>NZ_QCXX01000009.1 GCF_003071065.1 Sphingobacterium athyrii | reverse complement strand
ATGAGTTGATTGATTTGGACACTTTCCAATCATTACCTTCACGTACCAAAGTTACCAGATCAGTCTTGGTAAAGTCTTCAAATCTTAGTGTTACTTTAGCAACCATAAAGTCGGCAGACTCTTCGATAATGTCAGTAGCTACCGTACAGTTGAGCTTCTCCCCTTTTTGTTTTTTCAAGGATTTGACAACCGCACTACGGCTATGAGACTGTACATTGGAAGCTTGGATCTTTTGGTTGAAATCTTCCGCGAATAATTGCTCAACCCCTGCTGATTCTCCCTCCGTAGTTACAGCAACATAGTGCTCTAAGGCAAAGTCTGCTGTAGAAAGGTTAACGGTTACTTTTTCAGTTTTTGATGCTGGTTTGTTAGCGGCCATAGCAAAAGTGGATACTGCGATTAGGGCTGCTGCTGTGAAGGTTTTTACTAATGAGTTCATAATGTCTTTATTTTATTGTGTTAGTTTTTTTCTGTACTTATTTGTTGATTCAAAACTACAACACAATAGGCCCCTAGCCTACGTGCTTTAGACTAACGAACAGGAAAACTCGGTGAATGGCAGGAATAGTAAGGTGAAGTTAAAGTCCTATTGACATAGAAATTCGGATTTCAACAAATAGATGCACGGAAGTTCAAAAATCATTAATTCAAAATAATGCTTCAATTAAGCTATATTTAAACATAAAATTACCGGAATAAGAATTCCAGGGAAAACACAGCAATACTTAAATTGCTTGAGTGAAATTTTGGATCAGGATAATTTTATTGACAATAGTTGATTTTGCAATAATTTGGTTGTGAATAAACAAATGAATCCTAACCCAAGCATTATTTGGGGTTTAATTTATTCAAACTCCTCTTCGTTTTCTGTAGTTCTTATTTCGTTCATTACTAAGGTCTGTAGTTCTTCTTTTGATAATAACAATTGATATTCAGCAACACCAATAGGTTTATTGATATCCTGCAATGCTATTTCTACATCCAAGTGGTTTTTATCTGCACAAAGAATAATGCCGATAGACTGATTTTCACTTTCACCTTTTTCCAATTTATCTAGTAACGATAGGTACAAATTCATCTTGCCGACATATTCTGCTTTAAAACTACCAATCTTTAATTCAATAGCAACTTCAAAGAGCGTAGACCTCTGTGGAAGAAAAGCATATCAACAAAGTACTCTTTGTTGTTATACTCCAAGCGGTATTGATTGCCTATAAAAGAAAACCCTTTGCCCAGCTCTAATACAAAATACCTAATCTTAGCGATCAAGCGCTTTTCTAATTCCAACTCTTTTACTGGCTCAGTAATTCCCAAAAAACCTAAATTGTACGAACTTTTGAATACTTCATTTGCATATTCGGCACTTATCTCAGGCAGAGCGGTATCGAAATTATGCGTTTTCAATTGATTCGTGACTCGACTATAGCTGTCCATCTTAATCGCATTGAGCAATAAATCGTGAGACCACCTTTTACTACTGCTTCATTAGCGTAAAACATAACCTCCTCTATAGTTTTTATTTTATCTAATAAGAGTAGATTATGTCCCCATGGCAAAACTGCTACGCTCTGTAGCAGTTTTGTATTTTGTTGATAAAAACGTTTCATATTCCATAAGTTGCGTGGCGACAGCCCCATATCGGGAAACTCACTTTTCAGATCAACAGACAATTGTTTGACCACACCACTACCGTAGCCTTCCTCCAATTTTTTCTCCGAAAGCAGTTTTCCTAAATTCCAATACATGGAATTCGCAGCGCTATTGATCTGCTTAGCACCAATGTCCGGTTGGTACGGATTTCTGCAACAGCTTGTTGCAATATTTCGTTATAGTCTAAATCTTTCATTTTGACATTGCTGCCCATATCATGTTTTGAATATGCTTATTCATATACTGCTAATCCTGAGTGTTCTTTTAAACGACGTTCCTTCCAGCTTAACGCCCAAATTTAAAGATCATCTCAATCATGATCTCTTCAACAAAAGAATATAAAGATAGTAAGTATTTTTCCATCAGCAATCAGGTTTAAAAGAACCAAATCGGAGTTTATTGCCTCTCAGATGAAAAATTGTATTTAATTATGCTCCTGATTATTACCAGGTGTTAGAAACAATATTTTTGAATAAAACAGATTCAACACCATGCTTTTTATTCTTTTGGTAACTTAGCGATAAAATAATACTTTAAGACAGTTTTAGTATATTTAGCATACCATTACATGCGAAATTAGTTTTTGATAAAATGAGTGCAAATGTTCCAATAGTTCGACAAGTATCTTGGCCAGCTATCATAATCATTATCTTAGTATGGTTACTTTTTATTACTATCGCTGTGTTTTTCTTTCAGAAACATGGCTTTTTTATAGGCGTAGTGCTTTTTGTACTTATAACTATATTATTGCAACAGACAATCCCTTCAAGCCACAATAAGGGGATGAAAGCGATCAAACAAAAGGATTTCAAAACAGCTCTAGGTTACTTTAAGCAGAGTGCTGATTATTTTACGAAATATACTTGGCTGGACAGGTACCGTTCGCTAACACTATTGAGTGCTTCAAAAATGTGCTATCGGGAAATGGCTCTCTGTAATATTGCATTCTGTTATGTACAGACAATGGAAGCAGAAAAAGCAAAAACGCTTTATGAACAGATCCTGAAAGAATATCCCGATAATGGGATTGCTTACTACAGTCTCAACTCAATCAATACATTTTCAGATAAGGCTAATTAGAAAATATACAGGGGTCGCACTGAATATCGTACACTGGCAGCTATTCTACAAACGATAGGATAATAAGAAAGGCTATCCTCCGATAACCTTTTTTGATGTTAGAAAGATGTCAAATACATTGTGATGTACCTATGCATATTAGTCCCATTCAAATATGCCCTTTTTGGATTTTCTGGGTTCTACCGCAAAAAATCAGATCTACATCCCATGAAGACTTGTTGGATTTGAAACGAGAGATAAAGAGACAATGCATACAGTCATTGCATTGTCTCTTTTTATTTCTATTATCTAGTTGTGTATCCACCATTAGCAAAAATAGTCTGCCCGGTAATCCACCATCCATCAGTCACTAAAAATTCCACTAAGGGAGCAATATCTTTAATATCTGTTAGTCCCCCCAGTGCTGAAGCTGATTTGTGATAAGCCACTGCATCAGCTGTCTCTTGACCATAGAAAAACGGTGTATCCATCGGCCCCGGCGCAACCGCGGTCACCGAAATGCCTCGCGGCCCAAACTCTTTAGAAGCCGCTCTGGTAAAATGCTCAACGGGCGCCTTCGCACCTGCATACGTGGAGTACAAACCTGTATATGCAGCAAGCAGGGATGTTACAATTGTATTGATCTTTCCATTCTCGTTGATTCTCTTCCCTGCCTCCTGTATGAAAAAGTAGGCCACTTTTGAATTAATGTCACTCATACTATCGTATTCTTCCTCTGTCGTTTCTGCAAATGGTTTTTTCAAAACCTTTCCAACTGTATTAATAGCAATATCAACTCCTCCAAACCGTTCGATTGCAGCATCAAATAGTTTTACGATATTCTTGACATCAGTCAGATCGGCCTGGAATAAAAATGCTTCACCACCAGCGTTAGTGACATCTGCCAAAGTTTTTTCGGCATCTATTTTCGTGCTTTCGCTATTATAATGAACAACAATTTTTGCTCCTTTTGATGCAAAATCCCGGCTTAATAAGCCCCCTAAGTTTTTTGCGCCTCCCGCAATTAAAACCACTTTTCCTGTTAAATCGTTTCTTGCCATTTTCTCTTATATTTTAATGTTTTAAAACTGTTAGTACAAAGATGTTCATCCCATTTGGAGATTTTATGGTGAACTTTTCGGAATTTTAATCACCTCTAATTTTCGTTCTCGTTCCTTCGTATTTCCTGTCAAATCATCGTGCATAATCTTAATATCGCATCGCTTGTACACTACATTTTTTAATATATAGTCTTAAATAACAAAATATTAAATGATTAATTTATCGAGAGGGTACTTCTTGGGGGGTGAGTTTTTTCAATCCTTAAAAAAAACTTTTCAAGTTTGTTGTAGATTTGTGATACTTTCCAGAATTTTCACATCCGTCTTCTTACTATTTTGATATGAAAGCTAAACTGATCTATTCAACACTATTACTAAAAATTATGAAAAAGAATTCTGTTAATCGCTATTCCAAAGAGCATAAGGCCCTCATCGTTCTCTCTATCGTAAGAGGGGAACTGTTACTCGAAGAAGCTATGGAAAAATATAGTATTCACGATAGACGAACAATTATAACTTGGTTAAGAAAGCACGTAAGAAATAGTGCAAAGGACTTGAACTATCAATATTTAGTTAAACGATAAGTAGGGTACTTTAACAGCAACAAGTTAATATCATGGTGAGTCTTTATACTTCTTTATTTTTTAGATTTTTGCGGTATTGCCCCGGGGTTTTCCCGACAAACTTTTTAAAGAACTTGGAAAAATTAGAAGGATCGTAAGTCAGTATACGTGCAATCTCTGCTATAGGGATAGCAGATGATAAAAGTAGCTCCTTTGCCCGATCTATAATTTTTAGATCATAAAAATAACAAGGATGATTTCCTGTTTCTTTTTGTATCGTATCGGTTAAATGGGTGTGCGAAAGAAATAGTGCGCTCGCGATCTCATTAATTTCCATAAACGCTATGACTCTACCCGACGCAACGTCATCAATATGTTGGTTCAAAAACTCAAAATATCTTTGGGTAATTTCTGTACCTCTTTTGAGGATTTCATGTTGGTTTTCTTGCATCTGATTTTCGAAAAAAGTATTAAACATAAAAAATGGAACACCTACATCCACCCTATTGATGACAACAATTTACAAAAAATGTAATCCATTATTGAAATTTTAATAAGATATGATGACCAAAGTATTGTTAGTAAGCTTTAAAATGAAATATTTCGACGATGGTCTTTTCGATATCTTTACGTATTGACCCATGCTTGAATCATTACTTTCCAAACGAAATATAGCTTTTGATATTTGACACGTCTTAGGAATAAATATCATTATTTTCTCCTCATAGGTATTATATAATATTGAGAATATTAATCTATTAATTATGTTACACAGTATTTTAGGGATCCATTTTAAATTTCTATCATTATTTTTCTGTATCATCAATTTACATTTCTGTGATCGAGATCAGGCCAACAAATCAAAAGTTGACTCTCTCTTGCAGCAAGCAGACCAATCACTCGAAAATAATTACCTCCTATCTTTACAGTATGCAAAAAAGGCCAGTATCATCGCCGAAAAAACCGCTGATTCTAGGCGTAAAGCGGAAACTTATTATTATATAGCTTATTGCCTCAATATGCTGGAAGAATACGAAAAATCATATCCATATATCGAAAAGGGGCTCAACGAAAACGCGTCAAAGAGGTACAAGCCGCTAAAGGCACGTTTGCTGGCCCTGAAAGGATTTCATTATTCTCGACTTCATCTTTATAAACAACAAGCTAAACAGCATCAGAAAGTAATTGATCTTACACTGTCGAGAAAAGATCCTGAATCGGCAATGACTGCAGCACTTAGCCTCGCTGCCCTCGGAATTTCTTACACCATAATCAACGATTATCCGCCCGCCCATTATTATAGTGGATTAGCCATACAACATGCAGAAACAGTCCCGGACTCTATTTATAATCGCTTAAAAAAAATCTATAAAGTAAAAGCAAATCTATTTTATTATAAGGCGATGATCTACATCGAACAGTTTAAGCCTAATGAAGCTTTTCCTTTTATCCAGCTCGCTTACGAGCAGGCTCTAATAGATAATAGGCAACATACGCTTTTTCTTGAATTGTATGCCGATTATTATATGCAGACCGGAAACACGGAAAAAGCCCTTGAATATTATTTACTTGCCCTAGCTGACAAACAAAAAAGAACTTCTAACCGATCTACATCTGCGGACTTGTATTTAAAGATATCGAAAAGCTATAGCAAATTGCAACAGCACGATAATGAGGAAAAGTACCTCAAGCTATCTGCCTCTGAACGATTAATTGACGAAAATAACAATAGAAAACGAGTACAAGCAGTATTAGACAATATCGAAAAACAGGAATTAATAATAAAAAATCGAGACGAGCTATTAAACATCTTGCTGGCCATAGCTTTTTTTGCCACACTACTGCTATTGTTATGGAAATATAGGAAATACAAATTAAAAAAGAAGAAACTACTCTCTGCAAAGGAAATCGAAATAGCCCAAAATAAACAGCTCATCGAAACACTTGAATTGAAAGTAAATGAATCATTTTCAGACCTTATAGCGTTAGCTAAGAAAAATTCACCAACATTTTGGGCGCGTTTCCAAGAGGTTCACCCTAAATTTTTAAAAAGAATGCTGTGCATTGACGCAAATTTCAAATCATCTGAGTTAATCCTATGCGCTTATATTTATCTTGGTTTCTCAACAAAAGAGATTGCTGACTATACGTTCAAAGCAACAAAAACAATTGAAAACAACCGTTATAATCTACGAAAAAAGCTAAGACTCTCTCCGGAAGAGGATTTTATCCTCTGGCTGAGAAACCATGTGGACGACAATCCTCCTACGGAAGGTTAAGAAATCCTCCTAAAAAATCAACTCCAAATCTATTCAGAATTATTTGTCATCATAAAATATTAAAACATTTTCGATAACAAAGAATAAACAGTAGGTTCCTCAAGCACGATCCAACACCTTTAATTAAAATTAACATTCTTAAAAACAACAACTTAACAATACAAGAGTAGTTGTTGGGGGGAGAGATTTTTCATTTCTATTTCATAAAATATTCATGTTTGTATCGGATTTCCAAGGACTTGCCCTGCTCACGGAAAAGCTCGGCCATGTATTAAAATCCAACGACTAATCATTAACAATGATTTAAAACTTAAATAATTCAAAATGAAAACAGAAAAGAAAACTTATGAAGCACCTACTATCAGCGTGCTTACAATCGAACTGGAGCAAGGGATTGCTGCTGGTTCAACAGGAACAGGAACGCCTACCCCTGGTGTAGGAGACTGGGGTGATGGTTCGGATGGCAGTGGTAATGGAGATTTATAAAATAAGCTATTACAGAACTAAAAATCAAGATTTCTTATGAAAGTATTATATAAAAACCAATTGAACTGGACCGCCATTTCTATAGCATTGTTGCTAGTAGGGAGTAGCACTTTTTCGAGCTGCTCGAAAGACAGGGAACAAATTGAAGAAACAGCCAAAATCGAGGGGACAAAATTAATGTTGAACGTGTCGGGAATTGATGAAAGCCAAAAAATATCGACAAAAGGTTCGCATGCAAAAGTAGCAGAATCAAGCTCAGGGAATACTAAAGTGTTAGAATTTCCAGAATTTGATGCAGTCCTTCAGACAGATAATAACATACCATTTACGGCAGCACAATCTTTAACAAAAGCAGCTTCAAATAGCGGTAGCTCTACAAAAGCTGCCGCTATAGAAAATGGTGTAAAATACCGTCTATACTTATTTTCGCAAGATGGAACAGAGTTGATTTCATCTGAGCAATTTATCGCCGGAACACAAGGAACTATTGATGTGACACAAGGCAAAACCTATAAATGGGTCGCCCTTTCTTACAATACAACTGATGATGTCCCTAACGTGACTTCCGCTAATACCAAAATCAGTCTTCCGGGAGGAAAAGATATCTTATATACTTCGGGCGAGGTGTCGGTTCCTACTGGTGGCAGTAGCGTCAATGTGCCAATTAATATTATGTTCAGCCACAAATTTGCAAGACTTGGAATAGAATTGAATACACAAGGTATGTTTGCAAATATGACAGGAGCTAAAGTCGCTGTAGCTGGAATCAAAACAGCATCAATTGATATCACCAACGGCGCCTTAAGTGACCTTGTCGCCGCCGACCACGAAATTCCATTTGTCGAATTTAAAGACATCAATGCACTTTATCAAGATGCTAAAATAGCATATACTTATACAGCCGATCCAGTGGCAGTGACTGGCGGGATTAAAGTAAACGTCTCCAATCTAGCTTTAAAGATTGATGACAACTCGATCCGCCAATTTTCAGCTACTCCTGTCAATTTCGCATTCAACATCACTCCTGTACTAGGAAATAGCCACCATTTGCTGGTTAACTTAATCGAATCTCCGTTGACAGTAGAAGGGACGAGATGGGCTAGACAAAATATTTATTACCAAGCTGGTCATAACCCCTACCGATTCCACCACACTTATGCCCATAGCAATGCCAGAAATACCTATTTCTCATTCAAAGGCCTGGTTCCGGACCAATTCGGTAAAAACAGTGATCCTTGTAATGAGGTCTACCCTAAGGGTATTTGGCGTCAAGCTAGCGAAAGTGACTTTAGAAAGCTTACGGGATTCCTAGGTGTTGGAGGTCAGCAAACAACTTACGGATCAGTCAACAACCGTGGCTACTTTGAATATGACGCCAGTGGAACAGCTGCTCCTTATCCAAGCAACAAGCTTCATTTCAACTTTAATGGCGGTAGTGATTCGTTCGCTTTTGTGAATGGTGTCTTACAGATCAACCTGGCCAATTATGGTAACCGTGCGGAATTGTGGACAGGTACGTCAGGCATTAACATTGGAGGTCTGTTTGGATTTGGTGCTTGGTATTATCATGCTGAAAGAGGAGCTTTCAATATCCACAACGATGACTTGACAGCAAACTTGCTCAACGTTTCAGCAATCGGCATCGATTTTATAGAAACACAGTTGAAAAATGTACGCTGTGTCAGAAACTAATCTCTGCTTTCTTTTTTATGATTAATATAGTTATCTGACGGGAAGGCGTTCTTGACGGATAACGGTAAAAAGCGGCCTATTTATTAATAGGTTGCTTTTTATTAGCTATTAAAATTCTCAATTTAAAAATATTGAGTCTGATAAACGGTATTCCTAAACCAATTATACAAAGCAGAACGCAAAAAATAATCCCTGCTTCAAAGGCAGCGTATCACTGTAGCCATAGTCTACCATTCAACTAAAGAATTGCTTACCAATTTAACCAGCGTAGAGATTTAATATCTCAATAATGACGCATTTTCGAACCAACGGATATGGCAAAAAATTACCACTATAATGATATGGAAATTATCCATAATGTTAATTTATCAGATTCGAAAAAGAGAGCTACTCAACAACATGAAAATACAATCCTATTAGGAGCGCTTTATGGTGGATCGAAGGTCGCGTTTGAAAAATTATATACCCTGTTTTGGGACAGGCTTTATCTAGCAGCTTACAATATTCTTCGTGACAGGGAATTGTGTGAGGATATTGTTCAGGAGATATTTTCGCAGCTTTGGATCAGACGTTCGGCCTTGTCGATAAAGAATCTGGAATCTTATTTATTTACAGCAGTACGTTTTCAGGTCTTCAGGTGCATAAACGAAAAAAAATGTAGAAATAACTATGTAATGGAGTTAGTTAATTTGCCAGCAGCATTTTTTGATTCTCAGGATCATCACAAAGAGATCGAAGAAGCTTTAAAAATAGGCATCGAAAAATTGCCCGAAAAATGCGGTGTAATTTTTTACTTGAGCAGAAAGGAGCATCTCACCAATAAGGAAATAGCAGCCCGCCTCAATATTTCAATAAAAACCGTAGAAAACCAAATTACCATTGCCATAAAAAAAATGAGAAAATACCTCTCTCCATGGACCTTACCGCTTTTCTTATTAACAATCCTCAATATTTTCCGATAGATCACGTTGAGCTAAAAAAATTAAAAACATCAACTCTTAGGGGTTGGTGCTTTTTTTTTGCACATACAATTATAATACAGACATGAAAGATAGAAAGACCATACAGCGTATCATCAGCAAATACCTTAAAAAGAAAACAAACAAGCAAGAAGAAGATCAACTATTTTCATTCTACAAGCATATTGAATCTCAAACAGAAGAATGGGACGAAACTAAGCATGGAAATAAAAAAATACGCGAATATATTATCTGGAAAAAAATAGATAAAACGATTGCTGATAAACAAAAAATAGATAAGCCATTTCAATTTCTTTTTAGACCATCGATGATTGCTGCTGTTGCTATTTTTTTAGCTGTAGTCCTGATGATGGACTTTCAAAACCTACTGGAAATTCGGGAACCACAAGCTATACTCGTTCGCCCGGGTTCAGATAAGGCAATATTGCAGCTTGCAGATGGACGTACAATGTACCTGGACAGTGCGACATCGGAGAATCTATCTTTTGCTACCGGAGGCGCTATCCAGATGTTGGAAAAAGGAATCTTGAGTTACACACTTAGAAACGGAGCACCACATGACGAAGGAATAAATACGATTACAGTCCCAAAAGGTGGAAAGTTTAAGTTACTGCTCGCAGATGGTACTTCAGTAATGCTCAATGCTTCTTCATCACTGAGCTTTCCCACCAATTTCTCAGGTAAAGAGAGACGGGTCAAATTAATGGGGGAAGGATATTTTGAGGTTACTAAAAAGGTGACGAAAGCCGAGAAAGTCCCTTTCATCGTAGAGACAGATAAGCAGATAGTAACGGTATTAGGCACAACTTTCAATATTAATGCATATCAGGACGAAGAAACCGTCAAAACAACATTAATAGAAGGTAGCGTAAAGGTATCTCCGACTAATCGAAATACTTCGATAATATTAAACCCCGGGCAACAGAGTATCCTCAATAATAAAAATCTAACCTTCAAGCAGGTGGATGCTTCACAGTCTATTGCCTGGAAGCAAGGCGATTTTGCATTTGATGATATGCCCTTGGAAGAAATTATGCGACAGATTTCTCGCTGGTATGATGTTGAGGTTAGCTACGAAGAAAATATTGGTAAAATAAAATTCGGCGGGTCAATCTCACGCTCAAAAGATATACAGGAAGTATTGGACGTACTCAAACTGACCGGCATTCATTTTAACCTAAAAGGAAGGAGGATTATGATCAAACCGTAGATGAAAAACAAGCTATGGATTCTCCTAAATAGTGACCGAATACTACCTATACCTTTAGACAGTTAGAATCCTGACCAAATTAATTTTAATTGATTAATCCTAAAAATAAAATGATGTTTACTAATACCAAAGGAGATCTTTCCCCTTATTCCAATGTTGCTAACACATCAGGTTACTATAACCTAATAAATGGAACATCTGGATCTATTTTAAAAAAAGGCTTTATGAAAATATACCTAACCTGTATTATTCTAACCGCTGCCTTTCTGCAATCGTCTTTGGCTGCCAATGGTCAGCAAGTAACACTATATATGGAAAAGGCCCCGCTGCAGACTATATTCAACGCGATTAAACAGCAGACTGGTTACGACTTTGTCTACAAAAATGACGTATTGGAGAAAAGTAAACGAATAGATATCAACGTGACCGATATGCCGCTTCGTGAAGCGCTCGACAAATGTCTTGCCCTACAGCCTATAACATATACATTAAAAAACAATACCATCGTGATTCAAATGAGGGAAGTCGCATCATTTGAACCTAAGGTTCAGCAACTAATTGCTACGGGTACCGTACGTGATTCGGTAAAAACCTTATCAGGGGTAAATGTCATGTTAAAAGGCAGTAATGGAATTGGAACAACGACCGATGCAAACGGAAAATTCCAACTGAAAATACCTCACGAAGGTGTTCTTATCTTCCGTTATATCGGCTATAAACCACAAGAGGTAGCGGCCGATGGCAAAGACGCTCTTCAGGTTACGATGCTATCGGATCAGCAAAATCTTCAGGAAGTAGTTGTAGTCGGGTTTGGCCAACAGCGCAAAGAAAATTTAACGGGATCAGTTTCTACCGTTCGTGCTTCACAACTGACCGACCGTCCTGTTACAAGCGTTGGAAATGCATTACAGGGAACAATGGCAGGAGTCACAGTTACTGCTGCAAATTCTGGACAACCCGGACGTGATGCGGCCACCATACGTGTGCGTGGCATTGGAACACTCAACAATGCTGGTGCGATGGTTGTCATTGATGGAATGATCTCTACTATGAACAATGTCAACCCTGATGATATAGAAAGTATATCGGTATTGAAAGATGCAGCATCTGCTGCTATTTACGGATCTCGGGCAGCCAACGGGGTAATCTTAATCACGACGAAAAAAGGTAAGGAGGGAAAAACTATCCTGACCTATAATACCTATGTCGGCAAACAAAGTGCAACCGGGCTTTTTGATTATTTGCCGTCTTGGCAAGCCGCGGGACTCTATAATCAGGCTCTCCGCAATGAAGGAAAACAACCTCGATATACGGAAGAAGAAATTGAAAAATTCAAGAATGGATCTGATCCCTATAATTATCCCAATACGGACTGGTTGGATCTAGCCTATAGGGGCAACGGGATACAACAGAATCATTACTTGAGCGTAAATGGTGGAAACGACAAGTCCCGGTACATGCTCTCCCTTGGTTATTTCGATCAAAATGGTCTTATAAAAAAAACAAATGCGAAGCGCTATACTTCCCGTTTTAATCTAGAATCAAAAGTCAATGACCAACTGAAAGTTCACGGCAATCTCGCCTATACTTACTCGCCATTACTGGAACCGCAATCAAGCATGCCAGGGGTATCGGGATTCACTCAGGTGGTGCGACAAATTAACCGAATTGTTCCAATGATTCCTTATAAATATGAAAATGGTCACTATGGAAGTATAGCCGATGGAAATCCACTTGCCTGGCTTGAATCACCGTCTTTTAACCGCGAAAACTATTATGATTTTGCTGGAAATGTTGGTGCTGACTGGGAAATCCTAAAAGGCCTCCATTTTAAACCTACACTAGGATTTGTATCTTCTATAGCACAAAATAAGTTTTTTATTGCTGACATTCAGTATTACAATGCAGCCGGAGACAAAACCTTCTATCAAGGACCAAATAAACTTACTGATAAAAATACAACCTTCCGAAGGACAACACTCCAGGGCTTGTTAGATTATACAAAAAGCTTTGGAGATCATAATATAAAGGTATTGGGAGGCTATTTTCAAGAGCTTACACAATATACTGAAAATAGTGCTTACAGACAGCGCTTTCTTAACAATGAGCTGAGTGAAATCAATCTCGGATCGACCGCCGGACAAACTGCCTCTGGTTATGGATATGAAATGGCATTGTGTTCTTATTTTGGTCGATTAAATTACGATTTTGCAGGTAAGTACCTTTTTGAAGCTAATTTGAGATATGATGGAACATCTCGTTTTTCACCAAAACACCGCTGGGGTGCTTTTCCTTCATTCTCAGCTGGATGGAATCTGAACAAAGAAAATTTCTTTGAGCCAGTAAAGGAATCTATATCTGCTTTAAAAATCCGTGGATCATGGGGAAAACTCGGTAATCAGGAAGTCAAAGCGAATGGTGACTTTCCTAGTGCGCCATACTACCCATACATCACCGTGATCAGTTCTGATCAAAACTATACGTTTGGCGGAGCCTCCCCTATTATAGCAACGGGCGTAGCTCCGACTAGTGGTGCCAATGCCGATCTGCGCTGGGAGAGCACAACAACTTATGGTGCAGGTATCGATGCGTCATTCTTCAAAGGAAAACTGGATCTGACGGTCGACTGGTTTAATCGGAAAACAAATGACATTATACTGGATGTACCCGTCAGTGGCGTATATGGATTAAAACCCCCAACGAGAAACGCTGGTGCTGTACAAAACAAAGGCTGGGAATTTGTACTTGGATACAAAGACAATAAGGGAGATTTTGCCTACAATGGTTCGTTCAACATCTCTTTTATCGATAATAAGATCACAGATCTGTATGGTACTGGCCCCTACCTAACAAATACTACGATACAAGAGGTAGGCTATCCTATCAATTCGCTATATGGCTATATTGCAGACGGAATTTTCCAAACAAAAGAAGAGGTAGAAAAGCATGCTGTTCAAAGCAACCGGACCGGAGCCGGGGATTTAAAATACCGTGATATTGACGGCAACAAAGTAATTGATAGCGACGATAAACAATATTTAGGCAATTACTACCCCAAGACCACTTTCGGACTAACATTGGGCGGTACATATAAGAATATCGATCTTATGCTGTTCTTTCAAGGGGCCGCTCGTGTAAAAACGTATCTGGAAGGAAAGCTAGGCGAAGTTGGCGACGCCGCAGGTAAGCCTACATCTGCGTTATTGGATACTTGGACCCCCGAAAATCCCGGAGCGTCACTTCCTAGGATACTTTATTCCCAAAATCAGAATAATGCAATAGACAATCCTTCTTCATTCTGGGTCAAAGATGCTTCCTATATCCGCCTAAAAAATCTACAAGTAGGATATAACTTCACCAGCTTAATCAAAAAATTGGGAATCAGTCGTGCCCGTATCTATTATAGCGGTCAAAATATATTGACTTTCAGCGGACTTCAAGACTGGATCGACCCGGAGGCTTCTTATAGCAGTGGCATATATTATTATCCTCAGGTCAAAGTACATACGCTGGGCCTAAATGTCACTTTTTAACTCTTATTCGCATTAGACATGAAAAAAACTTTAATATTATCTCTTTTTCTCAGTATAACATTTACGGCTTGCCAGAAAGATTTTCTGGACAGAAATCCCAAGGATGCCTACAGCAATTCTTCGCTCTGGTCTTCGGAGAATGATGCACTAGTAGCCCTTAATGGTTGTTATAACTCCTGGAGCGACGGATACCATGTGCTTTACATGGATGCTTTATCGGACAATGTGTACAGCCAATATTATTGGGAAGGTTATACAAGCTTGGGAAATGGGTCCGGGAGTCCTTCAGACACTTGGATCACTGATAGATGGTCTCCGTCATATAGCACGATCCAGAAATCCAACTGGTTTCTAGAAAACGTGGATAAAACCCCTATGGACGAAGCATTGAAAACCAGAATGAAAGCGGAAGCACGTTTCCTACGTGCTTATCAGTATTTTACCTTGTCCCAACTTTACGGTGATGTCCCACTTGTCACTAAAACACTTAGCCAAGATGAAGCAAATGCGGTAAGTCGTACAGCTGTCTCTGAGATCCAGAAATATATCCTCGATGAATTGAAGGCGATCACGCCAGAACTTCCTGTGAAATATTCTGCTAACGATGTGGGCAGAATTACCCGAGGAGCGGCCTTGTCGCTCAAAGCACGTTTAGAGCTGTATAGCGGTAAATACGCAGATTGTATCATTACCAGCAAGCAAGTCATGGAAATGGGCTACTCCCTTTTCTCCTCCTATCAAGACCTTTTCCGAATACAGAATGAGAATAACAATGAGATTATCCTTGACATACAATATAAGGAAAATGACTATTCCAACGGAAACATTGGCATTATGCCATCCTCAACTTTTGGTGGATGGGGCTCGATTGATCCGACGCAATCTTTGGTAGACGCTTATGAAATGGCCAATGGAAAAACGATCGATGATCCAGGTGCCAATTATAACAAAAACGATCCTTATAAAGGTAGGGATCCTCGGCTTACAGCATCTATCGTCTATCCGGGACAGTTCTACGAAGGGAAATATTATAATCCAATTGAACGAAGTTCTGGAGACTACTATAACGGAAGTAATAATTCTAAAACGGGCTATTTATATAAAAAATACACGTCTAATCTATCTGACTATCCGGATTTATGGAATACGGGTTTAAATATGATTCTCATACGCTATGCGGAGATATTGCTGACATATGCTGAAGCAAAAATAGAAAGTGCAAGCATAGACAACAGTGTGTATGACGCTATTGATGCCTTAAGACAAAGGGCCGGAATGCCCAAAGTTGATAGATCTATTTATGCTAATCAAACAACTTTACGCGAATTGGTAAGAAGAGAACGCCGCGTTGAACTTGCATTGGAAGGTTTACGTTGGTTTGATATAAAACGTTGGAAAATAGGACCACAAGTGCGTGAAGGAAAAGTATACGGTACACGACTAGGTACCGTCGATCCAACGAACGGAGCTTTAGTGCTTACGGGTGAACATGTGGAGGCTGAATCTCGGACTTTTTCGAGTGAAAGAGATTATCTCTGGCCAATCCCCCGAAAAGAAACTGATGTAAATCGTAATCTAACACAAAATCCAGGTTATCCAAATTAGTAAATCGTAGCCATCAGCTTAAAATATTTAGTGCTGATGGCTAATTTTTTACCAAGAAAAATAGACTAATCTTACATTTTTCGCCACTAACAAATTGCCTTTCTGACAGCTTTTAGCAGAAACCAAAGTGGAACTATATTTTTTACATGAAAAAAACAAAGTACATCTTGCCTGCCTTAATATTATGGGGTATATGTTCTCCGCTGTTTGCAATGAAAAAACAGTCTGCAAGAACACGACTTGATATGAATACCAACTGGGCATTTTATCGAGGAGATATGGACCAGGCGATGGAGATAGATTATGATGACAGCAAATGGGAAGCGGTAAGTATTCCGCATGTTATGCGTTTGGAGCCGAAACACAACGGCGGCAGCGTATTTCAAGGTACGGGATGGTATCGCCGTTATTTTCGTCTTTCCGGCGGACTGCAAAATAAAAGAACCGTACTTCAATTTGAAGGCGTCCAAACTAATTGTACAATCTTTCTTAACGGAAAAAAAATTGCAGAACATGCTGGCGGATACCTAGGCTTTGTGGTTGATATAACGCCGTACATCCAATATGATAAAGATAACGTGCTCGCAATACGCGTCAGCAATAAGGATGATGGTTCAACGCCCCCCGGCAAGCCTATGCAGAAACTAGATTTTAATTATTATGGAGGGATCTATCGGGAAGTAAAAATGATCATTACCGATAAAACCTATATTTCGGATCCTATGGAAACGGATATCATTGCTGGAGGTGGAATTCTGGTAAGCTTTCCGGCGGTTACTAAAGAAAAGGCAACAGTTAACTGCCGAACGCATATCGTAAACAGCAATACCCATTTGATATCCAAATTGCGTTTGGAGACAATACTATTAGATAATACCGGAAAAATCGTTTCAGAGACCAATAGCAGAACAAATATCTCTCCCGGTGATTCTACTTTTGTCCAAAAGCTCGAGGTTTTTAATCCGCAGTTATGGTCTCCCGATCATCCATTCCGATACCAACTGGTTTCACGCATTTATGACAACGATATTTTAATTGATGAGGTAAATACATGGATAGGTATAAGGAGATTCAGCTTTCGTTCTCCTACCGGTAAAGCCGATGGATTTTATTTAAACGGCGATAAACTTTACCTCCGGGGTGCCAATAGGCACCAAGCATTTCCTTATGTAGGAGATGCGGCAAGCAATTCGATGCAATACCGCGATGTTATGCTACTGAAGAAAGGAGGATTCAATGCGGTAAGAGCCGCGCACTATCCACCATCGCCAGCATTTCTTGATGCTTGTGATTCTCTAGGTCTATTGGTGATCGAATGCCAACCGGGTTGGCAATATTTTAATGAAGATGATTTATTTATCGAACGTACATATCGTGATATTCGCAAAATGATCAGGAGAGACCGTAATCATCCTTCTATTTTTTTATGGGAAACATCGCTCAACGAGTCTCCTACTCCAGCATCCTGGATGATGAAGGCGGTAAAGATCGCACACGATGAGTTGCCCGGTGATCAACTTTTTACAGTCGATGATCTCAATAGTAGAAGCCAGCCTTTCTACGATGTATTTTATAAGGTAGTTGATCCTGATGGAACTGACCCATTCCCCAAAAACCCTTCATTGACAAGGGAATGGGGCGATGCATGGTTTGCAGACCCAAGTAAAGAAAATGGGCTCCGTGCTTCAAGACTTTATGGCGATAAAGGATTAATTAACCAATCAATATTACGACAGAATGCACTCAACGGGGAAAAAGAAGAATCTCTAGGAGGCTATTGGGATCATGCTGGTCTCGATGCAAATCCTCGTATAAGTGGATATTTCCTTTGGAGTTTCAACGATTATACCCGCGGTTATGATCCGGTCACTGCGTTCAGTGGAGTTGTCGATTTGGATCGATACCCGAAATTCGGCTATTATCAAATGAAAGCGATGCAGGATGCCAAAAATCCCACTTATGGTCCCGTTGTACATATCGCAAGTCACAATGCAAGGAAAGATCTGGATGCTAATATCATCGTATTCTCAAATTGTGACACCGTCAGACTCTTTCGAAATAACAAACTTGTGGGCGAAAAAAACAGAGAAAACAATTCGGTAACAGCGCCATTTATTTACAAAAAGGGAGGTAGCCCGTATTTTCGTTTTGAGCTAGCAGATTACGAATCAGGAGAACTGAAAGCGGAGGGAATATTAGACGGAAAAGTTGTTTGTACCCATCGTGTTTCAACTGCCACGTCAACCCACCATCTGCAAATAGAATTCGCTGATCAAGGTATCGTCCCTCATGCTGGAGGGTCGGACATGATTCCAATTTATATTAAAATTTGTGATGAACAAGGAAACTTAGTTAGTTCACCAGACCGAGCAGATGCAATACCAATTAAGCTTGTTGTCTCAGGAAAAGGTCGTTTGATAGGTGGAAATAACGTTCGGACGGGAGTTTCACCACAATTCACTGAAGGCGGCATTGCATATGCACTTATACGTACAACTCCCGAAGCAGGTCAAATTGTTATTGAAGCAAGTAGTCAGGGATTACAATCCGCAACAGGTATGATAGAAAGTATTCCCCAAAATAAGGATCAGGTTCCCGACGGGAAGCGGTATGCCTGGGTGAATGAGTATGACAATACGCTCACTGAAAATATAAATGCCGACACATTAACGCACAAAAGAGAAAGATTAAACTTTTCAACTGCCTCCATTAAAACTGACGGAATCCCAGTCGATTCACTAAAGGTAATAATTGATAGAGACCTTACTAGTTTTTGGCGAGCAGATAAGCTAAAACTCCCTATTACGATTTCAATAGATCTGGGAGAGAAATATGATTTAGATACTTATCGTATTTATTGGGGAAAGGATAGTGATTGGTATCTCTATTCGTTACAATCATCTACTGATGGATTTAATTGGTCACCAGTAAACAGCCATTTATCCTCGTCGGGGCAAGATTACAATTCCAAGAGCATAAAACAGCTAGGGGTTCGTTACATGCGCCTTGTAATCGAAGGAATTCAACCTGAAAACAGTATCGTGGCTGTGAGAGAAATTGAGTTTTCCGGAAAAAAATCTGATTTACAGTAATATAGTAGCATCAATGTTGATGGAAAGAATCAACATTGATGCTATAAAAACTTAACACTTTATCAATAAAGACCTAGCTCAGCAATTGCTGCAAACTGTTCTCCGTCCCAAGCATCAATGGCTTTTATTTTAAGAAACCTAAATGACATTGGTGCCATAAAATCCAAATACTGTGGTCCATTGAGATTTGGAACCTCGTAATTTCCAACTTGGTTAAAGCTAACCCCATCGTTACTATAGGAAACTTCTATATTTTTAACTGCACGCGACAATCCATTGCGATGTGTGTAGCTGAGTCCATGGGCTGTTTTGATTGCTCCTACATCTATGACTAATTCATGAGGAAAAGCAGTTTCGTTGGTCGACCAACGAGAATGCCAATAGCTCGAAGAACTGCCATCAATGAGATTTGATGCTGCTCCATCTTCTTCAGCTATTTCTTCAGAACTAAAAGAATGCACTTGCCAACCTTGTTTGCTTAGTTCCGAACGGGTACTAAAATTTATTATCGGTATATTATTTATGAATTTATAGTTATAAGTAAAGGTGGAAATTATACCATTCTCATGGATAAATCTTAGCCTTAAATCGTACAATGAGTCTCCTTTGTATTGTAAATCCGAAGTTTTCATTTCAACATAAAAGCTATCTATACCAATTGTTTTTGATTCCCATGTTATCGCGTTATAGTCGCCTCCTCCTTCGGGATCATTATAATATGCAATACTATTAATCTTATTTGATGAATGAAACTTGCCTGACACAACAATAGCTTCTTTTGCAGCATCATATTGGGCGTGAATGCGATCTATTTCCGCGTTCGCGGCTCCGTAATAAGTTTTACTATCTTTATTGAAAATTTGATTTGCATTCAAAATTGCTGCGTCTGCAGCAGTTAGCATTGTTCCCTCCTTACCCAAACTAAAATTGCCATACCCCATCAGGGCGGTACCGAGTGTTAATTTCTCCGAAACTTTCTCTGAATTGTGAGGAAGATTTAACCCGTGACCCAGTTCGTGAGCTAAACCACCAAACCAACCTGTAAATTGATTATTGGCCAAACCGATATTGGCGATATTAAAATCCTCATAGTCTAATGCATAACACCACTTCCCTGTCCCATAAAACGGCCCACCGGTGGCTGTACCATCTTGTCTAAATTCATATCTAGGAATTATAATAAGGGTATGATCGCTCGTCTTATCAGAGGGATGAGTTTCAAACCATGCATTAACCTCCTCCGCTACAGCCCCACTCCCGCCCTCATAGGGATAGGCGCTCTTGGGCTTGCTGCCCCTGATTGTTATAATCTTGACAAGACTGTCACTATTAACAAACATTCCAAAAGTTTTATTTGCATATCCATTTCGGGTCATCTCATCTTTATAAAATTGTCTGACCCACAACATGATATCACTGAGCCTTCGTTGATAGTCTGGTAACGTATCTAAATCATTGGGTACAAAATAAACAATATTTAAATTTCTTGTTCTATCACTACTAAAACCGTCAGGGGTATGTACTGTATTTGGATCTACCGGGTGCAAATCTTTTTTGCATGCAGTAAAAAAGAAAACTGTGATTAATATAAATGGAACTATTTTTTTCATCATTTTAAAATATAATTTGGTTTATTTTTATGGGTTAGACATTTAAAAATCCTACTTTTTTTTATTTATAGGGTCAATAGTTTAGAGGCAAATTTTATATCACTCAAAATCTTGGCTCCTCAGGGGTTGGTAGTATTGTTTTATTCAGCTTGAAAAACAATACTCTTATTTCTTGATCTGATCAAAATACCTCTGTCTTTTTGAGTCTGATTGTATTTATTTTTTTAGGGAACCGACATATTCCTCCTTTCATTAAGTTTAAGCTCTTTATAATTTTTCAGCTGTGATAACAGAATCTTTAAAATGTTTCTGATAAGCTTAATTAGTTTACAAACGATCATATAGTGTATGTGCAAAAAAGTGTTGCCTGCCCCTAATCGCTGCCAATTTTTATTATTTTTGAGCGTGTGAGCACCGATATCAGTCAACAAATTAGAACTTCTTATTTTACAGGCAGAACTGAAAATGGATTATAAAGCTTTAAACCTTTGGAATCTCATCAAAGTCATTCCGCATAGGTGGCAAGAAAAATTATTTGGAGATGAAGGTGAGGGTTTTGGACTATATAGTTGCACAGTTAAATCAAATCCCTGACAAAATTATTTAGGATAAGATAACGTGCTAAATAAAAAGTATTGAAACAAATAAAAGGTACTGTTTTAAATTCCAAATATTTAGACAAAAAAGTATTTTTGTATTCTAAAGAAGTTCAGCTTCTGAACTATCTAGTGTAGTCTCGGTTTTCGGATCGGGACTACTTACTTTATAATTTTCTATAAACACGGTATCATTTTTCCAAAGTGTATACATTAAGATTAATAATTTTCTCTGTACGGCAACCTGTCCGACCATTTTTGACGGCTTTTTCTGGATGATTCTCGTGTAAGCTTCCTTTAGCACAGAATTATGCCTACAAGCTACCATAGCCGGAAAATACAGCGCATTCCTGATATACCTGTTCCCCTTTTTCGAGATCCTGGTTTTTCCTTTTACAGATGTCCCAGATTCCCGCTGAACAACATCGTATCCAGCATAGCTGACAAGTTGTTTGGCGCTACCGAACTGTTCAAACCCCATTGTTTCGGCAAGAATGGTAACCATGGTGATCATTCCAATCCCCTTTATTGTTGCAAGCTTCTCTATTTTTTTATGGAGCCCCAGGTCTGACTTTACCAGCCTGTTGATTTCCCCGATGCATCTGCCAATCTCCTTATCTATCTCAGAAATAAGTTTTTTATTGCTTTTTAGTATAAAGATCTGGATAGCATGCGAACAGTCCTTACTATGTTTGATGTTACCTAATGCCGTTTTCTGCTCCTGTAGCTGGACATGGTATCTGGTCAGATTTCTCAGCTGCAATAAGACTGGTGGAGGAGGACTCCATGCTTTATGGATCCTTTCTACACCGAATTGACTCAGGATCCGTGCATCAACAGCATCCGTTTTGGTCTTGATATTGAGGCTCGAAAAATAGTGCTTTGACGTATTGGGAAGAACAACATGAACCCTTTTCTTAATCTTATGCAGATGGTGGGCAAGGTTCTCATAATACACACCGGTAGCCTCCATCAAAAAAACAAGTGCTGCATCTTTCGCAATGACTCCTTTGGCCCAACGCAGAAACTGGTTGAACCCTTTGCTATCATTACTGAAATCCACTGTCTTGGAGAACACTAATTCTCCATCATCTGAACACTGACACAGACATGCTGTGAATGTCGCTTTTGAGATATCTATCCCAATGCATTGTTTACTAATAGCCATAGTCAAGAATTTAAATCGTATCGACTTAATCCTCCTTCGTCTATCCTTTTGTTTTATCCAGGCTCGAAATAGCGGCCTTAAGTACTGTTCAGACTCCTGAGAATAAAATCGTGTGGACAATTCCTTTTTTACGGTATAACGATCTGTTTACCTAGCCACATCTCGTCTCACACGAACAGCCAATACATTTTGTATAACAACAATATAATGACCTTTTCTAATTTCTCAGTAAAAATAAAAGCCACATCTCACGACGTGGCCCTAAATAAACATATGATTCACTAGTGGTCAGCTTTTGTTCTGATCAGACTGTTCCTAGTTATTGAATGCTATTTATACGAGTTGACTGAACTGGTTACTATCCAGCCATTACCTCCGCGCACCAACTTCACCAAATCAGTCTTGGTAAAATTTTAAAATTTCAAGGTTATCTTAGCAACCTTATAATCTGCCGATTCCTCGAAAATATCGGTGCTTGGATCATATTGATCAAACAATATCCTGATGAAGATTATTTATACCCCGGATTTTGCTTTAGATTATCGCCGTCTTTATTATTCAGTTGAATCTCACTTAATGGAATAGGCAGTAAAACATTGTAATCCTGAAAACCAGTTGTTATCTTATTTGCAGGCCCTGTATCCCCATTTCGTAAAATCCGTTCTTTTAGTTTATTCATTCTGACTAAAGTCATTCGACGGTTTTCTTCTGCTATCAGCTCCCGGGCACGTTCATCTAGAATAAAATCAATCGTTATCTCACTCGCTGCCACTTTTCCTAATTGATTATTGCCCGATTCTGCACGTGCTACTCTAAATGAACGATCACGTAGTTTATTGATATCCTCGGCAGCACCAACTGTATTGCCCTGCCGCAATCGAGCTTCTGCGCGCAACAAATAGGTTTCACCGAATCTCATCACAGGCCAATCTTTTACCAAAGCATAACCAAAATCATCCAGTGGATCATAACCGCCCCATTTTGTTGGAAATGGATACCACACTTCCAAACTATCGGTACGGAAAGGGACCACTTTATCCCCTGTTTTGATGATTATATTTTTAGTTCCTGTACCTTTTGCTACCCGATATCCATCCGCATCGACACCAATTTCTGCACTGAAATTTGGACGATTATAATTCGTCGTCCGTCGAATGTTAAAGTTACTATTGCGAATATCACCCTTGAGATCTTTCCATACCGTATACTTCATAAAATTACTTAACCTTAAACGGCCATTTCCTCTTCCGCCAAGCGAATCAGCATTGATCATACCATCCCATTTATGATATGCAGGCTGCCATATTCTTCGGTGCTGGGGGTTATCAATTGTACCACCATTTACTTCTCGATTAAGCTCCGCTTCAAAAGTCCAAATTGCCTCAGTATTTCCTTGTCCACGACGCATATTACCTTGTCGAAACATATCTCTAAAATAATCGCCACCTTCGGACAAATATTTTCCATAACGTGCTTCGATTAATTTATAATTACCAACGTCGATAATAGCCGTTGCCATTGCTTCTGCCTTAGCGAAATAGCTTGCATCACGCATTCCTATACGTAAAAAAGCCTCCGCAGCGAGCTGTCTTGCTATATCTTTATTGATGCGACTAGGCGCATTGGCCTTTCCAAGATCTGGAAGTTCTTTAATGGCATAATCCAAATCTTCGGCAATAACCTTGTCGATTTCAGCAACAGCGGTCCGTGTATAATTAAATGACGGTACCTTGATCGAACTCGTCAGCAAAGGCACATCGCCCCAAAGGGTAACAAGCATATTATAAGCATAGGCCCGGAAAAATCTTGCCTCGGCAGATGCTTTCGCATTACTATCGCCCACGCCGTCAATCACAAGGTTCGCATTGTTAATAAAAGCGTAACATTTTTCCCATAAAAAACTTACGCCTGCATTTTCTGAGTTTAGGTCGGCATATTGGTAAAACGGATTTTCAACACTCTCCGTCGACCCTGCACTTGTAATATCTGTCCCAATCTGCCAACAGGAAAGGAACCCCTGCCTACCACTATAACCCCAGAGCTGGGCAAAATTGTAATGTAAGCCTAACAATCTGTTCTCCACTGTCGTCGGGTCAACATTCGTTGCATCGTAACTTGAATACGGTTTCTCGTCCAAATAGCCTTTACCACAAGAGCTGGCTCCTACGGATAACATAGCCAACATGGATAATAAGGTGGTATAATTGTTTATCGTCTTTTTCATGTGTATATAATTGATTTTGAAAAATGATGGGAGATCGTTAAAAACTCAGGTTAACACCTAAAACATACGTCCTCACCATTGGATAGTTAATTGCATCGTTCGTGGATCCACGGGTGATATCGCGGGCTTCTGGATCCCAACCTAACCAATTGGTCCAAGTATACAAATTGCGACCACTTGCATATACTGTCAAGCCCTGAACACCAATCTTTTCGACAAGCTGCTGCGGCATTGTATAACTTAAGGTCACATCTTTCAAACGGGTAAAACTGGCGTTTGAGGGAAAGCCATAACCATGGATATTCGAGTGATTCCCTAAAGAGCGCCATTCGTTGCTTTTGTTTTCCGGTGTCCAATATCCCAGTGCTGCTGGTGTACTGCGACGTCCCATCTCATCCGACGCCCCGCCAATCTGCGGATTATTACGCAATGCCCCTTGCACTGTATTGATAAAGACATTAAGTGTAAACGCTTTATAGCTAAACGTGTTGGTCAAACCGGCAGTCCACTGCGGTACAGTCTGCCCCAAAACAGATCGATCACCGTCATCAATTTTTCCATCAGCATTTAGATCGGCCAATTTAAGATCTCCGGCTTGCGCAGCATCATCCCAACCTTTATTCGCCCCCGACGCAATCTCATCCTCTTGCCAGATGCCAACTTTCGTATAATCGTAAATGACACCTATAGGCTGACCAATAAACCATCTATTGCCCAAATCCTCTTTACCATTGCCATATACTTCGGTGATCTTATTTTTATTCCGGGAGAAGACCAATGTACTGGACCAGTTAAATTGATCCTTTACGATATTTTTGGTATTTAAGGTCAAATCTACGCCTGTATTTTGCAGTTTGCCCATATTGGAATATACATCCACAAATCCGGTTAGCTTTGGCAAAAGCTGTTTTAATAGCATATCGTAAGTACTGGATTTGTATACGTCAATACTACCAGAGATCCGGTTATTCAATAATCTAAAGTCGATACCCGTATTCAACCCTTTCGTTTTTTCCCACTGCAGGTTATCATTACCCATCAACGTACGAATATTTAAGGCAGTCGTCGATAGACCGTTCATCGCCATCGGATTCGAATTCATCAGGAATTGGGTCTGATAAATTCCGATAGCCTCATTTCCAGAAAGACCATAAGAAATACGCCATTTTAAATTGCTGACAATGTGTTTTGTATTCCGCATAAAAGATTCGTTATGAATATTCCATGCTGCTGCAGCCGATGGAAATGCACCATATTTATTGTTTCTTCCGAAAACAGATGCACCGTCCCGACGGACAGTCAATGTCAACATATAGCGGCTATCATAAGCATAATTTAATCGACCCATTTGTGAAATAGAACGGTATAAATCTGCCGTAGACGAGACTTTTTGCGTTGAAGCAGCCCCTAGATTGCCCCATCCTAATGCATCGTTAGGAAACACCTCCCCTGTTGCTATCGCTTCTTGCCAATATTTGCTCTTTGCGGCATATAGCCCTGTGAAGTCAATATGGTGCTTACCAAAGTCCTTGTTATAAGTCAATATATTCTCTATGGTATAGGACTGTGTTTCCCTATTGGTAATACGTCCGAGACCAGCGAAATTATAGACCGATTCCCCTTCATATTCATTGTTTCTGACAGGAACATAGGAATAACCTGCATTCAATTTATATTTCAATCCGGCTAAGGGCTTATATAATTCACCAAAATTTAATTCCGCATAGCCATTCAACGAAATGTTAAATTGCCGACGTTGTGGATCCAAAGTTGTTGGCAATAATGGATTAGACCATAATTGCTCTGAATACATCGGGTATTGTGTTAAAGAACCATCTTCGTTATACATTCTAGCATAGGGGCTCATGGCCGCAGCCTGTAACATATTCGCCCGTCCACCATCTCTATTGTGGGCTACAATAAATGAAGACGTTCCTAAAGACAAATATTTGGTTGCCTTAAAATCGGTATTTGTCCGGAAGGAGTAACGTTTATAATTGTATCCTAACAAAACTCCCTTTTGATTTAAATAATCGCCCGATACAAAATACTTCGCATTTTCACTTCCGCCGGACAAACTTACATTGTGATTTTGCACAACCCCAGTCTGCATTACAGCATCCAACCAATCTGTAGTTACACCGTTTGCATAATTATCATATTCATATTGGTTGCGTACTGGCCCCCCATTGTATAAACTTGTGTTTGTAATTCGTGCATATTCCGCGTAACGTTTTAACAATTCTTCGCCAGATACAGGTTCAAGGATATGCGCAACATTTTCCACACCGCCATAGCCACTATAGCGAATCGAAGGCTTACCCGAAATTCCTCTTTTTGTAGTAATCAAGATCACGCCATTCGAACCATTTACCCCATAAATAGCTACCGCAGACGGATCTTTCAGCACCTCTACCGATTCAATATCATTGGGATTAATATCATTGATTGAACCATCAGTACGTGACAATGGAATTCCATCTACCACGATATAAGGCTCGGAATTTGCATTAATAGAGTTTCTACCACGCACCTGTGCAGAAGGAGCGTCTCCAGGAATCGATGATGCTTGAGAAACGGTTACATTAGATACTGCCCCCTGAATCGCCTGCATCACATTATTCACAGGGATCTTTGAAAGACGATCTTTGGGAACTGAAGCAACCGAACCAGTTATATCCGATCTTTTCTGACTACCATAGCCTACCACAACAAGCTCCTCCAAGACATTTTCGGCAGGCACAAGGGCAATGTCCAAATTGGCTTGCTGCCCAACTGTAATTTGTTTCTCTTGAAATCCAACTGATGTGATAATTAACGTGCTTCCAGGAGACGCTTGGATTGAGAAATTTCCCTGTGAGTCGGTCTGAACTGTTTCAACCCCACCTTTTACACGGATGGTAACACCTACAATTCCTTTGCCTGTGGTATCTTTAATAACCCCTCTCACATTTGCACTCTGCCCATAACTGGACAGGGCAATCAAAAAAAGGCTATTCAACAAAAGACCTTTTTTTGTAAATCTGTTATAGTAATGATTTAACATGGTTTATTTAATAATTGATTTGGTTAGCATATTATTTTCTAAGTGCTTCTGGAATCAACCTAGCAATGCCAGAATGTCCAAAGGATATTCTTCTCAATTTGAATTCATAGACTATCTTGTTTATAATTGGTGTTCTTGTCCCCTCCAAAAAATAGCGCGCACATCTTCTGGATAAGCAAGCAAATAATTTCGTCAACCGATGTTGTTGAACTAGAAACAAAAGTAGCTCGGACGGGAGATCAACGTGTTTGATTTTGGTTCAATTGAGTTGAAATTCCCTTCAAAATGCTGAAAAAAGCCGTTATTGAATATATCTGAACTGATCCTATCGAAGGAATACAGTCTCCATAGCGCGGACTTCAAACAAGATCTTCAAAAAGAATTTGTTAACAAGCAGAGCCAAGCTCTCGCGCTCCGATTAGTTAAAATCAGGCAGTAGAAGAGTACCTGTAAGGTTAAAATAAAAAGGGGCAGTCCAAAATGAACAGCCCCTTCCTGACAACAATGTAGTGTTTATCGTGTCCAAGTATGAAATATTTGCTTCTCGCCATTCCGCCAACGGATCTCAACTTTTTTATCCGTCGCTTTCAATTCAGGGAACAGCTCTTCATTTGTCCATTTTTCCCCCGATTTCTTCCACAGCTGCAAAGTGACATACCATTGTGCTCCGGGATTTCCTTCTCTTGCAAAACAATTCAATAACGCACTCTCCTCCGCCACAGGATGGAGCCCATGACAATTTCTATTTTCCATTCCCTCCCAACCCAACAGCCGCACCATAGCCAATTGATACGCACCATTATCTAAAATCATCGCTTCTTGCCCTTTATATTGAAGTGTACGCACTGCAATGGGCTTATCCTTCCATTTTGGAAGCGCATAATGACCTAACCGAAAGCCCAAGGGTTTATCGGAAAGTAACTGGTCACATCTTAAAATTCCATTTGCCAATGTCCGCTCCGATAAAGCTAGATGTACCGTCGTGTCCGAGGCTAATGTCGACATGCGGCGATAAATCCCCTGTTCATATCCCTTAAACTGATACATGCGAAGTGATTCCCAGGTATTCGGTCCGATTTGAAACGCGTAATTCATTGAGATTTCACCGTTCTTTCCATCGGCCTGCCAAGGAAACGCACTGTTATAGGAGAGCTTATTGTAATTTTCCGTTCCCTGATAATAGCCAACGACCTTACTTGCATTCCAAGAACGAATTTCGGAAGCACCTATCCTATCATAATCAGTTATTAATATCTCAGCACCGTCAACATAGGTATTCAACACCTTAGCGGCCGGAATTTGACGATCCCAAGCGCCAAGATTTTCTGAGGCAGTCCAAAAACTGCTGTTTTCCGGAACCAATAGACCTAAAAAGAATTTTCCGAACCAATATGCACTGCCCCGACAACTATATTCTTGCACAGCAGGATCAAAAGCACCGTAAAAACCAAGGTTTGGAATACCATCTGAAAGAAAATCGGGATTTTTTAAAAACTGCAATAAGGTACCCGATGCAATTCTTCGCATCCAACCATAATTGATGGACGGATCATCCCATAGCCCCAATAATGGGAAGGGTACCGCAGCCCCCATCCGATAAGAAATACTGCGCCCCCACATAATCATTTCGCCATGACGACTAAATAAATAAGGGTAGCTTTTCACCACATCCTGTAGATTGGACTTGAATTGAGCGGCAAGTTCAGGATACATCGTCGCACCATAGTTATTGGCCCAGAGCGATCCATAAAGCTGAAAGGCCCACATGCTGTAATAATCATAGTAAGGACTATCATTATACCAGCCATCGCCACTATAGTCCTTTAAGCATTTTTCTAACAAGTCCTTGAGATAATCTTCTCGGACAGCATAGCCTCTACTTTTAAAAAAGCTCATAATCATGATATTGAAAAAGCGCCAGTTCATCTGTATCGTTGGTCCATTACCATAACTGAGCATGGTTTGTGCAAGTTTATCTTTTGTCTCTTCCGGCAAAGGATCCCATAACACTTCTGGAGCTGCCATTAGCGCAACCGCCAAACCGCCAAATTCTACTAACTTTTGACTAGGTCCTCCTTTTTCGGGAAGTGGAGCAATATAACTTTCAGTGGTCCCATCCAATAGCTGTTCCAGTTGATGACGATAATAATCCGCTACGCGAATACCACGAATCTTATGGTCAGGATTTTTCTTTAATAGTGGCACAGCGATGAAGAGTGTACGACACAGCCCCTCTAAGCGTTCCGTTTCGTTATGCACCCCATCTCTCGGGTAACTCCTCCCCGGTTGCTTGGGAAATAACATCGGGCTATTTATATCTTGGACAACAGAAAATGCACCTTCCAGCAAATAGGATGCTGCATCCATCCAATGCTGGCGTGTCAGTCCAGTATAAGGGCTTTTTTTAAAATCTAGATTTTGCGGTTCGAAAATCGTTTTTTTTTGTGCCTGTATGCTTGTTGCGAAAGCAATATAAACGCCGAGAAATACCAGAATTCGAAGTATACCCTGTTTTATTTTCATGTTTTTTATCTCCCTCATTTTTTTGCGGATTTGTCGCACCATTCGAGCACTTTTACTGCTGTCGGAGCCGTTTCAGCTAATCCTTCGCCATCTTTTTGTACCGTAGCCTGTACAAATAGCGCAATCTTGCGCTTATTTCGCCACAACTCGGTATCGTAGGTCGGCTCCCAAGCCCCTACAGATTCATCACGAAGATCAACAATGTCATTGGCCTCGCGTTGCATCCCCCACAAGGTCAAGATAGAAGGTCGAAATCCCCTTTCCTGATCCCGAAAGATCAACGTCAAAGCGACCCTATCGCCTCTCCCTCGAACCAACAACTGCGGTCTAGCGATTGGAATTTCTTTTGTTCCACCACCACTTAAGCTGAATGGAGTTTTTCTAAAATCAAAAGATCGGACTTTCCATTCTCCATCCTGCAAATAAATTACTTTATATTGCGGAATCTGTGATTCCGGATCGCGCCAATAACTTGCTATAAAAGGGTTCCCCCTTTCATCGGCTGCAATGGATGTTTGATTAATCAATTCGTGGTGCTGCGGAATACGAGCTGCATATTCTACGGTAGAAGCCTTCATCGGCAGATCATACCTTATACCATTACTTCGCTCCCAGGTTAATCCCCCATCTTTGGAGCAGGCATAAGCCATATCATGGTTGCTCGCCACATCCGGACTTTCCCGCCACACCCAAGATAAATGTATCGTGCCGCGATTATCGACATAACTTTGCCAATACGCATTTCTTTTTCCCTCACCATCGATCAAATTGCTATGGATACGTTTCCATTTTTGTTGTTTGCTATCATAGCTATTCACCACGAGATTACCATTGCCTGATCCGCCATCCCGATATAAAAATAACAACTGACCATTGGGGAGTTTTAAAAACTCGGGATAAGTCACTAATGTCTCATCTCGACCTACCATAACCTGCTCGTAACCAAGGACGAGGCTATTTGGATGAAGAGAACGTGCATACCTCAACCGACTATCATGCTGATCCCAGCATACGTGAAGATATCCAGCCTGATCCACCATGATACTGATCACATTATGCGCATCTTTGGCATGACCGGTATAAGCCGTACGACGCAGCTGCCAAACTTTTCCTGATAGTAGACGTCGACCTAATACCACATAACCGTCGTCGTCATAATAGGCTACATACTGATATTTACGGTTGCTGGTTAAGGAGTTCTTGCGAAATACGGCGGTATTAACCGTATTCTTTGCCCACCCGCTTCCGACTATTGTTTCCTTAATTTTTTGTCCCCGCACCTGAAAAAGAAATAACAGGCATGCACAGCAGAGCATCCCTATTTTTATAATTTGACTACGATATCTTTTCATTTACTTTTTAATTGGCTTTGTGAAACTTGTTTCATAGGTACGATGTTATTGAATAGCTTTGCTATGGTCTTTGTTCCAATCCTGTCCTAACCAGATACGTTTGGCACTCCAGTCTGTCGCTTCGCTTGTCCAGAATGGATCCTCATCTGACAGTCCCAAAGGCAAGAAAATCACTGAGCAGAGGTAAGGGCTTCCTTGATTGTTATAGGGATCACCAAGGCCAGGTTGACTGCCATACATACCTAATGTCAACCAGCCATTTTGATAAGTACCAGGGTTTTCTGTCGTCTTTTTCAATACAGCAGACAATGCTCCACGAACCTGGCCAGTTGTTAGTTCTTTCGGAAGGCGCTTTTTGAATGCCATATCCGCCAAATGATGAAAGGCCGCAGCGCGATAAATTACAGATCTCCCCGTTGGCGGAAAACTACCGTCTGCATTGATTAAGCGTTCCTGGATAATAGCATAGCGTTCGTTACGGAGCCTGATCTTCGCAAACATGCTGTCGTAGTTTTTGGTTTTCAATTGGATCATATCCATGATGCCCGCCAAAAAAGGATGAATAACATAACTATTGTAGTAATCAAAGGCATAATGCGGACCATCCATATACATACCATCGCCAACATACCATTGCTCTAATTGCTGCAAGGCATAATCGACTCGCATCACATCCCACTCCGTTGAATATTTAGCTAAAAAAGCTTCATTCATCGCCGAAAAAAGCAACCAATTTGAATAGGCCGGCCGAAACTGACGCGTGATTTTTATCGATGCGATCAAATTCTTTTTTGTTTGATCATCAATATGCTCCCACAACCATGGACTACGCATAAAACCTAAAGCAATAAAGGAAGCATCAACAAGCTGTTGCCCCCCTAGATCAAAACGCATAAAATCCCGGGCATTGCTATCTAACGCATTTTTCAGCGCTTGAACAGTCCAGACTCTATATTGATCGCGCAGCTTTCTTTCTGCTACTGAACCACCATCCAAAGAAAGCCAGGGCGCTATACCTGACAATACTCTTCCCAATACTTCGACATACTGCACTTTGATACGATGCTCCTTGTTATCCACCTGCGTCGATGTCATCTGAGGCATATTTAATCGAAGACTGTCATGTGCTAGACTCCGTAACACCGGACGCAGCATACGGTCCATTTCTTGAAGCCAAAAAGTTCTACTGGTCTCGTGATTACCCGTGGGTTTCTTTTTTGCAATTTGGCCCTGAACAGACTGAACTGCCAACAGCAGCAGGAAGGAAAATAAAATCTGATTTTTCATATTCATGGTTAACTCATTTTTTATCCAGATAACGATACATTTCTGTTCCGGCCAATAAGAATGCCCCTACACCAAACGGCGCTGTAGAATTGGCATCAACAACTTGCCCGGGGATAGCTTTCTCACCGATAGGTTGCACGTATCCGATTTTTCCGTCCGCCTGCAGAGCGATTTGACTAAGGTAGTTCCAGCCCTTAAGCGCAGCCTGAGCAAACTTCGGATCAGTGAGTACTCCTTCGTTGATACCCCAAAGTAAACCATAGGTAAAAAAGGCCGTACCACTCGTCTCCCTACCAGGAGCATGGTCCGGATCCAACATACTTCGCGTCCAAAAACCTTCTGCTTGCTGACAGCTTACGATTGCAACCGCCATTTCTTTGAATCTTTCACGGTAATAACTATAATGTCTATCCTGCTTGGGTAGATCTTGGAGGACCTTAGCCAAGGCAGCAAATACCCAACCATCACCACGCGCCCAAAAATCCTTCTTGCCGTGGAGGCTTTTGTGTTTCGGATAAACATATTTTGCGTCACGATAGTACAACTTATCTTCCTTATCAAACATAATACTATCTGCGTATTGCAAATAGGTATACATTTTATCAAGATAAAGCGGATCTTTAGTCAATTGGTACATTTTGGTCATGACAGGCATCACCATATACAGGCCATCAGCCCACCACCAATAATCAGTATTGGCTGAATGGATCTGATAGTCCATAACTTCTTTAGCTCGAGCAATCTTTTCGGGACTTGGCGACAAATTATAAAGATCAATATAGGTCTGGAAACAGATCTGCCAATCTCCAAAAAGAACATACTCATCTGTCTCACCGTAGCTATATTTCCAATGTTGTTTGTTGGTTGATTTAGCGCCTTTCCAATCATTGAACCTTGCCCAGTCCTCAGAATATTTCAGCTCACTTTTGGAATTGGAAATCTTATAAAATTCCATATTTCCAGTATGGTAGGCCGCCTGATCCCAAAATGCCCAAACCTCCGGTTTGTGATGAGATTGCCAATACTGGTTTGCACTTTTGAGCTGAGAAAGGACCGCTTCTTTTTTCAGTTTCTGTCCAAAAGAAAAATGTCCTATAAGCAATAGGCATAAAATAAAATTGATACGCATGTCTATTAAGATTTATAATGTTTGATTCCCTACCGGGACAAACAAAACTACTTCAAATCGTTTTGGAAGATGTTTGAATAAAGACTAATCATGACCTAAAATGGGATCATTTTAGGCCTAAAAGGCTAAATGATCAGGTTTAGTGGCTTTACTCTAAAAATAAACGTACAATATACACTTATTTAAAAAATATTTGTATATTTAATCAATATAAACCTAAAAATCTTCAGTTGGTCCCCCTTTATTCGCTATACAATACGGATGTATTGAAGCTAAATGATACCGTAGGCTAACGTTAACTCTAGGAGATCGAGCGCAGCAGCTATGGTTGGGTAAGAATTTTACCAAAACTGGATTGGACAGGTCGAATAAAAGATTATTAAGATGAGCGCATCTATCCGGCAAGTAATCGCATTTTTGCATCTATATCTAACCGTAGTAACTGCTGTATATAGCCAACAGATGGGGCTTGACCCTGTGCCAAAAAATTATGAGCTTCCCTCACTAACAATCAATCAGACGATACAGGATCGAGAAGGATACATCTGGTTTGCATCTACCCAGGGTTTAAGTCGCTATGACGCCTATAATATCCTCAATTTTAAACTGAGAGATGCTGCGGGGAAAGCAACCACCCAACAAGCTATTCGAACACTTATAGAACTGGAAAACAAATTGATTTTGGGGGGTGAAAAAGGTGTTTATGTATTAGATAAGCGCAATTATAAAATCTTCCCGCTAAATGATCCACGCTTAGCAACCCTTCGTGTCAACACAATGATGGTTGACCGTTCAAAGAGGCTTTGGATCGGTACGGATGATGGCATTTTTATCTACGACAGTACATTAAAGCCATTGACAGATGTACAAAGTTCGCGTATCCTGAACAATAGGATGCCAGGCAAAACGATTAATACCCTATTTCAGGATAGCCAGGCTCAGATGTGGATTGGCGTTTGGGGAGATGGCTTATTTAAGCTTAGCCTCAATAATAACAAGTTACACGCCTACCCCAAACTTGGTCAACGCAACAATCCTTTCAAATTGATGGAAGATGATCACAGACAACTTTGGATATGTACTTGGGGAGACGGAATTTATTTATTCAACCCACAAAACCCAAAAGACCCCTACAAGGAAATTGAGATTAAAAATAAGCGCCGTCAAATTGGTAAAGAAGATTTATTTTACAATATCATTCAGGATCGAAGCCGCCATTACATCTGGGTTCTCTCCTTTTCAGGCATATCGACACTTCAATATCAAAATGGCCGATTGCAGGAAATTGACCTATCTCGCTACTTTGACAATACGACCAACATATTCAACGATATCTACCAAGATAGATATGGTACATTATGGCTTGCTGTCGGTGGCAAGGGCGTATCAATGTTCAGCTTTGACAAACCAACCCTTAAAAACCATAACTTTCAGCAAATAAAATCCTTATACAGCATTGCTCCCAATTTAAATATGCTCTATCGAGATCACTTGGGCACCCTGTGGTTTAATCTCGAACGATTTGGTTTTGGAAGTCTGTCACCAACAACAAATCAACTAAATACTTATAGCAACTCCAATTTTAGAGATCTTATTTCAATACGCGCTGTGACCTGTGCCACAGATTTTGGGCAAGAGTTGTGGGTAGGTTCTGCCTATGAATCCTCAATCAATGTTTTTCAGAAGACAGACAATAATATCAAATTCTTACGGAAGATAAATCTAGCTCAGCAGATCGACCATCAAGGAATACCCTCCTTTTTCTTCACAGATCGACAAAAAAGACTCTGGATCGCCACGACACAGGGTTTGCTCTTGAAAAAATCGGAATCAGAAAATATGGCGATCATCCCAAAGATTAAGGATCAGCCTGTCGCTGTTGCTCAAGATAATCAAAACCATATTTGGATCGCAACCAAAGAAAATGGGATTTATTGTATGGACAGTCGAAATTTGACCGTCCAGCTTGCGCATATTGGTAAAGAAACTTCCGGATTGAAAACTGACCAGATTGAAACGATGGATGTCGATCTTGATGGTAATTTATGGATCGGGACCAAAGATAATAGGCTGCTCCAATATCAACTCGCCAATAAACAAGTAAAGGAAATCGCAAACACGACCTTATTTGAAAAAAATCAACTTCTTGATATTATTTGTCTGGGTCGCTATACTTGGCTATCAACAACTCGTAATATCTACAAAATCAACCGTTCAAATAATGACATCTGTGAATTCTCCACTTCTGACAGCCTTCAGGTCAACATGTTTTCAAAACGGGCCTTTGCTGTGGACAAAAATGCCAATACCATTTATTTTGGTGGTTACAATGGGATTGTTCAACTCAATGATCATAGTATCATACCTAATTTTAAAGAAAAGGTTCTTATTTCGGACATCAAAATAAATAATAAGTCTATTATCCTAGAATCAAAAGACGAGGTATTCAGCAATGACCATACTAAATTGATACTGAATCCCGAAGATCAAAATATTGAAATATCCTTCTCCACCCTACCTTTTACGCAGGAAGGAAAAATCCGTTATGCGTATAAATTGGAAGGCGTAGATAAAGAATGGATCTATGCCCCCAGAGACCGTATCTTTGCAACATACAACAATTTAAGTAAAGGAAACTATAGGTTTTTAGTCAAATCAACCGACCTCTACAACAAGTGGAATACCACACTTACGCAAATTCAAATAATAAAGAAACCTTCATTTTATGAAAGCAACTTCGCCTATTTTATTTATGCCTGTATTGTCGGGGGCATCGTATTCTTTTTTATTAATTATTCTTTTAAGCGCTTAAAATTGAGTGGTGACCTAAAAATTGCCCAAATTGAAAAAGAGAAAACCAAGGAACTTGCACAGTCCAAGCTCAGCTATTTTACCAATATTTCACACGACTTACTCACGCCGCTGACCATTATCTCCTGTTTAGTTGATGATGTTCAGATGACTACAAAAAATAATTTAGAGCAATTTGATAAAATGCGCCTTAATTTAAGTCGACTGAAACGGTTGCTCCAACAAATCTTAGATTTCAGAAGAATGGAAAGCAACAGCATGAAACTGCAAATCAGTGCATCCAATTTTCCTTCGTTTGTGACTCAATTAGGTGCCATGCATTTTGGTCCCATTGCCAAAAAGAAAAACATCGATTTTGAAATTCAACATGGAGACTGTCCCGAATGTCTTTACTATGACGTTGATAAAATTGATAAAATTCTATTCAATCTCCTATCCAATGCATTTAAATATACCGAACAAGGGGGAAAGATTTCACTTTCATATCATGTAGCGGAAGACAAAGGTTCAAGTAGACTCTTCATTTATGTTCGTGACAATGGCATAGGAATATACCCCGAAGATATGGAGAAAATTTTTACTGCCTTTTACACCAATAACTCTACAAAACATCTCGAAAGCAATGGTATAGGCCTTTCTGTAACCAAACAATTGATAGAAGCACATGATGGTGAAATCCGGGTGGAGAGTCAACTCCATGTCGGCAGTATGTTTCACGTCACGATTCCGGTGGATAAATTGCACTACCATAGCAAAGGGATCCAAGTGATGGAACAGCCTTTTGTCGACGAACTAAAAGCGACTACTATCCATTCCGATGCGATTGATGAAAGTTTACCAAAAAGTACAATACAGCCAAAACTTAACCTCTTGCTGGTAGAAGATAATGAAGAACTTCGCTCAACTATGGCCAGAATCTTAGCCCAAAATTATCAGGTACATATTGCCCATAACGGTTTGCGAGCTTTGGAGGTCCTCGAGAATACTGAAATAGATATTATCGTGAGCGATATTATGATGCCCGAACTCGATGGACTTAATTTGTGCAAAACCATCAAATCAAATTCAGAATTTAACCATATTCCTATTTTGCTCCTGACTGCCAAAAACAGTATTGAAGATCGTATTGAATGTTATCAAGCGGGTGCAGATGGATACATTAGCAAACCTTTTGAGATTAAGGTCTTGGAAGCCAGAATCCAAAGTTTTATCATCAACAAACGCTGTCGACAACTTGTGTTTCAGAGTAATACACAGATTAATATCGCGGCACTCGACCATACGCCTTTAGATGAAAAATTTGTACAGAAGATGATTCAAGTTATCGAAAAACATCTTTCGGACGACCACTTTGATGTAATCAAACTCGGCGATATACTGGGCCTATCCAAATCAACACTTTATCGAAAGACAAAAGTTCTTTTGAATGTCTCGCCGAGCGAATTTATTAAAAATATACGGTTAAAACATGCATGCCAGATCATGCAAAAAGATCGCTCGATTTCAGTGAGTGAAGTAGCCTTTGAAACTGGTTTTTCTGACCCGCGTTACTTTGCAACCTGCTTTAAGGCAGCATTTGGAGTTACTCCGAGTGAATTCCAAAAGAGATCGACTTCAAACTCGTTCGTAACCCGATAACTTGTACTAAAGAGCCGTGACCAGAGTTTTACATTTCCGATCAGGGTACTTTCAAAAAAAGCACTACTAACCTAAATATTACAAATATTTATTCAGGGTTATATTTTTTTAACCACTCATCAAATCAACATATTCTTCGATACCAGCTAAAATTATCCAAAAAACTTGATCTTTACAATTAATTGAGAACATAGAAGCCACATACCTTGATATGGTTTTACAACATTTATATATTTATTTAAACGGCTCCTATTTATTATGAGTTGACTGAACTGGATACTGCCCAGCTATCCCCGTCACGGACCAAAGTCACTAGAACAGTCCTGGTAAACTCTTTAAATTTTAGGGTCACTTTGGCTACCATATAATCGGCTGACTCTTCGAAAATATCGGTGCTGACCACACAGTTTAACTTCTCACCTTTTTACTTTTTTAAGTATTTAACGACTTGATCGCGACTTTCTCTCAATAAAGCAAAAGGCGTCGCCAAGTATACAAGACTAAAAATCGAATAAATAAGTGCGAATAATAGATCAGCTCCCGCGAATACCAAACGGTCGAAATCATTTCATTTCCTTGCCCTACTTTTACTACCAGAGAATTAAAACATGCTCCCAAAAAAGCATGATGGTTTAACAAAAAAAAGTAAAAAAATGAAAAAATTAGTAATGAGTTTGGTCGCAGTAGCTGCGTTATCAACTGCAGCATTTGCCGGAACAGGTGCAAAAGCTTCTAAAGAAAATGCAAATGTGAAAACAACCACTGAAAAGCTAGCCGAAAGCAATGCTAAGGCTAAAGTTTCCGAAGCGTCAAAGGAAAGCAAAAGCATGTTGACAAAATGTGTTTATACCCTAAATGTTTACAATGGCAGCGGTCAGGTGGTAGGCACCTACACTTCGCAAACCTATGTGGAAAGTTCCTGTTCAGGATTCTTCGACAACTGTAGAACGATTTATAGACATATGCTTGCAAGTGGCGAACTAGGGATATAGTCTGTACCCTATTTTATTCGAATTACAAATGTTAAAATTTAAGCGGGGCCTAGGCCTCGCTTTTTCCAATCCAACGATCATGAACAAATATTCTCTATTCTTTGTATTCTTATTGGCCGCGACAGTTTCTTATGGCCAAAAACTTAAGGCGGTGTACGAATACCTGCCATCGCCTGCCGCTACTTTTCGGGAAGAGGTTTATTTTCAGGACGGGATAAAAACGTCCGTTCGCGATTCGCTACCACAACCCAAGCCCCATGGCGCCAACAATGGGGATGATGGGGAACTAAGCGGCAGCATGTCGGTGACGCTAGATATGGGCAAAATCTACCGGAACATCGTTATCCAAAAAAATAATGTCCCTCAACTGGTTGAAACGCGTTCGCTCAAAGGCAGCAACTACCTCGTTAGCGATGAGTTTCCGCCTCTCGTGTGGAATACCAATTACACCGATGTAGATACGCTGGGCAAACATATATGTCACAAGGCTACCGCCGTTTACCGGGGTACGCCCCTAATAGCCTACTATACCAACGATATTCCGGTACCTGCCGGGCCTTACAAATTTGGTGGCCTGCCCGGTCTTATCGTCATGCTATATAATGAAGGGGGCAACCCACACTATTGGCTGCTTAAAGAAATTGAATATCCATACGCAAGCGATGTGCCCGTTAACGAAAAATACATAAATGCGCTGCCTAAACTCAGCTTAGAGGACTACATAAAAAAAGAAGATCTCGAAACCGAGGAGCGGATGCGCATGATGATGAGCAAAATGCCTTTGATGGAAGGCGTAACCGTAGAACGCAAAAAAGTTCGTGGCAGTGTAGAACAAGTATATGAGTGGGAAAAAAATTAAGCTTTTAATAGGATGGCTTGGACTATGCCTATTGCCTTTTTTTGCACAGGCACAGGTCGCCATACATGGCAAGGTGAGCGTCAAAGGTGAAGCTTTGGGCGGTGTGCGTATTGATTTGCGTCTTGCGGCCGATTCCCGAATGCTGACCTACACCTTTAGTGATGGCCAGGGAAATTACCGCTTGCAAACTGCACAAAGCGGAAAATTCATTTTGCAGTTTAAATCACTTGGCTCTGAACCGCTTAGCCTAGCTATTGCGCCTACCCAAGCCGACACCCTTATTGATGCGCAAATGCAACCCGGTGGTGTGCAGAGGTTACAGGAGGTCATTGTACACGCCAAACAGCCTTACTTACGGGGCCGGGATACTCTTGAACTGGCGGTAAGCTCTTTTTTGCAGGGCGATGAGCGCAACGTAGAAGATTTGCTGCGCAAAATTCCGGGGATCAACGTAGGTACCGATGGCAGTATCAAGATCGGCAACAAAGAGGTGGAAAAGGTCATGGTTGAAGGTGACGATTTTTTTGAGAAGGGATACCGCCTGCTTACGCAAAATATGAGTGTGCAGTCACTGGAAAAAATTCAGGTACTGCAGCGTTACTCCAATAACAAACAATTAAAAGGTATCGAAAACTCGGACAAGGTCGCCCTTAACCTGCAACTGAAAGCGGAAAGCAAAAACCAGTGGCTGGGTTCAGTGGGGCTGCAGGGCTCACCAATTGGCCCAAAGTATTATCAAGCCAGCGCTAACCTCATGAATTTTGGGAAGCGCAACAAATATTACCTCTTGGCCAGTGGCAATAACAATGGCTACGATGCCGTAAGCAGCATCAACCACCTTATACAGTCCGGTTCGACAAATGAACCCGGACAAATTGGGTTAGATGTAAGCACGCCTACCCTGATTGACAATACACCCAATCTGTCCAACTTCGATTATCGGCGCACGAATTTCAACAACGACAAGCTTATCTCATTAAATACCATTTTAAATCCGATAGCTGCATTCAAAATCAAATGGCTGGGTTTTGCCAATCCAACAAAAAAATCGTTTTACCGCAATACCGTACAGGAGTATAACTTGGAAGACATTCAATTTACCACGAACGAAAACTATGAATTTGCGCGCAAAATCAACAATTATTTTACCAAAGTGGAACTGCAATACGAGCCCACCCCTCATACCACACTGAACTATACCGGTACACTGGGTTCTCTGAACAGCAATGAGCTGGGAACTTTGATTTTTAACAACATATCCAGCTTAGAAACCACCAAAAACAAAGGTTACCTCACCAACCACAACCTATCATACAGCTACAAGCTATCGGAGCGCAAAGCGCTGGTCAGCTCCGTCCGCTTCATCGACCAGCAGTCGCCGGTTGATTACAGTATCAATCAATATTATTACGAAGACCTCTTCGGATCTAACTCGGTGAACGAGGTGCAACAGCATATAGACAACAATCTGCGCTATCTGGGGGCTACTACGCATTATGTAAGCCGGCAACAAAACGGCAATTTCTTCGAGCTGGGATTGAGCTCAACCTATCAAAATCAAGAGCTCAACACCCTGTTTCGGCTACTGCCCGACCCCGAAGCGGAGTACAAAACGGTAGTGTATCCACCAAAATTTGCCAATGAAATGACCCTCCGTTTGTTTCAGACTAACATTATTTCTAAATACACGGTTAAGCACCGCAGCTGGGAAATAACTCCCCGCCTGCAATTAGGCCTGGCAGACAGCCGGCTGATTAATTTTGAGGAACAAAAACACAAAAGCAATCTGCAACTTTCGCCCGGCCTATCAGGAAAATGGGCCATACACCACAAAGGACGGCTGGAAACTGATTTGTTTTTTCAACAGCAGAACACCAAACTTACTGACCTGATACCCAACTATTACACCACGGGCGTGCGCAATTTTATTAAAGGAATGGATAACATGGCAACCTTGAGCAGTTCGGGCGGAACGCTTCAATACACCTACGGTAATATGAGCGACCGGTTTTTTACCAACCTCTGGATCGGGCATCAGATCCTGTTTGACTATATTGGAACGGAAAGCGACCTCAACCCCAATTTTAACCTCGTGCAACAGCGCTTACTCAAAGACAAAACGCTGACCTATGCTAAGGCCGAGCTGAACTATTTTGTAAAATCTCTAAATGGAAATTTAAAGTTGGATGTGGGCTTCAATACAGTTGATTATGAAAACGTGGTCGTCGGCTTGGGCCGTAGGAAAATCCGTACAAACAGATACGACTATGGGCTTTTGTTCAGAAGTTCGTGGAAATCCTGCTTCAATATGTATACAGGATATAGCCTACAAACCAACAACTACCGAATGGAAGGTGAGAAAAATACCTTGACAAATAGCCAAGCTTTTTTAAATCTATTTTTGCGCTTTGGCGAAAATCTGCAGTTGAGCCTCAAGAACGAATCTTATCGTTTTGGGTCCATGCCCCAACAAAAAAAACAAACTTATTATTTTTCGGACTTTTCAGTATTTTACGACCTCAAAAGATACAAGACCCGCTTTGACATAACAGCCAAAAACATTTTTAACACCCGCTCTTTCAGAAACGCCATGCTCACAGACATTTCGCGTTCCACCACCGAATACCGGCTCTTGCCCCGGTACATAAGCTTTGGAATAGACTATAATTTTTAAGTTTTTAGGAAAAGGCTTTAATGAAAATTGCCGGCCTAATTCAGCTATATATAACTGGAAAGTATAAGGTTACACTGCCAAGCGGATAAGCGTATTGTACTCGATCAATATTCACTGCTTGAATGAAGTCGATGCAATAAAAATAAAAGGTACTGTTTTAAATTCCAAATATTTAGACAAAAAAGTATTTTTGTATTCTAAAGAAGTTCAGCTTCTGAACTATCTAGTGTAGTCTCGGTTTTCGGATCGGGACTACTTACTTTATAATTTTCTATAAACACGGTATCATTTTTCCAAAGTGTATACATTAAGATTAATAATTTTCTCTGTACGGCAACCTGTCCGACCATTTTTGACGGCTTTTTCTGGATGATTCTCGTGTAAGCTTCCTTTAGCACAGAATTATGCCTACAAGCTACCATAGCCGGAAAATACAGCGCATTCCTGATATACCTGTTCCCCTTTTTCGAGATCCTGGTTTTTCCTTTTACAGATGTCCCAGATTCCCGCTGAACAACATCGTATCCAGCATAGCTGACAAGTTGTTTGGCGCTACCGAACTGTTCAAACCCCATTGTTTCGGCAAGAATGGTAACCATGGTGATCATTCCAATCCCCTTTATTGTTGCAAGCTTCTCTATTTTTTTATGGAGCCCCAGGTCTGACTTTACCAGCCTGTTGATTTCCCCGATGCATCTGCCAATCTCCTTATCTATCTCAGAAATAAGTTTTTTATTGCTTTTTAGTATAAAGATCTGGATAGCATGCGAACAGTCCTTACTATGTTTGATGTTACCTAATGCCGTTTTCTGCTCCTGTAGCTGGACATGGTATCTGGTCAGATTTCTCAGCTGCAATAAGACTGGTGGAGGAGGACTCCATGCTTTATGGATCCTTTCTACACCGAATTGACTCAGGATCCGTGCATCAACAGCATCCGTTTTGGTCTTGATATTGAGGCTCGAAAAATAGTGCTTTGACGTATTGGGAAGAACAACATGAACCCTTTTCTTAATCTTATGCAGATGGTGGGCAAGGTTCTCATAATACACACCGGTAGCCTCCATCAAAAAAACAAGTGCTGCATCTTTCGCAATGACTCCTTTGGCCCAACGCAGAAACTGGTTGAACCCTTTGCTATCATTACTGAAATCCACTGTCTTGGAGAACACTAATTCTCCATCATCTGAACACTGACACAGACATGCTGTGAATGTCGCTTTTGAGATATCTATCCCAATGCATTGTTTACTAATAGCCATAGTCAAGAATTTAAATCGTATCGACTTAATCCTCCTTCGTCTATCCTTTTGTTTTATCCAGGCTCGAAATAGCGGCCTTAAGTACTGTTCAGACTCCTGAGAATAAAATCGTGTGGACAATTCCTTTTTTACGGTATAACGATCTGTTTACCTAGCCACATCTCGTCTCACACGAACAGCCAATACATTTTGTATAACAACAATATAATGACCTTTTCTAATTTCTCAGTAAAAATAAAAGCCACATCTTTCAATGTGGCTCTACTGCATATATATTTACTTGAGATGGCTCTTACTTATAAACGTTGACTGAACTGGATACTTTCCAGCTATCGCCTTCTCGCGTCAAAGTCTCTAGATCAGTTTTTGTAAAGTTTTCAAACTTCATTGTCACCTTGGCTACCATATAGTAAGTTGACTCTTTGATAATATTGGCATTTACTCTGCAATCCAAGCGTTTACCCTTTTGTTTTTTCCAAGTATTTAACAACCGCTTCACAGCTGTTGGTCTTTGCATTGGAAGCTTGAACCTTTTGGCTGAAATCTTCGGCAAAAAGTTGTTCTACACCTAACGACTCTCCCTAGATAGTTGCTGCAATGTAATACTCTAAAGCGAAGTCTGCTGTTGAAGGGTCACTAGGAATAAATGGATATATTTTTTATTTTTATATCAGTCATTTAACAAAAATTATCACTGTTAACCGTTTTATGAAAGTACTAGTATCAGCAAGTTTTAAAAAACATGCACGCAAAACAATCCTATCTATTTTCGTTTTTGCTTTTACCTATATTTTCCTGCTCTTATTTGCAATAGGAATAACAATTGGTTTTACCCTTTTAGGTTTATTAATCTTTACCTCCAAACCGATGTTCTTAACAGCTATTGCCTGTATAGGTTTGTTCGCCTCCGGTCTTACCGTCTTATTTTTTCTTATAAAATTCATATTTGCTTCGACAAAAGTAGATACCGATCATCTCACCGAAATTACCGAGCATGATGAACCTGAACTATTTTTGTTGATCCATCAGATTGTTAGCGAAGTCGACACCAGCTTCCCAAAAAAAGTATTTCTATCTCACGATGTGAATGCTTCAGTATTTTATGATTCCAGCTTTTGGAGCATGTTTCTTCCTATAAGAAAGAATCTACAGATTGGTGTAGGATTGATCAATGCTGTAACTCAACAGGAATTAAAAGCTATTCTTGCACATGAATTCGGACATTTTTCACAGAAAAGTATGAAAGTTGGCAGTTATGTTTATCATGTCAATCAAATTATCTACAATATGCTTTACAAAAATGAATCGCTGGATAATACTTTTGAAAAATGGGGAAGTGTAAGTGGCTATTCGGCTATTTTTATCGGCATATCGGTCTTTATCATCCAACAGATTCAAAACATCCTGAAATACTTGTATAAATATGTTAACCTAAATTATCTGGCATTGTCTCGGGAAATGGAATTTCATGCGGATGAAATTGCAGCTCACGTTGCAGGTTCTAAAGCCTTGGCAGACTCATTGCTGCGTCTGGGTTTTGCAAATCATGCTTTAAATTATATTTTCAATTTTTACGAAGGAAAAATCAGCGAAAATATCCGGAGCAACAATATTTATCACGAACAGAATTGCGTGATGCTTCTTCTTGCGGAAAGATCTAGGTATCGAGTTCAGGGAGGTTTCCCACAGATCGAATTAGCAACATTAAAAAAATATGATAAATCAAAATTGAATCTCGAAAACCAATGGGCTTCCCATCCGACCGATGAAGAACGCGTGAAAGCCTTGTGGAAACTTGATATCATAAAAAACGATGTTTCCAATGAACCTGCTATTGCTTTACTTTCAAATGGTGCTGCAATAGCTGATCAAATTTCTGAGAAGTTATTTTCGCATATTCAATATCAGCAGGTACCGGCAACTTTGAACCTTAGTGAATTCAAAGATAATCTTGAAACTCAGATCAACAGATATACAATCAATGCAAAATTTAACGATTTCTATGATTACAACAATCCTCTTCTAAAGGGAGACTTAGCTACTGCTGATGAACATGAAGAGCTGACATTTGAGGAATTGTTTGCAGATCGTAAAATTGAGTCATTCTATGAACTCAACGGTCTAAAAAGTGATAAACATATCGTGGAAGCCATACAAAAGGGGGACATCAAATTAAAAACCTTCGATTATGATGGAAAAAAATATCGGGATATCGATGCCGATGAACTCTTGCTAAAAATTGAGAATGACATCCAGGATATAACGCGTCAGGTAGATAGCTATAATTATCAAATACATCATTACTTTCTACAACTATCCATCGTACAGGATCGTAAGGAAGAATTTGATCAGAAATATTACGATTTTGCAGCTTTTCACAAAACATTTGATGAATCTCAAACCATGTACGATGATATGAACGAAAACACGGCATTTTTCTTTCAGACTCTGCCATTTGGAGAAATTGAAGCTAGAGTGAGCGATCTCAAAAGAAGGGAAGTATCTTTCAAAAAGAGATTATCCGAGCTATTATCACTACAGGAAAACATACAGCCCCCAATGGACACAGCCTTATTGTCAACACTCAATAAATACATCAATACCGACTTGTTGTACTTTAATGTAGATCAATACAAAGAGGAAAACCTGCAAATTTTGCTCCAAGCGATTGCTGAATATAAAAGATTACTGGATGATATCTATTTCTCAAAGAAAAAGACATATTTAGATTTTATACTTAGGCTTGAAGAAGACAAAGCTCGACAATAAAAATAGAAGCCACATCTCACGACGTGGCTAAACAGCTTATATATCTGTAAGGGATGGCTCTTATTTATATGAATGAATTGATTTGAAAACCTTCCAACTGTCATTCTCGTAGGCAAAGGTCGCAAGGTCAGTCATGCTAAAGTGTTCAAATTTCAGTGTAATTTTTGCAATCATATAATCTGCCGATTTTTCGACGATCTTGATATTCACTTTGCAGTTAAGAATTTCTCCATTTTGATTTTTCAATGATCGAATCACTGCATTACGCCCGTAGGTCAATACACTGGAGGCCTGTATCTTTTGACTAAAATCTCCGGCAAACAACTGCTCTACGCCCGCTGATTCACCCTTCGTCGTTACCGCAACATAGTGATCAAGGGCGAAATCTGCTGTGGAAAGATTTACGCTTTCTTTCTTTGATCTAGAGCCAGGTCCTTCTGCTGCCATAGCCCATGCAGATATGGCGATTAAGGTTGCTGCCACAAGTGCCTTTACGAATGCTTTCATAATGTCTTTATTTTGTTAGTTATATTGTTCTTACCTCTTAATTCAAAACTCCTATCTAATATGCATGTAACCTATGGACTTTAGGCCAATGATCTTTGAAACGTTTTATCACCTGCATGCCAAATACTATACCATGAGCCGAAATAAGTCCATTTATGGCTTCTAGGTCGAATAATGGCTTTTTCAAGGATTTTTCTGAAAAAGGAGATGTGCGGATTCGAACAGTTTAGAAACATTTTGTTCGCACGCGTACAATGCACTCTTCGCAAGCTGCTTGTATACGTAAGAAAATAAGATAGAAAAGATAAGACCTACTAAAATAAGTACTTGTTAGCGAGGTAAGGTTAGAGCGGTTCGCGAGTGGTTTAACGATCGCTTGGTTTTGGATAAATTAACCTCAAAACAGGAGTTTATTTGTATGAGTTAACTCAATGCGGTAAATACCATTTACCCAAATTGATGATGAAGTTACAAAAACAACCGCCATCTGTCGTCAAACAATTGAAAATACAAAATAATAAAGACAAAAGGCAACAGGAAAGTAACATCTAGCACTAGCTATTGGATTTCATTTACGAGAATTGACTTGAATAATTACCCGGCATTACTTTTGCGCACCAAAGTCACGAGATCTGCTGTTGTGAAGACACCGAATCCGAATTATTCATCTCTTAAGTGAAGAGTTGTACTTAACTAACTTCTTGATCATTACCCAATTTTTAGAAGCAATATTTTTGATTAAAACAGCTTCAATGAAATTCCCTAGAGGACTTTGGTGACTATTTCACCCCCTTATTTTGCTTTAAATCCCCTCGAATTATCTAATTGATTGTGTCGATAATTGTAATCAACATAACTCAATTTATAACCAAAACTCTTATTAATGAAAAGATGGAAGAAGATTAAATCTCGTCTAGAAATTTTTATATTTCTGATGACGGCAACTTGTTGCGCAACTTTGGCCCAACAAGTTCGTGTAGAAGGAAAGGTTTACTCAGCAAGTGATGGGAAGGCTGTATCGGGGGTCACTGTTAGCGTCTCAGGAAGTAACTTGCGTGTGTCTACAGATGGTAACGGAAAATATGCACTTACTGCCAACAAAACAGCAACGCTGATATTTAGTAGTGTTGGCTATGCACGCCAAGAAATTTCCTTGGTCGGAAAAAAAACAGAAGCCAACAACACTATTATCCTAGACACTGAAATCAAGCTCAACGAAAACGTTATCGATGATGTCGTAGTGACTGGTTTTGGACAACGTGAGAAAAGGACCTCCATGGTAGGAGCTGTAACTACCATCAACCCCAAGGAATTAAAGGGCCCAACCAGTAACCTTACAACCATGCTCGCTGGAAGGGTGGCTGGTATGATTGCTTTTCAACGTAGTGGCGAACCCGGGTCGGACAATGCAAATTTCTTTATCAGGGGACTTGGAAGTTTTGGCACAGGAAAACAAGATCCGCTGATCCTTATTGACAATATCGAATCCTCACCTACGGATATGGCCCGTTTGCAGCCTGACGATATTGCTAGTTTTTCAGTGCTTCGTGATGCCAATGCAGCTGCAATGTATGGTGCACGAGGGGCGAATGGTGTAGTGCTGATCACGACAAAACTGGGTAAGGAAGGTGCTACAAAATTTGAATTCCGTACGGAAAGTAATATTTCAACAAATACTAGAAATTTTAAGTTTGCAGATAATATCCGTTATATGGAAATGGCAAATGAAGCTTATCTGACCAGGCCGGCTGATGCTGCTAGCGGACAAGGACTTCCTTACTGGCAGACTAAAATTGACCATACCAGAGCCGGTGACAATCCACTACTCTATCCCAATAACAATTGGATCGACCAACTTATTAAAGATTACACGATCAATCAGCGAAACAACCTGAATATCAGCGGCGGTGGTGCTAAAGCAAAATACTACCTATCCGGTACCTATAATATCGATAATGGTATTCTAAAAATGAATGGAATCAACAATTTCAACAATAATATCAAATTAAAAAATTACTCTGTTCGCTCCAATCTCGACATTAACTTTACCCCTACGACGGTAGGTATTGTACGTGTATATGCACAGTTTGATGACTATAACGGACCTATTGGTAGTACAGATGAAAATGGGAGCCGTATCAATGGAGGGGCGGCGACATTCAGGCGTGCTATCTGGTCAAACCCAGTGATGTTTCCGGCTATTTATCCCTCATCCTATATGCCCTATATGAATCATCCCTTATTTGGTAATGCTTTAAATAGAAATGGGGGACTATTTGTAAACCCCTACGCAGAAATGGTGCGTGGCTACCAGGAATTCAATACGTCTACGATCATGCCCCAGATTCAAATCAACCAAAACCTGAATGCCTTGATTCCCGGGCTGAGTCTGACGGCAATGACCTACGTCAAACGTTATGCTTATTTTGAAGTAAGTCGTAAGTACAATCCATTTTATTATACCGCATCGGCGGATGCTAGTGGAGATTTGAATATTCGTGTCATGAATGATGGTTCTTTAGGCTCGATAGGAACAGTTGGTACAGAATACCTAGATTATTCAGAATCTGCAAAAGAAGTAAACTCTATGTTTTATGCTCATGCGATCGCCAATTATAACCATGGATTTGGTAAGCACAACGTGGGGGCCACGGTGATCGGGCTGGTTCAAAATTCATTGAGTGGAAATGCTGGAAACCTCCAGTCGTCGCTCCCTTCACGCAATGTTGGTCTGTCGGGGCGATTTTCCTACAATTATGATGACAGATATATTGCCGAATTCAACTTTGGCTATAATGGCTCCGAAAGGTTCGCGAAAAATCGCCGCTTAGGTTTTTTTCCGTCATTCGGGCTTAGCTATAATATATCCAATGAATCTTTTTTGGAACCTGTAAGAGATATTATTTCAAAACTAAAGATTCGTGCCACACATGGGTTTGCTGGTAACGATCAAATCGGTCGTTCACAAGATCGCTTTTTCTATTTATCGGATGTGGATATGAATGCATTTCCGATAGCTTTTGGTGAGCTTTCGGGCTATAGTAGGCCAACGATCTCTATACGCCGCTATGCAAACCAAGATATCACATGGGAAAGATCACGTCAGACAAACCTTGGGCTGGAACTGGGACTCTTTAAAGAACTTGAATTAAATGTAGATGTATACAAACAAATCCGGAGCAATATCCTCACCGGACGATCTTATATCCCCAGTACCATGGGACTCAGAGCTGCAATCGTTGCCAATACCAACAAAGCTGAAAGTAAAGGTGTGGATGTAACGCTAAACTACAATAAAAATTTTGGAGACAGCTGGTACATTCAAGGTCGTGGTACAATGACTTATGCAGTAAGTAAAAAACTAATTGTCGACGAACCTGCCTATAAAGAAGCAAGTCGATATACCGTAGGAACTTCCGCATCACAAGAATTTGGCTATATCGCTGAACGATTGTTTGTAGATGATCAGGAAGTATTGAATTCACCAGTCCAGTTTGGAAAACCGGGATTAGACTACCTAGGTGGGGACATCAAATACCGTGACATCAATGGCGACGGACAGATTACAGATCTAGACCGTGTCGCAATAGGATATCCAACAACCCCCGAATTGATCTATGGTTTTGGTGGTACGATAGGTGGAAAGGGCTTGGATTTCAGCTTCTACTTCCAAGGATCTGCAAGGTCTTCGTTTTTTATCAATCCTGAAAATATTTCCCCTTTCTACTTAAATGGTGGTTCCCAAAATGGTCTTTTGCAAGCTATTGCTGATAGTTATTGGAGCGAAGAAAACCGAAACCTATATGCCTTTTGGCCACGACTGAGTGAGAATGTCATTGACAACAATAATCAGCGAAGCACATGGTGGATGCGCAATGGTGCTTTTCTACGGTTGAAAACGGTGGAAATGGGCTATACCTTTAAAGATAGCTTAATGAAACGTCTTAAAGCAAAAAATTTACGGATATATGCCAACGGTATGAATTTATTTGCATTGAGTTCATTCAAGATGTGGGATGTCGAAATGGGCGGAAAAGGAATCGGATATCCGATTCAGGCCGTATATAACATTGGTTTACAACTGAGCTTTTAATGTTTATCACACATAAGAAATAATGAAAAATAAAAATATGAAAAAGACAGCAACCTATATTGCATACATTTTGTTTAGTGCTTTTGGAGTTTCTGCCTGTAAAGATTATATCGATGTCGTTCCAGATAACGTTGCGACGATCGACAACGCATTTTCCTTGCGTAATGAAGCAGAAAAATTTCTATTTACCTGCTACTCATGGCTGCCTAATAATTCGGACGCACAAAGCAATATTGGTTTTCTTGCAGGCGACGAAGTATGGCTCCCAGTTGCACAGCGTGAAATTTATCCGGCCAATAACTGGCGTATAGCACGAGGTGGGCAAAATGTCAATCAACCACTGGTAGACTCCTGGAGAAGTGGCTTATGGATTGCAATTCGAGATTGTAATATCTTTTTAGAAAACGTAGCTGATCTATCCAAAGTACCTGATCTATCTAGCGATGACCGCTCGAGATGGATAGGCGAAGTATTGTTTTTAAAAGCATATTACCATTATCTATTATTCCGCCAATATGGTCCAATTCCTATTGTCGAAAAAAATATATCACTTGATGCAAACCAGTCCGCTGTCCGGGTGGAACAACGCCCAGTCGACGAGGTCGTCAATTACATCGTCACTTTACTTGACTCTGCGGCACAGAAGGCTGTTCCATTGGTTATTCCCAACCAAACAGCGGAACTAGGACGAGTGACCAAACCAATTATCCAGGCGATCAAGGCAGAGGTATTGTTGACAGCTGCGAGCCCACTGTTCAATGGAAATGCAGATTACCAGTCCATGCGCAATACAAAAGGTGAACAACTATTTAAACCGTCTTATGATGCTTCAAAATGGACTAGAGCCGCTGAAGCAGCCAAAGTTGCCATTGAAACTGCTGATGCTGCAGGCATACGATTTTTCCCCTTCAATAAAGCAGAATATGGACAGTTTAAAATGAGCGACGTGACAGCCAAGGTACTTGGTATCAATCTAGGATTCAATGAACGCTGGTCTTCCGAACATATATGGGCAAATCCCAATCATCAGGCATGGAATATACAACGGGATGCAATGCCTTTATTAACGCCAGAGGCGGTAGTAGGAACTGCAAGACAGCATTTGAGTGCGCCCCTGAAAATAGCAGAAATGTTTTATACAAAAAATGGCGTACCTATCAATGAAGACAAAACCTTGGACTTTAACGACAAATCAAGCCTACGTGTGGCGACGGCAGCAGATCGTTATTACATTAAGGAGGGATATACAACGGCGCGTCTAAATTTTGACCGAGAGCCGCGTTTTTATGCTGATCTAGGTTTTGATGGCGGGATCTGGTTTAAATTTGATACCAAAAGCTTGTCGGACGAAGACACCTATTATGTGCAGGCGAAATTAAATCAACCTGCCGGAGCAAATAACCATGGTTGGATTAATGAAACGGGATATTTTCTTAAAAAACTAGTCAATTGGGAACAGGCATTTAGCAGCAATGGTGTCAGCTATAAATATTATCCTTGGCCAAACACACGATTAAGTGATATTTATTTGATATATGCTGAAGCATTAAATGAAGCAAACGGTCCCTCAAGTGAGGTCTATACATATTTAGACCGTATACGTGAGCGTGCCGGAATCCCTGGAGTCCTATCTTCTTGGAGCCAGTTTTCTTCAAACCCTGACAAACCTACTACCAAAGATGGCCTTCGTGAGATCATTCAACGTGAACGAATGATCGAATTAGCCTTTGAGGGAAAACGTTATTGGGATTTGAGACGCTGGAAATTAGCGGTTAGATATTTCAATCAGAATATCACCGGTTGGAGCGTAAACCAAGAGGTCAGCAACGACTACTATCAGGTAAGGACACTATTTCAACAAACGTTTGTGGCTCCCAGAGATTATTTCTGGCCCATAGCCCAAGGCGAATTAACTGTAAATCCTTCATTGATTCAAAATATAGGTTGGTAGTCCATTTAATTTACCCTTAAAGTCATTAGAAAATGAATATAAATAGAAAACTGATGCAGTCCATATTTTTCATCTGCATCCTATTCCATAGTTGTAAAGAAGAAATCCAGGTTGCACCAGTCATCAACAGTAACGCACCAGGACAAGTCAGCAATATCAAGGTAGAAAATTTACCTGGCGCGGCAAGAATTACATATACCCTACCGAAGGATCAGGATCTGTTGTATATCAAAGCGGTTTATCAGTTAAAATCCGGAAAGGAAATGGAAGTAAAATCTTCCTACTACAACAACACGCTGCTAGTCGAAGGTTTTGCAGATACAAATCCTCATCAGATTAAGTTGTATGCCGTGAATAGAAGTGAGATTAGTTCTGCCCCTATTGAAGTAGCTGTAGTTCCCCAAGAAAATCCGATCTGGGCTACTTTTCGAAGTTTGGAGGCGATTCCTGCTTTTGGAGGCATCCGGATTACTGCTGAAAATGAAACCGAGAAAAATTTGACGGTCATGGTTATGGTGGATTCACTCGGTGAGTGGGTACCTTCAGTAGATAACATCTATACTTCGGCCAAACAAATCTCACGCACCATTCGTGGATTCCAACCAAATCCCAAACAATTTGCTATTACAGTCAGGGACAAATACATGAACTTTACCGATACACTTGTCACTACATTAACCCCGCTCTTTGAAACAGCATTACCAAAATCGCGGTACACGGCTGTTACCTTGCCTACGGATACCAAGCAACAATATGCCTCCACAGGCCTATCCAAAATGTGGGACGGGGATAATTGGAACTGGCCCAATATTTCTTTAACAGATGTCACCGTCAACGGTCCACAATGGGTTACATTCGATACCGGTATCATGGCCAAAATGAGCAGGATCGTCATTTGGGACTATCCGGAATATACCAATAATGGTCGGATGTATTACTATGGCGGAAATGTACGATTCTTTGAAGTGTGGGGGTCTGACAATCCACCATCAGACGGTAGCTGGAATAACTGGACACTCTTGGGTACATTTGAAAGTAAAAAACCTTCTGGATTACCTATGGGACAACAAACCGACGAAGATTATCAGCTCGCTAATTCGGGTTTAAGTTTTGACTTTGATGTGAGTGCACCAAAGGCTCGTTATCTCCGGATCAAAACCATTAAAAATTGGCAGGGGTCATCGTTTATGTCAATCGCCGAATTACAGGTGTATGGCGATCCACGTTAATACGATCTATTTCATTATCAATTAGACTATTATGAAAATACAACATATTAAAACAATCTTTATAGCAACCATGCTAAGTGTAACCATGCTTTTTTTACTTTGCTGTTCAAAAAGTGATGACTATAAAAAGTACCTAGAAGGTGGTGAAATAGCCTATACCGGGAAAATCGATTCAGTGAAGATATATTCAGGCAATGAGCGAGTTTATATTACCGGATTATTTATGGCTGATCCGAAAGTAGAACGGCTCAAAATATATTGGGATAATAGAAAAGATTCCACAGAGCTTAAAATTAATCGGACTACAGGAGTAGATACCCTGAAGCTATCATTGAAAATAAGTGAGGGCGTACACAATTTCGAACTTATTACCTTTGATGCGCAAGGCAATAAATCGTTGAGTGTGTTTAGAACAGGCGTATCTTATGGTGAGAGGTTCAGTTCGGGGCTTATTAATAGACCAAGCTATAGCGCCGACTATTTTGCTGGAGATCAGAAAACGACGGTCAATTGGGGGGGTATCGATCTAACAAGTGGTGCCCAATTTACAGAAGTTGAATATACAAATACAGCAGGAAAATTGGTCGTCCAGCGGGACTCCATTAAATTTGGCAAAAGTGTGCTTGCAAACTTTTTACCCGGAAAACCATTTCGTTACCGTACGTTATTTGTTCCAGATTCGCTAAGTATCGATACATTCTACACAAATTATTCTGCAAATATATTGCCTAAGGAGGTGTATCTTAAAAATATGAACTTTCCTTTCGAGACATTGGAAATGGGCGGCGATCGATGGGGCACTCCAGCTTATTGGCTGGTCAACGAGGCAGCAAAAAACTACAGAACCTCCGAAGTAAAATACTATGGCGGGATAGAGATCAGGGATAAAAAGGCTTGTTTATCTTTGGAAGCTGGCTGGTGGCAATGGGCTTCTCCTTCTCCTAACTTAGCTCCTATAGTAAATGGCAAGATTTACCAAACCACCAACCTTCAGCCCGGCAAATATCGTTTTACTGTCTCAAAAATTGACAAAGGGAGTGCGGGGGTAGTTAATCTTCTCGCCGCAAAAGGTAACAGACTACCTGATCAAGCAGACTTAAACACAGCCATCAGCTATAAAACGATATCGGGAAACCAGGCCATTCTTGAGTTTACGGTAATCGAAGCAGGATCGGTAACCTTGGGCTTTCTTGGAAACATGAATGGAACTGCTTCCGATGGCTCCTATTTTAAAGTTTCGGGTAATATGATTTTCGAAAAATTATAACCTATAGACATGAATAAATCAGTTTTTTATTTGTTGATTACAGCCTGTAGTTTTTCAGGCTGTAAAAAAACTCCCGCCGAAATAAGTGCTTTGATGCCTCCGGAAAAAACAGACGGCATCGCACTTGCTGAGTTGGGGAAATTAGCCTTCTCCAATGTCACAACGACTGGGGCTCTGATTACAGGCAAAGTAGTCAACAAAGGCGGGGCTCTAGTGACAAGCCGTGGTATCTGCTGGAGCATTACTCCCAATCCTACAATCGACAATAATCCTATAGAAGCCAGCTCTAGCAAAGGATCAGGTGAATTTAGCGTAGCCTTATCCGCATTAAATCCCTCCCAAACATATTATATTCGGCCTTATGCCAAAAATAAGGGTGGCATTTCTTATGGCATGCAAGAGGAATTAACAACTGCTGATATACAATCTGTTACCTTTGGCACCAATCCAGTCTTTATCATCGGCTCATCAATAATTTATTATGATGTGAATATTATTAGCAGTGGTGGTGGTGCAGTTACCGAACGAGGAATATGTTGGGGAACTATGGAAAAACCATTGATAAGTGATCATAAGCTTGTGAACGGATCAAAAGGTACGGGCAAGTTTCGAATTGGTATTCATAACCTTACTCCAAGTACAGACTACCATCTTCGGGCATATGCAATCAACGAAACCGGCGTAAGTTATGGACCTGACATTTCTTTCCGTACGATCGCCAAAGGTAAAGTAACCTACACATTCAATAAAGTGAATAATCCTACAGCCCAACAGCTTGCTGCTTATCAACGGCTGCAAGTGGCCCTCGACAGTGCGCTATGGTATACGAATGAATATACCTCCGCTACCAAACATATTTATCTCAACTACGATCCAGGAGTCCCTACTGCCGATGCCAACAATGAGGGATGGATGCGATTTGGCGCTAATGAAAGCTATCAAAATATACGCACGATGTTGCATGAGATGAACCATACTTTTGGAACCGGTACGACAAACTGGTGGTCGCAAGCTATTGTAAACGGTAAGTATAGTTTGACCAACGCTAACAGGATGCTAAAATCGATCAATACCGATGAATCTGCGGTTATTAATGGCGATACTATGCACTGGTGGCCCTATGGCTTAAATCAAAACTCGGAAGTTACCTCAAGCTGGGACTACGTCTACAATTGTCTAATAATCGAAGCGATGCGAAAAGATGGTATGACCAGCCACAGCGGAACTTAATAGCACAAAACAGGTTTCTTTATCGAAACAGAAAAATAGTTGCTTTATTACAGGCAACTATTTTTCTGTTTTTTCTTTCCATACACGCCATTTAATCATTGCCGTTACCTATTGCCCAGCTTTTCCCAAATGATTATAACGTTTCCGATACTCAGATGGTGAACATCCGAATATTTTAGCAAAATGCTGCCTGAAGTGTTTGATATCTTTAAAGCCAACACTATAGGCAGTCTCATTAATATTCGTTTTATTAGCGATGAGTAGCTGTGCTGCCCGACGCATCCTAATATAACGTATAAATTCGTTAGCGGATTTACCTGATATCGATTTTATACGCCTATACATATTTGAGTGGCTCATTCCTAACGCTTCAGCTAGCGTCTTTACAGTAAAAGCTTCATCTAACAGGTGCATTTCGACAATCTCAATTGCCTGTTGCAAAAAATCTTTGAAGGCAACGGGAACTTTATAGTCATTTGACTTCAATGTGATTTCACTGTAAAAATAAGCATGTAGTCTATTTTTGTTCTCTATTAAACTTTCAACGCGTGTCAGAAGCAGTTCTTTATCGAATGGCTTATTTACATAATCATCAGCTCCTACTTCAATACCTTTTAATTTAACATCAAATGATGAACTGGCAGTCAATAAAATAATGGGGATATGACTGAGACGCGTACTATTCTTTATCTGTTTGCAGAGGTCAATACCCGAATCACCCGCCATCATCACATCACTTATAACAATGGAAGGTTCTAACTTCTCTAACACACTCATTGCGCTTTCTGCACTATCCGCATTTATAACATGGTATTTATCCGAAAAAATATTGCTAATATAACGGAGCATGTCTTCGTTATCATCAACGACAAGTATTTTGTCACGTAATATGGTACTATACAATTCGTCAACTTGCCTCTTTTTTATAGATAATGGTCCCAAAACCTCACCCAAATCATTTTCTTGAACAGTGGGAGCATATTCAACAGTTGTTTTTTGTGTATCAAGTTGTTTATATGACATATCCACGTGCATCAAATCATCAAGCGGTATTGTTATAGAAAAAGTCACCCCAGCATTTGCGTTGGCAGAATACTCCAATTTACCCTGATGAAGCGCTATGAACTTTTTAACAAAAAATAATCCGATTCCAAAACCTTCTTCACTTTTATTAAATAATCTAAAATTCCGTTTAAAAGGTTTAAATATCTCGTCAGTCAGCTGAGTAGGTAGGCCTTGTCCCGAGTCAATGATATCAAATCTCAACTCTTGATCCGGACTATCTATTTTTACGGATATAGATCCACCTTCAGCTGTATATTTAAGTGCGTTTTGCAGTAAATTAACAAAACAAATTTCCAATTTTTGGTAATCAGCTTTAATGATCTGTCTTTCAATAGCGGATTCAAATAGATAGGTAATATTCCTATAATTTGCCAATTGCCTGAACGATTCAAAAACCTCTCGAAATAGGTAGACAACATCAAATACTGTATAAGAAAGTTCGTCGAAATTCCCGTCGGTTTTTCTGAACAAAAGAAGTTTGTCAGCAAGATTTAATAATCGCTTTGAATGCGTATAAATGGATTTCAATTCGTCCAATTCTTCCTTATTTTTTTTTGTGTTGCTGATAATATCTTTAATCGGATTAACGATTAGTGTCAACGGCGTCCTAATTTCATGGACAATATGGGTGAAAAATGTTAATTTCTCTTCGGTTAATTCGTGTTCCTTTTCCCGTTCAAATTCAGCTGTTTTCAATTTCACTAACAATAATGCCTTATTTTCTCGGTATTTATTGTAAAGATATATGGCACCAATTAAGAGCGACATATATCCTAAATAAGCCCAGGTATTTCTATACCAAGGCGGCAAAATTTGAATGCTAATTGTTCGTTCATCCTGATTCCATTCTCCATTTGCATTTGTCGATTTGATACGCAATGTATACCTGCCTTCCTTGAGGTTTGAATAATAAGCAGCCCTTTGCTTATTGACATAATTCCAGTCCTTATCCCAACCTTCGAGATAATAAGCATAATTAATCCGATCCGAAAAAGTAAAGTCCAACGCGGCAAACGAAAAAGATAAAGTCGCACTGTCATAAGGTATTTTGAGGCTTTTAACAGTATTCAACGAAACTCCCTTTTGATTTTCAGCCCGACCAAAAGGGATGTTATCAATACTTAATTCAGTGAATTTTAAAGGCGGATACTTTGTCTGAAAGAATATCTCCAGCGGGTTGAATATATTGAAGCCACGAATGCCTCCAAAAATCAATTGACCATCTCTTAATTTTATTGCTGCGTTATAGTTAAACTGATTACTTTGCAAACCATCCGATTGGTAAAAATTTTGAAATGCTTTTTTTCGCACATCCATTTTAGAAAGTCCATCAAGTGATGATATCCAGATATTCCCCTGCGTATCCTGTAGGGCATTCAATAGTGTATTGCTGACAAGCCCATCCTTTTCCGTATAACGCCTATAATTCATGGTGCTTAAATTCAGATGTAAAAGTCCTGCGCCCTCCGTACCAAGCCAAAGAAATCCATTTTCTGTTTGTTGTATAAAACGGATTGGAGTACCTATGCGGTAATTTTTGTATTCCATTGTCCTCAAATCTAACTTGAATAAGAAATTCCATGATCCCATCCATAAAACATTATTCTTGTCTTCATAAAAAGTTAACACATCGTTTATCGGCAAATCAAGCGGTTTAAATTGATCTGTAACCTTATCTAGAAAATAGACATTTCCACCACTAAGAGTGGAAGCCCAAAGAACTCCCTTTCTATCCTTAAATAGACGCCATACGGTGTTATTAATATATTTGGTGTTTGGAAAATAACAGGTATAATGTTTCGTCACACCGGTTCTCGTGTTTAACTTTAAGATACCCATATCATAGGTTCCGATCCAGAGTTGATCCAACCCGATCTTGGACAAGTGCTGTAACAAAAGTATGCCTGAGATCTAAATTCGATGAAAAGGGATAATTTTCTATTACACCTCTGGTCTTATTCCATTTGTATAATCCATCGCCATCTGTACCGATCCATATATGATTTTGATCTGCTTCTTCAAACGATAAAGTAAAATCGGAAGTATTTACCAGTCGGCTATTGGGATTGATTTTTGATGTTTTAAACCTTCTTCTAAGTGGATCTATAATATTGATTCCTCCCCTTAATGTTCCGATCCAAATACGATTATCTTTATCTTCAAGTACTGCAAAAATAGACTTACTGGTCAATTGCTGTTGATCAAATCCTACTTGATCCCCAAACTTCCCAGTATTGATATCGAGTTTCTGAATGCCCATACCGTCCGTGCATATCCATAACTTTTTATCCTTTCCATAATAAAGGTTCACGATAGGTTTTCGGTAAGGACCAAAATTGTAATATGTAAAAGATCTTGCGTTTGTATTGTAACAAACAATTTGTCCCCTATTGGAAAACCAAATATTTCCTGTCGGATCTGCTACCATAGCCGCCGATTGAAAGTTTCCTTTTTCGGTCAGCGAAAAAGTATCCTTTTCAGAATCATAATAAGCCAAACCAAGATTTTCGATTATCGCCCAGATTCCAACACCAGCTGCTTTGCAAATCGTATTAACACGGTAATTGGACAAGCTTTGGCCGTCATATTTCAAAGGTATAAGTTGTGCTATATTATAATCTTTTGTTTCCTGAATTTTTAAGAGCCCCTTAGCTCCTCCTTGTGCAAATACCTGACCACGGCCATCTTGCTCAACTTGATGAACTGCAAAATTTATGGGCGTGTTTCCATCTGGCAACTGTAACAATACTTGCTGATAATTGGTACGATTTGGATCGATCACAACAAGCCCGCTTTTCGTCGCTACATACAGATTTGCAAATTTACTTTCTGTAATAGCTGTTATACGGTTATCAGAGAGTGTATTTTTAGACAAAGGATCATTTTTAAAAACTTTAAATTCGTATCCATCGTAACGATTCAAACCATTTGATGTTCCAAACCATATAAAACCGTCTCGATCCTGAAAAATTGTTGTGACAAGATCATTAGAAAGCCCTTGGTTTATACCTAAATAAGCAATAGATGACTGACACCAAACCACATGAATAAACAAAAAAAATCCGAAAAGGGTCAAGTAGATATTTTTCATAGATAGATTATAATTGTTTTTATGACACTTAAATATAAAAAAAGCATGGCGATCAACAAACTTAAATTCAATGTTTATTGATTATAATAGCTCCTATCATCTCATTATTTTGAGCGGGATTCCAAGTCATATGTATTATAATCACAGACAAAAAAGCATTATATTGGTATTCAAAACAGGTATTTATGCAGAAAGCATTTGCAAAAAATGTTGTTCAGGTTTTAAAAAGAGATCGGAATATCATTGGATTAGCAGTCTCTGGCTCCTAGCGAACCAGTCAAATTGATAAATGGTCTGATCTAGACTTAGTGATCATCACCGAAGAGGATCTGAACGCCAACAGATCACGGATGGTCGAGTATGCTAACCGCTTCCGAAATCTATTATCAGCTTTTACAGGTGAACATGTTGGCGAAAAAAGTTGTTAATCTGTTTATATGACTCTCCCCTATTACACGTAGATATTAAGTTTATCACTCTTGAGGAATTTTGCGTCAGGATTGAAGATCCTATTATTTTATTAGATATCGACAATATTTTACAAAAAGTGAGAGACACGACCAAAGCACAATTTCCGGTTCCTGACTTCCAATGGATCGAAGACAGATTTTGGACCTGGATGCACTATGGGCTAACAAAAATTGGAAGAGGTGAATATGTGGAAGCACTCGATTTTATGGCATATTTGCGTATGGCAGTATTTGGACCTCTACTTCATATCAAAAATAATAATCTTCCGAGGGGCGTACGCAAAGTAGAGACAACACTACGGCAAGGTGAATAAACGAAATGGAGAGGTGAAACCTCTATGGCAGCAAGGGTTTTTAATAGCCCTTTTTTAAGGAAACTTCATTGAGCAAAGGTTGCCCAGCAGCCATTCTTCTATAATTATCCACCACTTGCAAGACCGAAGAGCCAATGTTTGTCCTACTTGCAACATGAGGTGTTATAAAAATAGAGCTGCAATTCCAGAATGGATGCTCTTGGGGTAATGGTTCTTGTTGAAACACATCGAGGTAAGCATCGGCAATCTGTCCTTTGTCTATCGCTTCTATTAAATCGTCATCCACAAGATGGTCGCCCCTACCAACGTTAAGTAAAACAGTTCCCTTCGGACATAAGGAGAAAAACTGATGATTCAAAATTCCGCTGGTGGCATCAGTCAATGGTAAAACATTCACAATAAAATCCGTCTGCTCAACTGCTGAGCTAAGGCCCTCAATACCTGTAAAAGAAATGACTCCCTGTATATTTTTTGGAGAATTGGACCAACCATTGACCTTGAAACCTAGCTCAACCAATCTTTCGGCAACATACCCTCCTATTTCACCTAATCCTAAAACCGTTATATACGTTTGACCAATGGATTTATACACTAGGGGATGCCAATGTTTTTTTCTCTGTTCTCTAGCATAAGCCGAAAAATTCTTCATCGAATGCATCACACAGGTCAAAACATGTTCAAACATATCGCTTTTTAGCATTGGATCTACAATCCTACAGGTATGAATATGTGATGGTATAGATTTCGGGAATAAATGATCTATTCCGGCTCCTCCAGATTGGATAACTTTTAAATTAGGAAAATGAGCATAATAACCTGCCTCAGGCTTCCAGCAAAGCGCAAACTCGACCTCATCATAGTTTTGGATATCCGGATAGATCTCGACTCTTGTTTCAGGTAAATGCTTATTGATTTCGAGCTTCCATTCTTCGGCCCGGCCGCTATTCAGTATCAATGCTATACTCATATTTCTTTCGTTTATACGAAAATAACATTTATCTTAAACATAGTAATACGTTGCAGTAAACCACCTCCTAAAAATTACACGAGGAAGGCTAATGAAATAAAATATCAACTTGCCTCATGTATTTTAAATCGCCCAAATGAAACGACCAGTTTCTATTGATCTGAATAGCCTTTCCAAAACCTATCTGCGCAAATACTCTCGCATATGAGGCATAGAGTAAAATAAAGAAATTACTCTATGGGTTTTATCACAAAAGAAAAGGAATAATCCTTATAGGGCAATGTATATTCAGAAAGTGGCCACGCTCCCCAACTGTTTATTCCGCCAACGCCCATCTGCCTGAGGTCTATGTTGAGCTGTGTTTGCTTCCTTTTGACCAGATCGGCCGCATGACGCTGTTGTCTTTTTGGGCCATCATCCAAATCGCTGTCAAAATAATGCAAAGCGCTAATACTAAAAGTCGAGTCTGCAGTAACAAGCAGTCCACGACCTCGCTTATTCTTTATTTCCGCCCATCTGACATCGGTCTTGTTACCCGTCTCCTGTGGCATAACATATGGAAAATACTGTTGTTCTACAGTTTGTTTATATAGTCCTACATGTGAGGAAAAATTTCGGTCAATATAATTCTCCTGCGGGCCCCTTCCGTAATAAACCAAGTCTTCAAATCCGGCAGGCATGATCCATTGCATACCAAAACGTGGCAGAAAGGCCACCTTCTGGGTCGTGTCAGCCTTGAATATTTGGGAAACGCGCATTTCACCCGATTGATTCACGCAATATTTCATCTCCAATAAACCAAATACCTGTGGCATCTTATACGTAGCGCAAACGCAAACTAGATTACCAACAAGTTCTGATGAAATTTTTTCCAATTCAATCGCATCTGTAACCTGTTTCCAGGATTTTAGCTTTTCAGGTGTATTTGCACCAAAATCATTGTCATTCGGAGCCCGCCAGAAATTAGCCTTAAAAAAAGCTTGTTCATCGGTAAAATTCTGCCCCTTATAGTTATAATGTGTCAGCCATCCAGATTTAAGATCAAACTTGATCAGCAGCTGGTTTCCCTCAATAACAAGATTTCCATCTCTTTGCTCTGCTTTGATATTCCCTTTAGCTAAAATGGTCGTATTCGGTTTGAAAACTCCTCCTAAAGACAACTGCTCAGTCGCGACAATATGTCCTTTGGGAAGCAATGGTTCCGCTTCTTTCAATCGATATGTCAAATTTAGAAATTTCTCACCTTGAGTAGCTGTCTGATAAGGAATAGCCAACGAGGTAAACTGCTGCGGAGAAACATGCAGGCTCTTGACCAGACCAGACTGGACTTTCTTTCCGTTTACAATAAGGTCCCATTGGAGTTCAACATTTTCCAATCCGGTGAAAAAGCGTTCATTGTAAATCTTTATACGTTGGTCGCCCAATAAGCTACTGTGAATATCTTGGTAAACTTTCTTCATTTCCCAAGCATGGGGATAAGGGGTTCTATCGGCATAAAAAATCCCCTTGGATGCATAATTCCAGTCTGTGATGGCTTCTTTGGGTTCATAGTCACCACCGTAAGTATACACAGTATCGCCTTTATTGTTTATTTTAACAAAACACTGGTCCACAAAATCCCAGATAAAGCCTCCCTGGAATATTCCTTTATTTGCTCGAATAATATCCCAATATTCCTTGAAGTTACCCAATGAATTCCCCATGGCATGAGCATATTCGCATTGAATGAAAGGCCGCTGGGGTTTAGGATTCTTCATCGCATAATTCTTCATAGCCGACGGACTTGCATACATCGGAACGATCAGATCCGTATTCCAATCAAATCGCATTTCGCCATAATTGTTCACAGCCCTTTCGTACTGTACAGGACGGCTTTGGTCCAATTCTTTCATGCGAAGATATGCCCGATAAAAGTTGTACCCATTCCCGGCTTCATTTCCCATGCTCCAAATGATCACACTAGGATGATTGCGGTCGCGCTGGATAAGGCGTTCAACTCGTTCGACATGAGCCTTTTCCCATGTCGGCCTATTCGCCATGGTATAGGACAGGTCATACCCCATACCATGGGACTCTATATTGGCCTCATCGATAACGTAAAGTCCGTATTGATCACAAAGCTGTAACCAATACGTTGCATTGGGATAATGGCTCGTACGGACAGCATTAATATTGAATTTTTTCATTAACCGCACATCTCGCAACATGTTTTCTTTTGAGATCACATGTCCAGTGACTGGGTCTGTTTCATGTCTATTTATCCCTTTAATAAGTACTGCCTGACCATTGACAAGCAATTGACCATTTTTAATCTCTATCTTGCGAAAACCTACGCGCTGGGTTATAACTTCAACCACTCTTCCGCGGCTGTCTTTCAACCGGATAATTACCTGGTATAAATTCGGGGCTTCTGCAGACCAAAGTGCCGGTCTGTCCACGGCCAGTCCCGCACACGCTTCTTTACCCGATATTTTCACAGATTCACTTGCTACAAGCTGTTCATTCCTAGTCAGTATAATCTCCGCAGTCAAATCTTCCTGGCTAATCTTATTTAAGATTAGCTTGGTGTTCAATACGCCGTTGTCAAATGAATCATTAAGCGTGGGGGACAATTGAATATCGTTCAGGTGTACCGATTCGCGCATTATCAGGTAGCAGTCGCGCGTCACACCACTCAAACGCCACATATCTTGATCTTCCAGATAATTTGCTACTCCCCATCGCATCACGCGCATCGTAATCAGATTTTCTCCTCTTTTTAAGTATTTTGTAATGTCAAATTCGGAAGGTAATTTGCTATCTTCTCCATAGCCAACGTATTCACCGTTCACCCAAACAGATAAATTTGACTTGGCCGCCCCAATATGTAGAATAACGGGCTTTTCCTGCCAGTCATCGGCTAGTATCACTTTACGTCGATACACAGCTGTTGGATTAAATTCCATTGGTACTACAGGTGGATTTGGTTTTCCAATCAGATAAGTGAACTCAAAACCCGAAGTTGTATACATCGGAAAACCGTATCCATTAAGTTCCCAGTTAGCAGGCACCTGAAAATTGTCCCAATTATGGTCATCATGGTTCAATGCCTCGAAGTGAGCTGGCAATTGTGAAGGACTGTTTGCCCATTTAAATTTCCATGAGCCATTCAAGCTTAAATAGGCTGAAGATTCGCGCCAATCATTGTTGATAATTTCGGATGCATTTCGAAAGGTGACAAAATCAGTGTGCATAGGGAGCCGATTTTCTTCGGTTATAGTTTCATCCAGCCAAGGAATCCCTTTTCGGATAACAGTATCTTGTCGATGTAGATTATTGTCATCACGTGTTAATGTCACACTCGACTGTGCATACAGGTCAGCCTGGAGCACGAGGCTATTCAGCACTAGGAGTACTAATCTGTTCAGTAATTGCATTTGCAGTTATTATGAATTATTTGAAAAATGAGTCAGATCCCACTTATCTCTCCAGTTTATTTGTGTTTTGTCGTTTACTAGGTCGATGGGTAACCAAATATACCTACTGTCCGTAAGGTTCCTGGGATTCCAACGGTCGGCCATGAAAATAAAAGCATCCTTTTTTCCTGCAACAGGGAGTATAAATGTAGACTGCCCCCCAAAAGTGAACGCCGAGTTAGCACCAACCATGGGATCCCCGAGAGACTTCCAGGGTCCAAAAAGGTTTGTTGCTCCGTGGAGCTCTGCACGGTTTGGAGCCCAACCGGTACATCCACTGGTAACCAAATAATAGTTGTTTCTATACTTAAATAAAGCAGGAGCTTCTCTATGATTTCGGAATAATAAGGAATCTTTGGAGGTTACATGGAGGTAATCATCGGTCAATTGAACCATACGTAGGGCATAATTTTCGTCTGATGAATAGACTTGATAAGCTTTACCGTCCGTATCCACAAATAACCCCATATCCCGGGACATATTATTATTGGGCCGAAAGCTGTGGACAAAATGAAATGGGCCAACGGGCGAATCACTGACAGCAACTGCAGCCCTAGCTGCTACATAGCCTTGTCCTTTTAACTCGAGGTGGAACCACATAACATACTTCTTTAGCTTATGATGATAGATGACTTTTGGTCTTTCGATGATGCACCCCCATGCAATATCACTCGTCGAATCAGCACTCGGAGTCAGCGCCAGTCTTTCAAACCTCCAATTGTATAGATCATCTGAGGAATAGACATTGACCCCCTGCGATGTGCTTCCCCCACGTTTCTCACCGTACCAATAATACCTTCCGTTTTGATAAAGGATTCCGCCTCCATGTGCATTGATCACATCACCGGACTGATCTTTCCATGTTGCGCCGGGTCGAAAGTCAGAAAAGACTTCAGACTTCGGTTTTTGATAAACACGTACATAATCTATTTCGTACTTTGCCGGAAGTAACTTCGTATCGATCGTGCCGCCGTTAATACCACCCAGCGCCAAATTCAAGAGCAAGTAATGTGGCTGTGTAAATGGATTAAACCCTGTACCATCGCGATTGACCAATTGATCCGATGTAACGCGTATCATCTCGATATCATCCACGTAAAGAGCAATTTCCTTTTCATCCCAGGCCATCCGCCAGATATGGAATTGATCGGCCCAAGCTTTCCCGCCTAGTTCTTTGACGGCTTGTGTCTTACTAAACCAATGCGCTTTCCAACGTTGGTCGGTCCCTATTGCGATATTGGCCAATATATTGCCGCGGTAATATTCCATGATATCTATTTCGCCATTGGAAGGCCATTCCTTGGTGGTACCTAAAGTCCAGAAAGCGGGCCAAAGTCCTTCGCCTATAGGAATACGTGCCCGAATCTCAAAAATGCCATATTGCCACTTTTGTTTGCCCAAGGTATTTATTGACGCTGAGGTATACTTTATCTTTTTACGGGAACTAATCCAATCAGTACTTTCCGGTTGAAAGCCAGGATGTTCACGTTCTTCTCTCTTGGCCTCAATAATCAACACACCATTTCGACAGAATGCATTATCTTTTTGGTACCATTGTTCTTCACGATTACGTTTGAAGCCTTCCTCATAGCTCCATTTGTTTGTATCGAGAGAACCTTCGTCATTGAATTCGTCAGACCAGACCAAACTATACCCAGATGGTATTGGCTGTTGGCTATGCGCAACGAAATAATTTGTAAGCAAACTAAGGCAGACAAATAAAAGTTTTTTCATCATTAATTTATGTTTCTTAAGACAATAGCTCTTGATTATCATAAACAAAAATATATCCCTTTTCGATGAAAATTGAGGGGGATATAGGTCAAAAACGGGGATATATTCGTATTTATGTAATAATGAGATTACATAAATACGATTTCGGACGTAATGATCAGTAGGGCACTTCCACTGACAAATGATTATCCCGGATTTTGATAAACGACAGAATTTTCTACAGTACCCTCTCCGAAACCAATTGAAAATGTTCAGTTGATCAAAAAATTACACAACCATCACAGGAGGTGGGTGCGCATGCTTTTTCTTTGCTAGCTGAGATTTTAAAGTTGCCTGCATCGTTGGCTTACGTAACTCGACCAGCTTTTAACTTTTGTCAATCGGCTATATGCAATGAACAGTAATAAGCTCAATCTATCGATTAATCTTCTTTTTTATAGATGAAACATCCCGCCTCAGAAGAGTGGTCAAGAACTAGGCTTCGCATATCTTCTCGCCATATCAAGTGAACAATCATAAAATCACCGGCAGCAGAAACGGTAAAAAAAATAGCAAACAGCAGTATATGAATATTTCCACTGTACCATGCATAGATAATAGGAATGATCCCTAGGATAATCGATGGCATCAATGCACCTATGATATACTGTCGGATACGAAGTGGCTCCTTGCAATGGCAATAAGGTGTTAACATCTTCAATAAAACACCGAATTTGATCGATCTGAACCCATTTTTGGTATAACATGACCAAGTTATCCCATGAATTAGTTCATGCACCACTACCCCAATGACCACTATGAGGACACCTATCAACGCAGAAGATAACGACGTTATTTCTAACATATTTTTGATAAAAACAAACGGATTTTCATTGCGTTCCCAAATAAAATAAAATGGTAAGGTATACAACAGAATAATTGGAATAAATAAGAAAAGGGCAAAGATATTTGCCTTGTACAGATCTATAAACCGTTCTTCTTTAACATATCCGGAAAGTGATTCCATTTCCATATGGTTGTTGTTAGGATTTATCAATGATACTCCTTAAAAATAATATAATTTTTAGTTCCTTACAAGAAACACAAGAAAGTGTGACAAACATCGGATAACAATCATGATAGGAGATCTTTTGGCCATTGGGCTTTTAATGCACTCAAAGAAAGGAATGAAAGGATGTAAAAAAGTATTTCATAAAAAAGGGTTGTCAAAAAAAGATTGGGCAACCCGGTAAAAATATTTTATATTCCGATATTATTTGCGCTGACAATCGGCTGACCATGCCTTACCATCTTTGGTATAACCAATGGTTAATTTACCAGCATCTATTCGGATAAGTCCTGTACCTGCCGAACCGATATTGATCAAGACATTATCTTTTTTCTCGAAATCAACTCCGTTAAGATTAGGAATACTATTTCCAAATGCGAAATTATAGGAGTTACCTACTTTAGTCACCGTAACTGTTCCCTCCGCAGCAGATACATCGTTACCATTGTCATTTAGATCATCGAACGAGATAGTACCTTCGTATTTTCCAATAAAAAGATCATTGTCCGCAGGATCGTCATCTTTGCTACATGAAGTAAAGCCAATGAAAACTGTTAAGATAAACATACCCAGTCCTAATGTTTGAATTAATTTTTTCATACGTTGATGTGTTAATGTGTATATTCATTTTTTATAAACGATGAGTAAATTTCAAACATTATGCCATCAGACAGTAAGGATATCAACACAGGTATCTATAATCGGAGAAGAGGTATAAATACCCTAAGGGCGTATAAATACAGTTTTCTTTTCACTAAATAAGACTGTATTTAGCAAAATTCATTCATACTTAGACTGATCACTTGGTTCAGGTCAACGCCCCCAACATCGGCTTTGTTCTAATTAGAAATCCACATTCGATTTAAAATGCTCTTTCCCTCAAGAAGCAATGGCAAAATGAAATTGGCAATGAAGTAAGATATCGTCAGAGTCAGATCAAAAAAATGCTGAATGCCAGCAGTTGGGTGACGAATGCTAAGATTACAGACTCACTCCCAACGTAAAGGCTACCCCTTTTGACTCCAAATCTACATTGCCATAGCCAATCCCCGTTAGAGGCAGCTTAACAAATGGCTTTACACCGACATTGATCTTGTCGTTGATTTTCTTTTCAATAGATATCGAAAAATCAGCCACACCAAAAATATGCTGATTTTCACCGCTGACTTCATAGACCGCAGTTTTATTATTTCCTCCATAACCACCTCCGCCCTCGTAATCAAATGTGTATTTTTCTTTGAGCATAAAATAACTTGACAGTCCAGCGCTGACATTGAATTTTACTTTTTTACTTTTCAACACAGTATAACTCGCCGTCAGAGGCACATCAATAACATCACAGACCGCACTGACATTGCTTGGTAATTGTGTCAGCTCAGGCGGGTTTGATGGTACATAAAATTTATACGCGGATTTATAGTTTTTTTTCGCATAGGTAGCTCCGACAGAAACACTCAGCCCTCTGGTCACCGAGTAGGAATAAGCCAAACCAATATTTTCACTGAGAGAAGATTTACCAGCACCCCTGACACTTGTTAAATCGGGTCCGGCCAAAAAGCTGACAACAGATCGATCTTTTTGAGAGGAAACTATTTCCTCGCCACCTTGGGGTTGATAAATCGCCGCCAAACGATCGCCGATAGCTTCAACAGGATCTGCTTTCAACTTGAAGCTCGGTAGTGTTTTAACCTTGTATTCCATTGTTGGAATTGAAAAAGCCGCACTTAAACTAGTTCCCCGTGCCATGGTCTGCCTTGCATCGGCAATTTCAACAACTTGGACAGGCTGCTCCGATGTTCCTTCAGCTATTCTTTCTAGCTTAGATGTCCTTAATTCTTTTGGCTTTAACGAAATCCATTGCTGCTCCTGCTGAGGGCGAATAAAAGGAGACTCAAAAGGGCGAAGTGGTTCTTTATCCGCGGTCTCCCGGTTATGCGCATTAGCCGACTCACTTATTTTATCAGATGGTTTGTCCCAAAGTACCTCTTCTGAATTCCAGATAAAAAATAACACCAAAACCGCGGCCATAGCTGTCACCAGTGTTGCTAAAAGGACTATCTTTTTCTTCTTCGATCGACTCGCCCTGTTTAACCGAAATTCAATGTCCTGCCAATGTGATTCATTAAATTCGAATTTCGCATCACTGAGACCCTCCTTAAAAATCTCATCAATCTTATTCTTATCCTTTTCCATCATGTTTTCTCCTCAGTTTTACCACACATTGCACGTTGAATTTTGACCATTTCAGCAAGCCGGCCACGGGCTTTATGCAGATTGGATTTTGATGTTCCAATGGCAATACCCAGCATGTCACTGATCTCTTCATGACCATAACCATCGATGGCATAGAGATTGAAAACTGCCCTATATGCTGGTGGAAGCTGATGTACCATGGCCAGTAGATCTTCATAGTTTAATTTCTGGCTGACCGTGTCGTCATAGACGATCGTCTGTTCATACATTGCAACATCTACGTGTATCCCCTGTCTTATCTTGGCCCGATAAAAATCAATTGCTGTATTCGTCATGATCTTTTTTATCCACACGGAAAAAGGTTTCTGATAATCGTATTTACCGATATTTTTAAATACTTTGAAAAAACCTTCATTTAATATACCTATGGCATCCTCTCTATTATTCGAGTAACGTAGACATATCCCAAGGGCCATCGCATAATAGGCGGTATATAGATCTTTTTGAGCCCTACGGTCCCCATCGATACATCCTTTAATAATATGGATAGATTTTTCGTCAACTTCTGTTATCGCCACTCGATATTACTTTCTTTCTTTTGATAAATATAGTATTAAGACTAATACGAACGCATTATACAAAAGGTTGCCTGTAAAAAATATATTTTTTTCGCGCCATTTACAGGCAACTTTTTCCTTTCAGTCCTCGTAATATCAAGACAACATTTTAAAACATACAATTATGAAATCAAACAAAAAGCAGGTGGTAACAGGCTTTATAGCCATGGTCACAGTGAGCTTGTTTTCGGCATGCTCAAAAAATGACGAAGGTAGCCCAGATCCAGAAATCAAAAACAAAGGTATACAGATATCTTCCAATACGCAATTTGGCAATGTCCTAACGGATGCAAATGGTAAAACACTTTATTTCTTCTCAAACGACACTAAAGGGACATCTACCTGCAATGGCAACTGCCTGGCAACCTGGCCTATTTATTATAGCAGTGAAACAAGCACAGATGTCAAAATCGATAAAAGTCTACTTGGTGAAATCACCCGCGAAGATGGTTCCAAACAGAGTACCTACAAAGGCTGGCCCTTATATTACTATGCTGGCGACGGTCAATCTGGTCAGGCAAAAGGTGATGCCGTAAATAAAATCTGGTATGTCGCAAAACCTGACTATTTACTTATGATAGCCAATGCACAGCTCGTCGGCCATGACGGTAAAAATTATTTGAGTGATTACAGCGAGGGAACGGGTAAAACAATCTATCTGACTGACGACAAAGGAAGAACGCTATATGCTTTTAAACCGGACAAGTTCAACAAGAACAATTATACGGAGGCAGATTTCAGCAATGACGCCATTTGGCCAATCTATCAAAAAGAAACCGGTTCACTGCCTTCGTTAGTACGAACGGCAGATATCGCCGTCATAACCGTTTTTGGGAAGAAACAATTGACTTACAAAGGTTGGCCATTATACTATTTTGGACAGGATCAGCAGCGGGGAGATAATAAAGGAATCAGTTTTCCACGTGTTGGTATATGGCCTATCCTGAACGATAATACGGCAATCGCTCCAACAAGCTAATCCACTCCTAATCGAATTGAACCTATGTTAAAAAAACTAAAAACTCCAACTACCTACGGTCGGACGAGTCGTCCTATCGTTGTGTTGTCAATGACTGTAGTTGCCATTGCATTGACAGCGTGTACCAAGAAGCAGGCGCAAGAACTCAGTCCCGATGATGAAGAGGAAACCGTGACGGCTGCAAATGTGTCGTACATCAATTTTGCAAAAGCGCTCTTTGAAACAAAATGCAGCTCCTGTCATGCACCAGGGCGCGGCGCCAGCGCAAAGTGGACATTTAGCGGATATTCATCGGTCAAAGACAATAGTACAAGAATCAACAATGCTGTATTGGTCACCAAATCCATGCCTATAGGCGGTTCACTTACAGTCAAGGAGATCGAGCTACTGGACGCCTGGATTAAACGAAATACACCTGAGAATTAATATTCTACTTATGAATAAGATCAACATTTATAGCATATTCTTCTTTATGATATTTGGTGGTATCGCGGCATTCGCACAAAAAACATCGTCCCTAGTTTCAAAAGAAACAAGTATCACTTTTTATAGCAATGCTCCTTTGGAAGACATCGAAGCGAAGAGCACGCTAGCGGCATCTGCCATGAACATCAAAACCGGAGATATTATCTTTCGGGTAAAAAATACCTCTTTCCAATTCGACAAAAAGCTTATGCAGGAGCATTTTAACGAAAATTACATGGAAAGCGATAAATATCCCTCAGCAGAATTTAAAGGAAAAATCGAGGGGGTCGAAAAATTAGTCCATGATGGTAATTACACCCTTAACGTAAAGGGCAATTTGCAGGTTCACGGGGTGACTAAAATTTACACAACCGCGGTGATATTCAATGTAAAGAGCGGAATAATAAAGGCCAATACAAGCTTTCAGATCAGGCTGGCAGATCACAGAATCACGATTCCCTCCATCGTCGGAAAAAAAATTGCAGAAGTAGTGAAAATCAGTGTAGATGCGCTATACAAACAATAACGACACGAATTTGTTGCAAATGAGAAATATACTATTTATAATCCTGTGTTTTGTTTGGGTAACGACATCTGCTCAGGAAGATCTTGAAAAATTAATTGCTGTAGAAGGTCCAAAAAATGAAAAAGTTACGGCAACCTTTAAATCGGGCAACCTGATCAATCTTAAGACAACCGAAACTATTCATCGTCATGAAATGGACTTTAGGGTCGATCATCGTTTTGGTGATATCGCCGGTAGTGCCGGTGGCGCAAAGAATTTTTTTGGGCTAGACAATTCAACCGATATAAGAATCGGCTTCGACTATGGCCTACTCGATAACCTGAACATAGCGATCGCCAGAGCAAAAGGAGCTACGGAAGTCAGACAGCTCTATGAAGGAAATATCAAGTACCGGTTTATCGAACAGACAGTCGACAACAGGATACCGGTGTCCATTGCATTTTTTGGAAGTACGACGGTATCAGCCATGGGAGCAGCCGAGGATAAGCAGTCGGCAGCAAGTTTCACCGGGTTCAGTGACCGGCTAAGCTACGTAACACAGCTGATCATTGCGCGAAAATTCAGTTCGAATTTATCACTGACTGTTGTCCCTTCTTATCTTCATCGGAATTATACTGCCTACAATGACCAAAATGATCTCTTTGCACTTGGGATTGGTGGTCGGGCCAAAATCAGTAATCGGATAGCACTTGTTGCAGACTATATATTTCCTTTCCGTAAGTCATCAAATAAAAAATATCGCGAGGAAGTGAGTGGTCAGCGCTATTATAATGCATTGGGTGTTGGTCTAGAGATGGACACCGGAGGACATATATTCCACCTCAATTTTACAAATGCTACTGCGATTCAAGAATCGCAATTTATCAGCGAAACAAATAGCTCTTGGGGTAAAGGTCAATTCCGCTGGGGATTTAGCATTGCACGACGTTTCAATTTTAGTAAGAAATAATGTACGAATACTTTCCCTTGCTACAGCCTCCCTATCTATAAGACTGAAATAAAATCCTGAGCGTGCGATAGCCAAAAAATAATATGGATCAACAATCGTAAAGACGGAAACGGTAAACGAAGAACTCGGTCCTGTACCGAGTTCTCATTTCATTCCTTAGAAGCTTGTTAGGGATTCTCTAATACCCGAATTTCGCCAAACGCCCGTACATCTCCACGAAAGCACATTGATCTAACAGCCATTTTGATTTTTTAGGATTCTCCAGAGTCCAATCGGTATCAAAAAGTCCATCCTGATCCCGCATCCGAAGCCATGCGAGATCAAGATTCTGAGCAAAAATATCGATATATTTTCGATTTCCGTCCTGCTCGAATAGGCTGATATAGCCGCGCATCATCACAGCGTGGAACCATAGATTACTGTTTTTTAAGACCGGAAAATCTTTTCCCGCTCTTGTTTCAAAAAAATAGCCCAGGCAAGCTTCAGCAAGCTGCTGCGCATCGTCCAGGTATTTCTTTTCTTTGGTCAACTGATAGAGCAATGCCGCGGCCTGCAGCATCTGACCAGAATTATAAGAATACTTGGCTTTGTCAACTTTACCATCAAGATGCATATTGTCCCAATAAAGCTTATCATTTGGGTCCTGCAACGCTGCTTTTGTCCATTCATACAGACGTTGGCCTTCACGTAAATAATCTTTCTGTTTGGTCGCTTCAAACAGTTTTAGGGCAAATACCGCTGCAGGAGCATTCGAACAGCTATTTTTGGATTCTTTCTTCTGTTCACACCAGTAAATACCGCCACCAAGCCTGTCATCTTCACCACTTTTTACAAAGGTCCAGATCTCCTTTGCATGTTGAAGATAATCTGTCTTTTTGGTCTGTATGTAGCTATCTGTAAAATCAATGCCCAACCAGATGTTATCATCGTAAAAACGATCCGACGCAGGAGCTGAATTGATATAGGAGGCATACCCCACTGGTTTACGCTTTTCGTCCCGATATTCACTGAGCCCTACGAGTACCTTCTGGTCCAATATTTTCTGATAGGCTGCTTTATCTTTTGACTGTTCCATCAGCGCATTGACCGCCGAAAAACTACCCGAGAAAGGCCAGAGATAGGCGTATTTTTTTTGCTGTTCTGCCTGCGTGTTATTATTCAGGTAGTCTGCTTTAAAATTATGGTCAAAGGGGTACTTTTCAGTCAATAATTTATTTTGTGTATTCCCGTATTTATCATAGATCACATCCAGGGTCTTCTGGGCGTGATCAGAAAATTGACCTTTCTTCACCTGTGCCTGTCCCATCATATAGCACAGGCCTGTCAAGAGTACTGTTGTCGTTATCCGGTTTATTTGTTTCATCAGCATTTATTATTTTAATGTAGCCATCAGGAGCTGACGGGCAACCTAATGGCTATCGTATACAATCTATTATTTTAATTTCGTTTGATAGCGTGCCAGGCCCTCAAACAGCATTGCAGCACTTGTATAGGCTGTAATTTCACTGTTTCCAACTGGCGGCTGAGACCAGGAAGAACCAAAAAATAAAGTCGGCAGACTGGTCCCCTTGGTCCAGGCTATTTTCCCATTGTTGACCAAAAACTTTTCAAATTTAGCACGGTAATCTGCGTTGATCCCTTCAAGATCCAAATAATCCACAAAATACCGGATAAAAATCCCCTTAAACAATGCGCCATCACCACTGCCTTCATCACGTAGAATATTATTTCCAATATCGGTACAGCGGGTAATGGTATAATAACTAATTTTTTGTGCATCGACTAAGTAGATCTGATCTTTGGTAATCTTAAAAAGTTCAACGGCGGTCCCCAGAAAAGTTCCTTGATTATAAGTCAGTGTTGTCTGATCGACAGCATCGGTCTCACCATTGATATTATCATATACAGCCCCTGAAGATGGATTGTAAAGTGTTGCCTTCTGCCATTCATAGATCTTTTTGGCCCATGTCAGATAACTTTCATCTTTCGTTAGATTGTAAAGTCTAGCTGCAAGAATACTAGCCGGTCCGTTGGAACAGGCATTTTTACTATATAACATATCTTTCCGCCATGCTAATCCTCCACCGGCAAATTGTTCATTCCAGCCCTTGATGATATCTGCCCATAGAAGCAGTACTGCATCCCGATATTTCTGTTCTTTGGTAACTTCATATAACCGCAACATGGTCAAGGCATTCCATTCCATATCATCGTAGAATACATTGTAATAATTATTACCGTTTTTGACTTTAACACCCTCAAACCACTTGCTAAAATAGGCACTATACTTCGCGTCCTTGGTTCGTAAATAGGTATCGATAACGACGTCCATGGCGTGGGCATTGGGCCAGTATTGAAATCCGAGATCGGATTGATTGATGGCGTTGTTAAAATACCCCGCTTCATTCCAAAACCCCGTGATCATTTTATCGGATACCTGCGTCGCAATTGCTGTCCAAGATTCCTGAATCGTATCGTCGTATGGGTATGTATCCTCGACTTTTGTACATCCAAACAGCAACAGCAGCATGGATGACAACATTACTATTTTTTTCATCATTCCCCTCCTTAATTTGGAACCACCGCATGTGTATAATCTTTGTCCCCCTGTAGGATCATCGAGATTTTTGTCGGATGTCCATCGACTGCATCCACAAATTTCCACTTGTCATCCCATTGCGAGAGGTTGGGCAGAATACGAACGAAGAAATAGCTTGGATCGGATCCGCTCGGCGCAACATCAAGTCCAGGTTCTGTGGGGCCTAGTTGTACTGTCTCTGCTTTCCCTGCCTTGACGGTTTCCATCTGGAACTTATAGCGCTGGTCGCGCCCCCAACTTTCCTGCTTAAAATTGATAATGCCGGTCGCTGACCAGATCCCCTTACCCTGATAGGGCAGGTCAAGTACAACTGTTCCTGAAGGTGAGAAATAAACACCCATACTTTTGATTTCCGCATAGGTAATTGTCGCAACATTAAAATCAATCCGAATGCGGTATATGGCTGTTTTGGTCACAGTATTACTTCCTACTTCACTTTCCTTTAATTTTGTTTGATCTTCGGAATAGAAAATCCGGCCATCTGCTGATTTTCGGTCCGTAAACGTATATTTCTTACCTGCATCCAATTTGGTAAAGATTTCATACTCACCGTTGCCGATGAGTTTAAACGGTAATGCCTGCGTAATTGCTTCGCCACCCTCTGTTCCTTCTCCGGTAATAAACAGTTCGTCCGGAATATCTGCAAATCCTTCCAGGCTTTTTATGTTCAACACTTTTTTCACTTTACCCAGCACCCGTTTCATCCCTCGGATTGAATAGACGGACCAGCTGACATCGCCACTCGTGCCCGGCTCGATTCCCGCTTTGGCAGCAACCTGATTTAATATTTTATGACTGATGTTTGCTCCGTTTGAGTTCCCGTTATTGTCCGAGGTAACCGTATATAAGGGTTTGCTGAAATCGCCATCCACTTTATCAAAAACGACTTCATATTGGGCAGCTCCCCCGTCAGCTACCAATGCGGACTCCCATTCAAAATATAAGGCAGCAGAACTGGAACTCAACAATTTGACTGATTTCCCGTCCGCAGGCGCATATAAATTCTCCACAGCGGATACATCCGCATCCGAATATTTCATATCATCTTTTTTGCAGGAAACGATGCCCGCAGCCAATACGATCATTGCTATAACTTTAAAATACCATTTCATGTCTTTTTCTTTAATTTTATCGTTCAAAACGTACATTTTTTCTTTCTGTATGGTCGGTGACGGTTTGTTTCAATTAAATTTTAGTTTGAATAACCTTGATTATTGGGCAATAGATTTTTATTCAGATCAATCTGTGTCCTTGGAACTGACCATAAATAATCCCGGCTCTCATCAAAGCGTCGAATATCCAATTTGATATAGCTATTGTTGCCGCCATATTTAGCCCCCAATACCTGACCATCCAGATAGGTTTTACCAGCTTTCCAACGCAGGATATCATAGTAACGTAAACCTTCAAGCGCAAGCTCGCTACGCCGTTCATTTCGGACAATTGTTTTCAGGTCACCGGATGTCGGAAAATCCAATGCTTTCGCTGCTTCGAAGCCGGCCCGTTTGCGGATAGGTTTGATCGTCATATCCCATATTGCAGCATCGAGCTGTCCAAGCGCTTCTTTCGCTTCGGCATACATCAATAAGATATCAGCATATCTGAACATAATGATATTGAGCCCGGCATCATATTTTACGGTCGCTGTCTGATCATAATATTTCTTGACATAATACCCTGTGGGTGATGCATTGGCACTTGCTCCCTGGTATTCGTCAAGACGCTCTTTATCTGTCCCTCCAGACTCCGGTTTGATAAAAATCTTACGCACCGTTCCATCAAAGTCGGTCCATTGACCGCCATGGAAAACAATCGTTGCGGCCATTCTGGGATCCCGATTAACATACGGATTGTCACTGCTATAATTGGGATCTGTAGCGATTGTATTTCCATCTAGGGTGATATAATTATCCACGAGGCTCTGCAAAGGTGCATAACCATTCAGACGAGCTTGGGCCGAGATCGGCGCGGCATCGTAGAGTTTATTCCAGGTTTTCAGCTGCGGCACATAGGCATAGTCCAGAATAACCTCCGAATTGTACTCTTTTGCTGCTGTAAACAAGTCGGGATAGCTATCGAAAAGGGCATATGTTCCAAATTCCGCCTGTTTCTTTATCAGATTTTCGCAATACTCCAGCACTTTGTTCCAGTTGCTCTCATACAGGTAGGCCCGTGCCTGAAAAGCCGAAGCCGCACCTTTTGTAATCCGGCCTCTATCATCAGCGGGTAGCGCATCTTTGCTGGGCAGATCCGTCATACATTCATCCAATTCCTGATGAATAAAGGCCATGACGGTGGCTTTAGGTGTCCTTGGTATCGTCTTGGACTCCTCCAGGGTTATATCCTTGGTAAAAAAAGGGACATCACCGTAAAAATTGACCAGCCTAAAATAGAGCGAAGCGCGAATAAACCGAACCTCTGCTATACGTCGTTGTTTTAGTGCTGCATCCAGCCCCGGTACGCGATCTACATTTTCAAGATAAACATGGCAGGTTTTGATGCCCCCATAGAGATCTGACCATTCCGAGCCGAAACGCCCTAATGTCGGGTCCGCAGTGCCATTACGGATGGCGCGTTGATCTGTATTAGACCTACCCTCAAAAATATTATCACTGAGGGCTTCATCATTCCATAAACGGTCTGCAGAAAATAGTTGATTATAGGCCATATTGACCATTTTTTCCGCATTTTCAGGGTAATCCCAAAAGTTTTCATCGGTAAAACGGTCTGTTGGCAAGGTATCCAGCTTATTACAGGAAGTGAAATGCACAGCAGCCACCAAACTTAGGCCTCCTATAAGTAATTTATATCGTTTCATCACATCAAAAATTAGAATTGAATATTTAATCCGCCCCCATAATATTTCAACGTTGGATAGTTACGGGCGCTATTGGCAGACCCGCCCATGTTGGAATCAAATTCAGAAGATTCGGGGTCTATCCAGGAGTTTTTGCTTAAGGTCAGCAAATTTTGGGCGTTGACAAAAAAGCGTACGCGCTGTAGCCCTAATTTTGAAACAACTCCTTTTGGAAGACTATATCCTATCTGCAGGTTTTTCAGCCGTGCATACTTTCCGTTGAAAAGGTAGAGATCGGAATCTTTCCCAAAGTTGTTGGTCGATGCTGTAGACCCATTTGCGGTAAGCCGAGGCCACTGTCCATCGATATTTGTCGGTGTCCAGTAATCGAGTTGATGCTGATAAATGGCATACGAATAATTCTGATGAAACGGTTCAATCAGTTCACCCCGGATCATCATATCACGCTTGCCCACCCCTTGCCAGAACATGCTAAAGTCAAAATCTTTGTAGCTAAGATTGTAGGTCAGCCCAAATGTAAAGCGGGGAAAACCATTGCCCAGGACAAATCGGTCCCGCGCATCGATGATGCCGTCGTTATTTCGGTCGACATACTTGACATCTCCGGGGCGCAAATCAGCTGCAGTGATGCCACTTGGCAGAGCCGAGGTTTCTATGTCGGAGATATTCTGAAAAAGTCCGGCCATTTTGTAACCGTAATAGGAATTATAGGGAAGACCGACACGTGTCAGTTTGGTAATATTATCCACGGTTGAGATCCGGTCATCTCCGGGCATCGAAACGATCTTGTTATGACTGTCCCCCATATTGGCATTGATCTGATGTTGAAACGCTCCTGTGGTTGCGTGATAAGTCAGGTTGATCTCCCAGCCTTCATTGTTCATTTCGCCCAGATTCTGGTTTTTTAATGAAGTCCCAAAGGTAGAGGGGATCTGTGGTGCCATCAGAATATCGACTGTCCGTTTTTTAAAGTAATCAAAACTGGCGGTCAGCTTATCCTGAAAGAAAGTCGCATCAAGCCCAATATTAAAATTATAGGTTTTCTCCCAGCGCAAATCCAGGCTGGCATAATTAAACCCAGCAGCGGCGACGGGTTTATTATTAAATCCATAACTGTTCGGGTAGGATTCATAAGTGAAGTAATAGGAATAATCATCCACGGCCTGATTTCCCAGTACACCATAGGTTGACCTGATCTTCAGACTTCCGACATGATCCTTGTACCAGTTCATAAATTGCTCATCTGAGGCGCGCCAGCCTAATGATCCAGAAGGGAAGAAGCCCCAGCGGTTTGCTTTCGAGAACTTGGAAGAGCCATCGTAACGGAAACTGAATTCTGCAAAATACTTACTTTCAAAATCATATCCGGCACGGCCGAAGATTGAATTGATGCTATTTTGTAAAGTACCATTGGGTGTAACTCGTGCAGTTGCAGGATCGATAACCGTTCCGGTGGTCGGTGTCCCCAGCACAGGATCGGTAAATTTCATTTTAAGTTCGTTTTGCCTACGTGTATAGGACTCATTGGATGCGCCGATCAAACCCGAGACGTGATGGCTCCCAAAGTTTTTGTCATAATCGAGCAACAACTGGAAATTCAACAGGGAAGCTTTTTCATTGAAGTCCTCGGTATTGCGATCCGAATTGACATAGACCTGTGGCTGCAGTGCATTTGGGTCAGAATAGAGGGGTACCTGAATACGTCGAATAAAACGATGGTCGGCGTAAATATCGGCACCAAAGATACCACGCAATTTTAAACCATCGAGCAGTTTCGCTTCCAGATTCAAGTTGATGTTAAAATAATCATTGTCATTTTTGACATAACCACCTTCGTTAAGTTCAGCCAACGGATTCTGATCCGTCAGGGCATTATTGACCAGGTATTTGCCATTATCGGCCCGCATCCGATAGTAATAATACGAAGGTAGACGGGAAGCATTTATAATGGCACTTCCGGCTGTATTTCCTAAATTATTATTACGTGTATAAGCTAAAATCGAGGTCAGTTTAAAACGACCGATCTCCGTACTGAGGTTAGTCCGCAGATTGTAGCGTTTTATCCCGAAATTCTGTCCCACAAAGTTGCTTGGTTGATTATAAAAGCCCCCCGAAAATAGATATGAACTCTTTTCACCACCACCGGAGACACTGATATTATATTTTTGCTGGAAGGAATTTTTCATGATCTCAGGTAAATTCCATTGTTCAATATCCTGATGTGCGTACAGATCCGCGATCGCTTCGGGTGAAAACTGAGGATCCATTCCTGAATTGGTGAGCGCAAGGTTGCGTAGCGTCGCATTTTCATAGCCTTTAACGGGAGAAAACAAGATCTTGGGCTGTTGTACCCCCCATTGTGTTCCGATGTTAACGCTAGGTTTCTGATTTTGCCGTCCCCTTTTTGTCGTTACCAAGATGACACCGTTGGCCGAACGTGAACCATAGATAGCTGTAGATCCCGCATCCTTGAGTACCGATACCGTCTCGATATCGTCTGGATTGATCTTGTTCAACGTTCCACCTTCGGTAATGATTCCATCAATCACCACGAGAGGCGCATTGCTATTTACCGTTGATATCCCGCGAATATTGATGTTCATTGCATTATCGTTTGGATCCATGCTTTTCTGCTGAATGGTCAAACTTGGCGAAGCTCCCTGTAGGGCCTGTGTCACGTTGCCAACCGGTCTGTCTTGAAAGGTCTTAGCACCGATCTGATCGACAGCACCAACCAATCGTTGCCGGGTGGTGGTACCATATCCGATCACAATAACTTCTTCCAGTTGGCTATTGCTACTTTTCATTACGACCTGCAACTGCGCCAGATCTTCTGCACGCATGGAAGCGAGATCCATACTCAATTGATCATATCCGACAGAAGAGAAAATCAAGGTCGCTTTCGGAGAAAGATTACGGATCGTAAAGCTACCATCGGTAGCGGTAGAGGTTCCGGCAGATTCATTCCCTTTGACGCGTACAGAAACGTTGGCAAGTGCTTCACCGCGTTCATTGGTTACCCGTCCTTTGATCGTTTCCTGATTTGATCCTGCCGCGGAGGGCGCCGATGACGGTATCGTCGTTGCTTGTGGCCGGTCACGGATGACAACTGTCTTATTGTCCAATTGATACGACAGGGGCTGGTCTTTAAAGATCTGAACCAGTACGTCCGATAACATCCGTTCCTTTACTTTTATATTGACGGGTTGGGCTACTGACATTTGCCGTTCTGTATAAAGGAAATTGTATCCTGTCTGTGACTTTAATTCCTTAAAGATTTTTTTAAGGCTCATATTGGAATATTCCAATGTTACCTTCTGTGCAAAGGTTGAAGCACTAACCTGCATAAAAGTAACCAAGATAATTATGGTCGTCAATCGCATAATAAGCCATAGTTTACGGAATAGCAGATAAGCTATCTCCTTTTTTCTGATATAATTTTGATACATTTGCAAGGTTTGATTCGCAGTATGTTCGAGTCGTCCAAAACATAAACATACTGCAGATTGGATAGTTAAAAATTAATTGTCCCAAACAGCAACCGAGTCCCCCGGGATCTTGGTTGCTTTCTTGTATCCCACAGGGATCGCTATTCGTTTTGTCTATGTTTTTTCATCATATTATTTTTAGGGTATGAGTTATAATCGAATATTTAACGAATACTTATGGAAGAACATAGAGGGTTTTCCCCTCGATCCGAAAATGGACTGCTCCCGTTTTTTCCAGCAGATTTAAGACTTGCCTGACATCATCAAAACGAGAAATGCCGCCACCGAACTTCTCTGTTGTTTTTTTCCCCTGAAAGATCACGTCGACTTTATACCAACGCGCTATCTTACGCATGACACTTTCGATACCATCATCGTCAAACATAAATTCATGATTTATCCAGGCAACGATTGGCGCGGTATCCACTTGTTGTAATTTTAGTACTCCATTGGAGCTGAGACTTGACTGTTGTCCTGGTAGCAAACGTAGTTTTTGATGATGGGAAGAGACTTCGACCCGACCTTCCAACAGTGTGGTCCGCAGTGCCGGTTCGTCAGAATAACTGTTCACATTAAAGTGGGTACCCAGCACTTCTATCTGTTGACCCGCAGTGTGTACAACAAAGGGATGTCTGGTATCCTTCGCTACTTCGAAATAGGCTTCGCCAGTCAATTCCACTTCTCTTTTTCCCTTCAGAGCAAAGCGTATTGGATATTTAAGGGCGGAAGCAGCATTGAGCCACACCTGCGTACCATCAGGTAGCTTAATACGATAAGTTTCACCTTTGGTTGTTGATAATATATGGTAGCCGGTATCATCGTCTATATCTTTCCCGACTTCGTAGATCAACTGTCCATCATTACTTTTAGAGATCTTTATACCCATTTCATCCGCAATCTGTCCATCCATCGTTTCCTGCAAATGAATCTGTTTGCCATTGGCCAGGGTCAAGGTAGCCGATTGTTTTCCGGGCGATATGACTTCTGCTGTAGACTGCCGCGGCACTTTATGCTGTACCCCACTAAAAGTCCACCAGCCAACAAACAAGATCCCAATGACTGTGGCGGCAACGGCACCGATAGTTTTTCGAGACCACATTGGTTTCGTTTTGGGTTTATTTATCTGACGGTGCAATTGCTCCCAGGTGTTGTTCAATATCGCCAATAGTTCAGGGTCGTGAAGCAATCCCTGATCGACCGGGTCGTCCAAAACATCCTGTATCAGTTCCTGCAGCAGTATCCGATCTTCACCAGATTTTATATAGGAAAGAAAAGCACGGGAATTTTCCTCACTAAGCTCCCCTCGTATATACTGCCTCAAAGTATATTGAAGTAATTTTTTTTCCACAATTGGTTATCTTCTTTTTAGCTAATACACTTCAAAAGCAGACATCATCTGCTCCGATCGTAATTTTATTTTACTTTTTTTCAGCCTAAAGAAAACGGTAGCTATTGATGCTGCTGGAGGAGTATAAAAGAAGCTATCAATAGCGTTGACTTATCCAAAACACCATGCCTTTCTTTGATATATTTTGTAGCTTTTACGATATGATCGTTGATTGTTGAAGTAGATATCCTTAACAAGGTACTCACCTCGGCGTAGCTTTTCCCTTCGATCTTACAAAGTCTATAGATCAGCCTGCGTTGAGGCGGAAGCTGTTCGATCGTTTGCGACAACCATTGTTCGTCCTGTTTTTCGTTTAATTGTTCCTCTACATGGGTATAGAGCTGTGTATTATGGAGACTAAGATAGGCTTGTATCTGTTTCTCCAGATTATTTTTGCGGATAAAGTTATATACCGTGTATTTTGCAATCTGGAATAAATAAGACCGAAAAGACTGTTCGATATCAATCAGCTCGCGCTTATCCCATACTTTTATAAATACTTCCTGTAAAAGTTCTGCAGCATCCTGTTCGGATTTGACCATTTTACGAATATTGAGGTAAATACGACCACTGTACAAACTGTAAATCTGACGAAAGGCAGTTTGGCTGCCCAAACGCAAGTCAGACAGCATCTCTTTTTCTTCCATATGATCATATTTCGGTTTATACATAGTCACTCAAGTGAAAATATAAATAACGGATTGCCAAATCTTGCTCTTTTCTCATATATTGTCGTCAAAATAGCAAGAACTATCCCTTTCGTTGAAAAGTAAAATGCTAAAGCTTTATTGTATTTGGTTATCCCCTCTCCTATTTCGTGTACCATAGATCTCTATTAGAATAAGTAAAAGGATCGTGCCGGCATTTCCAAAAAATTGAGACCCTAGCATGGCTCGAGCAGAACTATTGATACATCCATAGGATTGAGTAAAACAAATATAAAAAAACTAAAACGGTTTTGCTTATTTTGGGAGAAAATTACAAAACAGAAAGCGAAGAACTGTCAAGGTATCGAACAAAAATGACTACTGAAAATAAAAACAACACAAAATAGAAGAAACATTAAGCCCAATTAACTAACTTCATCTATATAATAACAATTAAATCAACTATCCTAACATACATTCAGATTGACACTTTTTTGTTTGAACAAGATATAAAACTATTGCTGAATATGGAAACTACTATCTCAACAGAGAAATTGCTATTAAAAACTGTCGAACTGCCCGACTTGCAAAATATGCACAATCTCAGGACCAATCCCCAGATTGCTAAATACATCGGAAGAGATCTCAATAAAAGTCTTGAAGAGACAAGACAGTTTATTGAAATGGTCAGAAAAAATAAATTCTATTTCACAATTAAAACAATAGATAAAAATGAATTTGTGGGAACTATAACCTTATGGAATATTGACTGGAGCAAAAAATATGCAGAACTTGGTTACGAATTGCTTCCGCAATTCCAAGGTAAAGGATTAATGAGTGAAGCTGTAAAGGCCCTATTAAAATATGCTTTTCATGAAATGGGAATTGAGGCAATTGAAGCGTATACACATCGCGAAAACATAGCTTCCAAAAAGCTGCTGGAACGCCTGGGTTTTAAATTGGTCGCTGATAAAATTGATCCGGACGTTTTAGACAATATTATTTACGGAATAAATAAAACCGAACAGGAAATCTCAACTGATCATTACTGATCTAATTTATTAATTTCATAGGCATTTACATACCAGATAACAAAGGAACAGATGAAATTTAGCTTTTTAATTGTAGCGCTATTTGTTTATAGCTTTGGTCACGCACAGGATTCAGATGCGTCAAAAAAAGCCAACATCAGCCATATTATCTCACTGTTCAAACAAAAAAACATAGATGAGATTTCAACGGTCATAAACTATCCCTTGAAGCGGGAAAACCCCATTCCAGCGATAAAAAATCCGAAGGAATTCAAGCAAAGGTTTCATGAGGTTTTTGATCAGACACTTGTGGATCTGATTGCACATTCAAAACCAGAACAATGGACAGAAGTTGGCTGGCGGGGAATCATGCTCGACAATGGCACACTATGGATAGATAGCGAAGCAGGAAAAATAACAGCAGTAAACTATCAGAGTCCATTCGAAAAAAAATTAAGACAAACACTGATTCAAAAACAAAAAGAACACATACACAATTCTTTAAAACAATTCAAAAACCCAGTTTATACAATAAGGTCCGAAAAATACCTGATCAGAATAGATGAATTAGCCAACGGAAAATACAGGTATGCTTCGTGGAAGATCGGAAGAAAAGAAAACATGCCACCTGACATTATCCTGAGTAACGGCAAACTGGATTTTGAAGGAAGCGGCGGTAATCATGTCATCACTTTTACCAACGGGATTTATACCTATGCTATCTATCGAAATATTATAGCGGAAAAAGATGCATCGGATATTACACTTGTTATCAAAAAAAACAAGCAAAAAATTTTAACGCAAGGGGGAACATTGATAGCGGAATAAAAAACAGAGATTTTGATAAAGTATGGTTTAATTGGGATTGCTGTTAAGATCATGATGTTTTCCTTTCATGTTTGCTAATCCAAAACGACAATTTACTGCGCCCCGGTCTATACTCTTTTAGACTAATGGAAAAGAAAACTCGGTGAATGGCAGAATTTGGGCGGTAAGCAGTAGCTAGAAATTCAGCTCAAATCGTCGATTTCACTTTGAATATTAAGACGGGCCTGTTCTTCATATTTTTCGTAGAAAAAATCCGTTTTAAATATCTTTTCCATGGCAAGAAAACTTTGTAAAACACGCTTTCTACCCGCATCAAAATAAATTGAATCTCCATATTCTTTACGGATACCAGCGGCGTATTTCGCATAAGATACCTTATCAGCCCCCAGTATAGACATGTCAGCATCAATAAAATAATTGATATCAGAACTGCTATTCACTGAATGTGTTTTTGTTGCCAGAATCATCTCCCGACAGGTGTCGATCAAATCTGATGGATAGTTCAATCTACGTAAATGATCCACCGCAACCAATGCACTTTTTTCTTCATTAGTGCCATCCAGCATAAAGTATACTATATCATGATAAATCATGGCCAAATTGGCTGTCGGAAAATCTGACAATTTGTGTTTACAAAGATCCAACTGCTGGCTAAAATGTTGCAGATGTGCCAACGTATGGTAGCCTCTTCGCTGATCGGAATATGATGCTGTGATTTCATTCCAACATAACTCCAATAGTGGGGTATCATCGGTATATGGCTCCAAGCACGAAAAATATACCGCTCTCATTTTTAAGTGATCAACTATCATAAGTAAAGCTAACTATTTTTATGCGTATATTCTTTTCAAACAATTTATGTAGTTAACTTTAAAAAGGAATAAAAAAATGGCGGATGTTCATCATATAAAACTTGTAAACCGGAATGCGAAAACAAGCTGTCCGGTATATGCTAAAACCGAAGACAGCTGGTGGACATTCAATATATATGCGATCAAGCCCAATCGGAAAGTACATATACCAACAAAGTCCATATACCAACATTGAAACTTTATAAAGCCCGCGTTTGCAACTGAGACCAGCGAATTGACAATGGATCAATCGCTTCGCAGGTAAGAAACTGTGCTAGCCGATTGGTTATCTCATTAAGCCAATTCACTTGGTGAAAAAACAAAAAGCCACATCTCACGACGTGGCCACTAAACTAAACTTATAAACTTATGATTCACTAATAGTCAGGCTATGAGCTAACTTGACTCACTACTAGCTTTTGATTCTTTGTCCTATTTATAGGTATTTACAGAGCCGGACACTCTCCAAGCGCCATGATCATTGATTAAAGTCACGAGGTCTGTCTTGGTAAAATCTTCAAATTGCATCGTTACTTTCGCAACCATATAGTCTGCTGACTCTTCGATAATCCGGGTATTCACTTTACAGTTGAGCTTCTCGCCGCGCTGCTTTTTCAGGAATTTGACAACTTCTTTGCGATCATTTGTTGTTGCATTTCCTGATTGGATCTTCTGGCTAAAATCTGCTGTAAATAATTGCTCTAAATCTGTTGACTCTCCCTCAGTGATCACCGCAACATAGTGGTTCAGAGCAATGTCTGCCGTGAATAGATTAACTATGGCTTTTTCCGATTTTGGAGAAGTTTTATCTGCTGCAATAGCCAAGGTAGATACTGCTATCATTGCTACCGCCAGGAATGTTTTTACTAATGCTTTCATAATATCTTGATTTTATTATATTCGTTCCGTTGTTCATATTTGTTGATTCAAAACTACAACTCAATTGTCGCCAGCCCTACTGGCTTTAGGTTAACGGATATAAAAACTCGGTAAACGAAGGAAATAGGGAGGCGAAATTTAAAATGCAATCATTACCAAAGAAGGTCTTGCGAATCAAACAGATCTAAAAGCAATACTGTGGTCAAAACTAAAAGCAAATAGAAGCTGGCAGAAAATTATAATATTAAAGCAGCAAAAAAGCTAAAATAATGAAGTAAGAAGCGGCTGAACAAAAGGGATTCCCTTACCGGTTTCTATATATCATTTCAAGCTTACGATGAATTGCCTCCATCCATCTGTACACACTACGGGTTCTTATCAAGAAACAAAATCCTTTACAAAGGGAAAAGGCCAACAAGATGTTTCTATTGAAAAAGGGAAATATACATTTGTAATTTATGCATCAGGGACAAACAAAAGTTTACCCACTATAGAATAAGAAGTAACATTTAATACTGTAAATTTTGAGGACTTAAAGGCCGATCGGGATTTATGCTTGATCAGGCCTCTTTTGAGGTGCAAGAAGGCCAAATTAGAAGTAATTCAATAGCAACTGGAGTAGAATAACGCGAGGCCCATCGATAACCTTATTAACATCAAATACTGCCGTATATCCCCATTTAAGCCGTACATACCGCCGAAAGTTGCCTCCTTTTTACTAACCAATTTCTTTTATGGTGATGCGCAATTATTTTTTAAAAAAACAAACAGGATAGTACATGACACTTATATCAAATTTATTTGTGATAATAGTGAATCATTCCGGATCTTCGGTTAACCCTCAATCCTAAAATATGGCACCATTTATAAACACTCTGCTTCAAAAAATTATGATGTCAGGATTTATATGTATAATTTCCATCAGCACCTTTGCCCAAAAATTAAGCGTAACTGACCTTAAAGTAGAACACCTTAAAAATCCTATGGCAATCGAAACCGATAGTCCCCGGTTCAGCTGGAAGATAAGTTCTTCGGTAAAAAATACACTACAGTCCGCTTATGAAATTAGAGTAGGTCGTGATAAAGCCGCGATGAATGCGGGAAAAGATCTGGTATGGAAAGCGGCGGTATCGAGTGATCAGTCGGTACTGATTAAATATGAGGGGGCTGCATTACAATCAAAAAAAAGATATTTTTGGCAAATTCGGGTAAAAGACAATCATGGCAATACTTCCGCCTGGTCTGAACCCGCGTTCTTTCACATGGGCATTAGCCCCACGGATTGGACAGCGACATGGATCAAAGTGGCCGGAAAAGATACCACGGCAAGAAGCCCTCTTTTCAGAAAAGAATTTGTCGTTAATAAAAAGCTTAAATCGGCAATTGCCTATGTGACCGCGAAGGGATTGTACGAAGCGCGTATCAATGGTCAGCGCGTCAGCGATACCTATTTTGCTCCGGGATGGACCAGTTACAAGGATCATTTGCAATACCAGGTTTATGATGTAACCACGATCTTAAAAAGCGGTTCCAACGTATTTGGAGTTAGTCTGGGAAACGGCTGGTATAAGGGACGGATTGGCTTTGGAAATCAGCACAATTTTTATGGCGATACGCGCGGATTGCTCTTGCAGCTTGTAATGGAATATACAGACGGCACGATGGAAACAATCCAAACCGATAAAAGTTGGAAATATGCTTACGGACCGATTATGGCATCAGATATTTATGATGGTGAAATCTATGATGCCCGAATGGAAATAAGCGGCTGGGACAATATTGGCTATCAGGAGGATAATAAATGGAATGCGGTCGGCACAATGGAGAAAGGGTCGGAAAAACTTGTCGCAATGAGCGGCCCGCCGGTCAAAAAGCATGAACTGTTCAAAGCACTTAAAGTCTTTAAAACACCAGCGGGCGAGACCGTTGTGGATTTCGGACAAAACCTGGTAGGCTGGGTCATGCTTAAAGCCAAGGGTACCGCCGGAACTAAGATCACATTGAGCCATGCTGAGGTACTTACAAAAGAAGGTAATTTTTATACCACAAACCTAAGATCTGCAAAGGCACAGGATATTTATATTTTAAAGGAGAATACCGAACAGGTCTTTGAACCTCATTTTACGTTTCAGGGCTTCAGGTATGTGAAGGTCGAGGGCTATCCGGGAGAATTGACAACCGAAGACCTTACTGCTGTCGCGCTATACTCTGCGATGGAGACCACCGGAAAATTTGCTACTTCCAATAGTCTACTGAACCAGCTACAACATAATATTCAATGGGGACAGAAGGGAAACTTTTTAGATGTACCCACGGATTGTCCACAACGTGATGAGCGTCTAGGTTGGACGGGTGATGCACAGGCCTTTGCCAATACAGCGGCTTACAATATGGATGTTGCGGGATTTTTCACCAAATGGCTTAAAGATGTGAAGGCCGATCAACAGCCCAACGGTTCAATCCCCCATGTGATCCCCAATGTACTGGGTGTGAATGATGGGGCATCAGCAGGCTGGGCAGATGTAGCTACAATTATTCCATGGGATATGTATGTGGCTTATGGTGATCGGCAGTTGCTGGAAACACAGTTTGAGAGTATGCGAAAATGGGTTGATTATATCTCTTCCGTGGCCAAAAATAATCTTTGGAACTCCGGTTTTCATTTTGGAGACTGGCTTTTCTACCGTCCTAACGATGACAATGACGGAAGAGCTGCAGTTACAGATAAATACCTGATTGCCCAGACTTTCTATGCACATTCTACCCAATTATTGATCAATGCAGCTAAAGTATTGGGCAAACAGGAAGATGTCGCGAAGTACAGCGCGTTGCTGGCAAATATCAAATCCGCTTTTGTGAAGGAATATATGACAGCTACGGGACGATTGGTTTCTGGAACACAAACGGCTTACGTCCTAGCGCTACAATTTGATATGTTGCCCGAAGAACTTCGAGCAGCATGTGCAAATCGCTTAGTAGCGAACATCCGTGATTATGGGACTCATCTCACTACAGGATTTTTGGGTACCCCCTATTTATGTCATGTGCTGACCAGATTTGGCCATAATGATGTAGCATACGATCTCCTGATGCAGGAAAGCTATCCTTCATGGCTTTATCCCGTCAAAATGGGTGCAACAACAATATGGGAACGATGGGACGGGATTAAGCCGGATGGTTCTTTTCAAACACCGGATATGAACTCCTACAACCATTATGCATATGGAGCAATTGGGGACTGGATGTACAGAACGATTGCGGGCATCAATTCGGTCCCCGAACAACCGGGTTACAAAGCTATTGTCATCGCACCCAAACCAGGTGGTAAAATAACCAATGCCGCCGCAGCATTAGAAACCCCATATGGTCCGGTAAAATCGGCATGGACACTAGAAAACGGATTGTTAAAACTTGAGGTCACTATACCTGCAAACACGAATGCAAAAGTAATACTGCCCGACACTACAAAAGAAATCGGTTCGGGAACCTATCATTTTGAAAGTAAAACTGAATAACAATTTTTAAAATCTCCTTATAAGTGGCACACATGACGATCAACAAAAAAGATTACATTTGATTTTTGTAACTTTGCAAAATCATGAGCGAAACGTTAGAGACCATACAAGATTATTATAAGCGATTAAGCCATCTGCATGCCAACGACGGGACAATATTAGATGTGGAGCTCGGAAAATCACATTTTAATATATCACCCCGTAAGTACTGTGATTTTAAAACGCCTTACAATAGACGTGATTTTTATAAGATCAGTCTAATCTTGGGGAAAGGTTGGTTTAAATATGGTCCACATGAGTTGTATATCGATCGGCCGGCTCTTTTTTTACCGGCATTGAATATTCCGTATAGCTGGGTCTGTGACACAAATGAACAAGAAGGCTACTTTTGTTTATTCAATCAAGAGTTTTTCACTGGTAGTCAAACGTTTGAACCTTTTAAAAAGACCTCCTTATTCAAAGAATGGAGTAAGCCGATTGTTTTTCTGGATGCAGAGCAATTAAACCTAATCACAACTTTTTTTGATAATATGTTCCGTCTGAATAACTCCGGTTATCCTTTGCGCTGCAGCGCGATCAAGAGCAATTTAGCTGCAATTCTCCACCTTGCACTGGAATGGCGAGTGGAAGATGTAGCCCCACAGGATCAATCCGGAAGCCTCCGTATGTACCGTTTATTCGACGAACTGCTGCATAAACAGTTTCCCCTAGACTCCCCTGCATATCCGCTGGCCTTACATACAGCGGCAGATTTCGCCCGACAGCTGAATGTTCATGTCAACCACCTCAATGCTTCTGTCAAATCGGTTACTAATCTTACTACTACGCAAATTATCAAAAGAAAAATTTTTGAAGAAGCTAAAAATCTATTAATCTACACCGATTGGAATGTAGCTGAGATCGGCTATACACTCGGGTTTGAAGAACCAGCTCATTTCAACAATTTCTTTAAAAAAAATGCGGGAACATCCCCACTTAAATTCAGACAGAAAAACAAGTAATATTTGATTTTCGTAATTTTTACTTTGTCAAATAGTACTAACGCTATCAAAAAAGTCTCTAGTTTTGTTTCATAAAAAAGAGCAAGACAATGTTGAGAGAAGCATCCGCACACCGCATTAAGCTAGTTACGTTCATGGCATTTGTATCCATGCCACTTTCTGGGTTTGTAACGGACATCTACCTGCCTTCGTTTCCGGCAATGGCTAAAAGTTTACATCTTCACGAGCGAGATATTCAATTGACATTAACAAGCTATTTACTCAGTTATGGTATTTCTCAGTTATTTATAGGCAACATTATTGACAGTATCGGCCGCTATCGCCCCAAGGTCCTGGCCTTGACGCTGTTGATACTAAGCAGCCTATTGATAGCGCATACAGACAGCGTATTTTTCATTTGTCTGTTAAGAGTTGTCCAAGGTGTGGCGATATCCATTCTGGTGGTAGCCACGCGTGCGCTTTTCGTGGATCTTTATGCCGGTGAGCGATTAAAGAATTACCTGAGTTACTTTACTATTGTCTGGTCCTGCGGTCCGATACTTGCGCCATTTCTGGGCGGCTATCTGGAAAAAATTTTCAATTGGCAAGCCAACTTCTATTTTCTTACTTTTTACGCCAGTGGCTTATTGTTGTTTGAAATCCTTTATGGTGGGGAAAGCATTGCCGAAAAGAAAAAAATCAACCTAAGGGACAACTTGAACCTGTATAAAATGATGTTACAGAATAGGCGTTTTATATTAGGGATTTTGGTATTGGGATTTAGTTACTCCATCGTTATGCTGTTCAATATTACAGGACCTTTTATTATCGAAAATGCATTTCATTTTTCATCCGTTACAATTGGCTACTGTACCTTGATACTTGGTTTTTCTTGGATGATCGGTGGGTTTATCACAAAAAAGCGCATGCATCTTGACTTCGTTCCCCGTGTGATTGCTCCTGTTCTATTGCAGGCATTTCTTATTATCGCTTTAATGGTGGTCGGCATCTTTCAACAGAATCTATATATTATGGTCGGTTTTGCATTTTTTATTCATACGATTTCGGGCGTCTTGTTTACAAGCTTTTTTACCACTAGCATGTTATTTTTCCCAAAACATGCAGGTACTGCTGGCGGTTTAATGGGTGGAATGGTTTATATTGTAACATCGCTATCCAACTTCATTGTTGCGATAAGCGGGAAAGTGACAACGCAAAATGGGCTGGCCTGGCGTTATTTTATCTTTTCGACCTTCCTGATCATTATCATGTTATTTATGTGGAAATTACAGAAAGTTAACGCTGAACAAAAGAATTGATCAAAGCAGTCCGACCGATGTTGAGAAGAGATAAAATATTCTATTATTTTTAAACATGTCGACATTACTTTCTATTGTAAGAAATCGAACTATTTTTTACATTTAGAATTGAAAAATGTTCCTTAAGTATTAATAACTGATTATTAATGCGAGAAAAAATATCAAATAAATGGACACAGCAATAATTTTGAAGCCCCTATCAATCCAGGATGTCACATCATTTTATACCTGGCTCAACGATCCCGACGCTATTAAATATTCACTTTCTTTATTTCAATCTTTAAATACGAGAGAAGCAATCGATAAATGGTTTATCTCTGTGGTCAACGATTCAAAAAATTATAACCGGGGCATTTTTCTCGCTAATTCAAATACACTTATTGGCTATGCTGGGATCTGTAATATTTCGACCGCAAACAAGCTTGGCGAGTATTTTATCTTTATAGGAGACCGCAATCAATGGGGGAAAGGTATAGGCTCTCAAGTAACGCAACTAATTGTTGCCAGTGGATTTGAAGAACTGAACCTCAATCGCATTATGCTTACTGTTTCTGAACCCAACTATGCTGCTGTGAAAGCATACACGAATGCAGGTTTCAAATTCGAGGGCAAGATGCGCCAAGCATGCTATAGAGACAATAAATTTCATGATAAACTTATTATGGCAATACTAAAAGAAGAATGGAGCAGTTGATTAATATATAAAAGCTCGATCGAATAACCTAAAAAAACCGTGCAGACCTGGGTTTTAATGCTTTTGTTGCGTTCAAATACGGAGTTACGAAATCATTGTCACTTTTGTTATTAATATCATTCTGCATGTCTATTCAATTCTTCTCCAGCGATTCAATCGTCCAAGACTAGAAAGGGTACTCAAGTTAAGTAAACGAAACCGGACCGTTAACATGACCACTTCGCCTAATCAAAACGGCACTGCCGCTATGCTCGATTTAGATAAAGGCGTTTAATAACATCTTATTTAAGCCCATTTTCAGCTTCAAATTGTTTCTTTTTGGCATGAAGTTTTTCACTGCTTTTATAGACCTGTTGATAGCGAATTTGTTTTTCTCGGGCAAGTACAAGCAGCTGATCCTGTGCAGCATATTGCAGTTCCTTTGTTCCGCTACGCATTAATTTCTCCTGTTCTATTTCTTTTCTACTAAACATAAAAAGATCCTTTAAAGACCTATAGTAATTTATAGCTTCTAACTGAACTTCTTTTCCTTCTACTAGCCCAACAATGTCTGCCTTCTTAATATCGTTAATAATGGAATCAAATACCAGCTCCTGTTGATCAATGGTATGTAAAGCCTGACCATATTCCTGTGCTATCAGCTGATTTAGTTTGATTGTTTCCAGACCATTCTCGCCCACGAGCATCGAAAACGCCCGGGATTCTTTGGCTGTAAGAAGAGCATCGAATGTTTCAGCTTTTTTATTTTTGCATGAACTCAGGGCGATTAGCACCGAAATGATGGTAAAAATATTCTTTAAAACATTGCGGATCATGATGCTGTAAGAATTGATATAGCTAAAAATACATATTTTTTTCTTAACATATTAACTGGACATTTATACCTCAATAGCAGGAGTCGACAATTCATCAAAAAAGGCCTTATTGCGTTTTTATTCCCACAAGGTTTCGTACATAAAAAGCCACATCTCACGACATGGCTTCTATATAAACACACTACTACTTTACAAAATTACTATTACTATTTTTGCGCTGCGGCCAAAAAATCTTCCGTTCTGGATGGGCTTAGCAACTCCCAGAGTGAAGCGACGGTCCAGCCGGGCGCAAAAATATCGTTGTAAAATCCTTTTCCATTTTTACCATAATCCCAATTTGTATGTTGTACGACTTCTGGATAATAACCTACCTTAGCGATATTGAAAAGATGGTCCTTAACCGGCATCAACTGTAACATGGAGCTCTTAATCACACTCGAAAAAGCAGCGAGCCGCTGTTCCTTGGTTTCTTTGGCAAGCCAATCAAGAACAGCAGCGAATTCAAAGATGAAAACATCAATATGGTTGTTCTCTACGGAGACATTTCCCCAGCCGCGGGATTTAAAACCGACATCGCCCAGCATTTGTCCAGCGGCAAAAGGCACATCCCAGGTGTAGTACCAAGTGAGACAAAAGTAAGCTGCTTTCTTGCACTGCTCCAAATAATGTTGCCGCTCTTTTCCTTTACTTACCTGTGCCAAGTAATACATTGCTGTAGAAGCATATAATGAGGCTTCCTTATCTTCACAATTAGCATCCAAGGTGGACGAAAAGTAATCCGATTTAGATATGATTTCCCGCTCTAAATATCTTGCGGATTTTTGCGCCTGTTGAAGATATTCGCCCTGTTTAAAATAGACGGAAGCCATAACCAAAGGCACTGTCGCTGAAGGTGTACTACCACCGCTGCCATCCTTCACCTGCAGCTGATCGTCAAATTTACGTGGGAAACTTCCATCCGACTGCTGGAGCTTGGCGAAGTTGCTAAGCAATTTTTTAACGCGCTGTTCCCATTCAGGATGCTCTCTACTCCTTTTCTTTTCGTAACTGAGGTAGTTAAGTATCGCAAAGATCCCCTCTGACTGTCTCCGAATACTGAATTCTTGTGTTTCGCTGTTGTGTGTAAAATCAACAAACTCCCTGAAAAATCCATTTGCTGTAAATCCATGTTGCAGGTAGCTATCAAATATTGCTGTAGCGTTACGGACCAATGGAGTCTGTGCATGGGCTTCTCCATATTCAAGCGCATTGTATGCATTGAGCAACACACGTCCTACAAATCCGACTTCTGCAGATCCGGTATTTTTACAATCGTCTGTCCGCATATGTACTCCTGAATAATATTTTAGTTCTTTTTCACCGACATAACTCTCCTTAAAGAAATTTGCTAAAATATCTTTGGCTTGATCCGGAGTATAAGCAGTCGTAAACTTCGACGGCTTCTGTCTGTCGTAGGAATAAGTCCATACCTTGGATACAAAATCACCATAATTATCGGCTTTACCTTCGTTGATCTCCCAGGAAAGCTGTCTTGTTTCACCTTTTTCAAGTTTTTCAAAGGTAACAACCTCGGGAGCTAAGGTCAATTTTCGGAGATAAGTCTTAGGTGCTTCGTGATAAGGAAAGCCAAATACCAAAGCTGAGGCTCCATCCACATTTTTAAATCCAGTAAATCCAAGATCAGTTTTACCACTTAAAATCACCTCTCCACCTTGATGTGTGGTCAAGGCATCCTGGTTTATTTTATCTAATCGAATAACAGTATAATAAGTATGGGATGCCGCATTGAAAACGCCGGTCAAAGGTGTACTAAGGCGATCTTCCCTTACCTGCCAGCTATCGCTGGATTTAAAAGAAGGGGCTTCCTGCGGTGAACGCAAATTTTTATGGTACCAAAAACCCGGCATCAGAAACTCGCTTTCGGCATGTGTATATTTTTTAATTTTAAATGTCTTTTCAAAATTAAAGTACACACGTTCTTTGGCGGTCAAAACTACCTTTACAATAGTTTTTCCCTCATTTTTGACGACAGTCTGCGTCACGTCAACAGGCATGGTCTCCGTGGATTCCAGTGTCTGCCCACCTTTGTCAAGTAATTCAAAACGTTTGGCCGGATTGCCGGGCGACTTTAATAGGATCGCCTGGCTCATCTCCTGCGCCCTCAAGGCATATGCGTTTGCGGCTAGTAATAAGGAAATTAAAAAGTGTTTTTTCATTCGAATGATTGTTTTTGAGTACCCATTTCTGGCTATATACATTTTGCTGGTTTATTTTCTTTTTATTTTCGGACGGATAATTTCGCTGGATATCTTCATGAGGGGAACCGCATCCGTTGTCCAACTAACATCTGCAATATACATGGCCCGTGGATGGATACTATCTTTGTTGTGATGCGCATGGAAGACGATTTTGAGCTTCCCTTCCTTATCCAGAAAAAGTGCATTATGGCCGACACCGACTAAATCCGCAGGCAGCTGCAGAATTGGGTTGCCAGCATATTTTGTCCATGGCCCCGTGGGGGAACTTGCCGTGGCCAAGCCAATACCGTAACGCTGACTTTCGTAACTATTTGCCGAATAGGTCATGTAATATAGGTTATTATGTTTAATGACAAACGGACCTTCATTAACCAGTCCCCACACTTTTTCCCATTCCTGTGATACCACGATATGCTGTTTCAGGGTGTTATCATTGATCGTTTTCAGGTCAGCAGCAAGTTGCGCCGACCACACGGCCGACCCATTATTAAAACGGACAAAATAGAGATAGGCTGTGCCATCATTGTCGATAAACAGGCTATTGTCGATGGCCTTTTCACTTGCTAGCATGGGTGTTTTTGGCTCTTGAAGAAAGGGTCCCAACGGGGAATCTGACGTCGCAACACAAATATGTTCATTAGCGCTGTAATACATATAAAACTTCTTTTTATCCTTGATATAGTAGATTTCTGGCGCCCAGAACCAACGTCCACCCCAGGAATCCTCACCTTTCAATGCCAGTGTATTGGATTTGCTCCAATAACGAAGATCATCCGAAGTATACACTTCGATACCATTTTCGGCATTTGTCCCGTAAGCGTAATAGGTGCCTTCATATAAAAGAATAAATGGATCGCCCAATGGCACGGCTGGTTCAAATAAAAAATCACTCTTTTCGGATTTTGAGCAGCTGAAACTATAAAGTGAAAATAGCAACAGTAAACAGATATAAATTAGTTTTTTCATTCCTATAAAGTTTATACGGCCTAGCCATTAATAATTTGGGTTTTGCTTTACATTTGGATTATTGTTGACCTCATCTGAGGGAATCGGTAGCGAACGATGTTTCCCTAGGGTAAAATTATTAAAATCGGCATCCCTTTGTTTCAATTCGGCAAGTCCTTCTTGTGAATCTACCAACCCCCAACGTTTTAGATCTGCCCAGCGATGTCCTTCTGTAGCCAGTTCCAATACCCTTTCGGTCTGCAATCTTTTCAGGAATGCGGTTTTATCGGTAGTTGCACCGGGGTAATTTAAAGCTAATTTTGGCATATTTACACGTTCACGTACACGGTCGACAAGCGCGACAGCCTCCGTCAGTGAACCATTTGAGGCTGCAATGCATTCTGCGTACATTAACAACACGTCGGAAAAACGAATTAACCGCACATTTGTTGGATTGTAATAGTCATCAAAATCACGGAAGTAATCAGACCCATATTTTCTAAAAAAGACACGTCCCGGCCAGTTACTCCACTGGGCCGCATCACTTGTCAATCGATAGATTTTGTTATTATTCGGAAAGTCGTCCTGCATACCATTATAAAATGCCGTATACCGCAACCGTATATCAAATCCATTGGCCATATTCTTTTCTTTCTTAAATGCATCAACTAACCAGGGCCGAAGTTCACCATCTGTCCAACCAATGCCCGGAGGGGCAAAAAATTGTCCACGGTTCAAGCCTAGGTTGGGGCCCACGTCTAAATCACCATCGCCCGCCGGGGAGGGATTGGCGTCTGAATATTGGATCTCAAAAACAGATTCCACATTATTCTCTTTCGCTTTATCGAAATTATCAAAATAATTGGCTGTCAAATTATAATAGCCCTTTCCGGCGCCTGTTACCAGCCAAGCCAAATCTGACTTTGCTTCATTCCATTGATGTAGTTGCATATATGATTTTGCCCGAAAAGCCAATGCCGCGCCCTTAGTTGCCCTTCCTTTTTCGGAACTGCCCCATACTTCGGGCAATAAGCTTGCTGCTTTACTAAAGTCTGCGATTGCCTGCGCATAAACATCCGCTTCGGTATGGCCTTCCGGTTGAATTCCCGGGGTTGAAGGCTCCAATACAATTGGAAGGCTGGGATTGGTACCACCCCATAATAGCGCAAGGTAGTAGTAATATAGTCCCCGCAAGAAATAGGCTTGTCCAAGAATCGGTCCTTGATCAGATGGATTGGCAAATGTAATATCTGGGGTATAATGCAGCACTTGATTTGCCCGGAAAATAGCCTCGTAGCAATCGCGATAGGTCCAGGCATTTCCTTCCCAGAAGTTGTAGTTATTGTACCGAAACTGTGTCCATTCTTTAAGTTCGGCCCAGGGACTTTGACTAAATCCTTCATCTGAGGTAAGATCCAAACGAAACCACATCCAGCGGCTAAAGGTACCCGGTTTATAGAACATATTGTACACTGCGTTGACCCCACGTACTGCATCCTGTTCGGTTTTCCAATAGGTCTTAACAGTAATGGTATTGGGATTTTCCACATCCACTTTGCAGGCTTGCATCAGGCTCGCCGCCAATAAAATATAGAGTAGCTTTTTCATTGCGTTCAAAAATTAGGTTTAAAAAGTAATTTGGGCTCCGAAAGTGAAACCTTTGGCATTTGGAAATGCGCCACCATCATAGCTTCGATCCCAAATATTGCCATTCAAAAATTCGGGATCCAGCCCACGATAGGAGGTAAAGGTGATCAGGTTCTGTGCATTAACATAAAACCGAACCTGCTTCAAGGTCTTTCCTAACAACGTACGCGGCAGGTTATACCCTAAAGCGAGCTGCCTGACCTTAACATAATTTCCATTCTCCAACCATCGGTCTTGATCGCCGCGAACATTTCGGGAATCCGCATAAATAGGACGCGGGTCTTTGGCATTGGGATTTTCTGGAGTCCAAGGATCATAATCGGCACGGTAGTTTGAATTGTCGTCAAAACGGTCGTACGCACTGCGTGGCCCATTAAAGGATTTGAAGCCAAATGCTCCTGTCAATTGTACCTGAAAATCGAAACCTTTGTACTCTAGGCCTAGATTCATCCCCAATTGATATAATGGTATGCTTCGTCCTAAATACTGCCGATCGGCATCTGTAATCTGTCCATCATCGTTAAAGTCAATATATTTAACATCACCTGGTTTGGCATTCGGCTGAATCAGTTGTCCTTGGCTATTTTTATAGGCCTGTACTTCTTCGTCTGAACGGAAAAGACCATCCGTTTTGATCAGATACCAGTTACCGATGGAGCTACCAACTTTGGATTTTGTATCCCATTGCGTAAACTCCTTTTTGTCATATCCTAATTTGAGGATCTTATTCTTGATATAGGATGCATTGACGCCGATCTGATAACCAAATTCACCAATATTATCACGCCATTGCGTTGCAAGTTCGATACCTGTATTGCGTAGGGAGGCAGCATTCACATAAGGATTTCCGCCGTTGTTGCCTGTAGCCATCAAGATTTGCATCGGTGTCAATACATCTTTGGTTTCTTTGATAAAATAATCCAGGGATAGATTGAGCTTATGGGAGAATAGCTGGGCATCAAATCCGGCATTCAACTGCGCGACCTTCTCCCATTTGAGATCGGCATTGGCCAGTTTAACTTGGGTCATCCCGTTTTGAACGGTCTGATCAATTCCAAAAGCGACCTGCGGAAATACATTGATGAAAGAAACCCAGTCCCAAACACCTATATTGGAAGTACCCAAAACACCATAATTGGCGCGCAACTTTAAATCATTGATCCAAGGTACCTGAAAAAAATCTTCTTTACTTATACGCCAGCCTGCGGAGACAGATGGAAAATAGCCCACCCGATAATCTGGATTAAACTTGGATGATTCGTCCCGGCGCATGGTAAAACTAAACAGATACTTATCATCATAGGCATAATTAACCCGGCCAAAGAGAGAAAATAATTTTTCGAGATCTTGATAATTGCCAGTCTTTGGGTTGTCCAGTGCAGCATCCAAGTTGGTAAAATAGTTTTTTCCCGACATGAGCACATTATTTTTCGTTCCCCAAAGCTGTTCATAATTGGAGGTTTGATAACTGATACCCGCAACGGCAGAGACATCATGTTTGTCAAACTTTTTCGCATATTCTAAGGTATTATCATACACCAACCCACGGTATTGTGCCTGGTTTTTATTTAAGGAGGAAGGATCATAAGGTTGGTTGTAGGTCCAGAAACCTTCTTTTCGAAGATACATGTGACGATCATTACTCAGGTCAAAGCCAAAATTAAAACGGTATTTGAATGACTTGAACAATTCCAATTCGGTAAATACATTTCCTCTGGTGCGCAGATTGCCATTTTCCGTTTGCTCAAAATCCTCTTTGGCGAAAGGATTGGTTCCAAAGGTGACATCCCGATTCCCATCACCAATACCATATCCTCCTTTGGCGGCGTTATTTTCATCGTAGATTGGAATGGTTGGCAGCATACGATAGACATCGACTATGGGATTGGTATTGAGTTCATGTACATTAAAATTACTCAGCACGATATTTTCGCCGATACTTAATTTGACATGTTCTCCAAAATTGCGTGAAGTAGACATATTGGAGCGTAGCGTAAAACGTTTACTGGATGTTCCGATCGTCGTCCCTGTGTTGGCCTGATAATTACCCGAAATATAATAACGGCTTTCTTTGCTTCCACCTGAGAAAGCAATCTGTTGATCCTGCAGCCAGCCTGTTTTAAATACCTCTTCCTGCCAATCAGTATTGCCCTCGAAATGGTTGGCCGATTGCCTATTGCCATTGCTAAATGCCAGATCATTCAAACTTAGCCATAGATTTCGGTCGGCTAAATTGTAACGTGGCAGCCATTGTGCGGTGGCCCGGGAGGAAAGTTCGATTTTCATCTGCCCCTCTTTACCCTGTTTGGTTGTTATGATGATAACACCATTCCCGGCCCTAGAACCATAGATCGCAGCAGCGGAGGCATCTTTCAGTACCTGGATACTCTCAATATCATTGAAATTAAAATCCCGGTTTGCTCCCGATACAACCCCGTCGACGACATATAAAGGAGTGCTTGACCCAAATGTCCCGGTACCACGGATCTCAACCTTACCCTCTGCTCCCGGATTGCCTGCCGTGCGTACACTGAGCCCGGGTAATGTCGCCAAAGCATCCCCTACAGTCCCTGTTACCGTGGTGTTTTTCATCTCCTTCGGGTTAAAGACAGAAACGGCGCCCGTCAGATCCGATTTTTTGATCGTCTGATACCCAATCACAACGACTTCTTCCAGGTCTTTATTTTCTTCCTGAAGCGTGATATCTAAAGTTGATTCACCGTTAAATAAAATTGTTTTGGAATGAAAACCAATCAAAGAGAAGATCAGCTCCTGCCCGCTACTGGCAGCAATTGTATAACGGCCATTTTCGTCCGTCGTCTTTGCGGTTCCTGATGCTTTTATGGTAACGGTTACACCCGGCAACGGCCGTCCCGTTTCATTCAATACCCTCCCTTGAAGGTTACTCGTTTGTGACTTTACTGCAAAGGATAGCAAGCACAAGAAAAGAATGAAAAATTTTCCCTTCATAATTTGATTTATTAGCGTATAAAACTGGTTATTTATAAAAAGGCAAAGACAAGAACCCATGGCCGGGTTTTAGCTTTAAACCTGTTTCAAATGTAACAGGCGTTACAGAAACAAAATAGCAGATATGATCCAAAAAATGGTAAAAATAAGTCATTCCCGTTTTTTGACCAGTTTATACATCTTTTAACCGATAATGACCATTTATCGGTTATCAGCCATATCAACAGAATCATTTATTAGTTTTATTTTAGTTGGTATGAAAGGGGTTCTCATTTTTGGTATTGTTTTTTTGTATCTGGTCTGTTCGGTCACCTGCCAAGCACAACGTTATTCAAATTTTCATTTTAGAAAATTGCAGGTGGAAGATGGCCTTTCCGAAAACACGATCTATTGCATTGTCCAGGACAGGCAAGGATTTATGTGGTTCGGAACGAAAGATGGATTGAATCGCTACGATGGGAATAGCTTCAAAAATTACCATTACCAACCGGAAAAGAAACAGTCATTAGGAAATAATTTTGTCCGAAGTATAGCTGAAAAATCGCCGAGCCACTTGTATATCGGAACTGACGACGGTTTGTATATCATGGACAAGATTACAGCAGCCTTTCAAAAGATTGAGCTTAGCATAAGCGGCAAAGGAACGTTTAACTCAGCTATTAACGCCCTTCATGTCGATCGGCAAGGAAGTCTTTGGATTGCAACCATGTCCCAGGGCATCTGGAAATATAACCCAAGTACAACTAAAATTACGCAGCTACAACTCAAGGGAGCCAGATTGGGGCAGAATGCGACCTGGGCTATCCTACAGGATCGTTCCGGTGTTATTTGGGCAGCCACACGTCTGGGGCTCCTTCGCTTCAACAATCAGCAGGCACATTTTGATATCGTCGGCCCGCTTTTCAGCGAAGTTGGAGATCCTCAATTTGAAATTCTTTCCATGTGGGAAGACCCTAAAGGTGACCTATGGTTAGGTACCTGGTCGCAGGGCCTGCTTCGTTACAACAAACAATCAAACGAATTCAGTCGCTTTCTAAATAATACCAGCCATCCCTATGTCACGCATATCCGTGCCCTGCGAGAATTTCGCGAAAACCAGCTTCTTGTTGGTTCAGATGACGGACTCTTCCTGTTTCACACTGAAACGGGGACGTCCGAAAGATTAGACATTCCTTATTATAAACACGGTCTAAGTGACCAGAATGTTTATTCCATCGCGAGAGATCGCGAAAATGCCATCTGGATCGGCACTTATTTTGGTGGTATAAATTATCTCAATACCGCATTACTTTCTGTGGAGACCTTTTTCCCGGATATTCTCCCCGGATTTCTGTCCGGAAAAGCTGTCAGCCAATTTTGTGAAGATACTAAGGGGAACCTTTGGATCGCAACGGAAGATGGAGGCATCAACTACTACGACAAAAAAAAGAAACAAATTTCGCAACCGATAAAAGCTTCTTATCATAATACCCATGCCCTGCTTCTGGATGGCGATCATCTTTGGATCGGCACTTTTTCCCGCGGGCTTGATCGTTACAATCTGGCAACTGGTCAACGTCAAAATTTCAGACATGATGCCAACAATACGGAAACAATTAACGATGATTGCATCTTTTCGCTGTTTAAAACAAAAAAAGGGGATCTTCTGATAGGAACACCGGCCGGGCTCAGTCGATATGATCAGCAAAAAAAGAAATTTGTCCGTATCCCTGAAGTCACCCAGTTTATCTATGACATCAAAGAAGATGATGAGGGCAATATCTGGCTCGCCTCGTACCAATCAGGCCCCATAAAATTTGACCTCCGTAAGCAAGCTTGGGTTCATTATAGTTTGATCCGGCCAAATGATCCCATTTCTTCAAGTAAACTAACCAGTATTTATGTTGATAGCCAACATCGGTTATTATTTTCAAGTGAGGGAAAAGGAATATTCATTTATGATAAGACGAAAGATAGCTTTCGCAATATCGGGCAAGCGCAAGGCTTGCCAAACAATGTGATTTACGGCATACTCGATGATGCCCTGGGCAACCTTTGGCTCAGCAGCAACAAAGGCATTATCTGTTTTCATCCTGACAATCCCAAAAATTACAAACTCTATACAACGGAGAACGGATTCTCAACGAACCAGTTTAATTTCAAAGCATCTTTCAAAGCCAGCGATGGTCGGTTTTATTTTGGCGGGATCAACGGATTTACAAGCTTCTATCCCGATGAAATTAGCGCAGTCAAAAATCAAGCTGTACCAAATGTTTTCATTACACAGATACAATTACTGAACAAGCATAATCCCAACTTAGAAAAAGACATTCAGATTCAATTGAACAAGAACGAAAAGATTGTACTAACCCACCAATTTTCTTCATTCAATATCTCCTTTGTAAGCTTGAGCTTTGCATCCCCCTCCAAGAATCAATATGCCTATAAACTGGAGGGAGCTGATGATGAGTGGACTTCAGCGGGTAACACCAAAAGTGTAAGTTACGTCAATCTTTCGCCGGGAACATATGTTTTCCATATAAAGGCATCCAATAATGACGGTTTATGGAATGAAAAAGGTGCGGCGGTGCAAATTGAAATACTACCGCCGCTGTGGCTCTCCTTGCCAGCCAAAATAACGTATGCACTCCTATTCGTTGCATTGTGCTATGTCTGTTTACGATATTATATCATGGCGAACAAACGTAAGCAAGCTCGCGATTTAATGGCCTTCCAGTCTGAACAGGAACAGAAATCCTTCCGATCAAAAATTGACTTTTTCACTAACATTGCGCATGAGATCCGTACACCTTTGAGCCTGATTACAGCACCCTTGGAAGAAATAATACTACAAGAAAACGAAGATAAAGAAACCATGCACAATCTCCGGATCATAGAGAAAAATTGTGAACGGCTTACCGTGTTGATTAATCAGTTACTTGATTTTCGCAAAATGGATGGGAATGGACCGCCACTAAGCCCTGAATCTGTAAATTTGAAAAATTTGCTAGAAGATCTCTACGATAGGTTCAGAAAATCAGTACACCGCAACCGGGTCCGTTTCGATCTATCAATTCCCCAGGATCAAGACCTGATTATTGAAACCGATCTGGATGCTGTGATGAAAATTGTGAGTAACCTACTGACCAATGCGACGAAATTCGCACATTCCTATATTTTGATCAACCTGAAAAGAAACTCGGACAAATCTTTTACGATTACAGTCTCGGATGACGGTCCAGGAATACCGGATGACTTTAAAAAGCTTGTATTTGATCCCTTTTACCAGCTTAGCACAAATAAAGACCGCAGTGGAACTGGCATCGGACTATCCTTGGTCAAACATCTGACGAACCGGCTGGGTGCTGAGATAAAAATTGAAGATATGCTGCCCCGAGGTGCTAAGTTTATTTTCACAATCAGGAGCATGCAACTCGCCCATGAAGCTACAGGTCCGATAATTGAGGAACAGCCGATTCCACTTGACAGGCCGGAATACAATCTCACCCAGATTTTAGTGGTTGACGATAATCCGGACATTACGGCTTTTATTAGCCATTCGTTAGCCGTATCGTATCATATTGATATTGCTGATAGTGGGTCAAAAGCCCTGACCATGTTAGACAATAAAGTTTATCATCTTGTGATCTCCGATATCATGATGCCAGAGATTGACGGAATTACATTTGTAAAGCGTTTAAAAAATGACATTAATTATTCGCATATACCTGTTATTCTTCTATCTGCCAAAATACAAAATGCAACGAAAGTTGAAGGATTACTTTCCGGCGCCGACGTATTTATTGAAAAGCCTTTTTCGATGACCTTTCTAAAAGCACAAATCAGCAGCTTACTACAAAACCGGAAATATTTATTGGAGAATTTCCATGCTTCACCATTATCTTCTTATTCTTCTTTGGCCACAAATGCCCATGATGATGCATTCTTAACACAGCTCAACGCTGAAATCGAAAAACATCTTTCAGACGAACAATTCAATGTAGAATCACTGGTGGATATATTTAAAATCAGCCGTTCTAATTTTCAACGAAAATTGAAAGCGATTAGCGGAACTTCCCCTGGCGACTATGTACGAAATTACAGGCTAAAACGTGCCTGCACGTTACTGATTGAATCGGATTATCGCATTAACGAAGTGGCATTTCTTGTGGGATTTAGCTCGGCATCCTATTTCACAAAAGCATTCATAAAAGCATTCAATTTGACGCCAAAAGAATTTATTCAACAATCGCGTTTACAAGCTAGGTAAAACATAGGCCGCTAATAAAACAATAGTTGGATAAATTCAAAGCACATTAAGGCCCCACAAAAAGTGTTTAACCCAAGTTGTCGAAGATTACTTCGAATAAGCTGTTTTTGGATATAATTTCCTGAACGCATTATACACCCCCTGATGGATAACGGTTGAATGTAATTCATCGGGCATATAGTCAAAAATAACCTCTATCTTTTTATGGTTGCTCAGAATATTGTAAAACGCCGCGGCATCACGATACATTCTAAGATCTTCATCCTTATTGGGAACTCCGAGGTAAACCCGCACGTTTTTTCTTAGGTTAGCGTTTAATAGCCTTTCGGTATTTTTCAAAAGCTCCTGTTGCCCCCACCATAAACTCGGACTAATAATAATGTAATTATCAAAAAGATCAGGCAGTTTAAGCAGGAGCTCTGCCGAGAAAAGGCCTGCCAAAGACTCACCGATTACGGTTCTTTGTGTTTTTGTCTTATAGTTTTTACCAATGTAAGGCAGTAATTCATCTTTAAGAAACGTAATATATTTTTGCGATCCACCATAGGCTGGAAAGCTAGCTTTTTGAAATCCTTCTTTCTCCAAGAAGTCAATATCAGGAACTGCGAATGTAAAATCACGTCTACGGGTATTGCCCTCAATTCCCACAACAATACTATTGGGAAACCGCGCTATCCAAGGTTGTGTATCAAAACGAACGATCCCCGCAATATGAAAAAAATCTTCATCCATACCACCATCGAGGACATACACAACCGGATAGGTCATCGTATCGTTTTCCGCATAATTATCCGGAAGGTAAATATTGATCTTTCGGTCCTCATTTAAAATATTTGAATGTAGAGTAGTGGATTTACCGATGGTCAAATCACGGTCTTTGGTCTGTCCAATAGCGCAATAATGACAGATGAGTAAGGTTAAAAAAAATAAAATTGTACGCTTCATTTCAAATGTTATATTATAAATAAGCCCGATTCCATGCAGTAGATCTCCTTGACAAAAAAACATGGCAATGGCCTATAATAACTTCGAAAGTAAGTTTAAAAATCAATAAAATACAATTTTAATATTTATTTCCTGTTGTCGTTATAGATCATATCAAGCTATCCCCACAGCGCAATTATTACACGATCCGTTCACATTCATACCCCCAGTCAAACATTTGCTTCATAACTCTACTGGCGTCTATCTCCGACTGAGAAGACTCTATTCTTAAAATATTTTCATCATCATCAAGATCAAAGTTAATTTTATATGCGGAGAACAACCCCAGAAGCGTCGTGACGATTTGTTGTGCTTCCCTGTATTTGCAGACATTCGTTTTAAATATTTCAACCCTTTTCATTGTATTATATTTCACTAAATTCTATCGCTCGCAAATAACTTGCTTAGCCTTTCAAATTCCTTTCAATCACTGTTTTCACGTAAGTGAACATCCTGTTGATCTGTCTTTCAGATCTTTACTATTTATTCTTTAATACCTGCTGTAAATCTGTTGGATACCTCGGCCCATCTGTAGATACTGAATCCGTACGATAGACTTGTAAAACATTATGAAAAACTTCGTTATCTTTCTTTTCCCCGGTATTTGAAAACAACGCTATAATTGCTACAAATAACAAGAGAATCAATGCATTAAAAAGATGTGCCATACCTGTAGAAGCTAAATTATTAATACCTAATTTCCAAAAAGAGAGCAAGTTCTCCCAGACACTTTCGGTGAAAGGCACATTTAGCTCGGTAAACGAACTCTTTTTCCCTTTTAACAACATGATGCTTTTCTTTATTTAGTCATTCGTATCGAATAAAATCTACTGCATATTTTGTCCAAAAGGAAGAGGCAACACTTCTGATCCCAGAAGCCAACGGCATAAAATGAAGTGCAAATCGTACAAACAGAAAAAAGGTACTGTTTTAAATTCCAAATATTTAGACAAAAAAGTATTTTTGTATTCTAAAGAAGTTCAGCTTCTGAACTATCTAGTGTAGTCTCGGTTTTCGGATCGGGACTACTTACTTTATAATTTTCTATAAACACGGTATCATTTTTCCAAAGTGTATACATTAAGATTAATAATTTTCTCTGTACGGCAACCTGTCCGACCATTTTTGACGGCTTTTTCTGGATGATTCTCGTGTAAGCTTCCTTTAGCACAGAATTATGCCTACAAGCTACCATAGCCGGAAAATACAGCGCATTCCTGATATACCTGTTCCCCTTTTTCGAGATCCTGGTTTTTCCTTTTACAGATGTCCCAGATTCCCGCTGAACAACATCGTATCCAGCATAGCTGACAAGTTGTTTGGCGCTACCGAACTGTTCAAACCCCATTGTTTCGGCAAGAATGGTAACCATGGTGATCATTCCAATCCCCTTTATTGTTGCAAGCTTCTCTATTTTTTTATGGAGCCCCAGGTCTGACTTTACCAGCCTGTTGATTTCCCCGATGCATCTGCCAATCTCCTTATCTATCTCAGAAATAAGTTTTTTATTGCTTTTTAGTATAAAGATCTGGATAGCATGCGAACAGTCCTTACTATGTTTGATGTTACCTAATGCCGTTTTCTGCTCCTGTAGCTGGACATGGTATCTGGTCAGATTTCTCAGCTGCAATAAGACTGGTGGAGGAGGACTCCATGCTTTATGGATCCTTTCTACACCGAATTGACTCAGGATCCGTGCATCAACAGCATCCGTTTTGGTCTTGATATTGAGGCTCGAAAAATAGTGCTTTGACGTATTGGGAAGAACAACATGAACCCTTTTCTTAATCTTATGCAGATGGTGGGCAAGGTTCTCATAATACACACCGGTAGCCTCCATCAAAAAAACAAGTGCTGCATCTTTCGCAATGACTCCTTTGGCCCAACGCAGAAACTGGTTGAACCCTTTGCTATCATTACTGAAATCCACTGTCTTGGAGAACACTAATTCTCCATCATCTGAACACTGACACAGACATGCTGTGAATGTCGCTTTTGAGATATCTATCCCAATGCATTGTTTACTAATAGCCATAGTCAAGAATTTAAATCGTATCGACTTAATCCTCCTTCGTCTATCCTTTTGTTTTATCCAGGCTCGAAATAGCGGCCTTAAGTACTGTTCAGACTCCTGAGAATAAAATCGTGTGGACAATTCCTTTTTTACGGTATAACGATCTGTTTACCTAGCCACATCTCGTCTCACACGAACAGCCAATACATTTTGTATAACAACAATATAATGACCTTTTCTAATTTCTCAGTAAAAATAAAAGCCACATTAGAAAAAATGTGGCTTCGTTAGTATATTGATTTAAATGGCTTCTTAAGAAAACTGTTCTGTTAATATGCGTGGGTTTTCTGATCTGATCGCCACCACAGCAAACTGCCCGGCGTTACCTTCTATTTGTCGCTGTGCATCTTTGGATAATGCACCCAGCGCAAATTGTCGTCTCCATACTTCGACCCCATTGGTAAACGCTAAGGGAAGTTTCTTGGCAAATTCTCCGGGGTTGGCAAAATCGATCTTAAATAGTTCTAAAAGGTCTCTTTCTATTTTATCATCGGTATTTCCGGGGATAGCGAAAATTTTTTCGGCAATTGTATCTATAAACACTCCGTCATGCCTCTTTTCACCAGTACTATAAATACAATAGTAAATATTTTGCATATCATTTCCATAAACCTTCTTTGCAATACAGACAGGTGCTATCTGCGTTTCCTGAGAAAGCTTTTTACCTGCAGAACGATTAATGACCGCAACCAAAATAAAACAGACAACAACAATCGCAGACAACAAAGTAATAACACCGATACCAATCGTTTCGATCAATCCTCCAAAAATCGCCAATGCCAGAAAACAGAGCAAGCCTATACCGATCACAAATGGTACATAAACGACTTTATTCCTTCCAAACGCTGAACTTTTTACATACTTCTCGATAATTGTGCTGTCGTGCTCAAATTTGCTAAGTTGCGCTGTATCCATTATATTGGTTTTTAGATGTACTACTATACTACTTTTACACTTATCTTGAGACAAATGTATACAATACCATTTCTACGATCACTTTACATTTACAATTCGCAGCAGTTGATTTAATATTCGTTTAAATAAAAATAAAATATGAATAGCACCTTCATCAGGTTTCGGCAAAAGCCACAAACTAATTTAAAATAGAAAAATTAAACACAAATGTGTAATTTTTAAATAAACAAAAACATTTACATATTTTATAAGCATATTTGTTTATATAACTAATAAATTAAAAAATGCTTCTAAAAAATTGGACACTACTTTTATTCGTATTTGGACTGGGCTTAATTTCAAGTTGCACAAAAGATCCTGTGATCAAACCAGAAATAGAGCCGCCCACGCCAATAGACACAACGAAGGTTATTGTTCCCAAACCTAAGGACTCAGTCTTTGAACGCAAATCAGTGAGTTTTATGGTCAAAGAGCACTTTGTAGATGAAACAGTGGATCAACAACTCTTTTTAGGGAGCCTTTGGAACCTTAAGGACACAACAAAGGGTTTGCATTTGGAAAACATTCAGTCCAAAGCAAAAAACTTTCCTATTTATGTCATGGCGAATTCAGCAAAAGAGGAAATTGGCCATTTTTTACCGTCCTATGTGAACATATTGAATTATGCTAATTTATTCAAGAACACTAACCTCTCGGGATCATTAGAAATGAATTCAAGAGATTTTTCAGATTATGCTGAGATACAATTATATATCCCTCGAAATAGGGATATTGAAAAAGTGCTCAATCTTGTCAGGCATAGTGATTCGACAACGGTCCAAAAGACTCACAGTACTTTCAGACACACATTGGTGAGGAGATTAACCTTGGATACCGATCAAGTTGATTATTTCTCAAATTACGGGGAGTCAGACCTGAATAATCTCAAGAAATTGGGTTATTCACCCTATTTTATTCTATCCGTCAATTATGGCTATCAACTGGTCATCGCAGCGGAAGGCGATTTCACAAGACCTGACATGAATAGAGCTATTGATAAATTGTTAGAAGGAAATTCATTGGATAATATGGATGAGCAAGTTCTCAGTGCAACAAAACTACTTGTATACTATCGAGATGGAAGTAGGGATACCTTTATTCGTCATGCTGTCAATTTTCAGGAGATCAAAAATACAATTTCAGCGTTAAACCTTCGAATGGAAAGCAATTCTGATAATTTCACTTACCCGCTTAGTTATCTTGCCATGCATATCACCACGGGCGAAATTTTGGGGTATACCAATACTTTTGATTTACAGGTAAAGAAAACAAGTAAATAGGGAATGTATTTCAGTTTATCAATCTCCTTGATAAAATCAATCTGTCTTAATAATTTCTCAGGTGTCATAGCTATTCTATTATCAGGTAAGCCATATACAAAATTAGTACATTTATAAGCTCCCTTAATTGCCAAATGGCAATTAAGGGATAGTTCTTCCAGTTGCAGATTTTATTGACATCCATAGGACAAACCCCAGCTCACAGATCAGTGTAGATTTATTAAATTTGATAAACATCAAATCCCATCTCGACGAATGAAGAAAATAGGATTTTTATCTTTTGGACATTGGTCCAAACATCCGGCTTACAGTACGCAGACAGCAAGTGACACCTTGCTTCAGTCCATCGATCTGGCCGTAGCAGCAGAAGAAATAGGCATAGACGGAGCCTACTTTCGAGTCCATCACTTTGCGAACCAGCTGGCATCTCCTTTTCCCTTACTGTCTGCCATTGGCGCCAAGACCCGTACGATTGAAATAGGTACCGGAGTAATTGATATGCGCTACGAAAACCCACTATACATGGTGGAAGATGCGGGAGCAGCAGATTTAATTTCGGAAGGTCGGTTACAATTAGGAATTAGTAGGGGTTCACCCGAACAGGTGATAGACGGTTGGCGCTATTTTGGTTACGAGCTCGTTGAAGGGGAAACTGATGCTGATATGGGACGCAGGAAGGCACTGGAATTTCTGGAAAAACTTAAAGGGAAAGGTTTTGCCGAGCCCAATCCTTACCCGATGTTCCCGAACCCTCCGGGCCTGCTCAGACTAGAGCCACACGCTGCGGGATTACGTGACCGCATCTGGTGGGGAGCGGCATCGAATGCTACAGCAGTATGGGCGGCTCACAACAGAATGCATTTACAAAGTTCGACATTGAAATATGATGAAAATGGAAAACCTTTTCATATACAACAGGCTGAACAGATACGTTTATATAAAGCAGCGTGGAAAGAGGCCGGGCATCCCGGAGAGCCTAGAGTTTCCGTGAGCCGGTCAATTTTTGCGTTGGTAGATGACTTAGACCAGTATTATTTTGGGCAGGAGTCGGATCGGGCCGATAAGATTGGCTTTATAGAAGCGGACAAACGTGCTATTTTTGGCCGCAGTTATGCCGCCGAGCCTGATCAACTTGTCAAAGAACTGGCTCAGGACGAGGCCATCCAAGAAGCAGACACCGTTCTCTTAACAATTCCAAACACCTTAGGTGTGGATTACAATGTCCATGTGCTTTCCGCTATTTTAGAACATGTCGCACCTGAATTAGGCTGGCGTTAGCGATCTCCTATAAATGATAAATAACATTCGTTACAAAACCAAAATCGCAGTAATTGGTGCTGGCCAAGCCGGTCTTTCTTCAGCTTACCATCTGAAGAAACTGGGATTGGAAATTAATCGTGACTTCATTATTCTGGATGAAGCCCCTTCCCCCGGCGGAGCCTGGCAGTTTCGATGGTCTTCGCTGACGCTAAGCACAGTAAACAAAATCCATGACTTGCCGGGCATGTCTTTTGAGGAAACATTGACAAACAAGGAGACTGAAGTACAGGCAAATATTGCTGTTCCAAATTACTTCGATCGCTATCAAAAGAGGTTTGGGTTACAGGTATATCGTCCAGTCAAAGTGGATCGGGTCTCCCTACATGGGCAACGTTTTCACATAGACACTGCGGAGACCCTATTTTCCGCGGAAGGCATTATCAATGCCACAGGTACCTGGGAGAACCCTTATATTCCATATTATCCCGGAGCAGATTTATTTCAAGGGGAACAATTGCATACAAAAGACTTCAAAACAACGGACTATTTTCGAAATAAACACGTTATCATTGTCGGCGGCGGAATATCGGCCATCCAGTTGCTGGATCAGATTTCAGCAGTGACAACCACAACGTGGGTCACCCGACGACCGCCTCTGTTCCGTGAAGGACCTTTTGATGATATGGCCGGTCACAATGCTGTGGCGATGGTCGAAGAACGGGTCAGACAGGGATTGCCGCCGTTGTCGGTCGTGTCGGTCACGGGCCTTCCCTATTCCACCGAAATTCAAGCGATGGAAAAACGAGGTGTACTCACGAGATTTCCTATGTTTAGCGAAATTACAGCGACTGGCGTAAAATGGGAAGACGGCCGAGAAGAAAGGGCTGATATTATCTTATGGAACACCGGATTTAAAAGTTCATTGAAACATTTGGACGCAGTATTACCTAAAGAAGAAAATGGGGGCATCTTAATGAACGGTCGCCTTGCGACAATGGTTGCTAAGGAGCCTCGAATTCATTTGGTTGGTTATGGTCCTTCGGCCTCCACGATCGGAGCCAACCGCGCGGGAAGCGCAGCAGCAAGGGAACTTGTAAAAACATTGAATCTTTTGTAGTGTTATTTTTGGTCAGCACCTAACCAGGATTACCAGATCAGTAAAAATCTCTTTATATTTAAGCCTATTTAAAATCTCATACAGAAACAGTTGTCACGATGGATATCCAAAATATTATTCCAGATCAATCCATTGCCTTGTTTGTCAAAAATATTCTCGTATTCGAAAACAAAGATACCCCAGAAACCGTCCTGCCGTTCTTTGCGGATGGATACCCCGGACTTCTATTCCATCAAACCGAAAATGGTTTAACCATACAGCCGCATGGAAAAAAAATGCCAACAATCTTTTTATATGGCCAAACGATCAAGCCCATCTCCATCCACGTGAACGGTCATTTTCAAATCATTATTTTTCAATTTTATCCATTTGTTTTACGAGCTTTTTGGGGAATCAATCCCCAAGATATCAATGACAGCTGCCATTATCTAACTAATGGGCCCAAAAATGATATCAATAAGATCATTTCAGAAATCCTATTGACCTCAGCTATGGAGGGAAAGATCAGGATTACCATAAACTTACTGCTCGATTATTTTGAACAGAAAAGGAACAAACTTGATTTCCAGGTAAGAGAAGTAATCCAATACATCATTGACAGCAGAGGGATAATTCCTATCAAAGAAATCGCTGAAAAAGAAAAGTTGAACATTCGAACACTCGAACGAAGATTTCTCAAAGAAACGGGGATCTCCGCGAAGCAATTTGCGAAAATAGTCCAATTTCAGTCTTCACTCAACCAACTGGAGACAAAAGATTTCAGCAAGATAAATGATATCGTTTATACGAATGGATACGCCGACCAATCACACTTTATCCGGGTATTCAAAGCCTTTACAGGAGTAACTCCTAACACGTTTGGCAAAATCTAGAATTGTCGTTTTTATTCTATTCTGAAAGCTTATTGATGCCGAATTTTACGTAGAGAAAACTAAAAAATCGTTATCTATTTAAATTCAAAAGCAATGAAACTACATGAAATCATTTTAGCAGCAACAGCAACTTGTTCTGCATTAATATCAGGCCTATTTTTCGCCTATACATTCTCTGTCAATCTAGGGCTTCATAAATTGAATGATAAGTCCTACTTGATGGCGATGCAAAACATCAACAGAGAAATCTTAAATCCTGTATTTTACAGCTGCTTTCTGGGAGCGCCATTGTTATTAATTGTTTCGTCAGTATTGTATTTTGACCTGTCATCGCCGAAATTTTATTTGATTTTGACCGCATGCTTAAGTTATATTATCGGTGTACTTATGATTACCGGCACCAAGAACGTTCCCCTAAACAACCAACTGGATTCGTTCGATATTTCAACAGCTTCATCGGATGCGATACATCGGATACGCCTTCTCATTGAAGATCCTTGGGTATTCTGGAACAATATACGAACCGTATTCTCCTTTATCACTTTAGTTTCTCTAATCATGAGCCTGATTTTTTTCAGGTCTAAAGATTAACAAAAAACACAGGATCCCGTTCAAATTACTCCACACCATTTTCTAAAAACCTGGGCGGACGGCCCAAGCTACCACAGGAAACTGATCCCGCCAAAAACAAAAAAAGCAAAAGAGCTTACGGATTTAAATTTATTCACAACGGATTTAAATCCAGCTATAAAAGGCCACAGATTCTATTGTACTTTTATGAAAAATAAGAACAAAAAAACGCGGATAAAATTATATTGAGTATAAACTAATCAAAATCAATAAAAACATAATTCTATGAAAATACAAAGAATAATTCCAGCCTTGTTACTTGCACCTCTGAGTTTAACATCCTTATTATCATGCAATGGTACATCAGTAGATACAATTAAGGCAATGGAATCCAACTACGACAACCATAACAAGACTATTGAGCTCATTGGTGAGTTCGACGCTCCATCCTTTACCTTTTCATCGGGTAAATCAAAGACAATGGCAATGAATTTTGTTGTAAAACCACATGCGATCAGCTCCGAAAAATTTACAGCATTCAGCGTGATACTACCGGTTGGAACAGAAAACAACAGTGTTCTATTTGAACTTCCGGCGGACCAAAAGAACTATACACTCAAAAATTTCCATGTGATTGATAAAAATGGGGAGAAAACCAATCTCGACACACATACTACGTTTAAAATGACCGGCACCGTACATTATAATGAATTAGAAAAGCCTGAAGCTGAGCGCGACAAAACTAATTTCAACTACAAGATAACGGACGTGACATTTGAAAAAGACTAAGGCACGATCCCGCAAATCCGATCAAACACATTATTAAAAAGAATAAAAATATGATAAGTATTCAACTTGGAAACAGTTTCTCATTTGGATGGATAATTATTGCAATTGCCTTGATCATGGCACTGGGAATTTACCTTGCATACAGAAAACAACAAGTGATTAAGGTAAAATACATCATCGCGGTAATCGTAATGTTGGTCGTAGGAATAAAATGGCTTTTTGAACATTAAATGTAGCGTGGTGTGACACCAGTCACTACCGCGCAAGCTAATCTCAACGACATTCGACATAAGTAAAAAACTTAAATAGTTGAATAGATTTATTTTTGTAAATTTAAATTTGAAAGTGCGCACGATCGACGCCGAATGTCAAAAGTCAGTTTACAATGAAGTTTATTTTCACTTTTAGTATTTTTTTATTTTTCTCCTGTGCCTATGCTCAGGAGCATTCCCAGTTTGTTCCTTTCAAATTCGAAGGTAAATTAGGTTTATTGAACGTTTCGGGAACGGAACTTATCCCTCCCGATGCTTTTGTGGACGGCCCCGGTAATTATGATGTGGTTGGAGATTTTCAAAGTTATATCATAGCGAAAAATGAAGGTGAAGACCAGGTCATTGATGCACGTTCTGGAGAAGAACAGTTTGTTGGACGTCTGGATCGAACATGTGGTCTTTTAAGAATCAACAAAGACAGTTATTATCACTTTAAAGTAAACGGAAATTCTGTTCTCTTAAATTCCGCAGGTTCGCCGATACAACTTACAACATCATACAAAAAAATCGAACCAAATCATGATTCCTGGGACAATGGAAGTGTGGATGACAAACAGTATCTCTGGGCGCTAAAAGATGATGAAACCTACGATGTTTTGGCCGCCAATGATGGTTTTACTCCAGTAAACTCCTTACCCAAATTTGAAAGCTTTGATCTCGTATACGGAATAAACGTAAATGCGCCTTTGACCCTGATCGGATTTGTGCTTGGAAGCAAAACCGCAATCCAACGTACTTTTGGTCAGAAATACGGTATACCCGAATCGAGTTACACCATTGAAGTTTACAATACCAGTTTTAAAAAGTTAGGCACTACGGTTTATGAGCATGAGGCAATTGCCAAACTATTCAACCAGAAAATTGAACTACGCGGCAGTATGATACCTCCTCCCGGTATGGCAAACCAAATACTTATTCCTCAAAACAGAACAATTGTACTGAACAATGAATTTAGTTTAATACCAGCAACAGACGATCCAGGACAACTGGTATTAGTTAACACCCAACAGGGAAATGCTCCCGTACTAGGAAATGATCACTTCGATTACCGGTATATCAGTACATCCAAAAATCTAGAAGCTCTTCTGCAAATCAGACATTCCGAAACCGGAACTTTCTTTTATTTTGATTTCGATGGGCTCTATTTTCCTAAGGGAGTTCCTTTAATCCCCAAAAAATACAGACAGTGGAACTGATTATCGGATAAGTATATGGTTACTCCTCACTCTCTGGATATAACAGCCTTTCACCGGAAGAAAAAAAGCTATTTGATATAAAGGCATTTATTCCCTATTTCAAAATATTCCACCTATCGTTGGCGGGCTCTTATTTGTTGATCTTCTGCTTCCTATTGTTTACCATTAGCCCCCATTGGGCCCAGATTTTTAGTGTTACTTACCCATTCTTAGCCTATATATATTTTATCTGGAAAGCGAACCGCTTTTTCAAAAGCAGAAATAGAAAACAATACAATCTATCACTTATTGTGATATGCTTACTTTTTATATTGCTTCTGGTAATTGTCTTTCAGTTTTTAAGAAACTGAACCCTCGAAAGTTTTTAATCCATTGGGATAAAATAAAGAGTATCAAAAACTATTTCTAATTTTATACCATTATCATAGATTAGATGGATAAACGTGCGACGCACATACAGCAATGGATTGATGCCTATAGTGATACCCTTCTCGATAGCGCACTTTTTTTATTATCTGACAAACAGGATGCAGAGGATATTGTCCAAAATGTATTTATTTCCGCATTTGAATCCTACTCCTCTTTCGAAGGTCGAAGCAGTGTAAAAACCTGGCTCATGGCTATTCTCAAAAATAAAGTTGCTGAATTTTACCGCAAAAAATATCGACACATAGACAATGTTCCCCTGGACCGATATTTTGATCAGGAAGGATCGTGGAAAAATGATGATATCCTACAAGACTGGAATGAAAAAGACGAAAATCTGCTTGACAACAATGATTTCAATAAAGTAATGGCCGAGTGTATAGATAAATTGCCTTTAAAATGGCTTATCCCGGTAAAGCTTTATTACCTGGAAGAAAAAAAAGCGGACAAAGTATGTCAGGAAACTGGCATTACGGCAACTAACCTGTGGAAGATCCTTCAACGTGGCCGTATGCAACTTCGGGAGTGTCTGGAATTTAATTGGTTTAACATTTTATGATTTCGTAAACAATGGTAAGGCGACTCATACATATTCTCTTCATGCCCTGCAGGCAGGCAACGCTACTCATTGAAAAGCGAAATGCCGGCAGCATCACGTCTTTCCAAAAAATACGTCTGAGCGCGCATCTCATGATCTGCAAATGGTGCAACGCCTATAACCGTAAGATAAATGTAATGGAAGATCTGATGAAAAAAATATTTACGCAAGACGCTCCAGAAAAATTCAACAAAACTGATTTACAACTATTTAAAGATAAATTAAAAGAAAAACTGAAATAACAAGATTTTTTTGTCAGGAATTTGACGTGCATGCTACTAATAGAGAAACAATAATAACAATTTAAATTTTAGAAAAATGCATCTCATGACACAAACGAAAAATTCCATGACATTGTCATCGCAATACGGATTTTACATGTCCACGTTCGGCGTTGTACTCCTTCTTCTCTGGCTTGGAATATTCAAGTTTACAGCGACGGAGGCAATGGCCATAAAGCCATTAATAGCAAATCATCCACTTTCTTCCTGGTTGTATCGCCTGCTAAGTGCACAAACAATCTCCAGTATTGTCGGTGTCATTGAAATCTTGGTTGCCCTGCTCATTTTACTAAGTTTAAAATTCAATCAACTGAGGAAATATACCGGTATAGGGGTATGCATTATTTTTACAATGACCCTCAGTTATCTTTTTACAAGCCCCAATATGTTGAGATACGTAGACGGGGTTCCGGTGACGGACTTTTTTATCCTCAAGGACATACTATTTCTTGGATATGGAATCAATTTACTACAATCAGCTAACAAATAAAAGATCATGAAAATTATATCGACCATTACTATTCTCGTCCTTTTTGGCTTCGCGATAGTAAAAATAGGCTTTTCACAATATGGAAAAGAGGCATCAGTTTCGGAAAAAAGCACCGTAGATTACAGTCAAACCAAGGAGATTTATTTTGCTGGAGGTTGCTTTTGGGGAACAGAACATTATTTTAAACAAATAAGAGGCGTAACTGCCACCGAGGTTGGTTATGCGAATGGAACAGTAGCCAACCCCAGTTATGAACAAGTATCCAAGGGCAATACTGGTTTTGTTGAAACTGTAAAAGTCAATTACGACCCGACCAAAGCTGATTTGAAATTGTTGATTGACTTATACTTTAAAACGATTGACCCAACAAGTTTGAATAAACAAGGGAATGATATAGGTACGCAATATAGAACCGGAATTTACTTTACAAAAAAAGAGGATGAAAAAATAATCCGGGGAGAAATCGAACGGCTTGCTAAAAACTACAACTCCAAACTTGTCGTCGAAATTGCCGCATTACGTAATTTCTATACTGCTGAAGATTATCATCAGGATTATTTAGGAAAGAATCCGGGAGGCTATTGCCATATTCCGGCGGATTTATTTGAAAAAGCCCGGCAAGCAAACCCGCCCACTCGTTACAATAAGGTAGATAAAAAAATCTTGAAAAAGGAATTGACGCCATTACAATTTGATGTTACGCAAAACAATGCGACCGAAAAGGCATTTGACAATGCCTACTGGAATGAATTTAAGGAAGGTATCTATGTTGACATTACGACCGGCGAGCCCTTATTTATTTCGACGGATAAGTTTGAGTCAGATTGTGGGTGGCCCAGCTTTTCCAAGCCGATTAGCGATAGTTTAATCGCCGAAAAAAACGATAAGTCTTTTGGGATGAGCAGAACCGAAGTAAGAAGCAAAACCGGTGATGCGCATTTAGGGCATGTTTTTAATGATGGGCCGACCGAAAAAGGGGGATTGCGGTATTGTATCAATAGTGCTTCTTTACGTTTTGTCCCAAAAGATCAGATGAAAGCACAAGGCTATGAGAAATTTATTCCCTTATTAGAGAAGAGCGATAAATCAAAGTAATATCCTACTCATAATAGTCCTATTTTTAATGAGGAAAAAAGTTCATTTATCTGCTCTCCTACATGGTGACCGATCATAAATGTATAAACCTATCGTAAACGTATAAGATGTATAGGATAAAAAGCCAGGTAAAAAAACCTGGCTTTAAAAATAAACATATGATGGATTAGTAAATGGCTTCCCAGCTAACAAGCTACACCGAAAGAACGATCCAGGATTCCTTGGAATTTTTATCTCTCAGCTGTTTACCAGTTTGTCACGTATACTTTATTTATCGCTTGGATTTATAAGAATTGAAGGCAACGAACATGCAAGAATAATGAGCAACCAATGTTCTTTATGTACAATGAGATGTCATAGCGCATTATATATACTGTTCGACGCTAAAACATTATACAAAAACATCTTCATCCACCTTCAATTCATGTTCAAATATAGCAAATAAAACTAATTTAATTAGTTTTATTTGCTATATTATTTAGTCAAAAAGATAACAAACTATTGTCCATGGGTTTAATTTCGCAGTGATCAACTTATCCGTGAGAAAGTAGTGGACTGATCACGAACGGGTATATACAAGAGAGATGAGCCGATTAAACCTGATCCTAAAGTGAGCGGCTGATATCAACAACATTGAAGATCTGATCTACATCATCCAAACTGACATCAAAATCCGGATATATAGTTTTGTCCGAATTGAGTGAACGGAGTGTAAGAATTCCATTCGTGACATCGTGATGTGCAATTTCTTTAATGATTACTCCTTCGTATCGATGGACGATGACCCAATATCTATATTTATGGGTATGGAATTTCGATTGCCATAGCTCACGTTTAATCAAACGTCCAGTGACAATATCACCATCAAGAACACTGGCGTCAGTTCCGTCGGTCATACTATCACCACTGACTTCAAAAGAACGGTAAGCTCCCTTGTGAAATTCATTTACAGTAATAAAATGCGCTGGCAAATCGTCCATGTATTCAGCATCAGAAAAACCCGAGAGATAACCGGCTTTTGCCTTCTCGGTAACCAGCTTGGTCTGCATTAGATATCGTCCGGGTGATACCTCAAAGAATATATTGTTCTTATTTTCATCAATAAACATAACATCATTGGAAAAATATCCAATTGATCTTCCATTCCTGACATTGGCCATCAAAACTGGATCAGACTCAACGAATATATCCGGTTTGTTTCGTTCTCCCTTCCCATACAGCAGCCAGTCGTATTGAACTCGTGGAAAGGCATTTTGAATCCGTGTTTTCATGGTAAGTCCAATTGGATATTCCCCTTTCTTAATCCGGGAATATACCTGCTCACGCACGCCCAATAAACCCGCGAATTCCCGATTGGTAATCCCCATCTCCAAGCGCAAAACCTCAAAATTATTATCTGGATAAGTTTCCATGTTTTTATAGGATAAGAATAAATGTTACACTAATTCATAACAATCTGACGCTAAGTTACACAAGATATTAAACCTAAACAAATAAATAAACAAATAAAACACACTAAACACTGATTATAAGATATTTATAATTAAACAAATAAGTTTAACAACACTAACAAAACATAAAAAATTGTACAAAATAAAATTCAAAACCCTTGAATGATTAACAATTTTGTTTAACTTTGTTTAACATCAAGTTTACATCGGTAGATTATATCCGAGAAATTTATTAGACGGCAATGCCCCACTAATGGCTTCGATTAACGACTAACAAAAAATAGAGAAAAATAGGCATATAATTAAAGGAACATAAATATGGAACGCTTCATCACAACGCATGCACAGCTAGGCGGATCAGTCGGATTAAACCGGGACGATATCAGAAATCAGAATATTATTTCAAAACAAGCACAGGAAATGGAGCTTATGTCAGTTCTATTTCCACAACAAGAATTAACTGTTGCAAAAATACAACGAAATAACAAGGCCAATTCCCAACGCATGAACACATTATATTACTCTTTCATTTTGAGCTTCTTAAAAGAAAATCATCCGGAAATATTGAGATCAATTGACAAAATTTATGAACCCGATCTTTCCAAAATCAGTCAAGTCATCGATTGTTATTGTGAATTTATGGGAATATCCACACAACAGATCATGGGTGAATATATCAATTATAAAGATATTCAACATCGCTACAAAGCAATCGCGGTGGTCTTGCGTATTTTTCAGCCAGAAAAATTAGACAACTTAAAAACTAAAGTAAAGAGCACAATATACAAGGAACTTGGACCGTATTTAAAGATTAATAGTGATACCTTACAAAAATCTATTATCTGTGCATGTAACCAATTTGACCTATATAGTGATTTTAGGAAAGATATCAAACAGGCGGCAAATTACTATTTCATTCATAAACGTTTCAATGCTAAATAAGATGATTTTCCCAGAAATTATACCGATCATCAGTTAGTGAGCTCAACACTTTCTTTGATCGGTATAATAATCTTCAACCTTATCGTCGGATTTTTCTTCGCAGCCACCAGATCATAAGGCTTGCCAGGACAAGTAGCCCAGTAATAAAAAATAGCATACTTGTTACCATTGGTCGTTCCGTTCGTCTTGTCTTTCTTTCCGCTAACTTTAATTTTTCATCTTTGCGCAGTACATTTTCAATGACCTGCTGACTATGTCCGGAAATATACTTCCGGAATACATTGCCGCTATCCGCATGAAGCGTCAGTTTTTTATTGACCCTCCCTTTACCTATCCGTACAATTCCATCCGGACTGATCTCAATTTCCTCACCCTCGATCTGCATAAGATCTTCAGATTGTTTCAGAATTCGGACATAGGATTGCCCAACGTCCAAATGATTGCTACCGGAATCTATTTTTGACAATTCCATCGCTTCTCCCCTTGCCTCAAGCATATGAGATTCACTTGTCTTTACTGTTTTTTTAAATAGACCGCAGCTACTAACGAGTAGTAGCATTACGGTCAATACAAGTATATTTTTCATTTTTCACTCTTTTTAACTCAATCTGCAATTCATTATAAAGCTTCATCAGATCATCATATTTCACCTGTAACTCCGCCAGGGTCTTTGAACAGGCCATGCGATCGTCATTGGCAAGCCTGAGTCCCTCATTGAGGTCCTCAATAATTGCTCTTAAATGTTCAATGTCTTTTTCGAGCCGGTTTGCGTAACCTTCCCATTTGTCAATGACTTTACCGGCATTCTCCACATTTGTTGCTTCCACTTCCGCCTGCTGTTTAGGCCGTCCAACAAGGTAACCACCGATAGCCGTAACGATAGGGATAATCAATTTTTCTAAAATCTCAAGTATTTCCATAGTAATTCTTTTTTATGAGTGATTTAAACTTTATCCATGGGAACTGTTTTCCCGGATCCTCTTTTCTTCCCGGAGCAATATCACTGTGCCCTAAAATTTCCTGAATCGGATAATGGGCAACGATTGCCTCACAGACTTCAATTGCCGCGGTAATCTGCTTCTCCGTATAAACTTCATTTCCTTTATTTTGCAGCTCGATCCCAATGCTATAATTGTTCAGATCTTTCAAACCCGCCCATGAACTCCGTCCCGCATGCCAGCATTTAATATTGAACGGTGCCAATTGTGTCACTATACCGTCCCGGCTGATATGTACATGGGCCGAAACCCTGCTCTTGGGATCCAACATCCAATGAATCGCACTAGTGGCATTAGATGCACCATCATAATGCATAATGATAAAAATAGGGCTGATAACACTGCCTTTATTAGATGTCTCTTGATAGGAAGCTCCTACCAATTGATTTTTTTCAATATCCATGTCTTCTTATATTATTGATGATTTATTTCTATTTTCAGCGCTTCTTTTTATTAAAATCCGGATTTAGTTTTATTCAATAAAAGCTGGCAATGTATACTGCAGCTCGTATTTCTATACAAATTTACCTCTCGATAGCACCTGAAAAATGAAATGTTACACGTATATAAGCGGTATGAAACAACTACCGAATATCAGTGAAAGGATGACTTTTTTTTAATTCCTGATGTAAAAAACAAAAGCCACATCGGACTGATGTGAGACCATTGACCGGAAATCATCAATCCTTGACCGGATAAAAACATTTCTGCTACTCTTTTGTTATTTGATCGTTATAGCATAGGATGAGTTATACCGTGAAGGCTAGGAAATCGGTTCGCCTAGCCTTTTTCATCAGCCCCACCGTTTTCGAAATTCGATTTCCGATAAATAGATGAGCTCCCGAAAGTAAAGCAAAAATTTGAGATTCCTTGTTAGCCACCCTAAACAAAAGAAAGTGTAAAGATCCGCTTGACCTCCTTCATTCTTTTTTATTAAATTAGAGACCGGTCAATAATTTTCATGGTAGAATTCATACTATCATAAATCAAAATATGCGCGAAACAATTTAATAGAACAAAAAATTTTCAATAAGAATTAATGCAAATGGATAAATTCAGTCTTTTAGTTGGAAATGATATCAATAATATTTCTCCCGGAATCAGTTGGAGCGATTTATTGACCAATATTAAAGCAAAATATCAGCTGGCGGGATTGGAAAATGGGCAAAAACCTTTCCCGATGTTATATGAGGAGATTTTTTTAAATGCAATTAAGATGCAGCAGCTTAATGAGAGGGAACTTAAAACCTATATCTCGGACAGCGTCTCCCAAATAAAGCAAAATGAAATACACCAATTGATCCGATCCCTTCCGACCAAAAATATCATTACAACAAATTATGAATTCAGCTTAGAAGGATCAGCTTCAAAGCTGAATACAAGTCTCGTCAGAGAAACAACATACAGTGTTTTTCGTCGGCATGAAACAGCAGATAAAACATTTTGGCATATTCATGGCGACTGTGACAATCCAAGCTCCATCAATCTCGGCTATGAACATTATTGCGGGCAGCTCCAAAAAATGAGAGATTATGTTGTCAATGGCACTAATTATACTTCGGACACGGTATTTAAGGCCTCTTTAATAAAAAGATTAAAGCAAAAAAATGACCTGCGGTTACAATCTTGGATAGATCTGTTCTTTACGCAAGATATTCACATCTTGGGGCTCTCACTGGATTTTGTAGAAATCGATCTTTGGTGGCTATTGACCTATCGTGCACGAAACAAGTTTTATAGAAAAAGCGACTTTATTCAAAATAAGCTATTTTACTATACCACAAAAAAATGGCATCAAATCGCTGTGGACAAAATGCAATTGCTCAAAGCTAATGATGTGGAGATAGTAGTTATTGACGAATCGGACAAAACAAAGTATTATAAAAAGATATTGAAAGAGATCAATAAACGTTATCAATAAAGCTGACCACCAACAAATTTCATAAAAAGCAGACTTGATAATTCTTTCGAAGCATTAATTTCTTTTTTCTATTTTCCACTCTCGGTTTCACCAAAAAAGTCCAACATCTGTTGCAAAGCGGTTGCCGAATGCATTCTGTCACTATTTTCCAATGTATCCTTTGTCGCTTCCGCCCCACGTCGGATCATCTGTTTTTCAAAATAGGAAAGTGCAAGTTCTAAACTTTCAAAATTGCCTTCCGTCAGACATGCCGCAAGTTCAAATGCATCTTGCATGGCAACATTTGCGCCCTCTCCCGCAAAAGGCGGCATACGGTGTGCAGCATCGCCAATCATGGTGAGATTAGACTGCGTAATCCAACTTTGATCGAGCGGAAAATAGTACTGCGGCCGAGGTATAAAACACACATTTTCGTTAGCAAAAAACTCCTCCCAGCCTCCTCCCCAGCCCGAAAAATTAACATTTAGCCAATTGGAAACCTGTTGTTTAAGATTAGCATCATTAAGCTGCTCGTTAAAAACATGTTCGGGCGCTTTTGTACTGGCAACAAACATGATGGATCCATCTCCTTTCGTTCCATACCCAATAAATTGTTCATCGCCAAAAGCCATCACCTTCCCTCCTTTTGTAAATTCAAATAATTTAGGCGCATTTTTTTGCGCATCATAAATATTTCCCTCGACCAATGTAATTCCCGAATAAATTGGATTGGGCGCATTGAGATAAGGACGTATTTTAGAATTTGCACCATCAGCGGCAATAACGAGATCCGCATAAGCCGTTTGTCCATTTTTAAATTGTAATTTCCAGCCTTCTCCCTTTTTTTCCATTGAAACAAAATGACGGTCCCAGACCACAGTATCTGTATTCAGCGAATTCAATAAGATATCACGTAGTGGAGCGCGATCAATTTCTGGTCGGTTTTCGGCGACTGCAGTGATATGGTCATGATCGTCAAATTTAACATGGAGTTTCTTATCCACGATACGTAGCTTACTAGCTGTCGGACGATGATATTTATAAAATTCGTCAATAAGTCCGGCGCGTGTTATCGCTTCAAGACCTGTTCCTTCATGAAGATCCAGTGTAGATCCTTGCACACGTACCCCGCGGTCAATATCGCGTTCATAAACCTGTACATTCGCCCCGCGCATCTGTAATAATCGGCCTAGGGTCAAACCACCCATTCCACCGCCAACGATGGCAATTTTTTTGTTTTCAATTAACATCATAGTGTTCTTAAAATATTTAAGACAAAACTATTTTGATGTCAGGGAAGATAATAGTATAAATCGGTCATTTTTATTTTTTAGCAATTCCTTAGGAGCCACTCCTGCGAATTTCTTGATTTCTTTGATAAAATGATTCTGATCAAAGAAATGCTCCTCAGGAAAAAGCTTGCCCTGTACAATGTGATCTAAAGAAGCCCGAAAACGTAAAATGTTGGAATACGCTTTTAGGGATAATCCAAACCACTGATTAAAATAACGATTGATCTGTCGACTTGTCCAGCAGACTTTTTCTGAAAGCTCAGAAACTGGAATAGAGCCTTTACTTTTGTATATAAGATCAAATAATTTCTGTTTACGCTCATCGATAGCTGTTGGTAAAATTGACAGCAACAATTGGGTAGATTTTTCAACAAACCGATCAAAATCTTGTAGATCCTGTTCACCAAAACCCCAAAAATCTTCCTTCAATAATTTACCGGAATTTATAATATCAGCTATGCGCTCATGTAAAATATATTCTACTGCAAGTAACTTTAAACTAATGCAAAACATTACGCAATCCACTGGAATTGACGCCTGCTCATGCGGCTGTGTACCCAGGCCGAGCAATAGAATCCGGAAACCATCTGCCGGAGAACAAAAAAGAAACAGATCCACCCGTCCATCCGGTAGGCCTATCGTTTCTTTTATCTCACCTGAGTGATTATTTAGACACCAAAAACTATCTACAAAATGAGAAAGCGGGTCATCAGGTTTAATAATCTTGTAATATAGCCCTTCTTCCATTATATTATTCCACTTGTATATTATGCCGTGCCCATCCATTGATTCAGGGCATTTTTATCCTTTGTTAAATTTAAAAATTAAATCTCACAACATCGGGGGATCAATTCTTTTATTAACACAGAAGTAGATTACCGATTCCTACAGGCTTTACGGAATAAATTTTCGCGGCCTAAAATAACTCTATTCTTAAAATATGGACAGGTCACTATTGTCTTAAAACGGTTCAGGCAGAACTATCTTTTTCCTATTTTATATGGAACGTATTACTTACTTTTATAGCTTGACCTTAACACGCTAAAAATGGCAATCAAAGACATTGAAATTGTAAAAACAGAAATTTTATCCAATAATTGGTATACCTTAAAAAAAGTCACTTATCAATATACAAAACCAGACGGAACAGTACAACAGCAAAGCCGCGAAGCCTATGATCGTGGAAATGGTGCCGTAATACTGCTATATAATAAAGAATACCAAACTGTTATTTTGACCAGACAATTTAGAATTCCAACCTATATCAACGGAAATGAATCTGGAATGTTAATCGAAGCCTGTGCTGGTTTATTGGATCAAGATTCGCCACAGGATTGTATCCGTCGGGAAACAGAAGAAGAAACAGGTTATCAGATCAAGGAAGCAAAAAAGATATTTGAAGCGTATATGTCGCCCGGTTCGGTCACCGAAATTCTACATTTCTTTATTGCGGAATATACAAACGGCATGAAGATCGGTGATGGTGGTGGATTAGAGGAAGAAGAAGAGAATATAGAGATACTAGAGCTAAATATTCAAGATGCTTTAGCTATGATCGAAAGCGGTGAAATCAAAGATGGTAAGACCATCATGCTGCTGCAATATATTAGGTTGAACAATATTTTGTAGCGATATCCTTTCAGCCGAAGATCTCAATAGGCAGATGCTGTAAAAACATACTTAGCCTGTTGAAAACTGATCGTTGATGGTATATAATGTGGTATTCCCATATATACCTGTTCGGTACCCGTTCCTAAAATATATTGAGACCCTTTCTTAAGCAAAACAAAGGGTCTTCTTTTTTTCTGCCCCCAGCCAAAGGGAATATAGTAATAATCACCAGCCAGCGTATCTTTTTTGATATTCCCCTGAATCTCTCCGGAATCAATCTCACCACCCGGGCGATAAAACCGTAATTTCCCATGAAAGCGGCTTTCAAAGAGATTAAGTTCAAGTTGCGCACTATCGCGGTTACTATAAGCAACGTACTTCGATAGTTCTGCATCCCTTCTCTTTTCCTGGCAACCTGTAAATAGTAGTACCAATAAAATAAAACAACCCGCAACTGCAATTAAACGCATTCTTCTGATAAAATTTGACTAGCCATTGATTTAGCTAAAATACAATTCGTAAATCTAACATTAAAATATTAGCTATTACCCACGTTCGTCACGATTTTATCGGCTAACGCTTTAAGTTGCTGCATATCGCTATAATCCAGCTTTAAGGCTTCAAAGATCTGCATAGGAATGCAACTCGCTTTTTCTTTCAGTTCCGCTCCTTGTGTAGTTAACTGTATCCTCACTACCCGTTCATCTGTTTTGCTTCGGGTACGGGTGAGCAATGACTTGCCTTCCAGCCGTTTCAGTAAAGGTGTAAGGGTTCCGTTATCCAAAAACAACTTTTCCCCAAGCTGGTTTACGGTTTGTTCGTCATTTTCCCATAACGCCATCATCGTAATATATTGTGGATAAGTCAAATCTACCTCTTCTAAAATAGCACGATAACGTTGCATGATCTCCCGATGCAAAACATATACGGAAAAACACAACTGTTTGTCCAATTTTAATAAGTCATCCATTTTACAAAGATATTGTTTTCTTAAAGTCTGAAGAATAAGGAATGTCCTATTTATATTCGACGACAAATTCTGATTTTGGCATTCTCACTTTTTTCATGGTAGAGATCCAGTCGCGAGAAGCGTCAGCAACACCGACATACATTAACGATACACTTTTCAGTCCAAGTTTATCCAACTGCAGCACCTCATCCACAACTTTATTATCAAAGCCCTCCGCCGGAGTACTATCTACCCGCAATTCGGCTGCTTGTGCCAAGGCTAAACCCAATGCGATATAAGTTTGTCGGGCAGTATGGGCAAAATTATGCTCTGCGGCCTCATTTAGATAAATGGATTTCAATTTATCTGTATAAGATCCGAAGCGGCCCCGCGGCAACTCCCTCTCATCTGTTGTGAAATCATATACTTTATCAATGCGCTCTTCTGTATATTTATCCCAGGCCGCAAAAACCAGCACGTGAGAACATTCTCGCATACAGTCAGGATTTAAGGCCCCTTTTGCCAGTTCATCTTTCAAAGCCTGATTTTCGACCACCAATACTTTAAATGGTTGTAGCCCCGAAGATGTTGGCGCAAAGCGTGCTGCCTCCAATATCTTATCTATATTTTCTTGTGAAACCTTTTTTGTTGGATCATACGCTTTCACAGCGTGTCTCCATTGTAAGTCTGTAATTAATGACATTTAATTGTTTATTTATTTTGAAAAAAGAACGGATAATATCGCCAACAATGCAGGAATTCCCTGTACAAAGAATATCTTCTTACCTGCTGTAAAACCGCCGAAAATACCCGCGACAAGGACACAACCCAAAAAGAATAGGCGAACATTATCGCTCCAGTCCGGATCGCTGATAAAAAACGACCAGGCCAAACCAGCGACCAAAAAGCCATTATATAAGCCTTGATTTGCGGCCAGTCCTTTTGTGGGTTTAAACAGTGCATCGGGAAGCGATTTCCCGAAACTACGCCGTCCTGCAGTCTCCCATGCAAACATTTCCATCCACACAATGTAAAGATGTTCTACCAGTACAAGTAGCGTAAGCACAGTGGCTATATGATCCATATATTATTCGTTATTTGATACTGTTAACTTTACTTCGATATTACCTCTGGTCGCATTGGAATACGGACATACCTGATGCGCTTTCTCAATCAGCTGCTGCGCTATGTCCAAGCTAACCGCAGGGATATTCGCATGCAACTCTGCAGCAAGTCCAAAACCACCATTCTCCAATTGACCGATGCTCACCACGGCGGTAACGGTTGTCTCACCTGTTTGTATCTTTTCTTGTCGAATTACTAAATTCAAAGCACTGTCAAAGCAGGCAGCATAGCCGGCCGCAAAAAGCATCTCTGGATTTGCATAATTATCATTTGCACCACCAAGACCCTTCGGCATCCGAACCTCGAGGTCCAATACACCATTTTCACTTTTTACCTGACCGTTTCGGCCGCCTTTGGCGGTAGCGCCTATTGTGTATAACGTTTTCATATTTTATTTTGTTTTTGTTTCAACACTACAAATGTAGATTGAAAAATTATATTGTGCAAAATATAATTGCACTATTGACATTAAAATGAAAATTGGCTGCAATCCAAATCGATAGATCGGGGATATTTTGAGTTAATGAATAAAAAAATCTAAATTTGATTCTTGCAAATTTAATCAATATGGAAACAACCTCAATTGAACAGTTCTACCATGAAATCAACGCAACGATATCTAAGGAAATAGCACGGGAGATCGGGCATTTTAATGTATTTAGCTATGCAGAACTTGCTGTCACATTGAAAGAAAAACCCATCATGCCTTACAATAAACGGACCTATTATAAAATCAGCTTAATCACGGGAAAGAACACCGCTGAATATGCAGATAAAGTGATTGAAATAGAAGAGTCTGCTTTGGTATTTGCGACACCCAAGGTCCCCTATCATTGGATACCCAAGGACGAGCGGCAACAAGGTTATTTTTGCGTTTTTACCGATGATTTTTTAGCACGAAATAAAAGTGGCGTTATATTGGATGATCTGCCTATCTTTCAGCCGGGGGGACTTCCCGTTTTTCAGATCTCCCCTGAGCAACGTATTGAGATTGAACACATTTTCGAAAAAATGAATAAGGAGCTATCTTCCGATTATGCGTATAAATATGATCTTTTACGGAACTATGTTCTCGAAATTATTCATTATGGACAGAAACTACAACCGAAAAGCATCAGCAACCCATCCCATAACGCTGCCACTAGAATTACCTCACTTTTCATTGAGCTATTGGAAAGACAGTTCCCCGTAGAATCTCCAATGCAGCGTTTGCAGCTACGAACAGCAAATGATTTTGCCGAACGCCTTGCGGTGCATGTAAACCATCTGAATAAACTTCTGAAAGACAATACAGGTAAAACAACCACCCAGGTAATTAGTGCCAGAATCACACAGGAGGCAAAAATTCTTCTCAAACAAACAGACTGGAATATTTCCGAGATTGCCTACTCGCTCGGTTTTGAAGAAATAGCGCATTTTTCTAATTTCTTTAAAAAGCAGACCAAGCTTTCCCCAAACAATTTCCGTTCTAAGCCATTATAATTTGAATTTCGCAAATATTCATTTGCTTTTCACAAACGCATCGGATACTTTAAAAGCGAAATTTGTACTATTAAATTTTAAAACAAAATAAAAATGGCTAAAAATAAAATCGCTTTAGTAACTGGCGGAAGCCGAGGGTTGGGAAGAAACATGGCAATTAATCTTGCTAAAAAAGGAATCGATGTCTTACTGACTTACCATAGCAACAAAGAAGAAGCAGATCATGTGGTGTCTACCATTCAGGCCTTAGGGCAGCATGCCGCTGCATTTCAATTCGATGCGGGTAACACCAAATCCTTTGATCAGTTTATAGCGCAAATAACCGATCATCTAAAAGAACAAACGGGTCAGTCGAATTTTGATTTTTTGATCAACAATGCAGGTACGGCATTATATGCCCCTTTCATGGACACGACAGAGGAGCAATTTGACGCAGTATACAATATCCATTATAAAGGCGTCTTTTTTCTAACCCAGAAAGCGCTTCCTTTTATAAACGACGGCGGACGTATTATTAATATATCGTCGGGTCTTGCCCGTTTCGCTTTTCCGGGCTCTTCCGCTTACGGTTCGATGAAAGGTGCGGTCGAAGTTCTGACAAGATACCTAGCCAAGGAGTTGGGACCTCGTGGCATTGCGGCAAATGTAGTCGCTCCGGGAGCTATTGAAACAGATTTTGGTGGCGGACATGTACGTGATAACAAGGATACAAATGCACATATCGCAAGTGTAACAGCTTTAGGACGTGCCGGTGTGCCTGACGATATCGGCGGTGTTGTTGCTTTCCTCTGTACTGAAGAAGCCAGATGGATCAACGGCCAACGCATCGAGGTGTCCGGAGGAATGAACCTTTAATAGCCAAGCTGCTCCTCAGCAAGCATATGTCCAGTCAATAGACTGTACCGGACATATGCTTATTTTAAAAATATAGCGCGAATGATTTTTCATGCTATTATTTGTCATCGCATCAATGAATTTAATGTTTATTTCATTTTCTCCCTAAAACAACAATCTATAATCATAAATTCGCCTATCAAATTGTTAAGTTTGTAGAATAAATGAAGATACAGCTCGCAATAATAAGTGATATACATGCCAATATAGTGGCATTGGACGAAGTACTGGCAGACATAAAAAAGAGCGGGGCAACACAGATCTACTGTTTGGGTGACCTGGTCGACTTCGCACCCTGGGGCAATGAAGTTATTGATCGAATCCAGGAAAAAAACATTCCCTGTTTACTAGGAAATCATGATCAAAGAATTGCTTTTGACGAGCCTATTATCCCCTTGCCACACCATGATGCGGTAGAGACCGCAAATCGTGAAATTGCCATTAACCTCAGTAAAAAGGAGATTTCCTCTTCGCATAAAAAGTGGCTATCCACATTACCTTACAACCTCGAATTAACGTTTCAGGTAGGTGATCGTTTTAGAAAAATTCTCCTCGTACATGCAAGTCTTCATAGTAATGATGAATATGTTCATGAATCCACCCCTAAAGGAGACTTGTTAGTTGATTTGCACAGAAGAGGTATTGATGTCCTGGTCATGGGTCATACCCATCAGGCCTACGTCCAGCGGGCCGAAGAAGTGCTGTTTGTCAATTGCGGTTCTGTCGGACGAAGCAAGGAAAAAGACAAAAAGGCTTCCTATGTATTAGTTACGCTGACGGAGGAAGGAATAGATACGACCATAGTTAAAGTAGATTATCCGGTCGAAGAAGTCGCTGAGGCTATTTATCACAGCAATATTCCTGATTTCTATGGGGATTTTTTACGCGCCAAAGATAAGTAGTTAGCAAAAAAAACTTCAAAATCGGGTTCATTTCCGGTTAGTGCAAACATGATCTTTTGGTAACAATGACTTTGAGCAAAAGAACAAAAGTCTTATTAACAAGAGATTAATCCAAGATGAAGAATAAGGAAATTGTATGTAATTTAGCGGGGAATAAACTGATCTATAAACTACATAATACATTATGAACAGAAATATCTTTATAGCGAATCGGCTCAGAGAAGTTTTACTAAACGGTCATTGGATTGCAAATACCAACTATAAGGAACAACTCTCGGATATAAGTTGGCAACAGGCTATCCAGCAGATCAACGAGTTAAATACAATTGCTGCGCTCACTTATCATATCAATTATTATTTAAGGGGACTGCTTACTGCGTTTGAAACGGGAAAACTGGAAATTAGTGATAAATATAGTTTTGACTTACCTGAAATAACTTGCAAGGATGATTGGGATAAACTCATACAAGATTTTGTAAAAAATGCAGCGTGCTTCATAGAGAAAATCGAGCAACTTGATGTCGAAGTTTTTGAAAAACCTTTTTTTGATGAGAAGTATGGTTCCTATCTTAGGAATATCGAAGGAGTGATTGAGCATAGTTATTATCATCTTGGGCAAATTGTATTGATTAAAGAATTGATTGCACAATAAGCACTTTATCAAAGAGAAATTTAGCTAAGTTTGATTGTTATGATAGCAGCTTACTTTCAGTCTTTGGGTCTTTTTGATCAGGAAGAAATTACCCAGATCGTTCAGCTTTTTGAATATAAAAAGCTGAACAAGAACGATTTTTTTGTCAAAGAAAACCAACCCTGTAATGAGGTCGCCTTCATTGTATCCGGAATCTTTCGTTCGTATTACAGTACCTCAAGCGCAGAAGAGGTCACCTATTGTTTCCGATTTCCCAACAGCCTAATCGCGGCCTACTCTTCTTTTATCACTGGTGGACCAAGTGTTGAAACCATGCAGGCGCTCTCTCCCGCCGAATTATGGGTCATCAAAAAGAGCGCTATTGACAAACTCGCCGCAGAAAGTCTAGTCTGGACAAAGTACCTCAAAATGATCGCTGAACAACAATATCTGGAACTCGAAAAACGCATCTTCCAATTGCAGAAAGAAACAGCCCTACAACGCTATACGGTCTTACTGCGAGATCAACCCGAATTTGTCCAGCAAATACCACTACAGTATTTAGCTTCCTATCTGGGCATCACACAACGCCATTTGAGCAGAATTCGCAATGAAATCACTTTTTAGACATTTGTCCTATAAATCTGGAATGAGTGCGGCTAACTTTGTGTTATCAGAAGAATAACATGAAGAAGAAAATACTTGTCATCAACGGTCACCCGAATAGCGAATCTTTCAATTTTGGTATTGCCGCAGCGTATAAAGAAGGTGCTGAAGCATCGGGTGCAGAAGTACGTTCCATCAATATCGCGGATCTGAATTTTAATCCCAATCTCCAGTTTGGTTACCAGAGACGAACTGAACTTGAACCGGATCTCCTGCGGGCCTGGGAAGATATCCAATGGGCAGATCATCTAGTTTGGGTACATCCCGTTTGGTGGGGCGGTCTTCCGGCTATGATGAAAGGTTTTATTGATAGGCTCTTTCTGCCCGGTCTTGCGTTCCAATACCGTGAAAACTCTCTTTTTTGGGACAAATTGCTCAAAGGAAAATCCGCCCGAATTATCACCACGTTAGATCAACCGAGTTGGTATTATGCCCTTATCTATGGCAGGCCGAGTGTCAATCAACTCAAAAATTCGACTTTACTATTTTGTGGTATATCGCCTGTAAAAGTGACATACCTTGGAATTATAAAGACTTCGGAAGCAACAAAGCGGCATAAGTGGCTGCAAAAAATCAAACAGCTCGGGCAAAAACAAGGATAAAACTCACATCGTTTCGTCGGGCAATTTTTCAAGAAATAAACACCAGCACCTGTTTTTTTGCCAAATGGCAATTGTGCCCGTTCCGCTATGTCCTAGCTTTGTTCCATAAATTCAACAACAGCAATATGGATATTTTAATTGGACTCCAGTGGGGAGACGAAGGGAAAGGAAAAATCATTGATCTGATCAGTCGTGATTATGACATCATCGCACGGTTTAATGGCGGTGCAAACGCTGGACATAGCATTTATCACAACGATAAACGGATTACGCTGAAATTACTACCCTCAGGAATCTTTTATCCCCACATCAAAAATATTATCGGTACCGGAGTAGTTATCGATCCCCTGGCATTCCGGGCAGAAGTGGAACAGCTTCAAGCCGCTCTGTCTGATGCCGATTTAATCCACCGAATTCTCTTATCAGCGAAGGCCCACCTAGTATTACCAACATATAAGTACTGGGATATGTATTTCGAAGAATCGCCACAATACCGTACTATCGGAACAACTAAAAATGGAATTGCACCGACCTATTCCAATAAAATACTTCGACAAAATGTACGTGTTGGAGACATATTCTCCAACAATTTCGAAGCAGAGGTACTTCAAATCTTAACTAGGCAGTACCTTGATCTACAAGCACTAGGACAGGATATGCCGATGATGCAGGAATTATATGACGATTTTCTGGAAGCATGCAATTTTTTAAAAAAAATACAGATTGCCGATACAGAAATTATCATCAATGAAGCACTCAGCAACAATAAAAAAGTATTGGCCGAAGGAGCTCAGGCTACTTTATTGGACATCGATCATGGTAGCTACCCTTATGTAACTTCTTCAAATACCATCGCATCCGCAGCATGTGTGAGTTTAGGCGTATCCCCCAAGCTTATTGATAAGATTTATGGTGTTACCAAAGCCTATTGCACACGTGTCGGAAACGGTCTGTTTCCAACGGAAATAACGGGATCCCTTGCCGATGAACTGCGTGAAAAAGGAGGCGAATTCGGATCCAATACCAAGCGGCCGCGAAGAGTTGGCTGGCTAGACCTTCCCGCATTAAAATATGCCATTATGTTAAACGGCGTGACCGATCTTGTATTAACAAAGGCTGACATCTTAAGTGGTATGTCCGAAGTGCCAATTTGCACAGCCTATGAAATAAATAGTGAGACAAGAGACTTAACCGCACCAACATCTGTTGATGATTCCGCACGACCTGTCTGGAAATTCCTAGACGGATGGGATATCCCATTCAGCAAAATCAACCAGCAAGCACAAGTTCCGAAAGAACTGAAACTATTTATCTCCTTTTTGGAAGAGGAATTAAAGATCCCGGTAAAATACCTCTCCACTGGTCCGCAACGAGAAGAATTAATTATCTTAGGTAATTAATACGAACATATGGAGCAGCTTTTAGCATATATCCGAAAATTTGGTCAGCTTGATCAGCGGGAGGAAGGACTAATCAGGCAAGCCTTTGAGAAGAAGCACATTCCAAAAGCAACCTATTTCGTTACCTGTGGCAAGGTTACCGATCGTATAGCCTTTATTGAAAGCGGTGTATTTCGTTCCCTTTATTATAATAATAAAGGTGACGATTTTACACGCTACTTTATCTACGAAGGTCGCTTTATTGGGGATTTTCAAAGTTTTTTGGACCGTACGCCATCCAATGACTATATTGAATCCGTAACAGATGCACAGTTATGGAGTCTTACTATCCATAATTTTTTACTGTTAGAAAAAGAGATCAAAATCTGGCCCCTTTTAATGGCTAAGCTATACGGATTTGTGATTGAAAGCAAATTAAAAACAGCAAATACCATGATGAATCTCGACGCTAGCGAACGCTATTTGCTGTTTCTAAAACTTTACCCCGGACTGGCAAACCGTGTTCCTCTCGCCATGTTGGCTTCGTATTTAGGTATTACTGCATCTTCATTGAGCCGCATCCGAAAAAATATCATATGAGACTATTCATATCGGGATGGTCGTCCCCAATGAATCGGGCGAGCTATAACAAAACTAGGTCTCAAATTGCGTCTCATTTACCCTACCATCTATATAGCAATCGGGTTGTAAAAACGTTGTCTTTCAGATCATCAGAAAAATTGGTCAAACTCGTTTTTTCATTGGTCACATGTTCATTGTAGACGGTAAGTTTCAAGCGATTACTAATCTGATAAGCAACACCATAACCTAGCGTACTGAATTTGACATCACCGTCAGCGGTAAAATTATCTGGCATTCCAATGGTCATTCCGCTTGCCTTTGTATTAGGGTCATACACATCGTAAGCTAACAAAGCTGTCACACCTGTTTTTGCGATTTCCTGTGTAACCCAAAGGTAATAACCGTTAAATTTTCGTTGGTATAAATCCGTGGCTGGCTGTGTCGTAAAACTTCTGCTTGCATACGGGCCTTTGATATCCGCCCCTCCTGCAACACCGGGCTGGTCGCCGGCCACATATTCTGTCTTGAAGCTGGATTTCCCAAAGCTATTGTCGAGTTCAACCTGTAAGTTTGCACCATAGTAATTTCTGCCAATCCCTTTTCCCTCATTATCATCACTGGTATGCGCTGTATAACCGTCCGCAATGGCCGTGTAATATGTTTTGGTATCGTTACGGACAGAACCTTTATAGAATGAACCGCCAAATCCAAGATGCAATCTTTTATCCGCAAGGCTATCGAATTTAAAAGCCAAGTTTCCAATCAGATCCTTCTTGGAATCATAGTCTTTGGCCGAGTGCCCACTTCCATTAACCAGTGCCAAGTCTAAGTTCAAGAATTTCACTTTACCTCCGGGGTGGTAGCTGACCATCCCACCAAGATCACGCTCACGCGGCATGATAGTTTGAAAAACACGTGCACGTTCCGGGAAATCGCGATAGCCAGACGAGTAAACGATTGAATAGCCAAAGGGTCTGTTGAAGAGACCGGCGGTCAGGCTCAGGCCTTTTTGGCTAGGATGTCGCAGTTGGATAAAAGCATCCATTAATTGAACCCCGTCTTGGGTCGCATCGAGCTGAAATACAATACTGGAATAAGTATCCACGCGGTCGATCTTAAGGCGGCCACGTCGGATCATAAAACGGTTGTCGGAATTCTTGGAGAAATCACCACCGGAGAACGAAGTTATTCCTGGTGATTGAGCCTTTTGAAACTGTGTCTGAAGGTATCCAGTGATTTTGATATCATGTGGATCATAACTTGAAGGCGCATTGTTATTTTGCGCCATGGCTACTGCTGGACCGATCAGAGTTGCGAGTAAAAGTGCTTTTTTCATTGAATAACTTTTTTGTAGCAATGGATATCATCAGAACTTATCCGTATAAACAGTTTTACGTTCAGATGGTTCATTGGTATTATAATAATCTCTAATATAATGAATGAATCTTAAGAGGATTATAGGTTCTTATTAAATATTATAAGCCCTCTTATTTCAATGCCGTAAAAATAGATTCTCAATGTTAAGTTAGTATTAATAAATTGTTAGACTATTAATTTGTATACATAAAATTAATGATTTGGTAATAATAGATAGAGATTATATTTTGGTTGCACTCTATTTGTACTAACCATTTCTATTTAAATAGCAAAACATTTTGTTTAAAACTAACAAAGGCCCCTAGTTAGGAGGCCTTTGTTAGTCTTATAATTTAGCGGTTTACCATCCAGGGTTTTGAACAATATTTGGATTTATAGTAACATCATTTGCTGGGAGCCCCCAAACAAACTTAAGATTATTTGCTTCCACTTTCTTGTCAGCATATTCCGCACCTGTTCTAGCGAATGGCAATTGAGGATCTCTTCGTTGAAAGCCCTCTCCCCAACGTTTCAAATCATCAAGTCTGAACCCTTCAAATATTAGTTCTTTCGTCCTTTCATCTTTAATGTCTTTAAATAACGAATTACCTGATGAAGAAACTGCAGTGAGCCCTCTTGCGATTCTTAACTCATTTAGATATTTCAAGGCCTCGAACTCATTACCAGCTTTAAAGTAAGATTCGGCGGCGACCAAATACATTTCCGCTATACGAAAGACTTTAGGTGTTACATAGTTTGTGGTCAGATCTATATTTAAGCCTGTAACAAGTGATCCAGCAAACTTATTTACGACAATACCCTTTTGCGGTTTGTCTAGCGACTGACCACCAACAGTAACCTCTTTAAAATATACCGATTTCCTGAAGTCAGCATTACTAAAACTGTTGATCACCCATAGAGAAGGCATAAAACCAGGTCGATAATCTTTATTTGCTGCACTATAACCATAAGTTGTTGAAATAGTATTGGGCAATTCATTCGGTCTTGAGACAACAGGCTGGAAGATTACTTCGTCGCCACTATCATCAATCCATAGCTTTCTAAAAGCTTCTTGTGTAGTTGTTAACGGATATTTTCCTTCTTTAATTAACTGTACTGCAGCATTAGCCGCCCCACCCCAATCACTCATATACAATTTTACGCGAGCCTCCAGCGCGATTACTGCATCAATTGTGAATCTTGTAGCTGCAAGTTTTCCTTTTTGACTCATCAAATTAGTTTTTGCTATCGCTATATCCGACAAGATTTGTTTATAAACAGCGTCTACAGTAGCGCGAGCTGGTTTTGCCTCTAAATCCGGTACTAATACTAGTGGAACGGCTAAATCGCTCTCCGCAGAACTCGCATTATAAGCCTTTGCAAAACGTAATGTCAAATTTAAATAATAGTATGCTCTAGCGAAATGAGCGTCACCTATATACTGATTTAAAAGGGTCTTTTCAGCATCATTTTTCGGCACAATTGTAGAATAGCCTTTAATTGCTGTATTTAAATTATTGATTCCAGAATAGTAATTTCTGTAAATATCTCTGATTGAATAATTGTCTGAAAGAAAATTTGTCCAACGATGCTCATCACCATAGACATTCCCAAAGTCTTGAACAGCATTTAATTGATCGGCCTGCACATCAGTCACCTGAGAATAGATACCATAAGAACGGCTTCTAAAAAAACTAAAAGTAGCATTATCCCAATTTTTAGCATCCTCAACAGTTTGAAATGATTGGCTTAATTCAATCTTATCTTGGGGAAATTTATCAATATTACAAGATTGAACTACTGTTCCTAATAAAATGATGCCTAATATATTTTTAAAATTTTTCATTTTTTCTCTAATTAAAATTGTAATTCAAGTCCAATAACCGATTGTTTTGTATTTGGATTTGCTCCATATGTCAGATTCGAATCAACTTCTGGATCTGGACCAGAGTAATTAGTGAACGTTAAAAGATTCCTCCCCGTATAGAAAACTCTCGCACTTCTAAAAAAGTTTTGTCCCCTAAAAACACTTTTTGGTAAGTTATAGCCAATTGTTAAGCCTTTCATTCGCAAAAACGAAGCATCTTCAATTAAACCAGAATCAAACTGATTGACTTGTCCATATTTTGGAAACTTAGTGATATCACCTGGTTTCTTCCAATAATCCAAAACATCTCTCCACTGATTATTTCCCGCAAAGTTGTAAGGATTTTCGAAGAAATATCTATCATTGTTTATTAAATACTTCCCTTTAGAAAATGCGAAGTCAACATTTAAATAGATCCCTTTGTAGCCTGAAGCAAAACCAAATCCACCATTGAATGGGGGATATCTCTTAATGCCAGTACTTTGCTGAAGAGCTGTTGAATTAAAAATGGTGGTAACTCGATTAGGATCTTGTGTTGACTGTGAAATATTATCACCTGGTAAATACCATTGCATTAAGCCATTATCAGGGTTAACGCCCGCCTGTACTGGGTAGAAAAACTCAACAGGTTTCCCCACAGCCCAGCTCACCCCGGTATTAGGCACTACCCAATAATCCTTACCCTGAAATATCTCCGTAACTTTTTGGTTAACGATCCCAAAGTTTATATAAGGTGTCAAATAGTAATCTTCAGACTTAAATATTTGCGCACTTAGCCCTAAATTAAATCCATTGTTGACAAGATTTCCAGCATTAGATCGCACCTCTGCAAAACCTGAAGTATAAGGGTAAGGTACACTCATTAATAAACTACTTGTTGTCCGATGGAAATAATCTGCATCCAGAGTAATTCGACCAAAAAGATTTGCTGAAACTCCGAAGGTTGTTTTAAGTTGTTTCTCCCAAGACAGGTTCGGATTTCCAGGTGTCGATATTCCCCAGCCGACAGCATTGTCATATGTATTTGTACCTACAGTAGCTAACGCATCATAGTTACCAAGCCCCGAATTTCCCTGAGATCCAGTACTTAAACGCATTCTTAAATCATTCACCCATTCTACATTTTGTAAGAATGTCTCTTTCTTAGCATTCCACATTGCTCCCACTGACCAAAAATTAGCCCCTTTAAGATTTTTACCGAAACGAGACGATTCGTCCCTACGAACGGTAGCATCAACAAAGTATTTCTGATCGAAATTATATGAAATTCTTCCAAAATATGATTGAAAAGCATATTCATCTATAGATTGTTTAACATCTTTATCAATAGTCCCATTGGAAAGTAGGATTAATCTATCATCTGTCAATCCTCCCGAAGAGCCAGAAAAATCATCTTGCCTATAATCAGAATATTCTTGACCACCTAAAACAATAAATTCATGTACATCTTTGAAAATATTTTTATATTCGACTGTATTTGTGATAGTTCTATAAACTCCCTGTGAATATTCCTCTGTAGCAGTACCTTTACCTTTCGCTCCGTCATATGATGGTAGTCTTCTAATTGAAGTTCGACTATTATAATAATCCATACCAGCTTGAGAACGGAGTGTCAATCCAGATAGAGGCTTTACTTCGATAAATGCCGTAGGGTTAAATTGTTGATTACCTGACGGACTTGGATTCATATCAGCCAAATATTTAGGATTATACCTACCCCATCCCGGAATAGCTTTATCATAATATTCATTTCCTTCTGCATCATAAGGAGAAAACCAAGGAAGAACAAACATAGATAAACCACCGTTCGTACTATTGGCGCCCCAGCCGTTTGTTTGTCTGCGATCATACCCTCCTCCCAAATTTAAGCCCACTGTAGTCCAGTTATTAATTTTAGAAGTAATATTACTTCTTAATGTTATACGATCAAAATTAGAACGGTACATCACCCCTTCTTGATCTATATAACCAGCTGAAATATAATATTGGGTTTTCTCTGACCCTCCAGATATATTTAGGTCATATTGTTTAATTGGTACATTTTTTTTATAATAATATTCATCCCATTTAAAATCATTAGGATATGTTCTATTGATTTCATCAATCTGTGCTTGAGTTCTATATCCAGTTTCCAACCACAAGCCTTGAAGTTCAGCTCTGGTCATGAATCTCTCTTGTGGTTTTCTATTAGCCAAATTACTCCATCCATACTGCGCGCGCGCAGTAATTGTTGCCCTATCGCCCGCTTTCCCTTTTTTTGTAGTAATATAAATTACACCATTTGCTGCCCTAGCTCCATAAATTGAAGTTGCAGAAGCATCTTTTAATACTGTAACACTTTCAAAGTCCTCTGGGTTCATAGAAACTATAGATCCACTTCCAATTGGGATTCCGTCCATTACATATAAAGGAGTATTGCCTCCGCTTAGCGAACCTACACCATCAAGACGAATAGACTGTGTTGTTGATGGCTCTCCATTTGAGGTAAACACCTGTAATCCGGGAACTTTTCCTTGAAGGGCTTCTAAAGCATTTGCAGTAGGTTTACCGCCTATGTCTTTTCCACTAACTTTTGTAAGTGCCCCTACGACGGAACCAACCTTACGAGCGGAACCGTAACCTACAACAACAACCTCATCCAGCGCGGAATTTGAAGAACTTAAAGTAACGGATAAAGTAGCCTGGTCGCTAATCGTTACAATTTGGTCCTCAAATCCTATCGATCTAAAAACGACTTTTCCCCCTTTAGATACGGAGATTGAGTAATTACCATTCGCATCGGTTTTTGTAGCAACATTAGAGCCCTGAACAACAACTGTTGCATCAGATACAGCTTGTCCTGAAGTAGATACAACTCTTCCTGTAATTTTCCTTTCTTGGGCAAATGCTACCGACGTTAAAATAGCACCACCCAGTAAAAAACTGAGTAATTTGTGTTTCATATGTTTATGTTAGTTTAATTAAGTATGTTTATCTTTTTTATAATAATGTGGCTAGTATTGTTAAAACTTTTCCATAATTCATATATGCTAGTTAGTTGTACATTTTTTTCAAGTGAGGGAGCCTGACTGTTAAAAAATGTTAAATACAAATTTATAACTTTTTTTAATATTTGCAATGCATGCATAATTTTATCGTAACATTAAGCTAAAGAAAAAATAACAAACACCTAATAATCAGTAAATTACTTTCCTTAAATTTCAAAAAAAGAATACAATGTAAAGAAAATAATACTTAATTTATTGATATAGAATAAAATAGAAATATAAAAGGCTGTATCAACTTTTTTGATACAGCCCTTAGAACTTTTATAAAAGAAATAATTTTGCAACCTTACATTCCCCACCAAACTGGTACATCCATTGGGATTAACTTGGCGTTTGGATTATATAACGTTGTTGTTTTTGGAAAAGGATATCTTTTTGGAGTATAAGATAACTCTGCACCCACTGCCTCTGGACGAGATACCAAAGCGGGTATGCCAGTCCTTCTATAATCATTATAAGCCTCAATGGATTGATTATACATCGCCACCCATTTCTCCATCATAATATCTTGTAATGTTGCAGCAGAATAATTCGCAACTGAAGCACCATTTTGCTCTCCTGCAGATACATACTGTACATTTGCTTTAATTGCATCGTTTAATATAGTGGTTGCATCAGCACCTTGCTTCTTCTTTACTTCAGCTTCGATAAACTTTGCTTCATAATAAGTAACAATAGGATAATTTGCAGCCAATAATGGTAGCTCCGGATCTTTTGGATCTATCCCAAAGAATATACCAAGTCCAGAAATACTTGATGAGATATCTGCATCCTTGATATCTCCCCCAGCATACACGCCTTCTTCAGTTTTTGACAATAAATAACTTAAGCGCGGATCATTTTTTGATAGCATCCTATCTACAAATAACTTATTAGCTCCTAAATATCCACCACGAGACTTACTGAAAGCCCCCCATTGATTTAATGCACCACCTTCGGCGGAGTGGATAGCCTCTAGATTCTCAGCATTTGAGGAAATACCCTTAGAAAGGTATTCTAAGACTTTGGCCTCAGTACCCGAAACCTTAGAGGAAGTACGATGTAAATACCTAGCTCTCAATGTATAAGCAGCTTTTTCCCATCTTTTCACATCTCCACCAAGCATTACATCATCTCCTGTTGGTAAGAATAAATTATCATCTTCTGACGCTTGGAAATCAGCAATAGCCTCTCCCAACAAATTGTCGATAGATTTATAAATATCTGCTTGGGTATCCAACTTCGGCGCTCTTATTCCTTCATCAAATTTAAAAGCCTCAGAGTAAGGCACATCACCCCATAAATCTGTAGCTATAGCAAGATTAATAGCCATTAATACCTTGCCAATTCCTGCATAATGAGGGCTTTCAGCTCCTGCTTTATCTATTAACAATTTCGCATTATACATTGTTCCAGTATATAGTCCTTCCCAAGAATTATCAAAATCACCTTCGGTAATCCGATAATTTTGAATATCATTATATTGGGCATCTATACCAGCAGAATGCTGTACCAAAATACTACTGATTCTAGACAACTCACCCTCTACATTCGCAAATGTATTCACCTCTAATGCTGTTAACATAGTGGCAAGGTTCGCCTCAGCGGGATCATTGGGACTTAAATACAGATCATCTCCAGTCTTACAGCCCACGAAGACTGTGAGACATAGAATATATAAAAATTTAAAATTTGCTTTCATATTATATTAAAATTAAAATCCAAAACGTAAATTAAGAGAATAAGATTTAGTTCCTGGATTATTAAAGAAATCATATCCTGCAAAGTTTTGATTTGAACCTGTCAAACTTGTCTCTGGATCGACCCCCTTATAATCCGTAATCAATAATACATTACGTAAATTCACACCAACTTGAATGTATTGAATGGATTTCGAGAAATTTTTAAAACGATAACTAAAATCTACTGATCTTAATCTTGCCCAAGAACCATTTTGAATCGCAATTTCCGAATTACTATTACCTAGGTAATTTCTGAAATATGTTAATGCATCGATTTCTTTATTATTTTCTTTTCCTTCGTCAGGCCCAGAAGCAAATACACCATCTATTTTATACATTCTTTCACGATCTGCTGTTTCTGCAGCTTTTCCTCTATTATAAAGTCCAGCCTGTGTTCCACCCCAAATTTTACCACCTTTCCTAAAATCCCATAAGAAGGACAATGAAAAATCTTTATAAGTAAATTCGTTATTCCAATTCATCAACCATGTAGGAATAGGACTTCCAACATTTCCTAACTCGTCCTCATAAATAGGTAATCCATTGCTAGGGTTTATTAATACTCTACCTTCGGCATTTCGTTTAAACTTCTGAGCATATAAAACCCCGAATGGCTGTCCTACAATTGCATAAGACTGAGGAGCGGTAAATGCCGATCCGATAGACATTTTATCTACCCCTTCTGCCAATTCAGTAACTTCATTTTCATTTTTAGACCAATTTAAAGTGGTATGCCAATTGAATTTTTCCGCCTTAACAACATGACCTGTTATACCAACTTCATAACCCGTATTTTTCATTGCCCCCACATTATTATAATAATATGCGTAACCACTTGTAGGATCAATTGGTTGGGATATTAGCAAGTCTGACGAATGCTGTTGATAATATGTGAAGTCTAGGCCTAAACGATTATTAAAAAATTTCATTTCAAGCCCCGCTTCATATCCCTTATTTCTCTCTGGACGGAATTCCTCTGCAACCTGCACATTAGATTTAGCAAAACCTGCCTGCCCAGCATATGGGAATGAAAAACCGTTTGTCATACCATCCGCAATCGTAGGAACGGTGAAATACGACCGATCAGAATAAACATTGGGTGAAATACCTACATTTGAATAAGCAAATCTTACTTTACCATAATTCAGAATAGAATTATTCTCTAACAAATGAGAGAAAACATACGAAACGTCCGCCTTTGGATAGAAAAATCCTTTAGAATCTTTACCAAAAGTAGTTGACCATTCATTTCTGCCTGTTAATGTTAAGAACAAAATACTTTTATAATCAAAAGTTGCATCTAAAAATATAGCTTTACTATTTTTATATTCCTCATAATTACTAACGTATAATTCTTGAGCGGAAGCAAAATTATAATAGCCTGGCATTGCTAAATTTCTACCTCTCCCAAAATTTGTCGTATATTGAGCATAATTAAAGTTTCCTCCGAGCATTCCAGAAACTGAAAAATCTTCTGAAATCTTAGTATTAAACTTCAATAATAAATCACTATAAATGTTGCGAAAATTAACGTTAGTACGCTTAATCTCACCATAGGCAAGACCATTATCATCTCCACGAGAACCAATCGCATATATTTGCTTTCCTTCGGTAGAATAATTATCTAATCCCGTTTTCCAAGAAACTGTGAATATGTTATTTAATTTCACATCCGCATAAGCATTCCCAGTTACACGGTTATTTTGCTCCGTATAAGGATTAAATTCCGTGGACCAATATGGATTATCATAGTTAGGAAAGTATTGTTTTTGAGAACCATCTTCATTGATATAATCCGCCAAATTAAAGTCAGCAGGAGTACGAAGTAAAGCAAGCATGGTACCAGCGAGATTACTACCATTCTGAACAGCCCTTGTATTTGAATTCGTATAACTCAATGTCGCGCCTACCGTAATTGCATCATTTAATTTTGACTCTGAACTCAAACGGCCTGTATATCTATTAAAAGAAGAGTTTGGGACAATTCCCTTATTATTGTGAGATCCCACAGAAAATCTAAAAGTCGTTTTTTCGCCGCCAGAAGTAATCGCCAAATTATTATTAAAAATTCTTCCTGTTTGAAAAAATTCTTTTACGTTATCATATGACTGTTTACCAGCTAAACTAGGGCCCCAGCTATCAGCACTAACCTTTGATACGCCTCCTTCTCCTTGTCCATAACTAGTTTGCATCTCAGGCAATTTATTAACCTTAGACGCTTCGAAACCTGTCGAATAGACAATACCCAATCCTGAGCCTAATTTCCCCTTTTTCGTGGTATAGATTATTGCACCATTACCTGCGGCTTGACCATAGATCGCTGCTGCTGCGGGTCCCTTTAAGACAGTTACAGATTCGATATCATCAGGATTAATATCCAAAGCCCTATTTGCTGTCTGAACACCAGCTAGATTTTGATTATAAGGGTCATCCCCCGCTTTAATGTTATTAAGACTATTATCTAATGGAACACCATCAACAACAATCAAAGGTTGATTATCACCAGAAAAAGAAGCAGGACCTCTCAAAATAATCTTAGATGATGCACCCGGAGTACCACTTGAAGAAGTAACTTGAACACCTGTCGCTTTTGCAGCAAGTCCTTGTATAATATTTGCTTCTCCTGATTTAACTAAATCATCTCCACTAACTTTAGATACTGAATACCCAAGCCCTTTTGTGTTTTTAGAGACACCCATCCCTGTCACAACTACTTCGCTCAAAGCATTATCAGAACCGTCCAAAGTCACATTAAAAGAAGATTGCCCCTCTTTAACAATTAAAGTCTTGTCCGCAAATCCAACGGAGCGAAAAACAATAATCTTTCCTGTTGGTACAGATAGCGAATAGTTACCATTCGCATCAGTTTGGGTCGCAACGTTAGACCCTTGTACGGCGATCGTCACTCCAACCAATGGCTTGCCATCAGCTCCTGTTACTCGACCACTTACTTTCTTCTCTTGCGCGAACGCAACAGAAGTCAGGATCATACTACCCACGAAAAAACTGAGTAATTTGTGTTTCATATGTTTACGTTTATTAAAAATGTTAATTTTTGAAAAAAAATACTATGGTTAGTAATATACTTTCCGATAATTTATATATGTATTATAGTTAGTAACATATTTTTCACCAGATTGTTTCTGCTTGTTAAAAAATGTTAAATACAAAATTATAACTTTTTTTAACTTTTACAATGCTAGCATAACTTTGTGATAACAATAAATTCACAAATGAATATAAACAACTAAAAACCAGATGATTATTTTTTAAATATTTTCTACACTTAGTAACATTATGAATTGTCCATCGAAATAATTAATCGCTAAAATTTTGTCATTTGGGGCTTCCGCAGCCTTTCGTCACTTAATTATTGTATATATCGATGAATGTAATTGCCAGCCGCTCATTTGTCAGTACAATCATCTTTCTTATATTGAGCGGTTATAATCAAATAATCACAAAAAAAGGTCAGATCCATCTAGATCTGACCTTACAAAATCAGCTATATAAGCTGGTTCTAGCTATATAGCTTTCTTATTTTATTCCACAGCAAAACGACAGGGATCAAAAGCAATAATACAAACCACCAATAATTAGCATCTAGAGAACTGTTTTTCGTTTGCTTTGTACGGTATCCATTCTGAGCCGAACCTTTGATAGCAGCTGTCATGTTCTGATGTTGTGTATTTATCCTAGTTTTTGACTCCTGTATCCACAATTCCCCTGTCTCAGCTGTCAAACCACTATCCGGATGAAAACGGAAGCCGCTGTCCGAGGAGAAATACCATGATCGAGAAAGGCAATCCCGTTGCAGCGTATACCATCGCTGGGCAAACTCATTCCACTGCCATTCATTACGCGAAGACTGCAGCTCAGCCCTATCTTCTTGCTGATAAAGCTTGCAGGAGCTCAGGCACATCAAGCCTATGGTATAGATCAATCGGCAATTCATTATCTTCCCTCTTTCAATCCAGCCAATTTGAAAATGCATAGATCGTAGCCAGTGACCGTCGCTTTGACAATACACCGTTATTGACATTACCTTCTACCGTTAGGATCCAGTTCCGCTCCATTTTCTGAACGATGCCGACATGGTCTATGCGTCCAAGCTTTTGATTATAGATTGCAAATAAATCGGCCCGGCGGATAACGCCGCCCTGTATCTGCTCTTTTGTATAGCGACGGGCCAGGGGAAAAAGTGCGGGGCTCCAGGCATTGCGTGGAGCAGGAAGGCCAGCCTTGCCGTAACACCAGGACACAAAAGCCGCACACCAGGCGTGGCCTTTACCAAAGCCAGTATAGGCAAGGTACTCTTCGACTCGTGGGCCATCATTATTGCCGGTTGCTTCTTTGACAGCCATCTCGTGTCGGGCAATGTCCACGATTCGTTCCCGAAAGTTCACAGATGAACTAAGCTCACTTGCCCCATAATGCACAGCTACCTGCTCATAGGGACTTGAGGGTACATTATGTTCCACTACAGGACGATGGCCAAAACCGCTAAGAAGGAGAACAGCGACAGAAAGAACACCTAGAAATAAATAATGCATTGTTGCCATGATGTTAATTGATTAAAATGATAACTAAGGTCCTGACGGAAGAAATTAAAAGGTTGCCAGAGAATTTCCTGCAGCCAACAGCAGCAGTAGACCGCGAGTAATCCTGCCAAAATACAGAATAGCAGTACGGACAGCATACCGATATCCAATACGCCAGCTGTAGGATCTATTGCCTGGAGCAGGAGACCTCCTGAAATAAAAAATACACTTAGGCAGACCAGCACAATCCCGAGCAGCTGCTTATTTGTTAGGGGCCAATAGATATCCTCGATATCATAGACCATTTGTTTTTGTAATGTTTTCATTTCCTTCTGATAAAAATTAATTAGTGTGATAGGTTCCCAAATATTGACTGCGTGCGTAGCGCAAGCAATCCCGTTCGTGACAGAGCAGATAAAGAAGTATATCCTTTCCGAGTAAATTTTCGGGAATTTCTATTAGTAATGGCCATTACTTTCCCATCACGGATCCAGCCAGATGGGGTAATACATGATACGGAAAGCACCGAGAAAGCTTACTATCGCCATATACAGAATATCCCCCAATGGCTATCGATCATTTTTTTCAACATCTTCTTTTCCTCTTCATTTGAAACAGGTATAAATTCGATAGGCTCATTGGATAAGGCCACCTTAATACTATCCAGCTGATTGAGTCCTTTAATGCAAGGGCCATACCATGCCGCCCAGAAATCAAGAATAATCAGCTTTTTACTTCAATATTCTCGCAGGGAAATTTTAGTTCTAGCCGCAGAATGATTAGTTACTTCCAATGGAAGATGCCACAGCGACACTAGAATACTGTCTCCTACTTTCAGAGATTTGATTGAGAGCTCATTAGCCCCACTGTCCTTGCGGGGCGTTTGAGCCGATAAACTAAACATAGAAACTAGAACTAAAAACACGCATGTCAAAAACAAGCGATAGGTGTTTTTATAACAGCATAGAGAAAGAACGTATTTTAAAGCCTTTTGAGCATCTAACTTCTTTTCAACGATAAAACACCAACACCACACCTACTAAGTGCGCACACAACCTTAAAACCTTTTAATTTCAAAGAGTAGTCACTTGCTCCAATTGTCGAATTGGTTTTTGCACATTTTTCTAATACATTACAGAGCTTACACCTCAGCCCCACCACATAGTTACTGACAGCTTGTAACTGTCTGATACCTCTTTGGTATATCTCTAGTAGCTCTTTAGTACATTCCCAGTACCTTTTTGGTACCCTTTCGGTACACTCCCAGTAGCTTAACGGTGAATTAACAGTATCTTTCGTGCCGAGGAATAGACCATTTAAGTACCTACCAACTTCTGACCCACTTCTGCCTTTCCCCCAGCGTTGCTTGGAGTTTCTTCGGATGGGCTTCGAGTCACCCTCGGGAAAAATCAAAGGAAAATTCGAGGGAGACTGATGGCCCACTGCATGAAAGGCAGAAGTTGGAGCGAAGTTGGTCAGGCAAAAGTCTGAAGAAGATGCCCTTTCCGCTGCCCTTCGAGTGCTCTTCGGCAACGCTTCGGGACCTCTTCGGGGCTTGTTCGAGACATGTTCGACTACGCTTCGGCTCGGCTTCGAGTCCGCTTCGACTGCGCTTCGGGAACGTCCCGAAGAACAGCCGAACAGCAGCCGAAGCACTCCCGATGAAGGGGCGACGCAGGTACGGAGCAGGCCCGAAGGCTGCCCGAATAAAGCCCGAAGGCCTCTCGAATAAATCTCCCGCTTAGTTATTTTTTGATCGCTACTCTGCAAGCGTTTTTGTAGCACTGGACAAGTACCTTTATAGTACATTTTTCCTTTATAAATTTGCTTACGCAACAATTGCGTAAATAGTGCTATATCTGTGCTTAAGTAGTGCTTAACACGTACTAGAAATATACGGGTAAAATACAGTTGAAAACTGGCTAGTAACTTAGGTAATTGAACCCTGATTTTTTTTGATTTAATTTCTGGTGAGCAGGAGGAATCTTTTCCTTTAGACAGTTCTCTCCCACCCCTATAAAAATTTATCATTTTTAAGGTATTAATGGTGGTTCAAGCAGGTTCTATTACACTGTTGGATTGTATATTAAACAATACCCGAGTCCGAGACAAGCTCGAACCACCGAATAAAAAATAAGATTATCAGTACCTCTAGTGCGGTGAAAAATTTCTATAACAAGGTCAATAACATAATGGTCGCTACGCACACTAGTAAAAATTGGATGCTAATATATGGATGATTATCATCCCATAAGGCTATTCTGGAGGACATTTTTTTAGAATCAACGGATCCTTAAAGAATGTACTCTTGATATATGATAAATAGAAAAGAAACCTCCCTTGCTCAATGGTTGAGCGTGAGAAACTACGCGGCCATATCCTTAAATAAATAAGGGAGGCCCTATCTAAATATTTTCTGTATTCTGTTAAGTTTATATTCTTCATTCATTTTGGTTTTCAGTTTCTCACGCTGGTACCGATGAATGACAATACAAATATAAGAATAACAATATTATTATTCCAAATCTGGTATAATAATATTGTTATTTTAAATGTCTATTTGTTTATGGCTGAACAGTACATAGACAAGGAAAACTTAGAAATTATTAGAGAAAGACTTTGGGCTATTTCAAACGAAAAGGAAATTACACTTGAGGATATCCAAGATCGTACTGGATTTAGTTATAGCCAAGTTTATCGAATTGTTCGCGGAACTAATAATATGTCAGTAAGTGGCTTAATCGCAGTCTGTAAAGCTTTAGAAATTCAACCCACAGAAATACTTAATTTCAAGATCAAAATCCCCAAACATTTGCCGTTGAGAAGAGACAGAAAGCCCTAGATCTTTAAAGTTGTGAGATACGCTCTTCACAGAGCCTAACAACTATATTTTCTAGCTTATCAACTTTACTTATTAATTTTTTCAAATCCTCAGGATCGATAAAGTAATCATCCTGATAACGAGCGTCCAAATAAGCCTTATTCAGAACATCAAATAATCTATATTCTTCACTATCGTCAATAGGATATTTAAAGATTTGATCTAGGTTTTCATCAATATGCTTCGAGTATTTCCTATATACTTTTAGTTTATGAGTTTTGGGCTTATATCCGGTATACACTAATAGCAGTCCGCCATAAAGTTTCTCGGCTGCCTGATTTAAGTTAAAAATTATTTCATTCAGAGGATCTCCATCTTCCAAAGCTACTTTCAAAGAGTTCTTTGTAATTTTCAAAAAGCGAGAACCGCTATTCACCCATTTCTCATAGCTTCGAAGCGCAACTTCCTTCTCTTCGCCTCTACTCAAAGGCTTAGCGTCTGAAAAGATAAATTCTCCGGAATCAAAAAGAACAATCCCTTCTTTGATGATATCCCTAAAGAAGTACTGCCCCATCTCTAGCCCTTTGTTTACATAGTTAAAACTATGTACAATAGGACTTACATCGTTCTTATATTTCAGCGTTCTATTCTCAATCTTGCTAGCAATATCATGCTCTTTATCCTTGTCACCGCCAAGTATCACAACTAGAATATCATAATCACTGATGTAAGAATAAGTCGCTCCCCTTTCCTCGTATTCATCTTCTACCCACTTATCAGACGCGTGACTGCCAAACAAAATAATTTTCGCCGGATCCGCCACATCACAGATTACCTTCACGATTTCAGCTAATTCGTTTTGTTTGTGTTGAGGCAAATAGGATAGTTGGTTCATAGGGTAAATTTACGAAAATTATGACAGAATTGCTCCTGGTGGAATAAGGAACATTCCTATAAATGTAATAATCAAGCAAATTATAACTAGTATACTTAGAAACACGTATCGAATCCCTCCATTTTTATAAGTAAATGCCAAAGTTTGAAGAGTTGCAATAGCTAAACTTAAGAGCATGAACCAATTCCATATGGTTATAATAGTAGATGCTACACCAACACTATTAACAATACCATAAATCATATTCGTTCTAAATGTAAATGTTATAAGAAACAAAAAGATTCCGAAAAGAAGGTTATACTTGTAAAATACGTTTAGTTTTCCAATCATGTGTGGTGTTGAATTAAGCACTGATTCTATTTTTACACCTCAGGATATGATTATCAATCTTACTATCTCTACTTTATCGCCCTTTTTGCATGCCATTAATAATCATAGTCGCTTATATAGAGATAGGTTGTTCTTGCCTTCGATGAATTTGATATTTCGCAGTTAATTTAAGCTAATTTGGACGCCTAACTGGCGCCTTTCAACTTTACCTCAAAGGGAAGCGCTCCTACTAAAGTATTCGGGACACCTCATTATAATCTAAGGTAGCCAAATTCTAGCAATTTGAATTCCATAGACACTATGCCAACTTAAATCCCATTTATATTCATGAGGTTGTCTCATTAAGTTTTTAATGTCAATGTATGATTTTGTAGAAACTGGAACTCGATTATCCATCCACCCTGCAACAATACCCAATAATTTATTTTCATAAAAGGATTGCTGTGACGGGTATTGGTTTCTTGAATCAGCAGTACTATTGCATGCCCATTTGTAATTGTCCACATCATTCTTTAGAGCATACATTTTACCCAATCTGTAACCAAAGTCATAAGACTCTTTATCTTCTGCATAAACATCTGGATTATCTGGAACAGGGTAATTTGGCACCAAGGGTGGTTTTTGAGCAAACAAAGAAATAGTACTGATAACGAGTACAAGCATCAAATTAACTTTTTTCATAATATTGATTTTAATATGTTAATATGATGTAATATAATTAATGTTTAATCGAAAAAGACTATTCATTAACTACACTTTTGTGTAATTTCCCACAATAAAGAAAATATCCGGCGTGTTTACTTTTCAACAAATTATATTACCCAATGAAAAGATATTCAATATTGATTGCACTACTAGGTCAAGGCTTTGGCGCGTGTAAGAAAGATGAAGTTGCCAAATCTAAAATGGAGACTACTGTATAACATACCCCACTTTTTCTAAGGTCATATAGACAAACACTTCTCTGATTACCTAAAAATGAGTTATTGGGATTTTGTGGTGATTGTCTTTTAATGTTCTATGATATTTGGCAGCGCAGTACGGTCTATTTTTCCATAAAATCCTCTTTTGGCCTTTCGGGCCTGACACCAAAGTACAAAAATAGCTCAATCACAAAAACAAGCCCCCAATCCATAGGTAAATAATCATTGATGCTTATCAGAAATTTGAGATCCGTGAAATAATAATTATAAATCTTGCAAATTTCAATACACCTTCTTGTAAATAGCTTATGGACAAGTTCGCCCCAAGCTCGTCCTGCTCTCGATTTGTAAAAAACGTGCAGGCACAGTGAAAGCACATTAACAGGTGGACTCAACGTGGACTCACTGTGCTCTGAACCTGCTTGCAGCTCGAACTTGGTAATAACATGGTCTTAACTTGGCCCCTATCAAATCTCTCTATGAGCCGAAGATCACCCGTGAATATTCCCAAGGAAACTGCTGATAAAAAATAATCTGCCAGCTTGCTCTTCAATAGTCAGATAAGCTAGTCTAACCAACGGATAGGATCACATCTATATTAACGGAGTTATATTCTACTTTCAGAATCGAATCACTCTTTGGGTAATCATAAAGTTTCAATAGGGAGATTATTTTTTTATTTTGCGTGATCCTTAAAGTAATGCATGGAGATAGTTTGCCGTATCTGTTAGACCCGATTTACGGAGGCTATCTAATACTTCAAATTCATTCATAGCTGGATTACGACGGTTCAGCACCATTTCTTTGAATGCCAATATTGCCTGTTCAGGATTTAAATCTATAATATCCGTCAGGAAGTCGTCTGCACTCTTGGCTGTCAATCCAAATGATGTGAGGTACTCTGCTGGAAAATCCTTTAAATTATTGGTAACAATGACGTTTGCATTCGTTTTTGTTGCTGCTGCCAGTACATGACAATCTCTTGGATCTGGCAAATTCAAATGTTCAATCAGTACCTCATAGTTCTTAACTAGAGCATCTGGGAAAGCATTATTTGCGCGCTGTATCCTTTTTTCAGCTTATACTACCGAAACATCTTTGCGCAGCATAACATCTTTCCATTCGTCAAAAATATGTGCACTCCATTTTGGCGTATAAAGCTCATAATAGGCTAGCCAAAAAAGTAGATCACGAATGACAATGGGAAACACGACATTCGTATCTAAAACAGCCTTGAACCGAACACTATGAATCATACAAACCGGTTTCTTCATCGGCATTCATCATATCGATGATATGTTTCTTTTGTTCCTCTTTCATATTTTCCTTATATCGCAAGACATCTTCAAATCGGATACGGCGATGTTTCCCTACCTTCGTATAAGCAATTTCACCTCCCTCCAAAAGTTTAACCAGATGTGGTCTAGAGCAGCCAAGGATCTCAGCGGCCCTTTGTGTAGTTACCTCTGTAGCAACGGGAACTATAGAAATGGGCTTTCCCTCTCCCATTGCTTTTAGAATATCTCCCAAAAATCGAAGTGCTTTAAATGGTATTTTGATCCGATCATTCGTCTCTTCTATTTCGATCTCAGTATTATCGGACTGGATCTGTAATAACGCAGCCGCTAATGTAGTATAAGAAGCATTGGCTACTTTTTGCTCCGATTTCGTAGGACGTTGTATTTCTTCAAATATAGTCATGACATAAGATTTTATTCTACAAATATAAACGAAATAAACGAAACAAAAATCAAACTTTATAAACATTAAACTTTTTGGAGGCGTTACAAAGATTAAAGTTCATTCTCCCTACCTAAAATAACAACTCGGATTGTAATTTCCCCAAGTTCGAGGTCACGGAGAATCAGAAATAATAAAAGCACAAAAAGCGACTTCTTTCGAAATCGCTTTTTGTGTTATATTGAATTAAATGTACTATCGAGTACCGCCTGCCCACCAAACATTTTCAGTGTAAACGTACGCGCCATCACCATATGCGGCCTGAACATTCGGGTTCGTTGTCGTATCATCGTTACCGTATGGTAAACGTAATGGGAATTTACCCGGGTTTTTCAACTCGATCAGGTTCTCACCATTTGCTTTCCAACGACGGATATCATTGTACATTTCTGTTGATTCGCCAGATGCACCAAAGAACGCTAGGTATTTTTGAGTAGCAATCTCCTTTAATGGATTTGCGGCAAATAATGGTTTTACATTTTTATCAAAATAATTACCTGCATCACTTGCGGTCAACGTTGCTGAAGTTTCTGTTACTATACCGTTAGCCAATACTGTAGGCGCAACAAATGCAGCATTCACAGAGTTCTCCGAGTTCGCAATAGCCGCCGTTACTGCCGCTTTTAATATTGGCTCTACTTCTGACGAACTTTTACCTAATCTTTGCATCGCCTCTGCCTTCAAAAACAACAACTCATGATAGCTTAACAATTGAGTAGGAGCAGTTTGGGAAAAAACAAAAGTTGATGTTAAATAATGATATTTGACCTGAGTATTTTCTCCATTCGGTGCCAATAAATTATACGATGCTGCATTTGATGCGATATCATTTACTTGTGTCCACACACCAGTGTTTGAATTTTGTGGCGTAAAAAAATCACGGACCAAACGCGGATCTTTACGATCAATCATCTTATCCGCTAAACTCTTACTAGCAGCCAACCCATCTCTCGACCATTGAAAATCAAATAGTGGATTCAAATTACTTGCTCCATATTCATTAAAAGCAGCTTGTTCGCCAGCATTTTCAAACGATTTATTTACCTCAGAGATTACTAAATTTAATGCGGCAGTCTTATCTGACGTTACTTTCAGCAATCGCATCGCATATCTTGCTTTTAACCCATGGGCAAATTTCACCCATTTAGCAACATTTCCACGATACAGCAAATCCTGAGAGCCCACATTTCCAGATGCATGCGTATCCCCTTTTGGCAAGTTTTCAATTGCCGCATCTAAATAAGCATTAATCTGTTTGTATAATTCTTCTTGCTTATCAAGTTTTGGATTACGGATTTCCAATGGCTTAAAACCTTCTGAATAAGGCACGTCACCAAACATATCAGTCAATAGCGCTAAATTGTATGCTGCCATCACCTGACCCATTCCCAACGTTGTATAATTCCCTTCTTGATTTCCTCCTGTCGAACATTTTTCGATAACCATACGTGCATCCTTTAGGGTTGTATAAACGTTACCCCAAGTATTATTAAAAGTAGATGCGCGTTGCGGCTCATTCTCACGATGCTCAGCATTCCACAATTGATTATCTGTTCCTACTTCATGCTCAACATAGGTAGAAAGATAAGTATTAAAATCTCCACCTACGTTTGAAAATGCAGTACGAGTGATTACATCCGTCAAGATAAACTTCGCCTGTACATCACTTGGTTTGTTCACATTCTCATTGATCTTGTCCATTGCATCCTCAGAACAAGCCGTAAAGATTATCGGTGAAGCCAAAGCGCCTAAGGCCAATAATCCAACTATATTTAATTTTAATTTCATGATACTAAATTCTAGAATTTAACATTAACACCTAAACCATAGCTCGATGTTCCCGGAAGCGAGAAACGCTCAAAAGCTCCCGACATATTGGTATTACCTTGTGAAACCTCCGGATCAAACCCTTTCAGCTCAGACCATAAAATGATGTTACGTGCAAATGCATTTACGTCAACTTTGATCTTTGAGTTTTGATATACAGGATATCCCACAGCAATCTCACGCAATTTCACAAATGAAGTTCCTCGGATACCAGCCTCAGAAATATTGCTCAGACGGTTAAAGTAATCATAAGTAGATACGTTATTTACTTTTCCATTTGCATCAAAAGTAGGATTTGCGTCAATCATGATATCATTTGATGCATACTGTCCTGGAGCGACTTCTTTAACAGCAGCTTCTTCAAATAAGAATCCATTTCCATCACGAAAATCAGCCGTTTTCTGTGTTACACCGTATACATTTAGGGTGTTTGAAGTACCGTGATACATTTGTCCACCTTGTTTCCAATCCAATACCGCCGAAAGTCTTATTTTTTTGTATTCAAAGTTGGTATTGAAACCTAGGTTGAAATCTGGAGAGACGCTACCGATTACTTTCTCTTCACCAGCTAAAGGTAGACCGTCTTTATCTACAATAATTTGACCGGCATCATTTCTTAAATAAGAAACACCATAAATTACAGGGAATTTATATCCGATACCCGCACGAACCTGTGGCTCAACGAACCCCCCCATGAAGATACTGTTTACACCTTCTTTTAACTCATCAACATAGTTGTCAATTTTAGTAAAGTTAAATGCAAAATCCCATTTGAAATCTCCTGAACGATATGGCGCAACAGCCAATGTCAACTCATGCGAATTCGTATGAATCTTACCACCATTAGTTACTAAACTGGAGTAACCGGTAGAAGCAGCCAAAGGCACTTCAAAAATTTGATCCTTTACATTCTGACGGGAGAAGGTATAGTTCAAATTAATTAAACCATTCCAGAATGTCAAATCAGTACCCAATTCAAACGCCTGTGTATTTTGCGGTTTCAAATTTGGATCGTAAACAATTGGATATGAAGTGTAAGAAGTAACACCATCACTGTTAATTGGGTAAAGGATAGGTGTACCGCTCGAGAAACCACCACCGTAAGTAGGTTTGTCAAAATAATTTTCATAATAATCACCTGCTTGCCCAACTTCAGCATACGAGGCTCTTAACTTACCCATAGTCAGCACCGAATTTTTCACTGCATCTAATTCTGTAAATACGAAGCCTGCTGAGACAGATGGATAGAAGAATGAACGGTTATTTCTAGGCATAGAAGAAACAATATCATTACGACCTGTTGCATTTAAGAACAACATGTTTCTGTAAGCCAAGGCTAAGCTACCAAAAGTACCAAATGTGCGTGTATGACGTAAGGTTTGTTCAGCAGTTACGGTAGAAGCATTGTTGATATTATCCCATCCCGGAAAATTAAAATTCATTCCATAACCGTAATCTCTTCTTCTGTTGCGGTTTACAATCTCGTTACCAACCATGGCATCAAATACCAAATCATCATTGATCTTCCAGTTGTATGCTGCCGTACCTAAAGAGTTCCACTCAGTAACAGAAAAATGATAGTTTTCTACTTCCCCTTTACCATTAGCATGGCCGTATCCCCAAAGGTCGGTATAATTAGAAGTATATGAGTCAACCCCAGCTTGATACTTCAATGTTAATTTTTGATTTTCGCCCAAATTAGTCGCATATTGACCAAATCCATTACCAAAGAAACGTTGTGTATCTTCCGTAAATTTGTTATGTTCTGTAGCCCAATAAACTCCATCAAAACCAGTTGTACCACGATATGTATTTTGTTTGGTCGGATTGTTCAAATAAGAACTTGGAATACCCTTTAAATCATACGAAGCAGGTGCTCCATATAAGGTAGCAATAATCCCATTATTTGCACCTGTTTGTTTTGAGATATGAGAATTTACATAGTTACCGGTAAAACCAGTTGTCCATTTTTCTGACAATTTAGCCTCACCTGATAATTTAGCCGTGTAACGATCCATCCCTGTTGAAGGAACAATACCATTAGCATTAGTAGCTCCCAAAGACATCGCATAACTGCCTTTCTCAAACCCTTGTACAATATTGAAGGAATTGTTGAATGTATTGCCTACATTAAAGAAGTCTTTCGCATTGTTGTAAACTTGAGGCGTAGCCCAAGGATCTAAGCCTGCATTAGCACGTTGTGGTACATAATACATTCCTTCGTGTTTTCCATATTGCTTGGTATAACTGTTATCAACATTACCTCCATAAATAGCATCATTTGCTAATTCAGGAATCTTTGGCCCCCAAGACATTGATGATAAATAACCAGTATTAGCACCATATTTACCATTGACCCCTTGAGCGTATGTCGTTTGAAAATCAGGAAGAACGGATACTTTGTCAAAAGAAACATTGGAATTATAGGATATCTGTGGTTTACCTTGTTTTCCTTTGCCGCTCTTCGTTGTAATAATGATCACCCCATTTGAAGCCCGCATACCATACAATGCAGATGCTGCTTGTCCTTTCAAGATGTTGATACTTTCGATATCGTTTGGATCAATGTCCAAACCTCTGGAAGAATAATCCGCACCTGAAACAGAATTACCAGTTGATACATCAGAAGTCGATGAAATCGGCAATCCATCAACGACGTACAAAGGTGAGTTATTTCCAGTAAAGGAACGTGCACCACGGATTGTAATATTAGCAGATGCTCCAGGCATACCTGATGAAGGTGTCACCTGAACCCCCGATACTTTACCTTGCAATGCCGTCGCTAGATTACTATTAGCTGCTTCAGTCAGTTTTTCTCCTTTAACTTCTTGTGTAGCATAACTCAAAGCACGTTTTTGACGCGATTGGCCCATACCAGTCACCACGACCTCTTCCAGCGCATTATCCTGTCCTGACAAAGATACATTGAACACAGTGCTGTTGTTGTTAACAATAATGGTTTTATCGTCAAAACCAACTGAACGGAAGACAACAACTTTGCCTGCCGGTACATTCAAAGAATAATTACCATCAGCATCTGTCTGTGTCGCTTGATTAGTTCCTTGTACAACCACTGTCACCCCAGGTATTGCTTTACCATCAGCAGATGTAACACGACCACTAATCTTCTTTTCTTGTGCGAATGCAACCGAAGTCAGAATCATTCCGCCAACAAGAAAACTTAGTAATGTTTGTTTCATGTTTTAGTTAGTTAATTTTATTATTTTTCTAATCCTATATATTGATATAAACTATATCCGTTAACATAACTGTCTAAACAGACATTGTTTAGACAATAAACAACAATACGCAAAATAGCGTACCGCCATTCATGGGATAACAGTTGAAAATATTATTGGGAAAGCGGGCTCTAGGTAGATGTAGAGTCAGTCCTTAGATAAATATCCAGCTGTAAATTTGCTCTTTTCAGCATTTACAGTATATAATAGTTAGTGCGATTTTTATTAGCGGTTTCAAATATAGAAAGCCTAAGTTGCTTTTACAAGTTTTTTAACATTCACTCGTAAAAACAAAAAATACCGCAACAAAGGCAGCAGTATCTTGCAAATTCAAACACAAGATTCATTTTAGAATAAAAACAATGCAAACATACTAGAAACAGAATTTTATACGGAATCAATTATATTTAACAAAACATTAACAATGTATTAAGAAATCATTAACACAAATATTTTCATATTTTTTGCAGGCAAAAAAAAGACAATTTATAACGATTCTAAAGTTGTTTTAAATCGAGTTATTTCAAAAAAGAGACTCTACCTGCTTAGGTAGAGTCTCTTACTATCACAAATCCCAATTTAGAAATTTGTTATTTAATTCGTTCGTTTAATCGATATATTCAAATTTGGTATAAGGTACCAAAACTGATGGTATCCGGATACCTTTGTCCGTTTGATTATTCTCCAAAATCGCAGCGACAATACGTGGCAGCGCTAAGGCTGAACCATTTAATGTATGGGCCAATTGCATTTTTCCATCTGAATTTTTGAAACGCACTTTCAGGCGATTGGCTTGATAGGTTTCAAAATTGGAAACAGAAGATACTTCCAACCAACGTTTTTGCGCAGAACTATACACCTCCATATCATAGGTCAACGCAGAAGTGAAGCTCATATCGCCTCCACATAAACGCAACACGCGATAAGGCAGTTCCAATTGTTGAAGCAAACCTTGTACATACAGGCTCATTTCCTCCAACACCGCATACGATTTTTCAGGATGAACAATTTGCACAGTCTCTACTTTATCAAACTGGTGCAGACGGTTCAGACCGCGCACATGGGCACCATAGGAACCTGCCTCGCGGCGGAAGCATGGTGTATAAGCACAATGCTTAATCGGAAACTGTGCTTCCTTGACAATCACATCTCTGTAAATATTGGTTACCGGTACCTCTGCAGTAGGGATCAAATATAGATTATCATTGTTGACATAATACATCTGTCCTTCCTTGTCGGGCAACTGCCCTGTAGCAAAAGCTGAGTCCTCGTTAACCAAAATGGGCACCTGTACCTCTTCATACCCTTGTTCGGCTGCCTGATCCAAAAAGAAATTGATCAATGCGCGCTGTAATTTCGCCCCTTTGCCTTTATAAATCGGAAATCCCGCTCCGGCAACTTTTACGCCGAGCTCTAGATCCACGATATCATATTTGTTTAACAATTCCCAATGTGGTAACGCATCTTCTGATAAAGCGGGAATCTCCCCGTTGGTTAAAACCACCTCATTGTCATCGGCACTTACACCTGCAGGAACGGATTGATGCGGTAAATTAGGCAATTGTACAATCTTATCATTTAACTCGATTTCGATCGCTCCTAATTTATCCAACAGTTGCTTCACCTGCTCTTTATATCCGGACGATTGGGATTTAACGGCTTCAGCTTCTTCTTTTTTTCCTTGGCGCATCAGATCTCCAATCTGTTTTGCTGCCGCATTAGCTTCGCCCGAAAGTGCGTCCGATTCCGCTTGGATCTTACGGCGGTCTTCATCCAAACTGATGATTTCGTCGACCAATCCAATTTCCTTGAAATGCTTGACAGCCAATCTTTCGATAACCGTATCCCTGTTTTCACGGATATAATTTAATTGCAACATAATATAAATGTGTTATTTAAAAAATAGTGAACAAAGATAGTGAAAATTGCCGCTTTTTGGCAATAATTACAGTGATTATCCACTACACATCTTATACTATCGTAACTTCTTTACATAAATAGACATCCTGGATCGCATGGAGCAATTCCACACCTTCCTGCATCGGCTTTTGGAAAGCCTTCCGGCCCGATATCAAACCTGTCCCGCCGGCTCTCTTATTAATCACAGCGGTTTTTACGGCTTCTTGTATATCATTCTGCCCGGACGCCCCGCCCGAATTAATAAGCCCGGCTCTACCGGCGAAACAGTTGAGCACCTGGTAGCGACAAAGATCAATCGGATGATCCGATGACAACTGCGTATACATCCGTTCATCTAATTTACCGTAGCTGCTCTTCCCCATATTAAGGGCTTTAAAGCCACCGTTCAGCTCGGGAAGCTTTTGTTTAATGATATCTGCTTTGATCGTCACGCCAAGGTGGTTGGCTTGACCAGTCAAATCTGCTGCCAGATGATAGTCCTTGTCTCCTGTTTTAAATGCTGAATTTCGCAAATAGCACCATAATACAGTAGCCATACCAAGTGAATGTGCTTCTTCAAAGGCCTTTGCGACTTCGATGATCTGACGGTCAGATTCTTCCGAACCGAAATAAATAGTCGCTCCAACGGCTACCGCCCCCATATTCCAGGCTTCGCGTATCGTTCCGTACAGGATTTGATCAGCACGGTTGGGATAGGTCAACAATTCGTTATGATTGATTTTGACCAAGAAAGGAATTTTGTGGGCGTATTTTCGCGATACTGCACCCAATACGCCAAAAGTCGATGCTACCGCGTTACAGTTGCCCTCCAATGCCAATTTCACGATATTCTCCGGATCAAAATACTGCGGGTTAGGCGCAAAGGAAGCTCCGGCACTGTGTTCTATTCCCTGATCTACCGGCAATATGGACAGATATCCTGTATTGGCTAACCGACCGGTTCCAAAAAGCTGCCCTAAACTGCGTAGAACCTGTGGTGTGCGGTCACTGCTACCATATACCTGATCGATAAATGCCTCTCCGGGAAGATGGAGCATCGTTTTAGAAACCGCAGGTTTGTCAAACGCTAATAGATAATCTGCTTCTGCAGCAAGATGTGCTTGTATTTTTTCAATGTATTGCATAATTTATACGTGAATTTATATTAGAAAATAACTCCAAAAGAGGCAGAATGTTTTAGCACATATTATATAGTAAAAAAAACTTAACTTTGACCATGTTATATTTAGTTCCAACACCTATTGGCAATCTGGAGGACATGACCTTTCGTGCAGTCAATATTCTGAAAGAAGTAGACATCATCTTAGCAGAGGATACAAGGACAAGTGCTCCCCTTTTAAAGCATTTTGGGATAGATAAAAAGGTCTTTGCGCACCATCAGCATAACGAACATAAAGCGGTTTCTGAAATCATCAAATTTCTGAAAGAAGGGCAAAACATCGCCCTCATTTCAGATGCTGGGACACCAGCGATCTCCGATCCCGGTTTTTTATTGGTCCGGGCGGCTATCAAAGAGGGACTAGAGGTACAATGCCTACCCGGTGCAACCGCTTTTGTTCCAGCATTGGTCAACTCAGGCCTGCCTAATGACCGCTTCTGCTTTGAAGGTTTCCTTCCTGTGAAAAAGGGACGCCAAACGCGATTAAAGGCATTGGCGGAAGAAAAAAGAACAATGATTTTCTATGAATCACCACACCGTATCCTCAAGACAATAGAAGAGTTTATTACTATTTTCGGAGCAGAAAGGCAAGCCTCTATCTCCAGGGAATTAAGTAAGCTGTACGAGGAAAATGTCCGCGGAACATTAACTGATTTAAAATTACACTTTGAAAACAATCCAATTAAAGGAGAATTTGTATTTTGTGTAGGTGGATTGGAATAAATTTTGACAATCTTTGATTACTAAAACGTATTTGACATGAACATGGAACAATTTGCACAGGACGGACAGGATATAAAAATCATTGAAAAATTGATTACTAAGGTCCAGGACATGCTTACTCCAGGAGAAAAAATAGATTATATTGCCGTACAGAAAAAACCGGCGGTAACAATTTTACCGGACAGTATCACCATCAGCAACAAGCGCATTTTTATGTGCGAATTTACGAAATTGGGGCTGGCGACGGATTTTGAAATTTTCGGCTGGCAGGATATTAAGGATATTGCCTTCAAAGAGGAAATCTTTGGTTCGAAAGTCACTGTCATTCCTTTTACCGGAGAGAATTTAAGTATTGACTACATTCCAAAAGTTCAGGCAAGAAAACTTTACCAATATATCAAGGCTGCTCTTGAAAACTATAAAAAAGCTGAGTTGGCCGCTGAAAAGGAAAAGATCGTCATTGCGCCAAGCAGTTCCCGGGAGACCGTTGTTGAGAAGGCTGAACCCAGCCAGCAAGCTCCAGCTCCGGCGGCAACACCGGCACCGGTCATTACTCCTCCGTCCCCCGCGGTACAACCTGCGGCATCTGCTCCGGTTACACCGCCGGCGGCTCCCGTTCCGGTTGCTCCGATAGTAGAGGAGGAAGATGATGAAATTACATTAAAACTGAAAAAACTAAAAACACTCTTCGACAAGCAATTGATCACTCAGGACGAATACGAGCAAAAGAAAAGAGAAGTTTTATCCAGTTTATAAAATAGGTGGGTATTGTGAAGAATAACTATTTATTGGCACTTTTAAGTGCCTTTTTATTGTGGTTGGGGTGGCCTCCCATCCCCTATTCCAGCCTACTGCTCTTTATTGGGTTTATACCCCTATTGATTGCACTGGAAAACATCATCCGTAGCGAAACAATTAAAAAAAAAGGAAAGAAGATTTTCCTAACGGCGGGTCTAATGGCTGTTGTCTGGAATACGGCATCCATTTACTGGGTATATAATTCCATCTCAGCAGTTATGCCTCCTTTTGCGGCAATTCTGATCAGCTTGATCCCTTTTTGCCTGGGGGCAGCTTTAATGGCTCTTGCGTTTTTCCTGTATTATCGATTAAAGCGTAAAACTTCACTGCTATTGTCCCTTTTTGGATTGATGGGGTTCTGGATCAGCTATGAATTTCTACACGCCTCCTGGGATCTGGCATTTCCATGGATGACTTTAGGAAACGGTTTTGCCAACTTTCATCAATTGATCCAATGGTACGACATGACCGGTGTGTACGGCGGATCTATATGGATTTGGTTGGTCAATATCTTGGTTTTTGTGCTTTACCTCAATCGGAAAGGGATCTACCAGCTCAAAAACAGACTTGTCCCTATCTTTTGCCTGCTGTTGGTCACAGTGGTTCCCACTGCCTATTCTTTGGTTCGTTATTTCAGCTACGAGGAGCATCAAAACCCAGCCCAGGTCGTGGTCGTACAACCGAACGTGAATCCTTACATCAAGTTTCGGATCAGTCCTGAAGAACAATTGAACACCTTGTTTTCTCTTTCTAATTCCGTAGCGAAACCAAACACGGAGTTTTTTATCTGGCCTGAAACCGCCCTTTCACAAAATGGTGATTTTGATGAAGAAAATCTTCGTGAGACTTATTCCTATCAACGGATTCTGCAATTTTTGGATCGGTACAAAAACGGTAATGTCTTATCGGGTATAGAGAGTTATCAATTATATAATTATGCGAAGACAACGACCGCACGTGAGATTGCGCCTAATATTTACCAGGACAACTTTAACGCGGCAACATTGATCGATTACTCATCCAAACTGCAATTTTATCATAAATCCAAATTGGTCCCTGGTGTGGAACAGATGCCCTTTGGCGCGGCGATGAATTTTTTAAAACCCTTATTTAAAGCTTTTGGTGGCACGACAGGCGGGTATGGGAAACAGGCCGAGCCTTCGGTTTTCTATGCCCAGAGTGGTATCGGTGCTGCCCCGGTCATTTGCTACGAATCCATCTGGGGTGACTATGTGGCGAAATATGTTAAAAAAGGAGCTCAGTTTATCGCGATCATTACCAATGACGGCTGGTGGGGCAATACTTCGGGGAAAGACCAGCATCTGCAATATGCCAAACTAAGGGCCATTGAAAATAGACGCTGGGTTGCCCGATCGGCAAATACTGGGATATCCGGCTTTATCAATCAACGCGGTGATATTGTACAGCAGACAAAATGGTGGGTACCCGCCGCATTGAATCAGGAAATCAATTTAAACGAGGAAATTACAACATATACCAAAACTGGTGATATCGCTGCGTACATTGGCTTAGCAATCGCTCTGGCTGGATTCCTTATTATAATTATCCGTAGGCAACATGCACCTTTACCATAATCTACGTAGGTTCAAAAAAATATTTCTTCCAAAACGGGGAAAGATCGACTCTCCCTCGGTTCAGACGGAATTTGTCGCAACGATTTCAGCACGGCCTAAAAAAACGACCAAATTCTGATTAAAATAAGTCATTTAATGCATTTGATTTACTTTTGAGATTTGTAATTTTGCACCATGCAAGTATATTTTGACAATGCTGCGACTACAGCCTTAGATCCTGAAGTTATTAAAGTAATGGTAGATGTCATGGATAACAACTTTGGAAATCCATCTTCTATTCACAGTCACGGAAGACAAGTAAAAACAATCGTAGAAAAAGCACGGAAAACGATCGCCAACCTACTCCATGTATCTCCGGCAGAAATTTTCTTTACTTCGGGGGGCACCGAAGCCGACAATATGGCCATCGTACGTTCGATCACGGACTTTGGCATCACGCATGCGATCACTTCACCAATAGAACACCATGCTGTCCTGCATACGCTGGAAGAGCTTGAGAAGGCGGGAAAAGTTCATCTTGATTTACTCAATGTAGACAGTAAAGGTAATTTAGACCTTAATCAACTGGAAGAGCTCTTAAGTAGCAATCCCCGTACTTTTGTTTCTATTATGCACGCCAATAATGAAATCGGCAACCTCAATGATATCCAACGTATATCGGAATTATGTCAGCGATACAATGCCGTATTTCATTCCGACACGGTACAGACCATGGGGCATTATCCGCATGATCTGGGTCAGCTTAAAATTGATTTTATTACTGGTGCAGCCCATAAGTTTCACGGTCCGAAAGGCGTAGGTTTCCTCTATATCAACGCTAATAACAAAATCAAACCATTGATTTATGGTGGCGCCCAGGAACGGAATATGCGTGGCGGCACCGAAAATGTTTATGGGATAGCTGGTCTCGCGAAAGCGTTGGAACTTGCCTATGAGCACATGGATGAGCACCAAGCTTATATTCAAGCCCTTAAATCATATATGATTGAAGAGTTACAAAATGCTATTCCGGATATCGAATTCAATGGCGTTGTCGAACCGGAAAAATCTTTATACACGGTACTGAATGTCTCTTTCCCTTGCAGTGATCTTGCCGATATGTTATTATTCAATTTGGATATAGCAGGCATATCCTGTTCCGGTGGAAGCGCCTGTAGCTCGGGGACCGATATTGGCTCTCATGTGCTTGGGGCAATCAAAACAAATGCTGACCGGCCTTCGGTGAGATTCTCCTTTTGCAAGAACAATACTAAAGAAGAAGTGGATTTTGTTGTGTCAACTTTAAAAGAACTTTGTTCAAAAAGTAGATAGAACTGTAGGAAGATAAAAACAAAAAAATCCGAAGAGAATTCTCTTCGGATTTTTTTGTTTTTATATAAATGTTATATCCCGCGGCAAATTTCAATTCTTCGTCAGTACATAGTATTTGGAAATATCACCCGTAATATCATTACCTGATAGATCCAATTGACTCAAGATATGATTGCCCAATTTGAATTTATAATCGACACCATCCAACGTGATTATATTTTCATCCAATTTCCACTTTCCCTCGCGCACAAAAACATCATCGCTTTTGTTAAGATATTTGGACGAGTATTTATAGGTATTGTCTTTATGTAAAGAAATAAGGGTCTCTATACCGTCGCAATCCGCACAGGGCATCACCCCTTTATATTCTCCGATCACAATTTCAGCTTTGTCTCTTCCTTTTAATTCCTGCAAATTATCTTTATAGGCAGCCACACTCTGTTTCGGATTATCACACCCTCCTAATCCAATCATTACCATCACTCCTACTGTCCAAATAAACCTTTTCATCTCTTTCCAAATTCAAAAAATCAGCATCTAATAGTTTCACCCATAAAATTCATAACAAATTAGATACCAAAAATTTAGAAAGAACTAAAAATCATCATCTTCGTCTTCGTCCAAAAATGATAAAGCGCCTTGTAACTCGCCCAATGCATGGAAATTGCGGCTTTTACGTGCAATATCAATTCCCTGTTTATATGTTTTGATCGCAAGCTCCTGTTTGTCCAGTTTTTCGTATAATTTTCCCAGATGATAATATGTTCCGACGTAGTCCGGATGGCTATTGATCAGCTTCTCAAATCTGTCTAAAGCTTCCTGCTCATTATTTTGTTTCAGGTACTCTGCAGCAATGGCATATTTTAAAAAAGGATCTTCAGGGCTCTCTTTCAAAAATTCGTTGAGTTGATCCAATCGTGTTGACATATCTTTTTTATTTCAAATTTAACTAAAATTGGGCTCATCTGTAAACAATTATTTTATAATGCCCGCGTTTCCATACTATAAATTATCCGATCGATCCACCTGTTTCCCCTGCATTTTTCACGTAGAGCAAGTGTTAGTTAACACTTTAGGTTTCTTTGTGCTCGCTCGGTCCTTCGCTATCGAGCAATAACTCCACAACAAATATATGCCATCAAAAATACTATGCAAGCATACAAAATGACACTATACTGACGGTTTGTTTTTATTGAAAAAATACATGTAGAATTTAGAAAAATTTATTAAAAAAATTATAAAACAGACTATAAATTACAAATACAACAAAATAATAAGCGAAAAATCATTATAAATTCAAAATAATACAATAACAAAAACCCCAGGTAAACCAAAATATTAAGCGGTTGAGGGCTTTTTATTTGGGAGAAAATATGGTAAGTTTGGGTAAAACCAATCGTATATGAAAATATTAGTTTGTATAAGTAATGTCCCTGACACTACATCGAAGATCACTTTTACAAATGACAACACTGCCTTTAATACAACTGGGGTGCAGTTTATTATAAACCCTTATGACGAGATTGCCCTTTCAAAGGCAGTTGAATTAGCTGAAGGAGGAAAAGGTACAGTGACTGTCATCAATGTTGGAGATGCATCAACCGATGCGACCATTCGCAAAGCATTAGCTATAGGCGCTGACAATGCAGTACGTATTAATGCCATTCCGAGAGATGCTTGGTTTGTTGCCAATCAAATCGCAAACTACGCCAGAGACAATGCTTTTGACCTTATTTTAACTGGACGGGAATCCATTGATTATAATGGGGCGCAAGTTGGTGCAATCGTTGCAGAATTACTGAATATACCATCGGTATCCATTGCCAAGAAGATCGATATCGCTGCTGATGCTGTCAGTATTGAACGTGAAATAGAAGGTGGTAAAGAGGTGTTAACCGCCAAACTTCCAATTGTTATTGGTACAGCGGAAGGAGTCGCAGAGCCTAAGATACCTAACATGCGCGGTATTATGAGCGCACGGACCAAACCATTGGATGTGTTGGAACCATCCGCAGTTGATACGCTTTCCCACATTGTTAATTATGAGACTCCAGCTCCACGCGGCACTGTAAAACTCGTTGATGCGGCAGAAGTTGAGAAACTGGTTTCGTTGTTACATGATGAGGCCAAAGTTATTTAATCATTAAATTCCGAAAAAACTATGTCAATACTTGTATATGTAGAAAATACCGATGGAAAATTCAAAAAGTCTGCTTTTGAAGTCGTTTCTTATGCGAAAGCCATCGCCGATAATACTGGCACCGACCTTATTGCCATCTCGATTGGCAATGTCGCACAGGATGAACTTGCTACACTGGGCAACTATGGTGCATCAAAGGTACTAACGGTCAATACAGATCAGCTTTCTTCCTTTGTCAATCAGGCTTATGCGAGCATTATCGCAGAAGCTGTCAAAAGTACAGGAGCGAATCTGCTTGTACTTTCCAACTCATTTTCTGGAAAAGGACTTGCTCCCCGTATTGCCGCAAAGCTTCACGCGGCGCTAGCTGACAGCGCTTTGGCTCTGCCGACCATCGAAGGTGAAAAATTAACCGTCAAAAAGACCGCATTTTCAAATAAAGCATTTGCTACAGTGGAATTGACCGCAGCGATCAAAGTGATCGCTTTAAATCCCAATGCTTATGAAACCAAGGAAACTGGAGGTACTGCCGTTGTTGAACCTTTTACAGCCAATATTGCTTCCACGGACTTCTCGACAATTGTTAAAGAAATTGTGCGCGCAACAGATAAAGTTTCCCTCCCGGAGGCAGAAATCGTTGTTTCTGCTGGCCGTGGACTAAAAGGTCCGGAAAACTGGGGGATGATCGAAGAACTTGCAGATGTCCTTGGCGCAGCCACGGCATGTTCCAAGCCTGTGTCTGATGCAGGATGGCGCCCACATTCCGAACACGTCGGCCAAACGGGTATCGTTGTAAGTCCCAACCTCTATATTGCCATCGGGATCTCCGGCGCTATTCAACATTTAGCCGGTGTTAGCTCTTCAAAAACAATTGTCGTGATCAACAAGGATCCTGAAGCACCATTCTTTAAAGTTGCGGATTACGGTATCGTTGGAGATGCCTTTGATATCGTCCCCAAATTGACACAGGCTCTAAAGGCTTACAAAGGTCATTAGGATTTACCGCATATTTTCCTCCCCATTCATTCAAAACATGATTGGGGATTTTTATTTACCCTTTAACTAATTGCAATTTCCCCAATTAAAAAGGCCGGCATCAGCAAGGGAGATCGATAAATTTGTTTCACACGGAACGTAATTATAATTGCATATAAAAGCAAATTTATCTAAGTTTGTAGACCGCTTTGGAATTAAAATGAAGAAAATCAGATTAGATATCGTTGGTTTATCCTATAGTCAAACGCAATCTGGGGCTTACGCCCTTGTATTGGGAGAAGTGGAGGGCAACAGAAGACTGCCCATCATTATTGGTAGCCATGAAGCTCAAGCCATCGCTATTCGGATAGAAAAAATGATTCCAAGCCGTCCCCTTACGCACGACCTGTTTCAGTCTTTTGCAGAATCTTTTGGCATTAAACTCGTTGAAGTACTCATCTACAATCTGATTGAAGGCATTTTTTATGCAAAGATTATTTGTTCTGACGGCAATAAGATGGTCGAAATTGATGCGCGGACTTCCGACGCGGTTGCTTTGGCCGTTCGTTTTGAAGCACCAATTTATGCCTATGAATTTATTATGTCATCTGCAGGAATTATTATTGAGGGACATGAATTCGCATTTTTGGAAAATCTGGACAAAGCCAACAAGGTTCAAGATCCCAGTATGGTCGAGGTCGAAGAGAAGACTCCTTCCAAATCCGCTAACAACCCTTTTTCTTCGTTGACAGATGAACAATTGGAGCAGGCGCTCAACCAGGCATTAACGGAAGAGAACTACGAACAAGCCGCGTTGATTAGGGATGAAATTTCCAAAAGAAAATAACTTCTCTCATTAAAGCGAAACAAAAACTCTAAATAATATCGTTTTATGTCTATTAAATTAAGATTGACCATTATGAGCTTCTTTCAGTTTTTTGTCTGGGGAGCATGGTTGATTACAATAGCTAACTATTGGTTTGGCACAAAGCAATGGGATGGTACACAATTCGGCGCTATCTTCGCGACAATGGGAATAGCTTCGCTATTTATGCCAACATTGATGGGGATCATTGCTGACCGCTGGATAAATGCTGAAAGACTCTATTTTTTCCTTCATTTATCTTATGCTGCTGTTCTTTTCTACCTACCACAAGTCAATGATCCCAATACTTTTTTTTATGCGATGCTCGCAGCGATGTGTTTCTATATGCCGACATTAGCTCTATCCAACTCAATTGCCTATACTGCATTGAATGAAAACAACTATGATCTGGTCAAAGCATTCCCTCCTATCCGTGTCTTCGGAACCGTTGGATTTATCGTAGCGATGTGGATCACAAATCTGACAGGTAACAAAGCGACAGCATACCAATTTTATATTGCGGGAACAGCGGCCTTAGCCTTGAGTCTCTATGCCTTTACATTACCGAAATGCCCACCGAAAAAATTACAGCAGGAAAGTGCATCTTGGACACAATTGTTGGGGTTAGAGGCATTTAAATTATTTGGGAACTATAAAATGGCGCTGTTCTTTATATTTTCCATGTTCTTAGGAGCCGCATTGCAGTTGACCAACGCATATGGAGATGTATTTTTGGACGAATTTAAATTCTATCCAAAATTTGCGGAATCTTTTGTTGTGAAATACTCAACGATCATCATGTCGATTTCGCAGATATCAGAGACACTTTTTATTCTAGCAATCCCATTTTTCCTAAAAAGATTTGGTATCAAAAAAGTCATGTTGATCTCTATGTTTGCCTGGGTATTACGTTTTGGGCTATTCTCATTTGGAGACCCTGCTGGCGGGCTATGGATGATTGTACTTTCCTGTATCGTTTATGGAATGGCATTTGACTTTTTCAATATCTCAGGCTCTTTGTTTGTTGAGACATCCACAACATCAAGTATACGTAGTTCTGCTCAAGGCTTATTTATGATGATGACCAATGGTTTCGGAGCAGTATTCGGCAGTTTTGCATCGGGATGGATTATCGACCATTATTTCACAAAAAGCTTTCAGAATGGGCAGGATCTGGCCAACTACCTGGATACGAATATCAATGATATGCACTTCCTGAATTTCTTAAAAGAGAAAAGTATCGCACTGTTGCCTGATGGCACCCTGAACAATAATATTATGCTCAAGGACTGGCATGACATCTGGCTAGCCTTTGCCATCTATACACTGATTATCGCAGTACTTTTTGCAATATTCTTTAGACATAAACATGAGCGCGAGCCGCTCAATTCAAAATAACAAAAAGCCGCAAATGCGGCTTTTTGTATATTTGCAGGATGCAAAATACATCGGGAATTGTTAACGGATTCTCAATCCCAAATTTACAACTGGACTTTTCAATGGATTAACAAGCTAGGGTTGGCATACACAAATGCATGCCCTTAATGGTGCGTCAATTGGCATCAACCGAACATGGTGTACCTATCGAACTGTATTTCTTTGTCAATGACATACGTGGGAATATTATGAGGGTATTGTCTCCGATGTTTTGATCACTTCTTTGCGGCCACAAAATATTTCGACCTTGAGATATTCGAAAATCCGGCTTCGGATGATTTCAGGCAATTTGTCCGGAAACAACAGATCAATATATTGAATTTGTAAAAAAGAAACTGAGATCCATAAAAACAGTGAAAGGTAATCCGGGGAGATTACCTTTTCACTTTAAAAACAAACTAAATTTTCAGACGTGTTTCACAACAGATCTACACATTAACCCTAACTCTTTATGAATCAAAAATTACTCTACACAAATATAGGACTGTTATGTTAAGTCCATCTTAAGGGAACTTTAAACTTAAAACAATTCGACAAATAGTTATTTAAACTATTTATTTCACTGGATTTACCGTTCAATAAACAACTTCGGTCAACCTTAAATTTAACGTTCTGCATCTTAATCCCCCCTATAGCAATCTAAGTCTGTCCCAAAAATATTGATATGCCGATTTCAACAACAAGAAAAGGCAACCTGAAGATTGCCTTTTATCGTATAAAAACTATGTATTTAATTATTCCACAACAATACTTTTCGTCGCAAAATGTTCCCTGTTGAACATATCAACTGCTTTAATTTCTAACTGATATTTCCCGGCTTTAAGTTTAGGCAAATTTGTCATCCACAAATGACTTGATTTTTCGGGATTAGATGGACGGCGCGTCGTTATCAATTGCTCAGCCGTATCGTATTTCGCCAAGGATTTTAAGAATGCGGGATCACTTTCATTCACATATTCCATCGCTTTCCAGTCCCCTTGGTTGATTCTGTAGGATACCTTATCACCTTCTTTGCCAATGAAAAAATTTGCGTAGATCGGGTATCGTTTTGTATACTTTTCGGGCACTACTGATGCGCCATACACGTCAATCTGATAGCTTGCAGGTTGACCCACCACTTTATAGTCAAAGCGATATTGATTGCCCTCAATTTTCAAAATTGCGTAGCCTTTTGGCGTACCGTCACGCATGGTGGAAACAGGGATTCCCTTTGCATTCAGTTCACCTGAATACCAGTCTCCGGATGTCGTACCGACATTATATTCGTGGTGCGCATGCGCTTGTTTCCAGCCATCTTTCTGTCCATAAAAATATTGACGTTGGAAATGCGTGTGTGCCGATAGTGAAAGCGTATGCTGAAAGGGAGCCAAAATATCAAAAAGACGCTGTCTGTCTTCGTTGCGGAATACATTTGAATTTTCATGATACAGTGGAATATGAAACGATAGGACAATTAATTTATCTTTATCTACCTGTTTTAGATCATTCTCAACAAAATCCAACTGATCTTTCCGAAAACCACCTAAATACCCTTTTCCGGTACGAGGATTAGGATAAATGATATCATCCAATACAATAAAGTGGGCATTCCCGTAATTAAAAGAGTAATTATTGGGACCAAAAGTACGCTCAAAAGACTCATCAGAAAGGCTATCAGTTTTGGCATCGTAATTCATGTCATGATTTCCCATAACATTATACCAAGGTAGCCCCATGGTAGAAATAACCGATTTATATTTTGGTTGAAGAGAAAGGTCATCACCGACCAAATCTCCTAGACTGATTCCAAATTTGGCGACAGATTTATCTGCGATTTCATTGATGATACCATCTTTAAAAAATCCCAGCTCTTCTTCTGTGTATGCCTGTGGGTCGCCAAAGACAAAGGCCGAAAAATTGGGTTGTTCTTCTTGTTGATATAAAGCGAAGTTTATTGCAGATGGAATCTTCCCCGTAGGCGCCACGCCGGGATATTTGGAAGCTGGACTTCCATTGACCTTATGGATATAATAGAATTTGGGATGATTATTCTCGTCTAAGGGTACTGCATATCCCGAAGGTTTAACAACAAAAATAATATTATCATTTCCGGCCGGCAGTTGATAGTTACCATCTTTATCAGTAATGACAACTTCGCGACCGTTGCTCACGGAAACAGATGCTATTCCTTTTTCATTCTTATCCAATTTTCCATTTTTGTTTATATCCAGATAAACTTTTCCCTTTGCAAGTTCCTGTGCTTGTACTGTCTGGGCTAGTGCTAAAGAAATAGCCAATGCAAAAAATGTTTTCATATCGAACGTTGGTTTTGCCGCTAAAGTACCCTATTTCCATTAAGACAAGATCAATTGTATATAAAGAATTTGTAAATAGAAGCCCGTATCAGGTTGTTATCCCAATGTCCATTAATCAAGCCGATGGCACAACCATACCTCTGAAATAGCTGATCTATAGAAACAATAAAAGCTCGTTTTAAGAAAAGGCAACATTCAATAACAAAAAAAGAGGGAGAAAGCTCCTTTGCTTCTCCCTCCTCAATAAGTATAAATAGCGTTATTATCTAGCCTGAGCCGTTGCCAACATCCGGTTTATTTCGTCTATCATAGATTTAGCAGCATCATGCATCCTCGGATTACCCGCAAAATCCGCATCTAAGGTGACACGCTTGGACTTATCTTTGTAATTATATTCCAGGTAAAAGCGAGGTACTTTCGAATTTGTAGAATCTTTCTTCCATTCCGGACCTGTCATATCCGTATCCAAATTCCAAAAACCAAGTTCCATTGCCTTGCGATGCAAATACAATAGATCATCTTTTGTGAACTTGACAGTATCCGTAATTAATGAATCTTGTTTGTCTAAATATTTATAGATACGCGTTTTCGAATTATATTCATTGACCATGTGGTTCGGTTCGCCATATTTAAATTCAATTGATTCAAAATCAGCAAAACGGAACGGTGCATTTTTAATCATATTGCTGTAGTAGTAAACACAATACATTAAAAATGGCACAATAATACAAAGGCCTAGAAAAATCTTTTTACTCTTTATTGTCATTTCTATAAAATTTTGACAAAAATAAGGATTTATATAGGGTATAAAAGTTTATATCAAGATATGACATAAAACCTACATGGATTTTGTCCGTTAGATCTTTGGAGAACCCGCATCCACAAAGGTTTTGGCATACCAGCTATCTGTCAGATCTGATATAATAACTCCCTTGCGCGTGGAGACATGGACGAATTTGTTATTGTGTAAATACACGCCCACATGGTCAATTCCATTTTTGCCAAAAGAGAAAAAAACCAAATCTCCTTCTTCCAATTTTTCAGGCTTTTTTCTTTTCACAATGCCCTCCATATCACGTGATGTTCGTGGCAGGTTGCCTTTATAAACTTCAATGTACAAGAGGTTAACGAACCCCGAACAATCCACGCCATTTTTAGTCTGTCCCCCCATTCGATGTGGTATCCCTATCCAGTCGTCAATAAATGAATAAAGCTGCGGATTTAACTTTTTTGTGTTTACATTCAATAGCGAAGCATAATTATCAAGGCGGGATCCCGAAAAGGTTTTTCCACGTGCCGAACTTGCATCAGTCAACACCGAGCCGCTCGAGGAGTGTGAACGGGATGTAAGTACTTTTTTCTTTGTTGAACAACTGCTCAAGAATAATAGCGCGCTTAAAAAAAAGATAAAATAAGACTTGACAATCATTATGTTCGATTTATTTTCCGGTATAACAAACTTAAATAAATAACCCTTTGTATACAATATTTTCGCTGCTTTCGTAAAAAACAATTTACCCATTCCCTCTTTTTTTAATAAAATGCTCAAAGGACTATTTCCATCCCGTTAATGTGCTCTACCCACTGATCTCCAGTAATGTCTTCAACTCGGTTATCCATTTTCCTTTACAAGAACGTCGGATCAGAAAAAGAATTGTTCAGAAATCGTAACTTTGACCCCTAATTTATTTGCGAATGGAAAAATTAAAAGGTGCGTTAGCTGTCTTTTTAGGTGCGAGCAGTTTTGGAATATTATCAACGTTTGTTAAAAAAGCATATGGCCAAGGGCTTACTTTAGGTGAGGTAACAGGGATTCAGGTATTGTTTGGCATGCTCATACTTTGGCTTATCTTTATTGCCATCAAGTTATTTTCCCGCAAAACCTTTCAATCTTCAACTAAAAAATCTTCATGGATCAAAATTTTAATCAGTGGCACTTCAACAGGCTTAGTAAGTATTTTGTATTACAAATGTGTACAGCTGGTTCCGGCCTCCTTAGCCATTGTCCTACTCATGCAATACATATGGATCGGTGTTGTTATTGAGCTTATCTTTTTCAAGGTAAAACCGTCAAAGAACAACCTAATTGGCATTGGTATTGTCCTGATTGCGACATTGTTGGCAACAGGATTAATTGAGAAAGGATTAAAGGACCTCAACTTAACGGGGCTGTTATTTGGACTTTTGGCAGCTACAGCTTATTCTGTATTCATGATCGTCAATGGCCGTGTAGGCAATGATTACCATCCGATCCAAAAAAGCGCAATTATGGTAACTGGTGCCTGCCTATTAGTTTTCACGTTATTTCCGCCGAACTATTTGTTCAACGGTCAATTTGATACTAATTTCCTGCATTTTGGGTTGATCCTATCTTTATTTGGTACAGTTATCCCTCCCTTGCTGTTTGCCTATGGCTTACCAAAAACAGGTTTCTCGTTGGGAGGAATTTTGAGTTCAGCAGAATTGCCTGTGGCCACCTGCATGTCCTATTTTATCCTTCATGAATCTGTTTCATCTGTGCAGTGGGTCGGTGTTCTTTTGATCCTAGGGACTGTGATCTGGTTAAATGCTGCGAAGAGTAGTACCCATTAATTCAACCTATAGTTTATTTCAAGATATGATTACGCGCATGCCATATGGCTGATTTGATAGAAAATCAAGGATAATCGAAAGCTGTAAATATGGAGCTATACATCAACAAAAAAGGGCAATTTTCTATAAGATCGCCCTTTTTTGTTGATATATAAGTTTTAAAAAACTAGTGTGCCAATGTTTCAGGAACCTCTTCTACCTCTACTTCGCAGGTATCCGTAACTTCCATAAATTTGACTGGCACGACCTCATTGACCAGCAATGGATCATATAAGGTTCTTACTTTGACATAATTTTTGGAAAAACCATGCATATAACCATCTTTTTCATCTGCTTCAAATAAGACATCCCCCTGAGCACCAAGCTGTGTTTCATAAAATGCGCGACGTTTCTTCTCCGAAAGAATATGCAACATCTTGCTTCTATCACTACGTTGCGCTCCGGGTACAGCTCCCTCCATTTGTGCTGCGATGGTATTTTCGCGCTCCGAATAGGTAAATACATGCAGATAGGAAATATCCAGATCGTTCAGAAAATTATAGGTATCTATAAAATCCTCCCGTGTTTCACCCGGAAATCCAACAATCACGTCAACGCCTATGCAACAGTTGGGCATTAACGACTTGATAAATTCTACCCGTTCAGTATATAACTCCCGTTTATATCTCCGGCGCATCAAACCCAGAATTTTGTTGCTTCCAGACTGTAATGGCATATGAAAATGTGGAACAAATCTTTTGGATTGCGCTACAAATTCGATGATATCGTTTGAAAGAAGATTAGGTTCTATAGAAGAAATACGTATCCGATCGATGCCTTCAACCTCATCCAGTGCTTTCACCAAATCCAGAAAGCGATCTTCGCGCTTTCCATCCCTGATACCAAAATCACCGATATTAACTCCTGTCAACACAATCTCTTTTACACCTGAAGCGGCAATTTCTTCAGCCTGTCTGACGATCTCTTCAATCTTTCCCGAACGGCTTCCACCACGCGCTAAGGGAATGGTACAGAATGTACAGGAATAATCGCATCCATCCTGAACTTTTAAAAATGTACGTGTACGATCACCAATGGAATAAGCTGACACAAATTGGTTGGTCTCATCAATAGGCCCATTAAAAACAATTGTTTTTTCCTGCTTGGTCAAATCATTGATATGCTCAATGATGTTAAATTTCTCTGCAGCCCCCAGTACCATATCCACGCCCGGTATCTCCGCAATTTCTCTTGGTTTTAACTGGGCATAACACCCTACAATAGTAATATAGGCATTCGGAGAGTGCTTTAGCGCTTCCTTGACCACTTTTCTACACTTCTTGTCCGCGTTGTCCGTTACAGAACATGTATTGATTACATAAACGTCCGCACGGCTATTAAAAGCGGTGGTATCATAGCCCGCATCCTTAAATAAACGTCCAATGGATGATGTCTCCGAATAATTCAGTTTACACCCAAGTGTATAAAAAGCTACTTTTTTATTCTCCATAATATTTTGCAAAATTACATTTTTTTTCAGTAACCCCTCTTATCATTTTGAGTTTTGACTTTCTCGTTATAAGGATTTTCCTTAGTTTTGACTATCTTGAAAGGATGGACGTGTCAGAAGGTTTAACCTACGTATTCAACGATTCGGGATTAAACGTTTAAAAATTAAAATTTACAGATGAAACAATATTTAGATTTACTCAAACATGTATATACGAATGGTGTTGTAAAGACAGACCGTACCGGAACAGGTACCAAAAGTGTCTTTGGGTATCAGATGCGTTTCAACCTTCAGGAAGGATTCCCTTTAGTAACGACAAAGAAACTGCACCTCAGATCAATTATTCACGAGCTGATCTGGTTTTTGAAAGGCGAAACCAATATTCAGTATTTAAAAGAAAACGGCGTAAGTATTTGGGACGAATGGGCTGATGAACAGGGTAACCTAGGGCCTGTATATGGTTCGCAATGGCGTTCTTGGCCAACACCCGACGGCCGTCACATTGATCAGATCGCGCAGGTTATCAATCAGCTAAAAAATTCACCGGATTCGCGTCGTATCATTGTATCGGCATGGAATGTCGCTGAAATCGAACATATGGCTTTACCTCCCTGCCATGCTTTCTTTCAATTTTATGTCGCTCCGGCACAGCCAGAGAAGGGGATTATGAAGCCGCAGTTGTCCTGTCAGCTTTATCAGCGTAGTGCGGACATTTTTTTAGGTGTACCTTTCAATATCGCATCCTATGCCCTATTAACCATGATGGTGGCCCAAGTCTGTGATATGGAAGCAGCCGAATTTATCCATACATTGGGTGATGCGCATATCTACAGCAATCACTTTGAGCAAACCGAACTTCAATTGAGCCGTGATCCAAAGCCATTGCCACAAATGAAGATAAACCCAGAGGTCAACGATATCTTTGATTTTAAATTCGAAGATTTCGAACTGCTAAATTATGAATCCCATGCGCATATAAAAGCACCGGTTGCGGTCTAGGAAAACCATTAAAAGTTTTCCCACACAACGCACCACCAAGAATTTACACCACGAATTATCACGACACAAAAATGAGTAACCCAACGATCACATTAATCGTAGCTGCATCGGAAAACAATGCAATTGGTATCAATAACCAGATGCCTTGGCATTTACCAAATGACTTTAAATATTTTAAAAGAAATACCGTTGATCACTCTATCCTGATGGGTAGAAAAACCTTTGATGCCATAGGCAAAGCATTACCTGACAGAAGGAATATTGTCATCACACGTAATGCCGATTTTCAGGAGGAAGATATTGATGTTGCCAATAGTATCCAAGAGGCGCTTTTATATTGCCGCGACGAACGTGAGGTATTTATTATTGGCGGTGCAAATATCTATCAACAGGCCTTACCGCTAGCAAACAAAGTGCTTTTGACACGTGTACATACAACGATTCAGGGAGATGCGTTTTTTCCCGAACTATCATCGGAAGAATGGGAACTGATTTCTGCGGAACCACATCAGGCCGATGATAAGCATGCGTTCGACTATACCTTTGAAGTGTATACAAGAAAATAGTTCTATACCATGAATAAACTGAACCTGCAATTAAATAAGATAATGAAGTATCGTATCATGTATGTGATAAGCTTTTTTCTTTTTACTTTGTTGACTTCAACACAAGTATTCGCACAGTTCCTTCCACCAACGACTATACGGACACCTTATGGAAATGTTACTACGCCAGGCTCGTATACCCCTCGGTTCTATTCTTTTAATAATACATACAGTAGTAAATTCACATTTTTTATTGTTTTAAAAAACGACAGTACGCTTGTGGCTAATTCCAAAATAAAATTTCGTTCGCGTGATAAACCCAGCGAAATATCGTGGAAAGAAAACGGTAAAAAATATACAGTGACACCCGATCAAACGAAAGAGATTTATCGCATAGATGTGAAGAGAAATAAGATCAGAGGCATTCCACAAGATAGTTGCTGGTTGTTTTTGATCGATACTGCAAAAATTGATAAAAAAATCAAGCTTTATAGTATGACTTCGGATATATCAAGTCCAACAATCTCTCATTTTAAATTAGATAAAATGAACACGATCTTACCGCTTCAAAAAAGTACTTTAGCGCCTTATGCTCAGGAAAATGAAAAAGCAAAAAAACTGGTATCAAAAAATCAATTGTTAAAAGCAATCGAAGAATTGAACAAATAACAGCATAGAACAAGATCAGATTCAACCACTTAAGTCTGTTCCACTGAATTATAAACATTCAGCAGCTGAAATACAACTTTCTATAAGCATGCACAAATATCTATTGTTAATTTTTATACTAGTCATGTCGGACACCTACGCTCAAAAGATTGACACGATATACCTGGAAAAATTACTTCAGAGTCGCCCTGATCTATTTCAACGAATATTAAATCATCCGACCAAAAACGAGATCCAGATCTTGTACACTCAAATTGATCGCGATCAATCCAATGTCCCGCATTTCAGGTCTTATAGTTATCGGCTAAATCCCAATTGGTATTTCTATCCAGCAAGCACCGTAAAATTACCAACGGCAATCTTAGCATTGGAAAAAATTAATGATTTGCATATTGAAGGATTAACTAGAGATACCCCCTTGCGCATAGATTCTGCTTTTGAAAAGCAAACCAAGGTATCCATAGATGAATCTGCGGCCAACGGGCTGCCATCTATCGCCCAATATGTCAAAAAAATATTATTGACCAGTGACAATGATGCTCAAAATAGATTGTTCGAATTCATTGGCCGTGCCGAATTAAATGCGAAACTCAAAAAATATGGCACAAAATACAGCCGAATTGTCAACCGTCTTGCTATTGGTGACAAGGGAATTTGGGCCAAGCATACCAACCCGTTCACTTTCTATCAGGGCGATCATATCCTCTATCAGCAAAAAGCGCAATTCGACCCCAAGGATTATGATATCAAGTTAGCCAATACTCTGCAGGGGAAGGGCTACATGAATGATAAGGATCAGCTTATCCATGAACCATGGAGCTTTGAAGGTTTAAATGTATATGCGTTGGAGGACCAACAATTGATCCTAAAAAAATTATTATTTCCGGAAGCATTCAAAAGTAAAGATAGATTTAATTTAAAAAAGGAAGATTATAACCTACTCTATGACTACATGTCCCGCTATCCTTTTGAATCGGACTTTCCAAAATATGACCCCGTAGAATTCTGGCCTACTTATAGCAAATTGCTGTTCTATGGCCGTGAAAAAGATACCGTGCTGAATCCTAATATCCGAATTTTTAATAAATATGGCGATTCCTATGGTTATAATATTGATAACGCTTATATTGTAGATTTTGAACATGGCGTTGAATTTCTCCTTGCCGTAGTAGTTCAGTCGAATGAAAACGGTATTTACAACGATGGTATTTACGAATACGAGACCGTCACTTATCCATTTTTGAAAAATATCGGTCAGCTTCTCTACCAAGAAGAGCTAAAACGAACAAAAAAAATCAAACCCGATTTGTCCAGGTTTGATTTCAGAAAATAATAGAAAAACGGCTTTCAGAATCTGAAAGCCGTTTTTTCTATACTGTATATTCTTGCTCCCGATTGATCCAGAGATATTCATTTTTATGCAGCCAAAAATAATACGGAATTAATAACAGCCCTTCGACAGGTATCCTGATTGCACCCGAATGTATAAGGCCATCGAAGATAAGAATGCTATAAAAAATAACACTCACCAGTACATCTATCTTCCCATACCTGATAGCCTTCTCTTTCTCGAACCAAAACATATAAGCCACCACAACTTTAAAAAGCATGGATAGATTGCCCAGCACAGCAATTGGATTTTCGAAATTTACAATTTCAAACCGCCACTGGTACATTCCAATAATAACCGCCTCGCCCTGGACCAAAGACAATACCATTAACAGAATCAAAAAAACAGCATTGATTGTAACTATCCAGCAAAACAGCTTCATCCACCAAGGTAGTAAACTTTTGCGTTGAATCTTGCCAACGGTAAAAGTTTCGGTTTTTTCAAAAAAATCTGTCATCGTTAATGTCGCTGCAAAGCGCTTTCGATCAATTCACCATAAAAGTCGCCTTCTTTCATACCAAAGGCACGCACCTGCTGCGGGATAAAACTCTGTGCTGTCTGCCCGGGAATTGTATTGATCTCGATAAAGTAAAACTTGTCGGTCCCATTTTCCAAAAAGAAATCCACACGCACCATACCTTTACAGTTCAATCTGACATAAATTTCCTTCAGAATACGTGCCGCGCGCTCTCGCTGTTCCACGCTCAGGTCCGCAGGCGTAATTTCCTCCGTCAGACCAGGAACATATTTCGCTTCAAAGTCAAAAAATTCACGTGTCGTACGAACCTCCGTTGCAGGCAATACAACCAATTCTCCCTTTGCATTTCGAAAAATTCCTTCCGAGAATTCACGTCCGGTCACAAACTCCTCAACGATAACCTGTTTTCCTGTATTTTCGGCATCAAAAGCCTTATCAATAGCTTCCTGTAGCTGAGCCGATTCTTTGACCTTTGTCATCCCGATACTGCTTCCCCCAGCATTAGGTTTCACAAAATACGGAAGGGAGAGATTGCTTTCCACGGTGCTGACTGCTTCCGCCCGCTGTGATTCAAATAATAAAACTGATTTGGCCAGATATAATTCAGGAATATCACTTAAAATCGCTTTCGTATAGCCTTTATTCATTGTTAAAGCTGAAGTCAGTGCATCGCATGAAGTATAAGGAATATCCAGCAAATCAAAGTAGCTCTGTAGTCGTCCATCCTCCCCCGGTACACCATGTACCATAATAAAAGCTAGGTCAAAATTTATCGTTTCTCCATGTAGTGGTAATGTAAAGCTCTCGCGCAGAACAGGATGCTGCTGACCGTCTTTATCTGTATAAAACCATGCTCCTTTTGATATGGTAATCGGGTATACATCGTATTTCTCATGATCAAGTTGAGAATAGACAAAAGCGGAACTTTTAAAAGAAACTTCGGCCTCCCCTGTATAACCTCCAGTTATTAATGCTATTTTTGCTTTCATAAATTTTAGCGATTCGAATAGCAAATATAATTTGCTATACACGGAAAAACGAATAATTTTGTGAGGAATAATTTTATTTAATCATTCTGTAAAACTGGCTTCAATATTGCGGTTCCATGCAGAATTCATTTTATCAAACACAGTAATGTCCAAAGTCGTACAATATCTTCAGACGCCCGCGTTCAGAAAAAATCTCATTGCCGCTTTTGTTGCGATAATCTGCCTATTTCTTGCGGTATATGTCGGGCTGAAAATATATACTAAACATGATGAATCCATTGCAGTTCCAAAAATAAAGGGACTTCATATCAACGCAGCCATCCAGGCCTTGGAAGATGCGGGACTTGAATATCAGATTGACTCCGTTTACCAGATGGATGCCAAACCGGGCTTGGTGATCGAACAGGATCCTGAGCAGGGATTTCACGTGAAATCCGGTCGCACAATATACCTAACAATTATCACGCAAGTAGCACCGGAGGTCTCTTTCCCAAATATTAAAGATAAAACTTTGATCGAAGCAACAGCTATTTTGAAAAACCACAATCTTAAAATTGGTGATACCTCCTATGTCGCAGATATCGCCAGAGATATTGTTCTAGATGCTCAATTTGCGGGGCAGTCCATTCGAAATGGGCGCATGATCCCGAAAGGTTCACGAATAGATCTTGTCCTTGGAAATGGCCTTGGAGCAAATGAAGTTGAAATTCCCAATTTGGTCGGACTTCCGCTAAATGAAGCTAAATTTGCGCTTACCGGCGCCGGACTTGGTCTGGGAACGGTGACTTACGATCCAAATGTGACTGATACGACAACAGCCGTGATCAGCGCGCAATCTCCGGGTATAGAGAAGGGATTAACGAGCTTAGGCGCTAAAATAGATGTAACCCTTTCCTTGACGGCACCGACACCTACAACTGGTACGTCCGGAGGAACAACGACACCTAAGCCACAGGGAAATCCTACACCGGCAAATCCTCCTGCGGCGAAACCCGCTGCTCCGGCAAAAACAACAACAAATAATCCTCCTGCCAAAGCGACAAATACAACACCTCCAGCAGGCCAGAAAAAGGAAAATAAAAGTAATAGTTTAGGCTTCTAAAATTATTTTTGAAACCTTTACAAACATTGGATTGTTTGCATAAAAATAATTCGGATGTATGCGAAAGTTTCATTATTGATATAAAAAATCATTCTGATGGAAAATAAAAAAGGAATACCAAGTTGGTTAAAAATTATTGCATTAATTGTCATCGTTATCGGAGGTTATTTTGCATGGACATTTTATAAGGCTTTTTTTGCCTCAAATGTTTCTGGAGAAAAGAAATACCTTTATATTCATGAAGGCGCAACGTACGAGGATGTGCTCAAATCAATTCAAGATTCTAGTCTTCTGGATGATATCGCTTCATTTGAACGTGCAGCCCAATATAAAAAATACGAACAAAGTGTAAAGCCTGGCCGTTACTTATTAACTCCGGGAATGAACAATCGACGTCTGATCGGTAATTTAATAGGTGGTTATCAGGAACCCGTAAAATTCAGGTTTGCTAATGTAAGGCTAAAAGAAAATATGGCGGCCTTGTTAGACAAAAGTTTTGAAGCAGATTCAGCACAATTTATTGCGGTATTGAATGATGAAGCTACCGCTCAAAAATTTGGTTTTACCAAGGAAAATTTAATTTCCATTTTCATTCCAAATACCTACGAAATTTACTGGAACACGAGCCCAGAGAAGGTTATTGCCCGTTTCGATGATGAATGGAAAAAATTCTGGAATACCGATCGTATTGCGAAAGCCAAAGCACTTAACTTAACGCCACAACAGGTCAGCACATTGGCCTCCATTGTCAAAGGCGAGGCATTGCATCAAGACGAAATGCCTATGATTGCCGGTCTCTATTTAAACCGTCTAAAAAAAGGAATGCTTTTACAGGCTGATCCAACGGTGATCTTTGCGAACAATGACTTTACCATCCGAAGAGTCTTAAATAAACATTTAAGAACCGACAACCCATACAATACGTACATCTATAGAGGCTTGCCTCCAGGTCCTATTTCTATTCCAAGTATTGCAGCCATTGATGCGGTCCTAAACTTTAAACAACACGATTATATCTATATGTGTGCAAAGGATGATTTCTCCGGATACCATAATTTTGCGAAGACAGAAGCAGAACATCTGATCAATGCGCGCAAGTTCCAACAAGCTTTAGACGCAAGAAATATCAAAAAATAATGTTTGTATTTGATCATCAGATTCGTGTCCGCTATGCAGAAACAGACCAGATGGGCTATGTCTATTATGGCAATTATGCTGCATTTTATGAGATAGCACGAACGGAAATGCTGAGAAGTACAGGAATATCCTATAAAGAACTGGAAGAAATGGGCGTGATGCTCCCTGTTACAGAGATGAAAACAAAATATCTCAAACCGGGTAAGTATGACGACCTGATAACAATCCGGGTAACGATACGTAAGAAACCGGCAGTCCGTATTATTTTTGAATACGAGCTGTTCAACGAAAGTGGCGAATTACTCAATCAAGGCGAAACAACATTGGTATTTGTCAATATGGAAAAAAACAAACCATGCATGCCCCCACAGATCTTTCTGGATAAGATGAGTAAATACTTTAACTGATATGGGGAAATTCCACCAATGGTTATTAAATTTTGAACCTTATTTTAGATTAATCGAATGGAGTAAACGGGTAGTTTTGCCCGGATTCGGTTCACTTCCACTTTATACAGTGGCGGTATTTTTCTTTCAGGAACTCTCCAGAGATTCAATCGTAAGCAAGGCTTCATCATTGTCATATAGCTTCCTGTTGGCCATATTTCCCGGTATCATCTTTCTATTTACGTTAATTCCTTATATTCCGATCAACAATTTTCAGGAACAATTACTGGACTTCCTAGCGGTTGTTATTCCCAAAAACGCATTCCTCGTAGTCGAAACCACCCTAGAAGATATTATCAAGAACCAAAATGGGGGGCTCTTATCTTTCGGTTTTCTGTTCGCCGCTTATTTTGCGACAAATGGCATGGCCTCCTTAATGAATGCCTTCAATAAAGCATCTTTAATGACGGAGAAAAGACCTTGGTTGAGGAAAAGGCTCATTGCGCTTACACTGGCATTTCTAATCATCTTTGCCCTTACTGTAGGCATGACCATATTCACGATTGCCGGGGTGACAATCGACTATCTAAAGGAAACAACAGGTATTAAATCCAGTATGTGGGCGACACTATTAAAGCTGGCGCGATGGATCATTATTTTTGCTATCTATTTTTTCACTGTAAGCTGTATCTATAAGTTTGGTCCCTCTACCTCAAACAGATGGAAGTTATTTAGTCCAGGTGCTTCCATGGCTACCATATTGGCCATTTTAACTTTTTCGATTTTTACATTCTACATTAATCATTTTGGTGCCTACAACAAATTATACGGTTCTATAGGCACCCTGATTGTGATCATGCTATGGATTTACCTGAATACGCTGATCTTATTGTTGGGCTATGAACTAAATGCGGCCATTGCATTGTCTAAGCAAACCATTGTGATCGCCAAACCCCGGATCTTCAATTCCTTTAAGAAAGACAGTGAATAATCTTCAAAAAATCTAAAAAGACAGCATCCTTATAAAGAAGAAGTTATATTGCCATTGAGACATAAAGTCCTCCTATTCTGATGAATGAAAGGTATTCACATGAAGCTCCTAATACCAAATTGCCTATAACCTTCCTGACTTGGGTATAACTGAAAGTCTTTCAATAAAATAAGAAAAATAAAATTTTGCATTAAAAGTTTTTTTGTACCTTTGCAACTCCTACAACGTAGGAAAAAGGAGAAAATTAATTAATGGCAAAAAAACAAGAAGCAGAAAAAGAATTAGCAGCGAAAAACGCAGAGCTACAAGGTGCTGACACTAAAGTAGTGAAAGACACTGAAAAAATTGAATCAGAAGCTGATTCAAACTTAATCGACGAAATCAAATCAAACACTTGGATCACACCAGAAGGTGAATTTGACTGGGATGCAAATGACAAAGGTTTCGGAAATTATAGCGAAGCTGAACGCGCTAAACTTGAAGCACAATACGCAGATACTTTCAACCAAGTTAACCAAGGTGAAATTATTGAAGGTACTGTCGTTTCTATCAACAACAAAGACGTTGTCTTAAATGTTGGTTTCAAATCTGACGGTTTAGTTTCTTTATCCGAATTCCGTGACTTACCAGAATTAAAAATTGGTGACAAAGTTGACGTATTCGTAGAATCTCAAGAAGATGCTAACGGTCAATTAGTACTTTCTCGTAAACGTGCTAAAACTCAAAAATCTTGGGAAGCTATCAATGAAGCATTGGAAAATGATGCAATCATTACTGGTTTCGTTAAGAGCCGTACTAAAGGTGGTCTTATCGTTGACATCAAAGGTGTTGAAGCATTCTTACCTGGATCTCAAATCGATATCAAACCTATCCGTGACTACGATGTATATGTGGGTAAAACAATGGAATTCAAAGTTGTTAAAATCAACCACGAATTCAAAAACGTTGTCGTATCACACAAAGTATTAATTGAAAACGACTTAGAAAACCAAAAATCTGAGATCGTTGCTAAATTAGAAAAAGGTCAAGTATTAGAAGGAACTGTTAAAAATATCACTGACTTCGGTGTATTCATCGACTTAGGTGGTGTTGACGGTTTGTTGCATATCACAGATATCTCTTGGGGTCGTATCGAGCATCCAAAAGAAGTTTTGGCGCTTGATCAAACAATTAACGTTGTTGTATTAGACTTTGATGATGAGAAAAAACGTATTGCTTTAGGATTGAAACAATTATCTGAGCATCCTTGGGAATCTTTAGATACAGCGTTAGAAGTTGGTTCTAAAGTTAAAGGTAAAATCGTAACAGTTGCTGATTACGGTGCTTTCTTAGAAATCATCCCGGGTGTTGAAGGTTTGATCCACGTTTCTGAAATGTCTTGGTCTCAAAACCTACGTTCTCCACAAGAGTTCTTAAAAGTTGGTGACGAGATCGAAGCACAAATCTTAACATTAGATCGCGATGAGCGTAAAATGAGCTTGGGTATCAAACAATTGACTCCAGATCCTTGGAAAAACATTACTGAGCGTTACCCTGTAGGTTCTAAACAAACAGCTGTTGTTAAAAACATGACTAACTTCGGTGTATTTGTTGAGTTAGAAGAAGGTATCGACGGTTTGATCCACATCTCTGATTTATCTTGGTCTAAAAAAATCAACCACCCTAACGAATTCACTAAAGTTGGTGAAACATTAGATGTAGTTGTTTTAGAATTAGATGAAGAAAACCGCAAGTTATCTTTAGGTCACAAACAATTGGAAGAAAACCCTTGGGATACTTTCGAGACCATCTTCACTGAAGGTTCTATCCACGAAGGTACTGTGATCAAAGTTGGTGACAAAGGTGATATCGTAGCTTTACAATATGGTGTTGAAGGTTTCTGCCCTTCTAAACACTCTGTTAAAGAAGACGGTTCTTCATTGAAAGTTGATGAAGTTACTTCATTCAAAATCATCGAGTTCAACAAAGAGAACAAACGTTTGGTAATTTCTCACTCTCGTATCTGGGAAGAAGAGAAAGAAGAAGCTCGCAAAGAAGAGTCTAACAACCGTAAAAAAGACGCTAAAGCTGAGTCTTCAGCTGTTAAAAAAGTAAAAGATTCTGTTGAAAAATCTACTTTAGGCGACTTAGACGTATTAGCTCAATTGAAAGAGCAAATGGAAAATGATAAAAACGCTAAGTAATTAGTATTTTCGATCCATAAAAAGAGGCTGTTCCAAAAGAACAGCCTCTTTGTTTTTATAGGTTTGCTTTGTAATTTTGTATCCATAAGATCATTGTTATGTTATTCAAATCAGCCTTAATCAGTGCATCCGAACTTCAGGATGTATTGATCCAAAATGGAAATGTAATCCTACTAGACTGTACCATAGATAAAGTCGGTCAATCATCGAAAGATGCAAAGCTAGAACTGCTTCCAAATTCTTTGTTTTTTGATATCGAGGGAAAGTTTTCCGACCACGCGTCGAAATTGCCACATACCTTAGTCTCTGAACAGGTCTTTGAAAAAGAAGTTCAAGCTCTGGGCATTGATCAAAATAGTACAGTCGTATTATATGACAGATGGGGAATCTATTCAAGTCCACGTGCGTGGTGGATGTTTAAGGTAATGGGATTTGATCGGGTGTACATTTTAAATGGTGGAGTTCCTGCATGGAAAAAAAACAAATATAAACTCGCGGACAGTTATAAACAACAGGACAAAGGCGGAAATTTTAAAGCTCATTTTCAGAAAAATCTATATGCCGACAAGGACTATATTTTAGCGCATTATAGAGCTGCCAATGTCGCTATTTTTGATGCCAGAAGTAAAGGAAGATTTAGCGGTTTAGTACCAGAACCAAGAAAAGGACTTAATGGTGGTCATATCCCCCATTCCAAAAACTTACCTTTTGAAGAATTGCTCAAAGATATCTATTATAAACCAACTGACGAACTCAAGCAGCAATTTGATCAATTTAAAACGACAGGTAATGAATATATATTCTCCTGCGGCTCGGGTGTAACCGCTTCTATACTTGCCTTTGCATCCTATATTTCAGGCCATACCAATATCCGGGTATACGATGGCTCATGGTCTGAATGGGGCAGAGAAGAACTCAACCTTCCGATTGAAAAATAATCAAAATAAGGTATTCCAGGAATAGAGATTTTCCTCCAGACGAATTACTTCGGCGTCAAGCAGATCACGGATAATCTCTATTCTTCTTTTTTCGGTTCCGAGAGTTAAACTTTCAACCAGATCATGCAGTCTCTTTGGTGCTGCCAACAAGCTGCTCTTGATCTCTTCCTTGATTTGCGCTCGCTGATTTTCCTTGTGTAAACGTATTAAACATAAATCACATACCTGACAAAAGCCGGCATTCTTCTCTCCAAAATAAAGTAGTAGTGACTGACTACGACAATGCGCTTTTTCAATATAATCTATCATTCCATTAACCTCCCCCTCTTTCACCCGGTGACGGTCGCGAATAAATATATGGTCGATATACAGATGCTTATAATCAACACGATTTTGTAAAAATGTCAGCTGTGGTGAATCGGTAGAAGGCAGATAACTCGCAATCTCCAATGCTTCAAGTGATTTTAAAAGCTCGACGACACGACCGTACGGAATACCAAGCTTATTGGCGAACTCGTATTCATTAATCAAGATATAATTTTCGAAGACACCGCCATAGGTTCGTAAAATCGCTTTAATTAATTTATCATATTTCGCATATTGTACCTGGATTTTATACAATTCCGTACTGTCAATTTCAAATTTGAAGCGGGAAGGTATCGTCACTGCTTCTGACAATGTTAGCCATCCATCACGTTCCAGAAATTTCATGGCATTCATGACAGGTATCAGTGGCAATTGGTATTTCTTTGCAAATGTGACTACATCAAAATCCAGCGTAAGCCCCTCACCTGCTCCATAAGGCACCTGAAAATGATTACATAGATAGTGATAAGTTTGCTGGATGAAAGGTATATCGGGAAAACTAGCCTGCAAGGTGTCAACAAGCTTTTTTTTATCATTCTCCTGATACAGAATAACAGGATATGCTTTTTTCCCATCCCGACCCGCCCTACCGGCTTCCTGATAATAAGCTTCCAACGAATCCGGCAGATCCAGGTGAATAACAAAACGAACATCTGGCTTATCAATGCCCATTCCAAACGCATTTGTGGCAACGATAACACGAATAGCATTAGTCATCCATGCGTCTTGCTTTTGATCGCGTTCCTGTCCTGAGAGCCCTGCATGATAGTAATCTGATGCTATTCCATTATTGATCAGAATACGTGCTATTTCCTGCGTTTCCCGTCGATTCCGGACGTATACGATACCCGATCCCCCCAATTTATGAATAATACGCACCATCCGTCCCATTTTGTCCTCTTCTTCGATAGCCATATAGGCCAAATTATCTCGAAGAAAGCTTTTGACAAAGACATTTTCTTTCGGAAAATTTAACTTTTGCTGGATGTCAGTGATCACTCGTTCGGTCGCGGTTGCAGTCAGTGCCAAAAACGGGATTTTTGGATGAAGCTCTTTTAGTTTTGCCAGCTCCAGGTATGGCGGTCTAAAATCATAGCCCCATTGCGAAATACAATGCGCTTCGTCTATAGCAAATAGATTAACGTTCATAAATCGGATCCGCTCCCGGACAAGATCACTGTACAAACGTTCGGGCGAAAGGTAAAGAAACTTTATTTTCCCATAAACACAATTGTCCAGGGTAATATCCACCTCTCTCTTTTTCATCCCCGAATAAATGGCAACGGCTTGAATACCATTTTTCCGCAAATGTGCTACCTGATCTTTCATAAGGGCAATCAGCGGTGTCACGACAATGCAGATTCCCTCCATCATCAAAGCTGGCACCTGAAAACAAATGGATTTTCCTCCTCCTGTTGGCAGTAAAGCGAGTGTATCTTTACCCGAAATAACCGATTGAATAATTTCTTCCTGCAATGGCCGAAATGATTCAAAGCCCCAATATTGCCTTAAGATTGATATGCTATCTAAAGTCATAAGCTCTCCTTATCCCAAACATACGCAAAATTATCTTTTATGAGATAACTCTTCATCCCCAAACTATCTAATATAGTTCGTGCCTGTAACGATTTTTTCAAGGAATTGGATCCATCCAAAATCACCTCTCTAGGTAAAATTTTGTTTACTGCAGCTGGTAGCTTTTGAATAGCATTCTTTCTGACAACCAATAATTCCGCAGAGGGTAATTCGTTGCTGAAATATTCCATCACAACGATTTTTCCGAATGGAAGTTCGACCAGATAATTATTCCTTACACTTTTACTTTTTAATGGAATAAATCGAACGTTTCCTTCGGATGCCCATACACGGATTTCCCGACCACAGGCATATTGCAGCGCTTTGTGATTTAGCGAATCAAAAGTGCTATAAATAATAGCCTGTTGATTTTTAAAATAGGCTATTGTCAGCTCATTTCTTGTATTATATATCCGGAATCGCTCTGTATTTTCATCTATTATCTGTTGGATGATCGTTATAAATACAATCCCCGCGACACAAAGAAACCCAAGATAGCAATACTTTCTGTCTTTCCATTGATAGGCATATAACAAAGAAAAAACAGCAGCATACGAAAGAAAAAGAAGATTACCGTCAATGATATCAATTTGAATTGTTGAAAATGCCAAACGGTCGATGGCCTTCAGGCTATAGAGTATACATGCGATGAAATTCTCCAAAAGAAAACCAAACAACTCATTCAACCAATCAATGGGGTTGATCGTCATTAAAAAGCCCAGATACATCGTGACGGTTGAAGGAAGGCCAACGAGTAGATTAGCCAATAAGAAATAAGTCGGAAACTGTCCAAAATAATAAAGTGTCAATGGCGTCGTTAACACCTGCGCAGCGATTGAAATACCAACTGTATCTCTCAAAAAACGTATGAAAGGATTTTTTACAATAACGATCTTCTCAAAGATCGGCAAAAATAACAGCATGCCCAATACGGCAAGAAAGGAAAGTTGATATCCTACATTTGTAATCGCACGGGGATCACAGAGCAGAATAATAGATGCCGCAGCAACTAAGGCATTTAAAGTCGAACTATTTCGTTTAAAATGCCGTGCACATAGGACAAAACTTATCATAATGGCAGCCCGGACGATAGGTGGATCTAAACCAGCAATAAAAGCATAGATCCAAATAATAGAAAAAGTAATAACAACAGGTACCCAGTTCAATCTTAGTGGCCAAGGGATATACCTAAACACGAGTGATAGAAACCCGAAAAGTACCGCTACATGCATTCCAGAAACACTAAGTACATGTATGGTTCCCGTGTTTGTAAATGCCTTTATGTTTGCTTCGTCTATTTCGCCTCGAAAACCATACAGTAAAGCTGCTGCAATAGAATAATATTCCTCATTCTTACAATAGCGCCTTAATTTTTTCAGAAAGCTTTCGCGTGTCCGCAAAGCCAGAACCATGACGTCCGGAAAATGTGAGTCTTCTCTTTCAATCCGTATATAATTACTTGGATGCAAAAAAATTTGATGATAGATAGCTGATCCTTTTAAATATTCCCTGTAGTCAAATTCAAACGGATTGAAAGGAGGAGGCACCGCCGACATGGTCCCTTTCAACCACAACCGATCGGCGTACCGCAATGGCCTTTTCGTTGTAGCCTTCAATGAAATCATCAGCTTACCCGTTGTGGCCATGAAACTATCCTGCATATAACCACCTAATACTTCAACCGAGAATCTCGTGGTTTCTGATTTAGTGCTGGGTTCCTGTACAATTTCGACGACATAACTGTCCAGCTGAAAATGCGAAAAATGGTTTTCCATATAAAGCGGGTCACTACGCCAAAATTGCCAGATGCCAAATAACAGGACGAGTATATAATATCCTATAAGATAGCAGTATTTAAACAACCCACCCTTAAATAGGAAGCAACATAGGATGATACCCGATAATAAAATCAAGCTATCTTGCAGGTATTGAAAGCTGGAGAACGAAAACTTCAGCGTTGGGGCGGCAAATAAACCGACAACGTAAATAGTAGCAATCTTTAGTAAAGGAACTCGTTCCAGCTTTTGGTAAAAACTCAATTCAGTCATAATTGCCATCTTAATTGTACCTTGATTTCGGACTTTCGATTTCCGATGATCTCATCCAACGCCGTTCCTATTCTCTCATTGTCAGGATAATAATAGATTCCATACTTTGTCCATATATCGAGATGACGGTTTATTCGATATCGTAAATTAAGATATGTACGCCAGCCTCTCATATTATACATGCCAAATCCCGAAGCATATAAGACATCATTCTCATAAGCATAAATCCGATTATCATACGTGTCTGTTTGAAAATAAGCTAAGCGCGAATTCAATTGTATCTTTCCCATATCAGGTTTCCAGAAGATATCCTGATAAAACATATAACCTAAGCTATTATCTTCATATTCCTTCTGAAACAAATTACCTTCTGCCCGGTACCGAATTGTCCAGATACGGTTTAGCTTATATTGAAATTCTAGTCTCAGCTGTTGTTTTGAGCTATTTACCAATCCTGATTCCGTCTGCCCCATCCCCATATAGTTAGTTTGCTTTAACCGATTTCGATACCTTAAACTAAGCTGCCCTTTCTTATACCAGATATAACTAAACTGGCTAAAGAAGTCTGCTCCCAGAGAACTACTGTCAGCCTGATATTTAGCTTCGGGAAATCGGAACACATCGATATAATTGGACCAAACTAATTTTCTTCCCAATTGGTATACAAGCCCTAGATAGATTCCCTCTTCATTGGCCGTGTTACTCGATTCTCCAAACCCCTGTCCGTAAAAAGTATGGTAGTTTTTCTTATAGTCCCGAACAAGGACTACGGTGGATAAACGTGGGTGCAAACTAGCGATTGCTCCCATTAACAGGGCGGATCCTCCATCTACACTACTGGCATATTCTCCAAACAGATGCACATTACGAAAGGTATAATTTGTGTAAAGGCTGATATTCTGCAGCACATCTCCTTCGAAATCATATTGCTGTCTTTTGCTCGTGCCCTTGACTTTGACAACATCCAATTGAGATTGATTAAAATTTATTCCAGCCTTAAAACGATTGTGCCGCCATAAAACATTCAGTCCGTAGGTCATTTGATGAGCTGCATTTCGATAACGCTGTTCCGTTGGGGTTCGATGTAGTCCTGTTTTCGCAATCGTCTTAATTACCCGGGATTCAATATTGTCTTCAACATTGCCGTCAATGGCCCGATAGGAAAAATACGGGGTGATCTCAAAGCGATCTAAGCGGAATGTTCCTGTTATTCCCCGCATAAAATCAACCTCATTCAACGAGGTATATTGTTTTACCCCCATACCCTGCCGTGCAGTATTCTGCACTAGTCCGCCTTTACCAAAGCTCAAGCCATTCCACATGCCAAGTCCCTGGCCGAACTGCAATGCGTAGTCTCCGATGACAAGATTTCGGACCGGACCGATGGCTTTAATATATAGACTTAATCCATAGAAATCAAATCCCAGTTTTTGTTCACCGTAAAAAATTGGTTCGCCGGCATCTTTCTCCATATTAATTGCCAAACGAATTTTATCTTTTAGATTCGCCCGGTATCGGATAGTATATCGGTTGCGATCGCCAAGATATCGGGATTTCGTTGTATCTGTAATTTGGTACCCTTTTGGCTTTTCCAGGATCCGTCCATAACGCAGCATAAATTCATGCGAAAAATCTTTGAATTTACTTCCCGTAAATGGACTGGTTTCACCAACTTTAATAAAAGGCAGCAGTAAGTTGAGGATCTTCGCATCGAAACCATCAATAGACTGGAGTTCCAGGACGTTAATAAAATCACCGGAAACCTGACGATGATTGATCAGACGCTGCAATAGCAGCGGATCTATAAATTGTAATTCGATTAATTCTGTCCCGTCAGTCTTATTGAGGTCAATCGGATGTTTTAGATAGTAGGACCATTTTTCACTTAATTCGCTTACATCGGCATCTTCGGGTAATTCTTCCGATAAGCTTTCAAATAACTCTTCAAGGTTGATTTTTTCATTTGTTTGCGCCATACAGGTTATTCCAATAAAATAACCTATAAAGAGCAAAATCTTGCTACAATATTTCATAATAGGTTTTATTTAATATTGGCTATCTGTTGGCTGATAAACATTTACCCCGGCAGATAAATGATTCATCAGTATGAAGTTATAAAATAAATTGAAATAAAAAAAGGCCTGATGAAAATTTCATCAGACCTCTTATTTTTTTATAAAATTGGTATTAGATATCAATTTTTGCGTAACGTGCATTTTTTTCGATAAACTCACGGCGAGGTGCTACTTCATCCCCCATTAACATCGAGAAAATACGGTCACATTCAGCTGCATTTTCAATTGTTACTTGACGTAAAGTACGCGTATCAGGATTCATTGTCGTATCCCAAAGTTGCTCTGCATTCATCTCACCAAGACCTTTATAGCGCTGTACATGTACACTATCCTCTTTACCTGTTCCTTTCAAGCGTTGTATGGCGTTGATACGTTGGTCTTCATTCCAGGCATATTCATGTTCTTTACCTTTCTTCACAAGATACAAAGGCGGAGTCGCAATGTATACATATCCTCTTTCGATCAATTCTTTCATATATCTAAAATAGAATGTCAGAATCAAAGTTGTAATGTGGGAACCATCCACATCGGCATCGGTCATGATAATGATACGGTGGTAACGCAATTTCTCCAGATTCAACGCTTTTGCATCTTCAGCTGTGCCCACACTTACTCCCAAAGCGGTAAACATATTTTTGATTTCTTCGTTCTCATAGATCTTATGTTCCATTGCTTTTTCCACATTCAGGATCTTACCCCGTAGCGGCATAATGGCCTGATGTTTACGATCGCGTCCAGATTTGGCTGTACCACCCGCGGAATCCCCCTCGACAAAGTAAATTTCACATTTTGTTGGGTCATTATCTTGACAATCCGCTAATTTTCCGGGAAGTCCAGAGCCGCCCATAACCGTTTTGCGTTGTACTAAGTCACGTGCTTTACGTGCTGCTGCACGCGCTTGAGCTGCAATGACGACTTTTTGAACAATCGCTTTGGCTTCACGTGGATTTTCTTCCAAATAAACACCTAGAATTTCGCCAACAGCCACATCTACGGCCCCCATTACCTCGGAGTTCCCTAATTTAGTTTTCGTCTGTCCTTCAAATTGAGGTTCGGCAACTTTAACAGAAATTACAGCTGTCAAACCTTCACGGAAATCATCACCTGTAATTTCGACTTTCAAGTTTTTAAGTAAACCTGACTTATCCGCATACGCTTTTAAGGTACGTGTCAAACCTCTACGAAAACCTGCTACGTGTGAACCTCCTTCGATCGTATTGATATTATTCACATAAGAATGTACGTTCTCAGAATAGGTATCGTTATATTGTAATGCCAGCTCTACAGGAATACCTTGTTTAATTCCTTCGACATAGATAGGTTCAGGAATCAATGCCTGACGTGTACCATCCAAGAATTTAACAAATTCCTTCAGGCCGCCTTCAGAATGAAAAGTTTCTTTCTTTTCTGAACCGTCTTCATTCGTTTCACGCTCATCCTCTAACGTTAAGCTAACGCCTTTGTTTAGGAATGCGAGCTCGCGAAGGCGATTGGCCAAGGTATCGTAATTATATACCGTGGTTTGTGTAAATATTGTTGCATCCGGATGGAATGTTACAATTGTACCCGTCTTATCCGAAACCCCAACTTCTTTAACATCGTATAAAGGCTTACCGATTTGATACTCCTGTTGGTATATTTTTCCATCGCGGTGTACCTCAGCTTTCAAAAGTGTTGACAATGCGTTCACACAAGATACCCCCACACCATGTAGACCACCAGAGACCTTGTAGGTATCTTTGTCAAACTTACCTCCAGCATGTAATACCGTCATCACGAGCTCCAACGCTGATTTATTCTCTTTTTTGTTGATTCCAGTAGGGATACCACGACCGTTATCCCGAACAGAAATTGAATTGTCTTTATGGATGGTAACAAAGATATCTGTACAGTACCCTGCTACAGCTTCGTCGATTGAATTGTCTACAACCTCGTATACCAAGTGGTGTAATCCTTTTACACCGGTATCACCAATATACATGGATGGACGCTTACGAACCGCCTCTAAACCCTCTAATACCTGAATATTATCGGCCGAGTAGGTGGATGCATTTTTCTTTTCTTCGCTCATTGAAAAACTGTTAAATGTAATATTCAAAAATACGAAATTTTGGCCGATTTATCAAGTCTGCGGTGAAGTATTAAGCCGATAATCTGAAACATTCAAATGGTCGATAATTTTACTTTTTTAGGATTAAAAATTAAAATTTCGATTTTTTTATGTTAGGTTTGTTTCAGTATTAATTTGCAAATAATAAAAAAATGAACACTATATTTTCAATTGTATCGAAAGTTTCCTTTGGTCTTTTATTGGCTGGAACAATCGTATCATGTAACCAGGGTGCTAAAACGCAAAGCGAGCCTTCAAAAAATGATTCAAGCGCCATAAGCAAAGAGAGTCAAGGTAATAACAAGGATAAAATTGTCTATCTGAATTCAGACTCGCTTTCTGAAAAATATCAATACTTTAAAGACATCAAGTCAAAACTTGAAAACAAAGTAAAAAAAGCACAGGCTGATCTTCAAGCTAAAAGTGCAGCATTTCAACGTGAGGTTGCTGACTACCAAAAGAATGCAGCTACAATGTCCGCAGCAGACAGACAAGCTACCGAACAGAAATTGGCCCGCAAACAAGATGAACTAGCACGATTAGATCAAACTGCCTCTTCATCTCTAGCTAAAGATGAATCAGAGGAGTTCAACAATGTGTACAATAAAATCACTGAGTTTTTGAAAAAACATGCATCAGATAACGGCTATAAACTGGTGTTGACCTATTCAAAATCGAATCCTACTGTATTGTATGCTGATCCTTCATTGGAAATTACCAACGAAGTTATCAAACAGTTAAACGAAGAATATAAGTCCTCTAACAAATAAGAAGGCCATAATAATTTAAGGAAAGCCATCATAGCATTTGATGGCTTTTTTAGTTATAGGCCTTCCTGAGCCAATTACTAAACAATAAGAATGATATTTACCTTGCTATAGCTATTGGCAGCTAACAAAATTGTTTAGTATCTTGTATTGTAAAATTAGATTTATGATCAAAACGATTGTTGAAAAGGAAATCGCAAACTACGAATGGATTGATATCTTTGAACCTACCTCGGAAGACTTTACATTCATCAAGGAAAGATATAATCTAAATGAAGCCTCCATTAAAGATTCTAAAGAACCGGAACATCTTCCTAAAATAGAGGAATTTGAAAATTACACCTTTATTATTCTCCGGGTCATGTCCGACAATTTTAAAGAGAATTCGGATAGTATAGGAGAAGTAACGGATCGTTTAACCATTTTTTATGGAAGTGATTTTGTGATCACCGTCCATAAGCGCCGCATCGAATTTCTGGAGAAACTCAAAAACATTGAATTTACGAGCGTAAAGACAAAAAATAGCCGAAAACTTTCTGTATTTATTACGACAGCTGCGGTGTTCACTTTTAGCAAGACATTGGAACAATTATCCACACGCATTGATTCTTACGAAGAACTGATCTTTCTGAAACGTATGAAACAGCAGCCTGTTCTGAAAAACCTATATTTTATCAAGCGACAGATAGATGTCGCCAGAAAGGTTATTTTTCTTTACAAAGAGGTTATTGAACATTTCCATTCTTCTTCGAAGAAAGATGTTTACACGCGGGATTTAAAAGACCTTCAAATACGTACATCCACGCTATATGAAAACTTATCTGAAAACGTAGCACAATTATTAAACGTGTTCTTTAACATATCCTCGAACCATACCAACGAAATCATGCGTATTTTGACTATTTTCTCTGTTTTCTTTATGCCAATTACGTTTGTGGCTGGAGTATATGGGATGAATTTTAAAAATATGCCTGAGCTTGAGTGGTATTATGGCTATCCTATAGCGATTGCGATCATGATTGCAATTTCACTAGCCATCTATCTTTGGTTCAAAAGAAAAGGTTGGTTATGAGCCAACCTTTTTCTTCGTCATAACCACAAAGTCTTTCAGATAGAAAGGCTCAAAATAGGCAACGTCCTCAAACTCTTTATTTTGAAACTTATCAAATGCCAATTTAGACAAAAATGCAGCAGAACCTTTAAATTCCAGTTGTACATGCACACGATCATTTGTTGCAAACAATTCATCAAATTTATCGGCCCCTGAGCCAAAGAGATGGACGCGTCTATAAGAACTCAACAGTTCGTCGTAATAGTTGGCATCTATAATTTCTGCTGAAGTAGGTTTCACCAGTTTACACTGATGGTTATAAACTGCAGAATACACCTCCATTCGACGTGCGTCCAACATGGGAATAAAGGCTTCCCCTTCCTGCAGTCCAAACTGTTCCTTGTAGCCTAAAAATAATGCTTCTAATGTATTAATTGCAATCAGCGGTATATCCAAGCCATAACAAAGACCTTTTGCTGTAGACACCCCAATACGAAGTCCTGTATAGGATCCGGGGCCCATACTAACCGCTATTGCTTTAAGTTCTTGCATAGAACGTTCTGTTTTATGCAAAATCTGTTCAATCAAAACAGTCAATTTCGCAGCATGCGCGTTCGGTTCGTCCAGATCAATCACAGCTATAGTCTGTCCATTCTCACTGAGAGCAACCGAGCATACAGTGGTCGAGGTATCAATTTGTAAAATTAAATTATTCATTGTTTTATTGAAATCAAGGTACGGGGTCATGGCCATGGCCACCCCATGGATTACAACGCGCTATTCGCTTCAAAGCCATCCAGCCGCCCTTAAATGGTCCATATTTTAAAATAGCTTCCTTACCATATTGCGAACAAGTTGGTGTATATCTGCAATTGGCGCCCAGGAAGGGCGAAATAAATAGTTGATAGAAACGAATAATAGCTAAGAAAATAAAACTAAAGAAAGGTTTAATTCCCTTTTTCCAAATAAGCATCGGCACATTCATCCTGTAATTTTTTTAGCATTTTATCCATCGCGGTATGAAACACATCATATGCTAAGATCTGTTTCCCCACATATTGAATAGCTAAATACAAAGTTACATTATGTTTCAACAAAAAAGGAATCAAATCATTGGATTTATGAAGACGATAGCTTTCACGCATCATACGTTTAATTGTATTGCGATCAACTGCTTTTTTGAACCGACGTTTGGAAACGGATATAATAGACTGACAGGGGGGGAAAATATCAATCTCGTTGTTTTTTTCAAGAACAAAAACAATTCTAAAAGGGTACAAAACAAAAGAAGAACCGCTTTTAAAAAGCGTATCAATACGCTTCTTCGCACATAACCGTTCCTCTTTTGTAAATGTATTTCTCATACGATGACTTAATCTTATCAGAAAAAGCTCTTATAAGCGGCCACCGATCTTTGTCAAAGATTAACCTTTGTGACGGTATTCGTCAGACACTGTAAGACGTTTTCTACCTTTAGCTCTACGTGAAGCTAATACTCTTCTACCGTTTGCAGAGCTCATGCGCTCTCTAAAACCGTGTTTGTTTCTTCTTTTTCTTTGCGATGGCTGAAATGTTCTTTTCATGACGCTATTATGCTAATTTGTTCTTACTTCAATTAATACAAAACTCCCCAAGAGGAATGCAAAAGTAAAGTTTATTTTAGACAAAAACAAACAATATTGAGAACATTTAGACTTTAAGTCAGAAGCCTATGCTAATTAATTCATTGACAGCCTAAAAAAACCATTTTAGAAATTCCTCAAAATAAAAAACAGAGCAATAAGCCTGCTCTGTTTTATTTCACATCAAATAAGAATTTGACTTATTTCGTTTTCAGAATATCTCTAATCTCGGTCAATAATGTTTCTTCTTTTGTCGGTGCCGCCGGTGCCGCCGGAGCAGCTTCCTCTTTACGTTTCAAAGAATTTAAACCTTTAATAACACAGAATATACAAAATGCTACAATCAAAAACTGGATCACTACATTGATAAAATTCCCGTAGTTAAGGGAAACTTCGGCTTGTTTCGCAGCTTCATCAGCAGCTTTAAGTATAATTTTCTTCGAGGAAAAGTCGACTCCGCCCGTCAAATATCCTATGGGAGGCATGATAATATCGTCAACCAATGATGTAACAATTTTGCCAAATGCCCCACCGATAACAACACCGACAGCCAAATCAACAACGCTCCCGCGCATTGCGAACTCTTTAAATTCTTTTAAAAATCCCATATTTAAACCATTTAATCTTTTAAAATTTTACCAAAACTAGTAATTGTCACATAAATCTAATTAAAATATACTAATTTTTTATACTAGTTCATTTATTGTCCTGCATTTTCTAACTTAAGTCCTATTTTTAAAATTACTGCTTAAAACGGTACGCTGAAGTTTTTTATTAACTTAATTTACTATATTTGCTCGTTAACTAGGGCAAAATATCAAGATATATTGTATATTGATAGTACTTTAAATTTCATACGGTAATTAAAGCCCAGAATAAGATAAAGTATCTATGAAGAAGATTCTTATTGCAGACGACCATGGCATTGTACGATTAGGTGCTTCCGTTATTATCAAGGAAACGCTAAAAAAGGCGGAAATATTCCAAGCCGAAAATTTCGATGAGGTGGTAGAAAAGTTAAAACTGGAAGAATTCGACCTATTATTGCTGGACATCAATATGCCCGGAGGAAATAATATTCGAGTTGTCGAAGAAATCCTGCAAATCCAGCCTGCTATTAAAATTTTAATTTTCTCATCCTATGATGAGTCGTTGTATGCGTTGCGTTATATTGAAGCAGGAGCTGTAGGTTATCTTAATAAAACTACTGCAATGGCAGAATTGAGTCACGCTATACTGGCTATCCAGGAGCGTGGCAAATACATGTCAAGTAACGTTCAGGATCTCTATGTCCAAAAACTGACGCAGAGCAAATCGGAACTCACAAAGTTAAATCCTTTAGTACGTCTGTCAAACAGGGAGGTGGATGTTGCAAAACAATTGATCAAGGGCTTAGGAATTATTGAAGTTTCCGGCTTACTTGAGCTAAGTCCATCAACTGTAAGCACCTATAAAAGCAGGATATTTGAAAAATTAAATGTTTCTAACATTCCCGAACTCATTGAGCTTTTCAGAATACACTCCAACAATTAAAACATTGTTGGAGTGTATTTTTTTTTAGATTAGATCATTCATTGTAACAACTGGAATATCTTTTACATTTAGATCTTTTAACGGGTCTGATTTTTTATAAGAGTATCCAACTTCCGCTTCCAAATCCCATAACATAGGAGCTAAAAAATTAAGACAAGTCGTAAAGCCTTGTACCGTTGCGGAGAAATCACCCGTATCCTTTGAATTCTTTGCCTCATTTTCTATTTCAAAAGGGCCTTTGAAGTCGCGTTCCCGGAGTAGATCCACAAAGCCTCGCCAGTCCATACTATCTGAGCCACCAAAGCCCGGAAGCATTGCTTCGTAATGATGCCTATCCCAGTCATGCCCAGGAATGCTTACATTTGCTTTCTTTGCTAGTTCAGCATCCACATGTTGCATGGGATACATCCCACCCCAATCTATGCGAGCGGTCGTCTGTAAATTGCGTGTGGTCTTCACATGTATACGCTGTAATCGACTCATATCGGTATTGCGAATAACATCAATTGGGTTTGTGTTTTGCCAAACATCATGGGAAGGATCATAAATTTCGCCATGCGCCTTACTAGGCACCATCGCATACATCAATTTACGGGCAGCTAAAACAGCGGGTAGGTTATTATAGGTAGAGCTATAACGTGAAGAACGCCAGCCCTCCATTGGACAATTTTCATAGAGTATTGTTACCCCAAGGCTTTCAGCATAATTAACAATCGGCTCAAATACACGTTTGTATTCTTCCAGATTTTTTTGAAATCCATCCAGCTGGTTTCCCAATTCATGATTATAACCGACGAAAGTCCCGACTTTAACATTATTTTCATCACCTCCCAGCAAATGTGCTATCCGAATCAGTTTTAATAAATGGTTCTGATTTTTGATCCGTTGTTCTGGATCTCCCCCAATCATATTTTCGAAGGCTCCGAGCGAGAGTTTCAGATCCGCCTGATTAAACAGCTCAAGTATCTCTTTAGCTTTAGCTGGTGTAAATCCTTCATAGTCCAAATGCGTAGCTGTATGGTCTTCACGCGTGCCGTCCTTTCTAAAAACACAAAGGTCAATTCCACCGGCACCAATTTTTTTTGTTGTCTGAATCAATTCTGGCAATGACAATTTATCAAAGGCAGAACTCATGACCCATACAGGGTTATTTAATTTTGTAGTCATAGCTTATATAATTGTATTCTATCGGAATTTAAAGATACTAAAAAAGCCATCTGATCGGATGGCTTTTTTAGTATTTTATCTCAATTCGATTAATCTACATTGTCGTGTAAAAAAGAGTTGTTTGGACGAATTTCCGTGTTTCCATCTTCAAACGACAGTGTAAAGCGAGACACCTGTGATTGAGAAGAATGCGGCGTATCCTCCAGTGACATTTGCTTTCTTTTATAAGCCGGCTCATTTTCCAACTCATGAAGACCGTTGGAGGATTTCAATTTCATACTCAATTCTTTCAATCTCAGAATACGCTCTTTGGTGCGTACCAATTGATCTTCAAATGAAACCTGCTCTTCTTCTACCTGAGGAACTTCAACCTGCTCATTTGTTGTGCTGGAAGAGAACGTCGGCTTTTCGTCATAGTCTGATGCAGACGGAGCTGAATATGAATCAAATACCGTTGGCATCTGAAATTGGAAAACAGAAGGTGAAGTTTTTAATTGAAAATCACTTTCAGTAAATGAAGTTTCCTCTTCATAAGCGCCGTCAAAACCTAAATCATGGCGTATCACTTGCGGTTCTTCGACAACAACCTGTTGTTGGACAACATTTTTCGGAGAAGTAAACAAGTCGGACTGCAAATTATTGGTTGTCGATGTATTTGCTGAAGGAGCTGGTGTATCCACACGTTGAACCGGAGTGACAAAGCTATTGGCAACTGGTGCTTCCTTTGGAGCAACCTGTGAAACAGGTCTCACAAAAGAATTAACCGGTTCAGGTGTCAAGGGCATAGATACTTTTGTATTTTCACGCTCTTTATCGCGCTCTTCTGAAGTCTGAAAACCTGTCGCAATGATTGTTACGGACAGCTCATCTTCAAAGTTTTCGTCGATACAGTTACCCCAGATCAAATCAGCAGATAGTCCGGCTTTTTCCTGAATATAATCCGTAATGATTGCTACCTCATCCATCGTCACTTCTTTTGTTCCAGAGGTAATATTCAACAGGATATAACGAGCGCCTTCAATCTCATTGTCTTTCAACAATGGTGAAGCTAAAGCACCTTCTACCGCACGTAATGCACGATCTTCGCCTTCGGCAATCGCGTTACCCATAATCGCTACACCACTGTCATTCATAACTGTGCGAACATCTTTAAAATCGACGTTTACATAACCGGGGATAGTGATAATTTCGGCGATACCTTTTGCAGCAGTAGTCAATATATCATCTGCTTTTGCGAAAGCTGCTGTCATCGTTAAATTTCCAAAGATTTCGCGCAAGCGATCGTTGGAGATAACAAGATAAGAGTCTACATATTTACGCAATTCCGAAAGCCCCTCCTCCGCTTGTGAGCGACGGCGTTTACCTTCAAATGTAAATGGTGTAGTAATGATCGCAACAGTAAGAATACCCAATTCTTTAGCGGCCTTAGCCAAAACAGGACTTGCTCCGGTACCTGTACCACCACCCATACCGGCGGTAATAAACAACATCTTGGTATTGGTACCTAACATGCGTTTGATATCTTCAATACTTTCGATAGCGGAATTTTCACCTACATCAGGATCAGCTCCAGCACCCATACCTTCGGTTAGACTTATTCCCAATTGAACTTTATTTGGGATCGGGCTTAATTCCAACGCTTGCGCATCCGTATTACACACGATAAAATCTACTCCACTAATTCCTTGTTTATACATGTGGTTTACGGCATTGCCGCCACCACCACCAACCCCAATAACCTTGATTATTGAAGATTGTTCTTTTAACATTTCAAACTGTATTGACATAACTTATCCCTATTTAACTTATAATGAACACGATATCAAATTGAACCAAACCCACTATATGTAATGTAATAATAATATAATTTCAACAAAAGTTTTCCACATTTGTGAAATTGTGGAAAACTTCAATCATTGTGGAAAACTTACTTTTTATCTAAAAAACTTGCGTCATCGATCTCGTTACCATCCTTAATAAATCGCTTGAACCATGACAGCAATCCTTGTTCTTTTTGCTGTTGCTCCGAAACCTCTTTTGTAGTCGTAGTCGCCTGCACTTTCTTCGCTGGTGCATGCGCTTCTCTACGACTGTCTTCTTCTTCTTCGTGCGATTGGATACCTTTGATTAACAAGCCAATACTTGTTGCATACAATGGGCTTTTCAATTCTTCAAAGAGCGGTTTTGGCAACACTTCGTTCTTGGAGAGATATTCATTCGGAAAACCGACACGACAATCGATTCCAGTAATATACTCCACAAGTTGTACCAAATGTTTCAATTGAGCCCCACCACCAGTAATAACGATGCCGCCGATAAGTTTATTTTCATAGCCGGAGGACTTAATTTCGTAATACACATGTTCGATAATTTCCTCCATTCTCGCCTGAATAATATAGGCTAAGTTTTTTACGGAAATTTCTTTTGGCTCACGACCTTTCAATCCGGGCACACAAATGACTTCATTTTCTTTATTTTCATCAGCCAGGGCAGATCCAAATCGTGTTTTCAGTAATTCCGCCTGTGAACGCAATACAGAACAGCCTTGACGAATATCTTCGGTCACAATATTACCGCCTAATGGGATTACAGCAGTATGACGGATAATTCCCTCGTGGAAGATTGCAACGTCGGTTGTTCCACCACCGATATCAACTAATACAACACCAGCATTTTTTTCATCTTCATCTAATACAGCTTCTGAAGACGCCAAAGGTTCCAAGATTAATTCAGCAACTTCCAGATTCGAATTATCAATACATTTTTTTATATTCTTAATATCGGTAACTCTTCCCGAAATAATATGAAAATTCGCTTCTATACGACGCCCAGCCATACCGATCGGTTCGCGGATACCGGGTTCGTTATCTACCGTAAATTCCTGAGGTAAAACATGTATAATTTCTTCTCCTGGAGGCAGTACCAGTTTATACATATCCGAGATCAATCGTTCGATATCTCTTCGAATGATCTCATCATCACCATCTGTTTTGGTAAATATTCCACGGTGTTGGATGCTCTTAATGTGTTGACCTGCGATCCCCACATTGACAACCTTAATATCGACATTAGATTGTGCTTCGGCAATTTCTACCGCCTCCAAAATACTTCCCACAGTCTTTTGGATATTGGCTACCACTCCCCTGCTCACACCAGCAGAGTCGGCTTTGCCCACACCTAATAATTCGATTTTGTTCCCTGAGCTACGTCTCCCAACCGTAACACAAATTTTGGTAGTACCAATATCGAGTCCCACGATAATTGGATTCTCTCTTTCAATTTCTGCTGCCTTTGAGTTCATAATTTCCTGTATTGTTGCTGTATTACTATAATGTATTATTTGCTACTTTTTTTGTCTGATCATCAGAGAAACTCCAATTTCCACGTTTCTCACAGATGATTTGACCTCCATATTTTACATTCACCACACCATAAGCGTTAATACCCACTTTCGGCATGATCTGTGTATAAAATGTTTTTAATAATTCAAATTTTTGTTCCAGTGAATCGGCCGATCCAACAATTAACTGCTGGGTTCCGACACGGGGTACAAGTTCGATATCATGATCCGCGTTCACATAAATCTGTACAACCTGGTTACTCCACAATTCATCTTTTCCAATAAATTCCGCGACTTTCACCAAATCTTTTACCAATGGGGTTGAAATCGTATCCAATGCCTCATTATACCCTTCGGAAATATTGCCGGTCGCCACCATGATATGCGGAATATACTTCAATGTTGTCGGTATCTTTAAACCTTTGGGGTCAACATAAAACTCACGTCCATTTTTGTTGATAACCCGCATGACCGCCTCGCGCTGATCTATATTGATCCGTACTGTCCCGTCCATGTCAGCATGAATGCTTGCATTCGACACATAAGGCAATTTTTTCAATGTCTTTTCTACACGTTGAAAAGGAATACCATTGACTTTCTTTCCAACAAAACTTCCATAGTTTTGCGCAATCAGTTTTGAAATATCCGCTTGATCGATAAAAGCTTCCGTACCCTCTATAACGATTTTCACTTCCTTACAAAGCTGTTGTTCATCACGTTTACCAACAATGGTCATAATCACAACAACTACGATTACCCCAATAAAAAATAAGGTAAAGTAAAGTACACGATTCCATTGTATGTCACGTAATTTTCTAAGCATGCTCAAAAATAGCTTGTAATGGTTTCACCAATTTATCTATATCTCCCGCACCTACCGTTACGATCAAATCCGGCTTTTCATTCCGGGCAAAATCCAGTACCTCTTCGGCCGTCACGATCTGTTTATGCTTTGCTGTAATTTTATCCAATAACCAGCTTGAACTAACCCCCTCAATCGGAAGTTCACGCGCAGGATATATCTCCATCAAGAGTAAATTATCCGCCATGGACAGTACTTCCGCAAATCCATCTACAAAATCTCTGGTTCTCGTAAACAAATGCGGTTGAAATACGACATTCAGCTTCTTTGTCGGATATAATTTGCGCATTGAAGTCAAAAAGGCGCGCAATTCTTCAGGGTGATGCGCATAATCGTCGATATAAACCACTTCAGGTGTACGGACAATGTATTCAAATCGTCTTTTTACCCCCTTAAATGTGGTCAAAGCTTTTTTAATTGCCTCCGCTGAAATACCTAATAAACGAGCCACGGTAATAGCAGCTACGGCATTTTCAACATTGTGGATTCCCGGAATACCCAAATGAATATCCTCAATTTTTCCATGGACATCTTGATAATCAAAGTAAAATTCACCTTCCCTGACATGGACATTGGATGCATATGCGTCGGCCACTTCGTGCCCAGAATAGCTGATCTGTCCTTTAAATTCCAATCCCTTTTTTATAATACGCGTACCGTCTTCAACAACCTTATCCAAAAACAGCTGGAATGATTCAAGTAAATGACTCTTATCCCCATAAATATCCAAATGATCTGCATCCGAAGAAGTCACGATCGCGATATTCGGATGGAGCGTCAAAAATGAACGATCGAATTCATCTGCTTCGACCACCACTGTATTATTGTTTCCGTAAAGCACATTGGTATCGTAGTTCGAACTGATACCCCCTAAAAAAGCGGAACAGTCATATCCGGAATCTTTCAACAGGTGCGCGACCATCGTAGACGTGGTTGTTTTACCATGTGTACCTGCTACCGCAATTGTAAACCGGCTTTCACTGATGATACCCAGTACTTGTGATCTTTTATATAACACGTGCCCCTGAGATTCAAAAAAAGCTTTAATCTTTGAATCTTTAGGAATTGCAGGTGTATATATCACTAATGTAGCAGCCGCTGGCTGATGGAAAATAGGATCAATGGAACCCACCTCATCCTGATATGTGATCGAAATACCTTCCTTGGCCAAAGTCTTGGTCAATTCGGTCTCCGTACGGTCATATCCATTCACTTCACAGCCCAAATGCTTAAAATAGCGTGCAAGGCCACTCATTCCGATTCCGCCTATTCCGATCAAGTAAACTTGTTTTATTGCATCTAGATTCATACTCATCATCTATTTCTTATTTGCCAATTTATATACTTGCTCTGCAATCTGAACATCCGCATCCAGCTTGCCCAGTTTTTTTATATTCTCACTCAATTGCGTTACTTGCTCCAGGTTCTTGAATAAATTCAAAGCCGCTGGAATTAATTGTTGTGCAGCATCAATATCCTTCACCAACAACGCAGCATTTTTGTTGACTAAAGCCATTGCATTCTTAGTCTGATGGTCTTCCGCTACATTAGGTGAAGGAACCAGAATAACTGGTTTCCCGACAACACAGAGTTCGGAAATGGTACCTGCTCCTGCCCGACTAATAATTACGTCAGCAGCAGCATAGGCATAATCCATTTTTTGAAGAAATGCCATCATCTTCACATTCGTCGGCAGTTTTCCTTCAAGTTCCAGACGTAGTTTGTCGATATAAAAACTTCCACATTGCCAAATCACCTGCACATCCTCTTTGGAGAGCGAATCCAAATAAGCGACCACACTTTCATTCAATGTTCTGGCGCCTAAACTCCCGCCCAACACTAAGATTGTTTTTTTGTGTTGATCCAATCCAAAGAATTCCAATGCCGCAGCTCTTTTGCCTTCAATTGCAACGGACTCTCTCCGGATGGGATTTCCTGTCAACAATACTTTATCAGCTGGAAAAAACTGTTCCATACCCTCGTACGCTACACAGATTTTTGCTGCTTTGGCACCAACTTTTTTATTTGTTACGCCCGCATAAGAGTTCTGCTCTTGTACCACTGTCGGAACCCCCAATTTATTTGCCATCATCAATAATGGCCCTGAAGCGAAACCACCAACGCCTACGGCGACATCCGGTTTGAAATCCCGGATTACTTTTTTTGCCTTATTCAGGCTCTTCATTAATTTGAATGGCAATAGGATATTTTTCCAAAGCTGCTTTCTATTGATTCCTTGAATATCAAGTCCAACAATAGTATAACCTGCAGCAGGCACCTTATCCATTTCCATACGACCATTGGCACCTACAAATAAAATTTCATTTGCAGGGTCCATTGTCTTCAATGCATTTGCAATTGAAATCGCCGGAAAAATATGTCCTCCGGTACCACCCCCACTTATTATTACGCGAATTGCCATGCTCAATATATTGTTTAGGCCGGAATTGAACCGATCACCACTTTCTTAGGTTTCGGCTTTTCGTCCAGCTGCTCTTTACCTTTTAATTCTTCAATATTTCTGCTCACACTCAGGATAATCCCCAGGGCGACACTTGTAAATAAAATGGATGTCCCCCCCATACTCACTAACGGTAACGGCACACCTGTCACTGGTCCTAGCCCTACTGCTACCGCCATATTCGCCAGCGCTTGTATCGTCAAACTAAATCCTAAGCCTGCGGCCAAGAATGTCCCAAAAGCTTTGGGACTCATCGTGACGATGCGAATACATCGATACATAAAAGCCAAATACAGGAATAGCAGGATTACCCCACCAACTGTCCCATACTCCTCAATGATAATTGCGTAGATAAAATCGGAATAGGGATGCGGCAATACGTTTCGTTGAACACTATTTCCCGGACCTTTACCAAAGAGTCCTCCCGTCGCGATTGCAATCTTGGCGTTATTGGCCTGATAGTTCTTATCATCCTGAAATGAGACCGGACTAGCTGACTCGTCCTGCTTTTCTACACCCAAAAATGTCTTTACCCGACTATAGTACGTTGCTCGTCTCGGTCCGATGGAGACTACAATAATTCCCAACAAAACCACACCTGCAGAAACAATTGCGATCTGTTTAAAGGATATTCGACCAATTAACAACAACAATACGCTAACACCAAATAACATAATCGCAGTCGACATGTTGGCCCATGCTATCAGTACGAAAACACCACATACTGATCCCATAATAGGAAGAAAAGCTTTCTTCACATCTTTGATTTCCTCTTGCTTGCGAGACAGCATCCGTGCCAGGAAAACAATCAATGATAATTTGGCCAAATCGGATGTCTGGAAAGTCATCCCAATACCTGGAATCGTCAGCCAACGGCTGGCTTGATTTACACTACTTCCAAACAATAAAGTAAATAGTAATAAAGGTATTGTGATCCCCATTAAGATTTTAGAAATACCCGCATAATATCGATAATCCAGCTTATGCGAGAGATACATCAAAACAAATCCAATGGCGATGATCGAAAAATGCTTCAACAGATACATTTCTGTCCCCTTGCCTTCTTTATAGGCCAAGGTTCCGACCGAACTATATACGGCCAAAAGTGACCATCCCGATAAGATAATCACAATGATCCATATCCAGCGATCACCTTTTAATTTAGACATTATGTTCTGTAACATATCCTTCTCCCTTTTATGGTTGTACCATTTATTATAATTCCATTACAGCTGCTTTAAATTTATCGCCACGATCTTCATAGTTTTTAAACCAGTCAAAGCTCGCACAGGCTGGAGACAATAATACCGTATCTCCCTTTTTGGCTAAATGTGAAGACAAGACAACAGCATCATGCATGGAAGTACTGTTGACAATGATTTCAACATCTTGTTCAAAAGCTTTATGAATTGCTGCAGTATCTTTTCCCAAACACACAATTGCGCGCACTTTATCCTTTACCAAATCGGTCAGCATGCTATAGTCATTTCCCTTATCCACACCACCCAGTAACAATACGATTGGCGTCGAAAAACTCTCCAAAGCATACCATACGGAATTGACATTGGTGGCTTTCGAATCGTTGATATAATTGACTCCTCCGATACAAGCAACATGTTCAAGACGATGTGGAATATTCACATACGATCCCATGCTTTCCTTCATCGCTTGATTTCTCAACTCCTGTACTTTTGCAATTAATCCAGAAGCCATACTATTATAAATATTATGCTTCCCTTGCAATGACAATTCCTCAGTTCTCATAGTGAATGTATCGTTATTTGGTGTATTAATAATCATTGTTTTATTGGCCGTTAAATAAGCGCCCAATTCAACAAGCTGTTCTTGTGTAAAAGGCAGGTATGTCCCTTTACTATGGTGTCTTTCCAAACCTTTTATTGTCTCAGGGTCATCCAGACAGTATATAAAATAATCCTTCTCCGTCTGATTTTGAATCATTCTGAATTTAGAATCCACATAATTTTCCATTTTATGGTCATAACGATCCAAATGATCCGGAGTGATATTAAGTATTACAGCAATATCTGCTCTAAAATGATACATATCGTCCAACATAAAGCTGGATATTTCCAACACGTAACAATCAAAATTTTCACGCGCTACTTGAAGCGCGAAGCTCTTTCCAATATTACCGGCCAAACCAACATTAAGACCACCATGCTTTAGCATTTCGTAAGTCAACATGGTTGTTGTTGACTTTCCATTAGACCCTGTAATGCAAATTAACTTGGCCGTAGTATATTGGGCAGCAAATTCTATTTCTGCTATCACAGGAATCCCTTTTTCTTTTAAGGCAACCACCAATGGCACTGTTTCTGGAATCCCAGGACTCTTAACAACAAGTGCTGCATTCAATATCCGAACTTCGTCATGATTACCCTCTTCGTAAGCAATCCCTTCAGCTTTTAATTGCTCTTTATAATGATCCGCTATCAGTCCTTTATCGGACACAAATACATCATATCCCTTTTCCTTTCCAAGAATTGCAGTTCCCACGCCGCTTTCGCCCGCACCTAAGATGACAAGGCTTCCTGATTGAGGGTAATATGTTGTTGATATATTTGACATCGTTATCTAATTTTTAATGTTACTATTGTCAGAATGGCTAAAATTATTCCCACAATGACAAAACGAGTGACAATTTTCGCTTCATGGTAACCCTTCTTTTGGAAGTGATGGTGTAAAGGCGACATTAAAAAGATCCTTCTTCCTTCACCATATTTCTTTTTGGTGTATTTGAAATAGGAAACCTGTAAGATGACCGAAAGATTTTCCAACAAAAACACACCACACAAAATTGGAATCAATAACTCTTTACGAATCAAAATAGCAAACGCCGCTATAATACCACCGATTGCCAGACTCCCTGTATCTCCCATAAAAACTTGTGCAGGATACGTATTGTACCATAGAAAACCTACACAAGCTCCAACAAATGCCCCAGCAAATATTACAAGTTCTCCCGAATTGGGGATATACATGATATTGAGGTAATCAGAAAAGATTACGTTACCCGATACATAAGCCAAAATTGCCAAAGTAACCCCAATGATCGCCGAAGTACTCGTTGCCAGCCCATCAATACCATCGGTAATATTAGCACCATTGGATACTGCGGTAACGATAAAAATGACGACAACTAAAAAAACGATAAAAGTCAGATAGTCGCTTTGCAAGCCAAACACCTTGAAAACCTTGGCGTAGTCAAATTCATTATTTTTATAAAACGGGATATTTGTTTTAGAAGATTTTACATTTTCAGCGTATGTTTTTTCTCCTGTCCCCTCATTGATAACAACTTCCACCGGTTTAGTAGATGTCGGTTTATCAACACCCTTTCTGACCACAATATCCGGATGAAAATACATTGTACAGGCAATTATCGCCCCTAAACCAACTTGACCAACAACTTTAAATTTACCTGCCAATCCTTCTTTATTATGTCTAAAGACTTTGATATAATCATCCAAAAAACCTATCGCACCCATCCACAATGTCGTTATAATCATGATAATCACATAGATATTGGTCAATTTGGCAAATAATAGTGTCGGGATCAATATCCCGGCGATGATTATTATACCTCCCATAGTAGGTGTACCAGCTTTCTTTTTTTCACCTTCAAGCCCCAAATCTCGAATTGTCTCCCCAACTTGTTTATTATGCAAGAATTGGATCAATTTCCCCCCAAAAACCGTGGTAATAATTAATGAAGCGATTACAGCCATAGACGTCCTAAAGGAGATGTATTGGAACAACCCGCCTCCAGGTATATGAATATATTCGCTAAGCCACGTAAATAGATGGTACAACATATTTCTATTTTTCGTTAAATGTGTTCTCTAAAATTTCTTTATCATCAAAATGCTGTTTTACACCATTCACATCTTGATATTTTTCATGTCCTTTTCCAGCAACCAAAATAATATCACCCGGATTTGCCAGTTGATAGGCTGTACGAATCGCCTCCTTACGATCAGCTATTGAAAGTGTTTTCGCCTTTTGATCAGCTCCAACACCAGCCTCGATATCTTTGATAATCTGATAGGGATCTTCCGTGCGCGGATTGTCCGATGTAATCACAAAACGGTCGCTATAACGTAAAGCTGCTTCCGCCATTTCCGGTCTCTTCGTTTTATCCCGGTCACCACCACAACCCAACACTGTAATAATTTTTTGTTCCGGACGTCGCAAAGAATTTATTGTTTTTAAGACATTTTCTACAGCATCCGGTGTATGGGCATAATCCACGATACCGAAAACACCTGATGTAGATTTCATCGTTTCAAAACGGCCTTCTGCTCCTTTCAATGTACTTAAAGCGGTCAATACCTTTACCGTTTCTTGCTCCAATAAAATCGAAGCAGCATACACGGCCAATAGATTATAAGCATTAAAGTCGCCGATCAATTTGACCCACACTTCTTGCCCATCTATGCTCATCAACATGCCGTCAAAATGGCTTTCAATGACCTTAGCTTTAAAATCAGCCCCAGAACGCAAGCCATAACTTTTTTTATGGGCAACCGTATTTTGCAACATGATCTGACCGTTTCTATCGTCAGCATTGGTTAACGCAAATGCGTGTGCATCCAAATCATCAAAGAATTTCTTCTTGGCTTTGATATAATTGTCAAAAGTCTTGTGGAAATCCAAATGGTCATGTGTAATATTTGTAAATATTGCCCCGGCAAACACCAACCCTGCAATACGCTCTTGCACCACTGCATGTGAACTGACCTCCATAAAAGCATAGTCACAGCCATCATCCACCATATTCCGCAACAACTGGTTCAACTGGATCGGATCGGGTGTCGTATGTGTTGCAGGAATTATTTTTGAACCGATTTGATTCTGTACCGTAGACAGCAAACCGACATGATACCCCAACTCGGTAAACAATTGGAATAACAATGTCGCCACAGTGGTTTTCCCATTGGTTCCTGTCACACCAACCAATTTAAGCTGCTCCGATGGATTACCATAGAAATTAGCCGAAGCTACTCCCAGCGCATACGCAGAGTCTGCAACTAAAATATAGGCTACAGAATCCAAAGTTTCAGCAGGAAGTTCTTCAACAATAACTGCCCTTGCTCCCGAAGTGATCGCCTTATCCACAAATAAATGCCCGTCGGTCTGAACACCACGCACAGCGATAAACAAACTTCCTAACTCCACCTTTCTGGAATCAAAGCACAAAGAGTGCACATCGACCTCTTCGAGGTTTCCTACCACCTGCTGAACAGGGATAGCATGCAATACTTTTTTTAAATCCATCATTACTTAAGTTCTAAATTTATCGCTGTTCCAAATGGAAGTTTTTGGCCTGCAGCCAAAGATTGTGCCCCCACTCTTCCCTTTCCAAATACATGGGCTTTAAACCCTGCATTCTCCATCACATATAATGCATCCATCAATCCCATGCCTACAACATTGGGAACAATTCCTTCTTTATATTTCAAATCCACAAAGGGTACACCTCGGTTTGATGTATCTATTTCGCCCCTGGCCACCATATTCCAATTCACTGTATTAATACCTAATTTGTCATAGACCTTTTTACTTGCCTCTCTAGAGCCTTGCAAGGTCAAGGGCATTCTTCCGCCCAAATTCACCGCTTTGAATGTTTTTTTCCCTTTCATCTCCATATCATTCGCATAAACCATATCAGCAAGTTCTTTAAAAACAGGTCCCGCAATTGATGCTCCATAATATCCATTTCTCGGATTCCGAATCACAACGATAATCGAGTATTTCGGATCTTCAGCCGGAAAATAACCCGCAAAAGATGACTGGTACCTTCTGGCGCCATAACCCCTGGAACCATCCGCCATCTGAGCAGTTCCCGTCTTACCCCCTGAAGTATACAATGGACTTGCAACACTCCTTCCCGTTCCTTCTGTCATCACCCCTTCCATCATCCCTCTTACTTCCGCCAATGCATGATCTGATGCAATTTTTTCATTGATAACCTTTGCCTCGAAACGCTGAATTGTATTCCCTAAATGTCTAATCTCTTTCACAAATAGCGGTGCGATCAATTTACCGTTATTAGCCACCGCATTATAAAATGTCAATGTCTGCAAAGGAGTAATCTTCATTTCGTATCCATAGGCCATCTGTACTAAGGACAACCCACTCCAGGATTTACTTTTCGAAGTCTTCACCAAAGGAACCCCTTCGCCGGGAATCTGTAGATCTAAGGTTTTCCCAAATCCAAACGAATGCAATTTTGACGTGAATTGATCCGGATTATCCTTATACGCTTGATATACAAATTTTGTAACCCCAACATTCGAAGATTCCTCAAAAGCCCGCTTAGCCGAGACTATAGATTTTTTGGGCGCATGCGAATCACGAATGGTATGCTTGTAAATCGGCCAGTTACCATTCCCGATATTTATAGTTGTACTTGAATCAATTTTCTTATCATCAATCAATGCCAGATAAGAAGCAAGTTTAAACGTTGACCCCGGATCGGCACTTTGTGCAATCGCAAGATTGAACTTTTCACGATAAACACCGTCTTTATCCCGCATGAAATTTGCAACGGCACGCACTTCCCCGGTTTTGACTTCCATCATCACAACACAACCTTCATCCGCGTTACTTATGATCATTTGTTTTTCCAAAGCACGCTGTGCCATATCCTGCATATTCACATCAATGGTCGATATAATATCAGAACCATCAACTGGTGCCACTTCAATATCCCGATTAACTGGAATCCAAACCCCACCAGCAATACGCTGCATCAATCGCTTACCACTTTTCCCATCAATGTACTCACCATATGCCCCTTCTAAACCGACATGGATATTCTCCTTTACATTTTTGTAACCGATAGTCCGAGCCGCAAGGTTCACAAAAGGTAAGATCCGTTTATTCTGTCTATCCGTAATCAAACTACTTGGATAACGGTCTTTTCCAATGCGAGCGGCCTTAAACAAAGGAAATTGTTTCACCTTCTTTAAATCCTGATGCGAGACATTACGCTTGATCAGCAAGTAACGCTGTTTTTTATTTCGCGCCTGTTTTAATAATGTCAAATATTGCCGGGATGATTTATCCTTAAAAAAATCAGCCAATTTTATCGCCAGAGAATCAACTTTGAGATTGAAATAATCATTATCCTCTTCAGGTACAGCCATAGCATCAAAACGAAGTTCGTACTCTGGAACGGAAGTCGCCAACAGACTACCATCGTTGGAATAGATATTCCCCCGGGCAGCTTCAACTTCGCGCTCCTGAATAGAAAGACTATCCGCCAATGCTTTCCAATGTTGCCCATCTACATATTGCAACTTCAGCATTTTCCCAAACACCATAAATGCAAGTAGCACAATAAGTCCAAAGGCAAAATAGACGCGAACAAGGATCGTGTTTCTGATACTCATAACTCTCTCTATTTTTCTTCTTTTTTCTCTACAACTTCAATCTTGATCGGTGGCTCCACCCGCTCTTTCAAACCTAAGGAGTCTACACGTTTCGCAATCTCTGTCTGTGTGGACATTTTCATAAGTTCTGCCGACAGCGACTTATGATCCCAGCCTAATTCTTTGACTTCCTTGCTCACTTTATCGATGCTCCGAATAGTTCGCTCAGCGAAGTGACGATTGGAGATATACAACAGCATCAGAAAGGCGATAAAAGCTCCAAAAGGCAAATACTCCAATATTTTGTTTAAGGAAAGGTCTCCAACGGTAAAAAGCGTTTTAATAAACGCTTCTGTTTGCTCCGCCTTTTCTTCGACAGTTTCTTGTAGTTCCTCCTGAACTTCTTCACTCAATTCTTTCTGTCTTATCGTATTCCTGCTCATCTTTTCGCTCCATTTTTTAAGACAAATCCAACCTTTCAGCAATACGCAGTTTCGCACTGCGCGATCTATTATTTTCAGCCAATTCCTGTGACGATGCCGTAATTGCTTTACGGCTTAACACATGGAACGGTTTGATTTCATTTCCAAAAAAGTCTTTCTCAACATCGCCTTTAAACTTCCCTTTGGCCATAAAATTTTTCACCAAACGATCCTCTAAAGAGTGGTAAGACATCACCACCAATCTCCCCTCGCTTTTCAACACGTCAACAGTTTGCAATAAAAATTCCTGCAAAGCCTCAAGTTCGCGGTTAACTTCGATACGCAGCGCCTGAAAAACCTGCGCATGATACTTATGTTCTTTCCCTTTTGGAACCATCCGTTGAATAACTTCCTTCAATTCAGCAACAGTATGTATAGGTTGTGCCAAACGCGCGGTTACAATTGTTTTCGCCAGCGACTTTGCATTCATGATTTCACCATACATACCGAAAATTCGATGCAGGTCTTCTTCCGCATAAGTAGCCAATACCGCTTTTGCATCCAAGTCCCCCACTTGATCCATACGCATATCTAAATCAGCATCAAAACGAATGGAGAAACCGCGATCCGCAGCATCAAATTGATGCGACGAAACACCTAAGTCTGCCAAAATCCCATCCACCTCACGCACACCATACAAACGGAGACTATTTTTTAAAAACCTAAAATTCTGATGAATCAACGTAAAACGAGGATCATCAATCACATTTCCTAAGGCATCAGGATCCTGATCGAAAGCAAACAGCTTTCCCTCCGGCCCTAATCTTTTCAATATTTCACGAGAGTGGCCACCACCGCCAAATGTCACATCCACATAAACGCCATTCGGCTTGATCGCCAAAGCATCCATGCATTCCTGCAACATGACCGGAACATGATACACATTCTCCATATTATTATATCCCAAAATTATTATCCCCCATTACCTCTGCCGCCAAAGACGATATATCTTCAACCCCACTATCACCCATCAGATCATCATAACCTTCTTTAGACCAAACTTCAATTTTATTGAATTGACAGGCCAAGACCAACTCTGTTGTTATACCCGCAAATTCCAATAAGCTTTTTGGCAACAACACACGCCCCGCCGCATCCAATGTCAACTCTGTCGCACCACGCGTAAAAGCACGCACAAATGCCCGCACCTTTGGATCAAATTGATTTAACTTCGCCAGTTTGGCTGTCATCAAATCCCACTCTTCGCGTGGATAAAAAACTAAATGTTTCTCAAAACCGCGATTCACAACAAGCCCATCACGCTCAACATGAGGCATCTGCCTCTTGAGCGCAGCCGGCAACACCATCCTTCCTTTGGCGTCTAACTTGCATTCGAATTCTCCGATCAACTGAGTCATATCGTCAATTATCCTATTCTAATTTAAATGTAAAAGTATACACTTTCTCCCACTTTCCCCCACTTTCCCACATAAAAAAGTTTTCCACATCGAAAAATCGCTACAAGAAAATACATAACCCACTTTTCAATCACCCTATAAAACCTTATTTACAACCAGTTAAACAAACATTCTAAGTACATCTCACATTAAGATATCGCCTTATGTTTTTCCGTATATTTTTGCATAAAACGGGAACGAATTGTAAAATTTTCCTCTTTAGAAATATAATTTTACTCCCTTTTTTTAGAAAAATGGGAGAAAGTGGAGCGCTAGAAAATGAAAAATTGAAAGCGTGGTTGAAAGTGGGAGAACCTGACTGAAATAAGAACTGTAGAATTCGTTATTGTCGAGTAAAACCAATAATTTTGCATAAATTTTATTTTATTAAGATATGCACAGAACACACACTTGTGGAGAATTAACATTGGCTGACTTAGGGAAAACGGTTACCCTAAGTGGATGGGTTCAGAAATCCCGCGATTTGGGCGGTATGACTTTCATCGATGTTAGAGACCGATATGGTATCACACAATTAACGTTCAATGCAGATGATGATGCGACTTTACGCACTAGTGCCCGTGAACTGGGAAGAGAATATGTCATAAAGGTAACCGGAGAGGTTATTGAACGTTCCAATAAAAATGCTAAAATCTCTACGGGAGATATTGAAATCAAGGTTTCAAACCTTGAAATATTAAATGCGGCAAAGTTACCTCCATTTACAATTGAAGATGAAACCGATGGTGGCGATGATATCCGCATGAAATTCAGATATCTGGACTTACGTCGGAATCCGGTACGAGAGAATCTTATTTTAAGACACAAAACTTCGCAGGAAGTACGCCGTTATCTTGACGCTCAGAATTTTTTAGAAGTAGAAACACCTTATCTCATCAAATCCACGCCTGAAGGAGCGCGGGATTTTGTGGTACCATCCCGCATGAATCCAGGCGAATTTTACGCACTACCTCAGTCGCCACAAACATTTAAACAATTATTAATGGTATCTGGCTTTGATCGCTATTTTCAAATTGTTAAGTGTTTCCGCGATGAGGACTTACGTGCTGACCGCCAACCGGAGTTCACTCAAATCGACTGTGAAATGTCTTTTGTAGAACAGGAAGACGTGCTAAATATTTTTGAAGGACTTGCAAAGCATATTTTCAAAACGATCAAAGGGATTGATCTTGGATCTGTACCGCGTATGACTTATGCCGATGCCATGCGTCTTTACGGATCGGACAAACCTGACATTCGTTTCGGAATGCAGTTTGTCGAATTAAATGACGTTGCAAAAGAAAAAGGGTTCCCTGTATTTGATGCAGCGGAACTGGTTGTTGGTATTAATGCCGAAAATTGTGCACATTATACCAGAAAACAACTGGACGCTTTAACAGACTTTATTAAACGTCCACAAATCGGCGCGACAGGCTTAGTATATGCACGTGTCAACGAAGATAGCTCAGTGAAATCTTCGGTAGACAAGTTTTTCTCGCCAGAGCAGTTAACGACGATTGCAGACAAGTTCCACGCGAAACCTGGAGATCTATTATTAATTATGGCTGGCAACAAGGATAAAGTTCGTAAACAACTGAATGAATTGCGCTTGGAGGTTGCTTCCCAACTCGGTCTTCGGGACAAAGATACTTTTGCTCCGCTATGGGTCATTGACTTCCCGCTATTGGAATGGGACGAGGACAGCGCCCGTTTTCATGCGATGCACCACCCATTTACTTCACCAAAACCAGAAGATATTCCATTATTGGATACTAATCCTGGCGAGGTGAGAGCAAATGCCTATGACTTTGTCTTAAATGGTGTAGAAGTGGGCGGCGGGTCTATCCGTATTCATGACAGAGAGCTGCAATCCCTTATGTTTAAACACCTGGGCTTTAGTCCGGAAGAAGCACAGAAACAATTTGGTTTCTTGATGGAAGCATTCACCTATGGCGCTCCTCCACACGGTGGTTTAGCGTTTGGCTTTGACAGACTTGTATCGCTATTAGCTGGCTTAGATACGATCCGTGACGTGATTGCCTTTCCAAAAAACAACTCCGGAAGAGATATCATGATTGATGCTCCATCAACTATTCACCAAGAACAATTGGATGAATTGAGCTTAAATATTAATATAAAAGAATAAATTTCAAGCTCGCTTTTCGAGAAACAATTTATTAACACTATATTTAAAAGTTGGTAGGAAACGACCAACTTTTTTTGTGAAAAATCAGCAGATTAGATGTCAGAGAGTACGGCAAATACGTTTTTAAAGGAAAGTGCACAGAAAGCATTTGACACCAAACATCGCGATATTATCAATTACAATATCGACAAATACAGTATTGCTTTCGAAAAAGGGAAAAGCAAATTTGCGGACCTCGATAACTCCAAAACCAAAGCAAATTTGATCAAATGGAAAGTAATGGAAAATCTCGATCGATATCTATTACAATTTGAGGCAAATTTCACCGCACGTGGCGGAAAAGTAATCTGGGCAAATGATGCCGACGAAGCGCGTGAGGAGATTTATAAAATAATCGAACGAAAAAGAACACGGTCGATTGTAAAATCTAAATCTATGGCTACGGAAGAAATTGAATTAAATCATTTTCTGGAATCCAAAAACATAGAAGCCATTGAGACTGATCTTGGAGAATATATTATTCAGCTCCTAGACCAGAAACCCTACCATTTTGTCACACCTGCAATGCATTTAAGCCTGGAAGACATCGCTAAGCTTTTTCATGAAAAATTTGATACTCCCTTAGATGCATCCGCAGAACATTTGACACTGAAAGCTCGCGAATTATTAAGAGACAAATATTTAGCAGCAGAAGTAGGTATTACAGGAGCTAATTTTTTAGTCGCTGAAACAGGGAGTATAGCGATTACAGAAAACGAAGGGAATGCACGTCTGACCTCCACTTTTCCAAAAACACATATTGCTGTGGTGGGTATAGAGAAAATCATCCCCACGCTACAGGATCTAGAAGTATTTTGGCCACTTTTATCCACTCACGGTACAGGTCAAAACTTAACAGTTTATAACACCCTACTCACAGGACCAAAACAGTCTTATGAATCTGATGGCCCCGAAGAAATGTATGTTATCCTGCTTGACAATGGACGCAGTAATCTCCTTGCGCAGAAAGAACAACGTCAGGGGCTATATTGTATCCGCTGTGGAGCATGTTTAAATGTCTGTCCTATTTATCAAAATATCGGCGGCCATACGTATGAAACAACTTATCAGGGACCAATTGGGTCTTTAATTTCACCTCATTTAAATGGGATGAAGGAGTTTAAACATTTAAGCTATGCGTCCACCCTCTGTGGTAAATGCACTGAAGTGTGTCCTGTAGGTATCGATATTCAACGCATGCTTCTTGTCAACCGAAAGGATTCGGTGGAACAGGGCTTATCGACGAAAACGGAACAAAAAGTCTGGAGCTGGTTCACATACGGAATACAACGCCGAAAACTAATTGATTTTTTTGGTGGAAAATTCAAGAACTTTTTCCTTAGAAAGTTTTTTAAGAAAACCTGGGGCGATCAACGGGAGCTACCGAAGCTAGCGGAAAAATCCTTTTCTAGACAATGGAAGGAACAGCAAAAAAATAAAGATTCATAAAGCCAAATGCTGTGTTAACTTGATTGATATCAACATAGAAAAGGGGATCTATGATCCCCCTTTCAACTAACACTCACCAATTATTAATATGAAAACTATTCTTTTTATTAACCTTATGTTGTTTTCGCTTCAGCGTCAACTGCTTTCTCGTTCACACCTTTCTGAAAATCTCCTTTCCGCATTTGTCGATCCTTTCTCCAATGCTCTTTGTGCATTTTATGGTTCTCAGCGTAAGAATCCTTCAATGTCTTTTGTTGCTCCGGAGTCAATAAAGCCATCATTTTTTTATGATCAGCAGCACGTTGTCTTCTCATTTTTTCGCGATACAATTTACGCTCTGCTGCTATTTTTTTATGATCCTGTGCTTGCTTCAAATGAAATGCATACACCTCTTTACGTTGTTGATCTGTAAACTTCAACTTTTGGTCCATGCGATCTGTCTTGATCTTAGCCAATTCTTCGGGATTTTTATTTTTTAAGCCATCATGCTTTCTATCTTTCGAATGCCTGTTTATTGGTGCACTCATTTCTTTGGTATCTGATTTAAGATCCTCTTTCTCCTGCGCGAAACCTGTTAACATTAATCCGGATAACGCCAAACTTAACATCAATTTTTTCATCTCTCTATTTTTATAAATCAACAATCTATCAATTTAATAGGTCATCTTTTCAACCTATTTATCTATAAGAGTGTTTTTGACCACCAAAAGTTTAAAACGTCATCTGTTAAATAAAGTTAAGAAAGATATTATTGGGATACTGCGCTTAAACGGATAGGTAATGTATAAGCCACCCGCACAGCACGTCCGTTCTGAACACCTGGTTTCCACTTTCTCGCCTTTTTCAATAGGTTGATCGCAGCCTCCCCCGTTCCGAACTTCATATCGCGTTTTACAGCAATATCAGTCAAGGATCCGTCCCGCTCTACAACAAAAGAGACTTCGATCACGCCCGATACTCCTTGATCCAAAGCTGACTGTGGAAAACCATAATTTTCTGAAACCCATTTCATGAAAGCTGGCAGTCCGCCCACCGGAGTGGGCATGATTTCCACCGTAATAAAAGGCTGGTCAGCATTTCCATCTGTTCCTCCTCCTGACACGGCCCCCTCTTTATGCCCGGTAATTCCGCCATCCTTTTTAGACGAACCAAATTCACCTCGTGCAATATGTGTTCCGGCAGCATTCGCCTTTAATGTAATACGAGCAGTCATTGTATTGGGTTTATTCAGCTCATCCTGCGTAGCAACATCCTCTGTCACTTTACTTGCTTTTGTAATCTTCGGCTCGGGCATACGCACCAAATCAAACTTCGAAAGATCCTGTGCTATCTGTTGCGGTGCTTTCTCCTGCATTAAAATAGGCTCTTCTTTCACCTCCTCTTTTTTGTCAGCCTCCTTCTGAATTTCATTGAGATCCTCGGGAGTTAGAACTTCAATTGTAGTAATTGTATCAGGTATAGCTTTCTTAAAGTATCTGCTATAGCCATAGGACCCCGCAATCAAAAGGAACGCAAAAGAAACAACGATGGCCAGCCCCACATTCGTTGCTCTATTTGACAAATTCCGCAATTCATAAGCACCATACATTTTGTTGCGGCCTGCAAAGATAACATCCAGCCATTCTTTGCGATAGATATTCAATTTTGAGTTCATCATAACATTAAAGCTTAAATCTTTTCATTATGATGCGCGAAACCCTTATATTTCATAAAATTTTTGCACACGCTTATGAAATCACTTTTTTTAGCTATTCTTCTACTAACATTATATGGTTGTGACAACAGTCAAAACCAATCCAAACCATCGGTTAAGAGTGAAAATAAAGAACAGATGATTTCACCTTATTTTGGCTTTTTGAATCAACAAAAAGATTCACTAATTGCCCTTCCTATGGATCAGGCGATGGAAAGTCCCGAAAAATACAATTATGTCATTATCGAAGATCAAGTTAGCCCACTGGAATTTATACAGAACAAAACGGATAATAAAGAGAGTAATGGCAGACAAACAGCCCAAAACTTTGCAAATAGTGAAGGTTCATTGTTTACGATAAAAAATGAAATTAAGTCGGGAGATTTCGGAATGCTCGTCAATCAGTCGTTCGTGAATGAATATAAAATTGAACCTTTTACAAAAGTTCAGCATGAAACAAGTCCGGAAATTAAAGAAAAACTTGAAAAAAAATACAATAGGAAAATCAATAAAAGTACAACCATTGCTGTACTGAAAGACAAAGCTGAGTTCAATCTAACAGTTTTTGAAAATCAGCAGGACTCAGCGCTAGCTGTATTCTCCTATGCTAAAGAAGATCAGCTGATTAATCTGGATTTTCCGGCCACTTACGATGACATTAGTACTTGGCGAGTCGATGATGGCGGACAATTTGATAATGAGGCTTTTCAGGTTCTCACCGTATTGCGTTCAGAAATTGGTGTTAGTTTTGTGAGCATCTTTTGGGGTGCTGAGGGTTATGAATTAAATTTCTATCAACCCAAGAAAGATAAATTTAGCTCAGCTGCGCAAGCCTATGGCTATAGTTCACCCTTATAAAACAAGACATTGTTCCCTTAATCCAATTCATTAAAGGAACAATTCTTTACTCTTAAAGATGCATCCTAGCCATCGGAGCGACATCCTGCCCGACAAACTCTCCTTTCAGATATTTATAATATCCAGCGATGGCGATCATCGCTGCATTATCTGTACAATACTCAAATTTTGGGATAAAAACATTCCAATGATATTGCTCTCCCATTTCGATCAATCCCTTTCTGAGTCCTGAATTTGCTGAAACACCACCCGCTATGGCAATATCCTTTACCCCAGTTTGTTTCGCAGCCTTTTTCAATTTGTTCAATAAGATAGAAACAATGCGGGATTGCACACTGGCACATAGATCTGCCATATTTTCTGTCAAGAAATCAGGATTCAATTTTAGCTGATCTTGAACAAGGTAAAGTATAGCTGTCTTTAATCCGGAAAAACTAAAGTTGAGTCCAGGTATCTGCGGTTCGGGTAATTTGTAGGAACTGGGATTCCCCTCCTTTGCAAATTTATCGATAAGTGGCCCACCGGGGTAAGGGAGATTCAAAACCTTAGCTGTTTTATCAAAGGCCTCCCCTGCCGCATCGTCAAGTGTCTCGCCCAATAACTCCATTTCAAAGTAATCTTTTACCAAGACAATTTGTGTATGTCCTCCCGAAACGGTAAGGCACAAAAAAGGAAAACTTGGCTTTGGTTCCTCAATAAAATGGGCCAAAATATGCGCCTGCATGTGATTTATATCGATTAACGGGACATTCTGTGCAAGCGCAAATGATTTAGCAAAAGAAGTTCCGACCAAAAGAGCGCCCAATAATCCAGGTCCACGTGTAAAACTCACTGCATCTATTTGATTTTTGCTTATTTTTGCTTGACGAATGGCTTCGTCCACCGTAGGAATAATGTTTTGTTGATGGGCACGTGAAGCTAACTCGGGAACTACTCCACCATATTTTGCGTGGATTGCCTGAGTCGCAATAACATTTGAATGAATTTCACCGTTAATACAAATAGAAGCGGAGGTTTCATCACAAGAGGATTCAATTCCTAAAATAATAGCCATAGCTAGAGGTAATAAATTAGAATACAAAAGTATCAAAAAAATAATTAAAATAATGTCAATAGTCCTGGGTAGTATATTCATTATACTGCTTGCATTGGCATTATCGCTACAGCTAAAGCCCGTACAAAACTTTGTTGCGCAAAAGGCTGTCAACTATTTATCCAACGAGCTCGATACCAAAATCAATTTAAAAAGCATCTATTTTAAACCCTTCAAATCCCTTGTTATAGAAGGATTCGAAATCTATACACAGGAGGGCAAAAAAATAATAAAGTCCGAAAAAATTGAAGCCAGTGTCAATCTATCGCAACTGATAGAATTAAATAAAGTAGTCATCAACAAATTGAAAATTGAGAATACGGAAAGTAATTTCGAACAATTTAAGGACAGCAGCAACATCTCATTTTTAATCCGGTATTTCAACCCACCGAAAAAGGAAAAGAAGAAAAGCTCAAAAAAAATAATTTTTGATGTTAAAGAACTCATCATCAATAACAATTCCTTTAACTACGTTAATCACAAACAAAAACACTACAATAAAGTTGTGGACTTTGGCGATCTGGGTATATCCAAACTCAATGCACACTTTAAGAATATAAAAATTGATTCCAATCAAATCTCAGCGGATATCAAAACATTCAATCTTAACGAGAAAAAAGGTTTGGTTATCAAAGGGCTCCTGGCCCATGCCTCAGTCAGCACCAAAAGCATTGAACTGATTGACCTTATGCTTACAACCAACCGTTCCACATTCAAGAATTATTTAAAATTAAGCTATACTAATTTTTCGGATTTTTCGGACTTTATTCACAAAGTCAATGTAAAGATACAGGCGCGCGACTCGCACATACACTCAGAAGATATCGCTTTCTTTTCTTCGCCCATGCACCAGGTCAAGTTTGATGTAAAGATTAAAAAATCCGATCTGGAAGGTACCGTTTCAGCTATCAATGCTTCACAGGTAGATTTGACCATCGGGAAAAACACGAAGTTAGCGGGTAATCTCAAAATTATCGGCCTACCTGATATTGACAAAACAGAGTTTATTGTTCCCAAGGTTTTAATTGCCTCTGAATATAGCGATCTTGAAAATGTTATCCGCGAGCTTGGCCATTTAAAAAACTTCAAACTTCCTGAAGTGGTTGCCCTTTTCAATAAATTCGCGTTCAAAGGCAGTCTAAATGGTCAGTATAACAACTTTAAAACAAAAGGAAGCTTCACCACAGCTATCGGCGATGTTACAGCTGACGGAACATTGGATCTACGTAAAGAAATCAAATATGCTGGTAAGTTTCAATCACCAACATTTGATCTTGGTAAAATAACAAAGGTAAAAGATCTCGGCAGTTCGGGCTTCGACCTACAGCTTGATGGAGTAGGTACCGATCCCAAGCACCTAAAGCTGAATGTCGCCGGCAATCTCACTAATTTCAATTTTAAGCAATATACCTATCAGCAAATACGAGTAAATGGAAATATAGACAAACAATTATTTCTTGGCTCAGGGGAAGTAAACGACCCAAACCTCAGATTAAAGTTCACCACTGACATAGATTGGTCCAGCCGTCCGGACTATCATCTGGATGCTGATATCCAACAGGCTAATTTAAAAAAGCTCAATTTCTTCCATGGGGACTCAATCAATATTATTGATACTAAATTCCATACGAGCTTAATTGGAGACAACATCAATGACATTACAGGGGAATTTAAATCTGACAGTGTAAGTTTCACTTCCTCCAAAGGTAAATTTGCGATTAAAAATATTAATTTCCTTGCAGAAGGAGATCAAGAGGCGCGGTCGCTTACACTACAATCCGCTATTGGACATATAGATCTCAAGGGGAGAATAGATCTAAATACGATCGTCCCCTATTTTAAGGCTCTCGCCATGCGCTACGCTCCGGCAATAGGATTTGAAAAGAGCGAGTTCAACCGTCAGGATTTTGACCTTAATGTCAATATCAAATCATTCAGACCCATTGCGACATTCTTTAGAAAAGATATTTCTCTGGATAGTGGGGCAACGTTGAATGCCAAATTTGCCAGCGAGAAGCAAACTGCAAATTTTAACTTTTATGCCCCTGAATTCAAATATAACGGTATTCGTCTCACCCATCTGATTATAGACCAAAACGCCAATTTAAACAATATGGAGTTACAAACGTCTATAGATCAGATCAATTTTACCGATAGCACATATATCAAGAATGTTAATATTTCAAACACCTTGGTCAATGACAGCTTACAGTTCAACATTAAGATGTCAGAATTGGAAGCAAGCAATAGTTTAGATCTAAATGGTGTTATTCGATTTGCACATGCAAAGCCAGCCTTCATCAATTTCTATCCATCTAATATATTGATAAACAAAGAACAATGGCTTGTAAATAACGATGCGCAATTGAAAATTTCAAAGGGAAAATGGTATTTCGAGAAACTCACGTTAAGCCATGCCGAGCAAAAAGTACATATAGATGGCATCCTGTCAAATAACATTTCAGATCAAATCAATTTAAAATTCCAGGACTTCAATCTCACCTCCCTAAATGGGATTACGAAGCCCCACGGGATTAATTTATCAGGTAACTTAAATGGAAAGATCGAAGTCAACTCGGTTTTTAAATCCCCATTTGTCGTCGCCAATATTACGACCTCTCCTATCCTTTACAACAATATTCCGATTGGCGCATTAGCACTCAGTGCCAATTACGATCCGGAGAACCAACTCGTCAAACTCGATAGTAAAATAGAGGAAGGTGATAAACTCATTCAACTCACTGGATCTTACAATCATTTAAGCGAAAGTAATAAGCTTGACCTTAAAGCTACTTTAGTAAATACAGACGTATTCGTTTTTCAACCATTTCTACGAAGCTTGGTATCAAATATTAAGGGCAAAGTAAATGCAGACTTAGCGATTGCGGGCGATATCCTAAATCCTAAAATTAGCGGAACCGGAAAGCTTGACAATGCGTCAATGGTTATCAATTACCTAAAGACGCCTTATCGCCTTTCCGATGAAATCAATGTGACCAACAATAGAATATTCCTTACGGGGCTCAAAATATATGATCAGAAAAATAATGTGGCTACAATCGACGGCGTTGTTGACCTCAATAAGCTAAGTGATCCTGATATAGATGTAACTGCTGAAGCAAAAAATTTCATGATATTGAATACAACCATAAAAGATAATAACATCTATTATGGTACCGCATATGCTTCCGGAAATTTCCAGTTCAAGGGTCTGACATCTGCAATGAATATCAATATACGTGCTAAGTCAGAGGAAAATACTGTCATCAATATACCCTTTAATAGCGCCAGTACAATCTCGGATAGTGATTTTATCTATTTCATTGAAAAAGATTCCACCAAAATCAAGAAAAATCAAAAGAAACGTGATTTTGGCGGGCTAACAATGAACATGGATCTGCTGATCACACCAAATGCCGAAATCAACCTTTTTTCTAGTATGGGTGAATTATCCGGAAAGGGAAATAGTAACCTCAATATGCGGATATCTTCGCTTGGAGATTTTGAAATGTTCGGTGACTTTATCATTAACAGCGGGAAGTTTAATTTCACGGCACAGGATTACATCAACAAAATTTTTGATTTAAAGGAAGGCGGTACCGTGCGATGGGCGGGTAACCCAGCTGAGGCAAATATTAATATCAATGCAATTTACCAACAAAGAACAAGCTTAGCGCCACTCTATAATGCTGCAGGAAGGGAAGAAAACCCTGAGCGTGTATTAGCGCAGGCAGATATGATTTTAAAAGGGCAGTTGAGTCAGCCAGACATTACATTTGATATCAATTTCCCACAAAACCCAGGTGTCAAGGATGAGTTGCAGGGATATTTTTCTGATGCCAACAATGTTAACCAGCAAGCACTTAGTTTGATTGTAAGGCGTAGCTTCACTCCCGGCACACAAAGTGATTTTGGAAAAGAGGTAAATAACACATTACTATCTGCAGGAACCGAAATTGCGTTCAATCAAATCAATAATATTATCGCGCAATCACTCAATATCAACTTCTTTGACATCAATATCAAGTCACTGAATGATGCATCCGCTTCGCTTCGTTTATTTAATGACAGACTGGTTCTTACTGGCGGTATTTCAGACCGTCGAAGTCAGGCCCTAACTGACTTGAATGTATTCTCAGACCGTGTCTCTACTGATGCAGAGGCAATGTTTTATTTACGCAAAGACGGTCGTCTCGTCCTTCGGGCATCAAACCGTTTAAATACAAGAAATTTTCTTCTTAGTCCAAATGACGGGGAATACATCAGCGCCTTTGGACTATTATATCGGCAAGAGTTCAACTCGTTCTCCGAATTTATAAAGCGGCTGTTTCCTATAGGAAAGAAAAATAACAGCATTGTTCCTGCACAAACAGAGGTAAAGAAAAGCCAACCAAACTAACAGTAGAGAACTAAAATATAAGTAGTGACAAATCTGGACTATTTACTATTAGCGACAAAGTATGTGAGTGATTGGAGAATACTACAACCCATCAATCAAATTCAATTGAGATCCAAAAAGATAAAACAAAAGCGATCGATGACACAAAAAAAAAGGCTTCCAAGATATTTGGAAGCCTTTTTTTTGTTTAAAATTGCTTACGCTAATTTTTCGAATTCTTTAAATTCAATATCGCTGCTATTCAATTTCACCAAACCTTTTAGGTGATCAAATACTTTTAAAGCTTTAGCTTCTTCGAATAAACGATTACCCTGCTCTCTGTCTTGCAACAATTGAATTGCAAATTGGTTCAATTGCTCATCAGAAGGTTCTTCGTTGATATTGTACATTTTAATTTGTGCGTAAATACGTTCCTTCGCTAAATTGATTACTTCATCATATTTAACTTCAAGACCGTTTTCAGTAACAACACGGTTTTCTATGATTGTCCATTTCAAGTTATTCAAGAAATCAGCAAAACCTTCGTTAAGCTCCTCCTCAGAAATGCTAGGGTTAGTAGCTTTCAACCATCTTTTCAAGAACTCTTCAGGGAATGTAACGTCTACTTTCTCCATACCAAAAGTATACATATCATTACGTAGTTTTTGATCTGAGTTTTGCTTAAATAAGTTTTCTACTTCTTCCTTTACTTTTTCCGTAAATTGGGCTTCTTCAGTGACTTCACCTTCAGCAAATAATTTATCGAAAAACTCTTGATTAAGATCAGCCTCTTCTAAACGGTTGATATTTTTAACAGTCAACTCAAATTTAGTTACATCCAAAGCTGTAGCTTCTTCTTCAGTAATGCCCAAGATACGTGCTAAATCTTCAGTTTTGAAAGCTTTCTTAACATCAATTTTAACAGTATCGTCTTTTTTAAGACCTACCAAAGATTTTTTGATTTTCGCATCTTCAACGATATCCGTACGGATTGAAGTTGTTTTTTCAAGACCTTCCTCTTTATCTTGTTTTAAGGTTGCATACAATACATCACCTTCTTCGGATACTTCTGGATTGGTCATCTTTCCATAGCTACGACGTAAGTTTTTGATACGATCCGCCAAAGTCTCTTGGTCAGCTTTGATATCGTAAACAGCAAACTCAGTCTCAGCTGTAAAAGGCAAATCAAAAGCAGGTGCTAGACCAATCTCATATTTAAAATTGAAGTTGTCTTTATAATCCCAGCTATATTGCGCATCGTCTTCCAAAGGAAGCGGCTGACCCAAAACCTCTAATTTATTTTCTGAAATATAATTCGTGATTTTATCGTTCACCAATTTATTGATCTCATCAAATAAGATAGATTTACCATAGGTACGTCTGATATGTCCCACAGGAACTTGACCTGGACGGAAACCCGGTAATTTTGCCTTTTTAGCTTGCGCTTTAATCTCTTTGTCGACTTGAGGATTATAATCTTCAGGTGCTAATGCGACGTTGATTACCGCATTGATTGCATCTACATTCTCGTGTGAAATATTCATACTCTTTTTAGCTATATCGCATTCATAAAAAAATCCTCCCGAGGTTTTAAGTTCGGGAGGACATCAAGTGCGGAAGAAGGGACTCGAACCCCCACGCCTTGCGGCGCCAGATCCTAAGTCTGGTGCGGCTACCAATTACGCCACTTCCGCATTAGGATTTCTTTTGATGCCACAAAGATAGAAACCAAACCTATATCTTGCAAGTATTTTATACTCTTTTTTTTATTTTTTTTCAATATTCTATTCTCCTCTTGCATAATTCATTATTATTCATTTACTTTGAATATCAAAGTACTTTTATGGAACAGAAAGATTTATTTAAAGAGCTTGGACAGATTAGATCATTGATGGAAAAATCCTCCAAATTTGTTTCTATAAGCGGATTGTCAGGTGTACTCATTGGCTGTTATGCTTTATTAGGCACTTTACTTGGCTACTACATTACGACCAATACTGAAGCCTTGAACAATCAATTCACAGGCGATCTAACGTTATTAAATATCTTTCTAATACTTGCTATTTTCATTCTTGCTCTCTCACTATTGACCGGATGGCTCATGGCACGTAAAAAAGCGAAGAAAAGTCGACAGTCTATTTGGAACATTACGAGCAAATCTCTTTTATTTGCAGTTTCAATCCCATTGCTAACTGGAGGCCTGTTGGTGCTAATCCTGCTTGCTCAGGGTTATTATCATTTGATTGCAGGGATGTTGCTTATTTTCTATGGTGTAGCTTTGGCTGCTGGTAGCATTTATACCTTTACTGAGGTGAGGTGGTTAGGCATACTTGAGATATCCTTAGGACTACTGGCACTATGTCTTCCTGACCACGGACTGCTATTATGGGGATTGGGTTTTGGTGCGCTACATATCATCTATGGTTTTATCGTTTACAAAAAGTACGAATCGTGAAATTGGATCTTTCTTTATATGACAAAGTATTTGAAAACAGAGTCCGCTTACAGATTATGAGTGTTCTTGCAGCGAATGAAGAATACGACTTCAATTCTCTGAAAGAATTGTTGGATGTAACCGATGGTAATCTAGCTTCTAACCTTAAAACATTGGAGAAAGAAGAATATATTGTCGTGGAAAAAAGTTTTGTTGACCGCAAACCCAATACCCGATATAAAAGAACGACAAAAGGATTAAAAGCATTTGAAAATCATCTTATTGCATTAGAAAATTTAATAAAACAACAATACAAATAATTTTTTTATTCAATCACTTTGAAAATCAAAGTACTTTTAAAACAACAAAAAAAATGAAAGGAACTCGATTAAAACTTATGCTGCACCTCTACAACTGGTCTTCCAGCGTGTATGCAAATATTTTTAAATGGAACAAAAAAGCATGGGGAATTAGCAAAGAAGAATTTCTAGCCTACCCTCTTGGTAGCATCGGTCATGGTTTAGGTCTCTTTTACTTGAGTAAGGGATTTGATGTTATGGCTAAATTGGAAAATCACGATGTGTTTCATATTATAACGGAAACAGGAACCGAAATACAAGATGAAATTGCAATGCAATATCTTTTATTGGGAAATGGAAAAATAAGCCTTTATCTGATCGGAATGATCGTTATCGGAGGCATCCTTTTTCCAGAACATTTCAAATATTACAAAAAAACTTTTCACAAGGGGCGATCCTTACAAAAATTTCACCATATAGAATTTAAGGATATACTTCATTACCAACTTACTGAATTCCAAATTGCATTATATAGTAAAAATATTCAAATAAACTTAAACAAATGAAATCATGGAAAATCACAATAGTAACACGTCATTCAGTACAGCGCAAAATTCGCTATTTGATAAAATTAGCAACTCAACTGTCCTAAAGTTATTTGTCATTCTATTTCTTTCGCTCCTCTTGCTCATACCGCTGACACTAATCAGCGATCTGATTGAGGAACGCAAAACGCGAGAACAAAGTGTGTCCGAAGACATCGCTCTTAACTGGGGGCAAGAACAAGTTATTTCCGGCCCGGTCTTAGCAATCCCCTACCGCGAAACTATTCAGAAGCCAATTGAAAAAATTAATGATGCTACGACATTAGAATACAAACAGACAAAATGGATCTTTATCCTCCCCCAAAACGCTAATATCACCACGGACATCAGCCCACAACAATTATCACGTGGCATCTATAACTCCGTAGTATATAATAGCAGTATTTCGATAGACGGACGTTTCAATAAAATTGATGTAACAAAACTGGAAATTCCCGCCGAAAGGATAGATTGGACAGGAAGCCGGCTTGTATTTGGCATACAAGATTTTAAAGGACTGGGCAAACGCCCTCTCCTTAGCTGGAATGGGCAAGAGTTGACTTTTGATCCTGATTTTAACAACCTCAAACTATTCAGTCAAAATTTAGTTTGCCCCATTTCTGTCAGCCCCAACGAAAATGAAAACCACTTCAAAATCACACTAAACCTCAAAGGATCTAAATCTTTGAATTTTGTACCGCTCAGTGATCAAACAAATATTTCCGCTAGAGGGAATTGGGCCAATCCGAGCTTTGTCGGCGCATTCTTACCAACCAAACGAACAATTGACAAAACTAATTTCTCAGCATCTTGGGAAATTCCTTCTTTTAGTCGTAAGTTACCACAACAGTGGTCAGGGGATATCCTTCCAATCTATCGTTTCGAAAAGCACAAGGGAAGTTTAACAGATGACGTTGAACTTACACAAGCTGCTACGAGTACTGCATCCAGCCCCATTATACCCAGCGACATCTTGGTGAATTCGGATATGATTACTATAAATTTTCTGCCAGACATCAACAATTACCAAAAAACAACCAGGGTTGCTAAATATGGTATATTGATCATCTTATTGACCTTCACTTCGCTTCTATTCACCGAAATAATCAAGAAAAAAAGAATACATATTATTCAATATGTACTGATCGGAGCCGCCATGGTACTCTTTTACACATTACTATTAGCTTTATCAGAGCATATCGGATTTAATCCGGCCTATCTAATTGCATCGATCGCAACTGTATTGCTTATTGGAAGTTTTATCAAAGCGATTACCAAAGATCCTAAAACGGCCCTTTTGTTCGGAGCTATCTTAGGTACTTTTTATCTGTTCATCTACCTACTTATGCAACTTCGGGACTACTCACTCATTGCAGGGACAATTGGTATTTTCATCATTTTGGCAATCCTGATGCGTGTTTCTACAAAAATTAACTGGTATCAATTTGACAACAACCATGCTGATCAATAGACAACATCTGAAAATTTACTGGGTCATTATCCGAATATTAATTAAAAAGTAAACCTACGTCTCCCAATAGCCGCCTTTTCAAAAATAAGGCGGCTATTTTTATGCTTTACTTAGCATTTACTCGCAAAATCTGTAACTTGCAGGGATATTTTTCAGCATTATACATGATTTATTCAATCGCACTGGAGAGTGAATAACCGAGCAAAGCGAGCTCATGAATACCGCTTAAAACATCCACTCGATGAATAAATCTGATAGCTTCATCACCATTGAAACCGCCGAAGGCAGCATGAATGCCTTAAAGGGAAAATGAAATAATGAATAAACAAACCGAGTGAAACGAGCTCATTTATACCGATGGGACAACACTTATAAATAATTTATGCGGATGAATAAACTTACAATATTTACATTAGCGATTATGGCATGCAACCTTAGCAATGCGCAAGAAAGCAAAGGTGGAAAATCCAGTTTTAAAATGGTTACAGAAAACCCACAACCTATTACCCCCAGTAAGCTTTGGGAGCTCGGACGGGTATCTGCTGAAGGACTTTCCTCAGACGGTAAAACGTTGGTATACGGTGTATCCAATTACAACCTGGAAAGCAATGCAAGTGAGAAGAATCTTTTTACAGTTTCATTGACCAATGGTACGACTGGCCAATTAACTGATCAAAAGGGAGGGGAAACGGTAGTTCAAATCGAAAAAAATGGCGATGTGATCTACCTATCAAAAGGTCATTTGTGGAAAAAAAATCTGACCAAAGGCGAAGCAGTACAACTGACATCCGGTGAGATGGCTTTGGAGAATGTTAAATTTTCTCCGGATGGAACGCATATTCTTTTTAGCCGTCCCGTATTGATCAAAAAATACCACAGTACTGACAAATATCCAGAATTGCCGAAGTCTGATGCCTATATCTATGATAATTTAGATTACCGTCATTGGGATACCTTCAATGATGGTAAATTCAATCATCCTTTTATTGCCAGTTATAGCAATGGTAAAATAGGAGAACCGGTAGACCTGCTCAAAGATCAGCCCTATTATAGTCCACAGGCACCTTTTGGCGGTGCAGAAGATTTTATCTGGTCTCCTGACAGTAAAGCGGTATTATATGTTTGCAAGAAAAACTTCGGAACAGATTATGCTGTAAGCACGAATACGGATATCTACCGCTATGAGATTTCTTCCGGAACCACGACTAACCTTACTGAGGGCATGAATGGTTATGACATCGCACCAGCTTATTCGCCGGACGGAAAAAGTCTGACTTGGCTCAGCATGAAAACTGAGGGCTACGAATCTGATAAAAATGACATCATCTTATTTGATAAAAACAACGCTATCCGTTTAAATTTGACTTCACATTGGGATGGCACAATCAACAGTTTTATCTGGAGCAACGACAATCGTAAGATTTACTTTACTGCTGCAATCAAAGGCACCGTACAATTATTCGAACTGGAAGTACCTTCGAATGTCAAATCGAAAAATCTTCCAAAGATCCAGCAAATTTCTACCGGAGATTTTGATATTACAGGTATTGTAGGGCAAACTGGGGATAAATTGATCGTCACATTGACAAAGTTTACACGTGCGACCGAAATTTTCAGCTTCGATCTCAAAAATAAATCTTTGACAGCCATCACCAAGGTGAATGATGACAAGTATGCAACAATTGCTGAAAATAAAATTGAGAAACGGATTACAAAATCATCTGATGGCGCAGATTTATTTTCATGGGTAATTTATCCGCCAAATTTTGACCCCGCAAAAAAATATCCAACAATACTTTACTGCGAAGGTGGACCACAATCGGCACTCACCCAGTTTTATTCATTTCGCTGGAACCTACAGTTGATCGCATCCCAAGGCTACATTGTTATCGCACCAAACCGTAGAGGTATGCCGGGCTGGGGAGTCAAATGGAACGAAGCGATCTCCCAAGACTGGGGCGGTCAGCCGATCAGAGATTATTTAGCTGCAATAGATGATATCTCCAAGGAATCATATGTTGACACAGCTCGCCGTGCAGCAATCGGAGCCAGTTATGGCGGCTATTCGGTTTACCAACTGGCTGGCGTACATCAAAACCGTTTTAAAACTTTCATAGCGCACAATGGTTTATTTGACATGAGAAGTTGGTATGGCACCACAGAAGAGCTATTCTTTGCAAATCATGAATTAGGCGGAGCATACTGGGATAACAAAAATGAAAAATCCTATACCGAATTTAATCCGATTGAAAAAGCAAACAACTGGCATACGCCTATTCTGATTTTTCAAGGCGGAAAAGATTATCGTGTTCCAATAGGACAGGGTTTAGCAGCCTTTCAACTTGCTCAGTTGAAAAAAATAAAGAGCAGACTTGTTTATCTCCCTGATGAAAACCACTGGGTATTGTCTGGGCAGAACGCGCAGGTCTGGCAGAGAGAATTCTTTACATGGCTTAAAGAAACCCTCTAATACCGCTGTAAAATCAGATAGTGAGCGAATACACTTACACTACTGATAAAATAGCTAATAAACTATTACAATTGTTAACTATTAACGCCACTTATTAAGTGGCGTTAATAGTTAGTTTAATGCACGACCCTAAAGTAAAACCGGATATTTACGGATTCAGATTATTGATTTCCCCTTACAAATTGACCATCCGAATGGATGTAATCTATTTCATCAATCTTTTTCGATCATTTTGCATAATGAAAGAGCATGTTAACCACTGATTAATACCTGCCTATCTATTAACGGCGATATTACAGGGGGTTTACAGGGGTATAACAGGGGGTTAACAGGGGTATATCCCTATTAAGGTTCTGTTAATACCCTATAAAAAAAGTATTAATAGGGTTTTAATATTGGACATGGTATCAACTTGGTAATAAGTTAAGTACCAGCAGAGCGAGCCAACTTCACTTGCTAAAGAAGTCTTAAATACAAAAAGCCTGCAAATTGCAGGCTTTTTGTATTATTAACTATATCCAATAAACGAAATCTATTTTTCACCTTTTTTTCCAAAAATAGAAAGCTTGATATATTTACCAGGTTTCTCCTTGACATCTTTCATCAGATTATCCATCTCTTTTGATGCATTATTCAGGTTGTTGTATAATTCTTCGTCATTGAGCAACAAGCCTATCGATCCCTTACCACTGTTTATCTTACTCGTGATGTTCTGAAAATCGGCCATTGTTGCATTTACCTTATTCATAGTTTGTTCAAAATCCAATCGCGCTGCTTTGTCTGTAATATTATTTAGATTAGCCATGATTGAATTTATTTTTTCACCATTTTGTGCGAAATTGGATGTGATGGATTCCAGGTTTGCCATGATCCTATTCAATCGTCCCTTCTCATCTCCAACCAAGCCTTCCACATCTTTTGTAATCCCTTCTACATTCTTCAACGAGGTTGAAATACTATGGATACTGCTTTTAAAATCATCCTGGAATTGCTTATCCAGAACTGTATTAACTACGGAAAGTGTAGAATCCAGCTTAATCGTAATGGTCTCTATACGCTTTTGAATCGGCTCGACCTTGTCCATAATATTGGGCTGCACACCTGAATTAAGAAAATCACCATCCTTGGCCATGTCCGTACTATTACCCATTTCAAATACAATCGCCTTGCTACCCAATAAATCTGTGCTTGAAATTCGGGCGATGGTATTTTTAGGAATATCGTAATGGGAATGGATCTTAAATTCTGTTTTTATTTTACCATCTGGTTGCAAGGTCATTTTTGACACCCTGCCTATTTGATAACCATTCACTAAAACCGGTTTGGAAGATGTTAATCCATCGACTGTGCTATAAGTCGTATAAAAAGTATTATCGCTACTGAAAACGTCGTTTCCTTTTAGAAAACTGTACCCAATAAATAATAGCGCGATCGCAACGGTTGCTAATATGCCGACTTTTGTTTCGTTTGATATTTTCACAAATTATTTCTTTTGTAATGCATCATTAATATAAGTTTAAAACAGTACAAAAGCAAATCTGTTTAGCGTTCTACTGAATTTTTATAAATTTTTAAAGCCGAAACCAAATTATCGACAATTTCTTGTTGTCCTGTCTCTGACAATAGATAACTCTCTTCTTCCCTATTGCTGATAAATCCAATTTCTGTCAAGACAGCTGGCATACCTGCTTCAGCAAGTACAGCTAAACCTTTTTCCCAGAATCCTCGACTATGTCTTCCTGCTTTTACATACTCACCTTCAATCATTTGTGCCAGGCGGATACTTTTTTCACGGAATCTGTTTTTCATCAATGAGAAAATAATTGCACTTTCGGGATCTTTTGGATCAAATCCCTGATAGTTTTCTTTGTAATTCGATTCCAGCAAAAGTGATGCATTTTCTCGAACGGCAGCATCCTGCTGTCCTAGACGATGGGAACCTGACACTAAGCTTTCTGTTCCATGAGCACTGGAGCCACCAGAGTTACAGTGAATCGAAATAAACAGATCCGCTTTATTTGCGTTTGCTAGACGAATACGCTTATATAATTCCACAAATTCGTCTGTCGTGCGCGTATAGATGATTTTTACCCCTGGAATATCTTTTTGAATTTGCCTTCCGAGCTTTAGTGCGACATCTAAAGCTACATTTTTTTCCAGGGATCGACGGCCCTGTGCTCCAGTATCTTTTCCACCATGCCCAGCATCAATAACAATAGTCTTGATCTGATAGTCAGGTGGCTCGGGTTGGCCGTTGTTTAATTTGAAAGAATTCAATAAAAAAAATCCCAAAGTAGCAACTATAATGCTACACCATTTTCTAATTCTTAAATCTGATTTCATTGAATAATTATTTGCTCTACTATAAACGATACAAAATGAGTCAATATTATTTCTTTAATAGATAACGATATTTAACATATTTTCTATTTGTTTTTTGACTAATTTTGTCCTTCGAAGTTTAACATTATTTCACAAAAATAACATTTGTCTTTAATTTTGAAGTCGTTAATCAACATTTTAACACTATTTATCATTCTTGCAACGAGCAATTCAACGTTGGCTCAGAGCAATATTCCATTAAAACAGAACGGACTTCAAAGTAAGGACGCTGTCTCGGCGAACAGTAAACTGCAGGATACAACAAAAATTAAGCCTGTAGATTCTACCAAATCCGTTCAAGACACCGCCAAGAAAAAAGGCAGCGGGCTGCAGGCGGAAGTCAGCATTATTGCTGTTGATTCTCAAAAATCGGAAGTAGCAAAGAATATTAGTCATTTATATCGCGGAGCAAAAGTAAAGTATCAGGATTTTGAGCTTTCGGCTGATTACATCCGTCTTGACCGCAATCAGAAAAAGATCTTTGCGTCGGGGATATATGATAAAAGCGGTAAATATGTAGGACGTCCTATTGTCATTATGGGTAATGGTGAATCACCCAAAACCGTAGATTCACTTTATTATGATTATGAGAAACAGGAAGGAAACACCTATGGTATTATGACTGAGGTCGATGGAGGCTTTATCCAAGCCAATATCGTCCGAAAAAATATCTATGATGAGATGTCAATCTATAAGGGGCTATACAGTACTTGTAACCTCCCACAGCCACATACCCATTTCGGAATACATATCTCGAAAGGGATAGTGACCAAAAATCAGATTATTTCAGGTCCGGCTTACTTAGTAGTAATGGGGGTACCTATGCCTGTGGCTTTCCCCTTTGCATTTTTCCCAAAGCCAGATAAAAGAGCCTCGGGATTTCTTTTCCCCTCTTTTGGAGAGGACTATACGAGGGGCTTTTCCATGCGTGACATTGGTTGGTATTTAGCCTTCAACGATTATTGGGATAGCGAGATCAGAGGATCTTTGTATTCGAAAGGATCTTGGGAAGCTTCAGTAAACACTCGATATACAGTCAATTACAAGTACAATGGTGGATTTAATATACGCTACGCCAATACCAAAGTCGGTGTGGAAGGTACCGATAATTATGGTTCAAATAAAGATTTCAATGTAACCTGGAACCATACCCAACGTCAGGAAGCTAATCCTGGGACATCCTTCTCCGCGAGTGTAAACTTCGGTACAACATCGTTCTTCCAAAATACGGGTACAGGTAGTGTACAAAATAGTTACGAGAATTTAGCCCGTAACAGAATGGGTTCGTCCATTAGTTATGGAAAAGTATTTGCCGATGGAAAAGTAAACTTAACGGCCAGTTTAACACATAGTCAGGATATGGCAACAAGAAGCATTCAATTGAGCCTACCCAACATAAGTTTAAACGTATCCTCATTCAATCCTTTTGACAGTAAGGATCGCGTAGGCGAACAAAAGTGGTATCAACGAATTAATGTTGGCTATAGCTTCCAGGCACAAAATACAGTTAACACAGCAGATTCACTGCTTTTCTCGTCAGGAGGCTTCAAAAGATTTCAAAATGGTTTCCAGCATAATATCCCCATCAGTCTCTCACTTAATGCGTTTAAATATTTCCAATTTAACACAAGTGTAAATTATACCGAACGGTGGTATTTACAAAGCACAAGACAACGTATTGATAACACCCCATCAGGTTATAGACAGCGGCTCGATACACTACAGGGATTTAATCGTGCTTATGATTACTCCATATCTACTGGTCTTTCAACAAAAATCTACGGTATGTATCCAAAGATCGGAAAAATTGAAGCGATCAGACACGTTGTTACCCCTTCAATTAATTTAAATTACAGACCCGATTTTTCGGATCCGCGTTATGGATTCTACCAGCATTATAATGACCAATACGGCAATCGCAATGTTTATTCTATCTTTGCTCAGGGTGTGTATGGCTCACCTTCTGCCGGAAAATCCGCAGGTATCGGCTTCTCAATTGACAACAACATTGAGGCCAAGGTAAAAAGCAAATCTGACACCACCGACGGCGGTTTCAAAAAGATCCCAATTCTTCAGGGGTTAACCTTTAGCGGAAATTACAATTTCGTAGCAGATTCATTGAAACTGTCTCCGATAACTTTTTCCGGCCGGACAGCTTTTTTCGATCAGAAGATGAACGTCAACTTCAATGGTACCTTTGACCCCTATTCTGTAGACGATAATGGTGTCCGTATCAACAGATATGCGATCAAAGATGGAAGTTTGGCCCGCCTGACAAATTTTGGTTTATCCTTTGACTATAGTTTAAATCCAAAAGCTGCCAAATCACGTAATAACAATATTGATTCGTTGAGAAAAGAAATGTCTGGTGCCGGAATGACTCCGGAGCAAGCACAGGCTTTAGCACGGATTAGTTCCGATCCGAATGCTTTTGTGGATTTTAACATTCCTTGGAATCTGGCTGCCTCATTCAGTTTCAACATGTCCAAGTTTTTTAATTCAAGTACCAGACGCATGGACAACCAGATTACGAGTACATTGAATTTGCATGGCGATTTCAGTGTTACACCTAAATGGAAAGTCACCTTTCAATCCGGCTACGATTTCAAACAAAAAGAAGTTGTCATGACTTCATTTAATATCTATCGAGATTTACACTGTTGGGATATGTCCTTTGGTTGGATGCCATTCGGACGATATCGAAGTTATAATGTCACCATTCGAGCGAAGGCATCCATCTTGCAAGACCTCAAACTGACAAAAAGAGCAAGTTCTGGAGGCGGTTATTTTTAAAATAACCGCTTTTTTTATTCCACTTACCTAAGTTCCTATACTAGATTCACTTCCATTGCACTCGAAAGCATTCATTTTAAACTCCTTCTTATCAAAACAATTTTAGCCTATAGTTGATCCGTAATTTTATGTAAGTTTATACTATGAAAGCAGAAATTATCACCATTGGAGACGAGATTCTTATAGGCCAGATTATCGATACCAATTCCAGCTGGATTGCACAACAATTAGGAAAATTCGAAATTGACATTGTCCAGATGACATCCATTCCCGATACAGAGGACGCTATTTTCAATACATTAAAAAGTGCTTCCGCAAGAGCTGATTTGATTTTAATTACAGGCGGACTCGGCCCGACTAAAGACGATGTTACTAAAAATACCGCTGCCAAATATTTTGGTACAACCTTAATTCGGGATGAAAAAGTACTTCAGCATGTCACCAGTTTCTTTGAAGCCCGTAATCTAGAAATGTTGGAGATTAATCGACAGCAAGCGGATGTATTGGCAAACTGTGAAATATTGTTCAACGACTACGGCACAGCTCCGGGCATGTTAGTTTCAAAAGAACAAAAGCATTATATTTTTATGCCCGGTGTTCCATTTGAAATGAAACATTTGATGGAAAAACGCGTCTTTCCGTTACTCGAACAGCAAAGTAAAGATATATTCATCCATCACGAGACAATACTCGTCGGTGGTATTGGAGAATCCTATCTGGCAGAAGAAATAAAGGATATTGAAGAAGAACTTCCCTCAACCATTAAATTGGCCTACTTGCCTACTTTGGCTTTTATTCGCCTACGGCTTTCCGGAAAGAGCAAAAACAAATCGGATATCATACAAGAAGTAAAGCTCTTTAAGAGCAAACTTCTGAATCGATTAAAAAATCATGCCATTGCGGATTATGACACGACTATTGAAGCCTATTTGATCAAGGAGTTTACGCAACAGCAACTTACACTGACTACTGCGGAAAGCTGTACCGGAGGTAGTTTGGCGGCGTCATTAACTGCCAATCCGGGTAGCAGCGAGATCTTCGTCGGTGGTACTATCCCCTATTCCAATCAGCTAAAACAACAATTATTGGCAGTCAAAGAGACGACTTTAAATCAATTTGGGGCAGTCAGTGAACAAACTGCCATTGAAATGGCAGCTGGAGCAAAAGCAAAATTCAGTACCGATTATGCCATTGCCACCACTGGGATAGCAGGTCCAGGGGGAGGATCCGTGGACAAACCTGTGGGAACTGTATGGATTGCAGTAGCCGGAAAAAAAGAAATTATCACAAAAAAGTTTCAATTCAACAATGACAGACTCGTCAATATCGAGCGCACGCGCATGAATGCCCTTCTTCTACTTTGGAAACTGCTTGTGAAAGAAGAAGTATAAGAATCGGATAAACGTAAAATAATATTTCAATAAAATCGTTTTTTGAGGAATAATATTTTAAATTGTTGAAAGTAAACCACAATTTAATTAACTTCGTTTTTCTATAACGAGATTGCTAAAAAATATGGCTTTATATAAACTCTTACTTCCAAAAATGGGAGAAAGTGTATCGGAAGCAACAATTACCAAATGGTTAAAACAACCAGGTGACCTGATTGAAGAAGATGACACTTTATTGGAAATCGCAACAGATAAAGTTGATTCGGAAGTACCTTCTCCTGTAAAAGGTATTTTGAAGGAACAACTTTATACCACAGACCAAATCGTACAGGTTGGAGATGTCGTTGCAATTATAGAAGTAGAAGGAAATAACGAAACAAGTGAATCAGCCGTTCAAGCGGAGGAAAGTCCAAAGGATCAAGCTACAGACTCAGACGAAGGTGCCGATCTGGAAATACCAGGTATGGATCAATTAGAGAGTCCTAAAGAAGAAATTACTCCGGTTCATTACGAGCACACGACTCGTTTTTATTCACCGTTGGTAAAAAACATAGCCCGTCACGAGGGACTATCTCTCGGAGAGCTAGATCGTATCCAAGGTACCGGAGCTGAAGGTCGGGTGACGAAAGAGGACATTCTATCTTATGTTTCCAATCGAGGGGCACGCCAAAATATAGATCATTCAAAAGCGGAGAACGCTCCCATTATCAAGGATGAACCGCTACAAACTGTTCCAACGACAACTGTCCATACAGTGGTAAACGGTCATGATGAAATTATTGAAATGGACCGTATGCGTCGCTTGATCTCTGACCACATGGTCAGGAGCGTTCAGGTATCCCCACATGTCTGTTCATTTGTGGAAGCAGATGTAACAAACCTCGTTCTTTGGCGCAATAAAGTAAAAGACGCCTATAAAAAACGTGAGGGAGAAAATATAACGTTCACACCATTGTTTATAGAAGCAATTACCAAGGCGCTAAAAGACTTCCCTTTGGTTAATATATCGATAGACGGTTACAATATTATCAAAAAGAAAAATATCAATATCGGTATGGCGGCAGCGTTGCCCAATGGTAATCTTATTGTCCCGGTAATAAAAAATGCCGATCAACTGAGCCTAGTGGGGTTGAGCAAATCGGTTAATGACCTTGCACAACGCTCACGCGCCAATAAATTAAAACCTGATGATACCCAAGACGGGACATTTACATTTACCAATATTGGTGCCTTTGGCAATATTATGGGAACGCCGATTATCAATCAACCTCAAGCTGCGATATTAGCGGTCGGCACCATAACAAAAAAACCCGCGGTGATTGAAACTGAATACGGCGATATGATCGGAATCCGACATATGATGTATCTTTCACTATCCTACGATCATCGTGCAATAGATGGCGCCTTAGGCGGCACATTCTTAAAACGGGTTGCGGACTATCTCGAACACTGGGATAGCAACAGAGAAATTTAAAGACGACAACGTCGTTATAAAAAAGTGGCTATCCAAAAGCTTTTGTATAACTTTTGAATAGCCACTTTTTTCTTTTAACCATATTCTATACGGTTACATCTCAAATATGCTACTTTCGGCATACTCCACGTACTTGATAGGGACTTCTCCTATGTTACGTTTTATAGTTTACTATTTTCAAACTGGAGTTTCTTTTTCTTGATGACCAATTGGAAGCGAAAATAAAGTAAAAGCGAAGAAGTCAATAAGCCTAAAGTAAGCCCATACCAAATGCCCTTAATACCCCAATCAAAGAGTATCCCCATCACATAACCACTAGGCAATCCGATTATCCAATAGGCGACAAAAGTGATGATCGTTGGAATATTAACATCACCCATACCTCTTAAAACCCCCAATCCAACAACTTGTGTACCATCAAATAGCTGAAAAAGACCTGCAATGATCAGCAATTGAGCTGCGATAACAACCACTGCTTTATCCGAGGTAAAAATGTACGGCAAGTAATTATTAAAAATTGCAAACAAAGAAGCAGTAATCAACATAAAAAGCAAAACCAACTGATAGGACGTGATCGCAAAGCGCTCCAAGCGGAACAGATTTCTATTCCCATAGCTATTGCCCACTTTAATTGTTGCCGCAGCAGCAATACCACTTGCCATCATATATGTCATCGCCGCGAGCTGAATAGCGACCTGATGAGAAGCCTGTGCGGTAGCACTAATTGTCCCCGCCAATAATGATGCTCCTGCAAACGCACCGATTTCAAAAACATATTGCATCGCGACCGGAGCTCCGATCCGCAATATTTTCCCCAATCTTACCCGATCTATGACTGTAATTTTAAAATGTTGTATATAACCATTGAACTTCTTCGAACGCAATACGTAGGTCATCATCACTGACATCATCAAGATACGGTCAATCAACGTACTGTACCCAACACCTTTCACCCCCATCGGCGTAATTCCGAACATTCCCTTGACGAAGATGATGGCTAAGATAATATTGAGAACATTTCCCCATATCGTTACGTTCATAGCCTGTTTAGTAAATCCCAAACCTTCGGCAAATTGCTTAAATGTACTGAATACCATTAATGGTAACATGGAAAGACTTAAGATAAGTAAATAAGGTTTCGCTTCTTTTACAACAGCCGGATCCTGGTTCAAATGATCTATTGCGAGCATCGATCCAAAATAAACCAAACAAAATAGTAATACTCCCGTAATAATATTCAACCAGAAACTATTGGACAATAATACCGCACATTCCTTCCTGTTATCGCGGCCGTTTTCCTGCGCAATCAATGGCGTGATACCATAAGCAATTCCCAATCCAACGACCATAACAATCATAAAAACTGCATTCACCAAGGACACGGCAGCCAATGGAATCGTTCCAGCAAAATGTCCGACAATAACGCTATCGGCGGTATGTACCAATGTATGTCCGAGCTGTGAAATGACAACCGGCCCAGCCAATACAATTGTACTTTTATAATACGGCTTGAATGTTTTAAATTTTCCCAACATAATCAATTCCTCAAAAAATAGGCACGAAAATACGAAGTTATTTCCGATCTATCGTCATATTAAAAAATATTTAGCAAAAATATAACAAAATTTACCCTGAAAGTACCTACCCCTTGTTAAGTAATTTTTATGTTTCAAATACCTTAAAATTATCTTAAATTTGCCCGTTAGTCTAAGAACTATAGAAATATAAATGTAACTTAGCATCTAGTTAGTAATCAAAAGAAGAGGAAAAGAGTATGTACAATCCAGTAATAACATTCCTAAACATCGGAACACAGGAGATGATTTTAATCGTGTTTGCGATCTTGTTACTTTTTGGTGGCAAGAAGCTTCCTGAATTGGCCAGAGGTTTAGGAAGAGGGATACGAGAATTCAAAGATGCATCTGAAGGCATCAAACGTGAGATTTCAGATCAGATCAATAATTTCGAAAAAGACATAGACACGAAGACAGAGGTCAAAGAGGAGACCGTTCCAAATGAAGTAAAAGTTGCGGAAGAGCAAGCGAAAGCTGAACAAGAGAACCAAGCTGTGGAAACAGCTGAAAACACGGAATCCGAACCAGCAAAGAAAAAATATGAATTTTCAACTCCGGCAGGAGTTGTGGAGCACAATCCACATAAGCAATTAGATTACGGAGAAGAACCTTCTCATATCACCTACGGATATAATGACCACTTTGCTGAGGGCAAAAATAACGAAGGCGAAGAAAAGAAACCTTCAGAACAGGATAACACCAACAAACCTGCTTAACCTTATTACATTAATTTACAATTAGATATTTAATAGAGCTGTTGAATCGTTATTCAACAGCTTTCCTTTTTAAAGTAAACCAATAATGAGCTTATTATCACACGAAACTACTATTGCTAACGAGCTATCCATAAGCGAAAAACAAGTTCGCACGACAATTGAACTATTAGACGAGGGCGCCACCGTTCCATTTATTTCCCGTTATCGTAAAGAGATGACCGGCAGCCTGGATGAAGTTCAAATCACCAATATCAGAGATCGTTCCCAACAGTTAAGGGAACTGGACAAGCGCAAAGAAGCTGTATTAAAATCCATCAATGATCAAGGAAAATTGACAGCAGAACTTGAACAGCAAGTTATGACTGCCGAGACTATGGCAAATCTGGAAGATATTTACCTACCTTATAAGCCAAAGCGCAAAACAAGAGCCAGCGTTGCCCGCGAAAAAGGACTGCAGCCTTTGGCAGACCTCCTTTTGGCCCAAGACAAGGCTGATTTTCTGACACTTGCAAGTTCGTTGATCGACGAGGAAAAAGGAGTTAAAAATGCTGAAGAAGCTTTAGCTGGGGCACGTGATATCATTGCTGAAATTATTGCTGAAGATGCTACCGTACGATCTAAATCGAGGGCAATATTCCTAGAAAAAGGAGAATTTGTATCGAGAGTAGTTCCCGGAAAGGAGGAAGCAGCGATTAAATATAAAGATTATTACGAATGGTCAGAGCCATTAAAAGATGCTCCCTCCCATCGTGTTTTGGCGATGCGCCGTGGTGAAAAAGAAGAATTGCTTTATCTGGATATTGACATCAATGAAGAAGATATTCTCCCAACCATTGAATCTATTTATATTAAAGCTTCCAACGAGGCGGCTTCACAAGTGAAATTAGCATTGACAGACAGCTATAAGCGGCTATTGAAACCATCTATGGAAACAGAAATTCGCGTGTTGACCCGTCAAAAAGCAGATGAAGAAGCGATTAAAGTTTTTGCAGACAATGTTCGCCAGTTACTTTTAGCAGCACCATTGGGACAGAAGAGACTACTCGCAATAGACCCCGGCTTCCGAACAGGATGTAAAACCGTTGTATTGGATGAACAAGGTCAGCTCAAAGAAAACACGGCTATTTTTCCACACAATGGTGCAAACGGGCTTGCCGAAGCACAAAAGACGATCAAATATCTGGTATCAAAACATGATATTCAAGCCATTGCGATCGGCAACGGCACTGCGGGACGTGAAACTGAAGATTTTATCAAAAAACTGGGGCTCGATAACGTCACTATTGTGATGGTCAATGAAAGTGGAGCTTCTATCTATTCAGCATCAGATACAGCCCGCGAAGAATTTCCTGACCACGATATTACAGTACGTGGTGCCGTATCAATCGGAAGGAGATTAATGGATCCACTGGCTGAACTTGTCAAAATTGACCCCAAGTCAATAGGCGTAGGGCAGTATCAACATGATGTAGACCAAAATAAACTGCAGACGTCTTTGGACGATACTGTCATCAGCTGCGTAAACGCTGTAGGTGTGGAATTGAACACGGCATCCAAACAAATTCTATCGTACGTCTCCGGGCTAGGACCATCCTTGGCACAACAGATTATTAAATATAGAAATGAAAATGGTCCGTTTACATCACGGCGTGAACTAAAAAAAGTTCCGCGTCTCGGAGACAAAGCGTTTGAACAAGCAGCTGGCTTTCTTCGGATCAGACATGCGGACAATCCGCTGGATTCCTCGGCCGTACACCCTGAACGTTATGCCTTGGTTGAGCAAATGGCCAAAGACTTAGGTAAAAAAGTAGAAGATTTACTCAAAGATGCTGAATTAAGAAAATCCATTCCATTGAAAAACTATATTTCTGAGGAAGTTGGGCTACCAACATTAAATGATATTCTGAATGAGCTTGCCAAACCGGGGCTTGACCCAAGGGAAAAGTTTGAAGCTTTTTCATTTACTGAAGGCGTCAATAGCATTGGCGACCTACGCATTGGCATGAAACTTCCCGGTATCGTTACCAACATTACAAACTTTGGTGCTTTTGTCGATATTGGTGTACATCAAGATGGCTTGGTACACCTAAGCCAATTATCCAACCGCTATATCTCCGACCCACATGAGGTGGTTAAGGTTCAACAACATGTCACAGTCACCGTTACGGAAGTAGATGAAAAACGCAACCGCATTGCCCTGTCGATGAAAACAGATGAAAAACCTGCTGTCCCCAAGAATAAACGAAATGAGGGCAAACGGCAAGCGGAACCAGAGACAGACATGGCGAGTAAACTAGCCGCGTTGGCAAGTAAATTCAAATAAATCCCACGATTAAATAAAGGCTGATTTTTGGACTGACCCCAATAAATTGGACTAATTTACGCAGTGTTTTTGATATAATGAGCTCGGTATTCCACCGGGCTCATTCCATTTAAATCGATCCGTATCCATTGGTTAGTATAATACTTAATATAGACCGTTCAACACTTTTATTTCGTATCTTTAAAAGACAACAAGCCTTAATGTGATATGAAACACTGTATTATACTCTTATGCTTCTCGCTGCTAATGCTGCATTTTCAAGCTAAGGCCCAATTGGGAGAGGGAGCATATATTTCCCAAACCGGCACAAGCAAAAACTTAATTTTGGTCAAAGATCATTACCTATCCTTGATCGACTATGATGACAGCAAAAAGCAATTTGGTTATACTTGGGGCGGCCCCATACAACAGCAAGACGACAGACTTGAGGTGACTATTGAATACGATACCAAAGACAGCACAAATATCGGGAAGACGACCAGTCTAGCTGTTAAAAATGAAAAAGGAGCCATCCAAATCAAGTTGCCCGATGCCAACAAACTTTTCGTCAAGCAGAAAGCCATCGTCCAAGATTTAGATGCATTATGGAGAATCACGGGCAGGAAGCAAGAAGCCAAGATGCATGAGATTCCGAAAGCAGACCGCAAAACAATAAAGATCCTAGTTGACGGCTACTTCCAATGGATTGCTATTAATCCAGCCCAAAAAGGTTTTTACGGAACAGGGGGCGGAAGCTACAGTTATGAAAACAATCGTTACACCGAGAAAATACTATTCTTTTCAAGAGACAACAATAAAGTCGGTCAAGAACTTCATTTTGATGGGAAGCTCGAAGATACTAAATGGCATCACAGTGGAAAGAGCTCAAAAGGAGATAATATTTATGAAATCTGGAGTAAAGAATTAGCAAATTAACAAGATGACAATAGAAGAATTTCAATTATTGGACAGTCCTGTTCATCACTGGTCTGCCGTCCAAAAATCATTATGGTATGACAAAAAAGGAGATTGGAAAACAGCACACGACCTCATTGATCAATTGGATGATTTAGAAGCCGCCCATGTACATGCGTACCTTCACCGAAAAGAAGGAGATCTCTGGAATGCCCGCTACTGGTATAATCGGGCACATCAACCTGTTTATGCAGGTGATCTTGACGCGGAATGGAAGGAATTGTTTCGACTATATTTCTAATCGATCTATTCATCCTGCCCCCTTCTTATAATCGCTTTCTCTAAAATGCTCTTACTCATTTTTGATGTAAATTTCGTTTATATCCCTATGGCATTAATCAATCCCGATAATTTATCAATTATCCCAAACAATAAATTTTAGCCAGAACATATAGTCAAAACAAAAACTAGAGTTTATTTTTGTAACAAAAATAACACAAAAGAAAAACAGCTTAAGACATACAAATGAAATGGCATGAATATTGAACATTGTTTTCTATACTTTAAAAAGTATACTTTTCATAAATTTAGGTTAATAATTGGTTAGGTTAAACACCTGAAGTTCCCCACTTCAGGTGTTTTTTATATGTATGAAGCTATTGCTGGTATTACATTCAGCACCTTCTCTTCTGATCCCGCTCCAAACTAGATAATTATTTGTTTATGGACAAACATCTGATTTTGTCTAATGAAACATCGGATCCATTGTATTACTATATTTTTTGTTATATATTTAAGTCCATGATTAACCCGACAAAAATTATGAAAAGAACATCAATTTTACTGTTTTTATTAAGCGGCCTTTCCATTGTGGTCCTACGGGCACAGGAATTTAATCCTAGCCGAATGGATAGCTTAATGTCCGCCATGGATAAAAAAAACGCCTGGATGGGAAGTATTGCAATAGCGAAAGGAGATAAATTACTTTATCAAAAGGCTATAGGTTACGCTGATAGAGCACAGCAAAAGCTTGCCACGACCAATACACGATATGGTATCGGTTCCATCTCCAAAACTTTCACCGCAACCCTTGTATTAAAAACAATCGAGTTAGGGAAACTGCAAATGAATCAAGCCCTATCTACCTTTTATAAAGATATTCCAAATGCCGATAAAATAACGATACGTCAATTGCTTGATCATAGTAGCGGGGTACACAGTGTCACTGATGACAAAGATTATTTAACATGGAACACCAAAGCCCAAACTGAAAAAGAACTTGTTGAGCGTATGATCAAAGGTGGCGCTGAGTTTGATCCGGGCAGTAAACATGAATATAGTAATTCAAACTACATTTTGCTGACTTACATCTTAGAAAAAGTTTGGAAAAAAGACTATGCTTTTTTATTGAACCAGCAGATCTGCCAGCCGTTAAAATTGGAACAGACCACATTTGGCCGGCCACAAAATATTGCCAAAGATGTTAGCGAGTCGTATAGATTCACACAAGATTGGGACCTAGAGCCACATACGGATAATTCTGTTCCTCTTGGCGCTGGAGCAATATGGTCTACCCCAACAGATCTGGTCAAGTTTTTTAATGGTTTATTTAACCATAAACTGATCAATTCCACCAGCCTTGAAGAGATGAAAAAAATTATTGGCGGCTATGGGCTGGGGCTATTCCAAATGCCATTTTATGACCGCCGGGGATTCGGTCACACAGGGGGGATTGACGGTTATTCTTCTGTGGCGAGCCATTTTGATGACGGCAATTATAATGTTGCACTCATCAGCAACGGCAATAATTATAATAATAATGAAATACTAAAATTCAGCTTTGGTGAACTGTATCAAAAACCTTTCCCCCTTCCTGATCTTTCAGAAATACAATTGACAGATGAGGAAACCACGAGCATACTGGGTGAATATAAAAGCGAACAGCCTCCAATTCAGATCAATATTACCAAAGATGACGGCAAAATATTGGGACAGGTTGTAGGCCAACCCGCATTTCAATTGAAACCAAAGGATAAAAACACATTGGTGCAGCTTCAATATGGTGTAAAAATAGTTTTTGATCGCAGTGAGAATAAGATGACGCTCTATCAAAATGGGCAAACACTTATCCTGAAAAAATAGTTCTCGCTACCCTAAAACAGATGCCCCACTTTCTTCTCTTAGACTATAGATCAGAAAGAAAGTGGGGCACAATGTACTAAATCAACAGTACCTATTTGAGGTTTACCGGCACAAACACAATCTTTCGATAATTCTCCTTTTCGAATAAAATACCGATTCTATTTTTATTTAAAAGAACCAAATCGGAATAAGCCGCATAGTCACCTTTAACACCCTCGGGAGCTTTAGCAACAACTCGATTGAAATACCAGGTTTTCCCCTGATTCTTACTCAACCGCAGCGTCAGATTATCTCTTCTGTCCGATGTTGCTGCATTACAAACAGCTAACACGTATCCGCCTTTCCCCTGCCAGGAAAGCACAGAACCCTGATTGACAGGATCGAGCAGGTTTTTATCATAATAAGTTGTATCCCAAGTAACGCCACCATCACTTGAATACGATACGATTCGCTCTTTTACATGACCTTGCTGGTTACGGGAATTCATATACAGTCCTGTATTCGATATTTGTGCAGCCATTGTCTCATTTGATCCCTCAAACTTGACGCTCGCTCCTATTTTGAATGTCTTTCCATGATCATCCGAGTAATACGAATGGGCAAAATAGTCTTCGCCATTTGCTTTTGGATTTCCTTCGGAATGATTCGCAGGAATATAAATACGTCCTTTATATTTACCAGAATCAAATTGGAGCGCATGCCCTGGTGTATTCGCGTAAGTTCGCCAGTCCTCCTGAAAGTTATATCGTGTATTTACTGAAGGCTGATTGGGACGATGGGTCTGCAGTGTAATGTTCTGCGGATCGGACCAGGTTTTACCACCATCTGTCGAACTCACTGACCAGCACTCGCGTAAACCATTACCTTTACACACCTCTGCTTCATGATTATTACCAGTATTGTAAAAAAGTAACAGTCTTCCCTTCGGATATGCTGGATCTAACAAGTCGACCAGGGGAGCAGGATTTCCGACCTGCAAATGGTCATTGTCAACAGCGACATGCAATGGTCCCCAGGTTTTACCATTGTCCGGACTGATTTTATAAACAATATCTACATTACCAAAATCCCCCGCATGATCCACCCTTCCCTCGGCAAAGGCAAATAACCGGCCTTGTTTATCTTTGACAATAGCCGGTATCCGATAGCTTTTATAACCGCCTTCACCGGATACAAAAACACTTACTTCCTGTGCTCCTGCGTAGGTATACAATCCAACAAACATTGCCGTCACAACAACATTTCGCATTCGAATCCACCTTGTATTCATCATATTTACTTATCACTTTTAACTATAAAAATAGAATAATCTTCTATCTTTAAAGAAAGGATAGCAAAATCAACAACAAAACCATTATTACAATGAAATTAACCTCTATCTGCTTAGCACTTATACTATGGGGCATATGCGGCCAGGTACTGGGGCAAAATAGGCCTAATATCGTGATTATTATATCAGACGACCATGCCTATCAGACCATTGGTGCCTATGGATCAACTTATGCCAAAACGCCGCACATTGACCGTATTGCGTCTGAAGGAGCAATTTTCAACCATGCCTATGTTAACAACTCCATTTGTGGTCCAGCCAGAGCCACCCTATTGACAGGCAAGTATAGCCACAAGAATGGATTTAAGGACAATGAAACTTCCGAATTTGACTTCAACCAAGATTTATTTGTCAAACAGTTACAGCAGGTGGGCTACCAAACAGCCTGGGTCGGAAAGATCCATTTGGGAGAACAACTACAAGGGTTCAATTATTATGATATCCTCGTGGGTCAGGGCACCTACTTCAATCCGGATTTCATCAGTAAACAAGGACGCAAGCGCACGGAAGGATATGTTTCAGATATCGTAACGGAAAAATCTATCAATTGGCTGGATACGCTGGATTCCAGTAAACCCTTCTGTCTGGTCATCGGTCATAAAGCGACTCATCGCACATGGATGCCCGACCCGAAGGACTTTGGCACCTATGACGCCATGAATTTTACTGTTCCATCAACATTTTACGATAATTATCAAAGCAGACAAGCTGCAGCGTTACAGGAAATGTCCATTGACAAAGATATGAAGATGGCCTATGATCTCAAGATGTTCGACTCTTTGGAAGATATGATGAACGATGGAAATTTCAAACGAATGAACCAAGAGCAAAAAGATAGCTATATTGCTTATTATCGACCAATCTACGAACAGCTCAAAAACAGTAAATTAACCGGAAAACAGCTTGCGGAGTGGAAGTTTAAACGCTATATGATCGATTATCTCAATACTGCGCAGTCAATGGATCGCAACATAGGCAAAGTATTGGACTATCTGGATCAAAAATCACTCAGTAAAAATACTGTCGTGATCTATCTTTCGGATCAGGGCTTCTATATGGGCGAACATGGTTGGTTCGACAAACGCTGGATGTATGAAGAGTCATTCCGGACACCCATGTTAATGCGTTATCCCCCATTGATTAAACCCGCGACAAAAATCGAAGCAAAGTTGGTGAACGCTGATATCGCGCCCACTCTCCTCGAGTTGGCAAGGATCAAAAAGCCTAGTGATATGCAGGGAAAATCATTCGTTCATGTCCTAAAAAACACAAAAAAAGAACATCGCAAAGACCTATATTATCATTATTTTGAAAATGGGGAACATGCGGTGAGCCCCCATTTCGGCGTCAGAGATGATCGCTACAAACTGATCCGGTATTATAAACGTGTGGAAAGCTGGGAACTCTTCGACCTTCAAAAAGATCCGAATGAATTTCAAAATGTTTATAAAGATCCCACCTATCAGCAAATAGTTACCCGGATGAAACAAAAACTTATGGAACAAATCCGGGAATTTGACGACAAAGAAGCCGAAGCGATTTATAAAGTAGATATTGATCGGTAAAATAACACAGGGTATCCATAAACGCGATACCCTGTGTTATTTTAAGCCTTCATGCTATACTTGTTAACCCACAAGGAAATTCACTCTTCCGCCGTATGTTTTATTGATTATACCTAGTTTCACCTTATAACATATATAACGTATGCAGCAACAAGAACGTACTGCTTAAGCATTCAACTTATGTACCCATAGCGATACATTAAGAATACTTTATGGATACTTAATCTGTACTGCAAAGGTGCCTTGTGAATATTCAATCCATATTATAGGAGTAATTGCATCAAGACAATGCGTTTATTTTGCGATAAATGTATTTCGTCTGTATTCTATTACATTTATAATGAACATTCCACAAGCCGATATATTTAGTCTACGCATTCTGACCAAAGAATTACAAAAAAATAAAAAAGAAAGTATAGTTATCAGGTGGATTTTATATATTTGCATTAACATTTTTTAACACATGAAAATCAGTGCAATACATATACCTGTAAAACGAATGCTTTTAGGAGATGTTTTTCAGATAAATTCAAACAATCTCCTATAACCACAAAAAGATCCACTCATTATTATTACTAAATTAATATGGCAAAAAACAACATAGATTTTGTCGTACTGGCAGCGCTTTGTTTAAGCACGGGCACGCTATACGCTCAATCCACCATAAAAGGCAAAGTAGTCGACAACAACAACGCGCCCATTCAGGGCGCAACGATTACAGAAATTACAAGTAAAAAACGAGTACAAACGGATGTAAATGGCCTATTTGAATTACCGTCAAATGGGAATTCTATCAGTATACAAGTTCAATATATTGGTTTTGATCCCAAAACTGTCCAAACCAATCCCGGCGGACTTACGACAATTCAACTTTCTCCCACGAGTTCCCAACTGGATGAAGTTGTTGTAACCGCCTTGGGTATTTCGCGTGAAAAGAAATCATTAGGATATGCTGTCCAGGAAGTCAAGTCTACTGAACTTCAAACACGTCCTACCAATGCGCTCAGTGCGCTTTCCGGAAAAGTCGCAGGTCTTCAAGTGACGACATCCGGTGGCAACATGGGCGGATCCTCCCACGTTTCGCTTCGGGGTATCAATTCAATTGCAGGAAATAACCAACCGCTCTATGTCGTTGATGGCACGCCTATTGATAACACGGATTTCAATTCAACTTCAACGATCAATGGAAGTGCCGGAAAAGATGTCGGAAACATGATACAGGACCTTAATCCGGATGACATTGAAAACATCTCTGTCCTAAAAGGAGCGACAGCGGCAGCATTGTATGGCTCCAGAGCCGCAAATGGCGTTATCATGATTACGACTAAGCGTGCTTCAAAAGGTGAGAAAGTGGAAATTTCCTTAAATACAGGAATCGATTTCGAAAATATTGTCCGTCTTCCAAAAAGGCAGCATCTCTATGGACAGGGCTATTCGACCAGCTTTCAAACACAGAATATCGCTGGTACCGATTATAAGATCGTAGATTATGCCGCCGATGAGAGCTGGGGACCAAAATTGGATGGCACACCAGTTTTACAGTGGTACAACCTCAATCCCGAAGATGAGGAAAACTACCTAAAGCCTTCACCCTGGCTCTATCCAAAAAATGACGTCAGTTATTTCTTCAGAACCGGAGTTGCCAACACAAATAATTTCGCAATTGCCGGAAATAGCGGAAATACCAATTATCGTTTTTCTTACACAAACAAAAATGTAACCGGCACTACTCCAAATTCAAATTTGCATCGAAATGCTTTTAATTTTTCGGGGGGCACCCAATTGGGAAAATTAAAAATCAACTCGACCTTTAATTATATCCGCAGTTCTGCACTGGGACGTCCCTGGACCGGCGCTTCTAACCGAAATATTATCCTTGAAGCATTTCAATGGGGAGCTGTTCAAGTCGACTACAAAATACTGGAAAATTACAAACGGGCAGATGGAACGCCACTGGCGTGGAACCGTACCGGCTGGCAAAATACCCCCGCTGCCGAGGCAACACGTTTTATTGATAACCCCTATTGGTCAGCCTATGAATCGTATATGGAAGATAGCAGGGACCGTTTCTATGGAAATATTGGCGCAGAATATGCTGTCAACAATTGGTTAACGCTGGGAGCGAAAGTTCATGGCGATATCTATTCATTCCAAGCACAGGACCGTATCGCTGTATATTCCCGAAGTGCTTCCCAATATGAAGAAACAAACCGGAAGCTCAATGAATATAATTATGAGTTCATTGCAACAGCCAAGAAAAATTGGGATAAATTTTCACTCATTGCCTTTGCAGGGGGGAATATCAGAGATAGGAAATCGCAGAACAACTATGCCATTACCCAGGGCGGATTAATTATCCCCAATTACTACAACTTGAAAAATGCAACTTCAGCTCAAATAGATAACTTTAAATATCATAAACGGATTGCTTCTGTTTTCGGTAGTGTGTCGTTGGGCTATAATGACCTACTCTACCTCGATGCGACCATTCGAAACGATTGGTCCTCGACACTTCCTACTTCAAACTGGTCCTATACCTACCCATCTATCGCCGGAAGCTTTGTATTCAGCAATCTAGAGGCGCTCAAAACTCTTCCCTGGTTAAGCTTTGGTAAAGTTCGGCTAGGTTGGTCCGACGTGGGAAATGACACAGATCCTTATCAACTAGAAAAAGCATATGATGCTCAACAATCTTTTGAAGGTAATCCGTCCTACACATTAACATCTATAAAACCTAATGACAAATTACGTCCGGAACGTACAAGTTCCTGGGAAACCGGTATTAATGTTCAGTTACTAAAAAACCGATTGGGTTTGGATGTAACCTATTACAACAATAATTCCAGAAATCAGATTCTAGCGGTCCCTGTATCCTCTTCCTTTGGGTATGAAGGTAAATGGCTTAATGCCGGAAAGATCAATAATAAAGGAGTTGAAATTGTCCTCAATGGAACACCGATTAAGTCAGAAAACTTCAGCTGGGACGCAACAATCAATTGGGCGAAGAACAAAAACAAGGTGGTCAAGTTAGACGATCAAGTGAATACCCTAAGTTTAAGCAACTCCTTATTGCAACTGGCCGCAAGAGAAGGTGAGTCTTATGGACAATTTTTAGGATATGATTTTGTATATGCCTCCAATGGTCAACGGGTTGTACAAGCAGATGGAACTTACATGAAAACCTCTCAACTCGTTCCACTAGGAACGATTCTACCTGATTTTACTTTTGGCTTTCAAAATAGCTTCCGTTACAAAAACTTTAGCTTGGGATTTTTAGTATCAGGTCGTGTCGGTGGCAACTTCTTCTCCCAAACTTATAAAGTCGGCATGTATTCCGGCATTCTGGACAAAACCGCGGCCAATAATATTCGTGAAACCGGAGTTGTCCTTGACGGGGTCAAAGGAGATGTCACCTTTCATAGTGACGGAACGTACGAAGTGAAGAATATTGAACAAAACACCACTAATATCACTGCACAGCAATGGGCACGTAATGAATACAATGGTCCAACCACTTTTTCTATTTTTGATGCCACTTATGTTAAATTGAGAGAAGTGACACTGGGCTATAATTTCAAATTAGCCAATACCAAGACCATTAAAAATATTGGTGTCAATGTCTATGGCCGTAACCTTTGGAATATCTATACCAAGAGTAAATACATTGATCCTGAATTCACCTCCAGCGGTGGTAATGTACAGGGTATCGAAGGCGGAGCTATTCCGCTGCCTGTTACTTATGGTTTTAATGTGAATCTAAAATTCTAAAAAAAATGAAATTATTAAATATACTATATACAGCAACGATCGGCATCTCAGTTTTTGCGTCCTCCTGTTCCAAAACTAAATTTGCTGAGATTAATACCGATCCCAATCGTCCGGCTTCGGTACCAACGCCTACGCTATTGGTTACTGCGGAGAAACAGTTGGTCAATGCCTTACGGAGTGAGGAGATTAATCTTCGGGGAGCGCAGTTATTCGCCCAATATTTCAGTCAGAATATCTATACTGACCAATCCCGCTACCGAATAGACCAGAGTTATTCGGATAATTACTGGACAGCAACATACAAATCACTGAATAACCTGAATGATATCATCAAACTCAATACGGATGAAAGCACCAGAGCAATCGCCACAGCAGGGACAGCCGGCACCAATGCCAATCAAATTGCCATTGCAAGAATTCTCAAGTCTTATGCTTTCCAATCATTGACCGATGTCTTTGGCAATATTCCCTATGAGTCTTATGGTAATAAAGACCCTGATTTTCAAGCTTTACAGCAGGATCCGGACAATCTTACGCCCAAATATGCTAGTCAGGAAAAAATCTATAAGGATATTCTCAACGAACTTCAACAGGCAGCGGATACCCTGCTCAAGTATTCATCAGATAAAACCTTCGGCAGCGCTGATATTATCTATAGGGGATCCAATGCAAACTGGGCAAAATTTGCCAATTCCCTCCGCTTAAGGGTAGCCAATCGTATCAAGGCCAAAGATGCCGCTTTAGCTTCAGCACATATTGCCGATGCCCTGGCAAAAGGAGTTTTTACGTCCAATAGTGACAACGCTGTATTCAAATATTCGAAGACCTCACCCAATGAATCGCCTCTATTCCGGGCTACAGTAACAGCCAACCGGACAGATTTCGCGATCTCCGATGTACTTATTAAAGCCCTTCAAGGCACCCGCGGTCCCTTTAAAATTGCCGATCCAAGGTTAGCTAAATTTGCCAAACCAACAGCTGCAGATGGGAAATTTATAGGCCAGCCCTACGGCCTGCCTTTAGCTGCCGGAAATCTGTTCCCGGTTGATAAAATATCGCTACCAAGTGACCTGATCAATGCGGCAGACTATGGCGAAGTTCTTATGGAATACGCCGAAGTTGCCTTCATCCTGGCAGAAAATAATAATTGGGACCAAGCAAACTATGAAAAAGGAACCAGAGCATCGCTGGAAAAATGGGGCGTATCACAAGATGATATCAACAGCTATATCGGCAAACTTCCCACAGCGAACAAAGAGCACGTGCTTACTCAGAAATACCTGGCACTTTTCAACCAAGGCGTCGAAGCGTGGTCAGAGATCAGAAGAACGGGATATCCATTATTCCTGACAAAAGCAGGCGACCTACTTTGGACAGGCACTATTAATGGTGAAACGGTCAGCTATTACTTTACACCAGAAGTGGGAAAAGAAATACCCAGCCGCTTTGTTTACCCGTTAAAGGAACAAAGTACCAATAAAGCAAATTATCAGGCTGCGCTGGCCCAACAAGGAGATGATGTGATCAACACCAAAGTATGGTGGAATAAATAAAAAAGTATTTTCTACCTATTTGAACACCTGAAGTTTAAGATTTCAGGTGTTTTTTTTCAATTATTTCATAACTTCGTAAAGACCATTAAGAAAAAATGCCATGGATGATCAAATATTAGACAAAATCGACCAACTGAGTGAAGAGGGAAATGCTTATTGTGATGAAGAGAACTTTCGCGAAGCAATTAGGGTTTGGACTGAGGCGCTCAATTTAATCCCCAGTCCACAAAATGTCCACGCTGAAAGTCTTTGGCTGGAAGCCTCCATTGGGGATGCTTATTTCTTAGAGGACGACTTCGAAAACGCACTTCCACACTTTGAAAATGCCAAAGGCAATATCATCGAGAATGCCTATGAAAATCCATTTATCATGCTGCGGTTAGGGCAGTGTTACCTCGAAACAGCCAATACAGAGTCTGCACAAGAATATCTTCTTCGCGCCTATATGATGGAAGGAAAGGAAATTTTTGAAGAGGAATCACCAAATTATTTTAATTTTCTGGCTGATAACGTCGATTTGGACTAATCAATTGCATCTGCCAACTCCATTGGTAAATCAGATTCTAGAATGGATGCCCCCTGGGCAAATATCGCCCGATATTTTTTCTGCCGCTCAACCTTTTCTGGCTGCTTATCATAAGTAGAAGCGGAGGAGATCATGCACATGACTCCCTTTGCATTAAAAAAACGGTACATTTCTGTATTTGACTCTTTTAGCTCGGCTCCTATATAGACAATCATCCGGTCATAAGGTAATCCTGATGCTTTAAATTTAGCTAAAGCAGACTGATCTTTGATATGCATAGACATATACTGGTCTGGATGTTGGGCCAGATAGTAGGCCGCCTGCTCAACGTTATGTACAGTTACCCAAACCCAGCTATAGGCCTGATGTTTCCGTAATATAGCCGCGGTTGCTGACGGTGGCAAATCTTTCTTATCAAGATTTAAAATGGTTTTTCCCTTTGCCCATGCGATCACTTCATCCAGGGTATTGATAGGATATTGGGTTATATTTCCCGCATGATCCTTCAGACGAAGTTTACGTAGATCAGCCCAAGTATAGTCTGATACCCGCCCTACTCCATTGGTCACCCGTTCCAGGTTTGCATCGTGCAATAATACGGCAACACTATCTTTGGTATAACGCGGGTCTATTTCAAATATAGCCGGAGTCTTACGTAATACAGCTTCAAAAGCCGCAATCGAATTTTCAGGAAGACCATCCTCTATCGTCCCCCGATGACCACTGATGATTTTCTTTCCTTCAGCATAGCGGAAATGTGCCCGCATCGCTTCCGCAGATTCAAAATTCAACCAATGAGTGCTTTGGGCAAAAACACGGGTATCCAAGAAACTGAAAAAAAATAATAATAGAACGACAGAAATTGCTTTCAAGCGTATATAATTGGATCCTAAAACAGCCATCTACCTTTGATTATTGAAATATACCCTGCTAAAATAGCTATCTTGTATCAATAAATTGTAAACAAAATATATACTCAAAATGAAGAAAATAAAATATACCGCTTAACCAGGCCGTATAAATTTTTCATGACTGTCAATGTATGACAACACAACATCACTATATTCTTCCATATTCATAGCGATCAAGAGAGACACTCCAAATCGAATTCCGATTTATCTTCGGAGATTTTGTAAATGAGAAAGTCGCTATAGAGACAGCCACTATATTAGAATTTTACGAGAAAAAATAGCAGTTTTTTTTGATGAAGAAATATTAAATATTCTATATTTGCACCAATTTATATTTGATCTAAATAAACTACCATGAAGAATAGAACACGATATATGATGTTCGCAGCGGGAACCCTTGTCCTTCTCGGGACGCAGTTACATGCACAAGAGTTATCTATCCTCGTAAAAAACAAAGAAAATCAACCAGTAGCTCAAGCCAATATCAAACTCAATGGAAAAAACATTGGATATTCCGATCAGCACGGGCAATTTCAGCTCAGTAAAGTGCCATCGGATAGTCCGCTTCAATTTCGTGTTTCCTATACCGGTTTTTCTCCTCTTGAAAAAACAGTGCGTTTAGATACACTCACCGGCCCTCTCTTATTCCAGTTAAATGCAACGCAGATTTTAGACGAGATTATTGTTACTGCCGGCCGTAAAGCCGAAAGTATATCGACTGTTCCCTCCTCTGTATCCATCTTAACCACAAAAGAGATCGAGGCACAGAGTCAGATCAGCACCAATCTTTCCACAATACTTGGTAATACAATTCCCGGGCTGGGAACAGCGACCAATAAAGCAACCAATTCGGGTCAGACCTTACGTGGACGATCCGTACTGGTTTTAATAGACGGCATTCCCCAATCCACACCATTAATGAACGGCCAACGTGATCTACGCACCATTGATCCTAGTGTTATTGAGCGTGTGGAAGTTATAAAAGGAGCAACATCCATCTATGGCAATGGCTCAGCTGGTGGGATCATCAACTACATCACGCGCAATCCAGCAAAAGATTCAGCTCCCATCCAAGGAATTACCAGCCTGAGGACAACCTTCAATCCTATAAACAGTGCCGGAACATTAGGCTATCGTGCGGTCCAAACATTATATGGCCGAAAAAACAGCTGGGATTACACCGTCAGCGGATCGGCAGATTATGTGGGCCTTCAACGCGATGGAGATGGGACACCGCTTGGTCAAACAGATGGTCTTTCAAACACCTATCAATACAATGCATTTCTCAAAATCGGCTACACCATCGATAGCAGTTCCAATCTATCCGCAGTATATAATTTTTATCGAAGCAACCAGCACAACAGATACATTAGCCAGACAGGTGTCTATGGACAGTCCCCGACCATCGGAGTAAAAGGTGATGACCCAGGCAAACCTGCCGGTACGCCATACAATCACAATGCAATGCTGACGTATACCAAAAATAATCTTTTTGCCTCCACCTCTCTCGTTGCATCGGCCTATTACAACACCTTTCGGTCCATGAATCGTTATGTCGAAAAAGCATCGGCCTGGTATGGTCCCGGCCAGACACAGATCAACTCCGAGAAAAAAGGTTTACGGATCAATCTCAACACGCCATTTCAGGTATTTGGCTCTAACGCAGATGTCACTTACGGACTTGATCTCCTGAATGATGTTACGGATCAAAACCTGACGGACGGCAGGGTCTATATTCCCTATATGAATATGCTGAACGTGGCGCCCTATGCTCAAGTAAAAATTGATTTTCTCGAAAATCTAATCTTCAAAGGTGGGGTCCGTTATGAAAATGCAACCGTAAAAATCAAAGATTTCAACACCATTGCTACCGGACCGAATAATGAAGGTAGTATTGCTGTCAAAGGCGGTGAAATACCGTATAAAGGAGCCACGTTCAATGCCGGCCTCCGTTATAATAAATATTCTTTCTTTAACCCTTTCATAAGCTTTTCACAGGGTTTTGCTATCAATGAGCTTGGCAGAATTGTCCGCAGGGCAACGGACAACGACCTGGATAGTCTGAAAACAGATCCCATCATCACCAATAACTATGAAGTCGGGTTTTCTAGCAACTATAGTATTTTCCAATTAGCTGCTTCTTACTATTACAGTACTTCAAAAATGGGAGTAGAACTTGTAGACATTGGTGGTTATCTAATGCCACAACGACTTCCTGAGGATGTTTATGGCTATGAAGTAGCCCTAAGTGCGACAATCAGTCCTCAGCTCACGATAGGTGGAACTTATGCTTATGTGGAGGGAAAATCGAAAAAAGAAGACGGTACGAAATCCTACCTCAACGGCTCTCGTATCGCTCCGATCAAAGCGACGGGATATATATATTATACCCCTATCAAACCATTGACCTTTCAATTATTCTGGGTACATACCGGCGCGCGCGATCGTTTCATGCCTAACGAAAAAGGTGTTTATAAAAATAGCGAGGGGCCGGTTAAATCTGTTGATCTTTTTAACTTAAATGGTAATTATCAGATCAACAGACAATGGTCATTGGGGCTAGGTATTGAAAATCTTTTCAACACGAACTACTACCCCGTTGTAAGTCAATATCGTGCATTAAATGAGGAATACGTAAGAGGTCAGGGAATGATGGCTTCCTTTAATATCAATTACAAATTTTAGATGATCAAATCTAGCATACTTTGGCTGCATAAATGGCTCGGTATAATCACGGGTGTTATCGTACTCATTTTAAGTATAACAGGGTGTATATATACCTTTCAGGATGAGCTCAAATTATGGGCTTATCCTGAAAAGTATTTTATAGCTCCTGTTGATAGCTCCACGGATCCGCTCCCTTTAAGTACCTTACTGAACAATGCACAAAGTAATCTTGAAGATGGGCAAAAAATCTCTCGTGTAGACCTCTATCCAGCGAAAAATCGAACCTGGGTATTTCGTGCCATGAAAACAGATGAGACAGCCTTTGGTCACTGGAATTACTTTCGTTATTATAAAAGGGTATTCATTAATCCTTATACAGGTAAGGTGCAACAGGTTGAAAACACAAAGACGGAGTTTTTTCAACTGGTCTTACAGCTCCACCTCAACTTGTTGCTTGGGAAAAAATATGGCCATGCCTTAGTAAGTTGGTCTACGGCGCTATTTATTGTCATTCTACTGAGCGGAATCGTATTGTGGTGGCCGAAAAAATGGAAGGGAAAAAATCTCCGCAGGAGCTTTTGGGTAGATACGAAGGTGAAATGGAAACGGTTAAATCACGATCTGCACAATGTAATTGGCTTCTATAGCCTTTTTATTGCACTGGCTTTTGCGATTACAGGTTTGGCATTTGCATTTCCGGGATTCAAAAAGACGTATATCGCTACATTTAATCTTTTTCAACAGGAAGCGGCATCTACTCTTCTACCAGCCCCAAAACTAATTCCCTTGCCTTACGCAGAATTGCAGGACAATGCACTACACTACAGTCTCAAAAATTATCCGCAGGCTGAAATGTTTTCCATCCGACTGAAAAAAGAAACAGAGCAAGAAGTCGATATTCAAATCAGACGGTACGAAAAACGAAGCGGTGTCTTTAGCTGGTTATATTTTGACCGAAAACAAGCCCGTTTAAAGGAGATCAAAACGGGTGAGAACTTACGCCTCGGTGATAAACTGGGATCGTTGAATTATGATATCCACACCGGTAGTATAGGCGGCATGGGAACAAAGATTATTGCTTTTATCGCAAGCCTTTTTTGTGCTTCCCTACCCATCACGGGTTATATAATCTGGTTGAACAAAAGTAAGAAGGCAAAGAAAAAGAAGGGTTATCAACATAATGTTAATAAGTACTGTTGATAACAGCATCTTTTTTTCTAAACATGTTATTAACACAGTTATTAACATAATGTGGAAAAGTATACTATCAGTAACTTCTATCAAGAACCTATCGGAGCAAATCAACTTTCCGAATAGATACGGATCTAGGAACTATGAAAAAAAGCAGTGCAAGGTTACTATATCAAAGGCTATTTTAAAAGCATAAACACCAAAAAGCCGATACAGAGATGCATCGGCTTTTATATGAATAAGCAGCTTGCCTCCTACAAGTTTGGATTTCGATCAGTTTCCAAAAATGGGATCGAGAATAAATAATAAGGGCTATTTTCCACAAATTTGGTATCGTTAGGAAACTGGATAACACGATGTCCTTTGCCGGTCACTTTTTTGACGACCCCATCTTCGCCAACGACATCTACCATAATCGCATTTCCTTTAGCATCGACATACGCTTTCCGATCCACCTTTCCTTGTGTACGAATAATATCCGACAGCGCAAATCCCTCTCCCCAAAGCTCTTTTCTGCGCTCAATCAAAATCTCTGAAATCAACTTAGCATTATCATCTCCAACAAATAAAGCTGCATTCCGTGCTTTCCGCAATGTATTCAAGGCATTTATCGCTTTTTCTTTTTCTCCGGCACGCGCATAGCCCTCTGCTTCGATCAAAAGCATCTCAGCTGAACGCATATATACGATATCACCGATCAAATTTGATTTAAATTTAAACTTCTTATAACGTAAAAAACCTTCTCTTCCCTTTAGACCATCCCACTCAAATAAACCTGAACGAATATCATCACGATCAAATAACTCCTTGAAATAGGGATCGGCCATAAAGCTATAATAATAAGATCCTGCAGAGGATACATCCAGATAATGGAATGTATAACTCGCTCCACTTTGTTCGTTCGTCTGTAAGTGTCCCCATATCCATTCCGAATTGCCAAGATCATTAAACCCTTCGTTATAAGCCGCAGCACTCATCAAGGGGTAATTTTGAGATGCTTTGTCTGCATATTCAGCAGCAAGTTTCCACGCTCCGGTCTGTAGGTATGTCCTAGCTAACAGCCCGTTCACCACATCAATATTAATGTCGTACTTCGCTTCTCGTTTAGCTGTTGCTAAAAGCGCTTCACTATCCTTCAAATCCTGCACGATAAGTTTATAGATTTCTTCTAGTGTGGCTTTCGGATGCCCCTGGGTCTCTAACGTACTGGGTTCAGTATAAATTGGAACTGATTTTGCATTTTTATCTTTTAAGTAGCTAAACTGATAAAAAGAAGCCAAATTAAGATAGGAAAAAGCCCGTAACACTTTGGCCTGTCCCTTCAAAACATTTTTAGCTTCCTGTGATCCGGCAGCGCCATCAACTTTAGTAATCACATTATTCGCGTTATCGATCACCTTGTACAACAAGGTCCAAAAGAAGGACGAGCGCCCCGAACGGCTATTGCTCAATTCGGTGAATGCATACGCATCTCGATACCCATATTTTGTTGTCACAGCAACATCACTTCCCATGGCATCACTCGTTCGCATCACAGCAGTATATCCCGGATTGGCATAGGTGGAATATTGCTCATTCAGGTATCCCCAGGTTCCGTTGATCACCGTAGCAATATTGTCTGTATTTTTATAAATCTCACCTGCCGGTACCGACGTTGTCGGAGACGTCTCCAAAGTATCTTTACAAGCAGTGTTCGCCAATGAAAGCGCCAATAATATATAAGCAATTTTTAGTTTCATGATTCTCATTTGATTTTCTTAACATTAACAATCCAATTGTTTTAAAAAGCGAGTTGGAGGCCACCTGAAACGGTACGCATTGCCGGATAGCGGAAATAAGTAGCCCCATTCACAGTTTGCTCCGGATCCATACCTTGATGACCATAAAAAGTCAATAAATTTTCGCCGGTGACAAAAACGCGTAATTTTTCGATACCAATTCTTTTGGTCAATACTGCTGGCAGACTATATCCCAAACTTACATTTTTAAGACGTGCATAGGTACCACTGTATAAAAAACGTGTAGATGCCGATGTCCAGCTCAAGTTGTCTGTTGTCAACTTCGGCACATCTGTCTGTGTATTTTCAGGTGTCCAACGCTCCAATATCTCCTTAGACCAAGCTCTTCCAGGATTGCTACCATTATGCATTACCTGGACATAATCGCTATCCAATACCTTCCCGCCCAAACTGAAACTGACAAATGCAGAAAGATCAAAATTTCTGTAGTTAAAACTGTTTTGAATACCTCCAGTCAAATCCGGTAGGGAACTTGAACCAATAACATTCCCGGCCTTTCCATATTCAGATGTTTTATTTTCGGTTCTCTGGCCATTTTCATCAGCCACATACCATTCCGGTAAGCCTGTTTTTTGATTCACCCCTGCCCATTCAGGAATATAGAAATCATACAAACTTCCACCGACACGCATTAGCTTATTGCCTGTGCTGATCGATTTGTTATTATTAGGTAAAGACGTGATCTTGTTTTTGAAATGAGAAAAATTAACATCAAGATTCCACCTAAAATTATCATTACGTACAGGTATCGTATGGATGTCGACATCTATTCCTGTATTTTGCATTGCCCCTGCATTAGCACTGAATCCACTATAACCGGTAGAAGGCGCCATTGGCATGGTGAACAAAAGATCTTTACTCTTCCGAATATAATATTCGACATTTAGGGCAACTCTATTATTAAAAGCAGAAACATCAAGTCCGATATTCATATTAAGATTGGACTCCCATTGTAGACCCGGCGTCCCCAACCTACTGGTGTATGTCCCTCCCTTACCGTTATTATTGGCAATAGCATAGAGTTCTTGATACTCATAATAAGTAGACAAATTATCGTTCCCCTGCCCACCGTAACTTGCTCTTAAAGTCAGTTGATCCAATATAGTCTTATCTTTCAAAAAGTCTTCCTGTGCTATTTTCCATGAACCACCAACAGACCAAAAGGTCCCCCAGCGGGTATTTTTAGAAAAACGAGCGGAACCGTCTGTCCGCAATGAAGCGGATAAATAATATTTACTATTGTAATTATATTCCGCTCTTCCTAAAAAGCTCAATAACCTATATTCATCACTATACCCGGTAAAATCGTTTAACTGTGAGGCAGCAGCAGGCTCATAAAACCCGGGTAACACAAAGCGATTACGGCTTCCACTGATATTACTGCTATTAAAGGCATAGTATTCCTGCCCACCCAACACATTGATGTAATTCAGTCCGAACTGCTTCTCATAGGTCAATAGATTGTTCCAGGTCTGTGATACAGTACGAACATTTGAACGGGATACAGAACCACCTGTATTCACTCCATCGCCAAGCAATGGGTTAACATAGTCGTGTGTATTCCCATTAATATAATCAACACTATAAGTCGATTTCAATTTAAGATTTTTAGTCAGTAGCGCCTCCAGATAAGCCCTGGCTGAGAGGTTGTCTCTGCGAATATCATTTTTATCCAATGGTAATGAAGCTGCTAGGTTATTTCGTGGAGTAGCACCGCTTGGTCGATATTCGCCAAAATCATACACTTTATTACCGTTGGCATCAAGCACAAAAGAGCCATCCGGGTTCCGTTCATAATACGGATAAAAGGATGGAACAAGTCGCGTAAAATTTATGATATTGGCAGTATTGCTATCTTCGGATTGCGGATATTTTTGTAACGTACTGCTACCACCGATATTTACCCCAACATTTAACCAGGATTTCACTTTGCTATCAAGATTTGCACGTAAATTGTAGCGTTTAAATCCCGATTCAATTGCAATTCCCTGATCATTAAGATACCCTCCAGAAATATAATAGGTACTTTTTGCTCCCCCGCCGCTAAAGCCCAAGTCCGCCTGTGTTCGCACACCTGTACGCTGCAATACATCAGTCCAAGGATCATCCCAGAGGGTTTTTGCGCCCGCCACAAGCTTTCCATCCAACCCGACAGGTTGTGGAAATTGACTGCCATAAGGATTGATATTTAAATCTTCCAATACGAATGCACTCGCATTTTTAGCAGCCTGCTCTGCGGTTCTTCCATTGGACAATTCCTTGTTTCGCACAGCTTCCCAATACAATTGAAAATACTCATCTGTTGTCACTTGATCATAATCTCGAACTGCCCGCGTTGAATATCCCTGTGTGAAATTAAGATTGATCTTGGTATCACTCGAGGCTGTACCAGATTTTGTTGTAATAATGATAACGCCATTTGCTCCACGTGAACCATAAAGTGCGCTGGAAGCGGCATCCTTTAACACCGATATTGATTGAATATCATTTGGATTCAATGAATTTATATCCCCCATATATGGGCTTCCATCCACGACAAACAAAGGTGCGCTGGAAGCATTAATAGATCCTATTCCTCTAATTCGTATACTAGCCCCTGTACCTGGTTGCCCCGAAGATGCCACCGATTGTAAGCCCGGAACCTGTCCTTCTAATGCTTTTGTAATATTCGATACCTGTCTATTCTCAATTGCTTTGCTACTCACCGTACTCACCGACCCCGTGATGTTGGACCGCTTAGATGTACCATAAGCCACTACGACCACCTCTTCCAAATCTGTACTTGACGGCTTCAAAGCCAAAGAGATTGTACTTCCCGTGGCTCTCAGTTGTTGCGATTCGTAGCCTATAAAAGAAAACTCCAGGAACGGGTCATCTTTACCTGTGATATTGATCGTAAACTCCCCGTTAGCGTTGGTCAGCGTCGATTTATTTTGGTCGGATACCCGCACACTTACGCCCGGAAGTACTTGCCCAGTATTGGCATCGGTCACTTTTCCCTGAATGGAACGTTGCTGTGCATACAATTTATTCACACTCGCACTAGACAAAGCTAACGCGACAATAGGAATGTATTTGAATGTTGAGTGCATATGAAGGATAATTAATAAATGAGTTAAGTATAATACTTATATAGAAAATAAATAAATTAATGTAATTATTTTACCAAAAAACAAGACAAAAGTCTGCATATCTAAAAATCTACTAAATTGATAGATTTTACAGGGCGCAAATATAATATAATCTATACTAATTTAATAGACATTTTTTTTAAAAAAAATAAACAAATGAAAATCAACTAATTACAGAACCAACTAATGACAATAAACTGAAAGTAAGCAAGCTAACAAACTGCTATTGATCCAGCCAACGCTGAAAATTTGGAGAACGTTCTTCGCTAACTACAACATCAATCCCCTTTGGAGTTGGGGGAATTAGTTCCAATTTAATTCTATTCCGACTTATTTTCAACATAGACTGAATGGAATCTATACGAATAAGAAATTTCCGATTAATCTGAAAAAAGGCAAAAGGATCTACCTGCGTGACCAAGTGGACCAAGCTGTCTTCAATGATATAGGCTACGCCTGACCCTTTTTCCACCGCATATAGCTCTTTATCTTCGGCCATAAAGTAAGCGATATCGGCAATCGCCAAAGACTTTAAAAAATTACCATACTTTACAAGAAACCGCTGTTTTAAACGAACCTCTGCTTTGGGTAACAGCAGCTCAATACGTTTCATGGTTTGCACAAGTTCGTCCACATCGAAAGGTTTCAACAGATAGGCGTAGCCCTGATGCTGAAAAGCCTCTAATGCATATTGTTCATAGGCTGTCGTAAAAATAAGTGGCACTTCGACCGAAACCTGCTTAAATATTTCAAAACTCAACCCGTCCATCAAATGGATGTCCATAAAGATCAGGTCGAAATGATGTTTATTGATCACCGTCACCGCCTCCTGGATCTCCTTTGCATTGGTAAAAGTCAATGTGCTATCCCCATAAAGGTCTATCAACATCTCCTTTAAGCCTACAAAAGCCCAGTCTTCATCTTCAACAATCAATATATTCCATCCCATGGGTTGAATGTAATAAAAAATCCATTTCCTAAGAAAGAAAATGGATTAATATATAAAGGATTAAAAAAATTGACCTTATTTTAATAGATCTGGATTATTATTGATCGCTTCCTGTGGATAACGGATCACATAACGCGGATCGTTTTGCTGCAAAGTCATTGTTCTCCCAAAACTGCTGTGTGTTATGGTAGGTCTCGTTGTTCGTTTTAAATCATACCAACGTAATCCCTCCAGCGCCAGTTCACGTTTGCGTTCAAGCAACACCGCATCCAGCAATTGGTCTTTCGACAAACCGGCATCAGCTTTAGTTTCTTTGCTATAAGCATCCGCCGTGAATCGGTTTTTCTTCAATGCGGAAAGATATTTTAACGCCTCCGCGGTGTTTCCTAAACGCGCATTGCATTCAGCAATTGTCAGGTAAAGATCCGCATTTCTGAAACTCACATTGAAACGGTTTTCTCCTCCTTTAAGTGAGACATAGTCAGCACCTCTTTTTTGGAAATAGCGTCCTTTTCTTAGATCTCCATCCGAATAAGCCGACAACAAAGAGGGCGAAATAAATGAGCTCGAACGAACTTCGGGAATAGATACTTTCTCCAAGGCCATAATTACCTCTACCGATTCAAAATCGTTGGGCAATAAACTTGCTACCGCATTTAGATCCACCAATTTGTCATTTATCGCCAGCGCTTTCTGAGCGCCTTCCATAGCCGCCTTCCATTCGCCACGGTATAAATGAAGACGTGATGCCATCGCATAAGCCACACGCTTGCTAAATCGGTAATTTGCGCCTTTGGCCTGATCATCTACCGTAAGCAATGCCGTCCCCTTTTCCATATCTGATAACACCAGCGCATACGAGTCACCTATAGTTGCCGGAACAAAACGTTGTTCAAGGTCGATTTTGGTCGATAGTGGAACTCCACGCAAACCGACATTGCTTGCTGAATAGACCTCACTATAGAGATTTAACAGTTCAAAATGTGCGTAAGCACGCATGAGGTAAGCTTCACCTTTAATCTGATCTACCGTCGCATTACTGCTCAATTTTTCATCAATGGTACTGATGATCTGATTGCTGTAAAAAATACTTTTGTAAAAGGCAAGATAGGGATACGCTGTCGTTGCCGGGTCTGGGTTCTGGTCATTCCAGAGATAGATATCTTTGGTCCTAGCTGCATCGGTCGAACTTTCGTCCAGAAGTAATTCGTCTGTACGTAAAGACAAATAAGATTTATGGGCAGGGAAGCTCGTATAGCTACTTGTCATTAAGCCTCTAAAATCACTTTCCGAAGTCGGGATGACAGTACCTACAGGTTGTATATCTAAATATTTATTGCAGGATGTCAATGCGCTTGCGGTCATGATCATTCCAAAATAAATTATTTTCTTCATATTATATTCAATTAAAAGGATTAAAAACTTGCTGAAAGACCAAAGGCAAAGGATTTGCTAATCGGCTGCGCATAATAGCTGCCGTAGGTCTCTGGATCAAAGTACCCTTCGTAATTCGCTCCGAAAACAAATAAGTTGCGTCCTTCTACGTTCACGCGCAAATTGCTTGCGCCAATTTTTTTACTCATGGCAGCCGGCAGTGTATATCCCAAGCGAATACTATTGATACGTACATAGCTCATTTTCTTGGCCCAGATATCATACTGATTAAAGGAGTTGATCGGGTCGTTGCTTTCCAACCAGGCATAGGCCATCCATCGGTCATTTAGCTCAGAACTTATACTTCCCAATGCAGGCAAAGCAGCGTTGCCCTGTAGGGCCGCCAACAGATCCTTCGTATAATTTTGTCCACGATCTACTTTAGCCGGATTATAGGTCGGTGTACGGTTTACCCAACGCTCTAAATTGAATACAGTTGAAATTGCCAGATCAAAATTCGCATAGCGGAAACGGTTGGTCATACCACCTACAAATTTCGGGTCTTTGCTCCCGATGTATTTAAATTTAGCGCGGTAATCTGCTGCGGTCATACTCGTTTGGGAGGTATATCCCGGTAAGAAATCTGCCCAAGGATCATATAATCCGTAAAACTCTTCAAAGCTCGAAACTGATCCATCCTGATTTCTGAACTGCATTACACCATCCTTATCCAATCCCGCTGTTTCAAGTACATACATACCACTGATCGGACGGCCTTCCTGTGTGTCGGGCGCATAGGCTTTGGGATTATTCATGACCTTCAATAATTTATTATTATTGTGGGCAATATTAAAATCCGTAGACCAGGAGAATTTATCCGTCTGGATCTGACGGCTCGAGATCGTCAGTTCTACTCCCTGATTTCGCGCTGAAGCCCAGTTGACCTGCACATCCTGGAAACCATTCTCCATCGGTAAAGCACTATTTGCAATAAGGTCTGTGCTTGTTCTATTGTAGTAATCAACTGTAATATTCAGTCGATTTTTCCATAGACCTAAGTCAATCCCTGCATTGTAAGATTTTGTGCGTTCCCAGCGTAATTTATCATTTGCAGGCATATCAACCACAACTGAGCCTTCCGGATAGCCAGGTAGTATGGTCGAATTGTCATACTTTCCAACGATAAACGGGTAGGTATTACGATCCACATTCCCCTGAATACCATACGAGGCACGCACACGAAGATCGGATAAAGCTGTTTTTCCTTTGATAAAATCCTCCTCCAGTACATTCCAAGATCCGGACAAAGACCAGATTGGCAAGAAACGATATTTTGGATCTACCCCGAACATATTTGAGCCATCATAGCGTATGCTACCATACAGGTTATACTTACGGTCAAAAGTATAGGTTGCATTTCCATAGAAAGAGGCATATGAATTCTCGATAAGTCCTTTTTTATACTGAACAAAACGTTGATCATCTTGATAATTACTATTCGGAAAAACAATATTCTGTGTGGTTAACGTTGCGGGATTATATCCAAAACCTTTGGTCGCGATCATTTTATTTGTACTACGACGAAGTTCTGTTCCGCCCATGAGTTCCAGCTCGTGCTTATCGTTCCATGTTTTAGTATACTTGAGGTACGTTTTCCAGTTGTATTGGAAGATACTGTTACTTGTATTCTCGATCTTACCTCCTGTTGGCAAAAAGTATTTGAACGTTTTCGTTGCTGAATCATAGTACCGTGTCGCAGCGCGCAATTTTCGGGTATTATAGCTTTCCTGATCGGCAAATCTTTCGGTGCTATTTTCATCAAATTGCAAGCCAAATTCGGTACGCAAGGACAATTGGGGAATAATGGTATACTCTAGGTAACCTATCGCCTTCAGTGCCTTATTCGTTAATGCATATTTGGTATTTTCTCGCTCCTCTACGCTATTAAAAGGAACGTAAGTATCTTTTTCATAGCCTTCGATATCCGGATCGTAGTTATATTTACCCGATTGGTCACGTACGGTCAAATACGGATTAACCAAGCGCATATAGCTACTGGGATTGGTAAATGCATCATCGTCCTGGATTGGATTCTGTCTATTTGAAACTGATCCCAATAGATTGATTCCCGCTTTAAAGCGGTCATTGATATTGAAATCATTATTTAGTGTCAATGAATAACGACGGAGGTCAGTTCCTTTTGTAGCTGCTTTCTCATCATAAAATCCACTTGACAAATAGTAACGATGCGCATCATTTCCTCCGGAGATTGATGCTGAATACTGCTGATTCACTGCTTGACGATAGAGTTCTTTCCCCCAGTCTGTCTGCTGCGTACGCAATTGATTGATGGAATGCTGCACTTCTGGTGACAAGGCCGCTAATCCACCGGAGCGATAAGCATCCAGTGCATTTGCTTTGTCCAGGATACGCATCACCGCTCCCTTGCCCGTACGATAATTCAAATCGGTACGGTTAGCCATCAGCAGCTCAAAGTCTACTTTCTCATTGGCATTCATCAAGTTGAGATGACTAAAATCTGGACGTTCCGTCACAAATGTATTCGCTGAGACCTGCAATTTTGCTGGCCCGGGTTTCCCCCTTTTTGTTGTGATCACAATAACCCCGTTAGCAGCTCGGGCGCCGTAGATGGAAGTTGCTGCCGCATCTTTTAATACGGTAATATCTGCAATATCATCTGGATTGATGCCTGCAATCGGAAGATTATTCAGACTATTCAAGTTATCCTTATCAATTCGATTTGGCAATTCTGTCCCTTCTATGGGTAATCCATCGATAACCCACAGCGGGTCCTGTGTACCATTGAGTGATACGGTACCCCGGATACGAATCTGTGGAGCGCTATTAGGCCCACCATTCAGATTACTTAATTGTAAACCTGCGACCTGACCGGCCAACATCTCATCAATAGATGCAACGCCAGTCTGTTTAATATCTGCTACATTGATTTTATTATATGCTGTTGTATTTTTACGTTTTTTGATGTCGGTATACCCTGTTACGATTACTTCATCCAGTGATTCACCACTCGGTTGCAGCAAAATCGTCTTGTGATCCTGAAATACCGGCACTTGAATACGTTGGTACCCCACATAACTAATGGTGACGTATTTTAAATTTCCTGGAACTTTCAGGCGAAATTCTCCCGAAGCATCAGTCAATGAGCCCAATGCAGATTGCTGTACCTGATTAGGTACGCCGATATCTTCCGCTACTGCCGAACTTTCGACAACCACCGTCGCCCCCACGACCGGCTTTAATGTGACCGCATCCAGTACCTTTCCTTTCAGTTCCTTGGATTCCTGTGCATGTGCCATCTGCACACACATAAAGGTCAGCGGTATTAAAAACTTATTCATTTTGGTAGATGTTGATATAATAGATGTTAATATATTAGTTCAATTCTAGGGTATTTGCAATACGCAATTGCAGATCCATATAATGTGCTTTTGTTGTGGCGTCTCCAGTCCGTTGTTTCTGTTTCAACAATTGGTATATCTCATACAATTCAGCACGTTTATACGTCAGCATATCCGATGTACGGATCATTCCCGTTACATGTACATTACGTAAACCTGTCTGCGCAGAAGCTGCATGATGTTGATGTAAACACAGATTAGGCTGAGTTCCTTCGATCAATTGTTCGATACCTGCTAATTTCTTGGCATTTAATTTCTCCATGGACTTATTCGTAGAAACCATCAGTACATCCACGTAATTCTGTTGCAACATGCGTGTTTTAAGATCCAACGCCTGTCCACTGAGCGTTTTTGCAAAAATCTCTTTGCGTACCGATGCCAAAAATGCAGGTGCACTCCATGCCTTCTTGTCGCCAAAGAGGTTCTCCATTTCGACCATACGCAATAGACGCTCATCGTTGACCAATTTGTAGAGCATGGCATATTGAAATTCGCGCTGTAGATTATAAGGTGCATATTCAAACGGTCCCATTGGCGAGTCCCGCAAAGGAAAAGTTTTCGCCATCAGTTCCGGAACAAATAACCACTCCGGCATGTAAAACACATTTTTCTTTAAATATTCCAGCGCAGCTACCTGTTTCTCTTTGGGTACTGGGCTGTAGGCATTTTTTTGGTCGCCCAAAACAGCATTTTCAAGATAAATACCACCAATATTATTGAGCACATGGTCAGCGTAAGCATACCATTGACCAACCACGCCCATGTATAATTTACCTGCACGATAATAGTCATCTCCCGTATTCGTGGTCCAGTGAATGATGTTCGGCATCATGCGACGCAAATTTTTCATCCCATATTCACCGGCTTTCATCGCATCGTCACCCAGATCCTCGGACTGTGCCCTTGGGTCCACAATATTTTTGGAATCTTGTTGTTCACCGTAATGATATATCGGGTCATGTACATGGGCATCAATATCTTTCCGCAGCAAAGGTATTTCATCCCAAGGCTGTGTTTTGCCGTACCAGCGGTAAGCCCATCCAATAGCATATTTGTCATAGGCTCCGATCACGGGTGTAATCTGTTCAACACCATCTTCAGGTTGTGCGACGTAGTTGAAACGCGCATAATCCATGATCGATGGTGCCGTACCGCCCATTTTTGCCGTAAAACTTTTACTACGGAGCGAATCTACTGGAAAACTTGCCGACGACCCCATATTGTGCATCAGTCCCAAGGTATGTCCGATCTCATGTGAAGAAACAAAACGGATGGCATGGGCCATTTTTTCATCCGAGAACACATTCGAGCGCACCGAAGTATCCACGATACCTGTTTGGATCCGCATCCAGCTATTTAGGATCGTCATCACATTATGCCACCAGATCACATCAGCTTCCAGGATTTCACCTGAACGCGGATCCACTACAGATGGCCCCATCGCATTGGCCTGAGCTGATGCCGCATATACAATAGAAGATACATTGGCGTCATCTGGATCAAACTTGACGCTGTCAGGTTGCTGTTTGGCCAAAATCGCATTCTTAAAACCAGCCGCCTCAAATGCCTCCTGCCAGTCATGAACCCCGTCGATGATAGCCTGTCGCCATTGCTTTGGCGTTGCCGGATCCAAATAAAAAACAATAGGCTTTTTCGGCTCTACCAGTTCACCTTTTAGATAACGTGCTTTGTCCTCATCTTTCGGCTCAAGACGCCAGCGATTCACCAGATTTTTTTTATCCAATTCCTGTTGTTTATCGTTAAAATACCAGCGCGGCGATGTAAAGAAGCCAATACGTGGATCTGCAAAACGTGCCACCATCGGGGTTTCAGGCAGTTCATAAAGGTTACTTGTGACTTCCAGTGAAACGGGCACCGATTCATTTCCTTCAGTTACCTTTGTCGACAATACCGACTTGACAACAATATTATTGGGATACGATTTAATTTCCTCGATCGTTGAGATGCTCGTTTTGGGTGAGGTACCTAAGCCCAAAGCGGTAAAAACATCCGTAAAGCTCTTTTCTGATCCATCAAACACTTTATTGACTTTGATCACCACAGCACTTGAGTCTTTCGAATAACTTTCCACCTTGAACGATTCAATGTAAGAAGGGCGATAATTATCGTAGACCGACGCGGCTATCGCATCGTCTTTAGGCACTTCTACCTGCGGTTTAATCTCGGACACCCATACCTCTTTCTTCTCTTTGCGCAGGGTAAACCGAATGACCTTATTTTCATAATTCATTCCCTTATTTACACCAGCCTCGTTCAGCGCCAAGGGAACGGAAGACAATTTTTGGATCAGGAGAATGTCCTGGCCCATTTTTTTCAATGGAATTTCAAAGTAATAATTATTTTCTTTTCGGATCACAGCAAACATGCCGCTATCCACACGCGCGTCTTTAAACAATTTGTCATAGGCAATCGTCGTATCTTTCTTGGCTGTAGAATCTTTCGCAGAGGTAACAGTCTCTTTTTTTCGTAAACCTACAGTTTGCAATACAGAACAAGATTGCATGAGGCCTGCCGAAAATAAGAGGCTTAGGGCTAGCTTGGTATAAGTGTTGTTCATTTAGAATAATTATTTCTGAGTGCTGTTTTTCAATAGCATACATGCATTTGTTACACCCGGTTTGTTTTTCAATGGCATTGAAACCATCAGCTACGCATGATAGGTCTCTTATCAAGCGCTATTGAGCTGAAGATCATTTCATCCGAATAAGATTAGGTTAATCTTGCAATTAAATTCCTAGATCAGGAGCCAAATTTGTTAAAAATATTGTACAGAATCACTTCAAAAGAGACGAGCACGTGTTTCAAACGTATGAACACGGGTGCCAAAACTATGAACACGTATATAGCTGACCTATTTCTGTACTATTTTAATGATCCAACAGGGGTAAATTGACAAAAAAACAGCCCTTTTCTGTTCCATAACCAAAGCCATCCAATGTATAATGGGAATACATAGACGCCAAGTAATTAAGCCCATACCCCTCACCTTCCGTTTCAGTCCCTTGCCGCGGCTGCCAGTTATTGCTTACTTTGATGATATTGGCCTCCGATAGATAAACAATATGGATCTGAAGTGGATTTTCCGTCGAAATCCTTGTATGTTTAATGGCATTTTCCACCAGCATCTGTAAGGTCAACCGCGGTAGCTTCGCCCCCATCATATCCATTGGAATGGAAATCTCCATATCTTTCAAAGCCTTTCCAAAACGTACCTGTTGCAAAAAGAAATAGGCTTTGGCCAGTTCCAGTTCCTCCTGTACCGAAGACCATTCCGAGTCATCGGTGCGCAACATTTTACGATAGACCTTCGTCATTTTACCGACGAATGACTTGGCCAGATCATTATCCTTACCGATCAGATACTGGAGTGAACCAAAGGTATTAAACAAAAAATGAGGATTGATCTGCTGCCGCAATTGAACCAGCCGCATCTGCGTATATTCATTTTCCTGTTGCAGGGCTATTAATTTGAGCTGCTGAGTCTTGCGACGTTCCAGCACATTAAAATAGATAAGTGCTATCGCTACAAGCATCAGACCTACGCCAAGTAAAATACTATAGGTCATCACCCCCTGAACTTCCTCCTCAATCGTCAACAGCAAAGTACTTACCCGAATTTCACCCCCTACAAAAATAATCGAACAGGGGTAGGAAGTAAGCATCACATCCAGCTTTAAGTAATCCGACTTAACGATTTTTCCTTGTGTGATAACATCACTATCTTTCGGACGCCCCCATTTTCGGTTTTCGGGTGAAACAATACAGATCCCTTTATCACTATATATTTCAAAATAAGCCCTTCTTCCAAAATAGCGATTGGCGAAATAAGCATTTAATTTTTCAATATCGATATAGAGATGGTATAAGCGATGCTGTATCGTGCGCGTTTTGAGCAGTATCCATAGCCTATTGTCCACACGGTTCGACGGGCTTGCAGGAATGAGAATAAACAGGGAATCGCGACGAATCTGGGTTGACGGCGTATCCACCAATCTTTTCTCAGACGTGAGCAGTTCTTGTTGTAACAGTTCCAGCTGCTTATTCAGCAGCAACATATTTTCATCGGCAAAGTCTATCAGCACCCTTTTATTCAGTCGATCTATTTTATGATGGATAATACCGAGCAGTCCCCCACCTATCAACAGCAACAAAAGCAAACAGAAAATGAGGATGGTACCACTTTTCTGTTCCGCATTTTTAAATCGAAAATTCACACCGCAAAAATACGGGAAAAATCCCGAGCATTACAAAACCAGCTGATAAGAAAGGACTTTTGCCAATCCGTTTGTCATTGAATCACGACATATTTTACGTAAAAAGCCAAAAATAAATCTATCAATAAGCGAACTTTAACAATAAATTTCGGACTTTTGTAGCCACAAAAAAACAACACTGTGTCAAAAGCAACATTTCTAAAACTTGCCAAACGAATCTCTATCGGTCTAGCAAGTTTAATAACACTATTCATTCTTTGTATATTATCTATTCCCTATATCTTCGAAAAGGAAGTAAACGACAAAGTCAAATCTTTGGCGAATGCACATATCAATGGGGAACTCAACTATACAAAAGTCAGATTGACTTTCTTTGACCAATTTCCGCTGTTGACAGCATCCATGGATGACGTGTTGTTAAAAGGTGCCGAACCATTTAAAAAAGACACCTTGCTTGCCGCCAAACAAGTAAGTTTTGGGGTTGACCTCATGAGCTTACTTAAGTCTAAAATTATCATTGACAAGTTTATCGTTAACAACGGAAGAATCAATATTTTAGTAGATACGCTGGGCAATGCGAATTACAACATTTATAAATCCGCACCTACGGATTCCTCCAAAACAAAAGACGATTCCGAAAGCAGCGCACTTGCCTTTCAGCTGATCAAATTTGAAAAGACTAATCTACATTACGAAGATCAATCTATTCCATTATGGATTGAAGCCAAAGATCTGGACTACGAAGGCAAAGGTGATCTGATGTCGAATATCTTTGACCTGAATACAAAAGCCAAGATCGCCGCTTTTTCCTTTTCCTTCAACAATGAACTCTATGTCGATAAAAAATCCATTGACGCCACCTTATTAACCCGTATCAACACCGACAATCTATCCTTTGTATTTGAACGAAATGATATCAAGATTAACCAGCTACCAGTAAGATTTCGGGGATTATTGTCCTTTATCTCACACGGTTATCACCTGGATTTCAAGTTAAAATCTCAGGAGAGCACACTGAGCGAATTGCTGTCACTTGTTCCCAATAGTTATGTTTCTTGGATAAAAGATCTATCAGTCAAGGGTACTTCTGAGGTATTTGTCAACTTGATAGGGGATTATATTGTGGACAAGAACGAAATGCCCGATCTTTCTCTGGGCCTGACCATCAACAACGGTTATCTTGCGTATAAACAGTCCGGGAATCCACTAACAGACTGGAATGCAAAATTAAGGATAGATCTCCCCGCATTGAATCTCGATTCCCTCAAGGTAGATCTTCATCAATTTGATTTTAAAGTCGCTTCCGGTTATTTCAATGCAAAAGGTCAGATCGCCGGACTACATCCAGTTACAGTGCACGCAGATATGCAAAGTGACCTGGATCTGGGCATCCTCCATTCCTCTTTGCAATTCCCGGGATTCTCCTTCGGAGGTCGCTGGAATCTCGACGCAAAGATCCATGGAACCTATGCCAAAGCCATACGCAAAGTCGGTCTTCAAAAGCGCGAACAGGAGTACATTGCTTCCATACCGACATTTGACATTAAAAATACCCTCACAGATGGACATTTCAAATTGGCCGATCTCCCTAAAGGACTTGAAAAAATCGCGTATCGCTTAGAAGCGAAAGATCCGGATGGAAAAATGAAAAGTGCTTCTATCTCCATACATGATATTTCGATTCAGGCACTCAGTAATTATATCAAAGGCTATATTTCAATAACGGATTTCAATAAAATTGCAGTGCAGTCTGATCTCAAAGCCTTGTTCAATCTGGCGGACATCAAAAGCTTCTATCCGATCAAGGATATCGAACTGGCGGGTCTGATTGATGTCAACCTCAATGCAAAAGGTTACGTTGATCTGAAACGGAATATTTTTCCGGAGACCAATACCTCCATTGTGATGAAAGATGGGTTTATCAAATCCAAGGAGTATCCTATTCCCATGGAAAACATACATGTGGAAGCCTTTGTCAATAGTGAGAAAGGATCTTTACGTGATCTGAATGTCAAGATACTACCTGTATCATTCACATTTGCGGGTGAACCATTTTTCCTAAATGCTGATTTACGCAATTTCAATAATATCAAGTATGATATTAAATCCAAAGGAAAACTCAACCTTGGTCCCATCTATAAGTTTTTTGCCCTGGACGGAACCAATGTCGATGGATTTATCCACACAGATTTCAGTCTCAAGGGACTCCAGAGCGATGCAAGCAGTGGTCGCTATGCCAGACTCCACAATAGTGGACGCATCAATATCGGCCAGATCCAGGTACAGACAGATCTACTCCCTCAGCCCATAGCGATCAAGAGCGGTGACTTTAGTTTTCATCAGGAGAAAATGAACTTTGATAGATTCCTGGTCAATTACGGTAAAAATGCTATTTCCATAAAAGGTTACATGAATAATATCATTAACTACCTGACGAATAGCAATGCATCCTTACAGGGGCAGTTCACACTCAACAGCAAAAAGATCACTGTCGATGACTTCATGGTTTTCGCGGACAATCCATCGGCAACATCCTCTTCTGCGGAGACAGGTGTGGTTCTTTTGCCCAAAAATCTGGACGTCCAGGTACTCGGCCTAGTCAACAATGTTTTTTACAACAACATGAACATCAAAGATTTTAAGGGCGATCTACATTTCAAAGAAGGTAAGTTGGCACTCAACAGGACCACTTTTGAACTGGCAGGATTAAAAGCGGCTATGCAAGGAAACTATAACCCATTAAATCCCCGCCGGGCAGCATTCGACTATGCCGTAAAAGCCGATAGTTTTGATATCCAACGTGCTTATAAAGAAATTCCAATGTTCAGAGAGATGGTTACCGCGGCAAAAAATGCACATGGCCTTGTCTCCTTGGATTATAAGTTAGGTGGTTTATTAAACGGAAATATGCAACCGGTAATGCCTTCCATTGTCGGTGAAGGTACCTTGACGCTAAACCAGATCAAATTCAGAGGTTTCAAGTTACTGAATGGCATCAGCGAATCTACCTCAAAAGAAAAATTGAAAGACGGCGAAGTTAAAAAAGTCGTGATCAGATCCCATATCAAAAACAATGTCATGACCATCGAACGCACCAAAATGAAGATGATGGGATTCAGACCACGGTTTGAAGGTCAGGTGACACTAGATGGACGGATGAATCTCGGGTTCAGACTGGGGCTGCCCCCATTCGGAATCTTCGGAATACCAATGCGCATCACTGGTACGGCGGATAATTTTCAGCTTAAAATGGGAAAATACAAAGAGGAAGATCTCGATATGGACATGGACGATGAGGACAGCAAAATCTATAAAGAATCCCAAAAAGAAAATACCACGACGGAAAAATAGATAGTAAAATATAGATCCCATTATTTAAGAATATAGTGGGATTTATTATCTTTATTACTGCATTTAAATCCATTGAAACTATGCGATATCTAACAAGCGTATTATTTGCGGTATTGGCCATCTGTAGCTGGTCAAGTTTTAGCGCCATTCAAGATCAAAAAAACCCATTGTATGGAAAAATATTTCGGGAAATAAATGAAATCCCCGGATTGGGCAGTTATGGCCATGCCTCAGGAGCAGTAATAGATGCGGGCAAAAGTGCCAGTGGAGACTATCGCTTTGCTGCTGGATATTATACCAACGATAAAAACGGCATCTGTATTTTAAACGAATTGCTTGACGACAAGGAGAATGGAAAGGGGCAGGTAAAGTATAAAATATTGGACACGATCAATATCCCTAAACTGAAATCCAACGAACAACTTAGTCTCTGTAATTGTAGATTAGGCAACAAAGTGGACAGTGAAATTGTTGCCATTAGCGTTGTGGAGGAAAACAAAGAATACTTTGATCAGATTGTCAAAGCCTGGCGACTGAATACCAAGACCGGAAAAATTAGTCCGATACAGAATACCAAAACAATCAATTGTGCCAATGAAGGCTATGGTATCTAATAGGATTGCCCGAGGCATTTAGCCTAGATTAGGCCATCTGCTTTCAATTTGTCAAAGACATGCAATACACCGATGACCTGAATAGGTTCACGTAAATAATCTTCATGGGAGAAGTACTTCACTTCTCCTATTTCATTGCTAGGTTGTATCGTTTCGGTGAGCGGATATAGAAAACAGTCCTGTTCCATGATCACTTCGGGTACCATACCATACGCAGGAGCCGTGATGTGACAGTAGTATGAAATCTTTTGGGGATCAAGGTCGATGTTCAATTCCTCTGAAATCTCCCGACGAAGGGATTGCAGGGAATCTTCCCCCGCATCAATTTTTCCACCGGGGAGATACCAGGCTTTTTTATTGTTGCTATAAGCAAGTAATATTTTATGATCCGCTATACTAATTAATCCAGCTGTTGGCAAACCTTGTGCAATTGTAGACATTTGTTTCCTTGTATATTCTAATTTAAAGTATCGTTTTGTATTAAAGTATCCTGTCGTGAAGTTACTTTTTTAACGGCATTTATCCAAGTACAACGCTATCCCCTCATCGAGGCAAGCTATGCTGCCCCCCTGATTTATCAATAAAATTGCGCAGAGAACGGCGAAGCACAATTCTCCAATTCATTACTGCTTGTGATAAGTTTAATTACTGCATCTGATACGAACGATTTTGGGAATAGTGATCATTTTTCAGAAGCAATGTTTTCAAGCTCCTAAGAAAAATCTGCGCATGTTCCTTTGTAAAACACAGCGGCGGTAAAAGCCGTAAAGTATAAGCACCGGCATATCCCGTGAAGATTTTCTCGCCAAACAGCAGTTCATGGCGCAGCTGCCGTATATCTGTGTCAAACTCCACACCGATCATTAATCCCCTTCCCCGCACCTCGGCAATGCCCGTCATGCCCTGTAATTCTTCCATTAAAAATGTACCAATCTTTGCCGCATTGTCCATCAGCTTTTCATCCCGGATGACTTCCAATACAGCAATTGCTGCCGCGCAGGCCAGATGATTGCCCCCAAAGGTTGTTCCCAGTTGCCCCATTACAGGTGTGATGTCAGGAGAGATTAGTGTCGCGGCCATCGGGAGACCATTGGCAATTCCTTTCGCCACAGTAATCAGATCCCCTTTTATTCCGGCATGCTGATGTGCGAAAAATTTCCCTGTACGCCCATATCCCGACTGGATCTCATCGAGAATAAGCATCGTTCCCGTTGCTGTACAGATCTGCCTGATTTCTTGTAAAAACGCTGCCGAAGCAACATGGATTCCGCCGACTCCCTGAATCGGTTCTATAATCAGGGCGCAGTATTCCTCTGTTTCCAGCTGTTTTCTCAAACTGGACGGGTCATTGAAAGGTGAAAAAAAATAATGACGATTATCGTTTACCGCAGCTCGGATGTTAATTATATCGGTAGCTGATACAGCTCCCGAAGTGCGTCCGTGAAAAGCATTGGATAGGGATAAGACCTTTTTTCGTCCTGTAACAAAAGAAGATAGCTTCAAAGCATTTTCATTGGCCTCTGCACCGGAATTAGAGAAAAACACCCCATAGTCTACATACCCACTGATCAGTCCCAATTGATCTGCCAGTTTATTTTGCAGATCATTGTATATCGTATTCGAGTAGAAACCGATCTTATTGAGCTGTCGCAAGGTGCTTTCTACAATATGCGGATGGGTATGCCCCACAGCAATAACAGCATGTCCACCATACATGTCCAAGTACGCCTGTCCTGACTGGTCGTACACAAAGCAGCCAGCAGCACGGTCAATCTGTATGGCCAATTTTTCAAATACCGAAAATGGTTTCATCAAATGATCAAGTTTGGTTTACCCCAAAAATCAGATTAAATCTCCCCTTAAAGGTGATCCAGGATCAATTTAAAGTCAATAGTCCAGTTCCGGACAGGAAATGCAAGCTACTCATCACAAGTCGAATGCATCAACGACAAATGCGCCCAGATCACTGTAAAAGGTTTCAATCTTGCAGAACAATTGTATCTTTGGGTGAATTACCCGATATAATTGATCATGCTCAGACCCTGGAATTTGACAATGGAGATTGACCGATCCTCCACAAAGGCGATTTACTTACAACTAGCGGATAGTATTGCTGCGGATATACAGTCGGGCAGATTAACCCGCGGAACAGCGCTGCCCAGCAGCAGGGCACTTGCGGCACAATTAAAACTAAACCGCAACACCGTTGTTGAAGCGTTCCAGCAGCTTCTGAGTGAAGGCTGGGTAGTGAGTGAGCAGCGCCGTGGAATTTTCGTTGCCCAGCAGCTCCCACAATTAATTGCCACAACTGAATACACAGCGCACAGCATCATTGAACCCCAAACCTCAGTACCGCTGCGTATTATTTTTGATGATGGTAATCCGGACAGTAAAATCGCACCCATAGACCAGCTTGGACGTGCCTATCGGCAGATTTTCAAACGGAGTGCCCGATGGAAAATGATGGGGTATGCTGATCCGAGAGGACATATTGATTTCAGGCAGGCGATCGCGGATATGCTCAATCAGGAGCGTAATATGAATATTACGCTGGACAACCTATGCATCAGCCGTGGCAGCCAAATGGCCATGTACCTTGTTGCTCAATGCTTATTGAAAAAGGACGATTTTATCTTCGTTGAATCTCCGGGTTATCATTCAGCCTGGAAGATTTTTGAGCATACTGGCGCACAGCTCATAGAAATCCCTGTCGACCAGGATGGTATTCTTGTTGATGAAATGATCCCCCATCTCAAAGAAAACAAAAATATTAAGGCTGCATACCTTACACCACATCGGCAGTACCCAACTACGGCTACATTAAGTCAGGCACGTAGATCCGAACTGATTCAACTGTCCAATCGGTATGGATTTACGCTTATCGAGGATGATTATGACTACGAATTTCACTTCGACCATACACCTTGTTACCCGCTTGCTGCTGATACCGAACTACAAAACTCGATCTACATCGGGACATTGAGCAAAGTGGTCGCCCCGGCACTTCGTATAGGTTATCTGGTCAGCAAAGATGAACAGCTCTTGCAGGCTATTGCGCAACTGCGTTATATGGTCGATATACAGGGGGATAATATCATGGAGCAGGCAGTTCTGGAACTTATCCAAGACGGTACCGTCAGAAGACACATCCGCAAAGCCACCAACTATTACAAGAACAAGCGCGACTTTATGGTCAAACAACTGGACCTGCATTTATTGGAGCATATCAGTTATCAGGCTCCTCAAGGTGGATTAGCTGTCTGGCTTGAATTCAGACACCAAATAAACTGGACATTATTGTTCAAAAAGCTGAAAGAAAAATCAGTTCATATCCCCCATCCCGATAATTACCATAAAGACAATTGTTACGGAGGCTTGCGCCTAGGGTATGGTTCACTTTCCGAAGAACAGATCGAAGATGGAATCCGGATCTTAGCTGATCTTCTCCAGCTCGCCCGAATTTCGACATAAAATGCTCTCAATGCATCAAAAACAGCTAGACCGTTTCCTTATTCTGAAAAGAACAAAAAGATTAATATTTCGACAAACACGAAACAAACAACATATAATTTCGCTTCATCAAGACCAATTAAAAGAATAGTATAGACCAAAGGTTAAAAACGGTTAATTTTGCCACAAAACGTAATTATTTTGTCAAAAACCTATCTTTTCCGCTTTTAGTTGTACAAATTAACCGTAGTTTTACGGCGCAAAATTACACCCTGTCTAATTTGTTAGATCTGGCTGTATAAAAAGAGAGAAAAGAGTACATTATTTTATGACTGAAAGAATACCGAGCAGGCCGTATGCAGCAATAACTGGGGTTGGAGGATATATTCCACCAAACAGAAGATCCAATACCGATTTAGAGCAGTTTTGCGAGACCTCCGATGAATGGATTATCAAACGTACGGGAATTAAGGAGCGAAGGATATTGGATGAAAATCTGGCCACATCGGACATGGCGGTCAAAGCCATTCAGGATTTAGCAAAGCAATACAATAAAGACCTTCGGGATGTCGATGCGCTTATCGTCGCAACTTCAACACCAGATATGCCTATGCCAGCTACGGCAAATATTATTCTCGAAAAATTGGGATTGACCAACGTATGGGCATTTGATGTCAATGCTGCTTGTTCAGGTTTTCTCTATGCACTGGATATGGCATCGTCACTCGTGGAGACACAACGTTACAAGAATATACTTGTTGTTGGCGCCGATAACATCAGTACCTATGTTGATCTAAAAGATCGATCCACCAATATTCTTTTCGGCGATGGCGCTGGCGTTATATGGCTCGAACCTTCACTTGAAGGGGGCGTCATGGATGCCTACCTGCGTAGCAATGGCGCTGGACGTGAGTTTTTGAAAATCGAGGCCGGGGGTTCACTCTACCCGATTGACAGTAATCTTCCTGTAAACGACAACCGTTTTCTCAAACAAGACGGCAAAACAGTTTTCAAACATGCTGTTCAGTCCATGAGTGATGCTTGTAATACCGTTTTACAGCGTAATAACTTACAAATTGAGGATATTAACTGGTTAATTCCACATCAAGCCAACCAACGTATCATCGATGCCGTCGGCCGTAGTCTTAATATCCCTGAAGACAGAGCACTCAGCAATATCGAATACTTAGGCAATACCATTGCCGCGACGATCCCGTTGTGTATCTGGCAAAATATCAAGAAACTGAACACCGGCGATTTAGTGATGCTTACGGCTTTCGGAGCCGGATTCTCCTGGGGGGCGAGCATCTTTAAGTGGATGATCTAACACAATCAAAACAGCGTCGGTCAAAAGCCCCTGAGCAATATAAAAAGCGCCAGAAATCGTTAATTTCTGGCGCTTTCTTTTGTGCTGTCCGCCATGGAGAACATCTGCTTAAAAACGTTGAGCTTCCAGAGAAACAAGAGGTCTACAAATTCATATCAACAAGTATATTAATAGGGACTTTGTCCGGACTTCATACACACCTTCATTTGGATAAAAGCGTATAAAGTCCGAATAATTTCACCTCTAGACCTATCTTATTGAAGGAGATAATCCCAGCTTGCTCCCTTATTAACTAGTAACCGAGAAAAATAAAATCTGTTCGTTAATAATTCAACGATAGTCCTACACCAAATCCCATATCGCTGTCATAATGCGTTCTGAAAGCCATATTTTTTGTAATGACATAATTGAGCCCTGCCATATATTCAAGGTCCGAGTTGACCATAAAATCACCACGTATTCTACGGGAAATCGGGATATCCTCACGCATCATTTGTAATCGGACAATACCGTCATGATATACTTCGGCCTGAAAATTCACCAGCATCGGCAGTGTATACATAAAACCCAGACTCACCGCCTTGCGGCTATCTTTTTTATTGGCCTGACCGAAGATGTTTTTTTCATGTTCGTCTTCGCCCATTCGGCGGTAGCGGTAATCAAAACCTACAAAAGGCATAAACCATTGCATTTTTCCAAAAAACCGTCCTAGGTGCGTTTCCACCTCATAACCATGCATATCGTTGTAACCCAATCGCCATTCCGATCCCAGTTGCCAGCGTGCATTCTGGAACATCGCCTGACCATCATTTCCATTTGTCGCAAAATCATTCTGTGCCATGAAATGCGTCATATTGCTTTCATGTTGCAGTTCCTTATAGGCCTTGGCCTTATCGGGTAAATAGGGATTTTTATAGTCATCCACGGCAAAAACCCGGTTCATTCCGGCCATCATATGATATAAGATATGGCAATGGAAAAACCAGTCTCCTTCTTCATTTGCCAAAAACTCAATGGTATCCGTTTCCATTGGCATGATATCGACCACATTTTTCAGCGGCGCCTTTGCGCCCTTGCCATTTAGCAGCCTAAAGTCAAAGCCATGCAAGTGGATCGGGTGGCGCATCATCGAGTTGTTGTAGATAGTGATCCGTAACACCTCCCCTTTTTTAACCGGGATCTTATCAGTTTCCGAAAGAATCTTATTATCCATGCTCCACACATAGCGGCTCATATTTCCCGTAAGGGTAAACTTGAGGTCCCGCACGGGAGCGCTCTTCGGCAATTCGGTATTACTGGGAGATTCCAGCATCGCATAATTGAGCGTGACGATATCCCCCAGTGCATTCGCGTTGTAACGGTTTGGATCCTCATCCGCCTTCATCTTACCATGATCCATACCACTATGCTTGCCATGATCGTCTTTTTTCTTTCCATCTCCGGTAATTTCCGAATACATGACCACATTCATATCCATCTGATTCAGACTCATATTCATACCCATATCATTGAGATTACCGTCCATCTTCATCATGTCATTCATCATCTTCATCCCTTCAAAATATTTGAGGCGGGGAAGCGGCGAGATCAGCTGTTTGATGCCGCTACCGACAAAATAACTGGCAGATTGCGTCCGATCTTCCGTCGTCGCCATAAATTCGTAGGCTGTTCCCGCATTCGGAATCGTCACCACGACATCATAGGTCTCCGATACGGCGATCATTAGCCTATCCACCTCCACAGGTACCACATCATTCCCGTCATTAGCGACCACGGTAATTTTTCCACCGGCATAGCGCAGCCAAAAATAGGATGAAGCACCCCCATTGGAAATCCGTAAACGCACCTTATCTCCCGCCTTCAATGCCTTGCCATCCACTTCCTTTAGATCCGTGGAATGGGCACCATTCAACAGAATCTTGTCGTAGTACACATCGCTGACATCCATAGCGAGCTGACGCTTCCACTCATTGGTGATTTTCGTTGCAAATTTCCCTTCTTTGATCGCCTCCGCGTAAGATTGGGTCGCGCCTTTTTTAATAGCTGCCCAATCATTTCCCGTATGCAGCATCCGTTGAATATTATCCGGATTATAATTTGTCCATTCGCTTATGATGACCGGAATAGTAGGTAAGTCATCTATCCCTTTGCGAAAAGTCTTGTCATCGGCCCGTTTGTTCAGAATAAGGCTGCCGTACATACCAATCTGTTCCTGCAAACCCGAGTGGGAATGATACCAGTGTGTTCCATGCTGGATGATCGGGAAACGATAAGTATAGGTCGAATTAGGCTTGATCGGCTCTTGGGTCAGATGCGGTACGCCGTCCTCTTTATTTGGCAGAAAAATACCGTGCCAGTGCAGTGAGGTACCCTCTTTTAACTCATTGTGAACAACGATTTCAGCGGTATCCCCCTCGGTAAATGTCAACGTGGGCATAGGAATCTGCCCATTTACGGCAATGGCACGTTTTGCTTTGCCAGCATAATTGACAATGGTATCCCGTACATAAAGGTTATGCCGTACCACCTTTTGGGCAAATACCGCGGCCTGTGTCGCTACGAATAAAACAACTGTTAATACAATATTTCTCTTTTTACTTACTTTCATACGATTACTTGATTAAAACGCCATTGCTTTTAGGTCCCACACCATACTGATAGACCAGTTGCACGCCATGGTGTCCGGTAATAAATAGTGTCATGGACAAACTTATCAACAAAATCATTATTAAATAGTTTGTCCAGTTTAGGGTACTCCGCCGCAGCGTCACAAAACGGACAACTGTATTTATGCCTAAAAACCCGAAGCTGATCCAGTCATAACAGCCATGAACGCCAAAAATTTTAAAAGCAGTATTATTGATTTAAATTTTCAACATACGTCCGATAATTCTCTTCGTTCTCAAAGTAAGAGACCTCACCTTGATCACCTGTTATCGCAATTGCTGCGCTGGCCTTATCTACCTCTTTCTTGGACAGGGGATCAATAGCAACACGAACAGCGGCATCTTTAGGAATTCGTTCCTTACACATTTCACAGCAGCCATAATATACCTTGCCCTCATGTTTGACTAGCAGTTGTTTCTTGGCCATAAAAGCATCGTTGACCATGCACACCTCTTCGGTAGGCACAAGATCCCCCTTTTTGTACTGCTTTGTAGCAGTTGCCACCTGTATTGTTGTATTCTTTTCGGACTCCAGAAGTGCCGCTTTCGATTTACTTTGTGGATTGGTGCATGCCGTCAATATGAGGACAAACACCGCTATAATAGCAACTAAATATTTCATTTGGCCGGTTACTAGTTAAGCGTTTCAATTGTACTTCCACAAGTGATCATCTGCGATCCGTAGAATGGATTTTTAACCGCTTTTTCCTTACTCAACCAGTTTGCACCTTTGCCGTCATTAAACATCGGACAATGTTGATAGTAGATAGGATTCCCGAAAGAACTGACTTTGGCCAGTTCATAGAGCTTCGTGGAAAGCGAGGCAAATGCTACCCGTTGTTTGGTCACATCTTTGCCCTTAGTAATGGCAGCTGCGTCAGTAGCCAGGTTGTTCATCACTTTCATCCATACGGCATGTTCGGTGGGAGAAAGCTTGTTCATATCCACGGCTTTGATCGCCTCCTGCAATAAGGCAGCTTTATTTGCTGCCGCTGATGCATCTGTTTTGACCAGTGCATCTTTTAAAGCAAAATATTGATTGAGCAGATTTGTCAACTGTGTTTCTTTGCCCGCATCCGTTTCCGCCGCTGCTTGATGGGCTGAATGATCAGCTGCCGGCGTGCTCCATTGTCCGTCCTCTGGAATGACTTTCATAGGCTGGCTTTCCACCTTTGGCTTCAAGGTTCTGACGTATTGATCTGCTTTAGGCAACTGTGCATAAACATCATCCGGAGCAAGAAATTTCTCATTATCAAATCCCGCCAGGGCAATACGTTTTAGGATCTCATCTGCATTTGTTTTTGACGCATCATAGGTAATGGTCGCCATATTTGTTTCCCGGTCCCACTCCACTCGGGCGGTCTTTCTAGACTTACCTCCCCCCTCAATGGCCGCTTTCGCCGCCGGCGTGTTTCCAAATACCTTTACGGTTGCTGTTTTCGCATTTTTGATCTGTGCATGTATTGTAATATTGGTCAGTAATACCAGGCTTACCATACCAATTAGTGAAATTGATTTCATAGCTAAATTATATTTTTGAGCTTGTTACGCTTGAATTGTTTTTAAACATCATTTTCAATCCCTGCATATTTGATCTGTGTTTGTACTTTTCAAATGGGGATATTTCACGATAAATAAAATTTGATTAAATGAATACCAATGAAAACTGCCGTTCAAAGCAATTAGTTGTTGACTGGCATCGGATGATGTCAGCCAATGGAAATTTTCATTGAATAACTAAAAGAGACTTTGAATGTAGACAACGATTCAAAAGGACATAGCATGGGCTATTGTCAATTATTAGGCTATTTTGGGCGGTTGCCAGATCGAAAAATAAGCATCCGAACAAAAAGATTGCTTATACAGGGTGTATAGTTTTAAATGATCCGTATCGAAAAGTAAAATCAGATCCGTTTCATAAAAAGGAATAATGGGATTATACTGCGTGGAGGTTCGGCAGGACATTTCACCGCAATTTTTAGTGCAGTCATCACCGTGATCTTGTGTTGTTGGTGACCCCTCGCTTTTATCCTTACAGCAATCTTTTCCTTCGATATCTTTTATGTCGCCGTTATTCCGCGCGTGATGTGAATCTTGACCTTTGTCAGTATCTTTTATACCTTCACCCTTATCGGCCGCATTTACATATGGTTCTTTTTCCGAGCAACAGGACTTTTTGTCCTCCTGCTTGGTTTTTTCAGGACTCAGATGGCAGGCAAACACCGGGCTCGGAGCTAAAAACAGCCCCAATATACAGATGACCAACAGGATGTTGACTTTTACCCACATAACGGATTAAAATTTATCTTTTTTTACAGCTACCCGATTACAAATGTCAGGTTATATCTTTATTACGGAATAAAGGTCGTAAATTTTTCCAAATCGCTGTTGTACTATTTTTTATTTTATTTGTAAGATTTCATTTCCGGTCTCCGAAATGACCACCTATTTATTTCTCCTGTTCTTTGATCCATTTAAGCATCAGCAGGCAGCCCGGCGCATATACGCCACCGTGGTCAAAGCCCTGCAATTGATACAAAGACGTTTTGGTATGCCCCACCTGTTTTAGTATTGCTGCGAGATGCGCATTTTCTTCATATCTAGCCGGAAGTTCCAATTGTGGGTCACCGGTAATCAATACAGTAGCGGGTGCGTCCTTGCGTGCAAAGGATATCGGCGCATATTGATCCATCTGCGGGATTGCCATTGACTGTCCACGTTCCTTTTTGATCGTATAATGTGTATTCGTCTGACCACTGATCGGTATCAGTCCCTTTATTTTATTTGCGCTGACACCCCGTTTTTGCAGGTAACTACTATCAAGTCCCACCATTAGCGCCAGATATCCCCCCGCTGAGTGCCCCGAAACAAAAATCTTCGCCGGATCACCCCCATAAGATGCAATATGTGAAAAGGCCCAGGCTACAGCTTCAGCTGCATCGTCAATGTAATCCGGGGCTTTCACTTTGGGGCTCAGCCTATAATTGACCGCAACCACCGCCACCCCTTTCTCCTTAAGTTCCAAAGGAATAAATTTATTCCCTTCTTCCAGTCCACCGCCATGAAACCACACAATCGTGGAAAAGTTCTTTCGATCGGTCGGCACATAGAGATCGAGCTTGCAACGTTCTTTTTTATACCCGTCGGTATCAGTAATTTTACAATAGCTAATATTTTCTATGGTACGGTATTTTTGGGCAAAAATTCGATTCGATGAAATGAATAAAAAGAATACAACAAGAAATTTTGAAGACATATTAAATGGGTTTAAGGATTCACATCCATAAAGTTAGCAAAAACCTCTCAGATCCCTCCCTCCTCTGCATAAAATTGTTTGTCCCGTCATACGAAGCAACGGATCAATAGCATCTATACGTTTTTTCGGGGAATATTCAGTATTACCTCGTGGAGGACATAACAAAAGATAGATTTTCCTGTTATTAGTAAGGAAACTGTAATTACTATAAAAAAAATTATTAACGTAATATGGAGCAGATAAAAATACAGACACATATTGCTGCGCGAGTGGAAACCATCTGGAATGCCTACACCTCTGCGGAGGACATTATGGAATGGAACCGAGCATCTGAAGACTGGCATTGCACGGACGCAATTAACGATTTACGCGTGGGAGGAAAATTTAAAAATCGTATGGAAGCAAAGGACGGTTCGATCGGCTTCGATTTTACAGGAACCTATACTGCACTTGAGCCCTTTAAAAAAATCGCCTATGTGATGCCCGATGGTCGTCAGGTAACAATCAATTTTACTACGAAAAAATCTGCTACGGATATCGAGGTTATTTTTGATGCCGAATCTGAAAATCCCATCGAGATGCAACGCCATGGTTGGCAAGCCATTCTCGACAATTTTAAAGCTTACGTAGAGAAAACATACGGCAACACTTCCTATGGACAGACGCATTAAATACATCGGTTATTGGCCATTGCTCCGGCAAGGATCATCCCAACGAATAGACATATAATAACGGACATACTTGGATTGCTAACGACAATGGTTATCTTTAGCCAAAATTTGATGTTCCAGTATATACCCTACGGATCAAATTCCAACGAAAAGCGATAAAGACATAACATATGACAATAATTAACAATTATGAAGAGTACAAAGCCTTTGAAGGAAAGTCATTAGGCGAATCTCAATGGCACACAATCGACCAAAAACAGATCAACCAGTTTGCAGATGCAACATTAGACCACCAATGGATTCACCTCGACAGCGAAAGAGCGAAAACAGAGAGTCCGTTTAAATCAACCATTGCACACGGTTATCTGACATTATCACTTATTCCTTATTTGTGGAAGCAGATTGCCGAAGTACGGAATGTCAAAATGGAAATCAACTACGGTATCGAAAATCTGCGTTTTGCGCAACCTGTGCTGGTCGATAATGAAGTACAATTACATACTCATGTTAAATCTGTTGCCAACCTCAGAGGAGTTATCAAAGTAACTATTGAGGCAACCTTAAAAATTAAAGATAGCGCCAAACCGGCCTATGTGGGGGATGTCATCTTTTTATACCACTTCAATTAAGTCAATCAGAACAACATCCTTTTTAATGGATTTAGACAGGCTATTTGTATGTTAGCTGATTTAGAAATAAAACAGATCACAAATCATAAGGATTATCCTTATGATTTGTTACTTCTAGCAGATGAGACAGTCGCCGCGATCAATAAGTATCTTTTTGATTCCACTGTGTTTGTTGTCGAGGAACAGCAGCAACCCATTGCTGTGTTTTGTTTGTATCCCATCGATAGCAAAACCCTGGAAATCAAAAATATCGCCGTCGCTGTCGCGCACCAAAACAGGGGGCTTGGCAGTAAAATATTACGTCATATCCAACAAACTTATTCTGCACAATATCTAAATCTGATTGTTGGAACGGCCGATTGTGGTCTGGATCAGATCAGATTCTATGAGCGCAATGGTTTTGTTAAATATGGTATCCGTCCGAATTTTTTTATCGAAAATTACGAACAGCCCATCTATGAAAATGGTCAATTGTTAAAAGATATGGTTTTACTGAAATACCAGCCTCAACACTATTAAAGCAGGTTTTCTATTGCTATTCGACACGCACCATATTTCTACAGACAAAAATAAATATAAAGCAATACGGGGACGGCGAGGCTCAACCACAATACCAGTCCCTGCAAGATCGCCTTATAACCTACCGACAGCAACACATCTCTAGACAGACTGGATCCGATCAGAAAGAGTGTCAAGGTAAGTCCGGCTTTAGCAATCTGAACGACATATATTCCCACACCCCGAAAAAATGGAATATAGCTATTCAGGATAATAGCCAATATAAATAACCCGATAAAATAAGGAATCTTGATACGCGTCCCCTTGGTCTTAAAGGCGAGGGCGCTCAGCAACGAAATTGGAATTATCCATAATGCCCGTGTTAATTTAACGGTAGTCGCCACCTGCAGCGCCTCGATGCCATACTTACTTGCCGCACCGATCACGGAACTCGTATCCTGTATCGCAACCGCGCACCAAAGTCCAAATTGTGTCTGCGAGAGATCCAGGACAGTACCGATGACCGGAAATACAAATAGGGCAACAGCATTTAAGATAAAGATGGTTCCCAACGCTACACTGATCTGCTTTTCATTCGCCTTCACTGTGGGTGAAACCGCAGCAATGGCACTCCCGCCGCAAATAGCTGTTCCTACGGTGATGAGATAAGCGGTCATTTTTTCTAGTCTTAACAATTTAGCCAATGCATAACCCAGCAACAATGTCCCGATAATAGAAATAACAGTTAGCAAAAAACCGTCTTTACCCGTCTGAATAGCACTATCAATATGCATACCAAAGCCCAAGCCGACAACGGAGAACTGTAACAACATCTGCGTGACTCTATGATTAACAGCCAAAAAGGGATGTCCGATCCATTGGGCAACAATAATACCTAGCAGCAGCGCCAAAGGAGCAGATATGATCGGTGTCAGACATAGGATAAGCAAGAGGGTGAAGATGATTTCCCGGATGGAGATCTTTTTATTGAGCATATGCTTGTATCGCATCGTAAAGTTTATCTTTTTATACATGGTAACTTTCTTTGATCTTGCACAAAATTGAATAACTTTTGCTCATGAATAAAACTATAAAAACTAATGAGTCATAACTAAAAATTATATAAATAGAATATATGGAAGAATCAGCCTTTAAATATGATTATATGAGGGCCGGATTAATTGCGTTAATGGATGGTCGTCCAGAGCCGTATTGCACTATGTTTGCTCAACCGGAAAGATAATAGGTATAAGCTAGGCATAAAGAATAAAAATAAACCCTTATATTTCAGTAGGATTCAAAAAAACAGTAAATAAACAATGAGACTAAATACGATACACCCCAAACTACCGATGCGCGACAAAGCTGTCACAATTGATTTTTACGTAGGCCAGCTAGGGTTCATGCCTTGCGGCACTGAAGATTATGAAGGCTATCTGATGATCAAAAAAGATCAGATCGAGATTCATTTTTTTGAATTCAGGGAATTGCCTCCCGAAGAAAATTATGGCATGATCTATATCCGCACCGATGATATTGATGCACTCTATCAATCTTTTTTAGCACGCAACATTGCCATCCATCCGAATGGCAAACTGGAGACAAAACCTTGGGGTCAGCGTGAATTTTCCATATTGGATCCAGATCATAATTTGCTAACGTTCGGACAGGGTGATTAGCGTTAAACGTCTGACCTAAAAAGCATAATACTGATACTAAAGCAGTTGCTGTATCGGACACAGGCAGACTGAGCAGATGACACTTTATTGAAGCTATGCTGTCCAATGGAAAACTACACGACAAATAAAGGGGAAATATCCGTTGAGACGATTAGATACGACAAGAAAGAATAAAAAAAGATGCCTGTCATTATTACACGAAAACGGAGTATAACGATGACAGGCGCAATAATTTATACACGAGTTTGCTGCGCCACAATGGACTAACCGAACAAGTCTGAACTCAAGTAGCGGTCTCCTCGATCACATGCAATAAAAACAATGACACCTTCTTCAATTTCATCGGCAATTTTCAGGGCGCCGGCAAATGCTCCGCCTGTACTCATGCCTGCAAAAACCCCTTCCCGTTTCACCAGTTCACGCGCCAGTTCGGTTGCTTCCTGTTGTGAAATATCAATGACACGATCCACGCGGCTCGGATCAAATATTTTCGGTAGGTAAGCTTCTGGCCAGCGTCTGATTCCGGGGATGGAGGACTCGGGGGTAGGCTGACAACCGACAATCTGTATCGCCGGATTTTTTTCTTTGAGGTAAATGGAATTTCCCATAATCGTTCCGGTTGTTCCCATTGCACTGACGAAATGGGTGATTTTCCCATCTGTGTCACGCCAGATTTCAGGTCCTGTCGTTTTGATATGCGCTTTGTAATTATCAGGATTGGCAAATTGATTTAAAATAAAATAACCTTCATTTGCTGCTTTTGCCTCGGCGTAATCGCGGCATATCTCCATTGATTCCAGAAGCGTAACCTTGGCACCGAAAGCTTCCATGGTCAACGTACGCTCACGGGTGGAGGACGCAGGCATGACCAATTCAAGATTCAAACCATATATCCCGGCAATCATGGCCAAGGCAATCCCCGTATTCCCACTGGTTGCCTCAATAAGCTTACTTTCTTTCGAAATCTCACCACGCTCCATGGCCGAACGGATCATATTTAAAGCTGCACGGTCCTTGACAGAGCCAGCAGGGTTATTCCCTTCCATCTTTGCAAAGATCCGTACTTTTGGATTTGTATGAAATTGGGTGATCTCCACCAATGGTGTGTTTCCGATGGTATCTATAATATTTCCCATAATGTATCTATATGATTGGTTTTGAATCAATAAATTTTGCGGTCGCCTGATGATATACGGTCGTATATGGCTCCACTGAACTTGTCAGCCAAACATTACCTCCGATGACCGAATGATGACCTATACGTGTTTCACCACCCAAAATAGTTGCTCCTGAGTAAATAATAACGTGGTCTTCGATCGTCGGATGACGTTTAACATTTGACAACACCTTATCCACACTCAAAGCGCCCAGCGTTACCCCCTGATAGAGTTTAACGTAGTTTCCGATTGTACAGGTTTCCCCGATCACCAGCCCGGTTCCATGATCTATGTGGAGATGATGACCGATAGTCGCTCCCGGATGAATATCAATTCCTGTCTTGGAATGCGCATGCTCTGTCAATATCCGTGGGATCAGAGGGACCCCCAGACGATGTAACTCATTTGCCATCCGGAAAATACAGATCGCAAAAAAACCGGGATAAGTGCGTACGACCTCGCGCTTGTTCTGTGCCGCCGGATCCCCATCCATCAATGCATCAGCATCCTGGCACATGAGTTCATACAACGCTGGAATACGTTCAAAAAACTGATGAGCTACTTGCGCATGATTGCAATGACCACAGGCTTTTGATTTACTTAGGAGCTGTTCCAGCTCCAGTTCAAATTGTCCAAAAGCAAGCTTTACATCGTCCACCGATTTCATCTCGCCCGAATTTCGCTCTGGAAAAAGCACATCCAGAATTTTGGTAGCCCAGCCGCAGATCTTCTTATTGGAAGGCATTTCTAAAACAGCTAATTGCTGTTCGTAGATATGTTGATAAAAATCATGCATCTTCAAAAGTAAATATTAAAACAATCTTAGCTCAAGTTTCTATCGTATAGAATTCTGGAGAAACATACAAATTTAATGTTCCTCTTTGATCTGCAAGAGCTTTATTCTTAAACAAAGATACTATACAATATTGATAGATTAAGCCTTATTACCACTTAACTATGTGATTAAATCAATTTTATTTGAATTTTAGGACAACTAAAGATTTCTCATTGCTGTATCATCAACGTCATTTCTTCATCTCATTAGTGCAAGTCCCAATTTCGAAACCTGTTTATGCCTCTTAAAGTACTAAGCGCTCAAACAGGTTTTGTAATGTTGCTTCGGGATCTTCACATAGTCCGGGATGCGAAGCTGAGCATTGGATGACCGTACTCCGTTTGGCAGTAAGCCAACGAAAACGCTCAGTGATATCCAGGGCAGCCAGCTTTCCGGCATCTTTATCTCCATTGCATATTCGTTGAAAGGAAGACAAATGGTTTTCAATAAGTTCCAGTTCAATTTTTGGACAGAGTGCCCTTACCTTCTGCTCATCTATGGCGTAAACCATCTTGGCAAAACGATATTTACGGCAATAGAGCGCAATACCGACATTGATAAATTCCTCACGCTCTACACGTGGTACCAATCGTACCACAGCATATTCATATAAGGTTTTTTCTGGCATCTTCTATCTGTTTTACAAAAATTGACGAATTCGCCACACGTTGTTTTAGGAAGGAAACATACACTTCTCTGGCATCTGCCGCAGACAGTTCGCGTTCGGAATCTGCTAACCATTCGTCCGGAACAACAGCCAATACTTTACGAAAAACATCTTCCGTAAAAATAGAACTGAATTCAGCATCTATTTTTTCGACAATACTCGCATTTTTTAACAACACATGGTCTTTCATCTGTACAAAGGGTTTGACCGATTGCTCTTCCCAATTGTCCCAGCTGTGGTGAAAATACAAGGATGCCCCGTGGTCGATCAGCCATAATTCTTTATGCCAGATCAGCATATTGGTGTTCCGTACCGTACGGTCCACATTCATCAGTAAAGCATCAAGCCACACAATTTTTGAAGCCTCTTCTGCGCCGATCACGTCAACATTGGCATCAAAAGTAATCGCCCCACTCAAAAAATGAAGCCCGAGATTTTTCCCCACACTAAATTTGAGCAGATCCTGTATTTCCTCATCCGGTTCCGAGCGCCCGAAAGATTCATCAAGATGTGCAAAGACAATTTCGGGAACTCTTAATTTTAAAAGCCTGGCCAACTCTCCACCGATAAGTTCAGCAATGAGTGCCTTACGGCCCTGTCCTGCTCCTCTAAATTTAATGACATAACTAAAGCCATCGTCTGCATCGACCAGCGCAGGCAAAGATCCACCTTCCCGAAATGGTTGAACATATCGGATAATCTCTACCTCGCGAATGATAGGTTGTTGAAAATTCATGAATTTCTTTTTTCTTTCTGTTCAAAGTTGACCGTCTACGCCGGACATGATATCAAACTAAGATAAAGTTAACTTTATTTATAAGTTTGTTCGTCATACCCTGTACAAATTTATTGTTATCCCGCAACCGTCGAACCTTTTATTCGTGGAAATATCTCAAATATTTATTTATTTTTTAGCAAAATAGCACAAATTGTACATTCATTTGACCATTAGAAGTACTATTTTCTAATTATATTTGTCATATAATCTCGACTTGTCTCATCAAGTTCTTTTCAAAAACGATATGGATACTATTCAAGAATATAACAGTGTGATCAAGCACTGCCAAGATTTATTTATTAAAAAAACAAAAGATTATGGTACGGCATGGCGGATTATGCGCCTATCCTCCATCACCGACCAGATTTATATTAAGGCACAACGTATTCGTACCCTCGAAGTCAAAAAAGTATCTAAAGTTGGTGAAGGTGTCGTGGATGAATATATCGGCATCATTAATTATTGCATCATGGCCATGATCCAAATTGATCTTGGTGAAGATGGAGAGGAAAACCTCGACCCTGCCTTTGTCAATCAAAAATACACCGAAAAGGTAACCGAAACAAGGGACCTCATGCTAGCCAAAAATCATGATTACGGTGAGGCATGGCGTGATATGCGCGTTTCTTCGATGACAGATCTGATCTTAATGAAAATCCACCGCGTCAAACAGATCGAAGATAATGACGGACAGACCATCGTTTCAGAAGGCATTCATGCCAATTATCAGGATATGCTCAACTACGCAGTTTTTGCGTTAATTAAGTTAGGACTCGCACAACAATAATCGGATGATGACAGCACAACAAACAACAAAAACAAATTACCTTTTAGGTTTTTGCCGCATTTTCACTGGACTTCTTTTTATTTTCTCCGGATTTATCAAAGCCAACGACCCTACCGGCTTTGGCTATAAATTGCAGGAATATTTCGAAGTGTTCCACCTGACTGCTTTCAATGAATATGCTACGGCCATGGCCGTGGTGATCTGTGGCTTCGAAATTCTTTTGGGGGCCTTATTGTTGTTTGGTGTCTACGCCAATCTGGTGGCTTGGGGCTTACTGCTGTTGATCCTATTTTTCACCTTTCTGACATTCTATTCCGCATTTTTCGAAGTCGTTACTTCCTGCGGTTGTTTTGGCGATGCCATTCCACTGACCCCTTGGCAATCTTTTTCCAAAGATCTGGTGTTATTGGCCTTGATCCTGATCATCTTTTTTAATCGCAAACAGATCCGGTCCATTATTAAAGGCTCCGGCAATCAATTTGTCGTCACATTGATTACCGCCATTATTTCATTGGGAATTGGTATCTATACGGTAAGTTATCTCCCTTTTATTGATTTCTTACCTTATAAAATCGGCAATAATTTACCGTCCCTGATGGTCCTTCCCGAAGGGAAACAAGGCGATGTTTTTGAGCAGCTCTATACCATGAAAAACAAGAAGACCGGCGAGACCAAGAAAGTGAATGACAAAGTGTATATGGCAGATAAACTCTGGGAGGATGAGTCTTGGGAGATCATCGGCGAACCCGAAAGTAAACTTGTCAAAAAAGGATATGACATCCCTATTCCCGACCTCTTGATTACTGATGCAGACGGTGCCGATCATACACAGGAGATCATCGCCAACCCTTATTATAACATTATCATCGTCGCCAAGGACCTTTCATCGACCAATATAGATGCCATCCAAAAAATCAATCAGACGGTGACACAGATGACCAAAGATTACAATGGTCTTCGTGTTGTCCTGCTGACGGCCTCTGCTTCCAAAGATGCACAATACCTGAGTGACAAGATGCAATTGATTGCAGAAATCTATTATGCGGATTTAATTCCATTGAAAAGTATGGTCCGGGCCAATCCGGGTGTGCTCCTATTAAAGGGGGGGGATGTAATGGGCAAATGGCATTACAATAATTTCCCGGATGCAAAGACGATTGAAGATAATTTTTTAAGTAAGGACAAATAATACAATATGCCTAAACCTATATTTTTGATTGGCTATATGGGCAGCGGAAAGACCACTCTGGGAAAAAAGCTGGCCAGCAAATTAGATTTACCTTTTATCGATACCGACGAGGAGATTGTGAAACAGATCGGCATGAGCATTACTGAATATTTCGGCCAACATGGTGAAGAAGAATTCCGAAAACTGGAGCGCGAACAGTTGCGTAAATTTGCGGACAGCTACGCCGTCATCTCCACAGGGGGCGGTGCCCCTTGTTTTTTTGACAACATGGATTGGATCAAAGCCAATGGCTATGCGGTCTATCTACAAATGAGCCCAAAAGCTTTATTTGACCGCCTGTCGCAGTCAAAATTACATAAAAGACCTATTCTGATCGGAAAATCCCCGGAAGAACTCCGGGCTTTTATTGAAGAGAAATTAACGGAACGCGAGCCTTACTATACCCGGGCTCATCTAACAATAGATCAGCTCAATACCACGGTAGAAACGTTAGTTGCCCTGATCAATCAGCATAATTTATAATCGCACAATAGTTAATAATGAAAATACGCCTGTATTGCTTCGTTTTATTCCTGACCTGTGTAGCGGTTTGCAGCTGTTTTCGCCATAGCGGTGATACAGATGGCTTACCTGTAGGCAAGCGCATTCAGCTGGCAACAGTAGAGGATCTTTATCAGTTTCTGACCTATGATGACAACCGCTATCCGTTGGTCAGTCTGCACCGTGGCGGGCCTACCTCTGGCTATCCGGAAAATGCTTTGGAAACCTTTGCATACAATGCCAGTCTGCAGCCTGTTATTGTGGAGTGCGATGTCAGATTAAGCAAAGATTCGGCACTGGTACTCATGCATGACAATACCCTAAACCGCACGACAACAGGGCGGGGATCTGTTAGTGAACGTACATTGGCCGAGCTCAAAAAACTGCGTCTGGTAGACAACGACAAGAAAATAACACCTTACAAAATCCCGACACTTGATGAAGCTCTCGCCTGGGGAAAAGGTAAGGTTATTTTCACGCTGGATATTAAAAATGAGGTACCTTACGAATCCGTAATCAATGTCATTCGTAAACAGCGTGCCGAATCCAGTGTTGTTATCATTACTTATAGTGCCGGTCAGGCCGGAAAAGTACACAATCTTGCCGGGGATCTGATGATATCTGCCTCAGTGAAGAATCTAGCGGATATCGCCCGTCTCAACGAAAAAGATATTCCAGACAATAAGTTACTGGCCTTCGTCGGTACACGGGAAGCTGATCCGCAGCTGACCAAAGTACTGCATGATCATGGGATCATGTGTATTCTGGGCACGCAGGGGAATCTCGACAGACAAGCTGCAAAGAAAGGATTTCAGCTGTATGCCAGCTTTATAGAACGTGGCGCAGATATACTGAGTACTAATCGTCCGATCGAGGCAGGTAGAGCGTTAAATTTTTATATCAAAAAAAGGGGGATAAGTTCTAAATTTGTGCAGTAAATTACTACTCGTGTCAAACTGAACCATTCCTAATAAAAAAACACCGCTCAATCCCCGAAGCTTAATATAATTGTTAAAAATAATAAGCGCTAACCACTGGTATTTTTTAAATATATACAACACGAAAAATGAGTTTACCAAACATCGCGATTAGATGCATTTAGGCTATCTCGGATATAGTTTAGTACTTCGTCGTTTTCATCCGACTGTTTTAAACGCTTCCTAAGGTTTACCAACCAATCCTCCAGTGCATCGGCTACTGATTCGCCGTTTCCAAAAATTCCCCGATGTGGATCTGGCCCCAATAAGCACCAATACGATGTTTCCTCTCTGAAAACCACGGGGCGCAATTCCCTGATTTCTACGGGTAGTTCCTCCGCATCAAAATCTATCGGAACGATCTTTTCCGATGCTATTTTCATTTGTTCCATATTTCCTTACAGTTTTTTAAGCTCTTCTTCAGGCCATGTGACCAATTCTTTTAGCAAGTAAGTCTTTGGCTCAGCTTCGTCATCAAATTGTTCCAAAAACTCGGGCAGGTCGCCTTCAACTTTTAAAAGCTTCCCTTCTTGCAGCACGTCATAGCCCTCCGCAAGCCATTGCTCTATTTTTTTCCTATTGATTTGAATATGTTCCATCTTAAAAATATTTGATTTTTTACTGCCATGCACCTATTTTTAAATAGGTTAAACCGCCATGTATGTATAAGATAAACAACGCTCCCGCAGATATCGTTTCGGCAATTTGAGTTTGAATCCATAAGCATTAGATTTCTATATAAATACCGAGCTAAGAAATCATCATCATCAAGGCCCAAGATGAAGTAAAAAAAATAATACACTTAAAATAAAAAAGTTAACAAATAAAAGTAGCCAAAAAACTACAAATAATCATTATTGGCAGAGTATTTGTTTAAACAGCGAAAGTTTTCAATTCGAAAACTTAACGCTAACATTTTTTAAAATATCATGAAGAAAGTACTTCTACCTTTTCTGACACTTTTTGCACTTGTATTTGCCGTTAACCAACAGGCAAACGCACAAACTCCTTACCGTACAGCTCTTGGCCTTGGCATTGACGTCGGTGATGGCCCAACATTATACGGCCCACAGATCAAACACAATTTTGGCGGCAATGATGCCGGAAATGCACAGGTATTATTTGGCGACAACATCACGGTTGTCGGAGTAGATTATTCCTACAACCAACGTATCGCTGGAACACGTGGTTTGTCGTGGTATGTCGGTGTAGGACCACAAGTGTCTTTTGTTGACTATGGCAAATGGCACGGCTACTGGGACGATGACTACCACTGGAAAGATGGTGATACCGAAACTTTTTTTGCTATCCGTCCAGCATTGGGCCTGGAGTTCAGAATTCCTTCAGCACCATTGGCAATGCATTTTGACTGGAAACCATGGTGGAACTTATCACATGGTTCTAACTTTGAACCATCCCGTTTCTCATTAGGTTTCAAATTTGTATTGAAATAAAAAAAATATATCCGGAAACACAAAATCCTGCTGAAGATATTTCCCAGCAGGATTTTTGTTTTACTATTCTCGCGTCTCAATACCGCATTCTTCCTATAGTATTTTGTCTTCTCTGTATTATTTTAAATATCAGAACTTCCCGTACTGGTTCCACGTACCCTTGATCCTCGGTCCTCTAAATTGGCCATATGGCTATATCGGGCTCTTTATAAACAGTTTAATCTTACAGAATTATTCGTCGAAAGCCCAGCAGGTGCTTTACTTTCCTCGTCCATTTGAAATAATAACACAACAAGACATATCTTTTATAGCCTTTGTTTTTTCAGATAGTCAGTAGCCCATTGTATATACACTGGAATTGCTTCTTTTACAGCCTTACGAAGCTGGTCGAAAGTAATGATCTCTGGGATTCTCAAATAACTCCTGTTCAGCCGCCTTATCTTGATCAGCTTTCTCAAAAAAAAGTCCGGAATGACCATCCTTCAATTTACTTAAGATTTTTTTAAAATGAGGTTCCAATGAATTAATATCCGATATTGTCCTTGTCTCTTCAATAAAAACTGGCCGGATAGAATCCCATTTGATCAACGATCCACGATAAGCATGCCGCTCGACAGTATCTAAAAATGCATTGGCAAGCTGGTTCACCGATGAGTTCTGGGCATAGGACGGCACAACGAAACTGGTTAAAATCAGTAAAAAAAATAGTATTTTCTTTTGCATCTTGCTATTAATAATTGCTCTACTGAGGTAGCACCAAATTAGTATAAAAATATTTCTCTAAGCGTAACAAGATTGAAATATTTAGCACAAATCCGGTATAATGCACTTGTCAATTTACTTAGGGGGTCTTTATCTTTAATCCAACAAAGAAAGTTCGGGGCATATTAGGACCATAAATGTAATTGCTATCCCGATTTTTACCTGTATCAAAGTCATGTTGGTAAGCATTAAAAATATTCTTCACCCCAGCATAGACTTCGATCATATTTTTAAATTTTGACAGACTAAAAGTATGCGACACTTTACTATTTACCTCTGAGAATGCTTTTGTATGAACCATTTGATCTTCCGGAAAATTGTCTGCACCGCCAGCATGCGCGATCTTCATTTTACCTGTGTACACATAGTTCAGATTGACCGTCCAGCGCTTATTAGGTGTAATATTCAGGTTTGCAAAACCATAGTCATCTGGTGTTCTCAAGAATGATTTTATCGCTTCAACACCTTCCAGATAAGACACAGGATTTTCATATTTGCTCTGTTGCAAAGTAAAGCCTGTCTCCAGTTGTACCTTTTTAGTATAATTGGCGCGCAATTCCAATGTAGTCCCTGCTACCTTCGTGTTATTTCCATTGCGTTTTTCAAACACCTTACCAAACTCGTCCGTACCGATTTCCTCGAGTACAAAGGCATCTTTCAGATGCGTATAGAATCCTTCCAATGTAAAACCCGCAATCCATTTTTCCGTAGCTTTGTCGTAGTTTAAGGAGCCACTGAAGCTCTTTGATCGCTCTTCCCGAAGATCAGGAGCTAATTGAACACGTGAGACTCCACCACCAGCGAAGGCGATATGAAGATCTGTATCAAATGCCTGTGGTGCCCGAAAACCTGTTCCATAACTTAAACGGAACTGCGCATTGGGCGCATGCTTATATAAAAGTGCCACACGCGGACTGACGATCGCTTTGTCTAATAGATTATGCTTATCCACCCGAACACCGGATAACAGGTTAAATTTGTCCGCAAAGTCCCAGTCACTCTGAAAAAAGCTTCCCCAATCTTTCGTATGCTGATCGACCAAATAGTTATAACTCGGAATTTCATCGTAAACCTTGTCAGACACATATTCCGTTCCGACGGTCAGCACATTCCGATGGTTCAAAAAATTGCTGATCTCGTGGTTCAATTGAAAACCGCCCTGCAATGTGGTTGTCTTTGAATCGCCATAAGGCGGGTTTTTGAGATGATTTTCGATTTCTTCCGGACTATCCGGAAATATTCCGGTATAATGTTTTCTATTGGTATTTTGAAAAGCTGTATAAAAGATCAGTGAAGATTTATCTTGATTAAAATTAATCTGATAATCAGCACTCCCCATCCATATTTTATGGACACGTTCCTCCGACTGAAGCGTAAGGTATGCCGGTTTTTTCGTCATCTCACCCCCATATCTATATTCATTCAGATTGCTTAAGGAGACTTCCAGTTTTTGATTGTCCGAAAACCGATAGAATGAATTAATGCCAAGTGAGGTATTTTCAATTTTAGGGATTTCGGAGAAATTATCCCCATTTGCATCGTAAAAACTCCGATCCCGTTTATTGAAGAAAAAAGATGTCCCCGAATTGCCTTTTTCGTTGACCAAAGTTGCATTTCCACCGAGGTTAAAATCGTTTGCCTTTCCATTGATACTTTGGTAAAAAGAATTGATTTCATAACCGCTTTGTTTCGGCAATTTGGTAATTACATTCACAGTCCCCCCTATCGCACTTGAACCATACAGCGAGGAACCACCACCACGGACGACTTCAATCTTTTCGATCATATTGACAGGAAGTTGCTCCATACCATAAAGCCCCATCAGAGGGCTAAATATAGGCCTTCCATTAATCAATATCTGTGCGTACCCGCCCTGTAACCCATTCATCCGCAGCTGTGTATAATTACAGGTCTGACAATCTGTTTCCACCCGCAGGCCCGGCTGAAACTTCAACCCTTCAGAAAGATTACATACCTGTAGATTGTCCAAGGTTTTACTATCCAATATATTGACAATTACCGGACTCTCCGTTTTTCGTTTGAATGTTTTTGTGCCCGTGACCACAATTTCATCCAGTAAAAAAATGGAACCGTCTAAGCGGATGTCCCTGGCCACAGTAACCCTGTCGATCCGAATCGAATCACAATAGACATTAAAACCGATATGTTTGACTTCCACTCCCCAAGTACCATAGGGAATCTTTTCCAATGTAAATTGTCCAAGATTGTTGGACTTCGTACCCATCTTTAGTGCAGGAATCACCACGGATACCGATTTCAACGGGAGCCCATTACCGTCATAAATCTTACCCGTTACCCGACCTGTTTGCCCAAAGGAAATAAATACTATCAGCATTAAAGCTGTTGCTAAGAGAATTCTGAATCCCGTCATGATTGTTTTATTTTGATTAAATATAAATTTAGAATTGCAAATCTAACAAGTTAGATTATACTAACAAAATAATTTCTAACTTTACTATTAGACAACACTAATATTTGGTAAATTTGCGTTATGATATCACAGACTGAAGAGAACTATCTAAAAGCGTTATATAATCTGACATACCTAAAAGGTGAGGCTACTGTCAACGAAATCAGTAAACGACTGGACATTAAAATGCCAACGGTCAATAGCATGATGAAAAAACTGTCAGAAAAGGGCTTTGTCCATTATGAGAGTTATAAACCCCTCAAATTGACAGAAGAAGGCAAAAAAGAAGCTGCACTTATTATACGAAAACATCGACTCACGGAAATGTATCTAGTTGAAAAAATGGGGTTTGCATGGGATGAAGTTCACCAGATTGCCGAACAGATCGAGCATATCCATTCGCCTGAATTTTTCACCAAAATGGATCAGTTATTAGGATATCCTACGGTAGACCCACACGGCTCACCAATCCCTGACCATAATGGTGTAATGCGTTCGGAGAACTATATCTTCCTTGACACCTGTAAAATTGGCAATGTGGTCACATTAATGGCGGTACAGCCTTCCTCCAAAGAATTGTTACAATACCTAAACTCTAAAAACCTCGAATTGGGCACAACATTAACGATTCACGCTATCGAACCATTTGACCGCAGTATCACAGTTAGTTATGACAGCCGGTCGGCAGAAGTACTCAGTAGCAAAGTAACAGCAACCTTACTTGTACGCCCTATTTCTTAAAAAATAGCTAACTGCTATTTTTACTCAACATCATCCTATTTGCTGGAGCCAGCATCCATGACTCCACTGCCATCTATGTCAAAAAAATAAATCTGTACAAGCGTACAGGAACAATGCTAGATCAAATTTGTCACGGAATATTTTGTTAGTATAATCTAATTTTATAATTTAGTAAAACTAAAAATAAAATAAGCATTGAAAAACAAACAAACTATACCATTGGGATTTTTAAAAAAAGACGAGCGCGCAAACATCCACGGTATAACAATGGACTGCGGTCAAGAAATTCGACAACGCTTGCTTGACCTGGGGTTTGTCAGGGGCACCGAAATAACTGTGCAAAATATAAGCCCTTTGGGCGATCCGATCGCCTACAATATACACGGAACGCTAATTTCTTTGCGTCGGGAAGATGCCTTACAGATATTGATCACCCATAAATAGACGATGATGAAAAAACATACTGCCTGCGACACCTGTCAGCTAAATCCAACGTCAAAACTGAAACAATGGGGAGCGCATGCGGAAAATTCTGCTTACACGATTGCCTTGGCCGGAAACCCAAATACAGGAAAAAGTTCTATTTTCAATGCACTGACCGGGCTAAAACAACATACCGGAAACTGGCCGGGCAAAACAGTTAACCGAGCAGAAGGGAGCTACTCACACCAAGGCGAAAAATTTAAAATCATTGACCTTCCGGGCACTTATTCCCTACTCTCGACATCCGAGGATGAGGAGGTTGCCCGTGATTTTATTTTATTCGGGAGACCGGATGTCACAGTCATAGTCCTTGATGCCAGCAGGCTCCAACGAAATTTCAGTTTGGTACTACAAATACTCGAAATCAGCAATAAAGCGGTCCTCTGCATCAATTTGATTGATGAGGCACGACGTCATTACATAGAAATTGACCTACGAACCCTATCCAAGGACCTTGGCATTCCCGTTATCGCTACCAGTGCCCGTACCAAAGAAGGACTTTCGGATCTGTTAGCAGCCATCCATCAGGTAGCAGACGGCAGCTTTCAACCAGCAAAAACAATATCTTTCCAACTGGCGAAACAGACTGGCACGGCTGTCGCGGCTATCGCAAAACGTTTACATATACTGGATAACAACCTGTCCAATGTTAATTGGCTGGCCATGCGATTGATTGAAGAAGATAAAAATATTATTAATGCATTACAAAAAGGACGGTTGTCCCCTTCCATTAACAATGAAAATTTATCTCCCCTCTTGCATAGCGCAAACGAATATCGGGTCAAACTTGGAGATCATTATCGAAATGATCTGGTTGAAGCGATTTATGCTAAAGCCAGTCAGCTCGTAAAAGAACATGTTTCTACTGACTCCGACAATCGGTCATTTCGCCTGGATCGCAGTATAGATCATATTGTCACGCACCGAATCTGGGGATTCCCAATTATGTTCCTGCTTCTCGGGTTTATTCTTTGGCTTACGATTACCGGAGCAAATTATCCCTCTCAGCTATTATCATACCTGCTATTGGATCACGTTTATTCTTTTTTAAAGGAGCTGACCATATACCTTCACTTCCCTGTTTGGTTAAGTAGTTTTCTAATTGACGGGATCTATCTGGCTACCGCCTGGGTAATAGCCGTCATGTTGCCTCCCATGGCGATCTTTTTTCCATTATTTACTTTATTGGAAGATTTTGGCTATCTCCCCCGTGTAGCATTCAATCTGGATCGTATATTCAAAAAAGCCGGCGCACATGGCAAACAAGCACTGACCATGAGTATGGGGTTTGGCTGTAATGCCGCGGGGGTTGTTGCGACAAGGATCATTAACAGTCCCCGTGAAAAGTTGATTGCCATTATTACCAATAACTTTTCACTATGTAATGGAAGATGGCCGACGCAGATTTTAATAGCAACTCTTTTTCTTGGGGTCTTGGTTCCTGCGAAGTGGTCAGGATCTGTCGCCATGTTCGCGGTTATTTTTATTGCAATACTGGGCATTGCATTTACATTTTTCACGTCCTGGCTCTTGTCAAAAACCTTGCTCAGAGGAGAATCCTCCTTCTTCACGCTGGAACTACCACCCTATCGTCCACCAAGATTTTTTCAAACTGTATACACCTCATTCATCGACCGTACCTTGATCGTCCTATGGCGAGCGATCGTCTTTGCTGCTCCGGCCGGAGCGATTATATGGTTGATTTGCAACGTTCATATCAGTGACCAGAGTATAGCACAATGGCTCATTCATGGACTCGATCCAATGGGTTTGTTTATAGGTCTGAACGGCGTTATTTTACTCGCTTATATTGTCGCTATCCCAGCCAATGAAATTGTTATTCCGACGATATTAATGTTAACGGTGATCGCGGTCGGCGACAGTACCGTCGGTGCTGGGTCAGGTATATTGTTTGAAGGGTCCGCAAACCAAGTTTCGGCCCTATTACATGCCGGAGGATGGACAACACTAACAGCCGTAAATCTGATGCTCTTCAGTTTATTGCATAACCCATGCAGTACAACAATATACACGATTTATAAAGAAACAGGCAGCCGTAAATGGACAGCGGTAGCAACCTTATTACCGGTATTTTATGGCCTGATCGTGTGTTTCCTTGTAACAAAAGCATGGGCCTTGTTTGCCTGATCAACTGGGCTTACCTAAGAGTATTCATTCTAATAAAAAAACGGTTATCTTAATGTATTATCTGATCCCATTGATAAGTAATGGGATCTCCGGTCGCTATTTCCCGCTCCAGTATCTGTGCTGGCGAAAGATGCTCCAGATACATGATCAATGCTCTTAGACTGTTACCATGTGCGACTATTAGTATATTTTTACCAACCTCCAATTCTGGTTTGATATCATGTTCAAAATAGGGTATCACTCGATCATAGGTATCTTTTAAGCTTTCACCTCCCGGGGGAGCGACATCAAAAGATCTGCGCCAGATATGTACTTGCTCCACCCCATATTTTACAGCTGTTTCATCTTTATTTAAACCCTCCAGATTTCCATAGCTCCGTTCGTTCAAGGCGGCATTTATCACAATTGGCATATCAGGCTTTCCGATTTCATCCAGAATAATCTGCAAGGTATGTTGCGCCCGGATTAATGTGGAGGTAAATGCGATATCAATTGATTCTTTCGCTAATGCTTTTCCTGCCTTTTGTGCTTCCAGTTGTCCTAAAGCTGTAATATCAATATTTTGCCAACCTGTGAAACGGTTCTCCAGGTTCCATTGCGACTGTCCATGGCGGACCAAAAATAATTTTGCCATTACTGATTTATTTTTTTCAAAGAATAGTCAGCTAAACCATGTCTATATAGGCTTCGTATTATGAAACCTAAATTCTCCTCTGTTTCAGCACTAACCATAAATACAATAACATTATCGCAGATTTTGTTTTATGGAAAATAATCTGTTAGCTCAGTGATGCGTAAATTTTGTATTTTCACTTCCTTCGAATAACTGCTTTTTTAACCGACTCAAAAATTCTGCTCTTTCTTGCTTTGTCACCCCTATTTTTTCAGCAGCAGGAATTATTGCCACAAAAAAAACCTTTGGAAAAATTTCAAAGGCTTTTTTTCTAATACGATCTAATAAAAAGCGTTATGCTTTTTCTTCTTTTAATGTCGAAGACTCTTTTTTTGGTTCTTTTTCCTCAAAACCCGAGCGCAAGATTTCATCCCATAAGGACGAACTCACACCGAATCCTTTTTCTGGATCTGAATAATGGTGCAGCATGTGATGTTGCTTAATACGTTTGAAGATTCCGCTCTTAAAATTTGCGTGATGCATGGCGTAGTGGCACTCATCATAGATCAGATAACCCACCATAAATCCGGAGAAAAAGCAAGCTAAGATAAATTCATTCGAAAAGAACAATGTAAATCCAAAATACACCAAAGCCGCTAACGGAATACTGGCTGAAAGTGGCATAACCAAACGCATCCGATCTCTAGGGTAGTCGTGGTGTACACCGTGAAAGATAAAAGCGATCCGTTTCCCCCATTCCGATGTCGGGTGGAAATGAAATACCCAACGATGTAATGCATATTCAAATGCTGTCCAGAATGCCAAACCAAAAACAAAATAACCAATATATGTCAATAGATCAACATCACCCCAGACCAGAGCTTTATATGAAAAGAAAACAACTACGGGTACATAGAAAATCAAAGGTACGCTCCAGTGCACTTTCGTCAACGACTCTAAAAAGTCATTTTTGAACATGCGTGTAGATTCCGTAGAATTTGAAACATAATTACGCTTTGCCATAATACTATTTTTATTATTCCCCCACAAAAATAAGTATTTTAAGCACAAATGAAGAAGGGTGTAGGATAGAAAAACAAAATATCTGACCTTTTCAATAAAAAAGTTAAACACCTGCTAACGTCCTTTACAGCTTAAAACCTTTTATTTGATCTTTTAACTCTAATTTTCTTAAATTTTCAGCATTTTAACCGCGAATTCACAAGAGTCAAAATTGACAAAATCAAGACAGTTTACTATTTAAAGTTGACTGTTCCGCCTGCCATTTTCTTTTCAACGCGTTGTTCAGGCTTGCCATAGACATCTATCGTACCGCCACCACGTGTCTTTGTTTCGATGGAATCCACCGCATTGACTTCAGCCTTTCCACCCCCGTTTACAGTAACTGTAGTTGTTGTCGTCTTAAAATCCTTCCCCTCATATTTGCCGCCAAAATTGGAGATAATCTCCTGTTTTTCCGCTTTACCATAAAGTGCTATTGTTGCACCGGAGGTTACTTTCACTTCAGCACTTTTTGCTTCCGCGTGCAGATCGACAAGACCACCTTCGGAAGCGTAGACTTTGAGATGATCAGCCAACACAGTATTGTTTGACGTAGCAAACACCTTTGCTCCCTTTTTTGCTTCTACATTTTTCAAACTTTTGTAGTAAACTTTCACAGAGATATTGCCACCCTGCAGCATATTTAGCGTGTTCATTTTTAAAGCTAAAGCACCATTCGTATTGACCACCTTCACATTCTCGTAGTTCTGCCCTTCGAATGTCACCAGAGGCTCATTGGCCTTGATCAATTCTACCTGTATTTTATCTGTCGCGACTACCGAACTAAAATCCCCTACATTTTGTTTAGCCTGCCCAAATCCCACTTGGGTCATTAATAAAAGAAACGCACTGATTCCTAAAAATTTCATAGTTATATTATCCGTTTTTTGATTACCTGATATGCCCTTTCCAGCTGTATTTTCATTTAATTTGTTTACAGGGACTATGTGCGCATATTGACTTATTCCGTATTTCTGCCGTCAAAAAACACGCCAATCATCATCCTCATACTTCTTTTTAACCTATTTTGACAAAAAAAAGGTGTCCTAAAAATTAGGACACCCCGCTATTAATATTTCGTTTTGCTTACAACTTGCTGTTTACATCTACCGCATTCAGATCAGCAAATGCTTCTTTCAGGCGAGCAACAAATGCTTCTTCACCCTTACGCAACCATACACGTGGGTCGTAATATTTTTTGTTTGGAGAATCAGTACCTTCAGGATTTCCGATCTGTCCTTGCAAATAATCGTGATTTTTAGCTTCATAACCTCTCACACCATCCCAGAAAGCCCATTGCATATCGGTATCGATATTCATTTTGATCGCTCCATAAGAAATAGCTTCTGCAATTTCTTCAGGTGAGGAACCAGAACCTCCGTGGAACACAAAGTTAACTGGCTTTTCGGCAGTAAGCTTGTATTTTTCGCGGATATACTCTTGTGAATTATGTAAGATGACCGGTTGTAATTTTACATTACCCGGTTTGTACACGCCATGTACATTACCGAATGCTGCTGCAACAGTAAATTTGTCAGATACTTTAGACAATTCTTCGTATGCATAAGCAACTTCCTCTGGTTGTGTGTATAATTTAGAGCTGTCCACATCTGAGTTGTCAACACCATCTTCTTCTCCACCCGTAACACCCAATTCGATCTCTACAGTCATACCCAATGGTTTCATACGTGCTAGGTATTTTGCAGAAATTTCGATATTTTCTTCGATCGGTTCTTCAGATAGATCCAACATATGTGAAGAGAACAAAGGTTTACCGTGTTGTGCGAAGAATTTCTCACCCGCATCCAATAAACCGTCGATCCAAGGTAAAAGTTTTTTAGCCGCGTGATCCGTGTGCAAAATTACGGCAACACCATAGTGTTCTGCCAATAAATGTACGTGCTGTGCTGCAGATACCGCACCCAATACACAGGCTTTCAAGTTATCATTATTTAATGTTTTACCAGCATAGAATTGCGCACCACCGTTTGACAATTGAATAATTACAGGAGAGTTTACTGCTTTAGCAGTTTCCATTACCGCATTGATAGAATTTGTTCCGATAATGTTTACCGCAGGCAAAGCAAATTTATGCGTCTTTGCAACTTCAAACAACTCTTGTACTTGATCTCCCGTCAATACACCTTTAAAATCTTTTAGGCTCATATTACTGTTATTGATTTATTTTAATCTTTATTAACTCTTGAAGCTACTAAATTATTAAAAATAATTATTACTTCCTAATTTTTATAGTGTACTAAATACACTATCAGTTTGTTTATTACCCTAAACGCTGGAATCGCGATACACCTGCCCCGGTCTACTGCCGGAATTAAATCAGTTCGTTCCACAGGGACATCGCTTCTTCTGTTAAAAAAATACACGGGATACTTCCGTAAATAAATCAGGGATTGATTAAATTTGAGCTCACCAATATTGGAATCATTATGCTACAGGTATACGGTATCAAAAACTGTAACACAGTAAAGAAGGCCTTAACATGGTTAGAAGAAAATCAGATTGATTTTCAATTTCATGACTTCAAAAAAGAAGGCGTCAGTGATGAAAAACTTAAAGAATGGGAGAAAAAAGTGGACTGGCAGTCTTTGGTCAACAAAAAAGGGACAACTTGGAAAAAATTGACAATCGAAGAGCAAGCGCAGGTTGTCGACGCCAGTAGCGCCAATAAAGTACTTAAAGAACACACAAGCATGATCAAGCGCCCAGTGATTGAATATGGTAAAAGTATTCTGCTCGGATTCAGTGAAGACGACTATAAAATCAACTTAAAATAGTTGTTACAAGCTCCCTAAAAAGGAGCTTTTTTTTGTAAGTACAAACTAACGATTGTATATTGTAACCAATAAACGTAATTTAATTCGAACAGATATGATGAAAAGACTTGCATTGGCTTCTTTCAGCCTTATTGCATTGGGCTATGCTTTTCCGTCCTTTTCCCAGGAAAAAACATCCAACTATAGTTATACCCAAGCCTTTGCCCCGTTGTTTTTCAAGAATAATGGAAATGATTATCGCTCTGCGGCCGGTAAACCCGGTCCTGGATATTGGCAAAATGCTGCGGACTACAAAATACAGGCATCATTAAATGATCAAAACGATCAGGTAACCGGCACAGTAGAGATTACCTATAGTAACAATAGTCCTGACAACATGGATTACCTCTGGTTGCAATTGGATCAAAATATGTTTTCACAACATGGACGTGGCCAGTTGATTTCCCCATTGACTAATAGCCGATATGGCGACGGGAACTCAAAATTTGATGGTGGTTATCAGATTCAGTCTGTCACCGATGTCAATGGAAAAGCCATAGAGCATATCGTAGATGATACCCGTATGCAACTGCGACTTCCGGCTGCACTGAAAAGTAAGGGTGGAAAAATCACCTTTAAGATCACCTATCAATATATAGTACCCCAATATGGTGCCGACCGTACAGGCATCCTGGATACTAAGAATGGTAAAATCTATGCTATCGCACAATGGTTTCCCAGACTCTGTGTATATGATGATATTAGAGGCTGGAACACGCTACCTTATACAGGGCCCGGAGAATTCTACCGCGAATTCGGAAATTATCAGGTCGAAATCACCGCGCCAGCCAGCCACATCGTTGTACTGGGGGGTGAACTTTTAAATCCACAGGAAGTATTCACGGCAGACCAGTTCAAAAGATATCAGCTTGCGCTACGTAGTGATGAAACGGTATTGATTCGCTCAGCCGAAGAAGTTACAGCAAAAAGTTCAAGGCCGAACAAAAAGACTTTAACTTGGAAATATCAGCTCAATAATGCACAGGATATTGCCTGGGCCTCCTCCACCGCCTTTATATTAGATGGAGCTAAAATCAATCTACCAAGCGGCAAAAAAGCACTTGCCCTATCAGCCTATCCAGTAGAAAGCAATAGCAACAATGCCTGGGAACGTTCGACAGAATATACCAAAGCCGCCATCGAAATTTATTCCAAAAATTGGTTTGAATACCCCTATCCTGTAGCCGTAAATGTTGCTTCCAACGTAGGTGGCATGGAATATCCCGCCTTGTCTTTCTGCGGCAATCAGGCCAAAGCAGGTTCCCTTTGGGGAGTCACCAATCATGAATTTGGCCATAACTGGTTTCCTATGATTGTAGCGTCCAACGAACGTGAGCACGGCTGGATGGATGAAGGGTTCAATACCTTTATCAATGAACTGGCAACTCAAGAATTCAATAATGGTGAGTATCATCGTCCGCAGGCCAGTCGTTCGTATATTTTCACATCGCAAAATCTCGAGCCGATCATGAGTACACCACAAAATATGAAGGAACGCAATATCGGCGCCCTTGTTTATTACAAACCGGCTTATGGGCTCAAATTATTGCGTAATGAGATTATTGGCAAAGAACGCTTCGATTACGCCTTCAAAAAATATATTCAGGAATGGGCTTACAAACATCCAACACCCGAGGATTTCTTTAAAGCGATCGAAAACGGAACTGGAGAAAGCCTTAATTGGTTTTGGCGTGGATGGTTTGTCAATAACTGGCAAATGGATCAGGCGATCAAATCCGTTTCGTACGTCAACAATCAGCCTATGTTAGGAGCGTTGGTCACGGTAGAAAACCTGGAAAAATTGCCTATGCCAGTTATCGTTGAAGCAACCACAGTTTCGGGCAAAAAAATAAGAAAAAAATTACCTGTGGAAGTCTGGGAAAGAAATAACGTTTGGCAGTTTAAAATCCCTACAAACGAAGCCTTGCAGTCCGTACAGTTGGATCCTGACGATGTCATGCCTGACAAGAATCCGGATAATAATACATGGAAGGCAAATTAGAGCGTTAATTCAAAATCTATTCGTTATTTTTGGTAAAGAAATTCTACGTTAGGAGACCATTATGAACACGTCAAAAAATTGCTCATAATGGTTTCATGGCGCTAGACGAATAAAACGGAAGGTAACAAGCTCATTTATGTATATATATATTATCCCCATGAAAGTCACACAAACGATTCTAAGCTGCTTATTTATCATGTTGATCAGCGGGCAGCTATTTGCACAGGAAAAAACCAAAGGTATTATTATGGAGCTTGTCAGCGGAGAAAAAATTGAGGCTGCACACATCCAGAATTTACGGAGCAAAGTAGAAGTTCAGACCAATAGGGATGGATCATTTGCTATTGATGCCAATATCAATGATCTACTTTTGATTAAAGCAACCGGATACGAACAGGACACGGTATTTATATATGATTCGAGCTTGCGAAGAATCTATTTGAACAGAATAAATACGCCCATTGAATTGAATCAGGTTGTTGTTGAACGGATGACCGATAGTAGACTTGCAGCTGAAATCCAACGCGAGAAAGTCGCCGGAAAATATTCGGATGCCAGCCAAAACCGCGGCGGAATCCGGATCTCTCCAAGCCGTATATTCAGTAAGGAAGGAAAACAGGCCCGTTCAAATTACAAACTACTTGTCGCGGAACTGGAAAAAAGAACGGTTGATCGCAAGTTTACGGACAACCTCATTAAAGAAGTAACACCACTTGACGGATCCGAACTGGCTTTATTTAAAGAAAGATTCAGACCCTCTTATAAGTTTATCCAAAATAGCAGCCAAGAAACATTACGGGTCTACGTGATGGATAGTTACAAGAAATTTAACGAGAAAAAATAAAAAACAAGTGTTTTTATCACGTAATTGTCAGAAGGCTCTAAACTGTAATATTTTTTATTTCAGTTTAGAGCCTTTTCCATTACTTTTGTGTTATCAAAATTAAAAAATCAGCAGCGGGATGTTACACAACTTGAGATTTGCAACAGCTTTACATATTATGGTTCTAGCACAATTGGAGGAGTCCGGACAATGGCTTTCCTCTGAATACATCGCTTCAAGTATCCAAGTAAACGCTGTTGTCGTCCGCAAGGAAATTTCCTCCCTGAAAGCGGCCGCTTTATTAATCAGTAAAGAGGGCAAAGGTGGAGGAATTCGCATAAACAATAAAAAAGAGCACATCACCCTTGCAGACATTTATCAAAGCACAAAACAAAATGAGCTATCGGGTAAATTCAATACCCCAAACCCGGCTTGTATTGTCGGTAAAAACATCAATGCCAAATTGCAAGATCTTTATCAGGAAGTCGACACTGATATTGTAGTACGTTTGGAGAAAATGACGCTTGCTGATTTTAGTAAAACATTTAATTAAAAACACATGAAAGTAGCAGTAATTGGATCCACAGGATATGTAGGAACACATCTTGTCAAAGAATTGGTTGACCGGAATTACGAAGTCGTTGCACTCGCTCGCCATACAGAAGGCATTCCATCGAATGACAGCATAACAAAAGTAGCAGTTGATATTAATAACCACGATCAACTGGTAAGCGCTTTGACAGGTACAGATATCGTTGTTTCGGCATTTAACGCTGGTTGGACCAACCCCAATCTTTACGAAGATTTTACTAAGGGGGCTTTAACCATTCAACAGGCTGTTAAAGATGCCGGCGTGAAACGTTTTATTGTCGTCGGTGGAGCGGGAAGTTTGTTAATTGAAGGCAATCGTCTGGTCGATTCACCCGAATTTCCAAAAGAGATCAAACCCGGGGCCCTGGCGGCCGCAGATTACCTGGACATCATTCGTAAAGAAGACCAACTTGAATGGACAATGATCAGTCCTGCCATAGAGATGAATCCACAGGCAGGTGGTAAACGAACCGGTAAGTACCGCACGGACTTGGACGCGCCAGTATTTGATCACGAAGGCCGTTCGAGACTATCTGTTGAGGATCTTGCTGTAGCCATCGTTGACGAGATCGAAAATAAACAATTTATAAACAAACGCTTTACAGCAGCTTACTAATAGCTATACAATCGTTTGATTTATATTTTAGACAAAATTTTATTACAAAAGGGAAGCGCAATCTTCCCTTTTGTCGTTGATATCATTTATATTTGACATTAATTAAACAATTAAAAAGCTAAATAATCGTAAAGAATTAATCCTATGCTATTTAAAAAATCGATTCCTAAACTGATTGCTGAGGCAAATGAAAATGGTGAACATACACTGAAACGAACATTAACGAGTGGCGGATTAATTGCGCTAGGCGTTGGAGCAATCATTGGAGCAGGGCTATTTTCCTTAACCGGAATTGCCGCTGCGGAGAATGCTGGTCCGGCTGTTATCCTATCTTTCATTATCGCTGCCGTTGGCTGTGCTTTTGCAGGTCTTTGTTACGCCGAATTTGCGTCCATGATTCCTGTCGCCGGAAGTGCTTACACCTACTCTTATGCGACAATGGGAGAATTTGTGGCTTGGATAATCGGTTGGGATCTTGTCTTGGAGTATGCCCTCGCCGGTGCCACCGTAGCCGTCAGTTGGTCGCAATACTTTAATCAGCTCCTGATGATTTTCCACATCCATTTACCCGACGCCTTACTGAAAGGCCCTTGGGAAGGTGGTATGGTTAATTTACCGGCAATCATTATTGTATGTTTGCTTTCTCTACTATTAATGCGTGGAACACAGGAATCGTCACGCGTAAACAACATCTTGGTAATCTTAAAAGTAGGTGTCGTATTGATTTTTATCGCATTGGGCTGGAGCTTTATCAACCCTGCAAACCACGACCCTTTTATCCCTGTAAATGCCGGTGAAGAGATGGTCAAGAATGGTCAACAAGGCCTATGGACTTTTTTAAAGAGCGATGACTTCGGTCATTTTGGAATCAGCGGTGTTTTGCGTGCAGCAGGTGTGGTATTCTTTGCTTTCATTGGCTTCGATGCCGTAAGTACTGCTGCTCAGGAAGCAAAAAATCCAAAAAAAGGTATGCCAATTGGTATCATCGGCTCATTGATCATTTGTACCCTTCTTTATGTGTTATTTTCCTATGTAATGACAGGTATCGAAAATTACACGATGTTTAAAGGCGACGCCAAACCAGTAGCCACGGCATTTGCGAAAACAGGATATCATTTTCTGAATACTGCATTAATTATTACGATTATTGCAGGTTATACATCTGTTATTCTTGTCATGCTGCTTGGCCAGAGCCGGGTATTCTACTCCATGAGTAAAGATGGCCTGCTTCCAAAAATATTTTCTGATCTTTCCAAAAGACAGACCCCTTGGAAAACAAATGCAATCTTTATGGTATTCGTAAGTATCTTCGCTGGATTTGTTCCCGTCTCTGATCTTGGTCACATGGTGAGTATAGGAACCCTATTTGCCTTTACATTGGTTTGTGTAGGTATATTGGTACTCCGCAAAACAGATCCTAATTTGGAACGTCCATTCAAAACACCTTTAGTTCCTTTTGTTCCGATCATGGGTATCATTGTCTGCGTGCTGATGATGGCTTCATTGCCTATTGAAAGCTGGGAGCGTTTGGCAATTTGGTTGGCCTTAGGTCTGTTGATTTACTTCGTTTATGGTAAGAAGCATAGTGTCATCCGTAAACAACATAGCGATCAACAAGGTATAGAATAATTGAGACAAACACCACGTAGTGATACTTGTCTTGGTAAAAAATAGCGGGTTTCTTTTTAGGAAGCCCGCTATTTTTTTTTGGTTATTGTTCAACACTTGATATATTTATGCCCCGACAATATCTTACAAAGCGCTCAATTTAAAATAACCATTTGCAATCACATCTTCTTTCAATCCGGTTTTGGGCACAATTTGAATATGATATTTTTCCTTATCAGCATCAAGCAATAGATCTTCTATTTCATAAATATCATCGACATCCAAGCCATATTTATCATCTATATGAGCCGTGCTATGGTGTTTCCAAAAAACAGTTCGTTTAGCCTTCTCAGTAGCTTTTCCCAAATTCGGCGCAACAATGAGTTCTTTATAATGAAATTCATCAAATTCATTCGGTTTATAACCGCCCAGATTAACAAAAAACAACTTCAATTCCGTATCAGAAATTGCCGCATCATTTTTTTCCACGACCGCAATTTCATACTCGCCAATCTTATTGACGATCCGATAAGCATCAATATGAATTTTCCCATCGGCATCAGGCCAAAAATCTTTAATTGGGTCTATAAAATCCTTCAGTTCATTCCCGATTCCGAAAAAAATATCATGTTGTTCCGTACGTCTATTTTTCGGTTTACAACCAATCAAAATCATAAATAATTTCATATGCAATAATCTGTCTTTGTATGAGAATATCAAATATTCAGGTTATTTTCATTCCTGTTTTTGCTTTCAATCGTGGATATTTCATAACTTAAGCCCACTGAACAATAAAAATAACGATTATTCACCACATTTAATACACATAACCCCCTGACTATGAGTAAAATTTTACTATCATTTACGTTATTATTTCTATCCTTATGCTCTTTCGGGCAAAAACGAAGCACTGATAGAAAACTCGAAAAACAAATTAAACAGCTTATTCAGGGTTTTCAGGGAGAAGTAGGTATCTATGTACATAACCTAAAAAAACACAAGGAAGTTAATATCGGAGCCGACAGCATTTTTCCCACAGCGAGTGTTGTCAAGATCCCGATTTTAGTGGGTGTCTTTGATAAAATTGAAAAAGGACAGTTGCAATTAGATCAGGAGCTTATCTACCGTGAGAGCCAAAAATACGGTGGTTCGGGCCTGATGCAATTCTTTAAAGACAGCAGCAAGGTCGACCTCAAAACTCTTGTAGCTCTTATGCTTTCTTACAGTGACAATGTCACAAGCATCTGGAATCAAAAACTTGCTGGCGGAGGAATGGCCATCAACACACTAATGGCCGACCTTCAATTGCAGCATACGCGTGTAAACTCGCAAACTGAGGGAAGAAAGACAGACTGGGAAAAATATGGCTGGGGACAGACCACGCCAAAAGAGATGGCCGATCTCCTGACCCTGATCCGTCAGGGAAAGGTAATATCAGAAAAATCCTCCGATCGCATGTATCGTTTTCTGGGCAATATGTTCTATGACGAAAGAGGGCTCTCCCAAATTCCCGCGACGGTAAAGGCCGCCTCCAAAACGGGATCGCTGGATGATGTACGTAATGAAGTAATGTTGGTCAATGCGCCCAAAGGCGATTATGTCTTTAGCATATTCACCAAAAACAATGGGGATCAGAGCTGGGGCAAAACCAATGCAGCAGAAATACTGACACGTAAACTCTCCAAACTACTATGGGATTATTACAATAAATAAATTAAATACTTCAAGATTATACCATGATGACATTGGAGCTGCGGGTCTATTCTTGAGACTGGGTATGAGTTGTAAAAAAATAGGAAACTGAAGAGTTCCCTATTTTTTTATCTTAATGCCGCACTACGCGGATTAGTTTTTCAACTATACAATTTTCTGGCTTTGCAGCCAATGCCGTCATCTATTTTTTAAAAGCGTCTTTCACATCTTTAGCAGCTTCTTTTGTACCGGAAGCAACATCTTCGGCTACCTTTTTAGTTCCATCCGCGACATCTTTTGCTACATCTTTGGTTTTATCGGCAGCTGTATTCGCAGCATCTACCGTAGCATCTTTTGCGTCTTTCAACCCTTCCTTCACATCCTGCCCCGCGTCACGTAAAGCGGTTTTGGTTTTTTCCCAAGCGGTATTAGCCTCCTCAGAAGCAGCACGCGCTTTCTCTTCAGCAGCTTTATCACCTTTGGCAATCGCTTCATCTAAAGCCTTTTTTGCTTCCTCAGCTTTCAAGCGCGCGCTTTCTTCGGCGTTCTTTAAGTCCGCAATCGCTGCATCTACATGCTCGCCTACTGTTTGTGCAGTATCAGTCAAATCTGATGCTTTTTTCTCTGAATTGTTACAAGAAGACATTACCAATGCTCCTGCTACTACCGCTAAAAGTGCAATTTTTTTCATTAGAATTTTGTTTTTTAATGGCAAGAAGATATCATGAGGTTGTATTTATCCATTTTGGACTTCCATCAACCACATGATACGCTCATGTAAGTTTGTATTTATATGATTAATTAGTCTATAATTTACAACTTCTATGCCAAATAGACAAACTTTAGTGTTTCGGATAAATTGTTCCCTTTGCAGCCTCCAATGTATTCTTCAATAATCCAACGATGGTCATCAGGCCCACGCCACCCGGTACTGGAGTGATCCATGATGCTTTAGGTGCCACATGCGTAAAGTCCACATCGCCGTATAATTTAAATCCAGATTTCGTCTCAGTTGAGGTTTCTCTGTTGATACCCACGTCAATCACCACAGCTCCCTCTTTCACCATATCCGCCGTAACGAAATTCTTTCTTCCTATAGCTGCCACTACGATATCTCCACGCAGTATCTCCGTTTTTAGATCTTTTGTACGGCTATGCGTTAAGGTCACGGTGCAGTTCCCTGGGTTAGCATTACGCGCCAGAAGTATACTCATTGGAGAACCAACAATATTGCTTCGGCCTACCACCACGGCATGTTTGCCCGCTGTCTCGATCTTATAGTAATCCAGCATCAACATAATACCATAAGGTGTTGCAGGAATAAAACAGGGAAGATTACGTTGCATACGACCCAAGTTGACCGGATGAAATCCATCCACATCCTTACGGTAATCAATTGCTTCGGTAATCTTGTCCGGATCAATATGTTTTGGTAAAGGTAATTGAACGATCAGGCCGTCGATGGAATCATCTTTGTTGATTTCTTTGACCTTGGCGATCAATTCCTCTTCAGTGATTGTCTCATCATAACGGATGTTTGTCGATTCAAAGCCGACCAATTGACAATTACGCATTTTGCTGGCCACATAAGTCTCGCTACCACCGTCGTTACCAACAAGGATAGCTACTAAATGCGGTTTCCGACCCGTTTGAGTTGTAAATTCAGCCGCATCCAGAGCAATCTGCTCTTTAATTTTTTCGGAAACTAATTTACCATCTAATAGATTCATGTTTAGGAGATTTGATTGTATTTAAAAGGAGCCCAAGAGCTCCTTTATTTTGTATAATTTAAAATGTTATTAATCCAATTTCAATACCGCCATAAATGCAGATTGCGGAATTTCTACGTTCCCAACCTGACGCATGCGTTTTTTACCTTTCTTCTGTTTTTCCAACAATTTACGTTTACGGGAGATATCACCACCATAACATTTTGCGGTTACATCCTTACGCAACGCAGAGATCGTTTCACGAGCGATAATCTTTGCCCCGATAGAAGCTTGAATTCGGATCTCAAATTGTTGGCGCGGGAGCAGTTCCTTTAATTTCTCACAGATTTTCTTACCGAAATCGTAGGCATTGCTTCGGTGGATCAAAGAAGACAGCGCATCCACTGGCTCATCGTTCAATCGGATATCCAATTTAACAAGATCCGAGGTACGGTAGCCGATCTGGTGATAGTCAAATGAAGCATACCCTTTGGAAATTGTTTTCAACTTATCATAGAAATCAAATACGATCTCACCCATTGGCATTTCAAAAACCAATTCGACGCGATCCGAAGTCAGGTAGTGCTGATTCATGATCGTACCGCGTTTTTGAATACACAACGACATGATCGGTCCTACAAAATCCGATTTGGTAATGATATTCGCTTTGATATAAGGTTCTTCAATTGAATCCAATTTACTTGGATCAGGTAAGTCCGAAGGGTTGTGCACGATCACTTCTTCCTTATCCTTCGTCATATACGCTTTGTAAGATACATTGGGAACGGTAGTGATTACCGTCATGTCAAACTCTCTTTCCAAACGCTCCTGAATAATTTCCATGTGGAGCATACCCAAGAAACCACAACGGAAACCAAAACCTAAGGCGGCGGAAGATTCAGGTTCAAACACCAAAGAAGCGTCGTTCAACTGCAGACGGTGCATTGATTCACGCAATTCTTCGTAGTCTTCTGTATCTACCGGATAAATACCGGCAAAGACCATTGGTTTTACTTCCTCAAATCCTTGGATTGCTTGACCACAAGGACGGTCTTTGTGTGTAATGGTATCCCCTACTTTCACTTCACGCGCTTCCTTGATACCAGAAATAATATACCCTACATCCCCTGTTTTAATGACTTCTTTGGGTACCTGATTAAGTTTCAACGTACCGATCTCATCCGCAAAATACTCTTTACCAGTCGCCACGAATTTTACTCTGTCCCCTTTACGGATCTCACCATTTTCAACTTTGAAATAAGCCATGATCCCACGGAATGAATTAAATACCGAGTCAAAAATCAAGGCCTGTAACGGTGCATCAGCATCCCCCACAGGATGTGGGATACGTTCAACAATGGCTTCCAGGATATCTGGTACCCCAAGACCTGTCTTTCCGGAAGCAGGAATAATTGCCTCACGTTCACCACCGATTAGATCAACAATTTGATCTTTCACCTCTTCGGGCATCGCACCCGGAAGATCCATCTTGTTTAAGATCGGGATGATTTCTAGGTCATGCTCTAAAGCCAAATATAAATTTGAAATTGTTTGTGCCTGAATACCCTGTGAGGCATCCACAATCAATAAAGCCCCTTCACAGGCAGCAATAGAACGGGATACTTCATAAGAAAAGTCGACGTGTCCAGGAGTATCAATCAGGTTCAAAATATATTCTTGACCATCTTTTTTATAATTCATTTGGATGGCGTGACTCTTGATCGTAATACCACGTTCACGTTCCAAATCCATATTATCAAGTAATTGTGCCTGTGCTTCGCGCTGACTGATGGTATTGGTATACTCTAAAAGGCGATCTGCCAAAGTACTTTTGCCATGGTCAATATGCGCAATAATACAGAAATTACGAATGTGCTTCATATAGGATTTTTAAACTCTTTTGCTAAAAGGCAAAGATACCTTTTTTTATACATATTTATAGAATCAAGTATATTTTTCATCCGTTGAGAGTTGTCTGATGAAAAGTTTTGCTATACACATGAGACACAAGCAGAAAGCATTTTCATTTTCAATCCGCTACGGCATAGGAAAAATGTTTCTGGTTGCGGGTCACCTTATCCATATCCCAGGCAATCTTACCTTTAAATTCTTCCGAACGTATCGGACAGTTCGCCACTTGGCAATAACGGCAGCATTGTGGGAGACAGGGATCCGCGTGGACAAAAAACTCAGTACGCACCGACATTTCCTTATTGACAATCTTATCGACAGCAGAAATTTCATCATGAACTTTTACCAGGTCGAAGTAGCTTGGCAAAGTGAGGTGACAGTCGACATGCAGTTCGTTGCCATAGCGCTGCACCCGAAGATTATGCACGTCAATCCACTCAGCCTTACGATTACGTTCCAAAATCGCTACCACATCCTGCACAAGCTCGGTATCTGATTCATCCATCAGTCCACCGATAGACTGCCGAAGTAATTTATAGCCATTAAACAAGATAAATAGCCCCAATATAATAGAGATTACCACATCGATCCATTGGAACCCCGTTAGTTTCATCAGGATTAAACCCAATATCAAACCAATTGTACTGTAAGCATCCACCTGTAGGTGTTTACCATCGGCAATTAGGGTAATGGACCCAAGGGCACGTCCCCTTTTCATGATATAAAATCCCACAGCAAAATTGATCAGCGAGGTGATTCCGATCAGATAGATCCCCTGTTCGAGATGAGTAATCTCTGCCGGAAAAAAGATATTATAACAGGCTTTGGCTAAAATAATCGCTCCAGCGATAAAAATCAGTCCCCCCTCAAGGAAAACAGAAAAGAACTCAACTTTACCGTGCCCATAGGGGTGATTTTCATCTTTAGGCTGTGCCGCAAGATAAATACTATAGAAAGCGAAACCAGAAGCGATCACATTGACGATGCTTTCGGCAGCATCTGTAAAGATGGCACTGGAATCTGTCAAAAAATAAGCTACGAACTTAACAATCATTAAGCCTATTCCTGTAAACAGCGATAATAAAACCAATCTTGTTTGTCTCGACATGACCTGTATTTTGTAGGGCAAAGGTAAAGATATAACGCCAAATCAAATTGATTAGTTTTACACATCAACATCAAAAAGATGTCGCTATTGACAGGCTAAATCGCGACAATCGCTTTTTTGTTAGCAAAGCCCCAATAAAAACGGTACTTTTCTTTGTAAATTTTCAAAAATAAAGACAATTATTTGCAACGTATATAATATCTTTGTCTTACCATGAGCACATCATCATACTTATCAGACAGGATAAATAATTTGTCCGAATCGGCCACACTTAAAATGACCAAGTTGGGCCGCGAATTAGCAGCAAAAGGCGTTAATGTAATCAGCCTTAGCGTAGGTGAACCTGATTTTAACACTCCTGAACATGTAAAAGATGCAGCAAAGAAGGCCTTGGATGAAAACTGGACACGTTATTCGCCAGTACCAGGATACCCTGAATTGCGTCAGGCGATCGTAAATAAGCTAAAGACAGAGAATAATCTGGATTATGATATTTCGCAGATCGTTGTTTCAACAGGTGCAAAACAATCCCTGTCTAATGTGATCCTAACGTTGATCAATCCGGGTGATGAGGTAATCATACCTACACCATACTGGGTATCCTACTCCGAAATGGTTGTTTTAGCAGAGGGAAAATCGGTATTTATCAATACAGAAATCGACAATAACTTTAAGATTACGCCTGCACAATTGGAAGCGGCCATTACGCCAAAAACCAAATTGTTTATGTTCTCTTCACCGAACAATCCAACTGGAACAGTTTACAGTAAAGATGAATTAGCAGCATTGGCTAAGGTTTTCGAAAAGCATCCACAGGTATTTATTCTCTCTGACGAGATCTATGAGCACATCAACTTTGTGGACAAACACGAATCCATAGCACAGTTTGACAGCATCAAAGATCGCGTTATCATCATCAATGGTTTTTCAAAAGCCTTTGCGATGACAGGCTGGCGTTTAGGGTATATTGCGGCCAACAAAACTATTGCGGCAGCAAATGATAAATTACAGGGTCAGACAACTTCAGGTACTTGCTCGATTTCACAACGTGCAGGTATTGTTGCATACGAACAGGGATTAGCGTCGGTCAATAAAATGAAAGAAGCCTTTGCGCGTCGTCGTCAATTGGTTTACGATCTGTTGAGCGATATCCCGGGTGTACGTACCAATCTTCCAGAAGGCGCATTCTACTTCTTCCCAGAAATTTCATCCTTCTTTGGCAAGAAAGATCAGGATGGTAATATCATCAAGAACTCATCTGATCTAGCTTTATATCTACTGAATGTTGGTCATGTCGCTACTGTAGGCGGTGATTCATTTGGTAATGACAACTACATTCGCTTATCGTACGCTGCCTCAGACGAAAGTCTGATCGAAGCATTAAAGCGTATCAAAGCAGCATTAGGCAAATTAGCATAAAATCAGTATTCACTATAAAAAAAGGCTGTTCAACAAAGTTGGACAGCCTTTTTTTATCAATCTCAGTCTTATCAATCCCACTGTATTTTCCACAGCGTTATAATCCGATAGGTTCTCTTATTTAATATGCTCCATCACTTCAATAAATTTTCTTCCCTTGTTCTTCGGGTCAAAAAGCATTTTTTCTACCTTATCCAGTTCAAGAGCCTCTAAATGGCCAGGCAGCATACTCTCTTTCATCAATCTCAGTAATTGGGCCCAGTCGGCACGATTAATGCTATGCTGGATCAATTGCATCATCTGCACGGCATTACGGTATTCCTTTCCTGCTTTCAGTTCTACTACCATATCCATCCAGTCACCGTAAGTGAAAACGCTGTTTTTTTCCCGTTGCAGTTGCAATGCTTTCATCTTGACCATATCATAGCCCAGCAGCATTTCCGTGACAGAATCAATCTCCATACAGGCAGCAATTTTTTTATAATCTTTTGGGAACTCTACCCGCGCATCGCCATCCAGGAGCTTACAGAACGTGGGCACCTCCTTCTTTAGAGAATCACAGTCTTGCTGTGCCTGCAGCTCTATTGTCATCATCATTACCAGTGCGATCGTTAATATCCGTAGATAAATAGATTTCAGTTTCATGTTCCGAAGATACCCATTTCCCAGAAATATCATTCCCAGCACATAATTTTCACAGGGTCAACGCATTTAAATTTGATTAAAAATTTGCATTAGATACTTATCCTCCCATCCCGCTTTGAGTCTCTTTGTGACCAATGAGCCCTTTGATGTATCCTTTTTGAGCAGATTGAGTCCTATTTTTCTAATATATGAGAAGTTGTCGGCGGCATTCTTTGTTCTCTTTCTTTGCCTGTCCTCATTAAATATCATATCCAGTGACCAGTGCAACTTGTTTTCCACGCCCCAGTGTAACCTGATATAACTATTGAAATGTGCCGCTTTTTCACTCAAGCTGCTGATATAATAGCGCTGTTCTGTGGTCACCTTGTTTCCTATCTCCCTTGTGGAACTTATGCGTACCACCGATTTTATTGAAGCCCATGAAATACTGTTGTCTATGAAGGTAAGGTCGGTGATCACCTCGCATTTACGGCTTTCTATGCGTCCGTGCCCTTTCTCCTGGGCGAGATCTGCGTCTGCTGGAAGCTGGTTTTCAAATCGACCCTTTATCTGATCCGATAGTTCCTGTTGGTTTCCCTTGACCGATAGGATATAATCCGCCTTGTTCTCTACGATCTTCTGTGCAATATCGACTTGGGTACCCATAGCATCTATGGTCACGATGCTCCCTTCTATGTCCAGCAGTTCCAATAAAAGGGGGATTGCGGTGATCTCGTTGCTCTTATCAGAGACTTTCAATTGTCCCAATACCAGCTCATTACTGGATGCCCATGCGCTCACCATGTGTATTGGACTCTGGGAATGAAAACTATCCCTTGAACCCCTAATGCTCTTCCCATCTATACTGATGACCTCCTTTTTGATCGACTCATTCTTCAGGCTACCTGCCCATTCTACGAACATTTTTTCAAACAACTTGGGCCGAAGACCGCTGAAGACACGATTGATCGTGTCGTGTGAGGGAATCCCATGAGGCAGTTTGAGAAAACCTTTGAGAAAACCAAGCTTGGTTTTACCGAAAGCCTCAATGGAATCCCAGGATTCAGCACCACAAAGTACACCAAGGATCGACAGAATGATGATGTCACTCAAAAGATGCTTCTTGTTCCGGCTAATCCGGTGGTCGGGAAACTGTTCAAAATAGTGATGGAGGGTACTCTTTTTCTCTAACATGATGGAACAAAGATACCTCCATCAGAGCTTTAACGAAACACATATTACCAACATCGAAAACCTAAAAATGTGGAAACTCTCCTGAATTTTTTATTTTTAATGCGTTAGCCCTGCCTAACCTATGCATCTTTCTAAAGAAACAATTTATTTGGATTGGACAACTAGTAAATGGTTGTATAAAATTGAAGAAGTTTTTTGTCCACAGGACTTTAATAGTCACTTGAGTATATCAATGGCCGAATTCTTAGAACTGCTAAAAGCTAAGATGGTTTATTTCCTTTCTAGTTTTACTGAAATTATGGGGACTATTACAAAAAAGGCAAAAACGGTATTGCCAAAGGAAAAGAGCCTATAAAACAAGCTGAAGAGTATGCGAAATCTTTTAAAAAACCGGATGATCGTTTTATCAATATGGCTTTAGAGGAGAGAATCAATGATCTACTTTATGATCATTTACAGAAAAAGGATCGCGAAAAATTCAATAAGAAACTAGCTAAAATAACAGACAATGGAATTGCCTATGGTATCCCAAATGATTCGTATTCTTATTTTACATTCAATCACTCGATGGAAAAATTCTTAGGTAATATTAAAGGGATCGAACATATCAAGAATTTGATAAGGGATAAAATTATTCCAAAGCTGGGGACCGAGAAAATTATTTTAAATACAAATATTCCTGAAAAACTCCTTTTGGAATCTGGTCTCAAAAAAGGCCAGTATGCTCAGCCTAAAGCCAATATAAATGGATAGAGGATTTGGGTTCGAATATTGAGCAACAAGCTAAAAGAGGTAGGATTAAAAAACAGGGAATCATTTTCCCTGTTTTTTTTAAACATAGGGGGCAATAGACATCGCAATAGGTTAAAAGTAATTTCGTCAAGATAATTTTCCAATTATTGAACAACTTCACTAAATTCATCTTTGATATGAAAAAAAGGGAAAACATAATATTGGCCAATTCTTATTCATCGAAAAATAAGTTATTGTTTTAAATTTATAATATAAGCTTAAATTGAAATTATGCAAAGACCTAATATTACTGAGAACAAAATCAGGGAAATAGCAAAATTACCGGAGGTTCCATTCCTTTCGGAGGATTTAATAAAAAACTTGTCAGACCTATGTTTTTACCAATCACCAATTATGGATTCAAATATCTTATTTGTATTTGGTTCTAATATCCTTCATAAAGAAATTGCTAATGAATTAACACGAACATTGAAAGATTTTAAGATTCCTACAGTAGTAATTACTGGTGGTATTGCGAATTATTCTGCCTCCTATTTTGAACCTATAGCTGAGTCGGAATTGATTTTCTCAAATATAGAGAAAGAGAAATTTCCAGATACTCACTTCATTATCGAAAAAGAATCAAAGAATACTTTAGAAAATGTTGAATTTTCAAAACCGCTTTTTGACTTTTCTAAAGTGCAGAATTTAATTTTCTTTTCGCATTCTTATGCATCAATGCGTTCATACCTTACTTTAAAAAAATACTGCGAAAATGCGAATTTTAGCAACTACCAGATAAATATTACGTCGGAAATTCAGGGAATAACGGTTGGTAAAGATAATTGGTATAAAACTGAACATGGAAGAAAACTTGTTTGGGGAGAATACTTGAGATTTAAAACCTACGGAGTTAGGGGGGACTTTTCAATTAAAGAAGTTCAAACCAAATTGTCCATTGTAGATGATATTATCAATGATTACGAGTAATAAGTCAAAACAGGCAATTGATATGAATAATGTTAACGCAGATTCATGCGATTGACACAGTTTGTTTTACGCTCCCCTCGATACTAAATCAAGCTTATAAAGATTTTTGTTTAATACTTGGTCTATAAAAGCATCTTTTGATAAAGGTTAATATCAAAAGATGCTTTTAAGCTTATAGGGTTATAAATAAGGATTTTTGGGTATTTTAATTAATTTGTATCCATCATTCTTTAGCGATTCTTGCAATCCGATTTCGGGAAGGGTTTTAAATATTATAATACTTAAAGACTGACTTGGTAGAATGCCAAAATTTGATAAAAAATCCCTAAGACCTTTTTTGAAGAGAATTTTTCTAAACTTCTTCTCTGATTTTACCGCTGGAATTTTTTCACTTCCAGGGAACCAAAAGTTTGGATTGAAATTTTTGATCGCTACCATTGGTAAATTAATACCGGCTGCAAATTTTTCCATTTCTCTTTCAGAAACTTTATAAACGAAGTTGCCAACAGCTTCATAAGAAAAGCGGTTTTTCCATATCTTATTTACTAAGCCATGTTTAATCTTTTCTAAAACATTGTTCATAAATAACAAGAAAGGCATTTTCATGATCGGATCTTGCGGTTCGATAATAACAATTCCCTTTTTTGCTACTCGGATCATTTCATAAAGAGCAGCATATGGTCGTGGAAAATGATGATAGGTTTCTTTACATAGGATATAGTCTATGCTATTGTTTTCGAACGAGAGATTTTCTGCATTTTCAGCGGAGTATTGCTCAACAATGCCAACTTCTTTAGATACGGCAAGAAATTCATCACTTATATCCGAGGCAATTACATTTTGAACGCCATTTTCGATTAAATAATTAGCATCATGTCCGTAAGCGTCACCTACTGTCAACCAGGATGCGTTCTTATATTTTGTTATGGGTTTGACACATTCAAAAAACTGATTCTGTAACCAATGATTTATTGTTCCTTTGTAAGTTTTTATTCCATTTAACAAAGCTAACTTTTGTTCTTTTTCGGGGAAGAGATTCGTATACCAATTGGAATGTCTATTATAACTATCCTCTTGAAATGATTCGGTATTGTTTTTTGTATTGTCCATAATATTATTTTACAAAAACTGTTAGTTCGTAGTAATTTTCCCAATATTTTCTTAATGATCTTATATATGATTGATTAGCTACGTTATTTTCTTGTTGGGAGTTTATTAGATCTGTAACCGTAATTTTTCCTGTGGAGAATTGGTCGATCAGTAAAGAGTATCGTTGTTTTGCAATTTCAAGCATCTTCCTCGAAATTTCAATATCTTTTATACTATATTCAATACCATTAACTGCGCGCCGCATATTTTGGAGTATTATTTTTTTGTCACTTTCAATAGCTAATTCCACCTCCTTTAAATTATATTCAGCTGCTTTTGCGGTTTCTTTTAATCTTCCCCAATCGAGAATCGGAAAATTTAATGATAAAGTAGCGCTCTGTCTTGGATTAGCCCTACTATAAACATTACCTAAATGATTATCAGTAGAATTATATCCGACAGAGAGTCCAACATTAATCTTATATTTTTCTTTTTTTACTTTTTCCAAATCTCTTTGAGCTTCAAGAGCTTTAATTTTAAATTCAGTATACTCAGCCATGTTTTTTTCCATGCTGGATACCAGGTCTATATTGTCAATTTTAATTTCAGGTAATTGGGAAGGTAAGCGAAGTTCATTGTCTTTTGAAATGTGAATACCAATATAATCGGACAGTTCGACGATGGAGTTGTTTAGATCTTCCAATGCCGCATTTCTTAATTTCTCGGCATCTAGCATCTGGATCTCAATCTGGGAATATTTGTTGAGAGATGTAGTCCCGAATTTCACTTTCTCTTTTTCTTCATTTAATAATCGTTGAAAAGTTTTGTATGCTTCTTCTGAAAGATCGAATGAAGATTTTCCCTCAATTACATTGAAGTATAATTTTGTGGTTAATAACGATATTTGAGCTAGTTCCGCTACACTTCTTCTCTTTGTATTTTCAAGTCTTATCGGTTCAATTATATTTAACCATTTGTATTCATTGTAAGCATTAATGGGTTGCCGGATTGATAAATTTATAGGAATGCCATTATATTGCTTCTCTTTCAAAATAAAATCATCAAACCTTGTAAGATTGGAGGATACTGAAACAGTCCCTCCGGTTTGGGGAACAATCTGTGTAATTGCCAATCCCAGTGTTGAATAATTTTGCGACCTTGATTGAAATGAGATAGTACCGGATGGTTGTATTACACTAAAGTAATCTTTGCTATAATCTAATATATTAGATGTAAAGCTGATTTCTGGTAAAAAAAGCTTTTTGTAACTATTATATTGAGCAATATTTCTTTGATGATGTGCAACCGAGATTTTATTGGCAATTGATTCGGATTTTGCGATTTCGATAATATTCTCTAATGTATAATCATTTGCCGAGCTCTGACAATATCCGTTAGTTGCCGAGCAGAAAGAAAATATAATAATGTATTTCAGGAGTTTCATGAATTTTTCTTTGTTACTGCATAATAAACCAATGGTATAAAACAGAATGAAAGTATCGTTCCTAGGCTTAAACCTCCAACAACGACACTTACAAAGTTTCGCTGAATATCATTTCCAATACCATGTGAAAAATAAACTGGTACCAATGCTAATGTTGTGGTGAGGGAAACCATGATCAATGGTTTTAAACAAATTCTACCTGCTTCATGTAAAAGTGAAATGAGATTCTCTCTATCAATTTTTCTGCCATGGGATTTTGCTTCCTTTATTAACCTATTGACAGTTTCAACCTTTAAGGTAGGGTCATCTACTATTATCCCTAGAACGACTATAATTCCTATACCCGCCATTATATCGAATTCTCCGCCCATACCCCATAGTGTAAAGAATGAACCAAACAATGCGCAAGGCAATGATGACATAACAACAAATGGATGTAAGAAATTATCAAACTGTATGGCCAAGAGGGCAAAAAGAAGAATTAGGGATATTATAACAACAATGAACAGATCTTTTTTGATCTCTTTCTCAGCTTTGAATTCCCCAGTAAGGGACGCATTTAAGTTTTTTGATTCAATCAGTTTATTTAATTGTTTTTGAATCTTATCAATATTAGACCCTTTAGGGATCTCATTTATGAATATTGATTTATAGTATCCGAATTTATCTGCCGAAATGGATTGATCTTCATCTGAATAGTCATATGATACAAAGTTTTGCAATTGAAAGTATCCATCGTTGCTATTCTTTAGGTAAGATATTTTAAATTTCTGGTTTAAGGATGCAGTATCGACGATCTGAGAAGTGAAGACATCACCGTTTCCTGTAAATTTAATTTTTTCGCTGTCATTAAAGATTGATTTTAATTGATGGATGACATCACTTTTTTCCAGCTGATAGCTACTTAATTTTCGTTCATTAAGATGAAGGTTTACATTCGTAACTTTTGATAGATTGCTGGAGTTTTCCCATTTCAATTCCGGTAAGGCATTTTTAACAAGTTGGACGTTATTTTCGCTATCTCTGTTATCTAAAAGAGCATCTTGTCGAAACCGAACTTCCATTTGTGGCACATCGTTTTCAAATAAATGTATAAAGGCATTTTTAGCGCCTGAAATTTTTATAAAGGCATTTGGATAATTTTCGTTAAAATATGCTAACAGTTTCTTGTCTAATGCATTTTTTGATTCGGTGTCTGTACATTTATAGTAAATATCTGAACTATTGATATTGCGTCTTTTTATATCTATCATTAAGTCGCTTATACCGATATCAGCTTCCCAATGAACAGCGCCATTGAGTAATTTTGAGAGTTCGTTAATTCTATTTTCATTTTCTTGTATCCCTACCGGTTCGTTCCAATCTATATTTACAGAGGTTTCATTCTCTTCAAATTGTGGCATGATCCGTATTGGAATACGGACTGCTATTAGATATCCTAAAGGAATCAATATTAAAATACCTAAAATGAACTTCCTCCTGTTTCTAAATATCACTTCGTATAAAACATCATAAAATCTCATGATAAACTTAAATACAAAGGTTTCCTCACCAGATTTAATTCGCTTTTTACTTCTTGCATTAAAACTATAAAATAAGACAGGCGTTAGAATAAAGGCTACAAATAACGAAACAAACAAAGAAATGGTCAATGCAATTGCTTGGTCATAAATCAGCTCTCCAGCTATTCCGCTTAAATAAATAAGTGGGGCATAGATGACAATTGTACTTAAAACTTGACTCAGAACAGGGACGAATACTTCGCCAGCACCTTTTATACAAGCTTCTTCAAGATCAAAATCCAGATAATTTCTTGAAATACTGTCAATAACAACAATAGAATTATCAATGAGCATTCCAATACCCAATGCAAGTCCTGAAAGCGAAATGATATTGAATGATATTTTGAAATAATAGAAACAGATAAAAGTTAGCAATAGTGATATAGGAATACTTATACCCATCAAAATAGGAGACGATATGTTATTGACAAAAAGAAAAAGAAGTAATACACATAAAATGCCTCCATAAATAAGGTCTTGTGTCAAGTTTTCTATTCCTGCATTTAGGAGATAGGTCTGATCCTGAGTGAGATCAAAATTTAGCTTGGTATAATCATTCCTGATTAAATCCAATTCATCATGGACAGACTGTATTACCTCATTCATTCTAGCATTTGCCTGTTTGTGAATCGCTAATACAATTGCCTCTTCATTATTGAACAAATGCTTGCCAACTTCCTGATCCGCTACCGATTCAATTTTTGCAATATCTCTCAATGAAATAACACGATTATTTTCGAGCCGAATGGAGATGTCCCTTAAATGGTCAATGTCACTAATATTATTTGCCATCTTGACCAGATAGGAGTAGTTGCCGTCTTTTACTGTTAAAGCACCAGAAGAAGAGCCGCTTGTCTGAACCGTTTCTCTTATCTTTTGTTCATCGAGTCCTAAATATCTGATCTTTGTTTTATCCAGAATTATTCTGACACTTCTAGTCTTTAAGCCATTGATATCAACCAGGGAAACACCTTCTATTTTTTCTATCCTTCTTTTGATAAGTTGAAGTGTGATATCAGATGCTTCCAACAAGTCTATGCGTACTTTTGGTGTGATTTGTAGATTTACTATCGGAACATCTGAAACATTTTGTTTAATTAGTTGCGGTCTAATAAAATCGCTTGGAAGATCAGGAAGCAACTGGTCAATACGTTCATTTAGTTTAATGAATTCATCACTCATATTTGTTCCGAATTCATACGATAAGTTTATTAATGCAAAGTGGCTATATGATTCGCTCTCTATGGATTTGATTGAGCCTACAGAACTGATACCTTCCCGGATAATTTTTGTTACATTGGATTCAACAGACTGTGCTGCATGATTTGGATAGTTTATTTTTATCTGAATGGCAGGTTTCTCAATGTTAGGTAACAAAGAGACGGGAATGTTGAAAAAACAAAAGCCACCCCATACAACTGCAATTAAAAAAATAAGGTATACGGCCAGTGATTTATGCAAAAGAAACTTCATCATAATGTAGCCTTAATTTAGTACCACATTAGAATTATGGGATAGATAGTTGTTATTGGAGACAATTACGGAACTTCCCGGTAGAAGACCATTTTTGATTTCCACTTGATCGCCATTTATTACACCGATCTTTACCTCATTCCATATTGCTTTTCCAGATTCATAAGTAAATACAATATCCTTTCCTGACCTTTTAACCAATGCATTCTTAGGAACCCATAAACTCCTTTGAGGATTGACCAATACTTCAACATCTACATTCATTCCGAGATAAAGGTGATTTGGATTTAGTATATCCGCAATTATTTCAATGGTACCATTCTCGTCAACTATTGGATTGATTTCTGAGATCTTAGCCTGGAAGGTGCCGTTGAATGCTTGTGGGACGATTTTAATATTATCACCGATTCTTATTAATTTGATTTCACTTTCCATGATTCTAAAAGAACATTTTAGATTGGCTGTAGAATAAATCTTGAATAATTCGTCTCCCTCTTTGATGACACTTTTATTTCCTATTTTGGTATCATATATAATTCCAGTAACGGGGGAAACGATCGCTAGTTTTTTTTGCTTTGATTTCAGCTCATCAAGTTCGATTTGAGAAATTGCGACTCCAGATTCGATTTCGAGCCGTTTCAATACTGTGTCTGTAAATTGTCGTTCATCAATATTGTTTAATCTACTCTGGCTAATGGAATCACTTTTGTAGGTTAAACTGTTATTAAATAAAGAAGCTTTTGTTTTACGAAGACTATAGTCCAGTTCGTCATTTCTTAATTGTAAAAGCAAGCTATTTTCCTGTACATGTTTTCCATTCTTTAATTCAGATCTCACAATTACACCATCTATTGGAGAATAAATGGTATAATTATTTTTAGAGACTATTTTTCCATTTGAATAAATTGAAAATGAAAGATTGGATTCATCAACTTTTTTGGCTTGTACTACGATATTCTTATCCGATATTTTTGAATTAGTGGATTTGGCCGTTATTACCTTAGATTCTTGTGCACCAGAACAAGAAAATAGGACTGAAGCAAAAATAAAATATGCTATCCTCCTGTTCATTATTGAATAATGGAATTATACGTATTATCATCAAAATTTTGAATTTCACCAATTTCTCCATCATTTCCCTTGAAAGATATAACTTGTGGATAATTGGAGACAATTTCAGGCGCCAGGAAGTAATTATCCTGATCAATCTTAACATTAGGATTTTTCAGAAACTCTTCTCCGACTTCATTTTTTAGCAGTTTTTTGTCCATTACTCCTGTAAATACTATGGTAACACTATCTTTTATTTTACTATAGTTATTCACTAAAAAATAAGTTGCATTTGATATACACCCGCCACATCCTGCACCAGGAACTACCACTACATATTTTTGGTTCTCGATATGGTTTTGATTTAAGGCGTTCTTATATAAGCCGCTATTTTTGTTTCCTTTGGAACAAGAGACAAATAATAAGATTAGAGCTGTTATTTTAAATATTCGCATCTTTTTTCAGTTTATATCTATCAAAATATAGGTTATTGTTATCCTCGTTATATTTCTTTTTATTGAATACATACATATACCCATTGTCAAAAAATATCATTCTATAATCCAATTCTGTTGCGTCAGGCAGAACTGTTTCTCCAATTTTGTTGAACTTATTGTCCATGATTATTGCACTATATTTAAATTTATAGCGGGTTAACGGATCTCTATATTCCGATTTCGTCCTTGGTAGATAAGCTAAACGAACATACACGTCATTTATGTCATCATAAAAAACTGAATAATAAGAAGGATTGGTCAGTTCATATTCTGCCGATTTAGCCATGTCATCATGACTGGGATTTAGAGTTTTATCATTTTTGTTAGATAAAAATGGATCAATACTTTTGAAATTCTCGCTTCCGATAAATTGACTAGGGGTCACTTTTTCATCATTCAAACTGAATGTATATAAATGGGGATCAGCTGCATAACCCATTACTAAACTATTTTCTTTGGAATTCTGAGCACCATATAAGTAATAAAGGTTCATGTTATGGCCCCAAAATCCATAGTTATATAGATTGATCCTATTGAATAATGGTTTTATTTCTTTATTGGCAAGATTGACCTTTAGCAGATCCTTGATTTCGTTCTGAGGAGAATAATATACGTTATACGCGCACAGCAAATAAGCTGTTCCATTCTTATAAATAATTGGCGAATTGGTGCTTGGATTAGGTTTTGGACTGTTATCAACTATTGAGTTTTCAGAAACTAATTGAACACGGTCCAAAAGATCCCCATTTGTATTCAATACATTTAGGTAATCCATATTAAAAAAGAGAATTGAATCCTTCGAGATAACTTTATGCATCGAAGGAAGATTGATGGCTCCCGTACTATTCCTTCCTTCCTGAAATAAGGGAACTTTCTTAATAATTGCTTTCTTGTCAAAATCGAATAATAGAATAGACTTTGAGGACGGATTTAGAAATGAAATCGTCTTGGTGTTGTCATTTTTATCCTTAAAAATATCAATACCATAGATCTTACTATCTGTATTTTCATCAACGGGTAATAGGTAGGAATCTGTCAATTCTAGCGTAGCGTTCTTTTTATAAGATTTGGCGTTTTCATCTTTATATTCGACGGGATTATCACCAGATCCTGAACACCCATATATCGTACTGCAAAGTAAAAGTAACCGCAGAGAATTGATAAGTCTATTATTCATTTATTGGAAATTTAAAATAACTGATTTTTAAATTTTTGAGATTTTAATAAAGAGAACTGTTCTCAATTGAACAGTTCTCTAAGGCAATTAACCACCAATGTTGTCAATTACCGTTCTGTTACCAGCACAATCTGATCCCGATGTAGCGTAGCGGTTACACTCCACTCCATACGTGGCACTTACACATTTACCAATTGATGGTCCTGAGGCAAGACTTAAACAATAAGTCCCAACGGCGATGTGTGCAGAAGTTGTACCTACAATACCACCAAGCAACAAAACAAATGCTGCTACTTTTTTAATTGATTTTTTCATGTTAAATGAATTAATGAAATTATGCCTACGATTATGGGTTTAGGCTTCCCCGTAATTGATTACTGTTCTATCAAATTTAATTAAAAGACAATCAGGGTTTTGATTGCATTTTTGACATTTTGATTGTTAGTTTTGCATTTTTACCAATCACGAGAAAATTTAATAATCAATGATTTAGTGAACCCTTATTTATTGAAAATAATGGAATTACGAATGTGGTAATAACAACAATTGCAATCGAGGATGCTAAAACTCCGATGGAAAAAGCTGGCCAAAAAGGATCGTTATATTGAGTGATTAGGTAAGTTAGATTTCCAACACTCCCAATGAGTAATGATAGACTTATTAATTTAATGTTCTGGCGGAGGTAGAGTCTGCTGCCTTTTGTTTTTACCACCACACTTAAATCTTCCCAAAAATAAAGAAGATAACAAAATCCAATTAATATGGTAAATATAAAAGAAGCCTGTCCCCCTTCATCAAATTTTAGATCACCAATATAAAATGTAGCAAAGATTGCTGAAAGAGATATGTAAACCATTAGAAAAGCCAAACTAGCTTTTTTAAAACTATTCAATCGAATTGTTAATAGAATAAAGATAAAGGATGTTGCAGAAAGAAATATTAGCAATTTTGTTGTAGGAGGTTTCGAACTTTCATAATCGCTTAAGACATCTATTATGTAACCTTCTGGAAGTTCCTTATTAATTCTATTTGTTTCCTCTAAAAGGTAATTGTATCCTGTTTCGAGAGACCCGACATATTTTAAATTAAGTGTCTGAATATATCGTCTATTCTCTCGGACTATTGATTCTACTCTGTCTGCCTTTAGGAATGTCGTTAACGAATTTGGTTTGATGTAACGATCTTCAAGTCTAATTGGGTGGGTTAGAAATTCATTAATCGTTAGATTACCTTGATTTTTCGCAGTGATTTTTATAGGAATATTTTCGTTGGATATACTTATTGACATTTTCTTATCCATGATTTCCGAATTGTTCAGGATAAGTTCCGATTTAATATTCTTATCGTCGAGTTCTAATTGCGCGAGTTTCCTGTCATTTACAGACATTTTGTATTCATGATTATTATCTGAAATAAATTGGTTATCAGAAGCTAAAGTTGCACTATTGACTCTGTCATTTTTGGAAATCTCAGTTTTAACAAATTCACCTATTTCTTTTAATCTGGCAAAGTTATATCCACTTATTTTTAGTTGGAAACTAGGATGTTCCTTTGTCATTTTATTACTAAACCCTTTACCGATTCCAAAAAATGTCCAACCGACTCCGTCTAAGTTTTGAGATGCATAGATTAACTGTTGCCTCAATTTTTCAGGGTAATGAATGGGTATATCGTTTAAAAATTTAATCTTTATAGTTCCTCGTTGTCCGGAAAAAACCTGTGAGACATATAGGTCTATATATTCTGTACCTGAAAGAAATTTTTCTAAGTATTCTAGTGAACTTTTCATTTGTTCTGCTGTTGCACCAATTGGCAGTTCAGCATAGATATTCAAAGAAGTTTCTTGCGAATCTTCAAAATCTGTATTTACATAAATATTTTCATGGAATAATCTCCACATACCTCCAATTGCTAAACTGGATGCCGGAATAATCTTATCCTGTAAAAAGGGCGTTCCGAAAATTTTATTATAAGTATTGTTGCCCTCTATTTTAGTAGGAATCATAAATAGAGGTATCCCTGTAAAGAAAAGAGAAAGAAATAAAATAATATATCTGTACTTTATTATTTTAACATTCGTAAAGATTGTTAGATTTTTGATGCTCTTTTGGCTGTTTGAATTGTTGGTTAATAAATTGTGTAAACTGGTTGCAAAAAGGAAATTAGTAATTGTTCCCACTGCAATTACAATTAGTGAAAATTTTAATATGGATTGAAGTTGTTGTAAATCTTGATAATCTAAAAAGTCTAACGCCACATATAATGAAGTAGCAATAAGGAATATAATTACTTGCGATTGCTGTATTCGTCTTTTGCCTATTTTATCAAATTGACCCAATGCAATTAGAAGATTAAAACATAAAAATGATAAAATGAAGGAGATACTATTTATGGTAATTAAGTCAATTGGAATCTTAAATAGAGAATAAATTAGAACTAATAAACAGAAATTGATAATTATGGTTGAAATTACTATTAAGAGGTATTTCCAGTTCTGAAACAATAGTAAAACAAAGGCAATAAGTAAAAGAGTAATTCCGCCATTTAGCACGGCTATTTTGACGAGTTTCCTCAAATGTTTGGAATTGTCCTGTTCTAACCTTAATTCACTTCCTTCTGGAAGTTCTTTTTTGATCTTTTCCAAAACTTTGGAAATTTTCGAATAGGTCGTTAAAACATTTTCTGATTGATTGTCATAAATATGGATCAATGCTGTGTTTTTTCCATTGATTCTATATGAAAAATCATTTTTTTCATAAGTTTCAGAAATAGTCGCAATATCCCTTAATTTGACTAAAGGACTATTATTTAAAACGACCTCTTCTAATGCTGGGATGCCTACGGACTGCTGAGCTAATCTAACAAAATAATTCATGCTTCGATCAGCGACATTTCCTAGATAATTTTCGTTTGTAAGACCTTGCAGTGAAGAAATTACATCACTAATAGCAATCTTCTTTGAAAACATTCGGTTTTTATCGTATTCGATATTAATAATCTTTCTACTTCCTCCAGTAACTTCTAAAGTAGCCGGGATATCATTGTTTCTAAAGATTTTTTCAAAAATTGTTTTTATAGAATTGATCTCGGAATTGCTTATTCCGCTTATGGAATATGATATTAAAGGTTTTTTTTCTGATCCTTGTCCTATTTGTGATATGATCGGAAAAGTTGTTCCCTGAGGTAAGTTTTCAAAAACTTGCCTTAGATTTAATAGTATATCAAATCTTTTTTGAAATAGGTTGGAAGAGGTATTAAAAGAAACTTTTATAGAGCCATTGTCCTCGGTAGAAAAGGAGCTAATTGTTTTGATATTATCTATTCTAGATAAAGCGTTTTCGATTTTTGAAGTAACATATTGTTCTGTTTCTTCAGGTGTAGTTTTAAATGTAGAAAAGGATATTTCTAACGAGCTTTCAGCTGAGTTTTGGTTCAATTGAAAATTTAAGTTTCTTATAGAAAATATACTTATGAAACCTAGAATAAAAAAGATTATGATTAATCTAAATGAAGTAACCATCGTTTTGTTTAATTAGGATCTCACCTAACAATTTCTTCATTTGAATTATGTCCGAATTTAAATTGGTTATTTGTACAGCTATGAAATTTTCCTGATTTTTATGAGTCCTAGAATCTTCTTGTATGATTTCGGCAATCAATGACATTAAATCCAAATTATAGCATTCTGCGAGTTGGGGTAATTTGGATAAGGGGATTTCATGATAATCATTTTCCCATGATGAATAACACGGTCTGGATACATGTATTAAATCAGCTATTTCATTTTGTGTATACCCATGTTGTATTCTATGTCTTTTTAGTACAGGCCCGATTATAAGCTTTGGACAATCAATTTTCTTATTTGATTTCTTCATGAGTTACTAATTAAATGCTAAAAGATACAGTTGAAGCCTTTATCAGCCAAAAATTCTCGACAAACTCTATTTTGACCAATACGAACACCTGGTTTACTAATATATTTTTTAGAGCGTGTCAAACTCACAATAATTCTTTATCCGCTAATATTTAAACTACTTTCTTATGAATTTAAATTCGGAAAATCGGCAATTTGAAGTGCTTCGATTCCTAAAAAAAATAATACTGAAAATTTAGGTTTACTAGGGAATATATGTTATTCGAGCTTCTACTTGATTTGTTTTGGGGGGAGATTCAATAAAAAATGGATTTTAATATAATATCAAGTTATGTCAAAAAATACAGTTTTAAAAGATAGCAGTAATCTTGGTAAAGTGGATAAAAAGACAATAATGTAGCTGACTTAAAGATAAAAAACGAAGAAAAATTAGTGAATTTAATAGTTAAGATTTTGGTAAACAAAGCAATAAAGGAGGCTAATGAAAAAGGGTATACGTTATTTAAGGTTCAGCAGTGATGGTCAAAGTTTACATAGTATCGAACGTCAAGATTTAATAACAAGCCAGTGGATGAATAATAGTGGTGTGGAAATAGTGGATACATTTATCTACGAAGGACATACTGCTCGAAACTTTGATAGGCCGGATATTAAGGTACTTTTTGACTTTATCAAAAAGAATCATGATCAAATTGATTATTTGGTCGTAGCTGAGTTAACAAGATTCAGTAGGATCGCAGGCGACGCCATTAATATGGTTACAAAAATTCAAGCACTTTATGATGTGAGGATTGTAAGCGCTAGTAGAGGATCAATTTATGATTGTATGGATCATAATTCCTTCTTTATAATGGGACTTGAATTTTTAATGGGCAATTCTGAAAATATAAAAAGACAGAATGACATAAATGCAGGAATCTATACAGCAAAAGCCATAAAGGGACTATGGATACAAGGAGGACCTGCACCTTTTGGTTATAAAAAAGAAGGAAAGAATGAGGAACGTCGCCTAGTGATTAATGAAAGTGAAGCGATAGTCGTTAGATATATTTATGAAGCTTTTATTTCCGGGGTTGCATTATACAAAATCAAAGAAAAGGCAAAGGAGTTAGGTTTAAAACGTATGGGAACTACAGCTGTAGAGCGAATATTAACAAATCCTTTGTATTATGGATTCCAACATGTTAAACCGTGGAAACAAAATCCAGGAGGTTTATACCCACTAAAAAATCATGAACCTATTGTTGATCCAACGACTTGGAAATTAGTAAATGAAAAAATAAAAAGAGGTACTAAAGAAAGGAAAATTTATGACGATCAAATTCCACTACGTGGTGCTTTAAGCTGCCATTGCGGAAAACTATTAACAGGTGCTGCAAGTAAAGGGAAAATATTATTATTACTATAAATGTAGTATCGCTAGTGCCCATAATAATATAAATGCTGAAAAAGCTCACAAACAATTATCCGGCGCTTTAGAATTAATGAGTCTTCCTGAAAAACTAATATCCAGTATAAAAGAAAAGAGTGAGATCGAGATGGAGATAACTTTAAAAGAACATAAAACATTATTGAAACAACGCCAAATCGAATACGAGCAAACTGGCCAAAAGCTTTTGTCAATTGAAGAAAAATGGATTTCAAATAGAATTCAACACGACACATATGAAAGATGGCATAACGGTATCCGTCCGACGAACTACATGTTTGATTTCTCGGTAATAATTTTAAAGTTCTGCGGATAGAGATCTTTAAGATTTTTGTGGTTGATGGACATGATATTTTCCAAGGTATATTTCAACCACTGAAATGGATTAACCTGATGTTTTTTACAGCTAGCGAAGAACGAATAGATCATTGCTGCCCGCTGTGCTGCCTCATGGCTTCCTGCAAAGAGATAATTTTTGCGTCCCAAACAACAGGGTCTAAGGGCATTTTCGATTTGATTGTTATCAATGAGCAGATTTCCATCATACAGGTAAGCCGACAGGGCATCCCATCTGGCGTACGCATACATCATCGCTTTTCCGATCTGGCTTTTAGGGAGCGTGTTTTTTATTTCCTGGAAGATCCATTTTCCCAGTTCGTTGATAATAGGTAGCGATTCGGCCAATCTCAATTCTTTGGTCTGTTTGGCATCCAGCCCACCATCTTTGATCCGACGCTCCACGCCATAAAGTTTTTGGATCTCCAATAGTACTTTTTCAGCGCTTACTCTGTCATTATCCAGGGCCTTTTCAAACTCACGACGCGCATGCGCCCAGCAGGCAAGATGCACAACTTCTTTCTTTTTAGCGTATTTTTCGTAGGCCACGTACCCGTCCGTCTGCATATATCCTTTGAAATTATCCAGCATTGGCCCGGGAACATGGCCGCCACGCGAGGGATTATAATCAAACAATACGGTTCCATCCAAAGGCGCATGATATACCCAATACCAACCGGTATGGGCAGCACCTTTTTTATCACTGTCCAACACTTTGATCCTAGTCTCATCGACCTGCAGATATCCCCGGGTCCTGGTGTCGTGAACAAGCTGCAGGTAAAGTGGTTCCAGCTTTTCCAGTGCCTGTCTGGTCCAGCCTTCAATGGTTGAGGAGGCTATCTGTATGTTTTCCCTGGCAAAGATCTGCTTCTGGCGGTACAGCGGGAGATGATCGGCGTATTTACCCGTCAGGATCATCGCTAGCAGGCTTGCTCCCGGGATCCCTTTATCGATCACGCGCTCGGGAAGTTCGGCCATGGACACACCATCTCCGTTTTTAGCTGCATATTTATAACGGATGTAGCGTTTGATATAGAACCTGGCAGGTTCACACTCAAGTTCTTCGGTAATTTCCTGACCGATGCAGACCATATCTGTTAGATCACCTTGGGGATGGGTCTCGATCTCTTCTACAGGAAGGTGTGCCGGCAATTTAGCACGCCCTTTATGGTTTGGACGTTTGCGGACATACTCGATCTTTTGCCTGATTTCTTCCTCTTGCTGCTCCGCTTGGGCATGCTCGGATTCAAATGGAAGAACTCCCTGATTGGGATCGCCCTCGAAGAGCTCACGCTTCTGTCCGAACTGCATGCGCTTATACATGGCGAGTTGGGATTCTAGGTAATCTATCTTTTCATCACGACTGGAAATGACCTTGAGAAGGTCTTCTTTTGAGAGGTTTTCCAGTGCATTTTCCATAGTGTAAATATACGGAAAAAGTAGCTTTAGTCCTATAAAAAACCACTTTTAAGACAAAGAGAAACGTCTTTTCTGAATGCTCTTTACAACCTGTATACCTTCAACCATCAGTACCAGGTCACTCCAGGACAATTCTCCATTTTTTACGCTCGGCGGCATGAAGGTACCGCTCTCCAGGCGCTTATAATAAAGGACAAAGCCTCCTTTTTCCCAGTGCAGCAGCTTCATATGTGTACGGCTACGGTTCAGAAAAACGAAAACCTCACCACTGGTCGCCTGACGCTGCATGCCCGAACTGATCAGTCCACAGAGTCCGTCGAATGATTTTCTCATGTCGCAAAAACCATCATAAAGATAAAAGCGGTGCGATGAACCCAGCGCAAACATCAGTACAGACGTATCAGCTGTGATACAAAGGCAAGATCATTTTCGGCCTTTATACGCACACCGTTGGGATAAATAATCTCAACATCGCCCTTTCCCCGCGCCTTATTGATTGTTATAAAGCTACCGCGGGATGTCAGGGCTAACGCATTAAAAATAAAAAATTCAGGAGAGTTTCCACATTTTTAGGTTTTCGATGTTGGTAATATGTGTTTCGTTAATGTTCTGATGGAGGTATCTTTGTTCCATCATGTTAGAGAAAAAGAGTACCCTTCATCACTATTTTGAACAGTTTCCCGACCACCGGATTAGCCGGAACAAGAAGCATCTTTTGAGTGACATCATCATTCTGTCGATCCTTGGTGTACTTTGTGGTGCTGAATCCTGGGATTCCATTGAGGCTTTCGGTAAAACCAAGCTTGGTTTTCTCAAAGGTTTTCTCAAACTGCCTCATGGGATTCCCTCACACGACACGATCAATCGTGTCTTCAGCGGTCTTCGGCCCAAGTTGTTTGAAAAAATGTTCGTAGAATGGGCAGGTAGCCTGAAGAATGAGTCGATCAAAAAGGAGGTCATCAGTATAGATGGGAAGAGCATTAGGGGTTCAAGGGATAGTTTTCATTCCCAGAGTCCAATACACATGGTGAGCGCATGGGCATCCAGTAATGAGCTGGTATTGGGACAATTGAAAGTCTCTGATAAGAGCAACGAGATCACCGCAATCCCCCTTTTATTGGAACTGCTGGACATAGAAGGGAGCATCGTGACCATAGATGCTATGGGTACCCAAGTCGATATTGCACAGAAGATCGTAGAGAACAAGGCGGATTATATCCTATCGGTCAAGGGAAACCAACAGGAACTATCGGATCAGATAAAGGGTCGATTTGAAAACCAGCTTCCAGCAGACGCAGATCTCGCCCAGGAGAAAGGGCACGGACGCATAGAAAGCCGTAAATGCGAGGTGATCACCGACCTTACCTTCATAGACAACAGTATTTCATGGGCTTCAATAAAATCGGTGGTACGCATAAGTTCCACAAGGGAGATAGGAAACAAGGTGACCACAGAACAGCGCTATTATATCAGCAGCTTGAGTGAAAAAGCGGCACATTTCAATAGTTATATCAGGTTACACTGGGGCGTGGAAAACAAGTTGCACTGGTCACTGGATATGATATTTAATGAGGACAGGCAAAGAAAGAGAACAAAGAATGC
>NZ_QCXX01000008.1 GCF_003071065.1 Sphingobacterium athyrii | reverse complement strand
ATCTTTAGGTGCCTATATCGGCGGTGTCTACCTCTTCCCATTCCGAACAGAGCAGTCAAGCCCGCCAGAGCCGATGGTATTGCCGTAACAGGTGGGAGAGTAGGTCGGTGCCTTTTTTTACACGGAAGCCCTTGCTGGAAACAGTCAAGGGCTTCTTTCGTTTATAATCATATCTCCTTTCCAAAAGATCTTTTCAGCAGCGATATCTAGTTCGGGAAATCTGTCAGAAGCTTTATAATTATTAAAATTCAGATGTATATGAGGTGTGCGCGTTGTCCTACAGCACTGAGCGAACGTCAAAAAGATTATCTTGGGGTTTTGGAATCTCTGCAATAACGTTAATACCGCATTGAAGAGCGTGCTGCATCCATATGTAGTGCAGGAGATATGGATGAAAAAGCATTTTCTTCTATCTGATGTACAGGAAAAGGTGAGGAATCAATGGTTTGCACGCTATGGTTATTGCCGTTGATGATACCAAATCAGAGAAGTGGCATAAAGCCGCAATAGGATGAAATTGGTATTTGCAAACATGCGCTCAGCTGCGTGAAATATATGGTAGGAATTTTGAAAAAAATTCAGGCCCGACTGCGAGGATATAGTGTAGGTTCTGCTGTCGCCCTTTAATAGCTGATTAAGCCAATACGGCTTGATTTCTCTAAAATAAGTTGATGCCTCTGGAAGTGTAAGGATCATTGCACTATACGCATTAATAGGATCTATGACATAGTTGCCAAAATTTGCACAAGGGTCGACAAATTAAAAGGTTTGGCCATAACCCCATCGAAATGATGCGTCTGTTCTTCAGGTACCTGTGTGATCACTTGTGAAACGTCTGATGTCAATGCAATGACTTTACTTTTTAATCCCTGAGTAGTATTGTTTTCTTTAACTGTATTCAGTATGTCCCAACCACTCGGACCTTTCATTCTAAGGTCAGTGATCACAATGTCACTTGCATGCTTTTGCAGATACGCTATCGCATGTTGGGGATCCTGAAAAACCTGTACATTTTTGAAATTTTGCAAGGCTTGTTTAACAAATAAATTATTGATCGCATTATCATCAATAACCACAAAACGTAAGTTTTCTGATAGATTGTCCTGTGAGGAAATTTGATTCGTGCTTTTCTTTTTATCAGTAATGGGAACGATCAACGTAAATGTTGATCCTTTTCCTTGCTTACTTTTTACGCTTAGGGTCCCATTGAGCTGTTCAGTCATAAGCTTGGAAATATGTAATCCCAATCCAAAACTGTTTTTGGACTTCAGGTCGGACATATAATATTGCTCAAATATATGTTCTTGGTCCTTAGCGGAAATGCCTTTTCCGGTGTCTATAACTTGGATATGAAGGGTTTTCTCTGCTTCGGGGCTGATAAATGCTTTTATCTCTATTTGCCCCTTGTCGGTATACTTAATTGCATTACTCAGGAGATTGGATACAATTTGGCGCAATCGATATGCCCCGCTTTTGATTAAAATATCCCGGTCAATGTTAATATGACTGATGAGCTGAAGGCCTTTTTTATCGGCTTGGGCTTGCTGCATTTTTATCAGATTGGCAAGGAGGTTGGCCGGTGAAAAGTATTCTTCTTTAATTTCCAGCATACCTGCTTCTAATTTGCCAAGATTGAGGATATCTTCAACTGTATCGTTGATAACTTGGATGTCCTGTGTAATGGAATCCAATAGTGCTGGATTAATGCGGTTATTAGATGTATTATTTTTTAATAAGTCAATAACGCTGATCAGTGAATTGACTGGCGTCCGTACATCATGACTCACATTGGCGAGTATACCTGTTTTTTCCTTGGCTGTACGTAGTGCATAATCTCTCGCAGCGGTGATTTTACGCTCATAAATGATGGTATTGTAATGATAGGACAGAATTAAGGTCACCATAATAATCATCAGGATAATTGATGCAATGACTTGCTTCCCGAAGATGGCTGAATTTTTCTTGTACAAGGTGAAATCCTGTATTTCGGCTGCCCGTAAAGACTCATCTTCATGTGTTTTTATTTTGAGCAAGGCAGTGCTGATGGTACTAAAAAGTGCATAATTCGATTGCAGAAGCTGTCTTTCCTTAACTTGAAGTTCGGCGAAAGACCGACGAATTTTGCTGAAATCTTGTTTATAAAAGGATTCATTCTGCTCAATCAAGTTTTGGATCTGGCTGTGGATGGCTTTGATCTGATTGACATTAAATTGCTGTTCCAGCCTGTCAGCAACTAAAGTGTCATTCTTTGCTTTGAAAATCCGGGTGAAGAGTTTTTCTTTTTTTCTGACAATTGTATCTTTTTTGCTAACATTTAAGGCAGTATCTCGTAGTATTTTACTGATCACAGAATCCGCATCTATCCGGTTGCTTGTCGGACGCAACGTACGGCTGGTTTTAGTCAAAAGAGACAGGGAATCTTTTGCCAGGAAAATCATGTTATCAACAGATTTCTTTATCCGCGCAAATTCGTCGGAGAGGTGGATGTTCTGCTCCAATGGTGTATTGGTCGAAAAGGAAATCCCCTTTTTGGTTGAGAGGGTCGAGAGAGAGTCAATATAAAAACGGAGGCTATCGAGTTTTTTTGTATAGTTTGCTAAATTTTCAGGACTGAAATCCACGGTATAGGAGCGAAACGCATTACCGGCGTCATTGTAAGATGCAAAAAGCTCATAAAATAAGCTGGTTAACTGATTTTTTGAACCGTAAGCTTTATTTAGACGGGCTTCTGTTTTTTGATATTCAATATATTGATAGGTGAATATTGAGCCAATATACACCAAAGAAAGAATCAGGAAAGCAATTAAAACTGTCCTAAAAATAAATATTTTTCTATTATTTTTCACGTCGTTATTCTTTCAACCAATAAATTAATTATAGCCTCTTTTTTTGTATGGAATTCAAATTTAAGACTTAAAAATGAAAGCCGCCGTGTAAAACTGTCAATTAATCGCTACATTTTGAAAAACTTACACAATCGTTTGATTGAAGAGACAAGTCGGTAGTCCGATTTTTATTTTCTATTTTAACGTTAGAAACCTAAAAAAGTTAAATTTTTGACTCAAAATAATTCATCTCCAATAAAAGTACAAATTGTAAAACTGATGAAAAAACTGTTTATTTCAGCAATGTTGTCGTTAATTATCGGACAGGTAAGCCAGGCACAATCTATTGTAAATATTATTCCAAAACCACAGGAAATCACTTACGGCAAAGGTTTATTCCAGTTAGATAAACACACGTCCATAAGTTTTAAAAATTGTAGCGTTAAAGATGTAGGTCTGTTCGTTAAGCAATTGCGGCAAGCAAGCCATTATCCAATGATGGAAAAAAAGCAATCAAGCAATACGATTGAGTTTATTTTAGATCGAAAACTGGATCTGCCTAGTAATGAGGGCTACCAATTGGATGTATCTGCTAGAAAAGTAACTGTGAAAGCCAATACAGCGCATGGTCTTTTCAACGCGTCACAATCGTTACGCCAGCTCCTCCCTTCAGCAATCGAGACCGCTAATTGTGCCGTTAATGAATCCGTTTGGTCCATTCCTGCCCTTGCGATCAAAGATTATCCCCGATACCACTGGCGAGGGTATATGAAAGATGTGAGCCGCACATTCTATACGATAGAAACCATTAAGAAGTACCTGGATGTGATGGCTTTATATAAAATGAATACATTTCATTGGCATTTGACGGATGATCAGGGATGGCGTATCGAAATAAAGAAATATCCAAAGTTAACGGCGGAGAATGCGACGGTCTTCCATCGTACTGAAAAACAGCCGGCGGAGCGTAGCGGTTTTTATACCCAGGAACAGATAAAGGAGGTGATTCAGTATGCTAAAGAGCGAAATATCACAATCGTTCCTGAAATTGACGTACCGGGACACTCCTGGCCAACGATATTAGCCTATCCTACATTAGGGGTGAACAAAAATTCCTATCCCAATCACATCTTTCCTTTTGTATCGTCATGGGGTTATTGGGGTAACCAGTTTACACCAAATACACTTGATCCGACAAAAGAGACGACTTATCAATTTTTGGATGATGTGTTTACCGAGATTGCAAGCCTGTTTCCGGGAAGCTATATTCATTTTGGAGGGGATGAAGTCCGCCATGATTTGTGGGAAAAGGAATCCCATGTGCAGGATTTTATGAAACAGCATCAGATTGCTGATGTCAAAGCATTGCAAAGTTATTTTGTACAGCGTGTATCGGCTATCATTGTTCAGAAGGGAAAAAAACCTATTGGTTGGAATGATATTTTGGCCGATGCTAAGAATCTGCCCAAAAGTACAGCTATTATGAGTTGGCTTGGCGAGGAAGCAATCAAGGAGGCGACCAAAGATGGATTTAAGGCTGTGGCGACACCTGCCTCACATCTTTATTTCGATATTACGCAGGCGGACCGCAATGACGGCACAATGACTGATCTGGCCTATCCGCAGATTAATTCCTTAAAAAGGGTCTATGACTTCGATCCATCAAATGGATTGACAGCCGCGGAGGATAAATTGGTGCTCGGGGTGCAGGGTAATATGTGGTCGGCGATAGCCCAGGACATCAAGGATATGAATGTGCAGAATTTTCCACGCTTACTTGCCGTCGCTGAAATAGGCTGGGCTTCTAAGTCAAAGAAAGATTATACCGAATTTTGCCGTAGACTGGACGCAAATCTTCCACGATTGGATTCCATGCGGATTGATTACTATCATACCGGCGGTTATATCGCAGGCAGCTGGAAAAGTGAGGATATTAAAGAGGAGTATAGTACACTAACCTTTGATGTGACAAAAAGAATCTACGACAATGGACGGGCGCAAGCTGGTTTTTTCTTTGTAGATGGTAAGAATTTTCTGGAGATAGATGCTGTCCAATTGCTGCAGGATGGTCGTATTATTGATGAGGATGGACATCATGCGCTTGCGGATAAATTTAGGGGAACGAATAAGATTAAACCTTTTTATTACAATTTCACCATTAAGAATTATAATCCGAACGCGAAATACGAAATCAAGGCCCGGGTTAAGGGAGCTGGTGGGGTAGATTCAAAAGGTAATTTTACATTTAACTTGTCACCAACGCTTCCTTTCAACAAAATCGAGAAAAGATAGTAGATCGCATACATCTTTCAATTTAAACAAAAGCAGCTGCCTCGGTAGCTGCTTTTGTTGTTAAAAATGACTCTTGCCATAATCTAAAAATCTACCTTTTTGAGCGAATAGGAGTACTATGTCTATCGCTTTTTATAAAAATAACCGGCGAAATATTCTAATAACCTATATATGAAACGTAAAAAAACAATCTGTTTTTCAGTTTCTTTTGTTCAATTTTATTTTTATTTTCAGATTCTTTTGTTTAATTTCCTGTAAGAATATATGATCTTTTGTTATTTTTTCACAAAAGACTTAACACCAATAAACCTTTAGTAATTGTTTGTAAACTATTATCTAAACCTCCATCTTAATTATGAAAAAGAATTATCTTTTTTGCCGAAATGTCAGACCATTAAGTCTCCTAGGGCTTGGTCTTTTGTGCTCGTCCCCCACTTTGTTTGCGAGCAACCTGAAATCGAACTATTTTCATGTCGATCAACAGCAAATTTCAGGGAATGTAAAAAATGAGAAAGGCGATCCACTCGCAGGTGCTACCATTACCGTAAAGGGCAGTACGGTACAAGCTTCGACGGATGTTAACGGTAACTTTTCTATTCGCGCCAAACAGGGCGATTTTTTGGTCATCAACTATCAGGGCTACACACGACAGGAAGTCGCGGTAGGTAGTGGAGCTATTGCCGTAACGATGGTGAGCAACGCAGAGTCATTGGAAGAAGTGGTTATCGTAGGCTATGGTAAGCAAAAAAAAGGGAATTTAACCGGGGCTGTGGCCGCTGTAAATTCTGAACAACTGAAAAACATTTCCCCATCCAATCTGTCCAATACATTAGCGGGAAGGGCTGCCGGCGTGAATGTGACCAATACCTCAGGAATGGCTGGAGCTTCCTCTTCGCTGCGTATCCGTGGAGCCGCTGTCGAACCCTTGTATGTTATTGATGGTGTGGTGCGTGATAAAGCTGCCTTTGATGCCTTGGAAGCCAATGAAGTAGATCAGATGAGTTTCTTGAAAGATGCCGGAACTGCCGCCGTCTATGGTACGAGAGCAGGTAATGGTGTTGTATTGGTGACAACCAAAAAAGGGACAGCCCAGGCACCGGTGTTCAATGTGCAGAGTAATTATTCCTTTAGTTCACCCACGCAGACCTTATTGGCCAACCTGACCACCGCCACAGATGAATTAACGTACCAGAATCGAGTTTCCCAATTCCGCTGGGAACAAGGGAAAAAAAAAGAACCTTGGGTCGCACCCAATGGGCAACGTGAATTTGATTATTTTAAAGATAAGAATTACAATGCCAACGATGTGATCTGGCGAAACCCTTTTAGCCACCGACAATCTATTGCGGTGAACGGTGGGGGGGACAAGATTACCTACTATGCCTTATTGAGCTATCGGAAAGAAAACGGATCTTATAAATCGCTGGATCACGAAAAATTTAATCTCCGCAGCAATATTTCGGCGAAGATCAGTGACGCATTTAGTATGGATTTTAATATCTCGGCCAATCAGACGAATTCCAATAGGTTCTTCTGGCCATTTAGTACATCCGCCAGTGATGATGATTTCGATGTTTCGGATTTTTATCGCGTTACTTTCAACTGGCCAAAGATGTATCCCTTTTATCTGACCGCGGATGGGACGCCGAGCAATACGCCAACAGCTTATCCGGTGCAGACACCGATGGGAAGCTGGCAGGCCTGGAATGTGATTGACCAGGTGATTGGCGATCGGTATATCGATCGTAAGGTGCGTCAGGTAAATCCGATTATGACACTAAATTTGAAATTGGATAAACTGTTGGAAGGACTTTCAACAAAATTGGTAGGAAGTTATGTGGCAGAGGATTATATGCGCAAGCGCTATATGAGTTTCCAAAAGAACTATACATTCACCTCCCTGAATCCGAATGGAAACCGTTTTATACCTGCACCGCCCTCAGAAGATAGGACCAACGTATTTACTTTCAGTCAGGCACAACCTTTTATGGACTACAATCCACAGCGAAAATGGCAATACCAGGTGGATTGGTTTTTAAACTATAACCGCAAGTTTGGGAAACATACGGTAGATGGCTTGGTCGTTTATGAGCAGTTTAAATCAGGGAATACTAACATTACATCGCGTGCCGAAAATCCAATTATTCCGTTGGACCAAATGTATATCTATCCGACCGACAGGAGCATGCGATCGACAGACGCTTTTGAATTGATGGATGCAAGACGCGGCGTAATCGGTCGGGCGAACTATAATTATGCGGATAAGTATATTGCGGAATTCTCTTTTCGTTATGATGGCTCACCTTTGTTTCCAAATGACAAGCGCTGGGGATTTTTTCCGTCCATGTCTCTGGGCTGGCGCATCTCGGACGAAAATTTCTTTTCGTCCATCAAAAATACAGTCAGCGACCTAAAATTGAGAGCATCGTATGGAAGTTCGGGCAACTTTGTGGATGTGGAAGGTTATTCGATATTGCCTTATTCCTACATGGAAAAATATAGTTCGATCATCACTTCACGCACAGGAACCCGAACTCCGGTACCCGGATATATTTTTGGTGATAGTTATTATACCGGAATAACCTATCTGGATAATCCGACAACAAATCTGACCTGGACAAAATCAAAGAGCTATAACGTAGGGATAGATTTTGGTTTTGTTCAGAATAAACTAACGGGTAGCTTGGATGGATTTATCCGGAAGGAAACCGATATCCTTGGAACGAGAGGGATAAAGGTGCCGGATAATTATGGACGTGCGCTGGCACCGGAAAACTATGCTGCCCGAAGCTTTCGGGGAGGAGAGATTTCATTCAATTGGAGCGACCGGATCGGGGAAGTTTCTTATGGTCTGAATGCGAATATGGGATATGCGAAAGACCGTTGGGATATTTTTGATGAAGAGCCGTCTTATGCAGTAGGTGGAAAGCAAAATTTCTTATCGAAAGTGGGACGTCCTGAAAATCGCATTGTTGGTTTAGAAGCTTCGGGATTGGTTCGTACGCAAGCCGAAGCGGATGCCCTAAAAGGAAAAGGCTTTAAAACCTATGGACGTGATCCTTATCCTGGGATGATTCTGTATAAAGATATCCGTGGACAGAACTATGCAGATCAGCCTGATGGCATTATTGATGACAATGATATGCAGCTGCTTTCGGAGAACAATACGCCCCGCATTAACTATGGATTTGGATTTAATGCCAGCTGGAAAGGTTTCTATGTCTCGGCCTTATTTCAGGGGGTTTTGGCCTATGATCGTGTAATCAGTAATCAGGAAGGGGCAGGCATGCGTCAACATGGGGATACCTTTAGGCCTTATTACCCGATCTGGACTTCAGATGTCTGGACACCTGAAAACACGGATGCCAAATACCCGCGTCCTGTGGGTTATAACTGGCAGGAATCTGGGGCGGCTTCTTCAACATTCTGGATCCGCAATGGAGCTTATATGCGATTGCGGGATTTAAATATTTCGTATACGCTGCCACAGGCTATGATGGAAAAAATCAAAATGAAAAGTGTCAACGTATTCTTAAATGGTACCAATCTATTTGTTTTCTCACCAATGAAGGAATTTCATGATCCAGAACAGAAAATGTACGATTCTTATCCCGTGATGAAAACATTCACCTTGGGCCTAGATGTTAAATTTTAATTGATTTTTAAAGATGAAAAAGATATTTTATCCCTTAGTTGCTCTGTTGTTGACAACGGCTTCTTGTAAAAATGTGCTGGATATTGAGGATCTCAATTCGGTGAACGAAGATAAGGTGTGGAATGACCCCAATCTCGTCAATGCCTATCTGGCTAATTTATATACCTTATTCGGCAACTGGAACAGCGGCGCTGATAATAACTCACAACAGCTGGCCGGAATTAACTTCCCCCTGAATGCTGTTACCGTTAATAATAGCGCTTATAAAGCATGGGATTATACAACCATGCGCAAGATCAACACCGCTATCCAGAAAGTGTCCGAAAGTACCGGATTAAATGAAGCTACCAAGAAATCCATTTTAGGTCAGGCACTTTTCATGCGTGCTTACATGTATTTCAATATGGTCAAGTATCATGGAGGAGTACCTTACATCACAAAACCACAGGATCTAGAAAACGATGAACTGAAGGTTCCGCGCAACAGTACCAAAGAATGCTTTGATTTAATGATAAAAGATCTGGATGAAGCGATGACCTATCTGCCCATGACAATTGGAAAGGGAGCTGCAGATTATGGACGTATTGATGGTAATTTCGCCCTGGCCTTTAAAGCTAAAGTATTGTTGTATAAAGCGTCGCCGCAATTTAATCCTTCCAATCCTTATGGGAATGCCTATTGGGTAGAGGCAAATGCGGTGAATAAAAAAGCTTATGAGCAGCTAAAGGCACAGGGCTATAGCCTGACTGCTGATTATGGCAATATTACATTGGTGGAAAAGGGGCCTGAAGTCGTCTTTGCTGTCATAAACTCCTATCCCAACAAAGTTGCTAACTGGGATAATGGGGTGCGACCTGGCTCCGAAAGCCGGGGGACTGCCAGTGCTGTACCAACCTGGGATTTTGTAAAAGAATTTCCGATGAAAGATGGTAAACTATATACGGATCCAACCAGTAAATATCATAAAACAGATGAGCAGTTCTTGCAAAGCTATTGGGAGAATCGTGACCCTCGTTTTGACAAATCTATTGTTTGGAATGGAAAAATTTATGAGGTTTCTGGTAAAACCGGCAAAAGACAATATACGTCATTAGGTATTGCGGATGCGCTGGACAATTTTGGTGAAAATCCAAAAGCCGGCACAACTTCTTCGAACAGAGATCGCTATACAGGTTTTTTTATTCTAAAAAACTCAAAACTCTCTTTACGGCAAACGCAGGTAGAAACCCAGTATGATGTGGATTTTGTGCTGATGCGCTACGCAGAGGTGCTATTGAATTATGCTGAAACAGCAAATGAGACGGGTGATCTCGCTACAGCAATGTCGCTTTTAAAGCAGATCCGAATGCGTGCTGGCATCGAAGCCGGAACAGATAATAATTATGGTATTACTGCCGGTAATAAGGCCGACATGCGGGAGGCTATACTAGCAGAACGGAATATCGAATTCTGCTTTGAAGGCCATCGTTTTTGGGATTTACGCAGATTGCGCAAGCTTGCGGTACTGAACAATAAAACCAAACAGGGTGTGGAAGCAATCGCAATAAATACAAATGGAACGGATATGGATCTAAAAGCGGCGGCAGATCTGGCCAAAACTTATCAACTGAAAGAAAATCAGTTTAAGTATACCATATTACAGGTCCCTAGTACCGGAAATAAAATCAATCTGGTGCCCGATACATACTATTTCTTTCCGATCGCACAATCGGTGATCGACAAGAATCCGAATATCAAGCAAAATAAAGATTGGGGCGGAGAATTTAATCCGACGTTGGAATAATGTATTTTCAGGTCTTTATGTAAGATATACCTAAAGGTAGGACGGGATGCTTAGCAATAAGCATCCCGTCCGTGTTAAAAGTTATGTCAAGTACAGTTTATTTTAATTCAATCATTTTTTGTTTTTCTTCTTCCTGTTTATCTTCTTGCAAGATGGCTAGTTGAAGGCTGCAAACCAAAGTGAGGATAATAAGAACCACAAAAGCTACGGGTAAGAAAATTCCAATGATCACTGCCAGCAGTAATGATATGTTTAGATATTCCTGTCCATTTTTAGAAGAAACCTTTAAGCGTGAACTTTTAAATGAGTCAAAAAGATCTTGAAAAGCTTTTGTGATCGTTTTGCTGTTGATGCTGAATGTTGTTTTAGTTGCCATGATGTTTATTTTTTAATGTTTTTATTTCTTATTTGATACCTCAAAGGTAGCGGAGATTTGCTATAGGAGGGAGAGCCATTAGGCTAATCAGGAGAGAATCTCGGTAAACAGTTGTCTTATGTCGGTCAGTGGTCGTTGGGTTATTCTGTACTGAGAAGCCGGACAAACGTGGATTCAAAATGATGATATGATAAATCTAAAATTATTTTACATAAAAAAGCACCACTCGTCCCTTGACGAGTGGTGCTTTTTCAGTTTATTTAATCTCCGTATCAGAGGCCTACGTGCTCGGTTTTTGATTTGGTTGGTCCCGCTGCATCTTGCTTGTACGATGGGTCATAATTCCAATGAATGCTATCTGTCAATACCTTTCCGTCTTTTTGCGTTAGCTGAGCTTCTACCCTGTTCGCTCCCTTCGTAAGTTTGACATTGTCAAAGATGTAATGCACATCTGTTTGCCCTTTTCTAACACCTTTTTTGATAGTTCCATTAACCAATAATGTTGGTTCGCCTCTATTGGAATAGACGGTAACCGAGGTGATTTCGTTGCCCCGATTGATCATACGGCGTTGGGTAATATACAATACAGATTCTTTGCTCCAGTTGGCTTTGTACCAATAAAAGCTATCTTTCTTCAGTTTTCTGTCAAAGGAAACCAAGCCTTTGTAATTTCTGGGATTGACATTCAATGCCGTAATCGGTGTAGCAAAATCAAAGGTATTCCAAACGTACGATCCAAGGAAGATAGGGCTTTTGGAGATGACGCCCCAATGGACTTCATGGAATTTTGTTGCATATTCCTCTGGAAAAAATGATGGATTGCTCCATTGATTTCCGAAATTGCCTACTTCTTCCGCTTGGTCCTCTGGAACTGCTTCGGCACCGTATTCAGAAAAGATAATCTTGTAGTCTTTGAACTCTTTACTTATACGTTGCGCCCATGTGGCTACATCGTCATCTTTATCGGATTTGTCCTCCAGTTCACCATTATACCAGCCGAAATAATGGTTAATTCCCTGTACATCTGCATTGTTGTTAACCGGATGATCAATCACATTATACCCGCTTACGGATACGGTGTAACGATCTGGGTCTTCGGATTTAGCGAGATCATTTAGTTTGGTCGTGAGTTCTACCGTGTAGGCGGACGGCGAGTAAACTTCGTTGTGCATCCCCCAGATATAGATGGAAGGGTGATTGAAATTTTGTCGAATTAATTCTTTCAACTGCTGTTGGGCGTTATTGTCTTCGTATGTTGTCACGCGATTCACAAATGGGATCTCGGCCCAGATCACAAGCCCGATACTATCGCATTTGGAATAGAAATATGTTGACTGCTGATAGTGTGCCAGACGGATGGAAGTGGCGCCCATCTCTTTGATGATCGCTAGATCTTCATCGTGGTCGGCGTTGCTCAGGGCTGAGCCCTTGCCCCAACGGTCCTGGTGTCGACATACCCCATATAAGGGGTACTTGATATCATTTAAAAAGAAACCTTGGCCAGTGCGTAATTCAAATTTGCGTATGCCTAAAGGTGTCGTCACTTCGTCAATGACCTGACCATTTTTTTTGATCTGTGTCACAACCCGATAGAGGTAAGGATCGTCCAATCCTTGCCATAAGTGCGGATTTTTGACCGCAATTTGTTGTGATAAGACCTGACGGCCCTGTGGCGGCAATGTATACGCAGTTTGTTGTTTTGCTTTTATCGTGCCATCTTTCTCAAAAATGGTCGTTAACAATTCGATCGGTTGTATTTTTCCCGACTTGTTGTCAATTTTTATTTTTAGCGCGATGTCAGCTGCTTTTTTCGACACATTTTGCTGCGTGATATAGATACCTTGGGAGGCAAAGTCATTCACGGCAACATGAATGTCATCGGTGACTATAAGTTCGACAGGACGATAAATGCCGCCGTACATCGGGAATAGGGTGTGGTTTACGGGAATAACCTGTGGACTGGCTTCATTGTTAACCTTGACCAACATCTCGTTTTCCACCCCCAATTGAAGCATATTGGTTAATTCGAAGACAAAAGCGGAATAGCCGCCCTGATGTCTGCCGACAAAACTGTAGTTGCCATTTCGTTGCGAGTTATCGTAAGTAACATCATTTTTTCCTGTTTTGGCAGAAAGGGGTTTATTATTTAAGTAAACTTCGGTATTGGTGTTCACACCTTCAAATCGGATAAAAACACGTTTACCTTTCCAATCTATACCGGGGACAAATGTTTTGCGGTAATAGGCATCTCCGGTATAAAAACGTTCGTTTTTTCCAAGGCTGCCCGGTTTGATCTCTGCTGTCTGCATGTCTGACGCATTCCAGGTATGTGGTAGCGTAACCAATTGCCACTTCCCGTCAAATGTCTGGTTATAATCTAATGCTGAGGTAGAAAATGGACCTTTTTTAAACGACCAGTTTGCGTTGAACGGAACGACTATTCTAGCTTGTAGATTCAGAATAGTTATCCCAATAAAGAAAAGCGTATAAAAAATCCTTTTAATCATATGGTTTTTAACTTAGGGTATTTGTTTCGTTTTCAAATATAACCAACAAAAAGACAATGCCTAATTCGCTTCTTTTTTGAAAAACGGTAAAATGAAAATATATTTATTTTATGTAATTTATATTTCACTTTACATATTGTTTATTTCTTTATTGTCCTGTTTGTAGGATGTACACTATAACGTTTTCGAGAGTTGCGCAAACGATTGACTGGATTTGACCTTGGACAATAACTTAATAATTTATTTACAATTGTATTGTATAGTGTGATACTGGGACCAATTAAAACTGTGAATATTTGATGGAGTTTAAATAGGTATGTGAAGCGGATGTCGATAAAGGCTGATTTTTTGAAATTAATAGCCCAACGCTAATATTTAAAGTAATTTTAACAGTCTAAACTGAGTGAAATCTTAATTATCAGATGAAATATAAATTAATACCTGTACTTTGTGCTATATGCTTGCTTGTTCAGGAGGCAATTGCCCAAATTGCCATTATTCCGCATCCTCTGAAATATGAGTTAGGAAAGGAAAAGTTAATACTGAGAGATCAAATTGGGGTAGTTGGGGATGTTGTATTTGAATCTTCTCTGGGTTATCTCAGAAAATTAATGCTGAGCCGTTTTGGGATTTCAACCTACACTTCTCCTGAGAGGGACGCTAAAATTATTGTGAAGCATGATAGCAAATTGGAAAACGAAACGTATCGCCTTAGGATCAATCAGACACATATTGAGGTTAGCACATCTGGCCATCCGGGCTTTGTCAATGCGTTGTCTAGTTTAGATCAACTGCTTGCTATTGCCGAAAGAAAAAATGGAACGTTTATTTTGCCTACTGTTGAAATCGAAGACAAACCTCAATTTGCCTGGAGGGGGGTTATGCTGGATGAATCACGTCATTTTTTCGGTAAAGAGAAGGTTAGATCTTTATTGGATTGGATGGCTTTTTACAAGTTGAATAAATTCCATTGGCATTTGACAGATGAACCGGCATGGCGGCTCAGTATACAAAAATATCCCTGGTTAACCCAAGTTGGGGGAATAGGCAACTATCTCGATCCTTACGCTCCGGTACAGTATTATAGTCAGGCTGATATCAGTGAGATCATTGGTTACGCTGCTGAACGAAATATTGAGGTCATTCCTGAAATTGATATGCCGGGGCACGCTACAGCCGCAAACCGGGCGTATCCTTTTCTCACTGGTGGAGGCAACGAAAAGCACCCTGATTTCACTTTCCACCCTGCCAAGAATACAACATATACATTTTTGACAGATGTTTTGCGTGAAGTGAAATCGCTGTTTCCCTCTGTCTATATTCATTTGGGAGGAGATGAGGTCGCCTTTGGCAGCGATGCCTGGGATAATGATCCCAAAGTTGAGGAATTGAAAAAGACAATAGCTCTAAAGTCCAACAAAGAAGTTGAAGAGTATTTTATTCGTCGTATGGCTGATTCTGTGGCTAGGATATACGGAAAGATTATTGTTTGGGACGAAATGGTGGATGCAAAGCTGGCTAAGGATCAGACGGTCATGATGTGGTGGCGTCATGATAAACCGGAGCAGCTGAACAAAATTTTGGATAAGGGCTATCAGACTATATTAACTCCTAGACTGCCCATGTATTTTGATTTTGTACAACAAGAGAATCATAAGTACGGTCGTAAATGGGGCAAAGGCTTTAATTTTTTGCAGGATGTGTACAATTTTGCCGGAAGTCAACTGGATAGTTTGGGTAAACGGAAAAAACAGGTCCTGGGTATTCAGGCTAATCTTTGGACAGAGACAGTGACCAATGTCAATCGCCTGGATTATCTTGTGTTTCCGAGAATAGCGGCACTTGCGGAGGCGGCGTGGGTGCCGGGGGCAGACCGTAATTTTGATGAATTTACAAGAAAATTAGAAAAGCACTTGTCCTTGTACCGCGATCAGGGACTGTATTACTTTGATCCCTTTAAGGACAGTAACCCAGAGCCTGCGGTAATTAAGAAATCACAAAAACAATATATAGATAATCCAAAGTGACCATCGGACGGGCAACATATATCGGGTTAATAAATATGGGTTTATTTGTTGTTGTACGGAGTCGATTTTCAAAGAAATAATGATAAGATGAAATATAATAAATTGATCACAGCATTGATTCTCGGCAACATATTGCTGGGAGTAAAAACTACTTCGGCACAGTGGACTGGTCCTCGCAAGAAAGTAGAAAACAAAATAGACGTAAAATATGGACCTTTAACGCCCGGACATCGGACAGATGAGGCCATGGAACGGTTCCGAAACTATGGATTAGGACAATTTATCCATTGGGGCTTGTATGCGATTCCAGGTAATGAATGGGAAGGAGTCAGTGCACGGAAGGGGGCGGCGGCATCCGAATGGATACGCACCTGGAGTGGGCCAACAGCACCGAAAGATTGGAAAAATACTTATGATAACCTCTATAAACAGTTTAATCCTACAGGTTTTGACGCAAAAAACTGGGCTAAGCAGGCAAAAGAAATGGGTGCGAAGTATCTTATTTTTACAACAAAACATCATGATGGATTTGCGCTATGGCCATCTAAGTATACAGATTATACTATCAAGAAAAGCCCTTATAAGAGAGATATCGTGAAGCAGGTCGTAGATGCTTATACAGCAGAAGGAATAGATGTATTTTTGTATTTTTCAATTCTAGAATGGAATAATTCAAACTATATGGGGAAAGCTCCCGTTACTCCTGAAGAAAAGGCTAAATTCAATAAATTCTTAGAATATACGCGTAATCAGTTGCTGGAACTTCTACAAAACTACCCACAGATAAAAGGTTTTTGGTTTGATGGTACCTGGGATCAATCTTGGATCCAAGCCTATGATTTTACGTATAAATTAGAGCAGGAGCTACGTAAAAAACACCCGGGATTGATAATCGGAAGCAGATTTAGAAATGACGAATTTGGAAAACGGCATTTCGACTCCAACGGTGAAATGTTAGGTGATTATGAACAAGGTTGGGAACGAAAAATGCCTAAGGAATTTGAATGGCTGGAGGGACGTGATTGGGACTGTGTCATGACGATTCCTCCGAATGGTTGGGGTTATATGAAAGACTGGTCGGGAATTTATACGAAGACCTCAGAAGATCTGATCGATATGTTGATGAATTGTGTTTCCATGAATGGTAATTTTGTGTTGAACTTTGGCCCTGACGGAAATGGACGGATGCATCCCGGAGAGGATAAATTGGCAAAAGAGATCGGCGATTGGATCAAGATAAACGGAGAAGCCGTGTATGGTGCCAGACATGCGGGGCTTGCGCCATCCAAGTTGGGGTATTTCACGAAAAAGGCCGACAACCTCTACCTTACTGTGTTTAACCGCCCTGTCAACAATATTGTACGTATTGCTGTGCCCAAGAACGCCGCGGAGGTTCCTGTGGAAGCTGTATTGTTGCAAGATGGTCAATCTTTGGATCTTAAACGTTCCGACATTGGGTTGGATCTTGACAAGAATACCTACTATGATGTTGTTCTTCCGGGGACATTTCGTGCAGATAAAGCTTTCGTTGTAAAAATGAAACTAGGTAAACCAAAATCGCAAAGTGATAAATTAATGGATGCAAAGATGTAATTTCCTGCATTAGGTTGGAAATTTTACAATTTCATTTGCATTTTAAATGCGTGTGAGACCTAATCCAGACCATTGGGAGTGATCGAAAAAAGCGGGATTTAAATCAGTGTGATTTAGATTCCGCTTTTTCTGTTATACAATTGCCGACAGTTCCTGTGGATGGTGGATAATATGCTGTGCGCCGTGCTGTCTCAATTCGTTCTCCTCGCGAAAGCCCCAAGTCACACCAATTGCAGTCACAGCAGCGTTATTGGCGGTGTCCATATCAACGGAAGAATCACCAACATAGTAACAGTTCTCTTTGGCTATGCTTAATGTTCGTAGGGTTTCCAGGACAATGTCTGGATCAGGTTTGGCCGGATGTCCCGTGCGGTGACCAAGGACCAGATCAAAAGCGATCGTGGGAAAATAGTGTTCAATTAAAGGAATAACCGCCTCATGATACTTATTGGATGCTACTGAGATCAAATAACCCGACGATTTCAATTCTTCTAGCAGCGGCATGATTCCGGTATATGGTTTTGTGTGCGATACAGGCTTTTGCTCGTAATATGCTTTAAATGCAGTTAGCAAAGTAGTAATTATGTTTTCTGATCGTGCATCTTCAGGTAATGCGCGTTCAATCAATTTTTGTACACCATTGCCCACAAATTTCTTGTAAGCAGAAAGCGGATGTGTAGGATAACCATATCGTTGAAGAATGGCATTACAGCTGTCCCCAAGATCTTGCAAAGTATCCAGCAATGTGCCGTCCAGATCAAATATTATTAGCTTCATGGGCTAAATCTAATAAAAAACTGCGATGGATTTATAGTGATATTCATCTATAAAATGGTGTTTTTTTAGGAATGTCAAATTTTTTGGAGAACAGTGGCGATATCGGTAAAAAAAGCCAAAGCACAAATAATCGTGCTTTGGCTTTTAACAGTAGAAATCTTCGGATTTTTTGGTTTTATCAAGGCCAAACGGCTGTTTTAATCTGAATGAAATAGTATAATTAAACCATGAATTATTTCCAGATACGGCTATCTATACTCTCTTTTTTTGCATTATCTAAATCGGGAAAGAAAGTAAAGCCTGTTGCTTTTTCCAGTTCGCTTACCGTTAATCTGTAACTGTCAAAAGTACTTCCTGATGGAGGGGTAATATTGTCTATCTTATAGCCAATGGTATAGTATTCGTTCCCTTTTTTCATTGCCAATGCTTTGAAATAGTACTTTGGCTTTGCAATGTCTTTCCCGTCATTGTCCGTAGCAAAGTCAAGTAGGTTGTCCATTTCACTTGTAGGCATTGCTCCTGTTACAACATACATGGTGTCACACTGTGCGGTCCAGGTTCTCACCTTTGTTTCCAGATTTGCCCAGATTCCCTGATTGAGACGGGATGCTTGTGCCGTCATATTGGTGAAGTAAAATGTTGTTTTATTCTGCGTTATATTCAGGTTTCGATCCGCGCTGGGAAGTTGATGACCGCGGTCATAACCTGTTGGCTGAAATCCTTTAAAAAGCGTTGGCTGGAATGCTGTCGATACGGCGGGGTCATATGCCCATGCATCGGTGCGATTGCCAGAACCTAAAATATCACGATATAACGGATAAGCAACCCAGTAAGCCATTTTAAGTTTTTTATTGTACAACATCGCATAGTTTCTTTCTGTTTTTGCGTCGGGAAGAAAGTGCTGTACAAAGACCTCATCATTATTCAGATCGTTCATTTTGGGGATTTCAAGATAAGCTTGAGAGTTGCCGGTTTCACCACTTAGTTTAGCATTGTTAATGCTGATATTAAACCGATAAAGATTTCCGCCGATCAGTTTTTTTAGCTGTTCATTTTGCGGTGTTGTCCAGGTATAAGGATCACCATTCGGAGCTATAAATTTAATTGTCTTTTGGGTGATGTCCTCTCCGGGAAGGAGTATGAATTCTATTGTAGCGGTTTGCGTGCTGCTCGCCGTTACGTTTGCCTGAATATCTTTTTTTTCATTCGGATTGATAGTCAATTTGCCTGTTGAAAGATCAAATCCTGCTGTAGTATGTACTGATGGAATACTTACTGTGATCGGACCGGCTTCTAAAGCGGCCGTGTTGGTAATGGAAAGATGAATAGAAATCTTGCTTAACTGTCTCACAAAATTAAGCGGGATGGTATTGTTCGTTTTGCTGATGTTTTTTGTATTGCTTGCATACATGAAATCCAATGCCGATAGGTTTGTTTGATCACTTACATCAAGAGGGTATTTAAAATCGCTAATGGATCTGTAAGGATAATAGGCAATGAAATCTACTTGTTCATTGGGTAAATAACTAGGTGTTTTGCTTTGAAATACTTTGCCATTGATGGTAAATAGGTGATTATTAATTCCGTTCACAATAGAACTTGAACTTAATGCCTGTCCGTTTCTGAACATATAAACGCCAATTTGATCATTCTTATTCCAGGGGCTTTCTATCGCATTCGTGTTTATTTGCCCCACGATGGTAGGTGTAAATTGTAGCGCAGCATGTTCAATTCGGGAATTATTTTTTTGACATGCGTTGAAGATAAGCAATGCGGTCATCAGGTAAACTATTCGGCACATGGTATGCTGTGGAATAGCCATTAGCTTGTAAATCATTTCGATCGTTAGTGTTTGTAAATAATGAGACGGCAAAAGTAGCTAGAAAAACTAAACAAAAAGGGCGCTAACCTGCATTTTTGCTTCAATAAATGTTTCGCAAAAGTATGTGTTTGATTCTTAGGTATAATTATTTTGTTTTTTGTGAATTTTTGATTGGCTTCCAATGGTATTTCAACTACTTCAAGTTGTGGCATTTTAGTTCGTACTTGATTTTGTGCAGGTTTTACGAACAATGATGGATCGTGTATTTATTGTGATCTGGAAAGCATATTTTAAATGCTTTTTATTGAAATTTTCCTAAAGTAAAGAAAATAGCACAATGTTTGCTGTTAATGCCCGAACATATATTGATTTGATAAATTATTAATCTGTACAGCTAAGAAATGAAGGGAATATTTGAATTAAAAGGACAAGTGAACAGGCTTTGTGTGGCTTTATGTGCATTGGTAATGGTTTTTACATTGTCCGGTTGTTTTGACTTTGTCGAACAGATTGACCTTAAGCCTAACGGTTCGGGGCATATTGCAGCAACATTGAATCTAAGTAAAAGTAAAACAAAAGTCTCATCCTTGATGAAGATGAAGAGTATTAAAGGCATACAGATACCAACGCAAGCCGAAATAGAAAAGGAGATTCGGGCTGCGGTTCAGTTGCTTAAACAGACAAAGGGTATCTCTAATGTACAGTATCAAACAGATTTCACAAACTTTATTGTCAATATTTCCTGTGATTTTAGTCAGATCGAGTCGTTAAATGCTTTTTCTGATATATTGGCCAATCGATTTAAGACGAAGATCTCAAACTCAAATCGCTATTATTACAATGCGCAGACCAATATATTTGAACGTAAATTTGTAGCCTCTAATACCTGGAAGGCAAAATTCAATCAGTTGGGAAGCGACAACACGGCGCAATTTGCAGATGCTTTTTATACCCAGATCATTCGATTTGAAAAACCGCTCGCGTCACAGGAAAATAGTAAAGCAAAAGTTGCCGGCAACAAGAGAGGAGTGCTATTAAAGTTATTATTTACTGATCTGGTCTATGGTAAATCTACATTGGCAAATAAAATCACATTAACAAAATAACCTATATGAAATCAAAAATTTTATTGACCGGACTGGCCTGTCTGTCCCTGATGGGGAGCGTGAAATCGCAAGATTTAATTCAGCTCATTCCCGAAGAAGCTGAAATGATCGCAGCCTTTAATGTAAAGGAGATTGTGCAGAAAGCAAATGCAAACAAATTGAACGAGTTGCTTCAGAAAGCCGGCCTCTTCAAACGGATTGAAAAGTCGGGTGCTTCAGTTGGAAATGATATCAAAAACCTAGGTATTGACCTTACGCAGACGTCTTATTTCTATAGCAGAAAGACAGATAGCGTGAGTTTTATCGAGTTTATATTTCCGCTGTCCAATAAAGGTCAGTTTGAAAAATTATTACATGATGCAGGAGAGCCGAAACCCTTTGCCAATGGTTATTCAAGTATAGCACTGAAACCAGGGAGCATGTTGGTTTATAATGACCGAATGGCACGTTTTATTTCGTCGACGATGAATACTACCTTCCTCGACAACGACTCCGTTGCAAACCGCTACGGGATAAAAAAAGTAGCCTACATGGACCCTGCGGCTGATGCATATTCTCCAGAGATAGATTCTGCGGCGGCAGTTGCGGATTCGGCAGCAGTGGCGGTAGATTGGGAAGAAGGCGAAAAGGAAATAGAGCCACTGAGTCCGCCGGTTATTGTGGAGAGTCTGCCAGATACGGTCGTAGCGAGTGTGGAGGCAGTTGTGCCAGTGCCAATGGATGTCGCTCCGGCGGAAATGCATGATCCAAGTTATTACGATTCGCTTTATACAGCCTATGAGGATCAAAATCGAAAAAATGATTCCATTCGTAATGCGCTTCGTGATAAATGGTTGACAGGCGAAGCTACACGTTTGCTGTCTGCTTCCTATAAGCCGCTCTCTGTTTCGGATCAGAATAAGGTGCTGAAAAACCTGGGATTGATCCGTCTGTACGTACCGCATGTTGAAGAACTTTACCGCGGCCTTATGCCTTATAAATCGATTCCTTATCTCTATATGGGCATCAATATGGATAAGTTTAGAACAGGATATCAGGATGGAGTGCTCGATTTATCGCAGGAAGGAAATGTATTGAAATTAAAAGGTTCGATGGGCTTAGATAAAGATCTTGCTGAAATGTCCAAACGGTTTTATGCCAGAAAGCCAAATGGAAAATTCAGTAAATTTTTGACCGATAAAACGCTTGGGTTCTTTAATTTTAATATTAATTCAGAAGCTTATTTACGCGATATGCCTAGTTATATGGCCAAATACTATGGCGGATTATTGGGCCCTCAGCAAGATTTAGTTGAATGGGGGCTGATGGCGCTTGAAGTTGCACTAGATGAGAAAGCCATTGCACAGGTAATGCCCGGAGATCATCTTTTTGTGGTCAATGGTTTGCGTAAATTTAGAAAAGAATATATTGATTATACCTATGACGATGATTATAATGCCACAGAAGTAAAGAAAACAAAGGATGAAACCTTACCGGTATTTATCTGGATGTTTACTTCGAAGGATCAACGTCTGATTAAAAAAGGACTGGATCTAGCGATTGCCAAATCCTTAGGCAAAACACAGGATGGTATCTATGCATTTTCTTCAAAAAAAGCAATGGATTTCCCGATGTATATGCTGCTGAAAGATGATTTGGTGATGGTAAGTAATGATTCTTTATCGTTACTTGATATCCGCCAAAATAAGATGGCAGCCCCTGCGAATAAAGATTTTATTAAGTTGATGAAACAAAATAAAATGTCAGCAGCTTTTGACCTGCAAAAGTTGCCCGCCATGCTTCAAGAGATGGGCATTAGTCCCGGAAGACAATGGGACAAAACTTTTGCACAGCTGAATCAATATGGCAGTACGGCAATCACCTCGAAAGGTATCGTAGATAACCGTATGGAGGCAGAGATGTCTTCAAAGCTTCCACAGACAAAGGAGGGGGCAATTAGTTATATGATTGACCAGATTCTACTGGAGATTGACAAATAGAAAGATTATACCGAGCATCAAACAATTTAATTGTAAAATTGTTTGATGCAAAGTTTGTAATATTAAGGTTATATTTTTATAATGTTGATATAATGTTACACGATGTTTAGACCGATAGTAGTATTTTTGTGGTTTGTTATTTGCAAATAATAGGATAAAAAACGATTTGTACTTGATATGGGGATATTTTCAAAACTGTTTGGTAACAAAACTCAAGATTCAAAAATAAAGGTTGTTGGTACACTCGCCTTTTTGGAAGTGGATATGCACAACCATATCCTCCCGGGAATAGATGACGGAAGTCAGTCCATTGAACAATCAATTGATTTGTTGAAAGGCCTGGGAAGAATGGGATTTGAAAAATTTATTTGTACACCGCATATTATGGATGGGGTGCATCCGAATTCAATCCAAACAATCGAGGATGCCAAAGATAAGTTGGTGAATGGTATAAAACACCTGCCTACTATTCCGGAGATTTATCCTGCCGCTGAGCATATGATAGATGACGGAATTGCAAGGTTGATCGATACTAACGAGCTTTGTGTAATGCCGGGTGGCTATGTGCTCATTGAAATGTCTTACCTGCAGGAATCCAAAGCGTTATTTCAAACTATTCTGGATATTCAAAAGCTTGGTTATCAGCCAATATTGGCACATCCAGAGCGTTATAATTATTACCATTATAATTTTAATATGTACAAGCAGATCAAAGATGCTGGTTGTATGTTGCAATTAAATCTGCTGTCGGTCAGCAGATATTATGGTGTTGAAGTGAAATCTGCAGCTTTAACGATGATTAAATCGGGCATGTATGATTTCGTAGGGACGGATGTACATCATAGCCGTCATTTGACTGCGCTGGAGGAGATCGTTGCGAAATATCCCGTACGCGACTTATTAAAAACATGTAATATCTTGAATCCGACGCTTCAAGATCATTTGGGAAGCAATGATAATGTTACTGCTGCAGGATAAAGGAAAAAAAATTACGATAAAGAGATGCATAAGGCATCTTTTTTTGTTTCTGCTAAACGCTCATTCATGTCGATGGGACGAATTTATCGGAAGTTCTTTTATTCTTTACAGGTCAGATGGATTTGTCGGAATTATTTTCGTTTTTGTATGTGTTTTGTAATCATGGAAATTTCGAAAATTTGGCTACTTTTGGATTTAGCATTTTTCATATGAGAGGAAACAGAATTTTTATTCAAGATTGGATTGCACATCATACTTACCAGAAAGCAAGCGATATAGATAGTTATTACTTAAAAGTTGCTAATCAGATCAACGATAATTTATCGACATTGTGGTTTGAAGAACCGGAAACGAATGACCTAATTCAGACTGATGCCTTAAAAACATTAAGTATTTACCTGACCTGTTATTTGGAGGATGTTATTGCCAACACAGGGATATTTGCGGCTTTTAGAACCATTCATAAAGAATTGTACAATGAGTTCCTACCCTTCTACAAGGACAACAATCTGTTGGATTACTATCCTGAGGATATCAATAGCGAAGATGTTGCTGTATTAAGTTGGTTATTTTTTAGTGAGCGCAACCCACATCTGTTTATCGATCCTCATGGCCGTTTGATACAGTTGGTAACGGATCTTACCTATGCTATTCTGGAGGAACATTATGAAGTGGCCCCTGAGAATCCAAAGTTAAAATCAGAATATACACTGGATGAAAATGCGGATTATTTTGAGGTTCGTAATTTTATCGAAAAACTTGTCGCAACAAACTATCTGACAGCAGGTGAATATAATACCAATCTTAACCATCTGATGCAGGTTGCAGAATTGGGAAGATATCAGCACGATCAGGCACAGTTGCAGCAAATGATCTATCGTGTCCGTGATAATCACTTCAATAACTATAGACTGCACTTATTTGCTCTTAAATCATCAGAATTTGTTGCGGAAGTGGTTGGTAAGGAACATGCCCTCTATAGTTCCGTCAAGACGCTGGGGGACCGCATCCATAGCTTTTTTGACTATGTAAAAACGGATGAACAGTTTGTCCATGTAAAACATATCAATACAAAAACGGTATTCAAGATTTATAAAGATTCAATTCGGGAATTTGCAGAGCCTTCTACGACATTATCTTTCTATATGGAAATCGTTCCCTGGAAAGAAGCTTGGAATCTGTCCGGAATTATGACGGTGGTCAATCCGGAGGAAGTGAATTTCGATCTGCCGGAACAATATGAAATGACCTACCGCATTGAAGCGATGTCCGGTAAGGACAAGAGCTTGAAAAAAACAGAGAAGCAATTGAAAGATATGGGTAAATTATTCCAGTCTGAGCAAAAGGCCGCTGTCGCTTTTATGGAGGGACGAGAAGTGAAAGAATTTGCAAACAAATTCTTTCAAACATATCAGCAAAAATATCCAAGCAAAGAGGAATCAGCACTTCCAGAATCGAATTTGGATCTGACAGCAGATGCGAAAGTGACGGTTTTCTTCAACCCAAAGACAGGATTAGAGGTATTTGGTGGAATAGAAGAATTCTTTCCATTGGAACATAATCCATTTATTGAAAAGGAAGAGGAGGGAACCCCAGGAGAAGTTCCGTTTGCCCGTTATTTCTTGAATCTTTTGGTCGAAGACTTTTTTCCTGGCGAATTGCCAAAGTACTATGCCAACTTATTCAAAACGGAGGTGGACAAACAATTCTTCTTCCCGTTGGAAGAACCAGTACTGGATTTTTTCCTTCGTTTCTATAAAAGAGGAAGTTACTTTTTGGGCCCATTCCCGCTCATAAAATAAGGTTGTCTATTTAGTGAGAAAACATTTTTTAATCCCATTGGAGACCCCAATGGGATTTTTTAATGAATTTAATCTTGATTGCAAGAATCGACTTCCTGACCTCACAACAATACGTTTATGAAAACTTCTGGGATCTGCAATACAAGAGTTAATTGTATGTAAACTAATTGTAGTTAAAATGTTATGACTACCGAAGGTGAAACTAAGCTTTGAGCTATGGTGCATTTTCATTCAAATATTTTGAAAATTTCTCCCTAAACTTGTAGCATCAATTATAAGTGATGAAGGATGCCTATTGAAAATAACAATATCCCAGATTTTAAAAATTTCTTTTTGTCTTACAAAGATAAGGTCTATAAATATGCCTTATTACACGTGAAAGAAAAGGATACTGCCGCCGATTTGGTTCAGGAGGCATTTTCTCGTATTTGGAATAAATGGAATGAGTTGGACGGAACAAGAAATCCCCAGTCTTACTTGTATACCGTTGCTAAAAATCTCGTATTTGATGAACTTAGGAAGCAAAAAGTGCGGTTTCAATTTAACCTTGCAGGAATTGATGCCACCACCTTGGTGGATAATTCCAACGAAGAATCTATCCGTTTTAAAGACTTAGAACGTGTCTATCGGGAAGCAATTCAAAAACTTCCTAAAGCACGTCTTGAAATATTCTTGCTAAGCAAGGAAGAGTTTTTGGATAACCAGGAGATTGCGGATCGTTTAGGCATATCTGTTAATACCGTCCGTGATCAGCTGGTCAAGGGAAATAAGTTTGTACGCCAATATATCCTGGATAATTTTGAGATTTCAATAGCCCTGTTGATCTTCTTAACTATTTTTTAGTGTAGCATCGTCTTATCGTCTTTTAGATACGTATATGTATTTAAAAGAGGGCAAAAATGATGGATCCGAAGATAGCTACATTATATAAGAAATACCTATTAGGGGAGCTTACCCCGCAGGAAAACGCCATATTTTTAGATTTACTGACTTCTTGCGATAAAGATGATTTACCCGATTTGGAGGAAGTCATTGCATTGGATGATCGTAGCTGTGATTTGGGTAACTCTATCTCGGATGATATTTTTTATTCGATTACGGGTGAGGGATTAAATCCAACAGTTCGGCCTATTTGGAGACGCAAAAGGGGGCTGCTTGTGATCGCAGCAACATTGTTACTCACAGGTTTTGTTTTTCTTTTTTCTCTCGTATTTAAACCGATACAGCGGGAAGCTAAGTTTACTACGATTCAATATTCGAACCCAACAAAATTTGTCAAGCGTATTATTTTGTTGGATGGCACGCATATCTCCTTGCGTCAGGGCGCTAATATTTCGGTACTATCCGATTTCGCTGTTGACAGCTTACGAAAGGTGAAATTGTCCGGAGAGGCATTTTTTGAAGTTGCCAAAAATCCCAATAAGGCATTTGTTGTCGTCAATTCAGGCGATTTTGATGTGCGGGTTTTGGGTACCGCATTCAATTTGAAATGTTCTGCTCAACAGACACATCTCGTTTTAAATCATGGTAAAGTTAAGGTTAGGCATGGTGAACAACATTCTGTTATTCTTCCTGGGCAGCGGGTAGATTATGATGTACGTCATAAGCAATTTAATGTCACTGCTGTTGATACCATAACAGCATCCAATTGGAAAAGTGACTTTCTATCATTCAATCAAGTTCCACTTTTGCAAATTGTGAATGACCTGAACAATCTTTATCCGGATTATAACTTAGAATTGATCGATTCCTTTCAAACAAAAAGTTTTACGGGCTATCTGCCGGCAAGTGATCTAGAAAAATCATTGAAAATTCTCAATACAGCGTTTAATCAAATAATTATCCACAAAAAGTAATTTATGAAAAGAACCAATTACTATTTAAAACTTATGGGAGGAGCATTGCTATTTCAGTCTTTAGCACTTCAAAGCATGGCCGCCCAATTTTCTGCCAGTGAAGGTATAGGAAAGATCCTCGCTCGAATGGAACAGAAATTCAATGTCAAATTTGGTTATGATGCGTCAATATCTAATCAGAAGATTAATGAGCGTGCTGACATTGGCCATCTCAAAAAAGATCAGATCGTCCAGTTTATACAGACGATTTCAGATGGGAATCTTGAGGTAAAAAAAATTGATGATAAGGTCTATGTCGTTTCGAAAAGAAATAGCGAGATTGAAAAAGGAGGTGTTGCTGTGCTTGTTGATGCTCAAAAGGAGGTTCATGGTAAAGTTGTCGACCAGGAAACAGGTCAACCTGTTGTTGGTGTCACTGTACGGGTGAAGGGGACAACTGCAACAGCGACAAGTGATGAAAATGGTAATTTTAAATTGTCAGGGACATCGAGTGGCGCTATCTTACAGATTTCTTATATTGGTTATGAAACAAAGGAAGTCACAGCTGCGCAGGCTGCGTTAATTAAATTGTCGAAATCATCAGAGGCTCTAGAGGAGGTCGTCGTAACCGCATTGGGGATCAAACGGGAGCAAAAATCGCTTGGCTACGCAACCCAAAGCATCAAAGGGGGAGATTTAACGCGTGTAAAAGGAGTGGACGTAGGAACGACATTGACTGGACGTGTATCTGGTGTACGTGTATTAAATAGTACAGAGTTTAATAGTACGCCAGAAATTCAAGTTCGCGGGCTAACACCAATTTTGGTTATTGATGGTGTTGCTTATGAAAATATGACCTTGCGTGATGTGCCTGTTGACAATATTGAGGACATGACTGTCTTAAAAGGAGCGACTGCAACAGCATTGTATGGTAGTATTGGCGCCGGAGGTGCTATCATGATTACCACAAAAAAAGGACTTGGTGAAAAGGGGACAGAAATTACAGTAAATAGTAATAATATGTTTTTCTCCGGCTATTTGGCACTTCCGAAAGTTCAGAACAGTTACTCTTCGGGTGAATCTGGGAAATTCAACAATAATGACTACGTCTGGGGAGATAAATTGGATATTGGTCGGAAAGCTAAACAATGGAATCCATTGACAAAGCAATTGGAAGAAATGGACTTGTTATCGAGAGGGAAAGACAATTTTCAGAATTTCCTCGAACCTGGATTTATTTCCAATAATACGGTAAGTTTTACAAATCAGGGTGAGTTTGGAAGTATAAGAACTTCGATAAATCATATTTATAATAAGGGGCAATATCCTAATCAAAAATTAAATATGACAAACTTGTCTGTTTCTGGACAAACTAAAATAAGCGAGAAGTTTGACCTTGAAACTAGGTTGGCCTACAATAGGAATTCGTCCTCGAATAATTTTGGATCAGGATATGGAGATCAAGGCTATATTTATAATATTCTTGTCTGGACAGGGCCAGAATATGACCTCCAGCAATATAAAGACTATTGGGTAATACCAGATCAGAAACAAAATTGGATGTATAATGGCTGGTATGATAATCCCTACTTGATTGCTTATGAGAAGATTACGCCAAGTTTGAGTAATAAGTTAAATGCGGCAGTTACACTAAACTATAAGGTTGGTGATTGGGGTAAATTGATGTTTAGAACAGGCTATGATTATTTAAGTGAGTCCAAAACACAACAGAACCCGATAGGTATTTATGGTACCCGTGGTGGTTTCAAGGATTTTGGGGGATTTGACAGCAAGGGTAAGTATATGAAGGCCAAATATGATGGTTTTAGTTCCAACAATGATTTGATTTTTACTGGTAAAAAGACATTTGGAGATTTTACCTTGGATGGATTGGCGGGAGCTGCTGTTTTCTACCGTCAGAACAATAGCCTAATTTCCAAAACGATGAATGGGCTGGCAATTCCTGGATATTATTCGTTGAGAAATTCTATTGACCCGGTTAACTCCATTGAATCCCGCGTAAAGGAGATGCGTAACGCACTATACGGAAGATTGTCCATCTCGTGGAGAAATGCCATATTTTTAGAAGCAACTGGCCGTAATGATTGGTCATCGACCTTGTCCAAGGAACATCGCTCTTATTTCTACCCTTCTTTGTCTGGTAGTGTCATTGTTTCGGATCTGTTGGCAAGTAAACCGCAGTGGTTGGATATGTTGAAAGTGCGTGGCTCTTGGGCCGTTACCAAAACTGTGCCAGATCCTTATGAAATTAATCAGGTTTTCCGGGTAAATAATAATGTCTGGGACGGTGCCCCGACAGCGACATATGCGATTACCAATTCTGAATATCAATATGATATTAAGGATTTTTCTATTTCTCCCACACAACGGGATCTTACAGAGATTGGATTTGATTTTGCTGTCATGAAAAATAGATTATATGGTAATTATACGCGTTACTATCGTTTGCTACATAATCAGGCAATTTATAATAATATATCTTCTTTTACAGGTTTCAAATACAGATTGATCAATACACAAGAAGAACGTATGACGAAAGGTCATGAAATTACATTGGGTGGTATTCCAATCAATCGCAATCAGTTCAAGTGGGATGTTAGTTTGAATCTTTCCCAAAATTTGGAGTTTTTCCACTCTTTGGATCCGCGTTACTCAAGTGATGCGTTATATATACAAAAAGGTTTACGGACTGATTATATCACTTCAAAAGATTGGGAACGGGCGCCGGATGGACAATTGATCCTCAATAAATCTGGTATGCCGATTTCTGCAAATTATGCCGCCCAATTGATAGGTTATTCTGCACCCAAGTGGTTCTGGGGATTGACGAATCAATTCAGCTATAAGGACTTTTCATTGTCGTTTAGCTTAGACGGAAGGATTAAAGGGATGTCTTATTCTACTATGAACGCTCGTCTATGGCAGACTGGTGCGCATCCTGATTCTGATAACGAGTATCGATATGAGGAAGTTGTGAATGGAAATAAGACTTTTATAGCACCTGGAGTGAAGGTCGTGTCGGGAACAGTGAAATATGATAATTATGGTCGAATTTCAGAGGATACACGTGTTTTTGAAAAAAATGATAAAGCGGTATCCTATGAATCTTATTGGAAGTCCGCCTATTCGGGTCGTCAAAATTATTGGGATGAGACTTTTGTCAAATTACGTGAACTATCTATAAATTATACGGTGCCAAATACTTTTGCTCAAAAGATCAAAGCTAAAAAGGCTAGTATCGGTGTCACTGGGCAAAACTTGTTTTTATGGACAAAGGAATATAAATTTTCAGATCCAGATCGTGGACAGGAAGATTTAAGTTCTCCATCTATGCGTTACATAGGCTTTAATTTGAACGTGACTTTTTAATTTATCGAATACAATGAAAAAGAGATTCAACAACTATACTTGGGGAATAGCGGTAGTTTTACTATTTGCTACAATGAGCTGTTCCAAATTTGAAGAGATCAATACGGATCCTGAGATGCCTAAGGCCGTTAATTCATCAATGATATCGGAACGGATCATTTTGGGATTGGCAAATCCGCCTTCCCAAAAATCGTTTATGCAGCCTTATATGTTGACAAAACAGGTGGCTTGGACGGAGCTTCCTGAAGGGTATCAATACAATAATCTTGGTGAGGAAGAATCCGCTCTCACGGGTTTGAACGATGCAGAATATATGGTGGACTTTGCAACGACTGATGGGCTGTCAAAATCTTATGCTGGAGTTAAGCATGTGGCGCGTGCAATACGTTTTTTTGAAGGCACAATGAAGTTGGGTGATATCCCCTATAAGGAGGCACTACAAGGCGAATCTGAAAAAATATACTTTCCAAAGTATGATCTGCAAAAGGATGTGTTTTTGGGAATATTGGATGAATTAGAAAAAGCTGATCAATTGTTTCAAGCCGGAGATAAATTTACTGGCGATCCAGTTTATGCTGGTAACACTTTGCAATGGCGAAAATTTGCGAATACATTTGCGTTAAATGTACTCATTCAACTTAGTCGAAAGACTACTGATCCCGATCTGAGGGTGAAAGAACGTTTCAAAAAGATCGTGGATGGTGGTGTGCTTTTCGCGTCAAATGCCGATAATTTTCAATTGATCCGCTCAGATAAAAGTGGTCAGACTTATCCTTTTTACAAAGTGAGCAATAGCTTTGTGATTTATCCTGTAGTGTCTTCAGAAGTAATTGAACCTTTGAAAGCAAGAAAGGATAGACGTCTTTTTTATTATGCTGCACCCGCTGCTTTAAAAATTGCGAACGGAAAGTCACAAAATGAATTCGACGCTTACGTTGGCGTAGATCCTTCATTGCCTTTTGGTGATATTGCTGATATCGTTGTGACGAAAGATTTCTCCAAATTAAATGATCGGTATTTCGAATTGGTAACCGGCGAGCCAACACAACAATATTCGTATCCACAATTCTGTTTTATTATGGCAGAGGCGACAGCACGTGGCTGGATCAATGGTACTGCCGTGGATTGGTATAAAAAGGGGATTGAGGCATCTATGAAATTTGTAGCAGACAATACACCAAATCAAGATCAGTATACACATAAGATGTCTATGGATGCGAGTTATATTGCGGAGGTAATTGCAAAATATGAGCTAGAATTCCCTCAAGATACTGAAAAGCAAATCGCAGAAATTATTTTACAGAAATACTTGGCTAGTTATCTTCAATTGAGTCATATGCCTTATTATGACTACCGTCGTACAGGATATCCTGTTTGGAAAATTAATCCGAATTCGAGTATGAATTCCGAGGCAACCAGCAAAATTCCAGTTAGATGGAAATACAAAGACCGGGAGTATAATTATAACGCTGAAAATGTGAAAGAAGCTGTAAAACGGCAATTTGAAGGCGTAGACGATCCAAATCAACTGATGTGGATCCTAAAATAGGTAATACTTTAATCTGTTAATTTTTTATCGTGAAAACTATCCCCGCGCACCATATCAATCGTGTGCGGGGATTTTTGTTAAAAACGTTACATTAAAAAGCGGTGGCGAATGAATATATTCGTTGATAGACCATTGAATTTATAGGAGATATAATAAATATTTTATGGATAGTAGAAGAGATTTTATCAAGAAGGCTTCATTGCTGGCTGGGGTTTTTGGTTTACAAAGCGCTGTGCCGGATGCGATACAACGCGCTTTGGCTATTGAACCAGTTGCGGGGAGTTCTTTTTTGGATGCTGAACATATTGTTTTGTTAATGCAGGAGAATCGCTCCTTTGACCATAGTTTTGGTACACTGAGAGGGGTTCGGGGATTTAATGATCCAAGAGCTATCGAGTTGCCTAGTGGAAATCCCGTATGGTTGCAGGCTTCAGCTTCAGGAAAGACATATTCACCCTTTCGATTGGATATCAAGAATTCCAATGCCGCCTGGACAGGAAATCTTCCCCATTCGTGGGAAAATCAAATGGCGGCACGTAATCAGGGTAAACATGATAACTGGATTGAAGCAAAGCGTCCCAGTGGAAAGGTGCTGAGTGAGATACCGTTAACCATGGGCTATTATACCCGTGAAGATATCCCCTTCTATTATGCATTAGCCGATGCGTTTACCATCTGCGACCAACATTTTTGTTCTTCGATTACGGGAACGACAACCAATCGTCATTTTTTCTGGACAGGCACTTGTGTGCCCAATAAAGGAGCAAAACCGTTGATTCGTAATTCGGATATTTATTTCAACCGTTGGGCGCATTGGAAAACTTTTCCTGAACGTCTGGAAGCTGCGGGTATTCCTTGGAAGGTATATCAGAATGAAGTCAGTATGGAGAGCGGTCTTCATGGAGAAGAATGGTTAGGAAATTTTACAGACAATAACTTAGAGTGGTTTTCACAATACCATATTGAATTCAAAAAAAGCCACTTGGAATTTATGCGTAAGCGTGTCGTTGAACTACCTACTGAGATCCGGGAGCTTGAAAAAGCATTAGCGAATAATGGAATCGAAAGTGTACAGAAAACCCAAAATAAGCTTAAGCAAAAACAAGAGCAGCTGAGCAGTTATAAGAAACAACTGGAACGACTCACCGAACAGGCATTCCAACAACTTCCTAAAGAGCAAATCGCGTTGCATAAGCGTGCTTTTCAGACCAATGAGGATGACGCGTTCTATCGTGAGACAGCTTCCGTCCTACATGAAGGTGAAGAGATTACTGTTCCAAAAGGGGATGTACTCCATCAATTCCGGAAAGATGTCAAGTCTGGGAAATTGCCAACAGTATCTTGGCTTGTCGCCCCACAATGTTTTTCAGATCATCCAAGCGCGCCGATGTATGGTGCATGGTATGTATCCGAAATCCTGAATATTCTGACTGAAAATCCCGACCTGTGGAAGAAAACAATCTTTATACTAAACTACGATGAGAATGATGGATATTTCGATCATATTCCGCCGTTTGTAGCACCTAATCCGGCGGATGCACGGTCAGGAAAGACTTCAGCAGGCTTGGATTATAGTGGTGAATATGTAAGTCTGGAGCAAGAACTTGCCAGTGGTGAGAAGAAGGAACACGCTACAGAGGGACCGGTTGGTCTGGGCTATCGGGTGCCGTTGATCATTGCATCTCCATGGAGCAAAGGTGGCTGGGTTAATTCGGAGGTGTGCGATATCACTTCTACGATTCAATTTATGGAGTATTTCTTCGACAAGAAGCTTGGTAAGGATGTGACAGAACACAACATCAGTTCGTGGCGTCGTGCCATTACGGGAGATCTGACTTCGGTATTTCGGAAAGCAGAAGGTGGTGTTCCTGTAGAATTGCCGTTCTTGAACCGCAATCAACAGATTTATGCAATTGATCAGGCCAAATCCAAACCGCTACCGAATAACTTCCATGTATGGACTGCTGATGAAATGCAAGCCTTACAAAATACAGGAAAGGCTGCACAATTGGCAAGACAGGAAAAAGGTCAAAAAAATTCCAATGCGCTGGCCTATGAATTATATGCAAGTGAAACTATTGATAAGGACAGCGTAAAACTGACGATGTCCGCTGGGAATAAGCTATTCGGAACGAAATCCTTAAGCAGTCCTTTTAATGTGTATAGCGGACCGAGCTATAGAGATGGTGTCAGCTTTTGGCCTTTTGCGGTAATTGCTGGTGAAGAATTGAGTTTTGATTGGAGTCGAGCTGACTTTAAAGATGGATATTATGATTTAACCGTATATGGGCCCAATGGATTTATGCGTAGCTTTAAAGGGGATAGGGAATCTTTGTATGTGGTCGCAACTTATGAGATCGGGAAAAAAGGTATTCCCACGGGAAACCTGATCTTAGAAGCGAGCAATAAAGGAGACAAAGTGCTTCATGTGCAGGTGAAAGATAATGCCTACAGTTCTTGGAGGAAAGATATTGTATTGGATGCCGGTAAATCGACCAAGTGGGTTGTAGACTCTCAGAAGGTAAGCGGTTGGTATGATGTTACTTTACATATTGTGGGAAGTAAATTTGTCCGCCAATTTGCCGGTCGGGTGGAGACAGGAAGTCACTCGAAGACTGACCCACAATTGGGATAATGATCTTCTAAGCAAAGCTGCGAATAAGGGCCTATTCGCTATATAAAGAGAAAAGATCCCGGTTTTATTTGAACCGAGATCTTTTTCTGTTTACATCGGTTGATATTCGGTTTTTATTTTTTAATCCATTCTTCAAGTAATGTTTTCAATTTTGGGTCACTAGGTCTCGGACTATCTGCGGAGATTAGGTTTCCTGCTTTATCAATCAGAATATAACGAGGTATACCATTTACTTTATACGCGTTTGTTAACTCATTTCCCGGTCCCGCGTGTAATTGAATTCCTTTCATATTTTTCTCTTTAACATAGGTTTCCCATTTTGGTTTGTCCTGGTCGACGGAAACACCAACAAATGCGATCGGTTTTCCTTTAAACTCCTCGTTAAGTTTTTCCCAATGTGGTTCTTCCGCACGACAAGGTCCACACCATGTAGCCCACATATCGACCAATACTACCTTACCTTTAAGATCGGCGAGACTTGTTTTCTTGCCACTCAGATCGGGATAGCTAAATTGGAAAGCTGGCACACCTATTTTTGTTTCTACCAGTTTTAGCTCAACGGCCTTTGCTCGTTCAATCTGTTCGGGTAAGGTGAAATAGTTGCTATAGGTATTATTCATCTCCTGAAAGTCGCTGTACGAGCGAACTGCTTCTAAACGTTGTAAAATATATTGTCCTTTAAGCACATCGGGTCCGATGGTAGAAATTAGTTTATCCATACCGGGCTTACTAGCAAGATCAACTTTTCGATAAACTAGATTGGTTAAGAACCGGTCACCATATGGCAGGTTCAATAATGTAGGTGTCAAATATTTATCGGCATTGAATGTCGTATAATAATCACTCATTTCTTCTTTGCTTGGGTGAGCTGTTCGTGGCATCTGTAAGTAGGATGTCGCGTAGTAGGCAAAATCAAAGTCTACGATTTCCGCGAAGAGCTTGTCAAAGTTTTTATTCCCCGTTTTAGCTGTCTTTTTAATACCGTCCAATTTTCCTTTGAATTCTTCTACCTCAGGGAAAAAGTCTACATAGGTGCTCATGCCACCTGGTGTCAGCCCTTTATCATGAAAAGGCTTGGCCTGTTGATCCCAATTGTATAACACTTGATTTTCTGGACTATTTTTTCCTGTCAATTCGTAGGCTCCTTGGTCTAATTTGAGGTTTAATTCTTCGTTACCTTTGAAATAGAAACGAAATAGTCCTTGTTGGCTTTGTGGATTTCCACTTCCAAGCGAATATAGACCTTCATATTCTGGAGTGAATCGAAATCCGAAGCGGCCTTGTGCGTCTGGTACAGCGGTAGCGATTTCTTTCAATCGGCCATTAAGGACTTTAAAAAGGCCGATACGTTTTATTTTTCCAGGAACAGCTGTTCCGGTGATGTTGCTGGGCTGTTGTGCGACTGTGACGAATGCGGTAACAAGCGCGGTAACTAATAAAAGTGTTTTTCTGATCATCGTATAGTTCGTTTAACTTAGTTTAATTGGAATAATTTTTTTGATGTCTTTTGCGTTAAGTACTGTGTTATCTTTCTTCTCAATTGCTTTTTGAAGTGTGAGAAACTCATTTTGATTGGCTGAGAAATAGGGTGAATTCGAAGTGCTCAATACAATAGCTATGGCTTCAGCTGCTTTATCATAATCTTTTAGGTAATAATGTAAGAGAGCAAGGCGATAGTTGTCAACTATATCTAAAGGCTGTTGTTGTCCTAGGTATTGTACTCGGATAGTTTGTAAAATCGTCGGGTTATTTGATTGGTCTATAATAACTGACCCTAAAGCATTGCTTCTTTCATCCCAGTTCGGATATACGTTATAGTGGTCGATTAGTGCTAAATAACTTCGGGCATCTTTGGAGCCAGTGTAATAGTTTGTAATAAAGGTTGGTAGGAACACATCCCATAGTCTATCCGTAAAGGTTGGGCGAATGTATTTGAACATATTGTGGAGACTATCCAGCTGTTGTTTGTTGCCGAACTCTTTGCTCTTCGCTTTTGCTATGTTTGTAATTTTGTTTCGCAGCAGATTTCCCCCGTACATATGGATCAGTTGTGGAAGGTTGTTGTAAGCCCAATTATTGTACTTGTTAAATCCTGTAACGGAGTTGGCTAAGATAGCGGTTTCTTTAAAAAGGTTTTCTTGTTGATCTAGATAGCTTTCTAATTCAGCGAAATCGTGTTTTTCTCCAGTTTTGATAAACCGTTCGCTATACGCAGCGGGGTAGGGATTGTCTAGTGTCTTGTTAAATGCTAAATACTGTTGCGCTTTATCTCGTTGCTTAGCTTCCTGTAAGAGAGCAATCAACCTATCCACTGAAAAGAAGCCGGATTCTGTCAAAATGGTTTGTCCATCGGGGTTCACGATGACAAAGGTCGGGAAGCCGGGCGCACCATATTTACGCGCCAATTTTTTGCCATCCATTTCCTTCATGACATCAGTTTTGTAAAGAATATAATTTTTATTGAGCTCGTTGATGACATTGGTATTTGGAAATACTTCTTTGTCCATTTGGGCACAAGGGAGGCAGCCAACAAAGTAGAGGTCGATAAGGATCAACTTATTGTCTTTTTTCGCTTGGGCCTGGCATTCGGCATATGTACCCTGATAGGCTTTTTCCTGAGCACTTAATGCCTGGCGATAAAAAATGCCCATGCTAAGGATTGCCAAATAAAGAAAGAGTTTTTTCATTTTGTTGTTTTTAGCGTTTTCGTATTGGTAGTCTTATAGTGTTATTTGGGTATTGTCCTTCAGTATGATTGTGATCTCATTAACTTTTGCTTTTAGGCGAATTTGGTCGATCAATTTGGGGTTTTTCTCGAGTTCATCGACAGAATAGCTGTCTATGCGTTGGATGAGATCGCCATTTTTCAAGGAGCTTCCATCTGAAGGAATACCAACTATCCCAAGGGCTTTTAGTTGACCGGTATTGTCCCAGCCAAATTGATGGTTTCGAATCAGAAAGTCCTGGGGTAGTGCATGTAGTTTATTTGGTGCAAAAAAAACTTCGCTTTCTGCGAGGTTGATGGTCATATTGTATCTACTCAATAGGCGGATGCCAATAGACCCGTCGACGCCGGGCTGCCATTGTTCGTTATCTGCAGTGCCCCCCATCAATGTTACTGGAAGACCGGTCATGGGGGGAAGCTGTGAAATCGCAAACTGGTGACTTTTACCTAGAAATGTAGGTGAGGAAATGCCCATGCTGACTGTCGCGGCCTGGGCTTCGGGTTTGAAACCGCTGATGAGTAATTTGTTTTGGCGGACAAAGGGTCTGAAACAAATGAGGTCATAGGATGCTCCTGTGTCGAAAACAAAACGACCTGCATAACTTTTTCCTTGCGTGATATCGAGCTGTCCGTGGAGAACCATGACTCCCGCAGGCATAGTGATCGGCGCAAGAGTACCTTTTCCGCTGTATTCGAATCCACCGAATTCATAGAGAGACAGGAGATTTTTATCGTAGTCGATATGGGTGATGTATCGTCGAATTAAGGTATTGCCAATGATGCCATCGCCATCGCGGCCCATTTCAGGAAAAATGGCAATACTTTGTTTATCAATGTGGAGGGTATCTAAACCAACTGTGTTGTTTTCAGAAATTTTGATTTTAGCATGCCCGCCTACCACAGAGGCATTTTTTTCTTTTGTTATTTTTAAACCGATACGATCAGCGAGCTGCTGGCTGACGGCCATGCCATCCGCTCCTGTGTCGAAAAGTAGACGTAGTGGTTTGTCATATCCATTTATCTTTACTTGCAGGTAGATTGAACCATTGTGGTTTTCGAAGGGAATGACAGCACGTAGCGCTGCTTTTTCCATCCGTCGCATGCTATAGAGCTGATCGAATAGCGAGAGGTGGACCAATTTGTCCGTTGTATTGAATAATGCTTCGGCATTGATCGATTTGTTCGCTTTATCTAGGATAGCTAATTGCATGATGCGACCTTTTTTTACTTTCCGATCTGCTTTGATGTCAATTTTTGAAATTTGGTAATTTTTGACAATTTGGTCAAGACGGAATTTCGCTCCATCGTCGGTGTGCCCGGCGATAGAAAAGTTGGATGCCAACTCACTGGCTAGAACAGTAGTGTCTTTTTGCTGGAATGCTTGAAAAAGTTTTTGAGCGAAAGTAGCACTGGATTGGGCATAACTACTGAATACCACTAGGGTACATAATCCAGTTAAAATTAATTTTTTAGTTTGTGTATACCACATAAAATTGGTTGTCATTTTTAATAGTTCCTCAAAGAGGGAAAAAGAAGGCGGTCTATTGGTGCCTTGTAGCTAAAGCATAACATATTTGTTTTTTTCATTGTTCTCTTTGGTTATCCTGTAGAAGTATAGTGGTAAAAAGTTTGTCAAGCACCTACGTGTAAGCTGAAAAAAGATGAAAATTGTTATTTGGCCTGTTAATACCCGTAGATTTCTTTCAGGGCGATGTCAATATCGTCTGTAGCGGAAGCAATGACACGTAAGAGAATTTTACCGTTTTTGTCCACTAGAATTTTTGTTGGAAACCCGCTGATTTGATACGCTTTTACAATATCCATCTGCTCTTTATTTTCATTATTGAGCACATTGATCCAGGGTAAGTTGAGCTGTTGAATTGCCTTGTGCCAAGTCTTTTTGGAATCTTCCAAAGTTTTCCCATGTTCTTGGGCAATGCCTACAATTTCAAATCCTTTTTCTTTGTAGCGGCTATAGAGCTCTTGGAGGTGCGGCATACTGGCCCGACAGGGACTACACCAGCTTCCCCAAAAATCCAATAAAACAACTTGTCCACGCATGTTTTCCAACTTAAAATGTGTTCCCGTTGAAGTAGGGCGTTCGAAAAGGGGCGCCGTTTTACCTTTTGCCGTCACTAACTCCTTTTCGATGCGAGCTTGTAGCATTTGTCCAATGCTCGATGATTTGTACGTGTTGGACAATTCATCAAAGGCGCTTTTATAATCTGAGGACGTATAGCTGGATCTCATTCTGTAGAGTAGAAATAAGCTGCTGTACAAATGGGGATGACTTTTTATAAATTGTTTTTGAAGCTGGTTTTCTTTTTTACCAAGCTGGCTGATTTGTTGAAGTATACTTTTCCCTTCTGTCGACTCGGAAGATACTTCGTTGGTTAGGATTGGGGTATAAAGTGTGTTTTTTTGCTTAATAAATGTTGCGGTGGATTGGCGTAAGATCGTGTAGGCATTATTTTCTTCTCCACCGCTAACATCAGCAAATTGGAGCTCTTCATTATCGGCATCTATACGGATATTATCTCCTCCAATGAATAAGTTAAGTGGTGATTGCATCGGGTTAGTAGCGGTCATTTGATCTGCTGTACGTAAAATGGCATCTACTATTTTTGGCTGTTTTGGCACCTTGAATTCAAATTTTCCGGATTGAATTTTTTGGGAAAAAACCTGTTTTTTATTGCTATTGTCGGTGAAGGATAGGGTTATTTTATTGGCGGAATTACCAATACCTGGATGAAGTTGTCCTTTTATGGTTATACTATCCCCCTGTGCAAACAGGGCAATGGGGGATAGTATAAAATATAAAAGAAATAGCTGAAGTTTGTTCATAATTAGTTTCCTTAAATATTGATGTTCTGATTAGGGTTTAACGTTCGCGATAAGTCAAACTTTTGATTCGGCCAAATCCAGTATAGGATTTATCCAACACGAGATTTGCATTTAAACCAGGGACATCATATATGTTTAGGGCGCCTTCTGTACCATCGGCTTTGTTTGGGTCGTAAAGGCCTACCATGAGTTTATTTCCGCTGGTATATTTTGTGGTATTCTTGAATTCATAGAAATTTAGATAGCTGACTTTTTTATTCCCTAGGTCCACCATTAGTTTGGAAGTTTTGTAGGTCATGTCGTATTCATAAATTTTACCACCAGCACTGTAAAATAGGTATCCAAATTCGGGATTAAAGGCAAAGAGTTCTGCTTTATCGATGTCCGTACCAATGATTTCGCTGTAGTAAGTCTGTGCGGTGCTGACAGCGTTGAACCTTGCAAGGTATTTTTTTGAGGCATTGGGTTCTTTTAGGATGGAGAAGATCTCGCCCCCATTGTAGGCCATCCAGCGCATATAGAGCATATCTAGGCCTGTGTTAAAGCTGAATAATTTGAGATCTTCTCCTGGATCGATAAGCGTGGTACAAGTTGAAGCAGTAGATACATGGCGCACAAATCTTCGATTGGTTTTATCATACAATATAATAGGGTTGGAGATGTCCCTATGCCATCCACCTATGAAGGGAGCTACCTCAAAGCCTTTTTCTTCCGAAGTGACGTAGTTAATTGGAGTAGAGTAGAATGTGTTTAATGCGCGCTCGTAAAAGTACGCATTTCCGCCACCTATTAAATAGGATGCTGCAGAGCCTCTTTGCTGGATTACATCCGCATAGAATCCGGAAGGAATTGCGCCAATTATTTCATAATTGAGTCCCATAGTATTCGTCCATTTAAAGGTGTTGGGATCCACTTTTGTTGTGCCGTTATCTGTGCCAAAATATAAACCATAACTGATCTTGTCAGGTCCGAGTAGTAACCCGGTTGCGTATGTATAGGTCATGACAGGTTTGCCTGTTAATGTAAGCTCCGATCCCGTATAAGCTAAAATGTCGTTGTAAACATCGAATGTGTTGGATGCATTTAATACGAGCATATCTACTCTGGCCTTTCCATTGGCTTCGTTCATCATTATCCAACCTTCATTGATTTCGTTGACGACTTTGAGTTTGAATGGACGTGTATATTTTATTCCTGTCTGTTTTTCTGTGACAGAAAAATAAGCTTGATAACTTCCTGCAGTAAGATTTATTTTGATATTCAGATCTTTTTCTTCACTTAATGAGAATATCGCCTGACCTCCGAGGCCGTTGGAACCGATATAAGTCCACTGATACTGATAATTATCTTCAACAAATTTGCTGTCTTGTGTGAATTGTATTTTGGGAGTCAATTGAAGGTCTTTACCGACAAGAGCAGTGACTTCGTTGGGTAGTTCTGCGATCGTATCCAATTCATTTATTTGAGAATAATTATAATTTCCAAGATCTTTTTTACAGCCCCCCAAGATTATACATGCCATCAAGAAGCTAATAATTGAATATGAGATATTTCTTTTCATTTTTTTCGTTTTAAGTTTGTAGGCTATTGCGCAGCGGTTCCCATACTCATTGGTTGGCCGTCTTCGTCCAAGATAAGGTTGCCAGCCGCCTTCTGTTCATTCAGGTACCGCTGCATAAATTTGCCATAGGCCAATGTTTCAGCAATTGAGATATTGGTATCCATATATTGCGGGTCGACATTCAGGACTTCAACCATTAAGTTGAGCTTTGTACGTGAAAAGGTTCCGAGATAGGGGTCGAACCACCGGGTTGGTTTTTTTATTATATCATTGATAAACCATCTATAGTTGATGAAATTTAACTTTTGACCAGTAGTCTGATTTGTAATTTTATACTGCATGTCGAGCGAAAAGTTTTCATTTTCGAGGAGGTCAAAGCTGAGCAGGAAATTTTGATCTTTCATGTCAGGAGTTCTCATAAATCTGAGCCATATGGTATCCCGAAGTTGATTCTTTTTGATCGAAAAATCCTTGTTGATGATTTCGTAGTGTTTGCCCTCAATTGCAGTAGATGATGCATTGGGAACTATTTTATACGGTCGATCGCTATCTGCTGCGTTTCCTATTGTGGCAATGACCATATGCACAAGGGAATCGACTATTGTCTCTTTAGTCAGACTGAATGAGATCAGGGTAGAATCTTTAAGGACCTCAGAGGAATAGGCGAGGGGCCGGGCTGTTTCATTAAAATAAATGGTTGGCTTTCCTTCGTACTTGTGAAGCTCTTTCTCACATGAAATGAGACAAGTAATAGCTGCGAAAGCTAATAATAAGTAGCATATATTTTTCATGTGTAGCATTTTATTGTCTATAAATTGATTCAGAATCTGGAAGAGGAACGTTATAATTTATCGTTACGTTACCACTTGTCGAAGAGCCATTGGCTACAGAGGTTACGTTCCTTCGTTTGTAATAATAAAAAAGCTGGCCCTCCCCGAAAAGGTCCTTTTGATACTCTTTTTGAAGTTCAGTCGAGATGTTTGCCGTCGCTGCTAATGGCAATAAGCCTCTGTTGGCACGTACGATATTCAGTCGTGTTATTCCATCAGCCGCAATGGGTTCACATTCGGCTGCGATGTAATAAATTTCACTTATCTTGAGCAAAGGAATACTGAAACGAAAAGTTTTGGTCTTGTCTACTACATCTGCATATTTAAGAAACGTTTTATAAGGCTTGGAGCCATTGGAGGGCATCTGCCAGTTTAGATTGTACCTGTAATCGTTTTCATTGTTTTCGTATATGGTAGCTAGCCGACTTGGCGTAGGTGCTAATATTTGCCTGTCACTAAGAGATGGATCGAACCAATTCAGGTAACGATTGTATAGCTGGGAATTCATAACGCCAAATAGCATTTCTGACGAAAATATGCGATTGGGATTTTGCTTTTCAACCAAAGCATTGGCAGAAGTTGTCCAAGGAAACTTGTCGCTTACAGCGATCACCTCTTTGGCCATGGTTAAAGCATTGGTTTTGTCGCCACGATAGAGGTAAACCCGTGCTTTGAGACCTTTTATCGCATAATAATTAAGCCGATAATTTCTGTTATTGCTTAGAAAGTCGACTAAGTCTTCTGGTTGGGCAATGTTCACATCTGTTGTGATGATGGGATCGTTTTGCAGTAAAGCTTCAGCTAGGTTTAAATCAGCCATTACATTGTCCACAAACACATTGGCTGGTAACAAAGGGTTTACCTCGGTTTTAGTGTTTCTATAATAGGGCAAACTTTGTTTTGTAGAATCTACAGTTGAGTAGCGAGGACCATATAAGCGTAATAGGTCGAAATGCAGGAATGCGCGCATCGCAATTGCTTCTCCCTTATATATGTTTTCTGTGGATTGATCGACAACGCCTTTGTATTTATCGAGATTTTCCAGGAAGACATTAATATTTAGGATCGTCGCATAAGCGGTCGACCAGATATCTTCCATACGGTCGACGGTTGGTTTATCTTTGTAGGCGTAAGTTGACGTCTTATATTGGTTATGTTCAGTACTGATATTATAGCGCTGACCGAGGATTTCGATGGTAGAAAGTGTGAGATTATCTCCATATAACTGGTTTGCTGCGAGATCCAAATAGATCCCATTCAGCACGGATCTAATACCATTTTTGGTACTGTATAACTGAGATTCTGAGACCTTGTCTTCCGGTTGAACATCCAGGAATTTTTTACAGGAGAAAAAAGAGACAGTTGTCAGCAGAATTAGGAGTATTTTAATAGTGCGTTTCATAAGTCAATAATTAAAATGATGCTCTGAAAGAGAAGGCAAATGTTCTAGCATAAGGATAGGATATACCACGCTCTCTTCTGACGGTGGAGAAATATAGGAAGTCATTTGCCATCAGGTTGACGGACAATGTCTTCAATCTCATACTTTGCAGCCAAGGACCTTTGTCAAAGAGATAGCCAATGTTTAAGGTTTCACTACTGAGCGTATTGAGTGATTGGACAAATCGTGATGATATCGGTGTCGTTGCCGTTTGGGAAATCGCTTTAAATTGCGCAATATCTCCTGGGTTTTGCCAGCGGTCGTATAAGGCACGTTTGTCCTGGTTGTTTACAATGTTGGTAAAGTTGATATTCTCCACTTTGTCAAATAATGCTGTATTGAAGATATCACCACCTAATCTATAGCGTAGGCCCAGTCCGAATGTAAATCCTTTAATCCGAAGGTTCGTGGAAATTACTCCCTCCACCTTAGGTGCTGTATTTCCGACATTGGCTACGTCAGCAGCGCTATAATCAAATGTGTATTGTCCATCCTTCGTCAAGAAAACTTCTTTTCCAGTCGTTGGATCAATTCCTAGGGATTGGGTCGCCCAAATGGCCTCAGCACTATTTCCATCTATATATCTGACTAAGGACTTGGATGTTTCCTGCTGCTTGTTAAGCGTTCTCAGGATGTCACCAAATCCGTCGTATTGGCTTTTGTAGCTTGCAGCAGTAAGACCTATATTCCAGGTGATACCTTTTTCAAGGTTATAGATCGGATAGATGGTTAGCTTTGTTTCTAATCCTTTATAGGTTAGGCTACCGATGTTATAAGGATATGAAAATACGCCTGTTGAGGACGGTAAGTCTACAGGAACGATTAAAGGATCTGTTTTCTTGTTATACGCATTGATATAACCTGTAAAACGATTGTTGAATAGGGTGAAATCTAAAGAGGTACTGATCTGTTGTGTTTTTTGGGGCTCTAGATTGGGATTCCCCAACATATTAAGTGTTACGCCCTGACCGAACTGGTTGTAATTTGTACTGGTATAATTGTATAATGAAATTGAGCTGATATTAGCGAAATTCTGATTACCGGTGATACCCACATTTCCGGTTAGCCGTAAAGAGTTTATCCAGGGCATTTTTTTTGCGAATGCTTCTTTGTGGATATTCCAGCCTAAACCGACGGCATAATAGGGTGAGAATTGCTTGTTACTTCCATAAGCCGTTGAGCCATCCAATCTGTATACAACATCGAATAGGTAGCGGTTATCATAAGAATAATTGGCACTTAGTGTTGTATTGACTGTACGATATGTGCTACTGGATGCTACCGGAGCACCGTCGAGTAAATAACTATAGGCAAAGCGCGGGTTGCCCGTGTTTCCTGCGGGAAATCCTTCAGCTACAGTTGTATAGGCATCGTTTTTATTTTCAGCGATTGTATTGCGCCAGTTGGCGTTTAATTGATGTTTCTGGGCAAAGGTTTTATAAAAGGTCAACATAAAATTTCCTTGATAGGAAAAATTGTTGTTTCGACTGTCCGTATATCTTCCTTTCCGTAAGGTTGGTGTTTCAAAAAAATCGCTCATCTCGGGCGACTTGTAGATTTTACCTTCTGTTGTTCCCTTAGTCATTTGTAGCGCAGCATTCGCTCTTAGATAACTCGTAATGTCATAGTTGGCATTAAAGTTATTTTGTACTTCTAAGTTTTTGGATTTATTATATTGCGGCAGCATGGCATCATATAACGGATTGGAAATATAGAAATCGACAGACGAGTTGGATTTTCGACTAATTTCCAAAAAGGGGTTTTCCCAATTTTTTTCATAATATGGATTTGTATTTACCCAGGTAGAAAATAAGCCGTATTGCGATTCGGTTGTCTTATTGCCTCTGATATAGGTAATATTGTTAATATTTACCTTATTTTTCCGATAAGTTAGGTTGATGCTACCGCTATAACTATCCCTTCCTGACCCAATCATGGCTCCTTTTCCTGTCCGATAGTTTAAGCCAAGATTGTAGATAAAAGTCTCGTCGCCGCCAGCTGCATTGATCGAGTTGTTCGTCGAGAAGCCATTTTGTAAAGGTTCGCTTAGCCAGTAACTATCAACTCCTTTTTTTACAAATGAAAGGTGTTGATGGTATAGGCTATCGAGATATACTTGTTGTGTGGGACTTGACGACGAGTTGTAACGCCCGGAGAGTCTTTCAAATTCCAATTTTTCAGTCGCATTCATCATATTGTATGCGGACAAATCGGGCATTTCAAACCTAAAGTCCTGTGTGTATGTAAACTGTAATTCACCAGGTTTGGGTTTTACTGTCTCTATAACTACAACACCGTTAGATGCTTGTGAACCATATAGTGCTGTTGAAGCGGCATCCTTAAGTATTGTTACTGATGCGACGCGGTTCATGTCAAGATCAACAATAGTTTGTATTGTTGTTGGAAAACCATCTAAGACAAATAGCGGTTGATTGGGGTCAGCCCCAAACTGGTCCGTGAGTGTGGAACTAGGAATACTACTCTTGCCACGAACTTCGATCACTGGCATGACGTTGGGATTTGATCCTGCTAAGTTGTTCTCAATTTGTAAAAAGGAAGGATCCAATGTCTTCAAACTCTGAATAATATTGTTGTTGCTTACTGCTTTTAATTCTGCACCCGAGAATTTTGTGGTCGTTCCGGTGAAGCTATCTTTATTTCTATTGATTCCTGTTCCTGTAACAACAACCTCTTCGATCGTATTGTCCTTTTTGCGAAGTTTGACAAGCATTCCACTGACGGACAATGTTGCTTTGATTTCTTGGTTTTCGTAGCCTACGAATGAGATAACGAGCATTTCATTCAATGCTGTGATTGGCAGGTTGAATACCCCATCAGCATTGGTTTTAACAGATCTTTTATCATCGTGTTTTTGACGTATTGATGCGCCTTCTACGGGTTTGCCTTGCTCATCTACGACCCTACCCTTGATTCCCTGTTGGATACTGGTGTTGACAATCTTTTCAGGTGAAATGGTTGTTATTGTTTGAAGTGGCGTTGTCGCCGCTCTCTTTTTTACAACAACTGTTTTGTCGAAAAAATCGTAAGAAAGATTCGCTTTGTTAAAAATGATATTCAGCACTTGTTTGAAGGGTGCTTCCTTTATATCAGCAGATAGATCAATGACTTGATTGATCTCATTTTTCTTGTAAAAAAATGTATATCCACTTTGTTTTTCAATTTTTTTCAAAATAGCTTCAAGGCTTGCCTTTTGCTTTTTGAGGGTGATCTGTTGTGCATAGGTGTTTGCGTCTACTTGAGACAAACCTAGGCCGATCATTAAGGTAATTAGGTTGATCCTCATGAGAGATCTCGATAATGGGCGCGCAAAAAAAAGGCTGTGTTTTTCATAGGAACGCCACGGATTGGGTACAGCATTTGCCGCCAACGTGGTCAAATGAAAATCTTTCTCCTTCTTGTTGAACGGAGTTAGTGTAAATTTCATTAAATTCGTTTGGTTTTAACGTGTTAATAATTTAGAAGTTAGACGATACTTTAATACCAACAAATCCGACGGGTTCTGCGCCAACAGAATCCGTCTTTTTATTGATATTATTGATATGATCAAGGAGGAAATTTTTTACTTTTCATAGTTCAACAATTTTTGGTTATGTAATGATTAAGTTGATTTTATTGTTTTTATCTAGCACTGCCTTTGTATTTAAATCAGCAAAATTCAACAGTTTGATTAATTTATCCAAGCTGAGGTTACGGGGAATTTTTCCAGAATATTGTTCCTTGTTGCTGTTCGCTTTATAGGTAATTGTAATATTATACCATCGGGCAATCTGTTGAAGTACTTCGGCTGTATTATTCCCATTGAAATAGAATTGACCATTTTTCCAGCTTAGCGCTTCTTCTATATCAATTTTATGAACACTCAATCCACCTTGTTTGAGTACGGCTTGTTCATTGGGCAGGAGCCGAACACGTGATTTATTGTTTTTTTCCAGAGAGACAAGGACAGAGCCCTCTGCCAAACTCGTTTGGATTTTTCCAGTTTCTGGATATGCATTGATATTGAATTGCGTTCCTAAAACTTCCACATGTTGATCTTTTGTTTTGACAATAAATTTGCTTTTATTGCTAGTCTTTCGTACGTGGAAGTAGGCTTCTCCTTGTAGTTCTACGATTCTGTTGCCCTCAGTAAAAGATGTGGGATAGGTAATTTTTGATTCCGCATTTAAGGTAACTAATGTGCCATCAGAAAGGGTTAGGTCATACGTAGCGCCCTTGGGGGTATGCATGCTGTTTTTTTGAACTATTGGCTTGTTGCTTTTCGCATCATGATAACTTATCTGTCCATTGCCATCCTTGATAATGATAACATCTCCTGTTTGAATATGCTGATTTAAATTCAGTTGTTCGAGGTCGATCTTTTTTCCGTTACCTAAAGTAATGAATGCTCGTTCTTTTCCAGCAGGGACGGAAGCCAATAATTCTTCGGAAGCAATATTTTCGGTTGAGGGCCATAAGTTGTAAGCGAAGAAACCAATAAGCAGTACCGCAGCAGAAGTACCGATATATTGCAAATATTTTAGTGTAGTGGACGTTCTTTCAGTTGTCCCGATTTCGTTCAATAAACGATTTCTGACATTTTGTTGGATGTCTGAAAGCTGTTCTTCGGGTATTTGATCGGCCGATTGCTGATCAAACCAATCAAAAAGCTGTTTACGTTCCTCAATATTTTCGGCTCGGCTCAGAAAACTGCTTATCAATCTATATAATTCTTTCACTTGCTTCATAAATCGCAACTTATACTGGTTGGTTATATTACAAGTGATGTAAATGAAGAGGAGCTTCTACTCAGAAAGTAAAAAAAAAATTTTTTATTGAAATCGACGATTACTGATAACTAAAAGAATAAAATAAAGTGGAAAAGATGGCTTGTTGCTGTACGTAGATGTCGGATGGCTTTGTTAATATGTTTTTCCACCGTGGATTCGCTGATTTCCAATTTTATAGCAATCTCTTTGTTACTCATATAATATTCCCTGCTCAATTTGAATACTTCCCGACATTTATGAGGAAGATTTTCTACTTCTTTGGCAACTATATCGATAATATAACGGTAATAGAGTCGATCTTCGATGTTTATGGATTGATCTGCAAACTCAAGATGTTCAACGTTTTGGGTAATCTTTAGTTTCATCTCTTTGCGGTAATGGGCAAGGACTAAATACCGGCAAGAACTAAATAGATATGCTGGAAGAGACTCTATTTTTTCAATTAACGCTCTATTTTTCCATACGGAAATAAAGAGGTCATGCAGGATATCTTCGGCTACTTCGCGGCTGCTGATCTTTTTTGCAATAAAAGAAGTAAGATCGGGGGCAAATAAATCATATAATGCCGAAAAAGCACGCTGATCCCCTTGCTGTACAAGGGGGAGGAGATCTTGGTAGTGATATGATCCAGTGTTTTTCATAAGGAGCTAGTCGCCAGTAAATTTAAAAAAAAATTAACATTCTCATTACAAGATTGGTAAAGTAGTGCTGTTTTTTGTGTTCATTTTTGTATTTTTATTAAAATTCAACAAAAATTTATATTTTTTAATAGGAATTAACCAATAACTCGTCATAGGCGAAATAGGCTTCCAGTAGGTTTGAAGTATAGATTAGGTATTGTTATCGTATGACAGTGAAGCTACTTTAGCTAACTTAAAATGTTGTTATCATAAAAAGGCTATTTGTTATTGCGCAAGGTAGCGGGAACAACAAAAAAGTATTCAGTTAATTCACGCAAACGATTGTGTTGATATTCATTTGCCTCAATAAGAGTTTATTCTTCTTTTATTTTCTAATTTCACCTAATTTTATGAAATGCTCTTATGGCCAAATCTATTAAAGAAATTGCACAGGAACTCAATGTATCCAAATCCACCGTTTCGTTGGTGATTAATCATAAAGCGGAGCAGGCTCGTATTAGCAAAGAGCTTGAGAAACGTGTACTGGACTATGTCAAGAAAGTTGGGTACAAACCTAATTCATTGGCAAAGAGCCTCGCCACAGGCCGTTCGAATACAATCGGACTGATTGTCGAAAATATCGGTGATTCGTTTTTCGGTCCTTTTGCGCTATATGTGGAAGAGCTTTTGCGCAAGAAAGATTACCACGTTCTATACAGCAGTACATTAGGGGATCCCCAAAATGCGCAGGATATCATTGATTTTATGCTTGAAAAGAAAGTCGAAGGCATCCTCCTGGCACCTACTGTAGATCTGGAAGAACACCAGCGAAAGATATTGGAACATAAAGTCCCTTTAGTCGTTTTTGACCGAAATTCGCCAGAAGTAGCCACACATTATGTCCATATTGACAATGGGGACAGCAGCTTGAAGGCTTGTTCACATTTGCAGTCGATTGGATGTGAAAACTTTGGATTAGTCACAATTGATTCGGATCAACCTCAGATGCTTGCGCGTAAAAATGCCTATTTGCAATTTTGTGAAGAAACGGGGATGCAAGCACGGATATTACATTTGCCCTATCAGAACCTGCGGCAGAAGGGTATGACAACCTTACAGAACTGGGTGGCAAAAAATATAGAATTGGATGGTTTATTTTTTACCACCAATTACCTGTGTATCCTTGGTCTGAAATCGCTTCGGACAGAGGAAGGAAAGAATTTTGATTTCCCATTGTTTTCTTTTGATGATCATGAATTGTTTGATCTTTTGAATCCTAAGATCTCCTGTATCCGGCAACCTTTGGAGCCTTTGGCAAAAACCTGTGTGAAAGTCCTGTTAAAAGAAATAGACCGAGGGGTTTCCAGTCCTAAAGAATACGTAATTTCGACCGACTTGATTAAAAGATAGTCGAATAGCTGAAGCGCGAATTCGCTTTGGGTTTGCCCCAAAGAAAGTAAAGCCCTATTGTAAAAATCTTAAGACCTCCGCTTCGGAAACATAGCGTTTATTTTGATTTAATAATCTTTTTTATATCTTTACTAATACGTTTTAGTAGAAATATTTATATATATCCTAAATAATGAAGAAATCATTAAGTGTTTTTTTAGGGTCATTATTGTCCTTGGGTTTGTTTTGCGCAAAACCGGTTTTGGCTCAGAAGTTTAGAGGACAGCAAATGGAAGCTGTGGATCTGGTGAATCCTTTGATGGGTACAGAATCCAAATTTGAGCTTTCCAACGGGAATACTTACCCTTCCATAGCGAGGCCATGGGGGATGAATATGTGGACGCCACAGACAGGCAAAAATGGTGATGGTTGGCAGTATCAATATACAGCTGATAAAATCCGCGGATTGAAGCAGACTCATCAGCCATCTCCCTGGATGAACGACTATGGTGTTTTCTCGATTATGCCGGTGACGGGAAAACCGGTTTTTGATCAGGACGAACGTGCGAGTTGGTTTTCGCATAAAGCAGAAATTGTGAAGCCTTATTATTATTCCGTTTATTTGGCAGATCACGATGTAACAGCTGAGATGACGCCAACTGAACGTGCGGCGATGTTTCGAATCTCTTTCAATAAAACGGATGATGCCTATATCGTGTTGGATGCTTATGAAAAAGGTTCAGAGGTGCAGATCATCCCGGAAAAAAATATGATTATTGGCTATTCTTCGAAATATGCGCGTGGACCTTTACCTGAAAATTTTAAGAATTATTTTGTACTTGTCTTCGATCAGCCTTTTGCCAGTGTTGCGACTTGGGAAGGAAAGCAAAAGAAAGATGGACAGCTGCAAATTAAAGGTGACCATACCGGTGCTATTGTTGGTTTTAAAGTCAAGGATAAATCAAAACCTGTTCAAGTCAAAGTTGCATCCTCTTTTATCAGTGCTGAACAGGCGCTGTTGAACTTAAACGAACTCGGCAATAAGTCTTTTGATCAAATTAAAGAGGATGGTCGCCAGATTTGGAATACAACCTTAGGTAAAATTAAGGTAGAAGGAGATGATATCGATCAATTGCGTACATTTTACTCGACTATGTACCGGACGTTATTTTTCCCGAACAAATTATATGAGATTGATGCAAAAGGTCAGCCTGTACATTATAGCCCATATAACGGTAAGACGCTTCCGGGATACTTGTTCGGCGGGACAGGTTTTTGGGACACATTCAGAGCCTTGTATCCTTTCTTAAACTTTATGTACCCATCGATCAATAAAGAAATGCAAGAAGGACTGCTCAATGCTTATCTTGAAGGTGGATTTCTACCTGAATGGAGCAGCCCGGGATATGCTGACATCATGGTTGGTAACAACTCCGCTTCGGTCGTTTCGGATGCTTATATGAAAGGTCTGCGTGGTTATGATATCAACAAATTGTATGAAGCCTTGCAACATGGTGCAAATAATGAGGGACCAATGACTGCTGTCGGGCGAAAAGGTGTTGAATATTACAATAGCCTGGGTTATGTTCCTTATGACGTTAAAATCAATGAAAATGCTGCCCGTACATTAGAATATGCTTATGATGACTTCACCATATACCAATTTGCAAAAGCATTAAATCGTCCTAAGGCCGAAATTGACTTATATGCTAAGCGAGCTCAGAATTATAAGAACTTATTCGATCCTTCCACCAATCTGATGCGTGGTAAAAATAAGGATGGTAAATTCCAAACTCCTTTCAATCCATTGAAATGGGGAGATGCATTTACGGAGGGCAATAGCTGGCATTACTCCTGGAGTGTTTTCCACGATGTGCAAGGACTGATCAATTTAATGGGTGGCGAAAAAACTTTTGTCAATATGTTGGATTCTGTATTTGTCCAAGCTCCAGATTTTGATGATAGTTATTATGGTGGTATTATCCACGAAATCCGGGAGATGCAGGTTGCCAATATGGGCCAATATGCACATGGTAATCAGCCAATCCAGCATATGCCATACTTGTATAACTACGCCGGCCAACCTTGGAAAACACAATATTGGGTTCGCCAGGTCATGGACAGGATGTACAAGCCGACTCCTGACGGTTATTGTGGTGACGAGGATAATGGTCAAACATCGGCATGGTATGTGTTTTCGGCTTTAGGTTTTTATCCCGTTTGTCCAGCGACAGATGAATATGTGCTTGGGGCTCCATTATTTAAGAAAGCTATACTAACTTTTGAAAATGGCAAGACATTGACCATAGATGCGCCTAAGAATTCCGGTGAAAATGTTTATGTGAATACTTTGCAGTTTAACGGAACAAATTATGGTAAAAACTGGTTGAGTCACAAGGCTCTTCATGAAGGTGGAAATCTGAATTTTGATATGGCCGCTAAACCGAACTATAATAGAGGGGCTACCTTAAGCGCGGCTCCATATTCGATGACGAATGAATTGAAGGGGGATGTGAATTCAACTAAATCAAAGAAGAAAAAATAAGCAAATTATAACTCTAATTATGAACTTTAATTTTTTGAAACAAGCATTGGCCATCGTCGGTCTGCTGTATTCTTTTTCAGTTTCGGCACAGGATAATTGGCAACATACCGAAAATGACCGTAAGGCAGCGGTGGATGTTGATAGCATTACCAAAAATGGATACACCTTGATCTGGATTAATAAAGACAAGGGGTTTAGTCCAGCCTTAAAGGATAGATTGGTGGCGGCGTATTTTACTAATTACCCCAAGCTGGCAAAGAAATATAATAACAAGACCATAAAAAAGGTATCCTTTGTCATTGACCCCGATTATAAGGGTGTAGCGGCTACAGCAGGTGGAATTGTCCGCTACAGTCCGGAGTGGTTTGCAAAAAATCCGGGCGATATAGATGTCGTAACGCATGAAGTCATGCACATTGTTCAGGCTTATCCAGATGGAGCCGGCCCTTGGTGGATTACCGAGGGAATAGCAGATTTCGTTCGGTTTGACGAAGGAATAGACAACGCTGGTGCAAATTGGAAATTGCCGGACTATACAGAGAAACAAAAATATACGGATTCATATCGTACGACGGCACGATTCCTTTATTGGATTAACAAAAATGTAAAAAAAGATTTTGTTAAAAAATTGGACGGAGCAATGCGAAATAAAACATATACCGATGATTTCTGGAAAGCACAGACCGGCAAGACGATTGACGAGTTATGGAGTGCTTATAGTCAAAGCCCTAAGATCTAATCCTGAAGTGATGAACGTAAGAAGTTTAGTTTGTGTCGGTTTACTATGTATTCCTTATTTTTTAAGGGCACAGGAAACCAAATTAATTCAATATGTCAAACCGCTTATAGGAACGGCACGGATGGGCCATACTTTCCCCGGTGCGACAGTTCCTTTTGGGGCAGTGCAGCTCAGTCCGGATACAGATACGTTATCGTATGCCGTAAATGGACAATACAATGGCGACGTGTATAAGTACTGCGCCGGCTACCAGTACGGCGACCCAACAATTGTGGGTTTTAGCCATACCCATTTTAGTGGTACCGGCCATTCTGATCTTGGCGATATTTTGATCATGCCAACTCAAGGTAAGGTACAGCTCAATCCGGGAACAGCGGATAAACCGCAGGAAGGATATAGGTCGCCTTATTCACATGCAAATGAACGGGCGGAGCCAAACTATTACAGTGTTTTGTTAGACAAACATCAGATTAAGGCCGAATTGACGACGACAACTCGTGTGGGGATCCATCGTTATACCTTTCCGCAATCTGATGCGTCGCATCTTGTCGTGGATTTAACGGCTGGAATTTATAACTACGATGGTAAAAATGTCTGGACGGTTGTCAAAGTTTTAAATGACTCAACTTTAGTAGGCTACCGCCAAACCAATGGATGGTCCCGGACACGTACCGTATATTTTGCGATAAAGACGTCCAAACCTTTCAAAAACTATGGTGCGAAATATGAAGATGGTAAGTCCGTATACAATGGTTTTTGGCGCAAGTTTGACCAGCAGCATAATTTCCCGGATCTGGCGGCTCACAACATCAAGTTGCATTTGGATTTCGATACCAAAGCGCAAGAATCCATCCAGATGAAAGTTGCATTAAGCCCTGTAAGTATGAAAAATGCACTCAGCAATATGGAAGCGGAAGCACCGAACTGGGATTTTGACGGCTACGTGCGTAGAGGGCAATCGGCTTGGGAAAAAGAACTTCAGAAGATTGAAGTGGATATGTTAAACAAGGAAGACTTGGTTAACTTTTACACGGCCATGTATCATGCCAGTCTAATGCCTACCATTTATATGGATCAGAATGGTGAATATAAGGGACTGGATCAGGAGATACATCGGGCTAAGGGATTTACGAACTACACCTCGTTTTCGCTCTGGGATACGTTTAGGGCATTCCATCCGCTGCTGAACTTAATTAATCCTTCCCGCAATTCAGACATTGTCGCTTCAATGATGGCACATTACGATCAGAGTGTATTGAAAATGCTGCCCATTTGGTCGCATTATGCAAACGACAATTGGTGTATGAGCGGTTATCATTCCGTATCCGTCATTGTTGACGCGATATTAAAAGGTGTCTATAAAGGCGATCCGGAAGCTGCTTTAAGGGCTTGTGTACAAACGGCAAACGCCCGTAATTATGAAGGAATTGGCGCCTATATCGATAAAGGATATGTCCCGGATGATGTGTCAGGTACTTCGGTATCCAATACACTCGAATATGCTTATGATGATTGGTGCATTGCGCAATTGGCAAAGAAGCTGGGTAAAGAAGATATCTATCAGACTTTTTCAAAACGGGCCGAAAGTTGGCGAGCACTTTATGACCCGACAATTGGTTTTATGCGGCCAAAAAACTCCCAAGGAAAGTTTAAGGAACAGTTTGATGTCCTAGATACACATGGACAGGGATTTATTGAAGGGAATTCGTGGAACTATAGTCTATATGTGCCGCATCAACCTAAGGAGATGATGGAACTTATGGGCGGTAAAAAGAAGCTGGAGACCTACTTGGATTCGTTATTTACGATGGAACTGCCGGATAAATATTTTGAGCATACCGAAGATATAACACGGGATGGTATTATTGGCAATTATGTCCATGGAAATGAACCATCCCATCATGTGGCTTATCTGTATAATATTACCCAAAGCCCTTGGAAGGCGCAGGCAAGATTGCGCCAGATTATACGGAATCAATATCACAATGGGCACGCTGGTTTAGGTGGAAACGATGACTGTGGACAAATGTCAGCTTGGTACTTGTTTACTGCACTGGGATTTTACCCTGTGGCACCCGGTGAGGATGCCTATTGGATCGGTAGCCCATTGGTGAAATCTGCGAATGTCAATCTAGAAAATGGCAAACGCATCTCCATTACTGCGCGTAATCAGTCTGAAAAGAATGTGTACGTCAAATCCGTAACATGGAACGGTAAAGTGCTGGATAATCTAAAATTATCCTATGCGAGTTTGATGAATGGTGGAGAATTAATCTATACGATGAGTAACAAACCAAATAAATAGAGAGATTAGGTACACGGATAAAAAATGAAGCGATCAGGCGTATATAAAACGATAGCTATCTGTTGCTTATTTTTATTTTTGATCTTGCAATACCTCATGCTCGTGCAATCATATGAGATAAAACGTAGTCACCTATTTCAGAAAGAGAAACAGGATATTAAGGTCGTGTATAACAGGTATATCTTGAATGATAAGATGTTTCCTGGGGGACAAAAGCTTGTTGACTCGACCTTAATGCCTCATATGAATCGCTTGAAATACTATCATCAGGAGGACAGGAAGGCTTTTGATGAATTAAGGGATAGTATTGCTGGACAATTGCTGTCCAAGCTTCAGAATAATCCTACAATAGACAGTTTATTTGAAGTGATTCGAGCGGAGACTCATTTAGGCAAGGATTTTGGTTATGCGCTCGTATTGAAGGATGTATCAGTAACCTTTGATGCCAAGAATTTTATTCCAATAATTGATTTTTCCAAGAATTATTTTATTCGGATTGGTGGTGAACCAAATTTCATTGAAAAAGACAACTTGGTTTCGGCAATGGCCATCGCTGCTAATAATAAGATGTCCAATCGTGTTGCATTTACTTTATACGTAGGTAACATAAACACTAAATACTCTGTAATAAAATCTATTTTTCCGCTATTGTTATTATCCGGCTGCTGTATTACCGGAATTGTGGGACTTTATTGGGTAACCTACAATAACTGGATGAAACAGAAACGTATGGCCGAGATGGCTTCTGATTTCATCAATAATGTTACGCATGAATTCAATACACCATTGACAACAATACGTATTGCCCTATCCAACATAGCGGTGAAAGTATCTGATGAAGAAAAAGTGAAAATTTCGCCTATACTTGAAACAATGGGACGACAGATAAAAAGACTGGATAGGCTTGTTAACAAAGCGATAGATCTAAGTGTTTTTAATCAGGAAAAGGTCATTTTGGAGCAACGGTATCTTTCAGTACTGATAGATCAATTCGGGCAAGATATTGTAATTTTAACTTCGGAATATACGAAAATTTACATCCTAATAGACAAGAAGGTTTCACCGGTAAAAGTACTTGTGCATCCGTTTATGTTTGTTACAATGTTGAATAACCTAGTGGAAAATGGTTTGAAGTATAACAATGAAAAATTGAAACATATTCATATTCATTTGAAATATTCCGCTGCAAATGAACTTTTGCTGATTGTTCAGGATAATGGAATAGGTATTGCCGAGAACCAACTTCCGCATATTTTTACCAAAGGATATCGAGGGAAATTACATTCTTCGAGCGATGGTCTGGGGCTCGGATTATTTTTTGTTCATGAAGTTATCCGTATTCATGGATGGAAGATAGAAGTAAAATCGACTGTAGGACAGGGGACGAAGTTTATTATTTATATACCAACACTATGAATATGTAAATATGTTAAAATATGGCCATATATTATTGATTGAAGACGATCTTGATTTGGCAGCCATGCTAATTGACTATCTTTCGGGCTGTGGATTTGAGGTTGTCCATGCAGTATCGGCAGAACAGGGTATAACCCGCTATCGCACGGATAAATTTGATATTCTTATTGTGGATATCCAATTGCCGAACTGGGATGGTTTTCAGTTTGTAGAATATATTTCAAAACTAAATAAAAAACAATTTGTACTCTTCCTTACCGCTAGGCTCTCGAAAACAGACAAATTACGAGGGCTGCGTCTTGGTGGCAATGATTTTATAACTAAACCTTTTGATGTTGAAGAATTAGCACTCAAGCTTCAGAATTATACCGTTAAGCATACTCTGGTCTCTCAACGGCCAATCAATGTAGGGGATATTAAGCTCAATGATCAGCTCTATACGATAGAATTTGGTGATAAATCCAAACAAGTTGTTTCTCCTCGGGAATTTGAACTTTGGACTTTCCTAGCGAATAAACCAAACGTGGTTTTACGGCGTGAAGAAATACTCATGGCTTTGTGGGGAGAAAACGACTATTTCCTAGGACGAAGCTTAGATGTATTTATCTGTAAGATTAGAAAAATGCTGAAAAGGTCGCGATATGTAGCAATAAAAACAGTCTATAAGGTTGGATTTATTCTAGAAGTGAGTAACGAGAATTGTCATTAACAATCGATTAACAACTTTCCTTTTCCTTTCTGTTTACTTTTACTAAAACGAATTAGTGTGCTGGTGCTGGTCTTTCTTAAAACGATATCTAGCCTGTTTGGTGTACAGTAATCCGTCAACCAATTGTTGTTTTAGTAAACCCGGAGTAAATTTATGAAAAGAAAGGTAATTCCATTATTTGTTACGCTGTCAGTGTGCAGCACATCTTATCTTCAAGCTGAATTAAAGACCGAATCCAGTCCAATTTATTTCCGACAAGAAGGTATTGTCATTGAAGGAACAGTTGTAAATAGTTCGACTGGGAAAACCATGCAAGGAGTTAGTATTGTCGTAAAAGGAAGCGGTAAATCTACCAAAACAGATGTTGCTGGTAAATACCGTATCGAAGTGCCTTATAAAGAGGCCACGTTAACATTTTCGTATATCGGATTTCAGCCGCAACAAATTGCACTCGAAGGACGATCCGTCATACAAGTCAGTCTGGTCGAAGATGTTAAAGCACTTGAAGATGTTGTTGTTGTAGGCTATACGACTCAGAAAAAACGAAATGTTGTAGGAGCCGTAGCTACAATTACGACAAAGGACCTCGTGCAGAGTCCAGCTGCAAATATCAATAATATGCTGGCTGGTAGGCTTCCAGGGCTGGTTGTCAACCAATATGCTGGTGGTGAACCGGGCGTGGATCGGTCTGAATTATTTATTCGAGGCAAATCTACCTATGGTAATCAGTCGCCTATTATCATTGTTGATGGTATCGAACGAGACATGAGCTATTTAGCTCCTGACGAAATTGAAACTGTTTCTATCTTGAAAGATGCAGCTGCGACAGCACCATATGGTATCCGTGGGGCAAACGGTGTAATTGTCGTCACGACAAAACGAGGACAGTCAGCTGACAAAGCGACAGTGGATTTTAAGGCCTCTTATGGTTTGAATGCGCCTGCACAATTGCCAGAACTACTGGGATCTGCGGATTATGCGACACTTTATAACGAAGCTTTGGTAAATGACGCAAAACTATCCGGCGGTAATATTGATAATCTGAAACTCTTTAGTCAGGATGCTATCGATAAATTTAGAAGAGCAAAGGGTGATAACTCTGATGGCCTGGGATATAATTGGGACTATTTTGATTACATTTTTAGAACTGCTCCCCAACACGAATATAACCTATCGATCCGTGGAGGAAACGAGGTTGCGAAGTACTTTGTAATGGGGGGGTACATGGGGCAGGACAATAATTATGATCACGTTGACCTGTCTAAATATAGTGTGGCTCCGAAATTCCAACGGTACAATTTTAGATCAAATATCGATGTCAATATTACGAAAAACCTGTGGGTTAAGTTAAACCTAGGGGCACGTATCACAAATCGTACGTCTCCGGGAACTTCGGCATCACGATTAATGACATTGGCGATGACCCAACCCCCCTATTTGCCCATTGTCCTAGAACCTAATAGCCAGTCGTCAACACAGAATTATTTGTTAAATAATCCATCAGGTTTATTGTTTGGTAATCAGATTTACCGGTTTAATGTATTAGGCGAATTGACCAGATCGGGATACCACACCGAAAAAAACACCTATTTGGAAGGAAGCTTTGCTGTAGGTTGGAATATGGACTTTATCACCAAAGGACTTTCTGTTGACGGGGTATTTTCTTATGATGCCAAAGAACAGCAGTGGGTTAGAAGAGAATTGGGGACATATAGTGAAGGCTATCGTGTTTACCCGAACTATGCAACTTTTCAACCTAGTGGTGGGATAGATACTTTCATGAACCCGGAATATTATAGTGGTACCTATACCAATGGTAACAAATATACCGTAGATCAAACTGTTGGAAATTCATTTACACAAAGTAGTCCGTTCAATAGGACTTTTATTCAAGGAAAAATCAATTACAATCGCTTATTCAATGAAAAGCATAGTGTTACCGGTATGTTATTATTTAACCGTTCAAGCCAGTCAGTATATGATGCGGGAAACTCAAGGGCAAGTGTGGATATCCGCTATCAGGGAATGACAGGACAATTTACCTATAATTATCTTGAGAAGTATCTAGCGGAATTTAATTTCGGCTACAATGGATCTGAGAACTTTATTGAGGGCAAACGTTATGGTTTTTTTCCGGCTGGTGCGCTGGGCTGGGTGGTTAGCAAGGAAAAATTTATGGATCACACTAAGGACTGGCTTAGCTTTCTTAAATTGAGGGCTTCAGTGGGACTTGTTGGCAATGATAAGATGCCTGGTGATGCGAGATTCGGCTATTTGGCATTTTTCCAAGGCGGAGATGGATACAGTTTTGGCGAGCAGAATTTTAACAATGGCCAAAGTGGATTACGCGAGGGGCGTCTGGCAAACGAGAATATAACCTGGGAAAAATCCCGTAAAACCAATATTGGTCTCGATATGGGTTTTTTAAAGAATAAGATGAATTTCAGTATCGATGTATTTGAGGATTATCGTTACGATATTATTACTGAGCTGGGGAATGATGATATTGGCTTTCCGAGTGTAGTGGGCAAAGGGTCTCCACTTATTAATATTGGAAAGGTACGCAATCGAGGAGTAGATATCGAAATGAGCTATTCAGATATGATAGGAGATAATTTTAGATTTTTTGTAAAACCGAATTTCACCTTTTCGCGGAATAAATTAGTTTATAGACAGGAAGTTCCCCGTCAATATGATTATAGGCAGGCGACCGGTAAAAGATTATATGAAAATTTTGTCTATGTTTTTGATCATTTTGTTAAAGATCAGGCAGAAGCAGATAAGCTGAATCAAAACCAGTTTCAACCATGGGGAATTGTAGGGCCTGGAGATGTCGTCTACAAAGACTTGAACGGCGATGGTAAAATTACCGACTTGGGGGATCGTACCGTTATGGGAAATCCACGAAGCCCAGAGATTCAGTTTGGATTACCTATCACATTGCAATATAAGGGGTTTGATTTCAGTCTTTTATTTCAAGGGGCATTGAATTCATCTATCTTATTGAAAGATGCTGCAGTATGGGATTTTCCAACCTTTGACCAGGATAAACTGGGGTCTGTAAGACCGATACATATGGGCCGTTGGACGACGGAAACAGCTGAAACAGCAACTTATCCCGCGTTACATATCGGTAATTCGGAAAACAACAAAAATAGTAATAGTAGTTTATTCTTATATGACGCAAAATATTTAAGGCTTAAAAATATTGAAATCGGGTACAACTTACCTAAAGACCTTATCAAAAGAATTGGTTTAAATCAGTTGCGTATATATGCGCAAGGAATGAATCTCTTTACTTGGTCAGGCCTCAAAGATTTGAGTATAGATCCTGAGATGGGTAATGCAAGTGGATATTGGTACCCCATCTTAAAAGTCTACAATTTTGGGATAAATCTTAATTTTTAATCGTTATGAATATGTTTAAAATGAGAAATATAATTTTTTCTATAATGGGTATTGTCATATTGATGATGACAGGCTGTAACAAATATTTGGACAAATTACCAGATGATCAATTAAGAGAAGATGAAGTGTTTACGCGTTATGAGAAAGTAAATCAGCTTGTTACAGACGTTTATAACAAAGCAAAGAATGTGAATCAGCCTATTTCATGGTTTTATCATTTTTCAAGTGCTGCCATCACAGATGAAGCAGAGGGCTCTACGGTAGAAGGAAATATTACAAATAGATATAATACTGGGGACTGGAATATTAATGAACTGCCGGGAGATAATGGACAATTCTGGAATAGTATGTATGACGGTATCAGGCGTACAAATGTTATTTTGGAGGGTATAAAAAAATATAATACACCCGACGATATTTTGGAGCCGGGATCGCTACCTATGCGCGTAGGGGAAATTTATTTCTTAAGAGCTTATTTCCATTTAATGGCTGTTCGAATTTATGGTGAAGTTCCCTATATCGATCATGTCATTACTGCAACAGAGAACATGAATTTTGAACGGGAATCAGTGCATATGGTTATAGAAAAAATTGTGGCTGACGCGACTTTAGCCTATAATGCTGTTCCGGAAAAGTGGGAGGGACAAAATTTTGGTCGGATTGATAAAGGTGCATGTCTAGGCTTGATAGCAGAAGCACGGTGGTTAGCTGCTACCCCACTTTGGAATGGAGCAGGTGAAAAAGGATATACTGGGAGTCGTAAATTTGAGTCAGAATATGCAAGCAGTAACACACAGCGTTGGGTAAAAGCCAAAGAAGCTGCAAAGGCGGTCTTAGATTTTACAGTAGCCGGAGGGAAACGTTATAGTCTGTACCAAAAATACTCAAATACGGACTTTGGGGATAGCGGTGGACAAAATACAAGTAATTCGACCGTTTATACTCGACTCTGGCAGATGTTTTATGATATGGAAGCATTTAAGAACGAGTATGTCTTGTTTTTTACCAGGTATAAAGGAGAGGGGTGGTTTGGAGATGTCTATCCACCCAGCAGGGGCGGAGGAGCCCGTCAAATGCCGGTTCAGGAACAAGTTGATGAATATGAGTACATTTCCCCTAATGGTTTTGGCTATCCAGTGTATAGCGAACAAGCGAAACAAGATGGCTACGATGACGGAAGCCCTTACACATCAGTAAAGAGAGATCCACGATTCTATCGGGATATTATATTTCATGGCGCTACTTTTAGAGGGGGAAATAATAACCCTTCTCAAACCAATGTAGCAAGCGGAGCGGATCAAATCGGAGCCAATAATGCAACTCGGACAGGATATTATTTGAGAAAATTTCTGCAAGAGGCTTGGAATAAAAACGGTAGTGTGACTATCAGTGCTCCGCCTGTATGGAGGTTACCGGACTTTATTTATATTTATGCCGAGGCGGTCAATGAAATAGACGGACCAACGCAAGAAATTTATAATTTGATAAATCAAGTTCGGTCGCGATCATTCATGGCACCAATGCCATTGAGTACGCTTTCGAACAAAAATTTAATGCGTGAATATATCTATCGTGAACGAAGAGTGGAGTTTTTTTATGAGAATAAAAGGGCTTTTGATAGCAGGTTATACCTAGAACCCAGCAGTACAGTAGAAAAGGCAAAATATCAAACTTTTACTGCAGCGGGAACCACCAATAGTGAGCGGAGTATTAATTATTGGAAGAATAACAATAGCTCATATCCTAAGCTTCAAAATATGATCAATGGGATGCGTCCGATTGAAGATGTAAATGGTAAAATTCAAATTGGTGACAAAAAGTATCGAATGGAACGTTTTTTTGTAGAGAGTAGGGTTTTTAATACCCCTACCCATTATTTATTTCCTATTTTGAATTCTGAACTTCAAAAATCACCTACCTTGGGGCAAAATCCCGGATGGTAATATGTCCATAAGGAAACTCTCACATTCAAGCAAGGTTTGGAAGTGGGAGTTTCTTTGTAACCATCTTGTGAAAAACAGGGCTTTATTTGCTTATATTTAAAATTCTTAATTATATTTACTAATACGTTTTAGCTTGTAGGCTGTTTTTCAGACAGCACCAACCAGATCAATATCATGTTCAATATTAAAAAATTAACAGGCGCTATCCTTTTTCTTTTCGCAGCTCAGGTGAGTATGGCACAGCAATCCTCGCCAGTAGACTTTGTAAACCCGCTCATAGGTACAGAATCTAAATATGAGTTGTCTAACGGAAATACCTATCCTGCCATTGCACGTCCCTGGGGAATGAATTTTTGGACCCCGCAAACAGGCAATATGGGCGATGGGTGGGTATATACATATACTGCTGATAAAATCAAAGGATTTAAGCAAACACATCAGCCTAGTCCCTGGAATAATGATTATGGCCAATTTTCTTTGATGCCCATGACGGGTAAACCACAGTTTGATCAGGAAAAACGCGCGAGCTGGTTCTCGCATAAGGCCGAAATTGTGAAACCTTATTATTATAGTGTTTATCTGGCAGACCATGATGTGACTACAGAACTTACACCTTCACAGCGCGCGGCTGTTTTTCAATTTACTTTTCCAAAAACAGACAACGCCTACGTTATTATCGATGCATTTGATAAAGGATCTTACATCAAGGTGATACCTCAAGAAAATAAAATTATTGGCTATTCGACAAAAAATAGCGGTGGTGTTCCGGACAATTTTAAGAATTACTTTGTCATTACTTTCGATCGGCCTTTTTCCTACAAAGCCGGTGTAACGAATGGTAATATTAAAGACAATCAGCTGGAAGTTCGGGATGATCACGCTGGGGCGATCGTAGGTTTCCCTTCGTTAAAAAGGGGAGAGAAAGTAGTGGCCAAAGTTGCATCTTCCTTCATCAGTTTTGAACAGGCAGCGCTTAATCTGAACGAAGTAAAGTCCAAAACATTTGAACAGGTTGCCATGGAAGGCAAGGAGCAATGGAATGAAGTGTTAGGCCGTGTCCAAATTGAAGACAATAATATTGATCGCCTGCGTACTTTTTATTCCTGCCTTTACCGTTCGACATTATTTCCACGGGATTTCTCGGAAATTGATGCTTCTGGAAAAAGAATCCATTATAGTCCCTACAATGGACAGGTTTTGCCTGGTGAGATGTTTACGGATACAGGTTTTTGGGACACATTCAGAAGCTTGTTCCCACTTTTAAATTTATTGTACCCGTCGATGAACGACCGTATGCAGGCTGGTTTGGTAAATGCTTACAAGGAAAGTGGCTATTTACCAGAATGGGCGTCACCCGGACACCGTGCATCTATGATCGGTAATAATTCTGCTTCAATAGTAACAGATGCCCTGATAACCGATCGAAAAGGTTATGATAAAGAGGTGCTTTGGGAGGCCCTAAAACATGGAGCCCATAACGCTTATCCCAAACATTCCTCTACCGGACGCTTTGGCCATGAATATTATAACAAATTGGGATACATTCCAGCAGATGTAAAGGTAGATCAGAATGTGGCAAGGTCACTGGAATACGCTTATAACGATTGGTGTATTTATGAATTTGGAAAGACGCTGGGGAAACCAAAATCCGAAACAGCCATTTATGCGCAACGTGCGATGAATTATAAAAATCTTTTTGATCCCACGACAAAGTTGATGCGGGGCAAAAAATCGGATGGCTCTTTTGTGGACAATTTTGATCCTAGTGCTTGGTCTCGGGAGTATACGGAAGGTAATGCCTGGCATTGGAGCTTTTGTGTATTTCATGATCCCCAAGGGCTAATTGATTTGATGGGCGGAAATAAATCTTTTGTTGCTATGTTGGATACCGTGTTTATTATCCCGAGTTATGAAGGAATGAAAAGCCGTAGCATGATCCATGAGATGCGCGAAATGCAAGTGATGAATATGGGGCAGTATGCACATGGTAATCAGCCTATACAGCATATGCCTTATCTCTATAATTATGCGGCAGAACCATGGAAGGCACAATACTGGGTTCGTAAGATCATGGATAAACTATATCTCCCGACGCCAGATGGTTACTGTGGAGATGAGGATAATGGACAGACCTCGGCTTGGTATGTTTTTTCATCACTGGGATTTTATCCTGTATCCCCGGGTTCGGGAGAATATGTGATCGGTTCGCCTCAGTTTGATAAAGTAACCTTGAAACTCGAAAATGGTAAAGAAATACGTATCCATGCAGCGCAACAGGGAGTAGATCAGGTCTATGTGGATCAACTTTCCTGGAATGGAAAAACTTATGATAAAAACTATATCCGTTATTCAGACTTATTGGGTGGTGCAAATCTGAATTTCAAGATGAGCGCAGAACCGAATAAAAATAGAGGTATCAAGAGAGAAGATGCACCCTATTCGTTCAGTAATGAAAAACGTTAAATGAAGCTTCAGTGAATAACAGGCTTTAAAGATCAATTGATAATGTATATATTGATCCGATAAAATGTAAATATTTAAAAACCATGATGACAAATCCCATCGCTGTCATGGTTTTTTTACATTAATAAAATAATCTTAGCAGTTTAAAACCATACCTTTGTGATTCGAAAATTCGATATGTTAGGTAAATTATTCCATCTTCTAACACTCTTTGCGTATCTCAATCTCTTGACGTATGAGTCCTTCTCATCAGCGACAGGACAGGTTTTGCATGCCGGAGAAACGATCGTGGAGTATTTCTTGGACGATGTATTGAATTTAGACCCTATTCAAACCTCACAAGAAGAGAAGGTATTATTGCAGGACGACTATCGTATATTTTCTGTCAATAGTCAGGTACTATCCATCTTTATATTTGTTTTTGGGATTGTATTTACTGCGTTGTGCTTTTCGAAGGATAAGGTGCATCCTTTTTATCGGTCAAAGACACTCTGTCGACCGGGATATTATGAGTTCTTGTATAGATTCCGGCCTTTCTAGGTATTTCCCTTTTACTTTTCTATCGGAGTCTATAAAATCTACTGCTTTTTAACTTTTGTTAATGATGTCACAAGGCAGTAGCTTCCTTGCGTTGTTATGCAATATTATTGTAGCTCCCATCTAGTTTAACATTTTATTTTTTATCGTTTTTATGAAGAAATTACTTGCGCTGTGCCTATTATTGGGTACGGTAGGGATGCTGGCTTCCTGTCGCTCCTCCAATGCGAATGCCGAGCAAAAAGAAGAAATTAAAAATATCCCCGTTACACCCTTGATTGTAATGGATACAACAGTCTACCAGGAATATATTGCAGATATTCAGGCTTTGAAAAATGTAGAGATCCGGTCCAAACTGAACGGTTTTTTGGATAAAATCTTTGTGGACGAAGGGGCTCGGGTAAAGAAAGGTCAAGTGTTGTTCAGATACAATAACGAAGAATATCGTTCGGAACTCGCCAAGGCGAAAGCGCAATATGATAACTCCATTGCTGAAGCGCAAAAAATTAAGCTTGAGATGGAAAGAACCCAGAAATTGGTGGATAAAAATATTGTGAGTCCTTCGGAATATAATCTATTGAAAATTCAATTAAAGGCCGCCAATTCCAAAATTGAGGAAGCGCGTGCTTTAGTTAATCAAGCTCAGACAAGATTGGATTACACGGTGATCCAGGCTCCATTTGATGGTCGGATAGATCGGATTTTATTAAAGGAGGGATCACTACTGACAGAAGGAAGCCTTATCACAACGATTTCGGATTTAAGCCAGGTCAATGTGTATTTTGATATTTCTGAACGAGAATACCTGACGATGATGCAGGATAAAATGAATGGTAAAGAAACGCGTAAAACTGTAAAATTGATCTTGGCTAATGGGGTCTTATATCCACATGAAGGCGTTGCTCATATTGTAGAAAGTGAATTTGAAGCAAATACAGGATCAATTTCACTCCGTGTACAATTTCCCAATGCAGAGCATATCTTAAAACATGGGGCAACCGGCAAGATTGCTGTGCCAATGGAAACTGGAGAGCATGCATTTGTACATCAAAAATCAGTATTTGAAATACAGGATAAAACATATGTCTATACCATGCAAGCGGATAGTACGGTCAAGATGACACCCTTTATTGCTGGGCCTCGTGTGGGACATTATTATATAGTAGAAGGTGGTCTTGATCCAAATGTTAAAGTGGTCTATGAGGGTGTGCAAAATTTGCGTAATGGAATGAAGATTAATCCAAAATTGAGGAAGCTGTAGCGGAGGATAAATTATGTTTGAAACATTTATAAAAAGACCTATATTATCACTGGTCATATCGGTTTTTATTACCCTCTTGGGATTACTGGCCTTATTTACATTACCGATTACGCAGTTCCCGGATATTGTTCCGCCTTCGGTGGTGGTGAATGCCAATTATACGGGGGCAAATGCGGAGGTAAGTACCAATGCGGTGGCTATCCCACTAGAAAAAGCAATCAATGGTGTTGCAGGGATGACTTATATGAACTCCGTGTCGACCAATAACGGAAGCACGGTGATCCAGATTTTCTTTGAAGTGGGAACGGACCCAGATATTGCTGCGGTAAACGTACAAAATAGGGTAACGACAGTACTCGATGAGTTGCCCGAAGAGGTCATTAAAGCTGGGGTAACGACAGAGAAAGAAGTCAACTCGATGTTGATGTATCTGAATGTGTTCACTGACGATGAAACTGCTGACGAACGTTTTATTTATAACTTCGCCGATATTAATATCCTGAAGGAATTAAAACGTATCGAGGGGGTCGGTTTAGCCCAGATTATGGGTATGCGTGACTATGCGATGCGTGTATGGGTAAAACCGGATCGTATGGCCGCCTATAATATCTCTGCGGAGGATGTGGTGGCGGCTTTGCGCAAACAAAATATTGAAGCAGCGCCCGGACAAACTGGGATAAGTTCCGACAAGATGCGAAATATGCAGCAGTACGTTTTGCGTTACCCTGGAAAATTTACAGAAATTGACGAATATGCGAATGTGCCTATTCGTGCGAATTCCAACGGTTCCATTATTCGTATCAAGGATGTGGCTGATGTCGAGTTTGGTTCCCTGGATTATGAAATGGTCTCCAAGACCGATGGTCGGCCATCGGCCTCTATTATGCTAAAACAGCTTCCCGGATCAAACGCACAGGAAGTGATTCAACGGGTAAAAGATCGCATGGCGGAATTGAAGCAGACCTCGTTCCCAGCCGGTATGACCTATACCATGGGCTATGACGTGTCCCGTTTTCTGGATGCGTCTATTTCGTCGGTGATAAAGACGCTATTGGAAGCATTTCTATTGGTATTCATTGTCGTGTTTATCTTTTTACAGGATTTTCGAGCGACAGTTATCCCGATTTTAGCCGTACCGGTCTGTCTGATCGGAGCTCTATTTTTCATGCAGATGTTGGGCTTCTCCATCAACTTACTTACATTATTTGCACTAGTATTGGCGATCGGAATTGTGGTCGACAATGGGATTGTGGTCGTGGAGGCAGTTTACGCTAAAATGGAAGAAGAACATTTGCAGCCTATGGAAGCGACTTTGGAAGCTATGAAAGAAGTTGGGGGTGCGGTCGTGGCAATCACCTTGGTGATGTCAGCAGTGTTTGTTCCTGTTGCTTTTCTGTCGGGGCCAGTGGGGATATTTTATAGACAGTTTTCACTAACTCTGGCGGCGGCTATCGTGATTTCAGGTATTAATGCCTTGACATTGACACCAGCGCTATGTGCGCTTTTTCTCCGGTCGCCACATGACCGCAAGCCGTCCAATAATTGGTTAGACCGATTCTTTAAACATTTCAATGCGCTCTACGACCGTACAGCTTTTGGATACAAAGGAATCTTAGTAAAAACAAGTGCCAGACGTGGGCTTACGCTGCTGCTCTTAGCTGGGTTCTTTGTAGCAACTTGGGGAAGTAGTGCAATATTACCTTCGGGCTTTATTCCAACGGAAGATCAAGGGATGATCTATGTCTCCGTAACGACTCCTCCCGGTGCGACAGTAGATCGTACTGAGCGCGTATTGGATAAGGTTGACTCTGTGGCGCGCAAACTGGATATTGTTGAAACCGTTTCAACTTTATCGGGATATAGTATCGTTACCGAAGTCTCCGGGGCTTCTTATGGTATGGGGATGATCAATCTTAAGCCTTGGAAAGAACGTAACCAGACGGTGGATGATGTGATCAAAGAACTGCGTGAGAAAACAAAGGACTTTGTTGATGGACAGATTGATTTTTTTCCACCGCCGACGGTACCTGGTTTTGGTAACTCTTCCGGATTTGAACTGCGCCTGTTGGACCGTAGTGGTAACGAAGATCTCAGCAAAACTGCTGAGGTACTGGAAAAGTTTATGGGGGATATGGAAAAAAGTGAAGTTATTCAGGACATCAACTCCAGCTTTGACGTTAACTTCCCGCAATACATGCTGAAGGTGGATTACGATATGGCCGCAAAGAAGGGTATTTCTGTTGAAAATGCGATGAATACCTTGCAGACGTTGATGGGTAGTCTCTATGCCACAAATTTTATCCGTTACGGCCAAATGTATAAGGTGATGGTACAGGCGGGACCAGAGTACCGCCAGCGACCTGAAGATGTACTCCGCCTATATGTCAAGAATGAAACAGGTGAAATGGTACCCTACAATGCCTTTATTTCCATGGAACGTATTTATGGTCCTGAACAGATTACACGATACAATATGTTTAGTTCGGCGATGATTACTGGTCAGTCATCTCCAGGATTCAGTTCGGGACAGGCCATCGAAGAAGTGGAAAAGATCGCTTCATCTTTGCCACAAGGTTATAGCATTGAATGGTCGGGGATGACCCGTGAACAAAAGATTTCAGGAAATCAGGCCCTGTATATTTTTGCGCTCTGTCTACTATTTGTTTACCTGTTATTGTGTGCCCAGTATGAAAGCTTTTTATTGCCATTACCGGTTCTACTCTGTTTACCAGCCGGAATTTTTGGGGCCTTTATCTTTCTGAAAGTCTTTGGTTTGGAAAACAATATTTATGCGCAGGTAGCCTTAGTCATGCTGATCGGTCTTTTGGGCAAAAATGCCATTCTAATTGTCGAATATGCCAATTTAAAATATAAGCAAGGAATGGATATCGTAACGGCTTCAATTGAAGGGGCTGTTGCTCGTTTACGCCCTATTTTAATGACTTCTTTTGCCTTTATCGCCGGATTGATCCCATTGATGATGGCTAGTGGTGCCGGAGCTTTGGGAAATCGAAGTATTGGTACAGCTGCGGTCGGAGGGATGCTTATCGGGACGATATTGGGTGTGATTGTTATTCCGGGACTGGTCATCTTATTCTCGAAAAAAGAGAATAAGAAACAGGTCATAAAACAGACCTCATTGGTGATTGCTGCACTTATTCTTTTTGGTAGCTGTTCCGTTCCCAAGAAGGCGGCGCAACCTGAAAAAATTGTCATACCGACAGCCTTTTCAGAACGAGCAGCTCTTGATAGCGTAAATGTGGGTAATCGGTCCTGGCGGGAGATCTTTAAGGATCCGCTTTTAGTCGCATTGATTGATTCCGCTTTACAGCATAATATTGATATTCGTCAATCGATCTTACGGCTAGAGTCGGCGCAAGCTTATTTTAAACAGCGGAAGGCCGCATTAGGCCCCACGGTTGAAGCAGCAGTTGAAGGGGGAATACGTAAATATGGGCATTACACAGAATCTGGTATCGGTAATTATGATTCGAATTTCTCCGATAACCTGAAAAGCGATGAAAAACTGCCTGAACCATTTATTCCTGATTATTTTATTGGACTTCGTTCTTCGTGGGAAATTGATCTATGGGGTAAATTAAAAAGCCAGAAGCAAGCTGCTTATTTTGGTTTTTTGGCCGAGCAGGAAGGGAGACGCTTATTGGAAACCGAATTGGTATCTAATATCGCAACAGCCTATTATGAGTTGATGGCCTTAGATCAAAAGATTAAGGTATATAACCGTAATATTGAACTACATACCAATGCCCTTGAAGTGGTGGAAGTAAAGAAAGATGCCGGTTATGCTACCGAGCTGTCTGTTCAACAATTCAAGGCGCTATTGGCAAATTCAAAATCTGCTCAAGAAAAATTGAGTCAGGAGATTGCACTTTGGGAACATCATATCAACGGATTGCTAGGACGATATTATCAGCCTATCGAGCGCAGTGCATACGTTGAGAACACCAATCTCTATCATGCAATGGCCTTTGGTACACCAGATGATCTGGTCAACCAGCGTCCGGATATCAAAACAGCCTATCTGAAGATGATGGCCTCGTCAAACAGCCAGGAAGCATCTCGGCTTGCTTTTTTGCCTTCGGTAGCTATTAGCCCTTTTGTCGGTTTGCAGAGTTTCAGTTTCAACAAGTTGTTTAATCTGGACAAGTCCATTGCCTATAATTTATTTGGTGGCATTACATTGCCTATATTGAATCAAAGACAATTGAAGACGCAGTATGAAATTGCAAAGGCTGATTATGGAATTGCTTTTTTAGACTATGAGAAATCTGTTGTAAACGCCTATAATGAAGTATCTAATGTTATCATGACCCAAGAAGCGATCAGCAAACGGCGAAAGTTTGTGGATGAGCATGTAAAGGCATTGGATCTATCCATTGAAGCCGCACAAGAATTATTTATTGCTGGGCGGGTGACATCGTTGGACGTCGTTACGGCACAAAAAGAATCCTTGGAGGCCCAGATCGGAAAAGTCGAACTGGAGAAAGAAAATACCCTGAACCAGATTTTACTTTACAAAGCTTTGGGCGGAGGATGGAAATAAACCAAATGTACAGCTAATTAGGAAAACTATTTTTCATGCGATAAAGAATTAACTTGTTAATTCTTAGATCCTTAATCGGGTCAGGGAAAGAGGCCGTCGTGAGATGTCCTCTTTTTTATTGTTATTTTTATGTAGTTTAGCTTTGACTATGTTGAACCTGGCTTTATTATGTTGCAGCGCATTTTTGTTTTCATTTTTCTATTTCATTTAAGTTTTATACTATCTGCTCAGAACTATTCGGATAGTACAAAGATTTTTCAAAGGTTAGAATATCTAATGGAAAATCAGAAGATGTACGTTAAGAATAGGGAAGATAAATTGGATAAACTAAAGCAGGAAGCAAAATCACTTGAAGCTGATCAGAACCTTTTTTTTCAGAAGAATTATGAAATTTTTGAGAACTACAAAAAATTCGATTCCGATGCCGCACTTACCTATATCACGCTTTGCCAAAAATTAGCTCCGGCCAACAATGATTCACTGCATACCGTTATTCAGCTAGATTTAGCCTGGGTTTATTCGACGATTGGACGTTATATTGAAGCGTCAAAATTGTTGCATGAGATTAGTCCCGCGGGCCTTGGTAACAAACTTTTAGCCAAATATTACGATACCTATAGCTCATTTTATAGTCATTACGGACAAAGTAACAACCGACAGGAATATTATCAGGCGAGTGAACGTTATCGCGATTCACTATTACAGGTTTTACCGAAATCTTCATTGGAATATCGGACGACCATTGCAATAAAGACCTTATTTAATGGCAGTCGGGAAGATGCAAAAAAGCAATTTTTCAAGCTCTGGACGGAAAGTCAGAAAGACTTGGAGCAGCGCGCCCTATTGTCCTATTTTATTAGCCTGATCTATAAATATGAAAAAAATACGGCCGATCAACTTTATTATCTGGCTGTGTCGGCAAGTGCGGATATTGAGATGGCAAATCGAGACAATGCGTCATTTCATGATTTAGCACTAACTTATTATGACAAACAGGATTTTGATCGTGCCTTTCGATATATTGAAAAGGCGATTGATGACGCGATGCTGTGTAAAGTACGTTATCGGATTATCGAAGGTACTTCTTCCTACCCGATCATTAACGCAGCATACCAACAGAAAATCAATAGCCAGAATAAGCAATTGATCGCCTTGGTTGTTGTGGTCAGTATTTTATTGGTCGGTGTAATTATTGGCTTGATTGTGATATATCGTCAAGTACAGCACTTGCGCAGGATCAGATCCGAACTGTCGGGAACCAATCAGCAGTTGCGGTCATTGAACACTGAAATCAATCAAACGAATTTAAAACTCTCCGAATCCAATCACATTAAAGAAGAGTATATTGCGCAATTTTTTGATATGTGTTCAAGCTATATCGACAAAATGGAGGATATACGAAAAGCATTGCTGAAAAAAGCATCCAACCATCAGTGGGAAGCAATTCGGGAGCAATTGAAATCGACACAGATGGAAGAAAGGGAGATACAACAACTTTATATCAATTTTGATCGGATCTTTTTGAACCTTTATCCAACCTTTGTTGATGAATTTAATGCCCTTCTTCAGGAGGACGAGAAGATATATCCGAAGAAGAACGAACTGCTCAATACGGAACTGCGTATCTTTGCTCTGATTCGTTTAGGAATAGATGACTCGGTTAAGATTGCCAGCTTTCTGAGGTACTCCCTTCGTACAGTTTATAACTATAGGACCAAGGTACGTAACAAAGCAGCCGGTCATCGCGATGACTTTGAGGCTTCTGTTTGTCAAATTGCAACTATCGATCGACCTTAATAAGCACTGAAAATACCAAAAAAATAATAATGTAGGAGTGGATAGTATCTCTTTTAAGTACTTTTTACATTGTATTTATTTTTTCAATATACTGTTTTTAAGTGTTTTACGATTTTAGTCAGGTACTTTTTGAGTACCTTCACTTTTTTTCCTGTTTAGGTCCTGCTAGTTTTGTTTTGAGCGATGGAGCAGGGGAAACTCCTCGCAATTTGGAATAACCAAAGACAAAACAATAACCAATTTTTTTATTTCATATGATTTACTTTATTCGAAAAGTAACCTTTTCCATGGGGCTGATTTTCTTGTGTACCTGGTTGAATTCGGTATTTGCACAGGACCGCATTCAGGTCAGTGGGCGGGTGCTGGATGCGCAGGATCAGAAACCACTCACAGGTGTAACGATAACACAGAAAGGTACCAGCAATGCGGTTTCCAGTAATGGAGAAGGTCGTTTCCAGATTTCGGCTCCACAAGGCAGCATTCTTCAATTTAGTTTTATTGGCTATGACAACAAAGAATTGCCGGCCAATAGTACCATGACTGTTCAATTAAATTCAGCTACCAATGTCCTTGAAGATGTTATTGTCATCGGCTACGGTTCCGTAAAACGGAAGGACGTAACCACTGCAATTTCTTCCGTATCGACCAAAGATTTGGAAAAGAGACCGGTCGTAAGTTTGGGTCAGGCCATACAAGGCAAGGCGGCAGGTGTATCTGTGATTCAACCCAATGGAGCACCGGGTGGTGAAATGTCAATTAAAGTCCGTGGGACGACGTCTTTTAATGGATCAAACGACCCGCTTTATGTTGTCGATGGATTACCTGTTGAGGACATCAAATTTTTATCACCAAGTGATATTACGGACATTCAGATTTTAAAAGATGCCTCTTCTGCAGCTATATATGGATCGCGCGGAGCAAATGGTGTTATTCTTGTGACCACAAAATCCGGAAAAGCTGGGGAAGCTAAAATTACCTTAGGAGCACAAGCTACAGCAAATGTGGTTAATAATACCGTAAAAGTCCTGAATACCGCACAATACAAAGAGTTGATGGATGAGACAGGTTATGTTAAGCTGCCTGAAGGGCTTACTGATCAAACAGACTGGTTTAAGGAAACCTATCAAACCGGAGTTCAACAGAATTATCAGTTATCAATCTCCGATGGTAACGAGAAATTACGCTATTATTTGGGTGGGGGGTATCTGACAGAGAAAGGCACGCTGCAGGGCTCCTTTTTTAGACGTTATAACTTCAAAGCGAATATAGATAATCAGGTGAAAAAATGGATGAAGGTTAACGCTAATATATCTTATGCGGATTACAATACCAATGGAATTATATCAGGCAATGGATCTAATCGAGGTGGAGTAGTTACTTCGATCATCAATACACCAACTTATGCTCCTATATGGGATCCTTTGTTTCCTGATCGGTACAATACCAATTTCAATGGGCTAAATATCAACAGCCCTTTAGAAAATCTCGAACGAACCAAGAATAACAATAATCGTGAGAATAGGTTATTGGCGACAGGAAGCGTATTGATATCCTTTATGCCCAATTTAACCTGGAAGTCTTCATTTTCAATGGACAGACGGTCGGGCGTACTGACAACATTTTTAGATCCCTGGATTACACAACAGGGTAGAAATCAGTTTGGAGAAGCCTCTGACGCACGCAACACAAACACGGTATTGACCTGGGACAATGTGCTGACTTACAGCAGAAGCTTTGGAAAACATAGCTTGGAAACGATGGCAGGGTCATCCTGGACAGATTCCAAATATTCTAATAGTTATATTTATGGTTCGAATTATGCTAATGGTATCATACAGACACTCAATGCGGCAAACAAGATTTCATGGGATAGAACTGGCTCCGGGGCATCCAATTGGGCCATCCTATCCTATTTTGCCCGTGCGATGTACAATTATGACGGAAAATACCTTGTAACTGCAAATATGCGTGCGGATGGATCGTCTAAATTAAGCCCTTCTGGTCGATGGGGATATTTCCCTTCGGTATCGGCAGCATGGCGCTTATCAGCGGAGGATTTTATGAAAGATGTAGACTGGATCAATGAGCTGAAAATACGTGGAGGATGGGGGCAGACTGGTAACCAATCCGGACTTGGCGACTATTCCTATCTTTCGTTCAATGTGATTCAGCGTTTACCTTGGTTTGAGGACAAATACCAATATTCTCCGCCGAATATTGGAAATTCGACTACATTGAGAGCGACAGATTTAAAATGGGAAACGACTACCCAGGCAAATGTGGGGATTGATTTTTCTACATTAAATAACAGATTGAACCTGACCTTAGATTACTACCATAAAAAAACAACAGATATGTTGATGGAAGTGAGCTTACCTACAGGGTCCTCTTCGGCGAGTACAATTAAACGGAACGAGGGCGAGATGACCAATAAAGGATTTGAGATCGGAATCAACTCCAAGAATCTAACAGGAGATTTTACATGGAATACAGATTTTAATATTTCCTTTAATAAGAACCGTCTGGACAAGCTCGTCTTTACAAAAATCTACAACGATGCGGTTACAAATAATCTAGTCAATGCAACTGTCGTTAGGAACGAACCCGGAAGATCTTTAGGTGGATTTTACGGTTATATCTCTGATGGTGTAAATCCGGAGACAGGCGAATTGATGTATAGAGATTTGAATGGTGATGGCAAAACATCCCCTTCCGACCTGACTTATATTGGAGATCCCAATCCAAAATTTGTATATGGATTGACAAATAGCTTTTCCTGGAAAAATTTTGACTTAAGTATATTTCTTCAGGGTACTTATGGTAATGACATTTTCAACGCGAGCCGAATGGAAACAGAGGGAATGTATGATGGTCGTAATCAAACAACCGTTGTACTCGATCGCTGGCGCGTTCCGGGACAGATTACACATGTGCCCAAAGCAGGCTTTGATATTAAAAACTCATCTTATTTTGTGGAAGATGGAAGCTATTTGCGCGTAAAAAATATTTCATTGGGCTATTCTATAGCACCTGAACGTTTGAAAAAGATTGGAATAAAAAAGATTCAGCCTTATTTTTCGGCCAGTAACCTATTTACGCTAACTAAATATTCAGGCATGGATCCGGAGGTAAACCAGTGGGGAAATTCGGGAAGAGTACAAGGTCTCGATTGGGGGACATATCCGCAAAATAGATCTTTTGTACTTGGTGTAAATGTAGAATTTTAATTGAATGGTGATGAAAAAAACAAATATTAAATACGTTTTACCGTTGTTCATGACAGGATTGTTGCTGGCTTCTTGCTCGCTAAATCGCGATCCACTGGACAGTTATACAGATGTTAGTCAGGGTAAAACTGAAAATGGAACACAGATCGTCTTTAAAAACAAAAGCGAGGTTGATAATTTTCTCTCTGGGATTTACCAACAGATGCGAGATAGGCAAGAACATTGGTACCTGGATCTATTGCTGATCGGCGATTCCCATGCTGATAATGCGTACGCGGGAACAACAGGTGCCGAAGTTGTACCATTTGAGAATAATTCTATTGAGGGATCGAACTCCGTTGTTGATCGAGATTGGGCACGTTATCTGGAAGATATTGCGCGGGCCAACCGTTTAATCATCAATGTCGATAGTGTTGCGGATAAATCCATTAGTGACGCTGACATTAAAGTTTACAAGGCGCAGGGTAAAATCTTTCGGGCACTGGCGATGTTTGATATGGTGCGCATATTTGGATCTATCCCAGTAATTACAACTCAAGGAAAAGATATTACCGCAGAAAATATCGAAACGGTATATCCGGAGTACTTCCCCAAGCAGGCGACTGAAGAGGAAGCGCATAAACAGATCGAGAAGGATCTTTTGGAGGCCTTGGTTGATGCCCCGGTCAATAACAATGCGAATAAGACTTTGTTTACAAAGTCTGTAGCTCGGGCAATGTTGGCAAAACTCTATGCGGAAAAACCCCTCCGGGATTATAATAAAGTTATTCAGTATGCGGATGCATTGACTGGAGATGGATTTGATTTGAATTCTAATTATGGGGATTTATATGAATTGAACGCCGCCAAGACGGACTTAGCGCAACGAAATACAAAAGAATCAATTTTAGAGGCGCAATTTATGCCTGGATCTGGAAACTGGGCGACCTGGATGTTTGGTCGCGACCTGTCCAATTACGACAATGCATTTACATGGGCCAAATGGGTCACACCATCTCGTGATTTGATACAAGCATATACGAATGAAGCAGACCAAATTCGGATGGCACAATCTATTGTTTATTATACAACAACCTGGAGCAACTATTACCCATCAAGCCATTATCCTTTTATGTTTAAGTTGCGTTCGGGCATGAGTAGCATTGTCAAGCTCCGCTACGCGGATATTTTGTTATTGAAAGCCGAAGCGTTAATCCAACAGGGAACCGATCTTTCGGGGGCAGCTGACATTATTGATAAGATCCGTACACGTGTAAAATTACCCAAATTATCCGCTGGAGTTCGTGCGAATAAAGATGCTTTGCTGGAAGCATATTTAAAAGAGCGTCGCTTAGAATTAGCCTTCGAAGGACAGCGTTGGTTTGATCTGGTTCGTTTGGATAAGGTGGAAACTGTCATGAATGCCGTGTATGCGAAAGACTCAGGAAGAAAGGCGCGGGTATATCCGTTCACAAAGAATTCCTACCGTCTGCCGATTCCGCAACCTAAAATTGACCAGAATCCTAACTTAGTTCAGAATCCGGGATACTAATTATTTTAATTTTATGAAACGTAATAATAACACTATGATATATACATTCTTGTTGTCCTGTTTGATCACGGCAACATCTTGTAAACGAGATAGCTATATACCTTCTCAAGGCGATGATATCAAAAAATCTGGCGATGTCACTATTGTAACGACCAATACAAGTCGAGCCTATGATCTGACAAAAAAGTATGTCGATTTTAGTACAAAGTTTAACATGTCGCCCAATACGATTACCTTAAATCCTGATCAGAAATTTCAGACAATGGATGGATTTGGTGCGGCTATCACCGGTTCTACCTGTTATAATCTGATGAAAATGAGTAAGGAGGATCGGACGAAATTTCTCACGGAGACTTTCTCCGATAAAGATGGTATGGGCATGAGTTACATCCGTATTGCTATCGGATGTTCTGATTTTTCATTGAGCGAGTATACCTGTTGGGACAAAGAAGGAAAGGAAAATTTTGGATTGCAGTCAGAAGAAACGCAATATGTTATTCCTGTGCTGAAGGAGATTCTAGCCATCAACCCAAATGTCAAAATTATGGGATCGCCATGGACTCCGCCAAAATGGATGAAGGTCGATAATCTGACAGATTTGAAACCTTTTGATTCTTGGACCAGCGGTCAATTAAATCCTAAGTACTATCAGGATTACGGTTGGTATTTTGTCCAATGGCTTCAGGCAATGAAGAAAGAGGGCATTAATATTTATTCAATTACCGTTCAAAACGAGCCATTGAATCGGAAAAATTCTGCTTCAATGTACATGTCGTGGCAGGAGCAACAAGCATTTATCAAACAATCTCTAGGCCCACAACTTAAGGCGGCCAGTATTGCTACGAAGATCTATGCATTCGACCATAATTATAATTACGATAATATGGCCGATCAGGAAGATTACCCCATCAAAATCTATAATGATGCCGGTGCCGCTTCTTTTATCGCTGGCGCAGCTTATCACAACTATGGTGGTGATAAAGCGGAGTTAATTGATATTCATAATCAGCGTCCGGATAAAGATCTGGTCTTTACAGAAACATCCATCGGGGAATGGAATGATGGGCGTAACCTTGACAAGCGTTTAATGGAAGATATGCGCGAAGTAGCGTTAGGGACTGTAAACAATTGGAGCAAGGGTGTTATTGTTTGGAATTTGATGTTGGATACCGATAAGGGCCCAAATCGCGAAGGCGGTTGTCAAACCTGTTATGGCGCTGTCGATATTAGCAAGTCAAATTACAGGAGTATCACGCGCAACTCGCATTATTATATTGTAGGACATCTGTCATCCGTGGTTAAGTCCGGTGCGACACGCATTGGCGCTACAGGATATACCGCTGCAGGACTGGTCTATAGTGCCTTTCAGAATACAGACGGAAGCTATGCTGTCGTGTTATTGAATGAATCGAACGACAACCGTAAAATCACGTTGGCAGATGGTAAAAATCATTTTAACTACGAGGTTCCTGCAAATTCAGTCGTCTCTTATCGTTGGAAAAACTAAATATTGGGATTATGAAAAGTTATCTCATCAATATACTATTGGGAACAATAGCTGTGGTAAGTTCTTGTAAAAAGGATGAAAAATTTGTGTATCAAATCGGTGATCCAAAAATAGAATTGAAATCAGCTATTTCTGCTGCTCATTTTGGTGATAGTTTAGTCTTTAATGTTCGTGTATCGGATAGCGAAGTAGCTTTGTCTACGCTGAAAGCTCAATTATATTTTACAGACGATAAGGTTACCGAAACGACGATTCGTACAAAAGAGAATGGCGACTATAGCGGAAAAATTTATGTCCCTTTTTTGAAAGACATTCCAGATGGGAAAGCGACCATTAAGTTTGTTTTACAGAATATTAGTCAAAAGAAAACAGAACAATCTTTTGATATAGATTTAAGTCGTCCGGACTTTCCTTACCTCACATTGGTTACCGAATCAAAGTCCTATCGGATGGAGAAAACCGGGCGGAATCAATATGCCGCCAAGGAGAATTTTTCGGCTGAAGTAAAGGGTTATATCCAAGCCCCAAAGGTTGGCGAACAGGGGAATGCCATGAGTTTTGGATGGGTTAATAATGCTGTTGATTTTGGTTCTACAGCTGAAATCCCGTTTTCAAATTCAACATCTGGTGTATACCCGATACAATTTAATACATTGACGTTTCAAGCCTCTCCATTTATTTTCGTGCTGCTTAATGGATCGTTGTTCGGCCGTCTTGATGATACGCATTCTAAAGTTGAAATGGTGTTGAATCAAGGGGAGACAGCAACTTTTGAAGGTATTGCGGATCTACAAGATTGGTGGATTGACCCTGACTTCTTTACGCGAGCCGCCGATGGGGTCATATCGTTTAAAGGAATAACAGGGAAATACCGCATTGCTGCAGACTTCGCGCTAAAATACTTCGTGGTTGAGGCCATGGCCGGAAATGATCTTGCTAAATTGCAGGAAGATGGTACCGGAGCCGTATGGATAATTGGAGAAGGCGTTGGAAAGCCAAAAGTTTCCAGTAATCAGGTTGGTTGGAATACCGATAAAGCCCTCTGTTTAGCTCCATTAGGTAATAAAAAGTACCAAATTACACTGAAAGCAGGCGAATCAATCAATACCAATAATATCAACTTTAAGTTCTTTCACCAAAAAGGCTGGGGCGGAGAGTTCGGGGGTACGGATGTGACGACGTCAAGCGATCTAATTTTTATTGGTGACGGTAAAAATGGGCGTGATTCCGGAAACTTGGGTATCAAAACAGGTAAAACGTTGGAAGCTGGAAAAACGTATCTATTTACGCTGGATTTAACAGCGGGTAATAAAAAAGCGGTGCTTACGGTGGTATCAAAATAAGCAGCTTTTTAATTTTTCAGGCCCTGGGTAAGACTTTACTCAGGGCTTTTATTGTTCCTGATGAATTTGTGTATTCGGGGATTCATTTATATATTTGCCGAACTCACAAGATGAAAGCTAAACAGTTCATATGGATTTTATTGCCTTTGATGCTCCTCCAGAGTTTCTCAACAGTATGGCTATGGTCCATTTTTGAGCTGAATCGAGATTACATTGCCCGTTACGAATGTATCAACCGTTTCAACGAAAAGGCGCTCTCGTGTAGAGGCCAATGTATCTTGATGAAGAAAATGCGTGAGCACGAAGAGAAGGAGCAAAAGAACCTGGAATCACGTATTATTGATGTTGTTTTTATCAATAATACTCAAAATTTTGATTTTAAGATTTCTTCTTTATTTCAGGAAGATGCTGCGGAACGCCCGTTCCCAGAATACAACGAAAATTATTCTTACAGACCAATCTTCACAATTTTTCACCCTCCATTAGTTTAAATCCATTTTTAGAAATCATCATGACATGTATGTCGCTAGCTGATAGTGATATGTATATGCTCATGATCGCTTCATCGGCTATAAAGTATAATTTATTCCAATGAAACCATCGTGATTTATTCAATCGTATAAGGGAACGATAACCCGGCGAAGCAAGCTCAAGAATGCAGCTTAGAACGCACCCTCGATGAATAAATCTGATCGCTTCATCACTACTGAATAAAATTTAAGCGGATGAAAATTTTATTTGAACAGGTTGTCGGTTTTTGGACGACGGGTTCCGGGTAATTTGGAAAAATTTCTATGTTTTCTTCTAACCATGCTTGAACCTGTGTTATAAACCTCACCTGTTAACTAAGCTAACATGGTATTTTTATGAAGGTAAGTATATTGATAAAAACAATAGGTTTTTATGCTGCTCTTGCGTGTGTCTTTCTCGGATCATGTACAAAGGGAAAAACAAATTATGAAGCCGAAAGGGGAGAAGTAATTGAAGAGAATAATGAATTTAAGGAGGTTTCAAATGTTGTAACCTCTGCTTACACGGTCAGTATAGAAGCGCTGAACGGCGTATTATATCGCGGCTATAATGATATCCGCGTAAGAATTAAGAACACGCAAACAAATACTCCTGTGGAAGTGTCGGGTCTTACATTTCTGCCCATCAAGACCACTGTCATGGGAGAAAAGAGTTCGTGTCCAAATCAGTATCATTTCGGTTATAAATCAGCGGATAAGTATTTTTCAGGTTACACCGTTTTCACCAGCGAAAGCGGTACTGAGGGTAGTTGGGCACTCTATATCAATTTTACCGTCGGCAATCAAACCTTTTCCCTGATAAAAGAGGTGGCGGTCAGACAACAGACTAATAAAAATCTCAATATGACCGTGTTCAGGGGAAAAGATGATGAGCAGTATGTCATAGCATTGATTGCTCCGCGGAAGCCAAATGTCGCCGAAAATAAATTGGTCGCCGGCATCTATAAATTGAATAGAATGCTCGATTCTGCAGCAAAAGGGCCGGCTGATCAACTGCAATTTTCCTATTCGCAGGTTGAGCGTTATACGTTGAAGTTAGACCCGCGTATGCCTGAACCTTCCATGGGCAATCACTCGTCTCCTAACAATAGGGATCTGATACAGGATAAGGACGGTTTATACCATGGTGTTGTGAATTATACCATGACGGGAAATTGGACATTAAATTTCATCCTGTTGAACCCAGAGGGAAAGGTGATCCGTGGTACTGAAGTGCCAAAAGATTTTACACCGGGAGTGGAAGGACGTAAAAGCGAACTACATCTCGATATTTTATTCTAAGAGTCATGAAGAAATTAAGTCTAGTTCTTTTTATTCTTTCTCTTGGGTTGGATGTTAATGGACAAATTGCTCCGGTAAAAAGAGATACAACGAGACGTTTGGGGGAAGTCAAGGTTGACGCTACGGTCAAACGAAAAATCGAAAACGATATGAAGATGGCTGTCTCAGTCGATGAGTTTTTGGCTTCATCAGACAATATCAGCTTTATTAAGCGTGGAGCCTATGCATGGGAACCTTTACTGAACAACATGAGTACAGAGCGTTCTACAATCACAATCGACGGTATGCATATTTTTGGCGCCTGTACGGATAAGATGGATCCCATAACTTCCTACGTGGAAACGAACAACCTCTCTTCCATTGATATTAAATCTGGGCAAGAAGGGAATATGCATGGCGCGACAGTGGCTGGAAGTATTGATCTCAAAAGAAGAAGTACGCCTTTTGGTCTGCAACAAAAAGTAGGTGGTGCGTATCAGACAGGTTTTGAGTTTAACAATAAACAGGCATTTAACCTTGGGAATCTATTCTATTCAACAGACAACTTTGTGGCTGACGGTAGCATTGCCTTTCGTAAAGCAGGTAATTATTATGACGGAAACAACAAGGAAGTACTGCATTCACAATATAATAAACTGAATGCATCATTGGGCCTAGCCTATAAGACAAGTCCACTTTCTGCCATCAGGGTAGATGCGATATTTGATCGGGCAAAAGATGTTGGCTTCCCAGCTTTACCGATGGATCTATGGTTATCACGGGCGATTATTACATCAGCATCCTATAAGCAATTGTTTGAGGAAGGATTGGTAAAAGTATGGGATACCAAAGTTTATTTCAATGCCGTGGAGCACTATATGGATGATACGACACGGCCGGAGAATTTGGTACACATGGATATGCCCGGATGGAGTACGACGTATGGATTGGTGTCAAAAATAAATTTAAAGAAAGACCGATATTCTTCGGAGGTACAGTTCAATGCCTACGATAATCTTTCGATAGCGGAAATGCGAATGTACCCCCAAGATCGTTCCAAACAGACCATGTTTGCTTATAGCTGGCCTTGGGTAACAACCCGTTTTGCAAGTATTGCAATGAATAATTCCTGGGAAATTTCAGAAAGGAGTAAAGTGAATCTCGGTGGTTCGTTAGGCTGGAACTATAACTACTCCAAATACGTGGAATTTAACTGGATTTTTCATCCCGGAGCATCACAAAAAAAGAATAGATGGCTTCCGGGCTTACATGCCAGCTATGAGTTAAGCTTAAATCAGTTTGATATTTCGTTAGGAACGGGTTTTGGCCATCGCGCGCCTTCTGTTTCCGAGGCCTATGGCTATTATATCTACAATAGCTTTGACCGTTATGATTATATCGGGAACCCCGATCTAAAGAATGAGATTTCTTATGAAGGCAACGCCAGCGTTGGATTCAAGACTGAGAAGCTAAGTATTGCTGCAAAAGTTAACTATTTCTACATCAACAATTATATCATCGGGCGGATTTTGAGTTTAGGAAGCCCCATGAATTATCAATCCGTCGGTGTAAAAGGTTATACTTCTTTAAAATATGCTACGCTGTTTAATACAGCTATTAATGTAGATTATAAAATCCTGGATAACCTGCATTGGAAAGGCGTGCTTACCTATGCAAGAGGAAAGGATGATGAAGGCGGGAATCTACCATTTATACGTCCGCTGAGTTATCAGACTTCACTGCATTATGGGTATAAAAGACTCGGCTTGCGGACCTCCTTAAACGGAGATTTTGCCCAGACCAATTACAGTCCAGCCTATGGTGAAGATCAAACGGCTTCCTACAAAATATGGAACTTATCTGCGGATTACAGTTTCAGCCTCGGCAAGTTCAAATCTGTCTTTCAGGTTGGGGCCGAGAACCTGTTGAATGAATATTATAGTACCTATGCGGATTGGGGAAATATACCCCGGATGGGACGGAATATTTTTACATCCTTAAAAGTCAATTTTTAAATAACTTAAAACTTAGAATAACATGAAAAAAAATGCAATTAAACTCCTAATGATTTCTTTGGTCATGATCTCTTGTAGTAAAAATGAAGATGTCGCAAACAGTGTTAATTTACATTTCAACAATACTTTTAAAAATACGACAATCGTGCTGGGGGGCTTAGATTCCCCAGTAGCGACGACGAATACATCGGCTGATGGCCAAGTGCATCAATTTTCGGAGTTAAAGTACGTGATTAGCAATATCAGACTTGTGAAAGCCGATGGGTCTGAAATTCCTTATAATGTAAATGATTTGGACAAGGGAGCTACCGTGGTTAATCAGGCAAAACTTTCAAGCTTGGATTACATGTTGGCAGACATACCCGTAGGGGAATACAAGCAGATAAAATTTGGACTTGGTATAAAGCCGGGATTAAACACATTGGATCAGTTTAGATTTCCTGTATTTTATGCGACTGCTGAAGCCAATGATACGGAGATGATGTGGCAATGGGCGACTGGTTATCGTTTTGCTAAAATGGAGGGGTTTTATGAAAACGATCATAAAAAATTCACGATTCATACCGGCAGTACTTTAAATGGAAAGCCTGGGCAACCAGATACCTACGTGCAGGGAGTAGATGCTTATCGTGATATTACATTGGATTTAGATACAAGGCTTGTTGTCGGTGGTAACAAACCCCAAATTACGATTAAGGCAGATTTTGATAAGTTATTTAGTGGGAAAAATAAGATCAGCATCAATGCAAAATATGCGACAGCACCACAACAACATGAAGGTATGGAGGTCATGGTAGAATATGTCAATAATCTTGGCGGAGACGATAAGGAAGATAGAGCAGGAATGTTCTCTATTGAAAAGGTCGAAAACTAAAATAAATTATACAATTGATCATCATGGAGGGCAAGCGTATACATGACGACATAGCCTATCCATGATGATTTTACAATAAATAGAGATGCAGATGAAAACCGTAATTGGGATTTTGTTTACCTTGTTGATTATCTTATCCTGTAGCAAAGAGGATAGTTTTGTGTTGGATAACGATAGCAATCCCGAAATTCCCTTTTTTATACCTACAGATTTTCCCGCACTGAATACTACTGTAAAAGATAATAGACCTACGAAATATGGTGTGGAATTAGGTGAGAAACTATTCAATGAAAAAAGATTCAGTGGTAATAACACGATTTCATGTGCAAGTTGTCATAATCCTTCCCTGGCTTTTTCTGATGGAAAGATGCAGGCAATAGGTATTGAGGGACGGGTTGGACTGCGGAATACACCCCCTTTACAGAATTTGGCCTTTATGAAATTCTATAATTGGGACGGTAATATTCTTGAGCTGGAAAAGCAACCATTGGTTCCCATCATCACGCATGAAGAAATGAATTCTTCTATATTAGAGGTTATCCGTAAGATTGGCGACGATTCCGATTACAAAGATTTATTTCAAAAAGCATTCGGTGAGGGTGGCATAACACCTGATCGAATTTATCGCAGTATTGCACAATACGAGTATACATTGATCTCTGCCAATAGCAAATATGATCGTGTAAAAAGAAATGAAGGGGAGCGATTTACAGCGGAAGAGGAGAGAGGGTATACAACTTTCAAGACTAAATGTGCAAGTTGTCATGGTACGGAGCTTTTTACTGATCAGAGCTTTAGAAATGTGGGCTTCCCAATGAATCCTAATCCTGAAGAAGCAGGACGTGGTCGGGTTACCGGACGGCAAGCTGATCAAATGGCTTTTCGTGTTCCCTCTCTAAGAAATGCGGCCTATACAGCGCCTTACGGAAGTTTTGGTCAATTCCCGACCTTGAGATCCGTTTTGGATTATTTCGATAAAGGCGTACTTGATGCAGAAAATCTTGATTCTATCCTAAAGGAAAATGGCAATCGCATTCCATTAACGGAGCAGGAAAAATTAGCTATTATTGCTTTTATAGGAACATTAAGTGATCCAACATTTATTGGCAAGTAAATACGACATACCCGGAACGATGTTTATACAAATAGTATGCACACTTCTCTAATAGAAGAGATCAACAAGCTGTTTTGCCTCTGCGACATCGTGGACACGAAGCATCTGTACACCTCTTTCCAAAAGTAAGGTATTTAATGCCGTTGTACCATTGAGGGCATCCTGTGCTGTAATACCCAATTTTTTATAAATCATGGATTTACGTGATATGCCGCCTAAAATTGGAAGACCAAAATAGTGGAGCTCATTGACGCGGTATAGTAATTCATAATTTTGGTTGATCGTTTTCGCAAAGCCGAACCCGGGATCCAGGATAATGTCCTTTACCCCCAAATCCCTTAACTTTGCTACACTTTCCCCTAGAAAGGTAGCAACATCGGTCACGATATCGGTATACTCCGTTTGCTTCTGCATATTTTCGGGAGTACCACGCATATGCATGAGGATATAAGGTACTTGGTATTTGGCTACTGTGGCAAACATTTCCTCATCAAGCGTACCTCCCGAGACATCATTGACGATGTGTACACCTGCGTCAATAGCTTCGGCAGCGACATCTGCCCGAAAAGTGTCTATGGATAAGATGGCTTCTGGAAAAGCCTCTCTGATTGCCAGGATAGGAGGGAGCGCCCTGTCCATTTCTTCCTGAGAAGATATTAATGGAGCGCCGGGACGTGAAGAATAGGCCCCAATATCGAGAATTTGAGCGCCTGCCGCTAAGAGATTACTTGCTTTTTCCAAGGCTTTCTCCACAGTGGTATTATCTCCACCGTCATAAAAGGAGTCCGGGGTAACATTGAGTATGCCCATTACAATAGGTTTCTCAAATGTCATTAGCTGTCCACCTACATTGATGGATGGGACAGTTGCTGTCTGAAATTTTTTCATCTTACCACAAGTACTCCGTCAGCAACAATATTAATATCGTTTTTTGGCTGAGTAATTTGATTTATTTCGGCTTGAGATTTACCGAGATCTTTTGCGGCATGTTGCAGTGATGCAACTGAAGTTTCTTTCCGCTTGGCCACGCCTTCGACCACGACCGTTTTACCGATAATATCAGCAGGCATAAAAAAGCCGTAATCTTTAAAACGTACCATAATAGGCTCTTCCCCATCGCGCGCTAAGGTCATGAAACAACCTTTCTTCTTACAGACTTCAACAACCTTACCCTCAATTTTGCCAGTGAAAGTATTTTTGTTACTTAGCTCTTTTTCTAGTTTAGCAACAGAAATCGCCTTATTTGCCTGAATTTCCTTTCCATATTTTACACCGGGCTTTGCGGAAGGAATCTCCTTTTTTTGCGCATGTAATTGTGTATTTATAGCAATTGCCAGGGCAAAAAATAAAATGATCTTTTTCATCCGTTTAAATTATTTATAATCTTTGGTCTCATATTTACTTCGTTCGCGCAAGCACAATTTCATCGTCTGTCTCTTTTAAGCCGTATTCAAGATCACAAAAACCGTTTCTCGCATTTTACGTGTTAAAAAACAGGAGAACTTTCTACTACTTTCGAATAAATTCAAATTTACCGCTCGGATCCAGTTTCATGATGGTAGACGATTTACCATCGGTCTTCACATGCCTATCATATTCGACAATATAGTCTACACCTGCTTTGATCTCTTCAGCGATTTCGTCAAAATCCTTCGCTGTTGGCTCACCACTGATATTGGCTGAAGTGGAGATAATAGGCTTACGGAAGCGTTGTAGAAGTTGTTCGCAAAAAGGATGTTTGACAATTCGAATGCCAATCGAACCGTCCTCTGCGATGGCATTGGGGGCAAGATTTTTGGCATTCGAATAGACAATTGTCAATGGCTTGTCCGTATATTCAATAAGCTGATAAGCAACGTCCGGGATTTCGTTCACATAACTTGCCAATTGGTTGTCGTTATGTAAAAGGACGATCAGACTCTTGGATTTATCTCTTCCCTTCAATTGAAAGACTTTCTCTACAGCTTCCGGATTAGTGGCATCACAGCCTATTCCCCAGATCGTATCTGTTGGGTATAGGATTAATCCACCTGCTTTCAGCGTTTCCAACGCCTTGTTTAAATCCTCACGATCCACGAATGCGCTCATTTTTTATTTCTTTAGTTCTGACTTGAATTTAGACAGCGACATTATGCTCACGCAAAGCATCATTTAATGAAGTTTTCTTATCGGTAGATTCTTTGCGTTGACCAATGATCAATGCACAAGGAACTTGATACTCGCCCGCAGCAAATTTTTTGGTGTAAGATCCAGGGATGACAACCGAGCGTGCAGGCACGTAACCTTTATATTCCACTGGTTCAGGTCCGGTAACATCGATGATTTTTGTCGATGCGGTCAATACAACATTAGCACCTAATACGGCTTCTTTTTCTACACGAATTCCTTCAACAACGATTGCTCTTGATCCGATAAATACGTTGTCTTCAATAATAACTGGAGCAGCTTGAACAGGTTCAAGTACGCCACCGATACCAACGCCGCCACTTAAGTGTACATGTTTACCGATTTGAGCACAAGACCCTACTGTTGCCCAAGTATCTACCATCGTACCTTCATCGACATAAGCACCGATATTAACGTATGAAGGCATCATGATTACTCCTTTAGCTAAATACGCGCCAAGACGTGCAGAAGCTCCGGGAACAACACGTACACCCGTGTGTTTGTAATCCGTTTTTAACTTCATTTTATCATGGAATACAAAAGGACCGGCCGTCATTTCACGCATATCATTGATCGGGAAATACAAGATCACAGCTTTCTTGATCCAGTCATTGACATGCCATCTCGTTCCGATCATTTCAGCTACACGGATTTCACCGCTGTCCAGCTTCATAATCACTGTACGAATTGCTTCTGTATATTCTTTATACTCCAATAACTGTCTATCTTCCCAAGCTTCCTCAATCAATTTTTTAAGTGGCTCTACCATATTATTTGTTTGCTTATTTGAATTTGTTTATTTTGATGTACAAACTTAGATAAAGTTGCATTTAAAAGCAACTTTATCGTTCTCTCCCCTCATGAAGAAAATGTTCATCGGGGAAATATGTTAATTTTCGGTGGAAATACCACGATAATTTGCTAATATAACTATTTTTGAACTATGGCTGCAGCATCAGAAAAATTGAGAATTGATAAATATTTATGGTCGATAAGATTGTTTAAGACGCGAACCTTGGCAACCGAAGCCTGTAAGGCGGGACGGGTCAAGCTGAAAGGTCAAAATATTAAACCTTCTTACGAGGTTAAAATTGGTGATGTCTATCATATCCAAAAAGGAATAGAAAAGAAAGTCGTGCAGGTAACCGGTCTTCTTGAGCGCCGGGTGGATGCAAAAACTGCGGTTCAGTTTTATGAAGATCAGACCCCAGTGGAAGAGACTGTGGGCTACAAATCGGTGTTTCAGGCGCCGGTACTTAAACGGGACCGCGGAACGGGAAGACCCACGAAGAAGGATCGTCGTGAAATAGATGATTTACAGGCATCCGACTGGTGGGACAAAGAAGATGAATAAAGTAAAAAATATTTCATTTATTCGATAATTATTTGCATTTTAGGTTAGCTAAAGTTATCCGCATGGATAGACTTTAACACTGACCAAAATGCAAATATTATGAGAGGTAGCATGCACGCACAAGCGCTGATGACCCTAGCGCTCACCCTAAATCTATCACCAGCTCTCGCCAAGTCTGGACACTCCGCTTCAGCTGCCAGTTATGGCTATTCGTTCGCGCGCTTACAACAAACTATTCGGGGAAAAATTCTTGATGAAAAGGGGCAGGGCATAGGTGCTGTCACCGTCAGCAATTTGACGACAGGAATAACTGCACAGTCCGCTCCGGACGGTAGTTTCAGTATTGCTGCAAAACAGGGGGATCAATTGGAGTTCTCCTCTGTGGGCTATGACCGACAGAGCAATACAGTCAGTGGTTCGGGGCCGCTAACGATTGTATTGGCAAATAAGAGCACGGTGTTGGAGGATGTGACCGTGACAGGATATACGAATTATTCCAAAAAACAGTCCGCCAATGTTTCCACCACAGTAAAAGCAAAAGATCTGGAACAAGTACCTATGGCTTCTGTTGACCAAATGCTACAGGGGCGTGTTCCGGGGATGAGTGTAATGGCTAGTTCAGGACAACCTGGTGCTACTGCTTCTGTTGTTATCCGGGGGATTGGTTCCATCAATGGTATTTCGGATCCTCTGTATGTGATCGATGGAATTCCTATTGCCACATCTGAACTGAAGAATTTTAGTGCGAATGATTTTGAGTCTGTCAATGTATTGCGCGATGCAACAGGAAAATCTTTATACGGATCCAGAGGTTCAAACGGTGTGATTGTCATCACGACAAAAAAAGGTAAATCTGGTCAGTTGACGGTGAATTTTAACTCTCAATATGGTATTTCCAAACTGACAAGGCCAAAATTCCAGATGATGAATACGCAGCAACGTTTGCAATTTGAAGAAGAATTGGGAGCTTTTGTCGATCCAGATAACAATGAAGGTATAGGTCCGGGATGGACTTATTCACCTAAAAATCCTGACGTAGCAGGGGGAACTTCAGCTTATAAAGCTCGAGCAGCTCAACTATTGGATAGTTTGAGAGGAATTAATGTTGACTGGCGTGATTACTTCTTTCGCAATGGAAAGTTTATGGATCAGCAGGTAAATGTCAGTGGAGGCGGGGAGCATGTACGGTTTTATAGCAGTGCGGGATACTATAAACAGGAGGGGGTCGCCATTCGATCTGGTCTTGATCGGTATACCTTGAAAAATAATGTAGATTTTGATAAAGGGAAGCTTTCAGGAGGTGTAAATGTGACCCTTGGGTATACAAATTCGAAATTTACCGAAGGTGTAGGAGCTTCACGTGTCGGATCGTCTATGGCATCGGTTTATTATGCACTACCTTATGAATATCCGTATGCACCGGACGGAACGCTCATTCATTTTGGTAATGAAGACGATTACTTTATTTTGGATCAGCGCGAAGGGAGTGCCGGATTGGAGCGCCTGCTCAACTCAAGTAGTTCTTCTGAGTTATTTAATACCAATGTTGGCCTGAATCTAAATTATCAATTACTACCGACCTTAAAAGTCCACACGCGATTGGGGATAGATTATAACACGACTACCGGCCAAGATTATATCAATCCTGATTCTTATTACGGATCACGGGATCGGGATCCGACACTTGGTGGAAAGGGATTATTCGCAGAAGACAACCTCCGGTCTACCAATGTGATCAGTACCACCGGATTAACCTATCAAAATACTTTTGACGAAAAGCATAACTTGGAGCTCTCAGCTTATTTTGAATATTTATATCGACGTAACCGTGCCTTTGGATACAAGGGTTACGGTATTGATAGCCGTCTGCCCGAGAATCCGAATGGTGTAACAGTAAGTCCGACCTATTTACCAGCAATTTTGGGTGGGCGTACTAAATACGCGTTAGCTTCGTATATGGCCTTGGGAAGGTATACTTATGACAATCGTTATTCGTTGACGGCAAGTTATCGTTATGATGGCTCTTCCCGTGTGGCTGAGGCGAATCGTTGGCATGGTTTCTACTCCTTCGGCGCAAATTGGAATATCAAGGAAGAGGAATTCTTGAAATCCAATGAATTCATACAAGGCCTATCTCTACGGGCCAGTTATGGTACCACGGCCAGTACAATCAATGGTGATTTCAATTACTTAGCAACTTTTAGAAAGGACATTACCTATGGTGGTGAAACAGCCATTCGTCCTTATGATCCCGGAAATCCGAATTATGACTGGGAATATGTGGATGAATTCAATGCTGGATTTGATTTGGAGCTTTTTCCATCAAAGCGGCTTCGTGTTGCCATGGATTATTATAATAAAATAACCAAGAATATGTTTTTTGATCAGCCGATTTCCCTGACATCGGGATTCTTGGATCGTAAGCTACCATTGAGCACAGGCAAGATGCGTAATAGGGGAGTGGAAATGAGCGTGTCCGGTGACGTCGTTAAGACGACGGATTGGGGGCTGACTTTAGGGGTCAATGCATCGTATAATAAGAATACGATATTGTACCTTTCTGATGCATTGACAGAGGTTTTAGATGGAGATACACGTATCATGCGCGTTGGACTTCCCTATGGGACCTACTATGCGCCTGAGTGGGCAGGAGTTAATCCCCAAACGGGTGATGCACAGTATTATAACCGTGACGGCAGTGTAACGACCGAATACGACGAAACTTCACAGGCTGTTACGAAATCCGGAAGCATGTTTCCGAAATGGGTCGGCGGATTTAATACAACTGTTCGCTGGAAAAACCTCTCGTTAGATGCCTTGTTTGCATTCGTTAGTGATGTTCGCCGCTGGAATAACGAGGATTTTTATAATGAGAATTCAAGCTATATGACGAGTAACCAAAGTATACGCATGCTTACGGACCGCTGGAAACAACCGGGGGATAATGCTATTTTACAGCGGATTGATATACCGCGCGAATATACGTCCAAAGATATCCAGGACGCCTCCTTTCTCAGATTGCGGAATGTGAATTTGGTTTATCAGTTTCCGAAAACGTTGTTTGGAGATCAAAAGGTGATTAAAGGAGCCCGGATTTTCTTTCAGGGGCAAAATCTATTGACCTGGACGTCCTGGCGAGGGCTTGACCCCGAAAATAGTGAGGGGATCAGCCGTTTTAACTATCCTGCACCGAGGACATATACTGCGGGATTCAGTGTTAACTTTTAAAAAGACTACGGTGATGAAATCATTTAAAAATATGTTGACAATTGGCCTCTTTACTGTGGGCTTGGCAACTTTATACTCCTGTAATAAATTAGATCTGAGACCTTCAGATACCATTGATCCTGAAAAGGCTTACCGTAACTTGGAAGACATCGATATGGCCATCAAGGGAGCTTATGCAGGGATGACCTATACGCTCATCGGAAATAGTGTGGTTGTTTCGGATGAAGCGATTTACCCCTTGGAAAATACAGTTGGCAATGTGAGTGCTTATCGTTGGCAATATACAGCCTCAAGTTCATCGGTGACGAGCGCTTTTGGTGAGTACTATGTCGTCATAGATCGTGCGAATCGCGCTTTGGCCGGACTCGAAAAATTAGAGAAAGTGGATGCTGATAAGAAGAAACATTACCAGGGGGAATTGTTGGCCATACGTGCTTTTGCACACGTTGAATTGTTGAGAGCCTATGCCGCCGGTTATGAACCTGCAGCATTGGGCATTCCCTATATGATGAAGTCTGAAATAGGGCATCCAAGACGGAACACCGTTGCCGAAGTATTTAATTTGGCCCAAAAGGATATCAATGATGCTTTGGCATTAATTGGAGATGAGGAAGCGATTTATCGCTTTTCTAAAACAGGTTTATATGCATTGCAGGCGAGAGCCGCTTTATATGCAAAAGATTGGACCTTGGCAATTACGGCTTCATCAAAAGTCATCGCAGCAAAACCCTTGGCTGATAGGACTTCCTTTCCGAAAATATGGTCAGACGAGAGTTTCAATGAGGTTGTTTTTTCGTTGCATAGGACTGCTGGGGATCTTCCAAAAGACGATGATTCTCCAGCTGAAGGACCGATCGGGGCGATGTTCTTTAGGCAGGATGGTGAAATAGCACTTTACACACCTTCAAATAAGTTAACTGCTTTATTTGACAAGAATAGAGACATACGTTTTAGAAGCTATATTCTCGATGACCCCAATCGGGGTGCGGGGAAACAACAGTACCTGATTGGAAAATATTTGGGCCGTAAAGAAGCTGATGCAACAGCTGGTCTCGTAGATGTAAAATTATTTAGAACAGGCGAGATGTACCTGATCCGGGCAGAAGCCAATGCGGAAATCAATAAGCTCAATGAAGCAAATACTGATTTGAACGCCTTAAGGAGGGCACGTATTCAAGATTATCAAAATCAGGTCATATCCTCTAAAAACGAACTAATTGACGCCGTTTTAGCAGAGCGTTACAAGGAATTAGCATTTGAGGGACATCGTTTTTTTGATTTAAAAAGAAGGAAAATGCCCGTTCGTCGAGGAGCTCAAGATGCTGTAAATACGGCAGGAGCATTAATACTGGAGCCTACAAAAGCGCAATACAATTTTCCAATTCCTGCGGATGAAATATTTGTTAATAAAAATATGGTTCAAAATCCAGGTTATATAAAAGAATAAAATGAAGATACATGCAATGATAGCGGTGATTATGGGTACTGCTGCGGTGACGCTTTCCTGTAATCATAATGATGGAAAGGAAACACAAGAAATGGCGAAAGAGCAATTTGTTCTGGCAATCCATGGCGGAGCGGGGACAATTTTGAAAAAAAATATGACTGACTCCACGGAGAAGGCTTATAAAACAGTTTTAGAACAGGCTTTACAAGCTGGTTATAACCAATTGAAACAAGGTAATTCAAGCTTGGATGCCGTTGAACAGGCGATTCATGTAATGGAAGATTCCCCCTTGTTTAATGCGGGAAAGGGAGCGGTATTTACGAATGCAGGAAAAAATGAATTGGACGCGTCGATTATGGACGGAAAGACATTAGCTGCTGGTGCAGTAGCCGGCGTTACAACCATCAGAAATCCAATTTCTGCGGCGCGTGCCGTGATGGAAAAATCGGAACATGTCATGATGGTGGGCAGAGGAGCCGAAGAGTTTGCCAAAGAAGCCGGTTTGCAGCTCGTGGATCCATCTTACTTCTGGACTAAAATGCGTTGGGATGCATTGCAAAAAATTAAAAAAGAAGACAGTACTAAAACGCAGCTGGATCATGATCAGAAACAGAGTTCCCGTTTGGGGATCCTTAATAAGGACTATAAATTTGGAACAGTGGGTTGTGTCGCATTGGATAATCAGGGGAATTTAGCTGCGGGTACTTCGACCGGTGGGATGACGAACAAAAAATTTGGTCGTGTTGGCGATTCACCAATTATTGGCGCAGGGACATATGCTAATAACGCAACTTGCGCGGTTTCCTGTACCGGGTGGGGCGAATTTTATATTCGTCATGTAGCGGCATATTCTGTTTCAGCCTTAATGGAATATAAAGGAGACAATGTATGGCAAGCTGGTCAAGCTGTTATTGATCGGATCGGCAAGATGGGCGGAGATGGTGGAATGATTGTTATGGATAAAGAGGGGCATGTCGCCATGCCGTTCAATACCGAAGGAATGTATAGAGGGACGGTAACCAAGGATGGTAAGATAAAAGTAGAAATTTATAAATAAATCAAAGGTATTATATAGGGAAAGCTGTTATGAAAAAGCTGTTGAGTATTATAGTGGTCGCGGTGCTGTGCTCTTTCGCCAGCCAAAAGTCGAAGATTTCACCTAAAGGGACGCTGTTTATTATCGGTGGCGGACATAAGGATGAACATCTGATGGGGGCTTTGGTACAGGTGGCCCAGCTCTCGTCAAAGGACTATATTATGATCTTGCCGATGGCTTCAACTTTGCCCGAAGAGTCCGTTGAGGATATGGTAAAGCAACTGAAGGAGGTCACGAAAAATAAGGTCACCGGTATCAATTTTTCAAAATCAGATGCTGAAAATAAGCGTCTCGTTGACTCGGTCCGTCGCGCTAAATTGATCTATATTACAGGCGGGGATCAAAACCGCTTTATGTCGATAGTCGAGCATACGGCATTGTTCGATGCGATTCACGCGGCTTATCAGCAAGGTGCATGTATCGCGGGTACAAGCGCTGGAGCAGCTATCATGAGTGAGACAATGATTACGGGTAATCAATTAAAAGATTCGACCTATCGACCTACATTCAATAGGCTGGAACATAAAAATTTGGAGACGGCCAAAGGTTTGGGATTGATAAAATCTGCCATTATCGATCAGCATTTTGTGAAGAGAAGCCGATATAATAGACTTTTTACTGCCCTCGCAGAGTTTCCCGACAAGACCTGTATCGGGATTGATGAGGGAACGGCAATTATCGTGAGACAGAATACTATAAAAGTGGTTGGGGAATCCCAAGTAATCGTTGCCAAAAATCCACGTGGATTAAAGAAAAAATCCAATGGATTGATCACTTGGGATAATCTTACGCTCAGTGCCTATGATGAAGGTAAAATGTTTAAGCTAAAATAACTAAAGGTATTTTTCAATTTCATCAAATTGAATATCCCCATGTGATGCATCGTAAAGACTGTTTCTACCTTCGACAATAAGGATCTGGGGGGATTGATGCTCGATATTCCACCGTTGTGCAATTTCATTCGAAAGCGCGCGGTAGCGCAACAAGTCTAACAGGTAGATGGAATAATCCCGATCAGATGTATTTGACATACGTTCTAAGCTACGCTTTGCCATGTTGCTGATACCACAAGTCGTACTGTGCTTAAATATAGCGGTAACCTTATCCGACTGATAAAGTTCCTGTAATTGTTCTTCTGTATTTAATTCTATCCAATTGATCATAACTATAGTTCTTTGAATTTTTTTTGCTCGACCTGTACAAAAGAGGAGATCGAAGAGAATACGCAGCTTTTCTTAGCATTGCTGGCGCAGCTAAATAGACTTGGTAAACGTATCCCGTCACCGATCTCCTTGTACCGGCTTATCTCATAACTGATTTTTTCTGTTTTATCCGTGTAATCATAACGTGTAATCTCGCCCGTATTTTGATCAATATAAATTAAACCATCTAGCTTTGAGCCCAGCACTTCACCTGATGAAGTAATGCTTGCAATGGTCAGTTTTTGCCCGCTAGTAAACTGTTCTTTCTGATTTTTAAGCTGGATACTTTTCTGCTCGATGAGTGTTGGTAGCAAAAGCAGATTGAGATCTACAAAAAGTTGGTTTTTAATGGATTTTTTGATTTCCTGACCATCGGTTGCGACATTGCCACCTATAAAAAGCTTATCGGTACCACTGCCCTTAAAATTGAATAAATAGGTCACCTGATCAGACCCGCTATACCCGTCGAACCTACATTCCCCGGTTGTCCGGTTAAAGAGGAATTTGCGTTCCTCATTGGATAGCTCTTCAGACATGGTATTTCCCTTCGCTGAAAAAGCTAAGTATTGCAGGGAATCCCACTTGTCTTGGCCACCAATACTACGCCAGATCTGTCTGTTTAAGCTATCATCCTGAGCTGACAGATGTGCCTGGCAGAATATCGATAGCATAAATACCAAAAGTATGTTCGATAATGTTTTCATAATCATATCTAAAAAATAAAAATCGATTAATAAGATATTACCATACTTTATTAATCGATTTATTTAAAATAAAAGTACTGGTGCATTTTTATGTTTTGGCCCAGAATACTTTTTCATGACTGAATACTAGACAAAATTGATACCAAATTAGAATTTTTTAGCAATGGCAGCCATTTGTATTGCCGTAATAGCAGCTTCTTCTCCTTTATTACCATGTTTGCCACCAGCACGATCCAAGGCTTGTTGAAGATTGTCTGTTGTCAGTACACCGAAGATTACGGGCTTGTTATATTTTAGTCCTACATTTGAAACGCCATTGGCGACCGCATGACAAATAAAATCAAAATGTCGGGTTTCTCCCTGAATGACACAACCCAGACAGATGACAGCATCAAAGCTTTGGTTTCTTAATGCCAGATCTGCTCCAGAAGTCAACTCGAAGCTTCCCGGAACTTCAATGACCTCAATATTACTTTCTTTTGCGCCGTGTTTTTCTAAACCCGAGATTGCGCCGTTCAATAATGCACCAGTGATTTCCGCATTCCACTGTGCAACCACAATTGCAAATTTGAATGGACTTGCATCCGCAACTTGGATATGCGAAAAGTCTGATAGATTTTTAATGCTACTTGCCATAATGGATACAAAGATAATGAATTTAGATGGTCACAAAAAAAGAGGCCATGAAATAGCCTCTTTTTTTGTGTATTTATGTTCTCTTATAAATGTGCTTGTACTCTGCCCAATAGACCATCTATAGTAGATGCTTCTTGGCTTTCAGGGAAATCAGTTTTGATTTTTTTGTATGCTGTTTCAGCACTTTTGTAATCGTTCTGTGCTTCATAAACAAGCCCTAATTTTTTTAGAAATAAAGGTGTTGTGTATGAGTTGCTCGATTTTTCAGAAGCTTGTTTATAGTGATCAGCTGCTTTTTTATAGTCTTTAAGCTCTGAATAGGCATCTCCTGTTAAACCGATAACCAGTGGGTCTAAAATTTGACTTCCTGTAGGTGAATATTTCTCCAATGCTTTTACTGCATCATCAAATTTACCTTGACGTAGGTAAAGACCTCCTAAGTATGCATTTGCAATATTTGCAGATTTTGTATTTGAATATTCATCGGCAATTTGTTTAAAACCAAGGAATGCTCCGTCACCTGCAATTGCTTTATTCTGTAAAGAGTCAATTGTAACAAGCTGCTCAGCTTTATACATGCGATTCGATGCTTCTTCTGCTCTTGGCTGCAAGTAAAGTTTCTCGTATCCAAAGTACAGCAAAATCAATACAATGATACCACCGAAAATAAACGCAACGCTTTTTTGGTTATCTTGAAAAAAAGATCCTTTTGAAGGTTTTAAACCTTGATTTGTATTATTTGTATTTTTAGACATTACTAATCAGTAAAATATGGATTGCAAAAATACACTTTTCGAGCAAATTTGCAAGTATTTTGGAAATTTTAAAGTGAATTAACTTTTGTTTTCGGACTCATTTGATAATTCGATTTCTTTGTCCAGCTGTTCATAGATTGAATTTTTACTTTTAAATTCTGGAACGATTAGCTTCATCTGGTAGACAACCTCATTTTTATTTTGAGTAGCTAACCTCTCTTTTAATTCAGCTAATTTTAGACTGACAATGTTATAATTATTTTCGCGGACTTTGGCGATCATAATTTTCTCATGATGTGTCGGAAGGGTATTCTCAAGGTCATTTAGTAGCTCTTCGTATAGTTTTTCTCCTGGCCTTAAACCGGTGAATTTGATTTCGATATCTTCATTCGGTTTAAATCCGGAAAGACGGATCATCTTCTTGGCCAGCTCTACTATTTTTACGGATTTACCCATGTCAAAGACAAATATCTCTCCGCCCTGTCCCATTGCACCGGCTTCAAGAACAAGTCGACATGCCTCGGGAATAGTCATAAAATAACGTGTAATTTCAGGATGGGTTACTGTAACAGGGCCCCCTTTCTGGATTTGATCTCTAAACCTCGGAATGACAGAACCATTGGAACCAAGGACATTTCCGAATCGTGTTGTAATAAATTTAGTGCTCCCATCCTGAATGCTTTCCAGATGATTGTTGAGCGATTGAACATATATCTCGGCAATTCGCTTGGTCGCACCCATAATATTTGTAGGGTTGACCGCTTTGTCCGTTGAAACGAAAACAAATTTTTCGACCTGGAATTCAACGGCTAGGTCAGCTAGATTTTTAGTTCCCAGGACATTGGTCTGTACCGCTTCCAAGGGATGATTTTCCATCATGGGAACATGTTTATATGCGGCGGCATGGTAGACATAATGTGGTTTAAATGTTTCAAAGAGCAAACGCATTCTTTTTGTACTTCTGATATCAGCGATATAGGTATGATACACCTGCTCCGGAAATTCGTCCTGCAGATCCAGTTGTAAATTATGTAATGGTGATTCAGCCTGGTCACATAGAATAATCATTTGAGGTTCATATTTCCCCAATTGAGAAGCAATTTCGCTTCCGATTGAGCCTGCAGCACCAGTAACAAGTATTCTTTTACCTTTTGTCTGGCTTAGAATATGATCGTCATTGATTTTGATCGGATCTCTTTCCAATAGATCTTCAATTTTTATTTTCTGGATCTGATTGGGATTAAGATCTCCATTCATGATTTTTTTAACAGGTGGAAGAGTTAAGATGCTTACATTTCGTTCCAGGGCAATATCTGTAATTTCATTCTTGCGTTCTGAAGGAATATTGTGTGATGCAATAATGACCTCCTCCACATTGAGGGTATTGATAAGATGATTAAACTTCTTGGAGGAGTAAATTTTCGTTCCATCAATCACTTTATTGATTTTTTGGTCGTTATCATCCAAAAAACCAATAATGGCATTTTTCGATCGAACGTCATGGTCCAACGTTCTTTTTACCGCAATACCTAGATCACCAGCACCATAGATTAAAGTTTTCTTTCTACTGCCATTGACCTTTTTAGTATATAAAAAGAAAATTTTGATAATGGTTCGATAGACCGTTAATATTAAAAATGAAAAGAGCGCAAAGAAGATAATTAATGCCGTCGGAATATTTCGCTCGATTTCGTTTGCCTGGATAATCAATTTGAGGACCAAAAGTATGAATACGCTAAATACTATGGTCGATAATATTCGTATGGAGTCAATGGCACTTGTGTAACGAATTATTCCCGTATACATTTTGAATAAGTAGAATGACAGGGAGCAAACGCTTATAAACAAAATATATCGTATGCTGAAATCTATATCAAGGAGAAAGTCGAAGTTAAAATCGTAATAAATAACATTTGCAAGGAGATAGGCAATAGAAACACTGAAAATGTCCAATAAAAAAATGATCCATCTGGGTACGATACTGATTTTACTTAGCATGGTATTAAGTCTGATTAATTTAGACAAATGTAGATAATTTTGTACCATTTCAATGGTCTTTATATGTATTAATCTTTTACAATATATCATGGTTCATGAGGGCAGATCAGTGCGCTAGGAATTACGATGTTACTTGGAAAATGACGCAGTTGTCGCAGCAATTTTATCTTCGTTTGATTAGATTGATTATTTATCGTAATTTTAACTAAAGTCAATTTAACAAAATGAATGAGTTAGGGAAGCTTGCGAGTCAGGCCATGATGTCTCCGAAAGAGATGCTTTTTGAGAAGAAGAAGAATGCAAAAAGTCTTTTTATTGGGATTCCAAAAGAGACCTCACTTCAGGAAAAGCGTATATGCCTGACACCCTTGGCTGTGGCATTATTGGTCGAGAATGGTCACGAGGTATTAATTGAGACCGGAGCTGGTGCCGGAGCTAATTTTTTAGATCACCATTATAGTGAACAAGGAGCCCGGATAGTGTCTTCGAGAGAAGAAATCTATCAGGCTGATTTGATTATTAAAGTTGGCAGCCCTACCGTGTCAGAAGTCAAATTGATGAAGGAAAGGCAAGTGCTGTTATCTTCGCAGCAACCTTCGCTAATGAATGTGGACGTATTAAAGGCGCTTATGCATAAGAAGATCACCGCAATCTCTTATGAATACCTTAGGGATGAGGGTGGTTGTTTGGCTGTCGTGCGGGCAATGAGTGAGATTGTTGGTGCAACCGCGACCTTAATAGCCGGGGAATATTTAAGTAACGCATTTGGCGGGAAGGGGCTCATGCTAGGCGGTGTTACCGGAGTCGCATCTACGGAAGTCGTTATTATTGGGGCCGGGACGGTAGGAGAACAAGCGGCACGGACTGCTTTGGCACTAGGGGCTCAGGTAAAGGTCTTTGATAATTCGATTTACAAACTTCGTCGTTTGCAAAACAACCTTGGGAGCAGGGTGTTTACTTCCGTTATTCAGCCCATTATCCTAAATAAGGCCGTAATAAGTTCGGACGTTGTCATTGGTGCATTAAGAGCACAGAATGGCCGCTCTGCTTGTGTGATTTCCGAAGAAACCGTCTCGAAGATGAAACCTAATTCGGTTGTTATTGATGTCAGCATTGATCAGGGGGGGAATTTTGAGACATCGGAAGTAACTTCACACGATAAACCGGTTTTTCGAAAATTTGATGTCATTCACTATTGTGTTCCCAATATCGCGTCGCGGGTGGCGCGTACGGCAACCTATGCGATGAGCAATATTTTTACATCCATCTTGTTGGACTTTGCCGAATTGGGTGGATTGAGAAATGCAATTTGGAAAAGTCCGGGAATAAGAAGTTCAATCTATTTATACCAAGGTAACCTGACCAATGCCGATATGGCTTCCCGATTTAATATGACCGCAAAAGATTTAGATTTATTAGTAGTTTCGTCGTTATGAAAAAAATTCTTATGTTCTTATGTTCTTTGATTTCGCTTGCAAAGGCTCAGGAAGCGATTAATCTTTATCAAGATTCTATTCCAAATGCAGCTGATAAAGCTCAGGTTCTTTTGGAAAAAAATACACCTAAATTATTTATCTATACGCCAGATAAAAATACAGCTAAAAATATTGCCGTGCTTGTGATCCCGGGAGGAGGATACTCGCATATTGCTATGGATCATGAAGGACACGCGGTCGCTAAGGAGCTTGTAAAGAATGGTTATTCGGCATACGTATTGCAATATAGATTGCCTTCGCCAAATATCATGCGGGATAAGAGTATCGGGCCGCTTCAAGATGCGCAACGGGCGATGCAGTTGATTCGTAGTTCCAACCCGCAATTAAAAAAAGTTGGTGTTATTGGTTTTTCAGCGGGAGGACATCTTGCATCAACCCTCATGACCAAGTTTAAGAAAGCATATATCGCCAATCCGTCACATGTGTCACTGCGCCCTGATTTTGCGGGACTGATATATCCAGTGATTTCAATGGAAAACGATGTGACGCATAAAGGTTCAAGAATTAATCTCATTGGAGAAAACCCATCCGAAGAACTTGTTCGGTTATTTTCTTCGAATCTACAGGTTTCTCCCGAAGTATGTCCCGCTTTCTTTGTTCACGCGAAAGATGACACAGCTGTTCCTATCGAAAATAGTTATCGGATGATGGCTGCGTTGGATAAGGTAAATATTCCAAATACGCTCTATGTCTTTGATGAAGGTGGCCACGGCTTCGGGTTAATCAATAAAACTTCGGAAAAAAAATGGTTTGATGCATTTCTTTCCTGGCTGTCGACCTTAAATTAATCGAAAGCGATCCAATTGGAAATTGTTAGATCAACGGCTTGATTTTTCTTGGGTATTAACTGCGAGGTGGTGATGCAATGCAGATCAACGGCATTATTGGAAACCAAAATTTCATAATAAAAACCTCTGAATTTGCTGTCTTTGACAAAGAAAGACGATTCTTCTGTGGTGGAAATAGAAATCCATTCCTGATGAATTCCGATGGACTTTTTACTTTCAATACCCAAATTTTGCGCCTGTTCAGGATTTAATATGTTACTTTTTGCAAGCAGCTGGGCCGTATAAGGGTGTGATGGCTCACTATATAGTACATGTGGATTATTTTGATCCAATATTTTACCTGATTTCATGACAATAAGATTGTCCGCAAGCGCGAGCACCTCAGTGGGATCATGCGAAACTAAAATTATCGTCAGTCCTGTATCGCTGACAATATCTTTTATGTCCTGTTGTAAGGTGTCCCGAAAGGATGCATCGACTTGGTTAAAGGGTTCATCCATCAACAGTACTTCAGGTTCATTGATCAATGCGCGGCAGATGGCGACGCGCTGTTTTTCCCCGCCACTGATGTCAGCGACCCTTTTTTTTGCCAAATGATCTATGCGCAAGCGTTGTAAAATCTCGGCGGTTTTATCCTGTTTACGTTTGATATCTGTATTAGGTAGCTGTGAAGCGACATTATCCCATACATTCGCGTATGTGTTCAAATCGTCAAATCCTTGTGATACGAGTTTCATGGCATCATGTCCGGGTATTAGTTTGTCTTTGCGTGTGGGAACTTGCCAGCCTTTGTACCGCACGGCACCATTGGTTGGTTCCAATAAACCATAGATTAATCTTAGGAGCGTACTTTTTCCGCTTCCGGATTCACCGATAATAGCGGTTATCTTTCCTCCTTCAATATCAAAAGAAGCATTTTCGACAGCAAACTGCACATTGTTTTCATGAAAGGAAAAACTTAATTGTTCGGCATGGATAGCTGCTAATCCGGGTACGTGGGTATCAGATGGAATATATTGACAAGACGATGAATGAGCCATAATGGAAGGTGATAAATGCTAGATTAACGGATAGATATTTTACGGGTTTCGGGATCTACGATGCTGATCTGTATTTCCTTTGCTTCTTCAGGCAATAGATTGGGGATTTTTTCAGGCCATTCAATGAAGCAATACGCTCCCGAATAGAAATATTCCTCATAGCCAAAGTCAAATGCCTCCTGTTCATCTTTAATCCGATAAAAATCAAAATGATAGATTGGACCATTGTCAGAGTCATACTCATTGACAATGGAGAAGGTCGGACTTGAGGTACTATCCTTTACGCCCAACTGTTCACACAAATATTTTATAAAGGTTGTTTTTCCCGCCCCCATTGGGCCATATAACAGAAAAATTCGATCCTTTGGAAACCTGTTCAAAAGAGTTTGGGCTGCAACAGAAAGATCTGCCGTTGTGTTTACGATAATTTCCATGTTGCAAAATTACTATTTCGGCAAGTATGTCGCAAAGGGGATGATCATTTCTTCCAATGATATTCCTCCATGTTGGAATGTGCCGTTGAAGTAATTGACAAATTGGTTATAATTGTTCGGATAAACAAAGTAGGAATCCTCTTTGGCAAATACATAAGTTGAGCTAACATGGAGTTTGGGCAACTGCGCATCATGCGGATTCTTGATCGTAAATACATCTTTTTCAATGTAGTTTAGATTTTTACCTTGTTTATACCTAAGGTTGGTATTCGTGTTTCTATCTCCGACGATTTTACTTGGTTTTTTGACCCTGATCGTTCCATGGTCGGTGGTGATAATAATACGTACTTTTTTCTGTGAAAGCCATTTTAAAGCTTCTAAAAGAGGTGAATGTTCAAACCAGGATAGTGTTAGCGAACGGTACGCTGCTTCATCATTCGCCAGTTCACGGATCATCGAACTATCTGTTCGCGCGTGGGATAACATGTCGACAAAGTTGTATACCAGGACATTAAGCTGATTGTGCATCATGTTGCCCAAGTTGTCCAAGACATCCTTGCCCTGTTCAAGCGTTAAAACTTTAGTGTAAGAATGCTTTATCGGTTTACGGTATAACCTTTTGATCTGATCATCCAGGAACCGGTCCTCATATAAATTTTTGCCCCCCTCATCCTCATCATTTTGCCATAACTTAGGAAAGCGTTTTTCCATTTCCAATGGTGTTAAGCCGCTGAAAATTGCGTTTCTTGCATATTGAGTAGCTGTTGGTAGGATGCTGAAATAATTGATTTCTTCTTCCAGTCTAAAATAATCTGTAATCACCTCGTTGATGATTTTCCATTGGTCAAAACGCAAATTGTCTATCAGGACGAAGAAGGTCGAGATATTATCCTCAAGGACTGGAAATACTTTCTTTTTAAACAATTGATGGGATAAAATAGGACCATCCTCTGGACGGTTGATCCAATTGATGTAGTTGTTTTCGACAAATTTTGAAAACTGCATATTTGCCTCCGACTTCTGCATCGTCAATATTTCATGCATATTGTTGTCCTCAAGCTTTTCGAGTGATAATTCCCAGTAAACAAGTTTTTTATACACTTCCGACCATTGCATGAAATCTAAGTTGTCATTTAATATCATGCCTAGATTGCGGAAATCCTGCTGGTAGGCCATGGAGGTTTTCTCGTTGACAATACGTTTATTTTCAGTAAGTTTTTTTATTGTCATCAAAATCTGCTTAGGATTTACAGGCTTGATGAGATAATCATCTATTTTGGAGCCAATGGCATCCTCCATGACATGCTCTTCTTCATTCTTGGTGACGAGCACGATCGGAACGGTCGGATTAATGGATTTGATGATCGCAAGGGTTTCGAGCCCGGTCAGCCCCGGCATGTTTTCATCCAGAAAGATTAAATGAAAAAAACCATTTTTAAAGGCTTCAACCGCATCGTTTCCATTGTTGACGGTATCAACTTTATACCCCTTACTTTCTAAAAATAAAATATGAGGTTTTAGAAAGTCAATTTCGTCATCAGCCCAGAGAATATGTGTTTTTTGCATCTTGTTATATATGTCTACTTATAAGAGAGGTTGGTAGTGTTACTCAAATTTGAATTGTAACAAAAGAAAATACCTCGTTTATTGAATGGATTTCAATATCATACTAACATAAGCAAATATCGTGCTTTAGATTTATTTTTAACATTTCTTAACGATGAACTAACTATCTTTGTTTTAAGTTTATATTAGTGATAACCATAAGTTTGTGTTTTATAAAACTAGGTTTTCAATTTAATATGTTGAAAAGTAGCATTAATTTATCGCCACATTGAACAAAAATAAAATCATCAATGATCCTGTGTATGGGTTTGTTGCCATTCCGACGGGATTGGTGTTTGACCTTGTACAGCACCCCTATTTCCAGCGACTTCGTTATATTAAACAGGTGAGTATGACTCATTTGGTGTATCCTGGAGCATTGCATACACGGTTTCAACATGCAATAGGTGCTATGCATCTCATGTCGATGGCATTGGAAACCCTTCGGAGTAAGGGGATCGAAATTTCTGCGCTTGAGGAAGAGGCGGTTTTAGCGGCTATTTTATTGCATGATATCGGTCATGGCCCTTTTTCTCACTCTTTAGAACATAGTTTGATTGTGGGTGTTTCGCACGAGTTGCTTTCCTCTTTGCTGATGGATCGTATAAATCAAGATCTAGGCGGGCGATTGAGCTTGGCTATTGCTATTTTTAATAATCAATACGAGCGAAAATTCCTTCATCAGCTTGTCTCAAGTCAATTGGATGTGGATCGGATGGACTATTTAAATCGAGACAGCTTCTTCACGGGAGTTTCCGAAGGGGTTATTTCATTCGACCGGATTATAAAGATGTTGAATGTTGTGAATGATGAGATTGTCGTTGAATATAAGGGGCTCTATTCCGTGGAAAAATTCCTTATTGCGCGGAGGTTAATGTACTGGCAGGTCTATTTACACAAGACCGTTATCGGAGCAGAGCAATTATTGATTAAAATTTTACAAAGAGCGAAAGACTTGACCGCATCTGGTAAGGAACTTTTTTCCACACCAGCATTTCATTGGTTTTTGAGTCAGCAGGTTGATCGCACAAATTTTTTGGATGACCCGTTGCATTTAGACTGGTTTACCCGTTTAGATGATACGGATATTATGTCCGCAATAAAAACATGGGAACGGCATGAGGATGAGATTTTGAGTAAAATGTGCCAGCGAATTATGAAAAGGGACCTATATCGTTCAATAATGAGCAATAAGCCCTTTTCTACAGCATACCTTGAACTGGTAAAAAGCAAGGTGCAAGAGTTCTTGGGAGTAAGAAGGGAGGATATCCATTATTATGTATTTACGGAAGAAATCCACAATCGTGCATATAATCCCTCAAACGATCAAATCAAGATATTATTGAAATCGGGTGAACTCATTGATATTACCGAAGCATCGGATCTTGGAAATTTAGAAGCATTGTCTAAAAATGTATCCAAATATGCGTTATGTTATCCAAAAGAGGTGGGATATATTGCAATTCCTTCTGCCGGATAGTTATTTTTTAATAAAAAAACATAGATTTGTACCATGCAATTTACTGCTCAACAAATAGGGACATTATTAGAAGGAAGGATTGAGGGGAATCCAGAAGTTACCGTAGGTAACCTTGCCAAAATTGAGGAAGGTAAAAAAGGCGATCTTTCTTTTTTGTCAAATCCAAAATATGAGCATTTTATTTATAACACGGATGCTTCCATTGTCATTGTGAATGAAGATTTGCAATTGACGCAAGATACCAAACCCACGCTCACGATTATTCGTGTAAAGAATGCGTATGCGGCTTTCTCTACCATACTGAATATGTATAACGAATTTCGTCTTGATAAAAGCGGACGTGAAGAGCCGTGTTTCATACATCCTGAGGCAACAATAGGCACAGGGGGGTATATTGGGGCATTTGCCTATATCGGTAAAGGAGCGAAGATCGGCGATCATGTGAAAATTTATCCACAGGTTTTTATAGGAGACAAAGTCACTATTGACGATAATACAACGTTGTATCCGGGTGTGAAAATCTATCATGACTGTAAAGTAGGTAAGAATGTCGTTGTTCATTCGGGCGTTGTGATTGGTTCGGATGGTTTTGGTTTCGCACCGCAGGAAGATGGTACCTATAAGAAGGTTCCGCAAATAGGTTACGTTCAGATAGAAGATAATGTCGAGATTGGCGCCAATACGGTGATCGATAGAGCGACAATGGGGGCTACGATTGTGCGTGACGGTGTCAAATTAGATAATTTGATTCAGATAGCGCATAACGTTGATATCGGTAAGAATACAGTTATTGCTGCACAGACAGGGATTTCCGGAAGTTCAAAAATTGGAGAGCATGTGGTGTTAGGTGGACAGGTTGGTGTCGTAGGACATATTGTTGTCGCTAAGGGCTCCCAGATCCAGGCTCAATCCGGCGTTAACAGATCAATTAAAGATGAGGGGAAAAAATGGGGTGGGACACCGGTAATGCCGTATCAGCCTCAGTTAAGATCCAATGTCATTTTTGCTCGTCTTCCAGAACTGGAGAAACGCATCCAGGAGCTAGAAAAATTAATAGAATTGAAGTTAAAATAATCTTTTTTCATTGAAATAAACTGTTATTTAATTGTAATGAAGCTATCATGAGCGGCCCTAGCCTGCTGCTATTCGATATAATATTATAATCTCATGATGGTTCCGTCAAAAGAAGTTTTGATTTAAAAATATGTTATTAGAAATGAATGTGAAACAGAGAACCATCAAAAACGAGGTTGAAATTTCGGGGGTAGGTCTTCATACAGGGAAAATTGTATCGATGACGATCAAACCTGCTCCGGAAAATCACTGGTTTAAGTTCAGACGTGTGGATTTAGAAGGTCAGCCGGAGATTTTGGTTGATGCAGATAACGTCACGGACACTTCCCGAGGAACTACTATTTCTCAAAATGGAGCAAGTGTTAGTACAATCGAACATTTAATGGCATCATTAATTGGTCTGCAAATTGATAACGTCCTGATTGATATTGATGGTCCTGAAATTCCAATATTGGATGGGAGTTCAGCAATTTTTGTGAAATTGTTGGAAGAAGCGGGGTTTGAAGAACAAGATGCTGATAGAGATTATTATGAGATATCCAATAATATCCATTATGCTGAGCCAGATCGTAAAGTTGAGATCCTGGGAATGCCTATGGATGGTTATCGGTTGACTTGTATGATTGATTTTAACTCACCTGTTTTGGGAAGTCAACATGCTGCGATTACTTCTATTGAAGATTTCAAAGCTGAAATTGCTTCTTCACGTACGTTTTGTTTTCTGCATGAATTGGAGATGCTAGTCGACCATGGATTGATTAAAGGGGGGGATCTAAGCAATGCGATCGTCATTGTTGATAAAGAGACTTCACCTGAAGAACTACAGAAGCTTGCACATCTATTCCATAAAGAGACTGTTGCCGTTGCCAAAGAAGGTATCCTGAACAATAATCAATTGCGTCATCAAAATGAGCCTGCCCGACATAAACTGTTGGATATGGTGGGTGATTTGGCTTTAGTGGGAAGACCTTTGAAAGGCCATATTATGGCCGCCCGTCCCGGACATGCTGCAAATGTTGCTTTTGCAAAGAAAATTAAAGAGCAGATTAAGAAAGATAAAACCCGTAAAAAAATAAAAGTTTACGATCCAAATATGCCGGCATTGTATGATACCGTGGAGATTATGAAAATTCTTCCACATCGTCAACCAATGCTCATGGTCGATAAGATTTTGGAGTTAACCGAGACATATGTTGTGGGATTAAAGAATGTAACCATGAACGAAGACCTATTTATGGGGCATTTTCCCGGAGCTCCGTTATTTCCGGGGGTGCTGCAGGTCGAAGCGATGGCACAGACTGGTGGTATCTTGGTCTTAAAGACCGTTCCAGATCCTGAAAACTGGTTAACATTATTTCTCAAAATTGAGAATGCACGTTTTAAAGCACAAGTTACTCCCGGGGACTCTGTTATTTTTAGATGTGATTTAATGGAACCAATCCGGAGAGGCATCGCTAAAATGAAAGGTGTGGCCATGGTGGGAGAGAAAATTGTCTGTGAGGCTGAACTTATGGCACAGATCGTAAGAGTAAATAACAATTAAAGAAGTATAGATGATACAGCCATTAGCTTATATTCATCCGGAAGCAAAGATTGCTAAAAATGTAGTCATTGAGCCATTTGTAACCATTTACAAAGACGTTGTCATTGGAGAGGGAACTTGGATCGGCTCAAACGTGACCATTATGGATGGAGCTCGAATTGGAAAAAACTGTAAGATATATCCCGGCGCCGTGATTTCTGGTGAGCCTCAAGACTTAAAATTTGATGGTGAAATTACAACAGCAGAAATAGGTGATAATACAACGATTCGTGAATGTGTGACAATTAATCGAGGAACGAAGGACCGATACAAAACGGTCATTGGCAAAAACTGCTTGATTCAAGCTTACAGCCACGTTGCACACGATTGTGAGGTGGGCGATAATTGTGTTTTTTCGAATAATAGTACACTTGCGGGACATATTACCGTCGGGGATTATGTTGTTTTGGCGGGGATGGTGGCTGTACATCAGTTTGTGAAAATTGGTTCACATGCTTTTGTCACAGGTGGATCTTTGGTACGAAAAGATATCCCCCCGTTTGTAAAGGCAGCCCGTGAGCCGATTTCGTATGCCGGAATTAACTCTGTGGGATTGAGGAGAAGAGGGTTTTCGGAAGAGCAGATTGCCGAAATTCAAAACCTTTACCGTATTCTATTTGTTCAGAATAGAAATCTGGCTAAGGCAATAGAAATTATAGAAGCGGAGTATCAGGCAACGGAAATCCGTGATGAAATTTTGGATTTTATCCGAAATTCTGGCCGTGGTATCATGAAGGGATTCAATAATAGAGCAATGTAATTGCATTACCGAATCGGGTTACTTTGGAAATAACATTAAAGGATATTGGTCGAAGATATAACAGTGAATGGATTTTCAGGCATATTAATTATCGTTTTGAGTCCGGAAAGAGTTATGCTGTTCTCGGACAAAATGGTTCTGGAAAATCTACCTTCTTGAAGGTTCTCTCTGGCAGCTTATCACCCTCACAAGGGGAATTGATCTATACCGATAAAGAAATCAATATTGGTATAGATCAGATTTATCAACAGTTGTCTATCGCGGCACCATATATCGAACTGATCGAAGAATTTACCTTGCGTGAATTGCTCGATTTTCATTTTCAGTTTAAAAGTTATCTCCCAGGTTTTGATAAAGAAAGTGCTTTGAGTTTGTTGGGGCTGGAACATGCCTTGGATAAAGAAATAAGACACTTTTCATCGGGTATGCGACAACGTGTTAAATTAGTTTTGGCCTGTTGTTCCAATTCAAATTTAGTATTGTTGGACGAGCCAACAAGCAATCTGGATAGTGCAGGAGAGGAATGGTACCTGAATTTAATAGATCGTACCAAGCGCGATTTTAGATTGTTTATTATCTGTTCAAATCAAAAAAAAGAATACGAATTTTGTGACGAAACAATTTCTATTGTCGACTTCAAAAAGTAACGAATGAAATTTTAATAACACAATTAGTTTTTGTATTTTTGACGACTCAATAATGAGATAACCGTTTAAAGTTCAATTCAAAGAATGGCTAAGGCATCAGAGGTAAAATCAGGAAATATTTTAAGATTTAACGGAGAGTTAGTCTCTGTAGAAGAATATATACACCGTACACCAGGTAATTTACGTGCTTTCTATCAAGCAAGAATGCGTAACGTGAAGACCGGAAAATTAGTTGAATATCGTTTTAGAGTTGATGAGAGTGTTGAGATTGCACGTGTGGAAACGAATGATTATCAATACTTATACGAAGATGGTGAGTTCTTCGTTGTGATGGACAACAACACTTATGAACAATTCAATATCCCCAAATTCTTATTTGGCGATTCAGCTCGTTTCCTAAAAGAGGGAATGACTGTAATTATTGCTTTTGAAAGTGATGAGCCGATCATGGCAGAAGCACCTAAAAGTGTTGAATTGGAAATTACATATACAGAGCCAGCAGTGAAAGGAGATACTTCTACAAATGCGCTGAAGAAAGCTACTGTAGAAACAGGAGTAGAGATTATGGTGCCTCTATTTATCAATCAAGGAGAGAAAGTAAGAGTCGATACGCAAACAGGTAATTATATCGAACGCGTAAAGTAATATAAGATTTTAGGTTTAGGTTGATTATTCGGTCTTGATAGCGCTCGCTACAAGGCCGTTTTTTTTTGCTCTATCTGTGCTCACCGGTGATCAGCTAAATCATGGAATAAAAAATATATATTTAAGCATGAAATCAAAAAAGGAATTAAGACAGGAGTTTAAGATGAAAAGATGCCGGCTTTCCCTGCCGGAGGAGGAAATGCTCAATCATAAATTACTGTTGCAATTTCAAAAAATAGATCTGACGACGGTCAGCTATATGCATGTATTTCTTCCTATCGAAAAATATCATGAGCCAGATACGTATTCCATCATCAACTATGTGAAGGAGTTTTTTTCGAATATTGTCCTTGTCGTATCCCGATCAAATTTTTCAGACTATTCCATGCAGCACTATATTCTTGATGCCCAAACTGTGTTTGAAAAAAATGAATGGGGCATTCCGGAGCCTGTTTCGGGGAAGGAGGTTTCGCCGTTGCTTATTGATTTTATACTCGTTCCTTTGCTGGCATTTGATGCGGATGGTCATCGGGTAGGTTATGGAAAAGGGTTTTACGATCGTTTTTTTGCGCTTTGTGCTGCAGAAACCCAACGAGTAGGATTATCTTTTTTTGATCCAATTGAGCGAATCGCTGATCGGAACGAACACGATGTCATGCTGACAAAAGCAATTACGCCCTATCATATTTATAGTTTTGTTTAGCGTAAATAAGCAAATAGCATGTTAGGGAGCTCTGTTATAGGCTTTATTTTATTGGTCAGCTCATTGATTTTTATTTATACGCTGATTTCAGCACATGATGATTTAATTAAAATTATTTTTTATTTTTAATGTGAAATTCTACTTGTATGCGGCTATGCTGAGATTTTTTCTTATACTTTTTTTTGCAGCTATAATTCCCAATAGTGCTGTTTTTGGAATGGATATAATGGATTCCAATTCCTCTGCAGAAGAAAAAAAATTTTATGAGACGATCATCCGGGAGTCACAAAAGCACCGTACTTCCAGTGCAGCACTGAGTAGATACCTAACGCCCTATTTTAATCAGGCTATCCGAAAAAACGATAACGCCCTGCTTGCAATTTATTATTGTGTATTAGCAGATCACTCTTTTGATAATGAAGGTGGTAGAAATAGCTTTAGTGATAAATATTATCTTAAAGCCCTCGATCTGGAAAAGGAGTGCAATTATCAAAACGTGAAGGCTTGGGTAAAGGTGATGTACGGATTTTATCTGTATAGATGTTTAAAGGCTTCGGAAGCGCTTCCATTACTATTGGAGGGTGAAAAAAGCCTGGAGGATATACCGGGAGAACTGGTGTTAGATCTGACGCAGACCTACAAAAAGCTTGGCTATTTCTTCGGAACTTTGGGCGATTATCGTTCGGGAATTAAGTACCTGGAATTAGGTCAGCAACAGGCGGACATTTCTCCGCAATTGAAAGCGGAGATCTTAGACAACTTAGGCTTATTGATTTTAAAAAGTGGTGGGGATACCGTGCAGGCAATGAAAAACTTTGACCTTGCTCTGCATTTGGCGCTTTCTGAGAAGGATTCTCTTCGTTATGCGAAGGTTCTGGGTAATCAGACACGGATTTATGAAGGGAGGAAAGATTATAAAAAAGCACTATCACTTTTAGATAAAGATCTAGAAATTTCGAAATCTCTGGGGAACGATAAAAATACCATTTTTGCCTTAATGACGCGGATTCGCTTGCGTATTGCTATGGGAGCAAATCAAGAGGTCCGTCAACTGATCAATGAAACCGAACATCTGCTGGAAGGCGCTGACGATAAAAAAACAATACTTGAGTTGGAGGGGCATAAGTTGAATCTTGCCATTCAAAACCATGATTTGAAGCAAGAGCTCAATGCACGGCGCCGGATTGAACAGCTTCAGGATTCATTGCGCTTCTTGGACGGAGATCCTGTTTTATCGCAATTGAAATTTATGGCAGATAAACAAAAATATGCCGACAAATTATCCTTGGCACAAGCGCTAATAAAAAAGAAACGTGCCGAAACGAGATTGTGGGTTATATTAAGCTTGTTTCTATTGGTGCTGTTCTTTTTTATCTACAATGCTTTTAGATACCGTTCGAGGAAGCGCATGCAGGCATACGAATATCAGTTGCTGAACCTCAAGTATACCAAAGCCGAACTGGACAAAGAACTGATGAGTTCCAAAAGTCAGCTAGAGGAATACATGGTGTATCTCAAACGTAATAATGAGCAGATAAATCTTCTTTCTTCAATGCTTGATGAGATGGAGGAAACAAGTGCCAAAGACCGCGATGAACTTAAAACACTTTTGCAATCTCATCTTATCACGGATGAGAAATGGCAGGAATTTAAGTTCTTGCTTACCAAGGAATTTCCGAACCTGCTGCATGATATTCAAGGTAAATTTCCTGATATTACAGAGTCTAATCTGCGCGTGATTGTCCTAATGAAAATGGGACTGAATAATAGAGAAGTCGCTAATGTTTTAGGCGTTACACCCGACGCAATCAAAAAGTCAATGCAGCGTTTGAAAAAGAAATTGGGGGGACAGGCCGGAATATTGATGGAATATATTTCTGATAAAGAGCTTGTTTAGAAAGCTGAATTCCTCAATGTCACCCTTCGACTGGCGGAGTGCTCTAATAGGGAGCAAGTTAATACCTGGTTATTACCAAGTTCGACCTGTAAGCAGATTGAGTGCACAGTGAGTCCACGTTGAGTCCACCTTTTAAGGTGCTTTCACCATGCCTGCATATTTTTTACAAGTCGGGAGCGGGGCGAGCATGGGGCGAACTTGTCGATAAGCTATTTACAATAAAGTCCCTTGAAAATTGCAAGATTTACAATTGTCATTTTACTCGAATTTGGAAATTTTTAAAAATTAATAAGATGCTTGAAAACAGGGTTTTACTGTAGTATCTTTAGGTATGGGAATAAATGATAATGGATTTATCAGGGGCCTGGTCGGTCCGCTGGTGAATAGAAAAGTCGGCAATAAAAACTACCTGCAAAGCAGGCCATACCGCGTCAAACAGACGGATGATACCAAGAGGGCAAGTAAAGATTTTGGAAACGTAAGCCGCGCCGGTGCACTGATCCGAATGTGTTTTGGGGAAATTCATCAGCAGCTGCATGATGGGCAGATGGGCAATCGCTTAAATAGGCAAATCTATCGGGCGATAAAGACAAATCTTGATTGCGACAAAGGTAGTCGCGCGCTGAGCAACTGTGTATTGGATCGCTTGGTAAATTTTCAGTTCAATGAAAACTGTCACATGCAGGATTATTTTTTTATCGATCCGTTAATCTCCCTGAACAAGAAGAAGGATCTTAAAATAGCTTTTCCGGAGTTTGATATCAAAAGAGCACTGGTCCTTCCTGAAAAATGCAATGCGGTGGTATTCAAATTTCACGCATTCTCATTCGACTTCGACGAACTTGAGCATAAAGAAATAAAAGATACGGAGTGGGAATACGATTTGAAATATAAGCAGGATCCGATACCGGCAAAGACCCTGACCATCAAGTGTGGAGAGTTTATAGGTAGTTCAATATTCATTGGCTTTACCATTCTGTATCTGGAAAAAGATAGCCGCCGGTCAAATGTGCTCAATGAAATAGATTTTAATGCGGCTTCAATTCTTGCCGCGTTTCAGCTGTGATAAAGAAATGATGAGCAGGATATCGGGGAGCCTTTGCAAAAAGAGAAAGGATTTGAACAATCCGATTCACTATAAAAAAATGACCGTCTCAGTTCGTAAGACGGTCATATGAAGTGCAAAATTATAATGCTTTCTTGAGCTCAACGAGCAGCTATTTAATCCAACGGATTTTCTTTCAGGTTTTTTTCCCATGCCCAAGCCGAGGCCATCATTTCATCGATGCCCAGTTCGGCTTTCCAGTGCAACTGTTCAGCGGATTTGGTCACATCACCGTAAACTTTGATAATATCACCATCCCGACGTGGACCAATTTCATAATTCAATTTTTGACCGGAAGCTTTCTCAAATGCTTTGATGGCTTCAAGTACCGAATAGCCATTACCGGTTCCTACATTGAATACATCATATTGTCCGTTAGGGTTTCCTTTTTCCAATAATTTGATTGCAGCGACGTGGGCTTTTGCTAAATCGACCACATGAATATAATCACGTACACAAGAACCATCAGACGTATCATAATCGTCTCCAAATACCATTAATTTTTCTCTTTTTCCGATAGCGGTCTGCGTAATAAATGGCAGTAAATTCTGTGGAACACCATTTGGCAGTTCGCCTATCAATGCAGACTCATGCGCACCTACTGGATTGAAGTAACGCAGGGCGATAATGTTATAATTATCGTATGCAGTAGCTGTTTCTTCAAGAATTTCTTCAGCAATCTGTTTTGTGTTTCCATAAGGTGAAGCCGCTTTTTTAACCGGAGCACTTTCATTAACAGGAAGTGAGTCTGGCTCGCCATAAACCGTACAACTCGAAGAGAATACAAAATTGATCGGTTTATTTCGATAAGACTCCAAGATGTTGATCAAGGAGAAGAAATTATTGTGGTAATATTTTAAAGGGTTTTGAACGGATTCACCGACAGCTTTGGATGCAGCAAAGTGAATAATTCCGGAGATATCACTGTTATTTTTTACAAATTCATTGACTTTATTGGTATCACAAAGGTCGAATTGATGAAATTCGGGTTTAACTCCGATGATTTTCTCTATTTGATCCAATATCTTGATATTTGAATTGGAAAGATCATCAACGATTACGGGAATATACCCTGCCTGATGTAGTTCAACAACTGTGTGAGAACCAATATAGCCTGTTCCGCCTGTGACTAATATTTTTTTGCTCATTATTTTTGATTATAGTATGTAAAGTCTTTATGTAATAGCGTTTCCAAAGGAATCTTTCTGTAAAAATCTATGGTTTTTTCTAAGCCTAATTTTCGATCTATTTTGGGCTGCCAATTCAGTTTTGCCTTCGCCATACCAATATCCGGTTTACGTTGTTTAGGGTCGTCTATGGGTAATGGTTTATGGCTGATCTTACTGGAGCTGCCGGTAAGTTCTACAATCTCTTGTGCCAGCTGTAATAGCGATATTTCGTCGGGATTGCCTATGTTTATCGGTTGTATACAATTGGAATGCAACAATCTGTAAATACCTTCGATTTGATCATCGATATAACAGAACGACCGTGTCTGTGAACCATCACCAAAAAGGGTGATATCTTCGCCACGGATAGCTTGTGCTATAAAAGTTGGGATCGCACGCCCATCATTTAGGCGCATTCTTGAACCAAAGGTGTTAAATATTCTTACGATACGTGTGTCAAGCCCATGTGCATTATGATAGGCCATCGTAATCGCCTCCTGGAATCTTTTGGCCTCATCATATACCCCTCTGGGGCCGACAGGATTTACATTGCCCCAATAATCTTCGGACTGTGGTGACACCAAAGGGTCGCCATAAACTTCTGAGGTCGATGCCACCAATATACGGGCCTGTTTGGCCCTTGCCAAGCCAAGGAGGTTATGGGTACCTAACGAACCAACTTTAAGCGTTTGAATGGGAATCTTGAGATAGTCGACGGGACTGGCAGGAGAAGCGAAATGGAGGATATAATCCAAATCTCCAGGAACATGCACAAATTTTGAAACATCGTGATGATAAAAATCAAAATTCGCCAGCTTGAATAAATGCGCGATATTCTGTAGGTCTCCAGTGATCAGGTTATCCATGCCGATGACATCGTAATCTTCGGCTATAAAGCGATCGCAAAGGTGGGAACCAAGGAACCCTGCTGCTCCTGTGATTAAAATCCGTTTACGATGTTTATTTTCCACTCAATGGTTCCTTATTAATGAAATGGGTTTGATATCTTTGACTAAGATAAACATTATTTTCACAACATGCGTTTGCTTTATTCAATTGGAATCTTTCTTTATGGACTCTTATTGCGTATTTTGGTCCCTTTCCATGCCAAAGCGCGCCTTATGGTAACAGGGCGAAAAGACTGGTATTTGCGGATGAAACAATCGGTTGATCCTAGTCAAAAACATATCTGGTTTCACTTCGCTTCATTGGGCGAATTTGAACAGGGGAGACCTGTTTTGGAAGCCGTAAAAAATAATTATTCAGACCATAGAATAATTGTAACATTTTATTCTCCTTCTGGCTATGAGATAAGAAAAAACACCAATCTGGCGGATCATGTTTTCTATTTACCTTATGATACCGCTGGCAATGCCACATTATTTTTGGAACTTGTCAATCCCACTTTTGCCGTTTTTACGAAATACGAATATTGGTATTATTATTTTGAAGGATTGCACCGGCGCGGGATACCTTTATTCCTGATTGCATCTATTTTTAGGCCGGAGCAAATCTTTTTTCAGGATTACGGTGGTTTTTTCAGGAAAATTTTAAGTTATGTGACGTATTTTTTTGTACAGAATGAGGAGAGTGTCCGTTTGCTCAAAGAGTATGGTATCCGCAATGCCGGGCTGGCCGGAGACACCCGTTTTGACCGTGTCATTGATCTTCCAAAGCAGCGGAAAGTGGTTCCTTTGATCAGTGATTTTGTGGGGATATCACCTACATTGGTAGCGGGAAGTACATGGCCGGAGGATGAAAAACTCTTGGAGGAGCTGTTGCGGCAGTTTACTGCATATAAGCTGATTTTGGCACCCCATGAGGTCGACGAAGCACATGTATCGAGCATCATGACGCTGTGGCCGGAAGCCTTGAGGTTTTCAAAAATAGATACATATAGCCGGGATACATTGCAGGCTGCGAAGGTATTGGTCATCGATAATATCGGGCTGCTGTCTTCCCTGTATGGTTATGGGCAGATTGCCTATATAGGGGGGGGATTCGGAGCTGGCATACACAACACATTGGAAGCAGCGACTTACGGAATACCGGTACTGTTTGGGCCCAAGTATAAAAAGTTTCAGGAAGCGAAAGACCTGATTGAACAGGGTGCAGGCTTCTCATTTGTTGATAGTAAGGGGCTTATGGATTTCTTTGGACGATTGCAGAATCAATCAAATCGGACGGAAGCATCGAAGGCAGCCCGCCAATATGTACAGCAGAAGGCGGGAGCAACACCCATTATTATGAAATATTTGAAGAATGCCAATTTATAAAAATATAGAGAAGGCTGTTTCAAAGGTAAAAGCAAATTAGCCGGGAATTGAATAGCTGAAAAAGAGATGCTAAAAGTAAACGAACGAAATTAAAGAAAAATAGGGTATCCGACCTTTTTTGGATACCCTTTCTCTATGTTAAAAATTGGATTTTAATAGTACGTATATCTTCTTACGCCCGCAATATGCCGCGATAAACGCATCACCTGATGTGAATATCCATACTCATTGTCATACCATACATAGAGTACAATATTTTTACCATCGGCTGAAACAATGGTTGCCGGTCCATCAACGACAGCTGCGGCGGTTGTGCCTATAATATCAGTGGATACAAGCTCATCATTGCTGGAGAATTTAATCTGTTCGACAAGATTGCCTTCCAATGCGCTCGTTTTTAAGAGCGTGTTGATTTGTTCCAAAGATCTGGCTGATGTTAATTCTAAATTTAATATGGCTAAAGACCCATTTGGTACAGGTACCCGGATTGCATTGGAGGTGAGTTTGCCTGTTAATGTTGGTAGGACTTTTGAAACAGCATTCCCAGCTCCAGTCTCCGTAATGACCATGTTCAAGGCCGCAGCACGACCTCTTCGGGCCTTTTTGTGCATATTATCAACCAGATTTTGATCATTCGTATAGGAGTGTATGGTTTCTATATGGCCTTTCAGGATACCTATTTTATCTTCGAGGACGGCCAAAACTGGCACAATAGCATTTGTGGTGCAGGAGGCTGCTGAAAAAATAGCATGTTTTTCCAGATCGATCGTGCCTTCGTTTACACCGTAAACGATATTGGGTACACCTTTACCGGGTGCCGTCAGCAATACCTGCGAGGCCCCTTTAGATGCTAAATGGCGGGCAAGTTCTTTTTCGTCACGAAAAGCACCTGTATTATCAATAACCAATGCGTTTTTGATGTCATATATTGTATAATCAATATCTTCAGGTTGTTTTGCTGAGATAAAGTTGACCGTGATACCATTAATGATTAGGGCATTCTTTTCGGGGTCGGTATAGACTTCGCCCTCAAATTCGCCGTGTATAGAATCGCTTTTTAAGAGAGCCGCTCTTTTTAACAATGACTTGGCATCATTAGGGTCCCTAGTGACTATTGCCCGTAGACGAAGTTGCTTGCCAGAACCTGTTTTATTAATGAGTTCGCGTGCCAGCAGACGGCCAATACGACCGAAACCATAGAGCACAACATCGCGGGGTGTTAATTCCTGCCATGCGGCAATGCCCTCTAATTCATTGGAAATAAAAGAAGATAAATCCTCCGTATTGATCCGGTCGTTTGTGGCTTTTGTTGCAAGTTTACCGATATCAATTCGTGCGGGAGCCAGATTTGATTTTTCCAATACACGAGCAATATTCAATAGATCGAATATGGTCAGTATTTTGCCGGTAAGGATAGTACTTTCCCGAAGGTGCTTGAGAATCACACTTACTTTTTCATCAACAAGCTGCTCTCTGAACAGAACGAGTTCAATAGCTTGATTATACCAAAGATTACTAATGATTTGAATCAGCTCAACAGCTGCATTTTGCTGTTCTCTGTAACTTTTGATTTCTAAATCAAAAGAAGGACTATGTAACATAATATTTTATAATAGATTATGTTGCAAACATAGTATAAACAGAATTAAAAATGCGATTTGATTTTCATTTTCGTAATTATTGAAATAAAAACACGTGAATTATTATTGTTTTGATAATTTTACAGGCTGTTTTATTGCCAATTTTCAATAATAAATAATTCGGACATGATATGGTCTGCCATTAATTTGCCAGCATCCGTTAATCTTAATTTATTGTCGTCTAATATTAATTGCTGCTGTTCGAGAAATGGTGCGGCATCTTCCATTATTTTACTTTTAACGGCGTAATCAAAATTCTTTTCTAATTGTTCCAGATCAAGCCCCCACATGGTGCGCAGTGAGGTCATAATACACTCATTAATCTGATCGCGAACAGATAGATGTTCGATCTCCAAGGGGAGTTGGTTGGTTTGTATTGAGCCTATGTATTTTGCATTATTGGCGATATTCCAGGATCTGGAATTGCCGTTGAAAGAATGGGCTGAGGGTCCGATACCAAGATAATGCTTGCCTTTCCAATAATTTGTATTGTGACGTGCATATAAACCATTTTTAGCAAAATTGGAAATCTCATATTGCTCATAGCCCGCACTTTTCAATGTGTCGATCAACAAGTTCATCTGATCGGCGGCCTGATCGGAATCAATAGCAGGACTCAAGCCCTTCTTGATGAAATGATCCAGGGCGGTTTTGGCTTCCACTGTCATTGAGTAAGAAGAAATATGAGGGATTGCATAATCGATCAGTTGTTGCATATTGTAGCGCCATTTTTCATCAGTCAACAAAGGATAGCCATAAATAAGGTCACAGGTAATATTCTCAAATCCTGCATCCTGTACGCGCATGATCGCTGCGGACGCTTCCTGTCGGGTATGGGCCCGATTCATCCATTTCAGATCTTCCTCAAAAAAAGACTGTATCCCAATACTGAATCTATTGACTGAAGTTGATCTTAATGCATTCACTTTCGCCGAATTAAGATCATCGGGATTGGCTTCCAAAGTAATTTCAGCATGATTACTGATGTCAAATTGTTTGGCAACAGCATCAATGATCCTTGAGATTTCGTCCACATCCAATAGCGAGGGCGTCCCACCACCAAAATAGATGGATTCAATTTTTCTGTCTTCCAAATAAGGAGACCTCAATTCGATTTCTCGCAAAAGGGCACTCACCATTTCGGTCTTGTATTGCAGAGAGGTGCTGAAATGGAAGTCACAATAATGACAGGCCTGTTTGCAGAATGGGATATGAATGTAAATCATGGGCACAAATATACCAACACTGGACCAACTTCGGAGTTTATTCACATTTTTTCTTCCACTTGGGAAGTCGTTTTCCCTATCCTTTTGGATATTTTTTATTGGCGAGCAAAACCAATGTTATGTCGCGTCGATGTTGAACGGATTTATGTTCTGAAATAGTCATTTAAAAATAGGAGATAAAGAGTTTGATAACAAACGAGTTATTTTCTATCTTGATGGTCAGATTCATTTTACATAATCAAAAAACCAATCATATGAAAATATCTTCCCGTCGTGATTTTCTAAAAAATATAGTTGGTACCAGTGCTTTATTGGCGCTTTCAAAGCATAGTTTCTCTCTGACTGATGATGCAGAAGAAGCATTTATCGATAAATTGCTCCCTGCAATAAAAGGGGGTGGATTCGCCATGGCAGACTATTGGATATGGGATCCTTCAGTGATTAAGGGGGAGGATGGTAAATATCATATGTTTGCATCACGTTGGAGCAAAAAATATGGCTTTGGTAACTGGGTGACCAATTCCGAAGTCGTGCGTGCGATTGCTGATACACCGGAGGGACCATATGAATTTGTCGAAGTGGTATTGCCTGCCCGTGGGAAAAAGTATTTTGATGGTTGTACAACTCACAATCCTCGGATCATTAAAAACGGTGATTATTATGTGCTTTATTATTTTGGAAACAATTATGACGAGCCCAATCCTAGTTATTCCGAGAATGTTTGGGAATCGGGGCTGGGGCAGAAAGCCTGGATGCATAAACGCATCGGAATGGCCTATTCAAAGTCGATATCAGGTCCTTGGAAGCGTGTAGATCAGCCCATTTTGAATCCTAGGCAGGGTGAATGGGATACTTCCATAACATCCAATCCTTCTCCGGTAGTTTTGCCAGATGGCAAGGTATATCTGATCTATAAATCATCACCGGTGAATTATAATCCCCCTTTGCTATTGGGGGCAGCACAAGCTGATTCGTTCTTGGGACCATATCTTCGTTTGTCTGATAAACCTATTTTTTCTTTCCATAGCGATCAAAATCATGAAAATGATGTGGAAGATCCGTTCGTATGGCATAATGGTCAGCAATTTGAATTGATTATGAAAGACCGCTATGGCAAAATCTGTGGGGAAGAGGGGGGGGGTATCCATGCATATTCGAAAGATGGAATCGATTGGCATCTGTCAAAAGCCGTCAAAGCTTATTCCAAGACGATTCGTTGGAATGATGGTACTGTAAGTCATCAAGCTAATTTTGAACGGCCATTTTTACTATTTGAAAATGGGAAACCGACACATCTTTTTGCTGCTACAGGAGATGGATCCGAGTCCTATCAGTTTGAACGGACCTGGAATATGGTCATTCCATTGAGGGGATAGTATTTTGCCGGTTCACTGGACAACCTTCATTTGGTTCAAATAGAAAAAAGCCCCGATAAATTACAATTTATCAGGGCTTATTAAGTTATAAAAACGTAGTTGTTTTACATCAATCTGCTGCAATGCCTATTTTTCAGTATTAAATTAGCGTGTGAGGCTATTGTTTGCTGATTCGACATCCGCAAGTCGAAGAGATGGATCTATCGTGATTGTTTTTGGTGCCTTATTGACTGAAATTTTATATTCTGGGTTGGTCCAGAACCAATCCTTTAGTACAGTGCGTTTTATACCCTTATAGATCTCAAAGTTTTCCTCCGGTTTTTCACCGCGCATTTCACGTAAAGGAATGTAAAATAGTTCTTTGCTTCCATCTTGATATTCTACAAGTATATCGAGTGGCATCGCAAAGTTTGATTTATTGAGCAGTTGAATTTCTGAGTCAGTTACATGGCCAATTGCATAATCAATTTGGCGTGTCGTATTGATGAACAAATTGAAATACCATTTTAGGTTTATTCCGGATACATCCTCTGCAACACGCTTGAAATCATTAGGTGTAGGATGTTTGAATTTCCAGATGTCGTAGAATTTCAAAAATGTTTTCTCTAGATTTTCCTGACCGATAATGTAGCCTAATTGTTCCGCTAACACAGCACCCTTATTGTAAGCTTCATTACTATACCCATAATTCGTGTTGTAATAATCCGCAAGCAGACTCATCGGCTCTTCCTTGCCTGAAAGCGCTAATTTATAATAAGCCCGATAGGCATCGATAAGTGGATTGGATGCAATGGCTCCTCGTTTTTCGAAGAGATGCTGCATCGCCAATTCTTCCACATAAGAAGTAAATCCTTCGTCAAACCACTCATCTACGGTTTCATTAATTCCAAATAAATGTTGGTACCAGGAGTGAGCAGATTCGTGGAAGATAACACCAACAAGGCTTTTCAGATTACGGCCTCCAGTAATTAAGGTTGCTGTTCCATATTCCATACCACCGTCACCGCCTTGGATAATGGTATAGGTAGGCCAAGGATAGGTGCCGAACTTAGCGCTGCAAAAATCGAAAAATTCAGTAGATAGGCCCAAGGCCGTCTTCCAGTTTGAAATAACTTCTTTGTCTGTTGGAAGATAAACCGTATACACTTTTATTCCATTCTTGCTGGAAGCGGAGTCTACCACAAATTTCGGATCCGCCGCCCATACAAAATCATGGATATTTTGGGCTTTGTAATGCCATGTAGCCTTACCGTTGTTTGCTTTTACTTTGGCTTTTGCCTGATAGCCTTTTACCTCATCGGGATTTTGAAGAACACCCGAAGCACCGACCACATAGTTTTTATTGAGGTGTATGGTAACGTCAAAGTTGCCGAAAGGCGCTATAAACTCACGGCCGATATATTCATCAAGATGCCAGCCGAATTCATCGAACTGTGCCATCTTCGGATACCATTGCGCCATAGAAAGCGCTACACCTTCCGCCGAATTGCGGCCTGACCTCCGGATCTGTTCAGGTACCTGTGCAGTCCATTCTATATTAAAATTTGCTGTTTCGCCATCTGCAATCGCGCAGGGTAGGGTAACTTCTAAGATCGTGCCATCAATCTTATAGCTTGTATTGACCCCATTCATGCTGAGGCTTTTGATTTTTTGGTAACCGATTTGATTGGGTTGCAGGGTTTCGATACGGCTCTGCAATATTGGTTTTTCTTTGGTGCCAATATTTGATACCATTCGCTTATCAGGGTCGCTGATATTTTTCAACCGATAATCCATCATTGATTCTGGTTGAAATGCGTTAAAATATAAATGAAAATAAACTTTTTTTAAGGATTGGCCTGAATTGTTGCTATACTTCAAAGCCATTTTTCCATCATATTGATAAGCCTTTTCATCCATGTTGACATCCATTGTATAGTCAACTTTCTGCTGCCAGAATCCTTTTCTCTGGGCCTTTAGCTCTTGTCCCCAAATATTTATTACACATAAAAGTGCAAAAAAGGATAATATTTTGATTTTCATGTTTCAAACTTACAAAATTGTCTCAAGAAATGCCGATTAATCACCCTAATCGAGGTAAATGTCATCAAATCTTGACGAAAAATGATTTGATTATTAATAATTGGCTTGGTTTTGGTTAGAAAATTTATCTGTTGAGTTAACAAATATTACAAATAAATTTATGGAAAATCTGTATTATAAGCCTTCGGGGAAGGTGCCTGCTTTAGCATTAATCGGTTCACTTGTGTTAGGTATTGTCGGGGCAGTTGTTCTGGCCATTATCTACATCGCTTTACAATGGTTTATTCCGATTGTCTATTTCAATGTATTTATCACACTTGGGTTTGGCGCAGGACTGTTCTATCTGCTCAATTTTTGTTTCAAACAGTGGAAGCTAAGAAATAAAGGCGTCGCGATTATCATCACGCTGATTGTTGCCCTAGTTGGTTTTTACGCACAGTGGGCGCTGTTCGTTTCACTGATGTATAATGCTGAGGGTACCATGGGTGGAGACACTTGGGTAAAATCTTCTTTTAGTCTGGAAGGTTTTAAAGCGTTTTTTATGCATCCATCTTTTATCTGGGAGGCACTGCAGGGGCTAAATGAGGTTGGTACGTTTACCTTAAAGAAGTCACCAGTCTCCGGAGCAATGCTCTGGGCCGTCTGGGCTATTGAAATGGCAATCATCCTTATTACACCCATCATCATGGCTTTTCGTGGGATTACCATTTATCCTTTTTCAGAAAAAGACGAAATGTGGATGAAAAAGAGAATTTTGCCCGGAAGATTAAAATTTATTGAGGACAAAGACGCAATGGCGAACACATTGGCAAATCATGATTTTGCCTATGTCTACGATCACCTTTCCGATGAGGAAGAGCATTTTTCTTTTGCGACTGCAGAAGTGTATGAATCGGATACTGATGACCATCAATATCTGACCATCTATAATCATCAATTTGTCGAGAAGAAAGGGAAGGTGGAAGAGAAGAAGGATGAGATTATTGAATTCCTGCGTATTAATAGGAACAGTCTATAAAAGCTCGTTAATAACTACGATAACAGAAAGACAAAATAGCTCCAGTGATAAATTCTGGAGCTATTTTGTTCAGCAGTTTATTTAACCAGTATGCCACCTTTAGCTTTCCAGTCATTGATGGATGCGCTGTATATTTTAACGTCTTTAATCCCATGTTTAGCCAAGATCGAAGCTGCAATCGTCGCCCGATCCCCAGATTGGCAATGCAAGTATAATTCTTTCTCTTGATCAATCTTGTCCAGGTGGTTTTCAATTGTTCCTACGAAGAGATGTGTGGCATTGGGCAAGTGTCCTTCGGTGAATTCTGCAGTGTTCCTGACATCTAAGATTTGAACATTGGAATTTTTAAATACCTTATTCATTTCCTGGAATCCAATGAGCTGCTGGCGTTCCAAAGGAATTCCGAGTTGAGTAATGGTTTCCACTGAAATATAACCCACAGCATGATCAAGCCCAATGCGCATTAACTTACGTGCGATTTCATCCTTCTCCTTTTCATCCATGATAAGGACAAAAGGTTGTGTGTAATCCAATATCCAGCCAGCCCAGGTATTGAATGTTCGATTATGTTGTATGTTGATGCTGCCCGGGAGATAACCTTGAGCAAAATCAAATTTATTTCGTGTATCAATAACTGTCGTACCAGACTGATATAATCTATTGAACTCTTCCATCGAGAGCTTGGGATACTGAGGTACGCTCGTTTGTAGCGGACGCCTGATTTTGTTGAGTTTCTTCATCATGGCAAAATAACGTGGTGGCTCAGGCTGTCCATCCAAAAGTTCAGTGACAAAACCACTTTCATTATTTTGATATTGAAGTGCCCAGTTGCGAATCCGTTCGTAGCCAACGGTTGAACTAGGTACGGCGCCCAATGCTTTACCACATGCCGAACCGGCGCCATGGGCAGGCCACACCTGGATATAATCCGGCAGGGTCAAAAAAAGCTGTAAAGACTTAAACATCTGCTGTGCACCAATTTCTTTGGTACCGATGAGTCCAGCTGCATTCTCCAAAAGATCTGGACGGCCGATGTCTCCAACAAATACAAAATCACCTGTAAATATCATCACCGGATCCATTGTTGCCGGAGTATCAATTAGAACAAAACTAAGGCTTTCAGGAGTATGCCCCGGTGTGTGAAGCACCTTAAAAATTAGATTTCCAAGGTGGATCTGGTCACCATCTTTTAATCCAATATGTGGAAACTCATATTGCCAGTCTTCGCCCCCTTCGTCTGAAAGGTAACATTGGGCGCCAGTTAGTTCGGCTAATTCCAATGTTCCGGAGAGATAATCAGCATGGATATGTGTTTCGGCAATATGTGTAATTTTTAAATTGTTTTTTGCTGCAATCGCTAAGTAAGTGTCGACATCTCTTTTGGGGTCAATTACTAGGGCAACACCTTTGGCCTGACAGCCAATTAAATAACTTGAATGTGCTAAAGATGACTCGAAAATGTGTTGAAAAAACATAATATATGATTTTTAATGATTTACGAATTGAATGATTTCGACCATAAGTATTAAGATACCGATACTGATCAGGAAATAACCGAAAATCCCCTGTAATCGCACCACTTTCAGTTTGTCTTTCCATTTGGAACCCATCTGAAGGCCTATTAAAGTGATTAACGTAAAAGTAAGCAATATCGGCCAATTCATGTGGTTCAACAGCTTGTAGTTCGCAATCAGACCAAAGGAGGCGTTTAACCCAATGATGAATAGCGATGTCGCGATAGCCTTTTTTAATGGAATGCCCAACAATAGCACCAAAGAAGGCACAATAATAAAGCCACCTCCGGCACCGACAAGTCCTGTCATGATACCAACGAGTAAACCTGCAATAATTATTTTTAAAACTTGACCAATATGCATTGTGACGGCTGATATTTCGACCTGTTTCCTTCTGCGGATCATTGCCAGAGCGGAAATCAGGATAACAATCGAAAACAGCAGCATAATAACATGATTTCTGGAGACCGCCATTTCCGCAAGATGAAATTGCGTTGGTATGGCAATCAACAGGTGGCGCTTGGTCAAGTAGACTGACACTAAGGAAGGGATCAGGAAAATAGCTGTAGTTTTTAGATCTACCTCACCTTTAGTCACTGGCTTGACCGAACCTATCAGGGCCAGTATTCCAATGGAAAACAGGGAATAATCAAGCGCATATTGTGGTTCAACATGAAATAGGTACACGAAGATCGGTAGTGTTAAAATACTGCCGCCACTCCCCATCAAACCCATGGATAGCCCAACTAAAATCGCTAATAAAAAGCCAATTATAAATAGTAATTCCATTTGCCCTAAATTAAATGCTTTCTTTAAAATGAACCTTTGAAGTGGATTATCAGCTTTTTCTCATTTAAGCACAGCGCGGATAGCGGTAAATCAAAACTCAATGGGGCAATTTGTTTCTCAGTACACCATAGATCCATGTTCCCAAGATGGCAAAGAGCAATACAATGCCCAATGTCCAATAGCCAGAACCGATCAACGCAAACATGGGGCCCGGGCAGGCTCCAGTCAACGCCCAGCCCAGTCCGAAGATGGTCCCCCCTGCCAAATAGCGTGTGATACTTTTGTCCTTGTCCAGAAAGACGATCGGCATGCCATTGCTGTCTTTGACCTGTTTGCGCTTTATAATTTGTACAAGTATAATCGCTGTTGCAAGTGCAGTGCCGATCATACCATACATATGAAAGGAGCGGAACTGAAACATCTCATAAATACGATACCAGGAGGCCGCTTCTGATTTGTATAAAATGATCCCAAATAAGATCCCGATCAATATAAATTTTACTGCTTTCATTTATGCGAAGATTAAAGGAAATAAGAAGTGAACCATGATAATTCCACCTATAAAAAAGCCAATGACAGCAATTAATGAGGGAAGCTGGAAATTACTGAGTCCTGAGATAGCGTGTCCTGATGAACAGCCTCCGGCGTATCTTGTTCCGAATCCAATCAATAGTCCGCCAATGCTTAGTATTAGAAACTGAAACCAGGAGCCATTAAAAATAAAGATAGATTTGGGAAGATAGCCCTGTAGCTGATCAATTATTCCCAGTTCCTTTAAATCAGCGACACTTTTTGCATTGATTTGCGCAGCGGCCCCGTCACTTAAAAAGTAATGGGCTATGAATCCTCCAATGGCGGTCCCGAGTACCACAAGAAGGTTCCAGGATTGCGTCTTCCAGTCGAAGCGAAAAAAAGAGGACGATTTACCGGCACCTAATACCGTACACATGGTCCGCAGATTGTTCGACATACCGAAATCCTTCCCCTGTTTTAGCAACAAGTACATGACTAATGCAATTAAAGGCCCTGAAATATACCAAGGCCATGGTTGTTTGATGTATTCCAATAACATAGCTTGTTCTAAAGTTATATGACAAAGGTACATAGCGCTATTACAAAAAACGGTAACAAATGTTACCGTGGAATGTGCTTTATTACATATCGTAATATTCAATGTTGGCTTCCTTGAGGGCCTCGACTAATAAGGGTAAGTCATCTTCTTTTTGAAATAATTTGTTGCGCCAGGTGCGAAAAGCGGAACCTTTGTTTTGGTTTATGATAATCAAATTTCCACCCGAGCGTCTGAGATTTCGGATATGTGAAATGTTGCTCAATGGGAATTCAATAGTTTTCTTTGAATTGCTGATGGTGAGTATATCTGTGTCCAATCGCCATGTTGAATCCAGTGTAGAACACTTGATCGCCAGATAAAGTGCCAAGGGAACCATCAGAAGAGCTATAATGATCTTATAAATTTCCTGAATCGGAACTTTTGACATCCCTATCCCTATCAATAGAATCGAGGTCAATAGAATAAACATGTATCTTCCGCGATGCAATGTTGAAAGATAGAATGTCTGTGGATTACTCTGCATACTTTTTTATAAACTTTCCTTGAGCATTAATATAGTAAAAATTCTCCAGGTCTTCGCTGACCAAGGCTAATCCATTTTCAAAGGTTTGTGCATTTTGAAATTTAAAAGGAATGACCACTTTGCCACTGTAGTCTATATAGCCATATTTGTTGTCTTTAAAAACCAATAATAATTTCTCGCCAGCAAAAGATAAGAATTCCTGACTTGTAGGTAACAATTTTTTACCGGATTTGTCAACTAACTGATAGGCTTGGTTTTCAATAATCAGTGCCAGGTGGTCACTGTATTCAGCTATTGTCTCATATTTTGCGGGAATCAATATATTGCCTTTCAGATCGAGCACACCGGTATAGTCCCCTTCGGTGTACAGCGCGTGGCTTAAGCTGGGAATGGAGATGAAATCATATTTTGCAGCGAGCAGTAGTTTTCCTGTATAATCCAATAGGCCATACTTTTGGTCTTTCATAAAGACTAACGGTGCACCTTCCGAATCTAAACTTAACGATTCATATTGACATGGGATAACTTCTCGACCTTGTAAGTCGATCAGGCCAAACATCTGGGCTGCATCGGTGACGATTGCGTAATCACCCACGTAGGCGTAGATGGACGCATATTTTGCAGGAGTGAGTTTATTGCCTAAGCTGTCCTGTACGCCAAAATATTCGGTAGTAGAGTCCTGATACCAAGATAAATGGTCATTTAATGCAGAGTCAGCAGCGGCTTCTTCGGCTTCCCCTTCTTCATAACCTTCTGGAATTTCAAATAAGGCCGTATCATAAGGGACTTCTTCAACTGTAGTCGCCTGAATTCCTAAACCTTCTGCACCGATATAAAGGGCTGCTCCGGGCACCTTTTCGAGATAGTCATAAGTGCCCCAGTATAATTTGGGCAATTGTTCTGCATACCAGACCGTGATCTCAGTTTTTTTATCTTTACTGCCGGCCAGGTTGAATATCGCCTTTTTGCAGGGCAAGCCCGCGATAACTTTCTTTTCATTCGGGACTAGACTGATTTCAAAATCACTGGAATAAGCATAATCAGCACCTTCTGATGTTTCAATAAGCTTGCCGGACGCCAAATCGGTCGGTGTGTAGGTTTTGCTGTTTTCATCTATCAGATAGGAAGTCTCTTCTTTTATATTGCTAATCTGTACTGATTTTCCAAAAAGTAGTGTTTCTACGCGCATCTGATCGTTGCAGATATAGGCATGCATCAATGCCTCTCCGCTACCGGCCAATATTTTGATAAATTCGGAACTTGATGTGTCTGTACCTGTTTCGGGATCTGCAAACTGATAGGTGATTTTGAATAGTTTTTGTTGAGCCGAACCGGTTTTAACAAAAATTAATGTGAATAATGCTATGCAAAGGAAAAAATGTTTCATTAGGAATACAAATTAAAATACGAATGTATTGAAATTTGACTGGTTTGTGAAATAATCTTTTGTCATTTGAGAAAAATCATGCAAAAATTTTGATATTATTGTGAGCGAATGCCATTTTGTAAAATAAGTGATTAAAAGCAGACCGGAGGTAGCTCTGCTGCTTATATCATCGTAAAAAGTATCATATAAAAGTCAAGAAAGAGTGAATTTCATGATAGACAACGGTTTATATAAGAGCTGTGCTGATATTTTTGTATTTTACAAACCTTAAATTTACTTTTTAAAACAATATCTGTGGAACTATTGCTTATAGAAGACGAACCGTCGGTCATATCATTAATAGAAAGAGGGCTAAAGGAAGAAGGCTATAACATTAGCATTGCAATGGATGGCTATACTGGGTTGAAAATGGCCGGCTTAAATCATTATGACCTCATTTTGCTGGATGTCATGCTGCCGGGGATGAATGGTCTGGATGTCTGCAAAAACATCCGTATGTCCAATAATGAGATTCCTATAATTATTCTAACAGCATTAAACCAAACAGAGGATATTGTTGCGGCTTTTGAACGTGATGCTGACGACTATCTCACCAAACCGTTTCGTCTGGAAGAACTAAAGGCCAGGATCAATCGCTACAGCCGTAAATCCAAAACCGTTAGCGAACAAAAGAATGTGCTGACGTTCGACGATCTGCAACTGGATCGGGACAGTAAATCGGTACAACGAGGAAATACGCCCATCATACTCACAGCTACGGAGTTCCGTTTATTGGAATTCTTAATGCTCAATCGAAATAAAGTATTAACGCGGATAGATATCCTGGAGGAAGTATGGGGGATGGACGTCGATCTAAGTACGAATGTCGTGGATGTGTATGTCAATTATCTTCGGAAGAAGATTGACAAACAGTTTGCACGTAAATTAATCCATACGGTTATCGGTATGGGCTATGTCATCCGTCATGAAAATTAGGACCAAGATTGTACTCTTATTTTCGATCATCAGCACGCTTTTGCTTGTTGTCTTTGCCCTTTATGTTTCTTATTTTACCTACGATAGTTTGCAGACTAAGTTTTTTCACCGGTTAGAAGAAAATGCAGTTATCGTCGGCGATCATATTGTGCACCAAAAGGAAGAAAACAAAGAATTATATATTCAGGTAAAACGCAAATACCTCAAGCAGCTGTCTGAAGGGACAGATCATTTGCTGCGGGTGGTGAAAGGCAGCGACAGTATTCGGTTTAAACCTAACTTACCTATGCCCATGAGCTTCTATAAGGACGTCATTAAGAACGGCAAAGGTAGGTATATGCACAACGAAACTGCATTTGTTGCGGTATTCTTTAACGACAATCTCCATCATGACAATCTTATCGTCGTATCCGAAGGTATAGATGAGTATGGACATGACGAGCAGCGTCACCTAGACCGTACCCTGATAACAGGTGGGTTTTTAGCCATTTTACTGATTATCCTCATGTCATTTTATTTTGCGGACCGACTGCTCAAGCCAATAAAGGATATCAACCGTGATTTAGGGAAGGTGGATATTTCAAATCTGGACTATAGACTTTTCAGTAAATTCAGTAACGCCAAAGATGAACTTGGCGTACTGATCGCGAACCTGAATTCTATGCTCAATCGCCTGGATATTTCTGTGCAGTCCCAACAGAGTTTTATCGGTAATGCGTCCCATTCGCTAAAAACCCCTTTGACAATCATTGGCGGTGAGGCAGAGCTGGCGCGGAATTTTATCCCTAGAGAACATGAAGCGTATTACTCGTTAGAGACAATTGCAAAATATGCCGATAAAATGGAACTTATTATTAATAATTTGCTCCAATTATCCCGTATGGGCTTTAAAGGGGAGGTAGATAATAAAGTAATCATCCGTATTGATGAATTGCTCTATGAAATTTATAAAGCGGAACGAAGCATCTATAAGGATTTTCGGCTGTCTTTTGATCTTACCCAGATCCCCGAGGATAGTGATGAGCTAACTGTCTTTGCAAATCCTGATTTATTTTATATTGCTTTTAGTAATATCATCTCCAATGCATATAAATATGGTAATGGCGAGCAGATACAGATTGCCATCAGCTGTGATGACCAAAATATTACAGTTAAAATATTTGACAAAGGCATCGGAATTCCTCAGAAAGATCAACCCCATATTTTTACTTCTTTTTATCGTGCTTCCAATGTGGGGGATATCTATGGAAATGGCCTTGGCCTTGTTTTAGCCAAAAATATCTTTGATCTACATGGTGCGGAGCTAACCCTAATCTCAGCCGAAGGACAAGGTACCCAAGTGCTTGTCAAATTGCCAAAAATTGTGTTCTAATCTGATTTTAATCTCATCCTTATTCCATTTTTAATTCGCCATGATATACTTGTACACGAATTAGGTATATCATATGAAACCATCATGATTTATTCAAACATATAAACGAATAAATCTGATCGCTTCATCACGAATAAAAAGCGATTTAAAACGGATGAAAAAAACACTTTCACTTATTACAACCTTGGGTTTGGGCGTTGTGACATTAAATGCACAGACTCAGACTCCAGTGGATTCTATTCCCGCAGAAAGAAATAGCTTATTATCCAGAAGTAGTTTATTATCAAAAGAACCTGCTAGAGCAAAATCATTTCAATTGGACGTTATGTTGCGCGCTGGTCTGCAATCTGATAATGGGGATGGCTCTGGCCAGGCGAAGGCTAATTTGGATGATGCCCGTATTTTGATGAGCGGTGACTACAACGAGCAGCTTTCTTATAAAGTACGTTTTCGACTGAATAGATCATTTGCACCGACCAGTCAGGACAATGGTTCAAGGGCATTGGATATGGCCTACATCAAATATAAGTTCGGTAAAGATCTCAAATGGTCGGTCACAGCAGGTAAGCAGAGTGCCATTGTGGGGAGCTACGAGTTTGAAAACAATCCAATTTACGAATATAAATTCACGGATTATGTTGATCGCATCCTGAATTTATTTGTAGTCGGCGGAACATTGTCCTACGAAGTTAATCCCAATCATTCCTTACATGCGCAAGTGTATAATACCACAAACGACAGCTTTATGGATGTGCACAGCAAAAATGGGTTTGCAGTAGGTGATCTGGAGCGTTCTGATGTGCCAATGGGTGCTTATTTTACTTGGGTAGGTGCTTTTCTGGAAAAAAAAATAAACACAAAATGGTCTTATAATATCTCTCAGTTTGCAAAGAGACATACCAATCATTCCATTTCCTTAGCAAACAAGCTTAAAACGCCAAAACAGATGCTCTATTTGGATTTGCAATATTCCTATCTGGGTGTTGACCATGCGCTGATTGCTTCATCTGCCATCAACGACTTTTACGGACGTACGGGTACGGGGCGCGTTTTGGCAAAGGATGTCAGTTATACCTCCGCAATCCTTCGGTATGATCAATTTTTGAGTAAAAAATGGGAGGTAGCGCTGAAAGGTGGTTATGAGACTGCTGGAGCAAAAGACGATGATGAAGTTGGTAAAAATTTCCGTCAAAACTGGACATATTTTGCAGCCTTGCAACATAAGCCTTTTCATAATCAGGATCTGCGATTTTACCTTGGTTATGTAGGTAATACCGTAGACTACAAAGGGCATATGAAAATCGACAAAAGCCAATATAACCGTGTTGCCTTTGGCGCATATTTTACAATTCCGGTCTTGTAATAATTCCTTTAACAAAATAACAAACAGATATTTTTTATGCGTTTAACACCGAGAGAAACAGAGAAGCTGCTATTGCATTTAGCAGGAGAATTGGCAGCAAAGCGACTAAAGCGTGGGGTGAAACTAAATTATCCCGAATGTATTGCCTATATCAGTGCGCAGATCATGGAGGAAGCAAGAGACGGACGCTCTGTTGCTGACTTAATGTCTTATGGTACGACCTTATTGAAAAGAAGCCAGGTCATGGAAGGTGTCCCTGAGATGATCCATGATGTGCAGATTGAGGTTACTTTTCCGGACGGCACCAAGTTGGTCACCGTTCATGATCCTATCCGTTAATAAAAATTAAAATAATATGATTCCAGGAGAATACATTTTAAAGAAAGAAGAGATCAAGGCAAATGTGGGCCGAAGGACCACTAGCGTTGTTGTAAAAAATGAGGGCGATAGACCGATTCAGGTGGGATCGCACTATCATTTTTTTGAGGTGAATAAATTGCTGTCCTTTGACCGGGAAAAGGCATTTGGCATGCGCCTGAATATTCCAGCAAGTACAGCAGTACGATTTGAACCAGGTGAACAGAAGTCCATTATTCTGGTTGAATTTGGCGGGAGTAAAGAAATCCACGGATTTAATGGATTGACAAATGGGAAGTATACTGATCAGCATGTCAAAACTAAAGCTGTTGAGAAAATGAAAAAATTAAAATTCAGACAATCTAAATAATATAGCATGGGAGGATGGAATAGACGCGAATGGATTAAGGTTGTAGGACTCACTGCATTGGGTTCTACCGTTGGTCTACATGCGCTTGGTTTAGATAAACTAGGTTTAGATAAATCATCTGTTAAATATATTGATGGGGAGCTTTATATCCCTAGAGAGAAATATGCTGCTCTTTTTGGCCCGACAACGGGTGATAAAGTGCGTTTAGCTGATACGGAGCTGTTTATAGAAATTGAAAAAGATTTCAACGTATATGGCGAAGAGAATAAATTCGGTGGGGGTAAAACGATCCGTGACGGTATGGGACAATCTGCCCGTGCATTGCGCGATGAAGACGTATTGGATTTTTGTATTACCAATGTGATCATTATTGACCATTGGGGTATCGTGAAGGGTGACATTGGTATCAAAGACGGGAAAATCGTTGGTATCGGAAAAGCAGGTAATCCTGACGTACAGGATGGTGTCACCAAAGGAATGATTATCGGCGCATCTACCGAAGTTCATGGTGGTGCGGGTTATATTCTTACTGCTGGTGGTATTGATACGCACATTCACTTTATATCACCACAGCAGATCGAGACCGCATTGTATTCTGGGGTAACCACATTTATTGGTGGTGGTGCTGGCCCAGCAGATGGTACTCTTGCGACGACTGTTACATCAGGTAAATGGTATATCGAGCGTATGTTTGAAGCGTTTGAAAACTTACCGATCAACGTTGGTTTCTTCGGTAAAGGTAACGTTTCGACAACAAAGCCGATCGAAGAGCAAATTGAAGCTGGTGCATTGGGGGTGAAAATCCACGAAGACTGGGGTGCTACACCTGCAACAATCGATGCCGCGTTAAAAGTTGCTGATAAGTATGACGTACAGGTGGCTATACACACAGATACATTGAATGAAGCTGGTTTCTTGGAAGATACTGTTGCTGCCATCGACGGTCGTGTTATTCATACCTTCCACACCGAAGGAGCTGGTGGTGGTCACGCACCTGATATCATCAAAATAGCGATGTATCCAAATATCCTTCCTGCATCTACCAATCCGACAAAACCGTTTACAGTGAATACTGCAGAGGAACATCTGGATATGTTGATGGTCTGTCATCACCTGGATAGAAATGTAAAAGAAGACGTTGCTTTCGCTGATTCACGTATCCGTCCACAGACAATTGCTGCTGAGGACATTCTTCAGGATATGGGGGTATTCTCCATTATGAGTTCGGATAGTCAGGCGATGGGGCGTGTGGGGGAGGTGATCTCTCGTACATTCCAAACCGCACATAAGATGAAAATTCAACGTGGGCCGTTAGCTGAGGATAAGGGTAAAGATAATGACAACTTCCGTGTAAAACGTTATGTGTCCAAATTTACAATCAATCCTGCAAAAGCGCATGGTATTGATAAATATATCGGATCTATTGAAACAGGTAAATATGCCGATCTGATCTTATGGAAACCCGAATTATTCGGTGTGAAGCCAGAAATGATAATCAAAGGCGGTATGATCCTAGGTGCGAAAATGGGGGATGCAAATGCGTCCATTCCTACACCACAGCCAATTATATACCGGCCGATGTTCGGAAATTATGGTAAAGCGGTGTCAAGACTGTGTTTTAACTTCGTTTCAAAAATATCGCTGGAGAATGGAAATATCCAGAAATTGAATTTATCACGTAAATGTTTGCCAGTAGAAGGTTGTCGTACAGTGATGAAAAAGGATATGGTACATAACCATGCTACCCCTAATATCGTGGTCAATCCAGAAACGTATGAAGTAACAGTGGATGGTGTGTTAGCGACTTGTGAGCCGTTGAGCGAACTTCCGATGGCACAACGTTACTTCCTGTTCTAATTTGAATATATGATTTTAGCAAGAGACGTTAAAGGCAATATTTGGGCAGCTGGCAAGGAGCATGATGCTAGAGAACTCGATTTTTTAGAGCTTGAATGGTTTGATACTGAGCGGCGTGTCATTCGGGGATTTACCGTTCAAGGCCGGGAGATCGGATTTAAAAACCTGGGTGAAGACTCTTTGTTTGATGGTGATGTCCTGTTTGAAGCAGAGGAGTTCCGTATCGTTGTCCGAATATTGCCCTGTCCTTGTTTGGTCGTACGACCAAAAAATGTATTGGATATGGCAAGAATATGTTTAGAAATAGGCAATAAACATATCCCAGTTTTTATCAACGCAGCTCATGAAATCATAGCGGCTTACGAAAATCCGCTGTGGGAACAATTACAGCGGGCGGGATTTGCACCAACGCAAGAGTCACGGGTAATCGAACGCACGCATACATTGCGCATCCATCAGTATGCCGTAGTGCAAAATAAAATCACACTAGCAAAGGGGGTATAATATGAATCCATTGTTGACATTGATGCAGATCAATGATTCCGTTTTTCCGATTGGAGGATTCACACATTCCTATGGATTGGAAACCTATATAACCAAAGGTCTCGTACATGACTCGAAAACTGCCAAAGAGTACGCGCAGACTTTATTGGAACATAGCTTCTATTACAATGATGCGGCCTTTTTTCATAAGACATGGCAGTTATGCGAGACAAAGGCAACAAAGAAAAAGGTAGCAGAATTAGATGCCTTGATCACAGCCTTTAAAGCGCCTTATGAAATTCGGGATGCAAGTAAAAAACTAGGAATACGTTTTTTGAAACTGACTGAAAAACTGCAGCCGGTTAAACGATGTTCAGCTTATTTAAAAGCAATAAACACCCAAGAACTGCATGGGCATTACGCCATGGCATTTGCCATGTTTGCACATGCACAGGGAATTAGTTATACAGATGCACTGAGCGCATTTTATTATAATTCACTCAATGGTATTATGACCAACTGCGCAAAACTGGTCCCTATTAGTCAGATGGATGCACAGCAGATTCTGTTTAAGTTGCAGCCATTGATCAACAAGTTGGTTGCTGCGCAACCAGCGTTAGAAGAGGATTTAATCGGTAATTGTTGTATCGCGCAGGATATCCGCTGTATGCAACATGAAAAGTTATATACACGTATCTATATATCGTAAAGCAAGATTACTGTTTATACTTAAAATTTATTTTATCTGATTGAGTGAGTTAAATTTTAAGCGTAGTAAATTTCATCTAATCGATGGAAAAAATAATGTGAAAAAAATTATACGGATGAAAAAGACGTCAAAAAGAAATTATGTGAAAATTGGTGTTGCCGGACCTGTTGGATCGGGCAAGACTGCTTTGATCGAACGATTGACACGTTCGATGTCTGCAGATTACAGCATATGTGTTGTTACAAATGATATTTATACACGTGAAGATGCGATGTATCTGCAGCAAAATTCGGCACTCCCGGCTGAACGCATTATTGGTGTAGAGACCGGCGGATGTCCACATACGGCGATCCGTGAGGATGCATCAATGAATATTGAAGCTGTGGAAGAATTGGCTGGTCGTTTTGAGGATGTGGAGCTTATTTTTGTTGAAAGTGGAGGGGATAACCTGACAGCAACATTCAGTCCTGATCTAGCGGATTTAACCATCTTTGTTCTTGATGTTGCCGAAGGAGAAAAAATGCCGCGCAAAGGTGGGCCGGGTATCACACGCTCAGACTTATTATTGATCAATAAAATTGATTTGGCACCCTATGTACACGCAGATTTGGAGGTCATGCGCCGGGATACATTGCGCATGCGTGGAGAACGTCCTTTTATTTTCACGAATCTGATGACATTAGAAGGATTGGAAGACGTAAAGAAATGGATCAAAGAGTACGCTTTATTAGAACAAGTAGGCTAAAAACAATAGGATATGGATAGTAAGATAGTATTAAATGTAGCCAAAGAGGAAGGTAGAAGCAGGCTGAAAGAAAGCTATCACAATGCGCCTTATAAATTGACCCATTATGGAGCAGTGAATCTAACTGACCATCTGGAAATGATTATCATGAGTGCATCACCCGGTATTATGGATACAGATCATCTTCATATTGATGTCCATGTAAAGGAAGAGGCCCAATTAAAGCTGTTTACGCAGTCTTTCAATAAATTGCACCCGATGAAAACGGGTGCCAGCCAGCATACAGATGTACAGGTTGCATCGGGGGGGATATTGCATTACATCCCACATCCGGTCACGCCTTTTAAAGACTCTATATTCAAGGCGACCAATCATATTCATCTGGCCGAAGATGCGGTTTTGATGTGGGGTGATATCATCAGTGTCGGGCGGATTTATATGAAAGAAGCATTTGAATTTGACCGATTGCATACACAGACTAAGATTTTCAGATCTGGAAAACTGGTTTTTATTGATAATCAGCTGTTGCAACCAAAAATGCAGCCCATCCAAAAAATGCTGTTCTTTGAAGGCTACACCCATCAGGCGACCTTTTTATTTTCCGCTCTTTTCGCTCAGGAATTAAAGAATGAGCTTGATGAAATATTGACTGTAGAATATAATGATATCTCTTATGGGTTTACACAGGCTTCATCGGATGTAGTTATCCTTCGGGCGCTGGGTTCTGACGGTGAGTTGCTCTATGATTTTCTGCAAATGTTAGGGCAACTGTGCTGGGACTTTACCATGCATAAACTGTCGGAGTCAAAAGAAGTTGAAGTTATCGAAAATGTAGGGGCTGAGCTTTCGCCAGTTGTGGCGGGAACAGTTGTGACAGAAATAGCTGTTGCTGAAAAGAAAAGCGCAGCCAGTCCGCGGAAAAGGAGGGCAAGCAAAAATAAAACAGAGGAAGGACTGAAATATGCGTAAATCGAAAGAGCCGACAGAAATCCTCATTGAGTCCATTCTCAATTTTGAGCATGTTAAATTCAATCGTGAATCGGATATTTTGGATCTTTCCTACTTTGAAGTAAATAAACGCGTTATCCATCGAAAAACGCGTAAGGGCAACACGGTCAAGATACAGCGGGATGACAGTACGGCCCTACAGTCGGGACAATGTATCTATCATAGCGATGATCTGTTTATACAGGTCAATATTTTGCCTTGTCTTTGTGTATTGCTTGACAGTCAGGATCTTTCCATGGTCGGCGAATTTTGTTTTGATGTAGGCAATCGTCATTTGCCTGTTTATCTGAAAGCAGATGGACGCTTTGCTGTCTCCTATGATGGGCGGTTGTATCAGGCTTTAAAAGAAAAATATAATGGTTCCATTGCTTTGGAGAATGCCATTTTGGAACCGGATGAACAGATTACATCGCTTCGCAATGCGAAAAAATAAGAGGTGAGTATTGGAATGCTTGTTTCAGGTTTTGATTTGTTAGCGGCAGCCGATCTTTGTTTGCGCGCTGCTTGAAAATGCTGAAAAATTGTGCATTTTTGTTGTTATGACATTTGGTGCGGAATTGCAGGCCTGGTATCAACAACATAAGCGTGATTTACCATGGCGGGAAACAAAAGATGCCTATAAGATATGGCTTTCGGAGATTATCCTGCAACAGACTCGGGTAGAACAAGGCATGCCCTACTATTTACGATTTGTGGAACGGTTTGAGACTGTCGTTGACTTTGCCAATGCGGAGGAAGACGATATTTTACACCTTTGGCAGGGACTAGGTTATTATTCAAGGGGACGAAATATGCATAAGGCTGCACGAATTGTCCGTGACGAATATAACGGCATTTTTCCCGTGGACTATAAAACGCTGCTAAAACTTCCCGGTGTAGGCGAATATACAGCTGCCGCAATATCATCTTTTGCCAATAATGAGGCTCAGGCTGTACTGGATGGGAATGTGTTTCGTGTGCTATCGAGATACTATGGAATAGATACAGCGATCAATTCTACTGAGGGAAAGAAAATTTTTACGGCTATCGCTCAGGAGAATTTAGATCAAGACCATCCGGCGTTATACAATCAAGCTATCATGGACTTTGGGGCCACTCATTGTAAGCCAAAACAACCCTTGTGTATTACTTGTATGTTTAATACATCATGTTATGCCATTCGCCAAGGGGAAGTCGACCGACTGCCTGTTAAACTTAAGGGCAAGGCCAGCAGAGAACGGTATTTTAATTATTTTATCCTTAAAGACGAAGCGCAAATTTTGATGTCAAAGCGGGGAGAAGGCGATGTCTGGCAGAATTTATATGAGTTTCCCCTGGTCGAGTCCGATCGGACTTTAACGATACCGGAGATTCTTATAGATGAGCAATTTGTCCGGTATTTTGGGGAAAAGGCGGAGATCAAACTCCTGCAAAAACAAACTAAACATATTCTGAGCCATCAGAATATTTATGCGACATTCTTTGAAGTGCAGTTAAAGGGCGGTCTAAAACAAAAAAAATCCAATTGGGATTATGTATTTTTAAAAGATTTAGATAAATTAGCTAAACACAAGTTGATCTTTACCTTTTTGGAAAGATCCAATTTTTAACCATTTATGCTTTTAAATTATGTCAGGAGTTAACAAAGTTATTTTAGTGGGACACCTTGGAAAAGACCCCGAAATTCGATATTTAGAAGGCAATGTCTCCGTTGCCAGTTTCCCATTGGCAACTTCAGAAACGTATAACAAGGACGGAAAACGGGTCGAACAAACCGAGTGGCACAATATTGTCATGTGGCGCGGTTTGGCAGATGTGGCGGTAAAATACCTTACTAAGGGCAAATTGGTCTATATCGAAGGTCGATTACGTACGCGTACCTACGAAGATAAAGAGGGTATCAGACGTTATGCTACTGAGGTGGTTGCTGAGACATTTACTCTTTTGGGACGCAAATCGGATTTTGAACCAGCTGGAACTGCTAATACGGGAAATGTTGCAAGCACCCCGGCGCAGAAGGCCGAAGATAAAGAAATCGAAGTTGATTTTACCGAAAATGATCAGGAAGATAATCCGCTTCCATTTTAATCGAACTCGAAAGTAGCTTTGAATATTGAGCGGATATTATTTTACATTATATAGTTATGAGCAAAAGAGCGGATGAAAGTCTGCTCTTTTTGATTTTTAGTATACTCTTGCTTGCCTCTGACAGGGATGAAAAAATCATCTTACCGGTGTTTTTATGTTCAATGAGTTGATTACAAACAGGTTTATTCTGGTTGATCTTAATTGAAATTTTGCAGACAGGGATGTTTTCGAAGCCGTTTGAGAGATGGCTAAAATTTCTTTTTGGCAGAAATTTTGGCTATGTTTGTCGTAATTATGTTGCAAGATAAAATTACGCAGTATACTGAAGAAATTAAGGCGTTTGTGCCATCTTCTTCAGCCGATGTAGAAAATTTCAGATTGAAGTTTTTGGTTTCCAAAGGGATCGTAAAAAATCTTTTTGACGAATTCAAAACAGTTACTCCTGAAGAAAAACGTACTTTGGGGAAAGTACTGAATGAATTTAAGCAGTTGGCAGAAAATACATTCAAGGAAGCACAGGAGAAATTTGGTTCCGGTGAGAAGCAGAAATCCCAACAAATGGAGGGTGATTTAACATTGCCGGGTAATGGGTTTCAATTGGGATCCAGACACCCAATCTCATTGGTTCGCAAGGAAATTGTTGAGATCTTTAAAAAGCTGGGCTTCATCGTGTCTGAGGGACCAGAGATTGAAGATGACTGGCATAATTTCTCCGCGTTGAATTTCCCGCCTGAACATCCGGCGCGTGATATGCAAGACACATTCTTTATCAAAAAACAAGAAGGTAACGATATTACACTCAGAACCCATACATCTTCTGTTCAGGTTAGACTCATGGAAGCTGGAAAACCACCTTTCCGTGCGATTATGCCCGGACGCGTGTATCGGAACGAAGCGATTTCTGCACGAGCGCATTGTTTCTTTCATCAGGTAGAAGGATTATATGTGGATGAAAATGTTTCGTTTGCTGATTTGAAGCAGACTTTGTACCATTTTGTTCAAGAAATGTATGGTGAGGGCACTAAAGTGCGTTTCCGCCCTTCGTATTTCCCATTTACAGAACCTTCTGCGGAGATGGATATCTCATGTACAATCTGTAAAGGTGCTGGGTGTAATCTTTGTAAATATTCAGGTTGGGTAGAGATTTTAGGTTGCGGCATGGTAGATCCGAATGTACTTGATAATTGTGGAATCGACAGTAAAAAGTATTCTGGTTTTGCCTTCGGTATGGGCATCGAACGGATCACAAATCTTAAATATGTGATCAAAGATTTGCGACTTTTCTCTGAAAATGATACGCGTTTCTTAGCTCAGTTTGAGACTGAATTAATATAAATCAATGCTAATAAAGACTATTGAAACCATCACACTATTACCAATCCTTGCGTGTGTCTTATTCGGCCCGGGTATTGGGCATAGTGTGATGTGTGCTAGTCTTATCTGAAGAATATGGAACCAGATCATATCATTGAATCCATAAAAAGAACAGCACGGGAACTCTTTCGTCAAAATGGTTATCATAAAACCAGTGTAAACACGTTGGCCAAAAAAGCTAAGATTGCTAAGGCGACGGTTTATAAATACTTTGATAGTAAGGAAATGATCTTGCATGCCATCTTGATGGATTATCTGCGGGCGAGTCTGCTGGATATCTTAAAGACCACAAAATATGAGGATGATATGGCCTCTTTTTTGGCTTCCACCATTCTTCGTGTCAGCCGGCTGACCTATACAGCATGCAATGAATTGATTGGCTGGGAATTTATCCGTGAGTCGGCCAATGCACAGGAATATCTAAAAACACTATCTGAGGATCTGGAATTCTTGCTTTTAAGCACATTTATCCAGAATGAAAAGATCAATGAAGCGATCAGTGAGGAAAAACTGACATTTCTGATCAAATCAAGCAAGAGCATTGTATTCTCTTTTGCTTTTACTGCCGTTTCGGATGCCGATGTACGTAAAAATTTCATTTCTTTTCAAAAGGAGATTCTACCGTACCTTGTTCAGGCAACGATTCTCTAATTGATTATGGGTTCTGTTGTTTATTGCTGCTCATTATCCTCCTGTTAAATAATCTTCCTTTTTTGCTAATTCTTTTTTTTCAAGGAAGTATGTCTGAATTTAGACCTTTCTATAGGCTTAAGCAGTGCTGCATATCCGCGAATAATAAAGGAAATTTGTCTGATCAAAATGGATTATTGCGCTATATAAAAGATCTTTTTTCTAAGACCATGTAGGTCAGTGAAAAATCATTATAAAAAATTGTATTTTTGCGAACTATGAGTAGAAGAATTCCGCAAGAAAAGAAGTTCTTGAAAGATATCGCAATCATTGATATTGCCGAAGAAGGTAGAGGTGTGGGGAAAACCGAAGATCTGGTTCTGTTTGTCGAAAAAGCTGTCCCCGGTGATGTTGTCGATGTGGAGTTAATGCGCAAGAAGAAGAATTTTGCTGAGGCTCGGGTGACGAGCCTGAAGGAAGCTTCTACTTATCGCGTAGACCCTTTTTGTGAGCATTTTGGTGTCTGTGGGGGCTGTAAATGGCAGCACATGAGCTATGAAGCTCAATTAAAATTTAAACAACAGTCTGTTGACAATGCTTTATCCCGTATCGGGAAAGTAGATACTTCCGCCATGGAAGATATTTTGGGATCGACTCAAACGGAGTATTATAGAAATAAATTAGAATATACATTTTCCAATAAGAAATGGTTGACCTCTGTTGATGAGGATGCGTCGCAATTGGAAATGAATGCTTTGGGCTTTCATGTGCCGGGGCGATTTGATAAAATTCTGGATATTGATCATTGTTTTCTCCAGGAAGACCCTTCCAATGAGGTTCGGAATACCATACGGGACTTTGCGCTAAGCAAAGGAATGACTTTTTATGATCTAAGAGAGCATACTGGGGTATTACGCAATCTGATCATCCGTATTTCATCTACTGGTGAGATGATGGTGATTGTGGTTTTTGCTTATCCAGAGCAAGGTCAGGTGGAATTATTGATGAATTTCATCAATGAAAAGTTTCCTCAGATTGCCTCGCTTTTATATATCGTGAATCAAAAGCGTAATGATACCATCTTTGATCAGGATATTCATGTATATGCAGGTCGTGATTTTATTTATGAGGAAATGGAAGGTCTTCGCTATAAGGTTGGACCGAAATCCTTCTATCAGACCAATTCAGCACAAGCATACGAACTCTATAAGATCACACGCGATTTTGCGGATTTAAAAGGAGATGAGCTGGTGTATGATTTATATACGGGAGCTGGTACGATAGCAAACTTTGTCGCTAAGAAAGCAAAAGAAGTCATCGGAGTTGAGTATGTCCCTACTGCAATTGAAGACGCGAAGGTAAATTCGGCGATCAATAATATCAACAATACGAAGTTTTATGCTGGGGATATGAAAGATGTGTTGATTCCTTCTTTTATTGCTGAGCATGGTAAACCAGATGTCGTAATTACCGATCCACCACGAGCAGGTATGCATGCGGATGTTGTGGCCCGTTTATTGGAGATGGAATCCCCGAGAATTGTTTACGTCAGTTGTAATGCTGCGACGCAGGCGAGAGATTTAGTTTTATTGGCTGAAAAGTACGACGTGAAGCGTATTAAGCCGGTGGATATGTTTCCACATACACAGCACGTAGAAAATGTCGTTCTATTAGAACTAAAAAAATCATAATATATATGGAAGTAGAGGATTTATTTTCAGGCGGAGCAAGGGAGGAAGCCGCGCAATCTACTGGGCAGAGTCCATTGAAAAGTTTGCAGGTTGATCTTGATTTTTATAGTGAGTCAATCCGTGAGGTTGCGATGGAAATCATTGAGGAAGGCTATTCTTCCTACCCGATTTTTGTGGCACATCAACATGAGGTTTCGGTAGGAGAGGTAATCTTGGACCGTACGGAGCTAGAAACGAATTGGACAATCAATGCCTCTACTTTGGAAGAATTTGTCGAAATGGATATTATTCAGGAAGACCGTAAAGCCACTTTTATCCAGAATTATAAATCTGCTAGGGATTTTATGTGCCTGTTTGTGGTTGTTGCCGAAGGAGCCAATTTTGTCTTTTACCCCTATAAATAAATAAGGAATATTTAAACTTTTTTAACAATACAATTGTCAAACTATTACTATTTTTAACAAAATAGACTGGGAGCATGGTGGGTAAACAAGCCCCAAGCGCTAAGTGTAACATGAGGTTTTAAAGCTTGGCGTGATAATAACAATATATTCCAATGAGAAGAATACACATACATATAGGAGGGTTTTTAGGCATATTGATGTTGCTTTTGACGGCATTCGGAGCAAAGGCGCAACATATACAACAAGTGTCGGGTATGGTGATGCGGAAGGGAACTGCCAATAGAATTGGTGATGTGGTGGTGCTAAATTTGCGGACGAACAGATCGGCGCTGACAAATTCTTTTGGTGTCTTTACAATTGACGCTTCTGTGGGCGATTCGCTTTCTTTCACGAAGGTCGGATTTTCACCGGTAAAGACTGTGCTGACAAACCTGAATGAATTTTATATTGAGATGCAGGAAGGGATAAAGCTTGAGACAGTAATCGTAGAACGGAAGTCGAAAGAAGCTGAACTAAATGAGGCGATGGGAAACTACTCCAAAAAGGGAGTTTATAATGGGGGGAAAAATAAATTTGGAACCTATCTAGGAAGTCCTGCTACCGCACTTTATAATCTTTTTGGACGGGAAGCAAAAAATGCGAAACGTTTTGGACGTTTTATGGACCGGGAAAAAGAAGAATTACAGGTCGACCGTATTTTTTCACGCGCGGCTGTCCAGAAATTAACAAAATTGGACAGTGCCGATTTAGATGCTTTTATGGTACGTTATCGTCCTTCATTTGATCTCGCCGAGCATTGGGGACAATATGATTTGATGAACTATGTGCAACAGTCTTTACAGGATTTCGAAGCAAAGGGCCGTCCAAAAGGGTCATTGTTGCCCGATATCGAAGTTAAGACGCAGGAAAAGTAAAACAATTTCCTTTCCATACTGTTAGTTCTTGTGAACATTGGCCATCGGGATTATTTGTAGCGGATTGTCTTCATTTAAACGTGTTGTAATGCTTTTTTGAGCGTATCGTAACAAAAAAGTTGAAAAAGGTTGCTTTTGGCACTTTGTTTGATTTTAACATGGACAGTATTTAGTTTGAATATTAAAAGTCTTAGAGAGATATGAAAATGAATAGAAAATTAGCTGTATTTGGTTTGACTGTTGCAACCTCGGCTATGTTATTTGGAAGTTGTTCTACAATCCAAAATACAAATAATACGACTAAAGGTGGTGTAATCGGTGGTGTAGCGGGTGGTGCATTAGGCGCATTAATTGGCGGTAAGGCTGGTAATACGGCTATTGGTACATTAGCAGGTGCGGCCATTGGTGGTGCAGCCGGTGTATTGATTGGTAAGAAAATGGATAAACAAGCTGCTGAGATTTCTAAAACCGTCGAAGGTGCTGAAGTGACTCAATCCGCAGAGGGTATTGTTGTGAAGTTTGATTCAGGTATTTTATTCGATTTCAATAAATCTGATTTGAAAACCACTGCAAAAGATAATATCGCTAACTTGGTTACCACTTTAAATAAGGAACAAGGGACAGAAATTTTGGTTATCGGACATACAGATAATGTAGGTACGTTAGCGGCAAATGATAAAGTTTCTTTGGACCGTGCAAATGCGGTACGTGCGTTTGCTGTATCCAAAGGACTGGCTTCTTCACGTATTAAAACTGAAGGAAGAAACTTCTCTGAGCCAATTGCAAGTAATGATACAGAAGCAGGACGTGCACAAAATCGTCGTGTGGAGATCGTTATCGTTGCTGGTGATCAAATGAAGAAAGAAGCAAAACAACAAGCTGGTCAATAAGGAACTGAACAGCTGCTTCCTGTGGAATCCTTTGCTGTTTAACGCTTCGAAAAAAAAGTTTGTTGAGTTTCAAAATATATAGGCGCGGAAATTTATCCGTGCCTTTTTTGTATCATCTCCACGCATCGGAAAATATAATACGGTTGGACCGCGCAGGAGTATTTAGCGCTAAAATTTGACAAAGTATAAACCATATTTCTGGCTGACAAACTGTCATTATATGGATTTTAATTTCTAACTTTGTAGTCTTTGAAAATTGAGCTATGCTAGATTTAACACATACAACTAAGGAACACGACGAATCTCGTCAGGGTGAGGCATTGTTATTGGAACAGGATCCAAAGATCAGTAATGGACGTAAACTGTACATTGAAAGTTACGGTTGTCAAATGAACTTCTCGGATAGTGAGATCGTTGCTTCTATTTTGTTGGATAAAGGTTTTGAGACGACAAAAAATTATCAGGAAGCAGATGTTGTCTTTATTAATACCTGTTCAATCCGCGAGAATGCAGAGCAGCGTGTTCGTAATCGACTGAAAGAATTTGAGGCGGCTAAGACCAAAAATCCGGGAATGATCGTCGGTGTGCTGGGCTGTATGGCTGAGCGTTTAAAATCGAAGTTTCTTGAAGAAGAAAAATTAGTTGATGTTGTGGTAGGTCCTGACGCGTATCGTGATCTTCCTAATTTAATTGATAAGGTCGATGACGGTGCAAAGGCAGTGAATGTACTGTTGTCACGTGAGGAGACTTATGCCGATATTAATCCGGTTCGATTAAATTCAAATGGTGTGACAGCCTTTATTTCGATCATGCGTGGTTGTGACAATATGTGTTCATTCTGTGTGGTTCCATTTACCCGTGGACGTGAGCGCAGCCGTGATCCTCATTCTATTGTGAAAGAGGCGCAGGATCTATTCAATGCCGGATATAAAGAAGTAACATTGCTAGGGCAAAATGTGGATTCCTATAAGCATACAGCAACGGTTGCAGAAGGTGAAGCTCCTGCTGAGACGGTAACTTTTGCTAAATTGTTGGCTATGGTGGCGGAAGTCAGCCCGCTTTTACGGGTTCGTTTCTCTACATCACACCCAAAAGATATTACGGATGAGGTCTTACATACGATCGCATCATATGAAAATATTTGCAATTATATCCATCTCCCAGTACAATCCGGAAATTCCAGGGTATTGGAGCTGATGAATCGTACTTACGATCGGGAGTGGTATATGGAACGTGTAGATGCTATCCGCAAAATTATTCCGGATTGTGCGATTTCTACCGATGTTATCACAGGATTCTGTACAGAAACCGAAGCAGAACATCAGGAAACATTATCGATGATGGATTATGTGAAGTATGACTTTGCATATATGTTTGCTTATTCGGAAAGACCAGGTACATTAGCTGCTAAGCGTTATGAAGATGATATTCCAGAGGATGTCAAAAAACGTCGTTTGACTGAGGTGATCAACAAACAGCGTGACCATAGCTTATATCGTTACCAACACTTTATTGGAAAGGTATGTAAAGTCCTTATAGAGGGTTTTTCAAAGCGATCTGAGTTTGATTTCTGTGGTCGTAATGATCAAAATGCCTTGGTTGTATTTCCTATAGATCCTCGTTACAAACAGGGTGATTATGTCAACGTGCTTGTTGAATCATGTACGTCGGCAACCTTGCTCGGTAAAATTGTTGATTAAGAAAACTTAATATAAATTTATTTCCAACTGGAAATTTATGGATAATCAAGATATAAAAAATAGGTTTGGAATCATCGGTAACTCACCGTTGTTAAATCGGGCGATAGACATTGCCCGGCAGGTGGCTCCAACTGATATTTCTGTATTAATACAAGGTGAAAGCGGTAGTGGTAAAGAAGTTTTTTCGCATATTATCCATCAATTGAGTTCCCGTAAGCATGGCCCGTTTATAGCGGTCAATTGTGGGGCAATACCGGAGGGAACGATAGATTCCGAATTATTTGGCCATGAGAAGGGTTCCTTTACCGGTGCTCACGAAGCACGTAAGGGTTATTTTGAAGTAGTTGACGGCGGAACAATTTTCTTGGATGAGGTCGGGGAGCTACCTTTGGGAACGCAAGCCCGATTACTACGTGTTTTGGAATCTGGAGAGTACATTCGGGTAGGATCATCGAAAGTTCAGAAAACGAATGTACGTGTGGTTGCGGCGACAAACGTCAATATGTTTGAAGCTGTCCAAAAAGGTAAATTTCGGGAAGATTTGTATTACCGTCTCAACACCGTGCCGCTGCGTGTCCCTTCACTTAGGGAACGCCCTGAAGATATCAATTTATTGTTTCGTAAGTTTATTGTCGATTTTTCGGAAAAATACCGCTCTCCCGGAGTGCAATTGACTGAAGATGCTCAAAATATGCTACGCAACTATAATTGGCCGGGAAATGTGCGTCAATTAAAAAATGTGGCCGAACAGATTGCTGTTTTAGAGAAAGAACGTGTTGTTGATGCGCATACCCTGCAAAACTATTTGCCAAATGAATCGCGGACAAGTTTACCGGCCATAGTTTCATCAAATAATAGCGCAAAAGAAGATTTCTCAGAAAGAGATTTACTTTATAAGGTGCTTTTCGATATGAAGAAAGATATGGTCGATCTCAAAAAACTCGTTGTCGAGCTGATCCAGAAGGGCGTGGATTCTTCTACGTTCGATCAAAATTCGCCTTATATTAATCAGCTCTATCAGGAAATTGAACCACAGATAAAATCTGATGCCGAAGGATATGGTATTGCGCCAACACTGACAATACATTCGCCTAATAACAATACGGCAAATGTCTTGAAGAATCCTGCCGCGCAGGATGAATATCTGCAAGATGCACAGGAAGTGGAAGAGTCTTTGTCCTTGGTGGATAAGGAATCTGATCTTATCAAGAAGGCCTTGAAAAAACACCGCGGCAAACGTAAAGCAGCGGCACAAGAATTGGGAATTTCCGAAAGGACTTTGTATAGGAAAATTAAAGACTTAAATTTAGACTAAGGTTTTGCAGATGTTGTCAAGAAGAATTTTATATACCTTGCTCACGACCACTTTTCTATTCATCATGAACAGTTGTGGTGTAAAATATGGATTTACGGGAGGATCTATTCCAGAAGGGATGAAGACCGTCAATATTCAATATTTCGAAAATATTGCACCTTTGGTTTATCCGACTTTAAGCCAGAATTTTACGGAGGCATTAAAGGAGCGTATTCGAAATCAATCCCGATTAAGTCAGGTCAACCAAGATGGTGATGCTACTTTTGAAGGATTCATTACAGATTATACGATCAGTCCAGCAGCTGTTGAAGCAGGGACGGATCGGGCTGCAATGAATAGATTGACCATTACCATTAAAGTGTCTTACCACAATAAGATTAACCCTAAAGACGACTTTGAGCAGCCTTTTACACGCTTCAAAGAGTTTGCTGGAAATCTTCAGAGTGCACAGGAAGAGAGCTTGGGTAAGGAGGTTATCCAGATGTTGACAGAGGATATTTATAATAAGGCGTTTGCCAACTGGTAATCCTTTCCCAAGATGAATATAACTATGCCACTATCGAATAATGAGCTTTTTTTTCGAGCGATCAATCAGCCGGAATCTGTTGATGAGGAAGTGATTTTAGGCTTGATTGAAAAATATCCGTATGCGCAAAGTTTACGATTTATTTATGAGCGTAAAGTTTTTGGTGAAAGCAAACCTGTGCAGAATTTATCGTCTACATTGCTTTATGCTTCGTCTCCAAACTGGTTGTATGAATTTATGCATAGCAGGCCAACGGTGGCGAGGGAAGAAGTCCAATTGGAAGACATCATAATTCTTGAGGACGACCTTGATGAAGATGTTGAGGCTACAGTAGTGGCTGAGACCGAAGATGAGGTGGTGGAAACTGAAGTTGAAAACGTGGCGGAGAAGCCCGATGAATTGGACCGTTTGATCCAAGCAGGTGTCGCGCAGGACTATTTTCGTTCGCGTGAAGCAAAGCAACAGGTCGCCCCAGTTGAGGAGCCAGAAATCGCTGAGCCGGTATCTTCTGAAACAGCTATCCAGTCAGTCAAGGATACACAGGAACGTGTCTCGGTCTATGATGATGATACCATGCCCTATAGTTTCTTGTGGTGGTTGCATAAAACGCGACTTGAATATGCTGAAACCTATCAGCCTTATGTAAAGTCACCTTTGGGTCCTATGGCACCGTCAAATGATGATATTGCCAAGATTCATGAAAAATTGGATAGCCAGCTATTGGATCAACAGATTCGGGAGAATATTTTCCATCTGCAATCGCCGGAGGCAAAACTCAGTGATGAGGTGAAAACAACAATTGCTTTCCAGATTCCGCGCAAAACGGATGAGGTGATCGAGAAATTTATCCGCGAGGAGCCTATGATCCAACCACTACAGGCTGAGAAGTTGGATTTGGAGAATAAGGCCAGAAAAAGCTCGGAAGATCAGCATTCACTGGTGACGGAGACCCTTGCAAAAATATATACCGAACAGGGTTTATATCCTAAAGCAATAGAGGTTTACGAAAAATTAGTTTTGAAATATCCAGAAAAAAATGCTTACTTTGCGGCACGCATAACAGAATTAGAAAAGAAATTAAATTAATTACATAAAGAGATGCAAGGATTATTAATTGGTCTTATCATATTAGCTAGTATTATTTTAGCATTTTTGGTTTTAATCCAAAATCCAAAAGGTGGCGGTTTATCATCTGGTTTTTCAGGTGGAACAAACCTAATGGGTGTAAAACGTACAGGAGACTTCTTGGAAAAAGGTACATGGATCATGGTTATCGCCATTATGATTTTTAGTTTGGGTGTTAACATTATGGGAACAGCGCCAAGTACATCCAAAGGTGGCTTGGGTGGTCAAATTGAAGCCCCTGCACAACAACAGGGACCTTTGAACTTGGGTACGCCGGCACAGAAACCTGCAGGTGCGCCAGCAGGACAAGAGCAAGCTGCTCCAGCGCAATCAGAGCAAAAAACGCCAACGGCTAAGCCAACTGAAGAAGCTAAAAAATAGTTGCGAACAAAGAAATTCAAAAGGCCTCGTCTACAATTTAGACGAGGCCTTTTTTGCTATACGCGGGTTTGTCAGTTTGCCTATCAAAGTCTGGTCGGGATGGCGAATATGGTTATGTAAGGATGTCATACAAACAGTGACAGTGTGACAGCAAAATCCGCTTTTATTTATTGACATGTTAAGTTTTCGGTGAAAAATTGTCTTATACATCACCTTATTTACAATTGGCATAAAAGATGATGTGTCTATAACGATTATAACATAAAAATAAATTCAATAACAGATAAAAAGTAAATTAATTATGGCATTAAGTATCAAACCTATCGGAGATAGAGTAGTAGTAGAAGCTGCTCCAGCAGAAGAAAAAACAGCTTCAGGGTTATATATTCCCGATACAGCAAAAGAAAAACCATCTCAAGGTACAGTAGTTGCTGTAGGTACTGGCAAAGTTGACGAGCCGTTAACTGTAAAAGTAGGTGACAAAGTATTATATGGTAAATATGCAGGTACTGAAATTACTTACGAAGGAAAAGAGTATTTAATTATGCGTGAGTCTGATATTTACGCTGTTATCTAAGAGGTCAAAAGTCAAAATTACAAAGTTAAATTTAAAAAATTGAGGCGGTTTGTAGCTGCAGACTTGTCATATTAGAGTCTCACTACCAATAGCTCAATACTCAATACTAAAGAAATGGCAAAACAAGTAAAATATAACGTTGAGGCTCGTGAGGCCCTTAAAAAAGGTGTAGACACTTTAGCTAATGCTGTTAAAGTAACATTAGGTCCAAAAGGACGTAACGTAATTATTGAGAAAAAATTCGGTGCACCGGTAATCACTAAAGATGGTGTTTCAGTTGCGAAGGAAATCGAATTGAAAGATGCTTTAGAAAATATGGGTGCTCAAATGGTAAAAGAAGTTGCTTCCAAAACTGCTGATCAAGCTGGTGATGGTACAACTACGGCTACTGTATTGGCACAAGCAATCGTTGCTCCGGGTATTAAATCTGTAGCAGCAGGTGCTAACCCAATGGATTTAAAACGTGGTATTGACAAAGCTGTGGCAGCTGTTGTTGCCAACTTGAAATCTCAATCTCAAGAAGTTGGTCAAGATAACAACAAAATCAAACAAGTAGCGGCTATCTCTGCGAATAACGACGAGGTAATCGGTTCTTTGATCGCGCAAGCGATGGAAAAAGTTGGTAACGATGGTGTTATCACTGTTGAAGAAGCAAAAGGTACTGAAACAGAAGTAAAAACTGTAGAAGGTATGCAATTTGACCGTGGATATTTATCTCCATACTTTGTTACGAACTCTGACAAAATGGAAGCGGAATTAGATAACCCTTACATTTTGATCTACGACAAGAAAATCAGCAACATGAAAGAGTTGTTGCCTATCTTGGAAAAACAAGTTCAAACTGGTAAACCATTGTTGATCATTGCTGAAGACTTAGACGGTGAAGCTCTTGCGACATTAGTTGTCAATAAAATCCGTGGTTCACTGAAAGTGGCAGCTGTAAAAGCTCCTGGTTTTGGTGACCGTCGTAAAGCAATGTTAGAAGATATCGCTATCTTAACTGGTGGTACAGTAATCTCTGAAGAAAGAGGTTTCAAATTGGAGAATGCGGAATTATCTTATTTGGGTCAAGCTGAAAAAGTTCAAGTTGACAAAGATAATACGACAATTATCAACGGTGGCGGTAACGTAGATGACATCAAAGCTCGCGTTGCTCAAATCCGTTCACAAATCGAAACAACAACTTCTGACTACGATCGCGAGAAATTACAAGAGCGTTTGGCAAAATTGTCAGGTGGTGTTGCCGTATTGTACGTAGGTGCTACTACCGAGGTAGAAATGAAAGAGAAGAAAGACCGTGTTGATGATGCTTTACATGCAACTCGTGCTGCCGTTGAAGAAGGTATCGTTGCTGGTGGTGGTGTTGCATTTATCCGTGCTACTGAAGCTTTGGTAAGCCTTAAAGGTGAAAACGAAGATGAGCAAATCGGTATTGACATTATCAAACGTGCTATCGAAGAGCCTTTACGTCAAATCTGTAATAACGCAGGTATCGAAGGTGCGGTGATCGTTCAAAAAGTAAAAGAAGGTACAGCTGACTTTGGTTATAATGCACGTACTGACCGTTATGAGAACTTAATCGCAGCAGGTGTAATCGACCCTACTAAAGTATCTCGTATTGCTTTGGAAAATGCAGCTTCAGTTGCTTCAATGTTGTTGACAACAGAGTGTGTATTGGCTGACGAGGCTGAAGAAAACCCTGTAGGTGCTGGTGCTCCTCCGATGGGTGGTGGTATGGGTGGAATGATGTAAGATCATCCAACCATCTGATATATAACAAAGGCTCATCTGGAATTCCAGATGAGCCTTTGTTTTGATGTTTAATATCCTTTTGCAGTATCATCGCCACGAGGATCGGCACCGGCCTGCAATTTGCCGTTTGGAAGGATAAGAATGTTTTCTACACGTCCTATTGTTCCCCGGGGATTTATCACATAACCATCCTTTGTCAATTTGTCTCGAAGTGTTGTATCAATCGCATCTTTCTCCACATCAATGCGGTCAGGTAACCACTGATGATGAAAGCGGGGTGAGCTCACGGCGGCCTGTGCATTTTGACCAAAGTCGATCACATTTAATATGGTCTGGAAAACGGAGGTAATAATCGTTGATCCGCCTGGTGTCCCTACCACCATAAATAGTTTGCCATCTTTTTCTAAAATGGTCGGTGTCATGGAACTCAGCATTCTCTTCCCGGGCTGAATTTCATTTGCTTTTTCTCCGGTCAAGCCATACATATTGGGTACGCCGGTCTTTACCGAGAAATCATCCATTTCGTTGTTCAATAAAAATCCTGCACCATCCACGATGACCCCGGATCCATAGGAATCATTGAGTGTGGTGGTGATGGCAACAGCATTTCCCTGCTCATCAACAATATTGAAATGGGTTGTCTGCTCACTCTCATAACCCGGAATGACATCTGCATTGACGTTTTTGCTTAAAGTCGCCTGACGAAAATTAAACGGATTTAGTTTAGCTGCATTTTTCGTGGAATCTATCAGTTGCTGCACAGGGACATTGATAAAATCGGGATCCCCTAAATACTTTGCCCTATTTGCATACACATGACGTTCCGCTTCAACGATGACACGTATTGCGGAGTCCGTCTGAAAGCCCCAGCGCCGAAGCGGGAATTGTTCAACTGACTTTAATAAAGCCAATAGGGAGGTCCCGCCGCTTGATGGTGGAGGCATGGAAGTAACCTTGTGCCCTCTATAGCTTGAGGCGATCGGGGCACGCCAGCGTGCCTGATAGCTCGTTAGATCCTCATGGGTAATGATGCCTTTGCCTCTATTCATTTCGGCGACGAGCATATCAGCCGTTTTTCCTTTATAGAAGCCATCGCGTCCTTCATTGGCGATTCGTTCGATGGTATTGGCAAGATCTTCCTGTACAAATAGGTCACCAGTTTGCCATGTTGTATTTTTGATAATTGCGGCACCAGTGGGATTCAGCTTTATAAATCGCTCTTTATGATCTTCAAACTCGCGTGCTTGCCTTTCACTGATCTTGAAACCTTTCCGCGCAAGTTCTATCGCGGGCAAGAGTAATTCTTTCCAATCCAGCTTTCCATATTTTTGATGTGCTTCCCACATTCCGGCAACAGAACCGGGCACACCGGATGCCAGCTGACTGTATAAGCTCAAATCGGGAATAACATTCTTTTGTGCATCCAGATACATATCCCGGTGCGCCTTTTTGGGAGCAGTTTCCCGGAAGTCCAGGGCATCGTATTGACCTTGACTATTGCGGTATAGCATAAATCCACCACCACCGATATTGCCTGCATTGGGATAGACAACAGCAAGAGCAAACTGTACGGCGACAGCAGCATCAACTGCATTTCCGCCCTTTTTCAGAATCATTAATCCGACTTCGGAGGCCAGAGGGTGGGCAGTGACTACAGCAGCTTTGTTGAATGTGGCAGGGCTGGTCCTATGTGAACCAAACTGCCTGCGGGTACTGGAACACGAAGCGAATAGTAAACTTCCTACTAGCGAATAAATAAATAGTTTATTCATAATATCTGCTCTAAAATTGTGCGTAAGATTAATATTAAACCTTGGACACCGATGGAACACAAAGGTGTTATTTTAATTTTTCATTGTTTTTATGACGGTCTGCATCCCGAATGGATTTCTTTTGAAGGTTCTTTTCCAGTGCATCGGTCAGGTCTATACCCGTTTGATTTGCAAGACACATTAAGACAAACAATACATCTGCCATCTCATCAGCCAGATTAACCTCTTTATCTGATTTTTTGAAAGACTGTTCGCCGTACTGTCTGGCCATGATCCGGGCGACTTCGCCAACTTCTTCCATGAGCATGGCTGTATTTGTCAGCTCATTGAAATAGCGTATCCCCGTTGTATTGATCCATTTATCAATTACTTCCTGTGCTTCTTTGATTGTCATTTTTTCGGATTAAGTAGTTTAAAAATTGTCCTTATCTTTTGTATCCATAATGATAGTAACGGGACCATCGTTCAATAGATTGATTTTCATGTCAGCCCCAAATAAGCCGAGCTGAACAGGCTGATCGATCAGTTGGGAAAGTAATTTGGCCATTTCTTCATAAAGCGGTTTGGCGGTATTAGGTTTGGCTGCCCGAATAAACGAAGGCCGATTTCCCTTTTTTGTCTGAGCGAATAAGGTGAACTGGGAAATCAGTAAGATATTACCGCCGATATCCTGTATGGATTTATTCATTAGTCCCTGCTCGTCTTCAAAAATCCGTAGGTTAACGAACTTTTGTCCCAGCCATTTTAAGTCTTCAATTGTATCGGCTTCTTCTATTCCCAATAGGATCACCAAACCTTTTTGAATCTGCCCGGTGATCTGGTCGTCCACTGTACAGGAAGCATGTTTTACCCGTTGTATTACTGCACGCATAATAAAAAGTATAAAACCAAAGTTAAAAATTCCCATCGTCAAACACGATCCAATCTAACATTTATTGCTGCCAAAATAAAGAGCCGTCTTATCTATTTAAGACAAGACGGCCCTTAATATATAGGATCCTAACTTTAGAATTTGATATTCAGGCCTAACATAAAATTTGTAGGTGCCTGTGGGAAGTAGAAATTGTAATATTTTCTGGTATCTCCGTCCATTCCACCAAAGGTGTAGCCATTGGTTTCATACTTTTCGTTGAGGACATTGTTGACCTGTAAAGTCGCACTAATGTTTTTGATGCCTAAAGCCGTAAAATTATAGTTTGCCAGCAAATTGTTGACAAAATAAGAGGAAATGCTTCTTTCTTCTGTGGATGAGTTGTCGAGGTATTGTCGTCCTACGTATTTTGACAGCAATGAAAATGTGAGCGGCTCAATAGGGCTATAAGAAAAATTGCTGGATATAATCGTATTTGGAGACAGGGCAATATCTGTCTTTGGATAGAAAATTTTGGTATCGGGGCTGACACCGTTTATATCTTTCACAATTTCTTCAAAATTCTTAATTCTGTTTTGACTAAAGCTGGCTGTCGCCTTCCAGCTCAATTGCTTGCTGATGTTCCAGGCTCCGTCAAATTCCAGCCCGATGCGATAACTGTCTTTCACATTTTGTCGGATGGGAGCACCGGTATCACTGATCTCGCCTGTTGGAATCAACTGGTCTTTATAAAACATCCCGTATCCATTTAATCCAATATTGAATTTGGTATTGGTGAATCTATACCCAATTTCAATGTCCTGCATTTTTTCTGGCGTTGGATCCGGAAGTTTGCTGTTTTTCTCTATGAAATCTTTTCGGACGGGTTCCTTTTGCGCGAAAGCGTAGGAAGCATAGACATTTGCATGGTCATTTAACAGATAAGTTGCTCCTGCTTTGGGATTTAGAAAATTGAATTTTGGGTGGTAATTATAGTTTTTGACCTTATCATCGTCCCCATACATGTGATAGTCTACATTTCTGTACTGGACGTCGGCCATTAAGATCCATTTATCCAATTTGTAATCTACCTTTAGGAAGTTGCTGAAGTCATTTTTCTGCGATTTTCCGAAGTAATATTTGTCGTCTATAAATCCGTTGGAAGCGTACTGTGCCCAGATTACTTCACCGTAATGTTTTCCCCGATATTGATTGTATGCTCCACCCCAGGTAATTTCAAGTTGGTCATTCGGTTTGTAATTCAATGCGTAGGTCATACCATAGAAATAATTATCTAACCATCTTCTGCGGACTAGATCTGTTTTTTTTATGGTATCACTACCGAGGATGACATCAGGCAAACCATATTTACTTAATTTATCACCGGGTCTCATCTCCTCATAATAGCCATAGCCTCGTGTATAATGTAGTGCGGTATTCAGTGTGAGCTTGTCATTGAGGATATTGGTATAGTGAATCTGGTGATGCTTCTGCGTATAGTTGTCCGTTTGGTTTTTATAGGTATATAGGTTATAGTTTCTTCCTGCATTCATAAAGCGATCTTTTTCTGTGCCTGATACGTATAATCCATTGTCAGCGTAATCATCCATGCGAGATCTATCACCCGTGATCAAAGGTTCCGGGACGCCGTTCCAGGCTTGGTAGGTCTTTTCCTTTCCCCAGAATACGATTCCTTTTAAGGTGTGTTTTTTGCCATAATAACCTCCATCGATATAGAAGGACTGTAGGTCTGAGGTACCTCTTTCGATATAACCATTACTGCTGATCCTGGATAAGCGGGCATTGAAAGCAAACTTGTCATCGATCAAACCGGTTCCGAGTTTTACTGTATTTTTCCAGGTATTATAAGACCCGAATGAATTATTGAGCTCGGCATAAGGTTTCTCTGCTAATGTATTTGATTGAATATTCAGGGAAGCTCCGAAGGATCCGGCCCCGTTGGTAGATGTTCCGATTCCCCGCTGTACCTGGATGCTTTCTGTGGATGAGGCGAAGTCAGGGAGGTTGACAAAGAATGAACCCATGCTTTCGGCATCATTTAATGGAATACCATTAAGGGTTACATTGATCCGCTGGTTGTCAGATCCACGGATCGTCATGTTTGTATATCCTATGCCGGCTCCTGCATCGGAGTTTACCTGAACAGAAGGTGTTTGATTCAAGAGATAGGGGATGTCCTGTCCCAGATTATTCTTAGAAATCTCTTCTTTTGAGATGTTCCTGAATGTGGTCGGTGCATTCTTTTTAGCTCTGGTGGATACCACAAGAACCTCTTCGGTACGAATTGTTTTTGGATCGAGCTGAACGGTCAATTCCATATCCCGTTGGAGGTTTAGGTTTTGGGTCCAGGTTTGATATCCGACAAACGAGACCTGAATGGCATGTTTTCCATCTGCGATATTATATAATTTGATCAGGCCATCTCTGTCAGATTTGGTTGTAAATGAAGTCTGTCCGTCTATGGATACCGATGCATTCTGTAGCGGCCTTTGTGTATCCTTATCTACGGTTTTAATCGTCAAATTGTGCTGGGCAACAGCAATTTGGCTTAAAGAAGTAGCTAAAACGCTACAAATCAAAAATTTGATCATGTTGATGTATTTTGTTTAAGTTAAACAAATCATGGCAAGGGGTCACCATGACCGTTTTATTTAACTAACCTCTCCCTCCGCCAGCATTACCTGGATCAGGTGCACAGAACTTAATCTGTTGGGTATGATCTCAGCCTTTATTTGTGTTTCTGACAAAACAAGGCACCCCTAATCGACGTTGCGAATATATAAATTAAAATCGGAATGATATATAAAGATGGTGTTTTTTACAAAAAGTAGACTTTTTGTAAAATATGCAATAATTTCCTTTTGGTTTAAAATTTTACGTTTAGGCTTGTTTTTGGTGTTTGTTGTTCTTTTTAGGTACCTTGGTATAGAATTTTCTACTGTTAGTATGTATTTATATTCGGTCAAAAATTTTTAGTTATTAATTTGAGAGTGAGGAGATAAAATGTTAAAGTATTTAAGCGCAAATTATATTCTACCGATTACCTCAATGCCTATAAAAGATGGTATTGTAGCGGTAGACGAGGAGGGGGTAATTCAAGGCATCTATGACCCTACTTCATTCACACAGACTGATAAAGTCAAAATCGAGCGGTATGAGGGAGTAATTATTCCGGGTTTTATCAATGCCCATTGCCATCTTGAATTGTCACATATGAAAGGCGTGGTCGCTAAAGGTACCGGTCTTCCCAATTTCCTTAGCCAAGTCATGACTTCACGTAGTGCATCTATGAAGAAAATGGATGATGCGATGTCGAAAGCGGATAAAGAGATGTATGAAAATGGGATCGTAGTGGTGGGAGACCATGCAAATACGGACAATTCTTCTAAACTGAAGGAAGATTCAAAAATACTTTATCATACCTTTGTGGAGGTCATTGGGGTTGAACCTGAAGAAGCTGATTTTAAACTTAAAGAAGCCAAGTCTTTAACACAAGAATTTAGAAATGGCCATGTGTCTATTACGCCACATGCACCTTATTCGTGTTCGAAAGTTCTTTTTAAGAAATTTAAAAAATCGGTGCCTGAGACTAATATCATTAGTATTCATAATCAGGAGAGTGACGAAGAGAATAAATTGTTTAGATACAAAACAGGTGAATTTCTGGATTTCTATAAGAGTATCGGAAAGAATGCGGATTCTATTAAAGCGCAAGCCCGAAACTCCATCCAGTCTTACTTACCTTACTTACCTTATCCGAATAAGTTGTTGTTGGTCCATAATACCTATACTTCATTAAAAGATCTGGATTTTGTAGAACGAATGGACCGGGATGTTGTATGGTGCCTGTGCCCAAAAGCAAATTTATATATTGAAGGGAACCTGCCTAAGGTTCAAAACTTTATAAACGCGGGACAACGGTTAGTGATTGGTACGGATAGCCTAGCGTCGAATGATACACTTTCGGTATTGGAAGAACTGAAGGTATTGCATGAACATTTCGAAGATTTGGATTTCTTGCAAACAATCCAATGGGCAACAATCAACGGAGCTGTTGCATTGAATATTGAGGATGAATATGGATCTTTGGAAATCGGCAAAAAACCGGGGATTGTCCTGCTTGAGGGTATGGAAAACTTGCGTTTAACAGATAAAGTTAAAGTCAAACGTTTAGCGTAGTATTTAATTCCACAAAAACTTCTGTACTTTTGCTCTTATGAAACATTTGAATATTTCAATAAGAGGTAAAGTACAAGGAGTCTTTTTTCGATTGACGGCCAAAGCTGTTGCGGATCAGGTCGGTGTGAAAGGCTTTGTGCTCAATCAAAAGGATGGGTCTGTCTACATGGAGGCCGAGGGGGACGATTTTGCCCTTGATTCATTGTTGGACTTCTGCCAGGAAGGTCCAGAGGATGCAAATGTTGAAGCTGTTGAAGTTACGGAAGGCGAACTGAAAGGCTTTTCTAATTTTGAAGTGATTAAAAGAGTTCAATCCTAAAGCCCAGTGTCGACAATTAAGAAATTTCTCAGCGATACCGTTATTTATGGTGTGACTACTATCGTTTCAAGAATGATAGGTTTCCTGATGACCCCGCTCTATCTCCGTAAATTTAAGGATGCAGCGGTCTATGGAATTTATTCTAATTTTTATGCATGGATGTCCATGCTGAATGCTATTCTAGCATTTGGAATGGAAACAACTTATTTCCGGTATTTACAGAAAGTTGAACCACAGAATAAGAATAAAGTTTACAATAATAGTTTCTTTATTACTTTATTTACCTCAGGAGTATTATTGTTGTCTGTATTTGTTTTCACAAGACCTATCGCTTCATGGTTTGCGGATGGGGGTGAAGTGGATCTATATGAACAGTACATTAAGTATTTTGCTTTTATCCTTGTTGCGGATGCGCTGGCCGTTGTCCCGTTTACAAAGCTACGGGCAGAAGGCAGACCTTATAAATACAGTGCATTGAAATTTGTTAATATCGGTATTACCGTGATTTCAAATCTATTTTTTATTTTGTTCTTGCCGGATTGGGTACATAAGTATACATTTTGGGCGGATTTTGCTGGCACATGGTTCAAAGAGGGTTGGATCGGTTATGTCTTTATCTCCAATCTTTTCGCAAGTATTGTCACACTAATCCTATTGCTCCCTGAATTGTTAACTTTCCGATTTAGTCTAGATAGAAAATTAATGAATGAAATGTTAAAGTATAGCTTCCCAATTCTAGTCGCCAATATTTCATTTATTATTAACGAGAATCTAGACAAAATGTTCTTTCTAAAATTGATACCTGGAAAGGCGGGGAAAGATGAGTTGGGTATATATGGCGCGGTTGCTAAATTGTCTGTATTCCTAAGCTTATTTGTGACAGCTTTTAGATTAGGGGCCGAACCGTTCTTCTTTTCATATTCAAAAAACCAGAACGCATCGAAAACCTATGCCCTAATCATGGAGTATTTTGTTATCCTTATGGTTATCGCAATGGTCGGCTTGACAGTGAATTTGGATTGGCTGAAGTATTTTATTGAAGGTAATGAAAAAGAGGTCGCAACATACTGGACTGGACTTAAAATTGTCCCCATTCTTTTATTCAATTATGTGCTACTTGGAATATATATGAATCTATCGATTTGGTATAAATTGACTGATCATACACGTTATGCTATTTACATTTCGGGAATAGGGGCGCTAATTACAATTATGCTCAATGTGTGGCTTATCCCAACTTATTCCTATGTTGGGGCTGTTTTATCAACAACAGTAGTATATCTAGTCATGATCGCTTTTTCACTTTACTGGGGCCAGAAGTATTACCCCATACCCTATAAGATGATCAAGATCGCTGTCTATCTCGGAGCAGGGCTGTTGATTTCGTGGTTGAGCTTTCAAGTTTTCCATAGTAATATTTGGATAGGAAACGCTATGTTATTGCTGCTGCTCGGTGTTACTTTTTTCCTTGAAAAGAATGCGCTGATGAAATTAATACGAAGAAGATAATTTCATATTAAAACAAAGGCGGTAACTGTTAGGTTATCGCCTTTGTTATTTTTTAGATGAATTCAGGCATGAACGAATGTTCAATCTCATCAAGAACTTCAAGTATATCTGCTTGATTTTGAAGACTAACAAGTTTCATCCTATATTCTTTGAAATTTGGAATTCCTTTGAAATAATTTGCGTAATGTCTCCGCATTTCAAAGATCCCTAATTTATCACCTTTCCATTCAATGGATTTGTTTAAGTGTGTTCTACAAACCTCAACGCGTTCGGCAATTGTAGGCCCCTCCAAGCGCTCGCCTGTATGGAAGAAATGCTTGATTTCTCTAAAGATCCAAGGGTAACCAATAGCCGCACGGCCGATCATAATGCCATCCACTTCGTATTCCTGTCTCCAGGCCGCTGCTTTTTCGACTGAATCCACATCACCGTTACCAAAAATTGGAATCTGAATGCGCGGATTGCGTTTGATGTCACGGATCATAGACCAATCAGCCTGACCTTTGTACAATTGCGCACGGGTCCGGCCATGTATCGCTAATGCTTTGATACCGACGTCTTGCAACCGTTCAGCTACTTCGTATACATTTTTGGTATTATCATCCCAGCCAAGCCGTGTTTTTACTGTCACGGGGAGATGAGTTGCTTCAACAACAGCTTTGGTCATTGCAACCATTTTATCAATGTCTTGCAATAGGGAAGAACCGGCTCCCTTACAGACCACTTTTTTAACTGGACAACCGTAATTGATATCGATGAGATTTGGATTTGCTTTTGTGCAGATTTCAGCTGATTGACGCATACTTTCAATATCTCCACCGAATATCTGGATACCGATAGGCCGTTCATATTCAAAAATATCGAGCTTTTGAACAGATTTAGCTGCATCACGGATTAGTCCCTCTGAAGAAATAAATTCAGTATACATTAAATCAACACCATTCTGTTTGCATACATAGCGAAACGGCGGGTCGCTTACATCCTCCATTGGAGCTAGTAACAAAGGGAATTCACCCAAATCAATATTTTCACCAATCTTGACCGACATCTTCAATAATTTTTTACAAAGGTACAAAATTTGGTATTAGTATAAAGTTAGCTAACTGTCATGAGTTTAGAGTCGACTTTTTATGTCTTCAGAACCCGTAGCGCGCTGTGCTGTGGCGTTCTGAGAACCACCGAAACGGTAGCTGAAAGACAGGATGGCAGTTCTACTGTCTGGATTAGACCTACCGATGAGCCTTATGGTTGGCGAGATAGTTTCATATCGTCGATTGTTAGTTCTGAAAATATCGTTAACGACTAATTTCAGCGTCGCTTTTTTATTGAGGAGATTTTTTTGAATGCCGGAATATACCTGTCCATAGCTTTTGATATGACTGATCCCTACCGTTAAGCCTGATACATAATTGCCTCCCAGTTCAATAGACCAGCCCTCGGGCAATTTGAATGAATTTTGACTGTTTAGACTTAACGTATTGCCTTTGCGAATGATCAGTTCATCTTCTTGTGGTAATTCATATTCATTCCGATAATAGTTTGCAAAATGTGTTGCCGACCACCAACTGGTCAATTGGGTCGGGGCAATAAAAGAGATACCATAATTTTTAAAAGAGCCTATATTTTCGGGCCTTTCAAAAGTAATATATGGGTTAAGCGGATCTCTTCCCAATATTCCGTTGACAACATTTGACCGCTGTGCATAATTCAGCGTTAAGACATATTTGCTTGCGTAAGTATAAGCTAATTCAAAGGAGTGTTCATAGGCCGGGTTTAAGTTCGAATTTCCCTCAGCATAGGAAAAAGGATCTGTGTATACCCTGAATGGATTTAAATCCCAAAATGAAGGCCTTTGCACGCGATAGCTGTAACTGGTCTGTACTTTATGATTGTCATTGGCTGTATAAGTTAAAAACGCTGCCGGGAATAATTTGAAATAGGATCTTTCAAATTGTTCGTTCAATGTGATCTGATGACTACGTGTACGGGTGTATTCTCCCCGAATGCCTAATTGCGTTGAAAACTTATGCCAGCTTTTTGAAAGATTTACATAGCCCGCATGGATAGTCTCTTTGTAGATAAAGTGATTACTTGTGCCCAGATCCGGAACATATTGATCATTTTGTAATGTATCATAATGTAGATCGTTTTCAGTGCGCACATCACTGCTCTTCCAGCCAGCTTCGAGTTTGTACTCCTTTGGAAGCGGAAGTGTATAATCCAGTTTGGCAACATAAACCTGATTGTCTGAGGGGATATCACCGATTCTTGAGGAATTTGCAAGCGATGTTGAAGGTCCCACATTGTGATATGCCGTATTCAGCTGCTGATCCATTTTTGAATAATGGTCAACGAAATCAAGATCTAGTTTTAGTTCATGACCTTTATCATTAAGCTTTAAATTATAATTGAAGTTGTACAGCATATCTCGCCAGCGCTCCTTGCCTTCGGTGACGGTAGTGGATGCCGATATTAAATTATCGGTATTAAAATTCCTGAGACTATTCGTGGTGGGTTCGTACTTCGGATATTTTCCAAATCCTCCGTTAATTAAGAAGCCTATCGTCTGTTTGGAATTTATGCTGTAGTCCATGCCGACTCTAAAATTATTAGATCGGAGTTTGGGCTGAATGGTGTTTTCCTGCTGCGAATAAGAATCAGGATCGGATCCGCGGTCGGTATAAAAATAACGTGTAAGCGAGTTATAGTATTCCAGATTCTGGAAATACTGATTATAAATTCCAAATACATTAATTTTTTCTGTACGGTAATTGAGGTTTAAACTTCCGCCAAGATGTGCTCCTCTACCGGCACCGGCATTAGCTGATACGGAACCATTAAACCCCTGTTTGAGTCCTTTCTTTAATACAATGTTGATGATACCTGCGGATCCAGCGGCGTCCTGTTTTGCATTTGGATTGGACATAACCTCGATTTTATTGATATCCATTGAGGAGGTGCTTCGCAGGAGATTGGCCAATTGATCGGCAGACAGGTATGTAATTTTTCCATTGATCATGACCGTCGCTCCAGATTTACCTTTAATACTTAGCGAGCCACTTTCGTCGACCGCGACGCCCGGAATCTTGCTGAGTAATTCCAGTCCGTTGTTGCCGTCCGCGAGCGTTGAGTTTTCAATATTGAAAACCAGCTTGTCCTGTTGCTGTTCGATAAATTGTTTTTTTCTTTCGACGACTACCTCTGCGAGATAAGCATTGTTTTGTAATAAGAGGATCTTGCCAAGATCATATTCGTCAAAATGTTCCTCCAGCCTGAAGTGAGGACTGAAAGTATCCTGGTGTGTAAGACTTTTGACTTTAATAAAATAGGTGCCGGCTTTTAAGTTAGTGAACCTGAAATTTCCGGTACTATCTGAGGCTGCCGTACTAGCTAGGGTGCCATCTTTGACGCGATAAAGCAAAATACTTACATAAGGAATGGCCTGTTTATCTTCGCCCACCGTCTGTCCTTTGATATGATTTGTTTTTTGGGCCTGGCTCGAAAATAAAGTACAGACCCAAAGGAGACTTAAGAGATAACGGAGGATATAAGGCATGGTGATGTGATTAAGTTGTTGCTAATTGTGTACGTCTTGCTTTTTTTGTTGGCTTTTTTTTCTTTCCCCACCAGATGTAGAATCCCGTTATGGGTAATGTGGCACAGATAAGTGAGGCAATAAAGTAAATGATTTTGGTGGTCATCCCACCTATAAAACCGGTATGCAGGGCATAATTGGAGCGCATGAGCCATTCCGCGGTATTGGCTTCATCAATTGGTCCCTGCTTGCGTCCGCTTAATTCCAAGGTATAACGGTCAAAAGTAAGATCTCTCCAGCTTCCGTTGGCCATATCCGTGCAGGCATATACCGTTTTGTCTTCCTTTTCAGGATAGTGTACGATGACAGCTTCCTTATTGAATTTTGCATACTCATGACGTACTTTATACCAGATTTGATCCGCCACTACCAGCGCATCATTTAGCGGTTGGTCCGGAAGCTCAGGTTTATTATTCTTTTCCGTCTTCGGTTTGTTGGGGTAGCCTCCCGTCACCCAGACGACAGAACTTCGGATCCAGGGAAAACTCATAATTAGTCCTGTAAAGCACATGACCAATGCGATTGTTAGTGTATAAAAGCCCAATACGTTATGGAGGTCATAATTAACACGTTTGAATTTTGCTTTCCACTTGACGGTGAAACTTTGTTCTCTGGATCTACGGTTCCATTTCTTCGGCCACCATAATATCAAGCCTGTGATCAGCAGTATAAAAAAAATGAAGGTGCTCCAGCCAACGACCTGTCGGCCTATTTTTACAGGCATCCAAAGATGACGGTGCCCCTCATCCATGAAATGGAAAAAATCCTCATGATTGACAATGGCCAGGACTTCGGCTGTATAAGGGTTTACATAGACCAGACTATCGGAATGGTCTAAGCTTACTTTGACCGACTTGTCCAGTCCGTAATACCAGGAGCTCCCAATTTCATAATTGGGAAGTGCAGCCTTAACAGATTTATAGATCGCAGAGGGTGGAAGCTGTTCTGCTGGTTTTTGCGGTGCGACCTGAATATAGTTTGTAGTCAATTCTTTGATATCATGTTCAAAGACAAGTACGCAGCCTGTAATTCCTAAGATGATAACGGGTATACCCGCTGCCAAACCTAGCCAGAGGTGCAACCAGGCATTAATTTTACTGAGCATAATAGTATTAAATATTGGAGAGATTTAAAATATATTCAATAGGGCAATAAGCGTTGCCCTATTGAAAAGGCGATTAATCTAAATTATAGATCATTGGTGTATCAGCATCACCGCCAAGTACTTTCGCCCCTTTTGTTAATTTGTCCGTCGTGGGATTATATTCCCAGATGTAGATGGCATCCGCTTTGGGATCATTCACCGCAATATATGCCTTACCATTTACGACAACGGCTGAACGGGAATTACTTACCAATGGAAAATCTAGCTTTTTGATTACTTTTTGAGAATTTACATCGACAATTAGGTATTCCCACATTGCAGCATACCACCAATCATTCCATTCTTTAACATTGTTTTTTGTGTCATGGGCACTGATGAGCAAAGCTTTTCCATTACCTAGATATGCAACGCCCAGTTGGTTGTCACCAGCTTGGTATTGACTGATGTTAAAGAAGTAGTTGGGATCTAATTTGTCGTCACCATCTTTGATACGATAGAATCCAGTAGGCATATTTTTACCGCCACCTAGTGCTGGCATCGTGTATGTCTGGAGATATGTATAACCGTTTTCTTTGAATTTATGGAAATAGCCATTTCTTACAGGGCCTACTGGTGCTGAACGATTGTCCTCACCTGTTTTTTTGAAATTCTTAAAAGAAGGGTAATCAACAGCGCCTGTGTACGTGACGTCATAACTCACTTTAGTGACATTATTGTACAAGCAATAGCCTAATACGACCTTATTTCCTTGGGGAAGAAATGCGTAAATACGCATACTGTGATCTTTTGGGATATCGTTTTCAGAAGTTATTGATCCATTTGCCTCTACAGTCATTGTTTTGGTGTTGATAATAGCATATTCATTGCTATTACGTGGGCCTACAGCTAGACGGTCATCATCTAACCAGCTATGCCAACCGATATACAAAGTGGTTAATTTGGTAAAAGGGATAACTTGAATAGTCTTTAGTACACCGTTTTCAAATGCATATTTACCAAATTTAGAAGCGTTTGGATCGATTGAATAAAAATATTTCCCTTTTTGAATCACATTTTCTTCCCATGGAAACATGCTTGTAACATCTGTACCTGCCCCTACTGGAGATATTGTGCCGGACATTAAGTCTTTTACCGGAAGCATAAAAGATCCATTGTCTGTACTAAACTTAATTGCAAAGTTTCCACCTACCTCTTCAGTGGGATCTGTTGGTTCGGCAGGATCTGGATTTGATTTGCTACAGCTCATAAGTGTCATGCCAGCCAGAGCGACCAGACCTACACTTTTTGTGATTGATTTTAACATAATATGAAATTTTAATTTATTTTTTAATGTGTGGATTGGATCAGATAACGCAGTTTTAGATACACCGAACGCCCGGGGCGCTGTTGCTTGAAAATATCATACGCAATTTGATCGGTCAGGTTTTTCCCTTCGATAGTGATGTTGTACTGATTATTATTGAAAGAATAGGTTGCGGCGATGTTGTGCAACCATTGTGCTGGGATGTAATCTTTTGTCGATTTTTCAGCTAATTTGGACCAGCTTAGTGAATAGTTGTTGATAAACTGCAAATAATAGTTTAACTGTATTCGATTATCTTTTTTATCAAATAAATTGTTTCGGCCGTAACTGATATCCAGATTCCCGAATAGCCAAGGTTCATTCGGTGTACGGTTTTTGTAGGTAATTTTTTCTCTGTTGTTATTATCAAAGCGCTCGCGATCGACAGCATTATAATAACTCATATTGAATACCGCCATAAAATCTGATTTGTAACCATATTTAATCTCAAAATCGACTCCATTCACCTTCACTCCACCTTCATTCTCGGCTAACTGTTTTTGTCCTTGCGGTGTATCATACATTTTACTGATGATATAGTCTTTTACATTTCTATAGTAGGTGGAAGCATCAAAGTTTAGACGATGATTTCCAAAGGCTGTAATGTAGTAGAGGTTTAAATTGTAATTGTCGCTGTTGGCCGGCCTTAATTTCTCATTCGGCATTATATTGAGTCCATCTCCGAAGAGTTGTGTAAAGGATGGTAATTGATAAGCATGCTCATACGATAATTTTATTCCGTAACTACTTCCAAATCTGATATTTGTTACTGCCCCATAACCTAAGTAATTTTTCGACGTTTTTTCTGAAGTATTGGTTTTGCCTGATAGTCCATATTCTTTTATGAAAAACGAGTTGTTGATTTTTTCCTTCCATAAAAATTGCTGATAATTTAATCCAGCATTAGTGCGGATGATTTGATTGGTAATATTATAAAAATCATTGTAGGGGTCTATTTCATTATAATTTTCGCGTTTATTGGTGTTTAAATTATAATTGAAATTGATGAGATGTTGCGCCGCCAGTTTATAGTTCAGGTTAAGCTGAGAAAAACTATTGTTGATCTTTTGGTGAATAATTGATTTATAGCTATTAAGTTCACCAGCCGTGGGACTATATTCCGTAGGAAGGCCATTCCAGAAATAATAAGTCCGTGAACTCGTATCGGTGATCACATTCTCACCCCTTGAATAGTTGGCGTATACAGTGGCTGATAGATTCTCAAAGAAGAGTTTGTCTTTTCTATACCTTAAACTGGGTGTTAATGTATGATTTTTACTAAATACTTGCCCTAAGACCCGTTCCTGTGTTGCCGCAGTCTGCTGTTGATCGTAGACATCGTTATAGGTTAATCCTAAAACAGCGATATCGGCCCATTTTTTGTTGCTCACACCAACCTCGACCTGGGTCATGAATGAGCGATAATCGTCATGAAAGCGTCTTGCGGATTGTAATGTGTCAAATCTCGAGGCATCTACGGGAGCAAGTATGTAGACTCCTGCCTTAGGATTGGTTTTCATTAAATAGTTATTGTTTGAAAAGTTGTAATAACTATTAAGGTTGACCATTAGTCCATTTTTTGGATGTTTATATCCAGCACTCAGCGCTGCTCGGTGCGTGTTGAATGAGCCGATGCTGTAACTCACATCCAAAGATTTTTTGTAATCACGGTTGGTCACGATATTGATTGCTCCTCCAAGAGCGTCTGAGCCTAGATGGGCAGGCACAACACCTTTGTAAACCTCGATTCGTTCCGCAATATTGACCGGCATATTGTTTAGGCTCATACCGCTTCCGAAAGATTCAATTGGCACGCCGTCAATAAAAAATTTGATGTTATTTCCCGATAGTCCGTTCAGCGAAAAGGAATATTTTGATCCTAGTCCTCCTTGTTCTCTAATTTTTACCCCTGTGCTTCTGTTTAGAATTTGGTTGACATCGGAATTGGTATTTGCATATTGCTTTGTTTCAATGACGTTGACATTAAAACCGGAATCTTTTATTTTTTTACCTGCTGTTTTTCCGTTAATTTTTACTTCTTCTAACCCATTATTTTTTGCGGTCAGCTGTATTTCTCTGAGGATTTCATGTTCTTGATTAATTCTAAACTTTCTTTGTAAAGTTTTATAACCAACAGCAGAGATATTGATCTGGTATATTCCAAATGGAATCCCCTTTATTGTAAAGTTTCCATCTTGATCAGCTTTTGCGCCCTGCTTGATTTCTCTAAATGTAATGGAAGCTCCTTCAATTGGTTCATTGGAAGCTGTCACAATCTTACCTTTGAGTTCAGCTACTTGTTGGGCAAAAGAAGATTGAGATATGATTAAGAATACGATTAACCATATTATTTTAAATTTTGACATTATTTTATTTAGATTAATTACACATAGAAAAGTAGCGTAACTCTAAATTTACCGAAGGTCAAAAAAGTAAATAAATGATATTATTTTTTAATAAGCTGAATATCAGTCGAAAATTTAGTTTAATCGGTCTATTCTGACAATAAAATCGGTCGCTTGATCTAGGGTAAGACCAACCTGAATATTTTTTGATGTGATATCATAGACCCAAACTTGATGCTGATCCTTTGCGTCGTCTATGGTGATATAGGCTTTCCCATTTTCAACGAGAACGGATTCTTTACGCGTTCCCTTGTCGAAAGGAAGATTTAATTTTTTAGTAGTTTGGCGGATAAGATCGACTACATAGTACTCAAATTGATAGGTGGAATGATGATCGCTAAAGTCTGTGTAGCGGTCTCTACGTTCACTACGCACGATCGCTTGATTGTTACCCAAATACCACATGCCATAAGCATGATTGTGCGTTTTGGCTGTTAAATTTAGGAAATAGGTAGGGTTGATATGGGTAGAATTGCTGTCAATTCTGAAAATTGCGGTAGGTTTCGACGGACTGTTGCCCAGCGCTATGCCCGGGCAGGACATAAAATAGAAGTTCCCATTTTCGTCATGAAAGCTGTAAGACTGTACCGTATTAACTCCACCGGGGTAAGTGGATCGTATATCTTTTTGTATATTTTTCAATCGTAAAGTCGCCTTATCCAATGTTGCGACATAGAAGGTGTCTATTGTGGTGAAGTCAGTTTCGTTGATTACTTTATTAAACGTATAACCGACCAGCAATTGCTGTTGATGTATCGTACCAAAACCCACAGAAAGGATCTTAAAATCCGCTGCGGCCGGCGGTAATTTTATCTCTTGCTGTTGGTTGATTTTGAAATCATGGACGGCAATTTTATAGATCCATAGCCGACGATTTGTTTTGTTGTCCGAAGTGAATAAGAGTAATGTATCCTGATGGATCCAGCTGATGTTTTCAATATGCCGGTCCTGCATATCCAATTGAGCAATTTCCTTTAACCCGTTTGGTTCAAGTATATATTTTCTGAATTTCCCTGCCCTCAAAAAATAAAAATGCTTGTCTTTGACGATGATGCTTCTATCAAAAAGTTTTGTAGAAACGTCGATTCCATTTTTCGAAATTGTCAGATTCCCGCTATCCACCGTATTTGTCGTCAGGATGGTATTGCTGAGATCCTTATTCATCGTATAAAGACTGTACTTTCCGGCTGCATTTTGTTCTCCGTCATCTGTTCCACAGCTTATTACCAAATGGAGTAATAACAAGGATAAGAATAGCGTGAAGCGGTTGGAGAGCATGAGTGTATGGACTAATTGAGGTTCTTCTTATTTAGATGATATTAAATTGTATTTTCAGTTCGTGTTGGATGGTAGGAGCTAAAAAGGTAAGTTCCGATTTGGAGATTATTACTTGCTTGCCATTTTTTTGTGGTTTTAATACAAAATATGTTTCCCCATGTTTGAACTCCTTCTTTTTATCTGTTCCAGAAAAGCTAAAGGCAAAGTTTTTTTTGGGTATGAACATCATATTGCCTGAAGTTTTGAATTCCCCGGTATCCGTATTGATCTCTGCCCTTGCATTTTTACCCAAGATGATATTATAACTATGCTGGTTAATATACTTCAGTCCAGCACTTGTTCCGTTATCAAAGATGGCGGAAGCTTTTTCGGCATCCTTACTAAATTGATAAAAACCAAAACCGATTAAAAATACAATACTGGCGGCTATTCCAATATATTTAAAGCCATATTTTTTAGGAGGAACTATTGTTGGGACTTCGGATCGATCAATATGGCTGCTCAGCTCGGCCCAGATATCCGTTTCTAATTTTGTTTTTTTAGCAATGGAAATAGACAAGGGATCCGACTCGAGGGTATCATCCAATAACCATTCTTCCACAAGAAGTTGTTCTGCGGGAGAGCATTGGCCTAAATGATATTTCTCTATGAGTTTATGGTCTATTTTCATATGATATACTTCCTGACAAAAGTACAGGATTTCTTTTGTATAGCTAAATTTAGGATATATATTCCGTTAGTTCTGTTTTTAATGTTTTTAATGCTCGTGAAATATGATATTCTACCGCTCTTTCTGAAATATAGAGCTTATGTGCAATTTCCTTGTTGGTGAGCCCCTGTTCTCTGCTCATGCGGAAGACATTTTTACATTGTTTGGGCAGAGTATCGATCAGATTTGATATTTTCTTGGCCAGTTCATCAGCGATCAGCGAATTATCTACGTAATGCTCTTCTCTTGTATTTGAAATGTTGTCCAGGTGTTGCTGCCGCGATACTTTATTGCGAATGTATTCAAATGTTTTGAGTTTTACTGATCTGATCAGATACCGTTCAACCTCGATGAGACGAAGTTCATCACGCCGTTCCCAGAGTGATTTGAAAACATCCTGTACAATTTCCTTGGAATGTTCTTCATCTTTGATGCTGCTCAGGCAAAAGGCAAACATACCTTCCCAGTGTTGAAGATATATTTGCTCAAAACCTGCTTTATCTATAATAAAAAACTCTTTTTCCAAAATACCAGTTCGCTGTTCTGACGCAAAGATAGGCTTATTTAGATTCGTTTTAAATAATTTCTAAATTTCTTTTACGAAATCCTTGATCGCTTTCCCCGGATCTGTGGTTTTCATAAAATTTTCACCGATTAAAAAGCTTTGGAAACCAGCCTTTTTTAATGCTTTAATCGTCTTGGGATCGGAGATGCCACTTTCAGACACTTTGATGTATTCGGATGGAATCTTATCCAAAAGATCATACGAATGTTGTAGATCGACGGTGAAATCTTTTAGGTTTCTGTTATTGACACCGATGGCATCAATGTCGTCAAAAAGATTATCCAACAGTTCCTGTTCGTTGTGTACTTCAAGCAAAACATTAAGGCCCAATTGATGAGCATAAGCAGCAAATTCCTGCACTTCTTCTTTTTTTAGACATGCTGCTATTAAAAGGATAACATCAGCACCATAAGCCTTGGCCTCAGTAATCTGATATTTGTCCACAATGAATTCTTTGCGCAAAATAGGGATGTTAATTGCTTCCCTTGCTTTGGAAAGATCTTCCAGATTGCCCTTGAAAAACTCCCCATCGGTCAGCACAGATACCGCCGAGGCACCAGCTTCTTCATAAGCCTTGACAACATCTTCGACCTTTGCTGTACTGTTGATATCTCCTTTTGAGGGAGACGCTCGTTTATATTCAGCTATAATTCCTGTTTTTTCAGGATCTAATATAGATTCCCGTAACGAAAGACAGGCTACGTTGAAATAGGGATAGTTCAACAGCTCTTCGAATGGAACTAAGGCTTTCGCTTTTTCTACTTCTATTCTTTTTCGTTCAATGATTTTATCCAGTATAGTCATTTGTAGTATTTAGATATTAGTGTTGAAACAACCAGTTTTCAATTAATTTTTTTCCATTTGTTGTCAGTACTGATTCCGGATGGAACTGCATTCCACGTACATCATACTCCGTATGTGTCAGTGCCATGATGATGCCATTCTCGTCCACAGCCGTAACTTTAAGTGTATTCGGCAATGTATCCTTGTTTACTGCCCATGAATGGTAGCGCCCTATTTTAGAATCTTTCGGAAAATCCTGAAATAGCTTTTCGGATTCATCGGTTACGATAATGTCCGTTGCGACACCATGCAATGGTTTTTCCATGTTAAATAAGGTACCGCCAAATACTTCGGCGATTGCCTGCTGGCCCAGGCAGATGCCTAATATACTTTTGTGTGGCGCATAGGTGCGGATCACATCAAGCAGTAAGCCCGCCTCTTCAGGAATCCCCGGACCTGGGGAAAGGAGGATTTTATCGAATGCTTCCAGCTCTTCCAGTTTGAATTTATCATTTCTCAACACCACATAGTCCTGTCCCAGTTCCTGGAGCAAATGAACCAAATTATAGGTGAATGAATCGTAATTGTCAATGACAACGATTTTATTGTTGCTCATAACCTCTTGTTGTATAGTCCTGATTAAAGTAATTATCTATTTCCTGAAATATCGCCTGGACAAATTCTATTGGCAGATCGAATCTCTTTGCCAGTGTCACCTGATTGCTGCTGATATTTTTAATAATATGCTGCTCGTTATCTGTATCATCCTGCAATACTTTTGCCTTATGAAGATATGCTTTCCGTAGGGCTAGCAATTCAACGATGCGGTTGTCGATGGTGTCGATTGAAACATTGATATGTTGGGTATTGACACAGTATTCTAATGGTCTGATCATAACGTTTCTGCTAATTGTAATGCTTTTCGCAAAGCAGCTATTTTATTGTTGACTTCCTGAAGTTCCATTTCCGGATCTGAATCCAGTACAATTCCGCCTCCGGCCTGATAATGTAAGGTATTTTGTTTGCTCAGGAATGAGCGGATCATGATGGCATGATTGAAATCTCCATTGAAACCCATGAAGCCAATTGCTCCGGAGTAGAACGAGCGTTGCAATCCCTCATAGCGGTCAATGAGTGTCAGGGCCATATGTTTTGGTGCTCCGGACAATGTTCCGGCAGGGTAAGTATCTCCTACAATGTCAAAGGGATTGATATTGTCCTTAAGCACGCCAGTTACCTTCGATACCAAGTGGATAATATGCGAGTAATATTGTGGTTCCATATACGATTCTACTTTAACCTGGGTACAGTGTCTGCTCAGATCATTACGGGCAAGGTCTACCAACATCACATGTTCGGATGTCTCTTTCGGGTCTTGTTTTAGTCGAGAGGCAATTTTTTGGTCTTCCTCCATGTTTCCGGTTCTTTTGAAGGTTCCGGCAATAGGGAAGATGGTTGCCTGTTTGCCGTGGATGCGCAACTGAGCCTCGGGCGATGATCCGAATAGTTTAAAATCACCATAATCAAAATAGAATAGGTAAGGCGAAGGGTTAATGGAGCGCAATGCCCGGTAGACATTGAACTCATCTCCCGAGAATGGTGTTCGGAAACCCCGGGATGGAACAATCTGAAAGACGTCACCGCGTTGGATATGTTCTTTCATCTTCTTGACTAGTTGACGGTGCTCCTCATCGCTACGGTTGGAACTTTCTTCTCCGGCCAATTTAAATGTGTACTCTGGGAAGTTTTTGTTCTGGATCAGGAACTGCATACGTTCCAGTTCAGACTCCTCATCTCCCAAAAGATGTTCGAAAATATACAGCTGATTACGGAAATGGTCAATGGCGATCACATATTTGTAGACGTGGTACTGCATAAACGGTATCTTGCGTGCCGGATCGACAGGTGTGGTCAGCTTGATATCCTCAAAATGCTCAATGCAGTCAAATGTAAAGTAACCGAATAACCCATTGGAGATTAAATTCAGTTCGGCAATTGTCGAATCTTCGAAAGAATTCCGGAAATCGGAAACTTCCTGGCGTAATTCGATTTCTTGTGCATTTTTGACAATTCGTTCTTTCCCGGGATAGGTTAAGGTCAGTTCCCGCTCGTCCAGCTGGATCCCTGCAATGGGTTGGCAGCAGATATAACTGATATTGTTATCACGACTATGGTAATCTGAACTTTCCAATAGCAGTGAATTTGGAAAGATATCCCGTAATCGAAGATAAATACTCACCGGTGTAGTTGTGTCGGCGAGCAACTTTCTGCTCTGTGTTTTGAATTTATACTTCATTTTATTCTTTTATTCGCTGTGATAAATTTTATACATAAAAAAAACCCGATACTGGTTAGCATCGGGTTTGGAATTTCCATAAATGGTTTTGGTTGATTATGAAATATTATGACAATACCAATTGATTCCCGATGCTTATTGCTTCAGGCCACCACCAATTTGTATTTGTATATCTTCGTGTCATTATTACACAAATTTATAAAAAAAAATAAATAAGCAAACTTTTTGTGATAAAAAAACAAAAATTCGCCTTATTTCTTAATCATTTAATAAATCGGGACGTCTCTCTTGCGTTCTTTTTAACTGTTGTTCATGCTTCCAGGTAGCGATGTTTGCTTCATGACCACTGAGCAGAATATCGGGTACTTTGTGCCCTTTCCAGTCTGCTGGGCGCGTATAGATCGGTGCATCCAACAATCCGTCCTGGAATGAATCCGAAAGTGCGGAGGTTTCGTCGGACAAAACTCCGGGGATCAGACGGACGATCGCGTCTGTAACAATTGCTGCCGGAAGTTCGCCACCAGACAGCACATAATCACCTACCGAGATTTCTTTTGTCACATATATATCCCTGATGCGTTGGTCTATACCCTTGTAGTGACCGCAGAGAATCATCATGTTACCTTTTGTCGAGAGCCCGTTTGCGATATCCTGATTAAAGGTTTCACCATCGGGAGTCATATAGATGATTTCATCGTATGTCCGTTCGGCCTGCAATTGTTCAATGCACTTGGCGAAAGGTTCGATCTGGAGCACCATGCCGGAACCGCCGCCATACGGATAATCGTCCACACTTTTGTGCTTATTTGTTGAGTAATCTCTTAAATTGTGTACATATATCTCCGCGAGGCCTTTATTCTTTGCACGTTGTAAAATAGAGTGTGCAAATGGACTTTCCAAAAGGTCTGGTAAGACCGTAATAATATCAAAACGCATGGTGCAAAGATACACAAAAATGATCCATTGTCTATTTATAAGATTGATTCGCTTATCTTTGTGGCAAATTTAAGTGTACATAAAGTGATTGACGTAAATAATATTTCAGTTTCCTTTGGGGGAACGACTCTTTTTTCGGATGTATCTTTCTCGATCAATGAGAATGATAAGATTGCATTGATGGGTAAGAACGGTGCGGGTAAATCTACCTTGCTGAAAATTATCGCTGGGGTGGGCAAGCCTACGACGGGTAATGTGGCGGGACCAAAGGATGCCATCATTGCTTATCTACCGCAGCATTTGCTAACAGAGGACAACGTGACGGTTTTTGAGGAAACATCTAAGGCTTTTGAGGAGGTCTATGGGATGCGCGATGAATTGGAACGTCTGAACGAGCAGTTGAATATCCGTACGGATTACGAGTCGGATGATTACATGCAATTGATCGAACGCGTGTCGGAACTGAGTGAGAAATTTTATTCGATCGAAGAGGTCAATTACGACGCGGAAGTTGAGAAGGTGCTGAAAGGGCTTGGTTTTGAACGATCGGATTTTACCAGACAGACCTCAGAGTTTTCCGGGGGATGGCGTATGCGTATTGAGCTGGCCAAGATACTATTGAAAAAACCAGATCTGATTTTGTTGGATGAGCCGACCAATCACATGGATATCGAGAGTATCCAATGGCTGGAGGATTTCTTGGTCAATTCGGCCAAGGCAGTTATTGTTATTTCACACGATAGGGCCTTTGTCGATAATATCACCAATCGTACCATTGAGGTGACGATGGGCCGTATTTATGACTATCGAGCTAAATATAGTCACTATTTGGAACTGCGTCAGGAAAGACGTCAGCATCAATTGAAAGCTTATGAGGAACAGCAGCGTTTTATTGCTGACAATCAGGAATTCATCGACCGTTTCAGAGGTACTTACTCGAAAACGTTGCAGGTGCAGTCGCGTGTCAAGATGTTGGAGAAATTGGAAATCATAGAAATTGACGAAGTAGATACTTCGGCCTTGCGCCTAAAATTTCCACCTTCACCTCGGTCTGGTCAATATCCGGTCATTGTCGAAGATCTTACAAAAGCTTATGATGATCATGTGGTATTTCAAAAAGTCAACATGGTCATTGAACGTGGAGAAAAGGTTGCTTTTGTCGGTAAAAACGGAGAGGGTAAATCCACCATGATTAAAGCGATTATGGGTGAAATAGATTTTGAAGGTACGCTAAAGGTAGGTCATAATGCCAAGATCGGTTACTTCGCTCAAAATCAGGCGGCCTTGCTGGATGGTGAACTGACTGTTTTTGATACCATCGATCAAATCGCAGTAGGCGATGTGCGTGTAAAAATGAAAGATCTTTTGGGCGCTTTTATGTTCAGTGGTGATGACACGACGAAAAAGGTTAAGGTATTATCTGGAGGTGAGCGTACGCGTCTAGCGATGATAAAACTTCTTTTGGAACCAGTGAATGTATTGATCCTCGATGAGCCTACCAACCATTTGGACATGAAGACCAAGGATATTATCAAAGATGCACTGAAGGATTTTGATGGCACATTGATCCTTGTTTCACACGACCGTGACTTTTTGGACGGCTTGGCGGAAAAAGTCTTCGAGTTTGGAAACAAACGTGTCCGTGAGCATTTTGAGGATATCAAAGGATTCCTGGAATATAAGAAAATGAGCAGTTTAAAGGATATTGAGCGATAGCATCTAAATCAACGGAGTGTAAACGTATTCTGTTAGTCTATCTCATATAATCATACGCTACAAGTTTTTGTTCAAATCCGATATTTGCGGTACAGAAATCAGAAACTTTATCTGTAAAGGAAGCTTCCTTAGCTCAGCTGGTGGAGCAACGGACTTGTAATCCATGGGTCATTGGTTCATCTCGATAGGAGGCTCAATTATAAAAAGCGGCTTTATATAAAAAAGCCGCTTTTTTGCGTCTTGAACGAAGATTAAATCGAATCTTCAAGCTTTTTTTTCTTAATCCCAAAGTGTATGAAAGATACCTTCCTGATCAATAGGACGATGTGCATTAGGGGAAATAATTTTCTCCAGACCGGGTAAAACAACAGATAATCCGTATATTGAGTTCTCCTAAACATCAATTTTATTTATGATCATTGGATTAGACATTGGTACATCATCTGCGAAAGCTGTTGCATTTGACTGCGAAGGTAACATCTTGTCGCAGCATAGTATATCTTATCCCATATTAAACCCGTCGGAAGGCTGGTATGAGCAAGATCCGGAGATTGTTTATGCTGCATGTATTGAGTCTATTGCACATGTAATGATTGGCTTAAAGCAATCTAGTGCCGAGATACCGAAACCCGTATGCATTTCGGTGAGCAGTGCTATGCATGGACTGATCGCTGTTGACTCGGTTGGCAAACCACTTAGCAATTGCATGATATGGGCAGATCGCAGAAGTGAGGATATTGCGGTTGCTTTGGAGGCAAGTGAGGCGGGCAGGCAGCTTTATCAGCAGACCGGTACACCCATACATCCCATGTCTTTGCTTTGCAAATTAATGTGGATAAAGTCTAACGATCAAAAATTATTTGCTCAGTCGCACAAGTTTATCGGTATCAAAGAATTTCTTTTTTACCGGCTCTTTGGCGTCTATGTGGTCGATCATTCCATTGCATCTGCAACAGGGCTTTTCGACATACATCGCCTAACATGGTCTGATCAGGCGTTAAGATTGGCGGGCGTAACGGAGGAACAACTGGCATCGCCAGTTCCGGTCGATTATATTTTAAATATGCCTAGCCGAGAAATTGCGGCTTTGATGCACATTCCTGAAGATACCCCTTTTGTTATAGGTGGTAGCGATGGTTGTTTGGCTAATCTCGGGGTAGGGGCTATAAGTCCTGGGGTGGCTTCGGTAACTATCGGTACCAGTGGAGCTATTCGCGTAGCAAGTTCGCAGGCAAATCAAGAAAAAAAACAAAGGCTATTTACCTACCTACTGAGGCCAAATGAATATATAATTGGTGGCGCTGTTAACAATGGCGGTGTATTGCGCAACTGGTTTCGAGATAACTTTTTGCATGAATTTGCCCAAATGGAAACGGATGGAGATTCTTCTGCCTCGTTAAATGCTTTGGTCGAGTCCGTCGTTCCCGGGGCAGAGGGTTTGATATTCTTGCCCTATTTAACTGGTGAACGGGCACCACATTGGAATTCCAATGCAAAAGGCGTTTATTTTGGAATACAGCTGCATCATGGCAGAGCGCACTTTGCGCGGGCCATGATGGAAGGGATGTTGTTTGCAATTTACAGTGTAGGAATCGCATTAGAGGAGAACACCGGTCCCATTCATACGATCTTTGCAAGCGGCGGCTTAGCACGTTCATCGATGTTGGTGCAAATGCTTGCAGACATTTTCAATAAACCTGTATTCACCAAAAATACGGTAGAAAGCTCTGCATGGGGAGCAGCATTGATAGGCTTGGAAGCATTGGGTATACATAGGGAGGAGCCTACCGTAAAAAACAAGCAAGCGGGGGGAGCACAAGATACCGAGCACTATTACAAACCGAGTGCGGAGAATCACGCCGTATATATTAAAAACTTCCAGAAATTTGAACACCTGTACCATATATTGGAAGGTGAGTTTTAACTAGATGTAAATTACTATGCCTCTAATCATCGTTATTTTGGGAGTAGCTTTACTACTTCTTTTAGTCACTGTCGTCAGGTTAAACACGATCTTCTCGTTACTGATAACCTCTGTTGCGGTCGGTTTTGCCATGAATATGAATGCCGTCGATATCCTTAAATCTGTTGAAACCGGAGTGAGCAGTACTATGGGCCAATTGGCACTTTTGTTGGCTTTCGGGTCTTTACTGGGTAAATTGATGGCGGAAGGGGGGGCTGCAGAAAAGATTACAACGAAACTAACGGCTGTATTTGGCCGAAAAAACTTACCTTGGGCAATGGTTCTCACGGGCTTTTTAGTAGGAATTCCCTTATTTTACAATGTCGGTTTTATCGTCTTAGTACCGTTCGTTTTTATGGTATGTGCTTCCAATAAAATGCCCTTGCTTTACGTAGCTATTCCACTGCTGGCAGCGCTGTCCGTGACGCACGGTTATTTGCCACCACATCCGGGCGCTACAGCCATAGCGGTTACTTACAATGCGGATATAGGCTTGACAATGGCCTATGGCATTGTTGTAGCAATTCCTGCCATAATTATCGGTGGACCACTTTTTGGCAGAATGCTTAAGCGTATTCCGACCAACCCACCGGCCGAGTTTTTTCCTGAACACGATCAGGCAGATAGGAAAGAGCTTCCCGGATTTGCAATTAGTATATTTACGGGGCTGTTTCCAATAATTTTAATTGCTTTTGGTTCATTTGCACATCTAATATTCCCAGAAGGCTCCTCTTGGCTGACGGCACTACGTTTTTTGGGTGACCCAGTGGTGGCTTTAATGATTGCATCGCTAGTGGCGATGTACACGATGGGTATCCGCCAAGGTAAAAGTTTGCGGGAGCAGTCAGAAAGTGTGGAAGAAGCAATTCGCGGGATAATGATGATCCTTTTTATCATTGCAGCATCAGGCGCCTTCAAGCAAATTTTGGTAGATAGTGGTGTAGCCAACTACATCGCTGAGCTAACTGCAGACCTGAGCTTGTCGCCTCTTGTGCTTGCATGGTTAATAGCCGGCATCATTCGCCTAGTTATCGGTTCGGCAAGTGTTGCTGGACTCACGGCAGCGGGCATTATGCTCCCTATTGTGCAAGCAGGAAATGTTACTCCTGAATTAATGGTGCTAGCGACGGGAGCAGGCAGTCTCATGTTCTCACACGTCAATGATCCGGGGTTTTGGATGTTTAAATCTTATTTTGGAGTGAGCGTGAAGGATACGTTTCGCTCATGGACGGTGATGGAAACGCTCGTTTCTGTTATTGGATTGATCGGTGTCTTGATTTTACATTGGCTTGGCCATTGACAGCGAGTGGGAAAGTTTCATATCATTTTTAAAGTTGCCGCAAGACACGCTCCATGAACCGTTGCTGTAAAATAAATCTAGTTCATTAGCTCAACAAAACTATTATATGAAGTAATCGTAAGAATATACATAAATAGCTCAAACGAATATTGAATTATACAGGCCCATAATCAACCAATTATGGGCTTTTCTTTGATGGAAACGTTTGTTTGATTTTTTTTTCTTAATATCGTGACAATGAACCGAATTTTATTGTTCTAGTTGTCTAAAATATGCATAGATCACATCCACTCTATATCTTTATTTTACTTTGGCTAAGCTGCTGTTTGAATGCTGTTCCGGTGTTGGCCCAGTATACCGTTGATAATATTCCGAGTCCGAAGCAGAGGGGGCAGGACTATTTTGTGTCCAATCCTGATGGGATTTTGTCATCGGGTACTGTAGCTGAACTGGATGGTTTATCCACACAGATCGAAGCAGCTACTAAAAGTGAGTTTGCCATTGTATTGGTCAATGACTATGTCGGTGACAGCGATTTTGAATTTGCACTCAAATTATTTAATACCTGGGGTATCGGTAAGAAGGAAAGTAACAATGGTTTATTATTGTTTATTGCCAAAGACCGGCGGGAATATCGTTTTATTACGGGTTATGGGATGGAAAGTACCTTGCCAGATGCCTATTTAAAGCGGATCGGTGAGAAGTATCTCGTGCCAAATTTTCGAAATGGAAATTATGATCAGGGCGTTCTTGATGCTTCACAGTTTATCAAAACGATCCTGATGTCGCCTGATAGCAAGGCTGAATTGGAGCGCCTGATGCCTGAGGCAACTCCGATCTGGAGCTTCAGCAGTCCTATCCTGCGAAATTCACTTTTGGTACTGGCTTTATTTGCCATTTGTTATATCTGGCTGGGAGAGGTGACCCGCGCGATAAAAGGGCAACTGACCAAGAAAAGTAAGTATTTCCCACCACTGGTCAGCGGCTGTGGTTGTATGGGGATGTTGATGTTTGCCAGTGTGTTTATATGTGCTTTTGCGTTGAACAACTTTGAAGTCGTTTATCAATGGAAAAACCTTCCTTACTTTATTTTTATATTTGGCAGTATCACATTGGCGATGAAATATAATGCGAGTCGTACGCAGATTGTCAATTCTTATCGCGATGAGGAGAATATCCAGCAAGCTCTGCGTAAATTTCGCATTTGGGGACTTGTTCCTTTACTATTAAGTCCTTTGGCGCTGTTTGATCTCTTTGGAATAAATAAACGGATCCGAAGGAATGAACTTAGACTGACTCCTCCGGATGATTCGGGAAGTTGGTTACGGATGAATAAGGATGATGTATCTACCCGAGAAAGCGCTTACTTGGATAAGGGACAGCTCATGGAGGAGAAAATTGGCAGTCGATCTTATGAGATCTGGGTAAATCAGACAAGCAATGAAATCAAGCTGGTTCCCTGGGATGAAAACGCAGGCTATATGGATTGTCCGCAATGCTATTACCATACGTTTGAAACGGGGCTTTCACATACGATCCGATCTGCAACTTACAGTTCGCAGGGGTTGGAGGAACGTTTTGATAAATGTAAAAACTGTGGTCACCGTGTGTCCCATGGCGAGCATACCATACCCGTTAAAGTACGGTCTTCATCGAGCAGTTCTGGGGGTGGCGGGTCAAGCAGTAGTGGCGGAGGCAGCTTTGGCGGTGGATCTTCAGGTGGTGGTGGTGCTGGCGGAAGATGGTAATATGTGATTTAGGAGCAAAAAAAAAGGTTTTCAAACGGGGAGAATGAAAACCTTAAATAACCAATTATAAACCTAAATTATGATGACACAAATATAGTGTATTTATTACACTATGCAAAATTTTTTTTAAAAAAATCAAAAAAATAAGTTACATAGTGCATATATGATTTCTGTTTATAAATTAAAACCAAAGTTTCAGCAGTTATTGATGCCGATTCTGACCTTCTTGCATCGGAAAAAGGTAACGGCCAATCAGATTACGATTGGCTCAATCGCTTTGTCTTTGGTTATTGCGGTACTGTTCTGGTATGCCGATCGGATGCCAATGTTGTTTTTGGCATTGCCAATTGGTTTATTATTTCGCATGGGCTTCAATGCACTGGATGGTATGATGGCCCGTCTTTTTGATCAGACGAGTAAGAAAGGTGAAGTCCTGAACGAGGTGGGCGATATTGTCTCCGATGTCCTGATCTTCTTTCCCTTGCTGAAATTTCATCCCGAGCGTTTATACCTGGTGGTTGGTTTTATTGTCTTAAGTGTGATCAATGAATTCTGCGGGCTGATTGGAAAGGTTGTCGCCAATGACCGTCGTTATGATGGACCCATGGGCAAAAGTGACCGTGCGCTGCTGCTGGGGGTATACGGGATTTTGAGTTTATTGCATGTTTCGATAACTGCATTGTCGGGTTATATTTTTGCTGTGCTATGCTTGTTATTGGCCTTGAGTTCAATAACACGATTGAGAAAGGCATTGGTGATACATGAGTGAAGTCTCCAATCCGAAGGGCAAGTTTGCTGACGTACCTGTCCGAGTCAGAAGCTGGGGCTATATTGTACTCGTACTGACGATTGCTTTCGTTCCACAAACAACATCTTTGCTGTTTGTTTCTTGGATTACCTTCCAGGGCATGCGCGAATTTATGAAGATGTTTGTGCCAAATTTTGGTCCTGCATTGCCCTTTGCTATTTTCGCTGCTCTATTGCAATTGCTACTTTTAATCTACTGCTCGTATGGAGCTTACTTGGTATGGGCTGCACTGTTGTGCATAGGGATTGGGCTTTTTTTTCGGTTGGAACAGAAAACAACGGTGAGCGCCGCGATCGGAATGACTTTTGGAGCGGCTGCCTGCTTACTTGCATTCAGCCAGCTGGCCTTTATCCGGACGGTCGAAAACCATCAGGATGAACTAATGGGGTTACGGCTCGTGGCCTATATCATTGTTTTAACAGAACTGAACGATGTATTCCAATACCTCATGGGTAAATTCTTTGGTAAACGAAAGATCGTGCCGCGTATCAGTCCAAACAAAACTGTTGCCGGATGTATCGGTGGTATCGGGCTAACTGTAATTTTGAGTAATATCTTGGGCTATCTGTTGTTGCCATTAGGGGATTTTATCTGCTTTTCGTTGCTTGGCTTGCTCTTTGGTACGTTAGGATTTTGTGGTGATGTGCTTTTCTCCTTTTTGAAACGCAAGACCGGAGTCAAGGATACGGGGACATTAATCCCCGGACATGGCGGATTACTGGATCGGATAGATAGCCTGGTGTTTAATGCACCTGTGTTCTATGGTTTGATTTGTTTGATAGAAATGACGAATTTGTAATGGTTTTATCAAGTGGGTGATTATCATCGAAATCGTAAAATTTATAATTATTATGCTGCGATCAGTAGTCCGATAGCTTGTTTACGAATGGAGAAAAATGAGGTCAATCTATCAAAGGTTAAAAACTGTAATTAGGCCCCGGCCTTGTAAAAGCATAAACTCATATTTAATAGCTCAGAAATGAATTATCAACGGGCAGTTTTATTTTCAGGAGGTGGTACTCGTTTTGGCTTATACTTGGGAATGTATGCCGCGTTGGAGGAACTGGGATTAAAACCGGATCTACTGATTGCTACCTGTGGTGGATCGTTGGCCGCTGCGATTATTCAGGCTTTTGCAAGGGATGTAGAACGGAAATCTTATCTCCAATCCGAAGAGTTTTATCGCTTTTTCTGTGGACATCAACTTACGCAGCAGCGTCATCTGGGCAAACTGGGTTGGTATGTGTTAAGAAAACAATGGGATAAGAGAACTGCTCCTTATCTGGAAGATGTTTTTGATCGTTATCTGGTCAAGATGGAACATGATCTTTCGCCCTTATTACCAACTTTGAACCGTCCATTTTCGGAGGAAATACCGGCGATTATTATTGGTTCGAAAATGCTTTTTGACCGCTCAGCAGTTGGAGAGAGACGGGGCGAACGTAAGCTCTACCAGAAAGTCCTGATGGGGAATACCACTGCTCTATCAAACGTAAGTCTGGATAATATCCAAATTCAAGGTGAAAATTATGGACAAAGTGCTGTTGCCCCTGCGGTAGCAATAAATTCAACGGTAACCTTGTTGGAAGCTGTTCGTATTTCCATGTCCGATATGTTTTATATTGAGCCAATACAGCGGAATGGAGAATATTATGCCGGTGGAGCCATTGATCTGGTACCTGTAGAACTGGCGCAGTCTTTGGCAGCAGAAGTAATCTGTGAGTGCAAGCAGAGGTATAAATTTCAGGAGGAGGGATTGGTCAGAGCGGTATTGGGCTTCAGCGGAAACCAACGCCTGCGGGATATTGATCAGCAATTTCAGGGTCTCCGATGGATCGATACAAGGGATGCTGCGGAAAAGTTAGCAGGAAACTATTGCAGAAAAGACATAGATTGGCGTAGATTTGAAATAACATTGTCCCTTCCGGCAAGTCTGGATGAATTTGCGACCGCTATGGAAGCACAGTGGAATTATGGATATCGCAAGGCGATGGAACTGCGGATGGCGTAGTACACGATGTATCGGAATCATGGTTGTTGGAAGTATTTATCGTGTAATACGGGATCTATTGGAGAGTTTAGGTGGCATACATCGAAAGTTTATTTGTTTGACAGGATAGCCCGATCAAGCGGGTAATATAATCGCTATTTTTTTTGTATAAAATGAAGGTATTTATCGCAGGCGGAACAAGCGGAATAGGTTTGGCACTAGCACAATGCTACCTCCAACAAGGGGCTGAAGTTGCTGTATGTGGTCGAGACCTTTCAAAGTTGACCAATCAAGCGACATACGATGCGCTCATCAAGTTTGAAGTGGATGTATGTAATCGGGACGTATTGGCTGATTCCGTTGATTCTTTCTGTGATCATGGGACATTGGATCTTTTTATCAATTGTACCGGAAGTTATGCCGATGATGTGACACTGCGCATCAGTTATGAAGAGGCAAGTGCGATGCTCCGCGTCAATATGCTGGGTACCCTGAACTGTTTTGAAGTCGCCCGCGAAGCCATGCGTGGACAATCAAAGGGGCAGATCGCAACAATAGCATCCGTCTCGGGGACGCTGGATTTTCCAAACTCAAGTTTGTACAGCAAAACAAAGCGGGCTGCAATTCAAGTGGCTGATGCCTACAGAAGGGCATTGCTTCCGTATGGGATTGCGGTGACAGTCATCGCACCGGGGTATGTGGATACAACCAAACTGCGCGAACTTAATCAGCAGGATCTCTCCAAAAAGCCCTTTTTGATCAGCGTGGACGATGCCGCGCAACGCATCTTAAAGGCGATACAGCAAAAGAAAGAAATCTTGATTTTTCCGATGCGCATGAAATGGCTGATGGGATTTTTAGGTCTGCTTCCCCATGTATTATTAAGTAAAATCATGTTTAGGAAAGCCAAATGGATGAAAAACGATTAAAGAAGGTAAGTGGGCAGCTCCTTGTTGCCATTTATTGCCTGTTGCTTTTTCAACTTACCTATCCTTATGCAGCAGCCTACGCCTCCAGTTTAGTTGCGGTGCCTTCCTTTGTATTCGATTTTGAACAGTATATTTCGTTCGTTCCATGGATGATCCTACCTTATATGAGTAGTGGACTGTTTTTTTGCTTCGTGCCGTTTTACTGTCGACAAAAAGGGGAGCTCCTGTGCTATGCACAGCGATTTACGTTTGTTACCCTGATTGCGGCATTGTGCTTTCTCCTTTTTCCGTTGCGGTTTTCTTTTGACAGACCGTCGGTTGAATATCCTTTGTTTACTATTTTCTTTTCCTTCTTAAAGGAATATGATTCGCCTTTTAATCAGGCACCCTCCCTGCATGTCGCTTATGCCTGTATTTTTTGGTCGGTGCTGCGTTGGAAGTTCAACGGTTGGAAGAAAATAATCTTGGGCATCTGGCTTCTGTTGATGGGCTTAGGAACATTGGCCGTATATCAGCACCATGTGATCGATCTATTGACAGCTTGCATACTCGTTCAGTTCAGTTTTATACTCTTTCCGAATGCCATTGAACAATCGGTACAAGGGGTGGCTATAGGTCAAAGCAGGGGGCGGAACGAAGAGAAAGCTGAGAAATCGGGCATTGATACCCAAAATCTTGATAGTTATCGTCCGGTAGTCAGAAACCAACAACTAGCGAATAGTTATTACCTTATTGGGTGGATATTCATGCTACTGGCGCTGCTTTGCGAGGGATATTTATTGCCGCTGATTGTTTTTGCTTGGGTGGCCTTCGTCTGCTTTGCGGTTGGTTACAATTACCTGCGCGGTAATACGAGGTTTTTAAAGGATCATCTAGGTCGAATACCGCTGATAAAGAAAGTATTTTACGCTCCTTACCAATTTGCGTACCAGTTGATGTGGCGTTTTTTTAGAAAGAAAAATAATCCGCCGCTGATGGAGTTATTGCCCCGCTGTTATGTGGGGCCAAGGTTGAACGCTTCGGAACTTATAGGCTTGGGATTGGATCGCAATCTAGTTGTTTTTGACCTTGCAGCTGAGCTGGAGGAGGTAAAACTCTTAGGTGCCATGGAAAAGTATTATTCTTTCCCTTTGCTGGATATTGCGGAGATCGATCTGCATCATGCCCATGTGATCATAGACGCTATGGTATCCGCTTACCGCAAAATGAACGAACATGAAAATATGGTCATTCATTGTACAATGGGTTACAGTAGGAGCATGATTTTTGCTGTTCTGATGACGCAGGAATTATTATCTTTAGATTTAAATAAAGCTATTGGTCGGGTGAAGTCGATCAATAGGTATATGGTGTTACAGGATCATGCGATCCAGCTGATGAAAATTATCGTCGCGGGCAGATCGTGATCAAAAAGGGTGGCTTGGTCTTTGTTTTTAAAAGGCATATCGAAAGAGAAACTAAAATTACATACGCCATTGTATTAATGGAATAAATTATAAAAGATGAAATCAGGTTATTTTAAGAGTTTCGATCAAGGGGAACTGCTATATCGTGTTTGGAATTATCAACAGGGACAAAAGGCTTTAGTTGTATTGCACCGTGGACATGAACATTCAGAACGCTTGCAGGAGATGGCTACCGATCCGCAGTTTGCCGATTATTCCATCTTTGCATTCGACCTGCGCGGACATGGCCATACCAAAGTGCCCGTATCACCGGTTTTCATGGATAATGTGCGTGATCTGGACTGTTTTGTGTCCTATATTCATACCGAATATGCGGTTGATACGAAGGATGTCTTTGTCATCGCCAATAGTATTGCTGGGGTCATTGTAAGTGCTTGGGTACATGATTTTGCCCCTCCGATTGCAGGTATGGCTTTATTGGCGCCCGCATTTGAAATCAAACTATATGTGCCCTTGGCCAATCAGATGATTGCACTGGGAACTAAACTGAAAAAGGATCTTGTTATCCAAAGCTATGTTAAAGCGAAGGTATTGACGCATGATATCGAACAACAACAGGCTTATGATGCTGATCCCCTAATCTCAAAATCCATTAACGGCGCTTTATTGGTCGATCTATTGAAAGCTGGTGTGCGTATCGTAGACGATGCAGCCGCAATCGATATTCCCGTGATTGTGCTATCTGCTGAAAAGGACTATGTGGTTAAAAACTCGGTGCAAAAGCAATTTTTCGTTTCCATCGCTTCCAAGCTAAAGACATTTATTACCCTGCGTAATTTTTATCATGGTATCCTGTTTGAATCCAACAGACAGAAAGTCTATACCTATTTAAAAGATTTTATTACGAAAGCCTATGCAAGGCAAATGCCCGAACAGGGACTGGAGGCTGACGAGTTTTCGGTAAAAGAATATGAGAAATTGTACCATAAGGTGATGCCAGCGGCTGAGAAGCTAAACTATGCATTTCAAAAATGGACTTTAGGCAAGATCGGATCATTGAGTCATGGTATGAACTTAGGCCTTCAGTTTGGTTTTGATTCAGGAATCTCATTGGATTACGTATACCGTAATGAGCCGAAGGGCAGGTTGGGGTTAGGCAAAGTTATTGACAAAGGATACTTAGAAGCGATCGGCTGGAAAGGAATCCGTATACGCAAACAGCATCTCTTACGGCTGCTGGAAGAGAATATTGCACAAATCAAGTCTACAGGCCGACCTGTGAAAATTCTGGATATCGCTGGCGGTACCGGAAATTATTTGTTTGATATCAAAGAAAAATATCCGGAGGTAGAGATCGTGATCAACGAGTTTCTGTTGCCAAATATTGCAGTGGGAGAGAAAATCATCAAGAAGAAAGGCCTCCAAGGAATACGTTTCAGCAATTACGACTGTTTTGATCCGGCTACATACAGCAAACTGGATTTTGCACCTAATATTGTAGTAATCTCTGGTATTTTCGAATTGTTCGGCGACAATGGAATGGCCAGCAGGGCGGTACATGGAGCAACAGCTATTTGTGAGGAAAATAGCCATCTGGTTTATACCGGACAGCCATGGCATCCACAGTTGAAAATGATCGCTTATGTGCTGAACAGCCATCAGAAGAAAGATTGGGTCATGCGCCGACGTTCGCAGAAAGAGCTGGATCGGATTATGGCTTACAATGGGGTGCGCAAGGAGCGGATGCTTATTGACGATTATGGAATATTTACCGTTTCTTCGGGAGCTGTGAAGGCCGGATAATCGTATTCCCCAACGATCTGTATACAGAATCGTAGCCAAGTAGGCTGTTAAATTATTTTCATATGCTTGTTAATAGGATTGTACGTATGGAATGAATAGAGTAGGGGGTCAACTTGCGCCAAATAGATAGTGTTTAAGTTATGGATTTGGCGCAAGTTGACCCCTTGTCTACGCAAAATACCCCATTTTCTGCTTCCATTGCTCAGAAATGCAGATCCAATCCGTTTGACAAAAAGACTTTATTCCACTCACAGGGACGTAACGGCATGACAAAAGGACTTTTTTACTTAACAAATCGTTCCTATTGCAGACACTGTGGAATAATGATATACTGGTGGACTATCTGTTGAGCGACATGTCCTTATACTTTAGCATCAAATATTACTTCAAGTCGGTCTAAAGCCTGTGCATAATCTTCTTCAGTTTTAATAAGTTTTGCTTTCATCCAGTATTTTCGCTGAGTTTATTATCTACAGATAATGGCCTTTAAGAGACTGTATTTCGAGTATTGTTTCTCCATTTTCTTCGTATACTTCATAGATAAGTCTGTGCTCCTGATCTATTCTTCGTGACCACGAGCCGGATAATTCATATTTCAACGCTTCTGGTCTGCCTATACCCTCAAATGGTGTTTCTAATATAGAAAGAATAAGAGTTTGAATCTTCTTCTGGATTATTTTGTTACCTGATTTTTTCCAGAATTTTAAATCTTCTACCGCTTGCGGAGTATAAATTATTTCCATAGATCATCAATGCCGATTTTAGTCCCTTTGCCGTTCTTAACATCAGCTCGGCCATTTTGTATCTTTTTTACAAAATCTGGATTATAGGTACTGCCTTCTACAGTGGTAGTCTCAAATTTCATTTTCAATGCTTTGGCAATTGCCTTGATTGCTTCAAGTTGCTCTTTGTTTTGCGGATGTAAAAGTATTGCTTCCATGATTAAGTCCTTTAAGTTCGTTCTTCTGCTAAATATTTAACCAAAGATCCTTTGCATAAATCTGCTAGTCAACTAGCGTGATCTACCTGTTAAAAAATTACAGCTAGTTAAACTCTTACAAAGATACTAGTTTTAAAACATGCTAACAATTTACAGGTCAATTACCTTATGATATTCTGCTGTTCAAATTCTCTCCATTGACTCTATTCAAGTCAATTGAGAGTGATCGGGTATGTGGTTTTAGTTCTTATACTCCCGAATTGCCTGATTAATACCTTCCAAATTTTCATTGAAGTCCAGTAACTGACCGAATACTTTATCATCTTTAGCCAGTCCACAGTGTTTATTGTTCTTGCGGAAGATTTCTTGTATAAAATATTTATTTAAAAATTTTATAATTGTATAGATTATCTTTATTTTTGTTTTGAAATATCAAATATTAGTGAGTGTCGTACTTCATGGCGCAATTCAGCTTAGTGATATTTCGAAGGAGAGAAAATTATAAACCAATATAAATTTTTAAAATTATGGATCATATATACGAAGGTGCAATCAAACGAAGTTTTGAATCTAAATTTAAGTGTCTATTAGATTTTAGAAGGGAGAATTTATGAATGATTTTAACAGTATTGTCATAAATACCCGTTGTACAGTGATACTTAATTATGGTGATTGTTCTGCATGTACCATTGATGAGAGCGATGAAAAAGTAAACTGGATAAATGTATCTGTAAGGAATGGCGAGTTGACCATTTATACAAAACCTAATTATTACGGGTATTTATTAATGCACGGCTGTTATCCAAAAGTTACGGTAACCTTTAATAAATTAAATGCATTAAAAATGCAGGATAGATGCTTTGTCAAATCAGCAAAACAGCTCATTCTACAACAGCTTGGTATTACTGTAAGAGAGGGACGATTAGAGATCGGAGTAGAAGCTTCTTATATCGATTGTACTGTATTGAAAGGTGGATATGTTAAGATCTATGGAGAAACAATTATTTCTCGGGTTCTAATGTATCATAAAAGTATATATGAGGGAGCAAACTTAACTGCATCTGAGGGCCAGATTCATGTACACGATGAAGGTAAAGCTTCTGTATGTGTTACAGATGAACTGGAATTGGGTATGTATGGACAGGGTAAATTAACCTATCGTGGCGATCCTAAAATGAGAATTCTACAGATTAATAAAGGATCTGCACTCAAGCAGATAAAAACTTCGACAGTTACATAAAAATCAGCATTATGGAAAATCAATATTTAGAAAATCCTGAGGATGAATACGAAATCCCATGGTTTTTAATAGGAGGGGGAATTTTCGAGTCTTTTAAAGATGATACTTTTGAATCCTTTAATGAGAAGTTATGGCATATATTGATCGCTTTAACATCAAAAAATAAAAAAGATGAGGCGGGACGAAAGCAATTAGTTGCGCATCTAGATAAGGTTATATTGATGGTCAAGGGATGTCATTATTTTTTATACCATAAAAAGCGATTAAATTATGAGGATGATTGGATTGATATAAAATGGTATAAAAATCCATATAGGTGCAGTAAGAAGTATCGCTCAAAAGAGGACAAAAAACTCAATCATCATCTAGCCCATTTTGAATACCCATTTACAAAACTCTCCCGAAAAGAGATCCAAAACTTTCCAAAGGCCTTTAAGAATTTTTTTTCGAAAATGGATCTTTCCGCTTGGCTCAATCTCCTCGGAGATTGGAAGAGCTGTTTACTGAATGACGAAAGCTTATTTCAGTGCATGGTAGATTACACCCCACTAGAAACGTATGAACAATTGTTAAAACTGCATGAGGCATGCATTGTAGCATATCATTGGGCTGAAATTGATTATCCTCCACCCAATAAGCATTTAATTATAAATTATTTGTCGTCCGATTATGCCGATGGCTATCGCAGTGCAAGTCCCTATGAACGTATTGAACAAGTTTTTTATGATAATAATTACACAGATCTTCGTGATAGTATCTTAAGTCTATATCCACTAAATCCTTCTGAAAATAAACCGTCCAAAATAGAGACCGATGATCTACGATATACATTAAGATGGTTGTTGGAGACTGGTTGGTTACTGTTGCAAACAGACTATTTTCCGGAGGACTGGTTGGATCCGGATGCGGCTGACTTTTTACGATGTCCAGTCCCTGAGCGAAAATTAAGTTTCTGGAAACCAAAGTCGCTGAGTAATAAAGAACAGGGGAATCTGAAAAAAATATTATCTAAATTATACTATGGAATTCATTTACAAGATGAGATCTATATGGTAGAGTGGCGAATCATTTTTCAATATGAGCGTGGATGGTCGGCAGGAATGGGGGAAGAAGGGCTAGAAATCCGTAATCGACTACTAAAAATCCTCGATATTTTAACATTGATTGTATTGGATTTATGCAGGCGTAGGACAAAACCCGAAGGTATTTGCTACCCACCGGAGAAAACTGAGAAAGTTGAAGAAAAAGAATGATGATACTATCATTTGATACTATCAAAAATCATCATTAATCAGGTCTAAATTAGCTAAAGCTTAAAAAAAAGTTGATAGTAATCGTATCAAAACACTGCTATCCCAATTGAACGGACTAGAAAAGTCAGCTGGGATAGCAGTAGAAAATCTTAGTTCTTATAATCCCGAATTGCCTGAATAATACCTTCCAGATTTTCATTGAAGTCCAGTAGCTGACCGAAGACTTTATCGTCTTTGGCCAGTCCACCGTGTTTATTGTTCTTGCGGAAGATTTCTTTGATGGCTTCCCAACGTTCCTGCTCGACAGGGTTCAGTAGTCCGGCAAGCTCTTTTAGTTTTAAGAGATTGCTTTCGGTATCCGCTGTCAATGTCTGCGATTCGCTCTCATAGTGTGCGAGAAGAACCTGATCAATTTCCTGCTCATTCATCATCGGTACCACCTGTGCAACCAGCTTGCTCATATTCCGATACGATCCCTGCATTTTAAATGGAGGTTCGGTACGGTAATTATCCTGCATAGCCGCGCTCTGGATATAATTTTGATTAACCTTGATCACCACATTTCTGATTTTCAGTACATGGCGCAGCACGGCGATAAAGTCATCAATATCCTGTTTCAGGTAGTTGCCCTCTAAATCCGGCAGTTGATCCATAACAGACTGTGCATAATTGACTAGGGCGTAGAAGTCGTTAAATGATTTGCTTGCAATCTTTTCGAGGTAACTGTTTTCAATGGCCGCATTTTCAATCAAACTGAGGTTGAATAATGCTTCGGTATCACCGATCACATCACCGAGATTGTACACATCGGCCCGGTTGGCAAGCATGTCGGGAATCTGAAACTTAGAGCCGCTCTCTGTGTATGGATTTCCGGCCATCACGATGCAAAAGCGCTTGCCACGGAGGTCATAGGTCTTGCTCTCGCCCTCAAAGATGCCATCAATCTTACGTTGACCGTCGGCAAGGGAGATAAATTTCTGTAAAAACTCCGGATTTAAGTGTTGGATATCATCCAGATACAGCATGACATTGTCAGCCATCTCAAATGCAAGATTGATCTTTTTGAGCTCCTCCCGTTCTCCGGATGTTTTCGCTTCAATTGGATCAATGGATGTAATCGAATGACCAATGGTCGGGCCATTGATTTTGACGAAATGTAAGCCCATAGTTTTGGCAAGATATTCCATTAAGGTGGTCTTACCGTAACCCGGAGGCGAGATCAACAGAAGCATTCCCATACGCGCCGTACGCTTGTTGTCGCCAGCGGCTCCCAGCTGTTTGGCGAGGTTATTTCCGATTAATGGGAAGTAAACTTCATTGATCAGCTTATTACGTACAAAGGAAGTCAGTACTTTGGGCTCAAACTCACCGATCTTTAGTTCTTTAGCATAAGACTTCGCAAGCTGTTCTTTCAATGTGGAGAAAGCCACAAAACGCGGTACATTATAATCCGTGAATTGCGCCAGACGTGCTAAAAATTCATGATATTGGATATGCTCCTCCCCGTTGTTGAGGATTGTATGGTTGCCTTTTAATCCGCTGATATGTGCTTGGTCTTTGGCTATAATTAAGTGATATGCTTGCGTCGGATAAAGCAACATGATCGCTGCTTCCTCAATATATTTACGTAGCGTAAGATATTCCGGATGCTCATCAACGAAGGAGTTGAGCCAGTTTAAAGTCAGGTAAAAGCGATCTACCACGCTAAATTGTTCGTTCTGAATATCCGCTTCAAAAAGCTTATGGCTTTTCTTGGATTCCAGCAGTCGAGTAAAAGCCTTTTTCAGTTCATCGGATTGTTCACTGACGACAAAGGTATTGTAACGCGTAAAGGTCTGGAAAAGGTAAGTTGCCAAGTCACGGTCATGAAGGGCGGCGCGATCCAAATGTGTCTCCCAGGCATTGAACAACTTGCTGAGTTCATCAATGACGGATTGGTAACGATTTGAATTTGGAAACGTTTTCAATATCGTGTAAGTCGAGTGTATCAGCGCCAGCTGTTTTGCACGCTGATCATCAGAAAGCGATTGCCAAAATAGCTGAGCCATCGTGCGCAAAGAAGGATCATAGCGAAGCAGATCCAGTTTGCTATCGAGCTGTTTTATCGTATCATAGATCAATAGCGCATCCACATTGTGAACTCCTTTGACATAGCCTTCCGAATAACTTTGCTCCACGGTCTGCGTGATGAACAGTGCAGCATCAAAATCTTGTTGTCCTTTCGAAGCCAGGAATGCTTTGTATGCAAGATATTCTGCACGATAGACCTCCTTATTTTCGGATACAAGTTCCTGATCCCAGATATCCTGAAACCTGTTGATCTCCTCGGCCGGCACTTTTTGATAGAAGCTTGTACCTGTCAGGTGGAAATAGAGCTCGTCGTTTCTGCGCAACAGGGTTAAACTGAGGGATTGGTTATTGACGGCGAATTTGTGTTTACCAAGAGCGATGATATTCTCCCCGTCTACAAAGAGGTCATTTTTATCCCGTAACACCCGTAAGGCATCTTCCTGTGATTTCTTTAATAGATTTTCAAGGTTTTCGGCTTTTGAGACATCCTGCAGCGTTTTTAGCTCCTGTACCAACTGCCTGATCTTGTCGATCATCAGATCCGAGGCAAAAAAGCTGAGGATCTCTTCCCGCGTTGCAAATGTCTTGGATTTGTTCTCAATGTTCTTTAATACACGAAGACCGATCTGCTCGAGCGAGGATGTACGCTTGTTGATCTGTTCAACGATTTGTTCCCTGCGGGAATTAAAAGCCTTGATCACCTCATCACGTTTGTCCGCGATCTTGAGCGCAAAATCTTCAAATTCAGAAAATTTACTTTCAAGTTCCTCCAGCTGAACGATAACTTTTGTGTAATATTCGTCTACCTTTTCGGTTGTCGTCGACAGTTCAAGGTAGTTGGTCACGGATTGCTCCAACAGGGTCAGCTGTGCAGAGAATTCGGCTATTGCTTCTGTACTCTTTAATGAATTGAGTTTTCGCGTTAGCTGTGCGCGGACTTCATTTAAGGAGGAGAAAATAACCGAAATTTTCTCAATGATTTTGGTTGTCTGCGTGGAGTCGTCAATTTTTAAACTATTGAGGATATCAATCAATAGTTCCAATTCACCTGAAATGGCCAAATTGGCTTCCTCGATTGCCTTGGCATCGTATACCTTCACTATGGCATCCACATTTTTCTTTTGCTGTTCTACCTTTTGTTCGTAAGGAAGCAGAGCTTCATCACGTAGGAGAAAAGCAATGGTTTTTTCGGCCAGCCCAGAAGTGATACTCTGTAGTTTTTCCAATAGGCTATCTATCCTGACCGTATCAATATATTTTACATTTTTAAGGTCGATGATTTCACCCTGAAGACGACGGGAGTCGGCCAATTGATGGACGAGCTGATCGAGTTTGTCTACAACGGTACTATTGATGGAGAAGGTGAGTTCTTCCATCTTCTTTTCTGCTGCTAGATTTAATTCTGCGGCATGTTTGCGTTGGGCCTGTACTTTGATAAATTCATCAATAGCGGTATTGGCGACTTCCTTGATCTGTGTTAATGGCTGGCCAAGATTTGATAAGGCGTCATCTTTTATCCAAAAATAGGAATCCAATAATACCGTGGACTTTTTGAGGATATCTTCGTATAAACCTTCGTAGCTGTCCTCTTTGTTGATCAGCTGTATGACCTCCTGTGCCTCGGCCATTGCCTGCACGATCTGTTTATTGCCTACCTTATAGAGGGGATCATCTTTCTTTTGCTCATTTTCTTTGAGCATGGCCATATAAGGTGTTTCCCAGATCTGCACCTGATGGTGTCTGGTGGCTTCTGCCTCGGTGCGGAAATAAATTAAACTACCATCTTTGAACAGGGTAAATCCGTTGCAGATAATCGGAGTCTCGACATGCTGCTGAATGATGTTATATGACAGTAGGATATAGGTATTGGTTTCCTCCTGACAGAATATATATAGAAAATCCTCACCATTGGGGGAGGCTATTCTACGAAGGAACGATACCTGCTCAAACTGGGCGTCAAAAACTTTGTTTGTGCCATTTTGTAAATAGTAGCCATTGGAGAAAATAATCCCCTGATTGTCCGGTAACAGTATTGCTGATTCATTCAGTGATTTGAGGTTGATTACTTCCTTCGTCCGTTGGTTATAGACAAAGGCCCTGAAATCTTCCTGGTAAGGTTTGATGCGTACCGCAATAAGATTGCCGAGATCCGCGTAGTAATAATCGGCATCGTCTAATTGTTGGTCAGCATTAACCACTTTTTCGGAATAGATCCCTTTACCACTGTCTGTATTGTTTTCGATCTTGAAGGTGATGTCGCCATTGATCGCCTCAATAAAGATCTTATCCATAATGGATATATGGGGATACTTACCGAGCCGACGGTCTTCAAGCGTGGTTTTCGTCCAGTCAAATTCAAATTGGTTGGGCAATTTGACTTCGTGGATGCTGCGGTCATCCTGATACTGGAGCTTACCATCTTTGATTAACCATTTGAATGCTTTAAGGTCAGCAGGATTTTTGCTGGTCTGAAAGATCATGTACAAATAGTTCTCCGTCCTACGAAATTTGGAGAATATGGAGTCCCTATAGTATTTATATAGATTTTGGTAATCTGAAATAAAATTTTGATCGTTGATCAGGTCGAGGGACTGCGGAATAAATTGATTATTCTCAAATGCATAAACACTGAAAACATCTTCCAGCTTGATCTCGGTACGCAGTCCAAAATGCACGTTATACCCAAAAATACATTGATTATCCAAGGCCAGAATACCGCGGGCAACACAGTTATTTTCTGTGGTGATCCGTTGATTGGCTTTGAGGACAAAACTCGTCGAATTAAAGACTTCTTTACGGGCTTCATTCAACTGTTGGAGCTTGGTCGCGAGTTCTTCTTTTTGTGTAAGAAGCCGCTTTCGGATAATCTCATATGCACCTTGGTCAAGGCTGTCGTTCTGATTTATTACGTTTTCTTCTGGCATAAAATGAGCTTTCTCTACTGGATTATTGTGACAAAATCAATTTTAACTACCCGCAGGAGCCATTTTGAAATGGTCTTGCGGATAATTAGTAAGCTTAAGATGTCTTAAGACAGCTTCTTGTTGGAAATGCCTAAGTTTTTTGCTAATCCAAATAAGGAATTGATAAAACCGGCATCTTCACCGTTTTCGGCATCTGTGGCTGCCTGTTGCAGTTTGATCAGCGCCGCAGAAACTGTTAAGTTCTTGATATCATTGGATGAGATACCATATTTATCTGCCAGTCCACGTACTTTTTCGGCGAGATCACCTTTCCCGTCTGGGCCCAATAGTGAATTTTTGATATCAGTGGCATGTTTCGAATTGTCGATCAGATGGTCAAAACCTTTGGCATTGGACACCTGACGTACAATGTTTTCGAAGAACATGGTTTCACCACCGACGATGTCTATCTTCGCTGTTTTAAGCGCTTCGGACAATACCCCCGCCTGTGCTTGTGCAATATCTTTTTGGATATTGATCTGTGCAAGTTCGATGTCACGTTCTTTCTGTAACTGTAATTTGAACTCTTCGTGGTCTTTACCCACACCATCCAGTTTTTTCATAGCTTCGGCTTTCTCTTCGATACCTTTTGCCTCCGCAAGTGCCTTTTCACGGACAACTTCCGCCTGTGCTAAACCTTCTTTGCGCATGGCTTCGGCTTTCTTCTCAATAACATTTGCCTGTACAGTACCTTGCTTCTCTTCGGCTTCGGCTTTTGCGACCATTACTTCGGCTTCCGATAAACCTATTGCAGCTTCTTCTTTCGCCTGAGCTTCAGCTATGATCTTACGGCTTTCGGCCTCTTTGAGTGACGCCTCTTTTTTCGCTTCGGCGTCTATCAATAATTCCTGAGCACGTTTTTCTGCAATCTTACGCGCCGCTTCGGCGTCAATCACTTTTTTCTCAGCCTCTTGTTCTGCCGCAATTTTTGCTGCTTCAGCCGCTTTCACCGTAGAAATTAATTTTTCTTCTGCTTCTTGTGATGCTGCAATAACACCTGCTTGTTTCTTCCGTTCTACTTCACGGAATACTTCAATATCTTTGACACCTTGTTGCTCTTCGATAACGCCTTTTTCCAATTGGACGCGTTCTTTGATTACTCCTTGAATACTTTTCTTCTCGGTCTCAATCGAACGCTCTTTGTCAATCTGAGCCAAGGTGACGATACGCTCACGTTCGGTTTGTTCCAATGCGCGGTCTTTCTCTACGCGTTCGGCTTCCACAGCATCGGTACGTTGCTTGTTCTTCTCGGCAATGATAATTTGGCGTAGTTTATTTTCTTCTTGTACTGCCAGCTGCTCTTCGGTGGAAATACGGACGCTTTCATATTTCAGGCGCTCTTCTTCACGTACCTTAGCGATCTCTGCTTCCTCGCGGGCCTTGATATTATCAATTTCACGTTTTTGTTTTTCTTCTTTTTCGGCAAGTTGACGATCCAGTTCTAAAATTGCCTCCCGTGCTTCTACGTTTTGTTTTTTGATTAATTTCTCTTCGTCACGACGGATAAAGTTGGCATTGATATTTTGTTTTGCTGTCAGCTCGGTGATTTTCTTAATACCTTCACTATCCAGGATGTTGCTGGGATTTAAATGTTCGATATCTGTTTGTTCCAGGTAGTCGATCGCACAGTCATCAAGGATATAACCGTTCAGGTCTGTACCAATGATATTGAGGATTTCATCACGGAACTCACGACGTGCTTCATAGAGTTCGATAAAGTCGAATTTTTTACCTACGGTTTTTAAAGCTTCAGAAAATTTAGATTCAAAGATGCTCTTTAGAGTTTCGGGTTCGCTGGCACGGTCGCATCCCAAATTCTGAGCAACGTTGATCACATCGTCCACATTTTTGTTGACACGAACAAAGAATGCCACCTTGATATCTGCGCGGATATTGTCTTTACAGATCAGTCCTTCGCTCTGCATACGGGCGATTTCAATTTTTTTGATGGAAATGTCCATGATCTCCATCTTGTGGAAAACCGGGACGACATACATACCCTTGTTGAAGGCAACTTTCGTTCCGCCGACACCTGTTCGGACAATTGCCTTTCCCTGCGGGATCTTTTTGTAGAATGCACTCAGTACAACAAAGAATGCAAAGATTAGAAAAACAGCTAAACCGACAATCAGCAATATAATTCCGTTTAAGCCGCTTAAAAATAAAAGAGGTTGATATAGCATATTGATTAGTATTTATTTAGATTTTAGATATGAGTATTTGGATTTTAGTTGCGCAAGCCTACGGCTTACCGATCAAGTCTTAATCCTTGCTCCTTGTTCTTTTTTATTTTCGATTAAATATTGTCAATGGTGATTTCCTTGGTGACATAATAATATTTTTTGTCTTTGGATTCGTCCACAATAATGACATCATCGCCATAGCCGATTTTCTCGCCATTATGACTTACGACATTGAGACGAATTGGATCTTGTTGGATAATAAATTCAGCAGAACCTATTTTTTTACCCTCAATACTTGCGCGCATTTTACCCATGCGGCCGAGGAAATCATGGCTCTCTTCGCCATTATAGCCAATATTTTTGAACATTCTTGCTAAGGGTTTGGTCAGAAAATGCATTAAAAAGAACGTAACGATAAAAACCGGAACCAGGATCAATACCGATTTTATTCCCCAGGATGCGACGTCAATATACAATGAAGATACAATGGTGATCACCCAGCCAACGAATTTAAACATGGTCACAATAAGCATAATGGGCACTTTTCCGACATTGATATAATCCATTGCCTTGGCAAAGAAACCCGGTTCGGTATGCGTATCGGAGTCTGTATGATGATGTGGATGATCTGGTCCATCGGTATCAATATCATGTGAGCCATCGACGTCACTTACATCAGGTGTAGGATGTAGATCCACGTCGGCATCCGCGTCAAATAGATGCACGCCATCGCCCATGAGAAACATAAATAACCAATACACTACAGACAGGCCTGTCAGGACAGTCATGATGCCATTTGACAATGGGTTGAATAAGATATTGATTAATTCTGTCATCGTATTTTCTTTTAAATTTTTTCTCTTTTGAAGGTATAATGAAATGACCAGGAATTACCATTCATTTCAAGGTCCTGCATCGCGACCAGCTCCCAGCCCTGATCACCGAGGTCGTTCAGAATCTTGTCGATTTTGTCCGAGTCCAATTTGGTTCCCCAGAAGCCTTGGGGTTCAATTTTGATTGTTTTATACTCAAATTTCCGCATCGCCATTCAATTTTCGTTTTAATTCTTCCAGTTCACTGTTTACAGCGTCCGAACCACCTATGGATTCATTGATCTCATCCACCTTGCTTCTATTACCTGTTGCGATTTCACCATAGGCTTTCGCTAATGCTTCGTCCTCTTCGACTTTTTCTTTCATGCGTTCCAACATGGAAATCGTGCTGTTGGAATCAATGTTGGCCAGTTGCCGGTTGACCATTTTAGCTGCATTGGAAACCTTGACCCGTGCTTTCAAAGTTGATAATTCGCTTTCCCATTTAGCGATATTGAATTTAAGTATATCCACATTTTTATGCAATTCCTCTGCGGAACTCTGATGAATTGCTGCCTGTTTATCCAGTTCGGTAGCTTCAATCAACAATTGCTTTTTCAGTAATAGGGCCTCTTTGGCCAGGCTTTCTGCTTTTTCGGCAGAAAGTTCTCCTTTTTGTGCTTTCTGCAACAATAAAATGGCCTTGCTTTCAAATTCATTGGCTTCTTCCTTTTTCTTTTCACAGTTATTCTGCGTGCGTATCGCTAGCGCTTTTACTTTTGCATAAGCCTCTAACGATTGTTCCAGGTCTTCTTTCATCTCACGGATACCTTGCTCCGTCATTTTGATGGGGTCCTCCATTTTGTCCACTACAGCGTGGATCTCTGCCTGACCGATTCTGAAAATTCTCTTAAAAATATTCATTATTCTATAATTTTGAAAAACTTATTAACTGATTATAATATTCACTGATCAAAAGACTAAGTGAATTGATGGCTGCATCAAATTCATTCTGATCCAGATTATGTATCTGCAAAGTATATCGGAATATGACCTTTCTGCCATCCTCCGTCAAGGCAAATCCGCCATGGATGATATCTCTATTTTTTATGAGCAACGATCTAAACATGTCCATATTCTCGTTGTTGATGGTAAATAGATACTGCTCGAAAATTACAATGGGATGTGCTATACCCACAATGAGGTTGCGAATACCATCATCTTCGTTTTCGATGACAAAGACGCCTTCTTTTTCATCCTTATGGGTAATGTTATAACCGATGTTGGCGATATAATTTTCAATTTTTGAGAAGTACATAATCAAGTTTTTTATATATTGCACATATTCTTTGCATAAAGATAGTGAATTGCAAAAATATTTTGCAAGAAAAAATTAATTTTTTTTAAAATGAGTAACGTCGGGAATAATATAAAAAAGCTGAGAAAGGTGAAAGGATTGAGTCAGCAGGCTTTTGGAGATGTTTTTAATCTTACTAGGGGGAATATTTCATCTTACGAAGAGATGCGTGCCGAACCAAAAATAGAGATTGTCCTAAAGATTGCAAATTATTTTGGCATTCCTGTGCAACATCTGATTGAAAAAAATCTTTCTGTTAATGAGATTCTCAATTTTAACGATTATTTTCAGCCTGATACGCCTGCAGTAGGGGGGAAGCGATTGGCACAGGTCCCGCTATTGGAACGTGAAGCGCTGTTAGATGCTTGTACTTATGTGTCAAAATTAAATGAACTGCCGGTCATCGAGTTTCCGTTGCAGAGCCGCAATCGTTTTATTGCGGTGGAGTATATGGATGCTTTACCGGTACCCGTTGATTTCGCTGTATCAGCACAATCAATTCTATTTTTTGAAGAAATTGACATTGAAAGCTTGCATACGCTAAACAATGCCTTCGGCCTATGTTTTTCAGCCGAGGAATTCTTTATTGGAAAATATACCTTAGCAGAGCAGGAAATAAGCTTGGTTTTAAACGCATGGAAGAAAGTCGACTTTGAATTGGCCGAGAAGGGAAATTTTTGGAAACTGTATGGTAAATTCGAAAGGATATAAGTCGAGATTGGAGGCAAAAAGTAAACACGAGCTCATTTGTACCGATGAGATTGAACAATATACCGCCGAAGACAGGATGAACCGAGCGATTGAGCTCACGGATACCTTAAAGTACAAATTTAATGAGTCAACGAGCTCATGAATACCATTGAAAATAGAGACTTTATGAATAATGCCTTAAAGGGAGACTGCAAGAATATTCAGATCATGGATATCGTTTCCGGGGAGTATCTCGCTTTGGAGACTATGCGAGGCCAGTATGGTGATTAATGCCATGGTTTTGTTACAATCGACAACTGTTTTTTCATCAGATATTTTTAATGTAAACGCATGGTAAAGAGAAAAACGGAGGTTTTTTAATATTTATTTGTTTTTGAAAAAAAATAAATTTGGATTATAAAATAAAATAATCCAAATTTAAGTTGGTAAATAATTTTAATTTATTATAAACTTATTCGTTTCATGAAACCATCATGCTTTATTCAACCTCTCTGAGCGATGAATAAATTTGATCGCTTCATCACAATTTAAAAACAAATTTATACAAATGAAAAAAATGGTATTATCTGCAGCAATTGCTGCACTTTTCCTTGTTTCTTGTAATAATGCAGATAGCAAAAAAGTAGAAACAAAGGATACGGTCACAACGACTGATACACAAGGTGGTGTTGCCCAGACAACAACGACAGAGACAACAACGACTACTGAAGTGCCAAAGTTTAGTTCTCCGGAAGCACAACAGTTGGCAGACGATTACACAAAATATGTGAACGAATATGTTGCTGCTGCTAAAAGCGGAGATGCAACTAAAATTCAGGAGTTAGCCGGAAAACAACAGGAGTGGGCTACAAAAACTGCTACCGCTCTTACTAAATTAACTCCGGAAGATGCGAAGCTATGGTCGGAGTATGCTCAAAAGCTAGCAGCAGAGTTAACTGCTAGTGCAGCGAAATAGTTTTTGATAAAAAATAAAAAGTAGGGCTTTGTATAAAAGTCCTACTTTTTTTCGGTCTTAAATCAGAATGGAAGATCTTCTTCATCCTCCTCTTGTGGTACCGGAATATCCTCGTTTGCGCAGTTTTGATCGGATAGAATCAAAAAGCTGTCAACTTTGATTTCAGTAATATATCTTTTCGTTCCATCAGCATTTTCGTAGTTACGATAGGTTAGTTTCCCTTCAACCATCAATTTGGTCCCGCGGCTACATTTCCTTTCAATGGTATTGTTTTGCTTGCCCCATACGACAAGTGTATGCCATTGTACCTCCTCTACCCATTCTCCCGCTTTGTTTTTGAAAAGATCATTTGTGGCAAGTCGTAAAATAGCGTAATTTACCCCGGTTGAAGTGGTTTTGATTACAGGATCATTTCCTAAATGACCAATTAATTGTACTTTGTTACGTAATCTGCTCATTTTGTCTAATTTTTAAATGTTTCTAATAATTCTTATTTTAGTTACTGGCCATAACAATTGATGTGGAATGACCTTGAGCAAAGATGAAAAGGAGAAAGAATAATAATCGTCTGTTTACCATTTGTATTCGACTATAGTCGGTTGTAACCGTTTGTTGTCGTTTAACTTTCATATTGAACACTATGGAAAAAGTCTGTTTGGAATGTGGGAAAAATATACGGGGAAGATCGGATAAGCGCTTTTGCGATGACTCCTGTCGAAATGCTTACAACAATAAATTGAATAGTGATCAGACCAATCTGATCCGTAATGTGAATAATATATTGCGTAAAAACCGGCGTATTTTGGCGGATGTGCTGGAAGGGGAGGAGAAGGGTATGACAAAGGTCCTGCGCGAAAAATTAAAAAGACTGGGATTTGATTTCAAATTCCACACGCATACATTTGTCAATAATAAAGGCCAGGTTTATAACTTTATCTATGAAATGGGATATCTCACATTGGAAAATGAGTGGATATTGGTTGTTCAAAAAAAGCCATTATAAAATTTTACAACAATTTCTCCTTAATGTCCCCGCTTTCCCTCTTATCTCTAATGGGAAATGTTCTTCTGATTTTATAAAACCTATTCATATAGCTGTATTTTCAGCTTGCTCTTATCGTGAATTCTGATTCGAGTAAACTGAATACTAGTTATTTTTAATTTACATCGGATCCTTTAATTCTAAAATAGTTTACTGCTGTGAAGATGATAATTACGGCATAATAGCACATTGGGATGAGCAGAAAAAGCCAGCCTGTAAAAATATAATTTAAAGACGAGGGCAGTTGAATATGAAAAAATTTTGCTGTAAGGAGATAGCCTATAAAGGCTCCGAGAAATAAAAGACCGGAGGCATGTATGATGATGATCTTTTTTAGATGCTTGCTGTATTGGGCATCTTTATTCTGCTTCGTGTAGCCCATAATGGCCGGGACCAATAAACCCAATAAGGGGTTGACCAGAAATGTTAGAGAAGCCAGATAAAGAGCCTTTATGCTTCCACTTTGGTTTTTGTCGATACTGATTTGATTTACATTTGGCATAATTAAATGTTCTAAAGGAATTTCTAAAATCTGACTGATTTGTCTTAAACTGAAACCACTGATCTCTTCAGTCCCCTTTTCGATTCGTTGTACTGTTCTTAAAGATAGGCCGGCTTGATTGGCGAGATCCTGTTGTGTCAGTCCTTTGCGCTTTCTAGATTGTTTGATGAGTTGATTTACTGTTTGACTTTCCATGACACGAAAATGGCTAAAACGGTGTTGATTTTAAAAAAAACGATATGACAATAATATGCCAATGATATAACATGTTTGTAAGTTGTTAATAATCAAATATTTTTTAATCTGATAAATATTTTGAATCTTTGCAACACAATCAGGTATTAATATAAAATAAAAAAACGGAAGAATATGTTTGCTATACTAAAAACCCCAGCTTCGTCCTCAAAGAAGAGTCTTGGGCATATTCTCCGGAATACCGCACTCTCCTAATCTTCTTTTCCGGACCAATTTTCGGCGCTTGAATACAGCATCGGATCGTGATGTATGTGTCGCCAGGAGATCATTTGAGATGATCTAACCGATAAAGGAAATGACATCTGTGTGGCTGGTCGTAGTCGCAGGAGGTCTAATACTCATGTAATGTTGAAAAAAAACAATGAATTCAGTGAATAAATATGTCCTTCAGGCTCTGGATAATTATCCATATTATCTGGAGGATACGTTAGAATCCTTATCCTATGCCTTGTCATACGATGAATCCAATACCATGGCGTTGTGTTTAATGGGTAGGGTTTATGCGGAGCAACTTTTTGATTATGAGCAGGCAAAGAAATATTTTCAGGAGGCTTTAAGCCATAATGTGCATGCTTTGGAAGTGTACCCCTATTTTATACAGACCTTGATCGACATGGGCGATTACGAAGCAGCAAAGAAAACCATCAAATATGCATTGACATTGCCCGGGATGTCCCTGACAGTGATCTGGATTAAGAAGGTGTTGCTGCTTGAGAAATTAAAGAAATACAAAAAGGCTTTAAAAATCCTCAAAATGGCTAAGTTGGATAACCTGGACAGCGATCTGTCCACGGTCATAAAGTCTGTCGAAGATCGGATTAAAGGAAAACAGGAAATGACCAAGACAATCAAAAAGCGAGGTAAATAACTGACGAAGATGCTTGATTTCGGATAAAATACTCAAAAAAATAAGCCCAAGATGAATTCTCATCTTGGGCTCTTATCAATATAGTTTAAGAATTATTCTGCTCTTAAGATTTTCGCAGCATCAACCATTGATTCTAAAGCAGCTTTAGTTTCAGGCCAAGCGCGTGTCTTCAAGCCACAGTCTGGGTTAACCCAAAGTTGCTCCGCAGGAACTACTGCTTTTGCTTTGCGCAATAAGTCTACCATCTCATCTTTGCTTGGTACACGTGGTGAGTGAATATCATATACACCTGGACCGATATCGTTCGGGTATTTGAAATCACCGGCAAATGCATTCAATAATTTCATTTGTGAACGGGAAGTCTCAATTGTGATTACGTCTGCATCCATTGCTGCGATATCTTCGATCACATTGTTGAACTCAGAGTAACACATGTGTGTGTGGATCTGTGTATCATCCTCTACATTGGATGAAGATACACGGAAAGCACGAACTGCCCAGTTCAAGTAATCTTTTTGATCAGCTTTGCGTAATGGTAAGCCTTCACGGATTGCTGGTTCATCAATCTGGATGATTTTGATTCCTGCTTTTTCCAAAGCTTGTACTTCATCCAGGATGGCCAATGCGATTTGGTAAGTTGTTGTCGAACGTGGTTGATCGTTACGTACGAAAGACCATTGTAAGATGGTAACTGGACCAGTTAACATCCCTTTAACCGGACGGTTAGTCAATGATTGAGCGTAAGAAGACCAACGTACAGTCATGTCTTGTGGACGATAAACATCTCCGTAGATAATTGGAGGTTTCACACAACGGGAACCGTAGGATTGTACCCAACCGTTCTGAGTGAATGCATATCCCGCCAATTGCTCACCGAAGTATTCAACCATGTCATTGCGTTCGAACTCGCCGTGAACCAATACGTCGATATCCAATTGTTCTTGAAGACGGATTGTGTTTTCGGTTTCTTCGGCAATTGCTTTATCGTATTCTTCTTGTGTAATCGCTCCTTTTTTCAAATCAGCTCTCCATTTACGTACATCTTTCGTTTGTGGGAATGAACCGATCGTTGTTGTAGGGAATGCTGGCAAGTTGAACTTCGCTTGTTGTGCTGCTTTACGGTCAGCAAATACTGATGTACGTTTTGCATCATCATCAGTGATATTGCTCGTACGTGTTTTAACTTCTGGTTTGTGGATCAATGGAGAAGTACGACGGCTTTCAGCAGCAGCTTTGTTTGCTTCAAAACGTTTTGTCGTTTCTGCATCAACCTCACCGTCAGCTAAGATCGCTAGATCTTTTACCTCTGCTAACTTCTGTTTTGCGAATGCTAACCAGTTTTTAACTTCAGCAGGCAATGATTGCTCATTGTGCTCATTGTCCAAATCAAAAGGAACGTGCAATAATGATGAAGAAGGGGCAACCCAAACGCGGTCTTTTCCTAATGCATCAACCGCTTGTTTGATTTTAACCAATGATTTTTCGTAATCGTTTTTCCAGATGTTACGGCCTTCAACAATACCCAATGATAATGTCAATGAAGCAGGAACTTTAGCCAAAACTGTATCCAATTGGTTTTCACCGCGTACTAAATCCAAATGTAATGCATGGATCGGTAAGTTAACCGCGATATCTTCGTTGTCTTTTAATGCTTCGAAGTAAGTCGTAGCGATTAATTTGATGTTTTTGGCAGCAGCAGCTAATTTCTCAAAAGTAGGTTGGTATAATGCTTTTACTTTTTCGTCTAGATCCAAAGCCAAGAAAGGCTCGTCAATCTGAACATATTGTGCACCAGCTTCTGCCAATTTAGCCAGGATTTGCTCATATACCGGAACCAATTTGTCCAATAGGTCGATACGGTCGAAACCAGCTTCTTTTTCTTTACCGATCAAAAGGTAAGTGATTGGGCCAAGTAAAACTGGTTTTGTCTCAATACCCAATGATTTTGCTTCGTTGTATTCATTTAAGAATTTTTCGGAAGTCAATTTGAACTCTTGATCCTTTGTGAATTCGGGAACCATATAGTGGTAATTGGTATCCAACCACTTGGTCATTTCCATTGCAGTCACGTCAATTCCTTCTTGCTGGAAACCGCGGGCCATAGCAAAATATAAGTCTAAGCTGTAGTTGTTATCAACTTTATTCAATAAAGAATGATAACGAGCAGGAATAGCACCAACAGTAAGGGTTAAATCCAATACTTGATCGTAAAAAGAGAAGTCATTGGAAGGGATCAAATCTATTCCAGCATCTTTTTGTGTTTTCCAATTGCCTTCACGAATTTTTTTTGCTGTGTCCAATAATTCCTCAACAGAAGATTTTTTAGCCCAATAGGCCTCATTGGCTTTTTTCAATTCGCGGAACGCGCCCACACGAGGGTAACCTAAATTGTTAGTCAATAACATAATAATGTTTTTAATATTTCTTTACAACTATATTTCTTGCTAGAGAGAAGGACACACTAGAATTCGGTGACTTCGGCTTATCATTCCCATATCAAGTAGGGTAGAATTTAGCACCTTGTCAAGGGACAGGTTGCTAAGGCTTCATCGGGTCTATTCCCTCTGCCTTTCTCTATAAGCGACGCTAAGTTAGTACATTTTTTTTTGACATGCAAATTTTTTATAAAAGTGCATCTATTTTTTATAATCTACTAAGGATAGAAAAGTTTTATTTCTTTCTTTTCATTGGAAAGCAGGGTGAAATTGTTCAATGGAATCTCACCCGCTATGTTTTTAGCTTACCAGAAGTTTGTACCCTTTCCCGTGCACATTGACAATTTCTACCTTGTTATCTTCTTTTAGATATTTGCGAAGTTTGCTGAGAAATACATCCATACTTCTGCCGGTGAAATAATTGTCGTCATGCCATATTTTTAATAAGGCTTCTTCACGGGTCAATACATCATTCTTTTTTAAACAGAGCAGACGGAGCAACTCGGCCTCTTTTGTTGATAATTTTTGCGTTTGACCCTTGTAGGAGATCTGCTGACTTGTATAATCAAAGAAGTAATCTCCAATTTCAAATTTGTCTGCAACCACTTCATCTTCTTTGTCTCTAACACTACGTTTCAGAAGGGCATTAATCCGAAGCAGTAACTCCTCAACACGGAACGGCTTGGTAATATAATCATCTCCACCTAATTCAAATGCCTCAGTCTTGTCTTCCATCATCCCCTTTGCGGTGGCGAAGATGATCGGTACAGTGCTATTTGTTTTTCTGATTTCACGGCCTACGGTAAAACCGTCTTTTTTAGGCATCATGACATCGAAAATGCATAAGTCGTAATCATTTTTTTTGAATTGGGAAATGGCTTCGTCCCCATCTATACAGAGCGTAACGTCAAATTTTCCCTTTAATTCGAGATAATCCTTTAAAAGATCCCCCAAATTGGGATCATCTTCTGCTAATAATATCTTTTGCATAATGAATCTATTAATTTTCACTAATGTTCCCTGAATATACAAAAAAGGAACGTGTTATTTTTTTATGGGCAAAATTACCTCAAAGGTTGTGCCCTTATCTTTCTCACTTTTTACGGTGATCCTTCCATTGAGCCTTCTCAATATATCCTGGACATAACTGAGGCCTAGGCCAAAACCTTTTACATTGTGGACATTTCCAGTAGGAATGCGATAAAACTGATCGAATATCTTTTGAAGGTGGTCCCGGCTCATCCCGATTCCATTGTCAGCAATGGTGATAACGATGTTGTCGCCGACATTTTTGGAATTGATATTGACATGTAGATCTCCTTTATTGTATTTGATCGCATTATCCAGTAGATTGTAAAAAACATTTGAAAAATGCAGTTCATCCCCGACAACAAGATCTTTTGTCGCCGCTAGGTCAACACTGAACTGTCCGCCGATGTTCTGCATCCGAAGCTGCATACTGTCGGTAACAGCGGCAACAAGGTCGTTGATATGCACATCTTCACGGTCGAGTTTTAAGGTTTCTTTCTCCAGTTTTGCCAAATCCAGTACCCGTTCAATATGATTTCCGAGACGAACATTCTCGTCGTAAATGATATTGGCCAATTTCTGTACACGTTTATGGTCTGCATTGATGTCCGGATCCTTGAGTGATTCGCTGGCGATCATAATCGTAGCCACGGGAGTTTTAAACTCATGTGTCATGTTGTTTATGAAGTCGGTTTTCATTTCAGATACTTTCTTTTGCCTGAAGATAATAATAAGCGTATACGCAAAACATCCGACCAGTAGAAACAGGAGCGCGAGCATGGGCAGTAATAAATAGCCCATGTTGTCCGCAATAATCGCTTTTTTATTCGGAAAATATATTGTCAGTTTTCCCGGCGCAGCACCGATGTCACCCTTAAAAAGAGCAGTTGAGTACTTTGTGGTATTTTTAGGGCTGTTTAATTCGGCTTCATTTAGGATATTGTTCAGCAAGATGTTGCTTGTGCTCCATATTTCGATATTAAACGGCGCTTTGATATCACGTTGTGCCAGTTCTTCTTTTAGGAGTTCCTGAACAATAATAACGTTTAACCGGTCTTTTAGCGGTCTTTTGGCCAGCTCCATCCCGATAGCGACATCTTCGATGTAATCAGCCTTTTTACCGCCGAGCATGGCAACGGAGTCGTAGACATTGAATTCATACCGGGCATTTTGCCGGGATAATTTATTTAATTTTGTTTCAAGTTCGAAAATCTTCCGGGCTAATTTTGGATCTGATCTTGGGGGGAGGACAAATAAATCTCTTCCTATCAATCTTTTGTAATCGTCAAAATGGATAATCAAAAATCGAGTGCTATCATCCTTTGCTTCTATACGCGGAATAGTCTTTGTTGCTGACACAATGACGTCTTCCTGATAATACATGCTATTTGTTGGGGTTTTGATAATATTAATCTCAACGAGATCCTGGTATTGTGGTCTTCTGATATAGGTTTCGTAAAACCAGTTTTCGATATTGACTACATTGGGATAAAGTGCCTTTAATTTGTCTTCTCGTACTTTATATTTTTGATAGACCTGATCTAATTTGCCACGGAGTTCTTCAATTTGAGTTTGGAGCCTAAGCTGTTCAGTTAACTGACGTTGTTTCGCTTGTTCTTGCTTGGATTTTTCGATATTACGCTCCTGTTGTACTTTCGCGAAATCCACGACCTCACGGCGTTCGAGTTTCCCTGCGACAGCCGTAAGCGCGGCATTGACAGATTCATCAAAAAGCTGTGATTTTTGACGATAGGAATCCCGCAGGAAATAGAATTGCATGGCCAATACCCCGATTAGCGCCAAAGACATTAGTCCAATGATTAATACAATACTATTTTTCTTCATTAAATTATATTTTCTTGCCTTCCATCTTCCACTTTACTTGTATTGTTACAAATATAAAGATGCTAACTTGTTTTGAAGCTGTTTTAACAATGTTTAACAGCGATTGCTTTAAATCTTGGTTATGTTGTTGTAAATTAGAAGTTAAAATAGATTATGTTATGAAAGCTTACGTATTATCATTGGCATTATCTTTTACGGTGGGAATTGCCTTTGGCCAAATTAAGCAAAAAGAGTATCGTCCTTTATTACAGGATAAACACTCCAAGATGCCCGTTCTGGGATTAGATACGGCTTCAGCGAAGTATAATATGCCCGTTCAGAAATTCAAAAAGCTGGATAGTCTATCGCCTATGCCGGGGACAGAAAAAATACCCAAGAGAAAAAAATCACAGCGTGACTCATTAAGGTTTAAGCTATTGGAAGATAGTTTAAAAGTGAAAGATTTCAAATTTAAGATAGATTCGCTCTATCCCAAAAAATAAAAAAGAAAGGCATTCGTTTTACCGCGAATGCCTTTCTTTTTTTGATCCTATTTCTTACAGCTGAGAAACACGGATTGTATTTGTTTTACCTTTTTCAATTAACGGTGTAGAGGCTGTGTTAATGATAATTGATCCTGGTGTAACGTAGTTGTTTTTGACGATAAATCTATTGACATCATGGATAGAACCATCTGTACTTTCGAATTTGTCGTAAATGAATGTTTTTACGCCCCAAAGCAAGCTCAATTGTCTCAATAATGTCTGTGTACCTGTAAATACCAAGATGTCTACATTTGGTCTGTAACTTGTAATTTCAAATGCTGTTGCGCCGGAAGATGTCAACACGGCAATTGCTGAGGCATTTGTTTTTTGAGCCAGATAAACTGAAGAGGCACAAATTGCGTCCGGAATAAGCGTTCCGTCGTGTATCTCACTAACTTTCTCATTATAATAAGGATAAGAAGTTTGTTCCACGTGGATAATAATCTTACTCATTGTTTCGATTACGATCTCCGGAAATTCGCCAACTGAAGTCTCTCCACTTAACATCACTGCATCTGCCCCATCCAATACTGAATTGGCAACATCGTTTACTTCAGCACGGGTAGGACGAGGTGTAGTAATCATGCTTTCTAACATTTGAGTAGCGATAATTACAGGTTTTGAAAGGTCTCTACATTTTTGGACAATGATCTTTTGAAGTCCCGGTACCTCTTCCATGGGAAGTTCAACACCAAGGTCTCCACGAGCGACCATGACAGCGTCAGTAGCTTCGATGATAGCATCAATGTTTTCGATCGCTTCTGGTTTCTCTACTTTGGCGATTACGCGCGCATGACTTCCTTTTTCAGCAATGATTTTTTTGCATTGTGCGATATCTTCTGCCGAACGAACGAATGACATGGCAATCCAGTCAGCACCGTGATCCAATGCAAAGTTTAAGTTATCCAAATCTTCCCCAGTCAATGAAGGGATAGATACTTTGGTGTTTGGCAGGTTGACACCTTTACGTGAAGTAAGGACACCTCCATGCACGACTTCACAAGTTACGGTGTCTTTATGGTTGGTCTCTAAAACACGAAGTTGAAGTTTTCCGTCATCAAGTAATATGATTTCGTTTGCTTCAACATCGTTTGGAAAGTTTTCGTATGTAATATAGATTCTGTTTTCATCTCCAATGAGTTCGTGTGTGGTGATTTCAACTTTTGAACCATTGACGAGAACAGCACCACCTTCTTTCATTTTTCCGATCCGAATCTTTGGACCTTGTAAGTCAGCTAAGATGGCAACATTGAATCCGGTTTCATTATTTATTGCATTTATAGTTTCGATTACCTTAAGGTGATCTGCCTGGCTGCCATGAGAGAAATTCAACCGACACACATCAACCCCTTTGGCAATCATGTTGGTCAAAACTTGTTTGTCTGCCGAAGCAGGGCCTAATGTTGCGACAATTTTAGTCCTTTTTTGAACTTTTTCCATCTGTTATTTTGTATTTTTTAATGTTCTTCATTTATGACAACAAACAGCTTGCTGTATTGTTGTCGTTTTGTCAAAACTAAATCGAATTAATTTAGATTTACAGTTAGGTGTATTTGCTACACTAACCTACAGTCTGCTAAAATATGAGATTTTCTTTAGATTTCAATATTTTTGGTGATATTTCTTTCGCTATGACTACTTCGGGTAATTTGCTGATCCTTTTGATTATATGTTCAACATCTTCTTCACAGATGTAATTTTTGATGATGACGAAGAAATCAAAATGGGGATTTTCGGGGATTAAAAAGGTTCCCTCGATACTTTTATTGTTGATGAGAAAATATTCTGTGTCCGAATCGGGACTGAGGTAATGAAAAGCGGTGAAGTGGTAGCTTATTTTTTTCTTTGCATCAAAGATGATATGATATTCAAGCTCTTCTTCGGATTTATTTTTTGGACGGCCATCATGATCATATTTGCTCTCTTTGCCTCTGGAAAAATCCAGATTTGTCACTTTGTTGATAAAGTGACAGAGACGGTAATCTTTCAGCGGGCAGGTGATGGCGAGTAGGGTGAAATCTAACTCTTCATCCATGTCCATGTCTAACCTTGCTACTAACTTATTGACCACTTTTTTTCTAAAATATATGTTCTTATGCTAACGAAGGTACTAATAATTTTAAGGTGGGAATATACTTTTTGTGTAAAATTTGAGTTAATTAGCTGAGCGTTTGGAATACAAAATATTTTTTGTTATACTTGAACTAAGTTAATATAGAGTGGGTTAGCTAGTATAAGACGCGAATAAGTTCGGTCGCCTAACATGGTGACTTTCATCTAAATATCAATTTAGGTTTGAATTTTGATGAAATTTATTTTTCTTTGCACAGATTTATTAAACAATTAAACTATAAAATCATGTCAGATATCGCTTCAAGAGTAAAAGCAATTATCGTTGAAAAATTAGGTGTAGACGAAAACGAAGTAACACCAGAAGCTTCATTCACTAATGATTTAGGTGCTGATTCACTTGACACTGTTGAGTTGATCATGGAGTTTGAAAAAGAATTCAACGTTGCTATTCCTGATGATCAAGCAGAGACTATCGGTACTGTTGGTCAAGCAATCGCTTATTTAGAAAAAAACGTTAACTAACTAATTTAATTAGGCTAATCGTAATAAATGGAGCTTAAAAGAGTAGTAGTAACAGGATTAGGCGCCCTTACACCAATTGGTAATACCGTCTCAGAATACTGGGAGGCATTAATAAATGGTGTAAGCGGAGCTGCTCCTATTACGCATTTTGATGCGTCAAAATTCAAAACTCAGTTTGCGTGTGAGGTAAAGGGGTTTGATCCACATGATTTTATGGATCGTAAGGAAGCTCGTAAAGTCGATCCTTTTGTACAGTATGCAATTGCGTCTACTGATGAGGCAATTAAAGATGCTGGCTTAGATTTTGAAAAATTAGATACAAATCGTATCGGAGTAATCTGGGGCTCAGGAATAGGCGGTCTGACAACTTTTACAGAAGAAGTTGCCAACTTTGCAAAAGGGGATGGAACACCACGTTTCAATCCTTTCTTTATTCCTAAGATGCTCGTTGATATTGCTCCAGGACATATTTCAATGCGTCATGGCCTTCGCGGTCCTAACTTTTCGGCAGTATCGGCCTGTGCCTCTGCCACCAACGCAATGATTGATGCTTTTAACTATATTCGTATGGGAAAAGCAGATGTGATTGTTACCGGTGGATCAGAAGCGACGGTCAATGAAGCTGGAATCGGCGGATTTAACGCTATGCATGCATTGTCAACAAGAAATGATGATCCCAAAACTGCTTCCCGTCCTTTTGATAAAGACAGGGATGGTTTTGTTTCGGGTGAAGGTTCGGGTGCCTTGATCTTAGAAAGTTTAGAGCATGCCTTAGCACGCGGTGCAAAAATCTATGCAGAGATTGCCGGTGGTGGCATGAGTGCGGATGCACATCATATCACAGCCTCGCATCCTGAAGGTTTGGGCGCTAAATTGGCAATGACGATGGCTGTCAACGATGCAGAGATGGATTTTTCAGATATTGATTATATCAATGTTCATGGAACTTCTACACCGGTCGGTGATATCAGTGAAACGAAGGCTATTGTTGACCTGTTTGGTGAACACGCATATAAATTGAATATCAGTTCAACAAAATCAATGACTGGACACCTTTTGGGTGCTGCTGGGGCGATAGAAACAATCGCTTCGATCTTAGCTGTGCAAAATGACATTGTCCCACCGACAATCAATCACTTCACAGATGATCCGGAAATTGATAATAAACTGAATTTTACATTCAACAAAGCGCAAAAACGTATTGTTAATGCAGCGTTGAGTAACACCTTTGGGTTCGGTGGCCACAATGCTACTGTGATTGTAAAAAAATATAAAGCTTAATGTTTGATCCTTCAAACATGGTTTGGTAATATGAGCTAGCGACAGGTTCTTTAATTAGAACTTGTCGCCTTATTTTTAGATGAGATGCCTTTTTCAAGGATATACAAGTTATATATTTCGCCGGATCGGGAATATGTTAGAAAACTAAAAAACCTACTAGGTTTTATTCCCGGGAATGTGCATTTGTACAAGATGGCATTTAGACATAAGTCTGTTGCAGTAACAATCAAAGAAGGGGCTAAAAACAGTAACGAGCGTCTGGAATTCTTGGGTGATGCTGTTTTAGGCTCGGTCGTTGCCGAACTGTTGTTCAAGAAATATCCGTATAAAGACGAAGGCTTCCTCACGGAGATGCGTTCCAAAATTGTGAGCCGCGCAAATCTGAACCAACTTTCCAGAAAATTAGGGTTCAATGAAATGATACAGTTCGACGCTCGAATGATCAGTTTTCCAAACAAACAAGGGTCGTTGTTGGGCGATGCATTTGAAGCGCTGATCGGTGCGGTGTATCTCGACAAAGGTTACGTATTTACAAAAAGCTTTCTCCTAAACCGTATTATTAAACCACATGTTGATATCCAGCTACTGGAGCAGACCGAGACTAATTTCAAAAGCCGGTTGATCGAATGGTGTCAGCATACCGGGAAAGAAATCCTATTTCAACAAACGGATAATCCAGAAGGTGAATCTTCGAAGATGTTCAGTGTGGAGGCTGTTGTAGATGGGGTGGTATGTGGCCTGGGCCGTGATTTCAATAAAAAATCCGCTGAAAAGCTAGCTGCAGAAAAAGCCTGTGAATTCCTCAAGATTCTGGAAGTAGATTAAAGGAATTTATTAACTTTGCCGGATATGGCAACAGTAAAACCTTCTTTGGCGAAAGGAACCCGTGATTTTTCGCCTTCCGAAATGATCAAACGTAATTATATCTTTGACACATTGAAAGCTGTGTTTAAAAAATATGGTTACAATGAAATACAGACACCTTCATTTGAGAATTTAACAACCTTAACAGGTAAATACGGTGATGAAGGTGATAAATTGATCTTTAAGATCCTTAATTCCGGCGATTATTTGGCAAAAGCTCCAGATAGCCTGCTCCAAGATAAAAATTCAAATAAATTAATCCCGCATATAAGTGAAAAAGCGCTAAGATATGATCTGACGGTGCCTTTTGCACGTTACGTTGTGATGCATCAAAATGATATCTCCTTACCATTTAAGCGTTTTCAGGTTCAGCCTGTCTGGCGTGCAGACCGTCCTCAAAGAGGCCGTTACCGTGAATTTTACCAATGTGATGTGGATGTGGTGGGCTCAGAAAGTTTGCTAAATGAAGCTGAATTTATTCTGATTTATCAAGAGGCTTTCGAACGTTTTGGATTGAAAGATTTTAATATTAAAATCAACAACCGGAAGATCCTTTCTGGTATCGCCGAAATTATCGGAAAGCCGGAGCTTATTGTTGATATGACTGTCGCCATTGACAAGTTGGATAAAATCGGATTAGACGGGGTCAATAAGGAACTGCTGGAAAGAGGATTTACCGAAGCTGATCTGAATCTGTTGAAACCGATCATCTTATTGGAAGGTTCGAATGAGGAGAAACTTGCAGCGTTAAAATCTATCTTGGAGAATTCTTCAGTGGGTTTAAAAGGCATTGCTGAAATTGAGGAAGTCTTCGATTATATTATTAAGTTGAGCGGGGACACCACACTGTTGACCCGTATTGTTGATCTGGATATTACCTTGGCGAGAGGCTTGAATTATTATACGGGCTGTATCTTTGAGGTGAAGACAAATGAAGTTGCCATGGGCAGTATCGGTGGTGGCGGACGCTACGATGACCTTACCGGGATGTTCGGTCTGAAGGACCTGACCGGTGTTGGCGTTTCGTTTGGAGCCGACCGTATCTATGACGTCCTGGAGGAATTGAATTTATTTCCGGCAAACAAGGCAGATTCTACCAAGCTGTTGATCATTAATTTTGATAAACAGCTTGAGACCTATACATTGGGTTTGCTCAATAAACTCCGCAAAGAAAATATTGCTGTTGAATTGTATGCAGCAGCAGTGAAGCTAAAAAAGCAAATGAGCTATGCCGACGGAAAAAGAATTCCTTATGTATTATTGGTCGGGGAGGAAGAAGTTTCTTCTGGTCAGTTATCGCTCAAGGATATGGAAAGCGGAGAACAGGTGAAGGTTACCGAAAATGAGCTTATTCAAAAACTTCGCTAGAACAATTTCTATAAAAAAGATAAAGCCAAATGATTATTAAGTCCTTTGGCTTTTTTATTTTCATAAGTTTTTGATTTATTTGGTTGTGCCGTTCATTTATTTGTTAAAAAATGCTATATACTTTAAATCAAATGTCTTAGAAGTGTCTTAAAGTGTAAATAAAATTGATTTTTGACCAAGAAAATTCATCCAAAATTATTAGATTTGTAGTCTAGAATTGTAAGAAAATCAAAACTTTGAAATGAGTTCAACACCTATAACAAAAGAGACATATTTGGAGTGGTATAAGTCGATGTTACTTATGCGTAAGTTTGAAGAAAAAGCAGGTCAACTTTACGGACAGCAAAAGATTCGTGGTTTCTGTCACTTGTACATAGGACAAGAGGCAGTAGTCGCTGGAACGATGTCGGTAATCAAACCTGAGGATTCTTTAATCACTGCTTATCGTGATCACGCCCACGCTTTGGCTAAAGGCGTTTCTGCAAATGCTTGTATGGCTGAATTATATGGAAAGATCACTGGTTGTTCAAAAGGTAAAGGAGGCTCTATGCACTTCTTTTCTAAAGAACATAAATTCATGGGTGGCCATGGTATTGTCGGTGGTCAGATTCCTTTAGGTGCTGGTATCGCATTTGCTGAGAAATATCTTGGTACAGATAATGTAAACATCTGTTATATGGGCGATGGAGCTGTACGTCAAGGTGCATTCAACGAAACATTAAACATGGCGATGCTATGGAAACTCCCTGTTATCTTCGTTTGTGAAAACAACGGTTATGCAATGGGTACTTCTGTACAACGTACGACTAACATGCAAGACATTTACAAAATGGGATTAGGTTTTGATATGCCTTCAGCTCCTGTAGACGGAATGGATGTTGTTGCTGTACACAACGCAATGGATGAAGCTGTTCAACGTGCCCGCGCTGGCGAAGGACCTACATTCTTAGAAATCCGTACTTACCGTTACAAAGGACACTCCATGTCTGACCCTGCGAAATATCGTACGAAAGAGGAATTGGAAGCGTATAAAGATCGCGATCCTTTATTGGCTACTAAACATGCTATTTTGGAAAACAAATATGCTGATGATGCTTGGTTTGCTGAGGTTGAAGCTGACGTGAAAAAAGTAGTCGAAGAGTCTGTAAAATTTGCGGAGGAATCTCCATACCCAGATGCTGACGAATTGTACAAAGATGTCTATGTACAACAAGACTATCCATTTATTTTAGATTAATACTCTTTAACTTGATAATATAATACAGAATGGCTGAAGTAGTAAGAATGCCCAAAATGAGCGACACAATGACCGAGGGGGTCATCGCAAAATGGCACAAAAAAGTTGGTGATAAAGTAAATTCTGGTGATTTAGTAGCTGAAATTGAAACAGATAAAGCTACAATGGACTTTGAGTCATACCAAGAAGGTACTCTTTTATATATTGGCCCAAAAGAGGGTGAAGCAGTAGCTATTGATGCTGTTATCGCTGTTTTGGGTGAGCCCGGTGAAGATTTTCAGGCATTGTTGAGCGGAGATGCTCCTGCAGCTGAAAAAGCACCGGAAAAAGCAGAAGAAAAAAAAGCAGAAGAAGTTTCTGGTCCAGAATCTTCGGCTAGTACTGTAACTCCTGAGGAATTGGGATGTACCGTGATCACAATGCCGTTATTGAGTGATACCATGAAAGAAGGTGTCATTGCACAATGGAATTTCAAAGTTGGCGACACGATCAAATCGGATGATGCTATCGCTGATGTAGAAACGGATAAAGCGACTATGGAAGTTACAGCTTATGCTGATGGCACGTTGTTGTATGTTGGTCTTGAAGCTGGAGAAGCCGCAAAAGTAAATGATATTATTGCTATTGTTGGTCCTGCCGGAACTGATATTACACCGTTATTAAATCAAAAATCTGCTCCTGCGAAAGCGGAATCTGCAGAAGCTCCTAAAGCTGATTCAGCTCCAGCAGCAACTGCTGCACCGGTTGCAGCTGCTTCAAACGATGATTCCCGTGTGAAAGCGTCCCCTTTGGCACGTAAGATTGCGAAGGAAAAAGGAATCAATTTGAGTGATATCAAAGGGTCAGCAGATGGTGGTCGTATCGTGAAAAAAGATGTTGAGTCCTTTGTTCCGACTGCAGCGAAACCAGCTGAAACAGCAGCAGCAGCTCCGGCTACAGAAACAAAAGCAATTACTTTACCTACCTATGTTGGTGAAGAACGCTATACAGAAAAACCGGTCAACCAAATGCGTAAGACAATTGCGCGCCGTTTGGCTGAGTCATTGTTCACTGCGCCACATTTCTATTTGACAGTGTCTATCGATATGGACAATGCCATGGCTGCTCGTGCTCAAATTAATGAGATCGCACCAGTAAAGGTTTCTTTCAATGACATCGTCGTGAAAGCTGTCGCAGTAGCATTGAAAAAACACCCAGCTGTGAATTCTTCTTGGCAGGGAGATAAGATCCGTTTCAACGAGCATACAAACATCGGTGTTGCTATGGCTGTTGAAGATGGCTTGTTAGTTCCCGTAGTGCGTTTTGCTGATGGTAAATCATTATCTCACATCTCTGCTGAGGTGAAAGATTTTGCGCAAAAAGCGAAAGCTAAGAAATTACAACCAGCGGATTGGGAAGGCTCTACATTCACCGTTTCCAACTTGGGTATGTTTGGTATAGATGAGTTCACATCTATTATTAACTCTCCTGACGGAGCTATTCTTTCAGTAGGAGCTATTCAGGCAGTTCCGGTTGTGAAAAATGGTGCTGTAGTTCCGGGTAATGTAATGAAAGTAACTTTGGGCTGTGACCACCGAGTGGTAGATGGCGCAACAGGTGCTGCATTCTTACAGACTTTAAAAGCATTGGTAGAAAATCCAGTTCGGTTGTTAGCATAGATTTTAGATGCCAATAAAATATTAGCCACTTTAGGAATAAAGTGGCTTTTTTTGTGCTAAAAATTCGTTTTTTTATACTAAAATCTTCATTTTAGCATTATTATCTTTAAACTCGATTCTTTATTGAAATTCAAAAAGAATACACAGAATGGAACGGGCATGAGATCATTGCGATGTATAAATCGTATGAAGATGAGGCGCAGATTTACCTTCGAGATAGGGGTAAACATAACATTAAATAGAAAATCCGGGAGATACAATACGTGAAATTATTTTTTTTAAAGGGAATGGTAGCTCTTTTGTTGGCATCTACAGTTGCCTGTAGTTCAAAAGAGAAAAAACAAAAAGAAGCGGCAATAGCACAGGCAAAAATAGATAGTACAAGACTTATTTACAACCCTCAGCAGGCAGACCCCAATATTGATGCATTTATGAAAAACCTGCATTCGAGATCTGCATTTAACGGAAATGTGCTGGTGGCGAAGGATGGCAAAATTCTATATCAAAATACATTTGGCTGGGCCAACTATCTGAAACGTGATAGTTTGGAAATTGATGATAAGTTTGAATTGGCATCAGTCTCTAAACCTTTAACTGCTGTTGGTACATTGAAATTGGTCGAAGCCGGGAAATTACGTCTGGACCAGACAATCAATGATTTTTATCCGGATTTTCCTTACCCCGGTATTACGGTCAAAATGTTACTGACCCATCGGTCAGGCCTACCAAATTATGTCTATTTTTCAGAGAAACATTGGCCCGACCGTAAAAAAGGGATGACCAATCAGGATGTTATGAAAATGCTAACAGAGTTTAAGCCTAACAGATACGGCGCTCCCGGCGGACGGTTTTTCTATAATAATTCCAATTTTATGGTCTTAGGCGCTATTATCGAGAAGGTGTCGAAACAGGATTATGCAACATATATGAAAGACAGTGTTTTCAATGTTGCCGGAATGACCAATACCGCTGCGCTGTCAAAAGCTGTATACGAAAAGATACCGACCAACGTCATTGGACATGATAAGATATGGCGAAGATCCGTGGTGCAGAATTTTCAGGACGGACCGTTGGGAGATAAAGGAATTTATAGTACAGTACGAGACCTTTACCGTTTTGATTTAGCGCTTCGTGATGGCCGCTTATTAAAACAATCGACGTTGGATTCGGCTTACCGCGGTTACCCTGATGCAAAGAAAGGTATTTTTAGCTATGGATATGGATGGCGTACTTTTGAGCATGGAAACGACCATATTGTTTATCATACCGGATGGTGGCACGGTTTTCGTCATATCTATGTACGGGATCTGAAAAGAAATATTGTTATCGTTTTACTTTCGAATATTACAAATGGCAGTTTGGTGAAATTGGATGAACTTTATAAAATTTTGGGTATGCCTGTTTTACGTAAGAATGCTTATAGCACCCATGGTGACTTTATTATTGATGAATAATTCTATGCTCATCAATAATAAAATGAATGCATAACTTCACTTTGGGCGTTGATAGCCGGATGCGGGGTATAATGAAGACAATAGGCATGTTCTTAAAGATCAATCATTGATGAACAAAAAAGTATAAGGATGAAAAAGACGTTAATCTTAGGTGCCAGTACAAATCCTTCGCGCTATTCAAATAAAGCCGCGAATATGCTCCGTAAGCACGGACACGATATTGTTAATATTGGTTTGAGCGGTGGAGAAGCGGCCGGTGTACCTATTGAAAAGAAAGGCGACATACATACTGATATTGATACGGTGACCATGTATCTTGGCGAGCAGCATCAGAAAGAATATTATAACTATATTTTGGAGACCAAACCAAAGCGTATTATTTTTAATCCGGGGGCAGAAAATGCTGAATTGGAACAGCTGGCAATGGAAAATGGTATAAAAACTGAAAGAGCCTGTACTCTGGTATTGTTGAGTACAGGTCAGTTTTAGATTTTGGATTTCTGTTGCAATTCGACAGACAGATACTTTGTGATAAAATAGTTTGTCAAACCGATTGTGTTACTGTCTAGATTCAGGCTCGATACTTTGATATCGCAATGTTCTTTTAAAATAGCCATTGTATATGAATTGATTGCCTGTTGTATCGGGATTGTAATTAACTCATTGGCTTTGGCTATTTTCCCCCCCAGTACAATTAATTCGGGATTGAGCAGCTGGATCAGGGAGGCAAATGCCTTCCCGAGGTTGGTGCCCAGTTTAGAAATTTGATTTATTGCGAATTGGTCACCTTTATTAGCTGCTTCGATCACGTGGGTTGGTGTTAAGTGATCCAACTCTTCTTTCTGCAACTCATTGAGTTTGGTAAGCTCACCTTTCTCGATCTCCTGCTTTGCATTGTTGACCAAGGCAATTCCGGAAGCCACTGTTTCGAGACAACCTCTTTTGCCACAATAACACAATTCGCCGTTATCAATGAATGGCATATGCCCTACCTCGCCCGAGTAACCGTCACGCCCGAGATAAACTTCGCCATTGGAAACTATTCCAAGACCTATTCCCCAATCCATTAATATAATAAGACTATTCCTGGTGTTTTTGGCTAAGCCAAATTTCAATTCCGCATACGCTGCCCCCTTCACATCATTGAGTATGTATACGGGCTTTTTGTATTTGTCTTCGAAATATGCTGTGATAGATTGTGAAGCATCATGTAAAAACGTTTCATTTGTTCCTTCTTCAGCATTGATTAGTCCCGGCATACTAATGATCAGTCCGGTAAGATTTTCGGTATCTACCGCTTTTTCCAATAAATATTGGTCAATAATTGCTGTAATGTCATGGAGATTATCTGCATTGCGGGATAACTCATTGTCCAGCTCAACGGTTTCAGCAACAATATTCTGATTATTGTCCATAATACTCAGTGTAATGGAGAAACGTTGAAGTTCTATACATAGTACTTGAAACAACCCGTCACATAGCCTATATAGGTTAGGTTTGCGACCACCGATGGATTCTCCCTTGTCAAATTGACGAACGATATTGTCTTCCAATAGTTCAGCAATCAGGCTGTTGACCGTTGGAAGGCTTAACGAAAGGTTTTTTACGATGTCGTTTACTGATACAGATCCTAATTCGGCTATTAATTTTATAATAGAAAGTTTATTGAATAGATTTTTCTTTTCAGGTTTGCTATCCAATTTTTTGTTAATCAACAGGTTTACGGCTTTAGTCATAAAACATCATATTTTGAATTAGAATCCCAGATCTTTAATTTAATAAAAGTTTTTGGAATCATTCTGTTATTTTTCTCACTTGTCAAGCAAGCCGGTCTTTTAGCAAAAAGGGGATAAGATTCCTTATCCCCTTTTTCTGCACTTCAAGAAGTTATTTGAGTTTTTTAACTCGGATATCTTTGAAGAATACTTCCGTTCCATGGCCCAAGAAACCAATATGGCCACTTTTACGTTTTAAACCGGGGTGTTGTTTTCCGTCCAGTGTTCCATTTTTACTCGCTTCAGCGATATCTGCATCAACAATAACGGTGCCATTCAAAGTTACTTTAACACGATTGCCCTTTACATATATTTCTTCGGAATTCCACTCGCCCAATGGTTTTAAATGTCCTTTTTTGGCCGTTACCACACCATAGATAGAACCGTGGTACTGGTAAGGTTTTAGGTCTTTATACACATCTGCACCGTCATCCAGTATTTGGATTTCCATAGCTTCATAAGCCGCATCTCCATCTAATGGAGCACGGATCCCAACACCATTGTTAGCTCCGGGGGTCAATTTGAAGTCAAAGCGATAGATAAAATCAGCATATTCTTCTTTTGTATATAAGTTGCCGCCGAATTTTGCATTGGGATATACCCAAATGTAACCTTCATCATTGATTACATACGCTTTGTTTTCAGTCCATTTGTCGAGATTTGTTCCATCAAATAGGACATCGAATCCTTCTTTTTTCTCTTGGTCACTTAGCTTAAAGACTTGTCTTCTGGGGAATTCTTTGATAAAGAGGTCCCTATAGTAGACCACTGAACCATGAGCCTGCAGTTCAATCTGTTCTGTAGGAAAAATGGATTGATTTCTATCCCAGTAATTTTCAAGCGGAATATTATCGGTAACCAATTGACCATTTAACCAAACAGAGACATTCTCGCCCTGCATTTTTATTTTGAACGTATTCCATTCGCCCGTGGCATTGTCAGCCACTTTTAACGGTTTGCTTTCATTTTTTTGATTATTGTACAATCCTCCTGAACCGACTTGTGCACCGACTCTCGTGTTGGCAATATCCCAGATCTGAACTTGTGGTGTACCTCTCAAATAGATACCGGCATCACCCTCTATGCCACCATAGTTCTCCAATTTCCAGTCAACTAACATCTCGAAATCTCCGTATTGTTTTATTGTTGCCAGGTTATCTCCTTTTCCGCTAAAAACAATTTCGCCATTTGATGCTGACCAGCCCTTACGCATGATGTCGTCAGCTTTGGCTTGTTCAGCTGCCAATGTTTTGGCATTCATTTTACCTCGTTTGATCGGATCAGCGACTAATCCTTTCCAGCCACTCAGGTCTTTGCCATTAAAAAGCGATACATAACCCTCTTTTATTGGCATTTCAGAAAGGTAACGAACTACGGCTTCTTTCAGGTAGCCACTCTCACTGCCAGACAATTTACCTATGACCTGCTCTAAAACTTCCCTTACTTTGCTACCATAATATTTATTATCCATGGCTATGTTCATGGCGGTATTCGCAGCAGCTTCGCCTAATTGTGGATCAGCCATTTTGTCCGCAGCAAAAATAAAAGCTTGATACGTACCTGTTGGCTGCAGGGCGGCAAGTGCGGCTTTTTTCTGTTCTACTGTTTTTGCAACACTAAAAGCGTCGCGCAACAACAGTGTTTTCTGATCTGTAGTATTTGTCGAAGAGGAAATGGATTTGATTAATCCTTTATAAACGGTATTGAATAAGTTTTGGTCTTTTTCCGTCCTGGATAATGCTACCAGTTCGGGAAGAGCGTTCGCGGATGTCCAGCTCGCCAATGATGTAATGGCTGCGGCTCTAAGTTCTGGATTGCTATTGTTTAGATAATTACCGACAGCTTTTAACGATTGATCATCCCCGAGTCCGGCAAAAATAGGAAAATACTTTGTGGCGCTCGGTGCTGCAGACTTTGAAATGTTTGCAGCTAGTTTTCCTGTGAGTCCGTTGGCATTTGGGCTTGATTGGACGACATTGACAATCGCTTTTTGCAGTAAAGCAGCAGATTTCGGGTCAGTTGTATTGTTCAATCTATTGAAAAGTTCTTCGAGATCGGATTCCTGAGCGACATTAGGCAGCGCTTTATTTATCGCTTCCTCAACGGAAGGATTTGCTGTTTTGATTGCCAATACTGCTTTTGACGAAGCGCTATTGGAGCGTTTACTCAATATATCCAGTAACTGAATTTTTTTGCTGTCATCGACAGAGGCGAGCGCGTTATTGACATCATTGATCACATTGGCGTCCTTGGAGGAAAGGATGAGCGCCTTAACAGAATTATTGAATTCTTGGTCCGCATCAAAAGCCTGTATTAGGGTATTGGTCTCTTTTCCTTGTGAAAGTGTGTTGATCGCGCTTAATCCCGCTAATTTTGTAACTGGCGAAGTCGTTTTGCCGACTAATGCCTGGATTGCTGTTAAACTGCTTGCGGATCCGTTATGTGCAAGGTAATTTAGTACACTTTCCTGTACTTCTGGAGTACCTTTACTCGCTAAAGCGAGCAGGCTTTTGGCATCACTGCCTTTGCCATATTTGCCCAGCAATTGTAATGCGAGATTACGGTATGCGCCATTATCACTCTTTACGGCTGACAGCAGGTTTTTTTGTTGCTTTTTTGGATCGATGGCAGCCAATAGTTTCAACGAGGCAAATTGTCCGTTGATGGATTTTGCTTTTTGTGATTCCTGAAAGAATTTATTCAGGAATTTGACTGCGTCTTGGTCATGCTTATTGTCGATCAATGACTGTGCATAGTCAATGCCTAGTCCGACAGCATCAAATTTATCATAGCTATATGCTGCATCATTCAATTTATTCTGAAATAGAGAAGCAGAGGCCGTCCCCCCAATTTTGCTCAATGCAATTAGTGCGGTACGCTGGAAAGCATCTGAACTATATTTTTGCGTTAAATTTAAAATAGCATTTTCCGCATTGCTTACTTTTAGGTCACCTAATGCAGTAACGATGGCGATAGCAGTTTTTTCAGTCGTTGAGGCAGCCAGCGCTTTTTCCAGCGCCGCAGCGGACTCGCTGGTACGGATAGATACCAAAGTTCTTGCAGCTGCATCAGCAAGGTAATCGTTTGTTAAACAGTTTGCGACAGCAGGGATTGCCGAGTTGTCCGCACATTGGCGGAGTAAACGCAAAGCGAAAACTTGATTTGTAGGTTCGCTCAGTTGTGTGATGGATTTTGCTAAGCCTTCAACAAAGATCTTTTTTTGCTGCTCTTTTCCGGGCTGATTGACATAAAAGGAATAACTGTTCGCAGCAAATTCAATTGGTGCATTATTACTTCCGGGTGCTTTTAGGCCTTTAAGAAAAGCAACGATGTCATCCGAACTGAATCCTTCCAGCTCATGCATGGCGAGCAGGAATTTTTCTTTTTCCTCTGCCGGCTGTTGAGCTAACACATCAGCTATTTTGGTAGCTGTGGTTCTATTTTGTGGTTGCTGGGCGTATGAAGCGCTTGAGATAAGAAGCAATACGGCCAGCGAATTAAATATCTTTTTCATCCGTTTAAATCTGTTTATTCATTAGTCAATTTTCCCTCTAAGGCATTTATGCTGCCTTCGGCGGATTCAATTGTGATGAAGCTATCGGATTTACTCATTTCCCTATGTAATTGAATAAATCATGAAGGTTTCATTGAGATTATTTATCTTTTATCGGTATGAAGCACAATGACTTTTTCTATCCATCTTTTGTAGTGACGCTTTTTAAGTATATGATGTTTCATCGGATTATAATTGTTAGATGGACCAAGGACCTCTCATGGGTTGATGAATTAAACGGTTTGCCGCGTCATCGTCAATAAACTGCTCATTCTGAGAATCGTATTTCAATGAACGGTTGAGGCGTAAAGCCGCTAGACCCATATTAACCAAAGTACAGGAGCGGTGCCCATTTAATTCATTTAGTGCGAACTTTTCACGTGTCCGGACAGATTCTAAAAAGTCGGTGATCTGCGGTGCCGGTTCAGGGTATTGCGCAAGTTTTCTTTCCAGGTCTGGGATATCCGAAGCAAATCCTTTATATAATTTACCTTTTGGACCTTCGATATATGCCGCTTTTTCGTCTTTGGCCTCACCATCTAAAATGATCTGGCAACCATCCGCATAAGTAAAGGTAATGCGTCTCCATGTACCAACCGCATCTGGGTGTTGCTGTGGCGCGTCGACATCAACGGTCACCGGGCTTTCGTTGTCCTTACCGAGGAAATATTGCACGGGATCCATGTAATGTTGTCCCATATCACCTAATCCACCACCATCATAATCCCAATATCCTCTAAAAGTGGTGTGTGTACGATGTTTGTTATATGGCTTATAAGGAGCGGGCCCTAGCCAAAATTCGTAATCCAGCTCAGCCGGAACTTGTTCTTCGGGTAGGTTTTCTTTTCCCACCCAATAGAATTTCCAGTCAAATCCTGTGTGCTTGCTTATTGTCACTTTCAATGGCCAGCCCAGCATGCCTGTATCTACTAGTTTTTTGATTTTACTGACAGGTACATTCATTCCATAAAAATCATCTTTGAAGCGAAACCAGGTATTTAAACGGAACATATTTCCATGTTGTGCGATGGCTTCCTTAACTTTCTTACCTTCGCCGATTGTACGTGTCATCGGTTTTTCACACCAGATGTCTTTTCCGGCCTTGGCAGCTTCAATAGACATAAGACCATGCCAATGTGGTGGAGTAGCAATGTGAACGATGTCTACTTCCGGAGATTTAATAAGATCTCTGAAATCATGATATTCCTTGATACCACCACCCAAGTCCTTTTGCGCAGCTGCAAGATGGGTTGTGTCAACATCGCAGATGGCAACTGTCTTTGTTCCGGCATAGCCGAAGTGTCCACGGCCCATATTGCCGACGCCAATTACTCCTTTGGTTAGATGATCACTTGGAGCAAGATAGCCCTGGCCTCCAAGTACAAAACGTGGTACAATAGAAAATGCAGCAGCGCCTACCACTGATTTTTTAATGAAATCACGCCTTGATGAATTCTGTTCTTTCATGTTGGTTGGATTAGTTTTTTTATAATTGATCCGTTCTAGGCTGTTAATAATAACTGCAATTGGATATCGAACTTAAAAATAGATAAAAAACTGCTAAATATAAACTGATAACTAAATTTTTACGTATTGTTTCTTCTCGTTTTGTGAAAAAATAATAAAAGAATGCTTCTAAACTCATTTCTTTCGTATATAGTGTTTGGTTCTCTTGCGGAAAAAGGAAATTTAGCGACAGAATTGTTACAAAGCTGCTCCCAAATGAGTTCCCTGCTGAGGCTAGGTTTTCAGCAATGCAGTCCGGCGCACCAGTGGTAATATCCGAGTATTTGACCGTTTTTGAAAGGAACGAAACGATATTTGGTCCATATTAATGCCCGAATCGTCTGCTTCGTTTGCTTTCATACTGGCGGCACCGGAAAAAAATAAACGGATATGCTACAGGGAACCTGTGGAGGTACTTAATCGTTTTCGTAAATCAGGCTTGATTATACTTAGATAATACGGCATCTTTATGGAGCCTTGAAAAGAGGAAAACCGATATGATGAGACCGAGAAGACTATTATTAATTGTTATTTATACCCTAGCTTTACAGATGGCAGGGTTTGGGCAATTTAAGGTTGCTCCGCTCGGAAATACCATATATGAGGGTGTATTCACGGGTAATGGTCTATTGGGGACCATGACTTACCTGTCCGGGGAAAAATCAGTGCGGGTTGACATCGGCCGAACAGATGTATATGACCATCGCGCAAATTCAGCTGATAAACTGTTTGACAAAGCCCGTCTGTCCCTGGGCTACTTCAATCTAGATTTGAGCTGTGCGATCGAACAGGCCAAAGGGGATATCTATTTGAAGGATGCATATGCTGTGGCGACGATTGTGACTGATCAGGGACCAATCAACGTAAAGACCACAACACTTTCTAATGCTAACATTATTCTATTGGAGGTATTAAAAAAGAACTTTAAAGGAAGGTATACGCTCAATTGGATTGCCGATTCTGCAATCAGTCCGCGTATGAAATTTAGCTATACCCAAAAACCGAAGGCTTACCTTCCCAATCCAACCGGAACCGACGGACAGCAGGGCCAGATAAAATTCTATGAACAACCCTTGACAGCAGGTGGCGGTTATACGACTGCTTACTTATTGCGTTCGTCCAAAGATCTTGATACCTATGTGATCACAGTTGGCTACAGTCAGGCCGGAAAAGATTTTACCGGAAAAACACTTGACTATCTCCAAAAATTTAATGCCGAGAAGATAAATGCCAGTCTGAGGGAGCATCGTCAATGGTGGACGGACTATTTTAATGCATCTACGCTTGAATTGCCGGATCCAATCTACCAAGGTTTCTACGATATGCAATTGTATAAGCTCGCGAGTGCTACGCGGTCGGATAAACCTGCCATGGATCTGCAAGGTCCTTGGACAAGCGCTACGCCCTGGCCCGCTTATTGGCTTAATCTGAATATGCAGCTTGCTTATTCACCGACTTTTAAAGCAAATCATTTGGATATTTCCAATTCCCTGATACAGATGATCGACCGGAATAAAGACAATTTGCGCTTAAATGTTCCGGAGCCCTATCGTTATAATAGTATCGCCATAGGCCGATCATCGGGGCCGGATTTATGGAGCCCCGTGTTACTGCAAAAAGGCGTCGCCCTTGAAAAAGCTTCTGATGGTGATAAAGAACTTGGCAATCTGGTGTGGCTACTGCATAGCTACTATCAGTATTATCGGGCAACATTGTCGCGAGAAGTATACGATCGTCTCTTTTCACTTTTGAAGGAAGCGGTCAACTACCATTTGCATCTCATGGAAAAAGATGCAATGGGAAAATACCATATCGCTGTTAAAACTTATTCACCGGAATATGCGAAGGGATTTGCTTACAATACAAATTATGATCTGTCCATTTTAAAGTGGGGGTTAAAAACACTTCTGGAACTAGACGATGAGCGAGGGGGTAATGATCCACTTCATGCTGTATGGGAGGATGTGCTAACCCATCTGGTTGAATATCCACAAAACAGTGATGGTTTTATGATTGCCAAAGATGTACCCTATGATGAATCACATCGCCATTATTCGCATCTTATGATGATTTATCCTTTTTATGATGTGAACTGGGATCAAAGGGAGAATAGGGGATTGATCGAAAAATCCATCGCGCATTGGCAGAGCAAAAAGCAATGGCTCCAAGGCTATTCATTTACGGGGGCTGCTTCCATGTATGCGATGATGGGGCGTGGCGATTCTGCTTTAGCCTCATTGGATGTTTTGTTGAACAAATATATCAGACCGAATACCTTATATGCAGAAAGTGGTCCTGTGATCGAAACCCCGCTGGCTGCGATGGCAAGTATACAGGAATTGTGCCTACAATATTGGAACGGAATATTACGCGTATTTCCGGCAGTTCCAAGTAGATGGAAAGATGTTTCGTTCAGGCACTTTTTGGCGGATGGCGGCCATTTGATTTCAGCACGACGACAAAATGGAGCCACAGTAGCCGTTGAGATTAAAAGTCAATATGGAGGATCATTAAAACTCAAGCTTGATATAGTGAACCCATCCGTTCAAATACTTGGAAAGGGACAGTACACGAAAGAAGCGGATGGGTTGATCCTATTAGAACTCGATAAAGGTGCCACAGCGGCCATCCGTGAAAATAAATAGTGCGAAGACTTAAAAATCAATAACGTAAAAAAGGGAATATAAATAATGAGACTAGAAAAGAAAATCTTAATGATCGTATGGGCTGCTTTGGGAACAAGCAGTCTGGCCCATGGGCAAACGGAAAAATTGAAACTCTCGAAGGAGTTTATTCAGCAGCAACTTGATGGCGCTGCCAAGCAGATAAAGGTTTTGGATAAAGAAACGCCAAAGGATAAATTTCCAAAAACATTTGAAAATGGGAAGGAGGTTTTTTCGTCATCAAGTTGGTGGTGTTCGGGATTTTATCCCGGAACTTTATTTTATCTATATGAAGGAACCAAAGATCAGCAACTATTACAAAGTGCCGAAGATAAATTGACCTACCTGGAGAAGGAGAAGAACAATAAGGGTACGCACGACCTGGGCTTTATGCTGTTCTGTAGTTTTGGAAATGCCCTTCGGTTGACCGGGAATACACAGAAATACGAACCGGTTTTAACGACGGGGGCCAATTCATTGGCATCACGCTATAGCCAGAAAACAAAAACTATTCGTTCATGGGATCACGGAGCTTGGGACTATCCAGTCATTATAGACAATATGATGAACCTGGAGTTTTTGACCCAGGTCTCTAAAGTAACAGGTGATAAGAGGTATTATGATATTGCTGTCACGCATGCCGAAACGACGCTAAAAAATCATTTTCGAAAAGATTATAGTTCGTATCATGTGATCGATTATGATAAAAATACGGGTAAGGTCCGATCCAAAAAAACACATCAGGGTGCTTTTGATGAGTCTGCGTGGTCGCGTGGCCAAGGTTGGGCTTTATATGGTTACACGATGATGTACCGTGAAACAAAGAAGAAGGAATTTTTGAAGCAGGCGCAACAGATAGCGAAATATATCCTTGACAATCCAAACTTACCTTCAGATCTGATTCCTTATTGGGACTTTGACAAGGATAAAATTGCTTCATCTGATAAGATGTATCCTAATAAAGATTTAAGAGACGTGTCGGCAGCAGCTTTGTATGCTTCGGCGCTATTGGAGCTTTCTCAATATACAAAAGGTACTGAATCCACAAATTACTTGGATAAAGCCGAAACGATGATAAAAAATTTATCGCAAGCGCCTTATCTGGCAGCTTACGGTCAAAATGGTGGCTATATTCTTCAACACAGTGTTGGTGCTTTACCCTTGAATTCAGAAGTGGATGTGCCTTTGACCTACGCTGACTACTATTATGTAGAAGCATTGGTGCGCTATAAGAGATTATTGGCGGGTGAGCCAATAATTAAGGAAATTGTAAAATAAATAGGTATCTCACAAAATAAAGAAGCCATATTTTAGCATAAAATGTGGCTTCTTTATTTTAACTATCCCAGTTTAAAGAACGGTTTTAACCGTCTTGCTCTGCGGCTGAGGTTTCTTCAGATGGGTTATGTCCGAATTGTTTCTTGAATTCTTTACTAAAATATTTTCGGTCTGAAAATCCTACGGCATAAGCGACCTCACTGATATTCATCGAAGATTTCAACAACACTCTGGCTTTATTAAGGCGGTACATCTTGACATAATTGTTGATAGAGAGATTGGATATTGCTCTGAGTTTGCGGTAGAGAATAGGCGCACTCATTCCCATGTTTCGGGATATAAAGTTAACGTCAAAATCTTCTGACTGTATATTTTCTTCGATCAGTTGATCCAATGAGGCAATAAATTGCGCATCCAGTTCATTGTCGAAATCTGTCTTTTTAACCTGAAATTCCCTGCTCTTTTTACGGCTGATTGCGATGAGATTCTGCACAGATAGAAACAATAGCCTATTGTCAAAAGGTTTGGTTAGATAGATGTTTGCTCCAAATTGTAGGGCCTGTGTCTGTGAGTCACTGTCTGTCACTGCGGTCAGCAAGATAACGGGAATATGGCTAGTTGTGATATTTGTCTTTATTGCCCGGCATAACTGAGCTCCATTCATATAAGGCATCATTAGGTCAGACAGGATCAGGTCGGGGATGTATTCTAGCGCTTTTGTTAATGCATCTTCGCCATTGACAGCCGTGATGACGGTATAGCTGTCCTGAAACAAATGAACAATGGTATCCAGTAGTTCTCTATTGTCTTCGGCAATGAGGATGGTCTGTTGCAAAGATCTGTCCGGGGCTGTCGGAGTTGCTAAATTTGAATGATCTATTGCGGTCGTCATGGAGTCTGTAGGAGATGACACGCGGACTTTCGATAGCTTTGGCAAACGTAGGTTAAACACCGTCCATTCTCCTTTTTCATCTTTCATTGTAAAGCAACGGATCTCTCCCTGATGCTGTAGGATAATCTGTTTGGTCAACGCTAATCCGATTCCGGTACCTATGCTGTCGTTTGCCTGTTCTTCCCGATAGTATTCTTCAAAGATCTTGAATTGATTGTCCGTTGCAATGCCAATGCCATTATCAACGATGTTGATAATGATGCTGTCTTCACTCTCAAGAAGTTCAAGATAAACGGTGCCATTCTCGGGCGTATACTTAATGGCATTTGACAATAGATTGAACATGACCTTGTCAAATTGAACAGGGTCTATGGATTGTAACCCTACGGCATCCAATTTCCGGATATAATAATTGATATGTTTATTCTGCGCAAGATCATTGAGGAGGTAAAATGTGTCTTCAATATATTCTCTGAAAGGGATATCGCTTTGTTTCAGGATGAAGTGCTTGTCGTCAAATTTTTTGAAATCAAGTAGTTCGTTAACAACCCCCAATAATTTAGCAGCATTCTTTTTAATCCGTTTGATCTTAGACTGGGTGGTCGTTAAATTGGCGGTTTCGGTAATGATTTCGTCCAGAGGTGCAGTGATCAAGGTCAGCGGCGTACGGATTTCATGCGAAATTTGTGTAAAGAATTTGATTTTCTTTTCCTGTTCCCGTTCGGAATTGATCAGCATCTGGCGTTCCACAACAAACTTAATGACAAAATGCACCCCGAGGGTAAATAGTCCGGCATATAAGAGGTAGGCCCACCAGGTGCGCCAGATCGGAGGTTTTATAGCGATATGTATTTGTAGCGGAGTACTGCTCCAGACGCCGTCATTATTGCTGGCATATACGGTCAGTGTGTGCCGCCCCTCGGGGATATTGGTGTATCTGATACTTGGGGTATTGGTTTCTATCCAGTCTTTATCAAAACCTTCGAGCTTATAACGATATCTATTTTTTTGTGGTTTGATAAAATTGGAACTTGAAAAATTGACCGTGATAAAATTCTCGTCATAACGTAATTGCAACTGATAGCTGTTGGACCGATCACCTTGTTGGATGCGGCCATAGTTTAATGGGGTATCTTCAAGGAATATATTTCTAAAAAGCACATTTGGTTTCTTCTGATTAAAAGTGATTTTTCGGGTGTCGATGGAAACCAGACCGTTCAGTGTAGTCACGAATAAAACACCGGCGTCGCTGTTATAGACCTTTGCTCCTAGCATATTCTTAACGGGGAGACCATCGTACTGATTAAGGACAGTATGATACTTTGTCGTTGGGTCGAAGAAAATCAGTCCATTTTTGCTGCTGATCCAGAAATGTTTGTCGATCATCACTGGCCAGCCTAGCGTGTTGTTGGGGAAGCGTGCTATAAGGATTAAACGATCTTTAAGATCGAAATGATATAAATCCCCGTTCGAAGTAAGCCAAATATTGCCATTGGGTGCTACATGAAATCCATTGATGTAAAGTGAATCAACTTGCTTTATGGGTTGGATAGTAGTACTAAACGTCTTTTTCCGGTATAGTTTTCCTGATTGCAGGAAATAAATCTGTTGTTTATCATCTGCCTGTATCTCATCTATTGTATTTGCTGCGAGCGAGGAATCAAACTGTGGTGGTTTTTCCTGTTCCGTAATGTAAAGCCCCTTATTTGTACCTAAATAGATTCGTTGTGCTGGATCCACGTAAATGCTATAAATATTGTTTTTCAGGTTTAAGAGATCCTTTTCGAGGAGATAATTTTTGGTATTACCCGATTTTAGGTCAATGATGGAGTAGCCACCACCATATTGTGCGGCATATAATTTTTCATCCCGGACATAGAGGTCTTTTATCAGGTTTGATCGGGTCAAATTCGGTTGTGGACTGGTATTCCCCGTAATTTTATCAATTTTATTGATTCCTTCTTCTTCAGTGCCTATCCAGGCCGCATTTTTGGAAACTGCAAAACTGCCCACGATATCGCTATTCAAACGTTGATTTAATAAAGAACGTGTAGAATAGGATCGGATAGGGATCAAATCAGGATAAACTGCATTAATACCTCCAAAATATGTTCCTAGCCAGATAACATTTTGATTATCGACAAAGATATCATAAATCGAATTTTGACTGAGCGAGTTTTTGATGGATGTATTATGTTTGTAATTTGTGAAAACAGGAGAGCCCTTGAAAACAGAAAGACCTTTCAACGTTCCGATTAATAGCTCCCCATTTGCGTTTCTGATGATTTTACGAACGTTATTACTCAGGAGGTTACTATTTTCTTCTCTTAGATTCCTCCAATTTCCACTGGAAAAGTTGAACAGAAATAGACCATGTAATTTTGTCCCTACCCAGAGCATGTTGTCTTTAAAATGCATTGTACTAAAGATTCGTTCCTTTAGCGGTAATACGGGGAACCCTAGGTTATGGATTTTAGATATTCGTTTGTTGTTGTATACAAATGATTCGAGACCGTTGGAACTAGCTATCGTGTACGAGTCTGGTCCTGTTTGAACTATAGTCTGCGTATGAGGACGATCTAAAATTAATTTAAAATCATAGGAGCCTGAAGCTGGAATAGCTATATATAGACCTCTATTTGTACATAAAAAGATCTGGCCTGAGAGAATTTGTATATCCGAGACAACGAGTTTTTCTATAAAAGGCTTTCCTTTCCTCAATACAGCCTTTCGTTTGTCTATGTTGAAAATAAATACTTGTGTTGCGGTAGCTATAAAAAGATCATTTTTGTCATTTATACAAATCTTATTAATATAATCCAATTTGTTGAATATGCTATCTTGAACACGAAGGTTTATAATAGTTTGTGAGTCGTAAACAAACAGATTATTCCCTCCGCCAAACCAAAGTTTTCCCTTTTTATCCTGTGCGATAGTCAAAACTGCCTGTTTATCTAATACATTTTCCTGTGTTAGTGTCTCAAAACTGAAATTCTGGCCCAAACAAGACATAAATGGGCAAAGTAGCCATGTGATAATGACCATGTTTTGGATCTGCTTTATGAGGAAATTCATAGATAAATAGCGGTTATGGTTCAAATTTAAGATTTTACCCCTTAATATTTATAAAAATCACCCTATTGAATAGTTGCACTTGCCCAATTTTGATACTGTTAAGCAACCGATTTTTAAATTATAAAACCAATTTCCTAAAGTATGGCTAAGTTTTACGCAATTGGATTGTCCGCTATGACATTATTTGCTGTTGGTGTCGCTAACGCCCAACAGAAAGTAAATGTTACAGGACAAATCAAAGACAGTCAAGGAACACCACTATCAGGTGTTACAATTCGAGAGAAGGGAGGAACACTCTCAACCTCCACAAATGGATCGGGAACCTATTCCTTGTCCGTAAGTCCCAACGCAACACTAGTAATCTCTTATGTGGGATATCAAAACCAAGAGATAACCCTCAACGGTCGCAAAGTTGTTGACTTAACGCTCGAGAACTCTAGTTCGGCGATTGATGAAGTTGTTGTTGTGGGGTATGGAACGCAGAAAAAGGCGAATTTGACGAGTTCGGTATCTACAATAGATCAAAAAGTGCTGGATTCCCGTCCCATATCCAATGTAATGTCGGCCATGCAAGGAGCCGCTCCGGGCTTGGTTGTGACTCGTTCAGGTGGACAGCCTGGTGCAGAGGGCTTTTCTGTTAACATTCGTGGGGATCTGTCTACGGGTTCATCTAATCCCTTAGTGCTTATCGATGGTGTTCCTGGTAGTCTAACCTATACCAATCCAGACGATATCGCAAGTATATCTATTCTTAAGGACGCCTCGGCAACAGCTATATACGGCTCTAGAGGAGCCGCTGGTGTTGTCCTCGTGACGACAAAATCCGGTCAGGGGAAATTGAAGGTAAATTATCAGGGGATGTGGACGGCAAAAAAGATGGGACTTTTTCCGGAGCGAATTAATAGCTGGGAGGAGGCTGAAATGCAGAACCTCGCCCGTATCAATGCCGGTCAATCTCCGGATTGGTCAGCGGAGTTAATTGCTCTGATGAAAGATCCAAATCAATATTATAGGATTAACCCAACTAACCCCACCGCATATCAATATTTTGGCAATTATAATTATCCAGAGATTTTACTGAAAGATAAATCAACACGTTTAAATCAAAATTTATCAATATCCGGAAGTACAGAAAAGGATAATTACTTGTTTTCCTTGGGCTATATCACGGATAAAGGGATTTTTAGATTTGGTCCAGATGACTATAAACGTTTGAATGGACGTTTTAATTATCATAGAGAACTTTCCAAGATGTTTAGCTTGGATTCTAAAATATTATACAGTAGATCGGAGAGAAATACAAGTGTTTTGGGCGCCAGTAATGATTATGGATTGATTTATAATATTGTTTCTTCAAGGAGTATAAGTCCCATATATCTTCCGGAAAGTGGTGATACAAAATATGCTGCCGGAAGTGCTGCTGGGGAAACTGTTGGGTTATTGAAGGATGGTGGACGTAACAATAATGTCATTCAAGAAATTGGCGGTAGTTTTGAGCTTGGAGCAAAGGATGTTTTTACGGAGGGTTTAAAACTACGCGTTTTATATAGTCCAAGGATAGTAGTCGAAAATGATAATAATACCAGAATACCAGTTCCGATGTATAATGTAAATGGACGAACTGGATGGGCAGGGGGAATTAATCTTAATTCAATCATTAAGGGACGTTCTCAAACATTAACGAATAATTGGCAAGCAGTAGGTGAGTATAATCGTACTTTTAATGAAAAACATGAAGTATTAGTACGTGGAGGCTACCGTTATGACGATTATCGTTACGATTATATTGGTGCGTCAGCCTCGAATCTTCCAACAGATGATGTTTTGGCTTTAAGTCAATTTGGGGATAAAAATAACACCAGTGTTGGGGATAATATTCAAACCAATACATTGATTTCTTTCTTTGGTACCGCGCAATATGTTTTTGACCAAAAATATATTATTCAAGGGACGCTAAATAGAGAAGGAAGCTCACGATTATCACCAGCCAACCGCTGGATCACTTTACCCGGTGTCTCTGCGGGATGGAGGATAAATAATGAATCTTGGTTTGGAAATGCTTCTAAAATATTCAATGAACTAAAATTGCGAGCAGCTTGGGGTAAACAGGCCAATGACCCAAATAGCGATAATCCCCGAGCAAGCAATTACGATTATATAAATGCACTATCTAAGGGGGATTCATATCCTTTTAATAATGTGCGAAATACCTACTATTGGATTGGAAGTGCAGCCTCACCTTTAAGGACATGGGAGAAGGTTACAAATACTGATGTCGGGTTGGACTTCGCTATGTTTAATAGAAAACTCGATGGATCATTCTCTTATTTTTGGCGAGAAACTAAAGGGACTTACGGCGTCATTACGCAACCCGGTGTATTCGGTATCGGCAGCCCAAGTTCAAATATTGGCGATTTTAAATCTTGGGGCTGGGAATTGAGCTTAAATTGGCGTGATAAAATAGGGGAGGATTTTAATTATACTATTGGGGCTAACTTATCAGATAATAACAATAAGGTTGTTAAATTTTTGAATAGAACCAACGTAAGTGGCGGTCTTGTTTCTCTTTTAGAAGGATATTCGAAGAATTCGATTTTTGGATATCGTACAGATGGGTATTTCCAAAATGCAGAAGAGGTTAGTAATAATAAGGTAAATCATCAGAATCCTAATTTGGGACCTGGAGATATCCGCTATGTTGATGTCAACGGTGATCAGATTATTTCTTCAGGGAAAGGTAATTTAGAGGATCCAGGCGATCTAGTATATCTTGGAACACAGAACCCACGCTATTCATTTGGTCTAAATTTAGGTTTTAATTATAAAGGATTTGACTTTAGCGCGTTTATTCAAGGGGTTGGGAAAAGAGAGTTTTTACTACCTTCCGTTTTGACCCTTCCTTATGTTGAAAGTTGGCGCCAGGCCTGGGCAATACATAAAGATTACTGGACTCCAGAAAACCCAAATGCAACATTCCCAAGGCCAGTCATGGGTGGCGGAAGTAATACAAGGATATCGGATAAATGGGTGGTAAACGGAGCTTATGCACGTATGAAAAATATCCAATTGGGCTATACTTTACCAAAAGAACTGACCACAAAAGCTAAGATAGAACGTTTAAGAGTATTCTTCTCGGGGGAGGATTTATTTGAATTTAAAAAGTCATGGAATCCTTATTATGATCCTGAAACGCCAAATGGACAGGCATTCGGATATCCATTTTTCCGTTCATACACATTGGGGGTAAATGTTACGTTTTAAAACCAAAGAAAATTATGAAAATTGAAGTAAATAGATCAAAAAATCTTATAAAGAGCGCTGTAAAATTGGGTGGCTTGATTATGTTCGCTAATTTCCTGCTTTCATCATGTATGAAGGATTTAGATAATAAGATAGATGAGACAAGAGTGACTGACGCATCGTTTTGGAAAACCGAGCAGCATTTGTTGATGGGTGTTAATTATCTTTATACCTTCTTGCCAGGAATAGGCGAAAATAGTGCAGCAAATTGGACTGATGATTCTCGTTCTACAGGTAACAATTCAATCAGTGATGGTTCTCGATTGGTGCCCAATACTAGTGGAGATTATACAAATAATTATCAGCTTATTCGTGCTGTTAATACTGTGCTAGAAAAAGCGCAACAGATGACTCTAGATGCAAGTATTATTACGAAATATAGTGCGGAAGCGCGATTTTTTAGAGCTTTTGCCTATGGTGAATTATTGAAAAGATTTGGCGGAATGCCGATTATAACTCGAACTATAGATCTGAGTGATGAGCTGCTTCAGGCGCCTAGAGGCACTAGGGAAGAGGTTATTAATTTGATCTATAGTGATTTGGATTATGCAATCCAAAATTTACCTGAAGCTAGTGCAACGAAATCGACAGATTATGGTCGAATTAATAAAAGTGTTGCACAGGCTCTTAAGGTTAGGCTTGCACTTTTTGAAGGAACTTTTGAAAAATATCATCAGTTGGGAGATGCTAATAAACACTTGACAATAGCGAAAAATACCGCCAATGATATTATTTCAACGGGTTATTTTAAGCTTTTTACTTATGCAGACAACCCTAAGCTGAGTTATTATTATCTTTTTCAGAAAGAAGGCAATGGTTATGTTAACAAGGAGGTTATTTTACCCCGTTTATATGGGAAAGATATGACGGATAGAATATCAACGCATAATTATAGCCGGAATATAGAACAAGGAGCAATTACACCCACGCGTTATTTAGTGGACGCTTACTTGTATATCGATGGTTTGCCTCGAGAGGGGGTGAATAGATCGCCTTATTATAAACCGAGTGTAAGCACCTTAACTGAATTTGAAAATAGGGATCCTCGTCTAGCAATGACTGTTTTTAAAACAGGAGATACTTATATCAATGGTTCTAAATACCAGCCTATGTTTTCATTTACGCAAACGGGATATAAAACCTTCAAATATTTTAATGATACGGATTGGGTGAACCAAGCCAGTTTCAATGAGCATAAAATTATCCGATATCCTGAAATACTGTTGTCATATGCAGAAGCAGTGTATGAACTGGATGGAAATATTTCAGATCCTGACTTGAATAAGTCGTTAAATATAGTTCGTGAGCGTGCAGGCATGCCCAAATTGACAAATGCTTTTGCTGGAGAGCATCAGTTGAATATATTAGAAGAAATTAGAAGAGAGCGTAGAGTCGAATTTGCAATGGAAGGTGAACACCGCTATTGGGATATTATCCGCTGGAAAATCGCAGAAAAGGTATTACCATTGCCCACACTTGGTATTCAATTTTTCAAAGGCGAATATGCGGAACAGCCTGTTGTGAATCTTACCCCTGAAGGATATGTGATTGCACAGACTGCGGCCACAAGAAAATTTGATCCTGCTCGTGATTATCTCTGGCCGCTTCCAATTACGGAATTGTCCTTAAATTCGAATCTGGTGCAGAATCCAAAATGGCAGTAAGGTTTAAGTTGTAACAATTTTATGAATCAATCGCTCGTGCAATCGTTTGTTAGGGCGATTGATTCTTTTTAGTTTGTTTTTTTGTATTAAAATAAAGATTTTTAATGTTTTGTGAGGCTGTATTGAGCACACGTTTATTTATAAACCATTATCGATGAAGAGAAGATCTGTATTAAAATTGTTAGGTGGCGCTGGCGTTGGTGCATTGACGGCCTCGTTGCCGATGGGCGCGAAGGCAGGTGTTTTACCTGATGAAAGTATAAGCTATACGGGGAATGACCGTGCTTATTGGGTTTCAATTCTAAGCAAGATGGCCACACCGATATTGGATAATATCAGCAAGCAGCAATGGCGCAAAAAGATGCCGATGGAGGTAAGTCCTACTTTTGACAGCAGAGATCCCGGGGTTGGTTACCTCGAAGCTTTCGGTCGATTGCTGGCAGGTATGGCACCTTGGCTGGCTTTAGCGGATGACAGCACTGAAGAAGGTAAATTGCGTAAGAAATTACGTGATCAAGCTTTATTGGGAATCCAATATGGTGTAGATCCTAAATCTCCGGATTATTTTACATGGCGGGGTCCTTCATCACAAACGCTGGTAGATGCAGCACATCTCGCCCTTGCGTTCCTAAGAGCTCCCAAGGCACTTTGGGAACCATTGGATCAGGTAACAAAGAAAAGGGTTGTCGAAGAATTTAAACTGCTACGTAAGATTAAACCTAATGAAAGTAACTGGTTGCTTTTTGCTGCAATGACCGAAACTTTCTTATATAGCGCTGGCGAAGAATGTGCGCGTGAGAAAATAGACTATGCGGTCAATAAATTTGATCAGGAATGGTATGTTGGTGATGGCTGGTATAGTGATGGGGCACGTTTTAGCTTTGATCATTATAATGGATACGTGATCCATTGCATGCAGGTCGAATCACTTCGTCATAATATTTCTGCGGGTGGAAAATACAAGGAAATGTATGAACGCGCCTATAAACGCATGCAGCGTTATGCACATCATTTGGAACGGATGATATCGCCTGAAGGACACTATGTGGTCGTTGGGCGGTCCTCTACCTATAAGAATGCGGCCTTTCAGCCTTTGGCGGCAGTAGCTTTAGAGGATAAACTGCCGGAAGATATCTCAAAAGGTCAGGTGAGGGCGGCCCTTACGGCGGTACTCAGGCACATTTATATTGACAAAACTTTTGCTCCTTCGGGATGGCTCCGTATGGGAGTGGTTGGAGACCAACAGTCAAATTTAGCTGACTATTATACCAACGCCGGATCAATGTATGTGGCATCGCTGTCGTTCCTGCCGCTAGGATTACCGGCTACGGATGAGTTCTGGACATGCGCCCCACAGAAATGGACCTCACAGAAATGCTGGAATGCGGAACAGTTTCCGAAAGATTATTATGTTAGTTACTAAGACCTTGTTCTTTGATCCATAAGCTAAATACTAAAAAAATAGAGGTATCAGGTAGGTCTCAGGCTTGCATAAGTAAAATGTCAATACTAAATAATTAAAAGATAGAAATAAAAAATAGATGCACTTGGTAAGCTGTAGGCTTGTCTAAGTAAAATCTCAATACTCAATACTCATATCTCAATACTAAATACTAATAATGAAGATACAACACTATATTACAGGAGCTTTAATGATTGGGCTTGGCGTACAGGCCATATCATGTTCTAGTCAGAAGAATTTAACAACAGCCAAATTGGGACTGAACAAGGAATTTGTGCAAACCAATCTTGAAGATGCGCGTAAACAGATTACCTATCTCGCAGCTTCTATACAGGAGTCAGATATTCCCACCACTTATAAAGACGGGAAATATGTCAATTGGGGCTCTAGCTGGTGGTGTTCCGGATTTTATCCGGGTACAGTGCTCTATCTTTATGAATATACAAAAGATGAGAAGTTGTTGGATGAGGCAAAACGAAAATTAAAATATTTAGAAAAGGAGAAAAACAATAAAGGAACACATGATCTTGGGTTTATGCTGTATTGTAGTTTTGGTAATGCGCTACGATTGACTGGAGATTCTACCGCATACAAAGAAGTGTTAAGTACTGGAGCTGCTTCATTGGCGACGCGTTTTCACACAGTTCCCAAAACAATCCGCTCCTGGGATGGACAGCCATGGACTTATCCTGTTATTATTGACAATATGATGAATTTGGAGTTTTTGACAGAAGTCTCCAAGATGACAGGCGATAAACGATACAGAGATATTGCTGTAACACATGCCAACACAACCATGACCAATCATTACAGAAAAGACTATAGTTCTTACCACGTAGTTGATTACAATCCAGAAAATGGAAGCATAATTTCGAAAAAAACAGCACAGGGTGCCTTTGATGAGTCTGCATGGGCAAGGGGACAAGCTTGGGGATTATATGGATACACAATGATGTACCGTGAAACTGGTGATAAGAATTATCTCGAGCAAGCACAGCATATTGCCAAGTTTTACCTTAATCATCCCAATCTTCCAAAGGATCTGATTCCGTATTGGGATATGGATCAAAATAAACTGACCAAGGAAAGTAAGTATTATAATCAAAAGGATCTACGTGATGTTTCTACCGCTGCGGTTACCGCTTCTGCATTGTTGGAATTGGCACAATATACAAAAGGCAGTGAAAGTCAGTTGTACATTTCCAAAGCTGAGCAGATGTTAAAGTCACTTTCTTCGAAACCTTACAAAGCAGATTACAAAGAAGCCGGTGGTTACATACTGAAACATAGTGTCGGTTCTATTCCGCATAAAACTGAGGTAGATGTACCATTGACTTATGCTGATTACTATTATGTAGAGGCACTGATCAGATATGACCGAATGCTCAATGGCGAAAAAGTGATCAAAAAATAGGAGGATATGAGTAAAATATTATATAACTATAAATGATGAGTTAGTAGTATAAAATGTAGTCAGGAAAACAACAATATATTATCTTTTTTTTGCATTTTGTGTGATAGAAATAGACCAATCTGTCAATATCAAGCTGAATAGATGAAAAAACTTGTTTTTCTTACGATACTGCTGTGCAGCATGCTTTTATCTGCTTTTGCATTACAGCAGAGTGGGCCCTCTACCAGTTTCATTGACAGTCTACGGAATGTATTCAATACCGTTAAGAATGATAGCCTGAGAGCGAGAGCGGCTCTTTTGATCGCGAATCAGTCGATGTTTGAAAAAAAAGATTCAGTCACTGCTCTACGCTATTTGGGCGAAGCACAAAAATTATGTGTAAAGCAGTCATACCTGAAGGCTTTATATACATACTATCGAGCTTCACATACTTTTATGACCGCGGGGGAGACCAATGAATGTCAGCAGCTTTACAGGCAGGCTGCGGTTATGCTGGAGAAATTTAATACCCGGGAAGCTTATGAATTTTGGGTGAAAGCCTGGTGGAATTACGCGATGATCATTGATCATAAAGATGATCGGAAAAGCATGGTGAAGATCCAGATTGATAAAATAATTCCCGCAGCGATCAAACAGAAGGACTATAATCAGGCTGCAAAATCCTACCAGGCGATTGGCTCCGCTCTGAAGGAAATCGGCGATACAGAAAAAGGTATCTATTATTTTAAAAAGGGGCTTGAACTCTATGAGAAATACCCTCTTTCTAAAGAGAGACATGCAATATCATTATTAAACTTAGCGCGTGAATATGTTGAATCGCGCGAACTTAACTTAGCGAAATCCTATCTGTTAAAATCAGAGCAAATTTTAGATACATTAAAGGAGTCTTTGGCGCATCTGAATTATGGTGAAACAGCCAGTATGTATTATTGCGCAATGAATGATTTTCCGAAAGCGCTTCAGGTTGTCGAAAAAGCGCTGAAAATTGCGGAACGGCTAAATATGCCTTATGAGATCGGCATGATGCATTATCAGAAGTTTAATATCTTTTATAGTTTGGGAAAATATGAACTTGCATTGAAGGAGCTTAAGATTGTCATGCGGGACATGCCTTATGATATGACAAGTAACATGCAACAAATTGCCAAAGATTTGTCTAATACCTATGTCAAATTAAACGATTACCCAAATGCTTATAAATGGCTTGGGAAACATGTTGCTATTAAAGACAGCTTGGCACAAGCGGCTTATAAAAGTGAAATAGCTGGCCTGGAGACCAGATTTAGAACAGCTGAGAAGAACGAGAAAATCATGAGACTGGAGTTTGAACAGAGGCAGACTGTACTTCAACAGAAAAACCAGCGTTTGTATAATTATATATTGGGTATATTTTCTTTGGTCTTGCTGTTGTTGCTCGGTTTGTCTGTCTATTTATATCGTCAGCACAGGAGGAGGGCACAACGCGACCTGGAACTGTTGGCACAGCAGCAAGAACTTCAAGTGACCAAAGCGCTCTTGGAAGGGGAGGAACAGGAACGTCATCGGGTTGCCCGTGATTTGCATGATGGCCTTGGTGGGCATTTGACTGCTATGAGACTGCAAATATCTTCCGAGGGGAATCAGCCCGTATTGGATGGGATAAAATCTCAGCTGGATCAGATGATCTCAGATGTCAGACTGATCGCACATAATATGATGCCTGAAAACTTATCACGCTCGGGGCTATTGGTTGCCCTTGAAGATCTCTGTACTTTGATGCAGCATGGCACTGCTGTTATTGAGCTACAGTGCAACGGCCTCTCCAGCACTATCGCGGAGAATATGCAGTTGAATATTTACCGTATTATTCAGGAGCTGATCAATAATGCCATTCGACACGGGAATGCAGATCAAATTATCGTGCAATGTCTGCAAAATGAGCGAGGCTTTTTGATCGGTGTGGATGACAATGGCAAAGGATTTGACGTGAGGGAGGTTGTGGAAGCTAAAGGGGGAATGGGACTTAAGAATGTACAAATGAGGGTAGCATATTTAAATGGAAAAATGAATATCTCGTCACAGCCGGGGGCGGGAACAAGTGTCAATATTGAAATCAATGTCTGAGGAGCAAAAAACATTGGCTATCTTGGATGATCATCCAATTGCCATCGAAGGAATCAAATCATTTTTAAAAGAAAATCTGTCATACGGCAGGGTGCTTGGATTTTCACTGGGTCGGGCCCTGACCGATTTTTTGAAGCAGGATCAGATAGACCTGCTCTTATTGGATATTGCCCTGCCCGATACGAATGGTATCGATCTGTGCGGCGAACTCAAAAGGAACTATCCCGAGCTTATCATCGTTGGGTTTAGTAATCATATGGCGCGCAATAGCATCCTGCAGATGCTTGCCAATGGTGCTGCAGGATATATCCTGAAAAGTGCCGATGCAGAGGAAATTATAACCTGTATTCAGAAAGTTTCTCAAGGCAGTATGGGCTTATGTGGGGCAACGCAACGGCTCATAGCCGCCGCACCATCCCGACAACTGCCTTCACTGACAATGCGCGAGAAACAGGTTTTGCAGTTACTGGCAGAAGGAAAAACTAGTGCGCAAATTGCCGAAAAACTATTCCTGAGCCCATTGACAGTGGATACTTACCGAAAAAATCTGATTCAGAAATTTGCCGTAAAAAATACTGCAGAACTGTTGACAATACTATTTAAGGAAAATTTACTCTAGACGCTTGTTTGTAATGACTACCCTAAAATTGGGAGGGTAAATTACCCTATTTCGTGGTATTGTTCGACCTCCAGCGTATATCTACTTTTGTTTATATAGATATGCAAAAGATGAAAACTATTAACAAAAACCTAATGATCCTTTGCCTAGCGGCAATGGTGTCAATGATCTTTGTCGGATGTAGCAAAGACAAGAATGAACCTATCGTTTCGGGAAAAATAGATGGCATTGTAGGCTCTTTTAAAGGAAAGATGGTCATCGGCGGTGATGCTGAATATTTTAATGCGATTGTCAATGTTACAAAGGTGGATGATGGCAAAGTGAAAGCGACAGTGAAGACAGGCGAGGCCTATAGTAGAGCTACGGCTAAAACATTCCCTGTACAGAACGTCTCAAATATCCATATTTCCGGTCAGGGACCCATGGGGTCAATTACCTATAAACTTGATGATAAGAATATTCAAATTAGCACAGAGTCTGAAGCTAGCAGTGATGTAGAATTTTATTTTGAGGGAACAAAGCAATAATCACTTTCGTTAGAAATTCAACAAAAAAAATCACGGTCCAACTAAATGGAATGTGATTTTTTTGTTTTATCCAGTACTGGATTGAATTTCTTGGGAATATTACGCTCAATAAGAAGCCTATTTCAGATTTTTATTCAGTTCATCCAGTCCTTTGTTGACAATCTCGGTCCTTCTGTAACATTCTTCCGATCTGGCCTGAAGCGCGTTGAAGGAGGCAAATAGAACCTGTCCGTAGTCGTTGTACCTATCCTGCAGTTCGATGACTTGGGACAAAGCCTCTTTAAATTCCTCCTGGTCACGGTCCAGGGAAACAATATCGACCTGAGCCTCTAGATAATTGCTATAGATCTGTTGGATATCGTCCCAGAGCTGTTCGTCGATCCAGCTTTCTTTTTCATAGATCATCTCAAAATGGGCATTAAACCATCGGTATGCTTCGGAAACCTCATCATGGAGATCCTGTATCCGCTGGTTGTGGTAGATTGCCCCCTTAAAGAACTCTCCGATATTGATGTTGATTTCGGCGCCGTCATCATGTTCGTCGAAGGGGAGGACGGAAGGCGCTTTGATCTTAAGCATGACTTCCAGTATATCTAGGTCCTGCTCAATGGGCAGCAATAGATATTCAAGTTCGGCTATTTCATAATCAATCTCTTCCAGAATCCGATATTGCTCTTTGAGTGTTTGAAGCATATCCCAGGTGAGGTCGTGCATGAGGTAGTGGGCATCAAGGCCTTTTTTTTCAAAATCTGACCGGGGCTTATCAAGGTCAAAGCGGAGGACAATTGGCCTTAGCTGGTGTTCTCTGACGATTTCTTTCATAATTGTAGTGGTATGGATATCTGGAATTACCGCCATTTTAACTGTTTTGACCGGTCTTTTTTTTGGTCCTTCCCGCATCAAGATAGAAAATGGCGGTGTTTTTTCCAAATCTGTTTTTTTTGTTAGCGTAGTCTATACGCTCATATCTGTTGATTTATACCTCCGCTAAGGGAAGTTCATAGTTGTTCAGGAAAATGCGGCTTCCTCGAGTCTTTAGCGTGTCAGGCCGGAGGAAGCCGGCGATGTAGGACCTAGCGACTACAGTACAAAACTGCTTATCGCATCACTGTAATTTGGTTTCGGATCAATGCCGATATAGGTGACCCTGAACTCATACTCTTTGAACGTTTCCAAGCCATCGATCACGCAGGTACTCTTTGAGCTTAGTTGGGACGACCATGCTTCATTGCTTCCCTTGAGCCTGTACTGGTACTCATACATTCTCGCCCCGGCCCATGCGGTTGTTTTCAGATTGACACGGCCGCTGCCTACCTGATCGGGTTCAGCAATGAGGCGTTGCGCTTTAGGTACAAAGCCATTATAAGAAGTATTTGTTTTTCGGATATTGAATCCCGCCGCCAGTACAATCGTGTCGTCGTTGCCTGCGATGGTATCCACATATTTGCCGAGCTCTTTAAGGACGTAGACCAGTTCCTCTCTCTTTTGTTTACGGATCATAATTGCCCTGGTATCCCTATAAGCAGCTTCTGTAGCCGAATTACGGAAGGCGGTAAGTGCCGCATTGAGTACAGTCAGTGCCGGAATCGGTGTTGGAAACAGGACTGCTTCATTGGCCATCTTGGTCGCAATCTGTTCTGCGGTCTGCATCAGTTGTACATCTGTTTGATCTTTTTCGTTAATTGTTAATTGACTCATAATTTTTAAATGTTAAAAGTTTAAAATAAATTATTGTGCTAGCAACGATACAAACATACGACAGTGGGGAGGACGTGGAGGGGGTAAAATTCCGCCAAAATGCAAAAAGCTGAAAATTCTTTTTGGCGGAATTTTACCCCTAATAATTATTGATTTGAAATAAATATTTTCTTGTAAACTGAGTTTGGATGGCGTAGAGGTTGATTTTAGATGGTCTGGTTGGCTAGCCTGAACTTAAGGGAAAAGTTTGTCCCCCTGAGGGGAAAGTAAATTCCCCTAGGAATTTTTTGAAATCCCTTAAGGGAAAAGTTTATCCCCCTGAGGGAAAATCAAATTCCCCTAGGAATTTTTTGGAATCCCTTAAGGGAAAAGTTTGTCCCCCTGAGGGAAAATCAAATTCCCCTAGGAATTTTTTGGAATCCCTTAAGGGAAAAGTTTATCCCCCTGAGAGGAAATCAAATTCCCCTAGGATTTTTTTGGAATCCCTTAAGGGAAAAGTTTGTCCCCCTGAGGGAAAATCAAATTCCCCTAGGAATTTTTTGAAATCCCTTAAGGGAAAAGTTTGTCCCCCTGAGAGGAAAGTAAATTCCCCTAGGAATTTTTTGAAATCCCTTAAGGGAAAAGTTTATCCCCCTGAGAGGAAAGTAAAATCCCCTAGGAATTTTTTGAAATCCCTTAAGGGAAGAGTTTGTCCCCCTTAGGGGAAAGCGCTAATCTTCATCGTCAAAGTTATATTTTGCATTATGGAGCTTCCGTTCTACGACAGGTGTGTGTCCGAAATAATGGATATAAGTTTTAATAAAATATTTGGCCGTCGAAAACTGTAATCTGAAAGCGATCATATCAACGGAATCGTTGGAGGTTCGGAGCATTTCCCGGCCTTTATAGATCCGTATGGCCTGAATGGCCGAATTTACGGTTAATCCGTTATCTTTAAATACTCGGTATAATGTTCGCTCGCTTGTAAGCAGGGCGGCTGCAATACACTGAATGTTGATTCCCTCATCCATATAATGTGCATAGATATAGGCCTTTGCCCGATGAAGGAGCGAGATGTCCTCTTGTTGAGCCGATTTGCGCTGTTCGGTCAGATCCCTATGATAAAGCTCAATGATATTGCTTGTATAAAATTGTAGTCTGACGCTTAATGAATAGGCCGAGGATTTGGTCTGTTGGATAAGGTCGAGCACTTTTCTGATGCGGTAGCCAATCTTTTCCGTGGCTAATACCTGTGTTACCTGTAGCCTGTCCAGTTGCAGCGTATTCCATTCCAGTGCTAAGGAGCTGGAATCTTCTATTTCAACTCCGATCAGGATCATGGCGACTTTACCGGATTTTATCTGATAGCTGATTTCTTGATCCGTATTAAAGTAGCCCAAGTATTGCTGATGGACTAGAGTGGATTGATTAAAGCCTTTTATGGAAGAAGAACCATGAAATTGGAAAGCCATCCAGAGCGCAGTCTGGCTATTGCAGATATTAAAATTCCAGTCTTCTTCAAAAGTTCCGGCTATTTCCAAAAAAGTATGACTACCTATTTTTTTACTGGCGATATACTGATCTTTAGTACAAAGAATAGGATCCTCCGCCGTCAGAAAATTAAAGTACAGTCCTTTGGGAGCAGTATGGCGTTGTGCTAAATGGTACGGATATTTAAGGTTTATGCTCTTGTTGATCAGCATACTTTTTCGAAAAATTGGTTAGTATCGTTAAGATACAAAAGTATTTCGGTATAAGCAATTTAATGCTGTTCAAAGATTATTTTCTTTTTAAAGGACAGTGTAAACAGGAATAGAAAATGGAATTCAAAAGGACTAAAGGAAAAAACGGCAAAGCTATTTATCTGCATTAACCAGCTCTGCCGTCAGGTAGCTGCTATTCAACGATAATATTGATCCCTGCCATATTCGCTTTATATCTAATTTTTTCAATCAGTCCGTAGTAACTCCAGTTGCGGAGCAGAAATTCATCTTCTTTAGCGAATTCTTCTTTTTTTCTATTTGGCCATTCCCAGAATACGCATTATTGTCAGCAGTCAAAGAATGGTCAGATTATTCGCCCAAAGAAATTACTTTAGATGAATTTGAGACGGACGTGCTAGATTTGATTGAACACCATAATTATTTAATTAATGTATTTTCCGTCGATTCAAAGGCTGGGTTCGTGGTCAATGTAAAGGAATTTGCTCGGGATATGGGTGATGAATTGAAAAAGTATTAAGCATCATGTGCTTTTGAAAGTCTTTTTCTACGTCGGAAAAAAATGAATAACTCGTATCTTTATCCCTATGACCGACATTCAGAAAAGATTTGACCGTATCCTTGCTATTTATATGCACCTGCAGGCAAAACCTGTGGTGACTGCCGCTGCGCTGGCAGAAAAATACGAAGTAAGCCTGCGGACGATCTATCGCGATATCCGCTCGCTCATGCAGGCAGGAATACCTATTTATGGCGAAGCAGGAAATGGCTATTCTTTGGTCGAAGGATATAAAATGCCGCCCCTGCAATTTAGCCGCGAGGAGGCCCTGAGTTTTGTCGCTGCTGAAAAATTGGTTGAGAAGTATACCGACAGGAATCTCGCCCACCATTTTACGACAGCTATGCTCAAGATGAAGGCTATTTTGAGAGGGAACGAAAAGGAACATGTTGCTTTGTTGGGGGACAATTTTCTCGTTCGAGGCGGCCGCCATCAGTTTAATGAGAAATTGACCCATGGCACAAATACACTTATAGAAAGTATAGCGGAAAAAAAATGTGTGGAAATTTATTATTCCAAACCGTCAGACAAGACACCGGAAAAACGGGAGATTGAAGCAGTGGGTATTTTTGTGGAAAGTAAGTTTTGGTATGTCCTTGCTTTTTGTAAACTCCGCAATGACTACCGGCAATTTCGCCTGGACCGGATCAGCAAGATCCGGAAGCTCGCTGATAGTTTTGGAAAAGAACACCCCGAACTTTCTTTTTTTCTGAATAAACGGCACGAGACGCCAACAACCAAAGTGGTAGTGCAGGTGAACAGAGAGATGGCGAGGTATATGGAATGGGATCGCCATTACTTTGGATTTCAAAAGGAAGTGGTTACTGACAGTTATGTTGAAATGCACTTTGAAAGCATCCATGTTGAAAGTGGATTTGCACGCTGGTACATGATGTTTGCCGATAAAGGAAAGATTATAGAGCCGGAATCGCTAAAAGGAACTGTAAGGCAATTGCTGGCGGCAGCACTCGAACAGGTTTAATCTGAAATTAGGGGAGCATGAGGTTCCCCGTCGAGAGATTCCTAAAAAGAATACTTGTCCGGTATCTGAATTGAACCCGAACAAGTATTTTTATAAAATATAGATTTTAAGATGTCAGTGATAATAATGTGGCAGGTCTCCAATATTATATAGAGCGTCTTCGACTAGTAATACTAGAATCTACCATCTCAAATCTAATATCTCTCATCTAACAAGTTAATCCCGCTCCCAGAAAAATGGAGGTTGGATACCCAACAAGCGTAAATAGACAAATCCTTGACCACGGTGGTGGATCTCATTATCGATGAAATAGAATATACTATGGATGATCGGCGAATTGTATTGTCCGAACAGGTTAAATTCTTCGGAGAAACGTTCTGTTGGAATCTTGTCGAATAATGCACTGATCTGTGGAGTAGCCTCATCCCAGGCCTGTAACAGTTGAGCTTTGGTCGTATAGTTAAACTTCTCATTAAGCTCCCCGCTTTTATTATTGACAATTTCCTGCAGCCCGGGGACAGCGATGCCCAGAAGCTCCTGGATCATTTCGGCAAATGTCCGCATGCCTTCTACTTTATAATTGAAAAGTGCTTCTTCCGGAAATTTTTCGATCGTTTGTCTTGTTAAATTTCTGTGGCCTAACCAATGTGCAAGCAGTTCGTTCTTGGAAATGATTTCTGTTTTCATGATTATCGTATTTTAAGTGTTTAAATTTTAATCTGGATGAATTGTCTTCCGTTATTAAGACAGTTCAAAATTAGCCGGATAAATGACAGCTGTATGGCAGTAGAGCAAATGAAATCTTGTTTTTTTATTTTTTTGGTGAATGAATTGTGCGGAGTGGCGTGAGTGGTCTGATCGGATGAATAAAATCGGAGTAGGGAGGAAATTAGAAAATAAAAAAAATAATTCACTAATTATTTGACAGTTATAAAAATGTTTGTAACTTTGCAGTCCCTTAATGGGAATAGTGTGTCTTGAGCGAAGCCCTACTGCTTCGAAGGACTTTTAATTAATTAATTTACAACATGTCAGGTATTATTGGAAAAAAAGTAGGAATGACAAGCCTGTTTAACGCTGAAGGAAAGAATATTCCTTGTACAGTGATTCAGGCTGGGCCGTGCGTGGTTACGCAGATACGTACGGAAGAAAAGGACGGCTACTCGGCAATTCAACTTGGTTTCGATGAAGCTAAGGAGAAAAACACGACAGCTCCTTTGAAAGGGCACTTTGCGAAAGCAAATACAACGCCTAAGCGTAAGTTGGTAGAGTTTAAAACTTTCCCAGATGCAAAACAACTTGGTGACGTAGTTGACGTTACACTTTTCGAGGAAGGCGAATTCGTAGATGTAGTCGGTACTTCAAAAGGTAAAGGTTTCCAAGGTGTAATGAAACGTCATGGATTTGGTGGTGTAGGTGGTGCGACTCACGGTCAGCACAACAGACTACGTGCTCCAGGTTCATTAGGTGCTTCATCATGGCCTTCACGCGTATTTAAAGGTATGCGCATGGCTGGTCGTACAGGTGGTGACAGAGTTAAAGTTCAAAACTTACAGGTGTTGAAAGTTTACGCTGAGCAAAACCTTATCGTTGTTAGTGGTTCCATTCCAGGAGCTAAAGGTTCTTATGTAATCGTAGACAAATAGTAGAGATGGAAGTTAAAGTTTTAAATTTATCAGGTAAAGAAACAGGTGCCAAGGTGCAACTTCCTGAGTCGGTATTTGGGTTAGAGCCTAACGATCATGCGATCTATTTGGATGTGAAACAATACTTAGCGAACCAACGCCAAGGAACTCACAAATCTAAACAACGTAATGAAATCGCGGGTTCAACTCGTAAATTACACAAACAAAAAGGTACTGGTGGTGCTCGTGCGGGTTCTATCAAATCTCCATTGTTTAATGGTGGTGGTCGTGTATTCGGTCCTCAACCTCGTGACTACTCGTTCAAATTGAACAAAAAATTGAAACAAGTAGCACGTAAATCAGCGTTGTCTTACAAAGCAAAAGATAATAATATTGTGGTATTGGATGAAGTAAAATTCGATGCGATCAAAACTAAAAATTATGTTGCTTTAATAAATGCGTTGAACGTAGCTGATGAGAAAACATTGTTGGTATTGCCAGCTTACGATGAAATTGTTTATAAATCAAGCAGAAATTTGAAAAAAGCAAAAGTTATTGTTGCTTCTGATTTAAATACATACGATGTATTAAATGCAACAAAATTATTGTTAACAACAGATGCTGTTAAAACTTTGGAGGAAGCATTAGCTAAGTAATATGGAAATTATCAAAAAACCTATCTTGACTGAGAAAGCTTCTATCTTAACGGAAAAATTAAACCGTTACGCTTTCAAAGTAGATCACAGAGCAAACAAAATCCAGATTAAATCAGCTGTTGAAGCTATGTTCGGTGTTACAGTTCTTGCTGTAAACACTGCAGTTGTAGCAGGTAAAGCAAAAAGCCGTTACACAAAAGCAGGTTTCGTATCTGGTAGAGCTCCTAAGTATAAAAAAGCTATCATTACTATTAAAGATGGCGAAACTATTGACTTTTACAGTACTATATAATTTAAGATGGCAGTTAAAAGATTCAAACCGGTAACCCCTGGTACTCGTTTCAGAATAGGCGCAGATTATTCTGATATTACTACAAACGTTCCTGAAAAATCGTTAGTAGTAAAAATCAACAAGAAATCAGGTGGTCGTAATAACTCCGGTAAAATGACTATGCGTTATCTCGGTGGGGGACATAAAAAAGTATACCGATTAATTGATTTCAAACGCGATAAAAAAGATATCCCTGCAAAAGTAGCTACTATTGAGTACGATCCAAACCGTACTGCTCGTATTGCATTGTTGCACTACGCTGATGGTGAAAAACGCTACATCATTGCTCCAGCTGGTTTACAAGTTGGTCAAACTGTAGTTGCAGGTGATAAAGTTGCCCCAGAAGTTGGTAATACATTACCATTAGCAAACATTCCATTGGGTTCTATCATCCACAACATTGAATTAAATCCTGGTCAAGGTGGTTCAATTGCTCGTTCGGCTGGTACTTATGCTCAATTGTCTGCTCGTGATGGTAAATATGCCATCATCAAATTGCCTTCAGGCGAAACACGTATGATCTTATTGACTTGTGTTGCTACAATTGGTTCGGTATCGAACCATGAGAGATCTAACCAAGTGTTAGGTAAAGCAGGTCGCAAACGTTGGTTAGGTCGTCGTCCAAGAGTTCGTGGTGTTGCGATGAACCCAGTAGATCACCCAATGGGTGGTGGTGAAGGCCGTACTTCAGGAGGTCACCCACGCTCACGTACAGGTGTATTAGCTAAAGGCTTCAAAACACGTTACAAGAAGAAAACATCGAATCGTTACATCATTGAGAGAAGGAAAAAATAATGGCTCGTTCAATTAAAAAAGGTCCTTATATCGATCACAACTTAGAAAGAAAAGTTCTTTCTATGAATGAAACTAACAAAAAGTCAGTTATCAAAACATGGTCTCGTAGATCAATGATTTCACCTGATTTTGTTGGCCATACCTTCGCAGTGCACAACGGGAATAAATTTATCCCTGTTTATGTAACAGAAAATATGGTAGGTCACAAGCTTGGTGAATTCGCGCCTACGCGTACATTCAGAGGCCACGCAGAAAAGAAAAAATAATAGGTAATGGAAGCAACAAAAAAACTTAAAAAGTCTGTCTTAATTAGACAACGCAAAGAGCAAGAGAAAGCTCAACAAGGTGGAGCTTCGGATGCCAAATTATTGAACTGCCCTACTTCGCCTCGTAAGATGCGTTTAGTGGTAGACTTAATTCGTGGCCAGCGTGTTGAAAATGCATTATACATTTTGAAACACTCTAGTAAAGAAGCTGCTGCTCGTGTAGAAAAATTATTATTATCTGCAATCAAAAACTGGGAAGCCAAAAACGAAGGTAAATCAGTGGAAGAAAGCGAACTTATTGTAAAAGAAGTATCAGTAGGTGGTGGTCGTCAATTGAAAAGATTGCGTCCGGCTCCTCAAGGTCGCGGATACAGAGTTCGTAAACGTTCAAATCACGTTACGTTGGTAGTTGATAGCAAATTAAACGTTGAACAAAACTAATTTATTGAGAAATGGGACAAAAAGCAAATCCAATAGGTAGCAGATTAGGAATCATCAAAGGTTGGGATTCTAACTGGTTCGGAGGTAAAAACTATTCCGATAAATTAGTTGAAGACGAAAAAATCAGAAAATATCTTTCTGTTCGTATTGCAAAAGGTGGTGTAGCTAAAGTTGTTATCGAAAGAACTTTAAAACGTATCACTGTTACAATTCACACTGCTCGTCCAGGTATCGTTATCGGAAAAGGTGGTCAAGAAGTTGACAAGATCAAAGAAGAGTTGAAAAAACTGACTAAAAAGGATGTTCAAATCAACATTTTCGAGATCAAACGCCCTGAGTTAGATGCTAAGTTAGTAGCTGAAGGTGTCGCTAAGCAATTAGAGGCGCGTATTTCATTCCGTCGTGCAATGAAAACTTCAATCGCTTCTACCATGCGTATGGGTGCAGAAGGTATCAAAATCATGTGTTCCGGTCGTTTAGGTGGTGCTGAAATGGCACGTACTGAACAATACAAAGAAGGAAGAACTCCTTTACACACATTGCGTGCTGATATCGACTACGCTTTAGCTGAAGCATTGACTACATACGGTAAAATCGGTATCAAAGTTTGGATCTGTAAAGGTGAGGTTTACGGTAAACGTGACTTATCTCCAAACATTGGTCAAGCATCTGGTGTAAAATCACGTGGCAACCACGAAGGTGGTGGCGAACGTCGTGACAACCGTAACAAAGGTGGTCGCGGTGGAAACAGCCGTGGTGGAAACAACCGTGGTGGAAATAACCGTGGTCCGAAAAAAGATTAATAGAGTTTATTTAGATTACAACAAAAACCTGCTGAAGAAGCAGATTTAAAAAGTATACGAACATGTTACAGCCAAAAAGAACGAAGTTCAGAAAGATGCAGAAAGGCCGCATGAAAGGTAACGCTTCTCGTGGAGCGGAGTTAGCTTTCGGTTCTTTCGGTATCAAAACAATGGAGCAAGCATGGATCACTAGTCGTCAAATCGAGGCAGCTCGTATTGCGGTTACACGTTATATGAAACGTGAAGGTCAAGTTTGGATTCGTATTTTCCCTGACAAACCTGTTACGAAAAAACCTGCAGAGGTACGTATGGGTAAAGGTAAGGGTGCTCCAGAATACTGGGTAGCAGTAGTACGCCCAGGCCGTATGTTATTTGAAGCAGAAGGTGTGCCTTTGGAAATTGCCAAAGAAGCTTTACGCCTTGCAGCTCAAAAACTTCCGGTTCAAACTAAGTTTGTGATTCGTAGAGACTACGTTGAAGCATAAAAATCTTGGTAATGTCATCATTTAAGCGTTAGGGCCGTTACTCCTAACGCTACATATAAACGGATGATACCCCAAATAACAACTGAAAAAACATGAAAAATTCAGAAATTTTAGAATTATCTAATGAGGACTTAGCAGCTCGTCTTGTAGAGGAGAAAACAGCCCTTACGAAATTGAAATTTGCACATGCTGTTTCAGCTATTGAGAACCCTAACGTGATCAAGGCAGCACGCAGAGCTATCGCTCGTATCAGCACAGAAATCAGTGCACGCAAAGCTGCAGCTAAAAACGAAACAGCCTCTGAGGCGTAAAATTTAAAGTCGAAATGGAAAGAAATTTAAGAAAAACAAGAATCGGCTTAGTAGTTAGCAACAAAATGGACAAGTCTATTGTAGTGGCTGTTGAACGTAAAGTAAAACACCCTATCTATGGTAAGTTCGTTAAAAAAACTACTAAATTTAAAGCTCATGACGAAACTAATACCTGCGGTATCGGCGACACGGTATTAATTATGGAAACTCGTCCGCTGAGTAAAACAAAAAACTGGAGATTAGTTGAAATTATAGAAAGAGCTAAATAACATGGTACAACAAGAATCAAGACTTAATGTAGCTGACAATAGCGGTGCTAAAGAAGTTTTAGTAATCCGTGTATTGGGCGGTACGCGTAAGCGTTATGCATCAATCGGAGATAAGATTGTTGTATCGGTGAAAAGCGCTATGCCTTCAGGAAACGTGAAAAAAGGTTCCGTTTCTAAAGCAGTAGTCGTTAGAACGAAAAAAGAAATCCGTCGTAAAGATGGTTCTTATATCCGTTTTGATGACAACGCCGCTGTATTATTAAATAATAATGATGAGCCACGTGGCTCACGTATCTTTGGCCCTGTTGCCAGAGAATTGCGTGAGAAACAGTTCATGAAAATTGTATCACTAGCACCGGAGGTTTTATAATTATGGCAATCAAGAAAACAAAAACGACTACGCACAAAATCAAAATTAAAAAAGGTGATTTAGTGAAAGTTATCGCTGGTAACTCTAAAGGTGTTCAAGGAAAAGTATTAACTGTTTTAGTGGATAAAAATAGAGCTATCGTTGAAGGCGCTAACATCGTAAAAAAACACACTAAACCAAGTGCAGCTAATCCTAATGGTGGTATCATTGAGAAAGAAGCTGGTATTAACATCTCTAATTTAGCTGTTATCGATCCTAAAACAGGTGAAACTACCCGTGTAGGCCGTAAGTTAAATGCAGATGGTAAATTAGTTCGTTACGCTAAAAAATCAGGGGAGGAAATTAAATAATGACTTACGTACCAAGATTAAAAGTGAAATATGCGGAGGAAATCCGTAAAGCACTTCAAGAAAAATTTCAGTATAAAAGTATTATGCAGGTTCCTAAACTTGAGAAAATCGTTGTTTCACAAGGCGTAGGAGCTGCAACAGCTGACAAAAAATTAATCGATAACGCTATCGCTGAATTGACTTTAATTACAGGTCAACAAGCCGTTGCTACAAAATCGAAAAAAGATATTTCAAACTTTAAATTACGTAAAGGTATGCCTGTAGGGGCACGTGTTACTTTACGTGACAACAACATGTTCGAATTCTTGGATCGTTTGGTAGCAGTATCGCTTCCACGTATTCGTGACTTCCGCGGTATCAACGATAAAGGTTTTGACGGACGTGGTAACTATAACTTAGGTATCACTGAACAAATCATTTTCCCTGAGATCAACATTGATAAAATCAACAAGATCCAAGGTATGGATATCACTTTTGTGACTTCTGCTCAAAATGATGTTGAAGCTTTAGAATTGTTGAAACAATTCGGTTTACCATTTAAAAATCAAAATACTAATAACAATGGCTAAAGAAGGATTAAAAGCACGCGAAGTAAAACGCGCTAAATTGGTAGCTAAATATGCGGCAAAACGTGCAGAATTAAAAGCTGCTGGCGATTACGTTGCATTAGATAAATTACCTAAAAATGCTTCTCCGGTACGTTTACACAACCGTTGTAAATTGACTGGCCGTCCTAAAGGATATATGCGTCAATTCGGTATCTCCCGTGTAACTTTCCGTGAGATGGCTTTGGATGGCAAGATCCCAGGGGTGAAAAAAGCTTCTTGGTAATTAAAAAAAAATACTTAATTTTGCCCGGGCAATTCTACTTAGGATTGCCGGGTTTTTGCATTTAAAATTGTTTAACAGATAGCAGGTCTCATACCAATGGTTGGGAGGGAAACCGCTGTCGCAAATTTCATATATAATGACTACAGATCCAATTGCGGATTACCTTACACGAGTAAGGAATGCCATCAAGGCCAACCACAGGGTTGTTGAAATTCCTGCATCGAACCTTAAAAAAGAAATCACTAAAGTTCTTTTTGACAAAGGTTACATTGCTAATTACAAATTCGATGAGAATGGCGTACAGGGTACGATCAAAATCGCATTGAAATATAATCCAATTAGCAAAATTCCGGCTATTCGTACGTTGACACGTGTGAGTAAACCTGGTTTAAGAAAGTATGCAAGCGTTGATACTATGCCTCGTGTTTTGAATGGTTTAGGTATTGCTATCTTGTCAACATCGAAAGGTGTTATGACAGATAAAGAAGCTAGACTTCAAAATGTTGGTGGTGAAGTTTTATGTTACGTTTATTAATCTAGGTAAAAACACAAAGAAATGTCAAGAATTGGAAAAGCGCCTATCGCTATCCCTGCTGGGGTAACTGTTACTATTTCGGACAAAAACTTAGTTTCAGTAAAAGGTCCTAAAGGCGAATTAACACAACAGGTTGACCGTGACATCACGATTGCTCAAGAAGATGGCAATATCGTCGTAACACGTCCAACTGATCAAAAGAAACACAAAGCATTACACGGTCTATACCGTTCCCTGTTGAACAACATGGTTCAAGGTGTGACTGAAGGTTACAAAACTACTCAAGAGTTAGTCGGTGTAGGTTACCGTGCCACAAGTACAGGTAATGTATTAGAGTTAACTTTAGGTTTCTCTCACCAGATTGTTTTTGTATTGCCAAAAGAGGTTAAAGTATCAACTACTGCTGAAAAAGGTAAAAACCCTACAATCACTTTAGAATGTGCTGACAAACAATTGATCGGTCAGGTAGCGGCAAAAATCCGTGGCTTCCGTAAACCAGAACCTTACAAAGGAAAAGGTATCAAGTTTGAAGGTGAAGTATTGAGAAGAAAAGCAGGTAAATCAGCTAAAAAATAATAATCATGGCAGGACAAAAAGCATCTCGTAGAGAGAGAATCAAAAAAGGAATCAGAAAAAACCTTGCTGGAACGTCTGAACGTCCACGTTTATCGGTTTTTAGAAGTAACAAAGGTATCTATGCGCAAATCATTGATGACAATGCAGGTAAAACATTAGTTGCTGCATCTAGCTTGTCAAAAGAATTTGTTGCATCCGGTAACAAAGTTGATCAATCTAAAGCTGTAGGTAAATTGGTTGCTGAAAAAGCAGTAGCAGCAGGTATTAATAAAGTAGTTTTTGACCGTAATGGGTACTTATACCATGGCCGTATCAAATCTTTGGCTGAAGGTGCTCGCGAAGGCGGTTTAGACTTTTAATCATAGAAAGAAATGGCATTAAGCAATATAAAAAGAGTAAAATCAAGCGAAATTGAATTAAAAGATCGCTTAGTAAGTATCCAACGTGTAGCTAAAGTTACTAAAGGTGGTCGTACTTTCAGCTTCTCTGCAATTGTTGTAGTAGGTGATGAAAACGGTATTGTTGGTTACGGTTTAGGTAAAGCTAAAGAGGTAACTGAAGCAATCACTAAAGGTATCGACGACGCAAAGAAAAATTTAGTGAAAGTTCCTGTAATCAAAGGTACTGTTCCTCACGCACAATATGGTAAATATTCTGGTGGTTCAGTTTTGATTAAACCAGCTGTTGGTGGTACAGGAGTTTTGGCAGGTGGTGCAATGCGTGCAGTATTGGAGTCTGCTGGTATCAAAGACGTATTGGCTAAATCATTAGGTTCTTCTAACCCACACAACGTGGTAAAAGCAACTGTAACTGCCTTAGCAAACATGCGTGATGCATATACAGTGGCACAGCACCGCGGTGTCGATTTGAATAAAGTATTTAACGGTTAATTATCATGGCAAAAATCAAAATCACCCAGATAAAGAGCGTTATCGACAGAAGCGAGCGCCAAAAGAAAACTATTGAGGCATTGGGTTTGAAAAGAATCAACCACTCAGTAGAAGTTGAAGCTACTCCATCAATCATTGGAATGGTACGTAAAGTAAACCATTTAGTAGCTATCGAAACTATTTAATATTAGCATATGGAAGGGGTCTTTGGGCTCTTTCCATTACTTGTTATTAATAATAATTATTTTTTAATCGCTAGTACCTGTTTAGTGAGAGCGAAGGGCTAGCACAATTTAGTTTAAAAATGAACTTAAGTAATTTAAAACCTGCAAAAGGTGCAGTAAAAAGTAGCAAACGTATTGGCCGTGGTACTGGTTCTGGTCGTGGTGGTACTTCTACACGTGGTCACAAAGGTGCTGGTTCTCGTTCAGGTCACTCTACGAAAATCGGTTTCGAAGGTGGTCAAATGCCTTTGCAACGTCGTGTGCCTAAATTTGGTTTCAAAAACATCAACCGCGTAGAGTACAATGGTGTAAACTTGGATACTTTGCAAACGTTGATCGAGAAATTCAATTTGACAGCTGTAGATTTCGATGCATTGAAAGCTCATGGATTAGTGTCTAAAAATGACAAAGTAAAAATCTTGGGCCGCGGTGAATTGAAAGCTAAAGTTGAAGTAACAGCGCACGCGTTTACTGCTTCTGCTCAAAAAGCTATTGAAGCTGCAGGCGGTTCTATCGTTAAAATTTAATAAATGAAGAAACTAATCACAACCTTAACCAATATTTGGAAAATCGATGATTTACGTACGCGTATTCTAAATACCTTACTTTTTCTTTTGATTTACCGTATTGGATGTCACGTGGTATTACCAGGTGTAAATCCTCAGGCTTTGGCTTCCGGTCAAAAAGAGGGTTTATTGGGCTTACTGGATATGTTTGCGGGGGGATCATTCTCTCGTTCGGCTATCTTTGCTTTAGGGGTAATGCCATATATTTCGGCATCCATTGTTGTTCAATTGCTGGGCATCGCGGTTCCTTACTTCCAAAAGATGCAGAAAGAAGGGGAAAGTGGTCGTCAAAAAATGAATCAGATTACTCGCTATTTAACATTAGGGATTACTTTGCTTCAGGCTTTTGCTTATGTACGTACTCAGATCGAGCCAAGTGCTAAAACAATCGCAGACCCATTGTTCACTATTCTGACTGCCATAGTTTTGACAGGCGGTACTTTATTTGTGATGTGGTTAGGAGAAAAAATTACGGATAAAGGTATCGGTAATGGTATTTCTTTGATCATCATGACTGGTATTATCGCTCAATTGCCAAGTGGTATCACTGCGGAATGGGTTTCTAGAATGGCGAAAGGTGGTGGTGGTCCAATTCCATTGTTGCTTGAATTTGTGGCTTTGTTCTTCGTCGTGATCTTTACGATCTTGATCGTACAGGGAGTTCGTAAGATTCCTGTGCAATACGCGAAGAAAATTGTCGGAAACAAGCAAGTCGGTGGAGTACGTCAGTATATACCGTTAAAGGTAAATGCTGCAGGTGTAATGCCGATCATTTTTGCACAGGCGATCATGTTTGTGCCAATGAGTTTAGGACAGTTCTTCCCAAATCTTCAGTCGGAATTTTTGACTTCGTTGAGTAACTATACTTCTGTAGCGTACAACGTGACTTTTGCGGTGTTAATTATCGCATTTACGTTCTTCTATACAGCGATCATGGTGAATCCGCAACAGATGTCAGATGACATGAAGAAAAACGGAGGTTTTGTTCCGGGTATTAAACCGGGATTGGAAACTAGTAATTTTATAGACCGCGTAATATCAAATATTACATTTCCAGGTGCAATTTTCTTAGCGATTATTGCTATTCTACCTGCTATTGCAAGTTTGTTTGGTATTAATAATCAATTTGCACACTTCTACGGAGGTACGTCCTTATTGATTTTAGTAGGTGTGGTGTTGGATACTTTGCAACAGATCGAATCTCATTTATTGATGCGTCATTACGATGGATTGATGAAAACAGGTCGTATTAAAGGTCGTTCGGCCGCGTCTGTTGAGGGAATGGATCATTCGGCAATTTAATTTCTTTAGATGTCTAAAGTATTTTATAAGTCAGCAGATGATATAGAGCAATTGCGGAAGTCAGCAGATGTGCTTTCGCAATTGCTTGGTGAAATCGCAAAAGTGATTAAGCCTGGGGTAAAAACTATATCTCTTGATAAATTAGCTTATGAGTATATTCATGATAATGGCGGTACGCCAGCGTTCTTAAATTATCATGGATTTCCATACTCTTTGTGTATCTCTGTCAACGATCAGATTGTACATGGTTTTCCGAGCGATTATGAAATTAAAGATGGTGATCTTGTTTCAGTCGACGGGGGTGTCAATTTGAACGGTTTTATCAGTGATTCAGCTTACACTTTCGGTGTCGGTGAGATTTCTGAGGAAGCTCAATTGTTGTTGGATGTCACAAAGGAATCATTGTACAAAGGTGTTGAACAGGCTGTGGCCGGTAAACGTGTTGGGGATATTTCCTCTGCGGTCCAAGAGTACGTGAGCAAGTTCGGTTTCGGAATTGTGCGCGAACTGGTCGGACATGGCGTTGGATATCATTTACATGAAAAACCAGAAGTTCCAAATTATGGAAAACGTGGTGCAGGCCCGAAGTTGGAAGAAGGTTTGGTTATTTGTATCGAGCCGATGATCAATGCGGGACGGGCAGGTGTTCGTTTTTGGGACGATGGTTGGACAGTAAGTACAGTAGATGGGAAGTTATCGGCGCACTTCGAACAGATGGTTGCCATCCGAAAAGGTGAACCAGATGTGTTGCTGACATTCGAACATGTAGAGAAAGTTTTGAACAAAAAGTAGTTGGTTTTCAATTATTTTTATTTATCTTTGCACTCCTGTTCGCAGGCTTTTAAATTAAATTTAATCGAGAATATATGGCTAAACAAGCCTCAATAGAACAAGACGGTATAATTAGAGAGGCACTTTCTAATGCTATGTTTAGGGTAGAATTGGAAAATGGACATGAAATCATTGCCCATATTTCTGGTAAAATGCGTATGCACTATATCAAAATTTTACCTGGGGATAAAGTTAAATTGGAAATGTCTCCGTATGATTTGACTAAGGGGAGGATTACTTACCGCTATAAATAGTCGTAATCCTTTTAATTAGCACAAGCTTTTGAAAAAATAAATATCATGAAAGTAAGAGCATCAATAAAAAAACGTAGCGCGGACTGTAAGATCATCCGTCGTAAAGGTAAAGTTTTTGTAATCAACAAAAAGAACCCGAAGTTTAAACAACGTCAGGGTTAATTCATTAAAAATAATAGCTTAATATTATATGGCAAGGATAGCAGGTATTGATTTACCTAAAAACAAAAGAGGTGTGATCGGCCTTACCTATATTTTTGGTATCGGTCGTACAAGAGCTCAATATATCTTGGAAAAAGCTGGTATCAGCGAAGATGTGAAGGTACAAGAGTGGAATGATGAGCAATTGGCAGCAATTCGTAGCATCATCAATGATGAATTGAAAGTAGAAGGTTCATTGCGTTCAGAAATCCAATTGAACATCAAACGTTTAATGGATATCGGTTGTTACCGTGGATTGCGTCACCGTAAACACTTACCAGTTCGTGGTCAACGTACTAAAAACAACTCACGTACTCGTAAAGGTAAACGTAAGACAGTTGCAAACAAGAAAAAAGCTACTAAATAATAAATAAGAAATGGCTAAAACTAAAAAAGCTGCAAAAAAGCGTATCGTTGTTATTGAACCTATAGGTCAGGCTCACATTAACGCAACGTTTAACAATATCATTGTAACTTTGACTAATAATCAAGGACAAACTATTTCTTGGTCTAGTGCCGGTAAAATGGGTTTCCGTGGTTCAAAAAAGAATACTCCATATGCTGCTGGTCAAGCTGCGCAAGACTGTGGAAAAGTTGCTCATGACTTGGGTTTACGCAAAGTTGAAGTGTTTGTTAAAGGACCTGGTGCTGGTCGCGAATCTGCAATCAGAACATTACAAACTGTAGGAATCGATGTGACTACTATTAAAGATATCACACCACTTCCTCACAACGGTTGTCGTCCTCCAAAACGCAGAAGAGTTTAATTAATTTAAAGATAAGATTCATCGGCTATAGGCTGATAGATACTTTAATTGTAAAAGAAAATGGCTAGATATACAGGACCTAAGTCCAAAATTGCCCGTAAATTTAGAGAGCCGATCTTCGGCCCTGATAAAGCGTTAGAAAAGAAAAATTACCCTCCTGGACAACACGGAGCTTCTAAACGCAGAGGTAAACAATCTGAATATGCTATTCAGTTGTTAGAAAAACAAAAAGCAAAATACACTTATGGTGTATTAGAGCGTCAATTCGCTAACTTATTTGTTAAAGCTTCCTCTAAACAAGGTATTACAGGTGAGATCTTCTTGAAATTATTAGAAGCTCGCTTGGATAACGTAGTTTACCGCTTAGGTATTGCTACTTCTCGTGCTGCTGCTCGTCAGTTAGTATCTCATAAACACATTACTGTTAACGGAAGTGTTGTTAACATTCCATCATATAGCTTGCGTCCAGGTGACGTTGTAGCAGTTCGTGAACGTTCTCAAACGCTTGAAGCCATCACTAATTCAGTTGCAGGTCGTACTGTAAATAAATTTTCTTGGTTAGAGTGGAATGCGAAAGAATTAACAGGTACTTTCTTAAGCTATCCGGAAAGATCTGATATTCCTGAAAACATTAAAGAGAACTTAATCGTTGAGTTATACTCTAAATAATAAATAAAATAGAAGTATGCATAGTCCAGTTTTGGGGTATGCATCTTTCTGTTGTATTACAATTATTATTACAAATAAAACATTAAAAGAAAATAAATGGCAATTTTAGCATTTCAAAGACCGGATAAAGTTATCATGCAGAAATCTACGGATTTTGATGGTACGTTTGAATTTCGTCCATTGGAGCCTGGTTTTGGTGTAACCATTGGTAATGCTTTGCGCCGTATTCTATTGTCCTCGTTAGAAGGATATGCAATTACGTCGATAAGGTTTTCTGGCGTTTCGCACGAATTTTCAACGATCAAAGGTGTTGTTGAAGACGTAACTGAAATTATCTTGAACTTGAAACAGATCCGTTTCAAAAAAACAGGTGAGATTGGCGACAACGAAAAGGTATTTGTAGTAATCAATGGTCAAGAACAATTCTTAGCTGGTGATATCACAAAATTCTCTAATAACTTTACTGTCTTAAATCCAGACTTGGTAATCTGTAACATGGATAACGCAGTGACAATTGAATTGGAATTGAGTATTGCTAAAGGTCGTGGATATGTAAATGCAGATGAGAATAAAGTGACTGATGCGCCGGTAGGTGTTATCGCTATCGATTCGATCTTTACTCCGATCAAGAATGTTAAATATACCATTGAGAATTACCGTGTAGAGCAAAAAACTGACTACGAGAAATTGTTGTTGGATATCTCTACAGATGGCTCAATTCACCCCGAAGAAGCTTTAAAAGAGGCTGCTAAGATCTTAATTCAACACTTTATCTTATTCTCTGATGAGAATATGCTGCTTGAGTCGCAAACAAAAGAGGAAACTAAAGTCGTCGATGAAGAAATCTTGCACATGCGTAAGATTTTGAAAACAGAATTGGTAGACCTTGACCTTTCAGTGCGTGCATTGAATTGTTTGAAAGCTGCTGATATTCGTACATTAGCTGAGTTGGTAACTTACGACGTAGCTGATATGTTGAAATTCAGAAACTTCGGTAAAAAATCGTTAAGTGAAATTCAGGAATTGGTTAAATCCAAAGGTTTATCATTCGGAATGAACTTGGCAAAATATAAATTAGACGAAGAATAATAATTTATTAAGCGACCACTATATGTAATTCCTCTTGAAGCTGATTGCTGGACGAGATGGGCAGTTGCCTTTGAAAAGTTTAGCAATTTATATAAAACAAGAACGGTATATATAGTATAATAAAATCAAAATGAGACACGGAAAAAAAGTAAATCACTTAGGCCGTACGGATAGCCATAGAAAAGCAATGTTGGCTAACATGGCGACATCATTAATCCTACACAAACGTATCACAACTACTTTGGCTAAAGCTAAAGCATTGCGTACGTATGTAGAGCCTTTGATTACTAAATCTAAAAACGACACAACACACTCTCGTCGTACAGTATTCGCTTATTTGAAAGATAAAGACGCAGTTTCTATCTTGTTCCGCGAAATTTCTGAAAAAGTAGCTAACCGTCCAGGTGGTTACACTCGTATCATCAAAATGGAAAACCGTTTAGGTGATAACGCGGAAATGGCTTTCATCGAGCTTGTTGATTACAACGAAATCTACGGTAAAAAAGCTGCTGCTGAGAAAAAAGCTACTCGTCGTCGTGGCGGTGCTAAAAAAGCTGCTGCTCCTGCTGAGACCGAAGCTCCTACAGAGGTAAAAGCTGAAGTAGAAGGTGAAGAAAAAGTTGACGGAGAATAATATTGATCCCGTTACAAATAAAAAAAAGTCCTCTTTTTAAGAGGACTTTTTTTATTTTATGACCATTCCTACCGTTATAACTGATATATTTGTAATGCTAAAATCTGATAGCTTTTTCTATTACTAGCTATTTCGTTTATCAATCTATAATTCATTAAGATGAAACCATTTGATGTTTATCCCATTAATCCCATTAACATAGTTAAAGCTAATGGATCTACGGTGTGGGATGCCGAAGGAAATGCTTATTTGGACTTGTATGGTGGCCATGCCGTGATATCGATCGGACACACGCATCCACATTATGTACAACGTATTACAGAGCAGTTGAATCGTATCGGATTCTATTCTAATTCTGTTGAAATTCCAATTCAGCGTGAACTTGCGCGATTGCTTGGCGAAGTATCTGGTAAGGTTGATTATGACTTATTCCTTTGTAATTCTGGGGCCGAAGCGAATGAAAATGCTTTGAAGCTTGCTTCTTTCTATAATAAGAGAAAAAAAGTAATCGCGTTCTCTAAATCGTTTCATGGTAGAACATCGCTGGCTGTGGCTGCGACCGACAATCCAAGTATTGTTGCGCCTGTCAATGAGACTGACAACGTCGTTTTTCTTCCGTTCAATGATGAGGAAGCACTAAAGGATGCATTTTCAGCTTATGGCACGGAAATTTCCTCTGTTATTATTGAAAGTATCCAAGGTGTTGGTGGAATTAGGGAAGCGTCTGTTACTTTTCTTCAATTGATCCGCTCACTTTGCGACCAATATAATGCCGTATTTATTGCTGATGAGGTGCAATGTGGCTATGGTCGGACAGGTTTGTTCTATGCACAGGATTATTCTGGAGTAGACGCGGATATCTATACCATGGCCAAAGGGATGGGAAATGGTTTTCCTATCGGGGCAATAAGTATCTCTCCTAAGTTTAAAGCTTCCCACGGTAGTTTAGGGACAACCTTTGGTGGCAACCATTTGGCCTGTGCAGCGGCTTTGGCTGTTTTGGAGGTGATTCAACAGGATCGTTTGATGGAGAATGCGAATGCTGTAGGACAGTATCTCATTGACGAATTAAAGAAAATTGAAGAGATCGTAGAAGTAAGGGGCCGTGGATTGATGATCGGAATCGAGCTTCCAGCATCTTTGGCACATGTAAAGAAAGATCTTTTGTTAAAGAATCGTATTTTTACTGGGGAAGCTAAACCTTACGTTATTCGATTGCTTCCAGCATTGAATATTACCAAAGAACATGCTGATCAATTTTTATTGGCATTAAAAGAACATATAAAGGCGGTTGTAGTCGCTTAACGATAATTAGATGAAATAATAAGGGTGACTTCTCCGTGTAAGGGGGAACCTATCTGAATTGTTTCTTCAGCATAAATAAACAAAGCGGGTAGCACAATGCATTGTGTCCTAGAAAAGACTCGCATAAATGATTTATATAGATGAAAAAGTTTTTCTCTGTAAAAGACGTATCCAGTGTAGCAGACGTTGTCCAAGAGGCGTTGGCGCTAAAAGCGGCACCTTATGCTAACCAAGATCTTGGTAAGCATAGAACCTTGGGTCTTGTGTTTTTAAATCCTAGTTTACGTACACGTTTGAGTACTCAAAAAGCGGCGATGAACTTGGGTATGAATGTCATGGTTATGAACATGGACAAGGATGGCTGGGCGTTGGAGACACAGGATGGTGTCGTGATGAACGGCAGCACTGTTGAACATATCCGTGAGGCAGCAGCCGTCATGGGTGAATATTGTGATATCCTTGGCTTACGGTCTTTTCCGAAGTTAAAAGATCGGGAAGAAGATTACAGTGAGGATCTATTCAACAAATTTATTAAATATTGTGGTGTACCTGTTGTTTCGCTTGAAAGTGCAACACGCCATCCATTACAAAGTTTAACGGATATCATTACGATCACCGAACATAAGAAGACAGCGAAACCAAAAGTTGTATTGGCTTGGGCTCCGCATGTGAAAGCTTTACCACAGGCTGTACCGAATTCTTTTGCGGAATGGATGTGTCAGGCGCAAGCGGAAGGACTTGTCGATTTTACCATCGCGCAACCTATGGGCTATGAACTCAGTAAGGATTTTACGAAGGGAGCGACAATTTCAACAAATCTAAATGAAAGCCTGAAAGATGCTGATTTTGTTTATGTGAAAAACTGGTCATCCTATCAGGAGTATGGCGAGGTATATACCGTTGACGAGGATTGGATGATGGATAACGAGAAGTTGTCTTTGACGAATGACGCGAAGGTCATGCATTGCTTACCGGTAAGACGGGATTTGGAATTATCATCCGAGATTTTAGATGGACCAAACTCCTTGGTGATTAAGGAAGCAAGTAATCGTGTCTGGGCGGCACAGGTTGTTTTAAAACGAATGCTGGAAGATCTAGTCTAAGATCGGTCTTTTGATTATTGAGAAACTATTTTTATTTGGGAAAAGTTGCGTAATGGCTAATAGTGTATTAAATATTATAAAAATTGGAGGAAATATTATCGACGATGAGGGTCTTTTAGATTCTTTTTTAGAGAAATTTTCCGCACTGTCAGGGAAGAAAATCCTCGTGCATGGCGGTGGCAAAATTGCGACACGTCTTGCAAGTGAGCTTGGTCTACAAGCGCAAATGGTTGATGGCCGCAGAGTGACAGATGAAAATATGCTGCGTATTGTGACGATGGTGTATGCTGGATTGACAAATAAGACCATCGTTGCCAAATTACAAAAACTAAAATGTGATGCTGTTGGCTTGACAGGGGCTGATGGTGATGTAATTAAGGCTATAAAGAGACCTGTCAAAGATATTGACTATGGTTTTGTTGGAGATTTATTGCATGATTCTGTGAATACATTGGCAATAAAAAAATTCCTGGAAGCAGGCTTTGTTCCGGTATTCTCTGCCATTACGCATAATGGTTTAGGGCAGCTGCTCAATACCAATGCGGATACCATTGCATCTTCTTTAGCGGTCTCTTTGTCGTCCCTGTATGAGACTTCGTTGGTTTACTGCTTCGAGAAAAATGGAGTATTACGTGATGTGACCGATGAAAATTCGGTGATACCAACGATTAAATCTGATGAATTTGAATATCTTAAAGAATCGGGCATTGTCAATGATGGTATGATTCCAAAATTGCAAAATGCATTTAATGCGATAAATAAAGGTGTTCAGGAGGTATATATTGGTCATGCCAATAATTTGCACTTGTTTCAACAGGGGCAGTTCGGTACCTGTTTGACATTAAAATAATCATGTAATCTAATCTAAACCCAACTATGAAAAAGGTCACTATCATCGGAAGTGGCAATATCGGTCTTTCCTTGGCGAAAGGGCTTGTTAAAAGCGAGTTCGCCAGTGCTGCCGATATTACATTGACCCGCAGAAATCTGAATGCTTTGGCTGAGGAAGCAAGCCAGGGATTTTCGGTAAGTAATGATAATAAAGCTGCTGTTAAAGGTGCTGATATTATTGTATTCGCCATATTACCGCAGCAGCTAAAAAAGGTATTGGTTGAAGTCGCTCCCGAAATAGATAAGAAAAACCAGATTTTTGTTTCCATTGTATCTGGTGTTTCCTGTGCTGACCTGAGAGCCGTATTGGGTGATGATGCGACGGTCGTACGTGCGATGCCAAATACGGCTATTGCCATCGCTCAGTCGATGACTTGTATTGCGAGTGATAATGCTTCGGAAGGTAGTCTAGCTGAGGTAGAAAAGATGTTTGAGACCGTTGGTTCGGTAGTCATTATAAATGAAGATCTGATGACTTCGGCAACAGCCTTGTGTGCCTGTGGAATAGCTTTTTTCTTACGGGCTATACGAGCGGCATCACAGGGTGGAGTTGAGATTGGTTTCCATGCACATGATGCCTTAAAAATGGCTGTGCAGACGGCTAAAGGTGCCGCAGATTTATTATTGCATACGAATGCGCATCCTGAGGGCGAGATCGATAAGGTAACTTCACCGAAAGGGTGTACCATAGCTGGATTGAATGAAATGGAACATCATGGTTTTAGTTCGGCATTTATCAAAGGAATAAAATTGTCTGCCGATAAAGCAGGAGGACTATATCATGAAGGATAAGGAGAGCTTATTCAAAGATAGCTTAGCTTTATTGAAACAGTTGATCGCGCTTTCTTCCTTAAGTCGGGAGGAGGTCCTGACAGCTGACCTGATTGAGGCATTTTTCAAAGAAAGGCTCATTAAAACCTTTAGAAAGGGGAATAATGTTTGGGTATACAACAAACAGTACGCACTAGATAAACCGACTATTCTGCTTAATTCGCACCATGATACGGTAAAAGCCAATCCGGGGTATACTCGTGATCCATTGGCACCTTCTGAGGAGGACGGGAAACTGTACGGTTTAGGAAGTAACGATGCGGGCGGATGTCTGGTGTCGTTGATCGCCACTTTCTTGTATTTTTATGACGAGAAGGACTTAAAATACAATTTTTGTCTAGTGGCGAGTGCCGAGGAGGAAATATCGGGAAGAAACGGGATTGAGTCCGTCCTGGAGGATATCGGACCTATTGATTTTGCAATTGTTGGCGAACCGACACTGCTGGATTTAGCTGTCGCCGAAAAAGGTCTGATGGTATTGGACTGCAATGCAATAGGGGTAGCGGGCCATGCTGCTCGTAATGAGGGTGACAATGCTATTTATAAAGCAATTAAAGATATTCAGTGGTTTAAGGACTATGCTTTTGAAAAAACATCAACTACCTTAGGCCCGATAAAAATGTCCGTGACAATGATTCAAGCAGGATCGCAACATAATGTAGTGCCGGCCAATTGTAGTTTTGTGGTCGATGTACGGACAACTGATGCTTATACAAATGAAGAAACACTGGCGATCATCAAATCTCATGTTACTTCGGAAGTTTCGGCTCGATCTACTCGTTTGAAATCATCAGCTATTCCGGAGGAACATCCTATCGTTCAGGCAGGAATAAAACTTGGTCGTAAGCTATATGGATCTCCGACGATGAGTGATCAGGCGCTTATTCCGGTACCTTCTTTGAAACTGGGGCCCGGAGACAGTGCAAGATCGCATATGGCTGATGAATTTATTTATATTAATGAAATTCGGGAAGGAATAGATTTGTATGTGGCTATGCTACAAGAGATAGTATAAAAAAAGCTTCCAACTGTTGGAAGCTTTTTTTATACTAGACTAAGCTGATCTGACGCTTAATACTTTCTTCAAGGGAGATAATCGTTTCTGTACGCTGAATTCCGGGCACGGATTGGATATCTTCGTTCAATACTTTTCTGAGGTGGACAGTGTCCCTACAGATAATTTTTGCAAAAATACTGTATTGGCCGGTACAATAATGTAACTCAACCACTTCTTTGATTTCTTTCAACTTATCTACCGCATCTGCATATTGTGAACCTTTTTCTAGATAAATACCGAGAAAGGCAGTGATGTCAAATCCAACTTTTTGGGGATTGATAATAAGATTTGAACCTCTAATGATACCTAACTCTTCCATCTTCTTCATTCTAACGTGGATGGTACCACCTGATACGATTAGCTTTTTTGCAATCTCGGTATAAGGAATAGAAGCATCGTTCATTAGAATAGACAGGATTTGGATATCCAAATTGTCTAGATCATAGTTTGCATATTGATTTTCCATTAACAATGGGTTTTGTGTTTCATTCATCGGTCATACATTAAAATCTGACCAATTGCTAAAATAATTAAATTTATTTCAAAATTACTAAGAATTTTCGGTTTATAGATGTAAATTTAATAAAAAATACTTATTGATATTGATAATGTTGTATGTTTTTGATTGAAAGTGCTTATAATTGTTTTAGAGGTGATTTTATTGTAAGGTTATCGGATTCTTTCGTTATCTTGTTATTAAAGTTGGGTGGAAATAAGAGGATCCTGTGATTAAGGATCTCATACGGTGTTACGAAGATCAAAGGTAAAATAAGTAAACTGTAGGGCATGTCAGAGCAAGGTCTCAATACTAAAATAAAGATGGAAGAAGTTCAAGATGTAAAGATTTCGAGGAAGAAGCCGATTTTTGAGGTAGGGGAAGGGCTCCATAAATATCTTAGGTTATATCAACGGGATGAGAAATTGCCCATTGGTTATAAGGATCTATTGAATTTTACAGAGACGGTACCAGTCATGGATAAATTTGGTCATGATACTTTTTGGGAAACTCCACTGTATCCTCAATATCTCATTGATCAGTTGTATGACGGGTTAAAAGTAATTTATGCTAAGCTCAAAGCTTCTGGTAATACACGGATTGTACAGCACAAATATATCGACCGCGTGGAGTATTGCGGTTTTGGTAATACGAGGCCTTTTCGTATTCGTATTGTAAACCGGCTGAATGACGTCTACGATTATTTTTATATCAAGCAGGCAGATGCATCACGGATATACGGCTTAGAGCTTGAGGAAATACTATCTCCCAATCAGGTCAACTATATGGTGGATCAGGACACTTTGGTTGAGGAGCATATTGTTGGTATTCCCGGTGATATATTTTCGCAAACCCGAATGTTTACGCCTGATTACAACCTGACACGGATTTCGAAGGAATTCGTCAAGTTTAACGAACGTTGTATTATCACGCTGCTGGGAGATATGCGTGCCTATAATTTTGTTATGCAGATTACACCTGATTTCGATGACTTTCAGTTTAGGATCAGGGCCATTGATTTTGACCAGCAGTTTTATGAGGGAAATCCGAAAGTATATATGCCACAGTTCTTTAAAGAGAACTATCCATATGTCAAGCTTGCCATGGAGCATTTGACAGAAAAAACGGTGCAGCAATATCAACAGGAGGAACGTTCTTCGATCGTGCATAGGGTGCGGAGCGAACGGCACCGCATTGCTGATCTTCGGGACGCTTCGCAGACTCAGATCCTTTCAACGCCCGAAAACATAAAACAACTGCGCGAAGGTTATGCGGAGTTTTACCAAAATAATTCTTACTTGAAATGTAAGACAATGACTGATATTGTCGAATTAAATGTGAAAAATGTGATTCGACAGGTGCAGATGTAATTATTTGATTCGGTCTTTATTGTCTTTGATAAAAGAGGACCAGCCTGAATAGGATTTTCCGTTGCCAGTGCTGCTGTTTTTTTGAAATGAATGGCAGACCGCAATGGCCAGCCCATCTGTCGCATCTAGAAATTGGGGCGTTTCTTCAAACTTTAATAGGTTTTTGAGCATGGCAGAAACCTGTTCTTTCGTAGCATTTCCATTTCCGGTGACGGATTGCTTTATTTTTCTGGGTGAATATTCAAAGATCGGAATATCCTGTGCCAGTGCTGCTGCCATGGCAACGCCCTGCGCCCGCCCGAGTTTGAGCATCACTTGAATATTTTTGCCGTAGAAGGGTGACTCTAGCGCAACGCAATCCGGATTATATTCTTGCATTAATGCAGAGGTCTTTTTGAAGATGCGTTGCAGTTTTAAGGCATGGTCATCGAGATGCCCCATTTTGATCACACCCATTGAAATAAGGGATATGGTATTGCCGACTTCTCTAATAATTCCGTATCCAAGCACGACCGTACCGGGGTCTATCCCTAGAATGATTCTTTCTTTCGCCTTTTCCTTCTGCATGTACAATATTACAAATTTTGCTCTTTATAAGTGGATTGATGTGTACAAAACTTAATCATTTGGACAAAATTTAGTAACATTGCTCTCTAATTATCAAAAGTTGACCGGGAGACAAAAAAAATACATCAGTCTTTTATTAAAGATACTGGTTTTTGCACTTGCGACATGGTATATTATTACCAAGGTGTCTGATAAGAGCAATATCGATAAGTTTAAGACGCTAATCACTGGATTGGAGCAACATTCTGTTGTATGGACGCTGATTTTAATTGTTGTTTTAATGCTTGTAAACTGGCTTCTGGAGGTTGTCAAATGGCGCTATCTTGCATCCAAACTGGAGCGAATATCTTTTTGGAAGGCATTTCAATCCGTTTTTTGTGGACTTACATGGGCGATTTTTACCCCGAATAGGATTGGCGAATATGGTGGAAGGGTGTTATTTCTGAAACCCCAAAATAGAGCTAAGGGAGCTGTCGCCATGGGGGTTGGGTTATTTGCCCAACTGGTACTGACAAGTGTCGCAGGATCACTGAGCATCGCCTGGTTTCTCTGTAAGTTCTTATCTACGCCATTATCTGTTCAATTTGGGGTTTGGTTGTTGGCTATTATTTATGCTGTCGGGTTTGTGATATTGTATTTTAATGTGCGATGGGTGGATATGCTTGTGGGTCGAATTAAGTTTTTGACGAAAATCAAGCCTTTTTTTGAAGTCCTTGAACATTATTCTGCACGTGAGCTCTGCATTGTTTTGCTAAATTCATTGGCTAGATTCATCATTTTTACCTCACAATATATTATTTTGATGAAATTGACTTTGCCTGAGTTGCCTCTTTTATCCATGATCTTGATGATTTTTATCCTCTTTTTCGTCCAGGCAGCACTACCTACCTTGGATATTTTTGATTTTAGTGTGCGGAGTTTTGTGGCAAGTAATCTTTATAGCTATATTACAACACAGGAGATTGCGGTGATGGCTATTGTATCATGTATTTGGTTTGTCAATTTAATTCTTCCTGCAATATTTGGTTCTATTTTTGTTTTTAAGATAAATTTTTTCGGTGATACAAATTCTTAGCTATTTATTGATCAGTTTTGCCTGTGTGTACGCTATCCTCGTATTATGGATGCGGAAAGGTTGGGCTACGATCCAGGCACCTCACAGTAACTTAATTTCTACCAAAACCGTATCGGTAATTATTGCAGCCCGCAATGAAGAATTAAATATCCGGAGAACGATAGCATCCATATTAAATCAAAATTTTCCGAGTGAACTTCTTGAACTTATTATTATTGATGACCACTCGGATGACAATACCTCCGCGATTGTTAAAGAATATATCGAAAGTGGAGTCAAGTTGATTCAGCTAAATGAGAATGGTCGGATGAATTCCTATAAGAAGCTGGCGATCTCAAGGGCGATTGATTGCTGTAAGGGGGAGATTATTATAACGACAGATGCAGACTGCCGAATGGGACCAAATTGGCTGGCTACCGTGATCGGGACCTTTGAAAAGGAAGATGCTTATTTATTGTCTTCTCCAGTCGTATACTCGGAGGAAAAGAGTTTTTTTGAACGACTACAGACCTTGGAATTCCTGTATCTCATAGGTCTTGGTGCAGCGGGTATTGGTAATAGAAAACCTACGACCTGTAATGGTGCAAATTTAGCTTATCGAAAAGATATATTTAAACAAATGGGAGGGTTTAAAGGTATCGATGAGCTTGCTTCGGGGGACGATGAGTTATTTTTGCATAAGGTGGCTGAGAAGTATCCCGAACGGATTGCTTTTTGTAAATCAGAGGATGCTATTGTGTATACGGACGCCAAGCCTGATCTTGGGTCATTTATTAGCCAAAGAAGACGTTGGGCATCCAAGAGTACCAAGTATAAAAATAAAGGTGTCATTGCTTTGGGAATTGCTATTTGGCTGTTCAATGTGCTATTGCTGGTGGCAGCAATTCTTACGGTCACAGGAGTGAAGACACTTGGAGGGGTTGTCCTCTTTGCATTGCTCCTTAAAATAACAGTTGAGTTTTTGTTTATTCAGCCCTTAACCAATTTTGCGAAACGTACTACTTTGCTTTGGTATCTCCCGATATTGAGTCTGGCCCATATTCTATACTTAGCTTATATCGGAATATTGGGGAATGTTGGAAAATACGATTGGAAGGGCAGGCAAGTCAAATAAAACTATTTTAATTTTCCACTTTCCGTTTAATCGTTTCTTCCGCTAATTTTACGATTTCCTCGATATTTTTATCCGCGGTGTCCAAAGGGTCCAGTACCTCCCATGTCATATGTAAAAAAGGAGTCAATGGGTACATACCATATTGCACCATTTCGTAGGATCCTTTTATCGCAATCGGGACGACCAATGCATTTGGGTTTTTCTTTAATAATGTTGCAATACCACCTACGTGAAAAGCTTTCATCTTACCTGTTTTTGATCGGGTACCTTCTGGAAAGATAAAGGCCGACCAATTTTTTGTTTTCATATTGTTGGCAAGTTTGAGGATCTCAGCTATGGATTGTTTGGGGTCATTACGATCAATATTAGCAGCCCCACCATGTTTTAGGTTAAATGAAATACTGGGTATGCCACTAGCTAATTCAATTTTTGAGATAAATTTTCCATGAAATCTTCGCAGAAAATAGATCAGTGGGGGGATGTCAAAGGTACTTTGATGATTGGCAACAAAAATAATCGGTTGTCCCAAAGGGATTGATTTGTTATCGATAAAAGTAACCCTATTAAATAATGTATAATAAGATGCAACCAAACATGCATTTAATAGGTCAACACTTTTTTTATGCGCATCATAACCACCAAATTTTAGGCATAGCCATTGGATGGGATGAAATATAATCAGGGATAAGCCAAAACAGAACCAAAATATAATAGATAGGATATAGCCTAAAAACTTTTTCATACGCTTTATTTATTGTTTACAAATATATCATTAAGCAACGATTTTTGGAAAATATTGATAATATTGTGTTTTGTTTTAATAATATTAATATTATATTTAACAATGTTAATGTTTGTCTTTTTTAAATGAAAAAAATACCCGTAAATTGTCCATGTTGTGATGCGAGACTGCAGGTCTCTAAGCTGGTCTGCGATTCCTGTGACACAGAAGTTGTCGGTAAGTTTAACTTACCCTTGCTTATGCAATTGACCATAGATGAGCAGGAGTTTGTCCTCAATTTTTTAAAGTATTCGGGTAGCTTAAAAGAGATGGCCAACCAAATGGGAAAGTCGTACCCAACTGTTCGCAATATTTTGGATGATCTGATTCATAAATTAAATTCGCTAGCTAATACGGGTAATGTTGACACAAATAGGAAGATTTAGGCAGCCTTAAGAATTGAAGTAGTGATATATAAACTATTTACTCAAGATGAGAAATAACACATTTTATAACGAGAGTCAATCATTTTTTAGTTGGTGGCTATGTCTGATCCTTTTATCTGTTGGCGTAGCTAGCATTTCTGCTCACTGGCAGGATATTTTACAGTTCAATTTTGTTCCTCTATTTAGATTACCTGGATTCTGGATCAATTTAGCCTTGTGGTGTTTATTCGGTGTGCTTCGTTTAAAGACCACTATTCATGAGAATGGGATTGAAGTCTATTTTTTTCCATTTAATTTCTATCGAAAAAGGATTGCATGGGGTGATATAACTACAGTTGAATTACGAAAATATAGTCCAATTGCAGAGTTTGGAGGCTGGGGGCTGAGAAGAGGGAGTCGAGGAAGAGCTTTTTCAGCACAAGGTAATATGGGCTTGCAACTTACCATGAGAAATGGTAAAGTACTGCTCATCGGAACTCAAAACCCAGTGGAGATCGAACAATTGAATTTATCCAAATTCTTAAACAATGAAAATTAAACAGCTATTTCTAAACCCATTTGAAGAGTTTTCGGAACGGAAACTATTTTTTGCAGGCACCATTGGTTTTTTGCTATCGAGCTATTTCGTCTATTTATCGGGGGAGCAGTTCAATGGTTTTATGCACTTCTATCGACCAGAGATAGCAGTCTCTTTCGTTGCTGTTTTAAGAGTCCATGCTTATATGATTTTGGCTCCTTTAGCCTTATTATATATTGTAGGTCTTATATTATATACCAAGACAAGGCTTATTGATGTATTAAACGTGATGCTGATTGTGCCATTTCCGCTTTATCTAATGTTGCTCTTGGGTAAGTTAATCAATCAGGACAAGTTTACCAATGAGATAGATGAAGCGTTAAAAAATGGTGACCATAGTTTGTCGAGTATAGATAAAGGTCAAATGATATTGTTTGGTGTATTTGGAATACTAGCGCTATTTCTCCTGTTTTATCAGTTCTATTTATTGGTCAAAGGAATGAATGTTGCCGTAAATAATAAAAAGATTTGGATAAGCATATTGTTTGTGGCATTATATTTTATACTTGATGTAGGTATACAGTTTTATTTTTGATAGCAAGGAAATGATGAAGAAAATTTTCTATTTATTTTTGATCTGTTTGCAGTTCTCATGTGCAGGTGCACAGACTTTTGATGGTTCTTGGAAAGGTGAGGTGAGTGTGTCTGGGCAGAAATTACTTTTGGTATTTAATCTTAAACAGGATAGTAATGATAATTGGGCGGGAACTTTTGAAAGCCCGATGCAGACCTCGCTGAAGTTTCCGATTAATACAATAAAAGTGAACAAGGACTCGATATCGATGGATGTCAAAGCGATCGGTCTATTTTATACAGGTTATCTGGATCGGGATAAAGATGTGATGAAGGGAGTGATGAAGCAGGGGAGTTTTGAGTCCGCGATGATATTGGTGCGGAGTGAAAGCGACCAAAGTGGACTTTCCCGTAAACAGGACGTCTTTCCTCCCTACGATTACGTTGAACAGGAGGTTACGTTTCAAAATGTGAAAGGAAATGCTACTTTAGCGGGAACGCTTACTTATCCCAAAGGGGGAGGGGCTTTTCCTGCTGTCGTCCTGGTTAATGGAAGTGGACAACAAAATAGAGATTCAGAAGTTTTCGGGCATCGGCCATTTAAAATATTGGCGGACCACCTCAGTAAAAATGGTTTTGCCGTGCTTCGTTATGATGATCGCGGTATTGGCGACTCTAAAGGAGAGGTCAATTTGGCTACGACGGTTAATTTTGCTTCGGATGCCAATGCAGCTGTGGATTTTCTGAGCAGGCAACAGATGGTCAACGCAGAAAAAATTGGTATTATCGGTCATAGTGAAGGAGCTTTGATCGCCGAAATGGTTGCTGCGGAGAACAATAAAGTCAATTATATTGCTTTGTTGTCCGGACCTGTCCTCAAAGGTGATTCCTTATTGATTCTGCAGAGCTATGCTTTGGGGAAAGTGGCTGGTTTATCTGAAGCGGCGTTGGAAATAAATAAGCGCAATAACAGAAAGCTATATGACATTCTGCTTAAGGATGAGCCGCCAAAGGATTTGACAAAATCATTGGAAAAAGAACTTATCAGTCAAAACAATGGAAATGCATTAACATCAGATATGAAAGTTAAATTGAGTCCGATGTTGACCCCATGGTTCAAAACCTTTCTCCGCATCGATCCGGCTTACTATCTTAAGCAAGTGACAGTACCTGTTTTCGCTTCCTTTGGGGGAAAGGATATTCAGGTTCCTGCAAATGAAAATATCTATGCGCTTCAACGCCTGCACTTAAATACGACAGATGTAATAATTAAAGATTACCCAAATTTGAACCATCTCTTTCAAAACGCGCAAACAGGAAAAATTGAGGAATATTTTGAAAACCCGGAAAGTTTCAATGCACAACTCATGGATGATCTTACAAAGTGGCTTAAACTGAAAACAAAATAAGCGAATCTTAGATTCCATCAACAACCTGTTGCTTTTAACTGCTCTGTTATGGTGTAGTATTAGCAACAGGTAGAATCTTTCCATTGAAATACTGGTGTCCATTCTGCGCAAACTCCGCAATATATCGGCCCATTTCGAAGGCTAGTGTACCGGCTTGCATTCCCGGAAAAGCTGCCTCAAACATTTCAGTTTGTGACGATCCCAAGGCTAAGCAGTTAACCTTGATGCCTTTCTCCTTAAATTCTTCAGCGAGACATTCTGTTAAAATCGCCAACGCGCCTTTACTGGTGGAATAGGCTGAAAGCCCGGGAAATTTCATTGAGCCTTGAAAGCCGCCCATACTGCTGATATTGACAATATGGGAACCTTCGTGCATAAACGGAACAACATGCTGTATTATATTGACATGGCCCATGATATTTGTCTGGAGCATTGCTGCAAAATCCTGACTGCTGGTCTCCATGAATGGCTTATTGATGAGTGCCCCGGCATTGTTGATCAGGATGTCAACGCTGTCAAATTTCGATTGAATAAAAGGAATTAGCGTTGCATAGTCATCATAGACGATATCAAATTGTGCGGGAAAGAGTGTCCCCCCGTCATAATTGAGCTGACTTGCGATTTCATGAAGTTTTCTCAATTTGTCTGCAGATCGGGCCAGTGCGATAACCTTGTTGTCCTTTTTTGAGGTCAAATCAAGTACAGCTTCAAACCCAACACCGCTGCTTGCTCCGGTAATAATAATATTCGCCATGTTTATTCTTCTAATTTTTGACTTTGTTCAACTTCTTCGACAGAAGGCAGTTTATCCTCTCCGATTGCTTTGGGATTGAAGATAAAATAAATTCCGGAGAGTGCGACCATCGCCGAGATAATATAAAATAACAATGTGATCAATACCGCATTGTGAGAGTCAACCTGAAATATGCCTGCTCCCCACATGATCACGAGTTCACGCATGCCTAATCCCCCCACAGAGAAAGGAATGATTGAGACTAACGAAGAGGCCAGAAATAAAAATAGGTAAGGGGAGAACTTTCCGTTAAATCCTAAAGCATAAAGAATTAAAATCGCTGCGATCACTTGCATGGACTGTACACCTATCGCTTTTAGGTGTGCTTTTAGGAAGGTGGACCTGTACTCTTTGAAAAATTTTGTGACAATAAAATAGTAAAGTATACTACCTGATATAAACAAAATGACCGTCAGGTAATTTGGAATTCCCAGTTGTGGCATGTAGGTAATTAAGGCGGAAATAATTAGGCATAAGGCCCATAAGCCACTTAGCCTGTCTAAGAATAATGCCGTAAATAATTTCCGGCCTTTAATACTGAATCTTTTTCGAAGAAAAAAGATCTTGTACCCATCCCCACCTACTCCTCCCGGTAGAATGAGGTTGTAGAATAGTCCCAGCTGGTAGAGCTTCAAATTATATTTTTCAGAAACATCCAAACCAATTGCCCTTAAAAAGGTTAATAAGCGTGAAGAAGATATAAAAATTGAGAGGCTATAAGCTAATAATGCTAGAAATAAAAAGATAGGATTTGAATTAATTACAGCTTCTTTGAGATCTTTTAGTGAAACTTTACTGAAAACCCAATATAAGGCTCCCACAGTAACGACAATCTTTAGTATATTTTTTAGGATCTTAAAACCTTTTTTTTTGTCCATAGAAGTTTATTTTTCCAATCTTAATCAATTATATTGGCGATTTTGGAAAATTCAAAGTTAGGAACTTTGTCGAAATGTGCAATTTTACTTAAGCGATAGTTGGGTAAATTCTTGAATACAATAATATCAGATATAAAATGCCGAATATTGTCGCAAGAGAAAATAGCCAATTTAGGTCAATTCTATTATATTTGTGCTTTAGCACAGCAATCATTAATCCGACGATAAAGCAAAATAGTAAAATGGGAGCGATCAAAGAAATCTTATTTGTGAAGGCTAGGCTGATTTGACTTAATTTTGCCTTAGCTTCCTGCCCAAGAAAAAGTGGATAGGTGGCGAAGGCTAGGAGAATAATGAATAACCTCAAAAGAGTTTTTGCAATTATTTTGCTTATGGTATGATTTTTGGCTGTAATCTTCATGATTTGTGGATTAATTTACCCCAAAAATACAATTTGAAATTAAAATTTAGACATATGAATCGATTCGTTTTATCATTGGCGACTATTTTTGCTACGGTGTCCTTATTCTCTTGTGGTGCACAAAAGCAAGGTACATCATCTGGAAATCCTGGTAATGGTTCTTCCAATACAAGTGCAGCTTCGGGACCTAGTGCCTCAGAGTGGAAATCTGCTGTGAAAGGAACTTGGACACTGAATTCAATCGATAGAGAAAATTTACCTTCTACATTCACGATTAAAAGCGTTTTTGAAGAAGCTCCAGCGGAGTGTTTTGTTGGTAGTTCATGGAATTTTATTGGAAATGGAAAGGGATCAATCACCTTCAACGCACAAGGTACTTTATGTGCTCCGGGGGCATCACGTGAGATCTTTTGGTCTATCTATAACCCTGGAAAAGGTTTAGGTGAGCCACAATTCCAATTTAAAAAGATCTATGCAGGAGATAAAGCCAAAAACGTGACGACAGGTTACCGTTTGGATCTGTCTTATTCTGATGGCAATAAATTAGTTATGAAAATGCCGTTGACAGTTGCAAATGGTGAAGCATATTTGGTATTTAATTTCTCCCGCGTAAACTAACATAAGCAAGAAAAAAAACATAATGAAAAGCTATAGGAAATCCTATGGCTTTTTTTGTTGAAAATTTAATACTTTTACACTCCGAAACCATCATGATTTATTCATATTGGGAGCGGAGTTGAACAGATTTATCGGATGAAAAATAGCATGATTCCCGGCGAGAACGTTAGGAACTGCCCAATATAACTAGAAGTATGGCTGAACAAAACACGAAAACTGCATTGATAACAGGTATTACAGGTCAAGATGGTGCCTATTTAGCAGAATTCCTATTGAAAAAAGGTTATAAGGTACATGGCCTAAAACGCCGGAGCTCACTTTTTAATACAGATCGTATTGATCACCTTTATCAAGATCCCCATCTTGACAATAGAAATTTTACATTGCATTTTGGTGATTTGACTGATTCAACCAATTTGATCCGCGTTATTCAGGAGACACAACCGGATGAAATCTATAATCTAGCGGCACAATCCCACGTTAAGGTAAGTTTTGATACCCCGGAATATACTGCCAATGCCGATGGAATTGGTACCCTTCGTATACTGGAAGCTGTCAGATTACTGGGAATGATTGAGAAGACACGCATTTATCAGGCCTCAACTTCTGAGCTATATGGTCTGGTGCAAGCGGTACCGCAAAGTGAAACTACTCCTTTTTATCCGCGAAGCCCTTATGCAGTAGCCAAAATGTATGGCTACTGGATTACTGTTAATTACCGCGAAGCCTATAACATGTATGCCTGTAACGGTATTTTGTTCAATCACGAAAGTCCTGTCAGGGGCGAGACATTTGTGACGCGTAAAATAACCCGTGCTGTAGCAAAAATAGCATTGGGATTGCAGGACAAACTCTATCTGGGAAACCTTTCGGCTCAACGGGATTGGGGACATGCGAAGGACTATGTTGAGGCGATGTGGTTGATCCTACAACAGGAAAAACCTGAAGATTTTGTCATTGCGACCGGAGTTACCACAACTGTCAGAGACTTTGTCCGCTTAGCTTTTGCCGAACTGGGTATTGAAATCGAATTCAGCGGGAAAGGAGAGCAAGAAAAAGGAGTGATTATTGATGTTGATGAGGAACGTTTGGCTGAATTGAATATTGATAAATCGCAGATTAAGTTTGGGCAAACAGTCGTTAAAGTGGATCCGGCTTATTACCGACCGACGGAAGTTGATTTGCTTATTGGAGATCCTACCAAGGCAAATACCAAGCTAGGCTGGAAACCTAAATATGACCTCCAGATGCTCGTAACAGATATGGTACAATCAGATCTGCATCTGATGCGAAAGGAAGAATATTTAAAACAAGGTGGTTTTCAGACACTGAACTATTTTGAATAATTCATAATTGATAAGGAAAAAATAAAACTGGAATAATTTTTGTTTAAACATTTATTGGTATGAATCAATGAATTCATACGATGAATATGACAGTGTATTATGATGAATTCAGAGGTTGTTTCGAGTAAGAAGGAGGACGAAAAGAAGAAAGATTCTTCTAAAGTTTATTTCTTCATCATTGCGATAGCAGCGTTACTAGCAACGAATATATATTTTTATGTTAAGTTTAAGACGAACGGAGAGAAAGTCTATGCCTTAACCGTAGAAAAAGAAAACCTTCAGGTACAGATCGATCGGATAGAAGCCGAGTTGGATAAGATTGACATTGAAAATATTCAATTGACTCCTGAGATGACGGTGCAAAAGGATGATTCGCGAACAGAAATTGCTGAGCTACGAAAAAAGCTTGAAAATAAAAGCATTACTCCTAAAGATATTGACGACGCGCAACGTAAAATCAATCTATTAAAGAAGCAAGTTGACAACTATCGTGTGGATGTTCAGCGATTGATTCAGGAAAATCAAATTTTATCAAAGCAGAATTCAAATTTGAATGAATCTGTTGTCGAGAAAAATAAACAAATTACTTCTTTGACAACGACTAATTCTGAATTGAAGGAGAAAGTGACAACAGCATCTGCTTTAAAGGTTTCAAGTATCAGCATTAATGGACTTGAGATCAAAAAAAATGGTAAAGAGTCTGTGGAAGAACGGGCCAAACGTGTGGATAAGCTAAAGATCAATTTTACCATCGCCGATAATGCGCTGGCAAAAAATGGTGAGCGGGACATTTATATAAGAATTATCGATCCGCAAGGTAACCTGGTTGTTCAGGGAGACAATATTTTCTTTGTTCATGGTGAAAAACTGCAATATACCTTTAAGCATAATATTTTGTTTACGAATAAAGGGGAGGATTATATTGTGTATTGGGCTGCTGAGAATGGTTTTACCAAAGGAGCATATACGGTATTACTTTACGAAGACAATGCAATAATGGGCAGATCCACAGTGGTATTGCGTTAGTAAAGCAGTATTATAAAAAAGATAGAACGGGCGTCCCACAAGGATGCCCGTTTCGTTTTGCAGTCCGGTCAATTTTTCAGTTTGTTTTTAGGACCTTTTTGCCAATTTACTTTATGGCACAAATGAAATTCTTTAGGGGCAGGCGTACACAGGTATATGATTTAGTCCAAGGGGCGAGGAAGTCGCTATTGAATTGGCATAGTGTTTCTATATGCTCATTGAAAGCTTTCTTTATTTAGAAAATAGGAGCTCTAGATCTGATAAGTTTATTTCTACGCCATTCCGATTAAGACTCTATTTGCTGTAAGGGAAGTAGGATATGGAAGGTCGTACCTTCTCCCTCCGTGGTTTCAAAGTAGATCTGTCCGTTACAGGCTTCTATTGTTTTTTTAACGAGTACCAATCCTAACCCATTTCCGGAGCTTTTTGTGGTGAAGTTAATTTGGAATATTTGATCTTTCATCCCTTCGGGTATTCCATAACCATTGTCCTTGATATCTATCTTTACAAACTTGTCTGAGTATCGTTCGATGGATATTTCTATCTTCATGTTTTTTCGTCCATATCCACCCTCAATGGCATTTTTTATCAAATTATTGAATGTCCGAAGCAGTTCATTGCCATCGGCTTTAACAATCAGTGTTTTTTGATCGGCGTTATTTATTAAGCGGATGTTAACGTTTGGTGTATTGTTATAGAGTGATATGGATTTCACAACTTTTTCAACGATATTGATATTTTCCATCACCGTCGTTGGAAATTTTGCAAAGTGGGAAAACTCTGAAGCGATCTGTGTCAATGCATCTATCTGCTCAATAAATGAGGTGGAGAACTTATTGAAACGATCCGGAAACTTCGGATCATTGTCTTTATACGATCTTCGAAGCTGTTGTATACCTAATTTCATAGGTGTCAACGGATTTTTAATTTCATGGGCGATCTGCTGCGCCATCTCACGCCAGGTCGATTCACGTTCGGTGTCCTTGATCTTATTGGCATAGTCCTCCAGTTTTATGATCATGAGGTTGTACTCTTTGATTAATGTCCCTATTTCATCGTTTCTTTGCCAGAAAAGGGGTTCGTTAGGCTGTCCTAGCCGAAGCTGAGAGATCTTTCTACTGATGATACTGAGTGGATTGGTGACACTGTTGGCAACAAAAGTGGCATAGAAACCGAAACCAATGATGATTAGTGAATAAATGTTGACAATGGTATTAAGGAGCAAATTTTTATTGATATTCTCTTCCTTTTGAAGAGAGAAATTTGGAATGCCTATATAAGCGACCGTGCTGTAATCTTTATCCCTAATTGTAACATAACTTGTTTCAAACTGGAAGGTTCCGATTCCCTCATCTTCAATTGTTTCTGATTTTTTTAGCAGCGAAAGGTTTTTTAACGCTATCGGGTTGATGAATGTGGAGAAGAGCTCCAGGTCATAAATTCGGCGTTGCGAACTATATAAAAGCCTGCCTGATTTTGAGTACAGGTTGAAATCCTTCGATATGGTCTCAGATAACGTCTTTAGAACGCTAATAAGTTGGTTTTCATTGGAGACTTCATCTGTATTGGGGAGCATGTTTTCTATCCGTTTTCCAAGTTCGATAATGAAACGCTCCTTACTATTTCTATTGTTGTTGTAGAGCTGTTTATTGATGCTGATATATGAAATCACGGCCGATATCAGAATAGCTAAGATCACCGAGGAAATAATCGAGGTCTGGATACGCGTCGAATACTGTATTTTATTAATGATTTTATAGAATTGATATTTCAAGTTGCGAAACGTCAGTTTTGTATTCTTCAGGAAGATATAAAACGAAGTGACATAATGAAAAAACATGAAAATCATGAAAAACACCAGAAACAGGAAAGAGGATGTCGCGACATAATCCCAAAACGATGGTTTCTGTTTACTGATGACATAGGTTGAAAAGGTATTGGCAACATAAGCCATGTGCAGGTATGAATCCCGATCTAATATTTCAATATATTCTCCGGGTGCACCTTTTAATCCGCGTAGGTTATTTTCATAGGTATACTTGCCGAATTGTGTGACAAGTGAACCTCCTTTATACAAGGCAATAGAATACTCTCCTTTATTATAATATTGCGAATTATTGATCCGCATATCTGTCAGTATTTCGGGATACGGTACTGTATAACTGAAATCCTTATTGGACAGATTAATAATCACGTTGACGACCCTGTTTTGATCTATTGTTACCGGAATAATCGAAAAGTATTCATGGGTTCCAAGTTCAGCACTGGCGCGGTAAAAATTTTGAGTAACCTTGATCGATTTATTGATTACTTTCTCTCGATATTCATTAATCTTATTTTGACTGTTCGGATTTAATGGAATATTATTTTGATCATAGTAATATGCCTTAAAGTCATATTTTGAAAGATATCCACTGAAGTATTTTTTCTTGATAAAATCATTGATTGCATCGGTATTTGTATAGGGTAAGCTGATATTGAACAAATGTTTTAGTTCCTTATCATTGGTAATTCCATTCTCAATGTCTGAAAATAGTGAAACAGCATTAACATCATCTTCCGATTGAAGATTGTTTAACAATATCTTCATATCAATAAGATCTCGCTCCTGATAGAATCGAGCATGCGTAATTGTACTTATGATCGCCCAAAGGATCAAAACGGCGATGTAATTGGTCAGTATATGCCTGTCAAAATATTTCTCGCCGAAAGATTTGATTAGGATAATCAGGGCTAAAAGCAGATTGACCAAGCTATTTTTCTCGATATAAATGGAGATAATGAGAATAACAAAGATGACACAGGCCAATTGGATATTTAACAACTGAGTAGGTTTTAGTTCTAACTTTTTAAGGAAGAACAATACCAGATCTATGTAAATGCTTAATGCTAATATTCCCATTCCGACAATGCCTAGATCCACCCAACTCAGGAAATGCAGGTCAACAAGTTTGGTGAAATCGAAATAGATATTATTTGAATGGGTGATCAATGTTCCGGCAATATCATATAAAAGTGCAAAGGCGAAATATATACTCAGTATAAAGCCAATGGCAATAGGTATTCTAAAGAGGCGGATATTTTTGATTTTGTCAAAATTGAGCTCCTTTCGAATGGAATAGATAAATAGTATCCACCATAGGATCAATATTGTCGTGGATAACACCGACCAAATATTGGGGAAGAATCTATTATAGGCGTAGTTGCGGGAGTCAAATATAGCAAACGTGGCATTTTCAGAGAGCAGATTCCATTTTAGGTCTGCAAATTTGACCAAGACAAATATGCCAGCCAATAGCACTATTGCCCACCAAGCTCTTTTGGTCTTTGCCATGTGGAGGCAAAGGCTGTTAAAGAAAATCAACAGTGCAATCCATGCCAGTAACCAGCAAAAGAACTGTAAGATGGTATAGATATTTTCATGCTCGCCATCTTTAAGCTTCACAGAAAATAGATAGGAACCTTCATTGCTGTAGATATTTTTGATGGCTACGGTATCCGTGTAGGAGGCAATGTCTATGTTTCGCGTATCAAAAAAGTTTCTGCGTAGCGAAGAGTTTAAGTAAGGATTGTTATTGTTGGTATAGGGCTTAACAAGGATATAGGCAAGTATGCTTATATTTCCAATTGTTTTTTTACGGATGACGTAGGACCTATTGTCATCTTGTACGAAATTGGATTTTTCTAAGAAGCCCTGATCGGTGATCGGAACAAATAAATTTGTGCTCCACATCTTAGGTTGATGGTCCTTAAAGAGGAAAAGATAAACCTCTTGATCGTTTTTATACCTTTCGAAAGCTTGATAGACGGCTATGGGGTATTGATCGTAATTTTTAAATGTTTTGAGTAATAAGGAGTCCTTAAAAATAAGGTCTACCTTTTTTTCTTGTTCGGAGATATAATCATTGAGTGATTTGGTATCGATGTCGAGTATTTCCTTATTTGTAACAGATTCTTTGATGGTGATAGCTGTTCCTATAAAGCATAGTGTTAAGATAAGTAGAAGTAAACGAATTTTTATACCAGAATTCACGTCAGTCAATTTACATTATTGTAAATATAAAAAAAAGTCCTTGCTTTCTTAGGACAAGGACTTTTATATTATTTTATTCTAAAATTGCTTATGCGTGTGGTTCTTCCTGTTTGAAGATTTTAGCAGTCAAGTACTCACGGTTCAAACGAGCAATGTTCGTTAATTTAATACCTACTGGACATTCAGCTTCACAGGCACCAGTGTTGGTACAGTTACCGAATCCCTCAGCATCCATTTGGTCCACCATTGCTTGCGCACGTTCGTAACGTTCAGTCTGACCTTGCGGCAATAATGCAAATTGAGATACTTTAGCCGATACGAATAACATCGCAGAGGCATTTTTACAAGCTGCAACACAAGCACCACAACCGATACAAGTAGCGGATTCGAAAGCCTCGTCAGCAATACGTTTCGGAATAGGAATCGTGTTAGCGTCAGGAACACCACCGGTGTTGATATTCACATATCCACCAGCTTGTTGAATACGGTCAAAAGCAGTACGGTCAACGGCAAGATCTTTCAATACTGGAAATGCAGCAGCTCTCCAAGGTTCGATTACGATCGTTTGTCCGTCATGAAAGCTACGCATGTGCAATTGACACGTTGTTGTACCTTCTTTAGGACCATGAGGGCGACCATTGATTACTAATGAACACATCCCGCAAATACCTTCACGACAGTCGTGGTCAAAATATACGGGGTCTTCACCTTTACGTGTCAATTCCTCATTCACAATATCAAGCATCTCTAAGAAAGACATATCATCAGCGATGTCGTTTGCCTGATAAGTTACAAATTGACCTTTATCTTTATCATTTTTTTGACGCCAAACTTTCAGCGTTAAATTCATATGTTGTGCCATGATAATTTCCTTCTTATTTATAACTTCTTTGTGTTAACTGAACGTTTTCGAATACCAAGTCTTCCTTATGTAATTCCTCAGGTACATTGTCTCCTTTGTACTCCCAAGCAGATACATAAGCAAATTCTTCGTCATTACGTTTAGCTTCACCTTCTTCAGTTTGACTTTCTAGACGGAAGTGACCACCACAAGACTCAGCGCGTTGCAATGCATCAACAACCATTAATTCACCCAATTCCAAGAAGTCAGCTACACGGCCAGCTTTCTCTAAAGAAAGATTTAATTCTTCGTTCTCTCCAAGAACTTTAACATTGGTCCAGAATTCTTTTTTCAACTCCTGGATCAAACCTTGTGCTTTTTGTAATCCTTCAGCAGTACGTGCCATTCCACAGTATTCCCACATGATGTGACCTAATTTTTTGTGGATATCATCAACAGTTTGCGTACCGTTTAGGGATAGCAATTTATTGATTTTCTCTTCAACCTCTTTACGTGTAGCTTCGAAAGCAGGATGGCTGTGATCTACTGGTGCGAAAGAACCTAGTTTAGCTAGGTAATCACCGACAGTGTAAGGAATAACGAAATAACCATCAGCAAGACCTTGCATTAATGCCGAAGCACCTAAGCGGTTTGCACCGTGGTCTGAGAAGTTACATTCCCCTAATGCGTACAAACCTGGGATTGTCGTCATCAAGTTGTAGTCAACCCATACACCACCCATTGTGTAGTGAACAGCAGGGTAGATACGCATTGGTTGTTTGTAAGGGTTCTCGTCAGTGATTTGATAGTACATGTCAAATAAGTTACCGTATTTAGCACGTACAGCATCTTCGCCTAGACGGCCGATCGCTTCTTTGAAATCCAAGAATACGGCGAAACCAGTTTTACCAACACCACGACCATCATCAACGGCTTCCTTCGCATTACGTGATGCTACGTCACGAGGTACTAAGTTACCAAATGAAGGATATTTACGTTCCAAGAAGTAATCTCTGTCATCCTCTTTGATGTCGTTGGCTTTGATTTCACCTTTGCGTAATCTTTCGGCCATTTCTTGCGTCTTAGGAACCCATACACGGCCGTCGTTACGTAAAGACTCGGACATCAGCGTCAATTTAGACTGGTGATCTCCAGTTACAGGAATACAAGTAGGGTGAATCTGTGTATAACAAGGGTTAGCGAAGTAAGCGCCACGTTTGTGTGCTCTCCAAGCTGCTGTAACGTTACATCCCATTGCGTTTGTAGACAAGAAGAATACGTTACCGTAACCACCAGTACACATTAATACCGCATGTGCTGCATGTGTTTCAACTTTACCTGATACCAAGTCACGTGTGACGATACCTTTGGCATGACCATCGATCATAACCAGATCCAGCATCTCGTGACGTGTATATGATTTCACTTTTCCTTTTTTGATTTGACGGTTCAACGCCGAATACGCGCCTAACAACAATTGTTGTCCAGTTTGACCACGCGCATAGAAGGTACGGCTTACCTGAGCTCCACCGAAAGAACGGTTGTCCAATAAACCACCATATTCACGTGCAAAAGGAACACCTTGCGCGACACATTGGTCGATGATGTTTACAGATACTTCGGCCAAACGGTAAACGTTTGCTTCACGTGAACGGTAGTCACCACCTTTGATTGTATCATAGAATAAACGGAACACGGAGTCACCATCATTTTGGTAGCTCTTTGCCGCATTAATACCACCTTGCGCTGCAATTGAGTGCGCACGACGAGGTGAATCTTGGTAACAGAAGGTAATTACGTTGTATCCTAATTCAGCTAAAGATGCTGCTGCAGATGCACCAGCAAGACCTGTACCAACAACGATAACGGTAAATTTACGTTTGTTAGCAGGGTTAACCAACTTAAGATTAAATTTATGATTTGACCACTTTTGGGCTAATGGGCCCGCTGGTACTTTTGAATCTAACATATCTCTTAATTTTATATTGAACGATAAGACCTAAGGTCTTATCTTAAAAGATTCTGAATTATTTAAAGAAGAAAAACAATGGCATTATTGCAAAGCCAATTGGAATTAATACCCCAAATACCCAAACTCCGATTGCTCTGATAATTCCAATATATCTTCTGTGGTTAAAACCTAAAGTTTGGAATGCAGATTGGAAACCATGAATTAAGTGGAATGCCAAAGCCGCCATGGCAATAACGTACAAAGCAACTAAAGCCACATTTTTGAAGGCAAAGTCAACTTGTTTGTACAAATCTCTTGCTTTTAAGATTTGAACATTGTTTTCTACCGTTTCTTGGTAGTCGTGGAATTCAGAAGCTTGAAGTTCTCTAGCTGTTGTCTGTCCAGTTGCCAAATCAGTACGGTATTCGATGTAAGGTACCTGATCATTGTGAAACTTCCACCAAAAATTAGACATGTGTGTAGCTAAAAATACTAAAATGACAGTACCTAAGATACCCATGTTGCGTGAATTCCATTTACTGTTTGCTTGGCCATCGTATTTGGCGTAGCCAATAGGACGAGCGGATTTGTTTTTCATCGACAGCGTAATGGCGTAGATGACGTGAACAATTACCGAAGCGTACAATAAGTAAGAAACAACTTTGATTGGTGTAAAGTGAGTCATGAAATAAGCGTATTTGTTGAACGCTAGACCCGCATCATCTTTAAATAATTGCAAGTTACCAACCAAGTGAACAACTAGGAATAAACATAGGAAAATTCCTGTTAAGCTCATGATTAGCTTCTTCCCAATCGAAGAACTGAAAACTGGCTTTGATTTACTCATTATGCTTGTAATTTAATTTTAATTAGGCAAATCTACTATTTGCTATTAAATATGATACCATTTTGACAAGAAAAAGGAATAATTTAGAACGGTTCTAAATTTTCTTAAAATAAAAAGTCCGTTTTGGATAAAAACGGACTTTTTAATATAGTATGAACAGTGGTTTTATAAACTACAGAATACTGAATAATCTGTAGCCTAAACCAATGCTCCACATATTGATTTTTGGATTTGCCTGGCTTTCATTGTTAACTTTATTCAAGCCCATCTCGTAACGTACATCTACACGTAGGCTTGAGATATCAGCACCTACACCAAATGCCCATGCTGTGCCATTTTTTTTGTAGTTATTTGGATCTAAATTGGCAATGATCTTATCTTGTTTGTCATCTACTTTAAATGAGAAGATCGGACCAGTTTGAATTCTGGCTCCAATTGGCCCTAAGCCAAAACGTTTACCCAATAACACGGGAATATCGACCGTTGTGAATTTAACGTCTGTCGATTCTCCTTCGGAATTCGTTACTTTGGTGTTCTTCCCGGTTAAGTAGATCTCGGGCTGAACGTGGAATCCCAAGACACCAACACGTCCATAAAGACCTGCCTGATAACCCGCTTTATTGTCTGAATTGAAATATTTGCCGTCGCTTTTAAACTTTGAGAAGTTCAAAGCGCCTTTTAAACCGACCTCAAATCCAGGCAAAAGCTGGGCCTGTGCCGTTCCTACGCTACCACAAATCAAGAGTAATGCTGGTAAAATCTTTTTCATAATCTTTTATTTATGTATATATTGTATCTTTAAACAAACTTTCACAAGTTTGATAAAGATATACAAATTTTGTACCTAAATCATAGTTATGCTGAAAATTAACGAAGAACAATGGCAAGTTGCCAAAGAAAAACTCCGTCGCAAGTACAATCATTTAAGCGACGAAGATTTAGCTTTTCAAGCAGGTGAGGAGGATAAATTGGTTCATAAACTCTCTTCGCGTTTAAAACGCAAACCCTCTTATATTATATTCACAATTGGTAAGGAAATTCAGGACATTAATAGCAATAGGTTATGAGTGACAGCATTAGCTGGACAGATTTTGAAAAAGTAGATTTACGGGTAGGGACCATTTTGGATGCAAAGGATTTTCCGAAAGCAAGAAAACCAGCTTATCAGCTGAAAATTGATTTTGGAAACGAAATCGGAATATTACAAAGTAGCGCCCAGATAACAGTACATTATAAGAAGGAAGAATTGATCGGAAAGCAGATTGTTGCAGTCGTGAATTTCCCAAAGAAACAGATTGCCAATTTTTTCTCCGAATGTTTGGTGACAGGATTTGCTGATGAGCGTGGAGATATTATTTTGACTTCTGTGGACAGGAAATTACCAAATGGATCGAAACTTAGCTAAGTTTGTGGCATGACATTTATAGATTTTGAAGGAACACAATTAATAGATAGTGATGAATCATTTATGCGGATGGCATTAAATGAAGCAAAAAAAGCTTTTGAAGAAGGGGAGGTTCCTATTGGTGCAGTTATCGTGCATAAGGGACGCATCATTGGTAAAGGACATAATCTTACCCAACGCTTGAATGATGTCACAGCTCATGCCGAAATGCAGGCTTTTACAGCAGCAGCAAATTATCTTGGTGGAAAATATCTGGACGATTGTACATTGTACGTGACTATTGAACCCTGCATCATGTGTGCCGGGGCGGCATATTGGACACATATCAGTAAAATTGTCTACGGTGCGAAGGATGAAAAGCGTGGTTATTCCCATTTTCATGATAAGATTTTACATCCGAAGACCGTCGTTACCCAAGGTGTTTTGCAGGAAGAATGTGCCGATTTGGTAAAATCATTTTTTCGTCAAAAACGCTAACGAAATATTGAATTTATTGTAACACATAAAAACATAACAGGCTATATTGTGTTATATTTGTATACATAAACGAAGTAATAAACATTTAAATTAAAATAGATATGGCATTTGAATTAGAAGCGTTACCATACGCAGCCGACGCATTAGAACCGCATATTGACAAGACTACAATGGAAATCCACCATGACAGACATCATCAGGCATACGTGGACAACTTAAATAAGGCTATCGCAGGAACAGATGCAGAAAACCTATCTTTATTAGATATTATAAAGAATGTGAGCAAATATTCAGCAGCAGTACGCAATAACGGTGGTGGTCACTACAACCACTCTTTGTTTTGGAAAGTTTTAGGTCCAAATGCTGGCGGAGCTCCTACAGGTGAATTGGCAGAAGCGATCAATGCTACTTTCGGTTCATTTGACGAATTGAAAAAACAACTTCAGGCTGCTGGTGCTACACGTTTTGGATCAGGTTGGGCATGGTTGATCGTTGGTGCTGATGGCAAATTGGCGGTGACTTCGACTCCGAATCAAGACAATCCATTGATGGATGTCGCAGAGGTAAAAGGAACACCAGTTTTAGGTATCGACGTTTGGGAACACGCGTATTACTTGAAATTCCAAAATAAACGTCCGGTTTATTTGGAAGAAATTTTTAATGTTATCAATTGGGATGCCGTAGCACAGAATTATGCTGCAGCAAAATAATTGATCATTTAAATAGGTACAAGAAGAAGCGACAATAAGATTATTATTGTCGCTTCTTTACTTTAAGGGATACAGGGTTAAGACGGCATGAGTTTTTGTGATTTGTTGCCGGACACAATATCGTTCGGCTATATTTGTCCATAGTAAGAAGCAACTGCATAAAGTACAGTTTTATATTGGGACGCTGACTAAGGAGCAAGTTTACCAAGAACCCATTGTAATGGAAGTTGTTCCCGCAAGTATAATTTTACCCCGCAGAAGACTATCATCAAGATTATTATAGGTTAAATGGGAAGGAACCTTATTGCAATTAGTCATTAAACCGAAATTGGAAAAATTTAAACGTATCTTTTCCAAGGTGCTCAAAGGAGGAGAGTAACTTTGGGTATTCATAAAATTTAAGGTATTTTTACTTCTGTTGGCACCATTTAGTATGATGCTAAAAAGTTGAATAATAAATAATTGTAATATGTCTAAAGGATTTTTTACAGTTCCTGTTCCTGCAAATGAACCGGTGTATACTTACGCTGTTGGAACGAAAGAACGTAAGTTGTTGAAAGCAGCAATTGATGAGGCACGTTCGAAACAAATTGATATCCCAATGTATATTGGCGGTAAAGAAGTGACTACTTCTAAAAAAGTAACAATAGCTCCTCCACATGACCACCAACATATCTTAGGTCAATACAATCAAGGTGAGAAATCTCATGTAACAGATGCAATCAATGCTGCTTTGGCGGCTAAAAAGGATTGGGAAAATCTAGCATGGGAAGACCGTGCGGCAGTATTCTTGAAAGCAGCTGAATTGATTTCAGGGAAATACCGTTATGAGTTAAATGCGGCAACAATGTTGGGGCAATCGAAGAACCCATATCAAGCAGAAATTGACTCTGCCTGTGAGATCATAGATTTCTTGCGTTTCAATGTGCAATACATGAGTGAAATCTATAAGCAACAGCCTCCTGTATCTGGCAAAGGTGTATGGAACCGTGTGGAACAACGTCCGCTTGAAGGCTTCGTGTTTGCATTGACTCCATTCAATTTTACAGCTATCGCCGGTAACTTGCCATCATGTGTTGCCATGATGGGAAATGTTGTTGTATGGAAACCATCCAATACGCAGATCTACTCAGCAAACGTGTTGATGAAAATCTTCCGTGAAGCGGGACTTCCTGACGGTGTCATCAATTTAGTCTATGTTTCGGGACCAGATGCTGGTGATGTGATTTTCCAACATCCTGATTTCGCCGGTATCCACTTTACTGGTTCAACAGGTGTATTCCAGGATATCTGGAAAACAATCGGTGGCAATATCCACCGTTACAAAACTTATCCACGCATTGTCGGTGAGACAGGTGGTAAAGACTTTATCGTTGTGCACCCTTCTGCGGATCTAAAAGCAGCAAATACAGCCTTGGTTCGTGGCGCATTTGAATATCAAGGTCAGAAATGCTCGGCAGCATCACGTGCATATATCCCAAAATCATTGTGGCCAGCATTAAAAGAGTCAATGACTAACGACGTGAAGTCATTTACAATTGGTGGAACAGAAGATTTTACAAATTTTATCAATGCGGTTATCGACGAGAAATCTTTTGATAAATTAGCGAAATACATCGATCGTGCGAAAGAGTCTACTGAGGCAGAGATCGTGGTGGGCGGTACTTATGATAAGTCCAAAGGCTACTTCATTCATCCAACGATCATTGAAGCTTCAAAGCCAGATTATGAAACAATGGTTGAAGAATTGTTTGGACCGGTATTGACCGTATACGTTTATGAGGACGCTAAGTTCGAGGAAACATTAGATATCGTTGATAAAACCTCGATCTATGCATTGACCGGTTCTATTATCGCACAAGACCGCTATGCCATTAATTTAGCTACGGATAAATTAAGACATGCTGCCGGTAACTTCTATGTGAATGATAAGTGTACCGGTGCTGTGGTAGGGCAACAGCCATTTGGTGGTGCGAGAGGTTCAGGTACAAACGACAAAGCTGGATCTATGATCAACCTGTTGCGTTGGGTATCTCCGCGTACAATCAAAGAAACATTCAATCCGGATACGGATTATAGATATCCTTTCTTAGAAAAAGGCGAATAAAAATACCTAAAGGATTGTCCGCTCGAATGGGTAAGGTTTTGTATAAAGCTGATGCCAATCAGAACGGTTATATCCAAAGAAGGCAGTCCATTACTGGACTGCCTTTTTATTTTTTAAACTGCCCCAGTTCGGTTCCATCGTCACGCGTCATCCGGATGGCTAATGATTTCGCAGATCCCGAAATATCAATAATTGTTCTTTTGCCGGCTTTCGGCCCACCACCGATAAATACTGGATAATTATGATCTTTATCTGCGGGGTAGTATCCGTATTGATGTGTATGCCCTGAGACGATCGCATCTATTTTGTATTTCTGAAATAAAGGATGGAAGCATTCCCGATTATGTAATGTGCCATGCCAATCGTCTGAATGGAATATCGGGATATGGCTGATCACAACTGTATGTTGTGCGGATTTTCTTTCCTTGGACTGTAAGACAGTTTCGAGCCACTTTGCCTGCTCCTTCCTGTAATTGTCGTAATCTACGGTACCGGCATATACTTCATGGTTATCAGGTTTATCTTCACCACTGTCCAGCATGATCCAGAAAATAGGACCTCTTTTAAAAGCTTGATAGTATTTATTATTGGGATAACCAAAGTACCGTTTGAAATGACGGGCGAAAGAACCCCTCGTTTCATGGTTGCCACGGTTCATAATAAAAGGTTTCTCCATGGCGAAGAATTCGATGGGTTTCAATAATTTTTCTGTAATATCTTCCTGATTGCTCACATAGTGAAAGGAGTCCCCATTCAGGACAAAGAAATCATAGATTGAGCTATCTTGATTTGGTACAAGATCACGATAGCTACTTTTTTCTTCATGAACATCGTTGTAGACCAGGCAACGGATTTGCTCTTGATCGTTTTTTGCTAGTTTAGCCTCAAAGATTGGTGTTTGGATTTCTTGCGCATAGACAATCTTATACGGATCAAATTTTTGGATTTCCTTTGCCCGGATACGATAGCGGAAAGATCGGGGAGCTTCATCGATAGTGAAGCGAAAGAAATCTGTATTTGCATTGATCATACCATCTTCGGATTGGTGGATCGTTTGCTGTACATTACCGGCACTGTCAAGGATTTCCAGCCAGGCCAAGGCGGGTTTACTCAGAATCGTAAAAATGCTGATGCCGGTTGCCGTCTGATTCTGTAAATAAGCGGGCACTATAAAATTAAAATCTCCTTCCGGATTTTCTGTTGCTTTTTCTTTAGCGACGCTAATGTTGGGTAGTGTAATTCCCGCGAGTGCTAGCGCTTCTAAAAATCTTCTTCTATTAAAATTCATAGGGGTTATTTAATGTCGATTTCAACATATAATGGTCGATGGTCACTCGCATATTTTTCTTCTAGAACGCGGTGGTTGGCGAACTTGGGATGTGAGGCGCTGTTGACCATAATATAGTCTATTTCGGTACTTGGCTTATCTTGCGGAAAAGTAAAACCATTTTGGCTCGTTGTTTTTGTGAATAAGGTGCCGAGCTCTTTAATCGCAGGATCAGTGGGTTCGGAGTTTAAATCGCCGACCAGGATAATAGGTCGTTTTTCATTTTTAAAACGAGATGTAATGAACTTTGCCTGTGCGATTTTGTTGTTGTCTTTTAGATCCAGGTGCGTGTTTGCAAATAGGATTTTCTTTTTGTTGATACGCACTTCAACAATGGATAAGCTTCGTTGTTCACTTTCGACCGGAGAAGGAAGAAAATGCTTTTCTACATGTTCTATCGGATGTTTTGACAATATCGCAGTACCATATTCACCTTTCTCGAGATCTATTCCTTTTGAGAAAATGTAGTGCATTCCCGTTAGTTCAGCCAATTTTTTCGCTTGATCCTCATTGTAGGATCGCGCCAGGTTGACATCAATTTCTTGCAAACCGACTAGGTCCGCATTACTGTTTTTAATAATTTGAGCGATGGTATCGAGATTGACAACAGATTCCTTTTCTGAGGGGGGATTTCCATGATGAATATTAAAGGAAAGCACACGGATTTTTTGTGCACTGAGATGAAATATTGATCCGAAAAGGACCAATATAAATACAATGAGCTTATGATTCATTTTTCAAAATTAAGTTTAGAATGAAGTCAGCGATTTATGTTCGCTGTGCTAAAAATACTAAAATCTTACAGTACAAACTCAAAAGTTTGGACATGTAACAAAATAATCATTTAAACTTAATCGTGACTATATGAGGGGAGCGGATAAAAAAATAGCCATCCCTAAAGGATGGCCACCTACATTATACTAATTTTTACAGCAACTAGTCTTCATTTTCCTCTACATGAAGCATAGGATCTTCTCCTGTTACTTCCGTACGGATTTTTGCCTCAAGTTCGTCCATTAGATCTGGATTGTCAAACAATAGGGCTTTTACGGCATCTCTACCTTGTCCTAATTTGGTTTCACCGTAGCTAAACCAAGAACCCGCTTTTTTGATGATACCATATTCAACACCTAAGTCAATGATTTCACCGACTTTTGAGATACCCTCCCCAAAGATGATATCAAACTCCGCAATACGGAATGGAGGTGCGACTTTATTTTTTACAATTTTAACTTTAACACGGTTACCGGATACCTCGTCAGAATCTTTAATCTGCGATGTACGACGGATATCCAAACGTACAGAAGCATAGAACTTCAATGCGTTACCACCTGTTGTTGTTTCAGGGTTACCGAACATCACACCAATTTTTTCACGCAATTGGTTGATGAAAATACAGCAACAGTTGGTTTTGGAAATTGTTCCCGTCAACTTACGTAAAGCCTGAGACATTAAACGGGCTTGAAGACCCATTTTTGAATCACCCATTTCACCTTCAATCTCACCTTTAGGTACTAATGCGGCTACAGAGTCAATAACAATGACGTCGATGGCACCTGAACGGATTAAATTGTCTGCAATTTCTAATCCCTGCTCACCATTATCAGGTTGAGAAATTAATAAGTTCTCAACATCAACACCAAGCTTTTGTGCGTAATATTTGTCAAAAGCGTGTTCAGCATCAATAATTGCTGCAATACCGCCTTTTTTCTGTGCTTCAGCAACAATGTGCGTCGCTAATGTCGTTTTACCCGAAGATTCAGGTCCATATATTTCAATGATACGTCCTTTTGGAACACCGCCAATTCCCAAAGCGATATCCAATCCTAAGGACCCTGTAGAAATCGCCTCGATAGGCTCAACAGCTGTATCTCCTAATTTCATAATCGAACCTTTTCCAAAGCTCTTTTCCAATTTATCTAACGTCAGCTGTAACGCTTTTAATTTATCTGTGTTGCTCATATTTTTAGTATATATTTATCAAAATTAAAAATAAAAAAGAATAAACCAAATATTTCCACTAAAAAAATTAGTTTTTTGTTTCTGTCGCGCTTGGAGCACTTTTTATGTGATGGGTTTTCTCAAAGTATTTACACATATAAGTAATCGGGCATTTTTCGCAAAGTGGTTTTCGGGCCAGACAAATATATCGTCCATGCAAGATCAACCAATGGTGCGCAACAGCAATGGTCTCTTTCGGGAGATTTTTGACTAATTGTTTCTCTACCGCCAATGGAGTTGTTGCACGGTAGGTTAAGCCAAGCCGGTTAGCCACACGGAATACATGCGTATCGACTGCCATTGCAGGATTATGATAGACAACAGACGAAATGACATTGGCGGTTTTTCTACCTACCCCGGGCAGCTTGACCAAATCCTCAATCTGCTCAGGCACGATATTGTTAAATTTTTCAATAAGCATTTGTGCCATTCCGACAAGATGCTTGGCTTTGTTATTTGGATAGCTTACCGAGCGGATATAAGTAAATACTTCATCGACGCTTGAAGCGGCTAAAGTATGTGCATCGGGGTAACGTTCGAATAGCTTCGGCGTGATCTGATTAATTCTCTTGTCGGTACATTGGGCCGATAGAATAACAGCGACAAGCAATTCATACGGATTACTATAGTTGAGTTCTGTCTGCGCATCCGGATTATTTTTGGAAAAATATTCCACAAAAGCTTTGTATCGTTCTTGTTTTAACATCACTCCAAAACTAGCCAAAATTTCTATCAAAAAAGAAAACTTAACGCTTACACACGGCTCATCGAGCGGATTAATTAGGAATACAAATGGATTGCGATAATAGGCGTGCGCACTAAAGTCTATCGGGTATTTTAGGAATACGGTATGGTACTTATCTGCTTAGATAATAGGAAGGAAAAAAGCTGATATTATTTCTATAAATAAGGCCTAATCTCTGGATTAGGCCTTTCTTTTTTCCATTTGTTTGGAATATTCCATGATATTCGCAATACATTTTTTGCTTGGATTAAGCAACATTTTGGGTAATTGAAGTTTCAATTCATTTTCTATATCCTCGTCAGTCATTACCTTCTCGTTTTGGGTTAGCAAATTTTGAACTTCGTTTTCTGATTGGGTAAAGTTTTCTACCATAAGCATCTTGAGTTTTGTCCCTGTAAGTTAATTAATTAAACGGACAAAAGATGGTTTTGGTATACAAAAAACGAGAATAATATTTATTTTTTCTTTTTACTACTAAATTCTTCAGCTTTAAGAATCGCATTATATGCATTAACGATTCCTCCAGTGACAGAGATATCTGCTAATTTGACCATTCTTGTTGCATCTTCACCTACCTTGACCTGAACCATTCCCACCGGTTTTTCCACAGATTCCAAAATGACCTGTTTGGTTTCCACAGCTGAGAGATTCGGATAGTAGGAGCGTATCATAGCTGCCAGTCCGGCGACTACAGGAGCAGCCATACTTGTTCCTTGTTCTTCTTTATACTGCGAATCTGGAATAGTGGAATTGATCTGCACACCGGGAGCAAATACATCAACTGAATTTTTGCCATAATTGGAAAAATCGGCTAAAAGTGCGTTGTCCGGATATAAGCCCGTTGCGCCCACGGTGATCCAGTTGTTTGCGATACCGGTAGTATCCCCCTTTGCATCGGTGTAGTATTTCATCGGAAAATTTGGTTCCACGTCATTATCCTCACTGTCATTCCCCGCTGCATGTACCAATAAGACATCCTTGGACTCGGCATATTTAACGGCCTCATCCACGGTCTGCTTGTTGTGTGCATAGCTTTTTCCGAAACTCATATTGAGCACTTTTGCGCCATTGTCTACTGCATAACGGATTGCATTTGCGACATCTTTATCGCGTTCATCACCGTCCGGAACCAAACGTACAGCTAAAATTTTGACATTGTCTGCAACGCCATTGATGCCAATGTTGTTGTTGCGACTGGCGCCAATAATACCGGCCACATGGCTGCCATGAAGTGCATCAGGCCCCTTCACATCGGCATTTCCGTAATAACGTTCGGAGGCATCCTCGTAATTGTCGCCAACAATGGGACGGGAATCGTATTCCTTGTTCAAATGGTATTCCACCTGATTGTTGAAATATTTTGCACCCTCCGTAATATCATCAAAAAACTTGACAAAACCGTTGGTTTGAATCTCATCTTTCGCATAACTAAGTGCGATACGTTGATTATTCGATTTTGGGTTGAAATTCTCTAAATCGGTCAAGGTGATTTCTGCTGGTTTTTTACCTATTTCACGAACCACAGCGTCTAAGTTGCGTTTAAGGGCATCATAGGAAAACTGCCCCATTTTGGCTTCTTCTAGCTTGTTCTTGTACTTAACGACCATCTTTTGATAGACCAAAAAAGCTTTCCTGTCGGCTTCATTCAGTTCTGTCGTAGGGGTGACACCCGCAAATTTTTTATCTAAAATCCTTAATTGCCTCGTAAGTTCCAGGTTGTCAAATTGAACATCCTTCCCATCGGCATTGCCAATAAAGTTCCAGCCGTACTTGTCATTGATATAGCCATTACCATCATTATCTTTCCCATTGGTAAGACTGTCCTTTGGGTTGATCCAAACGACATCCTTCAGATCCTCGTGAAAGACATCCACGCCACCGTCCAAAACCCCAACAATGACAGGAGTTGATTTTTTTCCCTTTAATAAAGTTTTATAGGCTTTCTCCGTACTGATTCCCATGACACCATCCGTTTGGTAATCCAGGTTGTACCAATTTGGAGGTACAGATTCACTTTGAGCAAACGAGATTACCGGCAACACGCCCAAGGCAATCAGATATAATGATTTCTTTAAATTCATGCAATTTTCTCCTAGCATTGTAGCAAAGATAGTATTTATGCCTCTGATGAATTGTTAATTTTTATTAAAAGTGACTTTTCGTGCCCTTAACGGGATAGACCGAAAGGATGTGTATTGCGAGATATGAAAAATCATAGGACGGCCTAAAACCAGTCGGCCGTATTTAAAATATCGTTTTGATATGTTTAAATAAATGCGTTAAATTGAGTCCCTTTGGGAGATCGTGCGATTATGAGGAACGAAAATATAATAAGCGGTTTTTTTTAATTAGAAAGACGATATTTAGCGAATTTATAGCGTATATGCAACATAACAATAATGTACAATGGCCGGAAGTTTCAGCGCCGATAGCTGCAACACATCCATATAAAAGACAGATCCATGGTGATACCGTCGTGGATAACTATTACTGGATGATTGACTATTTTAAAAAGGGGCCCAGATCGGAGGCAGTGATCAATTATCTGAACGAAGAAAACGCCTATACCACTGCAATGCTAAAAGATACGGAATCTTTTCAGGAAGACTTATTTCTGGAAATGAAATCCCGGATCAAGGAAAAGGATGAGACCGTACCTTACTTTAAGAACGGTTATTATTATTACAGCAGAACTGAGGAGGGGAATCAATATTTTAAGTTTTGCCGTAAGAAAGGTCGTTTGGATGCCGACGAAGAATTATTATTGGATATTGACAACCTAGCGGAAGGATATGCCTATTATACTGCTAAGGGGTTTTCAATTAGTCCGGACAATCGTTTGCTGGCTTTTAGTGTGGATACAGTTTCCAGAAGGGAATATACCATATACATTAAGAATCTGGAGACAGGTGAGATTTACCCTGATCGGATTGCTAATACGGAAGGTACTGCAATCTGGGGGAATGATAACCAGATACTGTTTTATACAGCGAAGAATCCAGTAACACTACTGAGTGAAAAAATTATGCGGCATTCACTGGGCACGGACGTTTCAGCAGATGTATGTGTTTATGAAGAAAGAGATAATACAAATTACATCGCGGTCGGTAAATCGAAAAATTGTAAATACATTATCATCAGTTCCGAAAGTACCCTATCCTCCGAGATATGGTTGTTGGATGCCGATCTTCCCAATAATGATTTTAAGGTCTTTCAACCACGCCGGAAGGATGTGCTTTATACCATAGTCCCTTTGGAAGATCGTTTTTTGATACTGACCAATGATGACGCTATTAACTTCCGGGTGATGCAATGTCCGTTAAACAAAACGGGGCGCGAACATTGGACTACTTTCTTGGCACATCGTCCAGATGTGCTGGTGAGTGACATTGAAGAGTTTAAGTCTTTTTTGGCAATAGCCGAACGAAAAGATGGATTGACCCAGTTGGCGATCTATAATTTGAGCAGTCTGGAACAGCATTATTTGGATTTTGGAGAGGTGGCCTATACGGTATATCCGGGGATAAATGTCGAATACAATACGGAAAGTCTGCGTTATGGATATACCTCTTTGGTGACGCCAAGTTCCGTCTACGAATATAACATGCGGGATCGGAGCAAAGTATTGCTAAAGCAGCAGGAAGTTCTGGGCGGCTATGACCGGGCAGCTTATAAGACTGAGCGTATCTATGCTCCCGCAAGGGATGGTGTAAAAGTGCCTATTTCTCTCGTTTATAAGGAAGGGACCAAATTAGATGGCACAGCGCCGTTATTACAGTATGCCTATGGTTCCTATGGTGCATCGATGGATCCTAGTTTTTCCAGCAATCGCTTGAGTTTATTGGACCGTGGATTTATTTATGCACTGGCACATATCCGTGGTGGCGAAGAAATGGGACGTCAGTGGTATGAGGATGGGAAAATGATGCGTAAAATGAATACTTTTAATGATTTTGTGGATTGTGGAAGGCATCTTATTGAACAGGGCTACACTTCTCCAAACCACCTTTATGCACAAGGAGGAAGCGCAGGTGGATTATTGATGGGTGTTGTTGCGAATATTGCTGCAGCGCAATATCATGGTATCATAGCTCAAGTCCCTTTTGTGGATGTTGTGAATACCATGTTGGATGAGACAATACCATTAACGACGAATGAATATGATGAATGGGGCAATCCCAATGAGTCGGATGCTTATTTTTATATGAAAAGTTATTCGCCCTATGAGAATATTGAACCGAAAGAATATCCAAATATGTTGGTTACCACTGGACTACATGATAGCCAAGTTCAATATTTTGAGCCCGCCAAATGGGTGGCAAAATTACGTACTGTCAAAACGGGTAAGTCTGTTTTGTTCTTGAAGACAGATATGGATTATGGACATGGTGGCGCTTCGGGAAGATTTGACTATTTGAAGGAGATCGCGCTAGAATATGCTTTTTTGTTTAAACTGGAAGGGATCGACCACTAAACTGATAGAGTATGACAACAATAAAAAAGCAGCATTGCCGCTTTTTTATTGTTGAGCATGATTGATGCTGTCCTGCTGTTTTTGTAAACGTTCTTCACGTTCGATTTCTCTGGAATCGATCTGATGTTGTTGATAGTTGTCCATCGCAACTTTGCTCGCTTTTTGCGACACATAGATGGCAAGTATAGCAACCACAGTAATGATTGCGAGTCCCCAGGCATATTTACGTTTGTCCTGTTTGACAAGCCAATACATAAAGACGATATAAGGTACAGCAAAAATAATATAGAAAATTAAACTCGGTGACATGCTATTTTCCTCTAAATGATGTATACAAAAGTATCGTTTTTGTCCAAAAATAACGAACCCGTGGAAAAAACTCCCCTTATCAATTGATAAAGCCTTAAACCTTTATCGATTTTATTGTCAAATTAATATCGTCTGAAGCTAAGGGGTAGACTGGGGTTGTCAATAATTAATTACTTGAAAATGAAGGGTACAGGCCTATTTTGATGCCTGATTGTAATTTTTTGATTTTTGCAAAAAATCCATGATAATATTGTGGAAAAGAAAAAAATATTTTTATACATTTGCAACGTCAGAAACAAATTGACAGAGAAATAAAATGAAACAGAGCAAAAAGAACGACTATTCTTATACTCAAACTTTTGAGAAGTTTATGAGGAAGGTGTTTTGTGCTTTCATTTTCGTAGAAATACCTGTTTTACGCTTCCGACGACCCATACTACCTCGGGCTTGATTTGAGGTAGTGAATCTTCCAAACAAGGCCATGATTGTCCGATGGTTTTGAATCCATTATTTTAATTTATTCAGTAACAAAACACGACAGTAGTTGTTGTTTTATTATTAGGGTCGTAAGTCAATGACTATATCAGATTTTTTAATTATTCCGGCTAAACCTGAGCATGCACATTATGCAGAGGTTATTTGCAACGAAATGTTCGAGTCTGCAAAGGCTCGTGGTACTGGTATTGCACGTCGTAAACCAGAGTATGTTGCCAACAAAATGAATGAAGGTAAAGCAGTGATTGCTTTACATAGAGACGGTCGATGGGCAGGCTTCTGTTATATTGAAACTTGGGGCCATGGCGATTACGTTGCAAATTCTGGACTTATAGTCAATCCCGAATTTCGAAAGGTAGGTTTGGCAAAAGCCATTAAGAAAAGGGTATTTGATCTGTCTCGTGAAAAATATCCCAAAGCAAAGATATTTGGTTTGACCACAGGTTTTGCCGTCATGAAAATTAATTCAGAACTTGGATACGAACCCGTACCTTATTCAGAATTGACGAACGATGATGAATTTTGGAAAGGCTGTCAGAGTTGTGTGAATTATGAAATTTTAATGAGCAAAGACCGTAAGAATTGTATGTGTACGGCCATGCTCTGGGATCCGGAGGAAAAAGAACGTGAGCTGAAAGAAAAGATCCAGCGTAAACATGAAGCAAAGGAGCGTTTGGAGCGAATCACACAAAAACAATCCTTGTTAAAACGTATTCAGGCAAAGTTCTGGAAATCGGCCAATAAATTCATTGCGGTCAATTTCCCAAAGCATAATAAAGTTGCAAAAGGATTTTAATAACTTTAACAGGAGAAACCGGGTGTCACCCATCTTTCTCCGCAAAAATCATACATAGCATGTCAACTGGCGTAGCAGCCATTGAAAATAAATAATGAACAGCGATGAGACGGTTAGCCTAAGGCTCAAATAGAACCGGATTGGTTGATAATAGTTTCACTGCAATAAAAAACAATTTATCTCAATGAAAAAAGTAGTTTTAGCATTTAGCGGAGGATTAGATACTTCGTTTTGTTGTATTTATCTTACGCAAGATTTAGGTTTGGAGGTTCATTCCGTAGTCGTAAATACAGGTGGTTTTTCGGATGAAGAATTGAAGACGATTGAAGCGCGTGCATATGCATTAGGCGTAAAATCACATACGGCGATTGACGAAACAGCAGACTATTACCGCGAAACTATTAAATACTTGATCTTTGGTAATGTGCTGAAAAATGCGACTTACCCGCTGTCAGTGTCCGCTGAACGCGTATGTCAGGCGACTGCCATTGCAAACTATGCAAAGAAAATCGGTGCTGAATGTGTTGCACATGGCTCTACAGGGGCCGGAAATGATCAGGTACGTTTTGACATGATTTTCCAGACCTTGATCCCAGGGGTTGAAATTATCACACCTATCCGTGATCTGCAGTTATCCCGCGAAGCGGAAATAGAATACTTGAATAAACATGGTGTTGAATATTCTGCCGAAAAAGCTAAATATTCGATCAATAAAGGCCTTTGGGGTACGTCTGTAGGTGGGGCGGAAACATTGACATCCAACCAATATCTACCCGAATCAGCTTGGCCCACGCCAGTGACATCTTCAGAACCCCAACAAATCACAATAGATTTTGAAAAGGGCGAGCCAGTTGCTTTAAATGGTGAGAACATGTCATCTGTTAAAGTCATTCAGGAATTGCAGGCGATTGCTCAACCTTATGGCATCGGTCGCGATATTCACGTAGGTGATACAATTATCGGTATCAAAGGTCGTGTAGGCTTTGAAGCAGCCGCTTCAGTCATTTTGATTAAGGCACATCACACTCTGGAAAAACATACTTTGACCAAATGGCAATTATCCTGGAAAGATCAAATCGCTGCTTTCTACGGAAATTATATGCACGAAGGACAAATGCACGATCCTGTCATGCGCGATATTGAAGCATTCTTACAGTCTTCACAGGACACTGTAACGGGCCGTGTGATCGTTGAATTGCACCCTTATCGTTTTGTTGTGATTGGTATTGAGTCGGAGCATGATTTAATGTCCAATAAATTCGGTAGTTACGGGGAGATGAATAAAGGTTATACTGGTGATGATGTGAAAGGCTTCTCCAAAATTTTTGGAAATCAAACTATAATCTGGCATAAAGTAAACAATAAGTAAAAAGTCAAAATTAAAAAAGGGAGATAGTTGGTAAGTCTTTGACCTGAACCGCCAAAGGCTCATATCTCACATCTAAATACTAAAAAATGATAAAAGTAGGAATCGTTGGTTCAGCAGGGTATACAGGTGGCGAATTATTGCGCGTTTTGATCTACCATCCTGAGGTGGAGATTATATTCGCCAATAGTGCTTCCAACGCTGGAAACAAATTATATGAAGTACACAATGATTTATTTGGAGATACTGAGCTGACTTTCTCTTCTGATTTTCATTCCGATATTGATGTATTGTTCTTATGTGTTGGGCATGGCGATGCACGCAAATTTTTGGATACGAATCCAGTTGCGGCATCTGTAAAGATTATTGATCTTTCGCAAGATTATCGCCTTCGCGCAAATACCGCTTATCAAGGACAGCAATTTGTTTATGGACTTCCGGAGCTAAACAAGGAAGCGATCAAATCTGCGCAGTATATTGCTAATCCGGGTTGCTTTGCAACAAACATTCAATTGGCATTATTGCCGTTGGCAAGTAAGGGCTTGTTGCCAGATCAGATTCACGTTAATGCGACAACGGGGTCTACCGGTGCCGGACAGAAGCCTGGGGCGACCACACATTTCTCTTGGCGTAACAACAATCTTTCTGCATACAAGTCTTTCGAGCATCAACACCTACAGGAAATTTCGGAGTCATTGGATCAATTGCAAAATGGATTTTTGCCAGCGTCTGATGATTCATTATTAGCACGTGCGGCAGAAAGAATAAATTTCGTACCACAGCGTGGTGACTTTACTCGGGGAATTTTCTCAGCGATTTATGTTGATTCCGATTTGACGGAGGAGCAAGCTTACGAATTGTACGAAGGCTATTATGCCACACATCCATTTACGCACGTTAGCCGGAGCAATATTGACCTCAAACAAGTGGTAAATACCAATAAAAGTATTATCCACTTGGAGAAACATGGGAATAAGTTGCTAATCTTAAATGCGACTGATAATTTGTTGAAAGGAGCATCTGGTCAAGCCATACAGAATATGAACCTCATGTTCGGATTGAATGAGCGTATGGGATTAAATTTGAAAAGTGTTGGTTTTTAATTGTTTAGAGCTTATTCAACAGCTGAATTAACAGACTGTGAATAATCGAAATAGCAAAATCCTGATAAAATACAGTTATCAACATAGTTATTAACGCTGTGTGGAAGAGTGAAGCGGGCAACCGCTTCACTTTTTTTATGCCCGACGCCGATTTTTATAAAGCTAATGCGGGCGCAATAGTTAACAAGGTATTAGTTCGATATCACTGCGATATCGGATAAGTTAGCACCCAGCTTGTTCCATTGTATTGTTATCGTATGTTTCTTAACTTAGTAAGTATAAAATCGAGTTGAATTCGATCTTATTAAACCAAATCAATGTAGGCGTAATCAACTTCAAAATGGAAAAAAGACCACGCATAAAACTCATACCGACACTAGGGGATAAAATATTGGAATTAATGGGTTGCTTGTCCTTATTTGCATTATGGTATCTGATGGCTGTCAACTATGATAAGCTACCAGAGACTATTCCCGTTCATTATAATACATCCGGAAAAGCGGATAATTTTGGTGGAAAAGAAACTATTTTAGCTTTGCCGGTTATCGCCACAATACTATTTGTTGGCATGACCATCGTGAATAGATTTCCACATCTTTTCAACTATCCGGTTAAGATAACGAAAGAAAATGCGTTTCGGCAATATGCCAATGCAAGTCGTATGATGCGGTATCTGAAATTTATTAGTGTTGTTATTTTGGGTGTAATCAGCTTCAAGACCATTCCAAATGCAGCCGGGACTTCAGATGAGCTGGGCGAATGGTTTTTTCCGTTGACAATGGGATTTATTTTTATTCCGGTGATCTATTACGTTTTAAAGGCGTTCAGAGAAGTTTAGTATTTCATTGCTATCAGATTTTATGTATTACATTCACTCCATAAAAAATACAAAATCAATCGAGGATCGAATAGCATATCCGTTTAATATTGCTTCAATATTAAACTTGAATGAATTACGGTTTAGGTCCCCAGTGACCTTTATTATTGGGGAGAATGGTTCGGGTAAGCCCACCTTGGTGGAGGACCCGAGTACCGTAAACACCGTTAACAGAGATTTGCCCATTCTGGACAAATACCCCCGGCAAGGTGGAAAACAGGGCTATGGAAGAACGTCCTGCAACGGCCGAATTCTGCTCGACATTGACCACTATAGTCGATCTTGCGGGTAATTTTATTTTTTCGTGCCTGAACGACAACCTCAGTCAATACATGTGGATCGGGACTTAGCACAAGATCCTGTATCCTCGTACTTTGTTTTGCTGCTATAGCGATATTTTTTTTGACATAACCGAGCATACTGACCTCAATATAGGCACTATCAGCGGCAGCTACTGAGAATTGATAGATGCCTTTTTCATCGGTGGTACCGCTATTGCTGACGCTCCCTTGTGTAGAGTTGCGAATGAGTACGGTGGCATAGGGTAGAGGCTGGCCTTGCTGATTGATGACCCGGCCTGATAGGTTTGTCTTTTCTTGGGCGTGAAGGCCAATAGGCAAGAGTAGTAGAAAGCTTAAATAGTTTAGATTGCTTAGGAAGTGCTTCATCGTTTGTATAATTTGAGGCTTGGGCTTAGTAAGTATTTTGTAAAAATTGTATTCGGCAAATATATAAATATATTATTATCCTGATTACATAAATTATCTTTTGATATAAGATAGCTGACCGATTGATCAGAATATTTTAAATAAGACTTCTATTCGAAATTAACAGTATGTTCATCGAAAATAATAGACTGTTTGTCGAATCGATTTTTAATGGAGAGTTTTATAAAACATCTTTGTTCAAGCAATACGGAATTGCAAGGGGAAATCTGAAGCCTCAACCAAGTAAGAACTATCAATTAAAATTAAACGTGATGTCACAAGAAAAGAAATTGACCAATGAAGAATTGAAAGAAAACATTAAAAAAACAGTTCTTGAACAATTAGATGAGCAATTGACTGAAGAAAAATTGTCAAGCATTGATCAGGAGAAACTTGAAGGTGGGTTTGCATCTCTATCCGGTGCGGATAAAGGCGACCAAACTACAAATATTGTTTGTTGGTAATAATATTTTAAAAAGAAGAGTATTTAGTTAGAATGCTCTTCTTTTTAACGAAAGATCATATGAAGTTTAGCCGATTTAATACAACAGTAGCTTATACCGATAAATTTGTCTTGTATAATGCTTTGCAGAATCAGTTTTTGTATATCAATCCACTTATAAAAGAATTGATAGACGCGAGTCGCGATCATGATGAGTTTGCAGGTTTAGAAAAATTACACCCGTCCCTGTTTGAAGCCTTACATAAAAAAGGATTTATAGTAGAGGATGATTATGATGAGTTTCGGGAAGTCGTCGCTATACGTGAACAAGTAGATCTTAAAAATGAGACATTTTTTCATTTAACTATTAACCCAACCATGAATTGCAATTTTAGTTGTTGGTATTGTTATGAGTCCCATGAGAAAAAGTCTAAGATGGAATCTGAAACAATTGAAAAGATCAAAGTTCTTATTGAAAATAAGATAAATGCTACATCTAAAATAGAGAGATTTCATATAGCTTGGTTTGGTGGTGAGCCATTCTTATACTTTGACCGGGTTATTATGCCGATCATTCAGTTCGCCAGCGAACATTGTTCAAAGTTTGGGGTAAAGTTTGATAATGGTTTTACTACAAATGGTTTTTTAATAAACCGTGCAAATGTAAATGCACTTAAACCTTTTGATATTACTAACTTTCAGATTACATTGGATGGAGGAAGAGAGGAGCACAATTCGGTACGTTTCGTTAATGACAAGCGCGGATCTTATGATGAAATTGTCTCCAATATAAAACTATTATGTGCACACCAGCGTAAAACAACATTGCGAATCAATTATACCAAGAAAAACTTACCTAGTGTAGCCAATATAGCCCAAGATTTTCTCGATATGCCTATAAAGGATAGAGATTATCTATCGATAACCTTTCACAAAGTCTGGCAAGAAGAGAACACTGAAATTCTTAAAGATACTGTTTCATCCTTAATAAAGTATTTTAGAGGCAAGGGACTAAATGCTTTGATAGGTGGACTGCCAGACAATTTGAGAAATTCTTGCTACGCAGATAAGAATAACCATGCGGTTATTAATTACAACGGCGAACTTTTTAAATGTACAGCCAGAGATTTTAAATCCGGTAATAGCGAAGGTTTTATAGATGAAAATGGAAGCTTAATCTGGAATGAAACATACTATAAAAGGCTCGATGCTAAATTTAAAAATAAACCTTGCTTATCGTGTTCGATATTACCAATATGTAATGGCGGTTGCTCTCAGGTCGCTTTGGAAAATATGGATAAGGATTATTGTGTCTATAATTTTGATGAAAATTCAAAAAAAAGAGTGGTCTTAGAGAAATTTTTAAAGCTGACAAATACCTATCTCTAAAAGTCGATTAAGAAAGGATTGTAATTGAGGGTGTGCCTTATTATAATTGAGTATACGAATTTAACAGAATAACAATGAAATTTATGAATAAGTTAATACTTTTTTCAACGATCTTTCTGTCAACCTCGGTGATGGCACAACAAAAAATCACCATGAATGGACATGTTGCAGACGATAAAAATACCGCACTTGCATACGCATCCTATAGTGTAGAAAATGAAGAACAGCACACTATACTAAAGGGTGGAATTACAGATGCTTTGGGAAACTTTAAAGTTTCGGCGATAAATTCGGGTAAATATGTACTTAAAATCTCGATGATCGGTTATCAGGAGAAAATATATCACCTGACAGTTGACAGAGATAGTACTCTACAGATTACACTTACGCCAACAAGTAATCAGCTCGAAACCGTAACAATAACCGCCAATCGCCGGCAACCTATTGTCCAAAAATCAGATCGGGTGGTGATGAATGTGGCTAACTCAGTGCTGGCGGCCGGCAATAATGTATACGATCTTTTAAAAATGGCACCTGCGGTAGCAGTCAGCAATGAGGGTATTGAGGTACAGGGGAAAAGCGGTGTTCTGATTATTCTGAATGGCAAAAAGTTACCCAATGCTTCCATCAAAGACCTATTGGAATCTATTCCAGCAGATCAGATAGACCGCATCGAAGTCATTACAAATCCTTCGGTAAAATATGATGCCGAAGCAAATAGTGTGATCGAGATCTATACCAAAAATACGACGAGTACAGATTCTTGGGGAGGAAATATCACATTGAATGCCGCTCAAGGGAAGAAGTTTCACTCCGGTGGTAACCTCGGTTTATATTACAATAAAAATAAGTTCTCCCTTAACCTATCTGGTGGCTATTCCAATAATGGTCACTTGGAAGTTGGCGGATTTAATCGCTATGTATATAAGGGCAAGGATGAAATTGGTCAAGTTAAATCGGATAAAGATCTGGGTGGAAAAGTCAAACCACTGAATCTTTCTGCACAATTGGGATACCAATTGAATGACAGGCAAAACATTGATTTCGATTTTAGTTTAATGAATTTCGATATTGATATAGATGGAACAATGGATACGCGATTGAAAGAGTATCAGCCTGAAAGTGAAACTTTCACTCCGATAAATTCTAAAATAGATATTACAACCAAATTCAATAGTTACAATTTGTTGTACAATTTTAAATTGGATGACCTGGGTTCTACCTTTGATCTATCGGGAAATTATACCGCTTATCAGAATAGCCAAAGCCAAAACTTTTTACCCCAGACAGATCCAGAAGGCAAGATCCTCAATGATATTAAGGCCAATTATGATATTTGGACCGGAATGGCCAACTATAGGAAGGCGTTCAGTAAAACACAATCACTGGAATTAGGTCTAAAATATACCAATACAAAAAACAATAGCCACGAAAACAATAGAAGTGGAACCAATATGGAGGAGGAAAACACGGTATTGGGCTATAAGGAGAATATTTTGGCCTTATATGCAAATTATAATACTGAACTAACGGATTTTCTAAAACTACAAGTGGGTTTACGTGGAGAAAATACTTCTTATCAGGTGAAAGAAGGACAGGATTCTTCCTACTGGAACTTGTTTCCAAAGGTACGATTGGATTTTACCGTATCACCGCAATATAGTACAGCATTATACTATTCCGCAAGCATTAGCCGTCCAAACTATGATCTATTAGTTCCATATACTCGATATTTTGACACTTACAGTGCCCAAGCAGGAAATCCTCATTTAAAACCCGAATATTCGAATTTGATAGGTTGGTCACATCGCTTTAAAAACTATAGCTTGTCTTTGGAATACGAACATATTAAGGATGCTATTTCATCACAGATCACTTACGACGAGGATAAATTATTTTATACCAATATGGTGACGAACTTTTCTAAAAGGGAATTATTGGGACTTAACCTATCCGTACCATTTAAAATCGGGAAATTCTGGCAATCCTATAATACAATTGGTGTCTATCGTCAACTTAACAATATTCAGGATCCGTTTACACAACAGACTGTGCGTAGGAAAAATACTTATCCCAACCTGAAGACCAACAATATCTTTAGCTTAGGTAAGGACTGGGATATGGATTTAAGTGCTTTCTATCGTGGGGATATCATATCCGGCGTGAATTGGGTAGACGAATTATCCAATGTTTCCTTAGGGATTCGTAAACAGTTCCTTGCCAAAAAAGGCTTCGTGAAAGTGGATGTATCCGATATCTTCTTAGGGCAGGTACAACGCTGGGGGAGTGATTTTGTCCCGGTACGATTCACAGGCAGCAGTCGCAATGATACGCGTCGGGTTCGTCTGACCATCGGGTATAAATTTGGTAAAACAATGAATAGTGATCGAAAGAGTACGACCGATACCAATAGCGAAGAAAGAGGTCGATTGGGACTATAGCCTGACTTCCATTGAAAGAAATATAGAAATAGCGTCGAAGGTTACTAGTATTACTTTATCAATAAAATTAAGTTATGAATTTATTCAAAGGAGTTTTTACAAAAAAGCAACGAAGCAAACTAAAAGAATGTGAAGAGCTTGCTTTGGAGAATGCTAAGGCAGAAGTTCTTTATGGAGGTTATCGGGAGCCAAAGGCACCGATACATACGCCCGGACCAGCGATATCTGGGAAAACAAATCTGACGGATCTCTTTAACGATTCGTCTCTTTAATAAATCAACTTTATAAAATCAAATTAATATGGCACGTAAAGAGCATAATAAGAAAAAATCAACTTTAAACCTTGAACAATTAAGGAACTTAGGTATCACGAATGATCCTCATGCTGATAAAACTATTGAAGAAATAGATGGCAGTGAGCTCCATGGTGGCAGGTATAAAGAAGGCGATGACAAAGATTCTGGCAGCGTATGTCAGAATTGGCCGACAATGGGCAGTATAAAATAGAAAAATATTAACGTTAAAATTGGATATTTCATTATACTAAGATGGGACTCTTCGGAAAGAAATTTAAATTTTATAAACAATTGGATTACATGGACTGTGGTCCGACCTGTCTACGCATGGTTTCTGCTTATCATGGTAAAGAGTATGATTTAGATTACCTTAGAGCAAATTCCTACATCACAAAGAATGGGGTAAGTATGCTAGGATTAAGTGAAGCTGCTGAGAAGATCGGCTTTAAAACCATCGTAGCCAAGTTAACTTACGAACAACTCACGGAGCAAGTCCCTCTTCCTTGTGTTTTACATTGGAATCAAGAGCATTTCGTTGTCCTTTACGATATTGAAAAGAAAAATGCATTTCGGTCTGTAGAGAAAGTTGTCTTAGGTGATCCTGGACATAACTTGGTTCGTTTAGAAAAGAAGATCTTTGAACAATGTTGGATAAGCTCTGACAATAAAGGAATAGCGCTTCTGCTTGAGCCAACAGCGTCTTTTTATGAAGATAGAGAAAATAACGGTGTTAAGAAAACGGGTTTCAATTTCTTACTTTCTTACCTTAAACCTTATAAACGTTACTTCATACAATTGATTATGGGCATGTTGTTGGCTAGTCTCATCAGCATGTGTTTCCCATTTTTAACACAGAGTTTGGTCGACTTCGGGGTGACACGCAAAAATGTGAATTTTATCCATTTAGTATTGTTTTCGCAACTTCTTTTATTTACAGGAGGAATTGCTGTGGATTTAATACGGAATTGGGTATTGCTACATGTCAGTACACGAATAAGCATCAGTATAATCTCCAATTTTCTGATCAAGTTGATGAAGTTGCCGATTAACTTTTTCGAATCTAAAAATGTTGGCGATATTACACAAAGAATTAACGATCATCATCGTATAGAAACATTCTTGACCGGATCAACATTGAGTACACTTTTTTCTGTGATTAATTTGATTGTCTTTTCAATTATTCTTGCGATGTATAATACACAGCTTCTCTTCATATTCGCTATCGGGAGTGTGTTGTCCATCTTATGGATTGTGATTTTTTTAAAAAGGCGAAGGGATATTGATTATAGCCGTTTTCAACGTTCTCGGGAAAATCAAAACAGTCTTTATGAAATAATCACTGGAATGCAGGAGATTAAATTGTACAATAGTCAAAAGGCTCGACGTTGGGAATGGGAACGTGTACAAGCTAAACTTTTCAGGGTAAATATTAAGAGCTTGGCCCTTGAACAATATCAGGAAATAGGTGCGACATTTTTTACACAGCTTAAAAACATTGTCATTAGTTATACCGCTGCAATGCTTGTAATCAATCAGGAGATTACATTAGGTGTCATGCTGAGCATATCCTATATCGTAGGCCAAATGAATAGCCCTTTAAATCAAATTATACAATTTATTAAAGGCATACAGGATGCAAAAATAAGTTTAGACCGATTAGGAGAAATCCATGATAGACCAGAGGAAGAAAATAGTGAAGATTTGATTGGTTTCAATGACAATGCCTTTCCGAGGCAACCAGTAGATGGTTCCGATTCGTTGTATATCAATCATACGCAATTCCTAAAAAATATTCGCACGAATGAAGGCGGGATCACATTATCCAATCTGTCATTTCGATATGGCTCTCCCAAAAGCCCATTGGTACTGAAAAACTTGAATGTGCATATACCGAAAGGAAAGGTTACAGCTATTGTCGGTGCAAGTGGTAGTGGGAAAACGACCTTAATGAAGTTGTTATTAAAGTTCTATCCCACAGCTGAGGGTGAAATTTTGGTAGATGGTATTAATCTGAATGATCTTTCAGCACAATTATGGCGGAATAGCTGTGGAACAGTCATGCAGGAAGGATTTGTATTTTCAGATTCTATAGCAAGAAATATTGCTGTCGATGGTGAACGGATTAAAGAGGATAAACTTTGGGATGCTGTTAGGTTAGCGAATCTCCACGATGATATCGCCCGATTGCCATTGGGGTATAGCACGCGAATCGGAAATGCCGGATCAGGTTTGAGCGGCGGACAAAAACAACGTATGTTTATCGCGCGAGCAATCTATAAAGATCCTAAATACCTCTTTTTTGATGAGGCAACGAGTGCGCTCGACGCCAATAACGAAAAAGTGATTATGGAAAATTTGGACGAATTTTATAAAGGGAGAACTGTGATCGTCATTGCTCATCGATTGAGCACCGTAAAAAATGCAGATCAGATTATCGTGATGAACAAGGGCGAAATTGTGGAACAAGGCAATCACGAAATGCTGGTCAAGAAGAAGGGGTATTATTATGAATTGGTGAAAAACCAATTAGAATTAGGAGCTGCTTAAATCCATATATTATGCCAAATGTAAATAGATCGCTAGACACAGTAAGCAATGAGATGGAGGAAATCGTAGGAAGAATTCCTCCTTGGATTATCCGTTGGGGTATTACTGTGTTATTTATCGTTGCCATTATCGGTGCATTTATCTCTTCGCATATTCGATTTCCAGATAGTATACAAGGATCCGTGGTGGTGCAAGCGAGACAACAACCGGGAAAGGTGACGATCCAACGTAATCACGCCGACCAAGAGTATCAATTCTATGTCAAAGATGGACAAATGGTCAAGCCAGGGGATACTTTGCTTGTGAGCTACAATAAAAGCCAAGGGACTAGCGAAGCGACAACGACACCGATGACAGGTAAAATTTACCTGGTAAATGGTCGAAATTCCGAAAATTTGCTTGAGCAAACTATTTGGGTGATACCCAATTCACAGGAAGTAGATGTCAAAATAAAATATTCCAATAAGGGAGCCGGAAATGTGAAAAAGGGGCAATCTGTTCGCATTGCACTCGATGATTATCCGGACTATGAATACGGGTTTTTAGAAGGCCAAATTGGGTCTATTCTGCCGATTCAAACAGAAAACGCACATGAGGCTACTGTAACTTTGACATTGAAAAAATTACTGACATCTCAAGGCAAGGAATTGCCAATATTGCCACTGATGGAAGGTAATGGAGAGATCCTTTTAAATGATCGAAGCATTTTTCAGCGGATATTCAGCAGTATCTTACGATAGATAACTTAATTTCAAAGTTTTGTATAAAAATTTAGGAAAAGCGGTTGTTAGGAAACCGTTATTTGAATATAGTACACTATTTTCACCGGGTGGAGAGAGTAGAGCATTAAATGAACTTGTCACTGAAAAACTGGAAGATCCATGTTTTTTAGAAGGCATTTATTGGACATCAAGAGACCTTTATAATCAAATTTATCGTTTTAAGAATGGTGGGTTAATTAAAGAAAAAAAAGAACGGTTATTTGCTACGTTGCAAAAGTATATTATCCGTGCGGCGACCCGCTGCACTCCTTATGGGGTGTTTGCGGGATGCTCTTTAGTGGATATCGGAGATCAACAGTCCAATATCAAACAACAGCTTGTTAAGCGTGCGCGTATTGACATGGGGGTGCTTTATCAGCTTGTCCAAACTATTGCTCTGCATGATTGCTTTGTTGAACGATTTTCATATCAAATAAATAATTCTATATACAAATTAGCACAGACCTATCGCTATATAGAGACACTGTGGATAGAAGGAAAAATTGAATATCAGACTGCATCAATAGATCGGTCTGATCTGTTGGATGAAATTTTCGATAAATTAAAAAAAGATGTAAGACTTCAAGCATATGATATCTATAAGATCATTGGCGATGATGTAACATGCGATGATAAAAAGGATTTTTTTTTAAATCTGATTGAATCGCAATTTGTCACCAGTGAGCTGTCGACTGTCTTAACAAGTACTGCCCCTCTAGAAACCATAACGAATATACTTAGTTCTACTGAACCGAATATCTCGGAGAAGGCGTCTACATATCTTCATGTTATTCATAAGATTGCTCAGGTGCTAAATTCGATTAACCAATCGAAACTAGGGGAATTTCCATGTCAACAGATCGAAGAGTGTCTAGATGAACTACAAGGAATTGGAATTGAAGTTAAACAGGGACAGTTATTTCACATCGATCTTTGGAATCCTATAGCAGAAGCCGATTATGTTCCGAATGCCTACCTCAAAGATATTCAACAGGCTTCCGCTATTTTAGCAAGAACAACGGCCAATAGCTCCCTACATGAAACTCAATTAAGGAATTTCAAACAGCTTTTTGTAGAAAAATATGGCGATCGTGAAATACCTTTGACCGAAGCATTGGATCAAGAACAGGGCATTGGCTTTCCTGCGCAAAGTAAATTGGGAAATATATCCCATAATGAAATAGCCGAGTGCATTCCGGGAGTCTCAAAGAACCGATTACTGTCGACGGAAAGGAGAATGGAACCGTTCGAATTGTGGTTGAAAAAAAAAGTTTTTAAAGCACAAGAAGAACCAACACTTGAAATAGAGATTAACAAATATGATGTAGCCCAGTTTGCAGACCAATCAGAAAAATTGGCTTCCGAACTTTCAGTGATGGGAACTATTTTGCCTTCTGGAAAGCTACTTTTAGAGAATTTTGGAGGGTCTAATGGATTTGCATTATTGGGGCGTTTTTCTTATATGAATGATGATTTAGAGAAATGGTGCAAATCAGAGATATCCAAACCGCAAACAAGTGCAGATATTATCTATGCTGGAATTGTTCACCTACCTGAAGGGCGAACGGCTAATATCGCCCGGCCAACGGGACTATTGGCTTATCAGATTCCCTATCTAGCCTATGTGGAACAGGATGATACGACAGTACCGATAAGCACTATTTTACTTTCTATTCAGAATGAAGAGCTTATACTTCGCTGTAAAGAAAGTGGAAGAAGAATCATTCCGATCTTGACAAATGCACATAATTATTTGCGTAGCGATCTTCCCATCTATCGATTTTTGGCAGCTATACAACATCAGGGACGTCCGGGACTCGGTATACAATTGGGTGATTGGACGAATTGGTATCGCTTTATCCCTCGTATTAGAACTGGAAATGTCATCCTACAAAGAGCAAAATGGAATATTATGGAGGATGATATCAATGCAATTACGAATTCGGAGTTACCTCTTGTAACGTTAAAAAAACTGCTGAAAAAATGGCGTGTTTCCTCTCGAGTTAGTATACAGAATGGTGATAATGAACTCTTCATTGATACAAAGAGGAAGGATTATCTTATGCTGTTGATACAAGAAATGAGAGGAAGAAAAAGATTAACTTTAGTGGAAAGCCTGCTCAATAATGATCATCCAACGGATCAAAAGGCTTATATTAGACAATTTATACTGCCCTTGAGAAGAACTGACAGCAAAATTGAATATATTCCATCTATACCTCGATCTGACATCCAACATTCATTTGTGCCCGGTAGTGAATGGGTATATTATAAAATATATTGCGGTGCTTCTATTTCAGATGATCTATTATTACACGTGGTAAAACCTGTAATAGAGCTATTGAGAAAAGAAAAGCTGATCGATATAGCTTTTTTTATCCGCTATACTGACCCTCATTATCATATACGTTTTCGACTTCATTTTGTAAAAAATGATACGGTTACGAACATGTCGAAAGTCATGGAATTAATAGATGAGTTTGCAAAAAAATATATAGAAGACGGGAGAATATGGAAATTGCAATTGGATACCTATCAGCGAGAAATAGAACGTTATGGGGTATCGCATATAGAAAATACTGAGCAAGCTTTTTCGGCTGACTCTGGCGCTTTTCTAGGTGCATTGGAAGATCAACAATTCTGTGAGGACGATCAGTATCGTTTTGCCATGGGCTTGCATAATATAGACAATTGGTTATCTTTGTTTCGTATGTCTTTAGAGGCAAAGGCTGCCTTTTGCATGGAGATGGCGAATGCTTTTGCACTTGAACATGATAAGGGGAGCGCCTATCAGGTGGATCAACTTTATCGGAGTTTGATGGGCAAGAATGTAATGATGTTAAATCGGTCAACCCAACCGATCTTACCGTTAGATCAACGATTAGAAAAATTAGGTACGCTTAATCTTTCGAAAGAAAATCTGGCCAGTTATATTCATATGAGTATCAATCGATGGTATAAATCTGATCAAAGACTAATGGAGTACATAAGCTACCGCTTTCTGGAAAAGGAATATAAAAAAGCTTTATCCCAAAGAATAAAATGAGATTTTGGAAAATCGATATTGATTTTAGAAATAGAAGAAGCGTAATTGGAGTGCATATCCTTTTGTGGTTTATTCTCTATTGTGTAATGTGTTCTCTTAATCATGCAGCACTATATGAAGTTAATATCGTGCATCCGATCAATTTAATAGGTAACCTAGATTTTATTATTGCCATTGTACTTAATCATTATTTATTAGTTCCTCAAATAATTTATTTTTTCAGAAAGAGGAATTGGGCCAACGGGATCTTATTTGTTCTTCTATTTTACGCATGTTCTACACTAATAGCAAATTTTCCTTTGTATTTTATGACTAACCTTTTTCCGGACAATAGGTACTATAGAATCAAGTATGAGTTCTATGGCATCCAAACTTGGGAAGATATATTTAGTAACCAACCGTTATTATGGACATTCTCTGCTGTGTTTTTTTGGAATTTTGCAACCATATTAATTCAGACAGCCTATAATTTATACCAAAGTCAGAAAGAAAAACTTACTATACTGCAAGAGCGAAATAATATGGAGCTAAATTTCTTACGGATGCAGATTCAGCCTCATTTTTTATTTAATACACTTAATAATATCTATGGAATGGTATTGGATAATCGGCGCGCAGCTGATTCTGTTACCAAACTTTCTGAATTATTACGGTTCTCGCTCAGTGGAAGCAAACAGGAATGGGTATCCTTAAAGGAAGAAATTTTATTTTTAACCAATTATATCGACTTAGAACGTATTCGACATCGACCTGAAAAAGTTCAGATAAATTGTACTTTTTCTGCTGCTACATCAGAAAAACAAAAGATCAAACCTTTACTTTTGGTCAATTTTATTGAAAATGCATTTAAACATGGTGTCAATGCGAATGTTGGTACGAGCTGGGTCGATATAGAATTAACAGCAGACGAAAAGAGCATTCGATTTTATGTCGCAAACAGTCGTTTATTAACAGTCGACAATAAGCATAGCAACCTACAAGCCCGGGACAGAGGTCGACAAGAAGAGTATAGTGGAATAGGTCTTGAAAACGTCAGGCGACGTTTGGAATTGGAGTATTTTGAAAAACATGTGCTCTCCATAAAGAAAACCGATGAATGCTATGTTGTGGAATTGACTTTATTATTTTAATCTATTAAAAAATGAAAATTCTTATTGTAGACGATGAACCCATTGCGCAGGAGGTTATTCAAAAATTAGCTGGGAAAGTTCCCTTTTTGGAAATTGTGGGAACTTGTGATGATGCTTTTTCGGCATTAGAAATGATAAATAACCTACAGCCTGATCTCATCTTTCTGGATATACAGATGCCTGGTATGACAGGCGTAGAGATGCTACGTGTCGTACAGCGTAATAGGACTCAGGTCATCTTTACAACTGCTTATCCCGAGTACGCCTTGGAAGGCTTTGATCTCAATATAACCGACTACCTGCTGAAACCGATTCCTTTCGAACGCTTTTTTCAGGCTGTCAATAAAGCGCATGTTTGGTATTTGAAAAATCAACAGGAAATTAGCACCAATGACGATCTCATACGCACAGATCAGGAGTATATCTGGGTTAAAGAGGGGAAAAAGCATGTTCAGATACGTTTACTTGATGTCGTGATTGTACGGGCATTGGCCGATTATATGGAATTTATTATGCCCGAAGGTAAAGTAATGGTTCATGCTACGATGTCCAAGCTCGAAAAGCTATTGCCTGCACCGGTATTTATTCGGGTTAATCGGTCGACGATAGTTCGTCAGGGAGCTATCCGTTCGATTGAAGACCTTCATATTGAAACGATTTTACCAAAACTTGAGCGCATAGCAATTGGTCCTACTTATTGGGAATCGGTAAAAGAATATATTAAAGAGATGTTTTAATTTACGTTCATCGAAAAAATAGTCTTATTCATCGAAAATAAAAGATATTCTTCTTTCCAAAACTTTATATTTGGGAAACTTAATATAAGAAGATGAACAAAAAACTAACCATTAAAAAGAAAACTGTGTTTAAAATGAAAAATAAAAATTTATCGGAATTAGGAGATGGACAAACAGGAGGGATGACGGGAACCGTCACCCAAGGATTAACATTCTCTTCATTACTTTAATATACGTCTATCCAACATAAGTATGGATTATATATCCATATTTATGTGATTATTAGCCTATCATTGAACCGTCATTGATCTGCTTACAATAAGCTCAAACTTTCTGGTTTAATTCCTACTTCTGAAAATGTCTTCATTAAATTGTTGTGCCAAAATATTATCATCGTCCTTTAACCTACAAATTTTACACAATCGATTGATATACATTTGCTTTCTTTTTCTTTTGATCTATGCCTTATCTTCATGAAATAATGCAGTTTTCAAGAACTGATATAAATCTTACATCACTGTTAAGTGAATTAAAGCGGATAGGTAGACGACAACTCGATTTCCCAAGGCTATAATTTGGAAGGCTTTGTGAAATCTCCGAATGAAACGGAAGTTTGGGATCCGACATGCTGTTGATAGCTAAAGGGAGCATAAATGCCTTTGGTAATAAATAACTGATGAAAAAATAAAAAATGAAAAGAAAACTCTTTATCAGGCTCCTCTTCATAGGTGCCTTATCTTGCCTTTCATTAGGTGGTAATGCGCAGACTTCTATAAAATCCTATTCTGTTCCATTTGCGGGCAATGCTTTCATTACTACCGGACAAAATGGCGGTGCTGAAATTTCAGGACGCAATGGACTGGTGAAATGGTCAAGCGATCAGAGCATCGCATCGGTGTATTTCAGAACTGAGAAAACCGGAAATCTTGAATTAAAGCTCAAAGCAAAAGTTGATGCTGGAAATACCTCCAAAATAGAGATTTCTGCCTTGGGAAAAAGGAGCTCCTTAGATATAAAAGAAACTGAGTTATCCGAAACAGCAGCCTTGTCAATTGATGTCAAAGTCCCGGGCTATATACAGGTGAATTTAAAAGGATTAAGTAAGTCGGGGAGTAGCTTTGCCGACGTAACGGAATTAATTGTCAGTGGAGAAGCAGCATCTGAAGGCCTTATCTATTCAAATGATCCTGATTATTACTATTGGTCGCGTCGTGGTCCTTCCTGTCATTTAAATTATACGGTACCTAGTGAAGGAAATGTCAGCTATTATTACAATGAGGTAACCGTCCCCAAAGGAGAAGATAAAATCGGTTCATATTTTATGGCCAACGGTTTTGGCGAAGGCTATTTTGGTATACAGGTGAATTCGGAGACGGAACGCCGTATTCTTTTTTCAGTTTGGAGCCCCTTTCATACAGATGATCCGAAAAGTATTCCGGACGAGCAAAAAATCCATTTGTTGAAGAAAGGAAAAGACGTCCAAACGGGCGAATTTGGCAATGAAGGGTCTGGTGGACAGAGTTACCGGAAATATTTCTGGAAAGCGGGTGAAACCTATAAATTCTTGTTGAAAGGTACCCCGGATGGAAAAGGAAATACAGACTATACCGCCTGGTTTTTTGTACCTGAGGAAAACGCATGGAATGTAATCGCCAGTTTCAAACGTCCGCAAACAAATACTTATTTAAAGAGATTTCATAGTTTTCTGGAGAATTTTAGCCCGAATCAGGGATATTTAGAAAGACAGGTGGAATTTAAAAACCAATGGGTTTATGACGGCCAATGGCGCCCTGTCCAATCTGCTTCATTCAGTGTTGATAATACCTATCGCGCCAATCAGCGTATTGATGCCATCGGTGGTACAACTAAAAATGGCTATTTTCTTAGAAATGGCGGTTTCTTTAATGAAATTGTCAAACCTGGAAGTAAGTTTGAGTTTGTTAATAAAAACACAGCCCCAAAAATTGATTTTGATAAATTGCCTTAATGGCTAAATCTGTCCCTGAAAGCAGGATATGTAGCATAAAAAACGAAAGAGTCGCATTGAAGTGCGACTCTTTTCGGTATGTTATGACCTATTTATTGCGCAGAGAGTTTAATATCTCGTTCTATAGATATATTATCTCCCGTAATCGCATTGCCTTCTTTATCGACCAACGTTAATTTTATCTTATTATTTCCCATTGGCAAACCTTTGATTTCGTAAGGGCCCCATTTATCCAAAGTAAATGTCTGTCCATTGATATCTGCGGTAACCTTATTTCCGTCTGGGGCAATACTGGTGTTGACTAGATAGAAATCCAGGAGTAAATTTTTTGTTTCATCGCCTTTGTATTCCCCTTTTGGACGGGAGTAAAATAGAGATGGTTCTTTGGGGGTTGGCTCCTGTGTCAATTTTCCTGTGGCATCTATCTTGAATTTAGTCAATTTTGAAGCTTCACTTGTTTTAATGGATTCGTGGTAAGACCGTGACAAAAATGAAAGTAAATAGTGCTCCGAATTTAAAGCCAAAGTAACGGAGTGTTCAGGTTTATATAATGCTGTATAGGGCTTATTATCCAGAATAAAGTGAATATGTTGTCCATCATGCGAGTTGGCCATGTGAGCAGCATGCGCATCTTCTGTCATTTCTGTCAGCTTGAAGTTTTTAACCGTGTATTTCACGGTGACTTTTGCAGAGTCTGCACCTACTTTTTCTGCAGTTATAGAAGCGATTTCGAGATTTGCTCCGGGAAATTGTTTTGAATCTGCAATTGGATTAACTGAAATGGAATCCATTTTCTGTGCAGTAGTCGTATCGGTGTCACCCATGGAATCAGTATGGTCAGCACCTTTATTGGATGAATTATTACATCCGACGGCTCCCATTAACAATACTAATGCAGCGGCAATGGCTGTAATTCTGTAGTACTTCATAATTTTTTTATTTAAATTTTATTGTTCAGCATCTTAAATAACAATAGCTCAGCGTATTTTGTTTGTAATAATGCTAAAACAACTAACCAGTTTGTGAGCAAGCGGTATATAAACAAGAATAATCCCTGTTTATTTGCTTTCTCAACACGAAAGAGTAACGTGTTCAATAACCTGTTATTTGAATAAATGAATATTTTAAAAAAATATTCATATTAGATGTAATGAATCATCAAGTTGAAATGTCTTGATTATGTGACGAAGGTATGGAAGGGATGGTGGCTAGTTACTACTAAATACTAAAAATGAACCAAGAACAATTTAAAAATACCGTTTTCGTCCATAAGGATAAGCTATTTCGCTTTGCGAAACGGATCTTGGTTGATGACGATGAGGCCTTCGATGCTGTGCAGAATGTCATGATGCGGTTGTGGAAATTGAAAGATCAGCTACATCAGTATAAAAATGTCGAAGCTTTCTGTATGCAAAGTGTTAAAAATGAAGCGTTGAACCGGATTAAAAGAGATAAAGTGAGAGCTGACTACGTTGATCAATATCAAGTAGTTTCGATGACGGAGAATACGGTTGGAAATACCAAAGAAATTATTCTGGAGATGATCAATTCCCTTCCCGAAAAACAACGTCTGGTTATGCATTTGCGCGATGTGGAAGATTATGATATTGAGGAAATCGTTGAAGTATTGGATATGGGTGAGTCGGCAGTTAGAGTCAATTTAATGCGTGCAAGACAGAAGGTAAAAGAGCAGTTGACAAAGTTATTCGATTATGAAAGAACGCGAGTTTATTCAGATAAAAAATAGATACTGTAGTTTCATGATTATACAAAATAAGATAGGTGGTGATGAAAGATAAAAAATTAAAGGAATTAGAAGAGAAGTACTTTAATGGCCAGTCGTCGTTAGAGGAAGAAGGTGAGTTGAAAAACTCGGATCATGTTTTTTTTCAAACTTTGAATCAAGAAAAGAATGTTAAAATGGACTGGTCCTTTGATGACTTCGAAAGTCAGATCAATGCGGATAAAAAGCTTATTGTATGGTGGAAATATAGCTGGGTGAAATATGCGGCAGCAGCGGTTCTTTTAATGACCATTGGAATCGCACTATTCCTGAATCAGAAGCCCACGATCGAGGACCCGGTGCTCGTAGAAAAGAACATGAAAGATTTAAAACCTGCGAAAAATAAGCCTATCGAACATCAAAATACGGAAGCAGCGAATCCCAATCCTAATGATAGGATATTGTCAGATGGAAGTCGGACGGCAATGCAAACAGCAGAAACTTTCAAACGTCCAAAAATTAAAAAACAAGCCAAAGATAGGACAGCGAAGAAGGAAGTCGTGACTGAAAATTTGGAATCAGCCACAGGACAGACTTATCAAGCAGATTATGTTGTATTAAATGGTAAACCCGTTGCCAACGAAGAGGAAGCTGTGGAATTGACCCTGAGGTCATTGGGATTGCTGGCGAATAATCTGGAAAATGGAGTAGATAAAGCAATGAATATAAAACAAATGTCAATATCGATTAACTAAAATAATATGAAAGGATTATTAATAGCTTGCCTATTACTTGTAGCAAGTATGGCAAACGCACAAATTTCCAAGTTAGATAAACTCTTCGAGCAATATCAGGGGAAAAAGGGAGTGACCACACTTAAAATTGGAGCCCCTATGTTCAAGTTGTTAGGGAATTTAAAAATTGATGACGAGGATATGCAGAAAATTACGCCTTTACTCAAAAACGTAAAATCCTTGCGGATGCTGATCGTCGAGGATGGCGAAGACAAAAATTTGACTTCAGTCATTCGGAGTGCAGTCTCCAATCTCAAGTATGAGGAATTGATGACCCTTAATAGTGATGGTGAGGATATCCGTTTTCTGGTTGAAAATATATCCGCAAATTCTGATATTCTCAATAATTTGCTTTTGACAATCAATGGTGATGGCCAAAACTTGTTTATGATTTTGGATGGAGCTATACCGTTGAAGGAAGTGACTGGTTTGGTGAACGAAAATAACAATAAAAAGTAGATATTATGAAAAGATTACTAACATTGTTATGCCTAATTGGAGTGCTTTCTTCATTGCAGTCCTGCATCATTAAAAAAGGATCCAATATGGATTACGTCAGGGGGTCAAATATCTCAAATAAAGCAGAAATTGTTGCCATAAATCTGCCGATGTGGTTAACGAAACCGTTTATCAAAAAAGCGTTAAAGGATGAGAATGACGAGGATGCAAAAGTCATGGCGGGCATCGTCAAAAAATTGAAAAAATTCAGGATGATGACATTATCAAACAATGACCAGGAAAAAAATGCGCTGATTTTGGAGGATTACCACAAATATCTAAAAAAGAACAAATTTGAGGAACTGCTGGTGATCAACAGCGAGGGGGAAGAGATATCAATTAATGCACGCATTGACAAAGATAATGTAATCAGTAGGGTTTCACTTTTGGTACACGACGAAGGTGATGAAAGCGTATTTATGGATATTAAAGGCAAATTTTCATTGGATGAACTTATCCAGGGATTGAATAAGATAAAATCGAAGGATAAAAAGCTGTCCACCAAATTGGCTGATACCCATACTGTAGTTCAACAGGAACTTTAGCTGAGACAGCGATTCTTGATTAAACAGCATATAAATGCCCCAAGAACTAAAATAGTTTTTGGGGCATTGTTGTATTATACTTTCCTTTTATGACTGAAATACGATGTCCAAGGCATCGAAAATATGCTTCTTGGCGGTATTTAAATCCGCGTCGGTATGCGCAGCGGAAACAAAACCAACTTCATAGCCCGAAGGGCCGAAATATACACCTCTATTTAAGAGTTCACGGTGCATAATTTTGTATGATTCCATTGATGCGGGGTCAATTTCACTTGCTTTCTTGATATCTTCTTGCTCGGTAAATGCAAACCAAAAGATAGATGCAACATGGAATAATTGTACTTGATAACCTTTTTCAGCGATATATTGACGAAGATCCTGAACAAATGCTGCAGTTTTGGCATTTAAATTTGTATAAAAATCATCTTGTGCCAAAATAGTCAGGGCTGCAATACCTGCTGCCATGGCCACGGGATTTCCTGACAAGGTTCCCGCTTGATAAACGGCACCGTCAGGTGATATACAAGCCATAAGCTCTTTGGATGCTCCATAGGCTCCCACTGGCATTCCGCCGCCTATGATCTTACCATAGGTGATAATATCAGGCTGTATTTCGTAGTAAGCAGAGGCTCCTTCAAAACCGATCCGGAATCCGGTGATGACCTCATCCATGATTAGCATGCTGCCATGTTCTTTGGTGATAGCACGCAAGAAATGCATATATTCTTTTGATTGCATTAATAGCCCATTGTTGGCCGGTATGCCCTCAATGATTACTGCGGCAATCTGATCCTTAAATTCTGCAAAAGCAGCTCGTAGCGCCTCTTTGTCATTTAATTCGATGACGATTGTTTCGTCTGCAAAAGCTTTGGGAACACCGGCAGAAGATGTTTCTCCAAATGTCACCAAGCCAGATCCAGCTTTTACCAAAAGAGAATCCGAGTGCCCATGATAGCAACCATCAAATTTGATAATCTTATCACGTTTGGTATATCCTCTTGCCAAACGGATTGCGGACATCACGGCCTCTGTTCCTGAACTGACGAAGCGGATTTTCTCGATATATTTATTGTTTTCAATAATCAATTCAGCCAGTTGGTTTTCCAGCGCAGTAGGTGCACCAAAACTCAATCCTTTACCTAATTGTGCGGCAACGGCCTCGCGAACTTGATCGTTATTGTGTCCCAAAATCAAAGGACCCCACGAACAGCAGAAATCGATGAACTCATTGCCATCAGCATCCCAAAGATGCGCTTTATCGCCACGTTCAATAAATAAAGGGGTGCCAAATACGGATTTAAAAGCCCGAACTGGCGAGTTTACACCGCCCGGGAAATATTGTTTTGCCTTTTCGAATAATTCAGCAGATTTTGCTCTTGAAATATCAGGTGTTTGCATTGTCTATGTATTTGTATGCGAAGTTATCTTTTTTTCGGAAGATAAGTCTCATATAAACGTAAGGAATCTATAATTGCCTGTTATTGGCTATTTAAATCGTATAATGGTTTCATTTTTTAACAATTGTATTTCTTGTTTATTGACAAATAGGATAATTTCATTCGTTGATTTAATTTCAATCTCAAAAGCTGTCTTGTTATCATTATATTTCCCAAAGAGGTTGGGACTGAAAAAGTAGCCACTAAATTTTTTGCGATTTAATATAGTTATGCTATCTACTTTCTGATGAATTGAGGTCTGAGGACTTTGAGGGTTCGAATTTGAAAAGGTGAAAAAGGCATCACCATTCTTATTAAATGTGATTGATTTCAGTTTAGCGTTGGTTGCAATCCAATTGCCTTCCAAAAAGGAGTAAAAGGTGTGTTCATGTACAGAAGGTGCCGATAACAGGAAGCTGCTGATTATAATACTTTTTAACATAATAAAGTGGATTATAATTTTCTGTTTGACAGCGATGTTGTAAAAAGGTTTAAATAATAAAACACAAAAGCTCGGAAATTCATTTCCGAGCTTTTGTTAGCCATATCCCGATTACCGAAAATAATTTGGCAGTTGTTAAATAAAACCTTTTTCCAAAACTTCTTTGGAATGGTAGGACAAAATTGCTGTTGCGCCTGCACGTCTGAAACTTAATAAAGTTTCCAAGATGACGCGTTCATCTAACCATCCATTTTGAATAGCAGCTTTTAACATCGCATATTCACCACTGACGTTATACACCGCGATCGGAAGATCAAAATTATCAGCGAGGAGTTTAACAATATCTAAATAGGGAAGCCCCGGTTTGACCATTAGGAAATCTGCACCTTCTTGTGCATCGAGTTGAGCCTCGATAAGCGCTTCCTTCGCATTTGCAGGATTCATTTGATAGGTTTTCTTGTCACCATGTTTTGGAGCCGAACCTAAAGCGTCTCTGAATGGACCGTAATAGGCTGATGCATACTTCGCTGTATACGACATTAAAGACACGTTAGTGAAACCATTGTGGTCTAATAGCTCACGAATATACCCGATACGTCCGTCCATCATATCGGAAGGTGCGATAATATCTGCACCGGATTGAGCGTGTGCGAGTGCCATCTTGCCCAATACTTCCAATGTTTCGTCGTTTAGGATTTCGCCATTTTCGACAATTCCATCATGACCATCGCTACTGTAAGGATCCATTGCTACATCCGTAACGATACAAGCTTCGGGAAAATTTTTCTTTACGGCCTCAATAGCCCGTAAATACAAACTTCCGTCACGGTAACTCTCCGTCGCATATTTGTCCTTCAATGACTCTTCGATATTGGGAAATAAGTCAAATGAACGTAAGCCTAATTTGAGGCAGCTTTCCACTTCTTTCAATAAATTATCAATGGAATAGCGGTAAATACCCGGCATTGATTTAACTTCGGTTTTTTGATTTTGGCCATCTACGATAAAAAGTGGAAAAATCAAATTTGACGCGTCTAAACGTGTCTCTTGAATCATGTCGCGAATCACGGCAGATTTACGATTTCTTCTCGGACGTTGTAACATTATTTTTTATTTATTTATTATGATCCAGTGATTTTGTGTCGTTCAATTGCAACAGCGATAAATCTGTTTGCCAACCTTTCCATACGCAATACTAATTACGTGATACGATTTAATAGTCCAGACCAAAAACAGCCTCTGAGAGACCGATCTCGTCTGGTGAATACGGAAGGGTGTAAGGAACATTCATCTCATCAAACTTCGCCCCGGTTGAACGACCAATGCAGATAACCTTTTGTCCCGGTTCTAAAAGATTGTCCGCAAAATAAGCCTCTACATTACTAGGGCTTGTAAATACGAGTACTTCTGCATTGGATGGATCGACGTCCTCTTCCAATACAGTCTCATAGACTGGGATATTAATGATTTTAGTCTCTGGACTTAGTGCTTTCTGAATGGTCTCAAGCGATTCCTTTGCGCGCGGAATAAGTACTGTTCCACCATTTGCCAATTCGGCAAATTTCTTAGCGATTTCATCCATGTTAATGCCTTCGCTGTCACCAGAAAAATCAGCTACACGATCGTACTTACGCAATACTTCTTCTGAGCCACGGCCGATAACGCCTATTTTGGTCTTTTTACTCAATCGGGGTTCCAGATTGAAGAAATGCTCAATCCCGTTCTTACTTGAAAATATAATCCAATCCACATGTTTCAGAATAAAAGGATCCAATTTGTTAATGATCGGAAATATTTTGATCAATGAACGCCCTTCGATGGAAATATTATGTTTGGCCATTGCGCGCGCGAAGTAGGAATTTTCGTCCACCTCTCTGGAAATAAAGACAGATTGAGGCAACTTACGGTCTTTTGCGTACTTGCTGAAAATACGCTCTGCCAACCGGTTCGGATCAGCATCTCTGAGGTACACACGATCAGGAAAGTCTTCACTCGTATCAGCAATGGAAGCCCAAGCCTCATACTCGTCACCACTTTTGCGACAATAACATCCGAGTGGAGCATGACATCCTGCGTCAAATTTGTTCAATACCAAACGTTCCACAGCAATGGTTTTAGCTACCCCATCATTATTTAGCGGTTGCAATGCGGCAAAGAGTTCCTTGTCGACTTCACGGATCTGAATAGCTAATACACCCTGTGCCGGAGCAGGAATAATTTCGACCGGTGGGATTTCTTCGACATGAAAATCAGAGATATCCATTTCGATACGGCTGATACCAGCTTTTGCCAGTACAATTGCGTCGTATTGTTCATCCCGCAGTTTTTGCATTCTTGTCTGCAGGTTCCCTCTTAGATCGTCGAATTCCAGGTCTGGGCGTAAAGCCGATATTTGTGCTTTTCTACGGTTGGAAGATGTTCCGACAGTTGCGTTATGTTTTAGGGACAGCCGCTTCTTGATATCTACACAATCCTTGTGGATAATCAATAATTCGGAAGGATCCTCCCGTTCGGAAACGGCTGCAATAATCAATCCCGGAGGATTAATCGTAGGTAAATCTTTGTGTGAGTGTACAGCTAAATCAATGGTCCCGTTCAAAAGTTCTTCTTCAAGTTCTTTGGTGAAAAATCCTTTACCTTCCAATTTATCTAAACGGAGATGCTGAATAATATCACCTTGAGTTTTGATGACTTTTAACTCTGCTTCTATACCGATTTCCTGTAATCGGTCTTTCACAAAATTTGCCTGCCACATTGCAAGAACACTTCCCCTGGTGCCAATAATTAGTTTTCTATTCACGTTATTTTACTTTACCTATTAAAATGTGTTTAATACCATTTATCGAAGCAAAAATAAATAAATAGGTGGAATATGTTGACACGTTACTGTCATTATCTAGAAGGAAATGATTGATAAACCGAAAATTAGAATAGCAGTAGGAGCTCTTTTGACAAAAAAATCAATTGCATACGGTCGCCATTATTGGGCGCAATTCAGAAAAGGATAAATGTATTTTGTCAGAAATGATTGCAGCGATAGGATTGCAATTAGTTTTTCTCAATCTCAGGCGTTTTAACCAGGATCTCTTTCGCCATAACCATCGGAACTTTAATGTATTTCTTTTCCATATAGTTGATGACTTTTTCAAGAACCTCCCTCGCTTCCGGTGTCAGCGCCTGTACTTCTTGGGCAAAGACCTCGTTTAAGGCAAATGACTTGATTTCTTTGATCTTCTCAGGAACTTCACGCATAGCAACCTCTACGCGTCTTTGTTTGATCAGTGGTAAAAATTCCTGAATATTATCCTGAATGATTTTTTCAGCACTGTCCAGTTCATTATAACGTTCCTGGATATTTTTCTCCGCAATAGCTTGTAAGCTACTGACTTCAATGTAATGAATCGGGTTGTTTTTGATTACTTCGGCATCGATATCATTTGGAACAGCTAAATCAATGATAATTTTCTTGTCAGTTTCACCATTTAGTAGCGATTGGTACAACGTGTTATCGATGATTGATGTTGGAGCACCGGTACATGTAATCAGAATATCAAAACCTTCTTTGTATTCCTCAATGCTAGCAAGCGGATAAGCCTCAGCATTTAACTCCTCAGCTAATGCTTTTGCGTTTTCAAGCGTGCGGTTAAAAACGACAAATTTGGCCTTTTGATTTTTTTGGAAATATTTTGCTAAGTTCTGGTTTGTTTCGCCTGATCCAATAATAAGGATTCTCGGGTTTTCAACGAGCTTTAATTCACGTAATTTGCGGTAGGCAAGAGAAACAACAGAAATCGGATTTCTGGAAATTTTGGTATAGGTATAAACTTCTTTTGCTGTTTTTACAAGACGATCCATCATTAAACGAAGGAAATCACCCGTAAAACCGGCTTCTCTACAGCGGTCATACGCTCTACGTACCTGCGCCAAGATTTCTTTTTCTCCAACAACCAAGCTTTCAAGTGAGCAGGACATCCGAAGCAAATGATGTAAAGCATCCATTCCTTCATATTTGTTGACCTGACCCAAATAACATTGGAGTCGTTCTTGCGGAACACAGAAATTCAATTTTCCCATAAACTCCGCAATAAATTCGTTGGTCAATTCGTGAGCTCCATAAAATACAAACTCTACCCGGTTACAAGTACCAATGTAAAAGATCTCCGGAATATCTAGGCTGTGTTTTAAGCTAATGAGGCGACTTTCTAAATCCTCATTGCAGATCACTAGATTACCTAGATCTTTTAATTCGACATGTTTATGAGTAAACGCTAATACTTTAAGATTTTTCAAAGCTCTAATCCCTCGCTTATATTTAACGGTACAAATGTAGCTTAAATGCTTTGTGCTTGTGTCAAAAATCTGTCAAACGCATTAATTTAGAAAGATTTTAAATAGCTTTATTTTGTAATTAAGTGTTTGATTTTTAGTGTTTTAAATATCGTTATAAAATTGAATGATTTTCATCACACAGATGTGTGATGAAAATTTCAACCTCTTGAAGGCGTTAAACTATTCATTATCGCCTGTATTTGTTTGTGCTGAATCTATGGTGATATCTTCCAGTTCCTCTACATAGGGGACTTCTTCAGCGGCGGTCGCCTCCGCTATTTCACTGTCACTATATTGATAATAAGTATCAAATGTTTTAGTCCCTTTATTGTAAATCAATGCATACTTGGAACTTTTGTTTTTGACAATAATTCCATCAGCTGGAGCGGGAACTAATTTCATCTCATCCATAAAAATCTTCTGTCCTTTTTTAAAACTATTGATCAAAGGAAGTTCACTGGAATATTCTTTCCAAAACAAGATATCTCCTTTTGCTGATATAATCCAGATGGCACTACTTTGATAGTCATTTTTTTCCACTAAAAAAGCCATTTCTTTATTCCAATTGTCCGCATCATGACGATCAGTAAAATTACCGTAACAGAATACCGATTTTGCACGGTCCTTTATCCGGGTAAATTTATAGATGGGTTTATCACCGGAGGGTTCCAGGTAACTATTTCCCATAAAGATTTTTGTAATGCCTCTGCGGTAACGTAATGGAATATTTTCATATTCGGGGATTGTAAAGATGGCATTGTTCCAATGGGCGTATTCATCAATGGAGCTCCAGCCATCAGCCTCTTCGAGATCTTTTGGATCTGCATTCTCAAATCCGCCCACGGCTGTTGCTCCACTATCTAGAGGTATGGCATCAAGGTCTTGCCGCAGGACGAAATTATAATATCCTCCGCCGGCAAGTATGGCCAATAGCAAGACTATTCCAATAATGATATATATATTTTTCTTTGATTTTTGTTTTGGTGCCTGTTCTGTTTCAGGTTCTTCAAATGCTCTTTTCATGTTCAATATTGGGCTTAAATTTTAAATCAACTTTTGGGTAAAGACTCTTTTCAAATACTTTTTATAACTCAATTTTGAAGGAATCAATTTTATTCAATTTCGAATGATCTTTTGGATTATTGTTATTTGTCCAGAATGCTATACGAGAACTTCGTTTTAAAATTAGAACAAATTTCCAAAAAATGAAATACAAGTTATATATGTGGCGATATTCAACTTATATTCGTATCAATTTTAAAGTAATTTGAGCCATGGTCATCATCAGGAAGTATTTTGCCATTGTTGGACTAATCATTTGTTTTTTGTCCAGTATGACTCCATTTTTAAAAGTTCCTATCAAGGGTAACTGGAATCTTTATCAGGTGGACGCCTATCTATTTTTTATTACAATGCTGATTCTGGGAATAATAGCATTGTTATTTTTTGTTCGTGCGGTACGCGCCTATCAATGGATGACAAGACTGTCCGTATGTTGGTATCTAGTCAGTATTACCGCCGTATGGTTTAAAATCAACAATTATTTTGGCTGGGGGTTTGCGGACAAATTGTTGTCCAAATCGCTTCACATGCGCTGGGGGTGGATTGTCTATTTGATCGGGATCCTGCTATTGCTGTTGAGCACAAAGAAGATTGTGTCAACAAATGAGTGATGCGAAAAAAATAAGCTAGATATTTTATCTAGCTTATTTTTTGTTTGGACGATGCGGTATAAAATGTGCCTTTAGTTTATCCAGACCGAGATCCTCTTCAATTTTGTCTAACTCATAAGACCAGATTTTCTCATCCAGAATTTCATGCAGCACTTTCGGATTGGTGAGGTCCACAGGACGTACACGCTGCTCTCTATTGATTGGATTAGTCAGTTCCTGCAAACTGCTGCTATGTCTAATGATCTGAAAACGGAATGTCGGCCATTTTCCAACATTGGCGAAGTTTCCTGTATAAAATTGGATAGAATCGTGCGGTGGTATTTTATTGCTAAAAAGGCCTTTCACTTTATTCGCCGTAGCTTCGGAAACTGATACCAGGAGCTCATAACTTGTCTCATTGATGATATGAAGCTTGGCCAATCCATCTTTATGATCTCCGGAGATAGCCAGTAAAATTCCTTTTTCGATAAATCGATGCGGCGTCAATGGGGCGGCATGCTGATCAAGCTCGTCATCTGCTCTGCGCATATTTCCAAAGACGAGCGTGATCTTGTCCATGGGAACAGGAATTTCAAATCCTGTTTCATCTGTTACTCCGACAATATTGTTCGCTTGCATGGAAGTGATATGTCCTTCAATGGGCTCATCCACAAACCTGACTAAGTCGCCTATTCTAAATTTCATGATTAATTTGCTTTTGTATCTATAATATATAATAGTTTTTCAAGATCTGCATGGTCATTGTAGAGGTGGAATCCGACCCGGATACCGGAACCGCGGGGGAAACATTTTATACCCTCATCCATCAGAAGCTGAAAATTTTTGGGGTCGATCTGTATATTGAAAATATTGCTTTGCGGACGTCTATTTATAATACGATCCAGGAGTAGCCCTCTACTAGCCAGTTCAGCCCGGGCCTGTGCCACCAGATCCTGTGTATACAAGACTGTTTCAGCATATCCCCATTGTTCAAACTGCAATAGAGACTGTTGTAAGGTTCCCTGAGCTAGGGTGTCCAGATGCCCTGGTTCAAAGCATAACTGTACTACGGATTTATTCATCCATTGGTTGTTGAGGTAACTGTAGTTTTTCTGGATATCAGCATAAAGGATTTCTTTAAGTCGATCGTTCAGCAGGATAAAGCCATTTCCGAATCCGGCCATTAGCCATTTGTATCCGCTGCTCAATACGGCGTCAAAGCCCGAGGTATTAAAGTCAAATAAATCAGTTCCTAAAAATTGCGTTCCATCGCCAATGATTAACAAATCAGGATGCTGATGTTTTAATTCCTGTATAAAAGAAAGGTCTATTTTTAAACCGGAGATGTACTGAACAATGGATAGAATAAGTACGTTAGGTCTAAAAGTTGCTATGGCATCCAGAATATTAGCCTCAAGCTGTTCGTCCATATTGACAAAGCTATGCTCAAACCCACTAACTATAGTTGGGAAATTTACCGAGGGATAATCATTGTCCAAAAGCAGCACCTTATAATGTTTGGGAAGGCCCGCTAGTAATGCATTGAATCCAAAAGAAAAGCAGCTTGATAAAAATACATTGGTTCCGGGACAATTGAAGAATTGTCCAAGTGTATTTCTGCAAGAATCCAACATGGCGCCCTGTTGTTCACGAAGCGATGTGTTTGACTCATGAAACGCTTGATCGCGTTGCGTGCGCCATTGCTTTGTTTCACGTGAAAGTAGACCTGAACCGGGGGTGGTCAAGTAAGTTGTCGCTTCATCAATGTCAAAATATTTACTATATGGACTGTTCATATCTTGGGTCTTTTGTTAATATTGCTAAATAATCAGGTAAGGAAAGGTATTCACCGCCCATGCTTTCCAGATGGGACGTATGAAATTGACAGTCTATCAATTGTAGGTCTATTTCTTGCGCGAGGTAAATCAGTGCAGCTTTCGAAGCATTAGGTACTTTGGAAAACATGCTCTCTCCACAAAATACACCATTGATCAGCATACCATAGAGCCCACCTACAAGTAATCCATCTTGCCATACTTCCACTGAATGTGCATATCCCATTTCATGCAATGCTGTATAAGCCCGGATCATGTCTTCTGTGATCCATGTTCCATCTTGATCCTTTCTATTGATAGTGGAGCAATTCTGGATGACCGTATGAAAACTGCGGTCTACCGAAATGGAAAAGGTCTTTTTCCGGATACAGGCAGCCATGCTTTTGCTGATCTTGATCTTGGAAGGATAGATGACGAAGCGTGGATGAGGTGCATACCATAATATCGGTGTATCCTCACTAAACCAGGGAAATATACCATTGCTATAGGCCAAAAGCAATCGGTCAGCCGAAAGGTCACCCCCGACAGCCAATAAACCATCTTCATCAGCGTAGCTCGGATGTGGAAACTCCAGCTTTTTGTTATCCAGTTCAAATACCATCGATCCTTTAGATAGGCCAATTTAAATTGCGTTATTCTTCTGGTTGACGAGGCTCTTTACTTATTTCTTCAAACAATTTTTCCATGTGCTCCACGTACTCATTGGTGTCATCCAGGAAAAATTCCAATTGCGGAACAATTTTGACTTGGTTTTTAATTTTTGATCCTAACTTATAACGTATCTCGGATGTTTTGGTACGTATAGCTTTCATGTCTTCCTGCGCAGTCTTCGTGTTTAAAAAGCTCAAATAAACACGTGCGATAGCCAAATCAGGAGTAACTCGAACACGTGTAACTGTAATGAATGCTCCCGGAGCCCACGCTTTACCTTCCCGTTGAAATAATGCTGCTAAATCTTGTTGAATGACTCCAGCAAAACGTTGCTGTCTCTTGCTTTCTGTTCCCATCGTATACGTTTTATGTTGAATATGCTCAATATGATACACAAAGATAAGTATTTTAGGCTAGAATCACATGCATACCTATTGACTGGCTTTAGCACCCGTGTATACGAAAAAAGGCACATCTTGGTTTGACGTGCCTTTAAATTTCGATTCACAATTGGTTAGGTAATTTCTTGCAAGTTTTAAGACGTTGGGGTCTATCATATTTGGTTTTTAATCTCGGTGTATTTAAAGTGGTAAGTATTTACTAACCTTACCGGCTTCTATTTTTTCATCTCCCTTACACTACAAACATAGGAATACTTAAAAAACTGACAAAATAACTTTTAAAAATAAAGTGAGTGGTTACTTATAAAATGTGTTTATTGCGATTTAACAAACTTTTAACATTTGTTTTTTTTTGTAACATATATTTTTTTATTCCAAAATTCTCCTTTTTGCCCCTCTTTTGATTATTGTTTCTCCTTGCACAGCTTGGCATTGATATAACCATTTGCAATTGGTATTTTTGCATTGTTAAAAAATCGGGTGCATTTTGATCAATAACTTCAATCTGTTTAAGAGAGATCATAAATAATGAATAGAGATCGTTTTATGCGTAAAAAAGCTGAGTTGTAAATGCGAGATTGCGCCAATTGACAAATAACTATTTGCTGAGGGTAGGCGAATGGCCCTAAGACAAAAAATGACATACAAATAAATATTCTGATGAGCTATGATCAGCTGCTAAACCGAAATGAATATTGGCTCATCATAATTTCGTTACCATAAAACAATATATATTAATGAAAATCTGGCAAAAAAATATAGATGTTGATTCGTTTGTAGAATCTTTTACCGTAGGTAATGACCGTGTGATGGACCTACAGCTTGCTGCAGCGGATGTTTTGGGCTCTTTGGCCCATACACGGATGCTAAATAGCATCAGCCTGATGACTGATGAGGATCTTGCTTTGGTACAGAAGGAACTGAAAAATATCTATAAGGAAATTTTAGCGGGGGATTTTCAGATTGAAGATTCGGTAGAAGATGTGCATTCACAGGTTGAGATGTTACTCACACAACGCATCGGCGAGGCTGGTAAAAAAATTCATTCAGGCCGATCCCGAAATGATCAAGTGCTTGTGGACTTAAAACTGTACTTCCGTACAGAGATCCAACATATTATTCAGAATACCGAAGCTTTCTTCAATGAACTGATCCAGCTTAGTGAACGTTATAAACATATTTTGATCCCAGGCTACACACATCTTCAGATTGCGATGCCATCATCTTTTGGTTTATGGTTTGGAGCTTATGCGGAAAGTCTGGTTGATGATCTGGAAATGATGAAAGCGGCCTGGAAGGTCTGCAATAAAAATCCATTGGGTTCGGCTGCAGGTTATGGTTCTTCTTTTCCGTTAAATAGAACAATGACCACACAGTTATTGGGATTTGAAGATCTGAACTATAATGTGGTCTATGCGCAGATGGGTAGGGGTAAGACCGAACGGATTTTAGCACAGGGGATGAGTTCGATCGCAGCTACATTAGCAAAGTTCGCGATGGACGTGTGCTTATATATCAATCAGAATTTTGGCTTTATTTCATTCCCTGCCCATTTGACAACAGGGTCGAGTATTATGCCACACAAGAAAAATCCTGACGTTTTTGAACTGATCCGTTCACGTTGTAATAAAATTCAGGCATTGCCGAATGAAATTGCATTGATGACAACGAATCTTCCTTCGGGTTACCATAGGGATCTCCAATTGTTAAAGGAAAATCTATTCCCAGCGTTTAAATCGCTGAATGAATGTCTTGAAATAGCGACCTTCATGCTAGAAAATATTTCCGTAAAAGACAATATCCTTGATGACCCAAAATACGATTACCTTTTCTCCGTTGAGGTGGTAAACAATGAGGTGCTTAAAGGCGTGCCTTTCCGTGAGGCTTACCGGACTATTGGTATTGATATTGACGAAGGACGTTTCAAACCATCGAAAGAGGTTAACCATACACATGAAGGTAGTATCGGAAATCTTTGTAACGATCAGATTCAACGAATGTTTCAGCAGGTAAAAGCGACTTTCGGATTTGAACAAGTAGAAAAGGCCTTGGAAGAATTGGTGAAATAAGGCCAATTATCCTATTCAGTCCGTAACACTTGGCAACAATAGGTGCTGATTGAGACATGCTTGATGAAAAAGAGCTGTGATATATGTATGTTATCACAGCTCTTTTTTGTTATTTCTTAATTGAAAACTTAAAGTGTGTCTCTGAATCAAACGATTCACCGGCCCTTAATAGCGTGGAGGGAAATTCTGCTTGATTGGGGCTATCAGGAAAATGTTGTGTCTCCAGACAGAATCCGGCATAAGGTAGATATTTATACCCTCTTTTGCCGATATCATTTCCCGTCATCCAATTTCCAGTATACAGTTGTACTCCGGGCTCAGTAGTGAATACATCCAGCTGAATGCCTGTGTTTTTTGAGTAAGCTGTTGCGCAGGGCTGGGAGATTGGTTTATTATTGACATAACAATGGTCATAGCCTTTGGCTGCAATGAGCTGCTCATCATTTTCCGTGATGTCCTGAACAATTTTTTTAGGGGTTCTGAAGTCAAAAGCCGTCCCTTCTACCGGTACGATCGCATTGGGTACTTGATTCTCATCCACAAACAGCACTTCGTCTGAATTTATTTGAAGTACTTGTTGCAATACATCTCCGCTTCCCTCGCCATCAAGATTGAAATAGGTATGATTTGTTAAATTAATATGCGTGTCAGCATCGGACTCTGCGTGGTATTTGATAATGATTTCGTTATTTCTCGTTAGCGTGTAGGAAACCATTATTTTTAAGTTTCCCGGGAAACCCTCCTCGCCATCTTTAGAAACGTAGTAAAATTCTACATGAGACTGATAGGTTACTCTACGGTCCCAAACTTTATCATGGAAGCCCGATATTCCACCATGCAGACAATTTGTGCCATTGTTCTGCGGAAGTGTATACTGTTTCCCGTCTATTTCAAATTTGCCGTTTGCGATGCGGTTTGCAAATCGGCCAGCGGTACAGCCATGGTATTTTTCATCGGATTCCAGGTAACCCTGAATGGAATCAAAGCCGAGAGCAACATCAACTAGGTTGCCCTTGTTGTCGGGGACTAGGATACTGACAATACGGGCGCCGTAATCCGTTAAAAGCACCTGCATACCGCCCTCATTTTTTAATAAAAGTAAATGGGTGTTTTTCCCCTCAATATTGGTTTCAAAATGTTTTGGAATAAGTGTTTGATATTTTGTCATGATTGATTCCCATTGGTATTTAGGTTAAAGATACATATAAGTCGTGAGATATGAGAATTGAGAGGGGAGACTCCGGTTAGGCGGTTTTTTCGGGTTGATCTAATAGGTGCCTAAATTTTTATTTTTTATATATTTGCGCTATGTCTGAAAAAATGAACTGGAAAGATTTGCTTTCTGCAAAACGCTGGGGCTATGAAGATAGAACAGCTGACAGCTACCTTGTGGCTAGGTCGGAATTTCAACGGGATTATGACCGGTTGATCTTTTCTTCCCCATTTCGAAGATTACAGAATAAAACACAGGTTTTTCCGCTTCCGGGAGCTGTTTTCGTGCACAATAGGCTAACGCATAGCTTGGAGGTTGCCAGCGTAGGCCGTTCACTTGGCCGTATGTTTTATGCACAGTTAAAGGAGGAAAATTCCAATATAGATACCGAATACCCATTTCTTCAGGAAGTCGGAAATATTATCTCAGCGGCTTGTCTCTCTCATGATTTGGGGAACCCTGCATTTGGACATTCCGGGGAGTCTGCGATATCCACCTACTTCACAGATGGAGATGGACGGAAATATCAGGAACAGGTAACAGCCGAAGAATGGGCAGATCTGACCCATTTTGAAGGTAATGCCAATGCGCTACGGATTCTGACCCACGCTTTTCAGGGAAAAGATCCAAAAGGATTTGCTTTGACCTATACCTCATTGGCATCTATTGTGAAATATCCTTGTTTAGCGATAGATGGGCATGTCAAAAAAAGCCACCATCGCAAAAAATATGGTTTTTTTACAGAGGAGCAAAAAGCTTTTGAAAAAATTGCGGACGAGTTAGGGTTACTAAGAGATCCTTCCAATCCCAAGGGTTATTTGAGACATCCCTTGGTGTATCTTGTAGAAGCTGCCGACGATATCTGTTATAATATCATTGATCTGGAAGATGCGCATCATTTAAAAATATTATCCTACCAAGAGGTCGAGGAACTTTTATTGCCGTTATGTGGCTCCGAAAATCTTCGTGACCGATTGGACGGTTTGCTTGATACACCGAGTCGTGTAGCGCTCTTACGGGCTAAGGCAATTAATACCCTGATCAAAGGTTGTGTCGATGTATTTGTTCGTGAGCAAGAACAGTTTTTATCTGGAACTTTTTCATCCGCATTAATGGATGCACTGGATGACAGTATTGTAAAGCAAATGAACAAGATCTCAAAAATTTCTATAGCGAAGATCTATAATGCGCCAACTGTAGTCCAGATTGAGATTGCAGGCTATCGTGTTATGGATGCCCTGTTGAAAGAGTTTGTACCAGCATACCTTAAAAAGAACAAAAATAATTACGACAAGAAATTAGTCGCTTTGATTCCGGAGCAGTTTTATACAGACAAACAGGACTCCTATTCCAAAATCCGTTGTGTACTGGATTTTGTTTCTGGTATGACTGATGTATATGCCATTGAACTCTATCGTAAGATTAAAGGAATAACAATTCCGAGTATCGAATAGGTTTGCGAACAATTTAGTTTGTTAACTTGTGATCCTGGTTATCGATTTATTAAGATCAGGCTTACTTTTGTAAGTTATCTTGTCAAAGTAAAAATGAAAGTACTCGATAAGCTAAGAGCATGTACATGTTGCGTTTCAAATCTCAATACTCAAATCTCAAAACGTTAAAATGAAAGTTGTAATAGCTGAAAAGCCCTCCGTGGCACGTGATCTGGCCCGTGTGATGGGAGCGAAGGAAGTCAAAGATGGCTATATCGCCGGAAACGGCTATGCCTTTACCTATGCTTTTGGTCATTTGGTTCAACTATGCACGCCTCAAGCTTACGGTTATAATAGCTGGACCATTTCCAATCTTCCTATTATACCTGCAAATTTTAAACTGGAATCGAAAAAAGTTAAGCGGGATGGAAAGCAGATGGATGACACAGGTGCGGTCAAACAGCTCAATACGATAAAATCACTATTAGAACAGGCCGAAGAAATTATTGTAGCGACGGATGCCGGACGGGAAGGTGAGCTCATCTTTCGTAATATCTATTACTTCTTGGGTTCAAAGGTGCCGTTTAAACGGTTGTGGATTTCGAGTCAGACGGATAAAGCAATCAAAGAAGGTTTTGCTAATTTAAAAGAAGGCACTGAATACGATAGTTTATACATGTCTGCCCGCTCAAGATCGGAATCAGATTGGCTGATCGGGATCAATGCTACACAGGCGATCACCTTGGCAGCAGGCAACAAAGGGCTTCTTTCTTTGGGAAGAGTTCAGACGCCAACCTTGGCGATGATCTGCTCGCGTTACCTGGAAAATAAAGATTTTAAGCCGCAGGCATTTTATAAAATTCAGGCGGGCTTTGAAAAAGATAATATTAGCTTTAAAGCCACTTCAAACAAAATAGACAAAAAAGATGTTGCCGAACAGACCATCGCCCGATTGACTGTTGGAACAAATGCCCGCGTTGCTAAGGTTGAAGCCAAAGAGACAAAGGAACAACCTCCTTTATTGTTTGACTTGACTTCCCTGCAACAGGATGCAAACAAAAAATACGGCTACTCGGCCGACCAAACCCTGGGTATTGCGCAGACACTTTACGAGAAAAAGGTTATTACCTATCCACGTACGGGATCCCGTTATATCGGTGAGGATGTTTTCGAACATATCGAGGAACTTTTCCAGCATCTTTCGGATCATGCGGAGGAATCTATTGCTTCCATCGCGAAGAATTTAATTGGGGCAAAGTTAAATAAGCGTTCTGTTGATGACAAAAAGGTAACTGATCACCATGCGTTGTTGGTTACTGATGAAAAGCCGGGCCACATGTTGAAAGAACAGCAAAATATTTACAACATGATTGCCAAGCGTATGGTCGAGAGTTTCTCTGAAGTCTGTATAAAGGATATCACTACGGTCACGATAGATGCACAGGGGGTAGAGCTGATCGCAAAGGGAACGGTCATCAAACAGTACGGTTGGCGCCTTTCTGCCGAGCAGATAGAAGCTCCGGATGAGGATAAGAACAGCGATGACCAAGATAACGAAAATGCCCAGCTGCCTAAACTGCTGGCCGAGGAATTTCTGCAAATATTGACTTTGGAACTTGCTGAGCGTTTTACCAAGGCACGTCCGATTCATACCGAGGCTTCCCTCTTAAAAGCAATGGAAACTTCAGGTAAAGAAATTGAGGATGATGAAATGCGTCAGGCGATGAAAGACTGTGGACTGGGAACACCAGCTACCCGTGCGGCAACGATAGAGACGCTTTTTCAACGGGATTATATTAAACGGGATAAGAAAAAATTGATTCCAACAGAAAAAGGGCTAGCCGTATATAACCTTGTCAAAGATCGCTCGATCGCTAAAGTAACACTGACTGGAAAATGGGAGCAGAAGTTGGAAGAAATGCGGGCTAATAAGGTTTCTTATGATGTTTTTATGAAGCATATTAAGGATTATACGGCGAAAATTACCAAAGAGTTATTGACATTGCGTATTTCATTGGCGCAAGAGGAAGTCAAACCACAGCAGAAGGGGAAAATCAAGTGCCCCAAATGTGAGAAGGGCTTAATCCTGCTCTATGATCGGGTGGCACAATGTGATCACTACGCCCGCGGTTGTGATTTTAAGATTTGGCGAACCTTGAATGGTATTTTTCTGGAGGAAAAGGAGATGAAGAATCTGTTGGAAAAAGGGAAAACTTCGGAGTTTAAAGGTGTTAAAAATAGCGAGGGCGCCATCGTAAATGCTCCCCTTGTATTTGAAAACTTTAAAGTCAACGTGGGGTAAGCTGAAATCAGCCAACACTGGAATCGCAGTTGTCACGTAAACCAGTGCATGATTTGTACCCAAACTTCTTTCGGATGCGTTGCTATCAGAAATAGCATCTTGGGCGCTGCGGGAATAATCTCTAGTAAAGGAATAATTAATAGAATCCACAGATAAGTCCATTTATTTTTGAGATTAGTGGGCGTGGAATGTGTCTGCGTTATCGATCGAAGAGCAGGGAAAGTGAATTGCTTGTAATAAAAAAGTAGTAATGCTATATAAAATAGATAGCCTGTCAACCTGAAAAAGAAACCCACTTTGAGACCATAACCCATAATGGTCAGATCGATTACTAAAATATTGAAAATAATAGGTATGAGCATCAGTAGCCCCAAAATAACTGTACGGTTGAACAACAGGAATGCGGCGGCCATGACCTGTGAAATTCCAATGAAAGCTTTGAATGGTTGGTGGTCAAAAAGGTACCAGCCGATTTTGAATAAGCTCAAATCTTTTATGGGGGTATTGAGTTCGGCTTCGGTTAAACCTCCAAATTGTCCACCAGAGATTTTGCTCATTCCGTAACTTAGAAAAATGAGTGCTAACAATATCCTGATGGACAAGACAAGAAGTGTTTGGAATTTTTCCTCTTTTGTTGTTTCCATAATTTAGTGTTTATAATAAGATTCTTTTCATTGTCAGTTTCCATAAATTAATTTAAAGTCTTGGACCTGCAAGTCACCATATCGTAATAAGGTTTTCCTTTTCTTGTGTCCTTTTTGATTTGTATTAACTTTGCTGGCATTATGGCAACAACTTTGTATAATCCATTCAAACAATTTCAGTTTGATCCGGCTATTTGTTTTTTAACGGGCAATCAACTTCAGTCTGAGGAGGAGAGTATCCATGTCTTTCCTGTCTGGATGATGAAATCTTTTCAATTGGAAGATAAGCCCTTCAAAATGTTGGATGAGAATTTAGTGACCTATAAGTCCTTAAAACTTCCATGTTCTATCCTTGCTGCTGAAGCAATAGAGCAGATGGAACGTGCCGTTGAGCAATCATTCGAGCAAGGCTATGAAGCGGTCCGCCAATTGGATCCTTTGCTACTTTTTCAATGGATGACAAAGATCATTTATGGAGTTGTTTATAACGAAATTCTTGCAGGAATCCGCCAACAGAAAGCCTCAGGTGAGGACATGAATTTTTCACAGGCTTTGGCGCAGCGTTTTACCAACCTGCATGCCATGTTGCAGTCGTTGGTTGTTCCAATGGAATTTGAAAATACATTCCCATTTTCCCTCGTTGTTGTACCCGTAGAAAATGCACCGGATACCTTCATGTATCGTGATGAAATAAATACCCTGATTTTTTCGATTCGAATGAAAGACTTTGCGGTCATTGCTTGCCTTCAGGATAATGCGACAAACAATATCTATCACGAAGACATACTGAAAGTGATTGCTGGCAAAAAGCTTCACCCGATACAGTTTGAAGAATTATGTGCCCGCTATTTCTATTCAGCTTATTTATTCAATCGTTTACCCGATTATACCTATTTAAATACACCGCAGAAAGTTTATGTTGAACCAATGCCTTTAGCAGATATGTCGATGAAACCAATATTTGATCATTGGCAGAACAAGACGTATGGGCAGGTATTGGAAAACTTCTGGAAGCCTTGGGGGCTGACCTTATTTGAAATTATCAAAAATCCAGAACAACCAATTAGCTTTTTGCTGGATGATCAAGGTGCTTTTATCGGGGATGTTGATATGCCGCTAAATTAAATCTGAAGAAAGTAGGGTAATAAGTTGTTCCAAATACGCGTTAAAATGGTATGATTATGGATAAGATCAGGTATGTATTCACCAAATTTTAAAATGACTGTTTTATCAGTCCTATTTTTTATCGTTTGTTTGGTCTCAAAGGCACAGACTGGCGTTGTTCGTAACATTCCTACAGATAGTCTAGTTCAAAATGTGGATGATTTTCCTTATTTTAAGGGCGGGATAACGGCATGGTCAAAGTTCTTACAAAATAACCTCGATCTAACGCGTACAGCAGTTGCTATGGATAGCATTGCCTATGTAAAATATGGCTCCAAGCAAACAGCGATTCTTAATTTTATCGTTTGTGAGGATGGCGCGATTTGTAATATCGAAATTGAGAATCCAGAAAAGATAAGTCCTGAATTTGCTAAAGCAGTACTGTCAACAATGCGCAAATCACCGCAATGGATGCCAGCCTTAGTCAAAGGAAAGCCGGTCAAAACAAGATTTAGGCAACCTGTAGTTGCTGTTATTGAATAAATAAATACAAGCTGTAATCTGAAAATTTAACCATTTATTCGCATAGTATGTCATTTTGGGATAAAGTCAAAAAAATTATGAGTGGGGAAGAGGATGAATCCTCCACTGGAAAGAAAGATGTTGAAATTACCGCCGGGGGTTCGACTGTGTATCGTTATGAAAATCAACCTGAGGAAAAAGATCCAAAAGACCTATTCCCCGAGGTACAATGTGTTTATTTGGAAGAGATTGAAGAGCATCTGGCGAAATACATCGCTGAGCCAGATTGGGTTTTTCACGAAATTATATCTGAGTTGGTGCATATTGATGTGCATTGGATCAAACCTAGCGCGAATTATCCGTACAATATCTTGGTAACATCCGGTATGAGTGACCTGCCGATGAGTGTTCCGGATGAAATAGACGATAAGCAAGCTTATGAACGTGCCGAATTGATGGTTGTCCTTCCTGCGGACTGGAAGATAGGTGAGGAGGAGTTTCAGGATGATAACAATTATTGGCCGGTCTATTTTTTGAAGAGACTCGCACGTTTTCCGCATGAGTATAAAACCTGGTTAGGCTATGGGCACACGATCCCTAACGGGATGGAAGCTGAGGAAATAGCAAATACCGGTTTTGGTTGTATGCTTTTATTGCCTCCTATGTTGAGTTTTGATGAGGAATTTTTGGAACTTCAAACGAAGGATGGTAATATCATCAATTTCTATGCGATGATTCCGGTCTACAAGGAAGAAATGGATTTCAAACTGGAAGAAGGAACAGACGCTTTATTGGATCGTTTTGACGAATATGGGATCTCAGAACTGGTCGACATAGATCGTCCAAATGTGTGTAGGAACTAGTGATCTGAGACATTCCGTTCAAAAATGCAGTATTGTTAGGGGGATAATCCTCGGCAATACTGCATTTTGTCTTATAGGCTGTTTTCAATGATCGCTATTGTTTTGTCGATATCTTGCTTACTGACATTAAGGTGCGGTCTGAAGCGGATACTTTTCTCGCCACAGCCCAACATAATCAATTTATTGGCATAAGCCCGTTTGATAAATTCGTTACGGGAATCTGCAGTATCAAAATCCAGCGCAACAAATAAGCCTTCCCCCCTTAAGTTACTGAGCTGCGGTTTATCGTTTATCAGTTCCTGCAGCTTATTTTTAAGATATATTCCCTTTTCGGCGGCATTTGCCAATAGATTCTCCTGTTCAATGACTTCCAAAATTAATTTAAAACGGAGCATGTCTACAAAATCTCCACCGAAGGTTGAGTTGATCCGGCTGGATTCTTTGAATACATGATGCTCGACCTGATCAAATTTTTCCTTATTCGCCAATATCCCGCAGACTTGAGCCTTTTTGCCAAAAGCCAGGACATCAGGTATAACGTCGTAATGTTGATAAGCCCACATTTTTCCAGTAATACCCAAGCCTGTCTGTACTTCGTCAAAGATGAGCAGCACTTCATTTTCATCGCAGATCTGACGCAGTTGTTGAAAGAATTCTTTCCGGAAGTGATTGTCACCCCCCTCACCTTGTATGGGTTCAATGATAATGCATGCAATATCATTGGGATTGTTCTCAATAGCTTGATTGATCTCGGCGATTGCTTTTTCTTCCAGGTTTACTGTTTGGCTTATGCGCTCCGGTGTTAAAGGGTAGGTAAGCTTGGGATTAATTATCCGAGGCCAGTTAAACTTTGGAAAATACATATACTTCCTGGGATCCTGTGTGTTTGTTAGGGAAAGCGTATAGCCTGATCGACCATGAAAAGCCTGTTTAAAATGGATGACCTGGCTGGCTTCTTTTTGTATCCCTTGTGCGAAATTAAGTCTTGTTTTCCAGTCAAATGCTGCTTTTAAGGCGTTTTCCACAGCCAATGTTCCACCCGAGATGAAGAATGTGTAAGCGAGTTCTTTGGGTATGGCCACACGGTCGAAGGTATCCACAAAATCTGCAAATTCTTTTGGGTAGATATCTGACATTGCTGGCTTGTTGACTGCCATTTTGCCGAGAAAATCGCGATGTTTAATTAAATGAGGATGGTTGTAGCCAACAGCCATGGAGGCAAACATGCTAAACATATCCAAATATTCATCTCCATTTTCATCGACAACATAAGAGCCGTGCGATTTTTCCATATCCATGACCAGTGGAAATCCGTCCGCCAATATATGTTTACTTAGTCTTTCATGTACGTTGCTCATATTTTCGAATCTGAATGGTTTATAAATCGAATTTTATACCCTGTGCTAATGGTAAGTCTGTCGTATAATTAATGGTATTCGTCTGGCGACGCATATATGCTTTCCATGCATCAGAGCCGGATTCTCTACCTCCTCCAGTATCTTTTTCTCCGCCAAATGCTCCACCGATTTCTGCGCCTGAGGTACCGATATTGACGTTTGCGATGCCGCAATCCGATCCGGCAGCACTGAGAAATAGTTCAGCTTCTCTCAGGTTGTTTGTCATGACGGCCGAGGATAGCCCTTGAGTAACGCCATTTTGGAGGGCAATCGCATCGCTTATGTTACCCTGATATTTTATTAAGTATAAAATTGGGGCGAAGGTTTCATGCTGTACGATTTCATAGTGATTTTCAACTTCCGCAATAACGGGCTGCACATAGCAGCCGCTTTCATAACCTTTTCCCTCCAGTACTTTTCCCTTAATGAGAAGCTTTCCTCCTTGTGTTTTAATTTTGTCCAGTGCGTTTAAATATGATTTTACGGCGGCTTTGTCGATCAATGGTCCTACATGATTTTTGGTGTCCAAAGGGTCACCAATTTTTAGTTGTCCATAAGCTTTGGTCAGTTGTTTCTTTACTTTGTCATATATACTTTCATGGATAATAAGTCTTCGTGTGCTGGTGCAACGTTGTCCCGCGGTACCTACGGCACCAAATACGGCACCGATGATCGTCATGTTGAGATCGGCATTGGGAGTAACAATAATTGCGTTGTTACCGCCGAGTTCCAGCAGCGTTTTGCCTAAACGCTGCGCAACAGTAACAGCGACCTCTTTTCCCATTCTTGTTGATCCAGTTGCTGAAATTAAGGCAATGCGGCTGTCAGCAGCAAGCCATTCACCGACTTCTTTATCACCCATGACCAGATTGGAGATACCTTCTGGTAATCCGTTATTGTGAAGGATATCAGCTAATATTTTCTGACAGGCGATCGCACATAGTGGTGTTTTCTCACTGGGCTTCCATACCACTGTGTTTCCGCAAACCAAAGCGATGGCCGTATTCCATGCCCATACGGCAACGGGGAAATTAAATGCAGTAATAATTCCGACGACGCCCAGTGGATGATATTGGTCATACATGCGATGGCCCGGACGTTCGGAATGGATAGTATTTCCGTAGAGCTGTCTGGATAAACCAAGGGCAAAATCACAAATGTCGATCATTTCTTGTACTTCCCCCATGCCTTCCTGGTAAGATTTACCCATTTCATAGGAGACTAATTTTCCGAGTGTCGGTTTCAATTCTCGTAATTTATCGCCTAATTGACGGATAATGTCTCCTCTCTTTGGAGCGGGGATAAGTCGCCATTCTTTGAATGTGTTTTCGGCTGTATCGATAATGGTTTCATAATCTTTTTGGCTGCTCCCTGATACTTTCGCAATGAGTTTTCCGTCGACTGGAGATAAGGATTCGAATGCTTCGCCTCCAGAAAACCAGTTCTCGCCTGTTGACGAGCCTAAATTCAGGGAGGTTATGCCAAGTATTTTAAGTTCCTTTTTTATCATAATGGTTTATTTTATTCGTGTATTATGTTAAATGTAAGGAATAAAATTCTGTTAAACAAGTTTTGAATGAATATTGTTCAGTTTGAAAATATTTTATTATCTTAGATAAGCTAATGTAGACTATACGATGATGAAACAAATAAATGTTGATTATTTTCAAGTAGATGACCTGTTATCCGAGGAGCAAAAGCTTGTTCGTGGTGCCGTGCGTGATTTTGTCCGGTCAGAAATAAAACCTGTCATAGAAGATGCGGCACAGGCACATCAGGCAATACCGGGGTTAATGCCTAAACTTGGTGCAATAGGGGCTTTAGGGCCCTATATTCCTGTAGAGTATGGTGGTGCCGGATTGGATCAGATTTCTTATGGTTTGATCATGCAGGAATTGGAGGCTGGTGATTCTGCTGTCCGTTCGGCTGCCTCGGTGCAATCTTCTTTGGTGATGTATCCGATATATACCTATGGTAGTGAGGAGCAACGACGGAAATATCTGCCGCGACTTGCTTCGGGTGAGCTTATAGGATCCTTTGGTTTGACCGAGCCGAATCATGGATCTGATCCGGGAGGTATGGAAACACGACTGACCGCTAAGAACGGTGGTTTTCTATTAAATGGAGCAAAGATGTGGATCACAAATTCGCCGATATGCGATCTTGCCGTGGTCTGGGCACGCGATGAGGCTGGAAAAGTACGGGGGGTAATTGTTGAGCGTGGAATGGATGGTTTCGAAACGCCGGAAACATTACATAAGTGGTCGTTAAGGGCCTCTAAAACGGGTGAGTTGGTTTTTCATGATGTTTTTATTCCCGCGGAAAATGTATTACCTGAGGTAAGCTCAATGCGTGGGCCGCTGTCTTGTTTGAATTCAGCACGGTATGGAATATCTTGGGGCGTGATAGGCGCAGCGATCGACTGTTATGAAACTGCTGTTCAATATGCTTTAGAACGGGAGCAATTTGACCGACCAATTGGTGGATTCCAATTACAACAGAAGAAATTAGCCGAATTTCTGACAGAAATTACAAAAGCGCAATTATTGTCGTGGCGCTTGGGTGTCTTGAAAAACGAAGGTAAGGCAACTCCACAACAGATTTCGATGGCCAAAAGGAATAATGTGCATATGGCTTTACAGATTGCGCGTGAATCCCGACAGATCTTGGGAGGAATGGGCATTGTTGGAGATTTTCCAATAATGAGACATATGATGAATCTTGAGTCTGTTATTACGTATGAAGGAACTCACGATATTCATTTATTGATTACTGGCCAGGATATCACAGGGCTTAATGCATTTTCTTAAATCTGAATGCAAATCAAATAGGGGGACATCATATTGTTCAAATTGATGATAACAACATGATGTTTTGTTTAAGATTTCGTGTTGTTGGCTCTGATATAGTATTTAATTCACGTGGCGCAGCCATCGTTTTTGAGAAAAAGACGATGGCTGCGCCACGTTTATTCTGTTTTTAATAAATTCATTCTCCATATATTTAGTGTTTTCCTCTGATTGAATCCCATTTATCTCCCGGGTGGGAAAGCTATTTGTTTTCTTAAAAGAATTTTCGTTCAGATGCCCAAGTAATATAGATGGGTATAACAAGGATTGGCCGCCGTTATATTCCTTTTGATTCTTGGACTCTGTCGATATAATGGCTGATCATACTTTATCTAATTGCTTATCCTGGTAGATCACAAGCCCTAAAATCACAAATACTGTTTATGATCGCCCCATTTTTACCCTTATTTATGGACAAGTTCGATTTTAATTTAGCAATAAGTTAGATTTAAGTTAGCAATCCATTAGATTTAGTTTAGTTTTTACCTAATGAAAACCTAAATTAAACCTAAACAAACCCTAACTAAACCCTAACTAAAAGCATAACTTGTCCTTGAGTTATGATTAATGTTTCCCATAGGCGATTGAATGGAAATTTTCGGGGTGCGGAAAGGCCTCCTGCGGAAAAACAATCAGCCACCGTTACAGCGAGTTAGGGGTAAAATGAAATAAATAAGAACAAAAGGCTTGGAAGTTTGTTAATAAACTCCCTATCTTTGCACCACTCCGCAAGGGAGGAACGGTTGCTTCGAAAGAAGGAATCCTGAAAAAAGAAGGGTTTAACGGGAGTTAGGCGCAGAAATTGGAAAAAGAAAAAGAAAAAAAACTTC
>NZ_QCXX01000007.1:668-418163 GCF_003071065.1 Sphingobacterium athyrii | reverse complement strand
GTCGTAGGAGATGACTACGTTGATAGGCCATAGGTGTAAAGGTTGAGAGACCAAAGCCAAGTGGTACTAATAGCCCGAAGCTTTCTCAAGCAGACAGACACTGTTGTCTTCCTCTTTAATTTTTGAAACGAAAAGAATAACAAAAAGAAACGAACCTCTTTCAATATATATGTCATTTAGACGTGGACATGTATGCGTGCTATGTGGGACCTAACAGGATCCCGGTACTCATATCTCATATCTAAAAAAATCTTTAGGTGCCTATATCGGCGGTGTCTACCTCTTCCCATTCCGAACAGAGCAGTCAAGCCCGCCAGAGCCGATGGTATTGCCGTAACAGGTGGGAGAGTAGGTCGGTGCCTTTTTTTACACGGAAGCCCTTGCTGGAAACAGTCAAGGGCTTCTTTCGTTTAGGTCATATCTCCTTTCCAAAGGATCTTTTATTTGCCCCCCGGTTCTTTTATCTCCCTTTGCCGATACCATGCTTCCGGCCGATGTTCTCTATGAAGAAGCTCCGGGTGGGGAAACCCCGGGGAACAGCTACGGAACAAGGACCATAAAGACCATTCAGAATAATGTTGTTCCAAAGGACTGACTAATAATCATCTGACACTATCCACCGCACCTTATTGGCTTTTTCCCTTTTCGCTTGGAAAATAGATTTGATAGCTTCGTTCATTGAGCTAACTTGGTCGATCAACTATTCTTATTTTATCGCTGGATATGCAAAGAGGAGTTCATTAATATGTAATTTGCTACTAAAGGTTCAAATTTGGAATCTTTAACACATAGGAATTAGCCGAAGACTGAGTTGAAGATATAACCATTAAATTTCGGTTTAATGATAAAATATTTTAGATAACTATTCAAAAAAGGCCCCACAATAAGACCTAACGATGGGAGAATACAGGAGTAAAGTTTTTGTATATGTTTTTTCGGATTTTACCCTGAGATTGGAATAGCGTATTTACTGTGATGCGATACTTTTCATTAAAAAGACAAGATAATAATAAATTAAGCAATCGTTTGTGTAGATTAAACAAACGATTGCTTTCAAGTTTGATTTTTTATTTTGAGAAAAGTGTTATATTATTGTTAAAGAGATTAAGTTCTTTAGTAAGAACCAAATATAAATCCAAATCCAAAGGGATTTTTCTTATTGACTGTTTAGTTTGTTTTAAAATAGGTGATTTTTTAGAGGGACCAATTGGTCCCTTTAAATTTACATGACTTTAAATTATGGATTCTAGAAGAGATTTTTTAAAAAAAGCCGGGATTTTATCATCACTGGCTGTTTCACTTCCTACTTTGGTTAATGCCAATGCGACTGCAGAAGCATTTAATATGTGCGGTTATGCTGCGCCCAAAATTGATAAGGTGAGAGTTGCTGTAATTGGATTGGGGATGCGTGGTCCCGGAGCAGTCGAACGACTGTCTTTTATCGAAGGTTGTGAGATCGTTGCACTTTGCGATAAACACCCTGAACGTGTTGAGAAAGCACAGAAGATTCTTACTTCTAAGGGCTTGAACGCTGCAAAGTCTTACTCAGGAGAAGATGGCTGGAAATCATTGCTGAAAGAGGAGAAGTTAGATCTTGTCTATATTTGCACGCCTTGGGATTACCATGCACTCATGAGTATTGCGGCAATGAAAGCTGGTAATCATGTGGCTTGTGAAGTGCCAATTGCGCTGACAATAAAAGATTGTTGGGAGGTCGTCAAAACATCTGAAACAACAAAAAAACATTGCATGATGTTGGAGAATTGTTGCTACGACTTTTTCGAAATGTTGACATTGAATATGGCCCGCCAAGGTCTATTTGGTGAATTAATCCACGGTGAGGGAGCTTATATCCATGATTTGTTGGATTTAAATTTCGCAAAGAATGGTTACGATCAGATGTGGCGTTTACGGGAAAATATCAAGTATAATGGTAACCTATACCCAACTCATGGACTTGGCCCCGTCGCACAGTGTTTAAATATCAACAGAGGAGACAAGATGGACCATCTTGTAGCCATGTCATCCAATGATTTTATGATGGGTGAGAAGGCAAAAGAACTAGCAGGCAAAGATTCTTTCTTTCAGGAATTTGTCGGAAAGAAATACCGTGGTAATATGAATACAACGCTTATTCGTACCGCAAAAGGAAAAACGATTATGCTGCAACATGATGTCACCTCTCCTAGACCCTACTCTAGACTACACACACTGAGTGGCACGAAAGGTTTTGCCCAAAAATATCCTACGGAAAATATTGCATTTGGCCATGAATTCATCAAGGAGGAGAAACTCAAGGAGCTGTATGATAAATACACGCCCGAATTGGTGAAATATATCGGTGATAAAGCCAAAGAAGTTGGCGGTCACGGCGGAATGGATTTTATGATGGACTGGCGTTTAATCGATTGTCTGCGTAACGGATTGCCATTGGATCAGGACGTTTACGATGCTGCTTCGTGGAGCTGTATCGTGCCATTGAGCTTTGAATCTGTTGAAAAGAACTGTAAAACTGTGGCTGTACCTGATTTTACAAAAGGCGCCTGGAAAAGCAATAATCCCGTAGATATTACACTAAAAGGTGGTGGGAATACGCCTATTCGCTCCAAAAATGCGAAAAAGGAAAATGTACAATTGGATGTATAAAATCTGCATTTGTTCAATAATTAAAAGGGGAGCATTTTATTGTTCCCCTTTTATGTTTATCTTTAGGTATGTTAATCAATCTGACGCTAGTTGCCTGTCTATCTCTGTTTTCCACAAAAGATACACTCTCATGTTGTGTTGGTGAAAATATACCTACACGAGCTGGCATGATCAAATCTCAGTTATCCAAACAAAGCAATGCCGCTGTTGGAAAGATGGTTCTAATCGAAGGTGGTAAATTCTTGATGGGAAGTTCAAATTTTGAAGATAGTAAGCCTGTACATCAGGTCGAACTCACTTCATTTTACATGGATGAACACGAGGTAACAAATGCCCAATTTGCTCAATTTGTAAAGGAAACAGGATATGTGACGGTAGCCGAGCGGAAATTGGATCCAAAAGATTTTCCCGGTGTGGATCCGAATATGCTTGTCCCCGGATCTGCCGTATTCTCGAAACCCAAAGAGCTTAATTCCTTAAATAATTATCTGATGTGGTGGGAATACGTTCCCGGCGCAAATTGGCAACATCCCGAAGGGCCTGATAGTTCAATAAAAGATAAAATGAATTACCCCGTTGTTCAGGTCGCCTATGAAGATGCTGATGCTTATGCAAAATGGGCAGGAAAGCGATTGCCTACAGAGGCGGAATGGGAATATGCTGCCCGCTCGGGTAAGGATACGAATGAGGACCTGTACTATTGGGGAAACGAGCTTAAGCCCAATGGTAAGTGGACTGCAAATATATACCAAGGAAAATTTCCGGTTGAAGATTCAAAAGAAGATGGATATGAGGGAGCCGCTCCCGTAAAATCTTTTCAGGCAAATGCTTTAGGACTCTATGATATGGAAGGGAATGTCTGGGAATGGTGCTCCGATTACTACCGTCCGGATTATTACAAGAGTAGCACGGTGGCAAATCCCAAAGGACCTGAAAACTCCTATGATCCACAGGAACCTAATCTTGAAAAACGTGTTCAGCGTGGTGGATCATTTCTCTGCAATGATCAATATTGTGAACGTTATAAAGCGGGAAGCAGGGGAAAAGGGGAGGTCAATAGCCCAACAAATAATGTAGGTTTCCGATGTGTAAAAGATATAAAATAGAAAAGGCTTGCATTGCAAGCCTTTTCTATTTTATAGAGACACCTTATTGTGCATTCAAAAACATTGATTTTTGATTGTACAATTCTCTGAAATATGGATCTTGAAGATCTTTGATAAAGCGGATCGCTTCACCGGTTGATTTCATTTCAGGGCCTAATTGTTTGTCTACCTCAGGGAATTTATTGAAGGAGAATACAGGCTCTTTAATCGCGTATCCTTTCAATTTACGTTCGATGGTGAAGTCACTCAATTTATTGACACCTAACATGACTTTTGTCGCGATGTTGATGTAAGGAACATCATACGCTTTCGCAATGAAAGGAACAGTACGTGATGCACGTGGGTTAGCCTCGATGACATACACATTTTCACCTTTGACAGCAAATTGAATGTTTAATAGACCACGTACATTTAGTGCTTTCGCTAACTTGATCGAGTATTCTTCCATTTTATCCTGAACAGCTTGTGAGAGTCCGAATGGAGGTAATACCGCCGATGAGTCTCCAGAGTGAATACCTGCAGGCTCAATGTGCTCCATCATACCGATGATATGTACATCTTCACCATCACAGATGGAATCTGATTCCGCTTCTTCAGCGCGATCCAAGAAATGGTCGATCAGGATATGGTTACCGGGAAGGTTTTTCAATAAGTTAACAACCGCTTTTTCAAGGTCCTCATCATTGATGACAATGCTCATCCCTTGTCCACCCAATACATACGAAGGGCGAACCAATACTGGGTAACCAACTTCGTTGGCTACTTGTAAAGCCTCTTCTGCCGAAGTAGCTACGCCATATTTTGGATATGGAATATTTAATTCTTTCAATAGATCAGAGAAACGGCCACGGTCTTCCGCCAAGTCCATATTCTCGAATGATGTACCGATGATTTTTACGCCAAGTTGCTCTAAGCGTTCAGCCATTTTAAGTGCTGTCTGTCCACCTAATTGAACGATTACACCTTCTGGTTTTTCCAATTCGATGATCTCACGGACATGCTCCCAGAATACAGGCTCGAAATATAATTTATCGGCCATGTTGAAGTCCGTAGATACAGTCTCCGGGTTACAGTTCACCATGATTGCTTCGTAACCACATTCTTTCGCAGCCAATAACCCGTGTACACAAGAGTAATCGAACTCGATACCTTGACCGATACGGTTAGGACCTGAACCTAATACAATGATTTTCTTTTTGTCTGAAGAGATGGATTCGTTTTCTTCTTCAAATGTTGAATAGTAATATGGAGTTTGTGCTGGGAATTCCGCGGCACAAGTATCAACCATTTTGTAAACCCGGTTGATGCCAAGTTCCTTACGACGATCATATACCTGATCTTCTGTTACATTACCTAACAACCAAGCAATCTGTACATCTGAATAACCTTTTTGTTTTAAGGTCATAAAGAAATCGCGTGGAATGTTATTCAATTGGTAACGACGTAATTCTTGCTCCAGGTGTACCAACTCTTGGATCTGTACTAAGAACCATTTGTCGATACGAGTTGCTTTACGGATTGATTCCAAAGGAACACCTAATTCGAATGCATCTTTGATATGGAATAGACGGTCTCCACTTGGATGTTCCAAGCTATCCATAATTTCGTCAAGATTTCTCCATTGACGACCATCAGCACCTAGACCGGCACGACCTGTTTCAAGTGATTGACATGCTTTCTGTAAAGCTTCGATAAATGTACGTCCGATTGCCATTACTTCACCTACCGCTTTCATCTGCAGGCCTAATTCCTTGTTTGCACCTTTGAATTTATCAAAGTTGAAACGCGGGATTTTCACGATAACGTAATCTAATGTTGGTTCGAAGTATGCCGATGTTGTTTTAGTAATCTGATTTTGCAACTCATCCAGGTTATATCCGATCGCTAATTTAGCGGCAATTTTTGCAATTGGGTAACCAGTTGCTTTTGATGCTAAAGCAGATGAGCGGGATACACGTGGATTGATTTCGATTGCGATGATTTCTTCATTTTCTGGATTAACAGAGAATTGCACGTTACATCCACCCGCAAATGTGCCGATCGAGCGCATCATCAGGATAGCCTGATTACGCATATCTTGGTAACATTTGTCTGATAATGTCATTCCCGGTGCAACCGTGATCGAGTCTCCCGTATGGATACCCATTGGATCGAAGTTTTCAATGGTACAGATGATGATGACATTGTCGTTGGTATCGCGAAGCAATTCTAATTCGAATTCTTTCCAACCCAACACGGCCTGCTCTACCAAAACCTCATGTGTCGGCGAAGCATGTAAACCTCTATTTAAAGCCGCATCAAAATCTTCTTTTCTGTGTACAAATCCACCACCTGTACCGGCTAGGGTGTAGGAAGGACGTATAACAAGAGGATAACCAATTTCTTGTGCTGCTTCTTTACCTTCCAGGAATGAGTTTGCAATCTTTGAAGTTGCAACACCCACACCAATATCAACCATTAATTGACGGAATTCTTCACGGTTTTCAGTTTTTTCAATGGCAGCAACATCAACACCGATAACTTTTACGTTGTATTTTTCCCAAAGGCCCAGGTTGGATGCTTCGATACATAAGTTCAAAGCGGTCTGGCCACCCATGGTAGGAAGTACTGCGTCAATGTTATGTTTTTGCAATATCTCTTCAATACTTTCGCACGTTAATGGAAGTAAATAGACATTGTCTGCAACAACTTTGTCCGTCATGATTGTTGCAGGGTTTGAGTTGATGATGGATACTTCAATACCTTCTTCTTTCAATGAAAGGGATGCTTGAGATCCAGAATAATCAAATTCACAAGCTTGACCGATAACGATGGGACCTGATCCGATGATTAAAACCGACTTAATGGAAGTGTTTCTTGGCATTATATCTAGTTCAAAAAATTAAATTTCCTATTGTAAATCTGAGCAAAGACAATCAAAAATAGCTCATGGGGAAGGGTCATTCCGACTGCTTTGTCGGAGTGCAAAGTTACATTTTAAATTTTGAAAATGAAGTATTTATTTTAAGAATATTTCAAAATAAAATGAGCTTTGTTAGAAAAGTGGTCTTGAAAATAGGAATAACTAGTTGGAAAACGTAAGGAATAGGTTCTCCAACTAGTATCGGGAATTGCTTATTTTCTGTTAATAAACAATGATTTCATCTGTAAATAAATATCCTTTTTTCGGGTTGCTGGCTTTGATTTTTATGTAGCGTGCCTGCTGCGCTTTATTAAGTTTCAGCTCGAAGCGTTTAAATGTCAATTTGGATTCTTTATCGGATACATCGTTTTTTACTGTCCCTATTGAACGGAATGTACGACCATTGTCAGAAACGAGAACCTCCATTTCCCCGGGCATATAAACTCCGGGACCTATCATTTGCATGAAATTCATGGCAACTTGATGGATTTCTTCCCTTCTTTCCAAATCAACGACAACATCAATCGGGCTGGTAAAACCCTGCCATTGTCCATCGTGATAAGACAGGCCTCCCATTAGCCCATTGGTTAAAGTCGAATCTTTTTGCGCTGGATATCCTGACCATTGCGTATTGTACGTTACTTTTTTTCCAATGGCACGATGAATATCAATATCAAAGGATAATGTAGGGCCTATTTTGATAGAGTCCTGAAAGTATGCTGCGTTGATATGTCCTGTTGAACTCAGTTCAAATGGACCGGTATATGGTGTCGACTGAATCTTAGGTTCACTTCCATCAATGGTATATCGGATCTGATCCGTGTTTAATTGCTCTGTTGTAAGTGTAATTTTGTTGTTGTTTTTAATTGCATTATAAGACGCTGTATAAGCAACATTGAATGATGGACGATAATAGTTCAGATTCAGCTCCTGTAGCAATTTATAATGTGATTGTATTCTGCGTTGAAAGTTCGGCCAGCTTTTTGCATCTTTTGCGGTCCAATTGACTTCGGATAACGCTAATGCTCGCGGAAATACCATATATTCAACGTGCTCTGTCGTCGGTACATATTCTGTCCAAATATTAGCTTGTGCACCAAGGATGTGTTTCGCCTTGTCCGCTTGTATCGCGTTTGGAATAGGATCATAAGAATATACCTTATCGAGGGTTAGGTATCCGCCAATTGCTTCGGGTTGTGTCCTTGGATCGGTCTGATAAGAATCAAAATACAGGTGTGAACCGGGAGTCATAATGACATCATGGCCGGCATTTGCCGCATTTATTCCTCCGTCTTCGCCGCGCCAGCTCATGACCGTGGCACCTTCAGTCAGACCGCCTTGCAAGATTTCATCCCAGCCGATAAGCTTTCGGCCTTTTGATTGCAGGTATAAATCCATTTGCTTGATGGCATAGCTTTGTAATTCATCTACTGATTTTAAACCTTCCTTTTGCATCAGGGCCTGGTCTTTTGGACATTTTTCCCAATGTTTCTTTTCGGCTTCGTCCCCGCCAATATGGATGTATTGGGAAGGGAATATGGTGAGTACTTCATCCAGTACATTTTTTAAGAACTCAAAAGTCTTTTCATTGCCGATGCAAAATTCACCCTGGCTGTAGGGTTTACCCGAACAGGAGAGTTCGGGATACACGGCCAGTACTTCTTCCGAGTGTCCGGGCATTTCTATTTCAGGAATGACATTGATGCCTTTTCGAGCAGCGTAGTCTACCAGTTCACGCGCTTCTTCCTGTGTATAAAAGCCGCCACTTGCATTCGGATTTCCTTTTTCTACATACTGACGGCCATTGTTCCACCAATCTTTCCAATGCGCATGTGTACGCCAGGCAGCCTTTTGTGTTAATTCCGGATATTTTTTAATTTCCAATCGCCATCCGGCGCCATCTGTCAGGTGCCAGTGAAAGTTATTGAACTTATAAATGGCCATGACGTCGATATATTTCTTCACGAAAGAGAGCGGCATAAAATGACGGGAAACATCCAAATGAAGCCCGCGGTAAGAAAAACGAGGTTCATCGACGATTGTTGCAAATGCTATTTGGCTGGGGTCAGTCTGTAGGTAACCCAACTGAATCAAGGTATAAATCCCATTGATGACCTGCGGCGTATCCCAGGCTTTAAGCAGAAGACCTTTTTCATCAATTTGAATCGAATACGCATTTTTGCTCAAGTTGTCTGCATCAACAGCTTTAATAATACGAAAACCTTCTTTTGGAGTTTTTTTATTTTTCTTTAGCACCTCAAAGGTTAAGCCTTTGATTGCGGGATGCTCGGTAAGCAATTGCGCCGCAGCCTGAAAATCGTCTGAAACAATAACGGAGAGCTGCGTTGGGATGTTATATATTCCGGTCGCTACGGTCACCTTGGATGGCTTGGGTATTAGATCAAAATTAGTTTGGGCCTGTGCACCGAAAATGCAAGTTCCCCCAAGCAATAAAAGGGATAAGGATTGACTCAATCGCATAGTATAGTATTTAGATCAATAGATAATCAACACAAATATCCTAATTTTTGTTTCATTATTCTATTATTGCCGTCATTCGATAAGTTTTTATGATATAAATCCAACAAATTGCCGGATAAAAATTACATTTTTAATCCTTAACTTTGTTGTATGATTGAACTTCCAGTTATTCCGGCAACTCCTGCACAACGCAAGCCCGATTGGTTGCGTGTCAAATTGCCTGTTGGTAAAGAGTATAGACATGTCAGAAGTCTTGTAGATGAACATAAATTGCATACGATTTGTGAGAGTGGAAATTGCCCAAATATGGGTGAGTGTTGGGGGGCTGGAACAGCGACCTTCATGATACTAGGTAATATCTGTACACGTTCATGTTCGTTTTGTGCTGTGGCAACAGGTCGTCCTCTGGCGGTCGATTTGGATGAGCCTAACAGGGTCGCAAACTCAGTGAAGCTGATGCAGGTCAAACATTGTGTCATCACTTCTGTTGACCGTGATGATTTGAAAGATGGTGGTTCGACGATTTGGGCGGAAACGATTAATGCCATCCGTAGAGAGAGCCCCGAGACAACCTTGGAAACGCTATTGCCAGATTTTAAAGGGCAATGGGACAATCTGGATCGTGTCATTGCGGTTCGTCCTGAGGTCGTTTCACATAACTTGGAAACTGTACGCCGTCTGACAAGGGAAGTACGTATCCAGGCTAAATATGATCGTTCTTTAGAATGTTTGCGTCGGATTTCGGAAGCAGGTCTTCGTACGAAGTCTGGTATTATGCTTGGTCTTGGCGAAACGGAAGAAGATGTAATCGAGGCCATGCAGGACTTATATAATGTTGGTGTTCATATTTTGACGCTCGGTCAGTATTTGCAGCCTACAAAAGCACACCATCCCGTTATTGAATTTATCACACCAGCTCAATTTGAAAAATATCAAAAAATTGGTTTGGAAATGGGATTTAAGTATGTTGAATCAGGACCATTGGTACGTTCGTCCTACCATGCTGAAAAGCATTTATTTGATATGCAATAATAGCGTGCTAAACAGTTAGACTTCTTGGAAAAGCAAAAATTGTTTCCATATTAATATATAAAAGGCCCGGGTGAATATTTCACCCGGGCCTTTTTATGGATCATCTTATCCTGGTCGAACTTTGTAAGTAATTACCTTTGACCGCTGCTTTTTTTAAAAATGCTGGTTTCAAGTGCATTTAAGGCCTAAAGATTAAAGACAGCGCGTAGTAAAATTGTTCTTCCCCGTAGTTCAAATTCATTTTGGGAAATCATATTGGCTGTTGTCATGTAGGTCCGATAATTTTTTATATTCGTCAAATTGCTCATATCCAATTCAAAGTCAGTTTTCCATTTGTTCAATCGATAACGTGCAAAAACGTCTATAAAGGTATAACTCGCATTCTTCATATTCGTCTGGAAAGTGGAGAGGTTACGTATGTTTACACGTATAAAGCCATTTTTAAAAGGGCTTATAGGGAAACCTAAGTTATGTGTCATCATAGTTGTTTTATTCCGAATCAGATGGTCTTTCCCTTGTTGCTTGCTTCTATTCCAATTGAGAGTACCTGTATAAGATATATTATATGATTTGAATATTTTTGCTTCTAAACTAGGTTGGAGCGTGTAATTGATGCTTTTTATGGGAACAACACTACTGTTTAGTAATTGATTGAATCGGGAATAGGCCATACTGCCTTTTAACTTGAGCGTACTTGCCAAAGGAAATATATATTTATCAAACCCAATTTGTGAGGACCAATGTTCTTGCAGGTTGTCCATATTAACCAATATATTCTCTGTGATATCGTCTTTTATAATTGAGGATAACATCGTGTTGGATGAAAGCCTGGAATAGCTGATTCCTGCATTAGCGAATAATACTTTCAATGTACGCCCCAGATTGTAATTGAGATTAAAAGCATGTTTTTGGGATTCATTCAGCGCAGCATTGTTTTGGCTAAGCATCCTATAATTGCGCAGTACCGCTCCATGGAATACGTCTTCAATATTCCCAATGTCCTGGCTATATTGATAAGCAAATTGGAGATAATCTTCTTGGGAGACTCGCCAACGCGCTTTTAGGCCGGGGTTGATCAACCATGAATTTTTTGAAATGTCCAAAACCTGTGTATTATCTTTATATTGGGTGATCAGATAAGTGATCGGGATATCAAGGTGAGCCTCGAAGCGATCGTTTTTCCAGTCATATTGTGGTGTAATGAACACTTGAGATCTGCTCCAGTGCAGATCGTTGCTCGTATTCTGGCGCGGTCTTCTATCTATCTGCTCATTATCTTGAAGATATAACAATGAAGTAAAATGTTGGCGGTCGGTATTGAAACCGATCTGATAATGCTGTTTGATCTTACTTTTATTGAAGTGGTAACCTGTCGAAACCTCAGTGAAAAATGAGGGAACCTCGATCTGCTGAGTGGTACTTTTGTATGGAATGCTGTCATTCAATATTTCAGAAAAAACACCTGGATAAATCTGTAGAGATTGTGGTTTATTTCCATAGTTTAATGTCCAATTAACTGCTATAATATCGTTGTTTTTTAATTGTGGTATATAACTGAACTGGTTGCTGACTCCTTTGATATGGTGTTTTTGAAATTGGTCAATTTTACTGGTCGAGTTTGTTAATAGGGCTTTTATATCTTTTTTTTCATATTCAAAGGAAAGTATTTCGCTGATGTATTTTTTTTCTGTATTCACAGATGCAGAGAGTCTTGCCACACCCAGCCATTTCTCTGCTCTGATGCCATTTTGTTCTTCAAAGGATACATCACCTCCATCGAGTAAATATCGTGTACTAGCAGCGTTATTCTGTCTTTCTTTATCAAATAGTAACTGAATATTTGATTTCAATTGCCATCTGTTTTTGAAATTATATAGATTATTAGTGTTGAGGGAACCTGTATTGTTAAAGTAATAGTTGTTTTTTGGAATATTGGGAGCTCCAGTTGTACTTGTTGCAAGGAGGTTGTGAATAGCGGAAGCGCCAAACTTTGCGAGTAAAGATGACTGGTTATTGCCTACGACATCACCAGAAAGATCCCTACCGATGTTATTTGCACTGAGTACATTCAGCATTTTAACTTTTTTGTTAAAAAGGATTGTGTTTAGCTCGGGGTCATAGTTATTGGGAGTACCAGCAGCTATTTTAGCCTGTCCGGTTAACTTTAACTTAGCATCTTCTTTGATGACAAGGTTAATTGCTACATCGTCTGTAAATCTTTTGTTTTTAAGTACTTTATAGTGTTCATGGTTGTCGAGGACCTGAATGTCTTTGACCATTCTGTGCGGAATTGTTCGTGTGCCTATTCCGTAACGATCTTCTAACAGATCATCACCGTCAATGTAAAGTTTGGAAACCGTTTTGTCCTGATATTTTATTAAGCCGGATTCTGTTACCTCCATACCGGGTAGGCGTTTGATGATATCTCCGATATTTCGATCCTCTTCCTTAGCGAAAGAACCTACATCATAAGAAATGGTGTCATTGGAACGACTTACTTTGGGTTTACTCTTGACTACGACATCTTTTAATAGATTGGTTTTGGGGGTTAAGACAATCCGGAGATCGGTCGACTTTTTGTCAATTTGCTGTTCGAATTTTTCGTAAGTAAGATGGTGGATCTGCAGGTAGACGGTGGTATATTCTTTAGAAAGTTGCATCATAAACCGTCCTTCCTTATCAGTCGTTTTAAAAGCGACGATTTTATTTTCAGACAGGATATTTACACTTGCGAAAGGTATTGGCTTCTGTGTATTTGCTTCTTGTACCTTCCCACTAATCATTTGTTGGGCAAAACAAATTTGCCCAAACCAAGTGATTAAAAGTAAACATATAGGTACTTTCATTAAGGTATTAGCTCAATCGGATTATTGGTGACTTTAGAAGGCTTATATAGTTCATCTTTCCGTATATTAAAACTTTTGATCCTAGAGACATCCATACCACCATCTCCTGTTTTCATACCAGCGCTTGAACCGCTTTTAACAGTAATGGCATTGCTAGAACCTACACTGATACTTCGACTCTTTGCCGATTGAGCGTTCATATAGGCCTGGGGATTTGCTTTAAATGCAGCTTCGATTTTTTGAACTTCCTCTAGTGAGGTTGTAATCACGCCTTGTGGTAGCGCCACCTGTACTTTGCTGTCTTCCAGTTTATCAAATCCAGCATATGCAAAAATGACCTCGTTTTTTGAATCCCTTGCATCCAAAATGAGTCCTGGTAGTCCATGAAGTTTCCAAGGTCCGTAAGGAAATGGCAGCTCTGTCGTAAACCATACTTCATAGGTGCGACCTTTGAAAGTTGTTTTTGCATTTTGACAACTGTATCCTCCGATCTCCTTATGATCCCCTAATACTTCCCATTCTTGAGCTGGGTAAGTTTGAGGTATAGCAAATTTGTCCCCAGCAACGGATATCAATTCTGTCATTTTGTTGTTGTTGACATCTAGTAAATACGATGCCCCTAAAGGAGTTGTTCGTGTCTGGATAGTTATATTCCCGTCAAAGGAGGGGGCATCCATCTGTTTTTTGACTTCATCCTGCATACGATTTGTGGAGTATGAGGTATAGTAACTGGCCTGTTGATTAAGGTAAGTGATCGTTTCGTCGCGAATAAATTGATCACGTTGCGTGGTGTCATTAATGTGTTTGAATTCGTAATGTACTTTAGCTATTGCTGGCGAATTTTCTTGAGCAAATAGAATCTGTATCGTCAGCGATAATAAGAAGGATAATGAATATTTCATAAAATTATGTTTATATCGTAAATATACGAAATATTCGTAAAAATAAAAATTATTGTAGATTTTCACTATTATACCTTGAATTGTACTTTTCTAGGGGATGAGTGAAGCTCCGTGTGTGTGAAACTATTATTGTTGTCTATTGAAAACAGTTTCTCCAGCAATCACCGTCCGCATTGTTTTTACGTTTCGCAGCTGCTCATTCGGTATTTTGAGGATGTCGTGCTCGAGGATAACAAAATCAGCGTCTTTGCCGGCTTCTATGCTTCCCCGTTTTTTCTCCTGAAAGCAGGAGTATGCTGCCCAGATGGTCATTCCGCGCAATGCATCTTCCCGACTGATGGCGTCCTGCATCTGGAAGCCCTGCTTTGGATATCCTTTTTTATCGACACGGGCCACGGCTGCGTGAAAGCCGTATAGCGGATTGAAATGTTCAACCGGGAAATCACTTCCCAGAGCGAGTTTACCATACTCCTTCAATAGATGTTTGTAAGCATAGGCTCCTTTCATCCGTTCTTCACCTAGACGGTCTTTTGCCCAGTACATATCCGATGTGGCGTGGGTAGGTTGTACAGAGGGTATAATCTGGAATTTTCGGAATTTATCGAAATCTACTGGCGAGATAATCTGCGCATGCTCAATGCGCCATCTACGGTCTGTATGCGGCTGTAAGTATTTACCATAGATGTTCAGTATAATACGGTTGGCTGAATCACCGATCGCATGGGTATTCGCCTGGAAATTACTGGCTGCAATCGCTTTGATCATGTTTTCATATTCCTGTGGGCTATGCAATAAGAATCCATGTGTAGGTGCATCATGATAATGAGCGAGGAGGCAGGCGCCCCTTGAGCCTAATGCGCCATCTGCAAGTAATTTGAATGATTTGATTTCTAAACGATCCGTTTCATAAAAGCCCTGCGCTATAAATGAGGAGATATTCTGCGGATTGCCAAGGATCATAGCATAATCCCTAAATTTCAATTCCCCATCCTGGTAGTATTTTTTTAAGAGGTCTAGTCTTTCTTTTGATAAACCGGCATCCACAATGGAAGTAAGTCCCACAGAAAGCAACGAGTCCTGGGTTCGCTTTAACATTCTCAGGTACTCTTTTTCATGGGGTACCGGGATTGTTTTGTTGACCAGATCCATTGCATTGTCGATCAAAAGACCATTCGGTGTATTGTTACTTCCACCGACAACGCCACCATGAATAATGGGAATGCTTGTCAATTTGGCCCATTCTAAAGCTTTGGAGTTTACCACAGCGGCGTGATAATCTACCCGTATCAGGTACACTGGTATATCTGGGAAAGCTTTATCCAGTAGTTCTTTTGTGGGAAAGGATTTGTCTTTCCAGCGATTTTGGTCCCAGCCACCGCCGATGAGCCAGGTTTTATTGGGATTTTTTTGCTGATAACTTTTAACCCGTTGAATCAATTCTTCGAAAGAATCCGCGCCGCTGAGATCAGCCTGATCCATCAGTTCGGCTTCATCAAATAGATGCGCGTGTGCATCGTAGAATCCGGGATAGATCGCTTTTCCCTCAGCGTCTATTTTTTCTTTGGCTTTATACTTTCGTTGAATCTCTTCGTCTGATCCTATGGCAATAAATTTACCGTCCTTAACTGCAAATGCCTGTGCTACGCTGAAGCTGGAATCAACGGTATACACTTGGGCATTGTATACTATCAGGTCTACCTTTTCTTGAGGGGAACAGGCAAGGAAGATCATGGAAAGGAGGAAAACGATAACTGAAAATTTTCTCATATCCTAAAAATAAAAAAAGTATTTATAAAGCGAGAGGGTATTTCTTTGAAATATGAACTGGTTGGAATATCGTAAAGTATATGATGGGGTTTACAAAAACGGCTATCCAAATAATTCGGATAGCCGTTTTAATTCAAAAATCAAAATACGTGATTAGCAGTACTCGTCAAATGCTGCAACTAAATTGTCAGCAATCATTTGTGCCGGGCGACCTTCAATCATATGTCTTTCAATCATGTGTACCAATTTACCATCTTTGAACAATGCCATTGCTGGAGAAGATGGAGGGTAAGGCAACATGTAGTTACGTGCTGTGTTAACAGCATCAGTTTCCATACCTGCGAAAACAGTAACTAATTTTGCCGGATGTTTTTCATTTTTTACAGCTGCTTTTGCTGCGGGACGTGCATTTGCTGCCGCACAACCACAAACGGAGTTGACAACCACAAAAACGGTTCCTTCTGAAGCGATTGCAGTATCAACTGCTTCTGGAGTTTTTAATTCTTCGAATCCCGCATCAACTAACTCTTGACGCATTGGAGCTACTAAATATTCTGGATACATTATTTCTTAAGTAAAATGTTAATATTCTAATTTAATTCGGTAGCGTACAGCTTTTAGTTACATTTTAATTTTCTTGTTCATTGCACTAAAGGTATACTTTACAAGTACAAATATAGCTGTAAAAGGCTGCTTCGTCAAGGTGCTTGTCTCAAATCAATGTCAGAAAATCGTTAACAGCTGCTAAGCCATTTTCCAGTCGCTGCTGTCCCTCGCCTGAGATAATGTGATATTGACCATTGACAGCATTTAATTCTGTTTTCCACACCTTCATAAAGTATTCTCGTTGCTCCGGAAAATCTCTTAAGGGATCGTCCTGCCAGGGAAGGTCGATATCCATCAGTAAGTAGAGATCATAGGGATGTTGTCGGATCTTGTCAGTGACTTCTTTTGGGGTATGCTTGAATAGATAGTCAGACCAGATTTTCACGGTCATAAAAGTGGTGTCACAGATCAGGATGTTATCCTTTGCCAAAGGGAGGAGTGCTTCTTCCAAAGCAACCTGTCCATAAAACATGTTGACCTCATCCTGCAATGTATATTTATTATTGAGGCTCTGACAGTAATAGCGCGAATATTCCGGAACACAGACCGTTTGAAATTTTTCAGCGAGATACTGTGCCATGGTTGACTTTCCTGTAGACTCGGGGCCTACGACGGCAATTTTTATTAACTCTTTTCCCACATCTATCTTTTTGATAGGCAATATTACGCAAAATTTTTATAGGTTTTTTGCCAGTCACGGTAGCCATTCCAGGCAATAATGGCGAATACGAGATACAGTACAGCTGTTAGCATAAGCTCTTTGTGTATATACAATGGAATATAGCAGATATCGACAAAAACCCAGAGAAGCCAGTTCTGAAGTACTTTCCTCGTCATTAGAAATTGGGCTACAAAGCTAACAGCGGTACAGAATGCATCGATATAGGGGACATCGGAATTCGTCTTATTGTCCAAGAGGTAACCTATTAGGGCTGTCAAACAGATGATCGCGAGCACGATTAGCATCAGCTGTTTTTTATTGGCTTTAACAATGGGTTTCTTTTTTTCTTCCTTTCGTTTAAGCCAGTAATACCAGCCATACACTGCCGTGAATAGAAAATAAAATTGTAATACGGTATCGCCATAGAGCTTTGCATCATAAAACAGAATGGCATAGGACACCACGCTGATGATGCTAATGGGCCAGTTCCATATATTCTGCTTTGCGGCCAGATAAACACAAAGGAATCCGGTTAGTGTACCTAACCATTCGAGCCAAGTGGTCTGGGCAAATTGACTGGCAATCTGCTGAAAAAAATCCTGCATCTGCTGTGTTAAAAATTACACCTAAAGATACAAAGTCTGCCCAAAAATCAACTACTGCACCTGTTTATTGGCGCAATTGGTACTCGCAAACGACTCCGGTTTGGCCTTAAATACAAAACCCATACCCATAATATATCCCATGGCTTCTTTGAGGGCAACATTTGACTGAAAATTTGGATTGGTGTTGATGTCGGCGTGGACTTCGAGGTCTACTTTGTGTTTTTCGAGGAGGGGGCAGAGTTGGTAGGCGATGTCGATGGATTTTTGGACTTCGAGTAGCATCCGTTCTTTAATACTCATCCGGTGATGCCTTTTGTCCCGTTGGATAAACATAAATCCACCTTTATGTTCCCTGAGAAAGACGATGACGGTGGCGAAGTCGATGATTCCTCTCTTTACTTGGGAATCGGTACCGATATAAACCTTGAGCTTGTTCCCGAGGGCATCTTCTCGTTTAATGACTTCCTCAACAGCATCGAAAATCGTGGAGCGAATGGATTCGCCATTGTATTTTTGCCATCTCATAGTGGTATAAATTAGATATAAAAAAATTAAACTTCATCATTGACATAAATTTACTGAATTTCAATGAGCTGAGTGTTAATTTAATTTTAAATAATTATCCACATTAATGAAGTTTTTCACCATAGGCCAGATCTCCTGCATCGCCAAGACCGGGAACAATATAGGCTTTTGTTGTCAATTCGTGGTCGACATCGCCTACCCAGATATGCGCAGTAGGAACGAAAGCCTTGACATGGTTTAACCCTTCTTCCGAAGCAATTGCTGCAACAATATGAAGCTCTTTAATCTCGTATTCAGCCAGTAGATCTTTGCAGCATAAGACGAGGCTCTTTCCGGTTGCCAGCATCGGGTCGACGATGATGACCGTTCTATTATCTAAATTGGGGGTATTTACATATTCTTTATGAACTTCAAACTCACCACTCTTTTTGGTGTGCCGATAGGCCGCGATAAAGGTGTTGTCTGCTTGGTCAAAGATATTTAATAAGCCTTGATGGAAGGGAAGTCCGGCTCTCAGAATGGTCGCCAATACCGGTTGTTCCATTAATAGATGTGTTTTGGCGACGCCCAATGGTGTTTCAACTTCAACAGGTTTAAATGCCATGGTTTTGCTGATCTCATAAGCAAATACTTCTCCGAGTCGCTCCAGGTTCCGACGGAAGCGCATGCGGTCACGCTGAATCGTGACATCTCTCAATTCTGCAATAAAATGATTTGCAATGCTGTTTTGGGTAGATAGAATAGTGACCATGACGTGCGTGCTAGTTCAGTTAAAGCTAAAGATAGTAAATAATCAACTGAAAGTAATAACATCTTCAGCATAATTATAGTTTGATATAAAATGGTAAAAAAATTAGTAAATTTGTATGAAGACCATCTAAAATATGGGCCTGGACCGTATACTGCAAAATCGCAGCGTCAGTAGATTACATCATGGTGTTAGTGTGAAGGACTTTTTTAGCAGAAATTCAGTGAAGCTCCTGCTGTGATGTGTACCGAAAGGTCAAAATAGTCTTCTTTAAGAAATAGGAATTGTATGAGATTTGAATTGACATCAGAGTATAGACCGACGGGTGATCAGCCAGAGGCAATCAAAGAATTGGTAGCAGGTGTTGAGCAGGGCGAGCAATATCAGACGCTCTTGGGGGTTACGGGATCCGGTAAAACATTTACTGTAGCCAATGTAATTCAAGAAACCCAAAAGCCTACCCTGATATTAAGTCATAATAAAACATTGGCAGCGCAGCTGTATGGCGAATTTAAACAGTTCTTCCCGAATAATTCGGTCAACTATTTTGTTTCTTATTATGATTATTACCAACCGGAAGCATTTATCGCTTCAACGAATACCTACATTGAAAAAGACTTGGCTATCAATGAGGAAATCGAAAAGTTGCGATTGGCAACGACTTCTTCACTGATGTCCGGACGACGGGATATTGTTGTGGTCTCTTCGGTGTCCTGTATTTATGGTATGGGGAATCCTGAGGATTTCTCGCGGTCAATTTTTCGTTTTGGTGTAGGGATGACAATCACCCGGAATGCTTTTTTGCATAAATTGGTCGAGATACTCTATTCCAGAACAACAACTGAATTTAAACGTGGTACATTTCGTGTGAAAGGGGATACAGTTGATGTATATCCAGCTTATCTGGATTTTGCAATACGTATTTCATTTTTTGGGGATGAGATTGATGAATTGAGTGAGATCGACCCGGTATCCGGTAAAACCTTGAATAAAATGGAAGATTTGGCGCTTTTTCCCGCGAACCTTTTCGTTACGCCGAAGGAAAAATTCAAGGAATCCATCTGGGCCATTCAAGATGAATTGATGCAGCGTAAGACACAGTTGGAAGAGGAAGGACTTATGCTAGAGGCCAAACGTCTGGAAGAGCGGGTGAATTATGATCTTGAAATGATGCGTGAACTGGGCTATTGTTCAGGAATAGAAAATTATTCACGCTTCTTTGATGGTAGAAAACCGGGTATGCGTCCCTTCTGTTTGCTGGATTATTTTCCTGAAGACTACCTACTTGTTATTGATGAAAGTCATGTTACCCTGCCTCAGCTACGGGCTATGTATGGCGGTGACCGGTCTCGAAAAGTATCTTTGGTGGAGCATGGTTTTCGATTGCCGGCAGCATTGGACAATAGACCGCTCAATTTTCCGGAGTTTGAATCGCTGACCAATCAGACCATTTATGTTTCAGCTACTCCCGGAGACTATGAATTGCAGCAGACAGAAGGTATTGTTGTTGAGCAGGTGATCCGTCCGACAGGCTTATTGGATCCTGTTATTGAGGTTCGTCCGGCGATCAATCAGGTCGATGATTTCTTGGAGGAGGTCGATAAAACAATCAAGGAAGGGGGGCGTGTCTTGGCTACGACCCTAACCAAACGGATGGCGGAGGAGCTGTCCAAATACATGACCAAGCTGAATCTGAAAGTACGTTATATACACTCCGAAATTAAAACCTTGGAACGTGTGGAGATTTTAAGGGGATTACGCTTGGGTGAATTTGATATATTGGTGGGAGTGAATTTGCTTCGGGAGGGATTGGATTTGCCTGAAGTCACACTTGTAGCTATTCTCGACGCTGATAAAGAAGGGTTTTTACGTTCGGAGCGTTCGCTGATCCAAACCATCGGACGTGCTGCCCGGAATGATAAAGGGCGGGTTATTATGTACGCTGATAAAATGACGGATAGTATGCGTGTCACGATAGACGAAACCAACCGGCGCCGGGATAAGCAGATGAACTATAATATAGAACATGGTATTACGCCACGCACGGTTGGTAAGACCAGGGAAGAGATCCTGGAACAGACCTCTGTTGCTGATTTTTCAGGCGTTGAACAGAAGATTTACGTTGAGCCAGACCCTACACAGGTTATTGCAGCGGACCCAGTCATGCAGTACCTGAGCGAGAAAGATCTGAAGAAAGCGATCGACAATGTGCGGAAGAAAATGGATAAAGCGGCAAAAGAAATGGACTTCTTGGAAGCAGCAAAATACCGTGACGAAATGTTCTCTTTGGAGAAGCTCTACGAAGAGCGCTTTTCATCGTAAAGATACAATTGCTTTAAAAGAAGGCTGTCCAATAAGGTTGGACAGTTTTCTTTACCGGAATTTCTCCACAGCTTATTTCAGCTATTTATTCTTTGAGAGTCTATATTATTTTAAAACATCTTCCATGTATTCGTCATGTAAGCTGTTTTTTTGGACAGAAAGGTCTGGTATTTTATTGCGCTATATTGTTCAAATATTAACATATTTTGCAAAAATCAAATTCTTCTCACTAAATTAGAGCTTTAATCTAAACTAAAGCATACTTACAATGAAAAAGCCTATTCTCGTTGTCAAATTTGGATCGGCTTCTATTACCACGAAAGAGGGAGAAGTTGATGAACGTATTGTTTTGGAGATTGCCAGGCAGATCGCTTCTTTACAGAGGAAGTACAATATTGTCCTGGTATCTTCGGGTGCTGTTGCTGCCGGCAAGCGTTTTCTCCCCAGTTACACAGGCACGCTGTCCGAGCGGAAAGCCGCAGCTGCCATTGGGAATCCGATATTGATTAATACGTATTCCACCTATTTCAGGCCTTTTAAGATTTCATTGGCACAAAGCTTATGTGAGCGACATCATTTTTCCAATAGGGATCAGTTCCTGCAGTTAAAGAATACCTATGAGGAACTGTGGCGCAACAATGTTATCCCTGTAGCCAATGAAAATGATGTGGTGAGCAATAAAGAGCTGAAGTTTTCGGATAACGACGAACTAGCAACACTTATTGCTGTTGGATTTGGAGCTGAAAAATTATTGTTTAGTACTTCTGTTCCGGGGGTATTGGATGCGAATAATAAAATTATAGAAACTATTGAGACCATTGACCGGAATATTCTGGGATTGGCAAGGAAAGATAAATCTGCCGTCGGATTAGGTGGTATGACCTCAAAACTGAATTTTGCACGGCTTGCCAATCAGATGGGGATCGGGGTGGTTATTTTTAGCATGCAGACCGAAGATGCAATCACAAAAGCCATCAAACATGAGACGGGTACCTTGTGCTTGCCTGAGAGTAAAAAGATCTCTTCACGAAAAAAATGGCTAGCGAGCGGAAGCTTAATTAAGGGTGAATTGATGATTGATCGTGGAGCCGAAGAGGCTTTATTAAAACATAAAAGCTTATTGGCTGTTGGGGTAACCCGTATTGTTGAACATTTTGAGAAGGGGGAGGTGCTGAATATTGTGAACCTCGAAGGTCTGACGGTGGCTGTGGCCCGGGCGAAAATGGATTCATCCTTGTTATCCCAGTCCAGTAAAAAGAATTTAGAAATTGCGCATGCAAATGATATCGTGTTGTTATGAGTGAAACAATAATTGAACAACTGAAGGCGGCAACGAAGGCAAAACAGTTCTTGCAGCAGCTTTCTCCAGAAGGTAAAAAGAAAACATTAGATGCGATTGCTGCTGCTCTTATTGAAGAAGAAGCGCCGATCCTGAAGGCTAATAAAATGGATCTGGATCGTATGGACGATGAAGATCCCAAAAAAGACCGTCTTCTACTGAATAGTGATCGTTTGAGAGCGCTGTCCGATAGTGTAAAGCAGATTGCTGATTTGGCAGACCCGACGGATCAGCTGTTGCTGAAGAAAGTGCTGCCCAATGGACTGGAAATAGAGAAAATTACCGTGCCTCTTGGTGTGGTTGGTGTGATCTATGAATCCCGTCCAAATGTGACAATTGATGTCGCAGCCCTTTGCATACAATCTGGGAATGTTTGTCTGTTGCGGGGTGGTTCTGATGCGCTCTATACAAATGTGGCCTTGCTGGAGGTCATTTATGCTGTCCTCGAAGAGCAGGAGATACCAAAAGATATCGTACAATTATTACCGGTCGATCGCAAACATGTGTCTGAATTGCTGGAGGCAACTAAATATGTGGATATTATTATTCCGCGAGGCTCACAATCCCTGATAAATTTTGTACGGGCAAATGCGAAAGTTCCGGTGATTGAAACTGGTGCAGGAGTATGTCATACCTATGTGGATCAAACTGCCGATCTCGAAATGGCAGCAAAAATTGTCGCCAATGCAAAGATCTCCAGACCGTCAGTCTGCAATTCTTTGGATACAGTTTTAGTGGATCAGCAGGTGGCACCAGAGTTTTTAATTAAACTGGCACCTTATTTTGAGCATGCCGGCGTGGAAGTTTTCGCCGATCCTTTTGCATTTGAGCTATTGGAGCAGCATGGATTTTCAAATTTAGTGGCGGCGGAAGAAGCGGATTTTGGAAGAGAATTTCTAGATTTGAAGTGTTCGATAAAAACAGTCAATGGATTGGACGAAGCATTGGAGCATATCGAAAAGTATTCTTCAAAACATTCGGAGTGTATTGTGTCTTCAAATGAGTTGGCTATTGAACGGTTTTTGAATGAAGTGGACGCTGCAGCAGTCTATGCAAATGCTTCGACGCGTTTTACGGACGGTGGGGAATTTGGACTGGGGGCTGAAATAGGTATTTCAACGCAAAAATTGCACGCACGTGGTCCCTTTGCACTGGAAAAATTGGTAACAGAAAAATGGATTGTCCGTGGCAATGGACAGATCCGATAATAGATTTCAAAATGGGAGTAAGTTTTAAAAAAGATTTAATGGTGCGTTGGGTTGAAGATATCGGAAAATTTCTTCGTATTTGGATCGAAGGATATGATGCTTTTGCCGAACCCAGTGACCCCGCTTTATTTGCAGATGCCTATCAAAAGTTTTTTGACAAAGATCGCAATTTTTATCTGCAGCTCTCTGACGATGAACTTACATCCTATTCAAGAGAAGAATTGCAAGGACAGCAACTACATCCACTGGCATTGACCTTCTTCTTTGATGGGTTGAATGTACAGGGTGAAGAACAGCATAATTTATTGCGTAAAGCAAAGCTCCTCTTAAATTTGGCGATGGCTGAGACGGCGAGTTTTTCTTTTCAGGATTATCAGTACCTATCGATGATAGATAGTAAATTGAATAACCAATAAAAAAAATCAGTCCGTTTCTTTAAATGCGAACTGAATTTTTTTATGCTAAGCAATGCTGTACGTTCTTACCGCAAGATTTCCCGCGCAATGACCAGCCGTTGTATCTCGGATGTACCCTCATAGATCTGGGTGATTTTGGCATCACGCATTAGTCTTTCTACATGATATTCTTTCACATAACCGTAACCACCGTGGACCTGAACAGCTTCGACGGTATGTTTCATGGCTACCTCAGAGGCATGAAGCTTGGCCATTGCGGCCTCCTTTCCATACGGCAGTCCCTGATCTTTGGTCCATGCAGCCTTATAGGTCAACAGTCGGGCCGTTTCGATATCGACTTCCATATCGGCCAGTTTAAATTGGATAGCCTGATGTTCTGAAATGGGTTTTCCAAATGTTTTGCGTTCCTTGGCGTAGGCAAGTGCCAGATTGTAAGCGCCGGCGGCAATACCCAAGGCTTGCGCCGCGATGCCTATTCGGCCTCCATCAAGGGTTTTCATGGCAAATTTAAATCCAAAACCATCCTCACCGATACGGTTTTCCTTTGGAACTTTAACATCCGAAAATAGCAAGGAATGTGTGTCTGAACTTCGAATTCCCAATTTATTTTCCTTTGGCCCAATGGTGAAACCCGGTAATCCCTTTTCGACAATCAACACATTGATTCCTTTATGACCTTTTTCTGGATGAGTCTGTGCAATAACGAGGTAGATATCGGCGTGACCACCGTTTGTAATCCAGTTCTTCGTGCCATTCAATAGATAGTGGTCGCCTTTGTCTTCGGCTATTGTATGTTGCGAGGAAGCGTCCGAGCCAGCCTCAGGTTCCGAAAGTGCAAATGCACCCAGTTTCTCTCCCTTGGCAAGTGGAACCAGATACTTTTGTTTTTGCTCTTCAGTTCCGTAGGCGTTGAGTCCATAAAGCACCAACGAATTATGTGCTGAAACAATAACGGCCGCAGATGCATCAATTTTGGCAATTTCTTCCAATACCAGTACATAGGCCAGTGTATCCATGCCGGCACCGCCGTAGGCCTCTGGGGTCATGATACCCATAAATCCAAGTTCGGCCATTTGTCTGACAAAATCTGTTGGAAATTGGGCTTCTTCATCCCGTTGTATGACACCTGCTTTTAGTTCCTGAGCAAACTCCCGTGCTGCATCACGGATCATTTTATGTTCTTCGCTTAATTCAAAGTTCATGATATCTCAATTTTATGGTCTATAACTTTATTTCTCCAGTAATGTACTCCTTCAGTCCTACGTGAACAACTAGCCTTGAAGCAAAAATATTTTACGTTGTATCCTTGGCCCTGTTTCTCAAGGCAATTTGAAAGTCGCTCGCTTATAATCAAATATACAAAATATATATTATGCTTGCATAGTATATAAGTTCTGTTTTTTCATCTGAATCTAAAAAAGTAGGGAATTATTTGTTTGCTAAATTTAATCTACTATATTTGTAGAGTATGTGGTTTTGAACATATTTAAAACATAAGATTATGAGTTTAAGATTAGGAGACGAAGCGCCAAATTTTAAAGCGCAAACGACTATCGGTGAAATAGATTTTCACGATTATATTAAAGATAGCTGGGTGGTATTTTTCTCACATCCTTCTGACTATACACCTGTATGTACAACTGAGCTGGGGCGTACGGCGAAATTGAAATCTGAATTTGACAAAAGGGGTGTCAAAGCAATCGCGTTGAGCGTAGACAATGTAAATGATCATTTGAACTGGATCAAGGATATCAATGAAACACAGCAGACGGAAGTGAATTTTCCGGTTATTGCCGATGAAGATCATCATATTTCTGAGCTTTACGATATGATTCACCCGAATGCTTCGGTAACGGCTACTGTACGTTCGGTGTTCATTATTGGCCCAGATAAAAAGATAAAATTGACCTTGACTTACCCCGCATCTACTGGCCGTAATTTTGATGAGATCTTGCGGGTGATAGATTCATTGCAACTCACCGCTGATTATCAGGTTGCCACACCGGCTGATTGGAAACATGGAGAAGACGTAATTGTTGTACCTGCAATCAAGACAGAAGATATCCCGGCAAAATTCCCGAAAGGATTTAAGGAGATCAAACCTTATTTGAGAACAACGCCACAGCCTAATTTATAGTCAATTAGGTGAAATTCCGATATAAAAAGGGAGTGTCCTATCTTTTTGGACACTCCCTTTTTGATTTTTGCCTTTTTTTCACATACTCCTTTTCCGCTGTCATACGCAGCGGAGTCTGCTGTTTCTTTTTGGACTACATCATTTTGAGCGTTCCTATACAAGATGAATCGGGAATTCCTTTTGAGGTGCTGTGTTCGTTGGACAAGCTTTTGTGTCGCTTAAAATGACAGGATCCAGCCTTTAACCAGCGTTTGATAAAAAAGAAAAGGCGATACTTACGTACCGCCCTTTTTATAAGCATTAAAGATACAGTCTTAATAGACCTTAACCATATAAATATAGTCTTGTATTCTTTTGATCTGTTCTGTTCTTGGTAAACCTGCCAAAGCATTCTTTTTATTGATTTTTACGCCCGTGGTTAATGAGTCGCTCGGAATATCAGCAATCGCATTCATGATTGACTTGGTTTTGATGGCAAAAGCAGCACCGTCTATTCCTCTTTGTTTACCGGAGATAATACCGATCACATTGCCTCTGCTATCCAATACGGGGCCACCGCTGTTTCCGGGGTTGACCGGAACGGATATTTGATAAGCGATCGTGTCACCTGCGTAACCTGTTGACGAGCTTAAGTATCCTTGTCCATATACTGCTTCATCACGTGGAAAGCCGATTGTATAGATATCTTCTCCTAAATCCGAAGTAGACGTTTTGAAGGTATAAGGCAAGCTTTTGGCCTTTTTGAAGTTTTTATCGGCAATATATAGGATTGCTAAATCTTTGCTGGCATCGGTATGAACAACTTGCGCTTTGTAGGAGTTCCCTTTACTATTTTGCAGATAAATGGAATCAGCGCCACTGACGACGTGATAGTTTGTTACGACGTAGCCATCTGTTGTCAACATAAAACCGGTTGCTCCAAATTGGCTTTCGCTACTTTTAACCGACTTTTTATCGTTGATATCTTTTATTGCGGCATTATGTGCATTGACGTTCTTTTTGACATTATTCATGTCACGGCGCAACGCGCTGTAATCCGAAGAGGCTTTTTCCAGGTTGCTATAATAGCCACTAAGCCATAAAGTGCCAAATACCGCAAATACTGCCACAACTGCAGCTACTAAAGAGCTTGCTTTGATCCGTTCCCAAAGTGATATAACGGTAGATTGTTTTATCGGAACCACTTTTGCGGTCGTACCTTGGGATGTATGATATTCCTTGGCTGAGTTAGCCAATACCTTTTTGAAATCGAGCCTTTGGCTAGTTTCTTTCATATTGGCAACAAAGTTGCGGTGTTGTTGTAATTGGGCAGCATACGAAGGGTTTTCAGCACAAAAAGATTCGAACGCCGCTTTTTCCGCTGTAGGTAATTCCCCGCGCAGATATTGGTCAGCCAATTCGAAAAATTCTTTTTGATTCATTGTTCCCATGGTGTTACTCAAATTTTAATCTGTTGAAAAAAATATTTTTTTCAGCCGTTGTAGGCATTTATATTTTTGAGTCTTGGCATTATCTGTATTGGTATAACCAAATTTTTCACAGATGTCCTGCATCGAGTGGTTTAAGATATAGAAATCATGTAAGATCGTCTTACAAGGTTCCCCCATTTTCTCTAGCGCGAGTTCCATTTGATCGAACTTTTTTTCAAGTTCTTGGTGCTGTTGTAAATCTTCTTCCTCAAATAAAGAGTCTTCATAACCGCTAATGTCACTATTGCCAAAACCAGCACGATTGAGTTGCTTAAGCCAAAGCCTTCGGCAAATCGAGTAAAGATATGTTTTGAGTTTGCTGCTGAGCTCAAAGTCACCTTTGGCAACTTTATCGTAGAGCACAATTACAGCCTCCTGAAAGATATCTTTTGCTTCATCCTCACTTCCATTGTTTTGCAGTATCATATGGCTTATGGATGGATAATATCGTTTATAGATACTATCTATCGCCAAGCTATTGCCTTGTTTGAGGCCTTCAATGATCTGCTCATCATTTTCTAGCAGGACTGATTTACTGAATTTACTCACCTATTAATACCTTAATGCCTAAATTGTAACCCTTTGAAAAATGAAAATCTTCAAAATATTTTCAAACGTAAACTTTTATTTGTTTAATGCGAAATCTACGCCCAAAAATACTGCTTATTCCCTGAAACCGAAAGCATTTGTTTTTGCTTCGATTTTCAGATGACCCTTGAATCATCCGTTGTTTATTTATGTATCGAAAAAGTTTCGCAATCGAGTGCTTTAATAATCTGCTTGTTATTCCTCTAAAATGAAGTTACATTTGGTTTCCTGAACTAAAATGCTTAAATACATGATGTTAAGAAAATCCGTTATTTTTCCAACCTTACTGGCTTCGTTGCTGTCCCTTCATTCGACCTCGACGACAGGACAGTCATTCACAGCTCCTATAGCAGGCTTCCAGTATGAAGATATCTTATCTCCAAAAGGTAATGAATGGGAATCACCACAGTTATTATCACTCAACAAAGAATTGCCACACGCTTCGTTCTTCTCCTTTTCAAACGTTGAAACTGCGAGAAAAGTACTTCCCGAGCATAGTAACTTTTGGCGCTCGCTCAACGGTTCCTGGAAGTTTCATTGGGTAAAGACACCGGAAGAACGACCAAAAGATTTTTATGATCCTAACTATGATGTCAATGCTTGGGAATTCGTACCTGTTCCAATGAGCTGGAACATCTTCGGTATTCAGAAGGATGGCAGCCTAAAATATGGTGTGCCTATTTACACCAACCAGCGCGTGATTTTTCAACATCAGGTGAAGGTGGATGACTGGCGTGGAGGGGTGATGCGTACGCCACCACAAGATTGGACGACTTATGTATACCGTAATGAAGTCGGCTCATACCGCCGTAATTTTACCGTTCCGAAGGATTGGGACGGTCGCGAGGTATTTCTCAATTTTGACGGGGTAGACTCCTTTTTCTACCTTTGGGTGAATGGCAAATATGTTGGCTTTTCAAAAAATTCAAGAAACCTTGCTTCCTTTAATATCTCTCCTTTCTTAAAAAAAGAAGGGGAGAACGTGTTGGCGGTAGAAGTCTACCGCAGCTCTGATGCATCATTCTTGGAAGCCCAGGATATGTTTCGCCTGCCGGGAATATTTCGCGATGTCTCACTGACTTCAACACCCAAAATCCAAATTCGTGATCTGGCAGCAATTCCGACATTGGATGACCGCTATGAGGATGGTGCCCTGAAAATTACCGGTACCGTCCGTAATTTGAGCCGTAAGAAAGCTGATGGTTATACCCTTGTTTATTCCTTGTATAAGAATAAACTGTATAGCGATGAAAATACCTTGGTAGAGCGGGCTGAAGTGTCTGCTATTATTCCACAGTTGGATGCGAATGCTTCGAATAGCATCGAAGCAACATTAGCTGTAAAAAATCCGGATAAATGGTCCGCTGAACTTCCCTATCGGTATACCTTGGTTGCGGAATTGAAGGACAGGAAAAATAAAACGATTGAAACGGTTTCCACTTATGTCGGGTTTCGGAAGGTCGAAATTAAAGATACCAAGGCTTCTGATGACGAATTTGGCCTTGCCGGACGTTATTACTACATCAACGGAAAAACGGTTAAACTGAAAGGTGTGAACCGCCATGAGACGAATCCTGAACATGGAAAAGTCGTTACCAGGGAGCAGATGGAAGCCGAAGTAAAGCTGATGAAAAGCGCCAATATCAATCACGTGCGTAATTCACACTATCCGGAGCCGCCCTATTGGTACTACCTCTGTGATAAATACGGCATCTATCTTGAGGATGAAGCTAATATTGAAAGCCATCAATACTATTATGGAAAGGAATCGCTTTCTCATGTTCCCGAATGGAAAAATGCCCATGTAGCACGGAATATCGAAATGGTGCATGCTACTATCAACCATCCTTCTGTCGTGATCTGGTCGCTTGGTAACGAGGCTGGTCCCGGAGATAATTTTGTAGCGGCTTATGATGCGATCAAAAAAATAGATACCTCAAGACCTGTCCAGTACGAACGTAACAACGCGATTGTGGATATGGGCTCAAATCAGTATCCATCTATTGACTGGGTCAGAGGGGCTGTCAAAGGAACCTACAAGTTGAAGTACCCTTTTCATATCTCCGAGTACTCGCACTCGATGGGAAATGCCGTCGGCAACTTAATTGATTACTGGGAAGCCATCGAATCGACCAACTTCTTTATGGGTGGAGCAATCTGGGACTGGATTGACCAAGCGATGTATTATTACGATAAAAAGACAGGTGAACGGTTTTTGGCTTATGGTGGTGACTTTGGTGACAAGCCGAATGATGGTACATTTGTCAACAATGGGTTGATCTTTGCCGATATGAAACCCAAACCGCAATATTATGAGGTAAAAATGGTTTATCAAAATGTTGGTATTAAGGCCATTGATATTCAACAGGGAAAAATTGAGCTATTCAATAAAAACTATTTCAAAGATCTTAGTGACTATCGGGTTCAATGGTCACTGTTCAAAGATGGGATAGCCGTTGCCGGAAGTACAGGTACAATAGCCACTGCTGATCTGCCCAAAGCACGTCAGAAAAAACAGGTTGTCCTGCCGATCGAATATGCTAAATTGGATGCGGGATCTGAATATTTTGTCAAGGTTCAATTTCTGCTCAACGAGGATAAGCCATGGGCAAATAGGGGCTTTGTCCAAATGGAAGAGCAGCTGTTTGTCAAAGCCGCGGAAAATAAACCGTTGATTTCGACTGTTGCCAAAGGTGAAAATCCCGTACTTTCCAAGGAAGGTGAGCTTCAGGTTGTGAAAGGGGATCAGTTTGTCGCAAAATTTGACAATAAGACTGGGTCAATCTACAGTTTGGCTTATGCTGGCAAGCAAATTATTCGTGACGGCGAAGGACCTAAACTGGATGCTTTGCGTGCGCCTGTTGATAACGATAACTGGGCTTATCAGCAATGGTTTGAAAAGGGCTTGCACAACTTAAAACATAACGTTTTATCTTCAAATAGCTATACGAAGAAAGACGGGACAGTAGTTTTGGCATTTACGATTGAGTCTCAGGCTCCCCATGGTGCTTCATTGTTAGGTGGAACATCTGGAAGATATACACTCAAAGCGCATACGGATAAACCGTTTGGCAATGATGATTTCAAGTTTACGAGCAATCAGATCTGGACGATATACCAGGATGGTTCGATTGAATTGTCATCTAGTATCACTTCGAACAATGCAAGCGTCGTATTGGCAAGACTGGGCTATTCCTTGCAATTGCCGGGTGAATTTGGCAACTATACCTATTATGGACGTGGCCCGATCAATAACTATGCGGATCGTAAAACGGCACAATTTATCGAATTGCATAAAAGTACAGTAAAAGATCAGTTCGTACCATGGCCCAATCCGCAGAATATGAGTAACAATGAGGATGTGCGCTGGACATCCCTGACCAATACGGATGGACAAGGAGCGATCTTTATTGCGAAAGATCATCTTGCGACGTCCGCTTTGGAATACAGCGAACTGGAATTGACATTTGCACCGCACCCTTATCAGCTACCAAAGAGTTCCGGTGTGCATTTACACTTGGACGCTGCAGTCACTGGTCTCGGCGGTAATAGTTGCGGTCAAGGGCCGCCATTGGAAAAAGACCGTGTGAAAGCTGTTCCCACGTCAATAGGATTTATTATCCGTCCGGTGCGACAAAATGACTACTTGGCCAAAGCACAGGTGGCTACCGCAGGTGATGCCCCCATTTCTTTTGCCAGAAGTTCAACAGGTGAGGTATCCATTCTTTCGGGAAATAAAGCGGAGACCGTACTGTATACGGTGAACAATGGAAAAGCAAACATTTATAAGAATTCTTTTGATCTGCGTCAAGGCGGAACAATAACGGCCTGGTATCGGGGAAATGAAAAATTAAAAGTAACCCAACAATACAGCAAGATCGAGACGGTTCCGATGGAAGTGGTCTTTGCTTCCAGCCAGGAGACCGGTGAAGGTGATGCCAAGAACCTATTGGATGGAGATCCTTCGTCGATCTGGCATACGATGTATTCAGTCACTGTCGCACAATATCCGCATTGGGTTGATTTCGATGCCGCGAGTGTGAAGACGATCAAAGGTTTTACATTTTTGCCGAGACCGGATGGCGCAAATGGTGATATCAAGGATTATAAGATTCAGGTGAGTCAAGACGGTAAAAACTGGGAAGACGTGATGTCGGGCGCATTCGAACGGAATAAGAAGCTCAAAACCGTTCGGTTCGAAAAGCCTGTCAAGGGACGTTATATCCGCTTTACCGCATTGAGTTCGCAGCGTGGCGATGATTTCGCTTCAGGCGCAGAATTTGCTGTTATTGCCGAATAAAAAATACATTAAAAGCGATCAAAGCCAGCACCTGAAACACAAGTGCTGGCTTTTTTATTTTGTGGGTCAGCTTTTAGCAAACGCAGCTGCTTCCACGGTTTCAATAGGTGTTAAGTAAACCAGTTGCGCGCGTTTATTGCATGATAAGACTGACGGTTGAGTCCCAGCTATCGCTAAAGCAGAAAGGATACTAAGGGGCGGAAAAAGTCGGCGGCAGGGCTATTTACCTCATGTAGGTTTGGTGAAAATTGGCCCTAAAGCTGTCAAAAAGTATATTGAATAATTTTTATAGACTTATTGCGTAGAATGTTCGGACGCTTCTGTATTTTTACTCAGTTCAAACCAAGATCATCATTATCATATGGAAATAGACCAACAGGCGAATGCCCCCTTTACGGCGTACCAAAAACTCGTTGTATTTTTGCTGGCAATAACACAATTTACCGTCGTGCTTGATTTTATGGTGATGTCACCGATGGGCGATATTTTGATGAAGGCTATCGATCTAAAACCAGCTCAATTTGGTGTAGCGGTTTCAGCCTATGCTTTTAGTGCCGGCGCATCGGGTTTGCTGACGGCGGGATTTGCCGATCGCTTCGACCGGAAGAAGCTCTTGCTGTTTTTTTACTCGGGTTTTATCATCGGAACCTTTTTTTGCAGTTTCGCCAATGACTATTGGACTTTGGTTGCTGCCCGTGTGGTGACCGGTTTGTTTGGTGGTGTCATTGGGTCGATTTCGATGGCTATCATTACGGATATATTTACGCTGCAACAAAGAGGGCGCGTCATGGGTTTTGTGCAGATGGGCTTTGGCGCCAGTCAGGTACTTGGGATTCCAATAGGCCTGTATATTGCAAACAACTGGGGCTGGCATAGTGCTTTCCTATGGATCGCTGTGATGGCCTTGGTCATTGTCATTATTATTGCGGTTAAACTGATTCCTATAACTGCACATATCGGCCTGCAGAAACATCAATCGGCACTTAAGCATCTGTGGACTACTTTTTCGCAAAAGGAGTACCGCGTTGGTTTTCTGGCGACGGCGCTGCTCTCCATCGGTGGTTATATGATGATGCCTTTTGGAAGTGCCTTTGCCGTCAATAACCTGAAAGTTAGTCATGAACAATTGCCCCTATTATTTATGATATCCGGTGTCGCCTCATTGATTATTATGCCTATCGTTGGGAAATTGAGTGACCGCTATGATAAATTTAAAATCTTTGCGCTAGCTTCGATATGGCTGATGGTCGTCGTATTGATTTATACCAATCTGGGAGTTACGCCGTTTTATCTGGTTATCTTTTTGAATATATTGATGATGGCTGGTATCCTGAGCCGTATGACACCTTCTTCGGCTTTGATCAGTGCGGTTCCCGAGATGAAAGACAGGGGCGCATTTATGAGCATCAGCTCATCCCTGCAGCAGCTGGCTGGGGGAGTAGCAGCGTCACTTGCCGGTGTGATCATTGTTCAACAGACGAAGGAAAGCCCATTGGAACATTACCCAAGCTTGGGTGTCATTGTCGTGTTACTCTCTATAGTGGCTATTTTTATGCTCTATCGTGTCAGTAGGATGATCAAACGGAGACGTCCGATTTCATAAAACAAAATCGTACGTATTGACATTAGTATTTCAGGAGAGATTTTTATTATGGAAGAAAGGATTGTTAGATATGATCATCCCAATGGGGAGATCGCTGTGCTTTGGATTCCTGAGCGATGTGAACACGCCGCTGTCTGTGTTAAAAGTTTACCACAGGTATACCATCCAAAAGATAGGCCTTGGATTACGGTTCAAAATGCAAGCACAGCGGAACTGATTGATCAGATTAAGCGTTGTCCTTCGGGAGCGCTGCAGTATGAATTAAAAAAATAAGGGAGGAAATTCGTGTAACAAAAAAAAGCATCATTTTATTCAAATGATGCTTTTTTTGTTGGCGGTCTGGACGGGACTCGAACCCGCGACCCCATGCGTGACAGGCATGTATTCTAACCAGCTGAACTACCAGACCAACAAGGTGTGTTTTTAAAATTTTAGCGGTCTGGACGGGACTCGAACCCGCGACCCCATGCGTGACAGGCATGTATTCTAACCAGCTGAACTACCAGACCTAAAATCTTAAAGATTGTTTTTAATAATTTTTGGCGGTCTGGACGGGACTCGAACCCGCGACCCCATGCGTGACAGGCATGTATTCTAACCAGCTGAACTACCAGACCTAAAAATCTTAAAAACTTATTTTGTTAAAGAACTTACCGAGATTACTCTCTTTTTTGAAGCGGTCTGGACGGGACTCGAACCCGCGACCCCATGCGTGACAGGCATGTATTCTAACCAGCTGAACTACCAGACCTCAACCCTTCTCCTCAGAAGGTGTGCAAATATAGCGTTTGTTTACGTATCTGCAAAGATTTTTTGAAAAAAACTAGTCTACTTGACCGTCTTTCATCTTCTCCGCATTCTCTGCAAATTGTAATGCGTCGATAATTCCTTGAATATCACCGTCCATGATCGCCGGTAGGTTGTACATCGTCATACCAATACGATGCTCTGTTACGCGACCTTGTGGATAGTTATAGGTACGGATTTTTGCTGAACGGTCACCTGTGGACACCAAAGTTTTTCTTTTTGCAGCAATATCACCGTTCTTTTTGTTCAGTTCAAGTTCATAAAGTTTGTTACGAAGCATCTCCATCGCTAACTCGCGGTTGGCCAATTGGGAGCGTTCTACCTGACAAACGACGACAATACCTGTTGGTTTATGTGTCAATTGTACTTTTGTTTCTACTTTATTGACGTTCTGACCTCCGGCACCCCCCGAGCGGGATGTCTGTAATTCGATATCACCCGGATTGATTTCAACATCCACATCTTCTGCTTCTGGCAATACGGCAACTGAAGCTGCTGATGTATGTACACGTCCTTGTGTCTCTGTATCAGGAACACGTTGTACGCGGTGTACACCAGACTCATATTTCAATTGACCATATGCATCCTCGCCGATTACTTTAAGGATAACCTCCTTATAACCACCTGAAGTTCCTTCGGTAACGTCCATCACCTCATTGCGCCAGCCTTTTGTTTCAAAATAACGGGTGTACATACGGTAAAGGTCACCGGCAAATAGAGCTGCCTCGTCACCGCCCGTTCCACCACGGATCTCGATAATGGCATTTTTGGCATCCTCAGGATCTTTAGGGATCAGCATCAAACGGATTTCTTCTTCTTTTTCCTCTTTTTCAACCAATAAAATATCCAGCTCTTCCTTTGCCATCTCACGAAGTTCCTGATCCTTCTCGTTCATGATGATGTCTTTATTGGTATCAATATTACTGACCATATTTCTATAAATATGGTATTGATCCACGATTTTGCCCAAATCTTTGTATTCTTTATTCAATTTGGCAAAACGTTTCATATCTTGCATGGTGTCAGGGTTGCTTAACTCAGCTTCCACTTCTTCCCATCTTTCTTTGATCGCTTGTAATTTATCTAACATATATCAAAAATGCTTCTTCTAGGAATTTATGACCTAGATTACTATTGAGAGTACAAAAGTAAGGAAATTTTGTTGCTTTTGAACTACCTAGCCAGCTATTAATGAGAGGAAACTGCTTTTAGTCCAACAATGGAAGCAATCAGCGTGAAAATAAAGAATATGCGCCAGAAATCTGCCGGTTCTTTAAAGAAGATAATACCCATTAAAACCGTTCCGACAGCACCGATACCTGTCCAAACAGCATAGGCTGTTCCGAGCGGAAGTGTCTGCGTTGCTTTGATCAACAAGCCCATACTTGCAAATAGGAAGACAACAAAGGCTCCATACCAGAGCCATTGCTCACTGCCCTCTGCATCCTTGGCTTTTCCCAGACAGGTTGTAAAACCAATTTCACATATTCCGCCAAGAATTAAAAATACCCAGTTCATATATCTGTTTTTTTGTTTCAGGAACAAAGGTCTACGTTTTTCCGCAGAATAATTTTAACAAATGTTAAAAATTTTAAAGGATATTTGCCCGGATGCGGCTGAGGGTCACTTGGCTAACGCCCAGATAAGAGGCAATGTAACCAAGTTTGATCCGTTGTATATATTGAGGATATTTTTCGAGCAACTCGGCGTATCGTTCCTGGGCTGTATTAAAAAGTTTGGACATTGTGCGCTGCTCTGCTTTGATAAATTCTAGTTCAGCCATTTTTCTGCCCCAGTTAGCAATGGCAATGTCGCTCTCATAGAGCATAAATAGCTTTTTCTGGTCAATTTTGTAAACTATGCTGTCTTCCAGGAGGTCGATGTTTTCGTAGCCCGGTGTGTCATGCACATAGCTGTTCATTGAGATTAAAGTGCCACCGGGAGAGACAAAGTCCAATGTGATCTGCCGGTCTGCAGTTTCGTAATAGACACGGGCTAATCCGGAAGCCAAGAAATAAATATCTTTCTGTATTTTATCTTGCCGGATCAATACACTATTCCTTTTGCAGATAAGTTTTTCACTGATCTGCTCCAGCCGATCAATGCTCAGGGGGTTGAGAAAATGGTAACCCTGGAAGCAGTCTGCCAAAGAAATTACAACTTTTTCGCCCATTTTTCCAAACGTAAAGTTTCCCCATCCCATACGGCGTAGGTATAATAATTGATCCATTCACCCAAGTTGACAATACGGCTTTCAGTACCCAGTTGGACATCGTAGGGAAGATGCCTATGACCAAATAGATAGAAGTCGTGATGTTGTTTACGCTCGATTTCTTTGGCATAACCGATCAGCCATTCCTTGTCTTCGCCTAGGAATTTTTCATCTTCATTATTGGAGAGTCTGCTATGCTTGGACCATCGGGTGGCGATGCCTATTCCTAGATTGGGGTGCAATCGGGCAAATAACCATTGGCAGAAACGACTCCGAAATACTTTCTTGAGCAATTTATACTTGTAGTCCCCGGAGCCTAGTCCATCCCCATGATGGATGTAGAAAAGTTTATTGTCAAGTTCAAGCTCGAGTTCATTGGCAATGATCTGCGCATTTAACTCCTTTTTGAGGTAATCAAACATCCACATATCGTGGTTACCCTTAAATAAAGTGATCGGGATACCCAGGTCGGCAATTTCTGCCAGTTTGCCCAAAAAGCGAATGTAACCTTTGGGTACTACGGTCGCATATTCAAACCAAAAATCAAAAATATCGCCAACAAGGTAGAGCTGTGCTGCGTCGACTTTGATTTCGTCGAGCCACTGAATAATAGCCTGTTCTCTTTCGCGCGAGTGCTCCAGTGGATAGGATCCAAGGTGGAAGTCTGAGGCAAAATAGATTTTTTTTCTTGTTGACATGTGCCCAAATCTAAAGAAAATGGAAGCGAATACAAAATTCGCTTCCACAATATATTTTTTACAATTTGGACAGATCTGTCAGGAGGGATTTCAAATATTCCGAAGCCTCGGGATCTATATTCTTGGCAGCCTGCTGGAGTTGATCAGGATAGGCATCCTTAATGGCCATGAGTGAACTTGCGATGACCATATAAGACTGATCTTTAATTCCGTTAAACAATAAATTTTTATACTTTTTGTCTTTGATTTGTCCCAGCTTCCGGATCGCAGAAGCGCGTACGACCGAGACGGTGGATTTTTCAGCCAATGAAGCGATGATGTTCCCAGTAGATTTCCTAACTTCAGGATCGGTTGGATCGGTGCCCTGAATGGCCATCGCTATTAGGTCAGCATCCTTATCAGCCAATGCCTGTGTCAGTAGTTCCCGTCCGACTGTTGTTTTTGGATTTTTCATCGCAAATAGTAACGCGGTAACACGGTTGGTAAAAGATGGTGCATGTTTATATTGATAAAGATAGTCCGCGTCGCTTTTGTCGATCCGGATCTCGCCGACAAGCGTTTTTTCGGGATCGATATCAATAAATTCAAGAGGACTGGCCAAGGGAATCGTCAGCTTTGTCGCCCGTTTGTTGAGCTGTATCGTTTTACGGATTTTGCCTTCTTTGGTATAAACGTCAATGGTGAGTGGCAATTGGAATGTTTGAACACTTGAATCTTGTACTTGATCGATGTTGAGGACAAGTGTATTGTTCTCATTTTTGCGTGTCACGTTGAGGATCGGATGGCCGCCTTTGTAATACCACTGGTTAAAATAAGGAGCCCAGTCTTTACCAGTAACTTCTTCCATGGCCAGACGTAATTGCTGTGGCTCGCCGGTTTTGAAAGAATTTTCCGTAAGGTATTTTTTGAGTGATTGATAGAACGCTGTATCCCCCATCTGTTCTTTTAAGGCGTATAATATCAACGAACCTTTGGCATAGCTGATATTATCAAACATATCTTCTTTGTCGTGGTAGTAGTAACGTGCAAGTGCCGGACTATTACCGTTCTGAGTTGATTTGAGGTACGACTGTAACTTTTCGAATCTTGATTTATCCCCTTTTTCTTTGCCACCGTCATGCTCATGCCAGATGACCTCGCCAAAGGTTGCGAAAGATTCGTTCATCGTTAGGTTGGACCAGGATTCGGCGGTAACCAGATCACCAAACCATTGGTGAAACAGCTCATGGGCAATGGTGCCTTCTTCATTTTCATCCAAAAGTTCTCTTTTGGTCTTTTGCACATGCTCACCATGTAACGTCGCCGTGGTGTTTTCCATGGCTCCGGAGACATAATCGCGACAGACGATCTGCGCATATTTGTTCCAAGGATAGGGAACTCCCAAGGTTTTGCCATAGAAATCCATCATGGCTGGGGTTTTACCAAAGATATCTTTGGCATAAGGGGCATACTTCGGTTCCAGGTAGTAATCCACAGGAATATTATTGTATTTATCCCGGTAAATCTTAAAATCTCCGACGGCCATCATAAAGAGGTACGGCGCATGGGGAAGATCCATTTTCCAGGTATCGGTACGTGTTCCATTGTTGTTTTTATGCTGGTTGACCAAAGCTCCATTGGACAGACTGACATAATTATCCAGTACAGTCATTGAAATTTCGGCCGTCGTCTTTTGGTTGGGACGGTCAATGGTTGGGAACCAGGCAGACGAAGCCTCTGTTTCGCCCTGAGTCCAGATCTGTCGGGGTTTATTGGGCGTCCGTTCGTCGGGATTAATAAAATAGAGTCCTTTCGCATCATTGATTGCCGCACTGCCCTGTACTTTAAGCAGGTTCGGTTTGGCGGTATAGTCCAGGTATATGGTGTATTTTTCGCTTGAAAGATAATTTCGGTCCAGTTTGATCAGAAGAGAATTATCGTCGTAAGTATATTTTAGGGGAACGAGTTGCTGCCCATTGACCAGCGCGATTTGTTTGATATCCATGCCCTTGGCATCCAAGCGCAGTGAATCTGTCGGATAGAAATGCGGCTGTAATGTGACCCATTCTTTCCCGTTCAAAAATTGATTTTTATAGTCAAAACGGACATCGAGTTTGGTATGGACGAGGTTGTTGACCTTCGTGGGGGTAGCACGATATTGCTGATCTTCCGAAAGCTGCTGCGCTTGACTCATACCGATAGCAGAAAGGGTAATGGCCAAGTAAAGGAAAGCGATTCTTTTGCGCATTGTTGAATATTTAAAAGATTTAAATAAAGCTAAAAAAATTTCAGCTGATGTAAAAATAAGGATTCTGAAAATTTCATCAGGATGAGATCCGGCCTTTGGTCTGAAGACGTGAATTATTGTTCAATATCCCCTGATAATGACATTACTTTAAGCTATCGTTATGAAATCTGAAATTATATTTGTTATTTTTGGGTGAAACAAGTATAAAGTTTTTTATGATAAACAAAAAAATTGGTCTTATCCTGATGATGATCGGTATGGCTGGTACAGCAACTACTGTTTGTGGACAACAGTTGAAATATCCAACGACGAGCAAAGGCTCTGTCGTAGACGAATTCTGGGGCGAGAAAGTAGCCGATCCCTACCGTTGGTTGGAGGACGATCGGTCAGCAGAAACTAAAAGTTGGGTCCAAGCCGAAAATAAAGTCACTTTTGATTATCTAAATACCATTCCTTTCCGGACAAAATTGAAAGAGCAATTAACGGAAATCTGGAATTATGAAAAAATAGGAACTCCTTTCAAGGAGGGGGCATATACCTATTTCTTTAAAAATAATGGACTTCAGCAGCATTCCGTACTTTATCGTAAACAAGGTGAGAATGGTGTAGAGGAGGTTTTCCTTGATCCAAATACCTTTTCAAAAGATGGATCGACTTCTTTGGCCGATGTTTCTTTTTCAAAGGACGGAAGTCTGGTTGCTTATTCGATCTCTGAGGGCGGTTCGGACTGGAGAAAGGTGATTGTGTTGAATGCTAAGGATAAAGCGCCAGTGGGAGAGACGCTTGTGGATGTGAAATTCTCAGGCATCGCCTGGAAAGGAAACGACGGATTTTACTATTCGAGTTATGACAAACCCAAGGGGTCTGAACTGTCGGAAAAAACAGACCAGCATAAATTGTATTACCATAAGCTCAAAACAGCACAGTCTACGGATCAGCTGATTTTTGGCGGTTCGGCAACGCCGAGACGTTATGTGGGCGCTTCATTAACGGATGATCAACGCTATCTGATTATCTCTGCAGCCAATACAACTACGGGGAATGAGCTTTATTACCAAGATCTGAGTAAACCCAATAGCAAAATCATCTGCCTACAGGATCATTTTGATGCAAATACAGGCGTAGTGGATAATATCGGGGATACTTTTCTATTGGAAACAAATTATAAGGCGGCCAATAATAGATTAGTCAAAGTAGATCTGAAAAATCCGGCCAAAGAAAACTGGAAAGACGTGATTCCGGAAACTGAAAATGTACTTTCAATCAGTACTGGTGGTGGTTATCTATTCGCAAATTACCTGAAAGATGCCGTCTCGGTTGTGATCCAATACGACTATACCGGTAAAAAAATCAGACAGATCGAATTGCCGGGTGTAGGAACCGCAAGTGGTTTCTCGGGCAAGAAAAAGGAAAAAGAGATCTACTTTGGTTTCTCGAATTATATTACGCCTTCATCAAGCTATAAGTTTGATGTCAACTCGGGACAATCGACGCTCTATATCAAACCGAATGTCAAGTTTGACAGTGATCAATATGAATCGAAGCAGGTGTTTTATACTTCCAAGGACGGAACGAAAGTGCCCATGATTATTACGTATAAAAAGGGCATCGCTCTGAACGGTAAAAATCCAACAATTGTATATGGCTATGGTGGTTTTAATATCAGCCTGACACCATCTTTCAGCACTTCTGTTGCGGTTTGGCTGGCAAATGGGGGTGTATATGCAGTTCCAAACTTACGTGGTGGTGGCGAATATGGTCAAAAATGGCATGATGGTGGAAGACAGTTCAACAAGCTGAATGTATTTAACGATTTTATCGCTGCGGCACATTATCTGCAAGAGAATGGTTATACTTCACCCGAATACACGGCATTGTCTGGTGGTTCCAATGGTGGTTTGCTTGTTGGAGCAACAATGACCATAGATCCTAAGGTTGCCAAAGTCGCATTGCCGGAAGTGGGTGTCTTGGATATGTTGCGTTACCATACATTTACCGCTGGCGCGGGCTGGTCATACGACTATGGAACAGTTGCGGATAGTAAAGAGATGTTTGACTATCTGAAAGCCTATTCACCCGTGCACAATGTGAAAGCAGGTGTTTGTTATCCGGCAACCATGGTATTGACCGGCGATCATGATGACCGCGTTGTGCCGGCACACTCTTATAAGTTTGCATCCGAATTACAGGCCAAACAGGCTTGTGATAATCCCGTATTGATCCGTATCGAAACAAAGGCCGGACATGGTGCTGGCCGATCTACCGAGGTGCTGATCAATAGTACAGTTGATAAATATGCTTTTGCGCTCTGGAATATGGGGGTCAAAGAATTGAAATAAGGATATCGGGAGGAACTTTCCACAGCTTGATTTCGTTGTCGATTGCGCTTATCCGAAGACAATAAAAAAGTCCAGACCAACATGCTTGATCTGGACTTTATATTTTTATTTTGGAGACAAGAATTATTCCCAGGTTTTTTCGCCTTTTTTCATTTTTTGCAGCGTTGCTACATAATCCTCTTTTTTATCATTTGCTGTCAAAAGTGAGATCGCTTTCTCCTGTGTTTTGATAGCCTGATCTTTATCACCTAGACGATAAAGAAGATTTGCAAAGGTATCCAGATACATTGGTGTATCTTTTTCCTTCTCCAGTGATAATTTGCTCCATTCCGAAGCTGCTTTTAAACAAGCGGGGTCATCACAGTTTTCAAAAATAGACCAAGCCATATTGTTGAGTTCCATCGCAGTGATCGTTGAACCGTATTTGGCAATATACTTGTTAAAACTGTCTCTCAAACCGGGATAGTTTTTGGTATAGGAGAAATAGCGGGGTTGCATTTCCAGACTCGCCTTTTCGGTATTGACCGTTGGGTATTTCTGAGCCAGTTCTTTTTCGATAGCAGCAAAATCCACGGCTTCTTTAGCCTGTATTTTGGTATTGACAGCTTCACCGATCAATAGTTTAGCTAAGAAATCATTTGCTTTAATCTTCTCACTGATGGCGTCAAATTTGGCTGGGTTATCTTTTATTAAGTTAAATGCCTTTGAATCCTTAATACTTGCCGAAGAAAGCAACAACTCGACATTGTCTTTGGTAAAGATCTGATCCGTTGATAGCGAAGCCAATACAACGCCTTCTGCTTTTGCCTGTGTTTCCTTATCATAGGCATCTTTTGCTGCCGCAGCCATGGCTTTTGCAATCGTTATATTTTTGGGGTCAGCATTGAATTTTGCCAATAGGGTTTCATATTGCGTATTTGGGTCAAGCGCTTTTTGGGCTTTAGCGATAAAAGCATCTGCTTCTCCGCCACCGACAATCCGATGGACAAGATTGCCCTTTGAATCGAAGATCAGGAATGTAGGATAGGCTCTTACTGTATAATCTTTGGCAAAACGATCTGCTTCTGCATACCAGGATTTTATTTCCTCGCTGTCGTCCTTGGTTTTATCCATCTGGATTTTGGCGTTGATAAATTTGGCATTGAAGAAATCTCCTACTTTTGCCTGTGGAAAGATTGTACTTGCCATATACTTACAGGGACCGCACCAGGTGGTGAAACAATCCACAAAAATAAATTTGTTTTCTTTGGCCGCTTTTTCTTTTATCTGATTCCAATTGAGGCCATGCTCAAATTTTACACCTTCACTTTGCGCAAATAGGAGTGTTGGAATCAGGAATAACATTAAAATTAACTTTTTCATAATCCGTTGATATTTAGATGTTAATTTACGGAATTAAAATTGCGATCGAGAAAAATATTGTAAAAAAAATTAATCAAGGAGTTTACTATTTTGAGGCATCGATGGATGCATCGGTCTAATTAAAACCCGGATCAATAAAATAAGGCAATGCCTCTGCGACATTGCCTTATTTTATATTCCACATATTAAAGATCCGGTCATTGCATTTAAAGCATATTCTTTAAAAAGTCAAGCGCGGGATCCCTGAAGGCGATCTCTAATTTTCCCAGGTTTTTATCCCTTTGGTCATTTTGTCCAATGTCTCCTGATAGATCGGTCGATCGTCGTCACTGGCCATTTCGATCGCTTTATTTTGCCACTTGATCGCCTTGTCTTTTTCACCTTTTTTATACAGTAGGTTGGCATATGTGTCTAAGAATGCAGAACTGGGGTCCTCTATAATCGATTTTTTACTCCAGCTGATCGCTGCGTCGATACATTCAGGATCACTGCTGTTATTAAAGATCGTCCATGCAAAGGTGTTTAATTGATGGGCCGTAAAATCCTCTGACGATAGATAATCATTGATGGTATTTTTCATGGCCACATAATTCTTGACCTGAAGATAATAGTGTGCCTTGATCTTTTTAAACATGGGGACAAAGTCTATGTCCGGATATTTTGCGGATAGCTCGCTTTGGTAACTATCCCAATTAGGCTCGTGTTTGGCGTCTATTTTAATTTGGAAAAGCTCATTGACAACGACGTTTGCCAGTGTACGGTTGGCGATTCCCGGAGATTCCAGCAGAATATCTATTTTTTCCTTATTGTTGCGAATCAGGTTAAAAGCTTTTGAATTTGTAAACTTTGCCGCAGCCAATAGAATATGTACATTTTCTTTCTTAAAAAGCTCGTCGGTGCCCAAGGAGTTGGCTAAAGTATTCTCGGCTTTACGGGCGGTATTCTCATCATAAGCGATATTTGCCGCTTTTAACATCTGTTTGGCCGTGTAGATATCCTGAGGCCTTTTTTCGAATTTTTTTAATAGGGTATAATACTGTGTTTCTGGATACAGTCCGTCCGATACATGTTCGACAAACTCAGGGGCATCGCTCGCACCAACAATGCGGTGTACAGCTTCCCCGTTTGGATTGAAGATTAAAAAGGTCGGAAAGGACTGGATATTGTACTCATTGGAAATGGCACGGGCGTCAGCGTACCATTTCTTGACAGCAGCATTGTCCGCTTCGGTGGAGTCCATCTGAACCCGGACACTGATAAAATTTTGATTGATGGGCTCACCAACCTGTTCCAAAGGGAAAATTTCATTACTCATGTATTGGCAAGGGCCACACCAGGTTGCAAAAAGTTCTACGAAGATAAACTTATTTTCTGCCTTCGCTCTTTCTTTGACCTGTTTCCAACTTAATCCTTCTACAAATTTCACCCCTTTGGTCTGGGACTGTGCTAAATTCCCAAATAAAATTGCAAGGCATAATGTGATTATACTTCTCATACTCACTGAACAACTAGATTTATAATTTATGTTTAAGTTATCAAATTAATCTGAAAACAAAAACACCTCTGAAAGATTAATTTCAGAGGTGTTTTAAAGGATCTTTAAATCGCTTATTTGATATTTATCTTTGATTTTAAATCTTTGGTCAGACCGTCTTTATGTAACAGTAAAGAAGTTGTTTTGTAGCGTACAAATTCTTTGGAAGCATACAGATATCCTTTGTAATCATTGGATGTTCCCCATGAATTTTTAACGATATAGTATTCTTTTCCGTTTTGATCTTTCACCAGACCTACGATATGCATACCGTGATCGTCTGTTGTTTGCCAATTGTCGAAAGCTTTCTGGCGCTCCTCTGGCGTGATTTTCATTTCGGGTTTAGGACCAACAAACATACTTGCTTTTTCTTGCTCGCTCATTTGCTCGAATGGTTTTTCTGGCACATACGCCACGCCATTTTTCCAGGAGAATCCTTTTTCTGACACGTCAGTTGCCCAAGCAACAGTATACCCCTTTTGTAAAGCATTGTCAATGATGTCTGTTAAATCATTCATCTGAACGTTGTAGAAACGGTCAAATGACCAGTTGTCTGGAATCAACAGTACAAATTGGCTGTAATAAGGGTGATCGGTCACCGAAGCGATACCAACATAATCATCTGGATTAATCCCGATTACCTGATCTGCGAATGTACGTGGCGTATATGATTTACCGTTGTAATCGAATTTTTCAGGCACTTCACCTAAGTAAGAGTCCATTGCTGCCGTATAGGCTTTTTCCCAGTTTGGAGTCAAAGCTTTACCTTTTACAATCGAACCTAACATCGCGTCGAGCATGGAGGTCATTTCACCGAAGTTATTGCGTGTGCTGCCGTAGTGAAGACCAGTATAGGCCGATTGTGGCATCGTACCATATTTGCGGAATGAATTCAGCACATCGTGGAATTGACCGCCTTCGCCCAGAGATAATCCGCCATGAAGACGTACATAAGTACGTGCTTTATCTAAATATGTATTACGTGCTGTATATATCTGAGAGATCTCCACAGGTTTTTTACCCATACGAATCATCTCGGATTCTAAAAACGAGTTTCCTGAATAAGACCAACATGTACCTGAAGAACCTTGATCCTTGATCGAGGTGTTACCTAAATTGATAACTTCTGTAAATGTAAATCCGGATTTGCTATTGTCATTTTGATTTGCTTTTAAGGCATTGATCAAATTGTCCTGTGCTTGTACTTGGAATGAAGCTGCAAAAAGAGACGCGGCTAGTACAATCGATTTATTCCAATTCATTTGTTAGTATTTTGTTAATTTAAAGTGGTGCTAAATTAAATAAATTAAATTTAGTAAGGTAAATTCCTCTGTAAAATAATTGTTCTTAAAAATAGGCTGTAATTCCATCCTTATTCTAGGTTGGATTATAGGCGTAAAAACTAGGCTTAAATTATTGAAAAGCAAAGGGTCGTAATTTTTACGACCCCTTGCTTTTATGTTTATTCGGCAATTTCTTTATGCTTAGGAAAGAGCAGCGAAGCAATAATGCTTAAGGCAAGTATACTGATGATCACAATCAGGGAATGCGTCGTTGTAAAGCCAACTTCTGCCAGCCAGTGATGCAATAACATCTTCAAACCAATAAAGACTAATAAAAATGCTAAACCAACTTTTAGATATTGGAACTTATGAATAATATTTACCAATAAGAAGAACATGGAGCGCAATCCAAGGATGGCGAAGATATTCGAGAAGAATACCACATACGGATCTTTGGTCACCGAGAAAATAGCTGGGATAGAATCCACGGCGAAAATAAGATCGGTAAATTCAATCACTAACAAGACCAAGAATAGCGGTGTCATGTATTTTACGCCATTCTCGATATGGAAAAAATGACCACCATCCAATTTTGGTGTTACCTTAAAATATTTAGAGGCAAATTTGACCACCGGGTGGTTTTGCGGATCGACTTCTTCCTCTTGGTTGCGGTTGATAAACATCTTGATACCAGTGAAGACAAGGAAGGCACCAAAGACATATAGAATCCAGCCAAATTTAGCGATCAGGGTTGCTCCGAGGAAAATAAACAAGAACCGCATAATGATTGCGCCCAAAATACCCCAAACCAAGACTTTATGGTAATAGCGCTCAGGAATTCCAAATGAGGTGAACAGGAGTACCATCACGAAAATATTATCCACTGAAAGTGCATATTCAACCACATAACCTGTCAAATATTCCAACCCCAGGTTTTTATTATAGACATCTAAACTTGCCGCCAGATCGCCGGGAATAATTTTGATCTCGTGGTGATGTTTGGTGATGACTTCTTGTAGATGATTTAAATCATGGATATTATGCAATTCAAATCCATAGTGGCGTAGCAGCCAATAGAAGCCTAAAGAGAACAATACCCATACTGCGCTCATAATTGCTGCGGTCTTTAAGCTAACAGGCTTATCACCCTTGGAGAATAATCCAAGGTCAATGGCTAGCATCAGTGCGATGAAGATTAAAAAACCTCCAAAAAACATTAATTCGTGACTCATTATTTTTTTCTTTCTGTTGTATATTTTACCAATTGTAATAATCCTTCTTTGTATTCGTTATCAGGGAAATCCTCCAGGATCCGAAAAGCATCTTGTTGGTATTCCAGCATTTTGTCCGTTGCGTATTCCAGTCCACCGCTGTTGCGTACAAAATCGATGACTTCAGCAACCTTTTTCGGATCTTCATTATGGTTTCGAACCAGATTGATGATCCTCCGCTTTTCGCTGGAACTTGTCTGATTTAAGGCATGAATCAAGGGTAAAGTCATCTTTTTCTCTCTGATATCATTGCCGAGCGGTTTGCCCACATCATCTAATCCAAAATCGAACAAGTCATCTTTAATCTGAAACGCAATGCCAATTTTTTCACCAAATTGATGGAGTTTCTCCACCGTCTCTTGATTCGCATTGGATGAAGCCGAACCGCAGGCACAACAGGATGCGATTAACGAAGCCGTTTTTTTCCGTATGACTTCAAAGTAAATGGATTCTTCGATGTCCAGCTTGCGGGCCTTTTCGATCTGAAGTAATTCACCTTCACTCATTTGATCGACTGCTTCTGAAACAATTTTTAACAGGTGATAATCCTGATGTTTTACAGAAAGCAACAAACCTCTTGAAAGCAAGAAATCACCGACCAGCACGGCGATCTTATTTTTCCATAGTGCATTGATGGAAAAGAACCCCCTACGTTCATACGAGTTGTCAACAACATCATCATGTACCAGTGAAGCTGTATGTAATAATTCGACCAAAGCGGCTCCCCGGTAAGTCGATTCATTAATCCCATTGCAGATGCCCGCTGAGAAAAAGACAAACATTGGCCGCATTTGTTTGCCTTTGCGTTTGATCAGATATTGCGTGATACGGTCCAACAATGGTACGGAGCTTTTCATAGATGCTTTGAATTTCTTTTCAAAAGCCTCAAGTTCGTGTATAATAGGGCGTTGGATCTCTGTTAATTTTGACATGAATTGGAATGAAATACCAAAAAAGTTAAAGCTTAAAGATAGTAATTTTGTTACAACTCGTCGACTGCCCGCTCAAGATTTTTGTACCATTCTTCGCCATAGGTGCGGATCAGGGGATCCTTTAGAAATTTATAGACTGGCACCTGAAGTTCCTTTCCAAAACTACAGGCATCTTTACAGATATGCCAGCGGTCGTAATGAAGTACGTCAAATTCTGGATAATGCGTCGTCCGGATAGGATAGAGGTGGCAGGAGACTGGTTTCCGCCAGTGAACTTCGCCTAGCTCATAAGCTTTCTCGATCGCACATTTGGTAATGCCATTTTCCCAGGTGACATAGGCACATTCTTTGTTGCCATCAACACATGTTGTGGTTAGATCACCATCTACATCGACGACATATTTGCCTTGTTCTTCGATGGCCTCGATACCCTTCTCTGTCATATAGGGTTTTACCTTCGGATAGATCTCCTCCAGAACGGCCTTTTCGCTTTCCAGTAAAGGTGCACCCGAGTCCCCCTCGATACAACAGATTCCCTTACATTTTGATAGATTGCACACAAAGTCATTATTGATCAGATCTTCGTGTACCAACACATTTCCTACTTCAATCATTCTATTTATTTTGAGTAGCTTGCTTTTTGGCCCAATTTATATTTTAGTCCGCTTGCTTCCAGAAGTTCTAACGTGACAGAGCCAATTAATATATCGACATTGGCCTTCACTGGAATGCGGTTACCATCGTTGGTTACCCAAAGGTATAGCTTGCTATTTTTTTTAAAGATACGTCCCGGTTTAATTTCGGGGCTGAATTTAAGGCACTCCAATGTACCCAATTCGGTTTTTATTTTTTCGATTCCGATATACTGTATGCCCAGTGTCGCAATTTCGTCATTCAGGAAATAGGTCAGTTTAAAGGATTCCCCGGGCTTTACCGAACTTAAGTCCAGATTGCGGGCAAAGTAGTAGGAGGACAGCAAATCAAAGGTCTGATCCACCTTGGATGTAAATGTTCCTTTATTACCAACCACTGTATGTGTATCCTGATTGAAACGTACTTTATCGTTCCTTCTGTAACCACCTTCACGGATGTTTTCCGTATAGTAGTAAGGCAAGAATGTCTTACTATTGATATACGAGTTATATTCGTTTCTTACAGTATAAATGGCAAATGCTCCCGCTGTTTTACCTGCGGCATACAGATGAAAGGAGGGATTCCCAAATCCGTCTTTCGTATCACCGACAGTCAACGTTCCCGTTGCTGCGGAAATTATACCATAGCGGAGTTTGTACTTTAATTTCTCTCCACCTTTAAATGCCGATTCCTTTAAATGGGGTAAATCCTGAGCGAAAACTGTACTTACAAAAACTGATAAGTATAGGAGCAATGTCGATATAAGTTTCATGTACGTAAGTTTACGAAAATTGTTTGAAAAGAAATGTTAATTTCATCAGAATAAATTGTCTTTTTAAGGTGATGAAACCCACATGAGCCAGTAGCTTATACTTGTTTGTCAGCTGCTTTTGGCGCTTGAGGACTTCTTTTAAAAACTGGAACTGTTGAACAGGGTTCTCCGTACATAATACTTTTAGCTACTTTGCTAAGTTTTACCGTGAACTGAACAAATGACGATTCCGGAATGAAGGTGTCTCCACAGCCCTTCACGACCACCCGTTGATCGCGAAACTGCTCCATGTCAATTTGGTCAATAGCGGCAGCGTACTGTATGCGTACGAGCTCATCTAAATCTCCGAAGATAACAGCCGCAGCATAAGGCTCTAGCTTATTTGCCAGCAACATATAGGCCCATGTGGGCACAATAGCATCAGCAGTACAGGTGATGGCAACATGTTTGTCGGTATACAGTGACCAATCATGTGTTTTGATGAATTCTCGGAAATCTTTTTCCCGTAACATCAGACCATGGAACAAATTGTCCTTGATATCATATAGGACATTGTCGGTCTTCGGATGATAATCCGCCAGATCAACGGTTATTAATCCACTTTGCGCAACTTTATTGACAATATTTGTTTGAATTTCCATAGTTATTCTATCAAAAAAAAGCCGGACGATAATTCGTCCGGCTACAAATTTACTTAAAAATCTTCTAAAAGAATTTCACTCTATTGTCAATGATTTCAGCTTTGTCTTGCAATGCGCGGAAAATAGATCCCCAAGCGCGTTGTGCTTTAGCTGCAAGCATTTGTTTCTTTTGTCCGTTGATGTCAGAGATTGCTGATGGATTTGTGAAACCATTCACCTGCACGACATAAACACCTGTGTTTCCTTCAATTGCTTTCGAAGGTTTATTTGGTTGAAGACCAAATACAGTACCTACTACCGCATTTTCCAGGGCTACACCCGGAATAACAGGGTTGGCAAATACCACATTCTCCACATGGATAGCCGATTTACCCACTTTTTGAGCCACTTGGTCAATTGAAGAAGCTCCAGCTAAAGCTTTGTCAAATCTTTCTTTTAAGACTTTAGCTTTAACCTTATTTTTAACTGCAGGCTCGATGTCTTTTTTCACCGCGTCCAAAGAAAGTACCCCTTTCGGTTGTACATTTACTAAGCTCGCCAGGATATAAGAAGTTTCAGTTTCAAAGACTTTGTCTGAAACATCACCTTTTTTAGCTTCAAAAGCCCATTTTATCAAATCACGTGGCGCTTCAGTACCATCAAGCACATTGTCCATTGCTGTAACACGCGATGCTGTACGAGCTTCTAAACCAAGTTTTTTAGCCTCTTGCGCGAAGTTTTGTGCAGTAGCTGCAGATAAGAATGCTGTCGCTTTGCTATGTGCATTGTTTAAAGTTTCTTTGCCGCTGTTGATAACCTTGTCGATAACCGCAACTTTAGCGTATTTTGCAGTACCGATCTGTTTCTCGATTTTGATGATGTGTACGCCAAACTGGGATTTTACCACTTTAATGTCTCCGGTTTTACCTTCAAATACGGCTTTTTCAAATTCCGGTACCATGCGGCCTCTTGTAAAAGTACCAAGTTCGCCACCATTTGTTTTACTGCCCGGGTCACTGCTGAACTGAACGGCCAATGCTGCGAAGTTATCTCCTTTTTGAATTAAGCCTTTGATTGAATCAGCTTTTGCCAACGCTTTGTCAACACCACCTTCTGCCGTAGCATCCAATAGGATATGAGAAGCTTTTACTGAATCTGGACCAACCACTGTTGAAACCACTTTCGCAATTTCATAAGCACCATTGCTTAAGAATGGACCTACCGTAGTACCTGCTGCTACGTTAAAGACAACTGAATCCAGTGAAGGGCTCAATTGACCTTTTTTTACGTAGGTGAATGGGTATTTGTTATCAGAATTGATGGAAGCAAATAGTGAGTCATCCTTCGCAACAATAAGATCTTGTTTTAACTTGTCGATCGCTTCTTTGACAGCTAATGAATCTTTTGCAAGAGGTTTTGCATCTACAGTAACGTATTGGATCGCACGTGTTTCCTCTTGTGTTTTGAACATGTTTTTATGCTCATTATAGTATTCCTGGAAATCCGCATCAGTTACTTTAGCTTCAGCATCTTTTACAGAAGCGTAATCTAAAAGGATGTATTTGAAGTTGGCCAATTTATTGCGTTCTTGGTATTCTTCGTTAGCTTCCAATGAAGTTACGTAAACACTGTTCGAAAGCAATTCGCCATACTTGCTGCTTAGGCGTTCGTCTCTTACACCTTCAAGTAGTACTTCCCATTGCTGTGCCACCGCTTGGTTACCGGATGTATTCATTTGACTTATAAAAGTCATCAATTGGCCATGGTCAAACTGTCCTGTTTGTGGATTGGTAAATGCCTGTACGATCTGAGGAGAAGGATTTGGTCCTTTTACTAGATCATTTAATTCATCTTTACCTACTGTCAAACCGATTTTTTCAATCTCTTTTTTCAAGATCTCTCTGGATAGGAATTGATTCCAAACCTGTTGTACAGCATAAGTTCTCATTTGAGGAGTAACTGCTCCGCCCATTTGTTGTTTGAACATTTCTTCGGCCTGTTCCACTTGTTGGTTGAACGCAGGATACTCAATTTCTGTTCCGTTGACTTCCCCTACACGATTTTGATGTCTCGCCCAAAAAGGGGCTCCTCCTCGAACGACATCGCCTAGTAAAAATGCTAAAATTGCGATAGCCATCGCTGCGGTCAAGATGACACCAGCTTTGTTACGCAAAAAGCCCATTAATCCCATAGTCTGCTTATTGTGTTTATATTGTGTAAATACTTGTATTTCGTTAATTTATGCATAGCATAGCAAAATGCGGTGCAAGATACAATTTTTATAAAAAAAAACGGAATATTTTCCTGAATGTAATAAAACAAATTTGAAAACTATTTGTATTCTGCTGTTTTTTATTACAAAGTTTATGATCAGGTCAGCATAATCTGCTGTAAGCCATCTGTAGCAGCGTGATTTGCTTGTCACAGCCATTTATTGCTCATGGGGCTTAACTCCCATTCGGAACGTTGTTTTCCGGCCTCATATAAGCGATGGGGAAAAGTAGCGGTGCAACAATACCTGAAACAAATAAATAGCAGGGGCGGTTTATCTACCTATTGATGGGAATAAACTGTTGTCTTTAATAATGACGACACCAGTGGCGTTCTGTATGTTGGCATGCAGTAAATCCTTGTCAGACGTAAATGATGATCCTGACAGGTTACCACGTTGGTCCTTAAAGAATGCTGTGACTGGTAGATTATTGTAAAAAGTCCTATTGGGGTCTTTTGCACCTTCGTCATAGACGATTTCCTCCGTTTTCAGAATAGATCCATCAGCCATGGTCACAACCACATTTTTGGTAAAGATTGTTGTTTTTTCTTTTTCTCTCCGGACGGCATGGTCAGAAGTAATACGTTGGGTTTCCTTGAGGTTTTCATCATAAAATATGATTTTTATGCTCTTTGGAAACTCATAGATTTCAGTGCTATCATGTTTGATTCGCATTTCGGGGGCCGTGAGGTTGGCTTTGACCCGGGTTGAATCACTATAGATGATATCCACATGACGTGAGATATCCACGGCTTCCTCTTTTTTTAGATTAGCGATCCGGTCAACTTCCTTTAGGTCCGGCTCACAGGAAGTCAATAAGAGCGCCCCTAGCAAAAATAGAATTACCAGGGGCGATATATTTTGAAATATGGATCTTGCGGATACTTTGCGTACCATGATTTTAGTCAATTGGGTTTCTTCTAAACCAACGGTCATTGAGCGTAAAGCCAATATTGAAGTTGATATAACGTTCCCGTAAGAGACCATTGGCTGCTTTTCCCATCTGTCCGAATTCTGCCGATAAATTGACTTTTGAAAATGCACCTAAATATAGCGTTCTAGCTAATGGTAATCCCACACCTACAGTCACAGCCATATCATTGATGTTTTCGCCGGCCTGAAAATACTGTGTTTTGTTGTATCTGAATCCAAGACGGTAGTCTACCTGTTTTAAATAGTTAAGAGACGATTTGTCCGGAGTCAATTGTCCACCAAGAGCTACACCATAATTTTTACGGAGTCTATTTTCACCATTTCTGACCTGAAATCTTGACCAGTCTGCATATTTGAAATCTGCTCCAACTAGCCATTTGCCATTTCGAGCAAGTGTAACCCCCACATTGTGTTTTAACGGAAGGGTCAGATGCCTGCTGATTCGGTCAGACATATTAGTCGTATCTATCGGAATATTTTGATTGTCCGGATCAGATGATGGAGCGGTCCTTGTGTCGATAATTGTTGTGCGTTCCTTGATATCGTTGTTCAGTGATCCTGAATAGCCGAAGCTCAATACATGCTCTTTACCTAGAGGTTGTTCATATTGTAAACCGTAATCAAAGATAATACCTTGGATTTCACGCTTATTCTGGCGTTGCGGGTTTAAAGCTCCAGAGGTGACCGGAAATTCAACACGGCTATAGTCATTTAAGGTACCGAATAAGTATGACATATTCGCACCGATGCTCAACCCTTTGTAAACACGTACACCCCATCCGGCGTAAGCTTTTGTCAGACCGCCTTCACCGGTAAATACCTTGTTATAGATTTCGGAATTAATACCCTCCTGCGAACTTGTGCGATAACCCACATCTGAGAATGGCAATATACCCATACTGATACCGCCGAACTTCTTCATTGGAAAAGTCATCGTGATGTGGCTAAAAGCAAAATCAGCGGTATTGTCCGCTCTGGTAGTGGATTTGAGTTGTGTATAGTTTCCATATAGACCTGCATCGAAGATACTCACTCGTGCTGCAGAGTAAGAGGCAGGGTTGCTTGGGTTGGTATTATATACCCCGTCAAATGTACGGATACCTGTATTAATTCCCCCCATAGCTCTGTACTGAGGCAATAAATCTTCACGGATCTGACCTATTCCCAATTGAGAATATGGCGAAGCTGATGTTGTTTTTTGGGCAAATGCGGTAGTAGAACTAGCTAAAATTCCACCTGCTAACAACAGTTGGAGTGATTTATTTCTTAGAGAGCTTATAAAGCGTTTCTGCATGGTCAACCTATAAAATTGAGAAACTAATGTTTATTTAGTTTTTGTGAAATCTTTGAGTTTTTTGACTCCTGTAATTAAATGTTCTTTGCTTTTATTCGCATACAAAACTATTCAATTTTTGTGAGCTTGTTAAGCCGATTTTGTTAAAAAAGGTTAAACACCTGTTGTACAGTTGTTTAGAAAAATTGGAAGTAGATTATCGTTAATACAATAATGGCGTAAACAACTTCAAAAAACCATTTCTTTTTGGCATAGGTGAAGTAATAGGCCATATAAATAGCGATAGGGGGGGCACAGAGTAAAAAATGGGCTTCTGTTAGTTTCTTGTTCCAATAGAAAGATGCCACGGCCAGACATAACATGAAAAACAACAGTTGGAAAGATTTCCGGATGTGCACGATGCTTTTGAAAAAATTATCCTTGAGGATCAACAGGAAAAGGATCAGTGTAAAAAGTATCGGGACCAATACGAGGTAATCAAACAATTGAATCCGTATGGCAGTTGGGAACTTATACGTGAATGGTAACCATATGGTGTAAAATAATTCCATTTTACCTACCCATAGATAGATGACGGCGAGTATAAAATAAACAGTGACCAATCCCAAAAGCGGTGTGATCCATTCGCGCCAATTGAATGGTCTGAATATAAGCAGACTTATCCACAGCAAGAAGAACATGCTCAAAAAAGGAAAATAAATCAGACTTCCTATGCCGACAATCATACCCAAGTCAAACATTTCTGCTTTCACATCGGTCTGACGATACAAAGAAAGCAATTTACTCAGCATCCATATTGAGATAAAGTTACAGATGAGCGTAGGCGACAGCACCAGAAAAGGTAAAAATAAACTGGCCAATGTCATGTACATCAAAGCAACCAGAAAACTAGGTTTTCCGAGCAGGTTGAAGTGGCTTGTGATCCGGTTAAGTATGGTTGCCTGAAAAATGGTCAGAATGAGCGTGATAAAGACATTGGTTGCCGGAGATAGATTGATTAAATTGTTTTCCCCCAATAGATTGCCAAGCGCCGGTTCAAAAATAACAGAATCCAGTTTATCCGGAAGGTGCAGGAATATGCCGAGGCATAATACAAAACCCACAAAGGATAAAAATAGGATATTTATTGGTGTATAATTTCTGAACTGACTTATAATCATGGTATGCGATTGATAGCTGACTATTTATTCTTTTTCTCCAATTTCGTAATGCGGCGATCGAGCAAGAAAAGAAAGAAGGCCAAACCTAAAAAAATGACCAGCATCACGAGCACAACCACATAGATTTTGCCCTCACTACGTAATCCTGTTGCCATATCAACGTCATCCTGAGCGAAGGTGCTTACAGTTGATAAGATTAATAATGCAATTGACAATGTTATTTTTTTCATCCTATTATTTGTCTTTTAATGACTGATGAGTAATCGGGTAAATCTCCGGTTTCATCAGAATTTATTTTTGATCAGTGTTATCGCCATTTGATCCGCTATAATCAAAGGGCTTATGCTTATTTTTCCATTTTATTTCATGAGCTTAGGACTTATTGTCCTAATGCCTATTTTAAGGCAGTTATAGCCTGTTTCTATTATTTTATGAATCGATTTCCTGCTCTTTTCTTTCCAATAGACGCACCCTGTAACGCATCGAACAGATCCAAAAAGCAATAATTGGCCATCCGATCATTGCAGCATAGAATGTCGGGCGGAGCTCGTTGCTCATTTGTAGCTGGCCAAAGGTAGCGTTGCCACCGCTTCCGGGATGAAGAGAATCTGTCATTTTTGGAAGAATATAAAGCAATACAATAATGATCGGAAATGCAAAGATATTATAGACAGCAGATATTTTCGCCCGTTTCTGCTCTTCTTCGAGTGCATTGCGGAGTACGAGATAGGCCAGGTACATTAATGTCGCGATTGCCGAACCATTTAACTTGGGATCATTTGGCCAAGGCTCTCCCCAGGTGATGTTGGCCCACAGCATTCCCGTTGCCAGGCCAAAAAAACAAAAGGTAATACCTGTATTTACGGCTTCTATGGCCATTAAATCGTATTCTTGTTTACCTGTATTAAGGTATTTGACACTATAAATAACAGAAATCAGGTACATCACAATCATCGCAGACCACATCGGAACATGGAAATAGACATTACGGATACTTTCGTGAAGGATAAATAGGCGGGGGACAGGGCCTAAAAGACCATTGATAATGACTGCGCAGATAATCAGAACAGCTAATATTTTCCACCATTTTTTTCTCATGGTAAATTGAATTTAATGTGTTTCAATCCTAAAATTTAATCTCGCCAAAGGTACGGAAATAACAATAAAGAAATAGTGATCGTGATTACATTAATTGCGAGTAATACGATTATTTCTCTCATGCTTGCTGCTCTTTCCAAACCTTCTATTGCATTGCGGGAGAGTTTGATCAGTACGATCAACAGCGGTATGATTGCCGGAAAACTTAAAATGGCCATTAGCGTGCTGTTATTTCCGGCTTTTGAACTGATGCCCGAAATCATAGTAAATACACTGGCAAAACTGATGCTGCCCAAAATGACCGAAATGAAATATAGCGTGGGATCCCCGAGAGGATTTTGAAATATGATCGAATAAACGAAATAAGCAATGGTAGCCAGGATGGTCATCAATAACATGTTGTAAATGACTTTGGCGAGAATAATTGCCCGTGGGTCAACTACGGAATAATAATAGAGTTGTCGGTTGGGATTTTCCTGAACGAAGCTCTTGTTGATGGCATTGATGGATGCAAATAACATGATAATCCAGAACAAAGCATTCCAAACTGTGGTATCTACTGACTTGAATGCTTGGTAACAAACAAATACAGTAGATACGACATATAGTAGGATTCCGTTGATGGCGTATTTTGATCGCCATTCCAGAATGATGTCTTTAAGAATTAAGGTTTTTACCTGTTGCAGTAAAGTCATATTCCGCAAAGATACAAATGTATTTTAACCACCGAAGGCGGCCAAACCACCAATTCTTAAAAAAACGTTTTTTTTACTTATGCATTAGAAATTTTTGATTTAGCAGCATCGGTTGTGTTGTCGATTTTACTTGCTAAATTTTGTGCTGCATTGTTGGCGTGGTCCAAAGCTTCTCTGCCTGCTTCTTTTGCCTTGTTTTTCAATGCATCTGCATCGTCCGTCGCTTTACTGAAAGCAGCCTGTGCTTTTGATTTTAAGTTGTCCAGCTCAGCCGAAGCTCTATTGGCTAACTTTTGGGCTTTTCTAGCTTCTTTTTTCGAAAGATCTTTCAATGACTTAGTTAAGCTTTTGATGCCATCATTTGCACGATCTAATTGCTTTTTCCCGTCATCTGTTCCTAAAAGATACCATGCAGCAGCTCCCGCAGCCAATCCTACCAAAGCAAATGCCACTAATCCATTTTTGCTATTTTTCATAATTCTTCTATTTTATTGTGTATTCAAATGATAATCAAGTATGATACCAAATGAACAATCACTGGAACAATTTGTTTAAAAAGAATCAATAATTAACAAAATTTTACATATCTACTTTCTGCTGTTTGGATTGTAGGGTATAGAGGTGGCGGTACAGCCCGGTTTCTTTCTGTAATAATTCGAAATGTGTTCCGCTTTCTGAGACGATGCCATTTTCGACCACGATAATTTTGTCTGCATCGACTATCGTCGATAAACGGTGGGCAATGATGATGGATGTACGGCCACGCATTAATTCTTCCAGCGCATCTTGTACCTGACGTTCTGATTCGGAATCCAATGAAGACGTTGCTTCATCCAGAATCAGAATCGCTGGGTCTTTGAGTAAAGCCCGGGCAATAGCGATGCGTTGACGCTGTCCTCCCGAGAGTTTTACACCACGTTCTCCGACCACGGTATCATACTCTTCAGGGAAATTTAATATAAATTGATGGGCGTTGGCGCGTTTGGCAGCTTCTGTTATTTCATTTTCCGTGGCGTCTAATTTACCATAGGCAATATTCTCGCGGATTGTTCCGCCGAAGAGCAGTACGTCCTGCGGTACTATGGCTACCTGGTTGCGTATATCGCACAGCTCAAAGTCCGACGCAGGCTTGCCATCATAAAGTACTTCTCCCTTATTGCTGGTATAGAACTGTAGTATTAAAGAGGCAATGGTTGATTTACCGGTGCCGCTAGGGCCGACGATGGCGATTTTATCGCCAGCATTGGCGGTAAAATTAATGTCTTTGAGAATTTCAATATCCGGACGGCTAGGGTAGGCGAATGCCACATGATTAAAACGGAGATTTCCACTCATCTTTTTACTGATCTCCTTGCAACTCGGTTCAACTTTGATATCCTCCTGTGGTTCATCAAGAATTTCCAGGATCCTTTCGCTGGCGCCAAGTGAGCGCTGTATGTTTGCGTATAATTCAGGGAAACTACCCATCGATCCGGCAACAAACATCGAATAAAGGATATATGTTGTTAGATCACCGACAGACATCTCATGGATAGAAACCAATGCGGCTCCATACCAAATAACGGCGATAACAGCACCGAAAATACAGAATATGATAAATGAAGCAAAGGCTCCTCGGAATGTTGCTCCCTTGACCGCTAATTTGACAACAGAATCCATCTGATTACTGTAACGGTTGAATTCAAAGTATTCGTTCACAAAAGCTTTTACATTGCTAATGCCCAATAAAGTTTCTTGAACTATGCTATTTGATTCCGCCATCTTATCCTGCGCCTGTCTGGATAATTCACGAATAAATTTTCCGAAGACAATTGCGGCAACCACGATGACGGGTAATATGCAGAGATTCATCAAGGCCAATTTGGGCGATACCCAGACGAGCAGAAATACTCCAAAACAAAGACTGATCAATTGTCTTAAAATTTCAGCCAATGTAGTGGTTAAGGTGTCCTGGATCTGGGATAGATCAGCGGAAAGTCTGCTATTTAATTCTCCAACACGGCGATTGGCGAAAAATTCAATCGGCAAGGAGATAAGCTTATGGTAGGTATCTTTACGAATTTTGGACAAAGCGCGTTCAGCGATCTCGACGAAGATACGGATTCGGAAAAAAGAAACGACGGACGTAAACGATAGAATGATAAAGGCTATTCCACCAATGTAATACACTTCAGGGGGTAGCCAGGTGTATTTTTGCTTGCCTTGGGCGGCATCAATCATCGCACCCAAAAGTGCAGGGAAAGCTAGCATGGAAAGACTGGATAATACCAAAAATAACATGCCGATTCCAAACTTAACCCGATAAGGCCTTAAATAGGTCATTATTTTCGAAGCCCGTAACAGGAGCTCCTTATTTAACTTTGGTTTTGGTAGATCTTCTTCTTGTTTATTACCACTATTGAAACCTCTTGCCATAATCCGCTACTTCAATGTTTTGTTGCGAGGACAAATGTAAAGAGATTAAAAATATTTTGCTATCATACTTTGGTCAATTTTTTGGCTTTTGACTGCTTTTAATCAACAATAATTATCATTTAGCCAATTCTCGTGGTGCATGTCATCGCTATACGCCCAAAAGCACTAGTCCGTATTTTTAGGGATGGGGACTGATTTTTGTGTACGGCTACGATACAATAAGACTGCTAGCACTAGGATGACGAGCAAGGCCAGGTAAAGCCATACATTGCCGGACAGTCCGTTTCCGGCTGATTTGTCCAATTGTGTCCTGAGTCTTTCATTTTCAAGCTGAAGTTTATTAATTGTGCCCATATAGGCTGAGATCTGCTTATCATATTCTGTGGCCATCTGCCGGAATTTGTCCTTTTCGAAATCTTTGATTTTGAGCAGCTGTTGGGTTTCCAAAAAGATGTTGTTATCTGTGATCACGACATCTTTGAGGATATCGATGCTTTTTTGCATATCACCCTTGGATTTAAACAGTCCAAAAAGTCCTGTTTTCTGAGTGAGGCTCGTATCATAAGCGCCGAACTTCTGTTGTCTTGCCTCAAGCAGGCTATTGACACGTTTGCGCTGTACTTCAAAAGCACTAGAATCTGCATTTTCCTGCGCCATCAAATACGCGAGGTTAAATAATAAAAGAAAGGGCAGTAGCGTGTATTTTAAAGACTTCATAAACAATGAACCAATCAATCCCATATTAAGTTTGCTGAAATTGCTTTGCCTTGGCAGCAGAACTGCTACAAGCACTATCCCTGTTTTGGGGCTTGACACATGTGGGCAAATAATTTCTAAGAATGAATTTATGAAATTAATCTTTAAATTCGATACGGATGACATTGGAGTCGTCATCGTGAAGTCCCAAAAGCTGGCTCGCGTTGCCCTTGTTGATCGCAATTTCCAGATAATTACTGATTCCAAAGAGACATAATTTTTCGCCTTCGCCGACCTCATTGTAATGCCAGGAAAGGTTGGTGATCGTTTCGTTGCGCTTGAAATACAAGACAAAATTTCGCCCTTTTTGGACTTTATTGAACAGGTCTTTTGAAATATTGGTAATGGCATTGCCAAAGGCGTCAACGTAGATGACATTGCCCCGTATCATATCCTTATCAAAGATCGGCTGTAATGTAACTTTTTCTATCAGTTGATGCATCGGCGTGCCCACATCTTTCAGTTTTCCCCCTTTTGCAATATGACAGGCTGATTTTGAAAGAATGTCAGCGAGTGGGAAATGGAGGTATCGCAGGTCCTGCATCAGATTGAGTTCATACAATTCCTGGGGCTCATTTCCATTTAACAGCAAACTGAAAATACCATTGTCCGCGCCGACAAAATAATGGTCCTTGTATTTCATGCCGATGTATTTGGATTCTTCATGAAATAAGGTGTTGATACCGATGATATGTACGGTCCCTTTGGGAAAATAATGATAGGCGTTACCAAGTACAAAGGCTGCGCGCGGAATGTTGAATGCTGGGATCTCGTGGGTGATATCGACAATATTAACATCAGACAACTGCGTTAAAAGGCTCCCTTTTAGCGCAGCTTGATAAAAATCCTTATGTCCTAGATCTGTCGTTAACGTAATTACTGCCATTATAATCTAAAGTAGACCGAATTGCTGTCGAATTCCCTTTTTGAATGAATAGAAATAGATCTTCTGTTGCTTACTTGTTCTGATGCTAAAAAATCTATTTAAATAGAGAGCAAAATTACTATTTATCAGCTGATTTGTAAAGCTAATTGAAGAACTTATTTTGAATATATCTTTTTCCGGTTGATACACACAAACATAGCTTCGATTTAAATAATAAAGAATTGGTTTCCGCACCCTGAAGATCCACTTTTAAAAGCAAAACTCAAGTATAAAATACGAAAAAAATAATTTGGTTTTCTTTTTGCAAAAATCTCTTTGGTATGGTCTATTTTCTCATTAGAATACGTTAATTTTGAATAGTATTACGCATAAGAGCTATTGCGTGGTAGCTACAATCTAATTAATTCTAAAATAGGATAAAATTTGAACGAATTACTAATTGCATTAGATGGTCTGAATTTGCCCGTATTATGGGGAGCAGACAATGAGCACTTTGATTATTTAAAGAAGCAATTCCCAAAACTGCGGATTGTGGCTCGTGGAAGTGAAATGAAAGTGTTAGGTGATGCGAAGGAGTTGGAGCTGTTTGAGCAATCGTTTAAGGAAGTCATGGCTCACCTTGAGAAATTTAACAACATTACGTTGTTGGATTTTGAAAATCTCCTTGGGGCAAGTGCAGGTTCTGCTGCCCAACAGGAAAAGGAAATTGCTGCCAAGCAAGCTGTCTTTGGTTCTGAGCCCATAGTTTATGGACCCAATGGTTTGATTGTCCGCGCACGGACAGCCAATCAGCGACGGATGGTCGATAGTATTTCGAAAAATGATATCTTATTTGCCATTGGTCCGGCAGGAACAGGAAAGACCTATACGGCTGTTGCACTTGCTGTCCGGGCACTTCGCAATAAAGAAATCAAACGTATTATCCTGACAAGACCAGCGGTGGAAGCTGGAGAAAACCTCGGTTTTTTACCCGGAGATCTGAAAGAAAAGGTAGATCCCTACTTAAGACCTCTGTACGATGCATTGGACGATATGATTCCGGCCGAAAAATTAAAAGGATATTTAGAAAACCGTACCATCGAGGTTGCGCCTCTGGCATTTATGCGGGGACGCACACTGGATAATTGTTTTGTCATTTTGGATGAAGCCCAAAATGCAACGGATATGCAGTTAAAGATGTTTTTGACCCGTATGGGGCCGACCGCAAAATTCATTGTTACAGGTGATATGACACAGGTCGATCTCCCTAAAAAGAATCAATCGGGCCTTTCGACATCGATCCGTTTGCTGGAAAATATTGAAGGTATTGATATTATCCACCTTAGTGGTGGCGATGTGGTTCGTCATAAATTGGTGCGACGCATTTTGGAAGCATACGGCGACATTTAATCGTTCGTTGCAAAAATAGATCAATTGTAATATCCCCGATCGGAAGCCCAGTACGGACCAAGAGGATCTGGATATTCATATCGTCTTTAAAAGGCACGATAAACTGGTTCATTTGGACCATTAGAAAAGGCCATGGATGCATAATCGAGTCTTTGTTTTCAGCCACGGAAATGAAAACAAAGACTGATCAATAATTATTTATTTGAATTTTACTTTGAACATGAACGCTATAAAAGAAACAAATTTCAATTTCGAAAACCAGACTGCTTTTTACAGAGGAAAAGTACGTGACGTGTATACGATTGCAGATACCTACTTGGCAATGGTGGCTTCTGACCGTATTTCCGCATTTGATGTGGTACTTCCTCGTCCTATTCCGTACAAAGGACAGGTGTTAAATCAAATTGCGGCTAAATTTTTGAAAGCGACAGCCGATATTATCCCGAATTGGGTCGTATCTGTACCGGATCCTAGTGTGACCATAGGTCAAATGTGCGAACCGTTTAAAGTTGAAATGGTTATCCGAGGTTACCTATCAGGACATGCCTGGCGTGAATATGCTGCCGGTAAACGGGAAGTTTGTGGGGAGTCTCTTCCTGAGGGATTGAAGGAGAATGACAAATTACCTGAACCGATTATCACACCGACGACCAAAGCTGCAGTAGGTCACGATGAGGATATTTCCCGGGTGGATATTTTGAAAAAAAGTATTGTAAGTGAAGAAGATTACGTGCAACTGGAGAAATATACCAAAGCATTGTTTCAACGCGGAACTGAAATTGCAGCACAAAGAGGGCTGATCCTAGTGGATACCAAATATGAATTTGGTAAAAAAGACGGCAAAATAGTCCTTATCGACGAGATTCATACGCCGGATTCTTCCCGTTATTTCTATGCTGACGGATATCAAGAACGTCAGGACAAAGGGGAAGCACAAAAGCAATTGTCAAAAGAGTTTGTTCGTAAGTGGTTGATCGATAATGGATTTCAGGGTAAAGATGGACAGGTGGTCCCAGAGATGACAGATGAGATCATTGCTTCAATTTCCGAACGTTATATTGAGCTATATGAGCACATCGTGGGCGAAAAATTTGTTTACCCTGATCAGGAAAATGTACTGGAACGTGTGGAAAGAAATGTGACAAAAGCCTTAAAAAAGCTAAATTATTAGTACATTGTATCCTCAAACTAAGGAAATAGACTTATGAAGTATACTATTGATAAACACGATCGCTATATTGTCATAGAGCCTCATGTCGAAGTGATAGATGCGGATAATGCAGCGAAACTCAAGGGTGAGTTTTTGTTGCGCAATACAATTGGCCAGCGCAACATTGTTCTGGATATGATTCATGTCCAAAAGACGGATGAAGTTGGGATCCGTTTGGGCATATTGGCGCACCGCCTATGTCAGTCTGTTGGTGGCGTATTTATTTTGGTCAATCTTTGTCCCAAATTAATGGATATGGTTCGGGTGTCGCACCTGGATAAATCGATAAAGATCGCTCCATCACTGAAGGTCGCAGAAGATTTGATCTTCGCGCACGAACTGGAATCTGAATACCGGGGGACAATTGAAGATTAATATGAAGTTTGAAGTTCTGATATTAGGAAATAGTTCCGCGACACCGATGTTTGATCGCCATCCGACTAGCCAAGTGCTGAACTTTAATGAACAATTGTTTTTAATAGACTGCGGGGAGGGGACGCAAATGCAGCTCAGCCGTTATGGAATTAAAAGCAATCGTATAGGACATATTTTTATTAGTCACTTACATGGAGATCACTATTTAGGTTTAGTGGGGTTGCTCTCTTCGATGCATCTCGTTGGCCGCAAAAGTGATCTTCATTTATACGGACCAGCTGCCTTAAAAGAGATTTTGGATGTCCAATTTCTGCATTCGGAGACAGTCTTGCGCTATAATCTTATTTTTCATCCGATTTCACCCGACGGGCCCGGTATTATTTTTGAAAACCGGACTATGAAAGTGAGCGCATTTCCTTTAACACATCGTATTGCCTGCACGGGTTTTCGTTTTGATGAGGGACCACGGGCTAGGACCTTGCTCGGTGATGTGGTTCAAGCGTTGAATATTCCCACAGTATACTATCCCGCTATCAAGAAAGGGATGGATTATGTGGACGAAAAAGGGGATGTTTACCCAGCGGATCAATTGAGCCTGCCTGCACCCAAATCCAGAAGTTATGTATATTGTTCAGATACGGTACGCACAGTAAATTACCTTCCCTATGTTCAGCATGCCGATCTCATGTACCATGAATCTACATTTTTACATGATATGGTCGACCGGGCAAAAGAAACTTTCCACACAACGGCATTGGAAGCTGGAGAGATAGCCAAAGAAACCCATGCAAAGAAATTATTGCTCGGTCATTACTCTGCACGGTACCGGGATTTAGCACCCTTGTTGGAAGAAGCCCGAACAGTATTTCCCAATACCGAACTTTCGATCGAAGGGAAGTGGTTTTTAGTTTAGTTTTTTGTGAATTTTATACCACATTTCTACGACCAAATGCTTTTAAATTGCTTATTATATTGCATTTGATAAACAATTTATCTAAGTTTACGGCTCTAATTTTTTTATAATGGATAATCCATTCAACTTAAACAACCTATTACGGGAAAATATCAAGAAGCTCGTACCGTATTCGTCCGCAAGAGATGAATTTAAAGGGGAGGCATCCATATGGATTGATGCCAATGAAAATCCTTTTGGATCCCCACTCAACCATGATTACAACCGATACCCAGACCCACTCCAACATCAAGTCAAAGCAAAACTTTCAACAATAAAAGGTGTTCCCGCTGAAAATATTTTTTTAGGCAATGGGAGCGATGAAGCGATTGATATCTTGTACCGCGCATTTTGTACACCCGGTGTGGATAATGTTATCCTCGTTCCACCGACCTATGGTATGTATGAGGTGTCGGCGAATATCAATGATGTCGCTTTCAAAAAAGTAAACCTTACAGCAGACTATCAGTTGGATCTGGATGGAATAGCGAATGCTGTAGATGCACATACCAAGTTGATTTTTATCTGCTCACCGAATAATCCGACCGGAAATTCTATCCGTCGTCAGGACATCGAAACGATATTGAATAATTTTCAGGGGCTTGTTGTCGTCGATGAAGCTTATATCAATTTTTCTGCCGTAAAATCATTTACACAGGAATTGGCTGAATACCCTAACTTGGTGGTATTGCAGACTTTGTCCAAAGCCTGGGGGCTTGCAGCATTGCGGTTGGGCATGGCATTTGCAAGTAAAGAAATTATAGGAGTTTATAATAAAATTAAACCACCCTATAACATTAATCAGGCAACACAGGATATTGTGTTGGAGGCCCTGAATAATGTGGATCAGGTCAATGACTGGATCAAAGAGACGGTAGCTGAACGTGAACGACTGGTACGCGAGCTCCTCGAACTGGATTATGTGCAATATATCACTCCTTCTGATGCCAATTTTATCTTGGTCAAGATGGAACAGCCGAGAGAAGTTTATGACTATCTAGTTCAATATGGGATCATTGTCAGGGATCGGTCTAAAGTCGAACTTTGTGAGGGCTGTTTGCGCATTACAGTCGGGACGCCTGCAGAGAACCAAACATTATTAGAAAAACTTAATCAAATCAATAAATAATACTATGCCTGATAACTTAAAACGTGTACTGTTTATAGACCGCGACGGAACATTAATTTTGGAACCAGAAGATGAGCAGATCGATTCTTTTGCAAAATTAAAATTCTATCCCGGTGCCTTGCAGTACCTGCCACGTATCGCGAAGGAACTGGATTTTGAATTGATCTTGGTTTCAAACCAAGATGGCCTGGGAACATCTTCCCATCCGGAAGAAAACTTCTGGCCCGTCCATCATTTTGTGCTAGATACGTTTGCAGCAGAGGGTGTAGTATTTGCCAAAGAACATATAGATAAGACTTTTCCGCATGAAAATGCTGACACTCGTAAACCGGGTATTGGTATGCTCGGTGAATATTTCGATCCGTCAAAATATAATTTAAGTGAATCGTTCGTTATCGGTGACCGAGTCAATGATGTAAAGCTCGCGCAAAATCTTGGTGCCAAAGCAATATGGCTTCGTGCCAATGATCAATTGGGGGCGTTGGAGAACGTTGACATTGACCCGAAAGTGGTGGCGTTGGAAACCACAGACTGGAAGACGATATACGAATTTCTTAAACTGGGCACGCGTACTGCCGAACATCATCGTAAGACAAATGAAACGGATATTTTTATTCAACTAAACTTGGATGGCTCCGGTAAATCGGAAATCGAAACAGGATTGCCTTTTTTTGACCATATGCTGGATCAAATAGCCCGACATGGTGCATTGGACTTAACGATCAAAGCGAAAGGTGATCTTCATATAGACGAGCATCATACGATTGAAGATACAGGGATAGCTTTGGGTGAGGTATTTTTGAAAGTATTGGGAGACAAGCGTGGTATTGAGCGTTACTCGTACACCTTACCAATGGATGATTGCCTGGCACAGGTTGCACTGGATTTTGGCGGACGCAACTGGATCGTATGGGATGCTGAATTTAAACGTGAGAAAATAGGTGACATGCCGACAGAGATGTTCTTTCATTTCTTTAAATCATTTTCTGATGCCTCTAGGTCGAATCTAAATATCAAGGCCGAAGGGGATAATGAGCACCATAAGATTGAAGCAATTTTTAAAGCTTTTGCCAAATCTATTAAGAAAGCTGTTCGCCGTGATGCAGATCACATGCAACTGCCAAGTACAAAAGGAGTGTTGTAAGATGATAGGAATTATTAATTACGGTGCCGGGAATATCTTTTCCCTGACTGCTGCGCTAGATCGAGTAGGGTTGACTTATGGTATGATCAATACGGCTGAGGAGATGGATCGTTATGATCGGATTATTATTCCGGGCGTAGGTCATGCTGGGGCGGCAATGAATAAGTTGCTTGAGTCGGGATTAGTACCCTATATTAAAGATTTGCGTAAACCTGTGCTTGGAATCTGTGTTGGGATGCAGCTGCTGACGGAATATTCGGAGGAAGGTGATGCCGAGATGCTGAAGTTGTTCCCGTTGAAAACGTTACATTTTGAAGCTGGCATAGCGGGTAAAGTGCCTCATATGGGCTGGAATAGCGTTTCGGTACAAGCAAATAATCCTTTATTTGCGAATATAGAAGATCAGACTTATTTTTATTTTGTCCATTCGTATTATATCGAATATGATACGACATTTACCGCCGCTAAATGTGAATATGGAGTGCCATTTTCAGCAGCAATTTCCAGAGAAAATTTCTTTGGCGTACAATTTCACCCGGAGAAGTCGGGAAAAGCAGGTGAGCAGTTGTTGCTCAATTTTTCAACTATTCAAGTAGACTAAAAATATTCGATTATGTATATCATTCCAGCAATTGACGTTTTGGACAAAAAAGTTGTCCGTTTAAGAGAGGGTAACTACAACGACGTTACAACTTATGCTATAAGTTTAGAGGAGCAGATCGAGAACTATCGTGCAAACGGTACGGAGTTGGTTCATATCATAGATTTAAATGGTGCAAAAGGTGACTTTAGCAATCAGGCCTATTTATTCGATATCATCCAAAAGACAGATATGAAAATACAGTATGGCGGTGGAGTCAGAAGCATTGATAAGGTAAAGGAATTGGTGGATGCTGGTGTATACCGTGTGATTGTCGGTACGCAAGCGATCACAAATCCTTCTTTTTTGGAGGAACTGGCAACGCTTAACGAAGGGAAAGTCAAATACGCAGATCATATTGTCATTGCAATTGATGTGTTGGACGAAGTCATTAAATACTCTGGCTGGTTAGAAAGTTCACCAATTAAATTGATTGAGTATATTGATAAATGCTTGGCTTTGGGATTTTTTAGATTCCTTTGTACGGACATTAGCAAAGATGGAAAACTGGGGGGCGCAGGTGTGGAATTGTATCAAAAATTGTTAAACCACTCTCCGATTATCAAGCTGATTGCTTCTGGGGGTATCAGTTCAATGGATGACATTCAAAAGCTTCAAGAGCTAGGTGGAGTAGAATCTGTGGTTGTAGGAAAAGCAATCTATGAGAATCGTATCTCTATCGATGAAGTCAAAGACTGGAATCTCAAATCATTAATCCGATTTTAACATGCTGGCAAAACGGATAATTCCCTGCTTGGATGTCAAAGACGGACGTACGGTAAAAGGTGTCAACTTTGTCGACCTGCGTGACGCAGGTGATCCTGTTGAACTCGCCTATGAATATTCCCAGCAAGGAGCTGATGAACTTGTGTTTCTAGATATTACAGCTACACATGAGGGACGTAAGACGACGATAGATCTCGTAAAAGCGGTAGCTCGTCAGGTGAATATTCCTTTTACAATAGGAGGTGGTATCAATGAAATCAGTGACGCGGATATCCTATTAAATGCTGGGGCGGACAAGATCTCCATTAACTCTGCAGCAGTGCGCAATCCGGGACTGATCAATCAAATGGCCGCCGCTTTTGGTGCCCAATTTGTAGTGGTTGCTGTCGATACGAGATCTATTGAAGGACAGGATTTTGTCCATTTAAGTGGTGGACGCATCAAGACGGAAATCAATACCCTGGATTGGATCCTTGAAGCGCAAGAACGCGGGGCCGGAGAGGTTCTGTTGACCTCAATGGATCATGATGGGACTAAGAACGGTTTTGACAATAAATTTTTAAAGGCTGTTAACGATCGTATTCATATTCCGCTGATCGCATCTGGTGGGGCTGGTAATCAACAGCATTTTGTCGATGTTTTCCAACAGGCCAACGTGGATGCAGCATTAGCAGCTTCCGTATTCCATTATGGAGAAATATTGATTCCGGATCTTAAGCAGACTTTGCGCCATAATGGTATTGTCGTGCGATAGGCGCGAATAAAACAGTAAAGAATTAAGAGTAAGGATAAAGGAGTAATGATACTATTAGGTAAGCTATCAGGGCTTGCAGAATAAGAAAATTGATTAATGAGTAAGGAGTAGGGACAAAGCTTCTAAGCCCTAGGCTGACATAAGTAAGCTTCAAATACTCATAGCTCAATACTAAATACAATACAATGTTAGATTTTGCAAAAAGTGACGGACTTGTCCCAGTGATTGTGCAAGACGCCCAAACCCTGGAGGTGTTGATGCTGGGTTATATGAATGAAGAGGCTTGGCAAAAGACACAGGCGGAGAAGCGCGTGACTTTTTTCTCCCGTAGCAAAAATCGTCTCTGGACAAAAGGGGAAGAGAGTGGAAACTTTTTAAACGTAAAGAGTATCCATATCGATTGCGATAAAGATACCGTATTGATCAAGGCTGATCCTGTGGGTCCAACTTGCCATACGGGAAGCCGGAGCTGTTTCAGCACAGAATTCAATCAGAATTTTATACTGGAGCTCGAACGTATCGTCAATCATCGTTATGAAAATCCTTCTGACGAATCCTATGTTAACCGTTTGCGGTCCAGAGGAATTAATAAGATCGCGCAAAAGGTAGGTGAGGAAGCTGTAGAAACGGTTATTGCCGCATTAACTGAAACTGAAACCGACTTTATCAATGAGACTTCTGACCTATTGTTCCATTTGATCGTATTGTTGCGTGAGAAGGGATTTTCGTTGGAAACAATTGCGAAAAATCTTGAAAGTAGGCATCAATAGCCTGCTCGACAAAAGTTAGGGACCTCAAGCGATCGACCCAAGAAGAACTGAGCGTCAAAAAAAGGTTTATAAAGAATGATTAGACCATTTTAAAAAGTGAAGCCCGACCTATTGGTTGGGCTTTTACTTTAGTATCGTCTGCATCTTGCGCTCATTGAGCGTAATAAGTAGGGCTGTACTGTAGGGGCCAATTCCGGGTAAGCTGAGTAAGTTTTTAATTCCATTGACAGACTGATCTTGACTTAAAGAGGCGTCCAAAGATAGCTGTTATGGTATTTCTTCCCACTAGACCGATATTGCTTCAAGCTGGATCAATGTCATTTTCTATTAGCTCAATATCACTTCGTGTGTGATCGGAACTTCTTTAGCATCCGATGACTCCGTATTATCCCACCAAGTAATCCAATGACATACCGATAATATTCAGTTGCTTTTTCAAAGCAAATCAAATCCCGCTATTGTATTACCAACTTCGTTCGACTGATTCTATTTTTCTTTGCATTGGGGTGCTTTGCCTTTCTTCTTGATCTCTTCTACCACCCGGACGATTGGATCGGTACACCTTGCAAACATTTCCACTACAGCGACAAACAATTCGATCGTCATATACCTTACATGTGTGCTATATATGTTTGCTTGTACGCCAAACTGAGATGTAGTGGACAACGATGTGATCCGGGTAGTGCCGCATGTATTTGCTGTCGCACGCTGAAGGTTTAAGAAAACACCCGAATATAATGCTTTAAGCGCGCAAGTGTTTGCTTCGGTGCTCCATGTGTAAGCCTTGGATGCAAACTAATTATCGGTTCAGGACCAAATAATCCCGTTCGGGGTCAAAGCAAATGTGAAATGGCAATGTTTTCCCAGAGCTTAAATTTGACAATGCGCCATTTTAATTCGGACGAAATCCGATTCGGGCGAAAGGCTTTAAGCTAGGATGACAAAATAATCTAAGAAGTACAGTATATTTGTAGATATACTGCACTTTTTTGGGACGGAGGTGAATGCCAGGAAGAATGCGGTTTGCTCTTGATAAATAACTATGGATATTAAATTAAAATCGACTTTAACTGGACATCAGAACCCAATTTTTTGTGTAGAAAAAGGGTATTACCTAAATACTTTTTTTACCGGCGGTAATGACAAGGGCGTGGTCGAATGGGATATTGAAAAGAATGGTTTTAAGCGTATCCTATGCGCGGTGACCTCCTCCGTGTATGCTTTAAAATTGATTCCGGGAACTGCGATACTGGCAATCGCGCTGCGGGAGGGAAAGTTGCTTTTCGTGGATGTACAGGAACAGAAACTTGTGGCGAGTTTGCAGCTCGGCAATAGAGCCATCTTTGCACTTTCCTATATCCAGCAAAAGAATGAGCTGCTCGCCGTAGGGGAGGAAGGACGGCTTTATGTAATCGACCTCGCAACATACAAGCGTATCTATGACCTACAGCTATCCCAAACGACAGTACGAAGTATTGCCGTGGATGCCGATGAAACCAAGATTGCTCTGGGTGATAAAGATGGCTGGGTATATTTGTTGGCTAGCGAGGACTTCCATGTCATCGAACGGATGAAGTTGCATAGTCTGCCCACAACCTCTTTGGCTTTTCTTCAAAATAAACTCTTAAGCGGTGGACGCGATGCTCAGCTTATTATTTCCGATGTCAATCAACTGAGCAATAACTTCTCCTTTATACCACACATGTTCACGGTGTATGGGATCTATCCACACCCTTTTGAACCATTTTTTGCAACAGTAAGCCGCGATAAGTCGTTGAAATTTTGGTCTAATGCTGATTTTGCACTGCTGAAAAATATGAGCCGCGACAAAATGCAGGATGGCCATCATCTATCCGTCAATGCAGGAATATGGTCCGAAGACGGCCAATATTTCTTTAGTGTCAGCGACGACAAGCTTGTTAAAATTTGGGAATTACAATAATATAAAGACCGTAAGTGCTCCAGTAGAAATCATGTGTATGAATGGATTCGACTTTTGATTATTAGGTTTTTGCTTTATATATTTTTTGCTAATAATGCTTAATACGTTATTTATCCAACAACTGCAAGACTTGGGTAAGGTATTTTTCGTCTATTTCGTCGAAGCTATCCAATTCACTGCTGTCCACATCGAGTACACCGATAATTTCCCCCTTTTTGTAAACAGGCAATACGATTTCTGAACGTGAAAGTGAGCTGCAGGCAATATGTCCCGGAAATTGTTCTACATCAGGTACGATAAGGACTTTCGCCTGCGCCCAAGCACCGCCGCATACACCTCTTCCTTTTTTTATGCGCGTACAGGCAACAGGGCCTTGGAAGGGGCCAAGAACAAGCTCTTCAGTACCGTCTACGAGATAAAAACCAACCCAAAAAAAATTAAATTGTTCCTTTAATGCTGCCGCAATATTGGCAAGGTTTGCAATCTGATTATTTTCTCCCTGTAACAATCCACCTATCTGTGGAAGTAAGTTTTGATATTGTTCTTCTTTGCTGCCTTTGGCAATCAACAGATCTTCAGCCATAGAATTCGTATTTATATTCTTGTAGTGATACCGCACGCCAATAAAAAAGCGCTAATATTCTGTTCAAAGTTAACAGAATATTAGCGCTTTCGCATGGGCGAAATGATATTATTTCTTTGTATTGATAATGTTTACCCGAATGTAATTGCTCCGTTTTCCGGAAGGCGTCACAACTACGGCTTTGAACACACGTTCTTTACTATTTGGAACCGTCACTTTGACTGGCCCAGTATATTCAAGGTCCAATTCTGAAGGATCATAATTGTCCAAGGTATAATAGATTTTCGCACCTTCGACAGATGGCTTTAAATCCCGGATGGTATATTCTGATGCGTATATCGTCGTGTCAGTGATACCATATACCTCAGGTACACGATAGAATGTGTTTGTCTGATCGAGTTTTGCCAATTGGCGTGCCGCACGTTGTTCGGAAAAATTCTTCCAGTTTTTATTCTCCGGTTGCGTCCAGGCAATTTCCGAAAGAGCCAGTACACGCGGTAAGATGGTAAACTCTACTTTGTTGGAAGAGCCGATATATTCTGTCCAAATATTTGCTTGTACACCCAAAACGTGTTTCTTGTTGTTTTCTGAAATTTTGGTAGGCATAGGGTCGGCAGCATATACTTTATGCAATGTCGAAAGTCCACCGATGCTCAATGGCTCTCTATTTTGATCAGCACCTTGTTTGTGGTCAAAGTAAAGTCCATAACTGTTGGCTGTGATAATGACGTCATGTCCTTGGTTTGCCGCGTCGATGGCTCCTTGGTCTCCTCTCCAGCTCATAACAGTCGCATTTGGTGCTAATCCACCCTCTAAGATCTCATCCCAGCCAATGATACGTTTGCCTTTGCTATTAATGTATTTTTCCATACGTTGAATAAAATAGCTCTGCAATTCATGTTCGTCTTTGAGGTTATTATCCTTGATTCTTTTCTGACAATGTGGACAAGTCTTCCATTTGGTCTTAGGACACTCATCACCACCGATGTGAATGTATTCGCTTGGGAACAATGGAATGACTTCGTCGATAACATCTTCCAATAGCTTGAATGTCTCTTCTTTACCAGCACAAAAGACATCATCAAATACACCCCAGGTCTGGGCAGCTGTGTATGGCCCCGGTTGATCACCACAACCTAGCTCTGGGTAAGCCGAAAGTGCCGCCAAAGCGTGGCCCGGCATCTCTATTTCAGGAATGACAGTGACATACTTCGCTTTTGCGTAAGCGACGACCTCTTTAATCTGGTCTTGGGTATAGAAACCACCATAAGGGGTATTGTCGTAGTCACCGTCAGTTTTATAGTTGCCCAATAAAGTCTGGTTACGATAGCCACCGATCTGTGTCAGTTTTGGGTGGGATTTAATTTCAATGCGCCAGCCTTGATCATCAGTCAAGTGCCAATGAAAAGTATTCAGTTTGTAGGATGCCAAAATATCAATGTACTTTTTGACAAATGCTACGGGGAAGAAGTGACGGCCAACATCAAGATGTAATCCACGGTAAGCAAAACGAGGCTCATCCTGAATGGATGCCTGGGGAATTTCGATACCTGCTTTTTTATCGACAGGTAGCAATTGAATCAACGATTGCATACCATAAAATAGGCCGGCTGCTTTTCCACTGACCGTAATTTGGTCAGAAGCAATGTTAAGATCATACGCTTCGGTATTGCCTGATTTTGCACTTTTAGAAGAGAAATAAATGCTGTTTTTACCTGCCGACTTTGCCAGCGTTAAATTGAGATTGTAGTTGCTTTTTAGAAAATCCTGGAATAAAGCGGCAACTTTTTTGTCCTCTTCACTATCGAAAGCAATTTTTGTATTTGCATTGATTTTGAATGAGCCATTTTTGATCTGGACATGTTGCGGTAGAGGCACAATATTCAATGTGACATCTTTTTTTTCCTGCGCAAATACTGCTGCTCCTATACTTAAAGCAAGCGCAAGTGAAAATAGTTTTTTCATGAGTGCGATTATAACTGAAATAAGAAGCCCTAAAAATAAAGGAATAAATACGATTTAGCAAAAGCTTAATGTAACAAATAGCCTGTTGAAATAGGATAGAATACTCTTCTTTGTATTTTGCAGTGGTTTGATTTAATGTGTTTTTAATTAAAACAATCGTTTGCGTTTCCCGCTGAGGGTACCGATGATTGATCAGATTTGGATGCGCATTTATTGTCGAATAAAGTTTATTTCATCCGTAATTTTATCGGAGTTTACAGTATCAGACAGCCTAATTCATTAAAAGGCAAATGGTTCGTTTCAATGATTGAACAAAATGCAGATTTAGCTCTTGTATAAGATATTTTTTTATGAGGCTGATAAGGATATAAAACGGACTTTATACGCTTTGATCCGAATAAAGTCCGAATGGGGTCCGTATAAGGTTTCTGTGAAGTCCCTATAAATCCCATGGCATTTATAAAGATGCATCCTAGTTATCCTGAAATTGGAGTACAGCAGATGAAACTTTATTTGAGCCAAACCTGTAAGCCTCTTTTTGTTAAGCGAATTGAGCCCGCCGTTTTTTAAAGCCTCTTTAGCGCTAATTTGATCATATCCTCGACAGAGAGGTTCGCCTCTGTTTTTAGAATCGTATTCAATACTTTTTCGGCAGCAGCTTTATTGAAGCCTAACATGACCAGAGCAGATAAAGCTTCATCAGGTACAGACTGCGATTGAATCGTAGTTGAAAGTGTTTCCACACCTTGTTTTTTCAATTTATCCTGAAGTTCCAGGATCAGACGTTGCGCTGTTTTAGGACCGATTCCTTTAATTTTCTGAATTAAAGCAACCTGACCATTGACAATGGCGGATTGTATTTCATCAGGTGTATTGGACGATAAGATCATCCGGCCTGTATTGGGACCAATACCTGAAACGGAGATCAGATTCTCGAACAGTTTTTTTTCACCTTCTGTGGCAAAACCATACAGTGTATGGGAATCTTCCCGAACTTGTAGTGAAATAAATAATTTGCAGTTTTCCTGATCCTTGATTTGGGAAAAGGTATAAAGAGAGATGTGAACATAATAGCCAATCCCACTCACGTCGATAATAACATGAGTGGGGGCTTTATATGCTAATTTTCCATTGAAATATTCGTACATAGTACTACGAATATAGGAAGATTTTAAGCGATTCTATAAATTTTTAAGATGAGCTTGAACATCAACTACGGCAATAGTCACCATATTGACGATTTCACGTACAGAGCTATCCAATTGTAGTACATGGATCGGTTTGTTCATCCCCAAAAGAATAGGACCTACAGCTTCCGCTTCACCGACTTCTTGTAATAGTTTATAGGCAATATTACCTGATTCCAGGTTCGGGAACACAAGTGTGTTTGCTGATTGTCCATTTAGACAGCTGAATGGGAAATTGTCGGTCAACATATCACTATTTAAGGCGAAGTTAGCTTGTAGATCGCCATCAGCAATGATGTCAGGGTGCTGCTCATGAATGATCTGTGCTGCTGCTCTCACTTTGGTAGGAGTTTTTCCTTCACTGGAGCCAAAATTGGAGTAAGACAACAAAGCAATACGTGGTTGGATATTCATGCGTTTAACCGCTTTGTCCAAAAGTAAGGTGATATCAGCTAGCTCTTGTGCAGTAGGATCCTCATTCACGGTCGTATCGCCCATGAAAATAGGCCCTTTTTTGGTTAACATCATATACATACCTGCTACACGGCTGCCCGGTTTGGCACCGATGACATGCAATGCCGGACGAATGGTGTTTGCATAATTTTTGGTCATACCAGAAATCAATGTATCTGCCTCGCCAAACTCAACCAGAGAAGCACCGAAGTAGTTGCGGTCAAACATCAGTTTGCGCGCATCGTAACGGGAGATTCCTCTACGTTGTCTTTTGGTATAAAGGTGCTCAATGAATTTTTTTGAACGCTCTGATTCACCGTCAACCTCAGCGACTGGATCAATGATTTCTACACCGTCCAATTCAAAAGCATACTCTTGGATCAAACGTTGGATTTTCTCTTTCTTACCTAATAGGATCGGGATCGCAATACCTTCTTCTTTTACGATTTGAGCAGCACGTAATGTTTTGTAATTATCTGCTTCAGCAAAGACAACACGTTTTGGGTCTCTTTTAGCGGCCATCGTTAGGTTACGCATGATCGCATCATCTTTACCCAGACGTTTACGCAATGCATCGCGGTATTTATCCCAATCTTCAATTGCCGTTTTCGCTACACCAGATTCGATTGCTGCTTTTGCCACAGCCATAGAAACCTCTGTGATCAAACGTGGGTCGGTAGGTTTAGGAATGATATATTCTTCAGAGAATTTTAAATTGTTGGTATTGTAAGCTTGATTGACTTCTTCAGGAACGGGTTGTTTTGCCAGGTCAGCAATAGCACGTACAGCTGCAATTTTCATTTCCTCATTAATTGCTGTTGCGCGTACATCCAAAGCACCACGGAAGATGTAAGGGAAGCCTAATACGTTGTTTACCTGATTTGGATAATCCGAACGACCAGTACCCATGATAATATCACTACGGGTAGCCATTGCCAAATCGTAGGCAATTTCTGGATTTGGATTGGCCATCGCCAAAACAATCGGATTCGGAGCCATAGTCAACAACATCTCTGCAGACATGACGTCAGCTGCAGATAAACCAATAAACACATCGGAGTCTTTGACAGCATCTGCTAGGGTGTGGATATCACGATCCGTAGCATATTGTGCTTTCATGCTGTCCAGATTTTCTCGATCCGTACGAATGACACCTTTACTGTCAAGCATCACAATGTTTTCTTTGCTTGCGCCTACGGAAATATACATTGCTGTACAGGACATCGCAGCAGCACCGGCACCATTGACGACGATTTTTACTTTGGAGATATCTTTTCCGATAATTTCACAGGCATTGATCAGCGCTGCACCGGAAATGATTGCTGTACCATGTTGATCATCGTGCATGACCGGGATATTCATTTCCTCTTTCAGGCGACGCTCAATTTCAAAACATTCAGGAGCCTTGATATCTTCCAGGTTGATACCTCCGAAAGTTGGTTCCAATGCTTTTACGATTTTGACGAACTCGTCAACATTTTTGGTGTCCACTTCGATGTCAAATACATCAATGTCAGCAAAAATTTTGAACAATAAACCTTTCCCTTCCATGACGGGTTTACCTGCTTGAGCGCCGATATCACCTAGGCCCAATACAGCTGTACCGTTACTGATAACAGCAACAAGGTTCCCTTTTGCGGTATATTTATAAGCATCTTCTTTATTCTCGGCAATAGCCAAACATGGCTCCGCTACGCCAGGAGAATATGCTAACGATAAGTCTCTTTGCGAATTTGTTGGTTTTGTCGGAACAACAGCTATTTTTCCAGGTCTACCCATTGAGTGGTAATTTAACGCTGCCTGTTTACGATTAGTGTTACTCATTACGATTTTATTAATTTAAGGCTACAAATCTATCATTCTTTTTGACAATTGGAAATATTTGCCAATATCTTATTATAAATAGACAATAATATGTTATTTCAAAACGTCCAGCAATTTAAACATTTGGCTGCGCATATTTGCCCCTGATCCCGAATAATTATTGACCAATAATGTATAGGTAAAAGACTGTCCATTTTTAGCGGTGTGTACGCCGGTATAGCCTAAGGCACCAGCAATTGTTCCGCTTTTCATCTTCATCTCATTGTAGGTCGGCAAACTTTCGTAGAATACGGGATACCAGTTTTGCTTTTGCGCATACTGCATAATTTTGTTCATGGCCAGGGTCGTAACTCTATTCTGTGGCGAAAGCCCTGAGCCGTCCACACTATTGATCTCGCCTGGTTTGATCCCTAACTTGGCATTCCAGTATTTCTGGATGTAATTGGCCCCATCATCCGTTCCCGTTTTTCCAGCAGTAGTATAGGCAATAGCTTTTAATAGGGCTTCCCCATAGAGGTTGATGCTTTTTTGGTTAAACCAATAAACAATTTTATCCATGGTAGGGGACAGGTGCACATCCAGTGTTTGTTTCTGGGATACGTCTATTGAATCCATCTTCACACCTGTTGCGGGAGGTTGGATAGCAATAATGCCCTGTTTGTTGAGTCCTTCATTCAATTGAAAGGCTAGATCATATGCAGGGTCCGGGGAAGCGAGTTCGATGGTCTTCTTTAAATCCTGCCCATAGGTACCACGAACGAATATTTTAGTGGAATACGGGGCTGCATAGGCATAGACATTGTCACCGCTTCCAGCTTTGCCTGTTGTGGTTTCGTTGATAACCTGCAAGTAGGGAACCTGAACCGTGTAATTGACGATTTCAGCTTTTGCACCTACTTTGGCCGCCGGACTAAAATCAATTCCGAAAGCATTTTCATGCCAGTTAAGTGATGAAATGCCTGCGCCATAATAATTACCCATATCTGTCCAGATCCATCCCCCAGGGAGTTGATTGCCGTTATAGAGGCGATCATCGGCAATAACAGCTCCATTGATACTTCGTATTCCAGCATTTTGAATGGCCGTAATCCATTTGTTTAGCACAATAGCTGCTTTGGTCTCCGGATAACGGTCGCTCCCCAGTGTAGGGTCACCGGTGCCCGAAACAATGATATTTCCATTGAGGACCCCGTTTTCATCGATTGAACCTGTATAATATAAGGTCGTTTTAAACTGATAGTTCTTGCCCAGAAAATCCAATGCTGTAGCAGCTGTAATGACTTTCATCGTTGAAGCTGTAGCCAGCCCGATATTTTCGTTGGCAGCAAAAATGGTTTGACCTGTCTTTCCGTCAAATACTGTCAAAGAACTTATTGCGTTCTTCAGGCTTTCTTGGTTTTGAAATTGATTGAATGCTTCTTGGATCTTGGTTCTGATATCCTGAGCAAACAGGGAGCTTGTCACCGCGGTAAATGCATAGGTCGATAGTGTAATGGAATATATGGCGATTTTTTTCATCAACAAGTAATTTCTTTGAACATGAACTGTACGATTCTTTGATATTGTACCGTTGGTCCAATGTATGTATAATTTTAATTAGCGTATATACGCATTTAATCCGTTTGTTTTATTTGCCTTAAAGTTAGGCATTCGACCCTAAAAAATCCTAACTTGCATAAAATTGTATAGACGACATGAAGCATATCGAAAAATTAGCTGCTATTCGTGAGGCTATGAAGATTCAAGGAATCGATGGATATATTATCCCGTCATCAGATCCTCATATCAGTGAATATTTACCAGAACGTTACAAATGTATTGCCTGGGCCTCAGGTTTTACAGGGTCTGCAGGCACTTTGGCTATCACGCAAGATTTTGCTGGCCTTTGGACAGATTCCCGTTATTTTGTCCAAGCGGTGGAGCAATTGGAAGGAACAGGTTTTGAATTAGTTAAACTGAAAGTCCAGGCAGCGGCGGAATATGCGGATTGGTTAGGAGAGAAATTGAATGCAGGAGCAAAAGTTGCTTTTGATGGCAATCTGGCGTCACTTTTGGTGGCTCAGTCTGTCAAAAATGCATTGGAGCCTCTAGATATTCAGGTGGATGGTCATATCGATTTGTTATCTGATTTATGGGAGGGCAGACCGGACTTACCAAGGGAGCAGGCTTACCTGTTGCCAGAAAGTACTACAGGGCAATCTACTGTTGCGAAGATTGAGGCTGTTCGGGCTGAAATGAAGAAAAATCGTGCCGATGCACATTTAATATCTTCTCTGGATGATCTCGCCTGGTTACTTAATATCCGTGGCCAGGATGTACCCTGCAATCCTGTTGTTTTAGGGTTCGTATTGATTACAGCGGATACAGCAACACTCTACATTGAGCCGTCGAAGTTGAGCACCGAAACAATTGCTGAACTAAAAGGCTATGGTGTGGAAATAGCTGCATACGAAAGCATCTATCAAACGATTGAAACATTATCGGCAAAGGCCATCTTAATTGACCCGAAACGTACTTGCTTTGCTGTATTTGACAGCGTGCCTGATAGCATTAAAATCGTAGAAAAAATAAATCCTTCTACGACCTTAAAAGCAATTAAGAATAAAGTTGAAATTGAAAATAACAGGCATACTTTTGTAAAAGACGGTGTTGCACTTACGAAGTTTTTTAAATGGTTGGAAGAAAATGTCGGCAGTGAAGAGCTTTCGGAGTTATCGATCGCTGATAAGCTGCGCGGATTCCGTGAGGACCAAGACGGATTTGTGGATGTTTCTTTCACCACAATTGCAGGATATCTAGATCATGGTGCATTGCCACATTATTCAGCGAATGAGAAATCCAATTATACATTACGCCCAAAGGGCTTGTTGTTGGTGGACTCTGGTGGTCAATACAAAACAGGAACAACAGATATTACACGGGTTGTTTCACTGGGAGGTCTTACACAGGAGGAAAAAGAAGATTATACATTGGTGCTGAAAGGTACGATAGAGGGGTCGCAGGCAATTTTTCCTGCAGGCACTCGTGGATATCAAATCGATGCTATTACCCGCCGCCCATTGTGGGAAACATTGCGCAATTATGGTCATGGCACAGGGCATGGTGTTGGATTTTTCCTGAATGTGCATGAAGGGCCGCAGACATTTAATGCTGCCGCAATAGATGTTGCTGTTGAACCGGGTATGATTACCTCCATTGAACCTGGTCTTTACCGTGTTGGTAAACACGGCATCCGAATCGAGAATTTGGTATTGACGCGTAAAGCGGGTTCTTCGGAATTCGGTGATTTCTTGGATTTTGAGACATTGACAATATGTTATATTGCGACAGACTTGATTGAGAAATCCCTGTTGGAAAAAAGGCATCTTTCTTGGCTGAATAATTACAATCAATGGGTATTTGATCAGTTATCAACACATCTTTCAAGTGAAGAAAAGAACTGGCTTGCAGAGAAATGTAAGGCAATCTAACAATGCAGACAAAAAAAGGAAATAAGCATCCGTATTTTAACTGATGTCTATTTCCTTTTTTGCCTCTAAAGAACAGGCTAATTGTTGTCGGTCTTCCCACTATTCCTTTTCATCAATGATAGGTATGGCATTCTGTTGAATGCTTTTATCCAACATTCTGGAGATGAAGCGATCATCTTTAATGGGGCGCTCTCAGAATTTCATATAATAATTCTTTGCCAAAAGGTTTCAAAATAAAACCACTTATAAAAGGATAATTTGCCAATTGTTCCTGGTCGCTCTGGCTGGTGGAAGAGCTTATGATAAAGATCTTGGTCTGATTGATAAAATCGGTTTTATCCTCTAAAACGTCCATCAGTTCCCAACCTGTCATAAAGGGCATGCTGATATCAACAAACAGTACGGCTGGTCCGGATGATGCATTGATGTCATGCGATTCCATAAAATCCAGTGCGTCCAATGCATTTTTGAAAGGGTAAAATTCAATTGGATAATCCGAAAATCCCTGTAGCATGTAGCCAAAAATAGTGCGTAAGATCGCATTGTCATCTATGAGGATGATTTTTCTATTGTTTTCCTGATTCATTATTTTCTTTCTAAAAATTTGACGGAAAAGATACTTCCTTCGTTCGGTTTACTTTGGACATCTATTTTACCGCCCAATGATTCTACCTGATACCGGGTAAGAAATAAACCAATGCCTTTGCTCTCAAACCCGCGATGGAAAATCTTTTTAAACATGAAGAGCTGAGATTTATATTTAGGTAGATTGATGCCTAATCCATTATCCTTGACGGTCAATAATGTTCCATTTTTCTCTAGGGAAGTCCTAATTTCAATACATGGCGCTTTATCGCTCGCTGTAAACCGAAGTGAGTTGCTGATGAGATTGCCAAGGATACTTTCCAGATAAATTTTTGGATAGTGGATATTGGTCACATTGAATTCGACAGAAATTACGGCATTCTTTTGCTGTATTTCTCCAATATACTGCTGTTTTACCTTATAAAATACTTGGAGAAAATCACAGTCTTCAAATACGAGCGATTTATTCGACCTCAATTCGAGTATCTCACCCAAGTCGTGTAACGTTTCGGTAAGTTGCTCCGTGCTGATCTTCAAAAGGTCCAGAAAATCAGCCTTTACCTTTTCATCTGTTGAGACTTTAAGCTCATCGATGAGCATCGGCATATTACTCAACGGTCCTTTTAAGTTATGTGCAAGGATATTCGTAAATTCTTCCAGTTGTCTGACTTTGGTTTCGAGGTCCATTTTAACCAGATCAGATTCTATTTTTTGCCGCTTTAATATTTCGATATTTTTCTTTGATTCAGAAATATCCTGAACCTGAACGATCAAAAATAGGGGGGCATTGGCATTATCAAAGACTGCTGCAATTGTCACTGAACACCACACATAATGACCGAGTTTGTGTCGGTAACGTTTTTGTACGGTAAACGTTTCAATTTCACCACGAATAAGTTGTCTCCTGAGCCCGATGTCACGTTCGACGTCATCTGGATGGGCGTTGTGTGAGAATTTCATTGTCGACAACTCTTCCTGTGTGTACCCCAGGATCTTGGTTAATGTATGGTTGGATTCAATACAATAACCATCTAGATTTGTCAAAGCAATGCCTAAACCAGAGAAATGGAAGGCCTGATTGAATTTATGTTCGTTAAATCGGATTTTTTCGGTTGATTCAATCTGCTTTGTAATATCGGAGACAACCAATGCGATCCGGTTTTGTGATCGATGAATAGGTTTGATCTGTAGACTATACCATTTGTCTTTATGCTGTTCGGAAGGAGACTGAAACTCCATTTTAAATTCCCTGTTTAACTGTAGAGATTTCTGGATCAGTTGAATCGTTGGTATAGCCAGGTCTGCCGGGAAAAGTTCGGTCAGGCTTTTGTTTAAAAATTCCTCCGGTGGGTAGAATAGTAAACCGGGGTCATTGGTCCAATAGTTTTTAAACACTCCGGTATCGGTTACTTCAAAGACAAGATCGTTGAGGGAGGCAACCAGCAGTTGCAACTGCTGTTGTTTATCTTTCAGGGCATGGTTCTGATTGATAACTTTTGAAATATCGATGAAAGATACCAGAAGGCCGGACTTACTTTCTTCGGAGAACCGGCTGATATGGAAAACAAACCATTTAAACGTACCCCCTGTTGCGATTCCTAAGATTATTTCTTTGTCGTAAGGATTGTTTTTAAGCGCGATTTGAAAGGGAGTCTGTTCTGCTGTAAGAGGCGATGCGTCCTCAGATGAATAGAATGTAGTCAACTGATGTAATTTCTTGCCTTTCGCTTCAATATTGTCTAACGCTAAAAGCTCACATGCGCGTTCATTGAGATGTAGAATGGTGCCGTCTTCCAAAGTTGTAATCAATCCCTCCAATCCCGAACGTTGTGTTTGAGCGGAAGGTGTAGATAAAGAGTTCTGTTCCAGATGCATTAACCAACAATATTTAGGATCATTTTACTCATGTATAAAGATAGGAGATTTATCTGTTCTTTATTTACAAAATTGGTAACATTTGCTGCGAAATAATAAAAAAATATTAAACTAGGCAACTTATATACAAAAAGGCATTATGCATATAGTTACTTTAATATAACAAAAACCTTTGGGAAATAGTCAAAGGTTTTTGCTGATTTTTTAACATCGTTTTCTGCGAAGGAATTTAATTTTTTGTTTTTTCCAGCCACAACCAATTAAACCAGAGTGGAAGCTGTTGTTGGGATTTGTAGGTCAAAATATATTTTCCGGGTTTATCAAATTTGAACGTCCCGATGCGTTTTTCTACAAATTCCTCGGTGTAGTTATTTTCATTTGGCTCGACAACCATTTTTTTGTTCGGACCAAAACTTCCTTTTAGTTGTTGACTGGCAACGTTAATTTCGAATGGAATAGGCTCTTTGTTCGGATTGTGGGCTGAAAAGTCGATTGTATAGCTCCCTGCTTCGGGGATAGTTACTTCCCAGTCGATCTTTGTGTTTCCTGTGAGTATGGCATGGGTTGGATTTTTACCGTTATAGCGCACGATTTTTAGGTCATCCTTCAGGCTATTGGTTGATTTTAATGAAAAGCCGCCGAAGGTGGATTCAGGGACTGTATTTTTGTCCAGTTCTAAAGGTCCGTCAAAGGTCAGTTTTACCTCTGAAACATAATGATCCGGTTGGTCCGCCGGTAGGTCAACATGGATTAGACTCAGGCTCTGATCATAATTTAAAGGTGTTGAAGTATTACCTTTCATTAGCGATACATTGGATGGTTTGGATTGAATTCCTGTAATGCGTAGCTTATGATCCAGCGGCCAGTTAAATACATGCGCATAGACAACGGTTTTATGCTGTTCGGTTTTGGTGGTCAAGTAACCCCAGTCAAAATGGTTGTTTTTTAAAGAAAGACCAGTGCTGCCATAGATCCCTTGGCCATAGGTATTTAACCAGGAGCCTACATCATGTAGACGGCTTACGCTTTCATAAGGAACAGTTCCGTCGGCGCGAGGGCCAATATTCAGGGTAAACCCGCCGTTGAGACTGACGTTTGAGATCAGTGACTGGAAAATCTGGCTGGTTGATTTCCATTCGTTTTCCTGACCATTATAACCCCAGGAGTGGGCGATGGTACCGGGTGTTTCCCAAGGATGTGCAATAAAGTTGCTCCCGAACTGGTTGTCACCCAGAGTTTCGAAATCTACATTTTCGGCATCTGTAGGAAGGCCGAGACGCGAGTTGATCAAGCAATTTGGCTGTAGTTCACGGATCAGCCTGACTACTTGGAGCAGTTGTTCTTTTTTAATGATGGATTTTTGATAGGGGATCCACATATCAAACCAGATTAATGAAATATCGCCGTAGTTGCTCATGAGTTCACGGAGCTGGGGGATTACTTTTTCTTGCCAGTATTGGTTGTACTGTGGATCCGTAACATGCCCGGAGAGTTCCTGTTGATGGTTCCAGCCATAAGGATGTTCCCAATCGATCCAATGTGAGTAGTAGAAGCCGAGCTTCATCCCATGTTTTTTACATGCTGCTGCGATTTCTTTAATCGCATCGCGGTTAGCACCGCTGAGTTTAGGTAAACTGTAAGTGCCTACTTTGGTATCCCAAAGTGCTACACCATCATGATGTTTGGTGGTGATGATGATGTATTTCATTCCGGCCTCTTTAGCGAGGAGCACCCATTGTTCAGGATCTATTTTGCTCCAGTCAAAGCGTTTGGCCAAGTTTCCATATTCTTCCTTTGATACCCGGTTGCGGTAGCGCAGCCATTCCGCATAGTTGTTCATATAACGGAGGGGTTCACCTTTCCATATTCCTTCCGCAGCGCTGTATAGCCCCCAGTGAATAAACATGCCAAAACGGGCATCTTTAAACCAGTCTGCCTTTCGGTCGTCCTGAGCAAGAAGTCTTATTGATGTGCTGAGAATTAGTAAAGATAAGAACGCGATTCTTCTGAGTTGTGGTATCATACAGGTTGTTGTCTTTTTTGATAACAAGATAAGTAAAAAAATAGATATGCTAAATCGAGTTTTAAAGGAAGGAGGAATAAATCATCAGTGTTTTGATATCTTTTTAAACATAAAATCCCCTGATTTTTACAATCAGAGGATTTTATGTTTAGTAATGAAATCGTCTTGGATATTTCGGGTATTGTGATCGGATTTTTCGATCAGTAAATTGATATTTTTTAGTTCAGCTTATAAGCCATCAGAATCTTTTTGAATATTTCCGTGTTGTTGTATACACCTATAAAATTCTGGGCACCGGGACCATAAGCAAAGACTGGAACCATAATGTTGGTATGATCGTCACTGCTAAAATTTCCTCTGACTGTACCCTTTCTATAATTGGCGTCTAATAAGGATAAACCGCCAGTTTCGTGGTCTGCGGTCACGATGACTAGGGTTTCACCATCTTGGTCCGCAAACTTTAATGCTTCGCCCACAAGTCTGTCAAAATCATGTTGTTCTGTGACAACATAAGATAGGTCATTTGCATGGCCGCCGTAATCGATTTGTGCACCCTCAGCCATAATAAAGAAACCCTGCTTATCTTTAGATAGCAGCTGTATGGTTTTTTGAAGTGAGGTTTTTAACATGTCTCCTCGTCCGTCAAGTACTTTCCTGGTTGCCGAGTCTGCCAAGAGTACCAGTTGTTTGCCCGAAGTGGCTTTTTCGAATTCACTCAATGTGGTCTTTAGCTGGTAGCCTTTTTCATTCAATTGCTGGATCAGTTTTCCGTTCTTATTATTTAGAAAACTTTCCCGGCGGGAGCCTACTAAGATATCGACATGGCTGTTTAGGAAGTCTGCAGCAATTTCTTGAGACATTGTCCTGTCGATTTGATGTGCATAAAATGCTGCTGGTGTCGCATCGGTAATGTCTCCAGAGCTAATGATGCCACTTTTGATTCCATAGGTGGCCAAGGTATCGGGAATTGAGGCAATTAATTTACCATGCTCATCCACAGCAATATAGCGGTTGTTGGTTTTATGCCCAGTTGCTAAAGCCGTTCCGCCGGCTGCGGAGTCTGTAAAATCAGAGTTTGATGCTTCGGTGCGGGAAAAACCAATATGCCGCATGTTAATGATATTGGATTGACCGAAATTGGCGCTTAGCCCAGCTTGGATTTGTGCTAATCCCATTCCATCTCCAATCAGCAAAATAACATTTTTTATGTTGGTTGTGGCACCATCACTTTTGTAGGTTGGTATGTAAGGAGTATATGCTTGTGGATTACTGTATTCGACTTTGGCATTATTTAGGTAAAAATTTTTTAATGCCGTTGGATGATCCGTATTGATCCAATCTACGCCCATGTGCGCCAATTCTTTCCAGCTGTTTGGGCTATCTTTTGTAGCCCAAAAACGAAAAGGTTTCCCCATTTTATGTGCCTTGTCAATGACAGTTTTCATTTTTTCGAGATCAGGCGGAGTAGGTGTTCCCTTTCCGTTCCACACCGAATAGTGAGCAATATTCTGACTAATCATTCCGATGTGCTTTAGCTGCTCTGGCGTATAATCTTCCTCGGGTCTGCCGTCAAAGTAGATAAATTGTGGATAACGATTGAATTTTTCGACCGGTGGAATATTACCACTGACCACGATTTTAATTGCCGATGGATTTTTCTGCTGATCAAATACAGCTTCATACCCTTTCAGATTTTCCAACAGTGTAGAAAGCACCAGTTCGTAATTTTCCTTAATATCGATCACCAATTGCAATGTTTGATTAGGATCGGCGTAAGGGCGGTTACCATTTGCTTTGAAAAAGGCAATCAAGGGCTCTATATAAAGTCTCTTTAAGGTTTTCCCAGGTTTGATTTCACCACTCTCGTGTGCGACGTAGAGTTCTCCATTGCGATAGAAGACATCAGCTTCGATAGATCCCATGCCGGCGTAGTAGGCCTCCGACAATGGGATTTGCTGTTTGTAATCGTTATGGCTATGTCCCGCATTAGCAGTCAGTTTCTGCTGAGCAGAAACTGACTGAATACTTAGACTGACAAATAAATACCAAATTAACTTACTGCCTTTTACCATCCTGCATTTTGTTTGATTACACCTATGCTGTTGTCAATCTCACGTTGCGGTACCGCCCACACATCATGTACCTGTGGATTGAAGGTTCTGGCTGGCCAGATAATCGTGCCATCGAAATCATGTAAGGGTTTGGCATAAGTGGCTTGCGCGTCCCCCCATCTGACGAGATCGCGGTGACGGTCTGCCCATTCACCTGCAAGCTCATTTCTGCGTTCGCGCTTTAAATCTACCAATGTCATTCCACTTTTTGGTAATAAACCGGCCCTTTTTCTGATTTTATTCAATTCGGTATCACCGGCACCGGATCCATTTAAATTTATGGCTGCTTCGGCTTTAATCAGAAGTACTTCTGCATAACGCATCAATGGAACATTTAAATCTGTTGTCCCATTATCTCCATTTGGGTTGACATGTGTCGGAATAGGATCTTTGTATGAAAAGGGTTCCATGTACTTCTTGAATTGATAGTTGGATGTCGCACCGCCATCTTTTGTAAAGGTACGCTCGGCTCCGAAGAACTGGAATTTGTCGCCGGGTTTTAAGATCGTTGCTTCACGACGTAAGTCACCCGTTTCGAATGAATCGTATAATTCTTTGGTCGGTAGATAGTATCCCCATCCATTGTAAATTCCCCAAGCTTTATTGGTCAACATAACCCCCGGAAGTTTACTTCCCCAACCCGTACCACCACCATTTGGTGTACAAACCACTGACCAGATGTATTCTTTGGACCAGTTGTTAGCTGCTTTAAACACATCGACAAAGGCTGGTACCAAATCATGTTTGCCTGAATTAATTACCATATCCGCATATTTTACGGCATTTGTATAGTCCTTTTTGTATAAATAGACTTTTGACAGATAAGACCAAGCAGCAGTTTTGTGTCCTTTGCCATAATCAGACGAGTTCATGTCTGAAAAATAAGGTAGATTTTCAGCTGCTTTTAAAAATAAAGAGATGATGTAGTCGTAATTTTCATTAACATTATTGGCCCGTGGAACTGGTACAGTAGCATCTGTTTCTGGTGTGACAATTGGTACACCAGCCTTGTCGTTTCCATAGTTTGCTGCCAGTTGGAAATAAACTAAGCCTGCATTGAAATAAGCATCACCGATAATTTGCTTTTTCCGATTTTCATCCATTGTGATTCGCGGAACATTGGTAATAATATCGTTTGCTCGCTTTATAATTGCATAACGCATGCTCCATTGCGTTTCTGTATAACCACCCCCAATGTAGCTTCGATTAAAATTTTTAATGTTGTCTGCTTCAGGTTTATTGCGTCCTGTGACCATATCGTCACTTGCATTGATAAACCAGAACATTCCTCGGCCATAGTAATCTTCTTCGTTGTATTTTTCGTACATACCGGCCTCTGCCTTGATGGCATCTTGCTCTGTTTTCCAAAAATTCTGTGAAGAGGGTGCACCTTCAGGTGAAATATCCAATTGTTTCGTACACGATGCAAAGAGCGCTGTAGCTGCTAATGCGACGTATTTTATATTCGTTTTCATCGTTTGCTTATTTTCTTTTTTAATGATTGATAAGGAGCTTAACCAAATTGCTATAGAATGAACTATACCCCCTTTCGCTCCTGTTGGCATTATTTTAAGATTAAAAATTGACATTTAGACCGAAGATGAAGCTTCTGGCTTGTGGGTAACGACCCACGTCAAGTCCGTTGTTATCCATACCGATCTCCGGGTCAAACCCTGTATATTTTGTGAATGTGAACAAGTTGTTTGTGGTGGCATAGACTCTCACGTTCCCGAGCTTAAATTTATCCGCTAAAGATTTTGGAAGAGTGTAGCCCAACGTAACGTTACGGATGCGAAGAAAGGAACCATTTTCGATATAGAAATCTGAAGCATTGAAGTTACCATTAGCGTCCGAACTCGAAATAATCGGAACTTTTCCATTCGGGTTTTCTGGCGACCAAGCATCAAGAATGCCTTCTAATTTATTGTAAGAGGGGCCACTGGCGCTATAGGTTGTTCTCTTGACAGCATTGAACAGCTTGTTGCCTTGTACACCCTGAGCAAAAATATTGAAATCGAAATTTTTGTAATTTGCATTAAAACTCAGACCATAAGAGAAATCTGGATAGGCGCTACCTGCATAATAGCGATCTTCAGGACCAATGGAGCCATTGCCATCGATATCCACAAATTTGAAATCCCCGGCTTTTGCATTGGGCTGAATTTTTTGTCCATTGGCATTTTTGTAGTTATCAGCTTCTGCCTGACTTTGAAAGATTCCATCTGTTTTTAATACATAATAGCTGTAAAGTGGTTGGCCCACGGTAATTGTCAGCGGCGCCAATTCATTTCTAAAATTGGTGCCTACAGCAATATTGTTTAGGCCGGGCGCCAATTCTTCAACATTGTTGGTTAATTTAGTTAAGGTAGCATTGATGGAGTACGAAAAGTCCTTATTTTTCGCGCTGCTATAGGTTAGTCCAAGTTCAATGCCTTTATCTTTTACCAATCCACCGTTAATGGTTTGTGTGCTCAAACCCGCTGTTCCCGGAAGTGGTTTGGTCAGGATCATATTATTTGTCTCCTTAATAAAATAATCCGCTACTAAACTCAATCCATTCAAAATGCCGAGATCCAAGCCTATGTTGGTTTGTTTACTTTCGGCCCATCGCATATCCAGATTTGGTAAAACGTTCTGTGCATAGCCATTTTGTAGCTTGGGGTTTTCGCCAAAATAGGCATCTGCGCGAATAAGAAGAGGGTTTACATCCAGTGGATTTAGATTGGCGAGACCACCCAATTTACCATAGCTACCCCGTATCTTAAGTTCATTCAGCCATTCGACAGATTTCAAAAAATCTTCTTTATGCAGGGCCCATCCGGCAGATGTAGAATAATAGTATCGCGTTCTATTTTCTTTCATGGGAATGATAGATGAACCATCCCTTCGGCCAATTAAGGATATTAGGTATTTTTCATCGTAGTTATAATTCGCCCGTAAGAAAAGCGACGAAAGAGCTGTTGCTCCGTATCCGCTTTCCGACGGTTGTATTGTATTGGCGTTATTTAGGTACCTGTATTGTTTGGATTCGTCATCGAATCCTGTGCCTGACGCATACAAAGAAGTGCTTTTGGTTTTTTGAAATGTATAACCACCTGTCAAATCCAGCTGATGAACACCAAATTTGTTTTTGTAACTCAGGACTTGCTCCGCAAGGATGTCATTGATGTCATTCGCTCTTTCTACAAGGCTATTACTCATCACAGGTTTGCCAATTTCAGGACGTTTTGGCGTAAAGCTTTTGTATCTGGAATTGGATTTGGTAATACTTAAATTCGATCGGAATGTTAATCCTTCTGCAAGTTGAATATTTGCATAAGGATTGATGACGAGTACATTGACGGGATTGTTGATGTCGATACGCTTTAATTCAGCCACTGGGTTAATGATATCGCCATAATCACCCGGAAAAGGTCCAGGTAGGCCTGCAAAACTGCCATCGGGATTATAAGGCGTCCCATTGGTTGGGTAATAAATTGCGGAGAGAAGCGCTCCAGTGTAGTCGCTACTCGTATTTGCACCGTTTCCATTGGTGCTGCTATAGGACATATTTTCACCTACTTTCAGCCAAGGGGTAATTTGATGTTCTGAGTTTATCCTGAAATTATAACGTTGTGTTTTGGTGTTGAGTACAATACCTTCCGCATTGCGGTAATTGAAACTCAGATAAAAATTGGATTTTTCATTTCCACCATTGATAGCTGCGTTGTAGTCCTGTAAAGTTGCATTTCTAAAGACCTCATCCATCCAGTTGGTTTTTGTTACAAGTCCATCGGGATACTTGGTCGGGTCGAAGGCAGGCAAGATGGTCGTGCCTCCATTTTTTGCCGCAGTCGCTGCCACTTCGGCACGTTGTTGGGCATTTAGAGGTTTTAGTTTGCGCCATGCACTTTGTTGGCCGATTTTGGCGTCAACACTGATTTGCATTTGCCCTTTCTTACCTTTTTTTGTTGTGATCAGAACTACACCACCTGAAGCCCTTGCACCATAGATTGCAGCAGAGGCATCCTTTAACACTGAAATAGACTCGATGTCGTTGGGATTTAATTGTGGGGTACCTAAGAAAATTGAGCCATCAATAACATACAATACATTTTCGCCATTGATACCCCCGGCGCCCCTAATATTTATACGTGGCGGTGAAGTTGGATCACCACCTTCGTTGGTCACAATCACTCCGGGAGATTTTCCTGCGAGCACTTCGCCAACACTGTTTACTGACCGTGAGGATAATTTATCAAGTGATACCACACTTACAGCACCAGTTAAAGTCTCTTTTTTCTGTGTTCCGTAACCAACAACGACAACTTCAGATAATGTCGAACGTTCCTCACTTAAGGTTACATTAATAACTTCATTGTCGCCCACAACCACCTCTTTTGAGCGGAAACCAATCATGGAAAACGAAAGTACCGCCTGTGACCCTGCTTCGATACGGAAAGAACCTTTGGCGTCAGTCGTTGTACCAACTTGGGTTCCGACTACTTTTACAGATACACCAGCAATAGCGGCACCTAAGGTATCTCTGACAATACCAGTAACGATGCTTTGTGCTTTGCTGTTGGCTTGCGTAGTAAGTATGACGTGGCCGTCTTTTTCTAATGCGCTGATACCAAGTTTGTTTAATAGGGATCGTACAGACTCCGTTTTAAAATTTCCACTGACAGCAGTATTGCGTTCTTGCAGAAGATCGGGATTGTAAACAAAACTTAGCCCCGAAAGGTACTCCATTTTATGCAGGATCTCTTTAAGTTGCTGTCCCTTGCTTATTTTAATGTTTATTCTACTTTTATCCAATCTTTGAGCCATTCCTGGAGATGCCATCAGAGAACTGCAGAATATGGACGTAATTGAAAATGTTAAGCACGGATACTTCAGGATCCGATAAAAAGAGAGTTCTCTTTTGAGTGGAGGTGTTTTCATTTTTTTGTAATAATTAGGTAATGAATTACGCATGGTGACTAAGATTTTTTTGCGGTTATTTTTTATACATTATTTATGGATTTTAAATATCTTATGGTTTTCGGTCGTACTATATTTAATATGGTGTAGGCTACAGAGAATATCCAAAATCTCCTCTGGTTTTTGTGTACTATTGAAGGTAGCTGTAGTTTTTAAAGTGGAAAGTGCTTTGTCTTTCAATACGATTTCGATGTTGTAGACATATTCCAATTGTTGTATCACCCCCCGTAACGATGTCCCATTAAATTCGATTGCCACTGGCGTGGTATCTTTTGTTAAACTGCGGGATGCTTGTTTGGTCTGTGTGCTGTAGCGCAAACTTTGGTTTTTGGTCAGCAAACCCAGGACTTTATCTCCCCGTTGTACGGCAACTTTACCTGTTGCAACGAGTACCTCTACGTTTTGGGAAGCTTGGTATGCTTTAATTCGAAATGATGTCCCAAGCACTTTTACTGCTAGGTCGGAAGCTAACTGTACATGGAAAGGATGCTTTTCATCATGTGCGATCGTAAAAAACGCTTCACCTTCGGCAAGCTCAATTTCGCGTATGTTGCCATTGAATTTACTAGGATAACAGATTTTGGACGAAGGTTCTAGGATGATTTCTGAGCCATCCGTTAGTGTAATTTTTTTACGTTGCCCAGCCTGCGTTGTTGTCACGATTTGCGAAACGGCAGAAACAGTTTGTTCGTTCAGTCGTCCAACAAGAAAGCTTGCGGACACTATGATTAAAACCGCTGCTGCTATTTTCAGAATCGGATAGCGCGAGAAGAAATGCTTTTTGATTTGTTTTTCTGAAATGGCAGACTGAATATTACCTAACAATTTTTCGCGGAGCACAGTTTTGCGCTCTTCCGAAACCTTATTCTTTGTATTATCCAGTTGAGCATACCAATCTTCAACCTGTTTGATCTCGGCTGCATTCGCCTCGCCATTTAGATATTTTTGCAGTAGTTGTTTTGCTTTTTCTTCCATCATTTGAATACATGTCACTTCAAATGGCAAATGGTACTAGAGGAAAATATTAGCGTTATATTAATTTTTTGTTAACTACAGATCAATGGATTAGGAAGATGCTAAGAAAGGCTTTTTTTGAGCAGTTTCATCGCCGAGGTAATTTGGTTTTTTACAGTTTGCACGGAGATATTCAACTCAGTTGCTATCTCTTTGATTGATTTTTCTTGCTTGCGGCTCATCAGAACTACTTGCCGCATACGTTCAGGAAGTTGCATTAGAGCTTCTTCAACTTTCTGTTGGGCATCTTGTAGGATGATTTTATCGTCGGCTGCGTCTGCATATTGTTGGTTCATTAGTGTCGCGAATTCCGCTTGATGCCCATTTTTAACCGTATTATTTCTGAAATAATTGATTACCTTGAATTTTACAGCCCCGTGTAGATAGGCTGAGAGATCACCTGAGAGGGCGATCCGTTCACGATTTTCCCAAAGAGAGATAAAAATTTCCTGCGTGATATCCTGAGCTACATTCTCTTCACCAGTTTTTTTTAAAGCCGCATCAAAAATGGTTTCCCAATACAGATTAAAAATCTGTTCCATTGCAAAATGGTCACCTTTCTTTAATAATGCTATTAATATTTCGCTCACAGGATCAATTTGATTGGACAAAACTAGTAACCGTATGTTCCTTTAAAGTTAATAAATCTTAAAGAGTATATTTTGTCTGCTATGGATTAATCCTGTAAATTTATTTTTAAATTATTTCGTATTTCGAACCCCGTTTGTGTATCATATCACAACGGGGCTTTATTGATAAAAAGCTTTTAAAAGGCGACGAAGGAAAGAAGCTACTTCTTGTACTCTTTTCCGGTATAGATATCTATGTAATAGTAATTCTCTCTATTTTCCGCGCCTTTTACCCGTACCAAACCACTCGGATTGATCGTGTGATAACTTTTTGTTCCAATCTGCTGTTTCGTTTTATTATTGTACAACGTAAAAGGGCCATCTTTTTGTATCTGTAAGGAAAAGATTTGTTGTTTGCCATCCAAGATATCAATATGCTGAAAATTTGGCAGTAGATCCCATGTTTTGGCCTTAGCATTCCAGAGGCCCATGGTGGGATCCTGCTCACCTTTTTTGACGTTGATGAGGTATAATGCTTCGGTTTGATAGACGTATTTTATTTTTCCCGTTTTCCAATCTTTTTCAAGGGTGTTCTTTGTAAACAACATATGTTTATCCGGCCAGACCAGATAACCTACCTGATCCAAAATAAAGAAATCCTTAACGTTGATTTTATCCAATAAATTGCCATCCTTGTCAAGATACAGCCAGTCATAAGCCCATACCTCGTGGTCATAATTAAATCTCCCCAAAATAAAGTAAGGTGAATTATTGACAGAATACACGAGAGAAACTTCTTTCAGGAAAGCCAGCTGTGCTGCAGTAGCCTGTTTGATCTGTTTTGGCAAAGCTTTCTCATATTGCGGGAAAACATAGATGGCACCTGTGTTGTTGTCTTTTAACAATTTGGGCACTGTTGGTTTGTAGCGATCCTGATTGATGGAATCCAACTGTAAGGGCTGGCCGTTCCAAAGCAAGTCTATTTTATCGACACCGACCAGATTGGAATAAATAGGCCGCTTATGTTGAATATCGTAGATCTCAAAACGATTTTCAGCAGGGGGAATATATCGGCCATTTTCCAAAAGCATATCAATTTTTGTACTAAGCTTTTTCAAATGCTGGTTTTTTAGTTCATAAAGATTCCCATTTAGGACGAAATGTTTATCATCCAGATTGTATGCAGCCGAACTGTATTCGTTTTCGTCGTAGGGAACATCTTTGTCCAACAGGATCTGATCGGTTTCAAGCACACGGATTTCTACCTTAACATAGGTCGCTGTTTTCTTTACGCCACCACCCATGATATTCCAGTTCCAGTTCCAGAAAGGCAGTTTTTTCTCACGCTCCCGACGTTTCATGAGTAGCGTTACCTGATCTAGTGGTTGTAGCCCAAGATCGGTATCAGAATAATGTTCTATAAAATCTCCCTTTGAATTAATTAAAGCCTGCTGGTTCTTCTCATTGGAGACGATAGCGTAACCAGTAGGGGTAAAGGGTTCGGCTCCGTAGAATTTTTGTGTCAGCTGCTGCTGGAGCGAGCTGTCCACATAGACGAATTGTTTGTCCTTGGTCTGCATCGGAATCCAATGGATAGATTCCAAGGATGGATGTATGGTGGACTCTTGTGCACAGGCCGTCATACAAAGAATGGTTATTAAACCTACTAATATTGATTTGATCATCTTTTTTCTTTTTAATAGAAAGTGTTCGCTGTTTAATAGAGCAACGAAAAGTTTCGTATATGCTCATTGTGCCAATGCAACGCTTTATGATAGGATTCATGCAAAATGATGTGATCCTGAGGCTAAAGTAGACGAAAAAAGCTTTTGGAAAAATAGCCGAATTCAGTGATTATAAAGCGACCTGATTGGTTGCTGGACAGCCAGATTAAGTCCGTTTGTCCCTGCATTATTTTTTTCGATGAGCCGATTAAATTGGTTAATCGGCTCAAAATTTACTTATATTTGAGCCGATTAGAGTTTAAAATCGGCTCAAATGTATAACTGGCAATATAAAGAATGGCCCCATTTCAGCTATAGTATCGAAGAGATTCTACCTATAGCTGTTGCATTTGCTAAAGAAATGGGAGAGCTAAATGGTTTGTTAACAGGATTAAATGCGGAACTAAAACAGGAAGCATTTGTGGAAATTCTGATCGCTGAGGCAATTAAAACTTCAGAGATCGAGGGCGAATATATGAGTAGAGAGGACGTGATGTCCTCCATCAAAAGAAATCTCGGTATTAAAGATGACGTAGTCGTTCATGACCAAAGAGTTACTGGTGTTGCGAAATTGATGACAACCGTACGGGAGAGTGCGGTAAAAGAATTAAGCGTCGATTTGATCCAGGAGTGGCATGCCATACTTATGGCAGGATTTCCGAAAATTAATGCGGGAGTATGGCGTACAGGTGATGAACCTATGCAGATAATTTCCGGCTCGTATGGTAAAGAAGTTGTCCATTATGAAGCTCCTCCATCTGTTGTTGTTCCAAAAGAGATGGAGCAACTGGTTCACTGGTTTAAATCCTATGAAATTAAAGAGTCGGAGTATATTATTGGCGCCCTGATCAAGACAGCTATTGTCCATTTGTATTTTGAATCTATTCATCCTTTTGAAGATGGGAATGGACGGATCGGAAGAGCGCTGGCAGAATACACTTTATCCAATACATTACAGGCTCCTGTCTTGTTGTCGATATCAAAGACTATCGAAAAAAATAAGCAGGCTTATTATGAAAATCTAAAAATTGCTCAGGCTAGCTTGGATATCACAGGTTGGATAGGCTATTTTACCGAAGTTATTTTAGAATCTCAAAAAGAAGCAAAAGAACTGATTGAGTTTACAGTAATAAAAGCAAAGTTTTTTGATCGAAACAGGGATTTATTGAATGAGCGGCAAATGAAGGTTATTAATCGTATGCTAGAACAGGGGATTGAAGGATTTGTCGGTGGTATGACAGCAAAAAAGTATATGTCCATTACGAAGACCTCAAAAGCTACTGCAACAAGAGATCTGCAATACCTGCAAGAGCAAGGTATAGTTGAACAAATTGGGCTTGGAAGATCCGTACGTTATGAACTTATACTCCGTTAGACGACCGATTTTAAAAGAATAGATTCAAGCGATAGCATCATTTCTTCTCTACCGGAATGAGTTCGGCTCCTCCCTCTTTGGGCCGGTACCAGTACTTGTGGCCCAGATCATCTTCGAAATCATGATTTGTTTTTGATTTATCTACAACTCTGAAACTTTTGACATCGGGGCCTTCAAAAATTTTATCGCCGACGAAAATATGTCTGGCGTCTTTGGCGACAGCACGTTTAAGAACTTCAAAAGTTTTTGGATCGGCTTCCGCCAACGGCTGTTCATTATAAAAAATATGATTTTTGTCTCCGGACCAAAAGGAGTTCCCACCGATCCCTTCCAATATTTTAAAACTTTCGGCATCAACATCCGCGAACGGAAAACGTTTTCCTTGAATAATAACAAATTGATCAATAATGATTGATTTTTTGTCTAACAATTTGATTTTATTGGCCGATGGCAAAGTCGTTTCAAGTACGCCGATATTCTGATAAGGTTCGTAATAAAGTAATGTTTTACCATCTATAATGAGGTATTCGCTGTTGAGTACATTAATCTTGTCCGTTGTGTAACTGAGCGGATTGATACTTTTCTGCGTGACCACATAGAGCCTATTCTTGTCCTTTACAAAATTTTTATTCAAAATTTTAAATGAGGTGTAGTCAACCGCTAATGGTTGGGCCTTGTAGAAATAATGTGATTTATCTTTAGATAGGGATGCGACCGAATCATACAGCGTAGTATACGTTTCGGGATCCGCGCCTGTAATGACGGTGAGTTGTTGTTTGCTGCATGCTCCTGTAGCTGATGGAAACCCAACAAAATCGAATACATGAGACTGATCGACGGGGATTTTTCCTTTCAGTCGAAAAGTTTTTACATCGACAAATTGTTGTGGACAGCCCATAAAATAGATCTTGTCTTTATCGCGGGCATAGACGCCTTTGATCACAGAAAAACTATTTATGTCTGCTTCCGTTTTTCTTGAGCCGCGTTCAAAACCATTGCCTCCGGGGATAAAATAGATCGCTCCATTTTTTTTATAGTAGTCTTCGGACAAAGGGCTGACCTGCTCTTTGCAGGAGAAGAACAAGCCGATGCATGTGCTGAGAATTCCCATTTTAAAAATATTTTTCATACTCTCCTCTATATGATTTGCTCCCTGATGATGTATTGCCACTCGTAGATATAGTGAACAGCAAAATCAATCCAATCGGGAATGGATTAAGTTTTATTCCGGCTTGTTAGACGCTATAATTCTTCAAAACGGTACTATTTTAATCTACTATAAAAATACGATGCTATGACATCGCACGCGACAGCGGTTTACAATTCGCTTATGGCTATTTATGATTCGTTTATGATAAATTACATAACCTTATGAGCTTATGTTCCCGCTCTCGCAATTTACGCTTAAACATAACAATAATTAGCACATATTTCCTGATCGAAGGAGTGCGATAAACGGGACGTCAAAACCGGATGAGGCACCCTTGTCGTACTGACTAAGTATAGATTAAGTACTGATTTGATATCGATAAAGGATCTCATTGGGTATGGATATCATAATTTGAGCGGTGCTACAACATATACGCTAATGGCGCTAGTGGCGACAGCTCAAGCAAAAGAAAGGTATGCGATTCGTGGCGAAACCATTTTATTCTAAAATATTTGTGTGATATATTTTTAATTACTACATTTGTATATATAAACTATATAATTGTATTGCAATAGTGTTTTTTGAATAATGTAAAACACGAATAACTTATCTGTCTCTTTGTCGGCAGACAGATAGCTATCTTTCATGAGTGTATTTGAAATTTCAATACGATTTTTATGTTGATTGCCGACCTTTCCTAAAATAAACCAAGGTGCAAACGCAAATGTATGTTACCTGTTGATTTTCTATTTAATCACCTTGGTAGTTGCTTCTGATTTTTTTCCAATATAGCTGTTGTTTTTTTACAATAATTGGTTGTAACCATTTGTTGTTCAGTAGGCTGTATATTGTAAAATTTTATACTTATTAAGTCATTATTATGGAAATTAATAACCAATTGATTATCGACCGTTTATCCCAACGTATGGATCTCGATCGGGTTTATCTCGTTAAATATCAGTTTTTGGATCAGGAATATCAGCACCTGGTTTTGACGCTTAAGCCTGTGAGCGGCCTTTCACATAAGATATTAAAACCTATTGTGGAATTATGTCTGTTGGATCAGGAATGTATCTCATTTGAGTTGATTTTTACCCCTGAACTGAAAAATAAAATCAAGATGGGAAGTTTATTCTATTGTTATGCGGCTTTGCCCAAGCATGAGATTTTTAGTTCCGGTGAAAACAATACCGCAATCAGTAAACCGAAAGAGATAAGGGGTATACTGGATCTCTCTGATAAGCATTATCAAAAAGTGCTGGCTGCTTCCGCTGAATTTTTACAGGCGGCACAGACATTTGCCGGTACAGCAAACTATCTCCGTGCATTATTTATGGTCCATCAAAGTCTGGAAAGCCATTTAAAATTGCTGCAAGTGATGGTGGAGGGGAAAGGTAATAATGTACATAGTCTGGACAGTAGGATAAGAAGCCTCGATACACACTTTTCGATGTTTAAAAAAGTATTTATGGGTGAGGGAGATGAAGAGAAAGAGCGCTTCCGCTTATTGGATACTTCCTTTAATGCCGTCAATCAAAATAGAGATCTGGAGATTTCTGCCATAGCGGCTTCACAGTTATACGATCATTGTGCCGTCATGCAGGCGGCGATAGAAAAGCTCTTCTGTTACTTTATGGAGGAATTGCAGGCTGAATACGAAAAGAATTTGGCGACTGAAGCGGCCGTTCAGGCGGAGCTTGCAAAGACTAAATTGGTGAAAGAAGAAAAAGTTAAAATTGCACAGCAGGAAACGTTGGTCCCTCCATCTACTTTTCACACATTCCCTTGGCCTGAACAATATCAGTCCGATATACAGCAACTCCTTTATCAGATCCTCAGGGACAATCAGGTTGAACAGATGATGTTACTCAATTATTATGTGAGTAAAACTCATGGTAAGGGATTATTCGACTATCCCCAAAAAGATGTTGGAAATGTCAGCATTTACATAGTTGTTATTAAAAAATGGGTTGGACAATGTTACTTCCGTAAAGCTTCTTTTGGTCGGGCGGCAGCAGTTATTTCATTTTTAAGCAGCAGCTTTATCGCAGCGAAATTAAATATAGGAAGTCGCTTTTCGCACACGATCTGGAATGACTCTGTTGTCCTTTACCGCAATCCACGCTATAAGCCGACAAATTCGCTAACTCCTGTAAATTGGCCTGATACGCTGTTGAAAACGACAAATGTCTGGACACGTAACGTAAAGCTCATGCACGATCTGCTGGCCATATTTTCTGATGCTCGTCCTTCGAACAAGCAAGTGGCGGTGCTGTTGTTAAATCAGTTGATTCTAATAGGAATACATAGCTACCTCTACCTACGGATCGGTTACACGCCAATGAATGCAACGTTGGAGGAGTTGGTCGAATGGAGCTGTATCTGTGATAAAAAAGTAAGCGATTTTTTTACCTCAAATGAACCTGCCGAAGCTCTATTGTGCCAAGAGCTATTAAAAGATATGAAAGGGCGGATACATGAGCTGTCTCCTGAATTGAACCAGCTGGAAATGGAGTACTTTAAATCCAACGCTAATCGGATTGTAGCCTTTTTTGCTGATCTGTGCGAGCAGAGTTTAAGATATATGGAAATGAAATCGGGAATGGGAGCGAATCAAAATTAAAGAGGGAAAGAATGAATAATTTAATTACCAATCCTCTAATTGGAAAATTTCGAGCCGAATTTTCTATGCACTATGCAAGTGCAATTTATCTTTTGATACTGAATCGAATAAGTTTTGGCTATACCCGTGAAGAATTGGCCTTCTTGATGGGACAAAATGAGGACTATATCAAAGATATGGAGGAATTCAAAATACCCATTGGTGCTTTAGAAGTTATGGTTCATCTCCAGTGGGTATTTGTTCGAGGGAAATTGCAGATTGATGCATTTGATAATCGGACTGATTATCTATTTGAATTATCCATCTGGGAGGAGGAGGGGATCCGCTATTACCAAATGGAATATTTTATCAATGAGGTGGAGAGCATTGTTTTTTTTCGGCTTATGGAAGTAATAAATAAAGATAAATTTCGTGATGCTGAAACAATTAAAATAGAGCGTCTTGCTACGAATTTGCTGCTGATGAGTTTATTGGAAGAGGGGTACTTTAAGAGATATTGTACGGCTCTTCAGCTCTGGCGTTGCGCTGAAAAAAATATCGGAGACGGAATTCGGGTAAACATTTTAAAGCAGGAACTGGAACTTATGCTAGGAAAGAAGGGAGTAGCCCCCCTTCGTAAATCTAAGTCCAGAAGTTTTGGTTACCGCTATATTCAACACAAATAGAAAAATGGAAGATATGCAATCTGTACCCTTGGTGGTACCTCGGAATTTTAAACTGATCTGCGAGCTCTTTGGTATAGCGGTACCTGCATTTATACAGTTGTTTTTGGATCATTATTCTTTTATGGATCAAAATTTTGTGGATAACTCAAGCTACAATCTGGCTACCAGAGGTATTCATTTTATTGATGATAAGTTCAAACTTGGAACAGATCCTTTATCTATTAAATTGGACCAAAGGGAAAAAGAGCGGGGTGTAAAATTGATACAACGTCAGGTGAAATTGGGCCTAAATAGAAATTATAGTACTACAGAGCGAAGGAATAGAGGGCGTGTAATTACTGGGCAAATTTATGATATCTTATCAAAAGGAAGAAAAATGAAAGATATCATTTATCTGGATGAAAATACTTGTTTCAAACTTAACAAGGATTTATTATTGACCTGCATTTTAAATAATACACATCCTTCCCGTTATATCAATAGTATGATGAAGCTGGTTTCCATACCCGATTATCTTGCGGAACTTCATTTGGATGAAGGCGAATATAATCCTATTCTTGGATTTATTATTCGGGTTCACGATGGTTATGGTAATATTAACAATTTGGAATATCGTAATTCAGCCAGATTTAAAAATTTTATTATGGAAATTCAGGAACTGAATAAACGCTATTTTTTTTATCGTGGGCTTGAAAAACGGGTTGCAGTTTATCAGGAATGGCTAGACGATTTTTTGGAGAATAGAGCGGAGGATAACATATTATAAAAAACCAATGAAAACATTAGAAAAAATTAATTTAACCACCGAATTTACACAGTTCTGTGATATCTTCAATTTCACACCCGAAGAAGTGGTTCAAGAATTTATAAATAAAATTGATATTGCACAGTATATGTGTGAATTCCTTGATCCTCACCGATGGGCCAATTTATTTGCCATGGAATATATGATTCAATATACAAAATCGAAGGGGATAATGTTTGAATATGAGGATTTTGCGAAAAGTTGGGTGGAAATGATGGAAACCGGTGGTGATGATCCTATCGGGAAGACCAAAGAGCTTCTTGAAAAATGGCATAAAAAGGTATTGGAGGATCGAATTCATGAGATCATGAAAAATGATGACAAAGAAGAAAATACTTAGTATGAATACCGAATCTACAATAAAAACTTCCTGCTCCGGAATGATGTATTCACACGATTTCCAGCTTTGGTATACGTATTTCAAGCGGCGGATAAAAAAAGAATGGCGGCCCGAGGAGCTTTCATTCTTACTGGGCAAGCCTGATCATGCCTATCTGGATTTTGAGAAAATGTTTCAAGTCCAGAAGTTTTTAACACAGGAATCTATTTTACTGGATCGGATATATGCGAGTTCACACATAGAAGCCATGGAATTCCATCGCGAAGAATTTGAAGTTTCCCAGGAGCGTTTGGTACGTCTTAAAATCGAAGAGGATGAGGTGAAATGGAGTTATTCCATTGAGGTGCCTTGGACCTTTTTAACGGGTAAAAAAAAGCCACCTGCGCCAGGTTTGAGATTTGAAGAATGGAAAGCTGAGAAAGATCTTCAACTTGAATCGGATGCCATGCTCCATGTCCGACAAAAACTAGAAGCATTACTGGAGAATAATTACTTTGAAAATGGTGCAACAGCGTTGCAAATGTTTCGACAGGTCGAACATACCGGTCTTGTTCATTTAAAGATTTTCCCACGACACCTTAAAAATGTCTTGTATAGCTTCATCCAACAGAACAAACTCGTTGTTAGAAATATCGAAAATAGTTATTCTTTTTTATTGCCGGATTTTCAGTAAGCTAGCCATAAACAGTATTAATTAAATGGCTGGCGTTGAATGAAAAAACAATCATTATATTTATTCCAATGAATACAATGATTCCTAGCAATAGAACATTAATGGTACCAACCATTTTGAAAGGAGTGGCTGGTACCATTTGTATTTTTGCTATTTTGACTGTCATTTCTTATCAGAATGACCAACCTGTGGATGGCAAGTTAACAATAGGATTTCCTTGGGAATTTTATTCAAGCGGGACAGGCTACAATGTCGAAAGCGATGAATATGCCAGCTTCGAAAATTTTGAACCACCCAAACTGATCGGTAATGTCCCTTTTGCAGTAGTCATGTATATACTGTTGCGGTTGTTGCTTCGCGCGCGCTTCGCTAAGAAGAGGAGCTAACTGCTTTCATTATTGTTATCCTATTGTTAAGTTTATATTGTTTGCTAACTCGGTTTAGTTAAAAACTATTAACCTTTAATTGACACTACCTTCATATTGCATTTGTAACCTTGTACCCGTAAATCAAATGCACTACTTATGAAAATTAAAACCAACAATGTCTTTTGGTTGTTATGTGCCATTGCAGCAAGCTCATCCGCTGTTCAAGCCAAACCGCTCTCCCTAACTGAACCGCAGTTCCTGATAATGCAGAGTCCAATTAGAGGCCGTGTGGTCGATGCACAGGGAAATGCAATTTCGGGAGCAACGATCCTAAATCTAAAAACAAAAAAATCAGCTCAGTCTGATGAGCAGGGAAACTTTCAGATTGACGCACAGATCGGTGATCAACTCAGTATTTCCTATGTGGGATTTAGTAGCCTTGTACAGGCAGTTGGGCAATCCAAGGGGCAGGTCTTCGCACTACAAACTAGTGAAAACACGCTTGAAGAGGTGACGATTTCAATCGGTTACCAGAGAATACGAAAATCTGATGTTACTGGTGCCATTGCAAGTGTGAAGGCTGAAGAATTAAACCTCAGTGCACCAAAACTATCCCAGGCTTTAGTTGGTAAAGTAGCCGGCGTACAGGTCATGCAAACAAGCGGTGCCCCTTATGACGGAACCAAGATCCGCGTACGCGGTATGGGGTCCATTAATGCTGGCTCGGATCCTCTTTACGTCATCGATGGTTATCCCGCTGGAAATAATTTAAATATTAATCCCAATGATATTGAATCTATAGATATCCTTAAAGATGCGGCATCCGCTGCCATCTATGGATCCCGTGCGGCAGGCGGTGTGGTATTGATCACGACAAAGCGCGGTAAAGAAAGTAAAAACAATGTGGATTATGAAGTGCTGGGTGGCTTTGGTCAGCTCTCCAAAAAAATTGATGTTTTGAATGCAGAACAGTTTATCGACCTTTTGATTGATGGTCGTAATAATTCTTATAGAGATCTTTTGGCAGCAAAAGGAATTGCATGGACCGATAGTAAGCGTCTTGATGATAACAAAACTCGTGTAGCGAATGTGGGAAATGCAGGTTCGGTCAGTATTCCAGAAGAATATTATGATTTTGCAACAGGTACGGCAAAAAAATCAAAATACGACACCGATTGGCAGGACGCGTTATACCGTAATGCTCCTTTTCAAAGGCATAACTTGTCAACCTACGGAGGCAATGAAAAAAACAGATATTTTTTAAGCGGTTCGTATCAGAATCAGCAGGGTATTATGTTGGGCACGGATCAAAAGACATTTAACTTCCGCGCCAATATAGATAGCAAAGTTAACGAAAGATTGACGGTGGGCGCCAATGTTTCCTTTACTTACAACGACAACAATGAAGTGACCACGGGAAGGTACGACCGTAGCCCTTCTATGGCGGCCCTGATCTATCTTCCAACATTGCCTGTCTATAACGAGGATGGTACGTATGCACAATTCTTAATGGGCGAGTTATCCGCTGGTAGTTTTGGTATACAAAACCCTGAAAACCCTTTGGCTTATGTTACCAAGATCAAAAATAACCGCCGTGGAAAAAGAGGTTTGTATAATGCCTTCGCCGATTTTAAAATTATTGATGGACTGAACTTAAAAGTAAATGGCGGTTTATCTACCTACGATGAAAAGTACGATTATTACCGCCCAACAAGTATTTCAAATGGTGATAAAAGACCTTATTCTCCTGAGGCTATTACTGCAGCTTACGCAGACGCCAAAACAAAAAATGAACTGGATAAGTTGCTGGAAACAACGTTGAATTACAATAAAACTTTTGGTGGGAAACATCAGATCTCAGCACTCTTAGGATATTCTGCACAGCGCACCGACTATGACTATCAAGGAGTCAGAGCCAACGGCTTCAGTAATGATGCTATAGGCGAAATTACGGATAAAGGGGCTAATCCATCTAATTTCCAATTGTTGAAAGATGATACTTTTAAACGTATAACAACGCTTCAATCGTATTTCAGCAGGGTAAACTATAATTTTGATTCGAAATATTTCCTTTCAGCTTCCATCCGTACGGACGGTTCTTCGCGCTTTGGTCCGAATAATAAATGGGCAACCTTTCCCTCTGTTTCTGGAGGCTGGACAATTTCTAAAGAAGACTTTTACACGGATTGGTTAGGACAGCAGTCGACGTTAAAGTTGCGGGCGAGTTGGGGTCGTAGCGGTAATAACAATATCAAAGAATATCGTTCAGTCTCGGTCTTTAACTCGCCGGCAGGTGTTATTATCGGGAATGATGTAAAAACCGGTTATACCTCAGGTGATGTATTTGATCCCAATCTAAGCTGGGAAACAACCTCGCAATACAATGCGGGTCTTGACCTTGGTTTGTTGAAAGGTCGCTTGAATATCATGGCCAATTTTTATCTGAGCCGCTCTTTTAATTTATTGTTTGATCAACCAATTTCTGCAGTATCTGGATCAACGACAATCTTGACAAATTTGCCAAATTCTAAGGTGCAAAATAAAGGATTTGATCTACAAGTGGACGCAACATTGATCCGTAAAAGTGACTTTGAATTGGGCATCAGTGGAAATATTAATGTCAACCGCAATAAGGTATTGGATCTGGGGGGATCATCGACGATCCTAACCAATGGAGCAGAACGTTCCTATCTGACCCATATCACACAAGAAGGAAGTCCAATCGGTATGTTCTATGGCTTTAAAGTTCTTGGCGTGGCAACGGAGGAAAATTACAAAACAGTAGCGCCATCAGCAGCTTCATCTACGCCGCTGCAACCCGGAGACCTTTATTTTGAGGACGTTGATGGAAACGGTATTGTTAATGATGCAGACAAACGGGTGATCGGTAATCCCCATCCGAATTTTACCTATGGCTTTGCGTTGAGTACGCGCTACAGAGAATTTGATTTACGTGCATCTTTCAATGGATCACAAGGCAACAAAGTACTGGATGGCTATGATTACTACCTCTATAACATGGAAGGTTCAGGCAATCAGTATGCCGATGTTGCTCAACGTTACCGCTCGGCACAAAACCCGGGTAACGGCAAGGTGTACCGTGCTTCTCGTGGTGGCACACAAAGTAACAGTACGCGTCTGTCGGATTTCTATCTTCAGGATGGTTCGTTTTTACGGATGACCAATATTGCCCTGGGGTATAATATGCCAAAAAACATCGCTGAAAAATTGAGTTTATCCGGAATACGGGTGTATGCAACGGTGGACAATCCTTTTACGATCTCCAAATACAAAGGCTATAATCCCGAACCGGATTATAACCAACGGGGAAACCTAACTCCGGGTGTCGATTATGGACTGTACCCATTGGTCAGATCCTATAATCTCGGTGTAAAAGTAACTTTCTAATCTTCATGTTCATAAGGCCGTTATGATTTTTTACAACATATCGAATGGCCACACTAATAAAAAAATAATTCAATGAAAAAAAGATATTTATTACCGCTTGTGTTGTTTACTATGTCTTCATGCAGCAAAGATTTTCTAAACCAGAAAGATCCTAATGCAGTACAGATTGATGATTACTTTAAATCTGAAAACGACGTATTATTAGCTGTTAATGGCCTTTATCAAACGTTACGTTCAGGTAACACAATTGGTGAAGGTAGTACCCTCTATAATGAAGAACGCTCGGATAATACCGGGCGAAATGATAACCAGTCAAATGCCGGAGAGCCATTCCAGTTCAATGACTTTTCGTTATTGCCGAGCAACACCTATCTGAAAACACATTGGGCTGCAATGTATGCTGGGATTAGTCGTTGTAATGTTATCTTAACTCATATTGACGAAGTCTCTTTTTCAAGTGAGGCGCTAAAACAACGTTACATGGCCGAAACAAAATTTGTCCGTGCCTTATTGCTGTTCCATATGGTGCGTAAATTCGGTGATATTCCCATGGCAACCGTCCAGGTAATAAACAAAGAGCAGGCAAATGAACTGGCGTTTCGTCAGAAGGAATCGGTTATTTATGAACAGATTATTAAGGATCTTACCGAAGCCCTAACAAGTGATTTGCCCAATACGCAGCATGAGTATGCCGTGGGGCGTACATCAAAAGCAGCAGTGAATGCTATTCTAGGACAGGTATATTTAACTTTAGCAGCCACACAACCCACAGGTGCAACGGAAAACCTGGTTAAAGCAGAACAGTATCTCAATGCTTCTTATGGGATGCGGACCTTTGGTCAACTAAAAGAAATCCCTTATACAGAGGTTTTTGATGTGAAACAAAAGATGGCTTGTAAAGAATTGGTTTTTCAGATTCAGTACCTACAGGGTGATCAAAATTATAGTTCAAGCATCGCGCGTAACTATCAGGCTAGAGGAGAGTCTATTAATTCGCGATTTACTTCAACAGGAGCGGGAGAAGTTGTAAAATTAGATCTCATCAAGGATTATGAACCAAATGATATCCGGAAAGATTTTTCGGTCAAATTTGCACCGGATGCGAAAGTAAATGACTGGTTTGTGACTAAATTTAGGGACAGTAGTGCAGAGGCTGGAACCAACGGATGGGGAGGTAATGACTGGATCTTGATCCGTTATGCCGATGTGATGTTATTATTGGCCGAAACAAAATACCATCTGGGTAAAGAAGCTGAGGCTATTGCGCTATTGGATCAGGTGCGCGAACGTGCTGGCCTGCCTTCTTATGCAGCCTCAATGTTAAGCAATGACTACCGTACAAAATACCCGACATTAAAGGAGGCGATCTTGCACGAGCGCCGTGTGGAACTGGCTTTCGAAAATCAACGTTGGTTTGATTTAATCCGGAACTATAATCCGCAGGAATTGGTTACGTACTTTAAAACTAAAAACCAGGCGGATTATGGGAACGCTAAAATCTCCAATATATCCACAAAGGATCGGTATTTTCCAATTCCTTTCGATGAATATAAATTGGATCCACAGCGTATGTATCAAAATCCGGGTTATTAATAGAATCGGATATGACAGGTATCATTAAAAAGGTCTTTTTGTTGACTTTGGGAATATGCGGAATGCATATTTCCAAAGGCCAGCTCCCGGATCCCGCTGGACCTCAGGACTGGGTAATCCGTAAAAATTATTACGCAAGCTATCTGTTGCTAAAGGATTCCGCCTTAACACAGCAGCTTTGTGCGTCCCAGGCTGTTTCGGCATTGTTGAACCAGCGGTTTGACCGTTTTAAGCGAAGTGATCATTGCACGGATCTCAGCTGTTTTCTGGAAGCTTTTAAATGGAGAAATTCTGAGATCGAACTCATGGCTGAACAAATTTCCAGTCAGATCAAAGGCAGCAGGAAATTGGAGGAAATGGTTGAATCGACATTGATGCCATCAAGGACTTATGGTATACCAAGGGATGAGACTGCAAAAATGTATCTTAAGAAAGCGCTGTTACAGGACTTTGGTGCCATGAACTATGTTGTTGATGTCTATGCCGGTGGCAAGAAGCCCAACTATCCCAAGATTGATTCAATTTCTTTTGATGTGAATCGTAAGGCGTACTTTCAGCTTTTGGATGATGTACGTCAGGATGTGCTAAAAGATATTCCGACTGTTAAGGAGGCGCTTTTTATGACCATGATGACAGCGGTAAGGCTGCTTGAGATCAATGAACGTTGGGATGCTGCGCAATTGGAGCCACTGATGGCTCTGGAAAATAAAAAGGCGTTTGAACAAGTGAAAAAGACGGATTTTTCAGCCTATCCTTACAGCCTGTTGCTGACGCTGGGGGCAGGCCCCGAAAGCTATGGACAGCCGATCAGTCCGGGCGGAATGTTACGTGCACGCATGGCTGCCCGTAGTTATTTTGAAAAATTGGCCCCTTTTATTGTACTTTCCGGCGGAAAGGTACATCCCTATAAAACGGCTTATATCGAGGCAATCGAGATGAAAAAGTACCTGATCAATGTCATGGGAGTTCCCGGACAAGCGATCTTGATCGATCCGCATGCTCGCCATACAACAACAAATCTGCGCAATACTGCCCGTATACTACTGACCTATGGATTTCCTAAAGATAAATTTGCCATTGTTAACAGCAGTAAGGCACATATCGATGCTGTAGAAAAAATGGTCGACCGTTGTATCCGCGAATTGGGTTATGTACCCTACAGCCTTGGAAAACGAATTTCGGATGTTATCATCGAATTTCAGGCGAAAGAAGAAGCATTCACAATTGATCCGGATGAGCCGCTGGATCCCTAACGGTTCACTTCAGAACTCAGATTGAACAAGACAAAACAAATCCAACATGTCTTTGTCAACGATGTTGGTAAATATAGAAAAAGGTATGTGGATTCCTTATTGATATACCTTTTTCTATTAAAGATCAATTTAATGTTACCGTCCTTCCTTCTTTTGCGGAACGCTTGGCCGCTTCCAGGATCTCAACTACCGTCACATTATTAGTGATGGAACCTAGATCGCCTTCAGCTAGCTGCTTTCGGTTTAGAACATGTTCCAAATATTGGATATGGTTTTCAAAATAAGGCTGATCCGTTGGAATAACTGTCGGCTCCTCATTATGCTGTGTATACTTTACCAGCCTTTTCTCATTTTGTGCATAGAGCTGGGCTTTTGTCCCAAATACCTGAAGATCTTTTACGCTGTAAGGCCATGCCCAAGATGCCTGGATGATACCAGTACTGCCATCGCGGTACTTTAAGATAATGGTCGCATCATCTTCGACTTTTGAATAAACTTCGGGCTTCAATTGATGTGTAATGGCACTGACAGAAATAGGCCGTTCGCCATTCTTGATCCATGTCATGAGATTCGCCCCATAACAGCCGAAATCCATTAATGCACCACCACCATTTTTTTGCGGATCCGTCAGCCAATCGAGAAAATAACTGCTACATCCGATTTCCTTCGGCCCCTCATGCCCATCTTTTACAATCATCCGTGTCACACGGCCCACGGCATTTTGGTCTACCAATTGCTTGAGCTGCTGGTTGCTCCTGTACCAAGTTGTCTCATAATTGACCAAAAAAGGTGTTTTGTTTTCCCTGGAGAGTGTGGCGATACGTTTGGCATCAGCCAATGTGGTCGCCATTGGCTTCTCTACCATGACCGGTATTTTGAGCGGCAGACAGATTTCCGCTACATTGATATGCTCATTGGTGGGGTTGTAAGCAAGAACCACATCAGGTTTTACCCTTTTTAATAATGAAGAGAGATCTGGGAAAAAAACGGACTTCGGAAGATGGTATTGCGCTTGAATCTTGTCAGCCAGGACGCTGTTGGATTCTGCTATTCCAATAATCTCCACCTTTTTCTCTTTGTATAAATTCAGCAGGAGATATACATGGTCGTGATTGAGCCCCGCAACAGCGACTTTCAGTGGACTATTCGCATAAGCAATATGCTGAAATAGCATCGTCAACAAAAAAAATATCTTTACTATATGTTTCATGGTATTCTGTTTAGGTTCAATAAAGATAACATTTTGAAATCTTTAAATCCTTTAGTAAATCCAGTCAATCTTTGGATGCGATTGTATTATTTCCGCTACGATATCAAAATAGGTCTGTCCTTTTCCAGCTTGTAAATCACTTAGTCTTTGCTGGAAATAAGTCTGATTGAAAGGTGAATTAGCAGCGAGTTTTTCCTGATAGTAAGCGAGGGTGGTTGTCACTCCTAATGCCGCACGGCTGTGATCGATGTCTTTCCAAATGATTGTATGTTTTTTTGCGTTCTGAACTTTTCCAAAGCCACCGTACAGCAGGTCATCGAAACCATCCAGACTGCCAATTTTCCAATTTTCATCGGCCATATAAACCCGATTGATTTCGGCGTAAAAACTCGGAATATCCGCAATACATGCGCCTTCAATAACCACAAAACCCCATTCGGAATGAAGGGAAATGAGCTTCGTAAAGTCTGCCCAGAGCTCCGCTACCATAATTGGAAATGGTACTTTTGACCATTTGTCCACAAACTGAAAAAGGTCTGGCAGGATGGACTCCCGACTACTTTCGCGTAGGCTTGTCAGGGGCTCTGTTAAAGCCTGCTCCTGAAGATTTCCGACCAAAACTTTAGCAATAACTGCGAGTTGATTTCTGTCGTTTGTTTCCATCTGCTTCACATTAGATTTACTTATCTAAAGGACTAAAAAAAATTGACTTAACGAAATCGTTTTCGATTTTTTACAAAAAATCCAATACATTTAAGGTTACATTTAGGGATAAATCTAATGCGATGATCTACGGGAAAACGTTCTATCGTATACTTGCGGTGTTGAGTGTACTTTCTCTAGTTGAAATTTCTGTTTTTGCACAGCAGCGGCCCAATGTCATTGTGATTTTGAGCGACGATGGCGGTTATGATGATTTTGGCTGCTTTGGCGGAAAAGAAGGTCATACTCCACATATTGACCAACTGGCAAAGCAGGGGATTCGTTTCCAGTGTGTTTATGCATCTGCATCGGTTTGCGCATCCTCACGTGCCGAATGGGAAGCAAAAAATGGCAAAGCCCAAATGGTTGAGTTCTGTTTTGGATAATGACCAGAACCAGATCATGAAGCACAGAATGGAGGTGGTCAGATGAGCCACAGAAAAACAATATCCTTAATCGGATAGCTAAATAAAAACGAATGAAAATCATACTTATACTTTTACTCGCATTTGGACTTGTCATGGCTAAAGCCCAGGACCGTCATACATTTGATCGCATCAAAAAACATGTGTACGAGGACGAATTGCAAAGTTCGGCTGCTCACGGTGATAAAACCACAATCTGGATCAATCAATTGACTGAAGCTGGTACTTGGTCTGATATAGATTACACGAGTAAATCAATTTCACTCTGGCCTCCAGGAGAACACTTGGATCGCTTGAGAGCTTTGATCGTAGCTTATGTCTCGCCCAAGAGTAAATCTTATCAGCAAAAGTCGCTTTATGACAAGATTGTACGGGCGGCTCAGTACTGGGCAAATAACCGATTTGAATCAACGAACTGGTGGCACAATGAAATCGCTTCTCCTAAAGCAATAGGTGTCTGTCTGATCCTGATGAAATTCGGTCAGGAGAAAATCCCAGCTACAGTGGAAACAGCACTGGTCAAGTTGATGGAGAGAGGGGATCCCTATAAGAGAACGGGCGCGAACAAAAGTGATATTGCCATGCATTATTTCTATCGTGCACTAATCTTGGAAGATGCCAGTCTACTGACTGCTGCTATGGAACAACTGCTTTTTCCCATCCAGTTGGTGGATGGGAAAGAGGGGTTGCAATATGATTTCTCTTACTTACAGCATGGACCACAATTGTATATCGCGGGCTATGGCGAAGAGTTTTTAAAGGGAATTTCTAAGGTAATGGCCTATGTTCGCGAGACACCTTATGCGGTTAATAAGGAGAAATTGGCCCTCTTCGAAAAATTTCTTTTGGAAACCTACCTGCCGATCATACGCTCACGTTATATTGATTTTAATGTGCATGGGCGCGGGATATCACGACCAGATATATTGCGCAAGGACCAGGAAGTCGCCATATTGCAGCAGATGCAATTGATTGATCCAGCTAAAAATGAGATCTGGAAGAAAGGATTGGCAAAATTAGATAGTATACAGGCTTTTAATGCAGAAGATCAATCCCTCCATCGACATTATTGGAAAGGAGACTACACAACACACCTCAGAAAACAGTTTCATTTCAACCTGCGTCTGGCAAGCAAGCGAACCAACAAATCGGAATCAGGAAACGGTGAAAATATGCTTGGAAAAAATATGACAGATGGTGTAACCAATATTCAGGTATTTGGTCCAGAATACTATAATATCATGCCAGTATGGGAATGGGACAAAATTCCGGGGACAACAACCCGAGATTATCAGGGTGATCAGGAACTGAAAGAACAGTGGGGTGTACTGGCTGCCAATAGTTTCTCTGGTGGGGTCAGCAATGGTACAATCGGCGCATCGGCCATGTCTGTTCAATACGATGGACTGGCTGCACAAAAAGCATGGTTCTTTTTTGATAAGGAGATTGTTTGTCTGGGCAGTGGAATTAACTGTAGTGCTGCGGAACCGGTCGTAACAACACTGAATCAAACTTGGTTGAATGGTCCTGTCGTATGGAATGGAAAAGAGCAGATGTCAACCGATTCACTGGTTCGAAATGTCAAACAAGGTGAATATGTCATGCACAATCAGGTCGGCTATTACTTTCCAGAAGCGATGAAAATCGCTCTGACGGCAAAAGAACAATCGGGCTCTTGGTACCGCATCAATCGTTCCCGATCAAAAGATGCTGTACATGGTAAGGTATTTAAGTTATGGGTTGAGCACGCAGCGAAACCTGTAAATGGAAGTTATGCTTACATCGTGGTACCTGGTGTGGATCAGATCGATAAGCGGGCTATGCAGCAGCTAAAAATTTGGCACAATACGCCTGCGATTCAAGCTGTAGAACATCTGGGTCTGGCCGCTATTCAGGCCGTGTTTTATGAGTCTGGTACCTATCAAATTGGAGCTTGGTCTATTCAGGTGGATAAGCCGGTTATTCTGCAAATCACAAAGGGAAATAGCGTCTTCAAGCTGGATGTGGCAGATCCACTGCAACAGGAAAAAGCTATACGTATTCATCTCATCAATAAAAATGCAAAAGTAAATCAGATTGTCGAGATCAAGCTTCCGCAGGCTGAGTACGCGGGTAGTACCTCATCAGAAACAATCCCGACGGGTAATAAATAAAGATTTAATTCTTTCGAATTGCCGTGAATATTAAAAAGTAAGGTCCAAGTTCTCCACAGAGCTTGGACCTTATTCATTCATTCATTCATTTGCCGAAATTTGCTATTCACGTTTCTAGTCTATTAGAATTCGATCCTATAGTTAATGGTCGGTATGATCCCGGTCCATTTTTGCGGTTCGATAACACGTTTGCTGAAGTTGTAATGCATCCCGACCGTATTCTCTCTATTGAGGATATTTTGAATATCCAGGATGATGAGGTGGCTCACTTTTTTGCGGTTGATGCGGTAGCTTGATGAAAAATCAAGTCGAATATAAGGATCGGCAGTTAGCGTATTAATCCGGCTTTGATCGATGATTTCCTCATCTAAGCGCAAGGATTCATCCTCCAGCACCGGAGAGTATTTTCTTCCACCCGCGTAGATCAGTTTGGCGTTCATCCCGAATAGGTTATTTTTATTTTTTCCCACTGTCCATTCTTTTCCCAATAATAGATTACCGACATAGCGTGTATTGAATGTTGTATTGTATTCTTTGCCATTGAGTGCTTTGAATTTGGAATCAAATATTGAAGTGGTGGCCATAAAATAATACCCCTTGCTGAGTGATTTTTCAACCGTTAACTCAATGCCATAGTTTCTGCCTGTACCTTTATTGACCAATTGACGATAGGTCGATGTTCCGATTGCCGAAATATCCGACACGTTGAGTAGGGAGAAGTTCATGTCTGGATCTGAGGATACAGGGACATTGTATAAATGTTGATAATAGACTTCGGTTTTAAATCTCAGCGTGCGGCTTAGATTTTTTTCATAGCCTATAACAGCCTGCGCGGATTTGGTAGGGGATAGCGCTGTATTGTCTGTTGTATTTTGACCGGTTCCGTTCTTGGCAAAATAATAACTGAGTGGTTCTAAACGATTGTAAAGCCCCGTACCAAAGGATATCGTCTGGTCTGCCGCGACTTTCCAGTTTAAGCCCAGTCTAGGTTCTGCAGTCCAGCTTTTACTTAAGGCAAAATAGTTAGCGTGTACCCCCGTATTTAGTGTCAGGCGATCGGACAGTTCAGTTTTGAGCTGTGCAAAAGCGTCATAGGTACTGGTATTCCCTTTTTCATTGATCCGTTCTTTTAATGCGGCAAGTTCGGTATCATAGGTTAAGGCGTAGAGGTCATATCGAAGCAGACTGGCATTGATTCCCGCCCGGATCGTGTTTTTACTGTTTGCTCTATAATTCAGGCTTCCAGCATAACGGATTGCGGTATTTGTAAATTTATCTTTATGATACAGGCTAGTAACATAATCCTGTGTCAGGGTATCTGTTTTATTGGAATTGCGGCTGACCGATGCCGAAATAATATTGGTGAAATACAGCCTATCGTTGGCGATATATTGATGTTTTAGTCCAGCGCTTCCGGCGTTAAATCCCAGGTTCATGTCCTGTGCATCTGTGCGTTCCTCCCATTCCTGGAAATTGCGTTTGGCAGTTTCCTTTATTTTTCCGAGACCGCCTATCCCAAACAATGAAAATGTTCCGGCCTTTTTGGTTGGAAATACAAAATTAAAGGAGAGGTCCTGGTATTTTGGGATACCGGTATCCGAGACTTTTACCCCTACTTTTTCCAATAGACTCAATGAGGAGTAACGATAGCTGATCAAATAAGAGGCATCGCTTCCTTTTTTGAAAGGCCCCTCTAAAGTTGCACCTACCCCCAACACACCGACGTTGAATGTATATTCGCGTTTATCGGTATTTCCCTTTCTAAATTTAAGGTCAAATACTCCCGATATGGCGTTGTTGTATTCAGCAGCCAGTCCACCAGTATAGAAATCAGATTTTCCCAAAACCATCGTATTAAGCATACTGATCCCTCCACCGGCGGCACCTTCGGCCCCAAAGTGGTTGGGATTTACAATTTCGATGCCTTCCAATCGCCATTGTAAGCTTTTAGGCGAATTTCCACGCACAATTATCTCATTGTCGTCACCACCGGCAACAACTCCGGGAAAGCTCTGTGCCATTCTTGCGGGGTCAAAGAAAGCCCCTGCATACCGATTGGTCTCCTCTGGTGAAAATGAGCGACCACTGGTCATCGCCATTTGATTTAATGGTTGCTTTCCGGTGTTGGCATAAACCACGGCTTCGTTTAAGGTGTTTGCCTGTGGTTCCATTTCAATATTAAGGATATTCTCACGGCCAGAGGTGATGAGCAGTTCTGATAGCTCTTCCTGTCTATAGCCCGCCATACGTACCCGTAATACTTGACGCCCTACAGGAACTTGCAGCAGCCTAAATACCCCCTGCTGATCTGTACTAACGGATTTTGTATCTCCGTTGGAAGAAAGAATAATGGTGGCACCGATCAGTGGTAGTCTTGTATTTTTGTCCAGGACAGTCCCTTTGACAGTTTCGGTCACCATCCGTCGGTTTGTCTTCGTCGAATCTTGAACCTGCGCAAGTGATTGCGTGGCCTGGGTCGCCATTGCTATGATTAAGATTGATGTTAGTTTCATATTGATTAAGCTTTATTTTTATGACAGCGAACTTTCGTTTTACCCTTAGCGACCGGGATAATTTTTTTAAATAGACTTATTTTGTCTTTGAAAATAGGATGCGGTAAAAATGTTATTAACATAAATAGCACTTATATAGAGTAAATTAACAGTGTTGTTAACATTTTTTTTTATACAAAGCGATTGCTCGGTACTTTGAAAGAATCGGGCTTCGCCCACCCGATGCTGGGCAGGTTTTCAACAAAATGTCTTTTAATACTTAGGTACTTAACATGGTTATCAACAAAAATAAAGGCTTATTGTACAATATCGATCTTATCTCATGTAAATGGGAAGATTGTGTTTGAAATCTTCCGGAAAAATTAACATTCCCGTAATCTTGTGCCACTATCTTTGTAAGGTGAAAACGACCAAAGCCCATGTAGATAACCACTATTTGTCACTTTTTAAAGCAGGTGATCCCAAAGCCTTTACCTATTTTTTTGATTTGTATTGGGAGGAGCTGTACACAACAGTCTTTCGTCATCTTAGGGATGAAGCCTCCGCAAAAGATCTCGTGCAGGAAGTTTTTATACACATCTGGGAAAGGCGCAATCTCATTAATACCGAATATAACTCCTTGAAATCCTATCTCTATACTTCTGTTAAAAACAAAGTACTCAATTATTATGCGACGGAGCGGGTTCGTAAACAGGTGTTTGATCAGGCTGCCTTACGAATGGAGCTATTTACCAATTTAGATGATCATAGTTTAGCAAAGTACAAGGCATTGGAGGTCATTGTGGAAGACTCTATTGGACGGTTGCCCAAGCTGATGCGATCGGTTTATTTGATGCGCTATGAAAACTATTCGATAACGCAAATCGCCAAAGAGTTAAACCTGGCCGAACAGACTGTCAAAAATTATTTATCGGATGCAAGAAGAATCCTGCGTCAGGAATTGACCCAACGATTTGCAGAACGTGATTCTATTTTTCTACTCTTCGCAGGCAGTTATCTGCTTCATTATTATTTAATATAAAAAACACATTGAATTAAAGTACTTCGAGGGTATTCGCCTGTATTAGAATAAAAAATAATAACAGTGAATATTGAGAATTTTAAACGCATAATACAATACTACCTACAGGGAAAATTAACTGAAGGGGAAAATAAACGGGTGGATAGTTGGTATCAGTCTATTACAGATGAAGATATTAATCCGTTTCATGATACGGCCCATCGTCATGCGGTAAAGGACGAATTGTTTGAGCGACTTGTACCGGCTGTACGGGCCGAGAGAAAAAAAGCAGCTCAAAACCAACGGTTTCGATGGCTATCTGCCGCTGCCGCATTCGTATTGCTAGGTGTCTCAGCTCTTCTATTTTTCCGGGACAATCAATCAGCGCTCAATTCCGGGGCAACAGTATCCGAAACGCAGCTTATGCAAACAGTGACGAAAGCCGGTGAATTGCGGGAGATTTTTCTTCCCGATGGAACTTCTGTTTTTCTCAATGGAAATGCACAGATTCGCTATGATAAGATAAACTACGGAAAAAATAGAACCATTTTTTTAGATCGTGGCGAAGCCTTCTTCAAGGTCAAGCGTGATACTTTGCATCCGTTTAAGATAGCATCAGGGGCTATTTCTGTCGCCGTATTAGGGACTTCATTCAATGTCAATCGTTCACACGCTTCCGGACAAGTTACGGTTGAAGTTAAAACCGGACGTGTAAAGGTGTTCGCTGAAGAAAATGGGGAACAACATATCCTGACTAGGGGTAAAGCGGCACGTTACAGTCTGGCAAAAAAACATTTTGAAATTTTTGATCAGCATCCAAGTACTGTGAATCTATGGACACAAGGTGGTATGCTATTGAATAATGTGGGATTCGATGCGCTAAAAGAAATTATTTATAACCGTTATGGTGTTGTATTGATTGCAGACAACCTTGATACGGATAAATTCAACTACTCCCTGATGATTCCTCAGGTTGAGTCCTTGGATCAGGTCTTGAATATGATCTGCACTATTCATCAAATCAAATTTAGGAGGGAAAAAAATGAAATAATCTTACACAAATAAGCTGCATCAGCAGAAAACGACGGAAAATCTACCAAAGGAAAAGTGCTCATCTGGCAAACCGCTAAATCGACCAGTGAGCACCTTAATAAGTCATGTTAAAAAACATTCATACAAATATATGTATAAAATAACAAAGCTCACCAGCCTGGCAGTAAAGCTCGCGCTCTGTTCAGTGCTTTCTATTTCGGGAGCAAATAGTCGTGCCGGGGTAATGGATAGCGTACAGCTGATACCTGGCGATCTGATCAATATTCATCTCCGTAGTGGCAATGCTGCGGAAGCTGTTCTCCAGCTTTCGCAGGAAACAGGTCAGGCAATTGGTTATGATCGAAATATTCTCCACCTGGAGCGTATAGCAATAACTGAAAAGGTATTCCGCAACGTGCATCTCGATGAGGTATTGAACTATATTTTGAGAGGTACCGACATTCAATCAAGGAAAGTCACGGGCGGGATTGTCCTTGTTCGAAATGCGGGCAAACAAACCTCTTATCCGTTGAAATTGCAGATTTTAGATGTGGACAACAAACCCGTAGCCGGCGCGTCTGTGCATGTGATTGAGACCGGGCAGAGTAGCTTGTCTAATGCTAAAGGGGAGGTAACGGTCAAGTTGAGTCCTGGTGAATATCATGTGGTGATCACACATGTTGGCTATGAGAAAAAGGAACTCCATCCTGTAAAACTGGATGATAACAATACTGCTGTACGTCAGGTGATCTTAAAAAGAAATGATAGTGTGCTCGATGAAGTCGTGGTAACGGCACTTGGGATTAAACGTCAGGATCGTTCCCTGGGTTATGCAGTCGGAAAGATCAAAGGCGAGGATCTCAACCGCGTCAACAATGATAATTTTTTGGTTGGAATGGCGGGGAAAGTTCCGGGAGTCACGATCAGTTCAACGGGACCAACAGGCTCGACAGTCAATATGGTGATTCGGGGAGCTTCTTCGTTGAGTACAGACAATCAGCCGCTTTTTGTCGTGGATGGCGTTCCGTTAATGAATAGTCTGAATAATATCGGTCAAATAGGGGATGACAATAAAGTCGATTATGGTAATGCCATTGCCAATATCAACCCCGAAGATATCGAGCATATCTCCATCTTGAAGGGACCCAGTGCAGCTGCTCTTTATGGTTCAAGAGCGGGCAATGGCGTCGTATTAATTACAACCAAAACAGGGAAGAATGCAGAAAAAATGACGATTGCTGTCAATAGCAACACGGTATTTGATATTCCCTATAAGTTTATTGATCTGCATAATAAATTTGCTAGCGGTACCATGCCTTGGAGACCAGGTGACCAGCCCGGCAATTTGATCATCGAAGAGGAGTCAACTGTCATGGTCGGCCCAGCCTTAGATAAAGGATATAAAGCTGTTCAATGGAATAGCCCGCTTGATGAACAGGGGAAACCGATCCCAACGGAATTGAAATCGTATCCGGACAATATCAAGAATTTTGTGCAAACGGGTATAACAAGTTCCAATGGTATTTCCCTGAGTAACCGCAGTGAACGATTGGATTACCGTTTTTCGTATTCTAATATGGCTAATAAAGGGATTATTCCCAATGCAGACCTTTTTCGAAATACGTTAAATATCAATTCAACCATGCGACTTCGAAATAATCTGACTTTAGGCCTTTCTCTGGATGCCAGCCGAAATAATTCGAATAACAGACCAGCTGGAAATCGGGGGACAAATCCTATTCAGGCGGCTTATGAGGTTGCTCCACACATCAATATTCTCGATCTAAAGGATTATTGGCTCCCCGGACAGGAACAGCTACAACAGCGTTCCCAGTCTATAGGCAATCATAATAATCCCTATTTTTTGGCCTATGGCGTTAATAATGCCTTTACCCGGGATCGCGTATTTGGAAATCTACGGCTGGATTGGACGATTAAAAAAGACTGGACGGCGATGCTGCGCTATGCCACAGATGTTTACTGGGAAAATAGGGAAACAAAAATTCCCTATAGCTACACCAATGAGCCCCGGGGTGCCTATGGGATTGTGAATCTGATGAATATGGAGCAGAATATTGATGTTCTGACTACTTACACACAGAAAATGGGTGATTTCCATGCGACGGGTTCATTGGGAGGCAATCTACGTTACAATCGTGGTAAGTCTGTGCAAAATACATCAAAAAATGGTGCCGGTCTAATCACGCCGGGCTTATATACATTGGCAAACATCAGTCCGCTGAATCTGGACTTCTACAGCTCCATCTCGGAAAGAGCAATAAACAGCGTATATGGATTGGTGAATCTAAGTTATCGTGATATGGTCTATCTGGATCTGACAGGACGTAACGATTGGTCAAGTACGCTTCCGGTGGATAACCGATCCTATTTTTATCCTTCGGCATCACTAAGTCTACTGGCCAATCAGGTATTGAAACTGCCTAAAGCGATTCATTTAATGAAGCTTAGAGCTGGCGTTGCACGGGTCGGAAATGATACCTATCCCTATAACCTATCCAATGTGCTGAGTAATCCGGGCAGTTGGGGTGATGTACTGCGCCTGACACGCTCCGGAGCACTCTTGATTCCTGACCTGAAACCCGAGATCGCAACATCTTATGAGTTGGGGATGGATCTCGGTCTGTGGAACAATCGCTTAAAGTTTGAGGGGACCTACTACAAGTTGGCGAATAAAAACCAGATCATCTCTACGACGCTCCCAAGTTCAAGTGGTTTCAATTCAAAAAATATTAATGCCGGCTTATTGAGTAGCCGTGGTATCGAGCTGGCACTCTCGGGGCGGCCTATCGCCAAAGAAAATTGGTCATGGGATCTCGGACTCAACTGGCACCGCAACCGTACCCGTATTGATGAATTATCGGAAGGAGTAGAATTTTATACTTTTTGGACCGACGGCAGAGGAGGAGCACGTACCTATGTAGGGGAAGAAATAGGCGATTTATACGATTCGAAGCTGGTCACAGTTGAAGATCAGTCATCGCCTTATTACGGATTTCCAATCCTGAACAAAAATGGTTCCTGGCAGGCCGTCCGGATCAATAATAGCCGGAATAAGATCGGAAACTTTAATCCGGATTTTACCATGGGGCTGCAGTCCAGCCTAAGGTATAAAAAATGGACAATGAATATCGCGGCGGATATGCGTTTTGGTGGAAAATTCATGTCGCAAACTTATCGCTATTTTGAATCCAACCTGACCACACAGCGTTTTCTTGATCAGTTGATCAACCCCAAGGGAATGACAGGAGAGACACTTCGAAATTACCTGATAGATAATAATCTGGTGCGTGTCCAAGGGAATCGCTATCCGATTGTTGGGGGGCCGGGGGAAGAGTATGGCGGTTATCCTGTGAATGTGGGTGGTGTCACCGGAAATTTCGGTGTATTTAATCCCGGGGTGATTGCCCAATACGATGATAAAGGCAATATCACAGGGTATACTGAAAATCTAGGTGCCGAGGGGACCAAATATATTGCTTACTCAGATAATTATCCCTGGGATTTTATGAATGCAGCAACATTCGATGCTTCATTTGTCAAACTTCGTGAACTTTCTGTTAGCTATGATCTGTCGGGAAAATGGTTGAAACGGCTCGGCATAGCAAATGGAAGCCTAGGGGTCTATACGCGCAATCTGATCTTATGGACCAAAGCAAAAGTGGGAATAGATCCTGAAATGGCTTTCCAGCCCGAAACAGGCATCGGATTTAAACAAGGAATTGAGCGTTATAACGTGACGCCTTGGTCAATGCCGATAGGATTTAAAGTAAATGTGACATTTTAATACCGGTAATAAGGATGAAAAATCAGTTGAAGACATTAACGAAAATGATCATTGCGCTAGGGATGATTTTGAGTATTTCTGCGTGTAAAGACTTGACAGAACTCAATATCAATCCGAATGGAGTGAGTGAAGAGGATGCAAATCCCAATTTGCTATTGCCAACGATATTGACGGGAGCAGCAAAAAAATACAATGAATTAAGTTTCTCCGATCTTGGTGGAGTGATGCAACATACGCAGTTTGATGCTTGGTTCAACTCGCATAATGACTATGAATGGACGGGGGGAATTTTGAGCTGGGACAGTTACTATGGTTTTCTGCGGGATAACGAATTGATGCGTAAACGGGCCGAGAAATTGGGCCTGAATTTTCATCAGGGTGTTGCCCTGGTGATGCGTGCCTATCTGTTTGGCCTGATCACCGACTTATGGGGCGATGCGCCTTATACGGATGCCTTGAAAGCAGAACTTGGGGACACCAAATATAATTTTCCAAAATACGATAGCCAGGAAGTGATTTACAAAGGGATTATCGAGGAACTAAAACAGGCAAATGAATTGCTGTCGCGACCGGATGCATCCTATGAAGTATTGGCGGGCGCTGATGTGTATTTTGGTGGTAAAGCCTCCAAATGGCGCCGTTTTGCCAATTCCCTAGCCTTGAGGTATTATATGCGTATTTCAGAGAAGGCGAATACTTTTGCCAGGCAGGGAGTTGAAAACATGCTGGCCAATCCCGATAAGTTTCCACTGATTACCAGTTCGGCAGATGAGGTACTGATGGATTTTGCCGGCAATAATGCTGCCGATTCCTGGCCGTCAAATACGGTGTATGATGCCAGTGGAAGCAATTTCAGAAGAATGAAAATGTGTGCTACATTTGTCGACCGACTTCAGGAACTGAATGATCCACGACTGGCCGTTTGGGCAAAAAGGGTAGAGATACCAATCGAAGTGAGCAGCACGGTACCCCCTGGTACTGATAAAATTGTTAACGGCATTCGCATCCTGTCACCCGATGTAATCAAGGGAATACCTATTGATACAGATAAAGATTATGTGGGTTTGCCACCGAGTGGATCTAAAAATCCTTCCGCTTATAATTTGAATCCGACACCCGGACAGACTTCAATCAATCCCCATGTATCTTATCTCAATGATATTTATCGCTCAGCTAAAGGAACTTTGCTCAAAGCGAGGTTGTTGACTGCGGCCGAAGTGGAGTTTATCTTGGCTGAAGCGGCCTGGAAGGGCTGGGCTGTACCCGAGACTGCGCGTGCATATTATGAACGTGGTATTCAAGCCTCGCTGACAAGCTGGGGAAAAGCGTCAAATTACGCAGATTATATTCGCCAAAAGGGTGTGACTTTTGAAAATACACAAGTACAGATTATCGAGCAAAAATGGATCGCTAGCTGGTCTACCGCTGCACAGGCCTGGTTTGATTATCGGAGAACGGGGTATCCAAACTTAAAAGCTGGACCGGCAGCGATCCGTGCACAGCTTCCGGTACGTGTACCTTACATGCAGACAGAAATGAGCGTGAATCAGAAGAATGCCGAAGAAGCGTTAAGCCGTATCGAGAAAACAGCGTATTCGCAGGCTGATAATGAAAATAGTGCATGGTCCAAACCTTGGTTATTGCAAGGAACGGGTAAACCTTGGTAAAATATACAGGATACATAGATTAAAATAACAATGAAAATAAAATCTCTTTTTTTAGCAATAGCGTTATGGTGTTCCATGGCGCATGGTCAGGCACAGTCCAGTGTGACAGATAAACAGCCGGATCGTATTATGTTGACCTGGTCTGACGATCCGAGCAGCACACAGTCGGTCTCCTGGCGCGCGACCGGTAATGGCGATAAAATAATAGGACAGATTGCCGAAGAGCAAAGCAATCCCGATTTTGAAACAAATGCGCATACAGTAGAAGGTACCCAATCGTATTTGGAAAGGGGCGAGCAGAAGGATATTTATAACCATGTTAGCTTTCGGAATTTAAAACCCGGAACAACCTATACCTATCGCGTAGGTGACGGTACCCATTGGAGTGCGTGGAATCAATTTAAAACAGCGGCACAATCGGGTGATTTTTCTTTTATCTACCTGGGGGATGCTCAGAATGATTTGCGTTCGCGCTGGTCACGGACGATTCGCCGTGCTTTTCAGCAGGAATCAAATGCACGTTTTATTGTTCATGCCGGTGATCTGATCAATCGCTCCAATACGGATGAAGAATGGGCTGAATGGTATGAAGGGGCAGGGTTCATTCATCAAATGATACCTGCTATCCCCACGCCCGGGAATCATGAATACCGACGCGATTCGACAGGAAGTCTGGTTTTGGATCCGCATTGGAAAGTACAGTTTAACCTACCAAAAAATGGACCTGTGGGACTTCAGGATGCGGTTTACTATTTGGACTATCAGGACCTGCGCATTGTTTCTCTAAACTCCCAATTAATTATGCTGGATTCGGTAGCGGCTTCTACACAAGAAAAATGGCTGGAGAGTGTGCTGGCTTCTTCCACGAAAAAATGGAATATTGTTGTGATGCATCATCCGGTGTACTCTACAGCAAAAAGTCGAGACAATACCATATTAAGAGAACGGTTCAAACCTATTTTCGAGAAATATGGTGTTGATTTGGTCTTACAGGGCCACGATCATACCTATGCCCGGGGTAGCCTTGGCCGAAAACGACCTGTATACCTGTTGTCAGTAGCGGGACCAAAGATGTACGAATCCGATTCTGAGCGATGGATGGATGTTGCAACCGCGCAATCACAACTCTACCAGGTGATAAAATTCAGGGCGAATAAGCTCTATTTTGCAAGTTATAAGCTCAATGGACAATTGTTTGATTCGTTTGAGCTGTCAAAAAAATAATCATAACATACGCTTATGGATCATTTCCGTCTGAAAACAAAGTCGATGGACCTTGATCCATAGGAGTATTGGTTGTCGAATAAACAAATTTATAAGGATGAAAAAAAGCTTTTATTGTATTATCTTGGTGGGTATAGTGCGAATGTCCCTTACCATGTTATATGCTCAGTCTGTGAATTTACTAAAAAATCTGGATCAAAAGAGTATACATATCGCGGCACATCGGGGTGCACACCTGACGTATCCAGAAAATTCTATCGCTGCAATTGAAGAGGCGATTCGCTTGGGTACTTCCGTTGTGGAGTTGGATGTTCGCGCCACAAAAGATGGTGTACTTGTACTGATGCATGACAATACACTCAATCGTACCACAAATGGAAGTGGGGAGGTCAGTAAACATACCTACGCCGAAATTCAGAAAATGCGTTTGCGTGGCCCCGCTGAAGGTGAAATGTCTAATTTGTCAGTTCCAACGTTGCAGGAAGCGCTGCGTGTCTGTAAAGGAAAAATTATTGTTGACCTGGATTTTAAGGAAGAACGGAAGGGATTTGTCGCCAAAACCTATGATCTTATCGCTCAAGAAGGGATGGAAGATCAGGTGTTATTTTTTCTTTATGATTACAAAGATATGCCGGGCATCTATAAGCTCAATACAAAAATCACGCTTTTCCCACGGGCACGGAGTATGAAGGAACTGAATGCGATTCTACAGATGAAGATGACATCAATCATCCATCTTGATGAGTCGTTTACGGATACAGAAAGGCTTAATTCCCTGCGGCAGCAGGGTGTTTATTTCTGGATGAATAGTCTGGAGGATGATGATGAAAAAGCAAGCCTGGAAGGGGTAAAAGTCTACCGTTCATTCTTGGAAAAATACCCTTATGTACGTATTGTACAAACAGATTATCCGGGTCTTTGGACTGATGCAATTATAGTGCATTCGGAAACTGATCCTACCGGAGAATAATGCTATTCTTTTATCTATTCGGTTAGAAAATATTTATGCGCTGTAGCAGTCCAGCAGGTTGAGACGTTGGAGTTATAACTAAATGAGAGGCGGCATAGATAAATTATTGCCAATGGAATACCATTTTAAAGGAAAAAGTAAAGCGGAAAAAAATAAGTAGCATTCCTATAACACATGAATGGAGAGACGGCTTGCCGTCTTTTCTTATTTTAGGAGATAATATTTTTTACATGAATTGTAAATGTATAGAAATTAATAACCCTTTCCTTCGTTTTGGATAATGAATACGATGTAGTGATTTTGCATATATGCAGGTAATTTATTCGTTCTATTGATTCGGATTCTGAATTTTCTATATTCGAAAAATTATCTTGATTATTACTGCTAAATCGTTAATTTAGTGTTTTGAAACCGGTTGCATATATTGTGTGATGCAAAAACTACAGGTCTCATAATATACAAAAAATGGTTAAAATAGAAATCTACTTATGAAAGTCCAAATAATACTTTTTACGGCAATGGCAACATTGCTTTCGCCAAAAGTTCAAGCCCAAAAATTGCCCTATAAAAATGGCACATTGCCTACCGAACAGCGGGTCAAAGATCTTTTAGGGCGTATGACTGTGGAAGAGAAGGTCGGGCAACTAAGCAAATTGCTTGGATGGGATATGTATGAGAAAAAGGGCAAGTATGTCGGGGTTAGTGATAAATTAAAGAAAGCGGTAAAGGAGCAGCATATTGGCTTGTTGTGGGCCACATTGCGTGCCGATCCCTGGACACAAAAAACCTTACTCAATGGTCTTACTCCCACGGAAGCTGCACGGGCGACCAATGCCATTCAGCGATACATGTTGGATAGCACCCGCCTGGGTATTCCATTGTTGCTGTCTGAAGAAGCTCCGCATGGACATATGGCTATTGGTGCCACGGTATTCCCGACGGCAATAGGGCAGGCGAGTACCTGGAATCCGGATCTAATTCAGCGTATGGCATCAACAATTGCACAGGAGACTTACGCTGTCGGCGGAAAGAATGGCTATGGCCCGGTATTGGATCTGGCGCGCGATCCGCGTTGGTCCAGGACCGAGGAAACCTATGGTGAAGACCCTTACCTCATCGCACAGATGGGAAGCGCCATGATCCGTGGTTTTCAGGGTGAGAAGCTTGGGCAACAGGATAAAATCATTGGTACATTGAAACACTTTGTCGCTTACGCTGCACCCGATGGCGGACATAATGGTGAGTCTGTATCTTTTGGTGAACGAAGCCTAAGACAGTATTTTCTACCGCCATTCGAGCGTGCCGTTAAATCCGGTGCGGGGTCGGTCATGACGGCATATAATAGTATTGACGGTATTCCTTGCTCTGCAAATCCCTGGCTGTTGAAAGATATTTTAAGGAAAGACTGGGGGTTCAAGGGATTTGTGGTGTCAGATCTATTAAGTATTTCTGGTCTCAACGGTGGGCATGCGACGGCGGCGACAGCAGCAGAAGCCGCTTCACAAAGTATACATGCCGGATTGGATGTGGACTTGAGCGGATCGGGATATGGCCCGAATCTATTGCAAGCGGTACAACAAGGACTGGTTGAGCCGGCAGTATTGGATACTGCAGTAGCGCGGGTGCTACGGATGAAGTTTAACCTTGGGCTATTCGACCGTCCTTATGTAGATGAGAAGCTTGTTGCTCAAAAAGTTGCCACAGCACAGAATAGATCTGTTGCACGACAGGTTGCACGGGAATCTATTATCTTGCTGAAAAACGAACAAAATATCCTGCCATTAAGCAAATCGTTGAAACGGATTGCGGTGATCGGGCCAAATGCTGACAATGGCTATAATCAATTGGGGGATTATACAGCGCCACAGGCCGAAGGGAAGGTTCAGACTGTATTGACAGGTATTCGCTCGACTCTAGGAAAGGGAACGCAAGTTGATTATGTCAAAGGTTGCGCCATCCGTGATACGGCAAATTCTAATATTCCAGCTGCGGTAGCGGCTGCTGAGCAAGCAGATGCGGTGGTTTTGATTCTCGGAGGTTCGAGTGCTCGGGATTTCAAAACTTCTTACCAGGCAACCGGAGCAGCGAATGTAGATCCTAATACTGTCAGTGATATGGAAAGCGGTGAAGGATTTGATCGCGTTTCGTTGGATATGATGGGCGATCAATTAAAACTGATGAAAGCGATCCGGGCAACAGGAAAACCCGTAGTCCTGGTGACCATTATGGGAAGACCACTTAATCTGAATTGGGCTGCTGAACATATTCCTGCAATCGTAAATGCCTGGTATCCGGGACAAGAAGGGGGACTGGCAATTGCTGATGTTTTGTTTGGCGATTATAATCCCGCCGGCCGGTTACCGATTTCTGTGCCTCGCTCTGTGGGCCAGCTTCCTGTACATTATAATCATACAAAACCTAAACATCATGATTATGTGGAGATGTCGGCCAAACCTCTATATGCTTTTGGTTATGGATTAAGTTACAGTAAATTTGAATACAGCAACTTACAGGTCGGACTGACCGAAGGTGCAGCTGATTTTGTGTGTACGGTTTCTTTTGATATCGAAAATAAGGGTAGTGCGGCCGGTGATGAAGTAGCGCAGTTATATGTTGTCGATGAAGTCAGTTCGGTGGTTACGCCCATTATGCAGTTAAAACAATTCGAACGTAAAACCATTGCAGCAGGAAATAAAGAACGGTACACTTTCCAGTTAGGCAAAGAAGATCTTAAACTGTGGAACGCAAATAATGTCTGGAAAACAGAGAAAGGGAAATTCAAATTGCTAATCGGGGCATCATCCGACGACATTCGATTGAAAGGAGAGATGGAACTAAAGAAGGATTACTAAGACAACTCCTTAAATAAACAAAGGGATCTATTGAAAATAGATCCCTTTGTTTATTTAAGGATAATGTGCTTGATACTCTTTCTATTCCATGTATACGTGATATGTATTAAACCATTGTTATCTTGAATAATTGTGGGGTAAGAATACTCGTCCCCCTTGACCCCGTCTTCAAGTATAAGAGCATCTTTCCATTGTAGGCCATTACGGGAAGTTGCGACACGCAGCTTTGTACGCCCTTCCCACCAATCTTTTCCTGCTATGGCGGGATTGTAAACGATCATAAATAAACCATTTTCCAATCGGATGGCATCTGTGGCTGAATTGGGGTTGAGCAGATTGGTGGCTTTCCATGGTCCCCAGTTATTGCCTTGATCGGAAGAAAAAGCACTCATTACTTTATTTTCTTTACTGCGGCAAAGCACCTGGAGGAGTCCATCTTCGTGTTGGACAATACTGGGCTGAATGACTTGAATATTTGTATCGGGCCGAATTGTATGAATAGACCAGGTTTTACCCCGGTCGCGACTTATTTCTACATGCGCTTTCCAGATTTCGTCTTTTGATTCGGTACTGGAAGGAGATAGTATGTCTCCATTAGACAATGTAAATGGTTTGTTTTTAATTGGGCCCAAAATACCATCGGGTAATGCCTGTGCCACAGACCAGTGACGACCTTTATCGAGGGAGTATTTGACATAGCCTTTCCATTCTCTTGGGTTAGGACCAATTTTATAGAATAAATAGAGGGTATCACTTTTAGGATGTTGATAGAGCACGGGGTTCCAGGTCGGATAACGTTTGTCTGCAAGAATCCCATCTGCGATTTGTACTGGTGTTTGCCATTTTCCATTTGTATAATGAGAACTCCATATCACCACATCCGGATTGGATTCTTGCGTGCCGCCAAACCAGCAAGCCAAAAGGCTGTCTTTGCCGATGGATTGTATGGTCGAAGCATGGCATTGTTTGAAATTGACCTGTCCTTCCTTGAAGATCTGCCGGGATGAGATGATCTGCGGCTTATAACTTTTACATGAATAAAATGTTATGAGTAATAATGCTAAAAATAAGGTTATCTGTTTCATTCGGTTAGTACGTGCTGACAAGTTCACAAGTGCTGTTTTTTATAGGTTGTATTTTAGTTATTTGAACAATGATTGATGGCGGCGATCGGGTGGATTTGTATTTGTTGGTCTTCGTTAGTCAATTGAAAGCCTCTGAAAATGCCTGAAATCGATCATCGTTATCGGATAACAAAAAAGCAGCTCGATGTAATCCAGCTGCTTTTTTGTTACTTGCTTTGCAATTGAATCGCGGTAGCATAATTAAATCTTGTACCCGGACTTCTCAGGGTGATCTGATTGTCATGTTGCGACCAATTCAAACGACCTTTATGGCCCAATATTGTTATTTTTTTTACCTTAAAATTGTCAGGGACCTCAAAGACATATTCATTCGGCTGTTGGTAAGTATCTCCCTCCGACAGGTGGAATACATTGACGATTTTATTGTCCTTACTTCGGGTATAATAATAATCACCTTGATGGTAAGGCGCAATGGTACGTGTAGCGTATACAGCACTTTGGTTGATCTTCATCCAAGCGGCTAGTTCGTTTAAACGATCATATGCAGCCTGATCGTAGTCTCCTTTAGGGCCAGGAGCAATGTTCAGCAAATAGTTACCACCACGAGCGATAATCTTGACGAGAGTTTCGACGATTTTCTTTGTTGGCTTATAATTATCGTTGGGAACATAGCTAAACGAGTCACCCATAGTAATACAGCTTTCCCAAGGAATGTCCAGGGGATGTTCAGGTATGGCCTGTTCCGGTGTGACATAGTTTTCCCAGTTACCGGGAACGGTGCGGTCTACGACAATGATTCCGGGCTGATTTTTTCGGGCCATGCCACCAATGCGATCCATATCAATATTTTGTTCAACTTTGATGGTTCGTTGCCAGTCTACAGATTGATCAATCGTTTTGAATGGACGTACCCAACCACCGTCCAACCATAAGATATCGACTTTGCCATATTCGGATGTAAGTTCATTGATTTGGTTGTAGGTATAGTTTTTGAACTTTTCCCAACGTTCAGGATGCTTTTGGGGATCATAGTTTACATTGCGATCTTTTGGCGGGAAATAACTCCACCAGTAATAATCCGTATGCCAATCCGGTTTTGAAAAATAAGCCCCGATTTTGAACCCGTCATTGCGAAAGGTATTGAATATTTCTTTGGTGACGTTAGCTTTTGGGTTTGAAGAGAAAGGGGTTTTGCTGGAAGTAATTTTATAATCCGATTCCTTGGTATCGAACATTGCGAATCCATCGTGATGCTTGGTTGTAAAGACCACATATTTCATTCCGGCTGCTTTGGCGGCATCGGCCCATTTTTGTGGGTTGAAATCCGTAGGATTGAATGTTGTCTGTAGATTTTCGTAGTTCTTTACGTATTCGTTGTAAGTTGCGCCATGTTCAGGCTTGCGTTGTGTCCAGCCCTCATCTTCCGGACATAAGCTCCAGCTTTCAACAATCCCCCATTGACTGTAGGTTCCCCAGTGCATGAAGAGACCAAATTTCATGTCTTGCCATTGTTCGAGGTTTTCGATCACCTGCGGATCGGTAGGTTTTTGATAGCCACCCGACACATTGTGGGCTTGACCAAAGACTAAAGTAGAGGTCGTAGCCAAGAGTGCGGTTGATATAATGGTTGTCAGTTTTTGCATGTATAAATATAATGAAAATGATAAAAAGAAAGCCACTTGAAGGTGGCTTTCTGTAGGAGATGTAGTGTCGATTAATTGACGTCCCAGAAAATTTTGGTGTCGCGTGTGTCTTTAGATTTTACAGCTTGATAGTTTTCACTATTGTTAGTAATCTCTGAAGAAGGATATGTTAATCGTACAGGAGGACGCTGAAACCCATTCAATGTAGAAACTGGAAACGCTGGCAAAGTTGGATAACCTGTTCTTCTATACTCCGACCATGCTTGTTCACCCTGTAACCAACCAAAATGTAACCATTTTTGTGTCCCTATGAGCTTCAATTTTGCATTTTTATCCCCACTGAAAGCTATATTTGATTCAGTCACGAATTTATCAATTACTTCGCTACTTGGCTTAGTTGCTTTGGCTGAATTCGATGAGTTAGCATTTAGGTAATAATAAAAAGCGACAGACTGTTTTACCGCTGTTTCATAAGCTGTTTTTGCAGCAGCGTCAGTACCCCATCTTTCTTGGGCCTCGGCCTTAATAAAATTTGTTTCAGATGCAGTCATCAAAACTCCCGGCAATTTATTATTGATCCATGCAGTTGCAGAATCGACAACCGAATACTTCATGTACTGAGCATTGGCTTGAGCCGAAGTGAAAGTAATTGGCATAGCTTGATACTCCTTATTAGGAATAAATTTTCCACCTACTGTTTCTCCGAACTTGTCAAATAGTACTGTAGTACGAGGGTCATTTGCAGTTTTCAAAACTGTATTCAGCATATAATCAGGAGCATAATGGCTGGGTAGTTCTCTCACTGCGTCTAATAAGCTCGATGTATAGTTTGTTAAAGGCTGCAACAGTATATCCTCTGTTCCAACACTATAATCGCCAGTATTTGTGCCATCAAGTAATGGATATTCAGTCGGATTATTTAACATTTCCATGATGTCGGTTTTAGCCCTATTTTCATCAATTGCCGAGATTCTCATTAACAAACGTAGACGTAAAGAATTAGTATATTTACGCCATTTTGTAAGATTTCCTGAATTTAGAATATCAGCTCTATTAAATTCATTTGTAGCGGAAGCATTTTTAAAAAAGCTGTTCGCTTCTTTAAGTCCAATTAAAAAAGTGTTATATAGCTCTTTTTGATCATCAAATTTTGCTAATTTAATCTGATCTGTTGATGCAAGGCTTCCAGCTTCTGAAAATGGAATATCTCCAAAGTTATCTACTAATTTAGAAGCTTGGTCATACAAAACGACTTTTGCTGCTGTCATAAATATTTCCTTTGAAGCTTTTTCTTGATCCGAAAGACCATTAAATGTTTTCTCCATCACTCTGAAAATTCCCATCATACCTGGTGAGTAAAAATCTTTCCAATAGTCGTTTGTATAGGAGTCGCTTTGTTGATACATTGTGTTTTCATTTTCAAAATATGCGGTTTGAGTATACCTAGCATGATGCATGAATATGAATGTTCTATAATGCCAATATTCGGAACGTAAACGAGGATTGTTTAAAATCTGCGTGAAAAACGCTGGAATATTTGGTGTCACTGTTTGTTCAGGATCGACATAACGGTCTTCTAATTCTGTCTTACAAGATTGAAAGCTCACCAATGTCAGGAGAAAACTTCCGTATATTAATATTTTATTAAATTTTTTCATCGCTTTTATGTATTAAAATTTAGCATTAAGAGAGAAACCAAAACTTCTTGTTGCTGCGTTAGAACCAATATCGATACCCTGTGAGTACCAGTAGTTGCCAACAGGTGCCTCCGGATCAATATCTTTAATCGAACGATAGAAGTAGAAGAGATTTCTCCCTATCAAAGAAACACGTAAACTATTCAACTTTAATTTTTGTGTAAATGATTCAGGTAGACTATATCCAATAACAACTTCTCTCAGTTTAATGAAATTGTTATCTAAGACAGCGGCTTTTTCATTCCAAGCATTGTTTCCCCAATAGAAATTATTAATATAGTATTCAGCTCCAGAAAGATGGACATCATTTTTAGCACCGGTGTTTTGATTAACTCCGTCTAAAGTAATTCCCGATTCACGGTATTCCAATGTGCTTTCTAGTCTACCAGCTCCGTAAGCATACTTATGTGGAGTGGAAATCATTTGTCCACCAAATCTGTAGTCAGCAGTAAAGTCTAAGCTAAAGTTCTTGTAGTTAAACGTATTTGATAATCCACCTATTGCTTTAGGCATAATATTACCTGCTTTGACATATGTTGATTTGTCAATAACATAATTACCTTCGTCGGAGATTAAAAATTCTCCTTTTTCATTTGTCGCGCGAGGGAATACGTATATATTTCCCAAGGTCTCTCCAGGTCTTGCCTCCATGCGGATGGAACTTTGATCGGCGTCATAAAAAACTAATTTTGGTACTCCTGAAATTAGAGCGTCAAGTTTGGATTTGTTAGTTGAGAAATTTAGCCTAGCATTCCAAGAAAATTCTTCATTTTTTATTGGTGTTCCGCTCAATGATACTTCCCAACCTCTGTTAGAGATTTTTCCCACATTGAGTATTTGAGTTGTAGCTGCTGTCGTGTATGCTGTAGACAACGGCATAATTTGATCATCTATAAAATTTGAATAATAGCTTACATCTAGACCTAATCTATTTTTCAGGAATTTTAAATCCAATCCGATTTCCTTTTCAGTTTTCTTTTCAGGCTTCAAGTTTAAGTTACCATAGCTAGAATTTAGATTTAGAGCAGGTACCGGACCATTTACAGTAATTAATGACGATTGTTTGTAGGCAATATTTGACGCGTAAATTGGAGCATCATTACCAACGACACCATAAGATGCTCTTAGCTTTCCATAGCTAAAGAAATCAGGTAATTTAAATGCATCAGAGAATACAAAACTCGTATTTACGGAACCATAATGATATGGATTGTTTTGAGCTGGCAATGTTGACGAATACTCCTTACGGCCTGTACCTTCCAAGAATAAGTAGTTTTTATAGGAAAGGTTCAATAGGCCAAAGTAAGCATATTTAATCAGTTCTTTTCTAACGTGTGTAGTTACTGCTTGTCCAAACGTATTGTTTAAGCTAAACCAATTAGCTGAAACTAAGCCGCCTTCAGTTCTTGACATTTGATCATCATAGTTTTCCATGCGGGATTGAAAGCCTCCGCTTAAACTAAAATCAAGATCATCTGATAGTTTATCTGCATAAGTTAATAATGCGTCCCCATAAATAATTTTATATATTCCTTTAGACACCTCAAATTTACCAGTGCTGTTGGTTGCATTATATTGAACAGCATATTCATTGTGCTCTTTATTTTCAATGTTTAGCCCTGTAAAATCTGTTCCTAAGCGGCCTCTAAACTTTAGTTTGTCCAATATACCCCAATTTAATGTAGCACTTCCCAAAAAACGGTTTTCTTTCTCTTCATAACTGTTTCTCTTTTGTTGCCAAAAATAGTTTAGGAGATTGACTGCTCTATAATTAACAGGAAATGCTTCAGGTCGATTTGAACCAAAAGGGTTGTAGCGGTAGCCGTCAGAGGTTTGGTAGAGTTGATTTTTCATTTTCTCGACATCCTCGGCTCCACTAAAAAAACCAGCATATGATCCCAAAACGTCTCCCATTAAACCAGGTCTATTTTTGGTGATTGTACTGATATAAGAAGCAACTACGTCCAGATCCAAACGGTCGGCCAGCTTGATGGAACTGTTTAAATTAAAGGTGCTTTTATTCATTTTACTTCCTGGTACAATTGCCTTATAATCCATATTGGAAGCGGATAACCTATAGTTTATCTTTTCAGTTTGATTTGATATACTTAGATTAAAGTTGCTATTGTGTCCGGTGTCAAAAATATCACCATAATTTCCTTTATTAGCTGAATATTTTCTTAACGAACCGTCCCACCAACGGACATCTTGTCCATCATATTTTGGCCCAAACTGCCCCCATGCATTGTAATTTAAGAGTCTATCTCCTGGAAAAAGTGAATTTGTCATCCAACCTTCTTCAGTTGCTCCTGATTGTAAGTTGGTCGCAGCATCATAACCAGGTCCATACTCGTATTGCAGTCTTGGAAGGAAAGCAGCTGTTTCTATTGATCCAGTGTAATTAAAGTCTATTCCAAGTCCTTTTCCTTTCGCCCCCTTTTTTGTTGTAATTACTATTACACCACTTGCAGCATCGGATCCGTACAGTGCTGTGGCACTGGCACCTTTTAATATTGTCATGGACTCGATATCATTGGGGTTTAAATCTAACATACCATTTCCACGTATTCTGTTATCTGACCATATCGCCTGACCTCCAGGATCGGTTATACCGCCGGTGTTGTTTAGACCTTTTGAACCCGCTTGTTGATCGTTTCTAATCATTACACCATCAACAACATATAAAGGTTGTCTGTTGTTACTTAGCGAATTAATACCGCGGATTTGAATGTTAACTGCACTGGAAGCTCCTCCTGGAGCTGAATTAATTTGTACGCCTGGCGCTTTTCCATAAAGGGCAGAACCGATGTTTGTCGTACCTGCTTGAGTTAGTTCTTTTGAACTTATTGTAGATGAGGCGTATCCAAGGGCTTTAGCTTCCCTTTTTATGCCCATGGCCGTTACTACAACTTCTTCTAAAGCGGAAGCATCTTCAGTTAACGTTACCTTTACGGACTTGCTCGTACCGACTACAATCTCTTGGGATTTATATCCAACAATAGATATACGTAAGGTCTCCCCTTGTGAGGCTTGAATTGTAAAAGATCCATTGGTGCCTGTTTGTGTGCCCCTAGTTGTTCCTTTTACAGAAACAGTCGCGCCAGAGACTGGTCCCTTAGCATCTGAAACTATTCCAGTAATGCTTTGCTGCGCGTAGAGTGATGTCGCACTAAATAGTGTACATAACGCCAATCCTGCAGTTTTTTTGTAAAATAGACTCATGTTTTAGGTGTTTGTGTAAAATATTAGTTAATTATACTGTTTATAAATTTTTCGATCACGAGGGCTGTTGTGCCTAGTTGCTGAGCATTTTGTAGTTTTGAAATCTCAAGAGTTGTCTTTTTTGCAATCTTTGGAATACAATATTCATTAACAGCTACTTGAATATGAGGAGCAAGAATATCTCCGATTTCCGCACCTTGTCCACTAATGATAATCTTATTGGGATTAAGTATATGGATTAGTGTAGAAATTCCTTTCCCTAATAAATAGCCGATTTTTCCAATGTTATTTATTGCAACTTGGTCACCTATCTTTGCCGCTTCTACCATTGCTTCGACTTTATTAGTGTGCTCTTTTGCAAGTTTGTCATAAATTGAATATTCCCCATTCTTTATGTCTTTTTCAATATTTTGGATTGCAGCACTTAATGAAGCCTCAACTTCTAAGCAGCCTCTTTTTCCGCAGGAGCATAAGGTCTGCGCATCCGAAAGTGGGATGTGACTAAATTCTCCAGCAAATCCAGATGTACCTTTGAAAATATTGTCGTTAATAAGTATACCTAATCCAACACCCCAATTGAGATTAATAACAAGGGAATGGGAAGAATCCTGGGCTTCACCAAATTTTTTTTCCGCCCAAGCGACACAACGTGAATCGTTATCAATTACAGCCGGTTTGTTGAATTTGAGTTCAACCTTTTCTTTGATATTATATAAAGGTGATTGGCTACTATAAGATTCGTTTAAACCGGAATCGGCATTTACGAAACCGGGCATACTTATTCCAATTCCAATGACATATTGCAATCCAATGGAATTGCTAGAGATAAACTGATCAATTGCTTCCATAATCCTGTGTGCTGCATCTGGATCCCTTAGGTCAATCAGCATATTGTCTTGGGAAAATAGTACACCTGTCTGAAGATTGGATAAGGCAATTGATGTGTAGAACTGATCAATAGATACGCTAATGATAGTGTGTTGAAGATTTTCGTTAAGCATGTATTGAATGGCTTTTCTTCCACCTGTTGAAGGCGCATAACCATTTTCAACAATAATGCTTTTTGAGAGGAGTTCATTAATCTGTTTTGTCACAGACGGAATACTTTTAGAGAGTGAACTTGCGATGTCTGCAATCGGTTGCATTGGCCGATAGTACAAATTTCTTAAAATCTCGACGACCATATCTAGTTAAACTTCATTATGCGTAATTATTGGGTTCTAATATTTTTTATGTATGATATTATCTATTTAATATCATAGGTAGCGAACTTACACTCTTCTGATCTGTCAATTCAGGTTAACGCAGAGGAGTTTTGTGTTGTTCCTAGTTTTATTAAAAATAAAGATATATATAGTTTATTTTAAGTTCCAAATTCTTTTTAAATTTTTTAAAAAGAATTTAACAGATTCTTTATTTTTAAGTGAATTGACCCCTTCTTTTGATTGATTATTAAATGTAATTGTAACAGATGTAATTCTTTTATTTGACATTAAATAAAAAAACCGGCTTTTAAAGCCGGTCTTCAGTTAATAAATAAAATAGGGACTATTTTTGTTTTGCCCACCATAATGGTGTTAAAACTTTATCAGTACCTCCAAGAAGAGAAACAGCCTGTTGATATTTATCAGGAGAAGCTTCTCTGAAAGAAGAAGGATAGTTTAATCGTTGTGGGAAGAATTTGATATTACTTGTCATCATATTACTTGCATTCAGATCTGGCAAGTTAGGTAATGCATTTTCAATTGCCGGATTTTCAAAAAATGGTAACCCCAGTCTTCTTTGGTCGTTCCAAGATTCTAATGGTAACCATGGTAAATTGGCAATAAATTTTTGTGTGATAATTTTCGTTAGCAAATCATTCCGTACCGCACCATTTTTATATAATGTGTTAACAGGATATTTGATGCTAACAGTTCCTGGTGTATTTGTATATCCATCAATGTAATTCATATTGTGGGTATCCCCTGGTTCAGTTGTATGTGTGAATTTTACCGAAGTCCCTACACGATTATAATTTTCCGAATTTAAGTAATCGCCTGCATATGCACCTACACCCCAATAATCGAAACTAGCTTTTATGCCATTTTCATACGCTTGTTTAGCAGTTGTACCTGTAGACCATCCTCTTACAGCAGCTTCCGCTAAGAGGAAGTAGGATTCCCAACTAGCAAAGAAGATTCTGCTACTTGTGCTTGCTCTAAATTGTTGGCTTAATGCCGGAACTTTTCCTACTAAAGTTGAACGGAGTCTATTATTTGTTCCTTTGGCCCCCCAATCTCCTAAAGAAAAAGCATTCCATGTATATTTTGTATTAACCTTTATTTGATTAGATCCGCTTACTAAAACTTCTTCCTGTGTTTTCGCATCATCGGTCCAGGATGGATACAAAGAGTAATTGGAATTACTTAAATCTCCGGGAATATAAAATGCTTTATATGCACGCGGGTCAATTTTATTGGGAAGCCCATCCAACCAATATCCCGCTGAAGGATCATTTGTCTGTGTGGTGAAATGATTAGCATAGCGTTTTCCAATATAATTCTCATCTTTAATAGAAGATTTTAAGTCTGTACCAACTAATTGATCAGATTTTATTCCGCCTAAACCAATATAAAGATTGTTTAAAGTAGCGGAAAGTGCTTGGGAATTCCATTCTCTGCTCATTACTCCAGACAAAGGATCCCAGCCTGTTTTTTCTGCTACTGTAAAATTATCCGCAGGACTTGCAATATATTTATTTGTTGCAGCAGCAGCTTCAAATTCAGCTTTTGCTTTAGCAGCGTCTACTTCTGACATACGCATCGCTAATCGCATACGCATAGAGTTCGCATATTTGATCCAGCTATCGTATTTAAATCCATATGCTCTGTCGAATTTTAAAACATCTTCAGGTATTTTTACATTCGGATCAATTTTTGAAATCGCATCTTTCAATTCCTCAAGAATGTAATAATAGACATCTTTAACAGGTTTGTAATCTGGATTTACCCCTTCGGCATAATCAATTGGCACTGGGCCAAAGTTATCACTTAGTTCGCTGATAAGATAAGCTCTCCATATTCTTGATATTTGAAGGATATTGTTGGTATAATCTTTTGCAGATCCAGCTTTAATTTCATCATTGGCTATTTGAATTCCTTTACTTGCATTTTTAATCCATTCGGCAGAATATCGATAATATTCTTTCGACCAATCGTCATTCACTGTTCCTAATGCAAGGCCGTTGGTCATGTGCTGTCTTCCTGCTGTTTTCCAGTCTAAAACAAATATCCGTTCTGCGATATTGGGATCTTGCTGAGCTCCAGTTAGTGAATTGTTAAAAAAGTACTCAATTTTTACTTGTGTTTCATTGGCCTTTAGCGGGTCAATATTCATTTCTTCAAATTTTGAACAAGAAGAAAATGTGATAGATCCAAATAATATGGCTATTCCTATTTTTGATTTGAAATTTTTCATTTTTTTATTGTTTAAAATCCTAATGTTACGTTAAAGAAAAATGATCTTGAAGTTGGTGTAGAGAAATTTTCAAAACCTGTCGCATTTGAATTAATTGCAAAAACAGATTCTGGATCAACCCCATTTGCATGGCTTTTTATCATCCAGACATTATTTGCTGTCACGCTAATTTTTGCACGTTGTATAATACTATTTTTGAGTATTGTGCTCGGGAAATTGTAACTTAAGCTTAGGTTTCTTAGTCTAATATTGGTTGCGTCATATACGTTAGCTTCGCCGATACCGAAGTTTCCAGAAGTCGTACCCACTTGATTCCAGTATAACTGCTGAGTTGTTTCCACTGTATTTTTTGCATAGCCATTTCCTGAAGCAACAACGCCGTCGACCAAAAGCTTATCACGTTGTCCATTAGGAGCGGTCACTGCAGCACTACCATTTACTTGTAAGTTCAGGTTTGTTCCCGAATAGAACTCGCCGCCAAATCTTCCATCAATTAAAAAACTCAAACCAAAGTTTTTATAGGCGAAGCTGTTTGTCCATCCTACTAGTGCCTTTGGTGCTTGGTTTCCTAATTTGACCATTTGACCATTGGATTGTGGTAGACCATTGCCATTCAAAATTAGCTGACCATTGTATTCGCTGTTGGCATCCTCAACACGAAGAAATTTTGTGCCGTAAATGTCGCCGTATAAACTTCCTTTTACAGCTCGGATAGCAACATTATCATAGGATCCTAATGGGTAAATATCACTTGCTGCACTTAGATCAATAATTTTATTTCTATTATTGGAAAAGTTAACACTCGATGTCCAACTGAATCCCTCTCTATTGTCAAATATACGACCGTCTAAAACAACTTCTATACCTGAGTTTTGAATGTTTCCAGCATTGATTTTTTCAAATTCATAACCGCTAAAAGGATCAGCAGGGATATCAATAATCTGGTTGGTCGCGTTGTTTTTGTACCAAGCGAAATCAATCCCCATTCTACTTTGAAAGAATCGAGCATCAAAACCAAATTCCAGTGTTTTAATCAATTCACTTAAAATATTTGGATTAAATTTAACTTTAGGCATCCCCGCAGTGGTGTTGCCATTTGGATCTTTTCCAATATTAAATACATTGTATAGTTGGAATGAACTCAAATCGTTACCTACTTGCGCATAGGATCCCCTTATTTTAGCAAAACTTAGCCAAGAAGGTAGCTGTCCTCCATTTTTGGTGACCATGTCCGAAATGACTAATGAAGTACTGACGGATGGGTAAAAAAATGACCTGTTGTTAGTTCCTAATGTAGAAGACCAATCATTTCTACCAGTAAAATTAATAAACCAATAATTATCGTAGTTTATTTCTCCGCTGGCATATAGGGAGTTGATCTGTTTAGTCGCTAACGATTGGTTTACAACTGGATTTGAAATGCTGTTTTGGATATAAAATAGATTCGGAACTTCCAAATTGCCGGCATTTGCATCTAATCCCGTTGATTTTTGTTTCATTATTTGCCCAAATAATGATAATGCGCCGCCCCATTTGCCAGCTAAATTATCTTTTTTAGCATTTAAAGCCAATGTAAAGTTGTTCTCAAAAAACGTGTTTTTACCTAGACCATATTGTCCTGTTGTGCTTATTGGGCTTCCAGCGTATGTTTTATTTTCATAGTTCGTTGTATATTGATCTCTTCCTAATCTTGCTTCGGCATTTAACCAATTATTAAACTTGTATTGAATGCTTCCATTCATTAAGAAACGATCACGAATGTCTTGGTTTAATTTATACTTTGCAAGCCAATAAGGATTAATAGAATTTGTTGTTCCATACCAATTCATATTGCCTTGTGCATCTACAGGGTTCTTGAAATCTAAGATATTTATTGAACGCGGCATCGTAAACAAAGTACTATACATATTCGATGTATTATCTCCTGAAGTTGGTCTGTTTTTTGCATTGGTATTCATGTATTGTACTTTTACGTCCGTTGTCCAACGGTCATCAGGACCAAACGATGTATTAACTTTGGTCATTAAGTTGAGACGTTCTAGGGAAGATCCAGGGATTTTACTTTGATCGTTTAAATAGGTAGCCGAAGTATAAATATTGGTTTTATTAAATTGTTGTTGGAAAGTTAGATTTTGTGTGTGATTGACACCTGTTTTGAAAAAATTACCAATGTTGTCATAAGCCTGGCCACTTAGTCTTTCACCCCAATTTTCTGTGCTTGTAGGGTTACCGACACCGTCTTTCCCTTGTCCATAGGTACTTTGAAGTCTTGGAGTCATAAATAAGGTCTCCAATCCTAGTGTAGAGGAGTAAGATATACCTGCGCCCTTTTGAGCTTTTCCAGACTTTGTTGTGATAATAATAGCACCATTACCTGCTCGTGAGCCGTAGAGTGCTGAGGCTGCTCCTCCCTTAAGTACAGACATACTCTCAATGTCCTCTGGATTGATATCTCCTAATCCCCCTCCCATATCAGTTCCAGGGTTCCACATGTCATTATTTGTCTGTCCAATACCATTAGTAGCACCAAGGAAATTATTTAATGGCACACCATCAACTATAATGAGAGGTTGGTTATCTCCTGTCAACGAATTATTTCCTCTCAGCGTTATTTTTGTGGATGACGCCGGACCAGCGGATCCTTTAATTACCTGAAGACCAGAAACTTTTCCTGCTAATCCATTGGCAATATTATTTTCTTTTGCATCAACTAATTGATCCCCTTTGACATCTTGAAAAGAATAACCCAATGTTTTCTTTTCTCTTTTTATTCCCATTGCAGTCACCACAACTTCACCTAAAGTAGATTCGTCATTTGTTAATGCAACATTAATCGTTTTAGTTGTGCCAACCACAATTTCTTGCGGCTTATAACCCACCAAAGAGATACGTATGGTCTCACCTTGGGCAGCTTGAATGTTAAATTTTCCATCTGCTCCTGATTGGGTTGCTCGAGTTGCCCCTTTTACAGAGATCGTAGCTCCCGATAATGGTCCCTTGGCATCTGAAACTGTTCCAGAAATGCCTTGCTGTGCAAAAAGCGAAGTAGCACTGAAGAGTGTGCACAACGCTAATCCAGCTGTTTTTTTGTAGAATAGACTCATTGTTTAGTGTTTAATTTGTTAATAATTATTTAGTTAGGATCCTGTCGATATGGTTTTCTGCGACGATAGCAGCAGTACCCTTTACTTGAGCATGTTTGTTTAATTTAGACATCTGAATTTGTGTGGTCTTTGCGATTTCAGGTATGCAAAACTCGTTGATTGCGATCTGAATCTGCGGATTCAATATGCGGCCTAATTCGGCACCTCTTCCACTGACTATAATTTGTTTGGGATTTAAGATGTGAATCAGCGTTGAGATTCCCTTGCCCAGCATATAACCTATCTTTCCAAGATTGTTTATGGCAATTTGATCTCCCACATTAGATGCTTCAATTAAAGCGTCAATTTTGTTTAAATTGCTGTTAACAAAGGTACTATAGATTGAATATTCATTTTTTGCGATATCGTTTTCTGTGTTTTTGATAGCTGCATTTAGCGAGGCCTCCACCTCTAAACAACCTCGTTTGCCACAAGAGCACAGCGTATTGTTATCAGAAAGTGGAATATGACTAAATTCTCCAGCAAATCCCGATTCTCCTTTGAATACGATGCCATTGATGATAATTCCGAGTCCAACACCCCAGTTTAGATTGATGATCAAAGAATGCTCAATATTTTTTGCCAAGCCAAATTCCTTTTCCGCAAGCGCTATGCAACGCGAATCGTTTTCGATTACTGTAGCGATTTTGTACTTTTTCTCTATTTTGCTTTTGATCTTATAGAGTGGGTGAGTGACGGGGTATGACTCGTTGACACCAAGTTCCGAATTCACAAAACCGGGCATGCTGAGACCAATCCCAATAAGCCTATCAAGGGCTATGGCAGAGGAGGTTAAGATTCTTTCGATTTCCGATAGAAGTAAATCGAATGAATTCGCTAATTGTAATTCCAATGGAACATCTCTATGCTCAACAATTGTATTTTGGCCTAAATCCGTTAATGAAAATGTAGAAAAATACTGGTCAGCGGAAATAGTTAAAATATAGAAATCTAAAGAAGGATTAAGTGCAAATTGTATAGGGCGTCTTCCGCCAGTAGATTCGGCAAATCCACATTCAATGATAATCTTTTCCTCCAATAGACGATTGATAACCTTTGTAATAGAAGGTGTACTTTTCGAAAGCTTTTTTACCAACTCTGCTATAGAGAGGGCTGTATCAAAATAGAGGTTTTTTAGTATTTCTTTTTCCATTGGTATTTGAAATGCTTCATAAAAGCTGGTTAAACTTTTGTTAAAGATATGTTAAAAAAAATGTAAGTTCAAAATACTTTTTAAAATATTTTAAAAAGTGTCTGTTTCATCAAAATATTAAGGCGAATGTTTTGGTATTTGTAACAATTCGACTCGCTTTATTCCTGTTTGTGCCATTATTATAAATATTATGCATAAAAATGAATTCGTTAATACCTATATTTACTAGCTAATCACTTAATTTATGATGAAACAACGTTATTATTCCTTGGATGTGTTTCGTGGGGCTACTGTGGCACTGATGATTATGGTTAATAATCCGGGGACTTGGGCGCATATGTTCGCGCCGCTGAAACATGCAGCCTGGCATGGCTGTTCTCCGACGGACTTGGTTTTTCCGTTTTTTCTATTCGCAGTAGGAAATGCCATGTCCTTTGTGATTCCTCGATTGCAGGAAGCTGGCCCCGCGGTTTTCTGGAAGAAGGTGCTTAAACGTACGGTCTTAATTTTTGCAATCGGACTTTTTATTAACTGGTGGCCTTTTATAAAATGGGAAGGAGCGGAACTGGTTTTTAAACAATGGGTAGATCCCAATGATCCAAGCCGGGGCATTCGTATCCTTGGTGTATTGCAACGTATTGCGATCGCTTATTGTTTTGCATCTATATTAGCGTATTATTTTAAAGAGAAGGCCATTATTTGGATTTCCACTGGTATCTTATTGCTGTATTGGGCTGTCTGTGCACTGGCAGGGGGAGCTGATCCTTATAGTTTAGAAGGGTGGTTTGGTACCAAGCACGATATTGCGATACTAGGTCTGCCGCATATTTATAAAGGCGAAGGTGTTCCGTTCGACCCGGAGGGATTGATGAGTACCCTACCGGCGATCGTACAGGTTGTGTTTGGTTATCTGGTCGGTGTATTCATAAAAAAACAGGGTCAGGTGGACTGGTTATGGTCTAAAGTGCCTGCCTCAAACGAACCTCATTTTAAGTTGTTGGCCGGGATGTTTGTTACTGGTTTTATCCTTTTAGTTCTGGCCTGGATCTGGGCGCTCGGCTTCCCGATCAATAAAAAAATCTGGACGAGTTCCTATGTGCTCTATACAACAGGACTGGCGACAATGACAATTGGTGGTATGATTTGGTTTATCGAGGTGCAGGGTGTCAAAAACAAACTCACTCAATTTTTTGATGTATTCGGCAAAAATCCGTTATTTATTTTTGTGTTGAGCGGAATCCTGCCCCGTTTTCTCGGTTTATTCCGGATCCCCGATGGATTGAAGGATGACGGAACACAGAAATATACCGACGCTTTTGCCTGGTTTTATAAATATGTTTGCGCCAAAGTCCCTGGAATTCCAGAAGTTGGTTCTTTCGTCTATTCGCTGTGCTTTTTGACACTCATGTGGGTGATTTGCTACTGGCTGGACAAGAAGAAAATATATGTCAAAGTGTAATGGAAGTGAAGAAGTTATGAGCATAATTTGTTCGTCTCAAAAAAAACGCTACCTTTGCACGCAATTAATAAATTTTTTAACGCTTTAATATTATTCAAGAGATGTATTTAAGTAAAGAGTACAAAGCTGAGATCTTCGCAGAATTTGCTGGATCAGCTACTAACACTGGATCTACAGAAGGTCAAGTTGCTTTATTCACGAAGAGAATCGCTCACTTAACTGAGCATTTGAAAAAGAACAGAAAAGATTTCGGTACACAACGTGCCCTACAAATGTTGGTAGGTAAACGTCGTTCATTATTGGCTTATCTTTACAAAAAAGATATTAACCGTTACCGTGCGATCATCAAAGGTCTAGGTCTACGTGATATCATCAAATAAGCTTTTGTACAAAGGTTTTTTAAGAAAGCCATCCAATTTTGGATGGCTTTTTTGCTATCTGTTATCAAATCGGCAGGTAAGAAGTGTACAGTGCCGCCAGGCAGGTATGCTGCTGCATGAAGAGAAAGGGATGATAAGCTTCTTTCTTGAGGATAAACACGATAGAGCTGCAATGAAGCTATTAGATGGTAATGAAAGAAAATTAAAGTTGAAAAGCGGTAAACTGGTTTCTTGGGGATGTCTAGTGTCGGCCTTCGGCTGGCGGAGTGCTTTAATAGGGAGCAAGTTAATACCTGGTTATTACCAAGTTCGACCTGTAAGCAGATTAAGTGCACAGTGAGTCCACGTTGAGTCCACCTTCTAAGGTGCTTTCACTGTGCCTGCATGTTTTTTACAAGTCGGGAACAGGGCGGCCGTGGGGCGAACTTGGTCATAAGCTATTTACAACAACGTCCCTTGAAAATTGCAAGGTTCATAATCTATTAATGGTATAAATAAAGACGATAAGCAAATTCCCCTATAAGATCAACGTTTCAATACCTATTCGAGTAAACCTGCAATCGCAGGCGGGAGGTAAGCGATATGCAAATTGGATGGGTTCGAAAACAAATGTAGCGAAGTGTTAGTATTTGATTATTTAGCCTGATGTTAATTGCATTAATCTTAATATTTTAATTTACCTTTGTGCTGAAATCTAACGTATTTAAAATATAGGCCCGCTGCCAACAAGATGAAAAGCGTGTCAAAAATAAGATTAAATGAATTACAACGAAATTAAAACAACCATCGATATGGGTAATGGCACCCAGATCGAATTGTCTACAGGAAAATTGGCAAAACAGGCTGATGGTGCTGTGGTATTAAAACAAGGTGATACGATGTTGCTTGCAACTGTCGTTTCTGCCAAAGAAGCTAAATCTGGTGTTGATTTTTTACCGCTTTCGGTAGATTATCAAGAGAAATATGCGGCTACTGGCCGTATTCCGGGTGGCTTCCTACGTCGTGAGGCTAGATTATCAGACTATGAAGTATTAATTTCCCGTTTGGTAGACCGTGCACTACGTCCATTATTCCCTGAAAACTATCACGCAGACACACAAGTTGCCATCAGCTTGATTTCGGCGGATAAAGATATTATGCCTGATGCGTTAGCAGGTCTGGCAGCATCCGCTGCAATTGCGGTTTCTGATATTCCTTTTAATGGGCCTATCTCAGAAGTTCGCGTAGCGAAAATCGACGGTCAATTGGTCATCAATCCGAAATTATCTGAACTTGAAAATGCGACTTTAGAATTTATCGTTGCTGGTTCGGCTCAGGATATTGGTATGGTGGAAGGTGAAGCAAAAGAAATTTCAGAAGCTGAAATGGTTGAAGCGATCGCTTTTGCACATGAGGCTATCAAAAAACAAGTTGCAGCACAAGTAGAATTGGCTAATTTGGTCGGTAAAACAGTGAAACGTGAGTATAATCACGAACCTGAAAACCTTGAATTGAGAGCTTCCATTTTCGCAGCTACTTATGATAAAGTATATGCAATTGCGAAATCAGCTTCAGCGAAACATGACCGTTCTGAGAACTTTGCAAAAATTGCGGAAGAATACAGAGCGACAATGCCAGAAGAATTGGATGATGATACCGCATTCTTATTCAAAAAATATTTCCACGATGTTCAGTATGATGCTGTCCGTAATCTAGTTTTGGATGAAGGCATGCGTTTAGATGGCCGTGACGTACGTACAGTACGCCCGATCTGGTCTGAAGTGGATTATCTGCCTGCTGCACACGGTTCTGCCGTATTTACACGTGGTGAAACACAGTCATTGACTTCGGTTACTTTAGGTGCTAAAGACGATGAGCAAATGATCGATGGTGCTTTTATCAACGGTTATAACAAATTTATCCTTCACTATAACTTCCCTGCGTTTTCTACAGGTGAAGTAAGACCAAACAGAGGTCCTGGTCGTCGTGAAGTTGGTCACGGTAACCTGGCGATGCGTTCATTGAAACAGGTACTTCCTGCAGATAACGAAAATCCATATACAATCCGTGTGGTTTCCGATATTTTGGAATCCAATGGTTCGTCCTCAATGGCGACTGTATGTGCCGGCACATTGGCCCTTTTGGATGCTGGTGTGAAATTGAAAGCTCCTGTATCGGGTATCGCAATGGGATTAATCTCCGATGAGAAAACTGGTAAATATGCAATTTTATCGGATATCTTAGGGGACGAAGATCACTTAGGTGATATGGACTTTAAGGTAACTGGTACGGAGAAAGGTATCGTTGCTTGTCAAATGGACTTAAAAATCAATGGTTTGAAATGGGAAGTGTTGACACAAGCTTTGGACCAAGCGAAAGAAGCGCGTTTACATATCTTAGGTGAAATGAAGAAAACCATTTCTGCTCCACGTGAAGATTACAAACCACATGCGCCTCGTATCGTTCAATTGTTGATCGATAAAGAATTTATCGGTGCTGTAATCGGCCCTGGTGGTAAGATTATTCAAGAAATGCAACGTGAGACCGGTGCAACGATTTCTATCGAAGAGGTTGATAATAAAGGTGTCGTACAGGTATTTGCGGATAATAAAGCTGCAATTGACGATGCTGTAGGTCGTATCAAAGCGATTGCTTCTAAACCTGAAATTGGTGAAACTTACGAAGGTAAAGTAAAATCAATTATGCCATTTGGTGCATTCGTTGAAATTATGCCAGGTAAAGATGGTTTGTTGCACATCTCTGAAATTGACTGGAAACGTCTTGAAACAATGGATGGCATCTTCAAAGAAGGTGATAAAGTAACGGTTAAATTATTGGATATTGACAAACAAGGTAAAATGAAACTTTCCCGTAAAGCTTTATTGCCTCGTCCTCCAAAAGAAGATAAACCAAAACAAGATAAGCCAAATGGCGAAGCTCCAGTAGCCGGTGCCGGACAGGAATAAGCTTGTTCTTTAACTTAATATATAAAAGCCCGCTATGTAGCGGGCTTTTTTTTGTGCGCTAAATTTGATTAACTTGGTACTATACTATTAATTATGGTCCGAATATATTGTTTTCTATTTTTATCGGTATTATATCGGCCGGTTGTGGCCCAAGTATCAAAAAATACTGATACAAGCCATATCTATAAGGCCGTGGATATTTTTCTTGTACCGAAAGAGGGAATGAATAACTTTAAGATCCATTGGCTAAATTATCTAAAAGAAGCTAAGCGGGACGGCCGATTGGACAAAGCGATACATGCTGACCATATATTTGAGGTACTCGTCACAAAAAACGGATCACTAATGGACAGGGGAAATGGTGCTAAAGATCTGGTTCTACTTGATTTTCTAAAAATGCAAAAAAAATGGAGTCCGGGGATTCAATCGGGGCGCCCGATATGCTATCTTTTGAAACTCAAAGTTCCGAAAGAATTGTTTGATCAGGTCAAGATGGAAGAGCTGCTTGTTCAAGGCGATTTGGTCAAGCAGGAACTTCTTGAACAATAAACAAAACAGGCTGTCATTTCGACAGCCTGTTTTGTTTATTATAGCATAATAACGCCTTTTATCTTGGCAACTTCTTTGTAGAAGTAAATGACCTGATCTGCATCTTTTACATTCAGGCTGACCGTGATCGAGGTGTATTTGCCTGTTTTGGAATCCTTGAAGTCAAAACGTGCATCCGTATCATCAAATACACTTTGAATCTGATTGAAATGATCCTGATCTTTTGGTAAGATAAATTTGTACGTGTAGTCTTTTGGAAAGGTTTCCAAGTCCTCTAATCTTTCTTTAAAAGTTTCATAGAAGTCTTTAGGATTCTCGCCTCCATCAGGGATGTCTTGTATGTTGATGTTTTTGTAATCTGCCATTTTTTGTTCTCCTTAATTTATATAGGTATTAACAAATATTAATCCACTAATGTTATGCTGACAATTTTTCAGTTAATTATTGTCAATACTTGATGGCCTGTCTGCTTTATTTTTTCCAAAGTTCTTATTCGGCGTGGCGCTCATCTCAATCTCCATCTGACCTCCCTGTAGCAATTGCGCGTGTGTGATAAAAGTCTTGCTGTAAGGTTTTCCATCCAATTTGATGGATTTGATGTACGGGTTTGCTTTGCCTTGGTTTTTCACCGTTATTGCTAGGGTTTTACCATTTGGCAAATTGATGTTGGCGTGTTCCATCATCGGCGAGCCAAATACATAAACACCGCTCATCGCATTCAGCGGATAGAATCCCATTGCGGAGAAGACATACCAGGCGCTCATCTGACCGACGTCATCGTTACCACAGAGTCCTGCCGGTGTATTTGTATAGAAATCGGTCATCGCTTTACGCGCTAACGCTGCACCTTTCCATGGTTGTCCTGCATACGCATACAAATAAGGGATATGGTGATTGGGCTCGTTGCCTTGCGCGTATTGCCCGATCAGTCCCGAGATATCTGGTGAGGCTTCGCCACCCAAATCCGAGGACATAGTTGTGAAGTAATCCAGTTTCTTCAAAAATTGTTGTTCACCACCAAAAAGATTGATCAATCCTGTCACATCTTGTGGTACCAGCCAGGTATATTGCCATGCATTGCCTTCACAGTAATCGTTTTCACGGTGCTTGGCCATTAGTGGATCAAAGGGACGGCGGAAGTCGCCATTAACTTTTTTGCCGACAAAGTGGCCAACTTCTTTGTCAAAATATTGTTCGTAAAGCTTATAGCGTTTTTTGAAATAGGCGGCATCTTCTGTTTTACCAAGTTTCTCTGCTATTTTATAAGCACCAAAATCAGCGATAGCATATTCCAGTGCCCAGGCTACCGATTCATTCGGCATGCTGTCAATAGGGATATAGGTCAGGTTACGTGCGTATTTTAGGCCGTGATCATTGCCCATTGCTGTGGTCTTAACAGCTTCCCATACCAAAGGATAATCTTTCTCGTCAATGATTCCTTTTAAGAAGGCATCGGCGATCACCGGAATGGCTGGCAGGCCAACCATAGTGTTGGTTTCGTTACCCTGCAGATGCCACATCGGTAATTTCCCCTGCTGTTGATAGATGGCAAGCATTGTTTTGATAAAATCCTGATTGATCTTACGGTCCTCAAGGATAGTCATTAAAGGATGAAGTCCGCGATAGGTATCCCATAAGGAGAATACGGTGTGATTGACAAAATCCTGCTTTTCGTAGACTTGTTTATCGGTACCCATATAATCGCCGTTTGCATCGTTGAAAATCGTAGGCGCGAAGTAAGTATGGTATAGCGCTGTGTAAAAGATCGTTTTAGTATCCTTATCTGCTTCAAACTGAATTTTGTTTAAGGTTTTGTTCCAGCGTAGATCTGCCTCCTGTTTTACTTTTTCAAAATTCCAGCCCGAAATCTCGGCATTAATATTATTTAGCGCATTGCTGGAGCTGACGGGTGAAATACCAACTTTCAGTTCAATGTTTTTATTTTTTGCGGCATCGAAAAAAAGTGCCGCTTTAATTGCTTGTCCCTTGAACGTGGTCTGACCAAATTTTTCGTCTTTGCCATCAAAAAATCTAACCTTTTGAATCGGTTGCGAAGTTTTTATGGCAAAGTATAGTTTTTGATCAGTTGCCCAGCCGGTGGAAAAGCGGTAACCAACGAATGTCGAATCATTGATCTGTTTGATATAGGTATCTGTCGGTTTATCCCAGTTGATATGATAACCCAGGTCAACCAAGATATGGGCATTATCTGTTTTTTCGTAACGATATTGGTGATAACCGACGCGTTCCGTTGCTGTGAGATTGGCCTGAACTTTATAGTCATCCAGATAGGCACTGTAGAATCCGGGTTTAGCAACTTCATTTTCTTTTTTGAAGGATGAACCATAACCTGTATTCATCTTGTTGAATTCTGCTGGCGTTAATTGCAGTTTGCCATTCGCCGGAACAATCATCAGATCATTTAGATCGCCAATACCTGTTCCACTCAAATGCGTATGTGTAAAACCTAATATTTCCTGACTTTTGTAATTGTATCCGCTGCACCAATCCCAACCATTGAATTTATCCCAAACCTGTGGTATTTGGGTTGGTCCAAGTTGTACTGCACCTAAAGGTACATTGGCTCCGACAAAGACGTGTCCATGGTCCGCTGAGCCAATAAAGGGATTGACATATTGTGTTAAATTTTGTTGAGCTTGAACGCAAAATGGTAAGATTAGCGTGCCCAACACTGTCGTGATAAGCTTATTTCCTGTCATAGGTGTTGTATTCGGGTATTTGAAACTGCCTAAAATTAGTAAATAAAACCTTTTAGCGCAATTTTATTATTATTTTAGTAAATTGTCGTTAAATTTTTTACTTTAGTAATCTTCGAAATAAAACTTAACAAACCTACTCTACATGAAGAAACGTATTCTAATCAGTGATATCGCAAAGGCGTTGGGAATTTCTGTAACTACAGTCTCCTTTATTTTGAATGACAAGGCGAAAGAGAAGCGTATCAGTGAAGCGCTGACCAAGCGCGTATTGGATTATGTTAAGAAAGTAGGATATAAGCCGAATGAGTTGGCGAAAAGCTTGCGTACTGGAAAAACCAAGATTTTGGGGCTGATTATCGAAGATATCTCGAATCCATTTTTTGGAAATATCGCCCGTCTGATCGAAAGCAAGGTCTACGAGCAGGGATACCGCATTATCTATTGTAGCACAAATAACGATGTAGACAAGGCGAGGGAGTTAATTCAGATGTTTTACGACCGTCAGGTCGATGGCTTTATAATTACCCCGTCAGATGGCTTGGAAGATACTGTTAAGCAATTGCAGCAAAGTAATATCCCTGTTGTACTCTTTGACCGCTACTTTCCGAACCTGGAAACAGATTATGTCGGGGCGGACAACTTTCAGGGGGCCTTTGATGCCACCAACCATCTGTGTCAGCAAGGTTATAAACGTATTGGCTTTGTGTCCTTATATTCCGACCAGACGCAGATGAAAGAACGCTCAGATGGCTACCTGAAGGCCATGGATAATAACAAACAGCAAAGTTTTATACAGAAAGTTCAAATGGATGCATCGGATGAGGAGGCAATGGACTCCCTGAAAGACTTTATCTGTGAGAACCGTTTGGATGCTGTGCTATTTTCAACCAATTATCTGGCAATTTCAGGGTTGAAAGCTTCAAAGAAATATAGTTTTGCTATGCCTGCGATGATTGCCTTCGATGATCATACTGTTTTTAAATTACTGGAACCTTCGATCACCGTTGTCTCTCAGCCGATCAAGGAGATCGCGGAAAATCTGATCAATATACTTTTACTTCGGCTGCAGGGAAAAATAAAAGCAACACGTAAGATGGTGTTGCCTTGTGAATTGAAAATTCGTGAGTCGACTAAAGCAAAGGTTAACGTGTAGTATCCGCGACGAATTTCATTGAAATGGAGTTGACACAATGGCGCGTATTTTTTGCCGTGAAGCCCTCCCCAAGAAAAACATGGCCCAAATGTCCTCCACATGCGCTGCAGAGGATTTCTGTCCTACGGCCATCTGCATCCGCAATCCGGGTGACTGCACCGGGTATTTCGTCGTCAAAGCTCGGCCATCCACAGCCAGACTCGAATTTTGACTCCGAACGGTACAGTGGACTGTCGCAACGTCGACAAATATAGGTTCCCTTCACTTTATTGTCCAAAAGTGCTCCCGTAAAAGGACGCTCCGTCCCTTTATGCAGAATCACATATTCCTCTTCTTTGCTTAACGGGTTGTGTTTTTTATTCGTTTCCATCTTCGTAGTGTGTTTAATGTGTATCACGCTCTTAGAGAGCAATAAGCTATTAGGAGCAAGATGATACTTTCGCGATATCCGCGCATTTTTATGCTTATAAAGTTACGGAATTAATATGAAATAATGTTTTTTATGAGCTTGAATGGGCTTGATATTCAGCTATTTTAAATTGTCATAGTAATGTCTTATATTTGATTAAACGACGTAATGAAAAGTTGTAGCGAAAGAGCTACTTTTTACTATAATAGTGATTTCACGGTGGTTTAAAGGCAATTGTTTAGAATGATTATAAATTGATATTAAAGGTCACAAAATTGTCAGCGATTTATTAATAAATCATACTTTTGTGGCATTGTTAGGGGGGTAGTGGCTCCTTTAACCATGGGAGTTAATTTTTTACATTCACAAATAAATAGTATAAAGTGCTAAATATGAGAACTATCTCATCCGTTTTGGGAAGCCTTGCGAGGGTGGTGTCAACGAGTTTGATGCTATTATTTGCCGTTACGACGTTGCATGCGCAAGATGTCAAGGAAGGTGAAAAAATCTTCAAATCTAAGTGTACATCCTGTCACGCCATTGACAGAAAAGTAGTTGGTCCTGCGTTGAAAGGAGTTCCAGATACAAAATCTGAAGAATGGTTGATCAAATGGATTCGCAACTCTCAAGCTCTAATTGCTTCTGGTGATGCCGAAGCGGTTAAAATCTTTGAAGAGTACAACAAGTCTGTGATGACTTCTTTTACGGATTTATCTGATGATCAGATTAAATCGGTAATCGCGTTTATCAAAGATGCCTCAGTAGAGAAACCGAAAGATGCTGCTACAAGTGGCGCAGCAGCAAAAGATGATAACGCGTCTATGTTCATGATTTTGGGCTTGATCGCGGTTGTTGTTTTGGCGGTTGTTGTGATCGTGGTGTTGAACCGTGTGATCCGTACCTTAGAAAATGTTATTGCTAAGAATCAGGAAGCGATTGCAGCACAACAAGAACCTGAAGACAATCAACGTTTTGTGAAGTTTGCGAAAGCATTCGTTAAAAACAAAAAATTGGTTGGATTCACCGTGTTGATGCTTGTTGCTCTGTTGGCAGTAGGTGGTTGGAAAACGATGTGGAACGTTGGTGTTCACGAAGGTTACAAACCTGTTCAACCTATTAAGTTCTCACACCAAATCCACGCTGGTGTAAATAAAATTGAGTGTCAATACTGTCACGGTGGTGCATTTAAATCTAAAAATGCATCTATACCATCGGCTAACGTATGTATGAACTGTCACAATACAATCACTGCGTCTGAGCATTATGATGGTGAGATCTCACCAGAAATCGCGAAGATTTACCGTGCGTTAGATTGGAATCCTGAGACACGTACTTATGGAAATAATCCAAAACCAATTCAATGGGTTCGTATCCATAACTTGCCTGATTTCGCTTACTTCAATCACTCACAACACGTTGTGGTAGCAGGAGTAGAGTGTCAGACTTGTCACGGACCGATCCAAAATATGGAAGAAGTATATCAATACTCTCCATTGACAATGAAATGGTGTGTGGACTGTCACAAAAAGACAGATATCAAATCGGATAATAAATATTATGAAGATCTGATTAAGGCACACGAAAGAATTAAGAAAGGTGAGAAAATGACTGCAGCCATGATCGGTGGTCTTGAGTGTGGTAAATGTCACTATTAATAATTATTTGAAATACGCAATCTTATATACAGCTTAAATGGATAGCAATAAAAAATATTGGAAAGGTTTGGAAGAGTTAAATCAAACTCCTGCTTTCGTTGAGGGAAGCAAGGGTGAGTTTGCCGAATCTATTCCTGTAGAAGATGTATTAAACGAAGCTGGCTTGAGTACTAAAACTCCTCGCCGTGACTTCTTGAAAGCATTAGGTTTTGGTTTGGGTGCTGTTTCTTTAGCGGCTTGTAACCGTACTCCTGTGCATAAGGCAGTTCCTTATTTGATTAAACCTGAAGAAATAACTCCAGGTATACCTAACTACTATGCTTCGACATTCAATGGTCAGAGTATCTTGGTTAAAACGCGTGAAGGTCGTCCGATTAACGTTGAGCCTAACCCGAATGCAATTGGTTTGAACCAAGGTTTGGATTCAACTACTGCTGCTTCTGTATTGGATTTATACGATGAGTCTAAATTGAAACAGGCACAATTGAAAGGTCAAGATGTAGAGTGGTCTAAATTGGATGGGGAAGTTGTTAAAGCATTAACTGCAGCCGCATCTTCTGGTAAACAAATTACGATCGTTTCGAATACAGTAAACAGTCCTTCAACCTTGGCAGCTATCGCTGCTTTCGCAACGAAATTTCCTACAGTTAACCACGTACAATACGATGCTGTGTCTTACAGTGGTATTATTGAAGCAAATAAAGCTTCTTTTGGTAAAGCTGTAGTTCCTTCATACAATTTTGATAAAGCAAATATCATTGTTTCAGTTGCCGCTGATTTCTTAGGAACTTGGTTGGCAGGTGAAGAACATACACAACAATACGCTAAAAACCGTGACTATAAATCATTGAAAAATGGCAAAATGTCACGTCACGTACAATTTGAATCCGGTCTTTCGATGACGGGTACAAATGCGGATGCGCGTATCGCTATCAAACCTTCAGAAGAAGGTGCTACATTGATCGCTTTGTATAATGCAATCACTGGTCAATCACTGGCTGGCGCGACTGCAAACAAAAAAGCACAAAAAGGTGTAGCATTAGCTGCAAAAGAATTGGTGAACAGCAAAGGCGCAGCTGTTGTTGTTGCTGGTTCAAACGATGTGAATGTTCAGGTATTGGTCAATGCAATCAACGTTGCATTGGGCGCTTACGGTACAATCATTGATTTAGATAACTACTCTAAACAATATCAAGGTTCTGATTCATCATTCCAAGCATTCTTGGCAGCTGCTAAGGGTGGACAGGTAGGTGCTGCGTTCTTCTTGAACAGCAACCCTGTTTACGACTACTTCAAAGCAGAGGATGTAAAAGCCGCATTGAAACAAATTCCTTTTACCTTATCATTCGCGCAACGTGCTGATGAGACCGCTTCGGAATTGACAGCGATCGCGCCTGCAAGTACTTTCTTAGAGTCTTGGGGTGACGCAAATCCGAAGGAAGGTTTGTACTCAATCGTTCAACCAACAATCAATCCTGTCTTCCAAACACGTCAAGTTGAGCAAAGCTTGTTGACTTGGGCAGGAAACACAACAGATATGTACAACTTCGTTAAGAACTTGTGGTCTACACAAATCTTAGCTGGTTCTACGAAAAACTGGGATGCTGTATTGCAAACTGGTTTTGAATATAAAGGTGCTAAAGCTGCGACTGCTCCTGCCTTTACAGGAAATGCTGCTGCTGCGGCTTCTGCTATCGAAGCTTCGAGCAAAGCAATCACTGGCGAGTTTGAATTGAAACTTTACGAACCTTCTGCTCTTCGCGATGGTCGTTACGCAAACAATGCTTACTTACAGGAATTGCCTGATCCAGTATCTAAGGTAACTTGGGACAACTACGCTGCCCTAAATCCTAAAGATGCTGAAAAACTAGGCTTGGGTGAAGATGGCAAAGTAACGGTAAAAGCAAATGGTGTTGAATTGGAATTGCCTGTTGTACAACAACCAGGTCAAGCACAAGGAACTGTTTCAGTTGCTGTAGGTTATGGCCGCACGAAAGTTGGTAAAGCAGGTAATGAAGTCGGTAAAAACGCATTCCCGTTTGCTTCTATTATCAACGGTACTGTTCAAGGTGTTGCAAAAGCAACTGTAGCGAAAGCTTCTGGAACTTACCAATTGGCACAAACACAAACACACCACACGATCGAAGGTCGTAACGTGATTCGTGAGACTACGTTTGCGAAATACTTGAAAGATCCTAACTCTGAGGCGGGACGCTTTACAGATAATCACAAAACGTATGATTTGTGGAACAAATACGAGCAACCGGGTCACAAATGGGTGATGGCGATCGACTTGAACGCATGTACAGGTTGTGGTGCTTGTATCGTAGCTTGTAATGTGGAGAATAACATCCCTGTTGTAGGTCGTGATGAGGTTCGTCGTCGTCGTGAGATGCATTGGTTACGTATTGACCGTTACTATACAATCGAAGGCAAAGAAAAAGATCTTACAAAAGAGAAAGAAATTGCGAAAGCTTCGGCTGAATTGGATTTCGAAGATATCACTGTTGTTCACCAACCGATGTTGTGTCAGCACTGTGGTCACGCACCTTGTGAAACAGTTTGTCCGGTATTGGCAACAGTACACTCTTCAGAAGGTCTGAACCATATGGCTTACAACCGTTGTTTCGGAACACGTTACTGTGCAAACAACTGTCCGTTCAAAGTACGTCGTTTCAACTGGTTCGCATACTGGAATGATTCGCGTTTTGACAACTACTTGAACAATGAGTTCACACAATTGGTATTGAATCCAGATGTGGTAACACGTTCACGTGGGGTAATGGAAAAATGTTCAATGTGTATCCAACGTATCCAAGCAGGTAAATTGCAAGCTAAGATCGAAAATCGTAAAGTGAAAGATGGCGATATCCAAATGGCTTGTCAACAAGCATGTTCGGCAAATGCAATCATCTTTGGTGACGCTAACGATCCAGAATCAGAAGTATCCAAAGCATTGCGCAATGAGCGTGTTTATTACGTACTTGAGGAAATCAATGTTCAACCGGGTATCGGTTATATGACAAAAGTTAGAAACACTTTTGAGGCGTAATCTTGTACAATATTTGAAATAAAATTACTATGTCATCGCATAACGAATCAATATTAAGAGAACCATTAATGACCGGTAAAGACATCACGTATGCAAAAATTACGGATGATATCTTACTACCGGTTGAAAATAAACCAAATAAAGCATGGTGGATTGGTTTTACCGTTGCTGTATTAGGAGCTTTATTATGGGTAGTTAGCGTTAGTTATACCTTTTGGACAGGTATCGGCGCTTGGGGTCTGAATAAAACTGTAGGCTGGGCCTGGGATATCACCGACTTCGTATGGTGGGTTGGTATCGGTCACGCTGGTACGTTGATTTCAGCTGTATTATTAATTTTCCGTCAGAACTGGCGTAACTCAATCAACCGTTCCGCAGAGGCGATGACGATCTTTGCGGTAATCTGTGCGGCTACCTACGTTGTCGCTCACATGGGTCGTCCTTGGTTGGCTTATTGGATTTTCCCACTTCCAAATCAGTTTGGATCGCTTTGGGTAAACTTCAACTCTCCATTGGTATGGGATGCGTTTGCGATCTCAACATACTTCACCGTATCCTTGGTATTTTGGTACTGTGGTTTGTTGCCAGATATCGCGACTATCCGTGACCGTGCTACTGGATTAAAACAAAAGATTTATTCTGTATTATCATTCGGTTGGAATGGTTCTGTGAAGACTTGGCAACGTTTTGAAATCGTGTCATTGATCTTGGCAGGTATTTCAACACCACTGGTACTTTCTGTACACACCATCGTATCCATGGACTTTGCAACTTCGGTTATCCCTGGATGGCATACGACGATCTTCCCGCCATATTTCGTGGCAGGTGCGATCTTCTCGGGTTTTGCGATGGTACAGACTTTATTGTTGATCTTACGTAAAGTAATGAACTTTGAAAACTACATCACGATGTTCCACATTGAGTCGATGAATATCATCATCATGACGACTGGTTCTATCGTAGGTGTGGCTTACTTAACAGAGTTGTTTATCGCGATGTACTCTCGTTCAGAATACGAAATGTATGCGTTCGAGAACCGTATGTTGGGTCCATACGCATGGGCATACTGGTCGATGATGACTTGTAACGTAATTTCTCCACAGTTATTCTGGTTCAAAAAAATCCGTACAAGTATTCCGATCTCATGGATCTTATCTATCGTGGTAAATATCGGTATGTGGTTTGAGCGTTTCGTAATTATCGTGACTTCATTGCACCGTGATTACTTGCCTTCATCTTGGGCAATGTTCTACCCAACTTGGACAGACGTAGGTATCTTTGTAGGTTCAATTGGATTATTCTTTACGTTATTCTTGTTGTTCTTACGTTTCTTACCGGGTATAGCAATTGCCGAAGTTAAGTTGTTGTTGAAATCATCATCATTACAACACAAAACGAAATTGGCTCAGGAAGGTGCATTCCCTGCAGAGCAAGTGGAGTACTTCCAGGAATCATTGGAGAAATATGATTCAGTGACAGAAGAAGAGATTAAAGAATTATCAGTTAGAAAATAATCAGCAATGAGCAATACAAAATATATATTAGGTAGTTTTGCGGATCCGGATGACATGATGCATGGGATCGACAAGTTGCAAGCAAACAATATAAGTATTTATGACTGCTTTACTCCGATGCCTATCCACGGTATCGAAGCGAAGTTAGGTGTGAAACCTTCTCGCTTGCCTATCGCAGCATTTTGCTTTGGAGCATTGGGAACGACATTAGGTTTTAGTTTATTGTATTATACCATGGTATACGATTGGCCAATGAATATTGGTGGTAAACCATCTTTTGCAATGCCAAACTTTGTTCCTGTAACATTTGAGGTTACCATCTTATTGTGTGCTTTGGGTATGGTTGCTACATTTTTCTTCCGTAACCACTTGTTCCCGGGACGTACACCTCGCGTGATGGACCTAAGAGCGACAGATGACCGTTTCATCCTTGCAGTAGATGCCAAAGAAAATGCAGACCACGCTTTGATCGATAGTTTATTGAAAGAAGCGGGTGCTGTTGAAGTTAAGTACAATGATAGAAAATATGTTAGCTATGAATAAGAAGAATTTACTTGGAACTGTATGCGCAGCTGTAGCATTAACAGCACTTGTTTCTTCTTGTGGTGATAAAACAACTCGTAGTACAGGTTTGGAATTTTCCCGTAACATGTACGATCCGCTTGCGTTCAATCCGGATCAACCCAACGCGAATTTTGCTGATGGAAAAACAGCGCAAACTCCGCCAAAGGGTACCGATCCAGTTGGATTCACTCGTTTCGAGTATGCCAATACATTAGAGGAGTACGAACGTGCGGGACGGGAAGTTAAAAATCCTTTGGTTGTCAATGCAGAAAACCTTGAAAAAGGAAAGGCATTGTTCACCACGTACTGTTCGGTATGTCACGGACCGGAAGGTAAAGGTGACGGACCGCTGACGAAAGATCGTAGTGTAACTGATTCTAGAGGTACCCGTCAATTAGAGAACTTTCCGCCGCCACCGTCTTATCATAGAACGGATGCGGCAAACTCTTCGAGAGGTGGTTTGATGGCTGACTTGACAGATGGTAAAATCTACCATACGATTTATTACGGACACAACTCCATGGGATCGCATGCATCGCAATTGTCTCCAGAAGAGAGATGGAAAGTTGTTATGTATGTTCACGAATTACAAAAGAAATAATCTAACATCAGATATATAAATGGGAACTCACAGTCATCATCACGATTATAATTTCAACGAGCGATACGAGTTTGCTGGCAAAGCTAAAATGTTCAGTATTATCGCTGTTGTACTAGGCGTAGCTGCTGTAGCTTTCGGGTTGCTTTCGGGCGATTCGCATACTGTAGAGCGTACTTACGCCAACTTGTTATTGATGGGTTATTACTTTACATGTGTATGCGCAGCTGGAGCATTCTTCGTTGCCTTGCAATATGTAACACAGTCTGCATGGTCTGCAGGTCTGGTACGTATACCTCAGGCTATGGCAGGTGTTTTACCAATTGCATCCTTGATCTTACTAGTTATAGTGGGCTTAGGTCTGACTACACATAACTTGTATCATCACTGGCATGCAGATGGTCTTTTAGACCCCAATCATGCAAATTATGACCCTATTATCGAAGGAAAATCAGCTTACTTAAATGTACCTTTCTTTTTGACTCGTCAAATTGTATTCATGGGTATCTATAGTATTTTTGCCGTTGTCCTTGCGAAACTTTCTTATAAAGAGGATTTAGAAGGCGGTTTGACATCTTACAAAAAGTCATTCAAATTGTCGGCAATCTTCTTGGTTATCTTTGGATTTACAACACCAATTTGGGCATTCGATACGATCATGTCCCTAGAGGCACACTGGTTTTCTACGATGTTCGGATGGTATAACTTCGCAGCAATGTGGGTGAGTGGTATTTCATGTATCACGATTATCGTTGTTGTATTGAAGAAAGCTGGTTATATGAACTGGGTGAACGAAAATCATTTACACGATTTGGGTAAATTGATGTTTGGTTTCTCCATCTTCTGGACTTATGTTTGGTTTGCACAATTCATGTTGATTTGGTATTCGAACATTCCTGAGGAAACAGTTTATTTCTACAAACGTTGGGAACCTGAATACAAACCTTGGTTTTGGTTGAGTATTATCATTAACTTTGTGTCTCCATTGCTTATATTGGTAGATCGCGATGCTAAACGTAAACAAAATGTTATGTTGTTCGTAGCGATCCTATTGTTGGCAGGTCACTGGCTTGATTATTATATCATGGTTATGCCCGGTACTGTTGCTGAACATAGAGGATTTGGTATCATTGAAATCGGAACTGCACTTGGTTTCTTAGGTTTGTTCATCTTTTTAGTGATGAGTAAATTAAGCAAACAAGCCTTGGTGCCTAAAAATCATCCTTTCTTGGATGAGAGTTTACATCACCAGATATAGTTTCACTTTTAAAGGAAGGTTACGTAAAAACGTTATAAAAGAAATGAGCTTTAAATTAAATAATAGATTCAAATCCATCTCGGGTTTTGTGCTTGCACTAGGGCTGCTTTTTGCAAATCCTATTCTTGCAAGTCAACAAGATACAGTAGCATCTGATTCTGCTAAAGTGGCGACTACAGCGTTAGCTGCCCCTGCAGCAACGGATTCGGTTGCAAAAGATACAACAGCGGCAGCAGGTGCTGCTGCTGTTGCATCTGCTAGCTCTACTACAGAGGCTAGCGCAGCTGCTCCTGCTGTTGAAGAAGTGAAGCAAATAGACCCTCAGGTTTATAAAAACTTCACATACTATGTGTTATTGTTCTTAGTCATTTGTACAATCGTTGCCGTTATTGGCAAGGTACTTTCGATCTACGAATTGACACGAAAAATGAACGGTAGATACAATCCTTTTGCGAATAACACATTCCAATCGGCATTGTTGTTTGTCTTCTTGGTTGTATTTCTTTACGGTGTCTACTGGTCATACGTACATTGGGGAGCCGCATATTGGCGGTCTGCGGTGACAGAACATGGTGAACGTATTGATACCATGTTTATCATCACAACGGCAATTACAACATTTGTATTGGTTATCACACATATTTTGTTGTTGACTTTTACATTCTTGTACCGCATGCGTGCAAAACGTCAAGCCTATTATTATCCGCATAACAATGCAATTGAGAAGCTTTGGACAATTGTTCCGGCTGTGGTTTTGACCGTATTGGTATTGTTCGGTTTCTTTACTTGGAGATCGATTACAAATGTTCCAGAGGATCTTCAAAAATCTGCATTACAAATTGAAGTATTGGGTGAGCAGTTCCAATGGAATGTACGTTACCCTGGTACAGATGGCGTTATTGGTAAACGTAATTACAAAATGACGACACCAACAAATCCTTACGGGATCGATTTTAATGATAAAAATTCATGGGATGATATTCAAGGTTCTGAGATTTGGTTACCTGTAAACAAACCAGTTCGTTTCCATATCGTTTCAAAAGATATTATTCACTCTTTCTTTATTCCAGATTTCCGTGTTCAAATCAATGCGGTACCCGGAATGACCAACTACTTCCAATTCACACCTACTGTAACAACAGAAGAAATGCGTGATCGTTTGGGAGACTACAACTATGATTTTGTGATGTTATGTAACAAGATCTGTGGATCTGCTCACTGGAACATGCAAAAGAAAGTGGTTGTTGTAACTGAGGCACAATATAAAGAGTGGTTAGCTAAACAAAACAAATATTTTACTGAAGACCTACAAAAGGAATTCAGTGGTAAAACGGCTGACGTAAAAAAGGATAGCGTACAAGTTACAGCATCTTTGAACTAATTAAGAATTTTTGAATATAAAATCGAATATGTCAAGTACAGTAATATCGCATAGCGCTGAACATCACGATTCGCACGGACATCATCACGAGGAATCATTCATCAGAAAGTATATCTTTTCTGGTGACCACAAGATGATTGCCAAGCAATTCTTGATCACTGGTATCATCATGGCAGTTTTTGCGATGCTTTTATCAGTATTATTCCGTATCCAGTTAGCATGGCCGGATAAAGAATTCCCTATATTAGAAGTATTCTTGGGCAAATGGGCTGAGGGTGGCCGTATTAAGCCGGAGTTTTTCCTTTCCTTGGTGACGATCCACGGTACTGTCATGGTATTCTTCGTGTTGACAGCGGGTCTATCGGGTACATTCAGTAACTTATTGATTCCATATCAAATCGGTGCGCGCGATATGGCGTCGCCTTTTATGAATATGTTATCCTACTGGTTGTTCTTCATTGCATCAGTAATCATGATCGCTTCTTTCTTTGTAGAGAGCGGACCTGCTTCTGCTGGTTGGACAATCTATCCACCATTATCGGCTGTACCAACAGCAATCGCTGGATCTGCGACTGGTATGACTTTATGGTTGGTGAGTATGGTTCTATTCGTCGCTTCACAGTTGATCGGTGGTATCAACTACGTAAGTACGATTTTGAACATGCGTACAAAAGGTATGGATCTATGGAAAATGCCTTTGACAATCTGGGCATTCTTCTTAACTGCAATCGTGGGTATGTTGTCATTCCCAGTCTTGGTATCTGCAGTGGTTCTTTTGATTTTTGACCGTGCCGCTGGTACGTCATTCTATTTGTCTGATCTGGTTGTACAAGGACAGATTTTACCTAATGAAGGTGGTTCTCCAATTTTGTTCCAGCACTTGTTCTGGTTCTTGGGTCACCCAGAGGTATATATCGTAGTTATGCCTGCATTAGGTTTGACTTCTGAGGTTATTGCTACAAACTCACGTAAACCAATTTTCGGTTACCACGCCATGGTTTACTCGTTGATCGGTATCACCGTGTTGTCATTTATCGTATGGGGTCACCATATGTTTGTGACAGGTATGAATCCGTTCTTAGGTGGTGTATTTATGATCACAACGTTGATTATTGCCGTTCCTTCGGCTGTTAAGGCATTCAACTACCTTGCAACATTATGGAAAGGTAATATCCGCTTTACGCCGGCAATGATGTTTGCTATCGGTTTGGTATCTTTCTTTATCTCCGGTGGTTTGACAGGATTGTTTTTGGGTAATGCAGCATTGGATATCAACTTGCACGATACGTATTTCGTTGTAGCCCACTTCCACTTGGTAATGGGATCTGCTTCCATTTTCGGTATGCTTTGTGGGGTCTACCACTGGTACCCTAAAATGTTTGGTCGTATGATGAATACGAAATTGGGTTATTTACACTTTTGGTTGACTTTCATCGGTGCTTACCTGGTATTCTTCCCAATGCACTTTATGGGTATTGATGGTGTGCCACGTCGTTACTATGCATTTACTGAGTTTGCTTTCATGGCAAAATGGGTATCTGTGAATCAATTGGTTACTTGGGCGGCTATCATTGCTGCTTTGGGACAAGTTGCATTTTTATGGAACTTCTTTTACTCGATCTTCTTCGGTAAGAAGGCCACACAAAATCCTTGGCAATCAAACACCTTGGAATGGACTACTCCGGTAGAGCATATTCACGGTAACTGGCCGGGAGAAATTCCAACAGTACACCGTTGGCCTTACGATTACAGTAAGCCAGGTCATGGTGAGGATTTCATTCCTCAAGATGTTCCTTTCTCTGAAACAATGAGCTCGAATTTGCCTCATGATTTTGAAGGAGACGAGGAAGCTGAGCGTATCCAGGCAGAATGGAATGCGCAGAATGGTAGAAAAGACTAATAAGATTTAATGAAATAGAGTAGGGCTTGTACCTACTCTATTTTATACAAGTTTGTATTTTAAGAGGTAGGGGTAGTATTATGTTTCCAGCTGCTGAAAAGCGATTTATAAAGACCAATTTTATTACGATTATCGTATTATTCATGGTCATTATTGCTGGGGGTGTTGTACGGAGTACAGGTTCAGGCATGGGATGTCCAGATTGGCCAAAATGTTTTAACCGTATTATTCCACCCACAGATATTTCCCAATTACCACAAGGATATGAACAACATTATATTGAAGGAAGAGCAAAGAAGAATGAACGTTTCGCCAAGATTGTAGAATTTTTTGGTGATAAGGAAATGGCTTACAAGCTTCGTACCGACAAAAGTATTTTGCAGCATGAGGAATTTAATGTTGCGAAGACCTGGACGGAGTATATCAATCGTTTGGTAGGTGTTATTTCCGGATTTTGTTTATTGTTTACCGCCATTTATTCCTTCACATATATAAAATCAAAAAGTTCGATCGTTGTTTGGTCAGTGATTAATCTTTTTGTTGTGGTTATTCAGGCTTGGTTGGGTTCGATCGTCGTATCGACTAATTTGATGCCATGGATTATCACTGTACATATGCTCTTGGCGCTTGTAATTGTTTGTATTAGTATATACACTTACTTTAAAGCAGTTACTTTACGTGATAAGACCATATTGGTTAATCGTTCTTTAAGCGTATTGAAAGTTCTGGCATTGGCATCGATATTATTGATGTTAACGCAAGTGATCGTCGGAACGGGTGTTCGGGAGGAAGTTGATCTATTGACTGGTTCCAACATTGCCCGTGCCGATTTTATAACAGCTATTGGCCAACAATTTGAAGTGCATCGATGGTTGGCATATTGTTCTTTGATTTTAGTTATTGTATTATTCTTTTTGGTCCGCACAAGTTTCAATACAGGATCTAAGCAGTTTAAATTTGCTTTAATCGCATTGATCCTCGTGGGTATCCAAATGCTATCAGGAATTATCTTAGCTCGATTTGCAATACCGGCATTTGCGCAGACAACACACTTGGTTATTGGGACACTTTTGTTTGGTGCTCAATTTTATCTGTTGTTGCTGTTAAATAAGCAGAGGCATTAATTTTGAAATTCGAGATGTTTATGTTAAAAACTATGTGTTTGAATACACTGGTAGTAGGAGGTCTCTTTTAATTATGAAAGAATTTATTTCAGATTTTAAAAAGCTCGTTAAGTTAAGACTTACGTTGACGGTGGTATTCTCCGCCTCAATAGCTTTTCTGATAGGATCAAAACAACAGGGTGAAATTTTCTGGATCAATTGGTTGTTGTTGACTGTAGGCGGTTTTCTGGTAACAGGTTCTGCCAATGGTTTTAACGAGATCATCGAAAAAGATCTGGACAAATTGATGAAACGTACGGAGGATAGACCGTTACCTTCCGGTCGGATGACAACTGGTCAAGCTTTGGTATTGAGCGTCTTTATGGGCATACTGGGTACCTTGGTATTGGTTCGCTTAAATTTTGTGGCGGGCTTATTGTCGGTATTTTGTATCCTACTTTATGCATTCATCTATACACCTTTAAAAAGAAAATCACCAATAGCCGTTTTTGTAGGGGCCTTTCCGGGCGCATTTCCACCATTAATTGGTTATTATGCAGCCTTTTCACAGGATGATCTTGCCTATTACAGTGGACACAACGAAGCCGCGATTATTATTATTCCCTTTGTTTTGTTCGCGATTCAGTTTTTATGGCAGTTTCCACATTTCTGGGCAATCGCCTGGGTTGTGGATGATGACTATAAATTGGCTGGTTTTAGGTTGTTACCAACTACAAAACGTGATAAGATATCGGCCTTTATGGTATTCATTACAGGATTGTTAATGATTCCTGCTGGATTTATACCTTATTATTTTGGCTTTGGTGGAATTTGGTTTACGATAGTGTCCGTCATTGGTGGATTGATGTTTGGGTATTATGGCTATTTGCTTTTTAGGAATTGTGATATTCCTTCGGCAAAGAAAGTTATGTTTACATCTTTCATCTATTTACCTGTTACACAACTCGTATTATTGCTTAACTTTATTCCTTTGAAATAATGTTAGATATACAGGCACAGACTGACGAGAAGTTAGTACAGAGAAAAGCTCAGAAATTCAACCTTTGGTTGGGTATGCTGGGTATGTTCATGATGTTTGCTGCGTTATCCAGTGGTTTCATTGTATATACAGCGAGTGGCGTGGACAAAGGGATCAAGACCCTATTACCAAATGCACTGTTGTATAGTACAATTGTGATTGCGGTAAGTAGTCTTACGATGTTTTTAGCACATAAAGCTGCTAAAAATGGTGATTCTTCCAAACAAAAGGCATTGTTGATGGTCACTTTTGTTTTGGGTATCGTATTTTTTGCGTTACAGGTACATGCTTGGAACGTATTAATCGAAAGAGGTGTTTATTTTGTGAATAACAATGCATCCCAATCGTTTATTTACGTTTTTATTTGGATGCACTTGGCACATATTATTGCGGGTTTGATCGTTTTGATTGGCGCGATTATAGGAGTTAACAAACTTCCTAAGGACGGCAATCTTTTCCGCATGGATCTTGCCAGTATTTTTTGGCATTTTCTCGATCTTTTATGGATTTATATATATGTTTTCTTACTTTTGAATCAATAATAGTAAACAATGAGTACAACAGTATCGCAATTGGATAAGGTAAAAACTGGTCCATGGAATGGTGGAAAATCACCTTGGAACTTAGAGTATGGAAAAATCATGATGTGGTTTTTCTTGGTAGGGGATGCCTTCACATTTTCTGCATTTTTGGTTTATTACGGCGCACAACGCTTTTCTCACCCAACTTGGCCAGATCCTGATAAGATTTTCCAATCTATCCCGGGTATTGCGGAGCATGGTCAACCTTTGGTATTCGTAGGTTTGATGACCTTTATCTTGATTATGTCTTCGGTAACGATGGTTTTGGCCGTTGAAGCTGGTCACCGTAATCAAAAAAATGAAGTTGTTAAATGGATGCTATGGACAATTTTGGGAGGTATCTGTTTCGTAGGTTGTCAGGCTATCGAGTGGACTCACTTACACCACATGGGTTTCTGGTTTGGTAAAAATCCAGCTACAGGTTTAGAAGGTGATGCGATTAAAACCGCGTTGTTGCCATACTTTACACACGATATTTCCTATACGTCGGCCTTGCAATTTGCAAACTTGTTCTTCACGATTACAGGTTTCCACGGTTTCCACGTTACTGTAGGTATTATATTAAACATCATCATTCTTTGCATGACGTTGAATAATACTTTTGAAAATCGTGGTTCTTATTTAATGATTGAAAAAGTAGGTTTATATTGGCACTTTGTGGATTTGGTGTGGGTATTCGTATTTACATTCTTCTACTTAATCTAATCACTGTATTATTAATTTTAGATCGCTATGTCACAATATCAAGATAATATCGCTCACGGAGAGCATGCTCACGAAGGTGGGATGGATAAGAAAGCCATCTGGAGAGTATTTGGCGTACTTTTGGCGCTTACTTGTCTAGAGTTCTTAATTGCATTAGGTTTTGTTCACCACTGGCAAATTTTAGCCAAAGGTGCATTGGTAAATACTATTTATATCGTTTTAACTTTGGTTAAAGCATATTATATCGTTGCATTCTTTATGCACTTAAAATTTGAAAAATCGAGTTTCATCGTTACAGTATCAATAGTCTTTATTTTTATTATTTATTTTATCGTCCTGATGCTAGTTGAGGGAGGTTTCTTGGCTGGTGCTTTTCAGGAGCATCAATTGTTTCCAAATAAATAGATAAAGTGAATAATGGATAATAATAATACTGGACAAAAGAAAGGTATTAAAACTATATTGATCCTGGCAGTAATTCTTTTATTGCCAGGATTTTTATATTTTATACTAAATAAAAGTGGTTCCAATAGCTACGTTTCCTTACCTATTTTCGGTAAAAAGGAGGTTCCCGGAACAACACACCGTAAATGGGGACGTGATATTCCCGATACCATTTATCATACCGTTCCGCCCGTTGATTTTGTGAATTATGACGGCAAGCCTGTGCGCCTAATGGATAGTGATACGACCTTGTCCGTGGTACATTTGATGTATTCAAGAGATGCTTCATTGTCGCGAATGATGGTGAAGAAGCTGGATCAGATTGCCAATCGCTTTATTCATAATAAAAAGGTAAAACTGTATTCGATCACCGTGGATACTGCGTACGATACGCCGGGGGTTCTGACGAAATACGTAAAAGTTTACAAACCTTGGACTAAATCCTGGTTTTTTGTGACAGATCCTAATGTCGATATCTTTAAATTTGCCAAAGAGAGTTTATTACAGGATGCGTTGGTAAACAGTGATAAGAACAAGCCATTTATTATCGGTTCGAATTATCTCTTGCTTGACACAAAAGGACGGATTCGCGGCATGTATGATATTAATGTAAAGACAGATGTCGATCGTCTTGAAGACGAAATTAAGTTACTGTTGGTGGAAGAAATCCGAAACCATCCAGCCACAATAGAACAAAAGAGATTTTAACATTATGGAAGAGAGCCTTATTAAAGAAAAAAAGTATAGTAAGTGGATTTGGTTGCTGTCTATTGTGATTCCAATAGTTGTCGCTATTTTGTTTACTGTGAATTTACAAAAGCTAGGTTATGACGTGAAGCCATTGACTTTTCTGCCGCCGATTTATGCGACGATCAACGGAGTAACCGCGGTGTTGTTATTTTGGGCGGTAGCTGCAATAAAGAAGGGGAATAAAACTTTGCACGAACGTTTGATTAAATGTTGTATTGCCTGTTCCTTAGCCTTTTTGGCAATGTATGTGGCCTATCACATGACATCTATTGAAACAAAATATGGAGGAGAGGGAATTTTAAGACCAATCTATTTCTTTATATTGATCACACATATTCTCTTGTCTATTATAATCATACCGTTTGTTCTTTTTACTTTTGTAAGAGGTATTTCGGGATCTTATGCGCGACACAAAAAGTTGGCACGGATCACTTACCCCATGTGGCTCTATGTTGCAGTGACAGGTGTCATTGTTTATTTGATGATTTCACCCTATTATATAGGTTAATTTAATAAAGGAGAGTGCTTATGAAACGTATTTGGATATATCAAGCTGATCGCATCCTCACGGTTGAGGAGGGGCAACAAATAGAAGTTGAACTATCGGCTTTTGCTGAGCAGTGGAAAGTGCATGGTAAGCCCTTGTCTGCCTCTGCTGAACTGCGCGACAACCTTTTTATTATTCTAAAGGTTGATGAGGATATTGCTGCGGCTTCAGGTTGCTCTGTAGATAGTTCGGTTCGTTTTCTGAAAGGTATAGAAGAAAAGTACGGGGTACAACTCTTCGATCGTATGCAATTTGCGTATAAATCGGCGAGCGGCGTCGCGGTAGTCAACCGTTCAGGTTTTGAAAGATTATTGGCCGCAGGTGAAATAAATGATAACACACTCGTGTTTGATAATACAATTACTTACGAGCATCAATTGGATAACGCTTGGGTGGTTCCTTTTAAAGAGAGCTGGCACAAAAGATTATTTGCATAACGAAAAGAGGGTATAAAAAAAACGCCATTTCATCAATGGCGTTTTTTTATGGTGTTACGAGATCGTAGTGAGCTGTATAATAAAGGAATTGATCTGCATTCCATCCGTTGTTGCGCCAGATCACTGAAATCTCCAAATTTAACGCTAAGATCCAATCCGGGTATTCCTATTCCGGAATGGTATAATGATGCATATACTTTGCAATTGCATTTGCTCTTCTGTTGACATAAGAAGAAGGATTACGCGCATCCCATTCGCGGGGATTTGGCAGGATTGCGATAATCAATGCCGCTTGTTTTTTGGACAGATTGCTTCCGGTTTTGCTAAAATAGTATTCAGCAGCTGCATCTGCTCCATAAACTCCCTGTCCCATTTCAATGACATTGAGATAGACTTCAAGAATACGTTTTTTACTCCAGAAGGTTTCAATGAGTACCGTGAAGTAGGTTTCAAATCCTTTTCTTAACCAAGAGCGACCTGGCCAGAGAAAGACGTTTTTGGCAACCTGCTGACTGATTGTACTTCCGCCGCGCAGTTTTTTACCCTGCGCATTTTTTTTGATGGCATTTTGGATGCCCTTGAGGTCGAAACCCCAGTGGGTCATAAAATGGGCATCTTCACCAGCAATGGCCGCTAGCTTTAAATTGTCCGAAAGTTCGTCGTAACTCAACCAGTTTTTTTCCAGTTTAAACCCTTTACCCTGTTCCTTGAGTTCAAAGCCACGTTGAATCATCAGCCAGGTAATAGGTGGGTTAATAAAACGTAAGCTTATTACCCAAAAAAGGCTGATGCCAATAAAATAGAGGACGACTCTGCTTATGATGCGCAGAACGGGTGATTTGATAGACTTCAATGGATTGAAGGAAACTTTCTTAAAGGTATTTTTTTGTTTGCTGGCTGTATTTTGCTTACCAGATCTTTTGATGGCCATGACTAAATTTTTTCGGATACAAACTTAGCGTATATTCTTGTTTAATGGAAATGATTTTATCGAGAAGTTGAGGGTATTGTTTGCCAAAGCGACGATATTATCCTATTTTTACGCTTCACAAATTTGATTTTAGAAGTTGGCAAAAGAAAAGAAAGTAACTCCGTTGATGCAACAGTATAATGCGATCAAGATTAAGTATCCTGGTGCATTATTGTTGTTCCGTGTTGGCGATTTTTACGAGACATTTGGTGAGGATGCAATCAAGGCGGCTCAAATTTTGGGTATCGTTTTGACGAAACGAGGGAATGGTTCGGAATCCGAAACGGCGTTGGCGGGTTTTCCACATCACTCGCTGGAAACTTATCTCCCTAAATTGGTGCGTGCAGGTCAACGGGTAGCAATCTGTGATCAGCTGGAGGATCCCAAAACAACCAAAACGATCGTTAAACGTGGCGTCACGGAATTGGTTACTCCTGGAGTCTCTTACAATGATAACATTGTTCAGCAGAAATCGAATAATTATCTAGCCTCTATTTTTACAGATAAAGACAAGATCGGTATTGCTTTTCTGGATATTTCTACTGGTGAATTTCTTGTTGCTCAAGGAAGCACATCCTATATAGATAAATTGCTTCAGGGTTTCAAGCCGACTGAAATCATTTTACCCAAAAAACAAAGCAAGGATTTTATCGAGCAGTTCGGAGCACACTATTATACTTATTTTTTGGATGAGTGGCCCTATACTGGTGACTATGCGACCGAGGCTTTGTTAAAGCACTTTGAAGTTGCATCGTTGAAAGGCTTTGGCGTGGAGCGGATGTCAGCAGGCATCGTTGCGGCGGGGGTTGCCCTGCATTACCTCAATGAAACGGAACACCGCAACCTACAACATATATCGACACTTTCCCGCATTGAAGAGGACCGGTTTATGTGGCTGGACCGATTTACGATCCGCAATCTGGAACTGATCGGATCCATGAACGAAAATGCAGTTACACTGTCAGATGTCCTCGATCATACAGCAAGTCCAATGGGCGCACGGCTTTTGAAGCGTTGGATCGTCATGCCATTGAAAGATAAAAAGGGTATTCAGGAACGTTTGGACGTTGTGGATTTCTTTTTTAATAACCGTGAACTGCGGGACGAGCTGATCGGGCAGATTAAACAAGTTGGTGACCTGGAACGATTGATATCAAAGATCGGGCTTCAAAAGGCCAATCCGAGAGAGATTGTTCAATTGAAACGTGCTTTACATGCCATTGAAAAACTCAAGGAACTGACCGATCGTAAGGACGCGCAATCACTGGCCCTGATATCCGATCAATTGGATGCCTGTGCCGCTATTCGAGAACGAATAGAACAACAAATACAGGCTGAACCGCCTGTGGCCATCAATAAGGGCAACGTCATTGCTGCGGGAGTTGATGCTGAATTGGATCGCCTGCGTAAGATTTCTTTTGGCGGTAAAGATTATTTGTTGGAAATTCAAAAAAGAGAAGCTGAACTGACGGGTATCCCGTCCCTAAAGATCGCATTCAACAATGTATTTGGTTACTATCTTGAAGTAACGAATACACATAAGGACAAAGTTCCAACGGAGTGGATCCGCAAGCAAACCTTGGTCAATGCGGAACGATATATCACAGAGGAACTGAAAGAATATGAAGAGCAGATTCTTGGAGCCGAAGAAAAGATCCAGGCATTGGAAAATAGACTCTATGCTGAACTATTGGTTGCTATTGCAGAATATATCAAGCCGATTCAACTGAATGCACAGCTTATTGCCAAGCTGGACGTGCTACTTAATTTTGCCATTGTCGCAGAAAAGAACTATTACGTCAAACCGGAGGTGAGTGACAGCAAGATTTTGGATATAAAAGGTGGACGGCATCCTGTTATCGAAAAAAATCTGCCGATTGGTGAAGATTATATTACCAACGACACCTATCTCGACCCCAAAGCGCAGCAGATTATTATTATCACCGGTCCGAATATGGCGGGTAAGTCAGCTTTGCTCCGTCAGACAGGGCTAATTGTCCTGATGGCGCAGATTGGTTGTTTTGTACCTGCCAAAGAAGCCAAAATAGGTCTTGTCGATAAAATATTTACCAGAGTAGGGGCTTCGGATAATTTGTCTTCCGGAGAGTCTACATTTATGGTGGAGATGAATGAAACCGCCAGTATCATGAATAACCTTTCGGATCGAAGTCTGATCCTTTTGGATGAAATTGGACGTGGGACAAGTACCTACGATGGAATTTCGATCGCTTGGGCAATAGCAGAATATTTACATAATCATCCTGCTGCCAAAGCGAAGACTCTCTTTGCGACACATTATCATGAATTGAATGAACTGTCAACCTCGCTTGAGCGCATAAAAAATTACAATGTTACGGTAAAGGAGGTCAATAATAAGGTGATCTTTTTGCGTAAGCTCGTACCCGGAGGGTCCGAACATAGTTTTGGTATTCATGTTGCCAAGCTCGCGGGAATGCCGCCGAAGCTGTTGAACCGTGCCAATCAAATTTTGAAACGATTGGAACAGGAGCGTACAGGGGGGGAGCAGATTAAAGATAGCATGCGTAAGATTCAGAAACAGGCCTATCAGTTGCAGATGTTTTCTATAGATGATCCGGTTCTGAATAAAATCCGCGACATGTTGAACAACTTGGATGTTAACTCACTTACTCCTGTGGAAGCCTTGATGAAATTAGACGAAATTCAGCGTTTGCTAAAAAATTAGATAAAAACAGATTGGCTTATGCTGCACGTGGATCCCAAGGATCTGCTTCAACAGGAGGAAAAGAGATTCAAATGGTGGAACGGATGATAAAGTGAATTAGAACCTGAAGAAGAACGCTGCAGTTCCGTAATTCGACTGTATCGGTGTCAGGACCTTGCTACTCGCATCATAGGGAGCATAGTGGTAAGCCACCTCAATTCCAACATATTTCTTGTTTTTCATCTGAAAAAGAGAGGAAAACCCCAAGCCTAGGTGAACATTGTTAATGGTTACCATGCGATCGTTGTAACCGCCGTCATAATAGTAACCGTCCGGGTCATAATATCCGTCTGAATAGACGCTTTCCGTGATGCCCGTATCCGTAATATCTATCCCTATTATGCCTTTGGGAATTAGGATGCATTTTTCGTTGTCAAAAATTTTATAGCCCACGGAACCTCCGATAAATCCTGTTGCGGAAGAATTGACCGTAACATCGGATCCTTCATAATTGTAGGCGATATTTTTATCATTTGAATTGATCCGCACGTTGAAACCACCCTCGAATATAAATTTGCGTTCCAATGAACTCATAAGCATAAATCCAAACATGAAATTTGTTCCAAAAATCTTGTTTGCGCCTCCAAGAGGACTCATCACACCGATGAGGGGAACATAGCCCAGTTTGGATCTACTTCTGTTTCCGTAGACTTGAGGACGACTCTTCGGTTGTTCGGTATTTTGAGGTGCCGGTTCATCTTCGGGGCTATCGGTATCGGCAAACAAATGAAGAATATCTCTTTCACGATCATTGAGACTGTAGTTAGTTGAAGAGAGCAGCGCCCGGGCTCTTATCTTGATTAAATTGTCCAAAGGATGCCGCAGGGGAAAGAAATTGTATATCGATTTATTTTGTTCGTATTGCTGGGCGAAGTCGCCCCGGTCAGCAGCATCTAAACGTTGAACAAATGTCTTGTCCAATTGATTACCGATATAACGTTCTATTTCTGTACCACTATCCTTTTTGTCGATAATGAGTAGAAGAATGCGTAAGCGTTGGCCGAATTCCGTTACACCACAGCTGGCCTGTAAGGTATTCAATAAGGGGGCAATTTTGTCGAACTCATTGTTGTTCAACGCTCCTGTTATTAAGGGAAGGATCTCTGCTGTATGTTTTTCGCATGTTTCTTGTGCCTGAGTTTTTTGTGGGGCAAGAAAGCAAATGAAAGCAAATACTGCAAAAATGAACTGACGGATCATCATGGCTTATAGATTTATCAGGGACTAAATTAATAAATAAATTGAATGATGTCTTCCTTATTTGTGGCAAACATCTCAAAAGTTTTATCTTTGGCTCATGGCGTCTATATTTCGATTTAAACAATTTGAAGTTGATCAATCCAATTGTGCGATGAAGATCAATACAGATGGCGTATTGTTGGCATCATTGGTCGATACGGATGGTGCGAGGCGGATGCTGGATGTCGGTACGGGCACAGGTGTGATCGCACTTATGTTGGCTCAACGGATGATTGATAGCCAGGTGGAGGCCGTGGAGATAGATGAACTTGCAGCAGCGATGGCGAGCAGAAATTTTAATAATTCGATTTTTAAGGATCGGCTCGTATTGCATGCGACTGCTTTTCAACACTTACAAATAAGCGATCCCTACGATCTGATTGTATCAAATCCTCCTTTTTATACAGATTCACTGCATAATCCAGATGTCCGGAAGAAATTAGCCCGACATACGGACCTGGACTTTTTTCGGGAATTACTACAGTTCGCATCGTCGTATTTAACTTCTAAAGGTAAAATTGTTCTGATTCTCCCTACACAACTCGCGGAAACGGTAATGGCATTGGCAGTGGAACATCGCTTGTATCGTACCGCTGAAATTGAAATAAGCTCATTCGTTGGGGATCCCGTGATTCGAAAGATCGTCACTTTTGAACGTATGCCAACGGCGATGGTTGACCGACGTGAATTTGTGATTTATAAATCCAGGGGCGTTTACTCGGAATCGTACAAGAATGCTTTGGCGCCTTATTTTTTAGCTTTCTAGACTATGACAAAAATTGGACTTCTTTCGGATACACATTCCTATTTAGATGAATCTGTATTCAAGTACTTTGCTGATTGCGATGAGATTTGGCATGCCGGGGATTTCGGTGACGCTGCTATTGCGGACCAACTAGAAGCTTTTAAACCTTTGCGTGGGGTGTACGGAAATATTGACGGAAAAGATCTTCGTTTGCGTTTTCCTGAAGATTTAAGATTTACCTGTGAGGAGGTGGAGGTTTTTATAACCCATATTGGGGGCTATCCGGGGAAGTATGCTCCTCGAATCAAGGCCGGCCTATTGGCTGATCCGCCAAAATTGTTTATCACCGGGCACTCCCATATCCTCAAGGTTGTTTTTGACCCGAAAATCCGTTGTCTTCATCTCAATCCAGGTGCTGCAGGCAAACATGGTTGGCATAAAGTAAGAACGCTTATGCGCTTTGAGATCAATAAGGATAAGATTGAAAACCTTGAAGTGATTGAGCTCAAGGGGAGATAGTCCATCAATCTCTAAAGGGGCGTGCTACGACGATGGCCTTAAGATGGATACACAGATATTCCTATAACGAGTCACGTACTTCCAGCAAGAAGCTCTTCAGGCGTTCTAAAGAATCCACAACACGTTGATTTTCTTTTGCCTCGGATTTGTTGTCACGGAGATAATCTCTTGCACCTTGTAGCGTATATCCTTTTTCTTTTACCAGATTGAAGATGATTTTGAGGTTTGCGATATCTTCCTGCGTAAAGAGTCGGTTGCCCTTTTTATTTTTCTTGGGTTGAAGAATGTCAAACTCACGCTCATAAAAACGTATCTGGGATGCATTTACATCAAACATCTCTGTAACTTCCCCCATTGTATAATACAATTTATTTATTTCACGCTCTTTGTACGGCATATCATCGCAATTAATCTATAGCAAACTTAATAAAAATTCCAATTCAAAAAGAAATTTTGCGGTTTCTTATTTTAGGTAGCCGGGAAACAAAGCGGTGAAAGAGAGCCGGTAATTGAAGTTCTGATCTATATATGGTCTTAGCCGCTTTGGGGTTGGGACATGGCAAGTTGTTGTGGCGCTAGGATGCGCATTGTAAATAAGGACTAAATTAGCTAAGTTTGACTGACGTTGAAACCTATATGGACAGATCGGATGATTATCGTTAGCAAATTTTGGACAAATTTATTCTCTTTTGGGAAAGCCGATGCAATTACTATTTTTCCGATTATATTTCTGAAACATGCATTTTTTAAAGATAACAAGGAGCTGATCCGCCACGAGCGTATCCACTTGCGGCAAGCCCTGGAACTGGGGATTGTGTTTTTTTATCTCTGGTATTTATGTGAATTTGTGGTTCGCTTTGCCCGTTTTCACGATTTTGACAAAGCTTACCACCAGATTTCCTTTGAACGGGAAGCTTATCGTCACGAAGATGATCCTGCCTACTTATCCAAAAGAAAGATCTGGGCATTTTGGCAATACATATAATTGACTCGATCAAGCATTTAGATTGCATAAAAAAGGCTCTTAAAACATGTTAAGAGCCTTTTTGTATATTTAAATTTTACGTTTTATCCGACTAATTTGAGATAAGTGGCCACTTTGTCTTTTAATTGTCTACGGTCAACGATAAAATCCAAGAATCCATGTTCAAGTACAAACTCAGATGTCTGGAATCCTTTAGGAAGGTCTTTTTTGATTGTTTCTTTAATAACACGAGGGCCGGCAAATCCGATCAACGCGCCGGGTTCAGCAATATTAACATCGCCTAGCATGGCATAAGAGGCTGTTACTCCGCCGGTGGTCGGGTCGGTCAATAGACATACGTAAGGAAGTCCTGCTTGTGCCAGTAATGCTAATTTGGCTGAAGTTTTTGCCATTTGCATCAAAGAGAATGCGGCTTCCATCATACGTGCACCACCTGATTTTGAGATCAGCATAAAAGGAATTTTATGCTCGATACAGTAATCAATGGAGCGTGCGATTTTTTCTCCAACGACAGATCCCATCGATCCGCCGATAAAGCTAAAGTCCATACAAGCGATCACAATATCCTGGCCATTCATTTTACCGTGACCAGAGCGTATCGCATCTTTAAGGCCTGTTTTTGCTTGACTTTCTTTTAAGCGTTCAGGGTATGGTTTTGAATCGAAAAATTCCAGCGGGTCACCAGAATTTAGGTTGGGGAATAGTTCAGTAAATTCGTTATTGTCAAATAAAATTGAAAAATATTCTTTGGAGCCAATTCTTAAATGATGGCCACAATATTGACAAACATAGTCGTTTTCTACTTGTTCAAGATGCAACAGTGGTTTTTTACACGTGGGACACTTGTTCCACATGCCATCCGGTGCTTCTTTTTTATTAGCGGTAGCTGTGCTAATACCAGCTTTTTCTCTTTTAAACCAACTCATACGATAGTTCTTATTCGATTACAAACTTAGATAAAAATGCTTTTATATACAATTATAATTGTGTTGAATGTAAAGGGCAGTAAATCAATTGTTTCGTTTGGTAGGGATGCTGGTCGGCGGATAAGACACGCGATTTGAGAGCATATTGTCGGGCTAAATTGGGGCGGCTGGGGTTGAGGACGATCCCTGATCAAAAATTTGGGCACAAAAAAAGGGTAAGCTACTTCTATCGCACCGCTCAACCAAATACCCTTGCTTTGTTCCCAACCTGGGGGAGTCAATGGGAGCTGGTCGTAGAAGACTTACCCAGCACAAAAGTAGAAAAAAAAATAGTTTTAGGAAAGAAAAAATGCCTTTTTCTCCTACTGTACTGATTCTCATCAGAATAAATTATTCAAAAGGCCATCTTACTGGTATAAATAATCCGTTAAGATGGCCATGATTGCTTTTTTAATGCATTACATCTTCTTTTTGTCGTACTCGCCCAGCAAAGAATAGTAGCCAAACAGCCCCAAACCGAGGGAAATGATCGGCGTTAAGATACAGAGTATAATGATACCAAAGACCAGATCCTCTTGGTGTCCTGTAGCAATCTTAGGTAATGCCAATTCAAAAATGGAAAAATATGCCGTGTATATGGCTAGCATGATCCATACTATACCGAGAAGTTTTTTCAGATTATTCATGGTTCGGAGGTGTTGATTTGTTGTTGATGTATAGACTACCGATAATAAAGCAGACTGCAGCAATAAGGATAGGATACCCTAATCCCGCCAAATAAAACTGTGGCGTATTCGAGGCTTCTGCATTTGTGGTGAGGTAAGTGGAAACTGCCGGAAGGAGCCCTCCAAATATACCGTTGCCCACATGATAGGGCAAAGACATGGAGGTATATCGAATTTTTACAGGAAATAGTTCTACTAAAAATGCTGCAATAGGTCCGTAAACCATCGTAATATAGATAACCTGGATAAATATAAGGGCAACGAGCAGTATGTAATTTTTGCCTGTTAAATGTACGGTTGTTTTGACCGTTTCTTTTCCTTTAAGCTCGCCCTCTTGATGCTGGATTTTTGAACTGCTCATTTCTGTCCCATCGGCATACTGGCTTTTTGTGATCGTAATGATGGTAGAATTTTGTTGGGAGCTAGGTACTGTAGTTTCGTTGAGCTTGGTTTTTTGCTGAACATTTGATAGCTGATACATCGCTTCGTAAATAGGGCGATAGGTTAGCACCGCCAGGAGCATACCACCCAGCATAATCCACTTGCGGCCAACTTTGTCACTAAGCCATCCGAAAACGACAAAAAATGGAGTGCCTAACAATAACGCAATACCTAAAATGGTATCTGCCTGATCGGATTGCAGGTGCATGACCGTTTTCATGAAACTCATGGAGTAGAATTGACCGGTATACCAAACGACTCCCTGTCCCATCGCCGCACCAAATAAGGCTAGTAAAACAAATTTGAGGTTATACCGATTTCCGAAACTTTCTTTTAGCGGGTTGGTACTTGTCTTACCTTCTGCTTTCGCTTTGCTAAACTCAGGTGATTCCTTCATTTTTTTACGGATGAGGTATGAAACATATACCATTACTAAGGAGAGCAGGAAAGGAACGCGCCATCCCCAGCTATCAAATTGCGTCTCACTCAGAAAGCTTTTGGTTAAAAGAATCACCACAAGGGAGATAAATAAGCCGAAGGTAGCAGTAGTCTGTATCCAGGATGTCCAATAGCCACGTTGCCCCAAAGGAGCATGTTCGGCGACATAAGTCGCTGCACCCCCATATTCGCCGCCCAGCGCGAGTCCTTGCAAAAGCCGTAGGATCAAAACAATCAATGGTGCCCAAAAACCGATCGTTTCGTAACTTGGAATACAACCAATCAGAAAGGTCGCGCCACCCATCAGCATCAGTGTTACCATAAAGGTGTATTTGCGGCCGATGATATCGCCCAAGCGACCAAAAAACAATGCCCCAAAAGGGCGTACGACAAATCCGGCGGCAAAGGTAGCCAATGTCGATAGAAAGGCCGCTGTGGGATTGTCGGCAGGAAAAAATTTCGTTGAAATTACGATGGAGAGACTTCCAAAAATAAAAAAGTCATACCACTCAATGAGTGTGCCCATGGATGAGGCGCCGATGACTTTCCAGATGCTCTTTGTGCTGTTGTCGTTCATTAATAATCGGTTTAGTGTTATGCTTGCTTAATATAGAATTTGATCTGAATGAATTTATTTTCTTGTATTTATTGGATAACTCATTTGGTTACCATTGTAGACTGCCCTCTGATTTATATACTTTTCCGGGGAGCGAGCGGATCAGCGATTGCATTTCCAGTTCCAATAAGACCAGGGCCAGCTTACTCTGCGGCCAGTTGAGCAGCTTGATCATTTGATCAAGTTCCAGTTGTCCGTTTTGGTGAATGAGATTGAAAAGGCTCTCCTGGTCTTTAGTCAAACTCAATGGGAGGGCTAACTGCTGGTTTACGTCGTTTTTTTTACTGATTTCCCAATTCATGACATAGGCGAGATCTTCTGCATGTCTGATCATGTGGGCGCGATTTGTTTTGATCAGATAATTGGTTCCTTCGCTGCTCTTCTCGTATATGGATCCCGGAAAGGCACATACGTCTCTGTTATAACTATTCGCTATTTCGGCTGTAATTAATGCGCCCCCCTTAATTGCTGCTTCTACCACGATAGTAACATCTGCCATCCCGGCGATGATGCGGTTACGCATTGGAAAATTGACTCGTTCCGGTATGGTCTCCGATGTGAATTCGGTTAATAGTCCTCCATTTTCGAGCATTTTTGATGCGAGTTCGCGATGAGATGCTGGGTATATCCGATCCAGTCCATGAGCCAGTACAGCAACGGTCGGGATATTATTTTTTAAGGCATTGCGGTGTGCCAGGGCATCAATGCCATAGGCTAGTCCGCTGACGATCAGCGTGTCCCGGTCTTCATTTAAGTCACGGATTAGGTCCTCGCATATTTTCTGCCCATAATGTGTCGCATTTCTTGTCCCGACGATGCTGATGACTTTTGTTGCGTTGAGCACATCATTTCCCTTGTAGTATAACATGAGGGGGGCATCATCACATTGTTTTAGTCTATCGGGGTATTCCTTATCTTCGATCCATAGCGCTTTAATCTGATGTTTGTCGATAAAAGCAAGTTCCTTTTCGCAGGCTGACAGGTAAGTTTTGTTAAGGACAGCATCGGCGATAGATGCCTTCACCCCCGGGATCTGCATCAGTTCTTTTTTTGAGTAAGAGAAGAAATCCGCTAAGTTGTCGCAATGATCCATGATATTACGCGCTGTTCTAGGGCCAATGCCCTTGATCTTAGTCAAAGCTATGGGATAGATTAATTTCATAATTGGGTACTTTAAATATAGTGAAAAATTATAAATCTTGTAGCGCTTTTCATTAGAATTAATCATTTGATTTTGTGGCCATTTTCCGCAAACATTAGCGGTGCTGTTTCCACTGATAAGCCCTAGCTCGGAGATCGTATTGCTGGTCGTGTATCGCACGATCATTGATTGTTGATAAATTGAGTTCTGGAACCGCATTTGCGCTATCGTATAGATGAGCGTTTTGATTTCAGAATCGTTCCTTTTGGGGGAACAATTTGAGGCTGTTTTTGGGAAGAATGTTTTGATTTGGTAGCTTTGTTGAATTAACAATATTTTTAGTATGGAAATGAAAGAACCTTTTGATATAGAATTGGGCGATATAATTTATTCTGTCTTTCCGGAAGAGGAAGATGCCTATGTGATCTTTAAAGATGGAATGGAATATGTGAAAATTATAAAGGATACCGATACCACTTGGCTAAAACTAAATCCTGAAACCGAATTGCCGATGTTTGGAATGGATGAAGAGATTAACCTGATCGGGGAGGAAATCAAAAAAGAGCTTAGCCAATAATTCTTATAAGTTAAAGATCGTTAAAATTATTTTGCTCTTATCTGACGTTGATTATTTTAGGATAATCAATGATAGATATGGCACGTATTGGTTTCTTATTTTTAATCGCTCTTTGCATCTATTTGGCCTTTGATCGGCAGGTCTTTGCGCTACCTAAAGAGATTATTTTGCAGGATACCGTGAAGAAGAATGGAAAAGATACGCTTAAACTGGATACGGCTAAGATCATTCGTGAAAACCTTTCGGCCAAGGAGAAACTGGACAAAAAAAAAGAAGAATATAAATCTATCTATTTTTGGGGCGATACCAAGAATATGGTCACATTGCCACATCAAGGAGGGATCGCTGTCAATCTTAACAAACTTTACAATAAATTCAGCCGAAAAGGGCGGAATGCGAGGAAACTTCAACGTGAGTTTGAAAAAACTTACCAACAGGATTTAATTCGTGAGGAGTGGTATGCGTTGACGAAGGAATACAGTAAGTTGTCGGGAGATTCGTTGAATAAATTTAGGATATACTATGAGCCTTCTTTAACCTGGTTTTATGAAAATGATCGCTATGAAAAGATAGCTTATATGAATAAGTGCTTAAAATATTACCTGGATTCTGTAACCATTATCCACAGGCGGCTCCAACTGCCTATGGATAATGCTAAACTTTGATTACATCGGTACGTATACCAAATATTTTGTGTCAAAAAACTCTTCCTTAAAGTAGCCCGAGAGCGGGTACAATTCAGCTTTTAGTTTGGATTCTTTGATTTCTTCGCTCAGGTCACCACCTTTTAGATAAAGAATTCCGTTCGGAATTCCGTTTTTATCTTTCTTTGCGAATTTGTTTCGGATCCAGGGAGTGAATTCTCCAAGTCTGGTTACTGCCCGCGAGATGACAAAATCATATTTGTCGTCCAATTGTTCTGCGCGAATATGGTCGGCTTCAACATTTTTAAGGCCTAATCCCGCGGCGACTTCACGGACTACCTTGATTTTTTTTCCGATCGAATCGACTAAGTGGAATTTGACGTCCGGAAAAAGGATCGCCATGGGGATGCCCGGAAATCCACCGCCGGTACCGACATCCAAAATCTGTGTTCCCGGAGTCAACTCCTGAACAAATTTGGCGATGCCCAATGAATGTAATACGTGATGAAGATATAGGCTATCAATGTCCTTACGTGAAATTACATTGATCTGACTATTCCAAAAAGTATAGAGGTCTGCAAGTTTGGCAAACTGTTCTTTTTGTATATCCGTTAATTTCGGAAAATAGGAGTATATGATATCGACTGTAGGATTCAACATGTGATTTTTTAAAGGGGTGAATTATTTCCAGCTTATTTTTTTCTTTTTTCGGCTGAACAAACCATTGATACAAATATAGAAATAGTAGATGAAGTCTACCAGCGGAAGCCACCAAATCAGTTCTTTCACTTCGAGTTTCCTGTAAATAGATGAAAAAACGGCCCATTGGGCGAATAGTCTGAGCAGGTAAGCTGTAAGCGGAACGTACCAGAACGTAGGAAAAGCAATCGCAACAGCAATCAAGGTTAGGTAAAACAATGCCGCGGATACCAGCTGTGTACCCAGCATGCGCTGGTGACGTTTTTTATAAATGGTGGAGGCTCCCGAATGTCTTGCTTTCTGTTTATAATAGCTTTTCCAGGTTGTTTTGGGAGCCGAGTAGACAATAGCGCTTGGTGCGAGGACGATATTGACATTGGTTGCGGTGGCATTTTGGTTGACAAAAAGATCGTCGTCACCGGATTTGACATGCATGTGGGCTGCGAATCCTTTGTTGCGAAAGAAGAGATCTTTTTTGTAGGCCATGTTTCGGCCAACGCCCATATAGGCGTCTCCTTTGAGCGCATAGGATAAATAGCTCATTGCGGTATGGCTCGTTTCAAACCGAATCAGCAAATTGAGTAAGCTTCTTTTTTTAAAATAAGGCGAATAGCCCAATACGATTTCGGTCTCCGGCCTAAAAGCCGATGCAACCTCTTTCAACCACTGATTAGATTGAGGAGCACAATCTGCATCGGTAAATACCAAAGTCTGATGTTTTGAAGCCTTGATCCCCATACTTACCGCGAATTTTTTGCCATGCTTCAATCGGATATGCTCTTTGATATCGACAATTTTTAAATGGGCATATTGCTCATCAAATTCCTGGAGTATCCATGGTGTTTCGTCGGTTGAAAAATCGTTGACAACAATAACCTCAAAATTGGGATAATCTTGCTCAAGGATACTGGGCAAGTATTCACGCAGATTATCCTGCTCATTGTGCGCGCAGATAATAACAGATATTGCCGGGAGATCCGTTCCCTCTTGATAAGCTTCAATTTGGTACCTACTTAATTTGCTGTAAACAAATAAGATGTAATATAATTGTGCCAATAGGAAAAGACCTAATATTCCAAATATAATATATGGAAGATTGGCCAAAAATACATGTAGGTCAAGCATAGCCCACAAAGATAAGCGCATTCATAATCTTTTTATAAAGGAAAATGATAATTTATTCCTGAAACATCCTGTTTGCAAATCTTTTTGTAGTATTTTTGCAACATATTTTAGGAAAGGACGGGCGTAAACATACTGGTAAGCGGAACCATATTTCCGTTGTTGAAAACAGTCTTGCCCATATTATTGGGAAAAATACATGCGAAAGTCTGTCTACTAAAATGAAATTAGTCTTAGAGGAAAATATTAATGAAATTTACGCTACAAGCACAAGATACACTATCAAAAGCACGTGCGGGTGTTGTCGAAACTGCACACGGTCCCATTCAAACTCCCATCTTTATGCCTGTTGGCACCGCCGGTACGGTGAAGGCCATTCATCAGCATGAGCTGAAAAATGATATTGAAGCACAGATTATTTTGGGGAATACCTATCATCTTTATTTGCGTCCGGGATTGAACGTATTGAATAAAGCTGGTGGATTGCATAAGTTTAACGGCTGGGATCGTCCGATTTTGACCGATTCTGGTGGTTATCAGGTGTACTCCCTGACGGAAGTGCGTAAGATTAAAGAAGAAGGAGTAACTTTCCGTTCTCACATTGATGGTTCAAAACATCTTTTTACGCCAGAAAACGTGATGGATACGCAGCGTATTATCGGTGCGGATATCATCATGGCCTTTGATGAGTGTACGCCTTACCCTTGTGATTATGGTTATGCACGTCGTTCATTGGATATGACTCACCGTTGGTTGAAGCGATGTGTAGATCGTTTTGATAGCACGGATCCACTTTACGGATATGATCAGACCTTATTTCCTATTGTACAAGGCTCAGTTTACAAAGACTTAAGAATAAAATCCGCAGAAACAATAGCCTCCTTTAACCGGGACGGAAATGCAATCGGAGGATTGTCCGTGGGTGAACCGGCAGAAGAAATGTATGCGATGACCGAAGTGGTTTGTGATATTTTGCCTAAAGAAAAACCGCGTTATTTGATGGGAGTAGGTACTCCTGTGAATATCCTGGAAAATATCGCTTTGGGAGTTGATATGTTCGACTGTGTCATGCCAACGCGTAATGCAAGAAATGGTATGCTTTTTACACAAAACGGGATCATCAACATTAAGAATGAAAAATGGAAGGATGATTTTTCGCCTATTGAAGCAGAAAGCGACTTACATGCAGATCAGTTCTATTCAAAAGCGTATTTACGGCATCTGATAAAATCACAGGAAATTTTAGGTGCACAAATTGCTTCATTACACAATTTACATTTTTATCTTTGGCTAGTCAATCAAGCCCGGGAGAAAATCATAGACGGTACATTCTATGACTGGAAAAATAAAATGGTGAAAATTTTGGATCAACGTTTGTAATGGAGTCACATAAAAAAATAAAACATAGATAAAGTATGTGAGCCTCGGGGCTTGCAGAAGTAGAGTCTCAAATCTCATATCTTAATACTCAAATCTAAAACTATGCTTTCGTTAATCGATCGTTACATCATCAAAAAGTACCTGACAACATTTGTGTTCACGATGGCGATATTCACCGTGGTTATGGTCGTCTTTGATGTGTCCGAAAGATTGGACGATTTTCTGAAATACAAAGCACCACTGGATAAGATTATCTTTGAGTATTATGCCGGATTTATTCCATTCTATCTTAATTTTCTCTGTCCGTTAATTAACTTCATCGCGGTGATCTTTTTCACTTCGAAAATGGCGGATCAGACCGAGATTGTCCCGATATTAAGTGCGGGTTATAGTTTCAACCGTTTGTTGCGGCCTTATATGATTGCTGCAACAATAATCTTTGCTGTATCTTTCATATTCAATATATTCATTATTCCGCATACCAATAAAATGAAGGTGGATTTTGAGAATATCTATGTGAAACCGTTGAAGGATAACTCCCGGGTATCAACACATATGCAGCTGGATAAAAACAGTTACGTGTATATTGACAATTTTGACAATGCTACCAAGACTGGCTATGGTTTCGTCCTGGAGATTTTCAAAGGGGATACATTGAAGGAGAAGATGATGGCAGACCGTATTACTTGGGATTCAGTGGCGACGAAATGGAAAATAGAGGGATACACCAACCGTATTATCAATGGCTTACGCGAGCGAATGGACAAAGGGACAGTCAAAGATACGACATTGGATATGAAGCCCTCTGATTTTGAGTTAAGGGATAATATGTTTACTGCCATGGATACGCGAGAACTCAATATCCGAATCCATAAAGAAGAAACGAGGGGAACGGGGGTAATGAATGACTTATTGCTGGAAAAATATAAACGCTATGTTTACCCATTTTCAGCATTTGTTCTGACGCTCATGGGGGTAGCGCTTTCCTCCAAGAAAGTCAGAGGTGGGATCGGTTTAAGTCTTGGTGTCGGAATCGGCTTAAGTTTTACGTATATTGTTTTTATCCAATTTGCCACCATGTTTTCACTGAAAGGCGGATTGCCGCCGATAATTGCGGTATTGATTCCAAATGTGACTTTTTTATTGGTCGCAATTTATCTGGCTGTAAAGGCGCCAAAATAACTCCGATTACGATCATCAACTTAAGCAGCTTACAAAAAAAGGGAAAATAAGTGCTGCGCATGGTGATTTTTCATTGCCATTACAAATAATTTATATTCTATTGAATATGTCCAAAATTCATCTAAATCGGAATATCTTAATTCTGCATTTAACAATCCTGATTTGGGGATTTACGGGGATTCTAGGGAGTCTCATTTCTGTTTCTGCGATTCATTTGGTTTGGTACCGCGTGGCGATAGCTTCCATTTCTTTGCTGGCCTATTTCCTGTTGACCAAACAAACGATAGTAGTTTCCAAAAAACAGTTTCTTCAGTTTTTTATGGTGGGGGCCGTGGTTGGTCTACATTGGGTTTTATTTTTCTATTCCATCAAAGTCTCTACTGTCTCGGTCACGTTGGTAACTTTATCTTCGGTGACATTGTTTACGGCAATATTGGAACCGATTATCAATAAAAAGCGGATCGCGCTATTGGACATTGTGGTTGGTTTGGTGATCATCGTGGGGATTTATACCATATTTTCCTTTGAAACGCATTATTTGGTCGGCTTACTGGCGGGGCTTGGCTGTGCTTTTTGCGCCAGTATATTTTCCATTGCCAATGCAAGGATGGTTAAGAAATCGAGTCCGACATTGATCACATTTTACGAAATGCTGGGTGCATGTTTTTGGATCAGTATATTGATGTTTTTTACTGGGGATTTCAATGCTGAGATGAAATTGGGACAGCAGGATCTGATTTACCTTTTATTGTTGGGGGTAGTCTGTACGGCGGTTGCCTATGTGATGGGGGTAGCGGTCATGAAAGAGCTATCGGCTTTTACGGTTGCATTGACGACGAATTTGGAGCCTGTCTATGGAATACTTTTGGCCATGTTGATCTTTGGACAGAAAGAAACCATGAGCGGCGGATTTTATCTCGGAGCTTGTATCGTTCTAGGTGCGGTGTTTACCTACCCTTATGTGAAAACAAAATTGGAGAAGAGACAGAAAGATCTTATCATCCGAAAATTACATTAAAGATTACCGGGCAGTCTGTCTTTTTGGACAACCCGGTAATCTTTTGTTGTACACATTCCTGTTCCTGACAGTGGTTCGCCTTGATTGTTCACCATACCAAGAATTCAATTGTCGGGCAAATTAAAAGGCAAATTCACCTACCAGAACATTTCTCTCCTGATCCCTGTCAAGGTAAATCGTCGTGAGTTTACGTTCCTGTCTCCCAGTACTATAATAGGTGTAGATTTCTGCCAGAACAGCAGCGGGACCGGCCAAGGTCAGCGAACTATCGTTGTAGAAATCAACTTCTATTTTATATTTTCCTTTTAACGCTTTCTTTAATAAAAATTGTTCTGGACCGTAGCCTCCGGTAAAGTCGTTACTAAGACGACCCCCAATTGCTGTAGCGGGGTTGCTGTAGAAACATTTTTCCCCGTTTGGATCAGTTACCCAAAGATCGATATCGGTGTTTTGGGAATTCCAGTTGATGACTACGCGCATGTCAACGGGTAGGTCGGCAATCAGCTTTTTCTCCACAGCAACTTTTGCAGTTGCGTTTTTCTGAAGTTTAATGAGGTTATTGATCTCCATGACAAGGATTTCTTCAATGCCATCATCTCTATTTGCGGCTTCCGCTGAATAGCTTTGTATCAAGATGCCATAAAGTTCTTCCAAGGCTTCGTTGTAACGGCCCTTATCCTGTAATACTAAGGCGTAGTCACGATGACTCTGTGGATCCATTGGTCGCCATTTTAATACTTTACCGGTTATGTACAACGCGTTGTCGACGTCTCCCCATTCCCTGAGTTTGTATGAAATGGTTTTATAAAGGTCAGCATTTTCAATTTGCAGGTCTGCCATGGCACTCAGGATAAGCAATGCTTTTTGTTTATCTCCCCTTTTGAAAAAGAAATTGGCGACATCAAAATAGAACGTTGGTGTACCCATATACTGATCCCGAAGCTGAAGATAGCTTTTGTAAGGATCTTTGGCTTGATTAAGCTCCTTTAGGTAAGTATTGTCTTCCTTAATTTCGGGAATACTTATTTTTCCAGATACCTGATTGCGGGGATTCGTTACTTGTACTCCAGCGACTCGCTCTTCTAGTGCTTGAACAGCATTTACTGTGACGGCTTCCATAAGTTCATCTTTACTAACCATTTCCTCCTGAGCGCTGACTGCTGCGTTAGCTGCTCTTGAATTGGCGGACACAGACAGGCTCTTGTTTGTGGCACCTTCTGCTGATCTGGATTCCACGACCGCGGGTGTAGCCAATGGGCTTGCCGAAGGACGAGACGGTATTGGGGGAGCAACAATAGTTGTATGAGTCGACCGACCTGATCGCTCCCGTTGTGGGTATTTCGTTTTTTGCTGAAAGTCGGTATTCCACCAAGATTGGAGTTGCTCGGTGATACTTTGGGCCTGAGATAATAGATCCGCCACACGCTCTTCTTTTTCTATACGTTCTTCTTTTTTGAGTCGATTGAATTCGGGAAGCAGTTCTGCTGGTGGTGTAATTGCATAGCGTATATAATCTTCCACATTTTCAAGTACGATTAAACTTGTATTCCGGGTGACAATGCCAAACTGTTTTCCGATCGCTTCAATCTCTTCACGGTGGTCTTCATATTGGATGTCCAATGCCTCTATTTTCTTCTGCGCCCAGATCTGTTGCAGATCAATCTCGCCATTGTCAGGCTTTAATGGAACTTTGATTTCTTTAATTTGGTCTGTTCCATCACCAATTAAAAGTGTGATTTCTTTTGCATCACTGTTTTTACCAAGTCCCGAAACAGAGAAATAGGATTGAATAGGTGAGCCTTTTTCGGGATAGATTTCGGTAAAAGCATATTGTTCTTTTATTCCCAAAAAGAGTTGATCGATCGAATTTAGCATGTTATAGGCTTGCGTGATCGTCGTATTTGTCAAATTGACCATTTTCCCATAATGAGTCTGGGCAATCTGTTTGAGATTGGCATAGTCTGAGCTGGTTGAGGAGGTAATGCAATAAGTAGGCTGGTCAAGTACAATTTTGCCCTGGCCAAATGTAGAAAGTCCGTCACTGAAAAAGAGATAATTTGCGCCATGTAGAACTCCGCTCTTTACTTGGCTATAATCGGTACCGCCGTCATAAACAGTCTGTTTCAGGTAATCCTTCAATTCTGTCCAGTTTCCCTTGTTAATCTGAAAAGTGCGGGCTTTGCTGAAACGAATATCTAAATAGCCTAGATCCACTGATATATTCTGATTTTCATTGAAAAACTGATCCAGGAGGCTGAACTCTTTTTCCAGATCTCTATTTTTTGAACTTAGTGAACGATCCCAAATAATGGCGAGGCTGTTGCCCCATTTTTTTTGTGTCTGTTTAGGTATTTCCAATTTCGCATTGGCTAGAAAGTAAAAACTGCCATCCTGGTTGGATTGTTTTAATCCTGAGGTGGCGTTTTCGTTTAAAGGAAGTTTAATTGCGAGATTTTTTGAGGATTTAAACTGTTGCTTGCGTAATGTGGCAGCATAGTTATGGTTTTGTTCAGCAAATGCCAAGGATCCATCAGGCTGTTCAGTAAAGCTCGGCTTTTTATTCCCTTGGTAAACGTTGATGTTCAGCTCAACATTTTCAATAATGGAATTATAGTTCAAAGGCAAATAATAGTATAATGCCTGATCGGATTCTGGAGTTAGGTTCTCGGAATAGCTAATCTGAATGGTACGCCGTCCTTTTGAAGGCAAAGGATAGATACGTGTCCGGAAATTATTTCCTTCAACTTTTTCAAGCAGCCCGGGGTCTACTCGTCGTGTTTCTATACTTTCAAAAACTTCGGTTCCTTTATTTTTGTCCACAGGTACCGCCTGACGTAGTTTTCCGTTGATATCCAGGGCATAGCCGCTGACGGAGACACCTTCGGGCATCGGGAAGGTAAGTTCACCTTCAAGATCCCGATTTGACGTGTTTTCGAAAGTCATGGTCATTGATGTGTTTGCAATATTTCCAAAAATATTGACTGCTACTTTTAGGTCGACGAGTTTTGCTGCGTCTACACCTTGCTCATTTTTTATTTTTAAGCTGGGCACCTCACGGGTGGGTTTTATTTGAGACTTTGTATCCACATTGGAAAATACCAATAGGGTGAGGAGGGCTAATATTGTCTTTTTCATCTTTGAAATGATTTGCTTATCAATTATTTTGTTTTTTAACATATTCAGGCTGCCTTCCGCGGCATACTTGTCTGGTCTTATCGGTATCAATGGACGCTTTTAGTCCGTTTTTTTAATCATCAGCTCATTGTTTCTTTCGGGCATTCACACAGTCTTAGGCTGTTTCATTTGTATCCCCCCATCAACAACGATTCATCTTTTCTTTGTCTATTTTTTCTTTGATGCAATGAAAAACGAAATTCCATAAAGCCAATCTATTTTTATTTGTCATTATGATTTGGTCGGTGGATGTAAGTTATTTAAACGTTTGTTAATGATGCCCTAATATGCGAGGTTTATGTTTGCAGGATAATAGAATAAATTATGAAAAGATTATACAGTGTATTGGGGATTGCTCTTTTGTGTGCTTCCTGCAGTAAGGATGATGTATCAAAGATCATTGATCCGATTGTCAATTTAACTTACCCGGATAAGGCTGTAGCCATGGATCCAAAAGTATTGGGTACGATTGGTGAGGTAAAGGTATATAATGGCGGGTACGGCTCTTCCATGGTTCAGGATCCGAATGATAAGACCGTGTTTTACCTCTTAACAGATCGCGGGCCAAATATTGATGGTACAGAAAAAGATAGTAAAGTTTTTGCTAACCCGATGTTTACCCCTCAGATCGGTAAATTTCGATTAAAGGATAATGTGCTGGTTTTTGAGTCTGCGATTGAATTAAAGAATAAAAACGGTGTAAAATTGAACGGCTTGCCGAACCCTGAGGGTAAAGGTGGTTCGGGAGAGAAAGCTTTGGATACGAATGGAAAGGATTTGGGAAAGAGCGAAGATGGCATCGATTCGGAGGGCTTGGCAAGAGCCGCTGACGGTTCTTGGTGGGTAAGTGATGAATATGGACCACATATCGTTCACTTTGATGCTTCCGGAAAGGAGATTGAGCGGATCAATCCTTGGACAACAGGAAAGAAATTACCCTTGGTCTTTGCCAAACGTCGACCAAATCGTGGAATGGAGGGATTGACCATTACACCGGATGGAAAGACTTTGGTCGGTATTATGCAATTTCCACTCTATAATCCATCCAAGGATGCGGTGAAGAATTCCTTGATTATCCGCATTGTCACCATGGATATCGCAACTGGAAATACCAAGCAGTACGTGTATATGATGGAACGGTCTGACCTACAGGCTGTCAGTGAAATTGCCGCGGTGTCCAATTCCACTTTTATTGTGCTGGAACGTGACGGAGCATATGCGACAGAAGAAACACGTGGTGATGTATTCAAAAAAATCTATCAGATAGATCTTGCGGGTGCAACGGATATTTCTGATGATAATAACGGTGAAAAAGGGAGAATTTTTGATGGTAAGAGTGTTGAAGAACTAAAAGATGCTGCCACCTTAGCGAAATATAATATTAAGCCTGTTACCAAAACTTTGGTGGCTGATTTAATGAAGGATATCAAAGAATTATATCCGCATGACAAAGCCGAAGGATTGGCTGTTATTAATTCATCTTTAATCGCTGTATGTAACGACGATGATTTTGGCGTTACGGGAGAGGGGATTTATAAATCGAAGATATTACCGGCGATAAAAACCGTTGATAAGAATAGCATCTATTTTATTAAATTAAAAACGCCGTTGAAATAATTATTTTGGTTTATATCAAAAAATGTCTGTTTTATAAAGTCAGGCATTTTTTGATATTTCCATTTTTCTAAAGTTGGATTGACTCATAATTTTTAAATGTTAAAAGTTTAAAATAAATTATTGAGCTAGCAACGATACCAATATACGACAGTGGAGAGGACGTGAGGGGGTAAAATTCCGCCAAAATGCAAAAAGCGGAAAACTCCATGTGGCGGAATTTTACCCCTAATAATTATTGATTTGTAATAAATATTTTCTTACAAACTGTGTTTGGATGGCGTAGAGGTTGATTTTAGATGGTCTAGCTGGCTAGCCTGAACTTAAGGGAAAAGTTTGTCCCCCTGAGGGGAAATCAAATTCCCCCAGGAATTTTTTGCAATCCCTTAAGGGAAAAGTTTGTCCCCTTGAGGGGAAAGTAAATTTCCCTAAGAATTTTTTGCAATCCCTTAAGGGAAAAGTGTATCCCCCTAAGAGGAAATCAAATTCCCCTAGGAATTTTTTGTAGTCCCTTAAGGGAAAAGTGTATCCCCCTGAGAGGAAAGTAAATTCCCCTAGGAATTTTTTGCAATCCCTTAAGGGAAAAGTGTATCCACCTAAGAGGAAATCAAATTCCCCTAGGAATTTTTTGCAATCCCTTAAGGGAAAAGTGTATCCCCCTAAGAGGTAATCAAATTCCCCTAGGAATTTTTTGCAAACCCTTAAGGGAAAAGTGTATCCCCCTGAGGGGAAATCAAATTCCCCCAAGAATTTTTTGCAATCCCTTAAGGGAAAAGTTTGTCCCCTTGAGAGGAAATCAAATTCCCCTAAGAATTTTTTGCAATCCCTTAAGGGAAAAGTTTATCCCCTTGAGAGGAAATCAAATTCCCCTAAGAATTTTTTGTAGTCCCTTAAGGGAAAAGTGTATCCCCCTGAGAGGAAATCAAATTCCCCTAGGAATTTTTTGCAATCTCTTAAGGGAAAAGTTTATCCCCTTGAGAGCAAAGTAAATTCCCCTTGGAGTATTTTGCGTTCCCTGAGGGAGATTTTCGGTAATGGGCGCGGATATCCTCATATAACAAAAGCACCTTAAGGTGCTTTTGTTATATGAGGATTATTATTTATAATTATGCCTGGTGTGTAGCCAAGAAATCCTTGCTTTCAAGTTCGGAATACCCCATGAGGTATTCGTCTACTTTTCGTGCGCACTCCCGGCCTTCAGATATCGCCCAGACCACCAAGGATTGCCCTTTGCGGCAGTCACCCGCTGTGAAGATATTTTCCACTGAAGTTTGGTAATCTTTGTCGTTTGCCAGGATATTTCCTTTTTCATCCACACGTACACCGAGCTGCTCCAGTAGTCTTTGCTCGGTATGTTTGTAGCCAATAGCCAATAAAACAAGATCGGCAGGAATTTCCCGAACTTCGGATTCGCCCAGTCTCGTACGGCGACCAAATTCATCGACTTCGTATTGAACTTCTTTAATTTTTACCGCTTTGACATGGCCATTTTCGTCGTGAACAAACTCTTGCGTTTCCGTTGCCCAAAGACGTTCACAGCCTTCTTCTTGTGAAGAGGAGGTTCCGAAGGTCACTTTGTCCATCGGCCAGGGATTGTTTCTTAAACGCTCTTTTGCAGGTGTTGGTTTACGGGCGATCTGTGTAATACTTTTGGCCCGGTGGCGGTTGGAGGTACCAATGCAGTCCGAACCTGTATCACCGTCGCCAATCACGACCACATGTTTATCTGTCGCTAAAATGCGTTCTTGATCAATGCTGATGCCACTGACTTCTTTGTTCTGCTGTTTTAAGAAGTCCATGGCGAAATGGATCCCTTTGGCTTCATGTCCGGGCAACTGCATGTGCCAGGGGACGGTCGATCCAGTAGCCAATACTACGGCATCATAAGCTTTCAATTCGTAAAAGCTGATGTCTTTTCCTACCTCTGTATTGACGCTAAATTCGATCCCAGACTCTTTCATTAAATTAATCCGGCGGTCGATAACAGACTTCTCCAGTTTGAAATCCGGAATACCATAACGGAGTAAGCCGCCCACCTGATCGTCACGTTCAAAAACAGTGACGTCATGGCCCGCTTTATTCAATTGTGCTGCGGCAGCGAGTCCAGCTGGCCCGGAACCGACCACGGCAACACGTTTGCCCGTTTTTAAATAGCTCTTATGGGCTTTTACATAGCCTTTTTTGAATGCAATCTCAATGATATGCTTTTCAATTTCTTCGATGGTAATCGGAGTGCTATGGATGCCCAATACGCAGGCCGATTCGCAAGGAGCAGGACATATTCTACCTGTAAATTCAGGAAAGTTGTTGGTCGAGGTCAGGATCTGATAAGCCTCTTCCCATTTACCGTCGTATACGGCATCGTTGAATTCAGGAATGACATTGCCCAGTGGACAGCCTGAATGACAAAACGGAATACCGCAATCCATACAACGCGCGGCCTGTTTATTCAGCTCATTCTCAGAATATCCTTTATTAAATTCTTTGAAGTGCTGCACACGGCCTTCAACAGCTTCTTTTGTTGGAAGCACGCGCTCAAATTCTTTAAAACCTGTAATTTTTCCCATGATCTGTGCTTCCTATTTTATGCTTCAACTAATTTTTGACGAATGACATTTTTATATTCCCTAGGGAATACTTTAATAAATTTATTTTTCTCCCGGGCCCAGTTTTGTAAGATGAAATCTGCTCTACGGCTATTAGTCAACAATACATGACGTTTCAATAGGGCAATAATTGCTGTTTCATCTTCACTTTCCAATGGATCCAGGTCCACCATCTCCTGATTGCAGTTTTCGCGGAAATCATCATTGATGTCATAAATCCACGCAATACCACCGCTCATTCCGGCTGCAAAATTGCGTCCTGTCGCGCCGAGGATCAGTGCCCGTCCACCCGTCATATATTCACAACCGTGATCGCCTACACCCTCAACGACAGCAGTAGCTCCGGAGTTACGCACAGCGAAACGCTCGCCTGCCTGGCCATTGACAAATAGGTGTCCTGAAGTGGCTCCGAATAGTGCGACGTTACCGATAATGATGTTCTCTTCTGGTATCAGGCCACTTTCGGTCACTGGATAAATTGCAAGTTGAGCGCCAGATAGGCCCTTACCAACATAATCATTAGCTTCGCCCTGCAATTCAAAGGAAAGTCCTTTGGTAGAGAAGGCCCCGAAACTTTGGCCTGCAGACCCTTCGAATTTGAAATTAATGGTATTGTCAGGCAATCCTTCGGATCCATACAATTTGGAAATCTCATTGGAGAGCATTGTGCCGATGGTACGATCCGTATTTTTTACTTTGAACGTTCCGAAGACCGGTGTTTTGCTTTCCAACGCTAGCTTGGATTGTTTCAATAATCCCCAGTCCAAAATCATGGCCATGCCGTGATCCTGCTCCTCTGTATTGTACAATGATTGTCCGGGTTCATTGCGCTCAACATGGAGAATATCCGTAAAGTCGATTTTCTTTGCTTTCCAATGGTCGATGTTCTCCCGTTTTTTGAGGAACTGAGCACGGCCTACCATTTCATTGATGGTGCGGAAGCCGAGGTATGCCATGGTCTCTCGTACTTCTTCGGCAAGGAAAGTGAATAGGTTGACGATATCTTCAGGTTTTCCGGAGAAAAGTTTGCGCAATTCAGGATCTTGTGTGGCTACACCGACGGGACAGGTATTTAGGTGACATTTGCGCATCATGATACAACCTCCAGCAACCAAGGCAGCTGTGGAAACACCCCATTCTTCGGCGCCTAAAAGTGTTGCAATAACGATATCGCGACCTGTTTTTACCTGACCATCGGCCTGTAAGACCACACGGCTACGCAGCTTGTTTTTCACAAGCGTCTGATGTGCTTCGGCAAGGCCCAGTTCCCAAGGTAATCCGGCATGTTTGATCGAACTGATCGGTGAGGCACCTGTTCCGCCGTCAAAACCTGCGATGAGGATAACGTCAGCATGTGCTTTAGCAACACCGGCGGCAATCGTCCCTACACCGGCTTTAGATACCAATTTGACATTGATCCGTGCTTGGCGGTTCGCATTCTTCAAATCGAAGATCAACTGTGCCAAATCTTCGATGGAATAGATGTCATGATGTGGTGGCGGGGAAATCAGACCGACGCCCGGTGTAGAGTGTCTGGTTTTCGCAATCCAGGCATCCACCTTCGGCCCCGGTAATTGACCACCTTCACCCGGTTTAGCACCCTGTGCCATTTTGATCTGTAATTCATCCGCTTGTGTCAGGTAATTGGAGGTGACACCAAAGCGCGCAGAAGCGACTTGCTTAATTGCCGAACGCATGGAATCCCCATTTGGAAGAGGTTGATAACGCAATTCATCTTCCCCTCCTTCACCGGTGTTAGATTTTGCGCCGATGCGGTTCATGGCAATGGCAAGGGTACTATGTGCTTCGTGGGAGATAGATCCAAAGGACATCGCTCCGGTAGCAAAGCGTTTTAGTATTTCACTTGCCGGCTCAACTTGCTCCAATGGAATGGAATTGCGATGTTTAGCAAAATCCAAAAGTCCACGAAGGGTAAACATATGTTCTTTCTGTTCGTTGATCTTGGTTGCATACTTTTTATACGTGGCATAGTCTCCGGTCCGGCATGCTTGCTGCAATAAGTGAATGGTATCTGGATTCCACAAGTGCCCTTCGCCACGACGTTTCCATTGATAGATACCACCTTCCGGCAATAGGTTTTGTGGTGTACGGCTTTTTTCAAATCCACGCCAGTGTTTAGATAAAGCCTCTTTGGCCAGATCATCCAGTGTCATACCACCGATACGGGATACTGCGCCACAGAAGAATTTATCAACAACAGATTTGTCGATACCAAGTACTTCAAAGATCTGTGCTCCGTGATAAGATTGCAATGTTGATATCCCCATTTTGGAGAAAATTTTCAACAAACCATTGTTAACTGCTTTTACGTAGTTTTTGGATAGCTCAGGCCAGGTAAGTTCAGTATCCAAGGTGTTTTGTTCCTTCATGGTACGGATACTTGCCAGTGCCATATACGGGTTGATCGCCGTGGCACCAAAAGCCAATAGGCAGGCGAAGTGGTGTACTTCCCAAGCATCGCCGGCTTCGACAACTAGTCCTACAGCACCACGGTTACCGGTCTTGATCAAGTGGTGGTGGACTGCTGATACGGCAAGCAAAGAAGGGATGGCCGCATGTTTGGAATCTATCGCGCGATCCGAAAGTATCAATACCTGAAAACCATCACGTACAGCGTCATCGGCATATCTGCATAGACGCTCTAAACCTGCTTCCAGCGAACCCGGCTTTCCGTCTGAACGGAAATAGGACTGAATGGTTTTTGCCTGAAACAATCCGGTATCAATAGAACGTAATTTTTCAAGTTCTTTGGATGTGAGGATCGGATGAGGTAAGGTCACGCAGTGACAGAATTTTTTGTCCTCAATCAGGATGTTGCCCGCATTACCGATAAAGGTCGCCAAGCTCATGACCAAACGCTCGCGGATCGGATCGATCGGTGGGTTGGTTACCTGCGCAAAAAATTGCTTAAAGTAACTTGAGATATGTTGTGGCTGATCGGAAAGAATAGCGAGCGGAACATCCGAACCCATCGAACCAGTTGGTTCGTATCCGGTCAATGCCATTGGCGTCAGGATTGTTTCGAGGTCTTCTCTGGAGAAACCAAATGTCTTCTGATATTTGAAAACGGATTCTTTGGAAAGATAGGTATAGGTGACACGAGGTTCTTCCAGTTCTTCTAGCTTGATTTTATAGTTGTCCAACCAATCGCTATAAGGTTGTTGGTTGATCAATTGATCTTTTACTTCATCGTCTGTTAAGATGCGACCTTGCTCCATATCGACGAGAAATATCTTGCCTGCCTGTTGGCGGCCTTTTTTAATAATGGTAGATTCTTCGATCGGAAGGGCGCCGGCTTCGGAAGCAACGACAACACGGTCATCCGAAGTTACAGCATAACGTAATGGGCGTAAACCGTTACGGTCTAGTGTTGCCCCGATATGTTTACCATCGGTAAAACATAGTGCTGCAGGTCCATCCCAAGGCTCCATTAAGGTTGCATGGTATTCGTAGAATGCACGTTTTAGTGGATCCATTTGGGTATTACCATCCCATGCCTCAGGTACCAACATCAACATGACGTGTGTCAGGCTACGGCCACTGTGTAAAAGCAACTCGGCAACATTGTCAAGACAGGCTGAATCCGACTGGCCCCGATCAACGATAGGAAGCAGGATTTCCATTTCGTCTTCGGTGAAATAAGGTGACGAAAGGGCACGCATTCCAGCGTAAAACCAATTGAGGTTACCTGTTAAGGTGTTGATTTCACCATTATGGGCCAACATACGGAACGGTTGTGCTAGTGACCAGGAAGGAAAAGTATTGGTCGAGAAGCGTGAGTGTACCAATCCAAACGCGGATACCACACGAGGATCGCGTAAATCAAGGTAATAGGTGCCGACTTGGTATGTTGTTAATTGACCTTTGTAAATGATAGTTTTGCAAGAAAGTGATGCAAAGTAAAGTGGGAGAGGGTATTCTTGTTGCTGTTTAACTTTTTGAATGATCAGGCGACGTAGAACAAAAAGTTTGCGTTCAAATTCTTCCGTGTTTGAAACGCCGTCCGGTCTGCTAACAAAAAATTGGACGATTTCAGGTTCGGCACTGAGCGCTGTTGGTCCAATACCTTCACGATTGACTGGTACTGGACGGTAGCCAAGGAATTTCATACCCCTTTCGGCTGCCGCTTCCTCAATCAAGTCCCGACATATTTTGTTCATGTCTTCTTCTTTTGGAAGAAATACCATTCCTGTTCCATAATATCCCGGTTCCTCTAACTGTATTCCTAAGCTGATACATTCTTCCCACAAAAATTCGTGTGGCAACTGAATCATGATACCAGCTCCGTCTCCACTTTCGGGATCACAACCACAGGCACCACGATGCTCCATGTTCTCCAACATGGTCAAGGCGTCTTTTACTTGTGCGTGTGATTTATTCCCTTTAATATGGGCGACAAAGCCTACTCCACAGGCGTCATGCTCAAAATTAGGGTCGTAAAGGCCCTCCGTTTTCGGTCTTTGTTGAATCATCTTTCCTTTTCAAATATTATACATTGCTAATATAGGAATAAAAATGAATAAAATTATAAATATTCTAATAAAAATGTGATTGTTTTGATTTTATTGTTTCTTTTTAATGTTTTTGTTATGGATATTGTATTTATTGTTTTTAATCGAAATGGGGTGAAAACCCCTGCTTTGAATGCATAAGTCGCGATGTTTTTGGAGGGTTGCCAACTTGCCCCAAATTTTGGATAAAACTTGTACTTCACTCACAAGTGTGGCTGTATTCTTGAGTAGTGTGCTATATGCCTTATACATACTACTGTACTGTTGTATATATTGATACTGGTAGTTCGTAGACTTCGGTCACGATAGTCAGAAATTCTTGTAAGTCTCTATCTAGTGAAACGACGTCTACCTGCATATCTTCATAGTGCTCGAAAACAGACTGTAGCACTTGGAAATTTAGAGGATCTATAGGTTTAATCTTGTAGGTGATAATGAACTGAATATAAAATAAAGAAGGCGAGTTGGGGAGTAATCCTCTTACTATAGTCCGTAACGAAGGCTTTATCATGATATTGAGGTAGTCTGTCCATCTTGTGAAAAGAAAGCTTCGGTCATCGGTGCCAATTTGTATATGCCACGGCAGAGCACGAAGAAAAAGTGCGATGTATAGCATAAAATATGCTAATGCGCCCAAGATGATTGTATATTTCAACAACCAAGAGCTGTCCAAGTAACAGGGCATTGCATTGAAATACGCCGATATATCCTTTTTTAGATTTGCGTTATGGTATTGTATAAGAGGCTTATGTAGCCGATACTTTGTGTGAACGCAATGATGTATCTTGTCAGAATAATACTTTAGCGAGCTAATACCCCAAATAGGTCTATTCGGTCAAAAGCAAAGAGTGCGTGCTGCATTGATTATTTAATGCGAAAGTGAGGTGATATCCTGCTATATTGTAGATATTGCAAATAGGGGAATATTCACCATCCAATCTTCTTGTCTATAGTTGCTCATGGATGTTCGTATAGCTGTTTGCGGTTTGAACTTATCGACATAGACACGTAGGCTTTTGGCCTGTAGATTTTCTTCAGCCTTCACTTCCACGGGGATAACATCTCCTTTATATTGGAGGAGGAAGTCTATCTCGGCTCTGGAATTATCGGGGGACCAATAGTAGATGTTTAGATCGTCCCGCGTTATGAATTGTTGAAGTACATATTGCTCGGTTAGCGCCCCCTTAAACTCTTGAAAAATGACATTACCTTCTAACAATGTATGGGCATCCAGATCTGTCATTGCAGCAAGTAGGCCTACATCGACCAAGAATAGTTTGAATGCACTGAAATCCTCGTATGCTTTTAATGGAATCGCTGGTTTAGTGATATTATGCACTTTGTGTATCAGACCGCAGTCGATCAGCCATGCCATGGCTAATTCATAGTCTTTGGCTCGAGCACCTTGACGTATGATGCCATAGATGAACTTCTTATTTTCTTTTATAAGTTGTGCTGGTATAGTATTCCATAATAGTCGTATACGTGGTACGATGTCGTGTGGAGCATGTTTTGAAAAGTCCTGTTCATAAGCTGCTAATATTCTTTTTTGGACTGCCCTAACTTCTTCATGGTTTTTATTGTTTACAAATGTGTTCACGACTTCGGGCATACCTCCGATATAATAATAATGACGTAGCCATTCTTGTAGTCTGGGAGCGAAACTGTTGATCATCGACCAGTTTTTGCTGTTGAGCAATTGTACCAATGTGTCTTCGCCTATAGCTGTCAGAAACTCTGTGAATGATAACGGGTAAAGATCCATGAATTCTACTTTGCCTACTGGAAAGGATCTGTGACTATGCAATGCTACTCCTAGAAGGGAGCCTGCACAGATAATATCGTATTGTGGTGCATTTTCATGAAAGTACTTCAAGGAAGTAATGGCTTCGGGAGCTTCCTGTATCTCATCAAATATTAGCAAGGTGTCGGCGTCGATGGAAACACCAGTTTCTATCTGTAAGCCCAAGATGATGCGGTCTATATCAAAGTCAGTTGTAAAAAGATTTTTTATCAAGGGGTTGCTTTCCATGTTCACATATGCTACCTTAGGATACGAGGCCTCTCCAAAGTGGCGCATAAGCCATGTTTTGCCCACCTGCCGTGCACCTTGAATAATCAGTGGTTTACGATCCTTTCTAAATTTCCAAGACTGTAGTTTGTGATATAAATCTCTTTTCATACTACAAATTTACAAAAAATATGTACGAGTTTTTGTTGTTTTATACATTTTTATGTACGAGTTTTTGTTGTTTTATACATTTTTATGTAGGATATTTCTTGGGTCAAATCCTGAATCCCTAACGAAGTATTATCTCTGTGAAATATCCTGACTGTATTAATAAGTGTTGTTAAAAAATAGATCAAAATAATTCGATGCTTCAATCTACAAAATATGCGTTGGCTTCTCAATAGAATTTAAAGCAAATTAATCAAATCATTCTTTTTCAGTGACTTCAAGATGCTATTGTCGGTATGGATTAATTCATCTGCCAATTGACGTTTGCGCTGTTGTAATTCCATGATTTTCTCTTCTATTGAATCAGGAGTTATGAGTCGTATAGCAATTACTTTGTGTTGCTGACCTATTCGGTAAGCTCGATCTATGGCCTGATTTTCTACTGCAGGGTTCCACCATGGGTCTACCAAAAAGACATACTCAGCCTGTGTAAGATTCAAGCCTGTTCCTCCCGCTTTTAGACTAATGAGAAAAACACGTACTGATTCATCTTCTTGAAACTGTTCAACTTCATGTTCTCTGTTTTTTGTCTTGCCTGTGAGGTAAGTATATCCTATATCTGCTTGTTCAAGTTGCTTCTTTATAAGATCCAGCATCTCGACAAACTGAGAAAAAACTAATATTTTATGTGCATCTTTAAGCGCTTTTATTTGATGGATCAACTCCTTGATCTTTGCAGAATCCTCTCCGTAATATTCTTCGTCGCTAAGCAGGGATGGAGAATTGCAAATCTGTCTTAATTTGGTTATTCCCTGTAAGATATGAAGACTCGAAGACTGAATATCCTCTTCATTGAGTCCGGTTAAGTATTTCTGAAATTCGAGCTTATAAGCGTCATATATTCGTTTTTGGTCGTCACCCATTTCGCAGTAGTGGATTATTTCCGTTTTCGGAGGTAGTTCAGTAGCAACCTGTTTTTTTGTACGGCGTAACACAAAGGGATATATTTTTTGTTGAAGCTCTTTTGCACGTTCACTATCTTGGAATTTGTCGATAGGTGTGGAATAGTCTGTTGTGAATCGCTTGGACGTACCCAACAACCCTGGCATGGCAAAGGAAAGCTGCGCAAATAGATCAAAAGTATTATTCTCTACAGGAGTTCCTGTTAAAACAAGACGCTGCCTACCATTTAATAATTTCACAGCTTTGTAGCGTTTCGACTCTGGATTTTTAATTGCTTGTGATTCGTCAAGGACAATAATGTTAAAAAATTGCTCCTTTAAAAAACTAATATCCGATAACAATGTACCATAGGTGGTAAGCACAAGATGGTATTTGTTAACATCAAGCTGTGCTGTATTTCTGCCGCTCCCATATAATGTTACATACTTGAGATGAGGGGCGAATTTTTCTATTTCTTTTTGCCAATTGAATAACAATGAAGTCGGAAGAACAACTAGGTTAGGAGCCATGTTGCCTTTTTCATGCTGACTCAATATGTAGGTAATGATCTGGATGGTTTTACCCAAGCCCATATCATCTGCCAAACAACCTCCAAAGTTGAATTCGCTTAAAAAATTCAACCAGTTAAGCCCTTCTTTCTGATAATCCCGAAGTTTGGCTTTTAGCTTTATAGGAACCTTGACTTGTTGGATCGAATGAAATTCAGCGAGTTTCTTACGATATTGACTGAGTTCGAGCTGAACATCCTGCGTTAATATCTCGTTTTCAAACAGCTCATCAATGAGCTGAAAATTACTTTTGTGCACGCGGATACTGCCCTCCTTTATTTCTCCTGCACGGAAATATCGCTCAAATTTTTCAATCCATGTTTGCGGTAAAATGCCCTGCGTTCCATCACTCAGTTCAATATATCGAGATTTGTTGAGTACAGACTTTTGTAGTTGTCTGAGTGTAACCTGCTGGTCTCCAAAGGATATATCAGTTTCTATATCAAACCAATCGATGCCGGATTTTAGACTGTTTTTTACAGTTATTTTATGTTGATTATAGACATTGTTTCTTAGCTTGTTAAATCCGAGTATAGTAAAACCTGCTTGACGCCAAGCTTCGAATGCATCGATGAACCAACCGCTGTCCAGAAATTCTCTTTTATGGAGATAGTAGAATTCGGTCTGTGGTACATCGCTAAAACTTTTGTGCTGTGCTTGTATACTATCAAGGGCTTTTTGCTCTAAGAGGTTATCGCGCTCAGCGTCATAGCACGTGCCATCAGCCTGTTTGATATATAAAGTTCGCTTGGAAAGTAGTGGAATTTCTGTGTCACCATAGGCAACTGCTGGTGTTATTAAAATAAAATCATTAAGTTCGGATAGGTAGATCAGTTGTTTGTTAATTTGATCAAATCCATTTTGCTTGATCATTGTTTTTGATGCAGGTTTAATGAAACTATAGCTTACTGTTACAATATTTTCTAAAGGGCCTAAAAATTCAGATTGAAAGGACTCAAGTTGGTGTTTTTGAATAAAGACATGCGAGCCATTTTCTTCAAAAAATCGCAATACATTTCTTTCGCTTTCTTTGTTGAGGCAGTACAAGGTTTCTTTATAGGTAAAGATATAATCAAATAACTCAACTTCGTGGTAGGCTATCATTTTCCTTTCGACCTCTATGTGACATTCAATGCGATAATAATCGCCATCTTCCTTGACTGATATCTTTATACTTATAGGGGATTGCTGTAGCCTGTATGAGTGTAAGTGCTTAAGGTTTATTTTGTCTGAATAGCGGGCCGGCAATAACAGAAAGAATTCTAAACCTAGTGGGTTTTTGATAATATCTTTATAATAATCTATTCCTAAGGATCGCTTGTCTTCCGAGTTGCCCATCATCAATGAACTATAAAATGCGATTTCTTCATTGCTTTGTGCTCGTTTGACACGGGTCTGTAGTGAATTATTAAAAGTAACCGGGGCTTTCATGGTTCCATTTTTAGTCACCTTGCTTTGAGCTAAACTAAATTTGAAGTAGTCCTGATAAGGCTGTCTTTCTATAATGATAAACTCCTGAAATTCCTCTTTGGTTTCAGTAGGAAGGTTAATGCCAGGAAATATTCTTTCTTTGAATCGGCTTGTTAAAAACTGATTGTAGGACAATACATTGATTCTGGGGGCTATATGGATTTTTTTTCCCTCCATGTAGATTTTAAAAAACGTATCATAGTCTTTTATTTCGCTCCATCCATCCTCCTTAGCCTTGTTAGCTAATATCTTATGACGTTCCGATACGTTGAAAGGTAATTGGAGCAACTTTTCTCTTTTTATTTCACTGACCGCAAAATCGAGGTGTTCACATATTCGATTGCTGTCATTGGAACAGTCACAGGTCAAGAGCAAATCATTGTCTTGTTGAACGATGCTAATATTAAGGTTTTGGACCTGATAGCCTTGGTAAGCAATTATTTTTCCATTTAACTCGTTGATATTGTATTGAGCTGCATGTAAATTCATTCTAACCGCGTTATATCTTCGACTTTTTGGGAAAGTGTTCGAACTTAATTGTGGAGTTGTAAGTATATCGCTGTTAGCGAGAGTAAATGTTTTATCTTTTTTTGTAATGTTTAATTCTGTGGTCGTTTCTTCAGGAAATAGAAAAGATTGTGTATCTAAGCTCCTTAAATGTCGATCGGCATTTACCAGTACATTAACGATGTGTTTGCAATACCCGCCATTATCATACGGGCAGGTACAGTGGGCGTCGAAAACTTGGAACTTATCGTAGTAAATTTCAATACTGTACGTACTGGTACCTCTTACCCGTGCCTTGATATAACAATCCTGTACATCAATTTTCACTATCCTAGAATCTGCATATTTATCGCGTGTGCGCGCTGTAGTATTCTTCTGTATAAAAGTGTTGAAGGGGCTGAACTGAATATCCATGATACGAAAATACGGATTTGGATATGAAGTTTTTCTATAATTGGTTAAATATTGGGGTATTAGAAAGACTGAACACGAAACTCAATGGATAGAATTGTGTATAGGGTTGATCCCCAAGAACTATCTGCGCGTAGAAGGAACTTAAAGTACTCAATAATCTGGTATCGACCTATTTTGATTTAGCGGAAATCAATGCCATCGAAGAAAAACCGATGTGTATGGCAGAGTATTAGAGGAGCTTGGCTTTGAGGTTGGCCACATGTTCAGATGGTTGCGTTCAGTACGATCTAGCGACCCGGACAGTTTTGAAGGCCGAGCTGCTAGTTATTCAGCACAATCTGCTGTTTGTTTTTGGGAGAGGTTGATGTGTCTTTTTAACAATATAGACAGATATGATAAGCTGCTTTTACTAATTTTTGATAGCAACTTTTATCTTAATTTTCATTAACTTTCTGACATGAAAATAACTGAAATTGAGATATACCGGCTCAGCATTCCGATGGAACCATTTGTTATTGCGACCGGAACCATGGATTATGCTCAGAATACTTTTATACGTGTACATACCGATACTGGAATCTACGGTGTCGGTGAATGCTCTGCGTTCCCCATGATCGTGGGAGAAACACAGGATACCTGTCTGGTTTTGGCACGTGATTTTGCTAAGATCTGGAAAGGAAAGGATCCGCTGGCCATCGCCGAACGACTGGCTGAACTGGATTTGTATATTGCAGGAAATCGAACGATCAAATCTGCTTTTGATGTCGCATTGCATGACTTGGCAGCCAAACATGCTGGTTTACCTCTTTATCAATTTTTAAAAGGAACCACAAGGGAGATAACCACGGATATAACGCTGGGTATAGCGTCTCCGGAGGAGATGGCAATGAAAGCTAAGCGTCTGCAGGATGAGGGGGCAGTTATGTTGAAGGTCAAACTGGGAAAGGATCCGAAAACAGACGTGGCTCGTATTCGTGAAATTCGTAAAGCGGTCGGATTTGAGATGCCTATTCGGATTGATGCAAACCAAGGCTGGTCCTACGAAGAGGCAGTGGAAGCCTTACAGGGCTTAGAACCGTTTAAAATTCAATTTTGTGAGCAGCCTATGCGGACCTGGAATGATGAACTGTTACCTCAATTGCGCACAGAGACGATCGTCCCAATTATGGCTGATGAGTCGGTCTATTCGCATCATGATGCGGAACGACTTTGTAAAGCAGATGCCTGTGATTACATCAATATTAAGTTTTCGAAATCAGGGGGGATCCAAGAAGCTTTGAGAATTAATAACGTTGCTGCGGAATATGGTATTAACTGTATGATCGGGGGGATGTTGGAGTCTCGTTTAGCATTAGCCGCTAAAGTCCATTTCGCCTATGCGGCTCCCAATGTCAAATTCTTTGATTTAGATACTTGCATGGTTGGGCACCTAGAGGATCCGGTCATCGGTGGGATTCAATATGACGGGTACAAAATCCATATATCGGACGAACCGGGGATTGGCGCAGATATAGACCAGGCATTTCTGGATGGCTGTGAAAAATGGGTGATTTAACTTATATACGGAAGATATGAATAGTATGAACTGGGGGATAGGCGCTCAGGAGATTGTCGTCCTTATTGTTATTATCATTTTCTTAATGGCTGCATATTTCTTTTTTTCGAGATTATTAAAGAAGTAAAAATAAACCTCTAGGTATTCTTTTTTTATTGAAATTCATTATACAACTTATTTTCCAGTTTAAAAACTGAAAAATAAGTTGTATAACTGAAAAATAAGTTTCATCTTTATGTTATGGAAGAACTAACAAAAAAAGAAGAAGAAGTCATGCAAGTAATCTGGCATCTAAAGGAGGTCTTTGTCAAAGATGTCATAGAGTACTTGGATCCCACCAATTCAATCCCTTACAATACAGTCTCCTCGATTGTTAGAATACTGGAAAAGAAAGGTTATGTAGGTTATAAGGCTTTTGGAAAGACTTATCAATACTATCCATTGATTTCGAAAATGCAATATAGAAAATTTTCATTTTCGAGGGTACTGGATAACTACTTCGACGATTCCGTCGAAAACCTCCTGTCTTTTATGGTAAAGGAGAAGAAACTTTCGGCTGAAGATATACAGAAGATTGAAGAACTCATCAAAAAGAATGAAGATCATGAATAATATACTTTATTATCTGTTTGAGGTCAATTGTAGTCTAATGCTGGGAGCGGCCCTTTATTTTCTGGTGATCAAAGGTCTTTCTTTTTTTCAATGGAACCGTTATTATTTGATCGGAATCTGTTTGTTGAGCTTGCTATTGCCATTTGGTAAATTTCGCATAGCGGAATTATTCTTTTCGTCGGTAACTACAGCCCCAGAAGTTGCTGAGGTCGGGCAAGTATTAAACACCTTACAAGCAGGCGGAGATCTATTCACGGAAGTAGAAATGGCCGATTCGCTGTGGAGCTCAATTTCGCTTGGTCATTGGATTGCTTATCTCTATCTACTCGGTACAGTCTTGCTGTTACTTCGTTGTATCGTGCGCTACAATACATTACGTAGGAGAATTAGACAGTTGCACCCGCGTGAATATAGGGGATTTATCATCGTAGATCCATTTGATCAATATATAAACTGTTCTGTACAACACGTTATCGTTATGGAGGAGCAGTTGCTCGATACGGCGGCAGGGCAGTTAATTTTTGAACATGAGAGCCAACATATTTTATTCAAGCATCGTCTGGATAAATGGGTTATCGAATTTTTTCGTTGCCTTTTTTGGTTGAACCCACTAATTTATTGGCTGCGTGGGCAACTGTACCTGACTCATGAATATCAAGTCGATCGTATTTTGGCTGATACCTACGGGAAAAGCGGCTATGCTCGCTTTTTGCTTGCCTTTTCGCAGGAAGAAAAGCCGATCGGATTACAGAGCAGTTTGTTTAATAACCAGCATGAGCTGGTAGAACGTGTCCAGGTAATGATGTCTAAACCATCTTCTGCCCGATCAAAATGGAAATACATATTGGCTGTTCCGGTCTTATGTTTTTTACTATTGTTTTATTCGTTTATCAATCCACCGCGGAGCTCGTGGTACTCCATTTTTCATTCCGAAAAAGGAGGAGTTATAAAAACTATTGTCTTAGATCCAGGACATGGAGGAAAAGATGTGGGAGCCACAGCCTTTTCTGGATTGACGGAAAAGTCGTTGACTTGGGAGACTTGTTTGCTTTTGAAGCAGGAATTAGAGCGTAAAGGATATAAAGTGTTACTATCGCGTGCAGGTGACGAGTTTAAAACGTTGAAGGAACGATCCAATTTGGAAGGGGATTTATTTCTTTCCATTCATTTTGATCGCATAGAAACAAAAGAGATGCTCCCGATTCGGATTTTGTACCAATCAGGGGTTACTAATAATGTGCTTGAACAGCATAATCATAGGTTTGCATTTAGCCTAGATCAGAAATTTCAACAAAATGGATTGCAGGTAAGCAGGCCTCAGGTTAGTACGAAACACGCTGTTCTACGTAATGCAAAAATACCTGCACTCTTACTTGATCTGGACAATATCAATGCGATAGATAAAAATGTAAAACTTTATTTTGTCCAAAAATTAGCCAATGCAATAGATCAAAGCTTCGATCAATAAATTTTAATGGATAAAACAGCATGAGATTTAGGATACTATTATGGCTATCCCTGGGCTTGCCGTGCCTTTTATTGGCACAGGTAAAGCCGAAGAAAACGGTACAATCGCGGGATAGTGTCATATTGAAACCACTTGGTCTGGAGCCACAAAAAATAGATACGGTTGAAGTAAAGAGAAACACAGTACTTAAACAGCAACTTCTAGATCGTGTACGGATCAACCTTAGAAGCAATCCTGTTTTATTAAATGGGAATACATTTGATGTATTGAATAATATTCCGAGTTTACAGATCGATGAATTAGGGAATCTATCTTTCTTAGGCAAAATGGGTGTGCTAGTTACTGTAGATGGTAAACAAACTCATCTCAATGGGATAGCATTGATAAGTTATCTGAAATCTATACCGGCGACATCAGTCGCTAACATTGATTTAATGTCGATACCGCCAGCAAAATGGAGTGCTGAAGGCTATGCTGGAGTAATTGATATTAGAACAAAAAGGGATGTATTAAAAGGGTTGAAAGGAACTGTATTTTTGGGAGGATCAAAGGGCCAGCTGTGGAAATACAACAATGGTATGCTGATCCAATATGGCACGAAAAAATGGACCATCAACTCGGGGTTTTCTATTGCACGGTCTTCCAATTATTTCGATGTTGCTCGCGAACGTCAGTTGGTAGCCGAGGACAATGAGATCAATACAATTGCTCAGCACAACCAAGAGCGTAATCATGCACTGGAAATGAATGCACGAATCGGACTTGAATATCGGATAAGCAAGAATTCTTCGATCGAATTGAACTGGAATTTTCTTCAAAGTAACTATAAGGAATTAGGGGTTTATCAGACCAGTTTTTCCAACGCAGGTGACTTATTTCAATCCACGTCATCATGGAGTAACCTGCGCAATCCTATTCATAAAAATAGTGCTAACCTACACTACGATTATGCCGCTGAAAACAAAAAGACAACCATTCAATGGGATGTCGATTACCTAAATTATACAAGTAATAGGTGGCAAGATTTAACAACAATGATCATGCAGAGAGCTGCGCATCAGCGTAAAGATGAGCAGTTGTTATATTCCAACAATCCTTTTGTTGTTGATCTTTTTGGAATTAAGACCGATTTCCAGCGAAAATTTGAAGAACGGTTTGAGCTAGAAGCGGGGTTCCAGCTAAGCCGATCGGCACGTAGCTCACGTGGATATTATAAAAAGGGGAAAACTGACCAAGATCTGCGGGATGCAGACGCACTTGAAAGCGCATTTAGACAAGTAGAGTATCTGGAAGCGATATATACAGATTTTCAAATAAAATTAAAACAGTGGGAATTTAAATTGGGCTTAAGAACTGAATATTCGCAATTTCATAACGAAATTAATGATGTATATGCCGAATTGGGCAAGCGTAAACAAACTTTATATCTTTTTCCTACTTTATTTGGCATTTACAAAATCAACAAAGAAAATAACAAAGCCATACAAATTGCTTACGGACGAAGGATCGTACGTCCCAACTATCAGGATCTGAATCCTGCAATATTTTTTTTTGATGCTAATACGAGCTACCAGGGCAATGCTCATTTGGTGCCACAACTGACCGATAATATGGAGTTAAAATATGTGCATGGCCAGCGTTGGAATATCGGTGTAACTTTCCTTAACCATCGAGATTATATATCCATGATCCATCAGCTTAATGGAAAGAATTATGCCCAGACTTATCAAAATATTGAGGCTGTTCGGAGTACTGCTATTTCCTTGAATGTGGGCCAAGAAATTTTTAAAAGCTTAACACTGTACGGTTTTGGTCAGATTCAATATATCCACTATAAAAACACACCTGATGAGCTAAATGACCTATCGATTGATCGAAATCTTTGGTCTTTTCAAAGTAATTTGATGATACAGGTAAAGCTACCGCATAAATTGACAATAAATTGGACCAATTCGTATCGGACAAATGTGCTTTATGCACAAACAGTTATTAAACCACTGTACCAGATGCACCTGGCGATCAATAAACAGTTTTCCAATAACCTCAGTCTGGCTTTAACGATACGGGATTTATTTCATACAAATGTGATCAAACGTGAAATAGTTGGAGATCGATTCAACATCCGTTCTAAAACCATAAATGATTCACAAATTGTTGGTTTAAATTTCAATTATACATTTGGGCTCTATCAAAAACAAAAAGCTCAGAAAACGTCACTCGAAACGGAAGTTTCAAGAATGTAATTCTATTTATGGTGCTGGCATTCTTTTTACATTTGTTAAAAAATAAGCAGCCAATAGCTGTTTTGGTGGGAGAGGAAGCCTAAAATAGATAATATTCAGTACCTTTGCGGTACTTATTATTTTATAAAAGTTAGAAAATATCATGAGTACTCAAAAAGGACCTATTTCTCAATTTATTGAGCATAATTACCGTCACTTTAACGCAGCGGCATTAGTAGATGCTGCAAAAGGTTACGAGGAACATCTTTTGGATGGTGGAAAAATGTTGATCTCCCTAGGAGGCGCAATGTCTACTGCTGAATTGGGTGTTTCTTTGGCAGAAATGATCCGTCAAGATAAAGTACACTTTATTTCTTGTACTGGGGCTAATTTGGAGGAAGATGTGATGAACTTAGTTGCTCACTCACATTACAAAAGAATTCCGAATTATAGAGATTTGACAGCGGAACAAGAAAGAGAATTATTGAATAATCACTACAACCGTGTAACAGATACTTGTATTCCGGAAGAAGAGGCTTTCCGTCGCTTGCAGAAACATCTTGAAGATGTGTGGCATGCTGCTGAAGCGAAAGGTGAGCGTTACTTGCCACATGAGTTTTTGTATCAGGTCGTTAATTCTGGTGTATTGGAGCAATACTATGAAATTGACCCAAAAGATTCATGGATTGTTGCTGCTGCTGAGAAAAATTTGCCTATTGTATGTCCGGGATGGGAAGATTCGACTACAGGTAATATCTTCGCGTCAAATGTGATCAAGGGTAAATTGAAAGCGAGCACTGTTAAATCGGGTATTGAGTACATGATTTATTTGACGGAATGGTACCGTAATAATTCTGCAGGTAAAGGTGTTGGTTTCTTCCAGATTGCCGGTGGTATTTCCGGTGATTTCCCGATCTGTGTCGTTCCGATGATGTATCAAGATTTGGAGTGGGAAGAAGTACCTTTCTGGGCTTATTTCTGTCAAATTTCTGATTCAACGACTTCTTATGGTTCTTACTCCGGAGCGGTTCCAAATGAAAAAATCACTTGGGGTAAATTGGATATTGATACACCTAAATTTATTGTAGAATCTGACGCGACAATCGTAGCGCCTTTGATTTTCTCTTATATCTTAGGGCATTAATCTTTTTTATAGAGAAAGGGGAGTGAGGAACAAAGAATTTGGCTCAGGCAAGTTCTTTATTCCTCGCTCCTTTTCTTTTATTCTTTTCTTGTTTATCTTTACTTTCCACTATTTCTTTTTCAGACGATGAGCAATTTAACAACAGATAATCCGGTAGCCCTTCAAGCCTTAATGGATGAAACTATTTTTTCTAATGGGTATGACTTCCGGTCGGAACCGGAAGCTGTAGCCAAAGCAAAGGATACGGAATATGTTGCTGTTGGAATTCCCTCGGTTGATCAACTCGCTACGCCAGTTATTTCAGACAAAAACATTGAATCGAGTACGCTAGGGAGCGGAAAAGATCAAAAGGGTAGTGGCAATGCACTGGAGGTGTTTGGCGGAGAATTTATTTATCAGGGCAACAAAGATCAGGGGATACTTTTTATTCTGCGTTATGTAGCATATCCTTATTTTTCTCCAGCAGCAGGTGAAGCATTTGAAAAAACGATTGGTGCTTTAAAGTTAACGAAGGAAACTGTGGCGGTGGTTAATTTAGCCAATGCACATAATCCCAACGATTTTAAGCGGATTATGGCTTTTTTTGAACCTACAAAGATTATCTTATTGGGTGTGGAGCCCGCATCCTTAAAGCTTCCTCCGATCGAACACAATTCTTATATGAAAGGGCGCATAGCGACGGTGTTCAATACCTTCAGCTTTGAGGAGATGTTTGCCGATGTCAATAAAAAGAAACTGTTCTGGAACGAGTTTAAAACATTTATAGCTTCTTGATTTCAAAAAGCTATATAGCCAATCAGAATGCTTGCCACCTTTCTAAATAAGATTTTTTACTTTTGGCAATATAAAATTGAAGAAGATGCTAGAACTTGTATTTGCAACGAATAATGCCCATAAATTGAACGAAGTTCAGGCAATAGTGGGAGATGCTTTTGTTATTAAAAGTTTAAACGATATTGACTGTCAGGATGATATACCGGAAACCGGGGTAACATTTGAAGAAAATGCACAGCAAAAAACGGACTATTTGGTCAACAAATATGGGCTTTACTGTTTTGGTGATGACTCGGGCCTGGAAATAGATGCCTTAAATGGTGAACCGGGAGTGTATTCGGCACGTTATTCGGGCTCTAGGGATATGGAAAAGAATATTGATCTTGTGCTGGAAAAATTAGGCGATAATCCAAACCGTACGGCTAGATTCAAAACCGTTATTTCGTTATACCTGAATGAACAACAGCATTTTTTTGAGGGAAGTATCGAAGGCCAAATCATTAAAGAGCGTAGGGGAGTGGATGGATTCGGTTATGATCCGATTTTTATCCCTGATGGCTACAACACAACTTTTGCTGAGATGAGCGCCCAAGAAAAAAACGCGATCAGTCATCGTGCGATTGCTGTCGGCAAGCTTGCTGAATATCTAAAAACAAAATAATGCTTAGGTGCAATTTTAGTTGATAAACTTTATCCTTTACGGTAAACACAAACGGGGCAAAATATTTATTTTGCCCCGTTTGTGTTTATCTTTTTATATGGTCTATTTCGCCTCTTTCTTTTTGGACGTTTGGGTACTATCTAGAGCTGTTCCTGTCAACGGTTTTAAATTCGTTGAATCCCGTTTTACAGCTGTTTTATCAGTTGTTGGCGTAATGTCTTTTTTTACTTGTGGCTTAGCCGTTGTTGCTTCGGGGCTTGTTGCTTTAGGCGTACTGCTGGTTTTATTCGAAACAGCTTTTGCTCCGGCTTTCGTGTCATTCCCTTTCTTCTCCTGGCCCTGCTTATCCTCTTTAGGCTTGGATTTCATTTTCCCATTTTCCTCCGTTTCCTTTTCTGTCGGAGCCGTGAAAGATGACTTGGAAAGGTTACGTTTTCTATTTAATAGATCCGCTTTCGATTTAGGACGGTCCTCAGGACGCCATGTAAAGTTTGGCAGAAACTCTTTGTCTGCGGTAACCTCTGCTATCGGATAGACCTTGCCATCAACTTTTCGGATAGAAACGTATTCTTTGAGTTTATTGTCCTCCATCAGAATTTTGAAACGGCTGCTTCGGTCATGAACGAGTTCTGTGGTTACATTCGTTTTCTCGTCAATATTATAGAAGATGTTTTCAGCATTTCCATCCACAAAGAGGCGTTCCATCCGGTTATTGGTAAAGAAACTGGTAATTTTTCTTCCTTTGATCTGATTGAATTTTAATGAATCGCTTGTGGCATTGACCATAAATGCATTTCCGACTAAAAGGGAATTGTCCAGTTTTTGATTTTTGACCTGCAAGAAGATTGTATCGCCGGATATCTGCGAATTCTCAGCCCACATCATCGGTTTTCCCATCAACCTAAACATCGAATCCTGCATACCATAATACATGGAATCGGCAACCGCCTGCAGATCGGATTTGAATAATCGGGCATTATAGTAGGCTTTCAGAATTCTCGTTTTTGCGGTATCCTGAGCCAAAGAATCTTTTTTCCCGCCTTGCGCATTTTTCAATGCGGCACCCATAATCTGATCCGATTCCCCGCCTTTCGGGATGATTGCTTTTTTGCGTAATACACTATCGGCTTTCAGATTTTTTTCAATCTCAATCCGATTTTGATCACCTACGATCACCGGTTGTTTCTTCGCAATATTCTGCCTTTTAGTGACAGTAGTATCTGCTGATTTTTTGATTTCCTTGCCAAGGGTGGGTTGTTTGATTTCCTTCTTATGTAGGCTGTCTATACCTTTTTTTAAGCTATCGGCTGCTTGTCGTAAATCATTGGTTGAATCTATATCGGTGGACGTAGAATCTGTATCACCATAATCGACCTCATTGTCTTCTTCAATGGCTCCCCCTTCTCGATCTAATTTAAAATCCCGTGCGATATAATCTCGCCGGAAGATCATCTGTGAGAATAGGGTGTCGGCAGTCATAAAAACAGAGTCCATCTCGGAATTTTCTTTTAGTTTCTCATCCTTGCCGATGAAATTCTTATTTTCCGCTACGGTCTTCTTAGGGTCCTTATCGGTAACAAGCGCTGCTTTGTTATTTTTTTCCTTGTCTTTCTGGTCTTCTTTTTCAGCTTTCTTTAATTCCTTTGCTTCTTTTTTCAGTTCCTTTTCAGACTTTTTCTGTACAGGTGAGAACGAGGAGACAGAATCTTTTTTGGTCGAATCCTTTTTTACCACGGAAACCACCAAGGGTCTGTCTGTCATCGTGATGGATTCATTTTTTCCATTATAGAGTCCATATCCACCATATGCATAGAATTTGTCCAATGTGTCCACAAAGACAACATTTTTCACGGCTTTACCGATGCCGACTTGTCTATCGTAGAAAAGACTATCTCCTTTTAGGAATTTGGTGCCTTCTGTATAAAGGTTGTTCTTAGAAAAATAGGCCTGACCGGTGGCCATATGATAACGGCCTTTTTCCGTATACAGATTTTCGCCTTTATTCCCTTTCATATTTGTAGGGCCGTAGAAATCCGTTATTCGGGTGTTGCCATTGTATTTCATGGAGTCTGTATAGACTTTTACATTCGTCGATCGGACAACAACTTTTTGGTTAAAATAAGATTCGCCGGTATTTTCGAAATAGGTTGCGCGCTGGCTGGTGATCGTGTCACTTCCGGAGAGAATACGTCCACCGCTATAGTAATTTCCAATTTTACTACGCATATTATAAACAAGATGATCGGTGGTCAATATTGATCCGCTGGTACTGACCATACGCACTGCTCCGGTTAATGTCGCTAATTGCATGGCTGCTTCATAATGCAGCTTATTGGAAAATATCTGTGTGCCATCAGGTTGGGTGATGATTACATTTCCATAGGCCTCGAAGAATTGTCGACCCAGTTTATCATTATGTAAATACCCACTGTCAGAGGATAAGGTCGAACCAACATGTTCATATACGGGACGGTAGAAAACGACGTTGCCGTTTTTTCCAGTAATAATATGCGACGAAGAAAGTAATTTTAATTCGTCCTGTTTCTGGGCTTGCACCGTCAAGCCAGTTAAAATTAATACAATCAGGGTAAAAATGTATTGTCTCACAAGGGCAAAAATATGGATTTTAATTGCTACTTTATTGGATTTCACAAATTTTAAGATGTGAATTTATCATTCAGCCAAAATATACCGTAACTTTGTTGTATGAATGTGCTGGAAAGATTAAAGGGATATATTGAAAAGGAGCATTTAATGATGCCTCATGACAAAATATTGCTTACGGTAAGTGGGGGGAAAGATTCGATGCTGATGGCACATTTATTCGCAAAAGCCGGCTTTAATATCGCTATTGCGCACTGTAACTTCCAGTTGCGTGGAGAGGACTCCGAACTGGACGAAGCTTTGGTTCGAAAATTTGCTGCTGATAATGGAATTCCAATATTTGTCAACCAGTTTGATACCAAGACCTATGCCAAGGAAAATCAAATTTCCATTCAGATGGCTGCGCGCGAACTTCGTTATCGCTGGTTTGAACAACTTCGTGAGCAACTTCAGTTTGACCGAATTGCTGTCGCTCAACACCTCAATGATCACATTGAAACCGTCTTGTTAAATCTTTCACGTGGAACTGGTCTGCAAGGACTTCAGGGCATCTTGCCTGTAAGAGGTCGCATCATTCGGCCGCTTTTATTCCTTAAAGCAAGTGAAATCGAATATTACGTTCAGGAATATAGTATTGCTTATCGGGATGACCAATCTAACTTTTCGACAAAGTATGCGCGCAATAAGATAAGAATCGATATCATTCCGCATTTCAAAAAGCTACAACCTGATTTTGAGCAGATTTTTGAACAGAATATTACACACTTTAAGGAATCTTATCAATTGCTACAGCAATTTGTCGAACCGATCCGGAATAAACTTTTTCGGTCTACAGGTGATGGTTGGGTAGTGCGCAAAGAAGATCTGGAAGAACATTTGAACAATTTGCCCTTATTGTACGAGTTGTTTTCCGGTTTTAATTTTTCTAAAGCTGTGTTAAGTGATTTACAGCAAGCTTGGGGACGGGAATCAGGGCGTATCTTTCAATCGGATTGCTATCATATGCTTTTGGATAGAAATGAACTTTTTATCAAAGAGAAGGAGTTTATATCGTCGGACGAGGCGATCATTACCTCTGAAACATCGACGGTGGAATGGAAACAATATTGTTTCCATGCAGGGATCTCTACAGAACTTACGATTAACACGAGTAGGGAGATTGCAAAATTCGATTATGATCTGCTTGTCTTTCCATTGACAATCCGTTCATGGAAGATCGGAGATAGCTTCTATCCTTTGGGCATGGATGGGCGAAAAAAGCTGAGTGATTTTTTCATCAATAAGAAAATCAGTTTATTTGAAAAGGAAAATATTCCTATTCTGGTGAACGGAAATGGCGATATTCTTTGGCTTGCCAAATATCGCATGGATAATCGCTATAAGATTACCAGCAATACAAAAAAAGTCCTTACTTTAGTCTGTAAATGTGGTTAAGGATTAAGGAGCAAGGGAAAATTGTCTCTGTGCCCTATTATAAAAAAAGAAATGAAAGAAGGTGTATTCTATTCGGAAAATCAATATTTAGGACGTGACCGTGTTTGGATAAGCGTACGTTTGGTACTTGTGTTATTTTGTTTTACCGCATTTTATCTGAATTTGGACCATTTGATTTCCAGTCAATTGTTTTTCATTGTCGGAGTGGGGATCATCATTACATCCATTGTTATGATGTATATGGTCTTGTTTCGCATAGAAGTATTCCAGGATCATATCCTGATCAGTGGTCTCTGGTCCACCCGGGTGGTGAAAATAGATTTGGCTTCTATTTCGAAAGTTGAAAAGGGACCATATAGCACATTTTTTTTTAATAACCCTGTTTATAACCTGCATTCCAAAGGGAAGATTAAGTTTTTTGCAGGGGGTAAAAATGCGGTCTTCCTAACGGATAAAGATGGATTGACCTACGTGTTGGGAACCCAGCGACAAGAGGAGCTTTACCGTACAATCATGGAGACAAAAGGGAAACTGGCGAAGTCTTAAAAATTGTTAATAATTTCTTATCTGACATTTTAAAGACAACAGTTTATGGAGTTATTGGTTAAATTTGAGAAAATAGCAACGAATTAACTATGGCATTTTTAAAATTTATACTTATTACATTCGCTGTTTACTTTGTAATAAGATTCTTATTCAAATTATTATTACCGTTTGCGATGCGCAAGGCAGCTGAAAAGTTGATGAAAAAAGCGCAGGAACAGGGGGGAGCATATAGCGGCCAGGGGCAAGGTGGTACTTTCCATTATGAATTTACCGGTCAGCGTCAGCAAGAAAATAAAAGATCTCAGCCTGAAGGCAAAATTAAAGTTGATTATATTCCACCCAAGGAAACTCCCGAGCGCAAAGGGACGGAAACGGCTGGTGAGTTTGTCGATTTTGAGGAAATAAAATAATTATTAGCGGCCCAAATAGCGTATCTTTGTGCTATGTGGCTCAAGCAACTTTCTGTTCTAAATTTCAAGAATTACTCGGAATCTTCTTTGGAATTTCTCCCTGAAGTAAATGCTTTTACAGGGAATAATGGTGTTGGCAAAACCAATCTTTTGGATGCAATCCACTACTTATCACTTTGTAAAAGCTATTTTAATCCTATAGATTCGCAACATATCAAATCCGGTAATGATTGGTTCATGGTCCAAGGTGAATTTGATAAAGAATCGAATAGTGATGTTATTTCCTGCAGCCTAAAAAAGAATCAAAAAAAGCAGTTTAAAAAGAACAAAAAAGATTATCCTCGACTGGCCGATCATATTGGACTTTTTCCTTTGGTTATGATTTCGCCAAATGATAGTATCATCATTACGGATGGGAGCGAGGAACGTCGAAAGTTTGTGGATAATGTGATTTCCCAAACGGACAATAAGTATCTGGATACGCTAATTATCTATAATAAGTTCTTAGCCCAACGAAATAGCCTGCTCAAACAGGCCCGTCAAACCAGTGTGCTGGATTTGGGATTAATCGAAATTCTTAACTTTCAACTTGAGGAAGTCGGCAATATTATCTTTGCCAAGAGAAGATCATTTATGGAAGAGTTTCAACCTGAGTTTGACCGACATTATGAATTTTTGACCGAAGATGCGGAGTCTGTCCAGCTGCAATATGAGTCCCCCCTAATGTCGGATTCTTTCCTGAATATTCTAGCGAAAAACCTTGAGCGTGACCGTATTTTGGAACGTACTAGTCAGGGGATTCATAAAGATGATCTGATATTTACTATCCATGGCGGAATGCCGCTGAAAAAGTTTGGCTCCCAAGGACAACAAAAATCATTTCTCATTGCGTTAAAACTTGCTCAATATTCCTATTTACAGCAAAAAAAAGGATTTAAACCCTTACTTCTCTTGGATGACATCTTTGATAAACTGGACGATCGCCGTACGCATAAATTGATGCAGATGGTCTCTGATGATGATTTTGGTCAGATTTTTCTAACGGATACGGACTCAAAAAGAATTCAACGAATCTTTGACGAAATCAATCGCCCTGTTCGTATATTTGGAATCGAAGGAGGACAAGTGAATGTATAAGAAACAACCAACGAAAAAGAGCCTGGAATTTATTCGGTCAAGCGATGACATGACCATTAAGCAGGGGGTAGAGCGTCTCCTCGAAGCGTATAAACTACGCCGAAAATTTGATGAGACCTCAATCGCTTCGGTATGGCCTCAATTGATTGGAAATGCAATTGCCAATCGCACGCAGCAGCTGTATGTGCGTGACAAAAAGTTGTTTGTACGCGTAGAGTCTGCCGTGATTAAAAATGAACTGGCATTAATGCGCCGTCAGATCCTAGGAAGGGTAAATGAGTATGTCGGACATGTCATTATCGAAGAGGTCGTGATTTTGTAGCCTCTATTCGTAGCTAAATTTAGCCAACCTATTTCATCTCCCTGAAACCGCACGGACAAAGCTGTTTGCACGTTTTGAACACGTCGAATTCAAGCGGGGTGACTATCTCAATCTTTTATTTTTGATGTTCCTTCTATATAGGATTTTCAATACATCAGTGCTTGTCGTAAGTACCGTTTATCAAAATCAGATTATCAACAGATGGAAACGGAAGTAGTTTTATTGTATCTCCACTGACATGTCTCGTGCTTTGTGATCTGTGTAACGCTTGAACTTTTATCACAAGGCCTTCAATACCAATAAAAGGAAAGGCATAGACTTGTTTTTATATCGTAAATCTAATGACATTTATTTCAGTTTGCATGATTGCCTATGCGATGCGAGTGAGCACATAAACCCTCTGACGATTAGAAGTTTTGAACAGGAGCCTGTAGTTATTGACCATCAGGCAAGGATTTGAGCTCTTTGATACGGCAATAAAGCAGCGAGTGGGGCTTGGGGTATAGCTTTCAACATTGAGATGTGAATATAGGATGGTTATACACAATGAATTTTGGCTTAGCGATGCATTTAGCTCTGTTGTTAACATTTTTGTGTGGATAACCTCGTAGTTTTACACATTTTACCGTGATTTTTAATTTTGCTTTGTTGTGTTATTCACATTTTAATGTTGGTAAGTGCTGAGTTGTTAACATTCCCAAGTGATGGGTAGGTACAGGTATTCCACTTATTAACATTCTTTATGTTAATAAGTGGTTGTTTTTGTTGATAAGTCTAAAGCGAAATACCAAAGAGTCAATCTTATGCACAAAATACCAACAGTCTGTTAGGGCTGGTATTTGTTGGGCGCATGTTTATTGGTCGATTAGATTGCCATACTGGAATGTGGAGGCTACTATAAGTATTGTTCCAGATCACCTTTGCCTTCACGGATAACATCAAAGGTTCCTTCTGTCAGATCTACTACCGTGGAAGCGACATTGTCTCCATAACCGCCATCGATAACAGCATCGACAAGATCCTGATATTTCTCGTAGATCAATTCGGGGTCAGTCGAATATTCGATTATTTCATCTTCATCGTGAATGGAAGTCGTCACAATCGGATTGCCCAATTGTTTCACAATTTCCCGAACAATGTTATTGTCTGGCACGCGAATACCCACGGTCTTCTTTTTCGAACTTAATAGCTTGGGAACTTTTGTTGTTGCGTTAAAAATAAAGGTAAAGGGGCCCGGGAGCGCTTTCTTCAGGACACGGAATACGGTGGTATCGAATGACTTGGTGTACTGCGAAATATCGGTCAGGTCATAACAGATAAAGGATAGATTGGCTTTATCCGGTTTTAATCCTCTAATTTCACAGACACGTTCTATTGCTTTTTGTTGTGTAATATCACAGCCGATACCATAGACAGTATCGGTGGGGTAGATGATTACTCCGCCTCTTTTAAGGATGTCAACAGCCTGTGCAATGGCTTTTGGATTGGGATTGTCGTTATATATCTTGATAAGCATATTGCGTATAGTAATTTATTATGACGTATGAAAATCATAGCTTTTAATCTGCGAGCCCCTGAACGGGGTGCTTACCATCTCAAGGGGGCAAACTATTATTCAGATACGTATCTTTCTAAAAGAACAACAGCCAAAATATTTTGTTTTGGCTGTTGTTCTTTATATTAAAATTCTGCGTTTTTCGGAGTACGGGGGAATGGTATTACATCGCGGATATTGGTCATTCCGGTAGTGAACAAGACCAAGCGCTCAAAACCTACACCAAATCCTGAATGTGGTACAGAACCAAAACGGCGGGTATCCAAGAACCATTCCATTTCTTCTGCTGGTATGCCTACTTCTGCCATACGCGCCAATAGGCGGTCTAGATTTTCCTCACGTTGTGAGCCGCCGACCATCTCACCAATGCCCGGGAAAAGAATATCCATCGCACGTACGGTATTACGCCCCTGCGCATCAGGCTCGTTCTGTTTCATGTAGAAAGACTTGATCTCTCTTGGGTAATCAGTCAAAATAACAGGCTTCTTGAAGTGTTTCTCGACCAAATAACGTTCGTGTTCAGATTGCAAGTCAGCTCCCCAATCGTCAATTAAATACTTAAATTGTTTCTTTTGGTTTGGCTTACTGCGTTTTAGTATCTCAACAGCGTCTGTATACGTTACACGCTCGAAATCATTTGCTAAGACGAAGTTTAACTTTTCAACCAAATTTAGTTCAGAACGTTCTGCTGCCGGTTTTGATTTTTCTTCTTCTAATAAACGGCTTTTCAAAAACTCGATTTCTTCAGGACAAGTTTCTAAAGCGTATTTTATTACGTATTTCAACAAGGCTTCGGCGAGGTCCATATTGTCTTCCAGTTCATAGAAAGCCATTTCCGGTTCAATCATCCAGAATTCAGCCAAGTGACGCGTTGTATTTGAGTTTTCAGCCCTAAATGTTGGTCCAAAAGTATAGATGTTTCCAAAGGCCATTGCGCCTAGTTCACCTTCTAATTGACCAGATACCGTCAGGTTTGTCGATTTCCCAAAGAAATCCTCTTTAAAATCAATTTCTCCGTTTTCTTTACGCGGTGGATTTTTTAGATCTAAGGTAGTCACCTGAAACATTTCACCGGCACCTTCTGCATCAGAACCTGTGATAATCGGTGTGTGCATATACACAAAATCATTTTCCTGGAAAAATTTATGCACAGCGAATGCCAAGGCATTGCGTACTTTAAATACCGCATTGAATGTTCCTGTACGGAAACGTAAGTGCGCAATTTCACGTAGAAATTCCAAGCTGTGCTTCTTCGGTTGTAAGGGGTATTTTTCGGGATCTGAATCACCAATAATGCTTACCTCCGTAGCTTTAACTTCCACTTTTTGTCCCTTACCTAGCGATTCTATCAATTGACCTTTTACACGAACTGCTGCTCCGGTAGTGATACGCTTCAGGATATCTTCAGGTGTATTTTCAAAATCGACTACTGCTTGAATATTATTGATTGACGAACCGTCATTAATTGCTATAAATTGATTGTTACGGAAAGTTCTTACCCAACCTTTAACAACGACCTCTTTGCCAAATTCTGTGGCATTCAATAGTTCCTTTATTCTTGTGTGTTCCATTTTAATTTTTGGAGAATGACTTGTAAAAGATGCTTTGTTTAAAAAGCAATACAAAAATAAGCTATTCTGTTGGTTTATTGGGTATCAATGTTGATTTAATTCGCTGAATGAAGGATCAATAAGCTTTTAAAACTAATTTTTCAGGACGAATATTTGGATCAAAACCAATAGAAAGGGGGCTGCATTTAGAACAAAAAAGCGGATCAACTCAGTTGATCCGCTTTTAAGCTTTATGATGATCGAAGGAATTATCCTTTCAATACTTTGGTTACTAATTCAGCAGCTTCTTTCAATAAGATTGCAGAATAAACTTGCAGACCTGACTCATCGATTAATTTTTTCGCTTCTTCGGCATTTGTACCTTGAAGACGTACGATGATAGGAACAGGAATATTACCAATTTCACTGTAAGCATCAATTACCCCTTGTGCAACACGGTCACAACGAACGATACCACCAAAGATATTGATCAAGATTGCTTTTACATTCGGGTCTTTCAAAATGATATTGAAACCAGCTTTTACCGTTTCAGCATTTGCCGTACCACCAACATCTAAAAAGTTTGCAGGTTCACCACCAGCTAATTTGATGATATCCATCGTTGCCATTGCAAGACCAGCACCGTTTACCATACAACCTACGTTACCATCTAGTTTAACATAGTTAAGGTTTGATTCGCCAGCTTCAACTTCTGTAGGATCTTCTTCGGTTACATCGCGCATAGCAGCGTAATCAGGATGACGGTATAAAGCGTTCTCATCAAGATTTACTTTAGCGTCAACAGCTAAAATCTTGTCATCAGAAGTTTTTAATACTGGATTGATCTCGAACATGGAAGAATCCGTAGAATCATATGCTTTGTAAAGTGCAGCAACAAATTTTACCATTTCTTTGTGCGCAGCACCAGAAAGACCTAGATTGAAAGCAATTTTACGTGCTTGGAATCCTTGTAAACCTACTTTTGGATCGATTTCTTCTTTGAAAATCAAGTGCGGTGTTTTTTCTGCAACTTCTTCAATGTCCATACCACCTTCTGTAGAGTACATAACGATGTTACGTCCTGTAGCACGGTCCAATAAGACAGACATGTAGAATTCTTTTGTTTCGCTTTCACCTGGATAGTAAACGTCTTGAGCGATCAAAACTTTGTTTACTTTTTTACCTTCAGGTCCAGTTTGAGGCGTTACTAATTGCATACCAATGATGTCAGTTGCTCTTTGTTTGACTTCATCTAAGTTCTTAGCTAACTTGACACCACCACCTTTACCACGGCCACCAGCGTGAATTTGAGCTTTGACAACAACCCAGTCGGAATTGTAGTCTTCTTTCATTTTTTTAGCCGCTTCCACAGCTTGCTCTGGAGTATCTGCTACGATACCTTCCTGTACGCGCACACCAAAGCTCTTTAGTATTTGTTTTCCTTGATATTCGTGAATGTTCATTTGCAAAAATATTTGGCGTAAAAATATGTTTTTTTAAGGGATAAGACAAGGGATAAATTGCTCTTTTATCTATTTTTTGACATTTGTGAAAAATAAAATGGCTGAAATAGAGAAATAACTGCTTATTTATTCAAAGGCGTGATATCGTAAATTTATTTATCTTTGCCCTATGATGTTACAAGCCAAAGGAATTCACAAAGCTTATGGGGCATTGCCCATCTTGAAAGGCGTTGACATAAGCGTGGAAAAAGGTGAAATCGTGAGTATTGTTGGAGCTTCAGGAGCAGGTAAGAGTACACTTTTACATATTATCGGAACATTGGACAAACCTGATCAAGGTTCGATATTTATTAATGGTGTTGATATCCATAAACTGAATGCCAAAAAGCTGAGTGCATTTCGTAATGAACATATCGGTTTTGTTTTTCAATTCCATCACTTGTTGCCTGAATTTACGGCATTGGAAAACGTATGCATCCCTGCATTTATCCATGGGCAGGGGCGGGCCGAAGCGGAGAAGAAAGCAAAAGAATTATTGGAATTACTTGGAGTTTCTCATCGCATTGACCATAAGCCTGCTGAGATGTCCGGGGGGGAACAACAACGTGTGTCTGTCGCCCGAGCCCTAATAAATGATCCTTCTATCATTTTGGCAGATGAGCCATCCGGTAACTTAGATTCAGAAAATGCCGCAGCCTTACATCAGCTGTTTTTTGACCTTAGAACTAAATTTCAACAAACATTTATCATTGTAACCCATAATGAAGAATTGGCCCGCATTTCAGACCGGACAATTCATATGCGGGATGGGTTGGTAGTATAATTATTTTGATGAAGAAAATATTAATAACTTTCGGAACCAGACCACTGGCGATGCGTATTGCCAAAAAGCTTGCAGGAAAATTTGAAGTTTTGTACGCGAGTTCGGAAGAGATTCCGGAATTACTCCTAAAATCGGGGAATTATGTGTCAATTCCCAAAGGATTGCTACCTACCTTTGCACACGAGGTGCTCAAATTGAGCCTAGACCAGCAAGTGGATTATGTGCTGCCTTTAGGTGGTTTCGAGCTCGAACCATTGGCCGAAGCCAAAGTATTATTTGACGAGTATCAGATCGCTGTGCTTGTTCCGGATAAAGATATTCTTGATGCCTTTCCTATCATTGAAAATCCTCCTGTTGACCTTCCTTATGTTTTGCTTTCCAAAGGCGATAATTTATTGGGAGACGATGTGGCTGAAAATACCCTAGATGGACTATTGGTCAGATCGGATTCTGAGGAAGATTTTGCACTAGTCTGCGTATCGAAATAAAGCAATTGTACTATTGTTCGCCTCATGCTGAACCTGACTTGTGCGACGTTTTTTAATTTAAAGGTTTATTAGTGATGCTGTTTCCAGAAGAAAAGAAAGTCTATGTTTTTGAATTGGATGATGTTATTTTTCCAAAAAAAGATTACTTGCTCCAAGTTTACTATCTGTTTGCTAATTTTATTGAATTCACGGAGACATTTCCGTCCCAGGGCGATCTGGTTAATTTCATGAAAAACCATTTGGAAAACCAAGGGGAAGAATCCTTATTTGAACATGCGCAAGCAACATTTGGATTCGACATGAAGTATAAGGAAAATTTTGAACGATTGCATGTAAATGCCGTATTGCCATTAAAGCTGCATCTTTTTGATCATATCACCACATTATTTTCTCAATTGAGTGCTGCTGGTAAAATAATATGTATTCTGACGAAGGGAAATCCACTGGAACAACTGAACAAAGTGAGATTTGTGGATTGGGGAGTGTTCAGCGATCGGATAAAAATTTATTTTGAGGATGAGCTTGTATTTCGGAAGATAGATCCGATGTCATTCTTAGCCCAGGAATTTGCGGTAGATAGTTCCGCAATTCAATTTGTGGACTAAGTTTGTAGTGATTATCTTTGTATTATCTACCAACAAAGTTTTGAAGATAGAAGAATATTGAAAAACATTGTTGAAAAAAAATTATGATTAGGGATATAAAAGCCCTATTTTTATATAAAGCCCTTGGATTTATGAATAAAGTGAACAAGCCTGCCACGATTAAGGAAATTGCCAAGAAGCTGAAAATCAGTCCTTCCACGGTTTCGAGAGCATTGAATGATCATCCAAGTATTGGATTGGTTACGACAATGCGTGTCAAAAAAATGGCCGAAGAATTGAACTATGAACCCAACCAGACAGCTATTTTCTTTAAACAACGCAAGACATTTACCATCGCTGTTATCCTGCCTAGTTTATCGGAACCATTTTTTTCCTTCGCGATCAGCGAAATAGAAAATGTTGCTTCGGCTCAACGGTATACTGTTCTGATGGGGCAATCATTGGATGATCCAGATCGGGAAGAACAGATTTTAAAAACATTTAAAAATCATCGTGTAGATGGTATATTAATGTCGATCGGGAAGAAGACGACAAATTTGGAATTTATCGAAAAACTGGAATCATCTGGAATACCGGTTGTCTTTTTTGATTGTGTTCCTAGTTTGCCGAATATCAATAAAGTTCAAAGTGATCTGTCGACCGGCATGAATGAGGCTGTAGATGCGTTTGTAGCACGCGGGCACAAAGTAATTGCTTTAGTTAATGGACCGAAGACATTACCTGCCAGTGAGGACCGAAAAGTAGCGTATTTGTCTGCAATGAAGCGAAATGGAATGGATATTCTGGAAAAGAATATTATCGAAACAGACCTGAGCACAGAGGGGAATGAAAAAGCCATGGATTGCATATTTGCGATGCCCGAACGGCCTTCGGCGATTATTTCTTTCAATGACTTTGTTACACTCGATCTGATGAAAGCAGCGCGCAATAAGGGATTGGTCCTAAATCAAGATATCTTTTTCATTAGTTATGCCAATTATCCACTGTGGCAGTATATGGAAAACCCACCAATGGGACGTATTGAACAGTTTCCGGGTATGCAGGCACGTAAGGCGGCGGAAATTCTATTTGAGCGAATTGAGAATTCAGATGTGGCAGATCAGCAAATTGTTTTTAAGTCGAGATTGGTGATGTAGTTTTTGTTGAAATGAACAATATAAAAAAGAGGGGAAAATCATTCGATTTTCCCCTCTTTTTTATATTATATGCGACTATAGATGGATCACTTCACCGTATGCATCGGCACATGCTTCCATAATAGCTTCACTCATTGTTGGGTGCGGATGGATTGTTTTGATCATTTCATGTCCTGTTGTTTCCAATTTACGGGCAACAACAACTTCTGCGATCATTTCAGTAACATTAGATCCGATCAGGTGTGCACCTAGGAATTCACCGTATTTTGCATCAAAGATAACTTTGACGAAACCGTCTTTTGCGCCAGCTGCAGAAGCTTTTCCTGAAGCTGAGAATGGGAATTTACCTACTTTAACTTCATAGCCAGCCTCTTTTGCGGCTTTTTCAGTATAACCAACCGAAGCAATCTCTGGTGAACAATAAGTACATCCCGGGATATTGTTATAATCAATAGGTTCTACATGAAGACCTTTGATTTTTTCGACACAGGTAATACCCTCTGCTGAAGCAACGTGAGCTAAGGCCTGGCCTTTAACGATATCACCGATAGCGTATACACCTTCAATATTTGTTTTGTAGAAATCGTCTACCACAACACGGCCACGATCAGTTTTTACACCAACCTCTTCTAAACCGATGTTTTCAATATTAGCAGCAATACCTACCGCCGATAGTACAACTTCCGCTTCGATGACTTCAATACCTTTTTCCGTTTTAATGGAAACTTTGCTCAATTCGCCGGATGTGTCAACGGATTGCACCTCTGATTTAGTAAGGATATTGATGCCTTGTTTCTTTAAGCTTTTTTCTAATTGTTTTGAGATTTCTTCATCTTCAACTGGAACGATTCTATCCATAAATTCAACGATAGTCACTTTTGTTCCAATTGCATTATAGAAATAAGCAAATTCAACACCGATAGCACCAGAACCAACAACCACTAAAGATTTTGGTTGTTTAGGTAATGTCATTGCCTGGCGGTAGCCAACGATCTTTTTACCATCTTGTGGCAAGTTAGGCAGTTCACGTGAACGTGCTCCTGTGGCCAGGATGGTGTGTTTTGCTGCATATTCTTTTGTCGAACCGTCTGCGCCTTTTACATCGATCTTACCGCCTTTTTTAATTTTTGCAGTTCCGTTGATGACATCAATTTTATTCTTTTTCATCAAGAACTGAATACCTTTACTCATTCCTTCAGCTACTCCGCGGCTTCTTTTGACGATAGCTTCGAAATCAGCCTCACCACCTTGAACATTGATGCCGTAATCTGCGGCATGGTTTAAATATTCAAATACTTGAGCACTTTTCAATAATGCTTTTGTAGGGATACAGCCCCAGTTTAGACAAATTCCGCCTAATGATTCGCGTTCAATAATCGCTGTTTTGAACCCTAACTGAGCGGCTCTAATGGCAGCAACATACCCGCCTGGACCACTACCGATTACAATGATGTCGTAATTCATATAAATAAATATTCTGTAGTTGAGTGTTATAGCTTCAAATACCAAGGTACTGAACCTTATATTCATTCAAAAGTACATATTTTTTCTGATGAATATGAACTATTTATTGTAAAATTGGCGGTTTTTGATAAAACAATGTCATTGTGTACAGCCTAATGTCACGTGTCGGTAAAAGGACGAAAAATAATGGAGTAACCGTGTTTAGAGTGTTATTTTTGATGTTCACAATACACAGTTTATCATTATGTTAAGAATATTTAGACAAATTGCGCTGTGGGAGGCTGTTTCCACGATCTGCTTGTTTTTTATTGCAATGCCCCTGAAATATTTTGCCGGAATACCCGAGGCAGTGAAGATTGCTGGATCCATTCATGGCTTTTTTGTCATTATATTTGTCGTGATGCTCATCATGTCTACCATCGAATATAAATGGCCCATTCTGAAAGCGATTAAGTACTTTTTGGCCTCCTTGGTTCCCATTCTTGGATTTTGGGTAGAATTGGATTTAAAGAAGGAAATCGAAGGAAAAAGACAGAAATCTTAATCATTTGGGTTTGAGATATTAATATTGAGATCTTAAAAACCGTTAAGCTTAGGGCTAGGTTTAAGTTAAGCATACAGCAATAGCGCCCGATAATTTGTGCGCATAAATTTGCGGGTAGCGGTTTACAAAAAATATGCTTCAATACAATAGGAACAGGCGAGATGGTTAATCATCTCTTCCTGTTTTCTCGATTCCCATGTAAGCGTAGGTAATGCTATCTTTTCCATGTGGGACGGGGTTTCCATCCTCATCTAAATTGACAAATACCAGTTTGTCGATGGATAGGATTGTTTTCTTTGAGATTTTATTTCGGACTTCACAACGCATTGTCAATGATGTTCTTCCAAAATTAGTCGCCTCTATACCTAACTCTAAAATATCTCCCTGTTTGGCAGAATTTACAAAATTGATTTCAGATATAAATTTGGTAACGACCTTTGGATTGCCCAATTGTACAATCGCATAAATGACAGCTTCTTCATCTATCCAACGCAAAAGTGTTCCGCCGAATAATGTTCCGTTCGGATTAAGATCTTCGGGTTTGACCCATTTTCTTGTGTAAAAATTCATTTTATATAGGTAGTTATGACAAAGGGGAAAAGTTTCCTTTTCCCCTTTGGTTTATGCTATTAACGCTTAAGCGTGTATTGCTCTATTTGCGGTTGCTGCTAATGCAGCTTCTTTAAGAGCTTCGGTGTAGGTTGGGTGAGCATGACAGATCCGTGCGATATCTTCTGCAGAAGCACGGTATTCCATGGCTACTGTAGCTTCGCCGATCATGTCTGCTGCACGTGGACCGATCATATGTACGCCTAATACTTCGTCTGTTGTTGCATCAGCCAATACTTTGACAAAACCATCTGTATCACCTGAGGCTTTTGCACGGCCAGAAGCTTTGAAGGAGAAAGATCCAGCTTTATATTTCACGCCGGCTTCTTTCAGTTGTTCTTCCGTTTTTCCAACTGAAGCCACTTCAGGCCAGGTGTACACAACACCGGGAATTAAATTGTAATCGATGTGTGGTTTTTGTCCCGCAATATATTCAGCGACATATACCCCCTCATCTTCGGCTTTGTGTGCCAACATAGCGCCAGTGATCACATCGCCAATCGCAAATACACCTTGTACAGAAGTCTCTAAGTGATCGTTCACAGGGATTTTCTTGCCTCTTTCTTCCAATGTAATGCCGATATTTTCTAAGCCTAGACCTTCAGAATAAGCGGTACGTCCAACTGCAACAATACAATAATCGCCATCCAATGTGATTTCTTGTCCTTTTGGATCTTCAGCTGTTACTTTTACGGTTTTCCCTTTTGCTGTTGCCCCTGTGACTTTGTGACCCAAGTAGAATTCCATGCCTAATGATTTTTTCAAAACACGTTGCAATTCTTTACCTAAGCCACCATCCATTGTACCAATGATGGACTTCGCAAATTCAACGACAGAAACTTTTGAACCTAAACGGGCATATACCGAACCTAATTCTAAACCAATGACACCACCACCAATGACAATAAGATGTTTAGGGATCTCTTTTAGGTTAAGCGCTTCCGTGGAAGTGATAATTCTTTTTTTGTCAACCGGCAAGAACGGTAGAGAAGTCGGTTTTGAACCTGTGGCAATAATTACATTTTTTGCTGTAACTTGTTCCGTAGAACCATCTGCTTTTGTTATTTTAATGGTGTTTTTGTCCACAAATGAACCCACACCCTGGAAACTGTCAATTTTATTTTTCTTGAATAAGAAAGTGATACCGGCAGTATTTTGAGCAATGACATCGTCTTTACGAGCAATCATCTTTGCCATATCCACCTTTAGGTCTTTTAAACTGATGCCAAATGCGTCAAAATTATGGGCAGCATTGTGGTAATGCTCCGATGAATCTAAAAGCGCTTTTGAAGGAATACATCCAACGTTAAGACAAGTACCACCAAATGTGCTATATTTTTCAATAACAGCTGTTTTTAATCCTAATTGGGCACAACGGATAGCTCCTACATATCCGCCTGGACCACTTCCGATTACAATTACGTCGTATTGCATTGATTACGTTTTAATTTTTAGTAGTACAAATTTAATGATTATTAATGGGATAGGAAATCAAAACTTACGATTTGTAGGCGAATAGACTTACTTTACATTTTTTTGATAAATGGATAGGCGTGTGCAACCCAAAAAATAATCTTATTTCGTTAAATCTGTATGCGATAAAAGTTATTTTGTAAACAAGCTGCTCATTAAATAGGAGCAGGCATCGGCGTGGTGCGAGGTTGTAGATGATGATTCAACTGAATCAGCGAAAAGGATCAAGGGGCAGTAACTTGTGATCATTGTTAACGAAGTGATCATTGTTAACGAAAAATAATACCTTAACAAAAAAAGGATACCTATATCTAGATACCCTTTTTTGTTTTTATATTATTCTGCAACGATTTTTCCTTGCATTACTCCGTAGTGACCAGGGAAACTACAGATGAAAGGATAGACTCCTTTTTCAAGTGTAAATGTAATTTTATCTGTTTCACCCGGACCTAATAATTTCGTGTGGGAAACGATGGAAGACAATGCTGATTTTGGAATATACTCATCAGCTGCGGCTGCTGCCGCCTCAGCTCCGAAAGTTGGAAGATCTACACCCGGTTTAAGGATGACAACATTATGTCCCATAGATTCTTTTGGCATGGTACCTGCATTTTTGAAAGATAATTCTACAGGTTCACCAGCTTTCACACGGAATAAATCCTTGTCAAATTTCATCTGATCATTACCTTCTAAAGATAAGCTGTTGGAAATAGCTACGTTTTCAATTCCAGGTACTGTTTCTGTTGCTTGGTTTTCTGTTGAAGTTGTCGATTCTGTACTAGCTGATTTGCCAGACTTCTCACTGTTTCCGCCACAAGATGCAATTGACAAGGCAACTGCAACTGCTGGTATCATAAAAAGTTTTTTCATTATTATGTTTTGTTAATTCTTTAAAATTAATGATTTCATCGGTAAATCGAAACAATCATTTCAATTTTGACAATAAAGCTTCAATTGTTTTGTATAAATTGATAGGATCAAATGGTTTTCCAACCACTTCATTGGCTCCTGCATCCAAAGCTTCTTGCTGTTCTGCTTTTAAAACTGAAGCAGAAATCGAGATAATGGGCATATTCGCAATGGCTGGATTCTTATGGCGACGTATTTCTTTGATCGCTTCAAAACCACTCATGAGTGGCATGTGTGCGTCCATAAATACCAGGTCTATTCTTTTTCTGTTTATTTCCTCGAGGGCAAGCTGTCCATTTGTCGCCAAGGTGATCTCGCAATTCCAGCTCTTGAGGATATTTGCTAACATAAAGCTATTTAATTCATTGTCTTCGGCAATCAGGATCATCGGTGAATTAAATTTTGGTAACTCGGTATAAAGCACTTGTGTTTCTTTTTCTTTAGGTTTATCTTCTATTTTGTCAAAATCGCATTCAAAAGAAAATGTGCTTCCTTTGCCATATTCACTTGATGCGAAAACCTTTCCATTGAGAAGGGCAGCGATACGTTTTACAATTGCTAAGCCCAAGCCCGTTCCACCAAATTTTTTTGTAATGCTGTCTTCTCCTTGCTCAAATGCGATGAATATTTTTTCCAATGCATCTTCTGCGATGCCAATACCAGTGTCGATGACCTGAAACTGTAAACCAATTTGCTGATTACTCTCCGTTAGAAGCTGGATTTTTAAAATGACCGAGCCTGCAGAGGTAAATTTGAAACTATTGGAGATGAAGTTCGTTAGAATCTGTTTTAAGCGAAGCGGATCCGTTAAAAAATAACTGTTTATCCGCTCGTCCACCTCGATATTAAAATTCAAACCTTTATAGTTCGCCTTATCGATAAACAGATTGTTCAAATCATCGGTAATATCATGCACCGAAGTGGATTCCATATTCAGCTTCATCATGCCCGAATCGACTTTGGAGAGGTCTAAAATGTCATTAATGATCGTAAGTAAGTTTTGAGAGGCCGAATCGAGTTTATAGATCCAGTTTTCCTGTTCAACGGTAAGCTGTGAATTTTTTAGCATTTGGGTGATTCCCATAATGCCGTTGATAGGCGTCCGAATCTCGTGACTCATATTGGCTAAGAACGTTTCTTTTGACTTTCTGGCGAGTTCAGCTTCTTCTTTTGCTTTAAGAATAGCTTGTTTAGACTCCTCCAATGCAATGTTTTTTTCTTTAATTTCCTGTTGTATCAACAGCTGCTGAACAAAAGATTTGACTTTTGCGATGGTAGCTTCTGGATTGAGCGGTTTATATAGATAGTCTACAGCGCCACTGTTAAGTCCCTGAATGAGGTACTTGTCCTCCTTGGAAATCGCAGTTACCATGATCGGGATGATGTGATTCGTCTTTGGGTTTTTCTTCAGGAAGGTGACGAATTCGAATCCATTGATTTCGGGCATCTGTACATCAACCAGAGCGAGATCAATTTCTTCTTTCCAACAGATTTTTAACGCTTCATTGGGATCTGTACTACTAATTATATTTACATATTCGATATCCTCCAGCAATGCTGTGAGACTGATAATATTCTCAATTTTATCATCGACGATCAATATATTAATCTTCTTCATTATATCAAATCAAAAATATAACTTTAGGTTAATTGCATAATGTAATCTTTTATTTCGGCTATACTCAAGATCTTATCTTGCGCATTAAGGTCTATTGCAGCCTGAGGCATTATCGGAACTTCTGCCTCAAGCGGGTTCTGAACATAGGTTTTTCCGCCGTACTTTTTTATCATTAACAATCCTTGTGCGCCATCTTGGTTGGCCCCGGAAAACAAAATTGCAGTACAATTTTGTTTATAGATTTCGGCAGCCGACTCAAAGGTCACATCTATAGATGGTCTTGAATATTGAACCGGTTCTGAGATATCCAATGAAAAGCTATAATCTGGCTCAATAAGTAAATGATAGCCTGCGGGAGCAAAATAGATTGTTCCGTCCGCGATACTCTCTTTATCGTCAGCCGTTTTTATTTTTTGTAATAGGGCTTTCGAAAGGGTATCTTCTATACTTGATGCGTATTTGGGATTGCGGTGAACAACGACGATGATGGGTATCTGAACCGGACGTTCCAATGCCTTCAGGATGTTTAAAATAACACTAAACCCGCCAGCGGAACCCGCTAATAAAAGAATTTTACGCTCCATGTTGACCTAACCGATTTTTTGATAAATGTTGTGTTTTTTATTTACAACCTTGAATTTTGCTGCATTTTTATAGTTAATTAATGATTCTTTTGAACCTAGACATAAAAAGCCAAGGTGGCAAAGTGAATTATAAAATAAATCCAATACCATTTCCTGGAGGTTTGTATCAAAATAAATCAATACATTACGGCATGTGATCAATTGAAATTCATTAAATTCCCGATCGGACACCAAGCTATGCTGCGAAAAAAGCACATTTTTTTTTAGGCTATTATTTATCGTGGCCGCATTGTACATAGCTGTATAATATTCGGATAAAGAACTTTTGGGATCCGTTTTAATAAAGTTTTCAGAATATTCCTTCACTTTTGCCAACGAATAAATGCCTCGTTTGGCTTTCTCCAATACTTTATTATTAATGTCAGTTCCGTAGATAAAGGAACGTTGATAAAGCGCTGCTTCTTGTAGTAAAATGGCCAAAGAGTAGACTTCTTCACCCGTGGAACAACCGGCACTCCACAGCTTAATATGGGGGTAAGTGGCCAGATAAGGAAATACATCGTTTTTTAATGCTTTGTAAAATTCCGGATCTCTGAACATTTCAGTCACATTGACTGTAATTTCCTGTAAAAAATGAGTGTTAAATCCTGGCTGGTTAATTAGTTTGGATTTTAATTCGACCAGGTCCAGTTTGTTTAGCTCCATAATTCTGGTGACACGCCGCTTGAGGGATGCTCTCGTATATCCGGACACATCATAACCGTGAAGATTTTTGACAATATCAATAATTTCCTCCAACTCTTCAAAAGTGATCATTACCGCTACTTTAGTAGTTAACTCAACCATACACGCATTAAGGATATCAATTTATCCACATCAACGGGTTTGCTAATATAATCGTTTGCTCCTACAGCAATTGTCTTTTCTCGGTCACCTTTCATTGCCTTTGCTGTCACGGCGATAATAGGGAGATTTGAAAACTTCTTGTTTGACCTTATTTTTTCGATCGCTTCATATCCGTCCATGACAGGCATCATAATGTCCATTAAAACAAGATCAATATGCTCGTTGCGTGCTAGAATATCCAGTGCTTCCTGACCATTATTTGCAATCTCGATTTTCATGTCATAGCTTTCGAAAGCTGTACTTAGTGCAAAAATATTGCGCATATCATCGTCTGCCAGCAAGATGGTCTTAGCAGCCAAATTATTTTCCACGAGCACCGAAGCACTATTGTTAAATGCGAGGTATTCCGTTTTGCTGCTCCGGATTTTATTTAAGAATAAATTGACTTCATCGATCAATCTATTATTGGATTTGGCTGATTTTAACACCATGGCTTGACTATGGTGCAAGATCTCGGATGTTTGTTCAGGACTTAGCTCCATAGCAGTGTTGATAATAATCGGTAAATCTTTAAACTGGCTGTTTGATTTGATCTCATTGAGCAGTTCAATACCAGATTTATCCGGTAAATTTAGATCCATAATGATGCAGTCAAATACTTTTTCCTGGTCCAGCAGATCGAGCGCCTGTTGCGCGTTGAAGGCCTGAAATATCTGAATATTTTGTTCTTCGAGAGATTGCTTGATAAAATCACTTTGAATTTCCTGATCTTCCACCAATAGAATTTTCTGAATAGGATGGCTTGTTGACGCTTTAATTTTTAGAAAAGTCTCCGCTAGTGATTTTTCAGAAACTGGTTTGGACATAAATCCGATAGCGCCCGCAGATATCGGTTCATCATGCAGGAAAGTTCCCGCTGACATCATGTGTACAGGGATATTCTTCGTTGAATCTGTTTTTTTGAGATTACGTAGCACTTCCCAACCGTCCATTTTTGGCAGCATGATATCCAGTATGATGGCGGCAGGGATTAAGTTCTGCGCTTTATGAAGGCCATCTTGTCCGTCATAGCTGATATAGGCGTCATAACCATTTTGGATCGCATAATCTTTTAGTATATCTGCAAAAATAAAGTCGTCTTCGATGATCAGTAATTTATTGTTTCTGTTACTATTTTCAATAGGACGATTTTTTTCGAGGGTTATATTTTCTACTTGTGGATAGGATGGTACGCTATTTTGTTCAATAACCGGTATTTCCGGAATGTTTTCAATTGCAGCTTCTTTCTCCAGTGGTACACTGAAAATAAAGGTACTGCCATCACCAATTTTGCTGTTTAGGGTAATTCTTCCCTTCAATAGGCTTGCAATCTCACGACATATGGACAGGCCTAGTCCTGTGCCACCATATTTGCGGCTTGTGGATCCGTCCTCCTGTTTAAATGCATCAAAGATGAGCTCTTGCTTTTCCGGAGCGATACCAATACCATTATCCTTAACCGTAAAATAGATGTTCTCATTTTCTATATTGATCTTGAGTGATACTGTGCCATTTTCACCCGTAAATTTAAACGCATTCGACAACAAATTTTTTAGCACCTGTTGTATGCGATGTTCATCACCAATAAATTCTTGTGGTGTATCGCTATCAATTTCAACGTTAAATTTGATCATCTTGGATTCTGCGGTATCATGGAAGAAATCTTTTATGTAATTGACCAGATCGCTTGTATTGATACATTCCTTTTGGACTTCCACTTTTCCAGATTCTATTTTTGCCAAATCCAATAACTCATTGATCAAGTGGAGTAAATCCGTACCTGCACTGTGGATCACTGAAGCATATTTTATCTGATCGTCATTCAGATTTTTCTTTTTGTTGTCCTGCAGCAATTTGGCAAGTATAAGAATACTATTCAGCGGAGTCCGTAGCTCATGACTCATATTCGCCATGAATTCGGATTTGTACTTACTTGATAATTCGACTTCTTCAATTTTTTGTGCAATGGCCTGTCTTGCTTTTTCCAGATCTTCATTTTGGGTGAAGAGTAATTTCGCCTTCTCATCGAGCTCATTGTTTGTTTGTATAAGTTCCTCCTGTTGTACACGGAGCTCTTCTTCGGAAGCTTCCAGTAAATGAGTCTTATGGACTAATTCCTCGTTTGTAGTTCTCAATTCTTCCTGTTGAGCTTCAAGTTCTTCCGTTTGCTGTTGAAGTTCTTCATAGAGATCGGCAAGTTTGCCATGGGTCTGCGCAACTTTGAGGATAATCGCGATGTTGCCTTTTACTTTATCAAGGAAATTGAATCGTAACCGTTCCTCTTTTTCTGATACGATCGGGCAACAGATTTCCATCAGACCAACACAGTGATTTTCATAGGTGAATGGAATAATGTAGATTTCTGTTTCTATTCTATTGGATAAAGAAGTTTCTAAAACGAGATGATTATGGTCGATATCCTTGATTTTAACTACGTTATGTTTGTTTGTTACTTCCCCCAGAATACCGTCATCTTCTTTAAAACTTTTTTTAATCTCCTGTTTCGTTGCGATTCCTATTTTATGACATAATTGATATTCCCGGTAATTATCATCAAAAATATAGACTGTCCCTCCCAGGGCTTTCGTTGTACTGGTAATCGCATTTAGGCTGATCTCGGCTATTTTTTTATCATTGTAATCGCCCCTTAGTTGTTCATCTATATGGTTGATAGCATTCAAGATCCAGTTATCATTATTGGTTTGATCCTGTAAATGCTGAAGACGACTATTGGATTCTCTTTGTCCTTTGACAGTGGCTCTCAAAACTTTTGAAATACCGGAAAATTTTGCTAGAATATAGAAAAAACCGCTTAAGCCGATTGCAATGAAAAGATAGGTAATGTTCTGCGCCAATTGAAGACTGTTTCTAGATTTTTCCAGCCGACTTGCCCTTTGATCAAGCAGATCTCCGGATAGTATATCTATCTGATTTAAGATCGCTGTTTTCTGTTCATGGATATAGGCTGGCAGCGAACCATTGTTCAGTTTGGCATAGGTTATATCTTTTTCGAAATCATAGAAAAGTGCAATTTCTTTACGAAGTGTTTCAATGGCTAATGGGGAGACCGGATAGAGTTCATCTGCTCGAACAATAGATCGCAATAATTCATCTATGTGCTTTCGTTCGTTTCGATAAGGAATAAATAAGTCCGGATCTTCCTTTATGAAGTAATGAAGTTTTACATCGTTCACTTCATCAATGTTTGATCGGACTTCATTGATCACATTAAATTTATTTTCAGCGATCCGGACAATATTACGCTCATTATCGACGATATGATGCAGAGAAATAAAAAAGTATAGGGCGGAAATAAAGATAAGCGAAAAAGAAATTATCACTCCTATGGTAATTTGCTTTCTATAGTTTTTTTGCTCCATGCGAGAATGAGTTTAATGAATTTTGATCGCCCAACTATCGTTCATTTTTCTGTCGGTAGTTTCCTGATGTTACCTGGGGAAAAAAAGATATATGTAAAATAACAAAAAAACTTGCTATTCCTAAAATAGTCAAAAAAGCAAATAAATACAATATTGTGCATAAGGGAATAAAAAGTCCCAATAAAACAAAACCCTGATGATGGGCACCAGGGTTTGTTACTAACCAATTATAAACCTAAATTATGAAAAGACTTTTTAAGGGCGACTAAACTTAATTAGTTGCCGTATTTTTTGCCATGAAAAACTAAATTGATTGTTTTTTTAATCTTATGCTGCTTTAAACAAAATTGTTTGTTTGAACAGTACTGTTAGTGTTTTCATAGCCAGATAACCTTTAATTATCTTCTACAAAGATACGCTAAATATCAGGTTCCATCCAAATGTTTTTTATAATAAGTTGCTGATACAACTATGTTGTGACATATAAATGATATTTTGGCTTATTTGAATAATTTTATGGCATAAACTGAGAAAACAAGGGGCGGTGAAGGGGAATCGTATATTTAGCGGAAATGCTTTATTTTTACAAAAATATATTTCAATGGTATTGACTGAATTTAAAACAATAAAAGGATTTGTATTGGATGTGGATGGGGTATTGACAGATGGAACTGTACAGGTGAATGAAGCTGGAGAGCAGCTGCGGACTTTTAATATAAAAGATGGGTATGCCATACAATTGGCCATTAAAAAAGGTTATCCGATCTTTATCATCACTGGCGGGGCTTCCATAGGGGTGGAGCGCCGTTTACAGGGATTGGGCGTGAAAGAAATTCACTCGCGTGTCGTAGATAAGCTTTCGAAATTGCAAGCGTTAGCTAAAGATTATCATCTGGGACTTGATCAATTGATGTATATTGGTGATGATATCCCTGATTTTAGTTGCATGCGATCTGTTGGTTTGGCCGTGTCGCCGGCAGATGCCGTGGAAGAGATCAAGAAGATATCACATTATATCTCGGCTTTCAATGGCGGAAAAGGGGTTGTACGGGAACTGATTGAAAAGGTACTTAAAGTGCAGGGAAATTGGTATGAGGACGAAACGATAAAAAGTATTTGACGATGTTAGAAAATTTAAAGAACAAAACAGTTATCCTGGGGTCCCAGTCTCCGAGACGTAAGCAGCTCTTATCGGGATTGGGCATTACCTTTGAAGTAGAGGTGCGGGAGACGGATGAATATGTTGATCCGAGTCTTTCTGCCAGTGAAGCTGTTCGTCAGATTGCACTGCAAAAAGTACAGGCTTTTGCAGATAAAACAGATGGCTTGGTGATCTGTGCTGACACCGTTGTTGTGTCGGCCGTAGGTGAGATTTTAGGTAAACCGAAGAATGCAGCGGAAGCTAAGCAGACTTTGGCAGACCTATCCGGAAATAAACATGTGGTCATTACCGCGGTAGCAATACGTTGGCAAGGTGTCGTGCAATCCTTTGTCGAAACGACAACAGTGCATTTCCACGTATTGGATCGAGAAGAAATTGATTATTATGTTACTCATTTTTCACCGCTTGATAAAGCTGGATCTTACGGTATTCAAGAATGGATCGGTTTAATTGCTATCGAGAAGATCGAAGGTGAATATAATAATGTCGTGGGACTTCCGACGGCGCGATTATATCAAGAATTGAAGAAGTTAACATAAAAAAAAAGCGGCCGAGCCGCTTTTTTTATGTTAAAATGATTCTATTTTATGAAATATCGAACGCCTGTATAAAACATGCGTCCTGTTAAAGGTCCCCATAACATGGAGGTATCAAAATAGTTTCCGAAAGGTTGGTCCGCCGCAAGGATGGGTGTTTTCTGGAAATAATTGGACAGGTTTTCACCACCGACATATACGGTAAAGTTTTTATCTTTTCCAAAAGTTTTGCTGATCTGTGCGTTCATCGTTGCGTACGTTTTTGATTCGGTCGGCATCTGGTATTCAACCGGATTATCCATGGTTGAAGGGATACGTTTCGGTCCGACCACATTCAAGGTATAATCTAAGCTCCATCCGGAATGATGATTATAGGCTAAATTGACGAAACCACGGTGTTTTGCCAACAATGGTTTTGTTTTTCTTCCACTCTGAAAGTCGGTCTGGACATCCAATAGACGGTAAGCCAATCGTGTTTCAAAATGTGGCGCTGGCATAAACCGAAATTCTGTCTGTAAACTATTTGAGAATGATTTTCCGGTTAAGTTGTAAAAACTGATTTCTCTTGGATTTTCGTAGTCGACCACCACCTGATTGGAAAAGCTGTTATGAAAGAATTCAATAGAGGCGGAGGCTTCCCTTCCAAAGATGCGCATATTTTGGTCTACCGCGATCCCTGTATTCCAAGATACCTCTGGTTGCAAACCATAAGCTTTATTGTAGATATCCTGAGATTGAATGATCAATCTCCTGCTGCTTGCTAACACCGCCGTGTTTTCAGCAAAAATATTGGCGGTGCGTTGACCCCTACCTGAACTTGCGCGGAATGTCGTTCCAGCAATAGGAGCATAGCGTACATTCAACCGCGGCGTAGTGAACCAGCCATATAATGAATTATAGTCCTGGCGCAGTCCGACTACCGCATCAAATTTTTCGGATGGACTGAAGGTATATTCTGCAAATGCACCTGAAACGACTTCTTTGCGTTGGAAATTTTGATCGGTTAAATACCATTCATCGTAGTTATCGTAATTGATGGAGGCGCCCACACGATATTTATGGGCTACGGTACCTATAATATCCTGAAATAATAGGTTGGCATAACCATTTTGCTGTTCGGAGTTGTAATTTTTTAACCCGAAATAACTTTTTTGATTATAGTTGGAACCAGCCAATTGAAGGCCAATGCTTCGGTGTTTGTTTTCGGGAAATACATAGCCTATTTTGGCAAAACCTTCAACCCGTTCAATATCGAAACCAAGCCCATAACGATTCGTCGTGCCCTTATCTGTTTTTTTGTCAAAATCTATTTGCCCGCCAGTACGATCGTCATTTAAATACTTGACACCAAACTGAACCATCAGACCTTTACCATTCTCATACAACCAACGGTTTACTCCGGAGAAAAGATTGCCAACGGGCACATCCCTAAATCCATTGTGGCTAAAGTTCATGGACTTATTATACATAAAGTTGTCGTGTAATAACACCGATGTAGACCAATGTTGACCTATTTTTTGAGATAGATTTAAATTCACATCGGTACGTCCCATGTTATTTGCATAGGCATTAAAAAATAGTTTTTCAGAATTTTGTGGCTTTTTCAGCTCGACATTGATCTGACCGGCCATACTTTCATAGCCATTAGCCACAGAGCCCACTCCTTTGGCGATTTGAATGGATTCAATCCAGGTACCGGCAATGGAATTAAGTCCTAATGGGGAGGCCAAACCACGTGGTCCAGGCAAGTTTTCTACCGTCAATTGTGTATATATACCACTAAGACCCAGCATTTGAATCTGTTTACTGCCGGTTACCGCGTCTGCACTAATGACATCCACTGAAGCGTTGGTCTCAAAGCTTTCACTTAAATCACAACATGCAGCTTTAAATAATTCTTTTCCTGTGAGAACTTCCAGTCGAGCTGGTGTCATCCGGTCAATGTAGTTCGACCGACGTGTTCCTTTGACTTCGACTTCCATGAGTACATTTCCCTTCGCAGTGATCATGACGACCTCATGCAGGTCTTTGATCGTGATTGTATCGGATTTCATCCCGACATAACTGACGACTAATTTGTCAAAACCCTCTTTGTGCTCAAGCTTAAATACACCGTTTTCATTACTTCTGGTATTTCTGGTCGGTAAATTCGCCCAATGTAAATTGGCACCAACGATAGGTTTTAGATCTCCTTTTTCATTTTCTTCGACAACAACACCTGTGACGGTATGGGGATGATCTTGGTGCCCATCTTCTGTAGAAACCACTTTCTTTTCGGGAACTTTTCCGTTTTCCAGTCTCGGATACATACAACACTCATGGAGTTTCGCATAGGATTCCTCACTTGCAACCAAGTTATCAACATCATGCCCAACTTGGGCAATATTCTTTTTGATGGTTTCCAATTTAACTTTTTGAGTATTGTATTTAAGATGGAGTAAATTATCGCTTGCATTCCATACAGCGCTTTCAACTCCTGGTAGTTTTGCGGCTGTTTCAATCCTCTTTTTGCACATGCCACAGTTGCCGCCTACGGTAAGCGTTCTGGTGCTATCGGTTTGTGCCTGCACAATGGCGAGAGTAATTAAGAATAAAAGAATCGTTGTGTAGATTTTTTTTAAAATTTGATTCATAGTTTTTTAATAATGTATGACTTAAAAAATCGCACATGCTATTTAGGGGGGTGTAAAAAATCATCTATAATTTTTTTGATTAAAGGTAATCAAAAAAGAAAAGAATCAAATTCTGAAATTCTGATTTAGAATAAATACAGCGGGACTGTACCTTTTTATTACGGTGTTCTGATTAGCACTTAATTTCGATGAATCGTCCTCATCTGTAGGAAATTGATAATAATTATATATCCAATGCAGTGTAACAATTGCCGGAGAGAAACTATTGAAATTAAGGGTTTGTGATAATCTGTTAAAGTCATCGACCTTTTGAGCAGCAATAATGACATCTTTACAACTGCCTTCTTGATGGCAGTGATTTTGCTGCTTTTTATCCGACTTAGCACATAGTGGACAATGAGCCGTTTGATTTTGGCTTAATGAAACACTTTGCGCTTCACCCTGACAAAAATGAAAGTGTAAAGTTGCACCACTTGCCGCAAGCAAATAAAAAAACAAGCCGATAAACAATACAATTTTCCTCATCCCAACAAAAGTAGAGAAAATTTGTATTTTTTTTTTGTAATATTTTGGATAAATGTTATAACTTGTACATAAGAAATAAAAAACCAAAAATTACCGTTATGATGTGTCTATTATTTATTAACTCCATCAGTTTATATTTATTAGCTTTTTTTTTGATTGTTGGCGCAGTTTTACTATATAAAGGATTCTATCACGTTATTCGTCGTATACAAGAATAATAGTGATGGGGGCTTTGCTAAGTAATTATGGCTTAAACGAGTTGATTTTAGATTGATCATCTATTTTCTTGATAAATAACTGATAAACGAGGTTATCTCTTTCTCAAAATAACCCCGTTTATCAGTTATTATCGGCTTAATAGCGGATCGCTTTTTCCACTTTTTCCAGCTTCTATACGACCTGCGTATTGTTCTTCAAATACACTGTCATTCTTACAGCTGACACGGAAATCATACCAAAAGCTTTGTTTGGAAAGGTCGAATAACACTGTTGTTGACGCTCCGGCCTTGAGTTCGAATTCCTTTCTATCTCCACCATAGCTGATGTCTTCAAGCAAAAGACGATGGCTTTTGCTATCTTGATTTATACAAGTGAAGGAAAGACGACCTGTAAATGACCGCTCATCCCTACTTTTCTCGTAGGTGCAGCGAACTTGAATGTTTGGGCGTTGCGTATCACCTTTAAACATACGATAGAACCCATTAGGACCATGGACGTCAAGTTGAAATAGACCCTTGTCAAATGCATGGATAGACCAGCTGTCCGAGATCTGATCCCCCGGAGATACGGCATAGTTACGGGAGGTACCGATTTCGTCCTTATAAGATCTGCGATGGTATACCGTAAAAGGTGAACCTGCAGAACGCGCACCGAACATCGTATTAGCCGCTTCAAACGTCAGCTGATACTTTCCTTCCGGTAGGTATTCGCCATGTACATACAGCTCATACGGAAGAGTACAAGAGTCACGAAGTCCTTCTTCTTGCTTTGGAAAATAGGGGGAGAGTGCGGGATTCTTTTCAATCTGTTCGATCTCCGCAGTTGACAATGCTTTGAATCCCATTGGGAGCCCTTTGAATTTTGCCTGGTGGATCTCTTTGATAAAAAGCTGACGTTCCAATACCAGCGGTTTTTTGATGATTTCCCCATGGTAAGGTCTAAATACAGAGGTGAGATCTCCACAAACTGTACGCCGCCAGCTGCTTATATTGGGTTCCCTGGTTTCTTTATGGACTTTATGGCTAATAAATTTTTCCAAAAACTGTAAACTCGAAGTATGATCAAAAACTTGAGAATTTACCCATCCACCCCTTGTCCATGGCGAAGCAATGATCAAAGGGACACGATATCCCAGACCTATATTGCTTTCTCTCCCACTTTCTGGGTAATATTGTTCGTCACGACGGACAAATTCCAATTTGGGATCTATGCCTGAGGATACTTTACCGCTCTCTGCTTCATAAGGGTTTGGGGCTGAAAAGGGCGCGAAATGATCAAAATAACCATCATTCTCATCATAGGTAAGAATAAAGATTGTCTTTTTCCAGACTTCGGGATTTTGTGTGAGGATATCCATGATTTCACTGACATACCAAGCACCAAACCAAGGCGAATCGGGATGATCTGAGAAAAGTTGTGGCGGTGCAAGCCAGGATACCGTTGGTAGTTTACCTTCAGTGACATCTTTTCTGAACTGATATAACACATCGCCCTTTGGGATCTGCAGTTCCCGTTGCTGATCACCTTCCTGATAGTGCATGGTTTCGAGTTCCATGTAACCGGGCTGCGCACTGTTATTGACGAAAGCACGGCGATGGATATCTTTGGTACGTTCATCAAGCTTTTCGAAATTTTCTGCGCTGTATTGTTGCAGTTCTTCGTTTATATGTGCATGTTCCTTATGCAGCTTTTCAAGCGTATCTTTTGCCGTTGTTGAAGCTATTTTTTTGTCAAGTTCCTCTTTTTTCCTTGTGAGGAGCTCCCTGTATCGGGAACTATATTTGACTTGGTATTGAGGGAAATATTCCATCGGGTTGCAACCAAAATTCGCCAACCAGCTATTGGCCTCACCACTGTATCCCGCACTGCTTGAGGAAATCTCATTTTGATATATTTTCCAGTCTACACCCAGCGCTGAAAGTCGCTCTGGGAAAGTCTTCCAGTTTGCTTTGCCGCTAAATTCAGAATCGCCATTCCATACCAATGCTTTTCCATTCAGGTTTTCCCGGATATTAGCTGTCCAAAAATAAAGTCTGTTGGGATTTGTACCTGTGATACTGGAACAGAAATGCTGGTCGCAGATGGTAAAAGAATCCGCGAGTGAATAGTAGAATGGGATATCTTCCCGTGTATAATGGCCCATGGTCAGGGGCAGATCTGCAAATTCCTTAAATCCGGAATGTTTGACATCTAGCCATTTATCCATCTTTCCGTTGTTTCGCGCATCGGTCTGGTCGGTCCAATTGTGTGGAAGACAACCCATCCATGTGATTTTTGAATCTTTAATGTCCAGTCGGAAAGGAGCGTATGTTTCTCCGTTTTTTTGTGTCTGTAACCATACTTTGTGATTGTTTGGTTGACGGATGGCTCTCGGGTCATTGAAGCCGCGGACACCCCGTAGCGTACCAAAAGCATGGTCAAAAGACCGGTTTTCCTGCATCAACAGAACCACATGTTCAGCATCATAAAATGTGCTACCTAGAGCCGGATCAATAGCCATAGCTTTTGCGATAGCCGCTGGGAGCACTTGGGAAAGTGATGCTCCCCCGGCAAGCATAGCTGCCTTTTTTAAAAAATCTCTTCTAGTATCCATGTTTTAGTTTATTTGATTAGCCACATACTGGCATTCACGTTATCTCCCTCAGCAAATTGTCTCTTGACAGCTTCATCTAGATTCGCCTCATTATATTGTGACTCGGAAAGTGGGTATTGCCAACGTTTGGGTACTTTACCTCCATTTAACGTTCCGGGGCCAACTCGTAACACGGGGACTCCAGTGCGTCGTTGTTCAAAGAAAGGTTCCCAGCTTGAATTCATGTAGAAAGCAATGTATTTTTGTGTCAATATTTTTGTTAAAGGGTCACCGGTGGTTAATTTGACAAGATCTTTATTAAGGTAATCTGTGACAATCGTTCCAGTTATTTTATAGAAGGCCATTGATGCGGTTATTCCTTTTTGATAATGGTCGTTCATATCTCCTGTAACCCAACCCCGTTGAATAGCCTCTGCAATAATAAATTCTTGTTCCGCATAACTTAAGAAGATCATCGGTTCGTTTACGGGATTACGGAGGTCGACAAATCTGCGGGCAATCAGGGACGATTGGGCAGCACTAGCTTGCTGATCTGCCGGAGAAAGGCCTGCATCTACTCCTTTATAGTTTGCGAAAACTCCCGCTGTTTTGCCAGCGACTGGATCTCCAAAGGAGAATAAACGTGGATCTTCTCGTTGCTGTAGCATTTCGACAAAAGATTGTTCGAGCGATACTAAGGTTGAAACACTTAGCGAACCCGCAGTAGGATAATAGTTTGATGGATCAGTTGTATTAAATACCAATTGGGCATTATCACTAGGACTTGTCATTAACGGATATTTAGCCGGGTTGCTAAGGATAGATTGAAATTGCTGTTTGATCGCTATTTTCGATTGGCCTTCTTTCTTCGAAAGATGGATCAACAGACGTAACCGGTAAGCATTGACGAATTTTTTCCATTTATTGGCGTCGCCGGCGTAGACAACGTCGCCGTCGATAATTCCGTTTCCGGCATCCAACAGGGAATTAGCTTCCTCCAGCTCCTGCAATAATCCGGTATAAATATCCTCTTGTTTGTTATAGATTGGCGTGCGCCCATCCTGCTCGGCCTTCAAGGCATCTGTGTACGGAATATCGCCAAAAGTTTCCGTCAGCTGGGTGAAATAGATTACACGGAACAAATGGGCAAGTCCTTGGAAATTTTTGTTATCCGCAACAAGAGCCTCTAATTTGAGTACTTGACGTAAGCCGCCATAACCGTCAAAAGAGCCGCGATTCCAATTGTAATTGATGGACTCGTTCGGTCGCTCATAATAAGTGAGGTGTCTTGAGGCATAAGCGGCACTGATGGGATTGTTGTTAAAGATATTCTGACAGATATAGGTCATTAATAAAGCTGGTGTAGCTTTGGTTGGTTTATTGGGGTTATCTTGATAATAATCAAATTTTTTGCAACCCATACTCAATGCGAGTATACTTACGATCAATAATATATATGTTTTTTTCATGATAAGTTCTTGCTTTTAGAATTTGAGATTGACGTTGAAACCTATATTACGGATAGTGGGTTCAGGGAAAATAATACTATTTGTCTGTGGGGAAACACTATTATTTTTTGTCAAACCGTTATAGCCATCAGGATCCATAAAGGGAACTTTCGCCCAAAGGGCTAGATTTCGTCCGACAAGAGAAATACTAGCTGCTTTAAAAGGGCTTTTTGTCAATAAGTGGGACGGAATTTGATACGTCAATGTTACTTCACGCAGTTTCACGAAGGTTCCACTATAGTTTACAGATTCGTCGATACCATTGGTATATTTTGCAAACACCCAATCTATATAGTTAACTTTAGTTGTGTTTGGTGCAAAAGTGCGTGTATCAGCAGTGATGTTACCTTGGGCGTCATAACTCACCTCGCCGCCCGTTTGTGTTACGCCACCGGCAAGGTATGTCTTTTCTCCGTTATAAGCATCGTCCCGGTAACTGTTTGCGGTATTGGGATGCATTCCACCTTCATACATTTTTGCCTCTAAACCATTGTATATTTTTCCACCAATACGGCCATCAAAAGCAAAAGAAACTCCGAAATTTTTATATTGAAAGCTGTTTTGGAAACCGAATTCCCAATTTGGGAGGACATACCCGAGGTTGGTCTCTTGATTAATATACTGTGGAATACCATTTTCATGTACAATCTGTCCATCAGGAGACTTTTGCCATGCCCAGCCGCGATAGATATCCATTCGTTCCCCTACTTTCACCCCGCCACGAATTTCTTCGCCACCATAATATTCAATTACCGTGTTTCGTAAACGGGAATAATTCAATGTGGTCGTCCATTTGAAGTTCTGGGTCTGTACTGGTGTCCCCGAAACAACAAGTTCGATACCTCTCCGACGATAACGATCCCCGTTTAGTTGAAGTTTGGCAAAACCGGAAGCTTCAGAGAGTGGTACCTCTACTACATTGTTCGTTCTGTCGTAGTTGAAATAGGTGAAATCTAATCCGATACGATTACGAAACAGGCGTAATTCTGCACCATATTCCTGAGAGATTGTTTTATTGGGTTTTAATCCCGGAGGACGTAAGGTATTAGGAAGATACAATGAAGGGTTACCGTTCCATCTACGACCGATTTCATATGTTAACAGTGCACTATAGGCATTGATATCGGTAGTGGCATCTGTTATAGCACCGCGTAATTTGAAATATGAGATTACTTTAGGTAAATGGAACATTTCGGAAATAATCAGACTGAGGGAGGCTGAAGGATAAAAATAAGAGTTATAAGGAGATTGCAGCGCTGAAGTCCAGTCATTCCGTCCGGTCAAACTTAATGTTGCCATGTTACGGTAATCTAAGTCAACATAACCATAGACACCATACACCTGTTTTTCAATTCGCTCATTCGTAGAACGGACAGGATCTCTTGAATTGTCAAGATTGTACCATTCCGGAACGGAAAGGCCGCCAGTAGTTTTGGATTCCAATTTATTATATTGATCTAATCGTGTACTTGCGCCGACGCTCGCTGTAACCGTGAAATCTTGGCTTAATTTTTTGTCATAGGTCAGCAAGGCATCGCTGACAAAACGCATCTGATTATCACGATTGATGCTGTAATTGCCATAAGGAGCGGCATCCGTACCATAGTTAATATAACTATAGGGAATACGACTTTCACTGTTTGCAAAGTTTGTGGTAATGCCACCGCGAACGAGTAATTTTAGGTCATTGTTAAAAGCATATTTAATATTACCTTGTGAAACGATCACATCATTGGTGTAGGCTCGCTCTTTCTCATAAGCCAAAAACCAAGGGTTATTATACCAACTGTAGTTGTAAGTCAGCTGCTCCAGTCCCTCCCGGCCCGGCTTCCAATAACTCCGCATATCACGGATATCAACATCAGGCCCCATCCATAAAACAATATTATAAAGATAATTGTCCGGTGAATAACCACTGTTTGGATAATTGGGTGAGTATTGCCTGTTGTACGATAAAGTCGCTTCAGCTTCAAGTTTACTATTCAGTTTCAGCTTACCTGCGAGGTTCAAGGTCGTTGAATTTAATTTTGTATTGGGCACCTGTCCTTTTTGATACAGGTGAGACAGTGAGATGCGGTAGTCCGATTTGTCTGTCGATCCAGCAACACTCACATTGTGTGTTGTAATTAAACCATTATTGAGAAAATTGTTTAAGTTGTCTTTTCCTCTGGTAATCCATGGAAGCGGTGTCAACTTGTTCGTTATCGGATCCAAGGGGCTGTTATATTGTGGTATCTCTACAAAGCCACTGCCTGTCGACGGATCCGGTTGATTAAGTTTGGGTCCCCAGACATAGCCATAAGCATCATTGATACCACCGCCTTTGCCGTCTACAAAGGCATACTTACCATTGAAGCCCATGCCATAATCCTGCTGTGTTTTCGGAATACGTAAAAATCCAGCTTGAAATTCTGTACTGGAATTATAGGAAAGCTCAATGCCCGCCTTGCCACCATTCCCTTTTTTTGTGGTGATCATAATGGCTCCATTCTGTGCTACTGAACCATATAAAGCCGATGAGGCAGTTCCTTTCAGTACCGTGATGTTTTCAATATCATCCGCGTTTATGCTCCACATATCAAAGCCATCAGGCGCAGGTACCCCATCAATGACGATTGTCGCTTTCCCACCTCTCAGGCTAATCTCGGGATTCTCAAACAAGGTCGATTTGGTTTTTATCTGTAGGCCAGCGACCTTTCCAACCAAGCTGGCGGCGACATTAGGCTCCCGGGCTGCAGTCAGGCTTTCTCCTTTGACATCTTGTGCGGCATAAGCAACTTTACGTTTCTCTTTATTGATACCTAAAGCTGTTACAACAACTTCGGACATTGCGTTGCTGATCTGATTTAATACCACATGAAGCTCCTTATCTCGCGCAACGATTTCTTTTCGCTCATAGCCTAGAAAACTGAAAATAAGTGTTGAATTCGCAGGTACTCTTAAGGTGAATTTTCCATCCGCATCTGTTCTTGTCCCGATTCTGTTGTCGGCTTTGGTATAGACGTTAACCCCTGCAAGTGGCCCTTTATCATCTTTTACAGTCCCCGAAATCTCAATTTGTTGTGGCTTATTGGCGGCAGTAATTGTGATTGTTCGTGACATCTTTTGGTAACTCAGCCCCCTCGGCGTAAGGATTTTTTCCAATATTTCTTCTAGGGAAGCTTCCTCTACCGATATACTGACCGATTCTGTATTGTCGATCAGATCGCTTGAATAGAAAAATTTATAATCAGTCTGCTGGGTTATCTTTTTAAGTACATTTTCCAAACGCATCTGCTTGACTGATAGTTTGATTTGTTGTCCACTTGTTTTGGCGTTTAACCCAATTGAGAACAAGATGAAGATGATCGTCAGTTTCATTCTTCTAATGATTAGATAATGGTCCGTAAAAAAACGATATAGTCGTATTGTTTCTTTACGATCACAGAAATATTCCATAATTTTGAATTAAGGTTGTTTAATAATTTTTTGAACAGCTTTTTTGAACAGATTGCGGAGATGTTACCACCATCTCCGTATTTTTATTGTACTAACTTCTTATCATAGGCGATTAATTATTTTTGTTTTTTGATTTAACAGTAAGATGATTGCCATCAAGGATAAAATCAAGGTTAGCAACTGTGGAGAGCATTTTAAGTACGCCACTTAAATTACTGTTGCGATCCATACTACCACTATATCGACCGCCCGGTAAATTTCCGGCTATGCTGACCTTCAGATCATACCAATTACTTACATCTTGCAATATTTTACCCAATGATTCATCTTTAAAATAAAAATATCCTTCTTTCCATGCCGTCGCGCCTTCGATATCTACTGCTTGGATTTGGAGCTTATTTTTTGCGTCTATAAATGCTTTTTCCCCCGGCGTCATGATGATTCGCTGATCGTGATATGTCAGTTGGACGGATCCCTCGATCAGTGTCGTGGATATATGCTTGGTTTGATAAGCACGTACATTGAAGGATGTTCCTAAGACTGAAATATTAAGATCTCCAGTTTGGACTTTAAATGGACGTTTTTTATCTTTTTGTACTTTAAAGAAAGCTTCTCCTTCCACTTTGACGGATCGCTCATTTGCTGGAAAACGATTGGGGAAATAGAGTTTGGAATTGGCGTTTACCCACACTGTCGATCCATCAGGCAACTGTATTTCAAAGGTTCCGGCTTTAGGAACTTCAAGGACGTTCCACTGAATCGTTTCTTCGACAGGGCTTCCACCGTACACCAACTTTCCGTTGTCGTAATTGAGATTGGCCGTACTGTTTTTTTTATTGTCGGTCCCTTGTTGGTCAAAGTTTAACTTTTCGCCATTATATAGCGTAAGACGTGCCTGGTTTTTTCCTGGACGAATTTCCTGAGTACGTGTTTTTTCAGCTTGTTGTATTGTATCTTTCTGTATAGCTGGTTTGTATTGCCAAAGTACGGCCAAGATACAAAGGATTAACGCGGCGGCGGCTGAAACAAATCGCCATATTCTTTGTGTTTTTCGTTTTTGTTTTTCTACTGCTTGATATTTCAACATGGTCATTGCCATTTTCTTATCAACGGCGCAAACGATCGATCCAACAGCTTGGGGGGACGTTTCGAATTGCTGTACCGCAAGCTGTTGTTCAATCAGATTGCGCAGATTATCTAGGCTTGTTGGCGAATCAAAATGCTGCATCAGCTGCTCAATGTCTTCGGGCGAACAGCGATTGGCAATAAAATCCTCAAACAGATTATTCAAATTTTTCTTTTCCAAGGGACTCGTTTTATATCTATTACGTGTTAGCGTAAAAAAGTCACTACATGAAATTTATTTTTTTTTTATTTTTTTCGTAAGGATTATTTAATCCATATTAGGAGCAGGAAGTAGGGGAGGTTTACAGGATTCTGTAAAAATAATAGTATCTTTTTGTTAGCGCGATTTAGGTGGTTGCTAATCGTATTTGGAGATATTTGCAAAAGATTGGAGACTTCTTCATAGCTACGGCCTTCAATTTTGCACAATTGGAAAACTGTTCTGCACTTAGGGGGGAGTTCCGTCAAAGCTTTATCTATCAGTTCCTTTCTGTATTTATTTTCCAATAACTCATCAATATGTTGATAAACAGTTTCTTGTATAGAAATGAGGTGTTTTTGGTAATTTCTATCCTTGCTGATTTTTCGATAAAAGTCTGCTACCATATTGGCTGCTATGCGGTAAAGATAACCTTCGAAGGAACGTGCGGGATCAATCTTTGTTCTATTTTCCCAAACTTTAACAAAAACATCATGGAGGATATCTTCGGCAATATCGGACGTTTTTACGAGTTTAAGAAGATTGCCAGCTAACTGATGTTTGTAGGTATTGTACAACCATTCAAAAGCGATCATTTCACCTGCATTTAAGCGAATAATCCATGCGGTATAATTCAGATCTTCAGCTTTACTCTTCATTTCGTGAAACTATTGGTTATACATGAATTGGTTGTTAACAGAATGTAATCAGATTGTTTATATCCCGTCTTTGGCTAATAAACACTCCTAAAAGGCATATCATTAGCTCAAGTGTATTTACGTTACAATATTAGTAAATTATAAATGAAGTTAACAAATATCTTTTAAAGGGAATGGAACTATAGGCTATTTAACAGCTGTATGATACAGCTTTTTTGAAGTACTTAAAGATACTAACGTGAGTCCATCGCTTTGCTTAGAACTCACGTTAGCACATCGTGTTGTCTTACCCTTTTATTGATTTTATAAAGTCAGGGATCTGATCCATATAATCTTTTTCTCCGAGTCTTTTTACAAATGCACTGCCTATAATTGCTCCGGCAGTATGTTGACTTGCTTTCTGAAAAGCTTCTTTGTTTGAAATTCCGAATCCAACGATCAAGGGGTTTTTCAACTGAAGATCATGAATCCGCTTGAAATAAGCATTGGTATCTTCACTTACATCCAGCGTTTTTCCGGTTGTTGCATTGGAGGATAATAAGTAGATAAAACTATTGGATAGACTGTCTATTTTCCGGATGCGCTCTGTTGAGGTCTGCGGTGTAACGATGAAGATATTTGCAATACCGTTTTTTTCAAAAGTATCCTTATAAAGATCCTCGTATTCGTACATCGGTAGATCGGGTATAATAACGCCATTTACACCGACATTTTTGCATTCTTCACAAAATTTTTCTACGCCGAATTGGATCACGGGATTGACATAGCCCATCAGAAAGACCGGGATCTGTACCTGGTTTCGTAGCTCGCGTAATTGATCAAATAATTTTTTGACAGTCATTCCGTTTGCCAGGGCAACTTCCGAACTGTGTTGAATGACAGGTCCGTCCGCGACAGGATCGGAATATGGAAAGCCGATTTCCAGAAAATCAGCACCGGCTTCTTCCAATTTTTTAGCGATGCGGACAGTACTATCCAACTCGGGATACCCAGCTGTAAAATATATAGATAGAAGGGGTTTGCCTTCTTTTTTTTCAATTGTAGTCATGCTTTAAAAATCAAAGTATTTCATATAGTTATCGAGATCCTTATCGCCGCGCCCTGATAGACAAACCACAACGGTTTCATCACCTTTGAAAGGGATTTTACCCAAATAGGCAAGTGCATGTGAACTTTCGATCGCGGGAATGATACCTTCTAGTCGAGTGAGTTCCAATCCTGCACGCATAGCTTCATCATCTGTTATACTAACGTATTTTCCTCTTCCAGATTTAAACAGCCAAGCGTGTTGTGGGCCGATACCGGGATAATCAAGACCGGCAGAGATTGAATAAGGTTCAGTTACTTGACCGTCATCGGTTTGCATTAATATGGATCGGCTACCATGCAAAACACCCTCTTTTCCTAGCGCTGTAGTGGCTGCAGATTCACCGGAATCAACGCCATGTCCCGCCGCTTCTACGGCATATAACTGTACAGCTTCATCGTCCAGAAAGTGATAGAACATTCCTGCAGCATTGGATCCGCCACCGACACAGGCGAGTACGATATCCGGATTCTCTTTCCCTGTTTTTGTTAACAGCTGCTTTTTCGTTTCCTCGGAGATAATGGATTGAAATCGGGCAACCATATCGGGATAAGGGTGTGGACCTACGACAGAGCCGATAATGTAATGCGTATCGACAGGATTATTGATCCAATCGCGCAAAGCTTCATTTGTCGCATCTTTGAGTGTTTTTGAACCAGATGTTGCGGCAATGACTTCCGCACCCATCATTTTCATTCGCGCAACATTAGGTGCCTGTCTTTGAATGTCAATTTCTCCCATATAGACGGCACATTGTATCCCCTTTAATGCGCAAACAGTAGCTGTAGCTACACCATGTTGTCCAGCACCTGTTTCTGCAATAATGCGTTTTTTTCCGAGACGTTCGGCCAATAGAATCTGTCCGATGGTATTGTTGATCTTATGTGCACCTGTATGATTGAGATCTTCCCGTTTGAGATAAATCGTTGTGCCATATTTTTCAGACAGTCGTTTTGCATGATACAATGGGGAGGGGCGTCCCACATAGTCACTGAGTAGTTGGTTAAATTCCTCCTGAAAACTTTTCTCTTCGATTATCTTGAGATATTCTTCCCGTAGCTCTTTTACATTGGGATAGAGCATTTCGGGGATATAGGCACCACCAAATGGACCATAATACCCTTTTTCATTGACTTGATATATACTCATTTCTTAATACTATTTATGCTGTGGGCCAAAAGATTAATATCTTTTAATCCTGGTTCTACTTCAAATTTTGAATTGAGATCCAAGGCATATAACCTGGGATCATTTGCTTGTAAAGCGTCTTTAATATTGTCCGCATTTAATCCGCCACTGAGGAAATAGGGGCAATCAAGTTTGTACTGATGGAGCAAAGACCAGTCAAATTGTAGACCGGTACCACCGTGGGAATTACTTTTGGTATCAAATAAAAAATAATCAATTACACCCACATAAGCATCCAATACTGACCAGTCAAAATGCGGGTCTATACCAAAGGCTTTGATCACGGTCACTGGTGTACATTGCTTAAGTTCTGCACAGAATTGAGGACTTTCATCGCCATGCAATTGAACTGCATCTAAGTCGAACTCTTCTATTTTACGATGTACCTCGGTAAGGTTTGCATTGACAAAAACACCAACTTTTATAATACCTTTGAGGCCTTTGATATAGTCTTGATTAGCATCGCCAACAAAACGTTTGGATTTTTCATAAAATATAAAACCGATGTAGTCAACAGCAAGGGCGGTCACTCCAACGATATTGTCGGGGTGCTTCATGCCACAAACTTTTATCTTGATTGCCATCTTATCGCTTTATTATTTTTTTGAAACTTGTGAGCGCCTTTCCTGTCATAAGTGATTCCTCAGCTTCATAGAAACAGTCGCCAAAAGATTTTTCAGGATGAAATGTTTTTATGGCAAATGCCGCATTTGTCAAAACAACATTGTTCTGCACATCTGTGCCTGTGTTGTTCAAGATGGACAAGAAGGTCTGGGCTGCTTCGGCGATGCTGTCACCACCGGCTAATTCCTGTGGAAGAACAGGAGTGAAGCCTAACTCCTCCATATTATAATAGTTTTCACCCTGATTGTTGATAACCTTGAAATCTCCGGTCATCGATATCTCGTCATAACCGTCCAGTGCATGGATAATAGAATATTGTTTGTTTGTATTTTGGTATAGATAGCCGTAAAGCCGGGCAAGTTCTAAGCTAAATACACCGACAGATTGAAACCTCGGATTGGCCGGATTTGTTAATGGTCCCAACATATTAAAGAATGTCTTTACCCCCAATGCGCGGCGTATAGGGGCCACTGTTTTCATGGCCGGGTGAAACAGCGGCGCGTGGAGGAAGCAAATATTAGCTTCATCAAGCTGTCGCTGTAACTCGGTTTTGTCATTACTGAATTGATACCCTAAATACTCCATTACGTTGGAGGAGCCGCAGCTCGATGATACACCTATATTGCCATGTTTTGCAACCTGATAACCTGCGCCAGCTGTCACAAAGGAAGCAATGGTAGAAATATTAAACGTATTTTTACCATCACCGCCAGTACCACATAAGTCGATCAAGTCATAGCCATCAAAATCCAGCTTGAGGCACAGATCGTACATGGCATCTCGAAATCCGCCAAGTTCTTCCACCCGAATACTGCGCATACCATAAGCTGTCATAAAAGCGGCGATCTGATGACTATCATATTTACCTTTGGCAATGTTCGTCAAAATCTCGTAAGCTTCTTGCCGCGAAAAGGTCTTGTATTCAAATAAATGGGCTAAAATTTCTTTCATAATATTTTTGTAAATAAAAAAGGGCTTACCTTATTCAGGCAAGCCCATCATATCTTGATGTATATATCAAATAATGCAATAGGTGTTTGCCACAACGTTATTCGTTGTGCCACCACCAAGCCTTATTTAATACAGTTATTATCATTTCCGTTTTTGTTATTACAAATATGGTTGATAGAATTCTAAAATGCAAGTGTTTTTATTGAAAAATTTTTAAGAAAGCAGTCTAAGCTTAAGATGGCTCATAAGTCCAGCCGAGTGAAATCCTGAAATAAGTCAAGTGTATTGTGCTTTTCCATATTGGAATAGGATGATCAACGGCAAACTAAGACGGGGATTTTAAAAAGATAAGATTGCCTGAAAAAACGAAGAGTATAACACATATGAAAGATTAATAGAATACAAAATGTGCTTTATTGTTTCCTTTGGAGACCAAGGTAAAGGAGGCAATTTTTTTGTCCCGAATAACAGCGGCAAAAACAAAACGCTTGAGATACCTCACGAAATATACTTGTTGCGGATCTATTCCTTCCAGATCAATATCGTAGGTTTCTTTCCGGCCAGCTGCTATAAAATTGATATATTCTAATTGACGGATATCTTTGCTTTGTACATTGATTCGGATTTCGTCTATGCTGGCCAAAAGATACTCCTGTTGGTCTTCATCGAGGTTTTTCGCCGTTAATATATCCTGACTTAAAATGATGTCAGTCGCCAGATCGGGATCATTTAGACGATGGACGAATTTTCTTAACACAGCAATATTTTCTGTCGCTGCAGGATTTTCCTGAGCGAACAGAGAAATAGATAGCATACAGCTTATGAACGTTAACAACAATAGATTTAGTTTTATCTTCATAAGCGTAAGACTGAACTTCATGGCAATGGATTAATTTTCTGAAAAAAAAACGCCTTTTGACTAAAGGCGTTTTTTATTTGCTAATATTCATCTTCATTGAAGAAGAAATCATCTTTTGTTGGATAATCGGGCCAAATTTCTTCAATATTTTCATATGGCTCACCATCATCCTCAAGAGATTGTAAGTTTTCAATCACCTCAACTGGTGCACCCGAACGAATAGCGTAATCGATTAATTCATCTTTTGTTGCTGGCCACGGTGCATCTTCTAGATGCGAAGCTAATTCTAATGTCCAATACATATAAAAACAATTTAAGTTCTCTATTTTCGCAAAACTATCATTTAATTTAACTTAAACAAGTAAATCAACTGTTATTTTTGTGTCAATAATATAAGTGTTTGATTTATAATGAAATAATATTTTTAAATATTCTCAAAGTCGCTCCCTTTTTCATTTAAGGCACTTAGCCGTGGTGACACGGACTTAATGTCAGCGTTGGGGTAATCGTTTTCAATTAGACCATCGCGCATGCGTACAATGCGATGAGCATGTAGCGCAATATCTTCTTCGTGAGTGACTAGAATAATGGTATTTCCTTTGGAATGAATCTCCTCGAGTAAACCCATGATTTCAATGGATGTCTTTGTATCAAGATTTCCCGTTGGTTCATCGGCTAATATAATCGAGGGATCATTAATCAGGGCCCGGGCTACAGCCACCCGCTGACGTTGTCCCCCTGAAAGCTCATTGGGTCTGTGGTCCATACGGTGTCCTAGTCCAACACTTTCTAATGCGCCCGTAGCTTTTTCTTCACGCTTGGCTTTATTGTATCCTGCATAGATTAAAGGGAGTGCCACATTCTCCAATGCAGTGCTTTTAGGAAGGAGATTAAATGTTTGAAATACAAAGCCGATCTCCTTATTTCTTACTTCAGCTAACTCGTCTTCCGACATGTCACTTACATTAATCCCATTCAGGATATATTCACCTCTACTGGGGGTATCCAAGCAACCCAGGATATTCATTAACGTGGATTTTCCGGATCCTGAAGGCCCCATAAGCGCTACAAATTCTCCTTTATGAATATTGAGCGTTACTGAGCTGAGTGCATGGATTGTCTCTGAGCCTATTTGGTATTCACGAGCAATATCCTTGATTTCGATTAATATCTTTCCTGACATATTTTTTGGACGTTCTCTGGTTGATGAAAATACGATTTATTCTTCATAATCCAATAGGAATGCATTTTGTCATAGACAATTTTCTCCAAGTCTGCGGCATTGTTGTCGTCAAAGTCTTTTGTTTCAATAGGTGAAAAAACATGGACCCTGACAATCCCCGGATGGGATCCCCTTTTGGCGCCATCATCAAAAAAGATATCCCAGGCGTTTTCAATGATAATGGGAACCACTGGCACATCGTTTTGTGCCGCAATACGAAAGGCCCCAGACTTAAACGCATGTATCTGAGGTGGAAATCCGTCATCTATTTTTCCTTCCGGAAAAATGACGACACTGCGGCCATTTTGGACAAGTTCGTTAGCACGTTGAAATGCCTTAAATGAAGATACTTTACTCCTCCGTGTGACAGGAATGTCTATGGTTTTGAAAAAAATACGGGTTACGGGATTTTTAAGAAGAGAGGCCTTCCCGATAAATGAAAACGGGACAGGACATAGATAGGTTAACGCTGTGATATCAAGCACTGAGGTATGGTTGGGACAAAGTACCATCGGTCTGTTCCAGTCCATTTTTGATTCATAGGTGACTTTAAAAAATACACCTGCCAATGCTGATCCCCCTATGGATACCCAACGTCGCATACGCGCAATCCGAGCATAGTTCTTTTTTGGATCCCGGGCCAAGAAATAGATATAGGGGAATAATACGATGAAAACAAGTAGAACGCTAATAAAATACCAGTAACGATGGAGTTTTTTGAGCAATAGAACCATACAATTCAACTAATTTTGACCTAAAGTAAAAAAAGAAAATGGATAATTAATTATCCATTTTCTTTTAGTCTATTGTAAAGCCATACTTTTTGTAGATCTGCTTGGCTGTGGGGGAGTCCATAAATTTTAAAAAATCATCTGCAGCCAGTGCATGTGGTGCATCTTTCAATTTTGCGGCCACATAGGTTGCTGTGGTATTCTGCGCATCAGGAATAGCTATGCCTTCAACAGGATGACCGATAAGCTTTTGGTAGACGACCTCTGAAGTCCAGACCGGAGCGACATCGGCTTGACTGTAGAGGATACGCATGGGGCTTTCGCGATGATGTATTTTTGTCAAATACGTACTGCCATCCTTTACCTTATCTTCCATGATCTTCTTGACCAGCTGTTCGCCACCTGCTTTTTTATAGGAAGCCTTAATCTGTTCACCTATGCCTTCCCATTGTGGGTTAGGCATGCTAATCCGTACATTTGCTCTTCCCAGATCATTTAACGTTTTGATATGAGCAGGGTTTCCTTGTGGGATCATCAAACAGATGTTGTTGTAGCAATAGGTTTGTGTATGGCTGAAATAATCGGCCATTTCATTAATTGCACGTTTGCTTGCAGTGTAGATATCGGGTTTGTGTGTAATGCGTAGATTGCCAATCGTGATGGATCCCCCTTTTATCTGTTTCGCCAGGATTCCCGGCGGCAATGTTTCGACAAAAATACGTTCATATTGTGGGTATTCTTTTTTGAAAGATGCCAGTAAATCATCCACGACCATAAACTGGTTGCCGGCAAAAAATACAGTGAGCTGTGGGTTTTCAATATCCCCGTACAGATCCGGAATATTGTCTATCCCAGGAACAGTAAAATTTAATGCTGATTCCGGCGGATTGTTCCAAGGGGGATCAAAACGATGTTCCTGCGCCTTGATTTTTGGAACGGTAAAGCATGCCAAGGCGAGACTTAACGTGATTAATTTTCTCATCATACTATGGTTTAACAATGACCCAACCTTCATTTGCCCTTAGGATCAATTCGCCATTCCCACTGGGAACATAACCGATGAAGTCAAATAACTCCTCCTTTGGGATATGTTTCTCTTCCAATGTATTTAAACACTGGGCGACAATAACACCTTTTTCGACGAGGTCCTGCAATGGTTTTTCATACTGGCTATTCTTTTTTAGATAGGCTTCGGTACCACCTGAAAAAGCCACTAGTTCAATTTGAAGATGTCCTTTCAGTCGCGGATCTTTCAGCACATTGTTGATATTGCGAATGGCTTTCTCGATTGTTTTTGGATCATTACTATCCAATTGATAGATTGCTTTATACATTTTTTTCTTGGCGACAGCACCGGTATACTGATGGTTGTTTAGCAATAATTTATTGCTTTGTGCTTTAGCTTGTATTGTTGTCATTGCTAAGAGGATGCACGCAATTGTCAGGTGTTTTTTCATCATATTAAAAATTATAAGGTCCATGTTTATGTTGTTCTAAACTAATATTGTCTGCGTAGGGGGGATAAGGACTATCTTTTGGCTTCTTTGCCAGATTCGGGTAATCAAATTCCTTGTTTGCTTTTTTTGGACGATCGAAAGAATTGATGTATGCCGCAACATCATAGGCTTCATCATCGCTGAGCTGTGGTGCTTCGTAGCTTGCTCCCAAGGGCATATTTGCTTTAATAAAACGTGTAGCAGTAAGCAATCGTGCCATACCAGCTCCATCGTTGTAGCTGTCTTTGCCCCAGAGTGGTGGATATAGATACCCTTTACCTGTAGATTGCGGCACCCCTTGTCCGTCTTTTCCATGACAGCTGGTACATTTGCCTTCAAAGACCAATCGACCATGTTTTAAATCCGCAGCACGATTTGGTATGTCCATTTTGACAAAGCCCTGACCGGTTAATCTTCCCTTATTGACCGTATTGATACTGATATTTTTTATATAGGTGACAATAGCACGCATTTCTTTGCCATTTTCTGGAATAGCGCGGCCGTTCATACTTCTTTCAAAACAGCCATTAATACGTTCTTCCAGAGATTCAACTTTGTTTTCCCGTCCGATATAGGTTGGAAAAACATTTGTGAGTCCAACATACGGGGCAGCGAAAGCTTTTGTTCCACCGTTGAGATGACAACTGCTGCATGCTAATTTATTTCCGATTTTTATTTCCCCGTCGTAAAAATAGTCATACGTGTTTTTGATCAGCTTCTCGCCGTAACTAGCCATTTCACCTTCTGGGTTGTCTTTGAAGGATACGGCTCTGAACTGTGATACATGTGTAATCAGAGAATCATTATCTGCAGCGAGCGAATCGGTCGATTGACCGGTGCGTTCATGCTTAAGTGGAAATACACAGAGTGTTGTACAGGTGATGAACAATGCGATAATGATCCAACTGAGCGCCTTTAGGTAATTTGTTAGTTTTTTGTATTCCATGCCTCTAATTCGTTTGTACAAATCTACCTGTCCATTAACAGCGATTAAAACGAAGTTTTTTTATGAGATATAACCAAATGTTATATCTTGAAATTTTGTTTCAGGCAGAACTGCAAGAATTGGTTTGGGGTACCGGCAAGACCTCCGTATACGTGCGTGAAATAGAAATAACGTTCAATAGACAGCTGGGGAATATCGACAATGGTCAATTGATTGTTCAGGACCTCCCGTTGAACCGTATGAATAGAAAGAAAGGCAAAACTATGGCGGCGGGCCAGGTATCCTTTTATACTTTCTGTTGATGGTAATATCATTTCTATCTGGATTTCTGAGAGACTGATACGTTGTTCTTTTAATGCATTTTCAACAATGGTACGTGTACCTGACCCCTGCTCACGAAGCACTAAAGGTAGACGTGTAATGTCCGAAAGAATAGGGTTTTTCAATTGTTTTAAAAGCGGGTTTTCACTATTCGTGACCAAGACGAGCTCATCTTTCATAAAGGGGATATATTTTAATGCCCTGTTGTCTGTAGAGCCCTCCGTGATACCCAGGTCCAATGTTTTGTCAATAAGCTGTTCTTCAATGCTACGGCTGTTGGATTGAAAAGACTGGATGCGGTTGTTTGGATATTGGGAAAGAAAGTCTGCCAGTAAGGTGGGAAGTACATATTGGGAGATTGTTGTGCTGGCTCCTAACACAAGGTTTCCCTTACGTCCCGTTTGTAGTTCTTGTATTTCCTGCCCTGCCTGATTGTAGAGATTGATAATCTGTTGGGCGTATTTATAGAGAATTTGCCCCGGTTCAGTCAGGTCGAGGTTATTTCCCTTCCTTTCAAAAAGAGGAACACCAAGTTTTTTTTCCAGTTCCTGAATGTTTTTGCTGACCGCAGGTTGCGAGATGAAAAGCGCCGAAGCGGTCTTGGTGAAATTAAGATGCTGAGCTGCAGTATAAAAAACGATGAGACGAAAATCAAAATCCATAAAACGATAAAGGGTTATTTCTAAAATTTAAAAATAACCCTTTATCTAATGAAAAACTAAATTATTTACTTAGTTCTGCGTAATATTTATGAAATAAAGGAATTGTAGAGATCCCCATGAGGTAATTTTCGATTCCATACTTCTCGTTTGGAGAATGCAGGTTGTCGCTGTCTAGTCCAAATCCAAGAAGCACTGTTTTTAATCCTAAAACGTCTTCAAATAAAGCGACAATTGGAATAGATCCACCGCCACGTGTAGGGATTGGTTTTACACCGAATGTTTCATGTAAAGCTTTTTCAGCGGCTTTATAGGCCACACTGTCTGTTGGTGTGACTACCGGTTCTCCACCGTGATGCGGTTTTACTTCTACTTTAACATAGTCTGGTGCAATACCCTCGAAGTGCTTTTTGAATAACTCGGTAATGCGTTCAGAATTTTGGTTTGGGACAAGACGCATGGAGATTTTAGCATTTGCTTTGGAAGGTAATACTGTTTTGGCACCTTCGCCGATATATCCGCCCCAGATACCATTGACCTCCAGGGTTGGACGGATTCCCGTACGTTCTAATGTTGTATATCCTTTCTCTCCCCAGATATTCTGAATACCCAAATCTGATTTGTATTCTTCAATATCAAATGGAGCTTCGTTCAATGCTTTGCGTTCTTCATCCGTTAATTCAACGACATCGTCATAAAATCCGGGAATTGCGATATGGTTGTTTTCATCGTGCAAGGAGGCGATAAGTTTTGCGAGAATCGTTGCTGGATTTGCTACAGCACCACCATATACGCCAGAGTGTAAATCCCGGTTTGGCCCCGTAACTTCGACCTCGACATAAGAAAGACCACGAAGGCCAGTCTCCAAAGACGGTTGCGCCATGCTGATCATGGATGTATCTGAGATCACGATAACATCTGCTTTAAGCCTTTCGGTGTTTTCCTTGACAAAGGTGCCTAAGTTGACTGAACCTACTTCCTCTTCACCTTCGATCATAAATTTGATGTTACATGCCAGCGCATTGTTTTTCATCATATATTCGAAAGCTTTTACGTGCATGTAAAATTGTCCTTTGTCATCTGCCGAACCCCGGGCATATATTTTACCATCACGGATAGTCGGTTCAAAAGGAGGGGTGTCCCACAACTCATATGGATCTGCTGGCTGTACATCATAGTGACCATAGGTCAGTACAGTCGGCAATGAAGGGTCAATAATTTTTTCGCCATAAACGATTGGATTACCAGCAGTGGCACAAACTTCTACCTTGTCGGCCCCTGCATCACGCAATTTCTGAGCAACAAATTCAGCCGTCTTCTGCACGTCACCCTTAAATTTAGGATCAGCACTGACCGAAGGTAAACGCAATAAATCAAACAACTCATCTAAAAAACGTTGCTTGTTTGCTTCTACATATTCTTTAATGTTTTGCATATTGTTTGTATTTGAAACAAATTTACACAAATCGGTACATTTAACTCAATTTGTTGTAACCTTTTCAGATTTGGTAGTGACTAATGTTAAAATTAAATCAAATTATTATGGGAAAAGAGCAAATGGCAGCAATTCTAGGGATAGGATTGTTTGCATGTGTTACACTTAGCGTCTATTTTATTATGCGTTACCGCAGCACAGCAATCAATATCCCCGGAGAGGAAAGAAGAAGGCAACCCGCTGATTGACAAAAGCCGGGGATTCTGGTATTGGGAATAGGCATTGGATTATTTATTGTGGGCATATTACAAAACTATGTGAGTGCTGGTTTGCCTGATTCACTCGCAGTCGCAATTTTGATCAGACATGGACTTTTTATTTCTTTTCAATTAGAGTCGGGGCAGCCGGGGAAATTTTTTTAGAAATAAAATTAAATTTACTGTAACAAAACATTGGTTTTATCTACTAATGTTATATTGATATTAAAATACTATCCAACAATTTTATGAAAAGAGTTTTGCAAATTCTCTTATTTTTCGTTTTCGGAGTTCATGGAATAGTGCACGCACAGTCCAAAATTATTGCCGGAAAAATAAGTGATGTAAAGGATCAAGTCAAATTATCTGATGCAACAGTTATGTTGCTTACCGCTAAAGATTCCATATTGACAGGTTTTACGAGATCAGATGAAAACGGACTTTTTTCTTTATCCAAGCCAGATACAGGATCCTATCTGTTGATCGTCAGTTATCCCAAATACGGTGATTACTATACAGAGATTTCTAAAGACAGGGATTATTCCAAGTTAGCTGTTGGGCTGACCAAAACGGCCACTTTATTGGAGGAAGTTATTGTTACTGGTCGAATTCCCATTACTATAAAAGGGGATACCACAGAGTATGACGCCGGTAGTTTTAAAGTAGAGAAAAATGCAAAGGTTGAAGATTTGTTGAAAGTCTTGCCGGGGATTACTGTCGATGCGTCCGGAAAAATTACTGCACAGGGTAAAACGGTCAAAAAGGTTCTCGTAGATGGCGAGGAATTTTTCGGTGATGACCCGACGCTGGTCACCCGCAATATTCGATCGGATATGGTTGATAAGGTGCAGGTGTATGAAAAGAAGTCTGAGCAAGCCGAACGAACGGGAGTAGATGACGGACAGCGCGAACAGACCATTAATGTCAAATTAAAAGATGGTGCCAAAAATGGAATGTTCGGAAAAGCCTTACTCGGAGGCGGTACCAGTGATTATTATATGGGACAGTTGATGTTAAACAAATTCAAGGGATCTCAAAAGATCTCCGTTTATGGTCTTTTTGGAAATAATGGGACGACAAGCATGAACTGGCAGGATGCACAGAAATATGGTGGTGATTCAGGCGTTTCATACGGGGATGACGGATCCATGTCCTGGTCTAATTTTACGGATCCTTTTTCAGGGCAGGGTGTAATCGGTATACCCCGTGCGATCAATTCGGGGGTCAATTTTTCAGATAAATTCAACAAGGATAAACACAACGTCAATATCAACTATAAATATGGAAGACTAAGCAGTGATGGGGATGATGAGACAATTAGTACGGGGCTGATCAATAATAAGTCAACTAAATCCGTAGATACAGAAAACGATCAGCATCGTGCCAATTTAAAATATGATCTAAATTTTGATTCATTAAATACCTTGACCATCCGAGGCGGAGCTTCCCGTAAAAATCTTTGGTCGGACAACAAACGTGAAGCCTATCAGTTTACCCAGAATATGGATACAACCGTCGCTGAAAACACCCGTGAGACCATCAAGAATACGGTTAACGAGTTGAATTTTAGCACTTATTTTACGCATAAATTTAAGAAAAAAGGACGTTCCTTTACATTTGACGGTCAATTCAAGCGAAGTGAAATGATAGGAGACGGTCATCTATCCTCAACTGTTGAAAATTATGCTCAAAAAGATTCCGCAGGGCATAGACAGATTGACAGGACAGATCAACGCAAGGAACGCAATAATAAAAATGATGTGCTGGGTGCTTCGGTATCCTATACAGAGCCTCTATCGAAAGTTTGGAATCTAGTTGTCGGAACTGGAATAGAAAGTAGCAATAACTCCTCCCGTGTTGAATCATTCAATAAAGGTGCTGACGGGAAATATGATGATCTGGACAGTCGTTTTAGTAACAATTATGATTTTGATAGACGGAGCAGCAGATATAAATTAGCCATCGTGCATACCACTGATAAGTTCAAGTTCACTGTTGCCAATAATTTTAATAATGATAAACTGAAACAATATAATTATTATAGTCAAGAAGGGCTTTCCAGAGTTTATTTTACTTATAATCCCAATGTGAGTGCCGGATATTCCTTCACAAAGACCAAAGGGTTATGGATGAATTACACAGGAAAGAACCAATTACCTTCCATGAGTCAGATTCAGCCTATTCTCGATAATTCGGATCAGATCAACAGGTATTTGGGAAATGAAAATTTAAAACCTTCTTTTAGAAACTCCTTAAATATCAATTATAACTCATTTCGAATTTTGACAGGAAGTTATGTCTATGTGGGCGGGAATATCACTTTGGATAAAAATCCGATCACACAAAATATTGATACTGTAAAAGGTCTCAATATCTACACCTGGAATAATGTAAAAGGTAAAACAAATACCTCCGTGAATATCTGGTCTGGATACCATTTCAAATTGAGCAAAAAATTGGGCTTGTCCAATTCGCCACAGTTCTACCTGAATATGAGTGATAACTATAATCTATTCAATCAGCAATTAAACAAGGTCAACACAACGAATTTCAATTTTACGTACAACTTTAAAAGAGATACAAAGACTGGATTGAATTTCGATTTAAACTTCAGCCCACAATATCGCTTAATGAAATCCAGCCTGGAACGTAACACGAATAGTAATGGCTTTGTATTTGGATCAAATGGTAGTGTTGAATATTTTATCAATAAAACCTTTAAAGTATATACAAACTATAGCTATACCTACGAGGCAGCGACGAAGGCTTTTGATGAAAAATTTGAGCAATTCCTGTTGCATCCCGGAGTAAGTAAAAAGTTCCTGAAGAATGAATCTCTGATGTTGGATTTTATGATCAACGATGTACTTAATCAAAATAAAGGTTTTAGCCGTTCGGCATCAACATCAATTTTTACACAGCGACGTTATGATACGATCCGTAGATATTATATGCTCAAGTTATCCTGGGATTTCACAAAAATGTTTTTATAAAATTTAAGATAAATACCATGTTAAAATATATCGTTTTTTTCTTTTTTTGTTGTACAGTTCTAAGTCTCAAGGCGCAGTACACGCTATTCGGAAGGTCCGGGAGCATTTCCTATGATAAAACCATGTACATGAAGAATATTGTGGGTAAAAAGTTTTTGGCGAAGGCTGATGATAAATCAAAAATATTTTTTGAACAGATGTTACCCAAACTTCCTGAAAATGCCGTACTGAAAAAGACCCTAAAATTCAATGCCAATGAAACCTTGTTTGAACCAGTCAAAGATGATAATCTGGATCAGATGGTCAAGCAATACATCATGATGTTGGCATTGGACTTTGAAGGGATTACTTTGTCCAATATGACGACCCGCTCTTTTCTAAGGTATAATGATATCGTTGGTGAAAAGATTATTGTCGAAGACACGATGAAACGTATCAAATGGAAAATTACTGACGAGTATCGGGAAATCGCGGGATACAATTGCCGGAGAGCCAATGGGCTTACAGCTGACTCGATTTATGTAATCGGCTATTATTGTAACGAGATTCCAATCAGTGGCGGACCTGAATCCATCAACGGTCTTCCCGGGATGATCTTGGGCTTGGTGGTGCCCAGCCAGCATGTTTCCTATTTTGCCACGAAAGTCGAATTGAGCAATGATGTAATCATGGATAAAAAAAGGTTCGAAAAAAGTAAAGTGAAACGGATGACTAGAAAGACAATGACCGATCAGATTTCGAGCGTTTTATCACAGCACATGAATAAAGAAACTGTTCAGTTTATCATGGAATTGGGCAATTTGTAAAGACGCATCGAGCATAAGTGTGTTTAATTTGTCAGGTACTAAAGTGCCTTACTAAGAAAGGGCTACCCAAGGATAGCCCTTTCTTAGTAGGAAAAAGTGAAATCTATGTTGATCGGGGTAACTTTATGCGAAATTTAGCTGCTATACAATAGGCTAAAAGCGACTTAGCATGTTTATTTTTATAATTTTTTCATTACATGGTTATTTTTTTTAAAACCGAAGTGAAAAATAATAGTGGCAAAATTGTAGTTTTGCCTGCTAATACAATTTATCATTATATACCATTCAATAAATTTTATGAAAAGCCTGTGGTTACCACTTTTACTTTTCCTACTATGCTCCTGCGGAATAGTTCAAGCACAATCCAAAATTGAGGGAAAGATTAACGACGTAAAGGATCAGCTAAAGTTACAAAAAGCAACGATCATGTTGTTGACAGCCAAAGATTCGATACTAACAGATTTTACCCGCTCTGATGAGGGCGGAAAATTCTCTTTGGCTAAACCAGATACCGGACAATATATTCTTATCGTTACCTATCCAAAATATGGTGAATATTATGCGGATATCTTACCGGGGAAGGATTACACAAATTTGTCGATTGGACTGACAAGCAGTACGACTTTATTAGAGGAAGTGATCGTAACGGGACGGATCCCCATAACAATTAAAGGTGATACAACGGAATACGATGCCCGGAGTTTCAAGGTGGAGAAAAATGCAAAGGTTGAAGATCTTTTGAAAGTGCTGCCCGGGATCACCGTGGATGCTTCGGGGAAGATTACCGCACAGGGGAAAACGGTCGAAAAGATGCTTGTCGATGGCGAAGAGTTTTTTGGGGATGATCCGAAATTGGTGAGCCGAAATATCCGTTCGGATATGGTCGACAAGATTCAGGTCTATGAAAAGAAATCCGATAAAGCGGAGAAAACGGGCATTGATGATGGAGTACGTACGCAGACCATCAATGTAAAACTAAAAGAGGAAGCAAAACGTGGTATATTTGGGAAAGCCGATGCTGGTGTCGGAAATAATAAATTTTACCTTGGTCAGGGCTTTTTGAATTATTTCAATCAATCTTTTCGGATTTCAACTTATCTGATCGCAAGTAATACCGGAAAAACAGGGCTGAATGGTCAAGAGGCATCAAGTATAGGTGGTGATGGTGACGGTTCTGGAAATTTTGAGGGGGAAGGGGTTCCGAAGTCCTTAAATACGGGTTTTCTATATTCAGATAAAACAGCAAATAAAAAACATACGTGGCGTATTGACTATAAGTATAGTCAATCGAATGTAGATCTGGACAGAAGTGTATTCACAAGAAATGCAGCACGGGATACCATTCTGATCAGCAACAATAATACGACTGCTTCCAGCGACAATAAAAAACATAACTTCGGATTGAAATATGAATTTAAAATAGATTCTTTATCGGATCTGACCGTTTGGGCTGGTGCGAACCGGAGAAGGGATATTAGCTCATCAGCAACGATCTCAACGACCTTTAACCAATTTGATCAACAGATTAATGGCAATACCCGAAATTTTAAGAATGATACTGAGTCAGAACAGTATAATACCTCGGCAATTTATGTAAGAAGATTTAAGAAAAAGGGGCGCTCATTAACATTTAGCTATGCAACATCAGGTAACAAGCAGGATGGAAATCAGCAGCTATATTCCAATCTAAGCTATTACAAGGATGGTGATTCCGTCGGCAATACGATTTTAGATCAAGAGAAGGTGATTACAAATAAATCGTTTGCAATGGGGGGAGATGTATCTTACTCTGAACCCCTATCAAAGAAGCTTATTTTAGCGTTTGAGTACGGTATCAATTTTAACCGCGACAATAATTCGGTAAAATCATCTAACAAAAATCCTGTCACAGGTAAGTACGATGATCTGGATGAAGTTTATAGTAATGACTTTTTGTATAAGACCACGAAGAATACCTATAATCTTTCGGTCAACTATAAACCGCTGGAAAAATTTGTTATTAATATTGCAAATAGATTTGAAAATAGCGATTTGTCGCAGTTAAACCGAGCGGATAATGCACATCTGTCTAGGTCCTTTTTTGTTTATAATCCTGTCTTGGATTTAAATTATGAGATTAAAAAAAATAGGTCAATTTCAATGGTCTATAGAGGAACAAATGGATTACCTTCACTCAATCAGATTCAGCCACTACGGTCAAACCTTGACCCGTTGAATGAATATTTAGGAAATGAAAACTTAAAGCCATCTTATACCAATGAATTGAATTTAGGTTTTAGATCTTTTTCAATTCTTAAAGGTGAGTTTTATGGTATTTTCATCAATGCTTCCCGTACCAACAAAGCCTTGGTTCAAAATGCAACAATTGATTCTGTGGGTAAAACAACGTTTATCTGGGATAACTTAAATCACAATACCAATAATCAGATTAGCATCAGCCCTATGTATTATGGGATTCTGTGGAAAAAGTATCAATTGAGACACGGTGGAGGACCTACTATTTCCATTGGTAACAATTATAATTATGTGAACAATGTTTTGGCGAATGCGAAGTTTCAAACTTATTCAGTGAATTATGGGCTTCAAAAGTCCACAACAAAAGGGCTGGATTTTGAATTTGAAGTTTCGCCGGGCTATGTCATCCAGAGTAATTCAATTGGTATGATGGAAGACAGTAAAGGTTTTACATTATCTTCCAATGGAAGTCTTAAATATTTTCTTCCGGCCAAATTTGTATTGCGGACAGACTTCAACTATCGATATCAGGCACCGACGGCCGTGTATAGTAAAAAGTTCGAACGTTTTGTATTGAACCCTGCACTATCGAAAAAGTTTATGAAAGACGAGAAGCTTGAAGCAACCTTTATGGTTAATGATATATTGAATCAAAATATTGGCTTTGAACGAAATCAAAACGGCACTCTACTTACCGAGCGTCGATTTAATACAATCGGTAGGTATTATATGGTAAAACTAAGCTGGGAAATCAATAAGATGTTAGCCAAATCGAAATAAAATGAGAACGATAAAAAATATAATAACCCTATTTTTAGTCCTATTTTTTGGAAAAACGGCGGTAGGACAATACGCTTATTTCCCTGACCGGGGAACGATTACTTTTGAGAAAACCGTATTTCTTAAAAATTTGATCAAGCGTTATGGAGCCTATTCCAAAGATGAAGAGAGCCGTAATGCTTTCAAGGGATTGGGGGAAGCGGCTCCAGAAAATCAAGTGCTGAGAAAGACCTTGAAATTTTCTCCGGATGAAGTGCTGTATGAGCATATTGCTGAGGATTATCCCGAAGTCACACAGGGGTTGATGCGGATGGGGATTTTTGAATCTGGAATTAGCAGTTATCAGAACCTGAAAACAAAGGAATTCAAATCCATCTTCGAATTGGGAGGAGAACGGATCGTAATCGCTGATTCGACGCTAAAGATAAAATGGAAAATTACGAACGAGTACCGGGAGATCGCGGGGTATCAATGCCGGCGGGCAAACGGACTTGTGCTTGACTCGATCTATGCTGTAGCATTTTATACGGATCAGATTCCAGTATCTGGTGGACCGTCCGCATTCAATGGTTTACCTGGGATGATTTTGGGGTTGGCTGTTCCGGAGCTTCACTATAATATGTTCGCAACTAAAGTCGAACTGAGTCCAGTAACGATTTCTTCTGACAATCTTCTTAAGAAAAAAGACAAACCTTTGAATAGAAAGCAGGTTTACGACAAACTAAATGCTGTTGTGGGGGGCTATCTCGGCGTTAAGGTGTATAACCTTGTGATGGGCTGTTATTACTTGTAACCAGCCCCAGATCCACTAACACATAAAAAAAGGCCCTTCATTTGAAAGGCCTTTTTTATGTAAAAACTCAGGAAAGATTATTTTCCGCCGTTTTTCTTAGCAGTGACTTCGTTACGAATTTCTTGTGCTAAGGTTTTGATGTCTTGTAATCCTTTACGTACACGTGTACCAGCAGCAGAATTACCATTGTTGAAGAACTTGTCTGCATCAGCTTCGATAGAAGCTACTAACTCTTTTAATTTTACGTAGTTTTCCATTTTTTTATAATTATAATTTTAGTTTTTATGGTTTTTCCTAAACACTCCTTAAATATACAAAAACGAATCAAATAGAAAATAAATTTCGTTTTTTTTTATCGAAAAAGCTTAAAAAAAACTATTCAACAATCTTAAGTTCGTCAATAATGTTGGTTGCTCCTGCAAATTTATCAATGATAAATAAAACGTAGCGAATGTCAACTGAAATTGTACGTTGTAGCTTATGGTCGAAGATCACATCGCCGGCCATCGCCTCAATATTACCATCAAAAGCTAGGCCAATTAATTCACCATTGCCATTTATTACGGGAGAACCTGAGTTTCCGCCTGTTATGTCGTTGTCACTTAGGAAGTTTACTGGTAAATACCCTTTTTTGTCAGCATAACGCCCATAGTCCTTATTTTTGTACAGATCCATCAAACGTTGGGGCAAATCGAACTCTTCATCACCTTTTTTGTACTTCGCGACAGTACCTTTTAAAGTCGTGTAGAAGTTCTTGTCAGCGTCATTGCGCGGGTCTTGTGGCAAGCCTTTGATTGAACCATATGAAAGACGCAATGTGCTGTTTGCATCCGGATAGAACTTTCCTTTTGGATTGGAAGCCAACACACCGGCGACGTATTTACGGTAAGCCCCATCAAACTTGTCTTGCTCAACTTTTAAGCTCGGATCTTCCTGACGGTATTTACTGATCAATGCTGAAGATAACTTGTACAACGGATCGTTTGTCAAAATTTCAGCATTTGGATTCTCTAAATAATTGTTCAAACGCTCTGCAGAAGCGAAAATGCTGTTCTTTACGGATTCTTTGATGTAAGCGGTAAAATCATTATTGTTTTTAGCAGCCAACTCAGCAACATAAGGTGCAATATTCCCCGCTTTTTTTGCATATAGATTTAATTCGTCGATCAACACCTGTTCTTCCAAAGGCAGATACATTTTTTCATAGCCAGCATCGATCGCCGATTTTAAGCGAGGAAGAATATCTTTTCTCCGTGCTTCATCGCCTGCAGCATAAACTTCTAAGCCGGAGCCGATCGTGTACGGCAATGTCGCAATCGCACTGGAGCGAATCATTCCCATGAGATAGTTGTCATGTCTCGCTTTCTCGTTGGTTGCGGTATAGTAAGCATTAATTATTTTGATCACGTCTCCGTATTCCGCTTTGTTGGCGGCCTTGTTTGCCCATTTGTCAAATTTAACCTCATCTTTAGCTTTTGACGCTGCTGTTTTATGTAAGGTCAACGCGTCAATCATACCTTGGCGGTTTTTCCAATAATTGGCCACCTGAGAGTATTTCGACGCATAATTCAACTTAACTGCTTGATCTTGGTCCATGAATTTTTTCATGGCATCCATGCCCGTTTTGGAGGCCTCTACCCAAGCAGGATATGCAAATTTTACGTTTTGATTGATTCCACCCGAAGGCATCCAACGGTTTGTACGGCCGGGATAACCCAAGATCATTGCAAAATCGCCTTCTTGAATACCTTTTAAACTGACTGGTAAGAAATGTTTTGGTTTCAACGGAACGTTGTCCTGTGCATACTCCGCAGGGTTTCCGTTTCTGTCTGCATAGACACGGAAAATCGAAAAGTCGCCTGTGTGACGTGGCCATTCCCAGTTGTCAGTGTCTCCACCGAATTTACCGATGCTATTTGGTGGCGTTCCGACTAAACGTACATCGTTATAATCTTGGTACACAAAGTAATAATACTCATTACCTTGGTAGAAAGATTTTACCTCAACAACATACTTACCATTTTCGCTGTTCTCCTTTTGGATTTTAGCGATCTCAGCAGCGATAATTTTGTTGCGCTCATCCTCAGTCATTTTATTATTGACCAAACCTAAGATGCGTTTTGAAACATCATCCATTCGTACGAAGAAGCGGACAGATAGGGATTTTGGTTTCAATTCCTCGCTTTTTGTCTTTGCCCAGAAACCATTTGTCAAGTGGTCATTCTCAGGTGTGGACAATTCAGCAATTGCACCATAGCCGCAGTGGTGATTGGTGAATACCAACCCTTGGTCAGAAACAATCTCTGCGGTACAACCACCGCCAAATTGCACAATCGCATCTTTTAAACTCGAGTGGTTAATGCTGTAGATCTCTTCGGCGCTTAAACGAAGACCTTTTTTTTGCATATCAGCCTCATTCAGACGCTTTAGATACATTAAAAACCACATTCCCTCATCGGCAAATGCAGCAAAGCTTGTTGTTATCAGCAACAAACACATCCATAATTTTTTCATATCAACCTGATAAAAAGTTTGTTTATACCCTACAAAAATGCTTTAATTCTGTTAAAAACCAAAATATTAGACTTTATATTATGCTTTTTCCCAATTTTTATGTCAATTAAAAGTAAATGTGTACGGGAATGTCCATCGAGGAAAGTCAAATGGACTCTTTTCCTTATCTTTGTAGGATGCAGCAAACATTTGAAAATTTTAAATTCAATAAACAGATCTTAAACGCGATCACAGAGGCAGGTTATGAACAACCGACTGAGATCCAGGAGAAGGCAATTACACCGATATTGGCGGGGCAAGATGTGATGGGAATAGCCCAGACAGGAACGGGAAAAACGGCTGCATTTGTATTGCCCATCCTGATGAAATTGAAATACGCCCAAGGAATTGATGCGCGAGCGTTGATCTTAACACCGACCAGAGAATTGGCCATGCAGATCGAAGAGAATATCAGGCTATTTTCTACTTACCTCGATTTGCGTTCGGTGGTTTTATACGGCGGACTAGGGCCTAAGACACAGATTGAAACCCTTGAAAAAGGAGTTGATATTATTGTCGCTACACCTGGCCGATTCTTGGATTTATATTTGGAAGGACATATTGTCGTGAAGTCACTCAAATTTTTGGTATTGGATGAAGCGGATAAGATGATGGATATGGGTTTCATCAGTAAGATTCACCGCGTATTGGAAATCGTGCCGCGCAAACGCCAAAATTTATTGTTCTCGGCGACCATGAGCGAACTTGTTCGTAAAATTGCCGGTGATTTTCTGGCTTTTCCCACTGTAATAGAAGTTTCTGAACAGGCGACACCGGCTAAAACGGTCAGTCAGGCTTTATATTTTGTTCCCAATCAAAAAACCAAGTTAAATTTACTGCAGCATCTATTGAAAGACGATGAAGCTTTTAGCAGACTGATTGTTTTTTGTAAAACGAAACAAGTTGCGGACAATGTTTTTCATTTCCTGGAACGTAAATATGGCAAAGACGAAGTCCGTGTCATTCATGCCAATAAAGGACAGAATACGCGTATCAACTCAATCAATGCATTTAAGGAAGGGAATATCCGTATCCTAGTTGCAACGGATGTAGCGGCACGGGGACTTGATGTTTCCAATGTAAGCCACGTGATCAATTTTGAAGTGCCTATTGTCATCGAAGACTATGTACATCGTATTGGACGTACAGGCCGGGCGTTCAATGAAGGGGATGCGATCACTTTTTGCAATGAGGCCGAGAAATACTATGTTCGAAAAATTGAAAAATTGATCAAACAGAGTATTCCGGTGTATCCAATCCCAGAGGAGGTATTCGTGGAGAAGACGCCTTTTCAGGAGAAACAGGATATTGCACGCGATATTGATAATCAAAAGAAAAAAGATAACCCGGATTATCAGGGCGCTTTCCATGAGAAAAAATATGTGATCAAACAAAAGGAAGTCCGCGAAGCGCAACGTGCCTCAGGTTATAAGCCAAAGGCCAAAAGCAAGGGCAAATCGGGCGGTGGTAAATCTACAGGATCAAGCCGTAATTTCAAGAAACGATAACCAACATGCGGTTTACCCCATTAAATATTGCTAGTGCATGTTTGGTCGCCTGGTTTGTCATGGAAAATCCCAATGACGAAAAGGCACTCTTTACATGGGGAGCGTTTATCGCGTTGATGGTACTACTGACAGTGGTAGATATTTTGTTTAGAGTACTCATTAAAGAAAATAAGAAAATGTGGCTATTGCAACTGGCATTTTTGGTCCTAGTCTGTGTAGTAAGTTTGATCATAAAGGTAACAGTCAGTAGAAAAATAAAAAAGGAAATTAAAAAAACGGAGATGGTGCGGAAGCCGTGGGCTGGTTGAGGTAAAATCTCAATACTTAATACGCCTTTCTCAATACTCAATACTAAAATGAAAAAAGCAGAAATAAAATTACAAGTAGAGCTTGACGAAAACAATGTTCCTGAAAACATCATGTGGTCGTCCACAGACGGAAATAATGCGGAAGAATTACCCGCGAAAGCGATGTTTTTAGCCCTATGGGATTCACATTATAAAAATTCAATGCGTATCGACCTTTGGACAAAAGACATGCCGTACGATGAGATGAAGCGTTTTTTTTACGAAACTTTACAAACTTTGGGCGACTCCTTTATCCGTTCCTCGGGCGGAGATCCCATGGCCGAGAAGGTTATTGGTGACTTGCGCGATTACTGTGCGCATTTCGCGGACAAAATGGAAGTATTAATGCCACAACAATAGTTTTTAACGCTTAACAAACAGTTGATTATGCAATATTTCTTAGTGAAATCTGAACCATTTAAATATAGTTGGGAGCAATTTAATAAAGATGGACGGACGTTTTGGGATGGTGTTCGCAATTACCAGGCTAGGAATAACATGAAAGCGATGAAGGAAGGCGATTTGGTCCTTTTCTATCATAGCAACGAGGGAAAGGATGTCGTTGGTGTCGCGAAGGTAGTGAAAGAATTTTATCAGGACCCAACAACCGATGATGAACGCTGGGTCGTCGTAGACTTGGCTCCTGTTGAAACACTGAAGAAGTCTGTTACGCTGGAGACCATCAAAGCAGATGAGCAATTACAGGATATCGCTTTGGTAAGACAGGGCCGTCTATCGGTGATGCCGTTAAAGCCTGAGGAATTCGACCGGATCTTAGCTTTAGGCAATGGGGAGTAACCATTCGAAATAAAAGGTGCAGAATCATATTTTTTGCAGCCAATAAAAAGAAAGCGAGTACATGTCGACATGTACTCGCTTTCTTTTATAGCAATGTATCAGTCCTGTATTAGTTTTTCTGGCTGAACAGACTGACCAATGCTTTTAGTTTTTTTGCATTTTCGGGCTTTAGTTTTCCCGCGAGAATAAGGCGAAGCTCTCTGCGTTGCAATGCATCTTCATAAGCTTTGTGTTCTGATTCTGTTTCAGGAATCAATACCGGCACAGTTTTAGGATTATTGTCGGCATCAACGGCAACAAAAGTATAATACGCTTCATTGGTTTTTACGCGAGTGCCCTCCGGCAAATTTGATGCAAAAATTTCCATGCGTACCTCTAACGAACTGTTAAATGCACGGGTGACTTGTGCCTGTATGGTGACCACTTCACCCAGTTTGATCGAACGCTTAAAAGATACATTATCTACAGATACCGTAACGACCACATTGCTACAATGCTTCTGTGCAGCAATAGCCGAACAGATATCCATCCAATATAATAAACGGCCGCCCATGAGATTTCCAAACGTATTGGTATCATTCGGAAGGACCAATTCATTCATCTCCGTGTATGACTCTCTCGCAAATTTCTCTATCATATTATTTTTTGTCATTATCTTCCAAGTTCCTTAGATTGCCTATCAATTATTGCCAAGGACTCCACAAATGACGTCGGTACATAGCCCAGTTCGTTTTTGGATTTACTGAGATCAAAACCTGTCAGACGCGGCCTGTTGTCCGCTTGTCCGATACTTGCTGCACTGATTTCCGAGATCAATGATTTGTCCAGTTGCCAATAATCTGCAATTGCATAAACCGCTTCATTGATGGACATCAATTCGGCCCCGGAGATATGGAATATCCCCTGAGCATCTCGTTCAATGGCCAATTGACAAGCGTACGCTAAATCATCTACAAATGTAGGCATTCTCCATTGGTCATTGACTACTTTTATCGCTTCTTTTTGTATAAGCTTTCCCTTTGCCCATAGCACTAAATTGGAGCGGTTTGGGTCAGCATTTATACCATAGACTAAAATTGTACGTAAAATGGCATACTTGCAGGAAGACTGTGCGAGCACTTGCTCCGAGGCATGTTTACTCTTCCCATATTCACTTTGGGGATTTGGTAAATCCTGTTCATGATAGGGACTACCTTTTTTGCCATCGAATACGAAATCGGTGGAGAGATGAACCAACTGTGCCTGATTTTTTTCGCAGTAGCTCGCCAAGGTTTGTACCAGATCTACATTGATCAGCTGGCAGGCCGCCTTATCGACCTCACATGCTTCGACACTGGTCATCGCTGCAGTATGTACAATCGTATCAAAGCTATGACTGGATAAAAAATCCGTCAGTTTTGTATGATCCAGTAAATCAATCTGCTCAAATACATATCCAGCTTGATTTGGATTTCTGTTTGAGCCTTTTGAAATGGCTGTAACTTCATAGCGGTCATCTCCGGCAAGTAGGTCTACGACCTTTTGCCCCAAAAAGCCGTTGGATCCTGTGACAAGAATTTTTTTCATCCGTATAGTTATTTTTTATCCGTCTTTTAGTTCAATAGGGACTTACACTGTATCATTCATCCCGATCAAGTTGTTTCCGGGACTAAGCCGGGATTCAAAAAAACAAGCGGGATTTTATATATTTAGTTCGTCCAGATAAAATCCATTTTATCGGACTGTTTCATCACATTTTCAATCACCGATTTTTCCAGGTCAAGAATAGATTTCAATGCCTTGTAATCAATTTTGTCTGCATCATCGGTAGGCATGTGGTAGTCTGGATGCCCACCGGTATGGAAAAATAATACTGGAATATTCTTTTTATAAAAGGAAGTCTGATCGGATCCGCCGTTACCGTCCTTGCTCAGGTTAAATTTTATTGGTGCCTGGATATCTTTAAAAATCGTTGGCCATTGGCTGCTTGTGCCATATCCGATGACGGCAAGTCCATTGTCAGAATTATAGCGGCCGATCATATCCATATTGAGCATGGCGGTGATTTTTTCAAGCGGTAGGGTGGGGTGCTCCGTAAAATATTTGGAACCTACTAATCCCAGCTCCTCAGCGCCAAAGGCTATAAATAATAGATTGTAAGGTTCTTTTTCCTTGTTGGTACTAAAATAACGGGCAAGTTCCAATAAACCGGCGGTACCGGAAGCATTATCATCAGCACCATTGTGGATTTTTCCCACACCTAAGGAATCTTTTGAACTACCTTGGTGGCCTGTACCCAAATGATCGTAATGAGCACCTATCACCACTGTCAGGGCTGCTCCATTATCAACAAAGCCGATAATGTTGTCTGCATCACGGATACTGTCGGCTACTTTCACTTTCCATACTTTGGCTTTGAAAGACTGACGGTAACCATGGTCACCTTTGGGCTGTAATTTATATTTTTTGAATTCTTTTTCGATATAGTCTGCTGCTTTGAATACTTCTTTGCTACCCGTTCCTCTACCTTTCATCTTGTCATCTGCCAGGTAGTAGATATGTTTTTTTAGCTTTGGAATTTCAATTTGCTGTGCTTGCGCGTATTTTGTCAAAAAAAGTAAGCAGACGATTAGGAATAAGTTTATGTTTTTCATTTTTGATGTTTAGTGTGGAGATCACCATTACCTACATGGCTAGGTTACTTGATAACCGGATTATGATCCCCATTTTATTTTTAACTTTTTAAAAGAAAAGCCTTGTGATTAACAAGGCTTTTGTAATATATTTCGTTAATCTTCAACGATTTCGCTATGGATACTAGATTTTTCCTCTTTTTCCGTTTTAAAATACCGTTTTTGGAATAGTAATATTAACACAACACCTACTGAGATTGCCGAATCAGCGATATTAAAAACTGGCCTGAAGAATAGAAAATCTTCGCCACCCCAAAAAGGTACCCAGGTAGGGAAAGTTCCTTCGATTAATGGGAAATAAAGCATATCGACGACTTTTCCATGCAAGAAGGATGAATACCCCCCGGCAGCTGGAAATAAGGATGCTTTGTCGTAAAAGGTGCTCTCACTGAAGATCACCCCATAGAATGCCGAATCAATGATATTGCCCAAAGCACCGGCGAGAATCAAGGCTACATTTAATATAAAACCACGGTTGTATTTATTCTTAATCATGTAGTGTAGACCATAGCCAATACCAGCGACGGCCAGTATCCGAAACACGGTCAGGAACAATTTCCCGTAATCGCCACCAAATTCCATTCCATAAGCCATTCCGTTATTTTCAATAAAATGGATCTGGAAGAATTTACCTAAGATGTGATGACTTTGTCCAATTGTCATAGAGAGCTTAACCCATATTTTTGACAATTGGTCTATTAAAAGAATCGCGACAATTAGTGCGACTGGTTTCGTATACCCCTTCATTGTGCTATAAAAATGGTCTTTGCCGGAGCAAAGACCATATATTTTTGCTTAAAATTAATATTGTTTGTTTTTCGCTTCGATGCTCAACGTCGTATGCGGAACAGCTTTCAAACGTTCTTTTTGAATCAGTTTTCCGGTTTCTCTACAGATACCATACGTTTTGTTCTCGATGCGCACCAACGCTGCTTCAAGGTTGTCGATAAACTTCTTTTGACGCGCAGCCAATTGGTTGGTTTGCTCTTTCTCCAACGTTGCAGAACCATCCTCTAAGGTCTTGTAAGTACCCGCAGTATCGTCTGTACCATTCGCATTGCTGTTATTAAGCGTTGCTGTCAACGAGGAAAGCTCTTCTTTTGCTATTCTAAGCTTGTCCAAGATAATATCTTTGAATTCTTGTAATTCTGAATCGCTATAGCGTGTTTTCTCGTTGTTGTTTGCCATAATTTAATTTTTTTGGATTAATGCCTTAAGTTCTTTGCCATCGATCTCGATGAGCTCTCCTTCAGTTAGTGAATCTTCAAATACCAATGAATCGGCTAGAATTTCGGTGCAAATATAAGATAAATTTTCTTTCGCAGCATCGACCACCTCTGGTGAAACTGTTAACTTTACGTTAATTCTATCCGTTACTTCAAGTCCTTTTTCTTTCCGCAAATTTTGTAGACGGTTGATCAATTCTCTTGATAGTCCTTCTTTCTTCAATTCTTCGGTGATATGGACATCTAATGCGACGGTTAATTTACCCAAATTAGCAACCTGCCATCCTTCCACATCCTCTGCTATAATTTCGACATCGCTCAATAGAATAGTATATGGCGTACCTGTTAAGGCCAATTCACCAGTTGATTCCAGCGTGCTGATTTGATCTATAGTCAACGATTGGATAGCTGAAGAGACTAACTTCATATCCTTACCAACTTTCGCGCCAAGAGCTTTAAAGTTTGGTTTTATTTTTTTCTTGATAATACCTGTTGTATCCGTAATGAACTCAATATCTTTGATATTAGTTTCCGAAAGTATCAAATCTTTTACTTTCTCCACTTTCTCCCGGAAAGCACTGTCCAATACCGGAACAAGGATTTTGTTTAATGGCTGACGCACATTGATCGACGTTTTTTTACGCAATGACAGCGTCAACGAGGAGATGTCTTGTGCCAGGGCCATACGTTCTTCCAGATCTTTGTCCACTAAGTTTTCATTGTATACCGGGAAGTTCGCCAAGTGTACAGAATCAACTTGCTCTTTATTTGTTGCAGTATTCAAATCCAGGAACAGTCTATCCGAGAAAAATGGTGATATCGGTGACATTAATTTCGCGATAGTATCCAGACAAGTATACAATGTCTGATAGGCAGAAATTTTATCTTCTGTATATTCTCCCTTCCAGAAGCGACGGCGGCACAAACGAACGTACCAGTTACTCAGGTGCTCGTCCACAAAATTTTGGATTGCACGAGCCGCTTTTGTCGGTTCGTAATCCGCTAGATATTCATCCACTTCTTTCGTTAGTGAATTGAGTAATGAGATAATCCAACGATCGATTTCAGGACGGTTTTCCAATGCAATATCTGGTTCTGCGTAGGAGAACTTGTCAATATTGGCATAAAGTGCAAAAAATGCATAGGTATTGTATAGCGTACCGAAGAATTTACGACGGACCTCATCCAATCCCTCCATGTTGAACTTTAAGTTGTCCCAAGGAGCTGCATTACTGATCATATACCAACGAGTAGCATCGGCACTATATTGATCTATCGTTGAAAATGGATCTACGCCATTACCTAAACGTTTGGACATCTTATTCCCGTTCTTATCCAATACCAGACCGTTGGAAACCACGTTTTTAAAAGAAACCGATTTATACATCATCGTGGAGATCGCATGTAGCGTAAAGAACCATCCACGAGTCTGGTCAACACCCTCCGCAATGAAATCTGCCGGATACGCATGATTGAATCCGTCTTTAAATGGAAACTCTTCACCTTTTGCCAACTTCTCATGATCCAGTCCCCATTGGGCATAAGGCATTGCACCGGAATCAAACCATACGTCAATTAAGTCCGGTTCACGGAATAATTTTTGACCGGCATCAGAAACAAGCACAATATCATCGACATAAGGTCGGTGTAAGTCCAATTGTTCCGTGTCAAATTTATCCAGGTAAGCCTGATTTTTCGCTTTCTCATCTGCGGATAAAACGTCCGACCTCAGGGAGGCTTCCAATAGCGATTTTAACTCTGGTAATGAACCGATACATACTTCTTCATTCTCATCTTCCGAACGCCAGATAGGAAGTGGAGTCCCCCAGTAGCGTGAGCGTGAAAGGTTCCAGTCCACTAGGTTTTCCAGCCAGTTTCCAAAGCGCCCCGTACCGGTAGCTTCAGGTTTCCAGTTGATTGTTTTATTTAAAGCAACCAAATCTTCTTTTACCGCAGTTGTACGGATAAACCAGCTATCCAATGGATAGTATAAAACCGGTTTGTCTGTACGCCAGCAGTGTGGGTAGGTGTGCTCGTATTTTTTAACGTCAAATGCTTTATTGTCCTCTTTTAATTTGATGGAGATCAAGACGTCAGTAGGTTTGAAGTCCTCTTTTGCCCGTTCTTCGGCACTGTAGTATTCTTCTTTTACAAATCGTCCAGCAAAATCCGTGATTTCATTAACGAAACGGCCTGTACGGTCTACTGTAGGAACATCTTTTCCATTTTCGTCTTTCACCAGAATGCCCGGTACACCGTGTTCTTTCGCTACCCGAAAGTCATCCGCACCATAAGTAGGCGCAGCATGTACGATACCCGTACCGTCTTCAGTTGTCACGAAGTCACCGGGGATTACACGGAAGGCATTTTCCTGTAAATCTTCATTGGTGATATAGGGCAACAATTGCTCGTAACGTAAGCCAACGAGTTCCTCGCCGACAAATTCTGCGGCAAGTTCCCAAGGGATTACTTTATCACCCAATTTGTAGTCTTGAAAAGATGCATTTTCACCTTCAGCTTTAAAATGTTTGCTGATCAGATCTTTTGCCAATACAACAGAGACAGGTGCTCCCGTATACTTGTTAAATGTACGGATCTTCACATAGTTTATTTTCTTGCCGACTACCAGGGCTGTATTGGAAGGTAATGTCCAGGGGGTGGTTGTCCAGGCGATGAACGCAACATCCTCGGCTTCATCATCAACCAGTTTTTCGATTGCCGGATGCAGCTGGCTCTTGATCAATCGGAATTCAGCAACAATGGTCGTATCCTTGACATCTTTGTACGTACCCGGTTGATTAAGCTCATGTGAACTCAATCCGGTGCCTGCAGCAGGCGAATACGGTTGAATGGTGTAGCCTTTGTATAATAAACCCTTTTTGTAAAGTTCTTTTAACAAATACCATAGTGTTTCGATGTATTCGTTTTTATAGGTAATGTAAGGATGCTCAAGGTCAACCCAATAACCCATTTTGTTGGTTAGGTCATTCCAGACATCTGTATACTTCATTACCTCCTTGCGGCAAGCTTCATTATATTCTTCGACGGTAATCTTTTTGCCGATATCTTCTTTTGTAATACCAAGCGCTTTTTCGACAGCAAGCTCAATTGGAAGACCATGGGTATCCCAGCCTCCTTTACGTTTTACGCGGTAGCCTTTCAATGTCTTGTAGCGACAGAAAATATCCTTAATCGTACGCGCCATCACGTGATGGATCCCAGGCATTCCATTTGCAGAAGGTGGTCCTTCAAAAAATGTATATGATTTGCTCTCAGGACGATTATTGATACTTTTTTCGAATATTTTTTCCTGTTCCCAACGGGTCAAAATCTCTTTACCGATCTCCGGTAAATTTAACTGCTTATATTCTTTGTACATCAGACTGTTGTATGCTTCTTTTCTAAAGGTCGCTAATTTAGTGAATTATGATGGAAAAAGAAAGAGGGCATTGTAGCTGTAATATCATTAAATGTGCAGTTCCTATTTTTGAAAATTCACGGTACTATCAAAACGGAAGGATTGTACGGATAGGAGTACTCAAACTCGAAATGAAAGCTAGAAAAGCACGGGAGTTATGTTGGACAATGAGCTATTCGAGCTGCTGGAATCAGCATGAAACAAAAAAGGGATTGCGCATTGCAGTCCCCTTTCTGTTGGAATATGTGTAAAATTTCAACTTTATGCTGAAAAACTGCTTCCACAACCACAAGTGCTACTTGCATTTGGATTATTGAAAGTAAAACCTCTTGCGTCAAGTCCTGATTTGAAGTCAATTTCCATGCCTGCAAGATATAAGCCATGTGCTTTGTTCATAAAAATGCGGATTCCTTCAATTTCGTACTCGCTGTCTCCATCTTTTTTCTGGTCAAAACCAAGGATATAACTCATACCTGAACAACCACCACCTTCTACACCGACACGTAAACCAAAATCATCAGAGATTTCTTGCTGATCCTTTAATTTATTGAGTTCCTTGATTGCCCCTTGAGTTAAGGTAACGGGAGCAATTGCTGTATGTTCTGTGCTCATTTTGATAATGTTTTAGCCAATTCTTTAACAAAAATACATATTTTTAATTGCAAATCGCCCGCCGTAGATTTTTTGACATTTACAAAACATTCAATTTTTATTGGATTGGGGGGGCTCCAAATAGGAGTTAAAAGGATACCTTGTTAATTAGCTAATTCGCATAAATAAGCCTATTTTTCTAAGAACATTTAATAAAATATGGCTTTTTGTCGATATTCTTTATGGAATATGCTATCTTTGAGGCATTAAAATAAAAACAAAATTTACTTTACAACATTTAAAAACAATGGAAAGAGATCAAGCCATTTTTAATTTAATAGCTGATGAGCTGAAACGCCAAGAAGAAGGTATTGAATTAATTGCTTCGGAAAACTTTGTTTCAAAACAAGTGATGGAAGCTGCTGGTTCAGTGTTGACAAATAAATATGCAGAAGGCCTCCCAGGAAAACGTTACTATGGAGGTTGTGAAGTTGTGGATGAAATTGAAACCATCGCAATTGATCGTGCAAAGCAATTATTTGGCGCAGAATGGGTAAATGTTCAACCTCACTCTGGAGCACAGGCAAATGCGGCTGTTTTTTTGGCGACAATCAAACCTGGAGACAAAATTTTAGGTCTTGATTTATCTCATGGTGGACACTTGACTCACGGATCACCGGCAAACCTTTCTGGTAAGATCTATCAACCATTATTTTACGGTGTAAAAGAAGATACAGGTCTGATTGATTACGAACAGTTGGAAGAAACGGCACTTCGTGAAAAACCAAAAATGATTATCTGCGGTGCTTCAGCTTATTCCCGTGACTGGGACTATGCACGCATCCGTAAAGTTGCTGATGAAATCGGTGCGATTGTTTTGGCTGATATTTCTCATCCTGCAGGTTTGATCGCTCGTGGTTTATTGAATGATCCACTTCCACATTGTCATATCGTTACTACAACGACACATAAAACACTACGTGGTCCACGTGGTGGTATGATTATGGTTGGTAAGGACTTTGAAAACACTTGGGGTATCAAAACACCTAAAGGCGAAACCCGTACAATCACACAGTTGTTGGATTTAGCTGTTTTTCCAGGCACACAAGGCGGTCCTTTGGAACATACAATTGCTGCAAAAGCAATTGCTTACGGCGAAGCTTTATCTGACGAATACATGGAGTACATTGTTCAGGTGAAGAAAAATGCAGCGGCATTGGCACAGTTCTTCGTTGAGAAAGATTATAAGATTATCTCTGGCGGTACGGATAACCACTTGATGTTAGTGGATCTACGAAACAAAGATATTTCTGGTAAAGAAGCAGAAGCGGTATTGGGTAAAGCGGGTATCACAACCAACAAAAATATGGTTCCTTTTGATACACGTTCTCCTTTTGTGACTTCAGGTGTACGTTTTGGTACTGCGGCGATCACAACACGTGGAATCAAAGAAAATGAAATTGTTCAAATCGGAGAATTAATTGACGAAGCATTGCAAAATGCATCGAACGATGCTGAATTGGATAAAATCCATGGCAAGGTGAAAGCCATGATGGCCGAATTTCCATTGTATAAATAAGACGATTGTTCCTATATAGAATAGCGGAATTGCCCAAGGTAATTCCGCTATTTTCGTTTTGGGTCTAAGCTACATTTGCAAGTCCCGGCTCTGCTTATGTTCGTTCCCTTCTTTTAACATGTTATTTTCGAGACAGTATGAACTGCGAAACCAGCTTATAATTTCCTGCCGGCAATATGGAGACAGCTTTTGGGATAATACGCGTTTTATACTAAAATAACAGCGAGTTAACAGCGGTTTGATACGCTTTCATCCAATGAGGTCTGGACCAGGTTCCTGTAAGCTCCCTGTTATCGGTCAATTTGGGTCAGCGTAATTCACCGGATAAGTCGAAGCAGACCTAAGTATGTCAGGTGCTCTTTTTGCGAAGGGAAGGAAGTTTTTAATTCTTAAAATGTTAAAAAGTCTTAAAATAAAATGTAAAAATTTGATTACTCAATAATTTTACGGTACTTTGAGATAGTATTAATTGATTGTTTTACAATAAGAAAGGAACACTATACGCTAAACATTTACATTTTACAACAGAACTGATAATTTAATTGCGAACTGCTAAAAAGTAAGTGACGTATGAGACTTTTGAAAAGTAAGAGTGATCAAGAATTGATCCAAATGTATGTCGGTGGCCAGGAGTCCGGCCTAGAGGCATTGTTGAATCGATATAAATCGAAGATTTACACCTCTATATATATGAAAGTAAAAGACGAATATCTTGCTGAAGATATTTTCCAGGAGACTTTCATTAAAATCATCAATACCTTAAAATCTGGCAAATACAACGAAGAGGGGAAATTTTTGCCTTGGGCGATCCGTATTGCGCATAATATGATCGTTGACTTTTTCAGGAAAGCCAAACGGGCTCCCAATATTGTAAATGCAGATGGTTTTGACATTTTTGAAGTGTTGGAGTTCAGTGATGAAAGCGCTGAGTCTAAGATGCTGAAACAGCAGGTGGATGTCGATTTAAAGAAAATGATACAGAAACTACCGGATGATCAGAAAGAGGTTTTGATTATGCGCCATTTTTGTGATATGAGCTTTAAGGATATTGCCGAGATAACAGAGGTGAGTATCAATACTGCGTTAGGAAGAATGCGCTATGCTTTGAGCAATCTGCGAAAAATGATCGAAGGCTCCGATTTGGTCTTTCAGATGGGATAATGAAAAAAGTACTATAATTTAGAAAATAACAATAACGGGGGTGAGGTTTTCATCCCCTTTTTTATGCTACAATGTCATGTCGGCATCAGAAGAATTTGTTCTTTTTGTCAGTTATACGCTTTTTATTATCTTAGAAATTCATGTCTTAATCAATTTATGGGAATTGGAATAGGGTTTGATAGTCATATCGAAACTATTAAAAGATAATAACGATAAAAATATAAAAGCTATGTACTTGATTTTATTTATTGGAATAATGGTGGTAAGCCTGATTGTCCAGACACGATTTAAAAACAAATTTAAGAAGTATTCGGAGATGCCATTGGGGAATGGAATGTCAGGTGCTGAGATCGCACTGAAAATGCTGAACGATAACGGGATTTATGACGTAAAAGTAATCTCCATTCCTGATCGTTTGGGAGATCATTACAACCCATCGGATAAAACGGTAAACCTGAGTCCTGAAGTGTATAGTGGTCGTAGTGTGGCGGCTGCGGCAGTCGCGGCGCATGAATGTGGTCACGCTGTCCAGCATGCAAAGGCCTACAAATGGTTGGGTTTCCGTTCGGCAATGGTGCCTATGGTCAATGCGGCTTCCAAACTGACCTCTTGGGTATTGATGCTGGGTGTGATGTTATTTGCATTTTCCAAAGGCGGTAATCCTTGGTTGTTGGCCGTGGGTGTAGGTGCTTTGGCTATTACAACAATTTTCTCGTTCATCACACTTCCGGTAGAATTCGATGCATCAAACCGGGCGCTAGCGTGGTTAAATCATGCCGGAGTTACCTATAATGGCGAGGAGCACGATGGTGCGAAGGATGCGTTAAAATGGGCTGCCATGACGTATGTAGTTGCTGCTTTGAGTGCCTTGGTAACACTTTTATACTATGCGTCTATGTTATTTGGCGGGCGTAGAAGCGAGTAAAGAACGATTTAACAACTTTAGCATATAAAAAATGCGATTATTTTTAATAGTCGCATTTTTTATAGGGTGTTAATGAGGTTACTACAGACAATTTTTTTAACTTTGCTGTTTATATAGAATAAGACTCAGATTTTATGTTTTCAAATCTTCAAGATAAGCTAGATAGGGCCTTTAAGGTATTAAAAGGGCAAGGCAGTATTACCGAAATCAACGTTGCTGAAACGATGAAAGAAATTCGCAAAGCATTGTTGGATGCCGACGTGAATTACAAGACTGCTAAAACTTTTACAGATGATGTTAGACAAAAAGCTTTAGGGCAGAACGTTTTAACAAGTATTTCTCCGGGTCAATTGTTGACTAAAATCATGAATGATGAGTTGACAGAATTGATGGGCGGATCTGTTACCGAGCTGGAGACTGGTAAAAATCCTACTGTTATTTTGATCGCGGGTCTGAACGGTGCCGGTAAAACAACTTTTTCCGGAAAGTTAGCCTTATACCTGAAAGATAAAAAGAACAAAAAGCCATTATTGGTTGCGGGTGACGTTTATCGTCCGGCTGCGATTGATCAATTGGAGGTGCTAGCCGAGCAAGTTGGTGTACCTGTATATGTGAATAGAGAATCAACGGATCCGATTGCTATTGCGAAAGCGGGGGTTGAAGAGGCAAAACGCAATGGCCATAATGTAGTCATTATTGATACCGCTGGTCGTTTGGCGATAGATGAGCCTTTGATGGTGGAGATCACTGCGGTTAAGGAAGCAACAAAACCGGATGAGATCTTATTTGTAGTTGACTCGATGACGGGACAGGATGCTGTCAATACAGCGAAGACATTCAACGATCGCCTTGATTTTACAGGTGTTGTATTGACCAAATTGGATGGTGATACACGCGGTGGTGCTGCGCTATCCATAAAATCCGTTGTCAATAAGCCAATTAAGTTTATCGGTACCGGAGAGAAGATGGATGCATTGGATGTTTTCTACCCCGATCGTATGGCATCCCGTATTTTGGGTATGGGTGACGTGGTATCTTTGGTGGAGCGTGCACAACAACAGTTCGACGAAAAGCAAGCTGCTGAGCTTCAGAAGAAAATCCGTAAGAATAAATTTGATTTCAATGATTTCAAATCCCAGATCCAACAGATCAAAAAAATGGGTAATATGAAAGATTTGATGGGCATGATCCCTGGCGTAGGAAAGGCAATGAAAGATATTGAAGTTGATGACAATGCGTTCAAACCTATTGAAGCGATCATTGATTCGATGACTCCTTTTGAGCGTGAAAATCCGGATGTAATTGATCAAAAACGTCGCTTACGTATTGCCAAAGGTTCCGGAACAGATATTAATGAAGTAAACAAATTGTTGAAGCAATTTGGTGATATGCGAAAGGTGATGAAGCAAATGTCTAACCCGGCGATGGCCGCGAAGTTGATGCGCAATATGCCTAAAATGCCAGGAAAAATGTAATTTTAGTGTATAGTTATATATTATGGGGCATTGTACGCATACAATGCCCTATTTTTTTAATAAATAATTCGTAATTTCAAGTTCCTCGCTCGAGTAAACGAAATAATTGTTAAATTTGTAATTATTATGGATGACCCCGCGCAATTATCGGAATACGGCAAAATCCTTATCATTCTGCTGATAGGGGCGCTGTTAGTCTGTGCGACCATTTTTTTAGCACGTTTAATTTCTCCCAAAAAGAACAATCCCATTAAATCTGGTACTTACGAATGTGGTGAAGATCCTGTTGGATCCTCTTGGGTACAATTTAACCCTCGATTCTACGTCATTGCCCTGGTGTTCCTGTTGTTTGATGTGGAGCTTATTTTTATTTTTCCATGGGCAACTGTATTTGGGCAATCGGAATACATTGCCGCAGATGGTCGATGGGGCTGGTTCACCCTGATTGAAATGGCCATGTTTATCGGTATATTAATCTTGGGATTGGTTTTTGTATGGAAAAAAGGCGATCTGGAATGGGTGAAGCCCAATGTATCTTTACCTAAGGTTCCTGTAAATATTCCTCAAAGTGCTTATTCCACATTGAATAATAGTACCTATCAGGTGCGGGACTATAGGGAGCCGGCAAACGCGGCTATGGAGAATACTGTCGTACAGGAAGTAGCGGCTGCTCCAAAGATCGCTTTTAAACCTCGATTTAAAAAACCTGAGTAAGCATGAGTTTAGATAGTCAACTGCAAAATAATGGTGTCGTTGTTGCCAAATTGGATGATTTGTTAAACTGGGCGAGGCTTTCGTCCATGTGGCCCATGAGTTTTGGCATTGCCTGTTGTGCGATCGAGATGATGGGAGCGATGGCCTCGACTTATGACCTGGATCGGATGGGCGTTTTTCCAAGACCTTCGCCGAGACAGTCTGATGTCATTATAATCGCAGGTACAGTTACATTCAAAATGGCTGACCGCATAAAAAAACTATATGAGCAGATGCCCGATCCTAAATATGTGATCTCAATGGGATCCTGTTCCAATTGTGGTGGACCTTATTGGCAACACGGCTATCATGTGGTTAAGGGAGTGGATCGGATCATCCCGGTGGATGTGTATGTTCAAGGTTGTCCTCCACGTCCAGAAGCCCTTATCGGTGCATTTATTGAACTGCAAAAAAAGATAGATAAAGAAAGCTTATTAGGCGAACAACTGTTCAAGGAAAAAGCTTAGAAGATAAATTTTATAAGATTTTAAAATCAATTATGGCAAAAGATTTTTATGGCGAACTGCAATTAGGCATTCTTGGTGGTGGTCAACTCGGAAGAATGTTAATCCAGGAAGCCATTAATTACAATGTAAACGTTCATGTGTTGGATCCTGATAAGAATGCTCCTTGTCGGAAACTGTGCAATAAGTTTGAATGTGGTTCATTGAGTGATTTTGAGACGGTATATAATTTTGGGAAAGATCTGGATTTGATAACGATCGAAATCGAAAAAGTGAATGTTGATGCCCTGGAGAAACTGGAAGAGGAAGGCGTAGTTGTTTACCCACAGTCGCGTATCATTCGCCTGATCCAAGATAAGGGGTTGCAGAAACAGTTCTTTAAACAAAATGATATCCCGACCTCAGCGTTTCAATTGATATCAACAAAGGATAATTTAAAAAATCCTGCCCTGAGCCTACCTTACATTCAGAAACTGCGTAAAGATGGTTATGATGGAAAAGGGGTTAAGAAAATTGTTACTGAAGCGGATATTCAGGATGCTTTCGAAGAACCGAGTTTAATAGAAGAGTGGGTAGATTTTGAAAAGGAAATCGCTGTCATTGTCGCCCGTAACGATCGGGGGGATGTCTCCACCTTTCCGATGGTGGAGATGGAATTTAATCCACAAGCTAATTTGGTTGAGTTTCTTATCGCGCCATCCTTATATGGCGTGGAAATTCAGCAGCGTGCGGAAGCAATTGCAAAGAAAATTGCGGACGATTTGCAGATCGTGGGCTTACTTGCCGTGGAAATGTTCCTAACGAAAAACGGAGATATTTTGGTGAATGAACTGGCTCCGCGCCCGCATAATAGCGGACATCAAACGATTGAGGGCAATTATGTTTCTCAATTTGCACAACATTTAAGAGCAATATTCAATTTACCATTGGGCGATACGAGATGTCGGACAAATACCGTCATGATCAATCTTTTGGGCGAAAATGGCTACGAAGGTTTGGCAAAATATGATGGCGTAGAAGAGGTGTTGGCGATGGAGGGAGTTTATTTGCATCTGTATGGCAAGAAATATACAAAACCTTTTCGCAAGATGGGCCACGTGTGTATCATCAATGATGATCGGGATAAAGCAATCTCCAATGCAAGAAAAGTACAAGAAATATTAAAAGTTAAAGCTTAATAATACTATGTCAGTCAATAATAAGGCCCAGGTAGGCATTATCATGGGAAGTAAATCAGATCTTCCAGTTATGCAGGATGCCATTGATGTCCTCAAAGTCCTTGGAGTAGAATTTGAAGTTACCATCGTTTCGGCACACCGTACGCCACAACGTATGTTTGATTATGCGAAAGATGCGGCATCCCGCGGATTGAAGGTGATTATTGCAGGAGCTGGCGGGGCAGCACATTTACCGGGAATGGTCGCTTCAATTACACATTTACCTGTGATCGGTGTTCCTGTAAAATCCTCTAATTCTATCGATGGATGGGATTCGGTCTTATCCATCCTGCAGATGCCCAACGGAATTCCAGTGGCTACAGTTGCCTTAAATGCAGCAAAAAATGCAGGTATTTTGGCCGCTCAGATTCTAGGAACTCACGATGAGACGATCAGTAAAAATATTATTGACTTCAAGGAAGAACTGGCGCGTAAAGTGATTGAAACAGCCGTTGAAGTAGAGGATACACAATTCTAAGGAAATTAATCAAATAAAAAAGAGGCTGTCTCAAATTTATTTGGGACAGTTTTTTTGTTTAAAAAGTCTATGAGATAGATCTGTGTGTTGTTTGTTGGTTATTTTGGAAAAAGACTCATATGAAAGAGAAAAATGAACAAAAAGTAGCTTTTTAGGCCGCTTTTTTTCTTAGATTTTGCGCTATTGCCAATAATCCCCATTCTATGGACACTTTTTCTTTACCCCGGAGCATAAATCTTCGGAACCCATGGTTCTGTTTAATGTTTGCAAAGACAGGTTCGACATCATGGCACCTCTGTTTTCGTTTGGCTACACCTACATCGCTGTTGAGCAATTCGTATGCCCTGTCCCTGTACATCTCAAGTTGCTTATTCACCCCGATGATCCTATTTCCCTGTGATTTGTGACAGGCGCCATTCAACGGGCAGTTTGTGCAGTTTTTTGCCTGATACTTTTTGATTTCCTGCCGGAAGCCTGCGGAGGTCTTTTGGTTAAATGTACCTATACAATGCATTTCCTGTCCCATTGGACAGATATAGCAATCCTGTGAAGGATTATAATGTAATTTATCTGCAGAAAATGGTTTCTTATCCCGACAGCTCTTTTTCTGCCCTTTGTCAAACATACCATATTTCACATAGCCCTCAATATTTTTTGCTGCCAGTAATGCATAGTTTTCTTCACTGCCATAACCGGCATCCGCGGTAAGGGTTCCCGGTGTTTTTCCAAAGCTGTCCTCATGTTGTTGCAAATGACCGGATAATGTTCTGGTATCTGTGGGATTGGAATGTATGGTATAATTGACAATGTATTGATTGGACGTGGATATCTGGATATTATATCCTGGTCTGAGCTGGCCATTTTTCATATGATCCTCTTTCATCCGCATAAAGGTGGCATCGGGATCTGTTTTGCTATAACTGTTTCTGTCTCCCAGGGTAGCTTCCTGCTCTTCATATTGTGCGATCTTCTCCGGATAGTTTTTGGTTACATAACGCAACTTTGCTTTCATCTTCTTATTTACCGAAGCTTTGTCGGATAAGACCCTGTTCAGCTTATCGACCGTAGCCCGGACTTTTTCGCTGTCAATTGTCGTCAGATCGGGAGGATCCGGAAGGTTGTCCTCCGACTTGGCGATACTTTGGGCGTAGTCCCATATATCTTTTAAAGCAGCTTTCATCTTTTCCTTATTGGTATGGATAGCTTTTTTCCAAACGAAAGTGTATCTGTTTGCATTAGCCTCTATCTTGGTGCCATCGGTGTAGACATCTTCTATGCTTAACAACCCTTCTTCGGCCAGGAGCTTAACAACTTCTTCAAATACACTGCGAAGTGCTTCCTTTAAGCGGACACCACGAAATCTGTTGATAGTATTATGATCGGGGTAGCTCATGCCGCTCAGCCACATGAAGTTGATGTTCTCCCGGCAGGCTGTTTCCAGTTTCCGACTGCTGTAGACATTGCTTACATAGCCAAACACCAGAACCTTCAACAGCATTTGCGGATGATAACTGGAACAGCCTTTTATCTTGTAGGCATCCAAAAGACCCTGTATGTTGATACGGTTGATCACATCGTTAACAATACGTACCGGATGTCCTTTGGAGACCAATTCGTCCAAAGTTGGAGGAATTGCCATAATCTGGTCCTGATAGTAAGGCTTAAAAGTAGGTCTTTGAGATGACATATATCTTTTTTTACACTTTAAATATATGAAAATCAGTTAATTGAACCAAATTAAACATAATGAAATAATATAAAAAAGAGGCTGTCTTTTTGAGACAACCTCTTTTTATTTGATAAGATTTGCCTGCACATAGTCGTAGCTCTTTTTAAGACTCTCCATCTTATTTGGCATATAAATGTCGTCTTGCTCCACAAAAGCATATTTCAGCCCTGCTTTAGCCTTCTCTTTGACAATCTCGGTAAAATTGATACTTCCTGTACCAACTTCGGTATATCTGATATCTTTAAAGATCTGTTCAACCGGCAACTTGCCGTCCTTAGGCCATTCGATCGGATTGGATTTTGTACGGTCCATATCCTTCACATGCCATAGTTTAAATCTATTCGGGAATTTTTCGAATATGGATATCGGATTTTTTCCGGCTTTCTCGGCCCAGAAAAGATCAAGTTCAAAATCCACCAGATCAGGTTCTGTGAAAGCTAACATGACTTCTTCCCCCATCGTATTATTCCCCAGATCTCTAAATTCCCAGAAATGGTTGTGGTATGCAACCTTTAATCCGAGTTTCTTCGCCTCTTCCCCTGCTTTATTAAGTTGTTCTGCGGCATAGAGATAATCGTCTTTTTTAAGTGCATTAATATCGAACATCGGTGTAACCGGTGCAATAACATATTCCTGACCGAGCTCTTTTGCCGCATCAAAATAAATGGATAGATCTTCTTTATCTGTATGGGATTTACTGAGATATTTAGACATGTCATAATGACCCGAATAGGTTTTTAAGCCATTGTCATCCAAAATCTTTTTTAGCTCTTTATAAGGTAATTTCCAGAATTGCTTGGCGGCGGGATCAATACCATATAGCTCAACATGTTTGAAGCCAATTTTTGCAATTTGCTCCAAAGAACCTTTTGGATCTTTATCCATTAAATCCCGTATGGAATAGAGCTGTACACCTATGTTCTGCAGGGGATTGTCACTGACGGCGCCCGCTTTATTTTGACAAGATATCAAGTTGGGCATCAGATAAGCTGCCGAAAGACCTATTCCAGCTTGCTTTAAAAATTGACGGCGAGAATTGTTCATCATATAACTGATTATGTGTTAGTGTACAATGTACAATTATTTTGGTCAAATATCAATAAAACGCCGCGGAATATTTTGTGAAGGGATATATTGAACTATCAGAAAATAAGATAGAAGCTGTTGGGAAAGTGAAGGCGAGCCTGCTGAATATTTAATGAGAGTGGAGGCCGGGATACGAATCCCATAAACGAAAGGAGGATGTTCAATCTTTTGAACATCCTCCTTTCGTTTGTTTAAGCATAGCAACTTAAACAGTCATGATATCTTTTTCTTTCAGTTCAGCCAACTTATCAACTTTTACAATGTATGCATCAGTCAATTTTTGGACTTCACCTTCAGCAGTTTTGATTTCATCTTCTGAGGCGCCATCATTTTTTAGTTTTTTGATGGATTCATTTGTATCCTTACGAATATTACGGATAGCAATACGACCTCTTTCAGTCTCTTCTTTTACTTTTTTCACCAGGTCACGTCTTCTTTCTTCAGTCAAAGGAGGGACATTTAAGCGGATTACGATACCATCATTTTGAGGATTGATGCCAAGGTTAGCATCCGTAATAGCTTTTTCAATTGCGTTGATGAGCGATTTTTCCCAAGGTTGGATGACAATTGTCCGTGCATCAGTAGTATTGATGTTGGCTACTTGCGAAAGTGGAGTAGCGCTACCATAATAATCGACTGAAATACCATCTAACATGGATGGTGAAGCTTTACCGGCGCGAATTTTTGTTAATTCAGACTCAGTGTGAGCAACTGCTTTGGACATCTTGTCTTTACAATCGTCCAATTCAATTGAAATTAGTTCGTTCATATAAGATTACGTTTTTTACAGATATTAATTATTTTACCACAGTTCCGACATGTTCACCGTTTGCAAGTTTCAATAAGTTGCCCGGCTTGTTCATGTCAAATACAATGATTGGTAATTTATTTTCTTGACAGAGGGTAAAGGCGGTCATATCCATTACGTTTAACCCTTTTTCATATACTTCCGTGAATGAGATCTCTTCAAATTTTGTTGCACTAGGATCTTTCTCCGGATCAGCGGTATAGATACCATCTACACGTGTTCCTTTTAATACAGCATCGGCGTTGATTTCAATCGCGCGTAATGACGCTGCCGTATCGGTTGTGAAATATGGGTTTCCGGTACCAGCTCCGAAAATAACAATACGTCCCTTTTCCAGGTGCCGTACCGCTCTTCTGCGAATAAACGGTTCGCAGATCTGTTCCATTTTGATTGCCGTTAGCAAACGTGTCTTTTTCCCAACTTTCTCAAGTGCATCCTGAAGTGCCATACTGTTGATGACGGTCGCAAGCATTCCCATGTAGTCTGCCTGAACACGGTCCATCCCTGATTTTTCAGCGCTTAAACCGCGGTAAATGTTACCACCGCCGATAACAATTGCGATTTCTAGACCTTGATCGTGAATTTCTTTGATATCATTAGCGTATTGTGATACACGGTTAATATCGATACCATAGCTTTGGTCACCCATTAAGGATTCACCGCTAAGTTTTAATAAGATACGTTTGTATTTCATAATTGTTTTTTTGGAAATTTTCCAAAGGTCAAAGATAAAATTTTTTTTTCAACCCTTAAGGCCAAAAATGATATTTATTGCGCTTTTGTCGTTTGATCAATCACTTCCTGGTAATATTGTTCGTATAGCGGCATGATATTAGACAATTGGAATTTTTTAGCATGATTTAACGCCGCTTCTTTAAATTTTTCCAATCGTTCTGCATCTTCTAAAATATAGATTGCATTCTTGGCCATATCATCTACATCACCCACATTACTGAGGAATCCTGTGACACCATTTTCATTGAGCTCTGGTAATCCACCCGTATTGGATGAAACTACCGGGACCTGACAGGCCATTGCTTCTAGTGCGGCCAATCCAAAACTTTCGGAACTGGAAGGCATCAGGAAAAGATCGGAAACAGATAAAATCTCTTCCACGGCATCCTGTTTGCCCAAAAAGCGAACATCTTTACACACATCCAATTCTCTGGATAATTCTTCCGCGTTGCGGCGTTCGGGCCCGTCACCTACCATTAATAGTTTGGAAGGGATGACGTCATGTACTTTCTTAAATATACGAATAACGTCTTCTGTATTTTTGACTTTTCTGAAATTCGAGGTGTGGACCAGGATCCGTTCGTTGCCCGGAGCAATCGCTTTTTTGAAATGGGAGCGATCCCTATTACTGAATCTATCGAGATCGATAAAGTTGGTAATCACTTTAATATCTCTGGAGATATCAAAATATCGGAGTGTCTCATCTTTTAGATTTTGTGAAACGGCGGTTACACCGTCTGACTGATTGATCGAAAAGGTGACGACCGGGCTAAAGCTCTTATCCTTTCCAACCAGTGTAATATCTGTGCCATGAAGAGTGGTCACAACAGGGATATTAATGCCATAAGTCGTCAGCAATATTTGCTTTGCCATAAACGCAGCCGAAGCGTGGGGAATTGCATAATGCACATGGATCAGATCCAGCTTTTCAAAACGTACAACATCAACCAGTTTACTGGCCAGGGCGGATTCGTAAGGTAAAAAGTCAAAAAGTGGATATTGGGATACTGCTACTTCGTGATAGTATAGGTTTTCCGAAAAGAAATCTAGGCGTGCAGGTTGTCGGTAGGTTATAAAATGGATCTCATGTCCATTGGCCGCCAGAGCCTTTCCTAATTCCGTTGCCACAACACCACTGCCACCAAATGTGGGATAACAAACAATGCCTATTTTCATTGATATAATTTTTATTTAGTGTTCGCTTTCATTGGTACAAATGAACTCGCTGCACTCGGTTCTATTTTAAAGGTGATGAAGCGTCAGATTTACCGCCTTTTCTGTGTGCGAATAAATCCTGATGATTTCATAACTAATTTTTTGTGCTGCAAATTTCGACTATTTATGCCTAAAATAACAAAAACCAATTGCCATAGTTTTGTGAATTTTTTGATTACTTAAAAAGCATTATCTTTAAGTAGACATTTAAGCGGTATATGGACAATTTTACAAGTGATATTTCAGGACAGCAATTCCCTATCGAACAGCGTATTTGGGGTGCTTCTATTCGACAACCTATTTTTAAATTGATCCGGAAGGAATACCCGGGTTTTGCGAAAGATAAGTGCATTGCTGCCTCTGAACTGACGCGGTTTAAGGAAGCCTATATTACCGAATTTTTGAAGGATGAGTCTGGACAGCTCAGTCAATTGGATCAACAAGTGATACAGAGCTTTAAGGATAATAAAGTCATTAGTGCAGGTATAGACAGTGATGTAGGCGGCGCGACCTCGGTGGGAGAACGTGTAGCGGATAAAGTTGCCGAATTCGGCGGGAGTTGGACATTTATTATTTCTTTCCTCGCATTTTTGCTGATCTGGATTGCGTTCAATACCTATTGGCTAAATAATAAAGGTTTTGACCCTTATCCATTTATTTTGCTTAATCTCATCTTATCTTGTGTCGCCGCGCTACAGGCACCTGTCATTATGATGAGCCAAAATAGGCAGGAGGCCAAAGACCGTGAGCGGGCACGGAATGATTATATGGTTAACCTCAAAGCTGAACTTGAAATCAGGGAACTACATGAAAAAATAGACCATCTCATTATTCGCAAAGAGCAGGAACTCGTTGAAGTGCAGCGTGACCAAGTCGAGAAATTAGGCTTTCTGCTCAAGAAGATGGAAAAAATAGAAGAAGCATTTAAAAACAAATGAATATAACAGGATTAATCGGAGAGCTGACGTTTAAATTTTCACGGTCCGGTGGGGCAGGGGGGCAACATGTCAATAAGGTATCCTCCAAAGTGACCCTACAATGGGATGTGGAACAGTCGACAGTTTTATCAGCCGAGGAAAAGGCCATTCTGACTGAAAGGCTCTCAAATCGCATAAATAAAGAAGGCATTTTGCAGCTGGAATCTGATACAGACCGCTCGCAGATACGCAACAAGGAAATTGCCATTGATCGTTTTCTTCACCTGGTGAAGGATGCCCTTATACCCATAAAACCAAGAAAGAAAACCAAAATACCCTATTCCAGTGTGTTAAAAAGGCTAGACCGCAAGAAGCAACAGTCCCAGCTGAAAGCTTTACGCAGACGGAATTTTGAAGATTAGTCTGTTATAAAGTAGTATTTGGTTTAATTTTATTTTATTTATAATCAGTAACTTATGCATATAACTAAAGAAATAGTTGTAGAACTATTTCTTTAGTTATATACTTGTATTGTAATCGATTACAACAGTACTGTTAATATAAAGGAGTTATGGAAGATTTTAAAGAGTTGACTAAAGCAGAAGAACAGATCATGCAGGAGCTTTGGGAAATGGAACGTGGTTTTGTCAAAGATATCATTGACCGACTACCTGAACCAAAACCTGCTTACAATACAGTTTCAACGATAGTGCGTATTCTCGAAACCAAGGGTTTTGTATCGCATGAGTCTTTTGGTAAAAGCCATCAGTATTTGCCAAAGATTTCAAAAGAGGAATATAAAAAAGGAATCACTGGTAAGTTGTTGAATAATTATTTTGATAATTCTCCCAAAAGTATGCTTTCTTATTTTCTGGAAGAGAATAAATTGGATGTCAAAGAATTAGATGATATTCTTTCGATTATCCGAAAAAACAAATAACAACAACCACCTCTTATAAACTTTTGATTATGATTTACTTATTGATTGTCAATGTTTCATTGATTATCAGCTTTGCGCTCTATAGGCTGATTTTTCGAAAACTCACCTTTTTTCAATGGAATCGGGTTTATTTGATCGGGATGATATTTTTCTCGATCTTGGCACCCATTGGGATTTTTATTGAATTACCGAAAGCCCAGATAATAGCGTATTCCATACCGATGGTGGATCTGAGCGGCTATATGGACATTGCCATTATCCGCCCGCAGGAGCAGCCCATTTATCTGATAGACATGATGACTTATGTCTATTGGACAGGAGTTGCGATTGCCTGTGTTTTCCTGATCGCTCGGCTGATGTGGTTATTTCGCGCTTTGCGTCACGAACAGGACTATCTAAGTTTTTCATTTTTCAATAAAATCATCATTGGCGAGTCTATTAAAGACAGTGGCAGTATCGAATTACATGAGCGTGTTCATGTCGACCAGGGCCACTCTTACGATTTGCTTTTGATGGAGCTGTTGAAAATTTTCAACTGGTTTAATCCGATTTTATATTTCTTTCAAAAGGAGTTAAAGTTCCAGCACGAATGTATAGCCGACGAAATCTGTTCGACAGATAAGGTGGCTTATGCCGAAATGTTGGTCGCTCACGCCCTGCAGACGGATCATCTTCCGCTGACGCATGAGTTTTCTAATCATTCGTTTTTAAAGAAAAGAATTATGATGTTATTTAAGAATAAATCAACGCAGAAACATAAGCTTTTGTATGTAACCATTTTACCAATGCTATTGGTGGTGACGGCTTCCACCTTGGTATTTAATACAAGCCGGGCGAAGGATCTTGTCACCGATGTGGAAAGCTCCATTAACAAGCTGGAGATACCCGGATCAAAAGAATCAGTCAGGCCTGTTGAAGAGTTGATCCCGGCGAACCAAGCACCGGGAAGGCAATGGAATGCGATTGTTGAACCTTCACCAGCTGTGGCAGGAAGCAATGTTTATGCGGATGGGAGCGCCAACGCCTTGATCCAGCAGGATACAACGAACCCTCGGAAGGATGCTGTTTTTACCGAAGTTGAAGTTGTTCCTGAACCCGTTGGTGGCATGCGGCAATTTATGATGTGGGTTAGCAACAATTACGACTATCCGAAAGCCGCATTGGAAAACGCAGTGAATGGTATTATTGAAATTTCCTTCATTGTGGAACAGGATGGGAGCTTGTCGAGTTTTGAACTCAAAAAAGAACTGGGCTATGGTACCGGTGAAGCTGCATTGAAGTTAATGAAAAGTGCAGCAAAATGGAATCCCGGCCTACAAAACGGTCGAAAAGTACGTGTAGCCTATACCTTACCTATCCGTTTAAATACAATGCAAGAGGGTAGCTCGCCAGCTAAATCAAAAAAAGCGGTTGCTACACCAAAGCTCGGCGTTGATGGCTTAAGCAGCTGGTTTGCCCAGAATTTTAAAATGCCGCGAAAAATATCCAATAAAGACCTCGATCCCGTGATTGAAAGTTACTTTATTATTAATCCCGATGGTACAATAAAGTCTTTAAAAATCAGGACGGATCTGGACAAACAGTTTGTTGATCAAGCGACCAAATTATTGTCGCAGTCAAAATGGGAGCCTGCCCTGGTGGATGGTAAACCTGTTGAATCAAAAGCTGCCTTCTACTACAAATTTGCCCCGAATGGTGGTTATGTAAAAAATTATACGCGTGTAGACGTGACATCAGAACCTATCGGAGGGATGATTGCCTTACGTGATTATGTGATGAAAAATTACGCACCAAACTCAACTGGTAAAGATGGGAATGTCGTGGTGCAATTTGTTGTCGAAAAAAATGGTCAGCTGAATAATTTTAAAGTTGTCAGCACGCCCAATACGAAGGCTGGTGACGAGTTAGTCCGACTGTTGCGATCTGGAGCAAAATGGAAGCCCGGTATTCTCGATGGCAGCCCTGTTAGAAATCAATATGAATTGACATTAAGGGTAATGAAAGTGAATGGTAATTTTTATGATGTTTACCGTTGGGAAGGATTAAAGATGCAGAATTTAAAATCTTAGAAGACCGCCCGGATGTTTAAAAAAGAGAAACCCTTACTTCTGTTGATCACTGTGTGGCTAATTTTTGCATTTGTTTCCTGCAAATCCTATCAGGTGGCATCAAATGGCTATACCGTGGAGGGGGACGAATATTTTATCAATATCGATAAAAACCTGGCTGTATTTTTAGGCGATGATATTTTAAAGGAAGAGAACTGGCAATCCAATGGTGGGCCGATCAATGTGAGTAAGGTTACTGCTAAATACAAAAATGTACTCAAACATCTAAATTACTCGGATACTGCTTACAAGGTCTTATTTACCGGGCATATGAAAGGGAAATATAGTTATGACATGCTTGCGGTGATAAACAATTTTCCGAATGTCAAAGGCAAAAGAAATCATTTACTGGACTTGACCGCCCTTCAGCGGGAAGAAAACAGGGAAGGACGGTATTTCTACAACATAAATGAATTCAAAGGGCAAAAGCTGTTGCATTTTGTTATTCCGTTCAATGACAGGCTCTGGCAGGAAAAGATGGTCAGCATGATCTTTCTGCTTCCGGCTGATTTCAATGACATTGCCTGGGCGAAGGATATTGTATTATCTAATGTGGCTATGTATCGTGACCGTTATGTTTTTACGCCAAGCAGGACGGAGATCTTATGTCCTGATGATGGGAGCCGCTCGCATCTGGACTATAAGATTCCTGAGGAGAAGATTAACAAGACCGGATATATGCTGATGAAAGCATACGGAAATGTAGAAGGGAAGCGTACATTGGTGGTCTACCGGCTAATGAAGCCAAAAGATTTTTATGGCTCATTCGTCGTTTGTAAAGGGGATTATGAAATTCTCTATACAACGTTGCAGGATAAAATCGTCTGGCAGACCAAAATCAATACCGAGAAGGACGTGGTATTCTAATTATTCTATTTTATTGACGGGTATAAAAGCCCTGGACTAATAATCCAGGGCTTTTAATTTATTTTTGAGTAGTAAGATTTCATTTTGCAGTTGTTCGACCTTATCCAATAGATGATTGGCTACCTGAATTCCCTGGGGATTTACTTCGAGATCGTAATATAGATTTGAGAAACGTTCCAGTTTCTTGAGTTCATCTTCGTCGATATATTGTTCTTCCTGCTGGATGACAATATGAATGAGTCCATATTCCTCCATGGTCTGTAGAAAAGTTGTTTCAACCTTTCTAGACTGACAGAAGTCTATCACTTTTATGAGTGTCGTTTCCATAAGATTATTGCTTTAAATCCTTCAATTGTTGAAATAGCGCTTTTTCGTCATCGGATAGATTGCTGGGCATTTTGATGTTTAGGCTTACGTAGAGGTCTCCAAATTCACCTTCTTTCCGGTATAGCGGAAAACCTTTGCCCTTGAGCCGCATTTTTGCACCGTTTTGACTTTCGGGTTTGACCTTTAATTTGATCTTACCGCCAAAGGTATCGAGTGTTGCCTCGCCACCTAAAATCGCCGTATAGAGGTCTACATCCAGCGAGGTGTACAGATCATTTCCCTGACGTTTGAAATTTGCATCCGGCGTGATGTTGATCGTAATATATAAATCGCCTTTAGGGCCGCCATTGATTCCTTCGCTACCATAGCCCTTTAATTTGATTTTCTGTCCATCCTCAACACCCGCATGAATCGTAATACGGATACTCTTGCCGTTGATATTAAAGGTTTGTTGGTGGGTAGTGTAGGCCTGTTGGAGCGTTAAACTCAGCTCGGCATTAAAGTCCTGCCCGCGGAAGGTACTTTGTCTGCCGCCACCACGCCGACTGCCAAACATCTGCTCGAAAAAATCCGAGAATTGACCATCATCAAAATTTCCGGTATACTCATAAGAACCCGCACCGCCACCAAATGGGTTCCCGCCGGCACCAAAAGGATTGCCACCACCAGATTGGGATTGTCGGTATTGCTGCTGTGCTTTTTCGTACTCCTCTCCATGCTGCCAATGTTCGCCATATTGGTCATATTTTTTACGTTTCTCGGGATCGGATAAGACTTCATTCGCTTCATTGATCTCCTGAAACCGTTGTTTAGCCTCGTTATCATTGGGGTTGACATCAGGATGATATTTACGCGCTAGTTTTCGATATGCTTTTTTGATATCATCTGCCGAAGCCGTTTTATCAATGCCAAGCACTTTATAGTAATCTACAAAAGCCATAAATTATACGTGTTTTATCCTAAAGATAACAATAAATTCAGGTAAAATGTTTCTGCTTGTCGTCAAATCAAACTTTTCCAGATAGACCCATCATTTGGTTTTTATCATATTGAATTTGTGGATATATCCGAGCATAAAATACTGTTTTAAGGTCATTGAACTTCCAAAATAAGTCATGTTTCCCTGACTTCCCCAGTAATTTTGTGTATTTTGATTCAGGATGTCAAAGCCGGTCAGCTTCACTTGAGACTTGTTTTTAAAAGTATAGTACATCGAAGCGTTCAATATATGGTAGTTTTTTCTTCCATTTAATCCACTTGCTCTATTATCCAATGAATAAGTGCTCTCTAACGAAAAGCCCTTAATAGGGTTGATGTTTAATCCCATGCCGATCTGATGTGTTGAATAAGCTGTTTCAGCAAAGTCGGGATGGTTTTTGGCGGAATTTAAGTTTTTATTCCTGTTATAAGTATACTTGGGCTGAATACCGATCAGATTTCTCCAGGTAATGGAAAATTCCTGCGATAGATCTATCCCCACATTATTTGATTTATTGGCGATGTCATTGATTGTACTGTAATTTTCGAAATTATAAGCAGTACTGGTCTGGGAAAGGTAAAAATTCCAGTTTTCGCCGCTTTTAAAACTATATCTGAGGAAACTATATAAAGAAGAATTATACCTGGAACCAGCTAAATAAGATTGAACGGTATAATGACCATTTTTGGCATCACGCCAGCTTCTAGTGCCGATGCTGCGTTCTTGGTAGTTAATATTTCCTCCGGTATTGAATTGGATCTTCGCGTTATATGCATAAAAAGATACGCTTACCTGTTGGGTTTCTATGTTATCGAAAATAAACGCCTTCAATCGGGTTTGTAATGGGTTGAGGTCGTTTTCAACCGTGCGGATTCCATTTGTGGCGGGCGATTGGATATTTTTCTGCCAACTGAGTGACAGATTTTTGTAACGAACGGAAACATTAGGAAGCCAATAGCCATTTTTGAACTTTTTCTCTTCGTTGAGCTGTTTGAGATTGAAATGATCATCCTTTATGGCGTAGGTGGTTCCTATATCAATAAACATATCTTTCACGGGTTTCCAATAAAGCTTAAGACCCGTGACATATTCTTGGTAATTGTAATCAAAATTGTTTTCAAGATCGTTCCCATGAGTCTTTCCGCTGTTGTTCCGATCAAAATAGAAAGTTTCGGTCTGCGAACGGCTGTTTTTATTGAGGGAAAAAAATAGATTGAAATCTAACTTTTTCACCGTTTTGTTGAAATAACTGATCGTCGAATTGATGGCACGGGACTTCGTTACCGAACCTTCGTTTGTCCATAGGAGGGTTCTTGGATTTGGGTTGTTGTAGATCTCACTCAGTTGTTCATTGGTGCCATCCACATCATTGTTGCTGTAGTTGATTTCATTGCGAAAAGAAAGACTATGCTTTTTGTTGAACTGTTTTTCAATATAAAAATTATGTGAATAGTTGAACTGGGCTTGCTTAGAATCTCCCCTTGTTTGTGATCTGTTTATGCTATCTTGCTGTGTATCAGTTTTTGAAAAGGACTTCGAATCGTTGTGATCGCTATTGATCCTAATACTCGGTTTAAATTCAAGATAGGCGGTCGTATCCAGTCGGTGTCGAAATAGGGACTTCAGATCATGACCTAAGCGTTTTTTGCGTTCCTCATAATTACTGTTATTGAATTGCTCGATGGAATCGAATTTTGCGATATTACTGGACTGGTTAGCATTTTCGGTGTTGTTATGCTTCAGCATATACATGATGTTAAGTTTTGTTTTTTTGCCCCAGTCATTGTTGAGATTGAAACCGATACCGACATCATTTGCTTTCCCCGAGTAATTTCGCCCGCCAAAGCTATCAAAACCATAACTTTCCGCTCGGCCCAATCCACCTTGCTGGTTTAATTCATTATAATCGAAACTCTGTCTATTGACATTGTTTCCAAATGCCAGAAAACTCAATTGCAATGTATCCCGAAAGGTGTTAAACAGTGCTCCGGCTTCGTAATGCCCTCTGGTGCCAGCACTCCCATATGCTTTTCCGAAGCTCGCTTTTAAAAACTCTTTCTTGACTTTAAGATTGATCGTAATTGGGAGCCTGTCTTCATCTTCGACATTGATCTTAGATTCGCCTTTGTCACGATATACCTGTACTGTTTTTATTAAAGAAGCATCCAGATTTCGTGTAGCGATGCGTACATCCGTGGAAAAGAAATCTTTGTCATTGACTTTGACTTTTGACACTTCTTTTCCCTGATAGTAGATGGTCCCGTCCATATTGACCTGTAATCCGGGGAGCTGTTTAATTAGTTCTTCTACATTGGCATTGGGCCTCGTTTTAAAGAAGCTTGTATTATATTCCAATGTGTCTTTGTTCATCCGGACGGGTGGGAGAACATTGACCACAACTTCATCCAGGCTTTTAGCCGCGAGCTTTAATTGCCCAAAATTATGTGACCCATTGTGAATACTAAAATCTTGGCTGTAAGGGGAGGCATTGATATGTGATACAATTAAAATAAGCCTGGTTTCGGCCGGTAGCCGAAAAAACTCGAAGTTTCCCTTGGCATCTGTCAGTAGATACGAGATAACAGCGGAGTCCTTGGGAGCAAGCACCGTGACTGTTGCTTTTTCAAGTGGTTCACCTGCTTGCGATAGTATTGTTCCGTTTGCTTTCCCTTTTGTTTGAGATAAAGCGGGAATGGTAAAAAGAAGCAGAAAGTAGAAAATAAACAGTATTTTCATAAAGGTTATTTTGGCTATTGGCTTAGTACAATTATTTAGTACAATTATACTAAGTAGTAGGTGAAACAAAAAATAGGAGTCGGTATTATGGCTATGTTTTAACAGAGTTTAACACTAAAGGCATAATTTATCTGCTAGCGGAATAGGTGGTCTTGTGTAATAAAAAAAGGTCAGGTAAACTGCTTTTACCCGACCTTTTTTTATTATAGCGAAAACTATTTTTACTCTTTGTTGCTGTCTATTGCCAGACGGTTTTCTCTATTGGCGATCTGCCATGCCGTAAAAAAGACCAATTTTTCCCGTTTGACCATCAGCGGGAAGTCGATTTTGTCATAGGTATCCGCGGGTGTATGGTAGTCGGGATGAAGACCCGAAAAATAGAAGATGGATGGTATGCCTTTCTTTGCAAAGTTATAATGGTCAGAACGGTAATAAAGACGCATTGGATCCTTTGGATTGTCATACATGTAATCTATCTCCAGCTTGGTGTTTTTGTCATTTTCATCTTTATTGATCTGGTAGAGTTCAGAGCTTAGTTTGTCTGAACCGATCGCATGAATATAATCATGATTTCCTTTAAGATGTTTGTCATCAACACGCCCGATCATATCAATGTTGATACAGGCTACGGTATTTGCCAATGGAAAAACTGGGTTTTCGGTATAAAATTTAGAACCGAGTAAACCTTTTTCTTCAGCTGCATAAGTAATAAATAGAATACTGCGCCTTGGGCCATTGCCTGCGGCTTTTGCGCGGGAAAAGCTACGTGCGAGCTCAAGTACAGCCGTTGTTCCGGATGCATTGTCATCTGCACCGAAGAAGATGTTTCCTTTGGAATCTTTGCCGTCGTGATCATAATGCCCCCCAATGACAACAATTTCATCTTTTTTGTCGGTTCCTTCTAAATATCCCAGGATATTTGGGTCGGCTAAAGGTTTTGCATTTGTGCCGAACTCAGCTTTGAGGTTTGTACTGATCGCGAAGGAATTTGCCTGTCCGGAACGGTTGATTTTACCAACTACAGCCGCAAGATTTGTACGTGCCAGATTGAAGATATAATTCGCTGCATGATCGGTAATGTTGACAACGGGGATCATGGGGGATTTTTCGGGTGCCGGCTGATCTATGGCCAGGTTATAGCGGCCTTCGGTAGCACGGTCTCCCGCATCTTCAAGCAGTTGTGAAAGCTGACTGTTGACAGCCAGCACCAACTTTGGTTTCTTCTTGAGAATTTCCTTTATTTTTTTATTTCTGCTTGTCGACCAGTCAGACAGGTTTTTTTTCCCGGTGATCCATGAATTTCCTTTGTCATCCGTAGGTTCACCTTCATTCAATAATAAGACAACTTTATTGGTCAGGTCTAAACCGCTGATGTCGGAATACTTTGGATCATCGATCCCATAACCAATGAAGATAATCTCATTGCTTTCAAAGAGCTTATCCTCATTGTTGCCGATGACAAAGATATCTTTTCCATTTAAGAATGGTCGGTCATTGATGCTAAAGTGCTTGACTTTAAAACTATTGTGTATGAGCCGTAAAGGTTGGAAGTAGGACCCATTTACTGGGGCTGAAAGCCCGTATTTCTTGAACTCGTTTGCTATATAATCTGCAGCCAGCTGCCCGCCTTTTTGTCCTGTTCCTCTTCCTTCGAAGTCCACGGAAGCGAGTGTCCGCAAATGCTTTTGTGTAGATTCTACGGTGATCTCGCTGGCATATTTGCTGCTGACATCCTGTGCCTGAGCACAGCTCATCGCAGCAAATGCTATCCAGATCAGGTTATGTATTTTCTTCATTGTTTATTTTATTCTTTTGGTGTTCAATGCAGCGGTCTTTGGTGCTGTAAGCCTAGACCTTAAGCTGTATCTATTACTTTGTTTTTTATGGTTCCCACCCTCCTTACTTCTACACAATATAACTAAAAAAGCGGATGAAAAGTATAGTTTACCTTTCATCCGCTTCTTAAAATATGTTAATTTATTAACAGTCGCAAGCTATTTTATTGACACGGTTGGCATGACGGCCACCTTCAAAATCGGTTGTCATAAAAGTTGATACGATCTTTTTAGCTAAATCAAGGTCGATAAAACGTGCCGGCACACATACGACATTCGCGTCGTTGTGTTGGCGTGCCAATGCGGCAATTTCTTCCAGCCAACAGATTGCGGCACGGATATTCTGATGTTTATTGGCCGTTATCGCAACACCGTTTGCACTGCCGCAAATTAGCACACCAGCATCAGCTTCTTTGTTTTCCACTGCGGATGCGACGGGATGTGCAAAATCTGGGTAGTCCACTGAATCTGGCGAGTTTGTTCCAAAGTCCTGAACTTCATAGCCCAGTTCATTCAAAAAACCAACTAATGCCGTTTTGTACTCAAAACCTGCATGGTCACTTCCAATCGCAATTTTCTTTACGCTGCTCATTTCTATTGTTATTTTATTTTTCTAGTGCTAATTTTTTTCTTTTGACATCTGCTGAGACCATGATACTGACTTCATACAATAAGAACATCGGTGCAGCAACAGTCAACATGGTGATGATATCCGCAGAAGGTGTGATGACCGCTGCGATGACCAAAATAATTACAGTGGCATAGCGACGGCTGGCACGCATAAATTCAGGTGTCATAATGCCTATCTTGGACAGAATAAATACCAGGATCGGAAGCAGGAAAACAATCCCACAACCTAATGTCAACGTGGCGATCGTGGACAGATAATTGTCGATGGTAATCTGATTCACGATTTCGTCACTTAAGGACACGTTCGCCAGAAAGTTAATGGATAATGGTACAACAATATAGTATCCGAAAAGTGCCCCTAAAAGAAACAACATGGAAGAGTAAAACACAAATCCACGTGCAGAACGTCTTTCAACATCTGTCAATGCTGGTTTTACGAATAGCCAAATTTCGAATAAAAGATAGGGAAAACCCATCATCAAAGCCATCAAAAGACAGGAGTTGATCTGGAGCATAAATTGCCCTGCTAATTCCGTATTGATAATGTTAAAAGGTATTTTCTTGACACAGAAGTCGGCTAGATTAAATGCATCTGCGGCTTTGCACATCATGCGATAAGTCCAAAAATCGAGATTCTTGGGACCCATGATAATATCGTTGAATACAAAGTCATAAAATGTAAATGCGATACCGGCAAAGATACAGATTGCAATAGCTGAACGAACCAAATGCCATCTCAAGACCTCAAGATGGTCAAAGAAAGACATTTCTGCTTCTATATTCTTCCCCTTATTTTTGATAGCTTGTATTAAATCTTTCGAATTTGGTGTACTCATAAAAATTGTTTGGAAACAAAAATACCATTCTTATTGTAAAGAATGGTATTTTTTATGTATGTAAAGACAATTTTATTTAATCTTCTACAGGATATTCAGTTAGGTCAAATGTTTCCATGAATTTTGTCGTGAAATTGCCCGCTCTAAAGTTAGGGTCGCGCATCAATCTCAGGTGCAGAGGAATGGTAGTTTTGATACCTTCGATTACGAATTCGCTCAATGCACGCTCCATGGTACAGATTGCTTCTTCACGTGTTTGTGCAACACAGATCAATTTAGCGATCATGGAGTCATAGTTTGGCGGAATAGTATAGCCAGAGTAAACATGTGTATCTACGCGTACACCATGACCTCCCGGAGAGTGAAAATTCGTGATTTTGCCCGGTGAAGGACGGAAGTTATTAAACGGATCTTCTGCATTGATACGACACTCGATCGCGTGCATTTCCGGTTCATAATTCTTTCCGGAGATCGGAATTCCTGCCGCAACTTTGATCTGCTCTTTAATCAGGTCGAAGTTGATCACTTCTTCGGTTACGGGATGCTCTACCTGAATACGTGTATTCATTTCCATAAAGTAGAAGTTGCGGTGTTTGTCAACCAAGAACTCGATTGTACCTGCACCCTCATAGTTTACAGCTTTTGCACCTTTGACAGCCGCTTCACCCATTTCAGCCCTTAATTCAGGTGTCATAAACGGTGAAGGAGATTCCTCGATCAATTTTTGGTGACGACGTTGGATCGAGCAGTCACGTTCTGATAAGTGACACACTGTACCAAATTGGTCGCCTACGATCTGGAATTCAATGTGACGGGGTTCCTCAACATATTTCTCAAGGTAGATACCATCGTTACCAAAAGCAGCAGCAGATTCTACACGGGCAGAATCCCAAGCTGGTTCGAACTCTTCGTCTTTCCAGATGATTCGCATACCACGGCCACCACCGCCGGCCGTAGCTTTAATAATAACAGGATAACCTATTTCATTGGCTAGTTTGATGCCTTCTTTTACGTTTGAGATCAAACCATCTGATCCGGGCACAGTAGGTACGCCAGCTTGCTTCATGGTGTCCTTCGCACGGGACTTGTCGCCCATTTTCTCAATTTGTTCAGCAGTAGCACCGATAAATTTGATGCCATACTCTGCACAGATTGCCGAAAAACGTGCGTTCTCAGACAAGAAACCATATCCTGGGTGAATTGCATCTGCATTTGTCAATTCAGCCGCAGAAATAATATTAGGAATGTTTAAGTAAGAATCTTTACTCGGTGGAGGGCCAATACAAACCGCTTCATCAGCAAAGCGTACGTGTAAGCTATCTCTATCTGCGGTCGAATATACTGCAACACTTTTGATACCCATCTCACGGCAGGTACGGATAATGCGCAGGGCGATTTCTCCTCTATTTGCAATTAATATTTTTTTAAACATTTTCTTGAATTATGAAGTTTACAAAAATGTAGCCCTTTTGAGGCTACATAGTATTCATTTACGTTCGTAAATTACTTAGGCTCTACTAAGAATAATGGTTGATCATACTCAACAGGTTGAGCATCTTCTACCAAAATCTTAACGATTTTACCAGAAACTTCAGATTCGATTTCGTTGAACAATTTCATTGCTTCAATAATACACAATACAGAACCTGTATTGATATCATCGCCAATATTAACGAAAGATGGTTTACCCGGACCAGCTGAACGATAAAATGTACCGATCATAGGTGATTTAACGGTAATCAAGTTTGCGTCATTGCTAGCAGCTGGAGCAGCAGGAGTAGCCACCGGCGCTGGAGCTGCTGCTTGTGCAACTGGCGCTGCGGCCACAGGCGCTACAGCCGGAACAGTAGCTGTTACATACGTAGGCTCTTGATTTGTTTTTATTGTAATTTTAAAATCTTGCTCTTCAATCGAGACTTCATTCACACCTGATTTTGAAACGAATTTAATCAAGTCCTGAATTTGTTTGATATCCATACCCATAGTATTCTAGGTTTTGTTTGTTTCTTAAAAAATTCTAACTGTCAAAAGTAATAAATTATACCATAAAATGGACAATTAATACGCCCATTTTAAATAGATGGATCCCCAGGTGAAACCACCGCCGAAAGCGGCAAGGATCAGGTTATCTCCTTTTTTCAATTGAGATTCCCATTCCCATAGGCATAGTGGGATTGTCCCACTGGTGGTATTACCGTATTTTTGGATGTTTACCATCACTTTTTCGTCTGGAAGACCTACACGTTCGGCCGTCGCATCAATGATACGTTTATTGGCCTGATGAGGTACCAACCAGGCGATATCTTCTGATTTCAAGTTGTTTTTTTCCATCACTTCATGCGCTACGTCCGCCATATTGGTCACAGCAAATTTGAATACTGTACGGCCTTCTTGGTAGGCATAATGTAATCCTGCGTCAACAGTAGCATGTGAGGCTGGATTTAATGAACCACCACCTTTAATATTGAGGTACTGGCCACCGGAACCATCAGTTTTCAAAATCGCATCCTGTATACCCAATCCTTCCTCATTCGGTTCCAATAACACACAACCGCATCCATCACCAAAAAGGATACAGGTATTGCGGTCCTGATAATTGATGACCGATGACATTTTATCTGCACCGATGACAAGCACTTTTTTGTGTGTGCCTGCGGTGATAAACTGTGTTCCGGTATTTAGACCGAACAAGAAGCCTGAACAAGCTGCCTGAAGATCGAATCCCCACGCATTTGTCGCTCCGATTTTATCGGCCAGAATATTTGCTGTGGCCGGAAACAACATATCTGGTGTACTGGTACAGAAGATAATTAAATCGATATCCGTCGCTTCTATTCCTCTCTTTTTCAATAAACCCTGAACGGCAGGTACAGCAAGATCTGATGTAGCAAGCCCTTCACCCTTTAAGATGCGTCTTTCTTTGATTCCTGTTCGTGATACAATCCACTCGTCGTTGGTATCGACCATTGTTTCCAACTCTTTGTTGGTGAGGATGTAATCCGGAACGTAACCATTTACAGCCGTAATTGCGGCATGAATCTTTGACATAAATACTTAATTGAAAATAGATCTGATGCTGTCAATGAATTTAGACTCGATCATATCTCTTGAAAATAAAACCATATTTTTAATGGCCTCCGGTGTTGAAATACCATGACCAATAATGACAGGAGCATTGACTCCTAAGATTGGACTACCGCCGTACTGCTCGTAGTTGAATCGATCGAAGAAATCATCTTTAAAACCTTTTTTCAGGGTCACTACATAAAATGATTCTGCAAGTTTTAAGACCACATTGCCCGTAAATCCATCGCAGACGTATACGTCGGCATGGTCACTGAACAGGTCGCGGCCTTCTGCATTTCCGATAAAGTTAATCTTGTTGTTGGCTTTAAGTAGGGGGTAGGTAGAGGTTGTCAGGATGTTTCCTTTTTCTTCTTCTTCTCCGATGTTCAATAATCCGACTTTAGGATTGGATACATTGAATACATGCTCGGCAAAGAGGCTGCCCAACATTGCAAATTGATTCAGCATCTCCGGTTTACAGTCTGCGTTTGCGCCGACATCCAGTAAGAGTCCGAATCCTGATTTCAATTTTGGAACAATTGATGCTATGGCTGGGCGCAATACGCCTGGAATAGCTTTTACGCTGAACATCGATCCCACAAGCATGGCTCCGGTGTTACCAGCGGATGCGAATGAGTCGATTTCTTTGTTTTTTAAATATTCAAATCCCTTTGCAATACTTGAGTTGGGTTTTTGAGTTATCGCTTTGGTTGGATGTTCGCCCATTGCAATGACTTCTGGAGCTTCCACATATTCAAAGTCAGATGAATTTCCTCCGGCTTGATCGATTAATTGCTTCGTCTCTTCAGTTTTACCAAAAAGGACTATTTTTTGGTCTCCAGTAAGCTGTTTTTGTGCTTCAATCGCACCTGTTATCGTTGCTTTAGGAGCATAATCTCCTCCTAAAATATCTAAACCAATCTTCATCCGTTATTATTTAGTAAATCAATAATACGCAAAAAACATCCCAAAATAAAGCAAATTTCTAAAATATTGCTTGTTTGGGATGTTTTGGTGTTATGAAAGGTTTACCTTAGACAACAGCTGTATTTTCAATGATCAATTTACCGTTGTAGTACAAGTTTCCGTCTACAGTGTATGCACGGTGTGGTAAATGAACTGCGCCAGTTTCTTTACATACTGTCAAGCTAGGAGCTTCAGCTTTATAATGTGTTCTTCTTTTGTCTCTTCTTGATTTAGAAGTTTTACGTTTTGGATGTGCCATCTCGTATTTTTGTTTTAGTTATTTTTAATATTTCTCAATGCTTCCCAACGTGGGTCGATAATTTCTTCTTCTTTTTGCTCCTCTGCATCCGGCTCGCTTGTAAACAAAGCCAGCATTTCAGGATCGCATGCTATGCCCTCTCCCTGCTCCTCACATTTCACGATATAGGGAACAGCTAAATTGATGTATTCGTACAATAACTCAGCTATATCCAACTCATGGTCGCTTTTTGATAAGATCAACACTTCTTCCGTGTTGTCTGTCCAATCTTCATCCGTGAATTTGACCAATATCCGTTCTTGAATTGAAATCGGTGACATAAACTCTTTCAAGCAGGTATCACAAGTCAATTGAATCTCGCCTTGGATATCAAAATGCAAAATCAACAGGTTTTCCTGTTTTTGCAATTCAACTTCTGCTTTCAGATTGCCATCTTTTACAATCGAATGTTCGTAGCAGTCAAAGAACTTTTTATTTATGTCAAATTCAAAATTGTGCTTTCCAGCGTTGAGTCCCGAAAAGGGAATTCTGTATTGTTTTAGATGTTTCACAATCTTGCATTTGAGCCTGCAAAGGTATGTATAAAATCATTAGGATCGAAATATTTTTTTAAATATTCCGGTCGAACGCTTTATATATACGCATGGCACGACTTATTCATAATAATTTTTACCTAACTCTATTTTTTCGCGTCCATTTGCCATGCGCCATTTGTTGGTGTCACGTAGCGAATAGGCACAACCGCAGTATTCCTGCATGTAGAACTTCTCTTTTTTGGACACTTCAAGCATCCGTGCCGAACCACCTTTCTTGCGCCAGTTGAATGTCCAGTACTCCATACCTTCATGACGGGAGGCTGCACGTAGGCCACAGTCGTTGATCTGTTCCATGTTTTTCCAGCGGGAAATACCCAATGAACTCGAGATCACATCAAAGCCATTAGCCGCCGCATATTCTGCTGTTTTCTCGAAACGCATATCAAAGCACATGGTGCAACGGATCCCCCGTTCAGGCTCCTGTTCCATGCCTTTAGCCAGGTCAAACCAATGGTCCACATCGTAATCCGCATCAATAAAAGGGATATTGTGTTTTTCGGCAAACCGGATATTTTCATCTTTGCGCAGATCGTATTCCTTGCGTGGATGAATATTGGGATTGTAAAAATAAATCGTAAAATCGATATCTGAAGCAATCAACGCTTCCATGACTTCTCCGGAACAGGGTGCACAGCAGGAGTGTAAAAGCAATTTCTTGCCTTCTCCCGGTAATGCCAACTTCTCCCGTACAAATTCCTTCTTTTCCATAATGTATATGATATCAAAAACAAAGGCAATTTTAATCAAAAAGTAGCGGAATGACAAATATTTCCGTTTGAGTTCCCGTACTATATGTCCAAAAGAATCATATAAATTCATTGATATTCTGCATATATTAGTAGATTTGTATGTTTGACGCAATAAGCTATTTATAATAAAAATATATGAAATTTTCATTTCAAACCTGTGTTATTGTATTGTTCGCCAGTTTAATAGGCGTTGCTTCCTGTAAAAAATTAGATGATGAACCTGAGCGTGGAGAGGCAACACTTATTTCAAGATTGTATATTTCTTTTCAGAATTATCAGGCGAATAATTCTTCGATTAAAAATCTCTTTATTGTGGACCCTGCTGATACCAATAGCTTGGATAATATCTATCAGTATCTTTCTCCTGCAAAAGGCGGGGGGCCAGTCATCTTTGACCCTAATGCAAAATCAATTTTTCAGGCGAGTTCAGGGACCGTCGCGCAGGATACCTTTATCCAGCGTATTGCACTGGACGACGTTTACGGGATTCCGGGAAATGCAAGTGCTATTGGCTATACGGGCTTTGCGAACGTCAAAGGACTGGCTTATTATACCTATGCGCAACAAAATGGTAATTCGGGATCTGTTCTGACCAATTTTCTACTTGCAGTGACAAACAATAATATGTTATATGCGGTAAGCCGTCCGGAAGGAAAAGGCGGATCGACGGGCGGTTCCAAAATTATCGATAAACAGATCAGTCTGGGGGATATTGTTCCGACATCAGTGACGCTGTTACAAAGTAACACGAGTGATCCCAATGAAAAATTGTTGTTGGTCGGGTTTGATGAGGAGGGTGCTAATAATAGAAGCGGTTTTGCCGTTTATACAAATCTTAAGCGGGAACTGATCGACAGAGCGCGGGATACTATTGTTAATTCGAATACTTTCTCCCCGGCGATGAAAGTCTATATACAGGGAAAAACAGGCTTGGGAGCCGTGTCTTACGCACCAAATAAGGCGTTATTGGCGGTTACCGCGGGAGAAGAGGTGTTGTTCTTTAAGAATCCGAAGGAGCTGTTCAGCGGAAGTGGCGAAAAAACGATCGCCCCCGATTATGTAATCGGTGGCACAAATACGGGGTTGAAGGCACCTTGGGGAATAGCCATTGATGACCGTACTAAAAATGGTGAATTCTTTTACGTCTCCGATTTGACTACAAGAAAAATCTCGCGTTTTAAATTAACGGATCAAGGGAATGCAACACCAGAAATGACAAAAAATTATGGGACACTGATACCAAATTATATCTTTTTGGATGCCAGAGAAAGAACTGATTTCTAGTTTGTCAATTTATATATCAGGCAAGCAATTCGAACAGTTCTCTGATTTCCTGTTGCTTGCCTACACTTTCATTGGCTTCATAGGCCGAGAGCAGATTTCGTAAGGCACGCTTCATGATCGTCACATTGTCGCAAGGATAAGTAAACTCTCGCTCAGGACCTAAGTTCAACTGCTTCAGGAACGAATTCACATCACTTTTTTGCATGATCTGCCCCCGGTTAAATGCATTGATGTAAAACAAAACATGTTCATTTCCTTCCTCATCCGAATCCATGTAAGCCAAGATAAAATGCTTGGGCAGGTTAATCCCATAGATCGGGATATCCAGTTTTTGTGCAATAATGCTATAGATACAGGATAAGGTCAGAGGGTTTCCCTGTTTCGTGTCCAAAACCTGACCGATATAAGAGTTTTGTGGATGGTGATAATCTTTTGTATTGCCAGCTAAACCGAAGGAGCCAAATAGCACGTGATTCAATAGGTTTACCTTCTCCAGGGGACTCATATCGTATTGTAGCCCGCGCCACACCTCTGTTTTCAGATCTTCGATCTTCAACACGATTTTATGGTCTTCATAAGATGGGTACTGATAATTATTGAGGATGATAAGTCCCTCTAACAGATTGAAGGAATTGCTCAGATTCCAGATCTGTAGCTCATTTTTGGTCTGCTCAAACTGAATTTCATGGATAATGTTTTCCAGCCGCCCCTGTACTCTTGGATCGAAGCTGGATTCCCAGAATTTCTCCAAATAAGGGACAATTTCAGGACCTTGGCTTTTCAATTGATGTTCCACTTCCTGAATAACCTGTTGATCGGTATCGTCCAACAGGAATATTAACGATTTCAGCGCGCTCTCATTCATCATAACGAAGTTAAAAAAATGAATTGAGAAATGGATACAAAAAAATCCCTACAGTAATTCATGTACCAAGTAGGGATTATTCAGGTTAAATTGGCATACAATTATTTGAGCTGCCCATCCAGCATATTGACAATTCTTTTGCCGTACTCCGCATTTTTTTCGGAGTGGGTAACTTGTATGATCGTGACACCGTCATCATTCAATTGTTTGAACAGCTCCATGATCTCTTCGCCTTGCTTGGAATTGAGGTTACCCGTAGGTTCATCGGCCAACAAGAGTTTTGGAGAGCCGGCCAATGCGCGTGCGATGCCGACAATCTGTTGCTGTCCACCGGATAGCTGAGCTGGAAACAGATCTTTCTTTCCCACAATGCCAAAACGGTCAAGCATATCGGCTACAATGGCTTTTCGCTCTTTGCCGGAAATGTCTTTATAGATCAACGGTGTTTCTATATTTTCATATACCGTCAATTCATCCAATAAATGGTAAGCTTGAAATACGTATCCAATATGAGATTGGTACAGTTGCGTCCGTTTTTTTGCTTTCATCTCCAATACATTTTCATCCATAAAGATGTATTCACCTTCATCGGGTTCGTCCAGCATACCGATGATATTCAACAGGGTGGATTTTCCTGAACCCGAAGGCCCCATGATGGAGATGAAATCACCTTCTACTATATCTAAACTGACATCTTTGAGCACAAATGAGCGTGTACCACCTACATTATACCACTTGAATAAATGTTTTAATTGTATCATTTTCTAGTATTGAGATTTTGTCTTTTAATTTCTACTTATTCATTAATCTTTGTTCTATTCATCCCGCAGGTTATCTACCGGATTTGTCCGGGCGACTTTCAGCGACTGGAAGCTAATGGAAATCAATATTAGGATAAATATGCAAAATATCGGGATCAAAAACGACCACCACTGTATATTGACATGATATGCAAAATTGGAAAGCCATTTGTCCATGAGTAAATAAGCTAAGGGAAGGGCAATGCCGATACCGATCAGAAATAGCCTGAAAAAGGGTTTATTCAATTGGACAAAGAGCAGCTGTGCCGAGGCACCGAGTACTTTTCGGATACTCATTTCTTTCTTGCGTAATGCGGCCTGATAAGCGGCCATGCTGAACAGGCCCAACGCGGCGATAATAACCGAAAGGCTTGCGAAACTATTAAAAGCAATCTGTAGTTCCTGTTGTTTTTGGTGCTGTAACGCATATTGTTGATCCATAAAGGAATAGTCTAAGGGCAAATCCTTGGCAGTAGTATTTTTCTCCCATTCTTCCTTGACCGTTTCAATTGCCCGATCAACCATTCCGGGTTTTGTTTTCACCATAAGTGTCGTCTGAATGCGCATGCTCCCACATTCATTTTTAAACGAATAGAGGGTAGGTTGAACAGCATTTTCAAAGCCATAGGCCTTACTATCTTTGACAAGGCCGACGATTTCGAAATTTGCGTCACAGCCACTGATTTTTGCGCCAATGGGATTTGAAAGCCCCAAACTTTTAGCGGCAGATTCATTGATGACCGCATAGTTGGAAAGGGAATCACGGAGCAACTGATCCATGGACAGATTGCTATTTCCTTGTAGATTGGGGATATTTAATGTTTTGAAATAGCCTGGATCGATACCGACATGCGCAAAGGAAATATTCTTTTGTGCATAGGAGAACTCCATTTTGGGCGGTTGTTCCCCTTCTCCCGGGATATTTGTTGCGGAAGCCACTGCCGCAATGCTCGGATCATTTTCTAATCGCCGTTTCAACTGGTGGAAAGAACCATCAATTTTGGAGTCGTAATACATGCCCACTCCCTTGAAATTGATCACTTGTGCCGGCTCAAACCCTTTATCTGTATGCTGCATGTACTGAAGCTGGCCCCGAATGACCAGCATTCCAGAAATAAACAAAATTGCCATGCTGATCTGAAAGGTTAATAAGACATTTCGGAATGTTCCTTTTTTTAGTATTGCGGATAATCCGCCTTTGAGCAGATTGACGGATTTGAAACCTGAAAGAACGATGGCAGGGTATATTGCGGATAGGATCGTTGTTAATAGAACAGCGACACAGAGCTGGATAATGGTTTCAGAACTTAAAATATAACTTCTCAGATCATCATTGAACCATCTTTGTAATATGTTGCCGGTAAGCGCCAAGGAAATGAAACTCAATACTGCCGCAGCGCTGGTCAGTATAAATACTTCCAGTAATAATTGCCTTACGATGGCCCAACGCGAACTTCCCAATATTTTTTTAAGGGCGAGCTCTTTCAGGCGTTGATCGGCTTGGGCCATAATCATATTGGCGAAATTGGCGGATGCAAGCAGGAGGATCAACAGGGAAAGAATACCGATAACCCATGTGATGAGATAGGCGGTGTTGCTTCCGGTTTTTGGTCGCAGGTGCAGGTTGGCCAATGGATCCAAGTAGATCTTACCTTTGGCATAACCGGAAGAGCGTATTTTATCTTTTGGTGCGATTTCCTTATGGTAGATTGTGTTGATCTGATCGGTCAACTTAGCGATATCTGTACCCGGTCTGACCTGAATAAAAGTCTGGTATAAAAAAGGATTATTTTCAGCAAAGAGATCCTGTGGTTCACGGATAAAAAGAAGGTCGTAATCAATCATCGAAAGACCTTGCTTTTTGATGGTGCCATAAATCGTCTCGCGCATACCCAGATCAAGGCTCATAGACGGAATGGAATGGGGGCTGTCAAAATTTAGGTCCTCCTTTTTGAAAAGCTGTTCGGCAATAGGACTTTTGACCATGGTCGCATCCTTTTGATCTTTGTTTTTGTAGAGTGGTCCGATGGCATTTTCTACCTGAAAGATCCGGGCAGCAGAAGAATCAATTAATGCAGCATTTTTGATAAGTACAGTCTTCTCCCCAAATAAGGGGTAGCTACCATAGTTGTAGACCATTTTTCGGCCGGCATAGACGATATCTGGTAAATTCTGTTTTAGCAACGGAGCAAGGGAAGGAGAGGTTTCGTCCGTAAAAGCACCTTCGGCTTCCAGACCAATTTGATAGATTTCCTTATAGTTTTGATTCCATTTATCAAAGCTTGTTTCCCGATTGATGTATTGATAGGAAAGGATAAAACCGGTAAAACCAAGTGTCAGTCCAATAATATTCAAAAATGCGAAACCCTTATTTTTTAAGAGTTTACGCCAAGCCAGTTTGAAATCATTTTGTGCCATGCCATAAAAAATGCAATCCCCTTGCCAGTGTTTTAACTGTTTTATTTTGAGTTTGTTAGGTGGTTGTTGTTCGTTTTTGATGTTCGATTTCGGACAGTTTTCGTTCGCAATCGAACATTCATTCCCCCTTTAGCCATTGGTGCATTGCCCACCACGCAACAGGCAAGGCAATGACCAAGGCAACAAACACCAATTTTTAAGATCTTCGGATTTTATTCATCCCTTAAACTATCGACCGGATTGGTCCGGATAGTTTTCCAGGTCTGATAACTAATGGTGCCTAAGGCGATGAGGATAGCACCCATACCTGCCAGAATAAAGTACATCCAGTTAATATCTATTTTATAGTTGAAGTCTCTGAGCCATAGGTTCATTGCCCACCACGCAACAGGTGAGGCAATGACCATGGCAACAAACACCAATTTTTAAGATCTTCGGATTTTATTCATCCCTTAAACTATCGACCGGAGTGGTCCGGATAGTTTTCCAGGTCTGATAACTACTGGTGCCTAAGGCGATGAGGATAGCACCCATACCTGCCAGTATAAAGTACATCCAGTTAATATCTATTTTATAGTTGAAGTCTCTGAGCCATAGGTTCATTGCCCACCACGCAACAGGTGAGGCAATGACCATGGCAACAAACACCAATTTTATAAAGTCTCCGGACAGGAGTCTCAGCAATCGGAGGGTACTCGCGCCAAGCACCTTCCGTACACCGATTTCTTTGGTTCGCTGTTGTGTCACATAGGTGGCCAGTCCAAAGAGACCCAGGGCCGCCACAAAAATGGCAACAATTGCAAAACAGCTGAATATATTCTTGGTCCGTTCGACATCTTGATAAAGGGAGGCAAAACCCTCATCCAAAAAGCTGTAATTGATTTTTTGATGAGGTGCAAATTTGTCCCATACCGTATTTATGTCAGCCAACGTTTTAGCCATGTCCGTTGACTTGGTCTTGATCGAAAGGAGCGATGGGCTGCTGGCCAAACTCATACAGACAGGGACATATCCTTCGCCTTTTAATGATTCAAAAATAAAGTCATCCACAACGCCGACAATTGTCCATGTTCTTCCGTTTGTAATCTGTGCACCGATCGGGTTCCCTTTAATACCCAGCGTTGTGATCATTTTTTTATTGACAATGGCACCACTGCTATCGGAAGCGATCTGCGGATTGAAATTTCGACCTGCGATTAACCGAAGTCCAAAAGTGGAAACATAATTTTCATCAATATTCCAGAATTGGCCAGCTTTTCCCAATTCGAGGTCTTCTTTTCCCTTAGCCCAAAATGGGTTGCCATTACGTTTTACACCATCCAATGGCACTGGGAGATAATCACCTATGGATACATTGCTCACAGCCGGAATAGCTTTCAGTTCATTTTTCAGGTTTTGTACTTCTGAGGTAATACTATTTATGCCACGGAGTACAATGACTTGATCCTTATTGAAGCCAATATCTTTATTGAGCATATAGCTGATCTGTTGATTGGCGATCAGCGCAGAAATCATTAGGATGATGGAAGTTGCAAATTGGAAAACAACAAGCCCATTACGCAATAATGCGGCTTTTGGGTTGGAACCTGCTTTACTTTTTAGGGCATTGATCGGTTGAAATCCTGAGAGGTATAAGGCGGGATATATACCGGCGATGCCGCCTATGGTCAACATGGTTAAGATCAAAGAAGGCATAAAGTACCATGCTGCCCAAGGGATAACCAAGGTCTTATTGGCCAAACTATTAAAAAGAGGCAGTAATGTCCAGGCCAGTAAAAGACCAATAATTAAAGAAATTACGCTGTAACATACCGCTTCTGTCATAAATTGGGTGATCAAAGTACTTCGGCTGGATCCAATGGTTTTGCGGATGCCGATCTCTTTAGCTCGTGTAGCGGCATTGGCGGTAGACAGATTAACAAAATTGATGCATGCGATCAGCAGGATGAAAAATGCGATCCCGGCAAATACCCAGACCATTTTGATATCACCCTGATATTTCGTTGCCATGGCGTATTCTAAAATATTTTTGGAGTATAAATGCATGTCCAGTGCATTTTGAAGTAACACCTTAGATTGCATGGTTTCCGGCGATATTTTCATTCCATTTTTTTTGTTGATCGGAATGTAATGATCCTCGACATAGTTTTTTGAAATAGCACGTTGTGCAGTGACGAAATCCGTATTTTCTTTAAGCTTTACATAAGTGATGTAGTTCGTTGCTCCCCAGTTGTTTTGTTCGCCCTGGTAAAAAGGTTCACCGGCAAGCGAGATAAAGTAATCATAGCCATAGAGGCTTGAATTACTTGGTACATCGTCAATAACGGCAGTTATATTGTACAGGACGTTCTTGTTATTGTTCAGATAGATTGTTTGTCCAACAGCATTTCCCCTGAAAAACTTCTGTGCTTTACTTTTTGTGATGACCAAGCTATTGGGTTTGTCTAAAGCATGATTTAACTGTCCTTCCATGACGGGGAGCGGAAATATCTCCAGGATAGACTGGTCAACATAAACGAAGCCTGCGTCCAAGTGATTCTCGGGTTTACCATTGATTGTGAAGAGGTTGCTCCCAGCCCCGAATAGCGTGTTGGGTAGCACTCGCCCGGCCAATTCGATACTGGGAATCTCGGCCTGAAGGGTCTTGGCAGCAGGGGCCGGAAATGAAAGAGACCGCACGGATTTATCCCCGTCCGGAGCTTGGACAATCAGACGGAACACACGGTCCATATCCGGATACATCCTATCATAGCTTGTTTCGTGTTTGATGTACAGTAAGATGAGTATACAGATTGCAACGCTAAATGCAAAACCACCAATCTTGATGGTTGAGTAGAGTTTGTTGTTGGTCATGTTCCGCCAAGCAATCTTTAGGTAATTTCCGATCATAACAATAAAATTAATATGCTTACTTATTCATCCCTTAAACTATCGACCGGATTGGTCCGGATAGTTTTCCAGGTCTGATAACTAATGGTGCCTAAGGCGATGAGCACGGCACCCATACCCGCTAGAATAAAGTACATCCAGTTAATATCTATTTTATAGTTGAAGTCTCTGAGCCATAGGTTCATTGCCCACCACGCAACAGGTGAGGCAATGACCATGGCAACAAACACCAATTTTATAAAGTCTCCGGACAGGAGTCTCAGCAATCGGAGGGTACTCGCGCCAAGCACCTTCCGTACACCGATTTCTTTGGTTCGCTGTTGTGTCACATAGGTGGCCAGTCCAAAGAGACCCAGGGCCGCCACAAAAATGGCAACAATTGCAAAACAGCTGAATATATTCTTGGTCCGTTCGACATCTTGATAGAGGGAGGCAAAACCCTCATCCAAAAAGCTGTAATTGATTTTTTGATCAGGTGAAAATTTATTCCATACGGTGTTGATCCCGTTTAGGGTCTCCTGTAGATTTTCGGGTTTAACTTTAATGGAGAGGAGTGATGGATAACCCCGTAATACCATACATAGGCCAGCGAATCCTTTACCTTTCAGCGACTCAAAAATAAAATTGTCCACGACACCAACGACTGTCCAGGTATTGCCATTGGTTATTTTTGCCCCGATGGGATTTTTTAATCCAAGGTCATCCGCCAATTTTTGGTTGATGATGGCAGCTGTGCTGTCTGTGGCCATTTTGGGATCGAAATTTCTACCTTTGGTCAGTTGCAATCCGAAGGTAGCAAGATAATCCTGGTCAATCTCCCAGAACTGCCCCTGTGTGGCCATATCCATCTCCCGTCTGCCCTCATTCCAAAAAGGGTTTCCATTTCTTTTGGCACCATCAATGGGGACAGGGAGAAAATCGCCTAGGGAGACGGAGCTGACATTTGGAATGGATTTTAATTCGTTTTTAAGACTTGGGATCTGATTTCCCAATGTACCAATACCACGCAGCACAATGACCTGTTCCTTTTTGAAACCCAGATCTTTTTCCAAGATATAGCGTATCTGTTGATTGGTCACCAGGGCACTCACAATAAGGATGATGGACGTAGCAAACTGAAAGACGACAAGACCATTTCTGAATAATGAAGATTTGGCTCCGGTGCTCTTATTTTTCAATGCGGCAATCGGCTTAAATCGGGATAGATACAAAGCAGGGTAGATTCCGGCCAGGCTGCCGATGAAAATTATCGTCAGCAATAACGAAGGAAAAAAGTATAGGGATGTCCAGGGAATGGTCAGGGACTTGTTGGCGAGATTGTTGAATATAGGCAACAAAGCCCAACTCAGCAATAGTCCCACGAACAGCGATAATACACTATAACAAATCGCTTCGAGCAAAAATTGCCCGATCAGTAATGTTCTTGTCGAACCAATTGTTTTCCGGATACCGATTTCTTTGGCTCTTGTGGCGGCATTGGCCGTTGACAGGTTAATAAAATTAATACAGGCAATCAGAAGAATAAACAACGCCACGGTGGCAAATGTCCATACCATGCGGATATCACCTCTATTCAGCGTACTCACTTTATCATCTTCTATATCCGAGGACTTTAAATGCATATCAAGTGCATTTTGTAGGTTGATTTTTACCTGCTCAAATAAGGGATTGAGCTTGCGTCCCGATTTTTGATATTCAGGTAAGTAGTGCTCTTTATAGTTTCTTAAAATTTCCTTTTCTGTCTGTTCGATATTGACATGCGGTTTTAATTTAACGTAGACTGTATAGTTATTGCTGAGCCATTGGTTTTGTTCACCGGGATAAAAAGGTTCACCTGCCAGAGACATAAAGAAGCTATAACCGGCCAGCGTAGAATTTTGAGGCATGTCTTCGATCACACCAGTGATGGTATATAGCTTGGACTTGTTGTTGTTTAGGTAGATGGTCTGTCCGATGGGATCATTTTTAAAGTATTTTTCCGCTTTGCTTTTCGTAATGACCAGTGTATTGGGTTTATCCAATGCATGGGCAAGTCGACCGGAAACCATGGCTGTCGGAAACATGTCCAGAATAGATTGATCAATATAGACAAAACCGTCGTCATAAAAGCTTTGTGGATTATCGTTCAGGGAGAGCTGATTACTTCCGGCGCCAAATAAAGGGTTTGGAAGTATCCGGCCTGTTTGCTCTATGGAAGGAATTTCAGCTTTAAGGGTTGGTGCTACCGGAGCAGAAAGTGAAACCCAACGCTGTAGCTTACCTTCGATCGGAAGCTGTACAACAAGACGGTAGGTGCGGTCCATCTCCGGATAAAACTTGTTGTAACTCGTCTCATGTCTAATGTAAAGTACGATGAGTATACAGATTGCGATACCAAAAGCAAATCCTCCGATCTTTATAAAAGAATAGAGTTTATTTTTTGCCATGTTTCGCCAAGCGATTTTTAGACTATTTCCTATCATAACAATACATTTTTAAGATCTTAATTGACCCGTAACCGACCGGTCAATCTAGACATTAGACTGAAGTCAATTGTATTGCCATTTTTTTAAGTAATTGATTTTTAGTTATTTGATCTGGTTTGTGTGTTTTATGCCTGTACGATATCGAACAGTTTTTCGTCCAATACCGCACAATGTTTAATAGCCAGCTCCGTCAGATGCCTGCTTCCAGCTTTTGACGAAGTAGTTGGTGCGCTTTTGAGTTTGATTGCCTCCATAAATCAAAATTTTCTGGGTAGGCAATTGTTGGTAGCTTTCAAATTTGTCGAGCTGTTTGAACAGCTCATTGCTGACTGTTTTTGTAGCTTTTATTTCGGTCGCAAAATAGTTGTTGTTATTTTTCCAGAGCAGATCTACCTCTACACCATTACTGTCTTGCCAGAAATAGAGATCCTCAAATTTATAGAGATGATGGAGACTTTTAACATGTTCCGCGACGATCATATTTTCAAAAACATTTCCTTTTGCTTTATCCAGTTCCAATTGTTCCGCTTTTTTTATTCCCAATAGAAAGCAAAGAAGTCCTGTGTCGTAGAAATAGAGCTTTGGGGTCTTGACAAGCCTTTTGCTGCGGTTTTCATAAAATGGAGGCAAAAGGAAAAGGATATAGCTGCTTTCCAATATGGTTAGCCATTCTTTGGCGGTATTAAAAGATATATCCGCTTCATTTGCCAGGGCTGATATATTCAATAATTGCCCTGCTCTGGCGGCGCATAGACCGATGAATTTTCTGAATTGTAGGGTATCTTTTATTTTTAGCCAGTCTGTCACATCTTTCTCAATATATGTTCGGATATAGTTGCTGTAGAAGATGCTTGGTGGGATATTTCTACTGTAGATGGCGGGATAAAACCCATTGACTGTGGTGTCCGCATAATTTTCTCGGAGCATATCGCTTTTACTCAGTTCTTCGAGATCCAAGGGTAACAATTTGAATAGGGCAACCCTACCTGCCAAGGATTGGGTGATGTTCTTTAGAAGGTTGAAATTTTGAGAACCTGACAGAATGTATTGCCCCATAATACCGCTTTCATCTACTCTTCCTTGAAGGTAGGAAAATAGACTGGGAACGCGTTGTACTTCATCAAGAATGACCTGTTGGTCATAGATATCCAAGAATGCAACGGGATCTGCTTCGGCAAACTCCAATAAGTCTGGATTTTCCAAAGAAATATACCGATAGTTTGGAAAAGCTTTTTTTAATAAAGTCGTTTTCCCTGATTGCCTTGGTCCTGTGAGGGCCAATATGGGGTATTTGTCCTTTAACTCATTGATTTCATGTAGTATTCTTCTTTGTATAAACATGACTTACTTCCTGATACAATATAAAGATATGTTATTTTGATGAAATTACATAAAGTTTACTGATGAGATTACATAAAGTTTACTGATGAAATTACATAGAATATACTGATGAAATTACATAACTTTATTCCTCTATCTCTTTCAGTTCGAGATGTGCGCAGAGTTCGAGCATCATTTTGGCCGGATCCGTGTCGATGGCCAGAGCAATCAAGTACATTTCATCCAAACGTAATTTAGCGGTTTCGGTCATGGTTAATTCATTGATCCTTGCCTTACTTAATCCTGTTTTGCGGGCAATCTGAGATTTATTTACAGATTTCTTCGCTAAAAATTCGCCTAATTTTGTCATCCTTTTTTTAATAATCTGTCCTTTTGTATAGATAAATATATACAATGTTATTTTTATTTATACAAATGTTTTTGTTTTTAGAATGTATTCTGTTCTTTTGTATTGATAATCTATATAAATGTTATGAGTAATAAATTTAAACCTAGCACGAAAGTGTATAAAAGGAAATGTCAAGAGATAGAAATATTGATATTTTACCGGATGATATTGCACCGTATCTCGCGGCATTTGTCGCCTGAGGAAGTTTCTTTTTTAATGGGTAAGCCATTGGATTTTATGACTAAAATTGAGACATTCAGGATTAAGCAAATTTCTATGCACGATGTATTTGTCATGAATGATGTATTGGCTATAAATAACCTAGATACTATGGTGCATATGGGTGTTAAAATATCGTCAGCGGAGAAAAGATACGAATTGCATATGACAAAACTGGCTGACCGGGTTATTTACCAGCTATATAAAGTTGATGAGGAGCAAGATCAGCGAGTAACCGAATTTAAATTAATAGACATTCGTCACGATATTGATCCTTATGAAAGTTCTACAGCGGATGAATTGGAAAAGATAACGGCTTTTTTGGAGGAGACAATTGATGCTGGATATTTTAACGAGGAAAAACAACCTGACGAGGTGCATAAGTTATGTTGCGAGAAGTTGGAGAGCTATGTACGACCTAAAAATCTGATGAAGGTGCTCGATGATCTGCTCAGTCTGTCTGGCGAACGCAAAATTGTTCGGAAAGAATCTCCATATGGGTTTGCCTATGTTTTAGCGGCTCACGCGGAATCGACTGAAAAGAAATAAGCAATTTTTAACTGTTCACATCGAACAGCTAAAAATTGCTACAAAGATCCTAAGCCGTAGGTACACCAATTATAACTTCCATTCCCTTTAGCTTAATAACAGTTTGCACTATTTAAACTTCGCACACCTACGGCTTATTTATTCGTCCCGTAAACTATTGACGGGATTGATGCGGGCTGTCCGGAATATCCGGACAGCAATAATCGCTAAAGTTGTCAAACCGATAAACAATCCAGTGAAAACAAATAGGGCAATCGGAACATCAATATGGTAGTAGAAATTTTCCAACCATTTGTGCGTAAACCACCATGCTGTGGGAAAAGCAATTAGAATAGCGATCAGCAGGAGCACGATAAAGGATCTGGAAATCATATAGGTGATCGTATTTACTGAAGCCCCCAATACTTTACGGATACCGATTTCTTTTACCCGTCGTTCTAGCGTATAAATGGCAATGGCTACGATCCCTAAGATAGCAATCAGCATACTGGCCCCCGTAAAAAGTGCCAATTGCTGGTACTGTTTTTTCTCTTTGTTATATTGATGCTGTACCTGATCTTCCTGCCAGTTGATCTGCGCGATCCGGTTAGGGAAAAATTTGTTCCAGGTACTGTTTACCAAGGCTAAAGCTTCCTTTTTCTTGCCTTCTTCTACGCGGATAAGCATGCAGCCGCCTTCCCATTCCTTTTGTGCCTTAATCGCAAAAGGGCCGATCGGAAACTTTAAACTTGCCCCGTTAAACTCTTTAAATACGCCCACCGGTGTATTTTTTAGAGGCTCGTTGCTCCTATTGAGTTTTAAAGATAGCCGCTGGGCGGTGCCTTCGGAAATGAGCATGTTTGTAAAGACCGGTTGTCCATTGTGTACCGAATCCGTAAATGGTCTGTCCATTGCATAGTCCGCACTCAAAGGCCGGCCGTCAAGAAGCTTTATGCCCATTGTTTTGATGTAATCATAGTCCGCATAAACAAATACAACCGCGAGATCTTCGTTCGGATTATCGGGGTCTTTTACTGTTTTAAAATCCACACTCCCACTAAAGGGAGTCCAACCTGTGAGGCTGACCGATGAGATGTATGAATTTTTTAATAGCTCCTGTTTGAAAGCCTGATCCTTTCCTTCCCAGGAGGTATAGTTGATGGCCAAAAGATTTTTAGGTTCGTAGCCAAGATCTTTGCTGTACAGGTAATTCAATTGCGCCCGCATGGACATCATACAGATCGCTACGACAATGGCAATGGCAAACTGGATAACAACCAGTACTTTGGTAAATGCCATATTGAGCGGAAGTCTGAAGAAAGAAAGCTGCCTCCGAAGTTCCAATGATGGCTGCGTTTTTGATAGAGACAATGCCGTAGGTAAGCTGCACAGCCAGCCCAGAAGGATCCAGGTGGATAATAATCCAACAAACATTAATAAGGAATGCTGGTAGCTCATCGTCAATGGATGTTCTAAATAATGTTCAAATGCCGGGCTGATAAGCACATAACCAAAAAATGCAATCAGAAAAGAGCCGGCAAAGAGTATGGTACTCTCCAGGCCCATTTGCATAATTAGATTCTTTCGGCTTGCACCCAATACTTTGCGGATTCCTATCTGCTGTGCGCGTTTTAAGGCATGGGCAAAGCTCAGGTTGATGTAATTGATACTGACCAATACAAGGATCAAGAGCGCTATTCCAGCCAGCAGATAAATATCCTGCATCGGATTCTCCCATCCTGTAATACTTAGTAAGTGTATGTCTTTGATGGGCTCAATGATAAGATTGTGTCCTTTCGCCCAGTCATTCAGTTTCTGTGCATTGTACCATTTGTTTATTTTAGTTGAAAAGCTGTTAATGTCAGTTGTGCTTTTGAGTAATAGAAGCTGTGTTTGCAATGAACCAGTCTCTGCCGGATTGAATTCATTGACCTTAGGCATCAGCACGAGGGCTTCTGCCTGAAAGGAAGAATTATGGGGCATATCCTCAATAATGGCATTGACATAATAAGCTTCGGGCTCCCCTTCTTGTGGTTTATTGTAGAATGTGCTGCCGAGCACGTCTTTTCCGCCGAAGTGTTTTTGTACAGCGGAGGCTGTCAATGTGATATTTTTTGCTCCGGCAATGACTTGTTTCGGATTTCCAGCGATTATTTTTGCGTCAAAAAGATTGAAAAAACCACTGTCAATTTCCAGCGTATTGATTTCGGCTAGTCGCTTCGAGCGCTTGTTTATGGTTAATTTTGGTGAAAATGAATTGATTGAAGTATAGCCAAGCACCTCTGGAAAATTAGCTTTTAATGTGGCCGAGATACCTTCGGGAGCTCCTGAAATATTGTTTGTGACACCTTCCTTTGTTTCTTTGGGCACTATTCGCATTCGGTAAAGCTCATTGGAGTTGCTCCATTGTCTGTCGTAAGAAAGTTCATCAACGACAAGTGAACTGATCAACATAAATACGAACAAAGCAATGGTTAACCCAACGAGGTTTGATAGCGAATAGATCCGATTGTGTGTCAATGTCCGCCAGGCGGTTTTAAGATGGTTCTTTATCATACTGTTTATATGGATTGGTTTATGATATTATTCATCCCTTAATTTTTCGACCGGATTAAACCGGGTGGCCCGAAATACGATGAAGCCCACCAGCAGACCCAGCATGCTCAGCAGTATGCCCAGTGGCAACAGGTAGGTGAATGCATTGATTTCTATTCGGATGATATAGTTCTGTAGCCAGTGTTGCATCAGCATATAGCTTGATGGGACTGTTACCAAAATCGCCAACAAAAATATGCCATAGTACTCTTTCGAAAATAACAGCATCAAATGTGCTAAGGAGGCGCCCAGCACTTTGCGGATGCCTACTTCCTTGTTACGGAGATGAATCGATAGGGAGATCAGGCCGGTTAATCCCAACACGACGATCAAAAGTGAAACCGCGCTCGCGATCTGCGCCGCCCGGTGCAGTTGCAGTTCCGTTTCGTATAAACCTTTGATGCGGTCATCCATAAATTGATATTTAAATGGCGCATCCGGCATCAATTGTTTCCATTTCTTTTCCAGTCCTTGCACGGCGCTGGACAGTTGACCCGGTTTTAAACGGATACTTAGGTATCGGTATTGGAAACTTTCACGGATATCTGTCCAGGCGATCGCCGGAGATGCCTGATGGAGAGAATTTGCGACAAAGTTGTCGGTAACCCCTACAATGGTCATCTTATCTTTTGGATCATTTAGTGCGATCTGCTGACCGATCGTACTTTGAGCATCACTGAAACCAAAATCTTCCATGGCTTTTTTGTTGATAACAACGGGTCGATTAGTGGTACCGGTCACCGCATTTTTCGGTAAAAAGGTGCCGGCCAATAAGGGGATTTCATAGGTTTCCAGAAAATAACCGTCACTGGTAATGCGTTGTACCTGTACGTCCGTGTCGTTGTTATTGCCAAAAGCCGGTTGCATATTGAAGCCTAATAACCCAGGGGTTTCATAGGAAAGACTCACGGACTTAACCGCTGATTCCTGCAGCAGCTCATGCCGGATGGTCTCCATTTTCCGGATACCATTTTCGGACCAGTCCCTTGGTGCCTGTACCGTCAATAGATAATCCTTGTTGTATCCTAAATTACTGTTTATGAATAGATTGACCTGTTTGGAGATAATCAGGGTACAGACCAGGAGGAGCAGGGCAACGGCAAACTGAAAGAACAGTAGCACTTTTCGAATCAATTGCTTGTCACCCAATGCGGAGAACTGATTTTTTACCGAGGGAAGTATCTTGATATTGGACAGTTTAATTGCCGGATATAGTCCCGCCAGCATACCGACCACTATAGTCAACAGGCCTAATAAACCAAAAAAATAGCCCGGTAAATTGATCAGAGACGGCAGCTCGCGCATCAGCACATGTGCAAACAAAGGGTGTACCATGCAATACATGGGTAGACTGATCAAGGCTGCAATAGCTACGATAAGAATATACTCTGTCAGCAATTGTCTTACCAATTGTAATCTGGAAGAACCCATAATCTTGCGCACACCGATTTCCTTCAATCGTGTAATATGCTGTGCAATACTAAAATTGATAAAGTTGATGATGGCCATGACCAGGATAAAAATGGCTATCCAGATTAACGTCTGAATCATCTTGCGGACAGCGCCCTGATTATCATCTAAATAATAGCTTTTCAACGGCTTTAGGTCGGGGCTGTATTGGCTGGCGAATTCCTGATCGGTGTTTTTATGCACCAGCGTTTGAATCGCCGCATCCAGTTGTTGTGTCGTCACCCCGGCTTTCAATTCGAGGTAACCTGCAATGTAAGGATTATTCCAGTTATCCACGGATCTGCCGAAGTATTGTTCGTTGGCAATGGGCAGGAAGATATCGGAATGCATATCCTTTGTTAGATCCATGACCGCATTTTGTACGGTAGTTTTTATAATGGCAGTAATTTCAAAATCATGTTTTTCGCCTTTGAAATTTTTAATCTGCAAGGTTTTTCCCAGAACATTTATGTTTCCAAAATATTTTAAGGCGGCCCGGTCAGTGATCACGACAGAAAAGGGGTTGTTCAGCGCGGTCTTGGGATTGCCCGCTAAAAGCTCAAAACCAAACATGGTCAAAAGGCTAGGATCTCCGAGTGCCATTCCTTCTTCATGGATCGTAGCACCATTGGCGATAATACCTGTCAATCCATCGATACGATAATAGTTGGCCACCAAATCCGGATAGTCTTCATAGAGGGCTTTGGGTAGTGCTCCAATCGTGGTCAAATTGATTCCAAAACCTTCCTTCTTATACTTGCTCTGTAATAAAAATTGCTGATCTATATTTTTGATTTTACTATTTACCCGATGAACATCCCACATATAGGCCCCGACCAGCAGTAAAAAGGTAATGCCAAGAGTCAATCCGATCAGGTTGATCAGGTTTTGAATTTTCTTCTTTCGAATATTCCGCCAGGCAATCTTGAAGTTTGTAAAAGTCATTGTCACTTGTATAAGGGTTATTTCCGTCACCGCATAAAGACCGGATGCCAGCTTCGGTTTTCGCTAGTTTTTGTATCCTAATACAAATCCTTAGCCAAATAGGTATGTTGTTGTGAGTGAATGTATTAATATGCTTTCAGTTGAAGGGACTGTTCGATTTCGGACAGTCATTGTACAGCGGTGAACACCTTGATATCGTTGATTTTCTGGACGAATAACAAATAATAAAATAGGTGAACAGGAAAAACTCATTGGAAAAATTCAATAGCAGAGAAGCGATCGGCGGTATCGGATGAACAGTTTCATTTTATAGATTAGACACTGTAATTTTCAATCGTGAAAAAGCTTTTTACCAGTGTGTTATTTCCAGTCCTCAATTTGAAAAGTGACCTTGCTCATTAGGAAGAGGAATAGGAAAACGAAATGTTCGGTTCTCTCAATTTGATTTGTGCTATGCCTAATTTGGAAGCGCCGATCGCTTATTGGATTTGCAGAAACGCTATTTGAATATGCTATTTGTTTAATTAGCGAAACGCAGTATCTTCATCGCATTCAGCTTCCGCTCCATTGAAAAATTGAATACCCAATATGTAATTGGCAGCCGCTCAATTGCTTTCTGTTTTTTCGGGTCAAGACTTTGCGCAGTTTCAAGTGTATTTTTCAAAATATAATATGTTTTTTGATTTTTCAAATTATCCTAGGGCGGCTGATACAGGATCTTTCTATTTCGGAAAAGGATGTTTATCGGTCCATAACGCAATATTTACTACAGATTGCTGTTCGAAATCAACTAAAATAAGGGGTAAAATTGTCCCAAAATCTTTTTTGTACTTCCTGCATTTTGGGACAATTTTACCCCTGTCTCCGAGCCTCCTGACTGTATCTTTGCTTATGGAAATAATTTTATCTGAAACATTTAATTTTAAAAAAGATGAGTCAAGTTACACTTAATGAAAGAGGGCATAAAGATGCCGGGTTAATGCAGGTGGCGGAACAGGTGTTGAGCAAAATGGCTGCTGAAACCGAACTGTTTGCAGCCCCTGTACCCGCATTGTCAATTTTGGAGGAAGCGCTCGTTGCATTCCGGAATGCCGCAACGGAAGCCTATTATCGCGACACACGTGCTATACTGATCCGTAATCAAAAAAGAGCTGAACTGGCGTACGTATTGAAAGAACTGGCTAAATATGTAGATACGATCGCCAATGCTGATCCGACGATTATTTTAGCTGCCGGTTATGCTGTCAGAAAATCCAAAACTTCTTATGGAGGAGTGGTTCCCAAAGTGGAGCGACTAATCGCCCGTCCCGAAGAGGTGGGTAGTGGACGCGTGAAGCTAAAAACACAACGATGGCGGGGGGCACGCATGTATCAGTATCAGTTCCGCATCAAAGGTCAAAATGTAGACTGGAGCACACAGCTCTGTTCTAAAAGCAGCTGTATTATCGATGGGTTGGAGTCCTTTCGTGAATATGAATTTAGGGTCTCCTATATCGGAATAGACCCGACTCCAAATTATAGTGATATCATCAGCAGTTATGTACTTTAGACAAACCTTATTCGAATACGGAGCATCGGAAAGGAGTGTCTGTTCAAATCCCAGCATTTTCGCTGTAATTTGTTGACAGCTTCCTTTCCTATTCGTCCCGTAAACTATCAACAGGATTGGATGTGGCCGCTTTTATTGCTTGGAGGGATACCACGGCAATCGTTAACATAAGTCCAACACAGAAAGCGGATGCAAAGATCCACCAGCCCATACTGATCCGAAAAGGGAAATTGTCCAGCCAGCGGTTCATAAGATAATACGCAAGTGGTGTAGCAAGTAAAAAAGCAATTGTTATCCATTTAAAGAAATCTTGTGACAACAATACAATAATACCTGTTACCGAAGAACCTAACACTTTTCGGATTCCGATTTCTTTTGTCCGTTTTAGGATGTTAATGGAGAGCAGTCCCAAAAAACCGAGCATACTGATGCTTATCGCGACGATAACGGCGATCCAGATTAGTTTTTCCAGTAATACTTCTTTCTTGTAGAGCTGAGCAATCTGCTGATCATAGAATTTGTATTGGAACACTTCATCGGGATACCAATTTTTCCATTGTTGCTCCAGATCTTTCACGAGCAGTTGGTGATCGGTACCCTTCAGTTTAATCGCTACATTTTTTAACCGCGTTTCATTATACCCAATTACGGTAGGGGAGATGGGCTCGTTCAGCGAATTGGTGCTAAAGTCCGCAACAACTCCTACAATTGTTCCTACTTGTTCTTCGTTCAGCCCACCGGCGTTTAAAGACTTGCCGATAATATCATTAGGATCTTTATAGCCCAATGCGGTAGCCATATTTTGATTGATCAGAAATTCAGGTTTCTGGGGATTGTCGTTGAAATTTTTTCCTGCCAATAATTTGATGTTAAAAGTGCTGATATAAGCAGAATCCCCGATAGCGTATCGGGCAGGCCATTTTTCCCATTCTGTTCTGTTGTCAAACTGGATGGTTCCGCCCCATACCTTTTCAGATGAAGGTGGATTATCGCTAAAAGTGTACGATTGAACATCGGTTCTATTGCTGATGAAATGAGCGATTTTCGCTTTTGATTGGATCATTTTTTTTGTGAACGGAAGCAGGATAACCTGCTCCCTGCTGAATCCAATATCTGTGTTTTTGAGGTGATTTACCTGTAAGACAATAACAAAAGTGGCGATCAGCAGCGTCATGGCGATCATATTCTGAAAAACAATAAGCGTTTTGCGACTAAAGTTCCAGGGGCCTATGGTCAGCTTTTTCAATGCCTGCTGGATGTCCATCTTATTGACAAAAATGAGGGGATAGATGGAGGTCAACAGGCTCGTTAAAACCCAGATGATACCAATGATAGCTATAAATGACCGAGGATGGACAATCTGTACAGGTTCATGTGGAAAAAGAGCCTGGTTTGCCCAATTGGAAAAGATCAGCAATAAAACTAAAGCGAAGATAATAGCAGCAGCGGTCAGGATCAGGGTTTCGATCAGAAACTGAATGTAGAGTTGCCTTTTGGAACAACCCAGTACCTTTCTCACGCCCATTTCTACACTGCGGTTCATTTGTCTGGCAAAGGTGATGTTGCTGTAATTGACCAATGCCATGATACTGACTCCGATGGCAATTGCGACCAGGATACTCAGAAGTGTACGTTGTGTTCCCTTTCCGTAATCTGTGTCAAAATGGTAACTTGTTAAGGGCAGGAGTTTATAACTGAATGTCTGTAGTACATCTTTGTGCCAGTACTTGGCAACCAGCGCATGTATGGCTTGCTCGACTGTATTTTTATCGGCGGCGTTTTTTAAGGTGACAAGGATATTATTGCTTGAGTTGGAGTAGCCCCAATTATTAAAGAACCCGTCGTTTTGAGGGATTTGCCATAAAGTAGAAACAGAACTTTGCGAAAAATAGATTTCTGAACGGAAGTCTGAATTTTTGTTACGGTCATCTATGATACCCACAACTTTCACTGGAAATTTGCTGTCGACCAAGATCGTTTTGCCCAAGGGGTTATCGTTATTAAAATAAGTTTTGGCCATTGTTTTGGTCAACGCGACGGTATTGGGCTGATCCAGATCTTTTGGGGATCCCGCTAACCAGGGGAAATTTAAGGTGTTGAAATATTCCGATGAAACAAAAGCGGCTTTGCCCTCCGTTTTATACAACTGATCCGCTATCCGTAGCGTAAGGTCTTTATTATCCATATACAATGCTGTTCGTTCCACTTGTGGAATTTCACGTGAAATAGCATTGTACATGGCATAGGATCCGCCTTTGCTATGTTCGACCTGCTCTAGTTTCAGATCCTGTACGACTAGAAAGGTAAGTTCTTTATCGGTATGAAACTGATCAAAACTATATTGGAAGCTATTATAGCTATAGATAAATAAACTACATGCAATTGCCAGACCTAAACCAGCAATTGTTAAAAAGGTATAGTAGCTATGTTTCAATAGTTGTCGTAGCGCTGATCTGAAATATGTTTTAATCATAATTTTATTGTGTTGCGTTTACAATATCATTGTTTTTGTCGTATAGGAGATTATTCCTCCCGCAGACTGTCAACCGGATTTGCCACAGCCGCCTTGATGGCTTGCGAACTCACTGTCAGCAGTGCGATCAATACAGCGATTAGTCCTGCAACGGCAAACATCCACCATTGCATTTCAATGCGGTAAGCAAAATTTTCCAGCCATTTGTACATCGCCCACCAGGCTATCGGTGAAGAAATCACGATGGCGATCAGGACAAGTTTGATAAATTCTGCTGAAAGCATCCCTGTAATACCGGGAACAGAGGCGCCGATGACTTTACGTATACCTATTTCTTTCCGGCGCTGATTTGCCGTAAAAATAGCTAATCCAAATAAACCCAGACAGGCGACGAAAATCGTCAGTCCGGCGAATATGCTTAACAATTTTCCTGTTTTGACTTCGGCCTGATAGGTCTGGGCATAGCGATCATCGAGGAAAGAATAGTTGAATGGAATATCGGAAGGGAACGAGTCGTAGACAGCTTTCAATTTTTTAATCAGGGCCTCGGTATCTTTTGTCTGTGTTTTGACAATCAGGCTCCCAGCTTGATCGCTCAGTACCATCACCAGTGGTGAAATGGGTTCGTGCAGCGATTTAAAGTGGAAATCTTTGACGACACCCACGACACGATAGGTTTTGTTATCCTTATTGGTCAATGTATGGCCAAGGCTTTTCCCTTTCCAGCCCAGATCTTTTGCTGCGGTTTCATTCACGATAATGGATAAGGTATCGTTCCCAAAAGCTTTCGAAAAATTTCGCCCCTCGTTAAGCTGCATACCCATCGCAGCAATATATTCCTCATCTATGTCATAACGCAGTGTTTTCACCCATTTTTCTGTATTTCCGTCCGGATAGACAAAGAAGTTATTGTTGTTAGTTTCTCCAGCGGGCAGGTACGATGAGCGGGAGATATGTTTTACGCGGCTATCTTCGGATAGCAGCTTGACGTAAGTTTTTTCATTTTTGCCCAAGGGCCAGCTCTGGATCACAATGACATTCTCCTTTTCATAGCCTAATTTGATATTCCGCATATAATCGAGCTGTCGGATGACAACCACGGTGCAGAAAATGAGTCCCACGGAAATCATAAACTGAAAGACCACAAGGCTGCTCCTGAGATTGAATCGTTTTGTAGATCGCAACAAACGCCCTTTTAATACGGTCAAAGGATTGAAAGCAGCTAGATATAGAGCCGAATAAGTACTCGAAAATAGACCGACCAATAATCCGAATGCGAGCAGGAGGGGGATTATGCGGGCAAAATCGAGCTGTTGAATGGCAATGGACTTACCCGATAATTGATTAAATAAGGGAAGGGCCAGTAAAACAATGCCGACTGCCAGAAACAAAGCCAGATAGGTCAGCAGAATGCCTTCGAAGAGGAACTGACGGATCAGGCTTTGCCTGTCGGCACCGAGTACTTTCCGTACACCTACTTCCCGACTTCTCCGGAAACCACTGGCTGTAGATAAGTTCATAAAATTGATCGTCGCAATCAATAACATAAACAATGCTATGGCACTAAAAATATAAATATATCGGATATCACCCGATGGACTTAGATCGTAGCCAAAATTGGAGTGCAGATGGATATCGGTCAGGGGCTGCAAATAGAGACCTATTGTATTGCCTGATTTTTTGTAATCCTCGTAACTCATTCCGAACCCGGCCATAAATTGAGCACCGACATGTTTGTCAAATAGGGTCGCTAAGTTTTTTTCCAGATTTTTTAATGAGGTATTTTCTGCAAGCAGTGCATAGGTATAATATTCGGATGTCATCCAGGAGTTTGAACGGGAGTCCTCCAGCGCCGTCATTGAGGTGAAAATATCAAAATGGAAGTGCGAATTGCTGGGGATATCCTTCATTACTCCGGTAATTTTTAGTCTATTTTGGTCGCCTTTTATGGTGAGATCCCTACCTACGACATCTGTCGTTCCAAAATATTTGCGTGCCATGGATTCAGATATGACCGCAGTATAAGGCATCTTCACTGCTGTATTAGCATCACCTTTGATAAAGGGCAGGGTAAATATTTTAAAGAAAGAAGCATCAACATAGGCCATCTGTTCATCACGAAAAATCTTATCACCAACCAAAAATAAGGGAGCCCCACCTTGCCTCAAACGTGCTGTCTCCTGTACTTCGGTTAGTTCAGCTTTCATTGTTGCCGCCACCGGTGGCATGACATGAGCCTCATTCATCGTTCCCCCTTTTACCGTACCGCGGAAGACCACACGTACAATTCGATCCGCATTTGTATTGAAACGGTCAAAACTGAACTCATCAGCAACATATAGGCTTATCAGCAAACAGATTGCAATACCCAAGGCTAACCCAGTGATATTAATGATCGAGGTGGAAGAATTTCTTCTTAGATTCCGCCACGCTATTTTTAGATTATTCTTTATCATAATCGGGTTGTGTTGGTTAGTAATATTTATTTTATTCGTCCCTTAAACTATCCACCGGATTGCTAAGTGCTGCTTTAATGGCTTGATAACTTATGGTTGCCATGCTGATTAATATTGCCATTAATCCTGCAATAACAAAGTAATGCCATTGGATCTGGATACGGTAACTGTAATCCTGCAACCATTTGTCCATGGCCCACCAGGCTATTGGTGAAGCAATCAGAATAGCAATTATCACCAATTTAATAAAGTCCACGGACAGCAAAGAGGTTACTTGTGCAACACTTGCGCCGAGGACTTTGCGCACGGCAATTTCTTTCATCCGGGTTTCGGCCATATATGCGATCAATGCGAGAAGACCGAGACAGGAAATAAAGATGGTCAATCCTGCAAATACCATTGCGAGTGTACCTATAGCTTTCGTTTCTTTAAATTTCTGTTCATAGGTTTTGTCGATAAACTGGTATTCAAAAGGATAATCCGGATTGAATTTTTTAAAGATTGATTCTATTGTTTTCAAATTTTCTGCGATGCCGCGATTCGTATTCAAACGATAATGAATCGTGGTAAACCAAGAATGCGGACCTAGAATGATCATAGGATAACTTTCCTGAAAAGGAGACTCTATGACGAAATCTTTGATTATTCCTACGACTGTCCAATCTCTACCATCTCCATTGACCGTTTGGCCAACTGGATTCGTCAAACGCATTTTCCTTACGGCAGACTCTGTAAGTAATATCGCTGCGCTATCTGTCTTGTATTTATACGCATCAATATCCCGTCCGGCTATGAGTTTAAAACCTAAGTTTTTAATCGCATCGGCATCGGTACTAAAACGGTCGAAAGAGAATTTTTTATCACTTTCAGTACTTCCTGGCCAGCTAAATCCCCAACCATTACTATAGCGATTTGTCACAGGGGACATGTTTTTAGATACTGCAATGACAGCGTTGCTAGTTAATAATTCGTTCTTGAGACTCAGATAGTTTTTTTCCAGTGTTCCAGAAAATTTGGTCGCTAGCAATCCATTATCATTATACCCTCTATCTCGATTTTTTGTGTGCTGGATTTGTTGATAAACAATGATTGTAGCAACGATTAGAATAATAGCAAGACTAAATTGGACAATAACTAAAATGGAGCGTATACTAATCCCCTTATCGTAAGTATTCAATTTTCCTTTTAGTGTTTTCAAAGGTTTAAATGAGGATAAAAAAAATGCGGGATAACTTCCTGCCAATATTCCAGTCAAAAGAGTGAAACCCATTAAGAACAACCAGGTATTACCGGACAGGATGGAGATCGTGAGATTTTTTTCAACCAAATTATTAAAAGCGGGGAGCACCAATACAATAAATACAAGTGCAAGTGCCATTGCGGCAATACTTATTAAGATACTTTCGACAATAAATTGTAGGATAAGGCTTTTTCGTTGAGCACCGATTACTTTGCGTACGCCAACTTCTTTGGCTCTTCTTTCGGAGCGAGCTGTACTGAGATTCATGAAATTAATACAGGCAACAAGCAAAATAAAAGCGCCAATCCAGGTAAACAAACGGACTAATTGTATACGACCAGACGTGTATTCTCCCTGCTCGCTTCTATCATACAAATAGGTATCTTTGTAAGGAAAAGCAAATATTTCGTTTGTAGACTTAATTTCATTGTCACCTACATTGATATGGTTTTGGCTGAAAAGTCTGATTTTTGCATTGAAGTTTTCCAATGTTATCCCTTCCCGTAATAATACATATGTATATGTTGAATTGTTAGACCAATTTTTATCTACATAACCCATTTTCTTAGCTAAATCCCACGAAAGCAGATAATCAAACTGCAAGCTGCTGTAGCTGGAAGGATCTTTTACGATCGCTTGGACGGTTACCAAATACTTTGATTCTATTTTGATCGTTTTTCCTATTGGATCATTGTCACCAAAAAGAGCCTTCGCATATTGCTCCGTAATGACAACTGAATTCGCATCTTGAAGTAGATTGGTTTTATTCCCTTTAAGTAATGGATAGCTGAACATATTGAAAAAGCCGGGATCGACAAAGCTGGCGCTTGAAACTAAATTTTTATCACCGTAGCTCGTTAGAAATTTATCATCTTGCTCGATACGCGTAAAACTTTCGATTTCAGGGAAATCATTTTTCAGTGTAGGTCCCATTATTTTAGGTGTATTTGTCCAGGCTTGTAATTCGCCTTGATAAATGTCTCTATTACTAATAATATAAAGTCGGTCACTTTTCTCATGGAATCGATCCATGCCTAACATGTTCTGTAACCACAGTGCGATAAGTAAAGCACCTGCCATACCAATAGCCAAACCGAGAATATTAATTGCCGAAAAAGCTTTGTTTTTTAACAAATTCCGCCACGCGATTTTGATGTATGTCTTGATCATGTTGTTTCTGCTAAATATAATAACGGATAATTATTCGTCCCTTAATGTTTTCACCGGATTGTGATTTGCCGCTCTAATTGCTTGCGAACTTACCGTTACGAAGGCGACAGCCAAGGCTGCTAAGCCTGCTAATGCAAAATTCCACCACTGTATTTCGGTTCGATAAGAGAAATCCTGCAGCCATTTATTCATTGCCCACCATGCAATAGGTGAAGCAATTAGAATAGAAATAATAACAAGCTTGACAAAATCTTTGGATAGCATCGCCGTAATTCCGCTTACTGAGGCGCCCAGTACTTTACGAATACCAATTTCTTTGGTCCTCAGCTCGGCGATATATGATGCTAATCCAAATAAACCCAGACAGGAAATAAAGATCGCTAGCCCCGAAAAGATGAAAGCGAGCTGGGCTGTTTGTTGTTGGTCTTTGAATTTAGTGGCAAATTTTTGATCGACAAATTGATACTCGAAGGGATACGCGGGATTGAATTTTTTAATAATTTGTTCGATTTTTTTGAGCTGGTCGCTCATCGAAGCGTTGGGATTTGTACGGATAACCAAATTGAATAGTGCTGTCTTATTCGCGTATATAAGCATCGGTTTTACCGGATTATAAGGAGAACCGCTGATATAGTCGTTTATTACGCCCACGATGGTATAAGTTCCGTCTCCCCATTTGAGATAACTTCCGATTGGATTTTTCAATTTCATTTCTTTGACGGCGGCTTCATTCAGCAGTGCAGCAGTACTATCGGCTGCTAATCTTGCATAATCGATATCACGTCCTGCTATGAGCTTTAATCCGAGTGTTTTGACAAAGTCACTTTCTGCTCTTCCCAGATCAAATCCCATTTTTTTCTCTTGCTCAGGAGTAGCTCCTGCCCAGGAAAAACCACCCCAGGAATTTCCAGAACTACCAGTGATTGATGATCCTATCCTTGTGACGGCTGTAGCCACCCCATTATTGATCAATTCTGATCTGATGGCCTCATAATTTTTCCCTAAATCACCTTCCATTCCTATTTCGAGCAATTGAGCGGTATTATAGCCAACGTCTCGCTGTCCTGCATATTCAATTTGCCGCCTGACGACAATGGTAGCAATTATCAGTATAACAGCTATGCTAAATTGAAGAACAACCAATAATTCCCGAAAACTCAAGGGAAATTTTTTTGACCGTGCAAATATTTTTAATGATTTAATGGGCTTGAAAGCGGACAGTACAAATGCCGGATATAATCCAGCCAATAGTCCCGTTATGAAGATAAAGCCTATCAACGACAGCCATATTGTTGTATCTGAGAACGAAAAGAATAACGGCCTATCGAAAATCTTATTAAATAACGGGAGCGTAAGCTTAGTCAATACTATCGCGCTTAAGCCCGATATAAAAGCTAGCAGGACTGATTCTGTAAGAAATTGGACAATTAAATTGAGACGTCTAGCTCCTACAACTTTTCGTACAGCAACTTCCTTTGCTCTTTTTTGGCTGCGGGCGGTACTAAGATTTATAAAATTAATGCAGGCAATCAATAGTATCAATAGACCAATTCCTGCAACCAGCTTAACCTGATCAATCTTTCCCCCAACTGGAATACCTTGTTCGAATCTGGAATACAGATGCATTTTGGACATTGGATACAGAAACAGCGATCCTTTTAGCTCCTTGTTGGATTTTTTTTCGATAATATTGATGAGCTTATTATTGAAAGCCTCAATATTGGTTCCCGATTTTAATTGCACGTAGGTTGAGAACGTAATTGTATTCCAATTTGGTGAATATTTACTAGCATCAGCTAACGGGATCAGATAATTAAAATCGAAATTGGTATTACTTGGCAAATCTTGCATAACAGCAGAAACTTTATAAGGTTCCTTATTGTCGAGCGTAATGGTTTTATCCAATGGATCGATATTACCAAATATACTTTTTGCTAAGCTTTCTGTTAAAATGATATTCTTTGTTTCTGCTAGGGCCTGATGATTATTTCCCCGTCGAAGTTTGAAATCAAATAGCTGTAGAAATGACGGGTCTACCTCGTTTCCTTTTGATTTGATTTTTTTATCATCAAACGACAGTAGTCTGTTTGTACTAAAATACATGCGAGCTGCGCGTTCTACTTCCGGATAATCTTCTAATAGGGCAGGAGCTGCTCGCCCTGAGGTGACGTCCATTAGACTTATTTTTCCCTCATCATTTTGATATTTATTCCAAAGTTTATACAGGCGATCTTTATTGCTGTAAAAATTATCGAATTGCAACTGGTTTTGCACCCATATGCCAATAATCAGTACAGCAGCCATACCAATGGAAAGCCCAATGATGTTGATTGCAGAGTAGCCTTTGCTTTTCCACAAGTTTCGCCATGCAATTTTAAGGTAATTCTTTATCATCGAATTGATATTTTGAATTTTTCATAATTTACTAGTCCATAATCCATTTATCCAAATGGATAGCTGTATTCATGGTCGTGCACAATAGAAAATGGTTAATTCAATTCGTTTGCCATAAATGTAATCTTTTGATTTTTAGGGTTTTGTTCTGGTTTTTTTTAAACCTAAATGTTCGGAAACGGACAGTTTGGTGTCCGTCCCCGAACAAATTGGTCTTATTCGCTTCTTAATGTTTTCACGGGGTTTGCCCAGGTTGCTTTGATCGCTTGATAACTAACTGTCAACAAGGTAATGACTAAGGCTGTTAAGCCTGTAACCGCAAATACAGTCCAGGTAATTGATATACGATAGACATAATTTTCAAGCCAAGATTCCATTAGGAGATAAGCCAAGGGGGCAGCAACAAGAAATCCGATCAATGTTAACCAGATGTATTCGGTACATAATAATCTCCATAAACCAAGTTCTGATGCGCCAAGAACCTTACGGATACCAATTTCTTTTTCACGTTGCTCGGTTAGAAATGCCACCAGAGCATATAGTCCAAGACAGGAGATCAGTATGGCGAGCCCCGTAAAAATACTGGTCAGGCTTTTGATCATTTCCATTTGCTCAAATTGCTTGGCGTATTCTTTATCTGTGAATGCATAATCAAAGATGAGATCTGGATCAAAGCGATTGAATTGTTGTGCGATTGCTTTCATTGTCTGACTGATATCTTGCTGTTCATTCAGTCTGAGTGTTATTTTATTTTTTGGTAGAAAATCAAGAAAATAGGCTGTTGGCGTAATCGACTTAAATGGGGATTCAGATAAGGTATTCTGTATAATACCGATAATTGTGTAGTTAATCCCTCTTTTAGACAATTGTTTGCTTGTCAGATCTGTAACCCCCATAAATTTGGCCGCAGCTTCATTGATGATTACTCCCGTGGAATCTGTCTTAAAATCCTTGGAGAAATTTCTTCCCTTCAAAAAATTCCATTGTACAGTGTTGGCAAAGTTTTCATCTACGGTGAAAATGCCCATAATGGATCCTTCCTTTGTTTCATTCCCCTGCCAGTTAAAACCACCGCCAGTTAAAGTGAGCTTATTGACAAAACTCGAAGTGAGTGATGCCTCCTGAATCAGGCCTTGATCAATCAATTCTTTTCTTAGGATCTCAAAGTTTTTGGAAATTAACTGACTGCTGCTAGTAACGTTTACTAAGTTTGAACTTTTATAACCGATCGGACGGTCTTTTGTATAGTGCAATTGTTTGATCACCAGATAGGTTGCAATCATCAAAAAGATGGAAATCGCAAATTGTACAACAACCATTCCCTTTCTGGCATTGAATCCTCTTTTGCCGATGTTCATCTTTCCTTTGAGCGCAAGGATCGGATTAAAAGAGGATAAGAATAGCGCAGGGTAAATTCCAGCCAGGATTCCAACAGAGAAAATCCCCAAAAAGGAGTATAGGTAGAATTGAATACTCGTAAATGGAATAGCTAATGTGGTTTTGGTAATGGCATTTATCCACGGAAGAAGCAAAGTGCTTATTATAAGCGCTATCAGAAAAGCACAGGATACGGACAGGATGGATTCAACTAAAAATCCGGTAATCAGTTGCCGGCGGTTGACACCGACCGATTTTAAAATACCAATTTCCTTTCCTCTTTTTAAACTTCGGGCCGTACTGAGGTTAATAAAATTGATACTGGCCAACAAAAGAATAAACACACTGATCCAGGCAAACATCCAGACATATTGAATCTGTCCACCGACATTTTTACCATTTTTGAAAGCGTCATAGAGATGCCATTTGGACATGGGGTGCAACAGAATCTCGGGGTTGATATCCGTCAGATTTGTTCTAAAGATGCTGGTTAGTTTATGCTCTATCCCGGGGATATTTTGCGGGTTTTCGATTCTACCAAAGGTACTAAAGAAGCAGTTTGACCATTTTTCGTCTATGCCTTCATTTTTACGGAGGTAATCTACAAACGGCAAAATATACTGCAACCCGTGAAAAGTGTTGTTTTCAGGTATATCTTTATAAACTCCTTGTATCGTATATTGTTCCTTCCCGTTGAGCTGAATAGTTTTCCCGATCACATCAGCCGATCCCATTAGAGCGTTGGCCAATGATTCGGAGATAATGATGCTGGAGGTTGCCGTTGGAGTGAGCGTATTTCCCAGTACAGATTCGAACGAAAATAGTTCTGAAAATTTGCCCATTGCATAAAAGCCAGAGGCATTCAGTTTCTTGTCACCGACTTTGATCGTATTACTTTCCATATCGGTGACCAATGCTAAATCTTGAATTTCATCGGTGAAATCTGATGCAATAACCTTAGCTAACGGAATGGGCGTGGAAGTCCCATCCGTAGATTTTTCACCATTGAAAGTTCCCGTCATCATCATCTGATAAATACTATCATGGTTTTCATAATGCTTGTTGAAGGAAAACTGTTTCGAGATCCACAGTGTACTTACCAATGCGACTGTAATTCCAAGGGATAATCCAAGAATATTGATTGCCGTATTTAGCGGGTTGCGTTTTAAATTTCTAAGTGCTGTTTTTAGGAATAATCGAATCATTTTATGGTGTTGTTTTTGGTCCTTAGATATAAGCTATTCATCGTGCAGACTTTTTACGGGATTGGCGTAAGCAGCTTTGATGGATTGGAAACTAACGGTAAATAATGCAATAGCAATTGTTATCCCACCTGCATATAAAAATATAGTCATGGGGAGTGTCGTTCTAAAGGCAAAGCCATTGAGCCAGTTTATGCTGAAATACAAAGCGATCGGTATAGCGATGACATTGGCCAGAATTACTAAGACTAAAAATTCCTTGTTTAATAGTTTTATAATGTTGAATACGGTGGCTCCAAGAACCTTTCTGATCCCAATCTCCTTGGTTTTGACCTGTGCGGTATAGGTACATAATCCCAGGAGTCCTAGACAGGAGATCAGGATAGCGATCAGTGCGAAGAAATTGAATAAGGTACCTTGTTTCTGTTCATTCGTATATTGCTTTTGGTAGCTTTCATCAAGGAAACTATAGTTCATAGGCATATCATCATAATAGTTTTTCCAGATCTGTTGCATTGAGTTCAAAGCAGATTTGGCTCCGGAAGCTGTTGTTTTGATATAAAGCTGCCAGCAATCTTTGGGGCTGTATTGGAATACCATCGGCTCAATTTTCTGCCTCGCGCTTGCATAATTAAAGTCCTTTACCACACCGATAATTGTTCCGGGAACAGTTCGAATCCGTAGGCGTGTGCCAATGGGATCTTTTAGTCCCATTTCGCGTACTGCCGTTTCATTGACAATAAAATGTGTTGAATCTGCTGTTGAGCCCGTAAAATTACGACCTTGCGTAAGTTTTATCTGAAAAAAGCTAAGCGCAGACTGGTCCGAATACGTAATATTGAACCAGAGATTTGATTTGCTGGGCTTTCCATCCCAATCGTTGTCTCCAGTGGAACCACCCCCATAGACCATATCCCGACCAAGACGGATAACGGCATCAATATCCTTGTTTTTTAGAAGTTCACTTTTGACTGCATCAAAATGCTTAGACATCTTTGGTGCCATGCCAATAGAAATAATATGATCTTTTTCATAGCCTAAATTTTGATGTTTTATGTAATCCAATTGGCGACCGATAACAATTGTCAGGGTAATCAGGATAATAGAGACTGTAAACTGCAAGACAACAAGTATTTTCCGTGCGCTGGAATTTTTTAGGGCAAACCGGCCTTTCAATACCTTAATCGGATCAAATTTCGATAAAAGGAGGGCGGGATATATACTGGTGAGCAGCAATGTACCGATGAGCATGGTCAATATGCTTGTCCATAGCGTAGGATTGCTGAGCTGCAGCGAAATATGTTTTCCGGAGAAGTTATTAAACAAAGGAAGGCAACTAAAAACGATTGCTAATGCCAGGGTTGAGGCAATGGTAAAGAGCAGAGTTGTTTCCAATATAAATTGGAAGAAAAGTTCCTTTTTTCCGGCCCCAATAATTTTACGAATACCCACTTCTTTGGCGCGGGACAAAGAACGTGCAGTAGAAAGATTGATATAATTGATGCTTGCGATGACAAGGATCATGATGGCTACGCCTATAAAAATTCGAACAGTGCCTATCCCCCCATCACTACCGTCCATCTGGTACAGATGTACCTTTGCCAGCGCTTGTGTAACATATGGTACAGGGGCATCTTCGGGTTTATTCCGTTCGTGTATGGATTGTAATTTTTGCGCGATAGTTGCCGGGTTGGCATCTGGTCTCAACTGTAGATAAGTTTCAAACGAAAAATTGGACCAATCTTCATCCATGGAGGATAGAAAGGTTTTATTGTCATAGGTCGTTTTGTTTTTGATATAAGCGTGTTCATTGAATCGCGATATCGGCAGTAAGACCTGAAATTGAAAGGTAGAGTTTTCCGGATAATCGGCAATGACGCCAGAGACAACACAGAGATCTTCAATGCCCAATATTACCGTTTTTCCAATAGGATTTTCATTGCCAAAATAGCGGTGTGCCGTACTTTGGGTGATCACAACGGAATTGTTATCGGGGAAAGGTCGCTTTGGGTCGCCTTGCATTAAAGAAAAGTCAAAAACACTAAAATAGCTAGGGTCCACAAATGCAAGGTTTTTTTCATTGAATCTTTTTTCCTTGTATTTTAGGGCGGCATCACCGATTTTAAATATGCGTACAGCATCTTGGACTTCAGGAATCTCCTTCTTAGCGGAGCTTCCGACAGGAGCAATGATGGACCCAGAGATCCGTTTTGATATGCCGGTGCCACCTTCTATACCAATTTTATAAATGGATCGATGATGTTTATGGAAGCGGTCATAGGATAGTTCATCCTGAATCCAAAGCAATAAGAATATCCCTACAACTAATCCTGCTGTTAACCCTAAAATATTAATGGCGCTATAAAACTTGTTGGAAAAAATACTACGCCATGCGGTTTTTATAAAGTTCTTTATCATTGTTTTAGGATTTAAGTCTTTAATTCATGTTATAAATGAAAGTTCAACTTGATCTATTCGTCTCTCAAACTATTTACCGGGTTAGCTTTTGCCGCCATAATACTTTTGGCTGATAGAACAACGCTTGCGAAAGCAATCAAGCTCAGGGCAGAAAAACCAAAAATCCACGGATTTATTGTAGTGCGATACACGAAATCATTTAACCAATTATGCATAAAATAATAAGCGATGGGAAAGGCAACCAAACAGGCTATGGCAACCAGGGAAAGTAAGTTTCGAAGCAGTAAAAATGTGATCTGGAAAACAGAAGCACCTAAAACTTTACGTATACCAATCTCTTTTGTCCTTTGATTGGCTGTAAATATCGCTAGCCCAAATAAACCTAATCCTGCAATAAATACAGAGAGCCCCACAGCCCAAGATAAGAGCTTAGAGAGCTGTTTCTCTTGTGTATAAAAGTTTTGAATAACCTCATTCAAAAAGCGCAGATCCAGTTCGTCATCAGGGAAAACCGATTTATAACTTAAAGTGATCTTGTCGATCGTGTTTTTCCAGTTTTCAGGATGCGATTGGTCCAATGCGATATGGAGTACATATCCTGTCTTGCTGCCTGTATACAGGACCGGTTTAACCCCTTGTCGTGCAGAAGCCAAATCAAAATCTTCCATTACACCAACGATGATATTTTGTCCATTTTCGAAGGTTTTACCGATGGCATCCTGAGGATTCTTGATATGCAGTAACTCCAGTCCTTTTCTATTGATCAACATTTCACTTGTTGAATCCCGTAAACGGACATTTCTTCCTGCTATAAGTGGAATTTTATAAACATCTAAATAGTTCTCATCACCCGACCGGCCATCGAAGGTCAGAGATTCCTTGTTTGGCGATTGATCGTAAGCGATTGCGGTAGTCATCCAGCCGTTCATTGCAGGGGCGATATTCCCAAAGCTGATGGCCTTGATATCTGTTAGCTTTTTGAGCTCGTTTTTAAGGATGACACCTTTCGCAGAGTTTTGGAAGGCCCCTGGGATGTAGATATTGACAATAGCGTCTTTCTGAAAGCCCATATCTTTATGGGTGACATAGTTGATTTGGCGAACGACAATAAGCACACAAATGAGAAAAGCCTGGGCCATGACAAACTGAAAGATGGTCAGTGCTTTGCGTAGCCACGAGCTGCGGGAAAGATTGGTGTTTTTTCCGAGCTGGTTTTTGAGCGCCAGTACCGGTGCATATCCTGTCAGTACCCAAGCAGGATAAAATCCGGCTAGTAAGGTCACTAAGATCAATTGCCCGAACAGAAAGAAAGCAATAACTGTTTTGTCCAAACGATCCAAATTTAAGTTTTTGGGAATAAATCCTTCAAAGACATGTAAGAATAAAGGAAGCAATAGTACAGCAAGTATCGTTGCGGATAAGGTAATAAGGAATGTTTCCAGTAGGAATTGTTTGATCAATGTCGCCTTAGAACTACCCAGTGTTTTGCGGATGCCAACTTCCTTGGCCCGTTCAATAGACTGAGCTGTGGATAGGTTGATGAAATTCACGGCTCCCAAAGCGAGGAGGAAAAAGGCCAGCAGGATCAGATTGCGAAGCGTTCCCGGGTGAGTAGCGTCATAGTTGAATCTCGTGTCAAAATGCACATCTGCCAACGCTTGTAACTCAAGTTTATCATTGATTTTCTCTCCTTCTTTATATTTATATTTTTGAAGGAGATTAGCGATATTGCGTTCCAGTAGATGAGGATTAGGTTGTGCTTTTGTTTTAATGAGCACCTGATGCGTGTCGGATATACTATTCCATGCGTCCCAGCTATACATATCTTTCAGACTATTGTTTTGTGGGATCGTTGATTCGGCAATGAAGCTGTCAAAATTAAAATCCGAATTATGTTGCGGGTTTTCAATTACTCCGGCCACTTGCAATGGAATACTATCTGCATAGATGACTGTCCTACCGATTACATCTGAGGGGGATTCCTTACCGTAAAATTTTTCTAAAGCCTTTTTTGTAAGCACAATATGGCCAGCTGTATTTAAGGTCTGGGCATTTCCAGCTAACCATTTATAGGGAAAAATATCGAAATATTGACTATTCGTAAAAACGATCTGTTGCTCTTTTGGAAAAACCTGAAATTTGTCTGTCGCCAAAGAAACCTTAAGTTTTTGTACATGGCTACGATAAATAGGAGCTACTGCTTCCAAGTTGGGCAACTCAGCCTGCATGGTGCGTACTAATGGTACATAAACACCGGCGTTTTTGAATTCACCGTTACTGACAACGCGATAGACCTGTTTTTGATTGGAAACATGTTTGTCAAAACTATAATCGTATTGGATCATTAAGAAAATAACAAGAGTCGCCGTAATACCAATCGCGAGACTCGTGATGTTGATGAACGTAATCAACTTATGTTTTTTTAAAAAACGGTAAGCTGTTTTAAGTGAATTTGCAATCATTGTTACTTCGTTTTTTGTTAATCAACGAGCAGCATCGCCGTTAGTTCAATCAGGAGGATTGGTATCAGGTGTTGCTATGCAAAGAGCTAGATCAATTCGTTTGCCATAAGTGTAATGTGTTGTATATGAGTGCTTAATTTTATTTTTAGCACATGTTGGGTTGTTCGAAAATGGACAGTATGTTGTTCGCTTCCGAACAAATAAGGAGTTGTTTTTATAGCTTTTGGCGCGATATGTTTTTTTTATATTGCGCCAAAACTCTGTTTTTTTATAGCTTTTGGCGTGATATGATTTTTTATATTGCGCCAAAACTCTTTTTTTTATTACTTTTAGCATAATATAACTTTGTTTTTATGGGTATTGTTATAGGTAGGTTAGAGGAAATTAGTCTGCTACGTAAAATAGAGCGGTCGGGTGATGCAGAGCTTGTCGCTGTTTATGGACGCCGTAGAGTAGGTAAGACTTATCTCATCAGGAACGGATTTAGTCGACCGTTGGATTTTGAATTTTCAGGTTCTCATCATGCTACATTGAAACAGCATTTGGAGAGTTTTAGCATGGCTCTTGGCAAAACCATGGGCAATATTCCATTGGCAGTGCCAAGTAACTGGCTACAGGCTTTGATATGCTCGAAAACTATTTTGCTCCATTAATAAAAAAGCGGCGATGTATTATTTTTTTTGATGAGTTTCCTTGGATAAATACCGCTAGGTCGGGCTTTATGCCTGCGTTTGAAAATTTTTGGAATAGGTGGGCTTCGCAACAAAAAAACTTGATTGTGGTGATCTGTGGTTCTGCTGCGGCTTGGATGATCAAGAATGTAGTCCGCAACCGGGGAGGCCTCCATAACCGGGTTAGTCGTCGGATACGTCTGCTTCCGTTCAATCTTTCTGAAACCGAAGCATTTCTAAAAAGCAGGAAAGTTACCCTTGATAGGTTTCAACTGATACAGCTCTATATGGCATTGGGTGGTATTCCGCAATATCTTAAAGAAATTGAACCGGGTGAAAGTACAGCACAGGTGATAGATCGTTTATGTTTTCAAAAGGATGGTTTACTACAGGAGGAGTTCAACAACTTGTATCGATCATTGTTTGATGATGCGGTAAACCACATGGACATCATTCGCGCATTGGCAAAAACGAGTGCGGGAATGACGCGTAAGGAAATTATCAAAACCTGTGACTTAACTTCTGGCGGACACGCGACCAAGTTGCTGGAAGAGCTTGCGGAATCAGGTTTTATTCAGCCTTACATCCCTTTCGGCAAGCAATCAAAAGATAGTATTTATAAGCTAACGGACGAGTATTCACTGTTTTACCTTCATTTTATAGCAAACAGTCGGACTAGAACTGCAGGCTCATGGATGAAGCTTGCTGACAAGTCCACTTGGAAAATTTGGAGCGGTTATGCTTTTGAATCGATTTGTTTTAAACATATAGATCAGTTGAAACAGGCGCTGGGAATTGAGGGAATATATACGGAGGTTTCTGCTTGGCGGCAGCGCGGATGGAAGGATGGTGTAGGTGTACAGATTGACTTACTGATTGATAGGCAGGATTTATGTATCAATGTGTGCGAAATGAAATTTTCTGTCAATCCATTTCAATTGACAAAATCTTATGCAGAACAGCTTGGTCAAAAACTTCGTATATTCAAGGAACAATCCAATACACGAAAGACGCTCTTTCTTACCATGGTGACGTCCTTTGGTGTTAGTAATTTGGAACAATATTCAGGCTTGGTACAGAAGTCGTTCACTATGGATGTCCTTTTTGATCGTTGATTATTTTGAACAAATCCACAATCCAATTGCGGATTTGTCCAAAATGGAAAGCTATTTCCGGATCATCATTCGTCCCTTAAACTATTTACCGGATTCAATAGTGCGGCTTTAAATGTCTGGAAGCCTATTGTGATAAATGCGACCAGCGCGACTGATATTATCGCAATCAGGTATGCCCACCAAGGCATCTCGATATGATATACAAAATCATTTAACCAATTACTGAAGAGGTAATAAGCAATCGGCCCAGCAATAAGAAAAGAAAGAATGATTAGTTTGATATAATTTGATGAAAGTAAGTGAATAATGCTCGGAACACTTGCGCCCAGCACTTTTCGGATACCGATCTCTTTGCTTCGTGCCTCGGTTGTATAGGCTGCTAAGCCCAACAAACCCAGGCAGGCTATAAAAAGGGTAAGAAATGAAAACAGGCTCATGACATTGGATGACCGAATTTCATTTTCATATTGATTTTGTACGTGCTGATCTAAAAACGAAAAATCGAATGCAGCTTCGGGTGCAATGGCCATATATATCTTCTTTACCTGTTCAATATATCCGCTAACATCTGTTGTTTTATAACGGATCAGTAAGTTTCGTGCCGATTCGGAAGGATCGTTCATGGTATAATAGCTGTAACCTCCAATTTCTGATTTAAGGTTTGAATAATTGAAATCCTGGACGACACCAGTGATGATAGAATTGGTCGGGCTCATCTCGGTAACAATATGTTTTCCGATGGCCTCCCCGGGAGATTTATACCCTAAAAATTTCAGTACCTTTTCGTTAATCAACACGTAGCACGTAGAGTCTGGACGTCCCCAGATATCGGGCAAATCCGTTCCCGCAAGTAATTTTAATCCAAGCGTATTTACGGTCTTTCCATAGGTAACGCAGCTTAACGTCGGCAGACCTTGCTTGTCCGTTGTTAATTTATAGGTTGTTTTTCCACTTTCGTTACTTCCTGGTATGGACTGTGCGAACGTGGTGGATAGCGTATTTGATAAGCTTTGGACCTGTTGGTTCAGTGTATTGAGTTTTTCATGGCTCCGGAAAGAACGGATAGGGATAGATACCACCTGTTCAGGTTGATAACCCAGATCTTTGTTCCGAATAAAATTCATCTGTGTAAGCATTACACTGATGCCTATGATCAGAATAATGGAAATGGTAAATTGACATATCACCAAAATTTGCCTGACCAAAACTGTTTTGCCCTGTTTGTTATAGCCCTTATTCATCAAGGCTATCGATTTGATTTTCGATAAAAATAAGGCTGGATAGCTGCCGGCAACAAGTGTGATAACAAACCAAGATATGGCTAATATTCCGAGCATATCCCAATTCAGAAGTTGTCGGATAGTAATGTTTGTGCTGCCTATGGTATTAAACAGCGGAATCAGAATAACAGACAGCAGCACGCCAAGGATCATAGCAAAAAGGCTAATCGTTGCGGTTTCAACAAAGAAACGGACAACGAGCTGGCTGCGGGTAGCACCAAGTACTTTGTTTACGCCTACTTCTTTCGCATTTTTTTGTGATTTAGCGGTAGCCAGGTTCATGTAATTGATGCAGGCAATCACGATAACAAGAAACGCAAGGATAGATAGCGTGCGAATGGTATCAATATTTCCCATACGCTTGGTGACGCCCTCCCCGAGATTTGATGAGTAAAGATGTACCTTTAATAATGGTTGTAGGAAAAATTCGGTAAAATATCGGTGATCTTTTTCGACATATTTGTCAATGAGTTTAGTTGCTTCTTGCGCAACAATTGCTGGATCAGCTCCTTTTTTTAGTAATATATAAGTCTCATAACTGGCATTACTCCAATAGACATTTTGCCCCATCCATGAATCCATAATATTCATGACCATATTACAGTCCAGGGTGCTGTTGGCAGGGAGATCCTTGAATACTCCGGTTACCTGTACAGTATCCCTTTGGTTAATGGAAATGAGTTTGCCGAGTGCTTCACTGTTTCCGAACAACTTCTCTTTTGTTGATTGGGAAAGCACAATACTCTTTTTGTTCAGGAACGCTGTATGTACACTACCTTCAATAAATTGGAAGTCAAAGATGGAGAATAGTGTGGAATCTGCAAGGTATAATTGTCTCTCATTAAAATTTTCCTCACCGGCGCGGATGGAAGCCGTTGCTCCAAAGCCATCTTTTACCAACCGTACCATATTATCGACCTGTGCAATATCTGATTTCAATGCGGGGCCCACTGCATTGGGCAGGTTGATCATCTTCTCCCGATTGTATTCCGCCGACAGCTGCATGTGCAACCGGTATATATTATTGGATTTTGTATACATGGTATCAAAACTCAGTTCCTGACGAATAAAGGCAAATAAAAGGAGTGAAACACAGATGCCAATAGCTAATCCGCTAATATTAAGGATGCTGAAAAATCGGTTGGCTCTGATACTCCGCCATGCAGTCTTTATGTAGTTCTTGATCATGATCGTATATGATTGTGTCGTGCTATATATAGTCGGTTTTTGTATTATGTTACTTACTCATCTCTCAGACTGTCTACTGGATTAGCTTTAGCGGCTTTAAATGTTTGATAGCTAACGGTGATCAGGGCAATGAATACAGCTGACAATCCGGCAAAAGCAAACATCCACCATTTTGGTTCAATATGGTACGCAAAATTGTCCAGCCATTTGTTCATCGCTATCCACGATAATGGTGTGGCGATACAGATTGCGATGACCAATAGTCGGATAAAATCGGAAGAAAGCAATAGCACTAAATTATAGATGGATGCACCGAGAACTTTCCGCACCCCGATTTCTTTGGTGCGCTGTTGCGCCGTATAAGTCACAAGTCCAAGTAAACCTAAGCAAGCAATGAAAAGGGCAAGGCTTGAAAATGCGGTAAAGAGTCTTCTAAAATTATAATCGGCTTCGTATTGACGGTTAAAATTATCGTCTAAGAAACTGTACAAAAAGGGACGATGGGGAGCGAGTTCAGCCCATAATTTACCGATTCTGTCGATCGTTTGCTGATTGACATGTTGTAAATTAACGGCTAGATAACGGCTGCTACCCGGTTCAAGACGCAAGGTTAGGGGTTCAATTTTACGATGTAAAGAAAGGTAGTTGAAATCTTTTACAACACCGATGACCGTACCTTCTTTGCCCCATTGTCTGAATTGTTTTCCAATAATGTCCTGTGGGTTTGAGTAGCCCCATAATTTGGCCGCAGATTCGTTGATAACGAGTGAATGAGCGGTATCTGCTGGGAAATCACGTGAATAGGCTCTTCCCGCAACCATCTTGATGCCCATATTGGGGATAAAGTCTATATCTACCTCATATAGGGATGGAGCGAAATCGGTCATTTTGCCATCTGTCGACATAATCTCTGTTCCGGCATTTGGAAAAAATGCTCCCGGTACGGTGCGTGAAGCTGTCACCGACTGCACATCTTTATCTTTTGCAAGTGTATTTTTGATTGCCTCTAAATTGTTGTTGACTTTTTCGTCAAAATTATAGTCGATGATTAGTCGTTGTGCTTTTTGAAATCCAAGATCCTGCTGTTGCAGTTGATTCAATTGCGAAAATACGATTACGGTACCAGCAATCAGTGCGATGGAGAGACAGAATTGGAAGACGACAAGACCCCGACGTAACAATGTCCCGCCCTTACTGCTGCTAAAAGCTCCTTTAAGGACTTTAATTGGTTGAAAGCTTGCCAGGATCAATGCTGGGTAACTTGCCGCTAAAAGTCCGGTGACAGTTGTTGCCAAAAGAAATATTGACCAAGTAGTACCGTTCATTAATGATGAATAAGTCAGGTGTTTTCCAGAAAATGCTTCTAAAAAAGGGAGAAAAGCAAGTACTAGAACAATTGCCAATAATCCACTGAAAAAGACAAGAGCCAGCGATTCGGACATAAATTGGAGAATCAGATTACTTTTATTAGCGCCGATTGCTTTTCGGACACCAACTTCCTTGGCACGTTCCATGGATCTGGAAGTAGCCAGATTCATAAAATTCACACAGGCAATCAGTAGAATAAACCCGCCGATGATCGTAAAAATATACAAATTTTGATAGCTGCCAGTTGCTCCGGGTTGACGATCTGCCGTAGAATGCATATAAGCCTGAAGCATGGGTTCGAGATGGAAATTGTATCTAGAATTGGCATTTTCTTGCACCGGGATATGTCGCTTGAGAAAATCAGGTATTTTTTGATTGAATTTTACGGGATCAAAGTCTTTTGAGGCGAGAAAATAGGTGTAAAAGTCCACATAGCCCCAGCCTTCTTTTTCAAAGACATCTGGTCTTGCTTTTCGGAATGTACTCATTGAGAGCAGAGCATCGAAGGTAAAGTGTGAGTTGGCCGGCACATCTGCCATCACAGCAGTTACGGTATATAAACCTGCATCTGCGCGGCCAGCAGCGAGCCCACCTTCAATGGTTTTGCCGATAGGGTTCTGGTCGCCGAAATATTTTTTAGCGGTGCTTTCTGTTAATACAACGGAATATGCATTTTTTAGTGCTGTATGTGGATTTCCGGCAAGGACTTTCCAGCTGAATACATCAAAGGCCGTTGAATCCATGAAAAATACATTTTCTTCCTGGAACCTATTTTCTCCTTTTTTGAGTAGGATGGACGTTTGCCCAGAGAATTGAACGATCTTGTCTATCTCTGGGAAGTCAGCTTTCAGCGCCTCACCAATTGGGGCATTCCCCCAGATCTGCTGCTGCGATGTGCTACCGACTTCTTTATAGTCATGTACGACACGATAAATGCGGTCTTTGTTGAGATGATATTTATCGTACGAGAGTTCATGCTGTACATAAATAACGATTAGTAAACAACAAGAAAGGCCAATGGCAAGGCCTATGATATTTATGGTGGCATACCCTCTATTCTTGAGAATATTGCGCCAGGCTATTTTAATATAATTTTGTATCATGGTTGCTGTTTTTTGATTTATTCAGTTATGTATGTTATTTGTTTTTAGTAAGATTGCCTTATGAGCTCTTCATTATTTTATGTAATCATCTTTTAAACTATGTATGAGGTTGGCCAATGCCTCTTGTTTGTTAATGAAATAATCGTGTAGAGATCGTAATGGGATCATTTCTGATACCCATCACTTTCTCTGATCACTATTGAGCTTCTTTTATTCATCTCTTAGACTATCTACTGGGTTGCTCAAAGCTGCGCGAACGGCCTGATAACTAACGGTGATAATTGCGATCAGCAAGGCCAAAATACTTCCCAGGACAAACGTTTGTACGTCCAGATCTGTTTTATAGGCAAAATTGCTCAACCATTGTTTCATCAGGTAAACTGCGATAGGGCATGCTATCAGAATGGCAATGGAAACGAGGATCACGAAATTTTTGCCCAGTAGTCTGACGACACCAAAGGTGCTTGCTCCGAGTACTTTGCGGATTCCGATTTCCTTTATGCGCATTTGTGCTTCGTGAGTTGCCAGTGCAAACAGACCCAAAGCGGATATAAAAATTGCGATGCCCGCAAAAATGTTGAATAACAGGCCAGTGCGGCGCTCCGATTTATACAAATTGTCAAACTGCTGATCGATGAATGTATAGTTAAATGGAGCATCGGAAGGATAACGGTTATAAATTTTTTCTAATGCCTTAATCGCCTCAGGAGCTTTTGTCGTACTTGTTTTGACATATAAAGTACCTGCTCCATAACGCGTCCAAAAGACCATCGGTCCTATTCTGTCTTTGATGGATTTGAAGTGAAAGTCTTTTACCACACCGATAATTTGTCCCGGAACATCATGAAAACTCATGTTGGATCCCACGTAAGGCGGTTTTAAGCCCATTTGTTTCGCTAAGGTCTCATTGATGACATATCCAGACGAATCAGCCGGCATACCGGTAAAGTTTTCTCCTTCCAGAAATTGAATACCCATCAATGGAATAAAATTCTTATCAATGGTTGCCTGAGCAACAATCAGTTTGTTGTCTTTGGACTTGCCTGGCCAGTCTATATCTCCGGTTGCATTTCCGAAATCCGTCATATTGTAAACGCCGGACAAGGAGACAGCCTGAATAGCGTTGTTGTTTTTGAGTTCGGTCCGTATCGCATCCATATGTTTATAGGCTTCTTCCGGAAGACCAAGAGTCATGACATGATCTCTGTCATAGCCGAGATTGATCTTTTGGATAAAAGCCAATTGGTTTCGGATCACCAGTGTGCATACAATCAGTGTCACGGAGAGTGTAAATTGGAAAACCACCAATATTTTACGCATCGTATTTGAAGAAACCCCTTTTACGGATTTTCCTTTTAACGAATGGATTGGATTAAATGATGAAAGTTGTATCGCAGGATATATGCTGGACAGACCCAGTGTCCCTATAATTGCGATTCCAATGTATAGCCATATTGCCGTATTACGGAAGGAAAAGCTGATTGATTTTTGTGCGATCTGATTATATCCTGTATGAAGGATGAATATAAGGATAAAAGCTATCAGCAGCGAGCAAAGGAATACAACGATTGTTTCCGTGATGAATTGTAAGAATAGGTGGAGACGGTTGGCACCGATTATTTTGCGGATACCAACATCTTTCGCCCGATCCAATGCTCTTGCGGTGCTCAGATTGACATAATTTACCGCACCGATGACCAGCAGCAATACGGCAATAATCCCAAAAATCTGCACCATGCGAAGCGTTGATTTATTACCGTCAGGAGCAATTAAATGCATGGTTTTTAACGGGTCTAAAACAAATACAGTCGAATTTTCGCCGTTACGGGCTTTGGTATAGGAGTCTGTGATAGATTTTCCGATAAGTGCTGCAGAAGTGTTGGGTTTGACTTTAACATAGGTTGAAAAACTGTAATTGCCCATGTCTTCATCTATTGTTTTCCATTTGCCATTACCGCCCCAGTTTGTAAATCGCTGTGCATGATAACCTAGCGGGATAACGACGTCGAACTGAATTGAGGAGTTTTGCGGGAGATCTTTTAGGATACCCGCCACGGTAAAGAGATCTTTCTGATAACGGAAAGTTTTTCCGATAGCCTGCTGGGTACTAAAAAGTTTTTCGGCTGTCGATGGGGTGATAAGCGCTTGTTTATAATTTGCCTGAAAACCTGAAAGGGAGCCCTCTTGCAACGGAAAATGAAACATGTTGAAAAAATTACTGTCAACATAGTAGATGTTCATATCCGTTACGGGACGTTTTAGCTTATCATTGACCAGCGTCGTATTGTGGTCCTGTGAAATACGCGTTGCATAGTCTACCTCGGGTATATTTTGTGCATAATTTCCGATCGGACCAGGAGAATTTTCCCATATAGAACCATTATGCTCGGGATCTAAATGAGAATTGACTTTGTAGATATGCTCATAGTCTGGATGGAATTTATCAAAACTTTGTTCATCCTGTACCCAGAGAATAATTAATATCGAGGCAGTAAGACTGACCGACAAACCTAATATATTGATAGCGGTATAGAATTTTCTTTTCCTTAATTCCCTGATTGCTGTTATTAAATAATTCTTTATCATAGAGATAGGTGTTTATTGTATTGATTACTATTGAGCTTCTTTACTGTTTTATTCATCCCTTAAACTATCCACCGGATTTGCGCGGGCAGCCCGCAATGATTGGAAACTTAATGTCATAAATGCGATCATTATCGTGAGTATTGCCGGGATAAAAAATAACCACCATTGTATTTCAATTTTAAATGGAATATCACGTAACCATTCGTTCATGGCCCACCAGGCAATTGGTGTTGATACCAATATTGAAATGATGATTAGTTTTATGTAATCTTTGGACAGTAAGCCAATAATACCGGTAACCGAACTTCCCAATACTTTCCGGATTCCAATTTCTTTTGTGCGTTGTACAGTTGTTATCGTGACTAGACCAACGAGGCCGAGGCAGCTCAGCAATAAGGTGATCGCTGTTGCCAGATTGATAATCTTAGACAATCGCATGTCAGTCTCGTAGAGAGACTTGATCTCCTGGTCGTAAAAACGGTAGCTGAATTTTGCATGTGGATAGATATTTTTCCATTCTTTTTCGAGGTTTGCCAATGCAGTTGGCCATTTTTTAGGATCATTGTCCAAGCGAACGTTAATATGTCCGAGTGGGCTTCTATTGGTCGAAACCTCCATCACAATGGGATTCAATTGTTGGTGGAGATCTTTGCTGTGAAAATTGGCTATGATACCAACAATTTTAACGTTTTTGTCGCGGGATACAACAGCCTGTCCAATTGCTTCGTCAGCGTTTTTAAATCCTAATTCTTTCATGGCTTTTTCATTAATTACAATACCCGAACTTGTGTCGGACATCGACAGTTTACGACCGGCGAGTAACCTAATATGGTAAAGGTCAATGTAATCCTGATCCACAAATTTGTATTGCATAAACTGATTTTTACTTTCCTCTTCGCCATATTTGCGAATCGGATTGCCCCAATAACTATTGTCCATAGGAAAATGCCCCAAGGAAACACGGCTGATTTCGGGATATTTAGCTAATGCCTGCTTGAAAACAAATGGATCTGTTGTCGCTTTATCAGCATTTCTATTTGGAATTGATATGGTGACAATTGCATCTTGATTAAAGCCTAAATCACTTTTGAGCATATGTTTGATCTGAATGCTGATCACGAAAGTGCCAATAAGGAAAATCTGTGCAATTACAAATTGAAAGATAATCAGACCTTTACGGAGAAATACCCCTTTGTTAGAATTGTTTGACAGTGATTTTATTTTCATCACGTCGATCAATCTTACTTTGTTGATCAGTATCGATGGATATATTCCTGCAAATAATGTAATTAAGACGAGCAATCCGATGATGAATAACAACAGATTGAACTGGTCGTTGTAGTTGTTGAGGTCTGGAGGAATAAAATCACTGAACAGCAATTCCATCATTTTTGTCAATGGCCAGGAAAGAAATAATGCGAATAGCGCGATCAAAAAAGTCTCTGTCAAAAAGCTTCTGGTCAGGTAAATTTCCCGTTCACCCAGTGTTTTTCGGATACCGATAGCGCGTGCGCGCATAGGTACCATCGCCGTACTTAGATTGATGTAATTGATAGCAGCTAATACAAGTAGGAAAGCAGCTATTCCGATAAGTCCATAAAGCACCTTGATATTGCTGTGATTTTGTATAATAGGGTTAAAATGAAGCTCAGATAATGCCGAAAAACGAACGGTTTGTTTGTAGTTCTCTTTTTTATATTCTTCGCCATTCATCTGCAATACTTTTTGATCGATGGTATGGGCTAGATTTTTGAGATGATCGGTGGATTTGACTTTGACGAATAGCTGATAATAGTTCATCAGCATCATCCAATTGTTTAGGTTCGGATCCTGATCAGGTATTTTGATAAACTCCTTACCAATAAAAGTACTTGGATAACTCAGGTCTTCTACAATACCAGATACAATAAACTGTGTCGTATCATAAGAAATGGTCTTGCCTATAATATCCTGATTTTGCAGCTTGGGAAAATAGGCTTTCGCGCGTGATGCGGTAAGAACGACCTCATTTTGGAGTTTGAAAAGCTGATGCGGACTTCCGGCAAGCCACTTATAGGGTACCATCTTAAAATAGTCGGCAGTTGTTGCAAAAATCTTTTCCTGTCCGGAAAATTCTGTGGGCGTTTCACTTTTGGAAGCCGGTGTTACGACTTCAAAATAACGATTATAATAAGGTACAACCAATTCGACATCTTGCGAGTTCTCTTTCAGGTAATAAGGAAGGGGAAATGGTACTGCGTCAAAATCCCCGCTTTCATTCTCCTGTTGTGTATGCGAATATACTTTGTAAATCTGCTCTTTGTCTGGATGTTGTTGGTCAAAACTAAATTCATAATTGACAATACGAAAAATAAACCAACAGGCGCTTATACCAATGGCAAGTCCCAATACATTCAGAAATGTAAAAAGACGATGTCGCCAGAGTTGTCTAAAAATCAATTTCACGTTACTCATTACAATTCAGTTTTTATTCTTTATAAAATGCTTTTTATTCATCCCTTAAACTATCCACCGGATTTGCGCGGGCAGCACTGATGGATTGATAGCTCATGGCTAAAAATGCTACGCCAATAGTTACTATCGCCGGAACGATAAACATCCACCAGCTGAGCTCTATTTTAAAAGCAAAGTCTGTTAACCATTTGTCAATCGCCAGCCAGGCAATCGGCGTGGCGATGAGTATTGAAATTATAATAAGTTTGATATAATCTTTGGATAACAATAACACGATCCCACTGATCGTGCTGCCCAGAATTTTCCGTATACCGATTTCTTTTGTCCGCTGATGCGTAGTAAGTGTCACTAATCCGATCAATCCCAGGCAACTTAGCAAAATGGTAATGGATGTTGACAAATTGATTATTTTATAAAAGCGATAATCTTTCTCATACAGCTCTTTGATCCGCTGATCATAAAATTGGTAGGCAAATGGTGCATTTGGATATACGTTTTCCCATTCGGTCTTTATAGATGCAATCGCCTGGTGCCATTTTTTAGGGTCTCCATTTAATTTGATATTAATATTCTGCAGCGTGCCCTTGTTGGTTGAGATTTGCATAGCAAGGGGTTCTAATGGAGCATGGAGATTAAAGTTGTGGAAATCGGCCAGTATGCCTACAATTGTGGTTGGACGATCGTTTACAGTTACGGTTTTTCCGAGTGCTTCCACCGGAGTTTTAAATCCAAACTTACTAATGGCCTTTTGATTGATCAGTATTCCTGATGTTGTATCCGAAAGTTTGAGGGGCCGCCCGGCCAGTAATTTCATTTGGAATACATCCAGGTAATTTTCTTCAATATATTTAAAAGGCATATTGACCAAGATCTGACCGGTATCGCTCTGCATCATGATATTATTTCCCCATTGGTCGTTATTCATTGGGAGGTGTCCTAGCGAAACCTGGTCGATTTCAGGATATTTTTGGAGAAGTTCTTTCAAAAGAAACGGACTTTTGCCTGAATCTTCTGCTTTTTTATAGGGCAGTTTGAGGGTAATAACAGCATCATCCTGAAAGCCAACATCACTGTGTAAAGCATGCTGTAACTGTAAACCCATGATCACTGTCAGTACGACAAAAGCCTGGGCGATCACAAATTGAAATACAATGAGAATCTTGCGGAGTGAAATACCACCAAAGGAAATTTTATCGGTTGCATGTATTTTTATGGCTTCGACGACATGGACTTTATTAATAAGGTAGGCTGGATACAGACTGGAAATCAACGTAAGTAGGATAATAAGACCCAATAGAAAGATAAAAACAGATAAACCATCTGAATAGGCATTTATATTTTGCGGGAGATATGAACTAAAGGTAAGTTCAAATATCTTGACCAATGGCCAGGAGAATAATAGCCCAAATAGACAGGTAAAAAATGTTTCTTTGATAAAAGACAATGTCAGGTGCCGGGGTTGCTCACCCAATGTTTTTCGGATGCCGATTTCCCTGGCCCTGGCGGGAACACGGGCTGTCGTCAAGTTGATGTAATTAATGCTGGCCAGTATGAGCAAAAATGCCGCAATGCCAATAAGTCCATACATGACCTGCTTGTCACTGCTGTTTAAGACGAATTTATTGAAATGTAATTCAGTAAGCGGAGCTAATTCGTAACCAGCCGTTATATTGTACTGTTTGAATTTTTCTCCGACCATCTCATTGAACTTTTTGGTTGCAGCGCCAATTACTTGCGCGGGACTTCCGGTTTCAGTTAATTTAACATAAACATGGAAATTTGAACTTGAATTTTCCCAATTCTCTGCTTCCTGAGGATTGGGGTTTACACGGATAAATTCTTTGGAGATAAAACTGCTCGGGTAGTCTAAGTCGGCGACAACTCCGGTCACGGTAAGGAGCTGATCATCGTATTGCATTGTCTTGCCGAGAAGGGATTTTAAGTCTGCATCGGGGAAATATTGTTTTGCACGTGAGGCCGTCAGGATGATCTCATTGTTGTTTTTGAGTGCGGTATTCGGATTACCAACAATCCATTTGTAGGGAACAAGTTTAAAATAGTCCGCAGTAGCAGAAATAATTTGGTCCTGCTCATTGAACTCCAAGGTTTCATTGTTGGAACGCTTAACCTTGATGCTTTCAAATGATCGATTAGCGATCGGTGCAACCAATTCCAATCCGGTCAGATCTTTCTTTAAATTATTCCCGAGGTAAGTACCAAGCGGGTAGGGAGTCCCATCAAAACGATGGATATTTTCACCTTCCTTAAAGGCGGAGTAAAGCTTATAAATCCGTTCCTTGCCGGGATGATTCTGGTTAAAACTGAATTCGTAGTTGACAATCCGAAATACAATCCAGCTTGCGCTGATCCCGATCGCTAGACCGATGATATTAAGGAAGGTAAACAGACGGTTACGTCCCCATTGTCTTAAAATTAATTTTAAACCTTTCATCGTTTTATAACTTTAAACTCGTTTAATAGCTCTTGATCCTGTATTGGTAAGCGCTTTAGATCTTTAAGAACATTTCTTGTCCTTAAAATGGGCCGCTAGCTTTACTAGGATCCTAATGATGTTGTTTCCATAATAACCTGTCCATCCAGCATGCGAATGACACGATCCGAAAATTTGGCGTCGTGCTCACTGTGGGTTACCATCACGATGGTTGTGCCGGCTTCGTTCAATTCGGTTAAGAGTTGCATCACTTCATTACCGTTGTTGGAATCCAGGTTACCGGTAGGCTCATCGGCAAGAATTAATTTCGGATTATTGACGACCGCACGGGCAACGGCCACACGCTGTTGCTGTCCCCCGGAAAGCTGTTGCGGAAAGTGGTTGCGACGGTGCATGATCTGTACTTTTTCCAATACTTCCTCGACACGTTTCTTGCGTTCTGCAGCAGGTACGTTGGTATAGACAAGAGGAAGTTCCACGTTTTCAAATACGGTCAGCTCATCAATCAGATTAAAACTCTGAAATACAAAACCAATATTGTGCTTACGCAAATCCGAACGGCCACGTTCCTTGAATTTGGCGACTTCAATCTCGTTGAACAGGTAGCTTCCCTCATCCAAATCATCCAATAAACCGATAATATTCAGCAGGGTGGATTTGCCGCAACCAGATGGACCCATCACGGCGACAAATTCACCCTCTTTTACGTGAATGTTCAAATTGTTCAATGCCACAGTCTCCACTTCTTCCGTGCGGTAATACTTTTGAAGATTGGTTATTTTAATCATATTTTTTGCGCTCATGGTTTTATGTTTTGGGCCCTTGGCAGCAGCTTTGGGCAGTTATTATTCTGTTTAAAAATATTCTTTATAGTGTTTATTTTTCTGTTTATTCGTCTCGGAGTGTTTTGGTAGGATTGGCAATTGCAGCTTTAAAGGCCTGTGAACTGATCGTCAATAAAGCTATTACTATTGCGGCTAGTCCGCTCAATACAAAAACTGTCCAGGAAATTGTGATATGATGCGCGTAGTCTGCCAGCCATTTGTGCATAAAAATCCAGGCAATTGGAAAAGCAATAATACAGGAGATACCAATAAGGATAATAAATTCGCGATTGAGCATCTGGATAAGCCCAGAAACTGACGCTCCTAGTACTTTGCGGATACTGATTTCCTTGGCACGTTGTTCTGTAGCAAAGGCGGCTAAACCAAATAGGCCTAAGCATGAAATAATAATAGATATGATGGCAAATACGCTGGATAGCTGTTGTATAAAAAGTTCAGCCTGAAATTTGCTATTGAAGGTTTCATCCAAAAATTTGTAATCGAAAGGAAATCCGGGATTATTTTTTACAATAATCTTTTCAATTTGCTGAATAGCTTGTGGTAGATCAATTCCGGCTTTTGTCCGGATATTTAATAGGCCGCTCTCTCTGACCAAGGGAATAAATAACATCGGATCTGGATCGGCATATACGTTGTTATAAACAAAGTTTTTGACGACTCCGGCAATAGTATAATTTTCTTCGCCGTAATTAAGGATACTACCCACAACATGACCATCTTTGCGGATTAATTTAGCCAGAGTTTCATTAATAAGAACCGAAGTGCTGTCTCCTAGTAAGTTGGCATGGAAGTTTCTTCCATCAAACATTTTAAGATCTAATGCTGGTACTAATCCTTCATCTGCGCGCAACATGCCGATCAGAATACTCTTGTTGGGATCTTTTCCTTCCCAATTGAAACCAGAGGTATTATTGTAAATGTTGAGAATACTCACATCACTGACACCGACCTGCTCCACTAGTCCAGTTGCGATGAGTTGGTTTTTGATTAGGGGAAGATGTTTGGCCATGTCCCCTTGCAATGCGGTGGTCAGTACCTGGCTCTTGTCAAAACCCAGGTCTTTATTTTTGTTGTGTTGTATTTGCTGATAAATGATGATTGTACAAATGATCAGTACAACTGATGCGGTATACTGTAGCACAACTAATCCCTTGCGGATAAGACTTCCGGTCCCGGCTTTCTGCTTTGCTCCTTTGATCGTAGACAGTGGTTTAAAAGCGGACAGAAAGAATGCGGGATAGCTTCCTGCAAATAGTCCGCATATTAAAGTAATTGTGATAACAAAGGCAAGATGCATCGGTTTTAATAAATCGACCTGAAGGTCTTGGCCAATCATGGTATTAAATGGCCGAATACAGATATAGACCAATAAAATAGCGACTAAAGAGGAGATAGAGGCTAGGACCAATGATTCTGCGAGAAATTGACCGATCAACGATTGACGGCTTGCGCCAACAACTTTGCGCATACCGACTTCTTTTGCTCTTTTTTCGGATCTGGCAGTAGCGAGATTCATAAAATTGATACAGGCAATCAGCAAAACGATCCACGCAATAATGGTGAATAGACGAATATTTTTTAAGCTTCCTTCTATTTCATTTCCACTGTTATCAAAACGGTTATGCGTAATCCATCTTTCCATTGGATAGAGGAAGTTTTGTGAAAAAGTAACCTCACCATTGGTTCTGTTTTTGACATAGTTCATTAGCTGTTTGTTGATTTGATCAACATTTGCATTGTCTTCAACCTGAATTAAAGTCTGGATGCCATTATTGTCCCATCTGGTCAGCCAGTCTTGGGTAGATTCAAATTTTTTGAATGGAATTAACCATTGAAATTCGTAACTACTATTTTTAGGAAGGTCCTTTGTAATGGCTGAAACGATGTAAAGGTCTTTGTTATTAGTCTTCACTGTTTTGCCTAGAGCAGGTTGATTACCAAATAATTTTTTCGCACCAGATTCCGATAAAATGATGTTATCTACTTTGTCAAATGCGGTCTTACGATCTCCCTCCGTAAATTCAAGGGAAAGCAAGTCCGCAACGGAGGCGTCAGCATATAACCCATTTTGAAATAAATTGTTGTCACCAACAGAGAATAACATTGGGTTAATCCATGTCATACGTACAGCATGTTTAATGCCCGGAATCTCTTTCGCTATATTTTGCGCCAGGGGACCTGGGGTTGATTCGAACACAAAGGTTGCGCCATCATAGGTCTGTTTTGACTTAACGATGTAAATATCCTTTTTATTGGGAAAGTTATCATTATAACTCAACTGATTTTCTACCCATAAAAATATCAGTGCTGCCGCAGCAATGCCAATTGCTAACCCAAAAATGTTGAGGAAGCTATAACCTTTGGTTTTCCAAAGGTTACGAAAGGCTGTTTTTATAAAGTTCTTTATCATCGTGTATCTTGTATTATTATTTGTTCTGTATTTTTCTATTCGTCCCTTAAAATCTTCGTTGGATTAATCATTGCCGCTTTCAGAGAAACAGATCCTGCTGTAAGGACCACCAATAAAATAGTTATTAGGCTTGCCAGTAAAAAAATCCAAGGATCTATTGAAGTGCGGTAAACAAAATTGTTAAGCCAGTTTGAAATGATAAGCCAAGAAATGGGAAATGCAATAAGAAAAGAAAGTATCACGGGAACCATATAATCTTTCCCGATCATCATGACAATATCTTGTTTGGATGCGCCTAAGGTTTTGCGGATTCCGATCTCTTTAAGTTTAGCTTCTGTACTGAACAATACAAGTCCCGACAGACCAATACATGAAAGCAAGATCGTAATGGCGGCAAATAGTTGGACAAGTTTTCCATGAACAACATCTTTTTTATACATTTTATCAAAAGATTCGTCCATAAAAGAATAATTGAATGCTGATTCGGGATTATATTTATTCCATAATTTTTGGACAGCACTCAACGCTTGCTTTTCCTGCCCTGGGCTTGTTTTGACATACATGCCACCGAGTGCATAACCCATGCCTGAAAAAAATATGCAAGGTTTTATCGCTGTTTTAAGATCATTAAAATTAAAATCTTTCATAATCCCCACAATAGTCAATTGTTTACCCTGAAAAGTGATGGTTTGTCCAATTGGATTCTTTAGCCCCATTTGTTTAACTGCTGTTTCATTGAGCAAAGCATGGCTGCTATCTGAAGGGTTGTTTTTAAAACCATTTCCTTCGGTTAATTTGATATCCAATACGGACGTGAAATTTGGAGCTATTGCAACTCGGCTGATAAAGAAATTGGATTGCATGCGGTTTTTTCCATTCCAATCGATATCTGCGGTTTCGGAGCCGATGTTACTGATATCATTGCTGGCGGCCGTTACACCTAAAATACCCTGCTGTTTCTGTAATTCGTTACGGACAGCCTCATAATGCGTTAAAAAGTTTTTCTGCTCAAATAGAAAGACATTCTCTTTGTCGTAGCCCAAGTCTTTGTTGCGCATGTAGCGGAGCTGTTTTTCGAAAATAAAAGTGGTAACAATAAGTATCACGGTGCAACAGAACTGTAAGACAACAAGACCTTTTCGAAGATTATTTTTATTACCAAATAAGGTATTGTTATTTTTTAATTGACTCAAAAGCTTGCTGCTTGAAAAAAGTACTGCAGGATAGATTCCTGCGATAAATACAGTTGCTATAAAAGTGAGCAGAAAGATATACCATAATTCAGAAGAAAGTAGGCTGAATTGAATATTCTTTTCCGCTATTGTATTAAAAAACGGAATACTTAAATAAGCAATCGCTGTTGCTATAAATAGTGAAATCAGAAATAATACAGCAGATTCAATAAGGTATTGAAGAAATAAGTGACTTCTATTGGCTCCGATAATTTTGCGTATACTGATTTCTTTTGTTCTTTTTGTAGCTCTAGCAGTAACTAAATTGACGTAATTAATACAGGCAACCAGCAGTATGACAAAGGCAATGATCGCGAATATATAAATGGACTGTATACCGTTATTGTCACCCTTAGGGGTGTATAAATTTAACTGTGTTATTTTTTGTAGAAAGAAAGCGAATTTGCTATACAATGGGTTTCCTTGGAAATTGCTTTTTTGAATCGCAGTCAATTGCTCCGCTACTTGGGCTGATTTGCTATCTTGTTTTAACAGAAAATAGATATAATATTGAAAATTGCCCCATTTCTCATCCAATGGTTCTTTGGAAAGGCTGTTCAATAATTCAAAAGGCAATAGGTAATCAGCCTTAAGTGAACTATTACTTGGAAAGTTGTTGACTACAGCAGTGATTAAAAAGGGTTGTTTACCTGTTTTCAGAATAGGATCGACTTCTAAATAGAGCGTCTTTCCCAAAGGGTTTTCATTTTTAAAGTATTTATTAGCAATCTTCTCTGTAATGACTATGGACTGTTTCCCTTGGAATAACTTATTAGGCTCCAATAACTTTATAGAACTATCAAATACCTTGTTAAAGGTACTATCAACATACACACCATATTCCGAGGTCATGAGTTCGTTTTTATTGAACTGTATATTCCGCCCCCCGCTTATACGACAGATTTCTTCAATAGCTGGAATTTTTGATTTGCCATAAATAGCAATCGGTGGTGGGCCAGCATGCACAAATTGATCATTTTCTTTATCAAAGTTTGCGGAAAGTTCATACACCCGGTTCGAATTATTAAAGACCTTGTTAAAGGATAGCTCATCCGTAATCCAAAGAGCAATGATAATAACGACCGCCAGACTAATACTTAGTCCAGCAATATTCAAAAGTGTAAACTTTTTGTTTGTCAGTAAGGAACGAATTCCAGTTTTGATCGCGTTCTTTATCATTTTTCTTATGCTCTTATAATAGCGGATATTGAAAGGATTGGATGTCTCTTCTATTTCAATTTTTTAATGACCGCTATGCGATTTTATCTTTTAATACTTAATTCCTGTACCTTGTCATATGTTTCGTAACTTGATACGACAACCTTGTCTCCAGGTTGCAATCCTTTGATCACCTCATAATATTCGGGGTTCTGTCTGCCCAGTTGGATATCCACACGATAGGCTGTGCCTCCATTTTTATCCAATTTGAAGATCCAGTTGCCACCAGTCTGCTGATAGAAACCACCTTTAGCTAATAATAATGCTTTCGTTTCATCACTTAAGGCAAGACGGATCTGTAAAGTCTGTCCGCGGCGGATTCCTTTGGGAACGTCATTGATAAATTCCATATCGACTTGAAAACGACCGTTGGTTACCTGTGTATAAACCTTTTTAATGCGAAGTTTGTAGGTCTTGTCACCAATGGAAAACTCACCTTGGAGATCTGGAAAAATGCGGTTAATATAATGCTCGTCGATATCAGCACGCACTTTAAATCCGGTCAAAACGTCAATTTGACCTAAACGCTCGCCAGCATTTTTATTCTGTCCGATTTCGGCATCAAAAGCTGTTAACTGGCCATCGACAGGTGCCCGGACAATCAGGTCACCAATTTTTCTTTTCATTAACTCCAATGCACTCTGTGTACGCTGGTAAGTCTGCTTGTCCTGATTGGTCTTTTGCGCATTGGAGATCTCGTCCTGTTTTAGGATCTGTTTGGTCAAGTGGACACGTTCCTTTTGATAATTATATTCGTTCTTCGATTTCTCGAATTCTTGTGTACCTATCGCTTTTTCTGCAAGTAATTTTTTATTCAGATTATAGACACGTTCAGCTTCTCGATAGGCCTGTTCTACATCAGCCATTTGATTACGATTGTTGATAGATGCCTGTTGCGCATTCGTCTGGGCGATTTGCGACTGTGTTAATAGGTTCAATACCTGAGTTTCCTGTTGAACTAATGTGAGCTCTTGATCTGTATTGGATAGACGCATAATCGGGTCGCCTTTTTTTAAGACAGTACCATCCTCAACAAATTTTTCCTCCACACGACCACCCACAGAAGCATCAAGATAGATGCTGCTGATCGGAAGCACTGTACCATTTATCGGAATGAATTCCTGAAAATTACCATTTTTTATTTCGACTATGGAGATGCGGTCAGCCTCTACATTGAGTTTGCTTTTGCCCGAGGTAAAATAAAAGCTAGCACCGATTAATCCAACGATGCCAGCAACCCCTACGATGGTCAGTATACGTTTGCTATTCCACTTCTTCTTTTCTAAAGGTCTGTCCATAATTTAATATCAATTTGCTATCTAACTATGAAAGCTGTGCCAATAATTTAACATGTTGATTTGTAGTTGTTTATTTTGTTTTCCTTTGCGTTCGGTGTTCGATAGCGGACACTTCTTGTACGGAGACGTACAGCCTACAGTTTTTTACCGCTAGGATAGCGGGATTTTATTAATATAACCACAGGTTGTGGCAGGACTCGTTTTGTTTTAATAATTTTGTGGATCAACATTGATAGATGATTCCGTTACGGAATTTTTAACTTTCCCGATCTTATCAATTTTGATTAATTTTATCCGTTTAAATAATTAATTATTGACTGTTATGATAAAGAAAGTTTGTTTTTTTCTCCTGTTACTATGTAGTGCTTTTTTGGCTAGCGCTCAATTTAACAATACAAATTCTTTGCTATGGGAAATAAAGAAAAAAGGAAATGTTGAAAGTTCATATCTTGTATTAGTCACGGGAGATCTGTGTGATATTCCACAGTCTTTACTGGATAGGATTCTTGGTTTACGTTCCAATATCCACACATATTATATGGAGTCAGCATTATCAAATAAGAAATCTGATAGTCGAAGTGCCGAAGTAATGTTTTTGAAAAAAAAAGAGCCATCTATTCGCGGATTTTTAACGGATAAGGAATATGATCGACTGCGGGAGCGAATGCGTGAAATGAATATCGATGAAAAAACGTTGAATAAGATGACTCCTGTATTTATCGAAAACTTATTGAAAAGAAAAGCCGCGGGCGACTGTAATAAAACTAATGTAATTGCAAAAACCTTTAGTGAATATGCGGGGCAGTATGGGATTGAGGTGAAAGAATTAGTCGATTTTGAACATTCGGTTGCCAACTTGTTGGGTGTTCCCAATGAATGGAGAGTTGAGCGGATTAAATATTTTCTCGCTAATGAAACAGAATTGAAGGCAGATTTAGCGAAGAAGGCTGCCTGTTATGAACAAGAGGATACAAAAGGTATTATTGACCTTTATTCATTGAGCAGGTTTTTGCGGCCCAGTGAAACAGATATGCTTCGGGCAAAGGAACTATGTCCCCTAATTGAAGCGGCGGATAAAGGCGGTGTACTATTTACTGTTGATCTAATAAACTTGGCAGACAATAAGAATAATTTATTTGATCTGTTGCAACAGCGTGGATATCAGATGTCTCCGATTAATTGATCCCCGATCGTGCTACTGACAGTTATTCTTATTGGGTGTTGCCTGATATTGTCCAACTACGCACACCGACTGTTCATTAATGAACATTTTTGAAAATACTTTTTTTGTATCTATTTGATATATAGTCTTTTCGTTATTTGGCATGGCGATGGTCTGTTTGGAAACAAAAAGTGGATATGAAGAGAATCTATATATATAGTACATTGTGTTTTTTGCTGGCTTACGCGAAAGTGGACGCACAACAAAGTGAGCAGGGAATAGAAGAGAAGGCTGTCTTCAACAAGGAATCAACCGTCAATAGTGAAAATCAGCGACCAAAACGTAGTTTGACTGAATGTATCCAATTGGCAATAAAAGCCAATCCAACTTTATTACAGAATGAATTAGCTGTTAAACGTGCAGAAGTGAATCTTTCGCAAGCAAAGGCTAACCGATTACCTGATTTAAATGGACGATTAGGTCACAGTCTTACCTCCGGACGTTCGGTTGATAACTCCACAAATCAGTACATTACCAGAAATAACTCTTCTGGAAATTTCTCGTTAGATGCTAGCGTGCCGGTATTTAACGGATTTCGGATTTTAAATGATATCCGGATGCGAGCTGATGCGAAGACGGCCGGAAAACTTGAATTTGATTCTCAGGTTAATGCTTTGAAACTTGATGTTATTACAGCTTACATCCAGGTACTGACCGCACAAGATGTTTTGAAGCAATCTGAATTGCAGACTGAGGTGACACGTGAACAGGTGCGTCGTGCCGAAGCAATGCAAAGGGAAGGCGCCATTAATCCCGGAGATTATTATGATCTGAAGGGGCAACTTGCCAATGATATCAATTCTATCGAAAACAATAAACAGATTCTTTATATGAATCGTGTTAAAATGGCGGGTTTTTTAAATATTGACGAAGCACAGCTGGGCGATCTACAAGCATTGGAATTGACAACTGACGCGCAAAAAGTAGATGCTACAACACTTTATAAATTGGCTACGGAAAACCTGCCGGATATTCCGGCACTGGATTGGAAAATTAAAGCAGCCGAAAAGAATATCAAAATAGCACAATCATCCTATTGGCCTTCTTTATCATTAAGTGGTGGATTGAATTCGAATTATTCCAAAAATGGAATGGAAGGGGATTATTGGTACCAAATGAAAAACAACGTTGGGAAATACGTTTCGCTCAATCTTTCAATCCCTGTATTCAATAGATTTAAAGTAAGGAATGATGTTAAATTAGCTAAACTAGATTTAGAATCAACTAAATTCCAACGGGAGATTGCCCTAAATAATTTAAGAGCTGAAACATCAAATGCGGTTTTTAATCTTAAGAATGCCAGTAATAATATTGTGCAATTGCATGAGCAGAACACAAACTTTGCCGAATCATTTCGCATTGCCAAAGTTGTATTCGAACTGGGGAACAGCAATTCCGTTATATTTTTAACGGCGAAGACCAAGTATGATAATAGCCAGATCCAGTTGGTTGTCAAGCAGTATGAATGGTTGCTACAAAAATATATCAATGATTATTACGCAGGCTCGTTAAATTTATAGTTATCTTAGTGTCTGAAAGAAGCCAGGGAATATGAAAAAAGCATCTATTTTAGTTGTCGACGATGACCAAGATTTACTCACAGCAGCAAGGATTTTGCTAAAACCTAAAGTTAACCATGTTCAAGTCGAATCTAATCCAGAAAACCTGATTGGACATTTGGAGAAAATGCCTTATGACCTTGTGCTTCTGGATATGAATTTCAAAAGTACCATCAATACCGGAAATGAAGGATTATATTGGTTGTCGCGGATCAAGGAAAAGTTTCCACAGGTTCATGTGATTATGATCACAGCTTATGGCGCCGTAGATCTGGCCGTAAAATCGCTGAAACAGGGAGCCGCTGATTTTGTGGTCAAGCCCTGGGAAAATGAGCAGTTGCTGGCCACAATTGAAAGCGTGCTGGCGGAATCGAAAAATAGAGAGAAGAAAAATAAAAATTCGCTTTTACGTTCAAGCAATACTCCGGATCTGATCGGTAACTCCCCGGTCATGGACGAACTGCAATATAAGCTGGAGAAAATAGCGCCAACGGACGCCAATATCTTGATTTTGGGTGAAAACGGTACAGGTAAGGATTTGATTGCTCAGGCGATTCAACGGCGCTCGTTACGCTCGGATCAGGTGTATGTGAAAGTTGATGTGGGAGCGCTGACAGAAACGTTATTTGAAAGTGAGCTTTTCGGTTATAAAAAAGGGGCGTTCACAGATGCTCGGGAGGATCGTCAGGGACGTTTCGAAGCTGCAAATGGCGGCACATTGTTCCTGGATGAAATTGGAAATATTTCTTTGCAGCAACAGGCCAAACTATTGACTGTATTGCAAAATCGACAGGTTACACCGCTGGGTTCTTACCAACCGATCCCTGTGGATATACGACTCATTTCGGCGACAAATGTATCCCTGAAACACCTGGCTGACGAAAGTCGTTTTCGAAAGGATTTGATTTATCGGATCAATACCGTGGAGATTCAGGTGCCACCATTACGTGAAAGAGGAGAAGATATTAGACTATTGGCCATACATTTTCTGGATATCTATGCCAAAAAATATAATAAGCGGATCGAGGGGTTTGAACCTGATGCCATAAAAAAGCTTTTTGCTTACCATTTTCCGGGAAATGTTCGTGAGTTACAATATAGTATCGAACGGGCGGTCATTATGGCTGATCAGGTAAGCATTGCAGGAAATGATCTATTTTTCTCACCCATTGAACAACAGGTGGAGCAGGTCGCTGTTGAATCCGTATCCAGTAGCCAAAATCTGGAAGAATTGGAACGGAAAGCCATCAAATCAGCCATCGAACGTTATAACGGCAATATCAGCAAAGCCGCAAAGGAGCTGGGGCTAACACGTGCCGCACTCTACAGACGTTTGGAGAAATACGATATCTAGTCTATGAGACATGGAAAAGTTTTAAATGTAATTAAGATTATTTTGCTTTTGGCGGCTTCGGTTGTCGGTGCCTACCTGTTGATGAAGCATGAGTACGTGCAGGCTGCATTGATCTTTTGCATAATGCTGTATCTTGGTTTCAATCTGTATGCCCAATATAATTTTTTGGAAAGGCAGCTTGTGGAATTTGCCGAAGCAGTCAAATATCGTGACTTCACACGACGTTTTTTGGTTAAAAATCCAAAATCGGTAGAAGGGCAGCTTTTCCGCGCTTTTAATCAGATTAACGAAACGTATAAGGAAATTAGCATTAAGCAGGAAATACAGCATCAGTACCTCGATCGTGTCATCAATATGCTTAACTCGGCCATTATCTTCTATGAAATGGACACGGGAAAAGTAATGTGGGTGAACGATGCCTTTAAACAGCTGTTTCATCTGCCACACCTCGGGAATATCGCCGGGTTAAAAAAGAAGAATCCTGACCTCTATGAAAAAACGATGCTGCTGGACAATGGCCAACAGCAGATGGAACCCATTCAGTCAAGCAAAGGAAAGATAAAATTGTTGATCCAGAGCTCTAGTTTTGAGACCCAGGATGCCGTATTCCGTATTGTCGTTTATCAAAATATCAATGAAGCTATCGACGAGACCGAGACAAAAGCCTGGCATAAATTATTACGTGTGCTTACGCACGAGATCATGAATTCTATTGCGCCGATCAGTTCGTTGGCCGAAACGCTCAATGGGCGTTTGGATCATTTTAGAGGACATGAGGATATTGAAGATCTAAAAACAGGTATATCCACCATCAAACGTCGGAGTGAAGGACTGCTGCATTTTGCAAAAAGCTACCGCATGATCAACAAAGTGGATCAGCCACAGCTGGCACCAATTCAGGTTTCCCAGCTATTTGAACATATCTATCAGCTGCTCGAGCCGACATTGATTCAAAAAAATATTGATGTCGATATTATCTTAAAGAATACGCGTTTGATACTTTATGCTGATGTCAATCTGATTGAACAAGTTATTATCAATTTGATGCTGAATGCCATCGATGCGGTAAAGACCAGGGAAGACGCATACATTAGTTTGTCCGCATTGGAAATAGACGGCAAGGTGCAGGTTCGCATCGAAGATAATGGTTCGGGAATTCCCGCTGATCTCCAGGAACAGATATTCACCCCCTTTTTTACGACAAAGAAAACAGGTACTGGGGTTGGCCTAACGCTGAGTAAGCAAATTATGTTGCTACATAAGGGCACCATTTTTCTTAACAGTGTGGAGGGAGAAGGCAGTGCCTTTATACTTCAATTTTAACGTACTATCACAAATACAATATATTCTTACCTGTAAAATTTTCCTGTGCTCCAGGTGGGGCTTAAATGGCTTGTTTCTGTCTTTGTAATTGAATGTTCCATGTGAAATAATTCGTAAAAGCGAAATTGCTATATGTAAAACTACGATCAACTATTGCCGGAATTTGAATCCGAAAAGTGCTTTTATAAGGCTGTAGATGATGAAATGTGTGGTATAGCGCACGAATTAAATTGTATATCAACGTAAATTTTTCGATGTTTGCAGCCAATGAACTACCACTTGAAGTACTGGCGCCATTATTTCATATCCCATAGCCGTCATGGGACACATTCTCCGTTTGTTTATAAATTGGTGGATGAAGTAATTTATCAGCAGGATGATCCTGATAGGATCTTAAACTTGCCCCGTGAGGTCAGCATGGGGGGGAAGGTGGAGATAAAAAAATATCTGCTGGTCGACCGTCTACTAAAAACTTTTGCCTATGATCAGTTTATGTTTTTGACTGATGAGCCTCCAGCGAGTTATGAGGAGCTATTTAAACAGAAGGCCGGAAGTTATTCTTTTAGGAAGATCTATTATATTGACCAAACAAACCTTGATCTGGATTTTCTGGCTGTTGTCGGTGAACGCGATATGCTGATTGTAAACGAGCCCCATTTGTCGGTCGAACGGGAAGAGTATTGGAACAAACTTAGGGATGATGATCGCGTGGTTGTCACGATAGATCTGTATCGAATTGGTTTGGTCTTTTTTAGGGCCGGACAACGAAAGGAAAATTTTCTGATCAGGTTTTAGTTTGTTCTCTTTACTTCCGACAAGCTTTGCGTAAAGTTTATTAGGTCTCTGAAGTTTTCCGCTTCGTTTTATGACCGGAATGCGGACATCTTATCAGCATAATACGCTCACTTAAAAAGGCGGACTTTACCTGGGGTCAAACTTATTGTGGTCACAGAACGAAAATAGCATCAATCAGATGCTTTTATTGCTATTTATGAAAAGGGAGGCGGTCTAAAGAGGGAGGCCATCAGCTGAGGCTCCCCCGTTTTTAATTAAAAAGCTTCGCTTAAAGATAGATAAAAACCAGACTGTCTTTTCTCACCCGTCCTCTGTTCACCATAGGAATAATCAAATCGGATACTGCTATTGTGCTCTAAGCTAAAGAAGTAGCGCAAGCCACCACCGTAACTCGGTACATATCTGCTGCTGTTTTCTTTTGAAAAGGTTGATCCAATTCCCGAAAAACCGACAATACCAAAACGAGGATGAAAGCGGTAACGTAATTCCGCTTGGGAAGCAAGGTAATTTTTGTCACGATAACGACCGAGGTAATACCCGCGCATCATCATGTCGCCACCCAGTTCACGGTAATTATAGAAAGGAACTGTTTTCCCGAATGTCGAGCGAAAGATCCCCTGAAGTGCCAGTGTGACTTTTTTATGCAATGGAATAAAGCCGCGAAGGTCTATGTCCAAGTTTGCCCCGTTGAAGTCTGTGCTGGTCCATAACTTAGGCGCGTAAGCAAGTCGCAATTTGGCATAATAACCACGGGTGCTATAGGAAACATTGTCTCGGTTGTCAAATAATTGAGATACGCCAAGCAGCAATTGTTGACCGCCCTCTTTTCCGATAAGACCCGATTGATTGAATATATGGTCGCTGCTATCGCTACGGATTGAAAAATTATCGTACTGTATATTGATGCCCGAATAAAGATGGTTGCCGACTTTTTTCTCAGCTTCCAGTTTTAATCGAAATAGCTTTTGATCAACCCTTTCTTCATCCTTCTTCCAGGTATCCATGCCGATGCCATAGTAATTAAATGGCCAGTTGCGGTATCGGATTTCACTGACGAAATGGTAATCGTTATTTTTTGTCCAAAGATCAGTTTGAAATTTAAAATTTGACTGATGTTTGGATGTAAACGTCCCCATGAGCGTCATTGTGGAGGTACGGATATGGGGATCAGACTTGTCCAGGTAAAAGTTGTATGAACTCGCTAATCCATATTCTACTCCCGTTTCCTGGGCGTAACCAACGGCCGGTAAAACCATAAAACTGCCTGATCGGGTGGAGTCTTTTTCAGCCGAAAGAAATTTTTTACTCAATTTTTGAATAATATTTTGAGCTTTCAAATCGCCTTTACCAGCTACAAATAGTGCAAGTAGCGCTGTATAGCGGGTAAGTTTTGAAAGTGATTGCGGTAAAATTTGCATGCCCAAAGATAGCACATTAGGCAAATAACCAAAATAGGCAAATAGTCAATTAAAAATTATTGTGCTGCATATCAGTATAATTGACAAAAAGTGTTGTTTTTTTTTGACAATTATTTTTGTAAAGTGAGTTTTGTGTCTATCTTTGCATCAGCAAACAAGGGAACAACGGTTCATAATAACGAAGTTTGCTTAGTTCTTTAAATGAAAAAAAAGTAAAAAATAAACTTGCAAAAATCAAAAGTAAATTCGATATTTGCACTCGCTGAAAAGATAAAGTTATCGGATTGGCGTTGATAGAACGTAAGTTATTTTAAAAATATTAGAAGCCTCTTTAGCTCAGCTGGTAGAGCAACTGACTTGTAATCAGTAGGTCATTGGTTCGATCCCGATAAGAGGCTCTAAATGTAACGAAAGTTACAGGTCTGGAGGGGTTCCAGAGCGGTCAAATGGGACGGACTGTAAATCCGTTGCTTCGGCTTCGAAGGTTCGAATCCTTCTCCCTCCACACTTTTTTTAATTGGAGTTTAGATTTACTCTAGTTTCTAGTTATTAAGCGGAAGTAGCTCAGTTGGTAGAGCGATAGCCTTCCAAGCTATAGGTCGCGAGTTCGAACCTCGTCTTCCGCTCAAATTTTTCAAGTATTAAATTTAGTCTCTATCTTCTTTGATAATAATGTATCTAAAGGTGGGGGCATTAATACGTAAATAAGGTTTTTTAGTAAGCCGAAGTAGCTCAGGGGTAGAGCACTTCCTTGGTAAGGAAGAGGTCGTGGGTTCAAATCCCATCTTTGGCTCGTACTTGTGTAAAAGTTAAGCAAGAGTATATAACAAATAGAAATAATTTATAATTACTAATTCGCATAAACATGGCAAAAGAGAAATTTGACCGTAGTAAACCACACTTAAACATTGGTACTATCGGTCACGTTGACCACGGTAAAACTACAACTACAGCTGCTATCACTAAAGTGTTGGCTGATAAAGGTTTGTCAGAAGCTCGTTCATTTGATTCAATTGACTCTGCTCCTGAAGAAAAAGAGCGTGGTATCACAATCAATACTGCACACGTAGAATATTCTACAGCTAACCGTCACTATGCACACGTTGACTGTCCGGGTCACGCTGACTACGTTAAGAACATGGTAACTGGTGCTGCTCAAATGGACGGTGCTATCATCGTAGTTGCTGCGACTGATGGTCCTATGCCTCAAACTCGTGAGCACATCTTGTTGGCTCGCCAGGTAGGTGTTCCTGCGTTAGTAGTATTCATGAACAAAACTGACTTAGTTGACGACCCTGAGTTGTTAGACTTAGTAGAAATGGAAGTTCGTGAGTTATTATCATTCTACGAATTCCCAGGTGATGATATCCCTGTAATCAAAGGATCTGCTTTAGGTGCATTGAACGGTGAGCCTGAGTGGGTTGAGAAAATCATGGAATTAATGGATGCTGTAGATAACTACATTCCAATTCCTCCACGTTTGACTGATTTACCTTTCTTGATGCCTATCGAGGACGTATTCTCAATCACTGGTCGTGGTACAGTTGCTACAGGTCGTATCGAAAGAGGTGTAATCAACTCTGGTGATCCAGTTGAGATCTTAGGTATGGGTGCTGAGAACTTGAAATCTACAGTAACAGGTGTTGAGATGTTCCGTAAAATCTTAGATTACGGTGAAGCTGGTGATAACGTAGGTTTATTGTTACGTGGTATTGAGAAAACTGATATCAAACGTGGTATGGTTATCTGTAAACCAGGTTCAGTAACTCCTCACGATCATTTCAAAGCTGAGGTTTACGTATTGTCAAAAGCTGAAGGTGGTCGTCACACACCATTCTTCAACAAATACCGTCCTCAATTCTATTTCCGTACAACTGACGTAACTGGAGAAATCTCTTTACCAGAAGGTACTGAAATGGTTATGCCAGGTGATAACGTTACGATCTCTGTTAAATTGATCTCTCCTATCGCTATGGAAAAAGGTCTACGTTTCGCTATCCGTGAGGGTGGTCGTACAGTAGGTGCTGGTCAGGTAACTGAAATCATCTAGTCTTTCATAAAGATCTAGAATCACATAGAATAAGCTAATCAACTGCTGTTGATTAGCTTATTTTTTCGATAAGCGATTTATCGGATTAAAATAAAAAAAAGTAAAAAAAGATTTGCAGAAAGTGGTTTAAAACACTATATTTGCATCACAAAATAAGAAATACACGGGCATAGTTTAAAGGTAGAACGAAGGTCTCCAAAACCTTTGGTCTGGGTTCGAGTCCTGGTGCCCGTGCTTATAAAAACAGATAAACTAAAATGGCAAAAGTACTTGATTTTTTTAAAGACTCTTACGTGGAGATCACTGAGAAAGTGACTTGGCCTACGTGGTCTCAGTTACAAAGTTCAGCTGTTATTGTGCTTGTTGCGTCTCTTCTTATTGCATTGGTTGTCTTTGTAATGGATAAAGCTTCAAGTGTAGGGTTAGAATTCTTGTACGGTATTGCTTCTTAATTTTTCAATCGTATTTATTTATGGCAGATCAAGGTTTAAAGTGGTACGTAGTTCGTGCTGTAAGTGGTAAAGAAAAGAAAGTAAAGCAATATATTGATGCCGAGGTTAGTCGTTTAGGTATTGAACACTTGGTTCCTCAAGTGTTAATTCCAATGGAGAAATACTACTTAATGCGCGATGGCAAGAAGGTTGCTAAAGAACGTAACTACTATCCTGGTTATGTTTTATTGGAAGCCGCTCTTGACGGAGAGTTAGAACACGTCATCAAAAATATCAATAGCGTAATTGGTTTCTTGGGAGACAAAGCTGGTAATGCTGTTCCTTTGCGCCAAGCAGAAGTAAATCGTATTCTAGGTAAGGTAGATGAAATGGCCGAGCAAGGTGAAACCATTAATGTTCCTTACTATGTGGGCGAAACAGTGAAAGTAAACGATGGCCCTTTCAATGGATTTACTGGTGAGATCGAAGAAGTTCATGAAGATAAGAAGAAATTGATCGTCATGGTGAAAGTCTTCGGTCGTAAGACTCCGCTGGAGTTAAACTACATGCAAGTAGAAAAAGAGTAAGATTAGTAATTAACGATAGAGAAAAGCTTTACATGAAAATGTAAGGCTTTTTTTTTATTTTTTCCTCTTTTATGTTATCTCGGACTGATGACTGCTTCATCAGCACCGTTCTTTGTAAAGAAAATGTTAAAAGCGGTATCTGTTTTTTTTTGTAAATTGAACTGCCGGTCATATGTTCCCAGAACCTTTTATAAAAATTATGAACTATGAAACCAACAAAAAGTCGATTTTTTTGTAGAGAGGCACAACGTTCAAAAATGCTTTTCGAATCGCAGAAAAAGGCCGAAAACTTTATGCAATATAATAACAAAGAAATTCTGAACGAGTCAGGCTATGCTCCCGTAAGATCTTATCATTGTATCGCATGTGATGGTTGGCATCTGACGAGCAGACGCGAGGAACTGGACCTTCCTAGCAAAACAGAATTAGTGCTGGAAGCCTACAAGGAAGTGACGGATGAGAAAGATAAGGCAAAAGAACTTCGTGCCAACGGACGGCAAGAAAAGGAAGCTCCATCAGCAAACGCTCTTGAGGGGCTGCGAAAGAAAATTGAGCTAATAAGACGTTCTCTAAAGAATAAAGGAAGTAAAACTATAATAATCAAATTAATAGAGGGAGCTTCTAGGAGCTTGAAAGACCTTGAGGTTACAGGCCAGCTCAAAAAATCGAAAGGAGAACTGGAAGTTCACTTAGGCAGGCTTGAATCCCGAGCCATGTTATTACCTGATGACGAGGAGGCTGGTATCCAGACACAGATCCGCGTGATAGAACGTTTATTTGATAATGAAAGCAATCGCATATTAATACGTAATCTGATTTATGAAGCATTGCGGACATTGCGGAATATGGATGGTGCTATGCTGCAGCAGGATTCAAAGAAGGCGCTTGAAAAAAAGCTAAAGAATCTTGCGCTCCGCTGTGATCATTTGCGCAATAATACATCCGGGTAATACGGATGCTTTGTACATGGAATTGTTCATTTCGGAATTTCGTCCGAAAACCGTCCGATTTCATCGATTACTTTTTTCGTTTTTGGCTAAGTAGGCTAGATTGGTAAAAAACTTTTGAAGCAAGTTTTAACCAAATTTGTTAGCCTATGCTAAAGAGCCAAAAAAATAGACCTTATTACATCGTATGGGAAGATGGAAAATGTCACGCCATGGAGCCGAGCTACACCACCTATCGCTATGATTTACACTTTGCTACTGGTAATACTATTCAGCTTGCGGATGATGAAGCTGGTAGGCTGATGAGCCAGTATTATTTTTACGATTCATTCTTTGTCGATCTTATTCAGGTTGAAGCCCTTGTACCCTTCCGTTTTAATCTTAATGTACCCGAGCGATTTCTGTATTTATTTTTTATGCTGGAGGGCGAGTGCAGCTATGGCGGAATTGATAAAATAATATCGGTCACTGCAAATTCGGTGACGCTAGAACATGTCAATCATAAAATTCCGATAGGCCCGATATACGCTGAGGCCTTTCTGGCACATATCGCATTTTTTGGATAAACTAGGCTTCATGAATATCGGTATTCTTTTTCTTAAATTGCTTTTTTGTTTTTTTCCATGCAATCATGATATAATTAAAGAGCAGCCCGAATATATTTTCTCCGGTTATATCGCTTGCTAGGGCAGGCGGCAACAATTCATAGATCGTAATGCCAAAATAGTCAGCTATCTTGTAAACTTGCTCCACTTTTAGTTTAGTCTCATTTCGTTCAATTTTTGAATACGCTGCCTGTGACATGTTCAAAATAAACGCAACAGCCTCTTGTGATATCTTGAGGCTCTCTCTTTTCTGTCTGATAATAGTTCCGATTTCCTCTTTTGCCATTCTTTTCAATACCCAAATAAGAAGGCCTAATTTAATAAATATAACTTGAAGTTGTAAGTTTTTCTATGATAAAACTGGTGGTTATAGGATATAACCTCAGGTTGTGGTACCTAAACTGCTTTTCTGTGAATTTTGAAAAAATAAAAATCAGATATCATGGAAAAAAAATTAAAAGAAATTAACGTAAGAGAATTAGATGAAAAAGAAGTGGTGGAAATTGAGGGGGGAACTGAAAGGGAAAATTCTAAAGATGTAAGTTGGTTTGAGTCAATATTGAACTATTTTAAACCTTAAAAAGCATCTTTCAACTCGAATGTATAAGGGCTGATTATGAGTGCTAATATAGAGCCAAGGATAAATGCGACTAAGTGTAATGGTCTATTTATTCTAGAAATCTTGATGAATGAAAGTAGAAAAGATATTAATAACATATATAGCCAATAATGTGTGGCATTATGAATCCAAGGTATAAATAAATGATTGATTTTTTGCAAAGGGAAAAATAGTGTGGAAAAACCGAATAGTGCAGAGGAAAGGCCTGATGCACCAACAGCCGTAAACCTGAAGTCTTTCTTTTTAAAAAGTGTTTGAACGAAATTAGGTACTATTATAAAAAGAAGAAAAATCAATATTGTGAACACCTGTGCAATGATAATACTATATGCTTGATTTAAGACGGCAAACATATCATACCCTAATCCAAAAATTACAATACAATTAAACAATAGGTGAATCCCGTTGCGATGAACTAATGCGGAGGTAAGCAAGGTATGAATACGCTTACCTCTTGCTATTTCGTAGGGGTGCAGGATCAGTGCATGGAAAAATGGTTTGTGATAAAATCCAATCATGCTGCAGGCCAATATAATCGGAACGACGATATAGGAATATGGAGCTTCGGAAAAAGTTGGAAATATATCAAAAAATTTCATCAACGGCCATTAATTGTGCTTCCGAAGATAATTAATAAATTTTAAAATACAACCTCAGGTTGTGGTGGGTGTTCGGGCTATTGATCAATTTTGTATCGTTGATCAAAACCAAGATGAAAAGAACAAATATCATATACTTACTGCTGATAGCGGCTATAGTGATAGGGCTGATATTATTGCCGTTAATCAAGGTGCCGATCTCAATTTCGGCACAGGGGATCATTAGGCCCAAGATGGAGAATGCAAAAATACTCTCTTTGGTCAGTGGTCGCATCATTGACAATCGTATCGTGGGCAACAATCAGCAGGTAAAGGAAGGGGACACTTTACTGATTGTCGTCTCTGAAGATCTGGAAAATAAGCTGTCCTTAAATAAGGATTTGATGGCAGACTATTCACGACAGATTGCTGACCTGAAACTCATTCTCGCGGGAGACGCAAAAAACGTGCAAGGTGGACAATACCAGTTGGAATATCTATCGATGGAGCAGCGGATGTCCGAAATCCAGTCGCAACTTACATTAGCACGCCGCGAACTGGAGCGTAATAATAAACTATATAGCCAGGGGGTGGTGTCTCAAGCTGAGCTCGATAAGACCAAATATTCCTTTGAACAACTGGAAAATCAGTTTCTAACAATACGCAAACAACAGATGGCGCAATGGAGTGCTAAGCTGGTCGAATTGCAACAAAAGGCGCAATCGCTGTCGTCTGAGAAAAAGTCTATCTTGATTGATGGTCAAAACTATATTGTTCGGGCACCTATCACTGGGACCGTGGTCAATTTTAAAGGGTATCAAAAAGGAGGACAGCTGGTACAGGGTCAGGATATCCTCGAAATTTCACCAGAAGATCAGCTTATAGCCGAATGTATGGTGCCTACCAAATCCATTGGCTACATCAAAAACGGTCAATCGGTAAAGTTTCAGATGGATACGTATAATTATAACCAATGGGGATTTCTGTCGGGTACAGTGCATGATATCGACTACAATTTGGTGACGGATCAGCAGCAGGGATCTTTTTTTAGGGTCAGGTGCCGCATGGATCAAAATTTTCTGGGCTTACCCAATGGTAATAAGGTCTTTGTAGGAAAGGGGAATACATTCAATGCCCGATTTTATCTCTTGGACCGTACCTTATGGCAGCTCCTGTTTGATCGGGCTGATGACCTGTTCAATCCAAACCTTGGCGCTAAAACGAGCGCATTATAAAAACTTCTCTATTATCTGACAATAATAATTTGTACGAATGAAAAAATCACCTGTTTGTATCAAACAGCACGATATCCGTGACTGTGGAGCGGCTTGTCTGGCTTCTATTGCAGGCTATTATGGCACGCATATTCCCATCGCCAAGATCAGACAGTATTGCCATACCGACACGCGTGGTACCAATGTATTGGGGATGGTGCAAGGACTGCAGCAGATGGGTTTTAATGCCAAAGGTGTCAAGGGCGCAATGGATGCTATTCCGCAGATCCCGCTTCCGGCAATTGCTCATGTTGTACTTAAAGAGCAGCTCCAGCATTATGTGGTGATCTATCAGGTTGAAAAAGATAAAATTACGGTGATGGATCCCGGACTGGGAAAAGTGGAAAAATACACATTTGAGGCCTTTCAGAAGATCTGGACCGGGGTACTGATATTAATGGAACCTAATGAGTACTTTGAACAGAAAAATGAAAAGACCGCCGTTTATAAAAGATTTTGGAATCTGATCAAGCCGCATCGCTCGGTCATTGTTCAGGCGCTGGTCGGCGCTGCGGTGTATACGCTGCTGGGACTTTCAACATCATTTTACATTGAAAAAATTACCGACTATGTGCTGGTGGATGGCAATGTACGCCTACTGAACCTGCTTTCTATCGGTATGCTGGTCATTCTGGTTTTTCAGCTGCTCATTGGTACATTGAAAAGCGTGATGGTCTTACAGACGGGACAAAGGATCGACAAGTATCTTATTTTAGGCTATTATAAACACTTGCTGAGCCTTCCGCAGCGCTTCTTTGATACAATGAAAGTCGGCGAGATTATATCGCGGGTCAATGATGCGGTCAAAATTCGTGCTTTTATCAATGATGTGGCCATACAGGCTGTGGTCAATGTGCTGATCGTGGTATTTTCCTTTGCGCTCATGTTTACTTATTTCTGGAAACTGGCGTTGATAATGCTGCTCGTTATCCCCTTTTATCTGGGGGTATATTGGCTTTCCAATAAACTAAACAAAAAAGTAGAGCGGCGGATGATGGAAGAGGGAGCCGAACTGGAATCGCATCTGGTCGAATCGCTCAATTCGGTCAAGACTATCAAGCAGTTTGGTATCGAAACTTATTTCAATAGCGGTACAGACAACAGGTTTTCGCATTTGTTGAAAACAATCTATGCCTCGGTGATGAATGGATTGTTTTCCAGCACCTCTGGTGAATTGTTGTCGCGGCTCTTTACCATTATCCTCTTATGGGCAGGCTCTTATTATGTGATCGAACGTACGATCACACCGGGCGAACTCTTATCCTTTTATGCGTTGATCGGATATTTTACCGGGCCGGTGACACAATTGATCGGAATGAACAAAACCTTGCAGAATGCATTGATCGCTGCAGATCGGTTGTTTGAAATCATGGATCTGGAGCGTGAGGAATCCGAAGAAAAATTACAGCTGACATCGGATCTGGTTGGTGATATCGTATTCGATAATGTCCGTTTTTCCTATGGATCGCGGGTGGAGGTATTCCGCAATTTTAGCTGCCGAATAGAGCAGGGGAAAATGACAGCTGTGATCGGGGAGAGTGGCAGCGGTAAGACCACTCTCGGAGCACTTATCCAAAAACTGTACCCGCTACAGGAGGGCAAGATCTCCATTGGACAGTACGATCTGAATTATATCTCAAAGAGTTCACTTCGGGAACGCATCGCCATAGTACCCCAGCAGATTGATTTATTTTCGGGTAACGTCATTAGTAACATAGTCGTCGGGGAGGATATCCCTAATTTTCAGCGTCTATTGCAGGTGGTCAATGAATTGGACATGATGTCTTTTATCGAAAAGCTACCTGCTGGTTTTGAGACACAGCTGGGTGAAAACGGGTCTATGTTATCGGGTGGACAGCGGCAACGTATTGCCATTGCGCGTGCGCTATATCGTGATCCGGATATTCTCATTTTAGACGAAGCGACTTCGGCCTTGGATACATCAACGGAACAGGTGATTCAACGGGCTTTTCGCCGCTTCAAAGATTCGGGTAAGACGATGATCGTCATTGCACATCGGCTGAGCACCATTGCGGAAGCGGATACGATCCTTGTGCTTAAAGACGGTGTACTTATCGAACAGGGGGAACATAAGCAGCTACTGGCGCAGGAGTCGGTTTATAAGGATATGTGGAAAAAGCAATCGATCGTGTTAAACTAATCTAGCCTATTATTCAATGATGAACATTTATCGAAGGGAGAGTATAAAGTATTGTCTTATTCTTATATGGGTAATGCTGTCTGTGGATGTGCTGGCACAACAAACCTGGACTTTGCAAGACTGTATCGATTATGCGGTGGAGCATAATCTGCCGATCAAGCAGCAGGAAATTAAGGCTGCGATAAAGGTGTTGGATCAGGAAATGGCACTCCGTGAGCGTTTGCCAAGTGTCAATGGCTATGCGAACGGTTATACCACTTTTGGATCATCACAGGATGTGTTCGGTACGATCCGGCGTAATGATAACTTGAATAGCAATATGGGGATCAACGCGGAACTAACCCTTTACCAGTATAATTATTTTCGCAATCAGGCCAAAAAAGCAGCTTCTGAAGCGGAGCAGGAACGTATCGAGAAAGAAATATTGAAAAGAAATCTTACCGTTCAGCTGATGGAAGCCTATCTGCAGACTTTGCTGGCTCAGGCGCTATTGGTATCACAGGATTCGGCCATGCAGTTTTCAAAGCAGTTATTGGATAAAGCCGAGAAAAGTACGGCGGTGGGAGCAACAGCTGTGTCGGTAGTTGCAGAAGCAAAAGCCAATCTGGCACGGGAAAGGCAGCAATATCAGCAGTATCACAAAGATAGACAACAGTCCTTGCTCAAATTGGCTCAATTGATGAACCATCCAGATTACAGTAGTTTGCGATTGGCGGTCCCGATAACTGCGCAAGATCCGCAGCATGACAGTACTTTTTCGGAAATATCGAACTTGCGGGAAGAAGCCTATTTACATAATCCAGTATTTGCTAAACTCCAAAATCAAAAGGATGGACTTGACCTCGAATCCAAGCTAATTAAAGCAGCACTATTTCCGACAGTAAAAGGATCTGCTGGTTTGGGGAGTACATATTTCAATGCGTTTAAAGCAGAGAATACGCGGTCTTTTTTTGTGCAGAGCAAAGATAATTTTGCCCAGCAGCTCGCCGTAACGGTTTCGGTACCCATATTTAACAAGGGGAAAACAAAACGGCAGTTGAAGCAGATCGAATTTAACAAGCAAAATATCCAATTGTCGGCCGACAATGAAAGGCTCGCTCAGCAACATATCCTAGACAAGCTATTGCTTGAATTGGACGAGAACAGAAAGCAATATGGTATTGCGGTAGAAGCGAGCACGGCAACGGAGCAATCTTTGGATTACACCTTGCGGAGTTTTGAGGCAGGCAAGGCATCTATTTACGACATCAATACCAGTAAAAGTAATTTGATCAAGGCGGAGTCGGAAAAGATCCGCAGCAAATATAATGTGGTGTTCAATCAGCTGCTGCTACGCTACCAGATTTATGGAACGATAAATTAAATTATATGAAGTTATTCCAATATATAGACCGGATTAATTTGTTGGACAAGTTGATCAGGCGGAGAAGGACGGGGACTCAGTCGGAACTAGCGATTCGACTTGGGCTTTCTGTATCGCGATTGGCCCGTATTATTGAATATCTCAAGGATATAGGTGCTCCAATTGCTTTTGATAGATCGCTTAATACGTATTATTATGAAAAAGAATACTCAATACAAATCAAGGTAGAAGTTCAGCAAGAAAATATCCATTTGCTAGATCTAAATCAAATGAGGCAAGCAAATGCGGGTGACAACTTTATTTCAATTCATTTATTGAATGCTTTTTTTGTGCATTGAGGAAAAGTAATTTAGTAGTATTAAATAACAAAGCAGGAATCCGAAAAGGCTTAAAATAGAGTAGGAGCTAATTTTTTATAAATCAAAAAAATGAATACATTAGATTTAAAAGGTTTCGGTGTTCAAGAGATGAATGCTAAGGAAATGATGGAAATTGATGGTGGACAGCAGACACGCGTAGGTAAATGGTTGAAGGCAGCTGGGGAGCTAGCTGTTTGGGTTGCGGAAACTTTTTTATAATAGTTATCTAATTTGGTGTGGCATTGACTTTATTTGAGTAGATGCCATACCATTCGTTTAATGGTTTGTATGAAATATATATTATTTCCTGTTATTAAAATACATAAAAAATATAATTTTTTATTTTTTTTGCTGTTTTTTTTTATAGATACTATTCTAAGTTACGGTTTTACGCAGATCATTAATTATTTTACATTTGATTTTGGTGCTGTAGAGTCAGTCGCTAATGTTCCTAAGTGGCTTTTATTTGTAATCATGGTAATATTTGCTCCACTATTTGAAACAATAGTGTTCCAATTTGTCGCGCTGGAGTTACTATTAAAGCTAAAGATTTCGCCCAGTATAGCTATTGTTGTTAGTACCGTTATCTTTGCATTATTTCACAATTATAATATTCCATATATGGGTTATATTTTATTGACGGGTTGGATATTACCGTATTACTATATGGCTCTACGGGATCAAGGGAAAAGCAATAAAATAGTATTTGTTTTTATGCTTCATTTGATAGGGAATTTTATTTCATTTTTTGATTATATATAAGATGGGTAATTTAGTACTTTCAAAATAAAAACTATTTTACGTAAGAACCTAAGTACTTTACTACTTAGGTTCTTCCTAAGTTTGATTTATTGAAACAGAAAATAGAACTTTTAATATTTGGTACCTTACAATCAAGTATTATTTTGATTGTGTTTTTTCTATTGTTTGGCTTGGATATAGCTTCCAACACTATTACCATGTCTGATCAATTTAATATTTTTCTAATATGTATCTGTTCAGCTTTTTTTGAAGAGATCATATTTAGATATTATTTGATTAAAGGTTTAGGGAAATCTTTCAGTAGAAAAAAATCAATAGTAATTTCCAGTTTGTTATTTGCTATTTGTCATTTGGCAAATTCTAATTTCACTGCCATTGCTTTTTTTTCCCATTTTTTAGGCGGTATTATTTATGCCTATGCTTATATGCAGACAAAATATATATATTACCCGATAGGATTGCACTTCGGATGGAATTATGCTCAATGGTTATTTTCGCTCCCAATGAGTGGAACGATAAAGGAAGGTTGGTTTAATCTTACTTTTCCAACCGTCAATTATTGGTTTGGAGGAGCCTATGGAATAGAAGGGGGGCTTGCAAGCCTAATTGTTCGGGGGCTTTTGTTATGCCTTGTTGTATTTACTGTTTCTCGCTATGATAAGAAATCTATTAATGACAATTTGTAAATAAAAATGCTAAATATTCTGTTAAAATATTTCAAAATACAACTTCTGGTTATAGTTTGTACGGGAGGTGTTGCCTATTTTTGGAATAGTAAATCAAATCTAAATCATCAAGTCAAATTTTCATTCTTCTGCATTCATCAATCGATTAATATCGAGAAAACATAATGATTATCTGGAGCAAAAATAAACTTATGAATGAAATAAAGAATTATTCTGGGTTTGTTGTAGAACCGAGATTGATTAAAAAAATTAAGCTTAATACGCTTAGTTTTTGAATATAATAATAACCGTGTTGGAAGATAGCGAATCGATTTACATTTTATATCACATTGATAAAAGCTTAGATGAGAAGAGCGAGAATTTTTTAAGAGTTTTCTGGAAATTATTCCATTTGTTTATTGCAAAAATCGATCAATATTTTTATTTTTAGATTCCTAAGTTTCTAATTCATTATCAATGTATGGAGAAGTTTTATTTGTTTTTTGTGTCTCACAAGAATTTTTGCTTTTTAGCACTCGCTTTCATATTTATTCTTTATAGGCTGGGTTACGTTCTAGGCGGAATGTTATTCAAATACTTTCCTATATAAAATGAGTGAAGGAACAAAAAAAATATGGAAAAATGTGCTAACTGTTGTAGCCATTGCTATATTAGTGTATTTGCTCCAAATTGATATTGATAATTTGATAGTGAAGATCAAAGAGCTGTGTCGATAGCATGCGTATTTGAAGGAGAGCATAAAAATCACAAGAATAAATTGATAAGAAAGAAATGAGGTGATTGATAGGGAATGCTGAGTTTGCTTTAGGATATGAAATAGGGGGAAGTGCAAGCCAGTAAAAATATTGAGGATCTTCACCTATAAATAAAAGTGGTATGCGAACGATTCCCGATATTTCATAAAAAACGCAAATAGAGAGTATATTGGTGAACAAAAACATTCTTCAATTAAGTGTAAAACGTAAATATGTGGATGCATTTATATGCTTTGGTTTTCTATTGTTAATAGCTTTTTATATAGGTTATAGAATAGGGAAAAATACTGCTGAACGACAGCGTATTGAAATAGCAAATTGAATATTCATATATAGCGCTTTTTATTTTTTCTAAAAGTGCATGTTTTCAAAAGGCACCGAGAACTTTTTTCATGGAGTTTTTTCTTTATTATCGGCATTCAAGAGCTCATCCGACAAAATTCGGGTTCGGTTCATGGCTGTTGGTTTTTTTATTGGAGCTGAAATTCGTATGTATGTTGCTAGTTAATTCGTAATAATATGAAAATTGAAAATATGTCATTGGTTCCACTTACAGAAGTGGAAATGCAGGAACTTGATGGTGGAGGTATACCTCTGTTGATTCTAATGATTTGTTGCGGGGTTGGCGATAGGTTTAGCGTTAACTTAACATGAATTTTAGATAGCATTGTTGGTATTATCTAAAAAATATAAACAATGCTATCTTTCTTGATTTATAATGCATCGTTATAGAGCAAACAAGTACTATTGAAAAGCAGTTGTTATATTTGGTGATTTAATGATGAACATCTTGATTAAATTAAGTCCACACTGTGGCGGTGTTGGTTTTAGATAATAATAAGCAGATGTAAAGCTAGAAATTTATGAGTGAAATAGAGAATTATCCAGGATATGTCGTAGAGCCACGATTAATTAATTTGTATAAAGCCAATGTAGTTGGTTTTTTGTTCTTTGCTATTTTTATTTTATTATATGGACTGCCTTTTTATTTGTTATGGGATATAAAGGAAAGTTTTTCTATAATGAAAAATAATATTTATGATAAGGATTCTAATGTATGGTGGGTTTATGTAATTATTATTGTTTCGGGTATCGTTATTCATGAATTGATTCATGGTATTGTATTTGCATTTTTCGCCAAAGAGGGTTTTAAATCGATAAAATTTGGTGTTTTATGGAAGATGCTCACGCCCTATGCTCATTGTAAAGAACCCCTACAAGTTAGGGCTTATATGCTTGCTCTTGTTATGCCTTTTATTATAGTTGGTTTATTGCCAGGTATTTATTCAATTTTTACGGGGAATTTGCCACTATTACTTTTTGCAATTTTTTTCTCAGGTGCAGCAGCAGGTGATTTCATGATTTTAAATTTAATTTATAAAGAGAATAAAGATAACCTGGTACTTGATCATCCTACTGAGGGAGGGTGTTTTGTTTTGAAAAAGGTTATGTAATTTAGCGGATTTCTGATTACGAAGAATATCCTATCTGAAGGGCTGGTCTAAATACCATGTAGCTAGTTCTTAATTTCTTCCAATGCCTCCAACCCAACTATTGTAATAAGAGATGCCTTGATCCCGTATATTAATACGCCATTTTGCTACTTATTTGCCAAAAAAAGAAATTTATTGCAATACAACCACAGGTTGTGGTACAAATATATCGTAATGTTTATTTTTGGTACATAAACTAAAATCTAAATCATCATGAAAATTAAAACACTTTTAAAATTTGTAGGTATAATAGCTGTTTTGGCATTTTGTGTATACCTTCTATCTAATGTTGGCGAACTTATTCGAGGATTTGAAGATGGTTTGAATGCGGCCAGAAATAAATAATAATCTTATATTAATATACATGAAAAAATATTTTATTCTCCTAATACTCTTCTTTTTTGTCACTTCTGGTGGCTTTGCGCAAAGTAATTCGATGCTATGGAAAATCTCGGGAAATGGCCTGAAACACGATTCCTATTTGTTTGGTACGATCCACATGTTGTGTCCTGACGATTTTGAAATCAAACAGAAATGCCTGGATGCGCTTAACTCAAGTGAGAAAGTCGTGTTTGAAGTTGATCTGACGAAGCCTGAAAATCTACAGATCATGCAGGCTTTCGCCGCTCCGCAGCCTGATTTTATAAAAAAATTTACTGAAAGTGATATAAAAAGTATGGATAGCATCTTGGTGCCTCAGCAGCTTTCCATTAAACTATTGGATTATGTATCGCCTGTCACGGCCATGTCCTTATTTGCAATGAAAGGTTTTAACTGTCCGGATCCAACCAAGATCAAATCATTTGAGGCCGAATTGGCAGAGATCGCAAGAATAAAGGGAAAGTCAATTGGCGAACTTGAAACTCCCGATTTTCAATTCAATCTATTAAAAGATTTGATTACGCCAAAGTTATTTATGGAGTCAGTGTTTCAGTTGGATAAGTATCCTGAGCTGACAGCTAAGATGGTAGCCGCCTATAAGAATGAAAACTTAACCGAGTTAACGGAATTGATTCAGGATCCGACTTGGATGACAGCTGAACAGAAAGAAAAGCTCTTGGCAGGACGGAATGTAAACTGGACAACGATTATTCCGAATTTAGTCAAGGAGCAGAGCTGCTTCGTTGCTGTAGGAGCTGGACACCTGTCTGGTGAAAAGGGGTTGATCTCATTACTTAGAGAAAAGGGTTATAGCCTGACGGCAATTAATTAAGGTGTTATTTTTTAGATATAAAGTAAGTAGTACGTTGATAGGGGGGGGAGACTAAATTATGTTGTTGGCAAGGAATCAAATGCTGCTTCGTAATTTAATGATGTTAGCTGTATAAAATGAGCGATATTTTTAAAGTAATAGCAATACCTAAGCATAGAAATCTGTATTTTTTTCTGGTATTCTTTTTAATTGAAGAAATGACAAATTGGGGTGCGTATTATCTTTTTGATCATTTCTCGCCAGGTTTTGCTGATATTGAGGAATATCATAAACAGGGATTGACATTTACATTTGTGTTATTGGTGATTGTGGCGCCGATCTTGGAAACTTTTTTTGCACAATTTTTTATATTGGAAGTATTACGTAAATTAAAAGTTTCCGCTTCAATTAGCGTTGTTATTGCAGCTATTGTTTTTGGTTTATTTCATTATTATAATATATGGTATATACTTGCAACTATTATTTCAGGGTTTGTATTTGCTTATTATTATATGGCATTACGTCCACAAGGAAAATGGAATAAAATTTTATTGCTGATTGCACTACATGCCATGGCCAATATAGTTGCTTTTTTTAGTACTTATGCTTAGTCGAAGCTTCTCTACAATATGGGAATAAGGTTTATTATTATTCTGATTTGTCTGCTCGCAAATCTACAATCCAAGGCTCAGATACAGTTTGTAGACGAGCAGAAAAAATTGCCCATCCCGTCGGTAAATGTCTATGATGGAACAGTAACTAAAATCTAAAGTAGCATGAAAATTAAAACACTTTTAAAATTGGGGGCTATAATAGCATTGATAGCATTCATTGTTTATGTTTTTTCTAATAGCAGCGCGCTTATCGAAGCGTTTAATGAGGGATACAATTCAACAAGGAATAAGTAATGTTGGCTGATTCCTAATATGACTATTGTTATGTTTAACGTTCAGCCATGTTAACAAAAGATAAAATAAAGTTAGTTGGTTATTTGTATCTGCTATTTATGGGAATTGGCATGGTACTCATGTTAATCATTAAATCTGTTGATACTTTTTTGGTAGTTGATTATTATAAATTGCCAAGTCTGTTGAATCATGATGTGTTTAGATCGATCAGGGCTTTAGCGCATAATAATAGCTTTTATATAATTTTATTGGCTGCTTTCTTTGCCCCGTTAGTGGAGGAGACTATGTTTCGTCTGTGGCTGTCTTTTGATCCACGGCATATAGCGATATCTCTTTCTGTTATTTTAATCTATTCCCTGTTAGGCTTTAAGAATTTATTTAAGATGAATTTAATGACCTTGGCCATCGTTTCATCTTTTTTGCTGATCTGTTTGTTGACCTATCAAATACTGAAGGGTATGAATATTGAACAATTTCTAATGAGGATTGTTTCAATAAAGGTTCTGGGCTCAATAAGTGCCATTTCATTTGGATTAGTGCACATAGCAAATTTTGCCCCTATTAATACGAGTATTTGGTTTCTTTATCCTATTTATGTACTTCCACAGATCATCCTTGGATATTTGACAGTTTTTCTAAGGGTAAGGTATGGATTTATATATGGGGTGGTGCTGCATGTGTTGGTGAATTTTGTTGCTGTTCTTGTGAAAATTTAAACACAATACGCGAAAGTCTATAATATGAATAATTTATTTAAATAAAATTAGGCTATGGAAATTTTAAAATCTGAAAGGGTTAAGTATCTCCTATATGCTTTGGTCATAATCGGTTTTTTGATTGCATTGATCAACAATTTTGATGCTTTTATGCAAGGCGTAAATGCGGGAATAGATGATGTCTTTGGAAATAGCGGAGACAGGAGTTAGCGTTCGGAGAAAATTATGAAACAAGGTTATTCGGTGATGGCAATTGAGTACAAATGGAAGGATGTCGGAATAGATTGAACCTTTACAAAGAAAAACCTAAATTCCTGAAAAATTAAAAGTTAGATACTTGCAGGATTCAAATCTTCTTATTAACTTTGCACCTCGGTTGGGGTGTTACGTCCCGATCGATGAATGTTACGTTATTTGCTTCCAACTTACTAACAGACATTTAACAAAATTAAATTCAAAACAAAATGGCAAAAGAAGTCAGTGCGTTAGTAAAATTACAAGTTAAGGGCGGAGCTGCGAATCCTTCACCTCCAGTAGGACCTGCATTAGGTGCTAAAGGTGTGAATATCATGGATTTCTGTAAACAGTTCAACGCTCGTACGCAAGACAAACCAGGTCAAGTATTACCTGTTGTCATTACAGTTTACGCGGATAAGTCATTTGATTTTATCATCAAGACTCCACCGGTAGCAGTTCAATTAAAAGATGCTGCTAAATTAAAAAGTGGATCTGGCGAGCCTAACCGTAAAAAGGTTGCGGCTATCACTTGGGAACAAGTTGAGACTATCGCTAAAGATAAAATGCCTGATTTAAATGCATTTACTGTAGAGGCTGCTATGAGAATGGTAGCTGGTACAGCACGTAGTATGGGTATTACTGTATCCGGTAATGCTCCTTGGAACAATTAATTAAGAAATCAATTTAAGAAAAGTGGCTAGATTAACAAAAAATCAAAAAGCGGCACTATCCAAAATTGAAGCTGGTAAAGCATACTCTTTGAAAGAAGCTTCGGCTTTAGTTAAAGAAATCTCATTGACCAAATTTGATGCTTCTGTGGATATCGACGTTCGTTTGGGCGTAGATCCTCGTAAAGCAAATCAAATGGTGCGTGGTATTGCAACATTACCTCACGGTACTGGTAAAACTGTTCGCGTTTTAGTTTTGTGTACTCCTGATAAGGAAGAAGAAGCTAAAGCAGCAGGTGCAGACTACGTAGGTTTAGATGATTACATCAGCAAAATTGAAGGTGGTTGGACTGACGTTGATATCATTATTACTATGCCTAGTGTTATGGCTAAAGTTGGTAAATTGGGTCGTATTTTAGGTCCAAGAAACTTGATGCCTAACCCTAAAACTGGTACAGTTACAACAGAAGTTGGTAAAGCTGTAACAGATGTAAAAGGTGGTAAGATCGATTTCAAAGTTGACAAAACCGGTATCATCCATACTTCTATTGGTAAAGCGTCGTTCGATGCAGATAAAATATATGATAACGCATTAGAGGTATTACAAACTCTAGCTCGTTTGAAACCATCTGCAGCTAAAGGAACTTACTTTAAAAGTATTCACATTTCCTCAACTATGAGTCCTGGTATTCATATTGAGACTAAATCAGTAGCAGGTATTTAATCATGAGAAAAGAAGAAAAACAAGAAATTGTTCAAGCTTTGGCCGAACAGATTAAATCTTACGGTAACTTCTATATTACCGATACTGCTGAGTTGTCCGTTGAAAAAGTGAATAGCATTCGTCGTAAATGTTTTGAGCAAGGTATCGAAATTAAAGCTGTTAAAAACACTTTAATTAAGAAAGCATTGATCGAAGCTGGTGTTGAAGAAGAAGATATTTTTGGAACGCTTAAAGGTGCGTCTACAATGATGTTTTCTGAAGTCGCTAATGCACCTGCTAAATTGATCAAAGAATTGCGCAAAACAGGTGAGAAACCGTTGTTAAAAGCGGCTTTCATTGAGGCAACAGCATTCGTAGGAGATAATCAATTAACTGCATTAGTTAATCTTAAATCTAAAAACGAACTTATCGCTGACGTTATCGCTGCATTGCAGTCACCTGCGAAAAATGTTATTTCGGCTCTTCAATCAGGAGGAAATACTGTTGCAGGTTTAGTAAAAGCTTTAGAAGAAAGAGGTTAACGAATCCTCTAGAACAGAATCATTCGTTACAATTTAATTAACAATTTTTACAAAGTACATTCAAAAATTCAAAATAAAATGGCAGATTTAAAACAACTTGCTGAACAGTTAGTTAACTTAACAGTAAAAGAAGTTAAAGAATTAGCTGATATCTTAAAAGACGAGTATGGCATCGAGCCTGCTGCTGCTGCTGTTGCTGTAGCTGCTGCTCCAGCTGAAGGTGGTGCTGCTGCTGCAGAAGAGAAAACTTCATTTGACGTTATCTTGAAAGAAGCTGGTGGTCAAAAATTAGCTGTAGTTAAATTGGTTAAAGATTTAGCTGGATTAGGCTTGAAAGAAGCTAAAGATTTAGTTGACGGAGCACCTAAAGAATTGAAAGCTGGTGTATCTAAAGACGAAGCAGAAGCTTTGAAAAAACAATTAGAAGAAGCTGGTGCTGTTGTTGAGATTAAATAATCTCAACTAATTAGCCCGAAAAGGTTTAGACTCTGACGATTTTTCGTCAGAGTCTATTCCTATTTATATCAATACGCCACTATGCTGTGTATATGCTGGGCACAGTGGACATGTGGTTTACAGCATACATGTAAGCGCAGTTTTTTTAAAACTAAAATTCATATTCCCTTGGCAAACAATAATATTCAACAAGAAAGAATAAACTTTGCAACAAGTAAGAAAGTATTGGAATATCCAGATTTCTTAGATGTGCAATTGGAATCTTTCAAGGAGTTTTTTCAATTAGAAACTACTTCTGACAACCGCCATCAGGAAGGGCTGTTCAAGGTATTCTCGGAAAACTTCCCTATTTCTGATTCAAGAAACATTTTTGTGCTAGAGTTTTTGGATTATTTCATTGATCCACCACGTTATGATATCCAAGAGTGTATCGAGCGCGGCTTGACTTATAGCGTTCCTTTAAAGGCTAAGTTAAAGTTATCTTGTAATGATGAAGAACACGAAGATTTCGAAACTATTGTTCAGGATGTATATTTAGGGACTATCCCTTATATGACTCCTAAAGGTACTTTCGTGGTAAATGGTGCAGAGCGTGTCATCGTATCGCAATTACACCGTTCACCGGGCGTTTTCTTTGGTCAAAGTAGACACACAAATGGTACTAAACTTTATTCTGCAAGGGTAATTCCTTTCAAAGGATCTTGGATCGAGTTCGCAACAGACGTAAACAACGTCATGTATGCGTATATCGACCGTAAAAAGAAATTCCCAGTTACTACCTTATTGCGTGCTATCGGTTACGATTCGGATAAAGATATCTTGGAATTGTTCGATTTAGCGGATGAAGTAAAAGTTAGTAAATCTGGTCTTAAAAAATATGTTGGTCGTCGTCTTGCGGCTAGGGTATTGAAAAAATGGGTAGAAGATTTCGTGGATGAGGATACTGGTGAAGTAGTATCTATCGACCGTAACGAAATTATCCTTGAGCGTGAAACTGTTCTAGAAGAAGATCACATTGATTTGATCATCGAAGCTGGCGTTAAGTCTATTATTTTAGCGAAAGATGATGACTCAAACAATGCGGACTATTCTATTATATATAACACTTTACAAAAAGATACATCCAACTCCGAAAAAGAAGCGGTAGAACATATCTATCGTCAATTGCGTAACGCTGAACCACCCGATGAGGAAACAGCTCGTGGTATCATCGACCGTTTGTTCTTCTCGGATAAACGTTATGATCTGGGCGACGTTGGTCGTTACCGTATCAACCGTAAATTGAAGTTGGATACTCCGGACGATACGAAAGTATTGACACGTGAGGACATCATCGCAATTGTGAAGTATTTGATCAATTTGATCAACTCTAAAGCTGAGGTGGATGATATTGACCACTTGTCAAATCGTCGTGTACGTACTGTAGGCGAACAATTATATGCTCAATTTGGTGTAGGTCTATCTCGCATGGCCCGTACAATCCGTGAGCGTATGAACATCCGCGATAATGAAGTGTTTACGCCAACGGATCTGATTAATGCACGTACACTTTCGTCGGTAATCAATTCGTTCTTCGGTACTAACCAGTTGTCTCAGTTCATGGACCAAACCAATCCTCTTGCTGAAATTACGCACAAGCGTCGTTTGTCAGCTTTAGGTCCTGGTGGTCTTTCCCGTGAGCGTGCAGGTTTCGAAGTCCGTGACGTTCACTATACACACTATGGTCGTCTTTGTACAATCGAAACACCGGAGGGTCCAAACATCGGTTTGATCTCTTCGTTGGCTGTACACGCGAAAATTAACCACTTAGGTTTTATCGAAACTCCTTACCGTAAGGTAAAAGATGGGGTTGTTGTGGTCGACGAACCGGTAGTATACTTATCTGCTGAAGATGAAGATGGCAAAACAATTGCACAGGCGAATGCTTTGTATGATGACAAAGGTAATTTCGAAGATGCAAAAGTGAAAGCCAGATATGAGGGTGACTTCCCGATTATCGAGCCTAATATGCTTGATTATATGGACGTCGCTCCAAACCAAATTACATCTATTGCGGCCTCGTTGATTCCTTTCTTGGAACACGATGATGCCAACCGTGCATTGATGGGATCGAACATGCAACGTCAGGCTGTGCCTGTATTGCGCCCGCAAGCTCCTATCGTAGGTACTGGTCTTGAAGGTCGTGTAGCGAAAGATTCACGTACTTTGATCAATGCTGAAGGTCACGGTGTGGTAGAGTATGTAGATGCTGATGAAATTAAGATCCGTTATGACAGAAACGACGATGATCGTCTTGTATCATTTGATGATGATGTCAGAACATATAGATTGATCAAATTCAAGAAAACCAACCAGAATACTTGTATGAACTTGAAGCCTATCGTTAGAAAAGGCCAACGAGTTGAACCAGGACAAGTATTGTGTGAAGGTTATGCTACTGAAAATGGTGAATTGGCATTGGGTCGTAACTTGAAAGTAGCGTTCATGCCTTGGCAAGGATATAACTTTGAGGATGCGATCGTAATTTCTGAGCGTGTAGCGAAAGAAGACTGGTTTACTTCTCTTCACATTGAAGAATTCGAACTTGAAGTTCGTGATACGAAACGTGGTGAGGAAGAATTGACAGCTGATATTCCTAACGTATCTGAAGAAGCGACAAAAGACTTGGATGAAAACGGTATTATCCGTATTGGTGCAGAAGTTGGTGGTGGCGATATCTTGATCGGTAAAATCACACCTAAAGGTGAGTCTGATCCTTCTCCAGAAGAGAAATTATTACGTGCAATCTTTGGTGACAAAGCTGGCGACGTGAAAGATGCTTCATTGAAAACGCCGCCTTCGTTGAAAGGTGTTGTGATCGATACGAAGTTGTTCTCCCGTGCGAAGAAAATGTCTAAAGAGGTTGAACGTAAAACTTTAGAGAAACTAGAGGTTGCTCACGATAGAGCTGTTAAATCATTGAAAGAGCGTTTGGTGGAAAAATTATTCACTGTGGTGAATGGTAAAACAAGCCAAGGTGTATACAATGTATATAAAGAGTTGTTGGTCGCTAAAGGCGCTAAGTTTACACAAAAAATCTTAGCTGAATTAGATTACAACAACATCAACCCAATGGGATGGACAACTGACGAAGATAAAAATGAGTTGATCAAAATGGCCCTTCATAATTACAATATCAAAATTAATGAAGAGTTAGGTGCGTTCAAACGTGATAAATTCGCAGTATCTGTCGGGGATGAACTTCCATCAGGAATCGTGCAGATGGCTAAAGTTTACGTCGCTAAAAAACGTAAATTGAAAGTAGGGGATAAGATGGCTGGTCGTCACGGTAACAAAGGTATCGTTGCACGTATCGTACGTGATGAGGATATGCCTTTCTTGGAAGATGGTACACCTGTTGATATCGTGTTGAACCCACTTGGGGTACCTTCACGGATGAACTTGGGACAGATCTACGAAACCGTATTGGGTTGGGCTGGTCAAAAATTAGGTGTTAAGTTTGCGACGCCAATCTTTGACGGTGCTGAAATGGATCAGGTACAAGACTGGGTGGCGAAAGCTGGTTTGCCAAAATCCGGACGTACATATTTGTATAACGGATTAACAGGTGACCGTTTTGATCAACCAACGACTGTAGGTGTAATTTACATGTTGAAATTAGGTCACATGGTTGATGATAAAATGCACGCGCGTTCAATCGGTCCTTACTCATTGATCACGCAACAGCCGCTGGGTGGTAAAGCACAATTCGGTGGTCAGCGTTTCGGTGAGATGGAGGTTTGGGCATTGGAAGCATTCGGTGCATCTAACATCCTTCAAGAGATCTTGACTGTGAAATCGGATGATGTGGTTGGTCGTGCCAAAACTTACGAGGCAATCGTAAAAGGTAACAATCTTCCAACACCATCGGTACCAGAATCGTTCAACGTATTGGTACACGAGTTGCGCGGATTGGGTCTAGATATCACATTGGATTAATTAAGCAATTAGGGCTTTGAAGGGCTCCAGTCCTTCAAAGCTTCTTTATAAAGCTTTAACTTTTGAATAAGTATGTCTTACAAAAAAGATAATAAAATTAAAAGCAACTTCACTTCGATTACGATCAGCTTGGCTTCTCCAGAAACTATTTTGGAACGCTCAAGTGGTGAAGTTACAAAACCGGAAACGATTAACTATCGTACCTACAAACCAGAACGTGATGGTTTATTCTGTGAGCGTATTTTTGGTCCTGTAAAGGATTACGAATGTCACTGTGGTAAATACAAACGTATCCGTTATAAAGGTATCGTGTGTGACCGTTGTGGTGTTGAAGTAACGGAGAAAAAAGTACGTCGTGAGCGTATGGGACACATCAACTTGGTGGTTCCTGTTGCGCACATCTGGTACTTCCGCTCTCTTCCTAATAAAATCGGTTATTTATTGGGACTTCCTACCAAGAAATTGGATATGATCATTTACTATGAACGTTATGTGGTTATCCAAGCTGGTATTAAGGAAGAAGATGGTATCAACTTTATGGACTTCTTGACTGAAGAAGAATATTTAGATATTTTAGATACTTTACCAAAAGAAAATCAATATTTAGACGATAACGATCCTCAAAAATTTGTCGCTAAGATGGGGGCTGAGGCGTTGGAAGATTTGTTGAAACGTATTGATTTGGATCAATTATCTTACGATTTACGTCACCAAGCTGCTAACGAGACTTCGCAACAACGTAAAAATGAGGCGTTAAAACGTCTTCATGTTGTTGAAGCTTTCCGTAGCTCACGTGAAAATATCGAGAATCGTCCAGAATGGATGATCGTAAAGATTGTTCCAATCATTCCGCCTGAATTGCGCCCTTTGGTGCCTTTGGATGGTGGCCGTTTTGCGACTTCGGATTTGAACGACTTATACCGTCGTGTGATTATCCGTAACAACCGTCTAAAACGTTTGATTGAAATCAAAGCTCCAGAAGTAATCTTACGTAACGAAAAACGTATGCTTCAAGAAGCGGTAGATTCATTGTTTGACAACTCGCGTAAAGTGAATGCTGTTAAGACTGAAGGTAACCGCGCGTTGAAGTCTTTGTCTGATATTTTGAAAGGTAAACAAGGGCGTTTCCGTCAAAACTTATTAGGTAAGCGTGTGGATTATTCGGCTCGTTCGGTAATTGTGGTAGGTCCTCACTTGAAATTACACGAGTGTGGTCTTCCTAAAGATATGGCTGCTGAACTTTACAAACCGTTTATCATCCGTAAGATGATCGAGCGTGGTATTGTGAAAACAGTAAAATCAGCTAAAAAAATCGTAGATCGTAAAGATCCGGTTGTATGGGATATCCTTGAAAACGTATTGAAAGGTCACCCTGTATTACTAAACCGTGCACCTACGCTTCACCGTTTGGGTATTCAAGCTTTCCAGCCTACCTTGGTAGAGGGTAAAGCGATTCAATTACACCCATTGGTGTGTACAGCGTTCAACGCCGATTTTGACGGTGACCAGATGGCGGTTCACTTACCTCTAGGTAATGCCGCAGTTTTGGAAGCCCAAATTTTGATGTTGGCAGCACACAATATCTTAAATCCTGCGAACGGTTCGCCGATCACAGTACCATCTCAAGACATGGTATTGGGTCTTTACTATATTACTAAAGGCCGTAAAACTGCTGGTGATCATATCGTAAGAGGTCAAGATATGATTTTCTATTCGGCTGAAGAGGTCATCATTGCTTTAAATGAGAAGCAAATCGATCTTCACGCTTGGATTAAAGTAAAAACAAAAGTTAGACAAAAAGATGGTAGCATCGTTGATACCTTATTAGAAACAACTGTGGGTCGTGTGATCTTCAACCAAGTTGTTCCTGAAGAAATGGGATTTGTCAATGAATTGCTTACCAAAAAATCTTTGCGTAATATCATCGGTGAGATTGTGAAGACTACGGGTATGGCTCGTGCAGCGCAATTCTTGGATGATATGAAAGAATTGGGATATCAAACAGCCTTCAAAGGTGGTCTTTCTTTCAACTTGGAAGATTTGAACATTCCTGCTGCGAAAGCTGAGTTGATCCAACAAGCAACGAACGAAGTTGAAGAAGTGATGAACAACTATAACATGGGTTTCATTACCAACAACGAACGTTACAATCAAATCATCGATATCTGGACGCGTATCAACAATAGATTGACAGCGCACGTAATGGATATTCTTTCTAACGATAATCAAGGTTTCAACTCAGTTTATATGATGTTGGATTCTGGAGCCCGTGGTTCGAAAGAGCAGATCCGTCAGTTATGTGGTATGCGTGGTCTGATGGCGAAACCTCAAAAATCCGGTACTTCAGGTGGTGAGATTATTGAAAACCCGATCCTGTCAAACTTTAAAGAAGGTTTGTCCGTATTGGAGTACTTTATCTCTACCCACGGTGCGCGTAAAGGTCTTGCGGATACGGCGTTGAAAACGGCGGATGCGGGTTACTTGACTCGTCGTTTACATGACGTTGCTCAGGATATGATCGTTGTGGAGCAAGATTGTGGTGGTTTACGTGGTATTTACACAACAGCATTAAAAGATAATGATGATGTAGTTGAGCCATTGTTCGATCGTATTTTGGGTCGTACACCATTACATGATGTATTCCATCCGGAAACAGATGAGTTAATTGTTTCTGCAAACGAAGATATCACGGAGGAAATCGCTGAAGTCATCGAGAAATCAGGTATTGAGGGTGTCGAAATTCGTACTGTATTAACTTGTGAATCGAAACGTGGTGTGTGTGCTTGTTGTTACGGTCGTAACTTGGCGTCCGGTAAACGTGTTCAATTGGGTGAAGCTGTCGGTGTTATCGCAGCTCAATCAATCGGTGAGCCGGGTACACAGTTAACACTTCGTACGTTCCACGTGGGTGGTACGGCATCAAACATCGCCGCAGACTCAAGCATCATTTCTAAATACGATGGTAGAATCGAATTTGAAAATGTGCGTACCGTTTCGCAAACAAATGACAATGGTACACATCAAGTCGTTTTAGGACGTTCTGGTGAGGTTAAGATCATTGATGCACATAATAAAATTGTATTCCAACAAAATATCCCTTACGGTTCGCAATTGTTCGTTGAAGACGGTGGTACTGTAGCTAAAGGGGATAAATTGGTAGAATGGGATCCATATAACGCGGTAATTATCTCTGAATTTGCTGGTAAAGTTGAGTTTGATGCAATCATCGAAGGTGTTACCTTCCGTGAAGAATCAGATGAGCAAACTGGTCACAAAGAGAAAGTAATTATTGAAACACGTGATAAAACGAAAAACCCATCCATCAAGATTCTTGATAAATCCGGAGAGGTTATCCGTACGTACAATATACCGGTGGGCGCCCACGTTGCTGTTGCTAACGGGGTGACTGTGAAAGAAGGTGGTATCTTAGTTAAGATTCCTCGTTCTACTGGTAAAACACGAGATATCACGGGTGGTCTTCCACGTGTAACCGAGCTATTCGAAGCACGTAACCCTTCTAACCCTGCTGTCGTGACAGAAATCGATGGTGTGGTAACATTAGGTGGTGTGAAACGTGGTAACCGTGAGATGTCGATAGAATCACGTGATGGTCAAATCAAGAAATACTTGGTGCCACTTTCTAAACATATCCTTGTTCAGGATAATGACTTTGTGAAAGCAGGTATGCCATTATCGGATGGTTCGATTTCTCCAGCAGATATCTTATCGATTAAAGGACCGTCAGCGGTGCAACATTACATCGTGAATGGTATCCAAGAGGTATACCGTCTTCAAGGTGTGAAGATCAACGATAAGCACTTCGAAACGATCGTTCACCAGATGATGCAAAAAGTTAACATTGAGGATCCGGGAGATACACGTTTCTTAGAAAAAGAAGCTGTAAACAAATGGGACTTCATGGAAGAGAATGATTCTTTGTTTGACAAAAAAGTCGTTGTCGATGCGGGAGATTCCAATAGCTTACGTCCAGGACAAATTGTTTCTTTACGTAAGTTGAGAGAGGAGAATTCAAGCTTGAAACGTCGTGACTTAAAACTTGTAGAAGTGCGTGAAGCAATTCCAGCAACTTCAAGTCCATTGTTGCAAGGTATCACTAGAGCATCGTTGGGTACGAAATCGTTCATCTCAGCGGCCTCTTTCCAAGAGACTACTAAAGTGTTGAACGAAGCTGCTATCGCTGGTAAACGTGACAACTTGTTAGGTTTGAAAGAAAACGTAATCGTTGGTCACTTGATCCCTTCAGGTACAGGTATCCGTCAATACAGCAACTTAATTGTCGGTTCTCGTGAAGAATACGATCAATTGTTGGCTTCGAAAGAAGAAGATTAATCTAGCATAGATTATTTCATATAGAAAGGTCCAGGCGCATGTCTGGACCTTTTTTTGCTTTATGGAACTAGGTTTTTATGAATTCTTATTCTTAAGGATGTTAATTAGCTATATATTGTCTTGTTGAAAATAATCTAGGATCACCTTCTATTTCACTTTGGATAAGAGAAAAATTATGGGAATTGCTGTTGTCTTATCCATTTTTAGCCAACGGATTGTTGTTAATGATTGGGATTCGGGTTGGTTTTTAGATAAAGTTGTTGGTTATTTAACCTATGATTTGATCTGTTTGAATTGTTTGCCGAAGGCGTCTTTAAAAATAAATCGTTCAATGTTACAGTAAGTTAACGCTAATATTAAAAAATAATAAACAAAAGGCTTGGAAGTTTGCCCGAAAACTCCCTATCTTTGCACCACTCCGCAAGGGAGGAACGGTTGCTTCGAAAGAAGGAATCCTGAAAAAAGAAGGGTTTAACGGGAGTTAGGCGCAGAAATTGGAAAAAGAAAAAGAAAAAAAACTTC
>NZ_QCXX01000007.1:0-658 GCF_003071065.1 Sphingobacterium athyrii | reverse complement strand
GTTTGCCCGAAAACTCCCTATCTTTGCACCACTCCGCAAGGGAGGAACGGTTGCTTCGAAAGAAGGAATCCTGAAAAAAGAAGGGTTTAACGGGAGTTAGGCGCAGAAATTGGAAAAAGAAAAAGAAAAAAAACTTCAAAAGTTTTTTGGAAGTTCGGAAAATATTTCTACCTTTGCAGTCCCAACGGAAACGGAGGGGAAAACAAAAAAGATAAAGACGGGCGCAATGCTCATCGGAATATAGCGGATACGGAAGTTGAAGCGCAAAAAGTTCTTTAAGAAAACACAATCATGTAAGCGTGACGAGTAGACAGACGAAAGTCGAAAGTCATGAACAAATTCAAGAATTGGTTCAATTCGGTCCAAGATCAGAGATATAAAAAAAGAATTCTGATTATGTAAATAGTTGGAATCAAAAACTTCATTTTACAATGGAGAGTTTGATCCTGGCTCAGGATGAACGCTAGCGGCAGGCCTAATACATGCAAGTCGGACGGGATCCATCGGAGAGCTTGCTCAAAGATGGTGAGAGTGGCGCACGGGTGCGTAACGCGTGAGCAACCTACCTCTATCAGGGGGATAGCCTCTCGAAAGAGAGATTAACACCGCATAATATAACTATTCGGCATCGTCTGGTTATTAAATATTTATAGGATAG
>NZ_QCXX01000006.1 GCF_003071065.1 Sphingobacterium athyrii | reverse complement strand
CTATCCTATAAATATTTAATAACCAGACGATGCCGAATAGTTATATTATGCGGTGTTAATCTCTCTTTCGAGAGGCTATCCCCCTGATAGAGGTAGGTTGCTCACGCGTTACGCACCCGTGCGCCACTCTCACCATCTTTGAGCAAGCTCTCCGATGGATCCCGTCCGACTTGCATGTATTAGGCCTGCCGCTAGCGTTCATCCTGAGCCAGGATCAAACTCTCCATTGTAAAATGAAGTTTTTGATTCCAACTATTTACATAATCAGAATTCTTTTTTTATATCTCTGATCTTGGACCGAATTGAACCAATTCTTGAATTTGTTCATGACTTTCGTCTCCTACTCGTCACGCTTACATGATTGTGTTTTCTTAAAGAACTTCTGCGCTTCAACTTCCGTATCCGCTATATTCCGATGGGCACCAGGCCCGTCTTTATCTTTTTTGTTTTCCCTCCGTTTCCGTTGGGACTGCAAAGGTAAAAATCTTTTCCGAACTTCCAAAAAACTTTTGAAGTTTTTTTTCTTTTTCTTTTCCCGGTTTCTGCGCCTAACTCCCGTTAAACCCTTCTTTTTTCAGGATTCCTTCTTTCGAAGCAACCGTTCCTCCCTTGCGGAGTGGTGCAAAGATAGGGAGTTTATTAACAAACTTCCAAGCCTTTTGTTCTTATTTATTTCATTTTACCCCTAACTCGCTGGAAACTTGACGGATTGTTTTTGCAGAACAGGGTACAGGAAGCCTAAAAATGGAGAATCGTGTACCGGAGAAAGGACATGGCAATGCAAAAACAACCATATGGGCATGGGTTTACCCTTATTTACAGTATCCTGATGCCCGGACGGAGGATTTCGGGTCCTTTCCGGAACGGAAATCGGAACTCAGGCGCGGCGGATGCCGTGGAAAAGAAAAGGGAATCGAGCACAGGTGCGGAGACGGTCGATCGGAAAAGCCAGCGATGCAAGGTCTGGGATTAGATAACAGTAGACCTCCAGGGGAACTAGAGCGCACCCCGGCCGGATAGGCAAAAGACCAGAACCGGAAAACTCCCAATGAGCCGGATCACCCCGGTCAGGGAGACCGAATCATGGGCAGGCATACAAACCGCAGCCCGGCAGTCCGCTTGGGCCATAGAAAAACAAGGCAGAAGCAGCAACAACAATGCCGATAAAGATCCAATGTTTAGTTAGGGTTTACTTAGGTTTTGTTTAGGTTTAGTTTAGGTATTCTTTAGGTAAAAGCTAATGAATACCTAACTAATTCCTAACTTAATAGTAAGTTACTACTACTTTAATATTGGACTTATCTTTAAAAAATACCAGACCAGGTATCTCTGCAGCCAAAAACATCCTTTTTCCGGGGATTTTTTCTTACCTTCTTGCTATCTTCCCTGCTTTTCTCTACGTTTACCTACCTTTTCCCTCATTGTCTGCTGTTTGTATAGGTAAATAATAGAGATGGGTTAGGTATAAACCAGTCTTGCTAATGACCAGACTATGAGGCTAGTGGTGGCATATATCCGTAGTGAATCCGAGCCTAACTCGCTAGAACAGCAGTAGCAGCCCAGTTGAACCATGCTAACATCTGCGCTCCTACTCCTTTAAGCCCGAGCCCATCCCAAGGGGATCTCGAGGGGATCTCGAATCGGCGCCGAAAGAACACCAAAATAGATCAAACACCAAGTCATTGGATAGAAACGTAGTTTTTTGAAGTAAAAACACTCAAAAATTGCACTTGTTAAACATAAAAATGCTATAAAGCGGACTACATTATTGTTACAACATAAATCTTGGATAATTATCAAAAAAAGTTTGTTTGTATATTTTTTTATGTAGATTTATCTTCTCATAATAACCTCCAACGTGATGAGCAGAACTACCCTGAAAGATATAGCTTTAGAACTCAACATTTCTGTTTCCACCGTTTCCAAAGCGTTATCAGACAGCTACGAAATCAGTGAAGCAACGAAAAAATTGGTTCAGGATTATGCCAAGAAACATAATTTCCATCCCAATAAATTAGCAAGGAGTTTAAAAATTGGAAAATCAAATACCATTGGAGTTATTGTTTCCAATATCAGCAATACCTTCGTGTCACAGATTCTCGATGGAATCCAGATCGCCTCCCAACAAACCATCTACGATATTATATTCATGCAAAGCAGGGAGGATGAACGTATCGAAAAAAATTGCATAGACGTATTAAGAATGCGTGGTATAGACGGGCTAATGATCGCTCCCGTATCTTCTGGATCAAATATTGAAGAACTTAAAGATCTTATTAAAGCTAAAATACCCGTTGTCATCTTTGACCGCATCAACCACAAATTGGATACATTCAAGGTAGGGGTCAATAACTTCCAGGGAGCATACAATGCTACCCAGCATCTAATTCAACAAGGAAAACGAAATATATTACATATTACGGGGAAAAACCTAGGGGTTGCAGTCGAACGTTTAAATGGTTTCAAAGCCGCCCTCTCCGATGCAGGCATTCCTTTTAATGAAAATCACTACATTGAATGTAGTTTTAACAGCGTGGTTGATTTGGACAATACAATAAAAGAAATTATCATCAAGGAATATCTTGATCACAAAAATATCGATGCAATTTTTGGTGCAACGGATATTATCACAACAAGAACATTGGGAATTCTGGCAGAACTTCAGATAGAAGTTCCGGCTCAAGTCGCTGTCATTGGATTCTCCAATACCCAAATCGCAGCGTCATTAAATCCTGCATTGTCAACAGTCGTGCAACCCGCAACTGAAATTGGAGAAATAGCAACCAAAAAATTGATTGACACCATCAATCAGACAAGACCAATTCACGAATTTGAAACCATTGAACTTCCGACACAACTTATTGTAAGAAAATCTTCATTATAACCCTTCCCTTTTACGTTGAGGGAAAAGAAAAAAATACAGTCGGAAAATATCGCTTGTGCTATTATCTCCTGACTGTATTTTTTTATATTATGATCTTATCACCGACAAAATTAATTACCATGATTATTATCATAGGTTACTCACCGGCAATTCCATATTCCAATCCCCGTAATTCGGCTAAACCTCTTAAGCGACCGATAGCAGAATAGCCGGGATTTGTCACTTTATGAAGATCATCCAGCATCTGATGTCCATGATCCGGTCTAAAAGGTATTGCTGTAGATCTCAATTGGTTCTCCGCAACTAAAATTTGCATAATCTTATACATATTCACATCCCCATCCAGATGGTCTGCTTCATAGAAACTACCAATGGCATCTTTCTTAACATTCCGCAAATGGACAAAGTTTACCCGCGCCTTCACCTGCTCTAATATCGCCGGTAAATCATTGGTCTGGCTGGCCCCTAAAGAACCCGTACAAAAACAAATACCATTGAATTGTTGAGGTACTTCGTTCAATATATAGTTTAAATCCTCTCCATTGCTCGCTATACGAGGCAAACCCAGAATCGGATATGGCGGATCGTCCGGATGGATGGTCATATGGATGCCATTGGCTTCGCATACGGCAGAAATTCCGTTTAAAAAGTAGACCAGATTTCTACGTAAGCCATCCCTTCCAATATGTTTATAGGTATCAATGCTAGCTTTTAAAGCATCCAATTCCACACTTTTTTCTCCCGGAATCCCCATCAACACAACATTGGACAAGCTATCTTTTTGTTGTTCAGATATTTCATCGAAGCGCGCTGTTGCTCTTTTTACAATATCTTCTGTATAATCCTTTTCAGCGGAGACTCTTTTTAAAATAAAAATATCAAAAAGCGCCAGGTCAATCCAGTCAAAATAAAGAGCCTTTGAGCCATCTGCCATCACCAAATCCAGTTGCGTTCTAGTCCAATCCAGTACTGGCATAAAATTGTAACAGATTGTTTTAATACCGCATTCCGCAAGATTAGCTAGTGTCTGGTTATACTTAGCGATATACTCATCAACTTTCGGTCCTTTTGTTTTAATTTCTTCATGAACCGTCACGCTCTCCACCACCGACCAAACTAAGCCCGCATCTTCAATAATACGTTTTCGTTCCTGAATATCGGCCAGAGGCCAAACTTCCCCATGGGGAATATGATGTAGTGCCGTCACGATACCCGTTGCACCAGCCTGTTTAACATCCTGTAAGGATACCGGATCGTTGGGACCATACCAACGCCATGTTTGTTCTAATTTATTCATCTCAAAATTTCGTTAAACGCCACACCATGCATTAAAGCCACCATCCACAAAAACCGTCTCTCCGGTTACAAATGCTGAGGCATCACTCAACAAATAGATCAAAGTCCCTTTCAATTCCCGCGGATCTCCCAAACGATTATAAGGTGTTCCGCTGAGTATCCGCTTGGTTCTTTCACTATAGCTACCGTCGGAGTTTATTAATAGATTTTTGTTTTGTTTGGTCAGGAAGACACCCGGAGCAATTGCATTGACGCGAACTTGGTCACCGTAACGCTGCGCAAGTTCCGTTGCCATCCACTTTGTATAGCCATCAATACCGTGTTTAGCCACCGTATATCCTAATACCCTTGTGAAGGGCCTGCTCGCAGTCAGGGAAGAAATATTTACGATTACTCCCTTTCCGCTTTCCGCTATTACACGACCAATAATATGTGTAGGAATAATTGTTCCATAAAGGTTCAGCTCGATCGCTTTGATGGTATCCTGAATATTACTTGCAAACAGATCTTGATCAGCTCCTATTGTTGCACCTGGGATATTTCCGCCTACAGCATTCACCAGACCGTCTATTCGCCCCCATTTATCGAGGATTTCATCCTTTGCTCTGCTGATATCCTGTTCGTCCATGATATCTACTTCTACGAACATGGCCTCCCCACCAAGGGATTCCACCTGCTGCACACGCTCAGCTCCGATCTGCTGGTTACGTCCAAGAATAGCAACTTTGGCCTCTGCTTCAGCCAGTGCTTCCACAAATGCCTCACCTAGAATTCCCGTACCTCCTGTGATAACGACAACCTTATCTTTTAATGAAAATGGGTTATTACTCATGTATTTCTATTTCAAATTGGTATTTATCCCCAATTTTATTGATAATAACCTTAATTACAAAAAAAAGTAATTGATTTAATTACGATAACGTTTTAGTTAACACTAATCTATTTTCCCTCTTCTTCTGTTATTTCATCATCAAACAGAATTCTTACCGAAGGGGTATAAGTATCGTCGTGCTGCCCCGATTTATTCGCCCAGAAAAAAGCGCATAAAAATACCAATGCCAATAGGACACTACAACCGATTAGAATGTACATGATTTCCATAACAACTATAGTTTATGACGTTTTGCATACCATCTTGTCATTAAGCTGGTAAAAGAGATGATCGTAACAGTACTTATCGGCATCAAGATTGCGGCAAATAAGGGCGACATAATCCCCTGAATGGCAAAACTCAGCCCGATTATATTATAGAGCAAGGATATCCCAAAGCTCATATGGATTACCTTTACAGCATCTTTGCTGAAAGCAAAGAAATCGGATAATTTTGAAAATGACTCACCATCAAGAATAGCATCACATCCAGGCGAAAAGTTATTGATATCATCACTTACTGCAATTCCCAAATCAGCTTTACGCAATGCTCCGGCGTCATTCAATCCATCACCGATCATACAGACATGTTTTCCTTCCTGCTGAAATTTCTGAATGCGCCCCAGTTTTTCCATTGGCGACTGGTTAAACATCAAGCAGGCCGCTGAGGGAAAAATCAATTTTAGTGCATCCAGACGCCGGTCATTATCTCCCGATATCAGATGAAGGTCGTAACGAGCTTTGAAATCTTCGATCAATGCCGACAAGCCAGTTCTCCATGCCTGTTCCATGGTAAAATATCCTTTCAGTTCATCACCGATGCGTACGAATACGACGGATCCGTCGGTCTTGATGTTTCCTATATTCAAAAAATTGGCGCTACCGATCTTAACCACCTGCCCTGCAAGCTCGGCCGTCATTCCTTTTCCGGGAAACTCTTTGAAGTTTGTCATCGGAATATCCGATGATACATTCAGCCATTTCACGATCTCACGGCTTAACGGATGACTAGAATTTCGACATGTTGCATTGAGCAGCTTTTTTTCATTCGTTGTAAGTGCTCCCTCAAAATAAATAGAAGTTGCTTTGGGCGAAGAAATAGTCCCTGTTTTGTCGAAAACGAGTGTATCTATTGTGGCCATCTGTTCGATTGCAGCGGTATTTTTAACATAAAATTTATTTCGGTCGAAAATACTTAATGCCGCAGATAGGGTGAATGGAGAGCTCAACGCCAATGCGCAAGGGCACGCAATAATCAGCACTGCCGTAAAAGCTCCCCAGGCCCGATTAGCACTTCCATTCATAGCCCAATAAAGCGCTGCAAAGAAAGCGATCGCCAATAAAACAACAGTAAAATATTTACTTATAAAGTTTACAAAAGTCTGAAAGTGCTTATCATAATCTTTATAATTTTCATTATTCCATAATTTGGTCAGATACGACTGTGAAATCGGCTTTATGACCTCCAGTTCGATTGCCTCCCCTGTCTGACGTCCCCCAGCATAAATAATTTCCCCTAAGGTTTTACTCACAGGACTTGATTCGCCGGTTACAAAACTAAAGTCAATTGCTGCATCGCCTTTTAATATTATGGCGTCTGCCGGAATAATCTCATTGTTGCGTACGAGGATACGGTCGCCGGTACGAATATCCGCCAATTGTACGGGCTTGTCCCCATTTTCAGTAAGCACAGTTACCGCAACGGGGAAATAGCTCCGATAATCCCTTTCAAAAGAAATGTGGTAATAAGTGCGTTGCTGTACCCACTTTCCGATCAGAATAAAGAACACCAAACTACACAAAGTATCTGTAAAACCGGCTCCTGTCTGGGTCATCACCTCAAAGGCCGAACGTAGAAACAGAACCAATATTCCCAAGGCCAACGGAACATCCAGGTTTAATCTTTTTTGTTTCAAACTGACATAGGCAGACTTAAAGTAATCTGAAGCACAATACAACAAAACCGGCAACCCAAAAGCTAAATTGATATAACCGAAAAAATTCGCATATTGCTTTTCAAATGCCCCCATACCGAAGTAGTCCGGGAAACTAAATAACATCGAATTTCCAAAACAGAATCCGGCTACTGCAATCTTAGCAACCAAGGGATTCAGGTTATTCATATTCCCCTCTTTAACGACATCCTGCAAAGTAATTTTTGGATCATAGCCGATGTTCACTAAGAGGTAAACTAAATCTTTCAGAGGAAGTAACGTATGATTAAAGGTAATACTGGCCTGTTTTTTCATAAAGTCCACACGGGACTGCAGCACATTTGGATTTAGCTTATAGAGGTTTTCCAATAGCCAAATACATGAGCTACAATGGATAGCGGGAATATAAAAAGTAATGATAGTCATTTTATCATCCTTAAAATCAACTAATTTAGCAGCAATCTGTGGTTCATCCAAGTACGAAAAATCCGCTTGTTTTTCTTTATTGGATTTCCCCGGATGCTGGTTATAGCGGTAGTACTGTTGCATCCCCCCATCCTGCAAAACCTGATATACTGTTTGGCATCCGAGGCAGCAAAAATCATGATCATCGAGACGGTAACCTGTTTCTTCGATTTTGTCTCCACAGTGGAAACATTTTTCGATTCGTTGTACTTCTTCCTTTATTGCCGGCATATCCCTGTTAAATTGCTTCACTAAATAATTGCTTTTTTGTACGCAGTTTCAAAAAACGCTGATCAAAAGCCATACAAATATTCCGTAGAAATGAACGCCCCACGGCAGTGCATTGAATCAGCTCACCCGCTATGCTAACCAAGCCGTCCTGGACCAATATGGACAATTCCTCCTTAATCTGTTCGGTTAAATCCGATGTAGGATCCAATTGCACTTTACCTTTACACATCATATCGAGGATATAGCGTCTTATGACCAAATCTTCCACATTAAGGATATGTCCTTTCACTACGGGCAACACACCCGATGCGATCAACTTATGATATTCCTCAACTGTTTTCACATTTTGTGCGAAACCAGCCCAAGCATCACTGATTGAAGACACACCAAGACCAATTAATAAAGGGTTAAACCGATCCGCATAACCCATAAAATTACGGTGCAAGCGTTCCTCCTGAAAAGCCAGATAGAGCTCATCGTCTTTTTTCGAAAAATGGTCCATACCGATATCTGCGTATCCCTGTGCCAGGATCAGCTTTTTCCCGAGATTATAAAGTGCTAATTTAGCAGTACCCTTCGGCAGATCTGCCTCGGTATAATGCCGCTGTCCCGGCTTCAACCAAGGAACATGGGCATAACTATAAAAAGATATACGATCTGGCTTCAGTAGCATGCATTTTTCAATGGCATCCTGCACAGATGCTTCAGTCTGCTTAGGCAAACCATAAATCAAGTCGAAATTAATGGAATCAAAACCGATCTTTCTTGCATTCAGCATCACTTCTTCAACTTCTTCAAAGGTCTGCTGCCTATTGATCATGAATTGCACCAATGGATCAAAATCCTGTATCCCTAAGCTGAGACGACGGAAGCCGAGGTCGAAAAGAATCTGTAAGTGTTCTGTTTTGGTATTCGCGGGATGTGCCTCAAATGAAAAAGAACGATCTGCTGTGACATCGACATCTTTCAGAATCCCCTCAATCAAGAATTTTAAGTTTTCCGGCTGAAAAAAAGTTGGTGTGCCGCCGCCCAGATGTATTTCTGAGACGAGCAGTTTCTCCCCTTTGAAAACAGCCCGATACATCTCCCACTCCTTCAGGAGCGCCGTAATATAAGGCAGCTCAACCTGATGATTTTTTGTGATACGTGTATTGCAACCACAGTATGTGCATAGACTTTCGCAAAAGGGCAGGTGGATATATAGGCTCAGTCCCTTATCTTTTGACTGCTGGAAAGTACGGTATACTTGATCCTTCCAAGCTTCGGTAGAAAATGTTCGCTCGTCCCAAAATGGAACTGTCGGGTAACTGGTATACCGTGGCGCCGCGACATTGTATTTCTGCACCAATTCCTCCATAGATTTTTCCTGTGTACTCATTGAAAGTTATTTTTTTGCGCAGTCATTCAAACAACAGCACGCTTTACCGACACATTTTTCCATTCCCCAAAGATTGAGATTCCGAACAGTCTGTTCTGCCAGTCCTTTTGGGCTTTGATCCTCAAAAGGCGCATTGGCAATCTGAATTCTCAAATCACCCGCTTTGACCAAATCAATATGCGATGTATGCTTACTTCTTGTCATGATCTTACTAATTCCTAATTTTTTTAAATTAAGTAGCATTTTATCATCCAAAATATCTCCCCCAGAGATGACAACCGCATCCTTTCCGCGCGCATAATTTTGCGTTTCGAGATTTAATCCATTTGAAATCAAGGTGAGGTCATGCTGTTTTGCATTGGCCAATGCCCAAAACTCTTTTTCAAATGACCTCACATTATATACAACTACTTTCATTTTGAATTCTACAATCAACCCTATATAAGTTTATCCTAAAAACAAAAGTAAATCATCGCTAGGCCCAAAAACATGATACATGACCATACCTGACAATGATATATATCACAATTATGGAAAAGGGCCTGTCCGAATTGCTCGGACAGGCCCTTTTGTAGATATTTTGTATCGCAAGCGCAAAGCGCACTGACTATTCAATTTATTTCTGTTATTGTTTTACATCCCTTAGATTTTTGATCGAATTGATGTAAATCTTTCCTTTTTCCTTCGAGATCAGCTTTTCCTCTTTAAAATCGGAAAGCATACGTGAAACTGTTTCATTTGCCGTACCTGCTATCGAAGCAATTCCATCTCTGGTAATATCAATTGTACAGGCATTGACCTCATTGATATTGATTCCGTTTTTTTCGGCTACACTGATCAGTGCATTGGCCACACGTTTGCGGACAGAATGGTATGCGAAGCCCAACAATTGCTCTTCTTTTTCACGAAGGTCCACCGAAAGTAATTTAATAAATTTGCTAGCTATAGCAGGTTTTTTCCATAGGAGCTCCAAAAAGGCGTCTTTTGGGATTAAAATAACTTCGCTGGATTCAACAGCTTCCGCATAATCTTCATAGTTTTCATTCAACAGTACAGAAGCATAGCCAAAATAATTCCCTTCTATATAAATCCCTGTCGATAGTTCCCGCCCATCTTTGTACAACTTAAAGCTACGAACCTGCCCCGATTTGACATAATAAACATACGTAGGTGAATCGTCTTTCTCAAAGATTGACTGTTTCTTTTTTACCGTTTTCACACGTGAATTGGCGAGCAATTCCTGTAGCAATAAAACTTGTTCCTCTTCACTCAGGTTCAAATCATACTCCTCACCCGAATCTGCGGATAACTGCTCATGCTTTTTCAGACGAACCTCAATTGCGTTCATCAGTTCCACATCATCAAAAGGTTTGGTCAGGTAATCATCCGCCCCCATCTCCATTGCCTTACGCATATCTGCGCGTTCGGCTTTTGCGGTCAGAAAAATAAAAGGAATTTTTGCGGTACTTTCTATCTTGCTCAGCATAAATAGTACACCATAACCATCCAATTCTGGCATCATGATATCACAGAGAATCAAATCAGGAATATGTCGAGTTGCCAAATCAACTCCCACCCGACCATTCTCAGCTGTAATCACCTCATACCGTCCTGTCAACTCTAAAATCTCAGTTGTCCCCTCTCTAATGTCAATATTATCCTCAATGATTAGAATAGTCTTTTTATTGTTCATGTCTCAATAATTATTGATGAGTGTCTATTGTCATTGCTTTCAATTAACTTTTTACACTCAGTTCTTCTTTCGTCTTTATAGTCATTTGAATACACAAATCCTTTCCATTTATGATCGACAAGCCTATCGCTCCACCATCAATTCAGATAGTATTTAAATCTTATCAAAACTGACTTTAAATGATGTTCCCTTATGCACTTCCGAAACAAATTCCATTTTACCCTCCATAAGCTCGATATACCTTTTTACGATATTTAAGCCCAGTCCAGTCCCCGGAATATTTCCGGTGTTATGTGCTCTGAAAAATGGTTCGAACAAATGCACTTGATCCTCTTTAGGAATACCTATACCATTATCCTTAACGGAGATCGAGCAGCCCTTATCATCGATACAGGTTGTAAATTCTATTAAAGTATCTTCACCCGAATATTTGATGGCGTTGGAAATCAAATTCACCAGCGCATTTTTTAACAAGTTCGGATCCAGCGAAAAATGTCCGATTTCCCCCGTATGTTGGTAGACAATATGCTGATTTTTCTTACAGATCAATTGCATCTCCTCGGTGATTTCTTCCGCCAGTTCAACCAGATTAATATACTGTTTGTTCATGACCACAATTCCCGCTTCTAATTTTTCCAGTGAGAGAAAATCATTCAATATACTGGTGAGAAGCTGCACTGCCCCCTTGATCTTGTTGGTATGTTTGATAATATTGGCCTTATCATCGGGACGGTCCGCATATTTTTCAATCAGAGAAGCCGACAATTGGACAGAGCTCAGTGGTGTGCGAAACTCATGTGAAGCCATGGAGACGAATCGGGATTTAAGCTGGTTAAGTTCGATTTCTTTTTCCAGAGATTTGGAAACTTCTGCTTTTGCTTTTTCCAGTTCGGAAACCAGCGATATCAAATCACGTGTCCTTTCACTGACTTTATGTTCCAATTCGGCAGCATGCTGTTTTAGCATATCTTCTGCTGCCTTTTCACGGGAGAGATCATGGATAAATCCTGTAAAAATATTTTTATCTTTAAGCCAGACTTCGCTCACTGCCAAGCGAAACGGAAATGTCTTTCCGCTCTTCTTTAGCCCCATCACCTCGCGTCCGATCCCTATAATTTTTTTATGGCCGGTGGTTTGATAATTATGAATATAGTTATCATGATTACCCCGATCGGGCTCAGGCATTAACATTGACACATTATGTCCTATTACTTCTTCAGCGTTATATCCAAACAATTCTAAGGCAGCAGGGTTAATGCTTTCGACATTCCCCCTGTTGTCTATGGTAATAATTCCATCAATTGCATGGTCTATTATGGCCGCCAAAAGCCTTCCGCCTTCCATGATCATTTTTATTTCACCAATTTTTTGTATTTAATGCGATGTGGAGTTACATCACCCAAACGTTTTTTACGGTTTTCCTCATATTCGGTATAGTTACCTTCAAAGAAATAAACCTGAGAATCGCCTTCAAAAGCGAGAATATGTGTACAGATACGGTCTAAAAACCATCTATCATGGGATATGACCACAGCACAACCACCAAAATTCTCCAAACCTTCCTCTAACGCGCGCAATGTATTGACATCAATGTCATTGGTCGGCTCATCGAGCAGGAGCACATTTGATCCTTCCTTTAGCGTGATCGCCAAATGGACACGGTTGCGTTCTCCGCCAGAAAGTACACCTACTTTCTTTTGTTGGTCAGCACCGTTAAAGTTAAATTTAGATACATAAGCTCTGGAATTTACGGAGCGATTGCCCAGGATCATGTTATCGTTACCGCCAGTGATATTTTCCCAAACGGATTTCTCAGGATCAAGGTCATGGTGCATCTGATCGACATACCCCAATTTGACAGTCTCTCCCACTTTGAACGATCCCGTATCCGGCGTCTCCTGTCCCGTGATCAGACGGAATAAGGTTGTTTTACCCGCGCCATTTGGTCCGATGATACCAACAATACCGGCAGGAGGCAACATGAAACTTAAATTTTCAAATAAAATACGGTCGCCATAAGCTTTGGAGATATCGGTTGCCTCGATGACAGAGTTACCCAAACGCGGTCCCGGCGGAATAAATAATTCCAATTTCTCTTCGCGTTCTTTTGTTTCCTCAGAAGCCAATTTCTCATAATTATGAAGGCGGGCTTTAGATTTGGCATGACGAGCCTTTGGAGCCATACGTACCCATTCCAGCTCACGCTCCAATGTTTTCTGACGTTTGGTTTCCTGTTTTTCTTCCTGCGCCAGACGTTTAGCCTTCTGGTCTAACCAAGAGGAGTAATTTCCTTTCCAAGGTATACCTTCACCACGATCCAGCTCTAAGATCCATCCTGCGACATTATCCAAGAAATAACGGTCGTGGGTAACAGCAATGACTGTTCCTTTATATTGTTTTAAATGTTGCTCTAACCAGTCGATAGACTCTGCATCCAAGTGGTTGGTCGGCTCGTCGAGCAACAAGACATCTGGTTCCTGTAATAATAAGCGACATAATGCTACACGTCTGCGCTCACCACCTGACAAATTGACAATTTTAGCATCAGGTTCCGGACAACGTAAGGCATCCATTGCTCTTTCCAATTTGGAATCAATTTCCCAGGCATTTGTTGCGTCGATTTTATCTTGCAATTCGCCCTGTCTAGTCAACAGTTTATCCATCTCATCTGGATTTTCGTAGACCTCAGGCAAGCCGAATTTTTCATTGATTTCTTCGTATTCTTTTAAGGTTGCCGTGATTTCGGCAACACCTTCCTGTACAATTTCAAGAACGGTCTTTTCGAGATCCAATTGGGGTTCCTGTGCCAAATATCCCACAGAGTAACCCGGAGAAAACACAACTTCGCCCTGATAAGATTTGTCCAAACCCGCAATAATTTTCAATAGTGAAGATTTCCCGGATCCGTTCAAACCGATCACGCCGATTTTGGCACCATAGAAAAAAGATAAATAGATATTTTTTAGAACTTGTTTTTGAGGCGGATAGATTTTATTGACACCCGCCATCGAAAAAATAATCTTCTCGTCTGACATAAAATTTAAAAAAATTGGAAAACTCTTATTATATTAACATACAAATGTAATCTTTTATACTGACATTTTGGACGTATAATGGTCATGGCTTAATTGTTGATGACATTATTTAAAATAATTTTAAGGTTTGAAATGTAGAATTTACTACATTTATATATCCTTAATATAAAACAGAAAGGTATTCAATGGAAGCAAAATTTTCACCGCGCGTAAAGGATGTTATATCGTACAGTAGAGAGGAAGCTTTGAGATTGCGTCACGATTATATAGGCACAGAGCACTTGTTGCTCGGCTTGATTCGTGAAGGCGATGGAATGGCGATCAAAATCCTTAAAAACATAGGCATTGACACAACTGCCCTACGTCAATCTGTGGAAGACGCAGTGAAGGGGGCATCTGTATCACGTGCACCTATTGGCAACATGCCGTTAACTAAACAAGCTGAAAAAGTTCTGAAAATTACTTATTTGGAAGCGAAGATTTTCAAATCTGACATTATTGGGACCGAGCACCTATTATTGGCTATCTTACGGGATGAAGATAATATCGCTTCGCAAATTTTACAGCAATATAATGTGACCTATGACATCTTCAAAGCCGAAGTAGAGCAAAATAAAACCACCATCAAGGATGAAGCTCCGGGCTCTCCTACCGGTGATGATGACTTTGCTGAGGATGACCAATATATCCAACCTAAAAAGGTTTCGGATATCAAATCCAAAACACCGGTATTGGACAACTTTGGCCGAGATCTGACCAAAGCTGCCGAAGAAGGTAGGCTGGATCCGATTGTAGGTCGTGAAAAAGAAATCGAACGTGTATCACAGATTCTTTCTCGTCGTAAAAAGAATAATCCGTTATTAATCGGTGAACCCGGAGTAGGTAAATCAGCGATAGCGGAAGGATTGGCACTACGTATTGTGCAACGCAAAGTATCCCGTGTCTTGTTCAACAAGCGTGTGGTTACTTTAGACCTGGCTTCATTGGTTGCGGGCACAAAATATCGGGGTCAATTTGAAGAGCGCATGAAAGCGGTCATGAATGAACTGGAAAAATCACCGGATGTCATTTTGTTTATTGACGAAATACATACCATTGTCGGTGCTGGCGGTGCTTCAGGATCTTTGGACGCTTCCAATATGTTCAAACCAGCCTTGGCAAGAGGAGAAATACAATGTATCGGTGCAACTACACTGGACGAATATCGTCAATATATTGAAAAAGATGGCGCTTTAGACCGTCGTTTCCAACGTGTGACGATTGAACCGGCTACACATGATGAGACTGTAGAGATTTTGAATCGCATCAAAGAGAAATATGAGGATCACCACAATGTGACCTATACTCCGGATGCAATCGAAGCCTGTGTGTCCCTGACAACACGATATATTACGGATCGGTTCCTACCGGATAAAGCGATTGACGCTTTGGACGAGGCTGGTTCACGCGTACACTTAAATAATATTCATGTTCCACAATCCATTATTGACATCGAAAATAAAATCGAGGAGGTCAAATTGGAGAAAAACAAAGTAGTACGCAGTCAAAAATATGAAGAAGCTGCCAAGTTACGCGATACAGAGAAAAAGCTTATCGAGGAATTGGAGAAAGAAAAGATTGCCTGGGAAGAAGAAACCAAATCTAAGCGATATACTGTTTCCGAAGAAAATGTAGCGGAAGTTGTCGCGATGATGACCGGTATCCCTGTACAACGTGTCAGCCAAACTGACAGCCAAAAGCTGTTGAATATGGGTGAATTGATGAAGGGAAGAATTATTGGTCAGGATGACGCTGTTGGCAAATTGGTAAAAGCCATCCAACGTACACGTGCCGGACTGAAAGATCCTAAAAAACCGATCGGTTCCTTTATATTCTTGGGACCTACAGGTGTCGGTAAGACAGAATTAGCGAAAGAGCTTGCGCGGTTTATGTTTGATACTGAGGACGCACTGATTCAGATTGACATGAGTGAATACATGGAGAAATTTGCGATATCGCGACTTGTAGGAGCGCCTCCGGGATATGTCGGTTATGAAGAAGGTGGACAGTTAACAGAGAAGGTACGTCGCAAACCTTATGCTGTAGTGCTTTTGGATGAGATTGAGAAAGCACATCCAGATGTGTTCAACTTGTTGTTGCAAGTATTGGATGAAGGTCAATTGACCGACAGTTTGGGCCGTAAAGTAGATTTCCGTAACACCATTATCATCATGACCTCCAACATTGGCGCACGTCAATTGAAAGAATTTGGTCAGGGCGTTGGTTTCACAACCGCGGCAAAATCGCAACAAACGGATGCGCATTCCCGTGGAGTAATCGAAACTGCACTAAAAAGAGCATTTGCGCCCGAGTTTTTAAACCGTATTGACGACGTTATTGTTTTCAATTCGTTGACAAAAGAAAATATCTTTAAGATCATTGATATTGAATTGACGTCATTGTTTAAACGAATATCAGATTTGGGTTATACCATTAACTTGACGGATGAAGCGAAAGGTTTCATTGCAGATAAAGGTTATGACAGTAATTTCGGTGCACGTCCTTTAAAACGTGCAATCCAAAAATATCTGGAGGATCCAATTGCAGAAGAAATTCTGAAAGGAAATGTCCAAACCGGTTCAGTTTTAACGGTGAGCATTAATCCGGAAACCAAAGATATTGAGGTCTCTAGTTCAGATCCGAAGTCTTCAAAAGATACAGCGGAGAAATAATCGCTTGCTGTACTCGAAATAAATTCAGAAAATGCACCATAATGGTGCATTTTTTGTTGTAAAGAAGATTGACGTTAAACTTTTACACTATTTTATCGTCCTATAATAAAAAAACTGTCACAAATAACACAAACGATATGAAAAGACTTTTATTAGCAGCTTTAATTGGAACCGCAGCCTTGGTTTCATTCTCTTCTTGCAAGAAGGAGTATGTTACAAATTACCTACCCGGAGTGAGTTATGTTACGCCAGTTCCTTCAAATGGCTGGGTCCGCAACAACAATAACCCATCTAACTTTAGCCATGAACTTAAATTTGATGAATTGGATGCTCAATATTTTGACTATGGTCATGTAGGAGTTGCAATAACATTCAACTATGATCCAAACAAAGGACATGCTACATCATACACGAATATTCCAGCGGAATATATTGGTAACTACAGTTATACATTTGACTATGAGGTTGGGTATGTTATTATTAATGCCGCGTATGTCGGAGCTCCTGTAAACGGCACTCCTCCTCCCCCTCCAAACATGTATGCAAAAGTTACACTTACAGATGCCGATAACGGCGGTAACTAACAAAAAAAAATAGCCTTGAAATAGAAGTCCGAGGCTATTTTTTTCTATATAATTTACTTTCGTACCTACCCTTTCAACAACAATTCCGCATGCTCTAGTGCAGCATCCGTAGGATTTGCACCACTCAGCATTTGTGCAATCTCTTTTACTCTTCCGGATTGATCTAAACGAACGATATTCGATATAGTACGGTTAGCCCTATCTTCCTTGTATACTTTAAAATGCGCAGCACCTTTTGAGGCAATCTGCGGCAAGTGCGAAATCGCGATTACCTGCATATTTGTGGCTAAATTTTCTATGACCTCACCGACACGCAAAGCGACTTCTCCCGAAATTCCAGTATCGATCTCATCAAAAACAATTGTTGGTAAAGCCGAAGTTTTGGCAACCAGAGACTTTATGGCCAACATCACACGGGAAAGCTCTCCGCCTGAAGCCACACGATGGATGGATTGCAAAGCCTGTCCTTTATTCGCTGAAAATAGGAAATGAATGGTATCTACTCCAGACTCACGCATCTCTCCTTCTTTTAGTGGCTCTAATACAATCTGAAGTACCGCATTTGGCATACCGACATTCAACAGCGTATTTTGCACCTCTCCGGCTATTGTATCCAATACTAATCTGCGTGCGCTTGAAAGCTCTTTCGCATTGTGTAGCGCAACTTTCAGCTTCTCTATAACCTCTGCTTCCAGACGCTCCAACTGCTCATCGGAGGAATTGATAGCCAATAGTTTTGCTTCCAGATCATCTCTTAATTGAATGAGTTCCTCCACTGAGTCGACATGATGCTTTTTCTGCAACGAATACAGTAGGCTCAATCGCTCATTGATCTCCAGTAAGGTACCCTCATCCAAGTGAGTATCCTCTTCGAGCGAAGTCAACTCCGCAGCCACATCTTTTAATTCGATCAAGGTGCTCTTTACCCGTGCAGCTAGATCGGCCGCTTCGGGCAGAAATGAAGATATTCCTTCAATCTGCGACATAGCATCTTTCAATTGTGTCAATACGGCTATATCTTCGTTTTCTAACAGACGGGAGGCCGCATTTAAGGACCGTTTGATATCCTCGGCATTCTCCAATTGCCGCTGTTGCTGCTCAAGTGTCCCCTGTTCGTCAGGCACGAGCTTCGCCCCATCTAGCTCATCAAATTGAAATTGAAAATAATCCAGTTCTAAAGCCGCCTTTTTAACCGTTTCTTTCAGCTCCTCAAGTTCGCGCTTTGCCTTTTTATAGGACATATAACTCTCCTTGTAGCTTTGTTTCAATGCAAATGAATCCGCTACACTATCGACTACCAAAAACTGGAATTCCTCGGTATTGATCTGTAAAGTCGCATGCTGTGAATGCACATCGATCAATTGCTCTCCCAATTGCTTAAGTATCACCAATGTAACCGGAGAATCATTTACAAAGGCACGGGATTTACCATCTGGTGTTATTTCCCGTCGGATAATCGTATGATCCGCATAGTCAAGGTCATTCTGCTCAAAGAAACTATTTAATTGATAAGCTCCGATATTAAACTCCCCTTCGATTACACATTTTTTAGACGGATCAAAAAAGTGTTTTCCCTCCGCCCTATTACCCAAAATCAGGGAAAGTGCTCCCATAATAATGGATTTACCCGCTCCAGTCTCCCCAGTAATCATATTCAACCCTTTATCAAATTGGATTTCCAATTCATTGATCAGGGCGTAATTCTTAATATGTAAGGTATCTAGCATATTCTTAAAGGTCTATTGTTACAGTTGGGAGGAAAACCGTTCCTCATCCGGATTGTATCGTATCTTTTATGGTCCTTTCTTTAGTAGGTAATTTACCTAAAAATCAGACGTTTTCAATGCATTTTGTTTCAAAAAAAATTGTTTCGGGTTTAAACATCTAGTGCTTTAATTAATTCACTACTGCTAAATACTAAAAATAATATCAAAATTCCAAATAAAACTAATTATAATAGCTAAAAACTAACAGTTAAAAAATCATCAATGGTATTTTATCTACCAGTGATTACGCAGATTAGCCCCCTTGATACAATGATTTGATCTTATCAAGAGCAATATACGACAAGTAGCTACTTCGACTATAAACATATAAACCTTATCTTTTGACAGTATCATGTTTGCTTGTGACAAAATAATGTCGCGTCGTTATTAGGTAAGCATGAATAAATAACTATTTTTACAGCATGCAAGATTACAGTGCTACCCTTAAAAAATACATGCCTGAGGAAGCTGCGCCGATCATATCTAACTGGATCAATCATACAGCGTGCCTGTTTAAGATCTCCCGTTCCCGTAGCAGCAAATTGGGCGATTACCGTGCTCCTTTTAGGGGCAGTCCACACCGTATTTCGGTCAATCATGATCTGAATTCCTATTCCTTTCTAATCACAACCATACATGAATTTGCACATCTACAGACTTGGAACAAGCATCAGCACCGTGTCAAACCACATGGGGCTGAATGGAAAAAACATTTTAAGGAGCTAATGGATCCATTTTTAAAACTAAATATCTTTCCGGCTGACATAAGCGGCGCAATACACAGTTATATGGAGAATCCGGCTGCATCAAGCTGTACAGATCTTCATCTATTCCGTACGTTAAAAGCTTATGACAAAGCAAAAAGCAATGCACTGACGGTAGAAGCATTGGAGGATGGCCATTTTTTTAAATTGAAGAACGGGCGGTCTTTTCAGCGGATCGAGAAAATACGGAAACGCTATAAATGCATGGAGCTGACCAGCAAACGCATGTACCTGTTCAACCCAATTGCGGAAGTATTTCTACTAGAACAATGATTTTTAACAAATACATTCATTATATTTTTATCTTTGCTAACTTAGGAAACAATTAAAGAGAGCTTTTATGTTACACTTACACTCGACAATAGCAATTGTCTTATTGCTAGCCCTGGTGATATCTATTGTGATCACCTTAATGAACTATCTAGGCAACAAACCTTACAACCGTAAAATTGCCTTATTAGGTTTTATCGTATCGCATATTCAATTATTGGTGGGATTGATTTTATACTTCGTTTTGAAGTACCCATCGATGATCTCTGGCAGCGTGATGAAAGATCCGACATTACGTTTAAAAATCATTGAGCACCCATTGACAATGATCATTGCCATTGTATTGATCACCATTGGTTATTCAAAAGCTAAAAAGATGGAAAATTCCAGAAAAGCAAATCAAACTGTTGTGATTTTCTACATCATCGGCTTAATCCTGATGCTTGCCCGTATTCCATGGGGTACATGGTCATTATTTGCATAGTCTATCATCAATCATAGCAAAAGGCATCAATTGTTTAGTTGATGCCTTTTTTTATTTGCCAGCTACCGCGCCAATACAAAAAAAGCCTCAGCAAAACTGAGGCTTTCAATATTTTAAACGACTTTAGTTAGTCACGGTTTTTTCCAAATCCCAAAATACCAAAAACAGTTTTAAATGCGATAAGAGAACCTACGATCAATGAGATATTTGCTATCGCGGAGAACAAGAATGTTTGTTGTCCCAGTGCAGTACATACATCCGGTACAAAACGGATAAATGTGCCTATTAAACCTAAAGCGATAGCTACTACCAATGTTTTGTAGTAATGAGTTTGATTCGCATTATTATCAGTTGTCTTTGGAGCTCTTGGTTGTACAGTTTCTGCCATTTCTATTTCGATTTTATTCGATACAAATGTACAAAATATTCTATGTTTGAAAAATAAAATTGAAAAAACCGGCGACGAAATAAATCCAGTAATGAAATAACTGGAAGCAACAGCAAAATTTTCTATGAATTTTCATATAAACTGCTGTTTATTCAAAGTATTTCATTTGGTATTTTTCTTTTTTTCTGTTGAAATCATAGGGATTTTCTTTTGTAATGTGATAACCGTTGCAATGAGTGCAGCTATACACATAACGTTGCTTAGGCCTTCCTTGTCCCTTATTAAAATTACGCTTACGCCTATCTGGTCTAAGCCTCCACTTCTTATAACGCCATTTTAACCAATGCATAAAGAAGCTTGCTTCGCTCCGACTATTAAAACGCACCTTTCCAGTAGCACGGCATTTGTGTCGCTCGATCAGGCTACTGATTTCAAAAGTAGTGAATACTTCATCGATAAACTGCTTTTTGCTGCCCATGTTACTTGCTCCTTTCTTACTTTAATTTCCTGTCATTCCTATCTAATTGCCGCATGGCTACTCTATCGCGTTTATCCTCGGGACAGAAGCTTATCATCCCTTTCTCTTCATGCAGCAGCACACCTGCCTGTCGAATTGCGCTATATACTTCCTCCCTGCCGCTTTGGTAGCAGATAGATACCGAAATGAGTTTGTTCTTTGGAATGCAGTCCCATCTTTTTATCGTAAACCCTTCCCAGCGGCTCATTTCATCCACAAAGGCCCATAAAGGCATGTTTCTATAAATCCGGATTTTTCGAGTCCACATCTTTGCTTCTTCAAAATCCAGATTTGCGACATAGGTCATTGTATCACGAGGAAGCTGATTTTTACCTACATATTTAGCCCCAATATATACGAAATCACCAGGACAGACTATAGACCGCGTTTTGTTCAAGCTATGAGAATAAACCTCCAGCTTTCCATCATTAAGCATTGTCTTGGTTTCATTGTTATATGAACGGATCAAAAAGTCAGCACGATTAGCCATCACTTTGCCTTTTTCAGTGCCAATAATCAACGGAACACCACGATAACGGTTATTGGCATCAACATACGCTTCCCCTCTGATATATACGACTGTCGCCCCCCCTTTTTGAAGTGGATAGCTTAACCGGGACTGTGCATTCATCCGTACTCTGGTACCGTCCTCCAATTCAACCAAGCACTGCTGACGCGGGCCAGTATAAATCTCCAGATTTTTCAAACTGAGCGCATTACTACTGTTTATCTGATTTCTCTGAATACGCAGCAGCCCCTCCTCTGTGCGGGTGACAGTTAAGTCGCCAAGCTGTACTATTTTACCAAAGGTATCCTGCTCAACCCTTATCCATGTTGAGTCAGTTGCCAATAAGAGACAGGAAGACTCAATTAGCGGGATCTCCGTGTTGTCCGCGATGCCAAGACATTGCCCCTCCAAATGCAATATGATATCCTCTTTTTTATGTGGATAAGATAAGTATAACAATATGCCTCCAATAAATAACAACAAGGCTGCGGCATATCCAAATTGGACGTATTGCTTTATTTTCTTCTTTTTCCGTATACCCTCGCCGTGGATTTTTATTGCATCAAAATCGGGATTCCAATTGTCCAGCGAATCTTTGGGCAGCTGACCTTCCAGCTTTCTGAGTCCCTCAATGAGCAGAGCGTCATATTCCTCTTCTGTATAGTATGCTTTTCTAACTAACAGTTCTGCCTCTTCCTCTTGGGTTATTATTTCCAGCAGCTGCTTCTTGATCAGCTCTTGAACTTTTATATTATCGCGTTCCATTTTTCGTAGATTGTAATCTGTAATCAATTATAAGTTGGTATTATTATCCTTTTAGGAGCCGCCGCATCTTAGCGAGTGCCGTACTGAGTAAGTTTCGGACCCGTTGGGGGCGTAATTTATGCCGGATTTCCAATTCCTTATTGTCCAGACCATTTATTTTCGCATCTATCAATATTTTCTTTTCCATGGGGGTAAGCTGTTCTGCTTTTGATAAGACCACTTCCAGCATTTCTCTATAATGTAGATCAGCGTCACAGTCATTGCTGTGAGGTTCATTCCGGAGCTCTTCTATTGCCATTTTTCGATCTATCTTTTCCTGTCTTCGCATTTTCAGGGCAATATTTTTCGCTATCACCATCATCCAGACAAAAGGATCATTACGCAAAGCAATCTTCTCCCTTTCCACAAATAGCAGTTTCAGTGTTTCTGAAATCACGTCTTTGACAAGTTCATCGTCATTGTTGATAAAGTTTTTGATTCGCTTTTTTAGCTGGCTACCATGTTTAGCCATAATAAGCCTCAACCCGCGGTCGGGCTCCCTAACTAAAATCTCAAAAGGATCTTCCCCCATATCTCATCATTTAAGTGTAACAAAGGTTTATATAACCGACTAAATAAAAAATAAATACCTAATAAACAGCTATTTAAAAAATAAATCTATTTACAGCAGGTACATATCGCTTACTTATGGTAGCTATATATAAACAGGAATGAAATAATTGAATTGGCAATACTAAAATAGAAATAAAAAACCGACAAAACAAATACAAATATTTGATTTTTAAATAGTTATACAAAAAGTATGACCTGAAATTATAGTGCATAAAAAAATGAAAACAAGAGCTTTACATATCACCACCACCAGTATCCGTGTCTTTATGATACTCTTTTGGGCATGGGTCGCGCTCGACAAGCTATGGGATCTGCAAAGTTTCCGCATGGCCTTGACAAAGCAGCCTTTTCCGGACTGGTGGGCAGGGATCTTGGTTTGGTTGTTGCCTTTGGTGGAAATGGGCATCGTGGCGCTTTTAGCAATAGGTTCATTCAAGATTAGGAAGCTTATATTACCGGATCCTTTTTTTCTATCGGCAATCTTATTAACGGTCTTTACAATCTATATCGGTCTGGGCGTTGCAGGACTGTACGCGCAAAAGCCCTGTGGTTGCGCCTCGGTACTGAGCAGACTATCCTGGGGCTGGCACCTTGTTGTCAATCTGCTATTGTTGTTTCTATCCATATTGGGGTGGTACTTGAGTGGCCCAACTACCCCCATGGCCAAGTCTAAACGATACAAAAAGCAGGTGGTTTTATTTCCCGTCAGGTCTCTGTTGTTAAGTACTCCGATCTATGCGATCATCTTGGAGCGCGTCAAGAAATACAAAATGCGATTTGCTGTCTTCCCGGCCGGGCCGGTGCAGTTTAAATTATGATACGTGATGGACAGCCCGTAAAAACAGATCCCGAGGTATTAGCGACCAATATACCTCGTTAAAGAAAGTTATTGGTCATCATTAAAGTTTTTTGAGGTAATCTTTTTTTGCTATTATAAAAAAGGCCCTAAAATGAAAGCAATATCTTTCATTAAAAAGCATGCAATGGTGGGGTTAGCCGGAGCTGCAATAGTTGGTTTTAGTTCGTTTAAGTTTGTTGAACAATATGATAGAGCTGGTTTAATGTGGTATCCGGTAGATTCATCGGGAAATATTTCCAATACAGGTACTACCTCTCCCACAAGCGGCTGTAGCGAGGAAGAACTTCCGATTGTCTGTGAGATACAATTGGAATCAAACCCCAACGGGACTCCGCCAGCTACACATATCAATGACACACAACTCCGAGGGGGGGCTGTTCCTTTCGAAGATGCAAAATTCCGTAACGAAAATTAATCCCTAAATATAGATCAGATACCTCCAATGCCAAAGGAGGTATCTGATTGATAGCCCTATTTATTTATACTTCCCTAGATCAGTCACAACTTTTGGAAACGGCATAGCATACCGTTTACTATTGGGCTCCAAAATATATGTATTGCCATCAAAACTTTTTTTAATTGTTCTCGCAGTTTCCTTTTCTAGATTAAGACGCTTTAAATCCGACCAAGCAATACTCCGCAAAAGCAGCTCTTTTCTTCTTTCCAAAAGTATCCGCTTCAATAACTCGACATTTGACAAATCTCTTATAGATTTAAAATCCGAATACCGATGCGCTAATAAGTGATTAAGATCTAGCAAGCTTTTCTCAGGGTCGCCAGTGCGCAAATACGATTCGGAGCGGATAAGATAGAGTTCATCTGTCGCAAGTCCCCCAAAATAGACTCCAGATCCAAGATAAGATCCCTTAAAATTATAGTTTCCATTTTTCATAGTAAAGAATCCTATTTTGCGAAGATCATTATCTTCATACTTGTCCAATAGATCTCTATTAACATCAATACGGGTATCTGACATGATCTGGGCATAACTCATCGAGGTATAAAATATCACTTCCTTATTGTTTTCTTTAAACGGATAAGCCAGTGAGAGATTCAGTTTGTTGTAATCCAGGAGTGCGCCGTCAATCTTGATCGCCTGATCACTATGGTTTAGAGCATCCACAAAATCTTGCATAATCAGATTAACCCTTGCCAACATCATTAGGGCCGCCTTTTTATTGGGCTGATAAATATTTTCAGATGTATTATCCAATAAAGATACTGCTTCTTTCAAATCCATCTTTATTTGTTGATAAGTCTGTTCCAACGTTGAACGCTGCAACTTTATGTCAAGATCAGTACCATCCCGCAGTGGTAAGCCCTGAGCGTTCTTATTCTCTTCGCTGTATGTGAAACAATATACTTGCGCCAGTTGAAAATATGCCCATGACCTAAAGAATAGTGCCCTACCGCGGACATTATTATATTTCTTTAAGTCACTATTTCTTTCAATTTTTGCCAAGATATCCAACACCAGATTTGCATAATATATCTGCTGATAAGAGTTTCCCCAATTTTCCAATCCAGCATTATCGATAAAGATTTCGTCCCGCCAGAGGTAGGCGTTAGCTTGCCATGGAACCAAACTAGACCAATAGGAAGGAGGAACCACAAAATCACCAGCAGCGATATCACCCAAAGGTATTGCTCTGCTTGCATTCATAATTGACGTCCTGTTTAAAATAGCTTCTGCATCAGAAAGTGTACTGGGGATTACGAGCCCTTTAGAAGATCGAACCTCCAACCAATCCCTTTTACAACCCTGTATCGATAAGATAACAGCGATAACGGGCAGAATTAATACTGCACTTTGAATTTTCATTATATCCGTTCCTTTAAGATTAATAATTCATTTTTATTCCTACAGAAAATATCCGTGGCGCTAGATAAAAAGAAGCTGACGGATAGTCTGGATCCAAACCCAATTTATTTTTATGCCAAAGGATCCCTATATTGTTCAGATAACAATAAATCGACAGATCATTTATCTTTGATCGAGTATTCAAAAAGTGGGACAACGAATAATCGACCCGGATATCCCGCATCCGAATATGATCCCCTTGTTCCACCAAAATTTCAGACTGCGTATAAACGACATCCCTATTTGCTACATTGGCAAAAGGATTTGAAGGTATATTGGTCTTTAGTTCATCCCCAGGTTGTCTCCAGCGATCTAAATAATCTACATGCATCCCTTTACCGTTGGTCAGCAGCAGGCCATATTCTACAGAATTGCGCCTAAAAAAATAACCAAGTTTAAAAGCAATATTAAAACTAAGCGATAGATCTTTCCATCTAAGGTTATTTCTCCAGGCACCTGTCCAGAGCGGCACACTACTACCGTGGTTAATGAGATCATCCATGGATAGACTATTTATATATTTTGTATACTCTGTATCCATACCGTTATTGTCCACTAGTGGATTTCCGGTATTATGATCCAGCCCCTCCCATGGCAGACTATATAGTGCATCCAGCGATTTATATTTTAGAGGGCGCTTGTCCATACCTGTTGTATACCCCAGGACAGAGACCGTATTATCACCATAATAGTCAGTTACTACGTTACTTGTTCTTGATAACCAAAAATCATTGGACCATTTAATTTTATTTCCAATCTCAGCATGTCTCAAAGTCAAGTCTACCCCTGTAGTTTTCATTTTGGCATAATTACGCTTTAACTTAGCCTGAGAACCGCCATAGTATACTGTGGGATCGATCAGGTCTATACCAATAAGATCGGCTGAATTTTTTCGGTAGTAATCCAACGATCCGCTGAATTTTCCTTTTATCCTGAAATCCATTCCTATATTCATTGTAGCAACCTTCTCCCAGCGCAGATTTTGGTTACCGGGCGAAGTTACCAGCGCCTGGCGTAAATTAGTCGTGGAGTTGACGCTATATGAAATCGTCGGATAAGCAGTCATGCTTCTATCAATATTCCCGTTTTTACCATAAGTGACCCGCCATTTCAAGAACGGTATAATATCATTTTTAAAGAACTTCTCTTCCCCCATATTCCAGGCCAGACCTGTAGACCAGAGAGGAACTCCTTTTTGGTTCGTATTGACTCCGAATAAATTTGATGCATCCCAGCGTATGCTCCCCGAAAGTAAGTATTTAGACTTCCAGTCATAACCTAAGTTTGCGTAATAGGAAAGATATCGGTCGACATTTTCCCTAAGTGTACTCATCGGGAAAGGAATTCGCCCGGACGACTGTGGACGAAGTGGGTAAACCTCTGTGTAATCCAATATCATCTGCGAGGTTAACAATTGGTCATCGTAACCATATAGCGTGTAATCATCCAGTTTACTCACAACTTCACGTTGCTCCATCCCGGAGAGAAAAACAATTCGGTTAGGGCCAAATTGACGGTCGACATCGAGTTGCAGCCTTCCTGATCTAGACAACAACTGCTGCCTGCTTTGGCTAAGTATATCTCCATTGGGAAATATCCTGTCCCCTTCTGCCTGTGTATAACGATTGACCAAATTTCGCACATAGTAACTCTCCTTTTTTTCTAAATTCCGATAGTTTGTCAATGCCTTCAATGACTGTAGATTGAGTGACAAACGTATTCCCTTCATAATGTTGTAATTGATTGCCAGAGACCACCTATTCTCAGACAGGTCTGCACGCTTATCCTGTAGCTTGAGCTCATCCAATGGCCTATAATCCCAATCCAGCAATCCAAAGGCAGGAGCGTCCGCCACATATTCCAAGTTATAATCACGAAGTACCGCCGCAGAACCTCCGTCTTCTTGTTTCAATGCCATATAGGGATAGAGGTATGAAAAATTTCTAAAATCCACAGCATTTGACACACTATTATTTACCATAAAACCATATCCAAAATCAATCTTCAGCTGTCTTAAAGGGGTGTAGCTAATTGAAGATGAAAAGGTGATTCTTTTTTGGCTGTTACCGACATCATTGAGGCGCTGGCCATCCCATCCGCCCGAAAAATAATAGCTAAGGTTTGAAGAGCCGCCCTGCATATTTAGATTATACTGTTGATAAAATGCCGGTCGATACAGATAACGCTTGGCATCATCACGCACATCTATCTTTGCCATGTCATTTAATCGCTGATTAAGCTCCGCATCACTCAGTTTATTATTTTTGTGCTGATATAACCACATCACTACAGGAGATAATGGTGGTTTACTGGCGTCATTATACCGCGCATCATAGATTCCTCTTTCAAAAAAATCCCGTTCCAGATCAATGTAGTCTTTAGCTCCTATAAATTCCTTTCCATATTTCAGGTCTGGTCTAGATGAAAAAGAATTTAGGACATTCAATCCGATAGACAATGGTCGATCTTTCAGTCCTTTTTTTGATGTCATTACAATAACACCATTTGAAGCCCTGGCACCCCATATCGAAGTTGCGGCAGCATCTTTGAGTACCGTGATAGATTCGATATCATTTGGATTGATACCATTGATATCACCGTCATAAGGAAAGTTGTCAAGTACAATCAGAGGTGAGCCATCAGCATAGATGGTGTTTGTGCCCCTCAATCGCATAGTGGCACGACCATTGTCCCCACTCATATTGCTTATACGTCTCTTGTCAAACTGTAAAGAAGGTGCAATATCTTCTAACCTCTCCAGCACAGTTGAAGATGTATTCCGTTGTATTTTCTTATTATCTATATAATCAAAGCTTCCGGTAGCTCGCTCCTTAGGTAGTGAATAATAGCCTGTATTAACCTGCACCTCATCCATCATAACCAGTTCAGGTGTCAGGCTTATCAGGAAATTATTCCGTATCCCGTCAATTACAACTCGCCTGCCTTTATACCCTACAGACGATATCCATACCGTATCATACCTAAGCGTCGAAAAACTAAATTCCCCATCGGCGCCCGTTTTTGCCAAAATAACTGACTGTAAGCTTTTTATAGTACCCCCTGCGATCCCCTCTTTCGTTTTTTCGTCGACCACCCTTCCTTTAATATCCCATTGTGCATTGACTATAAAACATACACAGGTTAATATGACAACAACAACATATCTGCAACTAATCATTTCCAGCCCTCCTTTCTATCACAAGCATAGGTAAGACTGTCATATCCTTTTTTATTCCCAACCCGAACTCTCGAAGTGCCCCATCAACTGATAGGAGATTTTTAGGATCAGCATGGAGCTCAATATTTACGTTACCCTTATATCCAGTAAGGTCAGCAATGGGTAAACTATCCCTATAGTTACTAGCTGCAAGATGTGAAACAAGGCTTTGAAAGGGCCGATTGATCAGTTTATAGGATCTTTCTTCGGCAAGCGTTTTTCCAGCAGCTTTGTCCATCGTCCAATATTTTTTAAAAAGTATCGCATCCCTCACATATAGACACCAGGCTTCAACTTTTCGATCCGCAACGTATGCATTTACGTTAAATTCTGAGAGAAGTAATCTGGATAAATCCCTTCTGAATAGATCCATTTTTTCTTGTTCGTCCAGCACCTGGTGGCTGCTCAGGTAATAACAATACAGATTGATTTCTTTCCATAGGCGCAGACGCCTTTCAAGTTCATAATTTTTTGTATTGAGAAGTTCTAAAGGCAGTTCCATACGATATCGCGATGAATCCGGAATATTCCATATTACCCTATTACGGATCCCCACAAATGGTATTTCTTTACGATTCGCATAGTGTATAAATCCCAGAATAGAATGGTTATATAAAATCAATGAATGTTTTTTATTTATTACTGCAAACACACTGTAAGGCAAAGCTTTAGAAAAATAACTACCAAAGATCAAATTATCCGTTTTGATAGAAATAGCATCCTGTGCGGATAAAGTTTCCAGATCTTTACGGTTTATTTCAGATGGTTTGGACAAGAGTTGGACAGCTTTGTCCCGCACCAGATTGTTGATGGTGGCAATGGACGTTAAATTTCCATCGGTAATATACGCTACCCGCCCATCTTTGATCCAGATCTGATGCGGCACACTTACGTGCGGAAAATATTTTGTGAATAGTGTGTCTTTATATACACAAGGGAAAACGATGTCGTTCTGTTGTAATATCCGTAAGGTAGATCTTGCGTCATTCATGGTGATTGGCAAGATCACCGCATCACTATCTATCAAATGATTTTGTGAAGATAGATCCTTTAGCTTATTTATACAAGGGGCACACCATACGGTCCAAAAGTCAATGATTATCAAATTTTTATTCTGAAACTCGCGCAATGTTTTTACATTTTCGATATCCTTACTATTTATAATTGGCAATGGAACGTCCCACAGCGATGCCGGAATACTGTCTCCTACTCTCAAAGGCTGGATAGAAAGCCCATCGACCCCGCTATCCCTGCGGGGCGTCTGAGCTGATAAACTAAACATATGAAACAAACAAACCAAAATAAACAGGGCTTGTTTATTCTTCAACGTCTTTGAAAAACAAATAATAAAATTAAAAACCAAAAAGTGTAGCTTCAGCGCTAACGGTATTATAACATCCTTTAAACTCTTTGGCATCGGCGCAGTGGTAAATGCCGAAATGATCTGCCTCAGACGATACACTATACGATCTAAGGGGGCCTTTCTATCCCATGTGAATTGAACTTTTTTTAATTTATTTTTTCCAACGCCATTCATGGACACCGGATGTGCTACCCTATCCAATAAGGCAGACACCAGATTTGATCTATTTGTCATCTGCTTATTGTTAAGGCAGGTTTACAGCCGGTCCAAAAAAATCATGGATACGCTTAGTTATTTTAAGATCTTCTTTATAGTGTTCCGATACTTTAAAACAGGAGAAACCGATATCATCAAGTTTTATAGCATGACTGTGTACCTGATAATATGCAACAAGCAAACGCAATAGATCAAGAAAAAATGTATGCTTTTTATTGGCATCGAAGACATTAGGCACCTCTACCACATACTTATATTTTTCTATCACTAATTCGATATTATCATAGCAGTCATTAATGTGGTAATTGGCCCAGAAGTCTCGTATCACTTTTAAAGGGTCATATCCTTTGTCGTTTATTTCATAAAATGCTATCTCTAAGGGTAGCACTGGAATATATTTTTGGTTCATTTTTAAGGTTCATAAAGATGACTTGAGCCCTGCTCTATCTTATGAAAAGGGCATAGCTTCCCCCTTTGCGATTTTTTCGCATTAAAAAGGGTTGTCATTAGCAGAGTTTTTTTAACACTACTGATCAACAAATAGAAAATTAACAGATCCGAAAAACGCCTAAAAATTGGTTACAAGTTATCTCTAGAGGTCATTATGGCGCTTCCTCTCGGAAAGAAATAAAAACCCGACCTTATCGATATAGAATAACAATACAAAAATATAGTTTTTAATTTTGCTGTTTAAAAATAAAATCCTACTTTTAAGGTGTTAGAAGTCTCGAAAAGAGCAATTTTATTAATTACACAAAATTAAGGGTGTAGTGTATCAAATACAGATCGGGAAAAACCTAGTCTAAGGGCCTTTTCTAGTTATACCTATTCGGCACAGACTATATGCGGATGCCGCTATCCCCTATTTTGGTTTTATACTGTTTTTAACCGATTATTCTGGAGCCCGAATAATCTTACTTATTAAAATTGAATAGCAAAACCGAATGCTAACCTCTTTGGGGTAAGCATGGTGTTTTTGGCGGTCTTTGAATCGTTTTGTCATAATCCATTTTGGTTATAAAAACGATGTGACTCTCCAATTAAGGAAGTTCGGAGTGGTAGAAACCAATAGGGCGAACCTTGCTGCTTATATGGTTGAGGGAAACCGGCAGGAAACCCTATAGCAGTATAATCTACAAGAGATTTTTCTGCTTCACCTCCAAAAAGACTGATGCAAAGCTCGCCCTATTGGCTATTAAATATCGGTAAAGATAAAAATAATCCAATAGAATGGCGAACTCGCAGTCTTCTCGCAGGTAAAATTTTGCCGGTTTTCTCAAACGAGAGACATCGTTAGTGTAGGACTACTCCCACACTTATTGTCGCAATTAACATAAAGCAAATATAAACAACCATTTCCATTTTTCAAAATAATATTAAAAAATGGAAATGGATTTATTTAAACAACATGAATATACCTCTTATTTTTCTAAAGAATGTTGAGATCGCAAGAGAACATTTAGGTCTTTCTGCGAATGATATAGACAATTTACTTAATCAGTATCATATAAAATACTCTTCATTAAAGAAAAAAGTTTCGATAGAAGCTGCTTACTATATATCTAAAATATTTAACAGAATTATTGAAGATTTTATTAATGACAATTTTCATCCATTCGAGCTGAATACAGTAAATATTGAAACACAGCAATATATACAACATAAGACAACAAATGAAAAAACAAAAGTAATTTCCGGTTTTATAAACGCTTATGTTATAATTATTATAAAAAATTTCCCAAAGGGTAGTCAGTTTATTAATTCTGATATAATTTCAAAACTGCCGCCAATTTTGAACTTAGAAACCTCTATAGATTGGACAAGTGGTTTATTAAAGGGATTAGTAAAGAACACAAATACTTTTAGGAAATCAGAAAATGATAAAGAACCTAGAAATCGTGGTGAAGCCATTTACGAATTAAAGATGGAAGTACCAGAGCATACTATAATGAAAGCAATTAAGAAAGTGGATGCTCAATGGCTAAAAGAGTTTGAAGAAAAAATTAGTGACGGAAAAAAACGTAATTCGATATAGAAACGTGACGCGTTATGGCCGCACAAGAACAGGCATTTAATTTGTAATACCCTTCAAATAAAAATACTTGATAGAATGTCTTAATAATATATTCTATCAAGTATTTTTATTTTTAGAAAGACCCCCACTCTTCTCTCCCCTTACTGACAAAACTCTCCAGTTCTTTGGCAGGATATTTTTAAAAATGACCTATTTATTTAAATAGTCCAAAGCTTTCTCCAATACCTCATCTCTACCCTCCTGAACACCTTTAATACTTGGCTTAGCAATTTGGTCTATTTTAATACCGACACGTTGGGTTTCACGCTGATCTGGGTAATATACACCCAATCCAGATAGCATTGTCCTTTGATTGCCTGGTAAATCAATATAACTGACATTACCGTCTGCACCCGCTGTCTGTGATCCGAAAACCTTGACATTGGCAGCGGCCTGGTAAGCCATCACATGATATTCCGCAGAACTCTGCGTATCTTCATTGACCAGAATAGCCACTTTACCCTGATAACAATCATTGGCATTCTCCCCAACTTGTAATGGGCTGCTCATTACAAAAGTGCCGGGATATTGAAGACTCGTGCTGGTAAAACGAACGAAATCAGTAGGCTTGGTTAACAACAAGGGTGTAAGCTTGAATACTAAAAAATCACCAGGATAATTGCGGTCATCAATCACAACACCTTTTACCTTGCTCCAGTTTGCCATATTTTCTGTGATCATCTTACCACGCAGCAAACTGTGATTGATATACAAAATATTATTGTCCATCATCTTAAAAGGCACGGTATCTCTTGAAGCAGGTTTAATTTGGCCAGAGGGTATTGCAGCAATATCTACTTTAATCTGCTGGCCATCACGTACTAACTCACAGCGCACAATCTCGCTATTGCTTGTCACAAGCTTTCGCGCCAGATCACGATTGGCAACCGCTTCATTTGGTGTGCTCATATAAGCCCATAGGGAATCTCTGATTTCTTCCACCTTTTTATGCTCTTTAGTGATTAACACATCCCCTATCCTAAGTTTATCTCCTGATTTCTCACTGTCAAAGACTTTAGTCACCACGGCTTTTCCCTCTATCATGCGTATTTCAACAGGCATTCGGTACTTACCATAAAAACCTACTAAGCCTTTAGGTATGCTCCATAATCCTGTATGCGCATCTTTAACACGTGACACCATCTTCAACAGTGAAAGGCCATAAGATCTATCATCCCGGCTAAGGATCATTTCCGGTACCGAGATTTTTAATACAGTGTCCCATTTGGGATCCGTCAGATTTTTATAGGGAGAAAAGTACTCAATCATATTCCAAAAGCGAAAGAGCGTCAACAAACGAAATCCCGCATCCGCAGAATATACATTTTCGTATTTTTTTTCATTCTTAAAAAGAACATTGCCTGCACCCTTAGCAAAATCAAAATAATGATGCTGATCGAAACTACTATAACGAATACGTCTTAATTTATCCTTGAGGCCATCGTTAAAAGGAAGACCGTCAATCCAGCTATAATCTACCTCATGAACGACATTTTCGACATGTGGTTTAGCATAATTGGCTGTGGTACCAAGGCTATCTAGCAGCGCTGCGTAATGCGACTCGATGGATTTATTATCTTTTGCCATAATAACAGTATTCATAGACTTAAATAACTGTTGATCCCAATCGTACTTCCCTTGTGCTACCGCTGGATGCTTATATTTCAAAAAGCCCCAGATTCTTCCCAAATCCACCAAGCGTTGATCAATCTCAGCCGTATTGTTAAAATCAGAAATACCTGAACTCACAGGGTCACTAATCCCTTTTGCAAACGGAACAAATATTCCCATTTCTCTAGTAATATCTTTACCATCGACAGTAATAAGTACATCATCAACCCACATCTTGCCCTCCCCAGACAGAAAAAATGCAATGGATATCCCTTCGGTTTGGTCGGGTACCAGCTTCGTCTTCAGCTTAATATTTTCCCAATTTTTTGTTCCCCGAATTTGACGATTAGCCATATTATCAAAAAAGACTTTCGGATCTATTCGCAACATCATCGCAGCATAGGATCCTTCTGTGATATTCTCGCGCTTGATCATGGCAGATACCTCAATGGAATCGCCTTTTAAATTTGACGGCAACCACATCATGATTCCACCAAATCCTTTATTTTTCTTTATGCTTTCAATCTGGAGTGCTCCCTTTGCACTGTAATATGTATTCTGATTGATACGGCTCTTGAAGGCGGTAGTGTCTCCGATATTGAACCAAGGGCTACCAATGGGCTTATCAAATGAAAAGTTAAAGTTTTGTTGACCATACAGACGATTCGAGATCGTCGTTAGAAGAACAACAAGGAAAATAAATAGGCTATTAGATCTCATAATTAAAATTTTCATTAAATTAACCATTTAATGAATTAATTGCAACTACCTTTTTAAGGCTTATACAAAAATATTTTTGATCTTTTATTTTGCATAACATTGTAAATTTAACCGCTTTTTATAAAAATTAGATAGAAAAGGAAAATTGACAGTATTTGCTTTTATTGCCTCATAAAATTTAATTAACTTCACATTACTAGAAGAAAAATAAATGGAAATAGCGGAAAAATATCTATTGGGCTTAAAAAAGACTTACTATGACAACAATGGCGAGGAAGCCTGGGATCATTTTGAACAGATTAAACATGGTGCAAATAAAACAGATCTGGAGAAGCTCAAAGAGATATTTTCAGATATCCCCCAAGCACTCGTAGAACTGCTCGAGTATGTTGATGGGACCTATTGGCGAACCTACGCCGATGAGGAAATAGCTTTCTTCTTTCTAGGGTCTGACTTAAATGAGTATCCATATTATCTACTTTCTTCTAAAGAGATGATCGAAAATCAATCTATTGCACATACCTATTATGCTGATTATATCGATCGGAAATATGACCACGTGGAAATTGATAGCAAGATTACTGATAAATCAGCGAACTTAAAATGGCTTCATTTTTCCGACTGTATGAACAACGGTGGCACTTCACAATTATTCGTAGATTTCAGTCCTTCAGAAAAAGGTAAAAAAGGGCAAATAGTACGTTTCGTGCATGATCCCGATGAGTTTTGCGTCATAGCGGATAGTTTCGATGAATATCTCCAGTTGCTGATCAATAATGGTTATAATTTTATTGATGAAGAAGATATGTATTAATGATAGGCTTATGTGTGAATCCAATGAAGAGTAACCCCATATTGTTATTGTAAATTTTGTAATTTCGGAAATGAATACTCAAATAAACAGCAAAAACTAAATGGGATGGATCACATATTTTACTTCATGATCTTTCTTTTATTTTTTTGCGTACCATGCCTATTTATATATTTTCTCTATTGGATCTTGAAAAAATCAGGTCGTAAAAAAACTGGCATCATTGCTTCGATAGTTTTAATCTTACCGTTTCTTTTTTTCACTTCATACATCATCATGGATGACCTATTATTTTCCAAATCCGAAGCGAGAGAAATATTAAAAGAACATCAGGTCATACTGCATGATGATTTCGAGGTCACTTTCAACCAAAGCGGTGGTTTTAGAGACTATACACATAAATTTGAACTGTCCATCTCCGAGAAAGATAAACGAACATTTATTGAAGGGAGAATTTGGGATGATAAACCGGATGAACGCATACAGATTCACTCGCCATTAGTGGACAGGTATGAAGGTGATACATTGAGGGCTAATTATACAAACGGCAAGTATTATATCTATTCTATGTACCGTCCTAATGGCAAAGGAATAGCACCGACATTCGTAGAGATCAGTGTACTAAAAGGTAAAAATACACTTACATACGAAGAGATTTTAGATTAGATCTTTTAACTCCTCCATTTTATAAGAAACCCTTCCATATTTTCCTTCGATTTCATTAGATATTCATACATGGTATAAATCTTCATTATTTTTCAAAAATTAACACTTTTTGATTGGATTTATCAATATTAGAGTTTAAATCATAGCTTTGGTAAGATATTTCTCAAATGACAGATCTTAGCTTAAAATATCCCATCGTTCTTATCCACGGTACATCTGCCAGAGATAACAGTTTGTTTTGGGGAAGAATTCCAAAGACATTTAGAGACAACAACATTCTGTTTTATTACGGAAAAACAGATGGCTGGGCTAATGTTTCCAATAACGCACAGATGTTAAAAGCAAATCTATTAAGACTTGTAGAAACAACAGGTGCTGAAAAATTTAATCTGATCGCTCATTCCAAGGGCGGAATAGACGCTCGGCATTTTATTTAAACACTAGGGGGACATGAAATAGTCGCATCTCTAAGTACGCTATCAACCCCACATTTGGGAACACCAATAGCAGACTATCTAATAGAAAAACATCTATCGGAAGATTCTATCACTAAAAAACTTGTACACCGTATTTCATTCTTATTTGGTGGTCAATCTCCAAACCCAATCGAGGTAATTCGAGATTTGAGTGTAAGGGAAATGCAGAGTTTCAATCAGTTCAATCCCAACATGGACAATGTATATTATCAGAGCTTTGCCTCAACAATGAACATAGCACAAGATGATCTGTTATATGCCCTGACGTTTAAATATCTGACACGGGTAGCTGGTGAGAATGACGGGATGATACCGTTACAAAATGCCGCCTGGGGTGATCGATTTGAACACATACGTGCGCAAAAAGGTATTTCCCATGCTGCTATAACCGATATAATGCGTAGAAATATCGGAAATTTGCAAATACCACAAATTTATTTAGACATTATTAGCGGACTGGGGTCATTGGGATTATAACTATCTGAAAAAATAACGATAAATTAGCGTATTTTGTCCAGCTCAATACCTTGGTCAAACTAGTGCGTTTGCCAAAAGTGGTGAAGTGTCTATGTCATTAACATTATTTTTGAGACGATATTTCACTTTTTTCGACACGCATCACAATAGAACAAGCACTGGAGACGAAATCAACATATTTCAATAAAAAAGCCAGTCCCTTTTTAAAAAGAACTGGCTTTTAAAGTATTTTGAATGAATATTATTTTAGTTTTTCGATCTGCTCAACAGTCAACCCAAGAGCTTTCGCAATATTCTCTATAGCTACACCTATTTTCTTAAGTTCTAATGCGGATTTGAGTTTCTCCGCTTCGGCTTTGGCGCGCTCTTCCAGCTTACCCTTTTCAAAACCTTTTTCCATACCCTCCTTTTCAGCATACGCAATCGTAGCATTATAGGCACGTTTCTGTTCCAAGCTTGATATGTATGACATCTGTTCCTCTGGCGTTAACTTTGCCAGTTCTCCTATTGCAAAGATACGGGAGAATATTCTTTTATCCAAATACTTAGGCAATCCCTCCAACTCATCGAGGTGCTTCATCAGGTACATCCACTGATCGATGATTGTATCTAGTTTGGCCAGGGGTTTATTAAAGTTGGACAACACCAGCAGCTTGTAACTTAGCTTGGGATAAAGGACTTCCTGATCGAACTCATCGATGATCTTTGCGCTATAATAATACTTTTCCCTGTTTGCTAAATCTATCGGAAACCCCAGTACAGCGATAAAATATACAGGTGGAAGTTCATAATTATTTCCAGCACGTCCTTTCTTGGGCAGACGGCTTATCGTCCGAGAAGTATAGCTGACAGCACGGTCAAAAAAGAAATCTTGATTTTGAAGCTGCATTTCCACCAAAAAAACCTCACCACCAGTGCCTACACAGCGTAGGTCAAAGATTACTTTCCGATCGTACGGTTGATCCCCATCCTCCTCTACATTGCTGTATGTAAGATCCGCTACCACGTGCTCTCCCTCAAGCAGACTATTCAACAGGTTGATTAGATTTTCCTTGTGTTCTTCTCGTCCAAAATAGAGCTTCCAGCCAAAATCAGAAAGCATACTGATGTACTTCGATGTGTTAGCTCTTTTATTCATTTAGATCTATAATATTGGTTATTCGCCTTAAAGATAATAAAAAAAAACTAAATATATTAGTATTTTTATTTATAAAGATTAATAAAATCACCGATATCAGGGATATTCTTATCAGACAGTCTGTGCTAACTTTAATTCGAAAAATTGATTAAAAATAAGCAATGAGAAATATCATGATTGTTTCAACTTTTTTGACACTATTGAGTTGTAAAACCAACGAACAAAAATTCCGGATTTCCCCTATTTATGCGGAGCCAAAAAAAATAACAAGCGATGTTTCTGAAAACGGCGTCTCCCATAAATTTAACACGTTTAAAGAGATTACAGAGCGACTTAATCCCCTGATTTTTATGATATCCAAAGAGGAAAACTTATTAAAATTCCGTCTGCAGGGCAATATTTCCTCTAGTAGCCATTATATCAATCACATACAGAAAATCCGAATCGAAGAGGAATTAACGGGGAATACTCTTAGGCTGAAATATATTGTCGAGATCAAAAGGATAGCGGGCAAAGAAAATTCGAATATTCGGGGTTACAATTATACAAAGGATGAAACCTATAAAATCCCTGCTGGAGCTAAGATTATCACGATCGAATTGTATGAAAATTTTGTAAATAAATCGTCAGATGCGAAGCCTAGATTAACTGCTCAACAAAGCTTCAATTTTTTTGCACATATGTAGTCCAACATAAGATATAGAGTGAAAAAATTAAAACAAAAAGAAGCATAAATTAGGAAATGGCCTATTCAAAAAGTATTTTTTAATTTCATGGAAAGGAAATTGAAACAAAATTTATTCTTGTCAAAAAAAAGTGTATCTTAATCATAAATCACAGCCACATGAAACGCTTATATATCCTATTTAGCTTTGCATTGTTATTCTCTTCGATAGTGACAGTAAAAGCTGCTCTTTCTTCCAATAAAAATTATTCAAAGCAGTTAACTGATACGCTTTCTGATAATATCCGAAAGTATATTACACAATTAGCTGTTTCGGAAGGCTTAGATAAAAGCTCAATTAAAATAAAAACCGATAGCTGGGGAGAAGTAACCGTTTCAGACAACTGGGGTAAAAGTGTCAAATATAGCAAAGACCACTGGGACGGATATACAAAAAAGGATAACAACGGACTTAAAACTTCGATAAAACAGGATTTTTCCGGCAATATAGTCGTAAAATATAACAACGGAAAGGAAAAAACGGTCAGAAAAAATATAAGTGGGGATTTTGATATTTCTGATCAGGACGGGAGTCCATCCACTGCTTCCATAAATACCCTCGATAATTTGGAGATACGTGACAACCATGGGAACCTCACTACTATTTCAAAAAATATCTTCGGCGGTTTAGATATCCGTGATGCAAGTGGCAACCACGCCACTGTATCTAAAAATGTTATAGGTGGCTTAGACATTCGTGACAGCCAAGGAAATAGCAGTCGTGTATCAAAGGATATTTTAGGAAACCTGACTATTGAAAGTAACACCGGTAAAAGTACAACCATTAGAACAGACATATTGGGTGGCAAAACAATTGAAGACAACAAAGGGAGCCGTGTTTCTGTAAGAAAGGATATATTTGGAAATTATGAAGCCAGCGATAACAATGGAAACCATGCGTCTATTAAAAAGGATATCTTTGGAAAAGTAGTCATTGATGATCCAAAAGGGATCTTGGAAAATGTGAAGCTTCAACTGATCGAAGATTTATTGAAGGAATAAAATCAGCAGAGACACTCTAAATAAGCTTAAAGCAATTATGAATGATACACAAGATTTATTTTTATCAAAAGACATTTTACCCCTATTTGATTATACATTAAACTCAGATAGTCATTCGGCGCTCTGCGAACTTCTACAAAATCCTTTATCATCTATGGGCCAGATCAACGATAGACAAGCAATCCTTAAACAAATTATTTTGTCAATATCACGCTGGAATGACTACTATTACCCCAAAATTGAATATGTAGATTCACATAAGTTCTTATGTCATTTCCCATTCGAGAAAAATATTGTCTCAGGATAATAAATAATCCATCAAAAAGTCGCGACTTCTTCCAACAACGGCTGCCAATCAAAACCAAATGGCATAGCGATTAGCTTCCCATCAGGCGTTAAAATATACTTGCTCGGATACCCACTGACCTTAAAGTTTTTTTCCACCTGATTGTCTGACATCAGCACGGGGATGCTGTAATTATTTCTAGCAATAAAGCTTTTCACTTTATCTTCTGTATCATTACATGCAATACTCATAAAACCAATCTTGTCCCATTGTGATTTATCGGCCTTCAAATCTTCATAAAACCTATTGAGTTTTGGCATCTCCGCGACACATGGACCGCACCACGTGCCCCAAAAATCAACCAATGTCCATTTACCTTTTAAGTCAGCTTTCGCGATTTGGCTATTCTCCAGATTCGTCAAAGCAAAATCTGGCGCATCGGGCAATTGGGGAACGACCTTCTGAATGAAAAATTCACTGAATTTCTGTTCCGGATAGTAATATTGGTAAAAATCACGTAACCCGTTATAGCTAGTACCTTGAACCGTCAAAAACTCATCAATATATTTCTGTAAAGCGAGATCTTTCTTACCGCCTGCGGCCAATTCTGTAAGATATTCTTCCGCATAGCTTCTCTTAGATTTCAAAAACATAATATCGTAAGACGAGTTGTACGCAACCTCTGCCTGATTTTTTGGTGAGTATAGGGCAGCTTTCTCCAAATAGTTCAAAGCTTCTTGCTTATTGTTTTTATTCGTCACTTGGAAGGCTAAATAGTTGGCCGTAGCGAGATGCGCACGTGTTATATTGCGATGGTCGGTCTTATCTGCATTATAAAGTACCGTAAGTTTTGAAATAATATCTGCTAACAATTGCCGACTGTAGTCCAGATCTACAGAGGCCATCCGCTGATAAGCCAATAACGCATATCGCCCGATATTTCCATTTATCCAATAGTCGTCATTAAGATCCATCAACTCATTAAGCATTTTTTTTGATTGCGATAGATTGTCGGTCTGCTGAATAATCCGCCGTCCCAATACCATCGGATAGGTATATTGTTTTTCAATTTCGGAAAAATAATTGACTAATAAGTCGGTCTGTTCATCGGAAGACAAGGCTCCTGCTTTCGCTGGTCGCCCCAAGTGTTGATATAAACCATTCTGCATCCAATCATATCGTTTTTCATGGTCTAGTAACGGAATTGCTGCGATAAACTTATCTCTTGATAAGTCCCCATTGTAGAGGAAATTCAAAAGATGATGTGTACCCGCAAGAAAATTGACCGGCGCATCGTTCAAACTTAGGTCATAAAGTTTATGGTTCTTAATTTGCTGAAGTAGACTTAGTTTTCGCTGTACGAATGACCTATCATTTGGAAAAATAGCATCATACTTAACGATATAATCCATCACCTTCAAACTATCAATTGCCTCATCGGTATAAAGCGCCTTACTGGCAAAGCTGCCATTCAGTAGCATCTCCGCGTATGCTACATTGTAAGTACTGGACACAACGGTATCGATCACTTGTAATTTTGTTGTATTGATAAATGTCCGACTATCATAACTATATTCATTTTGCCGCGAGAGCATAACAGGTAAAAGTGTCTTCTTATCGACAACAAGCTCTCCCTTCAAAAGCGTTGATGTGTCCCTTAAAGTGAGATACAAATTTTTCTTATCGTTTTTGGCAATTTTGTACAGTTGTTTTTTGACTAGCACTGGTCCGGATTGAAGTCTCTTTAAGATATCTTTACCTAGATACTTATAATTTAACCCGCTACAAAGAAACTCTGCTCCAACCATAACATTATTCCTTACCATATCCGTGATATCGTCCGATAACTGCCAGTACTTTGCTTTTGACAGGATCTCTTTTCTAAGTGAAGATGTATCAACAATAGTCTCTTGATGCTGGAAATTGAAGCGAATAGGTTGTTGTAAGTTCGTCAAAATATCAATCAGTATGCTGGAAGATAAAACATTTTGGTTACTGTCAGGATAAAAACTGGAAAAGAAAAATGGATTACGGGAATCCTTATATTCAATAGCATTAATCTTTATTTCTGAAGGGAATTCTTCTTTTGATGCTGATTTGTTCTTAGACAATGTAAAATAGGTTGATTTAGACTGTATAAGCTTCCCTTCGGACATCAATTCCTCGGTTATCTTATAATTAACGCCCTTTTGGCCGAAACAGACAGAATTCAATAAAAGGAATACGAATAATAATCTTCTCATCAACAAATAGTTTTATATGGTTATCACTAAAATTAATAAAAATTCCGTTTAAAATACAATATACAACCAATTAAAAAATATATAAAGCAAAAGATGACTCCTTTGTTCTTCAGTTCTTTATGATCTTCCCCGCATCGGAAAGACTCGTAACTTTGGACAAAACCAATTGATATTCTTTCAGATAGAAAAGTAATAAATCCATTGATCTTGATTCCATAAAAACTCGATTTTAAACCACTATGCAGGTTGCAATTTAACGGATTATTATAACAGATGTTTAATATCGGCCTACCGATTGGTAACGAGTAAGGGAGCAGAAACGCAAGCTTATTACTTTGAGCCGATCAACGAATACCCTATAATCCGGAAACTTCCAAAATGCCAATCGCTCAAACCAAGCCTTGTCCAACATGATATCTACACATCTACGTTTTTTTTATAACGAATCTTAACCCTTAACGCGAGGCAGGTAAAACAGATTGAAGCAATACCACGCAATAAACCTGCGCACTTAAATATACTAAACAAATAATTTTTCGAAATAAAAAAAATAACAAACTAATAATCAGATAAATAAACATTAACCGCACATTAACCTCTTATTACGCACATATAACGCGTAGGTCAGCTCGCAATTTTGTAATGTCAGTTCAGAATAGTCTGGCACAAATGTTTAACGATAATGCAATGATTATGAAATTCAACTTCCTTAACACTAAAAAACAGCTGATTACGAATCATGAAAAAGCAAAGGCTTATCTCATGACACCAGAACTGGAGTTGTATACTATGGTAGTCACAACTGGATTGAATGACTCATTTTATGAAACCGGCAACAGTAGATTAAATCGAATCAAGGAGCTGGTCATGACATGCGAATCGATATTTGTCGCCAAACTGGCCATCTATGCACGTACTGCGATGAACTTAAGGTCCATCCCGATAGTACTAGCTGTCGAATTAGCGAAGAAAGCCTCTGGCGAGTCGATCGTTAGTAAAGCAGTGAGCCGTGTAGTATTGCGTGCTGACGAGATAACTGAACTTCTGGCTTATTACCAGATTGCAAATAACAGAAATGGAGCGAAAAAGTTAAGTAAACTTTCCAAACAAATCCAAAAAGGTCTTGTAGCCTCTTTTAACAGATTTGATGAATACCAGTTTGCAAAATATGACAGGAAAGCTGAAATTAAGTTAAAGGATGCATTGTTTCTTGTACACCCTCGCCCTAAGAACGATCAACAGCAGGCTATTTTTGACAGGATCGCAGCGGATAAACTTTCAATCCCTTATACTTGGGAAACGGAACTTTCTAAATTGGGTCAGGAAAATTTTGATAACGCCCTGGCCAGAGCTGATGCTTTCGCCAGAAAATGGGAAGAGTTGATCGAAAGTAAAAAAATGAGTTATATGGCTTTGCTCAGAAATCTTCGTAATATACTGGAGGCCAACGTATCAGCACAACATATCTTGATGGTCTGCAATTATCTAACGAATGAGCAAGCGGTATTCAACTCTAGACAACTTCCGTTCAGGTTTCTTTCAGCTTATAGAGAGTTGAAAGTGCTAAAATCGGGTTTAACGTCAACTGTATTGACAGCATTGGAAGATGCCACGTTATGCAGTGCCAGAAATATAAAAGGCTTCAGTTTTGAGACTTCTGTCATAATCGCCTGTGATGTATCTGGATCTATGCAAAAACCTATTTCGGCAAAAAGTACGGTTTTACTGTATGATGTAGGCCTAATGCTAGCAATGCTATTACAGTCACAATGTAAAGATGTAACAACAGGGATATTTGGTGATACATACAAAATAATCAATATGCCTAAACATCGGGTGCTGACGAATGTAATGGAATATTACAAACGAGAAGGTGAAGTAGGCTATTCGACAAATGGATACCTGGTCGTTGACGATCTAATCCATAGAAAAAAGATCGTGGATAAAGTCATGATATTTACTGACTGTGAATTATGGGATAGTAATTATAATGGTAATTCTTTGGAGAAGTCATGGAATAATTACAAAAGTTTAGCCCCAACGGCGAAACTCTACCTATTCGATCTGGCGGGATATGGAAAACAGCCCATAGATGTTAGACAAAATGATGTTTACCTATTAGCAGGCTGGTCGGATAAAGTGTTTGACATACTTTCTGGTATGGACAATGCCCTATCCGCTGTCGAACAGATCCATCAAGTGGAAATATAAGATCATCCCGCAGTAATTTGGCTGCGGGATTAATAAAAGGAATAAAATAAGCAAGTGTCGTAGAAGAGAGTTACTTCGCATTTGAGTTGCCCGTGTCACAGGTTCGAGTCCTGTCTCTATAGGTATTTAGAGTAGCTCAGTTGGTAGAGCAGGAAAAACAGTCTCTTTTCGTTAGTTACCTTGCTTTATGATAAAATTGGATAAGTGCCGTAGAAAAGAGTTACTTCGGTCCAATGGCAGGTTCAAATCCTGCTTCCGATCAGTTCTAGATAGACGATATCGAAAACGTCGGAAAAGACTCTTTTCGTCAGTTGCCTTTTTGATGCTAAACAGAATGCCGTAAACGATAGTTACTTCGTCACCATGAAGGGGAGGAATAATGAAGTTGTAAAATCAACAAGATTATCCGGTTCGAATCCGGCAATGGCTAGCCCCCACTATTGTTGCTTTTTGCTTCTGTTTTTTAAACTAGAAATTTGTCAAGTACAATGTATTCTCTTACATTGTACTTTTGATGGCAAGTCCTCCCAAAAGACTGGATATATGAGATTCAACACGAATGAAGTTAATGGACAAAATAGATTTTATACCACTTATTGAACTTCCTACCATAAAGGGAGCACAAAGCAATATAGTACCTGCAGGAACTTCCTTTACGAATACGACAGAATGGGATCTATATCAAGAAATTGAATTAAGGAAAAACTATATTGATATCCCCCGTCCAATCACAACAGGAATTTATCAATATAGACTTTTTGACATTAAGATTGAGGATTTAAGAACAATCATCAAACTACATATTGGAGACATGCCCATAAAAGACTCTTGCACACTATTTGGTGGGTACGCAATTTCCATTAATGGACAGATCGAATTGTATCCACAATGCTGTGGCCTCTTAGAAGAAATCCAACAATGGAAAAGAATACTAAATGAAAATTTCGAAGATTTTTCACTATTGGAGTGCCACCCCTCACCCCGAATCACCAAAAATCAAGACAGGATTATCATTTTCTGCGACGATAAAGACGAACCTTTCTTTCCATATTTTTCAAAAAATAAAATCGAACTTGACTACCAAACCATAAAAAAAGCATTGCTAATCTTATTAAATCAGTTACATTTTTTCTCCGAAAAATTAGAGAGTCTAGCAGCGGAATTTAAGGTAAATAATATTGCTAACATCTTGATTTGGGGACAGAATGAAAATAAAGAATCTAACAAGGAAGATTAATTTCGGCATATTGCTAATACACAAAAAAACAAACAGAAGAACCCAAGCTTCGCTTGATGGAAAAAATTAACCATAAGATCTGAGAAGAAAAAGAGAAAGTTTTCGATTAGAATAATCCCCCAAATAATTTAAGATTTCCAAAAGAAGATTAAAATTCCTAAAATTGCATGCTCATTTCGACGAGATCTATTGCGACATCGCCAACATGAATTTGCCTTGGCTTGTAGAAAGGAATATAAGCAAATAAGTCAAATCTCTTGCTACAAATGGGCTAAAATTAAACGCTTATAATAAGATGAAAAAGCTTATATTTTTTCTATTACTGATACCTTTCTGGGCAGGTGCTCAGGAGCAGAATATCCAAGACTTTGTCATAAAAGAGAATCTTTCCAAAAACGGAAAACTTGCGGTCGTCGCTTTGGATTCAATAGGCAATACCAATGAGACTATCAATGGGAACTACCTATTTACCATTAACGGTTTCTCTCAGGCGCTCCAATTTCACGAGGGCGTAGCGGTGCCGGCTCAAAAAATCGAATCATCTACTTTTGTATTTTTTAGTCACAAAAACCAGGAGAAATCCAAAGGTCGCCTGTTTTATATCTACAAGACAGATAATGGACTTTCTCCCTTTGCCATCAGCGGACTGATGTTTTTGATCATCCCTGCCGTTGTATTGGGTATCGCCTATATGTTCAAAAAAGTGATTATGACAGCCATTGCGCTGGCAATTGTTTTCTTTATATTCAATCATTCACAGGGATTAGATTTAAGCAAGATCGTTGAGTCAATTTTCTCCAGTCTAAAGAATCTGTTGGGCTAGCATGCAATAGCAGTACAGCAAAGTCATTATCCAGCTTACTGAGCTATTTATAAAAATTAGCACGCACTAGAACGGCATACCGATCCCAAAATTGTACTGGATAAAATTATACCGATCGGGCCTATGACTGTCATAATATTGCTGCTTAAACTCTTTTGAGTCAAAGAAATGCTTGATTACCCATTGGTTGCTACCCGAAAACTGCGGATCTTTAACCTTTAGTCCTGCGTCCAGGCGGATCACAAAGTAATCTGAATCAAAACGCAGTCCAAACCCTGTACCAATAGCTACCTGCCCCAAAAACTTATTGAATTTAAATTCACCGCCGGGATTTAATTCATCATCTTTTTTAAGCCGCCAAACGTTCCCCATATCAACAAAGGTGGCTCCGTTCATTTTGGCCCCTAGAAAATTATTTAAGATGCGGAACCTATATTCGGCATTTGCCTCCAATTTAATTTCGCCAAGTTGATCCAAGTTGCGCAAATTCAGACGCAGGTCCTCACTTAGGCTTTGTCGATTATAGGCGCCTGGCCCCAGTGTGCGCGCCTGCCACGCCCGGATACCATTCATTCCACCGCTGTAAAAGCTCTTTTCAAATATCAACAACTTCGAATTGTTCCCATACGGTATGGCTATCCCCGGATTAAATCGGAAAACAAATTGTCTGTTTCCTCCAAGATTCCGATACAAACGATAATCAAGCTCCGTTTTCGCATACTGCAAGAATGGCACTCCAAATATTTTTTTCTCACCATCGGCATTCGCCGGTAATTTGGCCAGACTACTGATCAGATCCAAGACATTTCCGCTGACATCCACCGTACCACGGAAATATTGAAAATCTTCTTTGCTGGTCAGCTTCTTGCCATTCAGCATAAAGGTATATTGGGTACCCAGTCCAAAATATTGACGGTCATTGCTACGTACATACAGCTGATATCCGCCCTGTTCAAGGTTTTTCCGAAAATTCGAGTCCAATCTTCCGTCCCGATATTCCAATACGATCGGAGTAAAACTGTGATACTTATTCTCTGTTTCATACCAGGAATAATTCAGTGAAGTTGTAAAATAGCGGTTGGAGTAAGTCCGATCCTGATCAAATAACTGAAGAGTCATGGAATAGGTTGTTTTGGGTAAACCATATTTTCCCCCCGGATTAATATTGAACGGCACCATGAGGCGTGGAATCACCAAATTCACACCCGCCTGAAAATCATTGTTAAATATCTTGCTGGAAAGCCCGCCCGACAAACGTGGATCAAACAACACCCCGTACCGCAGCTTCACTTCCAATTGCTCCGAACCGCCAAAAATATTACGTTGTGAAAACGTATTTCCAATATTAAAACCGCTCATCCCCGAACTAAAAGTGTACTCCCCTTCAATCTGGTTGCCCATACGCGGTCTTGGAACAAAGTCATAATGTACATCAAGTTTATTGGAATCTTTTTTTACAAACTGTATTTTCACCGACCGAAAACCGTTCATCTCATATAGCCGATCATAAGATTTATTTTCTTCGGCCAAGGAATAATAATGACCGGATCGCAAATACATATATCGCTCCAAAGGTTTCCAGCGAAAGCTATTGGTCTCATCCACAAAAAGAAGTCGTTTTGAAGAGTCAGTTATGCGGCGGGGTGGTTTCTTTGATATTGCCCCATAATTCCTAACAGTCATATATACACTGTCAATTTGATACTTTTTATGTATCGTTGAATCACTCGGGTTTTCAATAGTTATTTTTAAATCGATCTGATCACCGTTCAGCGTAGAGTCAATACCCACACGCATATATTGCCGCAAATAATCGTAATAGCCATTGTTGCGCATGACAACATATAATTTTTCGCGTTCATCCAACAATTTAGCCGCATCGTATTGCGTATTGGGTTTGACTTTAGTTTTTGGCAGAATATCCCGATCAAATAACCATTTTGCATCGCCATCTTCATATTTACGCTCAATATTCCTGATTTGATACGCATTTCCTTCATCTACCCTAAAATCGATATGTGCCCTCTTTTTTTCAACCTTAATCTCGGGACTGACCTTGGCGTTAAAATATCCCTTCGTAAATAGAAAACGTCTGATTTGATTGGCCGACAAGTCGACCATTGCCGAGTCCAACAAATGTGGTGGCTCACCAACATTTCTGATCTTCTTGGTCTTATAGCGACCTTTTTTTGTATTGAAGGTATTATAAATAAATAGGTTTACCCGCGAATTAGGTCTGATCTGATTGGAGATATAGGTCTCGGAAGACTCTTTCAGTGCTGGTGAAACTCCAGAAATCTGTACTTTTGTAACCAAGGCTTGGTCGTCATCTATATATTTTGAAGATCGGCAAGATGCAAAAAATAGCGTCAAAAGCATTATACTTGCAAATCCGATAAAACGAGGGTACTTAATCATCAATAAAAATGTTGTCAAAAGCGCAAATCAGTCTAATAACGTCTCTACAAAACAAAAAGTATAGAAAACAACATGGCTTATTTATCGTTGAGGGCATAAAATCCGTCAAGGAATTTATCTCATCGAGTTACCGGGTTGATTCCCTTTTCTATACAGACGACGCAAACACAAAAGTGGGTAAAATCTCGCATAATATAAAATCCCATGAACTGACGGGGGCTGAATTTCAAAAGATTAGTACACTAAAATCTCCGCAAGGCATCCTTGCTCTGGTCAAGCTCCCAAAACAACAACAGATTGAAGTAAGTGATTTAAGAAATTGCTACAACATCGTTTTGGATGATGTACAGGATCCCGGTAATTTGGGTACCATCATTCGCACAGCCGAATGGTTTGGGATCAAACATATCATTTGCTCCATTGGCACGGTAGATGCCTATAATCCGAAAGTTGTGCAGGCGACAATGGGCTCATTGGCAAGGATACAGGTACATTATGTGGATCTGCATGAATTTATTTCTTCAACAGACCTACCGGTCTATGGCGCACTACTTCATGGGCAATCCATTTACCAGACCGAATGGAGTACAGAAGGATTGATTGTCATGGGAAATGAAGGCAACGGTATCAGTACAGAAGTAATAACTTTAATAGATCAGGCAGTGACCATACCCCGCATCGGCCAAGCGGAATCGCTGAATGTTGCCGTAGCAACAACGATATTCTGTAGCGAGATCGCCCGGCAGCGGCTGATCTAAATGGACGTTCAACCGCAGATGATATCCGTTGATGTACCCAATGTGATGTCATAATTGGAAGATTTTTCGAAAATTTCGAACAAAAGAAAAAGTTTAATCGTTTCAAAAGCTGTACATTTGACCTACACTTCAAAAAGTACAGGTATCATCCACGGTACCGCATACTTGAGGAATTATTCATGCACGATAATTTTTTTAAAATGCCATCTGAACAGAAATCCATCTACACGCTTCAATTTATTTTACTTTGCCTGAGCTCACTCCTATTCTCGTCTAGTTTCAATATGATTATTCCCGAGCTACCTAATTACCTGAGTAGCCTGGGCGGGGCTGAATATAAGGGTCTGATCATCGCACTATTTACATTGACTGCCGGAATTTCACGACCTTTCAGTGGTAAGCTGACCGATCGCTGGGGCCGTGTACCCGTTATGGCCATCGGATCCATCGTCTGTTTTATCTGTGGTTTTCTTTATCCGATCTTAACTTCCGTCGCGGGCTTTCTGTTTCTTCGGCTGATACACGGTTTCTCCACCGGTTTTAAACCTACATCCACCTCAGCTTATGTTGCGGATCTTGTTCCTCAAAAAAGATGGGGCGAAGCCTTGGGAATGCACGGTCTTGCATTCAGTGTCGGCACTGCAGTAGGCCCAGCAATAGGAAGCGCTATTTTTGACGCTTTTGGGATTAATGTCATGTTCTACTCCTCGTCTTTCATGGCATTGTTATCAATCCTCATCGTCATCAATATGAAGGAAACCTTGGTTAAAAAGGAGAAATTTAACCTTTCCATGCTCAAAATAAACCGAAAAGACATTATTGAATGGCGCGCACTCCCTGCTGGAATAGTTACCTTTCTATCCTATACGGCGTACGGTGTGATCCTGACCCTTATTCCAGATTGGAGTGAACATCTAGGATTAAGAAATAAAGGCCTTTTCTTTCTGGCATTTACAATCGCATCCGTCATGATACGTTTTGTTTCGGGAAAGGTTTCCGATCGCTATGGGAGGCCGAAAGTTATTATTACAGGCATAGTGATTATTGCCGTTGCTTTGGTGGTGATTGGTTTTGGGGATAGCTTTATCGGTATGATGATTGGAGCGAGCATCTACGGTATTGGCACGGGTATATTATCCCCCGCAGTTAACGCCTGGACTATTGATCTAAGTATCCCCGAACATCGGGGCAAAGCGGTCGCGACCATGTATATTTCGCTCGAAGCGGGAATTGGCCTTGGAGCACTTCTCGCTGGATTATATTATGCCGATGTCATTTTCCGCATTCCGCAAATTATGTATGCAAATGCCGTCGTACTAGTGATCGCTTTACTCTATATGCTAAATTGGCAAAGAAAATCTTAGTTTTAGCTATTCGATTGGAGTCATTAAATTTAAGTACGCTAACGGCGGACTAACAAGCTCACGATAGCATCGCTTGTATGACTATTTATAAACAGATAGCAAATGATAAACAATTATTTAAAGCTTCAATATAAATTGTTGACACGCCATTTTAAGGCGACCGGCCTTCCGATTGTGGTTGCACCACTTTTGTTTATTGGAACCAGTTATCTTGCCTATTACCTTCTGCTCCAGTATCCTGTTTTTGGAAGCTATGCCCTGCTGCTTAGCAATTTTCAGTTACTCTTTCTCCTGACCGAAAAAAACAGGAACGATTTTCTTAAAAATACCTTTAGTAAAAAAAATTTTTATACGATCAGGCTAGTGGAAAATGGATTCGTGATTTTACCGACCATGGCTATTTTTCTATTTCTAGGGCTATGGCTATATGGCGCGGCGCTCATTGCACTAGCTCTTGTATTTGCTTTTTTGATCTTTAAAGCTTTTGGTAAATCTATCCCAACTCCGTTTACAAAGAAACCATTTGAATTTATTATTGGATTCCGAAGGAGTTACCTGCTAATTTTCATTCTGTATATACTCGGAGCAATCGGCTTCTATGTAATGAACCCTAACCTCGTTCTATTTTGTATCGCTGGTATTGCACTTACCGCTGTATTCTACTATCAATTACCGGAACCTATATTTTATCTTTGGAACAGCCGAGAGTCACCGGCCAGATTTCTGCTGCGGAAATTTAGGCATGGAATACTGCAATGCCTTTTATTTGCCTTTCCGCTCCTACTGACATACGCCTTTATTTTTTCATCAGAATGGTTTAATGCACTAATTGTTTTGGGCGGTATACTATTCCTACTCCCTTTTGCCATTACCTTAAAATATGTCGCTTATCCACGAGAGATCAATTTTCCGGAGGTTTTTGCGCTGGTATTATGTTTCAGCTTCTATCCATTGATATTGGCATTATTACCTTTCTATTACTTTAAAGCCCTCAAAAATCTAAAGAACTATTTATGATCGAACTTATTCATATCAGTAAATCCTTTGGGCAGCATCAGGTCTTGCATGAGGTCTCCTTTACTTTTGAGGACGGAAAAGTCTACGGCATCGTAGGCGAAAACGGGGCTGGAAAAACAACCTTATTTCGCTGTATAGCAGGGCTGGAAACAGCTTCGGGAAAGATCAGCGCAAATCTGCAACCACTTAAGAACCATTTAGGTTACCTGACATCAGATCCGTATTTCTTATCGAAACTCACAGGTGAAGAATACATCTACCTCCTTACAGATGCCCGAGGGAAAAGTATTCAGCATCTAAGCGAAAGAAATATCTTCGAATTACCATTAAAAGAGTATGCGAGCTCTTATTCCACGGGGATGAAAAAGAAACTGGCACTGACAGCGACTCTGCTCCAGAACAACAGTTTCTACATTCTGGATGAACCTTTTAACGGAATCGATCTACAAAGCAGTATTATCCTGACCGAAATCATACTACGTCTTAAAGCAATGGGCAAAACCATCCTGATCTCATCGCATATATTTTCGACACTAAAGGATACCTGTGATGAGATATTGGTTTTGGAAGAAGGTCGGATCAGCAAGACTGTTAAAAAAGAACAGTTCGGTAATTTTGAAGAAGAAATGAAAGAGAAAATATTGAAAAAAGATATTGATAAACTGTGGCTTTAAAAGCCACTAAAACCTAAAATATACCAGATGGAAAAATACCTACCAACATTAGAAACGGAACGTCTAATCATCCGTCCGATAAGCATGGACGATAAGGACTATTTTTTTGCCATGGATTCACAGGCTGAGGTACATACCTTCCTCAATAAAGAGCCAGTTCAATCCATCGAAGAAATGGAAAAAGTGATCGCTCTCATTCGGCAACAATATGAAAAATACGGTATTGGCCGACTGGGAGTTATTGAAAAATCAAGCAACCAATGGATCGGCTGGACGGGTTTTAAATATATTGATGAATTGGAAAACGGACGTATCGGATTCCTAGATCTAGGCTATCGTTTCAGGGTAGAATCCTGGGGTAAAGGATATGCCACTGAGGCGGCATTAGCCTGTATGCAGTATTATCGGGAACACCTGACTCATTTCGAGCTCCATGCCATCACCCATACCGAAAACAAAGGATCAAGGCATGTATTGGAAAAAGTGGGTTTTCAGGTCACCGAAGAGTTTTATTTCGACCGTTGGGACATCCAATGTTATTGGTACGACCTGGTCGAGTAATCGGCACAAAACTAACTATATTAGCTTTAAAAACTAATTTTTTTAACTTTTTATACTTTCACTGGGATAAAACAAAATGGTTTTGTATTTTTACACGTTCGAATAAAATAAAATTTCGAACATTTCTGTATTGTACAATTTAATCTATTGCTGAATAAATGAGTGACGAAACAAACTTCCCAACGGAAGATAACCAAGAAGAATTAGGAGCAGGAAAAACAGAGGGCGGAAGTCAGACAATACCTTTATCTGGACTGTACGAGAACTGGTTTTTGGATTATGCGTCCTATGTGATCTTGGATAGAGCTGTACCCCATATAAATGACGGCTTGAAACCCGTACAACGTCGTATCCTCCATTCCTTAAAAGAAATGGATGATGGACGATATAATAAGGCTGCCAACGTGATTGGTAATACCATGAAATATCACCCGCATGGAGATGCTTCCATCGGAGATGCCATGGTTCAATTGGGACAGAAAGACCTGCTGATCGATTGTCAGGGTAACTGGGGCTTCCCGATCACGGGTGATTCGGCTGCAGCACCACGTTATATCGAAGGACGGCTTTCTAAATTTGCGAATGAAGTTGTCTTCAATCCGGAAACGACAGAATGGCAACAGAGCTACGATGGACGTAACCGTGAGCCAGTTACTTTACCTGTTAAATTTCCATTGCTTCTGGCTCAGGGAGCAGAAGGTATTGCTGTAGGTTTGGCAACCAAGATTATGCCCCACAACTTTATTGAGCTTATAGATGGCTCAATTCAGGTACTGAATGGCGAACGACCAAATATTCTTCCCGATTTTCCGACAGGTGGTATGGCCGATGTGTCCAACTATAACGAGGGACAACGCGGTGGAAAGATCCGCGTGCGCGCTAAAATCGAGGAAAGGGATAAAAAGACCCTGGCGATCACAGAAATTCCTTTTGGCACTACTACAGGCGGCTTGATCGAAAGTGTAGTGACAGCCAATGAAAAGGGCAAAATCAAAATCAAGAAAATTGAGGACAACACCGCTGGAAATGTTGAAATCATCGTGCATTTAGCGCCGGGAATATCTCCTGACGTTACTATCGATGCCTTGTATGCATTCACTGCCTGCGAGGTTTCCATTTCGCCAAATACCTGTGTCATCAAAGATGAGAAACCTCATTTTATGAGCGTCAATGACATCTTGATTGAAAATACCAAAAACACCAAAAATCTATTGAAGCGGGAATTGGAGATCCGTTTAAATGATCTTCAGGAAAAAATATTCTTCAATAGTTTATTAAAAATATTCATCCAAGAGGGGATGTACAAACATGCCGATTATGAAAATGCCGGTGACTTTGACACTGTCGTACAGGTTTTAAATCGCTTGTTTGAGCCATTCTTTGAACAGTTTTATCGTGAAATTCTTCCGGAGGATTATAAGAAACTGATCGATAAACCAATGAGTAGTATCACACGTTTCGATGTAAAAAAATCAGACGAAACGATGAAGACGCTCGAAAATGAGATCAAAGAGGTGAAGCGCCATTTGCGTCAATTGACGGAATATGCTATTGCATGGTATGAAAAACTACGTGAAAAATACAGTAAAGATCGCGAACGCAAGACTGAATTACGCATCTTTGATAAAGTTGAGGCAACACAAGTTGCTTTAGCCAATGCGAAGCTGTACGTCAATCGCGAAGAAGGTTTCATCGGTTCAGGAATGAAGAAAGATGAATTTGTCTGTGATTGCTCGGATATCGACGATATCATTGTTTTCCGCGAAGATGGCAAATATGTCGTCAGCAAAATCCAGGATAAAGTATTTGTCGGAAAGGGAATTATCCATGTAGCGGTCTTCAAAAAAGGGGACGAACGTACCATATACAACGTGATCTATAAAGAAGGCGAAACCGGTACGAGTTATATCAAACGCTTCTCTGTCGTCGGCGTTACCCGCGATAAGGAGTATGATGTATCCAAAGGATCGAAAGGATCAAAAGTTTTATATTTCACTGCTAATCCAAATGGTGAGGCCGAAGTGGTCAATATACAGCTCAAACCACACACGAAATTGCGTAAATTGAATTTCGATATGGACTTCGCTGAAATTGCCATTAAAGGTCGTGCATCTCAGGGCAATATTGTTTCCAAATACCCTGTCAAGAAAATCGCCTTCAAAAGCTCAGGTATTTCAACGCTCGCAGGACGAAAAATTTGGTATGACAGCATCATGAAACGCTTAAATGCCGATGAACGTGGTCAGTATCTAGGGGAATTTGATGGTGATGATAAAATATTAATTGTGCTTTCCGACGGTAGCTACGAGTTATCGAACTTCGACCTGAGTAACCACTTTGATGAAAAAATGATCCGTATAGAAAAATTCTACCCGGAACATATCTATACCGTGGTACATCAAGATGGTAAGAGTGGTACTTATTTTGTCAAACGTTTTAAATTTGATGACCAGCCTATTGGTAAACGTATTTCGTTTATCAACGAAGAACCCGGTTCAAAATTAGTGCTTATGAGCAATGCTGCTGAGCCGACCGTCAGATTGGACATCCTGAAAGGTAAATCACAAACGGAGGAAACACTGGAACAACCGTTGACTGAAATTATTGACATAAAGGGTATAAAAGCACAAGGCAACCGTCTGTCCTTCCATACCGTAAAATCTGTCACCTTGATCACGGCTGATGAAGATCTAAGTGAAAAAGGAAAGGAGAAAGCTGAAGTCGCTTCAGAAGGTGGCGAAACAAAATCCGGAGAGACCAAATCCGATGCGGCAACTGATGAAATATCAGCGGATGCCACTAAGGATAAAAAAGAAGATGATATCAAATTAGAAATCACTAATCCTGACGACATCCAAATTGATGACAAAGGGCAAATGGAAATGTTTTAACAGCATTTTTCAATAAGTAATCCGCATAAGAAAAGGCTCGAATATCATATTCGAGCCTTTTTATATTATAATGATCACAGGGTATTCCTCAAAGGTAACCAAGGCCTTGTTTCAATCCTCCTCGCCCCCTAATAAACAGCCCACCATCAATTTGCTACGCTAAACACAAAACTCCCCATTAAAACCTTTACTTTAGGCTTTAAATTCTTTTAAGAATTTTTGGAGCTTCGGTGCAATGACTACTGAACAGAACGGATTTTCAGGATGATCATTAAAATAATTATGATGATAATCTTCGGCCAGCCAAAATATTGACGCCGGTTCTACCGCTGTTACAATTGGATCTTCATAGATATCCTCGTTTTCCAACTCATCAATAAAGTTTTTCGCTAAGATCTCCTGTTCTTCGTTATGATAGAAGACTACAGAACGATACTGCGTACCCACATCATTACCCTGACGGTTCAATGTTGTCGGATTATGTGTTTTGAAGAAAATCTTCAACAGATCCTCATAATTGACCAGTTCATCGTCATACTCCAACTCCACCACTTCCACGTGATCGGTTGTACCTGTACATACCTGCTCATAAGTAGGATGGTCTACATGACCTCCCATATATCCTGGCAATACGGATGTCACTCCTTCGGTATTTTGGAAAATCACTTCCGTACACCAAAAACATCCACCTCCAAATGTTGCTTTCATATTTTTATAGTATTGAGTACTGAGTATTTAGACTTTAATTTTATAAGCCCTTAGCACGCTCGTTATATTATTTTTTTACTTCCACAATGCCCACACAAAGATAATCATTATTCAATTTAATACTTCTATCTAAACGTGTATTCTATATTTAGTGTGCGTATTGAGTGATTCCTAATAATAATGTTTTCCTTTGATCAATAGGTCCTGCTGCTTACTGTCACAAACGGCGTAAGAGAATCCTTCCTGCAATGCAAAAGCTCCATACTCACCTTTCTTGTTAATCGCCAAAAATCCAACTTGTATCTCTTTGGCAATTGCAGGCTTTTTCTTCACGATACGCATCACAGCTTCCTTACAGGCATCTTCTGGCGAGTAACCCTGACGCATCAATTCAACCACCAAAAAACTGCCTACATTACGGATAACTTCTTCACCTACCCCAGTCGAAGTAGCCCCACCAACTTCATTGTCAACATATAAGCCAGCGCCGATGATCGGGCTATCTCCCACCCGGCCGTGCATTTTAAATGCCATTCCACTGGTTGTACAAGCACCGGATATATTTCCATTGGCGTCTAAGGCTAGCATACCAATGGTATCGTGATTATATTGGTTGCCCGGCAGGCGCTCCGCAGCAAAAGTTTTATTTTCGATATTAACGACTGGCTTGTATTTCTTCTCCTTTAACCACTCCTTCCAAGCTTTCTCTCCCTCAGGCGTCAATAAATTCTCTTCTTTGAAACCGTTTTCCAACGCAAATTGCAATGCCCCCTCTCCAACTAGCATGACATGTGGAGTTTTTTCCATAACCAAGCGGGCCACCGATATCGGATGTCCGATTTTTTCCATACCAGCCACAGCACCACAATTACCATCAGCATCCATAATACAGGCATCTAAGGTCACATGTCCATCACGATCCGGATACCCTCCTTTTCCGACGGTCATATTTTTCAAGTCCGCTTCGGGTACACGCACACCTTGTTCGACAGCATCAAGAGCTTTTCCGCCTTTCGATAAGATCTCCCAGGCCGCCTTATTTGCCGCTATTCCAAAATCCCAGGTTGATATGACAATCGGATATTTTTTCACCTTATCATCGGATGCAATCGTCAGCCCTTTTGTATCAAATGCGCTCAAGGTACCTATCGCCGTAGCAGCCATAAAACCTTGTTTAATAAAATTACGTCTAGAACTCATATATAAACTATTTGTCTTTTAATAACCTGTTTGCCTCCACCGTCCGGCATTTTACAAGCATGAATAATTCGTTTTTAATTGTTCATTGCCACAATTCGCAATCGCTAACCTGCTTTTTGGCAGTGAGATTCAAAAACAATCGACGGTTTTGCGATCAATAAGCAATAATACAAAATGGTTTTAGCAAATAGACAAATTAATTAAAATTAGGCCCAAAGGTTCGTTTTTTAGCAACACAATATTCAAATCACTCAAAAATCGACAACAAACGTTGATTTATATTGTGAATTAATCCTATCTTTAGAAACAAACTAATCAGCATGAAAAACACACTAAAATTCGCTATTTTAGCATGTGCAAGTCTTATTGGCACAAGTCATGGCCATGCACAGCAAGTAGATTCCACCACTTATTTCAAAATCAAAGAATTGCAAGAAAACGTAAAACGTGAATTTGCACCGGATCGGAGAACGAAAATAGTGGCTATTCAAAAAGCGGATGTTCCCCAAAATCTATATATCCTCGAAACAACCGAAAAAGATGCTAAGTTTGTTCTGGAACAAAAAGCGAAAGAAATATCCGCGAATATCCAAGTTCAGCTTTTACCGGACGCCAGTGTTGAGGGAAAAACTGTAGGGGTAATCAGACTTTCAGTTGCCAACATGCGTACCTTCCCGGATAATTCCGCGGAATTGACAAGCCAAGTTTTATTGGGTACACAAGTAGATCTGCTACAGAAGAAAAGTGGTGAATACCGGGTACGTACCCCCGATGGTTATATCGCTTGGGTGCCAGCATCTTCAATAGCTGTCATGGATCAGGCCGAGATTGACAACTGGAGACAATCAGAAAAGCTGATCTACACCACTGAATTCGGAAAATCTTATTCCGAACCCAATGAGAAAAGCCAACGAGTATCGGATCTTGTATATGGGGATATCTTGAAATTAACCGGACAAAAAGGCAGTTTTTATGAAATCGCATACCCCGATGGCCGCAAAGGTTATATCAAGAAATCTGAAAGCCTAACGCTAAAAAATTGGCTGGATACGCGTAATCCTACCGCTGACCATATTATCGCAAGTGCAAAAACCATGTTGGGACTACCTTATTTGTGGGGCGGCACATCGGTCAAAGGGGTCGATTGTAGCGGATTTACCAAGACAAGCTTCTTTATGAATGGCTTCGTTATCCCTAGAGATGCATCACAACAGGTTTTAGCAGGCGAAAAGATAGATATCTTGGACAGCGAGGGGCATTTTGATCCTGACAAAGCGCTTAAAAACCTGAAACCAGCAGATTTACTCTTTTTTGCTGCAGGCAAAAATAGTAATCCCAATGCACGCGTAACCCATGTAGCGCTTTATATAGGCAATGGCACTTTTATCCATGCTGCAGGATTGGTTCGCATTAACAGCATGCTGAAAGATGCTGCTGATTACGACGATTTTCAGACACGTACCGTTGTTGCTGCCCGTCGTTATTTAGGTGCCAAGGATTCTGCAATTCAAAAAATCGCTGAAAGCAATTACTACATCAACAAATAAACCATAATGAGCAATCAATCTGAATGGATCAGCAAGGACTTTGGGGCCTTTAAGCTAAGGTTCCGTCCATATACCCTAACATTGCGCCATGTCTTTACCGTCGCTTCTTACAGCCGAAGTACGACACCTGTTGTATTGACCGAACTGGAGTACGAGGGTATCATCGGCTATGGTGAGGCCAGCATGCCGCCTTACCTTGGTGAGTCGCAGGAAAGCGTGATCGCTTTTTTAAATCAAATTGACTTATCAGCATTCAACTCCCCTTTCCAAACGGAGGAGATCCTACATTATGTAGACCAAGTAGCAGCAAAGAATACTGCCGCAAAAGCAGCGATAGATATTGCCTTACATGATGTGCTTGGTAAAATTATGGGCCAGCCCTTCTATAAAATATGGGGATTAAATCCGGATCTTATTCCGCCAACTTCTTACACAATTGGTATTGATACGGAGGACATGATCCGCAAAAAGGTTGCTGAAGCAGATCAGTTTAAGATTCTAAAAGTAAAATTGGGTCTGGATACCGATAAAATGATTATTGAAACCATTCGGCAGGCAACAGATCGCCCATTGTGTGCAGACGTCAACCAAGGGTGGAAAACCCGAGAAGAGGCATTGGAAATGGCACATTGGCTGGCGGAGCGTAACGTCGCTTTTCTCGAACAACCGATGCCCAAAGAACAGATTGACGATAATGCCTGGTTAACCGAGCGCAGTCCAATACCGACTATTGCTGACGAGGGATGTCAACGATTGGCTGATGTACCAGCATTAAAAGGTGTCTACAGCGGCATCAATATCAAGCTTATGAAATGTACCGGTATGCGTGAAGCTAAGCGGATGGCTGAACTTGCACGTTCCCTTGAAATGAAAGTAATGATCGGCTGTATGACCGAAACTTCCTGTGCCATCAGTGCAGCGGCACAATTGGCACCACTAACCGATTGGGCAGATTTAGATGGGGCACTCCTGATCGATAACGATATCTATGATGGCATGACGGTAATCGATGGCAACTGTATCTTACCTAACCGTCCGGGAATTGGAATTTTAAGAAAATAAGATTATATTCAATGCAATGTTTTTCGGTCTTACAAGAAGAACATTGCATTGATTTCGCTATAGCATTTGTAAGCAAAGGCCAATAGCAACCAAAACATTAACAAACTAAATTAATCAATTCATAGCTTTTATGAAATATCCACGTTTGAAAAGTACAACACCGATGTAACTCGACGGGCTATTCCATATGACCTATAAAAGACAAATCTTTTTCATATGAAACAACATGTACTCACAACGTTGTGTCTCATAGCCTGTAGTTCGATGCAGTCTCTATATGCGCAACAGATTCAGATTGCCGGAAAAATCACAGACAGCAATGGAAATCCCATCAGTGGAGTTACCATAAATGTCAAAGGATCCAGCCAAGGGACATCGACCAATGATCAAGGCTTATTCACCCTTAATGCAAATTCAAATGCTACACTAATGCTATCTGCTGTCGGCTATAAAGCACAGGAGATTCAGGTCAATGGCCGAAAAACAATCAGTATTACACTTGCCAGTGGCGAACAGGCTTTGGATGAGGTCATGGTTGTCGCTTATGGTACAGCAAAAAAAAGTACATATACTGGATCTGCGGCAACAGTAAAAGCCAAAGACATAGATAATGTTCCCACAACCTCATTTGAAAGTGCCCTAAGTGGACGCGTTGCGGGTCTGACAGTTTCTACTCCCTCTGGACAAGCAGGCTCAACACCTAGCATTCGTATTCGGGGCGTAGGCTCGATGAATGCTTCGAACGAACCGCTCTATGTTATAGATGGTGTTCCTGCCAATTCCGGTTCGGGTGGTCAAATGGGCGATTATATCTACACATCCAACAATGTGATGGGAAATCTCAATCCCGATGATATTGAAACGATTACCGTACTAAAAGATGCGGCGGCCTCCTCCCTATATGGTTCCAGAGCAGCAAATGGTGTCATCTTAATAACGACCAAAAAAGGCAAAACGGGAAAACCCACGGTCAATTTTAAAAGCTCTATCGGCTTTACGCCAACCTGGGCAACAGATAATTACGAAACAGCGTCGCCTCAGGATCAAGTTAACATGCTGTATCAGATATTTCATGATTACCGCACGTCAAACGTCAATCCAAAAACTGGTGTAAACTATACCGATACGGATGCCAGTACTTACGCCCTTGGACAGCTAAATAACAAATTTAACAAACATGGTTACCGATTTGAAGTCAGTGATCCCTTGAGAATGAGCAACATTAGCATCTTAGGAATGACTGATGGAATTGAAAACCGTGAAGGCAAATATTATGATTGGGATAAAGCCCTGTTTCGCACAGGAATTTATCAGGACAACAATCTTTCACTTTCAGGGGGAACCGAGTCAACGAAATACTTTTCCTCTTTAGGTTACACCACAGATAAAAGTAGAATTAGGGTCAATGATTTCGAACGTATCTCAGGTCGTCTCAATCTAACGCAAAAAATAGTTGATAACCTGGAATTTGGGACGAATATCAATATCGGTCACAACAAGAAAAAAGGTTTTAACGACACCCGCAATACGGGATCGAACTATTTTCTACAATCCAGAAATCTCCTGTGGCCATTATACTGGCCTACAAACTATAAAACGGGTGAGGCCTGGACAGACCGCTATGGTAGCTATGCCTATAATGCCGACTATTATGACCAACAATGGGACAACAACTCGAAAACAAATAAGCTAGGCGTCATCAGCAACCTGACCTGGACAATTCTTCCCGAACTGACAGCAAAAACTGTATTCTCATATGATTATACGGACATGAAGGACTATTTATATTATAGCGCTAAACATTTCAATGGTATCAGCGATGGTGGTGTAGTGCACCAATTTAACACGAATATGCTGAAATTGGTAACTTCAAATACCGTAAATTATAATAAATCATTTGACAAGCACACTATAAACTTACTCGCTGGATTTGAGGCCGAAAAAAATAAGACGGATTTTATGCGCACAACAGGCCGCAATTTGGGTTCCGCCGAGCTTCCTTACATTTCTTCGGCAGGTAAGTTTGAAGCCAATGCGTATAGCTGGGGTTATAACCTGATGTCATTTCTCGGAAGGGCGGAATACAATTATGACAACACTTATTTTTTAGCGGCTTCCTATCGCCGTGATGGTTCTTCAAAACTAGGTCCGAAAAACCGATGGGGAGATTTTTGGTCGATATCGGGTGCTTATAGTTTGAAAAACCTTCCGTCTTTGCGTGAAAACGATGCCATCAGTACATTACGTCTGAAAGCCTCTTACGGTGTCAACGGAACCTTACCAACGGACAATTTTGGATGGAGAAGACTTGTATCTTTTAACAACTTCAATTATAAAGGACAACCGGGAGGTAACCTTGTCTCCAACCCAGACCCGGATATTACCTGGGAAACCTCTTACACTACTAATGCCGGGCTGAAATTTGGCTTCTTAAACAACAGAATCACGGGGTCAGTAGAATACTTCAACCGCACTTCTAAAAACTTATTACAGGATGTCCCAACCTCACAAACAACCGGATTCAGCACCGTATTGAGAAACGTAGGACAGATCAACAACAAAGGAATAGAAATTGAATTAGCAGGTGACATTATCAAAAAAGATGATTTTAGATGGAGTGCAAATGTAAACGCAGCTTTCATCAATTCAAAAGTCCAAAAGCTAAATGACAACCAGGATATTATCTGGTATGATCCTACTGGCTCAGTGGGCAATGATACGAAGGGGAGCGGTGATGCCCGTGCGCAATTTATTTATAGAGAAGGGCAGTCAACACTCGCGTTTTATGGTTACGAATGGGCAGGCGTTGACGCGACCAATGGCAAAAACGTCTATTATACCAATAACAGCAACACAGGTTCGGGTATATTTGACTACAATGGTCGAAAAGCAACTTATGACTTTAACCAAGCCGATTATACAATCATCGGAAATGGTATTCCGAATGTCAGCGGTGGTATAAATACTGATTTTGAGTACAAAAACTTCAATCTAGGCTTCAATTTTATATACAAACTTGGCGGTAAACTATACGATGGAGCATTCAAAGATGTAGCCGATGATGGTTACTACTGGGAAAGGATTCGCTCGGAATATGCCTTTGAGCATATGTGGACCGAAAACAATACATCCGGCACCTTACCAAAATTAGACGGGAACGACCTGACTGACCCTCAAAAATATAGTTCCAGACAACTACATGATGCCTCATTCCTTCGGCTAAAAAATATCAATTTTGGTTATAGATTACCGAAAACTGTTTTGAACAAAATAGGATTTAGCAATGCCAGAGTATATTTCAATGGAACTAATCTATTGACCGCATCAAAGTATAAAATTGCCGACCCTGAGGTTGGTCAATACGCAACACGCGGCTGGGAAACACCGCTAGGGAAGACCTACACATTTGGTATAGAACTGGGTTTTTAATCGTTAATCTTTTAAGAAATGAAAATATTTAAAATATCTATTATAGCCGCAGCTCTGGTAACGTCCTTCAGCAGCTGCAAGGATTTTCTAGACGTTGAACCGGGCAATTCCATTGATGCAGGAACAGCACTTAATGGCGCCAATGATGCCCGCAATAGAATAAACGGATTAAGCAGACTGATCGCTTCATCAAGTTATTACGGTCGAAACTTTGAACTATATGGCGAGGTCAAAGGGGGCGATCTAACGGTTTATTCCCAAGGAAGAGGGCTTGATCAACTGTATTCATTTAATCAAGATGCAGAAACAAATAACTTTTCGGGTTTCTGGTCACAGATTTATTATTGTATTGCCCAGACAAATGACGTATTGGAAAAAATTGACCAAGTGGCTATGGATTCCAGAGCGCAATATGCAAATGCACAGGGACAGTTACTTACTTTACGGGCATTATTTTATTTTGACCTCGTTCGTTTATATGGAAAATCATATACGCAGGATAAAGCTTCTCGGGGGGTTCCCATTGTTATCAGTCCGGCATCCTATAACAGTAAACCAGCCAGAGCAACTGTAGAAGAAGTCTACACCCAGATTCTAAAAGATCTCAAAACCGGCCAGGAGCTACTTGGAGCAAATAAAGCTATTGACAATGGGTATATCAATTATTATGCGAACTTAGCCATACAAAGCAGGGTTTATCTGACAATGGCGGACTATGAAAATGCCTATTCAAAAGCAAATGAGATCATCACTAGTGGTACCTATAAATTGTATGAGAATGAGAAATGGACGTCTTCTTGGGCGAGCATGTATGGCACAGAATCTATCTATGAACTTGGTATTAACGAAGGTGAAGCTGACTTGGGTACAGCAAGCTTGGGTTATTACCTGATGCGGAGAACAGGTGGACAGGGTGGAATGTTCTACGCAAGTGATTATTATCTCAATCGCATGAAAGAGGACAACAGTGATGTGCGTTGGGCAATTTTGGGAAGAGACGAAAGTTCGGCAACACGTATGGGAGCCGTTTATAAAAATCTAGGTAGTGTAAATACCAATACCTCCTTACCACTCAATTCACTTGGGGACAAAGGAAACACAAATAATACGGCTGTGAATATCAAAGTAATCAGGCTTTCTGAAATTTACCTTATCGCTGCGGAGGCTGCATTAAAAAAGCCAAGCGCAGATCCCGCAAAATCGGCAGAACTATTAAATGCTATCAGTAAACGCTCTCCGAACCGTCCTGCATTCTCTTCGGCCACGGTCAACGAAGATGCCATCCTTAATGAAAAGAGCAAAGAGTTGTTTGGTGAAGGGCATCGATACTGGGATATGATCCGGCTCAACAAGAAAATCACATTCAATGATGACTTTCAGGGATTGACGATCAAAACCCGTCCTAAGGAAATTGACCGAACTTTTGAAAAGTATATCCTGCCAATCCCTCAATCGGAAATCAATGCCAATCCGACGTTGAAAGACCAGCAGAACCCCGGATACTAAATTAAATAAATTCAAAAAGGCCACTAATAATTGGCCTTTTTGAATTTATTTAATTAGGTTGATAAAGTTTGTTTTAACATTTTGCTTAGCTAGATTAATTGTTAGATCCAATAAGTCCTTTGATAGACGCAAATCGAATTCCATCTTCAGAGCCGATAAAACAGTATTATTTCACTACATTTTTTGATTTAGTATCAATCGATTGCGTAAAATTGATTAAATAACCATTTATCACTGCATATTGTATCTCCTTTTCGGACCCAATAAAAAAATCAGCGCCCCCCCCTAATCTCAGACAGGTATCAGCAACAAAATTGGCACCATTCAGCACCTGAATCGGAAAATCATGCAGCTGCGTACCTTCGTCCCTATCAGAAACTTTCAGCGAACCGTATCCCTGTTTCAACAACTCAATCACAATAGGTAAGGTTAATTCAGCCAGTGAAAAGACCTGGTCTGTATACATTTTTGCGGGAATAAATTGGAGTCCTTTGACATCAAGATCCGTATATCCATAGAAGTCCTTCAGATCGCCTATATCTTCGATCACTCCCTCCACATAATAGTCATCTACAACAGTTTTTTCATTTTGTCGAATAGCCACATCCACCAACATCCTTTTACCATTTTTTTCGATGGATAAGTTTCGAATCAAAACATCATGCAGCTTTTCGTCATTAAAAGGAATTGCGTTGTAATCTGCAATATCATGTACTAGATAGGATCCCGAAGCGATTTCCTGAAAGGCGTGTAAAAGCGCAATGAAATTATATTTTCGAACTTCCAGTTTTTCAGGGTCACCGGCGTAGGCTCCTGATTCAATCAGAATGGTACGCGCCCCCCATTTTTGAAAATTGTCTCCAAAACCACGTGGGGTATGTTCATCATCATATTTCGCGACAGCATTCGGTATAAACTCCTGTAATATCTTGTTTATCCCAACGATAAGCCGCATGGCATCTGCCCGAACTGTATTCACACTTCTCGCATAATCGTATGCTGGTGCCAACAAGGAAATTGTTACCGGAGTGGCGCTGCCTGGAATATTGTAGTAATTATTCTGATTATGGAGATTAAAAGCAAAGTCTGGCTTAAGTAGCATCGCCTGTGCTTTTAAAAGGCTGCCCTCCACCGTTGCAAGCGCACGCGCATCCCGGTTCATATCCACATCCATGGCAGTCCGCCGCTGATAACGCTCAGCACCGTCAGGGTTCAGCATCGGAATAAAGTATAAGCTCAGTTTATCCCCCATCTCCTTTCGCAAGGCATCAAAGCCATCCGCCTCCCCATTTAAGAAATTAAACAGATCAAATAGCGCCATTGTTGCCGTAGGTTCGTCCCCATGCATCTGCGACCATAACAAAACCTTTATCGGCCCTTGCCCATATTTCAATCTAAAAATCGAACGATCCTCCACTGACTGTCCAATCTCTTCAACGGTAAATTGTTTACTGGCCTCTATTCCTTGCAAAAGTGGCAAGATATCAGCATGTTTAAATCGTCTATGCTGCAAAGCCTTTTCTTCATATAAAGAAAAGGCTTTGAGCAAATCTTCTTTTACTAAATTCATCTTAGTCTTTTAAGGCCGCTTCAAGTAAGATAATCGTTCCTTGCGATGCATCCATTCTCACCTGTGCACCTACCGGAAGGATAAATTGCTCCGCAATATGCCCAATGACAGCTCCGCTATAAGCAGGCACCTTTAAGGGCTTGATATAATCATTGAATAGCTGATCCAATGTCACAGAGCCATAGCCTCCCGACGGCTTACAATTGGTACATTTCCCAAAAATAAAACCTTTGATCACAGCTAATATTCCTGCATTTTTTAATTGGCAAAACATGCGGTCAACGCGTTCCATATCTTCATCCACCTCCTCAATAAAAAGTATCTTTTCTCTAAAGTCGGGTAGATAAGGCGAACCACACAACCCCGTCAATACGGTCAAATTTCCACCGAGCAGTACGCCATCGACAGTACCCGGAGAAATTGTGGCAATCCGGTCTTTAGTCTGTACAATATTGTCCCCTTTTGATTTAGGATTTTCAAATACCGCAGGTTTATTCGTTACAAATTGCGCATTAAATGCATCGGCAAGCTTCTTCGTCCATGTGCTTATACCGACCGCACCATGGAAAGTAACAAGTCCTGTTTTCGCATACAACGCCAGAATTAACGCCGTTATATCTGAATAGCCCAACAAAATTTTAGGATTTTGAGCAATCAGCTTATAATCAAGCCGGTCCAAAAGACGGGAAGTTCCCGAGCCTCCCCTTACACAAACTATTGCTTTAACAGCCTTATCAGCGAACATATCATGTATATCAGCAATACGTTCCTGATCTGTCCCCGCTAAATTACCGTAACGGCTACGGATATGTTTTCCCTCCTTCACTTTAAAACCCAATGTTTCAAAGATCTCGCGAGCGATAATAATTGATTCCTCATCGTCCAATACACCTGCGGGAGTGATCAATCCGATCGTATCCCCGAGCTGTAGCTTCTTTGCCAATAGAGAAGCTAGCTCTGCTAGCTCCCCAGCGATTGCTGTAGAACGCCCAGCTCCCAACACCGGAATAGCCAATGCGCCCAAAGCAATTGATTTTATAAAAGCCCTTTTCTCCATATTACGCTAACTTATCTATTGAACAATAGACGCTCTCCGGCACCTTTCTCAATAATCTGTCCTTTAGAAAATGCGACTTTACCCGATACAATGGTATGTTCGATCGTTGAACTAAACGTATGTCCTTCAAATGGCGACCATCCGCATTTAGAAAGGATATTTTCTTTGGAAACAGTATATGGTTTATTTAGGTCCACCAAAACAAGATCCGCCCAATAACCCTCTCGGATATAACCGCGATCTTCGACCTGAAACAATGTTGCGGTATTATGTGCTGACTTTTGAACCAATTGTTCCAGCGTCATTTTACCTGCTTTGACCATATCCAATAATGCTTGTAAAGCATGTTGAACCAAGGGGCCACCACTCGGAGCTGTGGCGTAAGGCTGCATTTTTTCTTCGATCGTATGCGGCGCGTGATCTGTTGCAATCACGTCAATATGTCCGTCCAATACGGCCTTAAGAATATGGTCGCGATCGTTGGCCGTCTTAACAGCCGGATTCCACTTGATAAAATTCCCCTTTGTCGTGTAATCCTGATCAGAAAACCAAAGATGATGGATGCAAGCTTCGGCTGTGATTTTCTTGTCCTTTAATGGAATGTCATTCCGAAATAGCGCAATCTCCTTTGCCGTTGATATGTGTAAAATATGTAATCTTGTATTATGCTTTTTGGCCAATTCCACAGCCTTAGATGAAGACAGGTAGCAAGCTTCCGCAGAGCGGATCAACGGATGCATCTCGATCTTCAATCCGTCCTCACCGTATTTCTCCTTGAATGCTGCCAGATTGGCCTTTATCGTTGCTTCGTCCTCGCAGTGTGTGGCAATTAATGTGGGAGCGTTGGCAAAAATACCTTCCAATGCTTTCTCATTATCCACCAGCATATTTCCAGTGGATGAACCCATAAACACCTTTATACCGCAGACATCACGCGGATTGGTTTTCAAAACCTCTTCTAAATTATCGTTAGCTGCTCCCATAAAGAATGAATAATTGGCTAATGCATTCTTTCCTGCTATATCATATTTATCCTGAAGCAGTTGCTGTGTCAAGGTATTGGGAACCGTATTCGGCATCTCCATAAAAGAGGTAGTACCACCTGTAACCGCAGCGCGACTTTCATGCCATATATCTGCTTTATAAGTTAATCCGGGCTCCCTAAAGTGAACCTGATCGTCAATTAATCCCGGAAACAAGTGCAGTCCCTCAGCATTGATTTCCTGATCCGCAGGATGATTAATCTCCTGTGCGATCATTTCGATTCGCCCATTGCTGATGTATACATCAGCAGCCTCAACTTTACCTTCGTTAACAAGTTGCGCAGATTTTATAAGAATAGATGACATGTTGATCTCTTTACTTTGGTATCTGTCAAAAGTAAAGATTTGTTGCCGTGATATCAAGTTATCTGTTCAAAGAGTTGCCCAAATAAGACGATAAAAAGCAGATAAAACTCATCCTTATCCCTAAAACAAAAAAGAGACCTAAGTCTCTTCTTTTATTCTTTATCAAATTTGTAACCCACTCCTTTTACAGTGGTCACATAATCGTCGCCTATTTTTTCACGAAGCTTACGAATATGCACATCTATCGTACGATTGGTGACAACCACCGAGTCCTCCCAGATACTTTTTAGGATTTGTTCTCTAGTGAAAACTTTATTGGGTTTGGATGCCAGCAAGTAGAGTAATTCAAACTCTTTTTTGGCAAGCACAATCTTTTGCTCTCCTTTGTAGACTAAGAACGAATCTCTGTCTATCACCAGATCTGCGATCTCGATTTTGTCCTGTACAGAAGAATCAGACTCCTCCGACGCATTTCTTCTCAATATCGCATTGATGCGGCTCATCAGCGCACGGGGCTTAATTGGCTTGGCAATATAATCATCCGCTCCAACATGAAATCCGGCAATTTCCGAATATTCTTCACTTCTGGCAGTCAAAAATACCATAAAGGTATTTTTGAATTCAGGCATCGCGCGCATGATGCGACAAGCTTCAATACCGTCCATCTTGGGCATCATCACATCCAAGATGATCAGATCTGGGTTTACTTGTTTGGCAACCTGTATTGCCTCTTCCCCATTTTGCGCTGTAGAGACCTGATAACCTTCACGATTTAAGTTGAATGCAATTAAATCCAAGATATCCTTTTCGTCATCAACAATTAAAATCTTTTGTTTCGAAGAACTCATTTGTCTTATTTTTTTGCTAAAATATGAACAAAATGATAACAATCGGTTAATCTAATGTTACCAAATCATTAAGTAATATTTCAATTAACAATAACACATTGATTACTTAATTGTTTTCTTCAGAAAATCTGCCAGCTCTTCGCCACGCAAGTTCTTTGCAACGATAATACCGTTGGGGTCGAGGATATAGGATGTTGGCAATGCCTTCACCCGATAATCAATTACGACCGGAGACGTCCAAGCTTTCAAGTCAGACACATGTGTCCACGTAAGTTTATCGTCTGCAATAGCCCGCATCCACGAACCGGGATTGTCGTCAAATGAAACAGATAGAATATCGAAACCTTTGGTATGATAAGCATTATACAACTTAACGAGGTTCGGATTTTCCTGACGGCAGGGCATACACCAAGAAGCCCAAAAGTCCACTAAAGTATATTTCCCTTTGAAACTGGACAGCTTTACTTCTTTGTTAGTAGGTGTAAAGGAGGTTAGTTCCGGTGCCGGTTGACCAATAGCCATCTTCTTCAGTTTTTGGGTTTCCTCCTTAAACTGCGTCACATATCTATTTTCCGTAAATTCATTTTTAATTTTATCTGCATAAGCAATTATTTCTGCCTCTGCTACTTCAGGATCCAGTGTTGAGATGGCGTAAAATCCAGCTAGATCATTATGCTTAGCGGAAAAATCGACTGCCTTGCTGGTATAGTCACGAAGTTCATCCGCAAATTTGGCTTTATATTCTGCACGAAGTTTTTCAATTTCGTCAGTAGTCGAATTCGCTGTTAATTTGGAAAAGACACCCTGAAGAGAATCTTGCACGTAATCGCGGTGGTTTCGTTCCCTAGCAAATGGCTGTATTGTTTTCGACAATTCAGATCCTTCAACAAGATAATCATTGACGTTCTTATGCAAATCTGCCTTAAATGAAATTGTCTCACCCGGAGAAGCGATCAGATCATAACGATTTTTGCCGACGCGTAACGACAACAGCCTAGATTGACTCGCTTGACGTACAAACTGAAATTTGTTATTATCGCTAAAAAACATAGAATCCAGCTTGGTATCCCCTTCGTACAAGGAGATAACTTTTATATTACCGGGGTTTTCTATATTTCCTTCGATGGTAAACTGCTCTTTATTCTGGCAACCAAACATCAATCCAACCACTCCAGCTACTAAAAAAATTGCCTTTTTCATCTACATATCGTTTTGTGAGTGCTTCAAGTCCATCCATAACTAGATGTTAATAGCACTCGGTTTCTTTTTTAATTGTAGAAACTATCCTATTTATTACGCCCGTCCTTGTTATTATTCATTCATAAATTGCTCTTCAGCCATATTTATGAACTCGTTACACTCGGTTTGGATAAATAGGATAGTTTCATCGCATAGCATTTTCGGAGAGACTTCCGATAAGCTTGAAATTTATTCAAGCAAGTATCCTAAGTCTCCAATCTAAATACGCAAATTTAACTTAAAAATTCCTTCGCACGTTCAATAGCCGTTTTTAATCCCGCAGAATTTTTACCTCCCGCTGTTGCAAAGAAAGGTTGGCCGCCACCGCCGCCTTGGATATCTTTTGCCAGATCACGTACGATATTGCTTGCATTCAAACCTTTTTCTTTTGCTAAATCATCTGAAATAACAACAGTTAAACTTGGTTTGCCGTCGAATTCCGCTCCTATAACCAAAAACAAATTATTGACAGCTCCCTTTACAGCATAGGCTAACGTTTTTACCGCTTCTGCATTAGGGAGATCAACCAGAGTCGATAAAAAGTTGACATCACCAACTTGTTCGATCTTTGCTTCCAAATCCGATTTCAACGCCAAAGATTTCTCGGTAATACTTTTCTCAATTTCCTTTTTCAGTGCACCGTTTTCGTCGATGATCTTACCCAAGGCTGACACAAAGTCCTTCGGATTGTTCATGAGTTCTTTTAAATGATGTACCAGTTCAAAATGCTCACGAATTACCGCAGCTGAACGCGTCCCGGTAATCGCTTCAATACGACGTACTCCTGCAGCAACAGCCGATTCAGAAACAATCTTAAAGAATCCGATCTGCCCCGTTGCTTTCACGTGGGTCCCACCGCATAACTCTTTGGAAAATTGATCTTCAAAAGTAATCACACGAACAAAATCACCGTATTTTTCACCAAACAAAGCCGTGACACCGGAGTCCAAAGCCTGCTGATAAGGTATATTACGTTCTTCTTTTAATGGAATATTTGCGCGGATTTTAGCATTCACGATATCTTCTACCTGTTTGATCTCATCTTCACTCATCTTTGCAAAGTGAGAAATATCAAAACGTAAAATATCCGCATTGACCAATGAACCTTTTTGATTTACATGCGTACCTAATACCTGTTTTAGTGCAGCATGCAATAGGTGGGTTGCGGAGTGATTATTTTCCGTATCCAATCGTTTGGTTCTGTCAACCTCGGCGACAAAGGTTCCGTTCAGATCCAATGGCAACTTATTGGTAAAATGGACGAAGATTCCATTTTCCTTTTTTGTATCCGTAATGTAGATCTTTTCGCCGGTTTCCTCCGAAATCAATTCACCGGAATCACCTACCTGACCTCCTCCTTCCGCATAAAACGGACTGACAGAAAGTACCAATTGGTATTGCTCCTTATTTTTTGCGACAACTTTACGGTATTTTACGATTTCTGTCTTTGCTGTCAATGTATCGTAACCTACAAACTCGAAGCCCTCATCATCATTAACAACAATCCAGTCACCGGTATCTATCGCTGTTGCCGCACGGGAGCGATCCTTTTGAATCTGAAGTGCCTGTTTAAAACCATCCATATCAACAGACAATCCTTTCTCGCGCGCTAGTAATTCAGTTAGATCGATCGGAAAACCGTAAGTATCGTATAATTCGAACGCAAAGTCACCATTAATAAGCGTATGATCTTCCACGTAATTTTCAAAACGTTGCACACCAGTGGACAAGGTTCTTAAAAATGAAACCTCTTCCTCCAGGATTACTTTCTGCACGAAATCCTGCTGTTGGATCAATTCATCAAATACACCACTGAATTGTGCCGCCAGTACTGGAACAAGCTCATGAATAAATGGCGTTTTAAATCCCAAAAACGTATAAGCATAACGTACAGCACGGCGTAAAATACGTCGGATTACGTAGCCCGCTTTATTGTTAGAGGGCAATTGTCCATCCGCTATCGCGAAACTAACGGCACGGATATGATCAGATACCACACGCATTGCGATATCACTCTTTTCGTCTAAGCCATATTTTATCCCCGACTTCGCAGCAATAAAATCAATGGTCGGCGTAAACACATCTGTATCATAATTTGAGGTTTTGCCTTGAATACATCTGACAAGACGCTCAAAGCCCATCCCTGTATCCACATGTTTCGCAGGTAAAGTTTGAAGTGAACCATCTTTCAAGCGATTAAATTGCATAAAGACCAAATTCCAGATTTCGATCACCTGTGGATGGTCTGCATTGACCAGACTTTGCCCCGAAACCTGTGCACGTTCTTCCGCGCTACGCATATCAAAATGGATTTCAGAACAAGGTCCACAAGGACCGGTCTCTCCCATTTCCCAGAAATTGTCCTTTTTGTTGCCAAGCAAGATACGATCTTCGGCTATCCACTGCTTCCAGAAATCGAATGCTTCCATGTCTCTGTCCAAACCTTCACTTGCATCACCTTCAAAAATGGTCACATATAAACGATCTTTGTCGAGCTTATAGACTTCGGTCAATAGCTCCCAGGCCCAAGCAATAGCTTCCTTCTTGAAGTAATCGCCAAAGCTCCAGTTTCCTAACATCTCGAATAAGGTATGGTGGTAAGTATCTATACCAACTTCCTCTAAATCATTATGCTTACCTGAAACACGCAAACAACGCTGCGTATCTGCAACACGCGGAAATTTAATTGGTGCTTCTCCCAAGAATAAATCCTTGAACTGGTTCATCCCTGCATTGGTAAACATCAATGTCGGATCATTTTTTACAACTACTGGTGCTGAAGGTACTATCTGATGCCCCTTGCTTTTAAAAAAGTCTAAAAAGGCTTGACGAATTTCTCTACTTGTCATTTAATTATCTAAAAATATGTGCAAACTTACTCAAAATTGGTCTGTTATGCAATGTAGAATACGAGATAATAACCTCGATTCAACGATTTTAACAGCCTTTCTTCTCCATAGGAAATTGACTTTTCTAACAAAAAGATCAGGACTTAAGATTCAGACGGACAGGGTTATTCTATTTTCAAGATGACAGTAATCACAATTATACATTAAATACAACATTTTAAAAGCATTAAATGTTATCCAACTTTGTATCATCATAATTAGGTCCAATACGTTTAACAATAAAAACATTTTGACTGATACGCATTCACAATTGCATTTGTTTTATTACATTTGATAGGGATAAGGGGTCTCAACAACGATTCTTTTGAATAGTTACCCTATACCGAAATAGAAATTTAAGATAAGATAGCGCAGATAAAATTCCTTCCAATGAAAAAAAACATTCTACTACCCGTAGATTTTTCGGCACATTCTAACAATGCGGTAAATTACGCTGTGGATCTGGCAACTCAGAAAGGGTACAGCATTCACCTTTACCACAATTATACCTCAGCTTCTGCTGTATTCGAGGAGGAAACAGGTTCCACAGGTAAACAGAGTCCTATATTTAAAGCTGATATTCTGATTAAGAAGCTTGCCGAGCAGATAACATCCAGAAATGCTGCTCTTGAGGTTACGACCCAATGTGAGCGCGGCATAATCACAGAAACTTTATCTGACATCGCTACACCTGATCGCTTTGATTTCGTGATCATGGGCACAAAAGGGATTACAAATGATGACAGTCAACTTATCGGCAGTACAACCTATGTCATTAGTAAAAAATCAAAAATTCCCGTTTTGGCCATCCCCGCAGAAGTTTCATTTGAACAACTTGACAAAGTTGGTTTACTGTCCAATTTCAAGGAAGAAGAAGTGCAGACGGTTCAGGATTTTGTCAATATCATGGGCAAAGATTTTGAATTAAAACTGATGCATGTACATTATGATCATTCTTCAGAAAACCGGATTGAAGACAAATTGGAAGTGTGGAAATATAAAATCAAAAAATATATCGGCGTCACCAACATCGCCATTGAAGTCGACTCTATACAGGGAGATATTGAGGATCTGGACACCGTCCCTGAGGTCATCAATGAAATGATCCATGCCGAAAAGATCAAGATATTACTGGTGACACGTTCGCGAAAATCGTTTTTTGAACGTGCTTTCACCCGATCAGTGGCAAAAGCATTGTTTAGCCATCCTTTAGTTCCAATATTTTTTACCAAAGCATAATTAAGTATATCGCTATGTCTAAATTATTAATACCCGTAGATTTTTCCGAAAATGCTCGAATCGCAGCAGACTATGCTGCTCAGATCGCGCAGGAAACACATGATGAAATTACACTCTTTCACTCCTTCACTTCACATATCAATAAATTTGCAAATGCGAAGCATTTAGTAGACCCTACTGAAGAAGAAGCACATCGTAACATGGAAAAACTTGTCGCTGAACTTCTACAAAAATATCCTTCGATAAAAATTTCTACTCTGTTTACGAACGGGATTTTAGCAGAATCTTTGGATAAACAAGAGATAAAAGATAGCTATCGGACCGTGATTATGGGAACAAAAGGAGTCACCGGACTTGAATCTGTACTAATCGGAAGCAACACTTATGACGTTATTAAAGAGTCAAAAATTCCCGTATTGGCGATCCCAAAAAATGCCGTAAAATTAAAAAGAGATAACATTGCATTACTGACTAATTTTAAGCCCGGTGAGCTTGAAGTGCTTAAGCAAGCGATTCCTTTGTATGGAAATAATTTTCATTTACAGCTTATCCACATCAACAAAAGTGAACTGGAAATCAATATATTAGGTCAGAAACTCGAAAAATGGATTGAACAGATTATTGCTGAAACAGGCATTGAAGACATTTCATATATTGTCAAAGCGCCGAGCTATTTCGCCGGTTCACGAGAGAACATCGCAAACGGAATACATACGATTATCAGAGATGAAGATATTGATGTGATTTTGATTACAAAAAGTAGGAAAACTTTTTTTCAAAACATTTTTACTGAAAATATTGTTAAGCACATGGCTTTCGAAATTGAGGTGCCAAACTTTTTCGGTCGAGTGGATTGACCAAATAATTTTTGGCAAATTTATTGCAAGAGTAGTCAATGAGTTAATTTAACAAGAATTTTATAGTAGAAAATTTTACAAGAACACATTATGAAAATTAGCCTTAAAAAATCAGGATTACTAATCGCGGCAGGAATCATCTCGACAGCATCCTTTGCACAGAGCGCAAAGCAGTCATCAATTGAAGGCACATCACCATTTGGTCCGGCAACACAATACAGGACTTGGTCAATCGGTGTGGGGGCCGGTGTTACGAGTTTGCAGAATATTGCCAAATTAAATAATGGAGGTTATGATAAACTGGACTGGAACTTAGGTTACAGTGCTTATATCAAAAAGCAAATCTCACCTTCATTCGGAATCAAGGCAACTTATTTTGGGGGCAAAACTTCTGGCTATACGGCTGATGACAAGCAAACCGGTTTTGAAACAAAAACACCTTGGTCAGTAGCTCTATCTGGAGAATTTTTGGCGGCAAACACCAACTGGAGATTCTTCAATAGCTTCATCAAACCTTACGCATCTATCGGTGTGGGTGTAATGAATGCCGAAACCGCTGGAATTACTGGAGGAAACAGAGGTGAGTATGGCGATTCTTATTCAAAAATCTTTGTACCTGCTGATTTCGGTTTTAAATTTGCCGTTGCAAAAGGTATCAATTTTGAATTGGGCTATCAGCTGAACTGGGTAAATCAACGCTTCGACAATTTGGCTAACCCAGCTAGCGGACCAAAAATTGACAAAAACGACTTGTTCACTTACGCACACGCAGGTCTAGAGTTTGCTTTGGGTAGTAGTAGCAAACCAGCCTTGAACAACTCAAACCCGGTCGCGACCCTAGTAAGTGATTATACGGTAAAATACGATGACTTAAAAGCCCAAAATGATGCGTTAAACGCAAAAAATCAAGCTTTACAAAGTCAATTGGATGGTTTGAACAGTGATTTGAAAGATGATGATGGCGATGGTGTAGCAAACAAATACGACAAATGTCCAGGCACACCTTCTGGTGTACAGGTAGATGGTGCAGGTTGTCCAATTGTAGTGAAAAACGAAACTAAAGTTGTAGAGAAAGTTGTTGTTACGGAAGCAGACCGAAAAGTCGTTGCTGACGCGATCAAAAACTTAGAGTTCGATTTAAGCAAATCAACCATCCGTCCTACTTCTTATGCAACATTGAACAAAGTTGCTGAATTATTGATTGAGAAAAACTTTAGCTTGAAATTAGCGGGTCACACCGATAATACAGGTTCACGCGAATTGAACATGCGTTTATCCAAAGAGCGTGCTGAGTCAGTGAAAGCTTACTTGGTATCTCAAGGTGCAAACGCTTCACGTATTGAAGCGACAGGATATGGTCCTGACCAACCTATTGCAACTAATAAAACTGCTGATGGTCGTCAACAAAACCGTCGCGTAGAGTTTACACTTTATTAATCGATACATCTTCAAGATATATTAAGAAAAAAGCTGTCTCAAGTTTATTGGGGCAGCTTTTCTTTTTAATATAACTACCCATTCCATTCCTAGCCGCCACTCAGTCATTGCGATTTAAGTACAACCCAACTTCGCAATAACTTAACGATATAACCAATTGAGAATAGATCAATCTTTCAGATACCGCCAATGGCGCTTTCATTTGTTAGCACCTAATTTTAAAGCAATTAAACATTGGAGCAACAAAAAGATAACATCCATTCAAGTATAATAAGTCGTATTTTTAATCTACCAAAAACAAAAAAATGCGTCAATCAAAAACTATTCTTTTGGCTTTGTTTTCAGCGGTTCTCTTATCCTGTGAAAAAGACCCGCCTCTGAACGAACCAGGGTCAAATGAAGCAATCAATGAATGGACGCTAGAGCAAATGCAGCAATATTATTATTGGAACAGCAAGTTGCCCAATCAAGTTACACTCGATGGCAAGCCAAATATCTTTTTCAAAAATCTATTGTATCGTGACGACCATTATTCTACTATTCTACAAGTCCTCAACAGTGACACCTATGGCAATACGCTCGCGAATACCTTTGGGTTTGATATAGCTCAGCTTCAGCACAATGGGCAGACCATGCAATTGGTGACACAAGTAGTTCCCTTTTCAGAAGCAGACTTAGCCGGCCTACATAGAGGTGACACCATCCAACAAGTCAACATGCAACCCTTAGAAGCATACAATTTTGCTCCTGTGTTAGAAGCGGCGTTGAAACTACCTTCTATCCAATTGCAATTGCAGAATGGGAAGAAAATGAAGTTGCCCGCTTCCTATATATCCCAGCCGGTAGTCTACACCAGTCAGATCTTTCATAAGCAAACAAATGTGGGCTACCTATTTTTAAGTCAGTTTGATTTCAGCGGTGGTTATTCGATATTGGAGGCTATCCAAAAACTTAAAGCTGGCCTGGTGCAAGATTTGATTCTTGATCTTCGCTATAATACTGGCGGACAAGTAGCCTTTGCCTCTTTTTGCTCATTAACACTTGCTGATATTGCGCCGAATTCTGTATTTGTCAGGTTCAGGGGCAACGAGAAATTGGGCAACAGAGAGGAAACCTTTCAATCTGCTTTAGCTCAGCAGCCCGAAGGTTACAGCTTTCAAGCAGAAGAGCTTCTACGGAGCGGACTGCAACTAAAACGAATCTTTGTACTAACAGGCCCTAACACCGCATCTGCTTCGGAGATGTTGATCAACAGTTTAAAACCTTATATCGAGGTCATTCAGATCGGTACAGAAACCTTAGGCAAGGATATGGCTTCGACTACCCTTTCCTCACCACCCCAGGTCAGTGGTAATCAACGTGCTTGGTTGCTGATGCCGCTGGTATACAAAATTTACAACAGAGATGGATCTGGTGATTACAGCAGTGGACTCATCCCGCATTACCATACAGATGAATTTGCACAATTGCCCTTGCTTCCCTTTGGCGATGAAAAAGACCCATTGCTACAACAGGCGTTGAACATCATAGCGAACAAGACAACACAATCACTCAACAGAAAAGCTAGTACTAGTGCAAAAACGTTTACTTCGCCGTATTTCGGTAGCAGCTATCGCGCCATTCCTATGACATTTCCTCTGCTCCTCTCAACATTTGAAAAGGACAAATAAAAAAGAATAAAAGGCTAGCTAACGCGCGCAAGAATTGATCGTAGAGATCCAAGAAGCTATAGGTGAATCATTACCACTTCTTCTTGATAACATGCGAATACGCTTAGACAATAAGCCCGAACGGACTTGCCGTTCTTTGAGCTCATAGTCTTTCACCACTGTACCTACCTCATCCAGTAGCTTTAAATAACGAAGATATAAAGTTTGTAAATTCTCACCTTCAGCTTGTAGTTTGTTGATCAGAACCCCGTCACCATCGGATGCCAACTTATACTGCATCTCGATCATCAGATGCAGTAAGCGCTGGTGTTTGATTTCGTTTATGCCTTTCATAATTTATCCCTTTTTAATTGCCAAATGCAACCTCTAAACCTGCAAACTCCCAATATGTTGGGATATTAGCAGCAGGGCTATTGGCTGCTCCCGAATTATTGGTTGTAAATGAGGTTAGGACACCATAATTATGATAGTCTATAGAATACCCGTAATAAGCCTCCATACCATTGATCAAAAGCGGCTTGAAATCTTCCTTTAAAATCTGTGCTCTACCATAAAAACCATAGTTAAAAAGAACATCCGCACTCGGCAGTGTAAGTAATTGATAATCTGCAGGCAAAGTTTTTCCGATATTTTTTATTGTATCTCCTGTCGCACTATACACAATTTTTCTTCTAGAAGGCGGTCCTGATAACCTTTCTACAACGTGGTAGAAAACCAAGTGGAATTTCTCTCCTCCCAATAGCGTGTTCAACTCTTTATTACCATTTACGATTCGAATTTTCAGCTTTCCTTCGACCCGAGTTTCCGCTTTCATTTTTATCAAGCTTGGAGGGATATCATCGCTAATCTTCACGTACTGTAACGTGTCCGTATTATCTCCAATAGAAAGAGTGTCATTAAACAGAATATTCCCCATACTATCCAGAAGCGTAAATTTCTTTTGTCCAGGAATTATTTTTACCGTCTCATTGTTACTTATAGATATCGTCTGATCATCGATCAGCAATTTGCCCTTGTCTGGACCAGTTAGCATACTAAGATCTTTAATAAAAACATTAGTAAATTTTTGAAATATCTCAACATGTTCCCCTTTTTGGCAAGAAGAAATGATTAATGTTAGGAAAACAATAAAAGCTGCTGATAGTCTTTTCATAGAATGGATGTAGTAAAAAATGTAATCCTGCCGTAATATAGGGCAGGATCACATATGTTATAAATAATAGTTAATAAGTCTTTGGAGTAAATTTCGTCCAATTATCTGTCCACAAGGTCGTTGCAGCAGGGTCAAATGCACCTTTATAATTTACGCCAGCAGCAGGACTTGTAGAAGATGGAACCAAGTTCCATACATCAAAACTAGCTGCAGCAGTTGTTGTGTAGAAAGGATTTATACCAGCACCTCCTAATAATAAATAGCTATTTGGAGTTGAACCAATATTAGTTGCATTTCCCGTACCTGGAGTAGTTCCACTAAAAGCTGCAGTATAAGCCTGAACTACATTGTTGCTAAAATTGCCGGTAGCACCATCTTGGAAAGCAGCACCTGTGGCATAACCAGCAATAATTGATCTCTCGATATCCAATTCAGTACCTCTTCTCCAACGGTTACCAAATTTTAATTTAGTACCAGCTAAGGAAGAATTGCCGATACCCAAGAACGTAAAGTTTCTCAAAACTGGACGTGTTTTAGGTGTAGCCGACCAAGGTGAGTTTGCTTCGTTATCAGATTCTAAACCATTTGAATCTGAGCTACCGCTTGAAGTACTATTCGTTGAATTAGGATCTTTTAAGGACAGGGCATATTGGATCGTACCTTTATAACCATGGTCAAAATCGAAATCATCATCGTCATTTGATAAGGCAACTAGATATTTCGCATTTACGGTACCACCAAAGAATTCGAACGCATCATCTTTACCCCAAGAAACTTGGATGTTTTCCAATACAGTACCTGAACCGACACCACCCAAAGTCAAACCGTTAATTTCATTGTCAGCAGTCAAATTGTAACCAGCAAACTCGATACGTACATATTTCAACGAACCTGAATTGTCTGCAGGTACTGAACCACCATACGTAACATCAACGTTTACAGGCTGAGGAATACCTTCAATTCTTTTGGTAACAGGTTGGTTTGTCGTTGATGACCCCAACAATACAACGCCTCCGAAATCACCTGGATTACGTGATCCAGCTGCATTTGGTGAAGTAAATACAATAGGCGCTGTCGCTGTGCCATTAGCGATTAATTTTGCAGTCTTAGGTACAACCAATACACCTTTGATGTTCTGTGTAATACCAGTGATTTGATCTGGATACGCTTTGGTTACACCAGAAGTAATAAAAGTACCTGGTTGGATGGTCAATGTTGTACCTGGTTTTACAAAGGCTACACCATCAATTTTCCATACTTTATCCGAAGTAAGGGTTGTTACAGTGATTAGACCATTAGCATCAGTTGGAACTGTTGCTTGAGGTAAAGATGGTAATCCAGCTGTTGAACCATTTACCGGAGTCAAGTTGTCCTTGTTACAAGATGCCAATGCGATTGCGCATACACTTGCTAGCGTTAAGATTTTTTTCATTTTTTTGTTAACTTTTACATAACTTAGCCATCACAAGATCACTTTTTAGACTATGCTTCTATAGCGGATAGCTATTCCTATAGTTGCATAGTTATTCATTCCCCCATTATGATAAATTTGAATATCTTCCAGATTGTGCTATTGGACAAGTCTTGGAACGCTGTTTTAAGTATTTATGGGTTAGCATGAACCTGCCTCGCGCAGTTGGTATTTTTCTTAAAAATTATAAGTCACTGAGAGATTAAAACGTCGACCGTCTTTTCGACGGTAGGTAATAATATCTCCTTCTTCTTTATTATATTTTATAGATTTACCTTTTTTCAACACATAAAATTTTGTATCATCTTGTTCATAATCTTGAACATTCATATAATACCGAGTCCATTCATCCAATAGGTTGGCCATATTGAATTTTACTTCCATCTTGCCCTTTAGAAAACGTGTATAAAGTTGTGCATCCAATTGTTTTGGGGCCAACTCATATTCGACATTGTTCATATTAACATTGGTTAAATTTGTTCGATACCCTCGATGATTATAGCTTGCTGTTACCCCAAAAAGCTCACCCCAATATCCTACGCCTAGATTCAATAACCAAGGTGACTGCCCCATCAGTGGTCTATCTTGATTGGGATAGCGCTGTTGAACGCGCTCAGCAACTTGGGTTTCAGGGTTATTGATCCATTCCCAATGACTTAAGACATTGACCTTCGATTTGAGCAGTGTTCCGTTAGCATATATAAATAGGTCTTTTAACCAGTCCTTATCCGATAGAAATGTCAAATTTTTCCTAATCTCCATTTCGAGTCCAAGATTTTTCGCATTTTCCATGTTGGCAAAAGTATACGTGTTCCCCCCACTATGAACAAGTTCTATGGGTTTATCCAAGTATTTATAGTATCCTGTTATCGAAATTATTTCACCTGGTGAGGGATACCATTCAAATCGAAGATCTACATTATCGATCAACGTGGATTTAACTTGCTCTCCATAAACGTAACCGTCTAACTCATAATCATACATGGCAAACATACCAACTTCTCTAAAATCTGGCCGAATTACCGTCCTTGCGTAACTGCTTCGGATATTAAAATCGTTTGTTACCCTATAAGTAGCATTAAGGGAAGGTAGAAAACGCCAATTATTTTCTTTCACACCGAAACGGTGCCGTTGCACGTCATTGGGATCTGGTTCATCCTGATAAGTTCTCCTATATAATTCCTCTTGCTTAGAGTTTAAATTAAAAAACTCTGCACGAACACCATATACCAAACGTAATTTATGCCATAGCATTTGATCCGCCATCAGATACACCGCCTGTGAAGACATTTCACCATCATAATATCGCCCACCCAATGCGTCTGCGTAATAATAGGCCTGACCGTTTCCATTACCTATATTATCAGCGTTGAACAATTCATGGTATGGTATTTCTATTGCGGGAGGCGGTTGATTCGTAGTGCCCTCCGCCCAAGATCTTGTCCAGGGAACGAAATTGAATAAATCTAGCGTTCTCTTCTTTGACCAAGCCTGATAGCCTAATTTCACCAAGGTTGGCACTGCTGAATTCACACCAAATTTTCGAGAAAATGCCGTACTCCAATTATAATCCGTCTCATCAATATGCGTCCATCTTCTGGAGTCTTTGAAAACCCCCGCCACCGATGAGCTGCTGTTGGTCATTAGGCTGGGGGTTTGAAAATAAGGTATATTATCTATCGTAGTAGTTATCCTATAAGAAAGTTTTCGTTCATCTAAAATCTGTTGTTTGATTTTGTTAACAGTAAACATTCCTTCAGCTTTTATTTCCCATGGTAACTGATACTCTCCTGTCAACTGATGTTGCTGCAAAGACATTGCTTCCGGCAATTGATAAATCATTTTATAAGCTACCGGAATAGCATCGTTATAAGGTTTTTGAATAGACTCATTATAAACATCACTATAAGTACGCGCATATGTATTCTTTAAGGAAACCTTAAAGCCTTGGCCTTGCCATCCAACATTGGCCATCAACCCGCCATTACTATTGAAGCGATAAGATATGCCAGCTCCATTATCACCTACTCCCAAACTATCTATATAATTAGCCTGAGTTGAATTACGTGCATTATTAAATGCAATAGTGTTTTGTTCGTTTCTAAAATTTGCGGATGCTACAAACCCCAATCGCTGTCCGTTATTTAGTTGATAAACCCGTCCTAGCGAAAAACGCATGTTCTGATTAGGGTATGCTTTATATTTATATTGTCGCAGTGCGTCATTATTAAAGCGCTTGGACTGTGCTATAGCATCCAAATCGTTATACTTCACGACATCGCCAAACTCAGTTGGATTTAAAGGGGTATTGTTCAATTCAGGGTCAGTCAAAATATAACCGGGAGGCGCGTCCAATTGTATCGCCCGACTATTCCACTGCCAAGTCTTTATTCCATCAGGCATTTTAGAAGATTTGTCAAAAAAACCGAAATATTCGCTCGTATGCCGCTCCCCCAGCCTGTAAAAATCTTTGCCTGTTGTGCGGGAATTTCCGCCTATCCCATATTGTATTGTCGTAAAATCCTTCTCCGGAATATCTAATGTATTCACCGAAACCTGCCCGCCCGAAAATTCAGCGGACACATCTGGTGTTGCTGTTTTATTAACAACTACCGAGCTCACCATTTCTGTTGGGATAATATCAAAAGAAAAATCCCGTCTATTCTGTGAAGTGCTTGGAATCACGACTCCGTCCAGCATGGCCTGATTGTAGCGGTCCGACATCCCCCGTACGATGACGTTCCGGTTGTTGACCGTCGTCACTCCGGTAACACGTTTCAAAACCTGTCCCATATCATTGTCTGGTGTGCGGGCGATCTGTTCAGCCGAAATACCATCGGTCACCGACGCTGCGTTCTTTTGTGCTGCATAAAGTCCCGCTACAGAAGCTTTTTTAAACGATACACTGACAACTGCCGTTTCCAACGCATTCACCTGCGTCTTCATGGCAATATTTAGTCCTGTCCGCTGTCCAGCCTGTATTTTGACCCCCTCAATACGTTGGGTCTGGTAAGAGAGATAACTGACTTCCAGTATGTAGGTTCCCGGTTCGGCATTCAGCACATAGCTACCGTCGATACCGCTCTGTGTGGATTTATTGGCACCAATCAGTTTGATGCTGGCATTGGCCAAAGGCTGACCGCGATCATCAATCACTTTACCTGCGATACGCCCATCCTGCTGTACCGGCTTTTCGACCAATGTAATATAGACCCCGTTGTCATGCGCCATCAAGTTCGTTTCCTTGAGCAGATAATGCATGATATCCCGGACACTGTTGCTTTTGAAAATTTTGGCATTGACCTTTTTCTTTGCCAGATTATATTTCGCTGCATCGAAAGCGATAGGTATATTTTTGGATTCCAAACGCTCGAAAGCTGCCGGAATAGTGGATTCATTAAAAGAAATTGCGATCTTTTTATTGAGTAACTGGCCGTATGCGCCCGAAGCAAAAAGCATTTCGGCCGACACGATCGAAAGAAGTAAACCTACCAACGATGTCCTTATCATAAACTTAATATCGTTTTGCGTAACGTATTGCTTAAATTTCATAAATTTGTATGCGTATATAATATCTCTATAAGTTGTTGTATATGTTATTATACCATCTCCAAATGGTGTATGATTCAGAGTTGACGATGGCCGTCGTCAGCTCTTTTTTTGTCCCCGAATTAGTAAATATGCACTATCCCGCCCTCCTTTCTGGATTTGTTGTGATGAATTGCTTTGATACTTTCCAGGGTTGCCGTCCAGGAGAGCTGCTTTGATATCGGCATGCTATAACGTTGTTGGGCAATCCGCTGGTCGCCAGCTTTAATATCCACATCATAAATATTTTTGACCGCCCGTGCCAATTCTGCAAAACTGCTTTGCTTAAGATAAACTCTTCCCTCAATCCAGCTATTACGTGTCGTCAGATCAAAAACCGTCTGATTGCTATGGTGGTTATTTTTGGAATATCGGACCTCTTCGCCACGAGTTAACACACCCAACGGATGATTATTGGCCATGACCTGTACTTTACCTGTAAATACAGACACCGATATATCATCCAATCCAGTGTAGTTCTTTACGGTAAACGAGGTTCCCAAGACCTTTGTCTGTACTTGTTGGGTATGCACAATGAAAGCCTTTGCAGAATCTTTCTTGACCTCAAAAAACGCCTCTCCAGCAAGAAGCTCTACAACACGGTCCCTCCTGTCATAAGAAACCGTATCCAATTTAATTTTGGAATAGGCATTCATTACAATGATTGATCCGTCGGCCAAAAGTACCCGTTTACGCTGTGAGGCCCCGGTTTCAAAAATCCGGTAACCCGGTTTTAAATGCGTTTCTTTTGCGATTAAATTAAGCTCATGCTGTTGTTTCCAAAATAAAATTCCAAAGCACAACAGCAGGCTTGCTGCCACTGCCCCACTCCAATAGCTGATTTTCCGATTCGCTGATTTTTTAGGAGCTGTATTTCCAATACGTTCTTGTATACTATTCCACAACCGAACCTCATCTATCTCCTTTACAGGAAGTTCTTCCTGATCAAGCGTATCGTACCAGCGATCAATCAGGGACTGCTCAGCCTTGTTGGCTTTGTTCTGCTGATAGCGATAGATTAAGGATTCAAAAATTCTTCTTTTCACTTTTTTCCTTGCTGTTTATATACAAGTCTTTAAAAAAGCCAGAAAGTACTTCAAGAAATAGTTAATGTTTTATAAAAGAATTGTTAAGTTGATTTTTATTCCTGCGATCGTTTTTAAACGTACAATCCTTACTTGGAAAGTTCTTCCAGAACAAAAATAAGCAGGAGTGTAAAGCTGCCATTTTGGACATTTTGATAGCCGGTTATTGCTTTCTTTAGTCTTTTAGACGCTTCGGTAAGGTTATTTTTTACGGTTTGTTCAGAGAGTCCCATCCGCAGTGCTATTTCACGAATTGATAGATGCTCCCACTTCAATAAGAGCACCTGCCGCATATTATGCGGCATAATTTCCAGTTCATCTTCCAACATCTTTTCAAGCATGAGGTAAGTTTCAAGCTCTTCGGGATGATGCTGTACATAATCAAAAATATGTTTGCTCCAATGATCCAAGAGTTTGTCTTTTGCCTTATTGGAATTGAAAAAATCGATAATCTTATATTTGAGCATTCCCTTTAGATAGGCAGGAAGGTTCATCTGGATATCGATCGTATGACGTTTTTCCCAAAACTGAACAAACAGTTCCTGGAGAATATCTTCTACATCCTGCGCATCAAGAATACGCCGGGCAGCATGTTGATAAAGGTCTTTCCAGCAATACTGATATAATGCAGCATAAGCAGTGGTATCATTCTGCTCTTTAATAGCCCTTAGCCACTGTTGATATATCATTGGTACTTGCTCCATACTAATATCAAAAATAAGGTTAGGATATTAAGTTTTTATTAATAAATGAATAAAGAAAGCACAAAGAAGCAAAATAGTTTACAATCAAAATAATACTTTTCAGCTTATCCTTACCTATACAGCGCGACTAAAGTTTTTATCCCCTTAATTTGAAATCCTTCAATCTCACTAAAAATCAATCATTTAAATTCTTTGATTATTCAAATATTATTCTTACCTTTGCAACGCCTTAGGCAATAGTGCCTATTGTATATAATATTTCATGAACCCATTTTTAGAACTGGGAATCCGTGAGGAAGTTGTTAATGCCATCTCAGAATTAGGTTTCGAAAAACCTTCTGAAATTCAGGAAAAAGCCATTCCTGTTTTATTGACTGGTAACGACGATTTTGTCGGATTAGCCCAAACTGGCACAGGAAAGACCGCGGCATTTGGTCTTCCATTATTAGAGCAATTAGACTTTTCTCAAAAACACCCACAGGCATTAATTCTTTGCCCAACTCGGGAATTATGTTTACAAATCTCAAAAGATTTAGAAAAATTTGCTAAATACGTTGACAACGTACATGTTGTTGCTGTATATGGAGGTGCAAATATCTCAGACCAGCTACGTCAAATCAGACGTGGAGTGCAAATTGTAGTAGCGACCCCGGGTCGTATGTTGGATATCATTGGCAGAAATGCAATTGATTTTTCAAATGTTAAGTATGTTGTATTAGATGAAGCGGATGAGATGCTCAATATGGGCTTCAAAGAAGACATCAACAACATTTTGTCAGAAACTCCTGACGAGAAAAAAACTTGGTTATTTTCGGCGACAATGCCTTCCGAGGTACGTCGTATTGCGAAGAATTATATGACCGATCCTGTTGAGCTTACTGTAGGTACAAAAAACACAGGTAACGCCAATATTGAACACCATTATTATTTGATCAAAGCAAAAGATAAATATGCTGCGTTCAAACGTATTGTGGATTCAAACCCTGATATCTTTGGTATCGTATTTTGTCGTACAAAAATCGAAACACAGGATATCGCTGAAGCGTTGATCAAAGATGGTTACAATGCAGATTCGTTGCACGGTGACTTGTCCCAACAACAACGTGATAAAGTAATGAAACGTTACCGTGACCGTAGTTTACAATTATTGATCGCAACAGACGTAGCAGCTCGTGGTATTGATGTAAGTGATGTAACTCACGTAATCAACTTCTCTTTACCTGATGAAACAGAAAACTATACACACCGTTCAGGCCGTACAGCCCGTGCAGGTAAAACTGGTATCTCTCTTTCATTGGTAAACGTAAAAGAGCTCAGCAAAATCCGTCATCTTGAAAAGATTATCGGTAAAGCTTTTGAGAAAAAACAAGTTCCTCAAGGCGCTGAAGTTTGCGAAAAACAATTGTTCTCTATCGTTAAGAAGATTGAAAACGTAGAAGTAAATGATGAACAAATCAGTCCATTCTTGCCTGCAATTATGGAGAACTTGGAATCTCTTTCAAAAGAAGATATTATCAAAAGATTTGCTTCTCTTGAATTTAACCGTTTCTTAGATTATTATAAAAATGCACCTGATTTAAATATCGAAGCCCGCGAAGGTTCTCGTGAAGATCGTGGTGACAGACGTGATGGTCGTTCTCGCGAAGGTTCGAAAGGTTATACACGTTTGTTTATGAACTTAGGTTCAGTAGATGAATTCTCTCGTGGAGACATGTTAGGCTTTATCTGTAACAATGCGAATATCTCAGGAAAATCTATCGGTAAAATTGACTTAAAAGGTGTGTTTACATTCTTTGAAGTTCAAGATGCTGAAGTAGAGAAAGTATTCCAAGGATTCCAAGGTGTGGATTACAACGGTCGTCAAGTACGTATCGAAGTATCTGGAGAAGCAAAAAGCGAAGGCCGTGGTGGTGATCGTGGAAGAAGTCGTGGTGGTGACCGTGGCGGAAGACGCGAAGGCGGATACCGTGGTGGTGATCGCAGCGGAAGACGTGAAGGCGGATATGGTGGCGGTGACCGTGGCGGAAGACGTGAAGGCGGATTCAGCAGCGAAAAACGCGACCGTGGTAGCAATGGCGGAGGTTTCCGTGATTTCTCAGGTAAACGTAAAGAATCTAAAAGCAAATACTAGATTTAGTATTTAGATAAACGTATAAAGACTCTGATTTGGGAAGCCCCGGCTTTGCAGATCAGAGTCTTTTTCATTTATAATCCCCCGACGGGTCCACAACCAGTTATACTCCTCCCCTTCTCGTCAGTTTCATGCACGATATTCCATTTCCCAACTGCTTTAATCTCCCCAAAAATCCGTAAATTAGCTCAATTATACGAACGGGATTTCCATCATGCTAACAGCAACACGATTATTTGATTTAGCCTATCTGCAACAAGAAACTGCGCCCGGCTTTCCTATGTTTTCCTACAAAAACGGAACAAATTGGGTAGCGGTAAGCAATACAGACTTTATCGAACAGGTCAATCAGGTATCCAAAGGTCTCATTGCATTAGGTGTTCAAGCAGGAGAAAAAGTTGCTTTAATCAGTGAAAACCGTATCGAATGGAATATTCTTGATTTTGCAATCCAGCAGATCGGCGCTGTTGTTGTCGCGATTTATCCGAATATTTCTGAATCAGACTACAGGTATATATTCAACCATGCTGAGATCAGAAATTGTATCGTAAGCTCCAGAAAATTATACACCAAAATCACTGCGATCAAAGACTCATGCCCGCTCCTGGAGCATATTTTCACCTTAGATAAAGAAGAGCATGTACCACATTGGCAGCATTTCATAGCTGAGGGCTCTTCCATCGCTGATGAGCAGCTTGAAACACTTCGAAATGCCGTCAATACCGATAACCTGGCTTCAATCATTTATACATCGGGGACAACCGGAAATCCAAAGGGAGTTATGCTAGCCCACCGAAATCTATTGGCCGATACCATGAGCAGTGAGTATTCCTTCCCTGTTGAACGCGGCGACCGTGCACTTTCCTTTCTACCCGTTTGCCATGCCTACGAACGTGTATTCCAATATGTCTATATGTATAAAGGCTTAACAATCTTTTTTGCCCAGTCGATGGATACCATTGGAGAAGATTTCAAATCAGTCCGACCACATATCTTTTCAGCCGTGCCCCGTGTACTTGAAAAAGTATATGAAAAAATTATTGCAACCGGTGAAAAGCTGACCGGATTCAAACGCAAGATATTCTTTTGGTCGCTTCGTATCGGTGAACAATATACATTGGATAACCGTTCCTGGTGGTATGACATTAAATTAAGTATTGCACGAAAATTAGTCTTTTCGAAATGGAGAGCGGCATTAGGCGGAGATATCAAAGGTATCGCATCGGGCAGTGCAGCTTTACAGGAAAGATTAATTCGACTATACATGGCTGCCGGAATACCGATATATGAAGGCTATGGTTTAACTGAAGCAGGCCCCTGTATTGCTGTAAACTGTTTTAAAAGAGGGATGAAAATCGGCACAGTCGGTCTGCCACTGATCAATATCGAAATCAGACTTGCCGATGATGGGGAGATTCTCACCAAAGGGGAAAACAATATGATTGGCTATTATAAAAATGAAGAAGCCACTGCTGAGGTCCTGAAAGACGGTTGGCTGTATACAGGTGATATTGGTCAATGGGTTGACGGCAAATTTCTTAAAATCATTGACCGTAAAAAAGAAATGTTTAAGACTTCCGGCGGAAAATACATTGTTCCACAACAGCTTGAGTCCAAAATTGCGGAATCTTCTCTGATTGAGCAAGTGATGGTAATTGGTGAGTCACAAAAATTCCCCGCAGCTCTTATTGTTCCAAACTATGCCAATCTGTTGGAATGGAGCAAAAACGCCACCCCTTCATTGGCAAAACTGTCGAAAATAGAATTTCTCAACAGCGCTGAAGTCAAACAACAGATTGAGTCCGAACTCAATCGCATCAATCAAAATTTTGGTAACTGGGAGCAGATCAAGAAATTTGCGATTATTCCGAACGAAATGACGATAGAGACTGGAGAATTAACCCCGACTTTAAAAATGAAGCGGAAAATCATTCTCCAGAAGTATGAAAAAGAGGTTGAGGCAATCTACAATACTTAACGAGATAGACAAGCAGATCTTAGGGGCAAACAACAAAGCATCTAAGACGTCAGTAACTGGGCCAGGTGTTTTTGTCCATGTATTGAAATAAGAATCAGTAAGATCAGTATAAAATCCCCCCCCTTGTTTAAGAATCAAATTGAAACTCAATAAGATCGGTATTCAAAAAAATAGCCTTTGTCAGAGACAAAAGCTATGTTATATCGTAGATTTTTTTTACGCTTACGACTTCTTCGGCAGACGTTGACGAATTGCCTCATAAATAACAACGGCGGCCGATACAGACACGTTAAGGGAACCTATTTCGCCATACATGGGTATCTTGGCAAGATTATCTGCAATACGGATTAAATCATTTGATACGCCGACATCTTCAGCCCCCATGATGACACAAGTCGGTGCAGTATAATCCACGTCATAGATGCTTGATGTTGTTTTTTCCGTACTAACAACCAATTGTACGCCTGAATCTATCAGAAATTTACCCACTTTAGAAAGGCTGTCGTGACGACAGACCGGGATTTTATACAGCGCACCAGCTGATGTTTTAATTGCATCCGGATTTATTTCAGCAGATCCTTTTTTAGGCACAATGATCGCATGCACACCTGAACATTCTGCCGTACGTGCAATAGCCCCCATATTACGGACGTCAGTCACCCCGTCTAACATCAAAAGCAAAGGAGTTTCACCTTTCTCATAGATCTGAGGTAAGAGATCTTCAATATTTTGATAAGTAATTGGCGATATCACCGCGATAACCCCCTGATGATTTTTCCGTGTAATACGGTTCAGTTTCTCAATAGGTACCTGCTGAAAAGCAATATCATGTTCTTTCAATAAGGACTTCAATTCCAGAATCAGACTACCGCTTAATCCGCGTTGTACAAATAACGATTCAATTTCTTTACCACTATCAATCGCCTCAATAACGGCACGGATACCGAATACCATCTGATTTACTTCACGTCTTTCGCCGTGATCGCGATCACGTCTCTGAAAATTTCCTTGCATCATAAAACTAAATATTACCTTCCAAATTGAAGAGATTGCAAAGGTACAAAAATTAGCTTAAACCTAAGTTGAACTCTTTACGCAAAGTATCTAAAAGCGGATTTTTGGTTACCATTGCCTGATACTTTTCCTGCGAAGTGTACGGTTTGCGGGAAACCGTAAATTCCATCATAACCCCTTGTAGATCGAGCGCAAAATTTTGCAGCTTGACGCGAAGATAATTCAATACATCCACTTTCGCGCTTTGCAATACATCCATCTGTACACCATTCTCGACATCTATCTCGATCAATGTGCCCTTCAAGCGAGGTTGCGTAGCCGTCATCATCGTATATAGATTGATTTTATTTTCTGTCTTCAACTGCTCAGCATAAGCATTCCAAATCGCAATAAATTGATTAAAGCTTACCTCACGTTGTTCGGTACCTCTTATTAATTCAGGTTCATCCCCCTCTTTGGCAACAGCGTTGTTGTCATAAATGGTGTTCAAATCCGGCAATGATGGAATAATCGCTGAAGCTGAGGATCCCCATCCCCCCTTTTTAACTTTTGGCGGCACATTTGAAACTGCCTCATTTTTAACCTCGGGCTTGACGGTTGAAGTCTGGGGATTGGAAACTGTTGTTGGCGGGTTGGGGACAGGCGCCTGAGTCGATACAGCTGGTGCTGATGTCCCATTTTGTCCTGTATTTCCAGAAGATGCTGCCGCAGAAGGACTTTCCTTTGCCTGCGAAACTACTGGCTCAGGGAGTTTTTTTTTTACTCCTTCAGCAGCTGAAGGAATCTGTACGGAACCAAGCTGACTTAATTTAATGGCACTTGCGATGTGACACATTTTTAACAAAGCAAGCTCTACCTGTAAGCGTTGGTTTTTGCTGGTCTTGTAATTTATTTCACACTGATTTGAAATATTCAATGCCGACAATAGAAGCCCCGAAGAAGCTTTTTGCGCTTGCTGTAGATATTTTTGACGTATACTATCGCTAACTTCCAATAGTTTTAACGTCGCGGGCTCTCGGGCCACCAACAGGTTACGGAAATGAGCCGACAAACCAGCAATGAAATGACTTCCGTCAAAGCCATGGTTCAAAATCTCATTAAATGTCAAAAGCGTTTGCGCAGCATCTTCAGCCAAGATCGAATCCGTTAGCTTAAAATAATAATCGTAATCCAGGATGTTCAGATTATCGATCACAGCTTGATAGGTTACGTTCTTATTTGAGAAACTGACAATTTGATCAAACATAGACAAGGCGTCACGGAGACCACCATCCGCCTTTTGTGCAATGATATGTAAACCATCTTGGTCATAAGCGATCGTCTCACGGTCAGCGATTCTCGCCAGATGACCTGCCATGTCCTCCACCTTTATACGATTGAAATCAAAGATCTGACAACGTGAAAGGATCGTCGGTAAAATCTTATGTTTCTCCGTTGTAGCCAAGATAAAAATCGCGTAGGAAGGCGGTTCTTCCAATGTTTTCAAAAATGCGTTGAAAGCAGCCTGCGAGAGCATATGCACCTCATCGATGATATAGATCTTATACTTTCCGGCCTGCGGTGGTATACGGACCTGATCAATGAGATTACGGATATCATCTACCGAGTTGTTGGATGCGGCATCAAGTTCATGAATACTGAACGAATTACCGTTTTGGAAGGATTTACAGCTGTCACATTCGCCACAAGGCTCAGTTCCGGGTAAGATCTGTTCGCAATTTATTGTTTTGGCCAAAATACGCGCGCAAGTAGTTTTACCAACACCCCGTGGACCACAGAATAAAAATGCCTGCGCCAACTGATTGTTGTGAATTGCATTTTTTAAGGTGCCTGTAATGTGTTGCTGACCTACAACCGAATCAAAGGTAATCGGGCGGTATTTACGTGCAGAAACAATAAAATTATCCATTGCACGAAGATACGGATTTTAAAAAAGAAAATGGAGAAACTAAAACCTAAAAATCGCAAGTCAGTAATTAATAGGGGTGTCCAACTTTCTGGGGTCACTTCAAAGTCGGACATCCCTATTTTTCTTTTTTGTTCGGTCCTTGCGATCTCCTTTCGAATTTTCAATTCTCAGGGGCAATCTACTTATTGAGCAGCTTCTTTATCTCATTGAGATAGATCATCTTTTATAAAAGCGTCTTCAACAGATTACTCAGGGCATCACCGTGGAGGTTTTTCGCGATGATTTTACCCTGAGGGTCAATTAAGAAATTCTGTGGAATCGCTTGTATCCCATACAATAGGGCTACTTCATTTTTCCAACCCGTCAGATCACTTACATGATGCCAGGGCAGTCCATCCTTTTCGATCGCTTTCAACCAATCCTCTTTTTTACCCGGACGATCCAAGGATAGCCCAAGAATCGTAAATTTCTTATCTTTAAACGCAGCATAAGCTTTGACTAAATTAGGATTATCTGCGCGGCAGGGTCCACACCAGGAAGCCCAAAAATCCAAAAGAACATATTGTCCTCTAAAATCGGCTAGTCTCACAGTCTTTCCGTTGACATCTGGCTGTGTAAAATCGGGGGCTATATTTCCAATTGCAAGCCGTTTTGCGATCTCAATTCCTTTTGCCAAAGCCAGTCCCTCTTTTCTGGATTTTAGGTCAGCGCTCAAAAGCTGGAATAAGGGGTTTACATAATTTACATCGATAGCGTAGCCAGCTAGCTCCTTCAACGCCAGCAAGCTAAAGTAAGAAGTAGGATTGGACTTTATATACTGTTCTTTGGCCTTGTCCTTGCGATGGTCAAGATCATTGATTGCCTGCAAAATAGCATTCAGTTCTTTTTGATCCGCACTTTCCTTTTGCTGATATAGCGTCGATCGCTTAGCGATCAACCCTTCCGTTTCAGCCTCCAGATTTTTCATATAGTCAGCATAGTGCGCGTAAGCTGTCTGAGTAGCACCACCCTTTATAACTGCATCCGCAATTTCATCTTTCAAGGTCACCACAGTTGCCCCCTGATCGACATAAAGGTTGACACGATCCATATACCTGTTCACTTTTCTTCCAAAAAATGGAGTTCCGTCAGGCGAATAATACAAATTAACCAGTGTAGGCTCGAGACAAAGGCCTGTATAAGTCGCCTGCCTATTTCCCAACATCACAGAATCCAATACCAATTGATTTTCCTTGAAATAGCGTACAAACACTTTGGCATTTTTATCGGTAGGCTTCTGAGAAACAATACGGATGCTAAAGCTATTTTCTTGGGCCTGTAGGGAACCTATTACCATACAAGCCATTAATGTTATTGTAGATAGAATTTTCATGTTTTAGATACTTTTTGCTCGCGCCAACAAAGCGTCGGCAAGTTTGATTATTTTAGACGTTTCAAGTTCTGCCAATGCTCTGGCCGCCTCCGCAGCTTTGACCGCTTCTTTTTTCTTTTTCAGCTGGATACAAATGTCCGCCAATGTCCCTTGATTGGAGTAATCATTCGGGTTCAGTTGCACGGCCTGTTTGGCCAAAACATAACATTGCCGCAGCTTTATGTTCTTTACTCCTTTCTCCGCATCTTTTGCAAAACGGCGCGCAATAAAGCTCAACCGCTGATCCTCCTCTTTCAGTACGCCTTTTCTAAGCTCATTCGTCACACGGACAAATTCTTCCGGTGTCCCTTGAATACCGACCCATTCCGCACGAAACAACGCAATTTCTATTTTGGCCTCAGCTCCTTTCAAACCGGAAAAATAGACCAGCCCTGCATCAAAATCAGCTTTTTTACCATCACGGATAAATCCGTACATTGCATAACGTATCAAGTATGTCTCCTTCGCTTCAAAATCTTCGGGTTTAGCAATGGATTTGAAATAGGCTTTATTCTCCAGAAAAAAACGTGCATATTTATCCTGATCTGATCTCGCCATCATTTTGATGACCTCCCAGCCATCCGGGCTTTTCAAAAAGTTATCGTTCGCAACGCCAGCCAAAGCCTTTCTTCCCTCTTCTGCCAAAGCTTGGTCGACATTATTCATGACCAATATATAGCGCAGCAAAAAATTTGGTTGACGATCACCAGCCAGGAAAGCTGCTTTCAATAGAGGAATCTGATATTCACGCATATTTGCGCGTTGGCCCTGCTCTAAAAACTCATTTGCTTCCATCTTCGATTGTGTTCGGTAAATCAACTCACCGTCGCCATTGATGAAGAGATAAGTAGGAAAGCTCCTAATCTGATAGTTTTTCGCAATTGCTATCCCTTCTCCCGCTTCGCTATCAAACTTTACATTGATAAACTTCGTATTGAAATACTGTACGACCTGACTTTGGTTGAAGACATTCCCCTCCATCCATTTACACGGAACACACCAAGAGGTATAGCCGTCCAAAAATATCAATTTGCCAGTTTCTTTGGCCTGTTTCTTCGCGTCCTCAAAACCGATTTTCTGAAAAGCGATATGATCTTGTGCACGTAGCGATAATATCCCTACAAACAGTAGTAATGCTGTGATAATTTTCTTCATTTTATTTTTTTTAACACATATTCCCCTATAATTATTACTTCGTTACCCGTTTAATTGGTCTCGTGGAGACATTAGGTGAATTATCAGCCGTATTCGCGGCTATATTATAATACCCATGCCAGCTTGGATTCGTATTGAAGTCAAAGGTATTGAACAGCTTTTTCCCGGCACTATTGGTCACCGTCGACGACAAATGATAAGATCCTGTCGCTGAAGAAATGTCCAGTACAGTCCCAGCATTGGCTTTTATCGCATTATTCACAGCTGTCAGATTTGCATCGACCAATTTCAGCTCATCTACGGCGGGGAGATACCAGCCCGCAGTCTTGCCGGCACCGGCTTTATATTCATACGCATACATAAATCCACTCGTGGCCGCATTCAGTCCCAAATTCTGTTCTTTATTGCGTTCGACCAGAGCCAATGTATTGCCATAACCATCCGTTGGATTCGGTGTAAAGAAAGCTGTTCCCACGGCACCGAAAGGTCTCGCCGTGTGTTCTAAAGCTATAATCTTGGCTTCTTTAACATTTGTGGAGTTTACCCAGAAAACAACACCTGTAGGTTTAAAATCCGCATCGTACACAAGATCACCTAACTCAAAAAACGTCTTTGGTGCAGCTAGACTATAAGGCAAAGATAATTCTGCTGTTTTCCCATTATACTGTGCCCGTAATTTAATCTCACCTTTTCTATTGACTGTAGTTGCCGCAAAGAAATCATTTGGTGCCTTTACCTTTAGGGTGTTTCCCGATAAGGTAACAGTCCAATCTGATGGAGCAGCCACAAGACTAAGCACAGCACCTTGGTTACAGCGGATTTCCGAGCTAAAAGGCTGCCCCTCGACCGCATCAAAGCGTTTCAGCTGTGAGGACAGGTAAATGTTGGTAGAAGCCGCATTTTTAGGATGGGTATTCATAAATTCCCACATTAATGGAGCAATATAATACCAGCTTACACCATGTCCTTCATCTAATATCGTATAGAATTCAATATCTGCCTTACCACCGTTCCATTTTCTGGTCATGTAAGACTTGTAGTTATCAATCTTCAACGTATCACTCACCGCTGCATCCGAAGCGAAATACCCACCGACCAAATTAGCCCATGCATTGATATTTTCTAATGCTGCCGAATGAACTACGATGTCATCATTCTTGCCATTGAATGCACGAATAGGAACTGCCCGTACAGGCAGATTCGATTCTACGAGCTTCATCTGCCCCGATACGGGTACGGCCGCAGCAAATACCTCGGAACGATAATAGGCCAGTACAAAAGAAAAGATCGCACCGCTAGACTGGCCACAGGTATAGATCCGGTTCTCATCCGCAAGAGGCGTATGCGTTTTAAAATAGTTTACCATGGCATCCACAAAAGGAAAATGATAATCTGAATTCTGCCAATTTACAGCAGCGCCGGTATCCTCCCCGGCAGGAAAAACAATAATACAATTTTCGCGGATAGCCAATTGTGCCAATGGGTCACTCATGGATACACCCGCAATCGGATCCGATCCTGTACCATAGCTCCCATGAAAATTAAATATCAGGGAAATCGGCTTTGATTTGACTATTGATACCGGCATAAAGTACTTAAACCTGCGTTCCGTTTCCTTCCCGTTATAGGTCACCTTTAATTTAACCAGCTGTACCCCCGGCGTCAGTTCCCCCTCGACGGCTCCAGGCCCTGTTCCATCTTTATCGTAGTCATCTACATTGACCTCTTTTTTATTTTGCGATAAATATAGGCTTGTATCTTTGACACAGGCCGAAAAGCTAAAAAGAGATAATAATAGAAACGAAAAATATATTTCCTTAAAAATCTTCTTCATGACATCATCTTTATTAAATATTATCTAACTCTGTTACACCGCCATTGGATCTACCATCGCGCCAATGTGTCTGATACTTAATCTTGACATCGACCGGTATTCCGGACACACCTTCGTATTTCTCTTTTAAGGTCAGCCCTAAGCTCGTTTTATCAAGATCAAACCGTAAAATATCACCTTTATTGGCATCACCATTGCCATCTTTATCTGCACCATAGCGCGATACGCCCAAGAGCAAAGTTTTCTCGGTGCGCGATACGGTCATACTGGTAATCACCGCATCCTCCGTATAACCTAGTGAAGAGAGTGAAAGTGCAACATGTCCCGAATTAGGCACCATATTGGATGTCACATCCAAAATATTATACTTATACAATTTGTTACCAGCTGTGAAGAATACATAAGGTGAAGTTTTCATATTGTAAAACTTACTTTGATCATTTGCGACGCCACCGCTTACTTCACCTACTAAGCTGTATTTATTACCCGATTTGCCCAATAACAAAAATTTCAAGGCATTCGCGGAAGCTTTCAATACTGCAAACGAGGTTCCTGTTTGACTTGTAGCAGACCCATAGAGAAGATCATGACCGGGAAAAGCTTTTAGTTCCGTCGTTGGTATAGCATAGCTACTGCCATAACTAGCATATGTAAAACGGCCAAAAACACGATCAAATAACATAAAATTACCTAAGGTATAACCGTGATGGAATAAGTTCCCATTGGGGGTTGGTGTCATCGTATCAAAATACCCAAATGGTGAAAAATAGCCTGTGGGACCATAAGCGCTCTTGCGGTTGTAGGAGAAACTCGTTGTAAAAGGCGGCGGAGCCAAATTCGCAAAATATAATGCGCCACCGGAAATCAATTGAAAGTGTATGCTCTGATGGAAATTGCTTCCATAAGGATTATTACGCCACATCTCCACTCCCTGTGCCATAAACTCCGGTTTGTAGCCGCTAATATCCGGAGCGGGATAAGATGCTGAACGGGTATAAGCTTCTCCTTCCAATATGGGAACAACATTGGGTTCCAATGTGCTCTTATCTACAAGAACTAGACGATCGTCTGCTAATACCAGAACTCTACCAAACTGATTGGCAAATGGAGCAATGTTTGTCAACGCAACCTGAGAGGTCGGTTCCACCATCAAAAAATCCAACCGTTGCGGATTTACCCCCAAAGGTTTTCCAAATCGAGACTCATAATAGTTGATTGCCCAATTAGCTGGTTTATCCAAACGCAAGTAGGACAATTCCGCTTTTCCCTTGGACTTACTCAATACCATGATCAAATTTCCGGCTGTGGAGGAGGAAACATTAAGGTCAAACCGAAAGTAACTTTTCACCTTGGTGGCTTTATCTTCCACAATAAAACGGGATATTTTGTTTCCGGGGGTCAACGCTACCTTGAAATTTAGGTTTAAACTATTAGAAACAATTGTATTATTTATATCCCAGCTATAGTTAAATTTGCTGGTATCACTATAATGTGTGCCCTGAAGTTGAGGTGTTATCTTCAAACTATCATCCATATCACGGGCATATTGTTTATCGATACCTGCGATGGTCAGTTCATTGATTTCCACATAATCCCCAGGGCCCGTACCCAAATCCTTATAACAGGAACCTAACATTGCGCTGAGGGTTAACATTAGAACTAGTTTATTATAAAATTTCATCATTTATGCTATCTATAGAGTTCTTAATTAGTCTTGCAACACCATCCTATCCATATAAATTCGAGCTCCGGTCTCATCATCAAAAGTTGGTACAGCATTCAAATACCTGGTCAATCCATTAAAATATTCCCGCCCTACATTGTTAATATCAAAATCACATTTATCTTTATTGGAGAATTTCGGATTGAAAGAAATCAATATTTTCCATTTTTTCGGATGATAGAATCCAAGGTAAGGGCCGCGCAGCTGATCGGTCCACCATATCGGTTGAGACAAATAATTATTGAGATATAGGTAGGTTCTCAACCCACCTTTCATCCCAAGATTAAAGTCATCCGTGGGTGTCAGATCTAAGGCAATCCTACGGTCTTCACGCGTTATAAAGCTGCTGTTTAAGTTTGATCTCAACACAACAATTTTTAGGGTATCCTTCATTCTACCAGCTCGAAAAGTTTGCGTGGGCGAAATCGGTTTATAATGTACCCCCTCAACGGCGGTTGTCGAGTCAGCTCCCACAGTAATGCCATAAGTACGGTCTTTATCCGCAGCTGAACCCAGAAATTCAACGACAATCCGTGCCGTGTCTTCTGTGATATCCGTTGCGGCCATGCCGAAAGAATAAACACTCCGGTCGACATAAGTCCTTGTTATTTTCTGCAAGATGGTATCTTCCTTATAATATCTAAATTGGATACGCGCCTTTTCTGTATATAAATTGTCTATCGATTGGTCACAAGATGAAAAATGAACCACTGCGACAAACAAAGACAGCAACATGATAATATATCTACGTTTCATATTATTCCATTTTAATTTCGGTTTCCTGTTTCAATTTCTTTTAATGGTATAGGGAATACGAATAGAATATTCGGCGTGCCCTGACTCCATCTTTTCACGGCGTACCATAGCTGACCTTCACCCAAGAATTCCCGTTGCGACTCCCGCATAATATATTCCTTAGTCAGATATGACCAGTGCGCATTGTTCCGGATACGATGATCGCGTAATTGATTGATATATGATTGGGCCTGTTGATCATCTTTTCCGAGGTAACATTCGGCCAGTATTAAATACATCTCAGAAAGTTTGATCATGGGCATTTTGGGGAAGAACTTATCTTTATTATCCACCTTATATTTGATAAAGGAACCGTCTGTGGTCGAGAACCATTTGATATAACGGATATCATCATTATTTGCCTCATACAGTTGCGCTACATTTGCGAAAGGCAAGAAAGCTAGGGTTGTGGTGCCTTTGTCATCGGTATGGGAATAGTGAATTTCGGTCGTAAAATCGGAAAGCTTTTTGTTTCGCAATGAAAAAATATGCTCATCTGAGAACAGCATATCAATTTCCTTTTCCGATTTGTCCACACTGGCAAAATCCAAAAGTCTAAATCTTTGGGATTCTACGACCTCCTTCGCATATCTGATCGCATTATTTTTATCCCCACGCATTAGACTTACACGGGCCAACAATGCTTTGACTCCATATAGATTAAAGCGGGCGACATATTTGTCGGCCTCGTTTTTATTGATCATTTCATAAGGCTTTACTTGTGTGATCGGATCGTTTGCCAGGTATTTTTCCGCGGTTTTAAGATCGTCAATGACCAATTGTACATTTTCCTCCACCGTATAAACCGGTGGCAATGAAACTCCAAACACCAAATTATATGGAATTCCTGATGCTTTTGGTGAAGCGACGACATCTGGACAGAACATACGTATCAGATCACAGTGAAGGTAGGCTCTGAGCGCGTACGCTTCACCCAATATCTGATTTTTCATATCAGGACTTAATACGCTTACATCTTTATCGGCCCATGCAATAATATTATTGGCTCCGCCGATGGCGCTGTACAATTGGTTCCAGATTTTTGCAATAATTACCTGTGAGCCTGCATCTTTATAATCATAGGCCCGAAGTTTAGCATATCTAGCGGCAACATTATTGGTACCATAATAGTCTCCCATTAAATCCATCACCTCCATGCTTAGCTTTTTTCCATAGAGGCTGGAATCGGCCATTTGGCTATATACACCTGCCAAGGCTTCCTGGTAGCCCTGTGGTGTACTGAAAAGTTTCTCCTGCGTCACTTTATCGGCCAATTCTACATCCAGCCATTTATTACAGGCTGACAAAAAGAATAAAGAGCCCAGGAGTAATACAAGTTTTAGTTTCATCAGAATAAATTGTTTATTCATATCTATTTCTTTAGAATGTCAGATTAAGTGCCAGCGAAAAGGTCTGCGCATAGGGATAGATTGTTCCTCGTTCCATTTTTACTGTGGAAAAACGAAACAGATCGTTACTAGTCAGCATAATGCGGGCACGTTCCAGCTTTAGATTCGTCAATACATTGGCAGGTAGATCATAAGTCAACGTTAGGGTTTGTAATCTTAGGAAATCATTCCTTTGCACCAACCTTGTCGTTTGGTAAGGCGGTTCTGTATCATCGATACGTTTATACAGAGCAATGTCACCGGGGTTTTTCCAGCGCTCGTAAAGTACACGTCGGTCTGCGTTAAAAAGAGGATTGGACCCTTCAACCTTTTGCGCCAATGTTGAATTATAAATCTTTCCACCATATTCATAGGCCAAGATGAAATATAAATTGAATCCTTTATACAGTAGATTGGACTGAAAGGTTCCCATCCATGTAGGGTTCATATCCCCTACAATAATTTTATCTTTCGGATCATAATCGAAAGTCAGGTCACCGTTTAATTTCCGGTAGATTTCATTACCGGTCATTGGGTCAATGCCCAGCGATTCGACTACCATCAATGCGCTCTGCGATCGCCCAGCTTGGTAAGTACGCAATGGCTTAGGTCCGGTAACATTATCTTTCTTACCAGCCTCCTCATTCATTGCCTCTAAAGCATTAGAGAGGTGCTTGATTTTGTTTTTGTTTGTCGCTGCCCCCAATGTAAAATTCCAATTGACTGGATTTTTTCCACGAAGGACGTTAAAGCGTAAACGCATATCCATCCCCCTATTTTCCATAGAACCTAGGTTTTCGGTATAACTCAAAAATCCGGTCGAGGGTGCAATATCAATTGGCAACAACAAATTTTGGGTCTGTTTGATATAGGCATCAATATTTAAAACGAGCAGGTTTTTGAACATTGTCAAATCTGCACCGATATTATTTTGCAGTGTATTTTGCCATTTCAATGCAGGGTTACCGTACCCTAGTAATCGAGCACCATAATATCCATTGTATTCATATAGCGGATCATAGCCATACTTGGTCAATGCCTGATCTGCCGAAAAATTAACAGATCCGGTACTACCAACTGAAGCCCGGACCTTCAGGGTCGCATCACTATCCCACCACTTTTCACGATCCGCATTCCACGCAACACCGGCGGACCAGAAAGGTGCGAAACGCGATTCCCGTCCAAAACGGCTGGAACCGTCCGTACGAAAGGAAAGGTCGACAAAATAACGATTTTCATAACCTACATTGGCATTAAGGAAAAAACCGATCATCTTTGACTTGTCAAAATAACCCTTAGGGCTAGTATTTTCCTTAAACTGCTGTGCATATTGGATAAAGTTCATATTATCGCTCAAAAATCCGGTCGCTGTGTATCCCTCTCCAACGGCAGAAGTCGTTACCGCATTCGCGCCAACACCGATATTCGTGGTAATTTTATCCCTGAATATCTTATTATATGAAGCAGTAACAGTACCATCAAAATTCAGATCATCCTGGTCATAAATCTCATAACTGCCCTTTTTATCCGATTCGGTCTCCCGATCGAATTTGGAAGAGAACGGCGAGATATACTTTTCAGCCTTAGCCAATTTTTTGCTTAAAGAAGCCCGTCCTGTAACCCGGAAATTAGGGTTAATTCGCCAATCCATATTGAAATTGTCCTGAATTTCCGTGTAGCGATTGAAATCTTTATTGGGCAAGAAAGCGTCGAGCATGGGATTCAAGGTGCTATTAAATTCATAAAAACGAATGACATCCCCCGTCTGCCTGTCGTAAATGCGGTCAATAGGATTTTGTTTGGCATAGGAATCAAAAGTCCCATAAGGAGAATTGAAACCTTTTACATTATTGACAGAAACATCGTTTCGGATTAAAAAATCTTTTCTTGGGTAGTAATTGAAGCTGACATTGATACCATAACGATCACGGCCAGATTCCTTCATCACCCCTTTATCTTTATCGTAATTCAAATTGACACCATAACGGAAACTTCGGTCCCCCCCTTCAACAAAAGCATTGTAGCGTTGATTGACACTGGTTGTAAGAGGCTTAGATAACCAATAGGTGTCCACCCCCCTTTCAACTTCCGCCAGTCTATCACTATATTTAAGATCTAGGAGAATCTGTTCTTCACGGCTATTGGTCCTACTGGTATACAAACCGGCCAATCGTTCATATTCAAGTTTCTCACCGGCATTCATCAGATTGTAGTCCCGCAGATCGGGAACAGACACATTAGCAGTCGTATTGAAAGACACCCGTACAGCGCCTTCCTTGGGTGGTATAGTCGTGATCAGAATAACCCCATTGGCACCTCTTGACCCATATAAGGAAGTAGCAGATGCATCCCGCAAAATCACGAAGGACTCAATACGATTCATGTCCAGGTCGTAGATTCGCGTTGCAGACACTTCGATACCGTCGAGCAAATATAAAGGGCCATTCGGATTGCTTCGTGAATCATCCGCACTGGAACGTAAATCAAATCCATTTTCTCCCCTTATGGTGATTTCAGGAACACGGTTCGGATCTGAGCCAAACTCCAGATTTGGTGCCATGCGCACTGAAGGATCAAATGCATTGAGCGCCTGCATCAGGTTCAGCGACCCTACTTTTCTCAGATCCTCGCCGGATACAACGACCTGAGACCCCGTTACACTTTGTTTCGTCCGGCTAAAATAGCCCGTTACAACAACATCACTCAATTGCTCATGCGACGATTGCAACTTGATCTCATAGGCTCCGGATTTAGCCGTTAACACCTGGACATGTTTTTTATAGCCGACAAAACTGAACGTAGCTTCCTTTCCGTCTACCGATACAGGAAGCTTAAACTCACCTTTTGCATCAGTAGTAAAAGAGAGATCCTTACTAAATACAATGGAAACACCCGTCAGCGGTTTTCCCTTATCGTCTGTAACCTTTCCCCGAATACCTCTTTGGATAGGCGTTTCTTTGGTATCAATGCTCCGTTCATGCTTTGGCAACAGAACAATTGTATTTTCTTCAATTCTATAATTAAATCCTTTTGCTGCCAATATTTCCTCCATGGCCTTAGACAGGGGAGCATTGTTCAGATCAACAGAAATACTACTTTCTACATCCAACATTTTGGAGTTGTAGAGAAAGCCATATCCTGTCTGTTTGGTTACTGTTCGCAGGGCATCCTTTATTTTCACCCGCTGTCCTTTAAGTGTCACCTGCTGCGAATAAACAGAAGCGCTTAGGTGCAACAGCGGAACAAAGGTCAAAACTCCAGTTAATTTCATAATTCTCCAGACTTTTTGCGTCCTCAGGCGATTGATATCCGACATATCGCTCGGAGAGGACAAATGAATACGGCAAAGCCACCTTGCAAAAGGCGCTTTTTTATCCGAATAGATTTGCATACTTTTGGTTAAGAGTTAGTTAATGAACACTATAAATTCTGTAGAGGCTAGCTCCAATTTTAGTCCCGATTGCCGTCGGGACTTTTCTTTACTTTTCTGTAGATAAATCTTTTACATATTTTTTTCTGTTTAGGTTATTTGACATAATTGTTGTTAGTTTCTATTACTCTTCGCTTGGGAAACGATTACTTTTCTTCCATTTATTTTAAATTCCAATTGCTGCGAGGCACCCAAAATATTCAGGACTTCCTGTATGCTTTTCTTCTTTGGAATCATTGCGTCAAAAACACAGTTGCTATAATCCCCTTTTTCAAAAGAGAATTCGATATCATACCAGCGCGCCAGAACCTGCATAATTTCGGCGATATTATTGTTATCAAAACAAAACATGCCTTCTTTCCATGACAGCAGGTTCTCTGGGTCCGGGATTCGACCAACCTGCAGTCCACCTTGGTTTTCTTGCCATACCGACATTTGCCCCGGAAGTAACTGCACTTGTTTTCCTCCGGCAATTACAGCAACACTACCTTCGAGCAAGCTGGTTTGTACAGCGTCATTTTCCGGATAGGCATTGATGTTAAAATGGGTGCCCAGCACTTTGACCGTTTGCTGTCTGGCATGGACCAAGAAAGGTTTTGTTGGATTTTTGGTTACCTCAAAGTAAACTTCGCCTGTAATGCTTACATCCCTTGTACGCTGAGCAAAAATTGCAGGAAAGCTGATGGAAGATTCAGCATTAAGCCAAACTTTGGTTCCATCCGAAAGTAAAACAGCGAACTGTCCACCTTTAGGGGTCCTGAGGGTACGTTCTGCAGATTTCGTATCAGTAGCAGGTAAATCTTGGGAACTAAATGTCATCATTCCACTGGTATCGGCAAAAACATAGCTGTTTTTTGCATCTGGTCCAATACTGCTATCCAAGTTAATTATCCGGCCGTCTTCCAGTTCCAGAATCGCTTTGTCTTGCCCCGGTGCAATAATTTCTTTTCGAGTGCTTGAAAAAATTCCGGCACCTTCCTGAATTCGCTCCAGACCAATCCAAAAGCCAGCGATTATAACTACAGCAGCTGCAGCAGACCAGCGGATATATAATTTACGTAGACGAACCTTCTCATTTCTGATACCATGTGCCAATACAGAAGATACCCGATTTAGAATCGCCTGCTGCTCTTCAGTTGTTTCCAGCGTTTCCTCCTTCTCAAGTTCCGCTAAAATCAATGCACGCAATAAGGCAGAATCTTCTTCCAGCTTAAAAAAATCCAGTAAATGCAAGAGTTCGCCTTCAGAAGCTTTTCCTGTAAGATACTGGTTGAATAATTCCTTTAGATTCGTTTTTTCTTTCAATTGATTAGGTCCTTTAATAGCTAATACGGACTGCTATTAAAAAGTACCTAATAGAAAGTTAACTTTTTTTTAATATAAAATGAATTGACCTCAATCTAGTAAAGTCCACATTCAGTAACTGCGCCATAATATGGTAAAGGCAATTGCGATCCAATGGCCCAAAAAGGGGAATTCTTTTTTTAAAACAGCGTTTGCTTTCGTCAAGTGGTTATTGATCGTTGATTTGCTAATACCCATTAGCTCTGCTATTTCAGCGTAGCTTTTACCTTCCAATTTAAACAGTACATATACTTGCCTACACTGCTGAGGCAGCTTATTGATCGCTTGCATTAGGCGTTCTTCGGTCTGTTTGAAGATAATGTCCTCCTCTACATGTCCGTACAATTCCGAATAGCCCTGTACAAACTCATCTCTATACCGCTCATTGATACTCAATTTCCGAAAGTGATCATACACAAGGTTCTGCGCAATGGCAAACAGATAGCCTTTAAAAGGTCTATCAATATCTATCTGCGCCCTTTTTTCCCAAATTCGGAAAAAGAGATCCTGTAAAATTTCTTCGGCAACATGCTCACTTCCCAATAAACGAATCAGTCTGCCCAATATCTTGGGGCTATAGATTTTATAGAGCGCATCGAAAGCATGATAGTCTCCTTTCTTCAAAAGCGTTAATTGCTCCCGTTCTTCCATATCACAACTAAGGCTATTTCTGCTTAACATTCGCATTTTTACATAGGTTCCAAAATGGATGAAAATAACATACCCACAAACATTTGGTTTTCAAACTTAGATAAATTTGCTTTTATATACAATATCTAATTACATTGTAGATTAAACAAATCGAACGATGAAACAGGGTATAATTATTTAGGAGGTGCCCCCAATAGAACTATCGCATCTTCAATGTATTGATATTTACTTTTATTTTTGTAGCGAAACTTTAATATTGATCGTTATATTACTATCAAAGTAATTAAAACCAAATTATGAAGCAAAAAACAACCTTATTTTACACCATTTTATTGAGTATTTTTTTATTTTCCGGATGCAAAAAAGAAGACAGCTATGAAGAACTCACCAGTCTAGCAGATGATAAAATTCAGCAAGCCGTTAAACTAACTGAAAATCTTTCTTGCAATGATCTGAAGGAATGCCGTATTGACACACTCTATTACACCTATGTACCCGTACATCCGAGCTTCGAGCAAGCCTATAATAAATTACTTGCCGAGGCCGCAGATCTTAAAGAAAGAGCACAGAAAGTATATAAAGGGCCGATTGTGTACAACACTAGTGTAGCCCCTAATTATCTTCCACCCCATTTTGGGATACGTTGCATCGCCGGTAAACTGAAAGTCGCTTCGGCTAGAGATCTGGAATTATCTGAAATCAATCAACTATTGGCGGATCTGCTCCCCAAATTGCAGACCTTTTTTGATGACGTTCCCTGCAACGATCCAAGTAAATGGCACATTGCTACCTTGCGCAAAGAATGTGAATTTATCCCCATACTATATACCGATAAACAAAACTTCGCTGAGTTTGGAAATATGGCAGAACAATATAATCATTTGTACAGTGCCAAAAGAATACAGGACAAGAGCTTGAATTGTTCAGACAAAAATGACAAGCCAGCTAAAGGTGTTATCTGTGAAAATGGCAAGCCCAAGATTACTTATTAATTTCTCTTAAAAGATTATAGGGCTAGCAATAGCCAAAAGACTTATCGTGGCAAGAAAATGCGAGACTTTAGGGATCTGATCAAATAATAGCATGCAAAAGCCTTCTAAGCTTATGATAGCGGTTAAAAACTATCTGGAGGAGGGCACAAAATAGCCCATGTAATTTTTCACAAAAAAGTACATGGGCCAGTTTTATTATTTAGCTACGGTAACAACGATATCGTCGACAAAAATACGGTTAACAGTAGCGGGCCAATTACCAGCACGCTGATCAAAAGCGCCTCCCAATAACCAAATTTGAGTCTCCGCAGTAGCTCCCGTAACAACAAAAGAATAAGTCGCCTCTGGAGCTTGCCATGCAGCTCTGCACGATTCTAGATTCGAATTAGGAGTAGCTACGTTCATCACGTTAAATTGGCTCACACTGACCGTTCCCGGTCCTTTGACACCAACATTGAGTAGATAATGATCACCGGTAGCATATCGCACGGCTTTGAAGGTAACCAATAGATTTTTCGTACGCTGTACATTGCCCAGCTTCGGTGAAATTAGATCGCCGCCATAATTTGTACGCCCTAATTTAATAAAACCTGGTCTTGCGTAAATCGATGCGTAATTACCTCCACCTTCCGTCGTATTGATCGTACTGGTCCAACCCTTGTCCAGCTCTTCGGCACTCCACGAGGCAATCCTTGTTTCGCCTGAAGTCACATTAAAAATTTCACTTCCATAGGTTAGCCAGTTAAAGTCTTCTTTGAGAACAACATCACCCTCCACCTGCAGTTTCACGCCTTTCTGATATACAGTAAGCGGAGATGCCTGTTGCACGTCGTCTAAAAATAACAATAGATTTGCTGTACGCTCAATGTCGGCATTTTTATCTATGGTAATTGTTATTGGGGTATCGCCCTCACCTTCCATAGGAGCAACCTTCACCCATTCAGATTCATCTTCCAAGGCAACTTTCCATTTTCCTGTAGAGCGGAGAATATACTGTCCAGTCATACCGGCTTCCAGAACTTCCAGGCGGTTGGATAAGCCATCTATTTTTAAATAGGGATTTTTCACTTGTCCTTGATCTGTGAACCCCGCCTGTTCTACCTTCAACACATTATTTTGTAATTTTCCATTTAAAGTAAAAAACAATGTCAGTTCGCGTGCTTCCGGATCGGTATTTTTGTTGACGGTAACGGTAAATGTTCCATTTCCATTTCCCTCCATTGGATCAATTTTAAGCCAATTTTCTTTTCGGAGGGGTTCAACTTTCCATTTGCCACTCGCCTGAACAGTGTAGGTTTCAGATACCCCATTAGCTGCCGCTTCCAATTTTGATGGATTATCTTTTAACGCAAAAGCACCATCTACCTCAAGATCATCTTTACAGGATGTCAGTATCATTATCAAACTAAGGCAAAAGACAAATATTGATTTTGGAAGCGTATCCAATTTGTAATAGTTAATCGTATTCATGGATTCCATAATTTTATTTAACCTGCATTTCAACACGTTCCTTCATAATTGTCGTCACATTGTCTATCGTATACTGATATGACAATAGGAATACGTTCGTGCGCATACCGAAAGCTTCTTCTACCTTAAATTTATTCGGATACATGGGGTCATTATCTAATTGCACCACCTGAATATCCTTGTACGGTTTTATTTTTACATTATTAAAATCATCGATCTCCAGTGTAAGACAATTCTTTGCGATATTAGGTACTTTGGATACAAAAGTCTCACTTCCAGCCACCATCCGTACACTATTACTGGTTAATGGAAATAGCTGTTTATTAGCCGCTGTTGCCAGGCCATTGGCAAAACCCACCATCGAGTAAGTCGTGTTTTTGGCCTGTGACGCATACTCGTTCTCGATTATAACCTGATATAACATCGTACTTTTCTTTGGTTTTATTTCAACACCTGATAGACTTACTGCTTTTAACCCGATAAAATAGGTGGAATCTGGAGATAGACCGTCTGGCCGCAATTTGACCATGGTGCGACCCGTGAGCTCACCTGCTTTGATCACAATCTTGTTGTCCATGATCTCATACTTTTCTTTGGGAAGTGATTTGGCATACAGGTCTTCTGAATTATCATACACAGCAAAATTATATTTTACCAATGGTTCCGGATCCTCTTCCAGACCAATGATAAGATCTTTGCTAGGTGCGTGTGTACCCCCTGAAGATGCTGCCACATATCCAATCACCTCTTCTCCGGTCAGGCGGACTACTTCCTTGAATGTATTGTGATAATCAGAACTTATTAATGCCACTTCATTTTTATACATCTCTTTTTCGAACACTTCATTGTCCTTACAGGCAACTAAAGCGATCGAAGTCGTTAGTATAGCTATAAAACTTCGTTTCATAATTTAATATTTTAATGTCTTCCCTTAACATTTCGGTCAAGGGAAGACGCTTATAATTTCTGTTTCTATTGTTTAATCCTAATTATACCCCGGATTTTGATCCAATGATGGTAATCTCCGCATCTCGGCACGTGGTATAGGCACCCAAATCAATTTTTTGTCTACCTGACGTGTCAAGAAAGACGATGTACCCGGTGAAACCCGTTTGTAGAAGGATTCCCGATCCGCACCATCCGGGTTCATACCACGAATAGGTTCACGTTCGGTCTCTTCGTACTTGCCCCAACGGCGTACATCGTAAAAACGTCTATTTTCCCATAGAAACTCCACCATTCGCTCACGCTCCACCTGTTTCTGAACCTCCGCTTTATTGGCAAGCTGCGCAGACGACAATCCCGGTAAACCTGCACGATACCGAACAGCATTAAAAGAACTTTTTATTTCACTTTCATCCCGGCTTACGGTATAGGTTCTATCACCGAGCTGTACTGCATGGCTTCCGCTAAGATTATTTAAAGCTTCTGCATAAGAAAGTAATATCTCTGCATAACGGACAATAGGATATGCTTTGGGCATCATCCGAGCACCTGTACCGGTTATCGCATCAAACGCGTTCACCCATTTCTTAATCACATAGCCTGTAAGTGGATAGTTGGGTGACGATGCCGAAACACCCCCACGGCCGTCTGGTTCTTGATAGAAATATTTAGCCGTATGAGTATTCAACGTTGTACTCGACAAAGCCTGCCACACGGCACCGTTGAAACCTATAGATGCATAAAAACGCATTTCACGGTTTGCATACATCTTAAATATCCCCGCATTCAGTGGGTAACCCGAAAAATTACGTGGTTGGGCCGTAAATAAATCGCCAAAGGTGCTACCGGCAGGAAGGTCAGCCACTGCCTCAAAATACGTATCACCACGTGCTTCTTCTTTGCTACGCCCGTCATCCATCAGATAAGCATCTACGACTTTTTGTGTCACTGAAAAACGCCCCCATCCCCCTAAGGTTGGTGGAAATGCACCTTGGTTCAAATCCGTTCTGATATACTCCGTATTACGCCCCCAGATATATTCGGGATTAATTGAAGCTACGGCTTCACCGGTAAAGACATCAGAATATGATCTAAATGCATCAATACCGCCCGCGCCATTCGGGTAGCTTCCATAGAAATTTGGATCGGAAGTTACGCCGGCCGGAAGTGTAGGCGTTCTTTCGTCCGCAGGCACTGTATATAATTTATAGCGGCCCATATCCATAACACGTTTGGCCGCTGCTGCAGCCAAGGCCCAACGCTTTTCATCGTATTGCTGCGATACATAATGCACCCCATCCGTCTTGCGCATCCAATTGCCAAAATAGGAGGCAGCGACCGGCCCACCATTAAACAACGGACTGGCATGAATCAAGCGCAAACGAGCGATCAACGCAAATGCGGCACCTTTGGTCGGTTTGCCGAAATCCAATAGACTAACATCAACAGGAAGTTGTATAGCAGCCTTTTCAAATTCACCACAGATATATTCCATGGCTTCATCATATGTTGCCCGAGGACGGTCATAATATGCAATATCCTCATTGGTATTCACAATTTCATCCCCTAACAAAATTGGAGGGCCAAAATCTATAATGAGATTGTAATAAGCATAAGCTCTAATAAAACGCGTATAGCCTTCGATACGATTACGATCTGCGTAGCTCATGTCCTTTGGCACATCAATGTTTTTCAACACATTGTTCGCCTTACGGATAATTTTATAATATTTTCCCCATTGGTTAAGTCCACCGTAAAAATCGGGCGTGATATTTCCAGTTACAAAATCCATCCCGTAGTAAATATTAGTTGTCCCAGTACCTGTAAGGCCATTTATAGCTTCATCTGTTGCCATTGGCCCCGGCGTATAATTTGATCTGATCGTATTGGATTCGTCAGGAAACATAGCTGCTGCTCCCCACATATACGCTTCTAAATAACGTGTATTTGCATATGCCGAATCAATATTAAATTCATCGTCAAAGTATTGATCAATATTTAGATAGTCCTTACAAGATGTCACCATAAACAACGCTAGTATCGCTAAGCTGGATTTGGTTATTCTATTTATGATTATTGACGTTTTCATGTCTTTCAATTATTTCAATAGTACTAAAAATTAATATAAGCCTGTAACGAATAGGTCGTCGGAATTGGGTATTTGCGTCCACCCCAAGCCGCTTGTTCGGGGTCAAAAATCTTAACGTTATCCCAGATATATAGGTTATTTCCAACAAACTGAAGATCCATGGATTTTACACCTAATCGCTTTAAGAAATTTGGACTTACATTATAACTCAAGGTAAGTTCTTGCAATCGCAAATAACGGGCATCATCCATCCAAAATGAGGATAACTGACTATTGTTACTGTTATTACCATATTGCAAACGAGGGAATTTAGCATTCGGATTTTCAGCTAAAGATAGATCAATACCATGCTGTAGCGCATAATCTCTCGGGATCCAACGATTGGCAGGATCGTTAGCTAGGGTAATTATATTACCATCTGTACCGCCAAAAAATGGCATATATCCCATACCTGTATCCTCAGTAACATCTTTATATTTCATCGGCTGCCCTACATAGAAGAAGGAAGTCTTCCCTGTACCCTTGAATAGCACCCCGAGAGATAGGTTTTTGTAACGGAACTCTCCACCGAATCCATACATGATCAATGGATAGTTACTATGGGTCAATGGAACTTTATCAAGGGTATTAATGATACCATCACCATTCACATCTTTATATTTGATATCACCAGGTAATACCGTTCCAAAGCTTTGTGTAGGGCTGTATTTGATATCGTCTTCGTCTTTAAATAAACCTAATGATTGATAACCACGAATGGAATTATGAGGATAACCATTGAATTCTAGATAGGAATATTCCAGATAGGCTTGCTCCCAATTTTGCACAACATTTTTGGAATAAGTAAAGTTACCTCTCAAAGTAAGGGTCATATCACTATTGAGCTTGGTGGTGTAGCTAATATTACCATCGGCGCCGGAACTCTTCATGCGCCCCACGTTAGCATACGGATTAGAAATTACGCCCACATAATCCGGTACTTGCACCCGCGGTTGAAAAATACCGTTCCGTTGATCTTGGAAAAAGTCTATAACAAAATCAATTTTATTATTAAAGAGCTTCCCTTCAATACCCAGATTGGATTTAATGGCTCTTTCCCACGCTAGATTGTCCGCACCGATACGGGTTTCTGTAATCGTTTCTATCCCATCAATTCCCCAGACTTTATTCCGTTCTATATCCGCCTTAGTGAGGTATGGGAAACGTACGTCATCTACAATTCTATCGTTACCTACAGTACCATAAGATGCCCTGATTTTGAAGTAGTCTAGCCAAGGAGCTACATTCTTCATAAATTGGTAACTTGTAGGTACCCATCCCACCGCGATCGATGGAAAGAACCCATATTGGCGACCCGGCTGAAAGTTTTCTGAACCTGTATAACCAAAGTTAGCATCCAATAGGTAAGTATCCTTATAACCATAGGTAAATCTACTGGAAACTCCTTGATAACGAACAGGTATCGCCGTCAGATTATTGGTTGCATCATCGGTATCTTTGGCATCGCTCAGGTAATAATAAACTAAAGCTGAAGTACGATGATCCTCTCCGAATTTTTTATCATAATTAAGTGTAGACTCAAAATGATACTTTCGATATTGGCTTACGAACTTTGAATAGGACGCGGGCCTCTCCTGTACCTTTTGAACCATAATCAACGATCCATCCAAATTACGGCCCGTTGCTTCATACAAAGCAGGCTGCATCCACCTACGTTCGGAAAAATAGCTATGGATATCATAAGCCCCTTGACCACGGATTTTCAACCCTTCCAGTATACCGCCTAGATCCTGCTCCAATGCCAGCGTTACCTTTCCTTTATAGTTTTGATTATTATAGTTACCGGTGCGGTTGATCATCACATAAGGTGATGAACGCTGACCTGATCCAACTCCAGGCAGGAATCCATTAGAGTACTGGAGCGGGATAGAAATAGGTGTAAGTGTCGATTGAGTTTTCCAGATATCATCCGTATTACCATAACCTGGTTCTTTTTTAACGGACAGAAAACCGTCTGAACCTAAAAAGACCTTTGTTGTTTTGGTTAGGTTAATATCAAGGTTAACACGATAATTGTAGGTATTGTAGCCAACATTAGAACTATAAATACTATTCTTATCTACTTTGTAGGCCGCTGTTTCACTGTTGCCGCCCAAACTCAGGAAATACCGTGCTACTTCAGAACCTCCACGCCCGGAGGCATAATAGCTTTGACGCCAAAAGCTTCGGTTTAGAATCTCATCCTGCCAGCTGACATCTGGATACATGTCCGGGTCTAAGCCCTGTTGTATAATACCCAATTCGGTATTATTAAATAGCGGTTCACTACCACGTACGACAGACGCTTCATTAGCTAGCAAGGCATAATCATAAGCACGTAAATATTTTGGCAGACGGTTCATTCTTGATAATGTAGAATTTGCTCGTCCCGTAATTTGTATACGGTCTACAGTACCACGTTTTGTGGTGACCAATACAACTCCGTTGGCTCCCCGTACACCATATACAGCAGTAGCCGAAGCGTCTTTCAAAATAGAAAAACTTTCCACATCCGCAGGATCTATAGTATTTAAATCACCTTCAAGTCCATCAATAAGCACTAAGGCTTTCGCATTCGCGCCAAATGTACCAATACCACGCACCCAAAAATCTGCGATATTCGCACCAGGCTCACCTGAAGTCTGCATTGATATTATACCGGCGGCACGTCCGCCTAGCATGTTCGCAATGGAAGGTGCCGGACTCTGTAGCTGTTTCACATCTACTGTTGTGATGGCACCTACAGAACTAATTTTCCGTTGTTTGGCTCCTAGACCGACGACCACAACCTCGTCGATATTGGTACTCTTGTCCAGCATCTTTAATTCAAGGTTACTGGTAGATTCTACCACCAGATGCTCAGCGACATCGTATCCCACACTCGTAAAGACCAACCAGTCTCCATACACAGCTTTAATCGTAAACTTTCCCTTTTCATCTGTAGAAGTTGCTCCTGTCGGTTTATCCTTGATGTAGATTGACACTTTAGATATAGGTTGTCCCTTGCTATCAATGACGGTTCCGGCAATCGTTAACTGCTCTTCTGTTTGTTGTGCAAATGCGGATGATAAACAGAGGCACAGCGCCAGGATGCACAAAAAATAAAAAATCTTCATAATATAATAAGTAGGTTAATTATTCGATAACTAATTTACGTATGCGCGCATTGTTCCAATCGGCGATATAGATATCTCCCTGATCATTTACCGCAACTCCCCAAGGCTGGTTGAACTGGGATTCTACAGGTCCGCCATCCTTATACCCTGCTTTGGTCGGTTGTCCCGCAACTGTCGATACAATACCGTCAGCCGATAACATGCGGATACAGTGATTACCGTAATCGGCAATAAACATATTTCCGGTCTTATCAAATTTGATATCTTTTGGATAATTGAAAACAGCATCTTTGACGGGGCCGTCACGAAACCCTGATCCACCAGGCGCATTAATACGCTTGAAGCCTTCGCCTATGTGCTCAGGACGTAGGTCTAATACCGAAATCCCTTGTGCAAATGTGTTCGGGCTAGCATTTGAGTGCAACGTAATATACAGTTCCCAAGGTTTTGCGGGATTAATAGCCTGTCCATATTGCGAACCGTAAGGTCCTTTATGTACGATAGTAGCAGCATAAGTTATTGGATTTATTTTAGCGATATTACCATCGCGAAAACGAGTGTATAGGTGACCATCATACGGACAGAAGGTCACAAAGTTGGCATAGCGATCGGCCTGAACGATCTTCGCATAATCCGCAGCTGAGAACTGTGCATTCCGCTGGCGAAGTGTCCATGCTTCCCTTGGGTCAAAGGAAAAAAACACTTCGGCAACCGACTCGTGCGAAACTGTCATAATACCTGTTTCCCGATCCACTGTCACTCCATTGGCATAGGGGTTAGGTGAAGACGCCGCTGAATATAAAGGAGTAACAATATTTTCCTTTTCATTGACACGCGCTATACCAAATGATCCACCATCACGCCAGGTCATAAATAGGTTGCCTTGCGCATCCATATCCAAATATTTACCGTAGACATGTGCTTGATCAAGGGTACCCGCCAAAAAGTTTTTATCCCCCGTACCAGTAACAGTGCTGACTTGTGCTTGAATATGGTAAGTAAATGACTTATCATACACCAATGAATCCTTACCGATTACAACCGAAATTTTAGGATCGTCCCCCGGCAAACGTGGTACAATGGCATAAATACGTTCTCCGCTTGAGGAGACTACGGCGGCACGTGCATTGTTAAAATACACTTTGATCTTGCTCGGATCAGATCCAAAATTTTTACCGTCTAATAAGATTTTATCTTTTGCCCCGCCTTCTGCAGGGTAGAAAGAGGAAAGCACAATCGGTGTATTGGGATCATGCTCACTCTGTTTTGTCGCGACATCTTCCTTACAAGAAGAAGAAAACAGCAACATTAACAAAGAAAATGTTAATTGACTACATTTCATAATAACTTCGGTTAAGTAAATCTACAATTGGTTCTAAAAGTTAGATCGAATATAATTTAGAAAAACAAACAAAACAAATATTTACAACACTAAAATTGAAACATTACAAAGCTATTTTATCAAAATATGAAAGCATTAGAAATATATAACATAAGCTAACATAGGTAATAAGACCTTCGATTAGAACGCTGCAAAACTAACAACAAGCGCGCACAAACCATCATTCAGTTAATTATTAAATCATTAACATTGTTTTAATTTAATGCTAAGCGTGTATTCTGGATAGAAAGAAAATTAATCAATAAAGTAAAACAAAAATGTTACAAAAAAAGAATGAAATGAAACCTTCGAATTGTAACATCTTGTTAGTAATAAATTTGCACAGGAAAACAGGTTTTAAAAACAAATAAAGAAAATTGTGCTGTATTTGGGATACAACCAACCATCTATTCTCCTTTAGGAATTTACTAATCTAATTCTACGTTTCACCTACCATTTTCCTACATTTCTCCTACTGTTGGCCTACAGAAGTAGGCCAACAGTAGGTAGATAGTAACCCAAAAGTGGGGCGGGAAGCGAATACGCTCATAAAAAACAGCAAAGAACATAGGAAGTTAGTGCGATTGGCATTATCTAAAAATTGCTCATTCCTCATTCGGGACTCGTTCAGGACTGCTTCGCCCCATATTCGCCTATCACCTTACTTTTCTCTACTCATCCCCTACTCTTTCCCTACTGATTATGTAGGCAATAAGTGGAGAATGAGTAGAGAATCTACATGGGCATTCCGAAGATGGTACGGACAAGAGGCGAAGAAATACTGAATAATTAGCGAAGCAAACACCAAAAAATAGTACTTAAAAGCCCAATTTTTTGGTATCCCCCTTCCCTAACTTTGAATTTGATAACATTCCAAAAATCAGGAAAATGAAAAAGCATATAGAGTCATACAGCCACTGTCCAGTTCGAGCATGCTCGATTTTTGTCCGAATTTCTCCAAAAGTGTCCGAATTTCTCACACGACGCAAGCATTTTCCTAAAAATCCAGTATTATGCATTTTTAATATTGATGGGGTAATATGAAAAGATGAACAACTCGTTATCCAGATTTGGACAACCTCTGATCTTATATACTCGATATATTTGGAATTAATTCAACAGTTACAGGAAGTAATGTCGATCAATTGAGAAGTAATGCAGTGGATTTAGGAATTAATTCTACCATATAAAACAATAACAAATTTTACGTTTGAATTCGGTTAACCAGTAGCTGGGATTTAGGCATAGTCAATAAATAACAGTCAAATTGAGCTATAAAATAGTAAAAACATATTAAATAAACTTGTGCTAGGCGGTAGTATTTAGTAAATAAATTATAAATACTTTTCCATACCGTAAAATCTGTACAATAAAGCAACATAAGTATGAAGAAGACCTTCAAATTTATATTACCAAAAGTAAAGCTTTTCGAGGACGAAAAACACCCATTTCTGCCCCAATTACCTGATGCAAAACGTAATCTATATGAGGATACTTCGATACAGCTTGTAGAGGAATTTATAGATTACCGCCAGGTGATATTGTATCGGGCGCAGGCTCATGTGACTAAGGATTGTATTATTCAATTGAAAACAAACAAACCGGACTTTCATCTCATTTACACCAAGAAAGCGACGGACGATATTATCATTCAAAAACATGGTACCAAAAACGAAATCGTACTCCCCCATGAACATAGTACGTTCACCTACATCCCACGCAGTAAATTTGGCATACATTTAAAACCCGGTTATTACCTGGTCTACGGGCTATTGATTGATATCGGTCTCGTACGGGATATCATTTACCATCACGGGCATTTTCTATCCGAATTAAAAAATGCAAGGAAAAGGGACAAAGCCAGTCTTTACCAGACCGCCTTATGGCCTATCAGAGACCTTACGAACTATCAGCTAAACCGGATTGAAACAATCTTCTTCAATTATAGCAAACAAAACGAGGCAAAGGTAATCGAGCAGATTTACCTATTATTCGATATCGCAGAAACAAAACAGTTTGGGTTTTATGAGAAATTGAGCGAGGGTGAAGTACTCGCTAAAAAAGCGAGGAAAATAATATATGATATCGTAAACCAGGGGTTTCAGGAGGTCAATATTAGCCAGATTGCCTTTTTGTTAGGCGTTTCAGATGCCCACCTTGCGCGTTGCCACAAACGCTACTACAAACAAACTCTTTTACAATACAGGGACGAAATACTCCTTCCACTGGCAAAAGACAGATTGCTTTCAACTTATACTATTGGCGAAGTTGCCAATTTTTGCGGATTTAGATACGCAAGTGGTTTCTCCGACTACTTTGAGAAGCGGATAGGTGTATATCCCTCCGAGTATATCAAACTCCACCAGAATCCAGGCAATGACAAAAATCAGTAAATCACAAGATCAAAAATGCGTAAATGAATGTGCCAAGACGGCCTTACCTTTGAAATACGCTTAAAGAAGTAAAAGCAAAAGAGATGGCGGGCGTACCAGTGCCATGCGATCCTCGTCTTTCCCGGCGGGGTTTCCAGCTATCTTCGGTACGTCTGCGAAGGGTTGGGAGGAGATAGCTGGAGTAAATAAAATAGGGACGCGGGTACAGCGATAAAGTGCAAAACAAAACAGAGGGCAGGCCGCGCCAAGGTGTGCCGCTGAGAAACAGGTTATGGATAGGTAAAATGAACCAGGATGAAAAGTCTACGAACAGCGAAAGAAACAATCAAACTATTTGACCAATGGCTATGGTCAGTGTTACCGTCCCTATGGATCAGGCTGTCTGGGCGGTTTGTCGTTTGGTACAGGTACAGTCCCGTTCTTTATTTCAGAGAACTCGACTATGCCCCTATCTGTCAATCCTTGGCCCTAAAGAGAGTTGTGAACAAGATGTGGTACCCCCGTAAGTTTGCCCTGTTCCCGAGTATGTTGGCTTCACAGCTTCAAGGAAGTTGGCTGACCATAAAATAGGATCCCTCGATCGCATGGCTGTGAGGCAAAACCGAAATGCAAAAAGATTACCAACAGAATTTTAAATTAAAACATACGTCATGAGAACGTTAAAATCAAAAATTATAGCTGGATTTACAGCCTTAGCACTATTATTCGGAGCTTTCTATATTGTAGAAGCGATGGAAACAGACAATACTTCAAGAGAAAAAGTATTGGTTGAAGAATGGTTCGATTACAATGGACCATCTCAAGACAGAGAAGACATTGAAAATCCGGCGAACTATACGCGCCATTCTGGTACGCCCAGCTGTAATGCTGGGTCAGAGCTCTGTTCGTTGAAAGCTCCAAATGACGGAAGTGATCAACCAGTATTGAGCAATAGTTTTGTCAATCAGGTGATGTCCGCTATAGCAACAGGAGGAACACCGTCGAATACAAACATTAAGTTGCAGAATTAATTAAATATGAAAGCAGGGGTATTTTTCATCCCTGCTTTCAACATTTTCAGGCATTGAGCAATAAAGAATCGACTCGGCGATTTTACATGACCATTATCAAGGCAACAATATTGCTATCTTGAATTTTGAATTATACCTGAGTAATTGATAGCTTCCAAAGGGATCAAAAGTGCATATGCTAATGCGTTAGGTTTCAATAGGTATTCTCTACCGGCCAATTTACGTGTAAAAGTAATATTATACCCTTCTAGGTTCAATCGTCTTACATCTTCGTACCGCCTATTGCGAAAGACAAGTTCCTTTCTTCTTTCACTTAGGATAAAATCTATCAACTCTTCGTCCCCACTCGGGATATCGGGACATTTGCCTGTTTCATATCTCGATTTTAGAAAATAATTCAATTTCTCGATCACATCCCCCTTTTTATCCAATATCTTCAATGAAGCCTCCGCAAAAGTCAGGTACATCTCACCGATTGTACTCCCCGTAAACTGAATGTCGTTATCCTCCGCAAAACTACCCCTGAATTTTACTTTCTTTTCTCCCTCTTTTACAAAAAACAATTTCTTCCTGCAGTCGCCATCACTATAGCCAGCATAGAGAACTGTGTCCACATAACAGTTCTGCCGGGTGAGCAACTGGCTGTAATTTGAAGTAGAATGGATCACCTCTGCATTGTACCTGCCAAATGGATTTTCTTTTTTTTCATCAATTATTGCGTAGTTCAACAGTTCAGGTTTTTTCTCTATGACCAATCTGCTATATTCAAATGCCCTGTCATAATTACCTATCGAAAGATAAACCCTAGCCAGAAGCGCCCACACAGCAAGCCTACTGGGCCTGGTCTTTATCTGGGCCAGCAATGGTAAGTCTTCCATACAATCTTCGAGATCTCCTATGATCTGTTCATAGCATTCCGATATGGTAGACCTTTTAAACTTTACATTGATATCAGATGATGTTCTGAGTGGAATTCCCGGTTTATCCCCATTTGACTGTCCATTATAGGGCAACGAAAACAGGTTCATCAATTCAAAAAAAGACAGGCTCCGGTAGAATTTGGCGATTGCCCCGATTTCCCTATAATCGGCATCACTCAATTTATCCCTTATTACCCCGACGCTTTCGAGTACCACATTGGCGTAATACACCCGGTGATACAGCATGGACCAGGCAACATCGTCATTCGCCGAAACCTCCCAGCCGTATTTATTCCTGATGGAAATATTGGCAATCGAATTCCAGGTATTGTCCGTGAGATAATAGTTATCACTGAGATCCTCTCCTACCAGCGACATAGCATTAAAAATATTTTCATTGTTGAGAAGTGCCCAAAGATCATCTTTGGTCGAAATTGTTGCCAGTTTCTGACGTGGCTTTTCTTCCAGAAATTTATTGCATCCGGAACAGGCAATTAAAGCCACTAAAAATAATAAATATGTTTTCATCTCTAAATATGTTTTGTCCCATCGATGGAACGGAGTTTTTTATATTTAAAATTATAGTCATCTGGGGGTTGTTATCCAGTCTTAAAATTGGACTGTAATTCCATACCGATTACAGTTTTACATTAACTCCCACGGACACTGTCTTTGGCAGACCGATCTCGTTCTGTGGAGTCGTTGGATCTATACCGGCATCATTTGCCCTCCATATAAAACCAAGATTGGTCATATACAGGAAAACGCTTAGAGATTGAATACTCTTTGATTTAATCCCTTTTAGATCATAGGCCAGCCTCAGATCTGTCACCCTGATATGATCTCCTTTCATGACATTGACCGCAGCACCATTAAAAAAACTGTTTCTATAGGTATTGTTCGGGTAAGCGAACGATGGTATATCGGTATGGAGCTCATCTCCCTGTTCCTTCCAGCTTGCCGAAAAGTCAGCATGGACCGGGTTCCATGTACCGATCTGCGCGTAGTTGACTGTTGGTTTCCGAAAATAATACCTGAACCTAAAGCCTATATTTGCGGAGAGCTGTATATTTTTATAGCTCCAGTCATTGCGGATTGACCCAAACCACAGTGGCCGCGCCGAGCCATGCAATACCAATTCATTTGATTCTGTTTTCTGTATAATATTTTTCCAGTCTTCACTCTTTTCATTACCGATATAACCCATTGGGTTTCCATTTTCAGGATTCAGCCCGGCCCATTTATAGCTGAACACGGCATAGGCCAGCTGTCCTTCGATCGGATTGATCTTCTGGATATAGCTCATAGTAGGTTTCACAGTCTGCATATATTTACTGATGATTACTTTATTAAAGCTCAAAAGCAAAGCTGTGCTCCACGAAAAATCTCCCATCATGTTACGGCTGCGCAAATTGAGGTCAAGCCCTTTTCCCTCGGTATTGGCACTGTTTATGGTCATTTCAGATACTCCCGTTGTCGGGTCCAGCGGAGAAGAACCCAAAAGATCGTAGGCATTTTTCCAGTAAAAATCGATAGCCCCCGATATCCGGTTATCTTTGGTTGCGAAATCCAAACCGATATTCGTAGTTTTCACCTTCTCCCATCGTAAAGATGGATTTGGTGGATTAACGATCATCGCAAAGGGCAATGATGTATATGGTGTCAGATAAGAAGCATACTCGATGGTGCTATAGGCCGACGTATTCTTGTTTACATTCCCACTATACCCAAAAGATCCCCTTACCTTCAGCATCTTCAGCCAATCCGCTTTGAAAAAATTCTCCCGATGGATATTCCAGGCTATACCCGTAGACCAGAGCGGGCTCCATTTCCCATTGGTCGTGGCACCGAACAGATTTGAGGCATCCTTCCGGGCACTGAAATAAACATCCATTCTATTGTCATAACTGTAAGAAACATTGCCATAGACGGACACATACCGATCTGCCGTCCGGTCCCTAAAAAAACCGTCGGTACCAAGGGATGCTGTACCACCAATATTGCTATAAGTAGGCAGTAGTGCGATCTGATCCACTGGCGCAAACAACATTTTTTCGGGCTCATAACCATACAGACGGGTAGCGTCTTCTCTATTTGTCAACGATCTGATTTCAAAGCCCAGCAGCGAAGTCAGCTGATGTTTTTCAGCAAAGTTTTTATCCTGGTTCAATTGGATACGAAAAGATTTTGTCTGGCCATCAGATTCCGAACGGTTCAATATCCCGCCTTTGGGTACGCCATAGCTATACAGCCCGTCTTTGACCGTAGTATAAAGATTGATGAGATTCCTGGCGAAATAACTGTCCATACCGTTCAATTTTTCCTGCTTTGCAGCAGATGTACCATACTGCCCTCTGGCCTCGAGACCGAGCCAGTGAGTAATCCGGTAGATCAACCCCAAATCGAACAACAGCTGTTTACTTTTCTGATATTGATTATTGATCTGCAATTCCTCATACGGCCTATATTTCCAGTCCAGTAGTCCGGCATCGGCGATCTCATCAAGAAACCGCCTGCTGTACCCATAGTTTACAGCCAGAGGCACGCCATTTTCGCCTACTAATTGCGCATAAGGATACAACGGTAGGCCCGCACCATAGCCATCGTTAAAATCCGTACTCTGGTGATGCACATAACTGATCCGGGATTGGACCATTGCCTTTTTTCCAAAATGTAGTTCATTCGAAAAATTAAAGGTATACCGTGTTGTTGCATTACCTCGCAGACTGGGCTTTTGGTTATCCACACCAAATGAAACATAATGGCTGGCCACATCAGATCCACCGCTCAGGTCGATAGCGTATCGCTGGTCAAAGGAGTTTCTGTAGAAATAATCCATATAGTCCCTTCTTGAATCCATATTTATGTATGGATCAATTCTTTCCCGGAGCTCTAAATCATTTATCTTTCCTTCTTTTTGCAGTTGCAGCAGTTCTATAACGGGCGAAAGTGCCGGATGTTTTTTATTGCTGATCTGGTTATTGTAGTATCCCTTGTCAAAAAGCAGTATCTCCATATCAATAAATTCAGAACTGCTGATCTGCTTAAGTTTGAATAGATCCGGTTTGGAGCCTATAGAAAGATTCGATGAAAAATTAAGGGATTCTCGGCTCGCTTTTTTCCCTCTTTTTGTTGTGATCACGATCACACCATTCCCGGCCTTGGCACCCCATATCGAAGATGCAGCAGCATCTTTAAGAATTGTTATATTTTCGATGTCATTGGGGTTTATATTATCAATATTACCTTCGTATGGAAAGTTGTCTACAATGATTAGGGGACTGTTTGATCCGCTGGTACTGCTGATCCCCCGGATATCCAGGTTTCCATCCGAGCTGTTCGGATTGTTGATATTATAGTTTCGGCGGTCAAAAGAAATTGATGTTGTCATATCTTCGAGCCGGTTCAATATATTAGATGAAACAGACCGCTGTATCTCCTCTTTGGTTAACACCTCAAAAGAGCCCGTCTGCCTTTCTTTTGAAAGTTTCTGGTATCCCGTATTGATCTGCACCTCTTCAAGCTGATATTCAGCCGGAAGCATTGCAAATACCAGACGCCCGACCGGTAGGCGGTAAGAAAGTTTTTTTTGTCCATATCCTACATGCGTACATACCACCTCTGCGGGTGTATCCGGACCATTGATTTCAATAATCCCGTTATTTACTTTTACTCCTTTTCCGTTTACGGAAATGTTATAATCGTCCAGCAGTTTACCTGTCAGGGAATCTCTTACAGTCAGGGATATCCGTTGCTGCCCCAATGCGGATAGCATTGCACTGCAATAGCATAGGCACAGTATATATTTTAGTATACTTTTCATATTATCTGTCCTTTATATGAATGGTATTTATTGTTGTCACCGAGCGTATCAGCTGGCAGCCCGCTTCATTGATCAGTGCGATCAACTGCTCAGAATTCAGCTTGGAAAGGTTTCGCTTTGGCACATAGATTTCCCGCGATAGCCCCTTTTTATCAACTATCGGCATACTGTTCGGAAGTCTGTTATAAGCATCGATCAGATAGTACAAACGTGTATATTGGCTGTTTTTTCCATTTATGGAACCTGTTTTTTTCTTTCCGTGGAGTTCGTATATTTTTACTTTGGTCGGCGCAAAAGAAACATCTATTCGTAGGAATTTGCTGATATCATGTAGCAAATTATTTTTCAACTCCTTTTCAGATGCCCCTAGCAAAACATTCTGTTCGTAGCACAGCGCATATCTGGAGAGCCATTCTATTTTATCCCCCATTGAATTGTGATACGCTATATCTTCCAAGGAAAACCTACTCCCTGTCAGATCGATCGTATTCAGCGCTAAGGGCTGGATACTGAAAGTATATTCCAATAGTTCCTTAATCGAATAGTTAAAGAATGCTATACGCTGTGTACCATTTAGTGTATCAACCTCTTTAAAGGTCGATGGTAGCACATCTTTCCGGTAGCGGCTCAGCATGCTGTACTTGGTCCCGGATAGGGTATCCATCGACGCCAGTAATGATGTTTGAATTGCCTGGTCATTTTTCACATACAGCAGCCCGCCTACCTGATCATTCAGGATGCTGTTAAGATTATCGGCTGTCATGGACTCAAAACCGCCAATGTGTACGACCTTATTATTCTTTATAAATACGACATGAGGAACAAGTGTATGCGGAAAATACTCCGCAATTGTACCAGCGTCGGTCACGATATGGAGTTTACTGTTTCGCAGGATCTCGTTCTTACTTAAGAAGTTGTTTATTTCAGCTGACTTCTGCTCCGTCACCGGAATGATTTCAATGTCAGCTTTGGTGGCTCCTTGGAGCTGCCCGCCATGTTTGATCCCTGTGATGCAGCTGCCACACCAGGTGTTCCAAAAATCGAGTACAATGAGCTTTTTGTCCCTAAAATCGTCAAGAGTTATATTTGGTTTTCCATTTGCTGGCCTTACCGTATTCAGGGTCAGGTTCCACAGGGCATCGGGTATGCTGTCACCGATCTGTAATGGTTTAGGACCCATGGCCCCGCTGTCCTTGCGGGGCGTCTGGGCCCATAAACTAAACATAGAAACTAAAATCGTGCATAGCAGCAATCCCCTACCAACTCCTGACCAACTTCGCCCTTTCCGCGGGTTTTCATCGAGTCGGCATCGGGTTTTCATCGGGTCACACCGATGAAAACCCGATGCCAATTCGAAGCGAATAGCGTAAAAGGCAGAAAAAAGGCAGGTATTAACTGGGAAAAAATCCGAAGCGAGTAGGCGTATTTTTTTCAGCACTCGACCAGCACCCTTACAGTAGGATCTGCACGAGTATCTGGCCAGTGCTTGGCAGATGTAGGTATTTATATATATCTTGACTAGCGTCAATAATTTTAACGTATTCATAATTTGTTTGTTAGTGGTTATTTCGATAATCGACTGAAAAAATCAGCGATTTTTTTGCTCAATTCCAGCTCTTTTTCTAAAAGCGCGTTTGCTTCCGATGACAGCTCAGCTTTAGTAATATCTAGTTTACTATGATTGACGATACACTGCAATAGCAAACTCCTGCATTTCCTCATCTTTCAAAAGCTGACGCCTTTCTACTCCATCATCAACATAAGCACTCAACAGCACTAGGATATTAGCAGATATCGTATTTAAGGCATACCGATTCCAGAATGTTTCAATCTCCTTTATCGAGTCATAATCGACCTTGTGGACATCGTAAATCATCCAATCAAAAGCAAATTGTAGCGCCAAAATCCTTTTCATTTTTCAGTTTGTAAATCCGTAACCCAAAGCACATAGCATTCCCTTGCCGATTGAAATCAGCTATTTTTCAGGCCATCGGCCACAACTAAAATTGATTAAATAAGGTAAGCTAGAGGTGTGTGAATGGAATTTTACAAGGCATCAATATTGGCGAAACACTCTCCATAGCTAGTGAAGTCAGAATAATCTGAATAGTTAGATTAATTATTCAGGATTTCGGATAATGTTTTTAAATAGTTGTTTTCTCATCATTGCTCAGTTTATAATCATAGGCGATTGAGCAATGCGATCAATATGAAAGGTACCTCCATCAAAAAAGAGGTGGATCTTACCTTATTCCCTAAAGAAGGCCCTAGGAAGCCTATAGACGAGAACAAAGAGTAAGCCCACCTCTCCTTCCTACAAAGGTAGAGATTGGGCCTTGAACTCTTCATCTTGCGTCTATTGAAAATTTCCTAGGTTTTCTTTAGCAAGATCAAGCTTCAAAAGCCATATAAATACACTAATAACACATTATTCAAGCGTTATCTATAATACAAATGTAACTATAATTTCGATTTTTACAAAATTAAGTGTGCATATCATTTTACTAAAAGATAGAAATCAGATGTAAAATGGTGTATGGAAAAAATCAATCGATTTTCATTATACGTTTTAAATGCAGCTAAATATTATCGCTTAGTTGCAGGTAAGTCAGCATATCAATTTTCTTTAGATTTGAAGAAGAGCAGAAATTATGTTTCTCAGATTGAAAATGTCAACGAAGAGAACCAATATAACAGTGCTGACTACCCATCAATCGCAGAAGAGGCGGAATGTGAACTAAAGAATATAATACCACCTGATGATTGGGAAGTAAGCAATTCGCATGAAAAAGTTGATAAGGAAGTTGTATCCTTATCTGACCAAGTCTTTGTGAAAAAAGTATTGGAAGGAATAAGGGCTTCGAGGTATGCTGACAAACTTCTTGATTTAAACGAATTGTATCAACATCTTTCAACAAAAGATGCTAAAGAGAGAGAAGTTATAAAAAGTGTTTGGGAAGAATACGTCAGAAGACACGCTTAAAAAACTTGACAAAAAGTAACTTTTAAATTACCTTTGTAAAATGAGAGTAAGAGAGGTAATTGCTTTTAAAAATTATTTTGAAGACTTCCTTTTGGATCAACCCCAAAAGGTACAGGACAAAATTTTTAAAATAATTGAAGCAATAGAAACTCTTGAACGGGTTCCGAGTAATTATTTAAAACATTTAACTGGAACCGACGGATTATATGAAGCTAGGATTCAGCTTGGCTCCAATATATGGCGTGTATTTTGCTTTTTTGATGGTGATAAACTCGTTATCTTAATGAACGGTTTTCAAAAGAAAACACAGAAAACACCAAAGAATCAGATCGAAAAAGCATTAAGTATCATGGCTGAGTATTACGAACAAAAAGGTAGAGAAGATGGAAACTAAGAACTGGAAAAATATTAAAGATGATGTTTACGGAAAAGTGGGCACCCAAAGAAGAGATGAATTGGATAGAGATTTTGAATCTTTTAAAATAGGTCTGCTCCTTAAAAAAGCGCGCGAGGAAAGACATATTACTCAATCCGAGCTCGCCGAACTGATTGACAAAAAACGTGAGTATATTTCAAGGGTTGAGAACAATGGAAGCAATATTACTTTAAAAACACTTTTTGACATTGTTGAAAAGGGACTTGGAGGCAAAGTCAAAATATCCATAGAGTTTTAAATTTTTGATCGCTACTCCATTGATCGAAATTATCAAAAGACCATCTATCCGCAAAGCGGAAAAACCGGATGTGATTATGTCCTGCATGGACTATGTTATCATCTGCCAAGTGATCAAACGGTTGAATGAAATAGACATGCGCGATGATGAACTCTCGTTTCTCCTTGGCAAACCCAATAATTACGTCTTTAGTTTCATTATCAAGCCAAGTGATAAGAATCGTTTCCACGAAGATCAACTGGATCTACTTCCTTTTATCCTAGAATGTCCTTTCTCAAAAATTTTCGTAAATGACACCCAATCCGGGAATATCCAGCTTTACCATACAAAAAATATCGACGAGGATGGATATAAAGGTTTTTCGCATATCGTTTATTCTCCGAACGGAGACGGTACCCGGATCATTTGGAAGAAGAAAAATGCACCAAAAGGCAGTACCCGAAAGACCAATAAAGCTATACTCGCACTTTTGAAGAACTGGATCGACCAGGGTTATTTCGAACAAAAACGTGATGCCTTAGAAATCTTCAAGAAAATTAAAGCGCAAGGCATGTTTAAATTTCGCATTAGTGACATTGAAAAATGTATGAAAATCCTATGTGGAAGCCGTCAGGCCCTATTGCAGAAAGATTCTGTTGATGGAGTGTTGAGATATTGGAGGAATGAGATATTGGAGAAAATGCCTGAAATCTCTGCTGAAACAATACACTCCTATTTAGCCAAGCCTTAAAAATCTAGTTTGATTTTTTTTATGTGATTACGAAATTTTGGATCAGAAAACTTCTACCGCTATAATGGAGATCTAGAACGAAATAGTTATAGAGCTTACACACGAAATAAATTAATTGCCAAAGCCTTTTATCTAACTGGCGAGATTGAAAAATATGGCAATAGATTTCTCAGGATCCGTAAAGAAATTTCTATTTACCCCACAATGAAACTAACAGTGGAAGAAATCCCCAATGGATTGAATCTCATGCTAAGTTATACAAACCGAAAAGTAAACACCCAAATCCCGAAGGCTGGAAAAACTGTGGGAGAAAACCTAAAAGGAAACTCAGCACTAATATTATCCTATTTACGCAATAATCCTTACTTCACCAGAGAAGAACTTGCGAAAAAAACCAAATCTCAAAAACATTTTTCATTAATCCCTATAAAAAGCTATTACAATTTGTTAAATTTATATTACACTTATGTTATCAAATTGTTAAGAATTGAACATCAAAGGATACTATATTGCGTTTTTGACCACCTTATGCTGGTTAACCTACAGTCTACAACCTGTTAGGGCGCAACGTCATGATTTCGATTTCTATGACGGAAAGGTCTCAATTGATGTATCCCCCTCGTTCAATATTCCATTCGATGATAGTTTAACTGGAGCTCGTGTCCAAGAGTTTTATCAGGCTGCCGATCAGACAGAATACCGTAATTTAGTTAACAGCCTATTGGATTACAAGGACAAGCAACATCTTAATGACTGGGTATACTATCAACTTGTGCGCCGTACAGCACAACAAATAGCCCCTAAAGCGGAAAACTATGCGCGCTACACACTATACAAATGGTTCTTGATGTGTAAGTCCGGATATGATGCACGTTTGGCGGTGGGCAACAATCAGATTATCTTTTTTATCCAAAATAATGAGGATATTTCTGATATTCCTTTCTTTGAAATTGATGGTAAAAAATATACCTGTTTAAATTTCCATGACTATGGAAAGCTATTTCAAAGGGCAGACGCCTATATACCCATAAAGATTAAAGTACCGGAAGCCACTAACGATTTCAGCTATAAAATCACTAAACTACCGGATTTCGTTCCAGCAAATTATATAGAAAAACAGCTTGCATTCAATGATGGACATAAAGCTTATCACTTCAATATTAAGTTGAACAACGATATCAGCGACCTTTTTAAAAACTATCCGGGAGTAGATTTCGAAACTTATTTCAATATTCCATTGAGTAAGGAAACCTACCAGTCATTAATTCCCGCACTCAAAGAAAATTTAAAAGGCAAGAACGAAAAGAAAGGCGTAGATTATTTAATGCGATTTACACGTTATGCTTTTCTGTATGAAAACGATGAAAATAATTTTGGCACAGAAAAACGGCTATCACCAGAACAGACATTATTAAATAAATCCAGTGACTGTGATGACCGAGTAGCATTATTCTTTTACCTGGTCAAGGAAATTTATAACCTTCCGATGATCACACTGCTCTATCCCACACATATCACGATGGCCGTCCAATTTGAACGACCTATAGGTGATGCGATTTTATACAATGGCAAATACTATTCCATCTGCGAACCTACTCCGCAAGCGCAGAGTCTGGCCCTTGGTCAATTGTCTGAGGAGCTTAAGAAGCAATCCTATCAGATTGTTTATCACTATGAGCCGAGGTAAACTTGTGAGCTAAAAATAACCGTGATAATAGAGAGGCTTTCTATTTTATCCGCTTTCGTTATTTTACTTAAAGTTCTTATATCGCTCCTTAGCTTTAGTTAATCACATCTTATTAATAAAGTCTAAGAGGTCTGTATATTTACCATCTGTACGATGAGCAGCAATAGTTACTGTATTTTCACGGCCTTCGGATTTTATTGTGATCACATAATCCAGTCCATCTGCGCAACGTGCACATTCCTCAATTTTAGCATCCATTAATTTATAAGTATTGATATAGCTGGACAGCTGCTTCAATGTAGCCTCACTTGTTTTATATACTTTATCTTTTTTTGTCTCTGATAAACCATCTTTAGGATATTTAATTTCAGTCTTACTTTGATCAATGCTGATGTTCACTCCATTACCCCAACCAGAAATTCCTTTGATTTCTATCCTAAGTCCAGAATCTTCAGGATCAATTTTATTATCTGACTTTTTACAGCCTAAAAGCAGAAAAATGCTCAACACAAATAAATAGATTGTTTTTTTCATCATTTAGAGTTTATATTATTTGACTGTATAACGAAATATCAGCACGAGATGCTACAAAAAAAATCCTGCTCGTGGCAGGATTTTCTATTTTACTAAACTATAATTATTCTAGTATTTATTGTTTTTTGGATCCCAACTAGCCCATCCTTTTGTCCAATCAGTTGTACCCATTGCTCCAATAAAAGTTTCTTTGGTTAAGCTAGCTAAGTCTCCTTCATATTTAGCTTTACCCAACGCAGGTGAATCAGCTTTCAATAAAAGGTTTGGAGCAGAAATACTTGTACTTGTAAACCCTGCGCCATCAACAGAAGTTGTAGCAAAATCACCAAATCCATTCAAATAGCCTGTCAAATCAGCTACAGATGTAAAAGATGTAACATCTTTCAACCCATAATTTGCTGTATTTCCGAAGACCATATTATTAGATAAAATAGAGCGACCCGCTTTCAATTCTGCTGCAGGAAAATCGGAATTAAACTCTACAGCATTTCCTTTTGCACCAACAATAATTGAATTAGCCAATACCATTCTACTATTCAAACCAAAATGAATGCCTGCACCATGCTGAGCTTGAGATTCTTTACCAGGACCTATGAACGTAAAGTTTGACAATACCGGTCTAGAATATAAATTATTTAATACATTTCCTTTATTTTCCAACTCTATTCCTCTAGATGTCCCTGCTGCATCTGCGATATTTGGATCCTTAATAGAAATTCCATATTGAATTTTACCACTGTAACCTTGATCGAAATCAAAATCATCATCAACACCTCTGTATGCAATCAAATGAGATGCATTCACAGTTCCCCCAAAAAATTCGAACGAGTCATCGCCTCCGTATGATACTTGAATATGATGGATCTTAGTACCTGAACCAACGCCACACAATGTTAGCCCGTTAATCTCTTTATCTTTTTGAATTGCAATTCCAGCAAACTCAATGCGTGCATAAGTTAGTTCACCAGAATTGTCATCTAGAATAGGAGATAGGCCTCCACCATAGTTAGCAACGGTCGCTCCGAGCGCACCGCCTTCATATTGTGAAGTTCCATCAGCTGTATTAACTTGAGATTTTCCGCAAATGATTATACCCGACCAATCACCTGTATCTTTATTACCGTCAGCTTGGTCGGAAGTAAACACGATAGGTTTATCAGCAGTACCATTTGCTTTTAATTTCCCACCACGTTCAACAATTAATGCCCCATTCGTTGATTTCTCACCTTTAATAACAGTACCTGCCGGAATTTCTAATGTTGCACCATCCATTACCTGCACATAACCTCTTAACAAATATGTTTTTGAAGCGCTTAAAACTTTATTACTCGCAATTTTACCTTCGATCACCTCTACTTCTCCAGTTCCAGGATTAGGATCAACAGGGTTTGGATTATCAGACTTACTACAGCTCGCAATACTCATCGAAGTCGCAACTAGAGCTAACGCAAACCATTTTGAATTCATGTTTAATTTCATAATTTGTTTTTTTTCAAAGGTATCAACAGAATGTAACCTTAATGTTAACTAATATTTATTTAATCTTTAAAACTTATAACCGAATGACAGGGAGAAGTTTCTTCCATATTTTACAGAATTAATTAACTGGTCTCCACTAACATTATATTTACCATTTTTATCAACATCTTGATAAAAAATAGATTTTGAATCTAAAATATTCCCCACATTAAGTTTTAATTCCGCCTTATTAGAAATCAACTTTTTGGATAGTTGGAAATCTAATAAACTTCGTGGTGCCTCATAAATCGTATGATACTCATCTACAAATATTGAATTGATATAGTTCCCAAAGCCTACCACATCAATACGTCTTCCGGCTCTATTAAAAAACACACTAGACTCCCAACCATTTCCACCGCTGTATTGTAATCCTAGATTAAGTAAATAGGGCGATTGGCCATAGAGGGGTCTTTTATTTTCGGCTAAGAGTGTAGAGCCTTCAAAATTAACTTCGGATTTGATTAATGATGCATTGGCACTGAAGACTATTTTTTTCAGAAATTCAGACTCATCATTAAAAATCCCCAAATCATGACGAATTTCAATTTCAGCTCCAGCAATATAGGCTTTAGGCGCATTAATAAATGTTACAGTTCTACTCGCTGCCGTAGAACCTGACCGAACGTTCGTTTCAATAGGATTCTTTAAATCCTTGTAAAAACCAGAAACGGAAATCAACTTACCTAAACTAGGATAAAATTCATAACGAACATCTATATTAGAAATTTTGGTCCTTTTTAAGTCTGGATTACCAATTTTCATGCTATTGGTAATAAAATCAAAAAAGCTAAATGCTGCCAGTTCTCGAAATTGAGCTCTCGCGACTGTATTAGAAAAGCTAAACCTCAAATTAGTTTTTGGAGTCAGCTCATAAGTTAAATTCAAAGACGGTAAGATATCTGTATAGTTATTATTTACATTATTGTCTACATCAACGGAGATTGATCCTGTATTTAATTTTTCTATATAATTCTCAACTCTTGCTCCTATTGTCGCTTTCAATTTCTCAGATATATTACCCGAAATCATAGCATATCCGGCATTTAAATCCCCTGTCCCTTCATAGCTATTTGTTTGATTGGTAATATCTTCTATAAATAATTTATTTCCGGCAATATTACTATTATCGAACAGCTGATCTTGAGGAAGACCAAGTAATTCTCTAGACTCATTGAAATCAGCTGTCTTATTTACGTACCCCAACACTCTAGCATCCACATTACGTTTTTTGTATTGCTTTAGAGCTCCTATTTTAACGGATTGCTCAAGTCCCATTAGATTTAGCCCATGTGACCAATTGACCCCTCCACTGTAAATATTTTCTTTGAGATTACTATAAAATTTACCAGCCTGTTCTGGTGATGGGGAACCATTTGGGATAGCAGCCTGAAAAGGCACGTTAGGGTCGGTTTCGTCCACTGATTTAATATAACTCAACCTTCTCAAATCAGGCTCATTATCCCAAATTCCGCTATAAGATAGGTTCCAAGTCAATTTTGATTGTTTGGAGGGGGCTAACAAATATTCCCCGTCTAATACACTATTAAACATTCTCTTCTCGAAAACCTCTAACATAGTAGTCTTGCGATAATTCTCATTTACTATTTCACCTTCACGAGAAATAAAATTTTGCTCTAAGCTTTGATTGAAGATATTCTTTAATGATATTTTAAATTTGTCTTTAATGTAAGATAGGTTTGCCAATGCTCCTACCGAAGAACTAAATCTATAATAGTTATCTCTATATTTGGAGTAATAATTATTATATCCTTGGCTTGTGCCATTAAAGTCGTTTCGTATTTCATTAGATATACTTTCTGAATTTCGATAAGTTAATGAACCAATAACCCCAAATTTCCCGCCATTCTCAAGAAGGAATGAATTACCATAAATAAATTGAAGATTTTGATAAGGCAACGATTTTCCAAGATTTTTATAACCCCATGTATTTTTAAAGTCTTTTGTATACTCGGCTTTATCGTTTGCTGGTAAACTTGTATATGATTCTTTATTCTTGGGAAAACTTGAAGGTAGATTATTATCTGGATTTTTCAATCCAAAATAATTCCCTACAGTTCTTTTGCTTCCATAAAAGTCTTTAAATGTAGTTTGCGTATTCCCTCCCAAACCTACACTAAACTCTACCGTCTTTTTATCCGGAAAATCTTTCGTTTTGATATTAATAGCTCCCCCCGTTAGGTCACCAGGCAAATCTGGGGAGGCTGTTTTACTGATAACAATATTGTCAACTAGGGAAGAAGGAATAATATCAAATGAAAATGCTTTACGGTCTGGCTCAGTACTCGGTAGTGGGCTATTATTTAATAAGGATGAATTATAGCGATCACTCAAACCACGAATTACAAGAAATTTATTGTCCTGAACACTAGCCCCGCTAACGCGTTTTAATACCTCCCCTGTATTTTTATCTGGTGTCTTTTTTATTATTTCGGCTGAAATACCATCAGAAATAGAAATACTATTCTTTTGTTGTGCATACAATGCACCAATTGATTCTTTTTTAAATGTTCCGGTAATCACAACCTGATCCAATACTGTACCTTCAGAATTGTCAAGAACCACATCTAAATTGGTAACATCCTTATCTTTAATCTCAACATCAGTAATTTGCTTAGTCGCGAAACCCAAGTAGCTAAATTCTAATGTATACTTTCCTGCCGGTACAGCAGGAATATTGTAATTACCTGTTACATCTGAACTTCCTACTCTTGAAGTACCAAGTACCTTTACCGTCACCCCCGCGATGGTTTCTCCTGTTTTAACATTTGTAACTTTACCCGCAACCTTCCCACTCCCTTGTGCATAAACTGTTGTTGACGCAGCTACGACGAACGTAATGGCAGCAGCGATTCTTTTAAGTTGTAATTGTGGTTCCAATTTATTTTGTTTTTTGTTTCTGCAAAGCTATTGGCACAATATTATATTAACATTAACAACCAATTACCATTACGTAAACCACTTGTTAATTTAATGTTACCTTGGAAATTCTAGATTAAATTTTTCGATAAAAACCCGCCTGAAGGAGAATTTGAGCGAATATTTCATCATTTTCAAAGTATAATATTAAAGAAGTGTAATAAAATTATTAAGCCGAAAAGTTATTAACATATTAGGGACGATATTAGGTTTTATCAGAAAAAGTATCACCTCTGTGTGAGACAAAATGCCGAGAATCATCTTATTATTGCAATTATATTGCATATACAAAGCAATTTCTCTAAGTTTGAATAGATTTTCAATTTTTGAGCATATGAGCAACCCGATCGTATCTACTGAACAGCTAACATTCCAATATACGAATGCTAAAAGCATCGCATTTCCGGACATCCACATCGAAAAAGGACAGCACACGCTATTATTGGGCGATTCAGGAACTGGAAAAACAACCTTGCTGAACATGTTGGGCGGCTTATCTAAACCCGAAACAGGTCACGTTAAAATTAATAATCAGGATCTTTCCCTATTATCTAATAGCAAACTAGACAAATTCAGATCTCAATATATCGGTTTTATATTCCAGGAGGCACACCTTCTCAAAAATTTAACTTTGCTGGAAAATATCAAATTGGCACAGTCCCTTGCAGGAAAAAAGGTGGATGTGAATCAGATTCATCAGGTCTTGAAACAACTGCAACTGGATCACAAAACTGCGGCTTATCCAAATGAATTAAGTCGTGGCCAATTACAACGTGCCGCGATTGCTCGTAGTGTGATCAATAAGCCTGCCCTGCTCATCGCGGACGAACCCACAGCTGCTTTGGATGACAGCAATACAAATCGTGTGCTGGAACTACTTTTGGATATTGCAGATACCGCCGGCTCAACCCTCTTGATCACCACACATGACAAACGGATTAGAGATCAGTTCTCAAAAATGTATATCTTAAAATAATTGAATACGTCATATAGTCATTCACCCTTTTAGCTTTAGAATTTGTTATGAATACGATACAGTTGGTTTGGAAAAATTTAAGTAGACAATTTGGCGCTGTCTTTCTTAGTATCTTGCTGACGGCTTTTGGAATTTCCATCTTAGCTGTGCTTTCTATCACAGGTGATACATTTGAAAAACAACTTGACAATAATAGCAGGAACATTGATCTTGTTGTCGGAGCTAAGGGCAGTCCACTTCAATTGATCTTATCCAGCGTATATCATATCGACAACCCAACTGGAAATATACCTTTGGATGAACTCGAACCTCTACGCCAAAACCCGCTTGTTCAACTCGCGGTCCCCCTGTCATTAGGTGATAACTTTAAGGGACATCGAATTGTGGGGACAGACTCTTCTTTTCTGACCATCTATAATACCAAAATAAATGAAGGCCGCATCTGGCAAAAAGACTTTGAAGCCGTTATCGGTGAGCAGGTCGCAAAAAAGCACCATTTGAAAATAGGTGACCAGATCAACAGCTCCCATGGACTCAGCAAGGATGGCCATAGTCACGACGAACATCCTTTTACCATCGTAGGTATTCTAAAACAAAATAACAATGTAACCGATAACCTCATATTGACCAATCTCGAGAGCGTCTGGGATGTTCATGGTATCGCCCATGCTCATGCTGACAACGAAACTGCAGCACAAAAAGAACAACGTGAACGGGAAGAAGACCGTCAGGAAACAGTCAAAGCACATTTACATCACCATGGAGAAGACTTACCGGAAAATTCTACCGGACAAGTGGCAACCAATGAAAAAGAACATCATGATCACGATCATGATGACCACGAACACGAAGAGGAAGGGGTGTTTGTCAAATCCATTGGCGCTGATATGGTAAAACAAAATGGTCTTGAAATAACAGCTATTTTAATAAAATACCAGTCACCGGCAGCTATCGGTATATTGCCTAAAATGATCGACCAACAAACAGATATGCAAGCTGCTTCTCCTGCTATGGAAAGTACACGTCTGTTTTCACTCCTAGGCGTAGGAATAGATTCTTTAGCGATCCTTGCTTATGTCATCATGCTCATTGCTGGACTGAGTGTATTTATTAACCTCTACAATGCGCTGAAACAACGTAAATATGATCTGGCCATTATGCGTACACTCGGTGCGTCTAAAGGAAAATTATTTACCATTGTCCTATTGGAGGGCCTGACCATAACAATCGTGGGCGGACTGGTCGGGCTGTTATTGGCACATCTGGCATTATATTATATCAGTAACCAAACGAGCCAAAGTGCTGACTTTATCGAAGCTTTTAGGCTACATCCAAAAGAATTGGTATTTTTGCTTGTTGCTTGCCTCATCGGCGTGCTAGCAGCGCTGATCCCCGCTGTGAAAGCGTATAGGACAAGTATAGCGGGTACTTTATCAAACAAATAGGACGACTGCGTATTGGAGTTAAAAAACGTAAGAATAGCATATACAAGATAAATTCTGGATTTGCATCGGCAAAATCTCAGTACGCAATACAATATACTCAATACTAAAACAGGTGAAACCATTATGATTTATTCATCATACAGAATAAATCTAATCGCTTCACCGCAACTACAAAAAATTAAACAGATGAAACAAATTATCACAGCATTCGCCTTTATATTTTTCTATATCATGCAAGCACAGGCACAGATCGGCAGCAATCCCGATGTGCCTGATCATACACCCATGATGAACAAAACATGGGATGCCATTGATAAAATGGCTTATAAAGTAACCTATAATGGTGCAAAAAAAGTATATACTCCTTTTTATCCGAAAGAGCTCAAAGCGCTTGAAAACAAAGTGGTCGAATTACCAGGCTATATGGTTCCACTACACAGTGGCCGTAATCATAAGAACTTTATGATGTCTGTGCTACCTGTCATGCAATGTCAATTTTGTGGTTCCAATGGAATACCACCTATGGTAGAAGTGACCTTAAAAGGGGGAGCAATAAAATTTTCCGAAGATCCCATCAAGCTCAAAGGAAAGATGATTTTTACAAAGGACCCACTGAAAGGAAATTCCGAAATTCAGATCGTCGATGCTGAACTTGTAAAATAAACATATCCTCTTCTATGCTGAATCTTATCTATATTATTAGATCGGATTCACATAGAAACACTAAAAGATAGCTTAAATTATCTATTGAGTAGCGAGGTCTCAAGACAAGCCGCCAATGCCGCTGTCTCGGTCCGTAAACGTGCTTCGCCAAGCGATATTGGCCGAAACCCCGCAGCTATTGCCAGATCGATTTCCTCGGCTGAAAAATCTCCTTCTGGACCTATCAAAATGATATAATGTTGTCCGGCTTCAAATACTTCGTTCAAATACTTCTTGTCCGAATCAACGCAATGTGCAATTGCTTTTTGAGCACCTTCCTTTGGAAGGTCTTTTAAAAACTGTTTAAAGGGTATCGCAGGATTAAGTTTTGGCAAATACGCTTTCAAAGATTGTTTCATGGCTGACACAATGACTTTGTTCAAGCGGTCCAACTTCACCTCCTTGCGCTCGGAATGCTCACAAATAATAGGTGTAATCTCCTGAATCCCTACCTCCGTAGCTTTCTCCAAAAACCACTCGATACGATCGATGTTCTTGGTCGGTCCAACAGCAATATGCAAATGATAGTTTGGCTGTTGGTAGTTCTCTTTGACACTTAATATGCGAAGTACAGTACGTTTCGGATGTGGATCTATAATTTCAGCTTCGTACAGGCCGCCACAACCGTCAATTAAATATAAACGATCTCCCGTATTCATACGAAGTACACGGACAGCATGCTTGCTTTCTTCCTCAGAGAGGATAAAATTTTCTAAAGAAGGATTTAATTCCGGTGTGAAAAATAACTGCATGTACTGTTCGTTGTGATCTTATTCCGCTAGATCGTCATCCGTCGACTCGACCAGTTCTAATTTAACAAATTCAATATTCTGCTGCGCCTTGCGGATGATTGTAAATACATAACCGTATTCCTGTTTCCGCTCGCCTACCTCAGGAATTTTATCAAAGATTTCACTGACCAATCCGGCCATTGTATCGTAATCCTGACTTTCAGGTAATTCTATCGGAAGAAACTCATTCACATCATGAATACTAGCCCCCGCATCTACCATATATTCTGTTTCAGATATACGTTCCACAACTGGTGTTTCCTCATCGTACTCATCTTGGATCTCCCCTACCAATTCCTCCACAATATCCTCCAAGGTAGCCATCCCTGCTGTTCCTCCAAATTCATCCAGTACAATGGCCAGTTGCAGGCGTCGCTGCTGAAACTCGGCCATCAGATCATTGATTTTTTTGGTCTCAGGGATAAAGTATGGTTTACGCATGATATTTCTCATCACCACCTCTTTGCCTTTGGCCAATAGCGGAAGGATGTCCTTGGTATGCACAATACCAACAATCTGATCAATGTTATCTTCGTAGATCGGAAGACGTGAATAGCCTTCCTCCGTCATGGTCTCAATCAATTCTGAAGCGTCTGCCGTTATTTCGACCGCGACAATTTTCGTCCTCGGCACCATAATATTCTTGACGATGCGTTCATTAAAATCAAAGACATTTTTAATCAATTCATGTTCAGAAATATCCAATGCTCCGGATTCTTTTCCTTTATCCAAGAGGTATTGTAATTCCTCAGAAGAGTGGGCAGATTCACCTTTAGTGACTTCAAAGCCTAAAATTTTAAGCAGAAAATTAGCAAAACCATTTAATATCCAAATAAAAGGTCTAAAGATAAAGTAGAAAAATTGCAGTGGAACCGCAATCTTCATGGTTGTTGCAACAGGTTTTTGAATGGCAATTGATTTGGGAGCTAGCTCCCCAAAGACAATATGCAATACGGTAATAATTGTAAATGCCAGCACATGTCCTGCGTTGGTCGCTATCGTACCGGTCAATTCAACACCAAAGAAACCTAAAGCCCCCTGCACAATCTGGGTCATTACAGCCTCTCCTACCCAACCTAAGGCCAGTGAAGAAAGTGTAATACCCAATTGTGTAGCGGCCAAATAACCATCCAAATGCTCCGTTATACTTTTGGCTATTGTAGCAACTTTACTACCTGTTTTTGCCTGAACTTCAATTTGGGAGATTCGGACTTTGACAATAGCAAACTCGGCCGCAACGAAAAAACCGTTGGCCAGTACTAAAAACAATGTCCAAAAAATATCGAGCGCCATGCTGGGGGTTATTTGTTAACAAATTCTGTTTTGTACAACTCAATAGCCTCTATCAAGATTCTTTGTGCTTCTTCACGTCCTTTCACCCCTTCAACGATAACATGTTTCTTTTCTAAAGCTTTGTAACTTTCAAAGAATTGTACAATTTCCTTCATGGTATGCGGCGGCAATTGATCGATGTCTTTAATGTAGTTGAATATAGGATCATTTTTGGCAACAGCAATGATTTTATCATCTTGCTCTCCGCCATCAACCATATTCATGACACCGATAACTTGTGCTTCCACCAATGTTAATGGTAAAATATCAACCGAACAAATTACCAAAATATCCAAAGGATCTTTGTCATCGCAATAAGTCTGTGGAATGAAACCATAATTGGCTGGATAGACAACAGAGGAACTCATTACTCTGTCCAAAAGCAACAAACCTGTTTCTTTGTCTAATTCGTACTTTCCTTTGGATCCGTTTGTAATCTCAATGATAGCATTTACGGCATTTGGCACATTCTCACCTGGAGAAACCATGTGCCAAGGGTTTTGTTTACTCATTTTTTATTTTACTGTATATTTTGTTTGTTTCTTTTGTCTTTTATTCGCTTTTTGAGCAAAGTTATTGCAATAGGCAAAAATGCGATCACGATCATCCCAACCACAACGTATTCCACATAATGGATGATCCAAGGGAACTCTATTCCTAGGAAATAACCCGAAAGAGTTAATACCAAGACCCAAATTAAAGCTCCACTGATATTATATAAAACGAATTTTTTGAAGTCTAATTTTACAACACCGGCAAAGATCGGAGCAAAAGTACGAACTATTGGAACAAATCTACCTATAATTAATGCGGTTCCCCCATATTTATGGTAAAATTCTTCCGCCATGACCACATATTTCCGTTTAAAGATAAAACTATCCTTTCGCTTGAATAACATGGGGCCCGCTCGATAACCGAACCAATAACCTGTAAAATTACCCAATATTCCTGCTCCCAATAAGCCCAGACAAAGCGTATAAATGCTCACATCGATCTTATTGAGCGCGCAAAATAGTCCTGCTAAAAATAATAAATAATCGCCCGGTAGAAAAAAACCAAAAAACAGACCCGTTTCGGCAAATACGATTAATATAACTAAATAAAACCCGCCTGAACTCAGGAGCTCTTCGGGGTTCATTAGTTGTTGAAATGACAACAAAAGTTCATGCATAACTTTCAGTAAAAATCAATGTTGTTTTCTCCATTTTAGAATCAAAATCTACTTTTTTCCCTGTATAAATTTAAAACAACAAAGTACAAATATAGTATTCTTCTAAAAAACGAAAGTAAATCAAGTGTAATATAATCTTGTTATTGATTTTGTGCAGTTATGCTGATAATGGACTCCCGGATTGTTTCAGCGATCTGATGTAGTTCATCTTCGCCTAAACTCAACTTAGGCCCAGCAAAATTTAGGTCACTTATTTTATTGATCGGAACAAGATGGATATGTGCATGCGCAACTTCCAATCCCACAACAGCCACGCCAACTTTAACACACGGAATTACTTTTTTTATCCCCTGCGCAACGATTTTTGCAAATACCCAAAGTGCCATGTACTCATCATCTTCAATATCGAAAATGTAATCTGTTTCTTTTTTAGGTATCACCAAAACATGGCCTTTCGCCAAAGGACTGATATCCAAAAAAGCCAGAAAATCATTACTCTCCGCAACTTTGTAAGCTGGAATCTCTCCAGCGACGATTTTTGAAAAAATTGTTGACATATTATTCTATATTGGAATAAACTCTTTTTGTAATAAAGTATTGAGATATGAGTATGGCATGGGAGACTTCGATTCTACCGCCCATCGGCTTGCAGAAAGATAGTCTAACGTCTACCATTTACTATCTAAATACATTTGATAAAAAACGACCATAAGTAACATTAAGTATGATGTTCTCAACAAATATAAACAAAAAAGGTCGCGATTGCTAGAACCCGACCTTCTTAATATAAAGTTAATTTGCGGATGTGCGGTTATGGCGTACCGCACATAACCGACATATGTTATCTCGAAATCTCTACAATTTCAAATTCAATCTTACCTGCAGGCACTTCGATCTCTGCCGTGTCACCTTTCGATTTGCCCAATAATCCCTGAGCAATAGGAGATTTAACGGAAATCTTGCCCAACTTAAGGTCCGCCTCTGATTCGGCAACCAATTGATAAGTCATCACAGCACCATTCTTTTTATTTTTGATCTTAACGATAGACAAAGCTAGCACCTTAGATGTATCCAATTTGGATTCGTCAATCAATCGGGCTGTCGCCAAGGTATTCTCCAAGTTGGCTATTTTAGCTTCATGAAGTCCCTGAGCTTCTTTAGCAGCATCATACTCCGCATTTTCAGACAAATCTCCTTTGTCTCTTGCCTCTGCAATAGCATTGGCAATTTTAGATCTTCCTTCCGTCTTCAGATAAGCTAATTCCTCTTTAAGCTTACGCAATCCTTCTTCCGTAAAATAAGTTACTTCTGCCATAATTTTATCTTTTTCTTATTTTCTACATTTAAAAAAAGAAACAAGACCATATTACCCTCTTCGGGTAACATGGTCTTGCTTTCAATCTATACGAAGATAATAATTGTTTTCAACAAAACAAATTCTTATCCATCAAATCTCTTCTTCATCAACAAATTTATAGCCCAATCCGCGTACTGTCTGCAAATAATGCGGTTTGTCAGGATTTGTCTCTATCTTCTTCCGCAGACGTACGACGTGCATGTCCAGCGTCCGTGTATTCACATTGGAGCTATATCCCCATACCACTTCCATCAACTCCTCACGTGTGATCTCCCGACCTAAGTTTTGAAGAAAATGTAATAAGATTCTATTCTCTAAAATAGTTAATTCGACCTTTTTGCCATCCCGTATCAAGGAATGGATATTCGGATGGTGTTCTGTCTGTCCAAACTTGTAGATTTCGGGGCTGTTCTTAGGCAGGAAAAACTTCACCTTATTATCTATCATTGCAATCAACACGTCCATATTGAACGGCTTGCTAATATAGTCTGTCACACCAAAGCTATACGCTTCAATCTTGTCCACATCCTGGGATTTGGCTGTCATCATAATAATGATATTCTCAAATCCTGCTTTACGTACATCCTCGCAGATCTCGTTACCTTCTTTTCCAGGGAGCATCCAATCTAAGAGGACCACATCTGGTCGTTTCTCCAAGATTAAACTTTCTGCTTCATTCCCATTTCCGCTTTGGATGACTTGATAGCCCTCAGATTCTAATCGATGTTTTACCAAGAAACGTAAGTTCTCATCATCTTCAATAACAGCAACAGTGATGTCTTTATTCATAAGTAAATAATTTGTCTTTTAAATGTCTTATGGAATATCCAGTTTATAACTATAAGTTTTCATGTTTTCTAAACATGGATATTTCATATTTAAATTTATTTTTTAAACCGGAAATACTAACGTGAAGGTAGTGCCTTGCCCCAATTGGCTTTTTACCGTAATCTCTCCACCTATAAACTCGGTGATCTCCTTACAGAAAGCCAAACCTAAACCAATACTTCCTTGCTGATTATATTGACTTTTTATTCTATAAAACTTTTTGAAGATATTGTTAAACTCTGCCTTCTCTATCCCAATTCCTTCATCCTTAAAAGTAATAACAAAATTCTTCTTATTTTGTTGTATTGCAATATCCAAGATTTTATGCCCATTTTTCGAATATTTGTAGGCATTGTCTATCATATTTTGAAATACGCTGCTCAATAACACCGGATCCGCAAGCATCGATGTTCTTACATCAATTTTTGTGCTAATTTTGAAGTCAGCGTATTTTATTCTCGAGGAAGCAACCAAATTTTCGGTAAATTCCTCCAGATCTACCTCCTCCTTATTTAATTTGATGGTTTTATTTTCAATTTGACTAAACGACAATAATTTATTCATCAGATTATTGAGCCGGTCGGCTTCCTGATCCAAAATATTACCATACATCTTTCGCTCCTCATCGGATAAAACTTGTGCACTCTTGATGTTATTTCCAGCAATTTTTATGACACTTACAGGCGTCTTAAACTCGTGGGTCAAATTGTTGATAAAATCATATTGCAATTTAAAAAGTCTCCCGTTAATTTCTAAATTTCTATAAATTAAATATAGAATAGCGATCAAAATAATATAAATCAAGGATATACCGCCCAATACGGGCCAAAAACTGCGGTTTATTTCCTTCGAGAGAAAACTTTTACTTGACCTAAAGAGCAGTTTATAATCCGCCAAAGCTCCAGGCAAAGGCATTTCTGTAGAAATTTCATCATTTTCCGGTGTAATCGGTGCCCCTACCAAGGGGACGATCTCCACTTTTTCATAGAGATTTGCATAACTATTTTTCACCTCCAGATACATTGGGTCGATCTGAAAATTGAACATGTCCTGCTCATAGCCGACAGTATGGTCCAGATTCCCCTCCATAATGGTTTTATAAACGATCAAATCATTGACCCTTGGTATATTTAAATAGGTAATCTGTCCGGGTCTGATCGTATAGAATACCTTTAAAATATCCTTGTCAGAAAGTTTCGCATTCGGCTGCAACTTGTCAATATAAGTAGCGAGCTTAACCCCAATGTTATTGATTTCCTCCGAATGCAGGCCCATCTGACCACGGTCACGGATCGTATTTTTGTTCAGCCCCGAGCGGGATACCGTAAAAAATGTAATGGTCTTAGGCTGAATTCTCAAATTATTGACTATAAAACCGTAATTTAAATTATGATCATTGTTAAATTGTAAATCAAAAAAACCGATTTCGCGCACAAAAGGATAAGAACTTAAAATACTGTAGGCATATTTGCCGGCTTGTACAGAGTCCAAAAAGCCCTGATAAAACGAGACCTCAGGAATTCTATTTTGGAAAAAGTCATTGAAAGGAATTAAGGTTTGATCAAAAATTTCCGATTTCCTATTGGTAAATTCATTCTTTATATGGGACTCGGTATAGCTTCTGGATAGAAAAAGCGCAAAAATATACAAACCACTGATGACGATGAAAAACATCAACAATAGTCCATAATTTTTTCGATAGCTGTATTTCTCTGCTTTCATATAATGCCCCTAGTCCGCTAGATATTTTTCCAAAAATCGCTCCAGTTCATTATAGTAGCCAAATATATTCTCATCTTTTTTAAAAGTTCTATCCTCATCTTCCTTCAGGACATATTGCACAGGAACATGGTTATTCTTCAATTTCTGAACAAATTGGTTTGCATCTGTCACCGAACTAAATCGGTCTTTGCCCCCTTGGACTAATAGTACAGGAATCCGTACCTTATCCGAATGGAAAACAGGAGATATATTTTTAAACAACTCCGCTTCCCGAATAGGATTCCCTACGATCTGATACATTTTCTGTACATAGGACTTAAAATACGGTGGAATATCCCTAAAATAGGTAAATAGATTGGTATATCCGGAATAAGAAACAGCGCATTTATACAGATCTGAATTGAAGCAAGCAGCATGTAGTGCCGAATAGCCCCCAAATCCTTTCCCCACAATGGCCACACGATCTTTATCGGCAATCCCCTCTTTGATCAGCCATTTTACCCCGTCCGTTATATCATCTTGAATTTTCCCACCCCATTCCTTAAATCCAGCAGTCCAAAACTTCTTTCCAAACCCCGTTGAACCTCGATAATTCATCTGAAAAACCAAATATCCCCTGTTCGCTAAAAATTGTGCTTCATTGTCAAATCCCCATACTTCGCGTCCATTGGGACCATCGTGTGGCAGTACCACCATAGGCAGATCTTTCCGGTTGGAATGTATTGGATAGGTCAAATACCCTGAGATCGTCATGCCATCTCTCGCTTTGTAGGTAATAAATTCATTGGGAGACAATTCCTTACTTTTGAGATCCGAGTTATTGTCGGCTAATTTGGTCAATTTTTTGGACGTAAAATCGTAAAAATAAATCCCCCCGGGATTAACATCTGTATAGGTCTTAATAATGACTTTCTCTCCCGAAACATCGGTATTGAGTACCTGGAATTCAAAACCATCAATTTGCTTAGACAGTTCATCATATTTCCGTTTTGTTTGATCGTCAAAAAAATGCCGGCTCTGTCTCGAAGTTGTATAATTAACAAACAACAAGCGGTTTTGCTCCGGAAAGTAACCTCCGGGACTTACATCGACCTCTTTATGGCTATACAGCTCCCCCAATTCTCTTTCATCAACCAGATCATAACTAACGAGAGCCAGCTTGTCACGATTTATATTTGAAAGTGCATAAATAATACGATCTGAACTATCCTTATATCCCAACGGAGTGAAACTACTCTCGACATCACAGCGTATAATCTCCTTAAAAGGTTCTTTCTCAGAAGCCCGGAAAAGAACAGATTGCTGTACCGAATCATTTGCAATTGCTAAACGCACCTGCCCATCGTTGGATGCAATCCAAGAACTCATATTACCGGGGTTTTGTAAAATCCGTTCCCGGGGTCTACCGTCCAAATAAATGCGATAAAGATCAAAAAACGAGGAATCACGGTCATTGATTCCAGCAACAAAACTATCGCCGTTGGAAACCATCGGATGAACCCACCTGAATCTTGCACGGGCAGGTTTAATTAGGGGCCAAATCTTTTCTGTGTTAATATCCACAGCATATAAACGTAAACTGTCCTGGGCAGATTGCTCGGTCAAAAAAGAAATTTTGGAATCGTTATTCCAGACAAAGGATTTTACATTGATATCATTCTGATAAGTGAGCTGCTTGGAGCTGTCCTTGTCCATCAAATCTATCAAATAAATATTTTTGCAATGGTTGTCCATACCGATATAAGCAATGAACCGACCATTGGGAGAAATTTTAAAATTTGATTTTTCAGGTGTGGAAAAGAATTGATTAATGGGTATAGGGTCAACCTTATGTTGTTGGCACCCTAACATAGTCAATGCACAAAAAAATAAAACAGTCCAAAATTGCAACCTCATAATCCCGAATACGTCCTTATCATTTAACCCAAATATTGTAATTAAATACCAAATTGCAGTCAATGCAACCTTATTTTTACAAGATATAGTAATTAAACGTAATATTCAAAAATAGCGTATAAAACCGTATTTTTGTTTATGTTTTTATACAATGTATCTGTTATAGCAGAAGAAACAATCCATCGCGAGATCGTTTCCTGGATTGAGGATAATATCGTACAATCCCAAAAATTCCAAGTGCATTTTCTGGAAATGCTCCAGTCCCCGCACGAAGGAATGACTTATTGTATTCAAGTCGTCCTGCTTTCCGAAGAACATATCACGGATTTTCAGCAGGTGCATTTGATACCATTACAACAACTTATTTCGGAGTCGTACAAGGATAAAGTTTTCCTGTTCGACAGTACAATGAAATATTTAAAAAAATAAAGAGCTATAAAGCTCTTTATTTTTTTTAAATATTGTTAATTCTTTTTATTACCCTGCGCTTCCTTATCTTTCTCCCCTATTTCCAAAGCGAGCTCATAGCGAGGTTCATAGCTTATTTTTGGCGTTAAAAAATGTAATAGGATCAAGCGGGAATACCTAAAATTAAAGGGAGCGAAAACTAAAATGGTCACAGCCAGACCTCCCAAATAGAACCAAGGCGACTCACTTCCCGTCAAAATCGCAATAGCAACAGACACTGACACAATTTCTGCTACAGAAAGCGCATAGCTAACATACATTGCGGCATAAAAATAGCCGGGCTCGACCTCATATTTAACACCACAATGTGGGCACACTTCATTCATATGCTGCTTCCGCAAACTGTATACCTTTCCTTCAAATACATTTCCAACATGACATTTAGGACATTTGGAATGTATCATTGCATGAAATTTAGATGTCGGCATTAGATTCTATTTTATCTCGTTAATAAACTTTTTGGTTGGCGGATTCTTTTTTCGGTATTTTTTATACCATAGATAGCCTAGTCCTGCAGCTGCCAGATAAGGAATTACCAATAGAAATAAGATACCGTCGTTCAACCCCTTTCCCTGCATATTGCCTTCTTTCGTAGCATTTTCGGCATTCAATGTACACATGGCACACTGTGCTCGAGAAATAGACACCATCGAGCAGCTTAAGGTAAATATTAAGAGTAGATATTTAAACCATTTCATAGCCCAAAGTTACTGAAAATTTAACGATTAGCGTACCAATGCTTCAAATTTGTCCCAAAAGCCATCTTGCGGCAATGACGCCACCAATGTCATCTGCTCTTTTTTGATGGGATGCATAAACGCCAACGATCGCGAGTGCAAACAGATACTTCCCAATGAACTTCCTCTTGGATATCCGTATTTGTTATCGCCAACAATGGGGCAACCCATCGCCGCCAGCTGTGCACGAATCTGATGTGTACGGCCTGTAAGCGGTTCAACACGCAACAGGTAAAAACCGTTCAACTCACCTATCACCGCATAATCCAATTCAGCATAGGTACCGCCCTTCACTTCACGTGGGAATGCCTTGGTCACTCGCGTCTGTCTATTTCGAATTAGCCAGTTGATCAATTTACCCTCGGCATTTCGCGGACGTTGGCGCACAATGGCAAAATAAGTTTTCTTTACCGTGCGATCTTGAAAAAACTTATTCATGCGCTCAAGGGCTTTGCTCGTTTTCGCGAAAAGAATCATACCGCTAACCGGTCGATCCAAACGATGGATAACCCCAACATAAGCATCATTGGGTTTATCATACTTCTTTTTCAGGTAGATCTTTACCATATCTTCCAATGAAAGGTCTCCGGTTTCGTCAACTTGTACAATATCCCCTGCCCTTTTATTGATTGCTATCAGATGATTGTCTTCAAAGATCACCTCTTTATCCGTAATTTCAGGTTTATTCATTTCCTCTTAACTAAAAGTCATTCAAACGTTCGCTATAAACCTAAGTTTCGTTTGAAAACCCGTATGATTTGTTATTTATTAAAGAAAAAAAGGCTCTACGCAAGCGTAAAGCCTTTCGATAATATGTTTACGACAATTTACTGTGCACTATCTGCCTTAAGTAATTCGGCTTTCTTCGCATTTTCCTTCATTTTTTTCTTAAAGAAGCCACGTAATAGAAAGTTATGTTGCAAGGCCTCCATATTTTCATCCAACTTTTCGGTACTTGAATTCAAGTTGTTAATTGCCGACTTAATCTGGTCAGCCGAAGCAGGATCATTCAATAAGACACCTACGGCATTATCCTTATCGTTCAATCTGCTTGAGGCGTTATTCAAATTATTGATCAATGCATTTGCGGTCTGCGAAACGCCCTGCAATTGAGCAGCAGATTGACGTAAATTGGAGAATATCGCGGTATCTGTGGTCAGATCATGGATCAAACCTCTGTTGCTGTTCAACGAATTTGTCAACGTCACCAAGTTAGCCGATGCCTTGTTTGCATTGTTCATTGCCGCACTGATGGACAATAAACTCGCACGTAAGGTATTCACCATAGCCGTATCGGTCAACATCGCACCGACCATCCCCTTGCCATCTGCCAATCCACGTGATATCTCGACAAAGTCCGTGGTAATCTTAGCTAAGTTTTCGTTATTCACCTGCAATGTCTCCATCATCGCTTCCATATCCGCAGTTTTGGCCGACCGCAGGAAGTCACCTGTTTCTACGGTAGGTGCGTTTTGAGATCCCCCTGAAATAACAACAATCTTATTACCGATCAGTCCATCGGAACCCAATTTTGTGACTGCATCCTTACGGATATATTCTGCAGATTTCTCTTCAATAGTCAAAACAACTTCGACATCCTGTACACTTTTAAAATGAATATTTTTAATAATGCCCACCTTAACTCCAGAAAACCAGACATTACTTCCTACTTTCAATCCTGCAACATCAGGAAATGAAGTGGTGATCTCGATGTTTCTTGTAAATTTCTTCTGTTGACTGCCTAAAATAAAAATCCCGGCCAAAAGAATCAATACGCCTAAAAAAACAAAAATACCAACAATGATTGCTCTTTTATTTTCTGCCTTACTCATGTATATTATAGAATAAAATTATAATTATAAAACGCCCTTACCCGTGCGTCATCTGTATCAAAAATTTCCTCAAAAGACCCCTGTCTTTCAAATTTACCGTCCAGTAACATCACAATACGATCACCGACTTCTTTTGCACAGGCCAAATCGTGTGTAATAATAATTGACGAAGTCTTATACCGCTCCTGAACCTCATTAATCAACCCATTAATATCCAAACAGGTAATCGGATCCAAACCCGCCGTGGGCTCATCGTACATCATAATCTCCGGCCTAAGGATTAACGTACGCGCTATACCAATCCGCTTACGCTGGCCTCCCGACAGTTCAGATGGCATCTGGTTGATTGCCTGGGATAAGCCTACCCCATCCAACACTTCTTCCACCGCATAATTAATCTCAGATCGTGTCAGCTTCCGTTTGTTTCTCACCAAAGGAAACTCCAAATTCTCACGAACCGTCATACTGTCATAAAGCGCGCTATTCTGGAAAGAAAAACCTATTTTTAACCTTAATTCACGCAGTTGACGATCGTTTAATTCAGTAACAGATTCACCCAATACATCAATTGCCCCCTCATCCGGTTTTAATAAGCCAGAAATCAACTTAATCAGAACCGACTTACCCGTACCTGAACGGCCTAAAACGACAAGGTTTTCTTCTTTATATAAATCCAGATTAACATTCTTCAGTACATGGTTATCTCCAAAAGATTTACTCACATTTCTGATTTCAATAACAGATTGAGAATGATCTATATTTAATTTCGCTTTTTCCATATACCACTATCCAAAGAACGACAAAACCTGAACAATAATTATTTCCTCAATAAATACAAGGAACATTGAAGCGACTACAGCAGCGTTGGCAGCTTTACCTACCCCCTCGGTACCTTTCGAAGAAAAATAGCCGCAATAACAACTAACAGCTCCAATGGTAAAACCAAATATCACCGCACGCAATACCATAGCCCCCAAATCTTTGAAAGCAATGGTTTCAAAAACCTGTGTAAAAAAACTCAAAAAACTCAGGTCATCTTTACTCATCATACTCAGGTAACCGCCCAAGAGACCAATACCGGCCACATAAAAACAGAGGACAGGAATACCGATGGTTGTAGCTAAAATTCTACTTACAATCAAATACTTATAAGGATTCGTACCCGACACCTCCATCGCATCGATCTGCTCGGTCACATTCATCGAACTTAATTCAGCACCGATCTGTGACCCCACTTTACCGGAGGCAATCAAAGCCGTTACCAAAGGGGCCAAAGCCCGAACAATTGCAATGGAGATCAAGGATGGTAACATCGAAGTTGCACCAAATTCTTCCAACGAAGGACGGGACTGTTTTGTAAAAACAAAGCCAACGATAAATCCGGTTAAACTGATCAAAGGCAACGACTTATAGCCTATCTCATAGCATTGGCGTATAATTTCCTTGAATTCGTATGGTGGTGTTACTAATTCGCGCCAAAACCGCAATAAGAAACGGTGAATGTTCGCGAATTCTAGAAAAAAAGTCTGAAGTTTTTTAGCCATTTAAAAATATGTCTATGTCAAATCAATGTGTCATAAAACACCTTATATGCTCAACAAACACGTAACAATTCGAGCGGTAAAGGTAAATAAAAAATATGTATCTAAAATTGTCGTTTATGTAAAAAGATCATCAATTTGACTTTTATATAAAAAAAATCAGATTTATAGTGTACTGATTAAACCATTTAATACGTTATGCTGTCATAATAACAACGACAAGCGCATAGAGTTTTGTCATACTTTAAAATATTACGAAGATGAAAAATTTAAGGAATATAAAATATTGGGCATTGGGTTTGATCGGTGTTGCTTCTTTCACAAGTTGTACAACTTCCATGGCCCAAAGAGGGGGATACAACACAGGGTATAACAATTATAACAATTCCGGTGTTTCATTTCAAACGTTCTATGATGAGCTTTCACCATACGGACAATGGGTCAATGATCCGAACTATGGATATGTGTGGATTCCGGATGCTGGCCCTGATTTCCAACCTTATGCAACCAATGGGTATTGGTCGATGACGGATTATGGTAATACATGGGTCTCCAACTACGATTGGGGCTGGGCTCCTTTCCACTATGGTCGTTGGAATTACAATGACCGCTATGGCTGGGGTTGGGTTCCTGACTATGAATGGGGACCAGCATGGGTAAACTGGCGTCAAAGCAATGATTATTATGGCTGGGCTCCATTAGGTCCCGGCATGAATATCAATGTTTCTGTCAATATCCCCATGAACTTCTGGACCTTTGTTTCAGTCAATCATTTTATGAACCGAAACATGGATAGATATTATGTGAATCGTCGAAATTATAACAGCATCTATAATAGAACTACTGTTATCAACAATACGACTATCATCAACAATAATTACTATGTCGGTGGACCGCGTCGATCTGATATCGAACGTTATACAGGCAGAAGTGTTACGGTCAATCGGATTGCCAATGCGGACAGACCCGGATCTGCGCGCAGCAGCAACAGCCGTACGAGGACAAACGAAATCAGTATGTACCGTCCGACTGTAGACCGCAACACACGGTCATCTGCACGCCCGACCAATGTCGTCGATGCATCGACCCGCACACGTAATAATAATAGTGCGATATCGGACCGCAACAACCGTGTCATTTCCAATCGGGATAACATCAATTCCAGATCTGGAAACCGGGAGTTATATATAGACAATAGTGGTAATGCCTCGGTCAGATCACGTAATGATGCAAACAGCAACGGGTCTACACGTAGCTCTACTGACAATAACAGTAGAACAAGAGACAATGGAGCAACCAACAGAAATAATGTTGGAACAACGCCCAATTCAAATAATTACGATTTCAGAACACGATCCGACAGGCAGTCGAATCCAGCAAATAATAACAACCCTACTTCTACCGGTAGAACCAGACAAGGAAACACTGTTGACGCCATTTCTTCACGCGGTTCGCAGCCAACAACGACACCGCAAAGAAATGGAAACTATGAATCGGGTAACAGCAGAACCCGTTCTAGCCAGCCCGTATACCAACCTGCTCAACCGGCGCAAAATAGGAGTTATGAAACAAGCAACAGTAGAACGCGTTCTAGTCAGCCTGTAAATCAAGCTACCCAGCCAGTACAAAATAGAAGCTATGAGAACACCCGTACAAGGTCCTCGGCTCCTGCGGTGGATAGATCAGGTTCGGCACATGGCGGTAGCTCTTCAGCGCCAAGATCAAGATCATCTGAAGGAGCTAGCCGTTCAAGCGGCGGTTCTGAAAGAACACGTACACGATAATAATAGATTAAATTTAGGATAAAAAGCGGGTCAGTGAATCACTGACCCGCTTTTTTGTCATCCGGCCGCTTGTTGATTCTTCTTTATTCTCTTTAGACTTCGAGAAATTTCCTTTACTCCCCTATTCATTCCATTAAAATTTCCGGCGCTATTCGCGCAGCCATTGAACCGCGAAAGTTTTATTTATGATGAACAATCCGCACAATTTCATGTTAATTAGTAAATTTACAAACTCAAACAAAAATCAGATTAATAAAGATGGCTTCATTCACCTCTATATTAGATAACGACTTTTATAAATTCACGATGCAGAATGCGGTAGTTAAGCTCTTTCCAAAGGCAAAAGCGCGCTACCACTTTATCAATCGGGGCCATCACAAGTTTCCGGAAGGGTTCGATGTCCTTTTGAAGGAGGCTGTAAACGAAATGGCAGACTTACGGCTTACCAAAGCTGAAAAAGCCTTTTTCGCGAGAAACTGCCCCTACATTGATCCAACCTATTTTGATTTTCTGCAAGGTTATCGTTATGATCCCGATGAAGTTAAGATCACACAGGATGGACCTGATCTAGAGGTTATCATCGAAGGGTACTGGTATCGCACTATTCTTTGGGAGGTACCGTTAATGTCACTTATCTGTGAGCTTTTCTATGAATCACAAGGCTTAATCCGTGCATCAGATGAAGGAGTCATCGCCACAGCTAAAGACAAAATTGAAAAATACAAAAAACTCCATATCACCATCGCTGATTTTGGCACCCGCAGAAGGCATTCTTATGAAGTTCACGATTTGGTTGTCCGTACATTAAAGCAATACGGAGAAAGAACCTTTATCGGAACCAGCAACGTTCATCTGGCCATGAAATATGAGACCAAACCCATCGGCACGCATGCACACGAATGGTTTATGTTTCACGCCGCCAAATATGGTTATAAGATGGCTAACCTGCTGGGGCTGGAACACTGGTCTGATGTATATCGAGGCGACCTTGGAATTGCGTTATCCGATACCTATACCACGGAAGTTTTCTTTCAGCAATTCGACAAAAAGCTCACCAAATTATTTGACGGTGTACGACACGACAGCGGCGACCCGTTGGAATTTACGGACAAGGTTATTGCACATTACAAGAAAAATGGCATAGATCCGCTGTCAAAGACAATTATATTTTCCGATGGGCTCGATTACGATAAAGTTGAGCGGATAGCGAATTATTGCGAAGGCAAGATATTACACTCCTTTGGTGTTGGCACCAACTTTACCAATGATGTGGGACTTAAACCTATGAACATCGTCATCAAAATGACCGATGCTCTTCCAGAAGACGACCAATGGACACCTGTCATCAAACTTTCGGATGAGCCAATGAAACACACTGGTGATGAAGATTCCATTTATATCGCAAAAAAAGTATTAATGATCGATAATGACAATGTTTAGAGACGTATATGGTGAGGCATTGGACGATTACTTTGTCCACCAGGAAGAAAAATTCCCATTAATGCTTTATACAAGTTATGGGGAAGAAGAAGAAATGCCCGTAGAAGTTTTTTTTAGGGATGCAGATGATTTTCCAGAACTGGAGTTTATCGCATTATCGCTCTGTGACGGACGGGTATTGGATGTAGGAGCGGGAGTAGGCAGTCATAGCTTGTATTTACAGGATAAGGGATTTGAGGTTGATGCATTGGAAATATCACCAACTGCCTGCCATATTATGCAACAACGCGGCGTACAAAATATCATCTGTCAAAATTTTTATCAATTTAACGGACAAAAGTATGATACGCTTCTGTTTCTTATGAATGGTGTCGGTATTTCTCGTGACATTGCTGGTTTTAAACAGCTATTGCACCATAGTAAAGAACTTCTAACTGAAAAAGGGCAGCTTATTTTCGATTCTTCGGACATCACTTATCTCTACGAAGATTATAATATCAAAAAGCCGCCCTACTATTTTGGAGAGATCCAATATCAATATGAATATAAAGGACAAAGGGGGTTTCCCTTCAAATGGCTGTATTTAGATCAGGATAAACTGATCAACATATCCCATGAACTGGGCTGGGTAGTCCAGATTCTATATGAAGATGAAAATGATCAGTATTTGGTACGCATGGAACCGAAAAAATAACAGACCTATTTCAAAACTTTAGGCACAACTGAAAACACATCAAAAAAACCTTAACTACCTATCGGTAGTTAAGGTTTTTTGCATTTGTATGCTAAATGTGGTCAGCCTATTTCAACTTCATCTACTATTTTTGGGATCTAATATAGATATCACCCATAGAAGTCTTCAGGATCACATCCTGTCCGCCACCATTCATTTTTCCTTTAACAGTATTTGACATGTTGTAAGGACTACTTTTAGGTTCCTCAACAGGCTTTTCAAATTGAAATTCATCTGCCGCATAGATATTGCCCATTGAGGTCTTCATATCTACGTTGGCGCCGAATTTTGCGGGGAAGGCCACATCCACCGCACCCATTGCGGCAATGAGCGAAATAGGCCCTTTGACGGGCTGCACAAATTTGGCAACAACATCACCCTGAGCAACCTTTACATTAATCGGTCCTGTTACATTGATCACCTTGACATCGCCCATCGTGCTGGAAATCTCCACTTCAGCTTTAACATCCTTTATCTCGATACCACCGCCATTAAAAAAACCGCCGCGGCCTTTTACGCTAATAGGAAGATTAAAAGGAACACGCACATGTACCGAATCCTCCATTGGCATGCCGACCATGCTGATTTCGGTCACGCCAGCATTATTCTGGATATTCATCCCCATTCCCGAATTATCGGACAAACCCGAACCGTTGACTACGCGTAAACCTTTAGCACGGTCGTTTTCTTCCTGCTCCTCTACATTCGCTGTAATTAAAACTTCTTTGCCATTATAGCCTTCGATAGCCACATTATCAAATTTTAGCAATAACTTCTCTCCTAAAGCAGGTACTTTAAACTCTTTCCAAACTTTCTTTCCACTATTTTCAACAGCACTTCGAATTGCTCTTGGTGGTCTGGGAGGCTTCGGCGGTACAGCCCCCTCCACATGCTCTGATATCTGAGCCTGCAATGCATGTGCAAAAATCAGCGCCATTCCCATGATGATTATTCTTATCCTTTTCATTTCCTTAATTTTATTGTTTCTTTATCTAATTTTTTTTAATCTCCTCCTGTATTCGCTGGCCCCGCCTATCCCATTTGTTTCATAGTCCTTATCGCTTTGTTCCCTTATTGATGCAGCAGCACGGCATAGGCCTGTTCTTTCACAAACTTCAATGTAAAGGGATCTTCCACGATTGCATTCAGTTTATCCTTTGTGCTGTTTTTCATTTCCAGCTCATCTCGCTGCCCGATCATTTGCATCAGTTCGACCTGCAATGTAGGGTCATTCTGTGCGACAAAAAAATCCTGAACTTTCTGTTGTCTGGCTTCCGGTGTCATTCCTTCCAATAAGGTCTCAATGGCTGCCATACGTACATTGCTGCTTTCATCAGAAACTGCCATTTTCTCCAGCACTCGTGTTGCATCGTCATTCAGATCTCCTTGTTTTTGTAGAGCAAGTATGGCTGCGAGACGTGTACTTGCCCAAGTGGAATCCTGAAGCATTTCCATATAATCCTGTTTTTTGGCCGACCGATTCTTGTCCTGAACTATTTTTTGTCCCTTCACTTTAGCCACACGATTTATTTTTTGAACATTTGACATTGTTTGTATGGTTCGAACCGGCTCCTTCTTTTCAATTTCTACAGAAACTCCCTGCTGTGCAGGTGTCATTGTTTCCGATGCATCCTTTTGGACAGAAACTGGTCTTCTATCTGCTACTTTGGTCGCGTGATCTTCTTGCTCATTAAAAATCAGTAATGTAGCAGTACCAGCCAATAATGTCGCTGCTGCAATGCTTGCCCATCGCCATAATGGTTTAATTTTCTTTTCCTGTACCGGAGGAACTACCTGTGGTTTGATTTTATTCCATAAATCCGCAGAAGGTTCTCTATGGTCAAATGCATCCCGATTCGCATTTACAAAATCTTTCAAATTATCCCGCATAATTATACCTCTCCTTCAATTGTTCGTAAATTTTCTTTTTGGCACGATGGTATTGACTCCTTACCGCTACGGCCGTCATTCCCAAAGACTCAGCAACTTCATCATGGCTCATATCTTCAAAAAGATAAAGATTGATAATCATTTTGGGTATCCCGCTCAACTGATCAATGACCGATTCCAGGTCAGTTAATCGGCATTCCCGCCATTCCTTTTCCAATAACTCATCTTCACCCTCGTCCCGGATTTCCAGATCATCAATCGGTGTGTGATATTGCTTATTCTTCCGTAAAAGAGAGATCGCTTTATTCACCCCCATCCGCCGCAACCAAGCCTCAACATTTAGTACCGCATGCCACTTATCGGATTTTGAGAAAAACTCCACAAAAGTCTCCTGTAAAATATCCTCGCTCTCCTCCTGATTGGACAAAATCCGATAGATCGAGTTAAAAATCTTCTTCGCATAGCGATGATAAAGCTGTGCAAACCCTGATTCGTTACCGGACTGGCACATCGCTAATAAGTCTCTATCGCTAAGTTGATTCTGCACGTGTACTATTTAATACTGTTAATTTTCTATGTTTCTATTCTATAGTCGGAAAGCGTTGAAAAATGTTGCAATATAATTTTATTTTTTTTCTAAAATAAATAACAAAGCACTCGTAAACCGCAATAAACAACTTTTTTCATTGTTTTTAAGCAATAAAAAAAACACCCAAAGAATACCTTGGGTGCTTGCATTAACAAAAAATACTTTATGAAGTTTTATGAGATCTTCAATAAGCCAGTGTTATATTATTTTATTTTTAGATAGGTTTCAATAATGGTATGTTTTACACCAAGTTCAGGCAAGTTCTCCTCCCCCCTTTGAATAAGTGTATCCCCCTTAAATTCCAATTCGAAATCGAACTTATTGCTTTCCCAATCGCGCAGACTACAGTATTGTAGCCGTTCTTGGTAATTTTTACCGTCAAATGAATAAGTCCCCCCACCAGCAAGAAAATGAGGCTCTTTCCCTTTACCTTTTTCCTTGTCGTGGTTGAAAAACGAAAAATGATCTTCATTAAACATTTTAAACATTTCGGTTTTACTGGTATCCGCGAATGCAGTCACTGTATCCTTCCCTTTGATTGTCTTACTTTCCAGGAGTCTGTAAGTCCCGGTCAATGATTTGGCTTTTGCAGCCTTATTTTCCTTCTGTTGTTCACCGGCATTATTGCAGGAAAAGACTATGCATGGCATAACCGCAATTAGCAAAATTTGATTTTTTAGGTTCATAGTAATTTATAAGAGGTTTAAAGAGGCCAAACTACGAAAGTTCAGCCTCAAAAAAAACAAACCATTGTGATTATTTGTCCCACCAAACCCGGCCTGCAAGATTATCACCGCCGGGTACTGCCGCAGCTGCTGCTTTAAAGTTTTCGCCATTGATAGCCTCTTCCGTAGAAGGATATGGAAAACGACGTGGAATAGTTCCTGAAGTGGCGTTTCCAGGGTAGTTTACTGGCGTCAGTTTTGGAAACCCTGTACGTCTCCAGTTGGCCCAAGTTTCATAAAAATCCAGCATGGTAATCGTATGTGCCCAATACTGCATATTGATCTGTTCCAAGCCCTTGCTCGCATCATAAGGATTCGCAACAGCAAATGCCTCTGCTAGTGCATCCGAAACAGCTAGTTCTGGATCATATTGATTCAAATAAGTAATAGAGGCCTTCAGTCCATTTTTGTAATGTTCAGCAGCCGAACCTCCAACCCCCCAACGCTCTGCGGCTTCAGCCTTCAACAACTCTGTCTCGGCATATGTCAGTATAAATGTCACACCATTTCTCTTGATCATCTTCGGATTCGGCGATGAATAATCAGGGAATGTGGTAAAACTTGGATCACTGCTAATTTTATACTTAGGATCAGAACTCAAATCCTTTCCATTAGGCATTCCTTTTTGAACCGCGGGATTACTTACATAATCCGGATTCTGTGCCTTAACATCGTCTTTTAAATATAATTTAGTCACAGCCACTAAACCTAAACGAGGATCATTATTTTTCTTTAGAAAATCAATAAATGTATTTGACCACTTCACATAATAGCATTCTTGTCCTCCATCCCCTAATAGTACCTGTGAATTTCTATTCTGTGTTACACGCGAACCACTTTCATCGTGTGAGATGTAAGCGTTTTCAGTATTATTAGTCAATGTATTTGCTACAGCTTTGGTCGCATATTGTTTTGCTTTGGTCTCATCTACTTTCACTAGGCGCATTGCCAGGCGCAGCAAAAAAGAATTTCCAAAACGTTTCCATTTATCAATATTCCCTTTGTAAATAACATCTCCAAAAACATTGTCCCCATCTGTCTTCAATGCTGCTACAGCTTCATCAACTTCCTTTAGCAAATCATTGTAGATATCCTGTTGTTTATCAAACTTGGGTTTATAAATTTTCTCATAGTACCCAACACCAGCTTCCGAATATGGTACATCGCCATAAAGGTCAGTTAGTCTTGCAAAAATAACAGCGCGCCAAATTCTTGCTATTTGATATAAATTATTTAATTCGGGTTTACCTTTTGTATTCATCACCACATCCTGAATATTCCGCACCTGCTCGATATACGCTCCTACAGTTCCATTTCCCCAATAAGCTGCTGTGTAACCTTCATTTAGCAAATATTTATCGCCTGCCCAATAGCTAATTACTGTAGATAACCCCTGCATCATAGTGGCTGAATAAATCAAATTTCCACGCCAGGTATCATAGGCGAAGTCAAAACTGCCTGTATAGAATAATTGGGATGAAGATAAAGTATAATTAGGATCCCATTTTTCCTTATCATAAGCTATGGGGTCTGTATTTATTTTTTCAAAATCCTTGGTACAGCTACCTGTCAAACAAATAAGACCAACAGCTAACGTAGATATAATTGGTTTAATCATTGCTTTCATTTCAATTTAGATTTAAAATTTAACACTTAGGTTTGCTCCAAATGTGCGTATGGCTGGCACACCTCCCAATTCAAGACCGGGGAATGTTGCATTGTAACTTGATTCTGGATCAATATTATCGGTTTTACGCATCAATGTAAAGAGATTCCGTCCTACAACACTTACATTTAAGGATTTTATTTTATTATTAAACATTGCTGTTGGGAAGGTATAACCGATGATTAGTTGTCTAAATTTTATAAAGTCGGCACTGTTGACAAAGTTTTTCGAAACGTTGTTCGCCGTATTTTCATAATATTTCGCCGCTGCCCTTCCTATCTCTTCGCGTCTTTCCACCGTATTTTGATGTAGTCCCCAGATATATCCATAATAATCGGTTGCTGAGAATAATTTTCCTCCCCATTTACCATCAATAAGGAAAGACAGATTGAAATTTTTATAATTAAATTCGTTGTTCCAACCCGCAAACCATTTATTCATTGCTGATCCATAGGATCTAAGTTCTCCGCGTGCCGGCGACCCGTCTTCCAGTGTTACTATCTTACCTTCACTATCGTATTTATTATCGTAGGCCATCACCTGAAATGCAGACATACCCACTTTGTTCATAATAAATCCAACGTTAGAACGTGAAGTTGCCACGAGTAGGTCTTTTAAGCCATCTGCCAACGATATAATTTTGTTGTCATTGTAAGAACCATTTATCGAAGACACCCATTTGAAACTCTCCGATTTCACGACGGTCGCTGAAATCAGTGCCTCAAAACCCTTGTTTTGCATTTCCCCAGAATTCAATACAGCCGCAACATATCCTGTTGCGGGGGTTGTTGTATTAGATATAATTTCATCTTTTGATTTCTTATTATACCAAGTCAAATCCACATTTAAGCGATCATTCAACAAACGAAGTTCAGCACCTACTTCCAATTCACTCGCAATAGAGGCTTTTAGGGAAGTATTCGGAATCCCTCTGTTGCTAATTGATCCCAAGGGAGCTCCATTTAAATTCTCGCCTCTAAAATTATAAGTTAACATTGTCTGATAGGGATCAGTGGCCTGTCCCACCTGAGCGAAACCCGCTCTCAATTTACCGTAAGACAACCAAGATGGTTTAAAATACTCCGAAAATATGAATGAACCTGAAACTGAAGGATAAACCGAATTCAATTTATTATCGTAACCCGGTGTTGCCAAGGTGGAATACCAATCCGAGCGCAAGCTACCTGTCAGATAAAACACATCTTTATAGGCAAACTCCGCTGTACCATATGCAGACTGAGTTTCCGACTCGCTTTCCAGGTAATTAACAGATTTATTTTTGGCATTTAATATATTATAAACGAACGGGATAATAAAATCGGTTCCTGAGTTCGTTAACTGCGACATTTTTGTATTGCGATAGCTGGCACCGATATTCGGTGTTACTGTATAATCACCAAAACTAAAAGCTTTGCCCACTAAGATATCCGCATTTATATCGGCAAATTTTGTTTGTTGTTCATTTATTTTTCCATACTCATAATAGGCTGTTCCGGTAGGCAAAACATTTCTGTAGTGATCATTATAAGCATCACGACCAGCACGTCCTTGAATAAATAGTCCATTTTCAAGCGTATATTTCGCCGTCAAAGAAGCAATTGAACGATCTCTTTTTGTGTTATTCTGAAACTCGTAAGCCGCAAACCAAGGATTGGTTGCATAGGTATTACCTGTTGTAAACGGAAGTTCAAACCCGTTTTCTTTCTTCCAAGGTTTTAAATCGTTCACATTGATGCTTGTTGGCAAAAACATTGCGTTAAAATTGGCATTACCTGACATGTCGGACACCATGGGTCTGTTTTTCACTTGCTCCAAGATCATATTGTAACGCGCATCAATGGTCAACCTTTTCAATGGTTCAAACAAACCGACTAGATTAAATGATTGTCGATCCAATCCCGAATTAGGAACAACAGATTTATTTTTTACATCCGTACCAGAGAAACGGATTGAACCACCTTCGAATGTTTTATTTAATGCCAAGGTATTTGTCCATGTAGAACCTGTACGATAAAAACGTCCCAGATTACCTGATTGATAGGAATAAGGTCGCGATACACCGTCAAACTGGGGCACTGGACTGCCGTCCAATTTCGCTCCCCAACTAGAGCCCCCAACTTGTGCTGCGGCCTTACCATCGGCAGGTTTTTCACCGTTTGCCCCCTGACCATATACCGTTTGCCAGTTCGTTTGATCGATAATTTTCTCAGCGACATAATTGCTGTTAAAATCTATTGAATTTCCTTTTCCGGATTTGGTCGTAATCAAAATAACACCTGCTTTAGCCCGTGAACCATATAATGCTGAAGCCGCAGCGCCTTTTAATACCGAAATACTTTCGATATCGTCAGGATTGATATTACTGATTGCGTCTCCCAGATCCGGTGCGTTGTCCCATTGGCTACCCGAGTTTCCTCTGGAATTAGCATTTCCAACACCAACAGGCTTGCTTTCCATTGGAATACCATTGATCACGTATAAAGGTTGATTAGACTGTGAGATACTGGAAACCCCGCGTATTGTTACATTCGATGCAGCGCCTGCCCCACCTGAAGTTGAGCTAATATCCAGACCAGCAACTTTTCCGACAAGTGAATTCATCACATTATTTTCACGCGCTGTGGTTAGCGATTCCCCAGCAACCTGTGTAACGGAGTATCCTAGTGAACGTTTTTCCTTTTTCATCCCCAAGGCAGTCACCACCACCTCATTTAACATCCGATTGTCTTCGATTAAGATGATTTTCATATCACCGTCCTTTGTCACGGCCACCTCTTGCGATGCATAGCCCGCAAAAGAAACAATCAACGTATTACCTGTAGTCGCTTCGATGGAAAATCGCCCATTGATATCGGTCGCCCGTCCGACAGCAGTTCCTTTAACACGAACACTGGCTCCTGCCAATGGATTCCCTTTGTCGTCTGTTACTAAACCCGAAACGGAAACCTGTTGCTGCTGACTCACCACAACAAGGCCTTCTTTTGATACCGAATATACCAGTCCACTTTTATTGAAAAGCTTCGCCAGAACGTCCAATACTTTCGTATTATTGACATTGACGGATACTTCTTTATTTAAATTTTCGTTGGTCGAATTATAAACAAAGTAATAATCACTTTGCTCTTCGATCAGCTTAAGTACCTTGCTCAGTTTTGTCTTTTGGACATCCAAGGAAACTTTTTGTTGGGAAAATACAGATGCTGAGACATTGATTACAGCACACGTAGTCATAATTAAGGCTAGTTTCATCCGGATAATGAATCTAAAATGCACAATATATCCATTGCGCATTTGCAATAAGCAATTTTTAATCATATTTTAGTGTTGGTTAAAATTAATATTAAGCAGCACGCCCCAATGTTGCTGCTTTTGGTTAATCATTTTTTCAATGAAGGATGGTGTTGGTCCACCATCCTTTTTATTTTTCTGAGATAGTTATTTTTTTCCCATATATTTCAAATTTAAAAGGTTCGACTTTTTGTAAAGCACTCAGTACCTGAGTAATGTTTTCTTTGCTAAAGGTTGCCGTGAAGCGATATTGCTTTAACTGGTCACTTTGAAGCTGAATATCCACGTCATACCAACGCTCCAGCGTGCGCCGTAAAGTTTCGAAATCTTGGTCCACAATTTCTAATCTATTTTCCTTCCAGGCGATATCAGGTATTTCGGTGGCATCTGACTCCACTACGGGGATATTTTCGATGGCAATTTCCTTAATGGGCAATTTACTTAGGGTTGGTTTATTTCCCTGAGATGAATTAACTAAAAGCGCAGCCTGATTTTTGAATATTGTAATTTTTTGATTTGGCTTAATGACAACGGAATTCTCGCGCTGCCCTTTGCTTTTCATCTCAATAGATCCTTCTACCAATACGGCTTCGGCTGTTGGCTCTTCGGGATAACTTTTCACATTGAAGGTTGTTCCCAAAACTTTGATATCAAAATCAGAAGCCTGCACCATAAATGGTTTTTCTTTATTCTTCGCGACCTGAAAATAGCCTTCACCAACTAATTTCACGAGGCGCAATTCATGGTTAAAATCCGAAGACACCTCCAATTTACTCGCAGAGTTTAAAGTGACAGTACTACCGTCAATTAACTCAAAAGTCTTTTTCTCACCCTTCTTTGTCTGGTAAACCTGACCAATATCGGTAAGCTCCTGGGGGACAATATGTTGTGTCAGAACTGTATAATACCATATTCCGCCCGCCATTAAAGCGACGAATACCGCAGCAATAGCAGCCCATCTTTGCCATGCTATTCGACGGATAGGTGAAGATTCAACCGGAGCATTTTGAAGATCAGTTTTCAATCTTTCCAACTGCTCATGGACGGATTTTCGGTTTCCGACCAATATTTGGTAAAGACGTTTTGCTTTTAAGATCATTTCAGCCTGCTCGGGATGATTTAAGCTGTATTGTTGCCAGTAAAGGATACAGTTTTTATCCTCTCCGGAGCAATACTTCTGAAAAGTATCGTCAATCAAAAAATCCTCTAACTGTTTATAATCTTTTTGGCTCATTCTAATGGGTATTTAACCTATAGTGCCCTGAAAGCAGTTTTTTTCCTAAGAAAAAAATGAAATATTTTATAATAACCTCATTATAAGCATTTTATTTTTCAGAAAAACTACCCTAAAACCAGCAAAATTCAATCCGACAATCCTTTAATGCTTTACATCTGTCAACCCCCGTAGGCGATCGTATTAAATATCCTTTAGTTCCTCCCGCAAGATTTTCAATGCATCATAAAGCGTATTGTAAGCGGTTTTGACAGACATCTGCGTGATTTCTGAGATCTTCTCATAAGAATAGCCTTCAAAAAACTTCAGATTGACCAATTGTTTCTGGCGAAAAGACAGCTTCTCCAATGCTTCTTTTAAACGGATCTGAATAATCTCATTGGTTTGTACTTTGATCACAAACTCTTCGTAAGGCATCTCGATCCATTCATCCTCTGCTTTGACGTTTTGAAGTGCCGTATTAATTTTATGCTGCTTTTCGATCAGACGAAGAATACGTCTTTTTAGAAAGGTAATAAGATAGGACTGTACGTTTTCAACGCGTTCAAGCTGTGCCCTTGTTTCCCAGATCTTGACAAAAACCTGATCAGTTGCTTCACTTGCCAGGTCGCTGTCACCACAGGTGCGGATTCCAAAATTAACAAGCTCCTGATAGAGTGCCGCATACAGATCAAAAAATGCTGCCTCGTCACCCGTACGAATACGCTCCCACAACAGGCGGTACCCCATTTTATTTCTCATAACAAAGCATATAATCCGTATTAAAGCTAATATAAGTCCTTATTTCCAAAAGTATAAACTTAATCCGTAAAAGGAAAAAGTTTTTATCTTTAGGTATAGTTATCTGTATGTGGTCTGAGATTATAATTACCTTATTTATCTGTATTGTATTGAACTTCTATGTGTTGAAGTGGCTTAAAGACCGTCGGAAGATGCGTCCAAAAGGTATTTTAGCTTATTTAATCACACCAATACTTTACTTATGTATCCGTTTATTAATGATAAAATGGGTATTTTTGACGGTCTTTGCTTTGGCATGGATCGCTATCATTATCTTTTTGCTCCGTAAGACTATCATCTATTTTACACCGCAAAAATTTCGTTCCGAAAAAGAAGAGATCATAGATACCGAAATTGTTGATCCCAAAATTGACGAAAACAGTGTGGTTTCGCTGAATCCGAAAGACGCTGAACAACCAGCAGCTCTTTCCAATTTCCAAACAACGTCTTCACAGTCCATAAATAAAACAGACCAAGATCAAGGTTCACGACAACCCAATCTAGTCGCCCCTTCCAATATTTCTGCTGTCGAAATGACGGAAATTCCAGATGAACGCCATAAGAAAGACCGAAAGCTTTTATTGTTACAGCGTATCTCTTTCTATGCGACGATTTATAATCTTATTTACTGTCTTTTTCTTCTGATCCGAAAAGCTTATTTGCAGACAGACCACGATGACAATATTATTGGACTTTTTGGCACCTTTCAAATCAACAGTATTGTTTGCCTCGTTATTACAGCGATCATCTGCAAATTATTTGATACATTAAATAAACTGACCAACCTGATCCAGCTCGAAAAAAAAGGGTACAGACTATTTCTTTTCATTATACTTGGAACGGTATCCTTTTTCTATTTCCGGAAAGATTTTATCGGATTAGAATCGTTAATCATGCAATCTTATACCAATCAGGGTATCTTTTTTCTTATTGGCACAGTAACCTTTCTACTCAGCCAGCTTGCCTTTATGACGATAGATTATCCCAGTTTCATCCAATATCAATTTTCAAGAAAAAGGGACTTAAGGGTCATTATCATACTCAACCTATTTCTGTTAGTTTTAGTGATGATAATTTGTGAGGTTCTATTAAATGGACATGAAAACAGTTTCGATAGTAGTCATCTTTTCACGCTATATCCTACCGTATTGCTATTTTTTCTGGAACGAAAAAATTACATTCAGGCTAAAAACTATGTCAATCGTGTGGATCTATAATCGTAAATTAGCGGTTTCAAAATCTTATAGGGCACAACTGAGCTCCAGTATTGAAAATTATACATTAAACAATCAGGGCCTTAGCGTCCAACAAGTAAATATATTCAATGAAAACCATTTTCGCGATAATAGGTAGTGCAAGTGAACATTCGTCCAATCACCAGCTCATAGGGCATCTTCAACATAAGGTAAATCCAGAGGTGAAGCTGATTGTCTTTGACCGTCTAAAAGAGCTGCCTCATTTCGATCCTGAGGAAAGCACGTCCCGTCCACCAATAGAAATCATTGCCTTACGTCAGGTTATTCAGGATGCAGATCTGGTATTGATCAGCAGTCCAGAGTACATTTTCAGCATTCCCAGTGGGTTAAAAAACCTGCTTGAGTGGTGCGCTGCGACGACTATTTTTACCGACAAGCCTGTCAGCATTATTACCGCGTCAGCGCAAGGAGAGACGGGCCACGCCGAATTGCAACGCATCATGCAGGGACTTGGAGCACAGCTTGACCCCGAGAGAAACCTGCTTGTCCAGGGAATAAAAGGCAAACTCGACGCGACGGGAAATATTTGGGACGAAAAACTTGAGCAACAGCTTGATAAACTTGCCGAACAGCTCAAGAAATTCTAATAAAAAATATTGTTGAATCCATCTACTTGCTATGGAAATGCAATAAAAAGTCATTTAAAATATACAAAGATTGCTAACTTTACAACATGCAAGAACAAGTCAATAATCCATTACATGGAAAACGATTAGATACCATCATTGAGTATCTGGTCGACTATTATGGGTGGGAAGAACTCGGGCAAAGGATAGCCATCCGATGTTTCAATGAAAATCCGAGCATAAAATCCTCATTAACTTTTCTACGGAAAACACCTTGGGCGCGTGAGAAGGTTGAACAACTCTATGTCAAAACCCTGGGTAAAAAATAATCTTATTTCCCTGATAATACAAATAATCTGATTATTAAGCATATCTTTGCCGCCATGAAAAAAATTGCCGACTACCGAAAGTTGTTAAATGTGGATAAATCAGCGGATCTCAAAACGCTCAAATCCACCTATCGGACGATTATGAAAGAATGTCATCCGGATAAATTTGTCAATGACGAAGAAGGTCGTTTGGCTGCTGAAGAAAAGAGTGTAGAAATGATTGAAGCTTATCATTTTTTGGTCAGTATCTGCCCGGAAACTATTGAACAACAATTACCGATCTATACAGAAACTATTACGAATTCGGTTATTCAGGATATCGACTGGAAGGCCCAAATATTGACAATTACCTTCCAGGATGGCAGTCAATATGAATACTTTGGCGTCCAACGAAATGATTATGTAAAATTTGTCAATGCTGATTCTTTAGGACGATTTGCACGTAGACATGTTTTTCATTCTTACCCATACCGGAATGTACTGAAAACAGCCACGGTTGTTGTCTAGTTAAAACATAAATTTCAAACGGTCACTATACATACTCGTATATAGACGATATATCCGTTAAAGCATAAGCGCCCTTTGTTGATACAACAAGGGCGCTTATGTAAAATGTTAAATGTTTAAAAGCTATTTGTATAACACTTGTGTACCCAAAATAGTTTTAATTAAATTATAATTTTAACATTAGCCCGGCGATACCGCCACCGTAGAACGTATTTCTGGTGCGGTCTCTTCCCCAAGTTTTCCAACGGGTGCCGGTCCCAGAAATAGTGTCTTCATCCCGTTCAGCATAGTTGAAACTTGGTGCTACAAAAATGGACAGGGTTTCAGTTAATTTATAGGCTGGTATAATACGGAAAGAAGACTGGTGATTATCCAACAATTTAAATTTATCAGTCAGATGATTACGTGTCGTAATTTCCGTGCGAAGCGCAAACTTAGAAGTGTTCAGCAGAACTGCCCCCAGACCTACTTCAAAAGCATATTTAGAAGGTCCATCATCAACAAGAGCTGCACCGACAGATAACACACTATAAAGCACCCTGCCTCCGGAACGAAACTGCAGTCCAAGGTACCGATTCTCGTCTATTGCCAACGAAAGGCTTTTTTCTCCGTTTTTGATTAGATTTAATAGACCGATCGGGTAATCACTACTATCAGCAATATTAACAATTCCGGCCAGTTGAAATCCCTTTACTTTTTTTGCCTTATTTGCAATCCCCGCTATTTGGATGCCCACATTTCCGCTGCTATTGTTTAATACACCCGCTAATTGGGTTGTTCTGGCAGCTTCCTTTGCGGTATTAGCAACACCAGCGATCTGTACGCCCCTTACCGTATCAACCTTATTCAATACCCCGCCAATCTGGACACCTTTAACGGTTCCAAAAACCCGATTACCTACCCCCGCTAACTGTACTCCACCTACATTACCGCCGACAGTATTAAATACCCCGGCCACCTGGAACCCTTGCATATTATATTGGTTGATATTGAATACTCCGCCGAGCTCAACACCACTCACCCCGGCGGTTGCACCGCCGATGATATTTAATGAAAACTTATTGACAATCTGTGACCGAATAAAACCATGTGAGCTTAATCCGGGTGTCATAGATATTTGATAAGGACTATACAAAAACATACCACCGAGATTCATGCTCTGTATCTGTTGGGCAGGAGACAAAAAGACCCTTCCAAAAAATGAGCGATAAAGGCCATGATCTTCCTCATAGCCTTCAAAATAACCATACTCACGTTTCTTTTTGTCACCTATTTGTGCTTCAATAGGGAAAATAACCATTACACTTGTATCCCGAAACATCTCCTTGCTCACATTAACGGCGATCAGATTACTTTTTTTCTTGACATCCAATTCAAAATAACCATTCTTATCTGTCAACGTAGATAGCAACGCGCTTCTGTCAAAAATACTGGCATTGGAAATCGGGTTATTGGTTCGGATATTTTTGATATACCCCGTGATCACAACCTTATCTTTCCTCGGGGTCTGTACTTCAAAATCAACCGACATCCGTTGCGGCGTATATTGAACGATAATATGTTTGCCTAATTCCTTAAAGCTATATTCTTTACCCAAAATCCCGTCGAGATAATCGTATAAATTTCCCCTATATGCCCTGGGATAGATGACACTATCCATCTGTAATATATTTCCATTAAAGGAAAAGAGCACATCCTGCCGCTCTTTTAGTAGCTGAAAGACTTCGCCGACCGTAGTTTTTGAGAAAGCGGGCATTTGAATTTCCGCAGCGAGCTTTTGCTGTGCTAGCCCCCAATGAAAGGAGCATAACAGAGAGAAGAGGATATAAAACCTGATTCGCTTTATAAAAAATAGTATCATGCTGCTATCTGTACAATTTTGTTTCGAAAACATGTTATCGCTTTTGATTATCTTGTTAAGTGAATTTCTTTATCCCGCACTTCGACCTTTAAGTCGAGGCTTTTTGCCATTACCTTAAGTATTTCTGCCAAGCTATTTTGTTTAAATTCGGCAGTATATGGTATTTTTTCAAGAGCAGGATCATCGATCATAACTTTATAGTCGTATGCTTGACTAAGCACCTCAGTAACCCTTTTTAAAGGTGTATTTTCAAAATTAAACTCACGGTCTACATAATATTTATAGAATTTATCCTGAACAGGCTTCTTTTCAACTTTCATGGTATCTGTATCTCTAATCGTAAGCATCTGATCGGGCCGTAGGAAAATCTCTTTATCTGCATAGGCCACTTTGACCAATCCCGTGGCGACAATGACCTCCGTTGCATTGGGAATGCGACGCACATTAAAACTTGTGCCCAGCACTGTTATATGCGTATTGCCTGTCGCGATCACAAAAGGATGTTTTTTATCTTTTTGCACCCGAAAAAACACCTCTCCTTTTTTTAATTCCACATTTCTGTTTTTATTACTCCATGTGCTGGAATAGGCCAGTTCAGTATTCTTATTGAGCGTGACTATAGATCCGTCAGGCAATGCATCCTGACGTACGGCTTCTTGGCTCGCAAGGTGCATTTCCTTCCGCTGTGAACGATCAAACACATAGAATCCCACCATGCAGACCAACAAAATGCTCGCCGCGGCCCACCAGTTCCATTGGATCACTTTTGTTTTTCTTTTGGGGGTTTCAGTCGATTCCAATGCTCTTCTGTCCCTAACAATTTTAAAATCCATCCAAGCCTTATCCACATCCACTTCTGGAACCTCCAGGGGTTTAGGCAAGCTATCCCATAACTTTTTCATTTGCAAATATGCCTCCCTATTATTAGCATCTTTTTCCAACCATTCCTCTACGATCATACGCTCAGCTTCATTCGTTTCCCCGACCATATGTCTTTCTAGTAATTCCTTATTCATAGCGTATAGATAAGATAGAAATACATTTTTCACTTTTAGGTATTCTGCTCTGTTGTCGGGATCTTCCTCCAACCAGCGCTGTACTAAATTATTCTCTACTTCATTGGTTTCCCCAACGATATATCTTTCCAGTAATTCCTTATTCATAACATATAGATAAGATAGAAAATAATCAATGTCAAATAATCCATAAGTTCGACGCGTAAGTGACGCAAAGCCTTACTCATGTGCCCTTCTACTGTTTTTATGGACAGATCCAATGTTGTTGCAATATCCTTGTATTTCATTTCCTGAAAACGGCTCAATTCGAATACAGTCCTGCTTTTTTCGGGCAGTTCGGCCAAGGCGACCCTTAATTTATCATCCAGATCCTTGCTGCTCTCATCTACAGCCGGCTCCAACTCCTGCCTATGCTGTTCATAAGACTGATATTTAAACTTCCGCTGTTCCTTCTTAAGGACATTCATGCTTTCATTATAGATAGCACGGTATAGGTATGCTTTCAGCGAAGTATGGATCTGCTCTTCCCAATCTTTCTCCCATAATCGTAGAAATACTTGCTGTACGACCTCTTCGGCCCCATCACTATCCCCTAGATATCTAAAAGCATAACGATGCAATTCCTTGTAATGCGCTCGAAAAAGCCGCTCGAAATTCTTTTCTTTATTTTCCGACATTGGTTACTCTACCATATTGATTAAACAATCTACTTTATTACTAAGACAACAGAAGTAGTTATTACCCTTATTATTTTTTTATTTTTTTTTACATAAAATAACGGTCTATTGCACAATCCTATATATGATTGTCATGCCGACTAAATTAAGGGCCTTTGGCCAATTTGTCCTGTCACCTTTTAAATTGCGAAGATGCCCCCTCTATCCCAGATCGGTGCTAAAGTTAATTATCTAAAAATAGAAAAATGTTTTTTTTCTAAGGGTATACTGATTTTCCGTTGTCATAAGATAAAAGTGCATTAGAAAATAGATAACGAAAAATAATATCAAACATGAAAACAACCTTCAAAGCGGCCTTATTGGCATTGACAGTCTTAGGAATAACAGGTACGGCACAAGCACAGGAAGTGACCTATGGTATACAGGTAGGAAGCAACTATCACATGTCATCATTTGGAAACAAATCTGTTAAAGACAATAATGGCAAAGTAGGCGTTTCTGTCGCTGCATTTGCACGTGTCGGGGATCGCATCTTCTTTCAACCCGGCATTGGCGCCAGTTTATTGCGAAAGGAATATACTTTTGAAAATAATCAGAAGACACCTAAATTTTACCAGGTCAATCTTCCCCTGCAAGTTGGCTATAAATTTTTAGAAAACGGTGATTTCAGCCTTCGCGGTTTATTAGGACCACAATTAAACTATGATCTAAAAACCGTCAAATCCAGTGCGGCTACAGATTATAAGAAATTCTCTCTTGACGGCAGAGCCGGAATTGGAATAGATGTCAGTCGCTTTACCGTAGACGCTTATTACAGTCATGGATTTACGAGTGTGGACAAAACTTTAGACGCTAAGAACAAAACTGTTGGCATTATGGTCGGCTATAAGTTTTAGACAATGCTCATTAAACAAAAAAATGCCTCCCCCGACGATTGAATATTTGGAAAGAGCATGCAGGGGGAATACGAATAAAGCTTAAAAAAATGGGATGTCAAAAAGTCGGACATCCCATTTTTTTTCAATTAGATTTTATTTTTTGTCAATAATTATTATTTTAGCGCTACCAAAAAACTATTCTTAAAAAACGAGTTTAGGATTATCCTGCACATTCGTATTGGAATATTTCGGGATGTAGCGTAGCCCGGTATCGCGCCAGCATGGGGTGCTGGAGGTCGTCGGTTCAAATCCGGCCATCCCGACAGAAAAAGAAAGACCACTTCATTTTAAGCATGAAGTGGTCTTTCTTTTTATAGCCTGGGATTCAACCCTAGATTCAAACGGATCCTATTGTAAATCAAATTTCGGCCACAATCAGTTTCTGTTCCAACATAAAAGTAACTATCCATTTCTTTCCGATTTTAAAAGCTCTTAAATTATTGGGCGTATTGTCACTGGATTCCGTTTCCAATGGCACATAAGAATAAACAAGCTCAGCTTCTCCCTCTTGCCTAAATGTAGAACCATTGATTAAAACCGTCTTTATGCCATGCGTGAAAGTGTCTCCATATTCATAAAAGAAACGAAAATTATCCCCATCTGGAAGCATGATATACCGATCAAAAAGATGGTCCTGTAGTTTGATCGATGGTATGGACTCTTTTTGACCGATAGGATAAAACAATAGTTCATTATCGGTTTTATCAAAATAAAACGACCGTTTATCAGCAGACAGATAACTGGGGTGCCATGGTAAATTAGCGGGCAGCTTCACTGTTTCAACAGGTATCAATTTAGCATTGAGCGATAGGTGATAGATGACCTCATTTAATTTAAACAGCAACGGAAAGTCCGGGGAAGTGTTATTCATTGTTGCGAAGGGTAGATACTCGATTGTTCCTTTGGCAATATGTGCTTCAGCCAACAACCTGTCTACTGTTTTTTGCGCTATTATTGTCCCTGTCCTACTATTGATACATAATATTTCATAATTTACGGTCCGGTCCTTATGATAAAGGATATAACTATGCTCCGGAGTCATATAAGTATGATCAATAATCATATCCCGTACCATTGGCAACAACTTTTTGGAAGCCCGTTCTTTATAAAATGTGGTCTTTTCATTGCTTGGTTCCGCGCTATATTGCCCCCATTGAAATAGCTTATTGATGCTGAATAGCGTTCCATTTTCAACCCTAAAATCAACAAATTCCGCTGCATTTGGTTGTTGTAAAGAAGCAATTTTACCGACCTGTATACTATTGTCCGCAGGATTGATAGACAACAGCTGCTGATCCTTAAAATTCAGGTAATCCGGCTGTGGGTGCAAGCGGATGATCTTGCCCTTTGTTTCATCTAAGGCAAATAGCCCATTGGTGTTCTCCTGAAAGGTCTTCGTCCATACTTTTGCCCCCCCTTTTGAGAACTGATCTTTAGGATTAAGACTGATTACCTTATCTAACCAGGTTTTCCATTCATGCTGCGAAGCCTCGGCCCCCGGTACGCCCAAAGATTCCATCTGATTACTGACATCATTCAACCTTTTTCTCGCAAGGTCAGCCACTGTAGTAGGTCTGTAATCATGTATGGCATACCCTCCATTAGTTGTTTCAGCGCAGCCTACATAGTGAACGATAACCTGCTGATTATTGTCTAAATGATCTATCCACTGTGGTACATGGCGCAGGTCGCGATAATCAGAAAAAATCGACCATTCGATAGTATCTTTTAATGTAGGCTGATTAAAAATAGTAGCTGGATAACGGTCGTTTTCTGACGATATCTTGTCTTTATTATGTGCATTGAAAAACGTAACATTCTTTGTATAATAACAATTTTCCATGCCTGGCATAGGGACTATCTCAAACGTAAAATCCTGGTCATAGGTGAAAAATAAGTTTTCTCTATCGGGAAAAAGGGGAATCAATAAAATATATGCTGTCCCCAGCCGTTTGGCGTCTACCTGACTCAAGTGTAAGAAAAAACCGCTTTCAGGAAGATAGATGTCACCTTTATTGAGCACGAAAAGTAATTTTTCCATTGCATCACTTAATTGAATAACCTGATTATTCGACTTGAACTGCCCCGTAACAGATTCCACTTTTTCCAACGTATCCACTCTTGACATAAGTTTTTCACGATTTGCTACCGTATTGCTATTGCCATGGCATTGGCAAAATGCCATGATCAACAATACCAAATAGAGCTGCCTAAAGATCATTCTTACCATTTATTTCATCTCTTGTATAATTAATTCAATTTACACCTTTTTTATTGAATATAAAATACGGCGAAATCTCCCTGCTTTTATAGCAATCAACGACAAAAAGAATTAAAACATACGCTGGTCTTGCTCGAAATAAATGTGCCGGATCAACGCTGGCCAATACGCTGTTACAATAAAACACATACCTGTTTTATAAATGGCTCATATAAACATAGTCCATGTAATACAGCCTTTCGGCATTGATTCGAGTCTGCTTCGGGCCTGCGATACCCCTTCTTCGCCCCATAGTGCAGGTATATGCGGGATAAGACCCTCTTGCTTAAACCATGAGTCCGTGTTTAACTCGGACTCATCACGGACTCAGTACGGATTCATGGCGTTCTCATGGAGAATCAGGGGCGACTATGGCCCGAAGGAGTCCTAACTATAGCACGACGGAATCCCGAACCACACCATGGTGAGCCATTCATCTGTCTATCTAAAGAAAAAAGGTATTTAGATTATAGGGGGAAATTCCTACAATCTAAATACCTTCGATACAAAATCGTTCAAGCTACTTTTTTGCCAGCACCTGAGCTATTCTTTATTAATAACCTGGATTTTGCTTCAGGTTGGGGTTAACTGCTATCTGTTGACTAGGTAATGCATAGACAAGCGTTTTTGGATCCGGATCAGCTTCTTTTTCTTGCCAAGCCTGCAAAAATTTACCAAATCGGATCAAATCCTGTCTTCGCCAGCCCTCCCAATACAGTTCCCGTGCGCGTTCATCCAATAGATTGTCCAAAGTTAGGGCTGTAAACGCTGCAACACCTCGATTTGTGCGGATACTATTAACCAAGTTGAGCGCTTCTGACGCACCTCCGGTTCCCCCTCTGAGCATGGCTTCGGCTTCCATTAACAACACGTCAGAATAGCGGTAAACCACCCAGTCATTATTGCGTTGGCCAGTAACAGCATAATCAAATGCATATTTCATAGGTCTTATACCTGCTGTTTCTAAGGTAGCTCCCGACGTCCGAATGGTTACTTCTGGAGTAAAAACCAGCGGTGCAGTTCCAGGATTTCTGGCCTTCAAAGGTTCATTTGTTTTCCAGTCATATTGCTGTCCCGCAAAAAAACCTACGTTTTGACGATGATAAGACTGGGTTCTATTTTCTGTGGTATCCGAAGGATAGTCATAATATATCCCTCTTCTTTCATCAGACGCCGCAAACTTATTATAATAATCTGACAACGTACACCAGCCATTCCAGCCTCCGGGCCTCATATTATAGTGGGCAATAGTATTCCACGTACGATCAACATTACCACCTCTTTCTCCATTTTTATTAAACAGCGTAAAAATATTCTCCGTTGATTTCAGGTCATTGTCCGGCGCAAAGTTATCAAAGTACTTACCTGCGGGCGACACACTGTATGAGCCGCTTGTTCTGATTTCTTTTGAAAGCGCAATTACCTTGTTCATATCTTCCGCTGCAAAAGTAGGTGTCTGTCTATTCAAAAACGCTCCCTTATTCAGGTAGATTTTCATCAACAAAGTTCTTGCAGCATTTTTATTCGCAATAAAGGCGGGCCCTTTATTAGGCAGGCTTGCCATGATTTCATTTAGATCTTTGATGATATAATCTATGGCCGCCTGCGGCTGTAAAACCTCGGGCGCTATTCTAAAATCATCCATCGCTTCTCCTTCACGGATAGGCACCACACCATATAGATCCAAAATATCAAACATTGCCAACGCACGGATAAATTTCGCTTCAGCAGCTTGCTGGGCACTGGGCTTATAGCGCAAAACATTGCTGGCATTGTAAATTGCTGTTCCCAAGCTCACGTAAGTATCATTCATATAGCCGTTATCAGCATTCCATGTATGGAGGTGAATTGCCCTGTGCATCCCATTGTCATCCCAGTCGCCCCCACGCGTAGGCGCTATTGCAGCATCCGTTGATATCTCCTGCATTACCCAGCGCTGATCTTGCTGATAAGGTGTGTTTAAAGAGGTATAAGCTGTAACAAGTAGGCCCCCTGCTTCGACGTTGGTATTGCCTTCGCCCAGTTCTCCATTAAATTCTTCTTTCAGCTTTGTGCAGGAGAATGTGCTTGTCACAATAGAACCTGCAATTGTTATATATAATAAAGTCTTTAATTTCATCTTTCTTTTTTTTAATGTAGCCCAATAACTTATCTATGTGCTTATAATGAGAAATTGACTCCCAATAGAATATTTCGAGCCGGCGGATAAGGCAAATACTCTATACCTAGTGACGGAATTCCATTTGTTGCACCATCCGTATTTACTTCAGGATCAAATCCCGTATATTTGGTAATGATAAACAAATTCTGTCCGGTCAGTGAAACACTCAGATCTTTAAGTGTTTTCCCAACATTTCCCACTTTATAACTCAATGTGAGGTTAGCCATCTTTAGATAATCACCTTTTTCAAGATACCGGGTAGAAGCTGATGCTGAATTGGATGTGGATTCTTTTACTGAGGTATCAAAGAAGGCCGAACCAATATTTCGCGATGATAAATTACTTAACCCCAATGTGGTCGCAGCCGTATTATTGAATAAATAGTGACCAAAAGCACCATTCATATTAGCCGCCAAAGAGAACTGTTTATAGCTTACATTTGTCGAAATACCTAGTAAAGTTGTTGGATTCGGGCTGTTCATATAAAACTTGTTCATCGCCGGATCATTTTTAGAGGAAATACTACCATCTAAACCACGGTACATACTCATGCCTGTCTGTGGATCAATCCCTTGATAATCGGCTAAATACCAAACATTCAACGGCTGATCATTTACCATCCGTTGTCCCAATACCCCCGAAAAGCCTTGTCCTCTAAGTGCTCCGGTCTGATAATAACCAATCAGGCCACTGACGCTATTTTTTAGAAATGTCGCATTTCCGGTTAAATCCCAATTCCAATTGTCATTTTTAACGATTGTACCCGTCAAAGCTACTTCTACCCCTTTATTAACGATCTCACCGCCTAGATTCACCCAAATCCTACCTGCGGGTGCTGGCTGTGCTAAAGTTTGCTCAAATAGCGCATCCGTGGTCTTCTTATTAAAGTAATCGATCGAGCCATAGAGGCGGTTGCCCAGGATACCAAAATCGATACCCGCATTTATGGTGGTGGAGGTTTCCCATTTCAAATCCGGATTACCATAGTTTGCCTGACTAATGCTTTGGTTTCCAAAAACCAAGCGGTCCTGTGAAGCTCCGGAAGGGAATTCTTGATTACCTGTTTTTCCCCAGCCCAATCTTACTTTTAATTGATCAAAAATGCCGCTGGATTTTAAGAATTGTTCTTCAGCGACATTCCATGCGACTGCAAGAGATGGAAATACTGCATATTTGTTATTGGAACCAAATTTGGTCGATCCATCCCGTCTGACTGTTGCTGTCAATAAATAACGATTCAAATAGTTAAAACCCCCACGTAAAAATAGCGATTGTAATTGGTTGGTCGGGCTTCTGTAAGAAGCTACCTCTCTTAATGCCGCCGTGGAATATTGCATGTAATCGAAATAATCTAGTCCCATGTAACTAAAACCTCGACCGAACATAATATTATTATTGAATTTGTAATCTAGGTACTCATAACCAGCGACTGCATTCACGCTCCAATCTTCGTTAATTTGTTTGTTGTAAGAGAGCATATGCGTCATCTGCAAATTGGTTTCGCCATTATTGGAAATAAAAGCTTGCTCATCTTTATTTGTGGACGGATCGATCAGTCCCGCGCGATACATTCCCTGACGATTACCTGTCTGACGCATCGCACTATAGATGAATCGGTATTCCAGGTCATCGGTAATTTTATAATAGGGTGCCAAGTTTATCACCATGGTATTGGTGGTCGCTATATCTTTGAATGCTTCAATACTTGTCAATGGATTACGTGTCGTTGTACTAACAAAAGTCAGATTACCTTGTTCATCACGTAAAGGTCTGGTCGGGTTCCACTGCAAAGCTTGCGAAATAACATTACCTTCCGAACCAACCATTGCATTGATCGGTGCATATTTATTATCCATTTGAGTCAAGAATACCGCAAAATCAAGTCCCAATCGCTTGTTCTCCAAGAAACGGAAGTTGCCTGTAAAATTAGCCGTATATTTTTTCAATTGTGAACCCCGAATAATACCGTTCTGATTTAGATAACCACCAGATAGGCGATATTTCCCATGCTCGGTTCCTCCGGCCACGTCAGCATAATAATTTTGTGTGATTGCTTTTTGTGTGATCGCCTTAAACGCATCCTCATTGCCTCCAAAATCGGCATTAGTAGCATCAGATGGTGTGTAGTATTTCAATGCTTCTCTAAATCTTGCCGCATTCAGTACATCTGGATATTCACGCATGGAAGATACACCTCCCGATGCACCAACAGAAACTTCTGGAGAGCCTACTTTTCCCTTTTTTGTAGTAATGATGACAACCCCATTTGCTCCACGTGAACCATAGATAGCTGTAGCGGATGCATCTTTTAGAATATCCATGCTCGCAATATCACCCGGATTCAAATAGGTTAATGGATTACCTCTATCCGAAGAGAACCCGCCTCTGCCTTCCGGCAACGGCGAATTACCTGACATTGGCACGCCATCCAGAACAAATAGCGGATTATTGCTTGCACGAATAGACGAATTACCACGGATCCGTACGGTTGTCGATCCGCCGGGTTGCCCAGTGTTGTTAATAACCATTACGCCAGGTGTCTTTCCCTGGATCAATTGATCGGGACTTGTCATAATGCCTTTATTGAAATTCTTTGCTCCGATGGTCACCATAGAGCCGGTCAGATCCTTTTTTCTCGCGGTACCATAACCAATGACAACAACCTCTTCGAGCCCCTGATCTGTACTGGGTTCAAGAGCAATCGTCATGTCATTTCCGGCAATGGGGACTTCTTTCAGTGCGTAACCGATATACGATACTTCAAGGAATTTGGCATCATTTGAAATATTCAACAAAAAGGATCCTTCAGGATCCGTCGTTGTTGCCGTGTTCGTTCCCTTTACTTTGATCGTGGCGCCCGTCAATGGACTTTGGGTCTCATCCACGACCTTTCCTTTCAAGATCCGAGTCTGGGCTGCTGCTACAAAAGTAACAAGCATTAAAGTCGGTATCATGAAACATTGCGCAAGTAGTTTGTTTTTCATACGCGTTTAAATTGATTGGTTTAATTGATTCATTATTTCTGGGCGATCTCTCGCTCAAATAGTGTGAAGTGATTTCAATGTTTACAGTACAAAATATAGACTGAGATCTACGGACACCTTCGTGCGACTGTCGTTGAGTCTGCATACAAATACCTATTCTGAGACCTGAAAACTGTCGTAAAAAACAAACTCCCCGCTGATGCTCGCATCAGGGCAAGAGATGAACAAGTAACGCGCTGAAAAATAAGAATACAGCAATTTGCTGTCATAATTTTAGGGCAAGGCATACGTTTATCTTTGGTTATTTATTGTACTATAAAAATCGCCAAATCCCTACTGTAATTCCAATCACAGCGTCTCAATTTTATATCAAAGCGTATCAACAAAACTCTTTTTTATCTTTTAATTGACTATTTTTATATAGATATTATAAATTTTGCGCGGAATAACCTTTATACCTATCCTATACCTGCTACTCGTATGGACTAACTTACGGGCTCAATCGCTCTATTTCAAAAATTATCAAACCCACGATGGTCTCTCCAATAGTTCTGTTAAGTGTATTACTCAGGATGTACAGGGCTTTCTATGGTTAGGGACAAGGAATGGCCTTAATCGTTTTGACGGCAATCAATTTAAGGTGTTTCGGCACAGCGCTTCGGATTCCACAAGTATCGGGAGTTCATCCATATTAAGCATCCTTACCGACAGCCAAGGTATCCTATGGGTCGGAACGACATGGGGGACCTATTGTTACGATCCCGTTAAAGAAAATTTCAGACCATTTAAGGGTATACCGATAGGTGAAGTAAATGCGATACATGAATACGCCGGTTTTATCTGGTTGCTTTCCAATGGAAAACTCTATCGATATAATCCTTACACGACAGAGATCGTCTCATTCGACCAAAACAAAAACACCTTGGTGGCCATTACCAGCAGCAAAAAAGGCGGCCTGTGGACAACAGACAATAACAGTACGATCGAACGGTATCAAGTCAACACGGGCAAATTTGTTCAAATAGCGCTCAAAAAAACAGATCGGAAAGCACTGTCCAATACCAAGACCGTCTATGCCATTAACGACTCGCTGCTGATGGTAGGCACCATCAATTCAGCTTATTTATTTGATTTTAAAAACGGAACGCTAAAAAATCTATTCGCCAGCCATTACCCCAACAAAGTCATTCAGGCGAATTGCATTATTCAACAAACAGAGTCGGTCTACTGGATCGGAACAGAGACCGGAATATATACGTATGATATTCACACAGGTCGAAGCCAACATATCAAAAAAGATCTGCTCAATCCATTCGCCATATCGGACAACGCTGTTTTGAATTTCTATCGGGACCGCGAAGACAACATCTGGTTCGGAACATTTTTTGGCGGCTTTAATCAATACAGCAACCAATTCGACAATTTCAAAAAATACTTATCCGGATTTGGGAAATCAGCCTTATCGGGAAATATCGTACACGACATTAACAAAGATAAATATGGAAATTTTTGGATAGGCACAGAAGATGGAGGCCTGAACAAAATAGATGCTCAGACGCAGCAAATCCAACATTTTGTTGCCAATGGAAAAAAGGGAAGTATTGCACATAATAATGTTCATGGCTTGGCCACGATCGGCGATGATCTCTGGGTGGGTTCCACAACGCATGGCCTTGATATACTTGACGTAAAGACCGGAAAATTAAAAAAACACTATGACCGCATCGGTAAGGGTTCTTTACAAAGTAGCTTTGCCGTCTGCATCTATAAGTCCAAAGACAACAGTATGTTTGTAGGGACAGACCGCGCATTATACGTCTACAACAAAAAGAGCGACAGTTTTGATCTCCTTCCCATTACGGCTTGGATCCAGGGTATTTATGAAGATGAATATGGCATACTTTGGGTCAATACCTATGGTAGCGGGGTCTATCAATATAACCGCAGCTCGGGACAGATACAGCATTTACTGTCCGAGCAAGGCAAACAAAATACGCTCGTCAATAACTACGTGAATGGCTTATTTGAAGACAGCAAAAAAAACATCTGGTTTTGTACTGAAAGTGGGCTTTCAAAATACCGACGTGATGGACATTTCACCAACTATCTAACCGAATCGGGCTTACCGTCAAACCAAGTATTCAAAGTCCTGGAAGACGACAATAAGAGTATATGGATATCAACCGGTGGTGGATTGGTCAGACTGGATGAGGGTGTTCCCCGGAGGGTCATCTATACATCAAGGGACGGGCTTCCCGCAGATCAGTTTAATTATAATTCAGCTTTTAAAGATAGCGACGGAACCTTATATTTTGGCACCATCAAAGGAATGGTCAGCTTCAACCCCACAAAATCCATTAAGAATAGTTTTATTCCGCCTATATTCATCAGCGGTATTCAGATCAACAATGTGAGCATACCTGTTCGTGAAAAGGGCATACTGAAGCAGTCCATCTCCCTATCAAAGGAGATCCACCTCACCTACGATAACTCCAATATCAGTTTCAATATTGCAGCCTTGAGCTTTGTGTCCCCAAAAAGCAATCCCTATCGTTATATCATGGAAGGCTATGACAAAGACTGGACCGATATTACTGGCAATCAAAAGATCTATTACAATAAACTCCCACCGGGCACTTATACGTTTAAGTTCAGGGGCGCAAATAATAACAGTGTCTGGAATCCGGCCGAAAAAAAACTGCTTATCATCGTTTCACCCCCCTGGTGGTTGTCAGGCTGGGCCTATTTACTTTATTTTATGAGCTTCGGTACGATTGCCCTGCTCGTATTGCGCTATTATTTTTTGCTATTAAAGGCCAACAATACGCAAAAGATGGATAGTTATGAACGAAAAAAAGAACAGGAAATCTATAATCTCAAGCTGGAGTTCTTTACCAACCTGGCCCACGAAATCCGTACACCACTCACGTTGATCAAAATGCCCCTGGAGAAAATAATAAATAATCAAAAATTCACCGACCGCGACACGGTTAAAGATCTCGCACTGATTGAAAAAAATACAGCGCGATTAATTCGCCTGACCAACCAATTACTGGATTTTAGAAAAGCAGAAACCAACAATATGAGTCTTATTTTTACGAAAACGGATATCAACGCCTTGCTATCCGAAGTATTCCACGATCTAAATTATCTGGCGAAAGATAAACAACTGCACTATGACCTCAGCCTTCCACGCATTAGCCTCACTGCTTATGTGGATGAAGAAGCTTTGCGAAAAATTTTTACTAACCTTATTCACAACGCAATCAAATATGCGGATGAAGAAGTCCATGTCAAACTCCTTCCTTTTAATAGCGATGATATTATGTTCAATATTGAGTTTAAGAATGACGGTGAGCCCATTCCCTTTGAGAAAAGAGAAAAAATATTTGAACCATTTTATCGGTTAAACGAATCCGATAAAGATACGGGAACTGGCATTGGTCTTCCTCTATCCCGCTCTTTGGTCGAATTGCACCGAGGAACCTTATCCCTTGTACATCTGGAGGAAAACCGCAATATATTCCTTCTTTCTCTGCCAATTTTTCAGGAGCAATCGCTGGATATCAAATCTTTTCAGGAAGATAGCGATGATAACCTGTTGAATGATAAATTGGATGAACAGGAGGAAGAAAAACCAGTGATTCTGCTCGTCGAGGATAATAAAGAAATACTGGCTTACCTCAATAAAGAATTAAAAACCAGCTATACGATACTACGGGCCAGCAATGGTGCCGAGGCGCTCGAAATATTAGATCAAGAGAATGTTCAACTCGTACTGACAGATATTATGATGCCTATTATGGATGGGCTCGCCTTATGCAAACGCATCAAAACGGACATTCTGTATAGTCATATTCCCGTGATTTTCCTGACGGCAAAAAATGCACTGGATTCAAAAATCCAAGGTTTAAAAAATGGTGCCGATGCCTATATTGAAAAACCTTTTTCGCTTGAATTCCTGATGGTACAAATACGCAATATCCTCAAGAACCGCAAAATTATCAAGAATTACTTCACCAATTCTTCAAGTTCCAATTTAATGGATATCAATGTATCTGCACCGGACAAAGACTTTATCAGCCAGCTCAATTCGGTTATCTACGAAAATATTTCAACGATAGACCTCAATGTCGATGAACTGGCCAAATTGATGCATATGAGCCGTCCAACCCTCTACCGCAAAATCAAAGGGCTCTCTGACCTAACGCCCAATGAATTGATCAATATTTCACGATTAAAAAAGGCGGCAGAACTGCTCACCAAAAAAGAATATAACATTACCCAGGTGTCCACTATGGTCGGTTATACCGTGCAATCCAATTTTTCAAGGGACTTTCATAAGCATTACGGCATGTCACCGAGCAGCTATATTCTTGAAAACAGCAAGTGATGGATACTCGTTTTTAAGATGAATATCCCGATGGCGTAGAAAACTGCCCAAGATAACGAAAGAATGTCAGGATAGATTCAGGAAGCGAATAAAATCCAATTGAGGGACTCGAGCGAAGTGAGAAAAAAATCGTAGACGTAGGCTAGATCCAATACGTCTACGATAATGACCTTAGTGTTTACTTTTTGGAACGAAAAATGCCGCAAGCAACATAAATACACCGGCCAACAATAATCCATAAATCGATTGGCTATGAAAAAAATATTTGATGATCATGCCACCGAAAAAACCACACACGATCTGAGGCAGGGTAATAAAGAAATTGAAAAGTCCCATATAAACCCCCATTTTACCCGCTGGCAAATGATCGCTCAAAATTGCATACGGCATCGCCAGAATACTCCCCCAAGCGATACCAATACCGATCATGGGAAGGATCAGGAGATTAGCATCTTTGATCAGGAACAATGAAATTAAAGAGAGTCCGCCAATGGAAAGGCCGAGGGCATGCGTTTTTCCACGCCCGAAGCGTTTGGCTATCTGCGGAATAAACAAGGCATATATTGCCGAAACCCCATTATAAATACCGAAGAGCACACCTACCCAGTTGGCAGCCTCCATATAGAGATCCTGCCGATTGCCTTCGCGCAAGTAAAAAACCGAATCTGCAATCGCCGGAGTTGTGTATACCCACATCATAAAGAGGGCAAACCAGGAGAAAAACTGCACCCAACCCAACTTACGCATAATCATTGGCATTTTACCGATGTCGCTAACAATGGATCGCAAGCCAAATTTTGGTGCTGCTTCCTGTTCAGCTGCAATAGTATCCGAAAATTTCTGGAGTTCACCCGGCGAATACTCCTTCGTTTTGAGCACAGACCACAACACCGTCAGCAGTAGTACGAAACCGCCCAAATAAAAGGAGTAGATGACATTACTGGGTACCTGCCCAACTTCGGAAGTTCCCGCTACATGAAAATACTTCGTCAATATAAACGGAAGCAGTGATCCCAAAACAGCTCCAATACCAATTAAAAAAGTCTGTACCGAAAAACCCAGACTCCGCTGACTGCTGGGGAGATTATCGCCGATCAAGGCCCTAAAGGGCTCCATCGTTACATTAATGGACGCATCCATAAACATCAGTAAGCCTGCTCCTATCCAAAGTGGCGCCAGTAATGTTGTAAACAAAGCCGCATTGGGCATTAAAAATAAAGTCAAAGTGGTCAACAGCGCCCCCACCAAAATATAGGGTCGACGACGGCCCAATCTATTCCAGGTTCGATCGCTATAATGCCCTATAATTGGCTGTACAATCATCCCCGTAATCGGAGCCGCAAGCCAAAATAGCGAAAGGTGTTCCACATCGGCACCAAAAGTCTGTAGAATACGGGAGGCATTGCCATTTTGCAAAGCAAAACCCATTTGTATCCCCAGAAACCCAAAACTCATATTGACGACCTGGCTAATGCTTAATTCAGGTTTATTTCCCATAATAGGCTATCAAAATTTAAGACAAAATACAATTAATTATCATTTAATCCCGATTTCCAGCAGCAAAAGAATCCATTTCTGCTGCTGAAAACAAGGGTTTATCTAACCTGCGGCACCTGTTTTTTGCTCAGTCCACTGAGTATGAAAGTTTCGGTTGCTGTTTGGATATGAGCCGCTGTACCACTGATATTTTCGATCGTATAACCATCGGCATGTACCGCGATCAACAAGGTAGATCCACGAAATAATACACGGAATTTATACCCTTCCCATTCTTTCGGCAACATGGGATTGAGGTAAAGTTTTCCAGCCTTGATCCGCATTCCCGCAAAACCTTCCACGATCGTCATCCACGTACCGGCCATGGACGTAATATGTAAGCCATCTTCGGTATCGTTGTTATAATCGTCCAGATCCAAACGCGAAGTCCGCAGATAAAACTCGTACGCTTTTTCCGCTTTATTGAGTTTAGCCGCCAATATCGCATGTACACAAGGAGAAAGTGAGCTTTCATGTACTGTCAGTGGTTCATAGAATTCATAATGCCTGCTTAGTGTATCTCGGTCGAATTGATCCTCGAGGAAATAAAAACCCTGCAATACGTCAGCCTGTTTGATATAACAGGAACGCAGAATCCTATCCCAGCTCCAATGCTGATTAATGGGGCGTTGTGATGAATCGAGTTGCGCCACAGGAATCAGCTCTTTGTCCAGAAAACCATCTTGCTGTAAATACACATCGCGTTGCGCATCAAAAGGATAATACATATTATCAATGATATGCTGCCATTTTTGTTGTTCTTCAGCTCCAATTGCCAGCTTAGCTTTCAATGCACTAAGGTTGTCAGACTTCGGCTGCGCCAGCTTTTTCAAACATTCGAGCGTATACTCCAGACACCAGGAGGCAATGCGGTTGGTATACCAGTTGTTGTTCACATTGTTTTCATATTCATTCGGTCCCGTTACGCCCAACATGACATATTGCCCACGTTCGGCGCTCCAGTTGACACGCTGTGCCCAGAATCGGCTAATCGCCACCAACACTTCCAAACCATGTGACCAAATATAGTCTTCATCGCCTGTATAACGGACATAATTGTAGATGGCAAATGCGATGGCCCCATTGCGATGGATTTCCTCAAAGGTGATCTCCCATTCGTTATGGCATTCCTCCCCGTTGATCGTAACCATGGGATAGAGCGCTGCTCCTTTGTCAAATCCCAGCTTGGCGGCATTTTCAATGGCCTTATCCAATTGTTGATGGCGGTAAATCAATAGATTGCGTGCTATTTTTGGTGATTGTGTAGCGAGGTAAAAAGGGATACAGTACGCTTCAGTATCCCAATAGGTGACACCGCCATATTTCTCACCCGTAAACCCTTTCGGACCGATATTGAGCCGCTCATCTTCTCCGGTATAGGTTTGATTGAGTTGGAAAATATTATACCGTATCGCTTGCTGTGCGGCGACATCACCACTAATTTCAATATCACTTTCTGCCCAGACCGTTTGCCATGCTGCTGCCTGCTTTTCCTTTAACTGATCAAAGTCAAGCCCTCTAAACGCTCGTAAATGCTCATGAGCAACTTCTTTTAGCTGAGCTACCGCATGATTCTGCGATGTAACAATGGCGACACGTTTTTCAATACTACAAGTCTGTGATTTAGCCAGATTCACGCTATAGACCTCAGCCATACAACCTGAACTTATGATCGTATCCTGTACGCCGTATGTTGCTGTCGCAGTCTTTATGCTAGTCTCGAGCATAGCATATACCTCAAAACCCGTTTTCTTGGTCCGCGCAGCCACAAAAATACCATCCCCATCCCTACCTTGGCCTACACTTTCCCAGAATTTTTCGTCGTAGTTGCTATCACGGTTGGTTACTTCGGCATTTAATCGCGAAGTGACCGTTAGTGTTATGTCGTCCGAAAGTGCCGCTATCCTGTATTGCAAGGAAGCCGTTTCGGAAGCAAACAGATGATACATTCGACTTGCCTCAACCTTAATCTGCGCACCATCTGGCATTTCAACAACGAAACTGCGGTATAGCATACCCTGCTGCATATCTAAGCGGCGTTCAAAAGCTGTGACCTTTGCTTTAGCCAGATCAAGTACCTGACCATTGACAAGGATATGCAGGCCAATCCAATCCACGGAATTGATGACCTTGGCAAAATATTCAGGATACCCGTTTTTCCACCAGCCCACGCGTGTTTTGTCGGGATAATAGATACCAGCCAAATATGATCCCTGCAAGGATTTCCCGCTAAAGTCTTCTTCAAAATTAGCCCTTTGCCCCATCCGACCATTACCAATTGCAAAGATACTTTCCGAAAATTCGTTATGCTCCGGACGAAATGTATCCTCAATAATTTGCCAAGGGTGATGTTTGATATATGTTTTCATTGATTTAATTTTTTCAACGGCCGATGACAGCCGCTATAAATAATTATTGTTTTGTTTACCAATGTCATTTATAGCGCCGTATCATCACCTAAATTGCTACTACACGTTAAAATTTACCGACTAAGCACCCTAAATCAGCCACGACCAAATCTGCTCCTTTTAGATGTTCGGCTTGTCCTATCCCTATCACTTGCATACCTGCAGCCCTTGCCGCGTCAATTCCAGCCTGCGCATCTTCCAAGACCAGGCAATCCGCTGTTGCTATCCCCAATGCTTCCGCACCTTTGAGAAATACTTCGGGGTTGGGTTTTGACAACTGAACCGCATTTCCATCAATCAGCGCATCGAAATAACCAACGATTCCAGTTTTCTGGAGAATTCCCAATGCATTCTTACTGGCCGAGCCAAGTGCAATCTTAATTCCCTTTTCCCGCAGCTTTTTTAGCAGTTCGAGGCTTCCGGAAAGCAAATGGGCTGGACTAAGCTGCTCGATCAGTTCCAGATACCACTGGTTTTTCTGCCGTAGCAAATCTTCCTTTTCCGATTCGGACTTTTCCAGTCCTGCCCATTTCAAAATCAGCTCCAGGGATTCGATGCGACTGACCCCTTTCAGCTGTTCGTTGTCGACAATGCTGAACGAATAGCCCAAGCCTTCTGCCAATCTATGCCAAGCTTGAAAATGGTAGATTGCCGTATCCACCAACACACCGTCCAAATCAAATATTACGGCTTTTATAGTATTATAATTAATCATTGAAAAATGAACTATATAGAATAGAATTTTTAAATTGTGTTAAAACTTAAGTTCCAGCACCTTAGTCTCATAAGCTTCCAATTTCAAGGTATTGTCAGCCGGACTAGTCTCCTGCTTTTGGATAATATCGAAATAGGATTTTACTTTGCTATTTCTTTCCTTAAAGCGATCCAGTTTGATCTCCTTGGCCACATCATTGCAATTCATCACAACCATGACGGTCTGCTGCTCGTTATAACGGAAATAAACATAAATTCCATCCTCCGGTACATATTGCATTGTTTTACCGGTTTGTAAAACAGCATGCTGTTTTCGGTAATTGGCTAAGGTCTGCACATAGCTCCACATATCCTGCTCGGGCTTGGTTCTCCCTTCGGGGCTAAACTTATTCATTTTGTCACCTGCAAAACCACCCTGAAAATCTTCCCGTAATAAGCCATCGGGATTGGAAAAGTTTTTCATCAGAATCTCCGCGCCATAGTACAGTTGTGGGATCCCCCGCGTGGTCATCAGCCAAGCCATGGCTGATTTGTATTTCTGTACATTTTCGCCCACAACGGAGAAAAAACGATCCTTATCGTGGTTATCCAGAAAAAGCACATTGCGCTCAGGCGTGGGGTATTGATAGTCTGAGGCCAAGGTAGAATATAATTTATTCGCGCCTGCGGTCCATTCAGTCTTTTGATTGAGCGCATCACCTATCGCGTAATTAAGCTGAAAATCCGTGACACCCATCAGCTTGGAATCCACCTCTTGACCTACGTGTTTTCCGCCCAGAAAATAAGCTTGATTAGCTACGCCATGCACCCAAGTCTCGCCAAAAAACGTAAAATTGGGATACTCCTGCTGGATCCGATCGGTCCATTTGGCCATAAAATCAAGGTCATTATAGGGATAGGTATCGATACGGAATCCATCAATTGCCGCAGTCTCTATCCACCAGATGTGACTTTGGGTCAAATAGTTTTGGACATACGGGTTCTGCTCATTCATATCAGGCATGGTCGGAACAAACCAGCCTTTGACCATTTTCTTTTTGTCATCTGCCGAGGCATAGGGATCGAAAACAGTTTGGTCTTTGTAAGACGTCTGTGTATAGCTTGGCCATTCATTGAGCCAATCGGACATGGGCTTATCTTTCACCGTCCAATGATAGCTTCCAATATGATTGGGCACTACGTCAAAAATCAATTTCATCTGACGCTTATGCAGTTGTTCGCCCAATTGCACATAGGTATCGTTGCTGCCAAAGCGCGGATCGATATGATAGGTTTCGGTATTGGCATAGCCATGGTAGGAAGCTTGCGGCATATCGTTGGTCAACACGGGCGTTAACCACAACGATGTCACGCCAAGATCTTGTAAGTAGTCCAGCTTACCGATGATCCCCTCCAGATCACCACCATGACGGAGGTACATCGAATCCCGGTTTAAGCTCATATCCAGCATCCCCTTTACTTGGTCGTTTGCCTTATTGCCGTTTGCAAAACGATCCGGCATAATCAGGTAGATCAAGTCCGCACTGTTCACCCCTTGCGCTTTTACTTTTTGGTCTCTTTGTTTTAATTCATAGCGGTAAGTTAACTTTTTCTTTCCCTGGCTAAAGGTCAAGGTTGACCAGCCCGGTTTAGCCGAAGCGGCAACCTTGACATCCAAAAATAAATAGTTCGGATTCTCTACCCGGTTAATTTTCACAAGCTCTATCCCCTTATCCTCAATCTGCACATCGGTTTTTCCAATCTCAGGTCCATAGATCACCAGTTGTAGTGTCGGATTTTCCATTCCTACCCACCAGTTTAAGGGTTCTATGCGTTGGATGGATTGCCCCTTTAAGGGGCTCCATCCAAGCACTGTTAGTGCCACCAATACGGTGGTAATCTTTCTATTGCTCTTTAACATAATGTGCTATTTCTTCGTCAGCGTATAGGTATTTGCATTGAAATCCACGACAATATCATAGGTACCTGCACTTGCAACAGTGATATTGGCACCACCAGCTTCCAAGGTTCCATTTGCTCCACCAAAATTAGTTCCCCAATCGTGGTTTTTACGGAATTTGATTTCCCCCGCCGTCAAACTAACGGTCAGCTTCCATACCTGATTAGCGTTGTCGTATTTCATATCCGTATCCGCATCCCAACCTTTCGGTGTGGCACTACCGATAATGCCCCAGCTATGGTCTTTGTATGAAATGGTATTTGTGTTGGTATTGACCTGAAGCTCGAGATTGCCTGTGCGCGGAGCCTTGATGTCCTGACCGCCATTGTAAACTAATTTACCCGGCTCTGTCTCTCCATACGAATTACTCCAATTCCGTTCAGGTGTCAGTTTAAATGTCAATTTTCCTTCTGGAAAATTGATTATTCCCGTATAGATTCCATCGCTCGTCGGCGAAATCAACGATTCGGCATTGGCCTCTACCCAATCTTCGTACGCGCCTATGGCATACAAATAGCTCGTCGAAGCATACGGGCTTGCTTTAAGACTTGCCAAAGCTGAAAACACAGCGGCAATTTTCGTATTGATACTCGACTTGAGGCGAACATCAAAATCTGAAACTGTTCCGGTTGGCACGCCAAGGGAAAGTAGGTACCCATTCAGTTCATTGCCCGTAAATCCCAGGCTTGTCCGGCCATTAGGGATCACTACTTCCTTTACAGTTTTAAAATTATCCCCTTTCAAACCGATCTGCAGCACATTGGTCACAGCAGCTTGAAAGCCAAAGTCAGGCTGTACCAGTGTAAGGTGTAACACAGTGTCACTGGCATTATCTTTTGACAGGGTCACCGCGGTTTTATCGAGGGTCAATGTCGCCGGTTTTATGGCATCGTCGCTAGCCAATCTTGCTTGTGTCTCGTCTTTTTTACAACTCTGGAAGACCACAAACAAAGTCAGGATCATTCCGATATAGTGTCTAATTTTCATCCCTTTATTTTTTATTTTGGCGTCCGTCAGGCCTATCGATTGCACGTCATGGAATACGATACTGCCCGATACTCCAATATGATATTCAATTAATTATAACCCGGATTTTGAACAAGATTTGAGTTAGCAATCAAATCTGCCGCAGGAATGGGAAATAATACCCGATAGCTTTCCACTGCCTGTCCTGCCAATACACCGCCTTTAAATGGCCATAGGTAATTATCGCCCGTAAATTTTCCATAGCGGATCAAATCAGACCTTCTAAATCCTTCCCAGTATAGTTCCTTAACGCGTTCGTTGAGAATATCGTCCAACGAAAGATTGGTTAAGTTTCCGCTGTTGTTACCATAGGCACGGACACGCAGCTTATTCACATAATCGAGTGCCTTGGCCATCGTACCACCTGTTCCACCACGCAATGTCGCCTCAGCATAAATCAAATTCATCTCAGCGAGGCGGATTAATGGAAAGTCTACAGATGCCACAAAACCTTCTGCGGCGGTAGGTGCCGATCCATCCCTGTTCACATTACGGAATTTGGTCACGGCCAAACCCTGCTTATAGACAGCGATATCTTCAATTTTAACACTTGTATTTAAGTGAAACATCGCACGCTTGTCCGTTACTCCGGAATAATCACCAAAAATCGTTGCGATATTATCGCGTACGCGGTTACCGGCCCAACCACCTCCGGGAACACCAAAGGAAGTCGGATTCATTGTTGCATCGATAGCAGCATTGATGAGGTAAGTCGTTCCACCTTTACTTTGTGTTTTGGTACCGTCATAAGGCAAGTAGAAAATAAATTCAGGATTGTTGACATCATTATCCGCATAAAATAATTGGCTATAATTCGTGCCCAAGCTATAGCCTGAGTTCAGCACCTTTTCGGCATAGGTAATGGCTTCGCCATATTTTTTATTGCCAGTTCCCAGGTACACCTCGGCATTGAGATACAATCTGGCCAATAATCCCCATGCGGCTACTTGGTCAATACGTCCATAAACGTTCTGTTTGGCTCCTTTCAGTTGATTGGCGACTTCCAGGAGCTCTTTTTCCACATAAGCAAAGAGTTCAGCTCTCTTAATCTGCGGTGGAGACACCTTCCCTACAGGAGTTTCTTCGGTTACAAAGGGTGGATTTCCAAACAGATCAAGCAATACCCAATAGTTATATGCACGCAAAAAGCGAGCTTCGGCACGATAGTAAGCGATTTCAGTTTTATCTGCATCCGAGATGCCGCGGCCGCTCAATTTCGCATCTGTACTTTCTCTTAGAAATTCATTGACGAGCGTCGCACTATAGATACAACGGGTGTAAAGACCGCGGAGCATGGGGTTACTATCATCAAACTTGAGGTAATCCAAACCGCTAACTCCGCCATCATTAAGCCATGCACAAGCGGCCTCGTCTGTTGTCAGTTCCTGTGCATTCCAAAAAAGACGCAAGAAATCCGAAGTACCCGCATCGAGACCACCTAGATCTGTATTGTTTGGCCCCGAGGTACTGGTCATGGTCAATGAACCATATAATCGCGCGAAAGCCATTGTATACCCTTTGAAATCCTTATAGGCTAGATCCGCGGTGACATCATTGGTCGGTTTGAGATCCAAATCCTTATGGCAGCTCGAAAGCGATAGTGCCATTAAACAGACCGTTATATATTTATTTAGTTTTTTCATGTTGTTTATGCTTTAAATCAAATTCTTTCAGTTTAAAAATTGACATTGACTCCGAGTACATAGGTACGTGGTCTAGGATAAAAACGATCATCTATACCATTGGAAATTTCAGGATCCACGCCTTTGTATTTTGAAATCGTAAATACATTTTGCACGGTAGCCGAAATCGAAAGCGTAGCTTTGCTGTTGCGGATAAAATGACCAACCTGATAAGCGACATTAAGGTTATCCATCTTTAAAAAAGAAGCATTTTTGACATAATAATCACTGAGTAACTGTTTTTCTTTGAAATTGGTATTCAAAAAGTCCACAGGTGCATTGTTGATCACCAAAGATGCCTGGTCGATCACATTGTAACTGCTTCCAAAATTGGACGAAACATTATCGTAGACATAGTTGTCCAAATTGGCTCTCAAAGTTGTGCTTGCAGACCATTTTTTGTACGAGTAAGCAGCCGAAAAACCGATCAGATATTTAGGCAAAGGCGATTTATACATGTAACGGTCGCTATCACTGATCACGCCGTCGCCGTTGCGATCCACATACAACCCCTCTACTGGTTTTCCAGCATCATCATATACCTGTTGATAGACCCTAAAGCTATAAGGTGTAAACCCCACCATGTGGGCCTGAATATTGTTGCCCGTACCACCACGGATACCACCTGTTTCGATCATAAAATTCGGATCGTCCGATAGCGTCAAATTGGTGACTTTACTTCTGTTATAGGTCAGGTTGATGCCAAGGTCCAAGGTTGAATTTTCCGTTTTAACCGGTAACACATGTAGATTAAATTCAAGACCTTGGTTTTCCATATTACCGACGTTAGTCAGTAGAAAATTGCTAAAGTTGGATCCCACCGCAATCGGAATGGTACTCAATAGGTCCTTGGTTTTTTTTGAATAATAGTCCACGCTACCATAAATGCGATTATCGTTAAAACCAAAATCGATTCCGGCATTATAGGTTGTGGTACTTTCCCAACGGATATCACCATCGTAAACTACCGGCGAGTACAAATAATAATATTCATTGCCAAAGCGGTACATCGACTGGTCACCACCTATGGTATAATTAGGCATATAGGAATAATTTGCTATACCATCCTGTTGTCCGGTTTTCCCATAACTCAACCGTAGTTTCAGATCCGAGATCGCGTTGTGATCTTTTAAGAAACCTTCATTTTTTGCTCGCCAGGTAAAGCCCACCGATGGAAAATATCCCCAGCGATTATCGGGACTGAATCGGGAAGATCCGTCCGCCCTTAACGTTCCGGACAGCACATAACGGTTGTCATAGGAATAGATCATCCGTCCATAATAGGAGATCAGCAGATTTTCAGGTTTATCAAAAGGAAGATTCACCGAGGTCAAAATGTCCCCTGCCTCACTGGTGCGATCGAAATTATAGGACTTCGTGCTATTTTTATAATAGCCATAGCCCAAGGTAGCGTCAATATTACTTTTTATAGCTGGCAATTCTTTATCATATTTCAGATAGAATTCCAACACTTTATTGTTGATATCTGACTTATACTGTGTACGTTCCCCTCCTTCATTAAAATTACGCGCCGCAATAGCAGGTGTCAGGGTGTTTCCTTTAGCACGAGCCAAATCATAACTCACATTCAGGTTAGCATGAAGCTCGGGCAAGAAATGCATGCTGTAGTCTAATTTGGCATTTCCCGTGCTCCGAAAGACATCTCCAATATCTTTTCGCAATTCCAGTAATGCCAAAGGGTTTCTGGGCGAATTTGGATTCGGTTTCCCACCCTGTATCCATTCGTAGTATCCTCCAAAGCTATTTTTATCATCAACATAGACCGGTTGGGTCGGGTCAAACTGTATGGCTGAACCGATAGCGTCCTGCGTTGCGAATTTGGATTTCGACCAAGTTGCGCGTGCGTTTACCTCCAATTTCAGATGATTATCGAAAAAATTGGGCGTCAAGGCCAATGAAGTTGCTGTCCTCTTCATGTTGTCATTTTTCAGCACACCATTCTGGTTCATATATCCGACCGAAACACGATAAGGCATCTTGGCAACTTTTGAGGCGATATTGATATTATTATCCGTTGTAAAAGCATTACCATAGATCACATCCTGCCAATCGGTATTCGCTGTTCCCAACAGCTTTTTCATCGCGTCGGTTCCATTTGCATTGACATAATCACGAATCTGATCTGCGGACAATAAATCGACTTTCTTAGCTACTGTCGCCAGTGAATTCTGTGTACTGAAATTGACCTGCGTACCGGCACGGCTACCTTTCTTGGTGGTAATCATAATGACACCATTGGATGCACGCGAACCATAGATTGCTGTTGCATTGGCATCTTTCAGGATAGTAAACGTCTCGATATCATTTGGATTAATCATACTCAAGGGATTGGCAACCCCTGAAATGCCACCACCAGCCAATGGGATTCCATCAACAACAATAAGTGGATCATTGCTGGCGTTTAAGGAAGCTCCCGTCCGGATACGAATTGTGCTTCCTGCTCCTGGCTGTCCGCCACTGGTTGTGATCTGCACACCCGGTACTTTACCCATTATGAGCTGCTCAGGAGAAGAAATCTGTCCTTTTTGAAAGTCTTTTGATGTTACCGTACTGATCGATCCCGTAAGATCACTTTTCTTTTGTGTACCGTAACCAATAACGACGACCTCCTCTAGGGCACTCGTATTGGATTTAAGGTAGAGGTTTAACGGATTTCGTCCATCGTTCACTTGGATTAAAGTATCCAAGCTCGCATATCCGACCATGCTCACTTTCAGGTGTAATTTCCCCGTTTGCAGTCTATCCAAGCTAAAATCCCCATTCGCATTGGTAGACAGCGATTTTTGAATATCCTCAAAGCGCACTGTGGCACCGACCAAGGAATTTCCTTTCTGGTCCATTACTCGCCCTTGAAGCGTCGCCTGTTGGGCGAATGCCGAAGCACTTACCCCAAGTAGCATGTTCAGAGCCCAAAATGGACGTAATAGCTGTTTGTTCATAAAATAACCGTTTATTTATTTAGTTTTGTTTTGCTTATCAATTGGTATTGCCCTGGTAAAAGGCTCAGTTTTGACTGGCCGGACCAGTTGAGCTCTTTCCCCGTAAAATTATCCACCCACTGTCCCTTTAATGCTTGCGGCAATGCAAACTCCGCATCTTCTACTCCGAAATTGCCAAGTACCCCTACTTGTTGCCCATCTTTTTCCAGTACAAAATATTTCACTACATCCTTTACACCTGCGGCAGTGATATTTCCATTTTGAAAGATGTTATTTTGCGTTTTAAAACGTGTGAGTTTGGCATAGGTCTCAAAGAGCTGCCTACGCTCGTCTTGTTGCAGATAATTCCATAAAAGCGGTTTTTCACCCGTACGTCCATTTTCGTCGATAGACACATCATAGCCATATTCACCAAACTGCCAGATCATCTTTGGCCCCGGTGAAGCCAATAAAAACAGGGCCGCCAATTCCATACGTTTGAGCGCTGTACTCAAGTTTTTGATGTTATAACTACCTGATGAATTCCCATAATTCAGGCATTTGAACAACAGCCGTTGTTCGTCGTGACTTTCCATATAGGATACAAAAGAAGGCTGCGCCATACCGTGGCTGGTGGCAAACAATCTGCCCAGATCTGAGCCATTATTTGCATTCCATCCCATTGCTGCTTCATTGAAGACAGTATTCATATTATTCCAGAGCAGCATGCCCGATTGTGCCAGCTCCATTTCTTCCTGATCTCCACCAAGATGTTCAAGAATAATATAACAGGAAGGATCTATGCTATGAACATGCTGCTGGTATTGCTTCAAAATGGCCACACGGGATGCATCATAGGCATTCCAGGCGCTGAGGTCATTTTCCGAAGTCCCCGAATTTTTCTGCGTGAATCCTTTGGACAAGTCAAATCGAAAACCATCAATTTTATACTCTTGCATCCAATAGGTCAACACATCCTTGACAAAGGTTTGGGTATAGCTACTTTCATGGTTGAAGTCGAAACCGACATTGAACGGATGTCTAGCGACGGTATTGAACCAAGGGCTATTCCCAGCGACATTGCCCTTTTCAAAATAAAGCTGTACGAGTGGGGACTGACCAAAAGCATGATTAAATACAACGTCCAAAATCACGGCAATACCGTTTTCATGACAAGCATCCACATAGGCTTTCAAGTCATTTTTCAATCCATAATATTTATCCAGAGCGCGATGGAAAGAAGGATTATAACCCCAAGTCGAATTTCCCTCCGATTCCTGGACAGGCATCAATTCAACCGCATTAACCCCTAAGCGTTTTAAATAAGCTAGGGAGTCTTTTAGTGTGGTGTACCGATGCTGTTTGACAAAATCACGGACTAACAATTCATAAATCACCAGATTACCTTGCGCAGGTTTAGTAAATGAGCTGTTTTTCCAAGAATAAGGCTTTTCTGCGAGATCCAATACCCCCACAATTCCGTGCGCTGCTGCCGGATAAGCTGGCAGTACATTGCTTGTCAGACCCAAGGCCGGATCATTTTGTGGATCGAGAATGAGTTCGGCATAGGGGTCAGCAATATAAAGTTGACCATCGACCAAAAACTCATAAGTATATTTTTGAGCGAAATCCAGATTAGATAAAGTCACCCACCAGGTTTTACCATCCGGTGTCTGACTCATCGCATAGGCTGGCAATGCTTTATAACCGTTAAAATCCCCCAATAGATACACACTGTTTTTCAAGGGGGCAGTCAATGCGAAACTGACTTGTCCTTTTTCCTTATTGATTGTCGTCCCGTTGGGATTAACGCCTCTTGGAAGCGCCGCAATGGCCGGTTTTGCCTGTACAAGTAATGTGATTTTAGTCGTAGCGACCTGACCACCTATTTCCAGACGTGCCTCAAGCTCATGCAGCCCATTGCTTTGTAAGCTGACGGATTTTTCCAACGACAGCGCAGCAGTAGATTCTGCTAGTTGCTGGCCATTGTCCCAGATACTGATTTTTCCGGACCGCGTTGCCTGAACTTCAAGCTTCAAATCTTCGCCAACGACATACATATGCTCGGTTGTAATCGGATCAGTGGGTTGCAGCGTAGGTGACACAAATCGAATCGCCTGCCCATTGCTCGCCACAAGAGGCAGAAATAAATCTGAATTATTTTGGTTTCGTTGGATCAGCGATCCATCGCCATTGCGTGCCAAAAATGCCAGCTGGCCAAAGGCCTCAGCGTTGCTCAGGTTAAAGAATTTGGCGGGAGTAAATGTGAATGAATAAAGTCCAGCCGCGATAAACTTCAATTTGTAGGCATTGTCGTTCGTTGACCAGTCTGTCACCACGTGTTGCCAGTTACCACCATTGATAGGGATCAATCCAGCGTGTAGGTATAGATCTGCTGTACTACCTTTTAAAGCAGCATTTCCTTTTGAAAAATCAAATTGCAGTGTAATTTCCCTATCCCAGAAGAGGAATGGAGAAGAAAGATTGACGAGGCCGGTCTCCGGCCGTTCAGTCACAGGCGGCTGTTCAATATCAACAATATCTTTTTTATTTGCACATGATGCTAATAGGACGACCATCCAAAGATACCCTATTAAACGCGTGATATGCTTCCCCATCGATAACTAGTTTTCATTGGAAATTGACAATGGGAACGTTCCCGAAATCAAGGTAAAAAGAAATCGCCTATTGCGATTTTCTGGATTTCCCCTTCCAATATTTTATACAAATTGATTATTTAAATATTTTCGGGAATGTTCCCGAAAGTAATCAAAGCTAAATAATGGGATGACAAAAAACAAATATTTTTTTTCTTATTTCAGGCTGGATTTTTGAAAAATAAGCTGGGAATCAAGGTAAACCGAATTAGCAAACTTATCACTAGTTGGATCATCCATCTTATCCAAGAGGTATTTTGTTACTAATTCGCCCATTTCATAGGCCGGTTGTTTCACCACGCTGAGTGCTGGATCAATGAGATCGGCGATATCCAGACAGGAAAAACAAATAATCTTGAGATCTTCCGGAATCCGTATCCCCTGCTGCTTGGCAACGCGGATACTGGAAATCGCCAAGCGCTCAACAGAAGCAAATATGGCATCTGGTTTCTCCCTTTCGATCAAGGCGGCAATATCCCGCATATTTTGTTCCGCATCGTTAACAGTATCCAAGATCAGTTCCGGATGGATCGTCAGTCCAGCTTCCAGCAAAGCTTTCTCGTACCCGTTTTTACGGACCTTACCAATAGAAACATTGGGATTGATGGCGAGGTAAGCAATCCGTTTGCAGGCATTCGTAATCAAATGCTTCGTTGCGAGATAAGCCGAATCAAAGTCATTTCCCGTAATGTAGCCCCCTTTCCAGTCGTCATATGCGCGGTCAAAAAACATCACCGGAATACCTCGTTCTTCCAGCAACTGGATATGGGAGTGATCTTTTCCTTCACCTGAAGCCGAGATGATAACACCATCCACCCGCCCATTTGCTAAGGAACGAATGATAGAGGCTTCATTCTGCACCTGATGATCAGTCACGTAAATCAAGGTATGGTAGCCCTTTGACCGCGCCACAGCTTCAATGCCCTTGATGGCCTGTGAAAAAAACTTATTGCCAAATTCGGGGATAATAATCGCAATAGTCAGGCTTTTGTTCGCTTTGAGGCTACTTGCATAAACATTTGGCGAAAACCCTATTTCTTCGGCCATAGCCAAAATACGAGCTTTCGTAGCCGGATTAATATCGACGTTATCCCGAAATGCACGGGAGACGGTGGACTTTGACAAGCCTAGTCTTTTGGCCAAATCTACTATTGTTAATTGAGACATATCGGGGTTCCCTCTGCTGTTCGTATTTAATAATTGCTTAATACAAATAAAGCAATTATCTCTCCAGAATAACAAATTTTCTTTTTTGTTCCCCCTGTTTTAAATCAGCTAGTCATGTATTTTTTTATCACCGTATAAGAAAAGCAATCTAGTGATCAAACATTGTAAATGATTATTCCAATATGCTAGCTTTCATCATCTTTCCGCCATCAGACAACTTGCCTATTTCGGCCAGTCAAAAACTAGTTTTACCTAATACCATTTTCATACTTTACTCGCTGTTTGTTCGGTACTACTTCGGTATTTGTTCGGTACTACTTCGGTTGGAACCGAATAAGCAACGACTAACTTCCGAAGAAAAAACGTCTATTATACGAAAGAATGTTGAAGTTGATAGCTAGAAAATATAAGGTCAAACTTGTCAAGTATGCGATTCGATGTCTATAACATGTTGCTGTCTAAGATAGGGTAATACAGGTCTGTATTGTGGTAGAAATATTGATCAATAAACAAAACAGGCTTGACAAAACAGGCTTGACAAAACAATCTTGTCAAGCCTGAGTCGAAAATTTACAGCAAAGACTAGAATTTTCTAAAATCCCATTCACCGCGATAGGGTCGGCTGCGCATGAGATTAGCATAGTCATTGTCGAACTGTTCTTTGTGTGGATTCCATTTCAAATCCTTTTGAAGTTCATAAGCAATATTAATGGCATTGCACACTGAGCTCGTCCGGTGGCCTATTTCCACATCACAGATAGGCTTGCTTCTTTTTTTAATCGCATCAACCCAGTCCTGATAGTGATTATCGCTATAATACAGACGACGATCTGCAGATGTCAATTTAAGATTGGCCAAATTTTCCGGATTCGAGCGGATAAATTCTCTGCTTACTTCAATCTTACCTTTTTCACCGATAAACTGAATCGCATTATGTACTCCCCATTGCACATGATTTACCTTAACACCATTTGCGTAGCTAAAGGAAAGCCCCGTGTTGCTATTGGCTTCTTTGGGTGGATTAAAATGAACTGGGCCAGATTCGTCCATGCCCAATGCCCATTGGACGATGTCAAACATATGCGCCCCCCAATCGGTGATATAACCACCGCCAAAATCGCGATAGCCGCGCCACCATGCCCATTTATCATCTTCCAATGGCGGACTTAAGATTGGGTTGTATCCCCTATAGGGTGAAGGTCCTACCCACATATCCCAGTCGAGATAGTCGGGTGCTGGCATGGATGGAAGATCACATTGCTTGACCGGCTCGCCAACAGATACGTTGATTTCCTTTATTTTACCGATATAACCGTTGAGAACCAGTTCTGCGGCCTGTCTAAAATTGTACGACGAACGCTGCATGCTACCTGTTTGAAATACACGTTTATATTTGCGGGTTGCATCGACCATTGCCCGACCTTCGGCAATGGTAAGCGCAAGAGGTTTCTCACAATAGATATCCTTTCCAGCTTTAGCAGCATCGACCGCAATCTGTGCATGCCAATGATCCGGCGTCGCGATGACAACCGCATCAATATCTTTTCGACCCAACAGTTCCCGATAATGGTGATATGCTTTGATTTCGACCTGTGCCTTTGATAGTTCCGTTTGTTTTTTTGTTGTTGCAGCAATAAATGCAGCCAATTTGTTACGATCGACATCACAGGCAGCCAGACTGGCGATTTCCTTACAGCGATTGAGGCCATTCATTAAGGTATAGGATTGTTTTCCTACACCAATAAAGCCAAGATTGATACGATCGCTTGGTGCAAGGAATCCATTTCCCCCCAACACAACGCGAGGGACAATTGTAAAAGCCAAAGAGGATACAATCCCCTTGGCTATAAATTCTCTTCTTTTCATTCTTTATTTTATAATTTATTTTCTGTTCGTCTTTACCGGCACTTTATCAGGCCTTTGACGGCAAATTGGTTTAGCTATAAATGATTTATTCAGGTTTTCCTAAAGATAGTTTATTCTTGAATCGGAACCAAGGTAATCGACACAATCTCCGGTAGAACATCGCCTTCTATGGCTGTAGCTTGCAAAATTACCTTTGTACTGGGCTCGCCAATCACTTGCTGAGACACTTCTATGGTCCCCATACTCACTTCCTTAAATTTAGTTACTTGTTCAGCTATAAATTCCCATGGCAGTTGCTGGCCGAGCATCGAGAGCATAATTTTTCCTCGATGCTTGTTGTTGGGCAGATAATTAATGAGCACCTTATACTTACCGGGTTTTTGAATTTTGATATCCCAAAATACCCTGTCCTGAAGATCTTTCCATTGGCCGATAGCGTTTGGACGATTGGGATCATGGGTATGTGCGCCAATTATTTTCAACCCCTTCCCTTCCTGTAGTTTTGCATTATTTGCGTTCATTACAATACGCCCATCTGCCTGTGTCTGGGTCAGACTCTCCTCAATAATTGGTTTTCCCTGTATTTCAACAACAATAACTTTCGGGCCTTTACCTTTATCAAAGGTATCGACAGGAATTACAGGTTTTCCATTCTCCGAAGCAGGTTTTACTTTCGTTTTGGGCGAAGCCAAAGTATAAACAGCTGTCACCTTGTTTTTGATAGGCAGATCTATTTTTCCACTGGCAGGGCGGTCAAAGACATGCAGGTATAATTTACCGTTCTTTTGAGTGCAATAGCCCCAATCCAGGGCCTGAAAAGGACTGGCCGTGGTTCCGTATATCGCTTCACTATTGATCTTCATCCAATCACCGATCTGTTCCATAATCCGCACCGCAGGTTCGGGAATTGCTCCATCTCCATCCGGACCGACATTCAACAGAAAATTGCCGCCTTTACTCACCGTTTCTACAAATAATTGCATGATCTTGGGAAAGCTTTTCCAGTTTTGATCGTGAGCACTGTAACCATAACTTTCATTCATGGTATGGCTCACCTCCCAATACATGCCAGGTAGACCTGTCGGTGGAATATATTTCTCCGGAGTTCCGATATCACCGTTCTTATTTTCAAGTCCATTCCAAAATCGATTATTGATAATAATGTTGGGCTGCCATTTGATCAGATCTGTCAAAATATGTTTTGTACCCCAGGCTTCGCCCTCACGCTGTTTGCTACTGAAATCGGGCCATAACATATCTAAACGCCCATAATGTTGGGCAAGCTCTTTAATTTGACCATAGAGATAGGCTTTATACCGCTCATGATCAGGCTGATGGTTATCCGTATTCGGATTTAACTGAAATGCCTCATAAGAATCGGGATGCTGCCAATCCAACAGCGAATAATAGGCTCCCACTTTCATTCCCTCCTGGCGGAAAGCTTCCATAATTTCGCGGTAAAGATCTCTTCCCTTTGGCGATAAATTTGCCGTACCCGTTACATCATTTTTCAGGGCATAAGGCTGTTGGCTATTGAATAGACTAAAACCTTCGTGGTGTCGGGAGGTCAGCACCATATACTTCATTCCCGTTTTTTTTGCAAGACGCGCCCAGGACTTCGGATCAAAAGAACGTAATGTGAATTTTGGTTTCAGCACTTCAGCATACTGCTTGCTAGGAATTTTACCCCAAGTCTGAATCCATTCGGCATAATGTTGTGGGTATTGCTTTCCTTCAAAAGAACCTCCTGCGGCACTGTATAAGCCCCAATGGATAAATAGTCCAAAACGGGCTTCCTTAAACCATTCCATGCGCTTATCTTGAGTCTCTTGCCAACCAGCCACACCTTCATAAGGTGGCGACTTGGTCTGTGAAATTGCGCCCTCAGTCATGCACAGCAACATTCCCACCGCTACTGCACACTTCCACTTAAAAAAATTGATTTTCATCATGATATAGATTTATACATAAAAGTTCATTCATTCGGATGACAAACCATCGCCGATTAGAAACCCAAAGTTTTAATTTCCGTCTGGATAGCAGCATATGCTTTGCTTGCATCTTCCATTGGAATTCCCTTGGATAGTCCAGGTCGTTTATGACCTGCAAAAGTCAACCATGCGTCTTTCATAATTGTCTGCCTTTTTAAAACGAGCGCATATAATTGCAAAAGTTTTGGCTTATTGTGCAAATTGTCGTCCCATGTGCTTTCAAGCGGAAAGTCAGGTATCAGGTGCTGCACAATTTCCTTTGCCATCAGCCAATGGCCCAGTTCTCCAGGGTGTACCCCATCTGCTGCCAGCTTAAATTGAGCATCTTTCTCGATCTTGGCTTCCAAATAACGACGCATGGGAAAATGGAGGTCGATAATTTCCCAGGACTGCTTTCTGGCATAGCCGATAAGCCATTCGGCGTAGCGATCCAATACTTTATTATAGCCATTGAGTCGAAGCTGCGGATCATCATGTACAGGAGGAGTCATCCATATTATGCGTTTGACGCCCTGATCAACCAAGCGTTTGTGCAGGCGGATAATTCCATCTTTATAAGCTTCAAAACGGGCGGAATCAAAAGGAAGATAAATGCCGTCATTCATGCCATAACAGACGAAAACAACCTCAGGCTTGATTTTATCAAGCACGCTGGCCAAACGATCAAATAGACAAGGTCGTGGAAATTTTCCATCGGCATGATTCGGTTCACTGAGTCCAGAAACAGTCTCACTTGGTAGCCCCGAATTAATAAATTGAGGTTGCCCTTTCGGGTGACTGCTCAGAAGCAGACTTTCGGTCATAGCGACGTATTGCCCGGCGTAAGTAATGCTATTGCCCAAAAAGAGCACTTTTTGCCCCGCGTCCCAAGCAAAATTATTTCCTTTTTTCTGCCCAATAGCTTGCGTATACCATAAACTTAAGCAAAAAAGCAGCAACAAAACGCGCATTTTTTTTGTATTCATTACTAGTTGTAACATCGTTATAATTGATAGAGCCAATATTCGAATTAGCTTAATTTTATTTTGAGCGCGTAGCCCAAACTGTTATTTTGCATCTTCCTAGGTAATTTCAACTGCAGTCCTTGGTCATCCTGCCAAAAATGGACCTGACCAAACCCTAAGATTTCCACTGATTTCACTTTAGCTTTATTTTGGTTCAGAGACTTTACGTTGACGACCCCATCCTTGGGTACTACGAGAGCCATGGCATAGACAAAATCTTTCTTTTGTGTAAACCAAAAATCCGAGGCAGTAAATGCTGCTTTGAATCCCTCTCTTTCCCGTTGTTCGGTGTCTGTTATCCGAATTATTGTTGGTCCCTCGTGTGCGATGGTCCAAGGCGATGTCCCATAAACCGCTTCAGCATTGAGTCGTAACCATCTCCCTAAGATAGCAAGATTTTTTTTTACAGGTGCGGCTAAATTTCCTTCTGCGTCGGGACCAATATTGAGCATATAATTACCTCCTTTGCTGACTATTTCCAAGAGCCAATACCGTAATTCATCCACATCTTTCCAATCATGATCATAAGATTTATAGCCCCAGGAATGGTTGAATGTACCGATGGCTTCCCAAGGTCTGGTAAAATGCTCCGAAGGATCGGGAATCCGATTATCGCCCGGAATGGCATAATCGCCCATCCCATTACCAATCCGTTCGGAGACGATGATATTCGGATTGAGGTCATACACTGTTTTGTAAAAGCGAAAGCTCTGTTCGGCAGTCATCAAGCCGGGCATGTCGAACCAGATATATTTTAATTTTTTGAAACGTTGTAAGATTTCCTGTACCTGCGGAATTGCTTTTTCATTCAAGTAGGAAGCAAAGGAATTGGCACTGGGGTCCCAAAGATTTGCCCCAAAGGCATCAGTTTTTTTGTTTAGCATATCATGCTGTGCTTTGGTAGTGGCATACTGTGCGTCACTACCGTCTTTCCAATCAATATTATGGGAGTAATAGACACCAAAATCGAGTTGATGACGAATGCAAGCATCGTAAAGTTCCTGAATGACATCCCGTTTATAGGGTGTCGCCTGTAACACGTTAAATGAGCTTACCGCTGAGCCATATAAGGCAAATCCATCGTGATGCTTGCTAGTCACAACAAGATACTTCATTCCGGCATCCTTGGCCATTTTAACGATTTTATCGGCATCGAAAGATTGCGGCGCAAATTGATCCGCCAATTTGGCATAGGTGGACCGTGGAATTTTTGCAACCAATTGAATCCATTCGGCAACACTTGGACTACCCAAATCTTCTATCTTCTTTCCATTCCATATACCCGCCGGAATGGCGTACAGCCCCCAATGAATAAAGAGTCCAAATTTTTGTTGCTGAAAATCCTTGAGTGCCGGTGCCTTCTGCCTGTTCATCTCCTGCCATTCCTTCATCAATTGCGCAAGCCGATGTCTTCGCTTGTTCCAACGCATCAACGCTTCTAAATAATAATAGTCTGCATATACCAAGGGTACATCGATCTCCCCTTTATGCGGAATACTGCCCACACTATGCTTCAAGACAAACAAGCCATTTGCTCCAACCTCACTGGAGTACTGTGGCGAACCCAATGATCGCAAGATCATTTCGGCCACATCCAAATATTCCTGCTGTTGTCCAGTTTCCATATAGTCAACCAGTTCCAGCAATGCCGAAGCAGTGACTGCGGCGGCAGAAGCATCACGCGGTACGGACTTAAAATCAGCGTTACGATAATCCCAATTTGGAAAGAATCCGGGCTGGTTGACATCAAAATCCCATAGCGGCACCTTATCTTGGGGTAGACGCGGATGCTTTATATAAAAATCCGCCATTTTTTGTGCGACTTCAAGATACTTTGGGTCTTTCGTTTCACGGTACATCAGCACAAAGCCATACAATCCCCAAGCTTGTCCTCGCGCCCAGGCGGAATTGTCCGAAAAACCTTGTGCGGTCTCCTTGCTTAATACAGCACCGGTGTTGGGGTCATAGGCAACAACATGATAAGAGCTATAATCTGGACGATATTGGTTTTTTAGTGTTGTCTCCGCATGCCGAATGGCAGCATTACGGTAAATGGGATCACCGGATAACTTGGAAGCCAGAAAAAGCAGCTCCAGGTTCATCATATTGTCAATAATAACCGGAAACTCATATTTATGTTTACCGTCCCAAGAAGGAAATACATCCCATGATTTAATAGCACCTACCTTGGGATTAAAACGTGTCAGCAGCGATTTAGCACTCTGGATTAAAATCGCTTTGAACGTTGTATCTCCAGTAAGCCGATAGGCATTGCCATAACTGCTATTCATGACAAAACCAATATCGTGGTGATTGGTATTGAATTGATTTTGGTGTAATGAATTCGTCCATTTTAATGCTGCGTCCCGCCATTTATCGTCACCGGTATAGTCAAAAACATACCAGAGACAGCCCGCCCAAAAACCGCCGGTCCAATCCCGGATATCCGTAAAAGTTGTTTTTCCGTTGCGATCTGCCGAGCGTGGATACTTACTCATGTCCTTATGATCTTGATACAGTAAAGCATATTGTCGTTCGGCTAAATCGAATCCTTTTTTTGCAATATCACTTGTATCTGCATGCAGAAGAAAAGGATAAAAAAAGGTCAAAAAATAAATAACGTATAGGCTATATTTAAAAACAATCATGTTTAGGTTTATTTTATATGGAACCGGGGATAGCTCCAAATAGCCTCACTCCCCGGTTTTATTTTACAAAAACTAGTCGATCCAACCCGGATTTTGCACCAAGTTCACGTTCATCTGTATTTCGGAGGTAGGGATAGGCCATACGGTCAAGAAATCGCCCTTATAGCTGTAATTCCCAACATTTGTTCCCCAGATCTGTTTACGTCCATTGCCAGTTTGAAACACCTTCTCTTTCCAAGTTCCCCAGCGCAGTTCGTCGAAGTAATTGATTCCTTCATTCGGGAACTCCACACGACGTTCATTGCGAATACGCAGGCGTAAGTCATCCTTTCCCCCAACAGCCGTTGCAGCATTTGAATTTAAAAGCGCGACACCAGCTCGCTGCCGTACTTCGTTGACTTTTGCAATAGCCTCATTCAATTTCCCGTCTTCATTCAATGCTTCAGCCCACATCAGCAATACGTCGGCATAGCGGAAAATCGGAAAATCAATGGGACCATAATTACGGTCCACAATCTCATTGACTCCTTCCGCAACAAATTTTCGGTAGAAATAAAAGAAATTGATCTGTGTATCACTCTGAATATCGCCATCTACCTGTGCCTGTCCACGAAATGGCCAGCGCATAAATTGAAGACTTTCTACATTGGTAAAATTATAGGCGCCCCTAAAAGTCGAATAAGGCGTCACGACATTGGCCTGCAAACGAGGGTCACGGTTTTCATAGGCTTTTTTGATACGCTCTTCATTACCTTGCGGCAGATATAGGCTCATCTTTGCTCCTCTCAATGCCGCGGCCGCTTTCTCAGCCTCCGTCAGGTTGTTGCGTAGAAAAAAGACTTCTCTTTCATTTTCAGTTAAACTGCTATATCCGGGAATGATTTTATCCCATTCAAATTTAGAACCGTCATTATTTTCATAGAGATCGACCAAATGTGGTGAAGGCATGTAATAATTCCAGCCCCGCGAATAGACTGACGGCCAACCGCAAAACAATTGCATATTATTTCCATAGCCTGACTCACTCCGATGCTGAATGGAAAAAATCATCTCAGGACATTGCTCATTGGCTTCCTTAAACAAAGCTTTATAATCAGCGAAGAGTGTGTGGCCAGCATCTTTTACTTTTTGAAAATCAGCTGCAGCCTTTGCCCAATCTTTTCGATAGAGATACACTTTACCCCGTAAGGCATAAGCCGCCGCCTTTGTTGCATGTCCATAATTCCCATTGCCCGCGGGATAACGATCCGGAAAATTAGTTTCCGCAATACAATCGTTCAAGTCAGCCAATATTTGATTCCAGACCTCATCTTCCGAACTACGCCCTTTGATGGCCTCGACCGCCGTAAAAGGCTCAAGGTAAATAGGTACTCCTTTGTAAAGTTGATTGAGTCGAAAGTAAAAGTAAGCGCGTAGAAATTTAGCTTCGGCTATATATTTCGCTTTCTTTTCTGCTGTTGAAGGCGACTTTATGGGAATATTTTTCAAAGCGTCGTTTGCCCGCTGAATACCTTCGTATTGGATCTTCCAAACATTCATAAATAAGGGATCGCCCGCAGTGATGGTCCCTGTCAATAAGGGTTCATCAAAACGTGCCTGCCCAGTGTAGGAGAAACGGTCAAACTGATAGAGCTCATAAGGCGAAATCAATCCGCTATGCCCCATTAAGAGTCGAAAGGAACTATAGATTCCCGCAACGCCCAAATCTGTTAAATTATCGGTTGTCCACATCGTTTCAGTGGAGACCGATGAATACGGAGAGGTATCCAAAAGATCTTTTTTACACCCCACTATACTTGTTAGCAATACAATCGCCAGAAATTTTTTCATCTTTTTCATTGTTCTCATTCGGATTAAAAAGTTAGATTCAAACCCAGTGAATATTGGCGCATCGTTGGGTAGTTTACAACAGAAGAGTTGATCAACGATGGGTCGTTACTTGCTGGTCCAATTTCCGGATCCAGTCCCGGGAACTTCGTCCATGTCAGCAAGTTTTCGCCAGCTAAATAAATCCGGAGTTTAGCGATCGATAAACGGCTCGCTAAGCTTTCAGGAAGGGTGTAGCCCAACTGAAGATTTCTCAGCTTCACAAAAGAAGCGTTATACAAGTAATAATCGCTGGTACGTCCATTCTGTGCGTCAGTCACGCCTTTTAAGCGTGGATAATAACCATCGATCCGATTGTTGGGATCTGAGGGATTTGCAGGATTATAATAATAATGGTCGTTAGCGACCAATGCCGGTACCGATTTACCCTGCGCCACGATGGATGAATTGAGATAAAGTTCATTCCAATAATACGACATGCCTGAAGAAGCGGACCAGATCATAGACGCATCAAATCCTTTATAGGCCATGTTGATAGTAAGACCATAATTGAATGACGGTGTTGCCCTTTTGCCCATAAACTTTTGGTCATACACATTTCCATAAATACCGTCCCCGTTCATATCCGAATAAATCAAATCACCATACCAGATCTTGGTAGGGTCTATGCCATCTGCAGGCTGAAACAAATAGCCTGCTGCGACCATGGCCTTTAACCAGGCCATATCCTGCTCGGTGCGGATCATACCGTCGCGCGGTCCACCATTTTTATCAACAGCACCATCCGTTAGAAAATGGTTTCCTGATCCACGGTACACATTGTACAAGTAGAATTCATTGATTTCGTGCCCTTCCAGAATCCGCTGGTTTACCCCGTTAGAAACCATGCCGATATTTGACTGATAAACCCGATTACCTGCGGCATCAGTGACATAGCCCTCCGACAATGCCCCTTTATATTTTTCTACCCGATTGGTATTATAGGCGAAGTTGGCTGATATTCCATATTTAAAATCGCTGATTTTATCTTGGTATCCTAAGGTCAATTCAATCCCCCGTTTGCTGACTTCGGCAATATTCATCGTTGCTGCTGTAGCGGTCCCTGTTGTCGCAGGAATAGTCGGGACGTATAAAATTCCATCTGTGTAAGCGCGGTAGGCATCAAACTCGACTGTCAATTTATTTTTCAATGCTGTCGCTGTAAAGCCAACATTTGTCGTGGTGGTCGTTTCCCAGTGCAGCAGGTCATTTCCCAACTTAGTCTGTGCCAAACCACGGACAGCCTGATTATTGAATGAGTAATTTACAGTACCATATGACGGAAGATGATCGTAATTACCCGGAGATGCATTATTTCCGGTTTTCCCCCAGGAGGCTCTTAGCCGCAAATCATTCAGAAAGGATTTGAGCGGACTCATAAAAGATTCCTCCGAAACACGCCATCCCGCGGAGAAGGCCGGGAAGAAGCCCCAACGTTTGGCGGTGCCAAATCGCGATGACCCATCGTACCGTACCACCGCTTCGGCGAGGTATTTATTATCGTATGCATAATTGGCACGGCCAAAAAAGGACCGCAAACCGTAATCAAGCTCATCGCCTGTAATGGAACTCATTGTTGTCGCCGAATTAAATGTCGTCAAGTCGGGATGCACAAGTCCCAGTTTGGCCGCACCAATATTATATTGGTTGAAATACTGTTCATTGTACCCCAAAATCCCCCCCACATCGTGTTTACCAAATGATCCTGAATAACGCAATACATTATCGATGATCACGTTGTAGTTCTTAGTCACACCATATTGCGTTGTTATTTGTCCTGACGATAGCGCCGCTGTACTCAATTTGTTTGTTGCAAAATTCCATTTTTCATAAGGAACCTGATGGGAATTGGTTTCGGTGTACGTATGGTTATAATTTACCTTTGATTCAAACTCCAGCCCTTTCATTAAATTTAATTTTGCAAATACTGTGGTATTGAATCGATTGACCTGGTTCTTCCCGCTCATCCCATTTAGAAAAGCCAAGGCATTATTTGCAGTGGCCGATTCTTCGGCAGCAGCCGGGAAACCATAGACACCATTGTAATAAGGATACACTCCGGGCACAGTTTGGGTCAGATAGGAATATGCAGTAACCACATCGGCCACACTCAAATTCTGCATATCGCCAAAGGTCTGGGTGCCTACAGTCAAAAACTTGGCGACTTTGGACTGTAAGTTTATACGCATACGGATCTTGTCCGCGCCAGTTTCGGGCATCGTCCCCGGATTGTTGAAATAGCCTACTGAAAAGAGGTATTGCGTATTCTCGTTGCCACCATTTAAGGAAAGATTGTGATTTTGTAAAAGTTTGCGTTGTCCAAAAAGCACATCGCCCCAATTGGTATTCGGATAAGCGACTTTATTGGGAATACCAAATTCGGTTAGCCCGTTTGGATTTTTCTTTGCTTCTTCCCAGAGATTGATCGTTGCATCCGTATAAACAGCCGCCTGCCCCAAATTCTTGAAGCCTTCATTGACAAGGCGCATATGCTGGGCATAGTCGGTGATAAATTCGGGCACATTATTGGGTCGAAGCATCGAAACCATGCCCGTATAGGACACATTATTTTTTCCCTTGGCGCCTTTTTTTGTCGTAATTAAAATAACACCATTTGAACCTAAAGATCCATAAATTGCTGCCGTCGCAGCATCTTTTAAAATCGAAATCGACTCCACATCGTTGGGATTGACAGCATCCATGGATCCCACGATACCATCGATAACCACCAAGGGTGAGGTATTGTTTAATGTTCCCTTTCCACGAATAAGGATATTAGCACCGTCTGCCCCCGGTTTTCCTGTTGTGGTCTGTACATTCACGCCGGCCGCGAGTCCAGCCAAGGAAGACGTAAGCGTGGACGTTGACCGGTTTTCTACTGAACTTCCGCTCACGGTTGATACAGCGCCAATCACATTTGCGCGTTTCTGGCTTCCGTATCCCACAACAACAACCTCGTCCAGACCGTTCACCTCCTCCTGAAGCACAATACTTAATTCGTCATTTCCAGTGACACTTTTTTCCAAACGCTGGTAGCCCACATTCGAAAATACCAAGATGCCATTCGTAGCAGGTAACTGAATGGTGAACCTTCCCTCTTGGTCCGTGATCGTGGAGATATTGGTCCCTTTCACCATAATAGTGGCTCCTACGACAGCCTGTCCCTTGCCATTCACGACTTTACCGCCAATGCTCCGCTGTAGAACTTCTTTTCGGTCGGTATTTAGCAGCTTTCTTTTGGGTTTTATCACGATTACCTCGTCTTTTTTGACCCACTCCAGATTCAGTGGCGTTACAATGGCGTTTAGCGCATCTTCCAATTTGGCATGTTGTATATTGACAGACAAACGAGTCTGGGCCAAGGACTTGCCATTTAAGAAAAAATTAAACCCGCTTTGTTTTTGGATATCGCGCATTACCTGATTTAAGGTCACATGCTTAGCGGTTAAGTTTATGGTCTGCGCATTTCCCTCAGCAAACAGTTGCATGGTGGTCAGCAAGGAAATGAGTACGATCAATTTCATAATCAGTATACTTCGTAAAGTTAAACTCCACGGGTGTAGCCTAACAAATGGATAAAAAATCATATGTTTGTACGGTTTGTATTTATTTATAAATGGTTATCAAAAATTTGCCCTCGGGCAATACTTGTAAGTATATGCATCCAATTCAAGGCAGTGCCCCCCAGCACTGCCCTTTTTGTCTTGCCTATACCCTTCTCCAGCTTAGGTTGAATCCATGATCATTTCTTTTTTCATCAGTATTTAGGGTTATTATTGCAATGGTGTCACCAATAAGATATTTTTTTCCTGTTTTTTGTTCAGCTCAAAATGCAGCCCACCTTCTTCCAATACTTCGAGTACTTCCCGGAGTGGCTTGCTTCGTTTTATACGACCATAGAAATGCGTCTGCGGCACTTCGGCTTTGTATCTCACTTCTACATTATACCAGCGACCAATCTGCTGCAATGCTTCCGACAGTGGTGTTTCATCAAAATAAAACAGGCCATCTTTCCAAGCAGTGAAGGGTGCTGTATCCACATTTGCAACTTGTATATTTCCGCTATTGGTATTGGTCGATTGTTGTCCCGGCTTCAAGTATATCGGCAGCGTGGCATGATTTTCCTTTGATAATTTAACCTTCCCTGTGATTAAGGTCGTCTTGATCGTCGTATTTTCGGGATATGCATTTACATTAAACGCGGTTCCAAGCACCTCAATTTCCTGTCCTTTACTCTGCACTTTGAAAGGTCGTGAACTATCTTTGGTCACCTCAAAAAAAGCCTCGCCCAGCAGGATAACTTTTCGTTCATTTTTGGCAAAGCTCATCGGATATTTTAAAGATGAGGCCGCATTGAGCCACACTTTTGTACCATCAGGTAAAGTAATCTGGTACATCCCGCCCAACGGAGTGGTTAACTCCAACATAACCTTGCTCGGATCTACTGTCATCCTCTCTTTACCTAATGTGGCGGAAGCAATAGATTTCCCATTTTCGTAGGTAATACTTTCGCCCATAACAATCCCGGATGCTTGCTTATCAAGCTCCAGAAGTGTACCGTCCGCCAAACGAAGTGTCGCACGGTTTCCGCCAGGCTGTACGATATCCTTCATTGTATCCTGTATCCCAGCCAGGTTGCCATCCATCTGAACAGGACTCGTCTGCTGCCGCCAAAATACCGTTGAAAAAACAAAGAGCAGTAGACAAGCCGCAGCAGTCCAGTATAGCCATCGAATAGAAAATATGGTTTTCTTTTGCATCGGAACGATACTTTCTGCACCCATATCGGATATCTTATCGCTATCTTCGGCCCTCCGCTGAATTTGCTCTTTGATGTTTTCAAGCATTATTTTCTGCCTAGATTCGCTCATTTTCTCTACAGAAGAAGGCTGCAGTAAATTAGCGACTATGGCTTGGTCGATGGCATCCTGACCATGGATATCAGCAGTAGAAAGCGCGTGCTGTAGCCATTCGATCTCCTCAAGCGAACAGTTCCCTTCCTTATATTTTTGAAGTAATTGGTCTATTTTAGATTTATTGGTCTCCACTGAGCTGTATTTTTAAAGTAAATACACACAGCATGGAATAAAGGTCTGCTCTAGAAAAAAATTTTTTTTAATGTGCAGAATGGAGAAGCAGAATCAGTAACAAGGCCGAGAAACCATTGTCCTGCAGTGCACCGCTTCGGATAAACTTATTTGCCTTGACAATATGGTCACGAACAGTAGCAATAGAAATACCCATTTCTTCCGCAATCTCCTGATAGCTTTTACCTTCTAGCTTAGATAGCCTGAATATCTTTTGGCGTTGTTTGGGCAATCTGCTCAACAAGTCTTCAACCAGGGCCATGGCCTCCTTTGATTCCAGCACTTTATCAATGGTATTCTCGGATTCCGATGCCCCGTAGGCGAGCTGGATCTCAGATTCCATCTCCAATTTCAGTCGTCGTTTGAAATTAAAAGTAATATTACGCGAACAGGTAAACAGAAATGCTGCGAAAGATTGCTCAGGATCTATTTTTGATCTATTTTCCCAAATACGTAGAAAAACATCCTGAAGTAAGTCTTCGGCGCTAGTTTCATCTTTTAGAAACTTAAGAATATTGGCGTAAATAATTTGGCTATAACGATGGTACAAAATATCAAAGGCCTGCATATCTCCATGATGGAGTTGGCACAAGAGTTCCTTCTCAGGCAGATTTTGATCGATGTCCATAATTGATTATTCTAGGTATGAAGTTAATTACTTCGCTGCAATATTTCAAATCAAATTTCTGAATCCCTACAAACTTGTGGTATTTTTTCTTAATTTGCAGGAGCTAATACCCCCCATAGCTGCATAATCAATCAATTAATATATCCATTTAAAACCATGCAAAATTTCATATACTTATTTTTCGGCCTCCAGGTCCGAACCACCCAATTTCTAAAATTAGGATTAACCTTGTTGCTAGCCGGCCTATTTATCAGACCCACACATGGTCATGCCCAATCCTTAATGCACCCAATTACCCAGATCCATGATGTCAAATCCCAAATCAGCAAAAAATCCGAACCGGTATATACTGCATACAAGCAGTTGATTATACTGGCCGACTCTCTTTTATTGGCCGACCATCATGCTGTCGAGGATTTTAGTGTACCTGGCTTCTACAGCGATAAAGAAGGCCAACGTGCCATGGCAAAAAAACTCCATGCGGATGCTTTTGCGGCCTATTGTACTGCCTTAGCCTATACCTTAAACGGTGAGGAGAAATATGCATCCAAAGCCCTATATTTCATCAACTCCTGGGCCACAATCAATAAAAAATATTCTGATTTTGACGGACCCGTTGTACTTTCTTATGCTGGTGCCGGATTAATGATCGCAGCTGAATTACTTAAAAACGATCCTCTTTGGACGAAGAACGACCGTGATCATTTTAAGGCCTGGACTATGAACGTCTATCAAAAAGCGACACATTTCCTACGTGAAAGACCCAATAATATTGCTGATTGGGCAAGATTTGCTAATCTACTTTCAGCAAATTTTCTTGATGACCAAAAAGAGCTTTCTTTTACAATAGCCTTAATCAAGACTGATCTTTTTGAAAAGATCGCAGCAGATGGTCACCTTATCGAAGAAGTAAAACGGGGTGAGAAAGGTTTATGGTATACGTACTTTTCTTTGGCTCCATTGACAGCCTCCATGTGGTGCATACACAACGCCACGGGAGAAAACCTTTTTGCAGCAACGAAGGATGGAAAATCAATCAAGCGGGCCATAGATTATTTATATTATTACAATCAACATCCGACAACATGGCCTTGGTTTAAGAATCCTGATGTTGACATTCAGGACAGGACAGTGGGAGTCTGGCCTTCCAATCTGTTCGAAGCCATGAAGGATATTTATCATACGCCTGAATTTGATTCGTACCTCTCCATTTATCGTCCCGTGGTCTACAAAAAAAATCATTTTGCGTGGACCTTCCCAACACTAATGCCGGCACACTTGCGTCCAGACAATACGACCAAGTAGCGCAGGATTAAAGCGATCCTTGTCGTGACAAAGGATCGCTTTAATCGCACAAACCAGCGCTTATTTTTTAAACTCAGCGATGCTCAGCTCTTGAAACTCCAGCTTTTTATCCCCTAGGATACGAATCTTGGTTATTGGCTTATTCGGAAAAAATAAGCTGGTCATTGTCGTCAGTCCTCCATCTGCAAAAAGCTCCACAGAGCTCACATCGACATACAAGCTGAAAGACAATGTTCCGGTATTCAACAAGCGTTGCGCCAAAGCCGTTTTAGCGAATTCCGCATTGAAAGACACTTCGCCGGACTTAGAACGATCGATGTAATATGCATTTTGGTCTTCACGATAACCAATGACCAATTCGTCACCGGATTCATTTGATAAGATCACTTTAAAAGCCTGTTGCTTCAATTTCTTGAGGTCCAAACGGTACGCTTGTGGAAGGTGTTCCTCGAATGAGACTTCTTTCGCCCCGCCGTCATGGTATTTTTTTAACGGCCGAAATGCAGTTTCAATTTCTTTAGGCGCAGTACTCGCGACGTAGAAAGACTGTCCAACTTTTTCCAGGGATAAAACACGGGGTATGGTTGATGAGGAACGCCATGCGGTCGTAGGCACCTCATTAGCATATTGCCAATTGCTCATCCAACCAATCATCAGAGGTCTATCGCCTAGATTGCTCCAGGTTACGCCAGCATAGTTATCCGGTCCCCAATCCAACCACTTAATTTTGGTATCCTCGGTACGAAACTGATGCCCATCAAAATCACCGACAAAATATTGTGTCACCGAGCCGCCGTTAGGTCCTCCTGGATTGATACTCACCAACAAAATCCATTTCGTAACGCCCTTATAATCCATGGGAATAAGATCTGGGCATTCCCAGACTCCGCCATGGGCGCCCACCTCTTTGCCAAATTCGCTTTCCTTATTCCATTCCTTTAAGTTTTTAGATGAATAGAAGGTAATACAATCCTTGGTTGCCAAAGTCATGATCCAACGTTGACTATGCGCATGCCACATTACTTTTGGATCTCTGAAATCCCATATACCCGGATTTGGCAGCACCGGATTCCCCTTATACTTTGTCCAAGTAGCGCCCTCATCCAAACTATACGCCAAACTTTGGTTTTGATGTAATCCTGTTTTCCGGTCTTCTTCCTGATGATTGTGATGGGTAAAAATGGCGACCATGGCACCTTTTCCAAAACCTGCCGTATTATCCTTATCGATCACAGCACTGCCCGAGAAAATAGTTCCTAAACTGTCCGGATATAAGGCAATCTTTTTTTCATCCCAATGAAGCAGATCTTTGCTGGTCGCATGCCCCCAATGCATAGGCCCCCAGACTGGCTTTTCGGGATTATGCTGAAAAAAGAGGTGATAATTTCCGTTGATATATACCATGCCATTCGGATCGTTCATCCAGCCTTGTCCGGGCGTAAAATGGTAGATCGGACGGTATTTTTCCTTAGGATCTTTTATTTCTTTCGAATCAACTTGCGCAAATGTTGTACTCGCTATGCCCGCAAGAAGCAGCATAGTTCCATATTTCTTTATTCTATTCATAGCTTATTTAGTTTATATCATTTCAGGTTATTTATGTTTGTCCATAAAATAGCGATATTTCTTATGATTTCTCGACTTTCATCATATTGACTTTAATGGTACCCTGATCAGCATAAATCGTCCATGGATTCTGCTCCATTTTATAAATACGATTGGTAAAAGCGACATTATTATTAACATAGACCACACAGATAGATTTTTCGATGACAATTTTTACGTCAAAACGTTTATCGGCAGGTATGATCAACGGCGTAAAGTTAAGTTCTGTTTTTCCAGCTGTCCCCCCCAAACTGACTTCCCGATTCATAAAGAGCGAAGGCATGCCCCAGCGATTTGCAGAAGTTAAGTCGAAGGCAATACTGTACAACTCAGAAGGATTGTCACAAGCACCAAAAGTGAAACCAAAGTGGTCAGATTGCGAAGCATCTATCGTCATTGATATTTTAACAGCGGTTTTGTTTCTGTTGAATTGTGCATAGCTCCTCCCATTGGACTGCGCCGTTATACGATATGTTTTATTATTTTCCAAAACATTTCCAACAGCATTCAGCTTTTCAAACAGTAACTCCTCATTAAACTTATTGTCCACAGCAGCGGGAATACCCGGATATAATCTCCCTGTCGGCCCCTGCAATAGCCTGTGCGTAATCAAAGTTCCAGACCAGGGCAATTCATTATTACTGTTAATGGTCTGCCCTGTGGAGCACCAACCCGATAGGTAGCGCGCTGTTCCATCACTTGCTGTCTTGCCAGCATAAAGGTATAAGCCATCAAAAGTTTCATGATGGCCGTTTGCATCTCGACATATTTTCCAAGGGCCATCGGGTGAATCAGCAATGCGATAAAAAGTCTTGCGATGCGCGTCCCGATTGATCCGGGAGAATGTCAAATACCATTTGTCTCCCATTTTAAATAGATCTGGACACTCCAGTATTTCTGCATCCGTTTCAATCTGATACTTTCCTACAGCTTGTGCATCTGTCGCTACGATGGGTGTTATACTAGACCAATTGTTCAGGTCTGCTGATGTATACCGTGCAATAGCACCTTTGCCATCCTTACGCGTGGTTACCAACATCACGTAACTGCCACGAGTTTCGTCCCAATAGACATGGGGATCCCGAAAATTGTTTTGGTCATACCCCGGAGCGGCCTCTATTGTCCAGGCAGGCTGCTTTGTCCAATTCAGTAAATCTGTCGAAGTCGCGATCATCACTTTTTCGGCTGGGTTCAGGTTGCCATTATGCCCCGTATAAAAACAAAAATAGGTCTGATCCTTCTTAATAAAACTGCCTGTCCCTATCCATTCATCCTGACTTCCGATAGCCCCGGCCGGCAATACTTGTGTAAAACCATCAAATGTGGCGTAATCGCTGGTTTTGGTCACATAAATCGGATGACGATTGGCATTTTCGTAGAGATAAAACAAATAATAATTTCTATCATCGGCATTGTAATACGGCATGGGATCTCCGACAAATCCCTCCTGTGGCTTATAAAAGGTCTGAAACAGACCGGCTTCCTGTACCGAAGTACAGGAAATAGACCGATCTACTGCTTCTGGATCACTCTGCTTATCGAGAGGCAAGCTTTGATCACCACTTTTACAACTTGTCAGCAACGCTATCAAGTATAGCACCTGAATTAAATAAAATTTTGTTTTCATTTACGATCTCAATAAAACTATTACTTACTATTGTTTTGCCTATTCCCCTACAGTATCTTTAATTCCTCCTAATCCATCCTGTTTCACTTACGTTCAATCTTCGCAACAACCATCTCATTATGATGAATTGTCACTACCTAGGCGCTTCAGTCTTTTTTTGCTTAAAGTATATCGGAACTATTTTCTAAGCTCTTTAGCGTAAAAATTGAAAACAGACCAATATTGACGGAACCACAAGACACTATCCTATCGTTCGTTTTAATATTCCCACAAGAGGCATTGGCTAATGTTTTAATATCCCGGGTTTTGTTTATAGAGGTACTTGCTTAACCTGATCTGTGCTTCCGGAATGGGCAAATACTCATTCTTATCTGCCGTAAAATGAGCTACAGCATAATAAGAACGACGCGATTTCTCCGATTCATAATACGCATTCATGGTTTGATCCGCAATTCCCCAGCGTACCAGGTCGAAGAACCGGCCATTTTCCATCGCTAATTCCAAACGGCGCTCCCAACGTAAAGCCTTCCGTGCATTTTCCTCGTTCCATATGATATTTTCACCATTTTTATACGTTTCGATCAACATTTTATCGGTGGCATACCCCGTCATTGTGGCACTATTTTTTGCACGCAGACGCACTTGGTTGATCAACGGTAAGGCTTCGGCCGGACGATGTGATTCTATAAGTGCTTCGGCACGCATCAGCAAGACATCGGCCACACGCAGCACAATACGGTTTTTGGTATTCGCAAAAAATGGAGCCATCGGTACAAAACAATCACAATCAGGATCAACGTTCTCTTTCAGCGAAGCATAAACCGAATAGTCCGCGGGATTACGATTCCAGCTCTCTTGATAGGTGCGTTTGGTATTGTATTTATAAGGCAGTCCCGGAATCGCTACGGTATGAAATAACCTTGGGTCATATTTTTCCGAAGCGTTGAACGTATTTAAAGTATTGTAGTTATCAAGAGGCACACCCTTTCCTGTCGTGCGAAATGCATTTACCAAGCTTTGACTAGGTTTATTAAAATCGCAGCAACCGACACCCATTGGCACAGAGAGCACATCCGAGAAATTCACACGGCCAAACTTGGTTCCATCATCTTTTGAAAATTGAACTGAAAAAATTGCTTCTGTACCGTTCTCATATTTCCCGGGCAAAAAGTTGAAAGCGAAGTCCGCTTCAAGTGCATGATTTGAAGCAAGTACAATGTCTGTATTTTCCAACACTTTATTCAGATCGTCCGAGTTAATTCCTGTTACGGCATGTCGCTCGGCATTGTCCTGGCGATAAGCTTTATACAGATATGTTTTCGCAAGATAAGCAGCAGCTGCAATTCGGTTGGCACGACCAATTTCCGTTTGCGTGGTCGGCAAATGATCTACCGCGTACTGAAAGTCGTCGACAATTTTTTGCCAGAGTGCATCGTTGCTCAACGCTCGATTTGATACCGTTTCATAATTATCTATCGGCACATTTTCATCGATATAGGGCACATACTTAAAGAGGTTTTTAAGCATAAAATAGAAGTGTCCTCGCAGAAATCTTGCTTCGGCCAATTTTCCCTCCTTTCCTTCAAAACCATCCATTTCCTGAATCGTTTTGATCGTCGTATTGGCACGTGAAATGGCTACATACAGCTGAAACCATAATTTATCCAGCTCCGCAAAATTGGTCGTAATATTGCTGGATACCTCCAAAAAATGGAACGTTTGAATATCCTGCGGACCCGAACCACCTTTGTACGCGTCATCAGACCTTACTGTACCATAAGGCCAGAGGCTAAAAGGTACATCATAATGGTCATTGCCCAAAGCAGCATACGTAGCCGTCAGTAATCTTTCAGGTTCCTTTACCTGGTCGGAGCTCAGTACAGCATTGGGGGTCTGCTCCAGAAACTTGGTACATCCGGACAGTAGGCCGGTTGACACCATCATTATTATCGCTAGTTTATTGGTTATTTTTTTCATTGGAATTCTATTTATTAACATGTTCCATATTGATGGATTATTCTTTTGGTTCCTTTGTCCATTATCTAAGGATTCTCGGTTACTTTCTGCTAAAAGCCAATATTTACTCCCGCGGTCCATGTCGTAGGGATAGGATAGCCCCAGCCTACATTCTCCGGATCTACACCAGTAAAATTCTTCGATTTGACAGTAAACAGATTCTGTCCCGTAAGGTAGACGCGTAACCGGCTCATCCGCAAACGAGAAGCGGTTGCTGTGGGTAACGTGTATCCAATGGACAGGTTTCGAAGTTTCAGATAGGATCCGTTTTCAATAAAATAATTGGACAGTCGGCCTTCATCATTATTATTTGTCGTCTGCAATGCTGGAATTGTCGAAGTTGGATTCTGCGGTGTCCAAGCATTGAGCAGGCGCACACCCTTGTTGGAGTTTACATCATCTACACTCCAAAAATCAGTCTGTTTTTTCAGCCAATTTTCAACATCAATCCCCTGCACCCCCTGAAAATAGGCTGAAAGATCGAAGCCCTTATATTTCAGTGCGATATTCAAACTATAGGAAAAATCAGGGTGTGGGTTTCCGATCCAGGTACGGTCCATGTCTGTAATTTGCTGATCTGCATCATACACATTTACGTAGCGCAATCGCCCGATCCCTTTCCCCGTTTGGTTGACATGATTGTCAACATCCATCTGATTTTGAAAGATCCCATCGGTTACATAACCATAAAACGAACCCAACGGTCTACCAATAATATTATCCCCCTGGCGTCCACCGTAGGAGTTTTCAACGGCTACAGGCAAGTGAGTTACCTTGTTTTTATACGACGATAAGACAGCGGTCACATCATAATCCAACCCAAAAGCGGTCTTATTGCGGTATCCCACAGTAAAATCCAGGCCTTTGTTTTCCATCGAAGCCCCATTGGCCCAGCGATAACCACCCTCACCTACAACACCAATATAGGCGGGATTAATCAGCATATCTTTTGTTGCTTTGACATACCAATCAACTGACCCGTAAAGACTTTGGCCAAACAGCGTGAAGTCCAAACCGATATTGGTCTGTGTCGTAGTTTCCCACTTCAGATCGTTGTTTTCTGTCTGAATTTTCCGGTATCCCGAAGGTAAGATTCCGGTTCCCGAACCCGAAAGATCATAAGCAGTACCGTCGACGATATTCCAGGTTGGGTCACCGATCCCATACTCAGGCACAAAAAGTGCATAAGTCGCTAGATTACCAATCCCCTGATTCCCCGTCTGCCCCCAGCCCACACGTAATTTAAGATCAGAAATATAATCTTTGGTATTCGCCATAAAACGTTCGGATGAAATCCGCCAGCCCGCTGTTACAGCTGGAAAGGTTGCAAAGCGGTTATTTTTGCCAAAACGGGAAGAGCCATCATGTCTCACTGTAAAGGAAGCCAAATAACGGTCATCAAAAGAATAGTTTGCCTTTCCAAAATAAGAGAGGAGCGAAAAGCCTGTCGAGGTACCACCGACAGCAGCAATTCCAGTGCTTACGCCAGGCCACATATACTCAGGCGTTTCGATAGAAAAAGCCCCATCACCACCGGTATATGCGTTAAAATTAATATCATTCTGACGATTCATTTCAACACCAGCCAATAGGTCTATCGTATGATTAGCGATCTCTTTTCGGTAGGTTGCCGTATTCGACCAAGTCCATTTCATTCCATGTGACTGTTCCATATTGACAGCACTTCTATCGCTGCTCATAAACCCGGAAAGGTAGGAAACTTGCAAGTTACGTTTATAATAATTACCGTAATCTATCCCATAGCTTGTCCGGAGATGCAAGTCTTTAATAAGCTGCAAATCGGCATAGACATTTCCAAATAACCGCCAATAGTTGTATTTATTATTTCTGTTATCATGTAGCAGGCGTACCGGATTATGGCGATCGTTCATTCCCAGCGCTGGACCGCCCCAACCAATGCCGTCAACAGTATGTACTGGTATGATAGGCAATGCTTTCAGGGATAGATCAAGTACATCTCCGGGTACCTGTACCTCGCCTGTATTGTTGACCGTAAAATTCTCCCCAACAACCAGCTTACCATCAAAAAGTTTGTAATCGGCATTCATCCGAGCTGATATGCGCTGGAAATCCGTATAACGAAGAGTTCCGTTATTACGCAGATAACCCAACGAGAAGTATGAACTCGACTTATCCGTCGCCGAACTCAAAGTGGCATTATAGGACTGGAGCAGACCTGGTTTAGAAACTTCATCGAACCAATCCGTATCTGCGGCATACATGGTATGCTCGCGGTCGATATATTGTGGTATAACGACCTTGTTTAGCTGTGGCAGACCATTAGCGTCATTGTTCCACTCAAACTGATAACCAATATTATTGCTGTTCGGATTACCACCGCTATTAATCGTAGCCTGCCATAGTGCCTGTCCATACTGCTGGGCGTTAAGCACCTTCATCCGGTTGTTAAAATGTGTACTGGTTGCATAGGCATCAACTGTAAGTTTTGTTGCGCCGATTTTTCCTCTTTTGGTTGTAATCACAATAACGCCATTTGCTGCGCGTGATCCATAGATACTTGCTGATGAGGCATCTTTCAGGACTTGAATACTCTCGATGTCGTTAGCATTAAGCTCATGCATCCCACCTTGCGTAGGTACCCCATCAATGACATAGAGTGGATCTTGGCTACTGTTGATCGAACTGATACCGCGCATCCGTACCGTGGCAGCTCCGCTAGGACTACCGTCAGAGGTTACCGTCATACCTGCCACGCGTCCCTGAAGTGCTTTCATTGGATTATTTTCAGGCGCTTTCATCATTTCTGTCACATTGACGACGCTCACCGCCCCAGTCAGGTCCTTTTTGCGCTCGGTCTGGTAGCCTGTAACAACCACTTCATCAAGTCCCTTTTCGGTGCTGATCAATCGGATATCCAAAAATTTCCGATCCCCCAATAACATAGTCTGAGGTTCGTAGCCTACATAGGTTATTTCCAAAGTACCTTTGTTACCCGATACCTGCAACACAAATTCCCCTTTTTCATTCGATTTGGTTGCCTGAGTGGTTCCCTTGACCACTAATGACGCTCCAGCGATAGGAGCCGCTGTTCCGCTGTCCGAAATCCGCCCCCGAATTTCTGTCTGCTGCGCGAAAGCAGCTACCGAAAAGAGTGCCAAAGACGGGAGCAACATAACTTGCTGTCTTGTAAACATAATTGGTTATTATAAGTAGATTATTAATTAGATTATTTGTCTCGCTGTTGGTTTTATTTTTGTCATAAACAGCTATTGTTTCACCTTTAGATTGCTATCGCGAAAGATTGGATTCAGCCAATGGAAGCGGTTGATATCTTCAGGACTATAAGCAGGGCATGCACCGCTGCTCTGCGTCACAAAACCACTGAGCGTAGCTGCAAATTCCAGTACTTCCTCAAGTTGAACACCATCCTGCATCTGAAACCTCTTGGCCAGAAAAGCTGCCAAAAATGAATCCCCGCTTCCAATCGTATCTTCTACCTGAACCTTCAATGCTGGAAAATGATAACTTATATTGTCTTTTTTAAAATGATACACTGCACCGTCTGCACCATACGTTACTATAACTTCCTGAATTGCAAAACGCTCCATGATTAGATCTACACGCTGCTGATCAGTAGAAGTAGCTGTAGCACCATTCCAATCCGAAATAATGTGCAGTTCTTCGGCATTCATTTTCACAAAATCAGCGTATTTTAAAAGGCTATGTATTTTTTCGGGACCGAAATATGGAGCGCGCAGATTGACATCCATCACGCGGAAACGTGCTTTTTCCAGTAACAACAACAAGCTTTGAAAACTTATCTCATCTCTACAGGCTAAACTGCCGTATACCAAAAAATCTATGACCTCAACCTCTTCCAGCACAACAGTATCCACCGCTATTCTATCCCAAGCAACAGGATAAACGATTTCGTATTGTACATTGCGTTCCGCATCAATCGTAACCTCGACCGTTGAGGTGGGTAAACTGTCGTCAAACTGAAAAAGTGTTGTCGGAATTCCCAGTTGCTCACACGCAGAAAGCAGTTCGCTTCCATTTTCATCACGGCCTATGCGTGTCAGCATACGCGTCACAACACCCAATTTATTCAGGTGATACGCTACATTCAAAGGAGCGCCACCCAATTTTTTGCCTGTAGGTAGATTGTCCCAAAGAACCTCTCCAAAACAAATACCTTGTATTGATTTATCTCCGTTTCTCATATTTACTCTTTTTTATACAGCGCTTTGGCTGAGTGCCAAAACAGTGTACCGAATTGATTATTTTAATTTCCTTTACAAATACCTACTTAATGCAGATTGATGGTCTGCCCCATATCTTCCAAAGACCGTCCTTTTGTCTCGGGCATAAATTTCACTACATAAATAAGCTGCAATACCATAAACAGGGCAAACATCAGAAAGGTGCCACCACCGCCAAGAATCTCCGTCAGTGCCGGAAAACAAAAAGTGATAATTGCTGCCATCACCCAATGCGTCAGGCTACCAAATGTCTGCCCTTTGGCCCGTACATCATTTGGAAAAATTTCGGAAATAAACACCCAAATCACCGCTCCCTGCGAGAAGGCGAAAAAAGCGATAAAACTCATCAGGTAGATGGTAATGGCGAATCCTGTTGTCTGTCCGGTGTAGAAAGCCTGCGAAACCAATGCTAGCGATACGATCAATCCCAGAGAACCCACAAGCATTAATTTTTTGCGACCTACCTTATCAATAAAATTGATCGCCACCAAAGTGAAAATAAAATTGATTACACCAATACCGACTGTGGATAGCAGCGAACTCTGCGAGCCGAGACCAGCCATCTCAAAGACACGCGGCGCATAATAAATAATCGCATTGATACCCGAAAGCTGGTTGAATAGCGCAAAACAGAGGGCTAACAAGATCGGCTTGGCATTTTCACGTATAAATAATTTACCTTCGCCCGCCATCTTATTATTGGATTCCTGAATTTTCTCGATTTCAAGCTCGTAATCTTCAGAATTTATTCTTTTCATGATCTTCGTTGCTTCGGACAAATTATTTTTATGCAATAACAGCCACCTCGGACTTTCGGGAATAAAGAAGATCAATATAAAGAACAAGAGCGATGGAAAGCATTGCACTCCCAGCATCCAGCGCCAGGATTCTTCCCCCAATTGTCCGATAAAATAGTTGGATAAGTAGGCAATCAGAATTCCCAATACCACATTAAACTGAAAGAGGCCCACCAACTTGCCTCTTGAAGCCGCAGGGGAAATTTCGGAAATGTAAATTGGCGCCGTCACCGAAGACACACCGACTCCGATTCCTCCCAAAAAACGAAATAAAATAAATATAGTCCAGTCATTCGCCAATGCGCTCCCAATGGCGGAAATAAAATAAAGTGCCGCCACAACAAATAATGTATTCTTGCGGCCAAGCTTATCCGAAGGCAGCGCCCCCAATGCTGCACCGACGACAGTACCTATTAAGGCAATAGCCATTGTAAGCCCATGCTGAAACTCGCTCAGATGCCAATGCTCCTGTACTGCCTTTTCAGCTCCAGAAATCACTGCTGTGTCAAAGCCAAATAAGAATCCGCCCAACGCCACTACAAATGACCAGGCTAATACGGTGTTTTTGTTCATGTTTTCCCTATAATTGATTAACTCAAATTTAACTCAGGATTCATGCTAACTTAAATTTGGACACAGCAAAAACATGTATTTATGTAACATTTTTAAAAACACAACAAACCTTTATATATCAATATTTTACAAAAAATTCATCTTTTAAAACTGTTAGTTTTTAGACATATCCTATAGAAAATGATACATATTTATCTCAATCCATTTTAGTGTAATAAATACACTAACCATATACTGATTATCTAAAAAAAGTGAAATGATGTATATTCGGATTGTAAAGGGAAAAAAAATCATGGGAAGACACACCGTTTATGGCCTATTGATCCTATTCCTTTTTTTGGGTTGTCAATCAGTAAGCCAAAAAAAGAAGCGGGTCATCGCTTTTTCGCAATGCATTGGAAATGATGCCTGGAGACAGACTATGCTCGAGGAAATGAAACGCGAACTCTCCTTTAATCCCGACATTGAATTCTTATACCGGGATGCCCATGGCAACAATGCGCTGCAAATTGACCAGATACGCGAACTTGCCAAAGCAGATATCGACCTGTTGATTGTTTCGCCCAATGAGGCGGAGCCGCTTACTCCCATCGTTGATTCCATATACCAGCTTCATATCCCTGTGATCGTAACCGACCGCAAAACCTCTTCAGGTCAATATAATGCATACGTAGGGGCAGACAACCTGGCCATTGGTAAACTTGCAGGTCAATATAGTCAAACTGTCCTTCAAGGCAAAGGCAAGGTCGGATTAGTGACCGGACTATCGGGGACATCGGCTTCCATCGAACGCGAAAAGGGTTTTAAACAAAGTATTTTGGCAGCATCTGGCATGCAAATAAGCGGTATTATCCACGGGGGATGGGAAAAAAACACAGCCTATGCCGAAACGCGAAAGCACATCAGTCAGATGGCGCAAAGCGATGTCATTTTTACTTTCAATGATCAAATGGCCATGGGCGTAAAAAAAGCCCTGGACGAAGCGCAGCTCAAAAAGGATATTAAAATCATCGGCGTAGATGCACTGCCCGGACCGGGCAATGGCTTGGAACAGATTATGCAAGGCCATATGTATGCTTCCATGTTGTACCCCACTGGCGGTACTGAAGCAATCCGAATAGCGCTAGCGATAATCAACAATCAGCCTTATAAACGTGAGAACATCCTTGCTACCTCCGTTATTGACAAAACAAATGCAGAACTACTCGCACTGCAGTCCCATAAGATCCAACAGCAACAAATAGATATCGACAAAAGACAGGAATTTATTACCGAGCAGAACCGTATTTATCAGAATCAAAAGTCTGTCCTCAATGTCCTTGTTGTCAGTCTGGTGCTCGCAGTCGTGTTTGGCGGTGTTTCCGTCATTGTCATCAAAAGCAATTGGGAGAAGAACAAACATCTCGAAATCAAAAATGGCGAAATCTTGTCCCAGCAGAAGCAAATCGTTGAGATGAACAGCCAGATTCAGCAGGCAGCGGAAATTAAAAACGATTTTTTCACCAACATCTCCCACGAGTTCAAAACTCCGCTCACTCTTATCCTAGCACCAATAGAGGATCTCGAAACACGGAAGGATCTTGCCGACGATATCAAAGATCAATTGTCACGTGTCAAACGAAGTGCGAAAAAAATGCAACGCCTGGTAAGCGATCTGATCGATATCCATCGCATCAGCAAAGCAAAGATCAAGCTTCAGGTTTCAGCAGTACAGATTGACCCTTTTATACAACAGGTAATCAACAGCTTTAAGCCGCTGCTCAAAAAAAACAGAATATCCGTCAGCTACGTTAACAAAAGTATATTAAAAGAAGTATGGATTGACGAATACCTGATGGAACAGGTGCTATCCAACCTCCTTTCCAATGCCATAAAACATACCGCAGCCAGCGGAAGAATTGAAATTTCATTGGAAGAAAATAGCTTCAAAGATTACTTCTACTTACGCGTATTGGACAATGGTTTAGGAATTGCACCTATCGATATAGAGCATATTTTTGATCCTTTCTATCAAGGAACAGGTAGCAGGAATGGCTCTGGGATTGGTCTTGCTTACGCCAAACAAATCGTCGAGCTACATCATGGCCAGATCACGGCCAGCAGCAAATTAGGCCATGGTTCGATTTTTACACTACGGATGCCCATAGGCAATGCCCATTACGAGCAGGAAGAGCTCCTGAAAGATGGATCTGGCATAAAGCCCATATTCAAGCAGCAAGAATATCTGGAGCCTGAGGTAAAGTCTCCCGAAAAGAATCTTTCCTTTCATTCTGATAAATCAAAAAGCATCCTAATTGTTGAAGATAACGATGAAATCAGGGACTACCTCAGATCTATCTTAGAAAGCGACTACAATTTATTATTGGCCAGAGATTCGCGTCAAGCCAATAACTTTATGAAAACGCATTTCCCAGATTTGGTACTCACCGATATTATGCTGCCTGACGGCAGTGGCCTAGATATCCTCAAAGATGTCAAAACCTTCTATCAGACTGCTCATATTCCAGTCATTTTGTTGAGTGCACTTGCTAACGAAGAAACTATGCTTGAGGGAAGCCTTTTGAAGGCAGACGACTATATCACCAAACCATTCAATGCAGCCCTCCTTAAGGTACGGATTGGCAATATCCTACAATCGAGGCATCAGCTGAAAGAAAAATATAGCAGCACTGTGGAGCAATTTGATACTTCACAGTCTGATAGCATTAACGAGAGCGACAGACGCTTTCTCAATAGTTTTTCGACGATTGTTGAATCAAAGCTGGCCGATTCAAGGCTGAGCGTCGACGATATTGCCAGCGAACTTCACTTATCGCGCGTGCAGCTCTATCGAAAGGTTAAACAGTTGCTCGACTGTAGCATCAGCGAATATATTGTCGAAAGAAGGCTCAAAAAAGCCAAAAGCCTGATGGCAGATGGCCTCCATATCAATGAGATCTTTAGCAGTGTCGGTTTTTCATCGGCTTCCTATTTTGCTTCAGCATTTAAAAAGAGATATGGACAGTCGCCAAGCAGTTTTAAAAAAGAGCTGGACAGAAAATAATAGAACAAAAAATCAAATAAAAAAACGGTTAAGCAACTAGTGCTTAACCGTTTTCAATCAACTCATCGCCACACTCAAAAGGTATTCCCAAATCGTGTTAAATGTGCGATTAATAACCTGGATTTTGTTTCAGCGTTCCCTTGCTGTTGTCGATGACAGCCTGCGGAATTGGCCATAATTCATTTTTATCAACTTTGAATGTTCTGTTTTCGGAGAAAAAGCGGTCAGTCAGAGATGTGTAGGTTACCTTCCCTGTTTTTGGATCAACCGTTCCTTGTGACAAAGCACCATTCACTGGACCGTTCAACACATCTTTCGCTATTCCCCAGCGGATAATATCAAAACGACGACGTCCTTCACCCGCCAATTCGACGCGAAGTTCTCGACGTACCAATTCACGTAATTTGCCTTGACCGGCATATACAGCTTTATCCACTTTTGGCATATTAGCACGTTCGCGTACCAGATCTATATTTTCATATACGCTGTTATCAATCTTTCCCAGTTCGATTTTTGCCTCAGCATTTAATAATAACATCTCTGCATAACGCATCACAATAATATTGGTACCTACATTCCATAAGTTCACATAGCTGCTTGGATTTTGAATATACTTCTTGTAATTATAAGCTGTACTGGATGCATTATCAGGACCGGAAGGATAATCGTCTGATTTTGGGTTCAGCGGATCAAAATATTTGCCATTGTACGAGGCTCCAGGATAAACAATAGTTGCTCCCAGGCGCGGATCCCTATTTTCATAAGGATTTGCAGGATTATAATTTGTCGATTCACTAATGGTTTTTCCATCTGCCGTTTCAAATGCATCTACCAGACTTTGGGTAGGCACAATTGATCCCCATCCCCCCATGGAATTGGGGAGCATAATGCCAAGCATGGTATACCCTTGTACATTGGCTATATACTCAATGTTCATCATCACTTCACTGTTATTTTCATTTGCCTCCTCAAATAAAGTAGCATAGTCATCAAAAAGTTTATAGGTTCCTGCAGAAATGATTTCTTCGGTAGTATTGATTACCTCTTGATGTTTTTTCTGGAAGGCATAACAACGAGCCAAAAGCCCTAAGGCAGCACCTTTGGACATTCGCGCACCGCCTCTTGCGTAAGACAAATCAGCAGCAGCTTCCTTTAATTCTTTTTCCACAAATTCCAGCACTTCTTTTTGGGTATTCGCTGGAATGTAAGCATCTTCTTTAGCTAATGTTTTAGTAATGATTGGCACAGCGCCGAATAAGGTGGCCATATCAAAGTATCTGTAAGCACGGATCACCCGAACTTCAGCTATCAACTTTTTTCTTTTTTCCACAGCCATCGGTGCTTTATCAATATTCTCAAGAATATAATTTGCACGACGAATATGCTCATAGGTATACCTTGCTTCGGCATTTCCAGAATTTGTTGGTGTTGCTGTACCGTTTCCTAGACCTTGAAAGCCCTCCCATGGAAAATCGCTATTGGAATTATCTGAAGTACAGTCCATATAAAAGATTTGCGTCCCATCTTCCCAGGCAGAACCCTCGTTCATTTTTCCGTCCCCATCACTTGTCCCACTATACAATCCAGTCACAGCAAAGTCCGCCTCCGCTTCTGTTTTCCAAAAATTATCAGCATTATAGGCATCTAGAGGTTCTTGATCCAGTTTCTGACACGAAAATAAAAGTGTCGCAACACTTAGTGCTATGGTTATATTTTTAAGTTTCATGATTTACAATTAAAAGTTTACGTTAAGACCAAAGACATTTGTTTTTACTTGCGGATAGTAATTACCGCGTGAATCAGCTGGTGCCTCTGGATCAAATCCTTTAGCAAATCCAGTGAATGTCAACAGATTTTGACCGCTATAATAAAGTTTGGCCCCCTTTATTCCAATTCGATCTGTAAATGTTTTTGGCAGCGTATAGCCAAAAGTGATATTTTTTAGACGTACGTAACTCGCGTTTTGAATCCAGAAGTCCGAAGGGGTACCCGAAGGGCTATTTTGTGTCCAGCTGGTGAGTGCACGTGGCATAGATCCACTTGGATTTGTTTCGGCATTAAAGCGATCAGCATAGATGGTTGTGGGTTTATCCGACCCAGAGATGCCGCCAATGGCTTCGCCCCACAGATATCCTTGTACCTTTGCTGCTCCTTGGAAAAAAAGACTCAGATCAAAGTTTTTATAGCTCATATTTGAAGTCAAGCCAAAGATGAATTTAGGATCTGGCGATCCTAAATATACCCGATCGTTGCCGTCAATCTTCTTATCCCCATTTTGATCTTTATAGATCAGGTCTCCAGCACCGATCTTATCATTTACACCCTGTATTTTACTATTCGTGTATTCCTCATTAGAGCGGTAGATTCCAATACTCTCATAGCCGTAGAATGAACGAATAGGTCTGCCTTGTTCATAGACATAAAACGTTCCATTCACTTGTGGTTCATCGCTTGCCCATTTTTTAATCTGATTATTGATATAGGATCCATTGGCAGCTATGCTATATTTAAAATCCCCGATACTATTTTGGTAATTGATTTGTAACTCTACCCCATTATTTTGTACTTTCCCCGCATTCTGATAAGGTGCCGGAAGACCGTAAAGGTTTGAAACAGGCAATTTTAAGAGTACACCATCGGTACGACGGTCAAAATATTCAAATACAAAACCTAGGTTATTCTTCAAGTTCAAGTCCAAACCAATATTGGTACTTGTGGTCGCTTCCCAACGCAGTAATGGATTGGCCGATTGTGCTGTAGCTCCTCCAGAACTCACTTTATCTTTTTCAAAAGGATAATTAAATCCTGGAGCAATTGTAAATATTCCTGGATAAAATGCATCTCCCGTTGGATATAAATTGTCTGATGTTGCAGACAACTGCTGATTTCCCAATTTACCCCAGCCTCCTCTTAATTTCAATTCTGATATTCCTTCAGCCAACGCGGATTCCTTGAAAAAATCTTCCTGCGAAATACGCCATCCTGCCGAGAATGAAGGGAAAGTACTCCAGCGATTATTCCCCAAGAAACGCGAAGTCCCATCACGTCTTACATTGGCTTCCAAAAGATATTTGTCTGCAAAAGCATAGTTTATCCGGCCAAAGAATGAACGTAAGATCAATTTTTTGGCACCGCCGTCTACTTTCATGCCATCTCTGCTACCTAAATTAAGTTCCGGAAAATCATGATTCAAAAAACCTTGTGCGTAGGCACTTGAATAGTCAGCCCTAAAAGTCTCATCCATAAATCCACCCAAAACATTGAACTGGTGATTTCCAATCTTTTTATCGTAGGTCAATAAGGTCTGAAAAGTCAATCGTTCTGATTGGAAGTTATAGACTGTCAAGTTATTTATTCCCTGTTTAGGGCCAGATTCGCCATTTTGATTGTAGTATTGAATATCTTTAACAAACTTAGACGACATATTGTCTATGGGCTGAAATCCAATAACCTGTTTTACTTTCAATCCCTCTAAGATTTTAAATTCACCCGAGAAATTTACCTGTGTATGTTTATAGGTCATATTATCTTTAGACTCCATGTCCATCCAAGCAATGGGATTACCATCGCTGCCACGGCCGTACACACCGTTGCTATATTTATAGGGAATAAAATTTGGAATCCGGTTGACTTGTCTAAAGATCTGTGCCATATCACCAGTATACGGGTTTACTGGCTCTGTAATGCGTTGATAATTGTAGGCCAATCCCAGATCAAAGCGTAATCTTTCCGATACTTTCGCTCCTACATTTGTGCGCAAGTTATATCGGTCTGAACTTGCTACTTTAATCACACCTTTTTGTCCCAAGTAACCACCAGAAGCCATATATTGCACATCTTCTGTGCCACCTGTCACTTGCAAGTTGTGCGCTTGTTGGAAGCCCGAGCCCTTGTACAATAAGCCCAACCAATCTGTATTGGGATGTCCATCTGGATCCGAACCATTTTTAAAAAGCTCAAGGTCTTGCGCTGTAAAGCGAGTCGTTTTTCCTTCATTCTTGAGTGCTTCATTAAGGATCACGGCATGATCATAAGAATTCATATATTCCGGCAGACGTGTTGGGTCTTGAATACCAGCATATCCTGTATAATTTAATTGCGGTTTGCCACTACCCCCTTTTTTTGTCGTAATTAAAATGACCCCATTTGCCGCCTTCGAACCATAGATCGCAGCGCTCGGTCCATCTTTCAATACAGATACACTTTCAATGTCATTTGGGTTGATATTATTCATCGAACTTTCGATACCGTCCACAATCACTAAGGGATTGGCGTTGTTGATCGTACCCAGACCACGAATCCGTATGGTACCATTATCTTTACCCGGTTGACCAGAATTCTGTGTAATGGTTACACCGGAAAATTTACCTTGAATAGCCGATGATACGTTCGTCACGGGGCGATCCTGTAAGTCTTTTGACGTAATTGCCTGTACGGCACCAGTGAGGTTTACCTTCTTTTGTTTGGCAAAGCCCACCACCACGACTTCCTCCAATGCCGCGTTGTCGCCTTCCAATTGAATAGAAATCGTACTACCAGCTACAGTCACTTCTTTGGGTTTATACCCCACACTACTTACAACCAAAATATCACCAGTCTTGGCCTTGATTGAAAATGCACCTTTTGTATCAGTCGATGTCGACACGGAGGTACCTTTCACCGAAATGGTAGCACCTGCCAGTGGTCCATTATCCGAAGTGACCTTTCCCGTAATCTGATTTTGTTCAATTAGGTTCGCTGTACTCTCAAAGACGGCAGGCCTATCGATCGCAAACGTACTTTGCGAAGATGCCACAAGAAGAGCAATAGCAAGCAGGCTTACCTTTTGGTTACTTGTAAATTTTGAAATCATAATTAAATAGTTAGTTATTATTTAGTCAGTCAGTTTTTTCAGTTTAAGATTGACTGGTTTAGTCCCTTAAATTAGAGGGATATTCTTTGGAAAAAAAGTATTGGACAAACGAAATCGATTGCGTGAATAGCGCAATCGATTGTTTAATCCCTATAAAATGAAATTTATGTCACTCGGTCTCCTGTGTATTACCAAGATCGTACGGAGAGTTTTCGATTAACCTGACCATGCAAATGACGCCCGCCTGTGCAACCGGCTTATCGCATTAATGCAATCCATCAAATCGTGCTAAGACGCAAAAAAAGGTCCGTTGATCTATCGACCAACGAACCTTTTTTGATGCAGAAAGGGATTCGAATACATCATGGTCTTAAAAACCAATGCCGTATCAGCTGATCATTGAGCAAAAACCGGCTTATTTTAATTTGCCCAGTTTCTGTTCGCTTTGTCGCCCATTACAAACTCCAGCGTACCACCGTTCAGGATATCCGCATGGTTTAGCTGTGTACTATTCAATGGTTTTCCGTTTAACGTAGCCGATTGGATATACTTATTTTTTGCTGACGCATTTTTTCCGATGATCACAAAAGATTTTCCGTTCGGCAGGCTTAACGTTGTTTTCCTGAAAAATGGCGATCCAATGCTATAGGACGCCAGTCCGGGTGTAACAGGATAAAAACCTATCTGTGAAAAAACAACAAAAGCAGACATACCACCACCATCCTCATCACCCGGCACCCCCATCAGGTCGTTTCTAAACCACTCGCCAATTAGTTTGTGGATACGCTTTTGTGTCATCCAGGGTTGTCCCGCATAATTATAGAGGTACGGAATATGAAGGGCCGGCTCATTGGCCATCGAAAACTGACCGACATTCCCCGTATGATCCGGTAATTGTGCATAGAAATCAAATTTGGAACGTCCCAGCGGCTGTTGGAACATTTCATCCAAATATTGGACAAACAGCTGATTGCCACCCATTAATTTAATCAGGTCGGGGATATTGTGCTGTACATCCCAGCGGTAGATCCAAGCATTATTTTCACCATAATACCCCCTGGCTCCTTGTCCTCCGGCGAAGACATAGTCAAAAGGCATGATAAAATTACCTTTTTCATCTTTGGGGTGGAAAAATTTGGTCTGTTGATTAAACAGATTTCGGTAATTGAAAGACTGCTTCATAAACAGATCATAATCCGCTTTTATACCCAATTCGTTCGCCAGTTGCGCGAGACACCACAAGTCATAAGAAGTGCCGAGGGTAACCGCTACAGGCTGACGTTTTTCAAAGCCATGTACTTCTGGGTAAATTTCCTGTTCGCCCGGGTGCAAAGCCGGAATATAGCCCTTTTCTTTGAAAAATTCATCCATTTTTCCTGCAGGCTTGCCCGACCATGGCGCCAAGGTTTTTTCGGTAATCGCTCCTTTTGCAGCCAGATATGCTTTCTGAATATCAAAACCACGAATCCCTTTCCGATAGGCATCCAGTAAAGTTGCTACGCCATGGTTGGAATTCATTCTGCGGCTATCTCCTGTGATCTCTGGAAAAGTCGGCAGCCAAGGCCTGTCCATCTGCTCCGACATCCGCACAAAGGAATGGAGAATATTCGATTCTGACGCTGGGTCCAGAAGAACGCGTAGGGGGTGATGGGCGCGATAAGAATCCCATATCCAGTCATCTGTAAAAAAAGGTTTACCTTCATCCGAATGTACTTTGCCGTCAAATGCACTAAAATAACGCCCCCCTTCAGAAATGTTGACCGGCCGCTCATAAGTGCGGTACAAAGAGGTATAGAAGACATTTTTGTCCGATTCACTGTCGCCTTCCACAGCAATCTTTCCGAGTGCTTGATTCCAGATTTTACGGCCATTTTCTGCTAGTTTCTTTTGGTCAAAATCAGCAATTTCACGGTTCAGATTTGCTTTAGCCTGTGCTGCATCAATAAAGGAAACGCCGTACTTGATTTTTAAATTCGCTCCTGCCTTGTCAAATTGCAGGACAAGACAAGCATTTCTGCCCTTTGCATCCATACCTTTTTCTAATTGCTGACCCTGCAGTTTACTAACTCCAGTTGGTTGAATATCAGGAACGGCATAGATATACACACGTGTGCCATTGCCAATTTCCTGACTGCCTGAAAGAGCTTGTCCATCCCAGTTCAATTCCCCGTCGCGTGAATTGAATTGCAGGTATGTTGTCGCTGTGCTCGGAAAAGCAAACGTGTACATGCCCGACTGATGAGACAGCGCATAATCTACTTTAATATCTTCCTGATCTAAAACAACTGAATAGCGATAAGGCTTAATCTCCTCCTGATCATAACTGTACAACTGCACAGGTTTAAGCTCCTTGGGCAACTGCAGCATTGGGCTTAGATTAAAAGCCGACGATCCACGATGGCTCGTAACAATAAGTGGAAGGCCATACAGACGATCCGAGGTAAAATCGTCCCTTTCGGGATAGACCCGCAAGATACTGTTAGGCAGATGGACAGTCGGGTAAGTTGGCACCAGTAAATGACTGATATTACCCATATATGGATTGACATAATCCACAAAATCTTTCTGTTTTTGGGACTGGGAAAAACCTTTTAGCAAAAAGATAGACAAAAAAGAAAAACAACAGACTGTCCGTAGAAAGGTTTTATGTTTCAGATTGATATTCTTATTTAGCATTCTAGAATTATTAAGTGATTAATAGTTTAAGGGCCAAACATCCGTTTCGCCCTTAAAGATAATTTTTTTTGACCACATTTATTCCCTCCGTATCCATTATTTAGGTCCTTTCAGGAGGCCCGTTTGTTTTACTTGTTTAATACGACCATCAGCATGATCCTCCAGGCGGTCTATGCAGATCGAACGCGGCCAATCAATGAGCTCGCTTTTTTTGCGAAAGTTCACTATGATGATAAAAGACATACCGTTCCCTTCACAATTTAGATTTAGCCTGATCTCAATTATAAAATTTTAGAGAGAAACCGAACATTTCTCCAATTATCAACAGCTCGTCAAAACAGTCTATTTTTCGCTACCAACAACGAGATATGATGGTCTCCGGTGTTGCTTCCATTCGGGTAAAAATATCGCTACGGACCGAAGTGGAATTGGGATGTTAAGGGATAATGCCTATATTCGGCAAGCATTCATCCAATTGGCTACAATAGCGCATAAACCATCAATCAATATGAAATTACATACGTGCTGGATACGATCGACACTGATTACTTTACTGGCAACATGCTTTTACCTGAACAGCATTGCTTCACAAGCCCCCAAGATCGTTTATCTTTCCGATTACGGTGTGCTTCCCAATACCGGGACCAATAGCGCTGCTACAATCAATAAAGTCCTTCATACAATTCTCAGAAAGGCCAATAGAAATCAGTCTCTCGTTTTAAAATTCAAAAAAGGACGCTATGACTTTTATCCCGAGGGCGCATTATCACGAACATACTATATTTCCAACCACGATCAGGATAATCCCAAGATAGTAGGTATCGCATTCGAACAATGCAGCAACCTCACGATCGATGGCCAGGGCTCAGATTTCATTTATCATGGCCGGATGTTGCCGATTGCATTGATCGAAAATAAAAATCTGACCCTTAAAAATATCCATATAGATTTTGAACGCCCACAGATCTGTCAGGTCCAGATCCTGAAGAATGACACGATCAAAGGCACGATCGTTTACAAAACAGCTCCCTGGGTGACTTACACAATCAAAGACAGTGTATTTTACAATACCGGCGAAGGTTGGGCCATGCGTCCAACATCCGGAATCGCCTTTGAGGAAAAAACCAAACGCATTGTTTACAATACCAGTGATATTGGGGTAGGAACAAAAAGAGTAACCGAGCTTTCGCCGGGTATTATCCAAGCCGAGCAATGGAAAAATCCAAAGCTTATTCCGGGCACCGTCGTGGCCATGCGTGCAGGACATCGCCCCAGCCCAGGTGTTTTTGTCCATAAAGGCAAAGACATACGACTCGAACATATTAGCGTGCATTATGCCGAAGGTATGGGTTTATTGGCTCAGCTCACCGAAAATATCAGCCTGGACAGATTCCAAGTGGCACTGCGCGGTGATCAAGATCCCCGGTATTTTACAGCGCAAGCTGATGCGACCCATTTTTCAGGTTGTAAAGGTGTTATTGTCTCTAAAAATGGGCTATACGAAAATATGATGGACGATGCCATTAACATCCACGGCACTTATCTCAACATCACGACAAGACTGGACAATAAAACACTGGTGGGCCGTTATATGCATGACCAATCCTACGGATTTGACTGGGGTGATGCCGGAGACACGGTGCAGTTTATCCGATCAGGGACGATGGAACTTTGGAACCAGAAAAACCAGATTCAATCCATTCAGATATTGCGCAACAAAGAGGATGATCCGGTCCGTGAATTTAAGATTACGTTCAAACAGGCGCTCGATCCGGAAATAGATCCTGCGAAAACAGCGATCGGTATTGAAAACCTCACCTGGACACCTCGCGTTGTTTTCAGCGACAATACCATTCGTCACAATCGTGCACGCGGTGCCTTGTTCAGTACACCGAGAAAAACCCTCGTCGAAGGGAATCTTTTTGACCATACCTCGGGCACTGCAATCCTACTCTGCGGCGATGCCAACGGCTGGTATGAGACCGGCAGCTGTCATGATATTGTGATCCGGCACAATACATTTATCAATGCGCTGACCAATATGTTTCAGTTTACCAATGCGATTATCTCGATCTATCCTGAAATTCCTGACCTCAAAAATCAACAAAAGTATTTTCATAGCGGTATAGTCATCGAAGATAATCTTTTTGAGACCTTTGATAAACCCATACTCTATGCGAAATCCGTGGATGGTCTAGTTTTTCGCAACAATCGAATCAGAACAAACAGGGCGTATCCGGCATTCCACTGGAATAAAAAACCTTTATTCTTCGAGCGCGTCGTTCACGATGAAATTTCGAATAACACCATCGATGGCAAACCATTTCATCTTTCGCTATGATATCCTTTAAAAACAACAGCAACCTGATTTTATTGCTGTTATTTAGCAGTGTGGGACTAAGATGCCTGGCACAGTCGGCCAATCAGTCACAGGATCTCAATACGAATGAACGCCCCAATATTGTGGTATTTTTTGTGGATGACCTGGGCTGGCAGGACATGTCCGAACCATTCTATTCCACCAAAACAGCTATTAACGAGAAGTTTCATACACCACATATCGAATCACTGGCCAAAGATGCCGTTAAGTTTACCAATGCTTATGCTACGCCGGTATGCACGCCCTCGCGGGTGAGCTTTCTCACAGGGTTAAATGCTGCACATCACCGGGTAACGAATTGGACACATCCGAAAGCCAATACAGCTACCGACAGCAACGATGAGATCCTTAATCCACCTGACTGGAACATCAATGGATTGAGTCCGGTACCAAATATTCCTCATACCATATATGCGACACCATTTCCCAGCATCCTTAAGTCTAACGGTTACTACACCATCCATATCGGTAAGGCCCATTGGGGATCTGCTGGCACACCTGGCGCCAGTCCGCTTAATTTGGGTTTTATGGTCAATGTGGCCGGCCATTCGGCGGGACATCCACAAAATTACTATGGCGAACAGAACTATGGCAACCTTCCGAGCAAAACCAGTTATCAGGCTGTACCGGACCTGATGGAATACCATGGGTCATCCACTTTTCTGACGGAGGCACTGACGCAGGAAGCACTGAAAGCACTTGAGGAACCTATTCGTCGCAAGGAACCCTTTTTCCTCCATTTTTCCAATTATGCTGTTCATGTCCCAATTCAGCCCGATCCGCGTTTTGTACAGCGCTACCTCGACCGGGGTCTGGACTCTACTGAAGCCGCTTATGCCTCTTTGGTGGAAGGCTATGACAAAAGTATGGGCGATATTGTCCAGTTTCTAAAAGACAAAGGCATTTACGACAATACGGTTATTATCTTTTTGAGCGATAATGGCGGGCTCAGTCTCAGCCCCCAGCGTTCGGGAGAAGCCCATACACAGAATCTGCCGCTCAAAGCGGGCAAAGGTTCTCTTTACGAAGGGGGCATACGTATTCCACTACTGATAAAACAAGCCAGCAGGCATGAGCCGAGCAGTAATCCTACACCCGTTATGGTAGAAGACCTATTTCCAACGATTCTCCATATGGCAAAAATAAAGGATTATCAACTCGTACAGCGCGAGCCGGATGGCAAGGATCTGACGAGTCTGTTAGCAGGCAAGAATGACGACCGATGGAATAACCGTCCCCTTATCTGGAATATACCCAATAAATGGACTGTTCCGGATGGTCCGGGTATCAATTTCTTTTCGGCGCTACGCCAAGGCGACTACAAGTTGCTTTATAATATGAAACAGGGGAAATTAGAGCTCTACAATCTGAAGGAGGATATCGGTGAACGCAACAACCTCGCTCCCCGAATGAAGGAGAAAACCAAAGCACTCAGCAAGTTACTTTCCGATCAACTTCGGATATGGAAGGCACAGCTGCCGACTTACAAGGCTACTGGACAACAGGTTCCCTATCCTGATCAGCTAAAATCTGTAGACCAATAGCTTTTATTGTCAACAAAATAGTTTTTTAAGTTGGCTCAACTTTTATAGAAAGCCTTGCGATCAAATCGCAAAGGCTTTTATTTTAAACCTAATAAAACTGATACATGATTAACACGGATAAAGCTACCGGATAGCAAAAAAATATTAGCTGTCGTTAATAAACCTCTGTAACCAGCTGAATAGATCTACGGTAACTTTATCTTGAACAATGCAGTAAACGCATACGGAGGACCATGAGCCGTACAGCACATTAAAATTGAGCTTTACACAAAAACAAAAGATTACCGGGCTACTTATTTTTGTATTGTAAAAACAAGTAAAGATGAAAACAAAGCACAAAGCCGCAGGCTTCTTCCGATTTTTGAAATGGTCAGCCCTAACGCTTGTTGTTCTCATCGGATTAATCACCGGCTATATGATGCATCCCCAATTTGGTAAAAGACCCTCAGGCGAAAGACTTAAACGTATCGAACAATCGAAGCAATTCAAGGATGGAAAATTTCGCAACAGCAGCCCAACACCACAGCTGACACAAAGCTGGACGGTAGCCCTTTCCGATTATTTCTTCAAAAAATCACGCGAGACTAGCCCCAAACATAAGATACCTTCGGTTCCAGTCAATTGGGACAGTCTTTTTACCAGATCCCATGGTTTGGTTTGGCTGGGGCACTCCTCCTATCTTTTGCGTGCAGACGGAAAAACTATCCTTGTCGATCCGGTACTAAGCGGCAGCATCTCGCCTATACCGGGCAGTGGCAAAGCCTTTGCGGGCGCTGATGTAACAACAACGGATGCGCTTCCAGCCATCGATTATCTATTTATTTCCCATGATCATTACGATCATATGGATTACAAAACGCTCAAAGCACTGCAACCCCGAGTCGGCAAAATAATCGTGGGACTTGGCGTAGGTGAACATCTGGAATATTGGGGTTATCGTAACGATCAGATTATTGAAAAAGATTGGTGGGAAGAGATCGATCTGGGAAATGGATTTCATGTAACAGTCACACCGGCACGGCATTTCTCCGGTCGCAGCATCTGGTCGGCTAACACACTCTGGGCCTCCTATGTGCTTGTGACGCCAAGCCGCAGATTATACCTTGGCGGAGACAGTGGCTACGATACCCATTTTAAAGAAATCGGTGATAAACTTGGCCCATTTGATTTGGCCATACTCGAAAATGGACAATATGACATGAGTTGGAAATACATCCACATGATGCCCGAAGAAGTGGTGCAGGCGGCAAAAGATTTAAAGGCAGCCAAGTTATTACCCGTGCACTCCTCCAAATTTGTCCTAGCCAATCATGCCTGGTACGAACCCTTAGAGCGTATTTCCAAAGAAGCATCAATACAGCAACAAACCCTGCTTACCCCACGCATCGGTGAAGTAGTTGATCTGGATGATACCGACAGTGGCCACAGCTACTGGTGGAAAAACTGATTAAGCGATTGAATTAATTGTCGCTGGTGTTATTCCAAATTTCTCTTTAAAGGAAGCGTAAAAATGGGAGAGGTTTTCAAAACCAAGATCGAGGTAAATGTCCACAGGTCTTTTCCGCTTATTCTCAATCAGATAGTATGCCTCCGAAAGACGTTTTTCCTGTAGCCATTTGCGGGGCGAGGTGCGGAATATCTTTTCAAAATCGCGTTTAAAGCTTGCTAGGCTACGACCGGATAATTTGGCAAAATTCTCCAAAGGAACATTATACTTATAATTTTTCAACATAAATTCCTCCAGGTCAATCTTAAACGGTTCGGAAAAATCAAACAACAGGTCTTTTAGGAATGGATATCTTTCCAGTAACAAGGTGATCAGTTCGTAGATCTTGATGGTTTCCATCTGAGGGCTGACACGGTCCGAAGCCTCCGCATAAGGCGCCAATGATTCAAAATAACTTTTGATAAAGACATCACCCTCCAAAAGAATATTCGTATCCGACTGCTGCTTCTTATCTGAAGAGAGCTGATGGTCCAGGGCATATTTCTTGAGCCGGTCTGCATGGAGCATGATGGAGATAGACTGATAAGCGGAATTTTTCGAAGGGTGTTTGAACGCCTTTGCCAGTTGATTTCTCCGGGCGACCAATATCTGCCCTTCCTTTGTCACCAGCTTTCCCTTTTCATGGTCAAAATGTGTCTCACCGGATAGCTGGAACAGCACCGCATGTTCAGGGATAAACTGTTCATGACCAAAAGCCTTATCCACATAACAGGAATATAAAAAAGCCTTTCCAAAATCTTTTTCCTCCATATTGATCATATTCAATTTTATCAATTCATATAGCAATAAGCCGTCCTCGTACGAAAAGCGGAACCTATTCCCAAGATAACAAATATTGTTTGCTTTTTTGAATTTTCATTTTCCATACGGCTCAGATGATATGTTCCCAAAAGCTCATTAAAAAAATATTGTGCTCTCGACCTTGCGCCAAGCTGCCGACAAAGATTATTAGCCCACCATTATTTCGTACTGTTGTATGGACCTCCTCTTTCCAATACAGGCCGAAGTGGTGCTTTCCACACTTTTAATCATCAAAAAAGACACCATGCGCATCTTACTTACCTGTAGCAAGTCTTTTCCTTATTATACTGACAAACTCGGGTGAAACACCGAGATAAGACGCGATATAATATTGTGGCACCCGTTGTGATATCGTTGGATATAAGTCGATAAATTCAAGATAGCGTTCAGTGGCCGGTTTGGCCATGGTGTGGATCAGCCTATTTTGTAGCACAGCAAGCCTACGCTGTACCAGCATACGAAAGACGCGTTCAAACTTTGGAATAGTATCCAGCAGTTTTTCTTTAGTCTCCGGAGTCAGCATAAGGAATTCACATTCTTCCAATGTTTCCATATACAAACTCGACGGTATTTGGTAATGAAAGGAGGCGATATCACTGATCCACCAATCTTCGACTGCAAAGGCCAAGGTTACCTCAAAACCGTTTTCATCAAGATAATAGATCCGAACGCAGCCTTTCTGGAGATATCCTTCAAACTGGCAGATCTCCCCCTCCTGCAGCAGCATGGTTTTCTTGGGGACTTTGCGTGTAGTCAACAAATCAGTAAATTGTGTTATCTCTTCTTCTGTAAGTATTATACACTTGGAAACATTGTTGAGGATATTTGCGTACATCATATCATTATTGTCAAACCTACTTATTTTCATGTAAAATATAACCGGCACCATAGATACTCTCGATATGTAGCATCTTATCGACCTGCAGCAATTTACGAATACGCGAAATAAAAACCTCCAGGCTTTTGCCATTAAAAAAATCTGTATTCCCCCAGAATAACAAAAGAAGATCCTTTTTGTTGACCAACAGATTTTTATGTAAGATCAGATGGCGAAGCAGTTCAGCTTCGCGGATGGTCAGCTTTTGTGCTTTTCCTTCGCTATCCGACAAGCTATAACGCTCCATATCGAGCCACAGCTGACCAATCCGCAGTCCGGTCTCAGACACATCATCCGGTACAGGAGCCGCAGCTACGGCCAATAAATTGCGAATTTTAAGCAATATTTCATCCATATCAAAGGGTTTAGCGATGTAATCCACCGCCCCCAGGGACAGTCCTTGGAGGCGTGAAGTTCGTTCGTGCAGGGCTGTCAAAAAGAAAATCGGCTGTCCCTTCTTCAGTTGCACAATATCCTGAGCGAGATCAAAACCATTTCCGTCCGGTAGCTGCACATCTATAATCAGCAATTTAGCCACGTGCTCCTCAAAGGCTTCCAGTCCGGTTTTCATTGTGCAAGCCCACACCACACTAAATCCCTTGTAGCGGAGATAGCGTGAGAAAACCTCGCCCAGATCAGGTTCGTCCTCGATTAGCAGGATATCAATCCTTTTTTTTGCTATTGAAATCCCCATTGTCAATGTAAATATAAAAAATAGTACCGCCCCCGGGCCTGTTTTCCAAACAGATTTTCCAACCTAGGCGATCCAAACAAGATTTTACATAGTATAATCCTAATCCAAGTCCGGGTTTACCCCCCGAAGACTGTCCGCGATAGAAGGCCGTAAATAGCGCATTCCTATCCGATGGAGCAATTCCCCGCCCATTGTCTTCAATCTTCAGGCAATATTGTTCAACTTTCCTCTCCCAGCTCAATCGAATGGTCTTGGTGGAATGGTCATTAAATTTGATGGCGTTTGAGATCAGATTGTCAAGTATTGAAAAATAATACCCTTCATCCAGTTGCAATAACAGCTCCTCCCCTAGTGGCGTATAGTCAATTTCAATTTCTCCTTGGTAACGCAGTCGCAGTTCGTGTAAGATTTCCATTGTAAATAAGTCAAGGGGAACCTGTACAATTTTGGCCTGCTGCTCCTGCAAAGCGACGGATCCCATCACTTGTTCAAAATAGTCCTTAAGCCGCTTTGCCTGCCTTTCGACCACACGCCCCAACTGAGCTACCTCTTTATTGTCCGGATCAGTCTCCCGATCGATCAGGCTATGCGCGCTGACCAAAATTGTTGTCAATGGTGTATTGAATTCATGCCGCATATGATTCAGGAAACTTGTTTTCAGATCGACAAGTTTACGTTGATTGACCCAATTTCTGTAGGTTCTATAGCTCAGCAGCACAATAAGAGCTATACAAGCCAAGGAAAGTAAAAATACGGGCGCCATTTGTTGTATGATCCGCCAGTTCCGGTTTTCATAATCCACATAGAGACTATAAGTAAAACGATAAGGAATCGGAGCTCTGTCGCTGACGGCCAACTGGAATACCCGATTGTTGAGCGATCCCTGTTTGAGTGAGCCACTGATGGCCGACATATAATTAGCATTCGTACTTTTATAAAACACCTTCCAGGTACTGTCTATTGGATTGTAGAGTTCTAGCTCATCAAAATGAAATAAATAAACCAGTGCTGTATCGAGCTGCTGCTGCTGAACGATCTGATAAAAGAGGCTGTCCAGCGACTGTTTTTTACGCATGCTAGCGAGAAATTGTTCCATCCTTTGCTTGCCGTACTGTTGTGCATCTGGCGAATGGGCCATGACTTTCCTAAACCAAGTCTGCAGATACGGAACCAGTTCCGCCTGAAATACAGCATCCCCCCCGGGAAAGATCTTATCATCCATAATGGCTGTACCATATTCATTTTGGATCAGATTGAGCTGTCCAATCTGATAGTTTTTATCTTCAAGTTGATAGGTATTGAAAATCAAAAAGCCGATTAGGGCCGTTAAGATCAAGAAACTTGTCCCAAATGCCCAAGGATATATATTTCTATTGAGGCTATTCATAGTTTAAAAATAGCATCTATTTACCGATTCAAGATACCTATTAGGTTTTTATTAGGCTTTCATTAAGCTTTCGTTAGGCCGATGATACCCCGATTAACTGTACTTTTATAGTATAACAAATTAGCAAATTATGTCCAAAATTTCACAAACACTACTTTACAGCCTATTTTACCTTTTGTTGGGTAATACACTATTCGCACAGTCCAGTTTTTCGAAAAAAGTTCTTGAGCAGAGCCAGCTCGATTTTGTTAACTTAGGATTTGGAATGTTTATTCACTATGGCATGCCTACCTTTATGGAACAGGACTGGTCTGATCCCAATGCTCCTTTGGAACTGTTCAAATCACCGAAACTCAATGCGGATCAATGGGCCAAGGCAGCTAAATCGGCCAATATGACCTATGGCTGTCTCACCACCAAACATCATAGCGGTTTCCCGATCTGGGCAACCAAAACCACGGATTATAACGTTATGAACACCCCTTTACACCGCGATGTGGTAAAGGAGTTTACCGATGCCTTCCGTAAAAATGGCCTGCGCGTGATGCTTTATTATTCCATTCTGGACATGCATCAGGGAATACGCCCAAAGACGATCACCAAAGCCCATATCCAGTTGATTAAGGATCAGCTCACAGAATTATTGACACAATATGGCGAGATCGATGCTTTGGTTATCGATGGTTGGGATGCCCCTTGGTCGCGCATTTCGTACGATGATGTTCCTTTCGATGATATTTATTATTTAGTCAAATCATTACAGCCCAAATGCCTATTGATGGATCTCAATTCGGCTAAATATCCGGGTGATGCATTATTTTATACCGACATCAAATCCTATGAACAGGGTGCGGGACAATTTATCTCCAAAGAACATAATAAACTGCCCGCCATGGCCTGTTTGCCCCTACAGCAAAATTGGTTCTGGAAAACATCATTTCCAACCGTTCCAGTAAAGGATGTGAAAGAACTTGTGGAAAAATTCGTTATCCCCTACAACAATGCCTATTGCAACTTTATGCTCAATGTAGCTCCCAATAGTGATGGTTTAATGGATCAAAACGCACTTGAAGCCTTAAAAACCATCGGTACATTGTACAAAAACAAACCTAATTACAGCACCTTACCAAGCTATCAGGCTCCAATTGTCGATCACAATATTGCCAAACAAGTCGCTTCTTACAGCAGCTGGGGTGAGGATATGAATATTATGGATTTTGCCAATGATGATAATTTTGGTAGCGCCTGGGTATCCAATCCACAGGCTAAAAAAGAAGTATGGTATGAATTGGATTTTGAGCGTAGCAAAGCTTTCAATAGCGTGGTTATCACGGAAGGTAAAGACAACCCATCGCACTATAGTTTATCTTACCTCAAAGGTGGCAAATGGCATTCCATTTCAACCACACCGGTGCAACAAGGCCGAATTAAGATCTTTCGTTTTGACGAAGTCCTTGGAGAAAAATTACGCTTCAATATCCATCCCGAGAAGGATAATGCGGTGGTAAATGAGATCGGTGTTTACCAAGAAAGAAGGTAGAAATAGACGATTCCCCGCTATATAAAACAGCAAAAATTCCCGATCGCAAAGCGTCTCGGGAATTTTCGTTTTCACCTTTTACCATTACCTTTATTTCCATAGCGGGTTCTGAACCAATACCCCTTTAGAAGCATCAATTGCAGATTGAGGTATCGGCCAGACGTAAAATTTTGGATTATTAAAATACCGTGTGTCAACTACAGTTTTCAAATATTTATTTTTATGGCCATTTTCTGTACTTATAGAGGCAATGCCATCCGGAGCATGAACTGTATATATAGGCCCTTGCAGAACCTGTTCTCCGATTTTCCAGCGCAGTATATCAAAATACCGAAGCCCCTCCCCTGCTAATTCTATCCTTCGTTCATGTCTGATAAAAGTACGTAAACCAGATTGATTCATTGCCCAGCCATTCAATGCAAAAGTCTGCTCGACAGATGGCATATTTGCTCTCGTCCGAATTTGGTTTAAGGAAGCGAGAACCTCATTTGAAGGTCCTGATAACTCATTTTGTGCTTCAGCATAATTCAATAAAACCTCAGCATAACGAAAAGCTTTCCAATTGTTTGTTCCGGATCTTACATAATCATATCTGTCTACATTTTTGGCCCATGAAAAACCTGTCCGTGAGCCAAGGTCACCACCGATTCTGTCACCAGCATTATTAAATGGGTCATACTGATTTATATTGGAAAAAAAAGGATAAGGGAAAATGTCCCCCGGACACAATATCGTCCCCCTTAGCCTGGGATCTCTATTGCCAAAGGGGTCTGTTGACTTATAACCAGGATCCTTCGTGAAAGGATAATATCCATTTTTACTTTCGTAATCGTCTACCAATTCGGCCGTAGGCCCAAGAATATTACGACCGTTCATCAAGGCCTGAGATCCCAGAATATCTCTCAGGCTGTTCTGCTTAACGGACAAAGTATACCCAAAGGACCAAATATCCTCTGCCGAATAATCACCGTCCTTTTGAAAAAAATTATAATAATTCGGATAAAGACTATAAGTCTTCATCGCCATTAGTTCTCTGGCAGTAGCTGCCGCTTGACTAAACTGTTCATTATAAAGACATACCCTAACTTTAAGGGCCATTGCCGCACCTTTGGTCGCCCTCCCCAAGTCTGCACCTGTATAAGACTGAGGTAAATCTGCCGCGGCTTCGTCCAGCCATTGAATAACATTTTTTATAATCTCCGATTTAGCAGTTTTAGGTAGATCTGCTTCATTTGGATCTTTAATCAGACTATTAACAAAAGGAATATCCCCATAGAGCGTAGTCATCATAAAATAGCGGTATGCTAAGACAAATTTGACTTCTGCAATCAATCTTTTTTTCAGATTGACCTCCATGCCCGGAACCTGGTCTACGTGCTCAAAAAAACTGAATGCTTGTCGCATGGGAGAATAATTCCATTCTTTTCCACTGATGGTCGGATCTTGGGTGCTATTGCCAAAGCGTTTTGTTGTCGGATCATTGCTAATACCGTTATCGCTCATTCCCTCATAATATACAAAATTATCCTGGGGCATAAAGGTATACATTCGAGTTGCAAACATCACTGCATCCTCCGAAGACTGCCAGTACGTTTCATCTGTGATCTGATTCAGCGGAACATGATCCAACATATTTTTGTTACAAGCTCCTGTCATGATACAGAGCGCCATGGCACCTAATAATTGTGTTAACTTTATCATTTGATTGCTCATTATTTTATATTTCTAAAAATCAACTTTCCCTTCTTTTAAAACGATAGATTTAGACCCAGACTCAGATTTCTAACCTGTGGATAATTGGATCCATCACCATAATTCGAGATCTCAGGATCCAAACTTTTTGGAAAATCTTTATTTGTAAAAACGAATAGATTGTCCGCCGATGCAAAAAATCGCAAAGAGGAAAGACCGAGCTTGTTTACAATTTTGCTATTCATCGTATAGCCCAATTGAATATTTTTAACACGCAGATAAGAAGCATTAAACAACCACCAACTCGAAAACTGACTGTTATTAATGGACTGATCTGTACGCAATATGGGATAACGTGCATCCGGATTAGTCGGTGACCAATAATCTAACTGCGATTCCAGCATATTTCCATCACCATTATAAAAAAAAGGCACTTGAGCTCCACCGCTGACACGGGCAAGGTTGCTCATAACCCCCTGCAATAATATTCCGATATCAAATCCACGGTAGGATCCACCCAAATTAATTCCATAACGATACCGAGGAGTTGCCTGTCCCAAAATCACGCGATCATCAGGCGTAATCTTGCCATCCCCATTGACATCCCTGAATTTGATATCCCCGGGGATATTTCTTGGGGTCTGGGTTGCATGATTCGCTATCTCGTCTACTGATTGAAAAAGCCCCTCTGCTTTCAGGCCATACCAGATCCATCTCGATTGTCCCACGATAAGCGGGTTATCGCCGTAACTGGGGCCGGTTCCCCCTAAATCAAGGATTTTGTTACGATTATCAGAGAAATTAACGGAAGCATGATAATGAAAATCATTGACATGGTTCTTGTAGGCAATATTTACCTCAAAACCCTGATTCTGTAACTTTCCGACATTTTGCTGAGGTGCTCCAATCCCATAAGTACTTGGCACAACGGGCGATCGTAGAATTCCTGATGTTCGTTCTCTGAATAAGTCCACGTTCACATCAATATGATTTAGAAATGTGAAATCCAACCCAACATTTGCAGTAGTTTTGACCTCCCAGGTCAAATCTGGATTCGGCGAATTATTATAATAGGTGGTCGTGGTGCTATTTTTATTCAGAATATATCGATCCTGTCCAATGGTATTCGCCCAAGGGTATAATCCGCTTGCATTTTGATTGCCGACCTGGCCATAAGATGCCCTGAGTTTAACGAAATTTAAAACATTCGTGATAGGTTTTAAAAAGTTCTCCTCTGAGATAATCCAGCCAGCAGAAACCGATGGGAAAAAGCCATATTTTTTATTCTGAAAAACCGAGGTGCCGTCATATCTGGCATTTGCCTCCAATAAGTAACGCCCTCTATAATCATAATTTACCCGGCCAAACCAAGATCTAACAGCGTAAGATGTTGCGTTTCCGGACACATTGGTCAAGGTTGGATCAGATGATCCTGCATCAATCTGATCCAAGGAATTGTTTAAGAAATCATAACGTGTAATAGCGTTGTAATCATAGCGATCGGATTCCTGAGAATATCCCAGTAAAACTTTTAACGCGTGGTCACCCAAGGTCTTATTATAGTTTAATGTAATTATTCCAGTGGGATGGCTTTGCGCATAATTTACTTTACTCGCACTATTGGGATCATTCACATACACTACGATCTGTTCATTATCATTATAAAGCGGATATCTGCTAAAAAATGCCGAAGTAAAACTATTGGTATAGTTATAACTATATGTCCCGTTCAGTACCAAATTATCCAGAATTTTAAATTCAGCAAGAAAATTCGTATTTATGGTGTTAAGATTTTCATTACTGACCCCGCCCTTTGTCATGATATCATTCGGCTGAGCACCCCCACGGTAACTTCTGTCATTTCCTCCTTTTGTATACGGATATTCGGTTACAGGAACAATATAGGACCATTGTAGTGCATTGCCTATGCCATAAGCAGGCTGTTGCTTATCTTCCTTGGTCAGCACTGTATTAACACCAAGTTTCAACCTTTTCGATACCTGAACATTTACATTACCCCGCGTATTATATCTTTTGTACTCCACATTTTTAATTAATCCGCCCTGGTTTAGGTAGCCTCCCGAAACGAAATAATCAACATTTTCGCTTCCACCGGACACGCTTAAATTATGCTGGTTTTGCATTGCACGATTGTCAAGTATATAAGGGATCCAGTTTGTACTCGGCAAGGCTCCAGATTTGTACTTTTCAGCTAATTCGGGATCGAATTTAACCTGAGCATTTGGATTATCGTTCAACTGGGCCTGATTGTACAGGTCTACAAATTGCGGCGCATCTACAAATTTAGGAAGTCTCACCGGACGTTGTGCCCCCAACATCGCGCTATATTGTACATTTGGTTTACTATTTTTTTTGCCCTTCTTAGTTGTTACCAAAAGTACCCCGCCCGAAGCCCGGGCGCCATAAATAGCCGTCGCCGAAGCATCTTTCAAAATACTGACAGACGCGATATCATTTGGGTTGAGGTAATTTATATTGTTCACAGCAATACCATCAACAATATAAAGAACCGGATTATTCGACAAAGTGCTATTGCCACGAATATCCACTGAAGTTGAACCATAGCCGGGATTGCCATCGGTCTGCTGGATATTTAAACCACCAGCTTGGCCTTGAAGAATATTGATCACTGAAGGAACAGCACGATTTTCAAGGTCCTCACTCGAAACCGTACTAACAGAACTCGTCAAACTCGCTTTCTTCTGTGTACCGTAGCCAACCACGACCACCTCATTTAGACTGGTTTGCGAAGGCTGCAAAGTTACATTTAACATTTTTCGACCGTGCACCGGAACAACCTGTGTTTGATGACCCACATAGGAAAATACAAGTGAGCCATTTTTCGGCACACGAATACTGAACATCCCTCTGCTGTCCGTTTGGCTTTGTTCTTTACTTTCTTTCACAGCTACTGTAGCTCCGGAAATACCCTTTAATCCTTGTTGTACTCCTGTTACTTGCCCCGTCACTAAAATCAACGAATCCTGTAGATTGAGGTGATTTAATATTGGTTTGGTAATTTTCATTTCAGCCGATCTGGCTGGCGAATAACATGCTACCGAAGTCAATAGCAAAATTGACCAATGACAATTTGCTTTCCAACGAAGCATATATTGAGTCTTTGGTTGAATAAAAAAATGATTCATAACATAAAAAGTTTATTAGTTACTTGAATAGGTATAAGGTTTTTAGTATTCGTAAAGATACTATACACAGCTGGGCACTATGCTTAACGGAAACCTAATGAAAGCCTAATAAAAACTTAATGGTTAATTCAATTTTTATCCACTAAAATATTTAAGGTGAAAGAAGATAATGGATCCAATATATACAAAAAGGGCAGTTGGTAACCATAAGGGCACTAAAAAAATTCCTTTAAGAAACTTTTTCAGTGCCCTTTCAAATGTAGAGGTGCTTTTTGTATACTGTGGGAACTAAGCCGTTATTTTTCCCAGCCTTGATTTTGTCCCAATTGATTATTCAGCACAAGCGCCGAAGAAGGGATCGGGTACAGGTACTGTTTACCATCATCGTACCACATTCTATTCATTGTTATACCCCATTGCAAATGATTATCTGCAGTCATTGTCTGGGAGTTTTTAGCACCACCCAGTTTCACCTTGGTCACCCCTTCCACGGTGGGCTCCGGTCTACTTGCATCATAAAACAATACATCAGGAGTACCGTCACGATCCAGGTCCATTGGTTTTTCCAAAGCAGGAATATAGATACCTGTCCACTGTAATTTAGCCATCAGTTCACCAGTTTTCCATCGTTTCAGATCATTAAAACGGAATCCTTCCAATGCTAACTCCCCTGTCTTTCGCGGCGGATTTCCAGCATAACAGGATTAGAGATACCCGGAAAGAATGTATTTTTCAAATAGGTATCCACTTTGGTCGGCAGCACATTGGCTCCGTCGGAAATTCCGGCACGAGCACGTAGTGCACCAACGGTCTTTGACCAATCCACATCGTTGAATGTTCCGAGTTCCTGCTTCGCTTCCGCATAATTCAGCAACACCTCTGCATACCGCAATTCTTCGCTTTATTAATTTCTCCTTCCCCCTTTTCTTAAACTAGTTCAATGAACAGCAAATTTCGGTCGCTTAATTTTGAGTGTACCCGCTGTAAAAAAACGGATAACAGTCAAACATTAGCAAATCATTTAATTAGATATATCTAAAGAAAAGGTCATTTAACGAAATATCGTCAAATTTAAAACAAAGACAAAACACCTAATACACTATAAAATAGACAACTAAAACAACAGGCAGAAAAATTGAACTTCTCAAGAAACATAAAACAACATTTAAAACACATAATTTATGAAACCATCAGCAGAACTATTATCACCAAGCAACCATGCGCTTGTATTAATCGATTTCGAAGGACAAATGGCCTTTGCCACCAAAAGCATTACCATGGAAGAATTGAGAAACAATGTCGCAGTAATCTGTGGCGCTTCCAAAATATTTAATGTCCCAACAATCGTCACTACTGTCGCCGAAGAGAGCTTTTCAGGGCCGGTTTTTCCGGAAATTGAAACCTATTACCCGCAAGCTAGCAGCGGATACATCGATAGGACAAGCATGAACACATGGGAAGATGAAGCGGCGTATCAAGCCATCACAGGCACCGGAAAACAAAAACTTGTTCTTGCAGGACTATGGACAGGTGTCTGTATTGTCGGTCCGGCACTTTCCGCTTTGGCTGAAGATTATGAAGTTTACGTTATTGCTGACGCCTGTGGCGACGTGAGCCATGAAGCGCATGAACGTGCCATGCAACGTATGATTCATAGGGGTGTCAAACCGATTACTTCGGTTCAGTACCTCTTAGAATTGCAAAGAGACTGGGCACGTCAGGAAACTTATGTTGCCGTAACAGACTTGATGAAAAAACATGGTGGCGGCTATGGCTTAGGTATCCATTACGCCCACAATATGGTCAAACATTCCTAACATCATCCAAACAAGTTACAATTATAATCCAAACGCCGTGTATCCACAACAACCCATAGCCCCTTATTTCCGTCGAGCGACCCTTCTGTTGTTGTTATTTGGCCTGTTACCAAATCTCTTCGCCCAAAGCTTCAAATTGATGCGTTTTGAGGAAGATTATCGTAGCCTCGCTGATTCAGCACGCCGGGGTTATGAGCGGTTCAAATATATGCCACTTGCCTCTGACGACAAAATTTGGCTATCTCTTGGGGGGGAGGCGCGAGCAGAATACGTGGATTTTAACAATGAAGACTGGGGGCGCTTACAACTTGGAAACAACAACTTTCTACTGCAGCGCTATAACCTCCATGCAGACCTCCATTTTGGTGAGCGCTTCCGGTTATTCACACAATTGCGGTCAGCCTTGCAATATGGACGCAAAAACGGCTCCCGACAGATCGACGAGGACCAATTGAATGTCCAGAATTTGTTTATCGATTGGACAATCCTCGAACGAAATAGTCGATCGCTCCTACTGCGCATAGGCAGACAGGAACTTGACTACGGTTCTGGCCGTCTGATCTCCGTTGGTGAAGGCCCCAATGCAAGGCGATATTTTACAGGTGCAAAAATTGCCTATAATTCAGGCAAAGTCAAGCTCGAAACTTTTGCGATGATGGCCGATACCATTAAAGCGGGAGTTTTTGACAACAAACCGTCCAAACAGATCAACCTTTGGGGTGCCTATGGCAAAATCATCATGCCTCGACAAGCAAACATCGACCTTTATTACATTGGGATATACCGTGATCAGTCAATATTTGAAGAAGATGCCGCCAAAGAAACCAGACACAGCATTGGCACCCGTATATGGAAATATGGCGGTGGTTTTATTTACAATCTTGAGGGAGCCTATCAGTTCGGATCCTTTGGCAAAGGCAAAATATCCGCATGGACTGCCTCGGTCGATATCGGCTACCTCTTCGAAGACAGCTATTTAAAACCTTCGATCAATCTGCGCAACGACTATATCTCAGGCGACAAGAAGGCTGGAGATGGCAACCTACAGACTTTCAATCCCATTTATCCCAAGGGAGGATATTTCGGATTCAGTCCGCAGGTCGGCCCGGTCAACCTGATCGATATCCATCCCTATGCCACATTGGATCTGCTTGCAAACTTGAAGTTACAGGTTGACCTGGTATTTAATTGGCGCCATTCACTTCAGGACGGCGTTTATAGACCCAGCGGATCATTTAACCTTGCAGGCTCAATGTCCCGAAAACGCTACATTGGCACAGCCTATCTAGCCAACTTTACTTGGGCTGCCAACAAACAACTTTCGCTTGTGTCAGGGATCCAGTATTTTAAAACAGGTGCATTCATTGAAGACATCATTACGACACCTAAAAACGGAATTTTCTTCAATAGCAGGATAGCCTTTAAATTTTAATCATATGAAAATAGCAAAGAGACTTTTTCACAACAAAACACCACAATGGACACTGGTTGCTTTATTTGCTGCTCTGGCAATTGCGCCTGTAAAGAGCAATGCCCAAGCAACCGCTGTTGCCCCCAAAGCTACAGCAATAGGAACAAGCACAATATGGGGCAACGTCGATGGACTTGCCATTGAAGGATTGGTGCAAGGCCCTTCGGCAGCAGTTAGCGAATTGCAAATAGCCTGTATTTTTGAATACACCGAAGGTGATATCTTTATCTCACCACCTGCATTGCCCCCAGCGCTAAATGGTCTTGTCCATTTGGATGAGGCATTGCATGGTTCCCTTACCGAAATGCGTAAATCGGGTAAATTCAAGGGGCACGCACGCGAAACCATTCTGCTGACTCCAACCCAAAAAGGTACACTCGCAAGCAAAAAGCTACTGTTAATCGGTTTGGGCAACCGTCAAGATTTCGATGCCGAACAAATGAAAGATATTGCCCACGTCGCCATGCGTGAAGCGCTTAGGCTAGGGGTCGAGGATTTCAGTTTTGCAAGCGACCTCAAAGATGCCGGCATAGACTCGCCGACAGCCTTAATTGCAGAAAATATCGTACTTGGCAGCATTGATGCTTTTAGAACCCAGAAATGGTTGGGTGCAAAAAACATGGATCAATCGCCGAAATTAAAAAAGATCACTTTATTGGCCGGCCCTGCATTCTTCGAAACCGCAGGTGAAGGTATAAAAAAAGCGATTTCATCCTTACACAATTAAACTCAACGACTATGAAAGCAGATCTCATTCTCCATAACGGGAAAATAACCCATTTTGGCAGTGCACAGCAGGAGGTGACCGCCGTGGCGATTCAAGATGGTAAATTTATCGCGGTCGGACCTGACAAGGACGTATTGCAATTTGCCGATTCCAGCACCAAACTTATAGATCTCGGCGGAAAACGCGTAGTCCCGGGGATCAACGACTCCCATATTCACCTGATCCGCGGTGGTCTCAACTATAATCTGGAATTACGCTGGGATGGAGTTCCCTCTTTAGCCGATGCTCTGCGCATGCTCCGGGAGCAGGTTGACCGAACACCTCATCCGCAATGGGTACGGGTGGTCGGCGGATGGTCCGAGTTTCAATTTGCAGAACGACGTATGCCTACCTTAGCAGAGATCAACGCCATCGCACCCGAAACACCAGTGTTTATACTGCATCTCTACGACCGGGCATTATTGAATGCTGCTGCCCTCCGTGCTGTCGGCTATACCAGAGATACACCAGCGCCTCCCGGTGGCACAATTGAACGTGATAGCCAAGGCAATCCAACAGGCTTACTTATTGCGTCCCCAAATGCCATGATCCTCTATTCGACCTTAGCAAAAGGTCCTACACTTCCTTATGCGGAGCAGCTCAATTCGACTCGTCACTTCATGAAGGAATTAAACCGTTTTGGGATCACCAGTGTCATTGATGCTGGAGGCGGTTTTCAGAATTACCCTGATGACTACAAAGTCATCAGTGACCTACACCGCGAGGATCAGCTTACTGTCCGCATTGCCTATAACCTATTCACACAAAAACCAAAACATGAATATGAGGATTTTCAGCAATGGATTGATACAGTCCCCTTACACCAAGGTGACAACATGTACCGACACAATGGCGCCGGCGAAATGCTAGTCTTTTCGGCAGCAGATTTTGAGGATTTCCTACAACCAAGACCTGACCTCAATGAAAACATGGAAGCCGAACTTGAGAAAGTCGTCCGTCTATTGGTGAGCAACAGGTGGCCTTTTAGATTACATGCCACTTACAACGAAAGCATCAGTCGCTTTTTGGATGTATTTGAGAAAGTCAACCGAGATATTCCATTTGATGGACTTGCCTGGATCTTTGATCATGCCGAAACCATCGATGAACGTAATATCGAACGCACCAAGGCATTAGGTGGTGGCATCGCCATTCAAAGCCGTATGGCTTATCAGGGTGAATATTTTGTCGATCGTTATGGGCACGAGGCAGCCGAACAAACACCGCCAGTCAAGAAAATGCTCGAAATGGGAGTTCCTGTCGGTGGTGGCTCCGATGCAACCCGTGTGAGCAGTTATAACCCATGGGTATCCCTTTATTGGCTTACCGCTGGCAAAACAGTTGGTGGACGGCAACTGTATCACAACAGTGTACTTGATCGTCAGACGGCCTTGCAGCTTTATACCAAAGGAAGTGCCTGGTTTTCACAAGAACAACAGCAAAAAGGTGATATTGCGGTGGACATGCTGGCCGACCTGACCGTGCTCAACAGCGACTATTTCACAATCGACGAGGAAGCCATCAAATCGATTGAATCCGAACTGACGATTGTAGCAGGTAAGATTGTCTACGCTGATGGCGATTTCAGTTCATTTTCACCACCGCCTATCCCCGTTCTACCTGACTGGTCCCCCACAAAAAGTTATGGTGGCTACTATCGTGTCTCAAAAACGCCCCAGCACGATCACCCCAATACTGCTTCCACAAAAAGCAATATTGTGGATACGGTCCATCTTTGTAGCGGCAGCTGCCAGGTGCATGCACACAACCACAATCATGCCCGCATGAGCAATATTGCTATCAACAATTATTCAGCATTCTGGGGGGCCTTAGGCTGTTCATGTTTTGCATTCTAATACGCAAGAAAATGATGGAAATACTTCAAAAACTATTTTATACCGACTTAGGTACCGCGGTCAACAATACCGCTCTACTTATTTTTCGGATACTATTCGCTTGGGAATTACTTACCGTCCATGGCCTCAAGAAGATAAAGCAAAGCCAGGAAGCTCAGGTAGAGCAGATTCCCAATCCCCTGCATCTCCCTGAGAAGCTTAATGCTGCTGTTGCCCAATTTGCCGATACCATCGTACCTTTCTTCATCGCACTCGGACTATGTGGAAGGCTGGCTATACTTCCAACCCTTGGGGTCACCGCTGTTGGCTATTTCGTGGTCCACCGTCATGATTCGCCTCAGGTCAGAGACATTCCATTTATGTATACGTTATGTCTTCTATTCCTGCTACTGACCGGCCCTGGAGCCTACTCTATCGATCATTTTATCTATCAACTATTAATAAATATACGTTAACAACATGGAACCACATATCGGAATAAAGGAAATTCATTTAGCTGATGCTGCCCATTTTCTCGCTAAATTATTAGCGGATGAGTATCTGTTATACACCAAAACCCGAAATGCACACTGGAACATCGAGGGTCCAGACTTTTACAACAAGCATTTGTTTTTTGAAGCCCAGTATAACCAACTGGATGAAATCATAGACAGCCTCGCCGAGCGTATCCGCACATTGGGGCATTATGCACCGGGAACTTTAAAACAATTCCTACAATTGTCTCAACTCACTGAAGAAAGCAGACAGACCAACCAGAGCAGCGGATACATCAGTGACTTGCTTGTTGATCACGAGAGCATTATTATTTCATTGCGCGAAAAGATCGATTATCTGGCCACCCAGCTTAAAGACTTTGGAACAAGTGATTTCATCACAGGATTAATGGAAACCCATGAGAAAATGGCCTGGATGTTACGCGCACATTTAAAATAAAATTATGGAAAATCAAAACAATGCGCACATCACCACACTGGTTCTTACGCTTGTAGGAGGATATTGTGATACCGTCACTTTTGTGGCCGCTGACAAAATATTTTCGGCTCATGTTACAGGCAACTTCATTGTTTTTGCTTATCAGCTGATCAATGGTGGAGATATCAGTGCTTGGATCAAATTGGCCACTTTTCCCGTTTTTGTCGCCGCTGTCATGGCGGGCGGGTGGCTCACCTCACGTTCGCACAAGAAAAACACCGTTCTGTTCGTCGAAGCCCTGCTACTCGTAATTGTAGGATTATTGGCAATTATGCTTCCAGTCGAAGAGTCCAAAACAGTCATGTATGGACTCGTGATGCTTGTTGTGTTTGCGCTGGGGATGCAAAATGCTTTCGGAAAATTATTTGCAAAAGCTACACATGGACCGACGACCATGATGACCGGCAATGTGACCCAGGCCTCACTGGACCTATGTGTGTTGATTGCCAATAAATTTAAAAACCCTGAGACAAATGTCAGTTTTGGGAAACAGCTGATTACACTATCGGGATTTTTCATTGGATGTTTGGCTGGTGCTTATTTCGGTAAACAACTTGGATTAAGTTCTATTATATTTGCAGGAATAGCAATGCTAATCTGTTATTTTCTTTCCAGAGATAGCGAGCATTAACGGATAGCAAGCTTAAAAACAATAGCGGTGCAAGCGTCGACTTATCGTCCGTTTGCACCCAATTAATATCCACCTTGATGAAAATCAAATTTTTACTAAGCGTATTTATCCTTTGGATGAACAGTGCTTTTTGTCAGGACAATGGCCTAATTGACCGGTATATGGACAGTTTATCCCTTGAGCATGATACCGGACGCAAAGGTCATTTTTTATATGAGGCCGCAAAGTGTTATCTCGAAAAGCCCGGTGAATTGAAAAAAGACCTCGACAGTGCGCAATGGCTCAATAGAAGGTCCCAAAAGCTGCATTTGGCAGCTAATCTCAAAACCGAAGCCGCCATGAATATGCTTTTAGATGCGCGCATTCAGGAAGAGATGGGCAAACCATCCCTTGCTAAAGAACAAAAGGCAGCAAGCCTACGTTTTGCCCATAGCCATCGCCTCAATAAAGCTGCGGCAATAATTTACTTATCCATGGCAGGGGATATCAAGGACGTAGCCTTTAATCAAAAAGAAGCAATCTTTAAAGAGGCTTTGCTACAGGCCACTAAGACTAATGACAAGCTGCTCGAATCTAAAATTCTGATGGAACATTCCAGTTATCTTTCCGGATATGGTGATTACAAAGGAGCAGTAAATACCGCACACCGCGCTGCCACATTAAAAAAACAGGCCGGGGATCAGAACGTCAGCAGGGAACTGGTATCCGTAGCCGGCAACCTCCGATTACTCCTCCGCCTCAAAGAAGCACTTAAATATGCTCTTCAAGCTCGCCGTATTGTCGAAAACGAAAATACGCCGACAACGCAAGATGATATGGCTGCCGTTTATAATATTGTCGGGCTAATCTATTATGATCTTAAATCCAATAAAGAGGCGCTTGCAAATTATCAAAAAGCATTTGAAATTGCCAAGCAAAAAGGTGACCGCTATGCTATCCATACCATAACCCTCAATCTGGCGACGATATTATCCCGTTTAAATCGTACCGCGGATGCGTTGAACCTGCTTGATAATGTGACAAAAGACTATATTTCGGATCTCTATACGATACGTTATGCCTATTTGTATACCATGCTTTACTGCAAAACCAAGGACACCCAAAAAGCACGCCCCTATTATCAAAAACTGTTAAGCTATTACAAGACAGGAAACATTACCGGACAGGAAAAACACATTATGATGATCGGCATTACAAGCTTCCTGTTTGCAAACGGTCAGATCAAGGAAATGTACCCATATTTAGCGGAAATTGAGCGCTCCTTGACAAAAGAAACAAGTTTGTTGCGTGTATCAGAGTTACGTAAACTCCATTACCTGGCCGACTCTGCACGCGGGGATTTCAAATCAGCTTTTAAAAACTTTGCAGCATTCAAAACCATCAGCGACTCGATCAACAGCGTGGACCGTGCAAAAGAACTGACCGCACTACAACTGGACTACGATACCGAAAAGAAGGATCACGATATCGTTTTGCTCAAACAAAAAGGTGAGCTCCAGAAATCACTGCTTGAACGTGAAGCGATTATACGGAATGTCTTCATTGGCAGTCTAATTGTGCTTATTATCTTCGTCGGGTTTCTCTATGTTCAGAACACAATTAAAAAAAGAAGCAACCAAAAACTCACGCTTAAGCAGGAAGAAATCAATACCCAAAACGAAAAGTTAAAACAGTTGATTGCTGAAAAAGAATGGCTCCTCAAAGAAATCCACCATCGTGTTAAAAACAATATGCAGATTATTATCAGTTTGCTAAATACACAATCCGCTTACTTAGATAATCAAGATGCGATCAGCGCAATCCAGAATAGCCAAAATCGGATGCATGCGATGTCTTTGATCCATCAAAAACTGTATCAGACCGATAACCTCTCACGCATTGACATGAAGTGGTATATCCGGGAGCTTACCGGTTACCTCAAAGATAGCTTCCAATCTGAAAAAAAGATAAGCTTTGACATGCAATTGGATCAGATCAGCCTCGACGTATCGCAAGCCGTACCGGTTGGACTTATTCTTAATGAAGCGATCAATAATGCCATCAAACATGCTTTTGATCAACGGGAGGGTACGGTTTTTATCAGCTTCAAACGAATCAAGGTAGCGCCCTATGATCTTATGCTCAGTATTGCTGATAACGGTGTGGGCTTGCAGGAAGATATTGACAAGGACGAAAACGATTCTTTTGGCATGAGCCTCATGCGAGGTCTGACCTCTCAGCTCGAAGGTGAGTTTAACCTTGTATCAGACCATGGCGTTTTTATTACCGTCCAATTTTCTCAAAAAGAAGGTGAAATTTAAGACAAAATTTTATGCACAAAGGCAACAAGATCTTAATCGTAGAAGACGAATTTATCGTCGCTAACGATCTCAAGATGATTCTCAAAAAACATGGCTATCAAGTTGTTGGTATCGCATCTTCGGTTACGCAAGCTACAGGAATCATCGAAACCCAAAAGCCCGACTGGGTCTTGCTTGACATCATATTAAAAGGAACGGAAACAGGTATCGACCTTGCCATGCGACTTAACGAAGTACAAATTCCATTTCTCTTTATATCAGCAAATACAAACCAGGGAATTTTGGAAGCGGTAAAAGGAACCAGACCTTATGGCTTCTTGACCAAGCCTTTCCGGGAGAAAGATCTTTTCATCATGTTAGATATTGCCAAGGAACGGTTCATGACAGAGAAAAAGGATTGGGAGACGCCTGTAAAAGTGGCAACTGGTAAATCTGCCAAAGAGGAAATTGTAGGTACAAGCCCCGCTTTTAAGGAGGTGTTGTCACAGGTGGAGCTTGTCGCTCCGACTGATACCTCGGTATTGCTTTCAGGAGAGAGTGGCACAGGCAAAGAGAAGATTGCACAATCCTTACATCAGCTTTCACTACGCAGACAACAACCTTTAGTTGTCGTCAATTGTGCAGCAATCCCCCTATCCTTGATCGAATCCGAACTTTTTGGCCATGAAAAAGGCGCATTTACGGGAGCTCAAAATCGCCGTATCGGCAAATTTGAGCAAGCTGATCGCGGCACAATCTTTCTGGATGAGATTGGTGAACTGCCGCTGGAGGCGCAAACCAAATTGCTCCGCGTACTTCAGGAACAAGAAATCGACCGCGTTGGCGGCGACTTACCGATCAAGATCAATGTGCGCATCATCGCTGCCACCAACCGCAACCTCGAACAGGAAGTTGCTCAAGGGCGGTTCAGACTTGACCTCTACTATAGGCTCAATATTTTTCCGATCGCTATCCCTCCGCTACGTGAAAGGACAGAGGATATCGAATTACTCGCAAATTATTTCTTGGCTAAATATGCTTCTAAACTCAACAAAGACATTGTGGGTTTTACAGCCAATGCTTTTGCACAGCTGCAGGCCTATCCATGGCCGGGCAATATTCGGGAAATGCAACATTTGATCGAAAGAACTGTTTTACTGACAAAAGATCCAATGATCAGCACATTTGCTTTTACAGATCATATGGGAGGTCAAACCAAAATTGGGGGTAAACAACCCCAAAAATTGGGATCACTCGAAGAAATGGAACGTGCCCATATCTTGCGGGTCCTTGAATCCTGCAATGGAAAGATTTCTGGGCCAGGCGGAGCAACAGAGATTTTACAGATCAGCAGCTCCACCCTTTATACCAAAATGAAAAAATACGGCATTACATCGGACTTCTATTAATAACAAAATTTCATTTTCCTTCTTTATAACCGCTAAACATGACCTCAGAAACAGCTCTACAAGCGCTATACGACCGTTTACGAAAACGGGAAAGCGAACAGCTTAAGCAATTAGCACTCAGTCAAAAAATGGCAACAATATCTACCCATAAGGCATTTGAGGCGCTTCAACCAGATTTGCAAAATTTTTTGGATCAAGATAACTTGTACATATTTGTTGCGGACAAAGAGGAAAAAAGCTATAGCCTACTTTTACAGGTAAAAAGAAATACGCAGGTTATCAATAACGACTTGTGGAGCTGCAAAGCAGGATTTTTTCAGCATTGCATTGATTCAGCCGAGCCAGTTCAACATGGTCCCAAAGAGATTTTAAAAGCCGAAAGCACCTTCCCTACGATTCTTGTTGAAGCGGTACGTAGCGGCAGTAAGGCAATTATATCCATGGCATTTCGAATGCATGACCAACGCTGGGCAATATTAAGTCTGGAATACAAAAAACGGACAGATAACGATCTACAACTCATTAACCGCATCACCAGCCTTATTCCGCAACTTAACATTACCATAGGCAATATACGGATGAATACCCAGTCAGTACAGCTTACGACATCCAAAATACTCGCCTCGCCAATTGTATCCTCCGCCCCGGTGCGAACCGATTTTACAACGCCAGAGGTTTTAAGAACACAAATAATCGGAAATAGCGAGCAAATAAAGATCATAAAATCACAGCTCGAAACAGTTGCCAGTACAGAAATGACCCTGTTGATTCAAGGAGAAAGTGGAACGGGAAAAGAAGTCGTCGCTCAGTACCTCCATCGTCTATCTACCCGTTCTCAGCATTCTTTGATCAAAATCAACTGTGCTGCGATTGCACCGACATTGATCGAAAGCGAACTTTTTGGTCATGAAAAAGGAAGTTTTAGCGGTGCTATAAAGCGTAAGATCGGTAAGTTCGAACAAGCTAATGGGGGCACCTTATTTTTGGACGAAATTGGTGATCTCCCTCTCGTATTACAAGCTAAGTTGCTTCGGGTGTTACAAGAAAAAGAGGTTGAGCGTGTTGGCGGCAATAAAATTATTCCCGTAGATGTGCGCATTATTTGCGCAACGCACAAGGATCTACTAGCCGAAGTACGGGCCGGCAACTTCAGAGCAGATCTCTATTACCGTATAAGCGCATTTCCAGTCACGTTACCTCCTTTACGTGAGCGTAGAGAAGATATCCCCATCTTAGTGCAGCATTTCCTTGAAAAACATGCCGGAAAAGTTCCGCCAAAGCAAATGGGAAAAAAAATGCTCCAACGTCTTGGTTTACATCCTTGGCCGGGCAACATTCGTGAACTGGAACATGTTGTAGCACGTGCAATTCTTTTGACAGAGGGTCCGACCATAAAAAACATCATGTTATCAGACAACCCAGTTTTTGTCGGAGCAAACAAAATTCCGGACTTTAGTCCACAGACCCTTGCAGACTTTGAAAAACAATATATCCTTTGGGTGTTGCGACGCTGCAATGGGCTTATTTCAGGCACAAATGGTGCTGCGACCATTCTTGGCATTCCAGCAACCACATTACAGTCCAAAATGAAAAAGCTTGGTATAAGTAAGAAATTTATATCCCTAAAAGAATAAACAAAAAAGGCCGTTCCTAAAAAAGAACAGCCCCACTACTATTTAAAAACTAATTTTGATCCGCGGCACATTTTATTTTGTGATAAAAGCCAGGATATCTTTATTGATTGTTTCTGCTTCAGTTGTCGGCATTCCATGCGGGAATCCAGGATAAGTGATCAGCGTACCATTTTTCACCAATTGTGCTGCTCTTCTACCCGTAATATCCAGCGGTACAATTTGGTCATCCTCACCATGTAAAACCAAAACAGGAACCGCTACTTGCTTAAGTTCTTCCGTAAAATCTGTTTCAGAAAATGCTTTGATACAGTCGTAGTGCGCTTTTATTCCCCCCATCATTCCTTGTCGCCACCAATTATCCATCACCCCCTGCTGCACATTGGCTCCATCCCTGTTATAGCCATAAAAAGCAAGGGTAAAGTCTTGAAAATATTGTTGTCTGCGTGTCGCTGTATTCAATCGGATTTCATCGAACACGCCCATGGGTACACCGTCAGGATTTGTTTCGCTCTTAGCCATTGTCGGTGTTACGGCACTAATTAATACCGCTTTTGCGACACGTGAAGTCCCATGATTGGTTATATAGCGGATTACCTCCCCACCACCAGTAGAATGGCCGATATGGATCGCATCTTTTAAATCCAAAGCTGCTACCAATTGTGCTACATCAGAAGCATACGTATCCATGTCATTCCCTTGGTCAGTCTGTGTAGAGCGTCCATGACCACGACGGTCATGCGCAATTACGCGATAGCCTTTATCGAGGAAATACATCAGCTGAGCATCCCAGTCGTCGCTTGACAAAGGCCAACCATGATGGAAAACGATGGGCTGCCCTGTACCCCAATCTTTGTAATAAATTTCAGTTCCGTCTTGAACTTTGAATGTTGCCATGATGAATAATTTATATTTTTAATTGTTTAATTTATACAATATACGTAATACAACAACTTAACCATAAGACACAACACGTTGTTTTTAAGGTATTTAAAACAAAAACTTTCCATTTAAAAACAACGAAATATCGTTAATTGCATATTGGATTGATCGGTTGTCCACGAACCTTCCAACACGCGCAACAGGCCTTATCTTATCCGCCCAATCCTAATTCAGGCAAGATTTAAATTATCAATTTTCGTATAGTATCCGGACAAGATCCTCTGCGCCGCCATCGAATTTCTCGCCGTTGACAAAAAATGTAGGTGTACCATTTACCCCGCTCATCATACCACTTTCAAAATCACCCTCTACTTTTTCGTCCAAGCTTTGGTCTTGCATGGCGCTTTTAAAATTCCCGACATCGAGCCCCAGTTGTTCAGCAAGATCTATAAACAACCTTGTACTCAGGTTTAACTGGTTTTCATAGATTGCATCATGCATCTCCCAAAATTTACCCTGTTGGCCCGCTGCTTCGGCAGCAAGTGCCGCTGGCCGCGCATATTCGTGCATCTCTGACAATGGAAAATTGCGAAATACAAACCTGATTTGACTCCCCAATTCGGCCATCATCTTTTTCAATATGGGATGAGCAGCGCCACAATGTGGACATTGATAATCCCCATATTCGACAATCGTTACCTCTGCATTGCCATTACCCTGGATATGATCCTTATCGTTTACTTTTGGCTTTAATGACATAAATTTCTATTTAAGATTTTCCAATGCTTCTATTATCCCATCTGCTCCTGGATTTACCGCTGTTGGCGATAGGTAGCTCCATTGAATAACACCCTCTTTATCGATCACAAAAAGAGCACGTTTACATTCTCCTTCCTCCTCATCATACACCCCATATTTTTTCGCGACTTCACCTTTTGCCTCAAAATCCGCCAGCAGTGGAAAGTGCAATTTTCTGGATTGTGCAAAAGCAAGATGACACCATTTGCTGTCTACAGATATACCTAATATCTCTGCATCATATTTCTTAAAATATTTAAGCATTTCATTGTACAGCGCCATTTGATCACTACATACCGGGCTCCAGTCAGCAGGATAAAAAGCAAGGATTACATTATGACCTTTAAATTCCGACAATTTAATTGTCTGATCCGGAGTCGCATACAAGGTAAAATCAGGCGCAACATCATTCTTCTGTAGCATATTAAGATATTTAAAATTTAACCATCACCCAGGGCCGCAATCCGGTTTAGCTATTTATCGCATTGGGCCCTACCTATAAAACAAAGTGTTGTAATGGAAAAATTGTTTTATTTTCTTTGCGATCAAATCAATACAGTGCCCGTTGTACACTCAAATTTACGCAGCAATTGAGCTGTATTTCATCGTTTCCGTTACTTGTTTAACCATTTACGGATCATCTTTGTATAATTGGGCATGACCAGATAAACCATCAAAAAAACGATACATCCGGAGATCAATAATCCATCAGAAAAATGATTTTGAGGAATATGAAAATACCGGAGAACAGGCAGCAGAATTATTGGTATAGTCAATGACAGCGGGTAAATTGCTGACCAGGTAACAAGATATTGTTTCCAGCGTCGCGGCACCTGATGGGCTTGCTCTGCTGTTTCAAAAAGAAACTCGAGGCCTGATTTGATCTGATAGCGGTCTTGCTTCCGAAATAAGGGAGCAGCTTTCTCGATCATACGTCGACGCGTGTCCGATTTCATCCAATTTTTTAGGTTATCGACAGTATCAAACCGGATAATTACCGTATAGACAAACGTCAATTTCGGGATAGGACGGATGATCTGTAAGTCTATAAATCCTCTCGCATGTTTGGTGAGCGGAACAACCTCCGCTAGCCACTGATCGTATTCCAATTGCTTGTCATCTAAAATATGATGTGTTATAACGACAGAGGCTCCCTGATTTTCCATAGTTATTATTTGTTAAAAGTTTACATTTACACAACCGGGATATACTTATGCCCGGTATCTATCTTTTCTCTCATCGCACAGTTCGTAGGGATTGCCTATCGAAAATACAATTTTATAAAAAACATCAAACCCACGATTTGGCTACGAGATCCGTCGATCTGCCTACATCCCAAAAATACCAAATCATCAACTTTGTAGCATCAATTTATTTTTAAACTAAAACACATGAAATCACAAAAAGTATGGTTTGTTACCGGTGCCTCCAAAGGACTGGGTTTAAGTTTGGTAAAGGAACTTTTAGCACAAGATTATCTTGTTGTAGCGACCTCGCGTACGAAACGAGCCCTGGAACAAGAAATCGGTGAAAATGAAAATTTCCTTCCCCTTGAAGTCGACATCACCAATGATGCGGACGTCGCACGGGCAGTGCTGTCGGCAATTGATTATTTCGGGCGGATCGACGTCCTGGTCAACAATGCAGGATACGGGCAGACAGGCAGTGTCGAAGAACTCAGCGACTCCGAAGCCCGACGCAATTTTGACGTGAATGTCTTTGGATCACTCAATGCTATCCGGCATATCGCACCGCATATGCGACGTCAGCAATCGGGGCATATTTTTAACATTGCATCCATTGGTGGCCTTGCAGGAAATTACCCGGGTTTTGGCATCTATTGTTCCACAAAATTTGCTGTATCCGGATTTACGGAAGCACTCGCTGTTGAAATGCAGCCTTTTGGTATTCACACGACCCTGGTTTATCCCGGTTATTTCAGAACGGATTTTTTATCCGATGGATCAATCCAAACCGCAGCCAATCCCATCGAAGCTTATGTCACAGCACGGGAAAATGAAGCAGCGCACTTACACCAGATCCATGGCAATCAGACAAACGATCCGCAAAAAGCAGCTACTTTATTGATCGAGCTCAGCACTTTGACACATCCGCCAGTCCATTTCCTAATGGGTGAAGATGCCTTTGAACTAGCCAAAAACAAGATTAACATGTTGACTGCCGAGATTGAAAAATGGAAGAGCTATACGGTATCCACAGGTTTTGAACAGACTGCACAATAGCCTAAAGCTAGAACTGACAGCAAGGAAAAATCAGCAACATTAAAAAAAGAAAATAACTAAATTTACAATTATGGAGAATACATTTCGCTTTCATTCCCTTTCGGAGTTCCACAGCTTTTGCGGGCTGCCCCAACCAGAGCATCCCTTGATCAGTTTGGTTGATTATAGTCAAGTGCACTATCCTATTAATGACAGCAAATTAAGTTGGATACAGCATTTTTATTCGATTGGTTTAAAGCGAAATGTAAATGCCAGGTTCAATTATGGGCAGCAACAATATGACTTTGATTCGGGTGTATTGACTTTTATATCACCATTACAATTCTTGAAAGTAGAGATTAATCAAGAGGTCCGTGCCCAACCCAGTGGCTGGATTCTCTTGATACATCCCGATTTTTTGTGGAACAGCGAACTGGCGAAGCATATCCATACATACGATTTTTTCCAATATGAAGTCAACGAAGCACTTTTTCTTTCCGAAAAGGAGGAGGCGGTAATTGTTGACATTCTCCAGAATATCGAAAAAGAATATCAATCCAACATCGACAAATTCAGCCGCGATCTGATTCTCAAGCAGATCGAACGGCTGCTCATCTATGCAGAACGATATTACGAACGTCAATTTATCACACGAAAAAAATCCACTCAGGAGCTGGTGACCCGTTTCGAAAATATACTCTCGGCACATTTTAGCTACGACAGCCTGATCACAAAAGGAGTTCCAACAGTAAGCATGCTTGCCCAGCAGCTCAATCTTTCCCCTAATTATCTCGGTAGCCTACTGCGTATCTATACGCAGCAAAATACCCAGCAGCATATACAACACAAAATGATCGAATACGCCAAACTAAGATTGAGTACCAGCGCCTTATCGATCAGCGAAATAGCATACGAGCTAGGCTTTGAGCACCCGCAGTCATTCAGTAAAGTCTTTAAGAAAAACACGCAACAGAGCCCCGTAGAATTTAGGCAGGCGTTTCAATAAGTACGGCTTGCAAACATCCAGATCATCCGTATCCACCATTTTGCTCGCATGATCTGGAAAAACCGATCGATCTTAGGCTATTTCCTCCAATCCATAGACCGTTGCCTTGGGTCTTTGCAGTTTTAGCGATACCATTAATCGGCATAATACCCTTCAACACCAATTCCGATCGTCCAGAAAAACTTCGCTTTTTCAAAGTCTTCGAGCAGCATATCCACATTCTCTTCGTATTCCCCTTCGGCCTTTATCGCTTCGATATCCTCCTGGATATCCTCTACGGTCATCTGCCGCCAAACACCAACTGAGCTGTTCAAAAAGGCATAACAATACCCCGCCTCAGCATCATCGACAGGTCCACTGTTTTTTTCACTCAATATATGGAGCAGTTCGTCGGCTTCCACCTGAAAGGGGTTGACTCCGTAGATACTGACTTCGGTCTTTTGGGGATAAGGGCCATTAATGCTTTCGATGAATTCAAGCTGCCCCAGGTCATTGAAATCCAACCGTAATTCGAGCTCATCATAATAATACTGACCGTCAAGGGCGTCTGATGGCGCACCCAGAAATTCCTGTACCTGCGCTTGGTCCATGCCGAAGGGCACTCGCCCTAAGTCTTCAATATGAATTCCTACAAGTGGAATAAATTCGATCTTTTTCATAACTACCAACTTCGTATTTGTTTATATCGCAATGCATATCAATTGCTCTATTAAAGTTAGGCAAAAATTGTAAAGCAACCAGCCGAAAGAAGATAATCTAACCCATTGACGAAAGTGATTTTAATATCTAACTTTAAAAAGAATATTAGAACATACATGATGAAAGATACACTGGACAGCTTAGATTTACATATCAAAAATCTCAGACCAGATTTTTACAGGGATTTACAAAACCCGTTGAACCAGCAAGAACTTGAGATTCTGGAGCAGAGATATGTTATTCAGCTTCCAGACGACCTCAAAACATTCTATCAGTGGAAAAATGGACAGCGTAACACCTGTTACGACGCCTTTATCAATAATTCAATGTTTATTCCGCTGGAAGAAGCTCTTGGCATCGCTCAGGAACTAACCAGTTTGATCGGTACCGACTTTGAAATTGAAAACTGGTGGAACGAACGTTGGATACCCATTTTTCATAATGGTAGCGGTAGTTACATTTGCTATGATCAGGACGGAATCTTTTCCGGTCAAGAGGGACAGCTGATTGAATATTGGAACCGGGACAATGACCGCAATGTTATCGCTCCTAACCTCGAAGGATTTTTAGGACTTCTTAACGACTATTATGCCCATACACCAAACGAAAAATTCGACGAATTTTTTAGCATCGATACCACCAGTGAATATCCCCGACGTTTTAGGGTGAAATAACAGATGGTTTGGCGTATTCTTACTACGGTCCAATATCTGTTATTGCATCCAAAAACTCATCATCATCATTTTTTTTCCTCGTAAAATCTCTGAATTTTCTTTAAATAGGTAATCGATTCAGGTGGAGTGATACTATCGCCAAACTCTTCATACACATAGTAAATGGCACTTTTTTCGCCAAGCTCATGAGCCTTAAGTAGATAAAATAAGGCTTGATTCCGAGAAACACTATCCTTGCCTGCAAGCTCGACTCCATTTATTGTCCCTTTCCATGTAAGTATATCATATAGATTCAGATACGCCTCAGGACATTGATACTTGTTAGCCATTAGGAGGGTATAGTAATATTCATCAGGAGTCAACAACATGTTACTATTAGCTATTGTATGATACGCTTCAAAATCACCTAGATTAATTGCTCGACGCCAAAGCGAATCAGCTACGCTCCGAGGTAATTCTAGATCTTTGGGATCATCGATTACTCCCACTTGCTTTTTTTCGGCATGATGGCTACAGCCCCAGAAAAATGCACAAAAAATAAGGGTAAACAGGCGTAAAATCTTTATCTCTCTTATTTTCATCATAGATATATAACCTGTTATTTTTTAAGTAATCCGCACCCATTCATCCGCTTTTGTTGACCGTTCACTTCCCCCTCCGATCATTAAACATAACTTTTTTCACATAGTTGCTTTTTCCACTCGCAGCGAGAACTGCCGAATCCAGCGAAATGTAGTTACCAAAAAAAGAAATTAGTTCAGGAGAAGCCTCATACACCAAATAATTCAGTCTTAAAGTTTTATTATCTGGATTCAAGCATAATTGACATAAGGATTGTTCATGATCAAAAAACTCAATCTCTAGATTTGAGCAATAATTATGTTTGTGCAAGATATCATTCATTTCAGGTTTATACCGCTTTAACTTAGCCATTTCATCGAGAAGAGTATCCCATTTCGCTAATGGAACTGTATCATTCTTGGTAGCAAAAAAATCAGCCGCATGATGTCTATAAAAATCACTCAAGTACATTTCTTGACCGTATTGCTCATCAACAAATTCTCGACTATACAAAATCCGTAATTCCTTTTCACGTTGTTTCTCTTTGGATCTGCAAGATAAAAGCAATATTGACATACAACAAAGTGCAATCAAAATTAAATAATCCTTTGGCTTTATGATCATATCGATCTTTATTGTGCTCCGACGAAAGTAATAAATTATGATTCCAAATGACCACATGAACAAGGTATTTATTAAAATGAAGATGCAATATTTCATCCAATTCCACATATTCAGAAGTTAAAACATTATATACTTTTTTTATAGCAGACAAAATAGGAATTTAAGTGAATAGATAATACCTTTGGGCAGATAAAACCACTTCAGTACCTGAAACGAATATTGATGAAATCAAAAAAAGCAACGACCTGTGACCACTCCTGCCTTATGTGCCGCTATGTTTTAAAGGATTGGCTTGGCCAGATCGATCTGCATCGAAAACAGATCAAGGTAAAAAAAGGCGAGCAGTTTATCGCTGAAGGAGAAGCTGTCCACGGTATTTATTTTGTACAATCTGGACTTATCAAAGTACACCGCAACCTTAGCGACAAGGAAATCATTGTCCGTTTCGCGAAAGAAGGTGATATTGTCGGCCATCGGGGCGTTTCATCCGAACAAGCTGTCTATCCAATTTCAGCAACCGCATTGGAACCAACACAACTCTGTTTTGTTGATCTACCCTTTTTTATGTCAACGCTACGCATCAACTCTGAGCTAAGCTATCAACTCATGCTCTTTTATGCTGACGAGTTACAGCTCTCGGAGCAGAAGATGTGCAATCTTGTCCAACTATCCGTTAAAAACAGATTAGCCTGGAGCCTACTGCTGCTCCACCGTATTTTTGGTGCTGGGTCTAGCGAGGGTTACATTGGTCTTGCACTAAGCAAGAAAGACTTGGCGTCCTATGTGGGTACTACCTATGAAACTTTTTATCGCATGCTTGGCGAACTTGCGGCGATGGGAACAATCACGGTTGAGGGAAAGAAAATTTTCATTAAAGATTTCCAGCAGTTAAACAGATTAGCTTCTGAACAAGAAGTATAAAAAAGGGGGAGCCAACAACTTAAAAATGATCTTGTGCTCCCCAGCGTAAATATTTCCCAATCTATACGTCAACGTTAAAATTTGTACCCCATTCCGATCCCCAATTTCCATTTCCCATCAGAAGTACTGGTTTTTGCATTATAAAAAGCGAGCAACTGGATGGCCATATGTCCGGATACCAGCGTCAGACCAACCCCGAGCGTCGGGGTAATCCAAGAATTCTTTGGCCTCCCTTCTTCTACCTTGTCATCTTTTAACTTTAAAGTAGGTAGCAATCCGAGCATTACAGCCCCCTTTTTAGCAAAATTATATTTTACTGCAGGCCCTGTACAGTTAATGTAAGCACCGTGATCTGCATATCCCGCCACTAAAATACCCTCAAATAAACTGGCTTTTACAGGGGGTTGCTGGCTATAGGCCGCCAGCGAGAGCACATGCAGCATCAGCATGACCGTGATTTGTTTTATTTTAGCCATAACTATTTAGTTTTGCGAGGTCGATACTTGTCCTTTTCTGTTATACGTGTAATAGATTGCCATTCCTGTAAACAACAAACCGCCAACAATATTACCAGCGGTCACGATAAGCTGATTGTAAAGCCACCAATCGGAGATGCTTACTTTTGCACCAAACATCATTCCGGCTGGGATTACAAACATATTGACCACCGCATGTTCATAGCCCAGCGCGAAGAATATAAAGATCGGAATGCCCGCGGCCAGTATTTTACCCAAAGTAGACTTGGAAGTCATGGACATCACAACGCCCATACAAACCATCCAATTACACAGAATCGCTTTGACAAAAGCAGCAAATAAACCCGCAGCCCCATGATCACCATAACCGATTGTTTTCTTTTCACTGATCAGGATCAGACTCTGCTCGATATTACCCAATTGGCTGACCTGTCCGGTCTCCGTGCTTGCAGCCCAGAATAGCAGGGCAAAAAGGACACTTCCCAAGAGATTACCCAAGAATACCCAAAACAGGTTGTTCGCCATCACCCTAAAACTAATTTTTCCTTCAAACCAGGCCAAGGGCACAAGGGAGAAACTTCCCGTCACAAGTTCCAATCCAAGGATGACGATAATGACAAATCCCACCGGAAAGACAAATGCCCCCACCAGGCTCAAACCCGTCTGTGAAGTCGCCAATAAGGCCAACGTCACCGATATCGCCAATAAGGCACCGGCAAGCGCACCACGGATCAGGAGATCCCGGACCGGCAGGGAAGATTTGTAGACAGCGGTATTCATCATTGTTCCCGCCACTTCTTTGGGGCTAATGTAATCCATAATTTATTTACGTTAAAAGTTTTCCATTTAAATAGTTCCGAAAGCCCTAAGCGATCATTCCGATATACACGTTGCCGTTTTCGACTTTAACGGGATAGGTCTTAATTGCACATTCATCACCGGAGAGACATTCCCCCGTATCCAGTGCAAAGGTTTTCTTATGAAATGGACAAGCCACCTTTGGCGTATCCCCCAGCGAACCCAACATTCCCCTGCTTAAAATCATCTGCCGTTTATGTGGACATTCATTCTGGGTAGCATACCATTCATTGCGGCGTGCAAAATAAAATAGCGCGACCTGTTGATTGTTTAGCTTGAGACAAACCCCGCCATTCTCGATAGCATCTTCTATTTTACAGGCTTGAAGCCATTGTGTGTCTAGTTGCGTTTCCATATGATTCTCTTTAAAAAGGTTTTTGTATAATGTTTAAATAGTTTTTAGATTCCAATCGGCTGCTTTTTTCTGTCCGCGCATCATGTCAAACTGTACCGTATCGTCCTTTTCCTCAGGTGCGTTTACAAAATGTACAAAACGTTTACGGATATTGGGATCCTCTACTGCAGCCTTCCATTCACAACGGTAGCTATCAACAAGCAATTGCATATCCTGTTCCCAAGCTTCTCCCATTCCGAGACTATCCTCCACCACCACATTCCGCAAATAGTCGATCCCCCCTTCCATTTTATTGAGCCAAGGAGCAGTACGCGTCAGTGGGTCTGCTGTACGGATATAGAACATCAGAAAACGGTCAATATACCGGATACAGGTTTCACTATCAATATCGGCCGCCAAGAGTAGCGCATGCTGAGGTTTGCTACCACCGTTTCCACAGACATAGAGATTCCAGCCTTTTTCCGTCGCGATGATACCAAAGTCCTTGCTCTGTGCTTCGGCGCACTCACGGATACAGCCACTGACAGCAGACTTGAGCTTATGCGGAGCCCGCAGTCCACGATAGCGCTCCTCAATGCGGATGGCAAAAGACACACTGTCGTGCAGACCAAATCGGCACCAGGTACTACCCACGCAGCTTTTCACGGTACGCAGTGCCTTTCCATAAGCATGCCCACTTTCAAAACCCGCTGCGATAAGTTCCTCCCAGATAAACGGGAGGTCATTGAGGTGTGCACCAAACAAATCAATGCGTTGTCCTCCCGTAATTTTTGTATATAAATTATATTTTTTAGCCACTTCACCGATAACGATCAGCTTGTCAGGTGTAATTTCACCGCCCGGAATCCGTGGAACGACAGAGTAGGTTCCGCCTTTCTGTATATTGGCTAGGTAACGGTCGTTACTATCCTGTGCCACATCATTTCCCTTACCAAGAATCATTTCATTCCACAGGCTAGCAAGCAGCGAAGACACGAGCGGTTTGCATACCTCACAACCATGACCACGGCCCAATGCATCCAACACATGATCGTAGCTTTTCAGCTCGTGAATTTTGATCAGGTCGTACAGCTCCTGACGGCTCAGGTCAAAATGCTCACATATTGTATTACGGATATATTTCCCCTGTTGTTTCATGGTATAGTTGACCAGATCTTTTACCATAGGTATACAACCACCGCATCCCGAACCAGCTTTGGTACATTTTTTAACAGCCTCTGCATTTTCGCAATTATGTGTGGTCACAGCATCACAGATCTGCGCTTTGGTAATCCCTTCACAACTGCAGATCAATGCCTGATCCGGTAAGGCTTCCAATCCCGAAGAAGCCGATTTGCTCTCGCGCTGCTCGCCAAACAGCAGCAGTTCGGGATGCTCAGCCAAAGGCATACTATTGTTGACCATTTGTAGGAGCATATTGTAACTGGTAGCCTCGCCCACGAGAATTCCACCGAGCAGACGCGTACCGTCCGTACTGACGTTCAATCGTTTATAGACACCCTTATTGCGATCCTCCAGCAGGATTGTCCGGGCATAAGGCTCACTGACAAAAGGGTCACCAAAGCTAGCCACATCCACCCCCATCAGTTTTAATTTGGTACTCATATCAAATCCCTTGAAAGATTTCTCTCCACCTATGATATGAGAAGCAGCAATTTCCGCCATTTCATAACCAGGAGCAACCAAGCCATAAATCATGTCATTAACCAGCGCACATTCCCCAATGGCATATACAGCAGGCTCAGAAGTCTGCATCTGTGCATTGACCAGTATCCCGCCACGTTCCCCGATGGCTAATCCAATTTTTTTTGCCAGCTCATCCCGCGGACGGATACCAGCAGAAATCACCAGCATATCTGTTTCGAGCACCGTACCATCGTTAAAAGCAATACCGGTAAGATGTTCATCCCCGAGTAGCTGGCTTGTGGATTTTTGCAGTTGACAGCTCAGCCCCAATTCAGCCAACTTAGCTTCTAAAAGGGCGCTCGCGCTTGCATCGATCTGCCTGGGCATCAATCGCGGTGCAAATTCAATGACAGCTGTTTCTTCAATACCCAAGTCAACGAGGGCTTTTGCTGCTTCCAAGCCCAGCAGCCCACCCCCCATAACCGTTCCTTTTTTAGCTTTCGCCGCATAAGCTTTGATCAATTCTAGATCCTCAATGGTCCGGTAGAGAAATACGCCTTGCTTTTCTATCCCCGGAATTGGCGGAACAAATGCAGCCGAGCCTGTTGCAAAGATGAGGTAGTCATAATGAATAATTTCACCCTTCAATGAACAAACCTCTTTTTTACTTAAATCTACATCAACAACGGGATCATTTAAATGAATTTTAATATTATTCTCAGCGTACCAATCGTTTTTTGAAAGAAAAAGCTCATCAATCGATGAAATTTTAAAGTAATCTGTCAGATGTACGCGATCATAGGCACGAATTGGCTCTTCTGCAAACACCGTTATCTCTAGATCGGGAGATTTTTGTTTTAATTTTTCACAAATCTTATTCCCGACCATACCATTTCCGATAATTACAATCATTTTTCTTTCCATAACATCTATTTTTTTATTAAAAAACCATATACATGATTTCATGCCACTAATTTATGAAATAAAAAATCAAATAATCAACAAAAAGATGATTTTTATCATATTTTTTCATTAAAAAACTACAAACAATCAAACATTTTGTGATTTTAATCATAATTTTTAATACATTTACATATATAAAGACAGTAAAAACAGGTAAAACATGAAAAAATCAACCGAAAAATCATTATTTATTGTTGGAGCTGGTCCGGGAGACCCAGAATTGCTCACCATTAAAGCCTATAAAGCGATCGAAAATGCGCAAGTTATCCTATATGACAACTTAATCAACGATGAAATCCTAAGTATAGCGAATAAAAACTGTATAAAACGTTATGTTGGCAAGCATCCTTATGGCAAATACGTACCACAAGAAGAAATAAATGACCTTATTCTTTACTATTGTCAAAATTTTGAGCAAGTGGTACGCTTGAAAGGTGGTGACCCCTACCTCTTTGGACGTGGTTTTGAAGAATGGCTTACCGTGAAAGACCAAAATATAAATGTTACCTATATTCCGGGAATCAGCAGCATGCAAGGCGCAGGTCTCAATAGTATCCCGCTCACGCATCGCGGTGTAAGTGAAGGTGTATGGGCATTGACCGGTATGAAAAAAGATGGCAGCCTATCAGCCGACCTTCCACTAGCTGTCCAGAGCAAATCGACCGTGGTGATTTATATGGGGATGCGTAAACTTGATGAGATTGCACGTACTTATGTACTCTATGGCAAAGGAGATACACCCGCGGCCATTATACAGCACGCGAGCCTACCACAACAAAAGCAGGTGTTATGTAAAGCGAAAGATCTTGTGCGAGCTAGTCTGGAGAATAGCCTCGGGCATCCGGCGATTATTGTCATCGGAGAAGTTGTCAACTTGCAGCAGGCCGCCACAATCGTTATGGAACAACGGCATATTATATAATATAGCACCTAAAAATTCCTTTTGATAGCTTCGTATTTCACACCATAACCCATAAACGAAAAAAGCCCCCATACGGAGGCTCTCTCATTATATATTATTTGGTGGTTTTTCTACCAATTGTCATTCGACTTGCTATCGTTGATTCCCTTTGAGAATTCAGCGATATACCTATTGATGAATGCATCTAACCCTTCCTGCAAGCTTTTTCGGGCCACTTTGCCATTGCTACCATACAATGCATTTTTTGACATAAAGTTATTCGTACCGTTCAACGGGTATTCAGCTCCGCCCGGCGACTCAAAATATTTGTAATTCGGTGCGAACCTTATTTTCGAATCTTTGAAATCCAGGGTAATCTTATAATAAAAATCATAGTACGTTTTTGAACCCAAATAGGTGGTATAAACAGCCTTCTGCTCCATCGCATCGATCACAATTTGCTCGCCATCGATTTTCGTCGTTACTTTCTCAGGATTATTATAATAGGAATTCACATACTTTAGCGCCGCTTTATAGAGATCGTTTTGTGATCTACCGGCGAAATTCAACACAACATAGTTTTTGGACTCATCGCTAGTATCTACAAAATCCTTCGGTGTTATTTTCATTGATTGTGCTTGCACAAATGCCGTAACGATACAAAACAATAAAACGGCAAAAAACTTTTTACTCATTACCTGTAGTCCTTTTTTCAATTTAAGATTAATTATATTATTACACGTTGCTATGTTAACAGATATTATGCCAAACTTATACAGTTAAACTTTAAACGGCAGGTTTTGTCTTTCCTCATTTATAAAATATAATCATCCGGAATTACCAGACATATTTAGCGTATTCCTAATGAAAATCCATTTAAGCTATTGAATTTTCTCAAATTCAAAGGGAATTTCCATGTCCTTATTAGAAACTTTTGCTTTCAGCTTTCCACTTTCGGTCCAATACTGGATCTGTTTCGGAAAATCTATCGAATCATTCGTAAAAACAAACTCGTTGCTTTTAAGCTCTGCCAGCTTAAATTCAATAGGTCTTTTTTCATCCGGAGTTTTAACGAATAAGCTCCATTTTCCATCCGTTGCGATTAACGACATTTGCTCCTGGCTTACGGTATCCCCTTTTTGCAATGTATAGGAAAAGCCTGCATATTCTGTCACGCTTATTTTTTCCCAGTTTTCAAAAGTTTCTTTTCCTTTTTCTTCGTTCACCCGCTTCCAATTTCCGTTGAGCCAATCTAAATTCACAATTACCTCCTTTGTAGGTTCAGATGCAGTCGTTGAGGTTGCAGTGGGACCACTTTTTATCGTCTGGTGACAGGATACAGCGACAGCGGTATAAACTAAAAGACCTATCCTTTTCATCATTTACTATTTTGGTTATGAATTGTATGTTAATATTGACTTCAATATACCTATTTTTATACAATTTTACCTCTCCCGCCTAGGCATACTTAAAATATCTTCCTGTTCCCTGGCTTCCTGTTTACTCAATTCCATCAGACCTGAATCAGAATGGTAAATAGCTTGGTAGTTATTTAAAAAGATAAATCGAAAGTATCTGGCCGTCCCTGCCTCCTCCGCAAACTTTTTTGGATCTTCATAAAATGATTCCTTACCCATATACTGTTCGCCGGGGGTTGCAAGTGCCCTACCCGTTTTATCCTTGTCCGACCATCCGCCCTGACGGTTAAAAAAGGAGATATCAGATTTGTAGTTTTGATATTGCCCCTGATACACATGTGTCTTTTTCTTCGGATCCGTATACGTTAACTTAAAATTGATATCATCCACAAACTCAATCTTGTAGGCGGTCTTCTCTTTGCCGAATATTATTCTCATCTCATTGTACTCCGAATTTGATGGCGATCTTTCGTATTTGGCTGTAAAATACCAGGTTGTATGCTGGAGCGGATAAGTCTCCGTAACAGGAAACGTGTAATTATCCGAAGAAAAAGGAAATTTTTGTCCTTTGTCATAGATCAGCAGGAATTTTATGGCATGAAGCCGCTTATTGTCAATGACGGTATCCCCGGCGATCATATACTTAACCACCGGATTGTTAAATGTAGCTTGATAGGTATTCGCATCGATCTGCTCAAGCTTAGGCTCATAATCAAGCAAGCGCGCTCTAAAAACACTAAGATCGGCGGCCGTAATATAAGTCAGCAACAGTTCATTCTTATTGTCCTGCTGTCTGGTGGACAACGACAGTCTTTCCTTCGTCTGCGGATGTATATAGAGGCTATCATTTACCCGCTGGAATCCCGTAGGTAACAGATAGGCCGCATTTAGTTTAGCAACTTTATTTTCCGGAATCCCTTCATCTGTATATAGATGAATGAAATTTCTTGGATAGAATTTTTGTGCAAACAAGCCTTTGCCCATACAGAAAATCAACACCAGCAGACTTAACAACTTTGTTATTTTTACGTTCATTTTTTGCTTTTATAATCTATTTGACCCTAAAGATAGGGATAACATCACAACAAGCGGATCTATTTTAATATCCGCATTAGATCAGTTACGATTCGTAAAAGTCAGCGCAAAATACAGGAGGACAAGCCAGATCAGCAGAAAGACGCCATTGGCAAAAAGCAAAAATATACCCAGAGTCGTCAGCCTTGGCAAAAGGCCGTACAGACTCATGTCGTCGATTAAGCGGAAAAGATAATTCGAGAGCCATTTTACAGGCAAAAGCCCGGCATTGATGCTAGGCTTTTATTTTTGGATCTATCCAATAAGCAGTGTGGTTCGTGTGGCTAAAAAATTCCATGGGCGTCACATGACAGTCCATGGTATCCTGTAATCCCCCATCGGTATAACTTACCAGTTCTTCGGAGGGGACAACCATTCCCGTAATGATAGCCGATTCATCCAGACAGTTTAAATCGGACAATAGGACATTGATATTGTTGGATACGACCCATTGTTCCATCTCTGCTTTGGTCAGCTGCTGTACCCTTTCTGCCAAAAATTTAGCTTCCTCAAGCTCTTTTTCGACACTATTGGGATAAAATAGTTTGAGGAATGCAACATACTTATCAAACTGTTTCGTTCGGATGGCTTCATTGCGTAGGAATTGCTTCTCCCCCAATTGCCCGTACTCCTTCGCATATTTACGCAGTTCCAATTCCGACAATTCCCGATTCGACCAGTTTGCCAACTCCGACAGCGCATACACATCGGTGCCCTGTCCATCACATTTGTTTAGATATTCCCAGACATCCCCCTGGACGATTTTGGGTTTATTATGTTCCAGAATGTTATATCCCTCGGCAATCCACGCTTCAATTTGTTCCCGTTTCATATATCAATTTTTAATTTAATACCTAATCTCTAGTCCCTAATCGACAAGCACACATTCAACCGTGTCAAGTCCGACAGCATGTACGGTCCATTGTGCCGATTATTCTATCTTATAAACAATCGGTCGGAGCCGAAAGTTTCCCACAAAAAAAAGAAAAGGCCAGGAACATAAAAGAATCCTGACCTTTATAACTAAGTTATCCATCAAATGGATTATTATAAGGACAAGATCCAATTGAAAATAGTTTAAAAAAGCTTCAAATAGCCATTTTTTTTAAAAGCTCTATTTTTTCTGTCAATTTATCATGTAAAATTTGGCAGTTTTGGTGCAAAAATTTCAGTTTTTTAAGCTCGGTATTTTTTTTGTGGATTATTTAATACAGTCGGCCGGCTGGCAAATTTAAATTATTGTTATACTTCATTAAAAGGAGGTTACTATGAAACTTGCAAAAAGAAACTGGAACAATTTTTCACTTTTTTCGCCCATGTTTGATAATTTTAACCGTGAGCTTTTAAATTGGGACAACAAAAATTTCTCATCAACAAGTACCACCGTTCCTGCGGTCAACATCAAGGAAAACGGAGATACTTTTGAAGTTGAGGTTGCTGCCCCGGGCATGGCCAAAGATGATTTTAAGGTGACGCTCGATGGCAACCTATTGACCATATCCTCGGCTAAGGAGGAACAAAATGAGGAACATAAGGAAAACTACACACGCCGGGAGTTCAGTTACCAATCTTTCCAGCGTAGCTTTGAGCTTCAGAAGGATGTAGTCGACCAGGATAATATCCGGGCATGCTATGAAAATGGCATGCTGCGATTGACAATACCTAAAAAAGAAGAGGCCAAGCAGAAAGAACCACGACTGATCGAAATATCCTAAAGATTCAAATAGCAACTTTAACTTGGTTAGCCTCCACTGGAGGCTAACCTATTTTTCAGTCTTTAATACAAAGATTATGAAAACATCGAATTATTATATTGAATTACAGATGTACTGCCACGGACGTTATATCACTATCGCCAGTTTCGACCAGAACAGCTGCGAAAAGATTATTCAGGAATTATTTGATGAATTACTTGGTGACCATGAGGCCTCGGACATCCGGCGATTGCGCATCAATCTTCTCCTGAACGACACAGAGGTTCCGAAGACACAATTACGATCAATACACTGCACACTGGATGAATTGGCAGAAAACACCAAGACTATTATTAAGAAGACCTTCCGGTCAGTAAATTTCGACTGACGGCAGTCCGCTCTGGCATTCAGCACAAATTATCGGCTTACAGTTCATTTAAGCACATTTTTTTTACAATTGTTTTTTTCTTTCACCCTTGATTTTTATCAAATTGATTTTTAATTTGGGAGCGGTTTTTTCAAAAAGGTACCTGATACCCCAAACCGACATTTTTTAAAAGCTAATATTCTATTTAAATATAAATTTTAGTTATTGGATCATGTTAACAAAATTACTAATTACAAACACAGACCGACATTTTTCTTTCAGGCCATTTTTTATCGCACTTATTGTGCTGGCAAACAGCCTTTATCTATCGGGGCAAACCGTGAAACCGCTCAAATCCAGTTTTGAAGCGAGGTTGATCAATATTGAGGCCCCTAGCAATGAACCTTTTCGTTATACCACGACTCTGACCAATGGATCTGCTCAATTGGTCAACTACAACTTGAATGCACAGCTACCCGACGGATGGCAGATTAGCTACCGCGTAGAAGGGTCGCAAGTGACTTCCCTGCAGATGCAGCCCAATAAAGTACAGGAAATCAGCATTGAAATCAGTTGTCCCATCACTGCTAAGCCCGATAAATATAAAATCCCCGTAAAAGCCATATCTTCAAAAGATACGCTACAACTCGATCTGGAAGCAGTCGTCAAGGGCTCTTATGCACTTGAGCTGACCACACCAAGTGGAAGACTCAGCGACGAAGTCGTATCCGGCAGCAGCAAGGAAATTCTGCTTAAAGTCAAAAACACAGGTACTCTTCCGCTCAATATACTGGAACTGACGTCCCAATTACCCAGCAGATGGGAGGCAAGCTTCGATCCCTCGACTATCAAACAGCTCGAAGCAGGTAAATCTATCGACGTCAAAGTCAACCTAAAAGTTCCCGACAAGACTATCGCCGGTGACTATGCGGCCAAATTCGAGATCAAGTCATCCAACAGCAACGCCGACATTTCATTCCGTATGATCGTCAAGACCTCTTTGCTTTCCGGCTGGATCGGCATGCTGGTCATCGTATTGGCTATTGGCTTGGTGTATTATCTTATCCGCAAATACGGCCGCAGATAAGGGCGCGACAAAAAGACTATCATTATGAAGGATCCTATCATTCAATTGACAGGCCTGACCAAAAACTACGGTAAAGTAACCGCCGTAGACAAGTTGGACCTGCATATTTATCGCGGAGAGATCTTTGGCCTACTTGGTCCCAATGGCGCCGGAAAGACAACCAGTATTCTCATGATGCTGGGCCTGACCGAACCCACGGCCGGTACAGCCCATGTCTGTGGCCATAATGCCACGCGCAATCCTATCGCAGTGAAACGCAAAGTTGGCTACCTTCCCGACAATGTAGGTTTTTACCCGGACATGACAGCGTTGGAAAACCTATGTTTCATTGCCGAATTAAATGGACTTACAGAATCCTATGCACAAGCTGCCGCTAAAGACATGTTGCATGTCGTGGGACTCGAACGGGAGATGCATAAAAAAACGGGTGCTTTTTCCCGCGGGATGAAACAACGTCTGGGCTTGGCCGAGGTGCTGATCAAGGCTCCCGAGGTTGCCATTCTTGACGAACCTACGCTGGGCATTGATCCCAAGGGCGTTGATGAATTCCTGGAACTCATCAAGAAGCTCAGCAGGGAGCATAACCTTACAGTCCTGCTTTCTTCACACCACCTCCACCAGGTACAGCGTGTATGCGATCGGGTGGGCATTTTCGTTGGCGGTAAGTTACTGGTCGAAGGATCTATTGAAAGCCTGGCCCAAAACCTGCAACAGCAGAAAGGAGTCAGCACAGTCATTACTCTTGAACAGCCCCCAGGCGATAGCGCAAAAATTGAGCAAGCGCTCCATGTGCTGCCTGGAATTCGCAAACTTGCTATCACAGGGCATTCGATCGAGTTGATAACCGACAACGATGCCACCGCGGCCGCCGTACGCATTCTGGTCAACAATGGTGCTGATATTGTTTCCGTAAACCGCAATGACTACCAGCTCGACGATATTTATAATACATATTTTGAGAACAGCATAACAACAAATACTGTCTATGAAAAATCCAACGGTTTCTTCAAAAGATATCAATAACCGACCATCCGTTCCGATGCAGGTGCTGGTCCGCAAAGAAATCGCGGCACATATCCGCAGCTGGCGTTTTATTATTCTGATCCTGCTCATCGTACTGACCTTCGGAGCATCCCTGTATGTTTCTTCCATGGGGCTCAAGGACGCTGTCAGCAATATGCGTGATCCCGATCAGTCATTTCTATATCTAAAGCTCCTGACCACAACGGACAATTCCATTCCGCCGTTTCATGTTTTTTTAAACTTTCTAGCACCATTATTGGGCATAGCCCTTGGTTTTGACGCCGTCAATGCAGAATATAACAATGGGACACTCACCCGTTTGCTGGCACAACCAATTTACCGCGACAATCTATTGTTCGCCAAATTTCTGGCACCACTGGTCGTTGTGGGTACATTATTTGTCGCGTTGGCCCTGTTGATGATCGGTGGCGGACTCATTGGTACCGGTGTGCGGATAGAACCCCAGGAATTGCTGCGTATTTTGGGTTTCACTCTAATCAGTGTGCTATATGTTGCTTTCTGGCTGAGCCTGTCCATCCTGTTGTCGATCCGCTTTCGTCAGCCGGCCACTTCAGCACTCACCGCAATCGGCATCTGGCTATTTTTTACCATATTCTTTCCTATCCTGGTAAATTTGGCCATTCGACCATTTTTACCCAATCCCAATTACATCTCCGAACAGGAATATCTTGGTTACAATGAATTGATCTTAAACCTGCTTCGCTTATCGCCAAGCCAGCTCTATACCGATGCCACGACCACCCTGCTGATGCCTTCGGTACGCAGCCTTGGCCCTATCGCCATGGAACAGATGGTGGGCGCCATCCCTTCACCACTCTCCTTTCGCGAAAGTTTTCTGATGGTCTGGCCCCAGATCAGTGGACTCACCGCCGCCATGATGGTCTGCTTTGCCTGGTCCTATTACATTTTTATGCGAAGGGAAATAAGGAGCTGATCGCATCGCTTTAATATACTAAAACAACAAAGGCTGCACTGTCCGATCGGATAGGCAGCCTTTATCAAGTATATAATGAATAAAAAATGGGTACTTAATCTCTATTTTCTCTTTTGTAAGCGTAGTAGAAGACAATCGGGAGAATGGAAAACGAAAGAATCATACAGATAATCAAACCGCCGACAATCATAATGGCCAAGGGTTTCTGGATTTCAGATCCCATGCCATTGGACAGGGCAGCTGGCAATAAGCCCATCGCTCCCATGAGTGCAATCATTAAGATCGGCCGGATCCGGCTTTTTACGGCTTCATAAATAGCAGGTTTCAAGCCCATCTTGTGCAGCAGGTTTTCCTTCATGACGCCTATTAAGACAATTCCGTCGATCGTTGCCACGCCAAAGAGAATAATAAAACCGATACCGGCCGAGATCCCAAATGTCGTCCCCGTCATCCATAGGGATACAAACCCACCGATAAATGCAAAGGCAAGCGTCAGGGAGGAGATCAGCGTATCTTTAAGATTGCCAAAATTGGCGTAGAGCAAAAGCAAGATCAATAGCAGGGAAACCGGCACCACGTTCATCAGCTGTTTGGTGGCCCTTTCCTTGCTTTCAAACTCACCGGCCCAGACAACCTTGTAAGACTTGGGCAATTTAATATCAGCCGCGATCTGTTTTTTCGCATCCGCGATGGTACTGCCCAGATCCCTGCCTTCAATATTAAATCCAACACCGATATAGCGCGAATTCCCGTCGCGGTAGATAAAGGCCGGTCCCGTATGATAGTCTATAGTTGCGATTTCCCGCAGCGGCACCTTCTGGTCATTCATCGTCGGAATAATGATGTTTCCGATCTTTTCGGGGCTGTCCCGGTACTGTTTCTGAAAGCGCAGGCGGACATCAAAGATGCGCTCATTGTCGTAAAAATGCGTCACGGACTGTCCCCCGATGGTCATCTCGATGACCGACTGCACATCTCTGGTCGACACCCCATACTTCGCCATCTTGGAGTCGTGCAGCTGAATCCGCAGTTCGGGCAGACCAATATTTTTAAATACATTCACATCCGTGATACCTGCTACCTTCTTGAGCGATTCAGCAAACTTATTGGCTTTGTTCTCCAGATCCTGCAAGTTCTCACCAAAAATCTTGATCACCAGCGGACTTTTTACGCCGGCCACATATTCCTCCACATTGTCCTGAATCGGCTGGCTAAAACCAAAATTGATTCCCGGGAAAGTCTGCAGGCTATCGCGCATCTGCCCGATCAGTTTCTCTTTCGATATTTTCCGCTTCCACTCCCCCTCCGGTTTCAGTTCAATATTAAATTCGATATTAAAAAACCCGGTCGGATCCGTCCCGTCATTGGGTCTACCCGTCTGCGTCATAATAAAATCAATCTCATCAAATTGGTCGATCAATTTGGTTTTCATTGTTTTCGTCAACTTGACCGATTCCTCCAGGTTGACACTATTGGGCAATGTCGCACGGACATAAATGGCCCCCTCATTAAGCTTGGGCAGGAATTCCGAACCGTAATGGCTAAAGCGCACCATACAAACAACCAGCACCAGTCCAAAAAGCGCCAAGGTCCATTTTGGATGATCAAAAGCTTTTTTGAACCCACTAAAAATTACCTTTCGGCTGACCCTAGTTATTTTATTATCATCCTCTTTGATATTCGTCTTCAGCAGATACTTACACATTGCAGGCACATAGGTCAGACTCAGGACCAGGGAGCCCAACAGGGCATAGCCGAGGGTAAAGGCCAATGGCGAAAACATCTTTCCTTCGACCTTTTGAAAAGAGAAAATCGGTGTCAGTGCGACAATCAGGATCAGTAAGGCAAAAAAGATATACCCCGCCACCGAACCCGCACTTTTTTTAATGATGCCCAGTTTGGATACCTTGTTGAAACGGGCCGTCCCCAGCCGGTGCGCCTCCTTTTCCAGGGAGACAAAAACCGTCTCCACGATCACCAACGTGCCCTCGAGCAATAGGCCAAAGTCCAGTGCCCCCATGGAAATCAGATTCGCCGGCAAACCCTGTATTTTCAATAAAATAATCGCAAACAAGAAGGCCAATGGAATCACCGAGGCCACAATAAAGGTCGTCTTCCAGTTGTTCAAAAAGATAAAGACAATGATCGAAACCAGGATAACGCCCTCAATCAGGTTTTTCGACACCGTATGTACCGTATTATTCACCAATTTTGTGCGGTCAATCACCGGTTCGATCTTGACATTTTCAGGTAAAATACGGCCGTTCAGTTCCTCAATTTTTTCTTTCAGGCGTGTCACTACCGCTGATGGATTTTCACCCCGGAGCATAATAACGATACCCTGTACCAGATCATCCTCCTGATTGAGCCCCACCTGTCCGAGCCGCGGTTTGGCACCCAGTTCGATCTCAGCCACATGCTTGACCAGGATGGGCGTATTACCCACCACTTTGATCAAAATATTGCCAATATCTTCTATTTTATCCAGCAAGCCCACACCACGTACCACATAGGCCTGATTTCCTTTTTGTATCACATCTCCGCCCACATTGATATTTGAGCGCGATACCGCCTCATATACATCCAAGGGCGAAAGGTTGTAGTTGGCCAGTTCCGTTGGATTGATCTTTATTTCATAGATCTTTTCTTCACCGCCGAAGCTCACGACATCCGCTACGCCCGGCACCCCGACGAGCTCCCGTTCGATCACCCAGTCCTGAATGGCAGATACCTCCTTGATCGGCAGGTTGCTCTTGACCACATAGCGGAAGATTTCTCCCGTGGCACCCGACGGTGGTTCGATGGAGCTCTCCGCTCCTTCCGGCAGCTCAATGGAACGCATCTTGTTGCCGGCATATTGTTGCGCATAGAAGTCTTCCACACCATCCTCAAACTGGACCGTGACGACAGAGAGCCCAAACAGCGAGATCGACCGTACATCCGTCTTTTTCGGGATGGTGTTCATTTCCTTGGTGACGGGCAGCGTGACGAATTTCTCGATTTCTTCGGCACTGCGTCCCGGCCATTGCGTGATGATCCGGACACGGGTATTGGTCACGTCCGGGAATGCTTCGATCGGCGTATGCAGGTAAGCGTAAATTCCGCCGAACAATAAAGCCAGCGTAAAAAACAGCACCACCAGGGAATGTTTCAGTGAAAATGAAACGATATTTTGTACAACTTTCTTCATCCTATCTGTTCATCAATTCATCAAATACAATCAGTTCATTTTCTGTCAATACGCGGTCCCCCTCTTCCAGACCCGTTTCGACGAAAGCATAGGTTTCGTTTTCCGATACGATATCGACAGCTTTCAAGGATAAATCACAGTCACTTTTGTAGATCACGACATAATTCTGGTTGTTATGCAGGATCACCGCATCTTTGGGGATCGCCAGCAAGTTTTGTTTCTGCCCTGCGGATCCTTTCTCCACCAATACGTCCACACTCATGCCCGGTTTGAGCCTCAGATCCTTATTGAGCAGCTTGACACGCGCTTTGACCACCCGTTCTTCGGGATCAAAAAAGTTGGCCACCTGATCGATATAGCCTTCAAAATATTCCCCTTTATAGGCCAGTGTTGTGATCCTGACATGCGCCCCATTTTTGACAAAGGGTAAGTTATTTGCGTAAATATTGACAGTCACCCAGACCTCATTCAGGTTGCTGATTGACATTAGATCCGTATCATCGCCCACCGTCATGCCCGGACTCACCTTTTTGTCAATGATATACCCCGCTTTGGGCGCACGGATATAAAAAATGCCATTTTCGGCCGATCCGTTCAACAGCTTCATATTTGCCTTTACGTTCCGGATCCCGATCTCCACCGATTTCAGTTCGCTCTCCATTTCCTCCAGTTCACGTTGGGAAGCCATCCCGTCTTTCAGCATGCTGCGTAAACTATTCACTTTACTTTCCGTCAAACGTCGGCTATTTTCCAGTTCGCGGAGTTCCTTGCCCAGATCATTGACCGAAGTCCCTTTGAGTGCGATCAGCACCTGCCCTTTCTCCACATAATCACCCACGTTTACAGCGACAGACTGCACCATACCCTGAATCGGGCTCTTCAATGCCGCAAGTTCATCCTGGTTGTATTGAATTGCGCCATTTAAGGCAATCTGTTCGGACACATCCCGCTTTTGGATCGAATCAATTTTAATATGGTGTTTGAAATCATCACTGAGGCAAAAGTTTTTTGTCCCCACAATCTGCTGTTCCTCCTTTTGCGATGACTGACAGCCCAACAGGAGACAGATGGACAAAAACGTCATCAGCATTACAACATTCCCTTTCATTGGATGATATCCTTTCCGACTAAATAACTCAGTTCTTCGCCATACTGAAGATATTTTGCCTTTCGTTCCAATATTGATTCTTTGTTTTCCATATAATTATTGATAAAATCTATAAACTCAACGATCGTCAGTCTGCGTTCCTGAAAATTTCGGACGTAGCGTTCCAGGGCTATAGCCAATCTACCGTCAAATCCATTATCTGTAGCCTTCAGGCTAGATTCCAGGTTACTAAGACGTGCCGAAAGAAAATCAATCTCACGTTCGATATCGATTCGGGACTGCTCGATTTCAACCTTGTTTTTTTCCAGTTCCAGCTTGGCGATCTTGATATTCCCCTGGTTTCTATTAAAGAGGGGCAGATCCAAGGACAGGCCCAGACCAATAAAATCACGCATAATATTGCCGCCCCGATCATAATTCACCGAAACATCGAGGTTGGGCACACGTTCGGCTTTCTCTATTTCCAGCTGGGCCTGACCTTTCTTAAATTCATTGTGGATGATTTTATAATCACCACGATTATCCAGGGCCATGACTTTCCATTCGTTTTGTCTATTCGCAATAAAGGCCGGGTTGCCTATGGAATCCACAATGGAAAACGCCTTTCCTTTCGCCCCCAGATAACGTGCGACATCGTTCATTTTTTCAATTCTCTCCTGCTGGATTTCATTCAGTTTATTCCCAAAAGCAATGGACTCGCTCTGGATGCGGAGATAATCCATTTCGCTGACGTTGCCTTCCTTCCACTGGTTCCGGTAAGACTGCGTCAATTGATGAAAGATTCCAACCTGATTGGCGTAGAGACGCTCCTTTTCCTGCAGCACCTGCAGCTCCAGGCATTGGCTACGGAGGTCATATTTCAGATTCCGGAGCAATTCCTCAAACTGAAGTTGTGCATTCTCCTTTTCAAGGAGTTGCAGCTGTACCCGTTTTTTTCTTTTGCCGGCCAGTTCAATCGTCTGCTCCAATTCCACGGCCACCTGTTGGTACCGTCCGTAGTTCCCGATCAATGCCGGCATTTCCTCGCTGGAGGAGTTTTTCCAGAGATTGACCTCGCCAATAGAGATCTTGGGGTTGGGCCACAGCTTAGCCTGCAAGATCGCTGCGTCAGCCTGCTTTAGCTGAAAACGCTGTGCCATCAGGGCCAGGTTGTGTGTTAAGAAGACTTGTTCTATTTCCGATTTTTGCAAACGGTTTTCGGGCATTTCCTGTGCAGATAGCCTGCTATTCAGGCCAAGAAGAATAAGTAATGCAATGCGTATTTTTCTCACTCTATTTTGTATTTCCACAAAACTAAGCGACAGGGATTACAGGCAACTTTAAGGTAAATTAAAGTTTGATTAGAAGAGATTAGAGAAAGATTAGAATTTTGGAAACAGCAGCGATACCGTTGTCCCTCGTTCATCGGAACGGATAGCAAAGTCCACGCCCTGGTCTTTAAAAACGATCTGCGCAAAAGAAAGACCGATGCCGCTGCCCTTGACTTTGCCGACATTTGTTGCGCGGTAAAAGGTCTGCTTCACCGCCTCCAGTTCCGCCTGCGGAATTCCGATACCCTGATCAATGATCTCCAGGGACAAACGCTCATCGACTGTTGTCATGCGCACCAGCACTTCCTGACCATTGGCGTATTTAAGCGCGTTTTCGATCAGATTGGAGATCGACAATGCCAGGAGCATGCGATTGCCCCGAAAATTAAAATAATGCGGTTCATCCACCTGTAGCTCAATTTTCAGCGGTACGGAAAATGTGCGCTTAAACTTAGGCACCAGGTCCCATACCACCTCATCTATGCGAAAGACCTCCATGGAGCGCGTCAGGGCCCGGTCTTCCGTCAGCAACAGAAAATTACCGATAAGCTGGTTCAGAAAATTGACGTGTTCGGTGATTGTTGCTGCCAGCTCCTGATACTCCGCCTGACTGCGGGCTTTCGTCCCAAAAACCTCCATCGATCCCAGAATACCGGCAAGAGGTGTGCGGAACTCATGGGAGACGTAACTCACAAAATTCTTTCGGATGATCATGTTTTCACTGATCCGTCGCAGGAGCGCATTGTAGCTTTCGATCAGGTCCTGCAGCTCATCCTTCGTCCTGATGACCGTGAGCGGCTCCTGGATGGTATTTAAATCCTTATGCCGGATTTCCTGAATGACATTCCGAATGGGCAGATAAGCATATTTGCTCAGCCAGACCGACAGCAGGACGATACTAATCAGAGCAACCAGAAAAACAAGCACGAGAATAAAAAGCAGGCGGTTCAACTGATGGCTGAAATCCGCATTTGACTCCTTGACAAACACAAAAAAATCACCCTGATTATCTGGATAATATAGGCCGAAATAAAAGCTATCCTCCGTTTTAAAATAAACTTTTTTTTGTGATTTCAGCTGCGTCAGCAAGCTTTTATTGATTTGACTATCCGACTTCAAGCCACCGTAGCTTACCCGGCCCTCGGCATTATAGACCGCTACCATGGCCCGCTTGACCAGACTTTCGTATTGATTTTTAGACTCCAGGTGTTTCAAAGGACTCTGTTCATCCGCTTCCAAGTAGTAGATCCCGGCAATCTTTGCATTTTTTTCCAGCGAACTGATCAGATGGCGTTCCGAAGAATTATAGAATATCCAATAGATGACCAGTGTGGCAAGTCCAAAAATGATCGTGAAGACCAATGAAGAAAAAAGTGTCAATCTGATCTTGAGGTTCATCGTCAGTCTGTTTTGAGCATGTAACCAACCCCTTTGACCGTCTTGATAATGGATGTATCAGTTCCGTCATCCACCTTACCCCGCAGATAAGAGACGTACACATCCACGACATTTGTATTATTGTCAAAATCAATTCCCCAGACCGCCTGCAAGATAGCGGTACGCGAAAGTGTTTTATTGCGGTTTTCGATCAGATACTTAAGCAGCTTAAATTCTTTGGGGGACAGATCCACATTTGCACCGCCTTTATAGACTTCATAACGATCCAGGTCTACTTTGAGGTCACGAATTTCGATGCAGGTGTCATTAACTATATTTTTATAACTGTCCCGGCGCACCAGGGCTTTGATGCGGCTGACGAGCTCCTTAAACGAAAAAGGTTTGACCAGGTAATCGTCGGCACCACTTTCCAGGGCATCGACTTTATCTTCAATTTCACCCAGCGCGCTTAAGATCAGAATCGGAATATAGTTTTTGCGGTAGCGCAGCATTTTTGTAAACTGGATCCCATCGATTCCCGGCAGCATAATATCCAATACCACGATATCCAGTGATTCGGCATGGACCCATTCCCGTGCGGCCTCCGCGGATTCCGCCAAAATGACCCGATGGCCCAATTCTTCCAGTCCTTTCACCACAAAGCTACTGATACGACGATCGTCCTCTACCAAAAGTATCTGCATAAACGGAGTTTATCTTTATATGGGGTTATAAAAATCATATATTTCCCAATGGAATCTTACAAGTATACGAAATTAAGAATTAATCCCTTGCAGTCCACAGCCGTCCAATGCCTCTATGGATGCCCTGATCCAGCTCTCGGCTCCCCATACACCGATGGAACCACTTTCTATCAACACCTTGCCAGAAACAGCATTCGGCACGCCCCTATTTTACGCAGCGGACAGTGACTATTAGCTGTCCAACATGGCGCTGTGCATGTTCTGCCGCATGAAACAGCAGGCCGATCAACGTTGTTGGAATGCGCTTCCGGCCCAGAAAACGCTCCTCGGTCAACGTGTCGGGATTAACAGCAGCTAAGATTTGTAAGGCCTGCTCAATCTGCAGCTGTAAGTTTTCGACTAAAGTAGCTACGTTAAGCTCCATATCCACGACACCCTCCTGCCGAAGGTAATCGAACTGCCCAGCAGACAGCGCTTTGCCCGCAGCATAGGTAAACATGCGGTCGATCACACCGCGGATATGCAACAAGTGAAATCCAATGCTGGCATTTCCACAGGGACGAGCCCAGAGCTGCTCAGATGACAGCTGCGCAGTATATTTCACAATATCCTCTTCTGCCTGCAGCAGCGCATGAGCCACCGGCTGCAAAAGATCGGGAATCCCTGCAATCGGTCCCCGCATCCAAACTTCTACGTTTTCCATACCTGATTCTATAAGCTATTTTGTTTGCTCGTACTCTTTAACGCCCAGGCAACCAATACTGGCTGGAAAAATAAACGGGCAAGGCGCTTCCCATCGCTGTCCAGTCCGAAACCATCCCGATGTTCAGTATATTGCCCGGAAACACCGCAACAAAAAAAGCAGCTGCAATTTTACCCACGGCAGCACGCTGTTTACCCCTGGCCAATAGCAGCGCCGTGCCCAGGGCAATTTCAGCAAAACCGGAATAGACCACCGTATCGTCTTTAGAGATCGGTACCCAATCCGGTACCTGCGCCTGAAATTCCTTTCGGGCAAAAGTGAGGTGACCAATTCCCGCGACCACCAAAAATGCACCTAAGCCACAGCGCGCGATCTTTTTAAAACAAGATTTTTCCATAACTTTTTTATTAGAAGACAGTACAGGGCGAAAATAGTTTGATAGGACAAATAAGATTTCAAAAATAACCCCGATAAGGTATAAAAAACAGCAAAAGCAAAAATTCTATACCCGAAGTGGTATAAATAATTTGTTTTTACTTATATTTATATCAGAAAAGGTATAGATATGGATTCATTGCAATTATTTGTAAAACAAAAACGAAAGGAACTAAAGCTTACTCAAGAAGATTTGGCATTTAATGCTGGAGTAGGTTTACGTTTTGTCCGTGACCTTGAACAAGGAAAAAAAACACTTCGGTTAGATAAAGTAAATGATGTATTAGCTTTATTTGGTAAAGAGGTTGGCGTAGTGGATAAAATTAGAGCATAATGGCGCGTGAAGCAAAAATATATTTTCAAGATCAATTAGCAGGATATCTAATTGAAACCGATCGTGGTTATTCATTTAACTACGATCAAAATTATATCAGAACAGCCGATCCTAAGCCTATCAGTTTAACCCTACCGATTTCGGAACACGCGTACCACAGCAATGTTCTTTTTCCCTTTTTTGACGGTCTGATTCCAGAGGGATGGTTATTGGAAATAGGTGAAAAGTATTGGAAACTCAATCCCCGAGACCGCTTTGAATTATTGATTAATCTATGCCGGGACACCATTGGGGCCGTTTCCGTCTATCCGATGGAGGCGGAAGATCATGCTTAATTGTTTATTTTGCTACCAGCCAGTTGAAAGTGGGGAATACCATATTGCATGCTCAAAAAAGTTTTTTGGCACAGCCCAAGTTCCTTATCTGGAATTAGATAGGGAAAAATTAAATAAATTAGCTCAAATAACAGTAAATGAAAGACTGGCGTTAACCGGCGTGCAACCCAAGATATCACTTAGTTTAAATGGGGAAAAGGGTAGTAAACGACTAACACTTGTCGGCTTATGGGGAGAATATATCCTTAAGCCCCAATCTACAGATTTTCTTTTTATGCCTGAAGTAGAAGATTTAACAATGCATTTGGCTAAGCTATTTAAAATAGAAACTGCTGAGCACTCCCTGATACGAACAGCTACTGGAGAATTAGCATATATCACAAAACGATTTGACCGAGAAAAGGGGAAGAAAATTCATATTGAAGATTTATGCCAATTATCGCAGCTACTGACAGAGCAAAAATACAATAGCTCTTATGAGCGAGTGGGGAAAATCATCAGACAATTTGCTACAAATTCCGGACTAGATGCTATCAAATACTTTAGATTAGTGCTGTTTAGTTTCCTCACTGGTAATAATGACATGCACCTAAAAAACTTTTCATTAATCCATCATAATAACAATATTTTACTATCGCCTGCGTATGATCTCCTAAATGTGAACTTGATCTTCCCGAAAGACAAGGACGATATGGCCTTAACGTTGGGAGGTCGCAAAAGAAAGATTAAGCAATCTGACTTTAACCAATTAGCTTCAAGTTTAGGAATTTCTGATTTAGTTCGGAATAATATCTACAGCGACTTTTCAAAACATGCCGATAAAATTCCCAATTGGATTGATCGTAGCTTTTTAACTGAGGAATATAAGGAACAATACGCAAAGGTGGTTACCCATAAATTCAATCAAATCGAATTGTAGATTTATCCGCTTATTTATTTAGCTTCCAAGTTTCTTTCCCAAATGTTTCCAGAATCTATCTGAAACTTTACCCTGTAGCATTTTCTGTTTCCAGGCTTAAGACAGCCTGGACGACAAAAAACAAGTCAACAAGAGATGTAATAGAACTTAGTAAAATAGCAAATATGAAGAAATTAACCTGGTTAGCCGCTGTCCTAATGACAGGCAGCGCATTGACATTTATGGCATGTGACAAAGACGATCCGATTGAAACAACAACAAGCTATGCCGAATTGCCGCAGGCAGGTAAAAAGATGATTGAAACTCATTTTGGAGTAAACACAGTAGCCAGCGTTACGCGAAAAAACAATGCCGATACAGACGGTAGCCTCTATGAAGTCAGATTGACCAGCGGCATCGAGATCGACCTCGACAAAGATGGCAACTGGACCGATATCGACGGAAATAATCAAAAATTACCCGACGCATTAATTCCTTCACCCATATTGAGCTATGTCACCAAGCAATACCCTGCCCCCCTATTTATTGAAGGGATTGACAAAGAACCCTATGGTTACCAAATCGACTTGTCCAATGAGCTGGATTTAAAATTTAATACCGAGGGAGCTTTCATCGGTCTTGATGATTAAATGAAACTACAAAAAGGGACTTACCATACGATAAGTCCCTAACAAGTAAAAAAACTAAAAATTGCTTATTGACGATCCCATCCGCCACCTAAGGATCGGTATATGGCGACACTTGCTTTGAGCTGGTTGGCTTTCTTTTCCACCAGTTCAAATTTGGATTCCAGTGCATCGCGCTGTGTCAGCAACACCTCCATATAATCCGCCCGCGCATATTTAAACAGGTCATTGGAGATGTCTATGGATTCTTTGAGCGCATCCACCTCCTTGGTCTTGATTGCCAGCCCATTCTCCAGGTTTTTAATTTTGGAAAGCTGGTTGGCCACTTCGATGTAAGCCCCCAGTATGGTTTGCTCATAATGATATACCGCCTGCACCTGTCTTGCGTTGGCATTGTAATACGCCGCTTTGATCGCCCTCTTGTTGATCAGGGGAGCAGTCAGTTCGCCGACGAGTGAGGTCAGAAAAGACTCCGGTTTGATGAGGTAAGTCGGATCAAAAGCCTGCAAGCCCACACCGGCAGCAATATCCAGGGAAGGATAAAAACGTGCCTTCGCCGATTTGATATCCAGTTTGGAAGCCGCCAGTTCATATTCCGCCTGTTTGATATCCGGCCTATTTTCCAGCAGATCAGCAGGGATACCCGTATATACAGTCTGCGGAACAAGCTTATCAAACGCTTCGTGATCCCGTTGTACCGGCTGCGGAAACCGTCCCACCAGGTAGTTGATCCTATTTTCCGTTTCCGTTATCTGCTGCTGGATATCATACTGCATGCCCTGAGTCTTTAGGATCTGCGCCTCAAATCTTTTGATGGCAAGTTTATTGGACCGGGCATTCTTTTTAAGGTCATTGACCACCGTAAGTGCGTCATTTTGGATCTTCACATTCTCATTGATGACCAGCAGCTCATTATCCAGGGCCAGGAGCTCATAATACGCATCCGCAATTTCGGAGATCAGATGCGTCACCATAAAGTTTTTCCCTTCTACGCTGGCAAAATAGCGCTGCAGCTGTGCTTTGGTCGCATTGTGCAGTTTGCCCCAGATATCCGTTTCCCATTTTGCCTGTACACCGACGCCAAAATCAAACAGCGGCTCAGGCATTTCCCGTCCCGGTTCGATTTCCGTATTTTTCTCCATCGCGCCAATATTGGTATAGCGGCTCACTTTGTCCACACCGGCACCGACCTTTACCCCCACACTGGGTAAATATTCCCCCTTTTTGGCACTGACTTCATTTTTGGCCATCTCGATTTCCTGGAGCATAATATGGAGCTCCTGATTGTTGGCCAGTGCCAGACCAATCAGCTCCTGTAGATGCGGATCATTGAAATAACTGTTCCATCTGATTTTTCCGGTATTGACAGAGTCATTTTCAGCTACCCCATATTTCTCCGGCACTGTTCTGTTTTCGGCACGCTGTTGTATTTCCAGGGGTTTGCAGGCTGCAAAACCGAGCAAGAAAAGTGCGATACCCGTATATTGATATATTCTGTTCTTATTCATAGTGTATCATGTCTTCGCTTAAAGGTGAATCGTCTTCGGCCTGGATCATTTTTCTTCCGTCAGCCAATTTTGCAAAAATGTAATAGAGTCCGGGAATGACGATAACGCCAAAGACTGTTCCGACGAGCATACCGCCCAAGGCAGAAGCACCGATGGTATGGTTCCCGATGGCTCCGGCCCCACTCGCAAAGACCAGCGGCACGAGTCCGGCTATAAAAGCAAAGGAAGTCATCAGAATCGGTCTGAACCGTGCCCGTGAGCCCTCGATGGCTGCTTCCAGTATCGTGTCTCCGGCCTGACGGCGTTTGACGGCGAATTCAACGATCAGTACGGCATTTTTACCCAATAAACCAATGATCATGATCAAACCGACCTGGGCATAAATGTCGTTTTCCAGTCCCATGGCCTTCAATAGGAAGAAAGAGCCAAATACACCGACAGGAAGCGACAGCAATACCGCAAACGGAATAATAAAACTCTCGTATTGTGCGGCCAACACCAGGTAGACAAAAACCAATACAACCAAAAAGACATAAATCGCCTCATTTCCCCGTTGTGCCTCATCATAAGACAGTCCCTCCCAGGCCACTTTGTAGCCATGCGGCAAGGAAGCAAGGGCAGTCTCGTTGATCGCCTGAATGGCATCGGCCGTGGTATACCCATTGGCCGGCAGCCCGCGGATCGCAGCCGAGTTGTACATATTATAACGTGTGATCTCATTGGGGCCCTGCGTTTTTTTCAAGGTCATGAAGGCCGAATAAGGCACCATCTGATCATGGTCATTTTTGACATAGAGGTTCAAGATATCCGAAGGCAGCCTTCTGAATTCAGGTGATGACTGCACATACACTTTGAAAAATTGGCCAAAACGGATAAAGCCCTGTTCGTAGGTACTACCGATCAGGATATTGAGGTTGTCCATGGCCTTACCAATGGAGACCCCTTTTTGCATGGCGGCATTATTGTCAAACACCAATTCATATTGCGGGTAATTGGCAGCAAAAAAGGTGAACACACCTGTCAGCTCCTTGCGTTTTTTAAGTTCAGCAATAAAGGCTTTGTTGACTTTATCAAAATCCTGGTAGTCTGTGGTTCTATTCAAATCGAGTAAGCGCATGGAGAAACCTCCTGAGGAACCGAAACCAGGAACAGCCGGCGGTTCGAAAAACTCTACGGTTGCACCCAGATTTTTAGATTTTTCTTCCAGTTCCTCCATGATCTCTTTTACCGAATGCTCCCGTTCGCTCCAAGTCTTCAGGTTGATCAGACAAGTCCCGGCATTCGAACCCCGACCTTCGGTCATGATCTCATAACCGGCGAGGGAAGAGACCGACTCCACGCCGTCCACCCCCTGACAGATCTTCTGCAACTCGCGGGAAAGTTTATTGGTCTGTTCGAGCGTCGATCCCGGTGGCGTCTGAATAATGGCATAGATCGTCCCCTGATCCTCACTCGGTATAAAACCGCCCGGAAGCGTTCGGTTGATCAGGAACGTGCCCACACAAAACGCAATCAATATCCCCCAGGTGATGATCCTACGGCTGGCGATTTTTCGGAGAAAAGAAGCGTAAGAGCCGGTCACCCGATCGAAGGTACGGTTAAAGGTATCGAGCGCTTTGGTAAATAGATTTGATTTTTTAGGTTTCCCATGGTTATTTTTCAGCAACATGGCTGCAAGCACTGGCGTGAGTGTCAGTGCCACCACGGCCGATATCACAATGGAACTCGCCATGGTAATTGAAAACTGACGGTAGAACGTCCCCACGGGGCCTGTCATAAAAGAAATCGGAATAAATACCGCCACCATGACCGCCGTAATGGCGATGATCGCACCTGCAATTTCAGCCATCACTTCCTTGACGGCACTGTAAGGTGAGATCGCACTCTCCTCCATCTTGGCATGCACGGCTTCGATCACGACAATGGCATTGTCCACCACAATTCCGATCGCCAGAACGAGTGCAAACAGCGTGACCAAGTTGATCGACATGCCGAACCACTGGATGACAAAGAATGTACCTATTAACGACACTGGCACCGCAATGATCGGGATCAGGGTAGAGCGCCAGTCGCCAAGAAAAATAAACACCACAATGGCTACCAGGATAAAGGCATCGCGCAGGGTATGCATTACCTGTTCGATTGAGGCATCCAAAAACTGCGATACGTCATAGCTGATCTTATAGTCTATGCCCGGAGGGAAATTGCCCTTCATCTCTGCCAGCTTCGCTTTGACATCTTTGATGACATCATTGGCATTGCTACCATAATTCTGTTTGAGCACAATGGAAGCCGAAGGATGTCCGTCCAGATTGGAGTAGATATCAAAAAATTCACTGCCCAATTCGACTTTGCCGACATCTTTGAGTTTGATATTCTCCCCTTCCGAATTCGCGCGAACAATAATGTTTTCGTACTCTTCGGGTTGATTGTACTGTCCTTTATAGGTCAATACATACTCCAGGGATTGGGCGGCGATACCCGAGCTCTGTCCCAATCGACCCGGCCGGCCGATGATACTTTGCTCTCCGATCGCTTTCATCACCTCATCCACCGATAAGTTGTAGGCCCGCATACGGTCGGGATTTAACCAGATCCGCATGGCATAACGGCGGCTACCCAAGATCTGGGATTTGGCGATCCCGTGGATCCGGTTGATTTCGGGAATGATATTGACCGTGGCATAGTTGTACAGAAACTTTTCGTCCATACTTTTGCTGGTGCTGTACAAGTTGACATACATCAACATACTGGGCTGGATCGGATTGACGATCACCCCCTCCTTTTGCACCAATTCAGGCAGGAGGGGCATCACCTGATCCACCCTGGTTTTGACCAGCACCACCGCATCGTTGGGATCCGTTCCCGGATCAAAGATCACGTTGACGGTCGCCTCCCCGGCACTGGTTGCATCTGTAGCGATATAACGCATGCCCTGCACCCCATTGATGGCATTTTCTAAGGTAATCAGCGAAGATTTGACAAGTACATCCGCACTGGCGCCCGGATAGGCTATCGAAACCGCCACCGTGGTCGGTGCGATCTTCGGAAATTGTTCGGTAGGAAGCTGCTTGATCGCCAGTCCCCCGATAAATAGGATGACAACCGATATGACAATAGCAAATACCGGTCGATGAATTACTTTTTTAAACATAGTGCTGCGTTTTAATTACTCTGCATATAAATCCAGGTTTGACATGACTTTCTCCGGGGCCTGGTACCTCGCTTCAATGGTCTGATTTTCCTGTACCATGCGAAGACCGTTCAGCAGAATCTTTTCGTCCTTGTTCAGTCCCGAAGAGACAACGTAGATATGGGGCAGTTCGGCAGCAACCTTTATTTCCCTTGCTTTTACTTTATTATCTTTTGTGATGACATATACATATTTCTTTTCAAGCTCCTCAAATGTGGCTTTCTGCGGGATCATCATCGCATTCACATAAGGAGAAGTAATGACGATATTTCCCGTCTCCCCAAAGCGTAATAACCCCTTTGGATTTGGGAACGTGGCCCGATAGGCAATATTTCCGGTTTCATTATTGAAGTCCGATTCGATCGTTTCAACAATACCTTCCTGACCGAATTCCTTGCCGTTGGCCATGGTCAGGCGAACATGCAGGGGGCTGTTGTCCTTCTTGGCTTCCATCTGATTGAGGTATTCCACTTCCGGCACATTGAAGTATACCCACATTTTACTATTATCAGAGAGTTCGGTGATCAATTCTCCCTCGTCCACCAGGCTTCCTTTGCGCACATGTAGTTTACCGACGATACCCGAGAATGGGGCTGCGATATCCGTAAATTTAAGGTGGGTGTTCATCGACGTCAGTTCGGCCTTAGCTTTCTCATATTTTGCTTTGGCCATCTCAGTTTCCTGAGGTGCAACGATATCTTTTTCAGAGAGATTTTTGGTATTTTGATATTCGATTTCGGCATATTTGACCTCTGCTTTTGCGCGGTTGACATCGGATTCATAGAGGTTGGGCATAATTTTAAAGAGCGGCTGTCCTTTTTGTACAAACTGTCCTTCATCCACAAATATGGACTGGATGTAGCCCTTTTCCTGCGCACGCAGTTCAATATGGTTGATTGAGCGGATCTGGGCAACATAATCTTTATTGACAATGGTGTCTTTCACCAGGGGTGTTGTCACGTTGAAAACTGCGGCTTCCTTCTTTTCCTTTTTTTCAGACTGACAGCTCGTTGATAGCACAATAAAACACAGGCTGATATACATGAAGCTTTTCATGATCGTATATTTTTATAATAATTTTTGAAAAATTTGAACAATAGTGTGACCAGCTTCCAAAATAAATGAAAGCCATTTTGATATTCTTTTAAAAAAATTAGTTAAAAATCACAGCCTGAAGACACTGTAATGGATATAAAGGGCGTTTTTTAATGGGCTAAGATGCTCTGTATTGGCAAGCGAAACTGCGGTGCACGTATTGTGAAATTCGGGGTGGATGTAGGCGTTCAGATTTCCAAAACCCTCTTTGGCAAGCGCAAATAAATTAGTGGTATCCGAATCACTTCCTGTCTCGTCGTTTTCACCATCTTTCTCCGCGACAAAAGCTCTGAGTTTTTCATGGCGGTGGTGTTCACCTTTACGGATGACATCTACATCCTGTGCCTCAGTTTTTACCTGTCTGTTGTAATGTTCGACTGCATTCCGCTTGGCTGATGCAGGCTCATTTGACGCTGATGCATAATACCAGCCCAAACTGACAAGTATTGCACACAGAACGCTGAATAGATATTGATGGAATCTTCCTTGCATCGTTAAAGCAAATGTAATTAAACTTTAAAAAGGATGCAAGGAATTTGAATATAGAAGTTTTAAAGATTACAGGTTATTGTTACAAAGTATTTAAAATTAACCCATTAAAATTAAAATAATGATATTTAAATAGATCTAACGCGCTGATTCAGACACAATAAACAAAAGTCTGCTTGTATTTATGCCGCTACATAACAATCGAAACGCCTTTGGGAATACACATCAATCCTGCCCATTTCCGTAAAGGGCCTCTGAAAGAACCTGTAAGTAGCTATCCGCTTCTTCAAAACGTTTGAGTTCTATCTCATAAGATGCTGTCACAGGCTCAAGTGATGCTTCGCCTCCCTTAAAATCGACGTAAGCCATCACTGTATCACCGCCCCACATCCAGTCAAAGATCAATGCAAAACCGCTCTCGGTATAGCTGGCCAGTTGTTTAAAAAGAGCCAGCATTGGCAGTATTTCGTGATAGTTTTCGCTGAAATGGAGTGCTGCAAAAGTCCAGCGCTGATTTGTGTCATCGTATTGTTCCATAGCTCCGTAAGATGCTGTTCTGAGCAAATCATCCAAGACATCACGGATACACTGTTTTGAATAGGTAGGAATGGTTTCCAAGGCTAATTTATTATACATCTGGCGGCTTTCCCACCATTGCAACCAATTTTTATCAATGGCAGCCTGCATTGGTCTCGCTGCGAAAAAAGCGTTTAATCTTTCTCTTTCAATTTGAATGCTGATATAGAGCGTATCCAGTTCCATACATGTATTTAGATTATTCCATTACTATAAAAGTATTGCTTAAATTATGATAAGCTTTATACTTAAAATAAGCAAATACCGAACTCCAAATGAAAATAATGAAAATCAAGATATTTAACAACCAATGTCCAAAAAAATCAGTCTATCAGCTGACGCTTCGGATATAGACATCATTCGATCAAATAGATCAATGGCTGAACAAAGACCGGTGACCTATTTGGTCGAAAGGTGCAATGAGATGAGCATCGATAATAGAAATGCCAAGGATTAAAGTTCCGCGGTCAAAGTCGACTATGGCTTCAAAGTCGACGAATCGTAAATCAGGCAGGACAGATATAAATCAGTAAAAAAATATTCGATCTTAATATGCACATTTGCATGTAAACAACGTCGATTCAAACATGAAAAAATATATTATCGTATTCAGTCTTTCGCTACTCACGTTAACTGTCGCTGCGCAGAAAAGAAGAAAAAAGCAGGTACCCCCACCAAAGGAGTTTATCCCTGTCGTTAAACCAGACTATATTACCAACGGTTCGGCCGCAGATGCCCTCTCTGTGCCGATGCCCACAACCAGCTCTGTTCCTATCCTTTACACAATCGCCCCCGTTCCTATCCATGCCACAACCATCGAAGGAAAAGAAATGCGTTTCAAGAATATCGAAGAACTGACGACGACAGACTTATCGAAACTGAAAGAACTGTCATTTCGATCGGTGGGTAGCGGCAAGTCTATCGACAGCGGCATTTTGCAGCAAATCATTGAACGTGCTACGCAACTGGAAATACTAGGTATTGACAATTTCGAGTTAGCTGTTTTTCCTGAAATCAAGACAGCTCATCATCACCTAAAGAAACTGGCACTACGAAAAAACAAGCTAACATCACTGCCAGCAAGCATTTCCAATCTTACCGCGTTAACAGCTTTCGACTGTGACAACCCTCTTGCCGAACTGCCGCCATCATTCACACAACTCAAAAACTTAGAAGAACTTGGACTGTACAACCACCTATTTACAGCCTTTCCAGCAGAAATCTTTAGCCTGAGCCAACTTTCCATATTATATCTATCGGGCAATTACAAAAGTGAAACGAAACTGAAGGAACTACCTGACCTGTTTCAGCAACTGCCGGAACTAAAAGAGCTGGGTATACAAAATGCAGAACTTTCTTCATTGCCCAGATCTATCGCGACATTAAAAAAATTGGATCACGCAAATTTTTCCAACAATCAATTTAAGTCGTTTCCCGAAGTACTTGCTACAAATCCCAAGCTGGTCTATGTTCCCTTTGACGATAATCCCCTGCAATGGGAACCATTCCTGGCCTCTATCAAAAAAATACAATGGCGAGGACTGTTCTTCCTGTACGAAACAGGATTTACCAAAAAACAGTACGAACAGCTTCAGAAGATCCTGAGCAAAATCGATGTGTATTACGACGGCATGAATGACTAAGATTTAGCGCCTCTTTGGGCAGTCTGGCCGCAAGTCAAACGGCCAATAATCTGATATGATGATCAATAGCGATGAATAACTCAAACGAAAGTTATCTAAAAGAGACAAGGAAATTGTACGACAAAATTACGTACAAATTTCTGATGCCAGTGCTATATATTGTATTCCTGTGCGTCAGTCCGCCACCTGTTCTTATCTTTACGATAGTCTTATCCCCGCTGCTGTTTATACTGTTTTTTAACCGTAAACTCTTCAGTAAGAAGTTCGCTATTTTTTCGTTTGTGATCTTTTTGACCGGATCAACTATCTATTCCTGCTTACCGTGGTTTCAATACCGGAGCTTTCTTTTTTTTCATCCCAGCTGGACGGAAGCAGAGGGCAGAATTATTGATTATAAAATCCGCTGGACGCCAACGACAAAGCACTCCGCAGCTTCATCTACCGCATCCATTACCTACACGTACAGGGTCGGGGACAAAGAGCAGCGAGTTTACGCTTCGGAGGCAACCCGCCGTTACTCCAATAACTTATGGAATACAGACGGCGATATCGAAGGCCATAATTTAGCACTGGACAAGCAGATAAAGGAGTACATCAACGCTAAAAATTATAAAATACTGATCAATAGAACAGATGATTCCAGACTATTTATTCCTTTGGATTATTTTAGCTTTTGGGTCGCTCTCCCCCTTCAGATTATCCTCATGCTTCTAAAAATCATCGTAGCATTGGCCATTATTATTTCGCTGCCTTATATCTATGCATATGTACTTGAGCGGATAAAGGAAAATCAGCGAAGGAAATATTGATGCCTCCGGTTGATCCCAACACGACTATCTAAGTCTAATTTTCTATCGATTCAAAAACTTAGCATAATTTCCTATATTTATGCGATGCTCCAAGAGCTCCTGTTATGTCAATTTCTTAATACATATTAAATCACTTGGAAAATTTGCAGAGATCGCTACCTTATGATATTGAATCGCTCTTTCAGCAGTATTACAAACAGCTCTGTCTGTTTGCAAATAATATCCTTCATGACGAAGCACAGGCTGAGGATGTTGTACAGAGCTTTTTTGCCGGACTTTGCGAAGGGCGCAATACCCTGCCCCAGGAGGAGCATGCCCGAAAAGGCTATCTCTTTATCGCCATCCGAAATAATTGCCTCAAACAGATCCGGAGCGAAAAAGTAAAAAGCAAATACTTCGATCAACTCGATAAGGACATGATCGAAGAACAGACGATCATGGATGCCATGATGCAGGCAGAAGTTATCAACCAGCTGATGGAAGCGATCAACCAATTACCGCAGGGCTGCAAGCAGGTGCTGCACATGGCAATTTTTGAGAAGCTCTCTAACGATGAAATCGCCAACAACTTGACCATTTCCATTAATACCGTCAAAAGCCAGAAAAAAAGAGCGATACAGCTCCTACGCACGCGGTTGGATAGCCGCATGCTAGCGCTCCTATTATTTTTACTTCCTGACTAATAATATTTTACGATTCTTTCTATTTTTCCTTCCATCCTTTTGCAGTCTTTGTGGCTCTTTTAATCAAACAGCCGATTGAAGAACATGAAGGACCACCAATTTATACTCGTAGATTACTTAGTAAAGCATTTTAGCGGAACACTAAGTCAAACAGATCTGCAGTCTCTCCAAAAGATCTTTGAAGATGATCCTACCCTGCGCGATCAATGGGAGCAATCCATCAGCCGGGGAGTCAAATCAAGTGATGCCCAGTTTTGGAGTAACCTGGACCTTGATCGGGCAAGAACAAAGATCTTAAACTACGAGCCGACCAGGGCAGCAATTCGGTCCGTAGGCAATGGCCGCCTACGAAACCTAAAAATCTATGTGGGCTTGGCCGCCAGCCTGCTCCTTATTATTGGTGCCGCACTGTTCCTGCATAAAACACAGCAGGATAAACAGATTGTCGCCGATCAGGTGTATCATTATAAAAATGACGTTTTACCGGGTGGACAGAAAGCCACACTCACCCTTTCCAACGGTAAGATTGTAGAACTTTCGCAAGAGCAGGCTACCCTGCAGGAACAACATGGTGAACAGCTCCGGATTACCGATGGACAACTGCACTATAAACCCAACAGTGCGCAGGCAGAACTTGCTACGCTAAAAAATACATTGACAGTCCCTGCATCCGGGTTCTATCGCATGGTACTGCCCGATGGCACCAAAGTCTGGGTCAATTCAGCTTCTGAACTGAGCTATCCGCTAGCCTTCGGCAAATCAGTCCGCAAAGTAGAACTACGCGGAGAAGCTTATTTTGAAGTGGCCCATGAAAAAAATCGACCTTTTATTGTCACCACTGCTCATGGTGATATTAAAGTATTGGGGACAGCTTTCAACCTAAGAGCATACAACAGTGCATCATCCAATGTCACCCTGATCAATGGCAGCATCCAGCTGACCAATACCAATAAAACGACAAAACAGGTCGTTCCTGGACAAAAAGTTGAATTCAATGGCAACGACATGCGTGTCACACGGGCAAATATTGAAAAGGAAATTGCCTGGCAGCAGGGCTACTTTTACTTCGAGCACGACCAGATCCAGGATATTATGGAACAGCTGTCAAGATGGTATGATATCCAAGTCATTTATCAGGGGCCCATCACCAAGAAAACCTTTGGGGGCAGCATCAGCCGAAGCGTGAGCCTGGCCGAGGCATTGGAATTGATAAAACGTGGCGCTGGTGTTGAATTCGCCATCGACAAGAAAACCGTCACCGTCAAAAACAAAAACAAGTAAGACAACCAATTATTAAAGGAGGACCTATTTATGATTTAGAGATTTACGTAACCAAACTTAGTGGTACCGCGTCAGTCGATGCTAATTAAAGGTATCTGAGTACCTGAATGAAAAACAAAAAAACCAATCTTATTGCTGAATATATGAATTACTTTATCAAATGTAAAGATTACCTGTTCGGGAGTCGTATGTCCGAACCTAGCTTTGCACCCCTCATTTCAAAAAAAGTCAAAGCAACCCTATTTCTTGGTTTACTATTTACTTATGGTGTATACGGTAAAACAGAAGCCCAGCAGGTCACTATGCGTGTCAACAAAGGCGACCTGAAAACGATCTTTCTGGAAATCAAGAAACAAACCGGCTATCATTTCTTTTATGATGAAAGTCTCTTTAACGATCTAAGAAAGGTGAACGTCAACGTCTCCAACCAAAAGCTGGAAAACGTACTCAAAGAACTTTCGGACGAGCTGCCGCTTCAGTTTGAAATGCACAAGAAGCATATTATCGTCCTGCCAAGTGCGCCAAAAAATACCGTTCAGGCCCAACAACAATACACTATTAAAGGCAAGTTGATTGCCCAAAAAGACGGCGTCCCCATTGAAAATGCAACAATCAGTTTAAACGGAACGAATACCGGAACATCCTCTGATAGCAACGGAAACTTTACGCTAAAATCCACACTATCAGAAGGTAGCTTGACGATCTCCCACCTTTCCTTCAATTCACAGACTGTCAAATTTAACAGTGCTACGGCTGGCAGCTTAACCGTATCCCTAGTAGAAAATGACAGCGCTTTGGAAGAAGTTGTTGTTGTGGGCTTCGGTACACAAAAGAAGGTCAACTTAACAGGGGCTATTTCACATGTCGGCAAAGAAGCTTTTGAGAATCGTCCGGTCGCCAATATCGGGCAGGCTTTACAGGGCCTCGTCCCCAACCTGAACATTACCTTTGGCAATGGTTCGCCAAACAGTACACCGGGGTTTAACCTGAGAGGCGGTACGTCCATGAGTTATAATACGAATACAAAAGTTTTTGAATCCGTCAATGGCGACCCCTTGGTGATCATCGATGGTGTCGAGAGCTCCACAGGTGCCCTGAATCAGCTCAACCCGAATGATATCATGGACATGTCTTTTATCAAAGATGCCTCTGCAGCTGCAATCTATGGTACAAAAGCAGCCTATGGCGTCATCCTAGTCCGCACCAAACGTGGGGAGTTCAATCAAAAAGGCAGGATAGCCTACAACTTCGATTCAAACTTTGATACGCCTTCTGGCCTTCCTGACATCCTCAACGCCTATGAGATCCAAAAATCGGGTATGGACCGAACACTATGGACAAATGGTAAACCCAACACATCGGATGAAAAAAGGCTGGAAATGATCCAAAAGTATATGGATAATCCAACGCCTGAAAATGCTTGGTATCAGGAGGGAAACAACATCATTTGGGTAGCCAATGTCAATCCATTTGAGGAAGCGGTCAAAAAATGGACCCCGATGCAAAAACATACGCTTAACCTCAGCGGTGGTGCCGAATCCATTAACTACTATATTTCCGGAGGCTTACAGAATCAATCGGGTATGTATAAGATCAACACCGATAAATTGAAACGCTACAATGCCCTGATGAATATCAATGCCAAAGTGAATAGCTGGTTCAGCGTTTTTGGGAAAATAGGTTTTGACCAGACCAATTTCAACAGCCCTTATATTGTTGGCGGAAAGGGAAGCATCTGGTCTGCCATGATGGGCGAGACAAACAAAAACATCAATATGCCCATCCAAACGGGGCCAAATGATCCTTTGCCCAATACCTATACCGATAACATTCTTGCCTGGTTGAGTTATGGTGCTAACAACCAGTCCACGGACAGAAGGGTTTCCTTATTGATCTCACCCGAATTTACCCTCATACCCAATACGCTGAAACTTAAGGCCGACCTGAGCTATCAACCGCAATCGTATAGCCTGAATCGGTATAGTCCAAAATTCAACCAAATAATAGATTCCTGGAAGTATTCCTCCCAACAAGCCGACGCAGGAGAAAATCAGGCTTATTTTGATAACAACAACACCAATAAATATTTGGTTAATATCTATGCTGATTACAAAAAGACCTGGGCCGAGAAACATAATTTTTCCACTGTCGTGGGATATAATCAGGAACAGACAAAATTTAATCAGATCACCAATAAATTCCGGAAACTGATCTCAGCAGATATACAAAATCCTGATGCTGCAGAGGATCCATCTTTGCATACCGTATCCCGAAATGCATATACGCTTGCCGGCCGTGCCGTATTCGGACGGGTGAACTACAACTATGCCGAAAAGTATTTCTTTGAGAGCAATCTGCGTTATGATGGTAGTTCCAAATTTACAAAGAATGATCGGTTTGTTACCTTTCCATCTTTCTCTGCTGGCTGGCGGATCTCGCAGGAGGGTTTTATGGAAGGTACAAGAAACTGGCTCAACGAACTTAAGCTGCGCGGAAGCTGGGGAAAATTAGGCAATCAGCCTTCCTCCATCTATCCTTATCAGGCAACAATGGAAACAGGAAAAGCTCCTTATCTGATCAATGGGGAACAGATCGTCTATATCAATCCGCCTGGCCTAGTTTCCCCTTATCTGACTTTCGAAAAGGCCAGAACCTGGAACATTGGTTTAGATGGTACATTTCTCAAAAACAGACTCGATGTTACCTTTGAGTATTACAACAGAAAGACCACGGATATCCTGACTGATGGCAGTGCCGCGTTCCCATCCGTTTTGGGTACGGTTGCACCTTTGGAAAATTCAGGGATACTGGAGACAAAAGGATTCGAACTTTCTTTCCTTTGGAAGCAGACGATTAACAATGAGCTCCGCTATCGTGTCGGTCTTAACCTCTCCGACTACCTGACCAAGGTACAGCATTATGCTTCTAATACGACCATGATGATTGTCAATCAATCAAACAGAGAAGTGATGTATGATGGGAAAACCGTTGGCGAAATATGGGGATACCGTACCGGCGGGATACTGCAGGAAAGTGATTTTGCCGGCAAAAATCCACTCAATGGCAACTGGATTTACAATGGTGCTTATCAGGGAACGGTATTTCCAGGCTATATCTGGTACCAGGATCTGGGCGGACCTGAGGGAATTCCGGACGGTAAAATAGATGCTGGTTTGAATACGCTGGCAAATCCGGGTGACCGTGTCGTCATCGGAAATTCCACACCACGTTATCGGTTTGGGATCACTGGAAATGTGCAGTACAAAAATTTCGATCTTGATTTCCTATTCCAGGGCGTACTGAAACGTGATATCTGGACTGGCTTATCGTCCTATTGGGGCGGTGGCGCTGGCTCAAAATGGATGTACGAAAGATCCTGGACTCCGGATCGTACCGATGCCGAATTTCCCATGTATGGCCTTTCGGTCGACGTTCAGGACCGATATCTGATCAACGGTGCCTACCTCAGACTCAAACAAGCCGTATTAGGCTATACCCTGCCTAAAGAGCTGACCAAACGATTTGGCGTCGAGCGGTTACGCTTCACACTGGCCGGTTACAATATCTTTGAAGTGACTAAAATACCAACAATTTTTGACGTCGACCAGATATCCGCCGATTATCCGCAAAAGAGATCCATTGCTTTTGGTGCCCAAATTGTCTTCTAACTAAACTATTATGAAAAAGAACATATTCAGATTAATCGTGATCGGTGCAGCATCATCTCTCTTGTTGACCCAGTCCTGTAACGATAAATTTTTACAATTAAGTCCTGAGACCGACCTATCGAAGGACAACTCCTTATATACTGAAACCGAATTGAAACTCTACCTGAATAACCTCTATAGCCGGTATATTCTAGGGCATGGTACGGTCTGGGCAGATGCCAAAGTCAATCCCAATGTGGTTGGCGGCAGCCATCTGCTGGCCAGCGATTTTATGACCGACAATATGGTCCGTTATGGCAATATCAGCAGTATCCTGGATAACACATTTATTCCGCCAAATGGAGGCGCTTCGGTCGACTGGACATGGGAAAATCTGCGCTCGGTCAATTATTTCATCCAAAACTACACAAATGCATTGCCTGCTGTGAATAACGATATTACCCGACTGAACAAATATATCGGGGAGGCGTATTTCTTTAAATCTATGGATTACTATCGCAAACTAATGTTGTTTGGTGATGTACCCTGGCTTTCAAGCGATTTCAATATCGACAGTAAGGAATTGTTCAACCCTAGGGATAGGCGCACCGTGGTCGCCGATTCCTTAATGAAGACGATCGATATGGCCATTGCCGGACTGGAAGGCGTCACCGGCCGTCCCGATGGGCGCATCAATCAGGATATGGCACTATTTTTAAAAGCACGGATAGGCCTGTTCGAAGGTTCCTTTCGAACCTATCACAACGAGCTATCCTTGCAAAGTACAGCAAAATCTTTCCTAGAAGCTTCTGTAGATGCCTGTGAAAAAATCATAGCCACTGGTCGCTATCAGCTCTATGCCACAGGCGACAGCCCTTATTGGAAATTATTTACGTTTAAAAAAGACCCAAATTCTGACGGTAATAAAGAGGCTATTTTAGCCAGGGTATACAATGGTACTGTGGTGGGCCATGCCACTCAACGGTATTGGGATCAGAACAACAGTGTCTCAGGCGGGCGACCAGCGGGAGGTGCAACACGTGGGCTTATTGACGAATACCTCTGTATTGACGGGAAACCGATCTATACCTCGGGCGCGGCTGGCAACTATACCGCCAACCCCCTATTCAAAGGATATGATGGCCTATGGTCCGAACTTGAAAACCGCGATCCGCGCCTGAAGCAAACCATTAATTATCCGGGTGAAAATCGTTCCCTGTTTAACAGAACGGATGGAACCACCAGTCTCGAAAAAAATGGTATCACATACCCTAGGCTATCCTACAATGTCAGTGGAGGCAGCACCATAACCGGTTACCTTCCCATTAAACACTGGATGGGTGACCGTACCGAAAATGAAGCGACGACAAACGGACAACAAACGGCTATTGAGTTCCGCTATGGAGAGGTATTGCTGATGTTGGCAGAAGCTAAAGCTATCCTAGGCACTTTGACTCAGAATGACCTCGATCGGACGATCAATCTGTTGCGCCAACGTGCAGGATTTGATTTTGCAAAATACCCCAGCAGCAAGCTCGAGCTTGGCAACCCGCCGGCAGACCCAAGGCTCGATGAGATCTACGCTACCAAACTGGATTACACCGTTAGCCCTATCATCCGTGAAATCAGGCGTGAACGTCGTGTAGAAATGGTCTTAGAAGACCGCCGTTATGAGGATTTGATGCGCTGGAAAGCCGGCAATCTGATGACCGTTCCCCTGCGCGGCATGAAATTTACAGCCGAAAAAGGAAAATTATACGATGGTTCGCATACCGCCAAACCTATTATCGCCCTCAAAGAAGAAGTCAATAAAGACATCTTTTTGGATAATAATGGATTTATTATCGCATATCCGAGGAGTGCCACCATCACAAACGGCGTCGCCTTATGGGCAGACTACCGCTACTATTGGCCATTACCTTTATATGACCTCACGTTGGACGGTAGCCAGCTGGTTCAGAACCCCGGATGGTTGGGTGCAAAATAATGAGGATAAAAAAGAAATAATATCATGAAAATTAGATCAAATATATACCTGTTGCTAAGCTGCCTGTGCGGAAGTTTAGTTTTTCATTCCTGCAAAAAAGATCTTGGTCCGATCAAAGAGAATTTAACTGTTCGGGAGGCCGTAAATTCGGGGGGCTTTATGCAGATCCCTGTTAAAATCGGTACACCGCTCCAGATCAATCTGGCAGTCAATCCCGGAAACCGTACTGTAACAGACGCGACCTATAGCAACAAACATCCCGAAATTGCCACGTATAGCAATACCGGGCTGGTTACTGGCTTAGCCGTCGGCAAGGACACTGTCACCATACGATCTGGCGAACTCAATGTATGGTATATTGTCAATGTAACCAACTAAAGGCCAACGATCGACAAGCTCAAAAAATAATGGTAAGAGATGACCATGTGTTAATTAGTGTTTAGTTTAGACTATCAGGCAAAACCGCCTGGTAGTCTTCTTTCATATACAAGGGATAGTACAGATAAAACTTTCAATTGGCCACCAATAGTAAATAAAAGCAATTCCAAAACATGAAAAGAATAACTATAAAAAATATTGCCAAGGCTTTAGGCTACTCTGTAGGTACCGTATCCAAAGCACTCTCAAATAGTCACGAAATCAGCTCATTAACTAAAGTTAAAATTCAAAATTTTGCTCATGAGAACGGCTATCAATCCAATCAATATGCCAAACTATTGCGTAAGGGGCGAACAAATATTATCGGTATGATTGTTCCTTCGATCGGCAATCCATTTTTCTCGCAGATTCTCGAAGGTATTGAAAGAGAGATGTCAGAAACGGCTTATAACCTCATTATTATGCAGAGCGTAGACGACCCCCAGCTTGAATTGAAACATTTAGAAATGTTATCCAAAAAGGGTGCGGATGCTATCGTCATTGCAGCAACAGGAAATAGTATCTCATTAAAATATCTCCGAAAATTAAAAAATGAGGGCACCCCTATTGTCCTTATCGACCGGACCAATTACGATATAAATACGTATAAGATTGGAATAGATAATTTCAAAGTCGTTTACGAAGGTATTTCTCAGTTAATCAATCGCGGTAAAAGAAAAATTCTATTTATTTCCAATCTATCGCCAGGAACATCATCGGAGCGTCGGCGTGGTTATATCCAATGTCTACGGGATTTTGACATAGCTTATAATTCGAATTACGTACTATCGATAGAAACGAATAGAAGAAGAATAGATGTGCTGGACCAGCTAAAAAATCACCTCACACATTTTGTTAATTCAAGTACCCCGCCCCAAGCAATTTTTACCGCATCAGATCAACTTACCTATTTAACCTTAGAGGCTCTACATACAATCGGAATCTCCGTACCGGATCGTTTAGCCCTTATCGGTTTTGCTAATTTCCAATACACCAATATTTTTCAGCCGTCATTGTCAAGCATTGTACAGCCTTCGCGTGAAATTGGATCTCAGGCTTTCGCTATTCTCCATAAAATTTTGGACAGTTCGGACAACGAGATTGCAACACAGTACCAAAACATTGAATTACAAGCGTCTATCCTCACACGCAAATCCTCTGAATAAAGTATATCAATTGAAACGTTTTCGTAAGTTACGCAAACGTTTGACTTAAACGGAAATCACTATAAATTAAAATATATTCTCTACTATAGATATGTGTTTTGGTTGCCCCCTAAGTAACCAATACCCATTAACAATTATAGATTATTTATTTCAAAAATTATGAAAAAACCAACAAAAAGATGGATGCAAATCATTCAACGAATTGCATTGTCCGCCACAGTCCTATCACTTTTTTTCGCTTGTTCAAAGCCATTGTCAGAGCAAGGTACCACAGAAATCCGAAGGTCAAAGGCCTCCTCGAATGGCGTCATAGACACATCACTATCCAACCTTACATTTGTCACGAATCCGGTCAATCTCAATATCATTATGTTTGTCCCCACAGACAATCCAGCCTTACCCGGCTACAAAACCCGGCTATCTCAGCTGTTTGTCCATTTTCAGGACTGGTTACATAATGAAATGGGGCGCTATGGCTACAGCAATTATCTGGGTCTGGCAAAAGATTCCACCGGTCTGGTTAACATTATTGAAATTCCGGCGGCGGGAGCACAAGCGGACTATCCCTATAGCTCAGCTATATCAGCCGGTAAAATTATAAATGAGATCAATGCCTACAAAACCAGCCATCCGGGCCAATTTTCATCCAACAATCACTACCTGGTACTTTTGCCGGCGAGAACAGACGGCGATGGCAGCCAGCCATTCTATGGCTATGGAAAATACTGCTTTGCAGTGGACAATTCCTCCATGTCCGTCAATGGAATTCCGAATCCGAGCTCAAACTATCTCGGCGGTATGCTCCATGAATTGGGACATGGATTAAACCTGCCCCATAACCGTGCTAAATATGTCAGTGAAGAACCTACCTTGGGCACATCACTGATGGGAAGCGGCAATGTGAGCTTTAGCAAGGGACTGCCTACTTTCCTAACGGGCTCTGATGCAGCAATTCTCAGCAGAAATGAAGTTTTTCAATCAACAGTAGCAACAGCCAGTCCTTATCAGGCGCCCAGTTATACCGTACAACCTCAATTTGCCATTGACAACAGTCAGCAAAAAATCTTTATTACAGGAAATTATACTTCTAATTTGCCTGTGAGCGAGATATTGGTTTATATGGATCCCAACGTGAACAACGAAGGTACCGGGGCCAACAAAGATTACAATGCAGTCACATGGAAATTTGCGCCGCTTTCTTCGGGTAGCATCCAAGGAACCATAGACCTCAATGAACTTTATTACAAAGGCAATACACCTTACGAACTTAAAGTAAAATTATTACTGCAAAATGGATACACTACGTCCAATGTTTACGATTTCAACTATGTCAACGGACTCCTGACGACCAATCAAGATTCGGTGTACACCTATTCCAATGCCTCCTATGCCGGTGTGAAAGGAAGCTTTGGTAAAGGGCAGTATACCACCTCGGATTTATTGGCGAAAGGCGTGACAGACAATAGCATCTCTTCCATTAAAGTTGGAGCCAATGTTAAAGTCACCTTATACAACGGAAATAATTTTACCGGCGATAGCCTCGTCGTTACATCTACGTCTTCCTATCTCTCTACGTTCAACGATAAAGTTTCATCCATGAAAGTACAAAACCGTTAGAAAGAGCAAAGCGCTGAGATGAAGAAATTACTTTTTAGAAAAACAAAAACAATCCTGCTTCTGCTATTTGCTTTGGCAGGATTGAACCTGTTTGGCCAGCCCGCTCCCTGGTTTACCAAGGACAAATTTGGTCTATTTCTGCATTGGGGTCTGTATTCGCAGACGGCAGGCGACTGGAACGGACACCCGACCAAGGGCGGTGAACATTTTATGCTCTATGAACGGATCCCGGTCAAGACCTATGCGAAGATCGCCGATCAGTTTAACCCGACCGCTTTCGATGCCGACCGCTGGGTGCAGATGGCCCATGATGCCGGGATGAAGTACATTGTAATTACCGCCAAGCATCACGATGGTTTTTCGATGTACAATTCGGCTGTCAGTGACTATAATATTGTCAGGAGAACCCCCTGGGCCAAAGACCCCATGCTCGCGCTCGCCGCGGCATGTAAGAAGTACGGGTTAAAGCTCTGCTTCTATTATTCCCTGGGCCGCGATTGGGCAGATCCCGATGTACCGACCAACTGGCCGACCAAAGCCGGCCGCAGCAATACCTGGGACTATCCCGATGAAGACGCCAAAGACCTGAACAAGTATGTTGAAAACAAGGTCAAACCGCAGCTTCGTGAACTGCTGACCCAGTATGGCCCCATCGGTATTATCTGGTTTGATACACCGGAACTGATTACCAAAAAACAGAGTCAGGAGATTCGCGACCTGATCCACTCCATTCAACCCCAGTGCATTATCAATAGCCGGATCGGGAATGGTCTGGGCGACTATGCCGTGGTCGAGCAAACCTTGGTTTCAACGGCACGAAAAGATTGGGAGGCCTGCATTACGATGAGTGAAAATTGGGGCTACAACCGGCATGATCAAAACTGGAAAAGCCCCGAACTGCTCGTCCGCAACCTGATTGAAGTAGTCAGCAAAGGCGGTAACCTCCTGCTCAATGTAGGCCCCAAAGGCGATGGTACCTGGCCCGTCGAAAGTCAGGAAAACCTACAGGCGATAGGCGCCTGGATGAAGGTCAACGGCGAAGCCCTATACGGCACAACCGTTTGGAACGGCAATAAGGAAGTCGCAGCAGCGCAAGCGGCAAAAAAAGAATCCGAAAAAGATAAAGCCAGCATGAAGGACGCTGTCAATGATGCAACCCCGAAAGAAATTGTATCAGACTATCGTTTTACCCAGAAGGGTGATGTTGTCTACCTCTTTGTACGAAGTCCGGCATCAAAAGCGATTGCCATTCCAGAGCTTGCTAAAGACAAACTTGTGATCAGCTCGATCAGTCTGCTTGGCAGCCCGTCAAAGGTGAAATGGACGCAGGGCCAAGATACGCTAGCACTTGTGTTACCAACTGTCAAAGACCCGAGTATACCGATTTATGTGTATAAGATTGAACCAAAATAAAGCGTATAAAATTTTACCCCTTACACAAGCAGATTCCCGGCATATCCATGCCGGGAATCTGTTATCTACAGGAGCTCCTGACTGAAATCGGCTATGATGGTATCGCTGTTTCTTTGAACTATAAGGAAGCATATGTCGCCGAACTAGGCTGTTCATACAGAAATTGTAAATTACAAACATTTAAAATCTCCCGAAACCTATCCTGAGGCATTATTCTTTCGAAGAAGACTGTACTACCTTTGGTTTAACGCCGAAATGCTTCTTGAAGCTCGCTGAGAAATGCGCAGGATTGTTATAACCTAAAAAGCGTGAAATTTCATTTATTGGCCGATCGCCCTGCGTAAGTAGCGTCTTAGCTTTTTGCATTCTAACTTTGGTAACATAGCCATAAATGGTCGTTCCATAGCATTGTTTGAAATATTTCTTTAAATAGTTTTCATTCGTTCCCAATTCGGACGACAATTGCGATAAAGATGGCGGATCTGTTAACCTGCTCTCCACTATATTTTTTGCTTCGGCCATAAGTTTTTTCATTTCCGGGCTCAGGCTATTACCGGCCCTGGTAACCATATTGCCAAACTTGTGCTGGTCGAATGTCCTTGCCAACAGCTCCAGGAGCTTGCCAAAACAAAACAAGGGATTCCATTCTTTATCAAGCTCCGGATTAAGCAATTCCGCTATAATTTTCTTTTGCTGATCACTGATCAATATGGAATCTTCAAACAGTGTACCCGTTCGTGACTTTTCCAGAAGTCTGCGTAACTTACCCCGAAATGAACTGTCTACGGGCAAATAGGTCTCAAACAAGGAGATTGGCATATTGATTTCAAAAAAACTTTCTGCCGGGCGGCGATGCCATAACCCTAAAATCTGAGGTGCTGCAAACAGGTAACTTTGGACATGCCCGGGTGAACAACTCCCCAACAGATCACCGTCCACGTAGTACTGCCGGTCGCTATTTAAGGCGAAAAAAACATGAATGTAAGGAACCGCATTGTCAATACAGATATAACCATCACTGGGAGATGTTAGCTCTGAATGCATCATATGAATCCCCTGAGGCATGATGATCTCGGAGATCTCCATTTGCGAAGAATATTGCTCCAAGGTGTTTTGCCGAAACTGAAAAGGCTCATTCATAAATGTTCGGATATCAAACGAATAGCGGGGCGGCGCATAGGCCATCTCACGCGCTACCTGCTCATCCAAAGACCATGATTCCTGCAGATAAGAATTATTGGATAAGACTTTTTCTAAACTATCTGTGTACATGCCGACCTATGAAATTCCCGAATTGCATATTTTTTCTCCCCCAAATATAAGTTTAATCATCGAATTTTGTCTCCTTATTAAGATTAAATTTAAATAATATGCGAAAAATACCTATGCTTGTCGCAACAATATGGAGTCTACTACTAACTCAAACACATGCGCAGGAAAAACAGCTATTCCATGGGACAGTCTTGAATGAATACAACTCACCGCTAGCCGGAGCTACGATCACCGTACTTAAAACCAACCAGCATACCGCAACAGACCATCTTGGCCAGTTTATATTGTCTACATTGGCCAAAGGCACTTATGATATCCGGATCAATGCAATCGGTTACAAAACAATCAAGCAGAAAATATCGATCGATCCGGCACATCCAATTACCTTAGCATTTCCCATGTTTCGTGCAGAAGAATCTTTACAGACCGTGGAAATCTATGGGCGCAAAGAAAAGTCTTATCGCAACACACAGTCCTTTATCGGCAGCAAGACCGAAACAAAATTACGCGATTTGCCGCAGTCTGTTTCTTATGCGACCAAAGAGCTTATTGCCGACCAAGGACTGATGCGTGTAGGTGAAATTGTTAAAAATTTCAGTGGTGTCAATCAGTTTACCTTTTACGACGATATTACGATCCGTGGTTTTCGGATCAACGGGGGATCCAATACCCAGCTGGTCAATGGCATGCGTACCACAACAGGATTCTGGAAACAACCGCTGGCCAATTATCTGGAACGGGTAGAGGTATTGAAAGGCCCATCGTCGGCCCTCTTCGGAAATGCAAGTCCCGGGGGTGTCGTTAATCGTGTCACAAAAAAACCGCTCGATGAGGCACGAAAATCGCTGCAATTTTCTGTAGGAAGCTTCAACAACCTCCGGGCCCTTGCCGACTTTACCGGGCCTATGACGACAGACAAAACGCTCCTGTACCGCCTCAACATTGGCTATGAAAATGCACAAAATTTTAGGGATCTTCAGTTCGATAAAAACTTGGTCTTAGCACCGTCATTCTCCTTTATTCCTTCAGAAAATACGCGTATCAATTTTGATATGGTCTATAATGATTCGAAGTCAAGACTCGACCGCGGACAATCTGTCTTTGCCAACGGCGATCTCTATTCGACCCCTATCAGCCAATCCATGAGCACGGCCAATGATTTTCTGAATGAACAAACCTATATGGTGACCGCTTCGTTGAATCACCGTTTCAATGAAAAGCTGAGTTTCAATGCATCTTATATGAAAACAGGCTACGCAGAGGATCTATCCGAACACCGATCAGCCAATGCCTATGCTGTAGACGGGAAAGGAAATAATATTGAAAATATGGTGGCAAGACAGGTTTTCATCCGAAACAGAAAACGGTTTGTCGATAATATCACTGCTTTCTTCAATTACAACCTAAACACGGGTGTGCTAGCACATAAACTCATTGCCGGCTATGACTATGCGCAGGAAGTCTTGCCAGTAGGCGGCTCGCAGCTAACAGCAAGTGGCTACAGAAATAAAGATAATACAGGAACCATTGCACGATTTGATCCAAAAAAAATCGGAGATTATCTGCTCGATAAAAATGGCAACCCAGTACCCAATGTTTCCAGTTTTGACCTCAGCAATCCATTAAAAAGCCAACAGTTGCAGGACGGAAGTAAATATTTCTATGCATCTACATTGGTCGCACCGACTTATTATCATCTGAATGCATTGTATGTGCAGGATCAGCTCACTCTGGGCCCGCTTCAATTATTGCTGGGGTTACGGTATGAGAACTATAAGGATATCGCCAATTATAAAACCGATCAGGCCGAGAATGTACACCAAGATGTCCTACTGCCACGCTTCGGTGCAGTGTATACCATTAATCCCCAGATTAACCTATACGGAACCTATGTCAAAGGCTATAACCCACAGACAGCTTCGGCACTGGCAAATCCAAACGCGGGCGGGCCATTTGATCCGCTCGAAAATGACATGACCGAGTTTGGATTAAAAACGGCCTGGTTGGATGGAAAACTGCAGGCGAGTACAGCAATCTATCAGATCAATCAAAAGAATACCCTTTACCCAGCGCCTACTGATGATAATGCCGACTTAATGGAGCAGATCGGAAAGGAAAGGTCCAAAGGCATAGAGTTTGACATTCAGGGCCAGATTCTACCCTATTGGAGCGTGATCGCTTCCTATGCTTACAATGACGCCAAGATTACCGAAGGTGGCAATAAGGAAGAATTGAATAAACAAAAACCCAATGCGCCTCAAAATACGGCAAATATCTGGACCAGATTCTCCATTCCTTCCGGAAAAGCAAAAGGTTTGGGAATAGGTGTCGGTGCGAATTATGTAGATAAGAGAAACCTTTCCATTAAGCAGTACCAGACAGTACCATCGTACAGTTTACTGAATGCCGCTTTATACTATACCATTGGGAAAGTGCAACTGCAGGCCAACTTTAATAATATCACCAACAAAACACATTGGGTAGGTGGTTATGACTATATCCGTCTATTCCCGGGTGCACCACGCAATTTCCTATTTACCCTAGGCTATACCTTTTAAGTATGACTTTCAAAAAGATAATGTTGTTTTTACACCGCTGGATCGGATTATTATCCGGTCTGGTGGTTTTTATCGTGAGCATTACAGGCGCTATTTATGTCTTTGAGAAGGAACTGTTTGCGCTATTTCATCCCAGCTATGTGACGGTAACGGCACAGAAAGGCGAAAAAATCCTTCCTCTTTCAATCATGAAGGCAAATGCACAGCATGTCACCGATCATCCCATTAACATTATCCGCGTTCCCGCTACCACCGATCAGCAACAAGTTTATATTTTTGAATCCCTAAAGCGCCGTCCCAAAAAAGATATCGTCGGTGTATTTATCAATAAAGAAATTATCTATTGGGACCGTATTTTCGTAGATCCCTACAGTGGAAAGGTCTTAGGTAAAATAGATGTCGAGACTAATTTCTTCTGGATTGTAAGGCAGATCCATCAATTTTTATATCTCAGGCGCGACGTCGGAAGCACCATCGTGGGCAGCAGCGTTCTGCTGTTTATCATCACGCTACTTTCGGGTCTTTTCCTTTGGTGGCCAAAAAACCGTAAGGTCGCTGTTAAACGGCTCAAGATCAATTTCAACGCTAAATGGAAACGTCTCAACTATGATCTTCACCAAGTACTAGGCTTTTATGCTTTCTTCGTTGCTATGGCCATTGCGGCAACTGGTTTAGTCTGGTCCTTCAAGTGGTGGGAGACGAGCATATACTGGCTTATGGATGGTAAGCGACCCAATACGCAGATCGAAGAGCCAACAGCACCAAACAATACGATGCGTGAGGCCAGTATCGTTTCGTTAGACCTGATATGGTCCGATGTTGTAAATAAGCACACGGTACATCAGGGCATTTTTATCAATTTGCTTCATGAGGTTTCCCAAGCGAATGTAACCATCTATCATACAGGAAACACCCTATGGTCGGCCTCGGATACCTATGCCTATGATCTCCGTAATGGAAAGCCCTATTTTAAGAGGCTACAAAATGATAAAACATTAGGCATGAAATGGAGAAATTCCAATTACGACATTCATGTCGGAAAAATAGCAGGGAGGACAGGTATGTGGATCGCATTTATAGCAAGCTTAATCTGTGCCTCCCTACCGGTTACAGGCTTCTGCATCTGGTATGGCCGAAAATTTAAGAAGAAAAAAATGCGTTCGTAGCCACTTCAATCAAATCCGGCTGCAACCAGCACCCATTATTGTCCCTCAATCCTCATAATAGGCATCCATCAGATTTTTCCTTTCCATAGTTGCAACGTCGATATATTCAAACTTTTTATACTGACAGAATGATCCCATATCTTTATCTCCATTGATAAAGATACCACCTACCAGAATCACATATTTGCACGGGTATCGGGTTTCTTTTACCAACACTTCAATGCGTTCGTCTATCGCTTCATACATGACTTCTGTCGCTTCAAAAATTTGGTTTTCCGCATTCAGTATCCTTTCTTTGCTGTGGAGAAAAATTTGCTCAATGGTATTTATCTGGAAATCCAGCGAAGTGATATTTCCTTCAATGATCTGTCCGGCTGCCAGTTTGGCAAGGGCCCCTTTTGCTGCCCCGCAGCAGGCAGAATTGGTCCGTTGTCCTATTCTGCTTATCTCTCCGATCTGCCCATCCCGGGTAATCCCGATGTGCGGCGCATAAAAAATGATCACAGCCCCATCTTCAGGGACATGGTGCGCAAATGCCCCCATCCCCGTAAGTCCGGCAAAAGGAAAACCGTCTAGTCCTCCCAGGTGAAATGGACCGAGCATTTCATAGGCTCTAGGAGGATATTGTATGGCATTGACGTCGTCGCAGCACATACTGTCCGCATGCATTAACTGCTTAGGTTTTAATTCCAGGTATTTTTCAATCGTGTCCAATAAACGATTGACCGTATCAATAGACGTTAAGGCCTTTGGATACCATTTTCTTACAGATTCTATACTCATAATTTTATTATTTTTTACATGACGATATTATTCACGGGCTGTATCGCGGGAGGAAGCTCCTTTTCGCCCAAGATTTCACGCAGGTCAATTTCAATGTTCCTGCTGATCTGTGTGATCGGGATATCGTTGGCATTACCCTCAAATGGATTTTCCGTACTCTCCCCGATTTGTTCCAGCACCAGAAACACCCAGCCCAAAAGAATGCTGAAAGGAACGGTAAGCCAGACGATATGATCGCCAAATTTTTCGATCATTTTAGAAAACTCCCCCAAAAACCCCAACGGAAGCAAAAAGCAGAGCGCATTTGTGAAATAGAGATTGATACTCGAAAACTGGCGTGGATAGGGAAAATTTTTGATTCTTTCGCATTTTCCCTGCTGATCATACAATTCCTTGAACTGATTTTCAAGTGCGGTATAATTATAAGCCGAAATTTGACCTGCTTCATTTAATTCCCTTAACTGCGCAGACTGTAAGGCAATGATCTGGGTCGCCCTATTTTTTGTGGAAAGCACATACTTAAGCTCATCATCGCTTAAAAAGTTTATGAGTTCCTCATCAAGCTTACCTTTCCATTCAGGAACTTCATAGTACCTGAGAAACTCTTTATTGTAGCCTTTTGTTTTTACATGTTCCCAGCTTTTTGTTTCCCTGAGCTGAAACCTCAATGCCGTGAGCCAGGCAAAATGGCGATAGATGATCTGCTGATGCACCGCCTGTTCCTGTACCTTATCGTCCATTCTTATGAAATCCCGCACCAAGATCCCCAAACTGCGGCTGTTGTTGATGATCGCACCATAGATCTGACGGGCTTCCCAGCTCCGGTTGTAAGTCTGCGTATTCTTGAATCCCGAAATGAATGCCGCTGCCGTCCCCAGCAATGCGACCGGAACCCAGGGGATAGCCAGCCATTTCCAGTCCATAAAATAAAAAAGTACGGTTGGAATAACACTCAAAATAAGCATTTTATAAATCTTCATCCTGGTCCAGGGAATGAAATGGTAAAGTTTGTAATGTGAGCCTATATTCATAAATAAGTTAATTTTTTGATGAAAATTTGCTGATCAGAATCCCTACCAGTACAACCGTGTAAAATTGACCGGCTATTCCCACAAATGCGGTGACCAATTTGGTCACATGGGTATTGGGCGTAATATCTCCAAATCCGATACTGGTGAAAGTAATCGAACAGAAGTAGACCAGATCCATAAATGTAAGTGCGGCGGAGGACTGATCAACTCCTTTAAAAGATGCGGGATCGCGGTACTGGAAAAATTGCAGTGCGAACACCGAGATTTCTATCAGTAACATATACCCGCATATGGCAGCCGAAATAATATCCGTATTGATATATCCGGGTTTTATCAGAAACCGGAGCACCTCCATAAAAAGAAAGCAAAAGAACACCACATAGTTGATATTCAAAAAGGTAAAATACCAGGGTAGCTCCTTAAAAAATGGGATGCCAACAGGTAATAACAAAATGATGATGAAATGCAGATTTCTGAACCAGTTTCCCCAGCTATGTTTTCCGGTGAACAACAAGATAGACCCTACTCCCAATACGAGCATGTTGACCGGCCATATGACACGGGTATAAAAATCCAGATCCGTAAGAAATATTCCTACAAATAAATGCTGCATCAGGACGAGCAGAAGAATTTCATATTTTCTTTTCTGCAACTTTTGAATGATCATCGGCGATTTTAATAAAAATTGAAAGCTGGTCATCATTAACCGAAGATACTCAGGTTATTGCCCAGCGGTTTTCAAGGGATATTGCAGGTAGATAATCACTAGGTTCAATAGTAAAAACGGCAGTTCGATCAGCACCCCTTTCAGATCTTTATCCAGCAGATGCAGACAAATGATCAGCAAAATTCCTGCTGCCATTAAAAAGTTTCCCCAGACAAAAGTCTTCGGGAACAAGATCATTAACGCGGCAATCATCGTAACCGCACCATTTATTGCCAGTGCTGTTTTGTTAAATCCCCATTTACTGAACATGTCCATCATGGCGGGTTTCCCCATCAGCATGGCATAGCCCTGTTTTATTCCCATAAATACAGCGATGAGGATCAATATCGAATTAATCAGTCTGATTATCATAATTTTAGGCTTAAAAGTAAAAATGGATAATGGGTTTTATTTAAAATTACCATTATCCATTATCTGATCAATTATTTCCGGTTAATCAACTATTATCTTGTGGTATAACCGCCGTTGGCAAAAATAGTTTGCCCGGTGATCCACCAACCGTCCGTTACCAAGAATTCTACCAAAGGCGCGATATCTTTAATATCTGTCAGTCCGCCCAGCGCAGAAGCTGATTTGTGATAGGCTACCGCGTCATCACTCTCCTGTCCGTAAAAGAAAGGCGTATCCATCGGCCCCGGAGCTACTGCCGTCACGGAGATGCCTCTGTTTCCGAATTCTTTCGAGGCCGCTCTTGTAAAATGCTCGACCGGTGCCTTAGCTCCAGCATATGTTGAATACAATCCAGTATAGGCAGCCAGCAAGGAAGTCACAATCGTACAGATTTTACCATGATCATTTACTTTTTTACCAGCTTCCTGCAGGAAGAAATAAGCCGATTTTGAATTGATTCCGAACATGGTATCATATTCTGCCTCTGTCGTTTCGACAAATGGCTTTTTCAAAACCATACCCACGGTGTTGATGGCAATATCAATTCCACCGAAAGTTTTTATGGCTTCATCAAAAAATTTGGTGATATTACCTACCTGGGTCAGGTCTCCCTGATATAAAAATGCTTCAGCACCCTGGGCTTTGACATCAGCCAATGTTTTTTCACTTTCTGCTTTTGAGCTTTCACTATTAAAATGAATAGCCAGCTTTGCTCCTTTTGCTGCAAAATCTCTGCTTAATAAGCCGCCAAGGTTTTTTCCACCTCCGGCAATCAGGACTACTTTCCCTTTTAAATCGTTGTGTGCCATAATTTAGTTTCTTGTATAATTAAATTTACAAAAACTGACGGAATATTCCGTCAGTTTTTGTAAAAAAAAATTATGCGCTTATTGAATCCCAGCACATTTGTAAAAATAGGGCTATTGTAGCGTCATCTATGTCCATCTTTTCATCCATCGCCCACAGCAGCCAACCGTTGATCGTGCTGAACGTAAACAGCCTTAAGCGTCTTGCCGTTAATGGCTTGAACAAATTCTGATCCAGGCCCAGCGCATACAATTCGTCAAATTTCAGAAAGTCCATCATGGCTATTTCATGGATTTCTTTTGTCAAGATCGGTGATGCTGCAAATTGATAAGAAAACTGGAATTCCAACGGATGCTCAAGAAAGTACCGAATGACCCTTTCCCAGAGAAAATTGAACTGATCATGTAGACTGCCCTGTTTCTTGTAATTTTTGAAAACATAGGCAGATTCGCTGGCCTTTTGCCGTATCCAAATCTGCTGTACGATCTCTTCCTTGCTATTAAAGTTTCGGTATACGGTACCGATACCCACGTTTGCTTCGGCTGCTATCTGGGCAATGGTAACTGCATGCAACCCTTGGGTTACGAAGAGTTTAAGGCCCGCCTTTAATATCTGCTCTCTTTTCAAAATAAAATAAATATAGTCTCAAATTTAACAAAATATATCTTGAATAAACTATAACAACATATATTATGACACATATGCCCGAACTGGGGCAGGCCCACTGCCGCTCTGTAAACTGAAAAATATCCGGGTATAGTATATACCTCAAGGTAAAAATATTATCTTTAAGACTGAAAGTGAATTAAACGATTAAACAAGAAAATGATAGACAACAAAGACATTATCTCCATGGCGGAAGTTCAGATCAGAAGCTTTGTCGAATCCAAAAGGCCACAAGATATTGAGGTGAGAAAGAAATTGGATTTTGGATACAGCTGGGATGGGCAGACTGCCTTATTATTTGAGATTCGCCCGCAATGGAATAATCCAGCTCACATACTACATATCGAATTTGCGAAAATAAAGTATATCAAATCTAGCAAGCAATGGAAGCTATATTGGCGGCGGGCCAGCGGTAAATGGGAAGCTTACGAACCAATACCTTCAAGCGACAACCTGCAGGAGCTAATAACTGAGATCAGTCATGATGGTTATGGCTGTTTTTTCGGATAAAAAACATAACAAAAAAGCAGTCTATATCGACGATATGGGCTGTTTTTTTTAAGAATTGTAAATAAAAGGCGTTTGAAACACTTTATTTCATTTCAAACCAGCGCCTAAAGTCAGCGGCATCCTGACGGCTGACAAATATATCCTCCTGCTGCTCAAAATTCGGTTTCAGTTCAACCCTTATTACGCCATTCTCTAAAGCATGATATCCTTTAATGATACTCCGATTGACGATGTAACGCCTGTACATCAAGTAGTATTGATTATGGTCGAGTATTTTCATCAATGTATCGAGGCTATAGTTGTGTGTATACTCCCTGCTACTCGTTAAAGTGAGGAGCTTTTTGTCGTCGGCTGAGCTTTTGATAAATGCAATGCCGCTAAGTGGGACATAGTTATCTTCATAGCCATATTTTACCCTAAGACAAGGTGCAAGCATGACCGTATCGGAAACATCTTCCATCCGCCCGTCTTCCAACTTCACTTGCAGCTCCTCATATTCAATGAGCAACTCCTTGAGTTCAGTCTTTTCTATTTCTGCCTCAACATATTGATCTTTCACGAACTTGGCAAACCGGATGACGTATACCAGCAAGAATAACAGGTTCAATATGAATATAAACAAAAATACAAACCTGAATTCGTTGCGAATATATGGACCTATAGCATCCATTCCCTTTGAGGTTAACGGTAAAAATACCAACAGCACAAAGACTGTTGTGAGCAGGGCAGGCAACAGTAAGCCATAGATAATCTGCCCGATCAGACGTGGCTTAAAATCTGTCAGCCAGGATAGCTTCTTGTCCATGAATCTATTAAATACATGCGCTGCATATAACACGCACAAAGTAATAAGTGAGGAAAGAAACCAATAGAGATAGAATCTTGGTTCTGAATACCGTTCATCAAAGACCAGAAATTTGCTGGGCGAGCAGAAGAAATTACCGATCAGAATAGCCAAAATTAATTGAAGTCTGATCGAAAAGTAGTTAACTTGAATCTCCGAATGGAATCTCTCAATTAGTTTCTTTGTTTGCATGAAGTTGTCAAAATGGTTAAGGCAGGTAAAATTAACTAATTCCCTAAATAAAAAATTGACAGAACTTCAAAAGAACAATGCAGGATTCGGTAAAAATTAACAGAATCATGCTTTTTTTTATTCCTTTTCTCCAATACAGCTAACCGTTCATCGTATAATTTCGTTTTCGTCCGTCAGCGCAAAACACCCCCTAAAAGGCCAATAAGCTATATTTATGCCTTATTTCAGCTACCGTTCATCCGCTTACCAACAGTTTACCTTGCCTTCTAAGTAATACCTTGCTAATTTTATAGTAAGGGTAGTTTTTACGACAATCAAGAATAATAAGGCGGTCAGCGCAAGCCATATGACTATTTAACAATAAATAATATAATTATGAGAAGATTACGAATAACACATGGATCATCGTTCTACAGCTCCCCGGTAGACCAATGTTTTTACTGCGAACGCCGTCTTAGTGGCTATCATAGCTGGACTAACCTGCAACGATGCAACGACCTATTCCGCCCATCGACCAAACTGTGCGGAAATAAGATCCGGGTCATCGTGTGCCACACCTGTCAAAGAGCAAAGTCACGGCTTGAGCCTGAAGAATTCCTGGAAATACTGCACGAGAGCTCTGAAAAACAGCAGGAGTTTAAATATATTGACGTATCCCGGATTCAGACTGTGGCCAAAAACGTATCCTATATCCTGAATCATCTGGAGCCGAATCTCAATCAACGAAATCTTACGATCGTCAAGAAAACAGACTCCGAAAAACCACAATTAAAATATCAGGATATTCCGAAAGAACAGTCCAATGTAGCAGTAACGCAAGTTAATACAACCCTGACCTGCTACTATTGTGACAGAGCCTTGGATACTTCGCGGAAAGATCCCAGTTGCCAGATCACACGTGACCATGTACGCCCTATTTCCAAACATCCTGACTCAAGGCTGATCGTATTCAGCTGTTACCTCTGCAACAGCACTAAGGCGAATGATGAACCCGAAGTTTTCCTGGCCAAACTAAAAATTGCACATTATCACGAACAGAACTATAAAAAAATACCTTACCACCAGATCAGCACCATGATTATCAATCTACGCTATTTAATCAATAAGTCCTTACAGCCTTTTGCCTCATACCCTGTCCTAGAGACTCTTCAGCTCTACGATCTTCCGATCCTGCGGCAACAGCTTCACGACAAGAGCAGGCAGCCCTGGCTCGATCAGCTTGATGATTACGCCTTGCTAGAACTGCTCTTGGTATGTCTGAGTGCGCAGACCAGGCGGTCAAGGGATGGCTTAGCCCATGATGCTGCTTTTTTTAATATCTTGCTTTGGCAAGAGCGATTGGAACTCGCTTTAAAAATCGGTTGGGTCTCTGCCTTCTACCGTATTGACACCATTGATTTTCACTCGCTCACGGATGAGAAGGAGTTTGATCAATTTTATATTTTAAACGATCGGGGGCGTGCTGTTTTACAGCTGGAGATGAACCGCCGTGTACAACAAAATAGGCAATCATGATCAGATCGTTAAACCAATTGGAGGACGCAGTCAATGCGTACGGCATACTGCAAGGCAGTTTTCATGGCAGCGCTATCCCGAGCGACAAGTCCATTATAGTGGCCTGCGATGCCCTGATCCGCGATTCCGAACAACTTTATATCAGTCACTCCAAATCAGGCATGGCCAAGGAATCTTTTAGACGCTACTATACCAAATTCAGATTGCTTTTTGATAGATTATATACTTATAAAGCCCATCAATCGGATAGCACCATTGTCAAGCTGCACGAAAGTATCTGGCAGAGCATACAGCATTTTAAAGAGCATATGAATCCCTTGGATGAGCTCCCCATATACGACCAACAGCTTCTCAAGGAGTCCAGCCTCACAAAACTTGCTAAATTATTCGCCCGCTTACGCGCTAAACAATTAGACGAAGAATATCTCTTAGAAATCCAATATGGTATGGACAGTCTGTTTGACGGGCACAAGCCGCCCAGGCTGCTCTTTTATCATTGTGAATGGCTAGACAGCTTTCTCATGGCATTGCAAAGCATCGCCTACGATACCCGTGACAAGTCCTATCCTAAGCGGTTTATGGAATTTCTGATCCGGTACAATTTCAACTACCTCGGTCTCCGCAACCGATGGAAAGAAAATATTGAAAGACAGTTGAGCACGCTATCCCGGGCTGACCAGCTGTCCCGCCTCTTGCTCCTGGAAAAGGAAATCACCCATTACCACCCTTTTCCTAATAGCCACTACGATATCGAGCAGCCCCATCTCAAAATGATGATGAATGAATATATTTGCGCTGAACTGGATTATCTGGAAAAAATCACAAACCTAGAGGCGGAAGCCCAAGATACGCTGGATCAGATCCCTAGCCCTTCCAGCGGAATCCATATGACGCTCACAGGAGAGGGAATCACCTGTCTGTTCCATTATTCCAGCAAAGTTGGTCTTTTTAAGAATAAGCATAAAAGTGACGCAGCCGTAGGAGTAGCCCAGCATATTGTTACCAATCGGGGCAACCGCATCAGCGCCAATCAACTGTCCAAATTCAATAAATTTGAACATATATTCAGCCTATATCTCGTTGAAGATAAGCTCAAGGAAATGCTCCATTTCATAAAAAAAGATATTGAAGAAGTCGAGCTGCGAAAATAATTGAGATTTAAATACCTCTTTAAAATAGATTAAAACGGTTTTCTAAAAAAACTAGGGGGATTCTACTTTATCCCCCTAGCGAACTTGGTCAGCAGATCCAGATACCCTTTGCTCAAACTGAGTTCTAAGCCTCCCTTTCAGTCCGATATCCCCCACCAGCATTTGTCCTAAAAATGTATCCCATCTCCCCTTTTTTAAAATTCACAGTTGTTTAAGGTACTTTAAAGGCTGATTCATCGGCTCAATCCTTCTAGATAGGATTGAGCCGCTTTGTCCTTCCTTTGCTTTCAGACTTACACAGTATAACAATGAAAGCAAAAAAGATTATATACCAGATCATCCTCATCACACTGATGGCCCTTTGGATCCCGATCAGTCTGGACAAGTTCATCAACTATGAACTATTCAAGTCTGCTATGATCCAGCAACCTTTTAGCGACCAGTTGGGTATGTTCTTAGCTTATACCTTGCCTCCTCTCGAACTTGCCGTTGGCCTGCTTTTTATAATGCCAAAGACAAGGATATGGGCATTCAGCTTGTCGTCTTTGATGATGCTCGTTTTTGTGGCTTACGTAGGCTTAGCTGTCCTAAAAGTATGGGGCAAAATTCCCTGCGGTTGCGGGCTCGTATTCCATCAGTTGGGCTGGGTGGCCCATCTTTGGCTCAATATGGGCTTTCTAGTCGTCAGCCTCTTAGGCTTATGGCTTGAGCTCGCCATTTTAAAACATCATTCTCCGGTCAATCGAATCATAGAAAATAATGCCAGTGATGATATTACAAGTTTACAGGTGAATTCAGGTTCACCAACTGCCAGAGAATTGAAAACCAGCCCTAGGCTACAAAAAGAATAGTGTATCAAATCAACAGCGGAACTTGGATTCAAGGCTAATCCGGGTGAAGGGCGCGTCTGCCAAAAGACACTTATGGTATTCCAGCGCTGTTGTCGACGGCTACGTACAGAAAACCGACGCATCGAAGGGATAAGAAAGAAATTTAAAAACTAAAGTAAAAACTTAAAAATTAAAAACATGAAAAATTCATTTAATTCTATTAAAAAACACGGCTTGGCCGTATTTGCCATGACACTTTTATTAGGTTATGGAGGTTTTAGTTATGCAAAATCAATGTTTGCAACAAACTGGTATTTAATTCAGACTCAAGGAACAAATCCTGATGATGACACCATTGGTGCCGTAACGATGGATCCAAGCCAAGGAGGTGAATGCGAAAGCGAACCGCATCCTGAGCGTTGTACTATCCAGTTACAAAATGACAATAACTTTAATCTAGATGGAGTGCAGGTTTCAGCTGCTAAAGCCCTTCCGGGTGTCTCCGAATTAGATCGCACAAACTACAAATAATCATTAAACTTCAAAAAATGGCCTCATATCTAAACGGTATGAGGCCAATTAATTTATCTCGGAAATTGAATAACTTTTGAGTTAACAATAACATTATTGGGCGCCAAAAATGTAAATTTCAAGTCTTTTGCCATTAGCGTATACATTTCCCCAGCTAATGCACGATGAAGTTGAATATTTCGGTTCTCTATAAAATTAAACCGTCTCAGATCAATCCATCGAAGCCCCCTTATCAGTAGCTGTTTGCGTCTCTCTAGCAATACCAGATCCAACGCCGCGTTTTTTTCCAAACCTTTGTATTCTTGGTAGGTATTCTTTGCAAAACGTGTTACCAACAACTCATTTAACTTATCTAACCCCAATTGTACTTGTCCTGCTCTGATCAAACATTCCGCATAAATCAAATACATTTCATCCAACGCCAAGCCGGTGAATACACTACTGGACCCTACATATGAACCTTTGTAAGAGTATAACCCATCGGATTCCAGCTTGAAGAATAAATTTTTCCGAAGATCGTTCTCGGCATAGCTTGTTATAAGATCAGCATTTATCCGTCCTTTGGTAGGCGCTACGGATTCGGTTGAATAGCCTTGATCATAGAAAAGAATCTCTGAATTACCTACACCTCTACTTGGGAACGAGTAACGGCTACTTGCCGAAAAGTTTTGATAATTCAATAATTTACCAGCACCGTCGAGTACCGTTTTCGCTGCCTCCAACGCATCATTGTAGCGTCCCATAGCGAGATATACACGAGCCGACAATGCATAAGCAGTACTTTTTGACGGCTGATAAAAATCAGTCGATTCAACACCCAGCAGTTGCTGTGCAGCTAAAAGATCTTCCAAAATACTATTATACGTCTCCGATACCGAAGAACGAATCGACACTTCCTGCGGATCGGCGGACTTGCGTAAGGGCAAGCCATAGGCGTTGTGTTCCTCATCCCCTATTGGCGCTGCAAACTCACTAGCCAGCTGAAAGTAGGCATTAGCCCGATGGAACAATGCCTTTCCTTTAACCTGATCGTACACGTTTGCATTAGCGCCGGTACGTTCAATTTTGGAAAGCCCTTCCAAGATAATATGAGCCGACAAAATCCGCTTGTAACCATAATTCCAATCCGGACATTCAGTATCCATAAATCTTTCATCCTGCCAGCGGTAAGCATTCTTTTCACCAAAGGTCGTGATCAGATCCCAAGCACTTTCACTTAACGTAAACTCCTCAGCAGCGGCCGATCGCATCGAAGCAGCACTGCTTCCGCTAAAAAGGCTTACATCGCCTAAAAGCAAGTTAAAATCATCTAAAGATTCTGGGATCACCTGCTTACGATCTCTCTTTATATCTAAAAAATCTGGATTGCATGCTGATGTCAAAGCAATAGTCAATCCCAGTATGATTAATTTTTTCATTTTCTTACCATTCTAATTGTACACCAACTGTATAAGTCCGGGGAGCGGGATAAGCTGCTGCAACCGCATCTGGATCCAATCCAACCTTGTTGGCCCTGCAGAGGATGCCAACATTTCGGACATAGCCGAAAACACTTAATCTTCCCTTTTTGCCCATTGGCAGTTGATAAGATAACCGCACATCCGACAGGCGGATATAATCACCTTTTTCAATCATCAATTCCGAATTTGTATATAATGCATCGCGATACAGGTCCATGGTAGCAGGTACCGCAGGAACAGTGGTCATCAGTTCGTCACCCGGTGCTTGCCATCGCTTCAAATAGTCCTGATGTCCGATTCCACTATAAAAAAGTTTAAAATAGTCGATTGTATTCCTACGAAAATAAAAACCATTTTTCCATTCGAGGTTAGCACTCAATTCAAAACCTTTGTATCCGATATGATGGCGCATAGATCCTTGATAAGGCGGAAAATCGGCACCCATGAAACGGATATCGTCCAAAGTTGCATTTGCAGCATATTTGGCATATTCTTGATCACCATTAGGCGTTATGAGTTGGCCGTTTTCAGTGCTAATGCCGTTAAAATGCCAGGCATAAAGCGCGTCTCGGGTATAACCAACACGTGGTTGTGCATTGCTCACCATCTGGTCCATAGAAAGATTACTATTCGCCATATACTTGGTTATTTTATTTTTTGTCATGCTCCAAAGAAGATTGATATCCCATTTGACCACGCCCTGCAATGCTCTTACAGAGAGGTTGAGGTCGAGCCCATTTGTACGGAGGTTAGCATAATTGATCCTATTATCAATATAGTAACTCGTGCCTTCGGGTGATATACCTGTACTAGGATCCAAATAATTGGGCCCTATCAGATCTTTGCCCGATTTAACGTAGTAATCTACCGATCCCGACACCCTTTGCTGCAGCACCGAGAAATCCAAGCCCAAATTGACCGTAGCCAGTTTTTCCCACCTCAAATTAGGATTTCCTGCACTGGTCAACTTTGCATAAGGTAAGCCAGTCGTCAGATTGGCACTACTGATCCGCATGGATGGATATGCACTGATCGTATTATTAACATTTCCGCTATAACCATAGGTTGTACGCAATGTAAGTTTATCCAACCAGTTGGCATGATCCCCTAACAGCGGTAGCAACTGTTCGGATAAACCCAAAGACCATAGCGGTACGCCCCGCTGATTAGTCTTCACCCCAAATAGGTTAGAGGCATCCCATCGTACACTTCCGCTAAGTCCATGCGTCCTGTTCAGCAGATAGGTCGCATTGGCAAAGTAAGAGATGAAGCGATCCACAGTAAAGCGTTCTTCAAATGGGGTCGCCGGTATCACACTTGCGCCATTTGGCCGCATCGTATACTGCTTGCTGTAATCAAGGTTCATCAGGGACGTTCCATTATCCGCACGGTAACCATACAGTCGGTAACCGACATCCCGGCTTAATGTATTTTGGCTGATCTCTGCTCCTGCCAAGGCGACCAATTGGTGTTCTACACTCCATTGCCGCGTATAATCCAGCTGTATCCTGCCATTATGCCCAATGATCTCGCTGTTTTGCCCGTCTTTGATTCCACCAAGTGGGATAACTCTTGTACCATCTGCTTGTGTAAATTGGTTGATCAGATTGCGAACAAAATAACTGTCAGCATCATATAGGTTCTGTTGTTTTACTGCCTGATGTTGATAACGATATTTTACATCAATAGAAAATCCTCTTCCTATTTTATAATTCAAACCGGCACCGAGCGTGAGCTGTTTGGAAAAGGAACTTATATCACGCCTGTCTCGGTCTACAAGCGGGCTAAATGTCCAATCCAATAGCCCTTCGCTTTCGGCTCTGTCGCGATAGGCGTGGTTAAATTGATAATTGACACTGGCGGGTGTGCCGTCCGTGTTTTGTAGAAAAACATAAGGTGACAACCCAGAGCCCGATGCTGTTAGCTGCTGTAGTCTATAACCATTCTGCTGCACCTTATCGGCCACGTAACGCAAGTAGGTATTGACTGTTAGTCGGTTACCTATTTTTAAATCGTGATCGATATTGAAGGTCAGTCTTTGGTCGCCATTGCCTATGATCGATTGTGGATTATAGTCGTAGCTTCCTGAAATAAAGTAGCTGCTCCGTTCGGCACCTCCCCTAGCCTGAATTGCATAGCGCTGGCTTAGTGCACTTCGGTACAGCAACTTTTTGGCTTCCTGCCGGATATCCTGCTGCTGCATTTGCGCTTTTATCGTACCAAAATCTTCTACTGCGATCTCCTTGGCATCACGTTTAAACAACAAACCAACATAATCGGGGATATAAAGAGACTCCATGTTGTAATAATTTCCCTTTCCATATAAGTATTCTTCGAACTCCATCATATCTTTTGCAGGTATAAACTGTCTGTTATAGTGAAGATCAGGCTTTTTTGTCAGCTGCCAATTACTCTGGAAGGAGAATCTGAGCGGAGTACTGAGGTTTCCCTTTTTGCTCGTGAGGACAATAACACCATTCCCCGCCTTAGCTCCCCAGATGGCAGCAGCAGCAGCATCTTTCAGGACTGTTACACTTTCAATATCATTTGGATTGATAGCATTGATATCTCCCTCATAGGGAAAATTATCTAGTATTATCAAAGGTTCGGTAGAAGATTCAATTGAGCTAATGCCCCGCACCCGCAATGCATTGGGGAATTTATTCTCGCCCACACTCAGACTTCGGTCAAACTGCAGACCACTTGTCACACCTTCCAAGCGGTCTAAAATATTACCTGCGGGATTACGCGTGATCGTTTTCTGATCTACAGTCGCAAAAGAGCCTGTTAGCATATTCTTGTTGAGTTTGTAATACCCTGTATTTACGATCACCTCATCCAATTGATTGTCGACGTGACTTAATTGTATCGTTCCTAGGTCCAGAGCCTTTCCAAGCGCCATCGTCATTGGAGCGTAACCCACCATAGTAATCCTGATCTGTTCACTTTTCTTTTTTTCGAAAGAAAAATAACCGGACGAATCTGTTTTCAGCTTTCTTTGATCAGGAGAAGTTGCTATGGTAGCGCCCCGTATACTTTCACCATGATGACCTATCAGACGACCAAAATATGTCTGTGCCAGCACTACCTGTGATGACACGACAAAGAATAAAAAAATATAAAATTTTCCCACAGCACCTCCCTAATAACCGATAACTAAAACAGGTACACGCTGTTTCTCGATTTCTACCCTTAGCCCATAGGCATCCAAGAAGGCATTAAATTCTTCGGACGTTAATTTGGTCTTGGTGAAATACGATCGCGGCAATTCATATGCATAAGGAAAGTCCTTTAGTAAACCTATCCGGTTAAAAGCATTTTCCACATCGATCTGATATCCATTTGTTTTGGCAAGCAAAGCAGCTATGACAAGCGACAGCTTATGTTCACTATCTTTTTCCTTGGAGGGATCATATTGTAGGTATTCATCTCCCGTACGTTTCTGGAGCGGCTGGCTGAACAACCTCCTGGTTTCCGAAATGGATTTTTTTGCTTGGATGACCGGATAGCTTATTGGCGGGGTAAGCCCGATGTGCACATTCCAACCTTTGGTCTTTTTCAGATACTCCGCCCAATATTGCTGCAGCAGAGCTAATCCTTTTTCCTTTCCCAAGGATTTTGGGATACGCATCTCGTAACTGAACAAATTTTCCTGCGACCAAGCCTCATAAAGCGAATCTAGGGCATAAGGCGATAATCCTGTCGCTTGCTTGGTGTCCAATACTAGGTATTTTCTATCGCTAGCGGTAAGATTATTTTTAACGGCGCCATTATCTATATTATAAAACGGGAAAACCTTATCTTTAAAAATATCATAGAGCAAATAATCCAACTTTTGGTTTATTCCATAAAAAAGGATACTATCTCTCTGCTCTTCAATACCACTAATATTTCTTGCATACTCTTCCACATAGCCTCCGATCTTAAAAAACTTCTTAGTATGCAAAACCGTTGCAGGAGCATTTTCATTAAAAAAAAGTGGCTTTGACAGATCAGCTAATTTTACATTCAATGCATTATACATTTTGGGCATCTCACCATCCAACACATTCTTTAAATTCTCAACGGTGGCATACTTTGCATAAGGCTTAGCAATTACCCGCCCGTCTTTGATCCATACCATGTGCGGAATAGAACGTTTGGGAAAATACTGCATTAAAAAAGTATCCGCATAGATTGTCTGATGGTTCCATTTAAATCGGTCCATCAAATGTTGGAATTTATTTATGGGTTCGTAATTAACGGGTACAATCGTAATTTTGGTTGTATCCAGATCGGGTAGAATTTCATGCAGATGCATGAGTGAGCCCAAGCATGGTCTACACCAACTAGCCCAAAAATCAAGAATAATCAATTTATCTCGATCTGCCTCTAGATTACGTGTAAACGTTTTTTGACTAACCCAGTTGATAAACTTGTTTTGATGTACAAAAAATTCATCAGGTATAGTATCACCAATATATAATGATTTACCATTTGGTATCACCATTGGCCCATCGGCCCCGCTGTCCTTGCGGGGCGTCTGAGCCGATAAACTAAACATAGAAACTAGCAGAGCCAATAAAGCAAGAGCTCTGATGCTCTTCAATACCTTAAAAGAATACTTAGATGATTGGAAAACTAAAACCAAGCATGTCAGCGGCATGCGAGAAGTGCTTTTATTATCGAATAAATAAACAAGGTATTTTAAAGCTCTCTGAGCCTTTGAAATACTATCAACGACAAAAGAGCTAATATTAGAGCCCATACGCTCATAAAACGTCTTAAAAGCATCAAATTTAAAACAACTTCCCTCTCTTCCAATATCCAATCTACTATCCTCTCCTTTTGCAGATTGTGTTGTCGCATTATCAGACTTACACCCAAGATCCGCTAGTGAGCTACTGACAGCTTGTGCCTGTTTAGTAACTCTTTGGTATATCTTTGGTAGCTCTTTAGTACCTTTCCAGTACCTTTTTGGTACCCTTTCGGTACATTCCCGGTAGCTTAACGGTGAATTAACGGTACCTTTCGTGCCAAGGAATAGACTAACCAACTCCCTACCAACTCCTGACCAAATTCGTCCTTTCCGTGGGTTTTCATTGAGTCGGCATCGGTTTTTCGTCGAGCCACCCCGATGCAACCCCGAAGAAAATTGGGAGCCCGCTGAATAAAAGGCAGAAGAAAGGCAGGTATTGGTCAGAAGAAAGTCCGAAGGTGGTACGGCTCCATTAGTCAGCACTCGACCAGTACCCCTACAGTATGATCTGCTTAGGTATCTGGCCAGTGCTTGGCAGATGTAGGTATTTTTATATCTCTTGACTGATGTCAATAATTTTAACGTATTCATAATTTGTTGGTTAATGGTTTTGAGAAAGCTGATAAAAAAGATCATAGATGTCCTTACTATTTTCGAGCTCACAGGCGATAAACCGATTGCTACGTAGAAATGAAATTTCTATCCCCGACAGATTAATTCCTTGATAGTGGACTATAAAGTAGGCCATCAGCATCCGGAATAAAGCTATAGTAAAGTGCTGCACTTCAGCCGTACTGATCGCGGGATTTACCTTCCTTTCCCTATCCAGATAAATCGTCAGGAGCTCGACAATATAGTTGCGACAGCTATCCATGTCGTAACAGCTCCAGAACTCTTTAATACATGCTACAGGGTCGTAATCCAAATGATGGATTTCATACATCGCCATATCAAAGGCGACCAATTTCTTAAAAAGCTTGTTCATTTTTTTGGCTTTTGAGGGTGCGTGATTGTATGGAGCTCTTTGAAAAAAGGATCAAAAAAATCCCTTATCGGGTCAAAAGACCCAATACATCACACTGTTAAAAAATTAATTAACTATACCTCAGAATGCCGTTTTACTCTTTATTACAGGTTATATATATGGTTCGTTACGGGCATCCATACTATTAGAAAGAACCGACCCTTTGTTGTGTTACAACAATATCTTGGATAGAAATTTGTCATCCATGAAAAGTTTAGCTAAATTTATGCTGCGAACAATTATTAGCGCAAGCCATCTTCATTGCCTTCAATCTCCATTTAATGTATTGATGTGTAGGGTCGGTGGCAGACACGCAAAGGGAATTGGCTATTCTTTTGAATAGACGAAACTAAACCATTTTTATTGGCTCTTCTCCTTTTACGTGCTGTTTATTTTAATTGCGTCTAATCCGGCGCTCGGATTAAATTTTTGAAATGCTGTTTGGCGGAATACCGAATGAATTGAGACGGGACTCGGTACCACTGGAATAAAGTTTTATTTAACATCGTTATCATAATTTATCTGGATATGATGAACGTCGTTATCTGATGGGGACCGTTTACTTGTTTAGGTTAGCTAAGCAAGGAGCGGTTTCACACTTTGAACCCAGGGGAGCTAACCCTTGTCACCTCTACGTCTGCAAGAGATTTCGAAATGACATCGCCAAAGCTACACGTGAAACCGCTCGCATGCCGCATATATCAAAAGTATAAAAACTTTCTGAACACACAAAAGCATGGAGCGATCTACACGGGTTCTCTCGGCGAATTTTTAGCTCTGTTCGGGTACGAGAAAACGTCGTTCATCAAGGTTATTTACCTCGAATATTAAATCGTCCATACAAATATAACAATAAATATTAAGTGTGGCAATAAAACCACAAAATATATTTTATGAAAAAGAATAAACATTCGAAAATATACAAGGCTATTGGCAAGAATCTTAAGAGAAGAAGACTAGAATTGGATTTAACACAAGAAAAACTAGCAGATAAGATACCCAAAATGGATAGGTCAAAAATTAGCGATATGGAGAATGGAAAGGAAGATTTTGTATTTTCTAAATTATTAGATCTTTGTGACGCTTTGGATTTAACAGTACTTGATGCTCTGAAAGTAGATGACGAATAACCTTATTTACTAATATTAATTATGTGCTTATTTTTTGACTTTTTTGTCTCCCATTTCACCGGCTTTGCGACAATTATTGCCGCTTGTATTGCTGGTTGTATTGCTTATAATTATCAAAAAGGTAATCTTGATATTTCTCATGAAAAGATGGAGAAAGAATTGTTTACCGAATTCAACGGACGATATGACATGTTAAATGATAAGTTATCAGAGTTAGATACTAATCTAAATTTGAAAAACTTAAATAAAGATCTAGAAAAAATTGTTATAGACTACTTTAACCTTTGTGCCGAACAATATTATTGGTATAATAAAAAAAGGATTTCTGAAGAAATTTGGAACAGCTGGCACTCTGGAATGATGTATTACTATCAAAAATACCCTGTTGTCCAGGAACTTTGGGAGAAAGAAACAGAAGGTGAAAAATATAAATCCTATTATTTAGAAAAAAAGCAAGGATTTTTTGAGAATTAATTTACACATTAAGTAAGAAGGATGAATAAAAGAAGAATAACAGTAACCAATTATCTAGCTTCGGGTAATCCTGAGGGTATAATTTTCTCATACATGTTCAATTGGACTGGTCAAGCCATAAAAATACCTCGGAATCTATTTTTGGAAGCCAAATAACTACCAGAATTAAAGAAATCTGGTAGTTATTTTCTTTTCGGCCAAAACGATGAGAATCCTGATGATACACTAAATTGGGAATGAGCAAAATACTGTATAATAAAATAGTATAGTCTTAAATTAAAGCAAATAATGTTTTTAATATTTATAAGCTACAAATGAAAATAACAGGAAGACTTATTATTATCGCACTTACCATTATAACATGTGCACTTTGCTACTTTAATTTCAAAAAAGATGAAATGGCAACATTAATAACTATTATATCTACTATTGTTGCCCTAGCCTCCTGCTGGATTTCATTTGAAGTTTTTCAAAGACAGGAAGCCCTAAATAAACCTCAATTGATCATTGATTTCGACATAAAAAGCCGTCCTCGGATCTTACAATTAATACTCTCAAATTTCGGAAACAGCCCTGCATTCAATGTTTCCGTAGACTGGGATGTTATATTGATTCAAAGAGATGATTCTGCTTTCAATTGTTTGACGGGGCAACAAAACCAAATACCTGTTCTTAATAAAAATCAAACACTCAACTTCTTTATAGACAGCACAGTCGATTTCTACGCAAAGAAACGAGATTTGACATATTCTGGCGTTATCAATTATTCACTAGATAGGAACGGAAAATATTATAGAAAAGAAAAGTTTACCATTTCATTAGTAGGATACAAAAAAACAATGCTCTATCAAACAGAGTTATCAGAGACCTTAAAACAGCTTCGAAAAATTCCTGATGCTTTAAATGAAATAAGATCAGAAATCCAAAACAGGAATCTCTAGCGGATTTATTAATGAGGCTAACATATCTAACACATTTCAATAGAAAATTACACATCAAACCAAGATTAATGGCACACGAACCTAAATTAGAAGTATATAAAATTTATACAAAACCATTCCCAACAACGGAACACCCGTCTTTCGGAAATTTCTTACTGAACAATTTCTCAACCGATGATGAATCACTTACTTATGCTGAGGGATTTAAAAAACTTTTGCAAACGCTTATCACCTCCATAGATACCAATTTTGTATTGAACAATACAAACAAAAAGGGCTTAAGAATAGATGAACCAACAAACGCTATCGAAAAGTCAATCAAAATAGCATCTACTAAACAGATTATTCACGGCACCATAAAAGGAGGACGATACGGTCAAAACAGATCAATTGGATATACGAACAATCCGAAAAAGAAATATACTAAGGTTGCCCAAACGGATATAGTAATGGATACCTTCTATTTTCTTTTGTACACTCCGTTTAAGAGCAATAAAGGTATATTAATGATACAAAGCTACACAGACGATCAAATTAATGACGTTTTTTTAAATTGGTTAAAAGATAATCTGAGCGGTAAAGGCTATTTCAGACCAACTATAGATACTTATTGCCCAACCAAACTTCAAGATGAATTTAGAGAATCAAGCGCAGTAAAAGAATTGAAGTTTACAAAGGATATCTTAATATCGGGTATCGAAACTGAAGATGGAATCTCAACAGAAGAATTTTCAATCAATATTTCAGTTAGATCCAAAGATGGAGGGAAAAAAGTTTCCAAATTAGATTCTTTTGTAAACACAGTTCGAGAGCTCGCATTTGGTAAAAAGGATAATCCGTTATCTTTAGAAGATTTCAACAAGCAAATAGGTATACTTTATAATGGTAGTCACCAGAGCTCTTTCGAACTCGACAGCGACATTAACATTAAGCCTACTATATATCTAAAAGGTAGAATAAAGCTACAAGATGATGAAACTCCAGATTGGAAAAGTTTGCATGATTATTGTCTAAACTTACTGGAAGAAATAAAAGTAGAAGTCTATCCCGAAAACAATGAGCTATCTTAAAATCACAAATTATTTAGGAGTACTTTTAAGAGAAGGGCGCAAGTGGGAATTTAGCGATTTATTAGACCAAAATTCACCAGCAACAGATAAGCAAATTAGACATTACTCTTGGATAAAAAGATTGATACTTTTAACGCCAACTATTTTGATATGCGCTTTTCTCAAACAAGGAATCGATAAAGATGCCGTAGGTTATGCTATAGCTGCATTATCAATATTTATTGGTTTGTTTTCAACTCTAATAATTACTATGTATGGCAGATTTCTGGCAATACCAAAACTAGGGGAAAACGCTACGCATTTACAAGAAATAGAAGATAAAAAAGTTAAAAATTTCATCCGTCAATTTACTTTTATAACGGGAAAAAACCTTCTAGTATCAACGATATCGATAGCTCTAATGTTATTGATACTTGTATTTCCTGATTACATGTCTATAGACGCATATTCGCTTAAATTCGTTGACTCAACTCAACAGATTGACGTTCAATCAAGCCTTCTTGCACTTAATGCAGTAATAGCCATAGCTTTGAGAATATTTATAATTTACCTAGGTTTCGCATTCTTTCTTTCATTGCTATATTCATTGGGAGCATTATTTGCTTTTCTGAAACGAGAATATAAATAGACTGTTTAACCCGGAATCACAGAAATAGACAGCTAAATTACTATTTTAAAAATTCTATGTTTGATTATTGGATATAATGTTGATGTTGACCCCTCCGCTGGACATACTGACCCCTCTATCAAGGCTTTCTTCAGTCCAACTGATGACCTGACAATATTACTTCTTTTTTCTTAGACTTTCGCCTTTAAGTTCGATTCTGTAAGATCCATGGATCAGTCTATCAAGTATTGCATCTGCAATTGTATCTTCACCGATTACATCATACCAACTGGCCACAGGTAACTGACTGGCGATTATTGTTGATGCCTTAGCGTGTCTATCTTCAATTATTTCCATCAGATCCAGCCTTTGCTGCTGGTCCAGATTTACCAGGCCAAAGTCACCCACAATAAGCAGGTCTGTTTTTGATATCCTGTCCATCAGCTTATGCAGTGTGCCTTCAAGGCGGGCCATTTTAGTCTTTAGAAGTAGTTTTTGCAGGTTAAAGTACAGGACTTTATACCCCTGCGCACAAGCATGATGGCCCAATGCTGAAGAGAGGAAGCTCTTCCCACAGCCCGTAGCACCGCTGATGAGTATCGGATCTCCTTTTTTGATGTACTCGCCAGTAGCCAGCGTAGTGATCAATCCCTTGTCCAAACCTCTGGTAGCGACCATGTTTATCTCCTCTATCGAAGCCTGATAGCGGAACCCGGCATTCTGTTTGAGACGCTCAAACCTTTTTTCATCCCGTTCATCTGATTCTGCCTGCAGCAATAGGGACAGCCCTTCGGAAAGGGTGAGTTCTGTACTACGGCGGGTTTCATTTAATGCTTTCCAGTTACGCTCCATACCATGTAAGCGCAACGCTCTCATCTGTGTTTCAATATTCATCTTATTTTATTATTGTTTATTTTATTCTGGTCATTCCTGCCCATCATTGTATTGTCGGTCCATCGTTTGGCTGATCAAACAGTGTCGGCTGGCTGCCTGCATAGTATGCTCTTCCCCTGATATTGGCATGCTCCGGCAGGGAGCTTTTTACGGAAGTTTCTTCCTGATTGTTTGCTGTTCCGTTTTCAAGTACATTCCTAAAGTAGTAATAGGTATATAGCTTATTTTTTAGTACGTAACTACATGTTTTATCAAACTCTTCTGCCGGGAAGTCCCGTTTTAGTCTGAACAGTCCGTCACAGGTACGGAATAACTGCTCGGGATAATGCGCCCGCTCAAAGAGTATCTCCAGAAGTTTGGCGAACTCCGCAGAGTGTGCTTTTGCCCTTGTCAGGTACGTTTCATGCGAGCGGTTCTTATACGCCTGATGTTCGGACCTTAAATGTGTCGCCAGAGTGGTGTATGCATTTTCCCTGTAACTGCGTATGTGCGCGGCAATCTGTTTGCCCCGACAATAGATCGAGAGCATATTGCGTGTGTAAATGATCTTTACCTTTGTTCCGATATAAGCGAAGGGTACGCTGTAATAGTGTTTATTGCGCTGCAGATAGATATGTCCGTTATCCCCAACTTTGAGTTCAGCATAGCTCTTCAGCTCGAAGCGTTCTTTGGGAAGTTCGCCCAATGTTGATTTTTCGGAACTTAAGAACCGCTCTTCCCGGCAGTATGGCTTTTGCTGCATCCGGGTCTGGTTGTGCTTTAACATACAGACCTTTATAGCTTCATTGAGCGTATGGATATCAAAGAACTGCCTGTTTCTCAGTGGTGCAAAAACACGGGTATAGATCATTTTTACCTGATTTTCTACCAATGATTTGTCTTTTGGGCGGCCCGCACGCGCCGGAACCACAGCTGTGCCGTAGTGATTGGCAAAGTCTTCCATGGACTGGTTCAGTACCGGCTCATATTTATCGGCCTTGATGACCGCTGCTTTGAGATTGTCGGGGACAATAGCCTTGGGCACACCGCCAAGGGACTCCAGGCAGCTGCTCAGTGCATAAAAAAAGTCGGGGGTCTGCTGAGATGGTACAGCGATGGCAAATGCATAGTCTGAAAAGGGCAGGCAGGCCACAAATACCTCACAGGCGACCAGCTCCCCGGTGGACCTGTCAATATAATGGAGCTTTTTTCCGGAAAAGTCAATATATAGTTTATCACCGGCGGTATGTTCAATCACCATGCTGCCCTTGCGCGAGACAAGCTGTTGCCTTAAATGATAGTTGAACTGTGGATAGCTATAACCCGTGGGATCACTTTCTATATATTCTTGCCAGAGCAGCAGCTTGGTAACTCCGGTACGCTTAAGTTCTTTTTCATAATAGTCAAGACGGCTTTTTAGGTACTCAAACTTGTCTGCCTTGTAAGCAGGATTCCCTGCGTGGAACGACTTTTCCAACAGGGGATCCTCCTGTTTAAGAAGTTCTTCCGTATTGAAACCGCCGTCGGCCATCTTTTTAAGATAGGACTTCACCGTATTCTTGCTCATACCAAGGATGCGGGCGATTGTTTTTATTCCGCTACCGCTCTGGTACAATCTGATTAATTGCTTTATCTGACTCATTCGTTTTGGTTTTCCAGCCATCAGTGATCCGAATTGTTTGATCACTAAGTAACAAAAACTACTTGCTAAGGGGTCAGCATGCTCCAGCGCAATGAACTGAAAAATGAATTAGGGGGTCAACATGAGCCAGTATGGCAGTTGAATAACAGCTTTAAACGCACTACGCATCCCTAATTCTAATTCAATTTTGAGGGGTCAGCTTGTTCAAGTATATCCACCCTGAACCGATCAGTCCACAGAGCCCGTCGAATGATTTTCGCATGTCGCAAAAGCCATCATAAAGATAAAAACGGTGCGAGGATCCCAGGGCAAACATCAGTAAAGACGGATCAGCTGTGATAAAAGGGTAAGATCATTTTAAGTCTTTATACGCACACCATTGGGATAAATAATCTCAACATCGCTCTTTCCCCGCGCCTTATCAATTGTTATAAAGCTGCCGCCGCCTGTGTGATTTTCTTTACTGCGAGAAAACCAATAATAAAAGGTCGCTTCAGTGATCCCATTTTCAATACAGTAAGCTTTCTTACTTTTTCCGCTCTGCTGCCAGTCTGCTATCATAGACAGCATACGCTCACGTTTTTCTTGAATGTTATTCATAGCAACAAAGCTAACAACCATGGTAATCTAAGTCAATATGTACTTGGTAGGACGGATACTAAAAGACCGCCAACTTATAATTAGGCTGCTAAAAATTTACACCAAAGTGGTGTATTTTGCAGCGGAATCACTGGTGTACTTTGGAGCGGAATAGTGGTGTAGTATGGTGCGGAATATGCAGATAATCAAAGATTACAAGGTAACGATTTGGTAACGGTGCTTATTGCTTTGCATTTCAACACGTTTCCGTTAGCTCATAGCAAATGTATAAAAAATTAACCAATCACACTAAATTAGAATAAAGACTTTAAATCATATTCTATATATCTTGACAGGTTAATCGAAAATTATTACTGCTTTGCACTATTGATTAAAGCGGACAATGTATCTCCTGCTAATGTCATTGCATTTTGTAAATCCTCTTCATTGATATTTACAACCCCTCTATCAGTAAAAGTCACATTTAATCCATTTACTGCCTTATCTATGGGAAAAGGGCTTGATTTTACTTGTTCAAGCCTGTTAACATTAGTCATCGCTCCTGGGGGAACACCTGTCGGTATTGCGTGTAAAACACCTGCTCTCGTCCACGTTTTGAAGAAGAAGCTAATTGTTGTTTCTATCTTAGTTCCGTTGTGCTCAACTATATAAACATCTTTGGCAATTTCCAGTTGGGCAGTGTAATCAATTGCTGGTAATGAAAGGTTGAAAATAGTTCCCTTCTCAATTATTACTGTCCTTTTCGGCAAAACAATTGCTTCTAAATCTTGGATTGTCTGGAAGGCAAGTTCCAAATCGTTACGGTAAATTGGGCTTTCAATATCGCTGTGGGACATTGGATTGAATAAAATACTTTTATAATTCTGTAAACTGTCAACTAATTTATTTGGTGGTTCAATGCCAAGGTCTTCGTAGTATTCTTTCAAACGGTTAATTAATGTTTCTAAGTTGATTGGTTTTACTAAACCTTTCAAACCTTCGCCAACCGTGTATGTTTTTAAAAGTTTGCTACGCAACAGACGTTCACATTCTTTCCGCAAAGCATTGGCACACGCAGGAAAATCAAATGCATCAAAATATGCTCTTGCTTTTTCCAATGATGTTTTATCGTTATGAATAATTTGAGGACCAGAATTACTTTTGTAAAATTCAATAAACTTCCAGTTTTTGGGTAAATTTACTTTGGCAACTTCATACCAATGTCTATCATAAGTTGTGATGAAAATTTGAAAATCCTTAAAAACTTTGTCTTCTTCAGGGGTATCCGTTTCTTTGAGTAATTCCAACAATTTCAAACGATTTTCGTTATCCAAGCCAATTAAAATGTCATCTAAAAACAACGGCTTCAAATCGGCTGAAAATGGACTTTGTTTGATAATAGCACCCAAGAAAATACTTATTGCAATGGCAGAAAGCTTTGCTTCGTTCAACGCAAAATGCGGATTATGTGCATCTATTGAACTCCCATTTTCAGAAACTTGTAAATTGATTACTGGAAATTGGTCTATTCGTCCCCAATCGTTTATAGTGATATTTCTTCGGGTAAATTGAATCTCCATTTCGGGATAAAGTTTCTGCAAAACTCTATTCACAAAAGGTGCTAAATAATCAGAACCTGTTGAATGAAAAAGGCTGTCAAGGGCTCTGTTCACTTTTCGGGCTTTGTTTTCAACCGATGCCTTTAATTGACGTGCGAAATAAAACTCGTGTCCACTTCCAAATCCTTTGTCGTGCTCAACAAGCACGTCATTCCATAACCTTGACAATTCTATGTTCTCAGTTATGGTATTTGATTTGAAGTGTTTTAATACCCCGTTTACAACCAACTCAAACACATCAATTCTGTCCGAAATCTTTACATTGTGAACCCCTAATAGATGTTTGTATGTCAAGAAGCTCTTTAATCTATTTGCATCTATTATTTGTGTAGTATTTGTATTCTTTGTTGTTTCATTTAGAATATTTTTTGTTCCACCGTCAAATTCAACTTCAATAGAACAATCTGTTCCCCCATCTGTCAGATTGAAGTTTCTAAGATTTGACATTTGGACATTTTCTACACTGGATTGGAAAAAGTCTTTCAAAGCATAGTAAAACGAGCTCTTGCCACTTCCATTTTCCCCGTAAATAAAAACATTAGAACCACTAATAGGAATAGTTTCCTGCTTGGTGAATGCTTTATACTTATTTATCGTGATATTCTGTATTTTCATTTATCTCGGTTCTTTTAATTTTTAATGGACTCAATAAATAGCTAAAGCTATTTTAGAGCTTCTTTTATTATTCTTACTTCCTCGACACTATCTAATGTTTCTATGGCAAAACGGACAGGATGATTAGGGTCATACAAACGCTCAAACTCACTTTGGATAATAGCCAATTTTTCTTCTTCGCTCATTTCATAATTTATAGGTTGTAAATCGCCTAAATGCTTTAAGACTTCTTTGCCTGCGGATTTGATTTCTTCGGGGAAGTAGAGTTCATATGTGATTGCAGAAGCTAATGAGTCAAAAAAAGAAAGTTGAATTCTTAAATTTTCTTTTTTGAGGGACTTAGTTAGTAAGAGTATATAATCAACCAAATAGCAAAATATCTCCGATAAATTAGGGTTAGGAATAATTGGTAAGTTATTGACCTCATATCCATTTACATTGCTGTTTGTACTTGTAAGCTTGAAAACGTAATTATGTAATTCACTATTTAGTTGAAGTAAAGCAACTTTATTCTGTTTTAACCCTTCTGGCATAAGAATATAATTTACTGAGTTTGCCAGAAATATACCTTTTGGAATTAAAGCCATTTTTAAACGAATTTTTTCATTCACTCCCGTAATTCCCTGCATCCCTATCCTATCTTGCAAATAATGCGTTGACCTTGGACCAAAATTATTTTTTAAGTATTCATCCGAATCTAAAAACATAATTTCACCTTGACTCATTTTGGTTCGAATCTCATATCTCCCAATTATTGCTCCTTTTAGGAGAGTGCTATAATTTTCAGATTCTCTCAAATATTTTTTATCAAGGGATAAATCTATTTCTCCAGTATAACAATTCGTCAAATCCAAAATTCGCTCTTGATTTGAATAAATTTTCCTTAATACTTTAAGGTCATCCTCACTAAGCACTGGTATTGTATAATAAATCGGGTCGAGATTAATAATGTCGTTCTTTGTTAAGAAGACTTTTTCATTTGATTCGTTTATAAACTTGTCTGAATGAGTTCTCAAATAGAACCGATTTGTCTCTTGTCCTTTAGCTGTGAAGAATAAAATAGCAACGGACATTTTCGCGTGTCTAAATACTCTTTTATTTTCATCGTCTCTTTCAGGGAATGCTTCAATTCCTATTAGTTTAAAATTTTTAAGATTATGTTCTCTTATATTTTTAGATGTCACATCACCAGTATATGCAAGTGGAAATATTTCCGAAAAGACACCATTATTATTTAAAAGATCACCAGATTGAGTTATAAATAATCGGAAAATATTTATGATACCCCCTTTAGCTGATTCATATTTTTGAGCCGCTTTAAAATAATCTAGGTGTGCGGAGTTTACAGTTATTGAGAAATTCTGATTTTGCTTCTTATTTAAAAGCCCATAAGGTGGATTCCCAATTACAATATCAAAACCTCCCTTTGTTCGCCATACTTCCGAGAAAAAGAGTTTAAAGTCAAAATCAATTTTGTATCCAGCCCATTCAGATGAAGATTTTAGAAACTCCTGAATTTTTTGATTTATGGTATGTCTTTGTTTCTTTTTTTCTTCCTCATTAGTTTCATTATAAAACTTTTCTTTCAGCTCCTCCAACAACTTTTGTGCATTACCATCGAGTATTGTACCATTTTCAGGTATTCCTATCAATGAATTGCCACATACAATCTTGTAATCTAAATTAGGCAGGGTTTCAATCGGGTCGAGGTCGTCTTCATCCACCACTAAGGAGAGCCACAACCGTAGTCTGGCAATGTCTATGGCAGAAGCGTCTATATCCACCCCGTAAATACTTTCCTGTATAATGTGCCGTTTCAGGCGGTAAATATATCGGCTGTCGCTTACGCTTTCTCGGTGTTCAAAACCAAAACTTTTTAGTTTTTCGGTTAGGTAGTTGTAACTTAAATGCGGTTTAAGCACCAACATTGCGTTGACCAATTCGTGTAGCAAACCAACAGGAAAAGCTCCTGAACCAATGGCAGGGTCGCAAATTTTTATATCGCTTAGCTTTTGGTCAATCAAATCAGCATTTTGGCGTATGCTTTCGGGCAGTTGGTATTGGTATGTTTTGGTTTCGCCTTTGGTTGCTACCCGTTCGTCATTTTCCAATGCAAAATGCCCTTCACGGATAAAGGTTTCGAGGTTTTCTTTTTTTACGTTTCCTTCCAGCGAATTGTCCAAATAATGTATCAAACTCTCCTGACACATATAATGCACAATTTCACGTGGCGTATAAAAAGCCCCTTTGCTTTTACGCTCGGTAATATCAAGCATATTTTCAAATACTTTTCCCAGCATTTCGGGGTCAACGGCTACTTCCTTGTCAAGCGGTTCGTCTTCCTTAATGGTAAAGTTGTAGCGGTCAAATACATCTAAAACACCTGTACCTACATCACCCGATTTGTTTTTTTCTTCGTTTCGGAACAGCGCTGAAGGAATAGTGATATTAGCGTTCAGCCAGTCGTAATCAGCTTCAAACAAACCACCGTTCAAGAAAGGAATACGACAGTCGAAACGTTTGTAGTACGAATTTTCGTTATCACGCTCTTTTGCCAATGCTTCGTAAAACAAGTATTGCAGTTTGTCTTTAAAGAAGTTGAGTTTTTTGTTGTGTGCTTGTTCATAAAGTTCCTGTACAAAGCGTTTTTTACCTGTTCCCCAGCGTTCGTTTTGTGCTACGCCCAACCAACCTTTTTTTTGTAAGAAATACAAGAACACAATTTGCCCCAATAGTTTTTTGGTAAACCGTGCATTGTCAATTCCTGCTTTGTCTAATTCCGCTTTTATTGGGCTGTCGTTTTCAAAATGCTCGTAGAGTTTGATGTACAGGTCTTTGTATTGATTGAAGAATTCGTCCGTAACTTTTTCAATGCTAAAGGCAGCTTCCAATTCTTCTATGGTAGGATTGTTGGCAATGTTTTGTAACAAAGGCAACAATTGGTTTTTGGCGGTATGTGCTTTTTCGTATTTGCCTACCAAAAACGAATAGCGTTTGGCAGGGGTAAATTCTTTTTTGAGTTTTACCTTGCCTTTGGCTTCATCTAATTCTGAACGGTATTCTAATTTGATAAACGAAAAACGCCAGTCCGCCCCAGTATCTTCTTTGCTGTAAAAAGCGACTAAAGCATAATCTTTTTCAAACTTGCTCAGATGTTTAATGACAAAATTTCGCAACACGGTTCTTGCCCGTTCGAGTTTGGTAACACTTTTTACTTCTACCACCAACACATCTAAGGCTTCGCCTTCAGGGTCAATATATTTCCCAATGCGTTTGTATGAATTGATGTGTTCTTTGTAGTCGTCCCAAATCAAGTTTCCACTGTAATGATTGTATTTATCCTCGAAATCATTCAAAAGGTTTTTGGCAAAAACAGTAAATTGTTCTTCACTAAACGCATTGTTGAACGTTTTTTCTATAAGGTCTTGTGCTGTTTTCTTGTCCATACTGCTTACTTAATCAAATATCCCGAAAGGATAACTTCACGTTTTTGAAACTTCTTGGCATTTTGTATTCCTTCAATAGCTACATATCGGATATGTTTTTCCAGAATACGTAAAATTTGAAGTGGGTCGGTTGTTTTTTCCAATTCGTTTTTTATGATTTGTGCTGTTTTCTTAGCAATCGTTCCTTGTGTTAACATTTCACGAATACCATTCAAAAACTCATCATTAGAATCGGTAAAACCTCTGAAATTTTTAAAGGATTTATCTTTCAATCGGGTTTCAATGTACTTGGCGTTTGAACGTCCACCACTTCCCTTTGTCGGCTCATCGCCAACAGTAGTATCCAATTCAAAGCGGGTTTTATTGGTTTGTAACAAATGATAATACTCGTTTGGAATGTCGGCACGCTTTGTTTCGGGTTTACATTCCAATTCTTTTACAGCATCAAAAAAAGTTATTTCTCCTGAATTGCCGTTTAGGTTGATATAGAACTTTTTGAGTTTACCAATACGGAAAAAAGTTACCAATTGGTCGTTTTCTAACTTTTCTTTTTTGAATCCTGAACGGGCTTTCTTTGGTAAGTTTTTGATTTTCTCAAACAATTCAGGCTGTTCATCTCTGATTTTCCGCATCAACTCCAAATACTTCAACTCAGAATCACTTTCACTATCTTCTCCCGTATAAGCCGTTTTGCTATTTAAGGTATTGAACAGCTCCTGACTTCCGAATTCTTCACCATCACTAAGGTATTTGGCATCTTCCCCTAATATGTCGTGAAACATTTGGATTTTGTTGGTAATATTTACTTCTAAACCAAGATGTTCGTCAGATTGAGTAGTAGGGAAAAAGTTAAAAATATGTACTTTCGGAAACTTACTTCCCAAACGGTTTACGCGTCCTGCACGTTGCAACACTCGTGTTGGATTCCAAGGCAAATCGTAGTTCACCAACACATTAGAACGGTGCAAGTTAATACCTTCTGCCAACACATCCGTAGTTATTAGAATTCTTATATCATCTTGTTGAGCTTTATGTTTTGGATCAAAATTGGCTGTAATTATTTCTCTCGAAATATTATGATTTGATTTTAGCCTTTTGTTTGTGTGCCTTCCTCCTGTACTTGAGTAGAACATCACTTTACTAGGAAATTCCTCTTGTAATATCTCGTATAAATAATCACCCGTTTCCTTAGATTCGGTAAAAATTACAAGTTTGTTTTTCACCAGATGTGCTATTGATTTTAGATCATTTACAAATTTTTCTGACTTAGGGTCTGAATTTACATTTTGCCATAGATGTTTTACCTCCTTGAGTATGGAGAGATCAAATTCCAATTTGTTAATGAAATCCTTTTTGAAGTCTTTCGAATCGTATTTATGTGCTTTTTCATCTTCAACAAATGCTTCCAATTTTTCAATATTGTCACTTTCAATCAGGTCGTATACATCTACTTTCTTGCTGATGTAAACGGCGCCATTTTGGTACATCTCAATAAATTTCTCGTAAGAAGAGATAAATCGGTCAACACTTTGGCGAAATGCGTGAAAACTGCTTTCCAAACGTTTAACCAAAATACCTTTCATAAATCCACCTACGTTGCGTTGCTGTTGTCTTTCAAACTCACTTAATGTTTTGTTCCCAATGTAATAGAGTAAAGGCGTATATCGGGCATACGTGAATTCTTGTAGCTTCTTAATCGTGGCGTTAAAAGTCGTTTCTAATTCGCCCTCATATTCATAAACTATCTTTTGTGGATTGTCCAAATCAGGGAAAGTCAAATTCTGCATTTGCATATCCTTTTTGAAATAGGTCATTACGTCTGTTCGGGTCCTGCGAACCATTACATAACGCAAAATACTATTTCTAATATCATCCGAAATTTCTTTGATGAGTTTTTTGTATTCGGGATCAGTCTTTTCCAGTTTTGCTAATTTGGTTCTGAAATTTGAAAAATATTTTTCCAAATTCGGTATTCCCGGAATAGTTGAATTTTTTGGTGCTTGAAATAATTTCAATTGAGCAAAAATATCATCAACCGTATTGTTTAAAGGTGTTGCAGTAACCAAAATAACTTTTTTGCCACGGCAAATATCCAACAAATCCGCATACGATTGTGTATTCTCATTTCTGAAACGGTGAGCTTCATCAACGACGATGTAGTCGTAACGCTCCAAACCTTTTTTGATGATGTATTCCAACTTGCCCAACGATTCTACCTCAAAACTTCTGATTCCAAAATCAAAAAGAGAGTCTTTCCAGTAATCTTTCAAAACAGGTGGGCAAACAACCAAAGTTCGACCTTGTAACTGTTGAAGCAACAAAGCTGTGATAAATGTTTTACCCAAACCAACAACGTCTGCTAAGAAAACTCCGTTGTAGGTTTCTAAAATTTTCTTAGCCTGAATGGCAGCCTGATGTTGGTATTTCAGTTTCATAAAACCATCGGGTAGAAAAGGTTCAAATTCATCAGCCAAATTGATGTCTTCCTCCAAATACTCATAAATCAATTTCAGGTATAATTCATAGGGTAAAATTTGGTCGTTGAGCCAAGTTTTGTTTTGAATGGTATCAATAAAATCTTCTGAAATATCCACTGATTCTTTCCAAAGTGCGTTGAACTGATTTTCGGCAAAAAGCACATCTCTTTTGCTTCGCAATTCGACGTTAAATTCACGGTTTGTCACAAAACCTGATTCCGAAAAATTACTTGAACCCGTAATCACAAACCCATAATCACGGTCTTCGGGCTTAAACTTCCCGATATACACTTTGGCGTGAATATTTTTGGAGGGATATGCCCTGATTTCTAATTTTTTGCCGTTCCCATTATATGCTTTATCCATTTCAGGGTCTTGGCAGTCAGCTTTTAAAAACTCAATAAACTTTTTAATGCCTATTTCAAGACAATTATCGTTTTCATCACTTGTTTCAATTTCTTCTTTTAAGTTCTTCTGGTATCTTTTTTTAGTTCGTTGGTGAGATTCAAAGTCTATGGTAGAATTTTGTTCGTAGTATTGCATCATATCATAAGAATCTCTGTCCACACTCAAACCTACAAGGATCCTGATTTTCTCAACAGGTTCTAAAGCATCGTACAATTGATGAAAACCGCTTGCCCTGAAATACCCAACCAACACGTCAAATAACTGTGTGTCTTTCAGAGTTGATTTAAAACGGCTTAATAAAGTATGACCTTCTTCGTTGGTGAAGAAAGTTAAATCTGTTTGGTCTATTGTATTGCTTGAACTCATATTACTTTCGGCTTTTAATGGTGTTAATCGTTTCTTCTAAGCCGACTTTTAAAAATTTCAAATCACCTAAATCTGATAAAATAATTGCCTTGATAAATTCTATTTCTATTTCCCTTAGTTGAATATTTAGAGTGTTCGCCAAAACAGGCAACATTTCCTTGGTGGCGGTTCTTTCTCCACGTTCAATTTTACTTAAAATAGAAGTGTCAATATCAAGTTCAGCCGCAACCTTTCTAAGTGGAAGACCAAGCTGTTCTCGTTTATCTCTTAAATATTCTCCAAAAGAATTCATCTTGTTATACTTGTTTGGACTAATTTGTCAAATGTATGAAAAATTTAGACTCAAATTGAAATCGGAAAGGAGTTTTCTTTCTATTCTTTTTTCAAATATTTTGCTTCAAATTCTTCAGCTATCTGAATAATTTTTTGACACAATATCGCCATTTCAGTCGTTTGTTTTTCTAATTTGTAGAGAAAAGCTGCGGCTTTTCTCTCTGAAAAATGACGGTACAACAGCTTTACAATTTGATTATAATTCACTCCAATAGAACGGAATTGACTGTGAAACGATGTCAATCGCATATAAAAATCAACCGTTCCTTTGTCGATTTTAACCGTTTTCATTTCCTTTCCAAACAATAATGAAACAATAAATTTAGCCTTATTGTCTATTTCTGATTGGTCAAAAAGGGCTAAAAATTTAGCATTTTCTTCGTCTGTAAGACGAAAAACGTGGCGGTTCATTTTTGGATTAATCTTCGGTTTGTGTCCACCTTTGTTCTGTTTCCTGTGTTTTTCTTCCATAATAAATCGATTTTAAATTTTTCTACCATTCGACTTCGGAGAAATGGTTTATCCCTCTGTGTAAGGGCAAGTAGTCTTGAGGCACTAAACTCGATTTTCTAAAAATAAGAGGAACTTTTACTTCAACAATCTCACTTTTTTGTCCTTACGTTTTAGAGAAATAGTCCGAATTTCATTTAACGCAGAAACATCTTTTATAGTTCCGAAATCACCGTTCAACAATTCTATTTGAGGATAATTGTAATTGTTACCAACCAAAATTATTCGGTCGCCGATTGCTATAGTAGTTTGATTTGAAAAAAAATAGCTTCTAACAAAATCGTTGTATTCTTTTACAGATGAATTTGAATATGCTATAATTATTGTTTGGTCATAGAGTGAATTGTTACAGGCAGATAAATACTTTGACAATAGTTCATCATATTTAATACCGATAATGTCTTCAAAGCCGGTGTTAATATCAACTTGATTAAACACATTGTTCTTTAAGGCTTTTCTCAATTTAGTTGCATTGTGTAAAATCCCACTATCCACTTTCTGCCTCACAATCTCTGTCAATTCAAATTCGCTTGAAATCAGGCTATAATTTTCATTTAAATAGTTTCTGTCAAGTGCAGGAGAAAAATTCATATTCACAGGTGGCAGCTGCGCGTCATCTCCTATAAAAATTACTTTTTTACCGTAATTTAGGTTGCTAAAATTGACGTATTTAATTAAATCCTTAAGCAAGGATCCAGAACCAAATCTAAAAAACTCGGTTTCAGAGTAAATATCTGAAAATGGAATGCTCGGCTTCCCTAAACATTCCATTTTAGATAGATCAGTTTTATTTTTCAAAATATCCACTGATGTATTTAACGACCGCTGTTATGTCTCCCATATAAAAACCCTCATCACCATGCTTTTTAATATAAAATTTACCTTGGCGGTCATGATTGTATGCGATCTTAATTGACTTACCTAAAATACTTTTTATACCATATTGCTCAATTCCTGACTGAATGTATCCAAAATCTATCGTTCTGGTATCTATCCCCGCATTCTCAAGTTTATGTTTCAATACCAGGCTCATATAATCTGGATCCTCCTCTTTAAAATATTTAGTTCTACGTAAAGGATAAATAAGATCCCCCTCAAAGAACTTAACATATTTTTGGTAAGAGTTTTCTAGGATAATGGGATATTTGATAAAATAATATAACCAATCTTCCTCATTTTTAGAATTTAAATATTCTTTGATAATATTCCGAAGCCCTTCTAATGTATCTTCAGAAGAAGAAATATTATCGAAAAGCTTTAAAAAAGCTCCTCTAGCTACATTATATGTATTTAAGCTCGTCCCTAGCTCCTTCAATAATCTCTTCCAACTAACATCACGACCACTATTTACGAAAAAACAAAAATTAGTTGAGTAAACCGCATAATCACCATATGTCAACAAAGCTCTTCTAAACAGATCATCTTGAAAGGGAATAAGTCCTTTCTCATTAAAGAATTTTATAAATTTATTATAAGCTTTCTCAATACTACACTTGATTGTTACTAAATCTTCTTGTGTCAATGACTGGAACTTGTCATAATTGTAACGTTCGACAATACCACTGATTACCAATACTCCAGTTATCTGCCCTAATAGGTATCCGTGATTTTCAATTTCATCAAGTATTAGGTTAAAGTTCAATTCTGAAATTCTTAAGGTCAATTTAATATGCTCTTCCTTAGTTTGAACAGAATCGAATCCAGACATAGAGTTTTTGAGGAAATCTTTATAAAGATCTCCAGAGTAACTATCCAAAAACGTACAAATTCCCTGTAAGCTATCTATGAAATCACTGGATCTATTATAAATCGTATTGGATGTCATGTTGTGGAGCAGCCTACTCCACTTATTTAGCTCAATGATATCCAGATGAAGCTTATTTCTACGGACATATTCAAAAATCCCATAAAACAAAACACGAATTTGATAATCTACATTAATTTTCTTTGAAAACACAGGTAAAATTATCTGCTCATAGAATCCTGATTCATCTAAATAAGTTCTAAAAGCAACGTTTTTTATTGTCAATAAATCTAAAATATCAATATAATTTATAATAGTACTTTCATTAATAAGATTATTAACATATAATGAATAATAAGATATTTGAAAATCAGGATCAGAAAATTTCTCTATTGCATGATCAAATTCGACCTTATTGTTTATAGCAAGAACATTTAGAGATATAAACGATAAAAGATTAAGCAGTTTCTCATCAAATAGATATTGACTATCCCTATATCTCCAAAATAGATCACTCCACTCGTTATCTATTTTGGTCATAAAATAAGTTTCAACATCAACTTCTTTAACAAAATCCGAGCTCTTAATAGAATAATTATAATTGGAATTGAAATCGCTTTCTTTGATAAATTTACCTAACTCAGCCTTTAGATTTTCAAAACTCGTTAGTGGTTTACCCCGCGAATTCATCTTAACATATAAACTATCGGATAATCCAAAATTTGATATTTGAAGGAAATTAAATGTTACTGGTGGATTCTCGACATCAATTAGATCATGAATAGTGATCTCCGATTTTCTAAATACTTCGTGTATTGAATCCAACATAATGAGGATAGCTTTGATACTAATATCGTGGTTCCAAACAACAAAATACCAGTTCTTATTTTTTAAGACACGCTCGAAGCTACTATTATCTCCAAACACGTCTCTATAATCACTTTCATCCAAACCATCTAAAAGTCGTTTCAAAAACAAAGATGTTGAAGGCCTTATCTCATAACTAAATTTTGACAGCTGAACTTTTAAATCATCAATTTTCCTATCCCTAAAAGCGAAATACCAATAGATCAAATATAATGTTGTTAACCGCTGTTGCCCGTCAAGTGGTATAAATGTATTATTGGTATTAACCCCATAAATGAAATCTAAATCCAAAGCGGGGCTATGCTTATGCTTGACATTCAACATTCCCTGATGTAAGTCAAACAAAAAAATATCACGTATTTCCTTTGCTTTCGCATTTTGTCTCCCTTGGGCATAATCTCTTTGAATCATAGGGATTTCAATGCCTCTACTGAGATTAATACCGTCGATATTATTATTTAAAATACTCCAAAGTGTTGTTTTCATTGTAGATTATTTTTTTAAGATCATCAAGTTTTGATATCATACTTTCAATATCATTAACATAGGCAATTTTATCAGCTCTAGTCCAGTAAGCATCATTCCCTTGGTGTTTGGTGTAGTATTTAAAAAACACTTTTCGAGTTTCACTTGGTATATAAGCGGACTCTATATCAAGTTTTTTAATTTTATCACGTTTAATAGCGAAAACAGAATTACTTAATACTGAATTTGAAGAAACATCTAATAGTGTGAGGTTGGAGATTGCATGCTCGTCATTCAACCAAGTCCAGCTATCTGTATCAGTTTCCTCGCTAGTTTCTGCACTCCATAGTTTTGCTTGAATAAATTCATCAACCTGCTTAAAAAGACTTAAAAACTCTTCTCTCTCTGTTTTTTCTGATCTTCGAACACGATCAAGTTCAAATAGAATACCACTTTCTTCAGGGTAATAAAAATTGAAATGCTCCCAATGATCAACAGCCCAAAGTTGCTGATCGACTTCTCTAATATCATCGGAATTCTGGGCATAAATATGCTCCAAAGACCATTTTACGTTGTCTTTAATACGTTCGAACGGAAAGTGCTTGGAAGTATCTGGTTGTATAAGGGAATGCATGATATTGTGAAAAACCAAAATAGTATGAATTTTTCTATTATGCTCATTATATCTTAAGGTAGATAAATCTCCTTCGACACTTTTTTTTACTAGCTTTATTATATTATCGAGGAATAACTTTCTATCATTATCTTTATACAAATCAAGAAGCTTAATTAAGTTGATATTATCAAAAATCAAAAAACCAATCAAATGATTAAATGTCTTTTGAGTATACCATTCCAATAAAATATCAAAATATTGCTTTAGCTTATTCCATTCCTGTTCAACAAAGGATGAATTTTGGTCACTTAACGTCCTCAAAGACTCTTGGTCCAATCGAACTTCCTTAATTCTGTTATAAAAGCACTGAAAAGCGAAATATTTGTTTTGCTCTAATTCAGTTTTTCCGGTAATTAAGTCGAGAATATAGTCAATTCTAGTTTCATATCGTTTAGGATCACCATTATAGATAAAGCTCCAAAAACTTTTATCCTGTAACTGTTTCTCCATCTGATCCCATTCCATTGCGATCAACGCCTGTTTATGAGACAGTGCAGTTTTATAAGATGTATCATCTGATTCGGGCTGCCTTCCTAAAGCTAAATTTTCCTTACTTAAAAATACAGCTTTTACTAACTCCGAATTCGTCAAAGGTATCTTACCAATATTAATTCGAGTAAATACATCTATTGGATTAATAAATGGATCCGTGATCTCATACCAAATAAAATCTACACGTTCAATTAGTTCTTCATATATCTTCCAAGCAACATTTGCAGATGTCTTTTTTCCCTCAAACCAATTATTTATGGCAATATATGCATTACTCATGTAATAGAAGTCTGGGTTGCTGGTATCAAGAGAATTATCCAATTGATCTAAAAAAGTTTTACTATTTGGACGAGTCTCATATTCGATACTAAATAAGTTAATATCATCTATTTTTTTTCTAAGCTTTGTCAATAAAATGAATATCGTTGTCAAACGCTGTTGGCCATCCAATACTTCATAGGCTCCATTTGACATTTTTTTCACAACGATAGGTTGTAAACAATATCTTTCTTTTGTTGAAGTTTTAATTTGTGAAAATTCCAAAATATCGTCTAAAAGGGCTTCTACTTCAGTAGTCCCCCATCGATAACCTCTTTGATAGGAAGGTATATAAAAACGATACTTGGGTCCATCACTTTGAATTGTAAGTTCCTGCACCGAAATTGGTTTCAATATATTTTCTGTCTTTAATAAAAGTTCACTTTCCATAGTCTTATTTATATAGGTGTTTATCAGAAATTTCAAGAAATCTTTTTAATATCAAAATAGTTCCATATCGCATTGGGGCCGCCTAATTTCAGCAGATCAATACCATATTTGCGCATAAAAGCTTCCTTGACATGGGGGCAGCCATTGGCATATAATTCGGAATCGCGACAGGATACTTCCACTGTCATTCCTTTTTCCATGACGGTCAAATTCGCCGCCAGACGTGATTTTACAGTAATTAAAAATAGGCTCATTAGATTAATATGATTATGTTAAATTAATAAATATTTGCATAGTTAAAAAGTAATTTCAATCGTTTCATAATAAAAGAGCGTAACGATTTTGTTGAACTTCGTTAAATATACTTGGCTATAACGTCAAAGTCGGTCGCTATCAGAGATTAATAAATAAACAGGAGTGTTGAGGCAATCTAGGATTAGCGAAGTCGATCGATACAGGGAGATCCAATTGCTCAAGAATCAGTTTGAGCCACAATTGCTCTATTTCCTCTCCTACTTCAGGAAGTCTCAAAAGACTATCCAAACGATTTAAATATCGAATCACCTTGTGGCTGTCCAATACGGTGACGTGATCCCATGTCTTGGAAAATCTTAGATATTTATCGATATAAGGTTTTGCATTACTCCCTTCCAATTTCAATGGTCTGCGCAAGATCAGTCGTTTTTGGCTGAATGCATAGAAATCGAGCAATTTGATCAAAATAGGATCGTGCATGGCACCAAAGAGTACTGTATGATCGGCAAAAGCCTCCAAATGTGCATGTACGGTATTGATATCGATGGAACATATCCGATAGCTTGTTCCCCCATAAATGGGAACCGCATCGGTCATCAATGGAATAAAGGTAAAATTATCAACTACAGGGTTTCCTTGCCAATCAGACAGACAATCCAATGCTGCATAATAAATGTAACCTACACGAAGGTGAGAGTACATACCCTTGATTTGAACCAATAGGTTAAAAGCCTCAAACCCTATACTGACCAGATCCAAAGCCGACAAGGTTTCGCGATATTTATTCTCCATCTTGTTCCTTCGAAACGATAATACCTAATTCATCCAGCCGCTGATAAATATATTCCTGACGGATCAACGTGCGTTCCATTCCTGCTGCTTCATTGTACCGATCGATCAGACGATCTACATCTGATGATGCTATCACCGTATAGGCAAAGGATAGCCGTTCTTTCGGGAATATCCGATAGCTATGATCAGGCATCACGTGAAAGCTTGCACTAAAAGCTGCAACGGCCAGAGACGCGACTTTGATAAATGATCGGATTGCTTTCCATAATTCGGTCGTAATACCAGTTCCACTATTGGCCAAAATCCATTGCTCACGCGACGAGATATTCTGTTGATTCGTTTCTTTTTCCATAAAATAATTTTGTTTGGTCCAAACTTAGGCTCAGGAGCGGTCAAAGGGTGTCGCTATCTCGAAAAAAATATTTTTTTTCTCCCCCCTGGTCAAGACGACGTATTTTGTCGCTTCCTAAATCTATCTTTGTCAAAAGCTTATTTATGTCAGTAAGAAACACCATATTACGCCACAAGTTAATTATCAACAAATTGCGTCACAGACCGCTTTCCTGGCCGGAGATTGACCAGATGTTACAGTACGAATCAACATTTATTGGTGATGACTTCCACACGATCAGCCAACGTCAGTTTCAACGCGACATTGATGATATCAGGGTACTTTATAGAATCTCGATCGAAAGCGACCGTTCAAAAAAACAATACTTTATCCAGCACGACACCGAGGAATCGGAGCGGGCACTGGATGCCTTTGACATATTCAACCTGATGCGTCTGGGAGATAATGGCTCAAAGAAAATCGTCTTTGAACAGCGCAAGCCAAGGGGGACAGAATATCTGGGAGATATTGTACAGGCGATACATAATGACCTTGTGCTCTATTTCGATTACCGCAAGTACTATGAAACCGAGGTAGAACACCGAAGATTATTTCCCATCCTCCTAAAAGAAGTGCGCAACCGCTGGTATGTCATTGGGCAGGATCTGGACAAGGATAGTCTCAGGATCTTTCCCCTGGATAGGATCTTAGCACTGGAAGTGGTGAAAGCTGGAAAATTCAAGGCTCTCAAAGTAGATCCTGAAACGCTCTTCGAGCATAGTTTTGGTATTATACTTCCGCATGAAGACCAGCAAATCGAAGAAGTGATCCTCTCCTATTCTGCTTTTCAGGGCAAATATATCAGGTCATTGCCTTTGCATCATACACAGGAAATACTGGCTGACAATGAGGAGGAGCTGCGTGTAAAGCTCAACATCTACATCACGCATGATTTTGTGATGGAGCTGCTTTCGGTAGGTGCCGAAGTCAGTGTCATTGCTCCTCAAAGTCTAGCTGACAGGATGAAAGAGGAATATCTTAAATCATTACATCGGCAATCCTAACTTTCCGTCAATATGCATATCATTAAGTTAAAAGGGCAAAACGTACTCTTGTTGTCGGACACGCATGGGATGCATCGTCAACTGGATATTCCTGAGGGAATCGATATCATAATCCATTGTGGCGATATCTGCGATGCGGGCGATATGGTTCAGCTATCGGATTTCTTTGTGTGGTATGCGGGGCTTGCCATACCGCACAAAATATTTGTGCATGGAAATCATGACCTACTCTTTGAGCTGGAACCGCTACAAAGCAAAAAATTGATACCCGAAGGGATCCATTGGCTTAACGACAGTTCGGTTAGGATAAATGATATCCAGGTCATGGGCATTAGTGGTTTTCCTTTTTTTCACCACATGGAATCGGAGGTACAAATTGATATTATGGTTTCGCACTATCCGCCAGCTGGTATTTTGGACAATGGCTATGGCAGCACGGAAATCCGTGAGTTTGTATTGGAACGATCACCAAAGTACCATGTTTTTGGTCATAATCATGCGGACTACGGTAAGAAGAAGGTTAAGGCTATTCAATTTATCAACACGTCCTTGTATGAGCTGTTGAAAGGAAAGCTGTGATTAGCATGGCTATTTTAGCTCTTGTATTACTTTTTTACTAATGTTTCTCATAGGCCCGCACTATTTACGGGTATATCCAAGACAGGGGTGAAACAAATAAACGAACATAGTTTTAGAAAGCTATCATTCGAAATAACGCTTCAATTAAGTTATATTTAAATAGGAAATTACGGAAATCAATGGGGCATAATACGAAAGGTGTATTTTTGGATGATATCAGAATACCATCGGATCTGACTTACTATATATCGAAGGAAGAAATAGACCAATATCTTCTAACCGATTGGACCGTTATTCGTAGTTATCAAGATTTTGTGACCTATATATCTGAAAACGGTATTCCGTCAATCATCTCTTTTGATCATGATCTGGGAATAAATCTTGACAACACAGAAGCAGAGTCGGGGTATGACGCTGTGAAGTATATCGTGAATCTAATTATTGAACAGGAACATCGGGTTTTGCCCCAGGTATTATGTCACTCGCAAAACCCCGTAGGCAAAACAAACATCTTATCCTACTGGAACAATTTTATTAAAAGCATTGATAAAGGTTAACCAAACTTTTAGAGCTCAAATAGATAGCACCTGCATTATCCTTCGCAGACTTTTCTCGGAAAACGTCGCGCCGTATCCGCTTTGCAATTCTCTCCACAGTGTAGAGACAATTGCTTCGTCTGTAAAAACACTTGCAAACTGTATGCAATGCCTTATGCTGTTCGCTCGCCAACATACATTTTATAAAGAACTCTTGAGGAAGGACAATATCTATATCCTATTTAAAATAAACAAAAAGCCACATCTCTCGACGTGGCTTCACAACTTATATATTTGTAAGGGATGGCTCTTATTTATACGAATTGATTGATTTGGAGACTTTCCATTCATTCCCCACACGCTCCAACGTAACCAAGTCAGTCTTGGTAAAGCTCTCAAATTTCAAGGTCACTTTAGCCACCATATAGTCTGCTGACTCTTCAAGGATGTAGGTACTCACCATACAGTTTAAACGCTCACCTTTTTGCTTTTTCAAGGATTTGATAACTGCTTCACGGCTATGAGATTGTGCATTGGAAGCTTGGATTTTTTGGCTGAAGTCTTCAGCAAACAATTGTTCTACTCCTGCCGACTGGCCTTCGGTTGTTACCGCAACATAATGGTCAAGGGCAAAGTCTGCTGTAGAAAGGTTAACGTTTGCTTTTGCTGATTTTGAACCGGGTCCTTCAGCGGCCATAGCAAAAGTAGATACTGCGATTAAGGCTGCTGCTGCGAATGTTTTTACTAGCGTTCTCATAATGTCTTTATTTTATTGTGTTAGTTCTGTTGTTCTTATTTGTTGGCTCAAAACTACGACACAATACGCCCCTGGCCTATAGGCTTTAGACCAACGATCAGGAAAACTCGGTGAATGGCGGGAATGGGGAGGTGAAAGAATGCAATTTTATTTTAAGAAGCTTTGGGAAAAGTTTTCTCAATTTCAACTGGAAGTTTGGTTTATTTCTAATTATCATAATTTGTGTACCAAGATTTATTTTGGCACTTCAAGCGAACCAAAATACAGATTATCAATTTATTGTCGCCATAATATTTTGGTCATTTATCATGCCCTTTATATTTCTAAGTAGGGCGGGATTGAAAGCCATCAGTTTGTCAGGAAGCCTCCAATCATTCCGTTCTTATCGTATGGAATTGATTTCATTTGCATGTTTACTTTTCACTAAGATCAGCCTGTTGTGTACATTATAAAAATAGTAGCCAATATTAAAAATGATACCACGACCGGGACTACTGTAGACCTGCTTCTATATTTAAGATCTTTCGGAAACATAAGCCCGCGAATAAGAGATAAGCCGACTACTCCAATACCTGAAAAAAACAGCCTGATATAAAAACTACTATCAGTGATGTCCATATAGTTTCCACCTATATAATCGATAATATAAATCTGTAACAGAGTGTAGCCTATTGCAAATAACAAAGAGACAACAGCCCCCTTGATATCTTTTATTCTTAGGAAATTTAAAGCTTGGAGCACAGCGCCGAAAATAACTCCAAAAAACAGGCAAAAAAATAATATCGCGCTATTTTTATATAGTTTGATAGCATCTTCATCAGTTGTAGCTCCCTCATCCCAAGAATTCTCCTCCGCAAACTCTGCTTCTCGCTTCTGATTAATCAGCGCTTCGATCTGCTCTGATTCAGCGGGAGCAAAATCTCGCCCCCTATCTTTAAGAATCTCATAAGCATATTGAACAGCATCCGCTACTGACCTACTACCTGGTTTTATATACTTTTCGAGTTCGTTGTCTGAAAGCTTTTTGATCACACTTCTATTTACCATAATTTTCCAGTACTTAAATTAGTTACCCTTGTTATAACGATATTTACAATGACTATTAATGATCGTCTCATTGCTCACCGGAAAATATGCAGTTCGACGGCAAATTTACCTTCAAAGCAGGACATGCCGAAAGTAGTACCAAAAGTTTTTGATGATATAAGTCATTGTCCATTTAATAAGCCAATTCAAGTTATCAAAAATAATTTACTCCAATAAAACTATTTCAAATTGACTATTGTTCTTACTATATAAAACGGCTATTAGTTACCTTTCTAGAGAAAGGATCAACATAAAAATTGGCGTAGTGCAGTGAAAATCCAATTGTCTTTAAAAACATTGGATGACGAAACAAAAAAGAGGAAACGATAAGAAACATAAAAATTACTGTACAGATAAACGCTAAGAGAAAGGGTCTGATGAGAATCAGGCCCTTTTGACGTAAAAAAGCCACATCTCTCGATGTGGCTTTACAACATTTATATATTTATTTGAGATGGCTCTTATTTATATGAGTTGATTGATTTGGACACTTTCCAGTCATTGCCCTCGCGCGCTAAGGTAACCACATCTGTCTTGGTGAAGTTCTCAAATTTTAGAGTCACCTTAGCCACCATGTAGTCTGCTGATTCTTCTATGATGTCTGTGCTTACTGTACAGTTTAGTTTCTCACCTTTTTGTTTTTTTAAGGATTTGATGACTTCTTCACGGTTATGGTTTTGTGCATTGAAAGCTTGGATCTTTTGGTTGAAATCTTCGGCGAATAACTGCTCTACTCCCGCCGATTCGCCCTCAGTAGTGACCGCTACATAATGGTCCAGTGCGAAATCTGCTGTAGTAAGGTTTACGCTTGCTTTTGCTGCTTTTGATCCTGGTCCGTTAGCGGCCATAGCGAATGTTGATACTGCGATTAATGCTGCTGCTGCGAATGTTTTTACTAGTGTTTTCATAATGTCTTTATTTTGTTGTGTTAGTTTTTTTGTTCTTATTTGTTGATTCAAAACTACAACACAATAGGCCCCTAGCCTATGGGCTTTAGATCAACGATCAGGAAAACTCGGTGAATGACGGGAATGGGGAGGTTAATGGACCACTCATGGCAAAGTTCTCTTTTTTAAATTTTGCAATACAGTATTTATTTGCTTAAATTGGTATAAGAGAGATTTGTAGGAAAAAGTTGCCAATTCGAAAAATCATGGAATCAATCTTTAGAAAACTAATGTGCTGCCTAATGGTTTTTGAGGTATCATGGATATTTTTTCGCTGTATAAATGGAGGCGCTGATTCTTTTACTCGTGGGCTTTCAATTATGCTCATATCCCAAATAGCAATAGTAGTCATGACATTATCAAAACAAAAAAAGAGTAGTTCAGACGATAAGGCTACTTAAGGCTTGATATATTCTTGATAACTCTTTTTGATGTACAGGATAATATCATAGTCGGACATGTATTTTACTGTGTCAATATTCGGACGGTACAACTGCATGAAAGTTTGTAGGGAGTCACCTTTAAGGCCCGTCAAATTTTGAACCATACGCTTTGAAAAGGTGTTATCAAGATATTGCTCTTCTTCTTCCTTTATTAATTTCTGTTGTAGCTTGGATTGGGGATTACGTTTTTTTCCTAACATAGAAATTACAGAAAGCACATCAACACTAATCAGCGAGGCCGTACTATTGCTAGCTTGATTAGGGTGTCTCGGGACATTTGAAGAATAGCTTTTGGTGATGAAAATGTCTTTAAATTTGGGCTTGCTATAATTGAAGGTCTTGGCAAATTCTTCCCGAAACTTTAAGGAATCAGCCTTATAATTTCTTAAAGGATTGATCTTGACTTCATCCAACAAAATTGTTGTTCGCTCCATATATATAACCAGATTATCAAGGTTGCTATTACCAACTATATATTTTTCCTCGCGATATCCGATTGAAGAAAAGGTGATTGTATCTCCAAGCTTAATGTCTGACAATATAAATTTGCCATAGGCATCGGAATAGATATTGCGCGAAGCTAATTTGATCGAAACACCTATAAGAATATCACCCGAATGCCTATCTTTAATCGTGCCTTTCAGATCTTGTGCAGAAGATAAATTTGCGATAAAGAGCAATAGCAACAACAACCTTAGTCTACTCACTTTCAATTAGTTTTAAAATAAAAATATTATAAAACTAAACATTTAGCAAGGTGATTAACTGTTTTTAACGCATGCTGCTTTGATAATAACCACCGGCTATCCAAATAAAAAGCCACATCTCGCGATGTGGCTCTACAACATTTATATATTTGACTAAAGGCTCAGTTATTTATAGGAATGGATCGACTTGGACACTTCCCAGCTGTCGCCTTCGCGCACCAAAGTCACGAGGTCGGTCTTGGTGAAATTTTCGAACCTCATAGTCACTTTAGCGACCATGTAGTCGGCCGACTCTTCGATGATATCGGTGGTCACTTTACAGTCCAGCTTCTCTCCTTTTTGTTTTTTAAAGAATTTAACAACCGCGCTACGTCCATTGGCAGCTTCATTAGCCTTCTGGCTGAAATCTTCAGCAAACAGCTGCTCTACGCCTGCCGATTCTCCTTCGGTTGTGACCGCAACATAGTGTTCAAGGGCGAAATCTGCGGTAGAAAAGTTAATGTTTGCTTTTGCTGATTTGAAGCCTGGTCCTTCAGCTGCCATAGCGAAAGTGGATACTGCGATTAAGGCTGCTGCTGCGAATGTTTTTACTAGAGTTTTCATAATGTCTTTATTTTATTGTGTTAGTTTTTTATCTGTTCTTATTTGTTGACTCAAAACTACAACACAATACGCTCCTAGCCTATCGACTTTAGACTAACGGACAGGAAAACTCGGTGAATGGTGGGAATGGGGAGGTGAGCCTGGTTCGTATCAGATTCGTACCACGTTCGAATCATCAACAAATGATGTACAGGCGACATACAGACCCTGACCAGTCTTTGAACAGGGAAAAACTGTCCAGAGACTGTGCAACAATAGATCCATACTTGTTCCGCCCAGAAGGCTTTCCGAAGGAGGTACGAACACAACCCCAACAAAAGTTATTTAAACTCATCCCCGAATAACAAATTTTCGTAATTGATAAAATCAAAATTTTCATTTAAGGCTAGCTTTTACACAGGAAGAATACCTGGATATCTAATTTATTGGAAAGGCACTTCCCTAATCTTACAAACCTTGGAAAATACCTCATTTAGGATATTTTGAAATTGTCTTTTTTATACTTTAGATCTATTAAAAATCACCTACAATTTCATCAAATTGAGCGTTGAAATATTCACTTAGCATAGCACTATTGGAAGCTTCAATCGCAGCAAATATCTTCTTCTTATGTGGTGGTATCTTGGACTTTGCTTTGAACCAAAGCACATAGGTTTTACCTTTTTTTAACTTCTCTGCAGATTTTTGAATCACCCACGATGATTTATTATCCTCGTCTTTGAAAAGAGCCATTTTATTAAAGTAGGAAACGTCTATATCGTCAACATTTCTATCACTATCTAGCAGATAAAAACTGTCTTCTCCCTTTTCAAAGGTATGGAAATACCAATAGAGATATCCATCAATTGTAGGTGTAAACTTAAAACCTGAGTAATAGGCATCTCCAACCATCAGTGGGTTTTCATAAAATGTATACGTTGCAAAACTTTTATCCTTGGTGTTCGGCAATGTTAAATTAAAAAAGTATCTGTTGATATCAACCGCTTTGACTTTATCATAAAATACTTTTTTGTCGGCTTTGCTTTTAATTTCATTACGTTCTTTTTGAGCCTCCATCTCTTTAGCTTCCGCGTCAGCCAGTTTCAAATCTTTCGTGATTTTATCGAATAAAAACACTAGGCTGTCGGCTTTAACCTTCGTGAAATTACCAATTCGGAAGAGAATAGTTGACTTTGTCGTTTTTCCAGATTGCTCACTAGTTACCGCTTCTATTCCATCTCCTGAAAATTCATAATAACCCTGATTAAGTTTATATTTTATTTTCCCTTGAATTTTAAAAACAGATTTGGCTGTTTCAAAATCAGCATTCTTCCCTGTCAGAGTGGCGACGCTGTCCAATGAAATCGAATACCGTTGTAAATTATATTTCCCGTCAATTGTTTGGACATTTCCGCTCTTCAACAATGAGTACCAAGTTTTCAAACTCTCCTTCGCAGTGGTCATTGCCGACTGTCCATTTGTTATTGTCGTATTAAATACGTAAGCTAACAGTAATATGATTATTTTCAATGTTTTCATGGCCAATATTTTTAATCAAATAAAACCATTTTTACATCGCTATTCAATACCCCATTTAGGGTATTTTTCGAATAGGAATATTATCTACCAATGTGTTAATAATCAAACAAAGTTTTTATTTTAATACAATAAAAAACTATCTTTGCATCAAATGTCTATTTCAATTTTAGGCTTTTTGAAAATTATATATTGGTTTTTAAAGGTCCTGTACGCAGGTCTTCAACTCCAACATTGGTTTCGACGCAATCAGAAGTAATAAATCTATTGTTAGTCGTTTATTCAACGAGCCCAGGATTTAGGTCACCGACGAGTGGCCGGCGGAGTTATTACCGTTCAAAAAGATCATAGAACTGATGCCTCACGGGGCAAAATGTTAAGAAAGAAAAGATGTCAGGGGAATAGGCAAGCATATACTCCGGAAGCGTGGATAACATTATCCCCGCTTTTTTGTTTTCTGATAGGGCTTATAACGGAATACATGATCTTTTAATATCAGATATCTCTCTTTATTGAAAGTTATTTGTATATAGCGGACTAATCTCAATAAATTTATCAAATACGCCTTGTATTTCAGGTAAAATACCAGCTTTTTTAAATATTGATGCATTGTCAAAAATGGCAATGCATCAAATGCAATATTGAGATCGACCAAATCTTCATGAGCTGACACTAATTCTTTAAGCTGTTTTGATTTTCCTTAACTAAACATTCCTTTTCTAATTGAAAATACAGCAAATTTCAGATTGTAGGATCTTTTCCTCGCTCAAAATCAAATTCCTGAGATTTTTTTTAGAAATATAGCTTTCTTCTTATCAAATCTGTATAAACTCGTCGAAATCATCTGCTTTACCAAAAAGATAATTAGCGATGGATGCACTTTTTTTCACATTGTCTTCCGGTCGTACAAAAAGCTTGATATATCCGAAGAGTGAACCGCAGCCGGCAGTTTCAAATAGTGTACGGAGTCGTTGATCATGCTCAATATCATAATCTAAAAATGCAGTGACGCGGTCTATCATCAGATATTTTGCGTCTTCTTTTTCCAACCCTACGAGCTCCTTGAGCTTTGTGCCTTCGGGAGTACCTTCATTCGTCAGAAAAAGAAAGGTACGTATTACCCATTTATCACCGTGATAGCTCACCAGAAAATAGCCAACCTTGTGCCGGGCACAATAACAGGCGATGAGTACCTGTCCACGATAATTAATTTTTAAAATTGATGATATTGTCCCGGAAAGGGTCCAAATAATCTAATCCTCTTTCTTCAAATATTTCCTCAAGCTTTTCGGCACCATATTCCCTTTTAAAGGCTAATTCATCTTCTGTAATAGGCACTAACCAATAAAAATGGATTGATTTATTGTCTTCAAGGGTGAGAACTTCTAGTTGGGGTCCGTCCAGATAAGGTAATGAAATCAACCCATAAGAGCAGGAGGAACCCAGCCGCCATCCTCTTCCCCAATTGATGGTATGCCAGTGTCCTAAACGCGAGCCGAATCTATGGAAATGAGCAACTACGATTAATGACTCAACTAGGGTTTGGTCTTGCTCACCAGAAAAAATGTGCAGTTCGAGGGCAAATTCATCATCAAAGCAGGACATCCCCAAAGTGGCATAAGCCCACATGCTGCGTTCGGTTGTCGGGGGAAATTCCAAGATCCGAAAATGATCACCTAAGTCCCGATATGGACCTTTTTCCCAAGTAAGCGCCTTATAATATTGTCCCCAATTGGAGATATAGTGCGCTAAAAGTTTTTGATGATATAAGTCTTTGTCCATTTTAATAAGTCAATTCAAGTTATCAAAAATAATTTACTCCAATAAAACTATTTCACATCGGCTACTGTTCTTACAATACAAAACGGTTACAAGCTACCTTTCGAAAGAAGGGTTCAACATAAAATTGGCTTCGTACAGTGAAAATCCAATAGTCCTGAAAAACATTGGATGACGAAACAAAAAAGAGGAAACGATAGGAAACATAAAAATTACTGTACAGGTAAACGCTAAGAGAAAGGGTCTGATGAGAATCAGGCCCTTTTGACGTAAAAAAGCCACATCTCACGAGGTGGCTCTACAACATTTATATATTTGTAAGGGATGGCTCTTATTTATACGAATTAATCGATTGGGATACTTTCCAGGTATTGCCCTCACGTTCCAAAGTAACCAGATCAGTCTTGGTAAAATCTTCAAATTTCAAGGTTACTTTGGCAACCATGTAATCCGCTGACTCTTCGATAATGTCAGTTTTTACTGTACAGTTCAGCGTCTCTCCTTTTTGTTTTTTCAAGGATTTAACGACTTCGCTACGGTTATGATTTTGTGCATTGGATGCTTGGATTTTTTGATTGAAATCTGTCGCGAATAACTGCTCCACGCCTGCAGATTCACCTTCTGTGGTAACCGCCACATAATGCTCTAAAGCGAAGTCTGCTGTGGAAAGATCTACGTTTGCTTTTTCAGATTTTGATGCTGTTTTGTCAGCCGCCATAGCGAATGTTGATACTGCGATTAAGGCTGCTGCTGCGAATGTTTTTACTAAAGTGTTCATAATGTCTTTATTTTATATTGTTAGTTCTTTTGTTCTTATTTGTTGACTCAAAACTACAACACAATACACCCCTAGCCTACGGGCTTTAGACCAACGGACAGGAAAACTCGGTGAATGGCGGGAATGGGGAGGTTAAAAGCAAACAAGCATGTTTTTTGCCTCTACATGAGAAACAAGAGTAATTTTCAGCTATTTTTATTGCTGTATACAAGCATAACACTAAATTGCAGTTCGGAATAATCAGTAATAGAATAATATGCAATAAATCTGGACTGAAAAACCGATTTTAAATAGCTTTTAAAATAAAATAGAATGGTTACATATATAGAATTTGGAAATATATTCAATTTGCCAGATGTAAAAAATTATGCGCACGGTTGTAACTGTGCAGGAGCAATGGGAAAAGGTATCGCTTTACAATTCAGGGAAAAATATGGTCAAATGTATCTGGAATATAAAAAGCGTTGTAAAGATGGGAGTTTTAACCTTGGCGACGTTTTCACTTATAACTATGGTGAAGGCACTGTTTTCAATTTAGGCACCCAAGAAACCTGGAAAACCAAAGCTGAACTTAAAGCAATTGAAGATTCCCTTCTCAAGATGCTTATGTATGCCCGACAAAATAACATCAATAAAATAGCGCTACCTAAGATAGGTGCTGGCTTAGGCGGTTTGAATTGGGAAGATGTAAAATCTATAATTGACCGACTTGGTAAAGACTACGCGGACATTGACCTTATCGTTGTAGAAAATTACAAAAACCACAGCTAAAAATGCAGTGGCCAATAAAATCGAGATAAAGGATGAAGGTAATTGATTTTGAAATATCGAGCAATAATGGAATAATTTCCAGGACATTCAACAATTTAGGAATTGAAACATTTACAGGCTTCTGTAAATGGGTTGAGAGACTTGCTTATCATTATTGTTTAAAGTAAAAATCACCTTATGAACATTATAACACGTAATATGATTAGACTCAAAACAATTAAACATATGACAAGCGGAACAATTATGCTTCTTTTCTTGTACTTTATTCCTTTCAAATATTGATCCCAAAATCCAAACTGCAATATTGCTGCACCTATTCCATATAACAAAATACCAGTGAACCTGCTTTGATCAAAATAATCTTTAAATTCTTTGTATACTATAATTAGTGCTATCGTATAACCAAATCCAAACAGGAGTGTTACCAACGCTTCTTTTTTCTTGGATAATGTGAATAGGTTGATTGCTAACAATATAGCGCCTGTAAATAATCCGAATAGTATACTAAAATACCAAATTGCTCTTTGTGAATAGAAACTGACAATTGCTTTTTTAGCATCTTCGTCAATATCCCATGCGTTAAGGGTGCTATAATCAGGTTCTTCTTTTTTCTTCGATTCTATTAGTTGACTTATCTGAACAATTTCTAATTCTGAAAAAAAGTAGCCTCTTTTTTTCAGAATATCGAAAGCCATTTTTATAGCTTCAGGGACTGATCGTGTATCTTCTGTAGTATACAGTAACAAATCCTTATCGGATAACTTTTCTAAGACTGATCTTTTTACCATAAATCTAATATAACCAAACTGCCTGCTACAATTCTCAAATTTTAAAATAACAGTACTAAATTATTAATTAATCAGGCAAGAAGAACAAAACTCGGAGAAATAAAATGGCGATTTGGAGGACACGATATCTGGGTAAATAATGATGGTTTCCCTGTGATAACTATACTTGTTTAACAAAACTTATATTATCGGCGAAAAACGCCGATAATAAAGAAAAATATAAACAAAGAAGTCTTTTTGACAAGTAAGTATAATATCATTACTTCTTAATTTTAGACAAATGGGAGGTAAAAAACTTATATTGATATCATATCTGAATTGACTCGCCGTATTCGTCCGCTTTACCAAAAAGGTAATTAGCGATCGATGCGCTATTTTTGACTCCATCTTCCGGACGTACAAAAAGCTTGATATACTCGAAAAGCGAACCGCAGCCCGCAGTTTCAAACAAATCCCGAAGCCGCTGATCATGCTCAATATCATAATCCAAAAACGCGGTGACCCGGTCTATCATCAGATATTTAGCGTCTTCTTTTTCCAATCCTATGATCTCCTTGAGCTTTGTACCCTCGGGAGTACCTTCATTTGTCAGAAAAAGAAAGGTACGTATGATCCATTTATCACCATGATAGCTCACCAGAAAATAGCCAACCTTGTGTCTGGCACAATAACAGGCGATGAGTACCTGCCCACGATATACGATTACCTCGGGTGTACCATAAATAAAAGTCTGGGCAAGGTAAATCTGTATGAAGCCTTTGGGACTATAGGTGCGTTCTTCGAAACGATTGAGCGCATGATGCTGTATATAGAGTGGTTTGGCTTCCGCATCGGAAATATGGGTGATACCGAACCTCGCCGGATCGAATTGTATCCATTGTGTCCAGTCGCCTACGAAAACCGAAGCATCACCGATGGCCACAATTGGTCTTGCAAAGCCATCGATCTCCTGCTTATCCAATTTGTTTTTCAACCTCCGCAAACGGATCTGATTTCGCCCGCCGGGCTTAGTCAGTGCCAGATCGGATACATCAAACTGCAAGGTACCTTTGATAGGATCATAAAACTGCTCGTTCGTAAAGCTCAATGTATAAAAAGCTCTAGTCTTCGTTTGAAAAAGCCAGTCTCCGGAGGTCAGATAAGGCGCAAAAGCAGTCTTCATCTTGACATGCTCTTTAATACAGTGGCTAGAAAGGAACTCGACAAAATGAACAATAAGTGCCAAATCCGTAAAAAAAGTCGAAATAAAAATCTGCTCGCCCGATGGTAGGGTGAGCGTGCATTTTTTGATAAGACCAGTAATGCTTGCCCGATAGCTTTCTCGGCTCTGAGTGTCGGCAATAACGTCGTCATCAATAATGATCTTTAGTGCCGGATAACGGTTTTTATAAAACTGAGCCAATAGCTTTGGAGAAAGCATCTCAAAGTAGCCCGGGCCGACCATTTTTTCGAAAAGTAGTTTAATCGACTTGATATAGACACGGTATCTTTCCTGAGTCTCTTTAGCGGTATTGACTGGAGCTTTGGTTTTCTTCTTCCTTTTCATATTTACTTTTCCCCTTCTTCAAAAGGAGTTTGAGCGGCAATAATCAATGATTCGGCCAACAGCATAAACATATTCTTTTCCGTCTGTGATTCCATGGCATATCCAATATCAAGAAATGCTGGCACCATCTTGTCGTATATCTCCTTGGTTTGTCTAACTTGTTGCTCCACAGCTTCCATATCATTGCCTGACCGCATATAAACATGCACCAAATAGCCGAATAGCTCATCCTGCTTGCTGCTGTAGGACTGATCATACCAGTTTTCGTTGGTTTCTTCCAATACCATCACCCACGCACCTATTTTATTAAACTTTTGGCTCTTGACATAATCCTCCTGATCTGTGAGGTGGTCGATCTCAAACAGCAACAGCATGATGACATCGTTCTGCTGGTAAGCATGATCAAGGATACGGATCAGATCGCTCTTCTTGATATCACCCGTATCAGTAATGGTGAACTCATCGGTCATCTGTTGCATAAGGGTATGATAAAGCTCCACCACTTTTCGGGGTTTGTCCATTTCGCCTTTCTCTGTAAAATGCGATAAGGGTGTAAATCCGAGATGGTCCTGCAGGTATTGATCCATGATGGCCCCGCTCTCTTTACTTTCGTCCAGTTTGTCCAGGGGCAAATCCAAATTGGGGACGACCATATTCAATATCCGGCCAAACTCTTGTAACCCCAGATCACCGGCATAGGGCTGCCCGGTATAGCGGGTATAAAACTCTAGCTGATCTGGGCCTGGGGTAGACAGCTCAAAGGATTGATCGCAGAGAGTAATAATCGCCTCGGCCAGGGTTTGCTCCTCATGCTCGGTCAGGCTAAATCTTTCCTTCTGCTCATCCAGCTGCTGTGCCATCCAAAAGTAGGTGTCAGCCAGGACATCTGCCGAATCGCCCATAACTCGGTGATAACAGGCTTTGACCTGCTGCATGAGTGCTTTACTTTTATTTCGATCCGCTTTGAGACGTAGATATTCTTCTTTGAATTCATAAAACTTTTCGATCAGCTGATTTCTATTATAATAGCGTGCTATGCTCCATAAGTTGCTATTTTGCTCCTCAGAAAATACATTATCTTCCAAATGAGCGAAAGCACTGTCAAAAGTTCGTTTGACCGCATCTGTAGGCGGGGGCTCCATGCTAACGGGAATATCTAGGCATCTGAGCAAGAGACATTCGCACAGATGGGTAAAGCGCCGGTCGCTTACCTGATAGGTCCTCACTTCAAGAAGCATTTCGTCAATGGAGTCCAATAGTTGTTGGTCAGCCCTTCCTACAAAAAAATCTAGTGAACCTTGAGCCTTTGTAGCGACATCCATCGTCAGTTCACTCAAAATCGGATAACGGTCTGCCATTTCCAGCAAATGGCCGGGCCGGATATACAGATTCAAATAGTCAGATTCGCTCTGTGCCGGTTGATGAGCTATGATTTGATCATTCTGCCAGAATAAACGACACTGTCGCTCAGTAACGCGGCGTTGCTCCTGCCCATGTGCAAACCTTAAAAGGCAGTCCTCAGACAATTGTATATGAAAGGTAACGACTGGCTCAGCGGGAATAGTGTATATTTTTTTTCCATCTTCCATAAAACAGGCTAAGAAGCAGGCGGTAATATTGTTGCCATAGAGGTAGTGGCATTTGATGGTGGAATCTCCAAAAATATATTCCTGAAAATCTAAAATGGGCCTCTGATCTTTTAAACTAAAATTGGAGTATGATGTGGGAGCATCTGGCTTATCACTGAGAAATACCTCTAAGATGGGATGTTGATCTGCTGACTGTTGGTTCATATTGGATATCGGTTAAATAGCTCATGATTCCCATGGCGCTGCTGCAAGAAATCACAATAAGTTTATAATCGAAAAATATAGCTTAACGATCAGTCAATGACCGGACTGATCTGTTTATAACTTTAAGGTAGTAATATTTAATTAATTAAACAAAAAATCGCAGTAAATTGTGACAGAGCGTATCAATCTGACAGGCAGAATTGGAACAATGGTTTAAAAAGATATTTTTTATAAAACTATTTCAAATCGACTGTTGTTCTTATATTACAAAACGGCTACAAGCTACCTTTCGAAAGAAAGGGCCGACATAAAAATTGGCGTCGTACAGTGAAAATCCAATAGTCCTGAAAAACTTTGGATGACGAAACAAAAAAGAGGAAACGATAGGAAACATAAAAATTACTGTACAATAAAACGCTAAGAGAAAGGGTCTGATTAACGTCGGGCCCTTTTGACGTAAAAAAGCCACATCTCACGAGGTGGCTCTACAACATTTATATATTTGTAAGGGATGGCTCTTATTTATACAAATTAATCGATTGGGATACTTTCCAAGTATTGCCCTCACGTTCCAAAGTAACCAGATCAGTCTTGGTAAAGTTTTCAAATTTCAAGGTTACTTTGGCAACCATGTAATCCGCTGACTCTTCCATAATGTCAGTTTTTACTGTACAGTTCAGCTTCTCTCCTTTTTGTTTTTTCAAGGATTTAACGACTTCGCTACGGTTATGATTTTGTGCATTGGATGCTTGGATTTTTTGATTGAAATCTGTCGCGAATAACTGCTCCACGCCAGCAGATTCTCCTTCGGTAGTGACTGCAACATAGTGATCTAGTGCGAAGTCTGCCGTGGAAAAATTAACGTTTGCATTTGTTGCTTTTGCTCCTGGTCCTTCAGCTGCCATAGCGAATGTTGATACTGCGATTAAGGCTGCTGCTGCGAATGTTTTTACTAAAGTGTCCATGATGTCTTTATTTTATATTGTTAGTTCTTTTGTTCTTATTTGTTGACTCAAAACTACTACACAATCAGCCCCTAACCTACGAGCTTTAGACCAACGGACAGGAAAACTCGGTGAATGACGGGAATGGGGAGGTGAAGTTTGTGTTTAATATCTTAACAAATGAATATTTGGTTATCTTTAAGAAAACATTCTAATATGGTTGACCTAACACGCAGAAAGGTACTTGCGTATCATTTAAGACATTTAGTTGTCGGGCTTATTAGCAATGATGAGTTTGAAGAGTCAATTACTGACGATGTCTCTTTCGGCTGGCTGCCTGAACAATATTATCATTCAAAAGAGGCAAAATCTGATGATCCTATTATAAGGCCAATGCTCGAGCTAAGCTGGTGTTTGTATAGCGACTTAGAAAATCGTAAACTTACGGGTAAATACCAACTTTCGGATAAAGAACTAAAAGACATTGCTCGGATTATTTTATTCCTGAATTCCGATTTTGAGTACGAGTGGCCCTACTTTGATCGTATAAATCTGTTAATACGGTTATCATTTAAAGACCTGTTATTTACTGTCCTGAGCTTGGGACAACATTATAACGTGAAATTAAATGAACGAAAGAAACAGTATGAAGCATTTAACAATACGGGCGATCACGAGCTATGGCCATTTATAAGCAAAGAACAATATGAACAGCAATTGAGAAAACAACCCTTTTTATGGGGAAAGAAACCCGATTAAATTTAGCAAATAATTCCCTTTGCTCGTGCAAAAGAAACTGTATTCAGAATAAGGTTCACATCTAATTACAATGACTATCCAATTATCTATCAAAATTTTCAGTTCAAGGAACTATCTACTTGCCAGCGTTCTTTTAATTAGCTTTTTTGGCTTTTTTAGCTGGCAATCCTTTGCACAAGAAAAACAAAGAGTAAATTACAAACACCTGACCTATCTCCCTAAAAATTATAATACAGATACTTCCAAATATCCACTCGTTATTTATCTCCACGGTGGTTCTCAAAAAGGAAATGATCTGGAAAAACTAAAGATCTATGGTCTCCCCTATTTAGTAGACAAGGGAAGGGATTTCAATTTTGTTATGGTCGCACCCCAATGTCCAGAAGGCAAATATTGGTCTACAGAAAATTGGTTTGATTCATTATACAATGAAGTAACCTCAAACTACCACATCGATAAAAGTCGCGTTTATGTGACCGGAATAAGTATGGGTGGCTATGGGACCTACATTACAGCATTAGATCATCCTGAAAAAATCGCAGCTATTGTTCCATTATGCGGTGGTATAAATGACAGTGACACCAGTCGCATTTGCACGCTCAAAGACATCCCCATCCTGACATTTCACGGAACCGCTGATGCTGATATCTCCATACACGAAACAGAACGAATAGAAGAATCACTTAAGAAGTGCAATGGCGATATCACTTTCCATCGACTCGAAGGTGAAGGACATGGAATTCAATATCTTTATGAAACTAAACCTGAAATTTATGAGTGGTTATTGAGGCAGAGGAAGGCGATGAATATTGAATAGCCTTAAAGCAAAGGTTAGAATAATGTTTTTGAATTATGTATATTAGAATGCACTAGTTCTAAAAAATGTCATAGTTATAACCGCTTAACATGATTACTACAGAAATACAGAATATCTTCGAATTCATTAGCTTCCTAGACTCAAACAAAAAGAATTATATAGGAAAGTATTTACCAATTTGTGAAGAGCTTGAAAAGTTAATTGGACAAAGGAATCAATTAAAACCTCACGACAATTACCGCGATAAACAGCAGTATGATGTCCTTCAAAAGGAAATAAGCCCTAAATTCGAGATTCTCCTTTCGAAGGTTTATCACCCTGTAATGGATAAATTGGCCGAATTAGATATTTGGTCCGGAGACCGAGCGCTTGCAAGCATTAGCAATTACGTTTCATCCGCCGCGATTAACTTTAAATCTACCTTTGAGTCTGTTGATGTTCCGATAATAATCGCATACAAGAATAAGTATCTCAATTTCAGAAAAGAAACAAATTCAAATTTCCTTACGCTGGAATTAGTGTTCTCACTGTTGGATAGAGATCTAAAGGAACTGTTCGATTATTTCAAAGATTCGGATGAAGATGAATTCAACGCTTTGATGGCTGAATTGATTCAATGCAACTCTTTAGAAGAAGCGATGAGGTTACACCAAGAAAATCCATCGCAAAATAAAAGGTTTTCGATTCCCTCTCTAAATGTTCCAAATGCCGCTAATGAGAATAGTGAGCAAATAATAGAGATAGATCGTTATGACATGCTTACACATCCAGTTAAGAAAACAAAAAGTTCATTTGAAGAGGCGATCTATCGTATCAAATTACTGAAGAGATTCATCGAAAACAACAATGGCAATAGGGCCTTCAAGAGCCCTGAAAATCAAAATGAATCTGCGTTTCAATTGGTTTTCAAATCCATTTGTTCGGATTCAATCTGGGATATAAATTCAGAAGTTAACAACGGAAGAGGGCCTGTCGATTTTACCGTTTCCAAAGGTGCTAATGACAAAACAGTAATTGAACTTAAGCTCGCAAAAAGCTCTAAGCTTAAACAAAACCTCCAATACCAAGTTGATATTTATAAAAAAGCTAATCGTACAGATCAATCTGTAATTGCCATTTTGCACTTCAATAAAGCCGAGCATAATCGTGCGGTAAAGATCCTAAAAGAGCTAAAGTTAGATAAACTTAAAAACATTATACTGATTGATGGCGAAGAAAAGCCTTCGGCTTCGAATGTGAAAAATACAGATTAATTTTCGGGACTGTCCCACCAAGTGTGTCAATAAAAAATACGGAGGAGAACTATAGGGATTACACAAACCTGCTGCACAAGTCTTCTGCGTACTATAAAATCTTCTTGTATTTACGAGTTCCGGAACTCGAATTTCTAAGACATTCCAATACTGGTTATACAATGCAACTCAAGCTAATTCAAGTTATCAAAAATATTTTACTCCAATAAAACTATTTCACATCTGCTACTGTTCTTACTATACAAAACGGTTACAAGCTACCTTTCGAAAGAAAGGTTCAACATAAAAATTGGCGTCGTACAGTGAAAATCCAATTGTCTTCAAAAACATTGGATGACGAAACAAAAAAGAGGAAACAATAGGAAACATAAAAATTACTGTGCAAATAAACGCTAAGAGAAAGGGTCTGATGAGAATCAGGCCCTTTTGACGTAAAAAAGCCACATCTCGCGAGGTGGCCTTAAATAAACATATGATTCACTAGTGGTCAACTTTTGTAATCGAACTGACCACTAATTATTAGAGACTATTTATAGGAGTTGACTGAACTGGATACTTTCCAGTCGTTACCTTCGCGCACCAAAGTCACCAAATCAGTTTTAGTAAAATCCTCAAATTTTAGGATCACTTTGGCAACCATGTAATCTGCCGACTCCTCGAGGATATCGGTGCTTAACACACAGTTTAGCTTCGCTTCTTTTTGCTTTTTAAAGTATTTTACGACTTGATCGCGGCTGTTGGTCTTTGCATTTGCCGATTGAACCTTTTGGTTGAAATCGGCAGTAAATAAATGCTCTACGCCTGCTGACTCTCCTTTAGTAGTGACTGCAACGTAGTGGTCAAGTGCTAAGTCTGCTGTGGAAAGGTTAACGTTTGCTTTTTCAGTTTTTGATACTGGTTTGTTGGCTGCCATAGCGAAAGTAGATACTGCGATTAAAGCTGCTGCTGCGAAGGTTTTTACTAATGAGTTCATAATGTCTTTATTTTATATGTTAGTTTTTAGTTCTTATTTGTTGACTCAAAACTACGACACAATACACCCCTAGCCTACGGGCTTTAGACCAACGGACAGGAAAACTCGGTGAATGGCGGGAATGGGAAGGTGAAAAGAGAAAGTTTTTTTGCTATCTTACAGCAACCCTTTAAAAAAGCACCTTTTATGCAACCTTATTTAAGAAACTTTTGGAAAAATATTCTAAATTTCAATTGGAAATTTGGTTTATTTCTAATTCTAATAGTTTGCGTACCAAGATTTATTATGGTGCTCCACGCTAATCAATATGCCGATTATCGTTTTATTGGTTTAATAATGCTGTTATCTTTTATTGTTCCTTTCATGTTCTTGAATAAAAAGGGTATGAAGGCCATTGGGTGGAACAGACCTAAAAGTTATACGTGGCTGTGCATAGCTTTTATTAGCGGTTGCTTATATGCTTATTTGTTATTCCTCCTGGGTAAATCCCTTTATCAGGACAGTTATCAAAACTGGTATGTATATATCGCGAATTCTTACAAGATTCCCTCAGATTTAACGATAGAGGCAAAAAGGCAAATGTTCCTCATCATGGCTGGTACAGGAATGTTATTTAGTCCCTTTGGTGAAGAACTTTATTTTAGGGGGATAGTTCATGAAACCTTTGTTTCGAAATTTGGAAATCGTGGAGCGTCAATAATAGATAGCTCGGCGTTTGCCTTAACCCACATTGCACATTTCGGACTAGTATACCTGCAAGGCGGTTGGCATTTTCTTTTCATACCCGCACTCATCTGGTGTTTGTCAATGTATTTTGTGAGCAGACTGTTTTACTTCTTCAAGGTGAAATCAGGAGCTATTTGGGGAGCTATAATTTGCCATGCAGCTTTTAATCTGAGCATGATTTATTGTATATTTTATCAGTTATAATATCAAAAGCGTCTAAAAACTTAGTAGAATCATATAGATTTCTGTGATATCTAAAGGTTATTTTATCGTGATTATATTTTCTTAATCGCTTAGAATATTTCGCTATTTTGCCCCTTAACGATTCATGCTATCTTGAATTTTTCTGATACTTATTAGAAGATCCTCCCATGTTAGACTTTCTCCCACTATCATATTTTCACGCATGGTTTTATAATCCGCCCCCCACTCTTTTATTACCTCTTCAGGCGGAAGGATCCTTAACCTCCCTTTTTGATGGCTGGAATAGTCAATTCCTCGTAGTGGAGTGACTATTTTGCGATGTTGGACTATTGTGTTAAATAATTCTTCGTCTTCAATGGCTTTTGCTCCAAAATCAGTATTCATAATCTTATCTATATCATAGAAGTGCCTAGTTAGCCTATTAGTCCTGATTTTATCAATCGGCTTAGAGAACTCTTCATGTAATAAGAGAACTTTTTCTATAAAGGTCCGTGTAGGAATTACAACCTGAACATTAAAAGCTGGCTGAGCAAATCCTGTATCTTTATAATGCTCATCTATAAAAGATAGGACCGACTGTATTTCGAACGGTTCAGTTAGCGATCTGCGCCCATTTCCAAGAGTACTCTTTGTTGGATATATGCGTGACCGACTGGTGCTATCGAGTGGTAATAAATTTCCAGCGTATTAGGATCGCTAGTATCGTCTACATGAGTATTATAACGAATTTCATAGGAATCCTTAGGAACTCCCAATTTTTCCAATTGGATGATCAATTCCTCTCTAAACTCATTGATAATAAAACCTCCGGAGGCTTTTCTCAGTCTTTTTATTTGGGATTTTGAATCTAATTCGTTGAAACCTAATAGATGTCGGTCGATTATTAAATCAATGTCTTCTGAAAAACGATCTATCAGTTGATATGCCTTGCTTAGTGATGTACCGCCTTTAAAAATAATAAACTCAGCATATTTCGTTGCAAATACAGCCTTCAAGACGATACAGACCCACCAGTCTTTTTCAATAACAAAAACTGGTAACCCCATTATACTGCTGAATTGATCTAGAACAAGGCTCTTTTGTTCCGTGTTAAGATTTAGCCACATAATTTTAAGATTGATAAAGCTTATTTATTTCTTTCTGAATCCATACTGGCGCATATTTCAATTGAGAATCAATAATTTGTTTATCAACTTTTTTAACTGAAGTTTTTATTGTATCTAAGAATTCTTCGGTCATATTTTTTTGTTCCTTTTCCTTAAATGCCTGCACAATCAGATGTAATAACTCATCTTTTATGGCAAAGCTTTTTGGAACTGTCCGTTTAAATTTTATACTGCGATTACCGATCTTAACTTCACGCTGTGAACCATCGGTAAGATAAACTGCTTTTAATGGTATTTGAGTAGTCAGCCCTAATAAATACGACGCTAATATACCTGTTGGAGCGATACGAGCTTTATCTCTCTTTGCAATTTCTTTAGCAATTTCTTCAATGCTAGGATATATTATACCCAGCACAGGATCTTTTTTTGGTTTGATATAAATACCATGAGCCAATCTTTCAATAAGTCCATCATTTTCCATACGAAAGAGTGTCAGCCGAATATTCTCAGGCGTTCCGTATTTTTTAAAATCATTCGCAAAAAAAAATTCGCCACGAAAAGACTTAACAACCTTCTTTTCTATCTTATTTCTAGAGGTTTCCATAATTAAAAATTATTTAAACTGTAACAAATTTAGTAAATATTTGTTACAGTTAGATGCAAATTCATCAAATTACATACTTGAATATTGTTCATAGCAACAAAGCTAAGAACCGAAAGAATATAGGTCAATTGGTAGGACGGATACGTACTTACCGACTTGATCGCGGCTGTTGGTCTTTGCATTTGCCGATTGAACTTTTTGGTTGAAATCTCCGGCAAACAACTGCTCTACCCCTACCAATTCACCCTCGGTGGTGACCGCAACATAGCGTTCTAAAGCTAGGTCTCCTGTGGAAAGGTTAACGTTTGCTTTTTCAGTTTTTGATACTGTTTTTTCAGCCGCCATAGCGAATGTTGATACTGTGATTAAAGCTGCTGCTGCTGCGAATGTTTTTACTAATGAGTTCATAATGTCTTTATTTTATTGTGTTAGTTCTGTTGTTCTTATTTGTTGATTCAAAACTACAACACAATACGCCCCTACTAGCCTATGGGCTTTATACCAACGGACAGGAAAACTCGGGGAATGGTGGGAATGGGGAGGTTAATCAAAAGCCCTAAAGCAATGATTATTTTTTTACGGTTACTATAACCTTATGGCTTGTCTTATTTAAATGCATATCATTTGCTGTGAAAGTCAGCTCAAAATCTCCAGCCACGGTTGGGCGCCCCGATAATTTCATTTGCGCACTATCAAAGTTGAGCCAGTCAAACTGGTGGTGATTAACGCTGTAAGCCAATTGTCCATCGTCTATATCTTTAAAATAATCTTTAGGGACGGATATCTCGAATTTCTCTCCTATTCTAAGCGTTGTATCAGAAAGAGCATTATAAACAAACGGCTTAAAAAGTTTTGACGCGTTGACCCAATAGATATCTGATTCGTTTATTCCTTTTTCTCCAATTTGCAGTCGGCTAAAAAATAGAAACTTATTATCAATACTCACAAATGGCCTTCTCTCCCAATCTTTTGAATTTATGGTTTCATCAACCAACTGAGGTTCAACCCAGTGATTGTTGATATCACGATAACTGATATATAAATCCACCCCGCTTTCATTGTCTGTATATCTACAAAAGATGATGTAATCCTCCTTGGGCGAAATGAATATACTTTCCTCATCATTTGATGAGACAAATTCAGAAATAATATCAACGCTTTTATATGCATTATCATTAAGTTTTGAATAGTACAAATCCGCAGTGTGGCAGTTATCTTTACCCTCGCAATTTCTGTTAGAAGAAAAATAGATGGTACCATCAGATGTCATACTGGCATTAGCTTCTCTACTTGCCGAATTTATCGGAGCTTCTAGCTTTTTTGGAGCCCCCCACCCATCATTAACTTTCTCGACTATCCAAATATCAGTACAGGCGTTATCAGCATCAGCTTTACCTTGAGTAAAAAGCAGGGATTTACCATTAGGGGAAAAGTAAGGAAGATAGGCACATTCACTTTTTAATGGTTCAAAAATCACAGGTTCAGTCCATTTTTTATCAATCTTTTTAGCATAAAATATTTTCCCACTGAAGTCGTCCTTGTTGAGTACACCAAATGCTAATTCCCGATCATCGGGTGTAAATGAAATACCATGCTCTAAACGGCCTTCCACTGAAACAATATCTGGAGCAAAAATTATGGGGATAGAATCAGGAGGAGCCTGCCCAAAATAGTCAGTCGATTCAATAGACGATTTACAGCCAATCAATATAAGAAAGTGAATAAGCGTTAGGATTATTTTAGTCATATGTTCCACTATTTCAATGTATGCTTTTATACTGCCAGACTTGAATATATGCACGAAAAATTTATACTTAATTACTTCTTCCACGAAGGAGGAAACCATCAACTAATACCTTCTAAACGATGACAATACCCGTTCATAGATCGGCACTTTACCCTCAGGTACCTTACTATAACCAACAGTTGTCTTTCCTATCTTCACATCTTTCCAATACTTCCCTTCTTTGTCAACTCCCAAAAGTTCAAAAGTATCAGGCAGCACTTTTGCTACTTCTATTCCAATACTCCTATTTACCTCTTTTAGCAGGTCTTCATTTTGGAATCTTAACTGAAAAATACTATCTCCAAGTGCTTTAATATTATTTGCATTAGGCGTATGCTTAAAGTCGGTAATATAAATATGGCTGGAGTCAGGATACAGATAAATATTTTCGTTTTCGACACCGGCTTCAAAGCCTGTAAATTGATATCCGCGGGGAATATCCAATTTATATATACTTCCCTTATAGACAACGTGTTTCACTGTCACAAAGTCCGATTTCACCCTGCACGACGATACTACAGCAACTAAGAAAACCATACATTTCATAATCATTTGATCCATAATAGTAAATTAAGGTATATCTTTCTATGGATAACTCAGCATTTCGCATGATCTTGTTTAGCTTATTCCATTCACACTCATGCCGGATAGTTCTTTTGTAGACAAGTTTATATCAATATTCCAATAATTACTTCCTCCGTCTTGAATCTCAATAATATCCTTTGATAACTTTTCGTCATCCATTTCTATTCCTCTGTATAAATATACTCGGATAATGACATTACCCTCCGAGGTCAAATAACCAAGATATTGACGAATATATTTCCTCAGCGTTTTCTTATTTATGGTTAGCTTCTTATACTGCCTTTGATTCTCTGCTATATAATCCGTCCCAATGCTATCCTGTAAGATCTTTTCTGCTCTTGTAATATCTTCTTCACTTGGTGTATAACGTCCACTTTCGGGAGGAAACCCCCAAATAGGATGCTCTTTTGGAAAAATAACCCCTTCATAGTTTTTTCCTATCACAAATGTAGCCTTTTGCGAATAGGCATAGTGACTTATCAGAAATAGTATAATTAATAGTCGGTTTTTCATTTTAATGCATATTTCTTTTGCCCCAGATGTCTAAGCATCATTTATACCATTAGTGATAGCTTAACAGTTTTTTGTCAATTCAGTATAGCCATAAAAGTATTCATTAGGCCAAAAAATTGATTACGCTTTCTCGATCGATATCTTGTATTTTAAATGGGTCATGAGTAAGTATAAAAAAATTGCCATCTTGATCAAACCCTAGAAAATCTCCTTCTTCAAGCTCCTTTAAGTGAAAATAATCTTTTCCATCAATGTTGGTTATATAAATATCTCCGATATTGATGTATTTTAATTCTTTATTCGTAAGAATTTTTTTAGCAATAATACTACGTTCATCGCCCCAGAACTTTTTTCTAATTTTAGAAATATCAATATTTTTATCGTCAAATTGAAATGATCCTACTTGTAAATCTGTTGAATAACCCAAAAATATGTTGTGTCCAAAATATAGCGTAACATTTACACTTTCTTTTTTTATTAAATCTCCAATTATAATTCCTTCCACTTTAAAATTTTCGTCCAATTCACGCTCGAATTCCTTATAGAATGAAACAGGATGTTGACAATTAATTATATTGGGGATGTCAGACCTATTAATACCAACTTTATGTACAAATTCTAGCTGCCCCATATAGTGTTCGTACCTACTGCCTAATAATTTAAACACTTGCTGTAAAGTTGTTATTTCCCAACCTCTTAATTTTCGATATTTTTTCTTAAATAGGTTAAACATAACTATTTTTTTCTTTTTAATACCAATTATAGGACTTGAACAATCCTACATTCCATTCCATTCTTTTTTTCAAAAATCTAAATCTATGTTTTCAAGCATGTCACACTGAATCAGAAACATAAAGATTACTTTGCAAGTAGACATTATCCCGAGATGAACTTTTTTACCAAGTCAATGCTATAACTCCTGTCCCAAATTGGAAATATAGTGCGCTAAAAGTTTTTTATAAAAAAGGTCTCCTCCATTTTTAATAGCCGATTCAAGTTATCAAAAAAATTGCTCAAATAAAACTATTTCAAATCGGCTACTGTTCTTACGATACAAAACGGCTATTAAATACCTTTCGAGAGAAAGGATCAACATAAAAATTGGCGTAGTGTAGTGAAAATCCAATAGTATAGAAAACACATTGGGTGACGAAACAAAAAAGAGGAAACGATTTTATAGGAATCTAACATGTTACTAAATTTTTCGCATGCATACTGCGTACCCCGATCTGAATGAAAGATTAGACCGGGAGAAAGTTTATGGTTCTTAATTGCCATTTTCCAAGCGGCCAAGGAGGTTTCTTCGGTTTTCATCCCATCACTAATACTCCAACCGATACATTTGCGGTCGTATAGATCGAGAACGGTAGTCAGGTATAAAAAACTGGAGTTGCTAACTTAGTCGGCATATCAAGTTAAGAACAATAAAAAATCTTAAATTTGAAATAATGATTAAATCTATCGAGCCTCCAATACTACAAATTATCAAAAAAGACGTTCGACGAAGTACGTCTAGAAAGATTGATTTCTAATTTTCCATAAGCGCCCTCATATGTCGGTGCGTCAAAAGAAATTATAGGGTAAAATTTATAAATATCCTTCAGGCTTTTGTCGTTTTTTAAAAACATATTTACATCAACAATTGTGCTATCCGAATTGCTATAGACCTTAAGTTGTTTGTAAAAGGCATTGTTACCTACTGTTTTGGTCAGAACTGATGTTAATACAGAATCAATAAAAATTAAATCTTTTTGTTTCAGATTATAAATCTTGTCAAAAATTGTATCTCTTGGCGCATTAAAAACAGCATAATCTCTAAATCTCTTTTGATCGAAATAATTTATAGAATAAATTTCCCCTTTTTGCAAAGAAAGCCTTCTAAAAAAACTCTCTCCACTATATAAATCCATATAGCCGTTTTCTAAAATTGCTCTATTCACATTGTTAAAAACAGGAGTAAAGAATAAAACATTTCCATCTATTAGAGTTTTACCTACAAGTGTATTCTTTGCTAACATTTGAGGGTTTTCTTTAGGATCTATTAATTCTAATGTAACAGAATCAAGATCCATTGAATAATCAGTCATCCGATAGGATGAGTCTTCAAATATTTCAACAGCGTAATCTGCAGCTCCAAACATCTCACTATTTACTGTTACGGCTTTAATCAAAATTTTCTCTTTAAACCTTCTATGACAGGAACTCAAAGAAAGTATTAAGATTATGCCGATGCCGATGAACTTTATCGCTCTCAAAAATTTACTAATACACACGCTTTTCATCATAACTAATTTTCTGACCTCTCCCCAAAAAACTGGAGCATTTAAAAGTAGAGAATTCGGTGATGAATTACTAATTTTAAAAGGGAGGAAAAGCGATAGCACAGATCGCCTTTGCGATCAAACAGTCCGAGACAGGTACCCGTGTGGAAAAATCGTAATAATTTTGACAGAGCTTGTCAATCTGACAAGCTGATTTGGAACAATGGTTTGAAAAGATATTTTGTATAAAACTATTTCAAATCGACTGTTGTTCTTATTATACAAAACGGCTACAAGCTTCCTTTCGAAAGAAAGGTTCAACATAAAAATTGGCGTCGTACAGTGAAAATCCAATTGTCTTCAAAAACATTGGATGACGAAACAAAAAAGAGGAAACGATAAGAAACATAAAAATTACTGTACAAGTAAACGCTAAGAGAAAGGGTCTGATTAACGTCAGGCCCTTTTGACGTAAAAAAGCCACATCTAACGAGGTGGCTTTACAACATTTATATATTTATTTGAGATGGCTCTTATTTGTATGAATTGATTGATGTGGACACTTTCCAGTCATTACCTTCGCGAACCAAAGTCACCAGATCAGTCTTGATAAAATCTTCAAATTTCAAAGTTACTTTAGCAACCATAAAGTCGGCTGATTCCTCAAGGATATCGGTGCTTACCACACAGTTTAGTTTCTCTCCCTTTTGTTTTTTCAAGGATTTGACAACCGCGATGCGACCGTTAGATTGTGCATTGGAGGCTTGGATCTTTTGGTTGAAATCTTCGGCAAACAATTGCTCCACGCCTCCTAACTCACCCTCGGTCGTTACCGCAACGTAGTGGTCAAGTGCAAAGTCCGCTGTTGAAAGATTTACGTTTGCTTTTTCAGTTTTGGATACTGGTTTGTTAGCCGCCATAGCGAATGTTGATACTGCGATTAAAGCTGCTGCTGCGAATGTTTTTACTAATGCTTTCATAATGTCTTTATCTTATTGTGTTAGTTTTTTTCTGTTCTTATTTGTTGACTCAAAACTACGACAGAATACGCCTCTAGCCTATGGGGTTTAGACCAACAGACAGGAAAACTCGGTGAATGGCGGAAATGGGAAGGTAAATATTTTTTATTATATTAATGTAAAATCAATAGTCCAATCACTTATGAACGAACAATCAAACATATCTTTGATATCGGTATCACTACAGCTAAATCAATCAGTGAACTTAAATGTATTGTTGAATCCGATCAAATTAGTGAGCTACATTTGCTAAGATATCGGGCAAAAGAACAAGACAACGGCAATGGTTCGTTGATGAGAATCCTGCCACTTTTATTTGAAATCAAAGGACTTAGGTCGGCGGAACAATTTGAGAAAATTTGGCAGATTTCCGCCTTAACGCATAAGCACATTCGCGCTGCAATGGCATGTTTTATCTATCTCAAATTAGCCGAACTCATTTTTCTTGGCCTGGCCAAAGAGCAGGCTTATACTGAAATGCGAAACCAAATTTCCAAATTCTGGGAAGACAGCAATTTTCCTGATTCAGAAAGAATTCATTTTAATAGTACTATTTTGCATGACATTCGATCTAAATCATATGCCGAACTAAGGTCTAGTGGATATGTGATTGATAGTTTAGAATCAAGCCTATGGTGTTTTATGGAGAAAGACAATTATAAGGATATTGTATTAGCTATTATCAACCTTGGCGAAGACACAGACACAGGTGCTGCGATTGCGGGTGGATTAGCTGGTTTGTACTATGGGCTGGAAGGTATACCTAAAGATTGGCTTCTGAACCTCGCCCGCTATGAAGACATCAAATTGCTGATAGAAAAAATGGCGAGGAGATATTTGGATTAGGAATTATGATTGTAATTCCTAGTATGTATAAACTTATTTCAAAACATGTCAATTTAAAGTGTCGAAATATTTATTTTAAAACCATTTCACATCGGCTACTGTTCTTACTATACAAAACGGTTACAAGCTACCTTTCGAAAGAAAGGACCAACATAAAAATTGGCGTTGTACAGTGAAAATCCAATAGTATTCAAACACTTTGGATGATGAAACAAAAAAGAGGAAACGATAGGAAACATAGAAATTACTGTACAATAAAAACGCTAAGAGAAAGGGTCTGATGAGAATCAGGCCCTTTTGACGTAAAAAAGCCACATCTAACGAGGTGGCCTTAAATAAACATATGATTCACTAGTGGTCAGCCCTGAGTTGACTGGACTCACCACTAGTTATTGGAGACTATTTAAATGAGTTGATTGATTTGGACACTTTCCAATCATTACCTTCACGTACCAAAGTTACCAGATCAGTCTTGGTAAAGTCTTCAAATCTTAGTGTTACTTTAGCAACCATAAAGTCGGCAGACTCTTCGATAATGTCAGTAGCTACCGTACAGTTGAGCTTCTCCCCTTTTTGTTTTTTCAAGGATTTGACAACCGCACTACGGCTATGAGACTGTACATTGGAAGCTTGGATCTTTTGGTTGAAATCTTCCGCGAATAATTGCTCAACCCCTGCTGATTCTCCCTCCGTAGTTACAGCAACATAGTGCTCTAAGGCAAAGTCTGCTGTAGAAAGGTTAACGGTTACTTTTTCAGTTTTTGATGCTGGTTTGTTAGCGGCCATAGCGAAAGTGGATACTGCGATTAGAGCTGCTGCTGTGAAGGTTTTTACTAATGAGTTCATAATGTCTTTATTTTATTGTGTTAGTTTTTTTTCTGTTCTTATTTGTTGACTCAAAACTACAACACAATAGGCCCCTAGCCTACGTGCTTTAGACTAACGAACAGGAAAACTCGGTGAATGGCGGAAATAGGGAGGTGAAGAATTTCCGACAGTCATTAAAATGCAACACCAGCATTAATTCGCAATAAAGTTCATTAGATATCAATTATGAGGATGGTAAATATGCAAATTGCTTCCGCAAGAATAACTTTCAGTACGGATTAAATCGAGTTTGATCCGATCTGATATATTGGGAAATAATGGCCTTCCCGAACCGAGAACAATAGGATATAGCATTAATGCATATTCATCTATTAAATCCAGCTTTGCCAGTTGAGAAACAATAGTACCACTTCCGTAAACAAGAATATCACCACCCGAACCACGCTTCAATTGTTCGATATCGTGTTTATTGACTTCCCTAACAATTTTCGTATTGTTCCAGTCGGCCTCAGCAAGCGATTTTGAAAAAACAATCTTTGGCGTATTATTCATGAAATTAATAAACGATGGCCGGTCAGCTGCAGTCAAAGTCTTATCGGACCAGTATTGTGACATTACTTCATAGGTTTCTCTGCCATAAATAATAGTATCGGCTTTATCCTGTCGCTGTTCATAAAAATCCTCTATCTCGCTATCCCAGGGAAACCAATCTGTTTCGCCATGTGTACCGGCGATAAAACCATCAATCGATACCCAGTTTAAAACGCTGATTTTTCTCATAATAAGCTTAATTTCACGTGTAATTTTTGGATCATAATGCTACTTGCTCCAAAACCATTTTTGACTTAAATAAAATTATAGATTAATAACCTTTAAGCGCTTACCATAAGGCAAGAAAAAAGTTGTTTTCGCGCTTAAATTTTTAGATAAGCTCATGTTAATCCAAGTTATCAAAAATATTTACTCAAATAAAACTATTTCACATCGGCTACTGTTCTTACTATACAAAACGACTACAAGCTTCCCTTCGAAAGAAAGGTTCAACATAAAAATTGGCGTCGTACAGTGAAAGTCCAATTGTCTTTAAAAACATTGGATGACGAAACAAAAAAGAGGAAACGATAGGAAACATAAAAATTACTGTACAATAAACGCTAAGAGAAAGGGTCTGATGAGAATCAGGCCCTTTTGACGTAAAACAGCCACCCAATAACTACTGGTGGCTGTTTTTGATTATCACTTGATACTTTTTATTGCACCTGTACTTTCAATAATTTTAACCATCCGGTACTGGTCATATCCCCATTTACGGCAAGCCGTATTCCCGGCTGATTTTCATTTGTCGTATCTACAATAGCGACAGCCCAGGTGTAATTGCCGGCAGGTACATCCACGTTCGCCTTTAACTCATACGATGTTGAAGTATTCTTTATCCAGGTTGAAGGTTCTCCATTGTCATCAATAAAAACTTTTTTTACGTTATTTTCTTCATCCAGAAGTGCAAAAGCTACTTTATACTTATAGTTCCATTGGGGAATATTATTCGGAAAGTAACCCCAGCCCATATTCCGCCAGCGATGGTTAATTATCGTTTCGCTACCCGCATTGACTTTCTCCGGCAAATAAACCCGATCAGGATATAAACGATAGCCACCCTCAGAAATAAAACGCTGACATAAGGTAAAGGATTTGGTAAACCAGCTTTCAATTTCACCGATACGGAAATCCATCATGTTTACGCCTGCTTCCAAGGAGCTGTCAAATTCGCCCTGCCGAACGTCCTCGGGATGGTCTTGTCGGTATTTACCACTTGGATCAGTCCAGTAACGATGGGTGCCTGTAGTAATCCAGCCGCCTTCCATAATAATCGGACGTTTAAAATTCCAGGCCTTGGCAAAATTTTTCTCCCAACTTTGATAATAATCGGTCATCCCAAAAGCATCCTGACGCAGGCTGTACCCTTTGTTGATCATCTTATTCAACAGCTTCTCCGAATTAGGATTTGGAGCTCCATTGCCCGCTGGGTCGCCGACTACGCGATGATAATTGATCAGCAAGGGGACCTTTGTAAAGTTCTTCGAATACACATCCGAAATCCAATCTACAACTTCTTCTTTGATGACCTCAATATTTTGACCGGAGGGGTTATTGGGATCTTCATAAATGACACTGTGCCCCTCGCCCCACAATCCGAGTCCATAGGCATCTACAAAGGAAGTTTTATTTAAATCATTAAAATCCTTTGCCAGTTCCTCGATCAGCTTGCTATAATATTTTCTAAAAATAGGATCTTGCAGCACCGGCGTTTTTCTGTCCGGAAAAGATGCATTGGCGACATAATACTTGGCTCCTGCATCGAACACAAACTGCGGTGTATTTGCCCCCTGGTCTCGACCGTCGACGACGATACGAAAGGCGATTGGCAATCCTTTATCTTGTGCCCCCTTGATCATTTTATAGATTGAAGTGCTGGGATCTCTCCAGGCATACATGCCATCGGCAGGATTAAAGGTGCGCCAGCTGGTACGGATATAACAGGCTGATGCATAGTCAATCGCTTTGACCGTTTTACCTAAGTCAGGTACATAGAATTGGGTATCCCAATAAGAGGGATTGCCCGAAGCTGAAGCGTACATGACCCAGCCGTTTAAAGGGTTACGAAACATAGAACTCCTGTTGTAACTGGGTTTCACTAAGGTACCCGGCATAGCATGCTCAATATCAGCGCCATCTTTCTTACATGAAACTGCTAGAAAGCAAAGCATGACAGCAAATGCTTTGAGACAGGATTTTTTATAGTTTATATTTTTCACTTTCAAAAATGTTAAAGTTAATTTATGCGCTTTTATACGATCGCTTATCGTTTTAACGCCAGAATTGTCATGTTTCTTAAATCAAAAATCAGCACATTGGTCGTGGCGGGAATGGTGAAATAAGAATCGCGATTACCTTTTACAGTTCCCCCTCCCATTTCGGTTACTTTTCTTAAAGTGAGCGTCAGAGTCTGGGCCACACCATCAGATGTGGGTGGAGCGCTAAATGCGTAAGCTAGATTTTTGTTATTACTGTTATCCCCAGTCACGATAAACTTGGTAGTGCCCACTTTACCGCCGGTATAGACCAAAACTTGCGGGTCGGCCAAACTTACCTGGCAATCCATTTTAACCGGAGTTCCCCAACCATTAATACTTCCGTGCATCCATAAATCCGTCACAGTGGTCGTATAAGGTTGATCTCCCGTCCAGGTCACGGTCTTTGCTGCGAGGGCTTTTGCCGGTGAATAGATCGTTGCTGTGGCTTTCTGCATGTTGACCACCACGCGGTATTCTCCAGCAGTTTCTATTTTCCAGGAGAACACACGCTCTCTCATCTTGATACCGACAGCGTTTCCATCGTTTAATACTGTGTTTCCATCGGCAGTAACCACATAATTGGTCTCCCCGTTAAATTCGACCGGAATTTCGAGTTCGCCCGGCTGTAAATTCAATACATAGGCATATTGATCTAGGTTTTCCAATGTTTTAGGCATCTCCACCTTACTTTCGCCAACGGCACTTCCGCTTAAGAACACTTTATCGGCATCAAAAACGACCGTTTTAATTGGGTTAACGGTAATTCTTACGGTCCGTACTTCGGGTGCCTGAAAAGTGGCGCCACCCTCCCATTGGGCAACCACCCTAAACTCCAGCGTAAAGCTCTTATTTGTGGGTATGCCCCATTTTTCGTTTGCCCAATTTTGCAATTGTTCAGAAGTAAAGCTTCTGCTGAATACATTATCATCTTCATAATTGAATATGGCTGTACCGGTGCCAAAATTGTTCCCAACCACATCTAACATGGTACTATAGCTGACCACATGATCATCTGACTGTGCCCTGGCGGGCTTCCAGTTAAATGTGACAATATCTTTGGTCATATTGACCTCGTCCAGTGTAATGTTTTCTGACGAGGGCTGAAGCTCCATCGTTTCATTGACTTTGGGTATATCCTGAATTTCCTGTTTGCACGATACCTGGCACAGTACCATGCATAAGAAAAATAAAGCTTTGTATAAATAATTGATTATTTTCATTGGTTTATATTTTCACGAACATTTGGATAGTATCACGCGCTTGACTCGCGCAGCTGCTGTTTTATCATCAGACCGGGAAGCTGCCGAAAATACGAATGCTATTCGGACAGCTTCCCGCTACCATTAATTATAACCCGGATTCTGAGGGAATGGTGCTCCTGTATTTGCATCCCTGATCACCTGCGGAATCGGCCACAAGATGTTATTATCTGTGATCTTATCCTTAATGGCGTTATTGTACTTTTTGACACGCTCCACCAATTTGTTGGTACGTACCAAAGTAAACCTTCTGCTTTCTTCCCCGACTAATTCGCGGATACGCTCATCGAGCAGAAAATCCATATCCATCTGTGCGCCGGTAATTTCGGATGCCCCCGCTCTTTTCCGTACCTCATTGACGGCCTGCGCGGCCTTATCAGGCATATTTTGCCCCAAATAGGCTTCGGCAAGCAACAGGTAGGTTTCGGCTAAACGGAATTTCATGCGGTCTTTATAACTACCAGTCAGACTTAAATTTTCAGTACGGCCATAAAAGAATTTGGTAATTGCTGGAAATAGGCTCTTTGTAGTAAACCAGGTCTGTTCGGTAATATTGGCTTTTTTGCCATATAGCGAGGCCTCGTTCGCGTTGTTATAATACCAGTTACGCTTAATATTATAGCCTGAATTACGGATATCATTTGCTTCGAATATGCCGGCCACATTGCCAGTCGCATTGGTACCTGTGGTACCTACCCACCATTTCATCGGTACTAACTGTGCGATACCGCGACCGCCCAGGGTATCAGCCAAAACAAATCCCGTAATCGTTGAGTAGTTCGGTATCCAGGCCCTCCGGGTCCAGTCATCCGAATTGGTACCACCGCCAATGGTGTTAAACTGGAATTGCAAAACCCATATACTTTCTTTGTTGCCGCTTTTTCTATTTTGGTTATTCTCCAGAAATAAATCGCTGAATACATCGCCGGGCTTACTGTTATTTACGCCGTATCTATTTTTCATGAGGTTATAATAACCGCTATTAATGACCGCCAATGCCGCCTTTTCGGCTTCGATATGATTGCCCTGCAACAGATAGATTTCGCTCAGCAAATGGCTTGCCGCCCATTTGGTCAGCTTCCCTTCTTTGACGCCGTCCGGATTGGTGGGCAGGTTATCTACGGCAAACTTCAGGTCGTCTACCATATGTCCGATAACTTCGGCTTTTGGTGTACGGGTAAAATTCAGCTGAAAATCATATAGAATGGTTTCTACATAAGGGACATCGCCGTAGAGATAAACCAAGGTACGGTAGGCATAAGCCCGAAAGAAGCGGGCCTCAGCCTGGAAGCGGGCTTTATCTTCCGGTGTATCCCAATTGGTGTTTTTTTCGGAATAAACCAACATGAGGTTTGCCGATGAAATAAGATTATAAGCCCAATTCCAGTAGGTACCCACAAACCGCTCTGAGGCTGTAAGTGTAAGGTTGGCAAAAGCCGTCAGTGAGCCATCGCTATTGATGGCATCAGCGATATCCGTAGATACTTGCAAGGCTTCGTATGGACAGGCACCATTGTGGATAAAGGCGCCACCTTCGCCATAGGTATTGTATTCTGACCGGGTGAGTGTATATAAACCTGCGCTGCCCACCTCGAAACCATAGGTGCTGGTATAGGTATTGGATGGCGCCAGTTCAGTTTTCAGCTCTTCTTCCAGAAACTTCTTACAGCCCCCTAGAGAGAACAATACCATAAGCCCCAAACTTGTTGTGATAATATTTTTCATTTTCATGTCCTATTCGATTAGAAGTTTACATTTAAGCCAAACATATACGATCGTGCCGTTGGATAAGAGGCCATCCAGGTGTTGTCGTAATTGAGTACCTCCCTGATATTAGAAATAGTATTGAGATTGTTGACGCTGACGTTTACATCAATACCATTTACACCTACCTTTTTAGCAATTTTGTGTGGCAACTTATAGCCAAAGGTGATGTTCTTTACCTGTACGTAGCTCACCTTTTTATAATAGCCGTGTCCCAATGGATTGAGATAGCCCGGCGAAACGATCGTCGCATTGGGATTCTCGGGCGTCCAATAATTGGCATCGTGTACATAGTTGGTAATTCCGAAAGTCCAGGCCCCTAGATTGGCCATGTGATCATCGCGCCATACATCAAAAACACCTGTAACCAACGCGGATGCATAAAAATTTTTGTAAGAAAACCGGTTGGCTAAAGAAGCTGTATAACGTGGATTTTTAGATCCGATGACCACTCGATCACTCGCTTCTATCTTGCCGTTACCATCGCGATCGTACAGCTTGGCAGCTCCGGGCGCTACCCCATCAACAGTAATGGTTTCTCCATTTTGCCATACACCGATCATTTTATAATCGTAGAATACTCTTAATGGTTGACCAATAAACCAGTTGTTGGCAATATCATCGATACCATCCCCCCTCAACTCGACAATTTTGTCTCGGTTTAAGGAAAACACAGCAGTCGTATTCCATTGAAAATTTTCTCCTTTAACGTTCGCTGAGTTTAAGGTGACCTCAATCCCTTTATTTTGGGTCGCACCAATATTGTCCCAAATTCGGTTATACCCATTCATGATTGGTACGGTACGGGTCATGAGCAAATCTCTTGTTTTGGAAAGATAGGCATCGACGGTACCGCTCAACCTGTTTTTAAACAATTGAAAATCTAGACCAAGGTTGGTCGAATAGGTAGTCTCCCATTTCAAATTAGGGTTACCCACGCCATCTCCCGCCAAATAGGCTGTTGTAACGGCCGTTCCATCGTCACCCCAAATGTATTTTACATTTGAATAAAGACGGTCTAATGTGCGGTAGGGTGTAATCGCTTGGTTACCATTGGCGCCGTAAGAAAGACGAATTTTAAGCATGTCCAGCCATTTGGCGTTATCTTTCAGAAAACGCTCTTCTCCGATTTGCCATGCCGCTGCGGCAACTGGGAAAAATGCGAATTTATTGTTTATACCAAATACGGAAGCTCCATCCGTACGCCCGGTTAAGGTCAATAGATACTTGCCTTTATAAGCATAATTTATTCGGCCCATATAGGATAACATTGCGGATTCGGATAAGGAAGCGCTGTTGGAAACAAGCCGGCGGGCCGAACCGATCATAAAGTATTCGGTATCATCGGTTACAAAACCTGCTCCGCTCTGGGCTGTTGACCAGCTTTTTGTTTTTTGCATACTGAATAAACCCGTCACATCAAAACGATGATCGCCGATCTGCCGCTCATATTTGAGCAGGTTCTCCCAGGTATAATCGTTATAATTGGAATTGTTGATGGAAGCACTCCCTCCGGCCTGTGTACCTTGATCCCTGCCTTCAAAGGTGTTGCGTCCGTAATAGGTTCCTGTAAATCCGTTCCGGTAATTATAACCAAAATTTGATCGTAAGGAGAGCCCTTCCACAGGCAGCAAAATGTTGGCGTAGCCAGAAAGAAAGAAGTTGTTATTATACCTATCCTGAATGGCATTGACGTTGCGCATCGGATTGACAATCAATGAATACTCCATGGGCTCGGGCACATACTTTCCCGATTCGTCTTTATAGCTGCCATAAGGACTTTGTTTTATAGCATGTTCCAAATTGGGCGTAATACCACCGTCGCTTTTTCGGGTATATTGCAGGCCAACACCAGTCGTTAACCACTTATTAAAAGTCTGATCAACATTTGTGGTTATATTTAAACGTGACAACTTGGAATTGTACACCACACCTTCTTGGTCTAAAGCTGCCAGAGCAGCCATATACTTTGTATTTTCGGTACCACCGGAAATGCTCAGCTGATGATCCATGGTCATGGCTTTTCGAAAGACGTAATCCTGCCAATTGTTAGTAATACCTTTCGCATAATTGCCACGCTCCGTTACGCTAATAATATCGCCTGCAATAGGATCCAACAAAGCACCGGTGTATCCCTGCCTGATACGGGCAATATCTTGTTGAAAGCGGATGTATTCATTTGGGCCCATGACATTGATGCGTTGCATGGGCTCGGCCATACCGATCAAACCTTTGTAATTTACCTGCGCTCTACCCAATGCCCCCCTTTTGGTTTGTATCAGAATAACCCCATTGGCCGCACGCGAACCGTAAATAGCGGCCGCGGAGGCATCTTTTAATATAGAAAGGTTCTCCACGTTGTTAGGATCTATATCTGCCAGTGAACCGCTATACGGAATACCATCCAAGATAATCAGTGGACTATTATTTGCCGAGATAGAATTTTCACCGCGTATCAGCAAGGTTTGCGATGCTCCTGGCGCGGCCTCTCCGGTAGTAATGGAGAAACCGGCCACTTGTCCCACCAAACGATCCATCAGATTGGAGGTAGATACCATGATGAGCTGCTCTTTTCCCACTACGGCCAAACCACCTGTTAAATCCTTTTTCTTGGCGGTACCGTAACCTACGACCACGACCTGGTCCAGGACATTGTTTCCGGACATCTTCACATTGATGACTCCAGATGGATTGACCTTTATTTCTTGGCTATTGAAACCGGTATAAGTAAATAGTAGCGTAGCGGTGGATGCCGCCCGGATGGTATAATGACCATTTGCATCTGTTTGCACCCCGTTTTTCGCACCTTTAATCATGACGGAAACACCCTTAAGTCCTTCTCCTGCATCATTGGTCACCAGACCTTTGACTTGCATTTGATCTGTTGCTTGCGAATAAGCGTAATTGGACGCCACCGATAATAGGGTGGCACTCATTACCCAGCTCCTGAGCCAGATATGTATCTTTTGTATCATTGATTTATATTGGTTAGTTTAAAATTTACTTGCGTTCTTTACGTTCCCTTTCTCGTAAAGACTATGAGTTTAAAAATAGGTCTGCTTCAATAGGCTTGGATTTTTAATTTAACTTCTTGTGATAAATAACATTTCATTGCTGCAAATGCATGCGCGATGCTGATCGAAAAATTTCGTTTTCGGACTCATTGGCGAAGCATAAACTTCTGTTGCGCCTTGCTCATGTTTTTTGTAAAGTTGGGGTTACCCTTCGTGAGCTTAATCACGTGGTCAGGAGGAATTTTCATACACATATTTTGCCTTTTTAAAATTGGTTAAGACAAAACTATCATCATAACCAATTCATAGGGTTCGTTTTTGTACGAAAATGGTTTGATTTTGTACAAATAGCAAAAACAGGTGTTTTTCGCGCTAAAATAGGGATATAGAGCGATTTATAATTATTTTTTTATCTCATTACATGATCAAGGACAACTGTTTCACTTTGTTGTACATCGATCGCTTCATTCTTGCCTTCATAAATAATATCCCTGAAACTAGCCTGCGAGATACCTTTGGCTTTTATAGGCTGATGGCTGATTAGATTTCGTACGAATAGGCCCTTCACATGTTCGGCATATTCGACAACCAAACCGTGTTTCGCTAAAGGACTGATGACCATATTCTCGATAAAAACATTGCTTATCCGAAGTTTACCCACGGGCATAATCCGTATGGATCGGTGTGAAATGGAATAGAAGTCCTGCCAGTTCTGAAGATAAATAGTCGAAATATTGTCGATTTGGCCCCTATAGATCGATCCACTGACCACATTGACATTTTCTTCGCCTGCTCCCACACCAGTATCTGTCAACCCGATATTAATAAAGTCGTCACCGCTTTTACCTCTGCAATTCGCAATAAGAATATTTTTACAGCCAAAACGTATGCCCATACCGTCCTGGTTCAAGATCTGTTTGTCTGCTCCATCAACAGTGACGGCCTGCCTCACGTTAAAAGTCATATCGCTTACCTTACCGTTTGTACAGCGTTCCAATACCAGTCCATGCCCATGATAATCTTTTAATGTAATGCCGCTCACCTCAAATACATCGGTATGCGCCAATATGATGGCGTGGTTTCGCCATCCGCCTTTTTGGTTCTCCCCGGCTTTGCCAGCATCAGTACCGTAGGATTGTCCAAATCCGCTGGGGTTGAGGGACAAGGTTTTATTATGGTCACCGGTAGCCCTAGGATGATCAGCTCCTTCTAAAAGGACATTTCCTTTTCCAATAATCCGGATATTCTTTGAGGGCACGATGTCTTTGATTGCCAGTCCGGTATTTGCCGAACGGATAAAATTATCTCGGCATTTATCCGATAACTTAATGGTACAGTTGTTCAATTCGAGTTCAAAATCACTAGGAAGCAAAATGGCCTGATCAATGAGCCAGATACTTTTTTTCGCTACCGCATCATATTTAGGGATCACTACTTTTCCAGTCGTATTTTTTGCTTCATTTATGGCTTTTTGTATCCGCTCTGATTGTGTACCCGTTTTATAGTTATTCGGACTAATATAAGTTTCCTCTACCGTTGGGGTAACAGCTGCTGCCAGATAAATTACATTGCACAAGCAAATTAAATAGGTGAGCAAAAGCGCTTTTTTTAAAATTGTCATTTTCATCATCGTTAGGATTTCAATAATATAGGATTGTCTTTCGCTAGTCTGAAAGGCATTATCGTTTTATTTTGGATGTCTTTTTTATTTCTTTCCACTCAAAACCTTCTTCTTAAACTCTGAAGGGCTTAGATCAAACTGCTTTTTGAAACAGACACTAAAATATTTGGCGTTGTTAAACCCGGTCTGGTAAGCAACCTCCGCTACCGTCAAATCCGATTTCTCCAACAGATAAGCACTTCTCTTCAGGCGCATATTCAAAATAAATTCTTTGATCGACATCCCCACAATATCATGTATTTTTTGATAGAGAATGGTTCTGCCCACATTCATATCAGCCACAAAATCTTCTACGGAATAACTGGCATTGTCAATGTTTTCTTCAATGACCTGAATGGCCTTAATCAGTAGCTCCTCGTCCATGGAGGTGACGGTAACATTGGAGGGATCTACCTGAATATGTTTACTGTATTTTTCTTTAAGTTCCTGCTGATTTCTTAAAATGGTTTCTGTTTGTTGCAAGAGATAGTCGACATGAAAGGGTTTATCAATAAACACATTGGCCCCATATTCCAATGCTTTTATTTTATTCTGATTATCATCTCCGGTACCCGAAATCATGATAATAGGAATATGGCTCGTCTTAAAATTTTGTCTAAGGTTACGGCAGACTTCCAAACCACTGCGATTTGGCATGATCAGATCGGTAATAATGAGTTGCGGATATATTTTTTCAGCTTTTGTTAAGCCTTCTTCTCCGTCACTTGCCGTATATACATTATATTTTTCGGCCAGGCGCTGCTCCAGATAGACACGAAGTTGTTGATCATCTTCAATGAGCAAGATATTATCTGTTTTTTTGATAGGGATAGATCCGCTTTCAGGCATTGCTGTATCCTGCGTGATAATCTCGTCGATTTCAGAAACGGTATAATCATACACGTTAGACTGCATATCGCCTGAACCGGCCTGTTTTCTTAAAGGTAAGGAAATGGTAAATGAAATTTTATCGGTTTTATTGACCATCCATATTTTGCCCTCAAGCACATCTACCAGTTCTTTTACAATGGCAAGCCCTAGTCCTGAACTTTCTTCAAAAGTTGGCTTATGCGACGACAGCCGGTTGAAAGAGGTATACAACGTTGCAATCTGTTCTTCGGAAAAACAATCGCCTGTATTTAAAACTTCGATGGAGATATATTCTGTCTCCTCTGGGTTTAGCACCGAAAACCGTTCTTTTTCTTCTGCTGTAGCACTATAGATACGTACGCCCACATACCCATTGTCAGGTGTATACTTTAGGGCATTGGAGAAAAGATTAGTCAATATTTTCTCGATAATATCATAATCAAAAGCAACATGTAAACTGTCCTTATGTGCAGAAATATTGGTTTCAACGCCTTTTTTATTGGCATAGAGCTCAAATAGGCCAAATATATCTTTTACAAAATTGATAAAATCGCCAATTTGCGGATTGAGTGTAATTTTTTGGCTTTCGATTTCGCGAAAACGCAGCAATTGGCTAATCATGCGTTGTATTCTGGAGACATTCCGCTCTATTAAATCCATATAAACCAAAGCAGTGTCATTGGCCGCAATTGTTTCTTTGAGTTGCTTAAGCGGCTGTAATACCAGGGTTAGCGGTGTTTTTAAATCATGTGAGATATTGGTAAAAAAGTCAGTACGTGCTTGGTTCAGCTCTTGCATATTCTGCTCTTTTAAACGCTCGAGTGCCAAACGCTCCTTAAACACTTTTTTATTGCTGTAATACCGCATAATGAAAAAGAGCAGGGCAAAAACAAGTGCTGCATAGAAACAATAGGCCCACCAGGACAAGAAAAATGGCGGATCGACATGGATGTATAATCGCGATATTTGATCGCCCCACTGTCCATCATTGTTGGAAGCCTTGATTTCGAAGGTATAATCTCCGCCCGGAAGATTGAGAAACTGTACGGATTTCTGACCTGCATGACTAATTTGCCATTCTTCGCCAAGTCCCAACATCCGGTAAGCAAACTGATTCTTATCTGCGGATAGATAGCTATTTGCCGAAAACTTGATCTCGACATTAGGCTGGCTACTTGAGAGCCTTATCTTGTCTTCTTTTTGATTGGAAAGGCTACCAATATCTTTCTTCAAAATTGACGAGCCGTCATCTGCTTTCACTAATTTGTTGTTGACCAAAAATCCTGTAAAAAATACCTTCGGTTTTTGCAGATTTTTATTGAGGTATGCGGGATCGAAAAGCAAAAATCCATTGGTGCCACCAAACAGCATTTCACCCCTAGAAGTCTTGTAAGCGGCATGAATATAAAATGAACCAATCTTATTTTCTTGGTAAAACCTAGCTTTTTCAAATTTCCTGGATTTCCGATCGAAACAATAAAGACCATCACTAGTACTTAACCAGACATTTTTCGTGGTGTTATCTTCTAATAGGCCAAATACCATTTTCACAGGAAATCCGCTACCTGCACTATAATTGATGTATGTTCCATCTTTTTTGAGCACATTTACACCTCTGCCCAATGTTCCCAACCAGACTTCGCCATTTGAGGTGAGTGTATAACTGCACAGGTAATTTGCAGAATAGGAGGCATCTTTGACCAGGTAGTGTTTTAACACCTTTAACGTGTAGGTATCTACAACAAAAAAACCTTGATGGCTAATTAAACAGAGCTGATTTTGGTTATTCACATATATTGCTTCGACTTCCAGATTCAATTTTTTGCCCTTAGCGTCGATGACGTTTACCATTTCTATATTGCCTAGCCGCTTTTTTCGGTATAAAAATGACTTATCGGGATCTGTCATCCACCAGGTGCCTTCTTTATCGTTTACAAAATCATAAACGGTTAACGGTTGCTGGCTTTCCGGCGAATGGAAATTAAAACTGCTGAAACGTTGATTGTCCACATCATAACCGCCGATACCACCATTATAGGCAGAAATCAACAGGCTTTTGCTCGTACCGTCAAATTTCAGGCGTTTGATCATTTGGGGAGTTGATGAACTACCCTGCGATTGTTCAGGACGAATAAACTGATCTTTTTTTCTGTTCCAGTAATTCAGGCTCCCCCCCTCGGTGCCGATCCATATATTTCCCAGATGATCTTCCTGAAAACTGCTGACAATAGGATGATTTAGACCTCCTGGACTGGGTTTAAAGTAGCGTACCCGGGAATCGAAAAGTGAGCAATAGGCTATTTTACCACCGTAGGTACCTATCCAGGCTCCTTGATCCGGATCTGCATAAATTGTCCATATCGAGTTATTAGGCAATGAATAAGCATCGTTCAGGTTCATCTGCAAAGCGCTGCGGCTTTCATTAACGGGATCATAAAGAAATAATCCGGCTTGTGTAGCCACCCAGATCACTCCAGTTTGGTCCACATACATCTTTTTGGTTAAAACAGATGAATTTTCCCCCATGCTTACGGGAATTTTATGTTTTAAGGTGCCTGTCAAGTCTGTTACATGGATCCCGCCCCGCTGTGTCAAAAAATAATAGGAGCCACGGTATGCGACAGCATCGTTCACCTGGTTGACCGTACCGCCAAAATCCGCAAACCGGACCAGGTTTTTTTTTGTCATTTCTACTTTGTATGTGATCGCGCCTTCCGTTAAAAACACATAGTCTTTGGTACTTAATATATTTTGGAAATACTTGTCTTTGGGCAATAAAAAGCTTTCTGTTTTTTCATCTTGTGGATGATAACGAAGTACACTATTGTCTGAAAGCATGTAAAGCTGGCCATCGCCATGTACACATAATGATCGGATTTTTCCTGGGACCACGACAATGAAAGAAAATCGCTCGTAATCAAATTTTAATAAGCCGTGGCCCGAAGCTAAAAATAGATTTCCCTCTTTATCCCGAATTAACGACCCATAACCCATTTTCTGCTTCGGTTTGATCGCAGAAACGATATCGTTTAATTGATAAAAGCTGTTGCCATCGTACATGAATAGCGCATCGGGGCCGGTGTACCAGATACGCCCTAAACTGTCTTTTGCGATGCTTTGTATACCGCCGTAATACGAAGTTTCGGGCATCAGGTGAAACCTGTACCTCGAGAGATCAATACCGAGAACAGATTGTCCAAAAAAAACAATGAAACATATGATCAAACTGTATTTTTTCATTTACCAATCCTACTAAAGCTGTTTAAATTTCGATTAAAGATTTCTACCTGCCGGACTGCCATCAAAATGCCGAACTGTATTTTATTAAGACAAGTATTTCTTTAAGCTACGATTCTCTTTCAATTACGCAAAGGGCTGTCTCAAAATTTCGCCATAAGTTCCTTTTTACTCTTTCAAATACATTCTAAAATCCTAACTCCTATTTACTTAAAAATAGGAGTTGGGGACAAACTTATCTTCTTTTGTTGATTGTTTTTGAGTTCGAAGATCACTAGCTCATTTTTGCCAGGTACTAAATCTTCCGAAGGAATTAATATCGACTGTTGTTTTTCTTCTTCCCAATAGGCCCCCAAATATCTTTGATTTAACCACACCTCTCCCATTCCCCATCCGGTCATATTAAGATACATATTTTGAGGACGACTGAAATCGAATTGACCTTGATAGAAACCGGGTGTATCAGTGCCTGGGTTTTGTTCAAACACCAAATCCTTTATTGGATAGTTGCGTACATTTAAGGGAATCATTTTCCAGTTTTGGACGTTGTTTCCATCTAAGGTAACGTTGCCAAACAGCCCTTTTGAATTATCCGTAATTTCTGGTCCATAGGTGATCCGGCTAATGTTCTCTACATAAAATTGGAGTGTGTGATTGCCCGGATCTGCTTTGATGGCTAATTTTTTACCTTTATCAGTTAAGGTGCCCTGTAACTTGCCGTCCATATAGACCACGGCATAATCACGTACGTTTTCCAATTCCAGCTCTCCGCTTTCGGTATCGGTATCGGTATTTATCTCTGTCTGATAAAGCACATAGCCAAATTCAATGTTCAAATCGTTCATGGGCAATGCATCTTCGGCTTCCACAGCCTCTTTATAAACTTGGGATACAGGAGCTTTTCGCTCTAATATAATTTCCTGTGCCATTAGGGTCTGGCCTAAAAGAAATGTCATCATCGGAAATACAACTGTTTTTAGCATCGTTTAAACCTTTCTTATTTTGTTAAAAATGAATGAATAAAAGTTTCGTCCAAAGTTACTTGCGGTGAAAATTTATCGCTGTTCACATAATTATCAATACTGTACAACAATTGCTGGGTAGCCGGACGCTTATCCATATCTGTTTTTGTATCCAATGCCAGCAGCAGCAGTTTCCCGCCATTCACCTTTGCTTCGAAACCAATACCTAATTTTTGGTTGTTATCGTAGCTGTCGATGACCTGTATAAAGGGACGCAGTTGTTGTGGTGTATGTTGCATTTCGATTACTTTTGCATAGTTCAGGATATCCCACCATTGCCAATCGGTATGATACGAAGTAAGGAAATCCTTAAACATGGCCTGTTCATGATGGACCAGGTTGCCGATTGTCATCGGTGCCCAAGCAAACATAATGGGGTTCCAGAAATGATTATGAAACATTGATTTTCGACCTTTCACGCTGGCTGGAGATGGATAAAAAACAACTGTTTTGCCTTGAGCTAACTGTTTCTTTGCTGCATCATCGTAAATATCGGTGTACAATACTTTATCTGTAGACTGCATCAGATTTTGATGTCTGGGATATACCCAAATGTCCCAGCTGTTTTTAATCGTGTCATTAACCGCAAGATGGACGGTAACCTTCTGGCTGCTGATGTTTTTTAGGGGGATCTCAAATTCACCGACTGGCGATACATGTTCGTTGGCAATGGTTTGCTTTTTCAAGGTTCCCTTTTGCAATACCCGGCCAGCTGTATCGGTCATCCACCATTTAATTTTGGCATTTTCAAGGGCTGAATTGCTAAAGTTATAGACCTCTGCTTTTCCCCTAAATGTTTCGCTATCGAAATAACTACTTTTATCGTATCGCAAAAGAGCGACTGTTGGCGCACAAAACTCCCTGAATTTTTCGGCGGTGACCAATCCTTTCGAATCCCAAAACGGATCGAAGATTCCTACAGGGGCGTACCCTTGTCCAGGAAAATCGTTCATTGACAAGAGCTGGAAGCCTGCAGATTTACCGGAGCGCAACAAGCCTTCGATCACGGCCTTGTACTCCAGCACGGTCAGCGCACCAGACGCCCGAAAGAAGTCGTTCGCTTGATCCAGCATGCCATTCTTTTTCAGCAGATCTCTAAATACTTCAAAATTGCGGGCTTCAACGGGGCTGTTGGCATACTTCTTTATCTCATCAAAATTCGGATAAATACATCGCTGTCCCGATTCGTGCGAAATGACTGGAACATCTACATCAGATTCCATATTCTTATCCCAGTCGGTACCGGGTAGACCTTCGTAAACCTTTACGGGCCCCCTATTGGTCTGCTGAGATACGTAATATTGATCCGATTTGACCCTTGTTCGAGCTGTAGAACCGCTATACAAATGTCGTGGATCAGCTTTTCTGCCTTCGGCGGTCAGTTCTTCGATAAAATCGAAGTTGCCGGTAATTTCATTGCCGTTACAGTACAAAATAAACGAAGGATGGTTGCCGTACTCTTTCAAAATAGCCTTAATTTCCCTACGGAAGAAGTTATATCTGGCTTCGTCTGGTTCAGCATCTTTGCCCCACATGGGCATCTCCACCTCAAAGTAAATTCCATGTTTATCCGCCATGCGAAAGGCCGCTGCCGGAGGGCACCAGGAATGAAATCGCAAATGGTTCATCCCATATCCCTTCATCAGTAACATAATTCGCTCCCATGAGGCATCATCGAGTGGAACGTGTCCTGTTTTGGGAAATACAGCATTTTCTACATTGCCTCGTAAATGAATAGGGTGATTATTGAGCAAGACGTGGTTTTTGCCTTGCTTTACTTCACGCATTCCAAAAGTTGTCTTTTTTTCGTGCTGGTAGGCATTTTTTCCATCTGAAGTTGTCAACTGGCAGCTTATCTGATAAAGATTAGGATTAAACTCGTCCCATAATTTCATGTTCTTACCCAGCGCGATATTGGTTTCCACAAAAGTTACCGAATCGGTACTGACTACTGCAACTTCTTTTTTTAGGCTATGATTTGTGCCTGTAATCGTAAGAGAAACTTTACCCTCTATCTTTCTTTTGGTATCATTATTTACCTGTAATCTTACTTTTATGGAATGGTCGGTTATGTTGGGATAAACCTGAAGGTCTTCCAAATAAACAGGATCTATGGCCATTAATTTCATCTCTCCTAAGATACCGTTCCAATTAATTTGGGTAAATTCGGTATGCGCATGGTTCCACTTATGGGTATTATACTGAAACCTATTATCGATACAAACCGTAATTCGATGCGTTTTTCCGGCCTTTACAAATGCTGTAAGATCGTGGCTGTGGGGGACACTTACATAATCGATACGGCTTACTTCCTTGGTATCCACATAAATTGAACTTAACCAGTGGGTACGCTCAAAATACATGACTATTTTTTTACCTTTCCAGGAGGCAGGAATTTCGATATCCCGTTGGTACCATGCCGGTCCCATGTATTCGTATTTTCGGGTCAGACGGTCAATATATTTGTACGGATTTTTATGTCCTATCTGATAATCATCGGTAATGCCAGGAAGTTTGATCGTTTCTTGTAAAATGTGATTATAGCGCGGCGACAGCGAGCCTCTACGGAAATCCATGACATCGGTCTGGAAACCCCAAGTACCCGATAAATCGATGACATCTTGCGCTTTTAACAGGGTTGCCTGCACTAAAAGCCCCAGTAAGCATATCATTTTAATGTATTTGTATATACTTATCCTGTATTCGTCTATTTTGTGTTTCGATTTTTTTTGTGCTTTCATTCTTTTAGTAAATATTTTTGTGCGCAACGATGAAAAAACTAGTGTTATTGTGATAATCTTCTTTAGGCCCTGTTTTGGAAGTACAAGGATTGAGGTCTTATTTATTATCATAATATTCCTTCATTAAAAACCAGGCTTTTTTTCGGTACCCTTGATCTGATACTAATCCTTTGCGGTTCCAGCCGTCTTGGTTGATCGGATGAAAACGGAATGGCGAACGGAAATCAAAAAGTACCCAGGGCGAAGTTCCGCGCAGGTTTGGAATATGCTTAAACATTTCGAGGTTATTTTTATACAAGGTTGCTTGGTAATCTTCGCTCCATGAACTGACAACATCTGCATCGCCGGTATTGCCGTACAACGCCTCTGCCCCAAATTCAGAAATAATTAACGGTTTCCCTCTTGCCACTTCCCATCTGGCTTTATCAGGGGTGATTGGCCAGGGATGGTACCAGCCCATATATTTGTTAACGGCTACTACATCCAATTCGTTGACAAAAGAATCGTCCATGACAAATACCTGTTTCTCTTTTTGAAAACGGACCAAATCAAAAGCGGCGGTAACCAGTCTGGTGGTATCCATACTTTTGCAGGTTGTTATCAAATGCCTGATAAAATTATTTCTAGATTCGGACGGCTGGGTTTCGTTAGCCACACCCCAAAAAGTGAGGGCACAGCGATTTTTGTCTCGAGAGACCATTTCACGCATCATTTTGCCTGCTTTTTCTTTGGTCGAGTCATTTTCAAAGTCGATCCCCTGCCATATGGAAATTTCTTCCCACAACAAAAAGCCCATTTTTTCGGCCGTCCGCACGATATATTCATTTTGCGGATAATGTGCTAATCGAATCATATTGCAACCTAAAGCTTTAGCTTCTGAAAGCAGCATTACTGCATCTGACTGCGAAAAAGCACGGCCTCTGCGTTGCGGTATTTCCTCATGAAATGAAATGGACTTTAGAAAAATAGGCTGGCCGTTCAGAAATATATCTTCCCCCTTAACCCCAATATTGCGAAAGCCGATCTCCTCCTCTATCTGATCCTCTTGGCTTAAAATCTTTACCGTATACAGTTTTGGTGCAGCTGGCGACCAACGTTTAATTTCCCTTGATGTAAATGACGTCTTTACTTCTCCCTGAGCATCTGTCTTGAGCGTTTGAGTAAGTTGCAATTCCGGTATTTCGATGGTAATGGAAGAATTGGCCAGCTTATCCGAGAGCTTTACATGAACATTGATTTTATCGGCTTCGGTTTTGTCTAATTGAATAAAATAATCGTCAATAAAAACTTTTGGCGTGCTTACCAAAAAAACATCACGGGTAATGCCGCCATAGTTCCACCAATCAAAGGCCATTGCCGGAATGGCATCTACCTGCCGGGTATTATTGACCTCGACTGCCAAAAAATTATCCTTTTCTTTAACCACATCCGTTATTTCCACCTGAAACGGTGTAAAACCACCCTGATGCTGTGCTATTTCTTCTCCGTTGAGGTAAATACGGCAACGATAGCTTACAGCACCAAAATATAAGAACAATCTCCCATTGCTTTCTTTCACTGTGTCAAACTTTCGACCATACCAGATGGTACCTTCGTAGTATTTAAGTTCAGGTAGCTGACTGTTCCAATCCGAAGGCACATTCAGACGTAGACCGTTCTCAAAGGAGTATTCATAAAAATCGGTCTTGCTTTCCGGTTTTTTATTCAGGTAGATTTTGTTTTTTCTGCCCTGGTCGTATAGGTCTACAATAGCGTCCCATTTTCCGTTTAATGATTGTACACGTCTGCCATACACATTGGTCATATTTTGCTGCGCGACAACCTTAAAGGTGATCAGACTAAAAAACAGGGACAATATCAAATATAGATTGCTCAGCTTTATCATAATAGGTTTACTTCTTAATATAATTGTAAGTGCAAGTCGCACATTCGCTAAATTTCTTCGTTTTCAAAATGACACATCGACCGAATACATACATAGCAATTATTATTGCTGATGGGAAAGGGTAAGCACAACAATTTGGTATTTAAGTTAGTGCACTTGCAAGGTTAACAACTTTGTCCAACCATGAACCTGTGGAGCTTCATCAAGCGCTAGCTGAATTGCTGGTTTATTTTTCATTGCGGTATCAACAATAGCGACCGCCCAGTTGTAATTTCCAGCAGGTAAATCTATTTTTGCGTTAAGTTGGTAATTTGCGGCAGTACCTTTCAACCATTTAGACGGATCGCTCTGATGATCTACAAAAATCTTTTTCGCGTTTCCTTTGGCATCTAACAGAGCAAATGCTACTTTATATTTGTAATTCCACTGCGGAATATTATTAGGTAAATAGCCCCAGCCCCTATTTTGCCAACGGTGCGAAATGAGAGCCATTGCACCAGATTTTATCTGTTTGGGCAGCTTGATCTGGTCGGGGTATACACGATAGCCCCCCTCTGTATTAAACCGTTGAACCAGATCAAAGGACTTGAACCAGGATTCGGTTTCTCCTCCCGCCCTAAAATCCATCATATTGACATGAGCTTCGGCCGAAGCGTCAAATTCTCCTTTTCTCACATCCTCATCGTGCCCTTCTCTATATTTTCCACTTGGGTCTTTCCAATAACGATGCTTACCTGGAGCAATAATCCATCCGCCCTCCATAATGATAGGACGCTTGAAATTCCATTTGCTGGCAAAATCTTTTTCCCAATCCTGGTAGTAGCCTGTCATACCAAAAGCATCCTGGCGTAGGCTATAGCCTTTCTCAATCGCTTTGTCCAATAAGCGTTCACTATTTGGGTTGACGGCGCCCCAACTTTCTGGATGACCGACCAAACGATGATAGTTGATAACCAAAGGCACCTTGGTAAAGGTTTGAGCATATAAATTGGTTACCCAATCCAATGTTTCTTCCTTTATTTTTTCGGTACTTTCGGGAGTTGCTATTGTTGGATCTTCATAGACTACAAAATGTGCTTCGCCCCATTTCCCCAAGCCATAGGCATCAATAAAAGAAGTTTTATCAGGATCATTAAATTCTTTTGCTAGAGCTGTGATAAATTTGCTGTAATATTTTCTAAATACCACATCCTGCGGATAGGGGGTCTGTCTATCAGGATACTTTTTATTTTCCAGATAATACTTGGCACCAACTTCAAACACAAATTTAGGCGTATTTTGACCTTGATCACGACCATCTATCACAATTCGGAGTGCGATGGGAAGTCCCCTCTTTTGCGCTCCTTTAATGAGGTTTCCTATTTTGGAGTTTGGATCATCCCAAGCATAAATACCGTCGCTTGGGTTTAGCGAAGACCAGCTCGTACGCACATAACATGCCGAAGCATAATCGATGACCTTAACTTTTTTTCTTAATGCCGGCACAAAATATTCGATATCCCAATATGTATCGTCTGCGTTACGGGGGGCATACATTACCCAGCCATTTAAAGGGTTGCGTAGGAACGAATGGCCGTCGTACTTGGGGTTTAAAATAATATAATCGGCATTGCTCAGGTCATTTTGACCGCTATTTTTTTGACTAAAGCCGAGCAATACAGAAGCGCATAATATGGCTAATAAAATAATTTTAGGTATTCTTTTCAATATCATCTGTCTATTTGTTATTCCATCTCTGAGAAGGTCTTTATGTCTACCACGTTCTATTTATCGAATTTTAGAAATCCGATCATGAAGGCTACTTCGCTCGTATATAGTATACGTTTAAACCCGCGAAGAAAAAGGAAATAAAGTTTTAGGCCTCCCATATATTTTCTCATTCATTTAGTTGGTTATTTAGTGCCCGTATTATCAGCTTTCTTCTTCATGTTAATACATTAACATTTTGTTTTAATCACTGTTAATTTATCTGGACGGTAAACAAAAGTAGATATCCTTCGTTAGGCTTATGGTATTGATTTGTTCAGAAATGGTTCATTTTTGTACAAACAGGGGATTTTTGTATATAAAAAAGTCCAAACTAACTAAATTTTGGTTTCTCAAAATCGGAATGGATCAACAGCAGATTAATTACATCATCCAACATATACTTCTATTATATGAGTGTGATGTCTCAAAGATTGACCCTACCGCGACAAATGTGCATGACATTCATTACCTGGTTGATCTCGTTAATCAGCTCTCCGCTTGCACCCTGCTGGGAGACAAAGGATATCTGTCAGCTGAGATGCAGCTGAATCTTTTCGAGTACTCCAACATCAGGTTGGATACGCCAAAGAAAAACAATCAAAAGAGCTACAAACCTCAATTCAGCTTATTCAGAAAATCAAGGAAGAGGATCGAGACATGGTTTTCCTAGATGTGCGACCAATTTATGGTTAGACGCAATTACGCCAAATCTCTTGACAGTTTTAGAACCAGAATTCTGACAAAGATAACGGCAATGACGGTCATTCAATACATCAACAAAAATATATTCAATAGGAATATCAACAATTTAAAAATAAGCATTATTTAAAATGCACAACGGGTTAACTTTATAATTTTTGCAAAAAATCAGCCAGAAAATTTTATACTAAAGCCTACGAACGATATCTTCATCGATATTGATAAATTTACATTTGTTAGATTCTTCAATTGAATCCTGAAAAATATAAAAATCAAAGAGATTAGAACATGCTTTATCTATATATTTTCCAAATTTCTAACAGTTTAATTTTGAAATCAGACATGCAACTAATATATTAGTTATAAAACTAAAAAACTAGTTATGAAAATCTATTTTACGCTATTATTTATTGTAATTAGCCACTTGGTAACAGGGCAAATTACTATACAAAAATTATTTGAGCTAAATGATCAAATAATTAAAAAGCATCCAGAAAACTATCAGATAGCCATTCAGGAATTCAACAAACTACCGGTGGATAGTATGGATGCAAGAACAAAATCCCTTTTTTATCAATTCCAATCGACTTATCATTCTTTTATTGGCAATTATGATAGTTCAAGATTTTACTGGGATCAGCAATATGTTCACGCGCTTAAAAACGATGAAATAAAATATGACAGTACATTTTATAAACAGCATAACTTTGTCGATGCCAAAAAATTCATCCTGAAAAGAGCCAAAAATGAAAAAGTAGTAATGATCAATGAAGCTCATAACATTCCCTATCACCGCGTATTTGTATCCCAATTATTAAATGGGTTTCGTGAATTAGGTTTCAAGTATTTAGCTATTGAAGACCTTGCAGATCAAAACATTAACACAACACGAATCGTCACAGATACAATAGGGTATTATAGCCACGACCCCCTCTTCGCAGAAATGATCAGGGAAGCGTTGCGACAGAATTTTGTATTGATAAAATATGAGGCCAGAAATACAAATAGTAATCGTATGCGCGACTCATTACAAGCAGTCAACCTAGCGAAATTGCTAGAAACTGACCCTCAAGCGAAACTGCTTGTCTATGCAGGATATGATCATGTCCATGAAAATACGCGAACCAGTTGGAAAAAAATGGCTCAGTTCTTTAAAGAAATGACCAATATTGATCCTTTAACAATATCACAAACTCGACATATTGAACGATATCATACCCAGTTTGAAACTGACGAATTCCTAACCGTAAACAAGTTTGTTTCGTTCAGTGTACCCGTCATCGCTTTAAAAGATCATACCGTCTGGCATGATGACTTCGTAGATATTTCGCTTTTCTACCCCCGCTATCTAACCCCCAATAATCGTCCCAAGTACTTATCAATGAATAGTACTACAAAGGCTCTACCGCTGGATACGTACGGGCAAAAAGGACTTTTTGTTCAAGCTTATTATGCATGCGAAAAACGAGGGCATCGAATACCAGCAGACCAGCTTTTCATCAAAACCACAAAGGAATTTCTATATTTAAGGCCTGGAAACTATATACTTGAATTTAAAAACACAAATGATCAGATTGTAAATACAAAAAGAGTAAGTGTCCGTAAATAACTGTCAAAAAGCCACATCTAACGAGGTGGCCTTAAATAAACATATGATTCACTAGTGGTCAGCCCTGAGTTGACTGGACTCACCACTAGTTATTGGAGACTATTTATATGAGTTGATTGATTTGGACACTTTCCAATCATTACCTTCACGTACCAAAGTTACCAGATCAGTCTTGGTAAAGTCTTCAAATCTTAGTGTTACTTTAGCAACCATAAAGTCGGCAGACTCTTCGATAATGTCAGTAGCTACCGTACAGTTGAGCTTCTCCCCTTTTTGTTTTTTCAAGGATTTGACAACCGCACTACGGCTATGAGACTGTACATTGGAAGCTTGGATCTTTTGGTTGAAATCTTCCGCGAATAATTGCTCAACCCCTGCTGATTCTCCCTCCGTAGTTACAGCAACATAGTGCTCTAAGGCAAAGTCTGCTGTAGAAAGGTTAACGGTTACTTTTTCAGTTTTTGATGCTGGTTTGTTAGCGGCCATAGCGAAAGTGGATACTGCGATTAGAGCTGCTGCTGTGAAGGTTTTTACTAATGAGTTCATAATGTCTTTATTTTATTGTGTTAGTTTTTTT
>NZ_QCXX01000005.1 GCF_003071065.1 Sphingobacterium athyrii | reverse complement strand
CTATCCTATAAATATTTAATAACCAGACGATGCCGAATAGTTATATTATGCGGTGTTAATCTCTCTTTCGAGAGGCTATCCCCCTGATAGAGGTAGGTTGCTCACGCGTTACGCACCCGTGCGCCACTCTCACCATCTTTGAGCAAGCTCTCCGATGGATCCCGTCCGACTTGCATGTATTAGGCCTGCCGCTAGCGTTCATCCTGAGCCAGGATCAAACTCTCCATTGTAAAATGAAGTTTTTGATTCCAACTATTTACATAATCAGAATTCTTTTTTTATATCTCTGATCTTGGACCGAATTGAACCAATTCTTGAATTTGTTCATGACTTTCGTCTCCTACTCGTCACGCTTACATGATTGTGTTTTCTTAAAGAACTTCTCTCGCTTCAACTTCCGTATCCGCTATATTCTGATAGGCACCAGGCCCGTCTTTATCTTTTTTGTTTTCCCTCCGTTTCCGTTGGGACTGCAAAGGTAGAAATCTTTTCTGAACTTCCAAAAAACTTTTAAAGTTTTTTTTCTTTTTCTTTTTCCAATTTCTGCGCCTAACTCCCATCAGACCCTTCTTTTTTCATTGGCTCCCTCTTTCGAAGCAACCGTCCCTCCCTTGCGGAGTGGTGCAAAGATAGGGAGTTTTCGGGCAAACTTCCAAGCCTTTTGTTCTTATTTATTTCATTTTACCCCTAACTCGCTGGAAACTTGACGGATTGTTTTTTCGCAGGAGGCCTTTCCGCCCCGGAAAGGCCGGTTATCCGCGGAGCCGCAGTGGAAAGCCGGCGCGGAACTTCGGCTGGAAGCTCGCGGTCTTTTTTAACGGGGACCGTAAGGAGAAACCTCCGAACAGGTAAAGCGGGAATACTTTGCTTCAGACATGACCCTTTGGCAGGGTAAACGTGTGCCACGGATACAGAACGCCGTGAAATCCGCTCCACGGATTACGGGGCAGTCCGGTGCATAGGTAGGACCGAAGAACGACAGCAGCCTCCCCGGCACACGCCCAGAATCCGAAAAGGGCACGGAAGCGGGAGACCCGGCGGCGTTGACGGGCTTCAGTCCGAAAGCAGAGGAGCGGCTAACAGAAATCCATAGGGGGATACGTGGGAAGGCCGGAAAACGGGACGCGGGCCTGGACAAAACAGAGAACCCGCCGGAAAGACAGCGGGCCAAAACAGAAAAAAAATCCCAATAAGCCGGATCACCCCGATCAGGGAGACCGAATCATGGGCAGGCATAAAAACCACAGCCGGGCAGTCCGCAGGGGCCATAGAAAAACAAGGCAGAAGCAGCAACAACAATGCCGGTACAGATCCAATGTTTAGTTAGGGTTTGTTTAGGTTTTATTTAGGTTTAGTTTAGGTATTCTTTAGGTAAAAGCTAAGCGAAACCTAACTAAATCCTAACCTAAATCTAGCTTACTTCTAAACTATTATAAAATCAATACTTGAACAGATCATAACATAACTAAAAGCGGAGATGCGACATGAACAATAGTAGAGTTGTGTTTGGGCAACTACAACTAGTCAGAATAAGGTTAAACAACAAAAAGGTAGAGGAGAAGCTACCACTTATCAAACTAACCCAGGAGACTTAATTAAAGAACAACAGCCGAACACGACATCCCGAAAAGCAGAAATGTTCGCGGTCTCACGGCATCAAAAGCAGCAATCGCACTTAAGGAAAAAACTTAAAGGGCACACGCTGTACAAAAAAACAATGATTTTGTCTGCTTTCTAGTCTATCAAACTTGATCTAGATCAAAAAATTACGAAAAGGGATCACATATATACAAGATGTTAAAGATATTGAATACTTTTATTCTAAATAAACATCATATTGGTCATGATAGATTATAACGAGCTTTTAAAACAAGTAGAGCACTATTCTAATACTTATATTGTAGAAAACATATCTTCTTGTCATTGTTTTCACAACAGCCTACACACACATTCAGTAGTACAGGCGGCAGAAGAAATTTCGTCGTTCTATAAGTTAAACGATGAAGATCATTTTATCGTGATTAGTGCTGCTTATTTTCATGATCTAGGTTATGTAGAATCTGACAACGCGATTGGCCATGAGAAAAGAAGCGTAGAAATAGCTTTGGACTTTCTGAAAGATAAAGGCATATCCGAAGATATTAAAGAAAAAATCAAAGGTTGCATCCTGGCGACGAGAATGCCTCAGGACCCAAACAATCTACTGGAACAGATTCTCTGTGATGCTGACCTGTTCCATTTTGGTAATGACGACTTTGAAAATAGGAACAAACTTATGAAAGCCGAAGCCGAGGCTGTATTGGGTAAAGAAATTGACAAAGATGTCTGGCGTGCAGGTACGATAAAACTTTTGTCAGGCCATCATTACCATACGGATTATGCGCAACAAAAGCTCAACGCTAAAAAAGAACAGAACTTAAAAGAACTCGAGCGAAAACAGGAAAAATCTAACGCCAAGAAAAAAGAAGACAAAAAAGAAACAAAAAAAGAGAAAGACAAAAGCGCCAAACCCGAACGTGGTATAGAGACGATGTTTCGAATAACGTCGTCCAACAACCAGCGCCTGAGCGACATGGCTGACAATAAAGCGAACATACTATTAACTGTCAATTCCATTATTCTATCCGTTGTCATTGCAGTATTGTTTAGAAAATTAGATAGCAATGAGCACCTGATCTTTCCAACAATTATCCTCACTGTAATTGTTGTTGCAACCATGGTTATGGCCATATTATCGACTATCCCCAAAATACCGGCTGGAAAATTTTCAAAGCAGGAGATCGAGGATAAAACCGTCAATCTATTATTTTTCGGAAACTTCTACAAAATGAAACTCAACGACTATAACGAAGGGATGCAGAAAGTAATGGTCGACTCCGAGTTTTTATACGGAATGCTTACAAAAGATGTCTATTCCCAAGGTGTCGTTCTGGGCAGAAAATATAAGTTATTACGTTATGCTTATGGCATCTTTATGTTTGGCCTGGTCATCTCTGTTATTTCATTTGTTATTGCAACACTCTTATAAAATAGATACAGCTCTTTTAACCGCATTATTCCTTAGATTATTTTTCGAATGAAAAAAAAAGACCTATATATCAACAGAGATATCAGTTGGCTTTCCTTTAATGACAGGGTGCTTAACGAAGCTGGGCGCCCGGCAGTACCATTGTTGGAGAAATTACAGTTCCTCGCCATTTTTTCATCAAACTTAGATGAGTTCTACCGTGTACGGATGCCTGTATTAATGGCTTGGAAGAAAATTAGAAAAAAGACTACTGACCAGGTCATCCCGAATCTCGATATTGGAACGTATAAAAAAGCATCCAAAATTATCGATAAACAACAGCAAAAATTTGGACTCTTTTTAACTGATATTATTCAGCAGTTAGCTGCGGAAAACATTATCCTAATCTATAACCAAGAGATTCCATTAGCAGTAAAATCTCTTGCCGCCAAATATTTTTTTAGCACGATTGCTTCTTATCTGCAAATCATTCCTGTTAACGAAGAATTCTCTTTTTTCCCGATCAACAACCGCCTGTACTTTGCATTGACAGACAATAATACGGCTGATCTGTTCATTGTTAATATACCCGCAGATCGCATTAATCGGTTCTTCACCTGTCAGGTCAATTCCAAAACATATGTTGTCTTCATCGACGATATCATTAAATTATTTTTACCCAACTTAATAAAAGACAAGAGTTTAAATTTCTACTCCTTCAAAATTACGCGGGATGCTGAGCTTAATTTGCAAGATGAATTTGATGGTGATATCGCTCAGAAAATAGAGGCAGAAGTCAATAAAAGAGATCTTGGTTACGCAACCCGATTCTTACATCAGCCGGGTTTTCCAGAACAGCTCATCGAAAGACTTGCAGTTCTTTTTGACCTACGGAAAAGTAGTATTGTCGCCGGAGGATATTATCATAATCTAAAGGACTTTTTCTCCTTCCCGGTAAAACAGGAAGCATTGTCCTTCCCGAAACAGCGACAGATAGAGGTACATCAGGATTTCGAACATTCCCTTTTTGACCAGCTCGATCAGGAGGATATATTGATCTGTACTCCTTATGAATCGTTTGATCCCATTCTTCGGTTTTTTAACGAAGCGGCTATCGATCCTGAGGTTGTGGAAATCCACACGACACTCTATCGAATTGCCGGTGATTCGCATATCGCCCAAGCACTGGCCACTGCAGCAAAGAATGGCAAGAAAGTGAATGTGTTTGTTGAATTAAAAGCACGTTTCGACGAAGCCAATAATATACATTGGTCCAGAATTATGAAGGAGCAGGGGGTAAGAATCAGCTATAGTATCCCTAATCTCAAAGTACATGCTAAAATTGCACTTGTCAGACGAAAAGATGGAAAAGAAAGCGCACTATTTGGGACTGGCAACTTAAACGAGAAGACCGCCACCGTATATACCGACTATTTTTTGATGACATCCAATCGTTTGCTGACAACGGAACTAGGCCAGCTATTTGAGTTTTTACCCAATAGAAAGAAACCAAGCAGTCCAACAGAGATTATATTTCAGCACCTATTGGTAGCACAATTCAATTTAAAGCAAACTTTCATCGGGCTGATCGACGAAGCAATTGCTCAGCTCAAGCAAGGAATAACTACTTCGATAAAAATTAAGTTAAACAATTTAGAGGAAGAATCGTTAATCAATAAATTGTATGAGGCTAGCCAAGCCGGTGTAAAGGTACAATTGTTGGTCAGAGGAATCTGCCGGCTTAAACCTCAAGTACAAGGCTTAAGTGAAAATATCAAAATTAAACGGATCGTAGGTCGCTATTTAGAGCATGGGAGAATCTTTATATTTCGGTACGGCGATGATACAAAAGTATATTTAGGTTCCTCAGATTGGATGGATCGCAATATCTACCGTCGGATAGAAACCTGTTTTCCGATACTGGAAACAGTATTATCCAAAAGGATTCAGCAGCTCTTCGAAATCCAGTTCGCTGACGATATCGAAGCTACTTTTATTGATGACCTAGGGCAAAATTTACCTATAGCACATCCGATTGGCAATAAATCGCAGCAACAAATTGTTGATTACTTAAACAACTAAATTGATGAAAAACTCAACACGACTATCCGCTTTTGCATTGGGGATAATTTCCACGGTATTATTAGCCTGCAACCCCAGTAATGCAAACAAAGAACGCACAGCTAATTTTACGGACACAACAACCGACAAAAAACCGCAACAGGCAATTCCTTATAAATTGCTGTCCGGCGAAAAGATAAGTTTACCCAACGAGCTGCTCGAAATATCAGGGATCGCATTTTTAGAGGGTCAGGATGAAGAGATTTATGCCATTCAAGATGAACAAGGATTACTTTTTAAATACCATTTGCCTACACAAAAGCTCACATTCAGCCAATTCGGAAAAGACGGTGATTACGAAGACATTGGTATTAGCAAAACACACTTCTTTGTTTTAAAGAGCAATGGCAGTGTCTATTCCTTCCCAATGGCAGATAAAGATAACATACAGGCGGTCGCTGAGCAAAAAGACATTCTTCCCAAGGGCGAATATGAAGGACTTTATGTCGATAAAGCAGCTAACCTCGCTTATGTTCTCTGCAAAGAATGCCGGGTAGACAAAAAACAATCACAAACAACCGGATATATTTTTTCCATTGGAACGGATGGCAAATTCAGTCCAAAAGGCGAATTTGCCATCCAAGTCGATGAGCTAAAGAAACTTGATCCCAAGATCAAAAAGACCTTCAAACCGTCAGCACTTGCAAAGAAAACCGATAGCAATGAATGGTATATTTTATCCTCCATTGACAAGGCGCTCGTTGTAACGGACGAAAACTTCAAGGTCAAATCCTTAACGCCGTTGGATCCAAAGCTATTTCCCCAACCAGAAGGGATCAACTTTGATTCAAAATCCAATCTTTACATCAGCAGTGAAGCCGGTGATCAGGACAAAGGAATCATTTATAAATTTGAAAAATAATAAGCATGCAACGGGTCTTACCATTTCTTTTACTTTTTTTCACCGCACAAGCTTATTCCCAGCAGGAGAACAAGTCGACCTTGGCAGCTGAAGCACACAAAGACAAGCCTCTGACACAAGCCGTGATAAAAGACAGTATTACTGTTGTCGCAAATGCAAAGTATGGACAGGCGGGCAAATTTAAAAAATCATTTCTGGGAGAAAACTATCGCAAAGAATGGGCTGCCGAAACCTCATTACCCATACTTCAGCTCTCTAAATTATTCGGAGGTCTAACGCCCATCAAACAGGGAGGGGGCATGCAATCCGTGTCACTTCGATTGACGGATCCAACAGGAAGAGAATGGGCCCTTCGATCAGTAAATAAACGAACAGAATCTTTGATTCCAGAAGAATTGCATGGGACCTTTGTTCAGGATGTCCTGGACGATGCAACAAGTGCGCAACATCCTTATTCCGCGCTGATGATCCCGGCACTGGCCAATGCTGTCAACATCCCACATGCACACCCTATTATCGGATTCGTCGCACCAGATCCGATCCTTGGCCAATACGCAGCGCTATTCGAAAATACTGTAGCCCTATTGGAAGAACGGGAACCGCTGGGCGATTCTGATAATAGTGCTAAAGCGGTGCGCAAACTCCAGGAAGACAATGACGATGATTTTAAACCCAAGGCATACCTCAGAGCACGTATGTTGGACGTGATGGTAAGCGATTGGGATCGTCATGAAGATCAATGGCGCTGGTACAATGAAAATCAGAATACGAATGACAAAGATAAGGACTATATTCCCATTCCACGTGACCGCGATCAGGCCTTACGTGTTACACAGGGATTTTTAATGAAAGATATTTATCAACGATTTGTAAATCCTGTTATGCAAGGGTTTACAATGGGCATTCCAAATATCAGATATTCCCTTTTCAAATCCAGGTTTTTAAATGCACATCCCAGCAATCAGCTCTCCCACAAAGAATGGACAAAAGAAGTAGACCAATTTGTCGCCCGATTGACCGATTCGGTACTCCGGCAGTCTGTCAACAGCTTGCCTCAATCATCCATAGCCATTCGGGGCGAACAGATTTTCCGCACCCTTCAGAGCAGACGTGATGCCCTGCCTACTGCGATGGAACAATATTATCGCTTTATCAATAATATTGTAGATATCCATTTCAGTGATAAGAACGAGAAGGTAGAGATCGTCAGCACCAAAGACAGGGGATTAAATGTCAAGGTATCCAAAATCAACAAAAATGGACAGGTGACTAAAACTTTGATGGACAAAGTTTACGAAAAAAATTTGACGAAAGAGATCCGATTATATCTTTCTGAGGGTCAAGACTCATTGTTAATAAATAATACAAATTCTCCGATAAAACTGCGAATAATTGGCGATAGTTTGCCAAAGACCTATGTAATTGATAATAGCAGATCAAGAATAAAGCTCTATGAAAACACGTCCAATTCAACGATTTTAGGAGAAAAAAAACGAGTCAAGCTACATCGCGGTAAGGATAGCGTAAATACAGCGTTTGTTCCCGTGAATTTATACAATTCCTGGCTACCATTATTAACAGCTGGTTACAATGCTGATGATGGTTTTTCTTTGGGGCTTGGCGCAGCATATACCCACCAGCGGGGATTTAGGAAAGTGCCTTTTACCTATAAACAACAGATTACAGTCGCTACGGCATTCCGGACAGGTGCCTATAAAATTCATTATCGCGGTGAATGGGAAGATGTCATAGGTAATGCCGACTTCGTTATCGACGCACTGGCAAAAGCGCCCGACAATACGCAAAACTTTTTTGGCGTGGGCAACAATTCCTTGTTTTTAAAAGATCAGTATGGAGCAAAATATTACCGAAGCCGATTCAATATTTTTAATATCAATCCACTACTGAGGTGGCATCCATCATCGACGTTAAATTACGCTATTGGCCCCCATATCCAGTTCTATCATCTGGATCCCGTTGAAAATCAAGATCGTTTTATCCTAAATCCGCAGGCACTGCATTCCTATGATAGTCTCTCCATTACCCATGACAAGGCCTTCGCCGGATTAAATGCTTTTCTAACACAAGATACTCGTAATCGTAAAATCAATCCAAGTAAAGGTGTATTTGTTAAAGCTGCGCTACAATCCTATTTAGGCTTAAACAAATATTCGCGGCATTCGGCACAGTTAAGTGCAGAAATGACCGGTTATTTTAGTGCAATTAACGAAGGTATTATATTTGCCAACAGGGTAGGAGGAGGAACCGTCGTGGGTAACCCAACATTCTATCAATATCTTTTTCTTGGTGGTCACGAAAATCTACGTGGTTATCGCCAATACCGTTTTGCTGGGGAACAAATGGTCTACAATAACCTGGAGGCTCGTGTTAAGATCCATGATATAAAAAGCTACGTTCTGCCTGGGGAGCTAGGCCTCATGGGCATGTATGATATTGGAAAAGTCTGGGCAAAAGACCATAACAGCTCCACTTTCCACCAAGGATTCGGCGGAGGGCTTTATTATATCGTGGCAAATGCCTTGCCCCTTCACTTCGTAATGGCCAAATCCAACGAAGGCTGGTATCCTTATTTTAGTACAGGCTTTCGCTTCTAAAGTATATTCAATAAATGGAAATAAGGAAAGTACAGCTAACAAAAGGTAAAAACACATTCTATAAGCTCGAAAAAAAACTTCATTTTGAACCTTTCTTTCGATACCTAGAATCCTTTACCGAAAGTGGTATATCTTCTGATGACATGATTCCATTATTTGCCCTGGAGCGAATAAAAGAAATTGAACATGTCAGCGGCAAGCTATGTAAACACAATTTAAGTGCCTATAAAGATATTTTACAGCTCATCTATAGTCTTTCGGTATCGCTTATAGATACAGATCCTAAACGATATTGGGCGCTCGCTACGCCACTTGCAGAAGAAGCATTTTATGGGACTGATGCCTTTTTTGACCTCTGGAAAAATAGATTGGAGGAACAGGATATCCAAGATCAATTGCAAGATGGAGAGCCCCTAAACAACCAAGAAAAGCTGATATATACGCTTATTTTCGAACGTCTATACGGACTGCCTGCCAAAGAAAATAATACAATTGTTTATCATCATTTAAATGAAAAAGGCGAAATCATCGATTATTATGATCTAACTATAGATTTCAAATTTGTTGATATTAAGCCCAAAAAAGAACTTCCCCAATTCAACCTGAGAAATCTGACCAAAAACACCAATGACGCTTCTTTGTTCAACTGGGATCATGTCATTAATGCAATTAAGCTAGAAGATTTTGAATTATCCGGGTTCACTATGCTCACTGTCAAAAAAAGTAGTCTCGAACATACTATTAAGAGAATACAGTCTATTTTATTGGATCTTGCCACATACAATTACCATCTTTTTTTATCAGATCTGGAGAAAATCATCGCGCCGATCCTAAAGAGTACGGATACAATTTTTAGCCTGTTTCCATTGTTTCAGTTAAATGGCCTGCCTTTTTTTGATTATTCCATTACAAATAAAAGTATTTTAATTTCCGAAGCAAACGCCAGCAATAGCTATACCAACATCAATCCGCAAGTTGCAAACTACCTAAAACACCCGCATCTTATTTTTTATAATACCCTAGATGCCATTAAAAATACGACATCCATTTTTGATGAACGAATCAAGGCGTCCGGGGTTAAGACCTATCTGTGTATTCCATTGATACATAACCATGCCTTGTCCGGGATTATGGAAATTTACAGTCATCAGCTGGATCAATTGGACAATGAAACCATTCAATCCCTCCGCACGCTTGTGCCGCTACTGTCTCAGCTATCCTATGATATCACGGCAGAGTTCAGGAAACGCATTGACGAGATTATTATTAACCGGTTTACAACAATCCAGCCGGCCGTACAATGGAAGTTTAATCATATTGCAGCTCAGTATATTCAGGAACTGGAAAACGATGAACAGAACACCCATATCAAACCTGTTATTTTCGAGGAAGTCTATCCACTTTATGGAGCTATAGATGTAAAGGATTCTACCGTCATCCGCAATGCATCTATTTTAAAGGATTTTAGTTTCAAAGTGAAACAACTGGCTCTTCTCATTGACGAACTATCCAGGGACGGCACACATCAGCTCATTATTGATTTTTCAAAACGGGTAGACCAGATTACCATGTCGCTCGACCAAATCTCCTTTGATGAATCCATGGTCAAGATCATTGAATTCTTCAGAAAAGATGTTCAGCCATTTATCGAGGCCGCGAGAAGAGAATTCTCAACAAAGCACGCCATTATCGAACATTATGCCAAGCATTTTTTCACCAATCGTGAAACCGGAGAATTTTATAGAAATGAATTTGAGACCTCATTATGGAAGATAAATCAAATCATCAGTAAGGAACTCAATCATTTCAACAGTTTTATCCAGGGCAATTATCCCTCCTATTTTCAAAAATTCAGGACCGACGGTATCGAATACGATATCTATATAGGAGAATCCATTACACCACAGCAGACCTTTAGCAAAGAATTTATCAATATCTTTAGGCGACAACAGATTATCTCCATGGCCCGTATTGCCCTGAAAGCACATCACGCAAAACAGGATTTACCAATTACCTTGGAGACCACACAGCTTATTTTCATTAACCCACACAGTATTGATATCAGCTTTCGGGAAGACGAGCGTCGATTTGATGTTGAAGGATCATTGAATATCCGTTACGAAATCATCAAAAAAAGAATAGATAAAATACGGGTAAAACGGACCAAGGAAAGGCTCACCCAGGTCAACAAGATTGCCATTGTCTATCTGTCGGATGAGGTGCTAGAAGACCTTAATCTAAGCATACAGGCTATTTATGATATGGGCATCATTGAAAGGACCGTAGAGCACCTCAAACTGGAGGATGTACAAGGAATAGTAGGTTTGAAAGCTATTCGTCTTACAGTAAACCTAAACTATCGGGATTTCTCCTAAATTTGTATAATCTCTCTGGATTTAGTAGAGCGTAAATAAGGGAATTATTTTAATAACAATATTACGATGATAACTGATGCCAACTATTTTTATTTAAGCGATTTGCTTGGCACTTTATTTTTTGCGATATCGGGCACCTTATCCGCAAAGCGTAAGGACATCGATATTTTCGGAGCTGCCTTCTTGGGTTTTGTGACGGCTATTGGCGGCGGATCCATGCGTGACGTATTTCTAAATTTACGCCCCGTTTGGGTAAATGACAGCAATTATCTTATTGCGATATTCTTAGGCATCTTAATTGCCATCATCTTCAATAGGCAGCTCTATGGCTATTATCGAACCCTGACACTTTTTGATGCGATAGGAATCAGTTTCTTCACCATCTTAGGCGTGCAAAAGTCATTGAACTACGAAAGTAACGTCTATGCAGCCATCATCTTTGGTATGTTTACAGCTGTATGCGGGGGAATGATACGCGATATCCTCCTCAATGAGACGCCTTTGATCTTCAAAAAAGAGGTCTATGCTACGGCCTGTTTGGCGGGCGGATTAATTTATATTTTGCTTGTACACCTCAATCTGGATTTGTCCTGGGCAGCTATTATTGCTGCCGGTGTGGTTTTTCTGATTCGAATGACCGCGGTTAAGTATAGGTTATATCTTCCCCGATTGGACTGAGTGATAAGGTTGGAAAGCAATCGCTACAATAAAATAAGAGAAGCGTTAGTTTGGACTAACGCTTTTTCTTTTGCTGTGGAAATTTCATTTTATAGCTCACCCGGATATTGCCTTTGGCAATTGCGTCCAACTTACCCTTTAACATCGTTTTCTTAAGCGTACTCAATTTGTCTGTAAACAGCTTCCCTTCAAGATGGTCATATTCGTGTTGAACAACACGCGCCGCCAATCCGGTCAGGTCAACTTCGTGCTCCTCAAAATTCTCGTCCAAATAATTGATACGAATATTCTTATGACGAAGTACGTCTTCATTAATATCAGGAATACTTAGGCAGCCTTCGCCAAAAGCCCATTTTTCACCAGATTCCTCCACCATAATCGGATTGATGAAAACTCTTTTGAAAGATTTGAGCATTTCTTTATTCTCTTCGTCATCTTCTGCAAACGGCGTCGCATCAATAACAAACATACGTATTGGCAATCCTACTTGTGGCGCCGCAATTCCAACACCATGTGCAGCATACATGGTATCAAACATATCATCTATCAATTTCTTTAAATCAGGATAGTCTTCATCTATTTCCTCAGCAACCTTTCTTAATACAGGGTCGCCATACGCCACTATCGGAAGTTTCATATATAAATAATTATTTATAAGTGTCGATTGTCATTGATACAAATCAAGTCGTCGCACTTAGTTTGTTTTTTAAAGTCCTATGAAATATGCTGTATAAATTATATACCACAAATTTTTTTTCGCCTGCAGCTGCTTAGCCCGCATCGGTGTTATGCTTTTTAAGCATGGATATTTCACAGTACAATCATATTTTGCACAAAGATACGGATAATTATTAAAAGCGAATATTTCGCCAGAACTTCCATAAGAGTTACTTTTGTTTTATGAATCCAGCTTTTAAAGATCTTGTTATTCGGTTCAAAATCGAACTTGAACGTCACCTAGCAGTGCGGTTACCCCTGATCGAACTAGATGGATATCTACAAATTGATTCTTCTGAATTAACAAAAAAGATCTTTCTCTATCCCAACGAAAGACGTTTACGGTTTCAGGGCCCCGAAGAGGGCATTCATATAGACGAGGATATATTAGCACAAAAATTCGACCTCATTGTTCAGCGCATCGTTGCCAAATGGAAGAATAATCGTCGTATCTACGCACGGAAAACAATCGTTGCACGGATTGATAAAAAAGTAAGTCAGCAGTTCCTCGTGGAACATCACTTACAAACTCCACTTCCGGGAAAATACAGATACGGACTATATGAGCAGGGCGAACTCGTGTCCATAGCTGTTTTTTCCGGAGGGCGCCGTATGAACGATAAAAATGACGAATACCGTTCTTTTGAGTTATTGCGCTTTTGCAATAAATCTGGCTATAACGTGATTGGCGGGCTAAGCAAGTTAATCAAGGCTTTTTCGAAAGACTTTTCCCCGGGGGATATTATGACGTATACCGACAGGGACTGGAATCAGCATTCTTCCTTAGAAAAAATCGGCTTTACGATAAAAGAAATTACAGCTCCGATCACCTTCTGGATTGCGGGAGCGCATAGATATACTTATCGTAACGAAGAAGATCTAAGTGTATTAATGGATCAGGCTCCACTTGGCTTTCCAAAGGAAAACATGGGAAGCATCAAGATGATTTTGTATATAAAATAAGCTAAATTGTGTATATTGTACACTGTAATAATTTGAAAAATAAATAATCAAAAAATAATAACGTTATGAAGAGAAAACTTCGCATGGGTATGGTCGGAGGCGGAAACGACGCCTTTATTGGTGCTGTACACCGCATTGCCGCTTTTATGGATGGAAAGATTGAATTGGTTTGTGGCGCATTTAGCATTGATCCACAGATTTCAAAACAGTCTGGAGAAGACTTATTTGTATCTCCTGAGCGTGTCTATCTCAACTACGAAGAGATGATCGAGAAAGAATCGTTGCTTCCTGAGGGGGAGCGTATGGATTTTGTAACGATCGTTACTCCAAACTTTCTACATTTTGCTCCAGCTAAATTAGCTTTGGAAAAAGGCTTCGATGTTGTTGTTGAAAAACCAATGACTGTATCTGTTGAAGAAGCAAAAGAATTACAGGAGACTGTAGAGCGTACGGGCCGTACATTATGTTTGACACATACCTATTCAGGTTATCCGATGGTAAAGCAGGCCAAAGCGATGGTAAAAGAAGGCCACTTTGGTAAAATAAGAAAAATTGTTGTTGAATATCCACAGGGCTGGTTGAGCCGTTTAACTGAACGCGAGGGCAATGCTGGCGCGGCTTGGCGCGCGGATCCAAAACGCTCGGGCAAGTCGTTGGTCATGGGTGATATCGGTACACACGTAGCTCATCTTGCGGAATATGTGTCGGGATTAAAAATCGAAGAGTTATGTGCTGATTTAACAACATTTGTTGAAGGCCGATTATTGGATGATGATGGCTCCGTATTATTGCGTTTCCAAAACGGTGCCAAAGGCGTATTAATGGCATCACAAATCTCGGCAGGAGAAGAGAATGCTGTTCGTATACGTATTTATGGCGAAAAAGGCGGATTGGAATGGGCCAACGAAGACCCGAACAACCTGATCGTCAAAATGCTTGATCAACCTCGCCAGCTGTATCGTACAGGAAATGCATACGCTGCGCCTTATACATTGAGCTCGTTTGCAACCCATAATACACGTGTTCCTGCTGGTCACCCAGAAGGGCTATTGGAATCTTTTGCTAATATCTATCGCAACTTTGCAGCAACAGTTACCGCAAAACGTGAAGGAAGAACTCCAACCGCGGAAGAACAAGACTTTCCAACGGTTTATGACGGGGTCAGAGGTATGGCCTTCATCGATACTGTCGTAAAAAATAATGAAGGAACAGAAAAATGGACTAAATTTGTTCTGTGATAGACAGACTAAAACCTATACTTTCTCTTTTGGAACAACAATCGGTTCCGAAAGAGAAAGTTATCGTTATCCTAGGACCCACAGCCTCCGGCAAGACCAAACTGGCAGTACAACTCGCCCAACAAATTGATGCCGAAATTATCAGTGCCGATTCTCGTCAAATTTACCGACGCATGGATATTGGAACTGGAAAAGACCTTACTGAATACCAAGGCATTCCATACCATCTCATCGATATACAGGAACCGGGAGCAAAATACAATCTTGGAAATTTTATTGCGGACTTCCATCAAGCCCATCAGTCCATTTTAAAAAAGGGCAAGCACACGATCCTCTGCGGTGGAACGGGCTTATATTTACAGAGCGTTATCCAACAGACCCCCTATGCACTAATTCCGAGTATAACGGGGTTCAAAGAGTCTCTCGCCGGAAAGACAGCGCCTGAATTGATGGATCGACTAAGCACCTATGCATGTCCATTGGATTTTCAGATAGACCATTCCACGAATAAACGTATTATCCGCGCCATCGAGATACTGGAATTTCTCCAACAGAACCCCGAGTTCAAACCCAAACAGCAAGCTCCAGAAGCTCTTGTCATTGGATTAAATCCACCATTAGAAAAAAGACGGGAAAGTATCAGTAAACGATTGAATGAGCGAATCAAAAGCGGATTTCTACAAGAAGTCGAACAATTGCTGATCGAGGGCGTTTCTCATGATCAGCTGCAATATTATGGTTTAGAGTACAAGTATGCCTCCTTATATCTCCTTGGGCAAGTGGATTACACGACCTTCTTCACCAAACTGGAAACGGAAATACACCGGTATGCCAAACGTCAAATGACCTACTTCCGAAAAATGGAAAAGGATGGGATCAAGATCCATTGGATATAAACAAAAAAGGGCTAGTATGACTACTAACCCTTTTCGTTAATCTCTTTCTATTATAACTTGATTTCCTCGTCTTTCGCATTGAAAAAGTGGAATTCAGTTAGATAATATGACGTCATTGGATTTACTTTAATCCATTTACCGTACTTCATAAACCATTTCATTCTTTTAGAAATCAGACCAGACTTAATGTAGGCGTCTATGTACGGGTGAACACATAAGGTCACCTTTTTCTCATTCTGTTCTTGAAGAATAAAACTCAAATTATTTTCAATATCATCCATTAGGACAATACTTGATCGGATTTCCCCTGTACCATCACAAGCCGGACATTTCTCGTTTGTGACAATATTCATTTCAGGTCTTACACGCTGACGGGTGATCTGCACCAGACCAAATTTACTTGGTGGCAAAATCGTATGCCTTGCCCTATCCGACACCATACATTCTTTTAAGAATGTATACAACTCTTTTCGGTGATTGGGCTTATGCATATCAATAAAATCGATGACTACAATTCCCCCCATATCACGCAGGCGCAGTTGCCGCGCAATTTCCTTTGCTGCTTCCATATTGACCAGCAATGCATTATCCTCCTGATTCTCCTTATTGGCAGAACGGTTACCACTATTGACATCGATTACATGCAGGGCTTCGGTATGCTCAATAACGAGATACGCGCCGCCGGGCAAAGTAACAGTCTTGCCAAAAGCTGCCTTGATTTGCTTTTCAACTCCGAAATGGTCGAAAATTGGTTCTTTATGTTTGTAAAGTTTTACAATTTTCTCCAGATCCGGAGATATATCGTGTATATATGATTTTGTTTCTTCGAAGATCGAAGGATCATTAACATAAATATGCGAGAACTCATCCGTTAGGATATCCCGTAGAATAGTGGATGCGCGATCCATTTCGCCGAGAACCTTTTGTGGTGGTTCAGCATTTCGAAGACGTTTGGTAAATAGCTCCCATTTTGAGATCAGGTCCAATAAGTCACGTTGCAGTTCTTCGACACCCTTTCCTTCGGAGACTGTACGGATGATTACACCAAAATTAGCTGGTTTAATACCTTCAACAATCTTTTTGAGGCGGTTGCGTTCGTTACTGCCTTTGATACGCTTGGAAATGGAAACAGTACTTGAGAAAGGCACCAAAACGACAAAACGACCGGCAATTGATAGGTCTGAGCTCAGACGAGGTCCTTTTGTTGAGATGGGTTCTTTGGCGATTTGTACTGGCACGAGCATATTTTTGCTCAAGACATCAGAGATCTTACCAGCTTTATCGATATCCTTTTCAAGTTTTAAACTATTGAGCAGTTTCTCTTGATAACTGCCATTCTTTACGATACGCGTAAGCTTAAGCAAAGATTGAACTTGGGGACCCAAATCTAAATAATGTAGAAAAGCATCCTTTTCGTAGCCTACATCTACGAAAGCCGCATTTAGCCCCGGCATAATTCGCTTAATCCGTCCGAGATAGATATCCCCAACGGCAAAATTGTTATTTGCGGGCTCACGGTTAAGTTCAACGAGCTGCTTGTCCTGTAGTAAAGCAATAGTTACCCCTTTATCAGGAGTTGAATCGATAATTAATTCCTTTACCAAAAGCTACTCATTTTTGATACCTATGCGATATCCTATCGCAATTTTCGGTATCCGATTAAACATTTAAAGAACGTTGTTACGAAAAAAACAATCTACACATCCATAAAGACATGTAGATCGTTTCGTAAAGCTATCTCAGCAAAATGGGCCAAGATGTTTAAAAGCTCATCACAAGATTATTTTTTCTTGTGTCTATTTTTTCTTAAACGTTTTTTACGTTTGTGAGTAGCCATCTTGTGTCTTTTTCTTTTTTTTCCGCTTGGCATAGCTAAATTTTTTAATGATTATAAATAATAAATTAATTACTTGCTCAATTCCGCAATCTTGCGATCAATGAATTGTGATAGGGATGGATCAGCAGCCAGCTCTTTACTTTTTTGAAAAGCAGTGACGGCCTCTTTTTTCATCCCAATATTTTCATAGCCTGTGGCTAAGTAAAAGTATGACTCTGCATCGGGCTTCTGATCGATAACGGTCTTAAAACGCTCGATGGCTTTGTCAAACTGACGGGACTGTAATGAAAACAATCCCAAAGTTTTATTCGCTTCTAAGTTTTTCGGATCAGCAGCAACAACTTCCCGTAATAAAGCAATTCCTGCCATTGGGTTGTTTGTCCCTGATACCATTGCGGCACCTAATCCTGTCTTTGCATCCAGACTACTTGAATTCGCTTTTAGCGCTGCCTCATATGCATGAATTGCATTTTGATTGAGTGCTTGGGCTAAAGTAGAATCTTGCAAATTCGTATAAGCAGCACGATAAGCATTACCGGCTTTCAACCAATATTCAAATTGAGGGGAAACCTTTGCCATTTCCTCATACACAAATGCCTGAGGGGCTGGTTTTGCGACGTCGTCCCACTTATCTGCCAACTGTTGCAACAGCTTTACCTTATCTTCACCAGAAGCTTTTGCAACTTGGGCCTCAATATCGGAAATTTCTTTGACTAAACTAGCATCTAAACCTTGTTTTGTCATCGAAGAGATATTTTCCAAGTTTACTTCATTGGAAGGTTTCGATTCAGATGCTGCAGCAGTTTGTTTTTCTTTGTCCACCAAACCTTTAATAGGCTGCGCAAATAGCACAGCAACCAAGGCTACAACTGCTCCTATGACTATTATTTGTTTGGTATTTGCCATTTTAATCTATTTTAAGATTATTTATTGCCATTTTTTACTTTCTCAACGAAAATCTTAGCTGGCTTGAAGCTAGGGACAAAATGCTCCGGAATAATGATTGCTGTATTTTTTGAAATGTTTCTTGCAGTCTTCTCAGCTCTTTTTTTGACTACGAAGCTACCAAAACCTCTTACATATACATTTTCTCCTCCGATCATTGCGTTTTTGACAACTTTGAAGAACGCCTCTACGGTCTCTTGAACATCTACCTTCTCTAAGCCAGTTTTGTTAGAGATTTCTGCAATAATTTCTGCTTTAGTCATATCTATTTTACTGTAATTATTTATTTTTCAACCCTTAAGCCAACTAATGTTTGGGGATGCAAAAGTATTGTTTTAAAATGAGGAATGGAAATTATTTAAACACTTTTTTGATAAATAACCTTCCAAAAGCCAAACATTTACAATCAATTAACGCCATTTCACATCCAACAAATGCTGAAATAAATCTCAAAAATAAAAACAATTTCCTAATTTACAACAAGTTGATTCATTGGATGTCATAGAAAATTCAAGATATGCCAATTGCATGACTAATACGGTCCAAATCTTCGGATGTATGATGTGCATTGACCACAATCCTATTCAATAAGGGATCCGTAGGGAGCGGATAAGGGAAACTCGAGACCAGTATACCGGCTTCCATCAGCCTTGCATATAGGCTGGTATCCTTGGACGAAAAGACTGGGAAATTAGCCATGCTATTTAAATATCCCTCAGAAAGTGATTCGAAATAACGAATATTTGCCTGCAATTTTTCAAATTGTTTACGATAGATGTGTTCCCCATTTAAAAAAGCAAAGAGGCTCGCGGGGGAACTGGGAGAGGCCCCCGTATAAAAATTTGATTTCTTGAGCTGTTCAATCCGTTTCGCGCTGGCCAAGATCAGTCCTGCATCTGTCGCTAAACCCTTTGCTAAGGAGGCAACAACAATCAATTCTATATTTTCCCCTAGAAAATCACGGTCAGCGATCGAAATGCCATTTTCACGCAGTACACCTATACCGTGAGAATCATCCAGGATCAAGGTAACTTTCTTCATTGCCGAAACGTTCTTAAAAACCGAGAAGTCATATCGTTCTGGAGTCATATTATCCAAGCTATTGCTCACGATAACAAAAGAGGCCGCTTTGGATTGATTGATATACTCGACAGTTCGCAGACTCCAGTCCCTAAAATCGCCCGTTACAGCAGGGTTTATGTCAAGCCACAAGGAGGGATGGCAGGCGGGGGCATAAAGCAGTTCTCCCTCCATTGATAACATTTTGACAACAAATTGGGTCGCCAAATAGCCGCTAGACAGCAATAACCCAGCTCCAAAACCAAACCGCATGGCCGCATATTGTTCAGCTTGATCAAATATAGCCTGCTGAACATTATTATTGCGCGAAGTCCCGTTATTAACACCATACCGTCGCACTCCCTCAATAAAAAGTTCGGCATATGCTTTATCCGTTGCCAGCCCCAGATAGGAGGTTCCCCCAAAAAAGAGGTATTCCTTTTCATCCAGATATATGGACCGCCCAGTGGGTTGATCAAGTTTTGTGAAATTTTTCATTTTAACCATGGAGCCCCTACTACATGCAGGGTATTGTAATCAATAATACGCATTTGGTTTGGCCTATCAAATTGTAACAGAAACATTCGTCCCTAATCCTCAGCTCCACTTATGACCAAAGAGTAACATTGTAGGAGGCTTTTAATTGCTTCATTTGCCAATGAACGAAGAGTCGATTGGTGCTCCAGAAAGCTCGTTAATTGCTCTGACCGGTCGATCTGGGGTAAGCTGTAAGTACTTCTGGATTGGCGATATGTTGTGGTATTCCTTGTGCGAAAGCGACAATATTTTCAAATGCCAACCTAAACAGCTTTTCGTACCCATCCTCTTCCACGTAGCCCAAATGCGGAGAACAGATGACATTTGGCATTTTCAACAATGGATAATTGGGATCCGTGATCGGTTCGGACTCATAGACGTCCAGAGCAGCGGCGCCTGGAGTTCCACTTTCCAGAGCCTTCAGAAGCGCACCTTGTTCCACCAGTTCCGCCCGCGAAGTATTTACAAATAGTGCTGACGGCTTCATGGACCTTAGGTCCTCCAATTTTACGATACCCCGGGTTTCTGGCACCAATCGTAGGTGTAGGGTTACCACATCCGCAAAATGGAAGAAATCTGATTTACTGGATGCTGCTAAGAATCCATCCCTCACAGCCTCTTCCCTTGAACATTCGCTGCCCCAAACGATCACTTCCGCGCCAAAGGCTTTGGCATATTGGGCGATCAGCCGACCTATTTTACCGTAGCCCCATATCCCCATTGTTTTTCCTGCCACGGACTGACCAATATTCGTCTGCCATTGCCCTTTTTGCATCGCTGCAATCGCTTGCGGCAGTTTCCGCAAAGCATTCATAATTAATAACCAGGTCAGTTCGGCGGGAGCAGTTGGGGATCCCGTACTTTCTGCAACAGCAACCTGATAAAAGCTACAGGTCGTCAGATCAAGATGATTGGAAATTTTTCCGGTTTGGCTGATGAGCCGGAGGTTTGGCAGCTTACTGAGCAGCTCGGCAGAGATTTTCGTTCGTTCCCTGATCAGCACCAACGCTTCTGTGTTTTTAAGTTTTTCCGCCAATTCATGAGGATCTGTATAGGATTGTTTCAATATCTGAACATCATGACCATCAAGTATTTTGAAACAATCCAACTGTCGGACAGCATCTTGATAGTCATCTAAAATGGTAATTCGCATCTTTCTGTGACTTAATTTACACCGCTCATTTATGATGACCGGTTTTCATTTCGAACATTAATTTACAGCATAAAATCGGAATACTACATTTCGTCATGATTTTTTGACATTTCATCCACTCTTTTTCGTAGAAGCAATTGTTTGCGTACAAATTTGAATAATCAACAGGCCCCCAGCCTATTATTAAAATATAATCCCCAACTGGACTGGCTGGCCGCCATGCACTATATCGCAAATTACTTTTATGAGAAAAGTGGGCACCTGTTGCGTCTGGAAGCCTATCACAAAACATATGACAACCTAATAAAATACAACAGCCAAAGACCAAAGTACGACAGTCGGTATGACAACAAGGGTAATGGCAAGGTCAAAGGTTTTGATGTATTTTACAAAAACAGCAGCAGCGTAAAGAATCTACAATGTTGGATTTCATACTCCTACACGGACAGCAAAAGAAATGAGGCTAACTACCCCTATATGGTTACTCCATCTTATGTCTATAAGCATAGCTTCTCTATCGTTGGGAAATACTGGTTTGCAGGCCTCCGATCACAGCTCAGTTTGACAAATTCGTTTGTTTCAGGAAGAAATTACAACAATCCGAACCAGACCCTTTTTATGAACGCTCACACCAAAGGTTATAACAACCTATCAATGAGCTGGTCATTCCTCTACAGTCAGCAAAAAATTGTCCATTTCTCTGTCAGCAATGTCCTCGGAGCATCACCAATCTATGGTTATCAATATGCCAACTGTCCGAACACACAGGGCATTTACGACCGTAGGCCTATCGTACCCACAGCCAAACGCTTTGTTTTTCTGGGTTATTTCTGGACAATAAGTAAAAATGAAAAAGACAATCAACTGGACCATCTATAACAATCAACAGCTCATCATCAAAATATGTCGGTTCATCCAAAATTATTCCTTTTTGTCAGCGACTATCGGCAATTTTACCGAAGTTCAACAAGATGAGGACCAACGAGATAAAAAAAATGTCAACTATTAAAAGAGATGTTATGAAATCAATTGCTATTATCATTGTCTGCTTAATCAGCAGCACAGCATTTGCTCAAAGCAATTACGAAAAAAACATGGGACAAGCCATGAGTTTGTGGAAGACAGGAGATATACAGAAAGCCTCCGCACTACTGGAACGTATTAGCCAAGCGGAAAAAGACAATTGGATTCCGGCTTATTATCAGGCCATGATCCTGACAACAGCCGCTTTCAGGGAAAAAGACAAGGAAGCGCAGGCAAAATATATACAATCTGCCGAAGTCATCCTGAACAACGGTGCACAGGAAAATAATTCAGAATGGCTGGTATTGAAAGCAATGAACACAACAGCATTAATGGTAACGGATCCAATGACAAAAGCCAAAGACCTATCGCCGGTCATTATCGGATTATACAAAAAAGCGCTAGCAATAACACCCAATAATCCTCGTGCGGTGTTAGGATTAGCCGAATTCCAAATGAACGCAAAAAAATATTTCAATAAGGACAGCAGTAAAGAATGTGAGGACGTGAAGAAAGCACTATCTTTATTCAATGAAGAAAAAGTGACTGTCCTATTTGCGCCCTCATGGGGTAAAGACCGGGCAGAACAATTACTGAAAACGTGCAAATAATATTGCTGTGAAGAAAGCACCATTTAAAGCCATCATTCAGGCCATACTGGCAAGTATGGTTATTTGCATCTATTTTGGAATCGTGGCCAAACTTGATCATAAAGATACCCCTTGGCTTTCCATCATATTGCATCCTAATATGGCTAGAGGTTTATCGTATGGATTTATTCTATTTCTTGGCAATAACTATCTCTCAAAATGGGCAACAAAGAAATACCCTGCCAATAAAGATTTTGGGAAAAAGATGGTTTTCATTTATACTGGAAGCATTATCTTGACCATACTTGTTGTTTTTATTGTTAATGCCTTTTTCTCTGATTTATTCATAGTCAACAGCTCAAAAAACTTTTCAAAGCGCTTCTATAATTTTGTAGGCCAACAGCATATTGTCTACTATTTTCAGATTGCTGTATCCTCATTATTTATTTCCATGGTCTTCTTTGGTTTTTATTTTTACAAAAAATTTAAAGACTACCAGATTAAAGAATCGGAGCAGGAAAAACAACAGATTACTGCACAGTTCGAATCTTTAAAAAACCAATTGGATCCACATTTTCTGTTCAACAGCTTAAATGTGCTGAATGGACTTATTGAAGAAGATCCCAAAAAGGCAAGCCTGTTTACAACAGACCTATCAAGGATATACCGCTACGTGCTCGAACACAAAGACAAGAGTCTTGTTTCCTTACAGGAAGAGCTCTCGTTTTCAAAAGCCTATTTGAATCTCTTGAACCTGCGGTTTGAAGCAGGTATTCAGATTGATCTACATATTCATGAAGACGAGATCAGTGGTCTTATTTTACCGCTTTCGCTTCAGCTGCTCATCGAGAATGTGATCAAGCACAATGTCATTTCACTAAAAAGCCCGCTCTTTTTAAAGATTTATCGAAAAAACAATTATTTATATATTGAGAACAATCTGCAGAAAAAGAAAGTACTTAACGGCAATTCCGGAATCGGTTTGAAAAATATTCAGGAGCGATATGCATTGTTATCCAGTCTACCTGTATACATACATGAAAGCGATGATTTGTTTTCTGTGGGGCTACCGATTATTCCGGAAACGGTATTATGAAAATCAGCTCATTTAAAACAGATTTGTAAATTTTTGCCATAAGGATGAGCCCGGCCCAGGAGGCCATTAAATAAAACAAACGAAACACCAGCAGCAACTGAAGATAATAATCAGACTGGTATTACATCACTATTAAACAAGTAGCTCATGGATCAGATGATCAATGAGGACGAATATGCAATGAAGATATTAATTATAGAAGACGAACTCCCCTCTGCGAGACTGCTCAGAAGAAAATTGGAAGGGCTCGGTTACACTGTAATGGCGATACTACAGACCGTAGAAGAATCAATCGAATGGTTTCTGTCAAATGTCGAACCGGACCTACTTCTTATGGACATTCAGCTTGCCGATGGAATTTCATTCGAGATCCTTGAACGGATAAAACCCAGCTCAGCCATTATTTTCACGACGGCATACGATGAATATCTATTACGGGCATTTAAGCAAAATAGCATTGACTACCTGTTGAAGCCAATTGAAGATGAAGAACTTGAAAACGCAATTAAAAAATTTCTGCAGTTCAGGCGCCCTGTTCTTCCATTTGATCCCGCAGCTTTTGAGGCATTATTCAGAAATACAAGCCAGACATTTAAAGAGCGTTTTACCATCAAGATCGGACAGAGCCTCAAAATTGTAACCAGTCAGCAGATCGAATGTATCTACAGCGAAAACAAAGGGACCTATATATATACCGATGAAAATGGGACCTATCTGCTGGACCAGACGCTGGATGCTTTGACGCCACAATTGTCGCCCAAAGATTTTTTCAGAATCAACCGAAGTTCCATTGTGCAATTTAATGCTATAAAAAACGTCGCTGTGCACTCCAATGCCAGATTGAAAGTATACCTCAAGCACTACGAGTCTGACGATTTGATTGTTTCGAGAGAGAAAGTTGCCGCTTTCAAAAGTTGGATAAATCAGTAACCGAAGGCTGACCTCACCCATTTATTCATGAGGCGCTGTAATCAGGCAGAGAAAATTTCCGAATCATCTTCTTTTTGATCACTGAGCAATCGGACAGATGACTTGAAGGCGGAAGAAGTTACATGTTGAGCCTATAGTTCAGCGGAATACTGAATCTCAGAGACACTGCAAATCCCTTCATTGGCCGATAATCCGCTTTGTCTTTGATGGAAAAACCATATCCAAAATCAATATCCAAAAGTGTTGCCAGACTGACACCAAGTTTTGGGGTAAAGGTATAAGGCGTCACTTCCGCACGTACAAATGGAGTCAACACATACGTTTGTGGATAATATGTAATGGCCCCTTCTGGAATAACCGCAAATTTCTTTTGAGTCCAGGTGAAGTTGGCTGTGACATCTGCCCGCAAGATATTATCACCTAAAAATGGAAATGCAAAATAAGCGCCTGTTTTTATAATACTCCCTTTTTGGAATTGATAACTCAGCGTAGGACCGATCAAATGATCCTGTGCTGCTGCCTTTTTTCCAAAAGCAAGCAAAATAATCATACAGCCTATCCAAAGTATACTTCTATTTTGCATAATCCGTCATTTAATAAAGATGAAAATTCAGCGGTATATTCACCCCTAAAGACACCGTAAAACCATCTATCGGCCTAAAATTCTTCTTTGTGTTGTAATCAAATCCATAGCCTATACCCAAGTCGACGATTGAGAATAAACTTGCTCCAACTTTTGGAGTGATGGTATAAGGGGTCAGTTCGGCCTTAACAAATGGGAACAGGACAAAGTCATTTAGATAATAGGTAAAGCCCACCTCGGGAATAACTGTCGTTTTGTTGTCCATCCAGCTGAAATTTGCACCGGCGTCGATTTTCATGTACTGAAAGTCGTTCGGTGCAAATAGGCCCCAACCAGAAACTTTTAGAAAATTGCCGCTTTGGTACTGGTATCCCGCTGAAGGCCCCCAGATCCAGCTGTTATGCTCCCGCCAAGGCCTATTTTGGGCCTTTACCAGAAAGAATGAACAACATAGCGCAGCAAATAACAGTAGTGTTTTTAGTTTCATCCAGCTAAATTACAAACTATAATCTATTTTATGGAATACAACAGGTGCGTCCCAAAATAGTTTTACTTAAAACAGAAAAATAGTGTCCATGCAGCCTGATACTCGCAAATTGAATCGGCAAAACACCTTTTTGGCACCGCTTAAGGTTTAAGCAACTTGATTCTAATAAACTGAGACCTTTCACTCAAGCTTCCTTCCTCGCCCCAATAACCATTCACATGGTTGGCGGCGGTATAGATGTACCCATCTTTACCCCAGAACATCAGTTCCTCTTTCCAGGTTGGCATCCATTCTTTAAAACTTACTGAAATCATCGGGATCACCTTTCCCTGTTTCACGTGGAAGACTTGTAGGTCACCCGTTGATTCATAGGGATCAGCATGCAACGTCATCAAATATTTTTTATCCGCGGAAAAGAAAGGATAATCGCCGCATTCCACAATAAGATGACCATCCTGCCGATCAAAAAGGCGTACATCAGCACTTTCCCAATAGTTGCCCGCTACGGCAAAAGCATTCAGAAAATCGTAATGCCCCATGTACGAATAGCTAGATTCCAGCTCATTATCTATATCCTTATCTGTAAAAGTCAGTTTTTTCCCGTTTGCCAGCGGCAGTTCCAAAATCTTTCCGTTTTTGGTATAGGACAGCGTATCTTTGATCAGATAATTTTCTACCGTATTTCGGGCGGCCAAAAACGTTTGTTCATCTATTAATTCCACAAAAAGATATTTATCCAATGGATGCCCTTTTTCATAATAGCTTTCTTTTCCGTTTACGGTCTGTGAGACAATAATATTTAAATCCTTGGGCGATATTGTTATTTTATCCTGTTTGCCCAATTTAGATTTCGCCACATATACTTTTTCCCATTGTGTTACATCATTGGCTTCACCGTTAGCCCCTTTATAATCCCGTTGAATACGATCCATCACTGCAATCCACTCACCTTCCTCACCGATCACGTCCAGTTTTGTTCCAAAAGGATATTTTCCAAGAGACGGAGCATTTTCATCTGCCCCCTGACGCAAAACCACGCCAGCACGGTCGATCACATATAGATTTTTCAAGACCTTTGTCTGATCATAGATGATCGGCAAGGGCGGAAATTTCTCCGCTATCGCGGTATCTTTGATCGCACTCACACCCATTTGCACCGAATCCTCCTTCCGGATAGCTTTCTTTTTTGCTCCGTCACCACAGCTTGACATTCCCATCAAAATAGTGCTTCCGACAAGCATATACACGGGTAAAAATAACAGTCTTTTCATATAGGTGAAGATAGCGATTCCCGTGCCGAAAAAAAATACTGGTATTCAGGGGTTCTCTTCTATTGCTATAAATTCGGAAATGCCTATAAACCGAACCTACCGATATCGGGCAAAAGCCAATGTAAACTCCCGGAACTTCGCTTCCGAATTTTATACCTTGCGCCAGAGTGTCTTTCGGTTTACCCGGAGACCGTTATGGCTATTCTTGGCTCTGATTACTGTCAATACGATCATTAGAGCGATCGTCAAAAAGCGGAAGATATTAGCATACCAGTTGCCTGCAGCATTTTCGTCAACATTAAATAGCATCCAGGCCAGATTCATCAATATATGTAGGGCTACCGGAACCCAAACATTGAACTTCCACTCAGCATATAACCAGGCAAACAATACCGATCCCAAAAATGTTGTCATAAAAATGAGAACCAATTCCATCGGATCCTGGCTTTGATATAGATGCAGTAAGGCAAATACCAACGATGTTGCCAGAATAGCGGGAATAAACCCTAGGCGTGTATAGCGGTAAACAAGACCAAAAAAATAAGCCCTAAAGATGAGTTCTTCAAACAATCCCGCAGAGAAGGTATTAATGACCAATGAATTGAAATCGGGTTCCCTGATCAAAGAAAACCTAAATGCATAACCGATAAACATCGGAAGTGTTGCCAGCGCGGCGATACCTATCCCCAATGCAGGAGACCCATTTACCCCAAATTTAGACACCAATGTGTCCTGATCTTTAGGCTTGAGCAAAAGTGCCCCCAAGAGCAAAGGCAGCAGGCTGAGGATATAGGTTACCATGTGGGCCAAGGCCCTGTTGTGAACAAAGCCGATTACCCAGGACTGAACGGAGGTAAAAAATGCCTGATCTAAGCCAAAGTAAATCCCGAAGAAGGAAAACAAAACAAGCAAGTTGAAATTTGTAGGATTCATATTTTTTTGGCACAAAACTATATGGCAATGTCAGGACTGACAAAAATATGTGGCGGTTCGCCAGATTTAGGGATGAATGGTACCGGTTATCCCAGGGAGCCAATTGAACCGCATCATTTCAATAAGTAGGCTCTTACAGCCGGGAGCATCGAACGCGATACCAGTGCATATTCGTCCCTATCGGCGAAACGCAACAGGAAGCCTTTTGCATTGCCCTCCTTGACCAGAATCTTGTCGAAATTAACCAGATATGACCTATGGCAACGGTGTATGTTCGCATCTGTCAATTGCTCCGCCAACTTTCCCAATGTGATCCGGATAATCTCCTTTTTGGCTATTTTATTTTCATAAAAATAGACCTCACAATAATTATCCATGGATTTGGCAAATATAAAATCCTGTCGGCCAAAACATAAAAGCTGGCTCCCATTAGCAAGACAAACAACAGTGCTGTTATCAGAAACCACGGCATGCTGATCCGGTAAGCTCGCCAATAGTGGAGCAGCCGGGGTATGAGCGCCGAGGTTCGATATACGCTGCGCCGGTAAACTCACCCGTATCGGCAAAACTTGCCTCTGGGCGAAAGGGACCGATACAGACTCCGTCGGTTTACCCCGATCCGTTTTTATGAGTGTTAAAAAATAAATCAGTCCGATGGGTACATAGAGCGACAGGGTATAAAGTCCCATATACAGCAAGTTGATCCATTGCATGGACACCCGGCTCACAATACAGCTATTGTATAAAAAATTCAATATTGTCGCTGCTACGTATACCAATAGCATACGCAGGAATTCTTTTTTTACCGTCCATTTCTTTCTGTTGGCCAATAAGGCGGAAGCGAATAGATAAGATAAGGCGAAAATGCCCCCATAGCCCATCAATAGTATATATTTCCCTGAATCTTCAAAATTGTAGGTACCAAAAGGCTGAAAAATGATTAAAAAAAGATAACAGGATCCTCCGAGCAAAAAAGCATACCGCAGCGAGGTCCGAAGTGAAAATATTTCCGGAATGACCTGTTGGTGCCGCCCTAGCCATCGAGTTAAACTGATCATAATCAGTGACAAATTTACTAAAAATTTAGCGCTGATTATAGCACTTTTTGATCGTACAGAGATACTTAGCGACTAATTATGGCGAAATATTATTACACTATAATAAAGAAATATCCAAATTATATTTAACTTAGGGAATAGTTCATTAAACATGTCTTTTATATGGTTTGATGACTGTAGTCATAGTATTATTTAAACACATTATATTTAATAATTATGCGTTTACGTCATGTACTTACCTTCTTTATCTGTGCTTGCAGCACCCATGTTTTAACAGCACAGCAGAAACAGATCCTTTTGGAAAATGTCAAACTCATAGATTATAAAAACCAGAGCCTTAACGGTCTGAAACACGTTCTGATCAACGGCAACACGATTCAAACGATCAGTGCTGCGCCCATTAAAACCACAGGAGCCGAAATTGTAAAGATAGATGCCAAAGGCAAAACATTACTGCCCGGCTTGATTGATGCCCATGTGCATTTGGTCTTTGGGGCACTTACAATGCCACAGATGATGACAAACGATCTTTCTGAGGAATTTCTGGTAAACAAGGTTGGCCAATCAGCGCAGAAAATGCTCATGCGTGGATTTACGAGTGTGCGCGATGTGGGTGGACCGATATTTCCATTGAAGGCTGCGATTGACAAAGGTAAACTAATCGGCCCCAGGATCTGGCCTTCCGGAGCTACGGTAAGCCAAACTGCGGGGCATGGTGATTTTAGGACGCCAGAGGAAAAATCGCGCAGATTCTTCGGCATTGTTTCACGCGCCGAAAGATATGGAGCCACTTTTATAGCCGACGGACGCGATGAGGTACTGACAGCCGTCAGGGAAAATTTACGGTTCGGCGCCAGTCAGATCAAACTGATGGCTGGCGGAGGCACCTCTTCGGCGTATGACCCCGTGGATGTTACGCAATATACCCTGGATGAGATGAAGGCGGCGGTCGAAGCAGCGGAAGATTGGGGCACTTATGTTACCGTACACGCTTATACCCCCAGGGCGATACGCCGGGCGGTCGAAGCAGGGGTAAAGTGCATCGAACACGGACAGCTATTGGATGAGGAAACGCTGCAACTTCTTGCAGAGAAAAATATCTGGCTCAGCTTACAAAATTTGGTCGAAGACACACCTGATATGGATCCGCAAAGGCGAATAAAACGCAAGCCCGTTATCGAAGGACAGGAAAAAGTATGGCCTTTGGCCAAGAAACACGGTGTTAAGCTCGCTTGGGGAACCGACTTCCTTTTTGAACCAGATCTGAATGAACTGCAAAATTCATTTATCCTCCGTCTTCAAAAATGGTTTACGAATGCTGAGATCATTAAAATGGTTACCCAGGACAATGCGGAGCTGTTACAGCTTGCGGGTTTACGGAGCCCATATCCCGGCAAACTTGGCGTGATCGAAGAGGGAGCAATGGCTGATATGCTTTTGGTCAATGGCGATCCGCTCCGGGACCTGGCACTACTGGCCGATCCGGACAAAAATTTTCTCCTTATTGTCAAAGACGGACAAATTTATAAGAATAGTTTACAAAAACGTTGACAGTTCATTCCAGGCTGGTTCCGATCTCTATTAATATAATTGATTTTATGGATAGAACCGGCCTTACATATATTTTTTGTAAAAGGCAGATCATAAAGGTGTTTATTTATCAAAGCTTTAAACACCTTTTGCTTTTTATTGATTAGTTTTGTGTTTCAACGATAAATTAAAGCATTTCGGTGGCATTATTATTCAACGATGGACGTCCGGTAGTTAGATTGAGAGCATTTCGTGCTATCGACGATCCTAAGACCTGTGAACGTTTTATAGAAGGGCACGCCCATGTCTTGACAGCGATAGGTGTCAAGAAAGTTACTTCGTCCAAGAACGAATGGATGTACAATCCGGCGTCATTCGTCCTTATTGTAGAATCTCTTGATGGTGAGAAGGTATATGGAGGTGTTCGCATACATGCCGCCGGCGGAAGTGAGCCATTGCCGATAGAACAGGCTACAGGTGCCATGGATGCGCGGATTTACGATTTAGTATACGACTACGCCTTACATGGCACCGGCGAAGGCTGCGGGCTATGGAACTCGCGGGAGATCGCGGGCTATGGAATCGGGAGTATTTTCCTCACCAGGGCCGGAGCAGCCATCAGTACACAGATCGGAATCAAATCGTTATTTGCACTGTGCGCCCCATATACGGTAAAACTGGCGGAAAGTGTGGGTTACCGCATAGATACCAGCGTTGGTAACAATGGTACTTTTTACTATCCCAAATTAGACTTAGTGGCGACAGTCATGATCATGAGAAATCTGGATACGTTGACTGAAGCCGATCAGGAAAATAAGGAAGCTATTTTCTCCCTCCGAAACAATTCCAATATTGTCCGGATAGAAACCCTGCGAAATAAAGAAATTGAAATTCACTATCAAATAGACATCCCCAACCTAGACCGTTGGGATCTTGAAGAGGTCATAAAAAATTTGCAGCACACATCGGCAGATCTCAAAACAGATCAACGTAATCTAAATATTTTGTAATGGACACTAAACACTATGGCGCCGGTTATTTACAGGATACCGGAGACTTTCTCAAGCAATTAAAAATACAATCCTATTCTCCTTTCACAACGATCAAAGAGGGGCTCCTTGCCGATTTGGGTTGCGGTACCGGAATGGATGCTATTAACCTGGCCAATATGCTGGGAAGCGAAGTACAGGTGATCGGCGTAGACCATGATGCGAAATTGATTGATCATGCGAAAGCAGGTAGCGACGGAATCAGCAATGTTAATTTCGTTCAGGGTGAGGTATATCAGCTCGATTTCGAAGATGAGGAGGTTTCCGGAGTACGGATGGAACGTCTTGTCCAGCATTTGACTGATCCACAAAAGATGTTTCGTGAGGTATATCGCATATTGGGCAAGGGCCAACCTGTGGTTATCGTTGAGACCATCTGGAATAGCCTGACTTTCTACACCCAGCATGTAAGCATAGAAGCCAAGATCTGCCATTATTTGACCGAAGAGAAAGTCAACAACGGCTGGGCGGGCAATAAGCTGACAACAGACCTCCTTGCAAATGGATTTCAAGATGTTCAACTGCAAACTTTCTGCATGGTGACACGCTCTAAAGAAGAAGCCAACCGCTATCTGTTTTTAGACAGCATCCTCTTGGAGATGTTCGAAAAAGGCAAATTGAGCCAAGCAGAATTTGAGGAATTCCAACAAACACTGAAACAATTGGATGAAACTGGCTGTTTTTTAGTGTCAATGAATCTGGTCATCGCCCTGGCAAAAAAATAGCCTCCTAAAAATGAAGTGCTGGTTTTCCCTAATCTGTCTGTATATTCTCGCATGCCTCCCGTCACGAGCACAGCTCACTGTTGACCATCCCGGACAAAGGCTACTGATCGGTCATCAGCTGGAGCGTTATACCGGGCCTGGGAACCCCGCATTTTCAACCATTTTATCTTCATCGGACTTTCAACCCCTAAATAGTGCAGTTCCAAACTTAGGCACCTCATCTGACGCCGTCTGGTTTCGCCTCCCTATAAAAAATAGCAGCGAACAAGATTTATATTTTCTATTAGAAATTGCCTATCCGTTATTGGATGAAGTTGAATTATATAGCCCGTCCGGGAATGGCTCTTACCAATCGATCAAACTTGGGGAACATCAAAATTTTTCCATACGAAAATATAAAGTTCCGAACTATGTATTTGACATTCATCTGCCCAGACGGGCTGAAAAGAACTTTTTCATTCGTATTAAAAGTACCGAGCAGATTATATTACCCATCTACCTGAGTAGCGAGCGACAATTTGTGACGCAGATGAATAACGATAGCCTCATTAGTGGTATCTATATCGGAATAGTACTCATTATGGTGATATATAATCTCTTTCTATTTTTCTCCGTAAGGGATAGGGGGTACCTTTATTACGTGTTATATGTCCTCTGTGCCGGTGTCACCCAAATGGGCATCAAAGGTTATAGTTTTCAGTATCTATGGCCTTCCTGGCCTTACTTTGCAACCAAAGGCCCCATGATATTTGGTTGTCTATCGGGGCTTAGTGCGCTTTTATTTGCAGATTCATTTCTCCAATTAAAGAAAAATGCACCGCGATCAAGACGGATAATCATCATTTTTATTATTTTGTTTGCCATTGGTACCATCCTGGCGCTAGCCAGTTTAACGCAATCCGCATTTTTTGTGATGCAGGTGACCACTGGAGCTGGCTCTTTATTTGTTCTCTACTTATCCTATCGCATTATGATAAGCGGCTATAGACCAGCAAAATACTTTGTTTATGGATGGACTGTTTTACTCCTAGGATCCGTTGTGTTTTTATTAAAAGACTACGGAATATTAGACTATAATAACTTTACAAGCAACGCTGTGCAGATTGCCTCCGTAATCGAAATGGCATTGCTATCCTTTGGTCTGGCCTACAGCATCAATATACTTAAGCAGGAAAAGGAAGAATCTAGGCTACGAGAATTAGCGATCTCTTTAGAAAACGAGCGGCTCATCCGTGAACAGAATATGGTGTTGGAGCAAAAGGTCAGTGAACGAACACATGAACTAAAAGAATCCAATGCGTCATTACAAATGACACTGACACATCTAAAAGAAGCCCAGTCACAATTGGTTGAAGCCGAAAAAATGGCCTCGTTGGGACAGTTGACCGCAGGAGTGGCACACGAAATCAACAATCCAATCAACTTCGTCACCTCGAATGTAGCCCCCCTGAAAAGAGATATCAGGATGATCTGGGACACGTTGGACGAAGTCGAACGTATTGCTTTTGCACCGGAGCTTTCTGATGACGAGAAACAATTACAGATCAAAAAATTCAAGGATGATCTGGACATTGACTATCTGAAGACGGAAGTCGATTTCCTATTGAAAGGAATGCATGATGGAGCCCATCGTACCGCTGAAATAGTAAAAAGTTTACGTATCTTCTCACGTGTCGATGAGGACACATTAAAATTTGCCGATATCAACGAGGGCATAGCGTCCACGATGGTGATACTGAACAGCTTGATCAATAATACGATTGAGGTCGAAAAAAAATATGGCGACCTGCCGATGGTAGAATGCCATGCAGGGAAACTGAACCAGGTATTTCTGAATATTATAACGAATGCACTGTATGCCATCAACAAAAAATTCGGTGATAACGGAGGGGGGAAATTAGGGATAGAAACTGGACTTGCTGCGGATCTGTCCAGTATTTTTGTTAAAATAGCAGACAATGGCATCGGTATTCCAAAAAATATTCAGGAACGTATTTTTGAACCTTTTTTCACGACAAAGGACGTCGGCGAGGGGACAGGGTTAGGGATGTCCATCGCCTATAATACCATTGCCAAGCATCATGGTAGGATTATTGTAGAATCAGAAGTAGGAGAGGGAACAGTCTTCACGCTACAAATCCCCATACAACAAAAGAATTGACGTAAAAGTAAGCCCAATGAGTTCGATAAATTATGATTAATTTCGGTCATTTTGGGAAAATAAACCATATTATACAAATTATGCAGACGGAGCTTGAAATATTATATATTGATGATGAAGCAAATAACTTAATTGGTTTTAAAGCGAATTTTAGATACGATTATGTCATTCATACTGCATCAAACACAGCTGAAGCCGAGAAAATACTTCTCGCCAATCCGGAGATCCGTGTGATCTTTTGTGACCAGCGTATGCCCGAAGAACTGGGAATAGATTTTCTGCACCGTATCAAAAGAGATTTTCCGAAGCCTATCCGTATTTTATTGACTGCGTATGCTGACATGGATACAGTTATTGACGCGATCAATAAGGGCCATATCTTTCGCTTTGTCCGCAAGCCTTGGATGAGGGAAGAGATTATTTCAGCAGTTGAAGAAGCAAATAAATTTTATGTTGCAAATTCGCTGTTAGAGACAAAGAATCAGGAGCTGCAGAAAGCGTACGATGAGCTGGATAAGTTTGCCTATAGTGTCAGCCATGATTTACGTGATCCTTTAACAGGGGTACTCTCCGCAGTAAAACTTGGGCTAGAATTTGATAATATAGACCGCATCCATGAATTACTTACCTTGATGGATAGTTCATTAGTCAGCCTAGATGCCTATATTGATAGTCTAAGGGACTACTATCTGTTGCGGAGAGGTGAGCTCATGCTCTCTGAAATTAATTTTGACGAACTTTTTGGCAATGTAAGACAGTTCTATAAAATGTATACCCAAAACAAAGACGTAAGCTTTGATATCTATGTAAACCAAAAAGAACCATTTAAATGTGACAAGGCAATTCTGGAATTGATTTTACACAATTTACTATCCAACGCCTTCAAATATCAGCGTAAGGGCCAGGCGGAGCCATTCGTTAAACTATCTGTTGACGTATCTGACAAGCAGGCGAAGATTGTGGTGAGCGATAATGGTATCGGTATTTCTCCCGAACACATTCATGATATTTTCAAACTGTTTTTTAGGGGCAGTGATCAGGCTAAAGGCATGGGATTTGGCTTGTATAACGTACAAAACGCGCTACTAAAGCTGCAAGGGACCATTGATGTGCAATCGCCACTGGGTGCAGGCACGACATTTACAGTCAGTATACCGAGTAAATAGTTCTGCCTTTCCTAAAAGCTTTTGTTTTAGGAAAGCAGTTTTTGGCGCAACATAAACTCGAGTTGATCATTGGATGATTCGAGTTTCGCATTCGTTTCGATTATTTTTTGCCGTTCCAGATATACCTCATACGCACGCTGAATCGTTTCGTCCAGTTCTGCTTCGCTCCAAGGTTTATTGAGGTAATGGAATATCTTTCCTTTATTGACAGCATCGACCACAGCAGCCATATCAGTATACCCCGTTAAAAGTATACGCATTGGAGCTGCATCAATCTTAATGATCCTCTCCAAAAACTCGACACCGGTCATTTCGGGCATTCGTTGATCGGTGATAATGATATTAATCGAATTATTTTTAACGAGATCAATTGCCTCTGCTCCACTGATGGCGGTAAATATCTTATATTTTAAACGGAATGTCGCCTTGAAGGAAAACAAATTATTCTCCTCATCATCAACATACAATATTGAAATCTTCTTGTTTTCCATAAACTTATTGCCTCCGATACAAATTTACGGAATAAATTTACTGAATTAAGTAGCTTGAAGAACAAACTTTACTCATTACTTTAGAAAAAATTAAATAACCCTACACTTTCTAATAGAATACGGGATATTGCCCCGATGGACTACGTATCCATGTTATTTCAGCTCATTTATTTTTGATATTATATACCCCTTAAAAATTTTGGGTTCTCAACAACGTTGGTGTCTTATTCAATTAGAGAGCATTAGATTGGGATCTCGTGGTTAGAATATACAGATAAAAATGCGCCAAAAGTGCGCCAAATCAGTACAATTTTAGCCAGAATTGGGTTAAATATGAAATAGAAGTCGTATTTAAGTGTTTCAAATTAATTAATAGATTTTATAACTCTCGGTATGACAAAAATGAAAAAACCACTTTAAAGGCATAAAAAAAGCCGTTCTACTTACGTAAAAAGGCTTTTCTGAAAGTGACCCCGCTGAGGCTCGAACTCAGGACCCACAGATTAAGAGTGTACCGGCTATACCCACTAGAGCACGTTTAAAAGCGCTTTTTTCCATTTTTCGTCTTGCTGAGACAAAAGTGAGACACAATGAGTGATTATTCAGTCAAAATCAAAAGATCAGATGATTTAAAAAAAAGAGTATTTATTTCAATTTGCCTAAATGGGAAAAGAACAAAGGAATACACAGGACTAAAAATAGGCTTAGATATTAAACCTAATTATGCTACATCGGTTTATGAAAGAGATAAACAACTACAAATATTAGAGTATGAATTTAGGAAGGCTATTGACATTGGAAATTATCCGCCAATCTCTGAAATTAACCACACATTTGTTGAAGAAGAGGTATCTATAAGAAAAGCATTTCAGAGTGCCTTAAATCAAAAATTAATTTCGAATTTAAATACTCGTTATAAACAGAACTTGACAAAAGTTCACTCCGCATTTATCAGTTACCTTGGGGAAGAAAATTTAGATAATCCAATCTCCACTTTAAAGGTGCGAGAGGTTCAGAATTTCCTCAATCAATTTCAAAGTTCAAACACCTATTATATGGACAAAAGAAGAGATCTAGGAGTTTTATTGTCCAAAATCAACAACTTGTATGATTTAAATATTAATCTGATTAAGAAAACAGAAAGAAGAAAACCTAAGAGTGTTTTACATCAGACCTACGATGAAAAACAAATCCATTTAGTATTGAACTATTTAAAAAAAGCACACGAAAATCTTTACTTATGTTGCTTGCTTAGTTATGGTTGCTTTCTGAGACCACATATTGAAGTTCGTAAGCTAAAGGGACAACATTTTAAAAATGATTTTAGTGAAATCCACCTCTCAGGAGAAGAAAACAAAAGCGGGAGAGTTCGGGTCACGCCTATACCCAAATATGTCAAAGAAGCCATAATAGAAAGAGCTAGGAAACTTTTACCTAATCAAAACCTATTTACAGAAACCGCAGATTATTTTAACGAAAATTATTTTAGCAAAGCATGGTCTAGGCAGGCAAAGAAAATGAGAGAATTAGGTTTATTAAGTGAAAACCAAACCATTTATTCTTTTAGACACACCGCTGCCATAAATGTATATAAGAAAACCAAAGATCTTCATATACTCCAACAACTGTTAGGTCATTCTGATATGATTGTAACGCTTAAATACCTGCGTGGATTAGGTGTTCATAATGCGGATGAATTAAAACATGTGATGCCAGAATTATAATGAGAATTTGAGAATTCATTTTGTTAATTATACCCCCTCTAATAAAATGAGTTCTCATTTTCTGTTATCATTCCGAGGGTAAATCCAATGGCTTTTATATTTTTGGGTCATGATAGAAGAAATGCCATTCAATATAGATATTAAACTTAATCCATTTCGTTTAAAACAGTGTTACCAAAATGATTATAACACCAAAGACTGGACAGATAACCAACATTTTGCCTTTATGGCTTATCCTTTGGGATATATCGACGAAAATGGAAAAAAGTTCTGGCATGACGATTATTCTATGATCTATGACCTATCTTCAATGCTTTTAAATGAAGATTATGAAAATCTCGATCAATATCATAAAGAGATGATTTTAGCCCTCATCTTTGAAAGTCTGTGTCTCATTAATACATATCTTGATTATGAGTGGGAATTGCATTACAAGCTACTGGATAATAAAGAGAGTGATGGAATGAATCATCAAGAATTGGTTAACTGGGAGATTGCAGACGTTGAAGAACTTGTAAAACTGTTACGAATCCGAAAAAATATCAGTCGGAGTGAAATATCCATCAAACACAGGGACGAAAAAGGCAACTTAATCTCACAGGATAATATTCTTGTTGACCCAGCGAGTTCAAAAGAAATATTGGATAAATTAATTGATGATAGATATTCAAAATTTGATGATAGAATAAAGGGACGTTATAATACCAATTTCATCACTTCCAATTCTATATTAAGTGTGGCAATTAATGAGGGACTAGAATTCGAATTCACATTGGAATATTTTATAAGATTGCATAAACAGATGTGCGTATTTAAAATAAGCAAAAATAAATCCGCTAGGAGAATCTTTAGCAGTCTTGTTGCCAAATCTCTCATGAAATTCTTGGATATTTTAATCGATGAAGCCGGACCCAAGGTCGCCCCAATGATGAAACAAAAGCATCTATATATCTTTTCTGCTATGCGCTTTTTTGGTATGATTCCAATTGATTCACCCAAGCTCATACCTCCATCCGGCAATTATTCGGAAAAGGAGGATTTTATAAAAGATTTGCTGAAAATGTAAATTCCTTCAAGATTTTTTTAACCTTATTTTCAATGGGGGGTGATCTTTAAAAAACGAAAAGATTGCCCCCTATTTCGTTGTTTGCACCTTTGTATTGTCCGAAAGGGATAACACAAAAACAATAAGGCGCCAAGTGTTGATGTGGAGACGAACTGGGTTGACAAAAATATTATTTTTACACGATTAGATGATGAAAGATTTTAAAATAAAATCTATTAACAACAAAACTTTTTTTGTTGAAAATAACCCTAAAAATGGGATTATAACGAAAGTATCTTTTACAGAGCATCTTTCTAAATTATCAAAATTTGAGAAACGTAAACTGGAAAAATTATTCTCAGATTTACAGAATGGAGTGCCAATACAACTATCTCCATTTGATTACACTACAGAAGAAGATCAAATCACATTTGTCTACGTAAATCTTCGATTTGTAAATGGTGGCGGAACCAGCTATACAGTTATCTGCTTTGATGGTTTTGATAAATTTAGAGCCTTATTAGCAACACATAAAATTGAAGTTGATCTTGAAGGATTGATCGCAGAGGCCTCAGCTGATGAAGAAAATAATGACTTTGAAATCATCAAAAACAACGCAAAAGCGATTAAAAACCAAAAAGAATCCGAAACACAACTTTAATCTAAAAGGGGAGGGAAACCTCCCCCTAATTTAAATTCAGATGAAAAATCTAAAGATTTCAAAAAATCAATTTTTAGGCGATATTATTCCAGAAATTCCATCGAATACTATTATTTATAAAAACCTGACTGGAATTGGTGCAACTACATTGGAACTTAAAGCAAAACGCCACTCTATAATCATCGAACCAAATGTTCCTGTTATTATAAAAAAGTGTCGTACACACACCAAGGCTTTGGGTATTTATAAGGACGTTTCGGTGAAGATGATTGAGCAATATCTCAACGATACCTCAATTGAATACAAAAAGCTAATTGTAACACCGGAATCATACATCAAGATAATGCAAGCAACATGGTTTAACCAGACCCCTTACAATATTTTAGAAGATTTCTTTGTATTATTTGACGAATGCGATAAAGTAACGAAAGATATTGATTATAGAGAGGATATTGTAAACCCCTTAGGTTACTTTTTTGATCACAAGGGAAAGTCCTTTATTTCAGCTACAGCCGTCAGACCATCAGATCCGAGGTTTATAGAAAACGGATTTGAAGAAATATCAATAATACCAGATTATGATATTGCTAAGCCTATAAATTTATACACTACAAATAATGTGTATGAGTTGTTCAATAACCTTGCGAAAGATTCTCAGAATAAGAAATTCATATTTTTCAATAGTACTAGAGGTGTGGAGAAAATAATAAACCTCCTAAAAATCAAATCTGAGAGCGCAATTTATTGTTCTGAAAAAGCTCTTGATGGTATCAGCGAAAGCGTATCAGCCTACGCTGAAATTGAAGAAAATACTTTTAAGAAATTCAACTTCTTTACCTGTCGATTTTTCACGGCCGTTGATATAAATATCGCTTATGATGCCGACGTATATATTATTACAGACCTCAATATTGCAGAGCATTCGGTGATCGACCCTCATTCTGATGCGATACAGATAATTGGACGATTTAGAAATCGGGCATGTCAGACAAACGTATCCATCTTAACAAACTTTGATAAAAACCTGAACTGTAAATCTATCGATGACGCTGAGACGTTTCTAAATTGTGCAGAAAGAATTTATAACACCATTTTTCAGTATGAGAGGACAACAACTAATAAGGCTGTAAAGGAAGTATTAAAACTCACTTTAAAAACTCTCCCTTTCAATGAATTTCTGGACGAATTCGGGAAAAAGAGCTATTTCAAATATGATAATTTCATTTATCATAACCGGACAAAGTACTATTATACTGAAGAGGAGTCCATTGTAAATGAGTATATAAAAACAAGGATTATAAATACCGATATCAACTATTTTCAAGTCAATCATACCAGTCAGCCCTTTTACGTAAGCTCGGATGACATAGTTACTGGCAAAGTATTTAAGACATATAAGTCTAGGATAGGGGATTTTAAAAGGATAATGACCGCTTATGAAAAGAGTAAAGACGATGGTAAAAGCCAGAGAATTCATGCGGAAATCTATTCATCCTACAGGTTCTACTATTCTGAACTTATTAAGGTTGCTGAATTGGGATTAATGGAAGAATTAGATGGATGCAACACAAAAAGGGATGTTGAAAAACTAATCAAAGCGAAGCGTATAGAAGCCGAACGAAGTGATTTTGAATTCATAGAGGAAATGAGAAATACCTTCCCTATTGGATCCAAATTTGAAGGTAAAGAATTAAGGAATGTTTTTAGTACTTTGATTAAAAAACATAACCTCTCAATCAGATCCACCATCGAAGAAGCTCGAAACTTTATGGATATAAGTGAAAGAAGAAAAGAGAAGAAAATATGGAAGCATACTATCTTATCACATAAATAGCCTGTCGGAACAGTAAATTCCCGGCCCCTAAAAAGGGGCTTTTGGGGAAAATTACTGTTCTCAAATCATCGATATAAAAACAGGATTTCAAAAATTTCTAATCCATACGGAGGATGAAATTTTTGAGCCTGTTTTTTGCTTTGCAGGTGTCTTGAAAGCGGTTAATATAATAACCTGATCCCAACCGAAAAATATTGCTTTTTCAATTAGAGGGCATTTCTAGTCTAGAAAAGTCATCCACTTTATTTCGCTATATATCAAATAATTATAGTAATCTGTTTTTTACCTAATTCGTAAATACCTATATACCTACCTTTTATAAACGCCCCCTCTCTAATAGAATAAGGCACTGTTTGGCAAATAATCCGAAGTTAATGCACAGCCATTGAATCTAATATATGTGTTTTACGCACGACAGGTGTAAATTATCATCCCCCGACGTCAACCTACTTGGAAATCATTTATTAAAAACACAATCAAACCATGAAAAATCTACTAAATGTTTCAGAAATTCGGGTCGAGTTCGTTCCCGAATTTAAAATTTCAGAATGTCCATTAATTACCAATTCACAACAAGCCTACAAAATATTGATGCAGGTCTGGGACAGATCAGTTATGAGCTTTTTAGAAGAGTTTAAAGTTATCTTGCTTAACAATGTGAACAAGGTACTAGGAATTATAGACCTAGCAAGAGGAGGCAAGGATTTCGTTCCAGTGGATATGAAAGTTATCTTTTCCATTGCGCTGAAAGCATCTGCTTCTAAAATAATACTGGCACACAATCATCCATCGGAGCAATTACAACCAAGTTCTGCCGATAGAGCAATCACAAAGAAAGCAATTGATGCAGGCAAGTTCTTAGATATCGAAATCTGCGACCATCTGATAGTAACGCCTGACAAATACCTCAGTTTAAAAGATGAAGGATATTTTGACATTGATAATCAATAATTATTTATCTTTGTATTGTATTAAAATATTGAAGAAATAAAGCGTTAGCTTGAAGTTCTTGTGAAAGAGAAAACCTAGGAAATTTTCAATTGCACAACAAGAGCGGATAAGGTGACGTTCTACGCTATATATAAGCGTGGGACGTGCCTATCTGTTTTGTTTGTGCAGGGTTCTCCTAGGTACCTCTCTCAGCAATTCAGCTCTAGGTTACGTCCCACGCTTTTTTATTATTAACCGATCGATAGGGGATGAATCGATGTTAAATCAGCATCCTAAATGAATTGACCATTACAGTACGGATTCCCGTAAAACCCAACTCACAAATGAATTTACTTTTATAAGCGACATTTCATGCCCATCGCTTTATCAAGATCTACCGTTCTGGGCAAAGCGGTTTATACATATTAGATTTTATGAAAAAAATATCTTTTTTATTACTGATCGTCAGTGTATTTGTAAGCTGTTCTAAGAATAATCCAACAGACGAAGAACACCCACAAAATAAGAATTGTAAAACATTGTCTTTTGTGCAATTAATAGGTGAAGGGCCTCAAGGGACTTATTATGAGGAGACATCTACGTTCTATTATGATTCACAAAATCGAGTTTCTAAGATTGAGAAGAAATATAAAAACACGATAAAATTTGGCAGATTTACATATGAAAGCAATACCATTAAATATTCTGAGGATGATCTCGATGTAATTTACACATTGAACAATAAAGGTTTAATTATAAACACACTTAGAAAGAATCCCTACAATACCAATGAACCTCAGGTCAATTACTCCTATAATTCATCAAATCAATTAGCATTGATAACATCTGAGGATGACAATTATTTCTATGGCCCAACTAAAACTACACGAGAATTGATTTATGAGAATGGAAATTTGGTGAAAATCGTGGGAACAACCTCATTATTAAATGAGCCAAAGACCTTGAAAGGAACTTTTACAGAAACATTCACTTTCACAAAATTTAAAGCTCCACTTTATAACTCAGCATATCTAGAATTATTTGAAAATGCATCTTCTGTTGATGACAGTGAAAATCTCCTGTATTCACTGGGTTATTTTGGAATTACATCGAAAAATATGGTGGAATCTATGACTCCTCCTATTAATAATACCGATAATAAAACTCGATATTACGATTCTAAAGCCGACCAAAGTGGAAACGTTATAGAAGTTATTCCGAACAGCTCAGATATCTATAAATATAATTATCAGTGTGAATAATCCTCACACTTCTTCATCCTAATATTAAACTTTTAAGTATGCATTCAAAAGGAATGGCTCAATTGCTGGCCCCATTTTTTATAACAATCGTTTTACTAATCGCGTCTTATCTATTGTCAATCGTCATCGGCTTTGTGTTATATCTTTTAAAAGCTGAACAAGATTTCATTCATTCGATAACAAGGGTATTTCAAGTAAGTATCTTCAATTTTGATAAAGAAGGCACAATTGCATTTTGGATAATCGACGCATTAATAATAATCTTCATAGAAATGCGCATTTCTGCCGAGGATGAATGGGATTAACTTATTTACCCTACTTAATAAATTATGACAATGCCTCTCATTTCGAGAGGCATTAAACCAACAAGTATGACGGCACAAAAACCCGAAGAATTCATTTATAAAGGAAAAAGGTATCAAGGTCTCTATGCCGAACCATTGGATCAATATTTACAAACGCAGAATATTGAATTTCAACCAATAGCTTCTAATTGTTGGAGGGGTTATAGTGGATTATGGGTCATTTCAGACAATAAGTTGTTTCTAACTCATTTTTCTGGAGCGATCAGAATTTATCAAATTGAAAAAAATGAATTCAGCCCTGAATTATGCTACGAGACCAAAAGTATTAGCCTTAATCATCTGTTTCCAAATCAGCAGAACGTTTTTGCTGAATGGTTTTCAGGAGAGATAAGATTAATACAGCGTGTAAAGCTTACTAGTGAGGATTATTGCGATACAGTGTACAAGAAAGAGATCCATTTAACCTTTGAAAAAGGGATTTTGGTCAAAAAAGAGATATTAAAGAATAAATGTTCTTTTCTGCCGAGGTGGCTTCGCTTTTGGTAAGAGAAGATTTCGACCGTCCTACATCTACCTTTATAACTCGTCCTACATCTAACTAAAAATCCCACTCACTTGAAACTTGGAGGGTTTCGTGAGTGGGATTTAAAATTTTTATAATGGTCTATTTAGGATTTCTTTGCAACAATGTTAAATATTTACTTTAACCATTCTATTCATACTAATTGGACTTAAAAGATTGTTAATCTGTAATATGGAAACACTTTTTTAAATTTTAAAGCTGTTTCTCAATAATGATTATATAAATATTATACTAGTTCTAGTCTTATATGGGCAAGTAATCCTTTGAGCCATTTCGTAACCTGATCGGCACTCCTAATCGGGTGTACATGGGTCTGATTATCTTGCCAGTTACCATTCATTGCAAAATGGATTTTTTTTACATCAAAAACTTTATCTTTTTCCTTCTCCAATAAAGAAATGAAATCACCATCATCAAAATGACTGGAATACTCTTCAAATGTTTTCTCAATTGCTTGACTGGAAGTTATATGCCAATGTGGCTGTGAGTGTTTCTCCTCTGGATTATTCATATCATCCCATTCAGCACGGAATAGTTGTATTTTCATATCATCCCCTTCTTGTCCTTCATAAACAGATAATGATATGTTTGTGTGAGTATTCTCAATATTTCTATTGACTATTTTCGATTTTTCAATAATAAATTTGACCTCAACATAAACCCAAAAATTATCAAACCATCTTAACACTTTAACGGGTTCATAATCATATCTATTTAAAGCCGAAGCGTTTCCAAAAGTTCTATATACATAAATATTATGATGCCCCTTTGAAGGCAACAGTTTAAAATTTTCAATAAATAAAACCTTACATTCTTTATTTATTGCTTCGACAATTCCTAAAAAATCACTCATAAATATTTAAAAATTCGGATAGAAATAGGACCTCAAAATATCATCTATAACTGGCTTAACAATAGAATTTCCATTTTGCAACTCTTCACCAAGTTGAACTAATTTTAAATAAGCAGGTTCTTGTTTTAATAAATTTTTATTAATATTCGGAATAGGAATATTTTTGATTTGAATTTTACCAAGATCATAACCCGACATTATCGGTTTAGAATATATCGACAGTAATAAGTCAAATACACTACTACTAAAACAAGCCAAATAAAAATAATAATCGGCAGAATCAAATGTTCTTTTTGGAATGAAAGCATTACCTTCTTCAATTACACAGTTCCCTTCTTTATCAAAACCAAATGAACTTGAACTTCCGAATCTTGAAGAAAATAACCTAGGCTCTTTAATAAATTGCCAGTTCCTAGGTCTCGTCAATGCCCACCAATGAGTGATACCAGCTCTCTTTTCAAGTATCTCTTTATTTTGCAAAAGATTTGTTTTAAAAAAACTCAAATCCTCTAGCTCATTTTCATCTTTAAAAATTAAACCGCTTTTATTATATGGGAACCAAACATATTCATACACCGAAATTTTTCCGTTTCTAATCGAATTATTAGTCAAAATGGGGCGAAAATATTTTTTTTCTTGCTTTGGCAATAATTCATAGTCATCAGAAGAAATCTTGAAAACATTTTTTATTCCTAAAAGAGCTCCTTGATTGATATCAAAAACCTCTGAAATAGGAGATAATTTTTCAGCTTTATTAAAAATACCAAGCTCCTTTATAAATTCGTTCTCCCTCAGGGAGATAATCTTCCAGCTCTTATTCAAAATTGGAAAATGAGAAGGAGTATAAATGCTATAAGACTTACTATCAACAGATAGTTCATTATTTGAATTCATTTTTCTAAATTCCCTTAACGCATCCTGAACTACACCCTTTTCATTTCTCGTCCATAGCAGTTGAGGTAATAATATCGAATGTGCCTTTGTTGCAATAAATAAACTAACATCAGTTAAAGCATCCTCAAAAACATAGTTTCCAAGCTTTGCTAAAACCTTAAATGATAACTCATTGTTAAGTTTGATTCTTAATTCTTGGTAAATCTCCGAGTTAAATATAGATGTTGGTAAAACACACCCAATTATGCCACCATCATTAAGCGATAAACAAGCTTTATAAAAAAAAGCTGTCGCTTGATTTGGTCGAGCTCTCTTAATAACATCCTCCAAAATATTTAAGACGTTATCGCGACTCTCTTTCTCCTTCAATAATTCCCAAGAAACGAATGGAGGATTCATCAATATTATATCATTTTTCCCCCAATCTTCAATCAAAGAATCTTTGACCTTCTTTATTTCGACTACAATTTCATTGTTCCACTGTTTACGGTTCTCATACGTCAATAAAAAGTTCGATGTTCTAATAGCACTATCTGAGGTATCAAACCCTTTTACAGTGATCTTCCCATTGTAATTCTTATTTTTCAGTTGTTTTAGCACCTCTATTAAAAACTCTGAGGAACCACATGAAGGGTCTAAAATTTTTATTTCTTTAGTTTCTAAATCAAATGATTTAAGTGCATTTTCAACGATGCTTCTAGCAATATATTGTGGTGTATAATGGATACTCGAATATGCATCTAATTTCGTTTCTAATCTACTAGAAACACCCCCAAATAAATCTCTCTGAGGATTAAAATAAATCACTTCACGATGTGCCTCTTGAAATAAGACTCCAGAAGTGTGCCTCAATATAAGATCTAGATTGGGCTTAATATTTCTCACACCTTGATTTATAAGCCCTACGAAATAGTCAAATTTATCTGGAAAATTTGATTCAGATATTCCCCATTTTTTCGTATCAATATGAGTGTAATCTTCTTCTAAACTTATTAGTAAATGAAATAATAAATTAATCGCTTCAGAAGAATCTTGCTTTTCAAAAGTAATATTTCGAAGTTGTCTGAATATATCTAGTATAAAGGGAACAACATCATTTTGTGTTTTATATGATTTGGATGATAAATATTTATAAAATTGTTCAAGATTTAAGTTAACTCTGCTTTTAGAAATATTTTCTATCTTGCTATCATACCAATTGGTTACTTCAATAGAATCTTCACCAATAAATAAAAAGTTTTTTGTATTTGTTGACCATGATTCTTGGAAAATTTGCTCAATATTCCCTTTTTCAAAAGACGAAGTTCTCAAACAAAAATCTCCAACCCCTCCATTTAACATCAGAAACTTATCCTCCTGAATAAGAGGGTCTAATTTGATTGGCAGCAATCCAAACTTTGATTCCCAAGTCTCTATGTTTTTTAAATCATACATTCTGCAAAAGTAACATTTTGTTTTCGATAGTATATTATCAAAAAAACTGTTTAAAATAATATTTTATCAAATTGTAAACATTGGTAAAATGGCATTCCGTTTCGGAATTTCTGCCATTAAGATACGCCAAACTTCATAAATATGAAACCTTATTTCATAAAATTTCATATTTATAGCTTCGCTGTTTGTCATACTTAATGTTTTATAAATCCCTCCACTTCATAAAAACTCTTTTGTCTTTTGAATAAGCATTGCATGCACATTCAAAATCCAACCGTTTTTAGAGTTTGGCTCGCCTGCTGTTCTCTCAGGCTTCGCTCTTGTCACTATTTTTGATAAGCCCAGGTCACAATCCTCTTTTCAAAAATACCGCCAAGAAGCTTCGTCTATTTCATAGATATCGTTGAATCGTGCTTCGCACTTTTCTTCAACGACCTTCGTTCAACTCGCAGGACGGCGAGCAGAAGAATCATTTCGAGCTCCTTACAACTAAGTATTTATAATAATATTCAGAAGGGATTTTTATAAATGAAGATTCCGGTTTTAATTTACTTGTTGTTTCTAAAAGTCCAATACTTTCTTTACCATCGTTTACTGAGAATTGCTTTTCATAAAAATAAATATTTACAAGTAATAAAGCCCCAACAGAATTAATAACATTTTGTAAATTAGCCTGATAATAATATTTATTACGGTTATGCTTAACGTTATTATGACTCTTCCACCAAACGGGGTTTTCACCATCAGTTATCCAATTTTCAAATGGTTTGTATTCTAATCCATATCTATTAATCGAAATTTTTTGATTCACAATATCTGATCCTGAAGACAATATTATGGTCTTGTAATCATTAATATTATTGGGGTTGGAACTTGGTTCAATCAGCTTACAAAACTGTTTAAGCATTACATCTACTTCCGAGGAAGATGATAATAAAATATGAGCAATCTCAATAGAATATGTTTGAAGATTATTTTCAGAAAATTCGATATATCTAGATAAGTTTTCTAAATCTTTTTCTATTGCTAAAAAGTAATTCCAATGATGGTTGATTTCGTGAAATGATATCATAACTAGGTTTATTTTTTCAATTCTTACCACGATAAATATAGCGATTAATTTTTTCTGGGTCATTGAGTCATACTTGCTAATCTCTCAACACTCTGGGATCCCGAGCAAAAGAACTGGCTTAATATCTTAGAGGGTATTTAGATGACGAAACACTTTCTAATAGAATAGGGGATATTACCCGATGGATTACGCATCCATATTATTTTTGAGGACTATTGAGAACTCATTTCTATATTTTATACCCCTTAAAAATTTTGGGTTCTCACAACTTTCTTGTCTTATTCAATTAGAGAGCATTTGGTTCCCTACTCGTTAAAATTAAAAAAAATAAAAAACCTTCTTAACTTTATACAAAAAGAAAGGAGGTTTTATCATATAAATTAGCGAGAACAGTTGCGAGAACAGAAGCCTGTTTAAGGCTCAAAAAACAAGGTTAATTAACAATATTTTTTAAACTACTGTTCTAACAATAGATTTGTCTATACATTTTGAAGCTTGAAGTATACCAAAAGAAGTTCAATATTGATTTTTCACTATTTTGCGAGACAAAAGTGAGACAAAGTGAGACACTTTGCGAGACAAAAAGGTCCTAAAATGACCATTTTTTAGTATCTTTGAACAAAGAAGTAATTAATAGATTTTATAACTTCTCGGCATGGCATAAATGCAAAAAATCGCTTTAAAGGCATTATAAGGGCACAAAAAAGCCATCCTACATTTGTAAAACGGCTTTTTTGAAAGTGACCCCGCTGAGGCTCGAACTCAGGACCCACAGATTAAGAGTCTGTTGCTCTACCAACTGAGCTACGAAGTCATTCGATAAATCAAATGTAAGATTCAGCGGAGAGAAAGTCAAGTATAAAAGGAGATTTTTTATTCTTTGTCTTCCATTTTTTGTTCCATGGCTTCGATCGCCTTAAATGTACGTTCACCCATTGGTCCCGCAAAATTATATCACATGCGATAACAATTAAAACCTCGTCGGCAAAGTCCAGATTAGACATATATGCACTTATAAACTGTCAAAAAAGTCTGCTGGTCATCTCGGTGCTTCGACCGTTACTCACTTACAGCCAAGCAAAAAATAGAGCACCTTCATGTGGCCTAGTCCCTACCGATCTGAAGTAGCAATAAGCCCCATAATCATTGGTCTAACCTCCATCTTAATAGGCTTATTTATAGCTTTCTTGTTGCCCTTTTTTAAGCGAACAACAACAGTCTTATACCCGATCATTTGTGCACGTAGTTCCTGATCTTTACTAAATAGGGATTGTGGTACCCAAAACTCAAAGCTGCCATTTTCACCAGCTTTCGTATGGTAATCTCCAATTGACACGTCAGTCCCCGTCATGCTGCCCTCGCCAGAAGCACATACAATTTTTCCTGAGATCTTTACCTTAATGCTATCCTGATTTGACAATGCAGGTTCACTTTTCAGAGGTTGGCTTGGAATAGTCAGTTTTTCTACAGATTCGGTCGCTGCTACATCTTTTGTCTGTACCACAGCCACTTTTCCTGTTGTGAAGGTTTGCGCCTGTACCGCAGGTAAGCTCAATGAACCGATTAGCATCAGTCCGGCAGCAATACCATTCCACCTATTAAGCCATACCGGATTTTTTGCAAAGGAAAAACTGGCATCCAATTCACGTAACAGCTGATCTTCATAAAAACGACCGCAAAGCCCTTTACTGGATTTTTTGATCTGATCAACGATTTCCTGATCACTCATCTGCGAGAAATCAACGACTATCTTTTCGCACTTGCCACAAAAGCGTCCTTGTTCCTGTGCTGTCATTTTGCCCCAATCCGCTATGCAGGATTCTTTTACTTGTAATATGATCTTTTCCATGTCTATTCCTTTTATGTTTTGAGAAGGGATGCACAAAAGATCAAAATTTCACAAGAGCGGAATAAAATAATTTTAAATAGTTGTAAAGAGGCCGTCGGGGAATTAATCTTGCTATAGCTGGAGGGGTATTCCCTCCAGCTTGCAGTCATTTATAATTGTTACTATATTACTTGAGATCGGCTAAGATTTCTTTCACTGCCCGCTCCAGCTGCGGATCTTTATTTTCCATACGGTCCTGAACTGTATTTTTTACAAAAATATCAGGTGCAACACCTGTCTGCTCCAGATCCTGACCGTCCAGCGTATAGCAACCCCAGGAAGGTAAGCGGTAGAAAGACCCGTCGACCAGTCCCTTACCTGAGGTAAAGATGATCCAGCGGTAAGTTTCATTACCAATGATTTTACCCAGTTTCAAGGCTTTGAATCCGGCCGCGGTCATCTCTGCGTCACTCAGAGACTGTTCATTGATCAACAGCACAATCGGCTTGGCAGCGGGCGCAAAATTACTTTGTGGCGCTCGTTTTCCACCACGATACTGCCACTGTAGGTAAGGCCGCTGCGACAGAAAACGCAATACTTCATCGTGCACATTTCCACCGGTATTATAACGTAAGTCCAAAATAATTCCTTGCTTGTTATTTTCCTGCTCAGCCATATCGATAAGAAAACGCTGCAATTCTCCGCCCGACATATTCTTCATATGTGAATAAGCAATCTTATTGTCACTCAATCTGTCTACACGGCTGCGGTTATCCTTGATCCATTCATCGTAAATCAATTCCCTAAAAACTGTACTGGAAATCGGCCGCACATTGGTATGAACCTCTTTGCCATTGCGGCTTAGCGTCAGCTGCACTTCCTCTTCCATTGATGGCCATGTAAAATAACTGTCCCGATCTGCCGTTGTGTTTATTTTAACACCATTGACAGCGACCAGCACATCACCCGCTTTAATATCCACCTCTTTCTTTGCCGCCGGCCCATTGCCTACAATGCGGCTGATCTTATAAGGGTTTTCGCTATCATATTCCACTCCGATCTCGTTGGTCACGAAGCCAAAAGGTTTACGTTCTTCAGCCCCCGTGGAACTAAAGCCCAAGTGTGATGAGTTGAGCTCGCCCAACATATCGTTCAAGAGAATACGCAGATCATTACGGTCATTGATTCCGGGCAGATATTTTTCGTATTTCTTTTTGGTTGCCGTCCAGTCTACCCCATGAAAATTACTGTCATAAAAGTTCTCTTCCAGATTGGCCCAGGTCTCATAAAACATCTGGTTAAATTCTTTCTCCAGGTCTCGGTTGAATTTAAAGCTCATGGTTATCGCATCGAGCTTGTTTCCCTCCAGACTGTATTTCTGTATGGTACCTCGGTGCAGCACAAAGTACTTGTCTGCCGATTCCTGTACCCGTCCCATGCCACCTTCGATTACCTTTTCAGTTTTAGGAGCCGTGAATGGCTCATATACGGTACGGTAAGCGCTGAATTTGCCCTCATGGTCAGACGAATAGAACACATAAGTCTTGTCTGCTTTTTGGATCACCAAAGGGCTGTACTGTGTCCCGGATGCAGGACTGACCTGTTCGATACGATCCCGCAAGCCCTCAAGATCAAGCTGTACCAAGACCGTTTTCTTCGGTTCTGAACCGGGAGCTGCCGGCTTGTTTTTATCTGCATTCGAGTTACTCTTATCCTTGGCGTCGTTTTCTTTTTTAGGCGCTTTCGGCTTATTTGCGACCGAATCTTTTTTTACTGCGGGCTGGGCAAATAATTCGTCAAACTTGGCACTGCGATACGGTTGGTCAAAATTGGTCAGCGCCATACGGAAGATGCTCGAGTTTTGCATTCCCGTAGGGTATGAAGGCTTGGTTCTGTTGCTCGCAAAATAAATATACTTCCCATCCGGAGACCAATAGGGGTTGGTCTCGGAGACACCGGTATTGGTCAGGTTGGTCGTTTGCCCGCTCTTGAGGTTATGGACAAAGATGTCCTGTTCAAAATTGCGCATTGCCGTAAATAACAGATAATTACCGTCGGGCGAAAATGAGGGCGAAGAATTCTGGAAGCCCCAGATTTCGTCTTTAATCACGGTCTGGCTTTTTAGACTCCCTAGATCCAATGTTCGTACCTCATCGCGGCCGCTTAGGTATACCGCTTTCGTTCGGTCGGCGTTAAAGCTAATATCGCGGTTATTTCGAAGGTCTTCGGTCAGATGATTCACCTCGCCTTTTCCATCTGCGGTACGGGAAAACCAGTTCTGATATCCCTGGTAGGTTTGACTATAAAGTAGGGTTTTACTGTCCTTGAGCCATTTGACTTCCATGACACGCTCCCCTTTGCCCGGCATTTGACGCACAAATTTACCTTCACTATCGGAAACAAACAGCTCGCCTCTGGATACAAAGGCTATCTTTTTTCCGTCGGGCGAAACGTCAAAATCACTGATATTGCCCGAGATATTGAATTCCTTCAGCTTGCCAAGTACCTGATTGCGGTTTAATGCGATATTGGGCTGTACCGTTTTTTTTCCGGCGACATCATAAATATAAAGCTGATACCCCTTTTCAAATGCGATTTTATCGCCATTTGCTGATACAAAAGGACGTTTAATGGATTCTGTAAAGCTTGTTAGCGCTGTTTTGGCCTTGCCGCTGAGCTGATACAGGTTGTATTCGCCGTTGTTTTCATCCGAAACACAGTATATGTTTCCTTTTTGATCTGTTGTTGGCCAAAGATCTTTTCCAACATAGTCTGTATATTGCTGAAAGGCTTTTGTTTTGGGATTATAGGAACGGATATCTGGGTTAAATGCTCCCTTATAGCGTTTGCGGTTTGCCGAACTGTATCCTTCCCAGCTATCGTTAAACAGGAGCTCCCCCGAAGGTGTAGGAACGACACCACTGATATAGTTGAAAAAATGCGGAAATAGGCGTGTTGCCGTTCCACCGTCCAGAGACACCTGATAAGCCCCCATACGATTATAACGAGAGGAAGTGAAATAGAGTGATTTACTGTCCCAGCTCCAGCTGTCCACCTCATCCGAGGCATCATGTGCTGTCAACTGACGGATATCTCCGCCAGCCAAAGGCATGACATAAATATCCATATTCCCATTTTGATTGGCCGAGAATGCCAACCATTTACCGTCCGGAGAGATTCGGGGGTTGATTTCGTTACCCTCCATACCCGTAAGCCGGACAGCAACACCTCCTTGGCTCGCTACTTTCCAAAGATCTCCTTCATAGCTGAATACCATCTCCTTCCCATCGGGTGTCAATGTTGGATGAGACAAAAATGTCGGTTGCTGCGCAACGACATAAGCAGTTCCGCCGTAGGCCAGAACTGCACTCAAAAGCAGTTTTTTTATCATTTATCTAGGAGGCTAATAATTGTTTGCCTTTAACAAAAATAGGATACGTTATCGAAAAACTATTGACGTATTGCGAATTTTACATTTTGATTGTATTTTAACCTGACATGAGTAGGTCTTGTTTGAACAACTTCGTATATTTAAAGTAAAGAAAGGCTGGTAAATTCAACTTATGCCAACTTGATCAAGTAGCATAGGGTAGGATCGGGTTTGATTATAGAATATGTATCAATCTAATAATAAAGCGTTTAACATAGTAAAATTTACACAAGCGCATGAAAGAAGATAATTATCACAACCTTGGCTGCCATAAAGCAAAATTAAAGAAGATAATTTTCACTTGCTTTAGATATAATTTTCAACAGTCTTTATTGTCATGTTCTACTCTTGCCAAGCTTTAGCGATGATGTTCCTTCGGGACTGAGTGAATAAATTTCTTTATTGATCCTGTCGTAAAATGAAATACTTATCCGTAACTTTGCACCCTCAAATCAGGAACTATGGACACTATGCTAACTCTCTCAGAGGAAGATCTTTATAATAAACGCAATCGCATTCGGATTGCAGTATCTCTTTTCTTTTTTTGTCAGGGTATTGCTTTCGCCTCCTGGGCAAGCCGTATTCCGGTCATCAAGGAGCGTCTTCATCTGAGCGAAGGGCAGCTGGGAACCATTTTATTGATGCTTCCCATAGGACAGCTGGTCACAATGGCCCTTTCGGGTAAATTGGTCACCAAATATGGGAGCGCCAAAGTGCTGCGTATCGTACCGATTGCTTATGCATTGGTCTTATGCTCCATCGCCTTTGCTCAAAATGCCTGGCAACTGGGAGCTATTCTCTTTCTTTTTGGCGTAACGGGAAATATGTGCAATATCTCGGTCAATACCCAGGGGGTAGCTACCGAACAGATCTATAAAAAGTCAATTATGACTTCTTTCCACGGCGCTTGGAGCATCGCCGGATTTACAGGCGCATTGGTCGGGCTGCTCACCATGAACCTCGGCCTGGATACCTTATCACATTTTTTGATCATATTGGCCTTGGTCATCGGCAATACATTCATCAATCAACGCTATCTGGTTCCGGGAAAATCACCACAGAAAGAACGGCGAAGCTTTTTTTCCAGACCTGAGGGAAGTCTTTTACAACTGGGCATCATCGGTTTTTTCAGCATGGCAACCGAGGGCGCCATGTTTGACTGGAGCGGGGTATACTTTAAGGAAATCGTTCATGCACCCGAAAAACTCGTTGTTGTAGGCTATGCTTCTTTTATGATCATGATGGCAACGGGCCGTTTTGTGGGCGACGCCGTGATCCGTAAGCTGGGACGTAAAAGAACCTTACAATATAGCGGACTCCTGATGTTCGTAGGCATGATGACCTCGGTCATTTTTCCTCAGTTTATTATATGCACGCTTGCTTTTATGCTTGTGGGTATTGGTGTCGCCTGTAATGTACCGTCTATCTATAGTATCGCCGGTCAAAATAAAAATGTACCATCGGGCGTGGCATTGGCCATGGTTTCCAGCATTAGCTATCTCGGGTTTTTAATGGGGCCGCCACTGATCGGCTATATCGCAGAAGCATTTAGTTTGCGCTATTCCTATGGTGTTTTCGCCTGCTTTGGCCTACTCATGTTTGGCATGGTCGGAAGGCTATCTCTATTTAAAGAAACGCCGTCTAATACCTAATCCAACTGGTATTTGGGAATACATTCTTCTTTTTTTTGCTGATTTTTGAACTTCGCTGCTTCTATTGGTGTCTTGTGGCGACCAATTATCAGGGTGTTTTTCGTCTGCTACGCCCATATTTAGCATGAACGAAAGATTGTCCCCAATATTTTATTTTGAAAACCAACAGTTTTTCTGAAAGAAAACATTCTGACAGGAGACCGACTGTCTGATGGGAGGAATAACGATACAAATAGCGAAGATGATTATCCATTAAAATAAAACAGGAGAAATAACTTTTATCGTATTTCTCCTGCAATTGAAAAGCGAAACTGCTGGCATCACTTCTCCTTATGTAGCCCCGAGCAGAATCGAACTGCTATCAAATGTTTAGGAAACATCTATTCTATCCGTTGAACTACGGGGCCGTTTCAAAAGCCAAACTTAGGTTTATTTTATAAATAAGTCAATAGCAAGTTGAAAATCCATGCTATATTTTTTGCCGGACTCCGTGATCAGAAGCAAAAAGCAATTCGGTGAGGAATCCCGACAATAACCTCAACTGCCACCGCACCGCTGGTATAACACCCGATAATGATATACAATGGCAGTTCCGGCTATACCTTAATAGACTTAATAGATTCACCAAATTTTAAAGGCAGTACTTAATATCCTTACAATATGTTCTATAGGACAACAGCAGTAGACTCCCATCAATGGAGTTATATAAGCCGTTGGCCCAATATGCTCATCAATTTTGACAGGAAAATTTAAAGTGAAATTTATAAAGGAAAAAAATGTGGAGGGAGAAGGATTCGAACCTTCGAAGCCGAAGCAACGGATTTACAGTCCGTCCCATTTGACCGCTCTGGAACCCCTCCAGCATTGCGCTATTTTGAAATAGAACGTCGCAAAAGTAGCTTTTGCACATCAATTGTGCAACTATTTTGACGCATTAATCTGTAACTACCCCAGTATGAATTGTTTTATTTTTTCAAGAAATCCCTGTTCGGTCCGCCGCCTCTCAAAGACCTTATATTAATATAATAAAAACTTATTGTTATATTCTAGTCATAATAGATTTTGATGATAGTGTATTGGTAAAATCAATTCGCTTTTTGAACCGGGTTGCCTTATCTTTGTGTCAACAAAAAAAGAAAGATATATTATGAGTTTCACAGGTAAAAGTTTTCCAAGCATTACAGTAGATGCAATTGATTATTTAGGCGACAATTTGCAGATCAACATTTTCGAAAAAGCAGTTAAAGAAGGTAAAAAAGTACTTTTGTTCTGGTATCCAAAAGATTTCACTTTTGTATGTCCTACAGAATTACATGCGTTCCAAGAGGCTGCTGCTGAATTTGAAAAACGCAATACAGTCTTAATCGGTGCTTCTTGCGACACAAACGAAGTTCACTTTGCTTGGTTAAACACTGCAAAAGATAATGGTGGTATCGAAGGTGTTGAATATCCTATTTTAGCTGATACTAACCGCAACTTATCTAGCGTATTGGGTATCCTGGACGTTCAAGAAGTTGAGCATCCTGAGTACGGTACATTGGCACAGGGATCTGCTGTTACTTACAGAGCTACTTATTTGATCGACGAAACTGGCCGTGTATTCCACGAGTCTGTAAACGACATGCCTTTGGGCCGTAACGTGAAAGAATATTTACGCTTGATCGACGCTTACGCTCACGTACAAAAATTTGGCGAAGTATGTCCTGCAAACTGGGAAGAAGGTAAAGATGCAATGAATGCAGACAGAAAAGGTGTAGCTGATTATTTAGCTAAACACTAACAATAAAGGACCTCAGGTCTTATCAACAGGGGCCTTTATCCCGGCTCCTGTTGATTTCTCCATCAATCACCTTAATAATAAAATCATGTTACAAGAATTAGAAAACGATAATTTACAAGAAATTGTAAACAATAACGATATTGTGATGGTTCAGTATGCTGCTACATGGTGTGGTAACTGCAAAATCATGAAACCAAAATTCAAGAAATTGTCCGGTGAAAACGAGAGTGTTCCTTTTATCATCGCTGATGCGGAGAAATTTCCTGAATCACGCAAATTGGCAAACGTCAATAATCTGCCTACATTTGCTGCATTTAAAAACGGTAAATTGGTGAATCAAGTACAAACAAATAAGTTGGACGCATTAGTAGAATTATTCAATGAAGCTGCCAGTAATTAAACATCTTACAGAATTCATCGAACAAAATGATGTAGACTATATCCTGGAGACCATCGAGACATTGGAAGCTCTTACAGAAGCTCCATTGAAAGATGAGGAACTCGACGTGATCGGTGAATTAATTTCTAACCTATACGGTGCCGTGGAGGTTGATAAATTGATAAAAGAAGGCAATTCGAAAAAAGACGCCTTAAATATGTTCATGAAACGTGTTCTAGGAGCAATTGACAAATAATTTTGCTTGACTAAACACACTGAAGTGAAACTTTCTTTTCATATTTTTAGTTGCCCAAAAGCTAAATTGTTGACAAAATTTAGCAATGTGGAAAACTAATTGAAGGAATCTGACAGAACTAAATATTTTCTACATATATTTACTATGTTAAAGGTTGCCACTTGGAGCGAAGCGACAAAATAACTATTCTCTAAAAATTCGTTTCAGGAAAAAATATTTTAATTGTTAAACGGAAATTTCAACTTGGTTGGAATTTCCGTTTTTTATTTTTAGACGAATCTTAAGCTAACGCCCTTATTTTCCCTGATTTTCACCTTCTTTACAGCAAATAATATACATTAAAATTACAATGCGCAACGATGCTGTTTTGGATGAAATCTTTATCTTTAGGCATGCGAAAACCCTTTCTTTCTGTCATTGTTCTATTGGCCAGCATGCTGTCAAAGTCAACTGTACAAGCACAAAATCCCCAGTGGAATGCCGCCGAGATTAAGCTCAACCTGGAAAAATTGAATGTTTTAGGCTCCGTTCTGTACTTTGCCGCACATCCGGATGACGAAAATACCCGACTGATCGCCTGGCTGGCCCAGGAGAAAAAATATAGAACGGGTTATTTATCCCTGACCCGTGGTGACGGGGGACAGAATCTTATCGGCACCGAACAAGGCGTTGAATTGGGACTGATCCGTACGCAGGAGCTTCTTGCTGCGAGAAAGATCGACAAAGGGGAACAATTTTTCTCTTCAGCTTACGATTTTGGCTTTTCAAAGACACCCGAGGAAACATTTGACTTTTGGGACAAACAACGGGTGCTCGCCGAAGCAGTATGGTTGATCCGCAAATTCAGACCTGACCTGATCATAACGAGGTTTCCACCTGATGCCAGGGGTGGCCATGGGCATCATCAGGCCTCCGCAATGCTGGCACATGAAGCATTCAAAGCCGCTGCTGACCCTAAGCAGTTTCCGGAACAGCTTCAATATGTAAAACCCTGGCAGGCGAAACGCCTCCTCTGGAATACCTTTAACTTTGGCGGACAGGACAATACGCGTGAAGACCAGCTCAAAGTGGACATCGGTAACTACAATGCGCTGATAGGTGCCTCATACGGTGAAATTGCCGCGCATAGCCGCTCTTCCCACAAAAGCCAGGGCTTCGGATCTGCCGCCCAACGTGGCTCTTCCATTGAATATTTTGAATATGTCGACGGTGCCCCCGCAACAGCTTCTCCGTTGGAAGCAATAGATACTTCCTGGAAACGAATACCAAATAGCGGAACGGTACAATCATTGATCGCAAAAATCAATCAAAACTATCAGATCGACAAACCGGAATCGGCCTTACCTGATCTGCTCCAGCTTTATAAAGCACTCGACCAGATCAAGGATGATTACTGGCGGGATCAAAAGAAAAAAGAAGTCGAAAAATTGATCCTTGCCTGCGGCGGGATCTGGTTTGAAAGTATCGCAAAAAACCCGGATTATGCATTGGATGATCAGATCAATGTCGACAACGCCATTATTGCGAGACGTCCGGATGTTACCGTACAACTGGTGAAGCTCAATGGCAAAGAGATCCATAAAAATCTGGTCAGCAACCTTCTTTTAAAGGATACTATTTCGGTACGTGCGACAAACGCTACACAACCCTATTGGCTGAATGAACCGCACGCCAAAGGGAAGTTTAATGTCAGGGACTTCAATCTCACCGGTTACCCCGAAAACCCGAATCATCCAAAAGTACGCTTTGAATTAATGATCAACGGTACCACCGTCACATTTGACCAACATATACAATATAAGTATACGGACCCTGTCCGTGGCGAAATCTATAATCCGGTCGTCATTCTGCCACAGCTCACAGCAAAGAGTTCGAGCCCACTGGCTCTGACCCAAAATGCCCAATCTGTCAAAGTAAATATTTCATTCCAAAAAAATGGACAGACACCCGCACAGTCATTTCATATAACGCCAATTGGAATAAAAGGCTGGGAAATAAATCCTGCTTCATTTGAACTGCAGTTTACCCCAGACGTCAACAGGCTATCAAAAGAAATCACAATAAGCCCTTTGAATCCGGCTATTTCATCCATTGATACACTTCTTTTCCGAGTTGATCAAAAGGATAGACTAAAAGAGATAAAAACAATTGGTTATAACCATATTCCAGAGATTGTTTACTTTCCTGATGTTGCGATAAAAATGAGCAATATCAACCTGATCAATACGGTTAAAAAAGTAGCCTACATCCATGGTGCAGGAGACCTTATTCCTGAATCGCTCAGTGCGATTGGCATCAAAGTGGACATACTGACCAGTGAACAGCTTTTAAAAAGTGACCTATCGGGCTATGACGCGATCATCTTGGGTGTCAGAATCTTCAATGTCAATAAAGATATCGCACAGATTCAGAACAAGCTGTTTGACTATGTCAATACCGGAGGCACTGTCGTTGAGCAATATAACGTGAGCAACGGACTGGTTTCAAAAAATTTCGGTCCCTATGCATTCAGCCTTGGGAGAAGCCGGGTCACCGATGAACTTGCCGCCGTTCATTTTGACGAAAAAGATCCGATTTTCAATTATCCCAATAAAATTACAAAAGTCGACTTTGACAATTGGGTGCAGGAAAGAGGTTTGTATTTCGCTGAAAATGTCGACAAAAGATACCGTACACCCCTCGCCATGCAAGATCCGGGTGAACCGTTGCATAAAGGGGCTCTGTTGATCGCAGACTATGGGAAAGGAAAATTTGTCTATACATCACTATCTTTTTTTAGACAATTACCCGCAGGAATTCCCGGAGCTTACAGATTATTTGTAAATTTGTTATCAAAATCAAAATAGAATATCACAATGGAAAATCAGATTGACAACAATTGCACAACGATAGATGCCGGAAAAGCAAAAGGAATCATCCTTTTGGTCGCTGTAATATTTGGTGCATTAATTGGATTCACTGCAAATGAAACATTTTTAAGTATCATCGGCGGTGCGGTTATCGGATTGATTATCGCTGCTTTTTTTAACAGTGTTATCTATCCTCAAAAGCCCTCAGATAGATAAAAATAGGATGAATAGCTGGAAACGTTACTACTGGATGGTCGTTATCTGGCTATTTATATTTATCCTTTTTCTGTACTTTTTTACGAAACATTATTCATGAGTACAGTAGACTGGGCCGTTTTATTACTAACACTTCTGTCGATTGTCGCTTATGGCATCTATAAAAGTAGAGGTATAAAAAATATTGATGGTTATCTTTTGGGCAATCGTTCTTTGCCCTGGTACCATGTAGGGCTTTCGGTAATGGCCACTCAGGCGAGTGCCATTACTTTTCTTTCCGCTCCCGGATTGGCTTACTCTTCGGGAATGAGTTTTGTACAGTTCTATTTTGGTCTTCCGCTGGCCATGATTGTACTCTGTATCACTTTTATCCCGATATTTCACAGACTTAAAGTCTTCACGGCTTATGAATTCCTGGAGAAACGCTTCGATGTCAAAACCCGTGGGCTTACCGCATTGCTATTTTTGATCCAACGGGGTATCTCCACTGGCATCACCATCTTTGCACCGTCGCTGATCATTTCCACTATCCTTCATATCGACCTGACACTAACGACCCTGATCATCGGAAGCTTTGTGGTTATCTACACCACCTATGGAGGGACAAAAGCTGTATCCCATACACAGTTGCTCCAGATGAGCATTATCTTTGGATCATTGCTTATCGCAGGTATGCTCGTCATCCATTTGCTCCCGGCAGATATCGGTCTTTCTAAAGCGCTTCATATCGCCGGTAAATCGGGTAAAACCAATGCACTGGACTTCACTTTTGACCTGAATAACAACTATACGCTGTGGACGGGGCTGATCGGAGGTTTTTTTCTGCAGCTTTCTTATTTCGGAACCGACCAGAGCCAAGTAGGCCGTTATCTCACCGGTTCATCCATAAAAGAGAGTAGAATGGGACTAATTATGAACGGACTTTTGAAAGTCCCCATGCAATTTGCCATCCTACTGATCGGTGTCCTGGTATTTACCTACTATCAATACCATCAACCACCGATTTTCTTTAACCAGGTCGAAGTACAGAAGTTGAAAGAAAGTCAATATGCGGCGTCCTATCAAGAGCTTGAACAAAAACATACGCAGCTATTCCAACAGCGTGAATCTCTCGTCAATGGCCTCAGTACTGCGCTAGATCAGGAAGATCAGGGGGGCATCGAGGCCTCACGCTCGGCATTGCATCAACTGAATGCACAGATGCAGCAAGTGAAAGACAGTACACTGACACTGATCAAGAAGAACAATCCGGCAGCCGAAACAAACGATAATAACTATGTATTCCTTTCGTTTGTAACCAAAGCATTTCCGAAAGGCCTGATCGGTTTACTGATCGCCGTTATTTTCCTGGCATCCATGGGCTCTACGGCCAGTGCAATTAATTCCCTGGCTTCAACCACAACCATAGATATCTACAAACGTTTTATAAACCGCAACGCAACCGAAAGGCAGGATCTCTTCTGGTCACGTATATTTACCTTGATCTGGGGAATTTTTACCGTCGTTATCGCGCTTTATGCAAACAGACTGGGCAATCTTTTGGAAGCGGTAAATATTCTAGGGTCTTTATTCTACGGCACGATACTCGGAATATTTATCGTCGCTTTCTATCTAAAAAAAATTCAGGGGAAAGCCGTTTTTATCGCTGCGATCCTCTCTGAGATCATGGTTATTGGCATCTGGTATCTCGATAAAATCCCTTTTCTATGGCTGAATCTCATCGGCTGTGTGGCGGTAATGATAATCGCGTATTTTATACAGCTTTCGCTCAGAAATGATACCACGGCATCAAATAGGAGCAGTAATCCATAGCAACAATCCATAAAAAATAGGGTAGCGGTAAACGGCCCGTAAACAAAGACCCTGATTACGAATCAGCATTTTATTTAAAGCGCGTATTTTAATCGGCCCGCGAATAGTATATGAAAAGTCCGGATTCGCAATGAATCCGGACTTTTCATGTAATAAACCGAGATACCAACCTCTTATTTGATAGCATGGATCATGATTCGCTTTTAGAAAGCCTATTGGTATTTTTTATAAATATTGTAAAGTACGCTCTTATCATACACCGTCAGCTCGGGTGTTGTGTCCCGCACGATAAATTTCCGCTTAAATGCGACGATCGCTGCCTTTAGGTTAGAGGTATCATACCCGATGATTTTAAGCGCATCACTGGCATTAAAATTATCAGGAGGGCTAATTAGTTGGCCTTCATCATACCAGATACCAAATCCTCTTTCCGCAAGCTTCTTCCAGGGGAAGAATACACTGGGGTCATTCTTGCGCGAGGGAGCGATATCTGCATGACCGATAAAGTTATTGTCAGGGATCAGATAGCGTGATTTTAAAGTATCCAACACCGTCATCAGCGAATTGATCTGGGCATCTGGAAAAGGCTCCCTGCCATTATTGTCCAATTCTATTCCGATAGAGCAGGAATTCATGTCCACAATGGATCCCCACTTTGCAACACCGGCATGCCACGAGCGGACATAGTCATTCAGCATCTGGATAATCTCACCGTTGCGGCCGATCACATAATGTGAACTCACCTTGGTCCGTGGAACCTGGAATGTCTTGATGGTCTGAGCGACGCTATCTTGTGCCGTATGGTGGATAATCACAAAGTTTGGCTTGCGAACATCATAGTGAATAGCTTCTGCTTGACGCCATTCGGGGTGAACCCCGGTTTTCTGCAGGAAGATTACCTTTCTCTCCTGGGGTGTCAATTGATTTGTATCGGGCTTGACCTCAACAACTTTTTCCTCCAGGACAACTGCCGGGGCAAAAGAAGCGACCAACGGTTTGGACACAGCGGCATGTCCCTTGGACTTACAGCTCGCCAAAGACATCAACACAGCAAGTATGATCCCAATTGACACTGGTCTAAACATTATTTTGGTAAACTATATACAATTCCCATGGCCAACGACTGGCTCAACTGAACTCTTGAAATAACATCCGGATCATAGATCATAATGCCGTTTAGATTGACGTTGATTACCCGGGTCACTTTTGCTGTTACGGTAACATCCAGACGATGGGTCGGATCCGAAATCTTCTCATAGTCCGCGAAGAGATTGTAACGTGCCTTCACATTCAATTTATCCGTAAAGTTCTTATCCAGGTTGCCCGTAAGCTGGAAAGCGAGCGCATTCGCAAAAGAACGGTCTTCTTTGACACCAAATCGTTCCCCTGTTCCTACCGTAGGGTTGTTAGGGTCTCTATAATAACCGTACTTCTGAAAAAAACCTTCTCCGGAACGAGGTTTTACTCGCTCATCCAAAATAAAGGTCTGCCGCGCGGTACCTGTACCAAAACGTAACGAAAACTCATTGCTCGGCTTATATTCAAGACCGAATGATTCCGTTAGATAGGCGGGCGCCATAAAGGCATTTTCAATGTAATCTATAGTGTCTTTGCCATTCACGGTTTTATACTTATAACCCGCATCAAATTGCGATTCAAAGGTAACCGATGTAAACAAAGCCCAGTTTGCCGACAATTTATAGGATAACTTGTTATCCCAAAATATCCGGTCATTGTTCTTTTTAGCGATATTATTCGTATTCTTGATCTTACCGTAACGAAGGTCTACCTCGGTCACAAAATTAAAGTTGTCCCGCGTATAGTCTGATTTATGATTGGCGTTGAGGCCAACAGCGATGGAACCGACACCACCACCTTTCCAGTTATCATTAAAGGATGCCTGGTTTAAATTGATACCAAACTTGGTCCAATGCTTCCAGTAATCTACTTCAAGATTGAGCTTGGGTACCACCGGACGAATGGTTTTGATATTTAAAGGTTGCTCTTTTTGTACAGAAATTATGGTATCTGGTTTTGCTCTAAGATCCTTCAGATCCTGTGCCCTTATGCTCGTAAAAGAAAGGCAAAGCATAGCCATGCCCACAAAATTGAATAATTTCATTCTGAAAACGTCTATTTTTTTGTTTACGGTACTAATTTATAATTAATTGTTGGAAAAGGCTCTATAAAATATTGCGAAGGGTTCAATCGGTAACGTGAATAGCAGTCTTTGATGTAATTTGTTACTTCGTAATCACTCGCCGCCAGAATGAAAAAATAGGACGGTCTAAATATTCGTCTAAATTTTTCGGCTTCCTCAAAACTGAGTCCTGTAACTTTACTGATGAGTTCCTTCGTAAATTTATAATCAATCACATTCTCCTTATAATCGTTTTCTATGGTTTTAGTTAGCCTACGCGCTCTTTTAGCCTCTTTGCTAAATAAACTATAAATGGAGTTTATACTCAGTCCTGCTCCGGTAGGACCGACGGAAAAGACATCTCCATACCCCGCCAGGCGGTAGGCTTTCTCATAATCTTCTTTTGCTTTCCTCAGAATTTCTTCGGGGCTCTTTCGTGCGGACACCTGAACCTCATCAATGTAGATTGATTCACGCAATAAATGAAACAGCAACAAACCTTTATTGTCAACGGAAAGGGTGTCTGAAAAATAGCCTTTGCTCATAGCGACAACCTGATCACCTATCCGGGCAGAAAAGTCAAATTCGCCTTTAATATTATTATAGATTACTTCGCCTGTGCGGAGATTGGCGAGCTTCACATTTCCGATACGTTGTTTGGTGTTTTTGTCAAATACGATACCTTCAACTCTTTTTTCCTGACAAAAAAGTAGCGGGATACAGCCGAGGATGGCCGAAAATAAAAAAATATATCGTAATAGCTTCACTTTCGTAAAACTACTATATCGCCATACAAAACTGAAATATTTAACATCTTTTAAAGCGTAACTATTTAGATATAACCAATAGCTGTCCTAAGGACAATGCTTCATCTGTTAAGTCATTTAGTGATTTGATCTGTTCGACAGAGACATTATAGCGTTTGCTCAGCGAATAAAGGGTATCCTGTGCTTTTACCTCGTGAATACGCATAGCCACGGGGCTTTTGATTTCTTCGGTCTTGACCACAGCAGGAGGGGCCTCCTGAACCTGTTGCACGATTTCCTCTTGCACGGTCTCTTCACGTACCACCTTCTCCTTCGGCGTCTCTCCCCGGTCGTACTGATCAAGATGATATCGCTCGATCATTTCTATCAATAAATCCGGGTAACGGGGATTGGTTGCATATCCCGCAGCTTTAAGCCCTTTGGCCCAGCCTTTGTAGTCATTTTTGTCCAACTTGAACAAACCTGAATAACGGGGACGTAGCAGGAATTCGGAATGATCCTTAAACGATTGCTCGGGATTATCGTATACACGGAAGCAGTCGTTGATATTATCGTCGGGGCGGGTCACGGATTTACCTTTCCATACACCACCGCACTTAATACCGAAATGATTATTTGCTTCACGCGCCAGGTAGCTGTTACCATTACCAGACTCCAACAGGGCCTGCGCAAGTTTGATACTGGCCGGAATACCATATTTGTTCATTTCTGCAATTGCGATATCTTTATAATGAGCAATGTAGTCATTCCCTGCCATGGAAGGCCGACCTGAAGAAGAAGATGAAGAAGTTTTTGAATTGGAGCCGGATTTAGCAGATGATAATGTGCCTCTCCGGCTTGAACATGATGTAATCAACATCATGAATACAATCATGCCATAAAAAAACTTCTTCATGCAATACTTTCGTGCTTATTTTTTTGTAGACGAGAATTTATTTTGCTTGGAATCATTATCAAATACATCAAGATGATATAGTTTAATCGTCTTAAGTACCTTCGCTGTCCAGTCTCTACTTGTAGAATACCCCGAACGAGCAATTGCCTTTACCCAAGCTTCATATTTTTCTCCCGGATGTTTTTCAAAAAGGCTTTGAGTAGTCTTTTTTCTTTTTACTATTCCTACAAAGTCATCATATGAGTCCAATACAGACCGATAACCTTTGTAAGCTGACCGAATAACGGTACTATTGTTTCTTCCTTTGACACCAAAATGGTTATTCAAATTCTTTGCTATCCTGCTACGCCCATTTCCGCTTTCATGCATAGCGATGGCTAGGATAACCGATGCCGGAACGCCATGTTCCTCCATCATTTCTTTTGCTATTGGACTGTACTTATCGACATATGCCGCACTTTGAGCTGAAACTTTTGAAATCCCAAAAGTTGCTAAAGCCAGTAACAGTACAAAGCTTTTTAATTGTTTTAAATTCATGAAGAATGTTTTAGTTCACAAATTACTTCTTGCGCAACGCAAAAAGTCCGTCTCGAATCGGTAGTATTACCTTTTCTACGCGCTTGTCCTGAGCTAAACGTGCATTCAAATCAATGATCTGCTTTGTTTGGTTGTCTGGTTTTGAATCCAACACCTTACCTTTCCATAAGACGTTGTCAATCAAAATAAGTCCCCCAGACGGAACTTGATTTATTATCGTTTCGAAATAATATAAATTTCTCTTTTTATCAGCGTCAATAAATACCAGATCGAATGTTTCGTTCAATGTGGGTATAATCTCTGCTGCGTCACCAATATGATATCGGATCTTATCTGCGAATTCAGACCCATCAAAATACCCTTGGACTCTTTCCTGTTGCTCTTCATTGATATCAATGGTATGTAATATCCCATCCTGTTGAAGACCCTCCGCGAGACATAATGTTGCATATCCCGTAAAAGTTCCGATCTCCAAAATACGTTTTGGAGCAACCAATTTACTCAATAAAGAAAGAACTCTTCCCTGGTAATGACCAGATAACATATGGGGCATTGTTTCCTTCAAATATGTCTCCCGATTTACCCTTTTCAGTAACGAATTTTCTTCGTCTGTAGTATGTTCCAAATAGGACTCTAAATCGTTGGCAACAATTTCCATAACCACAAAGGTACCAAAAAACATTTTTATGATAAAAATATTTTTTTATAAAAACCTGATAAACAGCACGATATAATTATCGGTTTGTAAAGAGATTTTTTAGCGACTAGCCTTAAAAGCCCAAAAACGCACTATCCCCATTTTTTGATTTTTGTATTTCTTTCCCGATTTCATCAAAAAATAAGCCCTCGTGAAGGCGTGCTTCGCGAGGGCTTATTTTTATTATTTAGCGATAAAAATACTAAGCAAGATCGGCTGTGATCAGGCGTAAAAATTCGGAGCGTGTTACGTCATTTTGAAATGCGCCTGTAAATGCGGAAGTCGTCGTAACGGAGTTCTGTTTTTGTACCCCACGCATAGCCATACACATGTGTTTGCACTCCATCACCACAGCGACTCCACGGGCGCCCAAGGTTTCCTGAATACAATCTCTGATCTCATTGGTAAGACGTTCCTGTACCTGCAGACGACGGGCAAAGATGTCCACGACACGAGGAATTTTACTCAAGCCTACAATATGACCGTTTGGAATATAGGCAATGTGTGCCTTGCCAAAGAATGGTAACATATGATGCTCACACAAGGAGTACACTTCAATATCCTTTACAACCACCATCTGGCTATAATCTTCCTCAAACATGGCTCCTCTAAGCACTTCTGCAGCATCAATATCATATCCATGCGTTAAAAATTGCAGGGCTTTAGCGACACGCTCAGGAGTCTTTACCAGACCTTCACGCTTGGGATCTTCGCCCAAACATTCCAATATATCTGTATAATGAGAAGCGATGCGATCTACTTTTTCAGTATTGTATTTGTCGATCTTAATATATCCATCCAACTCTTCGCTGTCAAATGAGTGTTGACTCATAGTTTCTACTATTTAAATGTATTAAAGATTAATCGCCAAAATATTCGACGTAGTTATTTTCGGTTTCATGCAAACGTACACTATGCAATGCAACTCCTTCTTCCTCAAAAAGCGGTTTGAGGATTTTGAATATCTCAATAGCGATATTTTCTGTAGAAGCCATGACGTCTTTCATAAAATCAACATCCAAATTGAAATTACGATGATCCACTTTGTCAATAATGTTGCGGTTGATAATTTCTTTCATGATCTTTAAATCGATCAAAAAACCAGTTTCGGGATTTACTTCCCCCTTGACCGTGACAAAAAGGTCATAATTGTGCCCATGCCAATTTGGATTAGAACAAAGCCCAAACACCTGTTCGTTTTGTTCATTGCTCCAATCTTCACGATACAGCTTATGTGCTGCACAAAAACGTTCACGACGAGTTATAAATATCATAATAATACAAAGATACGGCTTTAAGGCCAATTTTAACATTTCTATTTTAGTAATGCCGTCAGAATAGGGTAATATAATTAACGGAGAAAGATCCTCCGCTGATTTTTATATCAAAGTACCCGAGACCTGCTCGATAATTCGTAATTTTCGCATACTATAAAAAGAAGTTCATCATGAAAATATTAATCGTTTCCGCCACGCAGTTCGAAATTCAGCCTTTTCTGGAGGTTGCCGCAAATTATCCCGACTGCGACACAATAATCACAGGTGTAGGAATGGTGGCAACAGCATTTGAATTAGGAAGGGTGCTGCACGAGAATAAATATGACCTCCTTATAAATATAGGTATTGCGGGCTGCTTGGACCGCAACCTGAAAATAGGCACGGTTGTACAGGTCATCTCAGAATCGTTGGTCGAATTGGGGGCGGAGGATGACCAACAATTTATTCCGATCGAACAATTGGGTTACGGAAAATCCAAATTTCAATCGTCTTTGCTTCATGGTGAAAATATAGTGCTTCCGTTTTTACCCCAGGAGCAAGGCATCACAGTAAATAAGGTACACGGGAATGCAGATACAATTGCAAAACTTCAACAGTTCCACCCCGAAAGCTGTATCGAGAGCATGGAAGGCGCTGCAGTTTTCTTTGCAGCGGATAAAATGGATCTTCCAGTGATCGAGCTTCGGGGCATCTCCAATTATGTGGAAAAAAGAAACCGTGCCACGTGGAACATTCCGCTGGCAATAATGAATAGTAATAAGGCACTTATCCAAACATTGGATTTCTTGTCGGACTTATTTTCCAAAATTTAATACAAAAGTCATTTACTTATTAAAAAATGACATAAAACTATACAATTAGGCTGGTCAAATCTTCAAAATATCAATTTTAAATAGTAGATTTGTAATCTAAAAATTGACACTATTTTACAACTGATGAGAGAAATACAATTCAGAGAAGCACTTCGTGAAGCGATGAACGAAGAAATGCGTAAAGACGACAAAATATTTTTATTAGGTGAAGAAGTTGCTGAGTATAACGGTGCTTATAAAGTAAGCCAAGGTATGCTCGATGAATTCGGTGCAAAACGTATCATTGATACACCTATTGCTGAACTTGGTTTTGCTGGTATCGCTGTTGGTGCGGCAATGAACGGTCTAAAACCGATCGTTGAGTTCATGACATTTAACTTTTCACTTGTTGCGATTGACCAAGTTATCAATGCTGCTGCAAAAATCCACTCCATGAGCGGTGGACAATTTTCTATCCCTATAGTCTTCCGTGGCCCGACAGGAAATGCAGGTCAGCTAGCAGCACAACACTCTCAAAACTTTGAAAACTGGTTTGCAAATACACCAGGATTGAAAGTGGTTGTTCCTTCAAATCCTTACGAAGCTAAAGGTTTATTGAAATCTTCAATTATTGATCCAGATCCGGTTATTTTTATGGAATCTGAGGTCATGTACGGCGATAAAGGCCAAGTTCCTGAAGAAGAGTACTACCTCGAAATCGGAAAAGCAAATATCATCCAGGAAGGTACTGATGTTACTGTTGTTTCTTTCGGTAAAATGCTTCCTCGTGTTGTAATCCCTGCTGTTGAAGAATTGAAAAAAGAAGGCATCAGTGTAGAATTGATCGATTTGCGTTCTGTGCGCCCAATTGATTACCCTACACTTATCGAATCTGTTAAGAAAACAAACCGTCTGGTTATCGTAGAAGAAGCTTGGCCTTTGGCATCAATCTCTACGGATTTGGCATTTAATGTGCAACGCAATGCGTTTGATTATTTGGATGCTCCTGTTATCCGTGTGAACTGTGCTGACGTACCTCTTCCTTATGCGCCAACCTTAATCGAAGCTGCTTTACCTAGTGTAGAAAAAGTGGTCAAAGCCGTGAAAGAAGTATCTTATATCAAAAAGTAATTCAGTTACTTTTCGAAGCAAATAAAAAACCCTTTTACTGATGTAAAAGGGTTTTTTTATATATTTATTTGTCCTGTTATTCAATAACACTAAAATCCAATAGATGAAAACACTAAAAACAATGGCTTTGACTGCTCTATTTGCGTTTATAGCCCTATCTGTATCCGCACAAAAAAAATACACCCTACGGGTAAATCCGGACGAGGGCAAGAAAATAGCGCAAAATGTGATTATGGCAATGGACATCGAAACCGGGGAACAGAAGATTGTGACCGATTTGACGATGGGGTTTGATATTACAAACACAGCCAAGAAAGACAACTCCTTTCTATTTGAGCTTGTCTACACAGGCATCAACATGAAAATGAGCGGAGAAGCCATGGAAATGACCTATGATTCCAAAAATCCCGAAGCCAATGAATTTTCAAAACAGATGCATGCTACTGTAGGCAAGCTAGTGGATAGTAAAATAGGCTTTTCAATAGATCAATTGGGGAAATCTTCGGATATACAATTGCCTGAAGGTGTCAATCTGCCTTTCGATCGAAGTATGTTTGAAAATATCAGCACCGTATTACCTGAACAGGCCATTGCTGTTGGCGAATCATGGAGTTCAAAAACCGAGTCGGAAGAATCAGGCTTACTAATCGAAAACAAAATGACACTCGCCGAAGTGAATGAGCAGGGATATAAAGTAAATGTGGAAGGAAAAATGTTTGGATCGGACGCAAAGCAGGTGGGTAGTATTCAGGGATTTTATGTATTGGATAAAAAGAGCTGTCTGACTAAAATAACAGAGATGACAAGTGATGTCGATATGCCGGAGGCAAAGATCAAGACGGTCATAAAATGCCAGTAGATGGCAATAAAAAAGAGGCTGTCTTTTTGAGACAGCCTCTTTTTTATATTATTTCATTATGTTTAATTTGGTTCAATTAACTGATTTTCATATATTTAAAGTGTAAAAAAAGATATATGTCATCTCAAAGACCTACTTTTAAGCCTTACTATCAGGACCAGATTATGGCAATTCCTCCAACTTTGGACGAATTGGTCTCCAAAGGACATCCGGTACGTATTGTTAACGATGTGATCAACCGTATCAACATACAGGGTCTTTTGGATGCCTACAAGATAAAAGGCTGTTCCAGTTATCATCCGCAAATGCTGTTGAAGGTTCTGGTGTTTGGCTATGTAAGCAATGTCTACAGCAGTCGGAAACTGGAAACAGCCTGCCGGGAGAACATCAACTTCATGTGGCTGAGCGGCATGAGCTACCCCGATCATAATACTATCAACAGATTTCGTGGTGTCCGCTTAAAGGAAGCACTTCGCAGTGTATTTGAAGAAGTTGTTAAGCTCCTGGCCGAAGAAGGGTTGTTAAGCATAGAAGATGTCTACACCGATGGCACCAAGATAGAGGCTAATGCAAACAGATACACTTTCGTTTGGAAAAAAGCTATCCATACCAATAAGGAAAAGATGAAAGCTGCTTTAAAAGATATATGGGACTACGCCCAAAGTATCGCCAAGTCGGAGGACAACCTTCCGGATCCTCCCGATCTGACGACAATTGACAGCGAAAAAGTCCGGGCTACGGTCGATAAGCTGAACAGGGTCTTATCCGACAAAGCTTCGGTAAATAAGAAGATGAAAGCAAAGTTGCGTTATGTAACCAAAAACTATCCGGAGAAGATCGCACAATATGAAGAGCAGGAAGCTACCCTGGGAGACAGAAACAGTTATAGCAAAACAGATCCCGATGCCACCTTTATGCGGATGAAAGAGGATCATATGAAAAATGGCCAGCTCAGACCAGGATATAATATCCAGATATCCACGTCCAATCAATACATTGTCAATTATACCATACATTCCAATCCCACAGATACCAGAACATTATCCGGTCATTTGCAACAACATGAGGACAGCTTTGGAAAAACACCGGGAACCCTTACCGCGGATGCCGGTTATGGCAGTGAAGAAAACTATGCATTACTGGCAGCAAAAAATATTGAGGGCTATGTGAAATATGGTATGTTTGACAAAGGGCAGAAAAAGAGCTGTCGGGATAAGAAACCATTTTCTGCAGATAAATTACATTATAATCCTTCACAGGATTGCTATATCTGTCCAATGGGACAGGAAATGCATTGTATAGGTACATTTAACCAAAAGACCTCCGCAGGCTTCCGGCAGGAAATCAAAAAGTATCAGGCAAAAAACTGCACAAACTGCCCGTTGAATGGCGCCTGTCACAAATCACAGGGAAATAGGATCATCGGGGTGAATAAGCAACTTGAGATGTACAGGGACAGGGCATACGAATTGCTCAACAGCGATGTAGGTGTAGCCAAACGAAAACAGAGGTGCCATGATGTCGAACCTGTCTTTGCAAACATTAAACAGAACCATGGGTTCCGAAGATTTATGCTCCGGGGTAAAGAAAAAGTGTCCATAGAATGGGGATTATTGGCAATAGCGCAAAATCTAAGAAAAAAAGCGGCCTAAAAAGCTACTTTTTGTTCATTTTTCTCTTTCATATGAGTCTTTTTCCAAAATAACCAACAAACAACACACAGATCTATCTCATAGACTTTTTAAACAAAAAAACTGTCCCAAATAAATTTGAGACAGCCTCTTTTTTAATTACACCGATATTAAGCGTTGATTTCTTCTTTGTATTGATCCGCAGATAATAATGCATCTACATCAGCTGCATTATTCAATTTAATACGAACAATCCAGCCTTCACCATAAGGATCAGAATTCACCAATTCAGGAGAAGCATCAATTGCATCATTAACCGATAAAATTGTAGCTGCTACAGGTAAAAACAGATCAGAAACCGTTTTTACAGCTTCGATTGTACCGAAAACTTCATTTGCGGCAACTTCTTCACCTACAGTATTAATGTCAACAAAAACGATGTCACCCAATTCACGTTGAGCGAAATCGGTAATCCCTACAACTGCTTCATCACCTTCAACACGAATCCATTCGTGATCTTTGGTGTATTTCAATTCTGCTGGAAAATTCATTGTATCTAATTTTTTGATTTTTAATGCCGTGAAGTTACAAAATATCTTCAATTGTCAAAAATGTTATAATGAATATCATTTTTGTGTTTATTTTTAAGCTATGAATCCTCAAATCGAAAAACTTTATCAGATCGGCCTAAAAAAAGAGCGCTTTATTATTGGTCTGATGTCCGGAACCTCATTAGACGGCCTTGATATCGCATTATGCCGTATTGAAAATGCCGGAAATACGACCAAAATCAGTTTGGAAAAGTTTATCACAATGGACTACGAGGATATTTTTAGAACCAAAGTCCGTGAAATATTCGCAAAAAGAACCATCGACCAGCAGCTATTTTCGGGCCTTAATGCATACATAGGTATCACCCATGCGAATTTGATTAATCAAGCACTCAAAAGCTGGAACATTTCAGCTGCTGAAATCGACTGTATCGCCAGTCATGGACAAACGGTCTACCATGCACCGCAATCGCTGACAAAAGACCTTAATTGGCCTAACAGTACATTACAGATCGGTGATGGAGATCATATCGCCATACATACGGACATAATTACGCTCTCAGATTTTAGGCAGAAACACATCGCTGCCGGAGGAGAGGGCGCGCCATTGGCAGCCTATGGCGACTACCTGCTTTTTTCTCACCCTACTGAAAACAGGTTCTTGCTAAATATAGGCGGCATTTCTAATTTTACCTTCATACCAAGTCATCAAAGTCAACTGGAGGCTTATGCAACGGATCTGGGCCCGGGAAATACCATGATGAACCAGTATATGAAAGCGCATTTTGACCTAGAGATGGATCAAAACGCCACGATCGCAAAAAAAGGAAGTGTCAATAAGGACTTGTTGGAACAGCTCTTGGCCGAAGAATTCTTAGCCTTGCCGTTTCCCAAAACTACAGGACCGGAACTGTTCAACCTAACTTACCTAAAAGAGGCTCAAAAACGTTCAGATACAGTAGCGCTTCCGCATGAGGATGTCATGGCTACACTCAATCGCTTTTCGGCTCAGGCCATGATCAACGGCATACGCCGGCAAGCAGCAGGATTACCGAACGTCTCGGTATATATCAGTGGCGGAGGATTACATAATCCTTTGCTTTTTGACAGTATCAAAGCCAATCTGCCCGACTGCAAAGTAGAAAGTTTCGCCAACCTGGGGATTGACCCAGATGCCAAGGAGGCTGTTCTCTTTGCTTTATTGGCGAATGAAACCCTCGCTGGAACAAGATCTAATGTTGAACACATTAAAAACTCTCCGGCGGTTTGTATGGGCAAAATTAGCCTGCCAGAGTAAACTACTCACTTTCTATCGCCTCTTGTAAAAACTCCTTGAACGGTAACATCTTTTTATAAGAGGCGATAATATTATCCAGCGCATTTTTGTTTGACAGGTCTTTAATGGTCAGGGGCTGATCCAGAACAAAGCTTTTTAGCTTGATAAAATCAATATGGGGATTGTCTTCACCATAACCGGCAGGAGCACGCTTAAGCAGATCTTCTTTGAAAAGCGTTATTTTTCCATCATTCAAGGCTCCGTTGAGAATTTTTGCCAAATGCTCACCATTATAGTCAATTTCCTGTCTTATCGCTTCCAGATGAGGTTTCTCCGGCCGCCAGTAACCACAGGCAATAAATGAATTTTCAGCACCGATATGAATATAGTATTCAGGACCGTGCAACTTCCTTCCGTCAACAGATATCCCAGCCCCAAACCAAGTCTTATAAGGGGTTTTATCATTTGAAAAACGCGTATCTCTATAGATACGGAACAGACATTTGTTGGCTTGAATGGAGGTATTTATTTTGGGGTCAAATTCACTCAGCGCAGCTATTAAATCGGTTAGAAAACTCCGGACATCCGCTAATGCAGACTCATATTTCTCGCGGTTCTCCGCAAACCATTCCCTTGAATTATTTTCCTTTAATTCTGTCAAAAAATCAAAGGTAGATTTTTGAATGTGACTCATAATGCTGTTAACTGATTAAAATTAAGAAAACGTAGACCATGGGCGCAGCCAATAATAAACCGTCAAAACGGTCCAGGAAGCCACCGTGCCCCGGTAAGATACTACCCGAATCCTTGACGTGTAAGCTCCTTTTTAACATTGATTCAACCAGATCTCCCAATGTTCCAACAATACTGATGATCATGGCAACAGTGATCCATTGCCATAAGGGCAGACTTCCAAAATATTTCTCCAGATTTATAGCGACTACAATAGCCAAAATGAAGCCGCCAAAAAAACCTTCCCAGGTCTTCTTTGGAGAGATACGCTCAAAAAGTTTATGTTTACCAAAGCTCCGGCCGGCAAGATATGCTCCGGTATCATTGGTCCAGAGCAATATTAAAAAACCAAGGGGAATATAATGGTTATAAACGCCATTGATAAAACCCAGCTTTGCAAAAAGAAAGAAGGGAAATGTGACATAGCAGATACCCAAAAAAGTATAGGCGATATCATTAAAGGGAAAACTTCGCTTTTGAAAAAGTGAAATAATATAGGTTAAACCGATCAATGGCGTAATGAGCCAAAGAAATTTAGGTTCCAAAAGATCCATAGCCACCATAGATCCTATAGCAAATCCTGTAATGGCCAAAATGATCCCCAAGGCCTTATTGGGCGCACGCTCTTCGGACGACACGATACCATAAAACTCATACAGACACCATGCACTTAACAGCGTAAAAAAGATACTGTATAGGTATGGCCCGAATAAAGTGGATGCCACCATGACAACTACAAAAATAGCACCGGTTATCGCTCTTGTCTTCATCTTAATTCGCTCCCTCTGCTTCTTCAATCAATCTTTCGGCAGTTTCAACCGAGTTTTCACTAACATATAGTTCTATTTTTCCAAACAAATAGGAAGAATCCTGTTTATTTAATGCCACGGCCGGGATACCATTCTCTTCCAGCATCTGTTTTACTATTTCAGCCTGAATAGCATTTGTATATGTTTTAATTTTCTTCCAATCGTTCTCCATGATTTCCTTTTTGTGTTGACAGATAAAATAAGAATACAAAAATAGCAGTAAAAATGAAGCCTACAACATATATCCACCAAGATTGCAGCTCAAATGCATTGATTTCTTCATAACTTTTACCATTTCGTGTGTAATAAAAAGACATCACCGTCGCTCCGGCGTTATTGACAAAATGACCAAAAATAGGTAACAGAATATTTTTGCTCCAGACATAGAGATAACCGAAAAATGCCCCCAGCAGCATCCGTGGTATAAAACCAAAAAACTGCAGGTGTATGGCGCTGAAGACGATTGCAACAATCCAAATGACAACATGAGGATTGGAAATCCACCTGCCGACGATATTCTGGAGGACACCGCGGAATAAAAGTTCTTCGCCTATGGCCGGTATCAGCGCCAAAACCACCAGATTAAACAGAAATCCGAAAAAGCTGGTTTCCACGATAATTCCTTTGATTAGATCTCCTGATTCTCGCTCACTGCGCTCCATCCAAACCTGCACGGACCTCATATTATCCGGCAGCTGTAATGATTCGTTCCAATGTCCGATTAGACTCATCAGCGGCATAAAAGCAAGCATGGCAAAAAAGATATAGGCAAACTGCTTTGCCTGTGGCGCGTATTCTTGTTTAAAATAAATGATTCCATACCCCTCACGTGTATGCATCAGATATGCCGGTACAACAAAGGACCCCAAACTACTCATCAACAACAAAAAACGCATTTCATTTGCGGAACCTTGCATGAGGGCAGCCAATGAAAATACCTGTCCTGTAAATTTGTAATAGAAAAAGAGCACAAGGATACCGATGACCTGCGAGAGAAAGGTAAATCCGATGACCAACAGGACCAGACGCAATAATGATTGAAATGGGGAAGTAGTTTGCTCGGGATACATAAAATTTTAAATATGTTTTAAAGATAACAATAAAAGCATGCCACTTTATACATTTCGCTGCAATTCAATAAGACATCCCTGACCGGATCAGTGGAAAAAATGGTATTATGAAAGGCTCCGGATCAGTTGGAAACACCCAAAAAATAAGTATCAAAATCCAGTAAATAGCGCTGGACGGTATATAAAAAAGGTTCCGAAATTATTTCCGGAACCTTTTTATACAATATTGATATTGATCTATTAATTTACCCGTATCGGATCTGCTGGTTTTTGTAGATTTTTGTAAGGGTAGGTTTTCATTTCTTCCAATAAAATCTTCACCGTTCTTTCCAATTGTGGGTCACGTCCTTCTAAGAGATCCTTCGGCAATTGCTCTACAAATATATCCGGAGCGACACCCTCATTTTCTATAATCCAGTTGCCTTTCAGGTCGTATACCCCAAAGTTTGGCGAGGTAATACGTCCACCATCCAACAACGGCGGATATCCGCTGATACCAACCAGAATACCCATCGTAGTGCGGCCAACCAGCTTACCCAAACCTTTGAAGCGGAACATATAAGGCATCATATCACCTCCTGAACCCGCATTTTCATTAATAATCATCGCTTTTGGCCCGTAGATACCATTGCCCGGCGTTGTAAATCCTTTGCCATCACGGATCCCCCACCCAGCAATTAATTCACGGGAAAGTAAGTCAATGACGTAATCGGCTACCCAGCCACCACCATTGTTTCTTTCGTCCATCAGAAGGGCCTTTTTATCCATCTGAGAGAAATAATAACGGTTGAAGTAGGTGTATCCCTCCGGACCGGTATTTGGCATGTATACGTAAGCTATTTGTCCATTGCTTAGCTGGTCCACTTTCTTGCGGTTACGTTCTACCCATTCCATGCTGCGCAAACTCATTTCGTCTGCAAAAGAAATCGGTTTTATAACGACTTCGCGGGCCCCAACCAGCGATGGTTTGGAATTAATTCTTAACGTCACTTGTCTGCCTACTGTATTATCAAATAAACTATAGATATCCTTGTCTTCCGTTAATTCAATACCATTTACAGCGACAATGTAGTCGCCCTCTTTGATATTCAATCCCGGTTCTGCCAACGGTGCTTTAAAAGAAGGATTCCATTCCAGGCGTGTGAATACCTTCGCGATCTGGTAATAGCCATTTTTGATCGTATAGTCGGCTCCTAATACGCCCACCGACACGGATGGGGTAGAAGGCTGGTCACCCGGATAAATATAATTGTGTCCAACAACCATTTCGCCCATCATTTCATTCAATAAATACCCCAAATCAGAACGATGGTTAACAAAAGGGAGAAACTTCTCATATTTGGCCTTCATGGCTTTCCAGTCAGCTCCATGCATATTCTCCACATAGAAATAATCTTTCTGCATTGCCCAGACTTCATTAAAGACCTGTTTCCATTCTGCGACAGGATCCACCAATTGTTGAATACCATCCAATTTGATAACACCTGCAGTCGGGGAGGCAACTTTCTGTCCGGCCGTCACAATATTATAACCGTTGGCTGTCTGATATAACATCTTCTTGCCGTCGGCACTGATCACAAAACTACGGGCATTCTCCACCAATGTTTTATTTTCCAGATCTTTGAAATCATAGGCTCCGATGGTACCTCCACGCTGATACGTCAACTGGTTTGGAACCAGCCCGTTCAGATTCCAATAAGTACCTACCGGCAAAGGTAAAGCGACAATGCGATTCTCAATACGGTCAAAATCTACCGGAATGGTTTTGTCCTCAGGCTTACTGGCCGGAGTTTCTTCTTTTTTATCCTTTTTCGGTGCCTTTTTATCGTTTTCTTTTACGCGTGCTGTTTTGCTGCTTTCTTTTTCCGCAGGTTTGTCCGCTTTATCTTCACGGATCTGCTCTTCGTCACTTTCGTTCTTAAAGAAAGAAGGGGTTTTACTTGACAGGATGAAGGCATACACGGCATAGTCAACATTACGTTGTGTAGCCGACATGTGCAGACCAGAATTGGTCAATCCTGTATTGGTACTTGCTGTAAAGAAAAGATATTTCCCATCCTGTGAAAAAGCAGTGCTGCGAACAGAACTCATGCCATCTGTAATCTGCTGCGTTTTCTTGGTATCCAGATTGTACATAAACACAGCCGGTACGCCGTTTTCTAAGGTACGTGTAAATGAAATCCATTTGGAATCCGGAGACCAGCTCGGTTGAAAATGATTCGAAACTCTGCCGGTTTGGCCGCTCAGTTTATCGTCCGCAACCTTCACTATAGCTTTAGATGCGATATCAATATAGTACAGATTGAGATGAGCGTCGTTATAAAACAGCTTCTTTGAATCCGGAGACCATGTAGGTTCAAAATAAAAATTGGTCTCGCCCAGATTGAAATATAGCGGCTGATCCTTTCCAAACTGATCCACTAAAACGAGCTGATAAGAACCGTTCTTATCTGAGATATAAGAAACCCATTTTCCGTTGGGCGACCAATCGGGAAAACGTTCGTGTGACCCCGGCGAATTCGATAAATTGCGCGCTTCACCTTTCTCCTTGGGTACGGTGAAGATCTCGCCCCTAGATTCAAATAACGCACGTTGACCTGTGGGAGACAGGGTCGCATAACGAATGTCGTCCTTGATATTTTTATAGAAAGGACGCTTAAACATAGCATCCGTATTGACACTAATGTGAAGGGCGGTTACCTTATTATTGTTTGTTAAGTTTAATGTATTCAATACACCCGCGTATTCAAAAATCAATTCATTGCCGTTTCCATTTAGCGAGCGCACATCGTAATCTTTGAAATCAGTCAGCTTTTCAACTTTCTTTGACTTGGTATCGTAGCTGAAGATGTTGACTATTTTATCGCGATCCGACAGGAAATAAACCTTATTACCTAACCAAAGTGGCTTCACATCGTTACTTTTTACCTGGGGAATTGCTTCTATTTCCTTGGTTTTTGTATCAAAAATCCAGATGGTAGGTGTACCGCCACCTCTATAGCGCTTGAAAGCCACGCGATCCCGCTCTGTGGGATCGGTATTTTTGATATAGGCCCAATAGCGTCCGTCCATGGAGGGGCTACCCTGTGTTGCTTCAGGCATCAATAAAGCCTTATCCATACCCAGTCGCTGAATATTAGAACTGTATAATCGTGGGCTTAGTGCATAGGTAAAATCACGGGATGTCGTATAATAAACTTCATCATTGTTCAGCCAGCCACGCAATACATCCGAAGAAGGATGATAAGTAATGCGTTGCGGTTCCCCTCCTTCAATAGGAAGAACATACACATCTGTATTACCGTCATAATTGCCCGTAAAAGCAACTTTCTTGCCATCAGGAGAGAACATCGGGTTTTGTTCGACACCGGGATTTGTTGTCAGACGTCTCGGATTTGCACCGTTCTTGTCTGCAATCCAGATATCTCCACCATACACAAAAGCAATATTACTGGCGCTGATACTTGGATTTCGGAGTAATAAAGTTTCCTGGGCTTTGACCTGTAGAAATGAAGTCCCGATCAAAAATGCAGCAATAAACTTAAAATGAGTTTTATTCATAAATGCTCAATGGTTAAAATTAATATGCAAAGCTAATATTTTGTTCAGTACAATGCTCGGCATATCATATTCATAAAAATATAAAGGTTACAACTTACTCTACAAAGCTACTATTTTGTCCAATAAATCATCTCGTATATCAACAAAGTTGCATAAAATATACCGTAAAAAAAAAAGCCCTGCTTTATGGGCAGGGCTTTATCCTTTTATTAACGATTAAAAACCGTATTCTTGCTCAATTTCCAATACGATACCTTCGTCTACCAAAACGCGACCGCAATGTTCGCAGATAATGATTTTTTTACGTTGACGAATCTCAGATTGCATCTGAGCAGGGATTTTATTGTGACATCCTGAACAGCTATCACGATCGATAGAAACGACCGCCAAACCATTTTTGAAAGAATTACGTAAACGGTAGTAAACTTTTACCAAACGCTCTTCGATATTCGCTTCCGCTTCTGCAGCTTTAGCCAATAAAGCATCTTCTTCCTTTTGAGTTTCTGAAGTAATTGTTTCTAATTCTTTCTTTTTACCCTCAAGTTCATTTTTGCTGTATTCCAGGTTACCTACAGTAGCATCGTAGTTTTCTGTTTTGTTACGAATCTCGAATTCTGCTTCTTTGATTCTCTTTTCACAAACCTGAATCTCAAGACCCTGGATTTCAATTTCTTTCGAAATAGCGTCGTACTCACGATTGTTTTTTACCTCATTTAACTGCGACTCATATTTTTTGATGGCAGCCTGGGCATCCTTAATCATGTTTTTACGCTTAACGATCGAATCTTCTAAATCGTCTAAGTCTGTTCTGATCTTCTCAATACGAGTCTCTAAACCCGCAATCTCATCTTCAAGATCTGCAACTTCCATAGGCAACTCACCACGAACCTGGCGAATTTTGTCTATTTTAGTATGTATGGCTTGCAAAAGCCATAGTGCTTTCAATTTTTGTTCTACGGTTTGTTCCATCAACTGTAGTATTTTATAGGATTTGTATCTATTTCTGTTGTTAAGGTTGCAAAGTTAGGAAATTTTTTCGTAATAATGTCGTACAATAATTCTTGCGTAAATTGTTCGCTCTCAAAATGTCCCGTATCCGCAATGACAATTTCACCCTCCGCATCAAAAAATTCATGGTATTTATAATCAGCCGTAACAAAAAAATCAGCTCCTGAGCGCTTTGCCGCCCCTAATAAGAAACCACCTGCACCACCGCAAACAGCAACCCTGCTAACCTTTTTCCCTAAAAGCGCGGTATGACGAATAACATTCAGTTTGAGATTCTCTTTCAGATAAGCCAAAAACTCCCGTTCATCCATAGGCTCCGCTAAGTTGCCGATCATTCCAGCTCCAATTGCTGTCGCGGTATTCTGCAAATCAAAAAGATCATAAGCGACCTCCTCATAGGGATGGGCCTCATAAAGTGCCAAAAGAAGTTTTCTTTCAATTGAACGGGTATAGATCACTTCAATCCGCGTTTCTTCAACACGTTCCTGTGTTCCAATTTCGCCGATCGTAGGTGCAGATCCGGCCAACGGCCTGAAACTTCCATAACCGGCCGTATTAAAACTGCATTGGTCATAATGCTTACCGATCTGGCCCGCTCCGGCTTCAAATAGGGCTGTCCTGACTTCTTCTACATGGCTCCTTGGCACAAATACAACCATCTTGCGCAGTACATTGGGTTTTGATTCCAATATCGCCTGATTAACTAAGCCCAGCTTATCCGCGATTTTTGAATTAACTCCGCCAATAACATTATCCAGATTGGTATGTATTGCATACAGGGCAATTTTGTTTTCTATAGCTTTTATGACAGTACGCTCAACATAATTCTTTCCGTTGAACTTTTTTAATCCTTTGAAAACAATGGGATGATGCGAAATAATTAAGTTGCACCCTTTTTCGATCGCTTCCTGTACAACTTCCTCCGTACAATCCAACGAAATTAACACTTTGGTAATCTCTTGATCTGCATGGCCGACAATAAGTCCGGCATTATCGTAAGATTCCTGCAAATCCAATGGAGCCAGCTGCTCCAGGTATTGAATAACTGCTTTAATTTTCATCGTTTATAATGACCTCCTTTTCTCGAAATTTATCATGTTCTTCCAAAATTCTACGATTTGCATTGATATTAAACCAATAGTTAGCCAATGTGACAAAGTGCATGATCACCAGCACACCTGAAATAGAAAATGGCAGGGGAATATTTGTAGCCAAATAGATCCATGCATATAACGATCCTTTCCGAAAGGTCGGATTCTCCTCAACAGCAATCTTGCGATCATAAAACTCATTGATGAGCGAATCCCGCAGACGGGAAGCAACCTGAAAATTCCAGTAAATATTGATCAATGGAATGGCGACCAACCAAGACTGACCGGGTGTCATCAATCTATTTTCCACCGCTATCAAGTTTAATGTCCGGCGAATTGTATTCGCAAATAACAACCAGATAATAATCCGTATAACGACCAGGGCTAAGGCTGCATACAGTACTTCGGGTTTACTTAATTCTTTTACTAATTCTTCTTGCGTCATTGAAATATCTTACTCTTATTTATTTTTCCTGTAATAACAAATCTACTAATTCTTTCAGCTTTTTTATTTGCGGATTGTGATCGCTGATCAATTCAACGGTTTTAAAATGACGCTGCTTTGCTTTTGCATAAAATGGATAAAAGTCATCTTTGTCCATTGCCTTATTATCTTCGTAAGTCAGGATGTAAGTTGCCGGAATTGTCTCCCGTTTCGGATTTCTTAAACTGATTTTATCAGTCATCGTTTTCAAAGGGTGGGGGACATCCCGCGGAAACTTGCCTTCGTCCTTTACCCAAAATGGAATAATAAATCCGTCCTTCTCAAGTTTTAAAAGACCATTGTCCCCATCAGGCTTTACCATCAAACTCAGGACGGACTCCTGATCATCCGGAAGGATGGCATCTAAATAGACCAACTTTTTTATCCGATCCGGAAGACTGTCTGCTACACCGGTTATTATCATTCCACCATAGCTATGTCCAACCAATACAATATCCCGAAGATCTTCAAATAATATCGTATTGATAACATCGTTGATGTGGTTCTGTAAACCAATAGAAGTGTCCGCTAAATGATAACGTTCTCCCAGGCCCGTTAGTGTGGGGCGATAGATTTTATGTCCTTCTTTCTCCAATTCATTTGCTGTCTTTTTAAATTGCCAGGCACCGCCCCAGGCACCATGCACAATAACATAAGTAGTTTGCTGTGCATAAGTAGATTTTAAGCCTACAGCTAATGAAAAAAACAATATAAAATAACCTAATCTACTAAATATCATTGCATTATATTTACATCAAATAATCTTATCACTATTTCTAAATCTACTCAACAATTTGCTATGTTCCAACATGCATTTACCGTTTTGTTACCGAAAAAGGTAAACGTGAGTGCTCACTTATTAAATAAACCTCCCTTAATTACTGTTTAAATACCTATTTCATATAAAAATCGCCTTATCAGATCAAGCAGGGTAGGGGAGAACGCAACAAAAAAAGTCAGACATACAATAAAAATATGGTTGGTTTTTTATGATAATCCACTTTTTGTTTTTTCCATTCCGCAATGGTCAGACTCCGTATAGATTCATCGGCTGAGGTCACATTGCAGGCTACACAGAGCTGAGTATTCGGTTTGCAGGTTTTCAGAAGATCCTCCAGCAGGTGATTGTTACGGAAAGGTGTTTCAATAAAAATCTGGGTTTGCTTCTCACGCATGGATTGTAGCTCAAGATCTTTAATCTTCTTCGTACGTTCGTTTTTGTCAATGGGCAAATAACCTTGGAAAGCGAACTTCTGTCCACTAAATCCTGAAGCCATAAGTGCTAATAAGATGGAGCTGGGACCAACCAATGGCACCACTTTAATCCCGAGCTGATGCGCGCGGGCCACAACAGAAGCGCCCGGATCCGCTACTCCCGGACAGCCAGCCTCCGACATGAGGCCCACATTTTTACCTTGCTTCAAGCCCTCAAAAAAATCATTAATATTTCCTTTGTCCCGTGCATGTTTCCCATAATCACGTATTTTCAATTCACTTTGGGGTATTTTTAAACCTGCTAGCTTTAGAAACTTTCTTGCAGTCTTTTCATTTTCCACAATATATTCGTCCAATATATTGATTGTTTCAACCAAATAAGGAGTAAAAGACTGGAATGCAGCATCATCGCTCAGAGGAACGGGAATTAAATATAATATACCATTTGCCATATACAAACCTACTAATTAACGATCATTTGATTGTAGTAATTTTATACTTAGCATAATTTAACCTTTAAAAATGATTAAGTTTGCAAATTTTAAACTCATTATTAGTATTTTAGCATAAGTATTTGTTGCAACAATAAACATCATCCAAATGATCACACAAATTACAGAAGGCGTAAAAATCTCGGTTGAAACCATCTATCAATCGGAGTATTCTAATCCCGACCGTGAACATTTTATGTTTGCTTATCACATTAGCATAGAAAATCTGAGTGATTACACGGTACAATTGCTAAGTCGTTACTGGAAAATTTTTGATGCAAAAGGCGACTATAGGGAAGTATCGGGCGAAGGTGTTGTAGGCGAGCAGCCTGTCATCGAACCGGGCCAGATACATCAATATACTTCGGGATGTAATCTTAACAGTGAATTTGGTTTCATGGAAGGTCATTACAACATGATCCGTTCTTTGGATAATAGCAGTTTTCAGGTTGAAATACCACGCTTCAATCTGATTGCGGATTATGCATTGAATTAAATTTATCAAGGTAATATCATTATTGCCGATTTATCACACAACGAAGCTTTTTTCGCATCGAATAAGAAACTATTTCTTTATTTTTGCGTGCATTCTAAATCAACTGTTACTGAGACCATGCTGCGCGAAGGCAATTTACCCGTCATGCAGCGGTTAACATCGTATAGAAAGCCACCCAACAGATTTAATTAGTCAGCAATCAAAACAGATTATTGATTCAATATATAAATAATTGAAAATCAAAAAGATATATAACTATTTGATTTTCAAAACATTAAAAAACCATCAAGGGTAATGGACTCTTGAAGGAAATTTTATTGTATTAAAAATGACTAAAATTAATTTTTGGGTGATATAACGTGAGTATTTTAGCTACAGAACAAGTAAGCCATTCCTTCCACGATAGGTGGCTTTTTAGAGATTTACACTTCGGACTCCAAAAAGGAGAGCGGGTGGCTTTGGTCGGAATAAATGGTACAGGCAAATCAACATTGCTTTCTATTTTAGCAGACCGTACCTTGCCAACATCAGGAAAAGTTGTCAAGGAAAAAGGTATAAAAATTGGTTTTCTCGAACAAGATCCTGATTTCACAGGATTAAAATCAATCAACGATTTTATATATAGTGCGGACAACGATCAGCAGCGTCTAATCAGGGAATATGAAGAACTTCTCGAAAGCAGTGATATCGACCAGAAAAAATTAGAAGATCTTACTGAAAAAATAAGCTCACTGAACGCCTGGGAATATGAGCATAATATCAAGACGATTTTAAATCGCCTAAATATTATGGACTTTCAACAGGATATAAAAAGTCTCTCCGGGGGCCAACGCAAAAGGCTGGCACTAGCCAAGCTTTTGATAGATGAACCAGACGTATATATCCTCGATGAACCAACCAACCACCTGGATATAGAGACCATTGAATGGTTAGAGAAGCTGCTTACCACCGGAAATAAAACGGTACTTTTGGTCACACACGACCGCTATTTTCTCGATAATATCTGTACGGAAATCCGGGAGCTGGACAGGGGCAATCTATATATTTATAAAGGTAGCTATGCTTATTTTTTGGAGAAGAAGTCGGATCGTGAAACGATAGATGCAGTCATGGTCGAAAAGAGCAGAAATCTACTTCGTAAAGAGTTGGAATGGATGCGGCGCCAGCCTCAGGCTCGGGGTACCAAATCGAAATCCCGTATCGAAGCGTTTTACGATCTGGAGGAAAAGTCAAAATCAATAAAGGGAAACGACTCCGTTCAACTTAGTGTAAAAGTAAGTAGACAGGGATCTAAAATTCTTGAACTGGAACATGTATCCAAACATTATGGACCAAAAGAAATCATTACGGATTTTTCTTACACCTTCAAAAAAGGAGACCGCATAGGTCTGGCTGGAAAGAATGGAACAGGTAAATCGACCTTTCTAAATCTTATCACAAAAGAAGAAACCCCAGATGCCGGAACCATAGCAGTAGGAGAGACCACCGTATATGGATACTATAAACAAGGAGGACTCGAAGTAAACGAAAATGACCGCGTACTTGATGTTGTAAAAAATATTGCGGACTATATTGAGATGGCAAACGGAGAAGTAATTACGGCATCTCAATTACTCACGCACTTTTTATTTCCTCCGGAGAAGCAGTTTGGCTTTGTCAACAAACTTAGCGGCGGGGAGCGAAAACGTCTCCAGCTGATGCGGGTATTAATGAAGAATCCAAATTTTCTTATACTGGATGAGCCTTCCAATGATTTGGACATCGATACCCTAAATGTACTTGAAGAGTTTCTCGACAACTACAGGGGCGTACTGATATTGGTATCCCACGACAGGTATCTATTGGATAAGTTGACTGACCAACTTTTCATATTTGAAGGGACAGGCAAGATCCGTATCTATAATGGAAACTATGCCGACTTTAAAATAGAACAAGACGAGCTTCAAAAGTTAGAAAAGGAAAAGCAAAAAAAGAATATCCAGGAAATAGCGAAACCTCAGATAAAAGATGAAAAGAAAAAGCTTTCTTATAAGGAGCAACTCGAATACAATAAACTCGAATCAGAAATAGAAAGCCTCGAACTACAGGTGAAAGCCAAGACTGAGGAACTAAACCAACTGACAGATCATACCAAACTTTCAACACTGGCAGAAGAGATAAAAACGATGCAAGAACAAATAGATCAAAAGTCCGAGCGCTGGTTATATCTTGCCGATTTTATGTAAAAATTTTCCTTGGGTTTCACGTGGAACCTAAAGAAAAGAGTAAATTTGTAGACAAATAAAAAGCCACGTTTCACGTGGAACAAGGATATAAAAATGTTTAAAAAATATAATGTAATTGTAGTAGGTGCCGGACATGCCGGATGTGAAGCAGCAGCAGCAGCAGCCAATCTCGGTTCTTCCACTTTACTTATTACAATGAATATGGGTGTGATAGCTCAGATGAGTTGCAACCCAGCTATAGGTGGTGTAGCCAAAGGACAAATCGTAAGAGAGATAGATGCAATGGGTGGATACACCGGAATCATTGCAGACAAATCAACGATTCAATTCCGCATGCTTAACCTTTCAAAAGGTCCTGCAATGTGGAGCCCACGTACACAAAATGACCGTATGCGATTTGCGGAAGAGTGGAGATTACAATTAGAATCTTTACCTAACCTCGATATGTGGCAAGACACCGTAAAAGAGGTCATCGTTAAAAACGGAAGAGCATGCGGCGTAATCACTTCCATGGGAATAGAAATTGAATCGGATGCTGTTGTCCTTACAAATGGAACATTCCTAAACGGTGTGATCCACATCGGTGATAAAAAATTTGGCGGCGGTAGGACAGGAGAGAAGGCTGCTACAGGATTAACCGAACAGCTCGTTTCACTGGGCTTCGAATCGGGCAGAATGAAAACCGGTACTCCACCGAGAATTGATGGTCGCAGTCTCAACTATGCGCTCATGGAAGAACAATGGGGCGATGAAAAGAAGGGACGTTTCTCCTATACAGATGTAGAGATGCCCACCGAACAACGCTGTTGCTGGATTACATATACCAACGACAAGGTACATGAAATGCTCCGCACCGGCTTTGAAAAATCACCCATGTTTACAGGACGGATCAAAGGGTTAGGACCACGCTATTGTCCATCCATAGAAGATAAAATCAATCGCTTTGCGGAGCGTGAGCGACATCAGATTTTTGTGGAACCGGAAGGATTCAAAACCGTGGAAATATATGTAAATGGTTTCTCGACTTCGCTTCCAGAAGATGTACAGCTAAAAGCTCTTCAACTCATTCCGGGTTTTGAAAATGCCAAGATGTACCGTCCTGGATATGCAATAGAATACGATTACTTTCCACCGATGCAGCTTGACCTAACATTGGAAACTCAATTGGTGAAACACCTTTTCTTCGCCGGACAGATCAATGGAACAACAGGGTACGAAGAAGCAGCAGCACAAGGTTTCCTTGCTGGTATAAATGCACATCAACGTGTCAATGACGATAAAGAACTTATTCTAAAAAGATCCGAGTCCTATATCGGTGTGCTAGTAGATGACCTTGTCACAAAAGGAACCGAGGAACCCTACCGTATGTTTACTTCGAGAGCAGAACACCGGCTGTTATTACGTCAGGATAATGCCGATATCCGCCTTACACCATTAGCTTACAAACTGGGATTGGTGAGTGAGGAAAGACTAAAGAAGGTAGAGGCTAAAATAGAAAATTCGAATAACATCATTGAATATCTCAAGCAGAATTCAACCGATCTCGAGAAGATGAATACCGTAATGGCCGAAGTGGGTTCAAGTGCACTTGCACAAAAAACTCGTTTAAGTAACGTACTTGCCCGACCGCAGGTTAATATACAGGACATCGTCAAAGGGGACGAAGGCTTTGCTCAATACGTTTCTCAATTTGACAACGAAACCATAGAGCAGGCTGAAATTAATCTCAAGTACGAAAGCTATTTCGAAAAGGAAATCGAGATCGTCAACCGCATGAAGAAGATGGAAGATAGAGAAATTAATCCTGATTTCGATTATAGTTTGTTAACTTCACTGTCCATAGAAGCCAGGCAGAAATTAGCGAAAGTAAAACCCAGAACATTGGGGCAGGCTTCCCGAATTTCAGGCGTATCACCGTCAGATATCAGCGTTTTGATGGTACATATGAGTTAATTAATTGATTATCAGGTAATTATAAATAAAAATAAACAAGCTTAAAATAAGCGATTTAAGACAAGATTCTATTTTTTATGACAACTTCCTTAAAAAATAATAAAAGTAGTTCAGAGAGGCTAAAAAGTAGCTTAAAAACGAGATTACTTATTTTAAGCATGTTTATAATGCTCATTGGCTTGTCAATACAATGTGCGAGTATACAACAGCCGACAGGGGGGCCCAAAGATTCCATTCCACCAAAAATTCTACAGGAAAGTCCTACGAACTTTTCGAAGAATTTTACGGAGAAAAAAATAGTCATCACATTTGATGAGTATGTCAAGTTGGCCAATCAGCAAAAGGAATTCAGTGTCACACCTGATATGGGAAGTACCCCCCAGTTCAAAATCAAGAAAAAAAATCTGGAAATCACCTTACCTGATTCCCTGGAAAAAAATACAACCTATAGCATTTATTTTGGTAAAGGATTGGTAGATTATAATGCAGGAAATGCATTGGTAAATTATGCTTATGTATTTGCAACGGGTGATAAAATTGACTCGCTCAGTATATCGGGCAATGTAAAGAGTGCAATGACCAAAGAAGTCCTGAAAGAGGTTAAAGTCCTTCTAATCCCCATCAGTCAAGATTCAATTTTCGGAAAAAAGAAAGCAAATATTTTTACAACAACGGATACTGCCGGAAATTATAAACTCAATAATCTCCGCGAAGGGACATATCGTATCTATGCGCTCCAGGAAAAGAACAATGACCGAATCTATAATGCACCTGATGAAGAAATAGGTTTTCTAAAAGATTCCATCGTATTGGAGCAAGATCTTAGCAATATCAATCTCGAAATATTTAAAGCAATTCCAAAGAAATTCCGCACCCAGGAAAAGAAGTTTGAAAAAAATGGTAGTGTACTGCTCATTTTCAATAGAAGAGTGGATAAACCCAAACTGAATATTCTGAATGATGAAGTCAACAACAAGGATAAAATAGTACGGTTCTCGAAGAGCTCTGATTCCGCGACCTTGTTTCTGCCAAACCTAAAAATAGACTCTCTAAAACTCGTTCTAACGGAAAATGAAAAACCTTTGGATACCATTCTCGTCAGAAAGGGAAACGTAAAAATTGAACAGGTCATTGATCCGCAATTTACACCAAATAATGGAAAAGTGGACAGAATCAATCACCTTCAGGTATCAGCCTTTACACCGATAAAAAATATAGATAAGGCAAAGCTAAAATTCAAAGAAGACTCGCTTGTAAGAACAAATTATCAATTGGCAGTGGATACAAATGATTCCAATATTTACCATATCCGTTATAATTGGAAAAAGGATAAAAAATATCAAATAGAATTTACCGAAGGTGCCATAACAGGATATTTCGGGGAGCAAAATAAAGAGAAAAAATTCGATCTGACATACGACGATAGCGAAAACTATGGGGATCTAACATTTGATTTTACCGATCTGGATAGCAACACAACCTACCTCGTCGAACTGATCAACGAGAAAAAAGATAAAATATATAGAGTTGATAAAATCAACAGCAATAATGCTTCAGTAGTTTATAAACAATTTCCAGGGGGAAAATATACCATACGTGTCATTCGGGATGACAATGACAACGGCATATGGGATACCGGAGATGTTGAAAAGAAGACTTTTCCAGAACCCGTTGTTTATTTAAACAAGGTTTTCACGATACGTGCAAACTGGGAACAAAAAGATAGCTTTTCAATAAGTGCCCTCAAAAAGGAATAAAGTCAAGGTCACGGCCAAAAATAAAGGCAAAATTGTATTGCTAATACGTTTAAGCTAAAACCAGGAACTATATAATACGTAGTTGTGCGGCAACTGCTGCAAAAGCGCTTTCTGCTCTTCAGTCAGCGCTTTTACCTTTTTAGCCGGAACGCCGGCATATAAAAAACCGGACTCGCAACGCGTATTCTCCAAAACAACAGCCCCCGCTGCAATAATTACATTGGATTCCACCACTGCATTATCCATGACGATAGCGCCCATTCCGATCAACACGTAATCCTCCACGATACATCCGTGCACCATTGCCTGATGCCCGATATTCACATAATTACCAATGGTAGTCCCGCACTTTTGATAAGTACAGTGAATAACAGCGCCATCCTGGATATTCGTATAATGGCCTATACGAATATAATTAACGTCTCCGCGGATCACTGCATTGAACCATACCGAGCAATGGTGCCCAATCTCCACATCGCCAACAATAGTCGAATTGGGTGCTAAAAAGCATTCTTCTGCGATCAATGGAGACTTGTCCAGAACGGGTAAAATAAGTGCCATATGTCCTAAAATATTGTGTCTTGTAATACAGTTGAGTGTTGTGGATAATCCGTCGTATAATGCAGGCCCCTACTCTCTTTCCGCAACATAGCCGACTTGGTGACAATATAAGCTACCTGGATCACATTACGCAGTTCACAAAGCTTCACAGAGAGCCTCGTGTTACGATAAAAGTCCTCCGTTTCCGCATATAATAAATGTAGACGCTTTAGGGCTCTTTCCAATCTAAAATCTGACCGGACAATACCTACGTAGTCACTCATAATTTTTTGACATTCACGCAAGTTATGGCTAACCAAAATGTCCTCGTTAGAAAGTGAAGTCTTGGAGTCATCCCAATCCGGGACATTAGTAACATAATGTATGGATTCAATCGCTTTGGTCGCATCCAAAAAGATGCGATGCGCATATACAAGGGCTTCCAGCAAAGAATTCGAAGCTAAACGATTTGCCCCATGTAGTCCGGTTGACGAACACTCCCCACAAGCGTACAGATTGCGTATACTGCTTCTTCCGAAATCATCCACATAAATTCCTCCGCATAAATAATGTGCTGCCGGAGTGACCGGTATAAAGTCTGTCGCCATATCCAATCCGATGGAGAGACACTTCTCATAAATATTTGGAAAATGCTTAATGATATCCTCCTTATCCCTATGGGTAATATCCAAATACACATAATCTATACCCGACTTTTTCATCTCGGCATCTATAGCGCGTGCCACAATATCCCTGGGAGCCAATGATGCCCGCTCGTCATATTCCTCCATAAAAGACTCACCATCCACCCGTCTAAGAATCCCTCCGAAACCGCGAACGGCTTCAGACACCAAAAATGCCGGAGAATCCTTAGGATTATATAATGAAGTGGGATGAAACTGCATAAATTCCATATTGCGCACCTTGCCCTTAGCCCGGTAAACCATGGCTATACCGTCACCGGTAGCAATAGTCGGGTTAGTTGTACTCGAGTACACGTGACCAGCTCCACCGGAAGCCATGACGGTCACCCTACTTAAAATTTTGTCCACGAGGTGGGATGAAGTATTGAAAGCATAGATACCATAACAGGTAATATCCTCCCTATTCTTATCCACGTATTCCCCCATATGATGTTGGGTAATCAGATCAATGGCAAAATAATGTGTCACAATTTCAATATTGGGATCGCTATGGGCCTGTTCCAACAGCGCTCTTTCTATTTCGTAACCTGTTATATCCTTATAATGAAGAATACGGTGAGCCGAATGCCCGCCCTCTTTAGCCAGGTCATATACCCCCGATTCTTCCTTGTCAAATGAGGTTCCGTAGGAAATAAGTTCAGCAATTCGATCCGGTGCTTCCCTAACGACGTTTTCCACAATTTCCACATCACATAATCCATCCCCAGCTATCTGAGTATCAATGATATGCTTTTCGAAGCTATCAGACTTATCCACAACGGCAGCCACTCCCCCCTGCGCATATTTTGTATTAGACTCATCCTCATTGGACTTCGTGACTATCAACACTTTACCAAATTTTGAAGCCTTTAACGCAAAGCTCAATCCGGCAATACCTGATCCAATGACCAAAAAATCTACCTTTCTATCTGCCATATATTTTAAATTCACAAACTATCCCCAAAAGTGATGGTTGAAATTAACGAAAAATGTGGAAAACGTGTAAATAAAAGGTTAAATAAAAATGAAAAGTATTTAACATTCCACAGATCCCCTATTCACAGCGCGAATTCCAATTATTTTTCCGCATAAAATTTGATAGATTTCCACATTTTCTCGACAGCGACTATTCAACAAAAAATTATGGAAAATAAAAAACGGCAAAAATTAGATTTTTAAAAATCAGCTCTTTAAAGCGAAAATTCTGTTGAAAAATTGTTGAAAACTCTATAAAAACCGTAAATCAAAATCGATTCAGATCAATTTATACCACTTTTCCACACCCTAATAAACAATAAGAGAATCTTTAATTTAAAATATTAGTATTTATTGAAAAAAAAGATTGTGGAATACGTTCGAGAATCTTTGTTTAGCTTTGTCAATATCGAATCAAACCCATTTAGGTTACGATATTTGGAAAGGGATAAACTCCCCTTTTGAAATATTCAATTCTAAACGGCTTTATTTTCGATAACTGGATTCTTGAAGTATTTTAGACCTTTTTAGAATGGAATATTTTTTTTAAAACTTTTTAAACAACTTTTTATGGAATTATAAAAGGGTTTGTATCGGTATTTTTATGTCTTTAAGCCTAGAAATTGGTTTTTGAACCGTTTAGACTAAATTATTTAGACTTTGGTAGCTTTATTTTAATTTTATCAAAGTCTGAAAGGCTTTGAAATTTTCGAGATTAAAAAAAATATGCATTTTGAGCCGTTTAGATTTGGATATTTGATTTTTTTTTAAAAAAAATTGAAAATATGCCGTGTAGGGAGCGTTTTCGATGAATTTTTATGGAATATTTAAATTTGAATTTTATCGATATACTGTTTTCGTTTCTCTAAAGCGATTTAGATTTGCATATTAGATTTTTTTATAAATTTTTATGATTTTATAGCATTTTAAGTGACTTTGGATCAATTGGAATTAATTTTTGTCACTGGAGATTTCAAAATGTGTATTTATGGGCATAAAATCTGGCAAATCTGTTCGGAGATCAGTTTATAGTCGATTTCTTTGCAATATTTGAAATTTTGTAGGATTTTCGGCAATTATGCGATTTCTGGAGGGTTTGTTATCAATTTTAATACAATTAAACTCAATTAGAATTGAATATTTTTTTTGTAAATGCCGTTTTGATTGATTATTGGATTTTAAGCGGCTTGATAAAAGATTTTGCAATAAATCTTTGAATCGCCTCCATTAGCAAATGCCAAATGGATCAAATTCGTGGAGATTATTTTTAAAAAATTATTGTGGAATGAAGATTCTTACTATATTTGCGACCCCAGTATCGATTGGGAGCATAAAAAAAATATAATTTAGTCTTTTAGATTTTGATAATTACCATTATCAGCTATAATAAATTTTTTAGACGAATGTCAAGGGGCTTAATTTAAAAATAAAGTCCTCCTGATTGCGATAGATTTTTATTTTAAATGCTTTATTGGATTTAATGGATTGTAAAGCCCTATTTTTACTATTGAAAATAGATATTAATAATTTTTATAACCTTATTGTAATTTTATTATTTTATAAATTAATAAAATAAAATATAAGGTGTACTATTCTCTATTCATGTAGGATATCACTAGCATTGGCTAGTTGAGATTTTTTTCAACGTATTCATTCAAAATCTATTGAACCGAAAAATAATGTGTTTAAAGCTCTTCATACAAGCTGGTTTAGATTTTCATAAAATTTTATTCAGCCAATAACAGCGCAAATATCGCATTCTATGGGCGTTAACTTTGCTTATTATGATTTCATAGATAAAATAAACCCCGCCAGTTTGCGCTATAATTTTTTATTTTCAATTTTTACAGAATAATCGTATCCTAAACGACTTTGAAGCACGAAAGCACCGAATAATCTGTTAAACTAATCTTGGCTATTCAAAGCTGCTCGAAACTATCCTAGCCCAGATAGCTGTCTTTGCCTGGCTATCGCGAATAATTTCGCTTTTAATATGTTAAAGTATGTGTCGTACTGTTTTTCAATTTGAGGCCTCTCACAATCAATTGTACGATATGATACTATAATTTATTAAAAATATCCGATTCTCATGGACTTTAATTGAGATCTGATAATTGAAAAATTAGACCTAATGTATTTCCTTCCAATTTTATGGACTCAAATTGTAAATTTTATCGAAATAAAGCCTTTTAGGTTTTCTTAAAAGCATCCCATTAGGATATTGTATGTAAATATTCAATTCTGAACGAGTTTATAGTGTAAGCAGCCATAATGCTGTTGCGGCTCATTCGTTGTCGTTAGATATGCTATGGTAATATGTGCTTTTACCCGTTTGAAACAGGGACTGCACCTTTCCTATTAAAGCCTTTGAGCTTTTCATATATTTTTTCTTTTTTTTTCTCGTGGCAAATTTTAAATTCTGGCGGGCACAAAACGATAACAGCATGTGAAATGTTAATAAATAAAGCTTCCGTTTGTGCTATATTTTTGCTTGTTTTGTATCATGCCTAAGAACGTTCAATAGGCGGAAAATGGAGAGAAAGTCATTTTCTACGTGGGAAAGATTTTGCTGCAAGCCCGCTGAGCTTTTTATATAGGGTATATTGCCCGGCAGTTTTCTGAATATCCGACTCTAAAAGGGTTTAAATTGGGTGATATCTTTGTATATTTATTTTAATGATAATAATTTAATTTAAAATTTACAATATCTTCCCACTATTGCTCAGCTACATATTTGATTAATTTGCTTTTTATTGACTTTTATATATGTAACAATGCGTATTTTTGCTGTTCATAAACTGTTGAAAGTACCCGCATGGAAATTGTAAATTATGAGCTTCAGGCAAAAGGATATAACGATGCTCCGATTGACCCCTCATTGGATTTGGTAGCTGAAATCCAACGATTGAAGAAAGAAAAGAATGCTGTAATTTTGGCACATTACTACCAGGAATCTGAAATTCAAGATATTGCAGACTATATTGGAGATAGTTTAGGCTTGTCCCAGGAAGCTGCAAAGACAGATGCCGATTTAATTGTTTTTGCCGGAGTACATTTTATGGCGGAGACAGCGAAGATACTTTCGCCCACAAAGAAGGTGATCTTGCCGGATGCTAAAGCTGGTTGTTCGTTGTCGGATTCATGTCCACCACACTTGTTTGCTAAATTTAAGGAACAGTATCCAGACCATTTGGTCATTACCTATGTCAATTGTACTGCCGAATTAAAGGCACTTTCGGATATTGTATGTACGTCGAGTAATGCAGTCCAAATTGTGGAGAGTCTCCCGAAAGATCAGAAGATCATTTTTGGACCCGATCGTAATCTTGGAGCTTATGTAAAGAAAAAAACGGGCCGTGATCTCGTGTTATGGAACGGTGCTTGTATGGTCCATGAAATTTTTTCTCAAGATAAAATTGATCGCCTGAAGAGTGAATATCCTGAAGCTAAGTTTATTGCCCATCCTGAATGTGAAGACCATATTTTGGCTAAAGCGGATTATGTGGGTTCCACATCGGGGATGCTTAAGTTTACGCAAACAGATAATGCGCAGGTTTATATTGTAGCCACAGAATCTGGAATTCTTTATCAGATGCAGAAAGCAAGCCCAGGGAAGACTTTTATTCCTGCACCACCAAACAATGCCTGTGCATGTAATGATTGCCCTCACATGAAGCTTAATACGCTTGAGAAGCTTTATAATTGTTTGAAATATGAATCGCCTGAAATTTTACTTCCTGAAGACGTCATACTCCGCGCACAACGGCCTATTGAGCGTATGTTGGAGATATCAGCAAGTTTGGGATTGTAATAAATTGTATAATTTTTGATGATAATCGATATGATAACAGGTTGGTTTTCATATCGATTATTATTTTTATAGTGCTATTAACGGAGCTAAACCATAGCGGTATGAGATACCTGTTTGAGCAATATATGATAGTTTAAAATTTTAAATTTTTTAACATGTTTGATTTTGATAATACTGAACGCACCAATTTGGAGGAAATGGGGGAGTTCGGTTTAATTGACTATATCAGTAAAGCAGTTGAGCTGACCGAAAAATCTACCGTTAAGGGAATTGGTGATGACGCAGCGGTATTGGATTTTGAAGGAAAGAAAACCTTGATTTCTACCGATTTGCTTTTGGAAGGTATTCATTTTGATCTGCGGTATGTCCCTTTAAAGCATTTGGGATATAAGGCCGTACAGGTCAATTTGAGCGATATCTATGCGATGAACGGAATAGCTTCCCAGATTACGTTTTCTATCGGGTTATCTTCCAAATTTCCACTGGAAGCCGTAGAAGAGATCTATCAGGGAGCTTTGATCGCCTGTAAGAAGTATAACGTCGATTTGGTTGGGGGGGACACTTCGGCTTCGGCACAAGGTCTTGTTCTATCCGTTACGAGTATAGGTTATGCCGACGCGGATAAGATTGTCTATCGCAACGGCGCTAAGGAAGGCGACTTATTGTGTGTATCCGGCGATTTGGGGGCAGCATATATGGGACTGCAACTATTGGAAAGAGAAAAAGACATTTATTTGGAAAACCCCAATGTGCAGCCGGATCTGGAAGGTAAAGACTATATTGTTGAACGTCAGTTAAAACCGGAAGCACGAAAGGATATTGTGGAGTTATTTGCAAAATTAGATATCCTACCTACATCAATGATGGATATTTCTGACGGCTTGGCTTCCGAAATACTTCACATCTGTCGACAATCTTATAAAGGTTGTAGATTGTATGAAGAAAAAATTCCATTGGACCAGATGACCTACGATACCGGACGTGAATTCGGTATTGACCCGACGGTAGCAGCATTAAATGGGGGTGAGGATTATGAACTGTTGTTTACAATAGCACAGGCAGATCACGATAAGATCAAGAATTTGCCTGATATCAGTATTATAGGCTACATGACGGCTGCATCAGAAGGCTGTGAAATGATTTCTAAATCCGGAAATCTTTATCCAATTACGGCGCAGGGCTGGAATGCTTTCAAAAAGAAGGATTAAATTAAGATAGCTAAAGAGAACAGCAAGTTTTCAATGAATGAATATGGAAGAAGTTAGATATTGAAATATTCAGACGATAATAAAAAAGGTTGTCCAGCTTGGCGGACAACCTTTTTTATTGTTCTAATTCTTCTTCGAGTACCAGATCCTCCTGTTTCGGATCCCGCTCTTCGACATTAAAATTATTGTAGCCTAATCCTACTTCAATCTGTAGAAGACGCTGTTGGAGCATTTCTAAAATTGCCAGGAAATTATAGACAAATTGAACCTTATTTTCGGAGTTTTTCAATAGTTCCTGAAAATCTAATTTCTTATTAATTTCAATAAGTTCAGCTATCGCTTTTTTCTGTTGTTCAATCGTATAGGGATACTTCACAACAGTATGTGTTACCTCGGGTGGCCTATTGCGAAATTGATACATCATTTGTTCATAGATCATCATCAGGCCGTATAGATCAAAGCTATCCAGGTTTTCACCTGTAGCATCCAATTGAAGTTGTTGGCGTATATCATAATGGATATTGCCTCTGCTATACAACTGCAGACGGTTTTCTTCCATCACCCGGAGGCCTTCGCAGACCTCTTTGAACTGCTTATAGAGAATAAGTTTCTGAACGAGGTCTTCTCTCAGATCTATTTCGTTTTCATTTTCATCCAGATCCGGTCTCGGCAGTAGCATCTTTGCTTTTATACGCATCAATGTAGAGGCTACAAAAATAAATTCGCTGGCCATCTCCATATTGAGTGCCTGCATCTGACTTACGTAAGACAAAAAATCATCGGTAATTTTCGAAATAGGGATATCATGAATGTTCAGTTCGTCCCGCTCGATAAAAAATAGTAATAAATCAAAAGGTCCCTCAAATTGAGGAAGCTTGATTTCGTAACCTTCTTCTACTTGCATATCTTATACAAATTTACATAATAAAATCTGTTGCAATTGTTCATATGAAAACTATTGCTGTTTTTATTTGTTGTAGCTCAATATGGAAATGCGATTTATTTTAAAGATTAAATAAAATTGTCGTTACTTTGTGTAAACATTTAATGTAAATAGCAGTACTATGCAATTTGAGGCTGGAGAACTATTAAGTAAAATAAACGATCCCTCTGATCTTAAAAAGCTAAAGGAAGACCAATTAGAACAACTAAGCCAGGAATTACGTCAATTTATTATTGATCAGGTTTCGGTGAATGGTGGTCACTTTGCAGCAAGTTTGGGAGTCGTTGAGTTAACGGTGGCGTTACATTACGTAATGAATACACCCTATGATCAATTGATATGGGATGTAGGCCATCAGGCTTATGGTCATAAAATTCTGACTGGACGTCGCGAGGTATTTCATACGAATCGTATTGAAAATGGAATTTCGGGTTTTCCGAACCGTTTTGAATCGGAATATGACGCATTTGGGGTAGGCCATTCTTCTACCTCAATTTCAGCAGCTTTGGGTATGGCTGTTGCTTCCCAAATAAAGGGAGAAAAAGATCGTCAGCATATTGCGGTTATTGGAGACGGTGCTTTGACCGGTGGAATGTCTTTTGAAGCATTGAACCATGCTGGTATCTCCAAATCTAACCTATTGGTGATTTTGAATGACAATTGTATGTCGATAGATCCTAATGTCGGCGCGCTGAAAGAATATTTGACAAGCATTACGACATCAAAACGATACAATAGATTCAGGGATGATATCGCTGCGGTGCTGACAAAAATTTCTGAAGTAGGACCAAATGCACTCGGTATTGCTAAAAAACTGGAGAAAAGTATCAAAGGGACTTTATTAAAGAATGCTAATCTTTTTGAGTCATTGAACTTTAGATATTTTGGTCCGGTGGACGGACATGACGTAAAGAAATTAGCCAAGACGCTTGAAGATCTTAAACATATACCCGGTCCAAAATTGCTGCATGTTGTAACAATTAAAGGAAAAGGATTCGCGCTTGCCGAAAAGGATCAGACGAAATGGCATGCGCCGGGCTTATTTGATAAAATTACCGGAGAGATAAAAAAATCTTCCAGTGAAAAACCGGTAGCACCAAAATACCAGGATGTCTTTGGACATACGATGGTTGAGCTTGCTGAAGCTAACAAAAAAATTGTTGGTATCACACCGGCTATGCCTTCAGGCTCTTCAATGAATATCATGATGAACGCAATGCCTGACCGGGCCTTTGATGTCGGTATTGCGGAGCAACATGCCGTCACATTTAGTGCCGGTCTGGCGACACAGGGGCTATTACCTTTTTGTAATATTTACTCGTCGTTTATGCAACGTGCCTATGATCAGGTTATCCATGACGTCGCGCTACAAAATTTGAATGTTGTTTTTTGTCTGGATCGTGCGGGGGTAGTTGGAGCGGACGGAGCCACACATCACGGAGCTTATGATATCGCATTTATGCGTTGTGTCCCCAATATGACCGTTTCTGCTCCGATGAACGAGGAAGAGCTCAGAAACTTAATGTATACCGCCCAATTGCCTAATAAAGGGCCTTTCGTCATTCGTTATCCAAGAGGAAATGGCGTAATGCCCGATTGGCGCCGTCCATTTACGGAAATAGAAATCGGGAAGGGGCGTTTGATTACCGAAGGTGAAGAACTTGCTATTCTAAGCTTCGGCGCTATCGGTAATGAAGCCGTCAAAGCCGTACAGCAATTGAATGAATTGGGAATACATCCTGCACATTATGATCTGCGATTTGCCAAGCCTTTGGATGAAGCCCTATTGCATCAGGTCTTTAAAAAATTTAAAAAGATAATCACAGTTGAAGATGGCTGTCTACAAGGTGGTATAGGTTCTGCTGTATTGGAATTTATGGCAGACCATGGCTACAACAGTCAGATTGTACGATTAGGTATTCCTGACCGAATTGTAGAGCATGCCGAGCAGAGCGCCCAATGGCGAAATTCTCATTACGATGCAGCTGCAATTGTGAAGGAGGGAAAGAAAATGTGTGATGGAAAATTTACCCATACGATGGTTGGATAGATAGGACTACTTATATTATATCATAAAAAAAGGAAATTCTTTAAACGGGTTTCCTTTTTTTATGATATAAAACCAAGTCCTTTTTTAAAATTTTCCTGTCGGCTATGTTACAAAATGATTTTCCGATCGCTTGTTGATATGAGATTTTTTTATTTTCCAATGGCTCCAGAATTGGTTAGAAAGATATGGAGTAATGTTGTTAAGTAGACTTTAAATTCTTATAAATTTAATATTAAAAATATATGAACTAAAGGTTGTATTTCGCTTTTATTTTGGTTAATTTAGTTCTAGACCTTTAAGACTGATCTGTAGTATGTTTACTACTTTTTTTGTTCTTTTTTTTGAAATAAATTTGGAATGTTAATAATTATTTTTAGAGATCAATTTTAGCGCAAGTTTTCCACAATTTTACAAGGTAAATAACTGATATATAGGTTTTTATTAATTATTTTATATTTTAGTTTTTTAGCTGATTTTTTTTTGTCATCTTCGTTCTCAGAGAAAGTTATCAACATATTTTTTGTCGCGTATTGTAAATCAACTTATTAACAATTTTAGAATGGAAAAAACGTATTCAAGTGTCTGGAATAATTGTCTTTCGATTATCAAAGATAATATACCAGCGCAAAGTTTCAAGACCTGGTTTGAACCTGTGAAAGCAGTCCGTTTGGAGGGTGACGTTTTGACTATTCAAGTTCCTAGCTTATTTTTTTACGAGTGGTTGGAAGAACACTATGTAGGTATTCTTCGCAAGACCGTAAAGAAGTTTCTGGGAGAGCAAGGTAGATTGGAATACAATATTGTAGTTGAGAAGTCATCGGCTTCTCATCCCTATACGACTAATCTTCCATCGAATGGCAATGGGGCAGAGGGTAAGAGACAATCCATTCCTGTGCCGGTATCTTTGAATAGAGATATCAAAAATCCATTTGTTATTCCTGGATTAAAGAAATTGCAGGTTGACCCGCAATTGAATCAAAACTACACATTTGAGAATTTTATTGAAGGTGAATGTAACCGTCTTGCTCGTTCTGCAGGTTATGCCGTAGCAAACAAACCAGGAGGTACTTCATTCAACCCTTTAATGATCTATGGTGATGTAGGTTTGGGAAAGACACACCTTGCCCAGGCTATCGGTAATGAAATCAAAAGAAATCTTCCCGATAAGTTGGTCATTTATGTGTCCTGTGAGAAATTCTGTCAGCAGTTTGTGGATTCATTGAAAAATAACACCATCAATGATTTCGTAAATTTTTATCAGGCAATGGATGTAATCATCATGGATGATGTGCACAATTTTGCCGGTAAAGAGAAAACACAGGATATCTTCTTCCATATATTCAATCATTTGCATCAATCTGGAAAGCAAATCATTTTAACTTCCGATAAGGCACCTAAAGATTTAGCTGGTTTAGAGGAACGTTTGCTCAGTCGTTTTAAATGGGGATTATCTGCAGATATTCAAATTCCGGATCTTGAAACAAGAATGGCGATTTTGAAGAAAAAAATGTATTCTGACGGCATTGAGTTACCTGAAAATGTCGTGGAGTATGTAGCCACACAGATCGATAACAGTGTTCGTGAATTGGAAGGGGCAATGGTTTCGCTATTGGCTCAATCAACATTGAACAAAAAGGAAATTGATTTGGGACTGGCAAAATCGATGTTGAAGAATTTTGTGAAAAATACACATAAGGAAATTTCAATGGATTTTATTCAGAAATTAGTTTGTGAATACTTTGAAGTTCCTGTGGATATGGTAAAGTCAAAGGTCAGAAAACGTGAAATCGTGCAGGCCAGGCAAATTTCGATGTACTTAGCAAAAGCCCACACAAAATCTTCACTTAAATCAATCGGTGCATTCTTCGGAGGAAGAGATCATTCAACAGTCATCTATGCCTGTCAAACCGTTGAGGATTTAATTGAAACTGACAAGAAATTTAAAACTTATGTCAGCGACATTATGAAGAAATTGAAATCTTAATGTAGCTTGATATCGAGTTAAAGTAAAAAGGTTGTCTATCTAGACAGCCTTTTTTTGTACCCATGGAATACGATATAATAAAAAAACCTCTGAATATGCCTAAGCATATCCAGAGGTTTAATACATTCCTCTAATTGAGTAGAATGATTATTGTTGTTGATTGCTGTTTTCGTTATTATTTTCCTTTTGTTCTGTTGCTGGTGTTGGGGTTGCGGGAATTTCTACCGCTGGCCGCTCTTCAATATATTTTTGAAAGGCTGCTTTTTGCTCATCAGTCAATAATAGTGCAATCTTGCTATCTGATTCACCCTGGAGTTTTGTAATGCTTTCTTTTTTTACCTCAGGAGTTGTGGTAGAATCCTGTATAAGCGCCGCTACTGCCTTTTCTTGATCCAATACAATTGTTGATACGGCTGTTTTTTGTTCGTCATTCAGCGTAAGCTTGGTGACCAATTCGGTCACAACTTTGGTTGCATTTTCTTCTGGAGTCGCTTGCTGTGCGAAGGTTAGACTCATTGCCAGGAAAAATCCTAGACCGGTTAAAAATAACTTTTTCATGATGTTTAATTTTAAATGAAATTATTCAATGAATTTATTAACGTCTGTTTTTTTTGTTTAATTCGTACTGGATTCTGTTTTAGAAGGTTCAGTAGGCGTAGGGACAGCTTTTGCCGGGCGTTCGGCAATTACCTTCTGATAGATGGTTTTTTGATCTTCCGTCAGTAATTGACTCACTTTGCCGTCTACTTCTGTTTGAAGTTTATGGAGGGTTTCACCTTTCGCAGCCGCAGTGGAAGTACTGTCTTTTAAAATTGTTTCTTCTGCTTTTGCTTGATCCAATAGAATGGAGGATATGGCAGTCTTCTGCTCATCGTTCAGATTCAGCTTCTGTACCAGCTCGGTAGTGGCTTTTGCCGCAGTTTCTTCTGGTGTGACCTGTTGGGCAAATGTTAGGCTAAGTGCCAGACACATCCCTATACCTGTTAAAATTAGCTTTTTCATATCTATTGTATTTAAAAAGTTACAACTATGATGTCTTGCTATAAAAACTATCAAAGTCAATTTATATTGTATCAAGTATGTTACTTTAACAAATTTTTAACGCTAAATGTGGGTGTATGGTGTTTATTATCAGTTTAATAGGTGTTTTTGGCGTAGTATAACATAGCCCTGCTATTGTTTTGTTCAAATAAAGGGCTAGGAAAGACGTTCAGTGTAAACTTGAGCAAATGTTTGCTTGGATAGATAAATAATGCTGGAAGGCTTTATAATGGTATGTATAGCTAAGTAATAGGGGCAATTGAATAACAGAAAATAATAACTGTGTTTATGTCATATATTAACACTATAAAAAAGGTCGATTATAAATAACCGACCTTTCTATGCAAATTAGTTTGAAGAACGTTTAGACATCCTATCCTTCATTTTTTCTTGCTGCTCATCAAATAATTTGACTTGATCAGGAGTGAGCCAAGACTTTATTTTGGTCGACTGCGCTTCTTGGAGCTGTTTGAATTTTTCCATATTGGCTTTGCGGTCTCCACCATCATTTTTTAGCGCTGCACGCTGTTGGGCATTGGCTAATGTAAGGTTATAGATGGAATCTTTTTGCACTTGATTAAGTGTAAGTAGTTTGTCCAGATGTTCTACACGCATCTTCGCATGTTCTTCTGGACTCCGTTGTTGACGCTGCTGCGCAAAAGCTACGGTTGTAGCCAAAAGTAGGCCACTTATTGCCATTAAAGTTTTCTTTTTCATCGCCTTATATTTTAAGTTTACTTCTATTTTGAATATAAATTTGACGAAAAAGTTTACTAAAATATTAGCCCTTAACAAAATTTAAGGTTGATTAACACTTGAAGCGACTGTATCACTTAAAATATTACAAAACTGGGTACTTTGCCCTGAGTCATTAAATTTAATCCCTATCGGCAGATAAACAAGTTCTACCGTATCAAATAGCGCTTTATACGGTTTCAGCCGTTGATAGTCCTTCTCCGTGGTCAATATGATTTTATTTTCACTATGTAGGGATTGGAATGTTTTTAAGATGCGGTCAATGTCTGCCTCGTCAAATGCATGGTGATCCCCAAAAGAAATATGATTGACTGATTTCGCTTTTTGGGTAATATGGTCTACTAACGGTTGTGGTTTGGCAATCCCTGTCACCAGGACGACATCTTTATTTTCGATATCAATCTGTTTTCCATTGGCATTCACTGGTTCAAAATAAGTTATATGGCTAAATGTGATCGGGGCTGTTCTGTTATAACGGCGCAGTTTTTTTTCTATACGTATTTTGTCTTCACTAGAAATATTGGCGGGACATTTTGTAATGACTATGATTTGCGCCCGTTTGGATTCCATAAGTAAGTCTCTGAAATTTCCGGCGGGAAATACAAACATCGGTTGTGAAAAGGACCGGAAATCGAATAAGAGGATACTAAATAAAGGCGATAATTTTCGATGTTGATAAGCATCATCCAAAATAATAAGCTGATGATCCCCCTGAAGTTTTTCTATGCCCGTACAACGATCTTCGCATACTGCTACAGTGACATTTGGAAGCTTGTTTTTGAACTGTAAAGGTTCATCACCTACATCTGTCGCCAAAGAATCTATTTGCACCATCCGGAATCCTTTTGTTTTTCGACCATAACCTCTGCTGAGGATAGCTACAGTGTATTGCTTGCTAAGATAGGAGACAACAAATTCGGTCATGGGGCTTTTACCGGTACCGCCAACAGCTAAATTACCGATTACGATGGTAGGAATTTGGAAAGATCGAGCCGGTAGCAACTGAAAATCATAAAGCCGATTTCGTAACCATACGACTGACCCATAGATCAGCGAAAAAGGAAAAAGAAGATATCGTAGAAAAAGCCACATTATTTTGGTATTACTGTCAATCCAATATCTGTAATTTCTTTTAAAGGATTATCTCGCATATTCTGTTCAATGGATATTGTATATAATCCGGTGTCCGGAAATATGTAATCTTTATGGAGAATAGCCTGCTGATTGTAAAGACTACCCGATGATTTTCCGGTCCACTTTCCATCGGATTTTGCCAATTTAACTTCCTTACGGAAGGTATATGTTTTCTTATTGGGACCCTGTTGGTAAATCAACACAAAGAGATTGGAAAAAGCATATTCTGGTGTATGACGTACATCCATATATACATCGTATTTCTTCGTATTGTCACTAATATGGAATTGAAAACTAGGATGTGAGGTATACAGCCATGTTTTATTTTCGATGGGTTTATTTTCATTTAGAATGGCAGTTTGGTCACAAGATGCCCATAAACCAATACTTAAAGTTCCAAAAAGAAAAGCCTTTAGTTTCATTTTAAATCTATAAAAATAGAATATGCCTAACATTTTAAGATTAGGCATATTTGTTTTATTCTGTTTTTGAGGAAGTGTTGTTATTGCCTCTGTTTTTATTTCTATGCCGATTAAAGCGTTTTTTAGGTCTATTATTTTGCCCTTCTTTATTCTCTTTGCCACCCGTTGCCGTAACAGCACTATCCGGATTGTTCTGCTGTTTAGCTACGGCCTGTTTTGGTGGATTTTGCTCAGCTTTATCGCTTTTCTGACCATTCTTATTTTCCGGTTTAGCGTTACTATTGCTTTTAGTTTTCCGCTTTTTCTTTCTCTTGTTACGGTCATCCAGGCGTGTTAAGCTATCCTGGCCGACTACATTTTCGTAATCGTAGTTGACAATCTTCTCCTCCCGGATATCTTCGGTCTCTATTGCGCTTGATATGGCCTCTGGTTTGATACCCTGCTTATTCATTTCGACAAGTTCTTTGACTTGTTGAACTGGCATTGCAATCCAGTTTTCTGCTCCGGGGAAAGAAAACCACATCATTTTTTTGAAGATATCGGTTTTCTGTAGATAAGCCACACCTTTTAGAGTTTCAATACGGTCAATATTGTTAGGAATGTCTTTCAGCGCATCCATATAGCTGTCCAATTCATAATTGAGACAGCATTTCAATTTACCGCATTGCCCGGCTAGCTTTAACGTATTTAACGATAGATTCTGATAGCGCGCTGCTGAAGTGGATACGGTTTTAAAATCCGTTAGCCAGGTAGAGCAACAAAGTTCACGGCCACAGGATCCGATACCGCCAAGGCGGCTTGCCTCCTGGCGCATTCCGATCTGGCGCATTTCTATCCGTATACGGAATGCTTCGGCCATCTTCTTGATCAATTCACGAAAATCCACACGGCCTTCGGCAGTATAATAAAACGTCGCTTTTGTTTTATCGCCCTGATAGTCTACATCAGAAATTTTCATGGATAAGCCCAGATCCAAAGCAAGCTTACGTGCCTTATGCATGGTTTCCCATTCCAGATCTTTTGCGGCATTATACTTTTCTACATCCACTTCATTTGGCTTCCGATAGATCTTTTTTGTGACCGATTCTGCGGTAACATTGTTCTTTTTCAATTGCAGCCTGACCAATTCACCCGTCAAAGAAACGTGGCCAACGTCATACCCTCCCGTTGAGGGCTCTACAACGACCATCTCTCCCATTTCAAGGTATAAGTTGTCTACATTAATAAAGAAATCTTTTCGAGATCCCTTAAATCGTATTTCTACGATATTGAATGGTTTATAGTTTGATGGCATATCCATATCGGAAAGCCAGTCATATACATCTAATTTATTACATCCGCTAGTCATGCAAGAGCCATTATTTTGGCATCCTGCCGGTGTTCCACTTGCTGTGGTCGTACCGCAACCTCCGCCGGATGAGCAACTGCCACATCCCATAGTTTTCTATTTATATATATTGAGTTCCTTTCGGAAACGTTTTGTATTTGTATATTAATGTTAACTGCAAAGATAAATCTAAAAATAATATTTTGGGATTTGCATTTCTTTCTACAAAATAATGCGTTTCCTCAAATAGATTTATTGTTGCTTCAATTTGTTCTACTGTGTAATGTACTGCAAATTTTTGGACGAAATCCAATTCTTTTGCAGGTAAAAAGACAAGACTGGAGAGGCCTTCCTTAATCAAAATAATCTGGCGCATCATGTTGATGGCATAAAAAAGAAAGGTCTTTTGATTTTCACGGCTCATTTTGGATAAATCCTCTTCCACTAAAGAGATCATATTTGTGCCAGCATCCGATACGATAAATCGCAGCCAGTTTACCAAAATACCAAAATGATTATTGGTTTGTGTATTCAACTGATTAAGTGCTTCCTGCAAGTTGCCATCTGCTATAAAAGCTATTTCGGAGGCTTCCTGATCGGACAGGTGATGCGTTGTTTTCAAATATTGTGCGACTTCGGCATGGTCCAGTTTTTTTATTTTGACCAGCTGTGTCCGTGAGATAATGGTGTTTAAAATTTTATCCTGGTTTTCAGCCACCAGAATAAACAACGTTTTTTCGGGCGGTTCTTCAATCAATTTCAATAAGGCATTGCCTTGGGTATCCAAGTATTCAGGCAACCACATGATCAACACTTTATATTCAGCCTCAAATGCTTTAAGGCTCAATTTCTTGATGATACCATGTGCTTCGGCAATATTGATATTGACCTGCTTATTGTCTGCATCCAGTTGATTGCGCCAGTATTCCAATCCCATGTAAGGATTGGTCAAAAAGGACTTTCGCCAGTTTTCAGCGTAATCAGCTGCTGTATCTTCTTTGTGTTTGGCAATAAACGGATAAGACATATGCAAATCCGGATGAATCAACTTGCTATATTTTCGACAAGATGGACATTCGCCGCAACTATCCGTAGCGTGTTTATTTTCACAGTTTAAAAATTGAGCATAGGCATAGGCCAGTGCAAGGCTTCCTGAACCCTCTGGGCCTAAAAATAATTGCGCATGGCTCACACGGTTTTCATGAACCGTATGAACAAGATGTTCTTTGATGTCTTTATGCCCAATGATATCTTTAAACTGCATACACTACTGCTATTATACAAATGTAATAAATATTGTGATTTATCAGGGCGTATTTGTTTTCTATACTTTTGAAAGCGTGCTTATTAATTGAAATACAATTGCTTAATTAAGTGCTCTAAATCTGTGTTTGTGGAAAGAAAGGCGTTTACAAAACGGAAAAATATTGATTAATTTGTGTATTATTGCACATAATAATTAGTAATTAGGAAATGAGATTCATTGTATCAACATCAATTTTATTAAAGCAGTTACAAGCTATCAATGGAGCATCTAGTACAAGTACTGTTTTACCAATTCTGGAAAACTTTCTTTTTGAAATAAAAGACAATAACTTGACTATTTCTGCTACGGATCTACAGACAAGTATGGTTACTTCTTTACCGATTGAGGCAAAAGAAGAAGGAAGAGTAGCTATGCCTTCAAAGATCTTGATAGAAACATTAAAAACTCTTCCCGATCAGCCTGTTGCTTTTTCGGTAGACATGAATACATTGGCTATTGAGATCAGTGCAGGTGATGGTAAATATAAATTGAGCGGAGAAAATGCAGATGATTTTCCTAAAATTCCTTCGATTGACAATGGATCTATTATCCAGATGCCAGCTCCAGTACTTTCTGAAGCAATCAGTAAGACCATCTTTGCGGTAAGTAATGATGAATTAAGACCAGCCATGTCTGGGGTTTTGGTTCAATTGGCTGAGAAAAATGTGACTTTTGTCTCGACAGATGCACATAAACTGGTACGTTACACCAGATCGGATATCAGTGCTGAAAAACCGGCTTCACTTATTTTACCTAAGAAGGCACTTTCTTTACTAAAATCGTCATTGCCTTCGGATGATACAAAGGTATCTATTGAGTATAATCAGACCAATGCATTTTTTAGTTTTGGCAATATCAATTTGATCTGCCGTTTGATCGATGAGCGCTATCCTGATTATGCTGCGGTGATTCCCCAGCTCAATCCGAACAAACTGACGGTTGATAGATTGCTTTTCTTAAATACATTAAGAAGGGTTGTTATTTTCGCCAATAAAACCACACACCAGGTACGATTGAAGATATCAGGTAGTGAATTGAATATCTCGGCTGAAGATCTGGATTTCTCCAACGAAGCACATGAGCGTTTGTCCTGTCAGTTTGAAGGGGATGATATGGAAATAGGTTTTAATGCCAAGTTTTTGGTTGAGATGTTAAATAACCTTGAAAGTGAAGAGGTCGTTATCGAAATGAGTACGCCAAATCGTGCAGGCTTGTTGATTCCTGCTACTTCAGAGGATCATGAAGATATTTTGATGCTGGTTATGCCTGTAATGTTGAATAACGCTTAATCTTCTGATCAGCTTTGGAACTAATTACACATCTTCTTGACTTTATTCTCCATATTGATAAACATTTGGTTGAGATTGTCAATGACTATCAGTTATGGACATACCTTATTCTGTTTCTGATCATTTTTGTTGAAACAGGAGTGGTTGTCATGCCCTTCTTACCCGGAGATTCCTTATTGTTTGCTGCGGGAATGCTAGCCGCACAGCCAAATGAATTGAATGTCTGGTTAATGATATTGATTTTATTGATTGCTGCGGTAACCGGTGATTCACTCAACTACTCCATCGGAAAGCATTTCGGAATGCGATTGACCAAATTCAAGCTTTTTGGCAAACAGGTTGTCAAAGATGAGCAGATTGCCAAAACACACGCTTTTTATGAAAAGTATGGTAGTAAAACAATTGTAATTGCTCGTTTTGTACCTATTGTACGCACGTTAGCACCATTTGTTGGTGGTATCGGAAAGATGAATTATGGTACTTTCATTACATACAATGTTGTTGGAGCAATATTATGGGTAGGAGGTATTACTTTAGCGGGCTATTTTTTAGGCAATATCCCAATTATTAGAGATAACTTTTCGAAGGTGGTACTGCTGATCATTTTCCTATCGGTATTACCTATTATATTTGAGTTGGTAAAAGAGAAAATAAAAACAAAGAAGGGGATCCAATAGGATTCCCTTTTTAATTTATTGCCTATGGAAGTCGTTTCTCAACTGGTCGATTTTATCCTGCATATTGATCAACACTTGTTGCAGATCGTCAATACCTATGCAGGATGGACTTATTTCATTCTATTCTTGATTATCTTTGCTGAAACAGGATTTGTTGTTACACCGTTCCTTCCGGGAGATTCAGTTTTATTCGCTTTAGGTGCCATTATTGCGCGACCGGAAAGCAATCTTTCACTGTCCCTTTTCTTATTTATTCTTATCTGTGCGGCGATTTCTGGCGATTTTGTTAATTATGAGATCGGCAAATATTTTGGAATCCGAGTTTTTAAACCTGACTCAAAAATTTTTAAACCATCCTATCTTCAAAAAACGCAGGATTTCTATGCTAAATATGGTACTAAGACCATTGTTTATGCGCGTTTTGTCCCCATTGTCCGGACCTTTGCCCCTTTTGTAGCGGGTATTGGCAAGATGCCATACAGCATTTTTGGTAAATATAATATACTAGGAGGCATAGTGTGGGTATCCTTATTTATTCTGGCGGGTTACCTTTTTGGACAGATTCCTTTTTTCAGGAATAACTTTTCCTGGGTTGTATTAGCGATCATATTTATCAGTCTAATACCCATGTTGATACAGTTTTTAGCCGTTAAAAGGTCAAAAAAAGATTAAACGTTAAATACTAAATTCAGTCTTTTAAGGTTAAAAGATTGGTATGAAATATTTCATTTTAGCGTTTACCTTATTTGTCGCGCAGCTTACATTGGCACAACGTGTCAAAGTCGATCGTCATCAGGCAAAAGAAGCCTTTGATCTGTTGAATAAAATTCGAACAAATCCAGAGCGATATAAAAAGGAACTGAAGCTTTTTAATTTACATAAGATTACCCGAACAAAGCTTAATTGGAATAAACAGCTTGCCGAGGTAGCGGAATACCGGGCCAAGGATATGGCTAAACGGTCTTATTTTGATCATGTTTCTCCGGAGGGCTATGGACCCAATTATTTTATTGAAGAAGCCGGATACGAGTTAAATCAGTCTTGGCTAAAAAAAAGGAGCGCCAATAACTTTGAATCCATTGCTGCTAATCGCGCCAGTGCGACTGATGCGATAAAAGCGTTAATCATTGGAAAAGAAGCACCCGGTTATCATCACCGTACGCATCTGCTAGGGATGGATCGTTGGAACGCATCGCTGTATGATATTGGAATCGGTTATGTTAAGTGTAAGGGGGCCAAACCTTATGAAAGCTATCTCGTTGTTATTATTGCAAAGCATGATTGGTAAAGAAAATGAAAAATCATACCTTTGCATATGATAAAATCCATGACAGGATATGGCACGGCTTCCAAAGAGAACGGTAAAGTCAAATATAGTGTCGAAATAAAGTCCTTAAATTCAAAATTTCTTGAATTAAATCTTCGTCTGCCCAAAGTAGTTTCGGACAAAGAACTGACCTTGCGCACAGAGTGCAGTAAGCTTCTTGAACGCGGCAAAGTTAATCTGAACGTAACCGTAGAATATACTGATCAAACAGCCAAGGCCTCATCTATCAACGCTGATTTACTGAAAAAATATTACGGTCAATTGCAGCAGATCGCAAATGAGCTAAATGATACCCATGTCAATCTATTTGAATTGGCGTTAAATATGCCCGAAGTTGTCACCAACAACGACGATACCGTTGATGATGAAGAATCAAGCGTACTGATGGATGCTTTTTATGATGCGGTCCAACATTTCAATACATTCCGTGAGGACGAAGGAAATGTATTGGCTCAAGATCTAAAAAAGCGAGCTGAGCTGATTTTGATTTATTTGAGTGAGGTCGAAGGTCTGGAAGTTGAGCGTATCCCATTGATCAGACAGCGTATAGAACAATTTCTCAATGATAGTGTGGGTAAAGAGAACGTGGATCAGAATCGTTTTGAACAGGAGCTTGTTTATTATATCGATAAATTAGATGTCACTGAAGAGAAAGTTAGGTTGCGTTCCCACTGCAATTATTTCCTGAAAGCCTTTGATTCTGCCGATTCCAATGGTAAGAAATTAGGGTTTATCTCCCAAGAGATGGGTCGTGAAATCAATACCTTGGGATCCAAAGCTAATCATGCCGGTATACAACAGATCGTGGTTAGAATGAAAGAAGAACTAGAAAAAATAAAAGAGCAGTTGCTCAACGTATTATAAGGATGAGCGGTAAATTAATTATTTTCTCGGCACCATCAGGAGCGGGAAAAACAACTATAGTAAGAGACCTTTTAAGTAAACATGGGGATAAAATAGAATTTTCTATTTCTGCGAGTACCCGCGATCCAAGGGGGCAGGAGGTCGATGGAAAAGACTACTACTTTATGTCCAAAGAAGAATTTTTGCATAAAGTTGCCAAACAGGAGTTTATCGAATTTGAAGAAGTCTATTCGGGTACATTTTATGGTACGTTGCGTTCCGAGATCGAACGTATCTGGAAAGAGGGTAAAAATGTTATTTTCGATATTGATGTCGTCGGAGGATTACGCCTGAAATCTAAATTTCCGGATCAGGCAATCTCTATATTTGTACAGCCACCTTCATTAGAAGTGCTGAAAGAACGCCTTACCGGACGTGGCACAGATTCGGAAGAAAAGTTGCAGGAAAGATTTGCCAAAGCGGAACTGGAGCTTACCTATGCGAATAAGTTTGATGTGATCTTGAATAATTTTGATCTAGCGACAGCTTGCGCTGAAGCAGAAGAAATTGTAATGGGTTTCATCAATAAATAAAAAGCTAAATGAAAAAGATTGGTTTGTTCTTTGGTTCTTTTAATCCGGTGCATGTCGGGCATTTGATTATAGCAAATTACATGGCCAATTTTACCGGGCTGGATGAAGTATGGTTTGTGGTATCTCCACAGAATCCATTTAAGAAAAAATCAACTTTAGCGGATCCCTATGATCGTTTGGAAATGCTCAATCTAGCAGTTGAGGATTGCGAACATTTGCGCGTGAGCGATATTGAATTCCATTTGCCGGTACCATCCTATACCATAGACACCTTAACGCATCTGAAGGAAAAATATCCAACTAGAGAATTTGTGCTTCTGATGGGGGAGGATATCTTAGAATCATTGGAAAAATGGAAGAATGCCGAGATTATTTTGCGTGATTATCATATTTATGTGTATCCTCGGCCGGGCTACGACGGAGGGAAACTAAAGGATCATCCGGCTATAACCATGACTGATACGCCATTAATGGAGCTTTCTTCAACGTTTTTACGAAAGGCAATCAAAGAAAATAAGAATATTCAGTTTTTCACACCGCAAAAAGTGATTGATTTTATAGACAAAAAGGGCCTTTATTCCTAAAAGGCCATATTCTTAAGAAGAGTTTACTCCCTGGATTTCATAAGAGATTAAGGGATTTTTTGTTTTCCTGCGGTTGGAAAGCTTATTGGAGAGGCCCTGATTTTGAATAGCTATACATCAGGCTTAATAAAATCTGTTGTTTTGGATTTAACAAATGGAATTGTTTTTGGTAAGAATAATTTCTTTACTTTTAAATAGCATTATGTATACGATATGAGGAGTTTAATTTTATTATTTATCTGCCTAAGCCATTGGACCTGTGGCTTTGCACAGACAGGAGATGAGACGGGAAGTGATTATATCATGGACCCCGCTGCCATTGAATTCAGAACAAAGATGACAATACCTCCATATGGTTTGGCAAAGGTGAAAGCAATGATCGCCAAGTTGGCACCGGTGGAAGATAATGACGGTTCAGATACTGGGTTACTGGCACTCTCAGCGACGGATTTTAAGAATTTAACTTTACGTGAAAAATTTACGTATACCATGATTCATGCTGAGGTATATGCCCAGAATTGCGATATACCAGAAAATCAGAAGGCTATAGATAAGAAGATATTCGGTAAGTTATTAGGTGGGTTCAATGAAGCCTGGTGGTCAGAAAGACAGACTGATTTTCTGGAGGAAAACAGGGATTCGGTCATGAAACTGATCCAGGAATCTGTTTTGAGAAGCAAACGAATGGGCGTGAATTATAAAGAGGCGATCGAACAGATCAATGGCTGGCAAATGATTCCATTTATCATTGAATATGCAAAGAAAACCCCGAAAGATAAGGATGCGTTGACTTTGTTGCTGTTACTAATGAAACGTGGCGAGTATAGCGAATTTATGAAGTCCACATCCTTCAAAAAGCTATATGGAGAGACGAGTAATTACTACTCCTATTTAGATTATAATAAGGAGAATGAAGCGTTAATATATCGTAGAGCAATGGGATATTACAATGAGAAAAAAGGTAGATAAATTAGGGGTCTGCTATAAAAAACGTCAAAATCAGTGAGGAAAGCATTATCCATATTGATCTTGTTTCTTTTGAGCTATATATCATTAGTAGGGCAGGAGAAGGGATATGTTTTAATCCCCGGGGGGGATTATCAAGTGGGGGACACGATGAGTCTGGATAATCCGAAAAGAACAGTACAAATTGAACCTTTTTGGATTGCTCAATACGAACTGACCAATGCCGAATTTGAAAAATTTGTACAGGTGACGAATTACCGGACTTTGGCCGAACGCTATCATAATGCCATGGTATTTGAGCCGGGGCTTGCGGAGTTCAGGTGGCTGCAGGACAGCACCGCTTATTGGCGTTTTCCGAATGGCATCAACCGTGGCGGTATACAGGACAAAATGGATCATCCCGTTACCTGTCTATCTTTTAAAGATGTATTGGCCTATTGTGCTTGGGCGGATTGCAGATTACCTACTTTGGAGGAGTGGGAAGTCGCTGCGCGAGCAGGTGATGACGGTCGCTATTTTGAAGGGGTGAATAAAGAAAATATAGGGCAATACGCGAATATATGGCATGGTATCGATCATCTTAAAGCAGACTATTCGGATGGGCATATGTATACTTCTCCGGTAGGGACTTTTAAACCAAATCCATGGGGGCTTTACGATGTATTTGGTAATGTATTTGAATTCTGTTCGGGCAAACTAAATAGGGATGGGGAGCGCGCTGTGGCTCATGCAAGAGGTGGCTCATGGTGGTGCAGCAAAAGGAGCTGTTCGGCCTTCAATACGGTTTATATCGGTTCTGTCAGCCCGAACGCGTCCTTCAGCAATCTTGGATTTAGGGTCGTAAAAAAAGCCTTTACCCCAAAGGATAAAGACTTTTAAAACAAGAAATGTTAAAAGATTGATTTTTTATCTTCCCATCCAGCCACCATCGACAGTAAGGATAGTGCCGTGTACATAATCTGCCGCTTTTGAGGCAAGGAATACTGCCGGTCCTTTAAAGTCTTCCGGAGTACCCCAGCGTCCTGCGGGAATACGGTCCAAGATGGATTTCGAGCGTTCCGGATCATCTCGCAGTGCTTCCGTATTATCCGTTGCGATATAACCTGGCGCAAAACCATTTACATTCACGCCTTTGGAGGCCCATTCGTTGGCAAAAGCCTTGACCAATGATCCTATCGCACCTTTGGATGCTGCATATCCCGGAACATTGATACCGCCTTGAAAAGTCAATAACGATGCCGTGAATACAATCTTACCAGTTCCACGTGAAATCATATCTTTTCCAATTTCCCTTGTCAGAATGAATTGTGCATTCTGATTGATTTCAATGATTTCATCCCAGTATTCATCGGGGTGTTCTGCGGCCGGTTTACGAAGGATATTTCCGGCATTGTTGAATAGGATGTCTATTGTTGGATGCTCTGATTTTACTTTTTCAATAAACTTATATAATTCCGGTCTTTTTGAAAAATCACATTGGTACGCATAAAAGTTGCGGCCTAATGCCTGGATAGATCTTTCCACTGCGGAGCCCGTGGCCTCCAACGATGCCGAAACACCGATGATATCCGCTCCCGCTTCCGCTAATGCTTCGGCTATAGCCTTACCTATTCCCCTTTTACAGCCGGTTACCAAAGCGACCTTTCCGGTCAGATCAAAAGATTGCAGTATAGACATTATTTTGCGTATTTTATCGTTAATGGTTGATTTAAGTTATTTCTGAATTCTTTGATGTAGGATTGCCATTGATCAAAACTGGTTATTTTACCCGCCTTATTAAATGCTGCTCCGGCAAAATAAACCAAAGGTTGGTTGTTTTTTACTGTAGTCGCCAATAAAAACTGTTTTGGACTATCTTTGAATACATAGTTTACTTTCGGTAAGATCAGGGCTGTTCCGGTGATTTTATCTCCTTCAGCAGGCTCCCAATATGCCAAAACACCATTTTTGGGGTCGTTTAAGAGTTGCGGTTGGTCCTCTTTTCGTTTGGCAAGACCAACGACTATAGGGGTACTGCTTGCACTTGTATTTTTGACTGCATAACTTATTTTGTTGAGCTGACTTCCAGCATCCAGAGAAATTGTCTTTTCGACTTGTAACTGTTGTCCTTTTACATTTTCCGGTTCATAAGTAAGTTTAAATGTAGTGCGTAAAGGACCATTGTCCAATACTTCATATTGACGATAATGTTTATGATAGACGACTTGCTGGTCAATAAATGGAGTTGCATCTCCTACTCCTAGGGTCTGACCTACCGAATAATAATCTAAACCTTTACCGTGATCGGCATGGTAATCTCCTGTTTTATACCATTCGTCAATAACAAGGTCGTTACTACGTTTAGCCCAAAAATCAAATCCCTGAGCATCCTCGGAGCTACCTTCCAAAGCTTTTCCATAAGCTCTGAATGCGGCAATGTCATTTTCCCAGGCAAAGTCATCCTTACGTTCAGGGACATAACGTGCATAAGCCTTTGGAGTAACGGCTTGGGGATTGTTTCCGGTTACGCCAAAAGTTAGCGAGCTTTTAGGGGCAATAGATACCTGTATCAGTACATTTTGCGGTTTCGGCTGTCCCAATTTCTCCAATTGGTAAGCCAGTTCAGCGTTATCCTTGCTACTGACAATCGTAAAGACATTTTTCTTCAGTTCGAAATGTTTTTCGAACCTTGTATAAGGAATACTGATCAGCTCCGTTCTGGTTACCGCTGAGGGATTATTTATTGTGATCGTCTTATTGTTTTGGGCAAAGGCGATACTTGAAAGCCCGAGCGTCAAACTTAATATGAATGTTTTTTTCATTTGGTATTTTTGTTATAGAATCTCCAATCTCCAAAATACTACTTAAGCTCGGTGATAGCACATTTGTCCATGTCATCATAGTCCAGGTTTTCACCCGCCATACCCCAGATAAATGTATAATTGGACGTTCCTGCCCCCGAGTGAATTGACCAAGGCGGAGAAATGACCGCTTGATCATTATGCATCCAGAGATGACGTGTTTCATCTATTGGTCCCATAAAATGAGATACCGCCTGACCTTCCGGCAATTCAAAGTAAAAATAAACTTCCATACGACGATCATGTGTATGCGAAGGCATGGTGTTCCATACCGATCCTGGCTTTAGTTCCGTCATTCCCATTTGTAATTGACAGGTTTGTACAACCTTATTCAGCAGCATTTGGTTAATGGTACGATGGTTGGCTGTTTCCAGTGATCCTAATTCTATTTTATTGGCATCTTCCTTGGTCACCTTTTTAGTCGGATAACTATGGTGAGCCGGGGTTGAGTTTAAATAAAATTTTGCCGGATTGGCGGCGTCTTTGCTTGCAAAATAAACTTCTTGAGCCCCCTGTCCAATATAGAGTGCTTCTTTGGTATTTAGGTCGTAAGTAACACCATCCACTTCGACCTGGCCGTTGCCGCCGACATTGATGATACCCAATTCTCTTCTCGAAAGGAAGTAAGGTTCTTTTAGTAGCTCCGGAATGGTATCTAGTTTGATTTTTGTATTTACTGGCATTGCACCACCGGCCATATAACGGTCATAGTGCGTGTAGACAAAATTGATTTTGTCGGTTTCAAAAACTTTTTCAATGAGAAAATTATCTCTTAGCCCTTGTGTATCTAAGGTTTTGTATTCTTTAGGCCCGATAGCATAGCGGGATTCAAAATTGATGCTCATAACTGAATTATTTTCTTTGTTTGAATGTTAAATTTAGGGCTAATATTTGTCAATAACGAGATAATCTTACGCAATCGATGTCGTAATTGAATTTCGGTAGAATGTTAAATACATCGGTTTAATGAAAACCAGATACATTAGTTGGATTTTAAAGTTATATTAGTTATCAAAGTTATGTAGGATCTTCATTACTTTATTTTAAATCCGCCTATCATTCTAAGAACTGAACTTACTTTGTGGGCATATTGGGAAGCAAATCTCAAAGTAAATTTGAAATTTGCATAGTTATTAATCGACGTATTTATTTAAATTTTTGATTAAAACACTTAAAGAAACTACCTCGATGCCCTTGCTCATAGCCCAGCTTTCGGATGAAGGAATTACCACAAAAGTATGCTTGGGTTGAATATCTTTAATAGCTATATGATTGCCTTTGGACAAGGTTGGCGAATAGGAAGCTTTACATTCAATGGCAATAATTTGGCGATTGAGCTGTATCACAAAATCAATCTCGGCACCGCCTGCTGTTCGGTAAAAACAGATTTCCGCTTCGGGAAATGTACCTCGTAAATTGGCGAGTACAATCGTTTCCCAAATAGCACCAAAAGCCGGATGTCCTGAAAGCTCTTCAAAAGAACGAATACTCAGAAGTGCCGATACAATACCTGAATCAGAAATATATACTTTTGGTGCTTTTACCAAGCGCTTACCCATATTTGAAATATATGGTTCTACTACATCCACCATATAGGTACTTTTCAGCAAGTCAATATAATTTTTTACAGTTTGATTGCTTACTCCCAATGAATTGCCCAAAGTGGAATAATTGACGGTCTGTCCATTTACGTGTGCAAGCATCTGCCACAAACGCCTCATTGTGGCAGGAGTGAAATTGACCCATTGCAACAGGTCGCGCTCCAAAAAAGTAGCAATAAAACTATTAAGCCACTCAAAAGAAACGCGATCACTTATTGCTAGCATACTTCGGGGGAAACCTCCTCTTTCAAAATATTTTTCGATAGGAATATCCGGTAATTCAGACCATAAAAGAGGTGTTAATTGCTTGTAAATAATCCGTCCTGCAAGTGATTCAGAACTCTGCATTAATAAGTCCCGAGAAGCCGACCCTAAAACTACAAAGCAGCTTGGCTTATTCCATTCGTCGACCAAACTCCTGAGAAGGGGAAAAAGTTCTGGCTTTCGCTGAATTTCATCAATGCAAATTAGCTTGTCTTTCTGATTTGAAAGAAACCATTCCGCATCATTCAGCTTTTCTAGATCCGAAGGACGCTCCAAATCCAGATATAGGGTTTCGGATGGATAATCCGCCATTAAATGCTTTACCAATGTGGATTTGCCACATTGGCGAGGACCAATAATTGCTGTTACCGGAAAATGCCGTATCGCATCAAGTATATCCTGTCCGTTTATCCGAGGTAAAAACATTTTAGATCATTATTTCTATAAATAACAAAGATACAAAATTGATTGGAAACTATGCAAATCTCAAAGTAAATTTGAAATTTGCGTAGTTGATGGTTGGTATATTACCAATAGAATGGAAAGTTATTGCGACCGCAATAGGACCACCCATGCTTTGTTATTAGCAATAAAGTTATTAACTTTAAAACAATACACCAATTATTAGCATGCTCAAAACCAATTTTGTTCAATCGCTATATACACGATCAAATACCCCTAGGCAATACGACGGCTATCTGGCATTTTTGCCCGAGGGCGAGCGGCAGTTGTTTCCCGTAGCACTGGCAAGTCAGCGCATATTCCAGACAAGTGATTTCGTATGGATCGAATGTAAGGAAAATGGTATCGATACACCACGTTCCACGACCATTAAGATAGGGGATTATTCGCTTTGGGTTCATCTCCATTTCATTGGACAGGGAAAACTGAAGCTGACCGAATCATTGCTGATGTCTTCGGGGCAGGCCCATTGCTACCATTTAAATGAAGGGGAGCCAGAATTGCTCCTCGATGAAGGAAAATCATGGTTTCTGATCCTTGGGGTTGCGGGAAAACATCTGGACAGTTTAATGGTTGACTATCCGAAATTGAAGGAGTTGATGGCCGACGGTAATCAGCGTCCGCAATCTTATCTCGGATATACGCCGATTCAGAGTAAGCTCTATAATGTTTTGGAATCGCTGCGACGCTTTGAATTTCGTTCTTTTGGAACAGCCTTTCAACTCGCAAATTGGAACTTGCGCTTATTCCAGCAGCTATTTCAGGATCTAAAACCTAATCAGCAGCCTGCCGGAGATCACAGTGATACGTTGCTCTATCAGAAAGCTGTCATGTATATCCGTCGGCATTATGACGACGAAGATATGTCTGTCGCAAAAATTGCGGAAGCAATGAACGTCAGCCCCCGTAAGTTGTCCCGTAGTTTTCAGGGAAAGTCGTTCACGGTTGTTGGTATGATACTCGAATATAGATTGATGGATGCGAGGGAATACCTAATTCATTCGGATGATTCTCTGGCAGGGATAGCTTTCGCATTGAATTTTGCTTGTCCCAAACATTTTGCCCGGGCGTTTAAAAAGCGGTTTGGAATTGGTCCCAATGAGTTTAGAGCGCAACGTCGTAAAAAGGAATCCTTTGTTAAGCGATCATATCCCCAGTCTTAACGCGTAATCACATTTTTCATTACCTAGCCGACAGCCTTTAATCCATATTCATTTAGACGATGTTCAGTTCGGCGCTCTGCTGTCAACTTATGGTGACAAGTAGCGCTGTGCTTGTGTATTGCTTGAAAAATTTGGGTTCTGAAAGATCAGCGTCAACTGTAATACGCCAATCATTTGTATAAATGAGCTCGGCGGCGGCGTATTGTTAAGGACATTTGATGAAATGTTAAGGACGTTTAGTAAAATGTTAAGGACGTTTGGTGAAATGCTAAGGATATTTAGTGAAATGCTAAGGACGTTTGGTTAAATGATAAGGACATTTGATGAAATGTTAAGGACGTTTGGTAAAATGTCAAGGACATTTAGTGAAATGCTAAGGACGTTTGGTAAAACGCTAAGGACATTTGATGAAATGTTAAGGACATTTGATGAAATGTTAAGGACGTTTGGTAAAATGCTAAGGACATTTGGTAAAATGCTAAGGACGTTTGATGAAATGTCAAGGACGTTTTGTTCATCTCTCCTTAGCAACGGTAAGTGTTTGCTTACCCCTAAAATCTATGTTTAAACGGGTGTAGACGATGATTTTTGTCTAAATTTAGTATTAAGGTGTCAAAATCGGCAACAAAAAGTCCTGTCCTGCCGGAAAGTTGGCCGATTTTGCCCCCTAGTTCGTCAGCCCGCTGTCGTAGATTTGAGCCATTAACAAAATTAGTTACATTTTTAATTATTTCAATTATGGCAAAGCCAACATTATCAAACCAAATCAAGACAGAAGCAACATTGCTTAAGTATGCTGAAAATGTTTTCAAAAAATCTACTGAAAACGCCAATCTATTTCCAGAAGCCACAGCACTTTTGGCAGAACTCGGTGTCGTGCTCGAGCTTTTCCGGGACGGTATTACCGAAGCGAATTATCGCGACAAACGTCAGGTCGTGATCAAAAATCAATATGGATCCCGGCTAAAACAGGCCTTATACCATCTTTCTCTACACGTGGAACTTGTAGCAAATGGAGACGCCAATCTGATTTTGGCAGCGGGATTTATCCCATCGAAGACCAAGGTAAGCGGTAGCTACTATGGACTTTCTCCGAAGCCAAACGGACTGGTTGTACAGCTGGCTGTGCAAGGATTGCTGATCGCCGAAATGACGGTCAAATCGTGGAAAGGAGCTCGATTCTATCAATTTGAATACCGCGCGGTCGGTACGGTTCCTTGGACCACGGTCATTAGTCCAAAATCAAAGATAACGATTAAGGACTTGGAGCACCTCAAAGAGTACGAGTTTCGTGTAACCTACCTGGGGCCTGATCCGACACCGGTCTACAGTGACGTTGTTCGCTGTTATATCGTGTAACCTATAGGAGCGGTGATTTTCCGGAGCTAAGATCAAAGGCACGGAAAATTACCGCTCTTTTTTACGGAAAATATTTTTTTCTTTATTAGCTTTAAAAAACAATGACCAATTTAAGCATAACCATGGATCTTAAGAGCATCACAATCAATCATCCACTGCGGAGTATAAATTACCTGACAAAAGATATTGGTTTTCCAAGTAATCTGGAAGAACAGGCTTTATTGAATTACCGGAAAGCACACGACCAAGCTTGGTTTATGAAAATCCGCTTTGAACAGGAGCGGGGAAATGCCCTACTGGAATCCATAGCGCTGTCAGATCTAGACGCCGAGATTACCGAATTAGTAGCTATGTTAGATTGGTACAGCGATAAAGGTGCTTTGAACAAGGAATTGCCTTTGGTCGAGGTGGATATCAAATTACAGATCGAACTGCGCGACTGTTACCTCAAGATCGAGGCAGCACATCGCAATACCGTAAAATTCTATGATCGTATCGCGCTGCGCGAACAAGAGTATAATGATATCGTAGATACGTATTATAGGTATGACAAACCACTCGACCCGTTAAAATTTAACGTGCTGGATGATGTATTTGAATTTTCTAGTGATATGAATGTTGATATAGAATCGCTAAGTATCGATCTGGAGGATTTTTTATCTGTATTATCAAGTGTATATGACCTACTGGAAAAATATTTTGTAGCGTACCATGAGCTACATAAGGGCTATGGAGAGACAGTTCATAAAATGGCAGCACTTACAAAATCGGCTCAGGTACTCCGGCCATTCTGGGAAGCTCATACCTGATTCTTTCCTTCCTGAGATCCGGGCACCGCTGCTCAGATAAGCGAGCTGGTCTCGCAGTAATTATCATATTTTTTACTTCTCGGTTTTAGATTTATTAACTTCGTATATGGTAAAGAAAAAACCGAATATTTTAGTTGTTAATGACGATGGTATTACAGCTCCGGGAATTAAGGTGCTGTTGGAGGAAATGCAAAAAATCGGAAATGTCGTTGTCGTGGCACCGGACTCCGCTCAATCGGGGATGGGACATGCGATCACGCTCGGTAGGCCGCTGCGATTAGATAAGATCAATCTTTATGAAGGGGTTGAAATGTATCAATGTTCGGGAACACCGGTAGATTGTGTCAAGCTTGCCGTAAATAAAGTTTTCAAAGGGCAAAGACCGGATATCTGTGTGTCCGGTATTAATCACGGGCTCAATAATTCAATTAATGTTTTATACTCTGGAACAATGTCTGCTGCGGTCGAAGGAGCTATCGAAGGAATTCCTTCTGTAGGTTTTTCGCTGGACAATTTTTCCCATGATGCGGACTTTAGTTACTGTAGACCTTATGTGATTTCCATAACGGAACAAGTTTTGGCCAACGGCCTACCCAAAAATACATTGCTCAATGTCAATTTTCCGCAAACACAAGGATTTAAAGGTATTAAAATTTGCAGACAGGCTGGAGGGCACTGGGTAGAGGAATTTGATGAACGTATTGATCCGCATAACCGTGACTATTATTGGACGACAGGAAAATTTGTCTTGCAAGACCGTGGAGAAGATACGGATAGTTTTGCATTAGCAAATGGCTATGTATCCGTTGTTCCTACACAATTTGACATGACCGCACATCATGCTATTCCGGAACTGAATTCATGGAGTTTTGATCATTTGGATGGTATGACCAAATACAGCAAGAGTGAAAAATAATCTTTGGATAGGCCTGGGCATAGGCCTTATATTTCCCTTAATCGCATTTTTGCTGGTGCGTTTCACCGATCTTGAACTTCATTTTCTGCCCGAGAAGCCAATGGCAACATATACCATTGCCGTATTGATCAATTTGATTTTTTTAAGGTTTGCGTATCGCTCAGGAAATGATCACATAGGGAAAGGAATTATCATCATGACATTTTTGGCCATGATATTATATTTAATTACACATAAAGTGACTGTATAAAACAAAAATGTAAATTCACTGTGGCTATACCACAGCGATTGTCTAAAATGTTTTATCTGTCCATTTTTTAAAGAAGAATAAAATGAAATTAACATTGGGGTTTTCTCCCTGTCCGAACGATACATTTATTTTTGATGCCTTGATCCATCATAAAATAGATACCAAAGGGTTGGATTTTGACGTAGCTTATCAGGACGTTGAGACATTGAATTTAAAGGCTTTTCAGGGAGAACTGGATATCACCAAATTGAGTTATCATGCTTTTGCTTATGCCGTTGAAGATTACGAACTGTTGGATGCGGGCAGCGCCTTGGGATTTGGCGTAGGGCCGATGCTGATTACTAAAGATGCTGCTTTGGCAGATGTGCTCCAGGAGAAGCTAAAAAATGCTGACGGTCTAGGCGAATTTGATAAGTTAAAGGTGGGATATCCAGGGAAGTTTACGACTGCAAATTTTCTGTTGGGCTTGGCATTTCCGGAATTAACCAATAAAATAGAACTGGTTTTTTCTGATATAGAAGGCGCACTATTGGATGGTTCAATTGATTTGGGGCTTATTATTCATGAAAATCGGTTTACCTATGCAGAAAAAGGGCTGTATAAAGTCGTCGATTTGGGCGAATATTGGGAAAGTACGACAAAATTTCCGATTCCGCTGGGTGGTATTGTCGTAAAACGTTCATTGCCGAAGGATGTGAAAGAAACGCTTAATGCAATTTTAAAAGAGAGTGTCGAGTTTGCCTTTGCAAATCCAAAGTCCGGATTGGAATTTATCCGTAGCCATGCGCAGGAGATGAGTGAGGAAGTGATGTATAAGCATATTGAACTTTATGTCAATAAATATTCAGTTGAATTGGGCATTGAAGGACGGAATGCAATTACTAAAATGTTTCAAAAGGCACAGGAGATGGGCTTTATCCCGCATTCGGATAAAAAATTGTTTCTTTCATAACACCGTTTTACGATTTGGTGGCCGCAATAGCCGGAGGCTCGTGCAGCAGCGCTACCGGTTGGTAAAATAAGATGCGCATCCGATTGAAAAAAATAACGCAAAAAAAATAGTGGTAAGCTGTTAGATATCATATCTAATAACTAAATTTGCCCGATTAGTGTCAAATTGTCTGCAATTTTACTTTGGAGTCATTATTGTACAAAATCTTTAGTTGAGATAGAAAAAAAATTATGTTAAAGTTTTTAAGTAAATTATTTGGAAGTAAATCCGAAAGAGATATCAAGGGGATTCAGCCGGTTGTAGAGCAAATCAAAGCTGAATATGATAAACTTTCAAATCTAACCAATGACGAGTTACGTGCCAAGACCGCTGACTTCAAAGAAAGAATTAAAAATTACCTCGCAGATATTGACCAAGAAATAGATACGCTAAAAGCTGAAGCGGATCAAGATGAGGACGATATGGCTAAAAAGACTTCTATTTACGAACAAGTGGACAAATTGTCGAAAGATCGTGATAAGAAGTTGGAAGAGGTGTTGAAGGATATTTTGCCCGAGGCGTTTGCTGTGGTGAAGGAAACTTCAAGACGTTTGACAGAAAACGAAGAATTGGAAGTTACTGCCAGCGATTTTGACCGAGAACTTGCTGTCTACAAGCCAAACGTTATTATCAATGGTGATAAAGCGATCTGGAAAAACAAGTGGATGGCAGCAGGTACTGAGGTAACCTGGAATATGATACATTATGATGTACAGTTGATCGGTGGTATTGTTCTGCATAGTGGAAAGATTGCTGAGATGGCGACCGGTGAGGGTAAGACATTGGTCGGAACCTTGCCAACTTATCTAAACGCACTTTCCGGACAAGGGGTACATATCGTGACGGTCAATGACTATCTTGCCCGTCGTGACTCCGAATGGAACGCACCTTTATTTGAATTCCATGGCCTATCCGTAGATTGTATTGATAAACACCAACCAAACTCGCCACAACGTCGTAAGGCTTACCAATCGGATATCGTATATGGTACGAACAACGAATTTGGTTTCGACTATTTACGTGATAATATGGTTCAGACGCCTGATGCATTGGTGCAAGGTAAATTGCATTTTGCCATGGTCGATGAGGTTGACTCCGTTTTAATTGACGATGCCCGTACGCCATTGATTATTTCAGGTCCGATCCCGCGTGGCGATCAACATGAATTCTATCAATTAAAACCACGTATTGAGCGTTTGGTACATGTTCAAAAAGCTTATATCAATACCGTATTAAATGATGCTAAAAAGGCATTGGCTGCAGGTGATTCTGATGTAGAAGGTGGTGGTCTAGCTTTATTGAGAGCGTACAGGGGTTTACCTAAAAATAAAGCCTTGATCAAATTCTTGAGTGAAGGTGCCAATCGTTCTATCTTGCAAAAAGTAGAAAACTACTATATGCAAGAGCAAAATAAAAATATGCCTAAAGTTGATGCAGAGCTTTATTTTGTCATTGATGAGAAGAACAATCAGGTCGAACTGACTGAAAAAGGTATTGAATTAATCACAGCGACAGGAGAGGATCCGTCATTCTTTATTCTACCTGATGTAGGTACTGAAATTGCGGAAATTGAAAAGTCTTCGTTGACCTTGGAAGAAAAAGCTGCTCAGAAAGAAGATCTATTGCGTGATTACTCGATTAAAGCAGATCGTATCCACTCCATTAATCAACTATTGAAAGCATATACCCTGTTTGAGAACGATGTGGAATATATCGTGGATGAGGGTAAAGTGAAAATTGTCGATGAGCAAACAGGCCGTATCATGGATGGTCGTCGCTACTCAGACGGTTTGCACCAAGCGATCGAAGCAAAAGAGAATGTGAAAGTCGAAGATGCGACACAAACTTACGCGACGATTACCTTGCAGAACTACTTCCGTATGTACCATAAACTTTCGGGTATGACAGGTACTGCTTCAACAGAAGCCGGAGAGCTTTGGGAAATTTATAAATTGGATGTAGTAGAAATTCCTACCAATCGTGTTGCCCAACGGGAAGACCGTCAGGATCTGATTTACCGTACTGCACGCGAAAAATACAACGCAGTAGCCGAAGAAATTCAACGGTTGACAGATCAGGGACGCCCTGTGCTAGTCGGTACAACATCGGTAGAAATTTCCGAGCTATTGAGCCGTATGCTTCAATTACGTAAGATCAGACATAATGTATTGAATGCAAAGCTTCACCAAAAAGAAGCCGATATCGTTGCTGAAGCCGGACGTCCCGGACAAGTGACTATCGCGACGAATATGGCGGGTCGTGGTACGGATATTAAATTGACTGAAGAAGTAAAAAATGCTGGTGGTCTTGCAATTATCGGTACTGAAAGACATGAATCCCGTCGTGTCGACCGTCAGCTACGTGGTCGTGCTGGTCGTCAGGGAGATCCGGGATCATCACAATTCTTCGTATCGTTAGAAGACAACTTAATGCGTTTGTTTGCTTCTGAAAGAATCTCCAATATCATGGTGAAAATGGGGGTCGAAGAGGGTGAAGTGATGCAACATAGCATGTTGACCAAATCTATCGAACGAGCACAACGTAAGGTTGAGGAGAACAACTTTGGAATTCGTAAGCGTCTATTGGAATACGATGACGTAATGAACTCACAACGTACTGTAATCTATACGAAGCGTAAAAATGCATTGTTTGGTGAACGTTTGGATGTGGATTTGAATAATATGATCTTTGACGTTGCTGAGGAGATTGTCGCTGAAGCGAAGGAGCAAGGAAATTACGAAGACTTTCAAATTGAGGTCATCCGTATTTTTGCCATCACACCAGAAATCACGGCAGAAGAATTTGCCCAAGGAAAGATCGAAGGGTTGACAGATCGTCTTTTTGATCAAGCAAGCAGAGCATATCATCATAAAATAGAAGCGATTGGTGCATTAACAGTTCCTGTATTGAATAATGTGTATGCTGAACGAGGACAGATTGTTGAAAACGTGGTAATTCCATTTACAGATGGTATCCGTGGTATTCAAGTTTCTGCGAATCTGAAGAAAGCGATTGATAGCAATGGTAAAGAGGTTTTCAAATCCTTTGAAAAAGGCATTGTATTGGCTTTGATCGACGAAGCATGGAAAGAGCATTTACGTGAAATGGATGATCTAAAACAATCTGTTCAAAATGCTGTTTATGAACAAAAGGATCCAATCATTATCTATAAAATGGAAGCCTTTAATTTGTTCAAGTCTATGTTGGCTTCTATGAACAAGGACGTCGTGAGCTTTATTTTCAAAGGTGAGATCCCAGGGCAGGAAACAACCTCATTACAGGCTAGACAAGTAACCCAAGCACCTGTAAAAACGGTTGAAACAAAAGCAGAGTTGGCTTCCCCAACAGGTGTCAGTGAAGAGGATATGAATGATGGTCCAAAAGAACCTGTTCGTAACGAGAATACAGTGGGACGCAATGACGAATGTCCTTGTGGTTCCGGTAAAAAATATAAAAATTGCCACGGCGCAAATAACTAATCGATAAGAAAGGTTAAACTATGCTGAAGAGAGGATTGATTTTCATACATGCATTTGTGCTATTTACGATCGTTCATGTAAAAGCACAGGAAAAGGGTGGAGTTATTGTAACCAAAGATTCTTTGATTACACAGCTTCAAAATTTTAGGGCAGCAATGGGAATCAATCCTGTCGAAAGCAAAACCACAACAGTCCCTTCGAAACCTGTTGTACGATCTGCTGCAACACGCGTCAAGGTGAGAGGTTTTCGCGTGCAGATCTTTGCCGGAGCCAGTCGAAACCAAGCTTTTTCGGAGCAAACTCGTTTTCGGGGAATGTATAAAGATGTTGATACCTATATCACTTATGATGAACCCAATTATCGGGTGAAGGTGGGCGACTTTAGAAGTCGTTCCGAAGCAAATGCGTTTATGCGTGAGCTGCGGCAATATTTTAGTAACGTTTTCGTATTTTCAGAAAGCGTTTTTGTTTATCAATAAATCAAACAACCTCATGGCAAGTACGAAAGAAAAAGTCCTGGCCTTAGCCCATCAATATTTTGAAGATACAGTTGCTAACCGCAGACATCTTCATCAAAATCCTGAACTTTCCTTTGAAGAATATAATACCTCGGCATTTGTAAAGGTACAGCTGGATCAATTAGGAATCCCTTACGAAGCAAAAGCAGACACAGGTATTGTGGCCTTAATTCAGGGTGAACTCCCTTCGGATGAAGTAATCGCCTTGCGTGCGGATATGGATGCATTGCCTATTCAAGAAGTTGAAGGCCGACCTTATGGATCCAATACTCCGGGGGTCATGCATGCTTGTGGCCATGATGTACACACGTCCTCGTTGTTGGGAACCGCAAAGATATTACATAGCCTGAAAGCTGAATTTGGTGGCACGGTGAAATTAATCTTTCAGCCCGGGGAAGAGCGTTTGCCCGGCGGAGCGTCCATTATGATCAAAGAAGGAGCACTACAAAATCCGGCACCTTCCGCTATCATAGGTCAACATGTAATGCCGTTTATCGAAACGGGCAAAGTCGGATTTCGTGAAGGTAAATACATGGCTTCCTGTGATGAGTTGTTTATGACCGTAAAAGGAAGAGGGGGGCATGGAGCACATCCGCATCAGAATATTGATCCGATTGTGATCACAGCGCATATTATTACCGCTTTACAGCAGATAGCAAGCCGTTTTGCGGATCCGCGTACACCGACTGTTCTGTCTTTTGGCAAAATCATTGCTAATGGTGCGACAAATATTATTCCTGACCAGGTTTATCTCGAGGGTACATTCCGGACATTCGATGAGCAATGGCGCACAGAAGCACATGAGGCGATGGTGAAAATGGCTGTCGGAATCGCCGAAAGTATGGGGGCTACCTGTGACTTTGAAGTGCGTAAAGGCTATCCATTTTTGATTAACGCCCCTGAACTCACCAAGAATGCACGTGCTTTTGCGGAGGAGTATCTCGGAAAGGAAAATGTCGTTGATTTGGACCTTTGGCCGGCTGCGGAAGATTTCTCGTACTACTCGCAGGAGATCAATGCTTGTTTCTACCGATTAGGTACAGGAAATAAGGCGAAAGGAATAGCTTCTGCGGTGCATACGCCTACATTCGATGTCGATGAATCCGCATTGGAAATCAGTACGGGGTTGATGGCTTACATCACCTTGCGCAGATTAGGTTTTTAAATCTTTCGAAATGTCATCACATCATATCGTTCGAGAGAACCAGGAACCTGCTCTGCTGATTGAAGATCTTTTTCTGATCGACGAAGAGAATTTGGGGCAACTGCTGGAATGGAGCCCATCTATTGTCATCGAAAATAATCTGGTTGATCAGCTGGATGCGAGAGGATACAAGTTTGATGTTGTTTTTGCGCAGAATCATATAGAGCCGCTCCAGGAAAATTTAAAAGTCATCCCGTATCGTGATAATTTTTTACAGTCCGCCATCGAATATCTTGTTGAACATCAGTATAAGGCGGTCAATATTATTACGGATCAAATAAGTCTTGCACACTACCAGCGCTACCTGGATCTGATCAATGTGGTATTATTGGCCCGAGGAATGCGCTACTATTTTGTTACTACCAGTTTTACAAAATGGAAAGTGGGCGGGGAGCAGCTAAAAATAGACAGCCAAGGCGAAGAAATTGTGACAGAAGGACTTCGGAAAATAGATGAAGATCTTTATGAAACCGAGAAAGACGGCTTATTTAAGCTCGGATTTTCAGAATCAAAATATATTTTAATAGGAGAGACGATCGCATGATAACGATAGAATTGGCCGAACAGACAGACATCCGTAGTATTTCCAATATGGCCTATATCATATGGCCGGACGCTTATGGAGAAATACTTTCAAAAGAACAGATTGATTTTATGCTGGAGAAAAGCTATACCGTTGAGGGATTAGCTGAGGGAATGGTAAATGGGCAGTTTTTTTATATTTTGAAGGAAGATGGTATCGGTCAGGGTTTTATTGCACTGAAAACTTTTGCAGATAAACTCCGGATTGAAAAGCTCTATTTGATGCCCAATGTACAGGGGAAAGGTTTCGGGAAGGCGTTGATTGATTTTGCCATGGACAAAGCAAAAAACAAAGGCAAGGATATTTTGGAACTCAATGTCAATAGAAATAACCCTGCTTATCATTTCTATTTAAAGCAGGGCTTTCAGGTTGTCGAAACTGTTGATATTCCCTATTATGACTTCGTATTGAATGACTATGTCATGCAACGGGCAATAGATCGTACAGCCGCTTCTTAATCTTTTAATTTTTCCACACGTGAAGGCGTTTGTTTGCCTTCCACAATGCCCGAAGTGCCGATAGCGATTGCCTCGATGCTGGAAATAATATTTTGAACGTTTAACGTGGCGACTTCATCCTTTACCGTATGGTAATATTCATCCTTGTCCATTTGGGATGTAGAAAATGAATGTGCGGGCACACCCTTTGCCGCTAACACAGCATTGTCACTGCGATAGAATAAATTTTGTTTTGTATACGGATCAGGATAAAATTTGAAGGTTGTATTCTTTAGGTTTTCCTGCATTAATTTACCCAAGTCGGATTGATCATATCCCGTTATATAGACCGTATTCGGACCAAATTTTGAATCTTTTCCGATCATTTCCATGTTGATCATCGCCACGACCTGATCCGCATTGATATGGTTAGAAAAATATTTTGAACCATACATGCCGAGTTCTTCGGCTGTAAATGCCACAAAAATAAGTGTCCTTTCATTGCTGTTTTTCTTTTTATAGTAGTCTGCGAGGGTCAACATCGCCGTTACTCCGGATGCATCGTCATCGGCTCCGTTGGCGATTGAATCTTGTCCTACGGCAGGCAATATACCAATATGGTCATAATGCCCGGAAAAGATGACGTACTCATCGGGTTTGCTCTTTCCGGGGATAACACCGGCAATGTTAAAAAGCGGGAAGTGCTCAAGATCCCGTTCGATATGGACTTGAAATGTTTTTGGTGTTTCTGCGCTTAACAGATAGACTATCGAAGGTTTTTGTATGTTCGGATCTTCAATAAATTTAGGCTTGTTGAGCATTTGCCCAAAACGGACAAAAGAGGCTTCAAAAGAAGGGTCTACCAGTACAAGCGTGTTTTCTTTGGATAGGGAATGCTCCCGAAAGGCTTGGGAGAAATCTGCGCCGGATGCAATATAAACCACTTTTACAGGACTTTTTTCATCCCATTTGAGCGCGACGTGGTTACCCAATGATATGATATGCTCAGCGGGAACAGCCTTTTTATTGATCGTCGCGACGTTGCTTTTGGGCGAGAGCTTGTCCAGCTCGAATGTTTGTCTGAAAGACGTTTCGGCATAAGGCTTGAGACCTATTTTTTGCATCTCCCCTGCGATAAAATCTGCCGCTGGCTCAATGTCCTTTGTCAGAGCCGATCGTCCACGCATATCATCCGATGCCAAGGTATTTAAGATACGGCCCACATCGAGACGCTGTTGTTCAGAAATTACTTGCTGTCCAAAAGCAATGGAAGATAAGGCAACTAATGCGAATGTTAGAAATATTTTGGGTACTGAATTCATAACGTTAGTAATGTTCGGATGAAGATACTGATTTCGCCCGTAATTTTTGTGGAAATTCGTGCTATCCGCCAACTAAGGCTTATTATCTTTACCCTTAGGACGATAAAAGTTGAAATGAAGTTGTCATGTCTTTTAGTAAAAAGATGCATTCAATAGCGCTTTCGTGGTTCCCTTGAATGAGCAACAGATACGAATGTTCCTGATGGCCTTTGAAGACAGACAATTCAGAAAAAAATGTAGTATATTTGATTATAAATTTTTTGACAATGAAAGAAGTATCTGTACAGGAATTAAAGAATAAGATCGATAACAATGAAGATTTTCAATTGATTGATGTGCGTGAGTCATTTGAATATGAGGTTTCAAATTTGAACGGTTTGAATATTCCACTATCAGGAATCCTGATCGAGGCAGATAAAATCGCCAAAGACAAACCTGTTATCGTTCAATGTCGTTCTGGAAAACGTTCAGCGCAGGCAATTATGTTATTGGAACAACAAGGTTTTGATAATCTTGCAAATTTAAAAGGCGGCATTTTGGCCTGGAAAGAGGAAATCGATCCAGAGTTAGACGTTTATTAATATGAAAAATTTGGAGCATCAGACTAAACAGGCTTTCTTGTTTAGTCTTGCTTTTTATATCGTAGCCCTATTCGCCCGGCTATTTAGCTTAGGTATTTTCCCCATATTAGGCAGTCTTTCTATTCTATTATCCCTTTTGTGGGTGATATTGGTCTTACGGGAAATTATGCTTTCCAGGACAATTCCCAATAGTGAGCGGATGTTGATGGCACTGGCTATCGTACTGCTCAATATTATCGGTGGAGCTTTCTATTTCTTTGGTGGATGGAGACAACGGGTATTAGGATTAACAAAAAAATAATATGACAAAATATTTTATACTGAATATTGTATTGAACTTGGCCATTGTATTTTTGGCGTATTGTGGATTTGAAGGATATAAAGCCGGAAATATGCTGGTGACGGGATTGTCTATTGCATTTTTGGTGGTACTTATTTACCTTAAAGTTGTCTTAAGCAAACGCATAAAAGTTGTGATTCAGGAGAAAGATCGCGAGAAAAAGCAGCAATATGCAGCTAAGCAGACGAAGGGGAAAAGTAAATAGGAGCGAGTTTCTTACTTATAACACATAAAAAAGAGCAGAAAACGATCGTTTTCTGCTCTTTTTTATTTATTAGTCTCTACTATTATTTTACAAACGGTGGTTTTGTTACTTTAGCTTTTACTTTTTGATTACGGATATGGATAAAAATATCTGCACCGTCTTTTGCGAAGGCTGTATCTACGTAACCCAGACCAACCGATTTTTTCAACGTCGGAGATTGCGTTCCGGAAGTAACACGGCCAATCACATTGCCATCAGCATCTACGATCTCATAATCGTGACGCGGGATACCTCTGTCGATCATTTCAAAGCCAACCAGTTTCTTTTTAAGTCCGGCTTCTTTTTCGGCTTTAAGTGCAGCGGAGTTTACAAAGTCTTTCGTGAACTTCGTTACCCAACCTAACCCAGCCTCTAAAGGCGAAGTATTGTCGTCGATGTCATTTCCATAAAGGCAGAAACCCATTTCTAACCGTAAAGTATCGCGGGCACCCAATCCGATCGGTTTGATTCCGTAAGCTTTTCCGGCTTCAAAAATAGCGTCCCAAACTTTTTGTGCATCTTCATTGGCCACGTAAATCTCGAAACCACCGGCACCGGTATATCCTGTAGCGGATACCAATACGTTATCTACCCCGGCAAAAGTACCTTTGGCAAAAGTATAGTATTCCATTGGCGCAAGCTCGATATCTGTCAGCGATTGTAAGGCATCCGCTGCTTTAGGGCCCTGAACGGCAAATAAAGAAGTCTGGTCAGAAATATTTTTCATTTCCACACCATCGGTATTGTATTTGGAAATCCAGTTCCAGTCTTTCTCAATATTGGACGCATTGACAACCAAAAAATAGGTATTATCGTCGATTCGGTATGTTAGAAAATCGTCTACTACACCGCCAGTTTCGTTTGGAATATAAGCATATTGGACTTTACCGTCATATAATTTCGACACGTCGTTTGAAGAGATTTTTTGAAGAAGGTCCAGGGCCTTTTCACCTTTGAGGATGAATTCACCCATGTGGCTTACATCAAAAACTCCCACACCTGTACGAACTGTTTCGTGCTCATCATTGATACCGGTATATTGTACTGGCATGTTGAAGCCTGCGAAGGGAACCATCTTTGCTCCTAAAGCAATGTGCGTCTCCGAAAGGGCAGTATTTTTTAACATAAAAATTAAGTTTTAATCAGTTGCAAATTTAATAAAATATACGTGATTCCTAGCTTTGAATCTATTTTAGAACAAACGATTTAATTCGTTACATTCAACGAATAAACAGTCAGTTCAGCGTCTTCTGTATCCGTATCTTCGCATAGCAGGAAAATTAAACCCTTATCAGTTTTCTCCTTGAAGGTAATGCCCTCAAATTTATGATTTCCGGGGATCTGGAATACTTCCGGCCCGGAAGACAGATCAGCTGATATTTTTCCAAGTAATGACCCCGCGATCTCGCCGTCAAGATAGGTCGATTTCGCATCCTCCGCGGTCGCGATGAAATAAATGTCTTCACCGACCAGTGCGGCATCCGAAAAACCGGTACTGATTCCCTTTATCGTCGGTAATTCGACTGGAATACACCGCGATTTATCTTCAGCTTTACCGTTGTATTCTAAAATTGCATTGATTCCTTGTGGGCCATTGCCCCGATTAAACAACAATATCCGGTCATCAATATGAACCACCCCCTCGATGTTAAAGTCATCTTTACTGATCTTAAATTTCTGCATTAAATGCGCATAGATTTTGCTGTAGTCTTCCTTTATAACCTCGTTTCCATCCCAAATAAAACGATTGTTTCTTTTTTCAGTGGATCCCGATCCATAGAGGTAGTAACGGTTGCCATCGAAAGTAATGGATTCAAGATCCATTTTATTCGCTTTGCTGATATTTTCCATGGGCTCAGCTTCCAATAAGGCTGTTTTGGATAAGCGTTGCTGAGCGAGGTTGTAGCTATACAGGTAATTGCTGTTGTCCGAGACAATATGAAGCTCATCATTATGGTAGACAATACCAGATGCCGCCGTGATACCAGATATGCTAATAAATGCTTCAAGAATTAATTTTAACATCATTCGTGTATGTTTAAGATTCCAAGTACTTTCTGGAAATCGGATTGGACCGGAGCGGTTACATGGATGGTCTCGCCCGACAAAGGGTGTTTGAAGGTCACTTCCGAGGCATGCAATAGCATGGTATCCATCTGGTAGTTCTCTTTCCAGAATTTGTTTTGTTTATTGCAGCCATGCGGACGATCGCCGATAATGGGGTAAAAGATATGTGCAAAGTGACGCCGTAATTGATGCATGCGACCTGTAAGTGGATTGGCTTCAACAAGACTGTACCTTGACGTTGGAAATTTCCCGAAAGGAATATCGAGTTCACTCTTTGCTAATAATCGGAACGATGTCTGTGCATCTTGTAATGTGCCATTTTCCTTTTTCAAAGGATAATCGATAACCCCTTCCTCAGGCGCAAATCCTCGGAGCACGGCAAGGTATTTTTTATCAATTTGATGTTCCTGAAAGCTTTTTTGCAGGTATTGATCCGTTTCTTTGTTCAGCGAAAACAAAAGAACCCCGCCAGTTTTACGGTCCAGGCGATGAGCAGGGTATACGGTTTTGCCCAGCTGGTCACGTAGTAGTTGAAGGGCAAATTCGGACGTGTCACGCGCAATGGATGAACGATGTACCAAAAGACCATGCGGCTTATTGATCGCCACAATGGATTCATCTTCGTAAAGAATTTCTAAGGACATATTAGATTTTTTTCAATGCAGCAATAATTTCATCTGCTTTTTCATCAATCTTGGGGCTCAGCCAAATCTGTTTAAACGCGCCACCACCGATAATCTGTTCTGTGCCTTGCCATTTGATCTTGGTAAGGGAAAAAAGATAATAATTGTCTATAACAACGGAATTCTGGACAAAATTGTCCACTAATTTGTTGCCGAAAAGTTGCATTCCCAATCGGAAAAAAGCTTGGTCTTTTGCATGAAGCTGACTTTTTAGTAATTGCTCAGCCTTTGCACGGACAATTTTTTCATGTTCCTCTTTGCTCGGGTTTGTCAGTATAGCCGCCAGCATGATGACAATCAGAAGCAGGGCAAATATTCTTTTTTTGCTCATTTTTTAATGCTTAAATTAGTGTTGAGAGACCGTGTCACAACTGGATCTACCGCTATCAAAATTATTAAATAGATATTAGATATGCACAATTGTTTTATATCAAAGTTGTGCTGCAAAAGAAAGGTGGGATAAAAAGGGCTTGATCTTAGAAAGAAATCCCATTGAACAGTGAAAATGCCCAGGAGAAGAAAGTCCAGATCAGGTAACAAGTAGCAGCTATTAAGATAAATAGGATCAATACGATTGTTAAGATAATACCGATTCCCGAACCTTTGTGTCGACCCTCGTAATAGTGCTCACGCAGCAGTTTGATGTTCTTTTCATTGGCTTTACTGTAAAAGTCGAAAATATTACCAAGGAAAGGGATGCTCCCTAATATTGCGTCGAGGCTGATATTAAGTAGCATACGGATAACTAATTTGGGGCTAGCCCCATTTCGCCACATGGCGATGACCAGGACTAATGAGGTGCCGAAACCGGCAATAGCTCCGCCCAAAGGAATCAGGTTCAAAATAGGGTCTAGTCCGAAACGAAAGTTACCAATCTTGAATTGATTATCCATTAGCCAGGATATTCGATCTATCCAACCGAAATCCTGGTCAATTTGTTTCTTTTTATCTTCTGGAGATAATTCCCGCTGCATGATTATAATAACTCGAATGAGGCGCTGATTTCGCTCGTTACTTTCATTGGTCTGATATTGAGATCAAGACCACCATCACTGGCAACATCGGCTGCTTCGGCCATGGCACCTTTATACATTGCATTACGCATCATAGGCTGGGCGCTAAAGATAATCTGTTGCGGTGTTTCCGAAAGTACGATCGCTTTACCGATTTTTTGTCCAGCTGCTTCGGCAAGAATCTGCGCATTCGCCTTCGCATCCAATACAGCTTTCGTTTTTAAGGTCTTTTCAAGTTCTTTTTTCTTCGAGTAATCGTATTCACTGATGTAAGTGTTCTGAATGCCTGCTCTGTCAACACCATCCAACAATTGGTCTAAATTGTTTAGGTTAGTGACCTTAATGCGGTATTGTCTGGAAAGCAGAATATCGGTATCCTTTTTCTTTTTTTCAGGTGTATTGTAACTCCAGATATTCTGGATCGTAAAATCTTCTTTTTTAACACCGGCTTTTGTTGCAGAGTCGAAGAGATCTTTTTCTAACTTGTCTATGGCAACCTTTTTCTTGGTGTTTCCATTGTCATAAAATTCCTTCAGTGTAACATCTATATAGATGATGTCCGGGGTTACTTCTTCTTCTGCGCGACCCACTGTGGATACAAATTCTTTATTTACCATTTGTTGAGCGTTTAGTTTTGTCATCAAACCTAAAAAAGCCAGTCCTAATAATATTTTTTTCATGTTTTACTATCTTAAAGTTTTATAATAATACGATTGCTATTGTCGCATTGCTACAAGATTGGAGCCAAAGTAGACAAAAAAGTTTAACGGATAAAAAAAATAAAAACGTTAAGATTTTTGATTTTATTTCTATACCTTTAGGGAAATTAATAAAATAGTGCCATGCAAGAAGGTAAAGTAAAATTCTTTAATGAGACCAAAGGTTTCGGTTTCATCATCCCTAATTCAGGCGAGAGCGAGATTTTTGTTCACGTTTCTGGATTAATTGACAAAGTTCGTGAGAATGACAATGTATCTTACGAAGTTGAACAAGGCCGTAAAGGTCTTAATGCGGTAAATGTAAGAGTTATCTAATTAGATTCAAGATATATTTATTGTGAAAAGGCCCATGCGATAAGCATGGGCTTTTTTATTGAAATAAAATTTGGACTGATAATTGCATAAATGTTTCAAATAGATGTTTAACATGAAACGTACTTTAATAGTAATCCTTTCTGTGGTGATGGCAATTTCAATGTCCGCATGTTATTCCACCCATCATGGGCATAGACATGGGCGTGGACCAAAAGGCATGCCTCCAGGTCAGGCAAAAAAATATTATGGAGAACAATCAGCTAAAGATTTTGCTCCGGGACAACAGAAGAAAAAGAAACATAGACATTGATCTCGCTGAATTTCACTTTCGCTGAAAATTTCGCAATCACAAGACAAAAAAAGAGCTTTCATTACCATGAAAGCTCTTTTTTTGTTCCGTTAGAACGACCTATGCAAATGGATCTTTATCTGCAGGAGGTGTTGAAGGTGCAGGAGGCGTTTGTGAATTTCCAAACGGATCATTGTTCCCCGTATTTTGTGCTGGCTGTGAACTTCCAAAGGAGTTATTCGGTTGTGAAGAACCAAATGGATCTTGTGGCTGATTGAATGGATGGTTTGTCCCGCTTTCAACGGCCTTTGGATCCGGACCATATTGATTGGGACCTTTGTCACCTTCTAAAATCTCTAAATAGAATAGGTAGATTCCACCTACAAATGGGATTAATGATACAAATATAAACCAGCCGGATTTGTTGGTATCATGAAGTCTTCTTACGGTAACAGCTAAGGCAGGTACCAGTATGGCCAAATAGGCAAGGCCCATAATGCCGTAAAACAGACTGCCTAATGTATCACTGATCACAGATAAAATGCCACCGACAATACCAAGTGCAAAGAATAATACAAATACAGCGAGCACGAACATCCAATATTCTTTTCTGCGGGCTCTACCTTCAAAATTTGCGTAGTTGTCTCGGACAACTTTTAAAAAGGCTTCTTTAATTTCCATATAATTTTAAGATTTTTAGGTGAAAAATATGTTAGTAAATCAAAATGTTAATATAATTCTGTTACAATAAATGTACCAAGAATTTATCTGGGAAAACAATTATTATAGATATATAAGTGTCTGAAAATAGCGTCTTTGCCGAAACTTGAACAAGCAACAAGTATTTATTTAGGTGAAAAGCCTGTTAATTGGTTCTGAGTAGGAAATAGACAATCTTTTGAAAAAGGATCTAATAGGACAGATGTTTTATCTAAAAATCTCTTCCAAAATATACAGCGATTTTATCTCCTTGAAATTTGTGCGATGAAGGCGGTAGAAATCCAATAATTTTTCCAATAAAAACTGCCTGTCTGTACTGGACATTCTGATACGGTCACAATTTGAATATTCAGCTTCAGTCAGGCTCCGAAAAATTGATGTGTGGGGTTCCTGAAGCACGAATGGATGTTCCGGCAGTAGATTTGAAAACGTTGCTTCATGTAGGTTAAAATAAGGAAGAGCTCGTTTGGAAACCGTTGGATAAAATCCAAGGAATCGCGTTAGTTTGATTAAAAATACCAAGTGAAAATTGGCCAGGTTGAGATGTGTTTCGTCTAACCAGCGGACAGACTGATGGATGAATTCAAATAGATAAGGATCACTTTCCTGTTCTTTCAATATTTTGTACAATATTTCATTTAAGAAAAGAGCTAATGAACTTTTTATAATATCGTAAGGTATTTCCTGTAATACTGGTGTCTGCCGGGCTTCGGAAATACGCTGTAGTGAGCCATTGTCCTTATGCGTTGCTATAATTTCAAGTAGATGCAGAGGCTGTAAGATATTGGCTTTGATTTTGGCCTTTGGCTTACGTGCGCCGGCAATAAGGTATGATTGCATACCAAAGGATTCGGTATATATCTGTGCAACGAGGCTGCTTTCCGAATAATTCGTTGTTTTTAAGACGATACCTCTAGTTTTGTTCAGCATCCCCTTCCTTTTCTTTTTTATGAATTTCCTCCTTATGAGCCTCTTCACGCATTTCAATAAGTGCATCGCGGTCCACTTTCCGAATCATTCGATAGATTAATGTCAGGATACCAATACCGAATGTAATAACTCCGATGATCATGGCTAACTTGTACCAGTTAGATCGTTGCTCCATGAGGTAATAACCTAGGATAACGAACAACGTGCCGATGATTATTTCTCTTAGGCCCTTGCGAAGATATTTGTTCATAAATGTGAATTGTTGAAAACTATTTTTGTTTACAGAGCAAATATAATACAATAAAATGCTTTATTTTTGCCCATACCGTTCCTGTGTAGAACTATTTTTAAAAATAATTCCCATAATGTTGTTGCTTATCTAAAAAAAAATATAGATATTTGCAAACTCTTTGCAGAGAGTGCAAAGGATTAACATATTGTAATAAAGACAACAAAAAAGATAATATCATGTCAAGAATTTGTGATTTAACAGGCAAAGCGGCGTTAACAGGAAATAACGTTTCTCACTCAAACGTTAAAACTAAACGTAAATTCTATCCAAATTTACAAACTAAACGTTTTTACATTCCAGAAGAAGATCGTTGGATTACGTTGAAAGTATCTACTTCTGCTATCAAGACCATCAACAAGAACGGCATTACAGCTGCGATCAATAAATTTATCGTTAAAGGATCAATTTAATATTGATTTATCGCCTGTTACATTAAGATTATTCATGAATTTCAATCCTATATTAGGATTCAAAATAAAGTAAAACAATGGCTAAAAAAGGAAATAGAGTACAAGTTATCTTAGAATGTACTGAACACAAAGAAAGTGGTCTTCCGGGAATGTCTCGTTACATCACTACTAAAAACAAAAAGAACACAACTGAGCGTTTGGAGTTGAAAAAATTCAATCCAGTATTGAGAAAAGTTACTGTTCATAAAGAAATTAAGTAATTCACCCATTCTTAGCACTTGCAAATAGCGGGCTGAGTAAAAATATTTAAATACCATGGCAAAGAAAGCAGTTGCATCGTTACAAAAAGGTGGCGGTAAAGAATTTACAAAGGTTATTGTTACTACTAAATCTGCAAAAACTGGCGCGTATACTTTCAAAGAAGGTATGGTTCACAACGATAAAGTGAAAGACGTGCTTGCAGAAGCTCAAAAAAATAACTAGTAACATTTTCCTTTTTTAAAGTTTTTCTTTAAAAAGAATTCGATAAAAATAGCCGTTTTGGTATCCTACCGAAAGGGCTTTTTTTGTTGAGGACATTTGTTTATATTTGGACATCAATTTTCACTAAACACTCCATGGGATTATTTGATTTTTTTAAGAAAAAACCGCAAACACAAGAAGAAGAGCAAGCCTTAGACAAGGGGTTGGAAAAAACCAAAGAAGGATTTCTTTCCAAGATAACGAAAGCTGTAGTGGGTAAATCTACTGTAGATGACGATGTGCTTGATAATTTGGAAGAGGTTTTGGTTACTTCTGATGTGGGGGTTACGACGACTTTAAAAATCATAGACCGCATTCAAGCGCGTGTTGCCCGAGATAAATATGTCTCCACTTCAGAGCTAAACAATTTACTGAAAGAAGAGATTCAGACCTTACTTGCCGAAAATAACAGCTCAGATTTTGAAAACTTCAATTACGGAGATCATAAACCTTATGTCATTATGGTCGTCGGAGTGAATGGTGTTGGTAAGACGACAACAATAGGCAAACTTGCCCACCAGCTCAAACAAGCTGGAAGTAAAGTCGTGTTAGGCGCCGCAGATACATTTCGTGCCGCAGCTGTGGATCAGCTTAAGTTGTGGGGCGAGCGTGTTGGAGTGCGCGTTGTGGCACAGGCAATGGGTTCGGATCCCGCTTCTGTCGCTTATGATACGGTTAAGTCTGCTGTTGCTAATGGGGAAGATGTCTGTATTATTGATACCGCAGGCCGTTTACATAATAAGGTTGGTCTAATGAATGAATTGACCAAGATTAAAAATGTCATGCAAAAAGTCGTTCCCGGCGCTCCACATGAAATTTTGTTGGTCTTAGATGCTTCTACAGGTCAGAATGCCATAGAGCAATGTACCCAATTCACACAAGCGACAGACGTAAACGCTTTGGCGCTGACGAAATTGGACGGAACAGCGAAAGGCGGTGTCGTCATTGGGATATCTGATCAATTTAAGATTCCTGTGAAATACATTGGTGTAGGCGAAAAAATTGGCGATCTCCAATTATTTAATAAAAAGGAATTTGTAGACTCCCTTTTCAAATAGAAAATTAAAATTATTGTCAGAAATAAGGTTGTCATTCTTTGCTTAGGAATGATTGATCAGCCCTTTTTTTTTCTCGACAAACCCTTCTAATCATATGAAGACAAAATATACGAAATCTGTCCCTTTGATCAATAAACCACGTGTCAACGTCGTTACTTTGGGCTGTTCGAAAAATATTCACGATAGTGAAGTGCTGATGGGACAACTGAAAGGTAATCAGATGGAAGTTGTCCATGAGGCCTCCAATATACAGGAGAATGACATTGTTGTCATCAATACCTGTGGCTTTATTGACAATGCTAAACAGGAGTCTATTGATGCAATCTTACAATATTCAGAATTAAAGGACCAAGGTAAGATCAATAAGGTGATTGTTACCGGATGTCTTTCGGAACGTTATAAACCCGAACTGCAAGCTGAAATTCCGAGTGTGGATGCCTATTTCGGGACAAATGATTTGCCTGATTTACTCGCTTCTATCGGAGCGGACTATCGCCATGAATTATTGGGCGAACGCTTATTGACGACTCCTTCCCACTTTTCTTATTTTAAGATCGCAGAAGGTTGTAACCGCCCTTGTTCATTCTGTGCAATCCCATTAATGCGCGGTAAGCATGTTTCCAAATCAATTGATGACTTGGTTAAGGAAGCGAAATTTTTGGCATCAAATGGAACTAAGGAATTAATTTTAATAGCGCAAGATTTAACCTATTATGGATTGGATATCTATGGGAAACGTAATCTTTCAGACCTGATGCGTCATTTGTCCGATGTAGATGGTATTGAGTGGATCCGTTTACAGTATGCCTATCCTTCTGGTTTTCCAATGGATATTTTGGATGCAATGAATGAGCGTTCAAATATCTGTAATTACCTGGATATGCCATTGCAGCATATCTCAGACCCAATGTTGAAGTCTATGCGTAGAGGGACAACCAAACAGAAACAGATCGACCTTGTCAATGCGATCCGGGATAAAGTGCCTGACATCGCGTTGCGTACGACATTAATCTGTGGATACCCCGAGGAGACGGAGCAGGATTTTCAAGAGATGTTGGAATGGGTGGAGGAAACTCGTTTTGACCGTTTGGGCTGTTTTACCTATTCCCATGAGGAAAAGACGCATGCGCATACCTTGGAGGACAATGTTCCACAAGAAATAAAAGAAGAACGTGTTGAGGCTATTATGGAGGTTCAACAAGGAATTTCTTACGATATTAATCAATCGAAAGTGGGCAATACATATAAGGTATTAGTCGATCGTGTGGACGGAGATTATTTTATCGGGCGAACAGAATATGATTCTCCGGAAGTGGACAATGAGGTCTTGATTTCAGCGGCGGATTCCTATGCGCGGATCGGTGATTTTGTTCAGGTAAAAATCGACCGTGCGGAAGATTTCGATCTCTATGGCGAAATTGTCAAAAAATAATACTCGGTTGACCGATAAAGGTCATTAAGAATATATGCTGGAGCCTCCCGAAATACAAGGGAGGCTCTTTTTTTGAACAGTCTTTTTTTTGACTCGTAATTTTTCATTGGGGCGTCAATGAGCTTGCTAGGCTTGGATTATTGGTTAGGGAGAATCTTCTGTGGATGTATATCGCTGTTGATGCCGGAGAAAGTATCAGGGTTTTATTTGGACATTTGTCAATAGAATGATATAATTTAAAAGTGGAATGAGCTTTTTATTAAAAATCAGTATTTTGTCCGCTCAAACTAAATACATTTGTATATCGTACAATCAGCATATATGAAAGCAACTTATATCGAATATAGTGAGACAAATAGTTTCTCCAAAACATTGTTGGCCTATCTGGCTCATGACGAGGCGCTGAAACCGTTTGTTGGACACTGGCCTACATTTGACGGTTTTGAAAAGCAATTGCACGAAAAAAAACATTTTGACCACCGTGGCATTCTCGTGGAGCGCCTAAAAGCTCAATATGCGACATTGTTGCCGGGTTCTCCCGCCGTCGCCAAAAATATAGATTTGTTGTTGCAGGAGAATACCTATACGATTACCACGGGCCACCAACTGAATATCTTTACGGGGCCCTTGTACTTTATATTTAAGATCATGACGGCAATACGTCTGTCCGAAGACTTACATGCCAAACATCCGGACAAAAACTTTGTACCGGTATATTGGATGGCTACTGAGGATCATGATTTTGAAGAAATTAATCATACGAAAGTCTACGGAAAGAAAATTGCCTGGGAAATACCTGCGGTATCGGCTACAGGACGGATGGATACTAGTTCAATTGTCGATGCAGTAAAGCAATACACTAACATCCTTGGTCTTTCTGACAATTCTGCTAAGCTCACAGCTATTGTGGAGCAAGCATACCTGAAACACTCGAGGTTGGCTGACGCAACACGTTATATGGTAAACGAACTTTTTAAAGCCTATGGTCTTTTGATTATTGATGCAGATGATAAAGCACTGAAGGAGTTATTTAAGCCGATTATCAAAACGGATATTTTATCCGAAAATAGCTTTAAAGCCATCACGGAGAGGTCTAAAGAACTGGAGTCAAAGGGTTTTTCTACACAGGTGCATGCGCGGGAAATCAACTTCTTTTATCTGACCGATGAATTTAGAGAACGCTTGGTTCTGACTGCAGACGGCCGATATGAGGTGCTGCATCAAAATATATATTTTACCAAGGAAGAGCTGGAAAAAGAAATAGATGCCCATCCTGAGCGTTTTAGTCCAAATGTAGTGATGCGTCCAGTGTATCAGGAAGTTATCCTTCCCAATTTAGCCTATATCGGCGGTGGAGCTGAAATGGTCTATTGGATGCAACTGAAATCTAATTTTGATCAGTACAAAATAGATTTTCCCATCCTGATTCCGCGAAATTCAGCGATGATTACCGAAGATAATGTGGCCGCGAAGCTTTTTCGTGTTGATCTAACCTTCAAAAGCATCTTTCGGCCAGCAGAGGTTTTGAAGAAGGAGTATGTACGCCGTCATACCAAGGAAAGATTAAACCTTAATGATGAATGGATGGAACTGAATGCGATCTTTGGAAAGATAAGGTTGCGCACTCACAAAATCGATCCAAGTCTGGGCCCCAGCACCGAGGCGATAAAAGCTCGCTTGAAAAAGGCGATGAACAACCTGGAAAAAAAGTTGATGAAAGCAGAAAAACGAAACCATCAGCATGCATTGGCAGATATAGACAATGTAAAAGAAAAGCTCTTTCCCGGAGGGGGACTACAGGAGCGATCGGAAAACTTCGCCTTGTTGTATGTAAAATATGGTGATAACCTCTTTAGAGATCTTTATAAGTATTTTAATCCCCTGGATTTTAAATTTACAATCTTATATTAAAGTCAGTGTTTCACTGACTTTTTTTATGATTAATCCCCTCTGTCTTTTCTTTTTGCTTCGTTATTTTTCCTTAATTCGTTTTGTCGTGCTTTGTTTATAATTTCATAATATTTCGTTTAGCTTCTGTTAATACTGTCAGAGTAGTTTTGTTGCCATATTACAACCAACAACTAAATGAAAGAAATATTACTTACGACTTGTGCCATTGCGATAGGAACAGGTTTGTATGCGCAAACAACCCAAGCAGGATTTTCCGGAAAAATTACGGACGAGAATAACAAAGGCGTTCATGGGGCTTCAGTAGAGGTTCGTAACGAATCTACAGGTTTTACCACCAAAACATCTACCAATGCCAATGGCGATTTCAATTTCAAGGAGCTTCCATTGGGAGGCCCGTACATCATTAAAGTGACTTATATCGGTTACGGAGAGCAGGTTCGTTCCGGCTTTACGCTAAACCAAGGGGATATGATCCGGTTAAACATTCCGATTCAGAATGCTTCAAATGTACTGGAAACAGTTGAATTGACTGGTGTAAGCACCCTCAAGAATAAAATAGAGAACTTGGGTGCCGCAACAGCGGTTACAGCCCGGGATATTGCGAAACTACCCGTCAATGGCCGTAATTTTACGTCTTTAATGGATCTATCTCCGTTGAGCAAGGGCGATAATATCGGTGGTCAGCTCGGGTCTTCTACCAATTTTACCATTGATGGTATGAACGCGAAAAACCCGACTTCTGCGGGTTCGACAACAAGCCGGAGTGGTGCTCCTTTTTCGATCTCTATTGAAGCAGTACGGGAGTTTAAAGTTGTGACCAATCAATATGATGTGACTTATGGGAGAGCCGGAGGGGGTACGGTCAGTGCCGTGACAAAACAAGGAACAAATAAGACACAGGGTAGTGCCTGGTTATATTCGCGAGCAGACTGGTTGTCGAGTCCTTATGATATTCGGGGAAACAAACGAAGCAACGATTTTTCCACTTATCAATATGGCTTTACATTGGGTGGTCCCATTATAAAAGACAAACTCCATTATTTTGTTGCCTGGGATCATCAGCAAGACTCCCGTCCCTTGATTATTGCTGATATCAACTCTGAAGCCGATGAAAAAAGATTTAATGTTACAAACGCGACATTGGATGAATTTGTCAATATCGGGCGGAAAAAGTACGGATTGGGAAACGAACGCCAATATGGTGCTTTTGACAAGAAAAGAGGCTCCGATGCGATTTTTGGACGTATTGACTGGCAAATCAATGATAATAACTTATTGACAATCCGTAATAACTTTACAAGTGACAACAATAAGCTTGGGCTTCAAGACAACAAACCAATTACTTTATATGAATCTTACGGGAATGACAAGAATATCGACAACAGCCTACTGGCTACATTGCGTACCACCATTTCCCCTAAGGTAACCAATGAGTTAAAAGTACAACATCTTTATACCTATCAGAAAAGTAGTCCGGGAGACCTTTTACCCGGCCAGAATATTCCACGTGCAATTGTAGAAGATGCGATCTCCAAAGTTGCCGGGGAAGATAAAAAGACCACATTGCAATTGGGCGGGCATCGTTTTGCGCAGGAATCCTTTAAAAATAATGTATTTCAGCTTGTCGATAATATCTATTACAGCACCGACAATATCAATTACACCTTTGGTGTGGACCTGATGTATACCCATGCAAATTCCATTTACGGAAGTGAGGTCAATGGCCGCTTCCATTTTAGACCAAGTGATGGAAAAACGGCTATGCAGAACTTTGACGACATGAAGCCATATGCTTACTATCGTGAAGTTCCTTTGATGAGTGATCCAGCAGTGGTCGGTAAGATATTCAATGCCGGTGTGTACGGGCAATTACAAACTAAATTAGCACAAGGATTGGATTTGGTAGCTGGATTGCGACTGGATTATGGTCATTATCCAACCTCTCCATTAAACGAAGAATTGCTAAAAGAGGTCGGAGTACGTACAGATCATAAACTGAAGTCTTTTGTGGTACAACCGCGTTTTCAGATGACCTGGGATGTGAATGAGGAGCGTAAAGACTTTTTCCGTGTGGGCGGGGGTATTTTTGCCTCGGATATCAATAACTATATGACGATCAATAACCTTACTTTCGATGGTAAACACTTTGCTACTGTTGATGTTCGTGGGGCTGATGTACCTACACCAAATTTTGTCGGCTATAGAAACGATCCATCATCCACGCCCACTTTGGCCCAGTTTCAGGTCCCGACCATCAATACCTATGGTCCCGATGCCAAAATCCCGGTCGTGTATAAAGCAAATATTTCCTACACCCACTTTTTTACGGAGAAGCTGAAAGCGAGTCTTTCAGGATATATGAATTTGGGACGCAATAACTATATGTACGTAGATCGAAATATGGTACAGGATCCTTTCTTTAGATTAGCTAATGAGGATAATAGAGGCGTATTCGTTCCTGCGGCATCCATCGTTGATGGAGCTCCGGATTGGAAAAAAGGACGGATTTCAGATAAATTTGGCCGAGTTTTGGAATTGAATTCTGAGGGGAAAGTCAATCAGTTTGCTGTCGTCCTGGATGCAAGCTATCAGTATTACAAGGATGGAACGATCTCGGTTAGTTATACCTGGAACGATGCAAAAGACAATACTTCCTTCAACGGGAATGTGGCCAATACGGCTACCTTATCCCTAGCGGTGAAAGATGATCCTCGCGATTTGAGCAAAATGAGCTATTCGAACAATCAATTCCGTAATAAGATTGTTATTTACGGAACTTTACCCACATTTTACGGGGTTAGTGTCGGCGTTCGCTACTCAGGTATCGGCGGGACACGGTATAGTTTACTCGCAGGCGGTAACATCAATGGAGACTTTGTCGCCGGAGATAATGATTTGGCCTTTATCTTTGACCCGAATAACCCGAATACTTCAAAACAGCTGGTTACCGGACTCAACAATCTGTTGAATAACCCAGAAGCGAGTCAGAGTCTTAAAGATTATATCAAGGAATATCAGGGTAAAATAGCAGAACGTAATGGTGGGGTGAATGGTTTTTATGGTTTGATCGATCTCCGAATTGCTAAAAAATTCAATTTATATAAGAACCACGCATTGGAGATATCGGGCGATCTTTTCAACGTTGCCAACTTGTTTAAGAAAACTTGGGGCATAAATGAGTCTCTAGGCAATCAAAATCTATATGCGTTAGGCGGCAAAGATGCTGCCGGAGAAAAGCTGATTCCTTTTGATGTTGCCAAGCAGCAGTTTAATTACAATGTAAACAATTCAGGTATCGTTACCCCCTCCGGCAACCCATACCAATTCCAGCTGGGCTTACGTTATTCTTTCTAAATAGTTTAGAAAAGCAGGACACGGCTGTCTGACTAGATAGCCGCGCCTTTTAAAATTGAATCAAAAATAACAATAAAGGGGCAAAAGTCTGATGTAATATCAGGTTCAGATACAAGAAAGATCAACAAATTAGAAAAAAAAGAGATTCATTAGCTGTATCCTGATGGAATTTGAGTTTCAAAAAGTGATGAATGCCTTAAGCATTCATCACTTTTTCTTTTGGAAGGAATACTTCTGCCATCATATGGCGGACACTACCTCCGCCACAGGTTTCAATAACATGTAAATCCTGATGGATGATTTTTCCATGCTTTTCCAATTGTGCCGTTTGATAAAGGGTCAATGAGGATAATGCTTTATCGCTTAATACGATAAAACGGTTGCCATATTTATTTCTGACCTGGAGGCAGTTTGCCGCAAAATTTTCCAGTTGGTTTTCGTTGATCTCGATGATTTCTTTTCCAGTTTCTTTTAATTTCTTGAACAACTCCTCCCGTTCGGATTGATTGTCAATCGCAGCCGGACATAAGATTGCAAAATCTTCTCCCACCGCCAATACCACATTGGTATGATAGATAGGTCTGCGTTCGCCATTGACTGTCTGAAATGCATGAAAGACGATCGGAGTGTAATTTTCCGTTCTGCAGTATTCGTCCAACATGGTGCGGTCCGCGCGTTCCGACAGCGCACAATAAGCAATACGGTGTGTTCGGTCCAGTACAAGGGCCCCGGTTCCTTCTAAATATTGTCTGTTATTTTCGGCCTCACTTAAGTCTTTAATCAACTTTACATAGTAACCGTTTTGTTTCAATGGACCCTCAAAATCCAATAAATGCTCTTTTCGACGGTTGGGGGCAAACATCGGATAAAAGATAATTTTGCCATCCTGGTGGAAAGAGACAATATTGTTCGGAAATATGCTGTCCGGGCTTTCCGATTTTTCATCGTCCTGAATGACCGTCACTAAAATGCCGTGTGATTTTAATTCATTGACAAGGGCATCAAATTCACTTTGTGCCTCCCTATTTACATCTTCACCGCTTAAGTTTTCAATGTCCCTTTGAAAAAAATTATTGACTGCGGTCTGCTCATTTTTGCGGAAGACAGAGGGTCTTACTAGGAGTACACTGTCTGTTACCTGTTTTCTCATGATTTATAATCGTTACTTCGCTGGTTTATATTTGTTAAAAAGAATGATATGCTTGTTTTTATGAGTCCCATTGCAGTAAAAGCCCGATTTCTCTTTTCGATTTTCAGCAATGCTGCACTATGCGTGAAATCCCTTTGAATCATTGAACAGTGTCAGAAATCACTTTACAATTGGTACTTATACTAATGTATTGAAAAATCGGCGCCATTGCAAAAGAATATCTTCAATCTTTCATTTTTTATTATTCTGTTAAGTTATCTTTGATTTATTTGGTATATTTTCAACATGAACTTTGGTTGTTTGTTTTTATTTGAATTTTAATGCATATAGGACAATCGATTGCATATCTGCGCGTTGTTAAAACTGACTTTTTATACACTTTTTTGCTTCGTTTTCAGTCATTTATTTTGCTATCTTTGCTCATCCAAAAAACGACTGTTTATAAGAGAGTTAATTACCTAATTATTATGTCGCTAACTGTCTATAAGCGTTAACTTTTTGCACACATGAGCAATATACACTTCCAAGAAAAATTCGAAAGTCGCCACAATGGCCCAAGTCCAGTTGAAGCGAATGAAATGTTGGCCAAATTGGGCGTAACGTCAATTGACCAGCTAATCGACCAAACGGTCCCTTCTCAAATCCGTGCCCCAAAACCTTTAAATCTTCCAAAAGCATTGTCTGAGGTTGCCTATTTAAAGCGGATAGCGGAAATTGCAGAGAAAAATAAAGTTTTTAAATCTTTTATTGGTCAAGGATACTATGACGTGATCCTTCCGGGTGTAATTCAACGCAATGTGTTTGAAAATCCGGGATGGTATACGCAATATACTCCTTACCAGGCGGAAATTGCACAAGGTCGTTTACAGGCACTGTTAAACTTCCAGACCGTTATTTCTGATTTTACTGGATTGGAAATTGCAAACGCTTCATTATTGGATGAAGCTACGGCTGCAGCTGAAGCTATGTTTATGCTTTACTCAGCGCGTAAAAACAAAGAAGCAAATGTATTCTTGGTTTCTGAAAATGCCTATCCACAGACGATAGATGTATTGAAAACGCGTGCCTTATCTTTCGGTATCGAGCTGAAAATCACAGCTATTCAAGAATCGGAATTGACAGACGACGTTTTTGCTGCATTCGTGCAATATCCAGCGGCAGACGGTTCAATCGTTGATTACAAATCATTTGCTGACGCAGCACACGGTAAAAACATTACGGTATGTGCTGCCGCCGATCTAATGAGCTTGGCGCTGTTGACTCCTCCGGGAGAATGGGGGGCAGATGTTGTTGTCGGTAACTCACAACGTTTTGGTGTGCCGATGGGATTCGGAGGTCCACACGCGGCATTCTTTGCTACACGTGATAGCTTCAAACGTAATATTCCCGGACGTATCATTGGTGTAACTTCTGATTCCAATGGAAAGTATGCCTTACGTATGGCTTTACAGACACGTGAGCAACATATCCGTCGTGATAAAGCTTCTTCCAATATCTGTACGGCGCAGGCTTTATTGGCTATTATGGCCTCTTTCTACGCTGTTTACCATGGTCCCGAAGGAATTAAAAATATTGCATCCCGTATCAATGCTTTAGCAAGTTTATTGGATCAAGCATTACAATCATTGGGTTATGCCCAATTGAATAAAGCGTACTTTGATACCCTCCGTGTGGATTTAGGTGCACATGCGGGCGCATTAAAATCTGAGGCGTTGAACAATGAGTTGAACTTCTACTACAAAGGTTCACAGGTTTCCATTGCTATCGATGAGACAACAACTTATGAAGATATCAAAACAATCGTAAAAGTGTTTGCAAAAATTCAGGGCAAAACATTGAACGATGTAGATTTCGATACCTTAGAAGAAAACTTAGGTTCCTCGATCCCTGCTGAATTGGTTCGTACCTCAGCGTACTTAACTCATCCAAACTTTAATAGCTACCATTCTGAACATGAAATGTTACGCTATATTAAATCATTGGAAGCAAAAGATTTATCGCTGTGCCATTCGATGATCCCATTGGGTTCATGTACCATGAAATTAAATGCCACAGCTGAAATGACCCCTGTTACCTGGGCGCGATTTGGTGGATTACATCCATTTGCACCAGCAGACCAAACTTCAGGTTATATGCAGATGATCGGTGAATTGAACGATTGGTTGTCTGAGATCACAGGTTTTGCTAAAATGAGCTTCCAGCCGAATTCAGGAGCACAGGGTGAATACGCAGGGCTAATGGTTATCCGTGCTTATCATGAGAGCCGTGGCGATCATGGTCGTAACATCTGTTTGATTCCAGCTTCTGCACACGGTACTAACCCTGCATCGGCTTCAATGGCTGGTTTGAAAGTGGTCGTGGTAAAATGTGATGAACTTGGAAACATTGATATTCCAGATCTAAGAGCAAAAGCGGAAGAGCATGCTGCTCATCTGAACTCCTTAATGGTGACTTATCCATCTACGCACGGTGTATTTGAAGAATCAATCATTGAAGTTTGTGAAATCATCCATGCCAATGGTGGCCAAGTATATATGGATGGCGCAAATATGAATGCGCAGGTAGGTTTGACAAGCCCGGGCCACATTGGTGCTGACGTCTGTCACTTAAACTTGCATAAAACATTCTGTATTCCTCACGGTGGTGGTGGCCCTGGTATGGGACCGATCGGTGTTGCTAAACACTTAGTGCCTTTCTTGCCTAATCACCAAGTTGTTTCAACATCCGGAGAAGAAGGAATTACGGCAGTTTCTGCTGCGCCATTTGGTTCAGCGTCAATCTTGATCATTTCCCATGCCTATATTTCGATGATGGGTGGTGAAGGCCTGACCAATGCTACACGCACGGCAATTCTAAATGCAAACTATATTAAGGCGCGTTTGGAAAATGCTTATCCAGTACTTTATTCAGGTAGCAATGGACGTTGTGCACACGAGATGATCCTTGATTGCCGGGGGTTCAAAAATGTAGGTATCGAAGTTGCTGATATCGCAAAACGTTTGATGGACTACGGTTTCCATGCGCCAACAGTTTCTTTCCCTGTTGCAGGCACATTGATGGTTGAGCCAACGGAGTCAGAATCTAAAGCTGAATTGGATCGTTTCTGTGATGCATTAGTTGCTATTCGTCAGGAAATTGCTGCAGTGGAGGCTGGAGAAGCTGAACAGTCAAACAACGTGTTGAAGCATGCTCCACATACAGCGGCAGTGGTTACCGCAGATGAGTGGGATAGACCTTACAGTCGTCAAACGGCTGCTTATCCTTTGGAATATGTGAGAGAGCGTAAGTTCTGGCCTTCAGTAGGTCGTGTAAACGATTCTCAGGGAGACCGCACATTGATCTGCTCATGTCCTTCGATCGAAGAATATGCTGAGGCGTAACCGTCTTAAAAAAATATAAAATAAAGAACAAATAGTTCTATAGATCGCAGAAAGTCCGGACATCCCGTCCGGACTTTTTTGATGATCAGATTATGGTAGAAACAAACCGGGTGTGAATAAGGAATGATTTCGTGAAAAGTACTACAGGAACGGAAAGTTATTGTACCAATTTAAGTTACAATTACCCTAGAGTCGTATTTTGGAAGTATATTTGTGTTGAAACATTTCGATATGAGGATAACATTAACATTCAATCTTTTTGTTGCTGCGGCATTGATTACTTCTTGTGCGGGCAATAAATATGCGAAGACCGAGAAAGTATATAAAAATCAAGCGAAGGAGTTCTCTAATTTATATCGCGCCTCTCCCGTAACGGGACAGCTGGAAAAAGTAAATGTCAAAGATCAGCAGTGGATTGCCTCCATCAATTTTGGTATCCGGAAGCCTAATTTTGTGGTAATTCATCACACGGCTCAGGATTCTCTCGGGCAGACCATTCGAACCTTTCATTCTGCAAAAGCAGGAGTAAGTTCACATTATGTTGTCGGTAGGGACGGTAAGGTGGTGCAGATGGTGAATGATCTGTACCGTGCGCATCATGCCGGTCTGGGTAAATGGGGAAATAATACCGATCTGAATTCTTCGTCCATAGGTATTGAACTGGATAATAATGGGACAACGGATCCCTGGACGGATGCGCAGGTAAATGCGTTGATACAGCTATTGACTTATCTAAAGAATACCTATAGCATTCCGCAGGCAAATTTCATCGGTCATATGGATCTTGCCCCTACACGTAAAAATGATCCGTCACGATTCCCTTGGAAAAGGCTGGCCGATCAGGGGTTTGGCTATTGGTATGAAGAATTTTTGGAAACACCTCCTGTTGACTTTAACCCAAAAATGGCTTTACGTATTATTGGTTATGATGTCAGTAATCTAGACGCGGCAATAAAGGCATTTAAGATTCACTATATCCAACAGGATGTGAATACCGCATTTTTGGGTGAAAACGATCTAAAGATTATGTATTCCATCTATAAGAAATACCTATAGTGATCTCTTGAACAGTATAAAATGAGGGGAGCAATTTTTGATAGAATTGCTCTTTTTTATTTGCAGGGCTAGCAGCCCCTAGCGCTACTATTATCGTGCCGTTGATGGAGTATGGGCGTTATCTTACTTCTTGTATTTGTCCAAATAGGTTTCAAATACACGTTGATAGATTAGCTTGAACCAAGGTGTAAATTTCTCCGGGAAGTGCGTGATTTCGTCTTCGATCTCCTGTTGACCCATATACTGTACGGCGGCGACTTCTGCCGGATTAAAATCAGGCGCTCCACTGAATTTTCCAATCAGGACATGATCAAATTCATGTTCGGTAAGGCCATTGTCAAATCGGGCACTGTATACAAATGAAAAGGCATCATATAGCGCTGTTGCCTCAATCTGGAGCTCTTCTGTCAGGCGTCTCGCTGCAGCATCCAGATTGCTCTCTCCGAGGCGTTGATGCGAACAGCAGCTGTTTGTCCAAAGCCCGCCACAATGGTATTTATCCAGGGCCCTTTGCTGTAGGAGAAGCTGATCCCGATCATTAAATAAAAAAACACTAAATGCCCGATGCAACAAGCCCTTTTCATGGGCTTCAAATTTTTCCATGCTGCCAATCACGGCATCATTAGTATCAACGAGTATTACATTTTCTTGCTTCATAAGGACTGGAAATAAATATAGTCCAATTTAACTAAATTGGACTATATAATAAATTAATTTTTAACGAAGCGTATATTATACGGTTTTTACAAATTTCTCGTCGTAATTTTCAATATCAATGATGTATCCGTTCTTGATCAAAAAATCAAATAGAGGTTTTGCCTCTTCGGAAACAGGCATATTTTGCGTGGTGATGATTTTATTTTCCTTTTTCAATAGGTAAGGATACGCGTAAAGCTTTACATTTTTATTGAACATGCCGGATATGTACGATAGTAGCTCATTGGTGTACAGCTCTTTATTATAGTTGTCCGAATTAAAGATGTTCTTTAAGTTATAAACGTTTGTCGCAATTCCGATATTCTTAGGTTTAAAGTTGCTTATAAACTCAGCGAGATGATTATTTCTACGGAAGTTGCTGACGATAATGTTGTTGCCTGTGGCACATAACTCATCTGCTCTTGATGCGAATTCTTGGAGATCTTCATCTGTAATTTCATGCGTATCCTCCAGCACATTTCCCATCAAAACCTCGATCAAAACAATGGTGTCACTATCCGTAGCCCCTGTGTTTTTCTTAAACTGTTCGACGGCAAGGTTAAACAGGTCGAAGTTAGGAAGTGATTTCTGACGGTATTTTGTGCGGAGTAAGATGATGTTCTTTTTGTATAAATAATCCTTGATCTGTACCGCTTTACCATCGGGTTGGAAAATAGCCGCCTTAGCGAAGCCTTTGGCAATGAGATATAAATTAATCAAGCGTTGGTTGACATTTTCAAAAAGAGGGCCATTTAATTTAACCAGATCAATTTCGACAGATCCTATGGATAAGTTATCGACCAGGGATTCAATCATGGTCTGCACATCTTCTGCATAATAGTAGGCTGCAAACAACAAATTCACACCGATAATGCCCAATACCTTTTGTTGCAGCTGATTGTCGCTATCCAAGAGTCTGATGTGAACAATAATATCGTTTGTAGGTCCGCCGACCTCGTGCTGAAAACGGAGACCAATCCATCCATGGGGTTCATTTGTTTTGGTGAAATTCAGCGTGGTGACAGTGTCCGCAAAGGCAAAGAATTTTTTATTGCAATATTTATCACCGTGCAATCGTTGGGTCAGCAAGTCAAATTCATGGGAAAGCATCTTCTGTAAACGAGTTCTGCTGACATATCTGCCGTCTTCTTCTTCACCGTATATGGCATCGCTGAATGCCATGTCATAAGCTGACATTGTTTTCGCAATGGTACCTGATGCAGCGCCTGCATTGAAAAAGTTACGTGCGACTTCCTGTCCAGCACCGATCTCGGCGAAGGTTCCGTAAATCTCGGGGTTTAGATTTATCTTCAGGGCCTTTCGCTTGGTTTCAAAAATTTCTCTTGCCATGGCACAAAGGTACAAAAATCAAAAGTCTAGTGAAAATTAAAGTATGAAAGGAAAAAACAGAATAAAATTAGGCTTGTTTTAAAACAAGCCTAATTTATTAAAAGCATAGAACAATGCACTGCTATGCAGGGCTTGGCTAAATTTGTTGTCCAGCAGCATGGCTTTTGCTTCCTTAAGCGGGATAAGGAAAACGTCGATCTCCTCGTGTTCATCCAGTTCCTGTTCCTGAACTTTCTGTCCTCCGGTCATGAGATAGGTATACGTAACATTACCGCTTGTTGCCGGATTGGCATAGAGCGTAGCGATCTCTTCGATTTTTTCAAACTGATACCCTGTTTCTTCGAGCATTTCCCGTATAGCGGCTTCTTGGGGATTTTCACCCGGCTCCATTGTGCCCGCCGGAATTTCTAAAGAAAGGATCCCTGCTCCGTGACGGTATTGCCTGATTACCAATAACTCGTTTTGTGCCGTAATCCCGACCATGTTGACCCAATCTGGATATTCCAGCACGTAATAATGGTCGTTGATGCGTCCATCGGGCAGTTCGCATGTATCCCGCCGTAATGTTGCCCAGGGCTCTTTGCAGATATATTCAGATGATAGTAGTTTCCACTTCTCCATTTAACCAACAATATCTTTCATCATGCGGTCCACTTTTTCTTCCAATATATGTTGAAGATTCAGATAGTCCTTTTTATCCTGAAGTATCCCCTTAACGGAGCAATAAAATTTGATTTTGGGTTCCGTACCTGAAGGTCTTGCCGAAATCACGTCACCATCGGTCGTAATGAATTGCAGGACGTCCGACTTGGGAAGTGTAATCTCTTTCTTATTTCCTGTCTTCATGTCAGTAGCTTGGGAAAGTTGATAGTCCCGAATTTCCTTGACTTCGATTCCGCCGAGTTTCGTTGGTAAATTTTGACGCAACCCGGCCATCATGGCCTGAATTTCCTCGGCTCCGGCTTTTCCTTTTTTCGTTAAGGAAATCAGTTTTTCCTGATAGCAGCCAAATTCCTGATAGATCTCCAACAATACGTCATAGACAGTCTTGCCTTTTGATTTAAAATATGCGGTCATTTCAGCCAGGAAAGCACAGGAATTAGGTGCATCTTTATCTCTGACCAGGTCACCGACGAGGTAGCCATAACTTTCCTCTCCACCGGCTAGATATTGGGCCGAATCCCCTAATTTTGTGATCAGTTCGCCAATATATTTAAAGCCAGTAAGGGTTTCATAATGCGCTACATGATAATGATCGGCAATATCTGCCTGAAGGTTGCTGGTTACAATTGTTTTAACGATATATGGGTTTTGTCCCAATTGTTGTAGGTCACTCTTTGCACTCAATACATAGTAGATTAGCAAACTGCCGATCTGATTACCATTGAGTAACTGAAATTGTCCCCGGCTGTTTTTAACGGCGATTCCGACACGGTCAGCATCGGGGTCAGTGGCCAAAACGAGATCCGCGTCAATCTCTTCGCCTTTTTTCTTCGCCAAGGCCATGGCGTCCTCCTCCTCCGGATTTGGATAGATCACCGTTGGGAAATTTCCATCCGGTGTTGCCTGCTCGGTGACTACCGTAACGTTTTCAAAACCCCATGATGCGAGCATTTTGGGTACAATTGTAATTCCTGTACCATGGATCGGAGAATAGACTATTTTTAAGTCTTTCTGTGCCCGCACCGCCTCGGGGTGTATGCTCAATGCCTTATTGGCATCAATATAAATCTGGTCAATTTCTTCACCGACAGGGATAATATTTTGGCTATTTCCTTCGAACTGAATATCCTTTACGGAGGCGATTGCATTGACTTCATCGATCACATTTTCATCATGTGGGGCAGTCAATTGCGAGCCGTCGTTCCAATAGGCTTTATAACCATTGTATTCCTTCGGGTTATGTGAAGCCGTTAACATGACGCCGCTCTGGCAATCAAAATGGCGGATGGCAAAAGATAACATTGGTGTAGGACGTAATTCGTCAAAGAGATAAACCTTGATTCCATTTGCAGCAAATACCTGGGCTACAAGGTGACCAAAAGATTGCGAGTTGTTACGGCTATCGTATGCTACCGCTACCTTGATTTCCTGATCAGGAAATTGCTTTTTAAGATAGTTCGATAAGCCCTGTGTCGCTTTTCCAATCGTATATTTATTCATGCGATTGGAGCCAACGCCCATAATTCCTCTTAATCCTCCAGTTCCAAACTCGAGATCCTTGTAGAATGAATCGATCAGTTCCGTTTCTGCCTGATCATCTATTAACTTCTGAACCGCACCTCTTGTTTCCACATCATAACTTGAGGTCAACCAGTCATCAATTTTCTTTTGTATGTCTTTATCTAAATTTCCCATTATCATTAAATATGGCTAAATGTAAAAAAATCTTTTAGGCATCGCAACCCGCATATGCACGATCAATAACTGTAATGTACCATTTTTCTCCTTCTTTTGTAACGTGAAAAACAAATGGTTCTTCGCTTTCATTGGAGGTCATTATCGCGCGATAACTTCTGATTTCTATATTTCTTAATCGTTTTAATTCGTTACCCGTAATTTTTGCGTCTAAAATCTCATTCATAAACTTGGCTGTTTGTGACAGTTCATTTGGGCGGGATTTTTTGTCATAAAAAAAACCGAGTTTATCCCATTTCATTGTGCCGCAGTCAAAAACGGGAAGCTTTCCAGCTTTTAAAGGTCCTTTGTAACTCAGTTTTTCATACGAGTGATACTCTGGCACCGGTTTGGCAAAGCTAAAATTGTTTTGGTGCACATACGAGTCCAGTGCCCCCGGGCGATAGATGATATAGATACCTAATTTGGGATGTATATAATTATTGATTGTTTTGCTGTCTTGATCAATATACGCTTTGGCTATTTTTTCCAAAACTTGCTCTAATGTTTCTGTATCCTCTTTTTTGACTTCCTTTTCGAGTGTGTCGGGTTTGCTTATCGTATCTAAGGGGATAGAATCTTGGGCAATTTTTACGGCCTTGTCTTCCTTTTTATTGTTTCTACAGGAGAATACACCTATCGAGATACAGACCAGAACAAAGAAAAAGAGATTTCTCATGTTGTTTTTATTTTTTTAATACTATTTTTTTGAAGTCAAGTTATCTATGATCGACTTTAATATTGACCTTGTCGATGGCAGCCACCATTGGACGAGGATTTCTTGAATAGTTTCTTCTCTATTCTCGCGCAATTTAAGAATTATTTCTTTTCTGAAGTTCAGTTTGGAGGTCTGCCAGGTCTTTTGATTAAACTGTGAGATCTGTTTTATTTTCTTTGCTGCGGTATTAAAAAGCATGTTTGCCGGAACGACATCATCCACTAAACCTTGTGCTTTTGCTTCATCTGGAGTTAAGAGTTTTCCCTCAAGCAGGTTTTGATACGCAGTCCGTTTTCCAATCCAAAAAGCATACAGTTGAAAAATGCTTTCGGGAACAATCAACCCAACGGGTATTTCATTGAGCCCGATGACAAAATTACCCTCGGCCATGATCCTATAATCGCAGCATAGGGCAAATACGCAGCCTCCGGCAGGACTATGACCGGATATGGCCGCAGCGATTGGTTTTGGAAATGACGCCAATAGCGAGGTAGCCTCCAAAAAAAGATTCCAAAATTCCCTGATTTGATCCTCATTATAGCCAAATAAGGTGATGAGATCAAGCCCCGCACTGAAAAAGTTCTCTTTACCAATAAGAATTGCGCCGTGAACGGCGTCGTTTTCCCGATTTATCTCCAACGTCTCTATCAGCTCTTTCAGTAATAGCGTATCGATAGCGTTTGACTTTCCTCGATCCAGAAAAATGCTTAAAATATGGTCTTCTACTTGGGTTTTGATATGCTCCATAATGAGTTTATTTAAATGTATAACGGTTTGTTCGGCTTGCTATTGTGGCTTTACTTCCATTAAATATTCTAGGTGTGCAATTTTTCCCTCCATGTCAATTCCTTCAATCGTGATTTTATATGTTCCGGGTTCATCCGAAGTATAGAAATCAAATTTGGCTTCTCCGTTTTTAGCTGTTACCAGATTTGGTTCCCAGGCGATTGTTGTTCTCAGGTCACGATTAAGCACCTGTTTCTGTGTGCTATTATATTGTGGTTTGAAAAAGTTGCGATTAACATGCAGACCTTTGGGTAAAATGGTAATTATTCCTGTTGGCGTATAGGTGGATAACATCGCATCGCCAGATTTACTGGTGATTACCAATACACCGTTGCCGCCATACATCCCATAAATGGCGGTGTTTCCAGCGCTTCTCAGCACTTCGATGCTCGCGATATCCGGGACGTTGATCATACTAATCTGGTCAGGCTCAATATACATGCCGTCTAGTACTACCTGCATGGGACTGCCGCCATTTAATCCCATCGATCGGGTACTGTAAGGAACTCCGTTTTGGAAAATAACTCCCACTAATCTCCCCGCAAGGCATTGCTCTAGGGTCGCACAGGTAGATAGGTCCTCGGCCGTAATCACCTGATCTGCATTGCCGGGGCCATTGAGGTTTCTTGAATTTTTATCTGCTTTATTGGCTCTGACCCTGTTGACCTGAACTTCTTCCAGTTTGATGCTTTTTTGAATAATACCGGCAGCTTCAAGTTCGGCCAGAAATTGCTGATTATCCTTGAGCTGGTTGATTAGCTTGGTGTTGATGTCATTCTGCATCAGTGGCTTGTCTTTACTTTCCTTGACAGCAGGAGAAGGGGGATTGTCAACAAGTATATCGACTCTATTCTTCTCTTTTTGACCATTCCCGGTGACAATAAACTTGATACTATCCGCAAAAAATAGGTTATCAAAGGCAAATCTACCATCACTATCTGTCAGCGTATCTATACTTAGCATCATATTGCTCGTGGGGACTAAAGTAACTTTTGCATTCGGAACAAGTGCCTTTCGTCCGGTTTTTTTAACAGTGCCCGAGACTGCGAGGCTCTTCTCCGGAAGGTACGCATTATTCGTCGTATTAAGATAATTTTTCCAATCTAGCTTACGCCAGCCCTGGATCAGCATAAGGTTGTCAAGTTCATTGAACTTAATATTGTTCAGATCTTCAAAGTAATAATTTGGACGTTCTATAAAGCCCCTGAGATCGGATTTCAAGAGCAGCTCGGAGACAATCGAAGAATGATATTGCGCTGTAGCAGAATCGGACTTATTGAGGTTGATTACCGAAGCTGAGAGTGCGGCTATTTTTGAAGTATCACTGCTACCTTCCTTAACCGAAAGATTTGCGATTACCTGATCCCGTGTTGTAAATGTTGGCTTGTTCAATTGTAAGGTTATTGGCAATATTGTTTTTGGAGCATTGTAACTAAATACGAGCCTTTCGATGATCGGAACCAGGTGTTCATTCAGAACTGATAATTGGATTACTCCCGAAGGAAGGTCCTGTTTGGGAATGTTGAATAATATTTCCGGCCCGTTTAACTTTTGTTTAACAGCATGTAAAACAAATCCATTGTATTGTGCAATGAGGTAGACTTCTTTACCCGTTACGAGGTCATCTGTCGCCGATAATTGCGCGGCGATTTTATCTTTTAAACCTGAGTTGACAGTGAGTACGTAGCCTGAGGCAGCTACCTGAGGCAGAGAGGTGCTCACCGAATTTCCGTCCGGGAATACCGCCGTGGCAATATATTTTTTTCCTGTGCTTAAAATAAGCGGCATACTGCCCATGCCGAGGTCATTTGTTTCAAATTCGATGATGGGAGCCTGGTTTTCCTCTCCGATTTTGATTTTGGACTTCAGGCCCAGTCCGGCGGGTGTAAGTACTTTAACCCCGGTTTTGCTCAGAATATTGTTTACGAGCTCACCACTTTCAGGGAAAATCTGGATACTGTTCCGTAGGTTGGGATCTGGGATTGTAAAATTCTTTAATACGCGTCTTTTATCTGATGATAAAAATTGTAAGGATAATGTTCCGCCCTTAAAATTATCTTTGAGCTCAAGAGCTATTGTTCCATTTTCATTGGATTTTAAGCGCCCGGTTTTTTCTTTTAGGCCATCCTGTTGGAGGGTATAGCTCACGCTGCTGTTTATTAGCGGCGCGCCCTGAATTGTCTTTAAGTTGATCTGGAAGAGATTTTCAGTTCCATTTTGAAGGAGAGTGCTTTGAGTAATGACATTGTCTGCCCGACCATTGGTAATCGGTACAATCCGCTCATAGAAATTGGAGATGGAATCGTTTTGCATCCAGCGGGTGTATGCTCTGATCCGGTACGAGCCCTCCACGAGTGTGTCCGATAGACTAAAATCACCGATGCCAAGGCCCAATGTGAGGGGGATTTTAATGCTTTTGATAATGCTATTTGTCGGCGAGATCAATTCGATATTCGCAATCTTGCTGATATTGCTCAGGTAATTAAATGGTGCCGTGGTACAATACAGTTTGAACCAGATATTTTCACCTGCTGAATAGTCATTTTTGTCCAGATGCAGATAAATTTTTTCCGTAACATGACTTTCGTGATAGGTATCCAATTTCTGTATGGTCTGATCAATTTGAGCGGAGGCCAGAAAAGGAAGCAGAAGGCAATTGATTAACAGCAATAAGCGAGCATACATATGACTAATGTTTCTTGAAAATTAGAAAATATTTTCCCTTTAATCAACTTATAAATCAAAATATTATCGCATGAAAGAGATCCGGCAATTTCTATTACTGGGATGGGGACGCTTTTGGGTTGGAAAATAAATATAAAATCCGTTTTTGAACGATCTTATGTCTGAAAATTAGCATAAAAAAAATATCTTTGTGCTATGAATATCCTAATAATCGGTTCAGGAGGTCGTGAATCCGCCTTCGCCTATAAACTGTCGAAAAGTCCACGTTTAGATCAATTGTTTATTGCTCCAGGAAACGCTGGTACCGGAGCATATGGCCAAAATGTAAATATTAAAGTTACTGATTTTGAAGCTATCGCATCCTTTGTTTTGGAAAATGCTATACAAATGGTGTTGGTGGGACCAGAAGAGCCTTTGGTAAAAGGTATTCATGATTATTTTTTGAACCGGGAAGATTTAAAAAATATTCCTGTTATAGGCCCACAGCAGGAAGGTGCACAATTAGAAGGTTCGAAAGATTTTTCGAAGCAGTTTATGGACCGCCATGGCGTGCCTACCGCCGCTTCCCGTTCTTTTGATGCAGACTCGCTTGCTGAAGGATTGGTTTATCTGGAGAGCCAGAAGTTACCGATTGTGCTTAAGGCCGATGGTTTAGCAGCCGGAAAAGGTGTGTTGATCTGTGAAACACTTGAAGATGCGAAAGCCGAACTGAAAGCAATGATTGCAGATTCCAAATTTGGAGAGGCAAGTCGCGTAGTGGTGGTGGAGGAATTTTTAAAAGGAATTGAACTCTCGGTATTTGTCCTAACGGATGGAAACTCTTATAAGGTACTTCCTTCTGCAAAAGATTACAAACGTATTGGAGAAGGTGATACAGGTCTAAATACAGGTGGAATGGGCTCCATTTCTCCGGTGCCTTTTGCCGACGAAACATTTTTGAATAAAGTAGAAGAACGTATCATCAAACCAACTGTTGAAGGGCTGAAGAAAGATGGTATTCCCTACAAGGGTTTTATTTTCATCGGTTTGATGAATGTTGATGGTGAACCCTATGTAATTGAATATAATGTGCGTATGGGAGACCCTGAAACAGAATCCGTATTGCCTCGTATCGAATCTGATCTGTTGGATCTGTTGGAAGGCGTCGCACAGGGAAATTTGGATCAACGCTCTTATACCGTTTCTCCAAAGACCGCGGTTACAGTTATGTTAGTGGCAGGAGGTTATCCAGGAGCGTATGAATCTGGAAAGGAGATCGCGAATATAGAGAATGTTAAGGAGTCGATTGTATTCCAGGCGGGAACGAAGGAACAGGATGGCAAGGTTGTTACTGCCGGCGGACGTGTGATTGCGGTAACCACATTACAGGATTCGCTTTTTGAAGCGCTTCAACAGGCTACAGCTGATGCCGGAAGGATCTATTTTGAAGGAAAGTATTTCCGTCGTGATATCGGTTTTGACCTCATCTAAAAAATATTTAAAATTATTTTTGTATAAATGATTTTAAGGCCTATATTTGCAACTCCAAAAACAACAAAACTTTTGGAGTTGCATAAAAATGGCCCGTTCGTCTAGGGGTTAGGACGCAAGATTTTCATTCTTGAAACAGGGGTTCGATTCCCCTACGGGCTACAAAAGATAAAACCTGCAGATGTTAAATTTGCAGGTTTTTTTGTTTTTAGCACTTTGTTAACCAGGAGAATAACTTCTAATTCATCATGTAGGGATGTTCGATAAGTCAATCCATCAAGCTATAATTTTTAAGGGTATAAGTGCCAACAATATAGCGTTTATCATCAACACCTGTATTTATGAAAAGTTCATCGAGTTTTGTTAAACAAGCAATTATCTTATCTACAGCTTATCTAGTTCCAATTTTTACAAGTGGCTTATCTTTGAAGTTGGGCAGTTTGGCGTCTAAACGGTAATTGTATCGTCTAATTATAATGCTGTTAGAGTTTCTTAGAGACCATATTACTGTTCTGGATTTTGGTCAGACCAATGGCTGTTCCTTTATTATCTACGTTAAAAACAATAGTCGCATCCAAGTCCCGGGCGTAGAACTTGTGTTTGTCAAACGGCACTAGTTCCTTTCTGTCGTTCCCCACTTGTCCATAAAGGATGTTGTTTTCCAGGACCACTTCAAATACTGGCCCGGGATTAAATTGGTACTTTCCGGTGTATTTCGCTAATTGTGTCGTGGAAACGTTGATTTTTGGTTGAGCTTCCAAGACAGTGTTTTCTCTGACAGCCGAGCTAGGCATACCCGTACCACTTGCCGTAAACCCATCCACGATACCTTTTTCATCTCTGGTAAATTTGAACGTGTTTAGACTATTTTCCACCAAAAACTGATCCTTTCCATTGGGAACCAAACGAGTTTTTGGCCCACCCAGATAATAATACATCAGATTTCCATCTTGCAACCGTACAGAATGTTTTCTACCATTTTTAATGTTATATACACCCTGAAACACTTCCAGTTCAGATGATTTTAGTGTAATGGGTTTATAGTCGTATGGTTTTCCTAAAGCCACAGCGAGGAGCTTGGATGCCAGGATATCAGGTTCATAGGGGGTATCGCAATTCCGTAGTATCGTAATAGAAAGATTTTCCAGTGGCAGATAAGCTGCATAAGTAAAAAAACCATTAACCACGCCTACATGCTTAACGCTAGGACTTCCTTGGACGTTTCCTGTTTCCCATCCGTAACCATAGCCTGTCAAACGTCCGTCATTCAGTTTAAAGGATGTTTGTGCTTTCCTGATTATCTCTGATTTCAGCAATTTGCAGTTATGCAAGCCATTGTACCATTTTTGCAAATCCCCAGCGGTTGACATCAGCGAACCGGCGGCATAGGGAAGGCTCATGCTCAGATAGTCTGCATTACGGTATACACCATTTCGCTGGACATATCCTGACACTCTACCAAATATGATCCTAGTCGGGGTATCATAATAAGAATGAGTCATTCCTAAAGGCTTGAATATCGTTTCTTCGATAAATTCCGCATAGCTTTTTCCTGTTATTTGTTCTATAATATAGCCCAGCAAAATATATCCGGAATTGGAATATTTGTAGTCTGAACCGGGATCATAGTCCAATGGTTCCGATTTGACTAAATCCACCAGCAGTCTAGGACTTAGGCCCTTTAGTTTGATTTCATCAGTAAAGCTTGGCAGTCCAGTATAGTTAACGACTCCTGAGGTATGGGTTAACAAGGCTTCAATCGTGATTACTTTCTTTTTCTCCGGGAAATCCGGGATGTATTTGCGGATGTCATCTTGGATCGACAACTTGCCTTGTTCCTGCAGCATCAAGATCAGTACTGCAGTAAACTGCTTGGTCACTGATGCAAGGCGAAATACGTGTTCCGGCGTCATCGCCACATCAAGCTCGATGTTGGCTTTACCAAATGCCTTCTGATAAAGCACCTGGTCACCTCTGCTTAGGTACACAACTGTACCTGCGCCATCTTTAGCAAATTGGGCACTGGTGAGAGAATCAAACTGCTGCTGGTTGGTCTGTGCGAGTGCTATAACTTGGACAAGCAGCGAAAAAATAAGGCATAGCAATACCAGTAATGATGTTTTCATTTTTTATAAGTTATTGTTAAATCTGAATGTTAATTGTAAAAAAAGTGGTTTTATTCTTTTTTCGGAGTGTTTTTCAGTGCGAAGTAAGACGTGATAAGTGCGAGGCCGAGCCCCATAAAAATGCAAATCCCGACAGCCAGAAATTTTTGGGTGGGAAAGAGATCACCTAGGGCTAGGCCCGCGGCCAATCCAAGAGCAACTCCGACGCTGCTGAAGCCAAGTACCAGCAGCATCGGCAAAAATTTGGATTGATTTTTAAAATAATCCGGCGAAAGCCCCCTTTCTATGATTTCCATGCGTTCTTTATGTCTGGTGGTAAAGTAATAATAGCTAATCCCAAATACGACAAGGGAGATGGATATAAATAATGCCGCTGATGTAGTTTCCATTTCAATTGTTTTTGTTAATTTCCTGATAGGACTGAATTTAGGGATAAGTGGTCACAATGTGACCAATATTTTTTTCTGATAGTCTAAGTAATAGTACTTATAAATAATTTGGCCACACGCATGCTGTTCGGAAAAAACCGTAAAGGTGAAGACTATTACTTAAAAAAAGCCTTGGATGGTGAGCGTGAGGGCTTTGATTATTTGGTGTCAACTTATCAAAAGCTGGCTTATACGTTGGCAATTAAAATTTGCGGAAATAATGAAGATGCTGAAGAAGTGGTGCAGGATTCGTTTATGAAAGCCTTCCGGGCATTGGATAAATTTAGAAGTGCGGCTAAGTTTTCCACTTGGCTATATCAAATCGTTTACTATACAGCTTTGACTAGAAAAAGTAGTAAACGAATAGAAACAACAGAACTGGCTGAAAATTCCGAATCCAAAAGCTATCTGCTCGACGAAAAGAGAGAAATTGGCGGCCTGATTCAGTCAGATAGGAAAAGATATATTGACCTGGCGCTTTCTAGACTTGGAGAAGAAGAAAGGTCGGCGATTACACTTCATTATCTGGGAGAGAAAAGCACGTCAGAAATAGCGAAAATCCTGGACATTGGAAAGTCAGCCGTCAAAATGAGGCTGATGAGAGGACGGGAAAAACTAGAACAATCGCTAAGAAGTTTATTAGGGAATGAAATGAAAGATTTATGATAAACCGTGAGAAAATGAAAAAGGGTGATCCACTTGCAGATTTACTGAAACAGGAGATTTTGGATACACCTTCAGCAAAGTTTTCCGACCAGCTGCTACAGGCATCCATGAATAGTTATCGGGTTAGTTACGGTAAGAGGTATCAAAAAGAAGAGCGGCTGGGAAAAGTGATCAGTGCTATTCTGATATTTTTTAACCTGATGTTACTAGTAAAGTTAAAACCGTTTGGGAGTGACTCCGCATTACTGATCGGCATTCTGGCCGCTGTGATAGCTATATTTGGGTATAGTATGCATTATTTGACTCGGCATCCGCGTCATACATCTCAGCATTCGTAGGCGGATTGTTGGAATGAGCGTAAATATTGCAAACTGTTAAACCCAATAATCGAATAGTGATCGTTAAAGGCAGTTCCGAATGCCCAATTTTCTCCATATGTTTCGGTTTTAAGCGTAACAATTGCTTCTTTCACTATTTGTAGTACCAAGCACTTGAATCGCTCCTGCCACTGTGTCTACACTGTCCTTATGCTTGCTGTATCATTATCCCTAACACCATTGCATTATTCTTGCTTTTAAGGGCTCCGCTCACGTGTAAAAAGTGCATCCCCTTAAAAAACGAGATATTCAATTCACTAGCTACTTTTTTTCTATTAACAGATTAATTTATAGGTCGCTAGTGTTGATACAAATACGCAGAATATTGAGATAATTCGATAGTCTCAAAAAAATTACAATTTCTACTTTTGAGTAATCAATTATAAAAGAGAACATCTTAGAGAAATATTAGAAGCCAAAATTTAAGAGATATCCAATAATTTTTTTTGAACGAAACACAAAGTACAATGCGAATGATCAGTAGCATGGCACGAAGCTACCATTTAAAAACGAACAGAGAGTCCCTAACATGACATCAAGCTGTACCATGTTTGGGATTTGAAAATGAAAGCCAAAAATGATAGAAAAGTAATTTAATAAAACAAGGAGGACTTTGAAGCTGATGCAATAAAGTCTTTTTTAGCTGTAAAAAGCTAATACCATTTAGCTTTAATTTTAAATAATCAATTATGTGTAAATTTTTAAAAAGAGTTTGCCCTTCGAAAGGGCGGGCATCCATTCGTTCGTCCTAAATTTTTGATGCTAGGAAAATTAATTTAGCTCCAAACAAGCCTTTTATACGGTAAACCTAAAGATGGTATCCGGAAGCTTTGTTTGGCCACAGAAAAAAGTATTTGAAATAATTTCTAACCAATTAATAACTTATGAGAACAAAACAAGTAGCGCGTAGAGGCTTGTGCCTTTGTGGTAGACTCTGGGTCTTTATGATTCTCGCCTTTGGTCTTTGGGCCTGCAAGAATGATACAGCCGCCGTTATTGGCGAAGCCATGCCTTTTGATCCTACTAAACCGGTGGTCGTATCTGATTTTAGTCCAAAATCGGGAGGTATGGGGCAACGTTTAATTATTTATGGACAAAATTTTGGAAATGATCCGAAGAATGTTACTGTACTTATAGGTGGACAGCAAGCAGTCGTTATTAATGCTTTAGGCGAATCATTGTACTGCCTTGTTCCCAAACAGGCCTTTAAAGGGGATATTGAGGTCCGGGTTGGCGGAGTAGAGAAACCTGTCATCGGCCGGGCCGAAGGAAAGTTTGACTACAAACGTAAGCTGGTTGTATCGACACTCGCCGGTTACAGGAATGCCCGCGGTGATGAACCCTGGAAAGATGGTAAGTTTAAAGATGATGACCAAAACAAAATGGCCAGTGGTTTTTGGCTCTCCTCCTTTATGAGGTTTGACCCCATGAACCCCAAACATCTATGGGTTACATTTGACGATAATAATGGCCTTTATCTGGTTAATTTTGAAGATAGCACGATTACCAAAAAGCGTTCGGATTTTAATCGTCCACGTAGTGTAGATTTTTCGGTAGATGAGAAATATATGATTGTGGCGCAGGATCGGGGCGGAGAGAACGATGAATCTACCCTATTGTTGTCCCGTGCAAAGAGCTTCCTCGATAAAGAGGTATTAACCAAAAGTAGACAATGTAACGGAGCCTCCATTCACCCGGTCAATGGGGAAATGTATTTCAATAGTTATGCGAAGGGAGAATTCTTCCGGTTCGATCTCAATCAGTATTTCACGGATAAAACGGTAAAAGCCGAGCAACTATATGTGATTCAGGATCCGGAGTGGGAATATCGGGCTTTGATTCATCCAACTGGAAACTATGCATATATTTTGGTGATTAATCAGGGTTATATTATGCGTGCGGATTACAATTGGGATAAAAAACGGTTTAACCAACCCTACTTAGTTTGCGGCAAAGTCCGTGAATCTGGCTATAAAGACGGGGTCGGATCCTCAGCCCGGGTCAATCAGCCCTACCAAGGGGTATTTGTCAAAAATCAAGCCTATGTGGAAGCGGGGAAACCTGATATCTATGATTTTTATTTTACAGACCTTATGAATCATGCCATTCGTATGCTTACGCCTGAGGGCGCCGTAACAACTTTTGCAGGCAGAGGCAGTTCAAGCCTGAATACTAATCCTTACGGTTATGTTAATGGGGACTTAAGAGCGGATGCCCGTTTTGACCGACCATCAGGTATCGCTTATAATGAAAAAGAACAGGCTTTTTACATCGGAGACCGGGAAAATAGGCGAATTCGTAAGATCGCTCTGGAGGAAATGGATGAAAATGACCAAGATTAACCTGTGATAAGATGATGAATAAAATATTAATAACATGTATGTTGCTTCTAAGTTTCACCTTGACTGTGTTCGCACAGGAAATTGTTGAAGTAACGGGTGTCATTGTCGATACCCAAAAAACTCCGCTGATCGGAGTCAGCATCTCTGTGAAAGATGCCCCTGGCTTAGGGACTACCACGGATAGTAAGGGTAGCTATAAAATAAAGGTGGAGCGTTACAAAACACTCGTATTCTCTTCTATTGGTTATCAGAAACAAGAGATACTCGTAAAAGATTCCCATAACATTGATGTGACCTTAAAAGAATCAGAGACTAGCGTATTGGATGAGGTTGTGGTAACAGGCACGGGAACTCAAAAGAAGTTGACATTGACTGGCGCCGCTAGTACTGTAGATGTCGAGACAATGAAAGGTAATCCGACTTCAAGTATAACGAATGCACTTGCTGGAAATGTACCCGGTGTAATGGCGATGATGCAGTCTGGTCAGCCGGGTAGAAACATTTCCGAATTTTGGATACGTGGTATTTCTACCTTCGGTGGCGGTAGCGCTGCTTTAGTTTTGGTGGATAATGTCGAACGCGATATCAATGATATAAATATCGAAGATATAGAGACATTTACCGTGCTTAAAGATGCAGCTATGACGGCGATTTATGGTTCCAGAGGAGCAAATGGTGTTATCTTGATTACGACCAAGCGCGGTAAAGAGGGCAAAATCAATATCAATTTTAAGGACGAGACGATTTATAATACGCGTACCATTACACCTGAATTTGAAGATGGAGTCACTTACGCTAATCTGCTGAATGAGGCCCGGGTTACACGGAATTTTGAGCCTATTTATCGGCCGGAAGAATTGGAAATATTGCGTCTGGGACTGGATCCGGATCTTTATCCCAATGTTAACTGGAAAGATCTGTTGTTGAAAGATGGTGCCATGACCTACCGGGCAAACCTCAACATGACTGGAGGTGGGGCTACAACGCGTTATTTCGTGTCGGGAAGTTATGTGGATGAAGGCGGTATGTATAAAACGGACGAAACTTTGCGCAATGATTATAATACAAATGCCAATTATAAGCGTTGGAATTACCGCCTGAATACGGATATAAACGTGACCAAGAGCACCATATTGAAAGTCGGTGTTGCCGGATCACTAGATAAAAGAAATAGTCCGGGTCTGGGAGACCAAGACCTTTGGGGCTCTTTTTTTGGTTATTCTCCGATCAGTACACCGGTACTGTATTCCAACGGCCGTGTACCAACAATAGGAGATGGCAATAGAGTCAATCCATGGGTCATGTCAACGCAGTCTGGATTCAACGAAAATTGGCAAAACAAAGTCCAAACCGATGTCACAGTCGAACAAAATTTTGATTTTATTACCAAAGGTCTTAGGCTTAGAGGGATTGTCGGCTTTGATACCTATAATAATAACAATATCACGCGTATTAAACTGCCTGAATTATGGCATGCTGAACGCGCACGTGATGAGAATGGAAATTTGATTTTTACGCATATGGCTGATCCGAGAGAAATGGAGCAGGGGGGATATTCCGAGGGAAATAGACGTGAATTTTATGATGTAATGTTAAATTATGACCGCAAAATTGGCGACCATAATATAGGTGCAGTGGCACGTTTTACCCGGGATGCTTTTACCAAAACAGTTAATTTGGGCAATGACATAAAAAATGGTGTATCCCGACGTAACCAGGCATTAGCGGGAAGATTAACCTATAATTGGAAGTCGCGTTATGTTGCTGATTTTAATTTTGGTTATACGGGTTCGGAAAACTTTGCCATGGGACAACAATATGGCTTCTTTCCCGCTGTCGCAGCAGCGTGGAATATCTCCGAGGAGCCTTTTGTCAAAAATAATGTTCCTTGGCTGAATTTGCTTAAAGTACGTTACTCCTGGGGTAAGGTGGGAAATGACCAACTTAAAATAGGCAACAACAACGAACGCTTCCCGTACTTATATACGATTGATGAAATCTGGCGTAGAGATAATAATGGGAACCTTATACTGGACGGCGGTCAGAGGATTCCCGAAGGGGGGTATCAATGGGCTGACTATGGCCTGGATCGTTATTATGGTGGTATTCGGTATAGTCAGGTGGCTTCGCCCTACGTAACATGGGAAATGGCTACCAAAAATAACCTGGGTTTGGATATCGCTTTATTTCGGGATAAAATTGTCGCCAACTTCGATTTCTTTGATGAGAAACGTACCGGCATTTATATGGAACGAAGATTTTTGCCAAGCATGGTTGGCTTGGAAAGTATTCCAAGAGCGAATGTGGGCGGAGTAAAATCACGGGGTTTCGACGGACGCTTGGAATATAAACAGAAGATTGGTGAATTGAACCTTACAGCACGTAGCAATATCACCTATAGTAAGAACGAAATTACGGCAATCGATGAGGAAAATAATGTATATGGTTATCAAAATCAAAAAGGCTATCGTGTGGATCAGTCTATAGGATTGATCGCTTTAGGCTTGTTTAAAGATTACGATGATATTCGCAATAGCCCGAAACAACAGTTTGATAATAATCCACCAAATTATCAGCCCGGAGATATAAAATATAAAGATGTCAATGGAGATGGCATAGTGGATGATGGGGATCGGGTGGCCATAGGAGCAACGCGGAGACCTAATTTGGTTTATGGTATAGGTGCTTCGGCAAGCTGGCGGGGATTTGACCTTAGTGTCCATTTTCAGGGATCAGGGAAGTCTACTTTTTCGATTTATGGAAAAACGGTGCAAGCCTTTCGTGAAGGAGAATGGGGCCAGGTGATGAAAGGTGTCATGGGTGATAATCGTTGGATTTCTGCCGACATATCAGGCGATCCATCAACCGAGAATCCAAATGCATCTTATCCACGTTTAAGTTTTGGAGACAATATTAATAATTTCAGAGAGTCAACATTTTGGTTGAAAAACGGACAATATCTTCGTTTGAAAACTCTGGATATTGGTTATACACTGCCAAAACACCTCACCAATCGGATTAAGGCCAATAGCATTCGCCTGTTCCTCGTCGGCTCAAATTTATTGACCTGGTCAAAATTCAAACTTTGGGATCCGGAGCTGGCAACACCAAGGGGTGAGGATTATCCCCTGCCCAAGTCATTTACATTTGGCATCAATGTTAACCTATAAAATTAGAAAAAGATGCAAAGAAAGACATTATATATTGCGTTGATGCTCGCTTTGGGCACAAATTTGATCTCATCCTGTAAAAAGGATTATTTAAAGTCCGATCAATATTTTAAAGATCGGATCACCTTGGAAAAAACATTTAAAAGCAAGCTGTATTCGGAAAAATGGCTGGCTCATGTGTTTGAGGAGTTTAAAGGTGAAAATGCCGATGTCGCCAGTAAAGGCCTGACACCGCACTGTTTCGCGGATGATATGTATTATGGTGATCGGGACAAGGATTATGATCCATCAAAAAATGAACTGTCCTATAATATGTTTAAAATGGGTTTGTATACCGAAACTGATAAACAGGGGACATGGACTCAATCGTATCGCGGGATTCGGAATGCTTCAACCTTTATCCATAATATCTACATGAATACCGAGATGTCTGAGGCCGAAATCGTTGATTATCGGGGCCAGGCGCGTTTTGCGCGAGCTTACCTCTACTGGTTATTGCTTCGTAAATATGGACCAATTCCGATACTGCCCGATGAAGGCTTGGATTATACGGATAGTTACGAAGAACTGGCCATTGCGCGAAATACCTATGATGAGTGTGCTGAATTCATCAGCAACGAACTATTAACGGCCGCGAAAGAAATGGAAGCCCTTGGAATGAGACGTGGACAGGATGGTTCTGCCCGTCCTTCTGTAGGGGCAGCATTGGCTGCGAGGGCTAAGGTACTCCTGTATGCTGCAAGTCCATTGGCCAATGGGAATAATTCAGGTTACGCTGCGCGGTTGGTAGACAAGCAGATGAAACGCCTGTTGTCTGCCGATTATAAAGAAGAGAAATGGGCAAAGGCTGCAGCCGCTGCACGTGATGTCATCGAACTGGGGGTATATCGGCTTTACACGGCCCCTTTTCAGGAAACGGGTGATGAGGCAACAGTCAGACCTCCTCAGGATCATAATTTTTCGGATAAAAGCTGGCCAGCAGGTTGGGCAGATATTGATCCTGCTAAATCATATGCAGAAGTCTTTAATGGGACATTGACTGCTTCGGGTAATCCGGAGTTAATATTTACCCGGGGTAACAACCAACCGAATGAGGGTATCGACCAAATGGTCATCCACCAACTACCGCGTTCAGCAACGGGATGGAATACGCACGGACTAACACAGAAGCTGGTGGATGCTTATTATATGAATGATGGCACGGATGTACCGGGTAAGGATAAGGAAATTGGCCGTGGAAATGGTTCAAATCGTATCGGTGGTTTTGTGTCTCAGGAGGATTATGACAACAAAAAATACAGGCCATTGCGTCCCGGAGTGTCGTTGCAATATGCAAACCGAGAACCGAGATTCTATGCTTCGGTGGCTTATAGTGGAAGTTTTTGGACATTGCTTAATGAATCAAAAGAGGAAAATCGCAATAAACAAATTTTCTATTATAGCGCTGACCCAAAAGGAAACGGCTTTAATTCAGCGAATGGCTATTGGTTGCGTACGGGTTTCGGGGTTAAGAAGTTTGTTCATCCCAGTGATACTTATGAAGGTGGAGTTGGCTCACGTATTATTCCTAAGGCGGAGCCAGCCATCCGTTATGCAGATGTATTGCTGATGTATGCAGAGGCGCTAAATGAGTTAAGCGGTTCGTATACGGTTCCGTCTTGGCGCGGATCAAGTTATACCATCAGCCGCGACATTGCTGAAATTAAAAAGGGTGTCCACCCAGTTCGTATCCGAGGTGGTGTGCCTGATTATTCGGCTAATATTTATGGGAGTAAGAACGAGTTGCGCAAAACATTGAAACGAGAGCGCTTTATTGAGCTGATGGGGGAAGGACAGCGTTACTATGATCTGCGCCGTTGGATGGATGCGCCAGTGGAAGAAGCATTGCCGGTCTATGGCTGTAACGTTTTGATGAACGTAGAGGAACGTGACCTTTTCTATCAGCCCGTCGCAATTTGGACCTTGAAAACAACCTTTGCTGACAAAATGTGGTTTTGGCCGATTAGCCATACCGAACTTAAGCGCAATAAGAATCTGACTCAAAATCCTGGATGGACTTATAATGATTAACCAAATATGCATTTTATGAACAAGTCATATATACAGTTGTTGTTTCTCACTTTACTCGCTGTCTGCAGCTCTTGTAATGATGAATGGAAAGAGGAACAGTTCGAACATTACATTTCTTTTAAAGCTCCCTTGGAAAGTGAAGGCGTCACGAATATCTATGTTCGTTACAAGGATGGGCAAAAGACCACCTTCATGCAACCGTTGGAAGTGAGCGGGTCGACAACCAACGATAATAATCTTTCGGTCAAGGTTGGGGTGGATGCTGATACATTGGGTATCCTGAATTACGAACGATTCCAGACGAGGACGGATTTTTATTACAAACAGCTCAGTGCTAACTATTTTTCGATTCCATCAGCGGTGGATATCAAGTCAGGAGAAAATACCGGATTAATGGCCATTGATTTTACACTGAAAGGTATTGATATGACCGAAAAATGGGTGCTTCCCTTGACCATTTTGGATGATCCGGGGGCTAAATATAAGATCAATCCCCGGAAGCATTATAAAAAAGCACTATTACGTGTCAACCCTTTTAACAATTACTCCGGAACCTATAGCGGGACGGCCTTGAAGGTTGTTATGGAAGGACATGAAAATGAAACCCCGATCGTAAAAAGTCAAATCAAAAGTTATGTTGTCGATGAGAATACGATCTTCTTTTATGCTGGTAATATAGATGAAGAGCGAAGGGACCGGAAGAATTATCAAGTTTTTGCAACATTCAATGACAAGGGTGGGGTAAGCTTTCGTGCCGTAAATCCAAATATGAAGTTCGTTGTCAAAAAAGATGCAAGTTATACCATTACTGAACAGATGGATGCCGTCCGTCCTTATTTATTGCATCGTTATATCACGATAAATAATGTGGATTACGAATTTACAGATTATACCCTCGTTTCTACTACAGCGATCAAATTCAAGGTCTCGGGCTCATTGATTTTGGAGCGTCAGCTCAATACACAGATTCCGGACGAGGATCAGTCCATCGAATGGTAATTTGTTCAAACCATTCCGCGAGCTATTGGTTATATCTAAGGTATAAAAAAATAGTGTTATGATTGGTATAGTAGGAGGGCTTGGTCCTTATGCAGGCTTGGATATAGCCAAGAAAATTATAGATGAGACAGTGGCAAGTTCCGATCAGGAACACTTGCCACTGTTGTTGTTTTCCTGCCCTAATTTGATTCCGGATCGTTCCGCATATTTATTGGATAAATCGAAGGAGAATCCCGGAAAGGCAATAGCCGTGGTTTTAAAACAACTGGAGCAGGCTGGCGCAACGATTGCGGCAATTCCGTCGAATACAGCGCATGCAGAACCGATTTTTTCAGTTATTCAGGATGAAATGGCCCGTTTAGGAAATGAACTGAAGTTGCTTCATATTGTTCATGAGACGGTACGCTTTGTTCATGAAAACTATCCAGAGAGTACAATAGGAGTTTTATCGACAGCAGGTGAGCAGGCTTACAGCCAGTACCGGGAAGCTTTTATGAAAAAAGGATTTCCTATCGTAGAACCTGAAGGTGCACAAAAAGAAAAGGTAAACAATGCGATTTACGATAAAGAATATGGGATTAAGGCACAACCAGCACCAATAGCCAATAAGGCAAGAGAAGATTTGTTAATGGCTATGGATGATTTGAAAAAACAGGGTGCACAGGTGATTATTTTGGGATGTGCCGAATTGCCATTGGCCATTCCCGAAAGAGATCATAATGGAATGACCGTAGTGGACCCCAACCGGATCCTCGCCCGGGCACTTATTCAGGCTGTTGCTCCGGGTAAACTCAAAGTACTTTAGGGGTGTTTTTTTGTCAAATTGGCAGATTTTTTACTAAAAAGCTTGTTGGTATGAGTTTTGTCCTCTGATTAGTAGTTATTTATGTAACAGGGAGAAACAGATGCAAAAGATCATACACCGAGAAAACGATCGCGGCCATGTTGATTTTGGTTGGTTGAAAAGTGCCCATTCATTTAGCTTTGGGCAATATTTTGATCCTGAAAAAATAAACTTTGGAGCATTACGTGTATTAAACGATGATCAGGTGGAGGGCGGTCAGGGTTTTGGTCGTCATGGCCATGACAATATGGAAATCGTGAGCATACCTTTGGAGGGAATGCTTTCCCATCAGGACAGTATGGGCAATGTCCGTAATATTGAAACAGGAGAAGTCCAAATTATGTCCGCGGGTAAAGGGGTGAAGCACTCAGAGTTTAATGGTGATCAGAAAGATCTTGTCAAATTTCTGCAAATATGGGTTATACCCAATGAAATGAATCTAACACCCGGTTATGATCAAAAATCTTACCTGCATTTAGATCGCCATAATAGGTTTGCGACCATTGTATCTCCTGATAGTTCTGATCCGGACACCGTTCATATTCATCAGGATGCGTATTTCAGTCTTGCGGATCTGGATGAAGGGAATACAGTTTCGTATACTGTTCATTCTGAAAGAAATGGTATGTACCTTTTTGTGCTTGAAGGAAAGGTAAAGGTGGCCAGCGAAACATTATCCCGAAGAGATGCTATCGGCATCTACGATTCGAAAAAAATGGAGATCACGGCAGATTACAATGCAAAATTGCTACTGATTGAAGTTCCCATGTTTTAATACAGCTCATATCTTATTATGATTTAGCTGGCGCTTGACTGGAAACACAAGACAACACCGAGAATTCATGGAGGTTTTGCGAAGAGATAAACAAGTAGTTGCTTATCAATATTAGGAGGGGTAATCAGGATCTGCATCCTGTGCCGGAGCTATCTTTTGCAACAACTGATTCACTTCGTCTTCGGTTGCGGTCAATTTTGCCCGACATACTTCAATAAGCTCGGATGCGCGTTTGATTTTCTCAGCAAGCTCATCAATATTTGTTGTGCCGTTTTCAATTTCTTTTACAATCGTTTGTAATTCATTGAAGGCATCGGTATACGTATATTTTTGTTCCATTGTATACTATCTCTTTAAATTTTTCAGTTTAATATAGTTCCGGTTAGCTGTTTTCGGAACTGTCGCTAAGCGCTTTCTTATCCGTTACGGTACTTATAATTTCGCCATCTACCACCATCGTTTGGATCAGGTCGCCAGGAGATAGCTGATCAAGAGATTGAAGTAATTTGCCATTGACTTTTGTGATGGAAAATCCCCGTTTGAGCAGTCGCCGCGGATCAGAAAGCTGGATAATCCGTTCGGTGTGCGCCAACGCTGTTTTATGTTCATAAAAGCGTAGTTTGATCAACGCACCCAGCTCGTGCTGCATATGCTGAATATTGGTGCGCGCAGTCTGAAGTTCTCGTTTTCCGACCCATTGGATATGCGTTGCCATTTGAGACAGGAAGTTTCTCTCCTCCTTAAACCGTGTAAAGATCAGCTGTTGGATCCCTTCTGCCGCCTTTTCGATTGGGACAGAAAAATTATGGAATTTTTGAATAAGGAAATCAGCCAGCTCACTCGGTGTGATCGCATTTTTATAGGCGACCATCTCACTCACAGTATAGTTGGTAGAATGGCCAATGCCGGTCAATACAGGAATGGGAAAGATCGCTATTGCCTTTGCCAGCAAATAATTATTGTAGCTTGATAGACCAACTTCACCGCCACCACCACGAATAATGGCGACCACGTCAAATTCAGCTATTTTATCGGCGATCACCGCGAGTTGATTGATAATGGAGGGAATGGATTTATCACCCTGTAAGAGCGCTGGAAATAGTGTGCATTCCAACTTGTAGCCCCATGGGTTTTGATTTATAATTTTGTAAAAATCTGAAAGACCTTTGCTCGTCTCCACCGAAATAATTGCTAGCCTTTTTGGAAGCATTGGGAACGGAATAGATTTATTGGCCTCGTAAATGCCCTCTTCTTTGAGCTTTCTAATGCTGTCCAGTTTTTCTTTCTCCAGCTCCCCTAAGGTAAAAGTCGGATCAATATCAACAATCCTTAAGCTTAAACCATACATCGGATCATAGGAAATGCTCGCCTGAAATAACATCGTAATGCCTTCCCTTAAGGGTTCTTGGGCAATTTTCAGAAAATTGTTGTTGATTCGGGTGAAATCTGCTTTCCACAGAGTTGATCTGATCTCTGCAACGATTTTGCCATCCTGTTTTTCAACGAGTTCGGGGTAACAATGTCCTGAATGTGTATAGTGGTTGAGTTTATTCATCTCCGCCTTGATCCAATATAAGCTCTTGTAACGCTCAGCAAGCGTTTTTTGGATACTTTTGCTCACCTCTAACAGGGAGAATATTGTTTTATCTTGAATCAATTCCGGCATTAACCAAATTTACAGAAAAAAAAAAGATTTATGCTTGCTCATCCCGAAAATCCCTAACCGGGGGATTTAGAAAACAAGCGTAACAAAATTGATTTTTTTACAGGAATGAACTTGGCTTTTTTATTTTATTCGTATTTTTATTTGATAGAACCTAAAAAACGATAAAAACAGAATGAAAAAACGATTTTTCGGGGTATTATTTGCAGGTTTATTCTGTATTGCCCCCCTGTTCGCTCAATATAAGTCGACTATAAAGAACGAAACCATACTTTTTAATAATGTAGATCAGCTGCTGCCACTCACAGGGTTGGATCAACGGCGTATTGCCGTCGTCGTTCCAAATGTAGACAAATATGCTGCGTTTATAAATCAGCTGACGCGTTATGCGAATACAGCTCTTTTTGATTTCAGTAAATTTGACGAAGATATCAAGTATTATAATACGATTATTGTAGCTGGCAAGGAAGATGATTTGGATGCAGATTGTTTGGCGCAGCTTAAGCAGGCAGTCCTGAACAATAAAAAGGTTGTGCTCTGCCATTTCTTTGAGCATGAGCGCAGCAAAAAGGCTGTGTCTGAGCATCCACAATCCGATTTGATTGAACTACTGGCACCTTTTACTGCTGTCGGTCAACGCAATGCCGCGATGTCAATTTTTGGTGGAGCGGCCATTACTGAAGGAAACGCCAAGACGGCTCAAACGCGACTTCAATACAGTTTTGGTGAAAACTCAAGTCTGAACTTGGGTAAATTGACCAAAAAAATTGATGCCATTGCACAAGAAGCAATTGAGAAGCAGGCAACTCCGGGCGCGGTCGTGATGGTTATCAAAGACGGGCAGGTGTTATTGGAAAAATCTTACGGTTATCATACCTATTTGAAGGCTATTCCAACAAAAACAAGTGATATTTTTGATCTGGCCTCAGTCAGTAAAATCGCGGGTACTACTCCTGTTATTATGCGTCTGACTGAACGTAATATCATTAATCTGGACAGTACCATGGGGCACTATCTGTGGCAAGCGAAGTATACGAATAAAAAAGATATCAAATTGCGCTCCGTAATGCTGCATGAAGCTGGTTTTACGCCATTTATCCCATTTTATAAATATTTGAAAGCTGGGGATGTTGTTGCCAGTCCAGATCAACAGCATCAGGTTAAGATGGCTGACAATAGTTATATTCTCAACCATTACTATCGGGATGTGATGTGGCCCGAAATGTTAAAGTCTCCAGTTAAGCCAACAGGAAACTATGTGTATAGCGACATAAGCATGTATGTGATGAAGGAAGTTGCCGAACATCAGACGGCAGTACCCTTGCAGGATTATGTTCAGGAAAATTTCTATCGACCATTAGGAATGACACACGCGGGGTATCTTCCCAGGGAACGATTTTCAAGAGAGCAGATTGTACCTACGGAGCAGGATACTTCATTTCGCAGGACATTATTGGAAGGGTATGTGCACGATCAAGGAGCAGCTATGGCGGAGGGAGTCGCTGGGCATGCGGGGTTATTTGCCACCGCCAATGATCTGGCGATATATGGACAGCTGTTGCTGAATCGGGGTGAATATGGCGGAGAACGTTATTTTAAGACTGAAACGATAGATCAGTTTACCAGTAAGCAGTCCTCCTCAAGTCGGAGGGGACTGGGGTTCGACCGCTGGGATCCAAATCCGAAAAATGAATATCCATCTAAATTAGCCAATAGCACTGTCTTCGGACACACGGGGTACACAGGTACCTGTATCTGGATAGATCCGCAAAACCAGCTGGTCTATATCTTTCTATCCAATCGGGTACACCCGCAGGTCAGTACCAAATTGTTGGATCTCAATATCCGCAGCCGGATTCAGGATGCGATTTACGAAACAATCAATGAGGTGAAAAAATGACAAAAAAATTAGTGCTTATGGGCTTATGCATCTTGCCCTTAAACCACTTGGCCCATAGTCAGGATTATAAGCAAATTCATGCAGACATGGTTGTTGTTGATGGGCATAATGATGTGATCTATGAATCTATTTTTCCGGGAAAAGATATCGGTCAGCGTCTGAATTCCGGTGCCACGGATTTACCACGGCTAAAGGAAGGTGGAGTAGATGTACAAGTATTTGCTGTTTGGTCCGATGATGCGAAATGGAAGACGGGAGCATTTGAGCATGCCAATGCTCAGATAGATGCGCTGGAGAAAATGGTAGCGAGTAATGCGGGAGCTATTGCCTTGGCTAAATCAGTGGGTGATATCGACGCAATTCTAAAAACTGGAAAAATTGCTGCAATTATCGGTGTGGAGGGCGGTAATATGATTGAGGGGAGTATTGATAATTTGGTCAGACTCCATGAACGTGGCGCGAAATATTTGACCTTGACCTGGAACTATAATCTACCCTGGGCAAGCTGTGCTGCGATAGAGTCCGGTAAGATGGATTCGAAAGCAAAAGGATTAACGAATCATGGGAAAGCAATCATAAAAAAAATGAATGAACTTGGCATGCTAGTCGATCTCTCCCACGGTGGCGAACAGACTTTTTATGATGTCCTTGCGGTTTCCCATAAGCCAATATTGGTGTCGCATAGCAATGCCTATCGTTTATGTCCACATTTCCGAAACCTGAAAGATGAACAATTGGAAGCGTTGAAGAAAAACGGCGGTGTGATCGGTGTGAACTTTTACTCTGGTTTTTTAGACCCGACCTATGAAACAAGGTTAAAGAAGATCTACAAAAAACAGGTTGGGAAGAATGCGGATACAACGCAGAGTACCTGGAGCATGTATGATCAGTTGTCAAAGGAGGCCAAGCGCGGAGCCGACGCACCATTATCCAAATTATTGGATCATATTGATTATCTGGTCAGGAAAGTGGGTATTGATCATGTTGCAGTTGGGTCGGATTTTGACGGCATCGAATCGTCACCTCAGGGCTTAGAAGATGTTTCTAAGTTTCCTTTATTGACAAAGGGACTTTTGGAAAGAGGTTACAACAAAGCAGATGTTGCGAAGATTATGGGACTGAATTTCTTACGGATTTTAAAAGAAAATGAAGAATAGGGTAATGGATGGAAATTTGTAATTTCGTAGAATGGCAAAAACAAAATCCGCATATTTCTGTCAAAACTGTGGTTATGAGGCTCCCAAATGGATGGGACAGTGTCCTTCGTGCAAACAATGGAATAGTTTTGTTGAGGAAGTAGTTGAAAAAAGTAGCTCAAAAGTCCCTGAATGGCGAAGCACAACAACAACCGGAAACACAAAAAGGACAAATAAGGCGGCAATCATCCATGAGATTGTGTATCAGGATGAATCCCGTATTCTTACCCCCGATCAGGAGTTCAACCGTGTATTAGGCGGTGGCATAGTTCCGGGCTCCCTGGTGTTGATCGGTGGTGAGCCCGGAATAGGAAAGTCCACCTTGATGCTGCAGCTGGCTTTGTCCATTCCACAGGTCAAAACGCTCTATATTTCCGGAGAGGAGAGCGAACAACAGATCAAGATGCGGGCAGAAAGGTTGTCACAGTCCTCTAAAGCCAATTGTTATATTCTGACGGAGACATCCACACAAAATATTTTCAAGCAGATTGAGACCGTACAGCCCAATGTTATCGTCATCGATTCCATCCAAACGCTGCATTCATCACAGATTGAATCGGCACCGGGTTCGGTTTCCCAGGTACGGGAATGTACCGCCGAATTACTCCGGTTCGCCAAAGAAACCAGTACTCCCGTATTTATTGTAGGGCATATTACCAAGGATGGTTCCATAGCCGGACCTAAAGTATTGGAACATATGGTTGATACCGTACTCCAATTTGAGGGCGATCGTCATCATGTCTATCGTATTTTGCGTGCTGTCAAAAATAGGTTTGGCTCCGCTTCGGAATTGGGTATATATGAAATGCAGGGTTCCGGATTGCGGGAGGTTTCCAATCCGTCCGAAATCATGATTTCACAACGTGATGAGCCCGTGAGTGGGGTTTCTATTGCAGCCATGCTGGAGGGGATGCGGCCTATGATGATCGAGGTGCAGGCTTTGGTGAGCAATTCGGCATTTGGTACAGCCCAACGCTCATCTACAGGTTACGATACAAAGCGATTAAACATGCTGTTAGCCGTATTAGAAAAGCGATTTGGTTTTCGTTTAAGTGCACAGGATGTATTTTTGAACATTGCCGGCGGGCTGCGGGTCGAAGATCCCGCTATTGATCTGGCAGTTGTCGTTGCGATTATCTCATCTCAGCAAGATATTCCGATACGGAGCAACCTGACTTTTGCCGGCGAGGTGGGCTTGTCGGGAGAAATCAGAGCCGTCAACCGGATTGAACAACGTATCCAGGAAGCTGAGAAGCTGGGTTTTGATGGAATCTTTATTTCTAAGTTTAATACCAAAGGACTGGATGCCAAAAAATATAATATTGCCATTAGGCCAGTAGCTAAATTGGAGGATATTTTTAGCGCTTTATTTGGTTGATTTGCTAAAACCTTGAAGAAAAAGAATAGGTGCCCAAAAATCAGGCACCTATTCTTTTTAATATGGTTCTTATTCCCTTATAGCCTCATTTCTGATGCTCACTTAGAAGGTGATAGTAACCATGTATATCGAAAACCTACTTCAATACTTCTTTTAGCTTTTCACGTAAAGCATCGCCATGCAAGTTCTTTGCAATGATTTTTCCATTGGGGTCAATCAGTACATTTTGAGGGATAGACTTTACTGCGTATAATGTGCCGACATCATTTTGCCAGCGTTTTAAGTCAGAAACATGTCTCCAGTGTAATTTATCTGCGTGAATGGCCTTGATCCAGGAGTTGCGGTCCTTGTCAAAGGATATACCCAGGATTTCAAAGTTGTCTCCTTTGAACTGCTGGTAAGTTTTTACGAGATCAGGACTTTCAACGCGACAGTCTGGACACCAGGAAGCCCAAAAATCAAGCAGTACATACTTGCCTTTAAAATCGGATAGCTGTACAGGGTTGCCTGTTGTATCATTTTGTGTAAAAGCAGGTGCGACTTTTCCGATCTGAACCGTCTCCAGCGCATTTAAATATTCCTGAAATTCTTTTCCTTCGTTGGAGTTTTTGACATTGGCACTCAAAGTATTATAAAGCTCCTGCAGCTCTGTATAAACAGGGTCGTATCCGCCTACACGACGCAAATCAACTAAGGTTGAAATAGAATCCGGTGCTGCTTTAACACGGGCAATGTATTCCTGTTTGGTCAATTCTTTTTTCTGAGCTGAACCAAAGAGCGGAAGAACCAAAAAAAGTAGTGTGATGTATTTTATCATGTTGCTATTCTTCTATATATTTACAAATATAAGAAAATCCACTAATTTAGTAGATTAATAAAATGTCAAAAAATGAACTTCAACCTAATAGCTAAACTTCCACATGTCGGTACATCGATCTTTACCCAGATGACCGCGCTTGCCAATGCGGAGCAGGCCCTCAACCTTTCACAGGGATTCCCGGACTTTGAAACGGATCCCAGGCTTACCCAATTGGTTGCTGCGGCGATGGAAAAAGGACATAATCAGTATGCGCCGATGATAGGCACACAAAGTCTGCGAGAGACGATCGTAAATAAATACAAGGCTGTATATGACGTGGATATAGATCCTTCAGAGGAACTCACGATAACAGCCGGGGGAACCCAGGCCATCTTTACAGCGATAGCAACAGTGGTCGGGGCTGGAGATGAAGTGATTATATTCGAGCCGGCATACGATAGTTATGCCCCAACGATCGAATTGTTTGGAGGTAAGGTTATTCCGGTTCGATTATTGGCACCGGATTTTCAGATTGACTGGGATTATGTGGCTACGTTGATCAACGAAAAAACACGACTGGTGATTATCAATAATCCGAATAATCCTACAGGGAAAGTTCTCGGAAATGAAGAATTGAATAAACTTGGCAAACTTCTGCAAGGTACGGACACGCTGCTGCTCAGCGATGAAGTCTATGAACATCTTGTCTTTGATGGAGTTGAGCCGCAATCAGTTTTGAGTATTCCGACCTTGCGCGAACGGAGTTTTGTTGTTGCTTCTTTCGGAAAGCTGTTGCATACGACAGGCTGGAAGATTGGGTACTGTGTAGCTCCGGCCATGCTGACACGAGAATTTCGAAAGATCCATCAGTTTAACGTGTTCAGCGTCAATACACCAATGCAAATTGCGATTGCGGAATATTTAAAAGATATTGCCTACGTCGAAGGTCTCGCTGGTTTTTTTGAGAAAAAAAGAGACTTGCTCAAAAATGGTTTGAAGGAATCCCGTTTTAAAGTACTGCCCTGTGAAGGTACCTATTTTCTGAATCTGGATTATAGTGCAATCAGCCAGGAGAAAGAATTTGATTTTGCCCGTTATTTGACAGCGCATCATAAAATAGCGACAATCCCGCTCTCTGCATTCTATAAACAGGCTACAGATCAACAAGTTTTGCGCGTTTGTTTCGCCAAACAGGACGTTACTTTATTGGAAGCAGTAGCTATTTTGAATAAAATTTAGCCTGTTTTAGATGCTAAATTTAGGGCTAAAAGGTTTTATTTAAAATATTGTTAAGAACAGGGCACTTTATTAAAATTTTACTTCAACTTAACTCACTAATTTCATAAATTTGTAATTCACGTTTATCAATATATCCATAAAATGGCTAGATTAAATTTATTGGAAGAAACACGCTTCGAGAAAGTCCCCGTAAGCGTCTATCCAGATCAAAATTCAGCTTCGAAAAACGTTGCAAATCGTATTGCTGACATTATTCGTGCAAAGCAAGAGAAAGGTGAAAAAGCTGTTCTGGGTCTTGCCACTGGTGCCACACCGGTGAAGGTCTATCAAGAACTGATTCGCTTGCACAAAGAAGAAGGTTTAAGCTTTAAGAACGTGATTACCTTCAATCTTGACGAATATTACCCCATGCAACCTGACGCCGATCAGAGCTATGTGACCTTTATGAACAAAAACTTGTTCGATCACGTGGATATTGATAAGGCGAATGTAAATATTCCTGATGGTACCCTGGCACCTGATCAAGTCAATGCATTTTGTGAGGCATACGAGCAAAAGATTACAGCTGCTGGAGGTTTAGATATTCAATTGCTAGGTATTGGTCGTACCGGACACATTGGTTTTAACGAACCGGGTTCTGCGCCCAACTCCGGTACTCGTATTGTAACCTTAGATGATCTGACACGTCGTGATGCCTCTCGCGCTTTTGGTGGAAAAGAAAATGTGCCAAGAAAAGCCATTACAATGGGGGTGGGTACAATTTTCAAAGCACGTGAGATCATTCTGATGGCATGGACTGAAACGAAAGCGGAGATCATCAAAAAAGCTGTTGAAGGCGAGATTTCAGCAGAGATTCCGGCTACATATCTTCAACTGTCGGATAATGTCGAGTTCATTTTGGACGAGGCAGCAGCGTCGTTGCTGACACGTTTTGATCTTCCATGGTTAGCCGAAGATGTTACCTGGACACCTTCTTTGATTAAAAAGGCAGTTGTTTGGTTGGCCTTAGAGATCAATAAGCCGATTTTGAAACTTACTGACGAAGACTATAATGCCCATGGCATGGCAAAACTGGTGACTGAAACCGGGCCTGCTTATAACATCAATATCCGTATTTTTAATGAACTTCAGCACACGATTACAGGATGGCCGGGAGGTAAACCTAATGTAGACGATTCACAGCGTCCGGAGCGTGCCAATCCGGCTAAGAAGAATGTGATTGTATTTTCTCCACACCCAGATGACGATGTCATCTCCATGGGCGGAACATTTATCCGTTTGGCAGATCAAGGGCACAATGTGCATGTTGCATATCAGACTTGTGGTAATACGGCTGTATGGGATGATGATGTAGTACGTTACCTGGAGTTTGCGGAGGATCTGGCAAATCAAATCGGTGCGAAAGCGGAGGCCGCTCAGATCAATCAGATTTATGATGAAGAAAGAGCAATCTTTGCAACGAAAAAACCAAATCAGATCGATACCGAACTTGTTCGCAAAATAAAGGCATTGATCCGTAAAGGAGAAGCCATTGCCGGAGCTCGTTTAGTCGGATTGCCAGATGAAAATATTCACTTCCAGGATCTTCCATTCTATGATAGACAAAAATTTGCGAAGGAAGTATCGTTTGAAGATGATATTCAACAAACAATGGAATTGTTGCGTCAGGTAAAACCGCACCAAGTATTTGCAGCGGGAGATTTTGCCGACCCACATGGTACACATAAAGTATGTTTCGATATTTTGTTCGAAGCTTTGAAAAGATTGAGCAAAACTGACGAGTGGACAAAAGACTGTTGGTTGTGGTTGTACAGAGGCGCATGGCATGAATACCCAATCCATGAGATTGAAATGGCTGTTCCATTATCCCCACAAGAGGTATATCGCAAGCGTTTAGCGATCTTCAAACACCAATCCCAAAAAGATCTACCTGTATTCCCAGGTGATGATCCACGTGAATTTTGGGTGCGTGCTGAAGACCGTACGAGTGATACCGCGTCATTATATGATAGATTAGGTTTAGCTAACTACGAAGCGATAGAAGCTTTTGTACGATGGAAATTTGACTAAAATAATCTGAGTTAATATTAGGAAAGCTCTGAATCATAGATGGTTCAGAGCTTTTTTATTTTTAATTATTCTAAATAAGCAAGTTTTTATATCTTTGCTTCGTTATTTAGAATAATTAAAAATAATTACCCAAAATTATTAACATGGACAAACACTTACTTGCTCTTGCCTCTACATTTTTAATCGGAAGCGCTGTATATGGTCAAACTTCAGGGATCGTAAAAGGAAAGGTTGTTGATGCAAACAACAATCCATTAAGCTCAGTAACCGTTTCAATTGGCGATAAAACCGTACGGACAGATCACAGAGGTCATTTTAGACTTCAAGGTGTCGATCAGAATGCGGTAATCCGTTTTACCTATTTAGGATATCAAACAACTTCGGTTGATTATGTATTTAGCTCCGCTAGCCGTGAGGTGGTCATAAAACCGGTGGTGTTGGTGAGCAATGAGCAGGCTATCGATGAAGTGGAGGTGTTTGGTGAGCGGAATAAAAAGCCAAAGGGACTTGAGATGATCACCCGTATGCCTTTAAAACCTTCCGATCAGATTCAGAGTATATCGGTGATATCAAATAAAGTAATTCAAGATCAGGGGATATTAACGTTGACAGATGCTGTAAGAAATATTCCGGGTGTTACGCTTTTCGGTTCATATGGCGGCGTTAAAGAATCGCTATCTACACGGGGTTTCAGAGGTGTGCCAGTTTTGAAAAATGGAGTACGTATGGATTCTCAGTTTCAGACCGCTTCCGGCGTTGTGGACATGCAAGGGGTAGAGTCTATCCAGATGATCAAAGGATCCGCAGCGGTAACACAGGGTGTTATTACTGACCTTGGGAATGCCGGAGGGGTGATCAATGTGGTGACCAAAACGCCTAATTTTACCAACGCTGGCGAAGTTGGAGTACGCGTAGGAAGCTGGGGGCAATTTCGTCCGACATTTGATTTTCAGACTGTGTTGGATAAAAAGGAGACCGTTGCTTTTCGTATGGACGGCGCCTATGAAAGAAGCGATAGTTTCAGAAAAGGACTTTCGGCCAACCGTGTGTATCTGAATCCCTCATTGGCTTGGAAACCGACAGACAGAACAACGATCACTTTAGAAGGAGATTACTTTAATGATAACCGCACACCGGTCAATTCGGCAGTAAATAGAGATACTTCGCAATCAGTTAATGCGCTTTATGTAATACCCAATAATCGTTTTCTTGGATTTAATTCGGATAATAATAACACCGAAATGAAGAGCTTTATGGGGCAGATCAATCACGAACTGACTGATCGGTGGAGTGTACGGGCGTCATTTGCGACATCGTCTTATCAGGTCGATAATCAATCTTCATCTGTCGGTTTAATTAAGGATAAAGAGTTCAAGTTTAATACGTTTAATAGATATGTCGGCAGAAATACACGGGATGATAAAAATAAGACTTTTCAATTTGATTTGATCGGAAAGGATCTTTACACGGGCGGAGTGAAACATTTGGTACAAGCGGGTGTAGACTATAGGATTGCCGACGCTACCACTACAAATTATACAGCGACTGTTTCAGGGAAAGGTATCGATTCATACGATATTAATGAGAGAAAAGGTGTTGGTATTGATCAGATAGATGTATTGGGAGATTGGACCAATGATTTGTCGGCGGTTGAGTATATCGACAAGAATGGGGTTAAGCAAAAAGGAAAAACGGTAAAATTTACCGCTGGTGAAGGTGTGCGCTCATATTATTCGAGCATAGGTTTTATGGCACAGGACGTTATTGAATTCAATAAATATATTAAAGCTGTTTTAGGTCTGAGATATTCGGAGATTATTACGAAAGATTTTGTTTCCACCGGGAATAAAAAAGAATCCGCATGGAATCCAATGGCTGGATTTATTGTTACTCCGTTTGAAAACTTTAACATTTTCGGATCCTATACGAATTCAACCAATCTCCGAAGTGCTGCAAATCGTTTAGAAGACGGTACGACTGCAGGCCCATCCCGAACAGAGCAATTTGAAGGTGGAATCAAGTCAGATTGGTTAGAAAATCGTTTACGGTTCAATTTGACGTACTTCCATATTTATACCTCTAATTTGACTAATCAAGCCTATAAACCTGGGAGTTCTATTGAAGAAACATTTTATTTCAAGGCGGGCTCGCTCTTAAGAGATGGTATCGAAGCGGAATTAAATGGTCGTATATTGGAAAATCTAACGGTGATGCTGGGTTATGCATACCTCAATGCAAGATATGAAGATTCTCCTTCTTACGTAAATGGCTCTGCTCCCATGAATGCGCCAAAACATACAGCTAATGCCTGGGTGCAATATGTATTCAATCAAGGGGCCTTAAGAAATCTGAGTTTGAGTGCCGGAGTTTATTATGTAGGCGATCGTCCAGTGAACGAATATAGCTTGACGCCCAATGGTCATGGTGAATACTATGGAACCGAACCATTCAATATGCCAGCTTATACAACATTAAATGCACAGGTGGGGTACAAATGGCGTAGGTTTGATGCAAGAGTTTTTGTTAACAATATCACCAATGAGATTGGCTTGAACTCGTATTTCCGAGGTGGTTTTATCAATCAGATTGACCCGAGAAATGCGGCTGTTTCGTTAAGCTATAAGTTTTAAGCGGATAGCATTTAATTGTTAATACACAAAAGGGGATGATTTCGAATAGAAATCATCCCCTTTTTCAGTTTTAGAATTGCTATTGGCCTGTGCTATTTCACCGACGAGCTTAAGTACATCGGATATCACTATTTTATTGTAATAATCCAGTTCAGTTGTTAATATGCAATAACGTCTCCTGATCTACCTTTGGCATCAAAGACCTTGAATAGATATTTCTTGCCCACTTGAAAAGGAATTGTGCCATTTACTTCTTTTGACTTCAATGTCGGCGTGCTTCCATTCTCTGTATAATAGACTTTGAATCCGGGATAATCTGTATTGATATACAACTGGTTGCCCTCTTTTTTAATTCCAAGTTTTGGAAGGCGATAGGTATAGCCCCCATTAATAATATCCAGTTTCTTCAATTCATCCTCGCCTAATTTCTTAATAAAAGCTGTATACGACTTACGATAGGTTGCTTCATCATAAGCATTGCCTTTTTCCCAAGCTTGTTCCTGCGCCCAGGCACGATCGGCAATGGCGATAAGCCGAGGGAATATCATCTCCTCAAGCCGTTGATCTGTCGATACTTTTTCTGCCCAGAGTGCACCCTTAATGCCGAGCAGGTTTTTCTTTCCTTCAGCCGTGAGTTGCTCCTTGTTGGTATAAGCTTCTTTTACGAGATCTTTTCCGGTGTCATCTTTACGAAGGTTGATGAAGAAGTTTTCCGGTGAGAAAGAATAGGTTCTGTTCAAGTTTACAGTACCCACCCAGCTATGACCCGGATCCGCAAAATCACGATCCCATGACATATCCAGGTAGTTGTTAGCCGCACTTGTATACACAACTTTATAGCCTGCATTTGCTAAGCGGTAAGCTAAATCTTCTTGTCCCTGTCCTGGTAGGTTATTCCATACATTGAGATGGATGCCGGATTTACCCAATTCAGCGTTAACTTCCATTCCTTTCCCTTTGTTACGCATACCCATCTCTTCCCATCCCGACATAGTCAGATCTTTACTTTGGACAAGTTGATTTATTTTGGCAATGTATAGTGGCCATACATCCAGGACATTGCTGATATTATTCTCTTTCATGAAAGCAAGGATTTTGGGTGATTTTTCCCAGACACCACTCGGTGTTTCGTCACCTCCCAAATCGATCATTTTCAACGGTACTCCGGCTTTTTCATGGATAGCTTTGATTTCATCGACTACTTTGCTCAGGAAATGATACGTTGAAGGCAGGGCAGGGTTCATCACATTGTCGTTCCAGTTCTGCGCAGAGTTATAAACCGATTTGTCGTCTGCATCATCCAATAGAAACTCTTCAGCTTTCTGTTTGTCACCCGCTTTGGTGTAGTGAGCATACCGGGCACGCATGGCTTTGATCGCCGCGCGGGCATGCCCCGGAGTTTCGACTTCAGGAATTACGTCAATATGTCTTGCCTGTGCATATTGTAAGATTTCGATATAATCAGCTACGGTGTAGAATTGATGCGCTTTTGCCGTTGCCCCAGAACCGTATGCAGGTTGAATTCCTTTACCATCCTCAAAATTAGCAGTACGGTTTGCTCCTACAGCGGTTAGTTCGGGCAGAGAAGGGATTTCCAGTCGCCAACCTTCGTCGTCGATAAAGTGGAAATGGAACTTATTCAATTTGTAGGCCGCCATCAGATCCAAAATACGTAGCACTTCTGCCTTGCTATGAAAATTACGGGCCGCATCCAGCATAAAACCACGGTATCCATAGCGCGGGCTATCTTCTATGCTCGCGTGTGGTAAGGCAATTGATTTCGTGGTTTTAATCCATTGTTGATGATTGATCAGTGATTTTAAAGATTGTATGGCATAAAATGCACCTGCTTTATCCGATGCCTCTATGTGTATACCCTTTGCATCAATATTTAACCGATAGGATTCAGGTTTTAGATCATTTGCTTTGACGATAACAATTCCATCCTCTTTTGCCGAGGAAGGGGACAGCTTGATTCCCGTGTATTTGTTCAGAAAATCTGTCAGAAAATTCCCTTCTGAAGAAAATTCGCTGGCAACAAATATTTTTGTACCGGTCGCTACATTAAATTTTGTGTTATCGTTGATGTTAATATGACTCGGTAGGGGGATAATGCGCTGTGCTTCGACCCCTTTGGTAAGTTGGTTTAGGTCATATTTATAGGACCAGTAATTATTTTTTTCGGCCTCGGATTGAGGAGCGGTTTTCACTGCTGTATAGTTCCGAATATCTGTTGAAAGCCCGGTTTTGCTATTTTTTATGTATAAACCGATTGGTCCGTCGGTATAATTGACTAATCCGGTTGTTGTAAAATCAATATGGATGGTGTCCTGTGCATTTAATAAAAAATTGTTTTTCTTAAAACTAACCTGAAATAGGTCGCCATTCCTGTGGTCAATGGCAAATCTATTATCTACTTTATCTGGATCAATAGATCGGATAAAATTAAACCAGAGGCTCCAATCATTAAGCTGTATTGCGCTTTTGCCCGTATTTTTCAGAATGATTGTTGAGACAGGGTTTTTACGGATATTCTGGCCATCCTTGACTTGCCAGGTGAGTTGCAGCTGATCTGCAATTGAGCTCGATTTTTGAGCATATGCTGCTTGGCTCAAAAGTGCCATGCCAAGGCCAGCATAGAGTAGTGGGTTTTTAATTTTTTTTAAATTAGTCATGTTGGTTACTTTTTCAATGAGTCTAAATATAGCTATTTTAGAGGGTTTTGCGATCTATTTAGAAAAAAATGAATAAAAATCCCGATAAAATTTTGACAGATTTAGAAAACTTTCTATATTTGCACACCGAAACAGAAAACGGCCCGTTCGTCTAGGGGTTAGGACGCAAGATTTTCATTCTTGAAACAGGGGTTCGATTCCCCTACGGGCTACGAAAAGCGACTTCAAAAGAGTCGCTTTTTTTTATGCGATTAAAATGGTTTAATCTCGTCGAGAACGATACTATAGCATTTGTTCTATTTCATTTAAACTGCAGAAAATAACTCAGAATTGAATTCCTCCGAAAAGAAACTCCTTTCTGACTGCGTTCAGATGGTTAATTCTGGTCTGTACCAACTTGTCCTATTGCCCGCAAATGATCTTCTCCTTTTTACATGCACTCGCGGAAACAAAGATCAGGAACAATAAAAGTAATCGAATAATTTTTCATACCAGCTTTCGCTGTGGGATTAGTACGATGACTTTTGGATATGTGGATTTTTCGGGATCTCGACCAATCTGTATCCTTCTTCGATAAGGGATTTCTTTAGGGAATCATCGGGCATATTCTTAAAGACAGCAATGGAAAGTGTCTGGCTCGGCAATACCCCCCAATTGGAAAAAAGATCACGTATTTTCTTTCTGAAAAGAATACGCCTGAAAACCTTCTCCTTTCTATCAGCTTTGATATGTTCACTGCCCGGAAACCAAAAGTTTGGGTTGATTTTTTTTATTGCAATCATAGGAAGGTTGAGGCCAGCAGCAAATTTTTCAAATTCCCGTTCTGAAACCTTGTAGACAAAATTTCCCACCTTTTCATAGGAGAACCTATTTTTCCAGATCTTATTGATCGTCCTGTCGTTGATTCTTCCCAGTAAATTGGCCAAATACAATAAGGAAGGCATTTTTGATATCGGATCCTGTGGCTCAATAATTATAATAGCTTTTCTGGCTACCCGGATCATTTCGTAGAGCGCGGCGTAAGGACGTGGAAAATGATGGTAGCTTTCCTTACAGAGTATATAATCCACGCTCTCATCTTCCAACGTTAATGATTCAGCGTTTTGGGCGGAGAAATCCTTGATAAATTCTTCTTCATGGGAAACTTTCAGGAAACTGTCATCCAGATCACTTGCGGTTACATCCTGAATATTCTGGTCAAGCAGATATCGCGCGTCATGTCCATAAGCATCACCAAGGGTAAGCCATTTCGCATTTTTATTATTGGTAAAAGGATTCAGACAATTGAAAAAAAGGTTCTGTAACCAATGGTTGATACTTCCATTGTAGCTATTTAAGGATTTGATTACCTTAATTTTTTGTTCTTTTTCTGGATAGAGGGTATTGTACCAATTGGCATGGAGGCCGTAGCTGTGGTCATTGAATTGATCTGATTTTCGCAAATTATTTTCCATGATTTAGTTTATAGTAGTTACATCACCTGATATTGATCAGACAAAGGCGCATTTCTCTTCTGGCCTTTAACTTGTTTTTGGTTTATTAATACTACGGATAATTATTGGTAAACGCTACACATAAACAAAAAAAATGATATAGAATTGATAACCATGGATATATAGGGTTGTATTTTTAGATGTATGCTTAGTTAGATCGCTATTTATCTGGATAATTATTGGATGATTTGTTGATCAATTCCCGCCATTTGAGCCCATTTTTTAGATAGAATAGAATCACAACAAACCCGGCGCTGGATAAAGCGGAAAAAGATCTCTGAATAGCGATTGATTACTTCAGGAAAAGTATAACAATCATCCGTTTGAATGCTAGTGAATAGCTCGGTGTCGCTTAACTGTTTCATAGGTGCCGCAATTGGTGCCAAATAGCGCTTAATTTAATGAGGTCAGATTTATACTTGTGGTGTTAAGTTAATATTACCAAACGAGAGATTTGATGATGGTTTTTTTAATCAAATGATTACATTGCCTCCAAATATGGAAAAAACCTTCAGTTTTCACCATATTTGGAGGTGAAAACTAAAGGTTTTAAAAGAATGCTACCTAAAAATAGTATCAAATAAATGAGACTACAAGCGGGCATCTACCAATTTTCGGTCAAGTATTCCCTTGATGTCAAATACGACAGAAGGATCCTTTTTTAAATTCTTGAGATCCAGGTGTAAAAACTCCCGATGCCCCACAGCTAGAATGATGCTGTCGTAATTTCCTGACTGCGGAAGAGTTTCTAGTAATTCTAAACCAAAATGCTTCCTTAATTCATCTGGATTTACCCAAGGGTCATAGATATCGACCTCAAGACCAAATTCTTTAAGGTCGTGGATCATGTCAATAACTTTGCTATTACGGATATCTGGACAGTTTTCCTTAAACGTTACCCCCAATACCAATGCTTTGGCTCCGTCAAATTTGATGTTTTTCTGTATCATCAGTTTGACGACCTTGGACGCAATAAAAGAAGCTACTTGATCATTAACCTCGCGGCCAGACAAGATCACATGCGGATGGTAACCCAGCTGGGTCGCCTTTTGCGCTAAGTAATAAGGATCTACTGAAATGCAATGTCCCCCAACTAATCCCGGTTTGAACCGAAGAAAATTATATTTTGTTCCGGCAGCATCGAGCACATCCTGTGTATCTATACCAACGCGGTCAAAGATCAGGGCCAATTCGTTCATAAAAGAAATATTGACATCCCGCTGCGCGTTTTCAATCACTTTTGCTGCTTCTGCTACCTTGATGGAAGGAGCTAGATGAGTACCGGCATGAATAATTTTTTTATAGAGCCCATCAACCACAAGTCCCGCTTCGGCAGTACTTCCGGAAGTTACTTTCATCACTTTTTGCAATGAATTCACCTTATCGCCAGGGTTTATACGCTCTGGAGAGTAGCCAACAAAGAAGTCTTGATTAAATTTCAAACCCGAATTTTTTTCCAAAACGGGGATACATTCTTCTTCGGTACATCCCGGATAGACCGTGGATTCATAGATAACTAAATCCCCCGCTTTTAGCAGTTCTCCAATCATTTTAGATGCAGCCAAGAGCGGTGATAAGTCAGGCGAGTTATAACGATCTATCGGTGTCGGGACCGTGACGATATACACATTGGCATCTGCGATATCATGAACGGTTGAACTTGCGTCGTAGCCCCTGCGCTGTTCCGATGCGGTATATAGATTCCGTGCATGCAATAGCTCATCACCATCTGCTTCAAGTGTACGGTCTATACCAGCTTTAAGTTCGTCAATACGCGTTTTGTTTATATCGAAGCCAATCACCGGAAAGAATTCAGAGAAAGCTATCGCTAAAGGCAATCCCACATAACCCTGACCAATAATGGCAATTTTTTTAATCTGAAAATCTGTCATATTTATATTTAAAGTAAAGATACGTTCTTTCCGTCGAAACTAGCCTCTTGTCAACCAACCTTTACGCCCAGCCGTAGCAATGGCATAAGGTGTGATCCAAAATAAGCTGAAAGCGTAAAATATACTGTAACTATAAGCCCAGAAAGCTTCTTTTGCGTCTGAATTTTTGGATGCAAAGAAATAAGCCTGAATACTTGAAAATATAAGGATTCCGACTAAGGTTGAGCTCAAAAACATCAATGGATAATGAAATACGGTCCAAAGCATTAATAACATCATTGGATAAGAAAGCAGTACTTTTTTCCATTGCATGATCAATAGGATACGTGCACCCCATTTCGGCCCTTTACGGAAATTCTTAAAGGCAAACTGGCTCATCATAATATTTTCACGCACATTACTTCTTTCCCAACGGATAAACATCTTATATAAATTTTTATAACGTACAGGCGTATCGGTGTATACGTAAGCATTCGATTGGAACAATACATGATATCCCTGTTTCAATATCATATTTGTCATGGCGCGATCTTCTCCAATATCAGAAGGTTGTCCCATAAAAGTTTGGTTGACCCAATCTTCCAAGCAGTGCATAACGGCTTCTCTGCGGTACCCGGATAATGCTCCAGGGGTACACATTACTGTTCCTAGCATACTTTGAGCCGAACGTACAAACTCAAAACTGAAGACAAAACTCACATTTAACATACGAGGGATGATTGCCTTTTTATTATTCAGTACACGCACATTACCTGCTACTGCCCCACATTCTGGGTTGGTCACAAATGGACTGGCCATATTGCGAATGGTGTCTTTATTGACCACAGAGTCACTATCTACTGTTATAAAGACTTCGCCTGTCCCCAATTTAAATCCACGGTACAATGCATGGCGCTTGCCCATGTTTTTGGGTTGTTGATAAATTTCAATACGATCACCCAATTCCATCTTCGCACGTTGTATCCAGGCAAAAGTATTGTCCTTACTTCCGTCGTCAATAGCGATGATCTGAAGTTTTTTCTCCGGATAGTCGCTGCTTGCCAAACTATGGAGCGTATCGTATACCAGTTGTCCTTCATTATAAGCCGGAACAATAATTGTACAGGTCGGCAGTTCTTCATCCGAAACAGACGCAATGGGTTTGTATTTACGGTGAAGTACAATCAAAAAGATTAAAAAACTTAGGGCGACAACGGCTAAAAATATTCCCAAGCCAATTAAAAATATTCCGCCGATACTGTCTAAACGTTGAAAACGTAATGCATCAAAATCTGGCTGAAGCATATATACACCAAAGACTGATGCAAATAGCACGAAAAAAGTCGCTCCAAAAATAACGTATTCTTTCGTTCCAAAATTGCTTTCCTCGACTTTGTTTACTGTTGTCTCAGATTGTTGCTGTTCTTCATTGACGTCGTACACGGCAGGTTTCCATTGTTTGGTCATCTGCTTTGATACGATTGAGTTTTCTTTCATGTAATTCATAACCGTTCTATTTTTAGATATACATTCTTCTTTTTATTTTCTTTGTTGACCCCAAGTATAGTGTCGTTTGTAATGAAAATATTACGAATGCATAAACGCAAAATACATGCCTTTATTTTGTGCCAAAAATTGAAAAAACTTGCGCTTTGTAACGTTCTTGATACATTTTTATGTGTCGTAAATCATTGTTTTTTAATTGTTTAAGTGTGATTGCTTGTCTGTTTAATCAATAATTTGCTACCCTATGCATACAGTCGACATTTAAGGTTTTTTAACGTTTTTAAGATTTTTTTAATGCGTAATTGACAGTTACAGTGACAGACTGTGTATGAAAGAAGGCAGTGATTGCCGTGACAAAAAAAAGACGCCCATCAATGGAGCGTCTTCAATTTTGTAGTTTTTTTATGGTAGATTAACCGCCAAATTCCATTAAATAATTTTTCAGGAAATCGTTTAAGTCTCCATCCAGTACCGCTTGGGTATTTGATGTTTCGTAGTTTGTCCGTAAATCCTTGATTAATTTATAAGGATGCAAGACATAATTACGAATTTGGGATCCCCATTCGATTTTCTTTTTGTTTCCTTCGATTGCAGCGGAGGCTTCTTGCCGTTTGCGCATTTCAATCTCATACAGTTGCGATTTCAATAAGCGCAGCGCATTTTCCTTATTCTGCAATTGTGATCTCGTCTCCTGATTTTTGATAATGATGCCCGTGGGTTTATGGTGTAGCCGGACAGCTGTCTCCACTTTGTTCACATTCTGGCCACCGGCACCTCCCGAACGGAAAGTGTCCCATTCGATTTCCGAATCTTTAACGTCTATTTCTATGTTGTCATCAATCAATGGGTAGACATACACCGATGCAAATGAGGTGTGTCGTTTGGCGTTGGAGTCAAAAGGCGAGATGCGGACTAGTCGGTGGACCCCATTTTCACCTTTAAGGTAACCATAAGCAAATGCTCCGGATAATTGAAGGGTGACACTTTTGATCCCCGCGACATCGCCTTCTTGGGAGTCCTGCTCGGTCACTTTATACCCGTTTTTCTCACCCCACATAATATACATGCGCATCAGCATAGCCGCCCAGTCGCAACTTTCGGTACCTCCGGCGCCCGCTGTGATCTGTAGGATAGCATCCAATTGATCCTCCTCGGCGCTGAGCATATTTTTGAACTCCAGCTCTTCAACCTTTTCCAGTGCAAGTTTATACTGATCATCCAGTTCTTTATCTGTTGCGTCCCCGGATTGAAAAAACTCATACATGACATAGGTGTCTTCAACTGCCGAAGCTACTTCATCAAAATGATCTGTCCATACCTTCTGATTTTTAATGGCCTGGAGTATTTTCTCTGCAGCTTTGGAATCGTCCCAGAAGTTTGCTTCCAGGGTTATGGCCTGGTCTCTTTCTATTTCATTTTTACGGACATCAATGTCAAAGATGCCTCCTTAGGGAAGTAACACGATCCCTCAAGTCTTGAATTTGTTCTTTTGTCATACCCGCTAATGTAGATATTCAAAATCAAAAAATAAAAAATAAAAAATAGGGAGGATCGGAAACCGTCGGTTTGTATCTCACCTTTTTTTTTTAGTTTTGATAGCGCAGGCACATAAACCTTTGTTTAGAGAGCTACACGAAGTGTAATAAAAAATATGGAAGGTTCTTATGCCGGCTTAAAGCAAATAATTTCAAATAAAAACAGTATGTTTCCAAAAATTAATTTTACAACGACCAAAGCCTACCAATATTTGGTAGATCATTATATCGATATCAATCAGCAGGACTTACGCGAGCTTTTTGCGGCAGATCCACAGCGATTTGAGAAATTTTCGATTCTCTTTGAGGATATTCTTTTAGATTATTCCAAAAATCGTGTCAACGATGAGACCATCGCATTGTTGATCCAGCTGGCCAAGGAGTGTCATCTGTCCGAAGCGATAGCGGCGATGTTTGCCGGCGAGCGGATCAATGTGACCGAAAATAGACCCGTCTTGCATACGGCCTTGCGGAATCAGTCCGATCAGTCTGTCTTTGTGGATGGCAAGGACGTGATGCCTGCGGTTAGAAATGTATTGGTGCAGGTAAAAGCTTTTACAGAGAAGATTCTTTCCGGTGAATGGAAGGGTTATACCGGAAAAGTGATTACCGATGTTGTCAATATCGGTATTGGCGGTTCTGATCTGGGACCGGTGATGGTGACCGAGGCTTTAAAGGCATATAAAACCAGACTGAACGTGCATTTTGTGTCCAATGTAGACGGAACACATATTGCCGAAACTTTAAAAGAAGTAGATCCGGAGACAACCTTGTTTCTGATTGCGTCCAAAACATTCACTACCCAGGAGACAATGGCCAATGCACATACGGCAAAAGATTGGTTTCTGAGTAGGGGAGCCGGACAGAAAGATGTCGCCAAACATTTTGCGGCATTGAGTACCAACACGGAGGCTGTAACGGCTTTTGGTATAGATCCTCAAAATATGTTTGTATTTTGGGATTGGGTTGGTGGACGTTATTCACTATGGTCTGCCATTGGGCTTTCCATTAGCCTGGCGATCGGATTTGATAATTTCGAGGAACTCTTAAAAGGTGCCTATGAAGCTGATGAGCATTTCAGAACCAGCGCCTTTGAGGAAAATATTCCGGTAATATTGGCTTTGCTCGGTATATGGTATAATAATTTTTTTGAGGCTGAAAGCCATGCCATCCTTCCTTACGATCAATACCTGCATCGCTTTGCAGCGTATTTTCAACAGGGAGATATGGAGAGCAACGGAAAATACATTGACCGCAATGGTGAACGCGTCGACTACCAGACCGGGCCGATCATTTGGGGCGAACCCGGAACAAACGGTCAACATGCTTTTTACCAGTTGATTCATCAGGGGACGAAATTGATCCCATGTGATTTTATTGCGCCAGCAAATAGCCTTAACCCGATCGGCAACCACCATCAACTTTTATTGTCTAATTTCTTTGCACAGACAGAGGCCCTGATGAATGGTAAAACCGAGGAAGAAGTTGTTGCTGAATTCCAAAAAGCAGGTAAATCCAATGCTGAGATCGAAGAGTTAAAAGCCTATAAAGTATTTGAGGGCAATCGGCCAACAAACTCCATTTTATTGAAAAAAATGACTCCACGGACATTGGGCAGACTTATCGCGCTGTACGAACACAAGATATTTGTACAGGGGGTAATTTGGAACGTCTACAGTTTTGACCAATGGGGTGTTGAACTTGGTAAACAGCTTGCCAATAAGATCCTACCGGAGCTGAGCGACGATAATCCGATCACAAGTCACGATTCTTCCACCAATGGATTGATCAATGCCTATAAATCCTGGCGCGATTAATACTTCCTTATCGTACATTCGGCTGATCTTCAACAAGGTTGGCCGAATGTATTTTACAGGTTTTATTTTTTTTTAAACGGCTCTTTCTGGACTGTATTATACCGTTTTATGCTGAATCCGGATGGCATTTAAAATCGCCAATAGCGCCACGCCAACGTCAGCGATCACAGCTTCCCAGAGTGTGGCAACCCCGCCGGCCCCGAGAATCAGCACAATAATTTTGATACTCATTGCCAGGATGACGTTCTGCCAGACAATATTACGGGTGATCTTACCGATTTTGATGGCAGACAAAATTTTATGGGGTTCATCATTCTGTATCACGACGTCAGCCGTTTCGATAGTCGCATCTGCACCTAATCCGCCCATTGCGATGCCTACTTGGGCCAAAGCAACCACAGGAGCATCGTTGACACCATCGCCAGCGAAAGCTACACTTCGCCCTTCGTCGATCAATCTTTGGACCTGACTTACTTTATCTTCTGGCAGCAGGTCGCCGTAAGCTTTATCTATCCCCAGTTCCCTTGCCACCTCATCCACTACCGCTTTCTTATCACCGGACAGCATGACCGTGTATAGGCCTTGTGCCCGCATGGTCGAAATTACCGCTTTAGCGTCCGGTTTATTTCGGTCTGCAACCGTAATGTAGCCTGCATATTGCTTGTCTATTGCAATCAGTACGATGGAATGAACAATTAGCTTTATTTCTTCCGGATAGGAGACGCCAAACTTGTCCAGCAGTTTGCTGTTGCCGGCAAGGACAAGCTTATCGTTGATCGTCGCTTTGAGTCCATGGCCGGCTACTTCCATGATTTCTTTGGTAATAAAAGTCGGATCTCCCGGATGGTAGCGCGCGATCGCTTTTGCAATTGGATGGGTCGAATTGGACTCAATGGCTTTGGCATAATCCAATAGTTCCACCAACTGTCCATTGACAGCAATGACCTCTTTGACTTCAAAAACACCTTCGGTCAGGGTACCCGTTTTATCCATGACAATGGTATCGACAGCAGTGATGGCATCCAGGAAATTACCGCCTTTGAACAAAATCCCGTTTCTGGAAGCTAGGCCTATTCCGCCGAAGTAACCTAATGGGATCGAGACAACCAGGGCACAGGGACAGCTGATCACAAGAAATACCAGACTACGATAAAACCATTCTTTAAAGCTATAGTCACTGACAATAAATAACGGGACGATAAGGACAAGAACAGCAAGCGCGAAGATAATAGGGACATAGATCTTTGCAAACTTGGAGATAAATAGCTGTGTTTTGGATTTGCGTGCCGTAGCATCCTGCACCATTGCTAATATCTTGCTCAGTTTGCTGTCTTTGAACAGACTGTTTACGCTGATTTCACAAACTGATTCTAAATTGATCATGCCCGCAAAGATGGCCTCGCCCTTATATTTCGTGTCGGGCTTGCTTTCTCCGGTGAGCGCCGCAGTATTGAATGCAGCCCGTTCATTCAGCAGTTTCCCGTCCAGTGCAACTTTTTCACCTGCTTTAACAACAATCACTTCACCGATATTGACGGTTTTGGGATCTACATCCAGTTGTTTTCCATCACGCAAGACCGTGACTTTATCCGGACGGATGTCCAAAAGCGATTTTATGGATTTTTTGGCGTTATCTACAGCTATATCCTGAAACCATTCGCCGATCTGGTAAAAGACCATGACGGCAACCCCTTCTTCAAATTCCCGGATGGCAAAAGCCCCTAAGGTTGCAACACTCATCAAAAAGAATTCATTGAAGAAATCACCGCGTTTGGCCTTTCGCAAAGCCATTTGCAGAACAGGTATACCTGCTAATAGGTATGCCGTACCATTTAAAAATAAAGAAGCATAAAAAGGAAGCGTGATCTTAAAGGCATATTTGAGGATCAGCAGTGTGATCAATAGGATAAGTGCAATAAGAAGTTTGCGTTGTGATATCCACCAGGGAGTCTCTTTTTCTGTATGGCTATGCTCGTGGTTGTGTTCGCACATATATCGGAGGATCTGTTAAATAATTTAAATTTAGCTATTTTAAGCTTAAAAAGCGAGGGAAGGGGAATTAAAATAGCGCATAAACAGCTTTAGAAATAGCCTTTCTGTCTGGAGATCATCATTCCTGTTGATATCGAAAAAGGCTGCCTCCCCCAATCGGAAAACAGCCTTTTATATATATAATTATATAATTTTAGTCTTTTGAAGTGCTTCCGACGATCATTTCCAATACGGCAACGACGATGGCGAACAATGCTGCTGTCCAAAATCCATCGACATCAAATTTGGATCCAAGGAGCGAGTCTGAAAGTAATACCATTAAAACGGTGATAATAAAGGAAACCAGCCCAAGCGTAAGCCAGTTTAATGGAAAAGTGAACAATCTCAAAATTGAACCTACGGTTGCATTGACAAATCCGATGACCAACCCCGCGACAATAGCCCAGCCGAATCCTGCGACATGTGCACCTGGAACAATCCAACAAGCAACTGCGACGACTACGCCGGTAAGTAGAAGACTAATAATAAATTTCATAATATGTGCTAATTTATAAACAGTGAATAAAGTAATAATATAATAACTATCGTGCAAACGCAATGCCAAAGTTTCGGTCCCTTTCTTCGCCTTTTTCTCATACCAAACAACCTTCGAACCCCAAGCTGGCTTTATACATGGAAAATCGAGTCTCTCTTTTATCTGCCGATATTGGGGCAAACAGGAATCAACTCATTTTTCTATTTAAATCAGTAGGGAATATGGAAAATAAATATATGCAAGCATAGTAAATATTTTGTATATTTAACTTATAAGTCCACACGCTTTAATTCGCTGGACTCCATTGGAATTGGTTAGACGGTTTTATTTTTTCTCTAGAATCTTTTGGAGATAGGCGATTTGAGAGATAGGCAAAAAAATGGTAAAATAAATTCATAAAAATATAGACCAATGAAGAAAATTATGATGTCATTCATCATGTTGCTTGTTACAGTAACATTGTTTGCGCAAACAGATCCGATTATCGGAAAGTGGGAAAACCCAAGCGGCGAGGGCCGTGTGGAGATTTATAAAAAAGGGGACAAATTTTTTGGTAAGCTTTATTGGCTTAAATTTCCAAATAATGAAGCCGGACAGCCCAAGAAAGATATTAAAAACCCAGACAAGGCGCTTCAGGGCCGGGCAGTTCAGGGATTGGAGATCTTGACCAATTTTGAAAAAGATGGAAATACCTATGAAGATGGGAAGATCTATGATCCCAAAACAGGGAAAACCTATAGCTGTAAAATGACTTTAAAAGGGGACAAACTCGACATACGTGGTTATGTAGGGGTTAGTTTACTCGGCCGGACGGAGACCTGGAAAAGGATCAATTAATCGTTGTGTTATAGTTTAAAGTAGTTGAAAGTAAGATCTTACCAAGTTAATGGCCATCTTCTTGTCGGCGTTGATCTGGTATAAAAAAGGCAATTTATTCTAATGAAATAAATTGCCTTTTGGTTTTGTGGAGGAATAACAGTATTTTCATCTGCAAATAATAAAAATCGCCGTATGTCCGTAAAAATGTCTTATGTTGAAAACGTAAAACTTGCACTGCAATCCATTGTAGGCAACAAGTTGCGGACATTTTTAACGGCATTGATCATAGCGATAGGGATGATGGCCCTGATCGGTGTATTGACATCTATTGATGCCATGAAAAACTCCTTAACGGATTCCTTTTCTTCCATGGGATCCAATTCATTCAATATACGGAATAGGGGGATCAATGTGCAGATCGGTACGGGAGGTACACGGTCTAAGGTATTTGCCAATATTACCTATGCCCAAGCGGCAAGGTTCAAACAGAACTTTCATTTTAATGCGACGACATCCATCAGTGCCAATGTAACCTGGAATTCGACCGCAAAATTTCAATCGAAAAAGACAAACCCTAATATCGGCCTTATTGGTACCGATGAAAATTATCTTCAGACCTCGGGCTACATCGTCAATGAAGGGCGTAATTTCTCCGTCCGGGATGTAGAGACCGGTGGGGCCGTGATTATCATCGGTAGTGAGGTCAGTAAAATGCTCTTTGGCGAAATCATTGACCCGATTGGACAATTTATTACGGTCAATAATATCCGATACCAGGTCATCGGAGTGCTAAAAAGCAAAGGTTCCTCTGCAGGTATGGGCGGTGATAGAGCCTGTTTTATTCCCCTGGTAAAAGCAAGATCGGTCATGCAGGTCGTAGAGCCATCCTATGTGATCACGGTATCCTCCAATGACCCAATGCGTTTGGAAGCAGCGATCGGTGAGGCCTCTATTGTATTTCGGAATATTCGCGGGCTATCTGCAAGACAGTCCAATGATTTTGAGATTACCAAATCCGATGCAGTAGCACAAATGCTGATGCAGAATATGGCGATGGTGACCTTAGGGGCAGTCGTGATTGCCTTTATCACTCTTGTTGGTGCATCCATCGGACTGATGAATATCATGCTGGTGTCGGTTACTGAACGGACAAGGGAGATCGGCATTCGGAAGGCAATAGGTGCTACGCCCAGTGTGATACGCAAGCAGTTTTTGATGGAAGCCATTGTCATCTGTATGATGGGCGGTGTCGCGGGTATATTTATCGGCATCCTGATCGGTAATTTGTTGGCCCTTCAACTGGGGACATCCTTTATTATCCCTTGGGCTGCTATTATTCTCGGATTTGCAGTATGTGGTCTTGTGGGGATGTTGTCTGGTTATTATCCGGCATCAAAAGCTTCAAAATTAGATCCGGTGGATGCCCTGCGTTACGAATAAACCGAATCTGCATTAAATAACAGTTGTGACCTGTATCGCTCCGGTAGTTGCTCCACAGTCATGCTGCCGGAAATCCAATGCAGTTTGTCTGTTATCTCCTTCTTGATTGTTCCATTATTCGTTGCAAAAGGAAAGAAATCACTGCGGAACGCAAATTTGTGCAAACGGTTTAATGTTATCAAAACATTGATTTGAGGTGAATTCTCCGTGAATAACCCCTATCCCGGGAAGGAATGCAATTTATTCCAGTGAAAAAACTGTAATATTGTATAAAAAAATAAATTCGAATTATGTACAATACATTACAACCAGTTTTACAAAAGGAATTGGATGCAATCAAAGAAGCGGGATTGTATAAACAAGAACGAGTGATCGTTACTCCTCAGGGAGCTGACATTAAAGTGAGCACAGGACAAGAAGTGGTCAATTTCTGCGCAAACAATTATTTGGGCCTGTCCTCGCACCCAAAAGTAATCGAAGCTGCGAAGAAAGCGATTGACACTTACGGATATGGAATGTCTTCGGTACGTTTTATCTGTGGAACACAAGATGTACATAAAGAATTAGAAGCAAAAATTTCCCAGTTCTTAGGAACGGAAGATACGATTTTATATGCGGCGGCATTCGACGCAAATGGTGGTGTTTTCGAACCTTTGTTCGGTGCGGAGGATGCAATTATCTCTGATGAGCTGAACCACGCTTCGATCATCGATGGTGTACGTTTGTGTAAAGCACAACGTTTCCGCTATAAAAATGCGGATATGGCAGATTTAGAAGCACAGTTGCAGGCAGCCTCAGGAGCAAGACACAAAATCATCGTTACCGATGGTGCATTCTCCATGGACGGATCAGTAGCGCCATTGGACAAGATCTGTGATCTAGCGGACAAATACCAGGCTTTGGTGATGATCGATGAATCCCATTGTACAGGTTTCATCGGTGCTACCGGCCGTGGTACACACGAACTTTTCAATGTAATAGATCGTGTAGATATCATTACCGGAACCCTCGGTAAAGCCCTTGGTGGCGCCTCTGGTGGTTTCACGTCCGGTAAAAAAGAGATCATTGATTTGTTACGTCAGCGTTCGCGCCCATATTTATTTTCAAATACCTTGGCACCGGCGATTGCAGGCGCTTCTGTTGCGGTATTAGATATGTTGAGTGAGACGACAACCTTGCGTGACAAACTGGAATCCAACACGAAATATTTCCGTGAAAAAATGACGGAAGCAGGATTTGATATCAAGCCGGGTTTCCATCCGATCGTCCCTGTGATGCTCTATGACGCGAAACTTGCACAAGAGTTTGCGGCTAAAATGTTGGACGAAGGTATCTATGTGATCGGTTTCTACTATCCTGTTGTACCTCAGGGAAAAGCCCGTATCCGTGTGCAGATTTCGGCAGGACATGAGCTTGCACACTTGGATAAAGCGATTACTGCCTTTACCAAAGTAGGCAAAGAATTAGGTGTAATTAAATAAAATACACATAGTTATAAATTTTGTGGTGCAAAATGTTTATCTTTGCACCCTGAATTTAAAAACAAATTTACTTGCTAGATGCAAAATATTAGAAACATAGCGATTATCGCTCACGTCGATCACGGTAAAACTACGTTGGTAGACAAAATCTTACACTTCACAAATCTTTTTAGAGACAATGATGGTACAGGTGATTTAATTCTGGATAATAACGATTTAGAACGTGAACGCGGTATTACTATTGTCGCTAAAAACGTTTCTGTTGAATATAAAGGAGTAAAAATTAACGTTATTGATACACCTGGTCACGCCGATTTCGGTGGTGAGGTTGAGCGTGTATTGAAAATGGCTGATGGTGTTGTATTGCTGGTGGATGCTTTCGAAGGCCCAATGCCGCAAACACGTTTCGTTACACAAAAAGCATTATCCTTAGGTTTGAAACCTTTGGTTGTTGTCAATAAAGTGGACAAAGAAAACTGTCGCCCAGAAGAGGTATACGAAAATGTATTTGACTTATTCTTTAGCCTTGATGCGACAGAGGAGCAATTAGCATTTCCAGTATTATATGGTTCTTCCAAACATGGTTGGATGTCAACAGATTGGAAAGAAAAGAAAGAAGATGTGTCTGAACTATTAGATGCGATCATCAATCACTTCCCGCCTTCGCCATTTGTTGAAGGTACATTACAAATGCAGATTACATCGTTGGATTACTCTACGTTCGTAGGACGTATTGCTATCGGTCGTGTAGCTCGTGGTACGATTAAAGAAGGTCAGCCAATCTCGTTGGTAAAACGTGATGGTAAGATCGTAAAATCACGTGTAAAAGAACTGCACACGTTTGAAGGTTTGGGCCGTCGCCGTGTACAGGAAGTTAAATGTGGTGATATTTGTGCTGTTGTTGGTATCGAAGGTTTCGATATCGGTGATACAATCGCAGATTTTGACAACCCGGAACAATTGGAAGTTATCAGCATTGATGAGCCGACGATGAACATGTTGTTCACAATCAATAACTCCCCATTCTTTGGTAAAGAAGGTAAATTGGTTACTTCTAGACATATTCACGATCGTTTACAAAAAGAATTAGAGAAGAACTTGGCATTACGTGTCGTTCCTACTGAATCTCCGGACGCTTGGTTGGTCTATGGACGTGGTATCCTTCACTTATCTGTATTGATTGAAACAATGCGTCGCGAAGGTTACGAATTACAAGTAGGTCAACCTCAAGTAATCTTGAAAGAGATCGACGGTAAGAAATGTGAGCCTATCGAGGTGTTGGTTGTTGATGTTCCTGCAGAAGTTTCTGGTAAAGTAATTGAGTTGGTAACACAACGTAAGGGTGAGCTTTTAGTGATGGAAACGAAAGGTGAAATGCAGCATCTTGAGTTCGAAATTCCTTCTCGTGGTATCATCGGTCTGCGTAACAACGTATTGACTGCTACAGCTGGAGAGGCTGTTATGGCACACCGTCTGAAAGGATACGAGCCTTGGAGAGGAACAATTCCTGGACGTTTGCATGGTGTATTGATCTCTTTGGATAAAGGTACAACAACTGCTTACTCTATTGATAAGTTACAAGATAGAGGTAAGTTCTTCGTTGATCCAGGTGTGGATATTTATGAAGGACAAATCTTAGGAGAGCACATCCGTGACAATGACTTAACGATTAACATCGTTAAAGGTAAACAATTGACAAATATGCGTGCATCTGGTACAGATGATAACACTCGTATCGCACCGGCAATTAAATTCTCTCTGGAAGAATCTATGGAATATATCCAAGCCGACGAATACATTGAGGTTACACCACAATCTATCCGTTTGCGTAAAATCTACTTGACAGAAAATGAGCGTAAAGTAAACGCGAAAAAATTCCAATAGTAGGTAACTAAAGATTATAAAAAAAGCCCTCGAAATACTATTTCGAGGGCTTTTTTTATATCAGCTTATACTACTTTTCAGGTCCTCACCATTTCTTAATTTCTTCTTTGTAAAGGCTTCTAAGCTGGAAAAGGCTAGGGGGGAAGAAGCTGAATAAATTGAATGGGACAATCGATCGTATTGATTTTGTTTATTTGATAGACCAGATGACATCATTCTGTGTATCCGATCCGTTAAACTGACGTTGCAGGGCCTCTTTTAAATTGTTTTCGTTGGTGCTATATTCATTTTTGGGATAGGCCCACCGTTTGGGGATCTGGTTGTTGTTGGCATTTGCCGGACCTACATCAAACTCAGGGATACCGGTACGTCGTTGCTCAAAGAAGGCCTGTTTGCCCGAATTCTCAAAGAAAGCAACATACTTCTGTGTGAGGATCTGTTTCAGGCCTTCGGAATTATTCCCTTTGTAAGGATAACCTTTTAAAAAGGCTTCAATCTTTTCTGAGGAAACACCATAAAACTGCATGGACTGCGTTATGCCGGCTTCAAATCGGATCTTGGCATCTGCATTGCTCCAGCCGCGGTTGATCCCTTCTGCAAGCGCAAACTGCACTTCGGAGGCGCCGAGCTGAATGGATGGTAATCCTGAAGGTGAAGCGAGCCAAAAGTCAAAATTGATCATGGAAAGTTGTCCCTCCGTTGCTTGTTTCAAGAGTGTGCTTTGTAGATCGCCCGTCTTGCCGCCCTGATAGGCCTCGAAAGGTTTTGCCGGATCCAAAGGTAAAGCAGAGGCCGGAAGCGCCTGAATCAACAACCGTGGGTCCCGGGTTGTTTTTAAGATGTCCAGATAAGTTGCACCCAGTGTATTGCGCACATCTTTTTTGATAACTACACCGTCAGTCGGCCAGAGCGGATATGTATTGATGGAATTGTATTGCAGCTGGAAATTGTCCCGATTATCCAGGATCAGCGGAAACTTGGAAGGATTGGCCAACAGTTCTGCGAACCGCTCCTTAATGCGTAATGCGGGGCTATCCTCTGCACGTTTGCTCAGGCCTATCAGGATGCGCAATTTCAGGGAGTTGACTAGCTTTTGCCATTGTTCCGTCTTTCCGTTGTAAAAGAAATCACCGTCGATTAGGGTGCCTTTTTCCTTGAAACCGGCCAGTTCGGTATTGGCTTCCTCTAGCCAGGATAGTATTTGCTGATATACTTCCAGCTGCGTATTGTACCGGGGAGCAAAGTTGTTGCCGGTCTCACCCTGCAAGGCATCTGCCATTGGGATATCGCCAAACATTTCGGTCGTCCGGGCAAAGAAGTAGGCCTTGAAGAATTTAGCTAACGTGAGGTAAACAGCTCCCGGTTCAGGTGTTTTGGCTGCTTCGATTTCCATCCGATAGACATCCCGCAGCACGCCATAAGGTGTGTCAAAAGAACCTGTCGTCCAGCTATATGGCTGTCCGGTATAATAGGCTTCATTTTGGGTCATGTACTGGTTATAGCGGTGGTCTTCGCTCCAGGGAGCATCATGCGACCGCATCAATATACCTGTAAACAGCAGCTTTGGCGCAGGATCATAGACGGCTGCAGGATCCTTTTGTAGGTCTTCGATTTTTTTACAGGAGCTCATTGTGCTACCGAAGAGAAGTAAGAGTAAGACTGATTTAAAGTATTTCATATTGAAAAATATCTTGATGTGTTAAAACCTTTAAAAAGTTGCATTAAAATTTAGACCAAAGCTCTTTACCGATGGAGTCTGGTAATCAGAACTGGCGGCGGTAAATTGATCCAGATCCATGTTTCGCGTACCTTTTCCGGTAAAGTACAGTAGATTTCGACCTACTAAGGATACGCTTGCACTACGCAAAAAGCCAGAGTTTTTCAGTAAACCGGCCGGCAGGTTGTAGCTGAGGACAATTTCCCGTAATTTGACAAATGTCCGGTCTTTTGCCGTGATGGGTCCGGACTGATAATAGTTGGTGGCCCAGTTTTGCCATAAAACGGGGATATCATTTGATGCAAACTCCCGTGTGTCGGAAATTATTTTGCCATCTTGGTCTGTGCTCAATTGCCCTTTGACAATTTTTAATCCCTCGGTCATAACCGAACCTTTGTAATCCTTGTTGTCTCTGTTTTCCCAATCTTTTAGGCGATAGGCGCTGGCCGATTCGGGATGAGTTCCTGACCCCCATTGTTTGGCATCCTGCACATTTTTGATCAGTCCTCCAAAACGGCCGTCAACAAGAAAGCTAAAGTTGAAATCGCGGTAGCGGAAGCTGTTGCTGATGCTCGCTGTAAACTTATTGTCGCTGTATCCGATCTTGCTGACATAGGGATTATAGGCCGGAAGACCGTTGGTTCCTACAATCATGTTTCCTTTTTCATCGCGCTGAAAGTCATTGACATAGAAGCTGTCCCAGCGTTCCCCGATACGGACGTCGCCTGAGCGGGTCTGATGGCCATCGATATCATGTAGCCAGGCGTGATTGGTCGAGGCGTTGACCGATACATTCCAGCTGAAGTGTTCACGTTGGATGGCTGTCGCATCGATGCTCAGCTCGATCCCTTTTCGCAATAAAGTCAACCCGTTGGTTTGTCTTGCCTTTACACCTGAAGTTACAGATGTGGCCAGTTCAATAATTCGTGGGCCTTCCAGATTTCGGAATACCGCGAGATCTATGCCAATTCGGTTGTTGAAGAGGCGGGTTTCTAGACCGATTTCCGCCGTTTTCACCCGCTCCGCAACTAGGTCTGGGTTCGGTAAAACATCTGTATAAGTGACACCGGTCATGGAATTTGCCCAGCGACCATAATTACTATAGGCCGGCAGGAGTTTGTAAATATCATATTGAGCTGTTTCATTGACAAAATCACTGGCTACATTGGCATAGGCACCACGCACCTTAAGTGAGGAAATCACGCTGGGTAGAGAGACCATCTGCGATATGACGGCACTTAGGGATGCTGAAGGATAAAAATAGGTGTTGTTTTTTATGGGCATGGTTGATGATTTATCAAACCGGCCGGTCAGGTTCAGGAATAACATATTTTTGTAGTCGAGATCGACAAAGCCATAGACACTCCCGACCTGACGCAGGGCACGGTCGTTGGTGGCTACAGTTGGCATGACCGAGTTGCTGAGATCATATACACCAGGGACCGTCAGGCCCCGGTCGGTGCGGGCAAACAAGGATTTTGCGCTTACTGTTCGTAGGTTTCCAAATATCGAACCCGTGAAACCGATATCCTCAGAAATGTGGTTTTGATATTTTAATGATACTTCGGTATTATTTTCCCAGAAGGTATCGTAGGTTTCTTGGTAACCGCCGACACGGCTCCCGCCAATATTGTAATTGTATAGATTGGCGGAGATCGGAATTTTGATGGTTCGGTTCCTGCTCCAGGTGCTTGCGCTCGTACGGGCGCTTAATGAAAGATGGCTGTTCCATTTGTAATTGGCAGAAACATAGCCGTAAATGTCATCTTTATCGTAGGTGCGCAGATTCTCATAGGCGGTCATCCAGGGGTTGTCATATATCGTATATTCGCGATTATACTGTTGCACATTTTCTTTACCCGGTTGCCAGTAATTCTGGAGATCGTTGATATCATAATCCGCGCCACCCCATAGGGTCAGAATATAAATGGGACTGTTCGGCCCATAAGCGATATTGGGGTAGTTAGGCGAATATTGCTTGTTGTAGTTGATGCTCGCATCAATCCTCAATTTGCTTCCGGCATTGATTCCTCCTGTAAGATTAATATTTGTGCCGCCGAGTTTTGTGTTTGGTGTTGTCCCGCGTTGGAACATCTGAGAAGCCGAAAGCCGGATGTCCCCACGCTCTGTTTTACTTGAAATAGCAATATTGTTGGTGCTCAACAATCCATTTTGCAGAAATTTTTTCAAATTATCCTTCCCGCGGGCTTCCCATGGAAGCGGGGTCAAGGCGCCGGTTGTAGGATCTACGGGGCTGTTGTACTGCGGGATGAGCTGTCCTTCAAAGCGCGGGCCCCAGATATTATAGTCGTTGTCGTTTATTCCGCCGCCACGTCCATCCTTGAAAGCATATTGAAAATTTGAACCGGGACCATATTCCGTGTGGATCTTAGGGATCGCATTGTATCCGGTTTGCAGCTGCGTGCTCGAGTTGAACTCAACTTGAAACCCCTTGTCCTCATTCTTGGCTCGTTTGGTGGTAATGACAATAGCACCATTTTGTCCGCGATTTCCGTATAAGGCTGCAGCATTGGCTCCTTTCAGTACAGAATAGGATTCGATATCATCTGGACTCAGGTTCCAGGAGTCGGTATTGATCGGCATCCCGTCCACGACAATAAGAATATTACTTCTTCCGCGCAGGGTGATGCCGGGGTCGCCAAATAAATTCGTACTTGGTGTAATGGTTAAGCCGGATACACGGCCTGCGAGACTGGAGATTGCGTTTGGTTCGCGGGCTTTGACAAGATCTTTACCCTTGACCTCCTGTACGGAATAACCTATGGCTTGCTTTTCTTTTTTTATGCCCAACGCAGTTACCACGACCTCATTGAGTGATTGCTGATTGGCGGATAAGGCGATCAGCAGAGGACCCTGATCCGAAATAACGAAATTTTTGGGAAGGTACCCCATGAAACCTATACGCAGGGTATCACCGATTTGCGCCTGAATGGTAAATTTTCCTGTCTGGTCTGATGAAACTAATTTGCCCAGATGGGAATTTCGAATGGTTGCGCCCTGAATAGCGTCCTGACTTAATGAATCAATCAGCTTTCCCTGAAATAATTGGGATTGGCCAAAGCCCTTTGCAGCCAATGTTGTTAAGAAACATGTGAGGACCGCAATTTTTGGTAGATGTAATGAAGGTTGATTAAACATGATCATTTATACTTATGTCTGAAAACGTAAGCAATATTAAACTTTGTGTATTAATACTAAACTAATCAAATGTTAAGTTTATGGTATTTGGATTTTTTGCCTGCTGTAATGCGATGTGAATCACGTCTTTGAAAAAGGTTGTCGGGCGGTTTTCAGAAGGATTGTAACGGGAGAGGTCTAATGCGAATCGTTTTCTTTATGGGGGGCATATAAAAAAGAAAAGTCTCCAATTTTTGTTGGAGACTTTTAACTGCAAGCTGCATTTGCTTGCTATTGATTAAATAACTAAATTAAATTTTACTGCTGTTATTTTTTCTTTTCTCTGACTTCGGCAGCACGGTAGGTATCCCCATCCGTCGTGAAGATTTTGAATTGAGCTTCATAACCTTCAGGGATATAAATAACAATAGGCATTCGACCATTATAACGTACTGTTTCTGGTTGAGCACTTACAAAAAGATTTCTTTTTGCTTTATCGGGGCAGGCCATCATGGTACTCGCTACATTTCCGTTTGTTTTGAATACATAGTAATCATAACCCCATCCTTGAAGATCTTTCTTTTCAAAAGTGCCGGCTAAATTAAAGGTATTACAGCCATCTACTTCCATCCATTTACCAACGGAAAACTCAATTTTTTTATTCTTGTCATTTTCTGAATGTGGCACTTCAATCACCATTTTTTTGTACCCTTTTTCCGCTGCCGGAAAAATACTTAAATCTATTTTATCAATTACCATCTGTGCTTTGCTTACTGTTGTGGATGCGACTAAAACGAATAGCATCATGACCATAACATTTAATACATTTTTTCTCATAACTATTTTTTTATTTTGTTCTTTTAAACGCAATTATTGCTGTATTGCCATTTTGTTGTTTATGTAACTATATTTCTAAGACAGCCGAAAATGCAGAAGGATTAATTGTGAATGGCTGAATATTTAAAATAATTGTTTAAAAAACTAGGATAAAAGCTTAAGCATTTGATGCTGAAAGGTGTTGACCACGATGTTAATTTCGAGGATCGCTTAGATTCCATTTTGTAACAAAATTAGCTGAACTATCAGGAATATTTGTTGCAATAGTATTATTTACAGTATATTACCTTTTCAAAAATGACCTAAATATAATGATGAATAAGGAAAACCATTTTGATGCTATTGTGATCGGTTCGGGCATATCTGGCGGCTGGGCCGCCAAAGAATTTTGCGAAAAGGGATTGAAAACACTTGTCTTGGATCGGGGAAAAGATGTCAGACATATTCAGGATTATCCGACAGCCTATATGGATCCCTGGCAGTTCAGACATGGGGGGCAAGTGGAAAGGCTCATCAAAGACGAAAATCCCGTCGCGTCAAAATGTTATGCCTATCGGGAAGATGCCAAACATTTCTTTTTGCCGGATGCCGCACAGCCCTATATCCAGGAAAAACCTTTTGATTGGATTCGGGGGGATCAAGTCGGTGGTAAATCGCTGCTCTGGGCACGTCAGACGCAAAGATGGTCTAAGTATGATTTTGAGGGGCCCGCACGGGATGGCTTTGCCGTAGATTGGCCCATCCGGTATGATGATATCGCTCCCTGGTATTCGTATGTTGAGCATTTTGCAGGCATTTCGGGTAATAAAGATGGAATTGATGCCACGCCGGACGGAGATTTTCTTCCAGCATGGGAGATGAATGTGGTGGAGAAAGCAATACAGCAACGCATACAGCAACAGTATAAGGATCGTCCGGTGATTCAGGGACGTTGTGCCCATCTGACCCAGCCCCGACAGATCCATATTGATCAGGGGCGCAGCCAGTGCCAGGCCCGTAGTTTATGCCATCGTGGATGCCCATTCGGTGGGTACTTTAGTTCCAATGCATCTACGTTGCCCTGGGCTGCCAAAACAGGTAACCTCACCATTCGCCCACAGGCGATTGTCGAATCCATACGCTATGACGATAAAAAGCAAAGAGCAGTCGGAGTCCGTATTATCGACGCCGAAACAAAAGTGAGTCAGGAGTTTTTTGCGAAGGTCATCTTTGTCAATGCCTCCGCATTAGCGACAAACCTCATCTTGTTGAATTCCACATCCGGACGTTTCCCGAATGGACTTGGAAACGATAGTGGGCTGTTGGGAAAATATGTGGCCTTTCACAATTATCTGGGCACCATTTCGGGCACAATGGAGGGGTATGAAGACAAATATTATTATGGTCGTAGGCCAACTCAGCCGATTATCCCCAATTTTAGAAATGTACAGCGGCAGGAAACGGATTTTTTAAGAGGCTATGCGTCATTCTTTGGAGCCTACCGTTCGAGGGGTGGTAATTTTGAAGGCGAGCAGGTTGGGGGAGCTTATAAGGACAGTTTAGCGGAATTAGGCGGCTGGGGCGTTTCGATGATGATGCAGGGGGAAACGATTCCTCAGGAGCATAATCACGTCCGGTTGAGCACAGATCAAAAAGATCCCTATGGTATGCCGCAGCTTATTACTTCGGTTGGGTACGAAGATAATGACTATAGATCAAGAGATGACTTCTTTCAGCAGGGGCAAGAGATGCTGGAAGTCGCCGGAGTGAAAAATCTTAGGATCAGTGACAGCCACCAGAACCCGGGCCTGGATATCCATGAAATGGGTGGAGCACGTATGGGGCTGGATCCAAAAACCTCCCTGTTGAATAAGTGGAATCAGCTGCATCTGGTCAAAAATGTCTTTGTTACTGATGGTGCCTGCATGACCTCAACCGGAACACAAAATCCATCATTGACCTATATGGCTTTAACTGCGAGAGCCGTGGATTATGCTATTGGCGAACTGAAAAAAGGCAACCTCTAAGTCTGTGGAAAATATCCGCTATAGCAGAGGGATTTTTTCGTGTCAGCTTTTGATACAATGGGTCTATAATCAGCCAAGATTGCGTAACTTTGTGTGAGATAAGGATTATTATGCGTAAAAAAGTGGAGCATACTCCAAAAGAATATATTCAGATAAAAGGGGCAAGAGTCAACAATTTAAAAAATATTGATGTTGATATTCCCAAAAATAAATTAGTTGTCATTACAGGAATGTCGGGTTCGGGAAAATCTTCCCTTGCTTTTGATACGCTGTATGCGGAGGGGCAAAGGCGCTATGTGGAGAGTCTTTCTTCCTATGCACGACAGTTTATGGGGCGGATGAATAAACCCGAGGTCGATTACATCAAAGGTATCGCGCCGGCGATCGCCATCGAGCAGCGGGTGATCACGAGCAACCCGCGTTCTACCGTAGGGACTTCAACCGAGATCTACGACTACCTGAAATTGCTCTACGCCAGGATCGGCAAAACAATTTCTCCCGTTTCCGGTCGGGAAGTGACAAAGGACAGTGTGAGCTCGGTGGTGGATTTCGCCCTGAAGTTTGACGAGGGGGAGTCCGTCACGCTCTTGGCTCCGTTGGTGCCTTCTCACGGACGCAAGCTCAAAGAAGAACTTTCGCTTTTACTGCAGAAAGGATTCGTCCGCGTCGTGTATCAGGATAAAATGCAAAAAATCGAAAGCATTATTGATGATAAAAGCATGGCCAATGCAACGATTCAGGATGCTGAGGTATTGATCGTAGTCGATCGCGTACGTATTGAGCAGGATGATGATACCGTAAACCGATTGTCCGATTCTATTCAGACCGGATTTTTTGAGGGAAAAGGAGAACTGTATATGGAGGAAAATGGGAAAAGACATCATTTCTCGCATAAGTTTGAACTAGATGGAATAACTTTTGAAGAGCCTAGTCCCAATTTCTTCAGTTTCAATAATCCTTATGGTGCCTGTCGGCGATGCGAGGGCTATGGGAAAATTATCGGTATAGATCCGGATCTGGTTATCCCCGACAAGAGCCGCTCGGTATACGACGGAGCAATTGCACCTTGGCGGGGAGAGAAAATGGGGGAATGGTTACAGGTGCTGGTCAAAAATTCCCTAAAGTTTGATTTCCCCATCCATCGTGCCTATGCCGACCTGACAGTGGAGCAAAAGGAGGTATTATGGACGGGAAATAATTATTTCACCGGACTTAATCAGTTCTTTGAGGAATTGGAGGAGCAGACCTATAAAATTCAATATCGTGTGATGTTATCACGTTACCGGGGTAAGACGGACTGTCCGGACTGCCGCGGCACAAGATTGCGCAAAGATGCAACTTATGTCAAGGTGGGTGGGAAGTCAATCACCGATGTCGTATTAATGCCTTTGGAAGAAGCCTTAGCATTTTTTACCAATTTACCTTTGGTAGGAAATGAACAGATGATCGCGAAGCGCTTATTGGCCGAAATTAATAATCGACTACAGTTTTTATGCGATGTGGGTTTAAGTTACCTTACTTTAAATCGCTTGTCCAATACCCTTTCCGGAGGAGAATCCCAACGGATCAATTTGGCAACATCGCTCGGAAGTTCGCTCGTAGGTTCGATTTATGTCTTGGATGAACCCAGTATCGGCTTACATCCACGTGATACACAACGGTTGATTTCGGTGCTGAAATCCCTTCGTGATGTCGGTAATACTGTTGTTGTGGTTGAACACGAACAGGAGATGATGGAAGCTGCGGATTACCTGATTGATATTGGCCCCGAAGCCGGGATCAATGGCGGTGAGATGGTATTTGCCGGAACATATAGCGAGATCTTAAAAGATGACAAGAGCTTAACCGGACAATACCTGAGCGGAAAAAGCCAGATTGAAGTACCCAAGAAAAGACGCAAATGGTCTCATGGCATTACCGTTAAAGGAGCACATGAGAATAATCTCCAGGGAATAGATGTGCAGTTCCCGTTAAATATATTTACGGTTGTATCCGGAGTATCGGGTTCCGGAAAGACCTCCTTGGTGAAACGAATCCTGTACCCAGCGTTGCAGAAATCAATTGGTAATTATTCTGGCGAGCAAACTGGTGTTTATGATTCCATCGAAGGCGATATTGCGCAGGTAGAGCAGATCGAGATGGTGGACCAGAATCCTATTGGTCGTTCTTCACGTTCGAATCCGGTGACTTATGTGAAAGCCTGGGATGAGATCAGAGCTTTGTATGCTAATCAGGCTGCATCCAAAGCTGCGGGACTGAAACCTGCTGCATTTTCTTTTAATGTTGAAGGCGGGCGCTGTGATGTCTGTCAGGGCGAGGGAGAAGTGAAGATCGAGATGCAGTTTATGGCAGATATCGTGCTGCCCTGTGAGGCCTGCGGTGGCAAACGGTTCAAACAGTTTGTCCTTGATGTGCAATACAAAGGCAAATCCGTGGCCGATATCCTTGAATTGAGTGTGGATGAAGCCATCGTATTCTTTGGTGATCAGCCTAAGATATTGGCCAAGCTGCAGCCATTGCAAGATGTTGGACTGGGCTATGTTAAGCTCGGGCAATCTTCTAGTACACTCTCCGGCGGAGAGGCACAGCGGATTAAACTTGCATCCTTTCTGATCAAAGGTAATAACAGTAAGAAAACCCTGTTTATCTTCGACGAACCGACGACCGGCTTACATTTTCAGGATATTAAAAAGCTGCTGAAGTCTTTTGATGCACTGATCAATCTAGGCAATAGTATACTGGTTATCGAGCATAATATGGATATGATCAAGTCGGCAGACTGGGTCATTGATATCGGACCTGAAGGGGGAAATAAAGGGGGAAAGCTCGTTTTTGCAGGGCTTCCGGAAGATCTTGTGCATTGTAAAGATTCTTATACAGGACAGTTTTTAAAAACACATTTAAAAGATTAAGCCTACTTTAGTACCTGTTATTAAATAACCGGCTAATGCAGAGCCTGCTGGAATTAAGACGAAAATTAAAGCGCTAGAATGATAGATCATGTTCGTAAACCGAAGGTTTGCCGGACTAAAATCTAAATACTAATTACTCAATATTAATATTAAAAAGTCAAAAATGGGAACAGCTGGTAAGCCTCAGGCTGGTATAAAGATTAAAGAATAAGGAGCATAAGCCGTAGACTGGCACAACCCAGAATCTCAAATCTAATATCTCAATACTAATATCTAACAACAATGATTAAAAGATTTTTTTTAAGTGTCGTATTTGGAATAGCTGCACTCTCCACCATGGCACAACAACCGGACAGACCCAAACTGGTCGTCGGTCTGATGGTGGATCAGATGCGCTGGGATTATCTATATCGTTTTGCGGATCGATATGGCAATGATGGCTTCAAGCGACTTTTGAAAGAAGGCTTCTCCTGTGAGAATACCCTGATCAATTACATTCCGACCTATACGGCTATTGGACACAGTTCGGTATATACCGGTTCTGTACCTTCCATACACGGTATTGCTGGCAATGACTGGATCGAAGAGCTTACAGGCAAGAATATGTACTGTACACAAGATGACAATGTCACTGGAGTAGGGACAGCTGAAAAAGAAGGTAAACAATCTCCACGGAACTTGCTGGCATCTACCGTAACGGATCAGTTGAAACTGGCTTCAAATTTTAAATCCAAGGTCATTGGTATAGCGATCAAAGATCGTGGCGGAATATTGCCTGCTGGCCATTTTGCCGATGCGGCTTATTGGTTTGAGGCAAAATCAGGCAATTGGATTACCTCCAATTTTTATATGGATAAATTGCCAAAATGGGTGGTAGACTTCAACAAGAAAAAATTAGCTGAAAAGTATCTTAAAGCAGACTGGAAGCCAATGTACGATGTACAAACTTATGCGGATAATAGCATTGCTGACGATAATATTTATGAAGGAAAATATCCCGGTGAAGAAAAGCCGACCTTACCGCGGGCGACATCCAAGCTGATGAAAGATGAAGGTCTTGAACTGATCAAAACAACACCGATGGGAAATCAGTTCACCTTGGATCTAGCCATGGAAGCGATCAAAAACGAGCAGATGGGAAATAATCCGACCAAAAACACCGATTTCCTCTGTGTCAGTCTTTCCGCTACGGATTATGTTGGACACCGTTACTCATTGACCGCTGTGGAGATCGAAGATATTTACCTGCAGTTAGATAAACAGCTGGCGGATTTTTTCGCTTACTTGGACAATACGGTTGGAAAGGGCAATTATACCTTCTTCCTGACAGCTGATCACGGTGCTTCCTACAACTCCAGATTCTATATGGATATGAAAGGAAATGGCGGCTATTTCTATTCCCGTCAGATTATCTCGGATCTCAATAAAAAACTGAAAGAGAAATTCGGACAGGAAAAAATTGTCAAAAGCCTAATGAATTACCAGGTCCATCTGAACAATCAGATGATTGACTCGCTTCAATTGGACCGGGATAAAATCAAAGAGACCATTATTCGCGAGTTGCGCCAGACTGAAGGTGTTGCTTATGTTGCGGATATGGAAAAAGGTGAAAGCCTCATGATCCCGGAGCCTGTCCGTGAAAAAATGATCAACGGCTATAATTTCAAACGGAGCGGTGTTATCCAAATCGTTTGTGAACCACAATGGTATGATGGAACGCCGCGTTCTACAGGAACGACACATGGCACCTGGTCGGGATACGATTCTCATATTCCATTGGTATTTATGGGCTGGGGCATTAAACCGGGCGTATCCAATACCGAAGTGCATATTGTGGATATTGCGCCTACCATTTCATCGCTGTTGCATATTACCGAACCAAATGGAAGTATCGGTAAACCAATTACGGCAGTTTTGGGCCAATAACGTTAAGTTCTAATACGATAGCCCTTAGCATAAGGATATCCAACCAGATGAAATTGTGCTAAGGGTTCTTTTTACCTGCTAATGATATAGGTTTTATTCTATTGAATAAAAAACGTAAATTTGCAATTCAACAGGGGGTTAACAAATTATGCTTTCCAAAAAGACAAAATATGCAATTAAAGCACTTATGGTGCTCGGTCGTAACTACGGAAATGAACCTATGCAGATCGTTAAGATTGCGCAGGAAGAAAATATTCCAAAGAAATTCTTGGAACAGATTCTCCTTGAAATGCGAAATGCGGGGATTCTCTACAGTAAAAAAGGTGCAGGTGGTGGCTATAGTCTCAATAAAGCTCCAGAAGACGTATTTTTATCTCAGGTAATGCGTCTGATCGATGGGCCGATTGCTTTGCTCCCTTGTGTCAGTCTCAATTTCTATCGTTCCTGTGAAGAGTGTACCGAAGAGCATGCCTGTGGCATCCGTGATACATTTGTGGAAGTGCGGAATGCGATGTTGCAAATTTTGAATGACACCAGCATTGCACATTTAATCAATAAAGAAAAAGAGTTGAACCTAAATGTAGATTAGGTAAAATAAATTGAGTCATCAAAAACAAAAAAGGAGATGTAACAGATAAGTTGCATCTCCTTTTTTGTTTTAATAAAATGCTGATAAGCAGTGTTTTGTTTCCCTTGTCTATCCACGGTTTTTATTGTTTGTTGTTTATGTTTTTAACTTCGTAATTATTTAACATTATTTTACGAATTTTCCGTAGTAACATTAATATCTTTATATCAATACTATATAAACGGAAAATTTATGAAACTAACCTATTCCTTAGTTTTGTTTCTTATACTCTCAGCCTTTAGCTCTATTTCCTATGCCCAACATAGGCTTGTGGGGACTGTGGTTGACGGGAAAGACCAAGCTAAACTTCATCAAGCGTCTGTTGCGTTACTTAATCCCAGAGATTCCATTTTAATTAAGTTCGACCGAACGAAAGAAAATGGAACTTTCCAAATTGCCAATCTGGATACTGGAGTTTATAAGATCGTGGTGTCTTACCCACAATATGCAGATCTTGTAAAAGATATCCATATTACAGCTAAAGATTACGACATCGGGTTGATAGCGCTGTCAAAGGCGGCTTTGCTCTTGGAAGAGGTGCAGGTCAATGGCAGAATTCCCGTTGTCATCAAGGGTGATACTATAGAGTACGATGCTGGTAGTTTTAAGGTGGAGAAAGATGCCAAAGTAGATGATCTGCTCAGGGTGTTGCCGGGCATTACGATCGATGGGACAGGTAAGATTACGGCGCAGGGAAAAGAGGTAAAGAGGGTATTGCTTGATGGAGAGGAATTTTTTGGAGATGACCCCACCCTGATTACCAAAAATATCCGATCGGATATGGTGAGCAAGGTACAGGTGTACGAAAAGAAATCAGATCTGGCTGTACGTACGGGCGTGGACGATGGGGAGCGTACACAGACCATTGATATTAAGCTCAAAGAGGATAAGAAGAAAGGGATGTTCGGCCAGGCAATCGCTGGGGCCGGAACGGATAAATACTATGGCGGGAAAGTCATGCTCAATAAATTTAAAGGATCGCAGAAAATTGCGGCTTACGGTATCCTGGCCAACGATGGTATGGTGGGACTGGGGTTTGAAGATAGTCAAAAATATGGTGTCGGGGGAAGTGGCAATGTCCAGATGATGGATGGGGGAGGCATTATGATCTCTTCGGGCGGAGATGAAACGGAAGGTGGATGGGATGGGCGATATCGGGGTGGCGGCGTACCTAAGGCTCTAAATATGGGGATAAGTTATTCCGATAAAAGCAAAGACGATAAACATAAAATCAATGTCAACTACAAGCGCAGCCAGATCGATGTAAATAATACAAGTACTTATAATGCGCAGAATAACTTGCCGGAGCGCGCGCAGATAGACAGTAATATCACCAGATCAGAAAATGAGAACAGAGCCAATGTTGCCAATCTTAGATACGATTATAAACTAGATTCACTTGCCGATCTGACGGTGAACATGGGCTTCAATAAATCCAGCAGAGATAATCTATCCGAGGCTGAAGCTTATCAGAAAACCCTTGATGGAAAAGATATTACCAGAACTAAATCGCGTACGGATCTGAATAGTGATCAGGATAAATTCAACGTGAATGCAATGTTGACCCGACGTTTTAAAAAGGAACGGCGCTCCATTACATTTAATGTGAATGCAAATACGGACCAAAATAATTCAGATACAAAGTATTTTTCCGAAAACATTTTTTTCAATGACAATCGTACTGATACAATTGATCAACTTAAAAAAGATAAACTTCGCAATAATACATATGGAGCCTCTCTTACCTATATCGAGCCGCTGTCAAAAAGGATCACTGGATCAATCGGGTACTCTTTTTCCAGCAATAAATCAGAAACACTTAATCAATCCTTCAATAGAGATTCTATCACGCATCAATATACTGTGCTGGACGAAAGTGTATTGAATGACTTTAATTTTTCCAGTTTAAAAAATAGTGTTAATACGGCATTGAATTATAAAACAAATACATGGACGGTCAATCTAAGCAACCGTACTGATTTTGAGGCTGTGAAACGGACCTACAACAACTTGAATACTGTATTGCAACGCGATCAGACATCCATTAGACCCTCATTGAATGTGAACTATAAGATTTCAAAAACGAAGAATATAGGATTCAATTATAATGGGCAGACTGTTCAGCCTTCGCTCACACAGATTGAACCGCTCAAACAAAATAGTCAGCCGCTTGTCGAATATTTGGATAATCCGGACCTGAAAGCCGGTTTTAATAATTCCTATTCCCTCAATTATAATTCTTACAAACAGATCAAAGATCAGAGCTTCTACTTTTACATCAGCGCCAATCAGGGGAAACGAAACATTAACAGCAGTGTTCGTTATAATCTAGAAGACGGTACCCGACAGATCTCTTTTGTCAATATTGATAAAGACAACTGGCGTTTCTACGGAAGTGGATCATATAATTTTATGTTAAAGAAAAAATGGGGTTTGAAAATGAATATGGGTATGAATGCGGAATACAATAGCCAATATAGCTATCTATCGCTGCTTAATGAAGAACCTAGGCTCAATCGTAATAAGACCTGGAGTATCGGACCAGAGATTGGCTTTAACCGATATAAAGCCAATAAAATGGATTTTTATATTAGCTTAAGTCCTGGTGTTGAACAGATGGATTCTTATCTGCAGCCCGAATTGAACCAGACCACATTTAAATTCAATTCGTATGCACAGGCAACCTATTACTTACCCAAAGACTTTAAGATTTCTGTCTCCATGCAGCAGAATTATCAGGCTGCGACTAAGACTTTGCAGTCCATTAATATGTTGAATATGAATGGTTATATTTCCAAAAAATTCTTGAAAGATAAATCCCTCGAAGCGCAGCTATTTGTCAATGATATATTAAATAAGAATATTGGCGTACGTCGTTATCAGGACGGTACTGCATTTGTCCAGACCAGTAATGATGTGTTGCGTCGTTATGGAATGTTAAAAGTGATCTACAATTTTACAACAATGAAGGGAGGTGATAAATGAGTAAGCAATTGATATCAATGCTGTGGCTATTGTGCTTATCCGTCACGACGATACAAGCCCAGAACGCATTTTTTCCAAGCAGCGGCACGGTGACGTTCGAACGGAAATTCCATGTGCAGAACTATCTGAAACGGACGTATCTCAGTAAGCCCGACCTGGATACCTGGGATAAGCTGGGGGTAGACAATGCGGTCAAAAATGGGCCTGTGGAAGTGATCACACATCATACATTAAAATTTTACGATCAGGAAACATTGTTTGAAACAGTAGAGGAAGATTATCCCGCGAATTATCGAAATGTTTCATGGTACAACCCCGCATTGACGGATTCAAAGACTTATATGAATTTTAAAAACGGCGAGTTTATCAAGTTACTGCCCTTTGGTGATGAGCAGCTGTTGATGAAAGATTCTCTGCCGGCGGTGAAATGGAAGTATACCGACGAATATCGCAACATAGCCGGATATGATTGTCGACGGGCAAATGGGATCATACAAGATTCTATCTATGTTGTCGCATTTTTTGCGGGACAGATTCCGATAGCGGGTGGACCTGAATTAATCCATGGCTTGCCCGGATTGATCTTGGGGATATCCGTCCCTAGCATGAATATCAATATGTTTGCAACCAAAATTGAACTTACCAATGCCCCGGTCTCCAATGTGCTTACCAAAAAGAAAAAGGTTGTTGCGGAATCTAAGGCAGAGATCATAAAAAAATTGAAAGATACGGTCTACGATTGGATGGATGACAAAGATTTTAAAAAACGTTTACAGAGCGTATTATTCTAAGATTTTCATATGATTTTACATCATTAGTGCGAGTAAAGCACGAAGGGACTTGAAATAGTATTGATCACCTTTAATAAAAAAGCCTGTCTCTTGAACAGGCTTTTTTATGGTATCGTTTATAGCTAACTAGCGTACTGTGCTACCTACTTTGATTGCAGTATCCGGTCTGACAAAATCCAGCCGGCCATCAGCATCTTCAGCCATTAGGATCATCCCTTGAGAGGTAATACCTTTGATTTCGCGCGGCTCCAAATTCACCAATATAGATACCTGGCGTCCTACAATTTCTTCAGGACTGAAGAATTCCGCAATACCAGATACGACGGTGCGGTTGTCAATACCCGTATCTATCGTTAGTTTTAGTAATTTCTTTGTTTTCGCAACTTTCTCAGCCGCTAAAATTGTTCCCACACGGATATCCATTTTCACAAAATCGTCAAAACTGATATTTTCTTTTGCAGGAGCGACCTTAGCATTATCTGCTAGATTTTTCAATTTGGCCTCCGCAAGTTTGTTTAATTGGAACTCTACTTGTTCGTCAGTGATCTTATCAAACAACAACTGGACTTCACCCAGTTGATGGCCATTCTCAATTAGTCCTTCGTTGCCCGCATCACTCCAGTTCCCCTGTGGGAAATTGAGCATTTCAAATAACTTCGTTGCTGTTTTTGGCAAGAAAGGCTGTGCCAGTATAGCCAGGTTGGCAACAATCTGAGACGCCACATTCAGAATCGTTTTTACGCGTTCCTCGTCTGTTTTGATTACTTTCCATGGCTCTTCATCTGCTAAATACTTGTTACCAAGACGTGCAACATTCATAAATTCGGCCAATGCTTCACGGAAACGGAACTGCTCCAGGGATGACTTGATCGTTGCTGGGTAGGATTTTAACTCGTCCAGTACCGATTGATCCACTGCTGTCAGCGGAGAACCATTTAATACTTTGCCATCGAAATATTTATGGGAAAGTACCATCACACGGTTGACAAAGTTCCCGAAGATGGCTACCAGCTCGTTGTTGATCCGTGCCTGGAAATCCTTCCAAGTAAATTCAGCATCCGAGGTCTCCGGTAATATCGAGGTCAATACATAACGTAACTCATCCTGTTTGCCCGGGAATTCTTGTAGATATTCATGTAACCAGACCGCATGGTTTCTGGAAGTTGACAACTTGTCCCCCTCCAGGTTGAGGAATTCATTCGCAGGAATATTTTCCGGTAAGATATAGTCCCCATGTGCATGAAGAATCGCCGGAAATATAATGCAGTGGAATACAATGTTATCTTTTCCGATAAAATGGATCAATGTGGCATCATCCGCTGGATTTTCATGGGTTTTCCAATAGTCTTCCCAATTTTTTCCGTGGTCAATTGCCCATTGTTTCGTCGCGGAAATATAACCTATTGGCGCATCCAGCCATACGTATAGTTTTTTTCCTTGTGCTTCTTCCAAAGGTACATCCACTCCCCAGTCCAGATCTCTGGTCATGGACCGAGGTTGCAGACCCGATTTTAGCCAGGACTGACATTGGCCAAAAACATTGGATTTAAGAATATTTTTCTTGCCTTCGATTAACCATTTTTCAAGCCAGGGCTGATATTTATCCAATGGCAGATACCAATGTTTCGTCTCTTTCAATACCGGTGTTTTCCCACTCAGTGTAGAAATGGGGTTAATCAGGTCTGTTGGACTAAGTGAGGTGCCACATTTTTCACATTGGTCGCCATAAGCACCTTCGGATTTACAGTTTGGACAGGTTCCTGTGATATAACGGTCTGCCAAAAACTGATGGTATTCCTCATCATAGTATTGCTCCGAAAATTTCTCGACAAATTCACCTTTGTTGTATAAATTCAGAAAAAAATCCTGTGACAATTGATGGTGAATCGGCTCGGAAGTACGGTGGTAGATATCGAAAGAAATGCCAAACTCCTCAAAGCTCTCTTTGATCTGTTTGTTGTATTTATCTATGATCTGCTGTGGCGTAATGCCCTCTTTTTTTGCGCGGATGGTAATGGCTGCGCCATGCTCGTCCGATCCACATACATAGACTACATCCTTTTGATTTAAACGCAGATAACGAACAAATATATCACCGGGAATATAAGCACCGGCGAGGTGTCCGATATGTAAAGGACCATTGGCATAGGGTAATGCCGAAGTAATTGTATAACGTTTTTTATCTAGAATACTCAATGCTTGAAAGTATATTAAAGTTTTTACTTATTTTCTTCACAAAGATAATTCAATTTACGGTATAAAACTAAGATAAATTTGTGTTAATTTGGCGCTTAGAGAGCTTTATGGACGACCAAATTTATCGTTTTCTCCTCATCCGTTGAAAATTTTAATAGGGGAAACCATCATGGGCAAGAACAAAATAATTTGAGTTAAAATAAAGCACCTTGGCTTATGATAGCTTCATAGCCATAAAGAATCAAATCATTCATGAAACATAATGAATATGTCTAAAATACCTGATTTTCTTAAAGAAGGCGACAAAGTTGCGATCGTTTGTCCGGCCAGTTTCATTCGCGGCACGATTGATATTGGGATTGAAACATTGAAGAGCTGGGGACTGGAGGTTCTGGTAGGGGAGACAGTAGGGACATCTTACCACCAATTTGCCGGCGATGATCAGCTGCGCGCCGCAGATCTGCAATGGGCCTTGGATGATCCATCCATTAAAGCCGTGTTTGCGGCCCGGGGAGGCTACGGTTGTGTCCGTATTGTGGATGAGATTGATTTTTCGGAGTTTGAGCAGCATCCCAAGTGGTTGATCGGCTTTAGCGATATCACTGTCCTGCACAGTCATATTCAGCGTAACTATAAAATTGCAACCATCCATGGGCAGATGCCCAAGTCTTTTGAATCGGGAACAAAAGCTTCACTGGAGACGCTGAAAAATGCGCTTTTTGGGGAACCCATGGACTTTGCCTACGAGCAGTCTGTATTTCCCAATCGTCCGGGTGAGGCCGAAGGGAAGCTGATTGGTGGAAATTTGGCTATACTATTATCCGTCTTAGCTTCGGATTCCGATGTTAAGTATGCCAATAAAATTCTCTTTATTGAAGATGTGGGCGAGGCCTATTATTCCGTGGACCGGATGCTCTGGGCGTTGAAGCGCGCGGGTAAATTTAAAAAACTGAAAGGCCTTATCGTCGGTGGTTTTTCGTCCATGAAAGACAATGACCCCGCATTTGGACAGACAGTAGAGGAAATTATCTGGGACAAAGTTAAAGAATACGACTTTCCGGTTGCCTTTGCTTATCCTGCGGGGCATATTGATGATAACCATGCACTAGTATTGGGCCGGAAAGTAAGATTAATAACGAGTGCCAATAAAACGGAGCTTATCTATTTATAGGGTTAACCATATCGACAATTAAATAGTTTGTCCGAGATGATACTGTTTGATTGTCGATATTTTATATATTATCCTGAATGGACAGGGATAACCATCATTGCGGCCTGGCTTTTCCAGGCCATTTTTTGTGCAATACTGGTGTTGAAAATCCGGCTGAGTAATCCTTTGTCGCGATGGAACGTGACCATCATATCGATATGATTCTCATTGATGTATTGATTAATGCCAACGGCAATATCCGATTGCAGGATATAGCTGTAGATCGGATGGTAAGAGGCCAGCAGATCGGTCATGATATTAATTTCTGTACTTAGCGCTTTACTCGCAGGATCTTCCTTGGTCACATGGACCACATAAACTTCGCTTTTGCGGAGTACTTCCGCAGCATTGACCAGCAGGCGGTCCAGTTTGATTTTCACCTCTTTGAGATTCGTTGCGATCAGCATTTTTTTGGGAATCCTAAATTCCGCTTTGGCCGGTACAACTAATAGTGGGGTATGACAGTTTTCAATCAATTTTAAGGTATTGCTTCCCAGAAGCAGTTTTTTGAAACCACTTTTACCGGCCGTTCCCACCACCACAAGATCAATATCTTCTTCGGCGCAGGTGCGGTTGACACCATAGCTTAACTCATACTCTTCCAGGGTCACTTTCCATGCGATACCCTGTGGAAACAGCTGCATCAGATCCTCCTGCCATACATTGAGATCTTTTTGTTTTTCTTCCAGAATATCCGAATTACTGATGACGACAGGCTCTGTTCCTACTGTAGGGACAACCTCATAGGTATGGTAAAGCACAACCTTTTCTATTCCCCAAAGCGGAGCTAACTTTGCTGCGTATTGGGCGGCAGCATAAGCATTGTCAGAGAAATCCGTTAACAAGAGGAGATTCTTCATTTTATTTTATAATCGGGTCTATGTCCATTAAATTACATATTTAGCAGCATAAATGCAATATTTTTCTGTTCAGATCAGTTTATTTTATGAAATTTCTTAATCTATATCAAGGGAAGATATTCCATACCAGTTTAATTTTGCGGTATCAAAAGGAGAATTTGAACACCGAGCAATGAAAAATTTTGGTTATTTTAGGAGAGTCTATCAGTCATTAACATTTTAAATTATAATTTTTATTTATGGCAATTTGGAATTCACTGGGTAAATATAGAGATACAGGCTTACTAGTTCTTCGTATCGGATTAGGCGTCATGATGATTATGCATGGTTTGCCTAAGTTGCAGGGAGGGCCAGAACTTTGGGCCGGTGTGGGTAAAGCAATGGGCAATATGGGTATTAATTTTATGCCGGCATTTTGGGGTTTTATGGCTGCAGCAGCAGAAACCATTGGTGGTCTTTTTCTACTTTTAGGGCTATTCTTTAGGCCCTCAGCACTGTTGCTTGCCTTTACGATGGTGGTTGCCGGATTGATGCACCTGTCCAAAGGCGACGGTATCTCTGGTGCATCCCATGCGATCGAACTATTTTTCGTGTTTCTCGGGCTTGTATTCATCGGACCCGGGAAGCATTCCGTGGACAAGAAATAACAGGGTTTTGGCGGAAAACAATCGCCCTGCCGGTCTTTCCTCATATTGACATGTACACCAAGGGGCTCGGTGAATCAAATTTGATGCACCGAGCCCCTTGGTGTTAGTGCCTATTTAGGACTTGTCCATTGGAATAACCAATAAGTTGGCCGCACCGTTCCAGGCCATCTTTTTGGATATACTCGTTTTAAATAGACTCGCCAATAGACCTTGTTTCTTATGAAAGGACAGGATGAGGTCAATATGCTTCTCTTTCGCATATTCCGCTATTCCCATCGTGATATCGTCATGGCTGATGTAATCATAGATGGGTTTATACTTGTCCAGCCGTTCATGTAAATGTTTTAATTCCTGTGCCAGATCTGCAGCCGAACTCTCGCGCTTCGCAACATTCAGTACGTATAACTGTGCGGAAAAAGCATCGAGGACCTGATCCAGGTTAAACAGACTTAATTTCCGGTCCACTTCTTTCAGGTCGGTGGTTGCCAGTACATGCTTTGGAACTGCCGGATCGACCTTGTGGGAGACAATCAGCATTGGCTTATTGCAGATATCCATTAAGGTAATGGCATTGCTGCCCACCAATATTTTCGCAAAGCCAGTCTGTCCGGTGATGCCCAGTGCCACCAGATCGATGGACTCCGATTTACAGAGGTCATTCACTCCTATCGGCAAGTCGACATCTTCCATCCTGTGTGACAAGGTCACCTGTGGTGGAAAAAGAGGCTTGATCAGTTCCAGCCAGCTATTTAGCTCTTTCTCTTTGGCCTCTTTCACTTCGTCATTGACCACAACTATAGGTTCGTTGTTTACAATTGTTACGCTGTTATACGTATGGTAAACAATAACTTGTTCAGTTTTCCAGGCCGCTGCACAGAGGGCGACTTGTTTCGCCGCTAAGAGTGCATTTTCTGAAAAGTCGGTTAAAAGCAGGATACGTTTCATTGTGCTATAAGTTAGAAATTTATGTCAAGTCGATGTTTAGTATGTAAACAGTTTAAGCCGCTTAAAGTTTACACGCCCGGGCCATCATTCTAAAATCTATGCGATTATCGCGTTATGACAAGGTACGAAGAAAAGATGAATTCGCTGTTAAAGGCTTAGTATTGTGATGAGTATCATAAAAAAAGGCAACCGTTGTTACGCGATTGCCTTTTTTTATGGGGTTGTCCCGGTTATTTTTTGTTCGCAAAATTGATGATGTAATCCGTCATTACTTTTGCACTTTCATCTTTTACAAAGTCAAGATCCATTTTCGGTTGCGGTTTGCCCTCTTCCCATGCTGGTTTGCCCTGTAATTTCAATAAAGCATTGATACGGTCTCTATTTTTCTTAAGGTTGTCATCTTTTTCTTTCTTGAATTTATTCAATTCCAGTGAAATTTTCACGTCCTCATCTTTTTGAGCCTCTTCAATATCCTCTTTTAGGTACTTGTATTCAAGTGAATTTTTGATACGTGTCTCATGCAGGGTTTCGAGCTGTTTGTCCACACCGGTCATATCAGCGACTTTTTTGAAGTTGCTGGACTGGATCTGATCCCAAGGAAGCGCAGATTTTTCTGAACTTTCACCAAATTTCTCTGCGGAGAATTGTGATGGAAATGTAATATCAGGTGTTACCCCTTTATGTTGCGTACTGCTGCCATTGACACGGTAGAATTTACCCAGTGTAATGTTGATCTGTCCATATTGTGGCGCACCTTCGGGGGTATCAGGATCTTTCTCTCCAGAAGCTTTCAGTAACAGGCGGCTTGTTGGACTAATGACACGTGACATGTCTATAGCCGATTGAACGGTTCCCTTACCATAACTTTGTGAGCCAAGGATTACCCCTCTGCCATAATCCTGAATTGCACCGGCGAAGATTTCAGAAGCTGAGGCCGAGAAGCGGTTGATCATCACACCTAGTGGACCGTCCCAGGTCACACCGGCATTTTTGTCTTCTTCGACATCAATATTGTTTTTGGTATCTCGTACCTGTACCACAGGTCCTTTGTCGATAAACAATCCTGTCAGGTCGATTGCTTCCGGAAGTGATCCCCCGCCATTGAAACGTAAATCAATTAGTACGGCATCGACTTTCGCCTGTTTCAGGGTGTCTAAGATTAATCTTACATCCCGTGTTGTACTTTTATAGTTTGGATCACGTCTTCTGTAGGCATCAAAATCCATGTAAAATTTAGGAATATTGATCACCCCGACTTTATACATCTTGCCATCGGAACCTTTGATGTTCATGATTTCTTTTTTCGCGGATTCCTCCTCAACGACGATTTTCTCACGGACCAAGGAAACAATGCGCGGATGCGAGTTCATTGGTTGTCCGGCCGGAATAATCTTAAGCCTTACGATGGTTCCTTTAGGTCCTTTTATTTTGGCTACTGCTGCATCCAGTCTCCAGCCGATGATATCTTCAAATTCGCCATCTTTACCTTGTGCGACAGCGATGATCTTGTCATTCACCTGAATGGTTTTATCCTTAAAGATCGGCCCGCCGGGAATGATTTCGTTGATGCTTACGGCCTCGTTGTCAATCATGAGTCTTGCGCCAATGCCTTCAAAAGTATTTGCCATGCCTTCATTGAAAGCCTGTGCATAGGATGGGTTGAAATAAGATGTGTGCGGATCCACGGCATCCGTAAGCGCCTGCATAATAATCTGGAAGGCGTCATTGGAATTGTATTTTTTTGTCTGCGAAATTAAATTCACATAACGTTTCTTCAATGTTTCCACCTGTTTGGTTTTGGCACTGTCCGTAGATTTTCCACTCGCTGTTTCCAGGTTCAATAAGTCATACTTCACCCGTTTACGCCATTGGTCGTTCGCCTCGGCATCAGTTTTGAACCAGCCTAATTTTTCCCGGTTGGGTTGATAGAATTCATCTTTGGTGAAGTCATGTGTTTTGTCTATTTCAGAAAGCGCATATTGCATTCTTTCCAAATATCTTTTTTTGTAGATATTGAAGATATGGAAAGCAGCAGAAAGATCGCCATCTTTCATATCCTGAGCCAGATTACTCTTGTAAGCCTGAAATTCATCGATATCCGACTGGATCAAGTAATTCTTGCTTTGGTCTAATCCTTTGATCAGATTATCGTAGATAATTCCAGATACCGAATCATTCATTTTGACCTTTTTGTAGCTCGCATTTTCCAATAATCCAATCACTTCTTTCGCGATGATCTGATGCTGGGTACTCGGCTTGAGGCCGCCATCATCTGGAAGCGCCACCCGCGGTTTTGATCCACAGGAGACAATAGATACCACAAAAAGTGCAAATATGAGTTTCCTAAACATATTTTCGACAGTTTTAATAATCATTTTATAAAAAAAATTTTCAGCTCTTATTGATAAGCGTGCTAAATTTAGTGAAATTCATAGCACATTGACATAGATTCTAAAAATTTATTTGATTTATCCTTTAATATTTACAAAAAGCTTAAAATACAATTTATTTCTTACTTTTTTATTCCTACGGTTGCTATGATCTGATCACAGCCGATTAATTATACAATTCATTTTTCAGCTGGGTATACGCTTTGTAAGTCTGGTCTGCTGATGGATAATCCTCCAGAACCAGGTATACTTCGCCCAATTTGTCCAATATCGCCAATGAGAGCTGTTTGTTATTCTCATTGGAGGCCAGTTCAGCGGCCTGAATAAATTCTTTGATGGCGACCTTGTAATTACCGTCCTTTTGTTTGGAGGCCGCAAGTAAATATTCGATCTCCGCAAGTTCGCCGCTCAGTTTTTTTGCATTGGCCAGATCGCGTGCCTGCAGCAAAAACCACTGTGCCTGTGTGTATTTATTTTGTTTAAAGTAAATCTCCGCAAGCATTTCCCAGGCGAATATTTTGCCTTCATAGGCTTTTGATTTATTGAATAGGGGAATGGCACTTCGGATAATGTTATTTTCCGCGGCTTTAAAGTTTCCTTGTCCTGCACGTGCCATGGCAATTAATAACCAAGCATTAGCCTGTTCGAGATAGCTTTTGCTGACTGTCGCATGGTTATGGTATTTTTGGGCACTTTCTTCCGCTTTGATAAAGTCTCCATTGTACAATTGAAAATTACTCAGATTCAGATTGATTGTAGCAATGTCATCTTTATTGTCGGTACGGTTGGCCAATGACAGGGCATCATAAAGGAATTTTGAGGCATTGCTGCTGTCGTTATTTTTAATGGCAAATAGCGCAGCCTCATTCGCCAGGGCGTAACCCGCAATCCAGTTTTCAGATTTCTTTTGGTTCTCGATGGCATTATTCCATGCTGCGGCATCGACAGGAACGGGGTTTATCAGGTATTGAAAATGCCCCATGTTATTGGTGCTTTTCAATTGCAGTAACAGGCGTTGGAAGAGCAGCTGTCTGGCAATTTCCTTGCTAAAGCCCTTTTTATCACTATAATTATCTTCAATAATTTCGTTTTCAGTCTTTGGAGGAGGCAGGAAATATACCTCCGGGCCTACACCTTTAAAAGAAACATCATATTTTTTTATCGCCCCCGTATAATCCTTTGGGGCTTGCTGTGCCGCCACCTTACCGCTCATTCCAAGGGTCAGGATTAGGGCAGTCAGAAGTCGGGTCCAGTATTTTGTCATCCTTTAAAATGATTACGTCGTCATAAACGTGTATTACAAACTTAGATAAATTGCATGCCAAAAGCAATTTATCGTTTTATCTTCAATAAGCTGGCAAGCTCAGGTCTGCTTCCACAAGCATTTTAAATACAATAGAGCAAACTTTATTATTTTCTGCTATAAAGAACTTATACAAGAGCAAACTCAGATAAATTGTATAGCGAAAAGCAATTTATCGTTCTCTGCTCAACCATAAAGAACATATTAGAGCAAATATGACGAAAAATTATGTGAAAAAATGTTAAAGATATCTCAATACCTATATCTCAATACTAAATACTAATTTTGTGTTATGGCAACACGTATCCCGCTTGCAGAAAGACTGCGTCCACATCAATTGACTGATTATGTGGGACAGCAACATATTGTCGGCCCTGATGCAGTCCTGTATCATGCGATTCAACAAAAAAATATCCCTTCGATGATCTTATGGGGCCCTCCAGGGGTGGGAAAAACAAGCCTGGCGCTGTTAATTGCGAAAGAGCTGGATAGACCCTTTTTCTCCTTGAGCGCCATACAGGCGGGTGTAAAAGATATCCGTGAGGTCATTGACAAAGCGGAGCGGCTGATGAATTTCAATCAAGATCAGCCCATTCTGTTTATTGATGAGATCCACCGTTTTTCCAAATCCCAACAGGACTCGTTATTGGGCGCTGTCGAAAGGGGCTTGGTTACACTGATCGGTGCCACCACCGAAAACCCCTCATTTGAGGTCATATCAGCATTGCTTTCCCGTTGTCAGGTTTATGTGCTTGAACATCTCTCGGAAGAAGATCTGATCGGATTGGTTCAGAAAGCTTTGCACGAAGATGAATACCTCAGCAAACAAAATATTGTCGTCGAAGAATATGAAGCCCTCTTGCGGCTTTCAGGGGGTGACGCGCGCAAACTATTGAATGTGCTTGAGCTTGTGGTCAATGCGGCAGTTCTCCACAGGGAGCCGATTACGAATGCTTTTGTCCTGCGGCAGGTGCAGCAGAACATGGCGATATACGACAAGGCGGGCGAACAACATTACGATATTATTTCAGCTTTTATTAAGTCTATTCGTGGGTCCGACCCCAACGCTGCCGTGTACTGGCTGGCGCGCATGATCGAGGGGGGAGAAGACCCTTCATTTATCGCCCGTAGATTACTGATTTTAGCATCCGAGGATATTGGCAACTCCAATCCCAATGCGCTCTTGTTGGCCAACAACTGTTTTCAGGCAGTGAATGTAATCGGCTGGCCCGAATCGCGTATTATTCTGTCGCAAACCGTTATTTATCTGGCCACCTCAGTTAAGAGTAATGCCTCGTACGAAGCTATCAATAAGGCCCAGGCGCTGGTGAAGCAAACGGGTGATTTGTCTGTGCCCCTGCACATTCGCAATGCACCAACCAAGTTGATGAAAGAACTCAATTATGGAGCAGAATATAAATATGCACACGCCTTTCCCGGGAATTTTGTGGTACAGGAATTTCTGCCAAAGGAAGTCAGTGGCGTAAAATTATATGAACCCGGACAAAATCCGCAAGAAGAGAAGATCCGCCAGAGTCTACGCGACAAGTGGAAAGAGAAGTACCGATATTAAAGCCAGGAGGTCGCATAAAATAACAAAGGCGAGCTTGTAGGCCCGCCATTTGCGAATATGAACAACGAAATTATGCTTCTGTCGTGCGGGTATTTTTAGGTACAAATGACCTTTTTGGAGACAAAGGCTTTGTTGGACTATTGCCGCTGTCGTCAGCAACAGTCTGCTCTTTGCTTTTAGGCGTAGCTGTATCCTGACCATTCGCGGCATCTTTTTTGGCTGTTTGCGCCATCTTTTTGAAGATCAACAAGCCGATGATCCCTAAAGACAACCAAAGGAGATCCACCAGTAAAATGTCATTTGCGCCCGAACGAAACGTTTCCCAAATCCAGTTTCCGGTTTTTAAACCATTGACAATTGGTACCGCTAATGACAACACTGCGCCTAGTAGAAGAGTCTCCCGATTGGTTTTTCCGATATTTCTACGGATAATGTAAAAGACTCCCAAAGCCAGCCAGCTATAAAAATAAACGTGAAATATAAAAGATTGGTCCACCTTCGTCGCCAATTTAACAGCGATAAAGGTTGCTGCGGTAACCGGAAACATGGTTAGACAAGCAGCCATAAATACATTGGCGGCCCAGAAATTGAAGATGCGCTTGCGTTTCGGGATATTGTTTTTATCACGTGCAACCAGCCATATCAGAATACCTGAAATAATTACAAAACAGCCCATAATACCCAGAACAAAGTAGATGATTTTGATCGGATAGCCACCAAAATCAGCAAGATGCAAGCGGTAAATAAATCCTTTCATATAATCTAGGTAGGAGCCATTTTCGGCAGCCGATTTCTCGAAAAGTATTTTATTATCCGCTACACGATAGACCATCCGACCTGAGCCGGCAAAATTTTTATCGATATCAGCATCGTACAACGCAACCACATGCATGCTTTTGTCACCATAATTTTTGATAAAGATGCGGTTCATATGGCTGTTGGGCCATTTGTTTTCCAGTTTATCCAAAAAATCCCCCATCTTAAAGGTTGTCGTGAGGGGCTCGTACAGATAGGTGTATTTTGTATTGTCGTTATACCCAAGGGCAGCATATACTTCATCCTCCTTCCCGTCATAGAGGTATTTGCTAAAGGGAATAATAAGGACCGAATTAACAATAAGAACAATACCTGTCAGTGCATACATAAATTGGTACGGGAATCCGATCACGCCGAGTGCTGTATGCATATCGGTCCAGACGGTTTTCCACTTGTTTCCCGGCCTGAATACAAAAAAGTTTGATTTTATTTTGTCCCAGTGGAGCATCAGGCCAGATATCAGAGCAAATAGAAAGATAAATGAAACCAGGCCCGCAAGGGTATATCCGAAGGGTCTGCCGATATTGATCCCGATTTGGTTAAGCGGTGCTAAAAAGTGCAGGCGATACAAAAATTCACCCATCGTATAACCATCGCTGTAATCTGACGGTTTTTTTGTGGCCAGGTCATAAGAAAAATACATGGAATCTTCATTTCCACGCCGACCGCGACCACGTCTTTTCTTTTTTTCATCTTTGGCATTTGCGTCTTTTACTGCTGTACCTTTAGTTGTCGCTGCGAGCCGTTTCTTTTCGGCCAATTCTTTTTGTGCAGCGACCGCCTTCGCTTTATTCGCAACTATGGTATCCTGTGAGGCTCCGATATTGACATAACTTGCATGGCCATTATGCTGCATATAAAATGTAATATCCCTTCCTTTCAGCTCTTTGATTTGGCCAATAGAGTCCAGGAGGTGGTCAAAAACCATGTTTCGGTAGGTCCCACCTTTGTCCGACTCATTTTTTTGCCAGGCGTTGATCTCATTTTTGAAAAATGAAAAAGATCCCGCAAAAAAGATCACATACAAGATCGCACAGATGATTATCCCGGAGATGGTATGCGTATTGAAGTAGATATTATAACGTCTTAAATTCATAGGTTAGGTGGTTATAGGTAAATAAAGATGCTGTAGAATAGCGCAATCAAAAGCAAGTAGATACCCCAGATCAACCAACCGCTTCGGGAGAGAAAGGCGACAAGTAATAATATTCCCCAGGCGATAAAACCCGTCACATAAGCTGTAATCAATATATCCGTTTTATCAAATAATTTGGTCAGGCAAAGGTGCAAGTAGAGCATGACAAAATAACCCCCAAAAAATCCTGCGGTCAATTTTAAGAAACGCTGGAATGGGCTGCTCAAATATTTTTTATTGGCTGGCATGATTTAAAAAATAATTGTTTCCAGAAAAAGAGAGAATAAAAATACAAACGCGAGCTGTTTCCATTGAAAATATCGATAAGGCCATAAAAGCACGATCAAACTGAAAAATCCCATGCTATAAGCACCAAAAGCTAATGTTCCCGAAAGAAGCCCCTGTAAATACATGGTCAGTACCCAGGAAAGGCCGAGCAGGACGATACTCAGTATCTTCGCGCGGATCTTATCACCCATCAGGGGGAGTATGAGCGCTGGAGCATGCTTGATCTTGACTTTTTCTGATGAACTGTACCAGAAAAAACTACCAGCAAAAATGAGCAGAAGTAATATAGTATACATGTGTTAGATAATTGTTAGATCTAAAACAAACCTTTATATTTATTTAGATTGATTTTAAACAATGCAAAGATATTAATAATATCTTTTTTTGCAAGTATGCCTTCCCATTTTGCTTGATTTTATTCCTCGATGCCCTTTTGGGCCCGCCATTCAAAACTAATTCCTACACAAAAGTGCCTTGAACGCCGCTTGGAAAACTTTTCGATGGTTCGTGTGGACTATGAGCATAATAATTGCCAAGCCTACTAATAAAGTTGTTCAGTATACTAGGTCTAGGCGCGTTAGAGGCGAAAATGTTATAAAATGTTAAATTATTATTTGTAATTAATCTAAATAAAACTATATTTGTCCCGCTTTGAAAAACGTATTGCCTTGAACAGTGGAAGGCAAGACTATCATGCGGTAAAAATTCGAATGAAAATGTCACTATTAAAAACAATTCAATAACGCGACTACCATGCTTAAGTCTACCTACATTTCTTTTATATCCCTATTTTTCGTCACGAGCCTAGCCCAGGCACAAACATCCCTTTCAGGTTATGTGAAAGACCTGTTCGGAAAAGGAGTCGAAGGCGCTACAGTCACTATTGTCGGCACCAATCTGCGCACCTCTACCGATGTGGACGGTTTTTATAAACTGCAAACTGATGGCAAACAGCAGCCAAAATTGGAAGTGACTTCGGTAGGTTATGTCACGCAAAGTACTGTATTGAAAAGCAATGAAACCTACAAAGACTTCCAGCTCAAAAAAGATGAACGCGTTCTTGAAGTTGCCAACGTAAAGGGGCAAACCGACAATCAGCGCCGTGTGAACGAAATCAAGCGATCAGGCTTTAATGTCAGTGTGATCGATATGAACCGCTATGCCAATCAAACGGCCAATATCAATCAAATTTTACGTACCGCGCCTGGCGTCACCATTCGTGAAGATGGCGGCGTGGGATCCAATTTCGTGTTTCGTATCAACGGTCTCGCAGCAAAAATTTATATAGACGGCGTTCCCATGGATGATTTCGGACCAGCCATGTCCCTGAATAATATCCCTGTCAATCTAGTCGACCGTGTCGAAATCTATAAAGGGGTCGTTCCCGCATTTTTAGGTTCAGACGCTTTGGGTGGTGCCGTCAACATTATCACCAAACAGCGCAACAGGCATTTTCTTGATCTGAGCTATAGCTATGGCTCCTTCAATACGCATCAAGCGTCTTTAGTGGGCATGTACACCAATCCGAAAAGTAAACTATCGGTTCGTACAAATGCTTTTTACAACTATTCGGACAACGATTACAATATGTATACCGAGGAGAAGTATGGCGTACTTGTTCAAAAAGTTGTCAATAACAAATTTGTCAATATCGACAAGGCTAGGCGATTTCATGACCGTTACTATTCGAGCATGGGTCAGATTGAGGTGGGGCTACGCGATAAAAGCTGGGCCGATCAGTTTTTTGTGGGACTGACCTATTCGGGCAACAATAAACAAAATCAACTCGGTGCAACGATCAATAATCCCTATGGTGGCAACTGGACCGAATCGGTCTACATGATGCCGACCCTAAGCTTCAAAAAGCAAAACTTTCTCGTGGAGCGTCTATATGCCGATATTTATGCCAATTATGGCTATAATGTTACCCGCAACAGGGATACAGCAAAATATAACTATCAGTGGGATGGTGTTCCAATAACCAATACGACAGGAAATGCTCCCAACCCGGAGAAATATATTAAAGATAATACCAGTAGTGTCCTCGGACGAATAAACTTAAACTACGATTTTGATGAGAGCCGCAACCAGAGCTTAAACCTAAATTATAATATCAGTACCAATGACCGTCAGACCTATGATAAGATCTTAAATCACAATACTTCCGGATTACCGAAGAATCTGGTGAAACATATTGCTGGCTTAGCTTGGCAAAGTCAATGGTTTGACAAACGCTTGGTTGCCAACCTGGCCTTTAAATACTATGGCATCGATACCTACCAAAAGATTGATGAACGGGAATTTGACGCTAACAATCAATACTTGAGTGGTGACATCGTTACACAAACAAGATATTTGGGGTATAAAGGGTATAGTGCAGCTGCTCGCTATCGTATTTTCAAGGATGGTGGTGTAAAGTTCTCGGCCGAACGGGCTTATAACCTACCTGAGATGACCGCCATATATGGTGATAATTTTAATGTTCTTCCCAATTGGGATTTAAAGCCTGAGAAGAGCGACAATCTCAACGGGGGTTTTTACTACAATACCTTCTTTAACGAAAACCATTTTATCAATGTCGATCTTTCCGGTTTTTATCGCCTGGCAAAAGATTACCAAAATACACGCATTGTATCCGATAATGGTCAGGACAAATTTCAGTATTACAATATTCCGGGCGTCAAGATCTATGGTGGAAGTTTCGAAGCACGCTACGGTTATAAAGACATTATTACGGCCGCAATAAATGGAAGTTATGACCGAGCCATCGACAATCAGAAATATACCGATGAGACCAACCAGCAGGTAAGTTTGACTTATGGATACCAGATTCCAAACCGACCATGGGTTTATGGCAATTTGGATCTGGGCTTTGCACAAAACGATTGGTTCAGCAAAGGTAGCCGTACACAGATCAACTGGACCACGTTGTACACCAAATGGTTTTACTTAAGCGATAGCCACCTGGGTTCATTGGCTTCCAAGAACTATATTCCCACACAACTTGTCCACAACTTGTTGGTTAGCTACTCTTGGAACCGCAACCGTTATAATATTTCCGGCGAGGCCCGCAACATCTTTGATGAGCGCTCCTATGACAACTTCCGTCTGCAAAAACCCGGACGGGCATTTTATGTAAAATTTAGAGTTTCCCTACTATAATTAATCAAACATCATTTATAATCATGAAAAAAAATAGATTATTTGGCTATTGTGCATTAGCAGCACTAATGCTATCATCCTGCAAAGATAGCCCGAGCGTTCCAGAAGTGACAACACCTGAAGCGTCTGAATATTCCGTGTGGGTGGCCACCGCAACTGGATCTTATCTTTTAACGACTGATGAGATCATGAAAGATACTTTATTATCGCCTGCCAACAATAAAGGGGTCGACATCACCGGCAACTTACCTCAAGCGCGTTATGCCGGTTATGCTTATATTTTTAATGGTTTCTATTACTTGTCCAACGATGGTACACGTTTCAGTAAACACCAATTGGTAGAAACACCTCAAGGTCTTGTATTTAAAGAGGTCGATAATTACGCATTCCCAAGTGCGTTCTACCTTGGAAAGATGGCGAGCCAGTTCAGTACCACTGACGAAATTGTCTTCACATCCACAGGTGCCAGTGATGCCAACCTGGAGAAAAAAATATTTGAGAAAGACATTTACTTTATGAATACCAAGGATATGACGCTCAATAAAACCTTAAAAGCGCAGATTCCGACCTTGGATTACACGGTATATAAGAAAGATGGCACAGTCGATCCGACCATTCTCAATGTGACAAGTATGCGTATTGCTGGCGGTAAAGCTTATTTTGGCTTATTTTATTATGACTCGGATTACAATGTGGTCAGCAAGAAAGCTTACGCTTACATCTGTGATTACCCAAGCATGGCCAATGGGCATATCATGAGCGACGATCGTGCAAGTTATGTTGCAGGGCACTGGCAAAGAGAAAACTATTCGTTCCTGGATGACAACAATAACCTTTATCTGTTAACCCGCGGCAAAACTGATGGAACTTTTGCGCTAATGCGTGTCAACAATGGAAAATACGAATTTGACAAGAGCTATTTATACGACCTAAAAGATTATGCGGTAAAAGGTGGTGACCTCGCTTGGTTAGGTGATGGTAAGGCTTATATCAGACCTTATGTCATCGATATAGCCAATCAGAAAATTGTGGCCAACCTGGCGGAAATGACGGGCGGAGATCCAACGACGACCATCAACCTGATTCAAGATGGCAATCTTTATACAGCCGTAAAAACGCCAGCTGCAAAATGGTTTATTTACGAATATAATATTAAAAATAATACGGTTAAAAAAGGTGCTGAGATTGACCCTGGAGTAACACAGGTTTACCACATCAATAAATTGAAATAAACAATTATTTATTTTTCAAAACTTTTCCTTTGAAAGATTGTTCTGATAACGTTTTTCAATAGGTAGTAAACGCGCTGACACTCCCAAAGTCAGTGCGTTTTTTTTCATTGCGGATCAGCTAAAATTATTTATGTTTGTTTTACAAATGTTTCAAGTATGAACACAATGCGTGTAAAACAAGTAGGGCGTCTGGCTACGATATTGCTCTCCGGCCTTTTAATTCTCTCCTGTAAAAAGGATAATCCTGAGCCCGAACCGGAGCCCGAACCAACTGACCGCACCGAAGGTCAGCTTATCAAAGACGATATTTATAAATATTATAAACTCTATTCCATATGGGCGGATGGATCTATTCCGGATTATTTAAAAGATCCGGCTCAATATACCGATCAATATGGTTCGGCGAGCAATGTGCTTGATGCACTCAAAAGGCTGACACCCGTCCATGTGGCGGCCGGTTACTCGGGGGTTTTTGACCGCTTTTCCTTTATGGAAGGTATCAACGGTTACAATATCGCCGAAAAGGCCAGTACCAAGATGGATAACAACGAGGGCTATGGCATATCTGTGCAGTGGTTTTCGATAGACAGCAAGACCGCACGACCCTTTATTTCCTTTGTGGAAGGTGGTTCTCCGGCACAGGTTGCTGGGTTTAAACGGGCCGATATTATCACATCTGTCAATAATGACAAGGAAAATTATTCGATCGAAGTCAGCTGTCCGGACCCGGGTGGAAGCTGCGAGGTAAAGGATCCTGCAGCCTACAGCCGATTGCGTAATAATATCAATAACGCATTAGATGCAGCAAACCTCACTCTTCAGGTCAAACGTGCTGATAATAAGCTGTTCGAGAAGCCGATGAACTATAACAATTCGTACGTCATCAATCCAGTCTATAAGGATACGATTTACCTCAATAGTGGCAATAATATCGGTTATCTGGCCTTATCGTCTTTTGAGGAAATTGAAAATAACAATCAAAATCAGAGAAATATCGATGCGGCCTTTACGGAATATGAGGCCAAACAGATCAAAAGCCTGATTGTTGATCTGCGTTACAATGGCGGGGGCTATGTAGACGCGGCTATTTATATTGCAGATAAGATCGGTGGTGCCAAAACCAAAGGTAAGTTGATGCTGACCTATGAAATGAACAAGTACATGCAGTCGGATGCAGCAAAGAGCTTAAGAGATCAACTGAATATGTATGATACCTACTTCGACGGACGAAGTGCCTTAAATCTCAATAAAGTTTATTTCTTGGTGAGTGAAGAGACAGCTTCAGCCGCGGAGATGCTGATCAATGTGCTTACTCCGCACCTTCCGGTTGAGATCATTGCCACCGAATCAAGAACATATGGTAAGCCCGTTGGGTTTTTCGAGCAGAAAGTCCGCGACAAAGTATCTTATTGGCCAGCTTCATTTATCCTGAAGAACGCACGCGGAAATCTTGGCGAAAAATATAACAAGGGTACTGACCGAGACCTGCGTGATTATTGGGATGGCCTTGTTCCTGATATTTCTGGCGTCGGTGACGATGTTTCAGCCGATGTCGGAGATCCTGCGGAGAAAATGCTGGCAACAGCTTTAGCGGATGCGGCTCCGTCGACCAAAACCCGGGCAGCATTGCGCAGTATTTCTTCCCGAGCGATCCAAACCGTGGATCAAGGCAAAATGCATACTAGGCCAGAGCGGGGTATGATCAAGACAAGAAGCAAATAAGTTAGTGCTGGCACAGTGCGCTAAGAGCACTTGACTGTATGATGATAACTAAAGGAGAGATCGAAAGGTCACTGGATAATCATTGTTATCCGGTGACCTTTTAATTTAACAGAAGGCTCAATACTAATTACTAACTACTAAATACTGATGAATGACACAGTTTGGCAGCAGCAGCGTCGGGTAGGCACTGTAAATAACCTACCGGTATTTCGCCTACAATTTTTTCCAGAATTGTATTCATCCCGGAAAAAAGATCTTTGTTCCATCGGATTGCTGTACAGCTCGGGAGCACCGCAATAAAGCCCTTGATTCCGGGCTGCCATGTAAATGTATTGGCCGGAGCCTGTTCCAGCCGTACAAATGCTTTGAGTGGTAGCAGCTGATTTCTATAACAGGGCGTCTTGCCGCTCCAGGGCGTCCCATAGATAAAAATACCCTCTTCCCTGATGCGGACAGCAGGGTTGTCGTCATTCAGCAGTGATGTGTTGGGGATATGTGTCAGCCAAAGCCGGCTGTGCGTGCTTTTTCCGGTTCCACTTTTACCTAAAAAAGCAACTCCTTCGCCTTTGTGGTTGACCACGGAAGCATGGAGCATAATGGTATCATGCAGGAGGCTGGCCTGGCCAAATATCATCATGGACATCCAGGTGATCACGGCACTCTGTTCATCCGCTGAACTCTCAGGGACATAGATCGTCGATTCTTCAAAGTTACGGTTACTGTATTGGTACCATGTGCCATTGCCCTTCTCATTTACAATGGTCGTAATAAAAGTATCACCCTTTTCATAAAAACGGAATCGGTCGCCCCAGGCGATCGAGTCATCTGTGCGTAATGTCCCCATATCGGCTGTTACCGGAGCCTTGTCCAAACTGATATTGATGACAATTTCAGCTTTATAGGTACCTACCCAGTGAAAATCCTGGAAGGAGCGAAGAAGTTGATATAAGGGAAATTCCTTAGGGTGGTTAAATTCCAGCAATAATTCCGCAATATGGTAGCGGGTTCGAGCGAACTCAGGTGATTTGGTGATATCCATGATTTAGTTCATCTTTTGATTAATTACTTCATGAGCTTGCAAGCTCGGTTTGTTTTAATCTATTGATATTAGTTGAAATATCCAGATTCTTTTATTGATGTTGATATGTTGCCATTCCGATCTTCCTCAATCGAGGTAGATGCGATGCGGACATTTATCCGCCAGATTCAGGTCGTGTGTTACAAATAGACATATTTTATGTTTTCCATATTCCAGCAGGCGATGCGTTAGTGTATCCGAGGTTGTCCGGTCCAGCGCTGAGGTAACTTCATCAAAGAGCCAGATATCACCGTCATGCATCAGAGCACGCGCAATGGCGATACGTTGGGCTTGTCCCTCCGATAGGCCCATTCCTGATTCGCCCACTAACGTGTCGACACCATCTGGAAAATCATATACAAATTCGGCACAGGCCAGCCAAAGGGCTTTATCAATATCCAGTGGGCTATCTTCTTTCACATGAAGCATGAGGTTTTCCCGTATCGTTCCGCTGAAAAGCGAATTACCCTGCGGAATATAGGCAAAGTTGACACGGTGTTTTGCTTCTAGCGATCTTTCACCGTCGCGGTCAACCACTGTGATGTCTCCTTTTTCAGCTTTGAGCAATGCCAGCAATAGACGGATTAACGTTGTTTTTCCCTTTCCGCTCGGGCCGATAATTGCCGTTGGCTCGCCCACTTTTAGTGAGAGGTTTAGCTGCTGCAATACCCACTTATCCTCATAGCGAAAAGACAGGTCCCTGATACGCAGCTCTTCCGTCCCATTTAATCGCTCCTGTTCTACCTGAGGTTCAATCTCACCCTCCTGTAATTCCAAGAGCCGGTCTGCGGATACACGAAAGCGGACGAAGCCGGGGATATAGCCGATCAAGGCAAGAATTGGGCTCTGAATGCGCGCCACCAGTTGCAAAAAAGCCGTCATTGTTCCGAAGGTGATCTGCCCCGATTGTAGCCGATAGACCCCCCAGATAAATGCGACCAAATAACCCGCGTTCATGGCCACCTTCATCGCTCCTTGCGTATACGTCGAAAAATTGATCTGACGCATTTTTAGCATAAAGAGCTGCTGTTGCGTTTCGGTCAACTTCGCACGCCTTTTGGGGAAAATACCCATGGCACGGATCAGCAGGCGGAAGCGCAGATTTTCCTGGAGGACCTTTGAAAAATTACTTTCCTCCTCTTTGACCTCCTTGCTGAGTTTGCGCATTTTACGGAAGTAAATTTTTGAAAAGACAAAGAGGGGGGAGATGGCCAGGATCATCAGGGCCAGCATGGGGTCCATATACCACAAGAAACCCACAGAAGCCAATAGTTGGATAATCGTCAATACGAAAGAAAGTACGGTACTGGCGATGGTGTTGGCCACTTCTTCACAGTCTGTCTGAATCCGGATCTGGATATCACCTGTATGCCAGTTTTTGATCAAGCGCCATACCGATAACATCTGCGCATCGAGCATATGACGTTGTAACTGGAGTGTCAGCATCAATTTGATCCGTTCCAGCAGGCGGCCCGAATAACCTTTAATAGCCACATTGAGCGTAATACTGCCTATAATGCCGATCAACAACCATTTGAGTGGCAATTCTCCTGGGGAGGTAGCCACATCTACCGCTTTTTTGGACAGGTATACAAAGACAAGGGAGAGACCGATGCATATCAGCTCCAATACAAAGTAAAGAAGCAATCTACCGCGATAGCCCTCGCTGATCGACCATGCCCAGCGCGCATGCTGTTTCAGGCTGTTATTGTTCATTTGGATAGATCAATGGAAAGGTTATTTTTCCAATAGTCCCTGTTTTTCGAAATCTCCAAGTAGTACTTTGGCATCGGATTGTGCTTGCTCCACATCTACTTCATAATTATCGCAGAGCAGCTCAACGATTGTTGTCTGATCAAACTCTTTTCCTTTAAGTTGTTCCCAAAGCCATGCCGCAGAACTGTTCAGCGTGTACACGGTTGATAGGTCAATGCTATCCTGACTGGGGTCAACAATTAAATGATCTGAACCAATTGTTCTCAATACTAAATCCGATCGTAATTTCATATGTAAATTATCTGTTTTTAATGGTCATATCCTGTTTTCGGATGTTATGTTCATGGAAAAAGGATATGTTAGGACAAAATAGAATAAATAAAACCAAAGTTAATAATTATTTTTCATCAGCATAATTTGTTTTACGGCTGTGCCATGCGGTTCAATTTTGCCACAACCCGTCGAAGCAGACGGATATGATACCAGGCTAGGCCGCGGAATCTTGCCCGGCTGTGATTTAAATTTATTTCCTTCGGTGAATTTTGCGGAAAGTGAACCAAAGCGACAGCAATAATATCTATGGGATCTATATACTCCCGTAGCACGAGATTGCCGTCCCCGGCCAGGACGATCTGTCCATTTTTCTTCCCCACATAGCGGTGAAAAACATACTTTCCCTGATGCCTGGCCAGTAGGTTACTGCCTGGCTGCAGAGCCCCGCCACGGTAAGCCTGTAGCAAGATACTATCGCCATCCTGAATAAATGGGCGCATGCTGCCCCCTTTGATACGGATACGGACCTCCTTACCTTCATCCAGCATACGTTGTACTTCGCTAAAATAAAGCGCATTGGAAATGATACGTGTCTTATTGTCCTCCGAATGTTCGGTCATATCCTATTGATTGGGTTGTACAAAATATTGAATCACCGGTTGCAGGTAAGTGTCTTTCAATAACACTTTCTTGTTTTCATCCAGAAGATAGATGGTTGGCGAAGCTTTGAGATCATATAGATTGAACGATAAGATCTTGCTCTCGCTGTCAAAACCGTTGATCCATTTTTCGGAAATTTCGGGTATATAATCCTTCCATTTGTTGCGGTCGCCCCAAGGGTCAATGGCCAGCACCTGCACCTGTCGTTGTTCAAACAGCTGGACCAATTCTGGCGTATCGCGGAGCTGATGGATGGTTTCTTTGCAATGTGAACACTCTGGGTCGTAAAAGATCAGAAAGGTATATTTTGCTTTTGTCTGTGATAGTTTCTGTTTTTTGCCATTGGCCAGCTCGTAATTGAAGTCCTCTGCAGGCTGTCCTACTTTATTGCGTAGTATCAATTTGTAGATCGGCCGATAAGCCTCTTTTTCCAGATCCGACAGCAGATCCGTTTTGATTAGATAGCGTAGCACCGACTCATAGACAATGTCATTCCGCATGGGTGAATTGCCATCATATAGGTAACGCTCATAGAGTTTAATGAAATGGTCAAAACTCGGCCGATTGGATTTGGCTTTGTCCAGCATCAGGTCTACCGCCTTATCCCGCATGGTCGAATCAGGTGTTTTCGACAACAGATCGATAAAATTAGCCAGTTGTTGCTCGCCGATGTCCGGATTCTTCACCTGCGTTGTATCGTTCATGTCAAATTTGTCCCAGAAATGCAGCAGACTGCTGTCAGCAGTACTTGTTATACTTGCCTTTTGCGGCGTTGTTTCGTTACTTTCCTTTTTTGAATTATTACTTCCGTTGCAGGCCCACAGCTGGCCTATGATCAGGCCCATCGGTAACCAAAAACCAAGAGTTGAACTTTTCATGCTAATTTAATGCTTAACTTCGCTAAGTTAATAAAACTTTCAGGATTCCATTGGCAGAATTGTCCGCATTAAGTGTTCCTGGTCACTGAGTTGCTTTAAAAGACGATTAAATCAATGATATTTAATTGAACAGGGAACCATACGTAGCAAAAGAACCGTCTTTTACGTTAGAAGCCTGAATAGTGGAGGATTTAAGAAAAGCGTAAAGAACGCTTTCATGCCAGTTTAAGCCCTCTGGTGTAAATATTTTAAACGATTTAATTAAATAGTTTTACTAATTTTGCGGCAAACGCCAATATATCGAATGAAAAAAATAGTATTATGGTTTTGCATGATCGGATTTGTGGGCTCAGTATGCGCACAGACCAATCCTGCCAATATCAAAGTAGATAATCTGACAGATGCACAGATAGAGCAATACGTAAAACAAGCTGCCTTAATGGGTTATGACGAAAGCCAACTGGATGGCTTTGCACGTGCACAGGGGGTGGCTGCTGTTGAAGTGCAAAAGCTTAAAGATCGTTTGGCGAAAATTAAACGTAAAAAGCAGCAACCCGATCAATCGCAGCGAAATCATTCTACCGTTACCACAGGGCGCGCAGTTGGTCGTCAGGTGGGAGGAACAAGCACAGCTGATTCCCTACAAAATAAACGGACCAATAATCAAGACTCCGTTCAGCAAGACGATGGGAAACTAAAGATTTTTGGCGCGGATCTGTTTAAAAATAATAGCATTACTTTCGAACCCAATCTTCGGATGGCCACACCGAGCTCCTATATCATTGGACCCGATGATGAGATCTTATTGGACATCACAGGTGATAATGAGGCTTCTTATCAATTACCTGTCAGCCCAGATGGAATGATCAAGGTGGAATATGTGGGGCAGATTAATGTTGCGGGCTTATCCATTGCTGCCGCAAAAAGCAAGATCGAACAACGTTTGAGTGACACCTATCCAGCGATCCGTTCGGGAAGAACCAATGTCAGTGTTACCATCGGTAATATCCGTACAATCCGGGTTACTTTGACTGGTGCTGTGACAAAACCGGGTACTTATAGCCTACCGTCTTTAGCCACGGTGTTTAATGCACTTTACGCTTCGGGTGGTCCTAATAAAAATGGTACCTATCGTCAGATCCAAGTTATTCGTGCCAACCGCGTCGTTAGTACGATTGATGTCTATGATTTTTTGGCCAACGGTATACAACAGGGCAATATTCGTTTACAGGATCAAGATATTATCCATATTCCTGTCTATGGTGCGCGGGTGCAGTTTGAAGGTGAAGTAAAACGACCAGCTATTTTTGAGACGGTCGCGGGGGAGTCATTAGCCGATATCTTGCGGTATGCAGGCGATTTCACGGAGAATGCCTATACAGCGAAGATTAAAGTATTGCAAACAACAGGCCGTGAGCGTAGTGTACAGGATGTATATGCTGATCAATTTGCAAATTACACGCCCAAGGGCGGAGATCAATATATTGTCGAGCCGATATTGGAGCGTTATGCTAATCGCGTATCTGTCCTGGGTGCAGTATTCCGTCCGGGTATTTTTGGGCTGGAACCGGGATTGACATTGAAACAAGTTCTTGAAATGGCCGATGGTGTGCGTGAGGATGCCTTTTTGGAACGTGGTATTATCAACCGCTTACAGAGCAATAATACCGCTGAACTAATTAATTTTAATGTACGTGAAGTATTGGCCGGAACAGCCGCGGATATTCCGTTAAAGCGTGAGGATAAAATTGAAATCGCTTCTATTTTTGATCTGCGTGATGAGTATAAATTTACTGTTCAGGGTGAGGTCCGTTTTCCGGGGGATCTGCCTTTCGCCAGTAATGCTACTCTGGGGGATGTGATTCAAAAAGCTGGCGGGCTGACTGAAGCAGCAAAAAATGCACGCGTAGAGATTGCCCGAAGATTAAAACGGCGCAATGCTGAGGATCACAGTTCTTCGCAAACCATTTTAGTTGATATCAAAGATGGCATGCTGACCGATCCGACAATAGCTTTACAGCCTTACGACGTGATTTCTGTATTAGGAGATGCCGGTTTTCGTACCCAACGGCAGGTGACCATTGAGGGCGAGGTATTATACCCTGGTATTTATACCATTTCGCGCGAGGACGAACGTATTTCCGATATCATCAAGCGGGCCGGCGGATTGACTACTTATGCTTATACAGAAGGCGCTTCGTTAAGACGTACCGGTATGTCTAAATTAAAAGCAGAGGAAAGGAAAGAAAAAGAACGTTTGAAAAAAGAATTGGAGCAAGATAGTCTGAACCAGGACGGAAAAGAAAAGAATAACAAACAAGAACAAGAAAACGACGAGGATGGAAACAGTTCACGGGCAAAAAATAAAGCACTTGCCAAAGTATCACAGCAAGGGATGTCGGCTGATGATGTTGAGCCGAGTAACCTTGTCGGAATTGAGTTGAATAAAATTCTGGAAAAGCCTTATGAAAAGGGTGATCTTCTAGTTTTGGATGGTGATATTATCAACGTGCCAAAAGAACTGGAAACGGTGAAAGTAGTAGGTGAGGTCCTAAATCCCAATAATGTGGTGTATGTCAAAGGCAAAAACCTGAAATATTATATTAATCAAGCTGGAGGATTTACGGACAATGCATTGAAAAAACGTGTTTTTATACAGTATGCGAATGGTTCCGTAAAGGGTAAAGCTGGTGGTTATCCCGATGTAAGGCCTGGTGCTGAGATCATTGTCCCTAAGCGCGCCCCAAGAGAGCGTATGAGTGCGCAGGGGTGGGTTGGGCTAGGGACCGGAATTGCTTCGTTGGCGGCTATTATTGTATCATTGTTACGCTAGAATAATGAAAAATTCACAAAATATTCAGGAAAATCAAGTTGATGAAATTTCGTTAAAGGAACTGTTGGGTAAATTTCAGTCTTGGCTAAAATATTTACTGTCTAAATGGTATATTATAATTATCGTTGGTATATTGGGTGGAGCTATTGGGTTTTTTTACGCTACTAAGCAAAAAGCAATTTATACGGCTACCACAACCTTTGTATTGGAGGGTGGGGATAAGGGGAACGGTTTGGGACAATACGCTGGTATTGCCTCAATGATGGGGGTAGATTTGGGTAATGGAAATGAAGGTATTTTTCAAGGGGATAATCTTCTAGAACTTTATAAATCTAGAAAGATGCTCGAGGCGACATTGTTATTACCATCTCCAAGCGACAGTTCTTTATTATTGATAGATAGATATCTAAATCTATTTGCCTCTAAAGATAAGGAAGACGATAAATCGGCAAAACGAACAGCTATAAACTTTAAGATTAACGAAGATCCGAGCCAACAGCGATCTAGAGATAGTATTTTACAAAAAGTCGTTTTGGATATTAATAAGAACAATCTCCTCGTTGGAAAGTTAGATAAAAAGTCGGCAATTTTTAAAATTGATATACAGTCTCCTGATGAAATCTTTTCTAAAGAATTTAATGAATCATTGGTAAGACAAGTTAACGAATTTTATTTAAGAACAAAAACAAAGAAGTCTTTAGATAATATTTCCATACTGCAACATAAGACTGACTCTGTAAAGGCTGTAATGAATGCCAATATTGGCGCAATGGCAACAGTTTTGGATGCGACACCAAACTTAAATCCAACCCGTCAGTCACAACGAATTGCGCCAACCCAACGATCTCAATTTTCCGCTGAGACTAATAAAGCTATTTTGAGCCAATTAGTTCAAAATTTAGAGTTAACGAAAATGAGCCTTATGAAAGAAACTCCGCTGATTGAGATTTTGGATGAGCCGAGATATCCAATCAATAAAAAAACATTCTCAGTTTTCTCCTATTCGATAATAGGAGGATTAGTTTGTTCCATTATTTTAGTATTTGTTTTTTCTGTTGTCTGGTGGACTTCAAAACTCAATTAGGACATCAAAGTATGGATAAACTAAAAATAACCATAGCTATTTTGGCCTGGAAAAGCCATAGAAACTTAAAAAACGTTCTAAAATCCTACAAAAAAAATGGACTATTTGATGTTTGTGATGAGATTATCGTTCTCTTTCAAGAAATTTCGGACGAAGATTTGAAAATAGCGGAAAAATTTAAGGTTGATTATATAGGATTTGAAGAAAATATTGGTATAGGTAGAGCTTTTGCTACGCTTGCGACCAGAGCAAAAAATGAACATATCATATTATTAGAACATGATTGGAAGCTAATCGAGCCGAAAGAGGTCGTTTTTACACGATTAAATCAAGGTGTTTCTTTATTAAACGAAGGGGTTGATGTGGTTCGATATAGACACCGTAAACATCCAGGTTATCCACACTATTCTTTTAGTTTAAAGGGTAGAGAATTAGACTATTATGATGAATGGCATCAGATTACCAGCCCGCATTTATTGGATTCAATACACTGGCTAGATCCAGCCGTCGTATTCCCTGATAAAATTAAGAAGTATAAAGAACATTTTATTACTACTTCGCGATATGGTAACTGGACAAATAATCCCTGTATGTTCAAGAGGGATTTTTATATCGAAGTCACTAAAGATTTTTTAGGAGATTCTATTGATCTAGAGCAAAAAATAGCATTTTGGTGGCCTCGGCAACATTTTAAAGTTGCTCATGGGGAGGGGCTTTTTAAACACGAAGATTTAATCAAATATTCAACTTTCCAGCGACTAAAAGGTAAAGCTGCCACCATATTAGAAAAATTAAAAAAATGAAAGTTATTTTTCACGAAAATCAGTTAAGTTATAGAGGGACATCTGTGGCTTTGTATGATTATGCTCATTATAACGTTGAATTGCTTGGAAATGAGTCCGTCATCGTATTTAATAGGTCTAATTTATATAATTCAGCATCAGCAATTGCGAAGTTTAAAAATAGATTCAAAGTTTTATCATATGAGACAGTTGAAGAGCTAGCTGTAATCATACAGCAAGAAACACCTGATGTATTTTATGCCATCAAGAGTGGTGAAAAAGATGGGATTTACACAGACAAATGTAAATGTTGTATACATGCTGTATTTAAAGTGAATGAACCTCACGGTGATGTTTATGCTTACGTATCAGATTGGTTGGCAAAAGAGGTAGGCCGGGGAGCCTCTTATGTCCCTCATATTATTGATCTCCCATTTACAGAAAAAAGTCTACATCAAGATTTAGGCATTCCAGCGACGGCAAGAGTTTTTGGCTATTATGGTGGAGCAGATAGTTTCGACATTGATTTTGTTCAAAAATCGGTTAAGCGCATTGCGAAAGAAAATAGCAATATTTATTTTATTTTTATGGGAGTGGATGATTTTACGAGACCAAAATATTTTTGGCAAAGAAATCGTAAATACGAAAATATATTTTTTCTCCCACCAAACTCCAATTTGGAATATAAAGCAAGATTTGTGAATACATGTTATGCAATGTTACATGCTCGTTCGCGAGGAGAAACATTTGGAATGGCTATAGGGGAATTCGCCATACGCGATGTTCCAATAATAACGTATAGAAACTCGCCTGAACGATCTCACATTGAAATTTTAGGCGATGATGCTTATTATTATAGTTCTGAGAGGGAATTGAAATCAATTTTGACGTCAGGTAGTTTGGAAAAATCTGCGAAAGAAAAATATCAACAATTTTCTCCTGCTAATGTGATGCAAAAGTTTAAAACAGTTTTTCTTACATAAATTCATACTTTGAGACGTATTTCCACTCTTCTGTTTTTGCTTAAACTTTTAAAAATACCTATATCACTGTATTCTTATACCTTGATTGCGAAATATTTTGGTGTATCTATGGAAAAGGATATTTGGTTATTATCTTTTTCTCTTGTGCTCACTTTAGATGCTGCGATTTGGGGGCCTTTGAATGACGTTTTTCGAGCAAAATTTGTCACCATAAAAGAAACAGATGGCTATGCAAAGGCTATTTCAGCTACGCAGTCGTTGCTGTTTTACATGTTTTTGTTCTCATGTTTGGTAGTATTTATACTATTTTTGTTTACAGATTCCTTTGTAGACATCATATCAACAGGGTATAGTGTCGAACGAAGGCAACAGTTGGTTGAGATGTTACGTTTAGTTGCCCCAATTTTACTTGTTAATCAAGCGTCTCTAATTGGTATATCTATTTTGAATGCCTTTGATTCATTTATTGTACCAGAAATAGCCAGTTTTTGTTCCCAAATCATAAATATTCTTATATTGGTCTTTTTTGTAGATAGGTTGGGAATATATGTTTTATGGGTAGCCTCGATGGTCAGTTTATTTATACTTATTTTCTTTATCTTTTATAAAATAAAAAAATTAAAAATCCCGCTTTTCAAAAAGTTTAGACCTAAGTTTACATATTTCAGAATTTTTTTTCTGTTTGCTTTGCCGCTGTTCGTGCCATATTTAATAGGTCAGATTAATAGCATAGTTGAAAAGAAGTTGATATCTTCAGTTGGTACAGGTGCCGTTTCTATCATAGATTTTGCAAAGAAATTTCCAGATATGATAAATGTAATTATCTCTAGTGTTGTATTAACGGTATTGACACCAACAATAACACGTTTATATGTAAATAACAATAAAAATGAATTTGATAAGTCTTTTTTGGATTCTTTTGGCTTAGGCTTACTGATAATCGGTTTTTTTTGTGTTTTTATGTTTGTTGGGTCAGGAGATTTAATGATGTTTTTTTATGGTAAATCTGCCGTAGACCACGATTCCTTACTTGAGATTATTAAACTAAATAAATATTATTCCCTGGCGGCTTTTACAGTTTTTCTTTACGTTGTTTTTGGGACCTGTATGTTAGCTATTGGTAAAAACAAAATGAATGCATTATCAGGTACAATGACCCAGTTAACAGTTATTATTTTAAATGTAACTCTTGTTAATAAGTTTGGCGTCGAAATTTTTCCTTTTAGTATTCTATTTTCTCATCTTTTTGCTGCGATATTTATGTTTACGTATTATCCTTATAATAAGTCGCTAGTAATTAGATTATTTATAAAATTTATCATTTACCTCGGTATAGTAACGATTGGATTAGCATTACTTTCTTCGCTTTTATTTCATCAATTCTCTATAAACTCCTACATAATGCGCGTGGTTGTAATTAGTTTGATAGAAGTTATTTTGTTTGTTGTTTTGGGTTTCGTCTTTAATATTAAAGACATTCAATTAGGGGTGGATTTTATGTTAAAAAAACTGGGAGTAAGATGAAAAAAATTGTATGTGTTTTTCCTAAGGGAGAAAATGTTCACCTTACCAAAGATGTGGGACTTATTCCATACTTTTTGTTTAAACAAGGTTATTTTGAATCCACTATTGCGTTTTATTCCGATCCGAAAGATCTTCCTTATCTCGATACAGAAGTCCACGGATTAAAATATGCGAGGATAAAGAAGATATTTCGAAGTAACTATGCTAATATTCTATTCTTTTTGTTATGTCAAATTCGACAGTTTGATATCATAATGATGTTTCATCCAAATTATTTTTCGTTGTCTATTGCCTATTTCATTAAGAAGCTCTCTTTCAACCGAATAAAATTTTATTTTAAAATGGATCTTGATAGTACATTTGATTTTTCCGGACTTTACAAAAGGTCGTGGAAACGGAAACTTTTCAATTATCTCATGGGGGAAATAGATTTGTTGAGCGTAGAATCCTATGACGATTTTAAGCAGTTCCAGGAGTTTGGAAAATTTAGCGTTAAACATATACCAAATGGATTGATTCCTTCAGCCAGTGACCATTTTCAAAAAGAAAACGTCTTATTAACTGTCGGACGTCTAGGTAGTTATCAAAAGGATACTGAAACCTTATTAAAGGCCTTTAAAGCTGCAAATCCTAAAAATTTGAAATTACTTCTAATTGGTCAATTGGAAAATGGTTTTCAATCTTCCATCGATGAATATTTTAAAGCAAATCCGTGGTTAATTGATAAAGTAGTGTTTAAAGGGCAAGTAAATGATCGAGAAGAGCTAATGAATTGTTATCGGAGATGTAAGTTTTTTATATTAACATCTAGACATGAGGGGTTTCCACTAGTTCTGCTTGAAGCAGTATCGCATGGTTGTTTTATTATTTCTTCTGATTTCCCAGCTGCAAGAGATATTACCGATAATGAGCGTTATGGAAGACTTTTTAAGGCGGAAGACGATGAGACATTAGCTAAACTTATCTTAAGTTTTGATCGTAATGATTTTAGCCTTCCTGCCGCTCAAGAGATGTCGATATATGCAAACGAGAAATATAATTGGAGACGAATTGTTTATGATATTTATTTGAATTTAAAATAGCGGTTATGGATATCTCTATTATAATTGTAAACTATAATACCTACACTTTAACTGTAAATTGTATTAAATCTATTTATGAGAAGACTGTCGGATTGGAATTTGAAATTATAGTTGTTGATAATTGCTCTCCTGATAGAGCTATTGAGCGACTTAATATTGATTTTCCTAAAGTAAAACTTATTTTAAGTCAGCATAATAAAGGATTTGGTGCGGGAAATAATTTAGGGGCTACAATAGCTAAAGGAAAATATTTATTATTCTTAAATTCGGATACTCTTCTTTTAAATAACGCTGTTAAAGAATTTTACAAATATATGGAAAGAAATCCCAGGGTAGGAATTTGCGGCGGCAATTTATACCAAGTAGATTTACGACCTGGCGTTTCATTTGAAAGACGTCTTCCAGGTATTCTACGAGATTTTGATAACCTATTATTTATGTTTCTCTCCAAGCTCCAATTTGGTAAAAATCTAGTGTTCAATTTTGAGGATCGCTCACTCCGATTAAAGGGATACGTTTCGGGAGCGGATCTCTGTATTCCTAAGGAACTGTTTATGAAAGTGGGCAGATTTGATGAGGATTTTTTTATGTATTACGAAGAGACTGAGCTTACGCACAGAGTTTTTAAAGCGAAAAAGGAAGTACATGTCATTCCTCAAAGTAAAATCATTCATTTGGAAGGCGGGTCTCAAGAGGAATTAAGTGATAAAAAAAAGGTTTGGATGAGAGATAGCAAACTATTATATTTTAGAAAAACAAATACATTTGGTTTTGAGATATCAAATATCTTAAGTGCTCTTATTTGTCTCAGGGATAGCTTAATTCAAAAGCTTAGAGTTCGATAAGGCTTTTTAATATTAATTACTTATACGAATGAAAAATCGGGTTGTATTTTATTTGCCAAAGGGTGCTCTTTTTGAGGCGACTGCTTACTATTGTGATTTAATAAAAAGTGCGGTCAAAAACATTGAAGAGATTAATGAAGTCTTATATGCTGAATCAATCGATGAAATTCATAGCGAAGATATTGTCGTGACTATTCGAATTAATGATCCATTTATAGTTTCAGGTAAGTGTAGAAAGGTTATACATTGGTTCCAAGGTGTTGCTCCGGAGGAAAGGATAATGATGGGGAAAGGAAGCTTATATAGTCGATTTGCAGCAACTAAATATTTTTTAATGGAACTTATTTTGCTTAGAAAGCCAGTTTTCTTCTTTTTTGTTAGTCAAGCAATGAAAGAGCATTATGCGAAAAAATATAAGACAGATTTAAATGAGCGGAGCGCAATTATGCCCTGTTACAATATACCTTTGAATATAGATTCATTTATGGTTGAAGGCAAATATAGTACCGCAAGCTTCGTTTATGCAGGAGGAATTCTTAACTGGCAATGTGTAAGGGAATCTCTAGAGGTTTACAAAGCGTTCAAACAATATTGTCCCAAAGCGACATTCACTATTTTGACAAAAGACAGTGGTAGGGCTAATAAACTTATTAAGGAGGTCGACGTTAGTGGTGTCTTTGTTAAATTTGTGCCTCTTGAATCATTACAAGAAGAATTAGGTAAATATAAATATGGATTTATTCTTAGGAAGAATCACATAGTAAATAAAGTATCCACTCCAACGAAAATGAATTCTTATCTGAGCGCAGGGGTAATTCCTATCTATACTACTGCTGTGGCAGATTTTGACCGAAATATTGATCTGGGCAACTTTGAGCTTAAGTTTGACTCGTTGAACGTCGATTCCATAGTGACAAAATTGTTGGAATTTGAGGAAAAGTCTATCGACTGTAATCTTATCTTCCAGACTTTTAAGAAGGTATTTCAACAATATTATGATGATGTCAAACATATTGAGATGATTCGTGGAAAGTTAAAACATTATCTGGCTGTATGATGAAGTTGCTTTCCGTTATTTTACCCGTCTATAATGCTGATGAATTTGTTTTTGAATCTATAAAAAGTATTCTGGATCAGTCTTTTGTCGATTTTGAGTTGATTATTATCAATGATGGTTCCACTGACAATAGCATGGAAGTTATTAAGAAATTCAAAGACGATAGAATCATCTTTATAGATCAGCCGAACAGGGGGCTGATAGATACGCTTAATATGGGATTAGAGCTAAGCAAAGGAAAATATATCGCTCGTATGGATGCTGATGACATTGCCCATCCAAAGAGATTTGAAATTCAATTAAATGCATTTAGAGAAGATGAAGAGCTCGTTTTGTGTTCCGGCGGAATAATAGCTTTTTCGCCTGATGGATATCGAAAAAAAAGATACTATCCACTTACGGATGCCGATATGCGAAGCGAATTATTATTCAATAGCAGTGTTGTTCATCCATTAGCCATGTTTTCTGGCGATATTGTAAGGGAGAATAATATCAAATTCGATAAGGATTATAAATTTTGCGAAGACTATAAATTTTTCTATGATTTATCCAGATATGGAAAGATAAAAAACATCCCTACGTTTTTGCTAAATTATCGAGTCCTTCCCTACAGTCAAACTAGCATTGGATCAAATGATGCCATGGATAGATATATCAAAATTTCGGGTATTCATCGTATTATTTTAAACGATTATAAAATAGTGTTGAATGAGAGCTGGTCGAAGCTGCATTATAGTCTATCATTATCGTCAGAAATAGAGAGGCTCGAAATTAGTAGCAGTATGATTCACGATTTATTGAATTATAGTCGATTTTTGGTTCAGACAGCTAGATTTAATAAGAATATAGCATTGGTGTCACTCAAAGCTTCAATTGGCGAGAAATTTTTGAAAATTATTCTTTTTCATATGAAACGTGGGGCGCTTAAAAAGCTTAGGAAATTATTTTTTCATAAATTTACCTTATTAGCTGTTTTCAAACGGATGATCAGAATAATGAGATATGTATAATAGCGCTTTAGCAAAAGTATGGTTTAAAATAAGTAGTATAATATTAACGTTTTTATACCTATTTCATATTTCCTTTAAACCTTTACCTTACGTTCTGAGAACAAGGTTGATTATTGCTTTAATAGGTGTATATTTTATCCTGCGGAAACGAAAGATATTTTTGAATTATAAAGTATTAAAGTTAATACTCCTAACAGTATTAGCCATTTTCCCTATTTTGATTTCGTCATTGATAAATAAACATTTTGATTTTTGGTTTGTACAGAATATCGTCCTTACACTAATCTACTTGCTTTCTTCCTATGGAATGATGAAGCTATTGTTTTATTATTGGGGTACTGATTTTTCAATAATCGATATCTTAAAATTGATTGTCTATGCCATTGCTTTTCATAATCTGATAACGGCATTAGGCTTCGTTTTCCCTGGCGTTGGCAGCGTTATTAACATGATTCAGAACCAAGATGAAAATACGCAATTGGTGATTAATAGTATTATTGAATTTCAGTCGAGATTTATAGGTTTAGGAATAGGATCATTTTTTACAGGCGGAGTTGTTTCATCATTAGGGCTATTATGTTCTGCAGTTCTTATTGTTCAAGAGAAATCGAAAAAAAGAGCCTTTTTTCAAATTTTTATTTTTGCATTTATTGCTTTGACTGGCCTTTTTATCGCACGCACAACTTTGATTGGTTTTGGCTTAGCTATTTTTTACCTATACACACCTTTTATTGACGTTTCTAAAGGTGTTTTAAGGAGATATAGAGCCCAAAATAGAATACTATTGGTGTGCTTATTTTTGATAGTTTTATTAATTCCGGTATTATATCTCGGCATAGCACAACTGACCGAGTCGAGTGCTTTCGTACATGCTTTTGAGATTTTTTTGGGCGACGGAGGAAGTACTAGTTCAACTGAGCATATGAAATCAATGTATATCTTCCCCGATAATTTCAAGACGTGGATTATAGGCGACGGAAAATTTACTGATGGAAGTGGATACTATATGGGCACTGATATTGGTTATCTGAGACTTTGGTTTTATTATGGCGTTATAGGCTCACTCTTTTTTTTCTTTCAGCAGTTTTATAGTTTATACCTTATCAGGAAAATGGCAAATGATATTTTAATTGATAAATTTTGTGTTTTTTTGGGCTTATTTGTGGTGATAATAAATTTTAAAGGAATCGGAGATATCAATTACTTTTTATTTTTGATTTTATGGTTTTACGTGCTAAAGACGCAAAGATGCCTTCAAAAAAAATAATTTTTTTAATAATAATCTTCGAAATAGTTTTAAAAAGCTGTACTGCCCAAGATCATTTCTATGTGAATAGTTTTGGAGCTAAGGGGGACGGAGTATCTGATGATACTGAAGCTATTAATAATTGTTTTATGGCAGCTTTACAATGCAGTAATTCTATAGTGGTATTTGGTAAGGGGAATTATCGTTGCCATGGACGATTAAATGTGGAGTTTAAGGTTGATAATAAGGTCACAATTCAAGGAGAGTCTGTTGCCACACGCATCCTTTTTGACAATTTAGATATAGATCGAGGTTTTTTTATAAGGAGCGATGTAAAGAGTTTTGGAAAAGGGACTATATTATTGCGAAACTTTAAAATCATTGGTCCTGCATTGGGATTGGGGAAAAAAAATAAGTTTTTTAACTCACTCCGACATTCGTATGGGGTAGGTATTAGCAATATAAAAAATGTTGAGATAGATGGAATAGAGGTCAATGGATTCTATGGAAATGGTGTTGATATTTCCAATAAGGAATCTCGAGCGGTAAGTAAACTAGGATTTCAAAAAGTCGAAATTAGAAATTGCAATATTGTTAATGTATGGGGTTATTCGCCTTCAGATAGCTATGGCGACGGGATTTACTTGTCCGATTGCAATAATTTTGCTATCCTAAATAATAATATCAACAATGGATTTAAACATACTGAAAGTCTAGGGCGCGGGGGGATTGTAGTTGAAGATTTTACAAAAAATGGCATTATCTACGGCAATATTATAAGTGGGTATGATAGGGGGATTCACATCGAAAATTCGTTGGGCAATATCGCATTAAAGGGCAATAGATTTTTAGATAATAGGGTATCTTTTTATCTTTGGTCCAACGGGCTCAATAACAGCGAACGGCCGGTCAATATTCAGTCTAACTATTTTCGATCCAGCATTATCAGTTCTTATTTGGATAAAGTAGCTTTAAAAAATAAAGATCGTGCATATATTGTTATACTTCGTGAAAAACCAATTGATAAATTAGATAAGATTGAAAATAATAAGTTTTTATTAGATGCTAGCATCAATAATAAATCAAACGCAATTAAAGGCAATACTAGTCTCTCATTATTGAATAATAGTTTTAAAAAATGATGAAAGTACTTCATGTGATCAATAATTTAGGTGTTGGAGGGGCTGAAAGTTTATTGGTTTCTATGATCCCTTTATTACGGGAAAATCTACAAATAGATATTGTATTGTTGGACGGGCAAGACACTCCTTTTTTGCAAGATTTAAAAAAAAGCAAGCATCTTAATATTATATCGCTATCTAAAGGTTCTATCTATAATCCAATTCATATCTTTCGACTGATTTTGATTATTCGAAAATATGAGTTGGTTCACGTGCATCTATTTCCGGCGATGTATTTTGCGGCTGTAGCAAAATTTTTAAGTTTTTCTAATGTTAAGTTAGTTTTTACTGAGCATAGTACAGGAAATAGAAGATTGAAATCATCTTTATTTAGAATAATAGATCGAATAATTTATCTTCATTATTCAAAAATCATCTGCATAACCCCAGAGGTTAAGGATATACTGATTAGCTTAGGGGTGAATAAGAGTAAGCTTTGTGTGATTTACAATGGAATTGAGATAGTTAAGTTTGCTAGGGCTAGAGGGTATGATAGGGCTACATTTGGATACCTCCCTAGTGACATTATTCTGATTATGGTGGCAGGTTTTAGGCGAGAAAAGGATCATAGCTCTGTTGTAAAAGCTTTGTCGAGATTAGATCATCGGTATAAACTTCTCCTTGTGGGGGAGGGATATCAGAAAAATCAGGTGCTGGAGGAGGTATTAAATCTTGGATTGGAGAATAGGGTTCAATTTATTGGTGTTCGAAATGACATAGACAGGCTGCTCAAGACTTGTGATATCGGCATTTTGAGTTCTCACTGGGAAGGTTTCGGCATTGCTGCCGTAGAGGCAATGGCTGCCGGATTACCTATTGTAGCTTCAAATGTATCTGGCCTTTCTGAGGTTGTCGATGGCGGAGGGTTATTGTTTAAAAAGGGAAATATTACCGACCTGGTGTCAAAGATAGTCTCGTTGGAAGAAAAAGACTATTATAGTAATATTCAGAGAAAATGCCTGGACAAGGCTAAGCAGTATGATTTGAAAACAACAGTAAATCAATTACTGATGCTGTATAAAACGTTAGGCCAAAATCATAACAAATGACAAATTAATCGTAAGGAATGAAAAAAGTATTGCATGTAATTAACGTATCATTTGTGGTGAACCACTTTTTTGGAAATCAATTTTCTTATTTTTCCAAAAAAGGATATGATTTCACAGTGGCTTGTACAGAGGATGAATATCTTTATAAACAGGCTAAGGAAAAAGGCTTTAAAGTATTTCCAGTTGCGATTCTAAAGGCTATTTCACCAATTCAAGATGCTTTCTCCATCATAAGGTTGACAAGATTTATAAGGAAAGAGAAATTCCCGATTGTTGTGGCACACTCGCCAAAAGGAGGGCTTATTGGAATTACAGCGGCTTATTTAGCGGGAGTAGATAAGAGAGTTTTTTTTAGACATGGCGTTGTTTTTGAGACAGCCAAAGGATTAAAAAGGGCATTATTGATCATGATTGAAAAATTTGTAGGAGCATTAGCTACAGACGTGGTGATCGTAAGCGAATCCCTACAGAGGCTATCTAACGACTACAAATTGAATAATCCGGCCAAAAGTAAGGTATTGGGAAAGGGAACCTGTAGTGGAATAGATATACAACGTTTTCAATATAGACCAAAGCAAAATAGTGATTTCGTAGTCGGATATGTCGGTCGATTAGTTAAAGATAAAGGAGTGGTTGAACTGGTAGAAGGCTGGCTGCAATTTGCTGCTGGCAAAGCACATGTTTATCTTCATATTATTGGACCCGCGGAAGTGAGGGATGCTGTTCCGGAAGATACCCTCCAAAAAATAAAGAACAGTCCTTCGATTCGTTTTTTGGACTTTGTGGAAGATACTGCTCCATGTTATAATACTATGGACGTCTTTATTCTGCCGTCGTATCGAGAAGGTTTTCCTGTGGGTGTATTGGAGGCCTCAGCTAGTGGAATTCCTGTCATTACTACCCGAAGTACTGGCTGTATTAATGCTATTCAAGAAGACGTAACGGGCATATATACTGAAATTTTACCCAATCAGATCGCTGAAGCAATTGAATACTATTATCAAAACCCACAACTTCGACAAGAGCATGGTAATAATGGTGTTACGTTTGTGAAAAATAGCTTCTCTGAACAGGAGCTATTTGTTGAGATCGAGAAAAAAGTATTAAGCTGATACTTAAACTCTTGATTGTTGAAAATTATTTAACTATCTATTTTTTAGTATTTTATCTATTAACCTAACCTAGTAAAGGTTGCTAATTCACCCGTATGGCGGAAAATCTTGAACACAAGCAATATTTTGTATACAAACATCACGCAAAAAAAACAAAAAAATATTTTCTTAATGTAGCGAAAATACTGTGGTTAACGTTTGTTAAATAAAACTTAAAATTATTATATTTGCACAGCTTTATTTGACTCACGAATTACATTTTATGATTTATATTTTTACCCTTATATTCCTTTTCGCCTTAGCGTTTCTTTATTTAAAAATAGCAGATCGGTTTAATATAGTTGATAAACCTAATGAGCGTTCTTCCCATACAAAGGTCACGATACGTGGAGCAGGAATTATTTTTTATGTCGCTTCGATTATATATTTTTTTAATAATGATTTTGAGTACCCCTGGTTCTTTTTGGGACTTACGCTTTTGACCTATATTTCATTCTTGGATGATATTCGGGGAGTACATCCAACAGCAAGACTAACAGTTCATTTCGCATCAGTTTTACTCATGGTTTATGAGTTTGGTGTATTCAATTACCCTTGGTACTACCTTATTTTGGCATTTGTATTCACCATTGGTGTCATTAATGCTTACAATTTTATGGATGGAATCAACGGAATGACAGCATTCTGTACGTTGATCATGGGGGGGCTTTTACTTTATGTTAATACGAAGATAAACTATATCGAACAGGATTTCTTGATTTATACCTTGTTGGGTGTAGTTGTTTTTGGATTTTTTAATTTTCGTAAGAAGGCAGTCTGTTTTGCTGGAGACGTAGGGCCTGCAGTATTATCGTTTATGCTATTGTTTGCCTTGGGAAAATTAATCCTTAAAACGGGTGATTTTACGTATGTTCTCTTCCTTGGAGTGTACGGCATTGAAATTGGTTGGTCAGTTGCGCGTCGGGTGTATCAAGGGTATCATATTTTTGAGCCTCATCGTACATTTCTGCTGCATATGTTAAGTAATGAAGTTGGTCATAGCAGCCTATCGGTCTCAACTGTCTATGGTCTTGTCCAATTAGCGCTTGGCGCATCTGTAATTTATATTGTCCAATTTGATGCTTCCGTACAGTGGTCTTTTGCTATCACGACACTTTCAGGCCTGAGCGCATTTTACCTGATCGTAAAGCAGTATATCTTCAATAATTACTATATCAAAGGAGAGGAGAAGTATGCTATCCGTCATAGGCGTATTCTCAGGTTGAAAGCGCGTAGAAACACTGCGCGAAAACTGGTTTCAGAAGTCAAATTGGTCCAGGAAGCCAAGATTATCGAAATGCCTAAAAAGGAGATGCGAGAAGACTTATTGCATACCGGCATTTGATATGATCTAAAAAACAGCTAATTTTACCTCGACTTTTAAGAGGAGTGAACATGCAGTCAGGATTAAGTTTTACAGCAATAGATTTCGAAACGGCTACAGCCAATCAAAATTCCGCCTGTGCTATTGGGTTGGTGGTGGTGGAGCAGGGAATTATTGTGGAGGAATTTTATTCACTGATCCAGCCTCCTCAAAATCAATATATGTGGCAGACGACGCGTGTGCATGGTATTAGGGCAAGGGATACCGCCACAGCACCTACGTTTAAAGAATTATTTCCGCGTATTTTTCCTTTAATCAATAATCGTGTTATGGTCGCACATAATGAACTATTTGACCGTGGCGTTTTGCGCAAGACCATGAATTACTATAATCTACCCTATGATAGTCTGGGGTTAATGGAAAAATGGGAATGTACTTTCAGGATTTACCAGGAAAAAGGTTTTAAGCCTGCCCGTTTAAATGCCTGCTGTGAAGTGTTGGGAATTGAACTGAATCACCATGAGGCACTTTCAGATGCGCGCGGATGTGCACATCTGTATCTTAGACATGCTGATGTTCCATCAGTAGTATAAATGCCAAAATATAGTAGATGTCCTGGTCTCAATAGACTGTAGGCAAGCATCTTTTGTACAAAGTTTCTATTTTTAGATACTTGAAAACTTGTTTTATGAAAAAAAATCTAATCATATTTGGCACCCGACCGGAAGCTATAAAAATGGCTCCCCTAGTGAAGGCCTTTCAATCTGATCGTTCATTTGATACGAAGGTCTGTGTTACCGCACAACATCGAGAAATGCTTGATCAAGTACTAAATTTTTTTGATATTAAACCTGATTTTGATTTAAATCTAATGAGACCGGGGCAAGATCTCTATAATCTTACTGCAGATATTATCACTGGGTTAAAAGACATTCTAGCAGAATTTAAACCTGATTATGTATTTGTACATGGCGATACGACGACGACAATGGCTTCAGCCATTGCGGCGTTTTATGCAGGAGCAAAGGTCTGTCATGTTGAAGCTGGTTTGAGGACTTATAATCGAAGTTCACCTTTTCCTGAAGAAGTTAACCGGCAAGTGACAGGGAGAATCTGCGATTATCATTTTGCGCCAACTGAATCGGCTAAAAATAATTTATTGCTTGAGAATGTCGCAGAAGGTGATATTCTTGTGACTGGAAATACCGTCATTGATGCACTTGTTGATAGCGTTGAACGAGTTCAACATCATGACAGTAAAGAAATACACTCTCTTAAAAATATTCTTGATCCTTCAAGAAAAACTATTTTAGTCACAGGTCATCGAAGAGAAAACCATGGTCAGGGTTTTATAAATATTTGTGAAGCGCTCAAGGAGATTGCTGTGACTAACACCGATGTACAGATTATATATCCGGTGCATTTAAATCCTAACATCAGGAAGCCTGTATATGATATACTTTCCGGCATAAGTAATATTTATTTGGTCGAGCCGCTCACCTATCCTGCATTTGTCTGGCTAATGAGCCAATCCTATCTAATTATCACTGATTCAGGGGGTGTACAGGAAGAGGCGCCGAGTTTAGGTAAGCCCGTGTTAGTTATGCGCGACACCACAGAGCGCCCGGAAGCGGTAGTTGCAGGTACTGTGATATTAGTAGGGACAGAAAAGGAGCGCATAGTGTTCGAGGCAAATGACTTATTGTCTAATTTCGAGCTTTATAAAGAAATGAGTGAATTGCATAATCCGTATGGTGATGGCAAAGCATCTAAAAGAATAGTAAATTTTATTAAGAACATAGGGTAATAAGCTATTTTCTTTGGCATGATTTTTTCGTTAAATCTTCCTGCACAGAAAGCAGCATCATATTTTAATTTTTATCTTTGGTATAGGTGTACTGCCGTTTTATTATAAATTTTTAATATTCAATTTGATTATGATTACTATTCCAGCTAAGGGCATGCGTATCGGGATTACATTCAGTGCGTTTGATCTCTTGCACGCAGGGCATATCAAAATGCTTGAAGATGCTAAACGCCAATGCGACTTTTTGATCTGTGGTTTGCAGACCGACCCGACGTTGGATCGGCCGGAAAAAAACAAACCGGCACAGACTGTTGTGGAGCGTTACATCCAGCTTAAGGGCTGCAAATATGTGGATCAGATTGTTCCTTATGCAACTGAACAGGATCTGGAGGATGTGCTGCGCTCTTTTAATATTGATGTCCGCATTGTCGGTGACGAATACCGGGAAAAGAACTTTACCGGTAGAGCCTATTGTGAGGAAAAGGGGATTGAGCTTTATTTTAATAGCCGCGATCATCGATTCTCGAGTTCAGGCTTGCGCAAGATTGTGGCAAATGCCAATTTAGAAGAAGAATCCATTTTAAAATCAGATCTATCATCCACAATTTAAGAAAATAACGACATGAAAATAGGAATTACTTTTGGTGTATTTGATTTGTTGCACGCGGGCCATATTATGATGTTGGAAGAGGCGAAGCGACACTGTGATTATTTAATTGTTGGACTTAATACAGATCCTTCGGAGGTGTCTCCGGAAAAAGCCAAGCCTACACAGACCATTGTTGAACGCTATATTCAGTTGGAAGGTTGCCGCTATGTGGACGAGATTATCCCTTACGAGACCGAGCAGGACCTGATTGATATGATCAAGGCTTTACCGATCAATATGCGTATTATCGGTGAGGAGTACCGCGATAAAGATTTTTCTGGACGCCTGTATTGTGTCGAAGAAAATATTGAGATTTATTACAATAAGCGTACACATCGTTTTTCGAGTACCGGTTTGCGTAAAGTCGTTGCAGATAAGGAAGCGGAGAAAAAATAATATTATGAGTACAGTTATCCATGTGGTATTAACGGGAGGAGTAGGAAGTCGGCTTTGGCCGCTTTCGCGTAAGAGTTATCCTAAACAGTATCTTTCCTTATTCAAAGAGGGATCTCTGTTTGAGATGACCATTAAGCGCAATCAGTCCTTATGTGGTCAGGTCATTGTCGTGGGCAACCGTGACAATCATGGGCTGAGCCGTGAGGTGATGGAAAATAATAAGGTAGACTACATTGATATTGTCGAAGCTACACCACGTAATACCGCCGCGGCAATTGCTTTTGCAGCCTTTGCGGCTCAGCCTGATGATATTCTGATTGTTACACCCTCGGATCATGTGATTGTGGGTGATGATGCTTACGCAAAGGCTATTCAGTCCGGAATTGAAAAAGCAAACAAAGGTTATATTGTGACCTTTGGTATACAGCCAACGCGACCTGAAACGGGCTACGGTTATATTGAATATAAAGATGATAAGGTCCTATCCTTCCGGGAAAAGCCGAATCAGGATACGGCAGAGGATTTTATTGAGCGGGGCAATTTTCTGTGGAATTCGGGGATGTTCTGTTTTCGTGCAGATACTTTCCTGAGCGAATTACAGAATTTCGAACCCAAAGTATATGCAACGGCCTTTAATGCCTGGCAGCATCGCCAGGATGGAGAGCTTGATTTAACTTTGTCAAAAGAGATACCATCCATTTCCATTGACTATGCCGTAATGGAGCGTTCAAAAAAAATTCGCGTAGTTGCGACGAGTTTTCAATGGTCAGATCTTGGGTCTTTTGAGTCCATGTACGATTATCTAAAACAGACAGGGCATCCTGTGGATGAAAATGGCAATATGGTGATCGGTACGGATGTCTATACTGCCTTTGTTGGTTTGCGCGATAGTATACTTGTTCACACCAAAGACGCTATCTTGGTGCTGCAAAAAGAGAAATCGCAGGACGTCAAAAAAATATATAATACATTAGAACGCCATCAGTCCAAGCTGATTGACTAGATTAACGAAAGAGCCGGATCATATTATGAACGGCTCTTTTGCTTCGGAATTGTACTATTTATTAAAACCTATCTCCTTAAAGCGCTTTGTTAACAAAAAGTTAATCTGCATAGCTGGCTGTTTGCGAGTGCATTCTTAAATGTCCCCTATTTGTCCCAGGTCGATTTAATGTTGAATTAATAGTAATATCAGATATTTGGTTTTGTTAATAGCGCCTTTGTGTGCAGCACTTAAGTCATTTAATTTTAACCAACATATTTGATATGATGATCATAGCCGTATTTATTGTTTTATTTTTAGGAGGATACCTTTTCTGGAAGAAAAGACAACAAGAGCAAAGATTTAATAGACTTGTCGGAATGACTGTGAGCTATATGTTTCAGGAACGACCGGGACAATACAGTGGGGATAGAAATGTCCGAAGTGGAGTGTTTGTCTTTAAAGCAGAAAGGAACGATGAACGGCTGAAGAATATTGTTATCCGAAAAGTAAAACCTTTACATGCTGCTCTAGATGTTAATTTGGAGCAAATTTTGGTTATTCCATTTGAACGGATGGATCATACCAAATCGGATGTATCCGTTCGCTTTAAGATCAATAGACGGACAGCAAAGATTGAAAACTTAACCGGTGGGCGGGTAACTATCTCTGGGGTTTTGAATTTTGAACAAAATAGACCTGAGCCATTTATAGCAACATTACCTATTTCCGATCTTTATCAAAAGACCGAGGTCTGATCTGTTGATCTCGGATGCACTGGGCTTCGAAAAAATAACTCTGTCAAGTAGAAAAAGACTTTTTGCTATCATTAGAAAGAGCTATGTTAAATAGCTCGATGGTCAATACCACCGATAGGATTTTGCCCGGTCATATTTTAATTTGGAACAATTCTTCTTATCGAAATCTTTAAGAAAACTATTTGTTAATAATATAATAACATGTTGTTTGTGGATTGTTATTAATTATCTGTAAAAATATTTCGTTTTTTATGTATCACATATGTATCTCATTTGAATCGTTAATAGCCTGGCATTGCTATATTTGTTTAAGACTAATCGATAAAAATCAGCTGAGCATAAACCTAATCACCATATGACACCTGTCCTAACAATCTGCATTTTATTATTATTATTATTTACCATTTGTTTTTTTATCCGTAAAAAGCAACAGAAACAACGTTTTAATCGCGTGGTGGACATGACGGTGAAATATATGTTTCAGGAGCGTCCTGGGCAATATAGTGGCGATAGAAACGCAAAAGGTGGCGTTTTTGTGTTCAAGGCCGAACGCAATGATCAAAAACTTAAAAATATTATTATCAGAAAGATTCGGCCTTTACATGCTGCTCTCAATGTCAATCTGGAACAGATTTTAGTTATTCCATTTGAGCATAAGGAAGATTCAAAATCTAATGTATCGGTACGTTTTAAAGTGATTAGGAAGAAAGCCTTGATTGGAGATTTAAAAGGAGAACGCGTTCGTATTTCTGGAGTCCTTCACTTTGAGCAGAGCCGCCAGGAGGTCTTTACGGCTGTATTATTGATTTCTGATTTATATAAAAACGTGGAGATTTAGGCAGAATGGTTCTCTAATCTTATTTTGATTCTATCCGGCAGACGCTCCTTAAAAGACTGATTTGGTTTTATATACATTAGGTGTTCCACGTGGATTTTCTTTGGTTTGACAATCTAAGAAATATTTAAGATAAAAATAACAATTTGTTGATTTGCACGAGTCGTTTGGATTGAGTACTTTTGTTACTCAATCTATGCTATACCAATGCTGGACTCATTGATTACTTCTAAAACCAGACTTAAGTTGCTGATCAAATTTTTTGTTTCAGCAAGCAATCGTGGCTATTTACGTGGATTAGCTGATGAATTTAAAGAGTCAACCAATTCCATTCGTAAAGAGCTTAATCAATTGACCGATGCAGGTTATCTGATCCGTGAAGATAATGAACATAAGATTTATTATCGTGCAAATATTAAACATTCACTGTTTACATCTTTACAAGGACTGATCCATAATTTTCTTGGGATTGATGCGTTCGTTGATAAGGTGTTGGAGCGTGCAGGTGATGTCGAAGAGGTTGCGTTGATGGGCGACTATGCGCAAGGATTGGATTCGGGGCATATCGAAGTCCTAGTACAGGGGCAGGATCTAAATTTAGCGTATTTAAACCAGGCGGCAATAAAAGCTGGCACAATACTTGGTAAGAACGTGACCGTATACACGGAAGTTGTCGAAAAAAAACAAGGAATGATTGTTCTTTATCAAAAAATGGACAGTCTGCCGCACAAAAAAGAAAAACACAAAAAGAAAATAATAAAAAACTCACTGGAATAGGATAAAATGAAAGAAATCAAAAAAATAACTTGTATCGGTGCAGGTTATGTAGGTGGTCCTACCATGTCGGTCATTGCACAGAAAAATCCAAATGTTACTATTACTGTAGTCGATTTAAATCAGGCGCGTATCGATGCCTGGAATGATACGGATCTAGAAAAGCTGCCTGTGTACGAGCCCGGTCTTGATGCCGTCGTGGCGGAAGCTCGTGGACGAAATCTTTTCTTTTCTACTAATGTAGAGCAAGCGATTGATGAGGCGGATATGATTTTTATTTCGGTTAATACACCTACTAAAACCTATGGAAAAGGTAAAGGTCAAGCTGCTGATTTGAAATATATCGAGCTATGTGCGCGCCAAATTGCTGCTGTTGCTAAGTCGGATAAGATTGTTGTGGAGAAGTCTACTTTACCCGTTCGTACGGCTGCTGCTTTAAAGAGTATTTTAGACAATACCGGCAATGGCGTCAATTTTCATATTTTATCTAATCCAGAATTTTTAGCTGAGGGTACCGCAGTTACAGATCTGCACAACCCTGACCGTGTATTGATCGGTGGCGAAGATGCAGATGCGATCGAAGCCTTGGTGCAAGTGTATGAGGCATGGGTGCCTCGTGAGCGTATCTTAACAACAAATCTATGGTCATCTGAATTATCGAAGTTAGTTGCAAACGCATTCTTAGCGCAACGCGTATCCTCAATAAATGCTATTTCAGAATTGTGTGAAGTTACTGGGGCTAATGTAGACGAAGTGTCCAGAGCTATCGGTTATGATAGCCGTATTGGTTCCAAATTTTTAAAGGCTTCCGTTGGTTTTGGAGGCTCTTGTTTTCAAAAAGATATCTTAAATCTGGTATATATTGCACGTTCTTACAATCTTACAGAAGTAGCAGATTATTGGGAACAAGTTATTATTTTAAATGACCATCAAAAAGCACGTTTTGCGGAGAATATTATCCAAACTATGTATAACACGGTGAATGGGAAAAAAATTGCTTTTTTAGGTTGGGCATTTAAGAAGGATACCAATGACACACGTGAATCTGCAGCTATTTACGTAGCAGATCATTTGTTGGAAGAAGAGGCGCAAGTCATCGTTTATGATCCAAAGGTTCCCGCAGAACAAGTTTATAAAGACTTAGATTATTTAGGTACGCGGTCTCCGGAAGATAACCGTCGTTTGGTAACTGTGGTCAACGATCCTTATGAGGCTATGCATGGTTCGCATGCTATTGCTATATTGACGGAGTGGGATGAGTTCAAATGTTATGATTGGCCGAGAGTTAAAGAAGATATGAAAAAGCCAGCATTCGTTTTTGATGGGCGCAAATTATTAGATCGTAACAAATTGAGCATGTTGGGGTTTAATTATTATGCTATTGGTGAATAAATACTTTATAAATTATAATGAGCAAGATATTAATTACTGGTGGAGCCGGATTTATAGGGTCCAATTTAGTCGAACATTTTTTAGGAAATGGTCACCAAATAGTTGTTTTAGACAATTTTGCGACTGGGCATCGGCATAACATCGAGCAGCATACTAATAATCCAGATTTTAAGCTGATTGAAGGGGATATTCGTAATTCTGCCGATTGTCAGAACGCTGTTGAAGGTGTAGATTATGTGTTGCATCAGGCGGCATTAGGCTCAGTTCCACGTTCGATCAAAGATCCTCAAACTACCAATGAGGTAAATGTCAGTGGTTTTTTAAATATGCTGGTTGCCGCTCGCGATGCTGGTGTAAAGCGTTTTATATATGCAGCATCGTCTTCAACATATGGCGATTCAGAAAACCTTCCAAAAGTAGAAGATATTATTGGTAAACCTTTGTCACCCTATGCTATTACTAAATATGTAAATGAGCTGTATGCCGATATCTTTTCAAAGACTTATGGTTTGGAAACAATTGGACTTCGCTACTTTAATGTTTTTGGTCGCCGTCAGGATCCCAATGGTTCATATGCGGCTGTGATACCTTTATTTGTTAAAATGTTTATGAAACACGAAAGTCCCGTCATTAATGGAGCAGGGGACTACTCGCGAGATTTTACTTATATCGACAATGTTATTCAGATGAATGAACGAGCGATGATCACAGATAATTTGTCTGCTGTCAATACTGTTTATAATACTGCTGTTGGAGATCGTACAACTTTAAATCAATTAGTAGGATATCTTAAAGAATTTTTGACGGAATATGATTCTGAAATAGCTAATGTAGACATTATTCATGGTCCTAATCGACAAGGCGATATCCCGCATTCGTTAGCATCAATAGATAAAGCCCGTCAGTTGTTGGGATATGAGCCTACTCATGTTATTCGTGATGGTTTGAAAGAAGCAGTAAAATGGTATTGGGATAATTTACGATGATACTATGACCTACTATACCAATTATAAGGAATGTTTAGATTATATAAGAAGTGACTATACAAGATATGGGAAAATTCCGTCATTTCTGAAAATTATGAGTGAGATAATCTTAGTTCGAAATCACTGTTTTGTTTATACATTTTGGTGGAGGATGGCTAAAGTGAGAGGTTTTTTGTCTCCTATAGCTAGATATAAACATTGGAGAATGTCAAAAAAATATGGAATTCAGATACCATTAGCCGTGAATATAGGATATGGATTTTATATTGGACATGGAGTAGGAGTAATAATTAATCCTACAGCAATAATTGGAAATAATGTTAACATTAGTCAGTTTACCACCATTGGAGCACATGGAAAAGCTGCTGAAATAGGGGATAATGTATATATTGGCCCTTCTGTTTGTATCGTTAATAATGTCAAAGTTTCGAGTAATTCATCGATTGGAGCGGGAGCAGTCGTTATAAAAGACGTCCCCGAAAATTCTACTGTCGCAGGAGTTCCAGCGAAGGTTTTGAATTATGATAAACTGGGAATGTATATCAATAATCGGTGGAACTTAAAAAATTAAACATTTATATTATATGAAAAAAATAGCTATCATTGGATTAGGGTATGTAGGCCTTCCATTAGCAAGATTGTTCGCAACAAAATTTCCTGTTGTGGGATTTGATATTAATCAAAAACGTATTGACGAACTGCGTTCTGGTAAAGATTTAACCTTGGAGGTTGAAGACGATATCCTTCAGGCTGTATTAGTTAAAGAGAATCCATATAATGGAAATGCTAAAGGACTTTATGTATCCAATCAACTAGAGGATATTGAAGATGCAAATTTCTATGTTGTTACGGTGCCTACGCCAGTGGATAAAAATAATCGCCCTGACTTAACACCTTTGTATAAGGCTTCCGAAACAGTTGGCAAAGTTTTGAAAAAAGGTGATATAGTGGTTTATGAATCGACGGTATACCCAGGTGTTACAGAAGAGGAATGTATCCCGGTTTTGGAAAAAGTGTCAGGACTAAAATTTAATGAAGATTTTTTCGCAGGTTATTCTCCTGAACGTATTAATCCAGGTGATAAGGAACATACAGTAGAAAAGATATTGAAAGTAACATCTGGATCGACTGCGGCTATAGGCAAAATTGTCGATGATGTATACCAATCTGTTATTATTGCAGGAACACATCTGGCACCTACTATTAAAGTTGCAGAAGCAGCTAAAGTTATTGAAAACTCCCAACGAGATATTAATATTGCGTTTGTTAATGAATTAGCTAAGATCTTCAATATTTTAAATATCGATACACATGCGGTCTTAGAGGCAGCAGGTACTAAATGGAATTTTTTGCCTTTTAAACCGGGTTTGGTAGGCGGACACTGTATTGGTGTAGATCCGTATTACCTTGCTCAAAAGGCTCAAGAACACGGATATCATCCTGAAATTATTTTGGCTGGACGGCGCTTAAATGATTCTATGGGACAATACGTTGCCTCAGAGTTGGTTAAGATAATGATTAAAAAAAATATTAAAATTAATGGTGCAAAGGTATTGAATTTGGGAATTACATTTAAAGAAAACTGCCCTGATGTTCGTAATACAAAAGCCGTAGATGTTATTAAAGCATTGGAAGAATACGCTTTGGAGGTTGTCGCCTTCGATCCTTGGGCTGATCCTAATGAGGTACTGCATGAATATGGAATTAAAAGTTATCAGTCATTAGTTAATGACACTAAATTTGATGCAATTATTCTTACCGTCGCTCATCAAGAATTTTTAGAATTGGATTTGAAACAATATCTTAAAGAGGGCGGGGTTACCTATGATGTAAAGGGAATTTTGGTAGACTGTGATAGCAGATTGTAAGGATAATCTATTATGGAGTTAGAGGCAAAGCAAGTTAGAAAAAACCTTATTTTTAATGTATTAAGTTTATTAGCGAATATAGCTGTCGGTTTATTTTATACTCCGTATTTAGTAAAAAACTTAGGCATTTCAGCTTACGGAATAGTGCCTCTAGCTCTTATCATTAATCAATATGTGAACGTTGTAACAGGATCATTGACTAGTGCGTTAAGTCGTTTTTATTCAATTGCTCTTAGGCAAAATAAAAGCGATGAGGCTTCAAAATATCTTAGTACATCGATCGTTATCTTTATAGGGCTGATTTTAGCTTTAATTTTGCCCCTTTGGTATTTTGTTCAGAATATTGAGTTTATTTTCAATATACCTTCAGATTTATTGGAAGATTCGAAGTCGCTCTTTTTGTTAACCATTTTAAGCCTGTTTTTTTCTCTGTTCTCAAGTATATTTAATATTACTCTTTATGCTTTCAATCGCTTGGACTTGCTGAATATAGTTAAGATCATTCGTATTTCAGGTAAATTAATCTTTGTATTGTTTTTGTTTACATCTTTGGAGGTCAATGTAAAATATGTCGGTGCAGCTAATTTGATAACTGAAATAATACTATTAATTTATAGTATTACTGTGTTTTATCGGTTCTCTGAGGGCAAAGTTGTTTTAGGGATAAGGCATTTCAATAAAGCTGCTTTAATAGCGGTCGGGGGAATGGCTTTCTGGGTGATCGTCCAGCAAATGGGTGATATGGGATTGTATCGAATAGATAACATTCTGGTAAATAAATTTTGGTCAACGAATGAGTCTGGAGTGTTAGGTGCTTTTGAGGAATTAGGTAATTATACAATAACTATTGCTATGGTTATCAGTAGTTTATTTGGGCCTCTTATTTTGATTGCATATGCAAATGAAGATACAGAACAAGTAAAAAAATTAACCATTGACCGCTCCTTATCTGTTGGTGTATTAGTAGCTGTGATGATTGGTATTTTAGGTGGATTTTCTCCTATTATATTAAAGGCTTGGCTTGGAGAAGGATTTGCTGAATATAATACGTGGTTGATGATTAAATTGACTCTAACTCCTTTTTACATATCTGCAGGTGTTTTTGCATATGGTAGTAGAGCAATGAACAAAGTGAGGTTTCCTGCTTTGATGACTATTTTTTTAGGTCTGATAAATGCTTTGATTTTATATGGTTTGGGCTATTATGCCCATGGAAATATAGATATAGTTAATTGGATGTTAGTCGTTGGACTAATAATGGGCGTGCTGCAGAGTTATTTTTTAAATGGTCTGTATTTTGCAAAGTTTTATAAAGGTACAGCTAGAAAAGTGATGCTAAATGCCTTAAGGATAGGGGGCACTATTTGTGCTATTTATTTGATTGGCTATTTAATAACGCCTTTGCTCATAGGTATGCATATTATTCCATGTTTGATTTTAATCGCTGTTATTGCGCTCATACTTTTAATTATTGCCCTTAAAATAAATTTGAAGAAAAGCCAAATAAATGAGCTAATTCATTTGGTTTATAAAAAATAGTTAATATGAGTTTTTTTTCTATTGTAATTCCATTATATAATAAAGAACAATCTATTGTAAGTACAATTGAGTCAGTTTTAAATCAAACATTTAGAGATTTTGAGCTATTGATAGTGAATGATGGTTCAACAGATTCGAGTTTGCACGTCGTTAAACAATTTAAAGATGATCGAATTAAAATCATAGACCAAATAAATGGAGGAGTTTCTTCTGCTAGAAATCGTGGAATTAATAATGCGCAAAGTCCCTTTATATGTTTTTTGGATGCTGATGATTTATGGTTAGAAAATCACTTAGATGTTTTATTTAATATGATTGAATATCATCCTCTGGATAAGGTGTTTTGTACATCCTATATAAGGAGCAATCAGCAAATACCTGTTGAGCGAGATGATTCAGTGAAAGTAATTGAGGATTTCTTTTTAGAAGCGCACACCTATTTTTTTTGGACATCTGTTGCATGTATTCATCGTTCAGTATTTGAGATGTCAGGAACCTTTCTATTGGGGTTTAACCGAGGGGAAGATGTGGAATTATGGCAAAGGATAGGAAGAAAATATCGTTTTATCAAATCAAATATTATTACAGCTATATATAGAATGGATTCTGAGAATAAGTTAACTAAGGCAAAGTATAATTATTATAAATCTACAGTGAGTAATATTCACGAGAGAATACAAACATTTAGCTCCGTTTCAGAGAAAAGATTTCATATAAACTCATTAAAGAATATATCAATATCTTTCTTAAAGAAGGGGGATTTGAAAAATTGCTTAAGAACAATATATAGATTGGTGTTAATGAGTTTTAAAAAAATAGATAGCGGGACTTACAAATAAATTAGCTTCTAATAGAGTATTTAGAGTACTCGAAAAAGCAAAAACAAAAAACCAATCAATTTGATATCAAGGTTTTTTGTTTACGTAAAAAATTAAGAGTAAATAGAGGTAAATATAATTGAATTGAAGAAATAGAAAATGAAAGGTTTATTCGAAAATAGTAATAATTTGGGATTCCATAATCCCTATTACTTAATTAAGGATGGTCATTTGTTTATAGATAAGGAACTAAGTAGTATGCTAAAATCATCACACCATAAAACCCTTGATTTTACTGCAGTTGTTCAAATATTATCTACGGGTTATGCATTTGGTGATCGCACTTTAGTAAAAGAGATAAAGAAAACGCCGTGGATGGCGAAGCCTAATTTAGAAAATACAGACTGGGACTTTTTTGATTTACCAAAACACAATAATAAAAATATTGATGAACGGGAAAGTTCAAAAGAATTTTACAGGCTATTAGAGCAGGAACTCATTGACTATGTGATGCCTCATCAACATGTTGGGATACTACTTACCGGTGGCATGGATAGTAGGATAGTCGCCGCTGTTCTTCATAACTTGATTCAAGAAGGAAGACTTGGTGAAAAGAAAATAACGGCTTATACATGGGGGGCTGCAAAAAGCAGGGATGTAGTATATGCGAAACGAATAGCAGATCTATTAAAATGGGAATGGAAACATCTTATCGTTGATTTGGATCAAATGAAAATTAATATAAATCTAACATTGGAAAATGGGTGCGAATTTACCCCAATACATTTACATGCTATGCCAAAAGTGGGAGATGAAGAGCTTGACTGTGTATTGGCTGGTAGTTTTGGTGATAGTATTGGAAGAGGGGAATACTCTGGAATTAAAGTGGGAAATTTAGGTGATCTTAGACAGAAAGTCAAGAACGTTGGCGGGATGTTGCGGGATGATTTTAGCAAGATTATTTTTGATGATTGCAATAAAGATGTGGAGTTTTACCATAATAAATTTCCTGAATCTGAAAATTATCAGCAATTTGAACAGGATATGCAATTGCATTATATGCGCAGAATGCTAAATCCATGCATGAGTATTATCAATAAAAAAATTCCGTTATATCAAATGTTTAGTAAACCGGAAGTTTTTGGATATATTTGGTCTATCGATCCTAGGTACAGAACAGACAAGATTTACCAAAACCTGTTGGAGAAGTATTGTCCTCAGCTATTGGAGGTCCCATGGGCGAGAACGGGACTTAAATTCCCAGAAACTGAAGGTTCTCCTGATATCTATGATAAAAATCATCATGATTATGGGGAGATGATTCGCAGTCATTATTTAAAGTTCATTGAAGAAAAGATCGAAGAACATAAACATATAGCTGCATATATTTTTAATCTTAAAAATATAAAAAAAATTATATTGAACTGTAAAAAGTACCCCATAAAGACTTCTTTAAGCTATGAAGAGAGGTTGTTGTGGATAGCATTATTGTTAGATTTCATTAAAATAAATGATTTGAAGATAGATCTTGATAAGAACTTATCAACTTTTTCCTTCAATTCCTTAAAAGAAATTTATAAATATAAATTGCGTTTTATTCTTAATAAATTTTAGTAGTACATTATGAAGCAAATTCAAAAGATATTAGTACTAACGGTGAGTTTGACATTCGCGTTTCATTTTCAGGTTCTCAGCCAAAAGAGTAGTTTGCAGGAATATAAAAATAATTTTACCAGTTTTTATTCTACGGCAAATAAATTGGCAAGTTCCAAGGATAGTTGGAATTTATATATTTTAGGGCCCTTTATAAATTCAGTAAACAATATTTATTCGATAACCAAAGATGATTATTATTTAGATTGCAATCTTAAACTTATCAAACAGTTGATTCAGCATACTGACCCCTCTAATAAATTTGGTAAAAGTCAATTTAAGGATCAATATTTGGGTTGGGCTAATCATTCTCATCCAGAAAGTGGAAATGACGGAAAGGAATACCCACTATTCGAGTCATATTGCTGGAGATATGTCACCGAAATTTTATTAATAATAAATAATGACGCTCGTTTAAAGAGGAAATATAAAAACGATTACAATTTAATTCTGAATTTTACGGAAAAAAACATTTTTGAAAAGTGGTACTCAAGAGGAAGAGATCATATTTATAGATCAAATTTGCATATGCGCTCTCATTGGGCACGAATCTGTTTCGATCTATATCTGATTACAAAGAAAAATAAATATAAAATAGTATTTGATAATTTTGATGATATTTTGCTTAAAAGATTAGGTAATGTAAATCGTACGAAGTCGGTTAATACAAATCTTAATTCCCCTAATTACCTTGAACAAGATTTGCCACATGCTAATGCTCTAGTTGGGTATATGTTTCATAGAGAAAGATACAACAAGAAACTAAATAAAGTCTTAAGAAGCTTTTATACTGCATTTTATGATAATAGCTTTCACAAGGATCATATGAGTTTGTACTTACAGGGCGGAAGCAAAACAATGAATATAAGCGATGGGTTTATTATGTATGGACGATTTAATAAAGAACTGCAAAATGATTTTGTTAACTTTAGACCAAAAAGTGAGCTAAATATAGCTCAATATCTGTCCAATATGGCTTTGAATGAGTATTATTTGAACCGTTAAAACTTCGTTCATATGTACGCAAAGTTTCCTTTAATAATCATTTTAAGTCTCATTTTCCTTATTAATCCTTTTTTGTGCTGTATTATTAGTTTCTTGCTAATATTTCAGCAAGGGTTAAAGGTTGAGGTACTGTTATTTTTTATTGCACTTTGGTTTGGATTTTTTGGTTATACTTTCATACCGGGTAAAGGGTTTGATTTTATCAGGCATTTAGAGGTATTTAACCAATACAAGTATTATTCATTTGGCCAATTTTTATTCTTATTGTCAAAGCAAACAAGTGTTGATTATATTTATCAATTTTTGTATTTTTTATTTAGTAAACTGAAATTTAATAATCAAATAGTTGGCTTTATTTCAGCCTTCCCCTTTTATTTATTTTTATTTTTAAGTCTGAAAAATCTGGTATTTCGATTTATAGGTGTAAAATATCAGCGGTATTGCTTAATTATTTTGTTGTTAATGTCTTTTTCTCTGACTGTCCCATGGACTTTTAGTGGTGTAAGAAATGGTACAGCATTGATGGTATTCTTTTATCTTCTTTCATTGAAGGATTTTAAAGACTCTTCACTTTTTTATAAGATTTTGTTTGTAATCCCTATATTCATTCATTTTTCTTTATTGCCCTTTGTAGTAATATACTTTATATCACAGATGTTAGCGCTGCCCAAATTGAACAAGATTTATTGGGGATTGGTTATAATTTCTCCTTTTACAAAGCTAATAATATTGAATCTTTCCTTGGCTTTTACAAAGCTTGGTAAATTTGGATTTTTGATCAACGAAAAAATTGAATCATATATTATGAATGAAGTTGAAACTTCAATTTATTCAGGAGCGGGTTTCCGTTTTTTTTTGGTGATCATCCCTTTAATAATGTTGGGTTTCTTTTTAAATTATCGGCTTAAAAATGTGATGAAAATTTCAAATGGGGAGGGAATGTTCTTAAGATTTTTTCTGATGTTTCATGGATTCATGATATTTACTTCAACAACATATATCTTTTCCCGAGTCCACTTGCTTTACATATATTTGATTTCTTTTTTAATCATTTATTCTATATACAGGGTGAGGAGTTCACTTCGAGACGTTTATAGGTTGATAATTATCTATGTATTGTTAAGCATCATTCCGTCATTTATTATGGGAAGAGAGTATAGAGTCTATAATTCGGTGATTTTTTATAAATCTTTACCAGGGATAATTGAGACAAAGGTATATTCTTCTTCTTATTGGTCTTCATAGGGTTGAGATTAGTTTATTACGATTAGTGTCTTATCCGTTATATGTTTTAAAGGAAAGATTGAATGGAAAATATGCTATAAAAAGGTTATGTAATTGGTTATTATAATATCCAGTTTTTTTTAACCTTGGTTAGACAAAAATGTAAGGAATTTAGAGAGAATGTCAAAAATTATGAAAATACAAGCTTTAATCTCGACGATGAACAGATCTGATGATTCATTCTTAAAAAATATGAATGTTGGAGATGATTATGTTGTAGTTAACCAGATAGCTACGGATTGCCTTGTTAATTATCAAAGAGATTCAAGTATATTTGTCAGCTTAAACGAGAAGGGGCTTAGTAGAAGTAGAAACAAGGCTATTCAATGTGCAAGTGGTGATATCGGTGTAATCGCCGATGATGATTTGACATATGTTTCTAACTATCAAGAGATTATTAACAAAGCTTATGCCGAAAATCAAGATGCTGACATAATAATATTTAAGGCGAATTCCTTTGGATCGAATGTTAGAAAATTGCATGATTTCGGAAAAAATTCACGAAGACTTAGTTTCTTTGATATATTAAAAGTATCATCTGTTTTGATAACATTTAGAGTTCAGTCAATAAAAGATAATAATATATATTTTGATGAACGCTTTGGTTCTGGATCGGGGAGCTTTTCATCTGGAGAAGAAAATATATTCTTAAAGGACTGCCTCGACAAGGGTTTGAAAGTTTACTATTATCCTGCAATAATATTAAATATTGATTTAAGTGAAAGTTCATGGTTCAAAGGGTTCAACAAAGATTATTTTATTTCTAAGGGAGCCCTTTTCAATATTCTATTTAATAATTTTAGTATGTTTTACAGTTTGATATTTTTGCTCAAAAATTATAAAAAATTTGGTAGTGAGCTGACATTCGGGCAGAAAATTAAATGTATGGTGGAAGGTAAAAGAAAGGTTAACAAATAATGAAATTATGCTTTTTTATTGGATATTATCCATTTGTAAAAGGGGGGGCGGAATATCAATCAAAATTGATTGCTGAAGAGCTTTCTAAAGAGCACGATATTTTTTTTATATCAGTTAGTAATAATCATATAGCTAATGAAGTAATTCATCATGATGAATTTAAAGTTTATCAATTGAATTATAACTTGCTATTAAACAAAGCCACGCTTTATTATCCGCTAGCTTGGGAAATCAATAGGATTTTGAAAAATGAGAGGCCAGATGCTATCTACCAAAGAATTCTTAATTCTTTTTCATATCATTTGTCGCAATATGCTAACAACAGGTCAATTCCTCATTATATACATGTAGCAGATAAATACAGTTTACTGTTTGATGGTAAAAATCTTTCTACATACATAAGGAAATATCTTTTCAATGGATTAAATCTGGCTACAACAAAATTTATTACCCAAAATAGGGAACAAACAAAATTATTAAATAATTTAAAGATAGCCCCAGTATTACAGATTTATAATATGCATCCGGTTCCGGATTTTAGCTATAATGAATGTTTAAATAGCAAAATACAAGCTCGAATTAAAAGTATTGTTTGGATTGGAAGTTCTAGGCCTGTCAAAAGATTGGAACTATATCTCGAACTTGCTAAATTATGTGAGAATTTAAAAGATTTTAGGTTTTATATTATTGGTCGTATCGAAGAGGGGGAATATGGATTTAAGTTGATGGAAACTATTGAATCATTAAAAAATGTAGAATATCTCGGGGAGCAGGAGAACAGTTTTGTAAATAATTTTTTGGAGAAGGAGGCATACCTAACCTTAAATACAAGTAAAAGCGAAGGTTTCTCAAACGTTTTTATACAGTCTTGGTTAAGGGGAGTTCCTGTCTATTCACTAAATTCCAGTCCAGACGATTTGTTCGATTCCTATAAGCTAGGTCGTTATTTTAATGATGATTTTGATGAGCTAAAAAATTCTCTTTTAGATTTTAACGCTAACAATGATTACTTAGAAATGGCAAATGAATGCTTAAAGGTATCTAGAGAATTATTTTCTTTAGAAAAGTCAATAGGAGAAATTAAAGCTATATTATGAACATATTATACATCCATCAGTACTTTAAGACCCCCAAACAACCCGGAGGAACTCGGTCGTATTGGTTGGCGCAAGAACTGATCAAAAACGGACATTGTGTAACTATTGTTACGGCGGGGGATGATGATTCATTATACGATGAAGAGCAGGAAATAATTATAGATGGAATAAAAGTAAAATATTTTAATATTCGCTACAGCCAGAGCATGTCTATTTTAGCGCGATTAAAATCCTTTATGGCTTTTATATACAAAGCTAGTCTTTATTCTTTAAAGCATAAAGACATAGATTTGGTCTTTGCCACATCTACACCACTTACGGTTGGAATTCCGGCTTTATTATTAAAACGGTTTAAAAGGATTCCATACATATTTGAGGTAAGAGATCTTTGGCCAGAAGTTCCTATTCAAATGGGAGCATTGAAGAATAAATTTATTAGAAAATTAGCCGTTATTTTAGAGAAAACGATTTATAGAAATGCAAAACATGTAATTGCTCTTTCCCCGGGTATGGAGGATGGTGTCTTAAAATATATATCCAAGGATCGTACGTCCATGATTCCGAACATGTCAAAAAAAGATGAGTTTTGGCCAAGGGAAAAGAACTTACAAAAAATATCAGACCTAGGTTTAGATATGGATACTTTCAAAGTTGTGCATTTCGGTTCTTTAGGCTTAGCCAATGGGGCACATGCGATTATTGAATCTGCAAAGATACTTGCCGAAGACTCGACCGTTGAGTTTCTCTTTGTTGGAGGGGGGGCGACGGAGCATACATTAAAAGAGAAAGTGATAGAATATGGTTTGAACAATGTGAAATTTTTGGGTAAATTTCCGATGAAAGATGTATCAGAGATAGTAAACTTTTCGGATGTATCTATTGTCTCTTTTCTAGATTTGCCAATTTTATATACGAATTCTCCAAATAAACTTTTTGATTCATTATCTGCCGGAAAACCAATTATAGTAAATTCTGCGGGTTGGACGAAGGAGCTTGTAGAAAAGTTTAATTGCGGTTTCTATGTAAACCCCGTTCAACCTGTACAACTTGTAGAGAAAATTAAGTATTTGCAATCTAACCCGTCCATAGTTGCCGAAATGGGAGAAAAATCCCGATGGTTAGCAGAAAATAAATATGATAAATCTATTTTAGCAAAGCAATTTGTTGAAGTTATAGAGCGGGTTATGAAATGATAAAATTATGTATAAATTAATTTTTAAAAGAGTCCTTGATTTCCTGGTAGCCTTTGTAGGTTTATTTATATTAAGCCCGATATTTATTTTGGTAACAATTGGCCTATTTTTTGCGAATAATGGTAAACCCTTCTTTTTTCAAACTAGGCCAGGTGTAAAAAATAAGATATTTCTTATCATTAAATTTAAAACAATGAACGATAAGAAAGATGTGCTGGGAAATTTATTACCTGATGCCGATCGTTTGACCCCTATTGGGGCATTTGTTCGAAAAACATCTCTTGATGAGATTCCTCAGCTTATCAATGTGCTTAAAGGTGATATGTCTTTAATAGGGCCTCGACCATTATTGGTTCAGTATTTGCCATTATACAACGATTTTCAAAAGCGAAGACATGAGGTCCGCCCAGGAATTACAGGGTGGGCACAAGTGAATGGCCGAAACGCTATTTCTTGGGATCAGAAATTTAAATATGATGTATGGTATGTAGATCACCTGTCCTTTTTATTGGATTTAAAGATTTTCTTTTTGACAATTAAAAAAGTGTTTGTAAGAGAGGGAATTTCTGCAGAGGGTCAGGCAACTATGGAGGCTTTTAAGGGAAATAATAATGAATAAATTGGTTTTATATGGCGCAGGTGGGCATGCGAAGGTAATAGCTGAACTAGCTGAGCTAAATTATTATGAAGAATTGACTTTTTGCGAAGATGAGCCAACAAAAAAACAAATATGGAACTATCCCATCGTTGCAAAAATTGGTAATAAGGAAAAATGCGTGATAGCGATTGGAAATAATGCCGTTCGCAAAAAATTAGCAATTGTTCTTAAAAATGCATTTGTTACTTTGATTCATCCCCAATCTCAAATTTCGACTCGCGCTATGATCGGGAATGGAACGGTAATTATGGCTGGTGTGACTATAAATACAGATGCTCAAGTCGGTAATCATTGTATTGTTAATACCAATGCTTCAATTGATCACGATTGTATTATCGAGGATTTTGTACATTTATCACCGAATGTGGCCTTAGCAGGAACAGTTTCGATAGGAGAAGGTACCCATATAGGGGTTGGAGCATGCGTAATACAAGGAATAAAAGTAGGTAAATGGTGTACAATCGGGGCGGGTGCTGTAATTATTAGAGATGTGCCAGATGGTTGTACGGTTGTAGGTAATCCAGGGAGAATAATAAAGAAATAAAAATAAATTTTTACTGTTATGTCAAATAAAATATGGCTTTCGTCCCCCCATATGGGGGGAAATGAGTTGAAATATATTCATGATGCATTTGATAATAATTGGGTAGCCCCTTTGGGTCCCAATGTGAATGGATTTGAGCAGGACTTGGAGCATTTTTTAAAAACTGATGTTAAGGTTGCTGCATTATCGGCAGGAACAGCAGCGTTGCATTTGGCGTTAATTGAGTGCGGTGTTGGCTATGGTGATGAGGTGATTTGTCAGTCTATGACATTCTCTGCTTCAGCAAATCCTATTGCATATCAAGGCGCTATTCCTGTATTCGTTGATTCTGAAGCAGATACATGGAATATGTGCCCAATTGCTCTTAGAGAAGCTATTAATGATCGTATACGTAATGGGAAAAAGCCTAAAGCAATTATTGTTGTGCATTTATATGGAATGCCTGCAAAAATGGATGAAATTATAGCCATTGCTGAAGAATTTGAAGTTCCAGTTATAGAAGATGCGGCAGAAGCTTTAGGTTCTAAATATAAAGGTAAAGCTTGTGGAACATTTGGACGTTTTGGAGTCTTGAGTTTTAACGGAAATAAAATTATCACAACTTCTGGTGGGGGAGCATTGGTTTGTCATACTCATGAGGATAAGGAGAAGGCCGTGTTTTTATCTACGCAAGCTCGAGATAACGCTCCGCATTATCAGCATTCGCATATAGGCTTCAACTATCGTATGTCTAATATTTGTGCAGGTATAGGACGTGGTCAAATGGAAGTACTAGAACAACGTGTTGAATCACGTCGTGCTATGACCCAATTTTATGTAGAGTTATTTGCTGATTTTTCTGGGGTAAAGGTTTTTACTGAGCCATCGGAAGATTTTTACTCAAATCATTGGTTGTCAGCAATTGTTGTTGACCCACTTTTAGCTGGATTTACGCGCGAAGATCTAAGATTAGCGTTATTGGAAGATAATATTGAGTCTCGCCCTTTATGGAAACCTATGCATTTGCAACCAGTATTCAGTGAAGCTCTATATTATGGACATATGGTAGCAGAACGACTATTTGAGCAAGGACTATGTTTACCATCGGGTACTAATCTGACAGATTCGGATAGACAACGTATAAGTCAAGTTGTAAATAAACTGCTGAGTCAGGGAGTGTAAGTAGGATATCTTGGGAAATCGGATTTTAGATTTGTTTAGTTTTGAGCGAACCAAATCATTTTAAGAGTGAATTTTATTGGCACCAGATATAAATTCTTGATTTTTGAAATTTACCACGAGGATTTTTCGGCACTAATCTTGATAGTGTGAGAAAGTTTTATTACTATTTTAACAATCATTTTATGTCATTATGGATAAAAGGATTATTTTTGACACGGAAATAACAAGATAAATTTTATAATTATTAATAACGCATGCAATTAATTTCTAAATACACTTTAACTTTAGTGTTTTGTATGGTATCACTAGCACTGATCTGCTCCTGTGGGTCTCGAAAGAATATGGTTTATCTCCAACCGGATTCTACTCAGATCAATACACTCTATGAACAATATATTCCAAGGATTCAAGCAAATGATATTTTAACGATTGTTGTGACAGCCGCTGATCCAAAAGTGACAGTGCCTTTCAACCCTGTAAGTTCCATGACTACCAATATTACTCAGCAATCAGATATGGCCATGAAGCCAACATATACTGTTGATGATAAAGGAAATATAACTTTGCCAATGTTGGGTAAAGTTTATGTGAAGGGACTAACTAGGATTCAAGCTATAGAGAAGATTAGGTCCGAACTTAATCAATATATAAAGGATCCAGGCGTCAATATCAATTTTAACAATTTTCGAATTTCCGTCCTAGGCGAAGTTGCTAGACCTGGATCTTTTATTATGCCAACTGAACGTATTACCGTTCTGGAAGCATTGGGTATGGCCGGAGATATGACCATTCGTGGGGTTCGTGAAAACGTTATGTTAATTCGTGAAGTCGATGGTCAAAAAGCAATGCATCGTTTAGACTTAACGCAACAAAATACATTAAATTCTCCCTATTATTATTTAGCGCAAAATGATGTGATTTATGTTGAACCAAATAAAGCCCAAATTAACAACTCAAAATTAGGGGCAAATACAAATATCATTATTTCGATTGCCAGCTTATTAATTACTGTAATCTCAGTATTAACCCGCTAATATTTTATGGAACAACCTATACAAATTAAGGAAAAACAAGAGGAAGAAATTAATCTAAGACAATTATTTGAACAGTATGCATATTACTGGAAATGGTTTGTTATAGCAATTATATTAAGTTTAGTCACGGCATTCCTTTATTTGCGTTATGCACAAAAGATTTATAGTACAACTGCAAAAATTTTGTTAAAAGATGAACGTAGTGGATCGGCTGGAGAATTGGCAGGAATTGCTGAATTAAGTAGTAGTATGGGACTTGGTGGTAGTCGAGCGGCTTTTGTAACAGATCAAATGGAGGTACTAACTTCCCGGAGATTGATGCGTAAAGTCGTCAATAAGCTTCACTTAAATATAGTTTATTCTGCACAAGGAAATATTCGATCAACCGAAGTTTTGGAAAAGGATATGCCTTTTGTGGTACTACCACAGGGAAGGCAAGACTCTATAATCAGTTTGAAAGCAAAGCTGTTGAGTGAAAATGAATTGCTTATTACAAATACTGTATCTGGTGAGAAATTAAAAGCTGGATTAGGTAAAGTTGTGAATATTTGGGGAAATAGTGTTATATTCCATCGGAATAATGATGTTAAGGTTGATTTAGAAGGAGAATATAGTGTTAATGTTCTATCTGAGGATTGGGCAATTGATGCTAACTTAGCTGCAATAAGTATTACTCCGGGTACTGAAATCCAGTCCTATATTGTTAATTTTTCAATGGTTTCCACACTAGGGAAAAAAGCTGAGTTAGTTTTAAATTCATTAATAGATGCCTATAATAACGATTTGACCAATGATAAGCTTCGTATGACTCGAGCTACATCAGATTTTATTAATAAACGTTTGGTATTGATATCGAAGGATTTATCTGGTGCAGATGAACAGGCTGCTGAATTTAAATCTGCAAATTCAATGGTCGATATGGCTACAGAAGCAGGTGTATTTCTAAACAATGCTTCAGATAATGACAAAAAGGTTTTAGAATACCGTACTCAATTGGAGCTCGTTGATCATATGAACGATTATTTAGCAAAACAAGAAGCTGGGAAACTATTGCCTTCTAATATAGGGTTGCAAGATGCATCGATAGGAAATGCCATTGAATCTTACAACAGACTAGTTCTAGAACGTGATGATCTTTTGAAATCCGCTTCAGATCAAAATCCAGCGGTGGTATCACTTAATGAGAGAATATCTGAAAGTGATAAAAATATTCGTCAATCTCTTAAGAACTATCAAAATGTAACACAACTTGCGTTGAATAGTATTAAGAGTAAGTCAAATGAAATAAAAAATAAAATTAGTTCTATTCCAAGTCAAGAGCAAGGGTTCAAAAAGATATCAAGACAGCAACAGATTGTTGAATCTCTTTATCTCCTATTGTTACAAAAAAGAGAGGAGAGCGAAGTAAAAGCTGCCGCTACACCAGACAACTTGAAGATTATTGATTCAGCGTATACGTATCGTAAGCCAGTATCTCCTAGAAAGGTAATAATATTGCTAGGTGCATTAGTTATCGGGTTTCTAATTCCTTTTGCAATTCTCTATTTAAAATTTTTATTGGATAACAAAATTCACTCAAGAAAAGACATCGAGGATATTGTAAAGGTACCAGTCTTAGGCGAAATACCTACTGCTGAGGATACCATTGTTCATCTAAATGATCGATCTTCTTTGGCGGAGGCATTTCGAATTCTGAGGACTAATATGAACTTTATGTTTGGCTCTGAAAAGAAAGACTCTGCTAAAGTGGTTTTTGTTACTTCTACGATTTCTGGTGAAGGTAAATCTTTTGTCACGACTAACTTAGCGCAAATTTTATCGATGTCGGGAAAGAAAGTTGTTTTAATTGGCGCAGATATAAGGAGCCCAAAAGTATTGGATTATCTTGGTTTGTCTCATCTGCAACATACTAATGTTGGGATTACCCAATTTTTAATTAACCCGGATATGGATTTGAATAATATTATTATTAAAAAACCAGGCAACTATGATTTTGATGTAATATATTCAGGATATATTGCTCCTAATCCGGCAGAATTATTAATGAATGGACACTTTGATGATGTGATCAATTATACTCGTAAACATTATGATTACATATTGGTAGATACTGCACCAGTAAGTTTAGTAACAGATACCTTATTGATTGCGCATAATGCAGATTTAACACTATATGTGTCGCGTGTAAACTATTTGGATAAGCGGTTGTTGCAAGTGCCGCGCGAACTGTATGTGGAAGGCAAATTGAAAAATGTTGCTGCAGTGGTAAATGACGTGGACTTTGCACGTGGCTATGGATACGGTTATGGTTACGGCTATGGTTATGGAGATAAGGGAAGTAAAAAGAAAACTGGCCTTGCTAAGATTTGGCAAGACATAAAAGATCGATTAAATATAAAATAGATTCCCTTAGGAATTAATTTTGGCCTTATTGTTGTTTAACCCCAAGTCGAATACCTGACTTGGGGTTTTATTTTATAATAATTATCGATGCAATCCGTTATGATTGTAATATTTTTAATACTAATCAACTCACTATGAGAAAAAAACTATTATGTGCAGCAATAGGGACTTTAGGCTTTATGATAGGAACTGTTTCAGCACAATTTTCGCGCCCTGTTAGTGTAGGAGCTGGTGCGGGTGTTGCATATAATTTAACAGATCTAGCTAATGTAGAGGCTAAATTCGCCTTTTATGGTGAAGCAGATTACTTAATCAATCCCTTTATATCAGTTGGTCTGCGCGGTGAAAAAGGAACATTAAGTGGTAACGGCTATAATAGTGATTTCGAAAATCGTTACTTCGCAGGAAACTTAAATGGTAAAGTTCGTTTAGGACAGTTTATGGGACATGCAGACAATTATAGTTATTACACACTACAGGCTAATACACTCTCACGTATTCTTTCCAACGTCTATGTTGGTGCGGGGGCAGGACTTGTTAAAAATCGCATTAAACGTAATATTGACCCCATTTATGCTGATGCAATTACCAGTCAAGGTGGTGAACTTGCAGACGACTTAGGTGAAATCCATTTTGTAGTTCCCTTAAATGTTGGGGTAGACATTCCCTTTGGCCGTACTTTATATGGTCCCCAATGGGCAATCAACGTCAACTATCAGCATACACTAACAACCAATGATAATCTTGACGGCATAAAAAACAAAAGTAATGACCAGTATGGCTTTGTATCGTTAGGTGTAAAATATGCACTTTTCAATCGTAAATAAGCTAAAGAACAACCTAATTTAATTAATGAACAATGATAACGATAATAAGACAGATTTATAAAAATCGTTTGTTGGGTATTGGTGCTTTGGCACTTTTAATCGGTTTCTCTGCCTGTAAATCAAACTCAGCAATGTACAAAGCTCCCAAGGTAAATGCTTTTCGCGGAGGAAAATTACCTGCGCCTCCGGGAATGGTTTATATTCCTTCTGGCACAATCCTTTTTAAGGGATCTTTAGATAGTGGTAATGTAGGCAAGAACGTAAGTGTAAGTGCTTTTTTTATTGATGAAGCTGAAGTAACAAATAAACAGTATCGGGAATTCGTGAACTGGGTTGCAGATTCAGTAGCAGTAACGGATTACCTGCAGGATGACCAATACTTTCTAGAGATGGCAGGTGAACAAGTTGGGCAGCGTAGAATTAATTGGGCAAAGGTTAAAAGGATATCTCCTTTATGGAAAAGCAATGATCCAAGTATTCAAGAACGCATAGCTCCAATGTTGGAAATGCGCGGTAACCGACGTGCACTCAATCCAGAGGTCATTAAATACCGCTTTTCTTATTTACAGTCAAAGGGCAATATGAAAAAAGCTTATGTGACGGATTCTGTTGCGGTAATGCCTGTAGAAGATATTTGGACAAAGGATTTCCCCAATGCGCAATTAGCCTCCTTAGATGCGAATTATTTTACGCATCCTTCTTTTGACTATTATCCTGTTGTAGGTGTGACATGGAGACAAGCTCGAGCATTCACCGATTGGCGTGCAAGTGAAATGGCAGCCACCGTATTGAAAAACTCTTACCTGAATGGTTATCAATTGAGTCTGAGCTTACCAACAGAGGCCCAATGGCAATATGCGGCATCAGGCAAATTGGATCCGCAGGATACAATCGCTGGATCAAGATTTACTATTGATGGAACAGAAGGCAAGAAAAAATTAGCGGTCAACTTTAAACAAGGCGAAGGTACTTATTCCCGTGATGGTGCTACATTCACCTTACCGGTTAAATCGTATATGCCTAATGCTTTTGGCGTGTACAATATGGCTGGAAATGTGTCTGAGTGGACATTGGATGCATACAGTCCATCTGCAGTGGTATTTGTCAATGATCTTAATCCAGCGTTGTTATATGATGCCAATGCAAAGGATGGCGATGCTTTGAAGAGAAAGGTTGTACGTGGTGGTTCCTGGAAAGATAATGGCGAACAATTAAATAGCGAGACTCGTAATTATTCGGTCGATTATGAACCGCATTCTTATATTGGTTTTCGTTGTGTAATGTCTGCATTTGAAATGCCGACCGTACAAAGTAAAACACGTAAATATTAATCTTGGCTGTAAATATAAACATGATTACGATGAAAATGAAAACAGTAATGACAGCTTCCATGACCTTGGTCGTTGGGCTGTTGTTCGCTCAGCAAGAGACGAAAATAGATACAGTTCCTAGAAATCAGGATACCGTAAATAACGTAATTTCCGGAATTCCGGTTGAATCAGGGGAAATTAATCCGGACACGATTCCAACGACAGACGGATTTTATCAGGCCAATAGCATGGAAGATGCTGTACCTTTCGCTTATCCTGAGGTGAACAGGAAAAATATCCGTTTTTATAAGCGTGTATGGCGTGATATTGATCTAAAGGATGAAAAGAATGGGATATTGGCTATCCCGGGCAATTCCCTGATAGAAGTGGTGATGAAAGCCATTGAAAAAGGAAAGCTATCGCTTTATAGCCCTGATGATGATTCTTTCAAGGGAAGATTGAGTGCACAGGAGGGAATGGCCCGTTTTGCGGACAGTGTATTGGTGCCCATCTTTGATGGTGAAGGAAATCAGATTGACTCGAAAATGGCGCTCAATGAGTTTGATCCTGCTCGTGTGACCAAGTTTCGGGTTAAAGAGGATATCTTTTTTGACAAACAGCGCAGTAGATTGGAAACACGCATTATTGGTGTTGCTCCGCTAATGAATATTACCACATCCGCGGAGCTGGCTGAGTCTGTGGGGGCAACCCCTGCGTTTTGGCTGTATTTTCCGCAATTGCGTTATAGTCTGGTACAGGTGGATATTTCGGATCCGGATAAAGGTCTCTATGATATGACCATGGATGATTTCTTTGTACAGAATAAATTTGCGAGCACAATTGTCCGCGAATCGTCTCCGGGCATGTTGCAGAATTTAAAAGAAACAGAAAATGGTGGACAGTTATTGGATGGACGAAAAGTAGAAGAGAAGCTGGATGCTTATAAAAAGAAATTATGGAGCAATCCAAAAGGCGTCAAAGCGGAGGAATTGGAAGGAAATCAATCCAATCAATCTCAGCAGGAAAATAACCAATCTAAACAGCAAGGGGAGAGTACAACCGAAAATTCGGAAAGCAATACCTCGACTGAAGAAAAGCTTTAAAACAGTGAATTAGAAATTGAAAGCGAGTTGCGCTATGGGAATAACGCAACTCGCTTTCTTTGTTTAAATTTAATCACTATCCTTGCCCAGAAACTTTGAATAGGTATGGATCAGTGGAAAAGCGATCGCTTCTTCTGGAGCATATTTGACATAACGTTTGAAATTTTGCCATAGACGTTTTGGCGAATCTGGGCGGGCGAAACGGGCTGATTTCTTGCTGTTGTCGAACCTTTCATCCTTGAAACCGAAATTTCCGGAATACCACACTTCATCGAGCATCCAATCTGTTTCAATATTTTCAGGATAGGGAAAGGGTAGATCTTTTTTAGGGAGTCCTAAATTTTCAACTAAAAGCTTATGCAGGAGATGAATCCATTTCAAGATACCAGTCTTTTTGTAAATCTGTTCCAGTGATTCATTATTTATTTGGGAAGAGACTGCGTGATAAAGTCTTGCGGAATCACAAAACTGACGGAGGCCTATCCCATAAGTAATCAAATGCTTTAATATGTGAATGTTGACTTGCAATAATTGTAATTCTGGAGCAAGTAATCGAACAGGGATTTCATTGATGATGATATACTGCTTTGCGGGTTCGTATTTTTTTATCAGCTTTCTGAGATAATTTTTTCTCAGGGGGCTACGGAAATCAAAAGTCCTTTTATGATGCTCGATATGAATTCCTTTAAAGTTATAATCTAAGCTGAATCCAGCAGTATCCTGGAAATTGATCTGTTTTTCCTTCAGATAATTTCGGGCCTTTGCATAGCCCTCGTCTTCAAAACAGAAATCAATATCTCCACTGATCCGATGGTTGGGAATTCGATAATAGGAAGCAACTCCTTGACCTTTTTGTAAAATGGGACGGATATCCTGCGCACTAAAAGCAGTAAACTGCTCCGCTATCACACGATTCATTTTTGCATTGTGCCGTTCAATCTGATCAACACGTACAGCCCATTTCATCCGTAGAGACTGTGGTGGAAGCTGATTTTCTTCTAAAAAAGGAAAGCTATCGTAAATTAAACCTTCAATCGTATGGTTGATGGCATAACGATGTATTTTATTCCAATCATCTATTGTTAGTGGTTGATTTTGAGATAAAGTTCCCTCTCCCCATAAACCTATTCGTAGCAATTGAAAAAATATATCCTTTAGTTGGTTGTCCATTTGGATGATCTGCAAAAAACAATTTGTCCCAAAGATAATGATTTCCATGCGATAATAACAGAACCGACGTCAAATGTGACCGTTTTGAAAAGCGCTTTTCTGGAAATTTGCATTTATTGTTTTACGGGGAGATCAATATTTAATTTATTAATTTTGCATTCGCTTAATTATTTTCGAAGTCATGAAATTAAATCCTATGCGTTAAAAAACACATTGTTGGTTCAAAAAGGCTCTTTTTTGAAAATGTAAGGCGTTAAGTCTATTTCAGGTACGATAAATGTAATGGTATAATAAGTAAGAGGGAGCTTCAAATATTTAATTACGGAAAGGGATACTTTTTAATCGCATTCTGCGATTAAAGTATATAATATCATTATAGAAGTTAAATGAATAATTTATGGAAGGAAGGCTTGTCTGTCAACAAGCCTCGTTGGATAATTTTGCTGTTGGACATAATTATTGTCGCGACAGCATTTTTTATCAGTTATGTTCTTATATTCAAGCATAGAGGAGGAGTTGAGATAGATGACATGATCAGACAGGCGCTGCTTGTTTCGATCGTCTATTTGTTCTGGTTTTTTATTTTCGGTACGTTTAAGGGAGTTGTTCACAAGACCGGTATCCGTGAATTGCAACGTATTGTCCTGGCTGTTGGATTGGCTTATTTTTCCGCTGTACTCATTTCTAAAGGAATAGAGTGGCTGTATCCCTCCTATGATGCGATGTTACCTTTTTCGGACACACAGCTTCTTTTTCATGCACTGATTGCTGGTTTCGGCATGACCTTCAGCCGTGTGCTTTATCGGGCCTTGTATCATGAGCTGATGTGGGGAGGTAAAGACAACCGTATTCCGGTAATTCTCTTTGGTGCGGGCAATATGGGGAACACCACCTTTCACTTTATACATACCACATCCCGCAACAAATACCGTATCGTCGCCATTATGGACGATAATCCACATCGTATAGGTAATCGTATTCAAGGTTTTAAAATCCATGATATAAATGTCCTAAATAAAGATTTTGTACAGCGGCATGGCAACGCTTCTGAAATTATTATAGCGGTGGATGACCGTAAACCGGAGCGTTTAAATAAAGTATTTCAACTTGCCGAACCGATTCCGTTAATTGTTAAGATGATTCCGGATACTGCCCGTCTATTGGCGGGAGAAGTAGCCACAAGGCAGATCCGAAGCTTACGTATTGAAGACTTATTGGGACGCAAAGCCATTGATCTGGATAATCCTGCCATTGCTTCTGAAATGAAAGAGCAGATTGTTCTTGTCACAGGCGGGGCCGGTTCCATCGGTGGCGAACTGGTGCGGCAGCTTGCTCATACCGATCTAAAACAGCTTATCGTGGTGGATCAGGCGGAGTCGGCTTTGTATGATATTCAGCAGGAATTAAGTAGTTCCAATCATTTTTCGCGCTGCATGTTTATTGTAGGAAATGTTCGGGATGAGTCTTTTATGGAGACGTTGTTCCAGTTTTATCGTCCTACCTATGTCTTCCATGCAGCAGCATACAAACATGTGCCTTTGATGGAAGCCAATCCTTATGAGTCAATTTTGACGAATGTCTGGGGATCTTACAATGTGGCACGGTTGGCAGATAAATACAATGTATCTAAGTTTGTGATGGTCTCTACCGATAAAGCGGTGAATCCCACAAATGTCATGGGGGCTACGAAACGTGTTGCCGAAATTGCTATTTCAACAGTCAATATAAACTCAAAAACCAATTTTATTGTGACTCGTTTTGGTAATGTGCTGGGCTCGAATGGTTCAGTTATACCATTATTTGAGAAGCAGATGCTGAAAGGGGGGCCACTCACCATTACAGATGAGAATATAACCCGATATTTTATGACCATACCCGAGGCCTGTCAATTGGTACAAGAGGCTGCGGTAATGGGTAAAGGAGGCGAGATATTTGTCTTTGATATGGGCGAACCAGTGAAGATTATGGATCTGGCCAAGCAGATGATCCGGCTCAAAGGCTATAATTATCCCGAAGATATTGATATCAAAATTGTCGGCCTGCGTCCAGGAGAGAAAATCTTTGAAGAGCTTTTGGCCAACGGAGAGAACACGGAGAAAACTTATCATGAAAAAATCATGATTGCCAAAGTAAATACGCCAGATTTAGCATTACAGCGGTCACGTGTGGAGCAATTATGTAAACTTGCGAAAGCGGCTGATCCAAATGAGGATAAAATGCGTTTGGTGCAGCTGATCAAGGATATTGTACCTGAATATCGCTCGCAAAATTCAGTTTTTGAAACTTTGGATAAATAAAATAAACGCTATATGACTTGGGCTTAAAAGTATTTTGTTGCGAATGTAAAATAGGAACTAGTGCGAAGTCTAACTAGAAAATCGTAAATTAGAGAGCACTAATAAGAATATCCCGAATGGATAATAATCCGCCAGAAATATCAACATCAACTCACGACCAGGTATTAAGTATGTATTCAGCTGGTGATCCTGAACATCCCCACTGGTATATCTACGATTATGAAAATCACCGAAAGGTATTGGTAGAGGTGGATCCTCAATCAGGCAAAATACACTTTCTTAGGCAACTATGATTGTTGCTATACTCTCCAGATAGCGCTATTTAATCCTTACAAATACAACAAATGATTTTTAAATTATTGCGATTCGATGGGAAGGTAGATGATAATATATTCAATGGTTCCTATTTTCTAGAAATTAGAGTGCTGGGGTAAAGCTACCTGTTTTGGCTTCTATTTTTTTACGGATTTATAAATAAGAAAAACTCCCCTATCATCGGGCTATGCAAGGGGAGTTACCTTTTTATTAACTAATTTTATGAAAAGTATTCTATTGAAATTCAAGATGATTTAAAATAAAGCCTCCAGATGTAAATCGGAGGCTTAGCTATAAGTTGGTTTTTCCTTTAACCGGCATAACTAAGTTACGCAATAAATATTTTAATATCAAAAAGTTTTGGATTTGTTTTCTGCTTAATATTCAATATCAGCGACTGACGTTACTAGGCAGGTATAATCCCGATCATTGGGCGTTCACCATCGCCGTAGAAGTAATCGAAAAGAACTGCTGGTTCAATTCCAAATGATATAGCAATTGCGCAAGCTTCGTATGCATATAGTCGGTCAAACTTATTATCAAATAGTTCGTTTAAAGTCGTTTCCTTAATTCCAGAAGCTGTCACTAGTTCTAGTTTAGAATTAAAATAAGGTCCCAATAAATCTTCTAATCGGTTTTTTGAAGATTTAATAGATTTTAGTTTGATAGATGGAATCGTCTTAAAGAATAGATCACAAATTGTTTTTAAATCTAACTCCAAGGATTTTATAACGTTAAAAAAAGTTTTAGCGGTTAATTTTGCAGTTTCCTTTTCCAAAAGCCAGTCTATGGCCTCCATTTTCTGAGAGAGTACTGGGTGATTTTTATATTTTTCATTTACGTATCCTTTTAAGAAGGAACGAAATGAAATCGTGTTGTAAAGTTTGTAATCAAGTTTTATCATATTAATTTTTTAAAAACGAGGATTTTCTTGTTTTTTAATTTAAGCCTTTGTATATTTGTTATGTAATCAGTTAGTCTGATTAAGTCTCGAGCACGAAACGGCAAATTTCAAATGACACGGGACGTAGGGTTTGCGCGCCCCCACACTTTTTGTATCTTTACAACAAGGAGGGGTAAGCTCCCTATTTGAAGCTGTGTCTAGGCTCTTTGCCGTGCCCGTGTTCAGTGGATAGTAGCGGAGCTTACCTCTTCTATATTTTGGAGGAGCTTCCACTTCCTTCCCTCGAGACTCTTAGTAATAACCCAGCTATTTAAATTATGAAAGAGCTAGAGTCAAGTACATCATCATCACAACGACGGATCAAGGATCAGTGTCGGCAACATGCAGCAATCCTGCTTATTAAGAACAAACGCTGCCCACCGGAGTAGTATCAAAGAGCTTAAAATCAACAACACGCAATACTTATAGTATTAAAATGCCCATTAAGAAAGGCCCAAAAAGCCGTCCTTATTGGTACAATGTGGTTGATTTTGCCGACCTAATTTTTTCAAGATCAATGCCCGACAATTGCACTATCCTCGTTTCTTTTATTCTTAGCAGCTTAAAAGTACGGATTTTGCGATTCATAAGCAAAGATTCTAAAAAATAAATATAGTTTTTCTATAAAAAAGGTCGGTTTTTCATTTTCTATATGGATGCGGTATCGTCCATATCTATTCACCCGTAATTGTCTAGCACCGCATCTGAAGACCTATTAATAGTTCTATTTATTTACCGGAGTGGCTCAGGCCAGACCCCTGGGATGAAATTGCTGATCCCGATCGGACAGGTAGTCTCTGCCTTAGATCACTCCATTAAAACTTGAAAAATGAGACATTTTTTTAGGGCAGGAGAGATCTTGCCCAATCAAAAGACAATAAAACGGTATAGTACCCTACTATCTATCCTATGCTTAGTTTCTATGTTTAGTTTATCGGCTCAGACGCCCCGCAAGGAAAGCGGGGCCGATGGGCTAACTCAACGCCCTATTAACATAGGTGATGCCGTGCCTGATGATTTTTGGAAACAAGAATTTACTATTTATAACAATGGGCATTTATCTAAATCAACTCTTGCTCCTTTCAGAGGGAAACTTCTGGTATTAGATTTTTGGTCAACAACCTGCTCTCCTTGCTTAATTCACCAAAAGGAAATTGCATTCTTTAAAAATAAGTACGGCAATGAAATCAATGTTGTTATGGTTAACTCCGTGCGTACTAGAGATGATATACAAAAGGTTGAAAGACTTAATCAACGATTGAAACATAGTGATTTTGGTTTCAAATCCATACACTCTATTATAGACGATGATTACCTCCATCGCCTATTCCCGTTTAATGGATTCCCCTTTTATGTCTGGATAAATCAGAATGGTAATATACAGACTTATACGATGCGCAACTTATTGGATAGAGGTTACAATGCCCCTTTTGTGGACCCAACACCTAGAACAAAGTAAAATGAAAAAGCATATTTTTCTTTTCTTGCTGTCTTTCTGGGTATCGATAGCGGCAAAAGCACAATTTAAGATAACTGGCAAAATACTGGACGCGAAACATCAGGCTATTGGTGATGCTATTGTAAGGGCTGGAACTGTAGCAGCATCAACAGACCGGAATGGAAAGTTTGAACTTGTTTTGCCAAATAAACACGGGCATATAGCTGTATCGCACATTAATTATCGTCCAAAGAATGTCTTGTATACATTTCCAGATTCACTGATCGTCACTCTTGAACGAAATGAACTTGCCCTAGAAGAAGTGGTTGTTTATAGTGACGGCTACCAGTCGCTTCCCAAGGAGCGGGCCACAGGTAGTTTCGAAATGATAGCTAACAAGGTCCTCAATCAGCGCTCTTCCTTAAATATCATAGATAAATTGGAATCGACAGTGCCGGGCCTTCAATTTGATCGACGTAAATCCGCTACTGTTATGAATGTTAGAGGGCTTGGGTCTTTTTCTGACGCATTGCTTAAGCCCTTAATCATATTGGACAATTTTCCATATGAAGGAGAGCTAAGTAATATAAACCCCAATGATATTGAATCTGTAACAGTTTTAAAAGATGCTGCGGCAAGCTCAATATGGGGGGCGAGGGCTGGCAATGGAGTGATTGTCCTAAAATCAAAGCGCAATGCTGAAAGGTCTAAGGGGAAATGGGACGCTGGAGTTAGTTTTATGGTCACGAAAAAAGCTGATCTCGATTATTTGCAGCTAATGTCCTCGGCGGACTTTATAGCAGTAGAACAGCAATTATATGAAAAAGGATTTTATAAATCGGCTTTAAGCAATAGTAGTGCGTCATATTTGTTTTCGCCGGTGGTCAAGCTGCTTCGAGATATAGATGTGGGTAAGATATCAAAGCCGGAAGCTGATAGACAGTTGGAAAGATATCGAAATATAAATTATAAAGATGATATGGAGCATTACTTCTTTCGGAATGCCGTGTTACAACAGTATAACGCAAGCTACGGCACGCATTCCGATTTGCTTACTTCGCGTTTTAGTGTGGGCTACGATAGAAATCTTGCGAATGCAGTTACAGATAAAAATAACCGCTTTACATTAAAATCCGATTTGATATATCAGCTAGGAAAAAATCTGGAACTGAGTACTGCATTTCAATATGTCAATACAACCGCTAACCAGTCGCCTTCGGCATTCAGCTTCCCCATAAACCCGGGCGGTAATAGACAAGCTCTGTATCCTTATGCCCAATTGGTCGATGAAAACCAAAACGCAGCAGCTATTGCATACGCTTATGACCCAGATTACTTGATTGGTATTTCAGATCCTTTGCTTGACTGGACAATGAAACCGTACAAAGATATCTTTGATTCGCGAACGGATGATAAGATGGACTATTTTAATGGCGGACTCAACCTGATGTATTCATTTTCAAAGAATTTTAAGTTTACTGGACAATATAATATTGAAAAGCAGATACAGCAACAGCAAACTTTATTTACAGAAGATGCTTACTTTACTCGAAATCTGATTAATCAATTTACAACATCAACTAACGGCCTGCTTACTTATGGCATACCTAAAGGAGCAATAAATACCTTATCCGGTAATCGAATGTTGAGCCATCGTGGTCGTGCTCAGTTAAATTATGAAGTGAACAATAATTTACACCTTTTGACAGTACTTGCGGGAGCCGAATATTCGAAAAGAACAAGTGAGAGCTCGTCAAGCCGAGTATACGGTTATGATGTCAACTTGAAAACTAGCCAGCCCGTGGATTATGTGACGCTATTTCAGACCTATAGAGGATTGGCAGGTAAACAAAGTATACCTTATCTCATGTCAGATCAAATGCGTGAAAATAGATTTGTATCTTTTTTTGCTAATGTAGGCTATACTTTTTTTAATAAGTATACCGTCAGCGCTTCTGCTAGAAGAGATGCATCTAACCTGTTTGGCGTAAAAACAAACGACCGATGGAATCCATTGTGGTCGGTCGGAACAGCCTGGTATCTGAGCAAGGAAAAATGGATGCAGCAAATTCCGGAGATCAACCATTTAAAGCTGAGATGGACCATAGGCCATAGTGGAAATATTGGCGGGATAACCGGAAGTGAACCGATCATCACATATACGAAAGCTCCTTCAGGGGCTCAGACCACTTTGCCAAGAGCATTAATAAGTGCCTTGCCAAATCCTTCGCTAAAATGGGAAGATATCCGTATGATAAATTATGGACTTGATTTTGGATTGTTCAATAATAAAATATCAGGTTCTATAGAGTATTTTAACAAATTGTCATCTGACTTATTGGCGACCGATCTGATAGACCCGACGTCTGGGTTTTCAAGCATGACGAAAAATGTCGGTAAGCTGCTAAATAGAGGATTTGACTTCAAATTGTCCGGACGTATTGGTCATGGTAGATTTTCTTGGATCCCGACGTTATTTTTGTCAAGCAGCAAGAATAAAGTACTTGAATTCTATGGAAATTTAAGTACAGGTACAACCTATACAACAAATGCAGGAACATCGATGCGCCCATTGAAAGATAAAAGTCTTTACCCTGTATTTTCTTACGTTTTCGCTGGGTTAGATCCTCTGAATGGCGACCCTCAAGGGATTTACAAAGGACAGGTTTCAAAAGATTATCGCAATATGTTGCGTGATTCTATTCAAAACCTAAGCTATCATGGTACAGCCTTACCTCCTTATTATGGCGCTTTCCGGAATGAATTCAATTGGAAAAATATGTCGGTCTCATTTAATATTAGCTACAAATTTGGTCATTACTTCCAAAAAGAGACTATTCGTTATGCCTCGCTTTATAACAGCTGGATATCACATAAAGATTACGAAAAGAGGTGGGTAAAACCTGGAGATGAACTGACCACGACTGTACCTTCAATGAATTATCCTGCTGATACAAATCGGGATACCTTCTATGCAAATTCGGAAGCCAATATAGAAAAAGGTGATATTGTTAAACTGCAAGATGTTCAGTTTAGCTACGCTCCAGATTGTTCTCGATTTCTTTCGTCGAAGAAATTAAATGTGCGTTTATTTTTTAATGCCAATAATGTCTGTGTATTATGGAGAGCAACGAAATCTGGACTAGACGCTGATTTTCTGGGAATACCAAATGCAAGGAATTTCACTATTGGTCTGAATGTGTCGTATTAAACTAAATTTCAGCTAGTTATTATTAACAAAATCATAATCTTATGAAATGTAAAAAATTTAACATTTTAATTTTTGTGTCTATAATGGGTTTGTTTGCAGTCACGTCCTGTGAAAAATATCTGGATGTAAAACCTGATTCCACAATTTCGACTCCGCAGACATTAAAAGATCTCAGGGCTATGCTTGACAATGAAAGCCGGATCAATCAGACTTATCCGGGGCTGCTCGAAGTGGGGACGGATGATTATTATTTGAATTTTGATCAAATTACCTCCCAATATCAGCTTTACCAAGACTTTTACTTCTGGAAGAGGGAATTAATCAATTCGGGTACATCGAGCTGGCAAGCCAGTTTTGGGACTATATTGGTCGCCAATGTCGTATTGGAAAGCTTGGAGAAAATAGCATCTTCTGATATTAGCTTGAAAACGGAGCTAAGCGGAGAAGCTCACTTTGTCCGTGGCTTATGTTACTACTATCTCGCTTTGGTTTACTGTCAAACGTATAAATATGGAAAGGAAAATAATCAATTGGGATTGCCTATACGATTAGGATCCGACTCCAATGTAAAGGTGCAAAGGTCATCTTTGGAAAAAACATTTGAGTTTATCATAGCGGAACTAAAATTAGCCAGAGAATTATTACCCGAACAAGTTGCGGTCAAAACACGGCCAAGTAAAGCCGCGGCATGTGCGGCCTTAGCAAAGGTCTATCTTTATATGCAGGATTATCAAAATGCTGAAAAGATGGCGTTAGAGGTGTATGATAAAAGCAATGTTCTGCTTGATTTCAATAAGTTGGATATACAATCCAATAGACCGTTTCCAGCCTTGCATGATGAAATGATATACCTTGCTTATTCCGTGGAAAATGCCGAACTGCTCAATGAAGATGACCTTAATATATCCTCGGAATTATACAATTTATATGATGAGGTCGACCTTAGAAAGAAAGTGTATTTTAAGGATAAAGGCGACGGGGCAAAGGGATTTAAGGGGAATTATGCTAGCAATTTTTCTTCTTACTTTGCAGGGATGGCGATGGATGAAATCTATCTTATATTGGCTGAATGCCATACCAGAAGGGGAAGGAGGTCGGAGGGACTAATATTTTTAAAGGAATTGCTTACCAAAAGATATCAAAACGGCGAGTATCAGTTACCCGATTTTACTACTGATACCCAAGCACGAAAATATATTTTACAGGAGAGAAGGAAAGAGCTGATTTTTAGAGGTGTCCGTTGGTCAGATTTAAAAAGATTGAATCTGGATAAGGAATTTGAAACAAGACTTAGCCGCGAAGTCGATGATGGTACTCATGTACAGACAATTTATCTGGAACCTAACGATAGCCGTTACGTTTATCCAATTCCTGAAAGCGTAATTGTTTTGGGGGGTATTGAACAAAATACGAGATAGAAACAAGGGAGAGACCGCCGGTTTCTCCCTTGTTTCCTTCAGCTGTTAGTGTTTTCTAAAAGCAGTAACAGTCTCATTTTCTTGAGGTGTTTCTGACGGATCTAATGTCTCAAGGGCATCCTCAATACGTTGCTGTACTGTTTCACTTCCAAAAGCAATATAATTCATGTCTGGTTGTGATGAATTAGATGGATTAGCTGGAGCCTGCAATTCGCAAACAGTTTGGTAGGGCAAGCTACTACAACTTTTTCCAGCTGGTAAACTGGTAGAATATTTACTCGGGTCAGTCGGGTTATCACTCGAAGTGCCTGTAAAATACCAGGTCTGATTGGCGCGCACAATCTTGGTATCTTTTGCCGCCTTTACTTCTTTCTGATTTTTAACCTCTTTTTCACTTTTAATACTTTGCGCATTCGCACTTAACGAAATTCCTAATGTCATCACACCAATGCTCATGGTGCCGATGATTCTTTTTACTAATGTTTTCATTTCTAATGTTTTTAAGTTTATTATTGTTGCTTATCCTTATTATCCTCCTGGATCGGCCTTGGAGTTGTTCTCTATTGACCGGCCGGTACTACCTGAGTCCAATCGATCTGTTATCTTATACCAAAGTTAGCCCAGTAATCTGCCCTGGATGTATGAATTTTAGGTAGATCGATGTATGATTTTATTCATTTCTAGCCATGCAGTATTTATCAGAAGGTCTCTACGACATAGTAATCGTGGATTGCACCTTGTGAGGGCTCGGCGCGTGCCCTTAGACTATTGGTATAAATTGCAGCGAGTTTTAATCAAAAATCGCTAACTTTATTTAACCAACAATAAATAAGTTGATTATGATAAGGTCTGTCTTTATAGCACTTGTTATTTTTGTCCTTCATACAGAACTTCGTGCACAGGAAAAATTCGATCCTGTAGCGTGGAAGGCTCCATATAATCTCAGTCTCGATGGCTGGGGAATAGAACGGTTTCCAATACCCATAGATTTTGCGCCTAAGATTCCTTACAAGGGTGTAGAAGATGTTCGCTTTACGACTGGATGGAGCAAGCCCGGGAGCGATGAGTATTGGTCTTATGCTTTCTTGTGGTATATAGAAGGGCAGCAGGTGCCCAATTCAAAAACAATTGAAGCTAATCTGTCCATGTATTTTGACGGCCTCGTGAACCGTAACATAGGAAAGCGTGCCCTTCCAAAGGAGCTGATCAAGAAAACTAAGACTAAATTCAAAAAATTAGCCGAGCCAGAGGGAGAAGATGAATCTACCTTTACCGGTACCATTCAAATGGTGGACTATATGGGCAAACAGCCCATAACTTTACACTCAACAGTACATGTGAGAAAGTGTCCCGGTACAGATCACACCATTATTTTCCATCAGTTTTCGCCACAGGAGAGATCTGCCCCGGTATGGTCAAAGTTGGATGGATTGTGGCATACTTTTCATTGTTCGGAATAATTTCCATAGGCTTTTCAGTTCGGCTATTTCCAGTCTATGGAAATATCTTTAAAATCTACAAAATAAGGCTCTCCTGCCGAATGCGAATAACCGAATTTAAATAATTTGATCATTTTCCAGCAGGGAGTATTCCTTCGAACGTATAGGTGCATTTTATGGGTACATCCGTATTCAGTTGATTGGCAGTTAGATAATTTTCATTGGTTTAAAAAGACTATTATCAATCGTAACTTATATTAATAGCTTTCTGATTTCTTGTAATTTTTTAAACTGATGTGACTCAATAGTATCGTTACGCCTTTGAAATTTGCCATTAATTATTAACTTTGCATTTAATTGTAAAAAATTTAGCCTAGAAAACGTTAACCTAGTCTGTTGTATTCAGAGCAAGATTCTTAACAGGTTTCTAATTCCACGTTTATATAAATTATTTAAGTTGATAAGGAATTATATCGACCAATTTTTAAGTAAAAAAATGAAAGAAACAAACATTAAAGCCAAAGACAGTTCCAAGCAAATGTATGAAGCTCCAAAAATTGAAGTAAGGAAGATAGAATTAGAATATGGCATCGCTAGTGGATCTAACGCACCCCAACAACAATGGAAAGATACACAGACAGCGACCGAAGAGGTTGAAAACTATTATTGGTAATCTTGAATCAGCCTATCTATTTTAAAAGTATTAAAAATGAAAATTACTCTAAATAATTTCGTGGCACTTTTTTTTGCCCTAACAGTATTAATGTCATCTTGTCAAAAAGATAAACAGGAGAATAGCGTGAGCTCAGAGAAGGGAACAGTAACGCTAAAAATCGGGGGGGCAAGCTTTGCTGACTTTCAGTCAAGCGGAACAACAAAGGCCTCGTCAAATAAAAAAGCTGTAAATACAGCTTCGGATGTGCAAACACAAGAAATTTCCTTTAACGATGAATTCAACGTAATAGCAACATTGAAGCCGGTAAGCAAAAACTTACGATCAATAGCTAAAGCGTCGACACGTGCAGAATCTGTATCGAATGGAATTCTTACGGAACCATTGGAAAGAGGCGTAATTTATACTGTATCTGTTTACGAAAAAGATAATAAGGACAAAAAGGTTGCATCAAAAAATTTTACTCATTATGGTAATGAGGTTGTCGAATTTGATCTTGCCCCAGGTGAATACACTGTTGTTGTCTTTGGTATTAACTCTATGCGATATAGTCCTCAAACCAAGTACCGAACAAACTATCTGCACCGGAAAGAAAATATCACAGTCGTTCCGGGAAAAAATACAAATCTAAATCTAACTTTAACAAACATGTTTGCTGAAATAACTGTTTCGTTAAACACTGGAACTGTAGGCATGATTGAAAGCATTGATAAAGGGACTCTAGATCCAATTTATACTGCTAATTTTGGTGTGAATCTAGATGAATTTGAGGGAACAGTTACATACGGTAAATATCTTGGCAGTAACGAGTTCTCATTCCCTGCACAACCTGTCAGTGCTCTTTGGAAAAGTGGTCCGATACCTATGCAGGTAAAATCTACTGATAAGGGAGAAGTAATTTTGCACGGAGTTAAGATTAATGGAATTAAAGGCAATATCCATTTATCAAATTTAATGTTTGAAGAGGGCGTTAAATATGAATTAGAGCTTTCCTTAGGAAAAAAAACAGAAAAGACCTTTAAAATAGGTAATCTTGAATTTGCTATGGGAAATCTCTACTATGAGGAAGGAAATAATTCATATTATTTTCAATCACATGGCGATGGTAGTTATTTCTTTCCGAGTTTTGTTAAACCTAAAAAGTTTGGGGTATCGAATAACGAAGGGAATAGCAAAATAAATGGAAGTACAGGAGACCCTTGTAAATTAGTCAAGCCATTAAATACATGGAGACTACCCACCGAAACTGAGATAAAAACATTGTTAACACAATTGAACATCACGCCAAAAAATAATCCGATAGAATCTCCTTTCGACCCTCAAGTCTATAATACAGAAAATGCTACTATATATTCTACGGAAAAAGGTGTTGCGTTTGGAACAAAGATAAATTTAGGGAATGATCCATCAGACTATTTATTTTTATATTATAGTGGTTTTTATGATTTTTCTGACACAAAGTCTACTTCTAAACGTGGATTTTATCTCATATCCTCTACTACAGCAGGCTATACTCAGCTACAATTACATGAAAATGCTATGGCAATTCCTCCATATGCTTCAATAGGTGCAGCCATTTCTGTACGTTGTGTCAAAAACTAGCAATATGCCAGCAAAATTTATTATTTAGATATAACGTCCCTGACACTTTGTTTGAACTCTATGAGAGGTTTAGCAAGTGTCAGGGATAATTTTTCCTGTAGGGACGATATTGTTTGTCGGTTCTTATAATCACAGTATACAAGTGTAACTGGTGGGCTTATGCGATAAGAAAAATTCAATCCTGTAACCTGGAACCACCCTATAATCTTAATCTTGAAGGATATCTTTAAAGTCTACAAATAAGACTCCCCGCCATATGAGGATAACTGTATTTAAATAAGTTGATCATTTTCACAGCCGGAAGTATTCCTCAAAAATATAGGTGCATATTATGGGAACATCTGTATTCAGTTGAATGGCGGATAACACTACTGTTATCCGCCTTTTTTGTGATAATGTCTGGCATTTCCAATAAAACCGGAGGAATAGGATTGATTTGTAAAAATGCAATATTATTGCTTTTGTGATTACATTTGCGATCATATTGCATTTAAGAAAACTATACCAAATGATCAAACCAATAAAAATTATCCTGGCATTTATGCTCGTAGCAGGGCTGTTTGTTTCTTGCAAAAAAGATGAGCAGGCGCCCGAGCTTGTGCCGCCGAAACCCGAAAATGTAGAAATTGGCTATGCTAATATTAAGCAGGTGATCAGAGGACGGTTTTCCATTTTAATGCGGATCTTCTTGCCGGAGATAAAATCATCTCCGAATACACTGCCCCTAAAATGGTTAAGCACTATTTGGTGGCATTATATTCGGAGAGTGACTCTTCTGCTGTAGTTGCGCTTATTTGCGCACGGCCATTCGAATATCTACAGCGTACAGCTAACTTTTTTGGTACCCCTTCCTTTTCCAACGACTATCGTTTTGCCATCCACTTTCTGTGTGACATTGACAGTATTGTTCCCGGTTTCATTCCAGATGACTTTATTGAATTTAAGCCCATTTTTTAATTTCATCTGAACTAATTTTCCTTGACTCGTCTTACTGGCGAGAATTTGTACTTCACCGGTTTTGGAGATTAAAATGGATAATGAAGGATTTGATTCCGAACCAAAAATATCCCAGACTTCAGGGACTGCCCAGGTGCCATGCTCTGAACCATCCACAAACTGAATGTTGCGCACTGTACCCAGAGAAGGATTTGTTTGAAACTGAATCTGATCCTCCTTCTTGTTGCCAAAAATAAATTGGCCATTTACTTCCATATTGAAGGCATTATCTAAATTTGTAATGTCAAATACAAAACCATAATTAGACTGTGGTGCATTAAATGACTTATTCAAATATTGATTGTTTTCAATAAAAGTGCCATTCTCAAGCTCAATGCCGATCTTTTTCTTCCCATTAATAATCTTCTCTGTTCGCTCGTATTTCCAATTCATCGCTTCCGAAGTCACATCTTGCGTACAAGTCTTGAATGTTAGTTTCAGGTTGTATTTGTGACCCGGTGTGACTTTGATATTCTTGATAATGAGATCTTTCTTCGTTTCGCCATCAATGGTTACACTACCGATGTTAACAGTACCTGTAGATGTACCCTCGTGGATGAGGATCGTAGGCTCACTTTCAACAGTGCGCAAACCATTTCCTAAAGATGGAAAGATAATTACCGCTCCATCAGGATGAATTCCATTATAATTGATCTGGTCATCTCCTTCTTTTAGCCTAACGTCTGCACTGCCATGTGTAGGTTTTAAAATCGAGGATCCAATATTTGTAATAGACCCCGTGACGCTCTTATCCATATCTAGTGTAGTAGTGATCTGGCTGAATAAATGTTTCATCACTACACCAAGTTTATTTTCTCCGGCCTTAACCGTTAGCGTTTTTGTGTAATACATTAAATCTGCATTCACAGCTTTTAAGATCGCATCATCAATGTTGCCCGAATTGTTGATCTTAGGAAGATCAGTTTTACTGTTTACTGAATATGCGATAAATGTATAGGTTTTGTTGGCCTGCAAGGGTATTCCCGCAGTAGTGGATTCATTTCCGTACGCATAGTCTTTTTCCGTAACAAAAGTGCCGCCTTCATCATATACAACCAGCTTGTATTTGATATCTTTACCTAGTTCATTTTCTTCCGTCTTGGATGTCGCCTTAGTTCCTGTGGATGCTTTTAGGTTGCTTTGTGCATCGGTGGCTGTACTTTCTTCCGAAAAATTCACCTCTACCAATTGTTTGTTTTCTAGGGCAATCACATAGGTTTCGGCTGCCTGATTCCTGTTGGTAGATCCAGAATTTTTTGCACTTGATCTATTCGCGATATTGTTATCGTCCTCGCTTTTAGCGACCTGAACTGAGCCCACTTTTAGTATCGCATCTCCCGTGTTGCTGACCTGGGTAGTTTCTTTACTACATGCCGTAATCAAGAAAATAGCGCAGATAAGTATTGAAATTTTTGTTATGGAAAGAAATATTGTTTTTTTCATCTTTTTGGTTTTAATCTTTATTAAAAATTACCAGTCAATCGTTCTACTGTCATCTTGATCCAGTGACCAAGAGTCCTTGACATGACCATTGCTGTCTTCGGGGTGCGCTGTTGCCGATCCTGCAGCGATGCCTTGTTCGAGTGCTATCGTTATCAGCTCTATTTTTGGGCTTTCATAGCGATTCTTCAATTTTTTTGTTTTCATAGTTCTATTTTGTTTCTTATTTAATTCCTGTATATTTTCTCGAAATAACCCATAAGCCCTTGACGAAAATTAGATCAGTATAATTTTTATAGTCGATATGGAGTTTTATTTTGTAAATAATTTGACGCAATATTATGTATATTAATCTTTCTTGCGTTTAAATTTCTTTGGAAGATGTTTTTTTGTAGAATGTAAGCTACAGATTTTTGTGCGGGAAATAATTTTATGTATAATGTAAAGGGAGATGGTTGTTGTAATAGATCTTGGAAATAGAGTTTATATTGCAGATTGGGATGGCAAGCAGAAAATAGATTTCCTTTTAACATAAAAGAATAGTAATTTGAGCCTTCTTAGCGGAAGAAAATCAATTTAACCTTTGTAAGTGCAATAATCAATGGAATTAATAGTAGCTTAATGCTAAGTTAACCTTGTTTAGGTTAATTTTGAGAGCTGAAAGTTTACGATATTGAAGTAAAATAAGCTTACTGATTTGCTAAATCGAAATGCGCATCATCGACACGCTCCGACACATGCGCTGGAAATTGACAACCTGGAAAAGTGTGTGGTAAGCATGCTGCCCAAACAGCAACAACAAGTCTAGCTGCTGAGCCGGGAAGTGGGATCATATGGCAAATAATCCGAATCTGATTCAAAACTCTGGTTATTAACTGTTTCTTTAGGGAAATAATAGATTATAAATGAAAAAAATACTGCTGTCTTTGCTTCTCTGTTATGCCGCTGTTGCTGGAGCGCAAATCGAACGTGTGAATGTATTCTTAGGATCTTCTGGCGACCACGGTCAGCTTTCACCAGCGGCGGCGTCTCCTTTTCACCAACTGAGTATCGTGCCTTATACCAATCCTACAACGCATACAGGATACGAGTATCTGGCCAAGGAAATTAAAGGTTTTACCCACAACCGCCTGGAAGGAGTGGGCTGTATGGGGAGCGGAGGACTGATCCTGATTAGGCCCTTTTTAGAAAATGACACCAAGCTTTTGAATAAAGTTGATGAGCAGGCAAGTCCGGGTTATTATGCGGTGAATACAGCCGAAGGCATTCAGGTCGAAGTGGCTGTGGACGATGACTTCGGTAAGGAGCAATTTAACTTTCCAGTCGGAAAGAAAGGGTTTTTTATCGATCTCGGGCATGCTTTCAATGGGGCTTTTGTTGATAATGAATTCACAGAGACAAGTAACCTCCTTTTGGGTAAAGTGCGTGCCAAAACTACCTGTCATGTTGGTATCTATACCATTTATTATGCACTGGAAATTCCTAAAGCCAGTAGATGGCGAAAAGAAGGAAATAAGATCTGGGTAGACCTGAAAGAGGAGACTAAGATAGCGGACATTAATATCGCTTTTTCTGCTGTGAGCCAAAATGACGCAAAAAAGAAAGTGACTGAATATGCTAAGTTAGATTTTGAGACCGTAAAGAAAAGGGCTGCTGATCGCTGGAAAAGTTCCCTTTCAGTGCTGCAAGTAAAGGGCGATTCGGATAAAGTAAATCTGTTCTATTCCTTGCTATATCGCAGCTTGCAATCACCCTATGTTATCAGCAATGAGCAAGGCGATTTTCGGGGAACAGACGGAAAAATACATCATTCCAAAGAAACACGTTATCACGGTTGGGCCATCTGGGACAATTATAAAACACAATTGCCGCTTCTGGAATTGCTAGATCCCAAAATGTACCAAGGTGTCGTCTCCTCTATTGCAGACTTGTACCGCTATGGCAAATTTGATTTTGCGGGACCATATGAACCGGCTAATTCAGTCCGGACGGAGCATGCTGCTGTCGTCCTGCTGGATGCGGTCAGAAAAGGATATCAGGTCGATCTTCGAGGCATCAAAGACTCCTTGGTACGTGATACCACGCGCTTTGATTTTAAGAAACCGGATAAATACCTTGAAGCATGTTATGATCTATGGGCAATGGCCAAACTTTTTCCAAAGGACAGCAAAATCTACCTGGAGCGGGCAAGATCATATCAGACAATTTGGAATAAAGATTTTAAAGATCTGACCAAAAGGGATGTCGATCGTATGTCAGCGCGTGATATGTATCAGGGTACAATAAGACAATATCGTTGGAATGTGCCCTTCGATGTCGCAGGATTAAAGCAGCTCGCTGGTGGCGAAGAAGAGTTTGTAAAGCAGCTGGATGAATTTTATGATGGGTATTATTTCAATAGAGCGAATGAGCCGGATATGCAATCGCTGACCTTGTATAATGCAAGTAAGACACCTTGGCGTTATCAGGAATGGGTACATCGTATAGCGTTGGATACCACCATACAATATTATTTCAACGACAATAGCCGCGGCATCGGAGCACATATCGATCGTATCTATAAAAATGAACCAAAAGCGTTTATACGGACGATGGACGATGATGCCGGTGCGATGTCAAGCTGGTGGGTGCTTTCCGCCATCGGACTGCAGCAACCCTTGATAGGTGAGCCTATTTTCTATATCAATGTGCCGTTTTTTAATGAGATCATACTAGACAATAATGGGCATCCGTTAACCATCGAGGTCCCCAATGCAAGTGATAAAAAACGTTATATCAAATCAATTAAATTGGACGGGAAGGATTTAGGAAGGTTATGGATAACACATGATGAACTCAGAAAAGGTGGGACACTCCGTATTGAATCTACGGAAAAACCTACAGATTATGGCATTGCTAATAACTGGATAAGTAGTATCGACGAATAGTTGCTCTCAATGTTCTTTACTGTTTTTACTGATGCTTTTATGTATTCAAGCATTTTAAAGTTTATAAATAATGTTGAAGCCATTTCCGCAAGGGAATGGTTTTTCTAATTTATAAAGTTTACCCAGCTTCGCTCGCTGTCGGCCAATTTGGTAAGAAATGTACCCTATCTGTACCGTTAGGTACAAAGTATTTTCCATCAGTTTTCGCCGCAGGATAGATCTGCCTCAGTATGGTCAAAGTTAGACGGACTCTGGGATACTTTTCGGTGTTCGGAATAATTTCAGAGAGGCTTGTCAATTTGGCTGGCGGAAATATCTAATTCGTAGAACTTTAAGTTAGAATATTTACTATATTTAATAGAAGAAATAACCAAGCTTTCTCAGGAAATGTTCTTCTTCTTGAAAGCATAGCAGAATTCATCCTAATTTGTAAGTTTTATTGATTTAAAAAAATAAGAATGCCATGAGTTTAAGTACATCAATGACAAACAGCGTTGAATACAACATTTGGGTTGCGGAGCAATTGGTCGCTTGGCTGAAAACCTACCCCCAAGAATTGTTACAAAAGGAATGTCTATCCAGTTTTAGTAGCATTGCAAAAACACTGAAACATATCAGTGATACTCAATTATACTGGTCCTCGATGATCCGCGAAACGCCAGTGCCAAGTTTTGAATACATCGCCACAACAGTGGATATTGAAAAAGAAATGGCCAACTTGGTCAATGAGGCAAAGCTTTTGGCAGCTTATGTAAAAGAAAATATCGAAGCGATGAACGAACCCTATTTAATAGAATCCCAATGGTTTTCGTCAAACTTCCCTAAATATGAGTACCTCCAGCATTTATTAATCCACACAACCTATCATCGCGGGCAAATAGTTACTATTGGGCATCATGTAGGTGTTTTAAAAGCACCGATGTTGGATTATAATTTTTGGAACGTGATGCGACAGCAAAAATAGAGTCTAATTCCTACAGAGCGTGTTTGGAGGTATAACGAAAATAACGATGAAGCTAAAAGACGTAAAAAATAAATACATTGGGCTTTGGAAAGGCAACCATCGGTTGATCCTAAGCTGGTTGCCCGATCCTGATTTTAATTCGGATTCAAACTTAGCTATAAAAGCCGTTGCAAATAACAAATTTCTGATGTTTACTTATGACTGGCATCATGAGGGATTGGCGCAAGAAGGGATGCTATTGGTGGGTAACAACAATGAACAATCCGAAGTTACAGCATCATGGATTGATTCATGGGGTATGGGTGGAAAGATCATGAACTGCTATGGTACAATGAATGAGGTGGGAGATATTTCCTTAAGGGGTTCTTATGAAGTGCAGGATAATCCTGATTGGGGTTGGCGCATTGACATTCCATTACCTACCGATAATAGCCTTCAGGTGAAAATGTACAATGTCTCGCCAGATGGTGAAGAATTCTTAGCCGTTGATGCAAGTTATACGTCTATGGACTAGGTAATCAAACTAGGGCTGCCAAAATGCAAAAGATGTCGCGCTAAAATTCAACATAAATACTAAATACAGTAAAGATCATATAATGAGCTTTTTAGTGTTTTTAAAGAGCTTTCTTTTTATATGGGATAAAGAAATAAATAGTAAATTTGACAAGTACATTTATCAAGTGACAGGAGGCACAATTGAAATGGGAGTAATCGAAACAATAAAAAGACAGGAACGAGAAAAAGGGGTTCAGAAAAGTAAGATTGAAGGCAAGCGGGAAGAAGCCATTGCAATAGCATTGGAGTTTAAGAAAATGGGTTTACCTATAGTTGATATTGCTAAAGGAACAGGTCTTTTTATCGAGGAGATCGAACAACTGTAATCAAGCATTTTAAAGTTTATAAATAATGTTGAAGCCATTTCCGCAAGGGAATGGTTTTTCTAATTTATAAAGTTTACCCAGCTGCACTCGCTGTCGGCCAATTTGGTAAGAAATGTACCACATCTATGCCATCTTGGTAAAAAGTTTACCAAGCTTCGCTCGCTGTCGGCCAATTTGGTAAGAAATGTACCACATCTGTGCCATCTTGGTAAAAAGTTTACCAAGCTTCGTTCGCGATCGGCCAATTTGGTAAGAAATGTACCACATCTGTACCTATCTGGGTACAATGTTTACCCAGCTGCTCATTTCTAATCAAATTACTGAACGCTCGCCTTTTGCGTAGGGATTCGAAGAGATGGCTAGGAAGAATTTTAGAAATCTTTACTAGAGCACATAAGATCTTGCTAAAACTCCCATTTCACCGCTAGCAGGATAGGGTTAAATTTTAAACAAAATACTAATTTTATTAGTATTTTGTTTAGCTATTTCGTACCTTTGTGTTGTTAACCAGTTGATAAATAATTATGAGTTCTAGATCAAGGCGTGTGGATGATCCCTTGTGGAAATCTATTTTAGAGCAAACATTCTCGCATTTTTTACGCTTTATCTTTCCTGATACAGATGCTGTTTTTGATTTGAGCAGACCTTTTGATTACCTTGATAAAGAGTTTGAGCGTTTATTTCCGCCAGAAAGTACGGGTAAGGGGGTCCGTTATGTCGATAAGCTTGTCAAAGTCTTTTTAAAGGACGGCAGCGAACAATTTGTGCTGTGCCATTTAGAGATACAGAGCAACAAGGGCAGGGGTGATTTGGCGGAGCGTATGTTTCGTTATTACTACCGGATATGGGATCGTTACAAAGTTCCTATTACGGCAATTGCCATTTTGGCCGATGAAAATGCAAGCTATCGGCCTGTGGTGTATAGCCGGGAATTTATGGGAACGACATTGCGCTACGATTTTAATAGTTATAAGATCCTCGATCAGGAAGAATCGGTCTTGCGGTCTAATGAGAATCCATTTTCTGTGATTGTCCTTACTGCTCTTTTGACTATCAAGAACAAGAAAATAAGCGACGAAGGTCTGAAAGCAATTAAGCATGATCTTTATGACGAGATGATAAAACGGGAGATGGATAAGGATACGAGACAAGGGCTATATGATTTTCTTACTTACTACGTAAGTTTTGATAATGAGGAAGTTTTGAGTATATTTGAAGAGGAAATAAAAACAAAAATAGGAAGGAGCGATACAATGGGCACTCAAGAATATTTATTAGATAAGGCTGAAAAAAAGGGAATTCAGAAGGGAATTCAGAAGGGCAAGATTGAAGGCAAAATTGAAATGCTTAGGGAGCTAGGTTTTACGATTGCTGAGATCTGCCAAAAGCTCGGTCTGGCCAAGCCTGAGGTCGAGAAGTATTTCGGTGAAATAAAAAAAGCATAACGCTTAAAAGTTTATAATAATGTATTGAGAGCCATTTCCACAAGGGAATGGCTTTTTGTTTGGTCCGCCAGATATTAACGTTTTTTATTTGGCATCCTCTAATTGCATATTCCGGTAATATGCATCCATCTGTACCCTATCTGTGTCATCTTGGTAAAAAGTTTACCCAGCTTCACTCGCAGTCGGCCAATTTTAGGTAAGAAATGTACTCTAATCTGTACCTATCTGGGTACAAAGTTTACCCAGCTGCACTCGCGGTTGGCCAATTTAGGTAAGAAATGTACCATCTATGCCATCTTGGTAAAAAGTTTACCAAGCTTCGCTCGCGATCGGCCAATTTGGTAAGAAATGTACCACATCTGTACCTATCTGGGTACAAAGTATTTTCCATCAGTTTCCGCAGCAAAAGAGATCTTCCCCAGTATGGTCAAAGTTAGACGGACTCTGGAATACGTTTCGGGGTTCTGAATAATTTCAAAAGGCTTTTCAATTCGGCTATTACAACAAGGCAATTTTAAGGATTTTTCCTGATATGAGGTATATTAAATAGGGAATGTATAATTTCATTGATTATTCCCGTTTTGTCTTTTCAAGGATGCCGACAACCTCACGCGCGATTATCTTTACCCTTTTTTCGAGGGCAGTGATCTCCTTCTCTTTTCGGGAAAGCTGATCTCTCAATGCAATATTATCGGCGCGGAGTTCTTCTGTGTCCGATGGGCTGTTAAGAACTGATTCCATTCCGGATTCAAAGATCTCCAATATAACCCGTTTATTTTCTGTTATGGCATCGATCCGCTCTTTTTCTCTTTCCAATCTGAAGTTTTCCAGCTTCCATCCGATCACCCTCAAGTACGACCTTGCGATAGCGACCGAGCTCCTGAATTCCCCTATTTCCCCTTCGGTATACTCATTTCCGGTTTTCTCCCTAATCCGGTAATCCAAAATACTGATGAGCTGCTTAAGGTTGATATCCAGCTCCAAAAGTCTTTCGGAATCTCTTCCCTCGAGGATTTCCTTTTTCAGCAGCAATAACTGTTCTTTTTTCATATTCGGGTTCAGTTTTCGGTCAGACCATTTTTCTTAATGTAATCATTTACCTTCATGTTCAGCTGGCGGCAGCGCATGGAGAGACTGTTGATCCGCGAATACTGTTCATTGGAAAGCAGTTTCTTGCTGAATTCCCTGAAGAGGATGGCTTCGTTCATGTGGGTTTGAAGTGTCTGTCGCATGTATCGCTTTTCTACCTCAAAGTCATACTTCAGGTTGTCACTTCTGCTCTGAAAATAGTCATCGATCTGTTTTTCCGTCAGCACCTGTATTGCACTAGACTGATCGATCAGGGAGAAAAGCTGCTTACGTTCGTAATCATCCACGCAGAAATGGGCCAGCCGGTGCAGCTCGGATCTGATGATGGTCAGTTCCATGTACAGTTCAAATAGCCTGTCGCCCGTTTTTATGGCTTTAAGCCCCCGTTGGGCTTCATTCAAAAAAGATTCAATTTCCTCAATTTGCATAGCTTTCGATTCATCCATTGGTAAAATGAAAAAACGTGATTACCTAAAATAGGAATTTTTTTTATCCGAAACAATAAAAAGACAGGAGCGAGAAAAAGGATAAGGATAAAAGACAAGGGCTATATGATTATCATTGATTTAATTTTTTTTAATAGGAAATGATGCTGTTATGAGCTTAGCTCATAACGGTTTCTAACTTACTACGTAAGTTTTGATAATGAGGAAGTTTTGGGTATATTTCCTCAATAGATTAACTCTCAATGGCAGAGGAGAGATCGATAAATTGCTTTTTGTATGCAATTTATCTAAGTTTGAAAAAGAATTAAAAACAAAAATAGGAAGGAGCGATATTCTGGGCACTCAAGAATATTCTTCCAGAACGATAGTATCTGTAAAAGTCCGAATTGTATATATGCTCCTCGTAATAAATCATTACCTCTCCAAAAAATTTTCCAAATCATCCTCTTTCCCCAATCCAAATTTCTGTTTCAGGCGGTATTTAAACATACGAACACTTTGTGGTTCAACGTGCAGTGCCTGTGCAATCTGCTTAGTGCTCATTTTCAGATAGAGATAGGTACAGTATTTCAGATCAAGCGGTGTTAGTTTGTGAATCGCTTTTTCATTCAACCGGTTAAAGAAATTGGGATGTAGCTCCTGTATCTGCATTTTGATGTCTTCATAATCCGTCTGCAGGAGCATTTCTTCTTTTATAAGCTTTTGGATATATTTTGCTTCACCACTATCTATTTTATCTTGAATCTGTTTAAGGGTGTCGTTTTTTCTGTCAATTATTAGGGAATTTGCCAAAGCTTCTTTTTCCAATTGTAGTCTTCTTAAGTCCAGTAATTCCTGTTCAGCTTTCAACCTCGCTTGTTCTTCTTTTTCAAACTTAAGCTGCATCGCAGCCTGCTGTGCCTGATCTTCTTTTTCCTGAGCCAATTGCTTTTCACGTTCTACGGAATATCGTAAGCGGAAATGATAAGATACAAACATAAACAGGAGTCCGAATAACAGCGCAATCGCAATTCCTCCGTAGAGGTAATTTTGCCGTTTCCTGAAATTTTCTCGTTCGGTCAAAAGTTCCAGTTCACGGTCTTTTTTTTCGGTTTCATACTGCACTTCTAATTTCTGTGCGTTGAAAAGCTGTTGTTCATTGAACGATTTTTTTAATAGATCTTCTGCCCGTTGCTGATACGTCAATGCCGATTTATAAGCTTGTTTTTTTAAGGCAATATCTGCTAAATCCCGGTTAATGGCATATTCTAACCTAAAATGATTCCCACTGGAATTCATTAACCTGTTAAGTCCTTGCAAAAGATATTGTTCGGCAAGTCCCCAATCTTCTTTTTGCTTGGCAAATCCACTTTTAATACCAAATATATTACCCCATTTGTCGGCAAAAGCTTCGCTATTATCCAGTTTTTGTTCTGCAAGTTTAAGGTATTCAAATGCTTTCTGCTCTCTATACATCAATGCTTCAGCCGAATGCTCTAAATAATAATTTGCCAGATTAATACACGTAATCACGTATGTATTAATGCTCAGTCTATCCGGCTGCTTTTCCAGCAGATTAAAAGATTTATTCAGATAATGGTAACTGCTGTCCAAAAGATTTCGCTCTTTACTTTTTTTGTACCGAGCCAGATACATACTTGAAATACCGTTGTTTACATTCGTCTGTAAGTTGATGTTGTTTGCTTTGATAGCACAGTATTGAGCCTGATGTATATAATGTTCCATCTTTTCGCTGTCGTCCCATCTGCTGTACGCACCATACAGCAGATAATTCAGATGGTATTTAGTGGACAGATCGTCCTCATTTTTTTCTACCTGTTTTAGTCCATAAAGAGCATCCTTTACAACCGCATCTGGTAAATTAAGGGTATTATTCAGGAAGGCTTTAGCTCTGTACGCCACTGCTAAAGATGTTTTTTTCTTCGACTTCTCTGCATTTTCCAAGCTTAAATCAGTTAGTCTTTTCGAAAGTAAAAGACTATCCATCGAAGTATATATGCTACTTTGGTATGCATAGAGATAGGCTAAATCAGCGGGTGATGTTGTGGACTTAATACCGGAATCTAAAATTTTAATAGCTTCTTTTTGCTGGTTGTGCAACTGAAGCTGATCCAGCTGATCCAGAATTTTTTGGGTATTGGAATGGATGTGCTGAGCACGAAGCCTTAAACATGCCAGAAGAGCAAATATTAAATATAAAATATGCTTAAATCTCATATAATTTCTATATACATACTCCTACAAAGTAATAAAAAAATTGTATGGCATCCGAATCAGATAACATTAAACTTTGTGGTGATTTTATTTTCAATATACTGAAAATAAGCTAGATAAATTACTTGTAGATACTTTGTATATACACTTTGAAAAGTCGTAGACGGTTTGTTAACTAAAATGGATTGTCAATTCTTAAGATACTTCCGATTTTTGTTTTACGACAAAATTGAAGAATTATGACACCGAAAGTACAGTCTATTTTAAGTTATCTAGGCATTTTATGGCTCATAGCTTTTTTTATGGGAAAAGATGAGCGAAACGATTTTAGTACGTATCATTTAAAGCAAGGTTTAGGATTATTCATCACTGCTGCTGTTATTAACCTTGGTGCAGGAATACTATTGTATATTGTACCAGCACTTGCATTTTTGATAGGTATAATTGGTTTGGTTTTTCTTATACTTATGGTATTGGGTATTATAACAGCAGCCAACGAAGTGAAAAAACCTTTGCCGTTAATCGGTAAATTATTCGAAGATAAATTTAATTTCATTGATAACTGAGCATTATACAAAGGAAATCAACTACCTGACAAATACTTCCCAACCAATGGAATTACATTCCATGTTCATTGTACCGAAGAATTAACAGAATGGATCAGCAATACAGTAAAATTAAGTGCAGGTAATGATCATCTTAGTATTTATCACATACCCTCTCCTTTAAATCAATAATAAATGCGTTATCTTTTAATCATATTGTTCCATTGTTTAATATCGAATACTTTCGGTCAAACTGCTCCCGAAAACCAACAGTTTTTAGTCAAGAGAGTGCGTATTATTGATTACGAAAAGATTTTTACTGAAAAAGATATACAAATATTGGATAGTATCATTAATATCTGCTGGAAAAATGCAATAGCAGATATAGCCATTGTCACTATTGATGGACGCCATACCGACAAAGCGCATTTTGACCAATACGTATTTAACAATTTGACAGGATATGCCCAAGGTGAATACGGAAAAAATAATGGGATAGTTATCGCTATATCCAAACAACTCCGCCAAATGCGTATCGAGAACGGTTACGGTATAGAGAAAATAATGAGCGATGTAGCCACAAAAAAAATCATTGACGAATATTTTATACCGAAATTTAAGTACGACAACTATTTTGAAGGGACATTGAACGGTTTAAACGCCATCATAAGTCATTTAGGAAAGGAAATACAGCAATACGACTATACGGATGCATCGTCCATTTTCAGGCCTTCGCTGTTTCAAAAGATTAGGGGATTTGTACTGGAAAACGGAACGGCACAGACTTTCCGCAGTCTCGATAGTGACAATCCTTCCTACAATTTCACATCACTTGATGTGTTCTTGGGACCCGCTAGGAAAAAAGCTTTTGTTCTGAAAGATTTTTTGGAAACCGATTACTATGAAATGACCATCCGAAAAAGTGATGGCAAACATTACCAGTTTATCTGTTTTGATGAGCATGTGCCTGGGCAGACATTTATAAAAAAGAATATGCAAGTCCATCGGGTGTATTGGCTGGAACCCGGAGATCAATTGATTTCGCAAGATGTATGGCCTTTGCTGACTCAGATAGAGGATGAAATGACTCAGCATTCCCCGAGTTCCAATGCTAAAAAGTTCACCGATTACCATTGGAAGATGAAGCAGGAATTCCATCCGATGGAACGTAAATATATGAATGTTGATCACAATGAAACCATAGCATTTGTTCAAAACGATATTTTCATCAACGGAGAAAAGAAAGGTGCCTTTGAGATTGAAGAAAATAAAAGATTGTTATCTCTTAAAATGGATGGAAAAAAACGTCCGTCATTCGCCATTTTTAAAATGGAAGATCGCTATTATTATCGTTACCATTTCAATAAAACCGAACGGAAACTTTATCTGGTACCGTTGGATGAAAAAGAAGGTCACGATCTTATTTCAGTGGAGGGATGCACATTTGTATTTGAAATTTTAGAACCATAAATAAGAATCAATATGTTTTTTGTAATCAATAAAATAGAACAGGCAGTCCATCGTACCGATGGTCTGCATAACCCTAAAAATCCGTCTAACCCAATGGTACTGGGCATTTACCGTACGCAGTCGAGAACGGCACTCTTTACTGTTTACTCCAAGAAAGCATTTGGCGAATTTTGGGATGATGGAGCGCAAAAAAAGATAGCCAGCCACCATTGGACACCGGAAATGAAAGCATTTGCCACACAAAAAGTGACAGAAGTACCTCAGCCTCCTTTTATCTTTAAACTGACCATTGTAGGATGGATCTTCGTAGCATTGATGATCGCCGCAATGGGATTGATCGTTTATCAGGAATTAAAACCCCCTCTGCCAAAATCTGTAGAAGCCGTTGCGATGGAAAAAGCACCAGTGGTGGGCGATATCTATTTTGGGCATTTTGAAAAGTATAAAGAAAAAGGAACGCCTATTGGAGCAGAAATAGGGTTTGGATGGTTCAAAATAATAAAGGTTGAAGGCTCGGATTTTTATCTTGCCAAAAGCACGGAAATGAGCAAAACCAGCAAACCTAAAGAACAACTGAACAGCGGTGATTACGAAACAGAAACGTTTCCTGCTCTGCAATTGTCGGAACAAACTGGATATAATATCCGCTTTAAATCTGCCGATGGATTGACGGAAGTATATATATCAGAGAAGAAGTAAGATGTCTACAAAAAAAATAATGGGTATCATTGCATTAGTTATTATCGGTGGTATCGTGCTTTTTGGTTTTATCATTTTTACAACCGTAAAAACCAAATCCACCAGCATCAACAAGTATGAGCCGTTCAAAGAATGGATAGGGAAAACGGTGACGCTTAACAAAGAAACGGTTCTGTTTAAGGATAAGGTAGAAATGAACCATAACAGTGATTACCCTTATGTGCTGTTGGATAGCCTGCATCCGAAATGGCAATATGCCGAAGAACAAAAAGCGATCGGTGATTTGGAAGAGATCATCAGGTTTCCGGAAGAAACTATATTGAAGTTTGAAAAAGCCATTCAATACACCAATGGGGTATCGGGTTTCTCTTATCCTATCATTTTCGGAACCATAACCAGCAATGGAAAAGAATACAAAGTAGGTTATCAATGGGGAGAAATGAGCATAGGAAAAAGATTTGACAAGGTAGAAGAATGCTGGCAATTTCACCAGGCACCGTGGCAGGAAGAAAAAGATACAGCTTTTTATGACCTGCCAACAGCTTCACTTTGGTAAGACTTATAAACGCTGGTTCTTTATTTGTGTTTCAGTCATATTTCTAATATTGTATCTTTTGTTTGGGGATGTCCCCGACATCTGTGTCGGAGACATCTATGTTTTTTCAATATAATTTACTGACTGTCAGTTTCTTAATTAAAGCATCTCCGCACTTTTTTCTTTTCCTAATTTCTCGTCAATTAAGCGTTCTTTAGGAAGGGGAAATCCCCATGTCAGGTCGAAAGATAAAAAGCTTATTTCATTGAGATAATGCTGAGCAATTGTTCGACATATGTTTAATTCTAAAGATCTCTAATAGATTAAGGCGTTTCGTTGAATTTTGTGTATTTCGGCCAGCTAAAATGATATAGGAACATTTTGCTAAAGTTGAAAAATCAAAAATTTCCTTTTGCTATTTGTTTTTCCATTTTTTTAGTTCTTAGCTTAATCCAATTACTGGACGTTCACCTCCGTGATACAAGTGTTCGAAGAGATGATAAGAAGTGCCTTTAAAGACTAGCAAAACTCAAGGCGTTCAGGAGTGTCTTTCAAGGAGTAAGAGATACTACCTTTTTCCTATATCGTGTGATAAAATTGTATGCTTAAAAAAAATCCCCCCCCCAAAAAAAACTTTCGGTATGATACATCTTTATACGTTACAATTATCGACCTCGTTTAGTGAGCATTTAATGCTTTTGGCGAAATATGACAGATAATCCTATTGAAGTATTAGGCGAGTATATATAATGTTTAATTACCAAAACAAAAGCCAGAAAATTTGCTGGCTTTTGTTTTAATGGTCTATTTTTTGCTTAATCCATAAGAGAATGAGCCGATATGATCCGATAAGAGCCAATAATGAGCCAATTACAATAGAGTATAATATGACCCTGGTCCCGAGCCATGTCGCTCAATTAATTTTGCATTGATCAATTTATCCAGCATTCTTTTGATTGTTGAATTTGACGCTCCCATTTTTCCAGCAATCTCACTAGTTTTAATGCCAGGATTACCTTCAATTATGAGTAACAGCGTTTTCTCTTTAGGCGATAAGGTTTGCGTGACACTTCTTGCATCCAGTTTACGCAGCAAAGCTTCCTGAATATTACGTAAACACGTTAGAAAAAACATCACCCATTCAGAAATATCTTCACCTGGTCTCTGTGCCTGACAAGCCCTTAATACCCTATAATATTCAGTTTTTTGACTTTCTATTTCATGTTCAAAGCTGACATACCTGATCCATTGATAACCGTACTTTCGCAGTAACAGTGTTGATAGCAGTCGGCTAAGCCTTCCATTGCCATCTTGAAAAGGGTGTATAGAAACAAATTCATAACAGAACAAAGCCACCTTTACCAAAGGGTGAGTAATATTATCGGTATCGTACCATTCAAACATTTCACGCATTGCATCTTCAGTAGCAAAGCCAGGGGCTGTGGTCTGAAAAATGATTTGTGTTGTTCCATCAGGCAAATGCGCTTCAACGGCATTTGTATGCTGCTTATAATCACCCTTATGCCATTGGTCTTTCTCGCTATATTTAAGAAGCTGATTATGTAGGTTTTTTAGACCGTTTTCTGAAACAGGGATAAACTCATAGCTTTCATCAATCAGGTCTAATACTTCAAAATAGCCAGCAACCTCCTGTTGATCACGTTCCTGTAACTTTGAAATATCCATGCTTTTTAGCAAAACATCAACTTCGTCATCACTTAACTTAGAACCTTCGATACGTGTTGATGCACCTACGCTTCGTACTGTTGCAATTGATTTCAGCTCTTTTAGGCTTTGACCTTCCCGACGTTCAATGGCCTGCCATGAAGCATCAAAACGATCAACCTCACTGATCAGACTTATCAGCTTCCAGTTAAGATCAAGCTTTTGCGTGTGTACATTTTCTAAACTCATACATCGAATATACACATTTTCATCTAAAAATGATCCGATATGATCCGATAAGAACCAATAATGATCCGATAGCTAACTAATTTGTGAGAGTCATTTTAATGTGAAAGCCAGCAATTTTAAAAACAGCTGGCAGTTATTGGACTACATCAGTCCCTCATCTCCAAAAAAATAGTAACTGTACCTGTTCGATATCAGATGATCAAATACCTACAAGTCCAATAGCTTGCCGATTTCAACCAGCTTTTTGTTATGTTCAGATCCTGTTCACTTGGTTTCAGATTAGATCTTGGACGGTTATGGGCAAGGGTGATGGATGATCCTGTGCATTCAGGGCAATGGAGAATATCAGTTTTGGATCAACATAGGTGCCAGCAAATCCTCCGTTGGATATCTCGGTCATCCCGATCACATTGTTTGCTCTGTTCATTATCAGGATATAGAACTGTTCGGTCATTTCTGTCTTGCCCAGATGCCAGTTATTGAAAAGTATATCGTAAACCTGTTTGGATGTCGTGATTTTTGGTCTTTCCGATGCCTTATACAATCCCCTTCTAGTTAATTGCTTTATTTGTTCATCAATAGTAAAGGCTTGTTTATCGTACATAAAGAAATAATGATTGGCTACTAAAGCAAAAGACACGCCCAGGGACGCTGTTCTGCTGGGTAGCGTGGCATGTATTGTTGAGGCAAGCATAAGCACTTTAATTTATAAAAACGAATTTATTCCACTCCCATCTTTACTAATTCGGGAAGATGTATCCATAACGAAAAAATCCTCTTTTACCGACGATAAAAGAGGAACAATTTTAAATACGGACTATGTGATGAGAAAATTTTACCGTTGATAATAAAGATATGACGTATGTTGCCAGTGGTGTTCCGTAAACCATTACTGATGTCCCGCACCGAATCCGCATAAGATAAATGGCAGAAAAGCATGTTCATCAGATAGGGACAACTGTTGATACACGTAGGATGTTTATCCGAATCATGCTTGCGAACAATTCTATCAAAAAAGCTGCGGTCGATCAGACCAAGAATCTGAGAAAATACATTTTTATCTTTGCTGCCATTTTTTAACTGTTTTAAATGTTATATCAGTACCGTCCTAAACGTGATTTAAAAAGTGGTGGTGAATGATATAGCAGGGAATGCTATATTTAGTTCGCTAAAACAAATCACCACCATGGTAAATATAAACGCATCTTCGCTCAGAACTGCGCATGTTGAAACGCAAAGTGCTGCTGATGGATGCCACAGTGATCCCGCTTTGCCTTTCGGTGTTTGATTGGGCAAGGTTCCGAAGTGCCAAAGGTGCGATTAAACTACATACGATACTGGATTACGATGGCTGTATGCCCAGCTTCGTGCACATTACCGATGGCAAGACACATGAATCCACAGTGGCAAAGGCCCTATCCTTTCCCAAAGGATGTGTGTTGGTGGTCGATCGGGGCTACGTCGATTACGCCTGGATGAACGTTTTGGACAGCAAGGGCTGCTTTTTCGTAACAAGGAGCAAACCCAATATGAAATATACGGTATTGAAGTCTTGGCAAAGCGATGAACTGAAAGAAGCTGGGGTAATTGAAGATCAAGTTGTTGCCTTGGAAGGCGTCTCAGCAGCTCGGTACGGAAATAAGAAGATGCGTCTTGTCCGGGTTTGGGACAGTATCAAAAATGTGGAATACGAGTTCCTGACCAATCATTTTCAATGGAAGGCGGCCACGGTAGCTGCACTTTACAAAGAGCGCTAGGAGATCGAGACGTTCTTTAAGCACCTCAAGCAGCGGTTAAAGGTCTCCAGTTTTGTAGACAACTCTGAGAATGCCGTTTACATCCAGATCTGGACAACGCTGATCGGGATACTACTCTTCAGGTACATTCAAAAACGGGCGAAATATAGCTGGAACCTATCCAATCTGGTGAATTTCATAAGGCTGAATATCTTCGTGAAGATTGATCTGTAGAAATGGGCCGATGACCCATTTATTTCGGGTAAACCACCCGATCAAAATGGACAGTTTAACCTGTTCTGAAACGCAAAGGGAGGGTCAAATCCGAAAGTATCAACAAAATCTGCATGGAAACAACAGTAGATAGAGATTTTTATGGCCTTAAAATTTATTTAGGACGGTACTGATGTTATATATATGTTTTTTAAATTAAGTTTAATAATTGATTAATATTTAGTTAATTATCCTTATTTATGTTTGCAATATAAGTTTTGCGATTGAAATTTACACATATAGAGCTTTATTATTTCTGAAATGAATTTCTGAAACTTTTATTCAATAATTATTTTATTGAGGATTTGTACAAGCATTCTATTTTTCTTTGACCAAAACAAATTAGCATGTATTAATTATAAATAGAATTAAATATTATGAACTTTTTGAAAAAACTATGTGTATTATCAGCTCTTATGAGCTGTTTAATTGTTGGGACAAGCTTTTCGGATGATCCCCCAGCCGGTATTGTTAACTGCTCGATAACGAAAGTTGAATACAACCAGTATTCTCGGGTAGCAGAAACATTTGACGTAGAATGTCCAGCATGCGAATTGCGAGGGTCACAAGAAATGTATAATGACAAGGGCCGTCTGATAGGAACATTATATTCGTATGAACTTGGTTCAGAGCCAATAGTTACGAAAGATATCACCTGTGTAGATTCAAGAGACGAGTCAGAAAGTTGTACTCAAACAAAGGTTCGAGTTACTGGTTGGACCTGTTATGACAAATTTGTACCTTGTCGAGAAGAAGATAATCCTGAATGTTTGGAAACGAGATAATTATTCTAAATGAAATATTTATCGGTTACAGCGATTATTTTGTTTTTTATTTTTTTAGGATGGGGATGTTCAAATTCTGTAAATCGGAATGCTACTAATCAGCGTTCCGATTTACGTTTCCTGAAAATACAGCCAGATCAGCTTTTATCTCTGAGAACAAGTAATTTTTTAGATTCTGTAAAATTTATTCCATTGGAAACAACTCCTGAATCGGAATTCGCGGAAATATCACAGATCGAGATTATTGATAGCCTATATCTGATTCTGGACAGAATGTCTAATCAAATTTTATTTTTCAACAAAGACGGAAAATTTGTTAGAAGAATTAGTCCAAAAAATATGGACATACCTGTTCCTTATAATAGCATCGCTAAATTTTCATTAGATCCTAATCGCAAAATTTTATCCTTTTTAGACCAACAGAAGCCTAATGTTTATGAGTTTGATTTTTCTGGAAATTTTTTAAAAATGCGAGATAAAAAGCCTATTGATTATAACATTCGAGAATTTTATCATTTAGGTAAGTATACAATCAATTATTTTTCATACGAAAGTAGAAATTCGAATACAGATAGTTCGCCAACTATCGTCGTCAACGAAGGCGAAAAGGAATTAGGTTCCTATTTATTTTTTGATCCCTCTATAATCTATTATAATGATATGTATGATGCTCGAAAGTATTTTTTTAGATCCAAGGAAAATTTGCTGTTTTCCCGCCCAGGAGATTATACTGTTTATGAATTTGACAAAAAGGGAAAAATAAATCGGTATATAGATATATGTTTGCCAGAAAAGTTCAAACTGCCAGAGGATTTTTTAACAAACAAAAAGTATAGTAACAAAAGACGTAAATATTTAGATTCTAGTCGCTCTAAGGTGTATTTAATCACAGATTTTTATAAAGCAGGTGATATGCTCTCGTGTAGGTTGATTGGTTCTAGGTATAAGAGTACGTTTCTTTATTCCCTTAGATCTGAAGTTGCAATTGATTTTAGGAATTATCTTTCTGATTCCTCTACTTTTTTTCTACCTATTGCAAATAACACTGTTTTAGGAGTTGATGGTGATAGTTATATTTCGTCGGTTTCAGCTAGCCAAATTATACAAGCAATAACCCGTAACATAAAAAATCAAGGGTACTTATCCTCATTGCCTGACCATTTGAAGACATTGTATAAAAATGGGAATAACCAAAATCCTATTCTAACGCTAATAAAACCCAAAAGTATAATTGTATATGACGTTAAAAAGTAAAAAAGATACTTACGGCATTCTACTCGCTATATTGATTTCCTTGTTTCAAGTCTTAATGTGTAGGGCCGACAGTAGATTCATGACGGATTCAGCAACAAAAACGCTCGAAATTCGAATAGATCCTGCATCGGCCAGTGTAGGAGTTGACGTAAAACTGTTTGATTCTATTCGATATGTTCCTCTTGAAACTAATCGAGAATCCCAATTTTTAGGAATATCACAATTGGAGGTATCTAAAAATTACTATATTATTTTAGATGGAAATTTAAACACACTCTTCTTCTTTAAGAAAGACGGATGCTTCAGTCATAAATTAGATAAAGACAATGCTAATAGACCATTTAAGTCCATTTCTCGCTTTGCTATTGAAAAGACGAAAGACATTCTTTCGTTTGATGATCATATGCTTTCACGGACATACACTTTGGATCTAAACAGTAATGTTTTAGAGTCTGAAGTACGGGATAGAAACTATAGAGATTATGTAACATTCAATGGCTATCAACTATACTATCATCTTGATGATGATTTTAATTTTGTTAGCCTTGTTCGCTATGAAGCACAAACAGGGAAAAGACTTAGTTCTTATTTACCAGCTGATACTGCACGGAAAAATGTTTCATTGAGTGAAAGTAGGCTTCATTTTTATCATTCTGACAGGGGTAATATGTTTTTTACCAGACCATATGATTATTCAGTTTATGGAATAGACAGCGTTGCTGTGCCGTATTTAAGGTATAGATTCATGTTACCATTGTCAAATATGCTTCCTGGGGACTTTCTAAGTAATGTAGCGTATTACAATCGATGGAATGAGTATTTACGGTCAAATAGGTCTATAATCTATTTAATACAGGGAGTTTATCAATCAGGAAGCTGGCTTACGTTCAATTTATTTCCTAATGCGAAAGGAGGCACTTTTTTGTATAATTTGTCAACAGGAGATTTATTTGATCTGAGAAAAACAGAAGATCTGTCAACAGGCCTGTCTATTGTGGAGCGATTAAGCCCTGTAATTGGTATAGATCAGGGAGCATTGATCTCTGAACTACCTTTTCTTTCGTTAAAACGGAGATATGAAGAACTCTCAATGTCAGAACGGGAGAGCTTACTCCCGACTCATTTAAAAGCATTGATGAGTAGAAGATCACACAATATTATTCTAAGGCTATCATACTTGAAACAAGATTATTCACCATATTAACTATCATGTTAAAGCTCAAAATTCATATTTTCATACTTTATTTCATCATAATTACAGCTTTTGCCTATATAGTAGCCCAGTGGCTTCCGCAATCCAAAGCAAAAAATAAGAATACAATAACAGCAAGCGACAATGGTAATTTATTTTTGGATATCTATCCTGAGTTAGTCATTCCTAATACTGGGAAAACGGTAGAAGAACAGCTTAATATTTTGGATATAAATAATAATAAAATATCGATTAAGAAACTCGCTTCAAAACAACCTTTGTTAGTATTCAGGTATTCTCAGTATGACTGCCATCTTTGTATTGATCAGGTATTAAATAAGTTGCAGACTTTTTTCGCAAGCAATGAACATCATGTGTGTATGATCATAGATGGAATGAGTCCAAGAGATTTTAGAATTAAGTATAAAGATTTAGGGCTAAAAATACAACCCTACTTTATTGAAGAACAGAATTTAGGATTGAGTTTGGAAAATAAGAATTTACCTTTCCTTTTTGTTCTGTCTCCTGATCCATTGAGAGTAGATAAAATATTTATACCTTTTAAAGAGTATCCTAATCAAACGGACGCTTATTTGAAAAATGTAAAAAGCATATTAAATGATTAGATCTCTAATTATTTTATTTTTATTAGCTGCACACATCATGGTCCATTGCCAATCCATTTCCGACAGGAAATTGGCTATACAGGGCTATGTTATTGATAGCGTGGCTAAGAAACCTATTGCTGCTGCTACGGTAACAATATACCAAAAGAAAAATGGCAAAATACTACACTATGGATTTACAAATAATACCGGTTTTTTTACTCTTGCCAAGCTATCTTTTGTAGATTCCATTTTCCAAATCCGAATATCGCATATTGGATTTGACAAAGCAGAGATAGATATATCGGTGCCGGTTGGAAAGACAGAGATCAATATAGGTAACATCCAGCTTAACAGGACTTCGAGGAGGATGGAAGAGGTCGTTATCAATCGCCCACCGATATTAATGAATAGCGATACCTTGGAAATAAATCCAGAGGCCTTTTTACTGCAGCCGAACGCAGTTGTAGAGGATCTCTTGACTAAAGTACCTGGAATTATCGTTTGGGGGGATGGTAAGATTACAGTCAATGGAAAGAACGTGGCTAAAGTTCTTGTTGAAGGCAAGCCTTTCTTTGGCCGAGACCCAGCTATCGCGACCAGAAATCTACCTTCTGATGCTATTGAAAAAGTGAAAGTCTATGAAAGCCCACAAAATACAGCCCATCAAGAAGAGCAATTCGAAATTGATATTATCCTTAAGAATAAGAAGAAAAGAGGTTTATTCGGAAAGGTTTCATTAAGTGAAGGCACTGAAGCACATAAAGAGGGAACATTTTTAGTCAATGTTTTTAACCCGAAAAATCAAATTAGTCTTTTTGCAGGCGGTAACAATACCAACAAGATCGCTCGCAATTTGAGCGATTTTCTGGCAGCAAATGTTTACAAGCCAGGGGGGGAGAATCTTGAGGCCAATACGCCAATGTTTGGGCAAACAGGTTTGAATAAATTCTTAATTGGAGGTGCTAAATTTGAACGAAATTGGAACAAGAAATTAAACACTGATATCCAATTGCTTTTGAATGACAGAAAATCAGAGAGCATAACGGATATTCAGGAAATTCGAATCCTTGAGGGAGATCAGAAACAATATATAGCTGAAAAGCAGCAACACAATAGTGATGGAATCAACCAGTCTTACCTAGGTGTAATCAAGTACAAAAATAATAAATGGGATCTTCGCATCAATACAGATGTTCAAAAAAACAAGACAAGTGGTAGGCAACGGTATAATCGGAATGTGATCGACCAGGGAAATCAGCTGTTATCAAATTTAGAAAAAAGCATTTATAGAGACGAAGACCGCCATAAAGGAAAACTGGGTTTTAACTTGAGGCGTAATGATTCGATTGCCTCGAAGTTTGAACTGTATTATAAATTTGAAACGCAAAATAACCAACTTGGACAGCAAGAGGATATTTTTTTCAATAATGAAATCCCTCTCAATCGTCTAAAGCAGACTGACCAAAGCAATAATCGACATGAACTGGACGCCAATCTGGGACTCAATAATTTCGTAAAACGTGCGTTTAATTGGCAGCCCAGCCTTATATTAGATATACGCAGTAATTTGATTCTTAATCAAATGAATGAAGACCAGCTTGACCTTTTTCTTGATACGTTAAAAGAAGCCTATACGATCAAAAACGAGGCAATTTCCTATATAGACAACTTAAAGGAAGCCATATGGACACCAGAGTTAAGCGTATCTAAAGGAGTTGTCAAGTCGACGGGGAAAGGTGTAAATAGCTTGTTTGTTACCACAACGTTCGGCTTGCAGGCCTTGTCCCGAAAAAATGTTTCAAGCCATAAGCTTCGGTCACTGGACCAATATTTTCTATCTACATTGCCATCAGCAACTGTACGGTACGAGCGGGCACTGCAGCTCTCAAATAAATCTTTAACGTTTGCTTATCGTTCACTGTTGAAACAGCCAGGGATTTATCAGTTGATCGCCTTGATAGATACTACTCAGAAAGACTATAATCGTACTGGAAATAACACCTTACGGGCCGAAGAACAATATCAATTTTCATTTGATTATATCGACTTGCGTTATGATAAGAATATGTCGCAACGTCTTCACATAGCCTATTCACTTCGGAAAAATGCGCTAACAGACAATATAAGCTATCTGGCAGACGGTGCTATACTTACCCAGACCATTAATGCAGCAGGACTACCCCTCATTGAGGGTGATTATCAATATAAGATAGGCAAAAAAATATGGAATAAGCCCTTTAACATTGAACTGACAAGCCGGCTCAATGCTAACCAATATTATTTTTTTAGCAATGAGGTGCGTTACAAAAGTTTGTCAACGGATTTCCGGCTCGAAACAAGGACTCTATATGGCCTGCTTGAGCAGCTGAAAATAGGATTGTCAGGTGCATTTAGCACAAACTGGAATAAAATAGGAATGACTAGGGTTCGGACAGGGGGGCATAATCTGGGCCTGGATGCTGTGTTGAGCTGGCCTAGACGAACGACCTTAATTAGTAGATTGGTCGCTAAAAATTTTTATACAGTAGGATTGCCCTCAGACCAGCAGTATCTCTGGAATATCGAACTGTACTATCGGATGCTGAAAAAAGAGCAGCTCGAAATCAAGCTTTCTGCTTATGATATCTTAAAAAACAACAGAACAATCCGTAATATCTTACAAGACAATGTTATTAGACAAGTCAATGTCAATAATATCCAGCAATTTTTTCTTTTCAGCCTCTCCTATTATCCCAGAATATTTTAAAAATCTGTGTTTTCTCCTTCTTTCATAGGCTACCAATTGCCCGCAAGTCGATAATTTGTTGACATTTCATTGTTAGTCCTACTGTTGATGTTTCTAAGTTTATAAAGTTAACATAAGAGCTATAATCAAATACTTTAAATTTTATAAATAATTATTGTGAGCCATTTCCGAAAGGGAGTGGCTTTTTATTTTTTACGGATTTAAGAATAAAAAAACACCCCTGTCATCGGGCGATGCGAGGGGTGTTATCTATTATTAACTAATTTTATGAAAAGTATTTTTAATGATATTCAACGATGATTTTAAAATAAAGCGCCCTAATAAATCGAGGCGCTTAGCTAAAAGTTGGTTTTCCTCTAGCACCGGCAGAACCAATTTATTAATAAATATTTTAATATCAATAAGTTTGCAACTGTTTTTCTGCTTAATGTTCAATATCAGCTGCCGACTTTACTTGGTAGGTATAATCCCGATTATTGGAGGTTCGCAATTGCCGTAGAAAAGAGTTACGTATTATCCCATTGATTTTTTCCCTTTTATGAGGAAGAATTAGTTGTCAGTAAGTGTTTCTTTGTATAATTGTTCAAATGCGTCTTTCAGTCCGATATTTTGAGATTTCGCAATCAAAAAAACTTCATAAGCATAAAAGTCATCCGCTGTTAAATTTAGTACTTTCGTAAATCTTGTATTTTCAATACTTGCTTTTTCTGAAACGTCACCTTGTGATGAGACGAACTGAGCAATAAACTTTTGGTACTTGTTTAAAGTCTTCTCAGCTCTCATTTTGTCTTTTTGTTTTGTTGAGAATTTTTTTTGAGCAGAGTTCGCAATTTCTGATAATGCATTTTCACAGTCTTCATCAAAATTATTTGATAAGAGATCTACAGCTTTGTAAAAGACTCTGCCTTTTACTGTTGATAAATCACTATTTAGTTGCAAGGACTCTAAAGGATACTTATTAGAGAGTATCGCTTCAAATTCTTTATTTAGGGTTTTCAGAAATTTATCAAACTTCATTTTGTAATAATTGTTATACAGATATTTGTATTTAAATCGCAAATTATTTTGCGATAATATTTTTTATTATTATCTTTGTTAATAATCAGTTCGCTGATTGAGTCTCGACAGAAAAACTAGCAATTTTACAGACGCGAGACCACTGGGAGTTTTATCCCTACTTTTGCCTATATTTGCAATCGTAGGATAGGCTCCTGCTGGATGCTGCGTCGTGGTCTTTGCTAGTACCCTCTGCCGGCTGAAAGCAGGAGCCTATCTTAATATACCTCCACTTTCTTCCCTCGAGACTCTTAGTAATAACCCAGCTAATAATTATGAAATTAAAAGAGTCAAATTCAAGCACACGCACCCCACAACGACAGATCAAGGATCATTGTCGCCAAGATGCAGTTGCGCTGCTCATCAAGAACAAGTACTGCCCACCGGAGTAGTATCAAAGAGCTTAAAATCAACAACGCGCAATACCTACAGTATTGAAATGTGCATTAAGAAAGGCTCAAAAAGCCCCGCTTATGGGCACAATGTTGTTGATTTTGCCGACCTGATTTTTTCAAGATCAATGCCCGACAATTGCACGATCCTCGTTTCTTTTATTTTTAGCAGCTTAAAAGTACGGATTTTGCAATTCACATGCAAAGATTCTAGAAAAAATAGATATTTATTTTCTATACAAAAGGTCGGTTTTTTATTTTTCCAACGGATGCGGTATCGTCTCTATCAAATCATGTGTAATTGTCCTGCACCGCGTCCGAGAACCTATTTTCTTATTTATTCACTGCTGTGACCTGAGTCCGTTCAGGAACCCACAAAAAGCTGATTTCGATCGGACAGGGGATGTTATGTGCTATGGTCACAGCTAAAAACGAAACACATGAAAACCATTTATGAAGATCTCCTGCATCTTGACAGGCCATTCTACGAAATTCATGAGGACAGTTACGATCCATTGAAATGTATCGAAAGTTTTTGGGATAATTACCCGCTCGCCACAATACGCGAATACTTCTATGCATTAGATCTCAAATGCCAAACTCTCAGATCGGTGGCCAAAAACAAGCCGGAACCTGTAAAGCAAACACTCTCTTTGGCGGATATCCTGCGTGCTTTAATGGCGTATTTCCTGATACATAGTCGTCAGATTGATACAGATCAAATAAAACTGTCAACATTAGAGGTCAATATGCAGGAAATCCAGCTAACAAAAAAAATCCATGATTTTTTTCAATCTATTAACCACACAAATACCTAATATGAAAAGATTAAAAACACCATTCAACATGCATCACAATGACCTGTTGAAAAAAGATAGAAGGATAGTCATATTGGCTTTCTCTTTCCTTTTAGTTTCTATGTTTAGTTTATCTGCCCAGACGCCCCGCCAGGACAGCGGGGCCAATGGGCTTGATACGGTGCAGCAGGTCCTCGTTGGAAATAAACTGCCTGCCGATTTCTGGTCGCGGAAAGTGAAAATATATAATCAAGGGGATACAGCATTTGTAGAACTATCCAAATACAAAGGCAAATCTTTTATTCTGGACTTTTGGTCTACTACCTGTGGCACTTGTATCAGTGGTATGTCAGATCTGATTAAAATCCAAAAGAGCTTTGGGAAGGAACTTAATGTTTTACTCGTAAACTCATATGGTAAATTAGACACATATCAACGTATTCACAAGATGCCGGTAGATGTTCTGCGGACAAACGACCTGAGCTCTGTTTATGCTGACGATTACCTGATAAAGCTGTTCCCTCATCGTACGTTCCCATTTTATGTTTGGGTAGATCAAAACGGTACAGTGGCGGCATTAACCTTAAAACGTTTGGTTGAAATGGAGAATGTTGAAACATTTATCAAATATAACCGTCTCTATGAAAAGTTTAATTAGTCTGATCTTAACGATTGTCTGTTGTACTTTGGCCTTTGCGCAGGGTAAATACCGAGGGAATGTTATTGATCAGGATCATCATCCCATTGCTTACGCAACGATTAAACTGGACGGAACTTCCCCATCTTATCGGACGGATTCCTTGGGTAGATTTGAGTTCTCCATTTCCAATGCGATAAGGTTTGTTAAAGTTTCGGCCTTGGGATTCGAAACCAAAAAGATAAACTGGGATACCGATGTGACAAATCGGACCATTCTATTGGATAGAAAAGACAATAGACTCGAGGAGGTGCAAGTGAACACGGGATATCAGATCATCCCGAAAGACAGGGCTACAGGTAGCTTCGGATTGGTGTCCAATAAAGACTTTAATAAAATTCCGAGCAAAGGGATTTTGGACCGTATAGAGGGTAAAGTGGCAGGCCTACAGTTTGATCGACGGTCTGGAAAATCCGTTTTAAATATACGAGGCATAAATACCTTTTCTGAAATTGCGGCCCAACCCCTCATCGTGGTCGATAATTTCCCCTACGATGGTACATTGGATGATCTCAATCCAAATGATGTGGAGACTGTCTCCGTATTAAAGGATGCGGCAGCTTCCAGTATTTGGGGATCCCGAGCAGGAAATGGCGTGATCGTCGTGACCACAAAAAAAGGGAGGGTCGGCAGTAAGCCTATAGTCAATTTTACGACAACAACCATGGTTAGCAGCAAGCCTGACCTGTTCTATGACAAGACGATCGACAGTAAAGATTTTATCGAAGTGGAACGTTTTCTATTTGATAATAAGTATTACGATGATGCATACAATAGTGCCTATAATCAGACTACTATATTTTCGCCTGTCATAAATATGTTGTATGCCAATAAAACTGGGAGCTTGTCTGATAATGTATTGGATACTAGACTGAAAGCGTTGGGAGAACATGATTACCGAAATGACTTGATGAAATATGTTTATCAGGCAGCTGTCAATCAGCAGTACTTTTTGGATATCTCCACAAGCAATGCAACCAATAGAAATCGGTATTCGGTTGGGTATGATCGCGGTACAGGGGATACCAAAGGGGCGAATAATGACCGGATAACCTTGAGGACTACCAACAGGTGGCAATTTGGACAAAAGCTATCCATAGAGAACACGCTTTCTCTGATCAATGGTCGGGATCGGCTTTTCTCCTCAACACCACGTTATCCCATGGTTCCAGGCGGAGGAAAAAATAAGTTGTACCCTTATGCTTCATTGGCTGATGCGGAAGGAAACTTCCTGTCAATCCCGAGATTTTATAATGCCTCTTTGCTTGAACAGGCAAATGCCGATGGACTATTGGACTGGAGCTACAGACCGCTGGAGGATCGGGATAAGTCGACTTACAAATCCTGGAATCGACATGTTTACCTCAATTTTAACCTGCATTATGATATCTTACGCTTCCTAAAGGCAGATCTGATCTATGGTTATGAGAATAGTATCAATAAATCGGAATCGCTCTCCGGAGAAGATTCTTTTGAGGTGCGGGATTTGATCAATAAGTATACGCGGATTGTCGATGGGGCAAAACTGTACGATTTTCCGTTTGGAGCTATATTGCGCAATGCGGACAATGAGATGGAATCGCATCGGGGACGGGTACAAGTGAGCTTTAACAAGTCTTTTGGGACCAATCATGTCCTGAATGCGCTGATTGGTTCAGAACTGTACAGCAGAAATCTCGACCAGCGCTCTTCGGGATCTTATGGTTACAGTACCGAAGTTCTCAGTCGCAAAAGTTTGGATTATAACGCCATCTATCAGCTGTATGGTGGACTCGGATATGGGTTTATGACACCATTGGATTCGTATGGAGGAACATTGTCGCGGACCGTTTCCATGTATTTTAATGGCGTATACGAATACATGGCTAAATACGGACTTTCTTTCTCTGCCCGTAAGGATGCCGCTAATTCCTTTGGGACGAATATCAACAGCCAGTGGAATCCACTCTGGTCGGCGGGTCTATCTTGGCAGATGGCAAAGGAAAAATTTATGAAAGGGGCCGACTGGATCGATTATCTTAAATTGCGGACAACCTTCGGTTACGGTGGTGTACAGCCCTCTGGAGCACTCAATAAAACAGTGATCGGTTATGTAGGCAATGCTAGATATTCGAATCTGCCTTATGCCCTGATCGGAAGCCCGCCAAACCCGGGGCTAAAATGGGAAACGGTACGTACCCTCAATTTTGGGTTGGATTTCTCAATCTATGGCGGTAAATTAACTGCTAATCTAGACTATTATCGAAAAAAATCGTTCGATCTGCTTGCTGATGATCCTTTTGATCCGACTTCTGGATATTCGCTTTTGACAAGAAATGTAGGCACGATTGCAACGCATGGTATTGATTTAACCCTATCTTCAAATGGCGAATTCGGACAAGGGTACTGGCAGTCTTCCTTCAACTTTTCCTATAGTAAAAATAAAGTGACTGATTATAGAGGGATAATTGGTACGACAAGCCTGTATCTGGATGGTGGGCAGACGCTAATGCCGCTATTGGGCAAATCACTGTACCCTGTTTTCTCTTATCAATCTGCTGGACTGGATCCTGTCAATGGTGATCTGAGGGGACATAAAAATGGTGAAATATCAAAAGATTATCAGGCCCTGACTACGGATTCATTGCAATACCTGAATTATCATGGTACGGCTTTGCCGCCAGTATACGGAGCATGGAATAATACCATAGGGTATGGCAAGTTTTACCTAGATTTTAGCCTGCTCTTCAAATTTGGCCACTATTTTAAGAAGAAGTCCATTGTGTATGGTAGTCTATTTGACTCATGGGATGGGCATGCTGATTTTGCCAAAAGATGGCAGAAATCGGGGGATGAATTGGTGACAACAGTTCCATCGATGCAATACCCCAACGATAGTTATCGTGATCTGTTTTATCAGCACTCTTCGAATAATATCATTAAGGGTGATCTCATTAGGCTGCAAAATATTAGGTTCGGTTACAACTTTGGCCTAAGGAACAATAAGATCAAAGGCCAACTTTATATTGGAGCAAGTAACGTGGGATTGATCTGGCGAAAAAATAAGGAAAATATCGATCCGGATTATTTGGATTTGCCTGCTCCGCGCGTGATTTCAGCGGGTGGGAATATTAACTTTTAATACATGTGTCATGAAGCAATATATTTACAAACTACTTATAGCAAGCCTATTTTGTCTGGTTTCCTGTAATAAATTTTTGGAGGATAAAACAAATAAAACCTCAACAGTACCAACTACGCTGGAAGATATGCAAGCCTTGTTAGATGCAGGAAATCAGCTGAATCTCGGAAGTTACCCCTTTTTCTTGGAAGCTTGCACGGATGATTTTCTCCTTACGGATGCTGGTTATAATAATCTTGATGTGTTTGACAAGCAGGTGTATTCCTTTCAAAATCCAGATATATATTCAGCAACGGAGAAATTGATAGTATGGCGAGATGCCTATAACGCCATTGCGATAGCGAATACGGTGTTGGACGGGTTGTCGGATATTAAAATTTTAAAAGGCCTCGATCCAAACAATATTAAAGGGCAAGCACTATTCCATCGAGCTTTTATGCATTTTGTGCTTTTGCAGATTTACGCGGCTCCTTTTGATCAAAAGGGCGATAATAATGTGGATGGAATCCCGCTCAAGTTAACTTCAGATATCAATGATAAAACCAAGCGGTCAACAGTCGAGGAATGTTACCGTTTGGTTATTCAGGATTTGAAGCAAGCTGCTGTCTTGCTTCCCAATGAATTGGGGATAGTGACGCGACCTAGTGAAATTTCGGCTCATGCTGCACTCTCAAGAGTCTATATGGCGATGGAGGATTATGGAAATGCAAAGAAATATGCTGAATTGGTCTTGACACGATACAATAAGTTGATGGATCTCAATGCAATGGCTGTGGATGCATCTTTTCCTTATCCGGCTATGAATGCAGAAACTTTGTTTTTTGCGTACTCAAATGGTACAACAATGTTTGGTGGAAGTAGAGGTTCTTATATGACTGATGAATTATTGGAATTGTATGATACTCATGACCTGAGGTTTCGGGCGAATTATAAAAAAGGAACCGATGGACGCTACACGTTTAAAGGTCATTATGTAGGTTCGGGAACGTACCTTTTCTTTGTTGGATCGACTACTTCTGAAGTCCTATTAAATGCTGCTGAAAGTAATGCACGATTGGGCAATGCGACGCTAGCTAAGCAGCAAATAAATGAGCTCTTACAAAATCGGATTGAGAAGCAATTCTTTGTGCCGATAACGGAAAATAACATCGAAGCTTTATTGAAGATAGTTATTCAGGAACGGCGTAAAGAGTTGGTCCGTAGAGGGGTAAGGTGGTCGGATTTGAGACGGTTGAATAAAGACGAACGTTTTAAAAAAGAAATCGTTCGCACTGTCATCGTTGACGGAAAGATTCAAGATTTTAGTCTGAAGCCAAATAGCAAAGACTATATTTTTAATATCCCGATTGAAGTCAAAAATATAACTGGGATAGAATAGATAAGAAAAGTAGCGAAGGATAGTTTCCTCGCTACTTTTTTGATGTGTGGCTTGCATTAAAACGGTCTGAAATCGGTGACAGTTTCATTTGGTGTTTTACTACTATTGGCAGCGCTGATACGAAGTGCGATAGTTGTTGGTGTAGATGATCCCGATGGGGTAACAAGTGCCGTCATATCGGGTTGTGAGGGATTTGATGGATTTGCAGGTGCATTGATCTGACAAATGGTTTGTTTAGCACCTTCACATTCCTCACTTGGCCCCAAACTGTACTTACTTGGATCGGTAGGAGAGTCTGAGGATGTGCCGTGGTAGGACCACACCTGATTTGCGCGCACCATTATAGACTCTTTCTCACCTTTTACCTCTTTTTCATTTTTAATACTTTGGGCATTTGCACCCAACGAAATTCCTAATGTCATAACACCAATGCTCATGGTGCCGATGATTCTTTTTACTACTTTGTTCATGTTTCTATGTTTATAATTTTAAAAATTTACCTATCCTTATTATCCTCCTGAATCGGCCGTGGAGTTGTTCCCTAGTGACCGACTGATACTACCTGAGCTCAGCCGATCTGTTATCTTGTACCAAAGTTAGGGCAGCAATCTTCCATGGATGTATGATTTTTCGGTAGGCCATTGTATGATTTTTCGATCAATAGCTATCGGTCACCCCCATTTTTATCAATACCGTAGTCCCCCGGAGGGATTCCTGTCTGCTTCTGGAAAAAAGTCGAGAAATTTTGCTGATGCCCATAACCACAATAATTGGAAACCTCTTTGACAGAATACCCCATGAGCAACAAATCTTTGGCCTTTTGGATCAAGAGCTTATTCCAGGTCTGCTTTGGCGTTTCACCGTACGTCGACTTGTAGACTTTGCCCAGTTTACTGATGTCCGTCTCCAGCGCATTGGCAACGGCCCGGATCGAACAGCAGCTAAAGGTCTGCAGTACTTGATCGCTGATCAGCTGTAGGGCGCGTTCGGCCAGCAGCTCATCCGGACTGATCTTTTCATGCCCCTCAAAATTTTTGTAAATGGCAATATCGTACAGGTCATAGACGAGCTTGACCGCCAGAGCTTCATTGTCCTTATGATACTTGAAAAAACGCGTTTCAATCCGGAACAGCTGGTAGCGGGTCCGCTCTTTGATAGGCCAGATGGCACTCTGATAAAATCGATCTTTATCCCGTAAATGGGCGGATCTGAATGCTGATAGAAAATGGCGCTCCTGGTATAGGACGGGCCGTATATAGCCTATGTCGACCAAAACGCCATATACCAGATACTCGCCGGGGGCTAGGTCGGTATGGAGCGCCCCATTGGGAATATAGATATAGCTGCTGCATACAGAGGGAAGCTTTGCGAGACTGTTACCTGATGATTGCTCAAGTATGATTTCGGTAGGCGAATGGAGATTGTACAGCAGGTGGTAATCTGCTTTACACGTTTCGATGGATAGCCTGTGGGGTACTTGCACATGGGCCTGCAACCGGTAAAAAATGACGCTATGATAGTCAATGTATTCTTCGACAAGCTGAATGCCTGAATCCTCATACCGCTGTAGCGCTGAATCGGCCAGCTTGGGCAAAAAGGCTTTTACCTGATCAGAAAATGTGCCGACCTCCGGCAGCTTAAAATGGAATGTTTTTTTCATAAATAATTGGCTGTTGGTTATTTAACGTGTTTGTTATTACCTCCTTCCCTTGTATCGAGATCCGCTGTCGCCATTCGCACCTGTAACGTTGGCTCGGTGGTCTCAAGAGGTTTTATTATTGGCTTGGCAATGCGATGTAAAAGGGGATGATCCCAGGCACAGAGGTTGTACCAGATCATCAGACAGGAAAAATGGATCAAGCCCATGGTCAGTGCGATACCCAGATGCATTAAAATAATGCCGGTACTGATATAGAGACGGACTCGGCCCTTGATCCATAGCAATCCATATCCCAATTCTAAAAGCAATGTGGCAATTCCTAGTCCCGCCCAGATGGTCGCAAACTGTTGAGCGGATTGGGGAATAGTAAACAATGCTGGGCTCAGGGGTTGCTGTATGGCTTTCCAGACGGCTTCGCCATTCCACCAACTAGATCCAATGGCCTTGCCCAGGCCGGCAAAAAAATACACGAATGTAAGCTGCCACCGGAAGAGCTTTGTACCGAGCGCGGCCCACTTTTCGTTAGGTAGCCAACGGCTGCGGAAAAAGCAGAAAATGACACTGAAAAATAGGCCTGTCTGGGCGAGATAATCTGCTCCGTAGCTCCAGGTATAGTTGGCGATAAAAAAAAGATAATGCAATATTATGAGCCCTGGCATGGCGACTTTGCGGTAGTGGTCAAAAAACAAGGCTAACCCACAGATGATGTATAGCAGGCCAAAGAAATGGATCCATTCTAGGCTGGCTAGTGTGCACTCCGGTAAATTGGCAATCAGGGTGTGGATCGATAGTGTATCTGGCCTTTGCTGCGATGAAATGCTGTGCTCGTCAAGGAAAGTACCCTGACCAAATAGCATACTGAGGTCTGGCCATAACCGCCACATGTCTATGGCCAATAGCAGCCCCAGTCCACTGGACATAATAGGCAGGATCGTATCGGCGCTTAGCTGTTCTTCCTTGTTCATAACCTTAATTTTTGATATACTCAAAAAGAATAATGTACTTGGATGAAAAGTGCGGCTCACCTTTTTGGACTAATGCTGGTATATATTTCGTTATTAAACGACATGAAATGCTGTCGGCAGCCATAATATCGGACAGACCGCCTGTTAGATTGCTGATTGATGTACGCGCCTGATCCTGTAGATAAGACTGACTGCCGTCAACGAATGATGAACCCAATTGCAGGTAACTGTTGAGCCGGAGCATTCCGGTAGTACTTTGTATGCGCGGTTCGCTCAGCAGCGTTGCGTTGCCCTCTTGATATTGGATATATTCAAGCTGTATCTGCATGCCTACGCTTGGGCCATAGAAAGTATAGCCTCCACTCAGTCCTGCGAGGTCCTGATATAGATAAGCGAACCCGAATCTTTCTGGCAAATGATCAGGAAGTTTAAAAATGATCTGTAGGTTGTAGGCTGATGCCATACAGATATGTATGGCACAGCCTAGGGCAAAAATCAGTCTTAGCATAGGTTTAAGTAGGGAGTAACTGCTATTTTAATTGTTTTATAAACTGTTCTTTGGGTGAAGAGGGGAAAAATAAACGGGTAGATAGTCCATCTTGAATGGGACTGTCCACCGCTTTCAGGTGTATGTAATTTGTGCTGGATCTGTCCTGCACAGACATGGTGGAAGTAGGGATAAGGTCAATGGCAAAAAACAGGCCTACGCTAAGTAGATAAATGGATAACTTGAATGGTTTCATGATGTAAGTATTTTTTTGTTTATTTCTTTAAATTGGTGAAATCAAGGGATAACTTTGGGTTAACTATTTGTTTATGTCGGCTGTAATTATTTATTTTACGGCTATAACTATTTTTGTCATCAATCAACATAAACCTATTATGAGCAAATTTCCCGTGGTTATAATCGATGATCTATATGGTGCGCTGGAGGATACAGCCGCCGTATTGGAAGAGCTTGGCTTATTTCAGATAAAAGGAAAATTTACTTCGGTAAGAGATGCAGAAGTGTATTTTTTTAAGAAGGACGAGAAAGTTTATATTATATTCTGTGATATTGAGATGCCGGACTGTTCGGGCTTGGATGCGATTAAGAGGCTCCGTAATTATTGTTCGCACTTTGTTTTCGTCACCGGTTTTGCGAAAGAATATGCGCTGGACGGACACAAAGTGCATGTTGATGGTCTTTTGTCAAAACCTGTTGAAGCGGATGAACTGCTTGACTTAGTAAAGCATTTAAAAAGTAAAGTCCCTACCAGTAGCACTGATCGCGACCTCAAGCCCGAACCGACGATCTTTCTGGATTTTGTTGACCCCAAAAGCGAATTGCATCTTGCACGAAAGAATGGTCCTCCAATGCGGAAGCATCCAGAAAATAAAAGGGTATATGAAAAAGTTCCGGTCGCACTTGCGGAAATTGCTTATTTGAAAAAAATAGGAAATTACATTCATTTTTACGCGCTTAGACCAAATGATCAGTTTGTCTTGCTGGGGGTGCTCAACAAAAGGATGATGGACATGGATGATCTACTCCAGCAAGATCCGAGATTTGTCCGGATGGATCAGTCTGTATTCATTAATTTAAACTATGTTAAAAAAGTGGGCCTGGAAGGAGTCTCTGTCGGGTCAAAATTTCTATCTGTTTCAAAATCACGTGCTGATGAACTCAAAAGAAGATTGATGCTGATGGATATTAGCCACAAATTGTAAGGTCATGCCAGCAAGAAAACAATTTATGCTTACTTGGCTCAAAAATATCGTACTCAGTACTGCAATTGTCTTTTCGCTGGCTTATATCTTCCTGATCATACCTGCAGCATTTCAGGATTGGCGGGATCAATTGACTGCCTTGGCCCTGACCGGTATAATATATGTGGTGGTTAGGCACCTGATACTCCCCAGACTATTTATATGGTCCCGGTATAATGCCTGGCTGCTGATGACTTTCGTCATGCTGCTTTTTCTGTTTTTTTGTTCTATTCCAATCTTGATTAGCCTGTCTACGGGTGCATTGAAATGGACACCGGGAAAATGGGAGATTGAAAATTTCTGGCCCGTGATATTTTTAATCATTCCGCCCGTACTGGTAGCTTTCTTTATGTATAGCTGGCAGTTTGGTGTTGATAAGTGGTTAGCCTATCGAGAAGCGCAGCAGCGGCTGAATGAAATCGAACATCTAGCCATAAATTGGGAATTAATTGCCCTGACAAAAGATCTCAATCCTCATTTTATAACAAATAGTATGGCTACGATCCGGGCTTTGATCCGCAAATCACCAGCAAATGCATTGCTCGCTGTAGGTATACTAGGTAAAATAGCCAACGTATATATGAATAATCATGATACATGGTTAGACTTAAGGAGGGAAATGGAAATGGTCGATAAATTGGTAAGTATGTATGAATTTATAAAGGGACATTCAATTTCGCTACAAGTGGAGGATCTATCGGACGGAGCTTATAGGATTCCCAAAATGCTGTTGTTCAACCTGGTCGAAAATGCATTGCAATACGGTGAGACATCCATAAAGAAGTATCCCATACGAATAGTGATCACCAAATCACAAGATAATATGGTGACCGTTCTGGTTTCCAACCGGATCGCAGCAATAACGGTTGCTGGTAAGGTCAGCCACAATACAACGCTACAGCGAATTGAGCGCCAGCTGCGGTTACTGAATCCGCAGCATGCCGTCCTTACGGTGTCTAATGATGAATCCGTATTTACGGTTTCGGTCTCTTTTAATCAGCATAGCATGGACAATACGCAGATAGATCAGAAAAATGTGTAACTTTAGGTAATTATAAACCTTCACCATCCGTGGGTATTTCCCTTTTTTCGCAGGGCTTGGCAGACCTTGAAATGAAATTAATAGATTTCTTTGTCCATGGAAATAAATAACCCTACCTGTGCGTCGATGGCCTTAAACCCATAGACCATGAACCTAAGTATATTCTTACATACATTAATAGATCGTATAGAAAAATTGATTGAAATTTTAGGGGCGATATACCGCCTGCTGGCGACCCTGATTATTATCCTTAAAGTAAAGAAAGTAGAACAAAAGCCACTGCGCGAGCGTAAACTCTGGACGCATGCCGAGGTGACTGCATACCTTGGTATCAGCGTCTCGACCTACAAGCGCCGTGTGCAGGAGGGATTGCTCAATCCGATGACTCTGACCGGGGACGATCGCTACTTTGAAGAAGATCTAACCGAGGCGCTCGAAAGAAGCCGACTCAAGGGGAAAATATAACTTCAGGACGGCGCCGGTTGAATTTCGCGCTAAGGATCGGTGACTTCGCGCGGTGACTTTGTGATCTTCCCGAATAAAAGTGTGAAACAGATCGTTGACTGTTTGTTTTTTCCGCTTGGGGAAAACGAACAGTCAGTGGACTGAATAGAAATTCCCCCTGACTGGTTGGTGCAGTCGGGGGAATTTGCTGTTCAGTCACCCGGAAAGTTTGAACAAACACTGGTCTGTTTCATTTCCCCACCTGGCCAAATGGACTTTTCACTGGTCTGTTCGGATCAGTCATTGGATTATGCGAATATTCCGGGTGACGGAATCCCTATTTTACTGCGCCAAACTGAGCAGTCACACCGCAAAATCATCACTTTCTGACTCCTTTCCGATCAGGTTGGCTCAAATGGGCTCAATTAAGCTCAATCTAGGTCAAAACTTCATTTTCGGTCCGTTCCCATACTATGTTTGTGTCATTAAATGATCTCGCGAGGAATATTTAATCGTTAATAAACAGATTTTTAACTGACTCTGCCAAATAGCATGTGCAGGTCAATAAATAGAACAAATATGGCAACAAAAATGAAAGCCTTGATCGGATTTGGAAAAATGAAAGATGATGAACTGGTCATCAGCTGCAATACAATTATCGGTGCAATGACCGACAACGCTAAGTACCCGGCACCGACGCCTGCACTGGCGGATATACAGATTATGTTGGATGATTTCACGGCCAAGCTGGCCGTTGCACGCAAGCGTGGCTCGCCCGAAGATACCGCCCGCAAAGATGAGAGCCGCAGCCCGCTTATTGTGGTGATGCAGCAGCTGGGATACTACGTCAATTCGGTGGCCCAAGGTCATCTCTCTACCTTACTGAGTTCGGGATTCCCGACCAATAGTACCTCCTTTGCCAATCAGGTGCCCCTCAAAGTGGATAATGTGCGGCTCTCGGACGGACGGCAGTCCGGACAGGTGAAGCTGGATTTTGCGCCCCAAAAGATAGCGACCATCTACGAATATCGCTATCGCATACGAACGGATATTCCGGTCGAATGGGGAGATCGGTTTACGACCACTTCATCCCGGAGCAATATTATCGCTCCGCTGGAAGTGGGCAAATTCTACGAAGTGCAGGTGCGCGCGATCAATACCCAAGGGGTAGGTGACTGGAGTGATTCCGCCAATATCCTGGTGCGCTAATGAATATGCTGCTCAAAAGAGTCAGACAGGGGAAAAATAGTACCCTGTCTGAATTGTATATAGATGGCCTGTTTCAATGTTATGTCCTCGAAGACAGAATTCGTGATCATAAAATCAAAGGACAGACTTGTATTCCGGCCGGGAGGTATCGACTGGGTGTTAACTATTGGGGCGGGATGAATACCACTTATAAGAGGCGTTTCCCGGATATGCATCAAGGGATGATCGAGATACGGGATGTCCCAGCTTTCAGCAATATCTATATCCATATTGGCAATACGCATGCGGATACGGCTGGCTGCCTGTTGGTGGGGACTTACTTCCATAGAGACAAGAGCTGCGAGGACTATGAAGTATATAAATCACAGGAGGCTTACCTGAATTTATATCAAGTGTTGATCGACCATGTAAAAAGCGGCAAGGTCATCCTGTCCATCGAAAATAGGCTGACTGGAGGAAACATGACTAATGCCTGGAAAATGAACTAATAAATAATTTATACAGATGAAAAAAATAGTCAATAAAATAGGAAAGGTGCTGGGACTAATACTCGCAGCACCGATAAAGCTGCCCGGAAAGGCATTGAATATAGTACGGTATCTTGCGCTAGGGCTGGGGATCATCGAATCGGTCATCAACGAAGATGATCAGCTGATAAGTGAAGGGGAGACGGATGAAACAGGCTCGGAAGATAAGAAGGGGCAGAAAGGGGAACAGGCGCAAGATAGGCAAAGGGCGAACCCGACAGAGAAAGGAGCGATCAATGAAACTTAGTGATATAAGACTATCGGCGATCGGTGGTACACTCTGTGGTATCTGGGTTTCTTTTTCAGTAGGCGACCTGATTAACGGCGCATTGACGGCATTGGTCGGAACGCTTGTGAGTTTCTCGTTAAGCCGTATTTTAAACTGGATATTTAAGCGCAAACAATAAAATGACTGCAAATGCGCTGCTTATCTAATTTAACATTTTATAACAATTTCTTTTAAACGATTCTGGTTTCAGGCTGTTCTATTCATAAACAACGAAAGGAAAATATTTATGAGCGAATTAACTTGGAAAGGCCGTTGGAATGAAATCAAAGGCAAAGTAAAACAGCAGTATGCAGATCTTACGGATGATGATTTACTGTATGCAGAAGGCAAAGAAGATGAGTTGGTCGGTAAGCTGCAAAAAAAGACTGGAAAGACACAGGATGAGGTGAATAATTGGTTGAACGGTTTGTAGAAACAAGTGTTTTTTTGTGATAAGGAAAAACGGATAGCAGGAATGTTATCCGTTTTTTTTGAAATAAGCCTGGAGAAGTAAAACGGTTCGATGTTGCTGTTATCTACAAAAACTTAATTCAGTGCAGTGATTCTGTATCGCCGGCAATAGAATGTTGATGTTCACATAATATCTTTATCAAATAACGAGAAACCGCTCTGCTATTTAAGAGAAATTTGATAACTTTAATAAATAACTTAAATACAAAATCCGAAGGCATGAACCATCATAATTTTATGAGCGCCATTGATCAGAGCATTTCTGAAGGCGTTAGGAGAGGTATACTTCATCTGACCCAAGAGGGCAATCTCGCAACCGACAATTTGATCCAAATTAATGGCTCCGAATTAGTGAACTTTACTTCTTGTAGCTATCTGGGACTGGAACACGATGAACGTCTAAAAAGTGCTGCGATAGCAGCGGTAGAAAAATATGGTGTACAATTTTCTGAATCGAGAGCATATGTGTCCATCGATTTATACCGGGAATTGGAGCAGTTGATGAGTGAGATTTTTGAAGCTCCCACTATTGTTGCTCCTACGACGACACTCGCGCATTTGTCTGCAATCCCTGTAATCCTGGATCCAGAAGATGCGGTCATCGCTGATCAGCAACTTCATAATTCAGTATTGAGCGGTATAAATGTATTTAAGGCAAATTGGCCAATCCACTTTGAAGTCCTTCGCCATAATCGTTTAGATGTCTTGAAAGAACGCATCGAAGCACTGCAAAAAACGTATAAAAGGGTTTGGTATTTTGCCGATGGGGTGTATTCCATGTTCGGTGATCGCTGTCCTGCAAATGAGATCTTTAATTTGTTGGACTCCTTTCCCGCATTTCATACGTATATCGACGATGCGCACAGTATGAGTATATTGGGCAAAAACGGAAAAGGATATATACTTAGTAACCATACTATACACGAGCGGATGATTGTAGCCTCATCGATGGCCAAAGCCTTTGCTACAGGTGGAGGTATTTTGGTTTTCCCGAATAAGGAAATCGCCAGGAGGGTGCGCGCCTGCGGGGCGCCGTTCAATTCCTCCGGTCCTTTGCAGCCAGCGACCTTAGGTGCTGCGGTTGCCGCTGCAAAAATCCATTTAACGGACGAAATATATGTGCTGCAAACTGAACTGGCAAATAGGATAAAATACGCAAACTCATTATTTAAAGCCACCTCATTGCCATTAATTTCGAATTTTGATTCGGGGATATTCTTCGTTGGTACTTCAAGGGCCGAGCTGGCATATAGTATTATGGAAAAAATGATCAAGCGCGGATTTTTGTTGAACATCGGAGTATTTCCCGCTGTATCCAAAAACCATTCAGGCATAAGATTTACAATGACAACACTGCAGTCCTATGATCAGATAGAAAGAATGATAAAAACGCTGAACGAAGTATTTTTTGAAACTTTAGGCGAGCATCAATATTCCGTCGATCAGATTTATAGCGCATTCAAGGTTGTCGCCCGTCTGGAGGATCGTGCAACCGGCGAATTCATTAGCGAGTATAGCGCTGAAAAAGACTAGCATATACAATGCCATTTCTGCTAAAGAGAAAAGTTGGAGGGCATAGATCTTATAAACGAGCGATGTCCTCTTATGAATTTCTGGAATTATGCTGAGAATATACGGTTTGCTTATCCGGCAGGCTCTTCGACCGAGTTATAGGCCCACCCTAAAATGTTCTTGATCGAAGCTTTGATCCTGTTCAGCCCTTCAGGGGTGGAGATATCGATTTCACAGACGGTACTTTTGGTATGTGCCGAGTGGAGAACAATATAATAGATGCCTGCAACCAGAATAGTAACAACAGCCCTGAGGTCGAGATCCTTACCTTGAAGTTCTTTATCTGCAAAGGCAAAGAAAAGAGCACTCATCTTTTCCCGTTCCTGCGAAATCTCAGACATTAGTGCAGATTCCTCGCAGATCTGCCAGGCCAAAATCTTTTGCATTTCGGTATTGGTAAGAAAATCTTCCAGTTGATTTAATAATAAAGATTCTAAAAACCCCCGTGACCCCACCTCGGGCGCATTTCCAAAATATCCAACAGCGTTCATCGTTGCAGAAAGCCAATAGTCTTTGCCCCTGATGTAAGTTTCTACCAAGTTGTCGAGCGTCCCAAAGTATAGACCGATGAGCTTACGGTCGACACCGGCCACCTTTGAAATATTAGCTATCGTAAGTCCGGAATAACCTTTTTCTTCAAGTACTTTGCCAACGGAAGTAATTAACTTCCCCATGGTCCGTTCTTTATTATTTTTCTCGCCCTGATATTTTTTTCTTGACTGTTGTTTATTGGTCATAATATTGCTTGAAACCGAAAGATTTAAAGATCAATATCAAATATATAAAAAATCAACTTAGCGTCCAGTTAATTAGCTAAAGAGTTGTAAATTATTTAAATTTTTGGTTATAAAAAATTGATATGCTTTTTAAAAAGCTGCAGAAATTATTGATGGAATTTCTTGCGACCTGCCCTCAATACGGCTACATGCATTGGTTAAACTCGGGACAAGGTGAATAGCTGGCTGAACGGATTGTAATGATAATATGCTATCTCAATTTTTTAATGTCGGGCCATGTACAATAAGTTTACCATCGGCATCGATCTCCATAAGGTCTATAAATACCAACCGTTGATGCCCGGTCGCTTCCGTTCGGCCATGGTAAACGCAATAACGATACTTGCCATCCCGCGAATAGGCAATACTATTGTGACCTGTCCCCGTCACGGAGCCATTTTTTTGTAAAATGGGATTATTTTCGAATTTTTCAAAAGGACCTAAAGGACTGTCCGAGGTCGCATAACCGATCGCATAATTCTTACCATCAAAATTATTCGCCGAATACATCATATAATAGGTATGGCCTTCTTTAAAGAGATAAGAACCTTCTGTCCATCTCCGATTTACTTCCCTGCTGGTGACAGACCTGCTCTCCCAATCGTCCGAAACACCCATTGTCAGTGGCGGACGCAAAAGTAATTTAGGCTCGCCAATGATACCCGAAAAATCGGATTTAACTTCTACTCCATATACCCAGCTTTCTTCAACCTCATCATACCAGCCTTTATTTTTTGCCCAGGTGGCCACCTCACTTTGTACCGGGTGTTTGTAGCAGCATCTTGAATAATAGAGGTAGACACGGCCGTCCTCAAACCATAGATTGGCATCAATAATTGGATAGCCGGGGTCAAAAATGGGCCGGTCATAGAGGTCAATAAATGGCCCGGTGGGCTTATCCGATACCGCAACACCGATCCTGAAATTCTCCAGTTCTTGGTTCGGATTATCTTTCCATTGAGCACTATACAGCATATAGTAGCGTCCGTCCCTTTGGTAAACCTCAGGAGCCCAAAAGGCATCTGATCCCCAGCCATTTTTATTGTCGTGATGATAAACCTGACCTTCAAAAGTCCAGTCGTGCAGGTTGGTGGATGAATAGGCTCCGAAGCCTTTGACCACATCCCCGCCGGTACCGTACATATAATATGTTCCATCGGAATCTGTCAATACAAAAGGATCACCGAAAGCTATGGGTAAAGGATTCTTTATCAAAACTTGTCCCTTTAAGACAAAGGACATTAGTAAGGTGAATAACAATAAGGCGGAGGGTATTCTCTTTATCATGTATAATGGATGTTAAATACTCCAAAAGAAGTGAAAATTTTATTCCTTTTTAGCTCAATCTTTTGTCTTTTTGTCTCAAAATACACCACTTTAGACAATATATTCCTGATTTAGATCGCGCTGTGCCTTTTTTTTGTCTCAATAGACTATGGCTGTCGGAAATGCCCTCACATGTCCTCTTGGCATTTTTTGGTACATTTGATTATATTTGAAAGAACCGATTGCCAACACAGATTATGTCTTATCCTATTTTTTTAGTTTGGCTGATCCTGCAGTTTAGCGTAGTAGTTTGCCATGGTCAATATTATTTCAAGCACTATCAGACACAGGATGGACTTCCTCACCATGCTGTTCGCTCGATCTTACAGGATAGCAAAGGCTTTATGTGGGTAGGCACACGTGCTGGCCTATGCAGATTTGATGGCTATAATTTTAAGCTTTGTGAGAATAAAAATGATCCTTTTAATAACATCGGCAATAACGTAATCAATACCTTGACAGAAGGGAAGTCCGGGATACTATGGGTCGGTACAGGAAAAGGGATGTACCATTACGATACCGTTCGTGACCTGATCTCACCAGTTGAGCTGATCCCCCGGGTGTATATCGAACAGGTGATTGCCAATGGTGATGAACTCTGGTTTATTGCCAATTCCTCGCTATGGCGATATAGCATAAAAAAAAGAAAGGTCACAAACTATCAGATGCAGACTACCGCCTTATTTCTGGATAGTGCTAAAAATCTGTGGACGGGAAATAAACAGGGAGAAATGCATATTTTCGATTCTCAAGGGACACCTCTAAAAACCATGAAAACGGTGAACGCGATCAAGCAGTCGAATATCAACACCATAAGCGCTATTTTTCCGCTTGATGATTCCGGCGTGCTCATTGGTTGCTTTGGGGCTGGACTCAAACACTATGATCTGGATAAACGGACGACAACGAAAATTTCACTTAACGGAAAGGACGACAGCGATCTATTTGTTAGGGATATCTGTAAGGGAAATAATGGAGAATATTGGATCGCAACCGAATCGGGCGTGTATATCTATAATCCCGATACCAAAAGCTGTCGGCATCTTGCCAAGCGTGCCGATGACCCTTATGCCCTGACGGATAATGCAGTTTATAAAATTTGCAAAGATAAAAGTGGCGGGCTCTGGCTGGCCACATTCTTTGGTGGACTCAACTATTGCTCCCTTGAAAATGCGCGTTTCAGGAAATTCTACCCCATTGCAGGACAAAACTCGATATCCGGATATGCTGTTCGTGAGATTGTTCCTGACCACCGGGGTAATCTATGGATCGGAACTGAAGATGCAGGTCTCAATAAGTATGATACCCAGAGGCAACTTTTTATGCGCTATCCAATGACCGGTAAACAAGCGCTGTCCTATCCCAATATCCATGGTCTGCTCGCTGCCGGAGATCACCTTCTTGTAGGTCCTTTTCATCGGGGCTTGGAAATTATGGATATCCGAAATGGGCTAATTGCTCAGCAGCACAGGTCTGTCGGCCAACCCGCCGAATCTGGTAACGACTTTGTTCTGAGTGTCTTTCAGACAAGTGATAGCACGATATTAGTCGGTACGGCTTATGACGAAAATGCCGGACTGTTCAGCTATGACCTCAAGAGAAAAACTTTTGATCGTATCAACTATATTCCTGATCGGCCTTATGTGCTGACCATCCGCGAGGATAGAAAAGGGTATATCTGGGTGGGCACTATGTCGAATGGTGTCTATTACTATCACCCAAAGTCAGGCGTACAAGGAAATATTCGATTCGGGAGCTCGGTTAAAACAGGTCGCATCACCGAATTTCCGGTATACGGTATCCATGAAGATAGCCAGGGGGCAATCTGGTTTGCCACAGAAGGGGGCGGCCTGATCCGTTTAGCCCAAGATCGAACAACAACAAAAAGATATGATACATCTACGGGATTTCCAACCAATGTGTATTTTAGTTTGCTCGAAGATGATTTTCAGCACCTTTGGATAAGTTCCTTGAAGGGGCTTTTGTGCCTGGATATCAAAACCGGAACTTTTAAAAATTATCAGCAAGCCAATGGATTGATCACCGATCAGTTTAATTTTAGTTCGGCCTACAAAGACCGCACGGGCATCTTGTACTTTGGATCAGTAAAAGGGATGATCGCCTTTGACCCCAAAGATTTTTTAAAAACAGGACCGCCCCCGCCTTTATTTATTACAGGCCTTGAGATAGACAATAAAGCGGTCCATCCCCGAGTAGATAACAGCCCGATTAAACGCGCTGTAGTTTACCTCGACAGTATCTGTTTAGATTATAACCAAAATAATTTTAGTGTCGAATTTGCCGCGCTCAATTATGCATCTCCAGAGGTCACCAGATATGAATATATACTGGAAGGATTAGCCCAGAAACGAACAATTCTTGCTAGCAATAGAAAGGCTTACTTTACTGATATCCAGCCCGGAGAATATATTTTCACTGTTAGGGCCAAAAGCAATACAGGGAGCTGGTCAAGTATTGAACGCAGGCTTGTCATTATCATAAACCCGCCATTCTGGAGAACATTTTCCGCCTATTGCCTATATACGTTATTGGTTCTTTTGTTTCTGGCGCTGATCTGTTTTTATTACCATCGATGGACACTTCGAAAAAACGCAGTAAAGCTCATGCGCTTTGAGCGTGAAAAGGAACGAGAAATCTACGCTGCTAAAATAGAGTTTTTTACGCATATTACCCATGAAATACAAACCCCGTTGACGCTGATCCTGGGACGCGTACAGCGCATGCTACGAAAGTTCACTGATAGTGATACAGTCAGAAAAAACTTATTCCAGGTGGAGAAAAATGCATTAAGACTGACCGAACTGACAGCAGAACTTTTGGATTTTCGAAAAACAGAATTACATCAGTTTGGGCTCAACTTTGTAAAAACGAATATTGTTGACTTATTAAAGGAATTGGTCTCCTCCTTTGAACAGATGGCGGACCAAAAAAATATCCTATTGAGCTATACATACCCCAAGGATGATGTCATCGCCTTTGTCGACCGGGAAGCTACGATCAAAATATTGAGCAATCTGCTCTCAAACGCTATAAAATATGGCCTCACATACGTGGATGTGAAGCTGGCAGATCCTGATACGGAAAACAATAGATTTAGCGTCCGGGTTGAAAATGATAGCCGGCCCATTCCTGAAAAATTTGCAAAAAAGATTTTTGAGCCTTTTTTTAGGATCGACAACAGCTCTGGTTTTGGAACCGGGATCGGCCTTTCGCTCGCAAAGTCACTCAGCGAGCTGCATAACGGTACACTACTGCTTGTCGAAAACGGGGGTAAGATCGTAGTATTTGAATTGGTTCTGCCACTACGGCAGGATAGGGAGTTTGAACTCAGCAGTTGGAAAAAAATAAATTGATTATGAGACAACACATACTTATTATAGACGACAATCTTGAAATTCTAGAGTTCCTGTCCGAAGAATTGGACGAAAATTACCATACACACACCGCCGAAAATGGTGAAAGTGCAAAACAGATCCTGGATAACGAAATTATAGATCTGGTGATCTCGGATATTATGATGCCCGGAATCGATGGTTTTGAACTCTGTAAATTCATCAAATCTGATCTGAACTATTGCCATATACCGGTACTATTGCTTACCTCCAAAAACAGCTATGCCGCACATATTGAAGGACTTGAAGTCGGCGCCGATGCTTACGTACAAAAACCTTTTCCTTTGGAACTTTTACTGTTGCAGGTGGACAATCTGCTAAAAAACAGGGTGAATATAAAAACACACTTTGCGCATGCACCTTTTGAAGATGTACGTATGCTGGCGCCCTCAAAACTGGATGCCGAGTTTTTACAAAAACTGGATGCTTATATCAAAAAAAACTTTAAATATCCCGAACTTGGCATAGATCAGCTTGCTGAACATATGTTAATGAGTCGACCAACATTTTATCGCAAAATAAAGCAGCTCTCCGCGCTTTCGCCCAAGGAGCTTGTCGATAAAATACGCTTAAAGAAAGCGACCGAGTTAATGGCTCAAAATGAATTTAGCCTACAGCAGATCGCTACGATGGTAGGCTATAGTTCACAAAGTATTTTTAATAAAAACTTCCACAAATATTATAAGGTATCTCCGTCGACTTATCTTAAATCAATGCCCAAGGCCTAAATTGACGGGCTGATTTGAGCGTAAAAAAATAGGCATAAGCCGGCAACCCTGCTTATGCCTTTACGAAATTAACCGATATATATGATCAGGCTATTTTTAAAATGGTGATCGCTACATGCAAGCTAGCCACTATTGCGGAATATACCCACTTCAGCCAGCCCGGGCTGTTGTTGGTTGTCGTAACCTGATTTGGGTACGAGTTTAAAATACCGGAATTGCTTGGTTTGCCTCAGGTCGATAAACTGTCTTAGGAGATTGACATCACTCAACGAAAAGGTGCCCAGATTTTCCCAGTTTTGATTGTCGTTGCCGACATGGATCTCCAGTTCCCTGATCTTTCTGTCGCCGTCTTTCTGATGGATCACAAAACCGTCTACCGATTGAACGGATCCGATGTCGATGGTTATGTAATGGTCGGGATACTGCGTGGGATTGACTGAATAGCGTGTTATCCAGATGGAATTGACATTGTCATCGATCACTGCGGCAGCCAATCGGTTATTATTCGGCTCCTCGGAACTAAAACCAGCGACAGTCCAACCGCTCTTGTTATAGATTTTTCGCCATTTTTCTCCCGATGGACGCCTTTGTTTGAGTGCAGCATTGGATGGTAGTCCAAAATTGGGTGATCCATCTACATGCCACGAAAATTGCTGAATATAGGGACGACGTATGGCATTGCCATCGTTGGCCACACTGCGTGCGTGATAAATCATCCAGTCTTCCTTTCCGTCAGGAGATTTAAAAAATCCGTTGTGACCGGGACCATAAATGCTACTTTCGGGTCTCATGGAAAATACGGGATGGTTGCGTTTGGTCCAATCTGTTGCCTGTAGTGGATCTCCGCCTTCTTTTAAAGAGAGCAGGCCGAGGCAATAACCGTCAGACCAGTAGCCGCTGCCAGAATAAACGATGTAGACTTTACCCTGGGGATTGATCAAAACCTGAGGGCCTTCGTTGATCGGATTTCCGTTTTTCTCCCAGGAATAGGTTGGGGAGGTAATCATGACCTTTGGTCCGGAGATGGTCCATGGATTGCTCATGGGAGCAATATAGATATTTTGGGGTGGAGCGCCGGCATCGCCTCCTGACCAGATCATATACATTTTTGCGCCGTGCCGCAAAATGGTACCGTCAATGGCCCATTCATTTGTACTGTCAGAAATTTTGCCTTTCATCTCCCAGTTGCCCTCTACGGGGGTAGCAGAAGAATTTTCAAGTACATACATCCTGTGGTTAGCATTACTGCCATTATCTGCAGCAAAATAGAAGTACCATTTGCCATTTATTTCATGCAGTTCCGGCGCCCATAAATTCTTTGAAAAGGGCTGATCTGCCGGAGGTATGTAGACTTCATATCTACGAGCGGAAGCGAGTTCGGACATGCTCTTGGTTTCGAGGATCACAAGCTTGCTGCCCTGGGTATAGGTATAATAATAAGTATCGTCTTTTTGTATTACCCAGGGATCAGGACCACCAGACAGCAGCGGATTGGAGAAGGTGCTGTCCACAACTACGGTATCGTCCGTAGAGTGGTCTATCGGCTCCTCACTACTTTGCGGGATGGGATCGAAATCGCTTACGTGTTTGGTCTTTTGACAAGCAGATACCCATAACATGCTGCTCATCATAAAGTAAAAGGTCACTGTCATTCTTTTCATGGATGTAGTTGTTTGATTAATTTTTTGTTATTGCTGAGCCTCAAATCTCATGTTACCATTGTATTGCCTGGTCTTCATCGGGAATTAGGGTATTGCGGGAGCGCTCCATGGTCATGCTTCCTTCGGCACGGTAGCGCATGGGTACACTGGGCATGGTGGTGATATCGTCATATTTGTATTTTAGATAGACCGTGCAATATTGTTTGACCAAATATTTTTTGGTGGCGTCTGCGATCTCCCGTAGCTGATAGGTCGGCTGCCCAAGCATCTCAAAGTTGATGGACTTGTCAGCAGCGTATACATGTAATGTGCCTGATTTTATTCCGTTAACATCCTCCGAAGGTTCCATAAATTCCATGATGATCTTGTAACGCCCCCGGTCTTCTGACTTCTCTTCCAAAACGCCGGCATAAAAAAACACCGCTTTTTCGTCTACCACCCAGGATGTCCGCACGCTGGATACAAGTGGGTTTTTAGTCTGCCCGTCGGCATATACATTCATCGATGTGGCTGAATAATTGCCCGAATAATTATTAAACGGTTTGACGTAAAGTAAGGCCTTGCGCCATCCCTTGCGATTATTGGTCACATAGGTAGGGTCTTCCTGAATCGACAACGGAAGCACATAGCGCTCGACCAGATCAAGGTTGTCAAACTTAAATCTGATCGGATAATTTTCAGTATGTGCTCCTTTCGGAATCAGACAGCTTTCATTGGGCAGCGCAAAAAACTGCCTGGGAAGCTGTTTAAAATACAAATCTTTACGGTATTGATATTTTTCCTGATTAAAAGTTGCCAGGGTATCACTATCCACATCCACCTTGACGTAGATGTCTTTGTCGTTTTCCCTGGAGCCGCTGAGAATAATTGGCAATTTATAGGTGACTTCGCCGGTCTTGTTATAGCGCAGATAGACCTCGGACACACCCTCACTTCCGATCGGTGCTTTAAAAGATACCATTTGTGTATAGAGTTCTTCTTCCCACTCATCATTACATCCAGTTTGAAACAGGGCCAACGCCATTGTTAAAATATAGATATGAAGCTTTTTCATCTGTTGTTTATTTCTAATGCTTAAAAGATAATGCAATACGTATTGCGGTGTTTTCTGTTAATTTTCTCAAAATTGTAGCATCAATCGAAAGAAGGCCATCCCGGCGCTTGTGTCATGCGTCTATTTTTGCGGAGCTCATCCCAGTCTACGGGCCAGAAATACATTTTTTTAGAAAATATTGTCTGGAGTTGCGGTACGCGCACAGGTGTATAAAATAGATCTGCATTGTCTTTGGTCATATACACGTTGTAGCCGTAGATCTGCTCCGCCTCGTCTACAGGAGCATCTTTCCATCTGCGCAAATCGTAGTACCGCTGATTTTCGCCCAGCAATTCGATTTGTCGTTCACTTTTTATTTTACGGCGTAATGCTGTCCGGTCGGTATATATGGTTGTTTCATAATTGGGGACGCCCGCCCGTATACGGACCATACCGATACTGTTTTTCATCTGATCTATATTTCTACTGATCTGGTGGGTGGTCTTGCCGTCCCAGCTTGCGATCATATAAGAACCGTTGATCTCATTGAGTGCTTCAGCATACATGAGCAGCAGATCGGCATAGCGTATGGCAATCTCCACCTTGGGGTATATCTTGCCGCCATTGCCCGTAGCATTATCTTTTGGGTTGACAAATTTCATCATACCAATTCCAGTGGGTAGCCAGCGGTCACCATTGATCATGCCCTCATTTTCGCCCCGATAGTAAAAGATCTGTTTGTTGGTGACATTGGACAGGTTGGAGGTAGCGCTAGACATAGTCCACAGTGCGCCACTAAAAGCCACTGAGGCGTAAAATCGCGGTTCACGATGGGCAAAATCCTTCCAGGCGTTTTCCATGAGTGGTTTGAACTGATCAAGTTCGGCCTTTTGAACAAACATATTTGCCCCATATTTCTGACGGATTTCTTGCCTGTTAAATACTGTTCCGTCATTCATGGCATAGGCATCACACTGTTTTAAGGTAATGCCATGGCAGTTATATCCACCGCCCACCTGCGGCATCTGGTGTCTGGTCAGTGCGATAATGCCATGGTTCTCATCGGTTTGATTTTCTCCTCTGGTAAAGATCATTTCTGGATTTTCGGCAGCATATAGGTCACCGTTAAATACGGCACGATAGGATTCGAAAGGGTCGATATTCGCCCATCCCTCCGGAAAGTTCTTTTCGGAGTATTCAGGATGATGAGGAGGGGCGATGGTGGCGGGATAGTCTGCTGTGCCTTTGACTTTAAAATCGGCGGTGTATAGCTTGTAGGTATTTAAATCGATCACATCTTTGGTCGCAGCAGCTGCACGTGCCCATTTTTCTTCGTTGTATTGTGCCGAAATCAGCATTCGGCCTTTATCGTCAGTAAAGTCGCTCATCTCGGCGTTACCGTTGGCAAGGGGGCTTGCAGCATATAATAATGCTTTGGCGCGTGTTGCCAATGCCGCTCCACGGGTCGGACGGGCGATATTGCGGTTGTCACGTTTCAAAGGTAGATCTTGCGCTGCCAGGGCCATTTCTTCGGCAATAAAGGTGGCTACTTCATCGTAGGTGTTGCGCGGGTAGGCAAGTTTGTCGTAGCTTTCGTCGTAGTCTACACCTTTGTCCGGCATAATCGGTACTGGACCATATTTGCGTAGGAGCAGCCAATAAAGGTAGGCGCGGATAAAGCGTGCCTGCGCCTTGTAATCTGCTACCTGTTTGGGCGTGAAAGCTCCGCCTTCGGCCATGCTATGGATCATGACTGAGGCCTGGCGGATTCCGCCATAGGACTGTGCCCACGATTGGCGCTGCCAGGTATAATCGTACTCCCCAAATTTAAATCGCCGGTACTCATCGCCGTTGCCTCCTCCGGATTCATTATAGAACATATCGTCCGAGTAATTGGAGATGGTATAATTTCGGTGGCCCATTTCGAGGTTGTAATCCAATAGTTTGTTGTAACAGTTTCCTAGCCATTGCTCGGTATAATCCTTGCTTTTAAAAATGCGTTCTTCACTTTGTCGGTCATCAAAAAAATGTTCGACATCCAGGTATTTGGAGCAGGAGCTAATGGATAGGCATACAATGGCACTGATCAGTAGGGGTGTGAATAGGTGTATTTTCTTCATGATTGCTATCGTTAGAGGTTGATGGTAAGTCCGAGGGTGATTGTTTTGGCCAGTGGGTAGGCCTGGCCATTGGAGCTATTCATCTCGGGATCCCATAATTTAAATTTGGAGAAGGTCAGCAAGTTCGTGCCCATGGCATATAGGCGTGCCGATTTGACGCCAACTCTTTTTGTGAATCCATTGGGTATGGCATAGCCTATATCCAGGGTTTTGAGCCGCAGGTACGAACTCTCCCTAAGCCAATAGGTTGAAGCGCGGTAGTTATTTGCGCTGCCCCCATAACTGAGCCTTGGATATTGGGCATTTACATCTTCGTTGACTCCGAGTATCCAGCGGTTGGATTCGACCACATCGGTCAGAATATTTCCCCAGTCCCCCTGACTGAATGGGTATACCGTGTAACCATTGATAAAGAAGGAAGATTTTCCGGCACCTTGAAAATGCACGCTCGCATCAAAAGACTTGTAATTTGCTGATATGCCAAAGCCATAGATCAGGTTGGGGTAACGTGTAGCGCCGATCGGTACGATATCGGTATCGTCAATCTTACCGTCACCATTAATATCCTTGTATTTGATATCCCCGGGTGCTGTGCGTCCAAAACTTTGGGTGGCGCTGCTACGGATATCTTCATAGTCTTTAAATAGTCCCAAGGCAATAAGCCCTTTATTCTGATTAACCCGAAACCCCGAAAGGGTGGTGTAGGGATAGTTGCTAAACTGATCATCGGCTTCCAGGATCTTGTTTTTACTGTACGTCATTGTGCCACGTGCAGTTAAACTGAGCTGATTGATTTTTTGGGTAAACCGCATCTGTCCATCAAAGCCTTTGGAGAGGGTAGATCCCACGTTGGCCCGGGGATCCTGCCCCTGTAGGCCTACCACAAAAGGAATATATTTACGTTCCATGTATATTCCGTCACGCTGTTCATGAAAGTAGTCAAGCTGTCCGCCAAATTTGTCATTGAAAAAAGAAAAGTCGAGCCCGAGGTCGTGTTTGGTGGCAATTTCCCAAGTAATGGAGTTGGAGGCTATACGCGAATAAGTGAGTCCAGGGTAGAGATTTTTGCTTTCGATATCGCCCCAATTGTAGCCGAGATTTTCATCGGTGCTGAAAGAAGCTAGATACGGGAAGCGTACGGGCATGGCGTCATTGCCTACCTTACCAAAGGAATATCTGATCTTGAACATGTTCATCCAGGTAAGCTGTTCTTTGATGAATTTTTCTTCCGCTATGTTCCACGCGGCGGAAACTGCCGGAAAGAGATCAAACTGATGGCCTTTGGCAAAATTCTCTGACCCATTGTATCCGAAATTGAAGTCGAAGAAGTAACGTGATTGATAACCGTAGGTAAACCGGCCTGCAAGTCGCTGATTTCGGCGTTCTATGCCTTGCATGATATCTTCACCATAATTGGAGGTATTGACGCGCTTTTCCTGGGTATACTGTATTACTCCACCTAGGCTATGGTCTTTGATGCGTTTGTTGTAATGCAGTTCACCTTGCATCGTTTCAAAGCGGTCACCAGTGGCATTGGAACGCTGGGTCAGCAGCTGCTCGGTAATTGTTCGCTTGAGTACAAGATCGCCATCTGAGTTGCGTAGCCGTTCGGCCATCCAGCCTTCTGGCCATTTCATTCTGCGGATATTATTGTTGTTGTTAATGTCATATCCAAAACGTCCTACAAAACGTAATCCTTTGGTCAGCACATCGAGGTTTTGCTCCAATGTGACATTGGTCTGCAGTTTGTTTTCCCAGTTTTCGATATATCCCTGCTGTGTGATCAGTACCCATGGATTCTGCTTCTCGGCCCCTCCTCTGGAGGCGACACGGCCATCGCTATATTTAATTGGGATAGAAATCGGATTCTGGCCCATAAGCGAAGCCCAGATTTCATCATAGGTGCCGCCCGGGAGATTTTGCTTGCCCAGCGACCCGCTGATACCCACTCTCAACAATGTGGATTTGGTGAGGTTCATATCAATATTGGCGCGGTAATTCCATCTTTTATAATTGGCATTGGTATTATAATTCTTGAGGTTCTCGTCGGTTTCGTACATCCCGCCTTCATTGATGTAACTTCCGGATACAAAGTAGCGAGCCAGTGAGCCTCCGCCGTCGAAGTTGAGCGAGCTACGTTGTGTAAAGGCACCGTCCTTTAAAAACATATCCATCCAGTTGATGTCGGGATAAAGATCGGGATCGAGTCGATTTTTTATGAGAAAGAGCTCCTCGGGGGTGTAAAAGGGTTCTTCGTTGCGGGTGATGCGTGATTCGTTCATGAGGCTTGCATAGGTGTGTCCATCAACATACCGGGGCGTAAATGTTCGTGTATTGTAGGAGGTCTCATGTTTGCCATTGATGCTCACACGATCTGTTTTTCCTTTCTTTGTCGTGATCAACACAACACCGTTGGCGCCCCGTGAACCATAGATAGCGGTCGTGGAGGCATCTTTAAGGATGGAAAATGATTCGATATCTTCAATACTGATCTCATTCAGGCTACGTTCGAATCCGTCGACGAGGATGAGTGCGGAAGTGCCTGCACCAAATGTGGAAATACCACGTATCCAAAATTCGGACATGTTGCTTCCGGGCTGACCGCTGGACTGCATAGCCATTACACCCGCAACATTGCCCGCCAGGGCGTTGGTGATACTTGAGGTCGGTGTCTTTAGCTGGGAGAGATCAACCGTGGTGACAGCACCCGTTACCGTGGCTTTCTTTTGTGGTCCAAGCGCTGTGATAATGACCTCGTCCATGGCTCTATGGTCTGCCTCCTTTAGGATAACGTCTATTTTTAGATCGTCTTTTATCAGTACTTCCTGTTTTTCGTAACCGAGCATAGCAAACACCAGCCATTGGTATTTTGATGCTTTAATCGTATAGTTTCCTTTGTTGTCAGACGCTGTTCCCAGTCCCGGTTGGTCTTTTATGGTTACCGTGACCCCGCTCAGCGGTTCCTTTGCCTTGTTGATCACACTTCCTGTAATGGTTACCGGTACACGCGAACCGTTCTGTGCATAGTTGAGCGTAACGGTCATCAAAGCCAGTAGGAGAATTAGAATTCTTTTTTTCATCGGTTTATTATTGGTCAATATGGCCCTTCGGACGCTATCTTTTGATCACAGCGTTTTAAGGGATCTTTATGTATGCTTCTGAATTGCTTTATTCAATAGATATGGTCCGTATGCGTTTATTGTTGCGCTCGGCGATATAAAATATCTTGCGTTGTTCATCATAGGCAATTCCGGTCGGATCAGCAAACCGGGCTTCCTTGCGCGGGTCGCCGTCAATGTAGCCGCTTTTACTGCCATCGGGCGTGGGGCTGCCCTTGCCTGCAAACGTGCTCACCACACCTGTGGGAGCTAACGTACGGATACTCTGGTTGTACTGGTCGCAAAAGTAAAAATCATATTCGTCGGCCTGGCCTGCATAGTTGGGGTTCTTGACAAATACACCTTGATAAGCGCGCTCAATTCTGGCGGAGGTGCCGATGGCATCGACGTCACCTTTGGCCGTCGGGCTGCCGGCAAAGATAATGGGAGGTTGCAGTTCCCGGGTCGTCCAGTCATATAGGCTCTTGTAAATACATCCGTAGGAAACGATGTAGGCGTAATTGCCTGTTGGATGAAAAAAGATCAGCGAACTGTTATTGGTGTTGCCGCCGATCTTAAACAGTTCCTTGGGTCCGAGCTCATTAAGGAATGGATCAAACACAGCCTTTTTGATGGCGATACCTGCATAGCCATTGTAGAACATATTGTTGTGAATGGGGTGTGGGGCGCAAGAGTAGGCCGCAGGATCATACAGATAAGGGTGTACCCGGCGATAGTTTTCGGAGCGAAGGGAGTAGGCGATCGCGACCTTGGTTCTGGCAGTCAGATTCTGGTTGTCGTCAGTGAGGAATAAGGTATCTGTATTTGCACTTAATGTCGTGGTCTGCATTTTTGTAAATCCGGCCTGTCCGTTGGTAATGAGTGTCGAGACTGTTTTCGTTTCCAGGTCTACCCGGCGCACCGCCCTGTCCAATTCGGTGACGAAGAGCGCATTGCTTTCAGGTTCGTAGGTGATATAGGCTGGATAGGCAAATCTTGCCTCATCAAAATTACCATCTATAATGGATGAATTGCCGTTTTCATCCACATTCCCGGCGAGAGTGCCTACGGCGGTACTTTTGGCATACTGGAATTCATCGGGGAAAATGTGTTCCACCGATTCTCCGGAGCTGCGGCTGATCACAACTTTTACTTTTCCCGAACTGGTGTACCGCGGGATCATGCAGTAGATCTGTTTGCCGTTTGATCCGACAACTTTGAGTTCCTGCTCGCCGATAAAGACTTTAATTTTGTTGACATCGTTGCCAAAATTACTTCCTTCGATATACAGCCTAGTGCGTACCGCCCCTTTTTTTGGGGCAAAGTCGTTAAAAAGGACCGGGCCGGCAGGGGCATCGGCCGTGGTTTCGCTGGCACCGTCTTTTTCCTTACAAGAATAAAAAAGGATACCGAAAATCACAGCTATGCTGAGGTGTATGAAGTTCTTTCTACACTTTTTCATTATAAATTTTGGTTAAATAGGTGAAATAAGATCTGTGTTGTATGGTTTCTGGCAAGGGCTAATTATCCCGGCCGCTTGCCAGGAGGACGTTGACACACCAGAGGTAGGGCGCCTGCCCATGAAAGTCACCGGTATGGCGCGGACGATCATAATAATATTGCTTGTCATTCTTTTTATTGGTACCAACACAGACATCGGATACCGCTCCCTCGGCGCTTACTTTGTCAACGAGTGCAGGCCATGCCTTTTCTATGGCTTTTTTGTAATCTTTTCCAAGCCAGCCTTGCTTTACTCCGTTGATGAAGGCGTAGGTAAACATCGCTGAACCGGAAGTCTCGGCCCAAAAATCTTTTTCGTCGATCAGCTGGTTCCACAATCCATTGGACTGTTGATACCGCTTGAGGCTTTTCATCATCTTGAGGTATCCGGTCATGATCCGTGGATAATCCTGATGGGATTTGGGGAGATTTAATAGCAGCTCGGTCATTCCGGCGGCCATCCATCCATTGCCCCGGCTCCAGTAGAAGGGTACATCCGGGGCATGATAGAAAAGGCCGTTCGGGCGTTGCAATTCATCCAGGTAGCGTACCATTTCTTTGGCTGCGCGATCCAAATATTTGATATCTCGACTTACTTTGTAGGCTTGGGTCTGCACGATCGTAATCATGTACATGTCGTCGATCCATAACCTTGTTTGCCAAGAGTATCCTTTCGTGGCCCAATCTTTTTCCTGCTGTGTGGCATCTGCCGGTACTTGCCATTGGCTGTCCGCATAGCGCATTCCCAGATCTTTGTAATCGGATCTAGGATGATGTTGGTAAAACGCAAGAGGCAAGCTTCCAAACATGTTTAAATCGACGTGATTCATCGGAGGAAGGAATTGTTTCTCTGTGGAAAGCAACTTTTCAAATTTTTGTTGCACTTGCTCAAGTAACTGTTCATCTTTGCTGATAGCGGCAAACTTAAGGGCGCCAGCCCAATAAAATGTTTCGGGGTAACTTATCCATTTTCCGGCATGGAGCGCATGCTTTGCATGGACAAATCGGGCAGCGATTCTTTTACCGATCAGATGAGGGCTATAGTTTCCTTCGAATTTAAATTGATCAGATTGCTTTTGCGCATAAGCCGACGGAACACTTGTCCATACGATCAGGCAATATAGGAGGATGTTCGTAAGGCGGGAAAAATTGCTTTCTTTTGGTAAAAAGAAGCTGAAAAGTTGAGCGATGATGTTCATAATTTAATTCGGTTAAATTCTGACGATCTTCAAACTACGCGAAGTATAGGTTTGATTTTCTTGAAATTCGCGTGCCCATTAAGCCGGAATAAAAAGTAATCGTGAATTTGGGTTTATAACTTGGTTTTATCTAATACTGCTAATTTCGGGTTATGTACAATATCAATTCATTCATTCTTTTGTTGATTTGTCTCAGATTTTTTTTAATCTGTTTTCCAACGCGGTAAGATATGCCAAACAGAGCGAGCAGAATTATCTTGCGATCTATAGTGAAAAGACAAGTAAAAGTATAGTAATTATTTAGAAGATAATGGAATGCCGAAGGCAGAGGTAGGGGATAGGTCTCTAATTGGAGAAAATAATCTGTATTTCTTGCTATTGGATGTTGATCGGAAGAAAATATGGCTGATTTTTGGTAAAATAAAAAAGGTTTTCAAGCTGGGAGAATGAAAACCTTTCAATAACCAATTATAAACCTAATAAGGTGCTGTAAATATCGTTATTTTTGTTTTATTTTTCAATTTTTTGTTAAAAAAATGCCATTTATTATTTTTTTTACTATTTTATTGATGCTTAATAGGTTTTAATTGAGTTTTTTCTTGTTTTTATTGCTTTTGTTCTGTATTTCTTTTGTTTTTAATGAATAATAGTGTTTTTAGTATGGGTAACTGCTGTTTTTTTTGATTAAATCTTGTTTTCTTATTCCTCTAATTGCTACTTTTTTAAAAATATGTTATTAAACTTTTTCTATTGCGAACTTGTTGATAAGATATATGAAAATATGATGCGATCTAATTGTGTCAAAAACTGTATTAAGGCCTATTTATACTGTCTGTTGTCAGTCAGGTGACCCGGAAGGTCATTGGGAAGCAGGAAATCGCTGTACCAATAGCAGCACTGAGACGAGAAGGTTGCCCGGCTCCCGCTGCTTATAACAAAGGTATCTAACACTTATTTGCCCCTATGGCGCCTTCTCGTATCGAAAGCGGCATAGGGCTACAAAAAGTAAGGTTTATTTGATCTTAACCAGCTCGACACGGCGATTTTTTGCTTTGTTTTCTTCGGAGTCGTTGGCTACAAGCGGTCGCTCGGCGCCGTAACCTTTGGCTGATAGGCGTGACTTGTCTATTTTTTGCCCTACTAAAGCAGTCATCACCGCGTGCGCTCTATCATCAGATAGTTTTTTATTATGTGCCGCATCACCTGTATTGTCCGTATGCCCTTCAATGGCGATTTTAAGGGAGGGGTCATTTTTTAGCGCTTCGGCAATCTGAATAACCAGATCAGTGCCCGCTGTGGTTATGCTGGACTTATCGGTGTCGAACGTGATGTAAACAATTGATTTTCCGGTCTCCGATAGATCCTTGCTGATGTCGTCTGCCGTGATTTTTTGGATGGTTTGTTTAAAGTTGTTTTCCTGCAGTATATTCAGCTTGGCACCAGCATTATTTGCTGTATATTGAATAAAGATATTGCCCTGATTTTTACTACGGATGACGTATACACGGATCTGTTCATCCGCATAGCCAATATCACCCTCGTCACCTTTATAGGGGTCTTGTTTATGGTACCGTTCGTATTCTTCGCGCGTGATGGTGCCATCGAAAACTTTAACAGCACCTATTGATGCTAAGTAATCTTCCATACTCTTTTCAAAATAGCGTTGTGAAAACTGCGTACCCTGCTCATTGGTAATATTTGCTTTATACAGCCTTCCCTCGTAGGGTTTCATGATGCCATTAATCGCGAAATAGCAAACATCAAAGTCCTTATTGATGGGTTGGTTCATCTCCTTATAGCCTTTTGGTGGGGTAAAAAAGGGGAATACACCGATATCTGCATCCGAATAGGGGATGCTCGCAAGCTCGAGCGTTGCCGATGTGTCAATTTTAGCAGGCTCCTCCGTCGCTGTTGTGTCTTGCGGAACGGGTGGCGCTGCGGTTTCTTTTGGTTTTTGATTACAGGAAACCATAACTGCTGCAAGTGCAAATAATAGTGCTGTTCTTTTCATGATCTGTTCTTTTCTTTTTTTGCAATGACAAATTTTGTGCCTAAAGGGCAAATAACAGGCTGATTTATTATAAAACAAAGCATGCTGTAGTTGTGACCGCTCACCTTTATTAAAAAAACATTTCCATTGGGAAATGGCTCTTTCTTTTGATCTTGACCTGAATATTTGTATGTTCTTACCTATAACGCGGCATCTTCAAGATATTACGTAACTCCTCCTCCGTGTAGCGCTTATCGCCACTATGGAGCAATTTGAATCCACAGACAAGCCGCAGTCCATTCATCGAAAAAAAACGAAGTTCATATACATCCCTGGAGTAACCGGTAAGCTCCATCAGTTTGCTGCGTGGCATTCCCTGAGGATAACCATGCTCGATGCTTTTGGATTTATAGAGTTCAGCAAGCTGCTTTTTGCTGAGCCTGCAGCGCTCACGCGTACTATGAGCCGGCTTTTGACCAAAAGATTCAATAAAACGATTTAAGCGTTGCCCGGTTTTCCAGACCATAGCACCCGATGTGACACCCATTTTGGCTTCCAGTTCTTTTGTCGTCGGTGCCCTGCCGAGTTCTTTGGCGAGACTGAGGTAATAGTCTTTGATGCTAAACTTGGTTACGGGTATTTTAGTACCGGCGAGATAACATAAGTTGTTCCAGCCAAATTTTTCCTTCAGGTACCAAACCGAGGGATAATTGTCAGGTTTTAGCCGTTTGTAGTCTTTATAATATTTGATACGGTGCTTTTTGATCAGCTTGATCACTTTCTCTTTGGCTTCATCTACCGTCATCGTGGTGACCCGAAAGTGAGACTTTAACTTGACGTACTCCAGTACATCGGCCCAGCTGTTGACATTTAGATGCCGGTAATAGGATAATGGATTGTAGAGTCCGTTTTTCCTTGTGCAATCTGATATATTCGGCGATCGCCCATGTTTAAGGTAAAATTTGACCAGTGAATTTTTTAGCTTTCCAATGGAAGGAATTCTACGGTCATTGGGCGCAAATCCGGCTGCTGAAATAAACTTGTTCCAGGATCCAAAATAGTTATTTATAGTAGATGATTGTGCAGAAAATTCCCTGCGCATGGGAATCCGGCCGTTCATTTCATAAAAATCGCTTACCAGGGCCAATAGTTTGGCTGTTATCTCTTCTTTTGTTCTGGTATTAGGCTTTAATCCCGCCGCAAGAATAAATTTGTTCCAGGCGCCAAAATATCGGCGTGCGATCGTATTGATGTCTTCCATCTCCCGCCGGACCGGAGTTCGGCCATGTTTGGCGTGAAATTCACGCACTTTAGAAAATGCATGGGCAATAATATCTTCCTGTGTTTGTTTCAAATTATTTCTCCTCCTTCCTATACGATGATACTATTGCCGAGCCAATTGTAACCATAAATTTCTTTTGACTTAACCTTTTGTTAAAATCACAGAAGTCATGGAAATCGATTGATAATGCTGTGCATATTTTGAGAACCGATTCCAGTGTAATAGGAATACTGCCTATCTGGTAACCCTTTAATGATCGAATATTAATGCCCGTCATATGGGCTAACTCCTGTATAGGAAGTTTTGTGAAGCGCAAAATCTCATCGATACGACCTGATACCGACTTAGAAAGTTCGTTTTTTTTAGCTGTTTTTACCATGCTAATATGCTTGACTTAGGTTTACTATAAAACAAGATAAAATGACTGTTAATATAAAGGTAATAATTTTTCTTTAATTTTACGCGCCGTATAGTGCCTCGCTTGCTATTGCTTACTTTGAAAGTAAGAAAGGGGTACGCACAAGGCTGTGGTACCCCAGGTATTAAGGGAAAAAAGGGACAAGATTAATTTTGACGTTTGATACTGATGTTCAGGTAACGGTTGTTGTCAAAACCACTCAGGGCATTGACGATAACGACACCATATTTTTCGTCCGGAGTCTTAAAATAAAATAGGCTTCCCACCTTCAGGTCTTCTAATTTGAGGTTAGCTGTCTTACGTGAGATCGCATTCGTTTTTATGGCTTCACCTGAGGTCAATGTATTTAAAAATGCACTGGTCTGATTGTTTTGGATGCCCGAAAAATAGGTTGCGCGGCCTTTACCTGCAAGATCGGTAAAATCAAAGGCACCAAATGGAATGGGACTAGCCTGAAGCGAATAGATGTTGTATTTAAAGGTGAGACTTCCATTGGGTTCCACGGTGTACGTCCGGTACATACCTAGATCTATTTTCTCCGGATGTAGTTTGGCCTCGGCATAGGTATAGGTTTTACCTTCCATTAGGTCGATAAAGCAGGCGCTGCTCCGGTTTACGCTATCAGGCATATAGAGCACGCGGTTGTTGAGATGAACGTAATCGGACAGTACATTGTAGGTAACGGAGGTAGAGCCATCCCCCATAAACACTCCTTCTCTGTCAACGGCCATAATCCGGAAGGTGCTTTCGCCGACTTTATCGGCTCGGATCTTGTATACATAGCGAAAACTTCTTTTTTCTGGTTCCCCTAATGGTATTTTTAGGACAGCGGCACCGGCTCCATTATAAAAGATCCAGACCTGGTGCATATCTTTGGATTTGGAGCTGATGGTAAAATCAACGAAGATGGAGTCACCTACGGCAACATCCTTATAGGTGCCGATATTGTGTTCGTTTTCCATATGAAGCGTGACGGATACATCTTCAAATAGATTGAAAATATTGTCGCCTTCACGTTTACAGGAAAGTAATGTACCCAATAGGAGCACAACGAATAAATAGTTTGCTTTCATCTGTAAATAATGAGGTATAATAGCTGTTAAATAGGAACGATTCATAACTAATCATTTAAAGGGTCAAATGTACCGCCTTCATATCCGATAGTCTGCTCCAACAAAGGGGAGGAGTTCATAAAGGTATTGGGAAGGGGATAGAAATAATAATAGTCACGGAAGGCAAAGGCACCATTGGAACTCTCTGCACGCAGGTTGTAAGGATATTTAAAATAGGTCAGTACCGTATCGCGGTTGTTCATATCCAGACTTTCGCGATGGCGGATACCGGCCGCCGCGTTTACCGATTCGAGATACGTTTTTGCTGCCCCAGATTTTGCTTCAAATAAATAAGTCTGAATAGTCCCCTGCAAGGTATGCATACGCCGTGTCCGGCGTAGGTCGTGATAGCGTTTGCCTTCAAAGGCAAATTCAATCTGCCGCTCGTTCATCATAAGATCGCGCATCTGCTCTTTGTTGGATGCCAGCGATAAGCCATAGTCAAAGTTTCCCTGTGCTATTCCGGCGCGCTGGCGGATGCTGCGGACAAGTTCCTTGGCAAGGGAGAGGTTGCCCGTTTCATTGGCTGATTCAGCATAATTCAACATTACCTCAGCAAAACGGATTTCGATCCAGTCCATGCCATTGCCGCCCATATCGTTGGCAATCCCAACAGCTGCAGACGAAAGTGCCGGATTGACAAATTTTTTACAATAAAAAGATTTAATGGAGAATTCATCTTCGGCATTACTGTAATTCCATTGTTTTCTTCCACTCTTACCACTTAAAGGCCATTCGGCACCGTTATAGACAATGGTATGTTTAAATCTGGGATCGCGGTTTTTCCAAAACAGTGCGTCGTCATAGCTTGTATTGCTGCTGTTGGCCGGGGTGCCGTCCTGCATGGGGTAAGCGCCTAACAATAGGGTCGTAGGGACATAATAATCCGCTGGTGACCCGCCCTCGGATGCAGGACGTGAAGCGCGCTCAACAACCGTGAACCGCTTTGGTGATGTCGCTGAATAGGAACGGACAATCACGGCCTCGGTATTTGCAATGCCTTCTTTTAGAAAGATCTCGTTATAATTGGGCAGCAGTGCATGGCCGGCGGTTTTGCATAGCTCATAGGCTTCTTTGCTTGCCTGCAGCGCTGTCTCCCAACGTTGCGCCTCATAGGGGTGCGTGGGGTTATCCGTAGGATTGAACTGCGGGCTTGCCCAGTACAATAGTGCTTTGGCTTTCAGTGCTGCCGCCGCGGCTTTTGTTATTTTTCCGCGACCTGTGGCATCGTCCCACAACACACCATCGAGATTGACCATGGCCGAATCCAGATCGTTTACGATCTGCCCAAAGCAAGCCTTTGCCGAAGCTCGGCCCTCCAGTTTCAGGTTATCGGGATTTTGAGGTTCAAGAACCAAAGGTACACCGCCGTACAGCCGGGTGAGCTCAAAATAAACCATAGCACGTAGCGCATAAAACTGGCCTAAAAATTTTTTCTTTACATCAGTCGTAAGCGTGCCTGTTGGGATATACGCAATGGCATTGTTGCAACGGGCGATGTCAAAATAGCGGTTGTCACCGACATTGGTACCCTGATATTTGCTTGCAATGTATTTGACATCATTGAGCATAATTTCACCACTTAATCCCAATACTTTTTTGCTAGGGCCATTGGTTCCCGAGAAATAGTTTTCGTCACTGGCATAGTGCATCTGCATGTCATTGGTGGTGATCTCATGGGGATGGGTCGGCATAATCATGGCATAAGTGCCCGCCAGATAAAATTCTATTGCGCCTTCGTTGTCCCAGATACGGGCGTCAAGACCTCCGTGATCGACCAGTTCAAAAAAATCATCTTTACAGCTTTGGGTCATAAGGACGGTACTGGATGCCATGAGTAGGGCTATGATATAATTAAAATGTCTTTTCATGTCTTTGTATATTAAATGCCAAAGTTTAAACCAAAGGATATCGTCCGGATGGTCGGATAGTTATATAAGGATGAGGAATAGGGATCTCGGTGTTTAAAGGGGGCTACGATCGTCCATAAGTTATTGCCGGATAGCATCAGCTTGAGTGAACGTACATTGATCTTATCGGTAAAATTTTTGGGTACACTCCAGTTAAACACCATATTGTTGATCCGGATCGTCGTCCCGTCCTTCGCCCAGAATGTCGAGTTCCATTTTCTCATCATGGCTGCATCATCGTAACGGGGGAATCTGCCATCGGGATTATCCAATGACCAATGGTCTTCCCAGAAGCTGGGTACATTGACTTTATCGGTAGGGGCAGTCATGGCCTGTGATTCATAAAATGCTTTGCCGCCAAAAACTGCTCGGAAGTTGGTGTTCAATGAAAAAGATTTATAGGCTAAACCAATGGTAACACCCGTAGAGAAAATAGGCGATGTATTCTCAAACATGGTGGTGAGATCTTTCTCGGTAATTTTTCCGTCGCCATTGGTATCTTCGTATACTGTCCAGCCAACCTGTGGCACTTTACCATCGATGGTATAGTTGGGGTTTTTAGCCAGAAAATTATCCACATCCTGCTGTGTACGCAGCATATCCACATAGATCAGTCCATAATTGCCGGTATTGTATTTGCGGGAGTCGGTACCCATTTCGACCTTCCAGTCGGGATAGGAGAAATCATAGAGCTGGAATTTGTTGAAAAACATCTGTGTGGTATAGCTGCCCGAGTAGCCAAAGTTCATGTTGGTGGATAGCTTAAGCCCGTTGGAAAATGTATTTTGGTAACCCAGGGAGAATTCAGTCCCCCAGCCTTTGCGTTTTTGGTAATTTACCACCGGTGCTTTGAATCCGGCATACATGGGGAAATTTTCATCATTGCCTTTGTCAAATACATCGTAAGAATCACGGAAGTAATACTCGAATCCGAAACTCAATTCATTATCAAACCAACGCGATTCAATACCAAAGTTAAACGTACGGTGTTTTTCCCAGGAGATATCTGGATTTGCAATAATTGTCGGGTTGAGGGATGCCACTGGGGTCTCGCCATAGAGGTAACCAGTATTGACCAGGTCTACACTAAAGCGGTCCTGCCAAAGACGGGCGTTGACGCGATCCTCGCCCACAAGACCGTAGTTGGCCCGCACTTTTAGATAGCTGATATAGTTCAGCTCTTTAAAGAAGTTTTCTTCGCTGACTACCCAGCCTGTCGCGACTGTGGGAAACAAGCCCCAGATATTGCCCTTGGCAAAGCGGGAGGATGCGTCCAGACGGGTGATCACCTCCACGAGGTATTTTTTCTTATAGTCATAATTGAAGCGGCCGAAGACAGATCGTTTTACGGCCTCTTCAATACTGCGGCCATTATTCGTAAAAGTAGATTGGTCGAAAGCCCAATATTCATCCAAATTCAATAGCTGTTGGTTGGTCCAATAGGCCGATAAGCCCTCGGAATTGGATGCCGATTGCTCAGCGCCAAGCATCACAGCCATATTGTGATCGCCAAAGGTATTGGCATATTGTAACACAAGATTACCTTGGTAACTGCTTCCCTTGCCCAGTGACGGAGCAATTTTTGTTTTGTTGCCATCCATACGAAAGGTGCTGTTGACAGTATTGGTATAGAGTAAGTTGTTATTGCCCCTGCGTACAAAGTCGTATAGATCATAGGCTGGAAGGTATTCCTGACCACTGGATGATGTGCCGGAATGTGACACTTGGATACGTGCATTAAAACCTTTCAGTGCTTTTGGGGCATAATTTAGCGAAGCATTGATGCTATAGTTTGAATTGTTTTGCTTTTGATAATAACCTGAATTTATAATGGCCAATGGATTGGTGTTACTATTGGCATTGATGTTGTTAAAGTTGACAGGCAGACCATCGATCTGGATAGGTACCCATTGCGGGGTGGTAATCAGGGTCTGGTAGAAATTCTGGTCGCGGTCATCGGACAGACTATTTTGGCTGTTGGTTTTGGTATTATTGACGTTAAAAGCTACATCTGCCTTCAGTCCATCGATGATTTCGGCATTGAAGCCCGATCGGAATGAATATTTTTGCTGGTTCATGCCTGCATAATTGCCATCTTCTTTTTGGTAACTGCCGCCGGCAAAAAAGGTGACTTTTTCACTCCCTCCGGAAATAGATAGATTATGCCTTTCCATTTTGGAGGATTTCCACAGTTCGTCATACCAGCTTTTGTAGGGATTGGTTTTGAGGTAGGCAAGATCTTCATCCGAAAAGAACGAAGTGGGCTGCGCATTGTTCAATGCATAGGTTTCATTCAACAATTTGGCATGCTGATAGGCTGAGAGCATTTTGGGTTTGACGGTGGCATCTGAAATACCGATATAGCCGTTGTAGCTCAATTGGGGCTTGCCGGCTTGTCCTCTCTTGGTCGTGACAAGGATAACTCCCTTTGCGCCCGAAGCTCCATAAATAGCTGCTGAAGCATCTTTTAAGATCGATATATTTTCGACCATAGAAGCGTCTAGGTTTTCAAATACATCCGAAGTAGAGATGATCCCATCAATGACATATAGCGGCTCGTTGGTAACACCCTGTAATTTTGCCTGATCTGAGGCAAAGGCATTCCGGACATTGAGGGTAACGGCGGCACCTGGTCGGCCGGATGATTCGCTGACACCTAGGCCCGCGACACGGTCACGTAGGGCTGCAGCAATATTTGCTGCGGGAATATCCTGGATTTCTTTGGGATCGACCGAAGCCACAGCACCCAGTACTTCACCGCGTTTTTTTGTACCATAACCCACGACGACGACTTCATCAATACTTGTATTGGATTCAAGCCGAATGGTGATGCTTGTTTTTCCGGTCATGTCTATCTCCTGCACTTTATAACCGATGTAGCTGACAATAATGACTTGATTATCGGTAGGGAGATTGATGTGGAATACCCCATCTTCGCCGGTCTTGACCCCGGCTTTACTGCCTTTGACCAGGATGGTCGCACCATGGACCGGTTTCCCGTCGGGGTCTAATACACGTCCGGTTATACCCGCAAATTTTGTGGTCAATAAAATAGGCCTTTCGGTTAAGCTGTGGGGATAAAGCGAGATGGGGGCGAGCGCCATCAAAGGACAAAGTAACTTAATACTACTTTTCAGTAGTGTTCTCGTGAAAAATTGGTAATTCATACAGTTCAATTGTTTAATAATTGGTGTTTCAAGAAAAGTAAATAATTACTTTAGTTATTGGTTAGCAGACTCTTTCAGGTTACGGCATGATCCATGTGATGGATAGGTAATCTTAGGCAGAAAATGGGATCTGAAAGAACTACGTTGCAATAATGCAATTAAACTTTTATTCCACTGTCCTGAACTGTTGGTAACACACAAAAAAAGCCTTCTCCAGCAAAGGAGAAGGCCTTATGTATAAAAGTAGGGGTGATTTTTTTTGCTAGTTTGCCGTTAATGCGACGGCATTGAGTTGTCTGGACGTCCCGTCAGGACCGACAGCAACGATATTGTCGAAGATCACGCGTGTACCCGGAACAATGCCATTTAAAGCAGATGCCATGCTTGAACTTAACTGGCCGCCCGAAGTGGACAGTACGATTGCGTCTGCACGGGGTTTGGCAATAATCATCGTAAACTTGGTCACTTTAAAGGTAGCGTCAAAGTCAAAGTTATCCAGTTTCGCAAATAGCGCATTTTGTGCTTTCAGCGCTACTGTCGCCATGGAACCGCCTGTTTTACCGGCAAATTTGGCAATCGGATCCGGGATTCTTTTGACACGGAATTCGGTCGAACTCAAGGTTTGTGTCTTGCCTGGTGCCACTTCGGCGGATACGGCAATGCGGGCAGTTCCCGGTGAACTTACGCGTACATTATATTTGCCACCGCCGGCACTGGATATGCTCCCGCCACTCATGCTTACACGGACTTTATCGGTAGGTGTGCCTGGAGCTGAAACGGAAATCGGATTATTGACGCCGATATACAGGACATTCATTTTATCCGGTGATACCACGGCCGAAGGACGGGCCACCTGATAGGTCTGCTGGGGTGTGCGATATTCCTTAAAGGATCCATCAGTCTGTTTGACTTTAATCACGCCAGTCCAGCTAAAAATACCTTCCCGGTTGGTCGGTACGGAGTATACACCTTTACCGTCCACAATCTGTAATGCTGAACCGTTGACAGAGATCGCCGGCTCGGACTTGGAATCGGATGCAGTTAAAAAGACTTCTGCTTTGTAAGGTTGTCCCTGTACCAAGTAGGACGTGGGAGCAACGGCTACTGCAGCAAACTTGTCCAGATTGACCACGGCCTGATCCATTTTGCCCAGAATGATCTTCACCACATCAGACTCTGCATTTTGTGCATCGGTCTGGATCTTTGTCAGAATGGTCATCGCCGCGGTCAATGGCGTGCCACTGCCGAAATTGATCTCTTCCCAGGATCTTTTGCCATTCACCGACTTCTCCGGATTCTTGGCTTCAAGGGAAAAAGAAACCATTTTTTGCTCTTCAGGTGTCAATAATGCCAATAACTTGGACCGGGTTTCATTAATCTTGTCCTTTAGAATCGTTCCTTTTTTCTCATTGATCATCAGATTGGGAGAGATATCTTCATTTTCCCGTTTGACAAGATCTCCCTTTTCTTCATCGTATCCACCGCCCTGTTTGACAAACTCTTCTTTCAGGGACAGAATATATTTATCGAGCTCGCCAATAATAGCCTGTGCTTTTTTTGCTTTATCGTAAATGGGTTTGGCCCTTGCGGGCTCCTCCTTTAATTTGGTGTTTTCAAATGCAGCGAATAGCTGTTGTACAGCCGTGTTGACATTTGACTTGGATGTTTCGAGACTGTTGTTGATATTTTTGAATGCATCCAAGATTGAATCCGGTACATTGAGTGCCAGTAAAGCAAGCAAGACCAGATAGAGGATGCCGATCATCCGCTGTCTTGGCGTTTCTCTTCCTAATGCCATTTTTTCTAATTTAAGTAATACAAGGATAAATTATACGCGAGGCTGGTTCATGGCACTGAGCATATTACCGTAAATGGCATTTAATGCATTCAGATTTTTCGCCAGTTTGCCCACTTCTTCTTTAAATGCTTTGGAGTCATCCAGTGATTCGTTGAAGTTTTGCATGGTATAGCTTAAGTTCTCATAAAACTTATTCATGGACTGCAGGTGTGATGCAGAGTCTCGTAATTCACGCTCATACATGGCATTGAGCTGACCAAGATTAGTGGTCAGATTTTTCACCTGGTCGTGGTAGTTTGCCGTATCACCGGAGGTATTTGACATCGCTACGAGGTTTTGTGATGCTTTTTCAAAGGCTAAGCTTAAGTTGTCAAACTTGGAGGTTGCTGTCCGCAATTTTTGTGTGAATTCATCTGTCGCTAGCGAGACATCAGACAATTTGTTGATAGCAGATACTTTTTCGCTGAAATCACGTAATCCACGGCCGAGGTTTTCGATGCTTGCAGGCTCAATATGGGCGTCGGCAAACATTTTGTCTAAGGCGGCTGTCGCCGATGGGCCTGCGGGCTGTGCAACCACTGTTTTACCACGAACAGGAAGCTCGCCATTGAAATTATCGTCCAATTCAGGGTAGACCCTGCTCCAGTCAGGCTCAGGCGGTGGGGGATTGAAACCCATCAGAAAGAAGAGAAGTGCCTCAACACCAAGTCCGATACCGATCATGTAGTTGGCTGTGCTGCCGCCAATGTGAAGGATCTTGAACAGTACCCCGATGATGACGATACTCGCGCCCCAGGATATGGCCACATTTAGCCATCTTGAATTGTCTTTTTTCTTGCTCATAGTTTTTATGTGTGTTTGGTTTAATTCTATTTTTGGATAGTTTTAATTCAGTTTTTTGTATAAAACGGATTTGTCTGTTTAATAGTATATACTTGCCGTATATCGCAAGCGGATTTAGTGTCTAGTTGAAACGACCAGCTTTGTTCAAAAAATATACCAAAGATGAATCTTGATCTAATTTTATGCTCTTAGGTGATCCATTTGTGATAGCAAATAGTATTTTCTCAAAATAAAACAAACGTTAGCTCTGCCCAACAGTTATACATAGTAGTAATTTATATGTAGTGCAATAGAAAAATAACTTTATGACCGAAGTATTAATCCAACTTTCACAGAACTGGCCTGCGTGGCTCTGGAATATGGCATTAATCCTATTTTCATTCCTGATTGGTATGCTCATAAAAATATTGTTTATACCCCTGTTGCGAAGGCAGGCGATCGAGCAGTCTTCTTATTCCCTGTTTCGTTCATTCATTCGCCGATTTAACAGGATATTGAGTATTTTTATTCCATTGCTGGTCTTTAACAGTTTACTTCCTTTTGCGCATTTTAATGCCAGAACATTACAGGTGGTGACCAAAATCAACGAGATATTGTTAGTCAGCTTTTTCGCCTTGGCTTTGATTCAGGCGATCAAAGTATTTGAAGATTATCTGTACCATCGATTTGATGTCAACAAGGAGAATAACTTACGTGAGCGGAAGGTCAGGACACAAATCGTTTTTATCCGCAAAGTGGTGGTGACCATCATTATTGTGGTCGCACTGGCGATTGTATTATTAAGTTTTGAAAGCATGCAAAAGATCGGTGCAGGATTGCTGACCGGTGTGGGTGTCGGCGGTATTATCATTGGCTTTGCGGCACAGAAATCACTAGGGAATCTGCTGGCGGGTTTTCAGATCGCATTTACACAGCCCATACGAATGGACGATGTGCTGGTGGTAGAGGGGGAGTGGGGAAAGGTTGAGGAAATCAACCTCACTTATGTGGTGGTCAATATCTGGGACAAGCGTCGTCTGGTACTGCCGATTACCTATTTTATCGAGAAACCTTTTCAGAACTGGACGCGGACTACAGCAGAGATATTGGGAACGGTTTTTATCTACACCGATTTTACCATCCCCGTGCAGCAGCTTCGGGAAAAGCTGACGGATTTACTCACTGGACATCCCCTATGGGATGGTCAAGTAAATGTATTGCAGGTCACTGATCTTAAGGAGCATACCATGGAGATACGCTGTTTGATGAGCTGCCGTAATTCAGGGCAGGCTTTTGATCTCCGCTGTTACATACGTGAACAGATGATCGATTATATCAAGTTCAATTTTCCGGATGCCCTGTCCAAAACACGAGTTGATTATACTGCGAAAGAAATTAAAGCGTAACCCTTTTTAGGGGATCTTCCTGCCAGTCAGTGATTGGATACGGAAATGTCTTGTTCAAGCCATATCTTTGTGAAGTAATTTTGAAAGCAATATGCAGATTTTATTTTTTGTTTTATCGGGGCTCTTGATTGTCCTTAGTCTGCTGCCTTTTATCAGGTGCCAGCACTGGGTGTTTCGTGTGGCTGAGTTTGTGAAGCTGCAGCTGCTGGTCTTTCAGGTGCCATTGTTGGCCTGGGGCTTTTACCTGGTTGCGGATGCTCCCTGGATATGGAGCATACAGATCCTTCAGGCGCTATTGATTGGCTATCATGTATTTATCTTGGTCCGCTATACTAAATTTTGGCGGAAAGAAATATATGAAAAGGGAAAAGATGCCTCGGATAGCATCAAAATTATCTCCTGTAATGTCTTGCAGTTCAATAAAGAGCACGACCGTTTTATAGAGCTGATCCGGAAAGAGCAGCCGCAGATTTTTTTGACAATGGAAAGCGATGCGGTTTGGGAAAATGCCCTGCGGGAATTGGAATCAGACTATCCAAATGTGGTCAAAGTGACCTTGGATAATACCTACGGCATGCATTTTTACACCAAGCTCAAGGTCAATAAAAGTCAGGTACATTACTTTGTGGCTGATGACATTCCGAGTATCGAGGCTGAATTGGAGACAGAAGACGGTCACCGTTTTAAATTTTTTGCGGTGCATCCACCGCCTCCAAGTCCTACGGAGGAAGAAAATTCCAAAGAACGGGATGGTGATCTGCTCAGTGTGGCAAAAAAAGTACGCGATTATAAAATGCCGGTGGTGGTGACGGGTGATTTTAACAATGTGGCCTGGGCAAGATCTTCGGTCCTGTTTAAAAAAACAAGCAAGCTGATCGATGCACGGATCGGGCGTGGCATCTTATCGACCTTTCATGCCAATTATTGGTTTTTCAGGGTTCCGCTGGATCTGCTTTTTCATAGCCCAAATGTATTTATAGACAAGCTTTTTATTTATCCTTCGGTAGGTTCTGATCACTTTCCCATGGGCTGTACCTTCTTTATAGACCGCTATTCGGATGAGCAGGCGGAAGATATCGAAGAGCTTGAAAAGGGAGAAATGAACGAAGTTAATGAACTGATCGCGGAGGGACGTAAGGAGGAGAGTGACAACCGTGAATAGTCTGCGCATGCGATGGGCTCCTTGGTCATTGTGTGATCTTCAGCTTATATTCCATGACCGGAGCTACTGAGAAATAGCCCAGCGCATTATTGGAAATATTGGATTTCGGATTCCCGGGTGCGGCGTTGCTGAGATTGTTGCTTTGGTACTCGTTCCAATATTGATAGGTTTTCTGGTCCACACAATAGCGGCGTACAGTAATTGTGTCACCGGGGGATAGGTCTTTCTCCTGGTCGGTGATATAATGGGTTACTTTCAGTCCGTCGTTAAATTGGTCGGACTCTGCTCGTGCAAAACGAAAGGGGCCGCCATTGGTGGAGAGGGTATAAATATAATAATTGGAAATTTTAGCGGGATCTTTAAAGGTCAGTGCCGCAAAAAAATAATTTTCTCCGCCGAGATTTTTTTCGGAAATATGGGTTGACTCCACGGCAACATAAGCGGGCATCCGGCAGGTAGAACCATATTGCTGCTTTTGGACGTCAACATGCAACGTATAGGTCCGGCCGGAAAGGGGCTTAAAGGTACGATGGATATAATAGCCATCTTTCTCATATTGAAAAGAGTAGTTTCTATTTTCATTGTCTTTGACCCATACCGTTGCACCTTTAATCCCGGAAGTATTGATGGGATCGTCGAATCCGACGGATCGTGAAATGCGTATTCGCTGGACTGGACTGGCATCGGATAGCTGGGCATCAATAACAATGCGTGCCGTAGCGTCATTGAGATTAAGGTCCACTTTTTCTTCACAGGAAGAAATCAGCAACAACAGACTGGATAGGATAAAAGACAGTTTAGCATTCATAAGGTCTAAAATTTAAAGTTCCAGGTGACGGAAGGAATGATTCCGAATAAAACAATTTTATAAGCTTCGGTCAGATTGGGATTGTCCTTGTTTTCCCGAAAGTCAATGGTATAAGCATTTTTGCGGTTGTAGGCATTGTATATGCCAATTGTCCAGCTTGAATGAAAGCGTTTGCCGGTTTTATTGGGGGCGTAAGTCGCTGACAGGTCCAGGCGGTGATAATCAGGCATGCGGTAACCGTTCCGCTCGGTGTAGTAGAACATGGATTTGCCGTTGACAAGGTATTTTCCGCTCGGAAAGGTAACGGCATTTCCGGTATTGAAGACAAATGTCCCGCTGACTGTCCAGCTGTCCGAAAGGACGTAATTGGCCACAATTGCGAGGTCGTGTGTACGATCCTGTCGTGCATTGAACCATTTTCCGTCATTGATCCCGTTAAATTTACGTCGGCTTTTGGAAAGGGTATAGCTGATCCAGCCTTTAAGACGACCGCTGTTCTTACGCAAGTGCCCCTCCAGTCCGTAAGCCCGCCCGATGCCAAAGAGCAGCTCCCCTTCGAAATAGGCATCTGCCTGTAAGGTGGCCCCATTACGTACATCGATCTGATTGCCCAGACGTTTATAATAGACCTCGGCCGAAAAATTGTATTGCTTGTCCGAAAAAGTACGAAAGTAACCAAGGACAGCCTGGTCTACACGCTGTGGCTTGATACGGAGACTACTGAGTACATACTGATCGGTGGGCAGGCTGGCGGTAGTATTGGTCAATTGATGCAGGTTCTGCACGATGCGATTGTAAGAAGCTTTTAAGCTGCTGCGTTCATCAAGCATTAGACTGGCGGACAGACGTGGTTCCAGATTGATATAGTGTTTGGCAATCCGGCTGTTATCCCGTTTTTCGGAAATAGGCATTCCATTTTTGTCAAATTGATAAAAGGTCCGTTTGCCCAGGACCATAAAATCATGGACATGGATGCCGTACTGTAACGACAGCCTGTTGGTAGCTTTCCATTCGTGGGAGATATAACCACCAAGATCAACTCCGCGCTGGCTTTCAATGGCCGTCGGATTGATAGACTGATTTTTGCCCGAAGCGAGATTAGCTGGCCGGATGGACTGTGCCAGTGCGCTTACCCCCAACCGGATGGTATGATTGACATTCGCATAATAGGAAAAATCCTGCTTGGCATTGACGTTCCGGATGTTGGAGGCCACCTGAAAATCGATTTGCTCGCTGGAAACACCGGCCTGATAATTGAATCCACTGTAGATAAGTGAGGTGTTGCTGGATATTTTATTGTTAAAGCGGTGGTTCAAGCGTGCCGTCGCTGTGGTATTCCCCCAAAAAAGATGAAATAGGTCATTGTACTTTAATCTGTCTTTGCCATGATAGCCCGATAGGTATAGGTTGGTTTTCTTCCCCAGACTAAAACTGAGCTTGGCATTCAGATCATAAAAATACAGGCTATTCTTATCCATATCTTTACTTTTCGCCAGTTTTAAAAATGAATCCGCATAGGAACGGCGGGCACTGAATAGAAAGGAGCTCTTATCTTTTACAATGGGGCCCTCAAGTTTGAGCCGCGAAGCAACTATACCCAGGCCGCCTTCGCCGGAGAACTGCTTTTTGTTACCGTCCAACATGGAGATATCTAGTACGGAGGATATCCGGCCGTTAAACTGGGCCGGTATGCCGCCCTTATAGAGCTGTACGTCCTTGATCGCATCCGAATTAAAGGTAGAGAAAAATCCGAGGAGATGCGATGCATTATATACAGTAGCCTGATCAAGGAGAATCAAGTTTTGCCCACCGTCACCACCACGCACATGAAAATTGGTAGAGCCTTCACCGCCGCTTTGTACACCGGGCAGCAACTGTATGGTTTTAACGAGGTCTTTCTCGCCAAAGATGACAGGGACATCTTTAATATCTTTCATATGGAGATGAACCGTGCTCATCTGTGGATCATCAATGGCTTCGCCCTTTTCCTTGGCTGATACGACGACCTCGTCAATTCGCTTGGTTAGGGGCTGTAACGCAAAGTTTTTTTTAAGTGCCTGCCGTAATTCGACCGTTGCGACCTGTTGCCGATAGCCCGTATAACTTACAGTTACCAGGTGAATACCTTTAGGAACTGTGATCTGATAATGTCCGTGCAGGTCGGTGGTCGTGCCTATGCCGTCCTTTATGGTAATAATGGCTCCGCGAAGCGGTGTTTGACTAACGGAATCGCGAATGGAGCCACTTAGGAGTGCGTCTTGTGCGGAGGCAAGGAAAGGGGATAGCACAATTGAAATCGGAAGAAAATAGGAAATAATCGAGCTCATTTTAACGCTGGTCTGGTTGATTTCTGAACAATAAAAAACGGAATGACGTATTAATCCTTTATTAATATTTATTGCTATAGTTTAAGTGATTTTAGCTGCATAGTAGTCTACTTTATTGATGTGGTTTAGTTATTATGTAACGCTTTTGGTACATGGAATATTGTCTTAAATGCGTTATTTGAATGTTAGATTTGCTTTTGATCAGCGGGTAGATTTGTCTAACCGAAAACCAAATGCCTGATTTTTACTTTGAAATGTGTAATTTAATGGCACAAATGTATACTGTAAATCTAACTAATGGGTAAAGATTATCATTATAAAATGTCTGGCGATGAATTGCAGTCGAAGACCATTGATTTTTTGCGATTCCCACTGATTGTGGGTGTGGTATTTATCCATACGGATTTTTCAGATATCGTTATGAAGGGCGTAAAGCAAATCAGCTTTGTTAACTATCCCTTGTTCTCGCATACCTTTTTCTTATTTTCCAAAGTTATTTTCGAGGTTTGTGTACCGCTTTTCTTTTTTATTTCAGGTTTTTTATTCTTCTATAAAACAGCCGGTTTTTCTATGGAAATCTACCTGCAGAAGTTGAAAAATCGGGTCCGGTCGCTGTTGGTTCCTTATGTTTTCTGGAATCTGTTGGTCATCATATTCCTTTTGCTTGCACAGACATTTTTGTCGGGCAGCTTAGTTTCGGGAAGGAACAAATTAATAACGGATTATAGCCTGCTGGACTGGTTCTGGTCCTTTTGGGATACCTCTCAAATTAACCCGCATTCAAAGAAATCGTTACCTGTTAATTCACCCTTTTGGTTTATCCGTGATCTGATGGTTGTCGTGCTGTTTTCACCAATAGTCTATATCCTGATCAAAAAACTGCGGACCTATGCCGTGATTATATTGGGATTGCTCTGGATGTTTAATCCCTTTTTTTATTTGCCGGGGCTGAGTACGGTTTCTTTCTTTTTCTTCACTGCAGGGGCGTATTTTAGTATCAACAATAAAAACTTTGTCAGTGGTATGCGGCCGATGCTATCGATAGCTTTACCATTGTATGTCCTGCTTGTTGTGGCACAGTTATTATTTCTGAACAAAAGCTGGTGGGTTGATTTATACTGTGCGGGAATTAGCATAGGTCTTATTGCTACGGTGTCAGTCGTTGCTCACTTTATAGGAAAAGAAAGCTGGCGCCCAAATCTGTTCCTGGCCAACGGCAGCTTTTTTATTTTTGCCTACCATCGTTTACCTTTGGTGTTTGTTATTAAATTTTTATTTAAGTTGCTCAAGCCACAGTCTGAAGTCTTATTGCTGTTCCTGTATTTTCTCTGTCCCGTTATTATCATTGTTTTTGGTCTGATGATTTACAGTTTTTTTAAGCAGTTATGGCCTCGGTTTACGGCAATTGTCAGTGGCGGACGTTAACAAGAAATTATGAAAAGATATAAAAGGCCTGTCATTATTCTACTTGTACTGGTTATCGGGGCATTGCTGGTCAACTATGGCCGCAAAATACTGATTAAAAACAAGTACAAGCGGATCCGGACGGAATATGTATTTACAGATGTCATCAATCTTGGCTGTACTCCGGTGAAACAACAGGGCGCATCGAATACCTGTTGGTCCTATACCGGCAATTCATTTTTGGAGTCGGAGATGATCCGCATGGGAAAAGAGCCTGTTGAAATTTCACAGGTTTATACAGCCCGACAGGCCTATGTGGACAAAGCGCATAATTTTGTGCGTCTCCACGGAGGACTGACGATGGGCGAAGGGGGGCAATTACATGATGTGCTCAATGTATTTCGCAAGTACGGTGCGATGCCCGGGGCTGTTTACACAGGCTTGCGCGGCAACCAGACCTACAATGATTTTAAAAAAATGACACCCATGCTGAACAGCATGCTCAAAGTGCTTGTGAAAAACAGGCCACTGACGCCCAATTGGGAACAGGCTTACCGCGCTGCACTTGATGCTCATCTTGGGAAGGTGCCTGAAAAATTTGACTTTAAGGGCAAAACCTATACGGCACGATCATTTGCGGATCAGGTGATCGGCATCGATCCTGATGATTACATTGGTTTTGCTTCTGTAACAGATCAGCCGTACTATAAGCCTTTTGTGCTAATGGTGCCAGACAATTGGTCTTTTGATCGTTTTTATAATGTACCGATGCAAGAGCTAACCGGGATTATTGATACGGCATTGCAGCAGGGCTTTACCATTGCCTGGACAACGGATGTGTCTGAGAAGGGGTTCTCATGGCCTTATGGTATTGCTTATGTTCCCGAAAAGCCTTTTGATAGCATGTCCAGCGAAGAGAAAAAAGCCATGTTTGTCAAACCGATGCCCGAAAGGAAAGTTACTGCCGAAGAGCGGCAGATGGCTTTCGACAATTGGGAGACCACCGATGATCATGCGATGCATATCGTCGGGCTGGCCAGGGATCAGCTGCATAAGGAATACTACCTTGTTAAAAATTCATGGGGAAAGGCCAACGATTTTAAAGGGTATATGTACGTAACCAAAGAATTCGTGAAATACAAAACGATTTCCCTGATGTTACATAAGGCGGCGCTTAATCCAGTACTGTCGGCTAAGATTAATTTGAAAGCGTTGTAAGTCTAGTATAAAGGCAGAAAGGTTTGTTCTTTCCTGTAATTCAATAGAAATAGTTGTAAAATACCCCAAATGAGGTATTTTATAGATTAAGATGCTCCATTAATTTTACGCCTAAAGAAAGGGGTGAAATTATGAAAAGAATAAGCCTATATATTCTTATGCTGTGCATGGGATATTTTTTAGCCATTAGCTGTGCGAAAAAAGAACGCGAAATAGATGAAGATAATACCGGACAGCTAGAAAAAAAAGAGCGGGCGGCCTACAACAGCAAACAAATGCCAGGAATTGGTAATGTGTATGTGTCAGGAAGTGCTGGAGCGGGTAGTAAGCAGGAGTTATACGCTAAAGCTGACTATCAAAATGGATACCTTGCGTATTATATTTCTCCAGAGTCGGCCAGTGATCTCGGGTCGGATCATCGCATCGTTTTCAGTGCAAATAAAGGTGATCAATGTATCGTAGAGATGGATGAAGAGCATCAAATCTTACGTATGTATACTGAACGTGAAGGGAAGCGTTTACCGATTATATTGAAAATCAGCCAGCACAGCCTGAAGGAATTTGAATTCCAGCTTTATCGGGTCGATTGGGATAAAAAAGTAGAGGAACTCGTTAATAGCGTTTATCTGCGGAATGGTAAACCTGTGGGAACATACAAAATGGCTGCCCGTGCAGCCAATAGAGCGACCGATACCACTGCTAAAGACACATTAGGTTTCCCGGGGATAAAAAGGCCTGCAAAACAGTCCTCAGTCACTGCGACAACTGGCGTAGTTTTACAGTATGTAAATACGGTATTGGGACCATTGGTCGATCTTTCCAATGAAGGTATGGGAACCTTATCAAGTAAGCTGGAGCAATCTTCCGTAACAGCGGATGCCTTTAGCGCACTATGGTATGATATGGGGACGATGAGTACAATGCTCGCGAAGGCAGGCCTGTTATTTGGTTCTTTTCATACAGATCCTTTAGACAAAACCGATCCTTTGTCGACTTTCAACTGGTATTTTGGCCAAGGACAGGCTGCAGTCAACCTAAAAAATATACAGTTGATACCTCTATTGAAAAACTCCACGCTAGTATACGATGAGACCGATCTGGCGGGACGGTTAAAACTAGTCATGCAGGTAGAGGACAAGAACAAGAAAGCGTTGATTGGAAATCCGGTGTTTGTTGACTTCAGGGTGGAATTGGAGCAGGAAGGAAAAGTTCATGTTTTATCAGAACAAACCCTGAGCTCGGATAAAGAAAAAGGGATCGTGGAACTTGTATATAATCTGCATCAGGCGATGGTGAAACCCAAGCTTGGAAGTAAGTTAAATGTGTTTTATAGGTTCAGTGCGCATGAAGGGACTGTTTTTGCGAAACAGGAAGTTGCTATCGCTGACCGGGAGCCTGCGCGGATTACCATTGTCAGTGGTGCGGGGCAAGAAGTGGACTGGGAAGAAAAACTGAAAGCACCATTGGTTGTAAAAGTGACCAACAAAGCGGGACAGCCGCTAAAGAATATTGGTGTCAGCTGGACGGTGCAGTCGGTCTCCTGGGGGATCATCGTGGGCACATTGAGCGAGACACAACTGCAGACAGATGATCAGGGATTAGCGAAGACTTATTATACGGTCGGAAAGCAGCAGGAGAAACCCGAAACGGTAAAGGTACAGGTAATTGGCAGCAATGGACAGCCTGTCCCAAAGGTGGAAACAATATTTAGCTATAAGCAGAAACGTAGGAATTTTACTCTTGTCCAGATGAAACATGAGACGGATAATTCTGATATGACTAAAGTAAGTGTGATGCGGGAATGGAAAAACGGCGATGCGGTTACAATAATGGAAAATGAACTGATTACGTTTAATATTAAGGAAGATGGGAAGCTGTTGAATTATTCAGATGGATCCATAGCGCATTTTATACAATCTACGAAAGGTCTGATTGCTACTTCAAGATATGCCAACCGGACATTTCAATCCAATGATATTGTTTTAAAAAATTGGGCGGTGAAATTCTCCGATCCTGTTACTGGACGCATGGATAGTATTGTTATAGATCTAACGATCAGCAATCAACTTTATAGAACATTTGTGGGCAAGACGCTCCAGATAGAAGGAGGTGGAGACCCAATAAATGGGAATAGCGATGAAGTGCTGACGTTTACTTATAGGAGCGATGGTAAAGTAGATATGAAAAGTGTCAAATATCCGAAAAATGGTGTTATAACAACTTTTGAAACAGCTCATATTAATAGTTATACGCCGGTCTATGGTTGCCCAGATAAAAATAGTGTTATTCCTTATACCATGAAACGGGTAATTGGCGTGATTACATCGCCTGCTCAACCGCCGATGGTGTACGGCATGAGTGCCACCTTCATTTTATTTGCTGATGGTACCATTAGGCCCAATACGATGATGACAGGTTTTGACGCCTGTACATTTAATCAGTTTTGGAGTAGTATAAAGCTCCAATAAGGAAATGTTAATATGTTTTGTTTAGGAACGATATATTTCCATTTAATTTAAATAAGTAGAAAGGCTATTCGCATGAATAGTCTTTTTTTTGAATAGTATAACAGCTAATTTGCAATGCATGTTTTCTTTGCAATGAAACTTGAGCTAGAATAGTACGTCAGGAAGAGGGAGATTGATAATCTGTGCATGCAGAAGAAGGCCCAATTCTATACAGCGTTTGATGAGTGAGCTGCTGTTGCAGGTATTGGTTTTGCGGAGTATATTTTTCCGGTGTACGCGCACCGTCAACTGGGATATTTCAAGTTGTTTTGCAATTTCAATGCTCGACATCCCTTGGGCGATAAATGGCAGCAGCTCAAGTTCACGTTTGGTCAATGGGCAGTTGCTATAATCCTTTTTTGGTTTGGCCGATAGGTCTATTTGATAGAAGTCAGTGCGGCCATTAATGCCCATCACTGTCGCAATATAATTATTGGTCCGCGTCAGATGGGAAATATCGGTATGAATATTGAGACTACGGACTATTTTATTTTCTTTATCTGTGATCAAGGCTATAGCTTGATGATGAAACAGGCGGTAAGAACCGTCTGCGACACGCATGCGAAAACAATAACAGGTCTTGAGGTCTTTAATATGCTCAATACCTATTTCCAATACTTTATAGTAACAATGTTCTTCGGCTTCAAGGACAAAGGGAAGATCATCAGAGTGGATTAGGTCTATAATCTCCTGCAAGTGGCTTGGTACTGTTGCCAAACCGTGTATAATACAGAGCTGTGGATGTTGATGACTGAGCTGCTGTTTGAGTATATCAATAAGATAGTAGTAATAATCACCTGTAATAAATATTTCTGAAATTAATTCAACGATAGCCGCAGCATCTATAACGGTATCTTCTGAAGAAAAGATCTCCGGATATTTTTCCCAAATAGGAATCAGGCTATGTTCCTTGTTTTTCATCCTTACAATATTAGCAATAGGACCGTTAGGGGAAAATACCCCATTTGGAGTATTTTTAGATTAAGCCAAGTTCAATACATTTTTTAATCAAGCAACCACTATTGGAACATGCCGTCTTTTTAAGAAGGTTTTTCCGGTGTACACGAACGGTCAATGGGGAAATAAAAAGTTTGTCAGCAATCTGTTGGCTCGACAGTCCCTGCGTTAATAAACGGAGTACTTCCATTTCACGTTTAGAAAGTTTTGGCAGGTTAAGTTCGGGCGGTCCTGCTGAGAGATCTAGTTGACAGTAATTGCGATCACCTACGGCTTTTACAAGAACAATATGGTTGTTAATGGTGGTAATGTGATTGATGTCTGTATGAATATTCAATGCTGTCGTAAAACGCCCTTCTTGATCTTGGCTCAAATGAATCCCTTGATGATGAAAAAGGTGATACGTTCCATCCGCTACTTTCATTCTAAAGCAATAAGATGTGCGGTAAAACACACCTTTACCGAATCCCATTTCTTCCATTTTATCCAAAGTGGTCTTTTCAGCTTCAAAAACAAAGTTGAGATCATCTGGATGGATATAGTCAATAATTTCCTGCACGGCGCTTGGGTAAGTTTTTGAGCCATGTAAAGAAAGTAGATTCTCATGAATATGATACAGGCTATTATCTGCGATATTGATAACATAATAATAAAAAGGGCCAATGGCCAAAAGCTCGGTTAAAAATCGACCAATGTTCACTTTTTTGGGAATTGAGTATTGATTAGAAATGGCATCAGGATAACTGTCCCAAAGGTTAGAGAGTAGATGTTGCTGTTTTTTCATCTTCCAATCGGTTAAATATACTGTTACTAGAAAATAGCAAGAACGTGTACAATGATACTGGCTAGGTATCCTTGTTTTTCATATACGGCTGAGATCCCCTAAAAATAGTGAAAAAATGGTAAAATGTCAAATAAGGTGGGAAGGAAACTGTACAAAATCGCTACTAATAACGGAGTTAATTTATGAGATAAGAAAAGAGTTTCTGGTCTTTCATTGTTGGACCTTGCATAAATCAAAAAAAGGCAGCCTCAGTCTTGAGGCTACCAGCGTATTTGGAGGTGTAAATGTTACTTTTTGAGATAGTATGTTTCGATCCATTTGATATCCTTCCCATCTCCATTTTTATATGTTCCTTCGCCTTTGAATACCAGCTCCTGTGTTGTCAGTTTGATAATGGTGAATGCTTCTTCATCATCATCACCATTTTCTTTAAAGATTAACTTATCCGCTCTTACCTTCCAGGTAAAGGGTTCGAGATCGAAACTCCCATCACCTTCATCCCAGCGCTGGGATCCAGTTCCGTCTTTTTTAAACTCGGCCCATTCGCCATTTTTACCAGTATAGGTGTCAGTGGTTCCTGGTATTTCCTGATTGACTAATTTTTCCAGGTTCCATTTGCCAACAATGCTTTCCGCCGTTTTTTTTGCATCGTTTTCATCAATGAAGTCATTGTCTTTACTACATCCTGTAAATAACAGGATGAAGAAGCACATTGTCAACCACAGGGAATGAGGTTTATGTTTTACGTGAAGTGTTTTCATAATATTTCTCTTTTACAAGGTTTATATAGCAGAAATTATATCTGCCATTATTGCTGTTTTTCTAGAAAGTTTAAAATCTGAATGCCAAAAATATACGGCTTCCGTTCAGTTTTATTTTCTCTTTTACGGTTACTTCCTGTTCTTCAAGCTCGTCAATGTCAATATTGAAACTATGTTTAGCTGATCCCCAGCGTGTTTCAAAACCTAGTCCAAATGCACCATAGTTGGCTGATAGGCCTGTCGTGAAAAAGTTGCCAAACCCACCGGAAAATTCTTCATCAGCATAAAGTAAAGAGTAGGAGGGAGCATAGCGGACATGAGCTGATACTGTAAACCCATCTGTCAGACCTACATGGACGGATGGACCAACCTGCATGCCGATTTCTCCTTTATGGGTAACATAGTTATCTGTCTCGGTAATCATGCCGCCATTTCCGTCTTCAATGGAATAGGTCTCAGTTTGTTTAAATTGGGCATAATTTAAATCAAGATAAGTCCAGTCGATGCCAAAATAGAGCACTTTGGCAATCGGTTCCTGATTCAGGAAGAATGTACGGCCACTGCTGAGTGAGGCGCCAAACTTACTTTTGATCTTGGATTCACCATCAAGGTCATCTACAGCTTTAAGATGTTGAGAAACATAACCAATGTTCAGATATTTTTTTCCAGGTTTGGATTGAGCATCCGCTGTGTAATACAGCAAACTGAAACAGGCAAATAATAGTAATACTTTTTTCATAGCTTTTGGGATAATAAGTTGTTGTAATATACTTTTCCAAAACTAGCCCCTCCCAAAGGATAATAAAATACCGCGTTTGGGGTATTTTACACGATTCCCATTTTGTATAGCTTTACTTTGGATATTGATATGCTCTTCGTTCCATATTATTTAAGGGCGTTCCAAAATAACCTATGAAATGAAAAGTAATGTTATTTGACACAGACTATATATTGTTTTTATTTTATTTGCCAAGCATGATCACCACCCTTGTTGGATTGGGAATGGGGATATATTGGTTTGGCCGTGTACCTGCAGCTAAATATACGTTCAATACAAAATTGCTATTGGAAAGAGTGCTCATTTGCTATATAATTATGTTTACTGCTATTGCAGTACTGGTTATAAATTCTTGTCTAACAGACGAATTCTTTGGGAACTATCTTTCTGCTGATATTTTGTGGATTGGGGTAGTAATTGCAATCTTGGGCTTTGTCTTTACAACCATTTTTGTTGCGTTTAAGTCTATTGTATTTTGGTCTGAAGCTTACAGTCGGGGACGAAAGAAATGCCAGTGGTATTTGGCTTTATTACCGCTTTGGCTAAGTTGTTTTTTAGGGCAGATGATTGCTTTTATCTGGGTAATAAAAAAAATGGGATAAGAGATAAAATTCCCAATTGTTTCCATAATTCGCTTGGAGGTTTGTCGTATGAAAAACAACAAATCACTTCTAAAGCTTTTAGGTACAGTCTTTACAATTTGTATCCTGCTGTGTTCTTTTTCGGTCAATGCACAAGAAAATAAAGTCCTACCCGATAAAGTACATCATGCGGAACCGTTATACAATGATCTTGTTCGGGACCTCGGTGCAAGAAAGGGGGAGAAGGAGTTTAATGTGGGGGCAGATATTAAAAGAATGCGTAGCGTGGATGAATACGGATATTTAATGGAGTATGAGTTCGCGCCCATTGACCGTCTGGGGCTGGAAGTGGAAACCGATTTTATGTATTCAAAAAGTAAAATGGAGCATGTAAAGTCAAGCAATGAACTCGAACGCTTGCGACTGTCGTCACAATATTCTTTTTATGTCTCAAAAAAACAGGCGACAACATTAGCGGTGGGGTATACACAGCTATTTAATTTCATTGCGGGGGGGACAGCGTTCAATCCCTTTTTCGTCGCTGCAAAGAGTTGGCATACCAACTGGCATACATTAATTTATACCGGGCCGGAAATTGCCTATCATTATAAATCACATACCACCAAAATGAATTGGCAAATCAATACATCCTTTCACTATACATTACCACAGACTGATCATTTTATCGGACTGGAGGTAAATCAGGAAGTTGCCCGTGGCCTATTGGAAACAACATTGCGGCCACAGGTGAAATTGGGGCTGAATGATAAATTAGCTGTTGGAATGGCCGTCGGCTTTCCGATTGGAGGGAAGGAAAACGCGATCAGCTCATTTTTCCGCCTGATTTACCAACTTTAAAAATGCTTTTAATTCGAAGAAAAAGCATTCGTAATGTGCTAATTTTCTTGTTTTAGTTGTTGATACAATTGTTTTGTTTGAGCTTTTATGGCGCAATAATTCATGAAATAAAAATTTAAATTTATCCGGATACTAAAAATTTACTTTTGTACAGTTCATCAAGATAAACCCCAAGTGAGCGTGTCCGTTCGGTATCCGTATTGCTAATATAGCGCTGAAACATCAGCTCAGTACTATGCCCTGTTGCTTGCATAAGCAACGGTGTTGGGATCTTGCCGTAGAAATTAGAGGCAAAGCTACGTCGGCCGATATGGCTGGTAATCGCTTCCCACTTCTGTATCAGCTTTTCTGTCGATCTGAAACCACTTCGGGTACGAACTTTGATCAGGCTATTTATACCGGCAAGGCGTGCGATTTCCTTAATCTGTTCATTGTATTTCTGAGCAGAGAGTTTTGAAGGGAAGTTGTTTCCATTGTCAGACATAATGTTTATGGCTGTCGGATGCAAGGGTAGCAGTATTGTCTTTTGTGTCTTCTGCTGCGTAAACGAAAGACAGGGTTTTCCGTCGAGGATTTCCACCATATCAAGATTAAAATTCATAAAATCCGAAACGCGTTGACCCGTATAGCAGCTAATGACCAACCAGTCTTTGGCTGCCTTCAGTTCTGGAGGGACAACAGTATCTTTTATTCGAATGAGTTCGTCTTCGGTGAGGCTGATGACACGGTTGTGTTTTTTGATTTTTGGAAGTTCCAGTTCATAAACTAAAGTACGTATCCCTCTTTTTTCCAAGAAATTGAGGACAGTACGAACAAAATATATGGTGCGATAAATGGTGCTTGAACTATAGGCTTCCAATTCTCCGAATTTTATAAATTCTTTTACAAAGTCGCTGTTTACTTCATTGATCATCAGATTTTTACGCTGGAAACCTTCGAAACGCCTTAACATATTAAAAAAGACTTTGTACCGCCGATGTGTATTGTCGGAAATGAGGTGCAGACGGCTCTGGATAAAGTTGTCTGTCGCTTCCAATAGACTTCCGGCTTCGAAAGGGCTTTCTTTTAAAATGCAGCATTTTTTTATGAGCTGGGTTAAAACATTGAGTGAGAATTTACGTTGTTTAAATGCTACCTCCTTCAGGTAATTTGATATGGCAATTTTGATCGCGTCTAATTTTGCGTTAAGCTTTTTATAAATTTTTAAATAAATGTTGTCCGGACGCTGTTTGTCTTGATTCCAACGGTTAGGAATGATTTTTAAGGATGTTTTTACGACAAACTCTTTTTGTTGTTCATCGATAAATTTTAGGGCAATCAGGGATGTCGAGCCTGTACTCAACAGGGTAAAATTGAAAATCATCGCGTACACTTTTTACTAATATCTGAGTATAAAGATAATAGTATATACGAATTAGTCTAATTCAGACTACAATTTCACTTACTCAAATATACCATTTTTATTTTAAAAGCGTGCAAACCATTATGCTAAAATAACCATGGAATTAAAAAAATACCAAATTAATAGCTGAATGCGTATCGTATTAAAATAGATAAAATTTATATAGCTGAAAATCAGATGTTAATATATTTTTTCTAGTCTGAATTAGACTAACATTATTACCCCAAGTGGTTATTTAGAAAATGTTTAAAAAACTAATCATAGCATAATGATGAAATCGAAACGTAATTATATACAACCAAAAGTTGAGGTAATACTTGTCGAATCGGAGAATTCTTTCGATAAAATTTCTCCTGAGATAGACGGGGAAAAAATAAAACATGATTGTAACAAAGTCTCGAAAATTAAATTGTTGGAAACGAAAATACTTCCGTCTTAATCTTTTGATGGTTTGCTGATGGGGTACTATAGTTTAATGAAAAATAAGCATACATGGAAAACAAGATTAAGTTGATCTTTGCAGATGACTGCAGGCTCCAGCAAAAGATTATTGAGCTGCTTTCAGCGCAGCTTGATCTGTTTGACCTGCAATTTACGGCGGATAACGGGAGCGAATTGCTTCGGCATCTTTCTTCTTGCAAAATACTTCCCCAGATCTGTATTTTGGATCTGCACATGCCTGTGATGAATGGGATAGATACCGTGCGTGAAATGAGCAGTCGATTTCCATCCATTAAAGTATTCGGGTATACGGCTACTGATTGTCTGATTGAAGTAAATGATTTCAGACGTAATGGAGCGCTGCAGATTTTTTCAAAACGCAATCCGAAACAGATGTTGGAGGCAATTTTCGGTTATGGAAAGATGGGGATACAATATGAGCGGCCCGTAATTATTAGAAAAAACATTTCAATCGTTTCGTATGACAACTCCTGATAAACTTGGCGATATTACGACTGGCGGCTTTGAGTTTTTTAGTTTTCGGAGTATTCCTGATCAGGACTTCGGACAGAACAGACGGGATTTTTTTACGATAATCAAGACTTTCGAGCCGATTGATATCGTAGTTGAGAAAGAAAAGTATCGTCTTGCCACAAATCAGATGATTTTTGTTGGTCCCGGTAGGTTTATTGACATGTCAAATGTGCGTTTGGGCAAAGGTTATCTGCTTTGTTTCACTGCCGCATTTTATGAACGTTCACTCGAAGATACCGCTACAATTCATTCACCATTATTTTTTGGAGAAAGCCCGGTTCTGTATCATGACTCTCGCTTTGGCGAACAGGTTTTTAATCAACAGATTACGAGCCGCCTCTTTAGGGTGCGTATGCAGGGGCATATATTTGATCGTGTTGCACACCACTGTGTGGAATCGCTTTTATTGGATGCGTATCATGATATAGCGGCAGGCGATCACATGTCGCAGCTAAAGAGCGCAAGCGATATTGCGCTGGTAAATCATTTTTCGATGTTGATTCATAAACATTGCAGGGAACATACCTATGTACAATTCTATGCAGATCAGCTTCACGTTACTGCGCGCAAGCTAACAGATATATGTTTATCGGTGACTGGCAAAACCGCCAAATCGTTGATTTTGTCCGTTTTAGTTCAGCAGGCTGTAAAATATATCAAGCATACCAGTCTATCTATTTCACAGATATCCTATGAAATGGGGTTCAACGATGAATCCAACTTCCGGAATTTTGTGAAAAAGCAGACAGGCCATATTCCACGTGCGTTGAGGCAAAGTTAGCTGAGATGAAAATCTAAGAAAATTATACCCTATGAATGTTAATCGGTTATTTCTGATAGTGATTACATTGGTTTTTGAGTTATTCAATGGATGGACCACTATGGCGCAACAAGCGTCATTGACAATTCGACTGGGTACCATTATCTCGGTCAGCTGTAATCCGAATCAAGCTTATTTTTCATCGGGTGACGCCCGGGCAATTTCCGTGGATTCTTTGGCTGTTAGGACATTGGGGCCGTTTGAGATGCTTTTAATTGGAGCGCGCATCGCTATTGGTAGGGAAGTCGACAGCGAAGGAGAGGGATATAAAAATTTTATACTCGGGAATAGGCCGGCTATATCATGCGATACGGGGGAGAAAAGAATAAGCGGACAGCGGCAGATAACATTTCCGCTTCAACCCGGGACGAAAACGTTTGTTTCAATAACTGCTTTATAGCTGTTGGGTTTGGGGCGCGGACTTAAAATACAGGAAAGGTCTTCTGCTGATGGGACCTTTGCATTTTGTTCTGGGCAAGGGTTTTCGTTGTAAGACTTCGCGGCCAACATATTTTCGTAACAAGCTATAGATCCTTTCGGTGCTAAAATTGATGTTATAATTTTCCTGGAAATCGTCGACCATCTGTTCGAGTGTTCGGGGTTCGGAAAAATAATCCGAGGCATAAACGACATAGGCGATCAGCTCGCGTTGTCTTCTCAGGTCCTCATTGACGGCTTCATTTGCCGATTCGATTTTTTGTTTCAGGAGGAAGTTTTGCTCCTGAGCGGATATTGTTTCTTTAAAAATATGTAAGTTGGGAAGACTGTCAGTATGTATGGTCAGCGCTATTTTCGGGTTGAAAAAGTCTGAAAGCGAAATGGAAAACGGCCGGCATATTTTTGCGACATGTTCCACGGTGATGGTGAGTGTTTTGTTGTAATGGCTGCGCAGTGGTCCTGCCGTTAAGCCGGAGAAACTTGCGAGGCCATTGAGCGAGAGTCCTGTCTGATTCATGATCTCCACAATCCGTGATGAGATCAATGTGGCCAGTGCATTGTCTGTAACTTTTCCCATTTTATTTTCTGAAAATGATATCCTTTAGCGCAGCAGATCAGTTTTCCATCGCGTCACCTCGATCAGAAGCTAGGCTGCCGGTATTTTAAGAAGTTTCAGGGGTAGATCGTCAGCTTCTTAGTTTGCAAAGACTGGCAATAGCTGATGTGTATTTTGACCTAATGGACTTGCTATCAGTTATAAAAAAAATAATGGAACGAACGCCTTCGTTCCATTTTATCCATTAATATTATCAAGTCGAACGCAAAAAAAATGACTTGATGGCTCAAAAGTAGAAAATATAATTGGAACTTTTCGTGTGAAAATTGACGATAATCGTGTTAAAAAATGTGAAAAAGAATTTTTGTAGGTAGTCGGCCACAATAAAAAAAGCGGCTAGATTTATCTAGCCGCTTGCTTTGAAATAGGAGTACTGAAAATATCAGTTTATATTAGTTTGCGCGTACGCAACGAACATTTTTGAATGAAGTTCTCAATAAATCTAAGCCTAAAAGTTCTACATTCAACGCTTCAGCAGTAGTTGAAGCTTTTACAAATGGATCCCCAATAGGGATTAATCCTCCAAGTGTACGTCTTGTTGTAAAAGCATGGTAACCATAGTAGCCCACTCTTGTACCTAATAAATCTAATAAAGGTCCAGCTAAGACAGGAGAATCTGTCCAGAATGCAGCTGAGGCATTATAAGAAGTTCCTAATACAGGAATATTTGTGTTCAAAACATTTAAACCCAATAGATTTGCCGAAAGATTTGAAAGACCGAGTCCTAATAATCCATTGCCACTGTCACCAATCCCAGTAAGAACTGCTGTATTTACAATCTGTCCATTGTAGAAGAAGCGCAGATTATTTGAATTTGACGTTGCTGTACCAAAAGCATTTGTCCCAGCTGTACCTCCACCAGTAATCGCGTATTGAGCGTGGTTTCCTCCATCAGTACCAACTGAGGATCCCGGTGCTGGATCTGCAGCGCCCAGTAATGTTCCGACAAGATTGAGTACGTTATTTAACAATCCTGTTGTCGAAGTTAGGGTTTCAACCTGCGTGCTTGTAGGCTGTTTCCAAAGTCCTTGCGGATATATTCTTGTACAAGGATCTCCCTTTTGTGCAGCACTTGATGGGAATCGAGCGGCAACCAAAGAACCGTAAGAGAAATAGCCATCTCCTCTACTTCTTTGTGCATTTGTCGCATAGAAAGCATATTTCCGTAAAGGATCGTTTCCATCTCTTTCAAATAAATTTGAACGACTCCATCTTACAGCAGTACTGCCACTGCCAGTGACTAATGGAGATTCAATAACATTTAACAATAAGCGATGGCTTTTGCCTAGCTCAGGTGTCACAGAGAAATTAAAATCCGTTGCAGTTGCAAAGTATGTCCGTGCTAAACTCCCGTCTACGTGGTTAATGTTTAAGTTCTGTAGTGTTACTTTGACAGCACTTTGTGCAGCGGTTGAGGCTGTATATACGTAAGCAATTTTAGCATCATTATGTAGTGGATCGATATTTTTGAAATCGGCATAGCTAAGCGTCGGTGTGAATGATGCACCGGCGGTCACAGTACCATCCAATAAATTAATGCTTCCTGTTGCTAAATTCAAACCTGATACAGAAACACTAGGGTTCCCAGTGATATTACCAAAAACACCGATAGTATTTAATTCTATACCAACGCGTGAAAAAGCGTGGTTAAATAGAATATTAATGGTAGGGCTAGACGCTAAATTAACACTGCCAGTTGCATAAAGCACGTCTTTATTCTGAGGAAGTGCAATTGATCCACTCGCTGGCGTTATTGATGGCGCTGTGTCTTTCGCGTTGTATGAAAGTGCAACCCAAGTGTAGGATCCGGCTGGATCAAGACCTTCGATAGTACCTGCAGTGCCTGACAATAATTCTTTCGACGTAACTAGTGTATTTCCTGAGTAGATATATACTACATATTTTGTGTCTTGTTCCATATTCTCTGTTACTCCAGGAGCAACGTCAGCTGCTGTGCCGTTTGAACGTACAGAATTAGCCAAACTACTGGTTTTTACAGGAACATTATTATCCGTCGAAATTTGCATGTCGACATCACTGAACGAATAAATTTTGCTTTGTGCTGTTTTGCTGGATGAGGAAACACCCATACGTTTTACACCTTCATCGTTGTTTGTATTGATACCGCCAACTGAGATGGTTAATTTGTTGCTTTTTGTGTCAACAAGTTCTGTTTTTGAATCTTTGGAGCAGCTCGTTATCAACGTCCCTGGTATCGCAAGTATTGCCATTGCAACAACCCAGTGAGCCCCTTTCTTTTGTAGAAATTTCATTTTAGTGCTTTTCTGTTGTTAATAATTTAAATACTTGTTTAGGATGCGTCACCGTTATTGGTTTCGTCTGCTCCGGCTCCCCAGCCGCTTGATTGTGGAGTAGCACCTGGTTGGGCCTGAGAACCTGCAGCAATGCCTTGCTCAAGTTCAATAACGTGCTCCTTAATGGACGGAGCTACGTACATTTTTTTTGCGTTCTTATTCATGATAATATTATTTGGATAATCCATGCTATTACTAACATGGGGTTTAAAATTTAATGGACAATTTAATTTTTCATTGTTAAAAATTTAGAAATTAACGTTTTGATAAGCTGCTTGTCTCTGCGTACAGACAAGTGGTGTAGTTATCGCTGCGTTAATTTTGTTATAAATATTCTATTAATGCTGTATAAATTTATATATGTCTACTATTTTATTTCTAGCTTGGCTAACACACTTACACTTTTGAATTGTAATATTACGACTAAATATCAACTTGTGCAAAAAAAAATTGTAAATTATTTTCTAGCATAAAATTCCTGTGATATTTAATCATCTTTCCTTTTCAGGGCTTTATTATTAATATTTTTTGTATAACTGTCTTTTGATTTAAAATTGAAATGCTTTTTAAGTATTTTTTATCGCTTTACATTGATCGTAATACTTGCCTTAACAAAGTTTTTTGTCTTTTGTTTTAACCGGGAATAATTTTTTTCTGTCAAATTTTTGTTTTATAATTAAGATGTTTGAACAGGTAGTTTCTTAATGTCACGTGTTAGCACTTGTGTGTTATTTACTCTATTATTTTTGAATTATGTTTGGTGTTTTTAAATATCGATAATCAATTTCTTAATAATATTAACTTCTGTTTTTAAAAAAATATTCACCATTATGTCTCGATGTATGTTTGTTGGTAAACAGTAATATAAAAATGTGTTTATTGTTTTAGAAAAATATATATCGATTTAGGCTTTTTGTTTTTTGTTGTTGTTTTGTGTTTTCATTTTCATAATAATTAAAGTGTTTAAGCAATTAATGGATTTGTAATCCTGGTTTCGGTCCATAGTTAGACCTTGCTTTTTGATTTGCTCTAAAATAGTAGCTCCCTAATTCTTCTTCACGGTTGAATTTTTACAATGCTGACCTTAACTCTCATGGAATTGTCATGTAAACGTCTCTAGTTTAGCTCGTTTGTAGTGGCTTAGCTACAGGAAAATAAACATCGTCTGAATTCCTTTGGTCCCTTTCGAATATTATCTACTTTCGTGCAACTTCTGATTAAGAAGTGTCATATTATTCTATAATAAAGATCTATTTATCAGTTAGATAGCTTCTTTTTTGTAGTGTGTGTAAGCTACACAAATATAAATTGCTTTAGAACATTAAAAATATAAGAAATGAAAACGAACACAAAAAATTTGGCTAACCTAAATGGCCGTCTTCCTTATGAAACTCCTTGTGTGAATGCGTTACATGTAGAGCTGGAATACAGCGTTGCTGCAGGTTCCAATCAAGGTTCTGTAAGTGGTCCGATGACCGAATCTTGGCAGACTGAGACGCAAAGTCAGGATGTAGAGTGGTAGTATTTAGGATAATTAAATTATTAGTGATATAAACAATTATTTTATGAATAAGTTTACAACAAAATTCGGTTTAGCCTCTCTTTTGGCCTGCGTAATTTTCATCTCATCATGTAGTAAAGATACTAATAACGTGGTCATTCCGGATGGACCTACCGTACGTTTAAATATAGGACAGGCATTTGCGCCAGAAGGTCCGGTAAAAGCGGCTTCAGTTGGCCGTTCTTATGCTTCGGCAGCACAAATAGTAGAAATTCCGTTTGACAATCAATATACATTGGTGGCGACGTTGACCGCTGAAACCGCAGCGGCTCCAGGTTTAAAGGCATCTAACCGTGCGGCTACCGTTTCGACAGGTATTGATCAAAAAGCATTGAAACAAGGTACTGTTTATTATGTTGCAATATTTGATGCAGCGGGTGACTATAAAGAAACAAAATCTTTTACACAGGGAAACGGTACGCAGGATTTTGCAATAGAAAAAGGAAAATATACTTTCGTAATTTATGCGTCCGGTACCAATAAGACCTTGCCTTCAATTGCTGCAGGTGCAAAACTGAGTGCCGTTAATTTTGAGGGGCTGACCGCTGATCAGGACCTCATGTTAGCTCAGGTTCCATTTGAAGTAAAAGATGGACAGAATCTATTGAATGCTGATCTGGCGCATTTGTTTACACAAGTGACATTGAAATTTGATGCCTCGCAGTTGGGGTCTGTAAGCAGTATTACAGGTGCAACAATTGCTCCTTCCAATGCAGCTGTTGATGTGGCGCTTGCGAATGGTGCAATGACCTTTACTGGGGCTGCAAATCCGGTAGCGTTCAATCTTAAAAATACCAATGGAACAGTAATCAATTCGGATTCTACGTACATCACAACGGCTGCTACAACAAATGGAACAATAGTATTGTCTGGAGTTTCAATCGGTGGAAGTGTTGCAAAGAATCTAACCAAAGGAGGATGGAACCTTAAACCTGGTGTGAAATATCAGTTGGATATCACTTTGAAAAGGCCAATTGACGTAAATATCGGTGGTAGTACTTGGGGACTGGGAAATTTGGTTTACAACCCAAGTACGGGTAAGTATGGCTTTGCGCAAGCGAATAATGCAGCCGGCGATTATTTCTTTCCTGATTATGTGTTGCCTAAATTTATTCCGACATCCGATACAAAGGATCCTTGGGTTTACCAAACTCCTTCAAGAGAGCGAAACGGTGCGGCTGGTGACCCTTGCAAATTGGTGGATGGTAATACTTGGAGATTGCCAACTGAGCAGGAGGCAAGTGCATTGATCCAAAGGACAAACCCAAATAGTGCTGAAAATAGACGTAGCGATGCTGCAGCTAGATGGGTAGATACATTTAGCGGTAACGCTGGGGGCAAGATGGGAATGTTCTATGGTGTATATAATCATCCTGGGGCGGCAAGAGATCAGTATTTATTTATGTTATTTGCTGGTCAATATAGTACGTCTAATACACTAAATGGTGAGAATAATAAAGCTTATTATTTGATCACAGCTAATGGTGGTGGATACAAAAAATTTGAAATGGGTGGAGCTAAAGGAAGTATTGGTTGGGACTGTCAGATTAATGGAATTAATTCCGGTGATGCTGTGCAGGTGCGTTGTGTACGAAATTAAGATACTAAAAGATCTATTTGAATAATAAGTTTAATGGAGACGCCTTTCCTTTTTGGGAAGGCGTTTTTTTTCGTTCCAAATTATTTATTAAATTCGCTTGGCCTACGTTGCTGTTTAAGGTATTATTTTCGGATAATTGGAAATTATGGAATTTGGAGTTCATCGTGTGATCGGGATAGAGCGGGAGGCTTCGGCTATTGCTGATGCAACGGCAACGGACAATTATACGGTTCTTTTTGTCTCAACGGGTGGCTGCCGGATTCAGATTGATAAAAAAATGGTTGAGGTAGACGAATACAGTCTCGTCCTGGTGCCAAGGGGAGTTAAAATTGCATTTGACCCGGACGAGCGGCGTGCTTTTTTAATTATCTACTTTTCCGAGAATTTTTTTGCACGGACCGACATCGATGCTTCCTTCATCCGCAGTTTTAAATCATTTGACAGACGACAGTATGCCTATCAGGTGCTAAATGTTCCTCAGGAATACGCGACGTATTACGAATTCGTCGGACAGCAGCTCAAGCTCTCCAAGCAGAACTATAATCAAGCTATCTATCGTGACCTGGCACATAATATTGTCAAGCAAGTGGTTTTGCTCGCGGCTATTTACATGGAAGAAAAAGGACCGGGTGAATTATTGGGGTATAATATGGAGCTGGTGCGTCGTTTTCAGGATCTCGTGGAAAAAAATGTAAAAAAGGAGAAACGGGTGATGTATTATGCCAGCGTGCTTAATATAGGTAGTAAAAAACTGACCAGTTTAACAAACGAAGTGCTTGGAATTACGCCAAAAGACGTGATTACTGGCGAATTGTTGCGCGTGAGTAAAAAGTCATTGGCAGAGTCTTCGCTCAGTATCAAGCAAATCGCCTGGGAGCTGGGCTATACCAATGTAAATAATTTTAGTACGTTTTTTTTGAAGGAAACCGGCGTAACTCCAAAAGAATACAGGAAGCGCTGGCAAGGATAAGTTTTATTCATTCCTGTTTTTATACTTTTTAGGTCGAGATTCATACTTTTTGCTTCCTTTGACATCGTATTTTTGTATCAATACAGGCGCCCTACACGCCCTATGAAAACCATAAAAATACAGGTGTCATTGGATACCTGCATTTTTATGTGCCTATACCGACTATTCCCCCTTGAAGTGGTGATTTTTTGCAATAGGAATGAATAATGATGTTGTAATTCGTTAATTGCTGTTGAAAGTGAAGTCAAAAAAGGTCAATGTCAAATGATTTGCCGTTTTGATGGTACAGGTAACAGTTTTTTTTAGCCGGCAATGCCCTGAGATTTACTGTTGTTGAAATGATCTGCCAGGCTTTGGTTCAGGATCGGTGAAGTTTTTAACATTTCGCGCACCGGATATTTTTCTGCGATTTTCTGTAGTGCTTCAAGATGCCGCTCGTGATGCAGGTCTGTGCCAGCAAAATCATACATGCCGGATTTTAATAGAGTCATTGCAATTGCTTTCGTATCAACGCCATAGTATCGGCTGAGCGAGAGTAGGTTGAGCTGCAATAAACAGCCCGCATCCTTGATCTGTTTGTAAATATTGAAATTGCTATGATAATAATTATAGCGTTCGGGATGTGCTAAAATAGGCTTGTAGCCCAGTTTTTGAATATCCCGAATTGTATGAAATAATGCTTTGGACTCGGATAGATAAGACATCTCGATCAGCACATAACCGCCGGGTATAATGCAGAGTTGATCCTGTTGAATAAGGGATGTCAGGCCGTCATCAATCATATGTTCGGCTGCCGCAAAAATCGGTGTGTCGTTTCCGGTATCTTTAAGACCGCTGATCAACGCGGTCTGTGCCGCTTCAATCGTAGATTTGGTATTGGGATGGACGCCGGCCATAATGTGCGGGGTACAGATAAATTTCTTCAATCCCAATTTTTGTAAATCCTGAATATAATTTATTGAATTTTTTACCGAAATACTTCCGTCGTCAATACCGGGCAAAAGGTGATTGTGCATGTCTACTTCCAAAAACTCCAGCTGGGCCAAAGTTCGGACGGATGGCGACTTTTTATGTGTAAATAGATTGGTAAAAAAATTCATAATAGCTTATTCAAGTATATGGTTTTGTCTGTCTTATAGGATGTTTTACAAACAATATGCCAGTTTTGATGTTTACGAAGAAGATAAGAGGTAAGAAAAAATAGATTTTATTGAATAATAATAGATTTAAATCGCCTTGTGTCGGCATTTTTTAATTTTTATTGCTGTTTGTAATATTTTCGGTATAATAGTTGCTTACTCCACGATGATACGAATAGCGTGCATATGGTATCTGTCGTTATTGATTTTTTAGTAAAAAGGCCCAAATGATTGTTAAATTTTAAGTATCTTGGTCATCTTTTATGAAATTGAAATAAGCCATATACGTTGTACGGACTTCAAATGATTACGACGGTAAAGAAATAAACTAAAAGGGAAGAAAGCTATGATGGGATCTCTATGGGATTTAAGAAAACGGTTGCGGAAGGATAATCCTCGGTGGGTCATTTTGCTCATTGATATGTGGTTTGTATTTGCAAGTTATGTATTTTCAAACTACGTCGTCAATAATTTCAAAGGTGTCTTTGATGTGACACTTATGTTGAAGAAACTAGTGCTCGTTTTGCCAGTGTACTTCGCGATGTTTTTGTGTTACAATACCTTTAGAGGAATCGTGCGTCAGACAGGTATCCGCGATACCATAAAAATATTTAAAACGGTCACGTCGGCCTATATCACGTTGATGTTGTTGACGCTGGTTGTTAAAACTGTTTTTGAAAAGGGAACATCTGCGGGCGATTACCTGCGTCTTTCGTACGGGGTATTAACGATGCAGGCCTGTATTTTAATGGTGATCATGGTAGGAGCGCGTGTCGTATACCGAACGATTTTTGAATATTTGTTCCTACCCGCTCGAAAAGGAGAAAATGTGCTGATTTTTGGAGCTTCACGTCCCGGGCTGGTATCTTTCTCTTTGTTGAAAGAAGATCCCCGGATCAAGTACCAGGTTGTCGCCTTTGTAGAAGATAAGGTCTCACGTATCGGAAAACGCCTTGCAGGATTGAAAATCAAGGATATTACCGAAATTACCAAGGAGTATATCAGCAAACACGAAATTACACAGGTGATCATTGCCGTGGAAAACAATGACCCCGAACGGTTGGAATATGTCTCGGACTGGTTTCAGAATATCGGGCTTGAACTTAAAATTATGCCATCGGCGAGGATCTTGCTCAACTCCGGTGCAAAACGGGAGATACGCCCTTTAAAAATTGAAGATTTGCTCGGTCGCAAGCCCATTAAGCTGGATCACCCGGAGATTGAGGAAGAAATGAACGGCAAAGTGATTCTGGTCACGGGCGCGGCGGGATCCATTGGTTCGGAGCTGGCACGTCAGATAGCAAGACGTCATTATAAAAAGTTGATCCTATTGGATCAGGCGGAATCTGCGCTGTACGATATCCAACAGTCGATAAAAGCAACACAACCCGAACATCTGCATTGCATTGTGGGTGATGTCCGCAACTACGCTTTTATGCAAAATATATTTGCACAATATAAGCCGGATCTTGTTTTCCATGCTGCGGCCTATAAACATGTGCCATTGATGGAGGCCAATCCTTACGAATCCATTCAGACAAATGTACTTGGAAGTAAGAATGTGGCTGATCTCTGTATGCAGCATGGTACAAAGAAAATGGTGATGGTTTCTACGGATAAGGCCGTCAATCCAACCAATGTGATGGGGGCAACCAAACGAATGGCTGAAATCTATGTGAGTAGCTGTAGTGGTAGGTCTGAAACGAGTTTTATCATTACACGCTTCGGTAATGTGCTCGGTTCAAATGGTTCGGTCATACCGCTCTTTGAGAAACAAATGGCAAGCGGTGGTCCATTGACCCTGACACATCCCGAAATTACGCGTTTCTTTATGACCATTCCTGAGGCTTGTCAGCTGGTGCAGGAAGCCGGTGTGATGGGGAAAGGGGGAGAGATATTTGTCTTTGATATGGGCAAGTCCGTTAAAATAATGGATTTGGCCAAACGGATGATCAAGCTTAAAGGTTACCGATATCCTGAAGATATTGATATCAAAATTGTTGGTTTGCGTCCCGGAGAGAAGATCTTTGAAGAACTTTTGGCCAATAATGAAAATACCCTGAAAACGCATCATCCGAAAATTATGATTGCAAAAGTAAAACACGATGAATTGATACTGAAAGCAGAACGTATCAATGCTGTTTGTCAGCAAATTGTGGATGCGGATCAGCATCTGCCTGATTTTATGGAATTGGTGGCAGCAATGAAGCGTATTGTTCCGGAATTTAAATCTCAAAATTCCGAGTACGAAGCGTTGGATAGCACGATTGAACAGGAGTATATTGATGATGTTCCCGTTTATTCGCTTATTAAAAAAGCATAACCTTAGGTAAAGCAATCTAAGCATACTATACACAAAAGTCCCGTCAATGGGACTTTTGTGTATAGTATGCTTATCCCTATCGATTAAAACTTGCCAGTTCGCAAAAATCAACCTAATTTTAAGGAATTATTTAGTTATGGTAATAATGTTGGACAGATTAACGCGAGCGGTATGCTGTCTATAATCAAGATATATGAATAAAAAGATATTAATCACAGGAGGCGCAGGATTTATCGGATCCCACGTCGTTCGTGAATTTGTTGTAAAGTATCCAAATTATCAGATTATTAACTTGGATGCCCTAACGTACGCCGGCAATCTTGAAAATCTGAAAGATATAGAGGATCGTCCGAATTATGCCTTTGTCAAAGCTGATATTACGGATCAGGCGGCGATGAATGCTGTTTTTGAACAGTATCAACCGGATGGTGTGATTCACTTGGCGGCAGAATCCCATGTCGATCGTTCCATTGCAGATCCGACAGCATTTGTGATGACTAATGTGATCGGGACAGTAAATCTGTTGAATGCTGCCTATGCAATCTGGAAGAATAATTTTGTGGGAAAACGTTTTCATCATGTTTCTACGGATGAGGTATTTGGTGCGTTGGGAGAATCCGGTTTTTTTACCGAAGACACCAAATATGATCCACACTCACCATATTCGGCTTCCAAAGCGAGCTCGGACCATTTTGTCCGTGCTTATCATGATACCTATGGACTGCCGATAGTGCTGACCAATTGCTCCAACAATTATGGGCCCAATCATTTTCCTGAAAAACTGATTCCGCTGTGCATTCATAATATTTTACACGATAAGCCATTGCCTGTATACGGAGACGGTAAATATACGCGCGACTGGCTTTTTGTGATTGATCATGCCAAAGCGATTGATCTGGTTTTTCATGAGGGTAAGAATGGCGATTCGTACAATGTGGGAGGCTTTAACGAGTGGCAGAATATAGACCTGATCAAGGAGCTTTGCCGACAAATGGATGTTAAATTAGGCCGGGAACAGGGTACGGCAGCTTCCCTGATTACCTTTGTGAAGGATCGTCCGGGCCATGACCTGCGTTATGCGATTGATGCAAGTAAAATAAATGCAGAGCTGGGCTGGAGCCCGTCAGTAACTTTTGAGCAGGGGCTGTCACTGACGATAGACTGGTTCCTGTCCAATCAGGAATGGCTGGATCATGTGACTTCGGGAGACTATCAGCATTATTATAACAATCAATATCACGGCGCTTAAATATGAAATATACAGAAACGAAACTATCCGGTTGTTTTATTTTGGAGCCTGTGGTATTCGAAGATGAAAGAGGTTATTTTTTTGAATCTTATAATGAAAACAGACTGGCTGCCATCTTAGGTTACAATCCGCATTTTGTGCAGGATAACCAGTCGAAATCTCAATATGGTGTTGTAAGGGGATTGCATATGCAAGCTGGAGACCATGCACAGGCAAAATTGGTCCGTGTACTGGAGGGTAGTGTACTGGATGTCGCTGTTGATGTTCGGCCCGGCTCCCCTACTTATGGGCAGCATGTTGCCGTGGAACTCTCCGCAGAAAATAAAAAGCAGCTATTTGTACCACGTGGATTTTTACACGGATTTTCGGTATTGTCCGAGCATGCGGTATTTGCCTATAAATGCGACAATAAGTATAACAAAGAAGCGGAAGATGGTGTACATCCATTAGATAAGCTGCTGGCAGTCGACTGGCAAATTCCAGCGGAAAAGATGATCTTGTCCCAGAAAGACAAAGAGGCGCAAAACTTCACCGCATTATCCGATAAATTGTAATAGAAGAACAGCGTGCCTGACCGACATAATGCTCCCGCTCGGAGGGGATAAATAGATCGGGATGCTTAAACCATAAAAAAGATTTTGATGAAAATCGTCATTACCGGCGCTTCCGGACAGCTAGGATCCGAATTGTATGAATTATTGGTCAATGATACCGAAAAAGAGTGCTACTTTTTGGACCGTAAGCAATTGCCTTTGGACCAGATTATGCTGATCCAGGATATTTTGGCCATGTATCAGCCCGATTTGATTATTCATGCGGGCGCTTATACGGCTGTAGATAAAGCTGAAGAAGAACATGAAACAGCTAATTTGGTCAATCATTTAGCCTGTGAGGAGATTGCACAATACTGTCGCCTCCATGGTGCCAAGCTGATCGCCATTTCAACGGATTATGTGTTTGATGGTAATTCTGCTGTTCCGCTAAGCGAAGATGCACCGACAGCACCGATCAATGTCTATGGCCAGACCAAACTTGCGGGGGAGCGGGCTATTCAGAAATGGTGTCCCGAGTCGATTATTATCCGGACATCTTGGGTGTATTCTGCTTATGGAAAGAATTTTGTCAAGACGATGTGTCGTCTAATGGCCGAACGGGATCAAGTAAATGTCATCAATGATCAGATCGGTACCCCGACGTATGCAAAAGATCTGGCGATGGCGATTTTGAAAATCGCTGATGCATCGGATTGGAAAGCCGGAATCTATAACTACAGCAATGAGGGGGAAATATCCTGGTATGATTTCGCTGTAGCAATACGGGATTTCCGTTCGTTTGATTGTCAGGTAAAGCCAATTCCGACGAGTGCCTACCCTACACCCGCGCAACGGCCAAAGTATTCACTGCTTGATAAATCAAAGATTAAAGCGACCTTTGATGTAGCTGTACCGGATTGGAAGCTAAGTCTGGCTAAAATGTTGGCCGAGGAAATTAAAAATTAAAGAAAAAGATTATTAGGCTGAAGGCTTATACAACCAAATTTTAAATACGAAAGTCTCAATACGAATAGCTGGATAAAAATGAAAGGAATTATATTAGCCGGTGGATCGGGAACCCGTTTGCACCCTTTAACGCTCGCCGTAAGTAAGCAATTAATGCCCGTATATGATAAGCCAATGATATACTATCCATTGTCTACGCTCATGTTGTCAGGCATCCGCGAGATATTGATTATCTCAACTCCACAGGATTTACCAAACTTTCAAAAGTTGTTGGGAGATGGCTCTCAATTGGGCTGTCGTTTTGAATATAAGGAACAGCCAAGCCCCGATGGCCTCGCACAGGCCTTTATATTGGGGGAGGAGTTTATCGGTGACGACAAAGTCGCATTAATTCTTGGCGATAATATTTTCTACGGTTCGGGCTTGTCAAAGCTGTTGCAGTCTTGCGCCAACCCTGATGGCGGTGTCGTATTTGCTTATCCTGTACAGGATCCTGAACGTTATGGCGTGGTCGAATTTGATGCTGCGAAAAATGTAGTTTCTATCGAAGAGAAACCCAACCAGCCAAAATCCAGTTATGCCGTTCCCGGCATTTATTTTTACGACAACGATGTCGTGGCAATTGCAAAAAGTATCAAACCATCAGCACGGGGAGAACTGGAGATTACGGATATCAACAAAGAATATCTGCGTCAGGGCAAATTAAAAGTCGGCATATTTGACCGCGGTACAGCTTGGCTGGACACGGGCACCATACAGTCGCTGATGCAGGCAGGACAGTTTGTACAGGTGATCGAAGAGCGTCAGGGGATGAAAATAGGTGCAATTGAAGAGGTAGCCTATCGCATGGGTTATATTGATAAACAACAATTGCTGAAAGTTGCCGAGCCGTTGTGTAAATCTGGCTATGGTGAGTATCTGAAACATGTTGTTAAATAACTCGAAGGTATAAGCTTATAAGTGATATTTATGTTTTTAATTTGAATAAGTAGTCAGGTTAACCAGAAATGTGACAGTGTCCGAATCTCAATCAAAAAGAATCTATCAAATAGATCTGTTTCGCTTTATCGCGGCATCTGCGGTGGTATTGTACCATTACTTATATCGGGGGTATAAAGGAGGCAACATGTCCCTGCTGCATTTCGATGAGATCGGTGAATATTTTAAATATGGGTATCTTGGTGTCGACCTTTTTTTTATCATCAGCGGTTTTGTGATTGCCTTTTCCATCAAACATCGTTCGTTGCCCAAATTTTGCTATTCACGTTTTAAACGCTTGTATCCAATGTATTGGATCTGTTTGATCATTACATTTGTGACCGTTTATTTCTTTGGGGCGCCGCGCTATCTTGTGACATTCAAACAGCTCTTCGCCAACCTGACCATGATTCAGGAACTGTTCGGACAGGGAAATATCGATGGGGCGTATTGGTCTCTCTATGTTGAATTGAAATTTTACCTTATTATCGCGGTGTTTCTTGTCATAAACCGCTTTAAGCAGCTGAGCCTCGACTATCTTGTCTACTTCTGGTTGTTATTGTCAAGCTTGCGGCTGTTTGTTGGACCATCAGAAATTTATGATACTGTCCACCACCTTTTCATTCTGGACTGGAGTGCTTATTTTATTGCAGGAATCGTATTTTGCCAGATTTTTTTGCAGGGACCGGCTGTAAAGCATTTTATCGTATTGTCCTGGTGCGTGTACCTGTCGATCGATGGTGCCATTGGCCGTATTCATTGGCTGACGAGAACTTTTCATAGCGATTTTTCCCCCTATATAATTGCTGTTACCATCGTTATATTTTATATGGTGATGTTAGTTGTCTCCTGTAAGAAACTACAATGCCTCAATTCGCCTAAATTCATCAAAATTGGGATGCTGACCTATCCTTTATATCTTATTCATCAGCATATCGGTTTTATTATTTTCAACCAGCTTCATGGCTACGTAAATAAATATGTGCTTGTTTTTGCCGTTACGCTCCTGATGTTGGGTGTTGCCTACATTCTCAGCGATTGGGTAGAGCCTCGTGTAATGAGGCTGTTTAAACGATAGTAGTTGTCTCGATAATGTTAAGCTCGTCAAATAACGACATTAGCTTCGATTTCCTGAAATAGAGACGCTACAGAATGAAAAAGCTCAGTGTGATCTAACACCGAGCTTTCTGTTTTTCATGGCATCATGGACCAGATATGGAGTCGACAGACGTACGTACGATTTTAGTGACAATCATTTCACAAGGGGGGCAATCAAGAGCCTGTAAAAGGCAATTGACCGCCATTGTGTTAAAATAGACCTGGTGAGTAGTGCTTTATCTGCCAGAAGCCTAGTAGACAATATTTCCGTGATAGATCAGAGAGGCCACCGGTGAAATACGCGAAATAGCTTCGGCCGAACAGCTTGCATCGATAAGTGCGATATTTGCGTCATCACCGGGTTTTGGCCATTGCTGTTGCCCTTTGTCATCTAATGGAATCGGGCCTGCGGTTGCCAGCTTTAACATACGTGACAGACCGTACTCAGTGACCTGTCCATATACCTGGGCGGCTATATTGGCTTTTTGTAGGACACTTCCTGTCCCAAAGGTGTTCCAGTGATCAACAATGCTGTCGTTTCCGGTCATCACGGTGACCTTGTTTTCCAGGAGTGTTGGGATAGGCATAATCAAGCCAGCAAAAGGAATCGTAGAGACAATACCGATCTGTGCTGCACCGAGCTTTTCCGCGATCTCCTGTTGTTTGGCTTTCTCGAGCCTTCCTAAAACAAAACAGTGACTGAGGTAGGTTTTTCCTTTTAAAGCATGATTTTCATTTACTTTTTTGATCAGATACTCCACCGTTTTCAATCCGGATTCTCCAGACTCATGCAAATGGATGTCAATTCCTTTGTTATGATCCAATGCCAGCTGAACAGTGAAGTCCATGGTTTTCTCGATGGCACCGTCAATGGTAAAAGGGTCCACGCCACCGATAAAATCAATATTGGTTTTTGCAGCTTCTTTGAGGTAGGGTACAGAATCCGTGTAGTATACACCATGCTGGGGGAAGGCAACCAACTCGGCTCCAAAACTGTTTTTCTTATTTTCCAGTGCAAGTTGTAGGTGATGTAGGGAATCCAGTTTTGATGTGGGCTCTATATTGACGTGGCTACGTGCGAAGGCTGTTCCTTTGGATTGTAGTAGCTCAATAAGTTTTTCTGCCTTATAGGTCGAGTTTTTTAACAGTTCCGGAAGAAGCTGTTGCTCTAGTGCGATCATTCCTTTGACACCTCCGGCACCACGGCGCACGGCTTGCCATTTATCCCCATAAAATGTTTTATCCAGATGGATGTGCATATCTCTAAACGAAGGGAGCATCAGACGGCCTTTTGCATCTACGGCATTGGCATCGGTACTGTTGGGCCCAATTTTTTTGATTTTTCCGCCATCGATCTGTACTGTAAAAAGATCGGTTTTTGTTGCGATGACATTGCCATTTCCATCATATTCAAAGCCTGTTTCCAATAAAACATTCTTTAGGCTATAACTTTTTTTGCCTTGGTGTCCAGCCAAAGTCTGCGGACTAAGTTCCCTACGATCTTCGGCGACGAGCATGCCCGGGATCAATGTTGCTCCGGTGAGTGCAAGAGCTGAGTTCCGTATAAATTCTTTGCGTGTAAGCGCTATTGGTTTCATTTTATTTTCTATTTACGGTGCAATATTACTGATCCATTAAATGAATCAGCCTTTTACAAAGGTATATACAGAGACCTTGCGTATTACGGGGTAATTTCTGCCATTTCTTGTGCGATTTATCTTTTTTCCCGAAAATCACTTGGACTTACACCCGTCTGCTGCTTAAAAAAATTCGAAAAATAGGCTTGATCCGCAAATCCCAATTCGAATGTAATCTCTTTAATGGATGATTCCGTACTTTGAAGAAGGCGTTTTGCTTCTACACAGATCCGTTGATGGATGAGCTGGGTGGCGGATATCTTCAAATGTTTTTTGCACAGAATATTGAGATAGTTGGGGGAGATGTGCAGCTTCTCGGCATAAAAAGCAACTAATTTCTGTTCCCTGAAAAACTCGTCTATCAACATATTGAATTTGGCAAGACGAGGGACGGATTGATAGACTTTAAATTCGGTGAATACATGCTCTGCTTCCCTGCTGACGATGGCGGCGATCACACCAGCACGTGCTGTAATCAGGGGGATCAATGAATGCTCACGCTCCAGCTCTTTTTTGACTGATTCAAATTCGTAGTGGAGCTGGAAGAAGGCTTCTTTAGTCAGGTCGATCACAGGGTGGTTCTGGTAGTTGGTAAAAGAAAAGCGAAAGAAGGGTGCGAAATGCTCAAAAAATGAGCGTTCGATCATCAATTGGTAGCCAATTGTACCGGCATAAACGTGCCACTTATGCATTTGACCCGGGAATAGCACATGTACCTGATGATTTTTAATCGGATAGTCAATCGAATCAATCGTATGGACACCAGAGGCGGTATCAAATAAATTGATAATAAAAAAATCGTGCTTATGGGGCTTTTCGATCAGCCTTTCGCCATGTAATTCATTGAAGAGCAGTTCTTCCCGGCCGGCGGTCTGTTCTTTGCGAAAACCGTCCAGTCCAATGACCGGTGCCCAGCTATTAGCATTTCGTTTATCCATAGTACAATGTCTCAGACCTAAAATACGAAAAGCCCATAGCATTTGAGGCAATGGATTAAAATAAACCAGTTATTCGATATGGACTGTCCTGATGTCGGCAAAGAACAATAGCCATTTTCCCAATTCTTTCCTAAATTCGGAATACATTTGTAACGGGTAAGGAAAAGTTGAATAGAGGTGAAATTTGGTTAAAAAACAATTGTCCAATGAAAGTACTTGTAATTGAAGACGAAGCGGAATTGAGGGAAACATTGAAAGACTCTCTTGTTAAAGAAGATTATATTGTAGAGACAGCCGGCGACTTTAGATCGGCGGTGGATAAGGTCTCTGTCTATGACTATGATTGTATTTTGCTGGATATCATGCTTCCGGGGGGGAGTGGATTGCAGGTCTTGGACCTACTTAAACAGGAGGGTAAGTCGGATAATGTCATTATCATTTCTGCGAAAGATTCCCTGGATGACAAGCTGCGGGGGCTGGAACTTGGAGCCGATGACTATCTGACCAAACCCTTTCATATCGCCGAGTTAAATGCCCGGATTAAAGCGGTATTGCGCAGAAAACAACGCGAGGGCAAAAACACATTGGCAATGGGCAATCTGCTGCTGGATCTGAATGATCGTAGTCTTTCGATTGCCGGTGAACCTGTCGCACTGAATAGAAAGGAGTTTGATATCCTCAATTATTTTTTGCTGAATAAAAACCGCCTGGTCAGTAAGAGCGCATTGGCAGAGCATGTTTGGGGAGATAATACCGATCAGGCAGATAATCTCGATTTTATCTATTCCCAGATTAAAAATCTTCGAAAGAAATTTTTGGCGAAACAGGCGGATGTGGATTTTGAGGCGGTCTATGGCATAGGATATAAACTTGTTGAAAAATGAAATTAGCCAATCAGACACTTAAATATCTCGCTGTCTCCGTACTTGTTGTGATTGCACTATGGTCGACCATCTTTTATTTATTTATGCTGGAAGTGATCCATGATAATATAGATGAGGAATTGGAGAATCAAAAGCGCTTAATTATTCAGGAGCTGGCTTCTGAGGCAATTGTATCTCCGGATCTGGAATTTGGGGTTAACAATTATAAGGTACGTGAAATTTCCGAACAGCAGGCGATCAACATGCAGAATGTATATAAAGATACCATGCTTTATATGCAGGATGACGATGATCCTGAACCTGAGCTTGAGCCTGTGCGTATGCTGACAACGGCTTTTGAGCATAAAGGGCATTACTACGAGCTTGCGATTATTAATTCGATGATCGAGGAGAGTGATCTGATCAAAAACTTGTTTTATTCTGTTCTGATTTTATTTGTCCTGCTGGTGGTCAGTATTGTTTCGATCAATAAGGTGGTTATTGAACGATTATGGAGTCCCCTGTATCATTTTTTGGATCAGCTGACCAAATTTCGTCTTGGGAAATCGGACGACAAACCGGCGATGGATACCGATATTATGGAATTCAAAGATTTGCAGTTTGCTGTAACAACATTGATCCAACATAACGAGGAAATCTATGAACAGCAGAAGCAGTTTATCGGGAACGCCTCACATGAATTGCAGACACCTTTGGCGATAATGATCAACAAACTTGAAATGGTGGCTGAAACAGAGGGCCTACAGCCTGAACAAGCAAATGCAATTGCCGAAGTATTGAACACTGCGGAGCGATTGGTTCGGTTGAATAAGTCACTATTACTGCTTACAAAGATCGAAAACAGGCAATTTTTAAACAACGAGGATCTTTCGCTCAATACGCTTGTGACACATATCGTCGAGGAACTCGAAGATATGGCCGCATTTAAAAATATCACGATACAGGTACTACAACAACTGGAGCTTAACCTACAGTTAGATAGTTCTCTGGCCAATATCATGGTGTCAAATTTGATCCGTAATGCTTTGTTCCATAATATCGAGGGCGGGGAAGTTACTATCACGATCACTGAAAATGCGCTGCTGGTTGCAAATACAAGTGTTCAGGGGCCTTTGGATGTTGAACAGGTATTTTCAAGATTTTATAAATCGGATGCTTCCTCCAAGGGCACGGGGCTGGGGCTTGCGATTGTTCAGGCCATCTGTCATCTCTATGGTTTTGAGATTTCATATGATTATGACAATGGCCGGCATATATTTAAACTGAATTTTCACCCGGCATAATTTTCATTCCCAAATCTTTACAGAATCAGGGCTTTACTTTGTAATACATTAAAGAAAGTAAAATGATGAAATGTAAAACAATACTAAGTGCATGTATCCTTGCGCTTACAACGATTGGAGCTTTTGCTCAGGATATTCCCCAAAGTCAAGTACCTGCTGTCGTGGTAAATAGTTTTCAGCAAAAATTCCCGAAAGCTAAAGGGGTTGACTGGGAGCTGAAAGCGGGTCTTTATGAAGCCGAATTTGAAACGGGTTTGTTTGGAACAGACCACGAAGTTTGGATTCAAAGCAACGGTAAAATTGTGCGCCATAAGGAAGAACTTGCAAAAAATGATTTACCACAAGCGGTGATTGCCAATGTGAAAAAGGAATTCCCCGGCTATCGTATCGAAGATGTCAAAAAGATTACGGAGGAACAAAAGGTTACTTATGCATTCGAAGTAAAAAATGGATCAAACGAATGGAAACTTGTGGTCGATCCCAAAGGGAATGTGTTAGGAAAAGTAAGAGATTAGGCCGTGCCGGACGCATACAATAAAAAACACCTTGTCAAACGCGCTAACAAGGTGTCTTTTATTAAAATAGTCGTCGCTTGAAATTAATCTTCACCCTCTTCGGCATGCATCTCAAAGGATAGTTGGATGATATCCTCTCCGGGATATTTCGCCACATAGTCGGCGCGGTTCCAATCCGCACGGGTAATCGTAGCTTTTGTCGCTGCATCCTTAAATTTTCGTAGCACGAAGGCAACATCTTTTTCCCCCGCATTATCTTTTCCGGCTGTAAAATAGCTCGTGATACCAGTCGTTTCAACGGCACCTGTTACAGTCGAACCATCCCCATAAGTTGTTTCTTTTGTCTGAAAGACTGCACCGCTTGAGGTCGTGCTATTGGAATTCAAAACAAAAGCGCCACCGGTTAAGAAGGCTTTATAAAGGCTTGCTGTTGCTTTATCTTTAATATACTGCCCCTGAATTTCCTGCCCTGCGGCATCAAATTGTTTGAAGTCAATTTTATAAACACCTGCGGGCTTGATATGGGCGTGACCATCTCCTAATGCCTTGCCGCTGTTGTCAAAGCTCACTGAAATAGGTTCTACCCCAGACTTATCAGCGATATCGTGGAAGTGATCGCCATGGGCATGGGCATCGACTTCGGTAAAGACCAGTTTAAAAGCAACTTTGGCATCTGCCGCCTGTATCGTCAATGGCGACTCCACGGTTGTCGAATTCCCGGCTTTGTCGGTTACTGTAAAGTGAAAATGATATTGACCGGCAGGCGCTTCAGATGGAATGTCCATGTGTTCATGAAAAGTTGCATTTTTTTTACCGACATATTTTTCGTCGGTATAAACTTTGGCTAATTTGAAGTTACCTCCGCCCTCCTGGTGGATTTCGATAACAATCTTGTCGATGAGTGCCTCCGCTACAATATCACCTTCTAGATGCAGATCCGAGCCTGCTTTTACTGTTTGATTATTATCGGATCCGATTTCCAGGGTACCGATTTCGGGTTTTGTTGAGATGGGGATATCGGCATCGTCTTTCTTACAGGAAGACAGAAAGCCAAAGACAAGCGCTGTAAACAGCAGGAATAAGTTAATGTTTCTAGTTTTCATGTTCATTGGATTTGAATTTTATAATAAAAAATAATTGAAGTATAGTTGCATGTTAAGAGGCGTTATTCCACGATACGTACGCTAATTCCGCGTTGTATGCTCCAGCCGGATTGATCCGTCACTTGAATCATAAAATGGTAATTTCCGGGATCGATATCTGCGGGAACGTCAATCTGAAGTTGGGCATCATACTGTTGTGGTTGTCCGGGTATATTGACGGACTTGACAAGCACAAACGGTTTGACAGGTTTTTTGACGGGTTCTAATGTACATTCCTCTACCTCGGTACTGTGGGAGTGATGGTCAAAATTGTGATGAACGTCAATGCTATAACTGCCCAAAGCGACGTTGTCGGATAGTCTCGCGTGGAAGGTAAAACTGGACCCGCGTTTGATTTGGCTGCACTGCTTTGGAAAAGCCGTTGCAGCACTGAGATCGATGGTTGGTTTTTCGGTGTCAATCTTTTCGGTATCCTTTTTACAAGCGATGGTGGAGGCCAACATGAGGGCCATAAGCGCATATTGTTTTAGTCTCTGCATCTGTGTGTTCATTTTTATCATGAGTTTAATCAATTAGTTGTGCTGTGATTGGATGAATATGTTGATTAGCTTGGGTTTTTCTTCCCGAATGGTATACCAATAGATAGGACGATATTTCGTCCCTGTTCCGGGAGCGATATCAGACGGTAAAAACTGGTGTGATCCATATATTTGGTGTCAAACATATTCTGGACTTGTAAGCGCAATTGAAGTGCTGACTTGCCCCATGTCAACTGTGTTCCTGCTCTGAAATTGAAGACTTGGTAGCCTGCTGTTTTCTCTTCTGGTGGGACAATATGGTCTTGCCGGGCGGTCCATTTGCAATCCAAAGAGAGGTAAGACTCCTTAAAATATGTGCTGCTTTTTGGAAACCAACTGAGGTCTACCAAAAGTGAAGGAGCAGGAGAGAAAGGCAAGGTATAGCCTTTCTTGCTGCCGGATAATTGTTCGGATCGAACATATTCACCCAGTACTTCTACCTTCCAGTGAGCTAAGGGGCGATATTCCATTTTTAGTTCAGCACCATAGCGACGTACCTTGCTTTCGGCATACTCAAATATTTGATTGCCCGCTCCGTAATACTGATCATAACCTGACGTGGGATTGAGGTAGATATAATTCGCGAAATAATTGAAGAAGGGTGTGAAAGCAATGTAAGCATTCCTCGAACGCCGGGCCAGGGCGAAATCGACTTGGTAGGATTGTTCGGGTGAAAGGGCTGCGTTGCCTTTTTCATAACTGAAATAATGATAATTTACCCCGTTGGCGGCGAGTTCCTGTGCAATAGGTACCCGAAAACTTTTACCAACATTCAGTTTGGTTTCCCATGAGCCGATTTGTCGCGTTGCCCCTAACGACCAAACCAAGCTATTGAAACTACGGCGAAGTTCATCTGCTCTGACAATATGAACCGATTGATTGTTTTCCAGTGTGGAAGCAAACCAGTCCTGATAGGGCGAGGTATGTATGTGGCTATAGTCATAACGTAAAGCAGCATAGAGTATCGTTTGATCGTTGATCGGATATTGGTCATGAATAAATGCCCCCACTGTCTGTTGTTTGTACGACGGGATAAGGAAACTCCAGCCAGCTATTTTATTATGCTGGTATTCAGCATTGCCCCCAACGGTGAACCGGTGTGTGCCTAGGGTGAACTGATCTTTTAGTGCAATATTAACAATCTCTTTGTCATAGCGTCGTTCAAGATGAATAGGCATGTTCATATCCTCGGGATAGACTGGTGGCATATACCCATGTGCAGTATAGTTGTTGAACTCCTGGCGATAATTTCTTTGGTAACCGAGATCCACCCAGATCTTATGTCCGCCCTGTGCGATATAATTTCGATTGATAAGTTTAAAATGATTAACCTGCTGGCTTGGGTAAAGAATGTCCCGGTCAGATTGGTCGTATAAGACTGTATTCACTCCGCGTGGCTCTAAACCATGCGCATTGGCAAAAAAGCCTATTCTAGTGTGATAATTGCTTAAATAGAAAATGGAGGAAAATTGATCGGAGGTATAACCTCCCCTGAGCTGAAAGTTAGTCTCCCTGCCGGCCGTATTACGCACCTGGCGATCCTTTAACCGGACCGCATAATTGTATACATACACTGTGTCAGTCGGGACACGATAGTCGGCATAATCCAAATGTGTTACACCGCCACCGAAGACCCAATTGCCTTTTCTGCCCTGCAGTTGCAGGGATCCTCCATAAGTAGCGTTATTAGACTTGGTCAATAAATTAACAACACCTTTCAATCCATTCGCTTGTAGTTCAGCTGGTGGCAGGAGTCGGATAACACCGCCAATGGCATCCGACCCATACATAAATGAACCGGCTCCCTTGATGATTTCGGCGGTGCCGATGCTGTATTGATCAATTTCCAGCCCATGATCCAAACCCCATTGCTGCCCTTCGTGCTTAATCCCATTTTCTAGGGTGGCTACCCGATTAAAGCCCAGACCCCGAATTTGTGGTTTGGATTGGCTGGCACCTATACCTATCGCATTAACGCCGGGTAGCCGACTTAAGGTCTGCATCAAGCTGCCTGCCTGATATTTCTGTATGGAATCGCTGGTTAAGACATCCACAGATAGGACGCCCTCCGCAGAATGTTTATAACGTTTGCCCTCAACATGTACCTCACGCAGCCCAATGTTTTTTGCTGCTTTTTCTTGTGCAAAAACAGGATATAGGATGCCGTAGGTGAATAATAGAGTGAAAATCGTACGCCTGTTCATCAATTGTTGAGCTGTTTGTAAATTATGTATTGCAATTAAGTTGCAACAAATATAGCTAAAAAGATTTCAAAAGCAACTGTGTTGCGAAATTAATTTCGTGATGATAAATCCCTGAAATCAGTGATAAAAAGAAATCTGTAGCTCAACTATCTTTGACTAAGTTGATTAAAGGGTTGCTACGGCAGTTTCTTGGAGGTCAATACGGAATGGATAGGAGGGAGCGTTTGTAAATAAGAAAACAAATAAATTAAAAAATATATCAACAATGATGAAACAATTTATAACAGGCATCTTGACCGTAGCGGTACTGACGATGTCAAGTTGTGGTTCAGGAACGAAGGATCCTGCAACTTATAACAATTCAATTATTACGGTCATCAATGGAAGTGAAAAGCATATCACTGATATGAATGCTGCCATGAATGCGTCTGATTATACGAAGGCAGAGCAGGTTCGTTCGGATTGGGAGAAAGCCTTGAATGAAGATATCAAGAAAGTGGAGGATCTCGGTGATTTCAAAGGTGACGCCAATTTTCAGAAGGCGGTACTCGATGGGCTCAACGGGTATAAAAAGATCGTTACCGAAGACTATCCAAAACTGATCGAGTTGCGCAAGAACAAAACGCCTGACGCTACTGCCGAATCAGCACTGCTGGATAATATCAATAAAGCCTTTGAAAATATGAGCAATGGTGTGAATAAAGCATCTACCGAATTTGAGGGTAAATATAAGGGCTAGAAACTTAGTCGATAAGCGCCACTGAAGCCGTGTCATGTTTGATGCGGCTTTTTTTATAGCGGCATTAGCTGAGTTTGGCGAGGAATGGGAATTTAACATGAGATGCAAATGAAATGTTAAAGCCGAAGGACTTTTCATTGAATCTCGTATTTTTATGTAGATTTATGCGACAAAATGCTGGTGTAAAACCTGTGCGATCAGTTAATTTTTGTGATAGCGGCAGGAATACCAACGATCTGTATGATTAGGGAGGATTCCCTATACTGCGAAAGATAATTTAATATATTATATCTAATGAAAATTATTTCAATTTTATCCAATGCTGTCACCCTGTGTTTTCTATTCTCAGCGACAGCACTTTGGGCTCAGGGGGATCAAAAGAAGCTAGATTATCTGGTGTTGATGAATGCTGACACCTTATATGGGAAGATTTCATCTGTAAAGGACAATAAACTTAAATTTGAAAATCAACAAAAGGAAAAGTTGACTTTTACACCTGACCAGGTGTACCGTGCGTACTGGCAGTCCAAAAAGAAAGTATATGCACCATCCTATGTAGAAAAAGGATTGGAAGTGGTCCCCGGAACAAGCCCAAAAATGTATCGCATACAGAAGGGAACAGATCAGGATCCAACTTTTGCGGAAGTGCTGGCCGATGGTGAAATAATGGCCTATTATGTTTCAGAACTAAAATTTAGTGGTGGTGCCGCAGTTAATGTTGGTGGCGGTGGTGCCGGAATGATGCCAACTATATTGGTTAATAAGAATAAATATGCATATGCACTGAAAAAAGGAACTGGTGAGGTCGCTGAAATCAATAGCAACAACAATGGCCTATTTAGCAATGCTAAAAAGAAAAGACAGATTACCTTCACGCAGTTAATTAATGATGAGCCAGAGTTACTTGCTGAATTTGAAATGGAGCAAAAGTATAACTATGATGTGTTTATCAAATACATTGTACGATATAATGAGCTACAGCAGGCAAAAGAATCTCCATCAGACCAATCCAGACTGTTTATTTACTAACTTTCATCCATTTACATTTCGAAAAAAAACAACATATGGCGCTTATTCTTTTTATTGTACTGACCATCATTGCTGCTTATGGTTTTTGGCTTTTGTTTGAGAAGGCGGGGCGTCGTGGCTGGGAGGGTATTGTACCTGTTTATAGCCAATGGATTCAAGGACAGATAACCAATCGGCCTGTCTGGTATATTGTATTGTTGATCATTCCGATCGTGAATGTCTTTGTCTTTTATAATTTATACCTGGATTTCATCCATTGTTTTGGTAAAAGAAGATTTTGGGAAAATTGTGCTGCGGTGCTGGTCCCTTTTATCGTATTACCATTATGGGGAAGAGACAAAAACGTTCAATTTCTAAATGGACTTTATGCTAAAAAACTGAAAGCTTCAGCTGAGGGCGCACAGCTGACAAAAGAGGATAAGCTGAGGCTGCTGCATGAGTCCTACAATGAATTTAAAATCAAATATCCCTATAAGAAATCTATGGTGCGAGAGTGGGCGGATGCCATTGTCTTCGCGACGGTTGCCGCAACGCTGATCCGCGGTTTCTTGCTGGAAGCTTTTATGATCCCTTCGGGTTCTATGCAACAGTCGCTTTTGATCGGCGATTATTTGTTTGTCAGTAAGTTGAATTATGGACCCCGTATTCCCAATACGCCGATTGCTTTTCCTTTTGCACATCATACCATGCCTTTATTTGGTGGTAAAGCATTTTCTGAACTGATCGAACTTCCTTATAAGCGGTTGCCCGGTTTTCAGGAAATCAAACGTAATGATGTCATTGTTTTTAATGCGCCGGCCGGAGATACTGTCGCGATAGAGAATCAGGATCAGCCTTATTACGACCTGGTTCGCTCCATGGGTTACGAAGCCGTCCATCAACAGTTTACTATTCAAACACGTCCAGTGGACAAGCGGGAGCATCTGATCAAACGCTGTGTTGGAATGCCGGGTGATAAAATCAGCATGCGCGATGCTGTACTGTATGTAAACGATCAACCCGGCTTCGTTGCTCCAGAAAGTCAGATGGATTATACCGTGATGACTGATGAGACAGGCCTGGATGAACAGCGAATGCGGGATATGGGTATCGAAATCGCACAGATTCAGCCCGGAGTTTATGTGGTCTTTCTTACACCTGAGCAGGTTAACATGGTAAAATCTTGGTCCAATGTTAAATCGATGCAGATGAACCTGCGCAAAGCAGGGGAACCGGAAGCCAATACATTCCCGAATGATCCGCAGTACAAATGGAATTACGATAACTTTGGACCTTTTGTGATTCCAAAAAAAGGAATGAAAGTTGCTTTGAATGCGCAAACACTACCGCTTTATGAACGCGCGATCAGGGTTTATGAAAATAACCGCCTGGAAAAGAGGGCGGATGGTTTATACCTGAATGACAACAAAGTGGATTCCTACACATTCAGAATGGATTACTATTGGATGATGGGGGACAACAGACATAATTCGTTGGACGCAAGGGATTGGGGCTTTGTGCCGGAGGATCATATTGTGGGTAAAGCTTTATTTACCTGGATGAGCTGGAACACAAACGGAAATGGATTTTCTAAAATACGGTGGAACCGGATTTTTAAGGGTATAAAATAAAAGAATATCCCCAGGCGGAATATTTAAGATAAGACTGCTAAAGGGGGCTTATTTACATGTTTAGATAACTAATGCGGACCAATCCTTTTGTGCCGCATTAGTTATAAATGGAATTTTCTAAAAACGCAAAGAAAATCTAGGGCTGGAGTCAATTATATATGAATGCGACAGCCAATACTGTGCCCCTCAACCGTGCAAAGAATACTTTAAACATATTTTTTGCATCATTTGAAAGAAAGCTATGTCGAGATAGCGATAATACTCCTATTTTCTTATAATTTTTCCTTCGATTTTATTGCGACTATTCTTCGATTAAGATGCTAAATGGCGAATAATTTTTCCATTGGTTTTACAAAATCAATAGAAAAATATATTGACTAAAAACAAGGAGATTCTTAATTAAATATAAAGATGCGATCCGCTTTTTTTATAAATTTATAAAACTACTATTTTCATAGACTATGCATAAGAAATTGTGCAATCGTTTGCTTTGATTACGCAATCGATTTCGTTTATACCATTATGTCCGACTTTAAAAATATTGTTGTAGCATTGTTACATACTATCAATTATTAATAGGACTCGAAGTCCAACTTTTATTAAAGCCGAAACTAAATTTATTTGCTAGCCGAATAACACCAATTTTTTTTAATGCCTAAAGACATAAATCGAATGAAAAGACTATTTTGTTTTTTATTTCTTGTCCCTATGTTTCCAGCTGCGAAGGCTAATCACCTTAACTTTTGGACTTCAAAACAAGATACTTCTGAAATCAATGAGGTTGACAAGCGATTGCTTAAAGGACGACTGGCTACTTTGTTGAAAAAGCAGGGTGTCAAAGACAGTCTAAACTTAAGAAACGTTGAAACACTGCCTGTTGTCAGTATTCCGGAGGTTTTGAAAGGGCAAGTTGCCGGTCTCTACGTACAAGAAGCGACAGGCGAACCAGGTGCACCAAAGAATATGGTGCTTCGGGGGTTAGGGTCGCCATTGTTTGAAATTAAAGATGCCGTTAATGTACAACCAACCGTATTTATTAATGGAATACCCATCGCAAGAGACAACAATTTTGCTTACTCCATTCAACAGTATCAGTTTAATCGTATTGGACCCGGAACCGACAACTTCGCAGGTATTGACCTAGCAACTGTAGAGTCTATCGAAGTGATAAAAGATCCCGTTAAATTGGCAAGGCTTGGACCGTTAGCAGCCAATGGAGCAATTTGGATCCTGACAAAACCGGGTAAAGAAGGGGAACGCCAAATTTTCATTAATACCTATGTTGGACTAGCCACAAAACCGGTAGTGACACCTGTGAATGCTCAGTATGAAAATATGTTCCGATCGATATTCTATAATAAATATGGATCTGCAACAGACCGTTTGAATTATCCCGGCTATCTCAGTGATTCGACCAATGTAAATTATTATGGACCGGCCAATTGGAATGAAGAATATTATAAAACCACGCCGATTTACGGTGGAAGCATTGGTATCCGTGGGGGTAATGATCGCGCGAATTTTTCCTTTGTGGGTGGATACACCAAAAATGCAAGCTCTGCCGACAAGACAAATATTGAGCGCTACAATGCCCTGTTCAACGTGAATATGGCTCCCTTTAAATGGTTGAATTTTGGTGCTACAATCAATGCAAGCCGTAGTTTGAGAGATCGTAACCGCAGTCTCAGGGATCGATTCGGTGAAGCGTCTTATGTACCTGATTTATCTGTGCCAATTTCACCGGGTAAGGATATGTATGCACAGTATCTAGATATCTATAAAGCGGCTTTGGATAAGAATACCGTCAATTTCTTAAATTCGCTGGTAACATTAGATCTTTATTTTCTCAAGAACCTAAAATTTAATACTTCCTTAGGAATTGATTATTCTGAGGGTGCAAGACAAGCTTTTTTTCCTGGTTCATTGATGGAAACCAATAACTATATGTCGAGTTATTTTGGTTTTAATCAACGCTTGGTGTATAATAACCGCCTGGAATATAACTTGGAATTCCAAGAACAGCATAAATTGGATTTGACTTTAGGATCATCTTATACACAGGACCTCTATCGTTACAATTATGCACGTGCTTATGATGGACCAAACGATTTTATCAAGGTTAATGTTGTAGATGGCGATCCTCAAAAAGGCAGTTATTTAGTGCCGATTGGGGGGCTATATGTGAATAGGTACAGTAATCGCGAAGATTTTAGATTGCACTCCCTGTATTTGGCGGCCAATTATAGCTACAAAAATCTCTTGGACTTAAGTGCGGTATTACGTTATGATGGTTCTTCAACAATGCAACCTGACTCACGTTGGTTGATGACACCTTCATTCGCTGCGAAATATCATTTGATTCCCGAAAATGAAGACAATTTATTTAACAATTTAGGCGTAAAAGCCTCCTGGGCGCGAATTGGGAAACCGGTATTTACAAGTAAATTTGCCATTGGCCCAAATTATACCGCAGATCTAAATTGGGGATCCGAGAAATCCTTGGTGTCCTATAATGGTTTTGCTGTTGCATCCAGACCTTATTCAGAAGGTTGGGTAGGTTACGATATCAAATGGCCTTATACAGATCATGCCGATTTGACCGTTGACGGAACTTTATTGGAGAAAAAACTTGATTTTGAAGTCTCCATATACCAAAAGAAAGATGTAAATCAATTGATTAATTCACCTATTCCTGCTGAGTATGGTTATTCTGGACAAATAGTTAATGGCTTAAGTGTAAAAAACACTGGGGTGGATCTCAATCTGTCGGCAAAAGTATTGTCTAATACTGAAACATTACAATGGAATACATCACTTAATCTAAATTACAATCAAAATAAATTGACGGCACTTCCAGGAGGACGCAAGCAGTTGAAAGTTGGAAATAGAATATTAAAAGTGGGTGAAGCTATTGATCAGTTTTGGTTGTACGAAAATCAAGGAACTTATGATACTGAGGCGAGTATTCCCGTACAAAACGGTCAAAAACTTCAGTTTGACGGAGTGGATTTTGCCGTGGGAGACCCGATCTGGAAAGACCAAAACGGAGATTTTAAAATCAATGATGAAGATCGTGTCTTGAAAGGTAATGCTATGCCAAAGCTAACAGGTTCGTTTCAAAACTATTTCAAATACAAAGGGTTCGACCTGAATATGCAATGGTATTTTGCGCTTGGGCATAAGGCCTTGAATCAACGCGCTTCAAATAAGTATAATTTCGTCAATACCGAAAATACCAATTCATTGGATGGGATTCGCGAAGTATTTCATTGGCAGCAAGATGTTGATTTGAATAAATACCCGATTTATAATCCTTGGAGCCCGATTGTTGCCTACCGCGTGGATCAAGATCTGTTTTTGGAAAATGCTTCTTTCTTGAAATTGAGATCCTTGACTATAGGCTACGATCTTGCCAAATTGAACAATATAAAAGACAAGATGAAGACCATTCGTAGAGCTTATGTTTACGTTTCAGGTACCAATTTATTGACGATTTCCAAGTTTTCAGGAGCGGATCCCGAACTGATAGATTTTAATGGATATTATACAGGTTATGGACTACCATTGTCCCCAATGGTTTCCTTAGGCGTTAAGTTAGAGCTGTAATAATTTAATAGTAGAAAGAGTATGAAAAGATATAATCGATGGGCGGTCATGTTCCTGATGGCACTGGGCATCACTGCTTTTACGAGCTCATGTAATAAAAAATTGGATATCGTTGCATCCAATCTCGGCTCCGAGAAACTAGAATGGCAATCCATATCTGATACACGCGCACACCTAATGGGCATTTATGGCCTGATGCGGGCAGCATTGGTTGATAATTATGGGCATTGGGTGTATGGAGAAATGCGGTACGGTGACTTCACACCGTATTCCCGTGCCGATCTTCGTGTCGTCCAAGAAAATAAATTGAGATCAGCTTATCCCTTACTTAAAGATCTCACAGACTGGCGTAGATTTTACGCGGTCATCAATGCGGCATCGCTTTTTATCGAACGCGCTCCCGAAGTGATGGCCAAAGATAAGCGATATACAGAAAGGGATATGAAGTACGATGTTGCACAGGCACGTACAATCCGTGCGCTGATGTATTTCTATATGGTCCGTATCTGGGGCGATGTTCCTCTGTTAAAAGAATCTTATGATAATGGTTCCTTTGTGGAACTTGCACGATCGACAGAAGCGACTGTTTTAGCTTTTGCAGAAACCGAACTATTGGCTGCGGCGCAGGACTTACCTTACCGCTATGCTGTAGGAACACAAAGTTATTATGGCGAAAGTTATGCTACTTGGGTTGGTGTATTGGTCAACAAAATTACAGCCTATTCCCTGTTGGCACATGTAGCGGCTTGGCAGGGAAAATACATCAATGCCGAGGTATACTCCCGATTTGTTATCGACAATTATTCCCAAGCGAATCTTGAACTATTGACGACACCAGCATTGGTGAATCCGACCGATGGTCTATTTGGGCCAAGTACGCGCGCACAGATCCTGGCGATTCGCTCTTCCTACGAATTGGGCGAAGCGACAAATACAGGCCATATCGAATCATTGACTTTGGGTTATCCGATTGTCACCAAAGCTAAACCGGATATCTATGTGAGCCGAGACACCATCAATAAATTGTTTGATGACGTCAACGACACGCGTTTCGGTATTGACTCTGTATCGGGATTGGTACGGACCAACTACTTTACAAACTACAATGGCGATATTCCGATTTTTAGTAAAATCAAAGTCATCCGTAATGGTAATGGTGATTCTGATTTTTCCATTTTTGGATCGAACTTGGTTTTTACCCGCCTTGAAGAGATCTACTTGCTGCAAGCGGAAGCCAAAGCAGTTCTCAATCAACGCGACGATGCCATTAAATACCTCAATGTGATTAAAGAGCGTCGCGGTCTAAAGCCCTATATCAGTAACTCGCCAAAAGACTTATTGGAAGAGATCTTTTTGGAGAGAAGACGGGAATTGATGGGAGAAGGCTGGAGGTGGTACGATCAAATACGTCTGGCAAAAATTAAGAAAAATAATCCTGTCATGAACGATTTGATCCAGAAAGGTGGAATCTATTGGCCGATCTCGTCGGATGTACTGGAAAGAAACTCCAAACTGGTGCAAAACTCATATTGGAAATAATAGAATAGATAATCATGAAAAACAAACATATTTTTTTAGGCTTATCGCTAATCGTATTGCTACTGAGCATGGCTAGTTGCAAAAAAGGGAATACCTATTACGAAGATTTTCAAGTTAAGTATACCGAATTTGACGGAACGTCATTGGAATTTTTGGAATCCCAAGGGAATGCCTATGACTCCTTGTTGTTAGTCTTGGATCGTGTTCCGTCGGTACGTGCTAAATTGAAAGATGCCAATGCAAAAACGACCTTTTTCGCAATGACGAACAGCAGTTTTACCAATGCTTTGGATGCCATGAACGGTGTACGAAAAGCGGGAAATCGATCCCCACTTTATCTCGAAGACATTCCCCAATTAATACTTGATTCTTTGACTTATCATTACGCCTTTGATGGTGAATACGATACGCCTTACCTGCAGGATTTTGTTGAAGGGAAAGTGATTAAAGCCATCGACGATTATAATATGACCTTAAAATATAAGGTGACATCAGCGTCGGGGATTATAGGTGGCGGTCAGCAACAGATCATATTGAGTGACATGAATAGATCTATTTTTCAACGCTACTGGCAGGAAAGTGCAACCTCTGTGGTGAATATCCGTACCCACAATGGGATGTTACATGTCCTGGCTCCAAGTCATAATTTCGGATTTAGTAAACTCGCTAAATTATTAAACAAATAGCATGGAAAAGAAAATATTAAAATCGGCAAAACAGTTATTGGTGCTCGGGATCGGACTTTTCATGCTAGCCTCATGTAATAAGTATATTCCAGATGACCAAGACTCACTTGGTACTGACGTGGTGTATAGCACCAACGAATTTATGCCATTGTTAGGAAGAAATACATTCTATAACAATATTGTCAATATAGGGCAGAATACATCACAGCCGCTCAATTTCAAGATTGTAAATGTGCGTGATATTGATGGACAGCCTTCAACACTTTTTGAAGATAAATTCCCGGTGAAAATCTGGAAAGATGCTTATACCGGTGAAGAGAAATCCATTGCAGAAATTGAAAGTAAACGTAAGATAGAATATCGCCCAATTCTTGAGATTCTGGAGAAATCAGGTAATATAAACTTTTGGGGGCAGTCGGTGAATTCAAATTTTGTCAAAGCACAACCAGATTCAGGCTATGTGTTTGATATTGAAGTTAGCAACACTGGTGGACGCAGATATTTGCGGAATTTCAAATTAAAGCCTTATCGTGAACGTGCATTTGAGCCGAGTATCATGGATCCGGTGACAGGCTTATCACCCCTTCCTTATACGCATCCCAGCAGGACAATCAATTTGTATGGCGAAAGAACAAATCAATTTGTTTATCCAGGTCTAATTAATGTGTATTTCAATAAGTTGGAAAGCAAAGGGACAGGAAGCAAAACCTTGACCATAAGTTTCTTGGACTCTTTAAATCGTCCAATTGATGTGAAGAAATTTGCAGCGACAGAGTGGGATAAATTGGTGCATGGTTTCAATCATAGATTTGAAAATGGTAAGGTGATTTATGACGTTGCTTATCCTATTCCATTGGCACCGATCAAAACCGATTATTCTTCAAGTGATGGTACATATGCTGTGATGAATTTCAAATTCCGCAGAAAAGGGCAGTTTGGTTTTCTTGAAGATTGTGGGATCGAGATGCCATTTGCGATATACGAAGAAGGAGATTGGGAGATACAGTTTCGCTTCACCAATGAAACGCCAAAATTTGACTGATGATGGACGGACTAATTAGCTTAAAAATTATGAAACAATTTAGCATAATATTAACTTTCATTTGCGCCTTGTTTGTGGGGGAGGCATGGGCCCAAACCATGGTCAAGGGTGTTGTGAAAGGAAATGATAACAGAGCGCTCGGCGGCGTTTCTATCCGGTTGGAAAACCCCAAACGAGATCTGGGAAAAACAGGAGAAGATGGACGGTTTGTAATTTCGGTTCCGAACAGCGGGGTGATGGTATTTTCCTATCAGGGCTATCGTTCGGAGAAGTATACGATTGTTGCTGGAAAAAAGGAATACAATGTGACCTTGGAAAGTACGGCACAGGAACTTGAAGAGACTGTTGTCGTGGGATACCAACAACGTAAAAGAGAGACATTGACAGGATCCGTCGTAACAATCTCGGGTAAGGAAATACAGGATATTCCTTCAGGTAACTTTGTTGATCTTTTACAAGGTAAGGTTGCGGGTTTAAATATTCAGAACAATACAGGTAGCCCGGGGATGCGGGGAACAATGGCCGTTCGGGGGATGTCCAGCTTTAATGTTTCGGGTAGCGGTGATAATACCTTTGTGACACCGACCTCACCGTTATTCGTTATTGATGGTGTTCCTATCGATGACAACTCGGGTTATGAATATGGATTTGAGACAGCCGGCCCCGGTGTGTCACCCATTTCCATGATTCCGCCAGAAGATATCGAAGATATTACGGTCATGAAAGATGCGCAGGCAACAGCGATGTATGGATCGCGTGGTGCTTATGGTGTTATTCAGGTGCGTACCAAACGCGGTAATTCGAAAGTTCCTATCGTAAATTATCAAGGTCAGTTTTTCCTGTCTGCAGTACCACAATTGCGTCGCGTGATCGGAGGTAAGGGAGAACGTATGGTTCGTTTGGAGCAAATCCTGATGAATGATACGACATTGGCCGCTGCACTACGCCGTATCAACGATTCACCAATATTGGCCGATTCCCTGAATCCCTATTATAATAACTCAACGGACTGGCAATCGTACTTCTACCGCAATACAATGAATCAGACGCATAATATTGGTATCTCCGGTGGAGAGCGTACATTCAATTACAAAGCCAATATGAACTATTATGATGAAAATGGTATCATCGCCAATACGGGTTTTAAAAGATATACAATGACCTCCAATATGCAGTATGAGCCGAGCGATCGTTTCAGAATGATGACCAATATCAATGTCAATGTGGCGCAAAATAAGATGGGCTCGGGGAATGCATTGATGCAGACGGGGGTAGGTAAATCGGTTAATACAACCTCCCTGTATCCATCACCTTCGCTGTTTTCTGGAAGTATGGGGGCCTTATCGGCATTGGGCGTGGATGACCAGAATAAAACCGGAAATTACTTAGGGCAATTGGAATTGCAGTATGTACCTATTAAAGATGTACGTGCGTCCGTTACCTTAAACTATAACTATACGACGTCGACAAAAGATCGATATACACCAGAGGTGCTTTTAGGTAACTCTTCGGAAGTATACAGTTATTATAGCAATAAAAGTAAAGTCTATAACCGGAATCAACTGTCCTATGTAAAACCAATTAAGGAGAAGCATCTTTTTAGTGTCTATGGATTTACGGAAATGGAAATAACCGCATCCTCTGAAGACTTATCGAAGATTCGCGGAACGGCCAATGATCAGTTTCAAACGGGAATTAGTTACAATACAAGAAACACGCTTGGAGGTTTGTTAAACTCATTGAATAATTTTAGATCAGTGGCATATGCGGGGAGTTTCTCATATAACTACGATTCAAAGTATATTCTTGATCTGACCTATCGTGTCGATGGTAGTTCGTTGACCGGCGGCGCAACACCTTGGACCAAAAATCCTTCTGCGGGTTTACGTTGGAATTTCAAAAAGGAGAAATTTATGGAAAATGTGGGTTGGTGGGACACAGGTTTCTTGAGAGGATCGGTCGGCCGGACAATTTCACCAGCGGGAAGCTTGTCGGATATTTACGGTTGGTATAAGATTGATGACGGTCGCTACAACAATAGACCGACTACATCATTGGATCTGGAAATTGCTCCCAACACGGGTTTGGTACCGCAATCGACAACACAATGGTCGGCCGCAGCAGAGCTTGGATTTTTCAATAGCTCCCTCTATATTACTTACGAAACTTATTACAAACAATCGGATAAAATCCTAGACAAAAAACCAATTGCAAATCATAATGCGTTCAGGAATGTGTTGACAAATGAGAAAGCAATGGTGAACAAAGGTCACGAGCTGAGTATTCAATATCGGCCAAAATTAGCTAATTCTGATTGGGAACTGAATGCGAATGCAACTTTTGCGATAAACAGGGATTATGTGACCTCATTGCCGGACGGGGCGCGCCAATTGGTGCAAGCTGATGGATCAGGATACGATCTTCCTCAATTCTTCCGTCTAGGGCGTAATGCATTTACTTTTGTCTTGTATGATTATAAAGGCGTTTATAAAGCGGACGATCAAGTACCTGTCAACCCATTAACAGGACTGCGCTACCGGGCAGGGGGCCAAATGAGCGAAGGGAAATTCTTCCGTGCCGGAGATCCCATTTTTACGGATCTAAATGGTGACTATGTCCTCGACGAAAATGATTTAGTTTATGTCGGTAATTCACAGGCGGCAATCACAGGCGGACTTTATCTTTATTCACGCTATAAAAACTGGTCTGTGCGTACGCAATTATCCTATACCCTAGACCGTGATATCTTAAATACAGCCTTGACCGATCGCTTCCGGAACTATTCGGATCCAAGTGGACAGAACTATGGCACTGGAGCGCCAGGTGCTTATGTCCCTTTGGATGCTTATAATGTATGGCGTCAATTGGGTGATAATGCGGATTATCCAAATGTTTCAGACTTTACACGTTTGTCGTTATATAATCCTTACCGTTACAATTCAACCATGTTTATGGAGGATGGCTCCTACGTGAAAATTAATTCGGTCACCGTGGGCTACAATTTTGACAGAAGATGGGCACGTCGCTTTGGGGTGTCATCTGCCCGCATCAACCTGACAGCAAACAATGTGTACACATTTAGTAACTATTCCGGGCCAGACCCAGAATTGGTAACAGGTGTGGGACGTGATGGCTCAAACGGTTATCCAAGCAGAAGAACCTATTCATTGGGGGTAAGTGTACAATTCTAAGTTTGAAGACAACATGAGAAAGAAATTTTTATATCTATTTATATTGGGAGCATCCCTAGGTTTGGGCTCCTGCGGAAAGGACTTCCTAAATATTACTCAGATTGACAAATTAACGGGAAATAATTACTGGACCAGACAAGCAGATGTCGATCAGTACATGGGAGGTATCTATTCTACTTTCAGAGAAGCAACCATGACGAATATCTTTTTTCCGGCATCAGGCGACTTGCGTTGTGCTCCTATAAATCGGACGAGTGCAACATCGGGGGCTGGAAGGGATTATATTTCATTGTTGAGGCAAAATGATTTGAATGCGATTATGTCTAGAACTGGTGAGGATGTGAGTAATAATTTTGCCTATTTCAGATTTCCCCGGATCACTCAATGGAATAACTTCTATAAGATGGTTCAAAATGCGAACATTGTCATCTACCAATTAGAAAATAAAGATATGCCATTCCTTAGTGAGGATATGAAAAAAACATATAAAGCAGAGGCTGTTTTTTTACGTTCCTTAGCTTATTTTTTTATGGTGCGTTTGTATGGTGATGTCCCTTATTATACAGATGTAAATACGAATCCCTTACCGCGGACAAATATGTTCACGGTATTAAAGAACCTTTCGGCCGATTTGGATGCCACCTATAAAGATCTGCCTTGGACCTACGATGATCCTTCTGTTGTTGCTGTGAAAGCGATGCGCGGTGCCGCCATTGCACTTAATATGCATATCAATATGTGGATCGCAGGACTAGGAACGGATGATAAAACAGTGCTTTATCAGAAGGTTGCCGATTTAGGAAAAGAGTTGATGGAAGAAAATGGGGGAGCTTATGCTTTGTTGGACCTCAGCAGAACAAAAGAGATTTTTAAAGGCCGGACAAAAGAAGGCTTGTTTGAGATTGTACAAAACTTCAACTATGGCGAAAGTTTTCACTTGTCGGCATCTTATTCGGACTATGTGCTACATGCGCCAAATAAAGTGACAACCAAGTCCTATATCTATTACGATCCAAAATTTATGGAAAAGATGTATCCACCGACTGAAGACGATCAGCGTAAAGTGTATTGGTTTGATAAAGATATCTATTCGACGAATGGAGATTTTCAATGTCTAAAATTTTCGAACGTATTTATGGAAGAGGGAGAAGATAACAATCCAGATGATAACCAAATGGTATTCCGCTATTCTGACCCAATTTTATTACGAGCCGAAGCTTTGGCAGAATTAGGAAAAGATGAAGAGGCAAGAACTGTTGTCAACGTCATTCGCACACGTGCTAAAGCAGCACCTATTCGAGACAGTGGGGATGATTTGAAAGATGCTATTTGGTGGGAGCGCGTCAGAGAGCTATTAGGAGAAGCAAACTTCTTTTATGACCTGGTGCGCACGAAAAAGGTAATCAATTCGGAATACACAAGTGCTCCTATGTCGGTTGCAGCCTTTAACTCGGGTGGTTGGACCTGGCCAATTGATAAGTCTGCCCGGACAAATAACCCTTATATGCAATTAAATAATTACTGGAACTAAAGGAATAGATCATGAAAAAGATTTGGAAATATACTTTTTTACTGTTGATGGCAGTTTCGCTTTTTTCGGCGTGTAAAAAAGAAGATTATATCGATACGGGCGTTCATGAAGCGAAGTTTAATGGTACAATCTGGAATTATCTGGAATCAAGACCTGATTTGTTTGATACCCTAATGGTTGCATTGAAAGTTGCTAAATTGGATGCTGTACTCAAAAATGATGAAGTAACTTTCTTTGCTCCCCCCGATCCATGCATTTTGAAGTCTGTGTGGTTGCTGAACCAGACATTATTCCGGTCAGGGCAGGACTCCATAACAAAACTGGAGCAAATTAGACCCGAGGTCTGGAGAAAATACCTGTCCAGGTATATTTTTAAAGGTAAAAATGTAGCCAAAGATTATCGTCAGATTGATACACTAAACTTGGCCGCATTTCCAGGTGGGGTTTATAAAAACCTGGATGGTGGCGACATGAATATTGGTGTGCTCTATAATGATGTTGTCAGTAAGAATGAAAGTTCTGGAGGGACACAGATCATTAAATATGCGGGTTATCGCCAACTTTATCTGAATTTTCCGTATTCCTTTAGTGTGCCTGAAGAGATTAAGGATTATTTTGTCCCTTATATTACAGCACCGGTAGCAACATCGGATATTCAACCGACCAATGGTGTATTACATGTGCTGCAATTCTCGAAACATTCCTTCGGATTTCAGAATTACGAATTTGCAGATGAGGCTTACTTGTTGGGTGTGCTCCCTAAATAACGATCTGATATTACTATGAAAAGAAATTTAATAACCAAAATAGCTGTCCTGATTGTAGCGTTAATCGCATGTGCTGCTTGTAGCAAGGATATCGTAACCGGAACAGATCCGTACGCAGGAGGTAAAGAACCACTGGGAGTCGGATTTTATATCAACTATCCAGAACCAGGAACGGCCAAACCTGGTGAATTGGTGGATTTTTATGTAAAAGGCCTGAAAGGAAAATTAGATCAAATTAACTTTTTTGTGAATAACACAGCGGTAGAGGTGGTGTCGGCGAAAGATTCACTGGTCACGATTAAAATACCTGCGCAGATTACCTCCGGAAATGCCAAAATCGTTGTGGGTGAAGAAATCTTTTATGGCCCACGGCTGGAAATTGAGGGGAATACTTCCGTAGACGAAAACTATGGTATGGTAAACGGATTTAGAGGCTCAGTATATGATATTCTGCCTAATGCTGGTGGTTTTATTGTCGCTGGATCTTTCTACAATTTCGAAAATGAAGCAGTGGATAAAAAGGTCTATCGCAACGGGGTACATTTTATTGATGCGAATGGCAAGACCAGTACTAATATGGATTTTGGACAGGGGGCATTCGGTGGCGGTTTTGTGCGATCTATCGCAAAGACAGGCGATGGTAAATTTATCTTTGCCGGTGCTTTGGGAACTTTTGCAAAACGAGCTGTAAATAACATTGTCCGTATCAATAATGACGGTGCGATCGATTCCATGATTGTAGAAGTGATCAATCCGGGTAATGACCCGAAAAATTCATTGGATACGGTGTCTGCCTTTAATGGAGGTGTAAACGATATGATTATCAGAGCTTTTACTGTATCGGATAATAAGGTAATTGCGGTAGGTAACTTTACATCGCACTATAGGATTGATTACGACTATTCTTCTCGTGATTCCCGTAAATATATTATCTCGACCGCGAAGAGTATCATTCGCATGAAAGAGGATGGTTCGCTGGATTCTACTTTTGCACTGAATAACTCCGGTGCCAATGGACGGATTATGGATGCAGCCATGATTGATAATGAACGTATTGTCATCGTCGGCGCATTTACGACTTACAATGGTAAGGCGGCCAACGGAATTGCCTGTATCAAATCAGACGGTTCATTGGATGAAACTTTCACCTTAAAAGGAAATATTACCAGATTATTTAAGGTAAGCTATAATAGTACCTTGAAAAAATTAGCTGTTTCGGGCATATTTACAGGCGCTGGTGCTTCAGGAAAGGTAAATAATATTGCCTTGATGAATACAGACGGTACAGTTGATGAGACTTTCATTTTGAAGGATATCGGTACTGGAATTATTAATTATGCACAGATATTGAATAACGGTCAAGTCATTGTTGACGGAACACAAGAAAGCTATGCTGGTGTGTCAAGAGCCAATTTATTGATCTTGGAAAAAAACGGCGAATTACTGCAAAAATATAATTCTTTAGGACCATTCACGGGTGCACTTTTTAAAGTAATCGAGACGAAATCTTCTTTAGGAGAACCTGCATTGTTGTTAGGAGGAAGCATTCTCCAATATGGGCAAAAAACAGTAGGAAACTTCCTACGTTTGGAAATCAAGAATTAACCCAATAAATGAAACTGGTTATGATTAAGTATTTAAAAACTTTGAAACATACTTCTTTAGCTCTTGCTACCTTAATGGTATTAGTTGCTTGTAATAAAGATTTTCCGAACTTGTTGCAGAATTTCAATGAAGCAAAAGATAGTCCAGAAAGTCGTGATAAGGTGTTATTGGTTGTCGTTGATGGGCTTTCAGGTCCTGCCATGCAGGACATTGCTCCAACGAATATCGATTTGATGGCGCGTAACGGTTTGGTGACTTATGGTAGTTTGGCTGATCCGACAATGGATTTTGAGGTAACCAATCAATCGGTTACCGCTGCATTGCTGACCGGTGTTAATAGTGCTAAAAATAAAGTCGTAGGCACAGATTTAAGCCCGATTGACTTGAATAAGTATCCGACAATTTTCACGAAGTTAAAGCAAAACGCGGTAAGCCGTAAATCGAGCCTCTTCACCTCCGATACAAAATATGGTGCTGCTCTGGGTAAAGATGCCGAAGTTAAGGTGGAAAGCAATGATGCTGCGGTGGTAACTGCGGCGAACACTTCGTTGTCAACTACCGAATCCGATCTAAATGTTATCCATTTGACGGAAGTTGATAAAGCCGGAAAATCTTCCGCTTATACCGCCGAGGATACAAAATATGTCGCTGCAGTCAATGTATTGGACAAGCAGGTTAAATCCTTATGGGAAACGATCAAGAAAAGAGCGAGTTTCAATACAGAAAACTGGATTGTGATCATTACTTCGGCTCAGGGTGGGGTATCTACCGATCCTGTAACCGATTTTACTCCATATGGTGATAGTAAAAGAGATACATACACTTTATTTTATTCACCAAAGTTTGCACGTAAAATAGTTCCTAGACCCAACTCTAAAGATATTCCTTTTGTGGCAAATGCGACGAGATTTACCTACTCTGGCAATGGCAAAGTAACAGGAAGTGTTGCCGATGCAACATTGTTTAATATTACGCCTGGGACGGATTGGACTATTACTTTCTTTGCTAAGCACAATGAACCGAATACTAATTATAATTATGCAACATTTTTAGCCAAGCGATTGAAGGGGTTTCAAGATGCGGGATGGAATATCTTTTCCGAAAACGGAGGATGGGGCTTTAATAGCCAAAGTAATGATCAGACTTTTGGCAATTATATCAATGACGGTGAATGGCATGCTCTCACGGTAGTCATCCATGGTAGTGGTGCACAAGATTCCATCTTTGCCTATACCGATGGTACGAAGAATGCGATCTCAGGAAAAGTATCCCGTAATCGGCTAGCAAATGCAAATTTGAGTAACAATGTTCCACTGACTTATGGTTATACTGAAAGAGATGGCAATTCGTTAAATTTATCAATGTGTAATTTACAAGTCTATAACAGGGCATTTAGTTATGAGGAAGTAGTGAAATATGGTGGTGTCACACATATAGATGAAAGTTTTCCCTTTTGGAATAATTTGCAAGCATATTGGCCTGGTTACGATGATGTAAATACATCAATTTTAACGGAGAAAACGGGTAAAGGTGCAGGTAATATTAAACTGACGGGCCCGGTTTCCTGGACAAGTTTCAATGAATTGGTGCCGTTCTTTCAACCACCAATTGAGAAATCCTTTTATCGTCTAGTGCCGAATGCCGTAGATATTCCCTTTATGATTTATCAATGGTTGGGGGTATCGGTAGAATCGTCATGGAATTTGGACGGCAAAAGCTGGACACCAAACTATACACAAATTAGAAAATAACCAAATTTTGACCTAATGAGAAAGAGATATTTAGTTTTTGGATTATTTGTTGGGTTGATGGCTTTTGCCTCCTCCTGCAGTAAATATGGTACTGAGTTTCCAGATGGTTATCAATCTGGAGATTCTACCGAAACCCCACTTCAATCGGATACGACCATGGGTAAAGCTGATAAAAGTTTGTATCACAAGGCTCGGATATATCCCGGATTGGTAGGGGAAAATGTGACCCGTGTTAAGGATACCACAATTTCTATGTTAATGAATAGAAAGTATGTGTCATCTTTTGATTATAAAGTCAGCGTAACGCCAGCGCCAATTTATACCACAGGATTATATGCTCCCGCAGGCGAGGTAATTCGCATCACGGTACCAGCTGGTGCTATTGGTATGACCGTGCAGATAGGTGTACATACAGATAATATAACAGGTAAAGATGCGCCACGTAGGGATCCTATTCTGTACACGAGAAAGGAATTATTCCCGGGAACAAATTACATCAAGAACCTCTATGGTGGAACAATATGGATTATTAATCAGAAAGCCAACACGACCCCTGTTAATATTAAGGTAGCGGGTGCTGTTAAAACCACAGATTTTATTTTAGGGAAGTCCACTGTGGCCGATTGGAAAAAACAGGTCTTATCACAAGATGTTCCTTGGATGGATCTCATCGGGCAACGAGTCGCCTTTTCTGTCCCACGTTCGCTTGTCGTTAAATTTATCCAGTCGGGAAAAATGGATCAGGTGGATGAGGCTTTGCATTTGTGGGATGAGAGCTATATCAAAGATTATTACAATTGGATGGGACTGTCTGCAGATGCCGCCGATCCAAAAAATCGCTATCCAGAGTTTTGGGAAAGAGGTGTGATGGATATCCATCCATCCTTAGGTTATGCCCATAGTGGTAGTCCATGGGTGATGCAAGAAGATGAATATTGGCTGGATGAATTGACCAATCCGAATACGATCAGAAAGGGAACTTCATGGGGATCGTATCATGAAGTGGGGCACAATTATCAGGCGAGCTGGGCCTGGAGCTGGTCTGATTTGGGGGAGACAACAAACAACCTGTTTATTTTTAATGCTGCGCGAAACCGTGGCAATACTTCACGCATAGATTTCCATCCTGCATTGAAGACATCAATTCCTGCAGCGTTAAGATTTGCTGCCCTGACTTCGGCGAAGAATTTTTCCAATTTCCCTGAAGAATTGGGTATCGATGCTGATGACCCTTTTGCGCGATTAACACCATTTCTTCAGATTTTTGATAAAACAACGGGTAAAAATGGAGAGTCAGGCTGGGATTTCTTCCCTTATATCTATAGCAAGGCGAGGAATGAAAATTTTACCAATTCTTTGGATCAGGGAAAACGTGATTACTTCTATCGTCAGCTCTGTAACTTTACAGGAAAGGATTTCAATCGCTTTTTTATCGCTTGGGGGATTCCAGTAAGTAGTTCAGCCAAACGTGAAATGCGTGAAAAATACCCGCCGATGGATCGCGCGATTTGGGAATACAATCCCTTGACATTTACAGGGGGCGAGGGCGTATTGCAACCGCGCTATTTCTTACCTAGTGGTTTGTTCGAATTTACGGCCAATGTTGCAACAGCAACCAACGAAAGTACCGGTAAGTTTAGTGCAATGACGGATGGCGATCCAAATACCTATTGGCATACGTGCTGGTCTGGCTGCTCTATCCCGACGACTTTACCTGTGGAATTAACCATGAATATGAAGGAAGTCAATGTTTTTAAAGGTTTTTATTACAAAAATAGAGTAAATGCGACCTTCGCGACTAAGGTTAACGTTTTTATTAGTAAGGATAATAAAAACTGGACGGATATGGGGCAATATGCGTTGGGTAGCGCCTCCCAAACAACAGCTCAGAATGCAGCAATGAAAGAGTTTGCGTTTTCGAACCTCGTGGAGGCGCAGTACGTGAAATTTGTGTTCCCTGATCCAAATACTGGCGGAGCAGTACACGTGGCGATTGCCGAATTAGGGGTGTTTTACGATATATAAACTTAAGTTATGAAAAGATTATTCAATATAAAGAAAGCCTTAGTTCTTGTCGTTATTGCGGCGTCTTCGTTGGTTGGCTGTACAAAGTATGCCAACCCGCCTGCCATATATGAAGACTATGAACAGAATTTGCAGCAACCGGTTAAACGGAAGGTGCTTTTTATCTCCATTGATGGGTTGGTAGGACAGGAATTAAAAAAGAGCGTACCAATCAATATTGCTGAATTACTCAAGACAAGTAAGTACACCTTTAATGCCCTGGCGGATGAAAATACAAGTAACCCATCTTCTTGGATGACTATGATGAGTGGAGTGACATACGCCAACCATCATATTATTGACGAGTCTTATATTCCAAGACCAAACGAAGATGATCCACACGAAAATGTCGCGGGTTATCCGTCTATGTTGTATCGTATTGCAACAGTAGCCCCATCAATGAAGACAAGCGTCGTATCACGATCGGTTACCTTGAATGATAAGCTGCTTGTAAGTGCAAATGAAACCTATAATGGAGCTACTGATGAAGACGTCAAGAAGAAGGTGTTAGATTTGTTTAACACCAAGAATAGTGACTTTATGATTGTACAATTTACATCCTTATTGGAAGCGGGCGAAAAAGGTGGCTTTACAATGAGCAATAACGATTATGCGAATGCCCTAAAGAAAGTTGATGGTTATATCGGTGAAATAGCAAAAGGGCTATCTGCCCGCAAGAATTATCCAAATGAAGACTGGTTAGTGATTTTAACATCAAACCACGGCGGAATTGGCGACTCTTACGGCGGAAAAACTATGGAAGAACGGAATACATTTGCCATATTTCAAAATAAAAACTTTAAAGGTGTTGAATTGACAGGTAAAGCCATGAGTTATGTCCGGATGTGGGGGTACGATGGTACTGGAAATAAGCCGCTGGGTGTAAGGGCTGTCAGTGATAATTTGGGTAATTCGAGCGACTATGATTTGGCGACCACCAAAGAATTAACGATTTCTGCCCGCTTCAGATTTAATTTGAATAATACCATTATTTCATCGACCTATCAACCAAATACGTATAACTATTGGTACTCCGGTATATTCGGCAAGGATTCGAATACATCGTTGGGTACTCCGGGTTGGATGTATTTTACTTGGGGAAATGATTTGCAAGTGAAGATCAGTGATGGTGTTAAGGAGGCTACTTGCCAAACAGCGAAAGTTAATGGCGAGTGGTATACCATGACCACAGTCATCAAAGCGATCGGAAATGACCAGGTCAATATCAAGATTTATAACAATGGGACATTAGCCCAAGAAACGACGACATCTGGAATGAATGTGGCCAATATCAAAACAAATGATCCCTTGATTTTTGGCTATAGACCAAATATATCCTATGATTTGGTGGATTTTGATGTGTCGAATGTATCCATCTTTAATAAGGCTTTTACACAAGATGAAATCCGTAACTCATTATGTTCTGCGGAAGAATTGACAAAATCTCCTTTCGCCAATAATTTGAAAGGTTATTGGAAGATGTCGCCTGCTGAAAATGGTTCAATTCAAAATGAGGTAGCGGGCAAAAGTGCAATGGGACTTACTGGAGACTTTCATTCCAGGATGACTTCCGAAGTAGTGCCTTGTGAGTTAGGTGACAATGCCGTGTTTATTCAGGCAGCGGACTTTTTTCCACAGATATTTTATTGGTTGGAAGTGCGGACCTTAAAGGACTGGAAATTGGAAGGGCAGGTGTTTTTAAATAAATACGAAGTAGAGTTCCTCTTGCCAAAGCAATAAGAAAATAGATTATAAACTAAGCTCCATCGTACTGGTGGAATAAATGTTATTTAAAGATGAAAAGGAATTTTAAAATGAGCTGGGCATTTAATGTCATTTTAGGAGCTTTTTTACTGAGTATGGGGAGTTGTAAAGAAGAAGAACTTGTGTTTCCGCAGCAAGGGGATCAGGAAGCCATTGTGACGGAGACACGCCCAACAGCAAAGCCAACAAATTTGACTTTTGTATCGGCTTTTAACCAAAAACTAGAAATACATTGGCCCGCTTTGTCAGATCGCGTCGTCAAAGCAGAGATTCGCTATACAGAGGGAGCTGAGGAGAAAATGGTTACGGTGAGCAAATTTGACGAGCCGACAATTATCATTTTCAAAGATTATAAGGTTTATACGGTTACAGTTCAATATTTCACTTCGGACGGAACTGCATCAAAATTAAGTAAGGTTTCATTGAAGCCGGGACCTTATGAAGCGGCCTACAAGCTGACTGGACTTACTTTGGAACCCGTTCCCGGAGGAATAAAATTTGTATTCCCTAAAACTTCAGATCGAGCCATTACAACAAAAATTAGCTATGAACTTGATGGGAAAGAGATCGTACGAACCTTTGATTCGAATAAAGAGAGTGAGGTCGTTATCTCGAATCTGACAGACGAATCCAAGGAAGTAGCTTTCAAGATCTTAACTATGGATGAAGAATTGAAAGTAGCAGTTGTGGACGAGCGGAAGCAAGCGCCCGGAGTATTGGCTTATAAAGGAATACTAAAAACAGTGGTTGCCTTTATGGACGGGAATAATGGGGGACTGGCTTGGACAAATTCGGCTAAGGATCCGGCTACCATTATCGTGAATTACCAATTGAATGGCGCAGCGAAAACTGTACGGATAGATAACAGCACAGATGTCGAAAAAAGAGTATTATTCGACCTTCAGGGTAAGCCTACCGCTTTTACTTTTACAGTAGAAACGGATGGCCTGACCTCGCCTGTGCAAAATGCTGAAGTAAAGGCACCCACATTGTTGAGTAGGTCGACTTGGTCTGCAGAGGTATCTTCGACCGAATCCCAGGAGGGGGCCGCAAATGGGAAAGCGAGCTCGTTGATTGATGGTGATATTGGAACATATTGGCATTCGACCTGGTCTTCGTCAAATAATCCGGTCTACCCACATTGGTTTATAGTTGATTTGGGGAACGTGGAAAATTTTGCGCAGTTTGGAATGATACGGCGACATAATAATAATACGGGTGGTTTTAAAACATTTAATATTGAAACGTCGTTGGACAAAGCGAGTTGGACTATGGTTGGTAAAGACCTGTTTTTTGATTCGGCTGGTCCAGCAGTATGGCATGATTATAATGTATCGATGGTCAAAGCCAGGTATATCCGCATAACTATGACGGAGCCAATGGGCGCTGGTGCGACATCAACGCATTTGGCGGAATTTAGAGCTGCGGGATATGCCCCAATAGTGCTTAAATAATCCGTTTTTAAATCTAGAAAAGGAAGGACAACCCGGCTAATCCATATACCGGGATAAGATGTCTGATTTGAATTTCCCCAGCGAGTGAATGACTTTCTGGGGAAATTTTTTTTGATTCTTCCGATGAGTGACAGAAGGATTTTAATTCAGTAAGTATTTCGACGGGATTCCGGAGCCATAGGCTAAGTGAATCGTATTCCTATTTTTCTGGGCGTTCAGATCTTGGACTATTGAAGATACGGCGATAGTAAACAAGCTGACCGGTGTTGCAGACACCTTGGATAGTAATACAGAACCCTTTGGCCTTACTGTTGTTGAAAAATTTGATCTGCTTGGATGCCGCAGTACTATCTATGGAAACAAATGGATCCCAATAGAGTGTCATGCGATTATCCTCTGGCGTTAGTTCCTTGTCAATCTCACTAGAATAGTCGCGTTGGGTGAACTGCTTGATAGGCATATAACCCAATATGGTCTGTTCGTCTACATATTTACCAAAATCTCGATCTTTTTCTGATGGTGCTAGTTCGAAAATTAAGACTGCTGCGGCTCCGTTTGCAGGCGGAAATGAGCGATAACATTTGATATAGGCATAGTTAGAAACGTCGGCCATTAAAAAAGCTCGGTCTGGATCACGTTTTCTCTGTCCATTTAGATAAGTCACGTAATTATATCCATTCAAATGTCGACGGAGATAATCGTACAAGGACATGTCTCTTTTCTGGACTTCCTCGTCTAGTAATGGAAGCAATATTTGATCCGGTTCGAGATTGGTTGGAATATCTTGCAGCTTGAATCGACGTTCTAAAAGTGAGATATCGCGTTGTCTCTTTGTTAAGCGTTTAACATTAACAGTTGGGAGAATGCGATTTCCTTTAGCATCTGTATAGTAATAGCTCTTAAAATTTGTATGCTCCTGCGGTTTAGAATATCCTGGCTTTTGACCTGCTTTAGAAATAGGGATGTAAAATGGAGTCTTATATTTGTTTGGGGCTACAAAAGTGTAATTGACTTTGAAAGGATAAAATTTCAATAAAGAATGGATCTGGCTGACGCGCGTATCCATAGAATCAAAGACAATTAAGTTGGGCACTGTAAACCTACCGAGAGAATCCATTTCGGCTTCGGTGTATTTGAACCCAAGTCTTTGAAAATCTTTGTAACCAAAAGAGATCCCCCTTCTTTTTCCGGTTTCTTTGAAGTTGCGCTGGTTGTATTTCAGATAGCGTTTGTAGAATTTTGGCCATGTATTAGCCTGCATGCTGATCTGACCGCTTAATACAATCAAGGTATCAGGTTGTATAACTGAGTCTGTGGGACAAACTTCCGAAAGCCAGGATTGACTTTGAATAAAAAGGTCTTTATGTTTGGTCGATTGCAAGATTTTTAATGCACTTGGAATTTCATATGCAGTTATGGGTTTGAAAATAAGATCGGTTACGATATTACTAGAGCTGTCAATAGGTACGTCGATGTCGGTGATCGAAATTGACAAACTTGCTCGCTCAATTGTCTTCGGAAGTGTTAAAGACAGCCTATTTGCAGATTTGCTTCCTGTGCCTTGCTCAATACTTACTCGAGGCGTGATTTCGATTGTATTTTGCCCAATCAGCTGACTTTGTTTGGAAAGTACATTTCCCTGACTATCGCTTATTTGTACTTGCATAATTCCATATTCCAAATCACTATTTTGAATTGGAATATTGGTTTTCTTGGCGCTTGAGACCTCAATGTTCTGCGAAAACAGGAGCCGTTGACCAATGCTCGCTTTTATATAGACTGTTTGTGCTTCATTATTACTTTGTAATTGAATGCTTGTTAAATTTGTGTCTGCCACGATATGGGCTTTAGTGCCTAGGACTGCTTGCGGCAAGCTATTTCTTCGAAGATCCCCTTTGGCGTCTACCCATTCGATCCTATAGCGGGCTGACGTCGATGGGATGAAGGTTACTTCGGCTAGTCCTGCTGAATCGGTTTCAAATGTCGTGATCTGTTTGTTTTGATCGTCCAGCAAGCTCCCCTTTGTCATAAAAGGTAAACCAGATTGGTCGAGTGCATGAAATAGAACCTGATTTTCAATTCCGCTTAATAATATTCCACCGCTGGGCTTTATATGTAAGAATGTTTGTTTGGATTTTGGGTGAGCAGCAGATGATGTTTGTGCCTCATCGAAATGTAATACGCCTAGTTTTTTAAAGTAAGGCTTCTGTACACAATATGGCTGACTTCGTGCGTAAGCATTGATGTAAATATTGTTTCCTTTGAAGTCTGGAGGAATAATAAAAAAGCTTGCACTTATGCCCTCGGTGACCATCGCGACAGATCGTTGAAATTCTATTCCTTCGTCATTGGCCATGCGCATATAGAGGTTGAATACTGTATTGGCAGGCCTTCCATCTTCGAGCAGGTAGGCTTTAAACCAGACCGTGTCGGTAGGAATATAATAATCCCTGTCGGTGTGAATATAAATGCTGCGGCTTTGTGCCTTTAAGTGCAGTGAAGCAAATAGAGTAATTATGGTGAGTAAAATAAGGCGCATGGTTCTTAAATTTTAGTTACTGGCTTTCTTGATAAAATTTATTATTCTTATCGCATCTTATTTGAAACCGAATTTCCGAGGGAAATAAGTTAAAGATAGCATAAAATATTGCGTTAAATTATTACGATAGCCCTATGTAAATTCGGTAAGTCGATATACAATCCTCTATTTTCCTTGAGTAAAGATTACCGATTACACTATTTATAATTTTCAACAGATTGCCGCGGATATCATAGAGGTAAAATTCACCTTTTGAATTTAATACTCCTATTCGCTCAGCATTGCAGTTCATTTCAACGACATTGCTTAGGAGCTGATTCTTGTTTCCTTTTAAAGGAATATATTCAAGGTCAGTTAACAGATCGGAGACGGTTCCCCCTTGTGTTGTTTCGGGAATTATCCTAAGCTTTTCAGTTGGAATGTCTTTTGCATAAATTAGATTTTGGCCTTTAACGTCTATTTTGCTCAAAATCGACAACATGGCTAATAAGAGAATTATGGCCCTCATATTTCTTTAAGTTTATTGGTCAGGTTGAAATAAGTAATTTGTTGGTTATAAAAAAAATAAATAAAGAAATCAATCGATTGCGTAAAATACTCTAGGGATCATGTTTGTTTTTTCTAATAAAAGGAATCTATACCTAAACTAAACCTAAATAAAACCTAAGTAAAGCATATACTAAAGTAAAGGTTGATCAAAGTCTACGGTAAGCTAATCCCTGCACCAAAAATTACAGGTCCGGGAATCCTACGTAAATTCCAAACTGAACCAAGTGCACTGGTAGACGGTTTTGTTGCTCTTGCTATAACTGCAGAGCGGGTACTAGATATTGCAAGCTCTGCCACCCTCTGTTTCTTTGGTTTCGGGGTTCAATCACATCCTATCTCTATTATACATATGTAAGGCATTAAACGCTGGGCTGCGCTGTTGTTCTCCGTTTTGTCGCGTTTCCGCTTCGGATCCGCGGATAACCCGCCTTTCGGGCGCGGAAAGGCCTCCTGCGGAAAAACAATCAGCCACATGTCCAGCCAGTTAGGGTTATATGAAAAGAAAATAAAACAAAAGGCTTGGAAGTCTGCCCGAAAACTCCCTATCTTTGCACCACTCCGCAAGGGAGGAACGGTTACTTCGAAAGAAGAAATCATGAAAAAAGAAGGGTTTAACGAGAGCTTGACAGGATTTAAAATCCCGCTGAGTTTATTTTAAACGCGGAAATCGAGAAAAGAGAAAAGAAAAAAAAACTTCAAAAAGTTTTTGGAAGTTCAGAAAAGATTTCTACCTTTGCAGTCCCAACGGAAACGAAGGGAAAAACAAAAAAGATAAAGACGGCGCAATGCCATCGGAATATAGCGGATACGGAAGTTGAAGCGACAAAAGTTCTTTAAGAAAACACAATCATGTAAGCGTGACGAGTAGACAGACGAAAGTCGAAAGTCATGAACAAATTCAAGAATTAGTTCAATTCGATCCAAGATCAGAGATATAAAAAAAGAATTCTGATTATTATAAATAGTTGGAATCAAAAACTTCATTTTACAATGGAGAGTTTGATCCTGGCTCAGGATGAACGCTAGCGGCAGGCCTAATACATGCAAGTCGGACGGGATCCATCGGAGAGCTTGCTCAAAGATGGTGAGAGTGGCGCACGGGTGCGTAACGCGTGAGCAACCTACCTCTATCAGGGGGATAGCCTCTCGAAAGAGAGATTAACACCGCATAATATAACTATTCGGCATCGTCTGGTTATTAAATATTTATAGGATAGAGATGGGCTCGCGTGACATTAGCTAGTTGGTAGGGTAACGGCTTACCAAGGCGACGATGTCTAGGGGCTCTGAGAGGAGAATCCCCCACACTGGTACTGAGACACGGACCAGACTCCTACGGGAGGCAGCAGTAAGGAATATTGGTCAATGGGCGGAAGCCTGAACCAGCCATGCCGCGTGCAGGATGACTGCCCTATGGGTTGTAAACTGCTTTTGTCCGGGAATAAACCCAGGTACGTGTACCTGGCTGAATGTACCGGAAGAATAAGGATCGGCTAACTCCGTGCCAGCAGCCGCGGTAATACGGAGGATCCGAGCGTTATCCGGATTTATTGGGTTTAAAGGGTGCGTAGGCGGCCCATTAAGTCAGGGGTGAAATACGGTGGCTCAACCATCGCAGTGCCTTTGATACTGATGGGCTTGAATCCATTTGAAGTGGGCGGAATAAGACAAGTAGCGGTGAAATGCATAGATATGTCTTAGAACTCCGATTGCGAAGGCAGCTCACTAAGCTGGTATTGACGCTGATGCACGAAAGCGTGGGGATCGAACAGGATTAGATACCCTGGTAGTCCACGCCCTAAACGATGATAACTCGATGTTGGCGATAGACAGCCAGCGTCCCAGCGAAAGCGTTAAGTTATCCACCTGGGGAGTACGCCCGCAAGGGTGAAACTCAAAGGAATTGACGGGGGCCCGCACAAGCGGAGGAGCATGTGGTTTAATTCGATGATACGCGAGGAACCTTACCCGGGCTTGAAAGTTAGTGAAGGATGCAGAGACGCATCCGTCCTTCGGGACACGAAACTAGGTGCTGCATGGCTGTCGTCAGCTCGTGCCGTGAGGTGTTGGGTTAAGTCCCGCAACGAGCGCAACCCCTATGTTTAGTTGCCAGCATGTAATGGTGGGGACTCTAAACAGACTGCCTGTGCAAACAGTGAGGAAGGTGGGGACGACGTCAAGTCATCATGGCCCTTACGTCCGGGGCTACACACGTGCTACAATGGATGGTACAGCGGGCAGCTACATAGCAATATGATGCTAATCTCTAAAAGCCATTCACAGTTCGGATTGGGGTCTGCAACTCGACCCCATGAAGTTGGATTCGCTAGTAATCGCGTATCAGCAATGACGCGGTGAATACGTTCCCGGGCCTTGTACACACCGCCCGTCAAGCCATGAAAGTTGGGGGTACCTAAAGCATGTGACCGCAAGGAGCGTGTTAGGGTAAAACCGATAATTGGGGCTAAGTCGTAACAAGGTAGCCGTACCGGAAGGTGCGGCTGGAATACCTCCTTTCTAGAGTATCGCGGACCGGTGCTCGTCACGTTACATATGATTGCAAAAGAAGAAAAAACATCAGAAGAAAGTGCCCGCCCCTAATGGAGCGGTCCCTGAGAGAAGAGATGAACAGAATAGCTAGTCCCGTAGCTCAGTTGGTTAGAGCACTACACTGATAATGTAGGGGTCAGCAGTTCAAATCTGCTCGGGACTACGAAAACATAAGGGGAATTAGCTCAGCTGGCTAGAGCACCTGCCTTGCACGCAGGGGGTCAACGGTTCGAATCCGTTATTCTCCACGTCTCCGGGGATGCGTATAACGGTACACATCATAAAATACCGGAAAAAGAGTTCTTTGACATATTGAAAGAGAAAAAAAATTACAAGAGAAGACAACAGTAGAGACAATGCTGGTATGTGCCTGATGTGATGAGGAGACCCTCGGTCAAGGCCGAACGAATCATTGCGTAGCATGCTGGTGTATATATCAAAAGCAGCCGCATAGTAGCAAAAGGCTATGCCGGTGAAGAAAGTAAATAAGGGCACACGGGGGATGCCTAGGCTCTCAGAGGCGAAGAAGGACGTGATAAGCTGCGATAAGCTTTGGGGATTGGCAAATGCGACTTGATCCAGAGATTTCCGAATGGGGCAACCTGACTATTTGAAGAATAGTCGTATAAAACGCGAACGCGCTGAACTGAAACATCTAAGTAGGCGTAGGAGAAGAAAATAACAATGATTTCCCAAGTAGTGGCGAGCGAACGGGAAATAGCCCAAACCGATCATGTTACGGCATGGTCGGGGTTGTAGGACCACGACATTGTACAGCGCTATGAACTGGAAGCAGGTGGGAAACTGCGCGACAAGGGTGAGAGCCCCGTACAGGTAAAGAATGTTGACATAGTGGTATCCTGAGTACCGCGGGACCGGAGAAATCCTGTGGGAATCCACCAGCACCATCTGGTAAGGCTAAATACTCCTGAGAGACCGATAGTGAACCAGTACCGTGAGGGAAAGGTGAAAAGAACCCCGAACAGGGGAGTGAAAAGAACCTGAAACCGTGTGCTTACAAGCGGTTGGAGCAGGCAGGTCCTGTGACAGCGTGCCTTTTGCATAATGAGCCTACGAGTTACTCTTGTCTGGCAAGGTTAAGTCCTTCAGGGACGCAGCCGAAGCGAAAGCGAGTCTTAATAGGGCGCATAGTCAGATGAGGTAGACGCGAAACCTTGTGATCTACCCTTGGGCAGGTTGAAGTTGCAGTAACATGTAATGGAGGACCGAACCGATAAACGTTGAAAAGTTTCCGGATGACCTGAGGGTAGGGGTGAAAGGCCAATCAAACTGGGAAATAGCTCGTACTCCCCGAAATGTTTTTAGGAACAGCGTCGGCATGGAGTCTGATAGAGGTAGAGCTACCGATTGGGTGCGGGGGAGTCAAATCCTACCAAATCCAGACGAACTCCGAATGCTATCAGATATGGCCGGCAGTGAGGCTTTGGGTGCTAAGGTCCAAGGCCGAGAGGGAAAGAACCCAGACCATCAGCTAAGGTCCCCAAATCCGTTCTAAGTTGAACTAACGAGGTCCGGTTGCCCAGACAGCTAGGATGTTGGCTTGGAAGCAGCCATTCATTTAAAGAGTGCGTAACAGCTCACTAGTCGAGCGGCCGGGCGTGGATAATAAACGGGCATCAAGAACGGTACCGAAGCTATGGATTTGCATTGAGATATATGCATCTGGTAGGGGAGCATTCCATATGGGGCGAAGATACCTGGTAATGGGTGTTGGACCGTATGGAAAAGCAAATGTAGGCATAAGTAACGATAAGGCGGGTGGGAAACCCGCCCACCGAAAGACCAAGGTTTCCTGATCAACGTTAATCGGATCAGGGTCAGTCGGGACCTAAGGCGCACCCGAAGGGGGCAAGCCGATGGACAACTGGTTAATATTCCAGTACTCTTCATAACTGCGATGTGGTGACGGAGTAGTGACACTGCCGCGAACTGACGGAATAGTTCGTTGAAAGGCGTAGGTATTGGGTTGTAGGCAAATCCGCAACTCTAGCTGAAACCCAATAGTACAGCAAAGCTCCGGTGGCGCTGATAGAGCAGGTAAACAGACTTCCAAGAAAACCCGCTAAGCTTCAGGTTATGAAGACCCGTACCGCAAACCGACACAGGTGGTCGAGGAGAGAATCCTAAGGTGCTCGAGTGAGTCATGGCTAAGGAACTCGGCAAAATGGCCCTGTAACTTCGGGAGAAGGGGCGCTGTCTCAGTGATGAGCAGCCGCAGTGAAAAGGCCCAGGCGACTGTTTAACAAAAACATATGGCTTTGCAAAATCGCAAGATGAGGTATAAGGCCTGACACCTGCCCGGTGCTGGAAGGTTAAGAGGGGATGTCATCGCAAGAGAAGCATTGAATCGAAGCCCCAGTAAACGGCGGCCGTAACTATAACGGTCCTAAGGTAGCGAAATTCCTTGTCGGGTAAGTTCCGACCTGCACGAATGGTGTAACGATCTGGGCGCTGTCTCAGCCATGAGCTCGGTGAAATTGTGGTATCGGTGAAGACGCCGATTACCCGCAACGGGACGGAAAGACCCCATGCACCTTCACTATAGCTTAACATTGAGATTGGGTACAGGATGTGTAGGATAGGCGGGAGATGTTGAAGCGGCTTCGCCAGGAGTCGTGGAATCAACCTTGAAATACCGCCCTTTCTGTATCCGGTTTCTAACTCG
>NZ_QCXX01000004.1:613-854027 GCF_003071065.1 Sphingobacterium athyrii | reverse complement strand
CTATCCTATAAATATTTAATAACCAGACGATGCCGAATAGTTATATTATGCGGTGTTAATCTCTCTTTCGAGAGGCTATCCCCCTGATAGAGGTAGGTTGCTCACGCGTTACGCACCCGTGCGCCACTCTCACCATCTTTGAGCAAGCTCTCCGATGGATCCCGTCCGACTTGCATGTATTAGGCCTGCCGCTAGCGTTCATCCTGAGCCAGGATCAAACTCTCCATTGTAAAATGAAGTTTTTGATTCCAACTATTTACATAATCAGAATTCTTTTTTTATATCTCTGATCTTGGACCGAATTGAACCAATTCTTGAATTTGTTCATGACTTTCGTCTCCTACTCGTCACGCTTACATGATTGTGTTTTCTTAAAGAACTTCTGCGCTTCAACTTCCGTATCCGCTATATTCCGATGGGCACCAGGCCCGTCTTTATCTTTTTATGTTTCCCTCCGTTTCCGTTGGGACTGCAAAGGTAGAAATCTTTTTTGAACTTCCAAAAAACTTTTGAAGTTTTTTTTTCTTTTTCTTTTCCAATTTCTGCGCCTAACTCCCGTTAAACCCTTCTTTTTTCATTGATCCCTCTTTCGAAGCAACCGTTCCTCCCTTGCGGAGTGGTGCAAAGATAGGGAGATTACTAACAAACTTCCAAGCCTTTTGTTCTTATTTATTTCATTTTACCCCTAACTCGCTGGAAACTTGACGGATTGTTTTTACCGGAAGCTGACCTGAGGGCCTTAGGGGGCAGGCTTACGGGCAGGCAAAGCGGAGAAACGATACGTGAAACGTCGGAATGGCTAACAGGGTACTTGCCTGCTACCCCGTGCAACCAGAAGCCTCCGAGCTGGCAAAGCAGGATAAATGCGAAGTCAGCAAAACAGCTCCAGGAGAGAAATCTGGAGCAGAAAGGCCGGGAATGAGGCGGCTTCCAGGGCAGCTTTCTCTTATTCTTTTGATTGGGGTACTGACTCCTTAACGGCTTTTAGCCAAAAAGCACAGCACTAGCTAATAGAAAACATTAAGGATACCCTAGAATAAGAAGCCGGGATTGGAAAGATCGAATGTGGGCAGGCATAAAAAGCGTAAGCGCAAACAAACCGCGGAAACTGCAGAAATATAATGCAAAAGCGAAGTCACCAAGGTCAGCATAAGTTCAATGTTTAGTTAGGGTTTGTTTAGGTTTAGTTTAGGTATTGGTTAGGTATAGTTTAGGTAAAAGCTAAACTATACCTAATGGATTGCTAACTTAAATCTAGATTATTCCTAAACTAAGATATAATCAATAGCGAACAATTAGTATTATAACCAAATAGCCTTAGCTTTATTTAAAAGAATATAACTGTTAATGCTATGGTTATCGATGATAATCCAAAATGCAAACGCCGGCAACCAAAATTAAAATAGCACTGAAACGATCTACAAATAACCTGGAGTTATCAATACAGATTGCAATTTCACCAATTTAAAATTTAAAAAATGGATTAGAAGTCCAAAAAAAAGCTATATACAGAAAAAACAATATTAAGCTGAACGGCATCGTTCAATCGACAAGAAAAGGGAAACAAATTACTTCCCATCGTCTTTAAAGACCCAGAAACGCTGAAGTGTATAATTAAAGCCTAAAGAAACAAGCAACTCAACAAGTAGCTTTGAAAACAAAAAGTTAAAATGGTATACGTCCACTAGAAAGTGAATGCCAGTAGATTTGAGCAGAATACTGCCACAGACAACAATTACAAACTTCCATAACTGACTACCTACAGAATTTTGCGTGCTTCCAAAAGACCAATACCGATTGATCAAGAAGTTTACGACAGCGCCAAGGCTACCGCTGATTGCATTGGAGAAAGGCGCGCTAATGTGTAACAGTTTATAACAGGCAGAATATACACCAAAATCAAACAATCCGCCCAGAAAGGCGGACAATTGTGCTTTTAGAAAAATAACAACCCTTGAAGACATATTTAGCCCGCCTCCTCTTGTTGTTTTTTCAGTTTATCTTCCTTATCCTTCGCATCCCCCAATTTTAACAACAGACGTGTATCATTTGCATTAATAATAAAAAGCAACAAGCAAATCACAAATACACACCAATTAATGGAACCGGGCATCAATACCTCCAATAACATCACCAAGGAAATAATCACACGTATTTCTGTCGGCCCCAAGATTCCGGCATCTATGGTATACTTATCAGTAATTCTATACCGAAGTTGGGATATAATCATCGCCCATCCATATAAGGAGACCAACGTAAAGCCGAGATATTTAAAATCACCTGTCGTATAGAGTACATATCCCAATCCGATAAATACCGTACTGATCCAATCCATTACAATATCGAGTGCAAATCCATACCAACGGCGTGATTTATTCCGATAAAATGCAATACGTCCATCCAATGAATCACCAAACCATTGTACAAAAAAACCAGGAATACCTAAAAGTAAATAACGGATATCAACATATTCTGCTAGTAAAAAACTCCCTAAAACCATCAGGGATCCCAAAAAACCGATCGCCGTAAGGCCATCAGAAGTAATCCAATTCGGAACCCTCGGCACGAGGTATGTAATCAACTTTTGTTCGGGTTCACTCAGGATATTTGTTCTTTTTCGATCTTGAAAAAGCTTTTTATTTATTTTAAACTCACTCATTATCTGTGATTATAACCATTTATTTTCTTTATACCAAGCCAGTGCCTCCTCTAAGCCCGCTTTCAAATTATATTTAGGTTGGTATTGTATTTGGCTTTGAGCCAATGAAATATCACAGCCCCAATTTTCTGCTGTAAGTTCATTCAGTCGCTCTGGATATAGTACAGGTATTGTTTTTGAATTTTTATATACACGTTCAAAGATTACAGCCACTGCTTTGACAATCCCCAAGGGAATATGCATCCGGATCATTTTCTTCTGCGTGAACTCTTTAAAAATTTTGGCCATTTCATATCTATCATAGACCTGACCATCACTCAGATTGTATACTCTTTTCCCTCCTTGATCAAAACGGCAAGCGTTTAAAATCGCTTGAACTAGATCCGTCACATAAATAAAGCTTAGCTTTTGAGGAGATCTTCCGACATAGGCATCCATTCCACCGTTCATTGTCTTGAAAAGAATAAAAATATCTTTCTCTCTGGGACCATATACTGCTGTAGGCCGTAAAATTGTCACCGGTTGTCCCTCAAACTCACTCAATGCGAGTTCCGCCTTGCTTTTGCTTCGACCATAAGCTGTCACTGGGCAGTAGGGATTACATTCATCAATTAAATTGGATGCATAAGGAACAGGTCCTATGGCTGCAAGACTACTTACAAATACAAATCTGCGGATTGGGTTTTCCAATGAAAAACAGGCCGACGCCAAGTTTTTGGTATAACCAACATTGACCTGTTCTAAATCTTCTTCGCGTTTGGCACGCGTCATTGCCGCTGCATGTACGACATAGGTATAGTTTTCCGATTCCAATAAAGCTTTGATGGAAGCTTCATCAGTGAAATCAGGATAAACAAATTTATCCACAACAGAACGAATTTCTGAAACGTCACTCGACTTTCTAACGGCAGCATGAACTTCCATTCCGGCTTCCTTCGCCGCCCTTGTCAAATGATAACCCACAAAACCACTCGCTCCAGTGATTAATATTTTTTCTATCATAATGATTTTTGATACAAACGATACCGTTTGTACAATTCTCCATTCATTTGTTCAATGGCATGGTTCATCATATAATTATGCTCCAACATCCACGAACATTCAGCCCCTTTTATATTAGAATCTTTTGATTCTCTAATAATTCGGCCGTACAAACAAGCTTCAATACCAAGCTTGCGATAATCTTCCAATACACCCAACATCAATACCCGTAGCAAATTGATTTTTTTCTTTCCGAACAACAACTTAAAAATACCCGTAGGAAGTAAACGGCCTTTCTTCACTTTGATAAGAATTTGATTGATATCGGGGATACCTAAGCCAAAACCAACGAGCTCTCCGTCTTTTTCGGCCACAATGGCAAAACGTGGATCGAGGATCATCTTCAGATCTTTAGCTGTATAGTTAAATTCATCTTCCGTCATCGGAACGAATCCTGAATTTTTATCCCAAGCTCTATTATAGATATCACGAACCTTGGCAGCTTCGTTTTTAAAATCCTTAACATTAAATTGGCGCAATGTAATTCCTGATCTTTTTAAACGTTCCTCCAACTTATCCAAAAGCTTTACAGAGCGCTTATCGGCAGTTTGCTCCATGACCAGATACGCCCTAAGATCTACCTTCTGTCCATAACCGGCATTGGTAATCAAATCCATGTAATAGGGTGAATTGTAGGGCATCATCGCCACTGGTGGTCTATCAAAGCCCTCAACCAAAAGCCCTACCGTATCATTGGTTGACAAATTGATAGGGCCGACGATGGTATCTCCACCTTTAGCTTTCACCCATTTTTCAGCAGTTTCAAACAAAGCATTAGCCACCTCCTGATCATCGATGCAATCAAAAAAACCCCATTGCCCTTCATTGACATGATTAAAGGCGTTGTGGTTGTTGTTCCAAATCGCGCAGATTCGGCCAACGATCTCATCATTACGAAAAGCTAGAAAGGGTTGTGCTTGGGAATGTTTGTAAAAGGGATGCTTGTCAGGGGAAAGCAAATCGTTTTGTTCAAGAAATAAGGCCGGTACATAATTAGGATTTCCCGCATAGAGGCTATGAGGGAAATCTATAAACAGCCGTTTTTGTTTCTTTGTTTCAACGGGTACAATCTGAATCATATACGATTAGATTTTATATTAATGTTTCAACTTCAGCTTGTTTGAATACTTTAACCATCTTCTCAATTGCTTCATCGATTTGGTCATAAGTATGTGTCGCCATCAATGAAAAACGAATCAAAGACTCCTCCGCAGGAACCGCCGGAGAAACAACCGGGTTAACAAATACACCATCATCTTGGAGCATTTTAGTCACCCAGAAGGTTTTTTCATTGCTACGAATAAATATTGGCAAAATAGGACTTTCCGTAGCGCCTAGATCAAAACCATGATCTAATAATTGCGCTTTGGCGTAATCCGTATTTTTCCATAATTTTTCAATGTGTTCAGGTTCATTTTGAATAATCTCCAACGCTTTCAATGTAGAAGCAACAGAAGCTGGCGTCATTGACGCACTAAACATCACTGAACGTGCATTGTGTTTCAAGAAATCAATCACATCAGCATCGCCCGCTACGAATCCACCTAAAGAAGCTAATGATTTACTAAACGTACCCATGATCAAATCTACATCGTCATTAAGCCCAAAATGCGACGCTGTACCAGCGCCTTTATGTCCAATAACACCCAAGCTATGTGCATCGTCCACCATAACGGCAGCATCAAACTCATTGGCTATCGTAGTAAGTTCCGGTAAGTTAACAATATCACCTTCCATACTAAAGATACCGTCCGTACAAATTAGTTTTGCACTTTCTTCAGGCAATCTCGATAATTTAGCGCGCAGATCGTCCATATTGTTGTGACCGTATTTGATCACTTTCGCAAATGATAAACGGCTTCCATCAATAATAGATGCGTGATCACGTTCATCCAGCAAAATATAATCGTTACGTCCCATCAGACAAGACAAAGGACCAAGATTGGATTGGAATCCTGTGCTAAACAGAATCGCGGCCTCTTTACCTACATAAGCAGATAGTTTTTCTTCCAGTTCTACGTGAATATCCAAGGTACCGTTTAAGAAACGCGATCCAGCACATCCAGTACCATACTTCTCCAAAGCATCTTGCGCTGCTTTTATAATACGTATATCAGTCGTTAACCCTAAATAAGAGTTAGAGCCGAACATCAATACACGTCTACCATCGATTTTTACCTCGGTATCTTGTTTTGATTGAATAGGCCTAAAATAGGCATATAAGCCTTTAGCTTTTAACTCCTCTACAATCTTAAATTGCGATATTTTTTCGCCTAACTTTCCTTTACTCATGCGATAAAAAGGTATTTCTAAAACTATTTCTAACTTTTAGATGTTATTGTAACAAACAAAATTCTCGAATTGGACTTTTATATAAAAAACTCTGTCTTCGAATAAAAATCTGCTCTATCCACAATGTAAGTTGAAATTCTACGTTGTCTATATTCACAATAATTCCAAAAAACGTTGCAAACATACGAAAACATAATCTGACTTTCACTTAAATTTAGTCATATTTTTAACACACCGCCCAAAACAGTTAATTTTATTTTAATACTCCCCTAACATCTTCCCCACACAATTCTACTATAAAATAAGACAATTTTAATAATTATATTTGCGAACTTTAAATTATCCTATAATTAGTTACATTTAGGTTCATTGCACTAGCAATGGTATAGACTTACTAATATACAACAATATATGGCTTTATCTTCAGATATCAATATAAAAAATAAAAAAGCTTCTTTTGAGTATCATCTACTGGACAGATACGTTGCTGGAATTCGACTTTTAGGCACAGAAATAAAATCAATACGGGAGGGAAAAGCAAATATTAACGATAGTTTCTGCAGTTTCTTCGAAGATGGGCTTTACATTCGTAACATGCATATTGCCGAATATTCCATGGGTTCATTTTACAACCATGAAGCAAAACGCGACCGCCAGCTTCTGCTGACAAAAAAAGAACTTAAGAAACTAAAAGAAAAAGGTGAAGAACGGGGTTTTACAATTGTTCCATTGCGCATATTTATCAGCTCACGTGGTTTTGCAAAAGTTGAAATTGCCCTTGCACAAGGTAAAAAAGACTTCGATAAACGGGAAAATATAAAGGAAAGAGATGTCAAACGTGAGCTTGATCGCGTTATGAAATTCTAACTTTGCCATTGCGTCAGGACAAATGCTCCTGGCGTGATGCCTACCCTATTTTTAAACAGCCGGACAAAATAATTGACATCATTGAATCCTGCCCCAAAACAGGACTCCTTAACATTACGGGTCAAGAGCAACAACTGCTTAGCTTTATGAATACGCTGCTGAATCACATATTCCATTGGGCTAAGCCCAAGTTCCCGATTGAACATCCTGGTCAAACTGGCCTTGCTCATGTGCGCGGCCTTCTCCAATAGTTCTATCGATATCTTCTCGGTAATATTCCTACGGATAAATTCCTGTAAATGAACAAGTACCTTATTAGGCGATTTCCCCACCTTCAACGCCATAAGAGACTGCGACTGCAGCAATCGAATCGTAAGCTCCTTAAACGTAAGATCTGCCAAAACATCTTTAAGCGGATTTTCGCTTATAATAATCTGAAATAATTTATTAACCAATTCGGCCAGTTCGTTGGAATTATAAAGATGAAAAAGTTCCGGATCAATATGCCAGCGGTCCAACTGTTCCTTTGGATAAAATTCATTTAAATAATCCAATACTGCTTCTATTTTCTCTTTCCGGATAGTGAGCGCCGAACACTGTGTAGGCTGCTCCAGTGTAGCTTCCGGAAAATCAATATGCATACCGACCATGGATGGCAATACGATCATCTGTCCGGGTAGATAGTCAAAAGCTTTCATATGATCCAGGTGCATAATTTTCTTCCCTTGAATCATATTGATCATGACCAGGTCATCAAACCGCAGGGGTACATATTCAGACACACGATATGTCTCATATATATTCAGTTCCAGGCTATCCAATGTAAATGCGCGGCGGTTTTCCACCAGCGTACTGAGTTCTCTTCCCTGAGAAAATGGCAATGTATGAATCAGTGTCCTATCCTTCATATCGCATCAACTAAATATAATTGGTAATCAATCAAATATAACAAAAAAAATCAAGCATTTGTTTCGGGGTATCTTGGAATAATATGCTATGCTTTTACTGCAACGATGCTGCTATGCTTTGCTTCAATAATGCTACGGTATTGAATAATTGCTGGCTAACTTTGATAAGAAGGGATTAAAAATAAGTAATAATAAATCATATGAGCGCAATTCAAAGACCATCGTTCAAAGAACGATACGACAATTACATTGGCGGCAAATTTGTTGCCCCGATCCAGGGAAAATATTTTGACAACATCTCACCGGTGGATGGTAAAGTATATACCCAGGTCGCGCATTCAACGAAAGAAGATCTCGATCTGGCAGTTGACACGGCATCCAAAGCCTTTGAGACCTGGGGAAAAACATCGGCAACCGAACGCAGCATTATTCTCAACAAAATTGCAGACCGCATCGAGGCTAATCTGGAATATATTGCCGCAGTAGAAACCATAGATAACGGAAAAGCGGTACGTGAAACGCTAAATGCAGATATCCCGCTTGCCATTGATCATTTTAGATACTTTGCGGGAGTAATCCGCGCCGAAGAGGGATCAATAACCGAATTAGACAGCAATACCGTTTCCTTGATTGTGCACGAACCGATAGGCGTTATTGCACAGATCATTCCATGGAATTTCCCAATTTTAATGGCGGTATGGAAACTTGCCCCAGCTCTTGCTGCCGGAAATACCGTTGTTTTAAAACCGGCAGAAAGTACACCGGCATCAATTCTGGTCCTCATGGAAATTATTGGCGACCTGATACCTGCAGGTGTGGTAAATATTGTCAATGGTTTTGGTTCCGAACTGGGCAGGGCCTTGGTAACAAATCCAAAAGTTGCGAAGGCAGCCTTTACAGGTTCCACCGCAACGGGCCGGTTGGTCATGCAATACGCTACAGAAAATATTATCCCCGTAACACTGGAATTGGGTGGAAAATCCCCAAACATATTCTTCAGCTCAGTCATGGATGCTGACGATGCATTCTTGGACAAAGCGATCGAAGGTGCTGTTTTATTTGCCCTTAATCAGGGAGAAATATGCACATGCCCCTCGCGCTTATTGATCCAGGAGGATATCTACGATAAGTTTATTGCACGTGTCATTGATCGGGTCAATCAGATCAAAGTTGGTGATCCATTGGATCCGACAACAATGATGGGCGCCCAAGCTTCCAAAATTCAAAAAGACAAAATCATGTCTTATATCACACTGGGTAAACAAGAAGGAGCCGAAGTGCTAACCGGCGGAGACGAAAATAATGTCGGTGCAGGTTTTGAAGAAGGTTACTACATCAAACCAACGCTATTCAAGGGAAATAATAAGATGCGTATTTTCCAGGAGGAAATTTTTGGTCCGGTCCTGGCTGTTACAACGTTCAAAGATGAGCAAGAGGCTATTGCCCTTGCCAACGACACTATGTATGGTCTCGGCGCCGGTGTATGGACCAGAGATGCACATCAGCTTTATCAAGTTCCACGCGCCATCCAGGCAGGCCGTGTTTGGGTTAATCAATATCACTCTTATCCAGCTGGCGCCCCATTCGGAGGATACAAACAATCCGGAATTGGTAGAGAAAATCACAAGATGATGCTTGCCCATTATCGTCAGGCAAAAAATATGTTAATTTCATACAGCAAGGAAAAACTAGGGTTCTTTTAACAATGACCAACAGAATAGATAGTACGGACAAAGCCAAGGAGCTCATTCATACACTTGAAGCACAACACGGTGCATTGATGTTTTATCAGGCAGGCGGTTGCTGTGAGGGCACTCAACCTCAATGTTTCGAAAAAGGGGGGTATTTTCCGCGGATGAATGATGCCATGATCGGATTGGTTGAGGGATATGAGTTTTGGGTAGACCGGGATTTGTTTGAGTACTGGAAACATGCCCACTTCACCCTTGATGTGCTGGAAGGTTTCGGTCCCGGTGGTTTTTCGTTGGAAACACCGCTAGGAAAAACCTTTAAAGTACATTATCGGCTCTTTACCGAAGAAGAATTAAAAGAACTTAGTCCGGTCAAACGTAGTGAATAAACACAAAAACGGGTGGATTACTCCACCCGTTTTTAAATCTTTTGCCATCGCAACCAAAAGTATCCCAGTTAAATTAGGAAGATCATTCTATATCTAGCCCCTCTAAGACAGGAATTGGCTGCTTATTTTCATCCAAAGCAACAAAGGTAAAAACACCTTCTATGGCCAGTTCGCGTCCTTCTTTATACATGTGTTCCAAAAATATTTCAACTTTCACCTTGAGACTGGTACGTCCGACGTTTTGGACACGTGCGATCGCTTCAATAATACTTCCCGAAGGAATTGCCTTATTGAAATCAATACGGTCGGTGGACACGGTCACTAAAGTTTTGCGGCAGAATCTCGTAGCCGCCATGAAAGACACTTCATCCATAATGGACATTGCCTTTCCGCCGAATAAGGTATCGTGATGATTTGTCAGAAAAGGAAATACTGTTGTACATACATGCGTTTCCGATAAATCAATACGTTCTTGTAAAGTCATTTATTGTGTTAATTTTGTGGATTTAAGAGGACACAAATGTAAGGCTATCCCAAAACAATTGAGTCATTTTTATCCAATATTTTCTTCGATATCCACCCCTATACCCTTTAGTAACAACGAGGCATTGAAGATCTTACACTCTCCGGTCTTCAATTTATAGTCAAACAGCATCTGCCCCTCGTCCACCTGAATGTCAAAATGATAATTTTTGATTTCTCCCGGAAACTCCTGCTCCAAACTGGACAGTTGCAGATCATGTGTAGCCACCATACCTTTCCCCTCCAAGCGGACTAATTTTTTGATAATCGCACGGGATCCCAAATACTTGTCCACCGAATTTGTACCACGTAGCATTTCATCAATCAGGAAGAAACTATCCGTATAGGAAGCGACTGTATCTAATATAAATTTCATTCGATTGAGCTCTGCCTTGAAGGTAGAGGTACTTTCATTCAGGTTATCCCGGATACGCATATAGGATATAAGCTTATAAATCGGTAGCCGAAATGTTGTAGCGGCAACGCTGGCTCCGGCATAGGCCAGAACGGCATTTATTCCAATTGTCCGCAAGAACGTACTTTTCCCCGCCATATTGGATCCGGTGACCAATGCAACCCGATGATCCATACTTGTATAATCATTGGCAACAACCTGTTCGCTCGGAATCAGCGGATGGAAAACGCCATGTGCTTCAATCTTATCTTCGTTAGGACGGTTTAAAATGACCGGGTAAATATAAGTTGGGTGGTTTCTTTTCCAGATGGCCAGACTATTCACGGCCTCTACTTTTGCCAGGGTATCAAATGAATTCAAAATTTCCTGTTCATACTTATTTTTCCAATCTATAATCGCCAATACCTGTCTAAAATCCCAAAGCAAAAAAAGATTCAGAAACAGACCAACGAATACATTATTTCGCGCATCCAGATTATTGATCAGTTTGGCGAGTTTTTTAAACGCTCTTGAAATAGGTTCAGCATGATTGCCTTGCTTTAATTCATTCGCCATTTCCTGTAGCGATGCAGACTTCCATGAATGGCTTTCAATAGCCTGTATGGCATCGGCATAGGATTCCAGCATTCCGCCTATCTTATCTATTCTTGAGGAGAATAAACTTATGTTACCTGCTTTGGCAAAAGCCCAAAGCACATGAAACAGGCCCAATATAGTGGCGACAGCCGCAAATTTGGGGATAAAAAAACTACCAATGAGCGCCACCGCAAATAAAGCCGGACCAACCTTGACATACATGCGCATGAAGGCGTTTCCAAAGTTAAAATTTCGATCTTGAAAATAATTGGACAAAAAAGCTTTAATATCCAGCTTATGATTTAGGTTTGCCAGCAGTTTTGCCTGAAAATCCCATATCCATTCCGATTCATTTTCCAATTCTTTCGAGGCTTCCTGATTGCGCCAGATCTGCTCCTTATCCAAAGGAGCACTGAACCAAGATGCCAGCAGGTCAATACCCTGCTTCGTTGTCGAGCGGTTCAATTGGGCAAATAAAGAATGGGATCCAAATACATCCATATCCGAACCGTAAGGATGGTTGCCATCTTCAAATTGCTCTCCATGGGCATACATGTTTGCTTTCCCTTCAGCTACGGTCTGTTCGTTGGAAAGTACCTTTAAATAGGCTTCAAAATAATTTTTCTGAAGTTCCAGTTGACTTTGCCGGCGCACCAAATACGCAAAAAGGAATAACAAGGCAAAGAAACAAAAGAACACCAGAGGTAGACTTTCCAACTGAAAAGTATAAAACAACAGCGCTCCACCGCCAAGAATAACGAATAGCCGTATGAAGCTCAAGGTATTCACCTGCTTATTTAATTTTAAGAGCGTTGACGCAATTTCTTGATGCTTTTGCGCATATAATGTAGCGATTGAATTCATCCCTAAATAATTTTTTATTCCATCAATCATTCAACTACCAGGCCTGGTCCCCCACCAAAGGCACAAAACGAAAGGTATCTAATTCTATTCGATCAAAATCATTTTCCCCCACACGAATTATTGTTACCATCTTCTGAGACTTCTCGTCTCCCACCGGAATAACGAAAATCCCCCCTATTTTCAGCTGTTTCAGCATGATTTCTGGTACAAATGGGGCTCCTGCAGTTACAATGATTTTATCGTAAGGGGCATGCTCTACAATACCTTTGGAACCATCACCTAAAAAGAAATTTGCCTTATAGCCCATATAGGGCAGCACCTGAATTGTCCGTTGATAAAGATTTTCCTGACGTTCTATGGTATACACCTCAGCGCCAAGTTCAAGCAGAATACAGGTTTGATAGCCTGATCCAGTTCCTATTTCCAGCACCTTATCTCCCCTTTTCACGTGGAGCAATTCTGATTGATAAGCGACAGTATAGGGTTGTGAAATCGTCTGTCCGTCACCGATAGGAAAAGCAATATCCCGATAAGCCTGATTCCAAAAGGTTTCATCAAAAAAGAAATGGCGCGGTACTTTTCCAATGGCTTCCAATACTTTTTGATCTTCAATACCTCTTCCTTTTAGATGCTCGACCAATTTCTTGCGTGCACCTCTTTCCCGATAATTATCAATAAACTTATACGCCATGATGTTTCAAATTTACTTTTAAAAAGGGATATTTAGCCGAACTATTCACAAATCATTTAGCGTCAAGCCAATACATGGCACTGAATACCGTACGTAGAACAAAGCTGCGCTACTTCAAAAAGACCTAATCCAAACAGCAACAGCAAGTTAAAAACAATTAAATTGCACTAGTTTCAGAATATTGATGACATAAGTCTGCCGGATAAGCGTACAAGAGCTACGGTCTTAATAGGGATCGACATCGACCTGGACACGAACACCAGTATTGGTCTTATCAAGCTCAAAATCCAATAAAACGGATCGGATCAACTCCTTTACCTTGGCAATACTGATATTTGTCCGTTCAATCTTGAGAGTAATGGTCTGAATAAAATTATTCCGCACGCGGGACACCAGTGGCGGTTCGGGGCCTAAGACCCTTGCGCCCAGTTGCTGACGCAGTGCCGAAGCAAAACGATTGGCAGAATCATAACATTTTTGAAAATCAATATGCTTAATATCAATACGGATAAGCCGATAAAATGGAGGATAAAGATAATTCTTCCGCTCTGTGATTTCTGTCATAAACATCCCCTCATAATCATTGTTAACGACCTGCTCCAAGACCCTATGATTGGTGGTATAACTTTGGATAATTACTCGTCCTCCGGCTTCCCGGCGGCCAGCTCGGCCAGCAACCTGGGAAAAGAGGGAAAACGAACGCTCATAAGCCCGAAAATCAGGAAAATTAATAATTGTATCCGCATTCACCACTCCGATTAAGCTGACACGTCCGAAATCCAGCCCTTTGGCTACCATCTGCGTACCGATCAGCACATCAAACTCATGCTCATCAAAGGCCGTAATGATCTTGTCAAATCCATACTTTCCTTTGGTGGAATCCAGATCCAACCGGCCAATACGAATCTCCGGCATCAGCAATTCCAGTTCCTCTTCCACCCGTTCCGTTCCAAAACCCTTGCTTTCGATGTGCGGCATCCCACAAGCCGGGCAGACCCGCAGGGGCGGTTCAACATGTCCACAGTAATGGCAATGCATCATATTGGAACTTTTGTGATAAGTTAAACTAACATCGCAATTCACACATTTGGCTACAAAACCGCAGGTATTGCACTGGATCATGGTGGTATGTCCACGCCTATTCTGAAACAGAATAACTTGTTCCTTATTTTTAACAGCCTCTTCAATAGCCTTTAACAACGTCCCTGAGAAATAGGAGAACATATTTTCTTTTCGCCCTTCCTCAGGAATATTGACCAGTTCGACACTGGGCAATTGTGCATTACCATAACGTTCCAACAACTGTACAAATCCGTACTTCTTTGCCTTGGCGTTATAATAGCTTTCCAACGATGGTGTTGCAGACCCCAACAGCACCTTAGTTTGATGCAAAAATCCTAAATAAATGGCCGTATCCCGAGCATGGTAGCGTGGTGCCGGATCAAATTGCTTGTATGAGCTTTCATGTTCTTCATCGACAATAATAATTCCCAGATCCTGAAAGGGAAGAAATACAGAAGAACGGGCGCCAATAACGACCTGAAATTCGTCCTTCATTACTTTGTGCCATACTTCGGCCCGTTCGTTGTCATTGAATTTAGAGTGATAAACTCCGAGCTTATCACCAAAATGTAATTTTAGACGCGCTGTAATCTGTGCCGTCAATGCAATCTCCGGCAAAAGATACAATGCCGATTTCCCCGCCGCTATGGCCTGTTCGATCAGCCTTATGTAAATCTGCGTTTTACCCGATGCTGTAACGCCGTGTAAGAGTGTCACCTCTTTCTCTTCAAAAGATGCGCTAATTTCATCGTAGGCTCTTTGTTGGTTTTCATTGAATTGAAAATTGGCATCCAGTTCGATATCTTCTCCCTGAAACCTCGACACGACCTTTTCCTTTATTTCAAATACTCCTTTGTCGATCAAAGCTGTGATCGCTGCATTACCGCAGCCTGAGGCCTCTGCCAGCATGGGACGCGTAATCTCCTCCGTTTTCTTGACGAGCTGCATAAATGCCAGGACCGCATCCTGCTGTTTGGGCGCACGGTTGAGACTATCCAAAAGTTCACGCTTCGCATTCTCATTTCTAAAGTCCGGAGCAAAACGCAGAAATGCTTTTGTTTTAGGTTTATACCTTTCTGTAATTTCCTCTGAAATAAGGACGATACCTTTGTCAAACAATTGTTTTAATATCGGAAATACGGTTTTCTGTCCCAGTAACTTTACGATATCATTGACCTTAAGTTCTCCCGCCACCTCCAGCGCTTCAATAATGAGGTATTCTTTATCAGATAGCGTTGATCGGTCAAATTCCGCTGTTATCGAAGACGCTACTTTTGTTTCACTTGCCAATTTTAATGCCGCTGGAAGAGCAGCTTGCATGACCTCACCCAAACTACACATATAGTAATCTGCCAACCAATCCCACAATTTAAATTGGGCCAGATTGACGATAGGCTTGTCATCAATGATATCTAAAATATACTTTGCTTCGTATTTTAGTGGAGCTTCTTTGCTGACAGATTTCACCACAGCCGAATAAATTTTATTTCGTCCAAATTGCACGATGACCCGAATCCCAACCTGTACCCGATCATTCCAGTCAGCCGGAATACGGTAGGTGTATGTTCTTGCTAGAGCCAACGGTAGAACCACATCAATGAACAAGGTATCTCTTTCACTAAAAATCGAAGATTGCGGATTGGACATAATTTCTTATTATGGGATAAAAATACAAAAAAAGCCGCAGAAAGAACAGCGAAGTCCTCCTTCAAAAAGAAAGCCTTCCCGGACTTAGTCTTTGGGAAGGCTCCATATTTTTAAGGCTCCTGGGCTTTATTTAATGCAAACAGCAGGGTTATGATTTGTTCTTTAGCGCGGCCACAAATAAGGCAATCCACCCGATGATCAATGATAGCCCCCCCAAAGGAGTGATAGGTCCCAAGATGGCGGGATTCCCAAAACCGGTTATCTCCCTGACACTAAGAACATATAGCGACCCCGAAAAAAAGATAATACCAACAATAAAGGCGATAAAAGACACTTTAATTGAATAGGTTTTTGCACGCGAAAAAGTAGATAAAAATAGCAATGCAAAGGTATGATAGAAATGATACTGATTTGCAGTTTTCCAAGTTTCGATATGATATGCACTTACCTTTCCTTCTAGACCGTGGGCACCAAAGGCCCCTAATATTACAGCTAATGCTCCTAATAACGAAGCGGCTAAAATGATTCTCTTATTCATTATAATAAAGTGAATGCTGAAAACGTGTTTCTCCGATAAATGTATTAAAAACCGAACAAAATAAGGAATATTTTGTTAAATTTATATTACAAAGCCCCATTATCGGGATGATTTTCTAGCGCTTCCCGCATATTTTTGTTAGGTTTGTTTTACTGATGAAACCATCATAAGTTTATCCAGGTTGATAGCTTCATTACTATAAAAAACAAATTGACTGAAACGTGTTCATCTATACCATTGAAGATGAGCACTCATAAATATATATTCTGATGAAAAAAACAATAGTCATCACTATTTTATTATTCATAGCCGTCATTGCGGCAACGATCTATCTTTTCGGAGATTTTAATAAAAACAACAAACAGGATTCAAAGGCCTTACAATATTTACCAGAAAACACCCTGGCCATTGCATCTTTCGCCAACGACGAGACTGTAGACACAATATTTAATGAGTACGAATTATTTAAGGCCATTCTGGGACAAGGAAATTTTGATGATCTCGAACGATTAAAAGGAGAATTGCTGCGCAGTGAACAACTCAGCCCCTTCGTTACTGGTCAACAGATCTTGTTATCTTTTCACCGGGAAAAAGATCAGATAACACCACTTTATAGTGTTCAGGTTGGCCAAAGTCTGGACAATAATTCACTGGGCACACTTGTCGGACAGATCGGTAACAATTACAAGGTGCAACTATTTGACACCCTGGGGCAACGATTCTTCGGCCTCAATAAGGGAATAAAAGACAGCACGCTCTATTGTGCCTATTCACATGAAATTGTTTTTGCCAGTTATTCAAAACAGGTTCTCGCACAAATTTTCGACAAGAATGTCCGAAAAATAAATACAAAACAGATTGAGTTCTTTGTCAATCACAACAATAAAAATACTCCCCTCAGTCTGTATTTTTTCAATGAACAGCTCGCGCAGGTTGCCCGGATATTGACGAAATCAAAATTTGGCAATTACCTCAATTTAATCGATTCACTGAAGGGACAAACCTCCTGGAATATGAATTTTAAACAGGATGCGCTTATCTTTAAGGGTGAAACAGATCTTACAGGAAGTAAAAACAGCTATCTGCAATTATTTGCCAATCAAACACCCCAAGTTCAGGCATTAGGAAATTATTTACCAAAAAATGCGGCTTCTTATATTGATTTCAGTATTTCAGATGCAGCCAGCTTTCATTCTGGATTAAAAGAACTGTTAATCCAGCAAAAAGAATATGACCGTATAAGCAAGAACGTTAAAAATTTCGAAGATGACACTAAAATTTCCTTTGATAGCGTCATTACACCGCTCTTCAATGATGAATTTGCACTGGCTGAATTGGATAATCAAGATGTACTTGGATTAATCAGCTTATCAGATTCCAGCTTATTTGCAAATAACTTCAAGAAATTCAGTTCTTCAGTAGGTGACTCAATCTATCAATTTAAGTATTCTCACCTCTTATATGCCTCTTTTGGTGAACCGTTCAAGGGTTTCACAAGGCCCTATTTTACCATCGTTGACAATATCATGGTTGTCGCAAGCAGAACAGGAATTCTACGGGATTATCGCGAATCATTCCGTGAGAGGCAATTTTTATCGGGCACTGCTATTTTCAAGAATCACGCAGCTTTACAAAACAGCCGCAGCAATGTCACCTTTTATTTGGAACCGAAAGCTGCTAAAAGCACTATTTTGGATAACCTAAAATCCGATTATGCAAAGAATTTTAAAGACGAGGAGCAATTTGGCTTTCAAAACTTTTATTCCTGGTCATACCAGTTAAGCGGCAATCAAGGCACATTCGCATCCAGCTTATATGGACTTTATAAAAGTGATACACGTCTGGGTGGCAAACCGGAATGGACCGTTCAGCTTGAAAACCGTATGATCAATAAGCCGTGGATTCTGGATCAGGATGGTAAAAACAAATTCATCATGATCCAAGAGCAGGATCATACCGTACATGCGTTTTCACCAGATGGAAAGGAACTTTGGCAAAACCTTTTCCAGGGCGAGATTTTGGGTGAACCGATTCAATTACAAGATCTCAGTATTGTCATTGTCACCAAAAATCGGCTGTACCGGATTACGCCCGACGGGAAAAATGTAAACGGCTTTTCGGTCGAACTACCTTCTACCGCAAGCTATGGCGCTACAATGACCAACTTCAATAAAGAACAACGAATCTATATCCCGGCCACGGATCGCATTTTGGCTTATACTTTAGATGGCAAGAAAGTGGAGGGAATGGAGAATAATAGTGTAGACAGCCGTATTCTATTTGACCTCAAAACAACAGCTTTGGGCCAGACGAATTACATTATAGCAGGCACCAGTACAGCTTCTGTTTATTTTTTCAATGAAAATGGCAAAATTATCCGAAAACAAACTTTGGACACCGAAGGCGAAAGTGTTAAGAACCCGATCGGTCTAGTCGCTGCTTCAGATGAAAAAAATTCGTTTGTCTATGTTGCCGATAATAAAGGCAGTGTTTTCAAAGTTCCTTTTGAAGGTGAAACGAAGAAAATAAAACTGGGAAGCTGGGGCAAGGATGCTTTCTTTAACTTCGAAGATATCAGTGGCGGTGCCGATCGAGATTTTATCATTTTAGCCAACAATAAATTGAAGGCCTATAGCGCAAGGGACTCCTCCTCCTATTTTGAATATAAATTCATTGAAGATGCGAGCAACAGGCCACTGTTTTTTAAACGTATCGGTAAATCCGATGTATTGGGAGTCGGCACTGACAATCGCATGATTTATGTCTTTGGGTCGGATGGTTTGATACAAGAAGGATTCCCAATGGAAGGCTTTTCAAAGTTCTATTATGGACCGATTAACTATGGCGACAATGCGAATTATCTGATTTGCATGAAAAAGGATTTTAAGGTTTATGTTTACAAGTTTTAAAAACTTGTAAATCAATTTTTTAAACCCAAAACAAAACAAAATAAGACGCAAAAGATGTTTATAAAAAATTTGTCTAATCTAAATTTTTTATAGTAGGTTTGCAGACTTAATATGACTATGCTAAAATCGGAAGAATTAAAAGAATTATTGGCTGAACCAAAGCGTATTGTAATCACCACACATTACAAGCCGGACGGAGATGCATTGGGTTCATCCTTGGGATTATATTTTTGGTTAACCACAAAGGGACACCATGTTAATCTAATCGTACCATCAGATTTCCCGGCTTTTTTAGACTGGCTGCCCGGTTTGGAAAAAGTGCAGATTTATACGCAAAATATTATCCTACATAATCAGCAGATTGAGACAGCAGATGTGTTATTCTGCCTGGACTTCAACGGTCTGAGCCGTATTCATGAGATGGGAGACCCTATCCGTGGGGCAAAAGGAATCAAATGCATGATTGATCATCACCTGGATCCGGAAGGATTCGAAGATTATGCCTTTTGGGATCCTTCAGCAGCTGCAACCGCGCAATTAATCTACCGTTTTTTGGTGAATGAGATGCAAGATGAAGACAGTATCAGTGCGGATATGGCTACTTGTCTTTATACGGGTATTATGACCGATACTGGCTCTTTCCGTTTTCGCTCTACGACATCCGAAATCCACCGTATCATTGCGACTTTAATTGACTGTGGCGCACAAAACTGGGCGATCCATGAAGAAATTTACAACAGTTCTTCGGAAAGCCGTCTCAAGTTTCTGGGCTTTTGTCTGCTCAACCGCCTCGAAGTCATTCACGAGTATAATACCGCTGTCATTCATGTAACCAAAGAAGACCTCAATCAATTTCAGGTCATCACAGGAGATACCGAAGGTTTGGTCAATTATGCACTTTCCATCAAAGGAATTCGATTAGCTGCGTTAATTATTGACAGAAATGAACAAATTAAACTATCTTTGCGATCGATTGGAGAAGTTCCCTGTAATGAAATCTGTAAATTGTATTTCAATGGGGGCGGCCATCTCAATGCTTCCGGCGGAAATTCGAAAGATAGTCTGGATGTTGTGATCGCAAAATTCAAATCCATTTTACCAAATTATAAAGAAATATTAACAAAATAAGATATCGTAACATACATTAGAAAATGAAGAAAGCAATTCTATTTTTCGCGGCTGCCGGTCTTTTGATGACGTCATGCCAAAAATTCAAAAAGGCTGAAGGTGGTCTTGAGTATAAGATCGTGGATGATAATGCAAAAGAAAAAGCAGTATCTGGCGATTTATTAGCTATTGACATTGTACAATCAACAGATAGAGATTCTGTAATGAGCAGCACTTACGAAATGGGCATTCCTCAGATCGTTCAATTATATCCAGACAGCGTTATCGCAAAAAATCCAGGTGATCCAACAGGTTTATTCAAATATGTCGGTGAAGGTGATAGCTTGGTATTCAAAATCAACTTGGATTCCATGGCTGCGAAAACTCACCAACCTAAACCAGAATTTGCTGACAAATTCTTAGTGTTCTCGATCAAAGTGAAAAAACACTTCAAAAAAGGAAAATTAACAGATCAACAATTGGGTGAGCAAGTGCAAAAATACTTTGAAGAAGAATTGAACAAACACAAATCTGCTGAGCCTGCAAAATTGGAGAAATACATCAAGGATAAAAACTTGAAAACAACAAAAACAGCTTCAGGTCTTCAGTACGTAATCACTAAACCCGGAACAGGAGCAAATGCTAAAGTAGGTGATTCTATCCATGTAAACTACGTAGGTTCATTGACTACAGGACTTGTATTTGATACTAACCTTCCGGATGTTGCGAAAAAAGAGAAAATCTTTATGCCACAACGCCCTTATGAAGCATTGAAATTCCAATTGGGTGTTGACGGTGTTATCCCAGGTTGGACTGAAGCATTCCAGTTGTTCAACAAAGGGACTAAAGCGACTTTAGTTATCCCTTCTTCTTTGGCCTACGGTGACCGTCCGTCAGGTAAAATCCCTCCTTATGCACCATTGGTGTTTGAAGTAGAGGTATTGGATATCAAACCAGGAAAGGTTCCAGCGCCAGCGCCAACTACTCCAGGTACAGTAGCTCCAACAACAACTGCCCCTGCTGCTACAAAAGCTCCGGCAGCTAAAAAATAATTTAGCATAATAAATTCGCTAACAAACAAAAGAGCCGTTCCCACATATGGAACGGCTCTTTTGTTTGTTATATTTTCTTTAGTCCTGAACCTGTTTTTGCTTATCAGCCTGTTTTAATTTTCTTATCTTCCACCAAAGCACGGCTACAGCCAGCACAAAACAGACGACCGCAATGATCGTCAAAGCCCATAGCGCTTTGTTGGTATGGTAGTTTTCCGCATGCTGAATAAATAGCAGTCTAAAAATCCGCAGATAATGTGTCGAAGGAATCACGTTGGCAATCCCCTGTACCCAGCCCGGCATTAAACTCGCCGGCCAGGTAAATCCGCTCAAGATAAAAGCAGGCGTCGCAATTACCATCAAGACCTCCGTTGACTTTAACTGAGAAGGTAAAATCATACTCACTAATACACCAATAAAGCAAACCGCCAGCAGAAACACGAAAGTGCATAACACAAAACGGCCAAAGTCAGCATGCAGAGGCATTCGATAATATTTCCCAAAACCCCAATACAGCAGCAATATTCCAATCGACATCAATACATAAGGCAATATCTTGACGAGAATAAGTCCAATCGGATTGGAAATTTTCCGAACAAGATCAGCGAACGTATTTCCCTCAAATTCTGAGGAAAAAGATAATGCCAAGCCCAATAACAAGACCTGTTGCAATACGGTGATCAATACTCCGGGCAACATAAAATAGAGGTAATTACCGCTTCGAATATTTTGCTTAACTATCGTTGTCTTAAACGGTTCATATTGTTGAGCTGCCACCGTTGCCGGTACACCACGCTTCATTTGCGCCTGAATCTGAATACCCGCTTTCATCGTCATCGCACAGACGTTAACGGCCATTAACGCCGTGTTGGAGGTCAACGTATTCGCACCATCAACGAATACGGTCACCTCGGGTAGACGGCTTTGTTGTACCCCCGAAGCAAAGCCCTTGGGAATATGAACAATGGTTGTTGCATCGTATTGGATCGCAACATCCTTCGAATCAAACAAAGATGGTAATACCTTCGCTACCCGAATGCTTTCATTGTCCGAAAGCATATCTATAAATGAACTGCTTAAGGGGCTATTGTCTTCATCAACAATAATAACAGGCATTTTAGTAACCTTTCCCTGTTGGTACACATGACCAACGAGAACACCATACAATACTGGTGCGCCTAAAAAGAGCATCAACAAAACCTTATTGTTAAAAAAGAGCTTAAACTCCCGTTGGATTAATTCTAGAAATCTTTTCACATCCATTCCCTTTAATTCGTATGGAGAACCACAAGCGTTTTTGTTAACAAATCTTTTGTTCCAGCCATATCCTCGGGGACAACCTTTAATTCAAAGACTGCTTGCTGTGGATCAAAATCCGGATATGCTGAAGCGATATTGGCATAAGAATTCAGTGCTTTTACGCTAACGATCTTGGCCGATACCTTTTCGTTGCTCCGATAAGGTATCTCTACGGTTACCACAGCCCCCTTCTGCAATTTCCCGATCTGATTTTCCGGCAGAGTAAACCTAAAATAGATAGAACGGTCAAGAAAGCCATTTACAATGGGATAGCCGGCCATGGCCAGTTCTCCCACTTTGAGATTGATGGTTTCTACGCTCATGTCCTGCGGCGCGATCACATATTTCTCCTGAGCAGCAACATTCACTTCAGACATGGCCCCAAGTGCTCTTTCTTTTTGACCTAACGCCATAATCTGTTGTTCCTGCCGAGCTCCGCCTCGCGCTTCCGCCATTTCGGCTTGCGCAGCCAAGTATTGGTTTTTTGCGCCTTGGTATTTCGCATAAGTTTCATCATATTTCTGTTGTGGAATCAAACTGTCCTGCAATAAAGCTTCAAGTCGACCAATGGATTTCTTCGCAAATTCATACTGCTCTTTCAAGCCATCTACCTTTGCTTGCAGTTGGACTAGCTGTCCTTTGGTCGCACCTTTGACGGCCATATTATATTGTGCGTCGGCAGATTGCAGCGCCCCTTTCGCCTGTTCCTCCTTTGCGTCCACCTCAGGAATACTCAAAATAGCCAAGGTATCCCCTGCATGTACAAAGTCGCCCTCCTCAACTAAGATCCTGGCGATTTTTCCGGGTACTTTTGTGACGACGGTCACCTGTTCACGTTCTACTTTTCCCTCAATAGGTTTTTCTTTCACTTGATTTGTACAGGAAACAAAAATAGACAAGGCTAATATCCCATATAAATTTTTCATGTTACTCATGTATAGTTTGTAATAATTTTCCAGAAGTATGTAATAATTCGACAGCAGCATTTCGTTGCTGCAAAACGTTATTAAAATAACCGAGGTTAACCTTATACCAGTCATTTTCCGCCGCCAGCAACTCCGTCACATCAATCAACCCGGCCTGATATTGCTTTACGGCCATTGATAAGTTGTTTTCAGCGGCTTTCAGCTGTTGTTCACCTACTTTCAGTTTTTGATTTCCGGTACTGTAACCTACCTTATTTTTACTTAACAACAGATTAAGTTTTTCCGCTGTATCTTCTCTTTTTGTCGCATTAATGGTTTGGTCAAGCTTAACCTGTTTAATTTTATTATGATGTTCTCCGCCGGTATAGAGGTCCCATTTTACTCCGAGCCCGACCAATAGATTTGGACTTCCTTTGATTGAATTTAAGGGCAGATTCACTGTTCCCAATAGTGGCTGGTCTTTTATGCTCAATTTTGAATTGAATACATTTAAGTAATTTGCCGATCCAAAAGCAAAAACAGCCGGTAGAGATCCCCCCTTTTCCTTTTTGTATAAATAATCATAAGCTTTTGATGATGCTTCCAGGGCTTTAAGTTCCGATCGCTGCTCAACATCATTGGGTATTTCCGACAAAAATATCGGCTTTAGTCCATAGTGAATGCCGCCGACTTCCTGAAAAGAAACTCCAGTTTCCTGCTCAATCTTCTGACAGAGGAGATCACGATTTCCGGCAAGCTCCACCTTCTTCTCCTCTAATTCTAGGAGCGCCAATTTGAGTTTATCTCGATCATAGGGAATAGCCAGACCATTTTGTATCGCTTTATTGACTTTCTCCTGCTCTTTTTTTAGTCTCTTTTCCGAATCTGCGATAAGTTTGTCGACTTCGTCCAGCAGCATCAACTGGTCAAAAGAAGCGATAATATCCTTGGAGAGCGTCTCTCGGCTCGCAGATTCCAAATATTGTTGTGCCAGGGCTTTCTCTTGGAGTGCCTTTATGCCATTGGGAATCTGTAGTCCTGAAAAAATAATTTGTTTTACCGAAACACCCGCATATGCGGCCTGCCCATGCATGCTGAATCCAGTCGCACCCTCAAAAAGTCCCAGGTTCAGCAGTGGAACATTCACGGTCGGAATATCCACGCTACCATTGCTATGCACATACCCATATAACCCCAATGCGGAAACATGTGGCAGCCTGTTGGCTTTTACTCCTTCGGCTTCCAGCCTTGCTTTATCAACTTCATATGCCTTCAGTTTTAATTCCTTATTTGTTTGAAAGGCCTTTTGAATAATATCTTTTACCGATGGGTCAATCATTGACTGCGCATGCAGCTTATTTAAACCCATAAGCGATGCAAAGGTGAACAAACCCATACATAGTTTCTTATTCATCATATGATTCATTTATTCTTTAAAAAATAGGGCAACAACCGTTCTTCTGTTTAACAGCAAATAGTAAAGTATGTTTTACAACATGCGATTTTTTCCAAGATAAGAAAAAAGTATAGCCCATATATGACTCAAATTCTCGTTTTTGGCTTTATAGCTAAAATATCCAATAAGAAGAGAATCCGTTATTAATTTTCATTTTGTTAATTATTAAGTTATCTTTGGAGAACGAATTGAAATTTTGGTAATGAAGCCGACCTCTTTATTCGATAATAACAAAAAGAAGTTTTTTACCCTAACCCACTTTTGCCTCCACGCAGAAAACTATGTTGCTTACTGATACACATACACACATCTACTACCATTCAGGTACCAATAAACTGCAAGAACACCTACAACGTTGTTTAGACAACAATATAGAACGCCTTTTTTTACCAAACGTAAATAGTGCTTCCATCAAACCTGTATTCGATACGGTTGCAGCTTATCCAGAACATTGTTTTCCTATGTTAGGACTACATCCCTGCGATGTTAAGGAAAACTATGTGGACGAGTTAAACAACATCCAAAAGAGCTTGGAAAATAACAAAGTCCATGCCATAGGTGAAATCGGGCTGGATCTTTATTGGGACAAAAGTACGCTAAACATCCAAAAAGATGCTTTTCGAACACAGGTAAAATGGGCTAAGGAACTCAATTTACCGATAGATATTCATTGCCGTGAGGCATTCACCGAATTGTTCGAATTATTGGAGGAACTTAAAGATGATAAGCTATTTGGTATCCTCCATTGTTTCACGGGGACGTTGGAACAGGCTCAGCATGCGATTAACTTGGGCTTTGCACTTGGAATAGGAGGTGTTGTCACCTTTAAAAAAGCAGGATTGGACAATGTCGTCAAAGAAATCGACCTAAAACATATCGTCCTTGAAACAGATGCGCCCTACCTCGCCCCTGTTCCTTATCGGGGTAAAGAAAATGAAAGCAGCTACCTCGTGTATGTTGCCCAAAAGGTTGCCGACCTACACGCGATTTCCGTTGAACAGGTCGCAGAAATTACAACCGCGAATTCAAAACGTATTTTTGGTATATAATCTATAGAATCCCATGCACAATATTTTTATTATCTACACTGGCGGAACCATAGGAATGGTCAAAGACGAAACGGGTACTTTTGTCCCCTTCGACTTCGAGCTAATCAAGCGTAATCTTCCTGATTTAAGCCGTCTGGATTATAAACTGACCGTACACTCTTTCGAACCGATCATCGACTCTTCCAACATGAAACCGGAAATCTGGATTGAAATGGCCCAGATCATCAAAGATAATTATGCGAACTACGATGGGTTTGTCATCTTACATGGATCAGATACGATGGCATTTACAGCGTCTGTGTTAAGTTTTATGCTTGAGGGCCTGCAAAAGCCGGTCGTTCTTTCCGGATCACAATTGCCTATTGGAGAGATCCGCACAGATGCACGCGAAAATATGATGACAGCGCTGGAAATTGCTTCTGCCAAACAAGACGGTGTTTCGATTATCCAGGAAGTATGCATCCTGTTCGACAACAAATTATTCCGAGGAAACCGCTCTTTCAAATATAACTCAGCCAAATTTGAAGCATTTAGATCCCCCAATTACCCTGTACTTGTCGAAGCAGGCATTCACCTTAAATACAATACCGACGCGTTATTAAATAATATTGACAAAGAATTTATCTTACATACCAAACTGGATAACCGCGTTGCTGTATTGAAGCTCTTCCCGGGAATATCCGCGCAGACCATCAAATCTGTCCTGGATTCGGATGTACGATCTATTGTGATGGAAACTTTTGGTTCGGGAAATACCACGACAGATAGCTGGTTTCTAGACCTATTAAAAGGAGCCATTGATCAAGGGAAAAATATCCTTAATATTTCACAATGTAAGGTTGGTTCAGTCGAACTTGGGCGGTACGAAACCTCACAAGGCCTGAAAGCCATCGGTGTGCTCAATGGATATGATCTTACATTTGAAGCTGCTGTCACTAAGCTTATGTACCTCCAGGGCGAGCTCGAAGATCAAAAAGAAGTGGCCTATTGGGTAGAAAAAGATATTCGCGGCGAACTGACGGTTAACGATTAGAAAAAAGTACTATGACCTTTCACCTATCTCCGCCAGGACTTCAGCTACCACAAAATTACTTCCGCCCACAAAAATCAGATCTCCCCTTTCGTATGCAGCCTTCGCCGCAGAAAAAGCCTCCTGTACAGAAGAATATTCTCCACCATTCAGGTCAAAAGCCACTGCCTCCTGACGCAGTAAATCCGGGGGCATTGCCCTCGGCATATCCGGTGCAGCAAAATAATAAACTGCATCTTTGGGCAGGTAAGGCAACATATGTGTCAGGTCTTTATCGCGCATAGCTCCAATGACAAAATGTAATTTGTTATAGGTAGTCGCATTTAGATTTTTCAACACCTCATGAATGCCGTCCTCATTGTGTCCGGTATCGCAGATGACAAAAGGATCTTTGGAGAGCTGTTGCCAACGTCCCTGGATACCTGTGGTAGACTGAACATGCTTTAAGGCTTCATGTACATGGAACGAGCTGATTTCAAAACCTTGCTTACGTAGTTCATCCACAGCCAAAAGAACACCGGCAAGATTCTTCACCTGATAAGAACCTTTGAGGTCAAGCTGATAAATATCCTCGGCACCATTTCCATCAATCGCTTCAATATGCAGGTAATCCTGGTCAACGCTCAACATCCTGGTCTGATAAACCTGAGATGCAAATTGAATGGGAGCTGCCTCAGCATGAGCCTTATTCAAAAATACAGCTGCTGTTTCGGCAGCATACTCAGAAATGACCACAGGTGTATTTTTTTTAATAATACCTGCTTTTTCGCCGGCAATCTCTACCAATGTATTTCCAAGCAGATTCATGTGGTCAAAACCGATGTTTGTGATCACGGACAATAAGGGTTGAATAATATTTGTACTATCCAGTCTCCCGCCAAGTCCAACCTCAATAACAGCGATATCAACTTTACATTTCTCAAAATAGTCGAAAGCCATCGCTACGGTAATTTCAAAAAAAGAAGGCTGAACATCTTCGATCAGCGCCTTATGCTTTTGAACGAAATCCGTCACAAATTCCTGTTCGCACATGGCGCCGTTGACACGAATACGTTCTCTGAAATCCAGCAGATGGGGTGATGTATAGAGTCCGGTTTTATAACCTGCCTGCGCCAATATCGCCGCCAACATATGAGAGGTAGAACCTTTTCCGTTGGTACCTGCAATATGTAGGGTTTTGAATTTTCGCTGTGGATTATCCAGCGCATTGCAAAGTCTGATGGTATTGTCAAGGTCTTTTTTGAAGGCTGAGGCACCATCCCTTGTAAACATAGGCAATCGAGTATATAAATACTCGATTGCCTCTTTATAAGCATTCATCTGAATGATTTTTATCTTAATCTAAAATTGAACACAATCCGCCCCGTTTGGGAATCTGGTGCATTAGCCAATTGATTTAGCCGTGCACCGCGGACAGCACGTTCACATTTCTCCAACAATGTTGGATCCGTGATTGTAGTCCCTTTTACTCCCGCACGCGCATAGGTAATCACGCCTTGCTTATTCACTCTGAATTCCACAGCAACCTTACCGGCTTGTTGACCATTATCGTCAATGCTTGGTCGCTGGGTAAAACTACGGTTTTCAATAGACAACATCATATTGCCGTTACCTGATCCCCCCTCACCATAATTACTCGCCAAGGGATCGCCCAACTTAGAACCTTGGTTTCCCGGTGTTGTGCCAGTACCGTCTCCAGCACCCTTGCCATTGTTTTTATTGCCTTTAAAAAGCGCTTTCGCATTTGCCTGTGGTGCTACTTCTTTTGTCTGCTTAGTTGTTTCGGGCGCTTTTGATACCACTTTCTTTTCCGTTTTTGTGACGGCTGGAGCCTCTTCCATATCTTGCGTGACAACTGCTTTTTCGGCAACTTGTTGTGTTGGTGTAGGTGTTGGAGTCTCCACAGGATCTATCCGATCCGGTCGTTCACTATTTGCATTCGGATCAATAGAGGGTTCTTCTACACTCATGTAATCGTCGCCCATCCCCTCTGGAGAAGTTCCATAGTTTACAATCATACCGCCCATACCATACTCATCCGGTTCCTGCGCCTTAAAAACTACAAAGAAACCAATCAAAAGCAGTGATGCCATGACCAATGTAGATATTCCCAAAGCCTTAGGGAAATTATTTTCTTCATGTTGAAGATGATATCGCATTGTATAAATCTCCTATATTAACATATGAGCAATAAACTTCAAAAAAGTTTAATTGCCCCTACTTATCTTTTTTAGGTTCTGTTGCCAGCACCACTTTCACTTTCAGACGATTGGCTACATCCATGACCGAGATCACGTTCTGGATAGGAACAGTATTATCGACATACAGCATAATGGTCAATTCTTCGCCACTGGCCATCTGCGATTGGATTGCTGCTTCCAAACCTTCTACCGGAACAGGATTTTTATCGATAAAATAGCCCAACTCCTTTGTAATAGATACTGTAATTGTCTTTTTTGCAACAGATTGCTCACCTGCGCTTGACTTTGGCAACAATAGCTTGACCACTTGCGGATTCGAAACTGCCGACGCCAACAGGAAAAACAACATCAGGAAAAACATGATGTCGTTTAGCGCTGAAGTATGTACTTCGGCAGATGGTTTATTTTTTCTACTTCGTAAGTTCATTATCTTCCCGGTTCATCCAATAAATCAATAAATTCTACTGCATCGGTTTCCATACGTAAAATCAATCGTTCAACCATCATATTTAAGATATGATAGCCTAAATAAGCCAGGATACCGACAGCAAGACCTGACGCTGAAGATACCATTTTCACATATAGACCACCGGATACGGATGCAATGTCGATACCACCCGCCAATTCTACCTCATGGAAAATCTTGATTACCCCAAAGATAGTACCAACGAAACCAAGCATCGGAGCGATACCGGCGATAATACCAAGGATATTGATATTTTTCTCCAATTTAGCTACTTCCAATTTACCGACATTCTCAATAGCCCCCTCAATGTCTTTGATGGGCCTGCCCACGCGTAACAGTCCTTTTTGCAACATGCGTCCTAAGGCCGAGTTGCTGGAACGGCATACAGCCAACGCAGAGTCTAAATTTCCAGACAATACATTTGCTTTCACTTGAGACATCAAACTATTATCGTATCTGGCGGCTCTGCGAATGGTCAGATAGCGTTCAAAAAAGATAACCAATCCAATAAAGAACAGTAATAGGATTGGAATCATTATCCATCCCCCTTTGATCATCATATCGATCAAACTCATGTTTTCTGTACTAGCAGCAGCAGGTAATGGTTGTTGCGCAGCTTGATTAAACGTATCTACAGCAGCCCTGGCTGTATCTTGCACTAATGACATAATTATTAATAGTTTTATATAGTTTCTATAATGTTTCTACCCAAGCACCTTCAATTTTTCCCGCTACAGATTTTTGAGCGAGGTCAGCCTCTGCTTTTGTCATGTAGGTATTCAAGATGATCTTCTTTCTATTCCTTTTATACTTTCCTTCCACAGCGCGAGCAGTCTTGTAGCCTAGCATCCGAAGACGTTTTGCCTCTTGCTCTGCCTGAGCCATTGTGCGTGCCGAACCGATCACAACCTGATATTTTGGCTGTGCTACGGGTATGGATTCTTTAATGACTGGATCCGCCTGCAAAACAGGAGCAGCTTTCCCAGCCGCCGCTGTATTCTTGCCTACTTCTACGGCTATACCCTTTAGTGAATCCGCTGTTGTTTTTGCTAAGGAATCCACTTTTTTTAAACTGTCCGCGGCGAGCACGTTGGATGATGAATCAGCAGTTGGCAGATTATTTTTCTGAACGGCTGTATCAGCAGCGGTTTTTAGTGCGGGCCGGGCTCCCCCAAACAACGAATTTTTCAATCCCGGATTCGTATACAATACGCCTACTGCAATCATGACCAGTACAATGGCTGCTGTTAGCCAGTACCAGATCGCATTCGAATTGCGTGGCTCCTCCTCATAAATATGGGGTGCATAAGCAGAATTTGCAGCGGCAATTGCGCCAACTTCTTTCTGCGTGTCAATTTGCTCCTCCGTAGATGTTATGGTATCCTCCGGATTAGCTATAGCTGGTACTGCCACGGCGTCCAATAGTTCGGCATCCACAGGGCTAGCCTCTTCTTCAGCTTCTGGGGTATCGGACTCAATCTCCGATTCAACAATAGCTTCAGCAACAGGAAGCGAATCTGCATCGGCAAGAGCCGCGGACTCTTGTTCCTCCTGCTTAGCTTGCTCTTCATTTTCAACACTGTCTGTTGCTTCAACGACAGGTTCTTCTGCATTGATTTCCCCAACGACATGTTCTGATGGGACAGATTCGACCGACTCAGCAAGCCCGTGTTCATCTTCGCGCACCGGAATAACTGTTTCGATTTCAGGACCAACAAGATTGACAACAGGTTGAAAATTAAAGCCAGAGAGGTCCAGCGGTTTAAAAACCAAACTCGAACCATAACTTATCAACAGACCGAGATCCTCCAGCTTCGCTTGACCAAATTGTCCCAGATCATTTCGCAATGCCCTAACGGTATCATCCAATATTTGCTGCGCCTGCACCAAACTCAAATGCTCCTGCTGTTGGATATAATGCACGATATTGAATCCCCGTTGTGCGGAATAGTCCAGCTCAACATAAGAAATGGGGGGCAAAAACACATTGTTCTGTTTATCGAATTGAGCCGGAGAATGAATTCTTTTGAACACACCTATTCCGGGCACGTATACTTCCGCATAGCGTCTTAATAAACTATTGATGTCTTTGCCTAGATTCATTGTTCTCTGATTTAAAATGCAAATTTATAATCTTAATTCGTTAAAACGAATAATTAAGACCACCAATTACATTGAAGCCCAATCTTGGATAATACATGTAACGTTCGTATTCCTTTCCAAAGATATTATTTGCTTTCACGAAAACACCAAATTGTTTTTTAATTCGGTATTCAGCACCAGCATTTAAATCAGCAAAGGAAGCAATCGTCACCTTGTGACCACTATCCGCTATACGAGTACCATCACTGTTATAATTGTAAACATACGCATAGGTATTACCTTGGCTAGAAAGCTCTGCATCGACGAAGAATTTATCTGAGATATTGAAACGCGCATTGGCCTGCAACCTAAATTTAGGTAAGCCCCAAGCCTCTTCTTCGTCGCTCAGGTTATAGTCATCAATAAATACTTTACCACCTAGATTAACCAATTGTGATAAACGTACATTGATCTCCCCTTCCAATCCCATATGCTTCGCTTTATTGATCTGGCCATCATAAACCACATCAAAAGCCCAAGGAATATATCCGCCTTGATTATCGCCAAACGCACTATTCTTAAACAGAGGTAATCCTTCGATCTGTTTGTAAAACACCTTCACCTTATAGCCAAATGTCGCACCTGCATTACCTTTTAAACCACCGTATACATTCAATTTTTCAATTGAATTGGCGATCCTGACGTTTGGTGCCAAATAAGGATTTTCCTTCGCAAAATTTCGGAAGGATCCCTGTCTTACATTACCATTAACTCCGGCAAATAAAGAGATGTATTCCGGAGCCAAAGAAAAATCCGCTTCAACCGATGGAAAAACATTAAAACGGGACTCATCACCAAATTCCGAAGTCAGGTTGGCTCCCAAAGTAACATTATAGTTATCCCCCTTAAATCGAATGTACGGATTGATCAAAAACAAATTGTTCTTCACATTTGCCGTATCATTTTCGTTTTTGACATCGTTCATGGTGACACTCAGGTTGGCTCCAACATTGAAAGCGCTCATGCGTTTGTTGAGATAACCGGACAGCGCAAAAGAATTTTCTTTTGCCTTATAAGCATCCTTAAATAGGTAACCATCTACCTTTGCAGCGTAGCTCATCGCCTGCTCATTTTTTGGATCAACGTTACTTGCCAGTTCACCATTTAAATAGATATCGGTGAATGTTTGCTTATCCGGGGTGGTATTCAATAATGTCGTCCCTGGTTGGTCAAATGTCTGACCGTAGAAATTTGTGCCATACCTATTGTAGCCTAAGGTACCTTTTACAGTCACGGCATCCAGCACACGGCGTCCGAAAATACCAATATCCTGTGTACTGAATTTCTGTCCATCAATATTGCCCTTTTGGCTTAAGTGTTTTGCAAATAGCCCAAAACGCGTATTTTCAAACTGCTCGGATGCCAAATATGCTTCACCTAAAATCGAGTTATAATTACCTATTCCAAATTTGACATAATTGCTGCTGTGTTCAAAAGGTTGTGCAAATGGTATTTCCTGCACATTCAATTGTTTCAGACCAGTATTGATATCCAACTTTTTATCAATGATATTACCGTAGTTTAATTTGGGCTGATATTCCCGTTTGTTGGTCATATCAGGACTACGACGGATTTTTACAGCATCAGCAAGAATCGGTTTGTAATCGCGAACAACATCAAAAGAATCAATAGTGACCGGTTTTTCAGGATCATTCTTCTTGCCTGTTTCCTGTGCAAAAGAATTCAATCCCACGCCCATCAAAAGCGCCGCTAAGGTATATTTCTTCACATTTCTATTTTGCAACTTCTTCATTGTATCCTATTTCTTTTTGTTGTTCAATTTATTTAGACGCTCTTTTGCAGCAGGCAAAATATCGTCTTTCGCATCGTAGTTATCCACAATTGATTCCAATGTCGCTTTCGCCTGGAATGTATCGCCTTTACCCGCATAGGCATCAGCCATCGTGATAAAGCTTTTCGCTACCCAATATTCATAAGAGGAGAAATTGTCAGACAAATCCATTGCCGTTTTAATACAGGCATCGTACTGTTTATTTTCCAATTGAATAACAGCGACATTATATTTTGCTTCCGCACCGTATACGGTACGACTCTTCAAAGCTGCTAAACTGAATTCCTTCATCGCCTCAGTTTTCTTATTCTGCTTCACATAGCATTTTCCTGCATACAAGAATGCGTTCGCGATCTCTTCTTCAGAAGATTTCTCGTAATTTTTCACCGCATTCGTGTAGTTTAACGCTTCTTTGTAATCACCGATTTCATAATAAGAAACCATTAGATTATTGATTGCAAAACCGTAGTTAGATTTGTATTCAGAGGTAAGCTCCAATTTTTTCAACAACTGTGTTGCTTCGTTATATTTCTTCTGTTTCAAATATAAATTGGACACTGAAATCAACGTGCGTTCCGTATACGGTGAAGTCCAGTCATTCAAGATAACGTTATAATCGTGTAAGGCATCTTCGGTATTTCCCAATGCCGCATTACTTTCCGCACGAACAAAGCGCGCATATTTCTCTTGATTTGGTTTCGGGAATTTATCGAAATAAGCATTTACAGCCTCGACTGCTCCTTTGTAATTGCCTCTCGAGAATAAAGTCGTTGCTGTTGAGAACGAACGTGAATCTTGTTCTGACTTCGAGACATCACCTAAATTAGTTCCCGTGGCATATTTGATATACCCCGTCGCATCCCCTTTATCCAGGTAGATATTCTCAATTGATCGCATGGCCTGTCTAGCTTCATCCGTAGAAGCGTATTGATCAACGACACGTTGGAACGTTGCCAAAGCTGCATCATTGTTGTCCTGATTATATTGAACCAACCCGATTGTTACTAAAGCACGTGGCACATAACTGCTTCGCGGATATTTTTCAACCATCGTTTGAAGTCCGGCAATTGCCTGATCGCTTTCTCCCATCAAGAAACGGGTGTAAGGAATTTCAAAAGCAATATCATCCGCATAATTAGAATTTGGGAACTGAGCAATAACAGCATTCAATGTTGAAATTTTGCCATTATTATCGCCTTGCAATCCTTGAATAATACCTCTTTGAAATAAAGCATAATCCTGACTAGGCGCTTTAGACGATATTAATTTGTTATATTCCGTTAATGCTCTTCCGTAATTTTTCGATGAGAAGTATGAATCACCTAAACGTGCGATGGCATCATTACGTGTATTCATCTCTATGCCTTTAGAACCGCCAGAGGCTAAGAAGCGTTCAAAGTAATTCGCAGCCGTATTATAGTTTCCGTTACGGAAAGCTGCGTAAGCCAAGGCGTAATTTGCATAACTGTATACATCGGTTTTATTTGCCCCAGGCAAACGTAAGAATTTATTGAAATTCGTTACCGCCTCACCGTATTTGCGTACTTCATACATCGCTTCTGCCTTCCAGTAAGTAGCCAAAGCGTAGATTTCTTCGTCATAACGATGCTGTTCAGAACGCATGAACAAAGAAATTGCATTTTCAAAAGCACGCTCATTATAATACTCCAGACCCCGGTAATAGGTTACTTTTTGATAAGCAGCATTAGCCTCTTTTCCCCGTTTTGGAATAGACTCTAAAATATCGACCGCATCACGGTAGTTTTTAGTGCTCAACAAGACTTCCGCCAATAGCGTTTTCGCTTCTTCCTGGCGTTGTGATTTTGGATAAGTTTTTAAATACTCCTGCGTAGAAGCCAGGGCGACCTGATGGAACTCCAATTCATACGACAGCTTCGCATAGTTAAACAACCCCTCTTCTTTCATCGCTGGATCAAAATCCAATTTTGAGGCTCTGAAAAACGCGTTACGCGCAGACTGCTTATTTCCCTTTTTCAGGAAGCTGTCCCCCAGGGTAACCATGGCCGACTGGTAATAAGCATCAGGCTCCGTCATTTTCTCCAGCTCTGTGATAGCCTTATCGTAATCCTTTAGCTTGTAAGCGATATACCCGATCTGATAGCTATCTTGATTATTTTGGGTCTTGCCCTGATCTTGTGCCTGGAACTTATCGTAATAATCTTTTGATGTTTTTAAGTCACCTTTGATAAAGTATGTCGCCGCGATAATACGGAACATCTCTGTTTCATTTTCTTGTTTTGTTTTTGACAAAATTGGTAACGCATAGTCCAACACATCGTCGTAGCGTTTATCCAGGAAATACAGCGCAGTGATATAATAAGGGTAACTATTTTCGAATTGCTTAGATCCATTTAGACGTTCAAATTCATTCAATGCCGTTTTATATTCCGCATCTAAATAACATAAATACGCATAGTAGTAGATTGAGGCTTCCTGAAATTCAGTTTTCTGATCTTTCAATCCCTCAAATAAGGGCTTTGCTGTCTTATAATCTTTCGTCATGAAAGAGGCGTAACCCAATTTAAAGCGATATTCTACATTTTCTTTACCGGCGAGATTTTTACTGTCAATCTTTGTAAACCATTCAATTGCCTTAACATAATCCTTTTTAGCATAATATGATTTACCTATCTGAAAGTAAGCGGCTTTAGAATTGGCGCTTACAGGGAAATCTTTAATATATTTTAGGAAACGATTTTCGGCATCTGACTCGCCCAATTCCAAGGCGCATACCGCTTGGTAATACCGCACATTTTCCTTTAATAAAGATAGCTCCTCCGTCTCGTCCAATTGTAGGTTGGATTTCGTCCGCAAGGCCTCCACACGATCAAATTGTGCCGATGCGGAACCGAATTTTCCGCGTTCATACAATTCCATTCCAGTCTTGTATGCCTTGTTGATTTGTTGCCATTCTGTCTGTTGCGCTAATGCTGGCGTCGCCATAACGGTTAGTGCAACTCCCACCTGGTAAATCTTCTTATACATAATATGTGAAACCTTAATATGTTATTTATCTGCAAATGTAAATGAATCTCCCTTCAAACCGAGGTAAATTTGCCTTGACATGCAAATTTAATGACCTCTCCTCTTTGATTGGCCGCTTTAAGGTAAGCCAAAATTTATTGAAAATCAATTCAAACCTCCCCCTTTTGAGAGATAGTTTTATTCATTTTACTAAATTATACTTTAATTGAGCTATTTTACACAAAAGTTATTAACATCTGTGAATAATCCAGTATTATAACGGAAATTTTGCACAAAAAATATGCCCGACCAAAAATAAAGTCAGGCATAATATTGTTGATTGATGAATCTGTCAATTTCGTCCTCCGGTATCTAAAACTGGCTCAAAATCAAAATTCAGTTAGCCACGTTGTCCGGCCAAAAGATACAATACCGCCATCCGAACAGCAACTCCATTTTCAACCTGATCCAGGATAATGGAGTGTTCACTATCGGCAACATCGGAGGTGATTTCGACCCCACGGTTGATCGGTCCGGGGTGCATAATCGTAATCGGTTTTTCCAAAGAATCCAAGATTTCCTTATTTAAACCATATAGCATGGAGTACTCTCTCAAAGATGGAAAATAGGCAATATCCTGACGTTCCAGCTGGATGCGTAACATATTTGCCACATCACACCAATTCAGTGCTTTTCTCAGGTCATGCTCCACCTTTACACCCAAAGAAGTAATATGCTTAGGAATTAATGTAGTTGGTCCGCATACCATGACTTCAGCACCCTGTTTTTGAAGACATAGAATATTTGATAAGGCCACCCGGGAGTGGGTTATGTCACCAATAATAGCAACTTTACGTCCCGCTACATCGCCAAAGCGCTCGCGTATTGAAAAGGAGTCCAAGAGCGCTTGCGTAGGATGTTCATGTGCCCCGTCGCCAGCATTCACAATTTGCGCATCAACATGTTTACTTAAGAACACACCTGCTCCGGCGTAGGGATGTCGCATCACAATCATATCCACCTTCATCGCAAGGATATTGTTGACGGTATCAATCAAAGTCTCCCCTTTACTCACGGAAGAAGAAGAAGCCGCAAAATTGACAATATCAGCAGATAGTCTTTTCTCAGCAAGTTCAAAAGAAAGCCGCGTACGTGTTGAATTTTCAAAAAACACATTGGCAATGGTGATATCCCGTAGAGAAGGCACCTTTTTGATCGGTCTATTTAATACCTCTTTAAAATTACTCGCTGTATCCAGAATCAATTGGATATCTTGTTCATTTAGATCTTTGATTCCCAACAAATGGCGAGTACTTAATTGTTCTACTGCAGCTGACATTTTATAGTATATTCAAGTATTTACTAATCATTTTTTAATTGAAGTGTTCGTTCCCAAGGGCCTATTAGAACCTTCCGTTATTTCTTTACTGAACCGGATTTCTAATCATTACCCAAAGGTTTTTTCTCCGTGACCAAGATAATGCTATCCTGATCGTCAGATTCTTTCCAGTTCACAATGACTTTTTGTGAATCTATAGAATCAACTTGTATTCCAATATAATCGGGTTGAATCGGAATCTGCCTGGAGAAGCGACGATCGACTAAAACAAGCAATTCAATGCTTCTTGCTCTTCCAAATGCCTGTACAGCATCCATGGCTGCGCGAATGGTGCGTCCTGTCCACAAGACATCATCAATAAAAATAACGTCTTTACCTTCTACAATAAAATTGATATTTGTACTATTTGCTAACAACGGACCTGCATTACCTTTTGTACGGAAATCGTCCCGATAGAATGTAATATCCAGATCACCGACCAAGATCGGTTTTTCGATCATGCGTTCAAGTTCTTTGACGATACGTCTAGCTAAGAAAGTTCCTCTTGGTTGAATACCTATGACGACTGCATTTGAAAAATCACCGTGATTCTCAATCAATTGACGACATAGTCTTTGAATGGTGATTTGAAATTTTGGTCCGTCTAATAAAATCGACTGTTTCATTATGGGAATGTTTGAGCAAAGCTACACTTTTTTTAACAAAAACTATCGCTCGTTTCCCAATTAATTTCAATATTTCAACTCGTTTCCAGCATTAACGAAGAGACTAATAAATTTAAAACAACCGCTCATCAAAGCAGATAAACGAGCTCATTGACATTCTTTATGGCACCACACGGCACATATCAGTTCCGAGGGTGCCCAGCTTTCTCGCCCATATCACCTATCCGGTATAAAAAACACCGAAGCGATACACCTGTTTTAGTCATTTTTCTTATTGCCTCGTGCAAAAAAATATACAGGCAGCCCTATCAATACCAGTATAAAACCCGGCCAGGTATACTGCGGCTTGTAGATGATTAACAGTAGGCAAAATACCGTACCAATAAGTAGGTAGATGATTGGTGTAAAAGGGAATAAAAATGTTTTGTAGGAACGGGCCAACTCAGGTTTACGGATACGCTGAATAATAACGCCCAGTACCGTAATCATATAAAAGATGACAATAACGAAAGAGATCATATCCAATAGATTGCCATACTGGCCACTTAAACAGAGCAAGGAGGCCCAGATCCCCTGTAACCATAATGAGCGGGCAGGCACATCATATTTGTTGTTGGGGATAGCCTGTTTTAAGAATAAACCATCTTTGGCCATGGTCTGAAAAACCCGTGCTCCGGACAGCGCAAGACCATTGACACAGCCAAATGTTGATATCATCACCAAGATGGCCATCGCTATTGTACCGGTATGTCCCAACATCTTTTCAGCAGCAGCAATTGCGACCCGATCATTGGTGGCAAAAGCGATCTCTTCACGGCTCAGCGCAGAAAGATAGATGTAGTTACAACAGATGTATAAAAGCATAACAAGGCTGGTTCCGATGACGAGCGCCCGCACCACATTACGCTGAGGGTTCACAATCTCACCCGACACAAAGGTCACATTTTCCCAGGCAACACTACTAAAGACCGACCCCACCATAGCCGCTGCCAGCGCCCCCATTAAAGCGCCACCGGAAATTCCCATCCAACCCTCACCTTTCAAATTCTGAAAAGCCTCCCAGCTGTACGCCATATTCTCCGAAAAATGATTTTCTTTGATCAAGAACAGGCCGCCGACGATCAATAGAACCAATGCAATAATTTTTGCTGAAGTAAAAAAAGACTGCACAGACTTGCCGCTCTTAATCCCGCGCGTATTGATATAGGTTAGCAAGAGAATCACGCCCATCGCCAGTATCTGTATCCAGGTAATCTTAAACTCACCGCGTTGAAAAAGCGGTGCAGCATCGTTCAGTTGCGGAATCAAATAGGCGGTAAACTTACCAAAAGCAACCGCAACAGCTGCTATCGTACCCGTTTGAATAACCGTAAATAAGCTCCAACCATACAAAAAGCCAATCGGTTTTCCGAACACTTCGGTGAGATAAGTATATTGTCCACCAGCTTTGGGATACATTGAGGATAGCTCACCGTAACAAATAGCTGCCGCAACAGTCGCGACAGCAGTCAGTAACCATACAATTGCCAACCAGTATCCTGAGCCCAGTTGCCGCATCATATCACTCGACACAATAAAGATCCCACTTCCGATCATCGAGCCCATGACCAGCATAATCGCATCCCACAATTTCAGTTGACGTTTCATCATAATATCAGGTTGGTTTTTATGCCGTTAAGCTAAGAAAAAATAATCAAAAAACCTTCATGCATTCACAAGCACCAAAAGCAATGAAACCGACTGAAGATTCTTGCTGACCAATAAGAAATACACTTTTAGAAAAAGAAGAGCTGCCCTCAGCTACATCCTATTCAAAAGATTATTATTTGAACAGGTGCAGCCTAGGGCAGCTCCTTCTGATTGAACGATGGTGTGAAAGATTATTCTACACCATATTGTTGTTTATACGATTTTTCCAGTTCAGTCACCTGTTGCAGCAATTGTTTTTCCGAAGTGGAAGCCAATATACTTTTATAAGCACCCAGAGCCCGTAAAGCCGTCCCGATATTGGAATATTCCAGTTCAGCTTTTGTTTGAGCGATATCCTGATACCAGCGCATATTCTGCGTCATAAATTTCAGATTACGATTGACAATCTCATTTGCACGTTTATTTTCACCGGTTTCATACAATACATTAATGATTGGAATATAGCCCAATACATCACGCATCAAGTACACACGTTTCGGCATTTTCTCATAAGTCTCAACGGCTACTTTACGCGCTTCATCTTTATGGCCTTCCATCATTAACTGTGTTGCCGTTCCGCCCATCACTGTATTGGTGATCATGGTGATCATGCGGTAGGATTCAGGATCTAAATAAGAAGCATTCGCCATATTACCCCATTGATATTTTGTTGTAATATCCTTAAAAGCAGACTGTGTATCCACTAAAGTTCCTTCAGATCCCGCAGGAGTCGCAATAGGCATTAAACGTAAAGCAAAACCCTCCTGTACCAGATATTTATCCAATCCAAGGTAGTTATCATTTGGAACGGTCGCCGCAAAATAAATCGGACGCTTCCAGTTATTGTTCACCAGAACATTTAGGATCGACAGTTCCGCTCTTGACACGTAGTTTCGATTATACGTCCATGTCATGGTATCGACAATAGATTCCTTCCATGCTTTGGGAACCACATTATTTTTCAGCACAGCATCCTTGTTTACCGGAAGGCTAAAATTTTTGGTCGGTAAAAAGTTTTCAAATTTACCACCACGCAATTCTAATTTGTTTTTTTGGTCATCAGACAATAAGATCTGCATCACCAGATCAAGATCTACGTGACCGGGTACTTTCATATCTTGATAATAAAGCACCTCACGGACACCTTTTTTGAACTTTTCGTCATCAATATTGATTGGCAGTCCATCCGCTTGGTTCACCTTTTGTTTCATCTGACGCATATACCAGTCAGAACTCAACAAGCTCAGGTTGACCACCCTTACATCGGGACGATAATTTTCAACTTCTTGCACATACCATAATGGATACGTATCGTTGTCACCATAGGTGAATAAAATGGCATTGGGTGCACAGGAAGCCAGGTAGTTTTTGGCTAAGTCACGTGCGGTTGTTTTCTCCGAACGATCGTGATCATCCCAGTTTTGGAATCCCAGTAATACTGGAGCCCCCAGTAAACAGGCCGCTGTCGCTACCCCTGCAGCCATCTTCCCATCCACCTTTTTACTTAAATAATCCGCAATAGCGAATACGCCCAAGCCGATCCATATCGCAAAGGCGTAGAATGATCCCGCATAGGCATAATCACGCTCACGTGGCTGCAATGGGCTTTGATTCAAGTATAAGACAATAGCTAGACCTGTAAAGAAAAACAGTAATCCTACGATTCCGGCATCACGTTGTCTTCGGCCAAAGTGCCAAAATGCGCCGATCAAGCCTATGATTAGCGGCAAGAAATAGTATTTATTATTTGAAGGATCAGTTTTCAACGAATCCGGAATGGCATTTTGTCCACCCACATGCATCTGATCAACAGGTTTAGCACCGGAGATCCAGTTCCCTTCTGTAAAAGACCCCTGTCCTTGCTGATCATTCTGACGGCCGGCAAAGTTCCAAAGGAAATAACGGCCGTACATGTGTCCGATCTGATAGCTGAAGAAGAATTTCAGATTATCCCCAAATGTAGGCGATTGTCCTTCTGGGATCTTTAAGTAATCACGATAATATCCATCATGTCCATCGCGGTTGCTATAAACACGGGGAAAGAACATCGTCTTATCGTATTTATAATTCATGCCATTCTCTACTTTCGTATATTTATCACTATCTTTTCGATAAGTATAAGTTGCCTCAGCATCCACTACTTGAGCATCGAAAGTCGGCCCGTTTAGAAGTGGCTCACTCGTATATTGCTCACGGCCCAAATAACTTACAAAAGAAAAGGCATTGTCCGGATCACTATTATTTAAGGTCGGATTCGCTTTGGCGCGTACCATGATCATCGCAAACGAGCTATAACCAAAGATGATAAATGCGGTACTGATCAGGATCAGGTTCAACATCGGTTTTGCTTTTTTGATCGAGTACCAGATACCATAAACAAAAAGAGCGATGAGCAATATAAAAAACAGATTAAATCCAGTACCGAAGCCCATGCCCAGACTATTCACAAAGAATAAATCAAAGTAAGCGGCAGCTTTGACAGTGTATTGGATAATACCCCATAAAATCAGGGCCAGCACAACAACACCGATCAGGAATGCTTTGGTTGCTCCCGAAGAAGTCACGGTTTTTGAGCGTTTAAAATAAATGACCAAAGCAATGGCCGGAATCACAAGAAGATTCAATAAGTGCACCCCGATTGACAAGCCCATCACATAGGCGATAAAGATCAGCCAACGGTCAGCACCAGGCTCATCAGCATGATTTTCCCATTTTAAGATCCCCCAAAATACAACAGCGGTACAAAGCGAGGACATGGCATACACCTCAGATTCAACAGCGGAAAACCAAAATGTATCCGTGAACGCATAAGCCAATGCACCGACAGCACCTGAACCAAATATTTTGATCAAGTCCGTTGCGGTATAGGACTCGCCGACTCCTTTTGCAACGACTTTCTTTGCCAGTGCTGTGATCGTCCAGAACAAAAACAGAATCGTCAGACCACTACAAACAGCAGATCCCACATTCATCCAAAAAGCGATCCGTGTGACATCACCTCCCGCAAGATTGGAGAAGATGTTTTGAATCATTAAGAATAATGGTGCTCCCGGCTGGTGCACAATTTGAAGTTTAAAGGCTGAGGCAATAAACTCACCACAGTCCCACCAACTCGTCGATCGTTCGGCAGTCATGACATATGCTACTGTTGCAATGAGCGCACATATCCATCCTAAAAGATTGTTGATTTTAGTATAGTTCATAAAATGATAACTGTAAAAGTATTATAATACGGCTCGAAAATAAGGATAAGTTAATAAGAAATGAACTTTATTCTGATTTTTTAACACATATTAATTGAAAATTTTCATTACGCGACGCAATATTGGCTGTAAAGAAAGCAGAACAAAGCCATTGATAAGCTGGAGCAGGCCAAAATCTAAGCTAAAAAACAGCAAGTATGTCTTAAATTTTCGGGCAAAACAAAAATTATTTATTTGAAAATCAAGCCCAATGCACTTTACAACACATTTTTATTTGCAGAAATAGGAATAGTCCGTATATTTGCATCATCAAATGTGAACGACATCATCACGATAACGAACACAATTGAATTGTTTGTCCGATAGTATAAGGGTAGTACGACAGTTTTTGGTTCTGTTTGTCTTGGTTCGAATCCAGGTCGGACAACAAACAATAGAAAAGGCTTGCAATCGCAAGCCTTTTCTGCGTTATATGCAAGGCTTATTATTTATGAAAGGGTTTAGATTTTTTTTAATTTGAATTTTGATTTTTAAAACAAATCTCTATCTTTGCGTCGTCAAAAAGAAAAAGACGGAAACGTTGACTTTTTAGAGACATTGTCCGATAGTATAAGGGTAGTACGACAGTTTTTGGTTCTGTTTGTCTTGGTTCGAATCCAGGTCGGACAACTTTTAAAGTTAAGAGTATATGGATTGTGCAAACAATCCATTTTTTTTAATGTTTAACTTTAAAAAATATTAGGGAATAAAAATATTGAATAAACGACAATACAATAACCCAACATAAATATACAAAACCATGCCTTTGCAATTCAACACGGTTAAACTATTTGCAGGTTCTGGCACTACAGAACTGGCTGAAAAAATCGCACAATCTTACGGGAAACCTCTAGGAGACAAAACATTATCGCGTTTTAGCGACGGTGAGATTCAACCATTCTACAATGAATCTGTACGTGGAGCCGATGTATTTATCATCCAATCTACCAACCAACCTACCGACAATCTTTTTGAATTATTGTTGATGACAGATGCTGCAAAGAGAGCCTCAGCGCACTACATTACAGCGGTAGTCCCCTATTTCGGTTTCGCAAGACAAGATCGAAAAGACAAACCAAGAGTTGCCATTGGCGCAAAAATGATTGCCAATCTGTTGACAGCAGCTGGAATTCACCGTATCATGACAATGGATTTACATGCCGCACAAATCCAAGGTTTTTTCGATATCCCTGTTGATCACCTCGATGGCTCCATTATTTTTGTTCCCTACATCAAATCCCTAAAACTCCCTAACTTGACAATTGCATCACCGGATATGGGTGGGTCATACAGAGCGCGTACTTTTGCTAAATTCTTCAATGCAGAAGTGATCATCTGTGACAAACGCCGTAAACGTGCAAATGAAATTGAATCAATGTCTATCATTGGTGATGTAACGGATCAGGATGTTGTATTGATCGACGATATCTGTGACACAGCCGGCACACTTTCAAAAGCTGCGGCTTTGATCATGGAAAATGGTGCGAGATCCGTAAGAGCGGTCTGTACACACGCGGTGTTATCCGGCAAAGCTTATGAAACAATTGAAAACTCCGTGTTATCAGAAATGATCGTAACAGATACCATTCAATTGGATCCAGAAAAAGCAAAACAATCCACAAAAATTAAAGTATTGTCTACAGCTGATCTGTTTGCAAAAGCAATCACCAGCGTCAACCAACATACATCTATCTCTGATTTATTTGACGTCGAATAGACTTTTTTAGTATAGCGTATTGAGATATTAGTATTTAGACTCTGGTATGGTAAGCCTTCGGCTGAAATACTGGAGTCTTTTTCTTTCCCCCTCAATATCAGCAGTTTTTTTTGATAATACCAAAATTTAAATTATCTTTGCACCTCAAAATTTATAAAAATTAAAAGATGAAATCAATTGCTATTAGCGGTTCTGTAAGACAGAACGTAGGGAAAAGAGATGCAAAAGAATTACGTTACCAAGGTTTAGTACCGGCAGTACTTTACGGAGGTAAAGAACAAACTGCTCTTTCTGTATCCGCAGCTGATTTGAAACCAGTTCTTTACACTGCTGACGTTGTAATCGTAGAATTAAACGTTGACGGTCAAACAAAAAGAGCTATCGTTCAAGACGCACAATTCCACCCATTGACAGACCTAGTTACTCACGTTGACTTTTTAGAATTATTTGATGACAAAGAAGTGTCTTTAAATATTCCTATCAAATTAACAGGAACATCTCCAGGTGTTAAAATGGGGGGTAAATTAGTTCAAAAATTACGCAATTTACGCGTAAAAGCATTACCTGCTAACTTGCCACAAGAAATTGAAGTACCAATGGAATCTTTAGAAGTTGGTAAATCATACCGTGTAGCTCAAGTTCAATTGGACAACGCAAAAGTATTGAACAATGCTGACGATACAATCGTATCCGTTATCATGTCACGTGCATTGCGTCAAGCTGAACAAGAAGCAGCTAAAGCAGCTAAAGGTGGTAAAAAATAATCTGAACAAGATTCTTAAAATACTACAGAAAGCACCGAAATTCGGTGCTTTTTTGTTTATTAAATTTTTATTTTTGCGTCATGAATTATCTTATCGTTGGATTGGGAAATATCGGTAGTGAATATGCCGATACGCGGCACAATATTGGTTTTATGGTTGCCGACGAGCTCGTTAAACAAGCTGGCGCTAGTTTCTCCCTGTTAAAATTAGCCTATTATAGCGAATTTAAACAGCGAGGGCACAATGTAACCGTCATCAAGCCGACTACCTATATGAACCTCAGTGGCAAAGCCGTCAATTATTATATGCAGCAATGTAAAGTACCTATCCAGAATGTACTGGTGATCGTTGACGATCTGGCCATTCCCTTCGGTTCTTTACGTATGAAGCCTAAAGGCAGCAGTGCTGGCCACAATGGACTTAAGTCCATCGAGCAACTTTGTGGGGGACAGGTATACCCTCGCCTACGTTTTGGTATCGGAGATAATTATCCCAAAGGCAGACAGGTGGACTATGTCCTTGGTCCCTTCGATAAAGAAGAACAGGCGGAACTTCCGGCTTTAATTGATCATTCTGTCAAAATGATCCAAAGCTTTGTCAATATTGGCATTGAGTTGACGATGACGAACCTCAATACAAAATAAAAGGGACCGCAGTCCCTTTTATTTTATTCTATCAGAAAATAATGATTATTACCCTTTGTCCCTTGCTGTCGCAGCGCGATTTCGTTCTTTATCAAGTTCAGTATTGATTATTTTCTTTATCTTTCCATCCAGTGGTTCCCCATCTCCCTTCCCATCATTCAATTCCCCCGCTTTTTTCTTTGTGGTTATGAGAATAACACCATTCGACCCTGCTGTACCATAAAGAGTCTGTGCACTTTGATTTTTAAGAATTTCGATGGACGCAATATCTCCGGATTTCAGATCATTGCGGTCTTTAGATTGCACCTGGCCATCAACAACAAACAACGGTTTTTCTTTTCCCGATAGACCACGGATCCGGATGCCATTAATATTCTTAAGTTCTTCCTCTACCTTCGCAGATGTTGTCGTTCGCGCCACAAATTTCGCGGTTTTCCCCGGGCTATCACTTTGGGCAGCTTTTCCTTCAAACGTTATTGTTTTAGCATCATTCCCCTTATTACCCTTTTTATACCCCACTACCGTAATTACCCGATCATCAGGGCTATTTTCCGATTTGGGTATGTGTGACGTTTTATCTACTTTATCTGGATTTTCCTTTGCCCATTTTTTTGTAGTCACTTCAATAACACCATTTTTCCCTTCTTCACCATATTTTGCCCAAGCAGAGCCATCCTTAATAACATGAATACTTTCAATATTATTTTGATCCATATCTCTCATTTCCCCCGAATTTATTCGTGCACCATCAACCACATACAGAATATTAGCAGGATACTTGATCACTGCGGCCTTAGCTTTACTAACGGAGTCCTGTCTGACAAAGAGACCTGTCACTTTTCCTTGAAGTTTGCCAGTACTACTTTCTGTTTTGGTAGTGATCAACAAGACACCATTTTCACCCTTCTCACCATAGATTGCTGTAGCAGATTTATCTTTTAATACTGATATTGATTCAATCCGCTCTGGAGCAATTGCATCTAGTTCTTCTTTACTAATAACTTCCCCATCCACCACAAACAGCGGATTACCAGTCGCATCAGAAGCGCCTTTGATTTTCAAAGAACCAATCTGACCGCTCCATACGGTAGTGCCCTTCGACCGGCGAGTTGTATCTATCTTAATCGTATCCGTACCGTAGGCTTCCTTGAGTACTTTTCCCGCTTCACTGACCATCTTGACCGATAGTGGATCACCCTGCTGTGAACCTGCAGCTAATTTCAAAAGCGTAGTCTCATTTGCCTTTTCAACGACATCTTCGATATTACCCTCCGCTTTGCTTACGGTAAATGCAGCTCCCGTTAGTAAAAATATAGGCAAAAGAAAGGCATATTTACTCAGTTCTATCTTGGATGACCTCTTCTTATTCATCATCATAATGCGACGTTTTAATAGTTTAAAATTAAATTGATTGCTCAACCCGATTGAAGTGCCCTTTTTGGACACATTCAACAGGCTATATTGGTAAGTCTGTTTGTCAATTCCTTTATTGAGCACCTGTTGATCAGTCAGAAACTCCAAATTTTGGCGAATGGCTCTGCGCATGAACCAGACGAAAGGATTGTACCAACAGCTCACCAATATGATTTCAAACAGTAAAATATCCAAGCTGTGAAGGCCTTTCACATGAATATCCTCATGCTTAAAAATATCTTTCAGTTCAGCATCCATATGCTGTCCCTTATTGACATAAATTTTATTCAAAAACGAAAATGGCACAATAGGGATAAACACATTCCTAAAAAAATACGTCTTCCACTGATCGGCTTTGGAATGCAGATGAACCCTTAAGAGGCTGAATAACTGGAAAACAAATTTCAACAATAGAAATGCCGCACCCAACATAAAAACGAACTCTACCAACCCACCCAGCGTCAACCGTTCCTGCATATCCTGTTCTTCCATATAAAATGAAATCTGCTCACCCACCAGCCCCACGTCTAATCCACCTCGTACAAAAAGCGATTTTAAATCCAAAAACGGATATATAAAAGCAAATAATCCACCTGTTAAAAAGTATGCTCTATTCAATGAATAGAAAGTTAAGCCTTTCAATAGCCCAACATACCCCAAGTAGATGATGCTCAACAGCAGATTGACTTGTATAATATAGGTCAGCAGATTTTCCATCGTATTAAGATTTGTTATTTTTAATCATATCCATAATCTCCTTGAGCTCGTCCTCGGTTAGCTTCTCCTCTTTCACGAAAAAAGAAACCATCTCTTTATAAGAATTTTTGAAATAATCACCTACAAAAGAGTTCATAAATTTCGCCTTATAATCCTGCTCACTGACCATAGGTTCGTAACGTTTTGCATTGGCATAACGCACAGCTTTCACAAAGTCCTTGCGCTCCAAATTTTTTACAGTTGAAGCTAAAGTTGTATAAGGCATCTTCTCCCCTTTAATGTTATCTAGAATCTCTTTGATAAAACCTCCATTTAGGCTCCAGATAGATTGCATTGCCTGTTCCTCTTGTGCTGTTAACTTTTCCATATCTAAATTCTTTCTTTACTAATCTTTCACTAATCTACGAATTATTCGTAAATACCAAAAATATTTTACATTTTTTAATTGTATCCTCGTCAACAACATCTAAAGCCCCGATTCTTTGTAACGTTACAATATGAATCAATATTTGACATATTTAAAATCAATCCTATCGAATATAAGATGACTGGCCGAAAATTTGTTATACCTTGTTTTTTATTTTAACTTTCGACTGTATATTATTTTATTTTCGCTACTTGACCGGCAGTATTATGATGAAATCATACATGCCTTTCTGTGCTAGAAATGAAACTTTAAACAGGAGTAATTCAAAACAAATACAACAAAATATAAATGGCTAAAAGCATCAAAGCGATCAAATGCCCGCATTGTGGCAGCATAAAAGTCAGCACAATACGTCCCGACTATTACAAATGTGATAGTTGCGGAACCGAGTTTTTTTTAGATAGTGATGACATCAACATCAATCACAATTACAACTACCCACGCAACAATACCGATCAATATAAAGCTATCCGAATCGTATTGTTTGCTGTTGTGGGCTTTATTGCACTCATGTTCATTATTGGTGTATTGAGTTCTATATTCTCTAAAAAATCAGAACCAAATTATTCGACTTACAGTTCGTCCAACACTGCAGAGAAAAAAGAAGAAGCCGAACCGCTGGAGTGGAATTACGCAAGCAATACATTATTTCTGGACAAAGATAACTCTCCACACGTCGTCGTCGTGGGCAATGTCGGAACTTCCAGGAACCGATTTGATGAAGGCAAAGACAACAAAGTATATATCGGATTATTTGACCCCAAAACTGGCAAAAAGGAATGGGTAAAGCAGCTGATGGAAACTCCCGTCGAGTTATCAAGTAGCGACGTTAATTTACAGGTATTTGAAGACCAAAACCTTTACATCATCATCAAATCCAAGTATATCTATCAATTGGACAAAAATAGTCTAACCTACAAAAGTGTCCTTGAAAATTACGTCAAAGATGCTCCGGCACTCAGCACCGGCATTGCCAAAGTTGAATTTAAATACGAAGATTATGGTTCTGCCTATCAGATTATGAACAATGAAGGGCAAAATATCGCCTATTACCCTTTAATCAATAAATCAATACCGGATAAGCAGCTTTACGATGAACGGAGAAAAAAACTCCCTAATCCAACGACAAAAACGGAATTCACTTTTTCAAGTAAATCCAGCTCCTATCCAGAGGAAAAAATTCAGTTAATTCAATACACGTATTACTATCAATATGGCTACCCCAAAGATAGCCCCCGCTTTTCCTGGGATAAAGATTTTGGTGGATCGGGTATTTTTACCGACCGCGATCCCTACAAAAAGGTACTGATCAATCCATGGCAAATTAAGGGAGCTCGTCTGATTAGTTTTAAAGACTTTACACCAGGTCGGCTCTATTTTCAACCTGTCGTGGTTGCTCAGAATGACAAAACGCTTCTGATCGCGTACAAACCAACACCTGCGGAAGATGATCCGCTACAGATCCAGCTATTGGATATATCGACCGGTGCGATACAGAAAACAGTCGCCACAGACCTTAAATCCATTTATGGAAATGGCTGTCTACTCAAAGACGGTTTTATTGTAAAAGGTTCGAGCGACTATTACTATTTTGATAATAGTGGAAAACAAATCAATAAATTCGAAGGGTATAATCCCAAATTCGACACATTAAATTAAATATTATGGGACTATTCAATCTTTTTAACAACCAATTATCCGAGGTCATTGAGTGGAAAAATCAAGACCCTCGTGTATTATGGTATAAATTTCCTTCCGAAAGGAATGAAATTAAGAATTCCAGTAAACTTATTCTTGCCCCGGGACAGGGCTGTATCCTTGTCTATGAAGGAAAAGGCGAAAACCTCCTTACGGAGGCAGGTACCTATAATTTAAAAACGGATAACCATCCTTTCTTCACCACATTAGCGCGATTAAGACAAAATTTCGAGTCAGAGCATAAGCTTTATATTTATTTCTTCCGTACGGCCGCCATTGTCAATCAATCCTGGGGAACGGGAAACCCGATCAAATATATTGACCCGCAATATAATCTGCCCGTGGAAATAGGCTTGAACGGTACTTTTTCTTACGTCATCAAAGAACCGGTACATTTCTATAAAAATATCGTCGCCAATCAAGACACAGTTAGCACGGCAGCCATTCAAGATATTATTAACAACCGGATTCCACAACAGATTGTCGCACAGATTGCACAGAAGAAATTAGGTTATAACGAAATCGATAGTCAGCTGCCTATTTTGTCCACGGACATCAAAACAGCGGTTGAACAGGATTTTAAAGATCTTGGTTTAGAAATTACAGATTTTAAGATCTTGGGAACCCAATTTGACTCAAACACACAACGTCGAATTGGTGAAATTGCTGACTTGACGACACAAAATCAAGCTGCACAGCAAGCAGGTTTGAGTTATGTGGAATTGGAAAAATTACGCGCACTCCGGGATGCCGCTAAAAATGAAGGTGGACTGGCAGGTATTGGTGCACAACTTGGTGTGGGCATGGAGCTGGGCAAACAATTTGATCTACAAAAAGAAGAGATCAAAGACAATATACAAGCAGAAGGAGATTTTGTCGAAAAACTGCAAAAACTACAATTGCTACTGCGCGAAAACATTATTACACAGGACGAATTCGACGCGCTCAAAAAACAGATTCTTAACAAAATATAACCCATCATGAAATACATCTTTGGCATATTATTCACCCTGGTTATCCTATTCGTCGCCACCTATTTTCTATTGGGGCTCTGGGGTATCCATTTCCTGGATGCTGAAAATTTCGGCAAAATCCTATGGACAACAGGAATTTTAACGTTAACATCTATTATTTTGGTATGCTTCGTCATCCTACCTTTTTTTGGCTCGGGCAAAAACGGGAAATATGAAGATAAGGGAAAAGTCGCTCAGCGAAAAATAGATTAATATTTCGGGACATAATAAGATAGTGTTAAATTTGAATAAACTATTTGCGTATTTAAGTAAATTGTTATTCAATATTATCCAAAATGACGTAATGATGTCATTTAAATTCCAAAAGAACTTTCAGTTTTAAATATCAAATAGTTAAATTTGTGAGATTAGCATACAAATCAGATATAAGATAATATATAAACATGTCAGATAAAGCATCTATAAATTTAGACGGCACTTCTTATGACCTTCCGGTCATTGTCGGTACTGAAAATGAAAAAGCAGTTGATATTTCCAAATTAAGAGATCTAAGTGGATTTATTACGTTAGACCCGGGATACAAAAACACGGGTGCAACAAAAAGTGCGATTACTTTCCTTGACGGTGAAACAGGTATATTGAGATATAGAGGATATCCAATTGAGCAATTGGCAGAGAAATCGACTTTCCTGGAAGTTGCTTATTTACTTATCTATGGAGAGCTTCCTAAAAAAGAGGTATTGGAAAAATTCAGAGCTGACATTAAAAAGCAAATGATGATTCACGAAGACATGAAAAATTTCTTCGCTGGATTTCCTTCCAAATCCCACCCAATGGGCCAACTTTCTTGTTTAGTAGGCGCCTTATCTGCATTTTACCCTGAATCTTTAAATCCAAACCTAACAGACGAAGAAGAAGATCAAACGATCATCAATCTTTTGGCCAAAATGCCAACGATCGTTTCCTGGATTCAAAAGAAATCACTAGGTCATCCGGTCGTTTATCCTAAAAATAACTTAGGTTACATAGATAACTTCTTAAACATGTTATTCGGCGAGGTTAACGACGAAAAAACATTCGATCCTGTTGTGATTGATGCCATGCACAAATTGCTTATTTTACATGCTGATCACGAACAAAACTGTTCTACATCAACAGTTCGTATCGTAGGTTCATCTAATGCCAACCTTTATGCATCTGTTGCCTCGGGTATCAATGCCTTGTGGGGCCCGTTGCATGGCGGTGCTAACCAAGCCGTAATTGAAATGCTTGAAGCGATCAAAAATGATGGTGGTGATGCAGAAAAATACCTTGCAAAAGCAAAAGACAAAAATGACCCGTTCCGTTTAATGGGATTCGGTCACCGTGTATACAAAAACTTCGATCCACGTGCTAAAATCATCAAAAAAGCATGTGATGATATTTTAGAGAAATTAGGCGTTCAGGATCCCGTATTGGACATCGCCAAAAAACTTGAAGAAGCTGCATTAAATGATCAATACTTTATCGATAGAAAGCTTTATCCAAACGTCGATTTCTATTCAGGTATTATCTACCGTGCATTAGGCTTTAAAGCAGATATGTTTACCGTGTTATTTGCGTTGGGTCGTCTTCCGGGATGGATCGCACAATGGAAAGAAATGCGTGAAAACAAAGAGCCAATCGGCCGTCCAAGACAAGTGTATGTTGGACATACAGAACGTAATTACGTTGAGTTCTCAAATCGTTAATTCGATTTATCAGCATAAAAAAAGCATCCCTAGGGATGCTTTTTTTATGCTGATAAGGCTTACTCAAGCAAAATCTTCATACTCAAATCTAAATACTGATATCTTGAATATGTCACGATAATCTACTTGTTTAGTATATTTTAATTTTTCCCTATCGAAATTCCCTGTTTTTCGTTAAGTTTGCGTATTCATTGGTCGCTTATTAAAAATCATTATAAATAAGACTTGATAGATACAATACTACATATCTTGGTTCCAATTGCTATTTTCACCTTTATAGCAGCATTTACCTTATTTGCAGTATATGCCGAGCGTAAGATTGCGGGATTTGTCCAAGATCGTCTCGGACCAATGGAAACCGGAAAATATGGTAGCCTACAGACGATAGCGGATATCCTTAAATTACTTCAAAAAGAATTAATAACACCCACATTAGCCGACAAAATTCTCTTTAGAATTGCCCCAATCATTATTTTTGTGGCTGTTTTCACCGGGTTTTCGGTCATTCCTTGGGCCAAAGATTTTATTCCGGCGAATACTCATACCGGATTATTCTTTATTATGGCCATCATCTCCATTGACGCATTGGGGATTTTGATGGCTGGCTGGGGATCGAACAACAAATATTCCCTACTGGGGTCCATGCGTGCAATCGCCCAAATGGTTTCCTATGAAATACCCGTTGGACTCTCCCTGATTACCGTCGTGATGTTAACACAGACTTTAAATCTCAACGAAATCGCAATCGGCCAAGGCATTCTGACCAACGGAAGTATCAAATTTTTAGGTTTTTGGGAAGTGAATGAGATAGGCGGCATTTTCGCCTGGAATATTTTTCAGGCCCCCCACTTAATTGTAACCTATATCATATTCTTTATCGCAACACTTGCCGAATGTAACCGGGCACCATTCGATATTCCCGAAGCGGAATCTGAATTGGTTGGTGGTTTCCATACGGAATATGGCGGGATACAATTTGCCTTTATCTTCCTGGCCGAATATGCCATGATGTTTTTGGTGGCTATGTTGGGTGTAGTCCTGTTTCTGGGTGGCTGGAATACACCGCTCCCTAATATCGGCGCAGTACGATTGGCAGACTGGACAACAGGCCTTGTCTGGGGAATCTTTTGGACCTTGGCCAAATCCTTATTTATCGTCGGCGTACAAATGTGGATCCGGTGGACCTTACCCCGATTACGTGCAGATCAATTGATGAGCTTATGCTGGAAGGTATTGACCCCGTTAGCTTTTGTTTGCATGGCCATTTCCGCCATTTGGAGAATTTTAATTATAGCATAAGATATGATATTTAAAACGGCTTCCCACGCATTTCGTACAGCAATCAAAGGACTATCTTTGACTGTGAAGCACTTGTTTGGCGCTCGGCGTTCGCGTCAGGAATTGAATATCAAAAACGATAATTATTTTGACCATCAGGAGGGCATTGTCACCGTACAATACCCCGCTGAAAAAATGCCTATTCCCGAAGTTGCCCGTTATCAATTGCAAGTGGATATTGACGATTGCATCGTATGTGATCTCTGTGCCAAAGCATGTCCGGTAGATTGCATTGAAATTGAGGCGATCAAATCGCCGGAAGCGATCGGAAAAACTTCAGACGGTAGTGTCAAACGGTTATATCCGGCCAAATTCAATATTGATATGGCCAAATGTATGTACTGTGGCCTATGTACTGTTGTCTGCCCTACCGAATGTATTGTCATGACCAACGAATATGATCGCAGCTCGCAGAAGTTGACCGATCTGATCTACGGATTTTCGGACATGACCGATGAACAAGTTGCGCAGCGCAAAGCCGAATGGACGCAGTTTCAAGCTGAAAAGGAGGCAGCAAAGCAAAAATAAGAACATGGAAATTATTTTATTTTATGCCTTCGCTGTACTGGCAATCGGATCTGCGCTACTATTGGTCAATCTTAAAAATATAGCCCGCGCCCTATTTTTATTTTTTATTGTTCTCTTTGCAATGGCAGGTCTTTACCTCTTTGCCTTAGCCGATTTTGTCGCCATTACACAGATCATGGTCTATGTGGGGGGTGTATTAATTCTGATGTTATTTGCCTTTATGCTTTCCAACAAAGAACTTCTGAAAGATCTTCAGGACAGCAGTGGCTCTTTTCTCAGTATGCCGCGATGGCAGGCCATTGTATTAACCTTAGGTTTTCTGACCCTCATGATTTTCGGAATACGGGAATGGCAGCAGTCACCGCCGACATGGATTCAGCAGGCTAGGGAAAATAATACCGAGATTATTTCAACAGATAATAATATTCAACAAATCGGATTACGATTTATGACCTTCTATGTATTGCCATTTGAAGTCATATCAGTTTTTTTGATGATGGCACTTATCGGAGCATCGCATTTATCCAGAAAGGAGCGCAATAGATGATCACACTAACACATTTTTTGGTTGTTAGTGCCTGCATATTCTGTATTGGCCTTTATACCGTGCTTTCAAAGAAAAATGCCATTATGATCTTAGTAGGTATTGAACTGATGATTAATGCAGCTATTCTAAACTTTGTAGCTTTTGGTAAATACGATAAAGTGAGTTATGGCGGACAGATTTTTGCCTTATTCGCCATTGTCCTTGCTGCTGCTGCGGTTGCAGTTGGATTAGCATTGGTCCTGAATGTCTATAGACACTATAAAACCATCAATCCGGATGAAATAAAAGAATTAAAAGATAAGTAAGAATTGGATCCAGTTGCCCACATATCACCCATATACACAGCGCTGTTTGCAGTAGCCGCACCATTTATTGCCTTTTTATATCAAGCGATGGCTGGCAAACGTGATCAGTCAGGGACCATCTCCCTGATCGCCATTGCATGTAGTTTTATATCCGGTGGATTCACCTGGCTGGCCATTTGGAATCATCCGATTGCGTCTGCTGAGATCAACTGGTTCACCATTGGTGCTTCTACTTTTAAGGTAGGCATCCTATTGAACAACCTAAGCGTACTTATGCTATTGCTGGTTCCCACAGTCGCCCTTCCTGTACATATCTATTCGAGAGCCTATATGAAAGGAGACCCAGGCATCCATCGTTACTGGATGTACCTTAGTCTCTTCTGTTTTGCGATGCTCGGACTGGTGATTATGGATAGCCTGTTGCTCATGTATATTTTTTGGGAATTGGTTGGTTTTGCCTCCTACCTCCTAATTGGTTTCTGGTTTACACGCGAAACGGCCGTACAGGCCAACAAGAAAGCATTTATAGTGAATCGCATCGGAGACCTCGGTTTTCTGATTGGTTTAGCAATCATATTTACGCAATTTAAAACGCTCAATCTAATTGACCTTTTTGGTGAAACCGGATTGATCTATCAGTCTGCTGTCACCAATGGACAATGGGTCTCTCCGGTGAACAGTATGGATCAGATTTGGCTCACAATAGCAGGACTGGCATTTTTCCTTGCGGCAATGGCTAAATCAGCTCAATTCCCGTTACATGTATGGCTGCCAGATGCCATGGAAGGGCCAACATCGGTATCTTCGTTGATCCATGCCGCCACCATGGTCGCAGCAGGTGTATTTTTGTTGGCAACCGTATTTCCATTATTCAACGAAAGTGCATTGTTATTTATCGCGATCATCGGTACAATTACCGCCGCATCCGCAGCCTATTTTGCATTAGGTCAATACGACATTAAGCGCATCCTGGCCTTTTCAACCATCTCACAATTGGGCTTTATGATGGTCGGAATCGGTATTGGAACCTGGGATGCTGCGCTATTCCATTTGGTAACGCATGCCTTCTTTAAATGCTTATTATTCCTGTCTGCGGGAGCCATTATCCATGAGATGGCACACCTCAAAACACATAGCCAACTTGATTTTGACCCGCAGGATCTTCGAAATATGGGCGGACTAAAAAAGTACATGCCCAAAACCTTTATCCTGATGAGTGTCGCATCACTGGCACTTGCGGGGTTTCCACTCACATCAGGTTACCTTTCCAAAGATAGTATCGTGATATCTTCCTTTGAATGGGCTTTATCAAAAGGTGGTTTTTACCTCATTATACCTGTTAGTCTTATCATCATCAGTATACTGACCGCATTTTACATTGGTCGCTTAATCTTTAAGGCCTTTTTAGGTAATTTTCGAATCATGGATCAGGTCAAGGACAAATTACATGGTGATCCCCTGCACGAGGCCTCAAAAACCATGTTGATTCCAATGGCCATATTAGGGCTATGCTGTCTATTCCCTCTATTTTCACTCAATCCTATTTCCTATCACGACTCCTGGTTGATGGATGGCCTTCTATCGGATGAATATACGTTTGCACCAAGTCACAGTGCACACTTGATTATTCCATTGATCTTATTGATCGGTTCGGTCATCAGTTGGATAATAGGTTGGAAATGGTACGTACAACAAACCTATCCACTTAACACCAATAGTCTGGCTCTGAAAGCGGCGTTCAACCAAGGCTATATCAATGAATTCTATCAATGGATCTTTGTTGATGGCACACTGAAACTAGCGAAGTTCTGTTACTGGTTTGACCGTTATGTTGTGGATTCACTAGTTGCTTTTATTCAGTTTATCGTCCTATCCCTCTCCAGATTGAGCGTGTGGATAGACAAATATATTGTAGACGGTTTTGTCAATGCTGTTGCTTCTGTTGCCTACTGGACCGGCAACCAGGTTCGCCTGGTACAGAACGGCAAATTACAGACTGCATTGTATTCCGTTTTTCTATTCGTTTTACTTGGTTTAATTTATCTCATATTTTTCTAGGAAATGCCTATTTTATCCTTACTGATATTTTTACCGCTTCTGGCGACGGCGTTTATCCTCGCCCTACCAACACGATACAAATCGAGTTACAAATATATTGCCTTAGCTTTTACGGCAGTACAATTTGTACTCGCCGGCATATGCTATGCACATTTTGACGCCAGCAAGACCGGCGTACAAGATCTGGCAGGATGCCAATTTGTTGAACAACTTGCATGGATTCGCTTGGACTTGGGCTCCATCGGAAAATTAGAGATAGATTACCTGATCGGGATAGATGGTATTTCCATGCCATTACTGCTGCTCAGCGCTTTCGTGATGTTGATGGCAATCGGTGCCTCCTGGAATATACAGAAAAGCCCCAAAGGATACTTCGCCTTACTTATGGTCCTCAACATGGCTGTAATGGGCATCTTTTGTGCTTTGGATTTCTTCCTGTTCTATTTATTCTACGAGGTCATGCTCCTACCGTTATACTTTTTAATCGGTATCTGGGGCGGGGCTAGGCGTGAATATGCTGCGATAAAATTCTTTCTTTATACCCTTTTTGGTTCGGTATTTATGTTATTAATCATTGTAGGTTTATATTTTTCGGTTATCAACCCCGAAACTGGGGCACATACCTTCAATATGATCTACATGATGAATCCACAGAATTATTTAGGAGATTCAATCTTCGCTTGGGATGGCTATCAGGAAATATTGGGTGTTTCGGCCAGATTAGTTGGCTTTGTGGTGCTCTTTTTCGCTTTTGCGATCAAAGTGCCTATCGTACCGTTGCATACCTGGTTACCTGACGCACACGTCGAGGCACCGACACCGGTATCCATTATCCTAGCAGGTATCCTATTGAAAATAGGTGGCTATGGCATTATCCGTATTTGCTATAGTATCTTCCCGGACATGGCCGCGCTATCCAATTGGTGGCTTGGACTGATCGGCGTCATCTCCATTATCTATGGCGCATTAAATGCCTTGGCACAAAAAGATTTAAAACGGATGATTGCCTATTCATCGGTATCCCATATGGGCTTTGTATTGCTTGGTATAGCCTCATTGACAGCCGAAGGTATTTCAGGCGCCATGTTCCAAATGATTTCCCATGGTTTTCTTTCGGCGGCACTTTTCTTTCTTGTTGGTGTGGTTTATGACCGTGTACATGATCGAAACATCTATAGTTTCCGAGGATTAGCTCAGCTTATGCCCAAGTATACAGGCTATGTTGCCATTGCTTTCTTTGCTTCATTGGGCCTCCCTGGCTTCTCTGCATTTATCGGCGAAGCATTTGTTATCATCGGTTCGTTCAACGCAGCTAGTGTAGGCACTGGGCTCCCCCGTTGGATGGCCTTAGCAGGCTCTATCGGTATCCTCTTGAGTGCAGCCTATCTGTTATGGACACTGCAACGGATGTTTTTTGGAGAGATCAGACTCAAAGGAGGGGAATCTTGGGCCAATGAACTGACCGATATCAATAGCCGTGAACAGCTGATTCTATTTCCAACCTTGGCTCTTGCTCTTTTACTGGGTATTATGCCATCCTTGGTATTCAGCAACCTCAATGCAAGTGTATTGAATCTGGTCAGCTTTATCCAACAATTTATTTAATCCAGCATGCTCGCATTCAGTCCATATATCAGTTCATTTATTGATCAAATTATCGGTAGTATTCCCTATTTCAAACCGGAATTAACACTGATCATTACTTTTATAGGTACTATTATCGCCAGTCTTTTCGTTGATAAATATTGGGACAAAGCATCTTTCGCCGTTACGATAGCTGGATTATTGTTGAGTGGTTGTTACCTATTGGGACAAGGATTAAGCCATGTGGAGATGGTTGGATTCTTCGACATGATTCACATTGATACATTCGCAACATCGGCACGGCTGATTATCCTGCTTTCAACCCTGCTCATTACAATTTTTATTCAGCAGCGTCATCAACATGATCGACCTCTGGGAGATTTGTATGCCGTGCTCTTAACGGCGACCTTAGGGTTGAATCTTTTGACCATGTCGAGCAATTGGCTAATGATCTTCATCGCAGTAGAAACCGTATCCATCAGTTCCTATATTATGGTCGGTTATTTTTCGTCCACCAAAGCACAGTCCGAAGCAGCGATGAAATATGTACTCTTTGGATCGACCTGCGCTGCGGTTATGCTCTATGGCTTATCCTTGCTATACGGTTTCACGGGAAACTTAAATTTTGATGCGCCAAGTCATATTGCGGGTCTGATGGAGGCTCCGCAGCTAATGATTAACATTGCCCTCCTTTTTCTGCTGACTGGTATTGGTTTTAAACTGAGTTTCTTTCCTTTTCACGTCTGGAGTCCCGATGTTTACCAGGGAGCACCAACAGTGATCACCACCTACCTGGCGACTGTACCGAAAATTGCCGTTGTAGTACTTCTTTCTAAGCTACTTGCAGCCTGGCTTGCTGTATCTTTTTATTTCAGCGATTTTCTGGCTTACGCGATCATCATCATTGCCATTGCAACCATGCTGATCGGTAATCTGGCAGCCCTGCGTCAACAAGATGCCAAGCGGATGATGGCCTATTCTTCTATCGGTCATACGGGCATATTGTTGATGGCGGTATTGGTCTATCAAAATAATGAATCGAATGTCTTACTATTCTATTTATCAATTTATGCCCTGATGAATATCGCTGTCTTTATCTTTATTGATAGTTTGGAAGTCAGCTTGGGCAGCACTTCCATTGACGCTTACAAAGGATTGGGCAAGCAATCTCCCGTATTGTTCACCGCTTTTTCTTTAGTGCTGATCGCTTTGATCGGTTTGCCTCCCACCGCTGGATTTGTCGGTAAGCTCCTGATATTTTCAAAGGTATTCGAACAGTATCAAAGCTTCCAATCCTTTGCCTTGCTTGCTTTATTAATCGTGGGAGCCCTAACCTCGGTGATTTCCCTATTTTATTACTTTAAGATTCCATTGAACGCATTCTTAAAAGACAGTGTGGATCCATATACTGGCAAATCCAATCCTTTGCTGCTCGGTATTGGCTTGCTGTGCACCCTTTTGGTGATCTTGCTCGGACTGTTCCCGGACACCTTGCTTTCTATTTTTTAAAATCGTCACCGCTCTTTCTTCAATAGTGTGATCCATCCCTAATTTTACTGTGTTTATACAGCGCTTGTAATTAAGGATAACTCCATAATATATTTTATATTTGTACCATGATTAGTGCAATAGCAAATCCCATTTTTCAACGTGCTATCCAGGATTACCACGTATACGATCAGATTGATCATCCAATCCAGAATCCGTATGACAAACAATCCCTAGAACATCTCCTGTACTTAAAGTGCTGGATTGACACCGTACAATGGCACATGGAAGATGTTGTACGTAATCCTGCCATCGATCCCAAGGACGGATTATATTGGAAACGGCGCATCGATGAGTCTAACCAGTACCGCACGGATACGGTCGAATATATAGACAGCTACTTTTTGCAGAAATATCAAGATATCGAAGCATTGCCTTCAGCAAAGATCAATACCGAAAGTCCGGCTTGGGCCATCGACAGGTTGTCCATCCTCGCTTTAAAAATCTATCATATGGAGCAAGAAACGCTCCGTTCAGATGCCACAGAAGTGCATATCTCTGCCTGTCAGAACAAATTGAACATCTTGCTGGAGCAACGTATGGATCTTTCACAAAGTATCGACGAATTATTGACGGCTATAGAATCGGGTGAAAAATACATGAAAGTCTATAAGCAGATGAAAATGTATAACGACCCCGAACTGAACCCTGTACTTTATACATCCGGAAAATAAAGACATGCCATTGCCGCAGCGAATTATAGTAACCCGGTTTTCGGCCATGGGCGATGTCGCCATGGTAGCTTCTGTATTGAAAGAATTTTGCCAGCAGTACCCTACGGTAGAGATTATCATGGTGAGCCGTCAATTTTTTGCCCCATTTTTTGAGGGCATAAAGAATGTCAGGTTCCATTCCTTTGAGCCGAAGACAATTCATAAAGGTTTTTTTGGACTGGTCCGGTTAAAAAAGGAACTGGCACAATATGGTGCAGACGCTGTAGCAGATTTACACTACAATTTACGCTCACGCGTACTTGCGGTGTTATTTTCGCTTGCTGGCATGAGGGTCAGACAACTGGACAAAGGCCGTGCAGAAAAAAAAGCTCTTACACGGAAGGAACATAAGGTTAAGCATCAACTGAAATTGACTGTTGAACGTTATGCCGATGTCTTTCGTGCGCTGGGGTTCCACGTTGAGCTTAGTCATAGATTGGCGCTTAATTTGCAGGATGTCCCCAAAGTAGCATTCAGCATGTTCGGTAATTTTGATCGCAAAAAAATTGGCATCGCCCCTTTTGCACAACATCGCTATAAAATCCTTTCACAGGTAAAGATGGAACAGATCATGGACTACCTGACACATCATGGATATGATGTATTGCTCTTTGGAGGCGGTAAGGAAGAATTTCAAATTGCACAAAACTGGACTGAACGTTTTCCAAACACCTATAATACGATTGGAAAATTTACGTTGCGGGAAGAACTGGATATCATATCCAATCTGGACCTGATGATCAGTATGGATTCGTCTGGGTTGCATATGGCTTCATTGATGGGCGTAAGATGCCTATCACTATGGGGGGCAACACATCCGTACGCAGGATTTACCGGGTATGGGCAACAAGCGGAGGACTGTATCCAAGTGGAGCATCCCAACCGCCCTAGCTCCGTGTATGGCAACAAACCTTGCGATTGTGACGGTACAGAAGCAATTGATTTAATTACACCGGAAATGGTGATCGAAAAAATAACAGCGATAAGATGAAGATAGGATTTGATGCAAAACGTTTTTTTAACAACGCATCAGGCTTGGGCAATTACAGCCGGGATCTGATACGCATTTTATCAAAGTTTGCTCCGCAAAATGACTATATCCTCTATACGCCCAGTACATCTATCGAACGCTATGCGAATCTCGTCAGTCCTGAACAGATTAAGAAACCACAGGGATATATCAACCAAAATTTCCCCAATCTCTGGCGAACCAAAAGAATAGTTTCGGATTTGAAAAGAGATCAGATCGATATTTTTCATGGTCTTTCTGGAGAAATTCCTGTCGATCTAACTTCTGCCAAAATTAAATCGCTAGTGAGTATGCACGATTTGATTTTCATGCGTTACCCTTCGTTATACCATCCGATTGACCGTTGGATCTATAAAAAGAAATTCGCGCATGCCTGTCGTCGGGCAGATAAAATTATTGCGATCAGTAAACAGACTAAAAATGATATTGTTGAATTTTTCGATATCCCGCCTGAAAAGATAGCTATCATCTATCAAGGCTGCCACGAGGCGTTTAAAATAGAAAAGACGGCCATTGAAAAGGAAGCCTTGAAAAAACGCTTAGGCTTACCCGATGAGTTCCTGTTGAATGTAGGAACGATAGAAGAACGGAAAAATGCACTTTCCATTGTCAAGGCAATAGAAAATATTGACATACCTTTAGTCATAGTGGGAAAAAGCACCAAATATCAACTTCAGCTTAAAGAGTTTATCAGCAAGCATCAAATGGAGCATAGGGTCTATTTTCTTAGTGGTTTGGACATGCAAGAGCTTTCTATTTTATATTCCTCAGCGCTCGCATTCATCTACCCTTCTATTTATGAAGGATTTGGTATCCCCATTATTGAAGCGTTGTATTCAGGCACCCCTGTAATTACTACAGATTCAGGAGTTTTTCCAGAAGCAGGAGGCCCATTTTCGCAATATGTATCACCACATGACATTGAAAATATCCGCCATACAGTCAAAACGGTTATTGAGGATTCTATGCTCCGCCAAGACATGCGTATCAAAGGTCTGGATTATGTTCAAAAGTTTAATGATGAGCATTTGGCCAGTCAGTGGGCAGAGCAATACCTTATACTTTAATTTTCAGCCTTTACGACGGGAATGACTTTTTGCAGTTTCTTCCAGTGTTTAGAGCGATCCCCATAGATAAGGATCTTCCCCAATTTATACTTAAATTTCATGATGCCTTTGTAATCATCGGTATAAATGCGGTACGAGACCTCCGGATTACGCGCAATAACATTATTGATTGCCAGCGAATAAACAGTCGGACCAGTCATCGAATGCACATCGTGCGGAAATCTATTGTTTTCAATATTTTCAACAATGAGTTTGATGGTTTCTTCCAGAAAGGGGTGTCCCTTGTCAAAAATAAGCGCCCATTGCGCAAAATATTGTTGCCACTTTTTCTCCCGCGCCACTACAGCGACATCATCTGTTCGAATTACCTGATCTAATTTACCCGTAATGTCACTATCAAGATCCAAATATATACCGCCTCTAATGTACAAGATCGCATACCTAAAAAAGTCAGCCTTTGCAGCACCTATTTGAAGCCGTGAATAAGCACGATAAGTGCGTTCGTCAAAAGACTCCTTAACAAACGCATCCACCTGAGCATCATCAAAAAACTCTCTACGGTAACCTTTATTTTTTCTTAAAAATCGCCAGATATAAAATTTGGTCAATAAAGGAATTTTATTTGTCTTGAAAGTCTGGTATATAACTTTTGGAATAGCCACTTACTATATTGAATTTAAACACGTAAATAACGCTAATATAACGTCATAAAAAATAATTTGCTATTACTTTTCGTGCAAAAATAATCATATATAATTAATAAGGTTTAAGTTTTTGTATTTGATAATCGAAAATACAATTCTTTGACAATCCTCCGTAAAAAAGCATTTCCGTTTTTTTGTTTTATTACAAAAAATATGTAATATATTTGTCACAATGAAAAAGCTTTTTGAGCTTAAGGACTAAATTGCAAAACAATAATTGTCATTTTTTCCAGCCTAATGTAACGAAATGAGAAACTAATACGTTATGATTGATATAGTATGGTCCAACTTTTTAATTAAATCGTATACGTGAGTCAAAAAATAAGCGCTTTAATTATTACATACAACGAAGAGGATAATATTAGCGAAGTTCTTAAAAGTTTAGAATTTGCCGACGAAATCATTTTAGTGGATTCGTTCAGTACCGATCGTACCCTGGAACTTGCCCGATTGCATCCTAAAGTAAAAATCTATCAAAATAAGTTCGAAGATTTTACCAAACAGCGGAATTTGGCATTGACATACGCCAGTAACGACTGGGTGCTATTTTTGGATGCGGATGAACGCCTGACTAAGGCATGCCAGACTGAAATAGTGGAGACCATCAATGATCCACAAGCGAAAGACGCATATTATATGTATCGCTTATTTTTCTTTTGTGGTGAGCGGATCAATTTTTCCGGAACACAAAACGACAAGAATTTCCGTCTCTTCAAAAAAAGTAAGGCTACATACGACAGCAAGAAGAAGGTCCACGAGACATTGATAGTCAACGGTACGATTGGTAGTTTAAAAAATAAAATATGGCATTATTCTTTTGCTGATTATGCATCTTACAAAGAGAAAATGGTTCATTATGGAACGCTTAAAGGCAAGGAGCTCTATGCGAAGAACAAACGTTATTCGCTATTGAGTCACCTGGCAAAAGTGTCCTTTAAATTTTTTAAGGCATACTTTTTGAAACTAGGTATTCTTGACGGACGACGAGGATATCAACTTTGCTACTTACAAAGTCTCAGCGTACATGAAACTTTTATGTCGTTGAAAAGAGAAGAAAAGAGATGAAGATTTGCATTATAAGCTTTGATTATTGGAATTATGACCACCACATTGTAAGTAAATTACAAGAAAAAGGGGTTGATGCCTCTCATATTAACATGGGAGCATATCGTTACAAAAACTTTGGCGAACGGTTCCGCAATGCCCTGAGCAAAATCTTCCTAAACAAAAACATCAAGCACATCAAACGTCAACAATATGTGCTTGATTCGCTGGCTAAGCTCGGCCCTCAGGACAAGATCCTTGTACTCAATCCCCATAATTTGGACTATGAGACCATTAAGCAGATCAAATCTTATACTCCATATCTGATTTCCTATCTATACGACAATCTCGAACGATTTCCAGTTAAAGATCGTTTGGATCTGTTTGACAAGATCTATTCGTTTGAAGACAAAGACGTTAATAAATACGGCTTTGAGAAGATTACAAACTACAATTATCTTTCCGAACAGCCTCTTCAATGTGATACGATTGAAAACGACCTCTTCTATATAACATCCTATGACAAAAGACGGATTAAATTCTTGCGGAGATTAGCGTCTCGCCTCTCTACAATGAATATAAAAAGCAAAATTATCGTCGTGGGGAAACAGGTATGGAAAGAGAAAATAAAACAATTATCCTCCAATAAATTACTTAACAGGTATATCCAGCTAAGAAAAACACCTATTTATATAGATGAGGTATTAACAGAATATAGGAAGAATAGAGTAATTCTCGATTTAATGCGAGATGGACAGGAGGGGTTAAGCTTCCGAATTTTTGAGGCAATGGCTCTGGAAAAAAAAATCATAACTGACAATCCAAGCATTCTAAATTATGATTTTTACGATCCCCAAAATATTTTATATATTGATAAAGATTTGGAAATCTTAAATGAATCCTTTTTTCATACCCCTTATAAAAGAATCTCCATCGAACTTTATAGGAAATATACATTAGACAGTTGGCTTGAAAAAGTATTTGATCTCGAACAAACTTTAGATGAAAAAAAAATTACTCTTTATAGCTCCTAATTATTACGGATTTAACGAAGTTGTATATAGCGGATTACAATCCTATAGTGATTATGAAGTAATTGAAATAAACTCTACGAAACCCTATAAGTACAAAAACATTAGCGAAAGGATATATAATTTTTTTCTAAAAACATTCAAAAAAGATAATTTAAAAAAAATTAAGACCGAACAATATGTCCAACAAGCCATTGAAGACAGCGGACAATATGATTTACTTATTGTGAATCGACCTGACCTATTAACCGAAGAGGCTTTAAAAAGGGCTATAGCCAAATCAAAAAAAAGCAAAGCAATTTTATGGGATAGCTTAAAAAAAATTCCACAACCAGAAGGATATCTTGCTAAATTTGATAATGTCTTAAGCTTCGACTCCGATGACTGTTCAAAATATGGTTTTACACCTATTACTAACTTTTATTTTAGAGAAGCCCAGAATTCAGAAATCAAGTTTGATGTAGCTTTGCTGATGACATATGATAATAGAATTAATGATGCTATCAAATTGTTCCGCTATTTTGAAAGACATGATATAAAAGCAAAGGCTCAAATTCTGGTTCCTAAAAAAAATCAAATTAAAGAAAATTTGCCTGAGAACATGGTAGTCATTCATCAGATTATTCCTTTTGAAAAATCCTGTGAATATTACTTCGACAGCAAAGCAATTTTGGATCTATCACATTCTAATCAAAAAGGGCTTTCTTTTCGGCCATTTGAGGCCTTAGGTTTAGAGAAAAAGCTAATCACAACATCTGAAAATGTAAAATCTTTAGAATTTTACAATGCAACAAATATTTTATATATAAAGGATATTGATAATATAGATTTCCCTAAAGAATTTCTAGATGAAAAGTATCTTAAGCCAAGTTTACAAATAGCAAAAAGATACTCCTTAAAAAATTGGGTTGAAAGCATTACATCATAATGGAACAAGATTTAATCATTTATTTTATCTGCCCTACAAATAAGTATGCTACTGGTGGGGTCAAGCAGATGTACCGACAGGTTGAGGTATTAAATGACAATGGAATCAATGCAAGGATTTTACATAAATGGCATGGGAATAGAGAGAAATGGTTACAAAATAACCCGCCAATATCTTATAGCCCCTATATTTTCAAGCAAATAAAATACAAAGCAAATTCAAAAAGCATAAATATCTTCCGAAGATTGACATTATTCTTTCTGAAGATGATCAGTAAAAAAATAGGTAGCAATTCAATACTGGTCTTTCCAGAATTTTATGGATTAAATGCCCATAAAATTACCCCTAATTTACCACGAGTAATATTCAATCAAAACTGTTACTATACATTTGACCATTCAGATAATTTTGATTTACAGAACAATACATATACTGATGATAAAACTTTAGCTGTAATAACAGTCTCCGAAGATTCTCAAAGCTATCTTAAATACATATTTCCGAAGATTCCAATTCATAAGTTAAGGTTAGGAATAAACAATGAACTGTTCTTTTATTCCAAAGAGAAGAAAAAACAAATTTGCTTTATGCCAAGAAAACTGTCTCACGACATCTCACAAGTTATTAATATACTTCGACTGAGAGGAATGGATAGTTCTTGGAATCTGGTTCCAATTGAAGATAAATCAGAAAAAGAAGTGGCACAGATTATGCGTGAAAGTTCAATTTTTTTAAGTTTCAATCACCGAGAAGGATTTGGTTTGCCGCCTGCCGAAGCAATGGCATGTGGCTGTATCGTTGTTGGATATATAGGCCGAGGAGGAGCAGAATATTTCAAACCAGAGTTTTCATATTCTGTAGAAGAAGGAGACATAATTGGATATGTAAATAAAATTATTTATGTAATAAATCTATTTGAAACAAACGTTGATCTTGTAACAGTTCAAAGAAAACAAGCTTCGGATTTTATTTTGAATAATTATAGTATAAATAATGAAATTAGCGATGTTGTAGATGTTTGGAAAAATACCTTAAAAAACTGATTCGTTCATTTAATTTTTCATAAAAATTATACAGTAAAAAGAAATTTTTCATACTCTATAATGTATATGTACACTATTTTTACTAAATTTGCCGTTACCAAAATGAAATTTGCTAATGAAAAAACAATTAAAACGGATATATCATTTTTTACAGTATAAATCTCTAATTTATTTCGATAAGAAAGTAAAAATACAACGAAAAGATCCTAGGAGCATTCCGATTATAATTATCAATTATAATCAGTTGGAAAATTTAAAAAATTTAGTTTCTTTTCTTCTAGCTAAAAATATTAAAAATATAATAATTATCGACAATAAATCAACATATGAACCTCTTTTAGCTTATTATAGGCAAATTAACGGCAAAGTAAAAATAGAGATGATGTCTGAAAATTTAGGTCACATGGTATTTTTTGAAAATGAAGATCTTCAGAAAAAATATGGATACGGATACTATTGTATTACTGATGCAGATATTCTTCCGAACGAAAAATTACCAGACAACTTTTTAGATATAATGATAAATATCATGGATAGATATCATGGTAAAATACAAAAAGTTGGATTTGCACTTGACCTAAAAACAATCCCAAATTTTTATCCGTTTAAACAAAAAGTACTAAAATGGGAAAAACAATTTTGGCTGGAAAAATTAGAGCCAAACATATACAAGGCTGGAATAGACACTACATTTGCCCTTTATAAACCTAAATATCCGAAAAAATTCAAGGTGAAACCAATGAAATTTTATGAGGGTATCCGCATTTCAGGAAATTTTACCTGTAAACACATGGGCTGGTATTTGGATCCCAAAAATCTTACAGAAGAACAGAGTGTATACATGAAAACTTCTTCTAGCTCAAGTTCCTGGAAATTTGACGAAGATGGAAATTTGGTAGCATCAGAAGCAAATTATTAAATTTAATCGACATCCAATATTTGACTGATCCATGAGGAAAAGCTATATTTCTTTCTTATTTCAAGCTCCACAGCAACATATGGAGTTTTAAGGAATGTAATTATATCTGCTTCATTCATCGAAGAATAGTCTAAAACATAAAAATTATTCGGGTGATAAAAATCATATTTAACAACATTGGTATTTGTCGTAATCACTTTTTTTTCATATTTCAATCCTTCAAATATCCGAAACGATAATCCATTATGATCGCCTATTAAAAAATCCACAATTACTTTTGTCTGTTCTATAAACTTCAGATAATCTTCGAATGGAATAACTTCAGTTAAACACTCTACCCCCCTCTCCATATAAAGATCTACATTTTCTAGCTGATCAGATTTAAAAACAATTTGAAATTTTACTTTTTTGTAAATTTTAGTCAATATATCGAACAAATTCAACAAAAAATGCTCCCTACTTTGATGATAAAAGCCTAAAAAATAAGCATCATAATTAATCGAATTAGTTTCCTGAGCAAAATCAAAATAAAAATTATGTAAAAGATGGGTCTGTAGTTCGTTATTTGAGATAATATCATCTTCATCGAATACATAAAACTTATCAAATATGGGAATCAATTTAAAAATCTCCGGATTCCGTCTTAACCCATCATAATGGTAGGACACCATATATTTAGCTTTATTTTTGGCCGCTAACAATACCTTTTTATGAAAAAAATCAGCTCTAAGTACTAAACAATAATCAAACAGATCAAATGCATCAATTCTGTTCAACAGTTTTTCAGCAGTATATTCATAGGTAAGCTTACGTTTATATTGATTGTTCCCATCTGTAAGTTTTTTAAAAGTATTTAAGACTCTTTGGAATATATTTTTATATCGAAATTTTATGGAATCGTGAAGGATAACAGTTACCTCAAAACCAATCTCTAACAGATTTCTTTCTATTAATGAATATAGTTTATAATCATTTGGAACAAGCAATAAAATTCTTTTCTTCATAAAATATATAAATCATAAGTCCTCAATATTCCATCAGGTAATTTTCTTCTTATATGCTATATTGAGAATAATATTATCTCTTCCTTGGACTTTCTAACCGATATCATGACAAAGATAAATATTAGCTTTCATACTCCTAAATACTAGAATCTTTTTCAAGATTATTTATCTTCTATTTGTCAAGATAAATCTTGGAAAATGTTTGTTTATAGAATCAATAAAATGACCTTTCAATATTTTTACATATTTTTACACTAAGAGAAAATATTGTATAATTCTGTCCTGAGCTAGTGTTTTAAATAAAGCACTGCTTAAATATACCAAACTTGGTAATAATATTATAATGAATTCAAAGCAGCCTTTAGTAACGGTCTTAATGGCCGCATACAATACCGAAAGATATATTGCACAAGCAATTCAAAGTATCCTAGATCAAACCTATAATAATTTTGAGCTCCTAATTATAGATGATTGTTCCTTGGACGGTACCTTAAATGAAATTAGGAAATTTGAAGATAGTAGAATAAGACTACTCCAAAATCATACGAACCAAGGTGTCGTCATTACCCGAAACAGAGTCCTACGGGAGGGTAAAGGTGAATTCATTGCAATTATGGACAGTGATGATATTGCTATCCCTGATCGTTTAGAATTACTATTAAATGAATTTAATAAGAGGCCTGAACTTGCTCTAATAGGTGGTCATGCGGATGTAATAGATCCAAATGGAGTACCTACAGGGCAAAAATTCAAGGTAGAGACAGACTCAAATTTACTTCGGCACCTCTTATTTTTTGGCAACAATTTCACACACTCGTCAATTATGATGAGAACGGATGTATTTAGAGAATTTAATGGATACCGAATTCCCATTGCAGAAGATTACGATTTATTTCTAAGAATTTCAACAAAGTATCCAGTATCAAATTTAGATAAGTGTCTACTTTTATATCGCGATCATACTTCAGGAATTTCAAAAAAATATGCATTAGAACTTGAAAATCAAATTTTACCAATAAAAGAAAATATTCTTCGTACCATTGATCTACCCTCGGAGATAAAATATCAGAAAATGATAACACCTCCTTTTGAATGGCCTAGTATTAGCGTACTTGAATATAAGAAATTTTATATTCAATTACTAAGTCGTATCAATCCCTCTAATGAATCATTATCCCTTAGAACATATCAGTTTATTTTCCAAAAATGGTATGAGGTAATAATGAATAATGGAGAAAAAAGAACTTTTTTCTATTTTTTCCATAAACCTTTTTTTGGATGGAAATACATTACAGCAAAACAATTTAGACGAGCATTAAAAAAAACTGTCAAAAATCTATTGAGATAAAGAGTCACTCTTTTATTTTTAGTGGATTAAACAGCAATAGTATATCCATAAAAGATTTTAATAAACGATACGAAATTTTAGACTGTTGCAAATGTTCAAAATGGATTAATCGTCGAGACTTATTTTCTAGATATTTGAGATCTTTCAAAGCGATATATTCACGCCAAAAATATGGATAGAAATTTTCGATAAAATCTTCCCTTTCACGAGTATGTGCCACAGCGTACGAACTGTCAGAGGAAATTCCATGTAAATCGTATTTAGCCAAAAAATCATCAATATAGATAAATGAAAGTTGGTGTTGGAAAAATAAATTCATAAAAAATTGCCAGTCCGAAGTAATTTTAAAACGACAATCATAAAAGCCATATTGAAAAAATAAGCTTCTCTTAATAGCCGTGGACTGATGATTTAAGGAACTAAACAACCAAAATGACAATGTCAATTGTGCAGGTTGAATCAAATCCAAGCTCTCTCCCGAATCGTACAAACCCAACGTATTGCCATAGTAAACGTCTCCTTGGCCATCAACCCGCTCGTCATAAATAGCAAGCGTACCATCGTCATAAAAAGTATCACCACTATTCATAAATATCAAATAGTCTCCTTTAGCGAGCATAATACCTTTATTCATGGCATCATAAACCCCTTGATCCCGTTCAGAGACAATATTATCAATCTGATCTTGATATGTAGCAAGCGTCTCCAGAGACCCATCATTACTGCCACCATCAATAACGATAAACTGAAATTTTTTATACCGTTGATTTACAACACTGTTAATAGTCAATTCCAGACCCTTACAATTATTATAATTAATAGTAATGACTGAAAATTTAACATTCTTATATTTATTATCCAAACCAGTTATTCTTCCTTTTTATTGTATACTGCAACATTTGCAATAAGAATCTACAACAAAAATAAAGAATATCAGTTTATTCCAATGGATATAAGCATAAATAACCACAATCTTTATCGTTTCAGCTGAAGGAGTTAAGAAAACTTATTCATTACCTTAACCACTCGACTAATATCCGCTTCCGTGTGGCCATAGGAAATCGGAAGGCTAAGTATTGTTCGGTGAATTTCTTCTGAGATTGGATAGTTTGCGCCGGATAGAATCCCCTGCATCGCTTTCTGTTGGTGTGGAGCTATTGGATAATGAATTTCTGTTCCGATACCGTTGTCTAGCAAATACGCTTTTAGTCGATCTCGCTCAGCATGGCGTATAGCAAAAATATGGTAAACATCCTCGAAACCAGCTTCTACTACGGGAAGAATAAAATCGGACTTCAGTTCACTTCGGTAAATTGCGGCCAGCATCTGTTTATGTGCAGTAATCTTATCCAAATACTTCAATTTTACAGATAAAAAAGCTGCCTGTAACTCATCCAGCCGAGAATTATACCCCACCTCATCAAACACATATTTAGCTGAAGAACCATAATTCCGTAGTGTACGAATAGATTTATTCAGTTCCTCATCCTTGCAGGTTATAGCACCGGCATCTCCTAATGCACCCAGATTCTTCGTTGGATAAAAGCTAAATGCACCAAAATCACCAAATGAACCGGCCTTTTGGTCTTTATAAATAGCTCCATGTGCTTGTGCACAATCCTCGACGACCTTCAGGTCATATTGGGTTGCTAACTGAAGAATGGGATCCATGTCACACATCTTTCCATAAAGATGGACAACTAAAATAGCTTTGGTCCGTGCTGTAATAGCGGGCTCAATTTTCCTAGGATCAATATTATAAGTATGTATATCGGGCTCTACAAGAACAGGTTTTAACCCAACCTGCATAACAGCGAGTATCGACGCAATATAGGTATTAGCTGGGACAATCACTTCATCTCCCGGTTTAAAGCCAAAATAACGTAATGACAGTACAAGCGCATCCAATCCGGAGGCCACCCCAATGCAGTGCTGTACATCACAATAGCTCGCAAAGGATTGTTCAAATTGCCCCACCTGTTTTCCCAAAATATACCAACCTCCATTCAACACTTCTCGGAATGCCGCGGTATATTCATCCATAAATTCTTTATTGACTTGCTGTAAGCTCTCGTAAGGGATCATGTATAAAATAAGGTTCGTAAATATAATCTGTTGCATCAAAGTATTCAGAAGCAAGTACCATGAGGATAGCGTCTTCTGAAAAATCGAACATCTGGTGCCAATCTTTAGGTTCCAAAATAAGGCATTGATCTGGTGAATTCAATTCGAAAACGCGCTCATTGGTTCCATCCTGATTATAAATAGCACAGCTCCCTTTCAGGCAGATCGCAGCTTGGACCGTTTGATGATGTCGATGTCCGCCGCGGGTGGATCCATCTACCCCATAAATGTAAAATATCCGACGCACATCGAAAGGAATAACTTTTTCTATCACCGTTAAATGCCCACGATCATCGGTGAATGTTTTTAGGTCAATCTGATAAGCCATTATCTTAAAAAATAGGATTTGTGATAGTATTCTCTAAATTTGCCGAGTGCATATAATTTAAACATACGGCGCAGTGAAGTTCTGATACGTGGAATTTCATTGATTTCATGCGAAACAATCTTACGCGATAATGCTTTGATCTCCCGGTCAGCACATGTTAACATCTTGATATATGGCTTGTAGAGAAATTCGATGTCATTATCGTTTAATGTATAGTAGTTAGATAGTGTAAAAGAATTCTTCTCTGCATATTTTAATCCATGAAAGTGATAAAATATCACTGGAAACAACTGTTGGCTCGAAAGCTCCCTTCCCCAAACTTGCCCTATTTTATGTTCGAATTCATATTGCTGAACATTCCAGGGCGCAACTCCGCCACCGAGATGCTCCAATACATGTATCCCAGTAAATTTCGATGTCCACACATCCAAATATTTTTGATCCCCAAATCGTCCAGGCTCTCTCCGATTATAGCACCACTCGATACAGGCTGCACGCCACCATTCCAAGACTGCTATTCCCTCAGGTGAGTTTTTAAAGTAAACAAACTGTACGCAATAAGTTCCGCCCGATTCACTATCTTCATACATCGCACTATACCGATGTGGGGTTATAATTACTGACGCCCCTTTAGCTTCCTCTATTAAAACGGCAGGGTCCGCATAAAAAAATAAATCGGCATCTAAATAGGTACAGTTTGACAGATCATAATTACGGATGCTATATAAAATAATAGACGGTGTACAGGTCCAACAATATTCTCCTACTGTACGTGTGGGTTTGACAGCCAATAATTGCTCATCTTCAAAATCCGACAAAGAGATGATGGTAGCATGAGACAGCTCCATACGCTTCAGAATGTTATAACATTCATCATCAAATGCAAAAATATAAAGATGAAAGTTCCTTACGCACTTTTCAAGCGACCGATACAAGGCCAGTCCGCGTGAAAGGTACAATGAATTAAATAAGGTGCAATAATTATACATATATTATATACTTTTTCAAAACTTCGTTTACGATTATTTGTATTCATATGCAAGACCTGCTGTCTCCCTGCCACAAACACAATGAAATGGAGAACAAAAACGTTAATAGTATAGAATCAAAAATTTTAATCATGAACAACAGTAAAAAACTTTATATCATCCGACATGCTAAAGCCGAAACCATTCCCGGGGTCAATGACTTTGATCGTGCATTGACTTCCGAGGGCATACAACACGCAAAACAGGTCGCAGAGAAACTTGCAGCCAAACTCACACTCGATGAAAACAGCATTGTGATCAGTTCGCCAGCTAATAGAGCCTTACAAACCGCCCGTGTTTTTTTAGACGTTATGGGTGCTTCATCATTTGATATTCAGATGGAAGAGTCTATTTATGAGTGCACCTACAAGCATTTGCTTTCAGTCATCAACACCATCCCCGATCATATTGATCATGTCTTACTTTTTGGGCACAACCCGACATTGACGGACTTGGTGGAATACCTAACCAGAAAGTCAGCTTATCTCCGCACCTCATCATTTGCAGAGGTTAAGATCGATGCCGGCTTTACCTTTCAAATGCTTAGTGGCAACTGTGCCGATCTTGTACAGATTGTTGATTAAAATATAGATTAAAGAACGATAGGTCCCGGAACATATCTCCTGAATAGTCCAATCTTGTAATAGTGACAACTGATGGCTAAAAAAGTCCTAGTCAATCTGGTCAATTTTTAAAAAAAAATTAAAAATATGATTCCAGCAATTTGACATATAGAAAAAGCCTTATGCAATTTCGACTTGCATAAGGCTTTTAATTCACTTTTTATCTGCTACAACGTTTATTTACTATCCCTGATATTTTTCATTGAAACCGTTTTTTCTACACCATCCATTACATAGAAATAGCCCAGCGCATTGCCCGAAATATTTCCCTGTACATTTGCCGGAACGGCAGACAGCAGCCCTTTCCATTTTGTCTCTTGGAATAAATTGTAAAGAAACTTAGCATATCGGGGAGAAATAGCAAATTTTGCAATGAATAAGCTATCCTTTTTGCTCATTTCATAACTATAAGTTGACGTCAGCAAGGTATTTAACACATTCGGCGCTCCGAACTTAAAACTGTAACTGAAGGGCGCTTTAAATACCGTAATACTTTCATTCGAAAGTTCCCTTTTTGGCAAAATCAACCATTTATTTGAGTTTCGCATGCCAAATAAATAAGTGGAGACCTTTACATGCCAATTCTGACGAGCATCCGATTTCTCTACAGGAATAAAAGATTTTTCTACTGGCACGATGGGAATAAGCTGATCTTGAGCCTCATATATCTTGCCATTTGACTCAATTTTTAACTGAAAAAGGTTGTTGACTGTATCTTTCAGATTAAATAAACTGCCTTTATAAAGGCCATCTCCAAGATCCTCAAATAGTATACTATTGGGACCATTAGTTACTGTCACTGCAGCGCCACTTATTCCCTCAGTCTTACTTCCGGACGAAGATATATTAAGTCGCTTCAGCGCTATATATTGTTCTTGATAGAGCGTATTAATTCCGCCTTCAACAATCATATCATAGGATTGATCCCTGTCAACTACAGGTTTTTCGCAGGATAGGAGAACAGAAAGGAAAAGAAACAAAATAATTATTTTCATGACTCTTAAAATCTAATTGCATAATTTATAGCCGGAACAATTCCAGAAAAGGAAGTCTGCTGAACAGCCGGATTGCCACTATCATCTTCGGAAAAGCTATAATAAAGTGGATTGCGCCGGTCTAGCACATTGTAGAGGCCGATGTTCAGCGTGTTCCGTCGCCCCGTTTCTCTTTGTTTTTTTGTTTCTAGATCTATTGAACAACTGATATCTAAACGGCTGAACAAGGGCATTCGATGCGAATTTCTATTAGAATAAATCGGAACGACTATTCCTTCATATTCGGTAAAACCCATAGGATACGTCAAGGGACGGCCGGACTGCACCGTATAAAATGCATTTAAATGCATAAAACGATTGATACTATAGGATAAGTTGCTTTTTAAAACATGAGGAATATCAGCATTTGCAACATATTCCTGACCTTTATTAATTCCAGCAATTGTACGAAAAGAACGAGACCAGCTATAAAAAAATGTACCATCAAAGCTTCCAATTCTTTTATTCAGTGAGAATTCCACACCATACATACGGCCATTCCCTTGCTTGACCTGCGTTTCGATAAAAGGATTTAAGATAAGCTGTGCATGATCAATCAGCTCAACTTGATTTTTCATCTTTTTCCAATATCCTTCTATGCTAATAGCTCCTTTATAGATCATTTTATGTATCCGAAAAGAGAATGCATCCGCGTATTGCGGTTTGATATTCTGTCCTGCAGGTATCCAAGCTTCCAACGAGGAAAATGCCAACTCGTCATTTTGTAGAAGTTGGAGGTATTGATACAGTCTATTGTAAGACAATCTCACACTATATCCTGAACCAAATCTATACATCATTGTAATACGAGGTTCCAGCCCATAATAGGCTTTCCTTTTATCGGCCTCTTCAGCCAACATTTTATACTGATTGTTATTCAGTAAGTAATACCTTCCAAAAGAAGTACTGGAAAATGCATTCACGCGAGTACCCAATACGACTCGGAAGGAGGAATCTATTTTCCAGTTAAACGAGGCGTATCCGGTATATTCATACGTTTGTGCTCTAAAAATATTATCCTCATTGTTGACATCCACGGGAGCAATCTCGCCTGGTTTAAAGCGATGAAGGGTAGCCTGAGCTCCAAAATCCAGTGTTCGCTCTAATCCCATAAAATAGGTAAAATCTGCTTTTAAGCTTTTATCCCTGATTTGCGTCAGCCAGGTTCTATTATCAGAAGATTCTGGCTTGCTGACATCCAGTTTGTTGCGATAATTACTAAGAATTGCAGAGATATTCATAAACAAACGTGGACTATGTACATAATTCCACCGCAACGTTGAAGTCCAATTACCCCAACGATTTGTATTTTTATTGAGAGCTACTACCTCGTCCTGTCCGACATACCCTGAAAGATAGATCTTATTCCGTTCTGAGAAAGCATAGTTCAATTTGACATTATAATCACTATAGGTTCCCTTGACATTAAATAACCGATACTCCGTATTTAATAGATTTGAAATGCTGGAGCGTGCTGTAACCAAAAAAGATCCTTTACCCCTTTTGATAAATGGCCCCTCTGCCCCTAAACGAGCAACCAAAAGGCTTGTTCCACCAAAAAAATGCATAGCCCCATTGTCGCCATCTCTTGTGTTCATTTCCATAATGGACGCTAGTCTGCCACCATAATTAGCAGGTATCCCATCCTTATAAATCTGCGTGTGTTTTAAAATATCCGAATTGAATACAGACGTCAGGCCAAATAAATGTGAGGGATTGTAAACAACAGCTTCATCAAGCAGAATAAGGTTCTGATCTTTTCCACTACCACGTACAAAAAGATTACTTCCTCCTTCAGTGAGTCCATTAATACCGTTTTGCATCTGCAAAACTTTTATAATATCTGCTTCACCCTTATAAAATGAATTATTCCGGAAGCGGGCCCAGTTTATTTTCTCATTGAGACGCTGTTGCTCTCTATCAGCAACAATCGAATCACTATCAATAACAACCTCTTTCAGGTTCATATCCATAGGTGATAGCTTAATGACAAGGTAACCATTTTCCATTTCGGGTGTAAAGCGCATATTTTTTGTGCGATAGCCAAGGTAACTAACCACACAGTCATGATTGCTTTTAGGAAGCGTCAATGAATAGAAACCATAGTTGTTACTAAAACCGGTTCTATTTTTTCCAGCAATTACCAGATTGGCGCCAATCAGACTCTCTCCGCTCAAACTGTCAACAACACGCCCTTTGATGGTGAAAGTTTTATCCTCAGGATAAAGAATCAATGCCCTGTTGATCACTGTAAAACCAATTTTCGAGTCCTTCAGCAGATACGCAAGAAGATCCTCCAGGCTGGATTTGTTGAAGTTCCTACCATAAACAATATTTCTGTTAAAGATCTGCTCATCATAGGACATAGAAATCCCGTAATTTTTATTGATTTCTGTCAAAATCTGAATGATCTCTTTATTTTTTGTATCGATGGAAACTTGCAAATCCGAGAGATTGCTTTGGCCAGATGATTTTGAATAAGTGAAAATAATCAGCCAGCACAACAAGAGAAAACGAGACAGAACAATACCCTTCATAGCAATACTCCCCAGTCTCTATTCGTAGATACTGTATCCTTTTTTACTCGCTTTCCATTTCACATTTAAAGTCTTGGAAAGAATCTGCACAATTTCATTCAGTGATTGGCCATCGAAATACATGCTTAGCTTCCGTGCTTTCAAATTGTCACCAACCACAACAATATGAGATTGAAAACGCTTTTCAAGATCCGAACAGATACTGTCCAGGCGTTCGTTGGAGTAACTGAGTTTCTGTGCTACCTTATAGTCATTTTCTAAATCATCGACGGTAACTTTTGATAGTACAGCGGTCTCTTTTTTAAAGAAGCCCTTCTCGTTCTTTTGCAGGATAAGTTCTTTTGCTGCAGCTCCTTTTCCACCGCTCAAAGCCACGGTACCTTCTTTCACCAGCACCTCTACATCCCCTGCGAGTAAATTAACTTCAAAGGATGTACCGATATCACGCACGTAATTATGGGTCAGTTCGACCACGAAAGGAGAGGTTCGGCCATGCCTTACGTCAAAAAATGCCTTTCCTTTTTTTAATTCAACAATACGTTGCTGATTAAATGTGCGTGTATTGAATTTTGCTTCTGCACCTGCATACAGCACCATGATGGAGCTATCGGGCAATAATATACGCTCCTGTTCGGCTGTTCCATATAATTGGCTCTCATACCCCACCCAACGGTCAAAGTTCAGGTAGCATGCAAATCCAATCATCAGCAACACTGCCGCAGCTACGAGTTTCATCCAAGGTTTCAAGATTGTTTTCATAGGTGTAGGCAACGTTACTTCATCAGTTGCCTGTACCCGATCCAAGCCTTGTTTAAATCTATCCCACTGGCTATTGGTATCCACATTTTTATAATGCTCCAGCACAATAAGGTCATCGGATAGCGTTCTGACTTCATCATATCGTTTCGGATTTTCCACATCCTCAGAAAGCCAACGTTCAAGCAACAGCCTTTCCTCAGCGGAAATAACCCCATCCAAATCTTTCTGGATCAAGTCATAAGGAATAAATCTTGACGTATTGTTTTCTTCCATATCTATATGATAACAAACTGAACTAAAAGTCCTAATGAAAAAAATAAAAAGCCTATTAGGAACAGCACATATGCTTCTCGCTTTGCCAATGCAACCCGAATTTTATCATAGGCAATGGTCAAATGATTTTTGACGGTTTTAATGGAGATTCCCAATTGATCCGCAATTTCTTGCTGTTTCATCTTATCGTATTTACTCATGAGAACAATTTTCCTACATTGTGGAGGCAACTCTTTTAATATACTTTCGATCATTAACAATTTGGATTCATATAAAGTCGCGTGATCGGTTTGGTCCGAATCGTCTGCCGGATTCAAATCCTTCAAATAATTCTGATTGTGATCCTTCAGGCGCTGGTTCTTTTTGAGGTGAGTAAGTGAAAGGTTGATGACACTCCGCGATAGATAGGCCCCCAATGATTGATTAATAGCCAGCTTTCCAGCATTCTCCCATAACATCATAAATACATCATTGGTCAGTTCCTCGGCGATAGCTTCATCTCTCAGGTACCGAAAAGACAATGTATATAATTTACGGAAATAGGCTTTATAAATAGTTTCAAAAGCATCTCTATCTTTATGAACTATCTTTTTGAGCAGGTCAACGTCGTTTGACATAGGACTTTGGTAAAGCTAATAATAATCGTATGTAAAAGTAATCAAATCCCCGGAGATTTCATCCAATCTATCTAATTTACAACGAATGAAGCCCAAGCAATAGCTTAACGTAAAAAAAAACAAAACGCCACACAACAAGTAAGTTTCAATTATATTTTTTATTTTTACGAAAAATCAAATTAATGTTAAAAAAATATTTCCTTGCGAGTTGTATTGCTTGCATTTTATTTTCTTGCGCTAAAGACAATTATCCTGAAACGCCAGAAGTAGTTACACCAGAAAAAGAAGCAATATCCTATAGTGATAAGTTGATTAAAAATATCAATGTTCATACTGAAGTCAATACGGTTAATATTTTTAAAGAAACACTAGTTGGAGTATATGACGAAGAAAACCATAAGGATTACCGATCATTTATCGATTGGGATAACGTTTTTGTGGATTCCGTAGTATGGCATATTGACGATGTTCTTCATTACAATACACGCACTGAGAGAAATCTGGCATATAGAGGGATTACATTCAACAAACCTGGTAATTATGAATTCAACCTTCTCCTTTATAAAGATAGTAAAGTTATAAAAAGATCTAGTTTGACCTTCAGAGCTATTGCAGGAAAAGATTTTTTTAATGTCAATTGGGAAAATCCACCGGCAAGTAACATTGTCGGACAGTCTTATTCCTACAAAAAAGGCTATCGTATAGATCAAACCTATGTGAAAGGGCAATATCCATATAGTTATGTGAGTCTTTATTATGGAGATCAATTTCCAAAACAAACTCCGGAAAAAGGAAAAGAGTATTTAATGGAAGTGGCACAAACGACGTTTGGTACACCTAAATTTGTTTCTGCACAAAATAAACAAGCCGAACTTGATGAAAAGTATATCATGCTTTTCAAAAACAAGTTGAATTACACTCCAGTAGCGATTTGGGAAAACGGAGCTTCTTCAATCGCCTTAGTAGGTTCTCCGAAAGATGCCATTGAAACTTATTTCATCATTGCAGAACCTAAATATTAAAAAATACATTAAAGCCTCCATTCTGGAGGCTTTTTTCCTACCTTCGTCCTATGGCGAATCAACTGCAGTTTGAAAACTCTCCTTACCTTAAGCAGCATGCGCACAATCCCGTGGATTGGATGCCCTGGGGAGCGGAAGCCCTAAAAAAGGCGAAGGAAGAAAATAAACTTATTATTGTCAGCATAGGCTATTCAGCCTGCCATTGGTGTCACGTCATGGAACGGGAGAGCTTTGAGAACTCGGCTATTGCACAGACCATGAACAAGTTTTTCGTGCCCATCAAAATCGACCGCGAGGAACGCCCTGATATCGACCAAGTATACATGCTCGCTGTCCAACTGATGACCAATGCCGGTGGATGGCCGTTGAATTGCATCTGCCTGCCCGATGGTCGTCCAATTTATGGCGGCACTTATTTCAAACCCCATGACTGGCAGAACATCCTGTTACAGATTGCGCAGATGTGGGAAGAAAAGCCTGAGGTCGCTTTGGATTATGCCAATAAATTGGAGAATGGGATCCAACGGTCGGAGAAACTTCCCATTCATCCCATTCCCGAACAATATACGCATAAGGATCTCGAAGCTATCGTTTTACCCTGGAGCGAAACATTCGACAAGAAAGAAGGTGGCTATAAAAGAGCGCCTAAATTTCCGCTGCCCAACAACTGGCTGTTCTTTTTAAAGTATGCAGTTCTTACGAATGACCAAGAAATCCTGAATCATGTCCATTTTACCCTGAAAAAAATCGGTTCCGGAGGAATCTATGACCAGATTGGGGGTGGTTTTGCACGCTATTCAGTAGACCACTACTGGCATATCCCCCATTTTGAAAAAATGCTTTATGACAATGGTCAATTACTTTCCCTTTATGCCGAAGCTTATCAACAGAATAAAGACCCATTTTATAAAAGAATAATCGAAGAGACGATTGTCTGGGCCGAAAGGGAGATGCTTGCCCCCAACCATGGTTTCTACAGCGCATTGGACGCCGATAGTGAAGGTATTGAAGGAAAATACTACTCTTTTTCAAAAGCCGAATTCGATGAAGTATTGGGCAAAGACGCCGAGCTATTTAGTCAATATTTTAATATTACCGAAGAAGGTAACTGGGAAGAAGAACATACGAATGTTCCCATTTGCGCCATTAATGCAGACCAACTTGCCACGAAGGTCAATATGTCAGCTGACGAATGGGCAGATTTTTTAAAAACTTCCAAGCGGAAACTATTTGATTATCGCGAACAACGCGTACGGCCAGGTTTGGATCATAAGCTATTGACCACCTGGAATGCCCTCTTGTTGAAAGGGCTAATTGATGCTTACCGCAGTCTAGGAAACAATCATTTTCTGGATCTCGCCCTGAACAATGCACAGTTTATTTGCACGGAACTGATTCAGGATAATAACTCCATCTTGCATCAGCCACGAGATGCAAACCGTGCGATATTGGGTTTTTTGGATGATTATGCTTTCACCATAGAAGCCTTTATCACTTTATATGAAGCCACATTTGATCAAAAATGGTTGACCATTGCACGGCAATTGGCTGACAAAGCCATCGGATTATTTTATGATGCGGAGCAGAAAACATTTTACTATACTTCATCAGAAGCCGAAGAGCTGATCGCCCGAAAAAGTGAAATCATGGACAACGTAATTCCCTCCTCCTCCTCCACGATGGTCCGCCAGTTGAAACGTTTGGGTTTACTTTTTGATGATGAGAATTATACCGCCATAGCTGATCAATTGCTGGCGAATGTATTTCCTCAAATCAAAACTTACGGCTCCGCTTATTCAAATTGGGCAATATTATTGCTAGAAGAAATATATGGGATCAATGAAATTGCATTGACAGGCGAGGGAGCATTAGCTTTTCGTGAGGAACTAGATCAACATTATATCCCAAACAAAATTGTACTCGGCGGCACGGAAGAAAGTCTTCCTCTCCTTGAGAATAGAATCGGAAAGGAAACAAAAGCATATCTTTGTAAAAATAAGACGTGCAGTCTTCCACAAGATTCCATAACAGCGTTAATAAATTATATTTAATAAACGGTAGCCTTAGGGCTCCAAAAATCAAAATCAGATGGCTATAAAAGCAAACGACGTCGTAGCATTGACGTACAGACTTCACACAGTAGAAAACGGTGAAAAAGTTTTCGTTGAAGAAACAACTGCAGAACAACCTTTAGACTTCTTATATGGTGTAGGTATGATGTTGCCTAAATTTGAAGAAAACATCGCTGACTTAAACGTGGGTGACAAAATTTCTTTCGAATTGGTACCAGAAGATGCTTACGGCGAAAAAGACGAAAGAGCATTCGCTCAATTACCTGTAGACATGTTCAAAGAGACAGGTTTACCTCCAGTAGGTGAAGTATTGCCTTTGCAGGACAACCAAGGAAACCAATTCCGCGCGGTAGTTGCTGAGGTAACTCCAGAAATTGTTATTGCTGACTTAAACCACCCAATGGCTGGTAAAACGTTGAATTTCGATATCGAAATCTTAACTGTACGCCCCGCTACTGAAGAAGAATTGTCCCACGGACATTCTCATGGTGTAGATGGTACGCAAGGTCACTAATCAGGGATCAAAATATAAACAGGAAAAGGGCGTCAATTGACGCTCTTTTTTTATTTTACTTAACTCAAAATATGTAACTTGTTTCCAAAACATCCATTATGCCCACATTTGCCGAGAAAGTAATTACATTTAACAAACAACTTCACTATCACGGAAATCTTCCTTCCGATTTTAATGTCATCAATCCCTACCTCGATAACCCGGAGACACTAGTTGTGATGGGACAATTCTATCATAAATACTATCACGACAATCTAAAACGTAAATTTATCATCGGGATCAATCCAAGTAGGCATGGTGCGGGTGTCACCGGTGTTCCTTTTACCGATACCAAACGATTATACAGTGCCTGTGGGATAAAAATGCAATCCGCTCATACCCATGAAATCTCTTCGGTCTTTATGTATGATATGATTGAAGCCTACGGCGGGCCTGATATCTTCTATCAACAGTTTTACATCAATTCCCCTTTTCCGCTGGCCATAGTCCAACATAAAAAGCCCAACAACTGGATTAATGCAAACTATTATGACGATAAGCAGCTTTTTGAAATGGTAAAGCCATTTATGGTGGAATCGCTAAAACAACATATTTCACTGGGAGTGAAAACTGACGAAGTCTTCGTTCTGGGAAAGAAAAATGCTACTTTCCTCGCAAAAATCAACAAAGAAGAAAAACTATTTGGAGAGATGATTATTCTGGATCACCCACGCTATATCCAACAATATAAATCCAAGGACAAACAACTATATATCGACAATTATATTCGTTTATTGAGTGGCTTATAAATGTTAGTAACTGTGTTAATAAACTGTAATTCAAAACTAAAATTGTTAATAAGCAATACCCTCGAACGATAGACCGGATTCATATTACTTCGATCTGGAGTCCGTGTTATATACGGTATCGAGGCCCCTTCGACTCCCATTCGGCCTTCATTCGACACTTATTCGCCTCTTCTTCGACACTGCGCCCTAGTAATAGCGGCTTGAGAAAGAAGTCTTACCCTCATGGCTCCGACTTTAACTCGGACTCACCACGGACACATGTCGCTCTCACCACAGACTCATCTCGACTATGGTACGAAGCTGTATCGAAGCAGATACGATGCTGCATCGAACCTCCATCGAAGCAGCGGTTTTACACCCATACCAAATTCGAAAAAGATCCTTGCCTACGTCACTGATAAAAATATCCATGCAATTTTCATAATAGGCTTTTACTAGCTATTATGAATTTAATAATTGCTGGTAAAAGCCTATTTCAAATTCCTTAAAAATAAACAAATATTTGTTTATCAGCATTTTAATTCCCTAAATTCAACCTATGGCTATACTAGAAAACGGTAATCTGAAAGGCTTGGTTGGGAACCTTGTCTTTCGAAAATCAAATGAAAAAACTATTGTGCAGACTGGCCCAGGGCGTAAGACAAAACAAACGAAGGCCACAAAAGCAGCTGCAATAGATTTTGGTCACGCGAGTACTGCAGGATCCCGCATACGACATATAATGGGAGAAGTTCATCTCAAATTGCACGATAGCAATATGCACAATCGCCTGATCAACCAATTAAAAAGAGTAACCCGGCCAAACAGAGCGCCCGTGGGTGAAAAGACAATTCGAGGCGGAAAGATCGATCGGCTGGTAAACTTTCAATTCAACGACAAATGCCATATGCACGACTACATGCATTTCGACCCAGAAATAAAATTGTTGGATACAAAACAAATTGCCATACAATTCCCAAAATTTGACATGCAAAACGATATTCATCGTCCAAAATACTGTAATCTCATGAAAATAAATCTGATGATTGTGGTATTCAATTTCGAAAAACAGATCTATGTCCGTAGGCACAAACACCAGATTTCTTTATGCTTACAGGCAGATTCTAGAACTGTTGAATTGGAAGAATTACGGTTTGATGTGAACGATCAAGATGCTGAGACCGTACTTATTGGAATGAATATCGAATACTATGAAAGATTTCGCGAAGATTATTCCCTACTAAATAATAAAGAACTGCATCCCGCGGCAATTGTCGGTGCATTTATTATTGAATCTTAAAAGCAAAATATAGGCATGGGCACGATAGAGAAAGAAATACCTTAATTGTTTATTATTGATATCACCGAAGGGCGATTCGATTAAACACACTATTTCAATTTCTCAATCTCCTCAATTGACAATCCTATAATATCAGCTATGACCTTGGAATCAAAACCGCTCTTTAACATCTTTAAGGCTGAGATTCGTTTCTCGGCTTCAGCTTTCGCTCGCTCCTCTTGCCGACCTTTTTCTATTCCCTTTTTCATGCCTTTTTCCATACCTTTCTCCATGCCTATACGTTCCGCTGTAAGGCGAATACTTTCCGCATCCCTCTTATCCTTAAGGCTCAATTCGTATGCTTTCATATCTTAATAATCCTCTATTTCTTTAACTCTCATTGTAAAAGCTAATTTACATTATTTTCCCGTTGGTAACATCTTCTTTGGCTTCTTTAACCTCGTAATCGGTAAGATATCCATTACGTTCATAAAATTCCTAATTCAACAAATAACTTTCCGCTCAAACAAAGCAATAATACCTTCAAAAATCTGTTCAGCATTTGCATGTAATGCTTCCATCTTGACCTCTAATCGTTTTAAGGTATCGAGGTCGATCTCAAAATTGTCTTCGTAACGGGTTGAGCGGTATATATCTTCCAAAACTTGGAGCAAAACGATATCATTGTGATCGTCTTCATCAAACACGCCAGCATAAATAGAACTGATTTCCTTCAGATACAGATGATGGTATCGGATCGAATGCGTAATTCTCTCCTTTGCAACAAGCAAAAGCTCTAGATAACGATAAGTAAGCTCGATAGCTTGGTGCAACATGAAAGAAGCCAAAGAAAATTTTCCCGTTACGCTAAAATGGTAATATCCTTCTTTAAATTCATCTATTTTCTGTTGTTCCCTATTTTTCAAGGCAATGGCGAGCCCCTTACATTTTGTGAAATCAAAATTTTTGGGTAACGGCACAAATTCAGATTTTTCCTTGGTGTAAATGCGTTTTTGGGGCTGACAAGACGTAAACAGAAATAGATTCCCTTCCCTAATCTTATCCTTTGCCTGAAAAGCCACATAACACATTACTTTATATTGCGGATATTCCCGTATAGTATTCATAATCTTTGGAACAAGATCGCCTAAATTATTAACATACTTGTTGGATACAAGGATAATTAGTTCGTATGGCAATATTTCCCTTTCATAGGAATTCAGATAAATCTGCTCGATATTGTATTTGGAAGTTATTTGGGAGACTATATTTTCCAAACCCTCCTCCTTATTTAGTGGTTCCATGTCTTAATAGATTTTTGGCTCATAAGCATTAAGTTCATCCAAATACAGCAGCTCCCTGATGAAATCGAGTACTTCGTTATTGTTGCGGTCAACTCTATATCCGATTTGCCGATTGCTAAATACATCCTCCAAACATAATTCTAGCATACTGCGCCATTCTTGAACAGATTTTTTTTCAAATTGGTCGTGTAGATATTTCCAAGGCCTTTTAATCCATTTATATCCCATACTGTACAACTCTTGCTTTTTATCCTTAGGATATTTCCATTTGGTATTGATATCCTTTCCATCCTCAAGAATGTTTTGATAATGCCCCCAATAACCATCAAGAATAAAAAGAAGATCGTGATAATAATACAATATATTCGCAGGATTGCCGTGTAGCTTCCAGAAATTGTTTGTATTCAAAATTTCCTTCGAAATAAGTATCGCTGTTATTAAATCTTCCTTTTTCGAATATCTGAATACATGATATAAGTCAACGTCGTAATCATAAAGCGTGTCCCTTGCTATAAATTTATCTCTTTCCTTCGTCAATATTTCCACATCTCGGGGAGATAACACGTTCCTCTGTTCGTGCCTGTCAATGATAAGTAAGGTACTGATCAAAATGTTCATTTGCTGCACCGCTTTCGCCATATAATCATCGAATTCACAAGAATAATTAACACAAGTGGGCATTAATCCTTCAAACAACAGATTGAAGAGGTCACTTCTTAATGAATACAAAGGATCCGAACTGTATATACTGACCAGTGCTTGATAAGCATTGGAAATGGGATCAGAATTCGTAATAATTCTTTCCCTTTCCCGCGTCTTGATTTTAATATTTGTATAAGGAATACTGAACTTTTCAGATAAACTAAGATCAGGTCTTATTTTCTCGATCAGCCATCCCGCTTCAAACAGACGTAATAATTTCTTATACTTTTTATAGATTACCAATGGAGAATCATAAGTCATCCAATAATTTCGACGTATTGCCAATGTCAAGATTTCAAATAGTTCATCCTGTATGTGCGTTGGGGATGAAAACTCGTTGAATGTCTTTTTTAATACGGAATATGGATTTAGTATTTCTTTTTCCGTTAGTAGTGTGATGTAACTACCTTGATATTCTACATGATGCATAGTGAAATGGATTTGAATTACACAAATAAACACAGTATCATCTACGTACCGAACCAAAACGACTTGTATAAAACCAAGCGCAATTTGTATCCTACAAGGTTATACTTGTTTTGTACCATCTAAAGATATTTCGTATCTTAAACACTGAATATTTGTTAACTTTGGACTTATGAGTACAACCAACACAACAAACCATATAGGAAGGAAAATTAGCCGTATCCGCGAACTTAGGGGAATGAAACAAGAGGCTTTAGCATTCGAACTGGGTGTAAGTCAACAAGCAGTATCCAATATGGAACGTAGTGCTGAGATAGAAGTAAGCCTATTGGCTCAGGTAGCGGAAGCATTAGGTGTTACTCCAGAAGCTATTGAGAATTTTGATGAAGAAGCTGTGTTTAATATTATAAATAACACTTTTACAAGCCACGACACATCTACACTAAATGCAATAAATATACATCCGACCTTTAATCCGCTTGATAAACTCATCGAAGCATATGAAGAGAATAAAAGGCTTTACGAACGCCTTTTAGAAGCTGAGAAATCTAAGGTGGAGTATTTAGAGAGGCTGCTAAAGAATAAATAATCCATTATCTAAAGCGATCTGATATGGAATGTTATTAGACGGAAGTAATGATTTAAATCAATGAAGTTTATAAAAAAGCGGAGAATAAGCTATTTATTCTCCGCTTTTTTTGCGGTAAATATTCCTTATTGATCATATCTACTGATACCGCATTGCGTGATATTACAGATTTAGTCAATAAAAGCGCCTATTTAAGACGGACTCAGTCGGTGGAAGTACAAATCACCTCCTATCCTCCAATCTACTATAGACCATTGCCTTAAAAGTTCGTTGATGGCTCGACCACGAGTCTGGTTTGAAAAATAGCTTGATCACATCGCTTTCATAATTTTCCATTATCTTGAGAATCAATTGTTCGAGATCGGATGGATCGGTACGATAATCAATCTGTACATTCGCTGCAAGAGCACGCAAGAATCTTAGCTTATCGAGGGCATAAAGATATTTCCAAAATTTCAGCAATACAGCAGGACTAATTCGATAATCTATCACTTCAAGCATTTTCTTATAATTCTTTTCATATTCCAATATCCTGAAATACAGCTCATCATATCCTGCATATCCCATATTATTGCGAAGCATACTCAGTGTCTTCGTCCTAAATTTCTTATTGAGCTCCTCATCATTGGAATGATCCATGATAAAAACGTAATCAGCGATATTCGGAGCGCTTGAAAATTTTTCCATTTTAATAGAGGCAAGTTTGCTAAAATTTCCACTATCCGTATATATGTCCTCTAAAATCTCCAAAAAAGGATCATTATAAGTTGGATTTACATTGCCAGCGATCACCCTGTTGCAATAATCAATCGCTTTGTTGGGATCATGATCTCTTATTGCTTCTATTAATTTCAGATTATACTTGGCTTCCCATTGACGGGGCACAAAGTAATCAGCATTGTCTTCAAACATATTATGCTCAAGCAATACCTCTAAAAAAAAGCTATCAACCGCTACGGACATGTGATAGCGCCCTTCTAACAGGGAAGTGATCAGATCTTCTATTTTGTCAGCCAGTAACCGTTTCCGTTCTGTAGTAGAGCTTTGGTAGATCTGTATGAACAATTCCAACATACCTCCCTGTGAATTTTGCTCAGACCACATTTTATCCCAATACGAATTTGTCAATGCGACCCACTGTATGTCAGAATCAACATGAGCAATGATTCCAGCGATTTTCGAATTTCCGGTTTCAATAAACTTTCTAAAACGCGTACCGGTATAAAAAACGCTATATTCAAGATCCAAAACAGTATTATATACTGCCAAAAACAAATCGATGATCTTTTCATTTCCGATATTCAACGCTAAATACTCCCAAAAAGGCTCAAGCGCCTTTTCCCAGATTTGTACGATCTTCTTGACCTCCGAAGCTTCTATCTTCTTACGTTTACCCACTACTGAGGCAACTGCATCTTTTAAAATCTTCGCGACATCTGTTTCTTGATATTCATGCTTATTTTTCCCGAATTTCAGCAGAAACTGTAATTCAATATCTTTATTGGATTTAAAAAGTTCCAGCAGCCAAGATGCTAACACTTCCTGTCCTAACATGAGTAACAGCTGTTCACTCTCCTTCACCTTCTTTCCGTTGGCTGGCTTGGTGTTTTTTTTCGTAGCTGAAGGGCTCTTCTTCTCGGACGAGAGCATCAGAAGTATGGCGATTTGGTGTATACAATAGCTATCTCGCCGGCCGCAATCACAAGAATGAGCGACAATAACATCCTTATCCAATTGGATGTTAACATCATACGAGTCATTTCCCTCGTCTACATAGGCTACGTAATTTCCTTTGCTTTCAACTTCTTCCAATTCACGAAAGACGAGTTTTTTAGCTTGTGTGAGCTTCGTTTCGCTCTGTTTAGCTAAGATCTGAGAAATTTTCATACAATAAACGTCAGCAAAATTTTCAACCTTGTGGTTTTATTCTGTTTACAAGTTAACAAATTGTTCTCTTTTAAGCCAATTCATCTTTTCATAGGTCTCTCTCAAGAAGCCAAAAAATATCACAGTGCTTATAGGGTAAACTTCGTTCGTGATCTTTCTCTTTATATCATGAGGTCTATACAACTTTCATTGCTTAGTCGCACGCAACATTTCTCTTTTTCCCGGTGCCCCGGGAGCTTTCTCGATGGAAAAGCCCAAAGATTTCATACTGCGTTTGAGATTGCCCGTAATGGCATAAGTAACAAAAACGCCGCCCGGTTTAACGAACTGGGCCACATGCGCCAATGCCGCATCATTCCACATTTCGGGCTGATGTATGGCAGCAAAAGCATCAAAATACACCACGTCAAACCCTTTTTCGGATTGGAAATCCATCAATAAAGTATGAGCAATGTAGAACTGTAAACGCTCGTGAATTCGGACCGACCGCTGCAATGCGGCTTCATAGTGACTGAGATAAGCTGACCAGACTGTCTCATCGACGGTCTCATTGTATCCCGTTGCGGCAACGGTCGCTAGCGGTAACGGAAAACCTTCGATTCCGACATAGTCTACCTGAATTGACTTATCCCGGATGTAGTCTGCTGTTTGCAGAAAGTTAAGTCCGGTACCGAATCCTACTTCCAGAATGGAGACATCCGAAGCTCCTGTCTTTTGCACATAGTGATCCAAACCGGTTTTGATAAATACATGCCTACTTTCCTGGACAGCACCGTGCTTTGAATGGTAGCATTCACCGATCTCCGCATTGTACAATGTCTTGGAGCCATCTCCCGTTGTTACAAAATCCATGTTCGTCATACTCATTATTAATAAAATCAAATATCCCTTACGCCCCCTCAGCCCAACAAGCCATGAATAAGGCCCCATACGGCGGCGGTCTTCCATCAGAAGATTCGTTCAAAGATAAAAAGCTGGTTCGAATAAATCCCGATTAATCTTTATCGAAGTGTTAAATGAAAATAATAGATAAAAAGATTATTTTAGCGTCGTAAACACGAAACAATTACTGAACCTAATGGCATACTCGGCAAAAACTTTTATACAGAACTATGGCAGCATCCTATTGTTGCTCCTTGGCATCAGTATCGGAAGTTTAATCGGCATATTTTTTCCACATTTTGTGAATAACCTGAAGCCAATTGGGGATATCTTCCTAAACTTGCTCTTTGTCAGTGTCATACCGCTGGTCTTTTTTGCAATAGCCTCATCGGTCGCCAATATCGAAGGTGACAGTGTACTGGGTCGTATCATTGGCATGATGTCGCTGGTATTTGTGGTCGGGATTGTCGTTGCCGGTGTCAGCAGTGTTATTTTCCTCTATCTGTTTCCCGTCAGTTCAGACCTTCCGATTGAGCAGGCCAAAGATGTCATCGATACAGCTACACAGGATTCCTGGGGCGAGAAAATGGTCCGGTTCCTGACTGTTAGTGAATTTTCCAGTCTATTATCCCGCCAGAATATGCTTGCTTTTGTGATATTCTCATTTTTAGTGGGTATCGCTACACGCAGATCGGGTGATTCCGCTGATATGTTCCGAAAATTTATCAATTCCGGAAATGCTGTCATGGGCAATTTATTGGTCATGGTTATGAATCTGGCCCCTATTGGTCTTGGCGCTTACTTTGCCTATCAAGTCGGTACGCTTGGCCCTCAGCTCTTTGGCTTCTATGCCAAACCCATCGGTCTCTATTATATTTTTGGTTTACTCTACTTCTTCACGATATTTAGTCTTTTTGCCTTTCTTGCATTTGGTCTCAAAGGTGTCAAACGATATTGGCAAAACAATATTTTACCTTCTCTGACTGCGCTCAGCAGTTGCAGCAGCCTCGCCACCATGCCGGCCAACTTATTGGCAGCAAAACAAATTGGCATACCCGATACCGTCGCCAGTGTCGTCATCCCGCTAGGTACAACCCTGCATAAACATGGTTCAGCCATCGCCTGTATCTTTAAAATTTACATTGCACTGCTGTTGAGTGGACAAGATTTTTTTGAACCAACCAATTTGGTTATGGCTGTCGGGATTACCTTGCTGGTCAGTATCGTTGCCGGTGGTATTCCAAACGGTGGATATATCGGCGAGATGCTCATCATATCAGTTTATCAAATGCCGACAGAAGTCATCCCCTCGATTATGATTATTGCGACTTTAGTAGATCCGTTGGCGACGATGCTCAACGCGACCGGCGACAGCGTGGCTGCGATGTTGACCACCAGACTCATCGGACAGAAACTCTCTGATCCAATCACGGAAACAACAGTAAATAACGGCTAAAAGCGATAAGTAAAGAATATCTGTCCGTATTGATGCCGATGAAAGACAGACTTAAGTTCCTTGGAATTGAAAATATAATTAATGCCATAATTGACCTTGTGGTTGGACCAGCTGAAACCTATCCGGTGACTTAGCATCCAAGGTTCAATCTGATATAATGCTCCGATAGGATCATCCTTCCCCAATCCGCCCTGTATGGTGGAATTATAAAAAACGCGAGCAAAACTAGGTTGATAAACAAAATACCATTCCTTCTCGTTGTCACTGCGGGCTTGCGTCAAATGTCCATGGGTAAAGGTCGAAGCGTGGTACGATTTAAGTTTACCTGCACGTATCGGAATTCCAGCTTCGATATTGGTATTGTTCATGCCCAAAACTCCTTCTCCTATCACACCAAGATCAAAGGACTGCGTTTCATTCCGGTAAATTCCTTTCAGATATTTTGCCTGCAGATCCACACCAAAGGCATTGCGCAGTTCCGTTTCCCAACCTGTGGCCTCATACATTCCAAAAAGATGGTGGATAAACTTCTGTGCTTCCTCACCGTATGACCGGGATCCGATTTGCCCGAACTCCACTTTCAGTTCAACAACTTGCTCCGCCTTCAAAAAATGGGTCGCCGCGGCGCTCAAATACAGGTACCCCGCAAAAGGCCGGTCATATTTCTTATTTTGCCGACGGTAATCCATCATGCTAATACCATTGTAGATCCGTTGTCCAAGTTCAAAGTCCAGTACTGTATTTGAAATTTCTGAAGTGCCACTTGGCGGTAGCGCAATACGATAGTTGACATTGATGCCATTGGTATAATACCTGTCCTGGCCGATCAATAGATAGACATCATTGTCATTCTGAATAGAAAGTTCCTGATTGCGCAACCTCACCTGCCCAAAGACCAAAAAAAATGGAAATATAATTCCATATAAGAGCAGTAACGACCGCAAAGCAACACTCATATTAACAGGCAATTGTAAAATTCATGCGATATAAACTGCGACAAAATATTAAATCTCGACTTAAATTATTCAAAAGCATCCAAATATACCTCATTTTTTCAGACACAACAACCTATTTAGAACAAATATAAATAATGTCGAAAAGTTGCATTATTCCTTTCTTCGCAAATCTATTTGTAATTTTGCATTCGATTAAGTGTCAGTTATTGTCAAAATGACCGCATGTAAAGCGCTCTTTGCTATTGACACCTAATTTATTTTAAGAGAAACATAAAATCTCTGAAGGTGGTCGCAAATACATAAACAAATACTACGAACGAAACTGTCATAAGTGCTCACTTGTTCAAATCATTTCCCGAACAGTTGCTCATGATAGCTTCATCGCAAACGAGACCGCCGAAGGCAGCATGAATGCCTTAAAAGAGAAAATTGACTAAATGAATAAACAAATTAACGGATGAAAAAAAGTTCCATCATTCTAATCGCTATTATTGCAGTGGCAATTGCCATGATACTTGTTATCTATACGGATTCAAGTACCTACTCGACATTTTCCGAGGCAAAAGAAAAGAAAACAGAACTATATGTGGTCGGCCAGCTCAACAAAGATAAGGCGCTCCACTATGACCCAAAGACAGATGCCAACAAATTCAGCTTTTTCATGTACGACAATGATGGTACAGAGTGCGAGGTTGTCTTCAGAGGTGCAAAACCGCAGGACATCGAGCGTTCAGAACAGATTGTATTGACTGGCAAAATGGACGGGAATGTGTTTAGAGCGAGTAAAATATTGATGAAATGTCCTTCGAAATATAACGATAAATCGGTCGTGACGGAAATCAATGCCACAGCTTTCAATAATTAATTTGTAAAATCAATTTTTCAATGGACGTTAATTACGTTGGTGAGCACCTGCTCCCTGGGCAGATCGGACAGTTCTTTATTGTTCTTTCTTTTGGTGCTGCACTTTTATCTTGTATCGCTTACTTTTTTGCGACTAAAAACCCTGAAGAGACTTCATGGAAAAAGATCGCGCGCATCGCATTCTGGATTAATGCAGTTTCTGTGGTAGCAGTCGGCGCAACTTTATTTTACATTATTTACAACCACTTTTTTGAATATAATTACGCGTTTGCACACTCTTCGAGAGACCTACCTACCTATTATATTATTTCGAGCTTTTGGGAAGGACAGGAAGGAAGTTTCTGGCTGTGGACCTTTTGGCAAACGGTATTAGGAGCGATATTGCTATTCAAAGCCAAAAGCTGGGAAACTTCCGTCATGACTTTCGTGATGCTTTGTCAAGCTTTTTTAGCCTCGATGATCATAGGCGTTGAATTATTGGGATTACGTATTGGAAGTTCCCCATTCATCCTATTACGTGACGCAATGAATTTCCCTATCCTGAAAGAAGCAAACTATCTATCACTACTTAAAGACGGTAACGGCTTAAATCCGCTCCTACAAAATTATTGGATGGTGATTCACCCGCCGACCTTATTCCTTGGTTTTGCATCGATGATTGTTCCTTTTGCTTATGCGACAGGTGCCCTATGGACCAAGCGTTACAAAGAATGGATCAATGCGGCTTTGCCATGGGCGCTATTTGCGGTCATGATTCTTGGAGCCGGTATTATTATGGGCTCATTCTGGGCTTACGAAGCGCTTAACTTTGGCGGATTCTGGGCTTGGGATCCTGTAGAAAATGCATCCATTATTCCTTGGTTTACCTTGATCGCGGCGGTACACGTCATGATTGCCTATAAAAACTCAGGGCATTCTTATTTTACAGCAACATTTCTAGCGATGATCAGCTTTGTGCTGGTGATCTATGCATCTTACCTGACGCGTAGTGGTGTCCTTGGCGAAACCTCCGTCCACTCTTTCACCGACCTAGGTATGAGCGGACAGCTGATCTTATTCAACGTTGCATTTTTAGCGATTATGGTTGTCTTTCTTGTTGTTAAAAAGAAAGAAATGCCGATCACTGAAAAAGATGAAGATATTTATTCGAGAGAATTCTGGTTATTTATCGGTGCTTTGGTACTGACTGTTGCCTGTGCACAGATCATTGCCTCTACCTCCATTCCGGTATTTAACAAGATTTTTGGCACCAAGGTAGCGCCGCCCCTGGAACCAATCCAACATTATAATAAATGGCAATCCGGTTTCGCGGTTATCGTTATGATTATGACCGGATTTACGCAGTTTTTAAAATACAAACGCACGGATAGCCGCAAATTTTTAGCATCTACGGTAGCATCGCTGGCTGTAGCCATTATTCTGACGGCAATTATTTCCTATTTTACCAAGACATATACCAACCTGATCTATATCCTGATCACTTTTGCCAGCATCTTTTGTATCCTGGCGAATATCCGGGTGCTGGGTGATGCAGTCAAAGGTAAGTGGAAATTGGCCGGTTCTTCGGTTGCCCATATTGGTTTTGGACTGCTGTTGATCGGCGCAATGGTCGCTGCTGCAACAAATGAAGTCATATCGGTCAACAATACAGGATACATCGCCGTATCGGGATTTGACAAAGTTGAAAAGCCGGGTGAAAACCTATTCCTAACCGAAGGACAGCCCGTGCAGATGGGTGAATATAAAATCACCTATATCGGTGACAGTATTGTTGCACCAAATACCTATTACAAAATCAAGTACGAACGTATTGACGAGGAAACAGGTAAAGTGAAAGAAGAATTTATCCTACAGCCCTTTGCGCAAAACAATGCCAAGATGGGCGGTCTGATCGGTACTCCGGCAACCAAACACTATATTACACATGACGTATATACGCTGATCACTGCTGCTGCAGCTGAAAGTCAGGCGCAGCACGCCAAAGTAGCGGACGAGGAAAAAACAGGTTTTGAAGATTATGAAGAACCTGCGACATATCAAGTCAGCATCGGTGATACCTTACGTTATCGCAACGGGTATTATGTGATTGAGGGGCTGAATAAAGAAGCGCAATTAGAAAAAATCCCGAAAGGCCCCAACGATGTGATGGTAGGTTTGAAAATAAAGGTCTTTGCGGCTGACAACAAACAATATGAGGTACAACCGGTTTATTTGATCAAGGACGGAGGAGTTTATGACTTCAATAAAGATGTCACTGATCAAGGTCTTAAATTTAGGTTTACGGGAATCAAACCGGACAAGGATAAACTGGAAATCATGGTGTACCAAAAACCATTGCCTGAGAAAAAATGGGTAGTCTTTAAAGCGATCAAATTCCCCTACATCAATTTCTTTTGGTGTGGAACGATTGTCATGACCATTGGTTTTATCATGTCTATTGTCAGAAGAAATAAAGAGGAAAAACGAAAACTAGCAAAATAATGAATATTGTTATCTTAGGAAGCGGAAATGCCGCAACGCATTTTGGACAAGCATTTCAACAACTAGGACATCAGATCGTTCAAATCTATAGTAAAACAAAGGCCAATGCGGATGCATTGGCCTTTGCCCTTCAATGCCCGGGTACGGACGATCTATCCCAACTGCTGCGCAATGCCGATCTTTATCTTATCGCCGTTTCCGACGAGGCTATTCCCACACTTGTAGAAACAATGCCACAGGACATCAATGGGATTGTTGTGCACTGCTCTGGAGCTACCGATATGGCTATTTTGAACCGCTTCAGGAATTATGGTGTCATCTACCCGCCGCAATCACTCTCCAAAAACAAAACCGTTGACTTTTCGCTCATTCCATTTTGTGTCGAAGGAAGCGATACAAGCATTGCGAACAGCTTACTTCAACTGGCACGCACGTTTTCTTCCCGAAGCATCTTGTGTAATTCACAGCAACGATTGGCGATCCACCTGTCTTCAGTCATGGTCAACAACTTTTCAAATATTTTATATCAGTTCGCTTATGAGCTATTAGAAGAGCATAATCTTTCCTTTGATCTGGTCAGACCTATCATTTTGGAAACGGCAGAAAAAGTTCAAAATCACGTTCCGATAACAGTTCAGACAGGTCCGGCAATCCGGGGAGATGAAGCAACACAGCAAAAACATTTGAAATTTATTAGCAATAAACCAGATTTACAGCAAATCTATCAACTTTTGTCGCATCAGATTACTAAAAGAAAATAGTTTGTTAGAAACAGTTATAAACTTATCAAAACTTATTCTAGCATAGTAAATATAACTATTTACTTAGGGAACTTTAGTACATTTGCTCTGTCCAAAAGCGCATTTTGGAATGCTAATTGAGCAATAGTATATTCAATTGGACTAAACATTAAAATAGCGAATTAAAACTAAACAATCGTATTTTCTATGGAAGTTAGAAAACTCATTATTTCAATAATGATTGTGATTAATTTAATCATTGTATCATTTGGCTTTATATTTACATCGAGCTGGTTTTGGTTATTGATCATTCCATTCCCGCTATTGTTGATCGCCTTATACCATAGTTTCCAGACCAAACATGCAATTTTACGCAATTATCCCTTGGTTGGTTACTTTCGTTATATCTTTGAATCCATTCGTCCCGAATTAAGACAATACTTTTGGGAATCCGATATGGATGGTCGTCCGTTCAATAGGAGACAGCGTTCCATTGTCTATCAACGGGCAAAAAATCAGCGCGAGACAGTTGCATTTGGTATGCAAACAGATCCACAGGCCGTTGGTAATGAATGGGCTGCGCATTCCGTATTTCCCTGTCATATTGAAAACCATGATTTACGTACTAAAGTTGGGAATGAAGCCTGTAAAAAGCCCTATAGCTTAAGTGTATTCAATATCTCAGCAATGAGTTACGGTGCGTTGAGCAAAACTGCTATTACAGCCTTAAACAAAGGTGCTGCGCTACAGAATTTTGCGCATAATACTGGCGAAGGTGGTATCAGTGATTACCACAACAACGGCGGTGATTTGATCTGGCAGGTAGGTACCGGTTATTTCGGCTGTCGTAATTCGGAAGGTAAATTTGACCCTGAACTTTTTAGGGAGAAATCAAACCGTGAAAATGTGAAAATGATTGAACTTAAGCTTTCACAGGGTGCAAAACCCGGTCATGGCGGTATCTTACCGGCCGCAAAGAATACACCTGAAGTGGCGGCAATACGCCATGTCATTCCCGGCACGGATGTGATGTCCCCGCCCGCACACAGTGCTTTTTCTTCACCAACGGAAATGATGCATTTCATCCAACAGATGCGCGATCTTTCGGGAGGAAAACCCATTGGATTTAAAATATGTATCGGTGATAAGCACGAATTTATGGACATCTGCCATGCCATGCAAAATACGCAGATCTTCCCGGACTTTATTTCTATCGATGGATCTGAGGGTGGTACTGGGGCCGCACCACTGGAGTTTACGGACAACCTCGGCATGCCGTTATATGATGCATTGGCGTTTGTAACCAAAACCCTGATTGCATTTGGTCTGAAAAAACACATCAAGGTCATTGTATCAAGCCGTATCGTTACTGGTTTTGATATTTTAAAAGTGATTGCTCTGGGTGCCGACGCATGTTATAGTGCACGTGGAATGATGTTCGCATTAGGTTGTATTCAGGCCCTGAAATGTAACGAAGACGTTTGTCCGGTCGGTGTTGCCACGCAACAACCGCATCTGTACAAAGGACTGGATGTGAACGACAAGTATGTACGTGTTGCTCAATTCCACCGCAATACACTACGCGCCACTGTTGAGATCATGGAAGCCTGTGGGTTCAAAACCTTGGCCGACGTATCCGCTGACAAATTCTATCGCAAAGTGGATGCAATACGGACCTTAAGTTTTCAGGAGATCTATTTTGGCACCGAAGGAAAATTGGTCAATAGCCACACGGACTTTGAAAGCAAGCTCTTCGAAGATTAATCTTTGGTCTAGCAACTATATACAAGAAGCCCTCAGTCGTTATTAACACTGAGGGCTTCTTATTTTTCTTTTCCTATTCGCCTTTTGGTTCAGCTAATTTCATAATCCATGTGATTCCTAAGTATATTCCCGATAACTATTTCAAATTGAATAATACGCGATGCAAAGCGGTATGCGAAAGTGCTATTTGATCATCGGTCAACCCTCCCAAAGCCTGTTCGATCGTATTATTGGCCTGTTTCATACCTTCATCCTTCATTTTGCGGCCAGTTTTGGTCAAATAGATCAAATTCGAACGTCTATCGTTTTTATCATTAACACGGATAACCAGATTAAGCCGCTCCAGATTGTTGATCAGGCGCGTTACACTTGGCTTGTCCCTGAATGTGCGGATCGCCAGCTCCTGTTGGGTCAGTCCCTCTTCTACCCACAGATTGTACATAATACTCCATTGCTCTGAAGTAATACTTAAGCCTGCCTCCTTGAGATTACGCTGCAATCTCCGCATAACGGCAATTGAATATTTCCCCGTCAGGAAATTATAAAAATACTCTTGCGATACTAAATCTTGGTCTAACATATAAATTATGGTTATGGTTGTTTACGCAACTTATGTTGCTAATCATATTATGCTCAAATCAAGATAAAAAAAACTAAACTTATTTTGGCTAATACTTAGCCTAAATTACGCTTTTCTACAGTTGTGTCAAACAAATTTTATCAACATGCAATAAATAGATGTTAATAAATCATCATAAACGATTTATAGTAGACTGAATTTAGGAATAAAAAGGGATACAAACAAAATAAAATTGCTTGTCTTTATACCTAATTTTAGGAGCACTTCTCCCGCAGCAAGAAAGTGTTATCCGATTGTAAACGAATCAGAGTCCTTTAGAAACGGGAATTTTTCACGAGCCTCTAGCAGGTCGTTCGGGTTTAAAGTAAAGGTGTATAAGTCTTCATCTTCGGGCTTATAGTAGACAACATCACCTAACGGTGATATGCACATTGATCCACCCGAGTAATAAATATCATTACCATCGTGCCCCACCCGGTTCACACCGACAACATAAGCTTGGTTTTCAATAGCACGTGCAGGGATAAGTGCTCTCCAATGTGCCGAACGCTTATCAGGCCAGTTAGCTGTATAAACAAGAATATCGTATGCAGCATTTTGATTCTTGGACCAAACCGGGAACCGGAGATCATAACAGATCATAGGACATATTTTCCAACCTTTGATATCGACTAAAATCCGTTCGTTGCCGGGTTCAAAATACTCGCTTTCTTTTGACATGCCAAAAAGATGACGTTTATCGTATTTCACATATTTGCCATCAGGGAACATCCATAGAAAGCGGTTGTAGTATTTTCCACCCTCTTCAATGATCAATGAGCCGGCGACAACACAATTCAATGAACTTGCCATTTCAAACAGCCATCTCGTGGTAGGACCATTGGCTGGTTCGGCACATTTTTCGACGTTGTTCGTGAACCCCGTATTAAACATCTCCGGTAAAATAATCAAATCTGTTTTTTCGCGTAACGCAGATAGCCTCAATGCCAGATTATTCAGATTTTTTTCAATATTTTCCCAGAATAAATATGCTTGAAATACGGTAATTTTTAAAGGATCCATGAACGTTATCTAAAATTTATTTAATTATTTAGTACAAAATAGCCATTTATTGACAAAATACGAATTTTAATGGAATTTTCTATCTATTGCTGTCTAACCAAAAGGTTATTTGCTAACAGTAATAACGCTTCCTTACGTTCGTTTGGTACATCCAATGCGCTCATTTTTTCAAATGCACGCTGGGTATAGACATCCTTTAGTTCATCTGCCGATTTTCGGACCTGATACTTATCGTATAATTTGAGCATATCTTCGACTTTGGTCGGCACCGCCTCGACAGTTGCATGTAATAAATGCTGCATCATGGGCACATCCTCCGGAGCAATAACCTCCATCAATTTAACCAGTAAAAAGGTTTTTTTATTGATTATAATATCACCGCCAACGATTTTACCGAAAGTATCGGGATCACCGTAGGCATCCAATATATCGTCCTGCAGCTGGAAAGCCAAACCAACATTTTCCCCAAAATCATAGATCAGTTGCTGCTGCTGTTCGTTCGCTCCTGAAAGAATAGCGCCCAATTGCAATGCCCCTCCTAAGAGGACAGATGTTTTCAAACGGATCATCTCCAAATAGTCGTCCATAAGCAATGATCCGCGGCTTTCATAATCCATATCGAGCTGTTGGCCTTCACAGACCTCCATGGCCACCTTACTCAAAATTCGCAAAGTTGCCGGCAAATAGACCGGATTGCATTTGGAGATTTCTTCGTAAGCCTTGACCAATAGTCCATCTCCGGACAGAATGGCAATATTTGCATCCCATTTTTCATGAACGGTGGTTTTTCCCCGTCGCAAGGGCGCCTGATCCATCAGATCGTCATGTATCAGGGAAAAGTTATGAAAAAATTCCACAGCCTTTGCCGCCGGAATAATTTGTTCCATTTCTTGCATGCCAAATAACTCGGCCGCCATCAATGTAAGCACTGGTCTAACCCTCTTGCCGCCCAAAGTCAATATATACCGTATCGGATCATATAAATTTGTTGGAGTTTCAGGAAATTGACTTGTCTCTATCGCCTCTATCACGAGCTTTTGTAAGTGTTGCATATATCTTTACGATCGAATCATGCGAATATAGCAATAACATATAGAAATGGCAATTTTGTACCACCAAAGCAAGTCAGCTCAAAATTGTACATTTGTATAAGTCTTTTGTTATGCGCATACTGATTATCCATACATTTTATCAAGCACCTGGCGGTGAAGATACTGTTTTTCAACAGGAATCATCGCTCCTATCCCGGGAGCACGAGGTACATACCCTGACCTTTCAAAATAAAAAAGGTTGGCGCGGGGCCCTTCAGACTATAGGATCTTTTTGGAATATCTTTGCAGCACAGCGTGTGAAGAAATCAATTCACGCGTTTCAACCAGATATTATCCATCTCCATAACACGCATTATGCCTCTGGCCCGCTCCTGATACGTACGATCGCCAAACTGGGTATACCACAGGTAATGACACTGCACAATTTTAGGCTGCTCTGCCCCTCGGCAACGCTATACCATCATAATCATTTATTTCTGGATTCTTTGCATGAAGAATTTCCTTGGACAGCAGTTCGACAAAAGGCATTTAATAATTCTACAGTCAAAACATTCCTGCTTGCACTGAATTACTGGCTTCACCGTCGAATAGGTACTTGGAAAAAGGTGAATCGTTATATTAATTTAAGCAGCTTTGCCAAGTCTATATTTGCGGAGTCGACATTAAGCATATCTACCGAAAAGTTTGCGGTAAAACCCAATTTTGTTTTTCCCGCCACCATAGGCTCAGAAATCTCCCAGTCTTATTTTATTTATGTGGGGCGGCTTTCCGACGAAAAAGGAATATTGCAACTGATTGAGTCCGTCAAAGGAACTAGGTTGGAACTCCGTATCATCGGTGGCGGACCACTGGAAGAGGAGGTCGTGAAAAGCATAAGCGGGCATTCCAATATCAGCTATCTCGGTTTTAAATCCCGGGCGGAAATTTTACCCCTCGTTGCCGCAGCACAGGCGCTGATCGTTCCTTCCATCTGTTTCGAAGGAATGCCAATCACGATCCTTGAAGCTTACTCCGTCGGAACGGCCGTACTCTGTTCAAAATTAGGACCTTTACCTGAATTGATCATCCCGCAGAGAACCGGACAGACATTTGATCCGCATAATAATAAAGAAATTACTGCATGTCTGACGCAGTGGAATGCCAAGCCGGCGGATGAAAAAGATGAGATAAGAAAGACCTGTCTTGCCTATTATTTTAGTAAATTTACTCCCGAAATAAACGAAAGCGAATTATTAGCGATCTATAAAGACGCTATTGAAGATAAAAAATTGAGCAAATGAGCATTATTGTAATGGATAAGCTGGGTTTGGCATCTCAGATCCAAGCTACACTGGAAACAATTTATGATCCCGAATTAAAACCGGCAAATATCGTCGATCTGGGTCTCGTCTACGAAATTATTACTAAAGAGGATGGCATTGCAAAAATTGTCATGACACTCACTGCTCCCGGCTGTCCGGTGGCAGGTGAAATCATGAATGAAGTGCAGGAGAAAGTTGCCGGAATAGCGGGGATCAAAGAAGCCTTGGTGGAATTGACTTTTGATCCGCCCTGGACCAAAGATATGATGTCTGAAGAAGCAAAGCTTGAACTTGGGTTCCTGTAGAAATCGTTTGAGAAATATTTAATGCCTCCTAATAGTCTTTCGGAGGCATTTTTATTGTGATGTTATTTTAAATATATCGTAACTGCTAATGGTCAGTGCAAAAAAGTAACATTAGCATTAACCGGTACTATTATTTTCCAGGTCGCTCAGTTTCTTGAGCGGTTTGGCTGTATTGGCATCACTTCCAAAGAGCAATTTCCACAGCTTGCGGGATTCCTTGGTCAAGAGCGGCGATACAATGGAGAGGATCAATACATACACCACGACGAATGACTGAATTACAGGAAGCAAAGCACCTGCTTTACCGATATTGGCCATGATAATCGAAAACTCTCCCCGTGCCGACAGCGTAAAACCAATATCAAAAGAAGTTTTCGGTTTCATTCCCGAGAATTTGGCTGCAAAATAACCTGAAGCAAGATTACCCATGACGGTCACCACAGCGGCTATAGAAGCCCATAACACGGCTCCCCCCAGCGACATCATATCTATGGATAGTCCGAAGCTAAAGAAAAACATTGCCCCAAAAAAGTCCTTATAAGGCAGTACCATCGCTTCAATTTTCTTAATATACTGCGAATCTGCCAGCACCAATCCTGCCATCAAAGCACCGATCGCCTCAGCAACATGAATGGTCTCCGAAAATCCTGCAACGATAAATAGCAGTGCAAAGATGACCAATATAAATAGTTCGGAAGTTTTGTCTTTTAATAAACGGTCTATGGCCGGCACCAATTTACGGCCCAAAACCAAAAAGGCTAAGATAAAGCCCAATGCCAGCAAGGAGGTCCCTGCTACGGTCCAAAACGAACTGCTACCTGTTAATATCAGTCCCGAAAGAAAGGAAATGTGCATGGCAATAAACAGGTCGTCAAACATGATCATTCCCATAATAACCTCTGTCTCTGGATTTGCCGTTCGTTTAAGGTCAGTGAGCACCTTAGCAACGATCGCAGTCGAAGAGCTGGTCATGATACCACAAAGCACCATCATCTCCTTAAAAGGCATATCCATCAGCCATCCGATCAATAGTCCCGAGGTAAAATTGAGCAGTACATAGATTGTTCCTCCTGTTACGATAGCCTTACCGGATTTAATCAGTCGATTAACTGAAAACTCTAGTCCCAGATAGAATAAGAGGAACAACACCCCTAGCCGGCCCATAAAATCTATAAAGGGTTTGCTTTCGGTAAATGTGAGGTCTACCAACCCTATCTGCGGTGCATGTTGTCCCAAAACCATCCCTATAATAATGAAAAAAGGAATAACGGAAAACTTAAGCTTGTTGGCAATCAATCCAACAATGGCTACAAGTCCGACAGCGATTCCAATTTCCAATATTAGGGTATGTGATAGCATAGATTACAGTAAAATTTCCTTTAAAAGTTTGATGTTGTTTTTCTTTCCGGCGATGACCAAAGTCGTTCCCGGAGTAATCAGATAAGATGGTCCCGGGTTGATGACCGTTTCGTCGTCTCTAATCCCAGCAATAATGGAAGCTCCTGTACGATGCCGTACCTCCAATTCTCCGATCGTTTTCCCAGCCCCCTCCCATTTGCCTTCGAGCTTGTACCATTCGATACGCAAGTCATCCAAAGCCACTTCAATTGTTTCCAATGCCTTGGGCTTATAGGATAGACCGCCTATAATACCTGCTATCTGACGAGACTCATCATCATTAAGTGTCATCACACACCGTGATTCATGCTCTTCATCATCATAACGATACAGTTCCCGCCGACCATCATCGTGGATCACAACAACCATATTGTCTCCCGCATCAGTTTCAATTTGAAATTTCTTTCCAATTCCAATCAGATCGGACTCTCTTACAATAGACATAATCTTCTATTTAAATAAATACCCATAATAACAGCAAAGTGCCGTTTTATCAAAAACAAATTTAACCAAAAATTCAATCTTAAACGAATCCTCTCCGCGCGACAGCAGGGGACATGAACAAGCAGATTACCCCAAAATACTAAAAAAAGATCAGAAAAACGAGTTTTAGGCCGCTTAATTCATTTAAAAACATCAGTCAGCGCCCCCATTTGTTGGTGAAAACGTTATTACAAAGTTGAATTTCTATAACGTTTTCGTAGTTCGTGCAATCGTTTGTTCAGCTCAGCAAAGAAATCACTCCACCGAATTTCTTTATACTTGCCGCCATTAAAACTAGCGAATCTAAATTACACACTATGGTCAAAAAGAGTCATTTCATTCTACTGACGCCCTTAACAATTCTTTCAGTAGCAGCACCTTGTTATGTTGCAGCGCTCCCTAATAATGCGAAGACAGCCATTGTCCAAGTCGTCCAACAACAATCCGTTTCTGGAAAGGTGGTGGATGAAACCGGAAAGCCTGTCAGCGGGGTTACCGTACAACAAAAGGGAACAACAGTAGCAACCACCACTGGTCAAGATGGGGTATTTACGCTGACAGTCACATCAAAAAATGCTACATTAGTCTTTAATTCAATCGGATTTATTGCACGGGAGTTACCTGTATCCCAAACAACTCAAGTTACACTGACAAAATCTGAGGACATGTTGGACGAGGTTGTCGTTGTTGGTTACGGTAAACAGAAAAAAAGTGACCTGACAGGGAGTGTCGCTACAGTGGAGGCCAAATCCCTCGAGCGGATCAATTCGCCAAACATCGTGGACAAACTGCAGGGCAAGATTTCCGGTCTAGCAATCAATTCTGGAAATGCTAAACCCGGGGAAACCGCAGCGATCAATATACGTGGCGAAAACTCCATATCTGCTTCCAATAATCCCTTGATCATCTTAGATGGAATCCCTTTCAGCGGCTCATTGGGTGATATTTCCTCCAATACCATTGCGAGTATTTCTGTATTAAAAGACGCCTCTTCCACGGCCATTTATGGATCACGTGCGGCAAACGGGGTCATTTTGATCACCTCCAAAAAAGGTGCCGCTGGAAAAGCGCGCATCAATTACAATGGTTATTTTGGGCTACAGAGTGTAGAACGTCGTCTGAAATTGATGAATGGCCCACAATACATTCAATTTATGCGCGACTATCAAGCCGCTAAAGGTAAAACTGGTGATGCGCTTAATCCCGAAAACTACCTTTTTGCGAATGTACTGGAACAGTATAAAAAAGGCGAAGAAGTCAATTGGCAAAATGAAGCCTTTAACAATGCGGCTCCCATTCACGAACATCAGCTCAGTTTTTCGGGCGGAACTGACAAATCTGATTACTATGCATCAGTAAGCTATCTCAATCAAGATGGCGTGGTCAAAAACACACCATACGAACGCTACAATGTCAACTTAAATCTCAATCAAAGCCTAAATTCATGGTTAAAATTGGGAATGACCATGCAAGCATCACAAGGCAATCGTGATGGTGTACAACCCAACCTGGAAAGCGTGGTAAAACTATCCCCCTATAGCAAAAACCGGAATGAAAACGGTGTAGCGGAGACGTATCCGATGTATGCCCAAACATTATGGGGTCACCCTTTCGCCGATGAAAATGGTCAATGGGACAATACACGACGGACTGTATATGCAAACTCCTGGTTAGATGTCAAACTTCCAATTGAAGGGTTAAGCTTCAAGTCAACATTCGGCACGAACTACAGAAATATCAATGAAAACTCCTATTATGGATCAAATACGTTGACAGGACGCGGTGTAAATGGTCGGGGAGAGATTTATAATGAACATTTTTGGGACTGGACCTGGGAGAATTTACTGACTTATGACCGGACTTTTGGCGATCATAAAATTAATGTGGTCGGACTTTATTCCTCACAAAAGACCAACTTCAAAACGTCTAAAATGACCGGCGATGATTTCGTTTCCGATGCCGGGTACAACAATATGGCTTCAGCTTCCAAAAATCTGAAATTGGAATCCAAGCTTGAGAATACAGCGATGATCTCTTATATGGGACGGATCAACTACTCCTTCAAAGATCGTTATCTATTGACATTAACCGGTCGTTCGGACGGTTATAGCGCTTTTTCTGTTGATAACAGGTATGCCTTCTTTCCTTCGATTGCCGGAGCATGGGTAATCTCCAAAGAGGGGAACGTCCAAGATTACTTTGATCAGTTAAAACTACGGGTTTCTTATGGTAAAAACGGAAACCAAGCCGTATCTCCTTATCAAACCTATGACCGGTTGACCAATGTGGATTATATCTATGGACTAGACCCCGTAAAAGGACTAGTGATGAATTTCAATGGACGAGGAAGCAACCTGACTTGGGAAACGACATCCTCCTTAAACGCAGGTTTGGATTTTGGCATTCTTAAAAATCGTCTTTCTGGAACAATTGACTACTATACTTCCAAAACAACAGATCTTTTGCTGAGCGAGCAAGTTCCGGTGATGAATGGCTATAATACCATTTTGAATAATATTGGTGAAACCTCCAACAAGGGATTTGAAGTCACTTTGAACGCCGTTACCATCAAAAATGACAATTTCCAATGGAATACAACGGTTAATTTTGCATACAACAACAATAAGATAACGAAATTGCGGGCAGATGGAAAGGATGATTTGACCAATGCCTGGCTTATTGGCAAACCAATACGCATTTTTTATGATTACAAAGTAATCGGGGTATGGCAGGAAGGTGAGGATATCACCAACTCTTATCAACCAAAAGCAAAACCAGGCGATGCTAAACTAGCTGATTTAAATAACGATGGTAAAATCGATGCCAGCGACCGTACCGTCATGGGGAATAAAATTTCACCTTATACCCTCGGTATTGGGAATGATTTTACCTACAAAAATTTCTCCCTTTCTATATTTATGAACGGTGCTTTTGGCGGCACAAAAGTGGACGACTTTAAAAATATCGAGCGTTTCCTACCCAATAATGGCGCAAATTATCTCGCTGATATGCCTTACTGGACACCAGAGAACCCAAACACAGATATACCGTCACCGGGTTACACACCTGTCAATAACCATACGTATTACATCAATTCAGCGTATTGGCGGATTCGCGACCTCAGCTTGGGCTATACCTTTGAAGGCGATTTTCTAGAACGATTGAATCTTTCGTCCGTCAGGGCATTTATCAATGCACGCAATATCTATACGTTCTCCAAAATAAAGGGGTACAATGTAGAAGCATTAAGTGTCAGTTCGACGACAGGAAACCCCACATCAACAAATATTGCCTACCCTTATCCGGTAGCAAGAACATTCTCATTGGGGCTAAATGTTCAATTCTAAACAGTTAAATATCATGAAAAAAAGAAACACAACTTTATATACACTTTTAGCTGGCCTTAGCCTATTCTTTACTGGCTGTAGCAAAAATTTTCTAAATGAAGATACCAGCAGCTTTCAATCGCCTGACAATACCTACATTAATACCAAAGGTTTTGAAACGGGTCTGAACGGTCTATACTCGTACGCTCGGATGGAATTTCTGACCTGGAACGGCAGTATATTTTCACAGGGAGCAACACCGCAGGAAGCTTTACAAGTTGGTACAGACATTGTCGCGATCAAAACCACAGGAACTGATGCTACTTTAGCGCCTTTTAGCAACTATAGCCTCAACCCAGCTTCGTCTTATGTACGTAATTACTGGAAGTATGCCTATGGTTTTATTGGAAATACCAATATTATCCTGGAAGCATTAACAAAAAATACAATCCAATGGACAGATAAAGAGAATGATCCAAAACGTGTGGAAGCTACAGCCCGTTTCTTCCGCGCATACAGCTATCGTTATTTGATCAACCTCTACGGAGATGTGCCCTGGGTAGACAAGGTCTCGGTAACACCGCGCCGCGATTTTACCCGTACACCTAAAGCTGAAGTCTTGGCGCATATGATCGAGGACCTTAAATACGCTGGAGATAACTTGCCTGAGGATCCAGGCCCAATTCAAGAAGGGAAATTGACAAAATGGGCCGCATTGCATTATCTTGCTGAGGCTTATATTGAAGCTGGTCAACCAGATTTGGCTGCGGAAGCAGCTAACAAAGTGATTCAGAGTGGTTATTTTAAATTAAACGATCAACGCTTTGGAGCCGAGAAAGACAAACCCGGCGACTATTTCCACGACATGTTTATCGAAAACAATCAGAATCGTTCGTCTGGCAATCAAGAGACTATCTGGGCCATTCAATTAGAATACAATACGCAGGGAGGCGGTGACAATTATACAGATTGGAGCAAACGCGCATGGGTTCCTTTTTATTCCCAACAAAAAGGTTTTGTCCTTGCCGACTCACTCGGAGGAAGGGGCCTCGGTCACGTGCGTCCGTACCAGTGGTGGCTGGATAGCTATGAAAAACAAGACGTCAGAAATTCCCCTTACAATATCAAACGGGATTGGTATTATAATGATCCTTCTGTTCCGGAACTCTATGGTAAGAAGGTTGTATTGACCGATGCAATCATTGCTTCTGGCAATGTATTTCCTACAATCACGAAGTTTTTTTATGGAAAAACAGCGGCAAACCCTGCATTTGAAGGCAATATGAAAGACCGTGTCAAAATACGGTTGGCCGAGACCTATCTTTTATTGGCGGAAGCATATATGCGCGCCAATAAACCTGAACTGGCGAAGGATGCCATCAATGCGGTGCGCGCCCGGGCCAAAGCCTCTCCGGTCAACGCTTCGGCAATCAATGTAGATTTTATATTGGATGAACGTGCGAGAGAGCTTATGGGCGAAGAAATGCGCAGGATGACATTAGCACGCTTTGGTGCCGACGTTTTCCTACGCCGTGTACAGGCACTTAATCCCCAGTCAAAAGATGTTGTCAAGAAGGAATTTATTCTTTGGCCTATTCCACAGGAAGTCATCGACAGCAATACTGAGGCTGCTTTTCCGCAGAATGCTGGATATTAAACCTGACGTCAAAAAAGCCTTGTGGAATTCAAATTCCACGAGGCTTTTTATTGACATATCATTTTTTTTCTACCCCGCTTCAATAAGCTTGTAACTTCCATCCGAACGCAGCTGGCTACGGCCCATGGTTATATTTTTTGAGTGATAGAACAGAAAAATCCAGCCTTCGGGAGCCCCCTCTGTCCAATACCGCTGTCGGAGCTCTTTCGAGCGTCGTCCGTCAAAATCGTATTTAGCCACGTAATTATGAAAAATTTCCTCGGGTTCAGGCAACACATCGCCTCCGAAAAAATAGTGCTCTCCCCCTGTACGGATGTGAAATGCCTGGTGATTTGGTGTATGTCCGCCATTATGCACATAGCTGATTTCAGTATTTATCGCTCCTTCCCCCTCCACCAACACAAGGTTTCCGCTCCGTTGGACAACATCAAAAATCTCTGTACGGTAGGAACTGGAGATACCAGAATAGGCGTCCTCCCATTCGCCTCTTTGCACAATATATTCAGCCTCCGGAAATGCAATACGGGGCGAGCCTTCTTCCATTTTTACCATACCACCGGCATGATCCTTATGCAGATGTGACATCAATACATATTTTACATCATCGGGTTCATAACCCAATTTGCGGATATTATTGTACAGCTTCAGCACACCCTGGTCATCCGTATGCCCCAGACCGGTATCACAGATCACAATACCTGATTCTGTTTTGATCAAAAAAGGATGAACATGGATAAACATGGATCCGGGACGATCTTTCGGATCATCTACAGCCGGATCAAAGGGAACGAATTTTCTACTTTTATCAACGGAAAAAGAACCTTCATATAGAGAATAAGCCTGCACCATATTTAAAACATTGGGAATATGCACGTTAAGCAACAGATGGTCAATACCAGGTTTAGGAATTAGGTAAGTCCAGCCTTAAAACGTATATTTACACTTAAAATATTGTGCAAAGATATGCAAAAAAGGTGGGTACTAAAATCTAAAACTGATGTCAAAATAACCAACAAACTGCGCGAGGAATTAAATATCAACGCTGTATTAACAGAGTTGCTCGTCAGCAGGGGAATTGGAAGTTTTGATGAAGCAAAACAGTTTTTTAGACCACAATTGTCCGATTTGCACGATCCATTTTTGATGAAAGATATGGAAAAAGCCATATCCCGAATCATCCAGGCCATTGGCAACAAAGAAAAAATTCTAATCTATGGTGACTATGATGTCGATGGCACAACAGCCGTTGCCGTAGTCTACAGCTTTTTCAGAGAATTCCATAGTCAGCTTGAGTTTTATATTCCCGACCGTTATGCGGAGGGATACGGTATATCTACACAAGGTATTGACTATGCTGCTGCAAATGGATTTACTTTAATTATCGCATTGGATTGCGGCATAAAGGCCATCGATAAGATTGAGTATGCCAACAGCAAAGGGATAGACTTTATCATCGGCGACCACCATCTGCCGGGAGAAGAACTTCCAAAGGCTTTCGCCGTGTTAGATCCAAAACGTGCCGATTGTGATTATCCGTATAAAGAACTTTCGGGTTGTGGCATCGGATTCAAGATCATTCAGGCTTTCATCCTGACCAATGGCATGGATATCAATGCCTGTTATCAGTTTTTAGATCTGGTCGCGGTCAGTATCGCTTCAGACATTGTTCCGATCACCGGAGAGAACAGAATCTTAAGCCATTTTGGATTAATCAAGCTCAATACCAACCCTTGCGTTGGACTAAAAGCCCTGATTGACCTTTCCAATAATAGAACAAAGACCTTCACGGTCAATGATATTGTCTTCCAGATCGGCCCACGCATCAATGCCGCCGGAAGGATAGACCATGCCAAGGATGCTGTTAAATTATTAATTTCAAAATCCTTACAGGAGGCTAAAGATTTCAGTTCGAGTATTGATGACCAAAATAATGTCCGCAAGGATTTTGACCTGAAGATAACCGAGGAGGCGCTGGCGCTGATTGAGGAGAACGTCGTGCTCAAAAGCCGAAAATCTACCGTATTATACAAAGCAGACTGGCATAAAGGTGTTATCGGTATCGTTGCCTCACGATTGACCGAGAAATATTACCGCCCGACCATTATATTGACGGAAACAAATGGTCATATCGCGGGATCCTGCAGGTCAGTGATCGGATTTGATTTATATGAGGCCCTAAACGAATGTGCCGACCTGCTCGAACAGTTCGGGGGACATAAATACGCCGCTGGACTAACCATGTCACTTGATAATGTAAGTCTGTTTCAAGATCGCTTTGAAGAGGTTGTCGCCCGAAGAATCAGTCCGGAGATGCTGACACAGGAAATTCTGATCGACGCTAAACTTCACCTAAAGGATATCGACGCAAAGTTTTTCCGCATACTCCAGCAGTTTGAGCCATTTGGTCCACAGAATGAAGCACCGATTTTCCTGAGCAAAAAGGTAAGTGCGGTAGGTCCGGCTTTCCCCGTCGGTACAAATCATTTAAAAATGACCGTGGTTCAGGAAGACTCTGCCTCTTTTGACTGCATCGGTTTCGGATTGGCCGAACATATCAGTCTTATCAATTCAGGCCAGAGTTTCGATATCTGTTATAGTATCGAGGAAAACGTGTGGCGCAACAAGAGAAACTTACAGCTTAACATCAAGGGAATACGATACTAGTTTTTTTTATTTGAATAAGGTGTACTTAGCTTCTTAAGCATAGAGCACCACAGTGGTCTAAATACTACAATCTAAATACTTAATACTAAGAAGATATTAAATATATTTACCATAGATTTGCATCAAAATGCTCCAACAGCGATTTCCGCATCGAATTCAGTCTGATCTGTTTTTTGAGGGAACACATAGAGCAGCAATTATAGTGACAAGATAAAGCAAGAAGATGATTTTAAAGGCAGAACATCTCATAAAAAAATATAAACAACGCACGGTTGTCAACAACGTGTCCTTTCATGTAGAGCAAGGAGAAATCGTAGGATTATTGGGACCAAATGGTGCCGGTAAAACGACCTCTTTCTATATGATTGTGGGTCTGATCAAACCCAATGAAGGAAAAGTATTCTTGGATGATCAAGAAATCACACAAGATGCCATGTACCAACGTGCACAACGCGGAATAGGTTATTTGGCTCAGGAAGCTTCTGTTTTCCGCAAGTTATCCGTGGAGAATAATATTCTTGCAGTACTGGAGATCCATTATCCCAACAAAGAAGAACGTATGGCCAAGCTGGAGGAGTTGTTATCCGAATTTAGTCTCCACCGCGTTCGTAAAAACAGAGGTGATCTTTTGTCGGGGGGCGAACGCCGCCGTACGGAAATCGCTAGGGCATTAGCGGCAAATCCAGCATTTATCCTTTTGGATGAACCATTTGCAGGGGTCGACCCTATTGCCGTAGAGGAAATACAAACGATCGTTGCCAAACTCAAAACGCGCAATATTGGTATCCTAATTACCGATCACAACGTACAGGAAACTTTATCCATTACGGATAGAGCTTATCTTTTGACCGAAGGAAAAATCATGCTGACCGGCACACCTGAAGAGATTGCCGATAATGAGCTCGCGCGAAAATTCTACCTTGGTCGTCATTTTGAATTAAGAAGGAAAAAATTTTAAAGCAAAAAGAATACCCTATGGCCTTATTAAACTCCATTTTTACTTGGTTCATGAAAAAAAGGATTCACCAGATCGAACTTTTTATGAAATATCCACACGATGTCCAAGAAGAATGGTTCCAAAGTTTAATTTCTACCGCAGAGGCAACAGAATGGGGAAAGAAATACGATTACACAAGTATACTCACACCTGAAATATTTAAAGAACGTGTCCCTATACAGGACTACGATGATATCAAAGGTTATGTAGACCGCATGATCAAAGGTGAGCAGAATATTCTGTGGCCTTCGGATATCAAATGGTTTGCAAAATCTTCGGGAACAACCTCTGACCGTAGCAAATTTATCCCCGTCAGTGAAGAGGCTTTGGAAGAATGTCATTTTCAGGGCGGTAAGGACATGTTGACCATTTACTGCCACAATAGACCCGAAAACCGTGTTTTCACGGGAAAATCAGTTGTCATCGGTGGCTCTTCCCAGATCAACAACTTCAGTCCCGACTCTTATTATGGGGACTTATCCTCGATCCTGATCCGTAATCTCCCTTTTTGGGCAGAATTCAAGCGGACCCCGAATATGGAGGTGACCTTAAATCCCAATTTTGAAGAGAAAATTGAACAGATAGCCCAAATAACCATTAAGGAAAATGTAACCAGTCTAGCAGGTGTGCCAACCTGGAATATTGTGATGGCCAAGCGTATTTTGGAAATCACGGGCAAGGATAATTTATTGGAGGTATGGCCAAATCTGGAATTTTATGGTCACGGTGGCGTGAGTTTCAAGCCTTACCGCGAGCAATTTCACAAGCTGATACCTTCAGACAAAATGTATTATCTGGAAAACTACAATGCCTCAGAAGGATATTTTGGTTTACAGGACAGATCTGATTCCGAAGATCTGCTGCTGATGCTGGACTATGGGATCTATTATGAATTCCTTCCGGTGGAAAGAATGCATGATGAAAATCCAACAACGCTACGCTTGGATCAAGTGGAAATCGGCAAGAACTATGCGCTGATCATATCCACCAACGCTGGACTATGGCGTTATAAGATAGGTGATACGATCAAGTTTACATCGCTCTCACCTTACCGTTTTCAGATATCAGGCCGCACAAAACAATACATCAATACATTTGGTGAAGAAGTAATCGTGGACAATGCCGAACAAGCATTGGCAGAAGCGAGCAAATTGACAGATGCCCGAATTAAAGATTATACCGCGGGCCCGGTATATTTTCGGGAAGCAGAAGCTGGCGCACACGAATGGGTTATCGAATTCGAACAGCAGCCTAATGATTTTAACCGTTTTTGTGAAATATTGGATGCAAAGTTGCGGGAAATCAATTCGGATTACGATGCAAAACGCTTTAAGAATATGGCACTCCAATCGCCCATTGTCCATAATGCGCCGTCAGACACTTTTTATAAATGGATGAAGTCTAGGGGTAAATTAGGTGGACAGAATAAAGTTCCAAGGCTGAGCAATAATAGAGAGTATCTCGATCCGCTTCTAAAGATTTTACAAGATTGACCGGAGGTCTGTCCTAGTGGAGATTAGCCAAAATTTTCCAATACATTTTTGGCTAATCTTTTTGTTTTAGGGTTTAATTGCGGTTTTATACAAAAACACAAAAAAACCAAGGATAAAATTCACAGAAATACCTTTCTTTTGAATTTCAACATCACGCTGTAACAATTCGCGAGTTTCACCCGATGTTACTTCATTGCTTTTGTTAAGACTGTGAGTCAATTCCATACTAAGTTTATTTTATGATAAGTGATTTTATAGCGTAAAGCGAACCAGATGCCCATCCATGGCCGCATTCTTTATTGCCAAACTTTATGCCATAAATGCAAGCTGATTGTTAATTAATATAAAATTAATACATTTAATTAATAATGGACTGATTCTAAAAATTTCTAAGTCAAATCTTTCATTTTTATATAAAAAGTGTAGTCATTTGGAGAATGACTGTCCGAAATAAAAGGCATTTTGCCAAACGGGAAATTATCCGGACAAAGTGCGGTTTATATTTCAATTTTTCCTAACTTAGCCTAAGTAATATAAAAAATAAGATGAACGCGACAGAGAACTATTCAATTCGCGTAGAGCCAACTCAAAATTCAAGACTCTCGCAAGTAGATTTCGACAATCTAAAATTCGGAAAGATATTATCCGACCACATGCTGGTCGCAGACTATGATGATGGTGAATGGAAAGATGTCAGCATCGTCCCTTATGGAGATATCAGTATCAGTCCTTCGATGTCTGCTTTACATTATGGTCAAGCGATATTTGAAGGTATTAAAGCTTATAAATTTGCAGATGGTACGGTGAGTATCTTTCGTCCGGATAGAAACTGGGAAAGATTCAACAAATCAGCAGCCCGGCTTCAGATGCCTGAAGTCCCTGAAGAAATCTTCATGGATGGACTGAGCAAGCTATTGGATATTGACCGGAATTGGGTTCCTGCTAAAGAAGGTTCTTCTTTATATATCCGCCCATTTATGTTCGGTACGGAAGCCGCTTTGGGTGTACATCCATCCAAATCGTACAAATTTATCATTATTACAGGACCGGTAGGTGCTTACTATAGTAAACCCATTAGCTTAAAAGTTGAAACTTACTATACGCGTGCAGCCGAAGGCGGTGTTGGATTCTCGAAAAATGCCGGTAATTATGCATTGTCGCTTTACCCAACCCAACTGGCTAATGATGAAGGCTACGATCAAATTATGTGGACTGACGCAGCTGAACACAAATATATTGAAGAAGCCGGTACTGCAAACCTTATTTTCCGTATTGGCGATACCATTATCACACCACATGGTGATACGATCTTACATGGTGTAACCCGTCGTACCATTATGGAGTTAGCGGATAAATGGGGATATAAAACCGAACAGCGAAAAGTATCCGTTCAGGAGCTTATCGATGGCATCAAATCGGGAACAGTAACCGAGGCATTTGCCGCTGGAACAGCAGCAACGATAACACACATCAGCCGTATCGGTTTTGAAGGACAAGACTACAACTTGCCTCCGGTGGAAGGCCGCGAGTTCTCCAATAAAGTCTTAAATTACCTGAATGAATTGCGCTACGGTAAATTAGCTGATTCATTTGGATGGAACTACTTGGTGAAATAAAGGAATAATCCATACTAAAAAAGGGCAGTTGGTGATCATCAACTGCCCTTTTTTGTGCAAATAGGTTTGATTAATTCTCCTTGTTGCAGCCATGAAGTTTAGCCTGTATAAAATCAATGATGTCCCCCGTCTCAGTAGGTTGGAACCAAACAGTATCACCATATTTTTTAAACCAGGTAATTTGACGCTTTGCATAACGTCTTGAATTCTGCTTGATTTTGTCCACAGCATCTCCCAAGGAGATATTTCCGTCGAGATAGTCAAACAATTCGGCGTACCCTACCGTCAGCAAAGCTGGTTTGCTTCTAAAAGGAATCAACGATTTTACCTCCTCCAGCAAACCAGTTTCCATCATACGATCTACCCGAAGATTGATCCGTGCATACAATTGGGAACGCTCCATATTTAACCCTATCGTCAAAATATCAAACGGTCTTTTATCGACATCTTTCTTATGGTAAAAGGACATCGGTTTGCCTGTTGCCTCAAATACTTCCAGGGCGCGGACGACACGCTGTGGATTGTCCACATCGGCGACTTGATAATAAGCAGGATCAATTGCATTTAACCGTTCCTTCATCTTTTCAATACCCAATTGCGCCATTTCGTTGTTGAGTCTTTCACGCACCTCCTCCCCGGCTTTGGGAAGGTCATCCAATCCTTCACAGAGTGCACGAACAAATAGTCCGGATCCGCCCACCATAATAACGACATCATGCTGCCTGAAAAGTTCATTCAGCCTGAGCAATGCTTCCCGCTCAAAATCGCCCGCAGAATAATCTTGACTAATGGAATGCGAATTTATAAAGTGGTGTGGAGCAGCGGCCAATTCTTTTGCATCCGGCTTTGCCGTACCGATGCTCATCTCCCGATAGAATTGGCGGGAATCGGCAGAAATGATTTCAGTCTTAAAGTATTGGGCCAATGAAATAGCCATTGCAGTTTTTCCAACAGCAGTCGGACCTACAATGGCTATCAGTGTTTTTTTATTTGCCATAATATGTGCTTCAAATGCTCAAATAAGCATCCAAAGGCATTTTCTATTAATATTCGTCTTCGTAGCCAGTAGATTCTTCACGTTCCTCCTCACCTTCTCCCTCTTCATCTTCATCCTCGCTGTCAAAGCCATCCAATTCATCTTCGTCATCCACACCGTATTGTGTTTCATCTTCCTCAACATACTCATCTTCCTCAACAGCATCGGCTACAGGGAAATTAGCGGCGGTCATGGTTTTAGGTACCTGACCGACTGACTTGAACAAAGCCGGATACTCTTTACCTGCTTCCTCCTTCAGAATTTTGATCAGCTCCACCTGAAAATCATAAGGACGGTCAAAGTTATAGATGTAATAAAATTTTTGGTGTGGATCATCAATAAACTTGCTCAGGCGAATATTCTCCATCAACAAAACTTCCGTATCTTTCTTACGTTGCGTGGGTTTAAAAGCAATTTCTGTTCCTTTTTTCCACTGATCATTGCTCACGTAGAAAGAGGAAGAAGCATCTGGCGCGTAGCCTGTCGTTTTATGGATTTCCTCATGCATGTCTAAAAATGTACTTTTGGAAGGCATATCAATTTCGCGATATACATCTTCATAATCTTCAAAAGTAACTCTAAATCTATAAATTGCCATCTTTTATGTATTCTTCTTTTTAGCAGTTTAAAATTAATACTATATTTTAAGAATTGGAAATTTCCAATGGGATTTCTTGCTTGACCTCCAAGCCCATGTCTCCAGCTTTACGAACTAAATAGTGATAGGCTTCGATCCGGGAATTGGGGATATCACCTTCCAAAATAGCTTCGCGGATCAGATTTTTCAACTGTCCGACAACACGTCCGGGTGTCAATCCAAAAAGTGTCATAATATCTTCGCCACTGATGGGTGGCTGCCAATTTCTAATCTTGTCACGTTCTTCAACGTCCTTCAGCTTTTGCTTGACAAGTTCAAAATTCTGGCGGTACTTTTTCTTTTTAAACTCATTCTTCGTTGTCACGTCCGCATGACACAACATCATCAGGGCATCGATGTCATCATCGGCCTCAAATAGTAAACGTCGAACGGCAGAGTCGGTGACAATATCCTGTGCCAGCACTATCGGACGAAGATGCAATTGTACAAGTTTCTGTACAAATTTCATCTTTTCATTCAATGGCAATTTCAGTTCGGCAAAAAGCTTCGGCACCATCCGTGCGCCACGGTCTTCATGTCCATGAAACGTCCAGCCCAATTTCTTATCGAAACGTTTTGTCGCCGGCTTGGCAATATCATGCATGATGGCAGCCCAACGTAACCAGAGGTCATCTGACAGTTCACATACATTATCCAAAACCTCCAATGTATGGTAAAAATTGTCCTTATGTCCTTTTCCGTCAATAATGTCAACACCATGCAGGTTGTACATGGCGGGGAAAATTAATTCCAACAGGCCGGTATCAAAAAGATATTTAAATCCCACCGAAGGCTTAGCTGAAAGAATAATCTTATTGATTTCGTCGATAATCCGTTCTTTCGAAATGATCCTGATACGTTCCTTCGTCTCCGTTATCGCTTTAATAGCCTCAATATCGATCTTAAAATTTAGTTGCGTTGCGAAACGGATCGCACGCATCATACGTAATGGATCATCCGAGAATGTTTCAATTGGATCGAGGGGTGTCCGGATAACACGGTGTTCGAGATCCTGTACACCATCAAATGGATCCACCAAGGTTCCATAATCGGCCTTATTCAGTGAAAATGCCATAGCATTGATGGTAAAATCACGACGATTCTGATCATCGCTCAAGGTCCCATCCTCTACGATCGGTTTTCTGGAATTTGCACGGTAGGATTCCTTCCTTGCCCCCACAAATTCCACGTTAAGCCCCTCAAAAACCAACATCGCGGTTCCAAAATTCTTATAGACCGCAACTTTAGCATGAAGTTTCTCACCGAGTAAAGTTGCAAATTCAATACCACTTCCCACCACAACAATATCCACATCATTTTTGAATGGGCGCTGCATAATATAGTCGCGCACATAACCTCCGATGACATAACATGTTGTGTTTGTCTGCTCGGCGAGCTCCCTGATGATAGAAAATATTGGATGTTGTAAATTATCGCACATAGTTAGAACAGTGGGTTTAAAAAACCAAACAGTTTGCAAAAGTAATACTTTTTTTTAGTATTAGGTATTGAGCTATTAGAATTGAGATTTTGATCATTATAGTCCCCTTAATGACAATATGATTCTCGTCATCTGCTTAACTTGACACATAACTGCTATAGATCAAAAAAAATCAGCAACTATTACAGGCCTAATCCCGGTCTTTGGACAATTTGCGGAAGGCCAATGGATTCTTCAATAATTCAGCTTGTTCCCGGCGACGTTTCACAATATGGACCGCAGTAAAAATTGCTTCGACAAATGAGCTCGGTGAAGCCAGGTTTTTCCCTGCGATATCGTACCCTGTACCATGATCCGGCGAAGTACGCACAATGGGTAATCCAGCAGTATAATTTACACCGCCCCCCTTGGCGATATGTTTGAAAGGAATCAGCCCCTGATCGTGGTACATGGCCAGTACGGCATCAAATTTCTCATAAGCGCCCTTTGCAAAGAAACCATCTGCAGGATAAGGACCAAAACAGAAAATCCCCTGTTCATTTGCTTTTTCAACCGTTGGTCGAATAATCTGGTCGTCTTCCGTCCCGATAATCCCGTGATCGCCAGCATGTGGGTTAAGTCCCAAAACGGCTATTTTGGGTTTCTCAACCCAGAAATCCTTTTTTAAAGATTCGTTCATCAGAACGAGCTTTTTCAAAATTGCCTCTTCCGTAATATTCGTAGCCACATCGTGTAATGGGATATGTCCCGTCACCACACCAATGCGCAGCTCATCACAGACCATAAACATCAGTACATCGTCAGCTTCAACTTTTGCCTGCAAATATTCGGTATGCCCGGGAAATTGAAATCCTTCCTGTTGAATATTATGTTTGTTGATCGGTGCGGTCACCAATGCATCAATTTTACCGGCTTTCAAATCATCTATCGCTCGCTCGAGTGACAAAAAAGCATATTTGCCGCCGATTTCATTTTCCTCACCCAAGGAAATCTTAACATCTTCCTGCCAGCAATTGATCATATTCGCCCGTTTGGAATGGGCCTGTTCAGCATCATTGATTACGTTAAAACTAAAATCGTTTACTCCTATCGCTTTTCGGTGAAAAGAGGCCACTTTTGTATTTCCATAAACAATCGGCGTAAAAAAATCGCACATACGTTGATCTACCAATGACTTAATAATTACTTCAAGTCCAATGCCGTTAATATCCCCTACGGTAATTCCGATTTTTAGTTTATCACTCATCCTTTTTTAAATGCTTTGACTCAAAAATAGGGATTTTTTTTTAGTATTGAGTAGTTAGATATGCGTATTAAGATTTTGGGCGAACAAGCCTCTGGCCTAAAAACTTTCTGTCCATTTGAATTTTTACTTTTGACTTTTTACTTTATAAAGCTTTTAAATTTCTAATTTTGCATCATGAGTACAGTTAGAGCAAAAAAACATTTAGGACAGCATTTCTTAAACGATAAGAATGCCGCACAACGTATTGTAGAAGCATTGGATCCTAAATTGGGTTTTAGCCAAGTACTCGAAGTCGGTCCGGGAATGGGTGTCCTTTCGGATTTTCTATTACAGAAAGAAGAATATGAGACCTATCTGATCGATGTTGATGATGAATCGATCGCCTATCTGGATGACAAATACCCACAATTGGGCAAAAGATTGATCCATGGCGATTTTCTAAACCTTGACTTTTCACAATATTTCGGTGAAAAAATGGCTGTCATCGGCAATTTTCCCTATAATATTTCCTCACAGATCCTCTTCAAAATTCTGGACGAGCGTCAACGTGTTGTTCAGATGACAGGTATGTTTCAAAAAGAGGTCGCTGAGCGCTGTACAGCGAAAGCGGGCAGTAAAGAGTATGGCATTCTTAGTGTATTCTTACAGGCATACTATAAAGTAGAATATCTCTTTACCGTAAAGGCAGGCGCATTTAATCCACCACCAAAAGTATTGTCAGGTGTCATTCGCATGACGCGAAATGATCGTGAACAATTAGCCTGTGACGAGAAGCTGTTTTGGCGGGTCGTTAAAGCGGGATTCAATCAACGTCGCAAAACCCTGCGCAATTCCCTTTCAGGCGTCGTCCCAAAAGATAAAATGTCGGACAATCCGCTGTATGAGCTGCGGGCCGAACGATTGACCGTAGATGACTTCGTCAGCTTGACAAACGAGATTGCAAACTGCCTTTAATATGAAGCCGGCAGATAACACTTTTATCATTATCGGTGGCGGAATCGCCGGATTATGTGCAGCAATAGGCCTCCAGCAACTGGGTATTGAAGCCCATGTTTATGAAAGTGTATCCGAACTTAAAGGTATAGGAGCAGGATTTGGCCTTGCTGCCAATGCCATGCAGGCATTAGATCACCTGGGCCTAAAAGAAGAAATCAGCCAAATCGGACATTATCTTGAATCCTACAATGTCCTGGATCAAAAAGGGAATATTTTGGTCGAACCGGATACCCGATCAATCAGCAAAAAATACAAACAGGACAATTTCGCCATACATCGGGCGGACCTACATCGATTTCTTCTATCAAAGATTCCTGACAGTCAAGTTCATCTTGGCAAGCGTGCGCTGTCTTTTGATCGACTAGGTGAGCAGGTCCATGTTCATTTTACCGATGGTACCCAAGCAGTAGGTAACGCAATATTAGTTGCCGATGGCGTACATTCACTTTTACGTCAGCAGCTGATCCCCACATCCACCCCCCGTTATTCAGGCTACACCTGCTGGCGGGCAACAATAGATAACAGTAGCATCCAGCTCAAAAAAAGCACCGAAACATGGGGGGCAAAGGGTAGATTTGGCATGACACCGCTTGTAGGCGACCGCATTTATTGGTACGCTTGTATCAACAGCCCACAACAAAATCCTGCTTTAAAGAATTGGACCCCGTCGGATCTGCTAAATAATTTCAAGGATTACCATGACCCGATCCCAACTATTCTATCAGAGACGCAGGCAACCGAACTGATCTGGAATGACATTATAGATATTGCTCCCTTACAACAGCTTGCTTTTGACAATATCCTTTTACTCGGAGATGCCGGTCATGCCACAACGCCGAATTTAGGACAAGGTGCCTGTCAAGCCATAGAAGATGTTGCCGTGCTATTGGATGAACTGAAAACAGCTGCCTCCGTCCAGCAGGCCTTCACCCGATTTGAAGCGCGACGATTAGACCGTGTTAATTATATCAGCAATACCTCTTGGCAGATCGGGAAGATCGCTCAATGGGAGAACCCATTTTTAATCGGTATGCGCAATTTCATCATGAAAATCATGCCGAATAGACTCAAGCAACAACAGTTAAACAAGTTACTGTCAGTAGACTTTATGCAAATCAACCGTAATCATGAAAGCTAATATTTTGATTGTCGACGATATCCACGAAATTATGTTGGAGAAATTTGAACAGGCAGGGATTCCCTATGACTACCAACCTGACATTGACCGCCAAGAAGCTGAAAAAATCATTGCGAACTATTCAGGCATGGTCATCCGCTCTAAATTTCAGGTCGACAAAGCTTTCTTTGACCTGGCTCCTAACTTGCGTTTCATCGCCCGGGCAGGCGCTGGAATGGATAATATCGATGATGAAATTGCCACACAGCGACAGATTACATTAATTCCCGCCAACGAAGGTAACCGGGATGCGGTGGGCGAACACATGATCGGCATGTTGTTAAGCCTGATGAACAACCTCAACCGCAGCGATCAACAAGTCCGGGCCGGCAATTGGTTGCGTGAGGCCAACCGTGGATACGAACTTAAAGGGCGTACCGTTGGTTTGGTCGGTTATGGACACAATGGTATGGCGATGGCTAAAAAGCTCTCTGGCTTTGAGGTGAACGTGCTTGCTTACGATAAATATCGGACCAACTATACGGACCAGTACGCAGAAGAATCCACTATGGAAGATATCTATTCGCAAGCGGATGTTATTAGCTTCCATATCCCCCTGACGACCGAAACAAAAGGAATGATTGACAGAGTTTATCTCTCCAAATTTAAGAAACCAATCTTCTTCCTGCTTGGTGCCCGAGGTGGCATTGTACAAGTACCCGCTGTATTAGCTGGTCTTGATAGCGGCAATATTCTCGGTGCAGCCTTTGATGTACTTCCCGTCGAAAAATTCCCCAAACTTGCTGAACAGACCTGGTACCAGGAACTCATTCGCCGAGAAAATGTTATACTATCCCCACACGTAGCGGGCTGGACATTTGAAAGCTATTATAAGTTATCAGCAGTTGCCGCAGATAAGATTATTGCATTTTTAAAGCTTCAGGAAACGCATTAAAAAAGTTTAATCCATTATCGGGTTATGAAAGTTGTTCGACTACCTACCAAATGCTAAACAACGCCACGATCAAAAATTGGAGTACAAGGCTCCCATCCAATAAATAGGCATAATGGTAGTGATCTTTCGTTTTGAAGACGGCTAGCTTTAGGAGTGCATATATCAGTATATTAGTTAGGATCAGTCCCAACTTGATCCATAACAGATAGGGTGCAACAAGGATTAAAAAGCTATGTAATATCAATAAAGTATAGGTAAGTCTTTTCGCTTTCTGCTCCCCCAACATATTGGGCAGCGTACGCAGATGATAGTAAGAATCCTGCTGAATGTCACGGATATCAAAAGGTAGTGTACAAATAATCAAGAATATAAATTTCAACACACAAAGCGCAACGAGCACCCAATGGTCTATCCTGTCACCGATATTGAGCAGTTCAACATAGGGAAGTACCACACTACTACAGACCCAAACCAGGGCAATATGGAAGATCTTAGCCCCGGGTATCTGTCTCAGCCCTACTTTTCGGTCATGGAACGTAAACAACGGCATTCCGTACAATAAGCTCAAGATTCCGATAAAGCCCAAAAACAGAAATGAATAGCGGTGAATATGGAACAAACAGTAACCAAGAACAGCCAATGCGATGACATTATTTAACCACATCACCCATTCATGGTTAAATATCCAACGTGTACGGGGGAATTTGGACTCTTTTGGATTCTTAGGCTTAGACCACCATAGGCTAAAATTATAGAGTAATAATGTTGCTGTCCCCTCGACCAAAACAATAGACCAATTGATTGGTCGTTCAAATATGATATAGGTCAGTGCGCATTGCGCCATGGCGGCAAATGCAATTAAAATATTCGTATAAATGCTGATATAGAATATCTTTCTTAGAAACAACATGCTTGTTTAATCTTGCTGCAATATAACAATCTTGATAGAGAAAAGTAGTTTAACATTATATTAAACATCAAATTGTTGATAAAATGGGCAAAAACCGCTAAATTGTACACCGAAATTGAACGATCAAAAACGATTTCGCAACGATAACAATATAAATTAAAATAATTCATAATAATCCTAATAACGATGAGCCTACAAATAAAATCATTTGAAGAATATCAAAGTGAATATAAGCGAAGTGTAGAACAACCAGAGGAGTTTTGGGCGAGCATAGCGGATCATTTTTTCTGGAAGAGAAAATGGAACAAAGTGCTGAACTGGAACTTTGAGGAACCTAATATCAAATGGTTTGAAGGTGCAAAATTAAATATTACAGAAAACTGCCTGGACCGTCATATTTATGCGAATGGCGATAAACCAGCGATTATTTGGGAACCAAATGACCCGAATGAAGCACACCGCATCCTTTCCTATAAACAATTGTTACAGAAAGTCGAGCAATTTGCCAACGTATTAAAAAACAACAACATCAAAAAGGGCGACCGGGTCTGTATTTACTTGCCGATGGTTCCGGAATTGGTTATTGCTGTATTGGCCTGTGCACGTATCGGTGCTATCCATTCAGTTGTCTTTGGCGGTTTCTCCGCGCGTTCGATTGCGGATCGTATCGTGGATGCGGAATGCAAATTGATCGTGACTTCGGATGGCAGTTACCGTGGTAATAAAACCATTGGCCTTAAAAATATTGTTGATGATGCGTTAATGCAATGTGATACTGTAGAGAAAGTCATTGTATTAACACGTACACGTACGCCAGTATCCATGATCAAGGGACGTGATGTGTGGTGGGAAGACGAGATCAAGAAAGTGGAGACCCAAGGAAATCCAGCCTGCCCTGCAGAAGAAATGGATGCCGAGGATACTTTATTTATTCTTTATACTTCAGGATCAACAGGTAAACCAAAAGGTGTCGTACATACCTGCGGTGGCTATATGGTCTACACGGGATACACCTTTATGAATACTTTCCAATATCAGCCCAACGATGTATTTTTCTGTACAGCTGACATCGGATGGATCACCGGCCATAGTTATATTGTCTATGGACCGTTGTCACAAGGTGCTACTTCATTGATGTTTGAAGGTATCCCAACATTTCCGGACGCCAGTCGTTACTGGGATATCGTTGATAAATTTAAAGTCAATATCATTTATACCTCTCCTACAGCATTGCGTTCGTTAATGGCTTTTGGCGATGAATTTGTAGATAAAAATGATCTTTCATCCCTACGCGTGCTTGGATCAGTGGGTGAACCTATCAACGAAGAAGCCTGGAACTGGTTTAACGAGAAAGTAGGCAAGAAAAACTGCCCTGTCGTAGATACCTATTGGCAAACGGAGAATGGAGGTCACCTGATAACCTCATTGGCTGGTGTGACACCAGAAAAAGCAAGTTACGCGATGTTCCCAATGCCGGGTATACAACCCGCGTTGATGGACGAGAATGGAAAAGAAATCGAAGGCAATGATGTCACGGGAAATCTATGTATCAAATTCCCTTGGCCGGGTATGTTACGGACGACTTGGGGAGATCATGATCGTTGTAGACAAACGTACTTCTCCACTTATAAAGACATGTACTTTACAGGCGATGGTTGTTACCGTAGCCCAGAAGGATATTACAAAATCACGGGCCGTGTGGACGATGTATTGAATGTATCCGGTCACCGTATCGGTACTGCGGAGGTAGAAAATGCCATTAACATGCATGCTGATGTTGTGGAATCCGCTATTGTCGGCTATCCACATCCAGTCAAAGGTCAGGGCATCTACGCTTATGTTATCGCCAATCACCATACAGATGCAGAAGCGACCAGAAAAGACATTATGGAGACTGTATCACGTATTATTGGCCCTATTGCCAAGCCAGATATTATCCAGTTTGTCAATGACCTACCAAAGACACGTTCAGGAAAAATTATGCGCCGTATTCTACGCAAGATTGCCGAAGGCGATATCAGCAATCTAGGTGACACATCGACATTACAGGATCCAACTGTGGTCGAAGGAATCATACAAGGTGCCGAAGGCCTAAAAAAATAATTGGCAACAATCTTTAACAAAGAAAGCCTCCCATGTGGAGGCTTTCTTATCTTATTTACCATTATTCTATCTCGAAAGGTTTAGGCGTATTGGAATTGTATATTTCACGTTGACCTTCTCACCGCGTTGTATCCCCGGTTTCCATTTACCAGCTTTTTTTAGAACACGGATTCCCTCTTCACCTGTCCCAAAACCTAAATCTTTTTTGACTACCATATCTTTTGGATTCCCCTCTTTGTCTATAGTAAATTCAATTGCTACAATGCCATGAACATTATTACTAATAGCCTCACGCGTGTAATTATAGTGGCTTGCAATAAAGCCCATCAATCTTGAAATACCACCGGGATAGTCGGGATAACTCATAAAGTTGGTGGAATCATACTGAATAACTTCACCATTAGCCTTTGTTTTGGTCCCTGATACTAGTTTACCATCAGTATACGTTTCTATAAACCTATCCTTTCCCATGTATCCTTTCCATTCGCCCTCCCGCAGGTTGTTCTTCATTTCACCTTCCTCATTACTCCAACCATAATTTAATCGAATAAAACCATTCCCATTTTCTAATGTTTTGTTATGAAGAGAATCATAGTACACGACATAAATGGGCTTTCCTATTTGCAGTTTACCTTTTTTATCGAGGTTACTTGGATAGAAAGTAATCATTTCCAGTTTATTATTGGGGTACAAATAAAATGCTGAGTCAATAAGATTCCCATCGTTAAAATTCTCTAAGCTCTTTAATATTCCATTCTCATGGAACTCGTATTTGCGTCCTTCGAATTTATAAGGAGGAAGAGCATTCTTACTAATGCCATTAAGTTTAACAGAGTCGTTGTGAAGATAAAATTCTTCAATACGATAAGCCTTATCCTTATTTTTAGTTTCAACATGAATCATTCTCAAAAAATAGGCTGAGTCCCGCTGTTTTATTTCAGTTCCATCTTTCTTATGATAGGATGTAAAGGTAACTTGTGCTGAAAGGCTTGAGCAGTAAAAATTGAGCAGTAGAAAACAAACAAATTTCGCCGTAAAATGTAAATAATACTTCATTATCATTATTAATATCGGCGTAATTTAACAAATCGTTAGCCAAAATTAGAAATTACCAAGTTAAATAATTATTAGGTTCAATCAACAGCGCTGCAATTAAAGCGGTTGAGTTTTCCACATAATGTTAATAACAGTGTTGATAAGTCAATACCTTACAGTCCTTCTTCATCTCGAAGCCTTATAATTTCCTCCAATGCCTGTACATCAATTCGATCTTTGGGTCTATTTACTGCTTTTTTATTAGCTATGAGCTGATTAATATGTAAAAAGGGGATTTTCACATCTTCAATTTCTGCTATGGAAGCCAATTCGAGACATTCATCAAACGAAAAACCTTCGAGTCCCTTCATATCTGTCAATATGTCCAAGCGAAGACCATTATTTAAATGGAAATCAGTCCATCCTGCAACAAAAGAGATTGTTTCCAGTTGGGGAATATCTCCAAGATCCGATAACTTGAATGCTTTCCGCAACCGTCTTCTATTATCTAAAGAATCTTTTATCCAAAGATCTAATCACCAGTAAATCTCTGAAAGCCATGCAAATTAGTTGCGTATCCTCCAATCATAATGTATGCTACATTTGAAATTTCTAGATTTTTCCAAAACTCTAAGATCTCGTTATCAAAAATATCCATATTTTATCTATGGTTATAAGGTTTATGAGTAATTTTTGCTTTCTTGAGTGTTTGTTGAATCTTGTAAAGACGTGTAGTCATTTCAAATCGTTCTTTATATGTGCGACTAAGTCCTGCTCTCAATAAAGCAATTTCAGATTCACTAAAAGATCGTGAGGTATGTTCCTTGTGAATGTACATATAATTTACACTTTAGTTAAACAGATCTCTCTACAAAGATACAACAAAAAGCCACATCATCTCGACGTGGCTTAAAATAAACAGTATCGGGAGTACCGAGTACACTTTCTATCAATATCCTGGATTTTGTGTCAGGCCGGTTCCTAAACTGATCTGAGCAGAAGGAATAGGATACAGCAGGAATTTCTCGTCTTTCAGACTTTCATATTTTTTAAGGGCTAATTTCGTACGGCTAAAGTCAAACCAGGTCTCGCCTTCAAACATAAGCTCTTTTTCTTTTTCTTCTTGCACGGCAGTAACGAAGGCCTCCAGATTAGCATACGTATCGATCGGAACGGCGACACCAGCGCGCGTCTGTACCGCTTTTAGCGAGTTGTAAGCTGCTGTGCTCACACTATTATCAACACGCGCTTTAGCCTCAGCGTGGATCAAGTAAATCTCTGCAAGTCGGATAACAGTTACATTTTGACTGGCTGGCGAGAAATTCGGAAACTTACCCATGAAATAATTATTATTGCTACCTTTTTTGACAGTAAAATCCTTTCGTTTGTCTTGCTCGGTATATAAGTCGAGGATTGCGGAGTCTTTAGCAAAAAATAATACGCTAGGATTGTCATTGGCTACAGCTGCGAGTGGATTGGTTGCTTGATCATCAAATTGAATTTCGAAAATAGCTTCGTTCGTATTTTGTGTCGTCCAAATTGTACTGAAATCCGCCACTAAGCCAAAGCCACCTGCTGTCAGAACTTCATTCGCCATATCCGCTGCTTTTTTATAATCATTCGTAATGGAAGCTTGATACAGATAGACCTTTGCCAACAGCGCTTTCGCCGCCCAATGCGAAGCCCGTCCCTTGATAGCATCACCAGTATTTGGATTTTCTTCGGGAAGCGCAGCAATAGCATCCGTCAGATCCTTAACAATCTGTGTGTAAAGTGCTGCTTTGTCGGATTCGACAATATCAATATTATCCCCTTCCTTGGTATACGTCAGCTTTAGTGGGACCTTATTAAAGGCACGTACCAGAAAAAAATAGTGCAACGCCCGAATAAATTTAGCTTCACCAACAAACATCTTTTTCTTGTCTTCAGTAATCATGGTCTCGGTCATTTTTGGGACTTCCTCAATCACTTGGTTGGCCGCGTTGATCGTGGAATATACAGCTTGCCACATATTGGCAATCCAAGGATTGATCGCTTGTATTTTATGTTCGGAGAAATTTTGGTATTCCGGGAAACTGGAAGAATGCCGAACATGGACTGCAGAAAATTCCGGAACAACGATGATGGACTGACCAAAAGAAAATGAATTCATCATCGTCCGATACATTCCCAAAACAGCGGCATTGGCATTGGTTTCGGAATTGAAAAATTTATCTTGGGTAATCTGCCCAAGCGGGTCGCGATCCAAGAATTTAGAACATGATATTGCAAAAGACGCGATCATGGTCGCCAAAAAAATTAATAGTATTTTATTTCTTTTCATCCGTACAAATTATTTACGAGTGTATGTTTTAAATTGTTTAAATGAGTTCGCCCTATTCATCCTATTTATTCCTCTTGTCTCTAAAAGGCAAACTTCATCTTCCTTACTCACGCAGTTTAGAAAGTTACGTTAACACCAGTAGTGAATATCCTCGGTTGCGGATAACTACCGTAGTCATATCCATAAATCAGTCCTGTATTGGCACCACCGTGGCTTGAGCTGACCTCTGGATCATAACCTCGATAATTTGTGAACACAAAAGCATTCTGTACCGTAGCGTACCAGCGGAGCTTTTTCATTTTAATTTTCTCTGCGATGCTGGACGGCAATGTATAACCAAACGTGATATTTCTAATTCTAAAGAATGAGCCATCTTCGACAAATCTTGATGATATGGCCCCGTTGCTCAGGTCGCCGGGTGCCGGCCTCGGAACGTCGGTAATATCGCCGGGTGCTCTCCATCTATCGACAAAGTCAACAAACTGATTGGAACTTGGGTTGAATCCTTCCAGTCCCGATGCCAGATTGTAATTGAAGATGTCATTCCCATATGTGAATTGCCCCTGAATACTTAGATCAAAATTCTTATAAGCAAAATTATTGGTAATACCACCAAAGAACGATGGGTTAGGATCGCCGATCATCCTTTGATCTTTGTAATCTGTCGGTGTTACGGCAGAGCCATCCGCACCTAGGTAATCGATCATCCCAGTCTGTGGATTGACACCTGTCGCTTGCCAGCCATAGAATACGCCAAGGGGCTGTCCCACTATGGCACGGTTCAGATCACCTACCCCACCACGCATTTCTGTCAATCCCTCAGGTAAAGCAACTACTTTATTTCTATTAAAAGTCATGTTCAGCGAAGTTGTCCACTTGAATTCACCTACCAAATTCTTGGACGTTAGTTCAAATTCGAAACCTTTATTTTCTATATCACCAGAGTTTGTAAATCGGTTGAGATAACCTGAGCTGGTCAGGATAGGCAGTCCGATTAACAAGTCCGTTGTTTTCTTATAATAGTAATCTGCCAATATTGAAATTCTATTTCCCAGGAACCCGGCATCAACACCAACATTCCATTGATTGGTGGTTTCCCATTTTAAATTACGATCGCCCAACACATTCGGCACAAAGCCTGCGAGTCCCATGTAGTTGTAGCCACTAGAATATAGTGAACGACTAGCATAGTTGCCGATGTTCTGATTCCCAGTAATCCCCCAGCTCGCACGAAGTTTTAAATCATTGATCACCTTAGAATCCTTTAGGAAATCTTCCTCTGTAAGTCGCCATGCTCCTGCAAATGATGGAAATACTGCCCACCGATTGTCAGCTCCAAAGCGTGAAGAGCCATCCGACCGCACGTTTGCATTAAGGATGTATTTATCTTTATAAATATATGTTGCGCGGGCAAATCCAGAGGCGATCGCCCATTCTTCGGGATAAGAATTTGCACCGGTAATAACACCTCCGGCAGTGATATAAGGAATATCATTATTCGGGAAATTTGAACGTTGTCCATGTACAAAGTCAAGTCTGGATTCCTGAACTGAAAATCCCGCCAAAGCATTGATGCTATGGTCACCGAATTTCTTATCATAGGTCAAGGTTGTCTCATTTATCCAAAGCTGGTCGCGGGTATTCCGGCGAGCGCCGATACCGCCTTGGCTAGCATAGGAACGAAGTCCAACAGGAGGCATAAAGAAGGTCTCATCAATAAAGCTGATATCAGTACCAAAGCTTGTCTTCAGTAAGAGCTCGGGAACAATATTGTATTCCGCGCTGGCATTTGCCAGTACCCGAAAAGTCTGCGCTTCATTGGTTGGAAGCGTTAGCATAGCGACGGGATTTTCACGTGTCGCTCTAACCTGGTCATAGACAAAGTTTCCAGCTGGGTCATACACCGCTAAGTTTGGCGGAGAAAATATACCACTTTTGGTGGCACCTTCTTTTGAATTTTCTTCCTGCACACGGTGGTTGACAGCCCTAGTTAGATTGATAGCCGTAGAAAATCTCAATTTCTCATTGTGCTGGTGGTCTAGATTTATACGACCGCCTATGCGATTGAAGTCGGATCCCAACAGTACACCGCCCTGTTTCATGTAGCCGACAGAAGTATAATATTGAGTCTTCTCACTCCCACCTCTTGATGAAAGTTCATAACTCCTGGTTGCTGCATTTCTGAATATGGCATCCTGCCAGTTCGTATTGACATTAGGATTGGCAAATATCTGCTCGGGAATGACTGCTTTAGGATCCTGTTGCTGTAAGATTTTGTAATAATCTTTCATATAATCCTGATACTGCTCGGTATTCATGAAATCGTAATACCGTTCCTTAGGTACCTGTGAGAATCCTTCGTACATATTAAAGTTGAACTCACTTTGTCCAGCCACCCCTTTTTTTGTACTAATTAGCACTACACCGTTTGCGGCTCTCGAACCATAGATTGATGAGGATGCCGCATCTTTTAATATTTCGATCGATTGCACGTCCGAAGGGTTGATCGAGGATAGCACATTGATCCCTTGGGTACCACCTCCAAAATCAAAGGTAGACCCTCCTGTAAAATTGGTGGTGCTGTTGACCGGAATGCCATCGACAACGTATAGTGGGTCCGAACTGGCATTTATCGATGTTGTACCTCTTACCCGAATACTGATCCCGCCGCCCGGCGAACCGGACTTCTGTGTCACCTGAACTCCCCCTGCCTTACCTTGTATTGCCTGGGTAATACTTGGCAATACCTCGTCTTCGATTTCATTGGCACCAATACTCGATACCGCACTCGGTAACGTAGCGCGGTCCATCGTACCATACCCAACCGCTACAACCTGCACAGAATCAAGCACCTTAGTTTCGCCACTAAGTACCACCTGTATATCCTTTCGATCTCCAACGAGTTGAGTGATCGCTTCAAAACCAAGTGAAGAGAATCTGAGTTGATTCTTTGGACCTGCAGCAATCTGAAATTTACCAGCTTCATCCGTACTTGCAGACACATTTGTACCGACTACCGCTACGGTAACTCCCGGCAGGGGCCCCTTAGGTCCCGTGACAGTCCCGGTCACTGATGTTTTTCCTGCGGACACCCCGCCAGCGCTATTCGGGCTAACTGTAACTCTTGTCGTACTATCCTGATTGCCAACTATTTTTGTCGTGCTATCCTGGCCAGCGGAGACATTTGTAATACTATCCCGACCAGCGGCAACAGTAGCAGTAGAATCTTTATTTTGAGCTGTCGAATCGGTTACAGCCTTCGTCGTACCGGCTGACAAGGCAACTTCTATCAGTTTTTGATTGTTTACAAAGACTTCTTTAATAGCAAATCCAGTTTTTATAAAAACTAATACACCATTGGGATCCGCTGAAAGTCTGAACGCTCCTTTTTCATCTGACAGACCGCTATTACCCGTTTTCTTTTCGGTGACGACCACTCCCGAGAGTGCTGTTCCCAATGAATCCGTGACTTTACCACTAATCCCGATAGTATCAAGCGCAAGAAAAGAAGGCGGTTTAGCAAAAGAAGCTATATTAGCACGGTACTTGATTTCGATCGTGTGAGCCTGCCCTGGGTGGCAGAAAAGAATAAAACCGCAGGCTAACAGAAGAGTGTGGTTTAGGGGATGCATCATACGTTAAATATTTATAATAAGAATCTAATTGAAATAATTACGTTCCAAGCGAAAATGAAATACATACAACAAAAGGCTGAACATCACACCTTTCCCACAAGCCTATTTATATCAACTTTGTTACATATACTTATAGATAATAAAACGTCCTTAAATCTAATTTGTTATCAGTTATTGATATTTATTTTGAAAAACATCATTAACGCATTTTGTACCCGCAATAAAAAAACAACACAAACTGCTGAACATCAATACATTTAACAAGTATTGATATAAAATATATTTGCTTATAATTATATTAAAAATCTGCCCGAGCAATCTTGACACGAAAGTCCTAAAAAAAGGTACTGTTTTAAATTCCAAATATTTAGACAAAAAAGTATTTTTGTATTCTAAAGAAGTTCAGCTTCTGAACTATCTAGTGTAGTCTCGGTTTTCGGATCGGGACTACTTACTTTATAATTTTCTATAAACACGGTATCATTTTTCCAAAGTGTATACATTAAGATTAATAATTTTCTCTGTACGGCAACCTGTCCGACCATTTTTGACGGCTTTTTCTGGATGATTCTCGTGTAAGCTTCCTTTAGCACAGAATTATGCCTACAAGCTACCATAGCCGGAAAATACAGCGCATTCCTGATATACCTGTTCCCCTTTTTCGAGATCCTGGTTTTTCCTTTTACAGATGTCCCAGATTCCCGCTGAACAACATCGTATCCAGCATAGCTGACAAGTTGTTTGGCGCTACCGAACTGTTCAAACCCCATTGTTTCGGCAAGAATGGTAACCATGGTGATCATTCCAATCCCCTTTATTGTTGCAAGCTTCTCTATTTTTTTATGGAGCCCCAGGTCTGACTTTACCAGCCTGTTGATTTCCCCGATGCATCTGCCAATCTCCTTATCTATCTCAGAAATAAGTTTTTTATTGCTTTTTAGTATAAAGATCTGGATAGCATGCGAACAGTCCTTACTATGTTTGATGTTACCTAATGCCGTTTTCTGCTCCTGTAGCTGGACATGGTATCTGGTCAGATTTCTCAGCTGCAATAAGACTGGTGGAGGAGGACTCCATGCTTTATGGATCCTTTCTACACCGAATTGACTCAGGATCCGTGCATCAACAGCATCCGTTTTGGTCTTGATATTGAGGCTCGAAAAATAGTGCTTTGACGTATTGGGAAGAACAACATGAACCCTTTTCTTAATCTTATGCAGATGGTGGGCAAGGTTCTCATAATACACACCGGTAGCCTCCATCAAAAAAACAAGTGCTGCATCTTTCGCAATGACTCCTTTGGCCCAACGCAGAAACTGGTTGAACCCTTTGCTATCATTACTGAAATCCACTGTCTTGGAGAACACTAATTCTCCATCATCTGAACACTGACACAGACATGCTGTGAATGTCGCTTTTGAGATATCTATCCCAATGCATTGTTTACTAATAGCCATAGTCAAGAATTTAAATCGTATCGACTTAATCCTCCTTCGTCTATCCTTTTGTTTTATCCAGGCTCGAAATAGCGGCCTTAAGTACTGTTCAGACTCCTGAGAATAAAATCGTGTGGACAATTCCTTTTTTACGGTATAACGATCTGTTTACCTAGCCACATCTCGTCTCACACGAACAGCCAATACATTTTGTATAACAACAATATAATGACCTTTTCTAATTTCTCAGTAAAAATAAAAGCCACATCATCACGACGTGGCTTAAAATAAACATATGAATTTAATTAAACAGTTTCTATTTATATGAGTTAACCGAGCTCGCGATCTTCCAGCTTCCGGATTCATTCATCAAGGTCACGAGGTCGGTTTTTGTAAATGTTTCGAATTTCATTGTAATGCGTGCCACCATATAATTTTCGGATTCTTCAAGAATCTCCGTTTTGGTACTACAGTTTAACTTTTCACCCTTTTGTTTTTTCAAAAAGGAAATCACTTCTGAGCGTTTATTTGTACGCGCATTTTCACCTTGAATCTTTTGGCTGAAATCGGCAGCAAATAATTGTTCTACACCACCAGACATCCCTTCTGTCATCACAGATACATAGCTATCAATGGCCAGGTCCGCTGTAGATAGGTTCAATACCTTTCCAGGATTACCCGCTGCCATTGTACATGTTGATACGGCGATCAAAGCTGCTGCTGCGAATGTTTTTATTAAAGTTTTCATAATTTTTTCTACTTTATAGTGTTAGTTTTTATTGTCTCTTTTCTAGTAGTCGCAGGAATGTTGATTATGTTGCAACATTTCCTTTAAGTTTCATTCTTTAATTTTTTCCTTATCGGCAATGAAGCTATCATGAGCAAGAGATCCAATATTTTATTTGTAATCTGATATAACTCATGATGGTTTCTGATTCAAAAGTAAGACAACGCAGCCTGCGATTTTATTACATTTAGACTAACATTCGGAAAAAGTCGGTGAAAGGGGCGATTGGGACGGTAAATATGAAAATTATAGGCCACACTATTTAAATATAGTGCGATTTCGAGCCGCTGTTGCCAACTCAAACGCGCATAATAAGGTGAATGATATGGAAGTATACGATCGTAAATCCAACTAGGATCGGTGTACAGACAAATTCATTACATAGTATGCTGATCGTTTTGGCCGGAATTGGCCTCTGATACTTTGTACGTTTAATATGGTCTCGGTCACACCTTATTTTTCAATAAGACGCCTTATACGTTTTCCACAAGGTTATTAACATCCTGTGGAAAACTTTAAATTACTTCTCGTGATCTCCCAATAGCCATTTCGCAAAATCATCGATTTTATCTTTATTGGCAATGAAGCTATCATGAGTGAGATATTATGCTCTATTTATAAGCGGTTGTAGCTCATGATGGTTTCTGATTCAAGAGAAAGACAACGCAGCCTACGATTTTATTACATTTAGACTAACACTATGAGGAAGTCGGAGAATGAGATGATTCGGTCGGTTCAAGAAAAATCGATGCGACAAAATGCTTCTAATCGCTACCAGGCAGGAAATAGACAAAAAATCCCCTCAGAAAGCTTATTGTAAATTTCTGATGTCATGCAGTTCGCTACTAGAGAATGATACCTTCACCTTTATAATGCTATACAAGCACTTACCGCTGCCCCTCAACGCACTCCGATAAAAGGCTTTCACAGAACATCCATACACCAAAAGACTGCCCTTATGAATCATCAGTTCAAAGGCGGGTCAAGAAAATCTTGAGGAGTACCTATTCCTCATAATATTATAAAAATTTACAATATCGTCATATCACTTCATCTGGCTGAATTATACAACAGAGCCCCGTTATTACTATATTATGCTCATGACCTATACATTAGCGCTGGTGCCATGTATACCAAGTTGATTGCTTCAGCCCAGTAACAGCCTGTGATATGGCTGCAGCATTTTTGAATTACAAAGAGGCACTAAAGCTTATGATAAAGCATTGCTACCGCCTTGCATGAGCCTTTTGCTGTGTGATTTAAGTCTCCTATTCACCGCTTTTAGCCACATAAAATATAACTTTAACTCAATGCTGTATACTTGCGCAGTTATTTCGTATCCCATGTTTATATCTGAATATACATTTGGCTTTAGACTATATTTCCTTTTATTATTATGCTATGTCTTAGTCCTACAGCGTCCCTTGCTAAGTAGTTGAATAGAAAACATGGCCATGTTGGTATACCTCAAAATGTAATGGGCATCTTGCAGGAATGCAGTGTGAGTTGGTAATCAACTCTCCGCTGTAGGTATTGAAGAGCTAAGGGTATGCCTAAAAGCCAGTCTTGGGAGGGACGGCTCTATACTTCATAACTATTCCTCTAGCAACTGCTTTTCAAACGATTTTCCCGCTTTAAGCTTTTCAATCGCTGCATCAAGACGCTGTTCATTTGTTCGGGAAGATAGTTCATGGCCTGTTGCCATCAAGGAATTATATTCTTCAAGCGACATAACAACAATACCCGAGTCTTTACCTCGATTAATAATCAAGGTTTCAAAGTTTTTGGAAACCTTATCCAAATAGCGTTTTATATCTTTTCTGAAATCTGATACACTGGCAATTAACATAACAAGTACTTTTATCTGTACAAAAATTCGTACAAATTATTGGCAAATCAAATAAAGTCAAGTCGTTGATGGAAACAATAACGTCAGTTCTATTTTTCAGCCTTCTACGTCATGCGGATAAAACTACCTTTTGCATAATCAAGCTTCTGTGTAAAATAGTTCGTTTGAGGGCAACAGTTATTTTTTATTAATCAATACCTTGATTTTTCAGGCAACACTCTAGATGCGCAGTAAACTACAAACACACTCGCAAGAACAGATTGTAAAGCGATGCGATATATAGAGGAATTATTATCTAGGAAATAGAACAAGGAGGCTATACATATAAATGCTTCGACGGCAATTAAGGACAGCACTAGTATGAAGTGCTTTTTGACATTGCCTGATGTTAAGAGATAATGAAGCCATGCCCCCAATATGCCAATTAACGAAGAGGTGATAGCAATAATAAAGATAGGAATCCTACCATTTAAAAAGTAATTTAAACCAGCGAATATGATCGCCGTAATGAGTAAGTACTGAAAAAAAGACAAGAATACCGTCCAAAATATTTTATTTTTCATAATAATATTTTTCCATTTTTTCCGCGGGATCATGCAGGTAATATTTATTATAAAACGAAAGATAAACCACATCGAGGAGATCAAAAACAAAATATTGGAAGAAAACTAGGCATTAATGAAAATAACAATTCTTTTTAGATTGAATTGTCACAAAAATATGAGAAAAATTCCGCGCAACATTTATTTAAACAAAAAGCTGAATTATAATTATACCTCAGGGCGCATTTGTTTCCGCACTTTTCGTTATCGCTTCATCCCTGACCGTAATCCTTTGGTTGGACTACAGGATTACGGTCAGAGCCGACGTGTTCACTTGTCAGGCTCATCCAGTTGCTTAGCAGCTGTATTGGTTCTCTTCCACTATCGCATGTGTTACTTGAGATATATAACAGTTTCCTGATGCAGTCTATCGGGACACTTTGGCTATCCATGTGAATCCTTCTTCCTTGGAAGCAATTGCTTAAGTCAAGAAACTAATAGCATTAGCCGAGTATGCGAAACGATGGAACAATACTGTGTTTCTTCCACAGTATATAAGGTTTACTTCGTTCGCCGAAGCGAACCATTCGCCACTACCTGTGTCTATTTGGTGGAATATGTAGTTTGCATCTTCTGCTGATCGGTCTCTGTCGAATATGAACTTGTTTACTTGAAGCCTTTCCGTTTTCACTTGCTCTATCCATTGGAATTTTTCCACGATCGAAGGATTTACATCCCAGCGCCAAGTGTTTACCTTGATCGGCTACGTGTTTGTTTAGGCTGCTTACTGGTTTACAACAAGAGAGGAAGTGTTTGCGTCCCGGCAAATTAATTATCTTTTTTCTTTTTATTATCGACCAATTCCCCAAGCAAGTTGTGCATAGAAACTTCCTAATCGGTCTGCAGGTACGTCTGTGGCTTTCGTACCTATAAGCTTCCAATCATTTTTTGTTATGGAGGATTTATAGCCAACTCTACATTCGGGATAAAATATTGTTCTGTTTTTATTCATTGATTTCAGTGTAATATTGAAATCTACAATCGCTGAGTTATGTTCCATTTTCGTTTGATTTGATTGCGTTGTTAGGAAGTCATCAAATGAGCCAGACTGATTGTGTTTTTGAATTGTAAAAGTCGACCATTGGCTACCAAGCCCAAGCTGTGGACTTAATATTAGATTGCCGGTGTGCACCGCATTGGTCGCAACGTATAGGATAATGTCCCCAGTGTTCAGCGTATTATCTTTTTTACTATTTGTGGATAAACTAAAACTGCCTCCGATTAGCATTTGTTTCATACGGTACGCTACGCCTGCACCTGCATTCCACCCAAAACCAGGTAATTTCCCTGCCCCCTCTTGCATTAAGATTTTGTTTAGATTACTTGCGTTGTTAAATTGGACACCTCCGAAATAAATCACTTCAAAGGGCAAATACTTTATTTTATTATCTTTTTCTTGTGCGATTAGATTTGTTACGCATAGGGTTAATAATATGCTTACAATATACTTCATAAAATTTAAAATAATGTTAATTTATGGAATGCTTAGAAACGTTTATTAGTAATGACAATTCATAATACTACTTTATTACATGGTTACGGAAAGAAATTTTATGGTTAATAATAAAAACAGATTACGAAGTCTAAAAATCTGTATCACTGATATTTGTCATATTTATAGGTGCAAACTATTTAATTGACTTTTTTGTTCTAGTTCGCCCGTCAACAAATGTTAGGATCAAACCGCCCAGGATTACCCATACAAATGCTGCAATAAACCAAGATAGGGTATACTCACTAACTTTTTTTTGAAAATAATAGTTGATAACCTCCCCCATAATTACCATGATAATCATTGCTAGGCAGTATCTTAAAAATAACTTATAATGATTTTCCATAATTAATTCTTTTTTAATTTTTAAACACGATGTTCTCACAATCTTTTGAGCAAGCAAAGTCTTTGTATTCATTTAAAGAAACTTTCACTAAAAAACAACAAGAATACACTAATAAAATTGCAAAGTAAGCTTACTAGAAAGATAGGCTTATATTGCTGTTTTACAAAAAATTGAAAAATGGATATTCCAATACAAATCGTTATTAAAATTAATATAGGAATCGTAAACAATTCAACAATAACTCCTATGGCAGTCTCTATATTTTCAGGTATTATAGCAATATAGTAAAAATGAATTATTAAAAGTAATGTATAAACCAAGCTGCTTATTGACCCAATTAATACTATTTTTAAGTTTGAATCATTCATATATTAAGAGTAAATATAGCTCTTCCATACACAGATGGAAGAGCTATTAACATAAACTATATTTCTACCCTACAGGAACATATTTTACAGTTTTCTCGGGATTTTCAAAGAATCCATTTGGGAAGCATTCGGGAGTGATTTACATCCCATTTTTAACAGTTTAACCAGAAACCGTCCCGATGAACTTTCCGCAACTTTTTTTTGCTAAATATGCAATTTGCACTTTCTGCCGACAGATATGTGTAACGATAATTAGTTTTGTGTTGTTAAATTACAAAGTTAATTGGTTTAAGCCTTCCCTAACTTCAGGAAGGCTTATTTACCCTTTTTAATTGTTTAATGGATCATTGATGTCTTTCAAGAAAACTTTAAATGTGTTCGTTGGAGCAGCAACATCAGTCAATAATACTGATGACGGTTCGTTTACCTCATCGGATGTAATCTTAAATGTACGTCCATTCAACGGTGTTGTAAACTCGCTCAATCCTCCTGTCCAATAGGCTGCTGTAAAACCCACAACATTGTATAATGAGCCCGTAAAAGTTATTCTGACTTGATCAACAGTTCCAGAAACCGGGGTGATATTATGCCCTACAGCTCCTTCGACTGCGCCATTTTGTAGAACATAATATAAGACCTCCACTCCTGCATTTCCAATATACATATTGTTTAACGTGATACCATTTGCTTTTAATTTGGATTTTGCATTGTTCCAATATACTTGCCCAATTGGCCCAACGTTACTATAGGACATGGACCATAGATTAGTTTTAAACCATAAATTAATTGGAGTCACTTCGGGAACAATCTTAAAAGTATTTCCATTGTCTGTATAATAGCCATATGGATAAGTACTTGTTGGCTCAATATATTTTAAAAAGTCAAAAGTTACACCGTCCATTGTGTACTTCTCATAAAATTCAAGTCCCCCAGGCACGACTCTGAAAGCCATTCCTTTAGCGGCCTGATCGAGCGGATTACCAAAGACACGCATTTTAGGACTATACCCCATGGCAACAGACTCGCCATTCTTTGTTTCTAAATTAAATACGCCAAATTGTTTAAATTTATTTGCTGCCGCCTGATAAGATGCTGACGTGCTCTCAAACTCATCCCCCTTCAGAGGTAACATGACCAAATGGCTACCGCTTTTCTTTCCCTTTAAGACTACTGAATCTGCTGTAGCTTTAAGCACAATAAATTCAAAATCACCACGCATACCGCTGTCGTCGGCACCGATGCCGCCATTATCTTTTCCAGGCTCGGAAAACCAGTGAATATTTTTATTATAACCGTCAAATGAAAGTACCGGACCAGATTCAGGGTTCACAGAATAAGTACTTGTTTTAAAACCTGAAAAAGGGTCAGAAGCAACCGAAACCTCCTCTTGGGAAATAAATTTAGTGAAAATAGTATACCCACCGAATTCCTGGTTACTACTCGGGTAAAATTTCATCATCCAACCGGCTTTGTTCGCCTGTAAAACTGTATATGCTTGTTGCACCGCTTCAGTCATACGGACTGTTGCATTGGCATCAAATATTCTATCTTCATCCCGCTTGCATGAGCTAATCCACAAAGCAGGGAGTAACAATAAGAAAAATAAATATTTCAATTTCATGATTTTTTATTTTAAAGATGTTTGATCAAAATTGGGTAGATCTGCTTGTCTAGCTAGAATCTCATCACGCAACTCATCCAAATCAATATTCCAAACATTTTGGAAATAAGTCCGTACAATATCAAGTTTAGCTTCAATCAATGCTTTTCCTTCCTCTCCCCCTCTACTGATACGTTGGTTCCATTGTGCTGGTGACAATGTAATATAATAGGAATAAGTCTCTACAAAATCTTCGTTGGGCTCTTTGGAAGCATAGGGAGAAACAAATCCCAATGCGGTAGCATCTGCTTCACTTTCATAGATATCACTCCAAGCATCCGAAACATAGCGCTCACCAGTAATCTGCTCAAAAGAAGCCGGATACCCCTTAGTTTGGTGTAAAATGTGTCCGAACTCATGATGCATCGTGTGAAAATAATAATAATTGAGAAAGGCTACATCTTTCCCCGTTTCCGCGTTCAATTCGTTCAATAGATAAAGCGTAATCTTAACACCGCCTTCTGCTGTACCTAACACAAACGTTCCATTATTTCGATAAGCTGGTGAGCCAATATAGTTTAGTAATTTAGGGAAATATTTTTTGATAAAGTCCTTACTTCCTGTAATTTTATCATAGGGTTCAATACCAAGGTGATATAATAGTTTGGTCATGCGGACAGAGCTCTCATAGCTCGCTGGACTCAAATTATAATCTAAATCAGACTCCTTTTCAACAAATTTGTAAAGAATTGCGATATTATAATCCTTCGTATATTTTTGTTGAATATACTTATCTAGTTCATTGCTTTCAACCTTCTTATCAACAAATATACTTTCCGGGTTCAATTTTTCGTCAGAGCATGAAAATAAAAGCACCGAAGAAAACAACAATACATTAATCTTATTTAATATTTTCATAATTATCTTGGATTAGGTGTGTAACCGGCGGCAATAACTTCAGCAGGAATTTGCAAAGCCGCCCTTTTGTCACGTGCAATTAATTTTGTGTCCGTTTCCACAGAAGCTACTTCGCCTCCAGAATTCAACACACGTCTTTCCACTTCAATACCATAGCGTTTAACATCAAACCAACGCAGCCCCATATGTAAGGTTTCTACACGGCGTAAAAATAACAGCGCATGAAGCATATTTTCCTGTGTACCAATCTCAAATGGAATCATTTTAGGGTCTAATTTTTTCTTTGCAGTTGGTACTCGAGCAGAAGAATAATCTATTCTATCTGCCCATGTGTTGATGCTTGCTACAGTAAAACTTGCAGGGGGGCTTACTAAAGTATTGTCAACCCAACGTTTCATATCTATCGCAGCATCATCGTATCGTTTCAGGTGAATAAGAGCTTCAGCACGAACCAGCATCGTTTCTTCTGTAGTAAATGGTACATAAGCACCACGAGCATATCCAATTCCTGCGACAGGGTCTGTATACTCGAACATATACGAAACACGGGGAAACAATACTTTATCTAAATTTGTTCCCGCATAAACAGAAACACGTAGTACATAACCAGTTGCACCTAATTTCCCATAAGGCCCTTGCGCCATGGCTGTTTCATTGTTTGCCAAAAATGCACCATGGGAATACCTCGAACCATAGGTATAGGGGCCAAATATTACACCATGTTGCGTTGCGGCAGTGGCTACCATTAAATTGGCCTTTTCTTCACTCTTTGTATAGGATATTGCTCCATTTGGAAATCCTCTACTTCCAACTGCGTCAGCGGCAATCCTTTCATAATTCCGAAGTAAACTCGTTGGATTCGTACCAATCGCTGCATTGGCAAAACTGACGGCTTTTTCCCAATCTTGCATATATAGGGCGACTCGAGCGCGTAAAGCGTTTGCAGCCCTAGAGTTCATATGATATTTGGGGGTTGATCCGAACGAAGAATCATCAATTAGCGGAATAGCTTCGTCTAGATCAGCTACAATATGGTCATATACTTCTTGGACTGTATTCCGTTTATATTTCGGATCTAAGTCTCCCTCCGCCGTAGTCATATAGGTAACTCCCAAATCTGTTACCGCATTTGCTTTTGTATAATGCTGTGCAAATAAATTAACCAGTGTAAAATGATTATAGGCTCTTACAGCTAAAGCTTCTCCTTTTTGTGGATTTAAACTGGCCGGATTTCCCATTTCTTCGATTGCTTTTAATGCCGCATTTGCACTAGCGATCGCTTTATAACAAGCTTCCCAGACGTCTTTAGGTCCCTCGTCCTGATTGTCTGTGACATCTTTCCAATGGAACAACTCCTCCATAAAACGCTGACTATTGGGATTAGTAGATCCATAATCATCGACATTATCTGATGAAAGTTCAGCACTCATCAAATAAGCTACCTCTGGATAAGCAGAAACCAATAACTTATCAATTTTAGCCTCAGTATCAAGTTTAGCACGATTGTCAGGCATTTCATCCAAAAACTTATTGCAGGATAACATACTCAGTCCACAAATCAATGCAATTGCTATATATAATTTTCTATTTCTTTTCATTTCAATTACGATTTAAAATTTCGATTACAGTCCTAAACGTAAAGTCAATGTATATTGTCTCGCTATAGGAGCAGCGACACCTCCAGCATTGACAAACTCTGGATCCTGTCCATTCAACTTTTTATCCGCATAAATCAAGAATAAATTGGTTGCATTAAAGCGTAATCCTAAAGAGTTTATATTCCACGCTTTCACCAAATCCTTCGGGAATTGGTAGCTTAATGAAACATCTTTCATACGAATAAAATCACCTTTCGCTGTACGAACTGATGAATAATTATATGCACTATAGGCATACTTCAAATCATTAGCGTATGCCCTGTTCTGTCCAGTAGTAGCGATAATAGGTATATTCGTGAAGGCTTCATCTCCCGCTACCATCCAACGGTCTGCAAACTCCTTGGTTGATGCCGTCAAATCTGAATATTCGTTGGAAAATACTGGATTAAGGCGCACAACATTACCAAATGAATAAGTCATAAATACATTTAAACTAAAATTCTTATAACTAAATGTATTTCCAAAACCACCTGAATGAATAGGATCTGTAGGGCCCTCATATTTTAGAAAGCCTATTTTATCCCGTTCTTGAAAATTTAAATCAGTAACAGTTTCCTGATTATTTGTATTTAAAAAAACCGGTAATCCTTCATCATTCAATCTTACGAATGGGATAGAATAGAGTCCACGAACGGGGCCTCCTTCTAGCGCAAATCCAGTACCTGTTATAAGATCCATCACTTGAGTTCTAGTGTCTAAACGGGTTACCTTTGTTTTCACATTTGAATAAGTAAAATTTGATATCCATTTAAATGCTTGATCACGAAAGATATGGCCAGTTAGGCTCAACTCAGCCCCGTGTGATTTCATATCAGCCACATTACCAAATTTTGAAATCTGTCCTCCTAACCCTTGGGTATTGATAATACCGATCAAATCAAAATTATCACGTTTGAACCAGTCAAATTCGACATTAACCCGGTTATCTAAAAATCCCATGGATGTTCCGATATTCAATTCGTGCTTTTTCTCATAAGTCAACCCATTGTTAGCCAAATCTGCTATTTCTAATCCAGATTCAGCATCTCCTGCTGTTGGTCTCCACGGAGTGTATGAACGATAAACAGCATACGAATTAGTGACAGTTGATGGTCCTCGATCACCTGTTAAACTATAAGAACCTTTTAAAGTAAAATGTGAAAAAGCTGGCCTCAAGTTTTCAAAGAAGTTTTCCTCATGCGCATTCCATGCGCCCGAAAGGTTCCAGCTCGGCATCCATCTCGCAGAGGTTGCTTCCCCTAATTTATTTGCGCCCTCATATCTAAAGGTACCATTCAATATATATTTCCCTGCATAGGAATAGGTAACATTCGTAAAAAAAGCGGCCTGTTTGTAACGCGTATTTGTCGGGTCGTTTTTTCCATTTCGATTCGCCGAGAAATAAGGCGAATTTTCTTCTTGACCCCGTTTAAATACCCGATAATCTGTAAAAGGGCTTTCTCCTAAGTCATATTGGATTCCCCAACCTCTAAACCAAGTGTTATCTCTTTGAGATGATGTAAGCTCCGATCCTGCAAATACATTAAGAAGATGGTTCTCTTTAAAAGTCTTATTGTATTGCGCTGTAAAACGGAAGAGCTGTTCAAACATGGTGTAATCTGTTCGATTATAGATTCCCCCCTCAGGCAACACAGAAATAGGCCGTGCATAGGGATCATCCGGATCGGTATATAAAAATGGATTCTTATCACGAATCGTCGTATTGTCTGGCTCAGAAATACCTGCCCGATAAGCCATTGCTTGATTTGACCGATCTTTAACGTAATGATGCTGTGTTGTCGACTGGTAACGAACAGACCCAAACGCACCTACTTCTAACCCAGGAATCACTTTCCATTTCAAGTCTCCCTGAAAACGTAAATCAGCGACATTTATATCCATGTAATTGTTCTCCAACTCATGTAGGATATTAAATGCAGCATAATTTCGAGTGTAGAATGTATTGGGATCCAAGGTTCGCGAGGTATTCATTGCATAAGCATAAGGATTGATATCAAAATCACGTTTTACTTGCCCAAAGACAACATCCTTCGACTGTCCTAATGTACCGGGAGCTTGTTGCTGCCGATAAGAACCGTTTGTAATAATGTTTAATTTAAGCTTGTCAGAAATATTGTAGTTTGCATTCAGATTACCCGTATAGCGGTTTACTTTACTCCGTTTTGTCCATCCCGGATCGACTAATGCACTTAAAGAAGAATAATATTGGGATTTCTCTGTTCCCGATGACATGCTGAGAGCATGATTATGTTGAAGACTAGGTTGGAATAACTCCCCAAACCAATCGGTATTCCGATATTCAGCTTCTTTCAAAAAATTATTGACGTTATGTCTATCCGTAAATAGATCATTAGGAATTTCGCCGCTTTGAATACGCTTATATAAGTCACCATAAACACCACTGTTGTTTGCGACAGGCAGATCGGCAAATCCAATATAGCCTTTATTATACATATCATCGTAAACGGACATTTGCTCTTGCGAATTCATGATATTGAATTCTGAGTATCGAGGGGTAGCACGTGTCGTATATTCACCGGTGTAATTAAGGGAACTTCGCCCCGCCACTCCTTTTTTAGTTGTAATGACAATTACACCAGCCATAGCACGAGCGCCATAAATTGACGTTGCTGAACCGTCTTTTAATATTTGAAAAGATTCGATATCATGCGCATTCAATCCAGCAACAGCTGAACTAATTAGGGTTAATGCATCACCAGATGACAACTCATCTGAATTTACGTCGGCAACATCCTCTATAATAACTCCATCAACAACCCACAAAGGCTTTGAACTACCATAAATAGAGGTCGCCCCGCGCACGCGAATCTTGGGTGCCGTACCGAAGGTTCCGGTAACGTTCTGAACCGAAACCCCAGCGACTCGTCCCTCCAAGCCACGACTGGGATCTATCTGTCCGCCGATTTGCGCTGCTTCACCTGAAATCTGTGAAGTAGCACCGGTAAATAACCTTTTATCTAGACGTTGCCCCATACCGGTTACAACAACTTCTTCAATCTGCCGCTCATCTGACGACAATATTATATTGACTATATTTCTTCCTTTAACACCTACTTCAACTGCTCCATAGCCGACATAGCGGACTACCAGCGTTGCATCTGCTCCAGCGTTTATTCTAAAACTTCCATCACTAGCAGTCTGCGTAGTAATAGCGGTTCCTTTGACAGTCACTGTTGCCCCGGCCAGCGCATTTCCATCTTTATCTTTTACTGTCCCAGAAACTCCTTGCTGCACAATATTACTTGACCTACTACCTTCCGTTTTCCCGTTGACAGAAATCGTATTGGCAATAATCTTATACTCAATATTATTATTTTTCAAAACGGCATTTAATGCATCAGCAACGGAAGCCTCTTTCAGATTGACATTGATCCTCGCTTTGGAATCAATATTTTCCCCATAAAATAACTGCAGATTGGACTGCTTGGAGATCGCATTCAGTGCTTCTTCAATCCGTGCATTTTTCATTTTCAACGTAACTTTCTGCGCAATGCCATTGGCTTGAACTCCGGTCACAAAGGCGAAAAGAAGGCAGGTACTAATTTTCATAATACGTAAAGGTTTGCTAAACCGCGGGTCATGAGGTATCAGTCGCCACGTTTTGCCAAATGGTAAGTTATTCATACATTTACTCTTTGTGGTTAATTGGGTTTACTTAATTCGCTTTTTAAATTTTTAGGCCTTTTTTAATCATTTCTGGACAGGGATGCTGCAACATTCCTGTTCTATTTTTATGTAAAGGCTCTTAGGTTAGGTATTATTTCTCTTACATAAGTACTCCTCCTATTTGTTTTCTACTATTAATTCTTTTCCTTGAAGCTCAAATTTCAGGTCACAGACATAGGTCAGCATTTCCAATACCTCTGACAGCTTAACATCACGCTTAAAATTACCTGTATACACTTTATCTAATGCCACATCTTTCTTAAATTTCACTTGGATATCGTACCATTTAGACAATGTAGAGGTTATCTCAACAATGGTTTCTTTCTTAAAATAAAACTGATTATTATGCCAAGATAGGTCGTGCTCCAAATCGGCTTTTCCTTTCCGAAGCTGTTCTCCTACGAGATTCGCGTATTCTCCCGGCTCCAGGACAATCACATGTCCAGAATGACTTACTTGAACTCTGCCCGAAGATAATGTGGTACGAACATTATGACCATAGGCATTGATATTAAAATGTGTTCCCAGTACTTTTACTTCATTCCCCTTGGACTCGACATAAAATGGTCGCTCAGCATCATGTGAAACCTCAAAATAGGCTTCACCATCCAAAATTACCCGGCGCTCATTCTTATCGAATTTTTCAGGAAATTTAAGTTGCGAATTTGCGTTGACCCAAACTTGGGTACCATCCTCCAGATTTAATTTATAGAAATGCCCTTTAGGAACGACTAATGTATTGTATTCAATTGCCGATTTTGTCAGTGGTGCTGCTACAGCAGCAGTCCCGCTTTTAGTCTCGGCCATAATAACTTTTGGGTCTAAGTTTCTTACCGAACTTTCCAATGGCACTACTGACCCATCTGCCAGCAGCAGTAAAGCTCCGGGCTGGGCGGGCAGAATATCCTTTTTTACGGTTGTATTGGTCACTACTTTGCTCGGATCGCTGACCTCCCGATCACGCAGGTAAACTAGCGCCGCCCCAAACAGCAAAACAAAAATAGCTGCAATACGGATAAATGGCCAATAATTTATCTTTTTAACAGATCTAACAGCACCTACTCTTCGCCAAGCCTCTCCTTCGTCAAGATCTGCAAAAAAATTCAGGTCCTGCTCAATATTTTTTGCATCCCGAAATTCCTTAATTAGATCGTCATTCCTTTGATCAGATTTCCGCCAGTGCTCAATTGAATCGCGTTCCGCAGCAGTTTCCTGTCCACGAAGAAATTTCTGGATTAATTTGGCTATGTAATTGGAGTTAGCTTTCATATCTATAGGTTAGAAACCCTATAGATTAATATGGGGTGACAAGAATTTAAAATTATTTTAACAAAAAAATAACAAAGGGCAAAAATTCTGGATGTAGCTTGTCCAACAGCATTTTCATACCGCGCTGTTTTTGAGTTTTAACGGTATTCACACTGATCTGAAGCCTTTCTGTAATCTCTAAATTAGACAACCCCTCTAAATATCCCATTTTGAAAATTTGCTGACAGGCAGCCGGCATTTCTTGAATAATGCGATAAACTTCATTGATAACCTCCGTATGGATCATGGATAATTCAACAGAGTGTTCATCCTCTTCCGTAAAACCGACCTGTGACCAGTATTTCTCCTTTACCTTCTCGTGCCGGATATATTTTAAACAGGAAAACCGAACAGCAGTGTATAAATAATTGCGAACAAAATTCTCGGATTCATCCATGCGCTGCTTTTCCTTAAAAAATGCAATAAAAGCTTCCTGCACCAAATCTTCCGCAACGGAAGACTCCCCCACGAATTTCCATGCAAAGTGACACAAACTTTTATAATGCTGTCTAAATAACTTTTCTTCAGGTCCCATAAGATAAAACGGGTATAACAAACAATTGATCAGTCGCGATTAATGGAGATCGACAAACTAGTCTAACGTAAAGATAGAATTTTAATCTTACTTTAACAATTATTAACATGTTTATTACATATATTGCAAATATTACAAAAAAACACTGCACATCGAGAAGATAACATAAATACGATGTTCACCTCCGCGCTTGTTTTTCACCCCTGAATCATTTTTCTTACCAACAAAACAAAACCGCCTTTTTTTGCCTTTATACTAAGCGAAACATCACAAAAATTCCAATTTTTCGCCTTTTTTTTATTATATTGTAGACTTTCAAAAAAAACCTTCATAGCCAGATAAGTATCAACAGCAATAAAATTTCGAAGGTTCTTATTGAAAAATAAATACTCCAGTAAAAATTAAAACAAAGACTAAATGCTATTTACTGTTCTATCAGGATTAATAACATCGAGCCTTATTGTTCCATTTGGTCGATTCCTAAAAACCAAATGGGGTTTTATTCTCGCATTCTTACCGGTACTCTTATTTCTGTATTTTACAAAATTTGTGGTGCCCATCGGCCAGGGATCTCATTTTATCCAATCCACAGCGTGGGTACCATCGCTAGGCATCAACCTGGATTTTAAATTAGATGGACTTTCGCTACTTTTCACCCTGTTGATTACAGGGATCGGAGCCTGTATATTCTTTTACGCGAATTCCTATCTTAAAGGACATCAGTATATTGATCGATTTTTTGGCTACCTCTGTTTGTTTATGTCCGCCATGTTGGGTCTGGTGCTTTCGGACAATATGCTCTTGCTCTTCATCTTTTGGGAATTAACATCCATTAGTTCGTTTTTTCTGATCGGCTTCAACAACGATCAGGAGGATTCTAGAAAAAGTGCAATGACTGCACTATCCATTACAGGTCTTGGCGGTTTCTTTCTACTCGCCGGTTTTGTATTAACGGGCAATATCGCTGGCACATATAATATCACCGAACTTGTCGACAAAGCCACCTTGATTCAACAGCATCCACTTTTCCCGCTTATTTTTGGGTTGATTGCGCTCGGTGCCATTACAAAATCGGCACAGTTTCCCTTCCATTTTTGGTTGCCGGGGGCTATGAAGGCACCAACACCCGTATCCGCATACCTGCACTCCGCTACCATGGTGAAAGCAGGAATATATTTGCTGGCCCGCTTTTCACCAATCTTGGGCGGAAACCCAATCTGGATGTATTCGCTGATGATTATCGGTGGTATTACCATGCTCTACGCGGCATTCCACTCGCTTTTCAGAACGGATCTTAAGGGCGTATTGGCCTATTCGACGATATCCGCACTGGGGATCTTGGTTTTCTTACTCGGTCTTGGATCTAAGGAAGCAGTCATCGCGGCCAGTGTCTTCATCCTCGTTCACGCCTTATATAAAGCTGCGCTGTTCCTAATTACGGGTATTATTGACCACGAAACCGGGACAAGGGACCTCACGGTTCTCAGGGGCTTGCGCAAAGTTTTGATGCCTGTTGCCATTGCGGGCTTCCTTGCGGCTCTCTCTAGTGCAGGCGTACCCTTGACCCTTGGATTTATTGGAAAGGACCTGATCTATGAGGCTACTTTACATGCTACCCCTAGTTTATTCCTTTACTTGACAATAGCGGCCGTAGCAACAAACATACTGCTGGTATCAGCTGGATTTATGGCTGGAATCAAACCCTTTATGGGCAAATTACCTGAGCAGTTTGACCATATCCATTTACCTTATAAATCCATGTGGATCCCACCGTTGCTGCTGGCAATACTGGGCGTGATCTTTGGCTGCTTTCCTGGTTTTGTTGGCAACTGGATTGCTGGTCCAACGGCAAACAGTATCCTTGCGCAACAGGAAATATTCCACCTAAAAATATGGCATGGCTTTAACCTCATACTTTTACTGAGTGCCATCACCATCGTGGCCGGAACGCTTGTATTTATTTCCAACACGCCTAGCCACAAGAAACTGGCCTGGATTACTGCTTTTGAAAAAATCTCTCCAGCATCTATTCTCAATGCATTCGCCCGGGAAATTGAATTATTTTCGGCCTTTTTTACCGCAAAGATGCACAACGGTTACCTGCGCTCCTATCTATTGAAGATCATTCTATTCGCAGAGCTACTGATTGGCTATCAGCTCTACCTGGGCGGGCCATTACATATCAAATGGGACACCTTGTCTCCGGTGAGTTTTTATGAGGTGACAACGGTATGTATCTTAGTCGGCGCTATTGTACTGACGATCAGAACCTCATCAAGGTTGACCGCAGTTGTGGCAACCAGTGTCGTGGGCTACGCGATATGTTTGATCTTTGTCTTTTATAGTGCTCCGGACCTGGCGATGACGCAATTTACGATTGACACTTTAACAGTGGTTCTTTTCGTATTGGTATTATTTAAATTACCTTCTTTTCTAAATTTGGCCAACCGTCGGACCGTCATTCGGGACTCAGTGGTCGCCATCATATTTGGCATCTTGCTTTCCATGGTCGCCTTACGTGTCTTGCATGAACCGACAACGACCAATATCAGTGACTTTTATGGCGATTACGCCTATGTACTGGCCAAAGGAAAAAATGTTGTCAATGTACTGCTGGTGGACTTTAGAGGCTTCGATACCATGTTTGAAATCGTTGTGCTGAGTATTGCAGCACTGGGAGTCTACAGTTTATTGAAATTACGTTTAAAATCATCTGATAAAGAGTAATATTTTATGACAAGTTAGCGAAGTAATGATGACTAGGGACTATCTATGAGAATCCATCGGTTTGTATCACCAGAATTTCAATACTTAATACTAATATCTAAATACTAGAATAAATGAATAGCACGATATTACAGACCGCAACGCGGTATCTCTTACCGATACTTTTATTATTTTCGGTATTCCTCTTGCTCCGGGGGCATTATTACCCCGGCGGAGGGTTTGTCGGGGGCCTGGTAGCATCCATTGCTTTTGTACTGCATAGTTTTGCTTTTGGCCCTGAAAACACCATGAAGCTCATTCAATATAAACCTTTGTCGCTAATTCCCATTGGACTTGGAATTGCTGCGGTAAGCATGTTTTTACCCACTTTTTTTGGTTACCCTGTCATGACCGGACTGTGGCTGGAGGAAAAGATTCCCGTCATCGGTATGATCGGAACTGCCTTGTTTTTTGATCTCGGTGTATACTTTGTGGTCATCGGTGTCGTATTAACTATTTTATTTACAATTGCTTTAAATACGGAGGAGGAATAATGGAACTGATTCTCGTTTTATTAATCGGTATTCTATATGCCGCCGGAATATACCTCATCTTGCGACGCAGCATGGTAAAATTACTATTGGGCATTATGTTATTGGGTAATGGTACCAATATATTGATCTTTTTGCTGGGCAATATCATCAAGGGCAAACCGCCCATAATTGACCCCGACTTAAAGGTATTTACGGATATTTATGCGGATCCGATTCCGCAAGCCCTTATTTTAACAGCAATCGTGATCAGTTTTGGACTGACTTCGTTTGCGATCGTATTACTTAAACGTGTTTACGCTTTACTGGGCACGGATGATTTGGATGATTTGAACACGCCTGAGGAAGAAGATATATGATAGACAACCAGATTATTGCCACGGTTATCGTGCACCTTTTTATTGCTATTGTCCAGCTGATACTCTGGCGAAAATCTACTGCACAGCGTTTCCTGAGTGTAGGTGGAAGCCTTTTGGCACTTATTCTTGCATTTAAACTTTTTTTCAAGGTTTATGACGGCGAAATCCTGACCATGAATGCCGCCAATTGGAAGGCTCCTTTTGGAATCGTCTTTGTTGCGGATCTTTTTAGTAGCACCTTGGTCGTACTCACCTCAATTGCAGGACTTGCTGTTTCTATTTTTTCCTGTGTGGGTGTCGGAAGACAACGTATTTTATATGGCTATTTCCCTATTTTTCATTTCCTGATGATGGGCTTAAATGGGGCATTTTTGACTGGAGATATTTTTAATCTCTACGTTTGGTTTGAAGTCATCATCATTTCATCATTTGTGCTGATGACACTCGGCGGCCGTAAATCACAATTGGAAGGTGCGGTCAAATACATGGCCATGAATATATTGGCTTCCACTTTCTTCCTGACAGGAATCGGAATTTTGTATGGCATCTCCGGATCCCTTAATATGGCTGACCTGGCACTGCGCATACCCAAAATACAAAATCAGGCGCTCGTCGAAATTACGGCTACTTTTTTCCTTATTGGTTTTGGAATCAAATCGGCTGTTTTTCCACTTTATTTTTGGCTCCCATCCTCCTATCATACGCCCCCTTCTGCTGTCGCCGCAACTTTCGGTGGCCTATTGACCAAAGTGGGAATTTATGCCTTATTCAGGGTATTTTCTTTATTGTTTATCCCAAACCATTTCACCAAAGAATTGTTGGTCATATTGGCCATACTCACGATTTTAACCGGCGCTTTTGGCGCTTTGATCAAGACAAATATCCGCAGATTATTTTCCTATCTGATTGTCTGCCATATCGGTTTTATGATCGGTGGTTTAGGTTTGTATAGCAAATGGGCTTTGCTAGGTGCTATTTTTTATCTAATTCACGATATTATGGTAAAAACCAACTTGTTCTTAATGGCGGGTGTCATTCGGCAACTCCGGGGTACGATGGACATGAACAAGCTGGGCGGGCTATATGCTCAATACCCCAAAATTTCTTTGCTCTTTGCAATTGTGCTGTTTTCCTTGGTCGGTATCCCCCCATTATCCGGATTCTGGCCCAAAATTTATCTTTTTAAAGATGCCTTTCAATTGGAGAAATATGCATTCGCAGGAGCGCTGATAATCGGTAGTTTTATTACGCTCTATGTAATTGCCAAAATGTGGGCTCAGGTCTTTTGGAAGGATACCCCACAGCCAGAGATCATCGAAGACAAATTTGTCAAAATGATCGGCTATCGAAAAACCATGCTGCTCCTGCCCGTCATTATATTGGCCTCAGCATCGCTATATATCGGATTTAATGCAGAAGCCATTATACATGTCGCGGATCAGATCGCTACGCAACTATTGGATACTTCACCTTATATAAATGCTGTATTGGGAGGACAGAATTAATATGATAAAACAGTTTTTAATGAATCTCATGCTCTCCTTTATCTGGGTGGCACTAACGGGATCAATGTATTATTCAAATTTCCTGTTCGGTTTTTTACTTGGCTTTGCCATTCTTTGGATCATGAATAAGAATGAGGCCGATCAACGTTATTTCTATCGTGTCCCTAAAACGGTTAGTTTTATTCTCTTTTTCCTATGGGAGATGATCGTCGCCAACGTTCAGGTCGCTTATGATGTGATTACGCCCAAATTTTTTATTAAACCAGCCATCGTCAAGTATCCGATGGATGCCAAAACAGATCTGGAGATCAATTTGCTTTCGACTTTTATTTCACTCACACCGGGGACACTTATTCTGGATGTAAGCGAGGATAAGAAAACACTTTTTATCCATGTGATGTACATGAAGAGCAAGGAGCAATTTGTCTCCACGCTAAAAAACAATGTTGAACGAAGACTTTTAGAACTCTTACGATGACTTTAGCTACTTACTTCGATTATGTTATCCTGCCGATATTAACGCTATCGGTTATACTTGCGTTTATCCGCCTGTACAAAGGTCCGCAGATCTTTGACCGGGTCATCGCCCTGGATCTCATTATCACAATTGGAATTGGAATTATTACAGTCTATAGTATACGGACTTCGCAGGAAGTATTTTTAGATATTGCCATGATCTTGGCCCTGATCGCATTTTTAGGAACTATAGCCTTTTCATTTTATTTAGAAAAACAAAACCATGATGACTGATATTACGTTAGCAATTTTAAGCACGATAGGCGCATTGGCCATATTGTTCGCTTCAATTGGCATATTACGGATGCCGGATTTCTATTTACGGCTTTCAGTGACCGTAAAAGCAGCAACCCTAGGCGTTGGTCTTTTGTTGATCTGTGCCGCAATGACATTCCCAGATGTGTCCGTAACGACCAAAGCGATAGCAATTGGTTTTTTTCTCATTTTGACCGCACCAGTTGCCGCTCATATGATCGGACGGGCGGCCTATATACAACGTGTAAAAACCTGGAAAGGAACAACCTTAAACGATCTGGAAAAAGAAGGACAGCTGGATTGCAGAAAAGAAGATTTTTAGACTTTGCTGTTTCATTATTTGGCTAAACGGCACCATCAACAAAATATCTTCGACATAATTAAGGGATCAAAATTTTGATCCCTTAATTATGTCTGTTAGATTTCAATAGATCATGTTCCTTGACTTCCGCTTGAAAAACTAAAAAATAATACAGACCGGAGCCGGAACTTTAATTTCCTTACCCGTGTCAGTCAATAATCCGGTCTTGGGATCACGACTGAACAAAACAATATTATTGGTATACTGATTAGCCACCAGCAGGTATTTTCCATCGGGAGAAAGATTAAAATTCCGCGGTCCCTTTCCTTTTACTGAAGTATTGGACAGTTTTTTTAATCCCCCGTCCTTTTCCACGGAAAAGGTCGCTATTGTGTTTGCATCACCGCGGTTGGTCGCATATATAAATTTCCCGTCAGCAGAAATCTTGATATCTGCGCCACCGTTCTGACCTTTGAATCCCTCGGGGTTGATGTCGTAGGTACTCTGATACATCCAATCATTGCCTTCTTTTTTATAAGATGCAATCTGTCCGGTCATTTCCAATATCGCATAAAGGAATTTTTCCTTTTTATCGAAAACAATATGACGCGGTCCTCCACCTGCCGGAGTAAAGAAATCTTCTGATGCTTCGGCAAGGCCATAGGCATGCCCAGTCTTGTTAACCGGAAATACCGAGATTTGATCCAATCCCAGATCCTGCACATATAAGCGGTCGCCTTTGCTTGAAAAAAAAGTAGAATGGACGTGTGGCTTCTCCTGACGGACAGGATCAACACCTTTCCCTTCATGTTGCACCAGCCGGCTTCTTTTACTTAAGACACCGTTTGACTCGAGATCAAATAGAGCTGCCGATCCACCGGTGTAGTTTGCAACCGCGAGCAGATTCCCTTTCGGATGAACTTCAACAAAGCAAGGTGATTCTCCACCTGTAGGGAGTGAATTTAAGAAAGTTAATTGTCCATCCTTAAATGAATAGGCGGAAATCGTGCCCTCTTGGTTTGGAAGTTCGTTGACCGCGTAGATAAAATTGTTATTCCGTGCCAGAAAGGACGGATCCTTACTTTCCTGTGTGCTGACTAAGGCAGCCTCACCGGTCTTTGTATCGAAATTATAGATATAGATACCTTTGCTTTCTGTTTTGTTCGTATAGGTTCCAACAAACATTGGAATCTGTTGTGCAAAACTTGCCAGCGGTAAAAGTGTCATCAGATAAATAAAAGCTTTTTTCATATGTATACAATCTATTAAAAAATAAAATACCAAAATTTCGCCGTTGTTCGCTCTATGAAGCAAAAAATCAAGATACTTTTCGACCTTATCATTAGCGTCGATAAACTTGTTAAATTAGGTTAAAACCGCCCTTTCTAATAGGCAAATCCGTATTTTTAGCGAATCAATTTTAACAAGTCGAAAATCTCCATTTGAAATATTGGGATTATAAAAATATTGTTAAATAAAAATACGAATAATTCATATAATCTGATAATTTTGTGCTGTTGTTCAAAATAGTATCTATTAAACGACAGAATCGGGAGATTATTAGTGATTTAGATGATTTCATCGTAACACAGATCTGTATGACCGGTACAGGAGTTAAAAACTGTTTACGATTGTTTCATCAGCATTTAGAAATATATTATTTAGATGAAAAAAAACATATATATATTGTTTTTGTTGCTGTTTGTATCAATTCAGGCCAGCTTTGCACAAAATCAAATTATTGACCGTGTAGTGGCCACTGTTGGTTCGGGAATTATCCTACAATCTGATTTGGATATGCAATATTCACAATGGCTTGCTCAAGGGAATAAACCAAATGAGAAGTTTAAATGTGGAGTTCTTGAGCAATTGATCATTCAGAAGCTCCTTTCCCAACAGGCAGTAATTGACTCCATCGATGTGACAGAAACAGAAGTGGATGACAACTTAAATTCTCGCTTGCGCCACATGTCGCAACAGGCTGGTGGCCAAGAACGGCTGGAAAAATTCCTGAACCGTTCTTTGCTGCAATACAAAGAGGAAATGCGCGCAAGCGTTTTCGAGCAGTTGAAAGCGAATAAGATGCAACAAAATATCGTTCAAAAAGTGGATGTAACGCCTCTTGAAGTAAAACGTTATTTTGAAGGATTGGATCAAGATAGCCTTCCTTATTTCAATACAGAAGTTGAGATCGGCGAAATTGTTATGCTGCCTCAATTGACAGACGAAGAGAAAAAAGAACAACGCGAGAAGATCGAAGGTATCCGCAAGCAGATTGTCGATGGCTCGGATTTTGGAACCATGGCCCGACTCTATTCACAGGATCCGGGTTCTGCTCCTTACGGTGGTGACCTTGGCTTTGGTACCCGTGACAATTATGTCAAAGAGTTCTCAGCGATGGCATTTAAATTAAAGCCAGGAGAGATATCACCTATTGTTGAATCAAAATATGGTTTTCACATTATCCAGGTACTGGAACGGCGCGGTGAAGAGGTGCATACACGCCATATTCTAATGAAAATGAATCCGGGCGCTGCTGCATTGGAACGAACCAAAAACAAATTGGACAGCATCTATAAATTGGTTGTCGACAAGAAATTAGATTTTTACCACGCTGCGACTAACAATTCTGACGCTGAAGAAAGCAAATTTAATGGCGGTATGGTCTTAAATCCACAAGGATCTAACCGTACAACGTTAATTCCGATGGATGGATTGGAGAAGTCCGTATTTACCGCCATTGACCCACTAAAACCGGGGGAATATTCGAAACCGGAACAATTCACCGATAAAACAGGAGAGGTAGGTTACCGTTTTAACTATCTTAAAACACGTATCCCGCCGCATAAAGCAAACTTAGATCAGGATTTCACCAAGATCAAAGATGCAGCAAAAGAAGATAAAGTACGTCGTAATCTGAGCAAATGGTTTGACGATAAAGCGAAGAATACTTTTATTGATATCAGTGATGACTTTGGCGCTTGTGAAGAACTAGAAAAATGGAGAAAAAAATAAGGAATTTCTCCCTACTCCAAAATAAAAAAGACTTGAATATGCATTCAAGTCTTTTTTATTTTCTAGCATAGCTCCAAGTCTATTTCTCAAACATCATCTCGATCAGGATATTCCAGTTCGCCTTCTTTACATCATCCTTTGCCAATTCACTCAGCTGCCATATCCGGATATAATTATACTTAACGACCTTATCCTTTTGTCGTACAGTTGCAGTTCCTTTTGTATAGGCAAAATCTCCACTATAAGAACGTTTTACTTCTTCCGGTACCGTTTCGATCGTCATTCGCTGTTTCTTCAGGTAGGCCATCATTTTATCCTTTCCTTCCATCGGACTGGTCCAGGGAAACAGAAACCGTACATCTTCACTCAAAAACTCTTTGTAAGCTGTAGGATTGTCCGCTTTAAGGACAGTGGACATCAACTTATCGGTTTCCAGAACAATATCTTCACGCTGGTTTAAACGTACCTTGGACCGATGCTTGAGATACCATGAATCCGTCGGTTCAATAAATTCCAGATCAAAGTCACCATCCTTACCATTATTCTCCACTTCGGCACGGATATCTACCAACCACTTCCCTTTCTTGTTGCGTTTCCATACGGTCAGGTATTCGCCGTGGCGCAATCGGGCGCCCACTTTTTGAAAATCCATGGCACCAGATGTCACCCCAAACTCCAAGCTTTTAGCAACAAGCGCAAAAGTAGGCTGCCAGTTTAATACATCTGGAATATTGGGCCTATTATTGAGGTAATTGTATGCATTTACCGCCGAAGGAACATAAAATGTGGATTCTTTGTCAATAATAGATAAAAATGCCTGATGGGGAGTTGACGCTTTCGCTAATGCTGCAGCATCTTTATCTGCCTGTAGTAAGCTCCCTACTTTTTCGGGTATCTGTGCGTACAATGTTGTGCCCATTGTACTCATCAATGCAACAACGGATAACCTGTTCCAAAAATTCATATGCAAATGATTATTTATCAGCGTTCATTTTTTGTATTGGATGAACTCATTACACTCGGTTTTCTTTTAGAGGAAATATGCTTTAGTCTTCAAAGTATCTAAACTTTTCGACGATGAATAGCCCAATTTTTCCTCTTTTTTTAATTCGATTTTTTTATCTATCAAATCTTATTCCAAAGTGTTCCTTCTTTACTATCTTTCAGCTGGATACCAATTGCATTAAGCTCATCACGTATACGATCCGAAGTGACAAAATCCTTATTTGCTTTCGCCTCGTTACGTAATTTGATCACTAAATTCATGACATCGTCTATATCATCCGTCCCCGAAGCTTGATCATTTCGCAGTCCAAGAATGTCCTCAACAAACTCTTTCATGAAAATTTTCAGCTTTTCCAGTCCTTCTTCAGAGACTTTTGCTTTACCGTCATAAATGGAATTAATGATCCGCACGATCTCAAATAATTCTGCAATCAGCACCGGGCTATTGAAATCGTCATCCATTGCGGCATAACATTTATGACGGATCTCCGCCAGATTGAACGAGTCAGCTCCCTTTGAAACCTTGAGTTTATCCAGGAGTCCTATGGCGCTCATCAAGCGCTTATACCCTTTATCCGCAGCATCAAGTGCTTCATTGGAGAAATCCAATGTGCTTCGATAATGTGCCTGCAGCATAAAGAAGCGAACCGCCATAGGCGAATAACCTCTATTTAGCAAGGGATGATTGCCGGTGAACAGTTCACCCGGTAAAAATCCGTTGCCTGCGGATTTGGACATCCTTGCACCATTGACCGTCAGCATGTTGGTATGCATCCAATATTTGGCAGGTGCAGTATGATTACAGGCTTCGGATTGTGCGATTTCGTTCGTATGGTGCGTAGCCGCCAAATCCATTCCACCGCCGTGGATATCAAATTGATCTCCTAAATACTTTCTGCTCATTGCCGAACATTCAATATGCCAACCCGGAAATCCAACACTCCAGGGTGCCGGCCAGCGCATAATCGTTTCGGGTTTTGCTTTGATCCACAGCGCAAAATCCAAACGTCCTTTTTTTTCATCCTGACCACTCAGCTCCCGCGTGTTGTTTAGCATATCTTCCAATTTACGATTGGTCAATACGGTATAATCATACTGCTGTACATATTTTTCGACGTCGAAATATACGGTACCGTCAGTTTCATACGCATAACCGTTGTCAATGATCTGTTCGATCATTTCGATCTGCTCAGAAATATGACCTGTTGCTGTTGGTTCAATGCTTGGTGGCAAGGTATTGAAAAGGCGTAAAACATCATGAAAACCAATAGTATATTTCTGTACGATTTCCATCGGTTCCAGCTGTTCTAGTTTAGCCTTTTTTGCGAATTTATCATCTCCTTCATCACGATCGCCCTCCAAATGCCCCGCATCTGTAATATTACGTACATAACGTACTTTATACCCCAAATGACGTAGATACCTAAAAATCAAATCAAAAGAAATAAAAGTTCGACAGTTACCTAGGTGTACATCGCTGTAAACGGTAGGTCCACAGACATACATCCCAACAAGGTTGGTGTGGATCGGTTCGAATTTTTCCTTTGTTCGCGAAAGCGTATTGTATAAAAAGAGATTGTGGTCCATGTTTGTTCTCTGCTTGGAAATCTATTTTTGTCTGAAATATATTTGAATAGGTACACCTGTAAAGTCAAAGTGCTCACGCAATTTATTTTCGATAAAGCGTTTATATGGATCTTTGATATATTGCGGCAAATTACAGAAGAAGGCAAACATTGGTGTTCTTCCCGGCAATTGTGTCACATATTTAATTTTGATATATTTTCCTTTTAAGGATGGTGGCGGATAACTCTCTATAATATCCAGCATCACTTCGTTCAACTTTGAAGTCGGAATCTTTTTGGTTTTATTAGCATAAACCTTATCAGCCACTTCCAGTACTTTTAGGACACGTTGTTTTTCCGTTACCGAAGTAAAGATAATTGGCACATCCGTGAATGGTGCTATTTTTTCTCTGATACGGTCTTCAAAGGCTTTCATGGTCTTGTTGTCCTTCTCGATCAAATCCCATTTATTGACAACGATTACGATACCTTTACGGTTTTTCTCCGCCAAGTTAAAGATATTCACATCTTGCGCTTCCAAGCCATCCTGAGCATCCAACATCAAAATAGTCACATCAGAATCCTCCAATGCTTTGATGGTACGCATGACCGAATAGAATTCAATATCTTCGTTTACTTTTGATTTACGGCGAAGACCGGCGGTATCGATCAAAAGGAAATTATGTCCATATTGATTGTAATGAATCCGGATAGAATCCCGTGTTGTGCCCGCCATAGGCGTTACGATATTACGATCTTTACCGATCAATGCATTTGTCAAAGAGGATTTACCCACATTTGGACGACCAACAATTGTATATTTAGGTAGAGCTTCATCTTCCTCCTGTTCTTCTTCAAAATGCGATACGACAGCATCCAATAACTCTCCGGTACCAGAACCTGTAGCCGATGAAATATTGAATACTTCTCCTAAACCGAAAGCATAAAATTCGGCAGATTCATGATGCAATTTAGCATGGTCAACTTTGTTGGCTACCACATATACGGGTTTGGAGCTTCTTCTGAGGATATCAGCTATTTCATCATCCAGGTCAGTAATACCAGTAGTAACATCTACCATGAATATAACGACCGACGCTTCCTCAATAGCGATATAGACCTGATCACGGATTGCCTCTTCAAAGACATCATCCGAACCATGTACAAAACCACCTGTATCGATTACTGTAAATTTCTTTCCGATCCACTCTGCCGTCTCATAATGACGGTCGCGCGTCACTCCGCTAAAGTCATCAACAATCGCTTTTCTACTTTCGGTAAGACGATTGAATAAGGTAGATTTACCAACATTTGGACGACCAACAATTGCAACAATATTTGCCATATTTATTTTATTTGATCCACCCACTATCACAGCAGATGGCACTTTTATGCTAAAATTATAGTTAAGGGTACAAAGATACGGATTCAAAAGGGATTATGGAGACACAAAAACAAAAATGGCTTTACCATGAAGTAAAGCCATTTATAGGGTTTAAATTATGAATATTCGTCTAGTTAGACGTTGGATTCTGTGTTAATTTACCCGGATAAGAGTTGATGGCATCCTGAGGAATGAAGTATGTTACCCTAAAATCAGTTGGGGCAATGTCCTCAAATTGCTTCTGCGGGCCTGGATACGTTCTGTTCAGCGGTTCACCATTACGGAAAACATCATAACTACGTTCGGCTTGGAAAGCCAATTCTAGCTGCCGCTCTTTGTCAATCAACTTGAAAGCATTACTTGCATCAAGAGAAGTATAACCTCCATTAACAATAGAACGATTTCTTATGGTATTCAGGTCATTCAATGCAGCACCATAATTACCTAATTTTGCATAAGCCTCAGCACGATTTAAGTAAATTTCCCCTAAACGACTGATTACTGGTGAGTGTAATTGCGATTCTTCACCTTCACGTGAACATTTCACGATATAGAACTGAGGATAAGCGCGGTTTAAGGAAATATAGTAGTCAATCATACCCGTATATGTTTTACCATCCTCATAAGTAATGGAATAGGTTTGTTGTGTTTCATTGACTGCTTTTAACGTATACTCTTTAACAACGTCCTTATCATCAACCTTCTTCACCTCGCGGACAGTGACTGTACCACCATTGACCGTCGCAGGCAGTTGCATATAACTTGTCGTCAACTGATCACCAGCTTTCTTCGGAACATCCTGCTTAACAAATCTAAATACAGTTGAATATTTCCCCTTATCGTCTTTGGAGTAAGTAGGCTCAATAAATGCGGCACGCGCATCCACAATATTATAGCGATCCGGTCTCCAGTCATTACGGCCAGTCTCATTTAATAGATCAATGTATTTTGCACTAGCATACATTTCTCCCCAGCCCATTCCGCCGATATTCGAATACATACCACCGATACCATTGTAGTGATCGTCGCCAGAAAATTCGGTAGCAACGCGTTTCACCACAAATATTGTTTCTGCATTATCCTCTGGTTTGAATGTATTGTACTTCATGAATTGAGCCCGGCCCAATAAGCTATATTTACCTGAATTGATCACTTTATCAGCATATTCTACCGATAAACGTGCATATTCGGCATTTGGATTTTTATAAGTTCCGCTCATATACAGGTAAATCCGTGATAACATCGCCTGTGCCGCCTCTTTAGACGCATAAGAATGTCCTTTATTTATCGTAATCAAGGACTCGGCTTTTTTCAGATCGCTGATGGCCTGTGCATAGGTATCTTTCACCGTAGAACGATCGGGAAGATTCAGATCGTTGATCACATCGTCAGGAGTACCGTTTACGATAGGCACACCGAGGTTTGTTTCGGGATTTTGGTAATACGGTTTTCCAAATGCTCTGCAAAGGTAAAAATACATCATCCCGCGGATGTAATAACATTCACCTAGCTTATTATCCATGTCAACGCTTTCACCTTCAGCAAACAGCTTAATAATATTGGAAGATTGCGCGATGGCTTTGTAACCGTAATCCCAAAAGTTTTGCAAACGATAGTTATTCGGTGTTCTTGCAAAAGAGATAAATTCATAGAAAGCATCGGTAGATGACCCACGGATCATCATATTATCACCGGCGTATTCGCCAAGACGGTGCATTGGATCTGACCATTGTTTTAGCTGCGCATACGTCCCGGTGATCATAGCATCAGGATTATTGGCAATCTGGTCACCATCCATTGAATTATAAGGTAGACGGTCTATATCGCATGAGGATACCGCCGCTGCTATCACTAATCCCATTAATATCTTTTTCATGATTGATTTTCTAAATGTTAAAATTAAAACGTTACGCTGGCCCCAAACATAAACTTGCGAACCAAAGGATATACACTAGTTCCTGTTGACCGAATCATCTTATTTCCACTTCCTTTTCCGTCTGGTTCGGTCAATGGGAGCTCCGGATCGACCCCAGAGTAATTGGTAATCGTAAACAAGTTCTCTCCCGCTAAGAAGACACGCAAGTTTTTAACATTATATTTCTTTAGGTCAAAGTTATACCCTACCGTCAAAGATCTCATCTTTAAGAAATTATTACTTTCCAAAAAGCGCGTGGAAGGTGAGTTGCCTTTATCTTGATTGTCGTATCTTGCTATTGGGTGAGTAGCGACGTCCCCAGGTTTTTCCCAGCGTGTCCATCCGTCCTGAAGTTTCATTTGATTACGGTCGGTATATGTCCCATCCGAATCAAACTCCTGACGTGAATAATTATAGATTTTTCCACCCAAAGAAAAACCAAACACCGCATTTAAGTCAAATTGCTTATAGCTCAGTGAGGTATTAAAACCGCCAAAAAGATCTGGATTTCCTTTTCCTGCCTTGCGGAAAGTCGCCTCTGAATAATTTGAAGTAGTCGTTCTTGTCTCGTTTCCATCTGCATCCGTTCCATATTTATACCACATCGGAAGACCATTATCAGAATTTACTCCTGCCCATTCCTTTAAATAATAGGTATCAATTGGATTTCCAGGTTCAAACAAACGTTGTGCTGAACCAGCTATTCCCAAATCATCGCCAGCAATGATGGGTTTAGATACCAGATTACCGTTTGCATCTTTTGTTGTATATAATTTAGTTAGTTTATTGACATTATGGCTTAAATTCAGATCCACGCTCCAATGCCAATCATTATTACGGATGATATCACCACCGATGGTCAATTCTATTCCTCGGTTTTGCATTTCACCGATATTCTTCCATACATTGTTAACCCCTGTCAAGCTACTGATCGGAGTCTTATATAGGATATTGTCCGTTCGCTTATCATAGTAATCAAAACTCATACGAACTCTATTCTGGAAAAGTGCAGCATCTACCCCAACACCTGTTGTATATGTCCGCTCCCAGGTCAAATTAGGATTGGCATGTTGGTCGATCAATGCTCCAGGGATTCCGTCATAACTTGACGTAATTTTCACGGAGTAAAGCTTATATTGCGGATACAAATCGTTTGGACGGTTACCCACCGAACCGTAAGCGGCTCTTAACTTCAGGTTATCTACCCACGGCGCGTTAAACCAGCTTTCTTTATTAATGTTCCACCCTCCACTGATTGAGAAGAAATTTCCATATTTTGCATTTGTCCCAAAATTGGAAGCACCGTCCCGACGAAACGACACCTGAGCCAAATATCTGTTATCATAAGCATAATTCGCATTCGACAACATAGATTGAACAGCCCATTCGGTAATACCGCCTTTAAAACGCTCAGGCTTTGCAGTCACGTCAGGCACTTCAAAACCTGGGACAATACCAGTACCAGCAGCATCCAACGATTTATCCCTATAGTCGTTAAATTCATAAGCTACCAAACCGTTTAAGCTATGCTTATCCCAAGTCTTATTGAAACGTAAAATTTGGTTGGTATAACGGCGCGTAAACTCTTTACGATATTCTGAAACACGTCCTATAACACCATCACCGCTATTTGAGCGTGGATCGGTATAATCTGTTGCTGAATAACTGATGTATCTATAGTTATTGACAGATGAGAATGTCAACCAATCGGTCAACTTAACATCAAAGTCCATATTACCCATAAACTCGTAATTCGTATTTTCGGACTTATTCCATTGCAGATCATACAGGTAATTGGTACTCGTATTATTTACCCATGAGCTACTACGATGTGGAACCAGATTACCGTTTGCATCATAAGGACTATCCCAGGGTAAATTGGAATACATCGCACCAACATCATATTGGCGATCGTCAACTGAACGTTTTGAACCAACAATAGACGGTTTAACGGTCAACCATTTAAATGGCTTATAATTGGTACGCAATCGGAAATTATAGCGGTCATAATCATATCCTTTGACTGCACCGGCCTCATTATAATAGCCTAAAGACAAATAGGACTGTAATTTTTCTGTTCCGCCCTGAATAGATAAATTATGATTTTGGACAAATCCAGTTTTGGTCGCTAATTTCCACCAGTCAAAATTGCTGTTTCGCAAGTCAGAATTCCACCGCGGAAATTTGATATCAGCTGGATTCGAAAATGATGCAAAGTAATCGTAAAGTTCAGCACCATCCATCATTTCCATGTTACCATTGGTCAATTGATTGATCCCCATTTTTGTGGAAAAACTAATGCTAGTTTTTGACGCAGATGGATTTTTAGTCGTTACTACCACTACGCCATTTGCGCCTTGCGACCCGTAGATCGAAGTTGAAGCTGCATCTTTTAGAATTGTTAGCGATTCGATGTCATCTGGATTGATATCACCAGGGCTGCTTCCAACAATTACGCCATCAATTACCCACAAGGGACTTGTGGTCCCGCTTATCGTTGCCTGCCCACGGATGACAACCCCACCGTTTGACCCCGGTTTTCCCGCTCCTGGTGCGACATATACACCAGCGGCTTTGCCGTTTAGCATATTTTCCACGGATGGCGTTGTCACGTCACGCAACTTGTTTCCTTTGACCGCCTGAAGTGCCCCAGTCAAGCTTTCCTTTTTTTGTTGCGTTCCGTACCCTACAATAACAACCTCTTCCAATGCTTCGCTATTGGACTCCATGCTGATACTGACCACGGAACCTGTTACGGTCACTTCCTGTGTCTTGTAACCGATGCTATTGATCACTAAAACATCTCCATTTTTAGCCTCAATGCTAAATTGACCATCAGCTCCAGCCGAAGTAGAACGTGAGGTACCTTTAACACTAATGGTTGCTCCCGCTAAGGGACCATCCGCGGATTGTACTTTTCCACTTACTTTTTGCTGAAAAACAGCACTGTTCAATAGAACATTACGGTCTGGAAATTTAAGACCATTAGCATTAGCTGGGTTGTGTGTACTTGTTATGAGTAAAGCTAATGATAACAGACTCAACTTGTGATTGTCGAGAATCTTTGAAATCATAATATTTAATAGTTAGTTTAAAAATTGATTAGCGTGCTAATCAAAATTTAGGTGCATGAATGCTAAAACTAGAAGAAGATAGGGGTATATCAAAATTCAAACAGAACGAAATCGATTGCGCCAATTGAACAAACGATTGCATAAACATTCAATTGCAACTTAAAATGTACGATTATCAGATTTTATGGTTTAATCATGATTTTATTCAGCTAAATCAACACATACTCAAACATCATGAGATACAATAAATAGCGAAAGTTCAAAATTACCCCTATTTTGGCGAGAGGAAGTTAAAACGGTTAAAATAGGCACATAAAACAAGAAAAGCCAAGGTTCTCACCTCAGCTTTCTCTTTTAGTAGCGGGGACCAGACTCGAACTAGTGACCTTCGGGTTATGAGCCCGACGAGCTACCAACTGCTCCACCCCGCAATGTATTTTTAATGTCTTTAAAAAGAACCGGTCATTGCAAACCGGCTCTCTCTTTTAGTAGCGGGGACCAGACTCGAACTAGTGACCTTCGGGTTATGAGCCCGACGAGCTACCAACTGCTCCACCCCGCAATGTATTTTTAATGTCTTTAAAAAGAACCGATCATTGCAAACCGGCTCTCTCTTTAGTAGCGGGGACCAGACTCGAACTAGTGACCTTCGGGTTATGAGCCCGACGAGCTACCAACTGCTCCACCCCGCAATGTATTTTTGATTTCTTTAAAAAGAACCGGTCATTGCAAACCGGATCTTTCCTTTTAGTAGCGGGGACCAGACTCGAACTAGTGACCTTCGGGTTATGAGCCCGACGAGCTACCAACTGCTCCACCCCGCAATATATTTTTGAACAAAATTGCTTTTTTCTTTTGAAAAAACAAGATTATGATCCTTCCGAATTGGAGTACAAAGATATATTTTGTTTCTTTGTAATCCTAATAAAATTTAGAAAAATGTCACATAAAGCAGGATTCGTAAGTATCATCGGAAAGCCAAATGCTGGTAAGTCCACCCTAATGAACGCTTTAGTAGGTGAAAAGATGTCTATCATCACACCTAAAGCGCAAACGACAAGACACCGCATTATCGGTATTGTAAACGATGAAGACCATCAAATTGTGTTTTCCGACACACCGGGCGTCATCAAACCAAACTATTCTCTACAGGAATCAATGATGAACTTTGTCCAGGGATCGCTTATTGATGCGGACATTATTTTATTTGTGACTGATATCCACGAGAAATACGACGAGAATGACGTATTGGAGAAATTACGTAAAACGAATTCTCCGGTAGCCGTCCTGATCAACAAAATAGATAAATCTTCTGAAGAAGAGGTAAAGGCCAAAATTGAATTTTGGCAAGAAAAGCTAAATCCTGACACAATCTTCGCTATTTCAGCCAAGTTGGATCATAATGTATCAGCCGTCATGCAGTACATCAAAGATAAGTTGCCTATCCACGAGGCTTACTACGAAAAAGATGAATTGACGGACAAATCCATGCGTTTCTTTGTCTCCGAGATGATACGTGAAAAAGTATTCAAACTGTATGACAAAGAAATTCCTTACAGTACAGAAGTGATCGTCACTTCCTACAAAGAAGAAGCAAATATTACGCGTATTGCTGCCGAAATTATTGTCGAGCGCGATTCACAAAAAAACATTATCATCGGCAAAGCGGGAGCTATGATCAAAAAAGTAGGTACCTATGCCCGCCAGGATATTGAAGAATTTATTGATGGAAAGGTTTTCCTGGAACTTTTCGTTAAGGTAATCCCCGACTGGAGAAGCAAGAAGAATTACCTCAAACGTTTTGGTTACGACGATTAATTAGTACTGAGTAGATAGTATTGAGTATTGAGATTCTGGTTGTACAAGCCTTTGGCTCACTTACTTTAGTTTTTGTATCGTGCAATCTATTTTTCTTTATCCATTTTTACTGTCACAAAAATGAACAAAGAAAACAGCAATATCAGAAAAGTCAGCGCTAGCTCGACAGGTTCGTTTCATTAAAATATGCACGGAGTGCTTTAATCTGTTTCAGATTAAGCACTTTTTTTAGGTCTTCATCCGAAGCTTCCTTCACTCGTTTAACAGATTTAAATTCGGTAAGCACCTTTTCCACCGTTGTTTTTCCGATTCCTGGTACATTTTCCAGTTCAGACACAAAAGTCTTGCGGCTGCGTTGATTACGGTGAAAGGTGATCCCAAAGCGGTGCGCCTCATCACGTAAGTGCTGGATGATCCTTAATGTTTCCGATTTCTTATCTAAATAGAGTGGATATTGATCTCCGGGATAGAACAATTCTTCCAGTCGCTTAGCGATACCGATGACAGTTACCTTACGTTCTATTCCCAGTAAGCGCAAGCTTTTTAATGCAGCGCCCAATTGTCCCTTACCCCCGTCAATAATAATCAACTGCGGCAAGGATTGATCTTCATCCAATAACCTTCTGTATCGTCTAAAAACAGCCTCCTCCATGGTCGCAAAATCATTGGGTCCCTCCACTGTTTTCACATTAAAATGCCGATAGTCTTTTTTGGAAGGCTTTGCATCTTTAAACACTACAATAGCTGATACAGGATAATTCCCCTGAATATTGGAGTTGTCAAAACATTCGATATGTTGAGGCAGGACATTCATGCGCAGGTCCTTCTGCATCTGCTTTAAAATACGTTCCGTACGAATGTCAGGGTTCAGTTTTTCGTATTGTAACAAACGTTCTTTCCTAAAAAAAGCTACATTTTTTTGGGAAAGCTCCAAGAGTTTCTTCTTTTCCCCCAGTTTGGGAATTGTGAATTTTATCCGTTCGTTTTCCTCAATATCCAGTTCGAAGGGGACAATAATCTCCCGCGAAAGGCTTTTAAACCGTTCACGTATTTCGGGGATGGCCAGAGACAGTAGTTCCTGTTCGCTCTCATCCAAACGACGTTTCATTTCTAGGGTCTGCGTCTGAATAATGACGCCATTCATCACCTTTAGATAATTGACAAAGGCGTAGCCCTCATCCGAGGCAATACTAAATACATCCACGTTGGTAATCGAAGAATTGACCACGGTCGATTTGCTCTGATAATTGTCCAGTTTATCGAGTTTGGCTTTAATCAATTGTGCCCGTTCAAAATCCAGTGAAGCTGCCGCTGAAGCGATGCTTTCTTTTAGTCTATTGGTGACGACGGCAATTTTACCATTCAGAATATCCTTGATGTCACTCAGGTTCTGATCGTAGTCTTCTTCAGACTGATATCCTTCACAGGGCCCTTTACAGTTTCCGATCTGATATTCGAGACAGATTTTGAACTTACCTTTTCGGATATTCTCCTGCGTAAGCGCCAGATTACATGTCCGAAGCGGAAACAATTCACGGATCAGATCCAGTACGATGTGCATCATACCGACAGAAGGGTACGGTCCGTAGTACCGGGAACCATCCTTAATAAATTGCCTCGTCCAAAAAACACGGGGAAAGGGTTCGTTCTTAATGACAATCCATGGATAGGTCTTGTCATCCTTAAGCATGACATTGTATTTTGGCTTATGCTTCTTGATTAATGAATTCTCAAGCAACCAAGCATCAATTTCGGTATCTACTATAGTAAAAGAAATACGGTTGATCTTACGGACCAAAACACGGGTCTTACCGTTTAATTGATTTTCATTGACAAAATATGAACCTACTCGGTTACGAAGGTCTTTCGCCTTACCGATATAGATCAATTCATCGTGTTTATCAAAATATTGATAGACCCCTGGTCGATGAGGTATCTTCTTTAATTCTTCCCTATAGTCAAATGTCAAAACTTTAAAAATTAAAAAGTAAAAAACGGAGACAGCTTCTAAGCCACAGGCTTATCAAACTAGAGCTCTTATTCTTTAATCTTTGAAAAACAAGCTGGCGTAAACAAAATCTTCATACTCAAATCTGAAAAGTCAAAATTAGAAAATGAAGCAACTTCTAAGCCGCAGGCTTGCCCAACCAGAATCTCAATACTCAATTCTAATTTCTCAATACTCAGATTAAAATCCCAAGCGGTCATCCTTTAATTTCGGCTCATCCTTGCTGCTTGAATCTGTAGATCCGTCTTCAACATCAGAGCCGCCACCGCCCCAATACTGGTTACAGTCAATAACACGGGTAAGTCCACCCTGTGGCTGTTCGAAATCACCTTTTGTATATTTCAGGTTTGAATCTTTATAAACCTTTTGCATAAAGAAGGCAAAGACTGGCATAGCTGCGGCAGCTCCCTGTCCATATTCCATACGGTCAAAACTGATTCCGCGATCCTCTGCTCCCGTCCAGACACCTGTGACCAGTTCCGGAGTAATACCGATAAACCATGCATCGGAGTTATCATTGGTTGTACCTGTTTTACCACCTATCGGATTGGTAAGTTTGTATTTCCACTGAATACGCCGAGCCGTACCCTGAGATACAACTTTTTTCAGCATATCAACAATAATATAAGCGGATTCGCTATTCAGTGCTTTCACTACTTTCGGCGCCTTATCATAGATAGGCGTCCCATTTTTATCTTCGATACGTAAAATGGCTGTTGGTTCGATCCAGGTTCCCTGGTTAACGAAAGCAGAATAAGCACCAACCATATCAAAAACAGATGCTTCATACGCACCTAGGGAAATGGAAGGGTAGTTGGGCACATCGCTCGTTATTCCCATGCGTTTGGTTAACGCAGCGACCTCTGCAGCTCCCACTTCATGCACGAGATAAGCTGTTGCAAAGTTTTGTGAATAAGCTAATGCCTTTGCCAAAGTAATCGGATTCCCGCCCTGTGCATTTCCTCTTGGCGTCCAACCATTATATGTTTGCTGGTAATTCGGAATACTATAACAAGGCGAATAACCGTTATCGATAGCTACTGCATAGGTAAATGGCTTCGCTGTAGACCCGACCTGTCGTGTTCCCATTTTAACCTGATCATATTTGAAGTGATCAAAATCAATTCCACCGACCCAAGCCTTAATATGCCCTGTTTTTGGCTCCATGGACATCATGGCATTCCGAAGCATGAGCTTGTTGTATTTAATGGAATCCATTGGTGTCATCATGGTATCTTTACTGCCTTTCCAGGTGAAAATATTCATCGCAACTTTCACATTGAAGGCTTTTTTGATCTGATCGTCATTTAATCCCTCTTCACGTAATATCCGATAACGATCAGAACGTTTCATTCCACTGATCAGCAGTTTTGCTTTATCGCCTTTGAACGGATCTCTATTTTTCCACTGCGCCGAAAATTTCGATTGCAGCTGCTTCATCCATTCTTTCTGCGCATCCTCGGCATACTGTTGCATGGACATATTGATAGTCGTATAGATCTTTAATCCATCGCGGTCTAAGTCATAAGGTGTCCCGTCAGCTTTAACAATCTTAAGATTAGCAAATTCCTTTTTAATCTGATCCTTCAATACAGCTCTAAAATAAGGCGCCAGCCCTTCCCCGTAGTTTGCAATTTTCAATTCCAGTCCGAGTGGTTTCTCCTTTGCATTCGATGCTTCTTCGGCAGAAATAAAATTGGCCGCCACCATATTATTTAATACGGTATTACGCCGAATTTTTGACTTTTCAGGATATCTTACGGGTGAATAGGCTCCGGGACCTTTCAACATGCCCACTAAAAGCGCCGCTTGTTCAGCAGTTAATTTATCTGGTGTGGTATTGAAATAAGTTCGCGCTGCAGATTTTATCCCAAATGTATTATATGCACCGAAATCCACCGTATTGAAATACATGGTAATAATCTCATCCTTAGTATAATTTCTTTCCAGACGGACAGCTGTCACCCATTCTTGAAATTTTTGGATAACCCGTTTTAAAAAGTTCTTTTGGCGGCCATCAGAAAAAAGATTAAGCGCCAGCTGTTGCGTAATGGTACTCCCCCCCTGTTTATTGCCGGTCAATGTATGGAAGATCACGGTAAAGGTACGGGAATAATCTATCCCAGAATGGTCATAGAAGCGCTTGTCCTCTGTGGAGACCAATGCTTTGACCAAATAGGGTGACAGTTCGCTGTATTTAACATTCGACCGATTCTGTACATAATAAGTTCCTAATACTTTATGATCCTCCGTAATGACCTCAGACGCTAAATTGCTTTTTGGATTTTCCAGGTCGTTAAACGAAGGCAATTTTCCAAATAGTCCAAGGCGTATACTCAATATAAATAGGAATCCCAAGGCTACAATGCCGATAATGATCTTCCAAAAATTGAACGTATATCGTTTTATATCGCCTTCAGTAAGTTGATTTTTTTTTGATACTCGCTTCATCTATTTACTAAATTTCATGTGCAAACATTATTCATTTATGCTTTTTTTCCTTTAGCATTGATGAATGTACTGCATTTTGTTTTTTTTAAGCTACATGGAATATCCAGTTTTTTGATCCGTGTTTATCTTTTTCAATTGGATATTTCACTATTTGCTCTCATATAGATTTCAATATGATTTTAATGTCCACTCTATCAGATAATGTGCCAAAGAATGATTCATGGCAAAGGTATTACTAATTCATTCAAAAGTGTGCATGAAAACATGAAAATGTTTCCTTTTTACAAGGTTGATAATGATGCTATACCCGTTCTATCAAACAGACGGCATAAGCAACGACTCCTTCTTGCCTACCGATAAAACCCATTGTTTCATTCGTGGTTGCTTTGATGGAAATATCATCCGGATCCAAACCTGTAGCTTCAGCAAGTTTGACCTTCATCTGTGGAATATAAGGCTTGATTTTGGGTGCTTCAAGGCAAAGCATCGCATCAATATTGCCAAGTTGATATCCTTTTGCCTGAATCAATTTCATACATTCTTTCAACAGCAACAAGCTGCTGATCCCTTTCCACCGCATATCCGTGTTGGGGAAGTGATAACCGATGTCTTCCAAGTTTGCGGCGCCCAAAATAGCGTCACAGATGGCGTGGACCAACACATCGGCATCTGAGTGACCAAAAGCTCCTGCATGATGCTCCAACTGTACACCTCCAACAATAAATGGATGCCCCGCTTTTATTTGATGGACATCAAACCCAAATCCTACCTTGATTTTCATGATTACTATTAAATTATGAGAATACGTTTTTCAACGTAATAAATAAGCTCGTTTTACCTCACAAACCAAATTTGCGTCCACGATATCTTCATTGCTACGAAGATAACATTTTAGAGCTGATATTTTGAAATGGAGTTTAGCATCAGACATGATCTTCCGCTTTAACTATTGGTAGTCAATAGTGGTATAATCCGAATAACAAAGGGCTATTTCGTCGGAAATAGCCCTTTGTTATAACTTATTGTCTGTTTGTTTTACTCAACCTCTCAGGACATGGATCTATGCTTCCACTTCCTCAGGCGCAAACTGATCATACACTTCGCCAAATGCATCGTAGTCCTGATCACCGTTAGGCTCAAAAACCTGAATGTCTTTGGACCTGGCAAAATCAACAATCTCCGTATTGACATTTCCATCAGCTACGACAACCATATCCGTATAATGCAATGCACCTTTATAGATTGCTTCATAGCTACCATCACCATACACTTGCGCATCTTCAGCTTTAAAAGCACCTTCCGGAGCCATTTCAGCATACTTTGAACCCAATGTACCTTTGAACTCTTCGTTAAACAAAGAATACATCACTTTTGCATCCTTAAATGTAGGGTCGTCCTTATACGTTGTTTTTACGTAAGCAGGTACCAAAGCAGAGAACCATCCGTGACAGTGTACTACATCCGGCGACCAGCCTAATTTCTTAACAGTTTCCAACGCTCCTTTACAGAAGAACACTGAACGCTCATTATTGTCTGCAAAGAATTCGCCATGCTCATCACTAAAAACTTTTTTACGCTGAAAGTAGTCCTCGTTATCCAAGAAATACACCTGCATTCGGGCTGCAGGCAGTGAAGCTACTTTAATAATTAGCGGATTATCATTATTATCCACAACAATGTTCAAGCCTGAAAGACGAATCACCTCATGTAATCTATTTCTACGCTCATTGATATTCCCAAAACGAGGCATCAAGATCCGGATTTCAAAACCCTTCTCTTGCATCGCTTGAGGCAGTTGACGTGTAATTTCAGAAATTTTGGTTAATTCGAGGAAAGGCGACATCTCGTGAGTAATAAACAATATCTTCGTTTTTGCCATCTCCAGTTATTTTTATTTATTATTTTCGAACAGTAAAATCGGTCTACAAAGGTACAAAAAAAATACTTACCATGCAATTTACTATCAATCATCGTTTTATATTCCCAAAATAATATGCAACTTTGCGAACAAAAAACTATTCAGCAAAGTGGAAATTTTCAAAACGAAAGCATCCCTCCAAGCACATCTCCAAAAAGCACGCTCGGCAGGTAAAAAGATAGCCTTGATCCCCACTATGGGAGCACTTCATGAAGGACATTTATCGTTATTAGATTATGCGAAACCCATTAGTGATATTCGTGTTTGTAGCATTTTTGTCAATCCTACACAGTTTAACGACCCTAAAGACCTTGAAAAATATCCGCGTCCAATTGAAAATGACATTAAGCTATTGGAATCCGTCGCTTGTGACATTTTATTTATGCCAAGTGTAGATGAAATGTACCCCGACAAAGATGAAAATTGGCATATTGACCTTGGCGAACTGGATCAAATCTGGGAAGGAGAAAAACGTCCGGGACATTTTCAGGGTGTAACACAGGTGGTCTACAAATTGTTTATATTAGTACAACCCGATATCGCCTGTTTTGGTCAAAAAGATTTCCAGCAGGTGATGGTCATCAAACGTATGATCGAAATCAAAGATCTTCCAATTCAATTGGCGATCTGCCCAATAATCAGGGATGAACACGGTTTAGCCTTGAGTTCGCGAAATATGCGCCTGAGCGAAGAAGGAAAAATAAAAGCCCTCGCGCTTTCGCGTTCGTTACAATATGTGAAAGATCATCTTGCAGACAACATTGACCTACAAGAAATTAAAAAGAAAGCCCTCACTATTTTGACACAGACAGAGGGATTAACAGTCGAATATTTTGCGATCTGTGAAAGCAACTCTTTAAAAGAAGTTGAGCGGATTGATGCCAGCAAACAGTATGTAGCTCTGGTAACAGCCTGGGTTGAAGGCGTTCGTCTTATTGATAATATGACGTTAGCTTAATAAAAAAAATTTTACCTTTGCGCCATGGTAATAGAAGTAATGAAATCCAAGATCCACCGCGTGAAAGTTACACAGGCGGAATTGAATTACGTGGGTAGTATCACGATAGATGAAGATTTGATGGATGCTGCAAATATCATCGCTAACGAGAAAGTTCAGATTGTAAATAACAATAATGGGGCCCGCCTAGAAACGTATGTGATTCCCGGACAGCGCGGATCGGGGACGATCTGTTTAAATGGAGCTGCAGCACGTTTGGTACAGGTTGGCGATATCGTTATTATCATTTCTTATGCAACAATGGACTTTGAGGAGGCGAAACAGTTTAAACCTGCTTTGGTATTCCCGGACGACAACAACCATTTGATTAGATAGTATTGAGGTACTTCCTACAGTACTTAATAATAATTTTATCTAGCAGAACTATATACTGCTAAATAAAAATCGTATTTTTGAAGCGCTACTCGAACAAGTAGCGCTTTTTTATGCAATCAAAAATAACAAGAAATCTGCGTCAGCTTATCGCATCATTCCAATTGGCTTTGATGTCGCTGATTATTCTTTCGGGTGTTATTTTTATGCACAAAGAGGTAAAATCAAATGGGGAAATCGTGATGCACACGCACCCTTATGATTTTACAAAGAAAGAAAAACCTCAAGAAACAGACGATCAGATCGATTATCTGAATGTCATTTATCAAAACAATTACGTACAGACCGATTTCATTATTCTCGAACTTCCTATACCAAAGGAAATTCAGCTAACGGATTATTGTTCGATCTGCCCCGAAATTACCAGCATCACAAGCAGTCCCTATTACCTCCGAGGGCCTCCCCGCTTCGCATAAAACATTTATTTTTTTAATCTGACGTACACCTTGTGAAATAACATCAGGCAATGCCGCTGGCATTTGTCAGCTGCTCTATTTCCGGAATCGAAAAATTGATCAAGATCGTGGCTTGTACATGGGTGCAAGAACTTCTGTTCATTTGATGATTAAGTGTAAACGGTAGATTGCTGCAGGTGAGTGACCTGCAGTCCAAAGATCTTTGTACATCTTAGGGCTAGGATATATAGTCAATGTTATATGATACAGCTGACAGGCAAGATGCTAATATGAGCATCCCCCTTGTCTATAGCGAAAAAGTATGCAATATAAAAGATTATAAGCTTTTAGGATTAAGATCTCAAAACGAAGTACTCCATACTCAATCTTATAAAAATGCTAAAGCAATATACGCTGCTGGCTACATTAATAGCCGGCACATCCACCATATACGCACAATCACCTTTGGAGGGATATTTATTCAATAAAAACCGTGAAGCCATTGCTTCTGGCACATTGACCATAAAGAATAGCAAATCAGCCACAACATCAGATGCTGATGGACACTTTAAATTCAATAGCCTGACTACGCCCAAAGTAACTTTAAATATTTCCGCTGTAGGTTATCGCTCACTGACAAAAGTGATCAGTTTGGACACCTTAAAATCACCGCTTCAGATCCAGCTTGACGAAGACAACCTTAATCTCGACGAGGTTGTCGTTTCGGCTACGCGTTACGGTGTCAAACGTAAGGATGCACCGGTTGTGGTCAATGTCATTGGTCCAAAACTATTCAATGCGACACAATCCGTTGCGATGTCAGAGACATTAAATTATCAACCCGGTGTTCGGGTGGAAAATAACTGTCAAAACTGTGGTTTTTCACAGGTTAGACTCAATGGCCTCGAAGGGCCATATTCACAGATATTAATCAACAGTAGAGCTGTTTTTTCGGCATTAAATAGTGTCTATGGACTGGATCAGATCCCGACCAGTATGATTGACCGGATCGAAGTTGTCCGTAGTGGTGGCTCCGCACTATTCGGAGCCAATGCCATCGCCGGAACCATCAATATCATTACAAAAGACCCTGTCGAGAACGACTGGCAGGTAAAATCCACCAATTCATTAATCGGCGGCAAAAGCTGGGACAACACCGTAGACTTCAACACCTCCCTTGTGGCAGAGGACTTAAAAACCGGCGCAACATTTTATGGCATGCACCGCAATAGGGAATCTTACGACTCCAATGGGGATGGATTTTCGGAAATCACTAAGCTTCGAAATACTACATTTGGCACCAAGGTGTTTTACAAACCGAGCGATCTGGATAAAATTACCATTGATTTCAGCACGGTCAATGAATTCCGTCGGGGTGGAGATCAGCTTGATAAAGCACCTCACCTGACTCAGATCACAGAGCAATTGCAAACCAGTTCCATTGTTGGCGGAATCACCTACGATCATTATTCCGAAGATTACAAACACAAGCTGTCGGCTTATGGTTCCGTTCAGAAAACCGAACGTGACAGCTATTATGGCGGTCTTGGTGGCGGAACCACACGCGCTGACAGTACACTTGCATCCAATTCGTATGGAAAAACAGATGATATTGCACTTGTTTTAGGAAGTCAATACACCTACAATTTTGAAAAAGATGTATTTACAGCAGGTGTAGAGTTTTCCTATAACGACACCCAGGATGAGATTCCCGGCTATAAGCGGACGATTGACCAGCAGAATAAGGGGTTGGGTACTTATGCACAATACGAATGGAAACCCTTTTCAACATTGAAAACACTGATTGGCGCCCGCTACGATTACACGTATGTAGATGGTAAATACAGTCTTGCAGGTATAAATCGGAATTCAGATCAACGCTTTGGTACCTTCAGCCCACGATTAACTGTTCTTTATGATATCACGAAAGACCTGCAGTTCAGGGGTGGATATGCACGTGGTTTCAGGGCGCCGCAGGCATTTAATGAAGACATGCACGTGACCTCGATCGGCGGCAACCAGGTTTTTGTCCTTATTGGTGAAAACTTAAAAACCGAATATTCCAATGCCTATACAGGATCATTCAGTTACAATAAAAACTTTGGAAATGTACAGACAAGCTTGCTTGTCGAAGGTTTCTACACAGATCTCAACAATCAGTTTGTCAACATTATGGCCTCAGAAAAGGATGGGTTGATTATTCAGGAGATGCAAAATGGAGAAGGCGCACGCGTGTATGGCTCCAACATCGAAATCAATATTGCCCCTTCATCCTGGCTTTCCTTCCAGACCGGAGGAACAATCCAACGCTCGCGTTATAAAAAAGATCAGCTGATCTATGAAGGCAAAGAGGATGCCCATGATATCTGGACAAAGAAATATGTCCGGACACCCAATATCTACGGTTATATGAATACGAACCTAAAAGCGACAAAACGGTTTGCAGTTGACTTGACCGGAGTATATACCGGTAAAATGATTGTACCCCATATCCAGCAAGATATCATGACCTTAAAAAATGCAAGAGATTTTGTTGAATTAAACCTACGGCTGGGCTATACACTTCCTGTCCACAAGGACTTCAGCATTGAATTCTTTGGTGGCGTCCAGAATATGTTCAACGCTTTTCAAAAGGATTTTGACAAAGGCGCTTTACGGGATTCAGATTATATTTATGGGCCAACACGTCCGAGAACCTTTACGTTCGGACTCCGCGTTGGTCATTTTCATTAAGAAATTGCCATTCGGAGAAATAGACGCTAATAAAAAAACAATGAAATATTGCCGGAAAATAAGCATGTTATTGATCGCATTATTTTATCCGCTCCTCCATTTTGGGCAGGAGCGGATCAATTGGGTCAGTTTTGAACAGCTCGATTCTTTACTTGCAGTCGAACCGCGGGAAACCCTTATTTTTATCCATACCGACTGGTGTAGCTATTGCCGGAAGATGGAACGGGAGATATTCACTAAGCAGAATCTTGTCACTGTGATCAATAAAAATTATTATGCAGTTAGTCTGGATGCGGAATCCGTGGCGGAGATCAGCTTTGATCAAAGCATCTGGAAAGCTGAATCCAACAGAAAAAAAACTGGTCAGTACCATCCTTTGGCGCTACTGTTATTGCAGGGAAAACAAATGGTTTTCCCGAGCATCCTTCGATTTGATAGCGAATTTCGCTTAAAAAACATACAACAAAAATATCTGAATTCAAAAGAGTTAGGTGTTTTTTTAGAATAATTTAACATATTTGTGTAGCGAAACCAAATGAACCTGCGTTTGGAATCTTATAATTAATACACACTTTAAGAAATTATGAAAAATATCACGAAATTTTTAATGGCATTTTTGTGTCTGGGAATGATCTTCGCATCTTGTAGCAAAGATAACATCGATTATGATGCTATAAACGAACAGATTAGACAAGAACAGATCAGACAATATAAAACCAAAAAACAGCAAGCACAGGCAATCAAAGATTATGCTGCCGCAAATTTTACAAATCCGAAATTTTCTTCCGACTCTATTGGAATATGGTATGAGGTCTTAAATGAGGGAACGGGAGATCCATTCGACTATACTACAGGTATTCCTAAAATCAGTGTCAACTATAAAGGCGAGTTAATGGATAACAATAAGACAGTATTCGCTCAAACAAAAGAAGGAACTCCAGCCAATTATTCTGATTTAAGAATTACTTATACTGAAACAACACAAGGACAGTTTCTTGGTGCATGCTGGTTCTTTGCATTCGTTCCAGAATCCATTAACAGCAATGGAGCTGAGAAAAAATTATTGGGACTTTTACCTAAGGGCTTAAAAAAGGGTTCAAAAATTAAATTGGTTACACCTTCTGTGTGGGGATTTGATAATAGAACCTATAAAATTGGTGATGGTCCATCAATTCCTGCTGATTCTCCATTGGTATATACGATCGAGGTAGTAAGTATGGAAAAAGCCACTTCAATCTAAAAAACACTTTTTATTTATGGAAGCCATTTTCATGTTGAAAATGGCTTTTTTTTAAAAACACAATACCATGAAAAAACTACTATCTACCTTATTCTTTGGGCTAACACTGGCCTCGATCTTTTTTGCTAGCTGTAACAAAGACAATTTTGACTATGCCGCTTGGGAAAGAGAACAGTTGGAAAAACAACGCATTCAGGATTCCATCAACAATAAGCGCGTTGAAGAACAATTTCCTATTATCAAAAAATATGTGGCTGACAACCAGCTTCAGAACGTACAATATATTGATTCTCTAGGCTTAGCCTACCAGCTTTTAGCTACTGGAGATGAGGCTTCATACAGCTATTCGTTTAATTCAAACGGAGCAATTATTGCCCCTGATGCTACAGTGAAATATATTGGTAAACTCGTTCCCAGTGGCACAATATTCCAACAAACCGAAGAGGGAAAAACCGCTACATTGAATTTATCTCAGGTGATCACCGCTTGGCAAATAGCCTTTTTACCAAAATCAATTTCTTATAACGGTAAAGACATCCCAACAGGTGGCCTTACATCAAAAGGTCTAAAAAAAGGATCTAAAATCCGCATCATTACCCCGTCTCCTTGGGCTTATGGTGATACGGGCAAACAAGGCTCCTCCTCTTCAGACGTTTCGATTCCAGCTAAATCACCTTTAGATTTTACAATTGAAGTTGTTGATATTAAAAATAAATAGTCTTACAGAAAACACAATAGGTATTCAAAAACCATCAAAAAAAAGTTTTTGAAGACCTATTAATCATGCTATGAATAAGTTTTTATCGCCTTTATTTTTAGGAATCGTAGCCCTCATTCTGCTGAATGTTAGCTGCAATAAAAACGACGATATTCCTATTTATAATGCGACTGAGCAATTTAAGACAGATTCCGTCCTACTTAAAAATTATGTTGAAAGCAAGTTTCCTGATGCACAGTATGATGCAGAAACGGGAATCTGGTATGAGATGCTTGCCACAGGAACGGGTACCTATACCTACAAAATAATAGATACACTAAATGCAAAACATCTTAAATTTTCTCCTACCGTAAAATATGTAGGAAAACTTTTGAATGGGAATATCTTTGATCAAACGGAAGCAGGCAAAACATCAACCTTCAACATTAGAACGAATACAGGCTATCAATATCCCTTCGACAGCACAATTATTCCGGCCTGGACATTCGCCTTTGCACCAAAAAGGATTGGAGACATGAAACTAGGCGGGCTGACCGAAAAAGGGCTTCAAAAAGGAGCTAAGATCCATATTATGGTACCTTCCAGATGGGCGCATGGGAGTCTCGCAATGGGAAAAATCCCCGCTAATTCTCCCTTGGATTTTGTAATTGAAGTCATTGACATCAAATAAGATCCTCCTATAAAAAGAACCGTTATATTCATAAAATACAAACATAAAAACGCCTCAAGCAAATTCTGACTTTAGGCGTTTTTATGTTTTTTCCCGTTAATCAACAAATATATCTTATCAAATAACACCGCATTATATTTTCCATTGGCTACCAGAAAATAGCAACCTTCAATCTGCTCAAATAATAAATCCCAACTAGAACAATAAGTGCATTTCTCGACTTAGAAATCCAGCCGATTGAAAACTCTATGTCCGACCAGTGTAATGAGTGAATAAGGAGAGCTTTTAAAAAACAAAAGCTCGAAGTGGGGAACTCCGAGCTTTACCTAACCAATTATTAACCTAAATTATGAAAAGTTCTTTATATATTATTTTGTATATATCTTTCTGTTTTGATATATCAAAGGTAACATACATTCCCTTTTATGTCAAGAAATTTAACAGCATTTAACGTTGTTAAAATTATGTTAAAACAATTTAGCAAAATGTAACAGGTTAGTGACTTTGTTTGGGTATTGCGATACTTTTAAACGCATTTTGAAGCAGTATTGTTCCAGATTTGATGAAAGACCATACTCCGGTCTCCTGAGTCAGAAAATGATATGGCTTTTTAAGGAAAAATAAGCGGGATAATGAAACCCTGAATTCTTTTAGAAAAACAATATCAATAAACAAAACACTTTCAATAAAAAGGAATAAATTTGTGTAGCAGCTTTTGTCAATATATACGACATTTAATGATGTGCGTAAAAAAACAGGAACTTATCAGGATTTCGTATGTGGCAATGGCGATCTAATAAATTGGAAAAATAAACAAGGATGAAAATAGCTTTAGCACAATTGAATTACCATATTGGCAATTTTGAAGCAAATACAAAAAAAATAATTCAAGCAATCAACCAAGCCAAAGAGGCATCGGCAGATCTTATCATATTTGCAGAGCTCGCTATCGGAGGCTATCCGGCCAAAGACCTGCTACGAAGTAAGGTATTTAAACAACAGTGCAACGAAGCTATCCATCAGATTGCAGCCCACTGCTTAGACATAGCCTGTATTATCGGTGCTCCTGTCACAAACAGCGATCCCGAAGGAAAAGCGCTTTACAATACTGCCGTATTTATCGAACAGGGAGCTGTTCGAAATATTGTAAAAAAAGGTTTATTACCAGATTACGATGTATTTGATGAATACCGCTACTTTGAACCCAACAAACGTTTTGACTGCATCACATTGAACGGTGTAAAAATTGCCCTGACCATATGTGAAGATCTCTGGGATGACGATGAGGGCGGCAACTCCTATGTAGGTGACCCTATGGCCGAACTGCGAAAAGAGAATCCCGATCTGCTGATCAATATTGCAGCTTCGCCATTCTCGTACACACATTTTGAAAAGCGCGTTAAAGTGCTCTCCCTTCAAGTCGAGAAATCCAATCGTCCTCTGATCTATGTCAACCAGGTGGGTGCACATATGGATATTATTTTCGATGGCAGATCTCTCGCATTCAACAAGGACGGAACAAAGGTTGCTGAATTAAAACGATTTGAAGAAGACCTACAATATGTCACCTATCATCAGAGAAATATTACCTCAACCACCGCAACGATAAAAGATCCTGCAACGGAGATCGCCTTGATCCATGACGCATTAATTTTGGGATTACGCGATTATTTCCAAAAATCAGGATTCAAAAGAGCGGTGTTAGGTTTATCAGGAGGATTAGATTCAGCCCTGGTTGCGGCCCTGGCCTGTGAAGCGCTCGGTGCAGACAATGTGCTTTCCATTTTAATGCCCTCTGTCTATTCCTCAGACCATTCCATCAAAGATGCAATGGATCTGGTGAGCAATACCGGCTGCAAACACCATATCGTCCCCATTAAAGATATCGCTTCTGCATACGAAAATACGCTCGCTCCTCTCTTCGAAAACTTGAAGCCCGATACCACCGAAGAAAATATACAGGCACGTGCACGTGCTGTTATCTTAATGGCTATCTCAAACAAGTTTGGCAACATCCTATTAAACACTTCCAACAAAAGCGAGGCCGCTGTAGGTTACGGCACCTTGTATGGCGACATGGCGGGCTCCATTTCGGTCATTGGCGACGTCTATAAATCCAGCGCTTATGAACTGGCGCGTTATATCAATCGGGAGCGTGAAATTATTCCGGTCAACACCATCGAAAAGGCCCCATCCGCAGAATTGCGTCCCGATCAAAAAGACTCAGATTCTCTGCCGGAGTACGACCTGCTGGATAAGATCTTATATGAATTGATTGAAAATGAAAAGAGCGGTTCCGAAGTTGTAGCAATGGGATTCGAAAAAGCGTTAGTAGAAAGAGTGAGTAAATTACTGAATAATGCTGAATTTAAACGCTTTCAGGCACCGCCAATTCTGCGGGTCAGCCCCAAAGCTTTTGGTGTGGGAAGACAGATTCCACTGGTAGCAAAATATCCGTATTAATTTTACAATTAGCATTAAACCATAGTTATAGTTTTTTGTCTAACATAAATAAATTGAAATAGGTGCTGTACAGTACAAAAGTGAATTGCCATAATAATTGCTTTGACCAGCTTGAGGGCGGCCAGAGCGAATAGTTAAGAAAGTTTAAAACAATTTAAATAAATATAAGTTCCATATAGGCCATGAAATCATTATGAGTATACAGCTAAACGGTTGCTCATGATAGATTCATCACAGTTAATAAATAAATTACTACGATGAAAAAGATTCTGTTATTTTTGGTGCTTTGCGTTGCGCTGGCATCATGTTCATCTTACCAATACAATACCACTCGGGTAGAGAAGATGGATTTTACCCCTTTCAAGACGTATGCCTGGTTACCACCGGTAGACTCGCTTTCAAAGTCTTATTTTGACAATGATATTGCCAAAACTAACATTTTGGATGCGGCAAATGCTGCCTTGGAAGCGAAGGGACTCCGATATTCAAAAGATAATCCCGATTTATTATTCCGTTATATCACGATCGTTAATAACAAAAGCCGTCTGGTATATGGCGGTGGCGGATATTATGGCTGGGGCGGTCCTTGGGGCTGGTACAGACCTTGGTTTTCACCTTACTATTACGGTGGTGGATATTATCCCGTTGCAAAAGAACGCTATCGTTATGGCCACCTGATCATCGAAGCGATCGACCGCAAAACAAATACCGTGATCTGGCAGGCGCGGGGTTCAGGGGATGTAGACAATCCGGAGAAAGCGATCAATAACATCAGTAAAGTGGCGACCGGAGTGATTGATTTGTTCCCGGTAAAAACATTAAAAAAATAGGTGGAGTTTAAGATGACTCCCCAAAAACAAAAGGCTGGTTTGATAGACCAGCCTTTTGTTTTTTATTATTAGAAATCTCTTTTATGTTCCGTCCGTCGCCCAATTCGCTTCTTCACCGGATTGGGATTGAGGTCAACCCAATAAACTTAACATTAAACCGATGGACGCAATTTCAAATAAAACGGTACCTCAACGCGATCTTTGGATTTATTAATGATCAATTCGGCAGCCATCCTACCCATCATCTCAAAATCAGTCGATATTGTCGTAATGCCATTGAGAATAAACTTCTTTAATGGCGTCTCATTATAGGAAATGATACCAACATCTTTTCCGATGATCAATTTTTTTTGAATAACCTTATTTAACAATTTGACGAGATCGTCTTCAATAATATTGATATAGCAAGTACCTTTCTCTACCTTCTCTTCATCTATGTCAGAGACCAGCTCATGGTCAAAAGCGTATTGTTGACAGAATTTATAAAATCCCTTGATAATAGCCTTTGGAAAATCACTATAGTCAGGAAATACCAGTTTCAAGTTTTTGTACTTACTCAACACTTCATTCGCTTCCTCCAATGCAGTATAAATATCATGTTCGTAATTTTCGTAAACCGCAGGAAAGTCTCCGGGCACATCTTCAATGAACTTTCCCAGCAACATGAGCTTCTCGGCAGGAATCTTACGGATAATGTCCGGTGCTTTGTCTCTCCCCTCTTTAAAATGTGGAAAGAGTACGTAATGGTCATATGTTTTGGTTAAACTGCCCAAAAGCGTATTCAGATACGATAGATCTGAATTATATACAAATAAATCTAAATTCGCATAATCACTCAGTTGTTTGGCAAAGGAATCATATACAATTTTTTTATGCGCACTTAGTTTATTCAGAAAGAGCGCTATCTTAAGTTTAGATTCGACATCCGTTTTATTCACATAATATCCCTTCCCCGGGTTAGAGGCTATAATCTCATTTTTCTTAAGATAACGGTACGCTTTTTCGACAGTGTCACGTGATATTTCCAAATATGCACTCAGCTCATTAATAGAAGGAAGCATATCATCTCTGACCAATGTTTCATTTTTAACAGCATCGATAATCGTATTTGCCAATTGCAAATATTTGGGAGTAGCAGAAAAATCACTGATTTCTAAGGTCTTTAAAAACTGATTTACGGAACTGGTCATTGTTAGATTTTAATATTTATAAAATTAACGATTTGTTTATAAATATTTAAACAAAACACCCAAAAACAATTTGCCTCAGAAGCCCGCTTCCATGCATCCCATAATAAAAGGTCCAGTTGCTTTTGTATCATTTTCACGAATCCGCTCACCAACGTAATAATCATAACTGCCGTCCCTGTAAGGATTGCCTCCCAGACCAGCGACAGCATTACACTGCATCAATGTCCACAATCCATTTTCTTGCTTTAACAGCTTTTTTTGAATACCCTGATATAATTTGTTTACCAAGGCCATGTAGCTTTCGGAAAGGTGTTTTTTATTGATGCCTTTTGAATAGGTATATAGAAACATACTATTGACCGACGCTTCCTGATAATTACCTTTTCTTTTGGGCTGGTCAATTACTTGCCACCACAGGCCTTCATCATCTTGATAGTTGGCAAGGGTATTAGCTAACGATTGAGCCAATTGAATCAATTTATCTCTTCTGGGATAATCCAACGGCAATTCATCCAATACATCAATGACAGCCATAAAATACCAGCCAATACTTCTGCCCCAAAAATTGGGCGATTGTCCCGTTTGGGGATTTGCCCAAGCTTGCTTTTTACTTTCGTCCCAAGCGTGATAATACAACCCTGTCCTAGGATCCAATGTATGTTTAGCTGTAATTAAAATTTCGTCAATAGCCTTATCATAATATTGGTCATCCTTGCTCAGCTTTGCATATTTAGCGAGAAAAGGCCCGGTCATATAAACGCCATCCAACCAGATCTGATGGGGGTAAATTAATTTGTGCCAATAGCCGCCTTCGAGTGTTGTAGGTTGATATTTTAGTTGGTGAACCAATGTTTCAATAGCCAGACGATATTTTTCTTTCTTAGTTTTTTCATAAAGTTCAAAGAGTATTTTTCCGGAATTCACAAAATCCACATTATAGGCACTGAGCTCGTATAGATGAATTTCTCCCTTTTCATTGATGAGTGTATCCGCCCACTTTTCTACGTAGTTGAAGTATTTTTTATCGCCGGTCTTTTCGGCAACTTTTAGCATAGCAAGACAACCTAAACCTTGGGAATACCCGAAATATAGTCGTTTACCATGATCCAATTGCCAAGCCTCAGGGAAACGTTTCATCTCCGAATCCGCAAACTGTTGATACATCGATTGTGCTGTCAAAGTTAATATACTGACTAGCAACTGTAGGAAAAGAACGATCTTTTTAAATAACATATATGTAATCCTTTATTTTTAACACCGATTTATTGACCAATTAGATATCGATATGCATTGAACGTTTTGGATATACTTTAAGAATGAATTTTAAACGTATACAGAAATTGGCAATCCTAAAAGTACGACGAAAAGAAATAGAAGCTGTCCTGAACTGTCTTGATTCCGCGCCCTTACTCGACGATTTTGCGCAGTAAAATGTTGTTTCCCCCACATGAAAATACCTTTCAGAACAACGTTTGGTCTATTCTGTCACGTGGAATGTTCAACGAGTCACATGAAAGAATCAGTTAGTCACTGGACTTCTTCGTTTTGACAGGCGGAAAAATGAAAAAGTCCGGCGACTAAACAGAACAGTCACCGGACTTTTTCATTTCGACGGACGTTTGCAGAAGATCTACAGAGGAAATGCTCATTTTTCCACACGGAAAAATCGTTAACACACCCGTCAAAAAACTGATTCCATAGTGGGAAATCAACCATTTACTCGGCGATTTACCTCTTTAGGAAGCATCTCTAATAAGAAAAAAGGCACACCTCTATTTAAACCATCAATAAATCAACTATTTACAATATAATTTAAGTTTACTCTAAGGGATATTGAACAAACCAATTTTTTCTATCCAACAAATATTGATGAATCTGATTCGCTTGTCCAGCAGCGTATTTTTGCGCAACTACATCGGCTAGAATTGCTGGCTCGTTCCATCGATCGGCAATCCGCATTAGGGCAAAATATGCCTTTGCTTCACCAGCACTTTCCATCAACGTTTCTTTAACAATCAATTTATCCAACGCTTTTTTATAAGCATCCATTTTCTCGACCGTTGACAAGTCGTCCTTGCTTAAACCCTCAGGATAAACGGGGGCAAGATTGACCCGACGCCTGATGCCCCAATTTCTGGCGAGGCTAACATTCATCACCGCATCATCAAAAGGGTACTTTAAATTGCCCGCATTTCGCGAAAGGTACAACTCTACGCCATCGTTCAGTAACGCTTCCGCCTGGTCAAATAGTCCTAAATTATTTAAGGCCTCAATCATAAAAAAATGTACGTCAGCATCTCTATATATTACAATATGCACGTTATTTTTATATATTTCTGATGCACTTTCCCGATCTCTGGAGAACTTGCGAATGACCCAATCTCCATTCTGTAAATAATAGGTGTAATTCTCGCCTCGATATTGGTCGCCCAGTGTATGACCGTCATACCTAATTTGCTCCTGGTATCTCTTCATCGCTACCTCCGTGGGTTTTAAATAATAAACTGAAGGTGTAAGATTTGAAAAAAACTGGATCATACGATTCGTCTGATTTCTTTCGAAATCATAAGGAACAATATTAATTAATACTCTTGTCCGCGTGATTGGATCCCGTGTAAATACCTGAACCCACTCGCCGTTATAATCGTCATTACTCACCTTAAACTTATTACTTCCATTGTCATAAATAAAGCGGATACCGATATCGACAACTTTTGAATACTGTTTTGTCCATAGATAGAGTTCCATTAACAACGGTTCTGGTGATGGACAGATCATATTCCATGTGAGATCCTGTTGATTGGTATTGACACCGGGGAACAAAATATTTCCCCAGTTCGCAACATACTTACCATCAACGCCATCTAGTCCTGCTTCCATTAATGAAACTAGTTTAGGCAACAATTCATTCAAGGAGATCACGGGAATTGTGGCAACATTATCCAGGTTAATCTTAGGGTCATCAAAATAGGCGACTTTACCATACAGTTTTCCTAGCGTGAGATAGGTCCATACCTTAAAACGAATAGTTCCAGAAATCAATGCCCTATAATGTTCATCTTCCAGCGCCTTTGGATTCGCTTTGCGATATGCCATAATCTTTTCTAAATAAGCATTGGCATTTACAATCAAATCATAATAAGTCCGGGGATTGGCAAAGGTATTTCCTTTTTTCTCTCTATAATTATACAGATCCCACAAATCTTGCGGTGCATTTGCGGTGGGTTCAAGGAGATCTGTACGCAGTTCGCTTAAGAATACCGTTTGATCAGCTAATGTCTGCATTTTTGCGGCAACGCCCATATATCCCGAATATAATTCGTTTGTTTCCTTTCCATATTCCTTATCCGTCAAAATATCATTGGTATTAACTTCAAAGTATTTGGAACAACTGGTAAAAAACAAGCACAGCACAGCTATGCCATAATGAATATGATAACTTTTCATACGTTTTCTAGAGTTTAATATTGACACCTAATTTAAAAGTTCGAGGTAATGGAATTTTCCCATAGTCAGCACCTGTATAACTCATATTATTGCTGTAAGCCGTTACAGGATCTAGACCTAAGTATTTGCTCCAAGTAAATAGATTTTCAGCAGCGATATACCATTCCGAATTGGAAAGAATTTTAAGTCTATGATTTCCAAACCTATAAGACAACGACAGGTTCTCTAACCGCATATAAGAAGCATCTTCAATCCAGCGGTTGGAAAATCGTGCATTCTCCATCGGATCTCCATATTGAGCCTGTGGCACATCCGTTTGCTGGCCATCCGTTTGCCAACGGCGCAATGCTGCAATGGATTGATTGTTATAACTGGACAGGTCTTCGAGGCTTCTTCGCACGGCATTGTAAGCTTTATTTCCTTTTGTAAAACTCATCAGGCCCTGCAATTGAAACTTCTTGTAACGTAATGAGAAATAGGCACCTCCAAATAATTTGGGTAAACTATTTCCTAAATCCATCCGATCCTCAGCATCTATAATACCATCATTATTGATATCCTCAAACTGAATATCTCCTGCAGAAAACATTCTATTTTTATAATCGTATAAATTCAATTGCTCGGCCTCTTTAGCGCTAGCTATAACTCCATTTGATTGATAGCCATAGAAAGAAAAGGGAGACTGTCCTACTTGATGAATGCGAACAACATCATCTTCCTGCTGTAACAATATGGGGTCTACGCTCAAAAGTTTCTTCACCGTGCTGTTTAATGTGGATAGGTTACCGCCAAGCGTAAAGGACCAGTCTTTTTTATCAACAAAAGCGAAATTCACGTCTACTTCCAAACCATGATTGTCGATTTGTCCGCCATTTAAGAATATCTTATCGATCCCAGCTATCGGCGATACTGAAAACGCATTCAAAAGATGGCTAGCTCTGTTGTAATAATAACCTGCATTCACGTTTAAACGTTGGTTGAATCCGGAAAAGATCAGATTGCCCTGCAGGTTTTGATTATCTTCCCATCTAATTTTATTGTTGGGAATATTCCCAACGACAATTCCAGCAAGTTGTCGATATAATTGACTGCTGTAATACGATTGTCCAATCTTCGATGAAAAACGGCTATTTCCGGTTTTTGCATAACCGAATTTCAAAATTAGCTTATTAAGCGATTCACGTTCCTTGAGAAAAGACATGTTAGATAGCAAAATGGATAAGTCCGCAGCTGGGAAAAACCCAAACCTTCCGACATTTGAGCCTGTAACTGAAGTGCCATCAACACTAAGATTGACATCTAATTTCAACAAGCTACGCCAATTGTAATTAAGGAAACCATACATATTCATCCAATTCCAGTCTTCATCGTATCCCCAAAACTTACGTCCAGCGTTACTTACGTAATTCAGTGTGCGGTAAAAATCGGAACTCGTATTCCTCCCCGCACCAGCATCGTATTCCTGGCTGTTCAGAAGTCCCTGTATACCGGCACCTGCTTCCCATTGATCCTTGCCATACTGCCTGGAATAACTTCCATAAAAATTCCATGAGATATTAGACGATTTGCCCGCACCAGACCGCGCAGTATTTAAGGCCATGCCATTTTCCAAAGGCACAATAGTTCCGCTGGACAGTCCCGGTACAAAGGTTGTCTGTCTGCTATAATTTGTATAGAATCCGAGCAAGGCATTAAATTGGAGACTTTTTGTAGCGCTATAACGTAAATTAGCCTGTGCAAAAACATCGTAGATATCTGATGTAAAATCGCCAGTTTGCAAAAGAGCTATTGGATTGGATACTCCAAATTGCCGAACACCATCCAAATCATTCAATACGTTATTGTCTTTATCTTTTGTATAAGGACTAAGAATTGGTGCTCTATACATCGCAGCCAGCATGGGATTAGTCGTTTTTAGCATACCCTGTTCCTGCAATCTTCCGGTACTATAGGTCAACGCCATCATCGCATTCAAATCGAATTTTTGTCCTAAAGCGATGGTTGAATTCAAGCGGGTGCTGTATCGTGTGTTGCTCGTATAATCCAATGCACCCTGCTGATTCAATACGCCGAGTGAGAGATCGTATTTTGCGATAGCATCTCCTCCTTTGATCCTTAAATGGTGATCTGTTACAAAAGCATTTCTATAAATCTGATCTTGCCAATCTGTCTTATTGTTGTACAGATAATTATAATAATAATTCGGATCATCTTTCAGGAAAGGAAATTGTGTTAAAAGTTCCCCCATATCATTGTAGTTGGTCATCCCCACTGCGCCAAGATAACTTTTATACTGACTATCATTCAATAACGGGAGCCTTCTGAATTGGTGGCTGATACCAAAATTACCATGGTATTCGATGACCGTTTCCATATCATCTGATGCTGAGGTTTCCAATTTTAACACGCCATTGGATCCCAACGATCCATAACGAGCCGTTTCAGCTCCTTTTAAAAACCGAATACTTTTTATGTCCTGAAGATTAAATGGGGCGAAAATACTCCGCGAATATCCACCGATAATCGGAGAATTATCCATATCTGGAAAAAAGGGAGCCTCATCGACCACAATTAATGGGTTATTGTTTGCTTCAAACGATCGAATTCCTCTAAAATTTAACGCACCACCTTCTGAGGGCATCCCACTTTTGTTGGTAACACGCAAACCTGCAATTTGCCCTTTGAGTACTTGTTCAACTGTAGTCGCGCCTTTAGGGTAATCATTAGCTGTCAAAATCCTTGAATTGGCCGATGAGAAAGATCCTGAAACTACATTTTCATAATGTTCCCGTCCCTCCGAAACCAAGGTTATTTCAATCTGGCTCCGTCCTAACAGCTCAATTCTTGATTCAAAAAAACCAGGACTCCAAACTCGGATTACCGGTGCTTCTTCAATTATTTTATCTAACGAAAACGTTCCATCCCCCTTTGTCTTGGTCGTATGTGTAGAATTCAAAATGGTAATGACAGCTCCCTCAATCGGAGTTTTATCATATGAATTCACGACTTTCCCTTGGATACTATGTTGCGCATAGCTATTCACACAGAATATGGAGAATGACAAGGTGATGGACAGTTTCCAAATAAGTTTCTTTTTTCTAAACATGAGATCCGTAAATTTCATCTGATTAATAATTATTTACTGTTGGGATCAATGCCCAATGATATAGCTCTATATTTTCTACAGTCCCTTTTCCTAATCCGGCGAATTCAACTTTTATTTTAAAAGATCGGATTTTATCACCTTCGATAACAAGGGGGCCAACCAATCCGCCCCAGCCATTATATTTCGTACCAGGTACGGTATTTGTGGCACGATCGTAATTCCATGGCGTAGCTGGTTCTACATTCAATGATTTAGCGATAAGTTTGCCGTCCACATAGATATTGACAAAGGGATGATTCTTCGCTAAGAACCCCATATATAGATTATATTCTCCCGGAGGCACCTCCACCACTTTATATCCTGTGGAACCGTCTGGTTTCCGCTCCAGCATAATCGGGGTAAAATCGATAGAAGCGGGTAGATTATCTGAGATATTGCCCCTAAACAATAATGTTCTATAGGTTAACTCTATTCCCAATGTCGGAAAAGACACTTTGTCCCGATCTTTTGGTTCTATACCGGTCACATTTGCTAAAGTAAATAGATCTGGCTTTTCATGCTCAGGCACATATTCATAATAATGAAACAACTGTTTTATCATTCGAATATGAACATTATTGGGAATCTTTAATTTGGTAACATTAAAAATTCGGCCATTGCTCATCCGTTTATATTGAGGATCCACAAGTTGCACTGTTGGCTTCCATACTCGATTAAATGCCGATGTGAGATCCTTCGTACCATAATTATCAATGATTTCATTATAAAAAATTGCCTCTTTGATCCAACTATAGGCGATTAATGAATCTTCTTTCAAAAATTGTTTCCCAAATTGATCATAGAGACGTTTTAAGTCGTCAAAACAGTTTTTAATAACCTGATTACTTGGTAAAAACATCGTAACATTTGCAAATTCCGAGCGAATATTTGCCTTTTCAAAAATTGGATTCGTAATGGTAAATACAGAATCGTATAGCGTATTTCCCGTAGGGTCAACACCAATTGGAATACTATTTGACAAATCGAAAATAGTATCATTCATCGCAAGAACACTATCTCTGATGATAGAATAATCGCTTCCAAGTCCACGGAGATAATCATAGATGCTAACATCAGGGGTTAACAATTGGTCAATTTCATGGACCACTCCATTTTTACAAAATTGATTTGCTTTTGTTAGCGCTGCGTCACCAACGTGCAGCTGATCATCCTTACGGGAAACCATCAGGTACTTTCCATTTAACGTAATTAGTTTTAAACCATCTTTGAGCTTTCCGCTATCATATTTTAGATTATTGATATGATATTTTAGAATCGAAGCTTTATTTTCTGTAGATGCTTCCAAGACTGCCATCTGATCGTTAGGTACGGCCCAGATTGTTAATTCTTGATCCCGTGACAACTCTTCTGCAATCCCATATTCTTCCAGCTTAGAGACGAATAGGCTATATTGTGGTTGAGTTTTCAGATAAGCTAATAAATCTAGATCGGAAACGGTTCCCTGATCCTCATAATGATCATTCCAATTTTTTTTACACCCTGTTGCCACAACCAGCATCAACAGGAGAATTCCTACAATATTTTTCATCTGTATATAATTAGATCTCATTTAATTCGGTCAATTAATCGGTTCAAATTGGATATAATCCAACGTCAGCAATTTACCATCCAGGGACAATATGCGCAGGGTATGGTTAGTTGTTTCAGTAAATTCAACGGTTCCTAAATCCTGTGACATGATCTTGTCTGAGCTCGTATTGGACATAACCAATCGCGGATAAATCATTTCGTTGTCTAACACAAAGGCACATATACCTGTATTTGAAGCATATTTTGTGCTCGGCCATGTCAACTTCACTTTATATTTTCCTTTTACAATCGTCGGGCTTTGCATCTGAATCCAGCCTGATTCTCCCAACTCCACGCGTAAATGATCATAATTCAGTGTTCCAGTATACCAAACACCATCCGCACTCCTGTTATTACGATAAATCAGGACATTTAACTTTGTCTCTGGTTGCGCCTGCCATAGAATGCTCTTTAGATCAGCCGCAACAAAGGTCTTATTGTATTGCGCACCTAAGCTTGGATTTCTGTATTGTGTAACATTGGCAGCGATATCGGGGTAATCTGTAAATTCCCAGACCACTTTAACCTGCTCAGGAACAAAAATTGGCATCCAACTGTCAACCTCATGGATTACCCCATTCTTACACGGGATATTAATCTCATTGAACTGAATAGCGCTACCAGCATCTCCAGTCGCATTGATAACCAAGCCGTCCCCACCTTCACTAATTTTGATCAACTCGTATTGTGCCATTGTCTCCAAATTCATTTTCGTTGCTCCAGCAGGGAATGTTCCTAAGTCGGCAAACGAGCGTTGTTGCGCTAATAAATGGTAAGCCATATAACGGTTGGCAGGATTCTCTGGCGATTTTAGATCCGAACCCGATGCGCCCAGTTTATTTAATAACTCCGCCAACGTATGGATACCTTCTTTCAGATAAACATCGTCACTTACGGCAAACGCGGTATATCTGAATCGCTGTTGAATTGGATTTCCATCCGGATCCGTACCTGTGGTATACACCGTATTTAATCGCTCGTCATATCCTGTCGCAGTTGCCAAACCGTAAAATATGCTATGCTTACCATCCTTCAAGCGATCCAATATAGTCGCTGTCAACGGTTCTAAAACATCGTCAATACCATGGATAATACCATTGATCACTTTCACATCAAAAGCATTAAATCTAGACACTCCGTTCAAATAGATCTGATCCAATCCGCCTTCTTTAAATTCAACGAACAGATTATCGTCAGTAGCATTTAAGTCTGATATTGCACCACTTTGAAACTGACCAAGATCAATTGAAACATTGGGGATAAGATGATAGCGTACCAAATAATTAGCATCTTCTTTTGTCATTTGATCTACCGAAGTCAGCTTCATTTTTTTTAGATATCGTTCGACACCTTCATTAACCGGAGCAAAGAGCGTATATATGGTATTAATATTTAATGTATTGTATAAATCTGCTTTTTCGAGGACTTTCACCCATAAATCATATTTTTCGGGTTGATTTTTGAGGTATACAGCCATCGGCAAATCTTCGTAGGCCGAATAGGTATTATTTTCAAAATCATCCTTACACGCGGTAAGTATGATCGAAAATAATCCAATAAAAAGCAGCACAATTTTAGAAAGAGGAATAAGATTCTTTTTCATTTTTGCATTAATTTAGGTTTTCATAATACGGGTTCTGCACGAGCAATTTATTATACTTTAATTCATCGGCATGAATCGGCAAGTAGTGTGCATTTTCATTGAGCAATAAGGATCTAATGACGGGGGTCGAAGCACCCGATACACCCAATAACACTTGTTCGATCAAATATTCCTTATATTTATATTGATCTCTTTGTGCTACGCGTAATAAATCAAACCAGCGCTTTCCTTCCCCGACAAACTCGCGCGCCCGCTCCTCCATTAAGACTTTCAGTAGATCCAATTCAGTACTTCCGGCCTCCAATGGCCTGGATATAGCTGCCCGGGAACGAATTGCCGTTATCAATTCCACCGCCTGCGGATAGTAGCTTTCTCCTTTCATGATTAATGCTTCGGCTTTCATCAGGTAAATATCCGCTATCCTGTAGATGATCCAGTTTTGATCACTATAGGGTCTAGGGATTGTTGTATTTCCCTCTGCCCCTAAATATTTCCAAAGCTTGTAGCTAATCGTTTCATAAGACGCCCCTACACCGCGGATATCTTCGGCATTTTCTATAAAAAGAGATACACAGTAGTTGGATATGATCCAATTATAGTTTGACCCGAATATCTCCATCAATTTATTTGTTTGGTTCTTGGAATAATCAAATTGGACTTCAAAAATTCCTTCGTTGGAATTGCCCGGATTAAAAATACTGAACCAGTTGTTTTTGTTATTAACAGTTCCTTGTATAAGTCCATATTTGCCCGATTGCAATATTGCATTACATGAAATAATCGCTTCATCGTATTTGCCCAACCACAGATAGACGTCTGCCAATAAAGCCTGTATAGCCCATTTTGTCGAGCGCCCTTTGGTTTCCCAAACGGTAGGCCAGATCTCCTTGCCATTGGTTGCGGCGACCGTTAGATCTTGAATAATTTGTTCAAAAAGCTGGGCTTTGGACGATTTTGGCAATTCGTAAGCCTGCTGATCATCCATATAGGGTTCTAAGATCAATGGCGCCTCTCCAAAGCTCCTGACGATATAAAAATAACTGAGCGCTCTCAGAAAATAAGCTTCAGATAAAAATGACGCCATCGTGGCCTGGTTAAACGAAGGATCTTTTTCTACCACAGCAGGCGCATATTTTATCACCATATTCGCGTAATTAATGATTTGATAGAATTCACCCCATTTTGCATAACTGTTTGTCGGTAGAAGGGAGAAGTTTTTTAACCGTGAGAGATCGACGTCGACATAGCCGCCTAAGCTCAATGTATTTCCCCGACCTTCACCCCATACTAACATAGTTTTAACAGCGCCTTGCAATTTGACATAAGCCGCACCTAATACGGCTTCGACTTCAGCCTTATTGGTCCAATAAGCATCACTGACCTGTTCGTTCTGTGGTTTAAGATCAAGCCATTTTTGACAAGATGTTGCTGGCAAGAGTAGACACAACAACATTATTTTATATATTATTTTCATACGCTTACTTTTTAAAAATTTACATTTACCCCCAAAGCGAAACGTCTTGGACGGGGCGTGCTTGCATTATCCTGGCTTAACATATAGATATTACTTGATAGGGAAACTTCTGGATCTTGTCCGGAATAATTGGTCCATGTAAATACATCCTGAACTGTGGTAAATATTTCACACCGTGTCAACCCCCACCGCTCTATTACTTTTTTAGGAAGCGCATATTTTAAAGAGATCATTTTTAATCTCACAAAAGACGCGTCTTCTACAAAGCGGTCCGATCCCAGGTAATTATAACCTTCACCGTATAGCGCTCTCGGTATATCAGTAACATCTCCCTCCTGGCGCCATCGTCCAAGTACTGCAGTACTTTGATTAGCTGTTCCATACATATTCTCCGTATTGATCCGTACCTGATTGACTACTTTCTGGCCAAACCTACCGTGTAAAAAAGTACTTAGCGCAAATGCTTTGTAGCGCACATTTATTCCCCCGCCCATCGTAAATAAAGGCATTGCATTTCCTAAATAAACAATGTCATATTGATTGATCAGACCATTACCATCGATATCCTGGTATTTGGCGTCGCCGGCAAATACCCGCCTGTTACCATTCATCATAAATACGGGCTGTCCCTGTAAATCATGAATGACCTGACCATCTAAATCTTTTGCATAGGTATCTTGTTCGTTCTGATAAACACCGAGATAATGGTAGCCATAAAATGAGCCAACGGGATTTCCTTCAATAATTTTATGGGCGTATTTACCGTTTCCGAAGTTGTAGTTCTCAAATTGCATATTATCCGGTAGTACAATAACTTCATTTCTATTGCGTGATACATTCGCATTAATGGAGAGACCAAAATCTTTGGAGCGGATAGCCTCGGCATTGAAAATCAATTCCCAACCTTTATTGGCTAATTTCCCTGAATTGTAATACCTCATTTTACCAAAGCCCGTGGATGAAGGTAATGTCACGTCCTTTTGTAGGAGGTCCGTTGTAACCCGATTATATAGCTCACCCGTAAATTGAAGTCTATTTTTAAAGAAAGAGAGATCGACACCAAAATCAGTTTGAGTTATCGTCTCCCATTTAAGATTATCCAATTGAATGGATACTGGTCCCACAGCAGTCATATCAATATAACCTGGAGTGATCGGCTGAAACGTGCCCAAATAAGTGAAAGCGCCCGAAGGGGCATTTCCACTTTTCCCCCAGCTAAAGCGAAGTTTCGCGGTACTGACAAGACCTAGTTTTTTAATAAATTCTTCGTCACCGAGGTGCCAGGCAGCGCCAATTGAGGGAAACCCTTTCCAGCGATGTTGTGCCGAGAGACTGGAGTTGGCCTCCCAACGGTATGTACCACTGACGATATAACGATCCTTATATGCGTAATGCAAACTGGAAATCGCACCGATATTCCGTGTTTTAGAATTTCCCGACCCCATATTCACGACGGCGCCGCCGGCGGTTGGATCACTTAAAGATGATGATGCGTTTCCTGATGTCTCACTGGCATAGCTAAACTTTCGTGCTTCATTTGTCTGTAATAAGCCCGTAGCAACAATGCTATGCTCTTTTATCTTTTTATTGAATATAAATTTATTCTCGGTGTTTAGGTATAACTCATCTGACAGCATATCCGATCCCCTATTGAAGAACGGATCGGTCCAGATAACTCCGGTAACAGCCTGCGGCAAATATTTTCGATTTTTCGTTGACCTGGTATCAAATCCAACTGTACCAATATATTGAAGCGCTGGAATAATATTATAGATCCCTCGAAAGACGACTCTTGCCTGCTCGCCGACAGTATTATTGATTGATTCATTCACCATGGCTACCGGATTGAACATTTGGTTATCTCCAAATGAACCCTGAAAGTTTATCCTAGGCGTAAAATATTGATCTGTATATTGGCCATCCTCCCCGATGACGTAAGGACTCATATTTGGCATTTTCGTCATTGCCATACCTCTTGGCGTACTTACATCTTCACCCGTCCAAAAATTCTTCCGATCGCTAATGGAATAGGACATGTCGGCATTGATATTAAATTTATTGGAAAATTTATAATTGAGGCTCAACAGTGAATTATAACGATTCAGCTTGGTCCCTTTGGTTGTTCCGACATCATTTAAGAAGCCGAGTGACAGCCTATAGGTAGCTTTATCTCCTCCGCCACTAATCGAAAGCGAATTATCTTCGAAATGTCCCACCTGGGTTACCTGGTCAAGCCAATTGGTATTTTGATTATACTCATTAAAATAAACCCATGACGGATCATATTTGATTTCGTTAGTATTATAGAGTAAGTTGAGGTAGGGTAGTGCGGCACTATATCCGAGGTCATTCACTGAATTCCAAACGGCGTCTTGCACCATCGCAACATACTGCCCTCCATTTAACATAGGAATGGTTTCTGCTTCGCGCTTAACATCCAATTTGCTGGACAATGCAAATTGGGTTTTACCTTTCCGCCCTTTTTTAGTCGTAAAGAGTAAGACACCATTTGCTCCTTTGGATCCCCAAATAGCAGTGGCCGCTGCGTCCTTCAGCACCTCAATTGACTCAATATCGTTAGGAGAAATATTGACCAAACCGCCAAAATCCTCGTCATTTGCAGTAGAGAAGTTGAAATCACTGCCTATGGATGTTGGATAGGGAACTCCATCAACCACAATCAACGGTTCGGAATTACCATTCAATGAAGATGTACCCCTAATACGTATTGAACTTCTTGCTCCAGGATCTGCACTGGATACGATATCAACGTTGGCTAGCCTACCTTGTAACCCGCTTTCAATAGATGCAAAAGGTAAAGCTTCCAATTCCTTCATATCAAAGCGTTCCGTCGCCGAAACCTGATTACGGTAGCTGATCCCCATATTGTTTTTAGTATTGGCTTTCTCTTTCGTAATCACTACTTCGTCCATCACCCGATCATCTTTAACGAGTTTGATGATCACACTGCCTTGTCCCTTAAATGGTATTTTTGTTGTTTTGTAACCGATACAGGCAACGACAATAGTCAGCCCTTCACCGGAGGGGACGGCGATGGTGAATTGGCCTAAATTATCTGTTGAAGCGCCCATCAGACTCCGATTATCCTTGTTTTCGATATAAACGGAAGCCCCTGCCAAAGGCGCGTTTTGCACACTTTGAACACTACCTGTCAAGACTTTTGCCGGTTGGCCAAAAACGGGTAGCACAAAAGCAATGCAGGTAATCATTAAAAATATATTTAGCTTCATGAATTTTAGTTTATGGTAATGAAATCAATGCGAATGAAATCATGCCTATGGCTTTAAAAGTTTATTAATATGATAGACAGCCCCATCATTAAATACTTGTGGCAGATATTCTACGATCGGAATGCTCGTCCCATCCGAATCTTTCAGGCGCAAGTTTGTCCCCTGATCCACTAAGGTAAGCTGCCGATAAACGTTATAACCTGTTCTTCGTGTCGTATTCCAGGTTCCTTGGATGCCAAAACCCGGAAAAGGATAATCGCCAAGAGAATTGTCAGCAATAGAAACAAAATAGGATTTGAGATATTCCGTCAGGGCTGTTTTATCTGTTGGAATGAGACCTGCGGCGATACCTGACAAAACGGTAGCGTTGTCTGGTGCGAACAGTATAAAGCGATTACCAAAAAGAAAGGAAAGCGAACTACCTGCATCAATCATACCTGCTTTCGCCAATAACTTCGAGAATTCTGCGTATTTATTTAGGGGGTTGCTACTGGCTTCAGCGCCGATCAACGTAAACTTGATCGTTCGCGTTTCTCCCAACAAAGTTTGAGCTGCTTCGAAACTCTTTCCATTATACCAATTTCCCGCGATTGGCATCACGGATACTGCCTCATTGCTATTATAGCTAGCTGTCGAATACATGCTTCCATCTTTCGTAAATATATAGTTATATGGATTTCGGGTCCGGTACACTTTGGTACCCGCCAAATTGGTGATATCATCATACACAATATGTTCGGAAACAAACAGTTCCTGTTGACGTTGCGACATGGCTACTTTAACGCCATCGTTATTTTGAATCTGCACCTCTTCATCTCCAAAGATCAAAGGACTACCTTCATTCCAGAAGATATAGCTATCGCCATAAAGTGTATTTAGAATTTCTTCATCGGACGGAATCAGCAGCGTGTAACGTATATCTCTACTCGACAACGTTTTATACATGCCAGAGTTATACAGCATATACATAAAAATTTTATATTTCGGATTGACCATCACCGGTCCCGTTACACTATTAAAAGCTTCGGGAATTAAGACTTTATTTAAACCATAAAATGTTCCATTGGAGGCGATTGCTTTATCTCCCACATCCGATTGTGTATTGAAAACAATAGGAATTCCATCGACTGTTTTAATATCTGGATTTTTACCGATTTCAGCAGGAAAGACCACGTTTCCCGCATATACATGGTTTCGTAGCATCATGGCCAAAGGCAACATGTCCACATCTTTCATGGAAGGGTAATAGGCTTTAAAATATTGACTAAAGAAAGTAGACAAAGCTTGATTGTTGGGCGCAAATACATTAAAAGCTTTATAAGAAAGATCTCCGAGATTGGCGTAGTCTGGGATACCTGATTCACCGTTATACGACCATTCTGAAGCAATTGCGGGTAAGGCACCATAGTTAACTAAAAATAAGGAGTCTCCTGCCGCCGCATAGTTTATACTCGCTTGTTCATCATATGTATAGTTTCGAAAACGATCATAAACAGACAAAAAATCCTTGTAGGTTGCACTTTGAGCCAAACGTTCATAAATGGTTGGTAAGGGAGCAATTACCTGATCGACCACATACACATAACCATTATCCGCTGGAATATCATATTCCGTAATTCCGGCATTCGAGACATTAAAACCATTTTCTCCAGACCAACTTTCTGATCCGAAAAAATATTCATAATTCTGCTTCGCATCAATTCCTTTCGTTTGAAAATGTGTTGTCGAAAGAATGGGCACAAACCGGTCCTTATGATATACTTTTTTCAACTTTCCGTCTGTTGCATCAATTTCTTCACTGATAGAATCCTGACTCCTGGTACGATGCTTATAATACAGACCCGCAAAAGCAGGTTGTACATTTTGGCTCCCTTGTGGTTGATAATTCATCAGTCGACTCTTATCATAGGAATAATAAATAAGATGATAACCGATAATCTTTTTCAATTCGTTGATAGGGATCTGTTCTATTGAGGTCAGGTTTCTGTCCTTCAGATAGTTCAAAAACACTGGATCGCTAGGCGCAAAGACGGACACGATTGTCTTGCCATTCAATATTTCTTTAAAACCAGCACGTTCGACACCTTTTAAAAAAATGGAGAATTCTTTCCGATTGTCCAAAACCTCCCAAACGTTGCCTTTCAGCCAATCTGGTCTCTCATAGTGCGAGACAAGTTCCTTTTTGGAACAGGAATACGAACAGGCTAAACTGACACCAATAAAATAGATGAATAGTCTTTTCATAAAAAATTTAAATGTGCCAAGTTATTATTACTGGCATTGGTTTATAATTGTGGTTAATGATAGCACGTTAAACTATCTCATTTTTGCGCTAACAAGATCAAATAAGCTTCAATATTTAAATAGCCCTTGAACAAAGGATGCTTACTTGACTGCAAGGCATCAGCACTATTATTTGTGTCAAGCTTTAACTTTACTTCCCATTCGTCAGGTATTCCATCTCCATCCGAATCCATCGGTAGATCGGCAGATTCAAATCTGCCCAACCCGCCATTGTCCAAAGGAAGATCCGATTCGCGATAGGTATAAAATCCGAGTGTGCCTTTGCTCTGTAATTCCTGAATTAAAAAAGCATCAACCTGATCTCTTTGGGGCAAGGTGGCACCGACATGATCAATCAGGTAGGCATACGCTTTTTTAGCGCTCATTTTGGGCCTCAAGGTGGGGTAGGTCTCGTAGAAGTCGGCTGTTTTAAAATTATCTGCAGCTAGCCCCGGGTACCAGGCCGCTGTAGCTTCGATTAATTCTCCGTCCAGCTTTCCGTTCTGATTATTATCAAAATAATTTCCCGACTGATAGAGATTAAAGTTGCCGTTTCCTCTAGAAAATGGGGTTCCTTTTGTCTTTGGGGTTGACGGACCGCCCACAAAATAATTATTTAAGATGGTCACATTAGACTCTCCGGAGGATTCACCACCAAGAATGTAAGCATCTGCAGATATGGCATGATCGGGATAGGTTGTATTGGCATTGCCAAAGTTATAAACTACATTATTGACAAATTCATTAATGCCTTTCACTTTCGGATTTCTAGTCTTGTTGCTATGATAAAGTGATTTGATAATAGATATCTTCCCTCCAGTCTGTATCAAGCCGCCGGCAGAGTGATTATGACGATGTAGCCCCTGCCCAATGATTGAATTCTGGATGGTAATACTATCTGGCTCGTTACCTTTGTTATCCCAGTTTATGGAGAACACCTCATCCAGTCCCCAGGTAAAAGACATATGGTCGAGCATGATATTTTTTCCGTTGGCAATACCGGATGCATCATCACTTTTCCCGGCCCCGGCATTTGCGCCGAGCCTGATCCTAACGAAGCGTGCAATCGTCCCATTTGAGCCAGAAAAAGAAACTTTCCTTCCATATAGGACCACACCATCGCCTGGCGCCGTATGTCCGGCGATGGTGGTGTTTGCGGCAACGGCTAGATTAGATTTTAATTTAATGATACCGGATACATTGAACAATACAAAACGCCCAGGCTTGCTTACCGCATCGCGAAACGAGCCTGGACCGCTGTCATCCAGATTTGTTACAAAATAGACACTTGGTGTTGCTGCTCCCCTAGCCCCGGCAGCAAAACGGCCAAAGCCTTCTGCCCCAGGAAAAGCGAGTAGCCTTCCGCCGTCAGTTGTAGCATTATTTTCAGCCCATTCAATCCATTCCAATCTGGAAACAAGTGCATCTTTGGAACAAGAAAGAAGAATCATAGCCAAAGCGCCAAAAGAAAATAGACACTGTCTTTTCATAATGATGAGATTTTCAAGCCAACCAGTGCTGGCTTTAGGGTTTATAATTGTTATATATTGGTTTACACAATATTACACAATGCAACCGGTTTCATCATCCTGCACTGTACTGTTGTATGTCAAAAAGACACCACGGTATCTTTGTCTTTCCTTTGGTTTGTAGACCAACCTTTTGTAAAAAACAAGGCTACCCAAAGAGTTGGATAGCCATGAGTCTATTTTTTCGCAAGTTTATATATTTCAGTGCCTGCCAATAGAAAACAGCCGAGCCCGTAGTCTTCAAAATCCGGTACTTTGTCAACAGTGACCGGTTGTCCATCCTTCGGCTCTTTTCCTGTAGATTGCACGTATCCTAAGAAACCATTTGGTTGTAATGATTCCTTTGAGATTGCATTCCAACCTTTTGCTACTGCTGGCAAAAAGTCCGTTTTTGCTAGATGCCCATTATTTATCCCCCAGGTCATTCCATACACAAATAACGCCGTACCTGAAGTTTCTTTTCCGCCAAAATGATTTGGGTCATGCAAACTTACATTCCAAAAACCATCAGTTCTTTGCAAGGGGAGCAATGCTTTCGCTAATTTTTGGAAATCATCCAGATATTCCATGTAATGTGCATCTGTCTTCGGTAATTCCTGAAGCACCAAAGCCAAAGCAGCGAGGACCCAGCCATTTCCGCGTGCCCAATAACAGTCTTCACCATTAGGTTCGGCATAGGGCGGTATAAAATCCTTATCGCGCCACCACAGGTTATCTTTCGGATTAAAGAGACCATGTCCACCTTCCTGATATTTAATATGACTGTACATCTTATACATATAGTCAAAATATTTGGTATCATTTAACGTTACGCCCAGTTTGACAAAGATCGGCATCGCCATTTGAATGGCATCTATCCAGGTCCAGTCATCATATCGTCCACTGTTAATGACAGCATCTATATTTGCTTTAATCGCTGCCAAACGTTCAGGTTTGGGATCAATACGATATAAATCAATATAGGTCATTCCACAGTTTTGATTGTCTGCATGTCGCGTATACACTTCACCGCGGACGGGTTTCCACTGATGCTTTTCGGCCCATTCTACCGCATAATCATAATAGCGTTTTTGATTATCGATTTTATAAAATGCCATGAGTCCTTCATAATACACACCGCGGGTCCAGATATTGGCCGGTCTTTCTTTATTTGTAATAATGGTTTTGACTGGATCTGGCCATTTCTTCATAAAATAGTCATTAGCAGAACGCAACTCACGGACAATCGTAGACTTAGCTGGTAAATCCTGGGCAATCGTCACTCCTGTTCCACAGCCCAAAAGCAGTAGTAATAATATTTTCTTCATCATATATTAAGGCATCTTTTTAAATCCTTCTTTTTTTATAACCCAGGAGCCGTCTTTCGGAAAGCCAGGTAAATCACCTGTGGATGCATCCCAACCTTCCAGCATCATCGCCACGGTCGTCAATACCCCTCCATTGCCCGGCAAATAGATCCGAAGGCGTCCATCCTGATAATTATGCCCATTTTTGAGGTAAGTATTGGTTTGGATATTCATAAATAATGCATCCAGCGCCTTATTAGGAAGATTCAGACGAGCAGCATTCATAGCCGTCATGGGGAAATCCCATCCCCAAGTTTTTTCCCAATGCCATTTCTCCAAAACGACATCCAATGTATTTTTCATCACCTCTTTATTTAGCTTAGGTGATTCGGGCACCATTCCCAATGCCCCTAATACTGCAGGATGATCAGTCATCCAACGCTCGTAGGTATACGAATCGGGAGCGGTTTCGGTGGCTAAGTAGACGTTGTCCTTACTTGGTAAGGGAGCCAATTTTTCAATAACCTGATCCCATTTTGCCACCCTGGGTTCGCCCAGACGTTCCTTCCATTCTTGGGCGATGCGAAGTGCCCAATCCCAATAAGCGACCTCGTAAGTAGGATTCATTGTTTCAGAAGCTTTAAAAACTTCTTGAGCCGGGATGACACCTTTACCGACATTATATCGACCAGTAGTCTTATCGTAATGTGCAAAGTCAGCCATAAAATCAGCTGTTGCGAAAACCAGATCCTTGTATTTCTTTAAGACAGCCAAGTTCTTTTTATCTCTGTATGCCAATTCCGTCATATAGATAATATGTGGCTGCTGCCAAACTAAAAATGCAGCAACTGATGAAGGGCTTTCATTGCCTTCGTTGTCAGACATCTTAATCCACCGCACTCCTTGATAGCCTTGCCTTTTCGCTAGTTCTCTGGCTTTTTCAAAAGTCCGAAAATAATAGTCAAGTGTTTTTTCCATAATCTCAGGGCGCCCCCAGAGTGCGAAATGGACAGCATGCCACCAATGCATTTCTGTGTGCGGTTTACCATACCAACTATTAAAAGTAAGTCCTGTCTCTTGTGGTGGGTTACTTCCACCACATTGGACTTTTGTCAGATATTGGGAAAGCACTACCCGCCTTTCTAATTCATTGGCCCGAGGGTCTGTGCTTCCTGCAAAGTCAACCGCTGCACCGCTTTCCCAAAAATGTTTCCAGGATGCTGTACTTTCACGTGCTGCATCCGCATAGCTAGGGACATCATGATCAAATTTATCTGTGGCAGCGAATGCAAATGAAAAATCAAATTCATGGAGTCCCGCTGCTGGTCGGTACACGAAATAGTGTGGATCTGTATTTTTTATCGTTCCTTGGGAATAATCCAGTTTCGTAAAATAATCTGTTCCCTGCAGCTGATGATTGATAACCGCAGATCTTGTCGATTCAGCTACAATCGACGTGCTATGGCTGTCTACTTGACCATAATGGGTACCTTCATCCAAAAATTTCCCACTTGGATAAGGATAGTGTACAAATACATTAAGTCTTTGCGCTGCGATCAATGGGGAAACGACATGGACAGCTATCCGATCACTTCCTTGATGCGACGCTGTTTTCACAACAACTGGCTCACCCTCAACACGAAACTCACTCGTAATAATACCCGTCCAAAGATCTAATTCTTGTCGAATGCCCTCAATATCTTTTACAGTCGCCCGTTGCCCATTTTTCAGATAAAGCTCCAAACCAACATTGCCCAGCTGCAAACGATGCTTATTCTCTCTAAAATAATTTACCGCCCGGACGTTGCGCTCGGGCTCTTTCAACTGAATACTATACTTCGCATCTCGTCCTTCATTGTTAAAATCATAGGACTTCAATGTTTCTTCGAATGTATAGTTTTCTGTATTGGGAAATGAGTCCCAGCCCCATTCAGATTGTGTTCCTAATGATACCCCATTTTTATAGTATACAGGGAATGTCTGCATACCCGTAGCATCAACGGTGTAGGCGAAGGTACCATTCCCTACCGTGAGCGAGGCTAATGTATCCATGGTTTGGTTAAATACATTATGTCTTTTGACGACGCTTTGACGATTAATTTTTGTTCCTTGTTGTGCTTTGATCAACATCGGAAAAAATACGCTTGCAAGGCTTATGAAAATAACGCAAAATTTCTTTTTCATCCGTATAAATTAGTTATAAGTATTGATTTCATCTACCGCATCAAAGTGAGGCTTATCAGACCAATGACCGCATCATTTGCCACGGCTATCAGCTCCAACGATTGCAACTTTTTTTTCCTATTCAATGGTAGGTCCAATAGGGTCGCAGCTCCGCCATCAATGGCACGATTACTATATCCCTTGATTTCCGTATAATGTTTCCAGGTCCCGCCTTTATAAAGTGCTCCTGATTGCAAACTGATTCGATAAGGAACTCGCTCGTCCGGGATTTCAAAGGCATAGTTATCATCCAGATAGTCTTGTTCTATCGGCCACCAATTTATGGGGTTAACCAAATCAAGCGTATCGGAGGTTCCATCTTTGTAATTGACCTTAATCTTAGCGTTTACAAATTGGGATTGCATGGGATTTGTAGAACCGGCGACCAGCAGATACATTTTGCTGGCCTGACCTTCCAAAGGTATCGTGACACTTGTTGGATAGTTGTCCCATTGGCTGACAAAGACCACGTTTTTGGTATCACTGTTTATCTTGAACGGGATACCTAAGTATTTTAAACTATCCTGCTTGTTTCGTTCCATGATTCCTGAATCATCGATATTCGCCATAGTCAACGGATAACACCAGTTGCCTATCCCTTGCCAAGGCAGCTGCAGGGTAGGACCTTCTGGCCTTGGCGAAAGATATTTCTGCTGAAAGATGTCCGTCAAACGTGCATTGTAATAGCTTGATAAGTTTTGTTCCAAAAAACTTGGGTTATCATGCATGGTCCAATCCACATAATCGACCTTTTGATGATAATTTTCCCCATTCAGATAAAGGCTATTTGTTCCTTTCGAAAAGATAGTGATGGGAAGCGCAAGTTCTTTTATCTCTTTGGATTTTAAGTTTAAGGTCGTCTGAAAATTGCTATGCTCAATCTTTAGGTGTTGCGGCTGACCTGAACGGTTTTCCACGACTAGCTCATAATTCGCCTGTTTTTTTACAATTGTTGCTTTTAACGGCGGTAATAAACGCATATCGACCGCTTGCCACCAAACCATATCATCTTGCTGGAGCTTCACAAAGAAAGTTCCTAAACGCTCTTGCTGGACAAAAGAGAATTTGTCATCCGCTCGCTTTTGGATCATCCCCTGTGGGTCATAACAATCCAATAACGTTGTATGCGTCCCTAAGGGGAATGACCATGGTTCGGTGAATGCATGCTCCACATTTTTGGTATCTATCTTTTCGAGTTTACCTTCACCTAATATTGCGACGTCGAAATTCCGATCAGCTTCAGATTCAATGACAACATAGGGCTTATTAATAGCGGAAGATATTAGCGACCATTTGACCTCCTTTCCATTGACTTTAACAGCACGCACTTGTGTAAAATCTATGGGGACCTCCAAGGTAAGTTTTACAGGCATCGCATAACGCGTTTTTATCTGAAATGTAAGGGCTGCCTTCTCTTTTTTATAGGCGTAACTCCATTCAGGCAGTTCGATCTGTGCAAAATCCCATGTCGCTGGAAAACCTGGTTTTATAAACAACTGTTTATCCAATAGACGTGGATGCACGCCAAATAATCCTTCAACTAAGGTGCGGGATGCAACACCAATAGGATCAGCAAAATCACGGTACAATTCACCCCGAAATGCATCATAATGCGAGAGCTGCTGAAAATTGGCTGGACTGATCCCATGGTACATACTTTCCATGAGGTTGCTTTTCCAGAGTTGGTAGGCATCCTCCGCCCGACCAGCTTGCCAGTAGGCTAGTGCCGTTTGCAGATTCTCAGCCAAAGCAACATTATTGATTGACCAAGTATAGGGCTGCCATGTCGTCGTGGGCAATGTATACAGGTCTTGTTGTTCCTGTCCTTTGACACGAATAGGAATCTTTGGCAAATAATTGGTTACATATTGAAGGTTTTGGTAGCTTTCAAAATCATCCAGCATAGCGGCGTCCGCGGCATGGTAAATGGTCCATAATCCTGGGTTTTCGTGTACCAGTTTATTTCCCAACGCATCTTGAAACTCCGCAAAATATCCCTTTTCTTTCAACCAAAGTCGGTCTTTTAGCGCCTTTTTAATCTTATCGGCTTCTTGTTGATAGGGTCTAGCATCTGCCCCTATTAGCTGTGCTAGTTTGACCATCATTTGATTGGCCCGGTACATATAAGCGCTAGTATGCGTAACGGCCCCACCGGAATATTGCAATCCATCACTGGCCCAGATCGCGCAATAGGCATCGTATAAGCCATCATTGTCCCGATCAAAATTGCGTTTTTCCCAATGGAGATGCCGGGTCAGTGTGGGCCACATTTGTTTGAGATAGGCAATATCTCCTGTATAATTAAAATGCGACAATAGTTGGTCGATAAAGACCAAATTCATGTCGTAATGATGCGGTACTTTGTTATTATTGGGATTTCTAGAAATATAGCCATTGGAAAACATCGATGTTCCCATCTTTTCCAGATGCCGTGCCAAATGCAGGGTCGTATCCATCACAACTGGACCCGTATTAGGTTCAATCACCTGCGATTTGGCGTAACTCGAAAAATGCTCTTTCGCTCGGTCATGCCAGCCCAATGCATTTGCGGTATAAGCTCCTCGCCAGGCATTCAAGCGCATGCGCCAGGCCACAGCACCATGCAAAAAAGTAGGCGATTCCCAAATACCGTCGGCAGCTACCGCGAGCGCCGCCCCTAAATTATTGATGTATCGATCCGGCGTGTTTATTTTAACACGACTGGCCAAGGAAACCCTTTTTTGCTCTGCTTGTTCAAAGGCCTTTACCAAGGAACTTTCAGAAAATTTTGCAGCCGCAAGCTTACCCTTGGCGATTTGAATATAACATGGCTTTTTAGTCAGATTATATTGCCCCACGAGGATAGGGCTGCCAGTGCTTTTTACCTTGGTTAGATTCGAGAGATCATCCAAAACAGTAGCATCTGACATCCACAGTGTTGATAGTCCAGAAAAGCTACCCTGAATAAACTGCGGTTCATTTTTCTTATTTTGATAACTTAGTTCAAAACGATTTTTCTCCAGTGTATAGCGATTATTTTCGCAATAGGCAGGAAGAAGGTAAAATCCAGATTCTGGGTCTGCTCCTATGTCTCCATTTCTGCTAAAGGTTTTTCCGCTGGCACCACCATAAACAGCATAGAGCTGTACTTCGGGTCCAATGTCTATGCCCTGTAGTTTTACGATCATTCCTTCGGCATCAGCCTGCGCCATGACAACGATATCGATATAGCCCTTCCCCAGTAGAGCATCTTTGATACGATAATGCATGGCTCCGGGCCGATATCTTGTCTCAATATGATCGGCATTGATTAATTTTTTACGTATTTGTTTATTCCCGAGGACAAATTGCAGATTTCCTGCCATCCCTGGCATATAGAGTGCAAATTCAGGTAAATCGCCAGCTTCAACACGGGATGCCAAGTTATTACCATAAAGCGCGCGATTAAATCGATATCGTCCATTGACCAGCAGGAAATCTCCTTGATCTTCCGTATAATGCAATACACGGTCATTATGTTGCCAATGTTTAGATTGGGCAGCTGTCTCCTGTAATACAATACCGGCTAAAAAACAGAAAAGAATCAAGCTCCTTCGTGTCATATCAATAATTATTTCATGAGCTCGCTATGCTCAGTTTGTTATCCATGAATTTATTGTCCCATTAAAGCGTTTATTGCGGTCCTCTGCAGTTTTAATGACGCTCATGCTCCTTCGTAATCCGCCGCAATTCTTCATGCTAAACAGCGATTATTTCATATCAATCAAAAGACTTTAGCTCTTTTCCATTGACAATAACATTCTTTAAAGAGACATTCTTGAGGTAATCCACTTTAAATGCTTCTTTTACCCCATTAATCTTACAATTGACCATTGTAAAATCAGTTACAGGCGAAGATTCGTACGCTGTGGAGAGCACAGCATATTTTCCACCACTTTTTACGTGAAGATTTTCGACCCAGATATTACGGATTGTTGGGATGTGTTTTCCGGGTTTTTCATAAAACATATTGAATCGTACAGCTGCTTCTTTATATTGTCCCACTTCCGTGTTATAAAAAAACACATTTTCAATAATACCACCCCGGCTGGAACTGGTTTTTATGCGTAGCGCCCGATCCAAATTTGGACTATCCATCACATTGTTAAGTGCGTAGATATTTTTGGCTCCGCCTGCAATTTCGCTACCGATGACGACGCCGCCATGTCCATCCTTCATTTCACAATTTTCGATGATATGATTCTCAGCGGGTCGACCAATATTGCGCCCATCTTCATCTCGCCCCGACTTAATGGCGATGCAGTCGTCGCCCGTATCAAAATAACAATTTCTGATCCATACATTTTTACTTGCCTCAGGGTCACAACCATCATTATTAGGTCCATGGCTAACCACCTTTACACCCTCGATCAACACATTTTCGCATAAAACAGGATTCAGATTCCACATGGGCGAATTAATTAGCTTCACATCAGCAATCCAGACATTTTTGCAGAGATAAGGTTGCACAAAATTGGGACGAAGAAAATGTCCATCGCCAAATACCCTTTTATTCGGGGCCATCTCTTGGGCCATCTGCTGATGCAAAATTGCCCGAGCAGGCTTTTGTTCGCCAGGACGGCCTTCGTGCCAGCCATATTTACGGGCACCGCACCAGTACCACCAATGATCATTATCGGCATTTCCATCCAGCAATCCTTTTCCTGTAATCGCAATATTTTCTTCTTTATACGCATAGATAAAGGGAGAAAAATTGATACATTCCATGCCTTCCCAACGCGTGAAGACCATCGGATAATCAGCACTATCCTGACTAAAGAGTACAGTTGCCCCTTCGCTAATATGAAGATTGACATTGCTTTTCAAATAAATTGCACCGGTCAAATACACACCTTTGGGAACAACTACCCGTCCCCCGCCGCGCTTATTGCACGTTTCAATTGCTTCTTTAAAGGCTGCCGTATTTTTTGTTTTCCCATCTCCAATTGCGCCAAAATCAGCAATGGAATAATCTTTCTTTTTGAATGTAGGCGCGACAATGACCTTTTTGAGCTGTTCAATTTCCTTTAAGGGTTGCTGTGCACTGGTCCAGGTTGTCTGTTGTGCTTGACTTGCTACGCATGCAAAAATAGCAAGGAGCATACTAAAAATCTTTTTCATTGGCTTATCATTGTTTCTAGTTATAATTGTTTTAAAGCTAACAAACTCCATACAGAGTAGCTTGTATTGAATCCTTATCACGACTCTTTTGTAGCTGCTTTCTATAACGAATGCGATTGAACAGCGACATGATCTTTACAATATTTCAAAAACAAAAGTTGTAGCAGTATCCGTTTCCCCACCTTGGGTTGCTCCAAATAGGAAACGAGGTTTATCTGTTATTTTATCCATTAAAATCATGGGCCGCTCCAGCCGACCAAACCGTTTCAAATTTGCCGGTGGTGGCGGTTCCTGGACATATTCAGCTAAATTTAAATAGGCTGCTTTCGGTTCGGACCATTGCAGCCCATCTGATGATGTTAAGATTAGGCCATATTCATGATTATAGAACCCCATATCCCTTGCGATCAAACAATACTGTCCATCCTGTTTCCAAACGAAAGCATCTTCGAGCTGTGCATTATGAGGGCGGTCCGAAAAGTCAATCACTGGAGATTCAGACACCTTTAGGTATGGCCCCAAAGGGTGATCTGCTTTGGCCATCCCATATTTCCGATTTCCCCGGACAGAACCTTTATCATGGAGGTATTCGGCTGTATTCCAAGATTTGTAGTAAAGCCAAAATTTACCGTCATCCCCTTTTAAAAATGCTGGATTTGTGGTGCAGTGGTCATCCCATGCCCCTTCTGCTCCTGGCAATAAGATCGGATGATCACTCCGTTTCCAAGGCCCATCCAAGCTTTTCGCTGTTGCCACACCTACCCTTTTCGTATCTGTCTTTCCATTAGAATTTCCCATATAAAATAAATAATAGCTATCATCTATTTTTTTTATTAAGGGATTATGGCAAGTGGTGCTGTCCCAAAAACCTTCTCGAGGTTGTAAAACAATATCCTTGTGTTTGAATGCTTCATAGGGAGAATCGGCAATAGCATGGGCTATTTCAGAACCTTTGATCCAGCCCCCCATTCCTTTTTCCTTTCGCCAACGCGAATAAAAAAGATGGACTTTCCCATCCTCGCCCCAAATCGGTGATGAACACCAAATAAAATAATCCTTTAATTGTAATGAACGACCGATCGGTTTCAATTTGAAATAGGGCGACTCTATCCTACCTTTTTGACCCCATGTACCTAAGGGGAGCAAGGTTGTCATCCATAAAAATGCATTTGACTTTAAGAAGACTCTTCTATCCATTTGAACATTCCCTTCCGTTGATTTACAATTTGGTTTAATCAGATCCGTAATATTTACACGAATCAAGCTGTAAGATAATAAAACGAGTCAAGCCACCTATCCTGCGCTATCCTGCAACCGATTGCAAACCAATATTTACAAACCTCCTAAGGGTTTCCTCAAAAAAAAACTACCCATTCTAGTACAGAACAGGTAGATTCACGTTTATTATATTTACTAAATTAATAGCCTGGATTTTGCATTGCTTGTTTTTCTGCCGGTGTCAATGCAGCACCACTTTCACTGGTCGTTGCATCCAAGAAAGATTGCGGAATAGGTCGATAGTAATGTGTATTTGGACTAAAAGCTGCTCCCGTACGAACATAACCATCATTGAAGGCTTTCCATCGCGCTTCCAAGGTTTTGGTACGGGCTAGATCTTCCCAACGATAGAGCTCGCCACACAGTTCGCGTGTGCGCTCATTCAATAAGAATGCCATCATTTTCTGCGCATTGCTTGACGCGCCCAATTTCTCGTAGATCGGAGCATCAACTGCTGAATTATAAATATCTGCCACCGAATTAATCAGCATCTGTGATTCGGATGATGCTGTTGTTTTGGCCATATCGTTATTGGATTCATAATAGGAATTTCCCTCCCAATAAATTGCGCCCTCAGCCGAAAAGCCGCCTCCTTTGCCGACAGCATACGAATTATTTTTGTAGGATTGTCCGCCATCTACATGCTTCGCGCGGTCTTCACCATTTTTATAGCCAGCACGATTACGTAATTTATTGATCCATTGTATTGCATTGGCGTACTGACCTTCCCCCTTACGGATATACGCTTCAGCGACCATTAATACATCTTCTGCCGAACGCGCCATAATCACATCCCGCGTACCATTGGCAGATGCTATACTTAGCCTGTAGCCATCTCTGAACTTTGAGAGCGCCACATAACGTGATTGTACACCGTAGTAGCCATTATTTCCATGTTTTCCCACCCAGGCTTGCGGTTCTCCTTGGAAGTAACGCACGAAAGTATGCGGATTTTGCATCACGCCATTTTTAAGTACACCTGTTGCATCACTCGCTACAGCTTTATAGCGTGTATCGCCAGCATTATTGACAATATATTTAATACCTAACTCACCACCTTTAAAGCGTTTGGTTCCAGCAACAGTACCCTCGGGGCCAAGTGCTGCATTAGTTGCAGTCCATACAGGTGCATTAGCGGTATTATTCGCGCCATACATCGTGATAAAGGATTTCCAAAAACGGGAATCATTGACACGATCAAAAACATCTAAGGTATAGTTTGTGGTACGTGCATAGGAGAATTCACGATCCCCGGAGATATCGCGGCTTGTTCCACCTAAATCTTGATAAACTGCAGGATAATAAAGGTGGATCTGATTTCCATAACGTCCCCATGTTGCCTGGTCGTCTGAGAATTGTGCCGACAGAACAACCTCCGAAACCTTTTCGTTGGCACTATTCGCCTTTTGATAATCCCATAATTTGACATAATCATCAACTAAGGGATGTGCCGCGACGACTTCTGTTCCGTATTTGATAACCGCATCCAAATCTTCAGCAGTATATTTTGAATTCCAGGAAGCGTATAACTCACTCGCGCGAGTCAATCTTGCTTTAGCTATGTAGTGTGCCGCAGCAGATTTGGTGACACGTCCAAATTGTGTAACCGAAGTAGGCAACAGCGTATAAGCTTGTTCCAGATCCGAAATGGCTTGTGCAAAACAGGCATCTTCCGAAGCTCGCGTGAAATAGGATTCTACTTTTGTCGTTGGTGTCAATTTGAGTGGAACTCCACCAAACTGTACAATTAGTTGCAGATAGAAATAGCCTCGCATAAAGTATCCTTCGCCTAGACGTGTATTGTAGTTGGCGTTGGATTTATCATAATACAACGGTACATTCTGAATCAGTGTATTGGCCGATTCGATACCGCTATACATATTGTCAAATACCGGCTTAATATTTCCGCCACCATAGGTTGATTCCATAGAATTTAGATCCGCACTATAGCTGTTGAAACTTGGGGAAGGATTATTTGCATCTGTAAATTCGTCTGCACCCAAATTGAACAAGGCCATACCCCAGGTATAGTTGTATTTAAACTTCAGCTTCGAGTAAACTCCGGTCGCCAGATCATCCAACCCTGCCTGCGTTTTAAAATATTCCGTATCCGGGATAGTAATTTGATCCTCTTTTAAAAAGTCTTTGCTACATCCATTCAATACCAGCAATCCAGCAGCACCAAAGATGCAAGCAATTAATATTTTATAATTTTTCATTAAAATGAATTTATACGTTAAACTTTAGGTTCTCTAAAAACCGATATTGACTCCGATTACCGCTCCTCTTATGGTAATAGATGAGCCTGCTTGTGTCGTATTATTATTGTAACTTGATAGATCCGGATCCAAGAAATCTACTTTTGAATACAACATTGCCGGGTTCATGACCTGCGCATAGACTTTAAAATTACTGATACCAAGTCTTTCTAATTTTGCTCTTGGAAAATTATAACCCAAACTCACGTTCCGCAACTTAATAAATGATCCGTCACGGTAATTCATGGAAGAGTTCTTCGGGTCTGCAACATCAATACCATTCAAGCCAGGTTGATAATACTCCGCGTCTTCATTCACGCCAGGGATAAAATAATCCAATTTACGCATCATAAAACGCCCACCTAGATTTTCTGCCCCGGCATTGATCATTTGCCCCCAACGGGAGAAAATAAAGAACGATAAATCAAAATTCTTATAGGTAAAAGTGTTCATAATACCACCGGACCATTTCGGGCGATAAGATCCCAAAATCTGCCGATCATAAGTTGGGTCTATTTTTCCGTCAGGTACACCATCTGGACCACTGATATCCTTTACACGAATCTGTCCAGGACTGGCACCGTATTTTGTAGCTTCGTCCAGTTCCGAGGTTTTCCAAATACCATCGTAAACATAATCGTAGGGTACAGAAATTTGCTGACCAACAAACAACCTATTATCAGCATCTTCTGTCCGTCCGTTATTCAATTGCAAAATTTTATTTCTATCCATTGACCAGGTTAAGGTTGTATTCCACTGAAAGTCGTCATTTTTAATATTGACTGTGTTCAATTGAAAATCTATTCCCCAACCGGAGGTTTTCCCGACATTGGCCCAAGTACTCGGATAGCCTGTTACTGGATTTAAAGTCATTGCGAACAATAAATCGTTCGTTTTTGTCTTAAAGAAGTCCAAAGCACCATTTATCCGATTATTAAAAAAACCATAATCAACCCCTACATTATACTGTGTGGTACGTTCCCAACCCAACTCAGGATTGGCCATTTTCTGTGGATTCGCTGCAGAAGGATCTGATGCCACATACCCCGAACTCGAATTGTTTGCATTCCAATTATAAAAATTTTGCGTCAATCCGCCCTTTGTACCATAGGCACCAATTGCAGCATTACCTACGACACCAGCTCCCAAACGTAATTTTAAGGTGTTGATAAATTGAGCATCTTTCATAAAATCTTCTTGGTCAATGCGCCATGAAGCCGCTACCGAAGGAAATGAACTCCACTGGTGTCCTGGAGCCAATACCGAAGATCCATCCCAACGCACAAAGGCAGTTAACATATAACGGTCTTTATAGCTATAATTAGCACGGGCCATATAAGATTCCATCTGAACTTCTTCTAGCCCCGTTTTCCAATTGCCAGCGAGACCACCAGAATTGATATTATACCATAATTCTCTTGCACTATAGACATTAGTCGCTTTCATTTCACTAATTTCAAGATTCCTTTTCGACGAACTTTGCAATAATGTAATGCCTAGATGGTGATCTGTTCCAAAGTCCCGATCGTAGTAAATTAAATTGTCCAAGGTCCAAGCAAGATTCCTATTAGTCGAGTAAGTCACAGCATTATTTCCGTCACCATTAATTCCTGCGGCCGCATTCGCCAAACCCAAACGGTAATATCTAAACTCAGGACCAAACTGTATCCGATATCTCAACCCTTTCAATGGCGCATAAATCTGTCCAAAATCCAATTGACTAAAGAAACTACCATTAGCACCGAAAGTCTGACGTTGATTGGTATTATTTGTCAACTCGTTTATTGGATTGATAATATTTACTTCTCCTGCCGCGGGATTACGAAGGTAGTTCCCGTTTTCATCGAAAGGTACTGACCATGGCAACATACTACGTAAAGCTGAGTAATAATCACCAGCACCAGTTACGGATTTAGAAAAATTATATCCATAGTCTTGATCGGAGAAAAAAGCATTTAATGAGGCCCCCATCGTAAACCACTTCGTCGGAGTCGCCTCAAAACTTACTTTTGAAGTATATCGATTAAATTTTTGTCCCGGTTGTGTTGCATCCTGCTTGAGATAACCAAATGAACCATAACCTTTCGAATTCTCCCCACCCCCAGATATGCTTAAAGTATGTTCTGTAGACAAGGCATTTTTTCGTCCTGCATCCGCCCAATCGTAATTCCCGACAAGACTTGGATCCCAAACCGTATTATTGTTAGTCCAACCTTTGGCAATATTAGCCCATGAAGCCGGAACTTTCCCCCATTTCTCGTAATCTGTTTTATAGTCAGGTGTTGTGGTGCCGAAATTTGCCAAACGCGCATAGTCCAACCACTCCGCAGCATCCATATATTCCGTTACATCGTACATCTTTTCAAATGTTGCTGTACCCGCATAATTTAATAGCAAACGCCCTTTTTTTCCTTGTTTGGTTGTGACCAATACCACACCATTGGCTCCTCTGGATCCGTATACGGCTGTTGCGGAGGCATCTTTTAGAATATCAATAGTTTCGATGTCACTTGGATTAATATTATCGATCCCGCCCGATTGTATGACCATTCCATCAATTACATATAGCGGATTTTGATCTGCATTAATGGATCGGACTCCCCTAACTTTTATACTACCTGTTGTACCTGGCCGTTGATTCGATGTAATATCCACACCCGCAACTTTACCTTGCATCGCCTGCAATGCATCTTTAACCGGCATCGCTTTGAGCTCTTTTTCTCCCACACTGGCAATCGAGCCCGTCACATCTTTCTTTTTCATCGTGCCATAACCAACCACAACCACTTCATCCATGACATCCACCTTCTGTGTCAAGACAATACTGAAATTATTTTGACTACCAACGGAAACTTCTTTGGGTTCATAACCAAGACTTCTGAATGTCAATGCATCAGATGAAGCTGCATTGATCGTAAATGAACCGTCGGCATTGGTTTTTGCCGTCATGGCTTTTCCTTTCACCTGTACGGTCACACCTGGGATAGGCAAACCCTTTTCATCATTTACCTTTCCAGTCCTAGTGGTTTGAGCAAATAAATTCAAGGTGCACAGCATTGCCATAAACAGCAAAAAAGTGTACCTCTTTACATGATGATCAAACCTAATTGTTAAATAGTTTATCATTAAAGTATTATTTAGGTATTATTTTATTTTTTCCCTTGTTGACCTTCAGTAGTGAAAATCAATTTTCATTATAGCGAGCTAATGAAAAAGCTGTATGATCTTTACCTATTTTTTAATAGGCAGGTTGACTTAAAAAGATTATCAAGATTTCTCTCAGGCTTATAATGATGGCTAAAAATAACAGGATGATTTATAATAACCATCCTGTTCAATCCTGTCATTGGCTGGCGCCAAAAATAAAAAAATCGCCCTTAAATACTAAGGGCGATGCAATTCATTAAAATATCAATATCCCGGATTCTGGGTATACAAGCCCGGGCTATTGTCGAGCTCAGATTGTGGTACTGGGTATAACACATAGTTTACTTGAAAAGCAGACATTTGTTTTGCTACATCGTCCTTCGTGATCCAAGCCTTCATAACAGATTCGACTGTTCCGCTACGTATCAGATCAAACCAGCGTGTTCCCTCACCGATAAACTCCCGTCTCCGTTCGTCCATCAGCTGAGATTTAGTTACATTGGTTAGCGCTGTTGTCAATCCAGCGCGTTTTCGAATTTGATTAACAACCGCATCCACATCCGTCGTTGTAGAACCAGAAGCACCATTCAATACACATTCCGCTTTTAATAGCAATAGATCTGTATAACGAAACACAATGTAATTGATGGGCCAATCCATTCGATTTGCTGGTACTTTAGTTAAATCAACAAATTTTTTTACGAAAGATCTTGTCTCAACAACGTTACCATAGGTATATCCTTGCTGAATACTGAACGTTTTCCTGCCATCGCCTGCATCATACTGTTTAAGCAAGTCTTCAGATACTGGTCTAATCGTCAAGCCCCCTTGTGTGGCTAGCCCGAGTGAATTGAACCAATTGTCCGGTACAAGTACCCAAGGAAAGGTTGCCCCAACAACAGGATTAGCACCGCTCGAATATTCAATATTAAAGATCACTTCCTTGTTGCGCTCATTACCATAATCAAAAATACTATTGTAGCTGGCCAACAAACTAAATTCATTACTTGTGATCACATCGTTAAATTGCTCCGAGGCTTTCGCCCATTCATTGCTATTCAACCCAGCCCCATCAATGCCTAAGTCAGGTCCTGATCGCGTCATATAAACCAATCCCAGCAGCATTTTTGCAGCATATTTATTGACACGTCCTTTATCTGTCACCGCATACGCACTGGGGGCAGGAAGCGCATTAATAGCCTTGTTCAGATCTTCAATAATCAATGCATATAACTCCTCGACATTGCTCCGCCCAATATTTTTAGCTTGGCTGGCGGATACAACTTTGTCGATCAGTGGCACCTTTCCAAAGTATCGAATCAAATCAAAATAAAAAAATGCACGTAGAAACCGAGCCTCGCCTTCCATTCTATTGCGAAGACTTTCATCCGTGATGGCTGTAGTCCCATTCGACGAAAGTTGCTCCAAATAATTGTTTACCCGAAATATACCATTGAAATTTGTTTGCCAAGCTTCAATTACATAGGGATTACTGGCAATCGTTTTATGAAAACTGTTGATTCCTTCCCAATCACGTACACCGCCATCGGATACCGCGTACAGGTTATCCGATCGTGTCTCGGAAAGATTCATCAGACGATCAGGATATCCTCGCGTACTGTTATAGATGGCATTCAATCCTTGAATAAAATCGTTCGCTGTCTTAAAGTACGTATCTGAAGTTGCATTCGAAATTGGTTGCTGGTCCAGATCCATTTTGCAAGATCCCAATAGACCTGCGATCAACAAAAATATACTCAATTTTTTCATCGTCTTAAAAATTTACGTTTAAACCAAATGTTACTGTTTTTGGAATTGCTAAGCCTCCATAATCACCTGCTTCCGGATAATCAGTACTTCCACTTAAATTCGTATTGGACGATTCTGGATTTACACCACCGTCATACTTGTCTTTTCCCCAAAAATTCTCCAATGTCACGAATAAACGGACTAAACTAAGTTTGGACTGACTCCCAAGTTTCAAGTCTCTCATATTATAACCTAAAGTTACATTGCGTAGGCGCCAGTAATCTGAAGAATACAGCCAATCTGTATTTTTAATCCGTCCAAAGGTTGAATAGGCTTTTCCCACACGACCTTCTCCTGGATCATCTTCTGAACGCCATCTATCCCGATAGAATCCGAGTGCATTGTCCGATGCCCCTTGGCCCGTACGTCCCAGTGCTCTACCCAACAAAGAATAGATATGCCCACCATTTTGCCCTTGGAACATAAAGCTCAAATCAAAATTTTTATACTTAAAGTTGTTGGTTATTCCCCACGTATAACTGGGGTTTGGATGTCCCACGATTACACGATCATTAGCATCGATCACGCCATCACCATTGGAATCTACATATTTTGGATCACCAGCCTTTTGGCTGCCATACAATGCCGCCCCGGCATCAATGTCTGCTTGACTCAGTATACCATCTTGTTTAACGACATAAATACTGTACATAGGTTCACCAATCCGTAAAAGGCTATGTTGGATATCAAACGAAGACGGGATTAAGATTTCTTTTTGTTCACCATCAAGTTTTGTTACCTTGTTGGAATTATGACTTATGTTAAAAGAGGTGGACCATGAAAAATCGGACTTTCTAATCTGATGTGAAGTAATCTCCAAATCCCAGCCTTTACTTTTCACTTCACCGGCATTATCCAAATAGGAGGAAAAACCGGTAGCCAGCATAGAAGGTACATTTAATAATAAATCACTGCTCTTGCGTGTATACCAGTCAAATGAGCCAGTGATACGCGAGCCCAATAAGCCAAAATCCAACCCTACATCATAGGTCCTGGATTTTTCCCATTTCAGATCTGGATTAATAATATTGCTTGGAGCCTGTCCAGATGCTGACAAGCCATTTAACGAATAATTATAAAATCCCAATAAGGCAATGCTACTGTAATCACCAATATTATTATTTCCTGACTCTCCATAACTTCCGCGCAATTTCAGCTCATTAATAAAGGAAATCGGCTTCATAAAATTCTCCTCTGACAAACGCCAACCCATTGATAGCGAAGGAAACCAGCCCCATTTTGTGTTGGATCCGAAACGTGATGAACCATCCCGCCGAATGCTTCCTGACAAAAGGTATTTTCCATCATAGGCATATTGCACCCGTCCAAAATAAGACAACAAGACACTTTGCGTCGCCCCTGTTGTGGCTACCGTCGCGACCGCACCATTTAAGGTTGTAATGGAGCTATTGGTGTAACCTCCCTGCGAGGTTATTGAAGAAGTTTCAAGCTTATCAAAATTATAAGCCTGCCCCAGCAAAGCAGTAATATCATGTTTGTCAATATTGAGGTGATAGTTTAAGGTATTTTCATTAACGAATGTCTGTTTCCGATACACATTATTGGATCCGTAGGTAGCCTGATTCGGGTTATTGGTTCGATTAGCTAAGGTACCGCCTACTGTGTAGGGCTGAAATCTATTGCTTCGGCTATCGGTTTGATCCAAATTGACCGTTGTCTTAAAATTCAAGTTCTCCAAAATATTGTACTGCCCATAAACTGTCCCCAATAAACGTGAAATTTTATTTTCTCCGATATAATAGTTCAATTTTGCAATTGGATCATTTGTCGACGTGCTCCAAGGATATTTTTCATTGTCAAAAACGTTCACTGTCCCCGCAGGATGGTCCTGCACAGGTGACATGGAATAAATCTGATGCATAATATTATCTTTTCCTTCCACACCGGGGTCATTCCCAATAGAATAAGTTGGAGCTAGGTTTAAGCCAAATGCAAACTTTTTATTGGGTTTCACTTCAACATTGGCTCTCGCGGTATAATTTTTATAATCCAGGCCTTTGACAATTCCTTGCTGATTGAGATAATTTCCTGAAACATAATAATTGACAAACTCCGTCGCACCCGAAGCCGCAACTTGATAGTTTTGAATTACCCCTTTCCGATAAGCTTCGTCCTGCCAATTAATAAGGTAAAGCCCTGGGTGTCCCGGCTCTAGCCATCGATCATCGTACATATAGGTTGTATTGTATGTCCCATCGGCAAGGCCTAATATCTTCCTTCGTTCAGCATTGCTTTGGCTGGCCAGCCTTCCTGCTCCCGAGGCTTCCCACTGTGCATTAATCATCTCGACCGCTCTATCTATCCATTCTTCTCCATTGAGCATATCCAATTTCTTATAAGCCTCGGAAATGCCTACATATGAATTCAGACTCACTTTAGCTTGGCCGCTCTTACCGCGCTTTGTTGTAATCAAAACGACGCCGTTTGCAGCTCTAGATCCATAAATCGCAGCTGCAGATGCATCTTTGAGCACTTCCACAGATTCAATATCATTTGGGTTCATATTATCCAAAGGATTTCCCGAAGCATAATTTCCCGAACCATTCTGTGAGGCCGTCGACAATGGAAAACCATCAATGACATACAAAGGTTCACTTCCGGCAGTGATAGACCCCGATCCCCTAACCTGCACACTTAACCCTTTTCCTGGAACACCAGTGGATTGCTTAACCCGCACCCCAGACATCTGCCCGATCAGGGCCTGATCAACCCGCGCAATAGGACGCTCATCGAGATTCTCAGCATTAAATTTTGAAACTGGAGCAATAAGATTAGTCCGTTTTTGGGATCCATAACCAATGACAACGACCTCGTCAAGCGATTCTTGTTTAGGTGTCAAGTTCACTTGTAAAAACGAGAGGTTAGCTACATTTAGGGTTTTAGTGAGGTATTCTATCGAAGTGAAGGTAATTTTATCCCCTGGCTTGGCAACGATACCAAATTCACCATTTTGATTCGTTGTTCCACTACCTTTGCCGTTGACAAGGATAGTCACTCCGCTGATAGGTTGACTTTTATCGTCAACAACTTTTCCCTTCAGCAGTTCTTGAGCATATAATACCTGAGTCAAAGCCAACTGGGCCATTACTACGGTACCATATCGTAAGATATTTTTCATGGGTTGAAGTTTAAATTGTTATTTGTGATTTATATTGGTAACTGGAAGTTATAGTATCTCTTTAAACTAACTATCCTGAACTTACAGGCTCTTGTGTATCCAGCCTGTTACAGAAACCAAAAAGCCCCATAAATGGGGCTTTCTGCAACTATTATTTTTTTTAATGTAACAGGTTCATCGTCTTCAATTCCAGCTACAGCTCCATATAAACTTCTTGCCATGGCGAAAAATTGACCAGTCAAGGATGATTTACAGTAAATACATCCAATCGATTTCCCCTAATAACTCCACAAAGTCACAGGGCCGATCAGACCACTTTCCATTGGTTTCCAATCGCTGGCATCAAAGTTTTTATAGTTGATATTGACAAAGTTTATTTCATGATAATTACGCCAGGCAAATTTTTGCTGATCCAGCTGACGAATACGGTTTGCCATTAGATTAGCAACCTCGATACGGATTTTATTTTCTCCATTGACCAACCACTTGGTGACATCCTGTTGAAAGGGTATCGACCATAAAATACCCGCATCCTTTCCATTAATAAATACACGAGCACTTTCAGCAACACGCCCAAGCTTCAACAGGTAAGATTTCGATTGATCCTTCTCGATGGAAAATGTTTTCTCATACGCTGCGGTACCCGAAAAATTGATCGCATCCTTGTCGCCCCATTCCGTCCAGGATGACAGTCGACCGATTTTTCTAGCATGCGGTAAAACAGATCCTCCTGAAATAAAGCTCACTTTCCAATCATGATCCAATTGAGTCACTTGAATCAATTCATCTTGATAGCGGAATGGTTCCACGGCTTGCTGCTCAGAAGCCAAAATGATCCAAGAATAACCCGAAGGAATCTGCACCCGTATTTTACCATCCCTTGATGGTAACTTAAATACTCTTCCCGTCTGCGGATCCAAAAAAGAATAATATTTAGCCTGAGCATTTAGCGTCATACTACGATCCACGGTCTGCCCGCTGTGATTGACCAAATAATAATACGTATCCTTACCAGAGACTCTCCTTGAAAATTTCAACCCTGTTTGGTTAATTCGTTCGGGTGCGATCTGTTCTGTTTCGAGGGCTGAATTGACATCCGTCGTCAGATAGATTTTACCTTTTCCAAAAGCCGTATACTGGTTCGCATTATTTTTTTCAAAACCAAGCGACGTAATTAATTTATTGAATAGCGCAGTGCGTTCATCCAATTGATTATACCCACGTACTTCCTGCGGTAATTGTTGGAAAATGACAGTTGCTCCTTGCTTCGCCATTTCTAAAATTTTCTGAAGCGTCACTTCGGAAAAATAATGACAGGCAGGGATATAAATCGCTCGATACGGGATCGCATCCTTCGAAGTCTTTAGTTTTCCGTCGTTTACAGTTGTTCCCGCCAGAATTTTATCTGTGGCAAAATCAAAGCTATACCCACGTTTCTGTAGTTGAACACTTTGTTTATAAAATTGCGTTGGGTGCAACCACTCGTCAACATCATGAACCTTCAACGCTTTATCCATCCCCTTGGCATTGTTCCAAATATCGTAAATGGGCCAATACACCAACAATTCATTGTCGGCACGACTGGACTGTAGAATGGATTGGACACGTGTAATATATTGGTTCAAACCGGATAGGTGATCCCAGAATGAATTTTGGGGAACAAAGTTAACAGACGCATAGAATAACCAACCCGGAAAGGGAACATTTTTAGGCGAATAGGTTGTCCCATGGTAGAACACATGATTCACCCCCGCCAGGAATAATTGTTCAACTTCGGGTTTCGTTTGTGACAAGGAGGTTTTAAAATGTTCCGTCAACCAAGTGAACGTCTCCGAAGAAGTATATTTCTTCCCATACACATTTGCTGCTGAGGTTGCAAACTTAGCCATTATTGGATCCGGGTCTACATTACGAATATCGGCAGTGTCACGTCTTAATCCGGGAATAGCAAAACTACTGGAACCGAAGGTTTCACACTCGGGAATATCTGTATCGGCATATAAATCAATCAGGTTTCCTGGAGATCCATGCGCTTGATTTTTTGAAATCGCTTGATAGCGATGGGCAAAATCTGTAAATGGGATCAAAAAGTTGTTGGCCAGTAACGCATTTACAACTTCACGATAATCAGATTTTAGACGTGCTGTTTTATTTTCATTTCCTCCCTTTCCTGCAAAATCCAAAAGATTATCCTGCAGTTTATATCCCTTTATTCGTTCGAACGATTGTAAAAATTCATCTGTCCAGTTCGCGCCATATACTTCGTAGCTATCATTAAAAAATGCGCGGACATTTAATTGTTTTCCATTGAAAACTTCTGCAAACCTATTAAAATAAGATGCGACAGATGTTTTACCCAGGTGGTCTAAGGTATACCCCTCGCCACCAGGGGCTGCACGTTTCACTTTTTGCCCCGTTCTTCCTGAGAATACAGCCAATAAACGTACGTCGGTCGGCGCTTCCCAAGTTCCATCGGTATGTGAACTGTAATCATCCAGATTAATTTCGCTATTATCGGATTTAAATGCGCGTAAAGCTTGCAGGAAAAAATAACGTTGTTTGGGGTCTTTTGGTTTCAAAGGGAAAGTAATTTTTTCACCTTTTTTCAATTCAAATTCATCCAGAATCAATTTTGTTGCCGCATCCTTTTCTTTGATTTGAGCCCCCCCAAAAGGCCAACCTGTTCCCAAATTCATGTCTACCCCCATTCCCAAGGCATTAGCCTTATCTGTTGTTACACCCAACATATTCATCCATTGGGGAGAAAGAAAGGTCAAATAATTGGATTCAAACCCTTTTGCACCATAAATAGGCGTTATCTCAACACCGCCAAACCCACTTTTTTCAAACAAGGTTAATTCCCGTTCGAGGTTAGTTCTGTCCACCGCTGAACCGAGCCACCACCAACGCGTCCAGGGTTTCATTTCTTTGGTAACTGCTGGCCATAAATCCTGCGCCATCGTTCGACCGAAAGCCAACAGATTACAGGCAAGCACGAGTGATATATAGATTTTCTTCATGTTAAAATTGGCCTAATCCATGTGAAATACTTTTTTCAAATTTATCGAAACTGGGGAACGATCCGGATTTGCGTCCATGATATCATGCATATAATCCCACCACTGCTGGACAATCGCTTCCTTGCCCAATTCTTGCGAGGAATGCCCTGAAAGATACTGAACAGCAAATAAGGTATCCGTCTCCTCATCCAAAAAAATACTGTAATCAGATACTCCATTTTCGCGCAATAAGGCTGTTAATTCCGGCCAGATCGCATTATGTCTCCGCTGATACTCCGCAGACATGCCTGGTTTTAATTTCATCTTAAATGCTATTTTCTCCATTTCGAGTTATTAAACTATTTTAGTGTTACAGTATAATCCTAATTAACCAACACCTGATGTATATCGGCTTCGATAATGCTCAAGGTCCCTTTGGCATTGGCATCATTACGTGCCACGCCATCATCAAGCTTTTTACCGCCCATTTCTACCTGCTTGTTTTCCTTTGCAGTAAAAGGCGCATTTTTAAGTTTTATGGTTACCTTTTCGCCCCTAGTACGCGGAAACGAAAGTGTACAGTAGCCTAAAGTAATATCCGTATTTCCATCAAAAACAAGTTTGTTGTCTACGAAAATCTGTAGCGGGTAGGATCTTGATCTAAAATTATTTAATTTCAGATCGATCTCATCAATGTCGGACTTTTCCTGTAAAATGTATGTTATCCATGCTGTGCCCAACTGTCCGTCATTGACCCAATCCGACAGTTCATTGTCGTCGTAGGATTGTGCTGCCTTCTCTGAATTAGCGCCAGCGGTAGCCGCACGGATTTTAAGGCTTTTTTTCAGCTGTACCAGAGTAGGTTTTTCTGGACTTGGCCCCCGCTCTAAAAAAGAAGGTAAATTTTCAGTAGATTCTTTTACAAAATAATTCTCCGTCTTTTTGATAGGTTGCACCGTCCAGGCGACTGAATCTGATAAAAGACCATTAGCTGTCGCCTTCAACAGTACTCGACCCGATTTATCGTACTGTGTACGAAGTAATACACGATTTATACCTGCCTCCACCGGAAGTGATTTGGCCAAAATATAATTATCGGGTCCCTGTGCGATACCACCGCGCCAATCCATCGGCCCATCTAAGTTGAAATCAATCGTGTTTGATGCCAACGGGCAACGTACGCCATTCTTGTCGAGCACTTCAACTTCCGCCAATACCATATCGTTACCATCAGCAAATAAACCATTGTTACCATGTTGCGCCGTCAAACGGATTTTATAAGGTTCGCCGGCTGTCCTTAGCTCTTTTTTGTTCAACAACTTTCCGTCTTTCGTAAATGATTTCGCAGTCAATACACCGGTCTCAAAGTCAACCGCTGGAAAACGGTATAGGAAATTATAGCGTTTTTCTGCTTCACCTTGGATCTTGCCATTTACGGATAATTCAACACGATCAGCAGCGGAGACGACTAATACATCCTTTTTCGTTCCGGGAGCATAGTTCCAGTGGCCAACAAGATGTAATCCCTTTGGATCTGGATCAATCCAACCATCCCACATGACCTGATGGGCGAAGTAAGCATCTTTGGGAATACGCATGGCATCTACCTCGCCACTGCGTCTATAGTTTTCTTTTCCTCTAAAATGGGTATTGGAATCCGAGAAAATAATATTGACGCCACCTGAATTTACGCGATCACCAGTACCGGGACGCATTTTCCAATACTCCCACCAACGATGGACCGTCTCCACGACATAACTATCTTGGTTTCTATTATAGTCACTGGCGTCAACACCCTTGTAAAGCGGACCTTCACCATCCTTGTGAAACGGATAGCTCAATTCGTCCCAATATTTACGTAGGGCTTCATCGCGCATGTATTCCGTTGCAATCATCGGGTGACGGGCACTTTTATTGATGTATAGCATTTCACCACCATATTCAGCTAGCTTACTATCCAACATTTCACGTGAACCAATTGCCCGTCCGCCAGCTGGATCGTATTGATCCCGGATGGCTTTCATCTCCGCCATATGCTCCTCAGAAATGGACTCATTTCCACATTCATAAAACAGAACACTGGGACTGTTTCGATAATAAATAATTGCATCACGCATCAGTTCTGTCCGCTGTTCCCAGCGTCTGCCTTGGGTATCTTTTTCGGCATCTCCAGCAGGTAACATTTGCATTAGTCCCATGCGATCACAAGATTCAACATCCTGTTTCCAGGGGGTTACGTGCATCCAACGAACAAGATTGGCATTGCTCTTAACCATCAGCCCATTGCTAAAATCACTCAACCAAGGGGCTACAGACAAGCCGACAGCAGGCCACTCATTACTGGTACGTTGCGCATAACCCTTCATCATCAAAACTTGATCATTTAGATACACCATTCCATTCTTAAAAGCTGTTTTTCGAAACCCTGTTTTCGTTTGCACAGCATCGATGGTTTTATTGTCCTGTAAGATTTTTGTCGTAACCGTATAGAGATAGCCATAACCCCAGCTCCAAAAATTAACCTGATTCAAGGCTGAGTTCATGGTCAATTGTTGTGTTTGATTCGCAGAGAGATTAAACTTTTTTGAGAAAGTTTTCACCAACTTTCCCTCTGCATTATGTACCTCGGCAACAAAGTTGACTAAGCTCGATTTATTGGTTTCATTTTTCACCTCCGAAGAAACAAAAAGGTCCAATGTCTTTTTAGGGATGTTTATATTTTTCGCATAGACATAAACACCCGTAGTCTTTAAATTGGAATACAAAGGCAGGGTCTGATAAATTTTGGAAGCAAAGTGGATCAATACATTTTTCGGGATCCCACCATAGTTGGCGTTAAAGTTTTTATCGTTCCATTGATAAGTACTGTTTGTTGCCTTTTCCCGATAGCTCCAGCTATTGTCAATGCGTATCGCCAAGATATTTTCGCGATCACGATCAATCAGATCTGATAGATCAAATCCGGCGGCCATGACACCATTTTCATGACGTCCAATAAATTTCCCGTTAAGGTAAAACTCTCCCCCAAAGCGAATTCCTTCAAATTCTAAAAATACTTTATCAGAAGTAATGCCCTTAGGAATACGAAATTTCTTCCGATACCAAACAATATTTGCAGAAAGGTCATGTATCGCTTTTGCAAAAGCTTCATCTTCATTCCAAGCTTGAGGCAAGACAACTTGTTTCCATTCCCGGTCATCGATCTCAGTAGCAGAAGCATCGCTTACATCGCCAATGTGATAACGCCAATCGGCGTTAAAACTAAGCGTCTTCCGACCCGATTGTGCATGAGTGTCACATAAAAGCAGAAGACAACAAAAAATAAATAATAACCTTTTCATCTTATAATTATTTTCAATGGCTGATGTTGGACCGGTTATAATAAATCGGATTAATTTGACATCATTTTATAAACCTCTGTACCCCCCAATAAAAAACAACCCAAACCGTAATCTTCAAAATCCGGTTGACTGGAAAAACTGACAGGTTGACCATCTTTAGGTTCTTTTCCCGTTCCTTGTAAATAGCCTAAGAAGCCTGAAGGGTGTACCGCTTCTGCTGTCATTGCTTTCCACGCTTTTTCTACAACAGGTCGATATATTTTAGCATCCAGGAGACCATTATTGATACCCCAGGCCATACCATAAACAAATAATGCCGTTCCTGAAGTTTCACGCCCGCCAAAATTAGTGGGATCATGCAGGCTTACATTCCAGAATCCATCCGGTCTTTGAATAGGAACAAGCGCTTCCATCAAGGCTTTATAATCCGCCATATATTCCGCACGATGTACTTCGTTTTCTGGGATTAACGAAAGTACCCTGACCAAAGCCGCCACGACCCATCCATTACCACGTGACCAATAACAATCTTCACCGTTTGGTTCTTTATAGGGCGGTACAAAATCCTTATCGCGCCACCAAAGTTTGTCGACCTTGTTATACAGGCCACCACCTTCTTGCGTTTTTGAATGATGATACATTTTATACATGTAATCAAAGTAAGTTTGATCCTTGGTCATTACACCCAATTTAGCATAAATTGGCATAGCCATTTGTATCGCGTCAATCCAGGTCCAATCGTCTACTTTGCCAGATTTGATAATGTAATCTATATTCGCTTTAATCTTCTGGATACGCTCAGGTTTCTGTTCAATCTCATAGAGATCAAGATAAGTTTGCCCACAGGCTTGGTCATCGGCATTTCGAGTTTCTACACCATTGCGCATACCCCATTCATGTTTATTTCCCCAATCCACCGCGTAATTGTAGTAGTCATTGTTTTTATCAATCTGATACAGTGCCATGAGACCTTCGTAATAAACGGCTCTGGTCCAGATATTACTTGGCCGCCAACGGTTGGTATAGATGGGTTTGCCCGTGTCTGTCCATTTATTCATGAAATAGCGATTGGTTAACTGCAAGGATTGAAGTACATCCCCAGCGGTGATTTCCTTCTTCTGTTCGACTACTTTTTTCGTCGATGAACAGGCCGAAAGGAAAAACGCAATCAGTAAAGTTGCTGTATACGTATTAAATATTTTCATGTTTTTCTTGCTATAATTATTCATAACGGGAGTTCCCTTTTTTTCTGAAAGTGTCTGATCTTATTGGCCAGAAAGAACCTTCTTTCGCTTTCATTGCTGTTGGTGTCTGTGAAGTCATGAAGGTTTTTGAGCGAGCTGCTCGTAGGGTATCACACCGACCCTTTTTGCCCAATTTTCATAGATCTGAACCATTTCGTGGTATATTTTTGGAAAAGTAGCCGATAAGTCTATAGTTTCACTCCTATCTTTTTCGACATCATACAAATACCATTTGTTTTCAGGGTAAGACGAGACAAGTTTCCACTTTCCTTTGCGCACCCCTTTATTGCCCTCATGTTCAAAACAAATCTCCCTATTCGCAGACCGCTGTCCTTCCGTCCAAATAGGAAGCAGGGACATTCCTTCCATCGGTTTGATCGTGTTACCGGCGTAGTTCTTTGGGTAGTTTGCACCCGACCACTGCGCCAAGGTGGGCATGATATCGATCAAATGGGCCGGTAGATCAAACTGTTTTCCCTGCGGCAGGAACTTTGGCCCATAGGCGATAAAACCAGTTGCATTGCCTCCTTCAAACTCCCAATGCTTGAATTTTTTGAAAGGCGTATTACTGACCGCGGCACCTTCTATTCCATAGGCGGTAAAAGAACGTGGGTGGCTGGCCGGAAATTCATTGGCAGCCCTAATATCAGCCGTGAATCCAGTATTGGTTATTGTTTCATTGCTCGCGCCATTATCGGAGAGGAAGATAAAAACAGTGTTTTCCAATTGTCCTTTCGACTGGAGATAATCAACCAATCGCCCTACATTTTGATCCAATTCGTCGACCATCGCCGCGTATACAGCCATCTTCTCATCCCATTTTACTTTTTCCTCCCAGCTGCAATCGCTCCATTTTCGCAATGCGGTATCCATTGGAGACAATTTGGTCGTTGGTGGCAGTACGCCCAGCTGCTGCTGTTTTTCAAAACGCCTTTCACGGACAGCATCCCATCCTTCCATATATTTACCGCGGTACTTTGCGATATCCTGAGGTTTGGCATGTAAAGGCCAATGTGGAGCCTGAAAAGCTAAGTACAGGAAAAAGGGGTTCTCTTTTTTAGTGTCTAGATGCTCGCCAATAAAAGTCATCGCATAATCCGTGTAGGCATCCGAGCTATAATAATCTGCTGGCGGAACAATCGCTTCATTGTCCAAGGCTATCGTCAATTTTTGGTTGGGCCGATAAGGTCGGTTTTCAAAATAGCTGTTTGCCCCATCAATCAGTCCATAATACCGTTGAAATCCACGTTGTAAAGGCCAATTTTCTTTCTCCTGCCCCACATGCCATTTCCCAGCCATATAGGTTCCGTAGCCTGCGCCTTTTAATAGTTCGGCCAAAGTCACTGAAGTTCTATTTAGAAACCCCTGATAAGCTGGAAAAGGACGCTTATTCATCATATCGCCAACCCCTGCCTGATGTGGATATAAACCTGTCAATAAAGAAGCTCGGGATGGACAGCAACGCGAAGCATTGTAAAAGTTGGTCATCTTAATTCCTTCTTTTGCCATTCTGTCCAGATTTGGGGTTTGAATTTCAGAACCAAAACAACCCAAATCGGAATAGCCCATATCATCTGCCAAGATCAGAACAATATTTGGCCGTTGCTGCGCATGCAGGGTCAATCGTGTCAACAGAAAAAAGAGACACAGCGTAAATATTGGTTTCATCATACTACATAAATTTCTTTAGCCCGATTTTGGGCTGTGCTTTCAATTGTTCGGCGACTAATTTGGCATTTAGCAAGGCCCCCGCTTTAATCGTGTGAGTCGCATCCTTCGGATCAAAAAATTCCGTTTCTACTTTCTTTTTTCCAAATGTTTCATACTGAGCAATAACAAGTTCCTGTAATGGAATGAAAAATGCCCCAGCCTGTTGCGCAGCCTCCTTAGCCCATAACGCATAATCTGATCTACGAACCTGATTTCCTTCCCAAGCATTGCGCGGAATTGGCGAACAGATAATTGCTGTCGCCCCTTTATCTTGAATATTTTTCACAAAGCGTCGCAAATAGAAACCATAACTATACACGACTTCATGTTGCTTCAACAATGGATTATACACTTCCTGATACTCGTCACCATTTCCCTTTATCGTTCCACGAGCCCGCAACGTATCCACAATGGGACTTGAATCATTGTGTCCGAATTGCATAAGCACAAAATCACCCGGCTGTATGCTATCCAGTACTTTCTGCCAAAGTTTGGGGTTGTTATAAAATGTCCGGGTACTTGTCCCTCCCAATGCACGGTTCTTGACGTTGATTTTATCCGATTTAAAATACTGGCCAATAAAACTTCCCCATCCCCACTGTCCGTTTGAACCGTTTCCTTGCCCATTTTTTACCGTGGAATCACCAATAATAAACAAGGTCGGTTTATGCTGCTGTCCCAAAAAGGACATGCTGATTACCGCAAAAAGGACCGCAGCCCATGGCAACAATTTCAATTTCATCTTCTTTATTATTTAATATATTGTATTAGCTGACTTTTAATCCTACGAAATCCTTCGACAACCGATAAAGCATTTTCGCGCGCGCCATCCTTATTCGTATGGGTATGATCCCCAGGAAAATAGCTGGATTTTACCGCTTCAGGGCCAAGCCGATCATATTTATCTGCAGTAATACTGTTCAGATCCAAAAAAGCGACGCCCTGTTCTTCCGCGATCTGCTTTGCCCACAATCCAAAATCCTTATCTGCCCGCTTCACTTTACCTTGATCATCCCATTGGTTGCGCGGAATCATGGATAACAAGATCGGTGTTACACGCTTTTTCTTTGCTTCAATCACAAAACGACGTAGGTTTTCACCGTAAGTACGTACGGTCTCTTTCTTCCCATTTCCCCAATCCAATACAATAGAGTCCTGACCAATCCCCCGCAGTACACCGCGATACCCCTGTCTGCTCGTATCAGGCTTACTTCCTTCGTTATGGCCAAACTGAATCAATAAAAAATCACCAGGTTTAAACAATGAGTCAACTTTTGCCCACCTTCCCTCTTTGACGAATGTCCTTGTGCTACGCCCTGCCATCGCATGATTATCTACTCGGACACGTGTAGTATCCAACAGTTCAGGAAGCAATGTTCCCCAGCCCCAATACTCCTTATTACTATTCTTCACAGTCGAATCACCTATAAGATAAATCGTAGGCTTATTCTGTTGTTTTGCAAAGGATATCAAAAGAAAGGCTGTCAAAGCCATCCCTATCCATTTTATTGTATGCTTCATGTGCTAACTTATCTATTTCTTTTTACTCTACCTATTTAAATCGTGCACTTCCAACCCTTCTATTTCTTGTGGGTGAACTTGACCAGCTGAATATTCGGTTTAACCGGACGATCCATTCCTACACCAAGGTAATAGCCCGTATGTGGCGGTTGATTATAGCCTACATTCTGCCATGTTACACTCAAGCGATATTGTGGATCATGCATGAGTGTATATACGCGTTGCTCTGTTGGGATCGTCGTTGTATAGATACGGAGATTCTGGTTATCTTCTGAACGTAAGACCAATTCTTCACGCCAGTCGCCAAAGATATCGGCGCTCAGGTTGGGTGTGCTTTTAGTGCCATTGATCGACGATGTTCCCATAGCTGTAAAGATTCGTTCCGTTTTCCCATTTTGATATTTTTCAATATAGTTGCTGTTTAAAAGCTCACGGCTTAAATCAGCATCCCACCAGATCAAAAAATTGGTCGATCTCGGAGCCCGCCCGACAATATTTCCCTTGGTATCATACTTGTCTTTAGACCCCAGCCACCACAGATACGCTCCTTTACGATCGGGATCAATATTTGCAGCAACACCGCGAGGAATATCTTGGTCTCTTGCACTTTGAAACAATATGGCTCCCGTTTTGGCATCCAACAAGGCTACCCCCGTCCCCTTTCGTCCCCCTTTCAGTTCATGAATTCCAAAAATCTCCAGTCCGGGCCTTTCAGGATCCAAGTCACTGACATGCAATGCATCGCCATGTCCCAATCCTGTACTGTACAGTCCCTTTCCATTATCATCAATAACCATCGACCCAAAGACAATCTCATCTTTACCATCTTGATCTACATCAGCAACTGTGAGGTTGTGATACCCCTGACCGGAATAAGGGTCTTGACGAACCTTGCTGTCGAATACCCAGCGGCTCACTAATTTTTTATCTTTGAAGTCCCATGCCGCCAAGGCCGTTCGTTCATAATACCCCCGCGTCATCACGACACTCGGATGTATGCCGTCCAGATATGCTACGCAAGCTAGAAATCGATCGCTACGATTGGCATTCGTGTCTCCCCACGAACGCAGATCCCCACGTTCAGGTAGATAATCCACGGTACTTAGCGCCTTGCCCGTCAATCCATCAAACACGGTTAGATATTCAGGTCCTTTCAATATGCGGCCTACAGTTCTTGAACTTGATACGGTATCACGCCAATCGGCTTTTGGATCACCAATAATATGTCCCAGTGCATCTTTAGTACCATCCGCAGTTTTACAAACCAATTCTGCACGGCCATCACTATCGAGGTCGTACACCATAAATTGAGTATAATGTGCTCCTTCCCGGATATTTTTACCCAAATTGATTTCCCATAGAAAGGTACCATCTAATTTATACGCCTGAAAAATAGGTTCTGAAGTGATCCCATTGTGTGCATTGTCATGTCCAACACCGGTTTGATGAACAATAAGTTCATACGTCCCGTCGCCATCCAAATCGCCTACAGAAACATCTCCTGGCGTATAACCTTTGGGGGTGCGTAACGGAATATTCAGGTATTGCTGTACTTTTTGATCTTTGGATAAAGTAAGTTTAGCAACTTCCTTTTCTTTTCCTCCCGCCACAATATCCAAGGTGTAGGTTACATCTTTACTCAGGTCAACATGATCGTCCAAAAAATTGGTACCCTTTGTTAAAGGTGCGTTATTCAATTTTTTCTGTATACCATTTCCTTCCTGCCGATAAATAGCAAAGGCCGAGTCAAAATCGTCGGTACCCAGCAAACGCCAACTCAAAAACACGGCGTTATCCGTAGTTTTTACACCGACCATTCCGCGATCTAAAAACTCCATTTTGCGTTGGCCTGAAACGGCAAGAGAACCGATCAATGCTCCTGTCAAAAGAATAAGTTTTGTTTTCATCATTCAAGGTCTACATCAAAGCAATATGCTGGTACATATTATTGCTTTTTATTATTAACCGTTACATTGTTTAGGATAAAATTTTTAATGTACTCCTTATGAATAATAGGATCTTTGCTCGCACGGACATGCATATTTTGAAATGTAAAATCCGACAGTACATATTGCTCCGAATTGAGCACATCAAAAACAATGTCGCAATCCAGATCAATATTACGCAAGACAATATTTCTCGCATAGGACATTTTGATATCTTTCTCGCCCTTTAAATCAAAAAATTGGGTCCAAGGTTTGATAAACAACATACTATTGACATTTCCTTTTACATTTTCAATCAAAATATTTTCATATTCCTGTGGTGTATCCGGGCGCATCTTAAGCTGTAACAGCTTACGCGCTTTATCGAGCGTGTTGTTTCTAAAAATCACATTGTAACTATGAATTGATTCACTTCCACACGTCAGTGCACTATGACAAAATCCAAAAAAACAATTTTCAATAATGATATTTGAATTCGGGCCGTTGTTAGGATCCTTATCAGACTTGGGCCCTTTCCCACCTTTCAATGCGATCGCGTCGTCGTTGACGGAAAGATAACAATCCTTAATCAATACGTTACGGCAGACATCCAAATCAATCGCATCAGAACTAGGCGCTTTAACAGGCTCCTTTGGCGCTGAAATATGCAAACCGATCAATTTGAGGTTTTCACATTTGTAATAATGTGAGGTCCAGAAAGGTGAATTGATCAAGCGAATACCCGAAATCTGTACATCTTTGCTATTGGATACATAGAGTAAACGCGGGCGCATCTCGTCCATATTTGTACATTTTGGGTTAAACTGCCGTCTAAGCCAAAAAGACCGCCAGTAGCGTAACCCATTTCCATTGAGTGTACCCTTGCCTGAAATTGTAAAACCATCCACCTGATCTGCATTGACGAGCGCCATAAAGTATTTTACTGTTTGCCCCTCCATACGGGTTTCAGCCAATGCAAAATCTGCGATATCATCACTTCCCTTTAGTACAGCTCCCTCTTCCAAGTACAAATGTGTCTTTGGTTTAAAAAATAATGACCCACTCAAATAGATACCTTTAGGTACAACGACCACTCCCCCACCACTGGCATAGGCTTTATCAATTGCTTGCTGGATTTTGGCCGTTTGCACAACGGTGCTATCTGTCGTTACACCAAAATCCGTGATCAAAAATTTCTTTCCGAGCGTTTCTATGTTGGTCGATTTTATCGTCTCAAACCACTTTGAGATTGCTGTTCCATCTGGGAACTTATCCTGCGCCTGCGCACTTGACAAAACCGCAATTGATGTTAGTAACTGTAAAAATCGAAAGAATTTTTTCATAATATTTAGTTTATAAACATGTTTTCCCTAGCCCAACAATTAAAATTCATGTATTGAAAAGCTTTTAAAAATTGATTAGCGCATTAAAATATGCTTAATGAGTAGCTAATCTAAAAGTATCAACATTTTTAAGAAGAGCTGTCCTGTAGTATCCTGAACAAACTAGATACACAGTCAGCAAGCGCTCATTTTTCCTGACAGTGAGCCTAATAGCAAGGTTTCAAAGCTTTTCGTAATATATTTGTTATAGAATCCCTATCACCAACTCCCTACTAACTTATCACCAACTCCTGACTGTAACCACCTTGAGTCCATAGTGAGTCCACGTTGAGTCCACCTTTTAATTGTTTAGATACCATGTTGACGTCGTTTTAACAACTCGCTTGCAGTCAGGAGTTGGTAGGAATTTGTACATAACTTATCCGCAAGAAAGCGTTTCCAAACCACCTTGTACTGTCCTGCTTTGCAAAATTAGGTTCTCCTATGATTGTTCTTTATTTTTAACAATTATTGCTTTGGAGCAATTAGCGCTAGTACCTCCTTCAGAACACATTACTGATCAATTATGACATATAAATCAATCTTTACAATCATTTTATTATCAATATCCTTTGTTGGCTTAAGCTTTGCGCAAACAGGCAAGCTCGCACAGGAAGAGATCAACATTCAGGCTCCTTTTGAAATCCCAACGTTTAAGGTTCCCAATTTCGAGCATTGTAAAAACTACGATATCCGCGATTTTGGTGCACGCCAAGGCGATAAGGAAAGTACGGCCACTGCAATAGCTCAAACAATTGATCTGGCGACAAGAGCTGGAGGGAATGTCATTATTCCCCCAGGTGAGTGGATAACTAAGGCTATACACTTAAAAAGTAATGTCAACTTACATGTCAGTGCAGGAGCAACGTTATTATTTTCGGGAGACCCGAAGGACTATCTGCCTGCTGTTCACAGTAGTTGGGAAGGATTAGAATGCTATAATTACTCCCCGCTGATCTATGCTTACGAAGCGACAAATGTTGCCATTACTGGCAAGGGAACCATAAAAGCGGATCTTACTGTTTGGGAGAAATGGTTTCCAAGACCGAAACCACATATGGAGAGTATCAAAAATCTCTATAATTGGGCGCAAGAAGGGATACCTGTCGAACAACGCCTTATGGTCAATGATACATCCAACCTTAGACCGCAATTTATTCAATTCAACCGTTGCCAACAGGTTCGGGTAGAGGATATCAAAATCCGAAACAGTCCTTTTTGGACCTTACACCTCTACTTAACGAAAGATGTCCTTGTACGTGGGATCGACATCTATGCTCATGGTCATAACAATGATGGGATCGACCCAGAAATGAGTGAGAATGTATTGATTGAGAATTGTATTTTTGACCAAGGTGATGATGCTATTGCATTGAAATCGGGCCGGAATCCGGAAGGCTGGCGATTAAAAACACCAACAAAAAATATCGTCATCCGCAATTGTGAAATCCGTGACGGTCACCAATTACTTGCCGTTGGGAGTGAGCTATCGGGTGGCATCGAAAACATCTATGTAAATAATTGTACAGTATTGCCTAATGAGAAACTCATGCATTTACTGTTCATCAAAACCAATGAACGTATGGGCGGTTATGTCAAAAACATTTATTTTTCAAATATTAAAGCCCAAAATGTAAAAGAGGGAATCCTTGGGATAGATACAGATGTGCTCTATCAATGGCGCAACCTGGTACCAACCAAAGTAAAAAAACTAACGCCAATATCGAATATCTATCTTTCGAACATCCAAGCGGAGGTGGGTCAATTTATTTCAAAAATCAACGGCAATTCGGAACTTCCCATTCAGACGGTTCAATTGAAGGATGTACGACTCAAAAAAATAACCTCAACTGCAGTCCAAAATCAATATGTTAAGGATTTCTCCTACAAAGAATAACAGACCATACTGAATTGGTTTCCAATCTCTCCTCATTAAAGAGATTCGCACCATGAAATCATTCAATAAACCTGATACAATAAATCTTCATACATAAAAAAGGGCTTTTCTATTAAATAGAAAAGCCCTTTTTTATGTATGAACCAGTACATTAATCGGTCAATACATTTACTTTAGGCATCACGAATTGGGTATTTTCTTTTTCTCCCTTCGGTGTACCAAAGTAAAAATAGAGTGTCCGGTCTATTTTTTTATCCATTTGATTCGGCTCTCCTGCAGGTCCATTCACTGCGGCATTACCATTGATCCCCAGGGCCAACTTTGTTCCAATAGGCGGAATGGCGTCCAAAAAGGAAATATCTCCAGTAGGTAATTGTGGATATCCTTTGGGACCTGAAATGCCATAAAATTCAAACAGCCGCAGAAATAGATCATCCTGATCTGTTGCGACCAAAAACTTTCCTTGAACGGTATTGAATTGTACCCAACTGACATCCGAAAAGTAGCCTTTAAATTCAGGAAATGTCCATGGCCCAATACCAGCCTTTCCATCGTTGTACATTTTTTCCCATGTATTTAGCGTAACTCCTTGCAACCTATTCTTCCATACGCGGTAAGGGCCATTTCCCAACCATTTGGCTCCGATAATATAGTTTTCAGGAAAGTTGAAGCTTACTCCCGCATAAGGTACTGCTTTTTTCATTTTGTAGGCATAATCGAGTTTCAACCAACCATCCGGACGCATCGTCCAACGGATAAAGCTTAGATTACCATCAAACATAAACTCGACCACCTCATTTTTCCCTTCTCGCCAACGTTTAGCGCTCTTCAGCTCTGACTGACCATCGATCAGCACCGGACCATTATTGAAAGCCAATTTCATGCTATAATCATTGGCTAGATCAACCAATAATCCTGTTTTTTTTGAAACAAAAGCGGTTATTCCATTTGCCTTAAGGATGTAATTCACACTGTCTTCTTTCGCTTCAACATCCGCAGAAGATTTCAAAGGTAGGATTTCAGTAGTCAATGTTTGATTGGATTTTACCCGCCATGTCCAGGTATAAATTTCCGCACCCTGTGGATCAGTCGCGGTCAATACCAGCGCATCATACTGCTTCCAGTCACCAGGCAAATTCAATTGCAAAGCTCCCTTTTGCGTAGGAGCCACTACAGGACTGTTTACTTTTAGGTTTAGCACCGAATCCATGCCCGAATCATCCGCATAGGGCTGCTGATAAGTAATCAGTTTACCCTCAAATTGACACGCTTTTAGATCGGTAAAGTGGAAACGATTTTCTACCGGAATAGTTCCATTGAAATCAGCAGGTAATTTTTTCATTTTAATATGCACAGGTGCATAGATCTCTCGAATGGCATAGAAACTTCCTTCTTTTTCACGATGGGGTCCAAGGATTCCGTCCGGGGCATTTACCCGGTTGACATCAATCACATTATTGAAATCTGTCCGTACGATACCCTCATCCGCAAAGTCCCAGATAAATCCGCCTGCACCTAATTTGGCATTCCAGTGCAACTCCCATATATCCGCCAATCCTGCTGCTGCGCCACCGTCATCCTGCGCATGGAGAAATTCGGTCGGCATATAAATGTTCGGCCCCTCCAGAATTTTTTTGGTCGAATAAAAGTCTTCATAATGGTTGCAGTCGATTCCATTGATTGCATTCCCAGGTCTATGGTGTGCATGGATCACTGTTCGTGCGGAGAGATCATATTTCCTATACTCGTCTACGAGTTCTTTATTGTGTCCACCTTCATTACCGTTGCTCCAAAGTATAATGGAAGGATGATTGGCATCGCGGATAACCATTTCTTGCACCAGCTTTTTACCCACAACGGTACTGTATGCCTTTTGCCACCCGGCCAATTCATCCAAAACATATAAGCCCAATGAATCGCAATAAGCCAAAAACGACCTATCTGGAGGATAATGCGAACAGCGCACCGCATTCATATTCATTTCCTTGATTAATTTCACATCGTTCAGATCCAATTGCGCGTTCACCGAACGTCCGGTTTCGGGCCACCATACATGACGATTCACACCTTTCATCTTCACTTTTACCCCATTGACATAAATGCCATCTCCCTGGCGAACTTCGATCGTCCTAAAACCAAAACGATCCTGATATTGATATCCTTTATTCTTGCCATTTACTAGGGTATAGGTAACTTGATATAGGTTTGGTGTCTCCGCTGTCCATAACAACGGTTTTTCTACTTTCATTTCGACCAATTTCACTGAATCTTTCGAAGTAATCGGAAATTTCTGAGTTGAGATCACATTCCCTTTTAAATCTTTGATCTCTACCAATAGATCATTTGCTTTAGACAAGCCCTCCAAATGCACATTGCTTCGAAAAGTTCCGTCTGCTTTTGCATCAATAGCCGTCCAGCTGATATGTTCCTGTGGCGTCGCCTCAAGGTACACCGGTCTATAAATACCGCCTAAAATCCAATAATCCGCCAGACGCTCCGCGTTGTTAACGGATTTATCGGAAGACATCTTCGATACAGTGGCTTCTAATATGTTAGTCTTGCCAAAGGTGATCTTGTCGGTAACATCGTACTTAAACCGATAGAAAGCACCTTGGTGGATATCTCCGGCCAACTGACCGTTGATCTTGACTTCAGTATCCGTCATCGCCCCCTCAAAAACCAAGCTTATTTTCTTCCCTTTCCAATGCTTTGGAACAGTAAACTGATGCCGATACAGACCTTTCTCATCGTGAAATACAAAATTCTTTCCATAGGTCACATAGTCCCGACCATAATTGTAAGCCCCAAATCCCTGCTGTTCCCAATGACTCGGCACTGCAATCTTATCCCATTTCCCTGCTTTACGTCCACCTGTGACCCAGAAGTCCCAATTGACCGTGTGAATATTGTCTGTTCCCGAAAGATAATGTATTTCTTTCTGCGTCTGTGCTGAGGCCATTAGGACGGTCGTAACACACAGCAATGTAAGGAAGGCTATTCGAATTTTAAGCATAGGTTTATCATTGAGTTTGCAAGCCCCTAAAATAAAAAGTTCAGGACACTAAAGTGTCCTGAACTTACCTGATTTGTTGTAATTTCTTCGAAGATCCTTAATGACAGGCTACGGGCTCAGGATAATCTTCTGTCGCCATACCCTTAACCAATTGTCCACAATTACGCATGGAAGCTGCGTAAGGATTTTCAATCTCTTTGTCATAACTCAACCAATAAGCTTTTTCCATCGGACAATATTGTAAGTAGACGGCTTCATCTGTACATTTCATCGTTTCCATAATGGTAAATAGGGATTGCGTAATTGCAGAGAATGAAACCTTCATTGCCTTCATATCCTGCGCAGATTTTAAGCCGGCAGCGTCTGCCTTCATGGTCTGACTGACCTTCTTAAGGCGCATCATATCGTCAAGCTGCAGACCTTTTAGCCGAAAGTTCTGTACTTCTTTTTCTAACTGAACGACATTCTCCTTAGCACCGGCGAAATTCTCATCCGTAATATCCTTTTTAACTTCCATGTAGGCCTTAAATAATCTGTCTCGTTGTGCTTGTGCATTATCCTGCCCTTGGCTTAATTGGCAAGAAACCAGCATGAAGCCGATCACGCATGCCACATACATTTTTTTAAATCTACTTTTCATTTTAGTCTTTGTTTATTTGATTTTGAATACGTTTAATTTCTTGCAGCATCAAATTCAGATGCTGCTTATTGAGTTGATCTGTTTGCTTGGCATTAAGCAGATTGATCTGCTCAATCAAACCTGGCAGATAATTTCTGACATACAGTTGCACGTCACTGCGCTGTGCCTGTGTAATAATATCCGACCCAGGTCCGATTTTCGGGTTAACAACTTGATTTACCCGTTCCAGAAAAAAGCGTTGCTGGCCACGTTTGAAGGCATCAATACGAAGATCACCACCGGGCAATGTCCATATTCCATGACCAACATCTTCCAAATATTCATTCAAGGTGTAAGGGTCTTCGTTGCTTAGAGACTTGATATAAACATTATAAAGCAAACCGGGACTCATCAGCATGTTGAGCATCTGCTCTTGTTGATCATTGATTTCTTTATTGGCGTCTATTCCAATAAGGGACTGTATATTGTCAGGATACAACCACAAGGGTGGCGTAAATACATTATCATTTACATAGTGTACTGCTGCTTTTACCTTTTCTTTGGGAACAGCCGCGTAGACGGCTCCTTTTTGACCCCGGACTTTATTCGTAATCTCTTGACTTCCGATATTTTTTAGCACATGGTATAAATAGCGATTAAATTGTCCGCGGACAGCTTTATGCATATCTTTTAGGTTGCTGTAATCATCCGAAGGCTCGTCTGTCCATGCGATCAATTGGGGAACGACGCGTTTTAAATTTTTGAGGCCATAGGTACTCGCCAACATAGAATCGTCGCCCAGATCTTCCTTCTGACTACGCGGATCTTCATTGTTTCCTTCCCCACCGAACCATAGCTTTGGGTTGACCATCAGACTATCTGTCACCTGTTTTGTAAGATAACCCCGCTCTTCTTCACCAGTCGAAAACTGTGGAAGATATTGATACCCCCATTGAATGGCCCATTTATCGTACATGCCTACGCGTGGATATATTCCAGCAAGCGCAACGTTATCTTCTGGCTGGGCTACATAATTGAATCTGGCATAATCCATGATCGAAACGGTATGTCCATGTTTTTCAACCCATTTCTTATCGCGCAATTTCTCGACCGGCGTTTGGCTGCTCGCCCCCATATTATGCCGTAGCCCCAAACTATGTCCCACTTCGTGTGAAGAAACAAAGCGAATTAACTGCCCCATCACTTCGTCATCCAGCTGCATTTTTTGAGCAGCTTTGTTTAATGGCCCCACTTGTACCATAAACCACTGTTGGACAAGCTTCATGACATTATGATACCAACCGACATGCGCTTCAATAATCTCACCGCTTCTAGGATCTGAAATCCGAGGCCCATAAGCATTTGCTTTTTCAGAAGCAAAGTAACGGATGACGGAAAAACGCGCATCTTCCAGGCTCATGGTCGTATCCTGCTCGGGCCACTCTTTGCCTACGATTGCATTCTTAAATCCGGCTTGTTCAAATGCGACGTTCCAGTCATTGATCCCTGCGATGAGATAAGGGCGCCACTTCTTGGGCGTCGCGGGGTCTATATAGTATACAATTTGCTTTTGTGGTTCTACAAGTTCACCTTTTAAGTATCGCGACACATCATTGATCTTAGGCTCAAGTCTGTAGCGTTGTATAAAATTCAACGCTTTGGAGCGTTGATCTTTATCGGTGAATAAAATATATTTATTGGCGAAATAGCCCACACGATCATCAAAAATCCGCTTTTTCATCGGCACTTTTGGCAATAATACCATGGATGTATTGGTCGTAAAAGTCATCGCTCCCGTCAAACTCGCTGCTGGTGTACCAGAGGTGGATGAATATGTCTTTGTAGTCTTCACTTCTAAATTGATCGGAAAGACTTTCATATCAGTAATAAAAGATCTGTCGTCTGCCAGTGATGACAATTTATTTTCACTTTTTATTTTGCTGTCAAAGGAAATCGCCGCATTGTCCTTGCGAAAAAGATCTGTCACATCGATAAGATAGCCGTTTTTTGCCGGATTAAGTCCTTTTATATCTAAAATAGCGATGATTGGATCTTCCTGAGACTGAACTAGTGCGATCCGTATAGCGTCGTTTTCCGGGGCGTCTTGTTTATAAATTGCTGCCCGCAACTGTATACGGTCACCCAGGCCTTTCTCAAAATAAAGTGTCTGTTCATTCAGCTTTTCACCGCCATACATTGGGAATCCCTGTGGGGCTGACACCAAGCGCGTTACCGTCAGGAAATAACGGTTCAACAGACTGTCCGGTATTTCTAGATACCATTTTTTGTCAGATTCAAAGACATTAAATACGCCGGAACGGGCAATTTTTTTCTTCTTTAAAATCTTTTCATAGGCTTCATCCAAATCATTTTTTGATTTTATAGTGTCTACCGGAGTCAAATTTTGATGGGCTTGAGCCATACCGCCGAACAAGAGCAAGGCAAGCAAACTATAGATAATTTTGTTTTTCATGTGTAATGTAATAGCATATATTAAAACGGTACAGTTTCATCCGTGTTTAAACGTAAGTTTGGGTTTAACTTCATGGCATCCAATGGAAATGGAATAATATACATTCGTGAATTTGGGGCCAATGTATAGGTCTTTTGCTCCACCGTCTTATTGACAATAGGGAATACACGAACAAGTGTTTTGGCATAGTCAGGTTCTAGGTTCAAGCGTTTCAAATCAAAAAAACGATGGAAACCGATTGGCAATTCTTTACGGCGTTCGTTTATCACTAGATTCATCGCTTCTTTTCGGGTAGTTGGAACTGCCAGAATTGCTTTATCGCCTTCGATCCGGGTTTTACGTAAGGTATTCAACATGTCAATAGCCTTTGTAAATTGATCCTGACGGGCATAACATTCGGCTAGCATAAGGTAAATCTCTGGTGTTTTCAGTCCCACTGTGGGGAAGAAAAAAGCAGTGTATTTCACGTTGTAGTAACTTGCTCCAGCACCAATATCCAGAAAACTGGCATTTGAGGTCGTATAAAATAGACTAAAGCGTTTGTCTTCCTTGTCAAACATACTTGTCAATTCTGGGCTTAAGATATAGCTATAACCAAAATTCATCTCCGTATAGCCATTCACATACATATAGCTTAATACCTCCGGGTTATTTTCAGCGATTATAGGTGTCTTGCTTGGCCCCCCTAACTTTTCATACTGAACAAGATCAATTAGCTGTCCGTTAAGCTGCAAGGCTTTTTCTGCAGCAGCTTGCGCTTCAACAACTTCTCTTTTGAAAAGATGCACCTTCGCCTTCAATGCATAAGCAAAGGCCAGTGACGGATGATAGGGATTCGTAGGTTTCTCCTGCAAATAGGGCAAAGCATCCTCGATATCCTTTTGGATAAAATCGTATACCTGCTGTACCGTTGATTTTGCCGGCTTAGCTTCAAGGTCATATTTATCCATAATACAGACACCGCCATCCTGAGAAGCGGTATTCGCGTCATAGGCTTTGGCGTAGACATTGATCAAATGGAAATAATCAAAGGCCCGAAACATCTTGGCCTCAGCCTTGGCTAGGGTCTTTAATTGACTATCGCCTGTACTTTCATCAACCAAGGAAATAATCATATTCCACTGTGCAATATATTTATAACATTGATTGTAAAAGCTCGATGCGGTAATGCGGCTTACCCGATCCTCTTGTTCTTGGAACAAAAAGTTAATGGTATTCATATTAGGCGTCAAACCGATTACATTGGATTCTTTCATATACTGGTCATCGACCAAATATTGAAAGTTATTAATCGGATAGCCCCTATTGGGATAAGCGACCAAATCGTAATAATCTTGAGCGGTGCTCACCAATTGTGAGCCTTTTGGTGTTATATCGAGGTATTTGTCGCAGGCGGAAAAGACCACTAGAGTCACAAATGCCGCCGCTAAAGTTTTAAAAGTCATCGTAGATTCAGATTAAAAAGTTAATGAAAGCCCCATGAGGAATGATTTAGCCAGTGGCAAATTGCGTGTTCCGCTATTGAGCGAATAGGCTTCTGGATCGATATCATCACCAGCCGCAGTCCAGGTCCATAAATTATTCACCTGCAAGGTTAATTTGACGTTTTGCATCCCCGCTTTCTGCGCTAATTGTTTTGGTAATTGATAACCCACAGCCACATTTCGCAGCTTCATGTAATCTGCAGAAACAATCTGCTTATCGCTATTCCGCCATAAGGTAGATAGTTTGCTCGCATCGGTACGTAATTTGTCTGGATAATCAACCAGTAATCTTGGATAATCATTATCCGCACCTTCTGCCCATCGATTGACCAAGCCCGCGTTTGTCAGCTTATCACTTGCTAAGTCGATCGCATCTTTACGCAGTTTATGTCCGCCCGAAAAAACGAACATCGCAGACAGATCAAATGCTTTATAGCGCAAACGTTGATTGATAGAACCTGTATACTTAGGAAACAAGGTCCCCATATTTACCAGTGCCTCCGGCGAGGTAATTTCTTTGATGCTCGTCGGTGTACCGTTCTCATCAAAGACAACATTTGATTCACCGTTTTGATCCAAGAAATAAGGATAGCCATTCACCATGCCTCCATAGCGAAAAGCCATGATTGAATTATAGCTACTTCCTTCAAAAAAGTAATTACTTGGTGAACCAACATACGATTGGGCTGTAGAAGTTAAGCCGTTCACTTTCTCCACCTTATTCTTATTAAAGGAAAATACCAGCTGTGTACTTGCCGTAAAATCTTTCTTTTTCAACCATACACCGTTGATATTAAACTCAATCCCTTTATTGCGCAGTGCACCGTTGTTAATCACACGGGAACTGGCCCCCACCGTAGGATCAAGAACAGAATTAATCAATAAATCCGAGCTATATCGATTATATGCATCGATACTAGCCGAAAGGCGGTTGTCGAAAATCGAAAAATCCATCCCTAAATTGGTGGTTGTTGTTTTTTCCCAGCGTAACATGGGGTTTGGCAATGACCTTTGTTCCAAATACTGCAGATAGGGGAAAAGTTTATCCGATTTCCAGGTTGCAGTTCCATAGCTGGAACTGGCTTGATCCACGTTACCGGTAATACCATATGTAGCCCGCAGTTTGAGTGAATTCAACCAGTCTTCATTTTTCATAAAGCCTTCGTTGCTGACATTCCAGCCAGCTCCGACGGACCATAAAGGGCGATATTTAAACTTTGGATCTACACCAAATAGATCTGCTTGATCTACCCGTATGCTTCCAGTCAAGTTAAATCTATTATTATATGTATAACCTGCGTTGGCATAAAGTGAAGTATATCGATGTAAAGTTTCTGTTTGCGCCCCACCATTCAAATCAGATAGTCGGTTGTTTCCCCCATACACATAACTCGTTATTCCTGTTTTACTTAAGGTTGCCCAATCAATTGTTGTCGAAGTCAATGTTACTGGGTTGTATCCTAAAAGCAATTGTTCAATTGAGCGTGGTACATGTGACTGTCGCATCTCGAATCCGGCCAATGCTGTCAGTTGATGTTGACCATATTGTCCAAAGGTATTATCGTAGTTAAACTGATTCCGAAAGGTGTAACTATAGCGTTTGCTCTCAAATTGATAGTAACGTCCTCCAGCAGGTAAATTCTTGGTATAAATACCCGTCGCATCATTGTAACTGACCATTGCATTTGATGCAACACGCATCATGTAGCTATCTTCATCGTAGAAGCTTTCACGTGCTGCTTGGCCCAATTCATATGAAAACTGTGTCTGAAAAGAAAGTCCTTTGTAAATATTGGCCCGCAACGATGTAAAAGCACGAAGGCCTAGACTTTTATTACTTTCAATGCCCTCCCCTAATGCCTCAAGCACATTAAAGGATGTACTTTTTAGATTTCCATTTGCAGCAATTTGTTCCGCCGTTTCGCCGTTAATGGCAGAGCCTGGTCCTACTGAACTGGGCAATTCAACGTACGGTGTATAGACTAAGTTGCCACCTTCATCTTTGATGCGAGCATAACGTGGTTGCAAGAACACATTATTGTAAACGCCGTCGGTTTCTTTATTTACTGTATACGTACCATTCAGTCCTACTGTTGCAGACAACCACTTGGTCAAATTAAAGCCCGACTTTAGATATAAGTTGAATTTCTCATTCTTTTCATTGACCACCTGTCCCTTTCCCTTATCATAATTAAAAGAAACAAAGGTATTGCTCTTAGTGGAGTTCTGGGGGATGCTCGCGTTATAACGTTGACGTGTTTCATTCTGCCAGACATTGTCCGTAAACTCCTTAATATAATCGTTGCTCCGCCATGAATTGATCGTTGCCTCCCGTTCTTGCTGACTAATCGCACCAATGGATTCCTTTCGAAATAGATCATACAATGGTGAATAATATTTTAGACTGCCACTGCCCAGCTTTCCATAGTAATTAAATAGCGATTCACTATTCGCATAACGGGATAGCTCCTTCTTATATACATCAATTTCATAATCGATTAAATCCGATGTACGCGCATAGTGCATTTTGGAGATATCCGGTTTCTGCGTGATGAATTGGTCCACATTAAAGTTCACGGAAACACCTTGCCCTTTCCCTTTTTTGGTGGTCACGACGATAACGCCATTAGCCGCACGGGCACCGTAAATAGACGCTGCTGTCGCATCCTTCAAAACGGTAACGGACTCAACGTCATAGGGATTAATATCGTTCAAGGTGAACTCCGTCGGCAAATCATCGACAACAATGAGTGGATTGGTGGTCACCTGACTGGAATAGGTGCCAATGCCCCGAAGTATGGGGCTGTCTGCACCGGAGCGCGTTGGATTTTTGATATAGGTCAACCCAGCCACCTGACCTTCTAACGCGGAAGTCAAATCGGTATTAATCTGTTTGTTCAATTGATCATTGCTGATACCGGTATAAGCTCCAGGACTACGTTCTTTGCTGATACGTTGATATCCCGTTATCATAATTTCGTTGAGCATAGACTCCTTTGCACTCAACATCACACGGACGGGCCGAGCAATTTGTTCCGGGCTGAAGTGCATGACCTTTTCATTAAACGATACATGTCTAAAAGACAATTGAATGTCTGAGCTAGCGACGTTCAATTCAAAATCACCATCTCCGGAACTCATCGTCTGGCTATCATCCTGTAAATTATGAATAGACACGCCGGGAATGGTATTACCCAAACTGTCTATTACTTTTCCGCGTACAAGCTGACTAATGGTTGACACAGCTTTACGATAGAGAATAATCCGTTTGTTTTCCAAACGATAGCCGAAGGGCTGATCCTTAAACAAAATGGATAAAGCATCTTCGACGCTTGAAAGTTTCAGATTAACACTGATCGGGTGCGCCGATTTGAGCAGATTGCCGTCAAATACAAATTCATAGCCGTAGTGATCCGATAAACTCGTAATCACCTCTTTGACATCGGCATTTTTAAAATTCAATTGTACCTGTTGCGCATGTAATTCATAGGGGTCAATCATGCTCATCAAGGCAATTCCAGCAACCAAACTCAGGTATTTTCGTAAAAATACCGGTTGCTTTTCGGTTAGGTGTGACATGGTAGATTAAGGTAAATGTACTATTTAGTTGTTATTTTTTATGAGTAGCTTTTAATGTGATTTTTTTATTGTTCAATTGAAAATTTAGACCACTTGCTTCATTCAATAGATTCAACATTTCCTGTAATGGAATATTTTTTCGAACCTTCATATAGATCGATTGATCAGTAGGTAGCGTAATGGTATCGACATCTACGCCATACCACCTGGACATATCTGACAAGATAACGCGAAGTGACTGATCCCGGTAATCAAAGTAGCCAACCGTCCAAGCAACAGCTTGCTTAGGAGCCAAATTTTCGATATGTATTCCTTTCTGATCGGTTACAGCTGTTTCGCCGGGGCGGAGGACAATTCTTTCAGAGGTCCCCGATTTACTTAAGGCTATCCGTCCAGACATGAGAGATGTGGTAACTCGCCCATCACTCGCATAATTTCGTACGTTAAATACAGTTCCCAATACTTCGATTTTTGCAGCACCAGCATTTACTGTAAATGGTCTTCGCACATCATGGGCGACTTCAAAGTAACCTTCCCCTTCCAAAGAAACTTCTCTTTTAGCAGGGGTAAAAGGGAGCTGAAACCGTAAGGTTGATGCAGCGTTCATCGTAATCTTACTACCATCCTCCAAAACTAGCCTAAAGTCCGAATTAGGAGTATATATCGTTTGCAAACTTGGATTTTTACCTACTGCGATTACTTTTACAGTTTGACTGTCGATCCGAGAAAAGGCAATATCGCCTACTGTCCAAATCGAGTCTGTTTTCGGCAAAATGGCTATTTCTTTACCAGATCTATCTTTAACATATAAAATAGCTTCTGAAGGGGCTATCACATCGGAATGCTTGGGACTTTGTTTTGCATAAAACCATGTGGCCAATCCCGCTACAAACAGAATGGACGCTGCCGCCCACCAGCTCTTTCTATATCTTAAACGGATAGGCTGCTTTTTGGACTCGTTCAGTTTATTTTCCAATCGCTGTCTAATAACCGGGATATGCGCAGCGAAAGATTCTTCGACGTGATCTGCCTCAAAATCTTCAATAGCAAAGGAAGTCAGCGCATTCAATTCATCATCACCAGCTTTCTCAAAATACAGAAGGAGCGCATCCAGATCAACACGATTGATACTCCCATTCAAATAGCTCTTGTAAATATTTTCTATTTTTTTTGCCATATCTATAAGTTAATACGCAACTTACTAGCAAAAACACTATCGCTATCTTATTTTTTTTAAAAAAAATAGAACGTAACAAGAATGATTAAAATCTCATCATAGTGATCCTGTACAAATTGGCGAATATGTTGGTTGGATTTGACCATGGCATTACTCACAGTAGATACGGAAATATTCAATTTCTGAGCAACCTCCTCATAACTTTTCTGTTCTATTTTACATAAAACAAAGATTTCTTTTCTGCGCTCACTTAAGGTATTGAGTGCTCGTTCCAATAATGCCGCCTGTTTTTCTTGAATATCCCCCTCTTTTTCCATAACATAGAGGTGCTCGAAATGTTGGTATAAGTTTTCCTGCAGCGCGGTTTCTTTTGCTAATTTCCTATACCATGAAATCACGTCATTTTTAGCTATTGTAAAGATCCAAGACTTAAAGCTTCGATTCGGATCAATGGTGCATCTCTTTTGCCAGACTTTTAGGAATACATCTTGTACGATCTCTTCACTGACCTGCCTATCTTTAACCATTCGAAAAACATTGGAAAATAAGGCATGACTATAATGCTCGTATAAAGCAAAAAAAGAGTGTTCGTCTCCCTGGGAAAGCGAAATCATTAGCTTATTTTCTGCGGTAACATCCATTTTAAACTTTTCAAAAGGGCAGATAGTATGCTGTTTAAACACCTAACCAGTCGTCAAATTTACAAATTTTCAACTTAATATAGACGCCAATAGCTTTCGAGCGACCATATTATATTCATTTTAGGATTTTTGATTAAGTCAAACAAGCAGAACAGCACAGGATGACAAAACAATTCTATATCCCTAAACTTGTATTATCAAATCAGACTCATCGTCGATTTAGTGAAGTGAGTAATTCAGTGGTAATGAAAGAAAACTATTAGATAGCATTATATTTTTTATCATAAATTTAGGATTAATTGGTTATTTTAAAGGTTTTCATTCTCCCCGTTTGAAAACCTTTTTTTATAACAACCGTCTATTACTGAATGGCAACTATAGTTACAACTTCATCATTTCAGTAACAACTTGATAGCTTCAAAAGTAGCGTACTTCAATAGAAAAAGAACAAAAATATATTACTCCGTTCTGAAAGGTAATGCCGGTAATCCCTCTTTATTAAAAAAATTGGGCCGGGCGGTTTCATTCCAGCCAAAGCGGACCTGTTTTGGTGATTTTACCGATGCTGCCCATACAACAACCTGATCACCATCGATCTTCGCTTCTGCAGGTACAAATTTTCCATCTGAGCCAGCAATTTCAAACCAGGTCAATTGATCACCTTTACATTGCAATCCGCTACCAGCATATTTAAAATTCAGTATTATGCTACTTTCGACTATCTTTTTGCTTTTATATTGCGGTCCCGAAAAAACAGTATTTCTTTGACCATAGTCTAATGCCAGGGGCCACAACGCTAAACGGCGCCCCACTTCCCATTTATAGGAGGGGTGTATATCAGAAAGGTCATCGACCAAATCAGTGACGACAGCCATTCCCGAATGTTTAATATCCATACATTTCGTCTGGATCTCCCAAAACCAAGGCAACGCCTCTACATTATGCTGTGTTTTATCCTTTCTTTTACTATAATAATAAGGGGCGATCTGAACATAGTAAAATGGCATATTCTTATCCTGCCAGACACGACGCCAAGTGTCGATTAGCAATTTTTGCTTTGCATAATAACGTGCATCCTCAAACATCAGATTGCTTTCACCTTGATACCAGATAAAGCCTTTCATGGCAAAAGGCGCCAATGGACGGATCATCGCTTCATACATTTCTCCAGCAACAGCATTTTCAATTTTTGTTTCACCATTTTGCGTCTCCAGCTTAAAGAGACTGGAGTTTTGATAGGCATCCAAGGGTGTCCATGGCTCAATTCTACTGCCGCCCCAGGATGAACTAATTAAACCGACAGGAACATTCAGCTGTTGTTGCAATGTCTTTCCAAAGAAATAACCCGGAGCGGAAAACGGTGCAAGTGAGCTCGGACTGGCAATTTCCCATCCATTAGTTTCCACATCCTCCTGCGACCCTTTCGTTTTGGCAACAAGGAATAAGCGAATTTTTGGATTTTCAGGCTGCCGCAATTCTTCCTCCGCTTGATCAACTCCAACAGCAGGCTTCTTATACCCCTTACGTAATTGCATCGTATACTCCATATTGGACTGCCCCGAACATAGCCACACTTCACCAACAACAACATTTTCCAACAACAATGTATTATCCCCCTTGACTTCAATCGTAAATGCATCGAAACTTGCCTTTTGTGCTTTAAAGGTAACTTTCCATGCACCTTTTTGATCCGCCACTGTTTTTCTTGTTAAACCTTTCAATTTGACCTCAACGCTCTCCTGAGGATCCGCATGTCCCCATATAACCACTGGTTTATCTTGCTGAAGTACCATATTTGAACCAAAAACATGGGGCAGTTTGACTTTAGCCTGCGTACTCAGCGCCAGCGCCGCTAAAAGTATGAAAAGGAGAATTTTCTTCATAAATATAAATTCCGAACTCATTACCTGAAATTAAGCATCTATTCATCGATATGCAACCTGCACTTCACTGTTTATCACAAAAAAGAAGCTACAATCGAAGGCAAGGAATCTCATGCTAAACTATCAGTTTACTTTTAATAGATTTGATAAAACGGATTGATTTACCGTAAAAGCTGTCCCATGACGAATTCCCTTCGGAAAACTCACCAAATCAGAAACATCTTCCCAGTTGACACCGTCTTTACTGCGTACAGCTCCATATTTGTGGTCGCGGTATTTATCGAAATATACATAAATATATTCCCCAACTTGCAACGGAGCAGGACCTTCCGCCCAGTAATCACCTGTAATAGGCTTAGAAACAGTAGTCGGAAATCCTTTGGCTAAACTCTTCGTTGTCGTGATCCGAATATTTTTCTCAGGCGGGTTAGAATTTTCATTTTTCAAAACCATCATATATTCCCTATTGGCCTGCTGTATAATGGCGGCATCAATGACACTAAATTCGGGATCAAAAAATAGCTTGGTTTTTGAAAAACGTTTAAAATCTTTTGTCGTCACGCTATACATACGGTGGTTTAACCCTTTTTCACTGTCACTGGTCAGTACTTCTTTATGTCTTCCGGGAATGGTAGTAGCCCAAATGATATAGTATTCTTTTGTTGCTTTGTCGTAAAAAAGCTCCGGAGCCCAAGCGTTTTTAGCCTCAGGTTCATCTACCATGACTGGTATTGCTTTTTGCTCAGTCCAATGCATAAGATCTTTAGAAGAGGCGTATCCGATAATTTTATCCCACCAACCGGTAGTCCATACCAGATGAAACGTCCCATCTGGCCCTTGGCAAATACTGGGATCGCGCATCAGTTTATCTTTTCCCACTGTTGGTTCTAAGAAAGGTTTACCCTGATTCAAAGGTTCCCATTTCAGTCCATCCAAGCTGTAAGCAAGATGTAACCCATCGGCGCCATTACCTATGAAATAAGAAAAAAGATAGACAGGAGATTGTGCCTTAACCAGGCAAGTCAATACAACGAAGAGTGTAACTAGAAATTGTTTTTTCATGTTAATATCATTATGAACAAGTATATAGTAGAAGAAGAAAACTTTAATCCAGATATAGCGCGATTTCGTCGACTATCACTCCTTCATCGAGTGCTTTTATGCGCAATATATCTTGTTGTAAATTAGTTATTTTAAATTTAATCTTTCGAATAGCCTGATTCCGCAAGACATTCTCTTTCCATTCTTCACTTCGTCCGATTGTTTTGTAAGAAATGGGCGAAGATTTTTCTTTTCCCAAAGACAGCTCAAAACGCAAATCATCTGAAGAGACAGGATGAGTAGGCAGCAAGTGGACGACAATGGTCACAGAATCGCTCTTTAATCTCGGAAGTCGATACTTGGCTTCTACGCCCAATGGGATAGCCGCTGCCTGTCCTTGATAACCTAAGCCTTCATACCCAATTGAACCCGTTAAATCTTTACCCGAAATTCGCTTAGCAGGCTGATCATCATCAGCCATCGGTGCGACCGCTTTTTCTTCAATAAGTTTATCGAAAACAGCAAGGTCTCTTGGTTTACAATCCATGATACCTTTCCATTTACCATTATTCAATGCATTGTATCGTTTACTTAAAGAAAGGATTTTATCATATGCCACGTGGCTTTTTTCCCACTCAGCTTTGCCATGGCGTGCCAATTGTGCATACAGATGCTTCTCGTTCATCTTTGCCGCTGCAACTACCGGATAAAGGACCAATTCAAAATAGGTATCCTTTCGGTCTAGCGGCACAGTGGCATCAATTGCAGTGGCAGCGTCCTGAAGATGTTTATACTGTACCAATCGCTTCTGAATCTGCTGTTCAGACCAAGGCAGATCTTTAACAATTTTATAGGCTGGATCTTTCTCCTCTGTCCGCGTATTTCCCATAAACTCAGGTTTTCGAATATGGGCCAACCGATAGTGTTCCTGCATTAACGGTACTATTTTCTTCGCCAAACGATTTCCGAATTCCCTTTGCAGAAAATGATTCATGTGCTGGTTGATGCCCATTTTTTGTACCTGTTCTATATTCCAGGCCATGTCCATCAATAGCTCAATCTGATATTCAGCAGGCTTAATATCCCCAACATTGACAATCCACATTTTCCGTACATCGTGCTGATATGCTTCACTTAGCTGCTGATAGATCAGTGCTGGGCTCATTGTCGATAGCCAGAGGTAGTCATGCGGTCTTCCCCAATACGATATATGATAATAGAGCCCATTCCCACCTTTTCTTTTCTTCTCTTGTTCATCTGGGAAATGCGTAATGTAACCATAATTATCATCACACCACATCAACGTGGTATAGTCAGGAACGTCTATACCAGCTCGGTAAACATCCAATACCTCTTTATAGGGTATAACGACTTGAGGAATCTGCGCCGGATCTGCATTGATATATTTTCTCAACAGATCCGTTTGATCCTGGAGAACCTCATTGAATGCGTTTTTATAAGCTGCAATTGTTTTAACACCCTCCATTGCTCCATCGTGTTTCCCCCGCATACCAAGTGTAAATATGTTATGGGATTGACCAAGTGTTTTCAATCGATTGGACCAATAGTCCAGTATTTCCTGTCTATTTGTTAAATAGTTGTATGGCCCGTTACCCACGATATCCCATTCCGTTGCACTATTTCGAGCGAGTGGTTCACAATGCGATGAGCCGATATATATTCCATATTTTTCGGCCATTTCCCGATTTCCTTGAACAAAATAAAAAGGGACTGTAACCTCATGCATCGCCGGCCAGATTGAATTGGCCCGAAGGCGTAACAATAATTCAAAAATACGGGCATAAGTTTTAGGCCCGATCGTGGACATTTTTTTTGTTTTCGTCAGATCAATTCCTGCATCCAATTTTGCTTCGGGTTCATAGGTTTTGCTGCTCCAAGGTGTCAACCCCCAATCCTCGTCATTCAGAAATATTCCTCTGAATTGTACCGAGGGAGATTGTTTATCCTCAAAGTTGGACGATAGCGAAACATTAGATTTTTTGAGGGGGCTTGCGTCCGCCCACCAGGACCATGGAGAAACACCCAATTTTCTAGAAATTTCCATAACACCGTATGCCGTACCTCTAGCATCAGAGCCTATCACTAACAGTGTCGGCACTTTTTCAATTTGAATGACTTTCAAATAAAAAGCCTCCCATTTATCGGATATATCAGAAAGAGAAATGTGATGATCTTTTATTAATTTGCCGATTACTGGATCATTTAATTGACCAACGATAATCGCTCCGGGATCGGGATGTGCTATTCGCTTAAATGCAGATTGGCTGACTTGTTGCGCATCTGCCCCCAGGAGTTCCAATGCAGTTTCAATAACAGGATTTCCGCCACCGTAATAGATATTAGCTGCCTGATTATTTTTGATCAGATGGAAGGGCTTGCTGGCAAACAAGGGTGCTATTGCCAAGCAAAAATGAATCAAGATCAATAAAAATTTCTTCATTTGAGACGGTTTATCATATTTTAACAAGCTATTTCGCTGCGGACTCAATTCGTATGATGGTCAACGAATAGGGTGGCAATTGTTGATGCTTAAGCTTTTCAACTGTTTCAGTCCGCTCTTCAGGTTTAGCAGTTTTACTATCCAAGTTTCCAGTTAACTGTGAAACCACCGCTGTTTCAGCTTTTAAATTAAGCTTGTTCAGATCCAATTGTATATTAACCGTAACAGGTAGAATATTGACCATTTTTACAATGAGCGATTTATCTTTCGGATCTTTAACCATAGAAAATGCCACGCGCTTCTGTACATCAACGACAGCATTAGAGTAGCTGGCTTCCATTGGAATATATTCAGTCCCATTATTACGGCCAAATAACTGCTGTACGTAATAAGACGGTGTTAAATTCAAATCAGTATTGGAGAAATAAATAAGATCGGGGCGCCATTGGGTATAATCCTCTTTGGCTAGCAGCGGCGCATAAGAAGCCATCTTAACGATATCGCCATTTCTTTCCAACGCTGTTAAATAGGCTGCCTCCGCCAGTGCCACTTCCAAGGTACTCGCCCGCCCATGAATATGCGCCGCATATTCTCCTAAATACACTTGCGATTTACTCCGGTCATATTTGTCATAAAAGTCTTGATTATGAATAAACCATCCTGGTGTCTGATAATAATGTTCGTCCATAATGGGCACGTTTAATTTATTGGCAATTTTCCAACCTTCAACATAATCTGTTCCCTCGAAAAAAGGACCTGCTGTCCCGATAACTTGTATATCCGGATATTTTTCGCGAATAGCATTGTAAATCATGGTAAAACGCTCTTCAAATACATTGGATATTAGGTCTTCATTACCTACACCAATATATTTTAGATGAAATGGTTCGGGGTGCCCCGCTGCCGCACGTACTTTTCCCCATGTGCTATTTTTATCACCATTGGCCCATTCAATCAGATTTAATACTTCCTGGATATAATCATCCATATCTTCCATTGGGATACCGCACTGCTGGCCACCTAGCGGATGTCCATGTGATCCCGAATTTTGACAAGGCACACCAGCTGCGACTACCGGAACAGCATGCGCCCCGATATCTTCACAAAATTGGAAATATTCGTAATAGCCCAACCCTACAGTCTGGTGATATCCCCACATATTCCGCTGCGGCACGCGGCTTTCCAATGGCCCTACTGTACTGGACCAATGATAGATGTTTTCGATTCCATCTCCATGTGCCAAACAGCCTCCCGGGAAACGGACAAAACGAGGATTTAACGCTGCAATTGCTTCCGCTAAATCCTTTCGTAATCCATTTTTACGTCCTTTATATGTATGCTGAGGAAATAAAGAAATCAGGTCCAGATCCAATTGTTGTAGATCTGTAAATACAAGCTCCAACACAGCATCCTTACAGGTTGAATTAGGGGTCAATGTCAATTGATATTTCTTCCAGTTTTTGCAGTCAACAGTTAAAGATTTCTCATCCAGGATCTTTCCATCTTTCGTGCTCATCCGAATTTTTAGTTGGCGCCCTTTACCGGACGTACCTCTTGCAAAAAATGAAAGATCATAGCGTTCGTTTTTATCCAGGGCAATTCCATCGTACCCTATATTTCTTAATGCGTCTGCCCCCCGCAGCCTAGCATAATGTTTATTATTGGGATGAATGGGGTTTAGACTGTCAATACTGAATTGTCCTGCCCCATCAATGGACCAAGCTGTTTTTTCGTTCCAATTTTTGTCCTGCCCTTGCTTATCGCTCAATTTATATTCAAAATCCCGATTTTGAATCAATTCTGCATAAAGACCTCCGTCTGCCGCGTAATTAATATCCTCGAAAAATACACCCACCAACATGTCACTAATAGGCTTGGTTTGTTCTGTTTTCGGCGTCAATTTAATATCCAATGGCTTTAGGCTAGGGAAACGGGCGGCATCATCAATACTTCTTTCGGACCATTGCTTTTGCTTAAGCAAAGCAAGATCATAATGTTTAATCAATTCTTTAATAACAGACCATGAAACTTTCAACTTCGTCCCATGTAAACGATCTCCAAGAAGTGAAATATGTTCGCGAGCCAACAAACTGTTTTTTACAAGAGATGCCGTTGATTTATCCAAATCGTTTAATGCAACATAATAGTCTTGCCTACCCCAATTGAAAAAATCATTTGTATAAGTATGTGCATACGGACCATTATTTTCGGGGGTTAATTGCCATACACAGGTCCATCCTCCTCCTTTTCGTGGTAATAATACCGGATTAATCATTCGTTTTTCTGATCCCCAACGACCATAATCAGATTTCACAAAAGCCAAATCTGTCCCAATTGAATTCCATTTTTTACCATCCAGACTCCAGGCATATAATAGCCCGTCTCTGCCAGCATTCTTTTCTTTTGCATAAGCAAAAAAATAGGCTGAATCCGGTTCAGACGCCTTCATCCTATGCACATTAGCATTGACATTGGAAATCCAGAATAAACAAAAGAAGCAGAGCGATTTTGTAAGAAACAAATTATAGGCTCTTAATTTGAAGTTATCAGTTCTCATTGGTTATAATTAATCAGAAATATCTATAAATGTATAAATTACATTTATAAAATACAAACCTCACAATTAAAAGAAATAATCGTCACTGACATATTACGATTGTATTTTTTTAATCATCTACCACTAGGTTTTTTATTGAGTTTGGCATGGGGTCGGTTGTTGTTGATTGCCTCTCACAAGCGGTATATATGGTACAATGATATTAAATATTATGGTGTTGACTATCCTGTGGTATCATGTTCAATAATTTTGTGCTCTATTTTTTTGAAGACGGGATGCCCCCAATCTTCTATGTGAGATGAGTTTTTAGGAAAAATCCCCGCTCATGTTGGAAAAATAAAAAATGTAAATTGATTCTAGCAAGAATGCTATACAAGAAGAAGCAAATAGCGCATAAAAAAGGCCGAACAAATATTGTCCGACCTTGTCATTATATCAATACAAAACTAATTGCCATCTGGTTTTACAACGCTATTAATCAAACTTGGTGGCCAATACCAAGTGTTAAAATCATCTGGTTGCTGCGGATCAAAGCCTTGAAAATCGACGATATGTTCCGTAATCGGCAACTGATTCTCTTTAATTCCTGTTAACACCATTTTTGCAATTTCATAAGCCCCATAGGGGTTAAAATGGGTATTATCAGCTAAATCATGCTGTTGATTTGGGAAAGTATGGGCCGGATAATGGACAAATGCCCTTTTTGATCCCTCAACACCCAATGCTTCATAAAACATACTCGTTTTCTTATTGAGGTCTATCATAGGTACCTGGAGCTCGGCCGCGACCTTTCGTGCCGCATCTGGAAAGTCTCCTAAAGTGTGTACCAAATGTCCCTGTTCATCAAATGAGCGTCTTGCTGTTGAAGTCAAGATAACGGGAATACCACCTTTCACCCGAAATTCACGAACAAAGTAGCGTAATCGGTCGCTGTATCCTTTATAAGCACCGGCATGCTCTCCTTTTTCCTTTTGGTCATTGTGCCCAAATTCGATAAATAAATAATCGCCGGGCTTAGCAATAGAAAGAATTTTGTCCAATCTTTTTGAGGAAAGAAATGAACTTAAGGCCAATCCCGATTCAGCATGATTGGCTATCGCAATTTCCGCATCAAAAAAACGTGGAATCATTTGTCCCCACGAAGCCCAAGGTTCATCCTCTTGATTCACCACAGTAGAATTACCTGCCAAGAATACTGTAGGAATAGCATTAATCGATTCTATACGAAGGCTTGATATACAATTTGTTTGTTGAAACTCTAAAGTCAGCTTTTCATCCCAGTCCAATTTCTGGAGTTCACGTGGCTTCTTCAATGCTACAATTCCACCAGAAGCAATCTTCGGATTTTTAATGTGTACGATAATGGTCCTATCTAACACTTTATTAGGGAGCACCACTTGATTTTCAATTTGCAACCTCCGGGATTCAGACCGTATTGTACTCATATAAGATTTGTTCTGTAAACCTTGATATCTAATCGTAATCTTATAATTCCCTTCCGGAACTTTCACAGAGAAGTAAAATGGTTTTTTGCTTAATAGCATTTTATTTTTGTGATCGATAACGACATTCTTTTCTGTCGAAAACTCGAATCCATACCCCTGAGCCTCCAGATAAGGCTGCGCTTTCTCCAACGATATTGCTGTACTGCCTTTAGCTTTCCCAAAGCTAAATTCCCTTACTATCTGTTCTGCAAACAAAACAGGACTCCACAACTGGAAAAAAAATCCGATCACTAAGATTAATCTCTTCATCTTTAGGTTTACAAATTAAGGACGCTCAAATATAGTTTTCCATTTCCACTCCACTACCCTGCGCTTACCTGTACCCATCATTTCACGCATCTGTCGACAGTTCAGGACAGCTAATTGAACTATTATTAGCACCTTTGATCATCATATAATAATTGGTATAATTATTCATAATTTTAGGTTTTTAATAAAAGGTTTCCTTACTCCCGTTTGGAAGCCTTTTATTTTTACAATTCCCAACGACTCATAGCTCATTAAAAAAAGGCCAGACAACGATTTGCCTGACCTCAAACGATAACTAATAAAAAAACTAAATCCTATTCAACTATAACATCGCACTAATGTGTTTGCTGTTTGGTTCTAAAATACCTTAGCTCTATAATATCATTTGGAATCTCCCGGCTATTCCAATGATCATGAATCACTAAAGCAGCACCAAGTGCTGTTGCTTGGGCCATAGAGGCTCCAAACACTTCACTATTTGGAAAGGCTTGGGCCAGTAGTCCCATATATATGTGATTACGACTAAAACCTCCATCCACAAATATTCGCTGTACTCCGGTTTGATTCATGACAAGCGTAGTCGCCTTTACTTGAGCCTTGACCAAATGCATCATTAGCACATGATAAGCTTCGATATAATCGCTAAAATGACTCAAATCAATTGTGGAAAATGCAGACAGTTCATCCGAAATATCCAAAGCTTGATATTTCTCTATTATGGTCCAATCCAAATCGATCTGCTTAAATTTTCCTGTAGAAATCTGGAATGCTTTAGCGATACGTTTAATTTGCTCCTCATGTTCATATCCTGCAAATAGTCGTGATGCTTTCACAGGTTTCCCCGTATAGGTCATATACAAAAGACAGTCACTGTGAAGTTCTTCTTTGGTGAGCGGATCAATATTGAACGGATTGAAAGAAATACACCAGGTTCCTGTCGAAATCAATATAAAAGGTTCGTGAAAATTCAGTAAATAGGGGATCAATGCAGACGAACTGTCGTGTAAACCGCTACCTACGAGATAACCACTGCCCGGAAATGTCGCTCTGTAAAGACGATCTCCCTGAACGATCGGAGCCATTTTATCAATAATGCCTGTATCTTCTACCCACCTATGATAATTATTCTTACTAAAATCCCATAGCGCCGTATGACAACCAATACTTGTCATATCCGAATAAGCTTGTCCTGAGATCAGATAACTCAAGTATTGTGGAAGGTGTAGCGCCCACTTCACTTCCTTAAATATAGCTGGTTTAAGTTTTGACAAGCGGTAGACCTGTAGTCCTGAATTCAGACTCCCCAGGCTTGGAGAGGAGGTTTCTAATGCGAATTTATCCTTTCCACCGTATTGTGCATAAAAAGATTCCAACAATTTTTTAGGGTATTCTTTTAAATAATTATATAATGGCGTCAAAGGCCTGCCATCTTTATCAATGTAGACAAAACTTGCTCCATATGAGGTAAAATTAATTGCTTTGATTTCAAACTCGCCTTTTCGAAACACCTCATGCAACGAATCAAAAACTGACAGACGTAAACTCTCCAAATTCTCGCAATGATCACCATCTTCATCTACAGTTTCCAAAAAACGAGCCGACCGTTCAAATACGATTTGGTACTGCTCGTTAAAGAGAAATAATTTCTTGTTCGTCTTCCCAACGTCGAATATCGCGACTACTGGTATTGGTTTCCCCTTCATTCTTTTTTCCCTAATTACAAACCTGTAGCTACAGAATTTACTCCGCGTTCCTCGATAAGTTTACTGCGTAAATTTCCTTCATTGAATAACTGAACAGGATTTAAAGCTGCTCCACTTCTTAGTCTTGCTTCTGCAACAAGCGGTCTGACGTCGGTACGGAATGCATCCTGTAAAATTTCCTGTGCTTTCACGATATCATTTGCTTGTTGTGCCTGTTTCAATGCTTTACGATCCACCAACAAAGCCTGAGCATAAGCAATCTTAATTGCTTCAACTGACTGTAGAAGGTCTACCAATGGGTCTTTCAGATTATGCGAAGCATCAATCATCCACCCCAGTCCGCTCGCATGGTCAATACCTTTCACATCCATACCATCGATCAATTCATTAAAGATCAAAAATAGTTGATAAGGTTTGATACTACCCGCAGTCAGGTCATCGTCAGCATACTTGCTATCATTGAAATGGAATCCGCCCAATTTTCCTTCCATCAATAATAAAGAAACAATTTGTTCAATGTTTGCATTTGGCAGATGGTGTCCCAAATCAACCAATGTATATGCTTTCGGCCCTAATTTGTTGGCTAACAAAAGGGATTGGCCCCAATCACCAATTGTCATGGAATAAAAATACGGTTCAAATGCTTTGTACTCTACAAAAAGTTTCCAATCTTCTGGTAAGTGTTTGTAAATCTCACTTAAACTAGACAATGTATTTTGAAAAGCCTCTCTAAAATTTAACTGCCCAGGAAAAGAAGAACCATCAGCCAGCCAAACTGTCAACGCTTTAGAACCAACTGCTTTGCCATAGTTGATTACTTCAATATTATGATCTACAGCTTGCTGACGAACTTTTGGATCGACATGGTGTAGGGAGCCAAACTTATAACTATGCTCCTGGCCTGCCTGATCTTGAAAAGTATTAGAGTTTACTGCATCAAATCCGATGTCTAATGAAGATGCCAAAGCTTTAATTTTTTCTGCATCTGAAGGGATGTCCCAAGGAATGTGCAGTGAAATTGCTCCACTTGATCTGTTAAGTGCATGCAACAACCCAACATCCTCAAGCTTTTGCTCTAAAGTACCCGGTTCACCAGCACCGGAAAAACGGCCAAAACGAGTTCCACCTGTACCTAAAGCCCAGCTTGGTATGGCAATTTGAAACTTTTGAAGTTTATCCAGGATTTCATCTACCTGTGCAATATCTCCCGACACATAGTCAAATGCTCTTTTATGCTTATCTTTTAATTGGTTATTGTGCTGATCTATAATTTTCTTATCTAAAATCATGATATAATGGTTATCGTGTAAAAATGTTAGGTGTCGCGCACATCTTTTCCCTTTCTGAACGCGACACCTAAGATATAAAAATTAGCGTACAAACGCCATAGCAACACCTCCGTCAACGTTCAGAACATTTCCAGTAGATTTATTCAATAATCCGCCGACAAAAGCAAAACATGCATTTGCAATGTCTTCTGGAAGGATGATCTGATTCAAAAGCGTGCGTTTTGCATAGTAAGCTGGTAATTCGGCAACCGTGATGCCATAAGCCTTAGCGCGACCTTCAGCCCATCCTCCGGCCCAGATATTGCTGTCTGAAATAACCGCATCTGGATTCACAACGTTCACACGTACTCCTGCAGGCCCTAATTCTGCTGCACATAAACGACTTAAATGCAATTGCGCAGCTTTTGCACTCCCGTATCCTGTATTATTGGGACCACTAACCAAGGCATTTTTACTGACGATGTTGATGATATCGCCACCGATTGCCTGCCCTTTTAAGAGTGATGTCGCTCCTTGAGTAACTAAGAATTGGCCTTTTACCAATACATTGTACAATAAATCCCAATCTTTCTCTGTATGATCTTCGATTGTCTTGGAAATCGACAAACCCGCATTATTGACGACAATATCGATACCACCAAATGCTAAAGCAGCATCTTTTAAGGCGTCCTTAATAGATTCCGCACTGGTTACATCAAGGATCGTAGCGATGACTGCATCTTTTCCAAATTCGGCTACAAATTCTGCTTTACTCGACTCCAAACGTTCTGTATTGATATCATTTAAGACAATAACAGCACCTTCTTGAGCCATCTTTTTGGCAATTGCTTTTCCGATACCGCCACCGCTTCCAGTTACCAAGGCAATTTTTCCAGACAAAGCTTTTGGCTTTGGCATACGTTGAAGCTTCGCTTCTTCCAGTAACCAATATTCAATATCAAACGCTTCCTGACGAGGCAAAGCAGTGTATTCACTTACGGCTTCGGCCCCTTTCATTACGTTGATCGCATTGGTATAAAATTCTGCCGCTACCCGTGCCGTTTGTTTGTCTTTGGCAAAAGCAAACATACCAACACCCGGATACAAAACAATGACCGGGTTTTTATCACGTACAGCTGGGCTGTTTTCATGTTTACAGTTTTCGTAATATTGTGCATACATTTCACGGTACGCTTCAAACAATGGCGTCAATTTCGCTTTTAGTTCCTCCACGTTGTCCAAATCTTCTGATTTATCCAGATTCAATACCAACGGTTGAATTTTGGTTCTTAAGAAGTGGTCAGGGCAGCTGGTACCAAGCGGAGCCAAACGTTCTAAATCATTTGAATTAATAAATTCCAATACACGCTCATCATCCGTGAAGTGTCCGATCATGTGACGTTCACTTGAACAGAAACCTCTTAAAACAGGAGCGAGTTTGGCGGCCTGTGCCTCTCTTTCCTCCTTACTCAGGCTAGTTACTTGCTGTCCACCAAATACAGGTGCTTTTTTACCATAGTTCTGCTCAAGATATTCCGCACAAGCTTCGATTACATCCAAGGAATTGATATAACATTCGTACGCTGTATCGCCCCAAGTAAATAAACCATGCGAACCCAACATAATACCGCGGATACCTGGATTTTCTTCCAAGCAGGCACGCAATTGCAGCCCAAGATCGAATCCCGGACGTTGCCAGTCTACCCAGCCAATAGTTCCGTCGAACAATTCCTGCGTAATTTTTTTACCATCTTTGGCCGCAGCAATCGCAATCGCAGCATCGGGATGTAAATGATCAATATGTTTAAATGGTAAGAATCCATGTAAAGGCGTATCGATAGAAGGTGCCTTTGATGCTAAATCATAGATACAATGGTTAAATAACTCAACCATTTCATCTTCGTGTTCAAGACCACGATAAACATTCTCCAAATTGCGGAGACGTTTCAAATAAAGAGCCGCAAGACCTGACTTTTTTAACGTTCCAATGTCTCCACCAGATCCTTTAATCCACATCACATCAACTTCTTCGCCCGTCAACGGATCTTTTTCCACAACTTTACAAGACGTATTACCACCGCCATAATTTGTGATTCTTAAATCTGCACCTAGAATATTTGAACGATATAACAACAAAGCTACCTCATCACCACGAAGTGCTTGAGCTTTCTGATCGTCCCATAAATAATTGACATGTTTGTACGTTTTCACTTCTTCTATATTTTGTTTTAATATTAATTTTCTAATGTTTTAGCAAATCCTACGATACAAATGGAGATGATAATTGTCACTATACCAGCTATTATGGAACGATAGGTAGGCCGATCTACACCTTTCCATTCTTTGAGTACCACACCCCAAGCATTTGATATCAAAATGATAAACGCCATATGCAATATCCAAGAACTAGCTCCATTACCCAAGCGGCTTTCGCCCATACCGTAAAAGAAAAACTGTAAATACCAAGTCGTTCCTGCTAAAGCACATAAAAGGAAATTTTTGCCTTTAGGTGCATCCGATTTCGTATAGTCCGAAAACGTTTTGTTCTTGATCAAAAGGTAAAGACACCATAGGAAATTAGTCGTAAAACCACCCCATAAAATCACAATGTAAGTGACATTATTCTGGTAAAGAAATTCACCTTGATTTGGATTAGTAGACTTCCACAATATATTTGCCACATCAGCCATGGGCTTTCCTGCTTCAATACCGAAATTGAAGCAAGCACTCAATATTCCTGAAACAATAGCCACAACGATCCCTAAACCAAAATTATAATCGGACTTGCTTTCTGAGGATAATGAGGATAAGTGTTTTTCTTTTGAAACACCAGCTTTACCACATAGATATACACCAAGCACACAGACTAAAAGTCCAAGAAGGATACAGATACCAGATTGGGTGGTAAAAAAATAATCTATGCCATGTTTGCCCTCGGCCTTATTGAAAAAATAATAGATGCTGGGCATCAAAGAACCAAAGACCATGCTAAGCCCCAAAATAATGCTGCTACCTAACGAAACACCGAGATAGCGCACACCAAGACCATAAGTTAATCCACCAATTCCCCAAAGCAAGCCAAATAGAAACGTATAACCTAAAATAGCACTATTGGTATCCTTAATAATTTCAGTAAAATTGGGTATCGTTAACATCGCTGCTATAGGCGGCACAATAATCCACGAAAAAAGCCCCCCTAAAATCCACATGGATTCCCAGGACCATCCTTTTACTTTTTTGTACGGCACATAAAAACTTCCCGAGGCAAATCCGCCTATGAAATGAAATATAACTCCGAAAACTGCATTCATATAAACTTTATTTAGGTTCTTAGCAACTAAGATAATTCATTGGTTTTTTAGAACTGTTATGCACTGTTATGACCTTCTCGCCATGGAGGGTCAAAAACACAAACTGGGCTACCCAAAATAATGGACAGCCCAGTTTTATTTATTTAGCCTTGTATTTTTTGCAATGTAGGATTCAAGCATTCAAAAGTGTATACTTTTGCTCTGCCTCGCAATGCTTAAATCAATTCATAAGCGATAATATACCGTTAGCAATCCACGAATAACCTATTTTAGGAGGTTGATAATAGCTGCTTCCCGTTCTTTTGGAAAAACTTTTAGATCCAATAATTTACCATCCTTCAACCTCCCTTCGACCGTGGTCTGCCCTGGTGCATGCAACTTAAAATCCACATCCCAGTCTTTGGGCCATGCCGGGAAAAGGTAAATTTTATCATCCACTACCTGCAAAAGCATTTCCTGTAAGCCGATCATACCTGAACCACCCCAGTTATGATCCGGAACCCAGTCGAAGCCCGGCCCCCAAAAAGTTGGAAATCGCCGTTCCGCATTTTTGAGTTTCAGGAGAGTCAATTGCTTTGCTTCGTCGACCAATCCGAGACGTGCAGCAAAAATATTATGTTGCTTCCAGCCAATATGACTTTTGAATTTAAGCACATCGGGATCATCAGTGTAGGTATTGACTGCAATATCCATATTTGGTTTACCAATACCATAAATTCCCCAAGGATAGACGGGATAGAGCTGCGGGGATTCGGTATTGTTGATCCGGGCCCATAGCTGTGCTGGCGCCAACATCTTTTTGCCCCCGAGTTCACGCCGTGGCAAAGGTGGGATTCTGGTTAAAAACCCCTGAAAATAACTACGCGACTCAGCGTTGATATACCCCTCTGGCAATGCCAGCAATCCTTTTGTTACCTCCTGTAACGCTGCAATCGTGCTAGCCGAATTATAGGCCATTTTATAGGTCTCCGCGGAGGAGCCCGGATACAGGACAAGGTGACCTGCATCATCCAATACCTTGCTACCTCGTTGCCGTGCCCGGTATTGATAATGCTCATCAAAAAAACGTAGACAACTTTCTATCAGCGGGATATAAGTCTGAATATCGGACTTATTATAACGTTCGGTTTCTAGTATCATCATGCAGAACTCCAGCACAGTATCCCATTCGTATTCCAGCCAAGCATTGTATTCTAGGCCCTTATCGAAATCTTTTGGCCGTTTCCAATTGTATTCTGCTGGATTGGGTAAACCAAAATTTTCGATCTGCTCCGTAAAACTTGCACCGGAATGACCCCAATAAAATTTGGATCGCCATTCAGCGTTCCCTAAAAGGCGTTGGTAAAACTTAAATTGTGCGGGCATTAGATCAAAATCGCCGCTCTTCAATAATGGCCAATAGACCAAACGCTGATTCTGTGCTGTATGGGTACCTCCACCCCAGTTACGAAAATCCGGTGTAAATGTAAACGTACTGTCTATCGTAACGGGATCGTAGGTAAATAAACCACCGTTAAATTTTGTTGGATAGTCCCCATAAGCGTTACAAGCCAGCATAAATCGAAACAACTGATAGTTTCTGCCAACTTGCCAAGCTTCATTATTAGGGTCTTTTAAGCCTGGCTGGATGACGATATGACTTCTATCCCAAAAGGATTTCCACCAGGATTCTGTCGCTCGTTTTAGCGATACAAAGCTAGGTTTGGGCGTAGCCAGATCCTCCAGTGCTGTTTTCCAGTGTTGCAAGTCTGCTTGTTGCCCTACATGCAACGTCACTTGAAGCGCATGATTGGTCTTTGCCGCTTTACTTTTGAGTATCCAAGATTGGTATGGGGTATTCATATACGTCCCTGCACGCTGGCCGACGTATTCAAAATCCTCACCTTTTAAAAGACCGCCTGAAATTCGGTTTTTCAATGGGTTGTATAACGAATCTTTGATGGTTGTCAGGCCTTGTTGATCGACGACAAGGTCAAACGCGGTAGTCGCTTGATTTTGATGATAGAAAATAATATTGTTTGCTTCTGCCACAACCTGATCTTTATGCGTCACCACTGGTTTTGGCGGTGCCCACTTCCAAGAATTCGCATTATTTTCCTTCTTCTTAGGAAACAAATCCTGAAAACGCCAGCTCTCGTAAGCTGCTTCCACCTTGATCTTCCGATTGGCACTTACTTCGAGATGTACATTGGGATTAAACACATCTACCCAAACCAGTACTTCGGCCTTGACGCCTTTGCTTTCGCCCTTCAGGACAATATGACCTTTATCCAACTGCAATTCTTGCTGGAATTTTCCATCGGCAAAGGGGTTGGGATATAGATGGAGGCGGATGCGACCGAGCTTCAACAAGGTATTGTTCTCGTCAAATGCACCTGTCTTCCCCAAGTACAAAAGTAATTCGCCATTCTCTACCCAAACGTTCAAACCAATATCTCCACCACCTACAGGCATGGATTCAGACGAATTTTTGCTCTGTGTGGTCCAAGATACATTGTAATCCTTCCAATTGAACTCTTGAGCCTCAATTGGGCTTAACAAAACAACTATTAAAACTAGAATGCCTATAATACGTTTTTCAATCATCATTTCTGTTTACCAATCGTCTGTACGGAAAGAACTTAAGGGCAAGCCGTTGGCCCCGAACACCTCTCCGACAACGAAATCTTTAAATGCATAACGAACAGCCACCGGCTCCTCAACTTTTAGTGACGCTACAACAATTGTCTTTCCTTTCAAAACAGCATCTGCAGGATAAAAAACTTGATCTTTACCCGCAATCTCAAAAGTCTTTATTTCTTTACCATATGAAGTCAGCCCCAGCGGTGCATCCTTAAAAGAGAGTACTGCGGTACTGCCTTTAATTTCCAACTTTTCATAAACAGGACTTTTTAGATTTAGTGAAGCAAAACCGTAGCTATCGTGCAGTGCAAGGTAGGCCAGTCGCTCACCACTTTGTTGTTTATGTGATGGATGGATGCAATTCTGTTCGCCCAAATCTAGGGTAACCGCCATAGCGGAATGCGGGATTTTATCCAAAGATTTACGTTGTGCGTCGCGTAGATAGGCAGAATTGTATTTCCCCCCTACATGATAAGGAGGCAATGAAGCGTAATCAAATGGCGCAATTTGCATAAAATAAAATGGAAGTTCATGATTTCCCCATAACGCACGGTACTTCTCGACCATCCGGGGGAATAAGACTTCATATTGATCCGGACGTTCGTAATTGGACTCACCTTGGTACCAAATGATACCACGAATGCCGTAACAGGCAATGGGATGAATCATACCATTGTATAACATGGTCGGCACGCGGTTTTTATCTTTCAAGCCTTCCTCTTGTTTTGGGATCTGTATATCTTTCTGATCCGCTAGCCAAGATGCCTCCATCCAGGCTTCGATGTTTGAACCGCCATAGCTGCTATGAATCAAACCGACTGGCACACCCAAGGTTTTGCGCAATTGTCGACCGAAATAATAGGCCGTTGCACTAAAACTGACAACAGACTGTGGCTCTGCTTTTCTCCAAACACTTGGTTTGCTATCCGATGCAGGCTGCAACAAAGGATTGCGGGGAACGGTATAGATACGCAATTGATCATCTTTGGAATTCATCATTGCTTCTGTACTACCGAGGATGGGTTGCCCAGGATAGCCTTTCAAAGGCATTTCCATATTCGACTGACCTGAACATAACCAAACTTCGCCAATTAGAATATCGTGCAGTTCAATCACATTTTTTTCTGAGACCTTGATCTGATAAGCTCCACCTGCTGCTGGTGTTTGCACTACAATTTTCCATTGGCCAAGCTTGTCCACTTTCGCTTGATATTTCTGCCCATTCCAGGAGGTCTGTAAGGTTACTGTTGCCTGTGGGTCTGCCCAGCCCCAGACAGGGACTTTACTTTGTTGCTGCAGCACCATCCCATCGGTAAAGAGAGCCGATAAACGTACTTTCGCCTGGCTACTCAATTGGGCCAACAGTAACACGATCGCAAAAAAACAAGTTTTCATCGTCATAAATTTCTCGCTTTAAAAAACTGGCATCCAAACGCTCATATCACCAAATGTACGATTTCCCCAAGCAAAATAGGGTACTAAACGTACAGGGATAGTTTCAGGCTTTCCATTGGAAGTTTTACGGTATAGTGAATTCCATTTCGTGCTATCTGTACGATAGGCTTTTCCTTCCAACAAGACAATATCCTGTCCCAAGATATTTTCATTTCTTAGTGCGAACTGTTCGCCATGTTTCATTTTCAGATCAAAGATATTGACATCCGCAGCTACATCCTGCTTTTCCAGACAGTAAACCACAGGGCCCCGCATGACCGCAACCTGGTTACGCGTTTCTTCAACCAATGGATTTGATTCCATTAAAGAAACATCCATGGGCAACCTAATTTCAATGCGGTCCCCTTTTTTCAGCGGTCCTGCTAAAAGGGCATAACCTTTCTCGATCGGTACTTCTACTTTTACCTTATTTTTCCATATTTCTGCCTTTCCAGCCCAACCCGGTACCCGTAGTTTCAAAGTATAATCGGAAGGAAACTCTTTTAAGGTGAAGATGGCGGTTCCTTCCCATGGGTAGCTGGATTCTTGTACAATGTTGATATGTTTGCCTTGGTATGTTGTATTCAATTCATTTCCGCCATACAGGTTGACCGCAACAGCATCTGCTGATAGGCCATAAGCATAGTTGGCTACTTCTGCAATAGTACGAACGATATTGGGTGGACAGCAATTAGATAATGAGATATAAGGAACCCGCTTTTTAGACCAGCGCTGCTGGAATGGAAGATCGGATGAATAACTCAATGGATTGGTATACAAAAATTTGTCTCCATCTAAACTAATCCCTGACAGTACACTATTATAGAGTGCCAGTTCCAATACATCGATGTATTTTGCATCGCCCGTGAAATTTGCCATACGCCAATTCCACAACATATTGCCAATATTTGCGCAGCTCTCATTATGCGCCGTTAAGTTGGGCAATTGATAATCCCGTCCAAATGCCTGATGGATTTTCTGTACCTCACTGGGATTATAGGAAGTTCCGTCGGGTGAGGTACCATCATACAGCGATCCCAGACCACCGGTAATGTACATCTTATGCTTAGTGACGTCATCCCAAATTTCAAAAAGGCGGTTGCTCAATGTGGTATCTGCAATCTCGGCACATAAGTCGGCAACTCCTGCATAGAGGTAGCTTGCCCGCACGGCATGTCCCGTGGCTTTATGCTGCTTGCGGAATGGGATACGGTCCTGATTGTCGTCAGTACCATCCTCAATCTCACCTTTAATATCGATCAAGTGCTTGGCAAGTTCAAGGTATTTTTTGTCTTTGGTCGTCCGATAAAGTTCTACAGTACCCATATAATGAGAGGGACAGATTGCGTTTCGGGCCAAGGTCGGATTGGATTTTTTATAAAATCCATACAGGTAGTCAGCTGCTTTGATTGCGATATCCAACAACTCGCGTTGTCCGGTCGCCCGATAATGTATACATCCTGCAGTCATCAAATGCCCGATATTATAGGATTCAAAGCTTAGCCGATCTTGAAACTCAATATTTTGTCCCGATCGCTGCTGGTCAATTGTCGCCTTGGTATAAATATAGCCATCGGCACGTTGCGCTTTGCGGATAACGGGAATAACTTCATCTAGCATGTGAAGCAGCTTTTTATCTTTTGTCTGTGCATAGATTGCGCAGACAGCTTCCAATGTTTTGTAAAAATCGCCGTCATGAAAGGATGGCCCTGTATGTTCTCCTTTTTCCAAACCTGCCGCAATTTCGAAATTCCGATAGGCGTGACTGATGGAAGCATCTGTATAAACGTGCCAGAGTTGTGGCACCATCTGCTCATAGCATGACTTTGTACGATCGGCCCAAAAACCTTTGGTCCATTGCACATCCCCCATATCGACCGCTTGCTGAACGGCATACGGGCTTGCACCGGTATTTGTAATAGACTTTTCCTGGGCCTGGACCTGCCAGCCCGTCGCGAAGAAGAGACCCAGGATCATTAGTTTGTGCTTCGTATTCATGATTTCTTTATTTTGCATCTAGCCATAGTAATTCAACTTTCCCCTGCAAGCCCGAAGGCAGCAAGCCTTTCAGAAACTTGTCCGATGCCGTCGTTTTTATTTTCTTTTCTGCAGCGGGCTTTTCTTTTTCGTACAGCAAGCGATTGCCCCAGGTGTTGTACACTTTCACCCTGATCTTGTTATCGCCTTGCCGGATAAAATCAGTCACATCGATCTGATAAGGTTTGGTCCAGACAACACCGGCAGACTGTTCATTGACAAAAATTTCAGCCATGGATTCGATCTCCGAAAATTCCAAATAAGCACGCTGTTTTTTACCAATCTCTTGAACACGTAACGTTGTCTCATAGCTTCCAGAGCCAGCATGGTATTTAGTTTCATTGTCTGTACCGCTTGTCCAAAACTGAGGTTCCTGCTGTTTAAGCGTTTGTTTGTTGTGCAGCCCATCAGCAGTAAATGACCAAGGTTCTATCAAGGCTGTTTTCCCGGATAACTGATAGGTTGGTACATTGATCTTTTTATCAGTGGTCAACACAAAGCCGGATTGATAAGCATCAAACGGTAAGTCAACAACTGTCCTATCGTTGATCACTTTAAACGGTAAAACCGTCAGCTTGTCGCTCACAGGATCATAACGGTAGGCATAGCTGTCTTTTGTCCGTAAAGATAACGTTGCCTTTTGCGGTAAGCTATCTTGATTAGCTACAAAAAACAAATGACCACCATCGAAACGGCGGTGGTTCCAGGAGATATGCGGATTGTCCCCTTCATTGATCAGCACATCCGGAGCAATATTTAGTGGACTAAAATCCTTCGCTTGATAATGTCCAACAAGCACCCGTCCTTTGCCCAGTTGTTTAACTTTTAACGTTGTATTTGTGAATGGCGCGAGGTTACTGAATAATTCTTCAAGCAAACTGCGATACTGTTGTACTTTTTCATCCGTCAATTTGCCCCGCCAGGTCTGTGGGATATCTTGGAAGAGTATCGTAGCCCCCGCATGAACAAGGCCGCACAAGCGTTCCAGGGTCCGTAAGGAATATTGGCTACCATTCGGATTTAACGCAGTTTTACCCGGCATCACCAGAATCGAATAAGCAATATGATTCGCAAAAACCACCTTACCGTCCTGCACCCTCGTCTGGTTCCAAAGCGCATCGGGATTGAAGGAATCGTAAGCATAGCCGCGTAGCGGATCAACCCAATCTTCGGGTCTATACATATTAGCTCCAGTGGTCACCCCCGCAACTTTCTGCAGAGGTAAGCCGACATTGGCCAACAGCGAATCTGCCCGATGTACACGCGCATCACCGATAATACCAGGCAGCACATCGACTAAAGTACTTGGGAGTACAGATCTTCTAGGAATCTCTTCACCAATAAACACAGCTACATCACGTACGGGTACCCCGTGTTGTAAAAGCTGCTGTGCCCGGATTGCATAATTCACCCATTCTTTACCGGGTTTCCACCAGGTTTGATCGCGCTGAAAATAGGTTCCAATACCATCCATGGTCATACCAGGTTTGCGGTCCATCCAGGGATTATGCACATACACATGGTAGACTAGGTTGTTGATTCCCAAGGCATAATTTCTATCCTGAAGACTTTTTAGGAGTCGTGGATGTTCGTCCCATTGGGCCCGAATCTGGGTAAAGGCTTCGGACATAGTCACCTGTTTGCCATAAATATGGCTGCCTGAAACGGCATCTAGGATATCCGCAGGTTTGTCGTGTGAAGGGCTTCTAAACCAAAACTCACCCATCGGACGATCGGTAGAAGCAAAATGGGCTAGCCCGTCACCGACCATCACAGGAGCCGTGGCTTCAGCTGTAAATTCGACACCATATTCATCCGCTTTCCGGCGTAATGTTGCATAACCATTCTCCTGTAACAGCTCACTGATTGTTTGTCGGTAATCGTGCAAAAAAGCTTCGGAATCTTCTACACTATTGACAAAACAACCCGCTAAAACAGGGAGATAATCGGTCAAGTCATAACCTCGACGTTTCAAAAACTCGTTTGGAAAACTTCGGGTCCAGTTTTGACTGCCACATTCCCAAGAATCAATATGAAATACCGTGAGGACTTCTTTAGATAACTGCGGATCTACATGCTTTTTAGCTGCCCCAAACCACTGGTCAAATTGAAAAGCGACAGTAGCCGCATCGAGTTTATCACACTCTAAGCCTTTACCAGCACCTGCAGTCTCGTTTTTATGTCCTGTGGAGGTATGTCCAACACGCAATATTTTCCATTTTCCTGCCGGCAATGTGAGGTCAACACGACCTGCCCTGTCGGGGTTCGGTAGACGGATAAGCTGTTGCTGTCCGACAATAGCGTCTTTGGCAACGGCGCTTGGTTCAGAGTTTTTTCCAACACGCCAGATTTCCCCAGTCTTGCCTTCGATCTGATTGACCTGCGCTTCTTCAAACAGACTGATGCCGTTTAATTTTAGCGAAGGTTTCCATTTACCGGAATCAAGGTCTTCGGCTCCAGGCTCACTGCCCACGGGATCGTAGACAAGACGGAAATATTTTGCTCTGGTATAGGGAATCAGGTGGGTGACGCCATTGTCCCAGTCCAACCAGCCCATTCTGGGGGATTCTAATTGTGTAACCTTCCGAAAATTTAGGCCATCATCGCTAGCCCAAACTTGCAAACGGTTCGCTTGGTAGTTGGATGCTGTCCATTCAATTTTCAATGAATTGCAAGGGAAGGGCTGATCAAATGCATACTGTATCCAACCGGACGCAGCTGTTGCAAAATTTTGTTTATTCCCTCTTTCAGCCAATCGTTTTAGATCTTCGCCATAGCTATTGGATACGTGGACCTTCTCCGTAAAGCTTTTTCGCGGCGAATGTGTCAGTGGTATCGCAAATAAGGCAATATCCTCGTAATAGCCTTGTTGGGTTTGTGGTTGTGGCAATTGAACATTGTGCAGCCGCTCCCCCTTGCTATCAATTACGGTATCGGCATGCACGACTTTCTGCATCGACTTCTCGGGACTAATCCATGGTCCCCCCGCGGTTGCAAATCCATCATTGGGCAATAAAGCTATTTTTACTCCGTATTTTTTTGCTTCACGGACGATATATTTGAACATATCCCACCATGCTGGTGTCAACGTCTCTGTCGGCGGATCGAAAAGAGGCGGATTGGTTTTGCCCTTGATCGGTGCTAGATAGGCTCCTGCGATCTTATTTTCTGCCATCGCTTTCAGATCCGCAGTAATCCCTTCCTTGGAATAGCTGGCATGCATAAAGTACCAAAATACCCAAGGTTTTGCCTGTTCAAATGAATGTTGATCCAAAGGAACTAATGCCGTTGGAATACCTTTAATCTGTGCATTACCGCTCAAACAGCCAAAAAGAAGACTTGTCCCTAATAGCAACTTAATCCTCGTCATATCTTATCTTGTTCTTTAAAGCTATCCAAAAAGGTTGGACAGCTTATTTCTTTCAATTTTGAATGTATCTCCCTTATCGCGTCATTTCAACTAGTTAGCTCTTGCAGGGTTTAACCTTACTCCCCAGATACCTTCCTATTAATCTTTTATTTAATTTTAACCTTCACTTATTTAATTGGATTTCACAAACTCCTTAATCGATTGTTTCAAGTCTGTCGGAATCAAATAAAAGGAATAATTGTAGTCTTTTGCCGGAATTTGATATTTTTCCAACGGTTGCGATACATCTGTCCAAGTATCATTTCCGCCAATACCCATCTGTTTTAAGTCGACATTTAAGGTAATCTTATCTTCTTTCTTCAATTTAAACCAGTGTTTTGCTTCGACGATTGCTTTTTGTGAATAAGGCCAGGCACTCATATACAGCGGCTGCTCGCCGACAACCAAGAGACCAGCATTTTTATTTTGGAGGTGCATCCAACGAACATCCATCCGATTTCCGTTTTCCTGTGGATAAAGATAATGCTCCATAAATTGATCGATGTTCATGTGATAAACACCGAGATCAAACCCATAGGCACGATCAGGGTAGTTTTCCATTGGACCTAGGCCATAATATTGGATATCTTCAAATGTGGGATTGATCCCCATTTGAAGTCCTACTTTCGGAATATTAGGTAATCCAGCCTTCACCTTCAGCTGGTAATTTACCGATACAATACCTGGATTTTTAACCGTATAGATCAATTTTACCTGTGCAGAATCACCCGGAAGAACATACAATGTCTGTACTTCATAATCTTGACCTTTTTCTTGAGCGGTTACCGACACTAATTTTGGTGTGCCATACCAGTATTTTAGTTTTTTCTCCGGTTTCCAGCCCCGGCGGTCATTATCCGTACTTGGTCGTGTAAAGCTGGGTCGAATGGCATCTTTGATAATTTCTTGCCCTTTGTAATTAAACGCAGTTAAACTTCCGGTCGATTTATCAAAGATAACCTGAAATGCATTACCCGCGATCTGATACTTATCGGCAGTTTCTGTCTTGACCAATTTACTTCCTTTGTATGATAAACGTCGCAGGGCATTAGATTGCTCTTGCAATCGGACCTGTGATGAAGACACGACAAATCCTGCCGGCGCCCATGCTGTCGCTTCCCGTAGACGGAATTGGATATCAAGCTGATATTCCTGATCTGCCAAGCGTTTAGATGGCAAATAGGAGGCGAAACTCAGTTGTGTGGAATCGCCTGCGGCTAAATCAATAGCCGATATGGGCACTTCCTTCAGCAGCAGACCATTTCTGCGAAACAATAAGACAGCATCGTAATGGTTAAGGTTGAGCACCGCTGATCTATTTTTGATTTGTACCGTACTTTTTGCTGAATCAACTAAAGTGATCTCCGCAGGCTGATAGATTCGTTTATTCTCATACATCGCCGCTTTTGGTCGCCCCCAGGCATCGGTGATACCATTCAAACTAAAAGCGCCATTGTGTACTTTTTCGTCAAAATCACCACCATAGGCCAATACTTTACCATAAACGGAATCCTTACGGATCAATGCCTGATCTTTATAATCCCAGATAAAACCACCGATCAAACGTGGATGGGCGCGAAAGATATCCCAAAAATCACGAATATTACCAGTCGAATTGCCCATGGAATGGGTATATTCAACAAAGAGGATCGGACGATGATCGCCATTGTCCTGATTTAAGAGTAATGAGGGGGTGAAAATACCGGGATAGAATCGCGATACCATATCCACATAATATTGGTCCTTTATATTCTGAATCCGGTGCGAGTGATCGTTGGATTTTGGATAACGTGGATCCGAAGGATCAATATAGCCTGGTAACTGATGACTTCCCATGGCCGGCTCGTAATGTACAGGACGTGTAATATCAAAATCATGTATCCAAGCAGCCATAGCGGCTGTATTCGGACCTCTTCCAGATTCATTGCCCAGCGACCAGATGATAATGGAAGGATGATTCTTGTCCCGTTCCACCATGCGTGTGACACGTTCCTGAAGTGCCGCCAGCCAGGCGGGATCGTTCATGAGTTTTCCACCAAGTCCATGGGTCTCCATATTTGCCTCATCCATCACCATAATACCATAGCGGTCACAGAGCTCATAGATATACGGATCATTGGGATAATGTGAGGTACGAATTGCATTAAAATTAAATTGTTTGATCTGACGAATGTCGGCTTCCATATCTTCCCGTGTCAGTGCCTTCCCGCGTTCGGGATGGTGATCATGCCGGTTGACTCCATATAAGTAGGTGGTTTTTCCATTGATCAAAAGTTTGCTGTCTTTTGGAGAAAAAGCGATACTCCGAAATCCGACTTGGCAAGTCTTCGCTTCAAGCAAGCGATTTTTCTTATCATACAGCGTCAGTACCAAGCGGTATAGATTAGGCTCTTCTGGGGACCATTTCTTTGGATTTTTGATCGTCGTTTCCAATAGACCAAACTTCACATTGTCCAATCTCGGATAGATCTCGTCAAAAATGGCTGAAGCCCCTTTTTCCAATGGTTTGTCGAGAATAGGTTTATTATTGCTATCATAAAGTTGTGCTTTTAGGGTAAAGCCGCTGATACTGTCGCCTGAAAAATTATCAATTTTTGGACGAAGCGAGAATTTTGCATCTTGATAATCCGCATCTAAAGTTGCTTGCCAATGAAAATCGGCAATGCGAACTTTCGGCTCCGCCATTAAAAACACCTCCCGGTGAATACCGCTCATTCGCCAATGATCTTGATCTTCCAGATAGGAAGCATCGCTCCAACGTAAGACTTGAACAGAGATGCGATTTTTACCTTTTTTAAGGTAAGGTGTCGCGTTAAATTCAGATGGCAAGCAGGAGTCTTCCGCATAACCTACGTATTGGTCATTAATCCACAACTGATAAGCTGAGATAACACCACCAAAGTGTAAGGTAATGTTCATTCCATCCCATGATTCGGGCAATTCGAATGTTTTTTGATAAGACCCTACACCATTGTAATCTTTGGGAATGCGCGGTGGGTCAATTGGTGAAAAAGGATATACTGCCGAACGGTATATGGGAATATCGTAACCTTTCATCTCCCAATTGGAAGGCACTTGGATTTTGTCCCAGCCTTTGACTTCGGATAAATGAAAATCTTGAGGTGCTTCAGCCGGTTTAAAGGCAAATTTAAAATCCCATTCGCCATTTAAAAAGAGCATTCGTTTATTGCTCTGCCGATCATTCTTCAAAGCTTCTTCCACTGTCGCATAGGAATAGCCCGTCGCTCGTGAGGCGTCCCGATTGATGGCGGTAATCATCGGATTTTCCCAAGGAGCAGCAATTTGTCCATTCGGTACAGGGGGAATGACTGCCGGTTTTCCGTCAACTGTCTGTGCTTGTAGCGAAGCTGCAGTCAGCAACAATAGCAAGGCAGCACTCCATTGAAACGCTGCAGTTCCTGTAGCTGATTTAATATTTATAATCCACTTCATATGCGATTCCTTTTTCCAAAACCAGCTCATAGTCGTTTCCTGAAATATGTTTTACCTGACCTTGTTTTACACTTGGAACAATTTTGCTCCGCAATTTTAATGTCCCTGTTCCAACAGGTGATTTTACCTTGATTTTGTTTTTTGATACATACAGTTCAATTTCACCCTCTGGTGTAGGAATTTTTCCCTCCATCCACGCTAAGGATGTCAAATAGGGCTTGATTTCGTACTTCGAATAACCCGCCTCCGTTGGTTGTACACCGAGATAATACTTGCCCAGCAAATAGATCGGACTTGCTCCCCAAGAGTGACAAAGGCTTTTGCCAAAATCCCTTCCATACATGGCATAATGCTCTGCTCCTTTTTTTGCTGGATTAAATTCTTCCCAGAAGGTCGTCGCACCAAGTTTTAGCATACCGCCCCAATAGTCTTTCATTTCTTTCATCACATAGTCCTTTTCACCAAGTTCACACAAAGCTTCAAGTTCGTAGTAACGCATATAAGGTGTGGTAATCTGTTGTACTTGATCATTTAACAAGACATTTGCTTTCACGCCAGCCTGCTGCTGTTCGTTCAGATAATTAAAGAAAATCGCAAACATATTGCTGTAGCGTGTCACGTTATCGGTTTGCTTACCATCAATACGACTATGTGCAAAGGCTTTTTTCTGATCGTTCCAATAATAGGCAAATAGCTTATCTTTGAGTTGTTGAGCTTCTTGTTGATAATGTTGGTTGTCTTTCGGCTCGCCAACCAAATCGGCACACATCGCCATGGTCTCGAGACTGCGGCACAGCAATAATTGTTCAAAGCTCACTTCCCCTTGTTTGCTTAGACCTTCGGCCCAGTCAATAAATACCCAATCGCCAGCTAAACCTTTCATCAAACCATCGCTATTTCTTCTATCCAAACAAAACTGCATCAGACTTTTCATACGTGGATAGATGCCTGCTATAAATTCCTTATCACCGGTATAACGGTAATAATCTGCGATACTCAAAAACCAATAGAAAGTATAATCCATAATGGTGTTGATGTGGCTGATCGTAGGCTCCTTACCCCGTAACGCTAAAATGGTTCTTTTGACGGACTCGGAATCAAATCCCAAATAGTAATTCATCGCATAAGATTGATAGGCATCACCGCTCCAGATCCACCGATCACGCTTGATACCGTCAATGAAAAACTCACGTGTGGTTAATTCCATGGTATATTTGGCTACATCCCATATCTTGTTTAATTCATTATCTGAACTACGAAAGAATCCGCGATCTGCAACTGGTAGGTATTCGTACTGCATGGATACCTGATCGAACTTCACTGTTCCTTCGGGTTCTAAGTAAACAAAGCGGAAGGCTTTGGATAGATCGAGTGTACTGTCCTGTGGCTGTTGGTTTTGTATCTCAAGTAAATCGATGGTCTCACTGGTTTTCGTCGAAAGTGCTTCCTCTCGGGATTCGCCATAATAGATGTTCAGGCGACCTGTCCCCACCAGCTTATGCAGGGTAAGAAAACCAAATGTATTTTTTCCGAAATCGACCAAGATACCATTGCCTTGTTTTTCTTGCGAAAGCGCTTGTTGTGGTTTCACGGGCAATTTAAACTTGGATGGTCGAGCTGTTGGTCCGTTAAAGTTCCATTTACCAGCTTTGACATAGGTTGTCCCGGATTGATCAGACGCTTTACCTGTCTCATCAATCCATTCCTTATCTTCATACGTTGCGTTCCAATCGCTATCTGTTGTTACATTTTTCCCTGCAACATACAGCGCGGGAACATTTCCTTGATTGTAAACTTTAATATTGATTTTTTGCTTTCCCTTTTGAAGCTTCACTTTAGCAGGTGCCCCTGGAAGCATTTTCCCGTTGATCTTGACATTATACTTGCCTTCGGCATAGATACTGATTTCTTCATCAGCAGGCAAATCAAATTCTTTACTGAACTCGACAAGCACATAGTGACTGTCCATTTTCCAAAAAGGCGGAAAAAATGTACCTCTTTCCGTCCGGCGATTTTGCATATCGTTGCTTAACCAGACTTCATAATCTCCCGGATACCAGATCCAGGTACTTGCCTGTTGTGCAAATGCTGTCGTTGCTGCAATTAAACAACCTACAATTAAAATAATTTTATTCATATTCGAATCATTGTTAATCAATTCACTAACACCGAAACCAACGTTAACTTCGGCGGTATACGTGTTTTTCACTAGTAAAACACGCGCTATATTTTTTTCAATTGCTCACTAAAATACACGGTGAGACACAACTTAGGCTTTTGCCGGTTTATATCCTTTCAGTGCAAACCATAAAATAACAAGATAGCAGATGAAGGGTACACTATAGCCTAGCTGGGTATTGTCATGTGCGGAATCGATAATAATCCCGGTCAGAAAAGGGAACAACGCTCCGCCGACAATGGACATGATCAACCAAGAAGAAGCTTGTTTCGTTTCGTTGCCGAGACCTGCAATACCAAGAGAGAAAATCGTCGGGAACATAATTGACATAAAGAAACCTAATCCACCAAGTGCATACAAAATGACCATACCTGTTCCCGAAATGGCTACCCCTGCCAATACTGCGCAGCAAACAGCATAAATGGCCAACAAACGCTGGGCCGTGGTATAACGTAACAATAGCGTTCCAACGAAACGTCCGCCCATAAAGAGCAGACCATATATGCCAAGGAAATACCCCGCAGTCTTCTCATCGACACCAGCCCCCTGTTGCGCCATACGAATAAAAAAACTGGTCACACAGACCTGAGCTCCGACATAAAAAAATTGTGCAATCACCGAAAAGCTCAAATGTCTATGTCGAAGTACAGCAAATAAGCCCCTTTTTTGCCCGGCGTTTCCCTCCTTCTTTTCACCCTGAATTTCGGGGAGTTTTACAAATAAAAAAATCAGTGCCACCCCCAGCAAGATCAAGCCCAAGGTTAAATAAGGCATTTTTACAGAAGATGCTTCATGAAGCAGGTACGTTAACCGATTGCTCTCCGTCATAGCCGCCAGTTCCGTTTCTGAATAGCTCGTCCCCGACAAAATAAAGGTGGTACCTACAACCGGAGCGACCATTGCCGCCAATCCATTAAAGGAGGCCGCCAAATTAAGCCGATGTGTTGCTGCTTCGGGCTTACCCAAAACTGCAGCATAAGGATTAGCCGCCGTTTCCAATAAGGCGAGTCCACAACCAATAATAAATAATGCCAGCAAGAAGAGCTCATACATACGGTGATCTGCCGCGGGGATAAATAGAAATGCACCTAGGGAGAAAGTAACCAGCCCAATAATAATAGACAGCTTATACCCCCATTTGCGCAAAACATAACCCGCCGGCAGTGCCATAATGAAATAAGCGAAGAAAACTGAAGTATCAACCAGTGCTGACTGGCTATTATTCAACTGACAGGCTTTTTTCAAATGCGGGATCAGAACGCCATTTAAATTATGGGCCATACCCCATAAAAAAAACAGACTGACGATCAGAATAAACGGAAGCAGATACCCCTTAGTAGAAGCTGCCCCGGTTAACTTGATCGGTGTTTTTGTACCAATTTCCATGTGATGATAGGTTAAATTGAAACTTCCTTGCGTTTTGCCAATAGGATATGGTCTGCGACCAACACCACCACATCATGTTGATTGATAATTTCAACATGCTCAACTACGGTACCGAATTCAGGCTTTTTTGCATCGGATTTTTCAGAAATAGTCACCTCAGCGTGGATGGTATCGCCAATAAATACGGGCTTGACAAAACGAAGGCGATCGTAGCCTTTGGAAAATGCTTCCGGATTAATGACTGATGCCGTCAGTCCGATACCAATCGCAAAGATCATTGTTCCGTGCGCAATGCGCTGCCCGAAAGGCTGGGTCTTGCACCATTCCGCATCGAGGTGATGGGGGAAGAAATCGCCTGTATGTCCGGCATGAACAACAAAATCTGTTTCGGTAATCGTGCGGCCCAATGTTGTCCGTTTATCGTTTAATATATAATCTTCAAAAAAAATAGATTCGAAATGCATAATTTAATTTATTATTGGTTTTAAGGCTTTGTTTCTTTATCCTTTTGCTATCGGTTGCCCCCCTTGGGCACTGCTTTGATAAGCAGCCTCTACGACGGCCATGGTATGGATTACATCTTCAACCGCAGCTGGTAATACGGCTATTTCACCCAGTTTAAAACGCATCAGGCTACCCATGCTGCCGATGAAAGCATCGGGAAACCAAGTTCCATCGATCGGGTAAGCCACCCATTCCGGTTGGCTGCCATCTATTGGCTTGATACAATATTCAAACACATCGGATACCCCATGCGGATAATCCATCAGCAAACCCATCGTCGCTTTTATAGCCCCCTTGGTACCTTCCCATTTGATATAACTTTCCTCATGTTTTGGCCCAAATTCATGGTCATGATTGGTATTTACAACAGCGTGTAGTGTGTCTCCATAATCAAATAGCAAGGTCGTCCTGCTGGATGATAAGGCTTTGGTTGGGTGCTTTAATGTTTTTGCATACACCGACTGTGGATCGCCTAAAAATAAGCGGATCAAATCAATATAATGAACACTGTGGTACAGAATTTCTAAGCGTGGGTGTACCATCACATGCGGAAAAAGCTGCCAAGGTGTATGTACCGATACCCGTACTTCCATATCATACAGTTCACCGATATGGCCTTGGTCGATCAGCCAGCGTGCGGCATTGACAAAGGGTGCCTGCCGAAGCTGACAGTTGATCGCAGCAACCAAGCCCTTACGTTGACAGACTTCTAATATCGCCTGACTATCTGCATAATAATCACCCATTGGCTTCTGAATCAATACAGCCGCGCCATGAGGTAATGCCTCCAAGGTTTCGATAAATTTATTGGGCATAATGGTTACATCATAAACCGCATTTTCGGGAGCCTGTGCGACGGCATCTTCCACCGTATCGTAAACATGTGGAATACCAAATTCTACTGCCAACGCTTCTGCTTTCGCCTTTGTACGATTGACAATACCATGCACATGAAAGCCTGCTTTACGATAAGCCGGGAGATGCGCATCTTTCACTATACCACCTGCGCCTATAATAATAATCGGCAGAGCAGTCTGGGGTAAAATCGTTTTATAAGGGATATCTATCATAACCATGCATTTATTTTTTCCTGTGCTTTTGTTAATAAAGAAAGACTACTTTCTTCGGTCTTAATCGCAGCAATTACAGTATCATCGATGATATGTGCAATCTGCGGCCAGTTGGCCAAGCGCGGTAATGTACGTGCAGTATCGTGCAATTCAGCCAATTTATTATAAAAGGGTATCATCTGATTGATTTCGGAATCATACCAGGTGGAGTAACGACAGCCTACTCCTCCTTCAACAGTGAGCAGCTTATCTTGTTGGCGTCCGACTGCAAAACGTATAAAGTCATAAGCCAACTGCTTATGACGACTACCTTCCGGAATTGCATACAACCAATACACATTTAATGAGGGAGACATTCCCCCTTCTGCTGAAGGAATAGCTGCTACATCCACCTTACCTTTTACGGCCGAGGCGGTATCAATTTGTGCCCAGGATGCAAAACCAAACCAATTGACCATCATAGCGACTTCACCCCGCGCAAAGGCAGCACCAGCCTGCACGGATTCATAATTGGCCGATTCGGGATGTAATCCGCTATCCTTCATAAATAAACTACGATAGAAATCCAATGCATCTACAGCCAACGGCTGATCCAACTTAACAGGTACGTCGCCTTGCTGCAAATCTCCACCGCGGGACCAAAGTTGAATACAGAAATCAAATACCGCATTATGCCCATCCGGGTAGCCTGCGAACACTGTCCCGTACAAGTTATCTTCCGGCCGCGTAAAAAATGCTACAACAGTCAAAAAATCAGCCCAGGTTTTTGGAATTGCCAAAGGTTTTCCGTAGCGTACCTGAAAACGCGTCTGTTCCTGCGGATCTTCAAATAAATCTCTTCGAATAACCAGGCATTCGGGACCATCATGAAAAGGCAGGCCAAATATTTGCTCGTCAAAACGTTGTAGAGCTTGTAAGCTTTCTGGCCAAGCCCCTTTCAGGTCTTCCGGTGGATTTTGTACGATCATACTATCCAGTACCGACAAACCCTGGGTTTCATAAGCACGTGCAACCCAATCGGTATTGATGTGAATGATATCCCAATCGCCATTATTAAGGCCTTTCTTTTCAAAGAAAGCTGCTGTTAATTCCTCTAAATCCAGCGGAACAAACTCCATCTCCACATCCGATGGATATACCTCCTGATAAGCTGCCCAACATTTCTCCATGGCACGCTCAAATGGTTCAAATTTCCGGACAGCAAAACGTAACTTATCCATACAGTTCCTCCAATATTTTAGCTGTGTGCTCACCAAGTTTGGGCGAACCTTTTGTGGCGGTCAACCGCTCGCCATCGATGCGAATAGGACAACGGGTGGTCTCATAACGGAAGCCATCGCCCATCGTTACTTGCTGTAGCATGTCTAATATTTTAAAAGCATTATGTTCGGTCAGACGACGCCAATCCAAGACATCGGCGCACCAGATATCCGCTGCTTCCAGTATCTCCAGCCAATGTCCGGTACCTGCTGTCGTCAGGTGCTCGGCTAAAATGGCCTTAATGTTATCTCTCTCCCGAAAAGCTTGCTCTCCGTCAGCAAAACCTTCTAACGACTTACAATTCAATAATTTACTAAGAAAAGGAATAGAACCCATCGCAAGGGCCAGAAAACCATCCTGTGTACGATACACCCCATAAGGTGCTGCCAAATATGCATGTGCATTGCTCACTTCGCTACGTTGTGGCAGCAATTTGCCATCACGAAAATAGGTTGTAACGGCCTCAAATTGTATATCCACAGCAGAATCCAACATGCTGACATGAACATGCGCTCCTATCCCTTGCATCGCTCGACGGTACAGGCAGGCCAATACGGCACTACATAGATTGGATCCGGCAAACATGTCCACAACGGAAAGTCCCATGGCTACTGGACCATTATTTGCATCGCCACTCAACCAAGTCATCCCGGTAAGCGATTGCAATAATAAATCCTGGCCAGGCCGTTTAACCCAAGGTCCTTCTTTTCCATATCCCGAGATCTCTCCATAAATCACCGTCGGATTGATCTCGCGGACACCTGCATAGTCAAATCCCAAACGTTCCATGACACCTGGACGAAAATTATGCAACACCACATCTGCCCGCGCGATTAAATCATGTATAATCTGTTTGTCGGATTCGCTTTTCAAATCCAATACGATACTTTCTTTATTCCGATTAATGGCATGAAACACCGTTGAAGTACCGTTCAGTATCGTGTCAGAAGTATATAGTTGCCTGCAAATATCACCTGTTTCTGGTTTTTCTATTTTTATAACCCGCGCGCCTAAGTCAGCCAGCCGTAAACTCGCTAATGGGCCGGATAAAAATTGACTAAAGTCGATTACGGTATAACCTGCTAGTGGTAACATATTAATTTTCTAAATAATCGTGAACAATTGATGCCGTATGCTGTCCCACTTTGGGTGCAGGTTTATCCGCATATAAACGCTTTCCATCGATCTGGTAGACGCTACGGGTGGTAGTCAGTTGGGTGCCATCTTGTAAAGTGAGTTCCTGCAACATCCCCGATTCCTTAAAACCTTGTTCCTCGAAGAAACGATGATAATCGTTTACCACGCCACACCAAATCCCTTCGGTTTCCAAACGGGATATCCACTCACACGTTGTCTTTTGACACAATACCTTAGCAAATTCTTGAAGTATTTCGTCACGTCGTGAAAACCAAGTTGAAGCATCTTGATAGGGCTCGCGCGATAAACCTATTGTTTCTGCAATATGTGCTACATTGCCCATGGCCAAGGCTAGATAGCCATCAAGGGTTTTGTAGAGTCCATAAGGCGCACTTAAATAAGCATGGCCAGCTCCTCTAACCGTCGACCGCTGAGGCAGCTTGCGACCATCGTTGACATGTGTGGTCAGCATTTCAAACTGCATATCCAACACAGATTCTAGCAAACTGACTTCAACAAGAGCTCCCTGTTGGGTACGGGCGCGTTTCAACAATGCCGCCAATATACCTTGTGTCAGATGTGTGGCACAGTACATATCCACCACGGCCAATCCAAAAGGGACCGGCCCATCCTGCGCACAGCCCGATAACCAGGAAAGTCCCGACAGCGATTGCACGAGTAAATCCTGCCCTGGCTTTTTAGCCCATGGTCCTTCATTGCCGTAACCAGTTACCGTGGCATAGATCATTTTTGGGTTAATTTTCCGCACGCTCTCGTAATCCAAACCGATCTTTTCCATGACACCGGGGCGGAAGTTATGTGTCATTACATCTGCCTGACGGATTAATTTCCTAATATTTTCCAGGTCGTTTTCATCTTTCAAATTGGTTGCATACGATTCTTTATTTCTGTTGATGGTATGAAAGACCAGGCTACTCTCATCTACAAAAATATTTTTAATCGCAATCTGCCGCCCCCCTTCGCCGGCACCAGGACGCTCGATTTTAACGACTCGTGCACCGAGATCCGCCAAACGCAGGCCAGCAGTTGGTCCAGCCATAAATTGTGAAAACTCGAGGACCAAAAGTCCTTCCAGTGGTTTATTATCCATGGTCTTCTTTATCCACTAATGATTCCCGATACATCGCATTCATCTTGTCCAAAACCGCCTTTTCGTCGCCGCCATCCCTTAGATAATCAACCACGATATCACCAGCATGATCCTGAAAATAAAGATGTCCATCGTAACGCGGACGCAAATAAGCCCGATGTAATGCGGGTAGTGTATTGCTGAAATAATTGGCCGTAGCGGCATTTGCTTGCTCATTTTTCCAGGCACGTAAATGTCCAGGCTGGCCGCCATTTTCGACATATAGCGTTTCCTGAACTTCCGGTGTCGCGACAAATCGTGCATAATCCATGGCCACATCAATATGCTTGCCCTGTGAGGATACTGCCAGCCCCGCTCCACCAAGTGTGCTGATCATAGGCGTACCATTTAATGATACTAAATCATGAAAATGCAACACCTTACGTGCATAACCTGCCCGAGCGTAATTCGAATAACCATAGGCAAATGGACAGTAAGCAATTTCATCACGCTGAGTCATTTCTTCAAACACCTTAAATGGATTTTTATCATAAAATCCAGCATCCAGTTCATCCGCAAGTGATTTGAATAATTTTAAGACCTTTATTCCAACTGCATCGCTGATTACTTTTTCGGTATCTTGGCAAGGTTCTTCACCCAAAGAACAACAAAGACCGTAGAAGTGCATCAAGGAATCAATCGGCAATAGCGAAAATCCAACCCGCCCCGCTTTAGCTAAAGCCAAGACTTCTTCGAATGTACGAGGAAGTGCTACGCCTAAGGCTTGTAAAAGATCTGGACGGCTTGCAGCAACCGGTGTCGCCGCATCTATAGCCAAGACCCATTGCTTGCCTAGAAAGTTGTAGCTTTCATAAGATTTCCCAACACTATTCGCCTGTTGATCGGCCAAAAAATCTGCGGATAGGTAATCGTCAAATGAGGCAAGCATCCCCTTAGCTGCGGCGTGTCCTGTCCAAGGGTGATCAATAACCAATAGATCATACTCCTTGGCTAAATCCGTCACCGACTTATCAGCAAATTCCTGCAAAGTCCGTTTTGTCCAGACAATCTCTACTTCGGGATGTAATTCTTCATAACGTTGTGCCGTTGCAACCATCGGTACAAAACCTCTGGTATGCCCCCAGGTAATCCCCTTTAACCGGATTTTCTCTGTCATTGTATTCATGTATTATTTTATGTAATCTTGCGGAGAGACTTATCAACCATTTTTACTATTTGATTACCAACCTTAAAATTATTCCGATCTCCAAAAACAGCAAAACATGACATTGCAGTTGTAACTATTTTCCCTATTCTTCTTGCCCTTCCAGGCACGATAATATTGCCTAGGCAACGCAGTACTATAATCTAATGTTGGTATTAAATGTGTTTATAATCTTTTTCCCTTCTAATGCTTTTTCACAAAGAAAAAGCGGTCTATAATATTCAAATATAAATACAATATTTGAATATAAAAATTTAAACTCTTTTTTCGAATAGCTAAAAACGTCTCTTCAAATACTTTTTCTATCTTTAGCCCGATCATTTGTAAGCAAAACATTTTATGACATCAAATAGCTCCGATAAATATAAAGCGCCAGCGCTCGAAAAGGGATTGCAGATCCTTGAATTTCTGGCCTTACAAGCAACAGCGCAATCCCAATCTGAGATCGCTTTGGGCTTACATCGAAGTCCCAATGAAATCTATCGCATGCTTGCATCACTGGAGTCCAACGGTTACATTCATCGTGACCCAATTTCATCCAAATATTCGCTTTCACTGAAATTATACTATCTTTCGCACCGCCATTCCTTTGTAGAGAAATTACGGGCAACCTCGTTACTACCGATGCAGGATACGTCCAACGAAATCAAAGATCCCTGTCACCTCTGTGTTATCTACGACAATCAGGTGATGGTCATCGCTTACGCCAGAGGTTCCTCGCCCATCAGCATCGTTGTTGAAGAAGGCAAATTGTACAGTACTTCACAAACGGCTTCAGGCAAGCTCCTTTTAAGTTTTTCCGAAACTGAAAAAAGAAAATCCATTTTAGAAGCCGATCCGTATTACTGCAGCTTAAAGAAAGCTGAACGTCAGCAATTTGACAGCGACCTAGCCGATATCAAACGCAAAGGCTTTTATGAAATGCCAAGCGCATATGCGGAGGGCATCATCGATATTTCTGTTCCCATCGGAACCAGCGAAACAGGCATCATCGCCTGCCTCACGGTTTCAAAGCTGGTCCGACGTCAAACGGGTCAGAATATGCCGACCGAAGCTATCGTTGATAGCTTAAAAAAATGCCGATCACAAATTGAATCCAATCTCGGATTAACTTGACCAAAGCTATTTAAAGAACATATATAAGGCAATCATCACAATAAAAAGGGCTATCCAGGCAGCCTTTACCCGGACAGTCGGCTTCTCGATTTTAATCTGGAAGCTATCCTTATGTTCCAGTTCATACCTGGATTTGGGTACCAACAGACTGACGGCAATGCCGATAAGCAGTAGGGCGGTAAACAAACCAAAGGATAGCATCAGATAATGCGGCCAAAACGAGTAAACATCTTTTGGAAAAATCCAGAGATAACATACACCTGTCGCCAGGCTCAATACTGCGCCAAAAGTTAAAATCGTATTGATTGCTGCTCGATTGGTTCTTTTCCACAACACGGCCATTAGAAAAGCAACAGCTAAAGGTGGCGCAATAAATCCAAGAATAGACTGAAATACATCGAAAAGATTGAGTCCTTTAATCTGATCAATCGCCAGCGCGACGAAAACTGAAGCTAGACAGCCGATGATGACCGTATAACGCCCTATTTGGGTTATTTGCTTATTGGTCGCATCCGGCCGGATATGCTTTAAGTATATGTCCATGGTGAAAACGGTACTCAAAGAATTGAGCGAGGAACCAATGGTACCCACTAATACAGCAATTAACACCACAATTACCAATCCATTCAGACCAGTAGGAAACAGGTTGGTCACCATGGTCATGTAAGCAAGTGACGGGTCTTTAAGTCCCGGAAATAAAACCGAACAGATGATACCGGTCAGGATAAACAGCGGCAAGGAAAGTATCTTGAGCCAAGCGATAAAATTAATTCCCAGTTGCCCCTGTTCGAGATTCTTTGCCCCCAAAACTGATTGTACCATGGCTTGATCCGTACAGAAAAAAGCGATGGCGGCCACGGGGTATCCCAATGCAATGGCATACCAGGGATAATCGGGATCACTTGCCGGTCTGATCAACGACCAATAATTGTCGGGGGTCTGTTGCATTAAAGAACTTATGCCACCGATTTTGGAAAGTCCCAGAAAGGTCAAAAAGGCCGACACGGCGATGAGCAAAATCATCTGGAAGATATTGATCTTAGCGACTGTTCTTAATCCTCCAGTATAAGCAAACAAACCCGCCAGGGCAACGAGTACAGTAACCGACTGCCACATCTGAATTCCCAAAATCTGACGTACTAAAAATCCACCAGCAAACAGTCCCAACGACAACCATGAAATGAGCATTTTTACCAATGAATACCAAGCCAGAATAGTTTGCGTATTTGGACCGAACCGCTTGCCCATAAATTCGGGTAGGGTACGCACACCTGTCGCAATATAACGAGGGGCAAACAGCACGGCCAATAAGAATAAATAAATAAACGCATACCAGTCGAAATTGACGGCAACAATACCGGTCGTATAGCCGACTGTCGCAAAGGCCAGCAACATGGATGGTCCGACATTTGTCGCCCACATATTGAATCCAATACTGTACCAGTTTAGGGATTTCCCGGCTAAGAAGTGTTCCGCTCCTTCAGTCTTTTTACGTGACGATATAATGCCTATTGCCAACAGCGCCACCAAATAGACGACAACAATGCAGTAGTCATAAATAGTTAATTTGTCTAAAATCGAGTTCATCTTCCCAAATTCAAGTCAACTCCAAACCTCGCCAATAATTCTTTCGGGCGAACGGGTTTTCCGGTTGTTAAAGATTCATCCATCGCTTGCAGTAAAGCAATGGTACCTATACCCTCTTTCATGTCAGGAAATGCTTCCTCTCCAGTACGGATGGCCTTTGCGAAGTGCTCCAGGTAATTTTGATATTCACCTGCATGATGGCTTTTTCCTTCAAAACGGAAGTAATGCTTTAGTTTATGCTCCCAAGTCAGCATGCGTTCTTCGCCCGTTTTATCTGTAATTGCATACCGGAGATCCATATAATCCGCCTGACTAGCACCTTCAGTTCCCCGTAAAATGCAGCTCATCTCACTATCCCGTGTGACAGGCTGCACAGGCCCAGTATACGCACCACTTACTCGAGCTACACGGCCATCTTCGGCTTTGAAAATAAAATGCATGGTGTCTGGATTTTGAAGCCCTCCTTTTTTTCCGTTGGCGCTCAGCATGCCATATCCCATCACCTCTTCAATATTCGGAAGATACCAGCGGATAAAATCAACCGGGTGACTCAGCCCACCGTAAAGCCATTTGAAGGAAGATTGTAAAGACCAAGGCTTCTCCAGAAACCAGCGGTGATCAGCATGATAATAGCCTTCGATGGTAATCAACTCACCGATCAGCCCGGCTTCAAAATCTTCTCTTTGTTTCTTCACTGGTTCAAAAAAACGTGAACTCTGACCGACAAATACACGCTTATTTTTCCGAGCTGCGAGTTCCAATAAAGCATTGGCATCGGCCAGATTATCAATAAATGGCTTGGTACAGATGATATGCTTGTCATGTTCCAAAGCCAGCTGTATATGTTTTGCGTGAAGATGATCTGGTGTGTAAATTGCGATGGCTTCAATACTATTGTCATTGAGCATAACCTGATAGTCATTGGTATAATTATGAAAATCAAATTCCTTCATCCGCTTACGTCCCAGTTCCTCATTGAGATCACAGACTTTGACCAACTCTATATATGGACTCTGCAAGGCTGCAGACATCGTACTCCGGCCTTCTCCGAGCCCTAAAATCCCTAATTTTAACTGCTGTATATTTTCCATTTTATTGTTTATAAAAAATCCATGTTTCATTCACTCCCGTTCCGGGAATACCTTCCTGATAGGTTCCCATAAGTTTGTTCCACTCCATAACCCGTGGATTGTCCCTGGTCGTCAGCTGATCGATTGTTTTAAAATCCCGCCCTTTTGGAAAAGAAATATATAACATAAGCTGTCTTCCATTACGGTAGACCAATACCTCGTCAAAGCCGGCTTTGCAGAACCCTGCTGCAACTTCGGGCCATTCTTTAGTTTGATTTTTATGGGCTTCGAAATAAGCCTCCTGTTTCGATTTATCGTCCACCAGTTGTGCAGTAAGTAAAACAAAATCGATATCTTTCACTTTCTCGGCTCCACAGTTGCTCCGATCGAACGTATAAAATAGATCATTGAACAACTTATAAGAAATTGCCGGATAATTGGCTACCCAAGCACTCGATATTTTCTTACCGATCTCATCATCTGTCATCAGTAAGATGTAATCCTTCCAGCGATATACCTGGCTGCTATCGGCTCCTTGTTTAGCAAAAAAATCTTTGATTTCAGTCAGTTCAAGCTGCTTTTTTACATCATGGATCTGGAAAAATACAGGTTTGGTAAAAGGAGTATATGTATTGAAAGCTACATTTTTGGGTATTGATCGTTTTTCAGACAATAAATAGGCATAACGTGGACCGATACCAGCTTCTTCTTTGACCCTGGCATCCGCCTCGGGCCCATTCTTTATCCACTCAACGCTCGGACCATTGGCATTTCGCAATATTTTATTGGATGGGAACCAGTTGTTGCTAACATTCATATAGGCTGAGCCTTCATCGGTATAGAGATAAAACCAATGTTCAGGAATATGCGCATAAGGCGACACATAGATACTGTCGATATAATTTTCCTGAATTTTTGTTCCGGGCTGAGCCGATAAGGTGTAAATACCGGCTACATCATACATGTATTTGCCATAACGTGTGATCTTATTTTTGAAAACACGATTATTACGCATAGCATTGACTGTCGGTGTCCAGCCCCAGCCCAAGCTAATGCCTGTGTACGGAAGATCAAGCAATTCATTATTTGTAATAGCTACATTGCGGACAAAACCGGCGCCAATCCCTACTGTTCCCCAATCCTCCTTCCCAATATCTTGGATTAGATTATTGCTGACCACAACACCATCTGTCAAGATACGCTCGTCGCTGGGCTGAAAAGGCAGATGTGCTTCAACTTCCTCATCTGAAAACTGACCGAGCAGTACACCCGATCCGCCGATCTCCTGAAATAGATTTCCAATTAGACTATCCTTCAGGTTGCCTTGCCGATAGTCAATGCCTGTTGCAGCCAAATGGGAAAACCGGCAAGCTGAAATATTGGTAAAGGCCGTATGGCTAAGTATGACTGCCGCTTGTGGCCGGCCCAGCCAGGCCTGATTCTCCAATCCTGCTTTATCAGCTGTTCCGGGTTTAGTGAGCTTATAGGCATCTAAAAAGTACATACCCGCCTGCAAGGCAACATGTCCATAAAAATGTGGCCTTAACCAGGAACTGTGCTGAAATTGTATGCCAGCGACATGGACATGCTGTACTGGTGACTCCAGAGTCCCTTGCATGGTCAGTATGGTTTCCAGATAAGGAGCAACCACCTGTAGACGGTTTATATTTTCATCTGGTCTTTTGTAATAATAGACTTTATGCTGTTCTTCATCCAAAAACCATTCTCCGGGCTGATCCAAAAATTCAAGGGCATTGACAAGACGAAATGCCGAGTTGCCATGTTCTTTGGACAACCAAGGCTTGGGCCAGGGATGTTCATTTTGGATTTTGCCTTCTGGCTCGTGAAAAAATAGTGTAGTACTATCTTTTGTGACTACCGCCTCACGAACCCGGAGCTGTGCTATTGCCCACCACTGATGGATGAAAAACTCCATACCAGCCTTATAGGCAAATCTTTTCGGCAACACGTTCGGAATGACGGCCGCTTGTTTTTGAAAATCCCAATTGATAATACGGGGCAAGTGGGCATCATCGTGACTTTCGGCACGGATTGCTTTACGTGAACCAACCCACAATTGACGGAAAGGGAAATACTTTCCTCCGGCCTGAGGGGCATCAGCCACCACGATATGCTCAGCAATAGCAGGATCCAATCTCTTTTCACTTTTTACTTGCCGCCAGTCTGTAACAGAAATCCCGCCCGAAAATATGGCTTCGTTGCCTACCGCTTTTATCCATGTCGGACTTTGGGCTGTTCCGCTGTCTTCAGGGCGGATAAAAATGGTCTGAGTAGGTACATACTGTCCGTCATGAATCCAAATGGTAATGCCATGCTGCATGCGCGGATCGTTTAATCGTCGCCATTCCCTAGCCTCACGCAGGGCATCCTCCAAACATGAAAATGGAGCTCCCTGGGTGCCATCCCGTTGTTCCTTGTTGCTTTGTTTACCTACATGGATTTCACCTGTCTGTGCCGACAGGCTACAGAGCGAAAAAAAAGCGAAAATCCATGCGAGAACTGTTTTCCTAATATCCATTATTTTGACCAAATTCGATAGGGTTAGTAATTACATCCAAAAACTGTTGTGGAATAGGGCGGTTAACATGATAAGGTTGTATCAACGTTATATCAGGATTGTATTGTTTTACGTAATCGACTAACTTATTTGTCCGCTTTAAATCAAACCAGCGGATATGCTCTCCACACAGTTCTCTACCACGCTCGGCCAATATAAAGTCAAGATTAAGCTTAGATTCGTTTATAAGCATATCATTTTCTTTACCGGGTTTAGCTGCTCTTTTTCGTAAAACGTTCAGCAGTTGGGCAGCCTTCCCTTTATTCCCGCCATTTCGCATTGTTTCAGCTTCCGCAGCAATCAGGTACATTTCAGCCAAACGCATTACGATGACGTCTTTAGTGCCCACCTGTGACCCTACCGACGGCAAGTCGGGATCATTGTATTTGTTCAGAGACGGAAAATGTACATTAAAGTGCGCATTTGTATTTACTTTTGCCCCATTGTAAGTATCGTCTATATCCACAACAGCATAAGGAAAATTTCTTTTCTCACCTGTTATTTTTTTCTTCGTAAACCACAGGGCTAAATCGCCACGATTGAGAATTGACCCGACAAGAGATGTGGGTTTTTCAAAGGCAGCCAAATCATCTGTTGTCCACTTGTATTGACTTACATTCAAGTAGTATTTCTCTCTAAACCAATCTTCATACCGACGGTCAATGTCCTCATTATACAGCTCTAACAAATGTCTTGTTGGCATAAAGCACATTCCGCCAGAATTGGAATTACGATCAGCACCATACTCCAGGTCCTGCACCATACCTGCTTTGGCAGAATATTTTGCTTTAAACCAAATATGTAACCTATTAGGATTATTCGGTTGTGGATTTAGCGAATTTATGGTTGAGTGGGTTATCGTAAACATCGCTTCCTTATTAATTTTATTATTTGCCGGACGGAATACCTCCTCCGGCGTCGCATATAAGGATACCTGCAATGCTGCTTGATGATCAATAACGTATTGAGCTGCCTCGGACGCAACCTGATAATACCTATCTTTTTCGGCAGCGCTTTCATACGCTACACGAGTCAATGCTACACGGGCTTTCAAACCATATGCAGCCTTTAAGGTGGCACGGCCAATTTCGGCTGCAGGAATAGGGGCTACAGGCAGGTTCGCGATGGCGACCTCCAGATCGGAAAGCATCAAGTCGTAAAAACTTAAGATTGGGGACCTATTTGCGGTCAGGATCGCCTCCTTTGTTTCCTTTGTCCGTAAATCGATATTGCCAAACTGTTCAACCAAATGCCAGTAAGCATAGGCACGTAAAAATGATAATTCGCCAATACGGGATTTTTTTACTTCCTGATTAGCGAAAGAAACGGCATTGATACGCTCAAGTCCCGCATTACAATAATTGATGATTTCATAAAAACGATTCCATGTATTTCGCAATTGTCCTACAGTGGCATTCAAACCATCGTATTTCGTCATTTGACGACCATAACCTGAATTTGCAATATTAATCCAAAGGTCGGTCCCCCCTTCTGTCAACATCAAAATATCCTCACGACCATAAAACTGTGCTCCATAATATACATAGGCCGAGTTGACCAACGAATTTATTCCATCTTCTGTAGAGAATACAATATCGGATGTTGTTCCCCCGGGGTTATATTCTTCCAGACTACAGCCTTGCAATCCCGCAAACAGACTTATTCCAATAATATATTTTGCTATTTTGTTCATAACGATTAAAAATCAAGGTTAATACCAAAGACAAACTGACGTAGTAATGGACTCTTTGCAGATCCACCTCGCTCTGCATCATAATTTTGTACCAAATCACTTTTCGACCAGGAAAAAAGGTTATTCGCGGTCAAATAGAATCTAACACCGCTCATTTTCCACCGATCTAATGTAGCTTTAGACAAACGATACCCTAGGGTAGCTGTTTTCAACTTGATATACGAACCATCTACATAACTATAGCTTTGATAACCCAAATAATTATAAAAGTTGGTTTGATCAGGTCTTGGAAAATCATTTGTAGGATTATCTGGTGTCCAATAATCGAGATAAGCCGGTTGATTACCGCGACCTTGTGGATCGAATGCTGCAGTCAACTCATAATCCATCATTTGTCCCCAACGTGCAATCGAATAGATACTCAAATCGAAATTTTTGTAAGAGAACGTATTATTGAAACCCAAGGTCCATCGTGGAGATGTTGTTCCCAGATAAGTTACGTCGTTGACATCGTCAATGACAAAATCACCATTCAGATCAGCCAACTTAATATCTCCAGGTTTAAACGGTTGTGTTTTTTCCGTATCCTTAAAATATCGTGCAGCTTCCTCTGCTTCATCCAGCTGCCATATTCCTATCCGTTTGAAAGAATAAAATGATTGTAAAGGGCGACCGATCAAAAGACTTTCCGTCTCTCGTGTCGTTGTACCAATAATATCCCGACCATCTATTAGATCAACAATTTTTTCGCGATTGGTACCAAATGTTAAATCACTTCCCCATTTAAAAGCACCTGTAAGATTCTTGGTATTTAAAATAATCTCTAAGCCCCGATTACTGCTACTTCCGATATTCTGATAAATTTGGAATGGGGTATTGTTTCCCGATCCCATTGAAGTCGGTAAAGTTCTCGGCAATAGGATATCGGTCGTTTTGGTATCATACACGTCCAAAGCTAAATTAACCCTGCTGTTAAAAAGCTGGGCATCCAAGCCCAAGTCCCAAGACGCTGAACGTTCCCATCCCAAATCGGCATTTCCAATCAACCTATTGTAAACATAATAGGCATAGCCCTGATTTTGAAACGCACCGTTTGTATAGCTAGAAACTCCCGATTGTGTACCATATTCACTAATTCCGGAGTTTCCGGTCTGTCCATAACTAGCGCGCAATTTCAATTCTTTAACTGGCTTCCATTTAAACCAACTCTCGTCACTGATACGCCAACCTGCCGCAACAGAAGGAAATGCAGCCCATTTATGCTCTTTGGATAAGCGCGAAGCTCCATCCCAACGGTTAGATACTGTTAGCAAATATTTCCCTTGATAGGAATAATTAGCGCGTAATGCATATGATAGTGTTTGGCTTTGTATATATCCCGATCGAATCACGTAAGAATCCTTATTATTTGCACCTATATTATGCCAAAGTTGTTGAGGTACCAATTGACCAGTACCTTCCATATAGCTTGTATTCAATTTTGCTTGGGTCCAAGATGTTAATGCCGTCACACTGATCGAATGATTCTGAATCGCAAAGCTATAGTTCAATACATTATCCCAGTTAATAAAGCTTCTGTTTTTATCATCGATACTGGCCAACGACGTCGGAAACTCACCTGCTCGGTCTATCGAGCTTGCACTTTCAAAGTCCTTTCGCTTACGAAAGGCGAGATTTACGCCAAAATTAGAGCGAAAAGAAAGCCCTTTCATTGGCTTAATTTCGGCAAAACCATTAGCGATCAAGTGGGTATTTGCTATACGATGTTGGGCAGTAAACTCGTCGGATTCATCGGCTAATGGATTAACCTTTCCTTCTCTTCCTAAAGGCCATAAGATCACTTTTCCTTGTTCGTCATAGGGTAAACCCAATGGCACATTCGTTGCTGCGCGCCAAAGCACATTTTCGGCTCTATTATTTCCATCATAATGTGTGATTTGCGAAGACGTGCCTATTTTCACGATAGAGCCTACATTTTGGTCAAGATTAAGTCGTAGGTTGAACTTATCCAATGCATCATTTTTGAAAGAACCTAATTCGCGATAATATCCCCCAGACAACCGCCCTTGCGTATTATTATTGCCACCAGCAATAGAAAGCTGGTGACTTTGAACCATGCCATTATGAAAAACCTGATCTTTCCAATTAGTCCATTGATTTTGCTGTAGTGCAGCCCATTCACTGACCGTAAACAAAGTCTGGTCATCTGCAGCTGTATTCCATTGTCCGGCAGTCTTTGCGGCTTCGCGGCGCAGGGCAATGTAATCATCACCTGTCCGCATAGTAGGATATTGTGCCCAGCCATTTATACCCACATAACCCGTATAGGCTATTTTCGGCACGCTATTTTTTCCTCGCTTAGTTGTAACAATAATGACACCGTTTGCACCCTGAGAACCGTAAATCGCTGTCGAGGAAGCGTCTTTGAGGACCTCTATTGATTCAATGTCCTGTGGTGGAATATCACTAATTTCTCCTCCTTGCATACCATCGATAATAATAAGTGGGCTATTGGACCCTTCCGCAGTGGATAGCGAACGTTTTCCCCGAATTGTCATATTTACGCCTGAAGTTGCACTCCCAGATGAACGTGTAATATCTAATCCCGGGACTTGACCTTGAATCGATTCTAATGCATTCGAAGCTGGAGATCGAACTATATCATCGGCCTTAACCGATGTCACAGCCCCTGTTAAGTCTCTTTTTTTCACCGTTCCATAGCCAATTACCACAACCTCATCCAAGGCCTGATCATCTTTTTCAAGTTTTAACTGAACCGGAACACCAGTCTTGACCGAGATTGTCTGTGTCTTATAGCCAATTGCCGAAACAACAATCTTTCCGCTCGTACCATGAATCCGCAGAGTGAAATTGCCGGACTCATCTGTAGCGGTAGAAGATACCGCATCAGCTAATGTAACTGTTACTCCGCCGAGGGGTTTTCCATCTTCCCCAACTATTTTACCACTTACCTCCGTTTGCTGCATAGCGAAATAAAAGGGTAATTTTTCGAGACTTGCATTCATCGCGAACAAAGATTGTGTGCCCATCCATAGTGCAAACCCGCCCATCGCTAGACATGTTTTGTTCATCATTTAATATTAGATTTAAAGGTTATTTATTTCTCTTAATAATGGGGTTACAAGTTGACCTCAACTTCGCCCAACTTAGACTGAATACGTATCATTCCCCTTCCAGTTGTACCATCTTTCTTATGGACGAACGCCACAGCTTTACCCTTAAATGTTTTACGGGAAGGATTCGTTAACCCACGCAAATCGGCTTGAAAACCATTATCAGTTCCTACTACTTCATATCCGTCATTCGACAAGAAGGTTACTTCAACATCCTCTTGTGTCACTTCCCTACCCTGTCCATCCAACAGTTGAACCGACACAAAATATAAATCTCGTGTATCTTCCGTCGAAAAAAGACCGTGCTCGACTTGTGCTTTTAATGTCTTCGCAGGTCCCGCAGTCTGCCGTATAGCTTCCTGAACAACTTTACCATCTCGTTTTTTAACGACTTTCAATTCCCCCTTTTCAAAAGGCACCTTCCAGCTGGCGTGCAGACGATCTGCTGTTTTGGCTGAAGTTCCCAGACTTTTGCCGTTCAGGAACAACTCGACATCGTCAGCTTTGTTATAATAAGCCCATACGTCCACACTATCACCGGTTTCCCAATTCCAATGCGGTAAAAGATGTAAAACATCCCTGTCTGTCCATTCAGACTGATACATGTAGTACACATCTTTGGGAATACCGGCAAGATCGACAATACCATAATAAGAGCTCCTTGCAGGATAAGGGTAAGGAACAGGCTCCCCAAGATAATCGAAGCCGGTCCAGACAAATGTTCCCGCCAAAAAAGGACGGTTCTTAACCGCTAGCCAGGCTTTCTCATGGCTTGTTCCCCAATAGGCAGCCACATTATCATAGGCCGATACCGTAAAATCGGGATTGCCATTAACGACATATTTGTCTTTTGAAGACGCGGGCCAGAGCTGAATCGTATCTTGCAACTTGTCATATACCGCTCTAGTCTGTAAAGCAGAAACAGTTTCTGACGCCAGTAGCGGAATATTCTTAAATTCTACAGGCAATTTATCATAATCTTCATGTTTATAGTTGAATCCTAAGACATCCAATGCTTGTGCCTGTGCAATAAAGTTTTTCGCATAATTATTTTCTGTCAGGGCAGCAGTAACGGGACGTGTAGGATCTAGGGATTTAACCAATTTGGCCATTTCTTGCGTTAAGGCAATACCTGTGGAGTCAAATTGCTCCCGGATTTCATTTCCGATGCTCCATAGGATAACCGAAGCATGATTACGATCTCGACGCACCCATGTTTCAATATCCTTAAGGTGTTCCGTAGGAAAGTCAATGTGGTAGTCGAACTTATTTTTTCGCTTTTTCCACATGTCAAATGCTTCGTTATAGACCAAAATTCCCATTTCATCGCAGAGATCGAGCAGTTCTTCGGCCGGCGGATTATGCGCAGTGCGAATGGCGTTCGCGCCCATTTCTTTCATCATCACAAGCTGCCGTTTTGCAGCGGACTTATTAAAAGCAGCCCCTAACGCACCCAAATCATGATGCATGCAGACTCCTAAAATTTTCAGGGCTTCCCCATTGAGGTAAAATCCTGTTTTTGCATCAAATCGAATTGTTCTAAACCCAATTCTTTTTTCGATTTGATCTTCAACTGTATTATTTTTATTTAAAAGAGCGAGTTGTACGCGATATAAATTCGGTGCATTGGTACTCCACAACTTCGGTTTGTCCACACGAAGTAATTCATTAATATTTCCATCCTTTTCCACACCTGTTTTTTTCAATAGCAGATTTCCTGTGGGATCCCATACCGTAATTTGATATTTCTTTCCGCCCGCGACTCCGGAGGAACGCGATACCTTGTTCAATTTGGAAAGAACTTTCAACTGGCTCAGTTCACCATGCATTTCGGGCGTAGTGATAAAAGTTTCTTGCTCATCCAAGTGTACTGCTCCTGTCTTGATCAGGAAGACATCACGGTAGATTCCAGAACCCGAATACCACCTGGAATTTGGCTGTTTACTATTATCCACGCGGACAGCAATCCGGTTGGGCTGATTTCCAAATTTAAGATGCGGAGTCAGATCCAGTGTAAAAGAAAGGTAGCCATTAGGCTTTTTACCCAAATAGACGCCATTGATCCATATCTCCGCATAACGGTAAATTCCGCCAAAGTGAAGCTGTATACATTTCCCCTGATCAATTGTTGGCAATTTAAACTCCTTACTGTACCAGCCAATTCCACCGGGCAAGGCACCACCTGCGTTGCCCGCAGCGTAGCTAGCGGAAAAATCAGATTTAATACTCCAGTCATGAGGCAGTTCGACCGACTCCCAGGCCTGCGGATCGATATTATGCAAGCGATAACCCAGCTGATCCTGCAACGTGAAATGCCAGTTTTCATTAAAGCTGATTTTGGCACGCCCCTGCCCAGATACAAGTTGTAGCTGCAACAGAAAGAGAATAGAAAAAAAATAATGTAACTTCATATTAAATGATGATTTATAAGCACTGTTACCATTGTCATCAATGATGTTATTGTGCTTGTTTCTTTATTCATTAATCAATGTTGAGGCATGCATCCTGCCTTCGGTTTAAAAACTAACCTGACTCTTGCCCAGATCCTTAGAAGTTGCCAAGGCGATACCGCGGTTACCTTTGCTGTCCACTGCACAATAAAAATGATAAACAACCCCCTCCGTTTTCAACACAAAAGACTTGTGGGCATACTGCTGATCAAAACTTTCACTTGATTCGATTAGGTTGGCACCTTCCCAGTCAGTCCAATGGATCAGATCCTTAGATGCAGCGAAACGGTTAAATGCGCCCTTACGATCTTTCCAAAATGCACCAAAATAGAACATCACCCAGGTATCATCAATACGTTGGATCATGGGATCACCCGTGATGCCCATCGGATGGTGGACCGCAGGATCCTTTTGAAAACGCTTCCAAGTTTTCATATCGTCAGATACGGCCATACCGATCCGCTCATACCAACGGGTCGCCTTGTTATTTACCAAGGAATCGCCCACGGCATTGTAATACATCACAAAACGATGGCCTGTATGTTTATCAGGATCTTCGATAACATAGCTTTTAAATAACTTATGGCGATTTTCCCACCAGGAAACATCTGGATCAGTACTTTTTAGGACCGGATTGGGCAGCTGTTTCCACTGGACGGGCTTCGTAGGCTTTTTACTGGTATAAGCCATCCCAATCGACAAAGGTTCAGGCTCATAGCCTGCGGTAGAACCGCCGAAATAGGACATCCAATATTTCCCAGCGTACGTATTGAGTTTATATTTTCCAGCCCATTTTGTATCTACCAAGGCATTGTATCCTGCTCGCTGCTTGGCATCCCAGCTGCCATCTGGTGCCATGGAGAGTTGTTTCCCCAAGGTCTTCCAGTTCAAAAGATCCGAACTCTGCGCCAGCCAGGTCTCATAACCACTTCCATCAAACACAATATAGGTCATATACCAATATTTCCCCTCCTTATAGATGGTCGGACAATCCATCAATTCGCCTTTATGCGCGGGTACTAAAACAAGTCCATACTTATAGGGGGTCTTTACTTCATCATAAATTTTTGTCATTTCCGTACTGGAAATATTTTGGGCATGTACCCACGATTTCCACCCCAGCAATGCAAAGGATAGCAATAGCATGATTCTTTTCAACGGTTTCATCTGTAATAATTATTCTTTTTTATTTGCCTTAAAGCCTTAATGTTGCCGAATGGCCATCAGCCTTTCTACTTTTAAATACGGATACTTCATTGTTTTACTTTGTAATGGTATAATTTCCGGAGCCTAATTGCAACTCGACATGATCCGTTGTCAAAACCATTGCATTTGGATCCAGCTGTTTCCCATTCACCCGATAGACTCCTTTAGGCAATACCAAGGTACAGCGACTATTGACAGGAACCTCCAGTTGATAATTTTCTTTTGATTGTTTTCGGTTAAAATAAATTTTCCCATAAGGACTCCTAAAACTTATTTCACAGTCTTTCAGCAGGTCCAGCATTCTGGGTTCGATCCGAAAATGCTTAAATGCGATTGATCCTGTATCTTGCTGTATCCCACCGAGGCCGGCATGAAACCACTCCATCAGGTGTCCAAGCATAAAATGATTATTGGAGACGTTCGGAAGGCCTGCCCAGGACTCGGTCAGCGCTGTTGCACCTTTCCGCAGCTGATAGCCATAGCCCGGCCGGTCATCACGATGGTGCATGGCATAAATCAGATCATCACGGTTGTTGGACTGCAATATCTGTAGCAGATAACGATGACCAATATCTCCCGCCGTCAACGCCGTATCATTTTGGCAAACCGTTGTTGTTAGCTTTTCAAAAACTGCCTGTTCGGCCTCCTGAGGCACTAACCCAACATAAAGTGGCATGGCTAACGCCGTCTGACTACCAGAGCCATAGCTATGTTCCTGAGGTCGATAAAATTGCTGATTGAACGCATTGAATACGGCCTGCTGTAATGTCTTAAATTTTTCGGCATCTTCTTTTTTTCCAAGTAGCGTAGCGATATCTACCATGAGCTTCAAGTCATAGTAATAGATTGCCGTAGCCGTGATCCCTGGAGTAGTCAGCTGGGAAACACCCGGACGTTCAGGTCCCAAATCATACCAGTCACCCAAACCTTGTGTCAAAATATGATCTTTCGCCTTTGTGCCCAAATAATCAATATATCGGGTCATCATGGTATAATTATCAGCAAGGAAAGCTTTGTTTCCATACCAGCGATAAGCATACCAGGCTAGGATAATCGAGCTGCTTCCCCACTCGGGTGAGTCCCTGAACATATCGCCGCCCCAGTCAAACTGCACATATTCGGGCGCTATTTCAGGAACTAGCCCGTCCTTTGTCTGAGATTGCCGCATATCCCGTAGCGACTTGGCAAACAGGCGCTCAGCATCAAAGTTAAATTGTACGGAAGGTCCCATTAAATGTAACTGCTCCAGCCATCCTAATTTTTCGCGGTGCGGACAATCGGTAAAGACACTGACCATATTACTCTTAATTGCCCAATTGATCAATTCATGGATCTGATTAAATAGCGTATCGGAGCTTTGAAAGCTTCCCACCTGCGCTGTACTATTCCGGATATGGGCCAACTGTATCGCATTCATCCGAACCGCTTTGCTACCGGCAGGATGTAACTGAACTTCCGCATAACGAAATCCATAATACGTAAAACGTGGCTGCCAGGACACAGTTCCATCTTTTGCAAAAATATATTGGTAATAATAAGGGCTTCCTGAATGCTTTTGACTCAGGCGTCCATCCGCAGTCAGCAATTCGGCCGGATACACTCGTACAGTATCTCCAGCTTGTCCAGTCATTTGTAAGGTGACTATGCCCGAGGCATTCTGTCCAAAATCATAGGTGATCCGTTTTCCGCCATCAGTTTGCTGCAATCCAACAGGTTCGAAACGTTGCATAATTTTTACCGGATCGATATCCTGCGCCCTTAGCTTCGGTCCATCCGTAATGAGGGCTTGCTGCCAGTTCGTATCATCGTAAACTGGAGCTGACCAATCATCAGGCAAAATCCGTGCATCGTAATCCTCGCCCCCATACATGCTGGAAAAAGTAATTGGTGACCGATGTGTTTTCCAGCCTGCATCACTAACGATGATTTCTTGCGTCCCGTCCGTGTAGGTATTGACGATCTTAAGTTTGAGCTTTGGTAGGCCAAAAGCAACTTTATGTTTTTGGAATCTGCCTTTAATTGGTGGGATATAATAAAACCCATTTCCTAATAGGGCAGCAATCGTATTCTTTCCTTGTTGCCAAGCTTGGGTAAGATCGTAAACCACATAATAGGCTTCTTTGTCATATTTCGTCCAGCCCGGCTGTAGCACCGCATCATCCACCCGCTTGCCATTCAATAACAATTCGTAGTGTCCCAAGCCTGCCACATAAGCGATCGACGAACTGATTTTCTTTTGTATCTGAACTGATTTACGAAAAACCGGAAGTTCATAACTTTTGTCCAAACGAAGCTTGCTGGAACTTAGAGGTAGCGGGTTAACCAACGAATCCGGTAATATATCTTTTGCAATCCATCGGGCATTCCCCCAATCTTCTGCGTTCAACAATCCCGTATGAAATCGTTGTACCGCGCTTGTGGCTGTCTCGTTTTTATTATCACGAACGTGTATCCTGATGTAATAACTTGTACCTGTAGCTAGAAGGGTTCCCTGATATAACAAATTTAGGGATTGTTCTGCCGCTACCCATTCGGAATCCCAGAGCATGTCCTGCTTTGCAAAACGAGCGCTTTTACTGATCTGGATACGATAAGCCAGTTGTTTCACATCAAATTTATCGCTGTGCAATTGCCAGCTAAAGGAAGGTTTTAATGTATTTATACCCAATGGGTTTTCGCGTCCTTCTATCAAAACACGCGTTACGGATAACTTGGCCATACCAATCATGGGCATAGCTAGCAATAACAGGAAAATGCTTCCTAAAACGATTCCCCGTTTTACACTATTCTTCATTCTTTTTCTTTTTTCCCCGACTGTATTCATAACCAACTATTAAGGAGCTTCAGTCATCACTCGTACACGATCCTGTATCAGCTGAGAAACATTGATTGTCAAAACGCTAGTATCCTTACACACAAAAACACTATTTTTAATCTTGATATTTTTAGCATCTTTAATCGACAGATATCGATCCCCGCGTCCAAAAACACGATCAATAGATACGTTTTCCAAAACAGATTCCGGAATACCTTCGATCTTAATACAATTCTTAGCCGCATCAATATATATATCCTTTATTTGGATATTCGAGAAACGTGGTGTCAGAGCGTTCTTCTGAACTTCGAAATCACGGCTAGCCTGATTGCCCACATGTTGAGCCTGTCCAAGCATATCCCAGCGTAAAGCCGACTCAACATCCTGCATCCGAATACGTTCAAAGCGAATATCAGATCCACCTCCGCCCCGTGGTCTTCTGGTCTTAAAACGGATACCGACATTGGTTTTACCAAATACACAATCATGTACGTACACGTTTTGGGCCATGCCCGCAGTTTCGCTACCGATCGTAAATCCACCATGACCTTTTTCCGAAAAACAGTAACGGACTACAATATCCTCCGAAGGTCGATTCACACGCAGTCCATCATATCCACGTCCCGCTTTTACAGCAATACAGTCGTCTCCAGTATTTAAGGTGCAGTACTCTACGAGCACACGCTTAGACGATTCAATATCAATACCATCCCCACGTGGTATGCCGATTGATTGTATACGTACCCCACGGATCACGACATCCTCACAGTACGTAGGAACGATATTCCAAAAAGCGGTACGCTCCAGTGATACGCCCTCAATCCAGACTTTTTTGCAGTTAATAGGAGCAATAAGTGCGGGTGGAAAGATAAAATCTGCTGTTTTACCATCATAGATTCGCTGATCAACAGGCGTATTACTGTCCACAATCTTTTCAATGACATCGTGCGTCATGGTTTTACTCCGAACGCTGCCTTCACCGGGGCCAATAATTCTACCTGATCCCGTGATGGCAATGTTATCTGCCCCATTGGCATAAATACAGGCTCCCAAGCTATACAATTCTACACCTTCATTTCGTGTAAACACTACAGGCAGAAAATCGTTAATTTCATTCTTAAATTCCAAAACGGAACCTTCATCCAATTTTAGATTAATATCGGACTTTAGCGTAATCCGTACTGTATGGTGGTGTCCTTTCAGTACTAACGTACCCCCTCCCTGAGCTGCAAGATGATCGAGCTTACCCTGAATATCGTCATTCGGCCATACCGTATCTTGTCGCATCGGAAATGTTGGCCGCTGGACATTCCATGCCGTAAAAGGGGATTGCACCTTTTCTGGCTCAGCGGGCATCTTTCCAGCCCCTATCTGATCCGCACGCAGCAAGGCCTTATCCAACTGCTTGTCAACTGGAATACTTCGACATCCCTGTATTCCCAGTATGACCGCCACAAGTGATATTATCCAGTTTATGTTCATTGAAATAGCTGTTTTACGTAACGTGTATTTGCACCAAAGTTTTCTTTAACAGCACGTGGTGGAAGATTTGCGTCACGCGACCGCTCGATCACGAGCCAACCGTGCCAGCCCATGCGATCTAAGGTTTGTTTTACCAAGGGCATATTCAGTCGTTTATTATTTTCGAGCCAGACACCGTCCTCATCCGTACAATGTATTTGACATATCCGCTTCTTCCCTAAAATAGTAAGCTCCTGAATCAGATCACGCCCTTCTTTCAACGGATTGGAAAAATTAAAATAGATTTGGATATGTTTGGAACCGACTTCTTTTAAAAGACCGACTTCGCCTTTCGCGTCCAATGCTGTTTCAATTCCGATCACCACACCGGCCTTTTTTGCCATCTCGCCAACCACACGAAGACGCTCCACGATAGCAGGTCGTAACTCAGGATACTTAACCAAATCGCACGTTACGCCCAAAGGCAAAAAAGCCACTTTAACCCCCATTTTCTGACAAGTGTCCAAACAATCCCCTACCATCTGCTGATAAGTCGGTCGCGTGGCAAAAGACTGTGCATAGAAACCAGTCATAGCTAACGAACAGATCGTTATTCCAGTTTCCTTCGCCTTGTCGAGAAAGGCTTTCCGCTCAGCGGGATCGCCTAACTTACTGTCAAAAGTAACCCTGTTGCCCAATCCGCCCATATCAACTTCTAGCCCATCCGCTCCTATTTCTTTCGCCAGGTCGAATGCACTTAGTTTTTGCCGTTTTAAGATCATCAGATCAATTACGGCGACATGATAGCGTCGCTTAGGAGCAGCAAAAACAGCAGAAGGTAAGGCTGCAACGCCAACTAACGCCAAGGTATCCAGTATGAATTTTTTTCGGTTCATCATAGTTCAATTTGGTATGATTTTAATAATGCTTTCAATTGTCCCATCCCATGAATCGCGTTCTTTGGTAAGTTTTCACCTTTCTTTCCAAAGCTGTATAATAACTCCTCCGGTTCGATCTGAACTGAAGTCTCTGCAATAATATCGGCAGCTTTAGCCTGATCTAAATGGAAATGATCTATCAGAAATTTGTACAATGCCTGCCTTTTGTTATACCCAAAATCATGGCCTTCTTCGGGAAAATGTGCGTGTTGCACCTGATTTTGCTGTCCATAATAACCATAGATATGTTTCAGATAAGGAAAATCATGCACGTCAGTTTCCTTCGTCCAATCCTGTCCATCGGAAATGATCAGTTGTGGTTTGGGCGCAGCCATTGCAGCCAGTTCGACATTATTGGTTCCACCACAGACAAAATGCACGGGTAGTCCACTTTCACAAGGGCAACCACCAAAGAAGTAGGAAGACATCGCCACGACAGGAGCGACCAAAGTGAAGCGATCGTCTAAAGCAGCCATTAAAATACTGTGGCTACCCCCACCCGATCCACCACTGATTCCTATTCGCTTTTGATCTACCTGTGGCAAGCTGGTTACGTAATCTAAAATACGTTCAGCGCCCCAGGTCTGCATCAACATGGCTTCGCTGCTGCGATGATCTGGACCAGCGAATTGCAATAAAGACTCCCCCCAGGCAAATAGGTCATAGCTTATAGCCATACAGCCCAGTCGGGCTAAGGTGATAAATCTCTTCTGCGCATCCGAACGGTACCGCTGCTGTGGCCAATGCCCATCAGGAGATAACACCACAGGTATATTTTTCTTTTGCTTGAGCGGCGAATAGATACTGCCATTGATATAGACTCCCGGTATAATTTCTAAGGCAAAGTTCTGAACTTGGTAGTCGGCATAGCGACGTGTCTTGCCCAGGCGAATCGGTTGATCCGGTATACTTTGCAGTTTATCCCAATACATCGCTTGTCTTACCGCAGCACGCAATTGATCTTTTCTCTTTTCCCAACTTGCCTGATCGGTATATTTTTTGGATAATAAGGTCAGAAAATCCCAGCCTTCCTGCGGTTTCCAGCGGTTATATTCGTATGATTTTAATTTATACGTATTGGGTTTTGCTTCCTCTTGCAACTTAAAACCCAAAGGATACAGCAAATTGATTTCTGTCCCCGCAAGATCCGCCCTAAACTTCCAGGGAGCATAGTCCACCATAATGTTTTTGACATTGCGTGGATCATATTTGATCTTGACCTGATACCGTTCCTGCATCATGACAAGCACTGTTTCCAGGGGTTGCTTAAATTTATGCTCATAATTGAGTAAGCTGTCCTGCCCCTTGACAACAAGCGAAACAAAAAACAGACATACTACACAAACGAGATTAATCTTCTTCTTTGACATATGCATTGGGATCTGGTTTTTTATATCCTTTTTTTGTTGGCCAGATGCCATCCTCAATCGGGATTAACTTCACTTTCTTCGGATCTACGACGACATGTTTCATTTTCTTTCTACGCCAGGTGTAGCCAAAATGCAATAGCCCATCTTTGGTTTGAATCACTGCGGGATAAGAGTACTGACTGATTGGCGAATCCTCAAGAATAAGTGCGGCCTGCCACTGCTTGCCATCTTTGGAAAAAGCCACATTCAATGGTGTACGTGCCCCTTTGGCTAAGTTACCTTCCGGAAGCACGTGGTTATACACCAATACATGCCGTCCGTCTTTTAACGTTACGGCATCTGTACCCGAATTATTATTGGGGAGCGTCGTTTTTTCCAATGGGGTCCAATGTTCGCCCCAGTCCTTAGACCAAGATGTTACGACCGCACGGTTGCGTGTGCGCGCCAATATTTGCAATTGACCATTTCCATGGTCCAGTATGCTCGGTTGTATCGCATCCAGATTATCTGTACCACGAGCGATTGGACCTATTTTGCGCCATGTCTTACCAAAATCCGAACTCGCCTCAAAATGTACGTTCCAACCATTTCCTTCGGTGCTTGAAGGACTCAGCAAGGTGCCATTTTGTAAAAGAACTGGTTTGTTTTTCACCGGTCCAATAAAGCCATCGGGCAATCTTTCGGCAGCAGACCAAGTCTTTCCGCCATCGTTGGACCGTTTGAGCATCCCCCACCATTCTGATGGTTTGGGTCCAATTTTGTAGAATAACAAGAGCTCTCCCCCGGGCACTTGGTATAAAACAGGATTCCAGGTCGGTAAGCGTTTGCCATCTGGCTGTACACCATCCGCTGCCGACACTGGCGCTAACCAGTTGCCGTTTTCAAGTCTACTCACATAGATCTCCACATCGGGATGGCGTTCTTTCGTTCCGCCAAAAAAGGCATATACTAGACCTTTATCCGTCTCTGCCATAGTAGCGGAATGACAGGAAGGGAAAGATGCCGTATCATAAATAAACTCATCTTTTATGACCCCTTTTTGCCATTCTTTTAATGTCGGATTTTGTCCGTAAGAATTCAAGGTGCATAAAAACAATAGGGCTGTTGCCAATTTAATTTTTATCTTCATCAGTGTAACAGTATTTTATACATGTGCATTTTTATTGGACTTTCAATTGCTGCCGACACACATACGCTTTTTATTTTTTTTTTATTTATCCGCTTAAGTCTATTTAATTCTAAACTGATAATCTCCTGATCCTATAGTTAACCAAGTACCTGATTTTTCCTGTCGTAGAATCTGAATATCTGTATTGTTTTTTAATTTTTGATTATTTTCCAGGATCGCGGACAGCTCTGTCGTTGGCAGATAAATCTCTGCTTTGGTATTGGCCGGAATAGAAATCTTCCATTCGAAAGCAGATTTGCTTTTGCTCCAATTCGATTGAATGATTCCATAAACACTTTTGTAGCTTGCATCCACATGATCCAACCCTGCTACGACCTGCGGTTTCATGATAACAGTCTGAAAAGCGCGCTCTTTTGATTTGATGCCCGCCAGATCCTCATAGAGCCATACCAAGAGGTCGCCCAACATCATCACATGATTTTGTGAATTCATCTTGGGATGGGCTGTATTACCATTCCACAACTCCCAAATTGTTGTTGCCCCATTTTCGACCATATAACCCCAAGAAGGATAGGTCTTTTTTGTTGCAATTTTATAGGCAAGATCTGCACGACCGATTTCGGTTAGCGTACGCATAATCCATTGTGTTCCGATAAGTCCTGTACTCAGATGCCCCCGATTTTCTTTTTCGACAATCTCAACGATCCGATTACTCAGCTTTTCTCTATTCGCATCTTCGACTAAGCCAAAAGACATTGGCAGTAGATTATCGGTCAATGAATTACTGCCATAATAACCTGCATCGTTATAGAACGCGACATTAAATGCGATTTTCATCTTCGCTGCACGGTCCAAAAAATCAGCTTGATCTCGATCGTTGCTGACGAGAACACTAAAGCGGGCGATGGTCTGCAACAAATGATAGTAATAAGATGTTGCGATCAATGCACTTGGGTATTTTTTATCGGCAATCTTTCCTCTTCCGGCTTCAATGGTTACCGGTGGGAAACACCAATCTCCGTAACTATCTTTGGTAATGATACCGCCCGAGCCTGTATAGCGAGCCTGCATATAATCCATCCATTTTTTCATGGCTGGATAATGCTTTTCCAAAATGCGCAGGTCACCTGTCTGCTGATAGAGCATATCGGCGATAAGCAGATAGGTTCCCGGCCAGCTGACATTATCACTATAGTAACGCCAGAACGCTGGTGCAACATCCGGTAATGCTCCATCCTCCTTTTGGGACAGCCGAATATCTTCGAGCCATTTATTATAAAAATTGGCGTTATCAAAGAGGAAATTCTCACCATATGCACTGATCGGACGGTCGCCCAACCAGGGCTGACGCTCGTTTCGTTGTGGACAATCCACTGGTATACCTTTGTAATTGGAAGCGATACCCCACCATGCATTTTGATAGATCTGATTGATGAGTGCGTTGGAAGACACAAAGGCTCCCGCATCGGGTATATCGTCGTAGACAAAACGGCCAACAAAATTACTTTTTGACGCTACCCCCGGATAACCGCTGACTTCCACATAACGAAATCCATGATAGGTAAACCGCGGTTCCCAGGTTTCCTTTCCGCCACCTTTTAATATATAATGATCCGTTGCTTTGGCATCGCGCAAATTGGTTGTGAATAATTCGCCGTCTTCGGTCAGCGATTCTGCAAAACGAAGTGTCACTGTTGTTCCACACGTACCGGACACCGTCATCTTTACCCAACCCGAGAAATTTTGTCCAAAATCAAGAATGTATTTTCCTTCGGATTTTTTGACGATCGAAACCGGTGCGATATCTTGCATCACCTTCATCCCCTCCGAATGCGCTTCGTAATTGCCACCGGGCTCTTGCACAAAAGCAGCCTTTAACCATGTTTTATCATTAAAATCTGGATTTGCCCAACCCGTTAGTTCTTTTCTGGCATCATAATTCTCACCGTCATATTCGTTATTTGCCGTTATTGGTCCTTCGGTCGTTCCTTTCCACGAATCATCGGTCTTAATGACCTCTGTTGAACCATCCGTATAAGTCAGCATAAGTTGCATCTGCAATTTTGGGAATCCAAAGGTTTTTACTTTATAAGGTTTTGCTTGACGCATGGCATAAAACCGTCCATTTCCCAAAATGACACCAAGCGCATGTTTACCCTGCGAAAGTGATTTTGTTACATCCAAAACATTATACTTAATGTTCTTGGTATAATCTGTAGGCACTGGAGCCAGTACTTGATCCCCTATCTTCTTGCCGTCAATATATAACTCGTAAAGTCCTAAGCCCATTATATAAGCTGTAGCCTGCTTAATCTGCTTGGTTGTTGTAAACTCCTTTCTGAAATAACGGGCAGCCAATTGACCAGTCTTTTCATTGTCTGATGGGAAATACTGATCAAAACCAATCCAACGTCCTGTCCAATCTTTGTAATGCAGCAGTCCCATTGTCCAGCTTGCAACATCTGACCATTTGCCCTCACCTTTATTTGTGTACACTTTTACTTTCCAGAAGACTGCTGCTCTGCTCTGTAGGGCTCTGCCTGCATAAATAACATGCGTGGAATTATTCGAAAGCTGTTTCCCCGAATCCCAGAAATCGCCGATATTTTGGTCCAGTTTTTCTTGCGAAGAAGCAACCAAAACCCGATAGGCTTCTTGCCGGATAGACCGCCCGCTGCCCTGCAATTGCCAGCTCAGTCTTGGTGCGGCAACATCTATACCGATCGGATTCGAACGTAATTCAGTCCGCAGGTTTAAAACAGTGATCTGCGCAGTAGCCTGATACCACAAAGTCGATAAGAAAACCGATACAATGAATATGACGATGTTTGCTTTCATTAATTTTCAAAATCAAAATAGAGTACCATATGCAATGCCCGGCTCGGTTCCTTCTCAAAATCATAGTAAACGTGCTTCATACCCATAGGCCCGGTGGTTTCTGGTTTTTGTGTTTTCGTCCCAATGGCCGAAATACCGTTCATAAAAGAAATATCACCTTTTGGGAAGGTAGGCTCCATGTTTTTCCATTCGGTATCTTGCTGTTCTTTTGGTGTATATAAGCGTAAAAACACATCCTCCCGGTCGGTAAACACGCGGAAACTTTGATCTTTTCCGATAAATTTTGTCCAATACATATTGGCATGGTAACCTTTAAATTCGGGATATTCGAATGTCGATTCGCCCGTTGCCGTGTTATTGTACTTCTTTTTCCACACGCCAAACTGATTCCCTTTCATCCGGTTTTTCCAAACCCGATAAGGGCCCATTCCCCGATATTCAACACCTTCGATTTGATCTTCTGGAAAATCGAAATTCACCCCCACAAAACGTGTAAAATAACTTTCAGGAAAATATTGAACATGCATTTTCAACTGTCCCGAAGCAAGGATTTCCCAACGCAAGGTATTATAACTATCTTTTTTATCAAAAGTAGATGCGATAATCACCTTTCCGTCTTCACGGTTCAATTTGAAATTCTTATAATTTGTCGTCGCTTCCTGTAAAACCGGTCCGTTTTTGAAAGGAATAATTCCTTTGGCATTTTGAACCTGCTCCAGCAACCCGCTTGTCTTATTGATCTGATAGCTAATGCCATTCGCTTTCACCAGATAGGCATTCGCGGTCTCCTGTACGGCAATATCCCCGGTTCCATTTGGTTTCAGGAGGCTACTTGCCACCTGATTCGGCAATGTAATCGGAAAGCTCCAAGTAAAGAGTTCCTGTTGATGCACATCTTTTGCGGTAATATATAAAACATCGAAGTCCTCCCAACCTGTAGGGAAATCAACTTTTAAGATCCCTTTATCTCCAGGGCGGATATTGGGTGCGACAATCGTTCCGCTTTTTGTTGCTTTCACTTCTTCATAACCGCCCAGCTTTTTGAGTTCGTACGAAAATGTACACTGATTAATATTGGTAAAAGAATATCTATTTTCAATATGGAACGAACCATCAAATCCCTCAGTCATTTCTCGTTTTTCAAAGAAAATAGGGCTCCATACTTCTTTAATGGTAAAGAAGCTGCCTTCCTTTTCGCCATGTGGACCAATTATACCATCTGGACCACGATTTCCGTCAGTATCTATAATACCGCCTTTATCTGTCCTAACGATCCCCTGATCACGAAAATCCCAAAGAAAACCACCCGCAGCAAGGGGATTGGCAAGCATCGCTTTCCAATAATCCTCCAATCCGGCACCATGCCCGCCATCGTACATACCATGCAAAAACTCAGTCGGCATAATGATATTGTGCCCATGATCATAGGTACCAATACCATAGTTATATTCCCGGTAATGGGTTGTTTCAAAACCATCATGTACGGCCCAGGGATAAATCACAGCGCGTTTTTGAATATCCTCTTCCGCGAAGATGGGATCAAAATCCGGATTATGCCCACCTTCATTCCCATTTGCCCAAAAAACAACGGACGGATTATTTTCGGATACGACCATCATCTCCCGCAATAATTTGGTACCGACTTCCTTATCGTAATGCCCGTGCCAACCCGCTAACTCGTTCATGACATATAAACCCAATGAATCACAGACAGCCAAAAAATGATTGTCTGGTGGATAATGGGCCATTCGAACAGCGTTCATATTCATTTCCTTCATGAGCTTCACATCGGCAATACTAACTTCCTTACTCGTCGTCCGTCCGGATTCCGGAACGAAAGCATGTCGATTGACACCTTTGAATCGAACCTTTACGCCATTGACATACACGCCATCACGTTCTTTCACTTCTATGGTCCGAAAACCAAATTTTTGCTCCAGCTGGTGCTGTACCTTACCATTTTTCGATAAGGTAAATTGCGCTTTATATAAGTTTGGAAATTCAGCAGACCATAATTGCGGGCTTGAAAATTGTCCCTCTACCCAATTGTTTTTGTCTGACAGCTTTGTTCTCAGCTGTTTTCCAAATTTCCTTCCTTTGGCGTCAAACAGTTGAACAGCAATTTCATCGGCTTCTCCCACCGTCTTTATTTTGGCTCGGAATGTACCATCAGCCTTTGCATCCAACGAAACACGTTCAATATGATGCTGTGGTAGAGCCTCTAAATAGACCGGTCTAAAAATGCCGCCAAAAACCCAAAAGTCACCTTCCCGTTCCGCTGCATTCACCGACTTGTTTGCCGAATGCTTAGCAACATTGACTTCCAATAGATTTTCTTCGCCAAACTTCAACAGTTTCGTAATATCATATTTGAAAACATAATATGATCCCTGATGGATAGCGCCGGCTAGCTTACCATTGATCTTGACTTCGGTATCAGTCATAGATCCTTCAAAAACAATTTGGATCAACTTATCCTTCCATGCATCGGATACTTTAAATCTATATTTATATTGCCCGACCTCTTTGCCTTTATCAGCCTCTTTATTGAAGCCGTAATTATATTTCCCAAAGCCTTGCTGTTCCCAATTGGAGGGAACTGGTATTTTCGTCCATTTCCCGACATTCATGCCTTCGCTCACATAAAAATCCCATAATACACCATCATCCTTTCCTGTTCCAGAGAGGTATTGGCTCGCTGTTTTTTGGGCAGATACTTGCAATCCCATAGTCCCAAAAAAAAGTAAGGATAACGCTATTTTTGTTTTCAAGTTCATGATCGCTAAAGACTATTTTTCAATTTAATATGTTGTAATGGATTATTTGTTCTAAAAGGTGCGGCCGGCAGGTCAACGGTATTCACCAGGTTGGGCTGGGCAGCTTCGTCCCAACCAAAACGTACCTGACGAATCTGTTGTACCTGATCACTTTCAAGTACGACTGTCTGTCCGTTGATAGCAGCCTGTGCTGGATAAAATATGCCATCCTCATCCGCAACTTCAAACGATGTTAAGGGTTTGCCATCGATAGTCTTTAAGCCTTTCGCATGTTTCAATTTTACCGTTGCTTGTTTACCTTGGTATTTTACAGCCTCTAGTTCAGGGCCATCGGCTACAATATTTCTATGATAGACGTATTTTAAAGCCTTAAGGGCATGACGACGACCGATTTCCCATTTATAACTTGGATGGAGATCGTGTGGATCATCGACCAAATCTGTCGTAATGATGCGTGCTGTATGCGGCAATTGTAAAACTAGATCTTGGGCTTCCCGAAATTCCGGCAACACCGTTCTCGGCATACGGACATGACCTTTTTCGTCCAGGGAATAATAGAAAGGTGCGATCTCGGTAAAATAAAACGGTAATTTGGGGTTCCCCCAAAGAGCCCGCCAATTTTCGATCAGCGCCTTCATTTTATAACTATAGCTAATATTCTCTTTTAGAAAGGTATTGGATTCACCTTGGTACCAAACAAATCCTTTTAAGGTATAAGGCGCTAATGGTTCAATCATCGTATGAAAGAATTTACCGGGATCGCCTTCTTTCTTTTTATCTTTCAGATAAGGAGAACTTGTCCAATATTCTTCGGAAAACCAAGGCTCGATTCTACTGCCGCTCACAGCTGATGAAATAATGCCTATAGGAACACCTAATTCTTGCTGTAGCGTTTTCCCAAAGAAATAGGCCGGCGCAGAAAATTGACGCAGTGCCGAATCCCGTGCTACAGCCCAGCCCTCATATTGGCCATCCGGCTTGGCCAGAAATTTCCGGCGTACCAAAAATATTCGGATATTGGGATTGTTTGCTTCGGCCACTTCATTTTTAGGGAAATAATCACCCTTCAGCGGAGTTTTTACCTTCACAATTTTACGCATTTGGTATTCCATATTCGATTGGCCCGAGCACAGCCAAACTTCACCGACCAAAACATCTTTAAGTTCGATCGTATTGTTTCCCTTGATGGTCAATGTCTGTCCAACCGCATTGGCTGACATGGCTTTTAGTTCAACTTTCCAATGGCCATTTTGATCGGTTTCTGTCGTCTTCAACTGATTTTGAAAGGCTACACTTACCTGCTCACCAGGATTCGCGGAACCAAAAATGGCGACCGGCTGGTTGCGTTGCAAGACCATGTGATTGGCAAAAATATTGGGCAATATGACATCTGCCTTTGCCGAGAAACTGGCTACCAATAAAGCAATATGTACAATAAACCGTCTCATTTATTTCAACTTTTCCGCTTTCAGCGAAGTAATCTGATAAATAGCTTCTTTTACCGAAGCACCTGCATTTTCAACATCAAAGTCCTGGTCTGTTTCTGTATCCGCATTGGGAAATCTTCTGACATCGCCTGTTCGGAAAGAGATTTTACTGACGTTGCTTACGGGTTGGAAAAATAGCTTCGTGCCTTTATCCTCGCCATTGATGGCAACTTGATAAGAGCGGGTGCTCACGTCGAAAGTTAACACAAAGTGATAGGTCTTTCCCGCTGCATATTTTGTCAGCGAAGCATTTCGATAACCTGCCTTATTTTTGATAATACCATCTTTGTCAATGATAATTCTAGCGGCAGCTAAGCCTATATCATTGACCAACTCGATCTGTAGAGTACCATGATCATTTTGCTGTGGCCTCACTGTAAATTCGATGGTCCCTTTTTGGGCCGATTGAATCACACGATCTGCTTTTGCATAGTCGAAAGGGTCTTTATCGCGCAAGACCAACGCATCTCCTTCAACTTTGGTACTTGCCCACAAAGGACTATAAATATTCCAGTTGTTATAGGCTTGCACAGCATTTTTCGCAAAATCATCGTTCACGACCTCATCTACTGTAGACTTGATCGGAACAGGTACAACAGCAGTCCAAATATCTTCTTTGTTCATACTGTACGTCAACCACATGTTATGATCTGGAACTATGCCATTGCCTTCGACGATACCACGGACATATTGCGGTCCATAAGACTTATAATTACCGCCATAGCGCATGGTGGTGATCTCACCATTGACCAATAACAAATCGGTATAGTTCAAGCCATCATTGCTGGTCGATACGGCCAAAGGCCATCTGAATTCGGAAGGATTATACACCGTTGCATAACGTCCATCAGATGTTTTTTGTCCCCAGATCTTTGCATTGCTGTTCACGAAACCCGGCGCGCGCAACGGTGAATATTGCCATGTCTTGCCATTGTCCTTGCTCATCGATGTCAACGCATGCTTCCATAAACCGACGACTCTTCCATCATTGAGGCGATAGAACGAAAAAGCTTTTACCGGACGTTGCAAGGGAATTAATGGATCGTTTCGATCGGACTCCTCTACCCATTGTTGCATCATGAGTGGCGTGCCTAGCAACTCGTCACAAGCTTGTATAAATGCTTTATCCTTACTTTTCGTATAAAATGGATATTTTGCCATTTTTTCATTAAAGGAAGCATTGAAGTGAATAAAATATATCGGCCCGAAGCTGCCATCTTTGTGGATCTCCCGAACAACACGCCCAAGACCATTTCCGTCATTTGGATCGTCCTTGGCGTCCAGGGCCACACCGTAATACGCGAGGGTCAGCAGTTTATCATTCTTTGCATGATAAAAACCCATACGCTGGTGCATGATCGCATACAGGTTTTTTCCGGCCTTATCGGTACGTCCCGGCTTGGTAAAGCCCTCTGGAACCAGATAAGTAGGGAATAGATCTATAGGGCTGGACCAATTGCGACCATCTTTTGATGTTAACAACAAGGTTTTTCCTTCCGCGATATGCTCGCCCACAGGATTGCTCAGAAACTGTAAATAATAAGTATTATTCCAATACGCCAAAAAGGGCTGATGGTTATACGTAAAATTGTGTCCGCCTGCTAATTCAGGAAACTCTCTATTTGCTCTAAATACCTGAATATTGTGCGTACCCACTGCAGGTGTCAGCTGTCCGTGGTGATAATCTACATTGGATAATGTCTTTCCTATATACTTTACCGTATCTTGTTGTGCCACCGCCTGGTGCATAATAGAAGCCAGCGATAGACTCACTAATACTGATTTGATACTCATACTATTTCTTTTTGGCTTCATCCCGAAGCAAATTTTTTAAATCTTTATTGGACGCTTTGAAGATCGTTCCATGTTTATGCCCTTCTGGAACGGAAATCTTGTCGTTGATCTTTTCGAAGACCTTGAAATCTTTGGTGGACACAGCCTCATAGCTTTTACTTCCATAGGAATCGAAATAGATCAACCACTGATCTTTTACTTTAATCACTGCTGGCCCCTCACTTAAATACGGCGAGAAAGGCTCAGAAACCTGTTGAAATGGTCCTAGCGGGTTGCCTGCAAAGGCAACTTTTAGATTCCGGTTGGGCCGCGTGTTTTCTTTTAGTACCAATACATAATCTTTCTGCGCTTTCTTGACAATGACCGCATCAATGATACTAAACCCGGGATCGCTAAATAATTTCGTGGCTGTAAAAGATTTAAAATCCTTGGTTGTTGTATAGTACATCCGATGATTATTATTTTCCTCTTCTACGCCTTTCGCAAAACGATAAGGGATCGTGGAGGCCCAAATAATTATAAATCGGTCCTCTACATCATCATAAAATAATTCTGGCGCCCAAACATTGACGGTGGTTGCTTCTTGTTGCATCACTGGAACGATCTGTTGATTTTCCCAATGGATCAAATCTTTTGAACGGGCATAACCAATCCCCTCATTTCCCTGCCAGCCAATGGTCCATACCAGATGATAAATACCTTGTTTATCCCTGATCATCGACGGATCGCGCATGATTTTCTGTTTTCCTAATTCCGGCTTTAAATACACCCCATTAATCGCATTCCAATGGTATCCGTCTTTACTATACAGATAGCGCAAACCTTCATTGGCAGGTTCGTGGAATGAGGTAAATAGGTAAACATCCCGCTGACATGAAGCCAAGAGCGATGCCACACTAAATAAAATAAACAATTTGACCAAATTCCTCATTAAATGCTATCTAAGATCAATACCCAGTCATTTCCGTCCTTTTGTCCTCCCTCAGGTACAAAAGTTTGTACACCTTTGTTTTCAAACTCCCCAATCACCTTGGTCGATCCATTTCGAGGGTCAAACCAAGACGCTTTTACCTTGTCCCCTTTGATTTTTCCCATATTAATTTTCATTTCTCTACCGTTGTAATTGTAGATAAATGCATAGCCATTTGTTCTTGTCGCTACTAAACGATTGTATTTCTCACCATTATCCGCAATTAAAGACTGATCTGGAACACGATCAAAGTAATTGTCCCTAGAAAGCATAAGTTCTTTTAAGTACTTCATTTGAGCAGCACCAGGTGCATTGATTGCCGAACTCCATACTTCATCCGAACCATAGGCCGAAGTGGAGTCTTGCTTTCCATGCATCTGCATGACCGAGTTCTGTCCGTAGGTATACCCAAATGCGCCTGCAAATACAGACCAATAACCGTATCTTCTGACGTCAGCATCTTTCCAGCGCGGTTGGGTGATATCGTGTAATCCCTGTGGGATACCTTCATAAGAGGGTTCTCCGTCGATCGTCGGCTTAACGGGCTTCATATCCCAGTCGGCTGCCATAAACTTCCAGTTATCCTCACCATAATGTTTCTGTTCATTCGCAGAAGTATCCTGAGCATAAGTACGGTGTCCAGATTGCACCATGTTGAAATCTAGCCAAGGTCGATCGTGGAACCAATCCGAAGAGGCTGCTCGTCCTCTCGGATGGTACGTCATCAGGTGATTTTTATCAATCGATTTGATGGTTTTACCTATCTTATCCCACACTTCCATCTTGTCAGATCCCTTGATATCACCCCCATTTAACCAAATGATATTCGGACGATCTTTCCACCTTTCCGCAAGAAACGTGGCGTATTTTTCCGCTTGCTCAGCTGATACTTTTCCATCCTTCACCGGTGATCCCCAAACTGGCACCAAAGCTACATAGAGTCCTTTTTCAGCAGCCTTGTCAATGATATAATCGACATGATCCCAATAATCGTATTCCGTTGCCTTATCAGGATTGTTACCTTCGGTCACCAGCGGTCTGGAAATATCTTTATTGACAACCGAAGAATCTCCATAAACATTTACAGAAGGAACGGTATGCAAGACCATCGCCTGAATGACATTGAAGCCCTTTTGGTTTCGATCTTCAAGGTATTGATCGGCTTCGGATCGGTTGAGTTTATTAAACAATAACCAACCTGTATCACCCAACCAAAAGAAGGGCTGTCCATCTTTGGTCATCATGTATCTGCCATTTTCAGATATCTTCAATAATGTAGTGTGCTTTGACTCTTTATTGGAAGTACATGAAAACAGTGCTCCTGCAACTGTAAATAATATAAGTTTCTTACGTATAGACATGTTGTTATTTCTTATTTAGCCAAATAATTTCCGGCCCTTTTATATAATTGCTTAAATTAATGTGCTTGCCCAAATTGATCTGCTCGGTTTTGGTAATCGCTCCGCTTTTCGGATTAATATGTGTCATTTCAAAACGTCCTTTATAATCGGATAAGTCAATGTTTTCACCTATAGCTTGCTCGCTATAAATAATCAATCCCTGCGTGCTCTTTAATAGCCACGTACCGCTGTTGACTTGTACAGCTTTCATAGTCGATGCCGCACGGTAGAAATCATTGTTCCCTATTTTAGGTAAGTTGGCCATAGACCCTCCGGCCATAAAAGTGGCCCAAGCCATCGTTGGATAGTTGTCCGCAAAGTATAACACTGCCTTGTCTGGATATCTTGTCCGGTACTCGGATACCGCTTTATAAACAGCCTCCATCGACGTTTTCTTTGGTTTCAACAATCGTGCATGCTGACGTGGTGCCAGATTTTGTCCTCCTTGGGGCGCATAGGTCTTTCCATCGGCTTGGTAATGCCAGTAGCGGATATCAATGACCTGGATTTCTTTGGCACGTTCGGTGTCCGATAAAATGGCATCTTGCACATCTTTCGTTGCACTCAAACCAATAATTGGATTTTTACCCGTCTCAGCCTTCCATTCTTTAATCACATCTATCCAAAACTGAACGAAATGCAAAGGTCCAGTATATTCGGCACTGATCATCTGAATGACTCCCGAGTTGTCTTTAAAGTTATTTAAACATTGACGGATGTATGCGCGGTGTAATGCCCGACGAACAGGGTTACTGATATCATAGAACTGCTCCGCCATGAAAATGCGCTTGTTTCCGGCATATGGAACGGGTTCCGGAAATCCTACATTGTTAATATTATTGGCGGTCCGCCATGGGAAGTCCGCATAATGCGCACCGGCTTCGATAATATTATGTTGGAAATAATTTTGGTGAATCAAGACTAAACCTTTTTGGTCGGCTAAATCTGCATATTGTTTCAAGCGCCCCCAATAAAATTTGTTATACTTTGTCAAATCATATTTCGACAAGCCGTCATACGCTAAGCTCTGGCCGCTGCGCGCAAAGGGCAATTCATAAAACGGTGGCCAAACCTCCCCATTGATCCGTCGGATACGCTCGTGATCATCGCGTCTCCGATCATACCAAAGTCCGTAATTGTGATCAATGGCGATAATATTATCTTTTTTTAATGAATCCGTCATCTCCTCAAGATCGTCCGTCAATCCCCTGCCAGCCTCGCCAGGAACATAGCGAGTGATATGTGGTTTTGCTTTCTCAGCACCATATGGCCGAGCGCTACCACTCCACCATGGGACATCCGATTTGGCCCCTACGAGTACTTCATCACCACGTACCAACCAACCGTTTACGACACGCATATCTGCTTGTTTTTTTGCTGGGGTAGTCTCTTTATAGCCAATTTGATCGATGGTCTTTACATTTGCGGTCGTATTTAAGGGATAACGATTACCGGCTTCTGCAATAAAGTCAACCAGCCTCGTCATTGGATTTTCAGACTGACGTGTCAGCTCCATGGCAACACTGACAGGAGGGCTACTGGATGCTTCGGTCAGAAGGGGCAACAGTACTGCGCGTTCATCAGCCGCTAGGCCAATTCTTTCCCGTAGCTGTGCATAATACAAGCTTTTGGGCTTGATGTATTCGTTAGATTGCTCCCAATAGCCGTCTCCCTGAAACTGGGACCAAATGCCAAAGGCCCAGTTCTGCGCCGTTGGCGGTTGGTAACACTCAACAAGCCCCGCTGTAGATTGCCAAAACACGCTATTTGCCGCTGACCAGCCCGCGCCTTGGCCGTCCTGACCTCGGTTTTTGTAGCTAAGGGCCTGTGCATCTATATCCGCATTATCAAATAAAATTCCAGACGCCCAACTGTCTATACTACCACTAAAACTAAATGGTTCTACAGCTTGGCATTGAACAAAAGCATTTGGTCCTGCTGCCAGGTAGCCTACTGCGAAATCATGGTAACCATGTTCGGAATAGAGTCGTTGAAACAGTGTCTGCTGCCCCTTTGTAAAAAAGGTATATCTTCTTTGCCCGCCGATTTCCGAAACTGGATCCAAAGAAATACAATCTTCAACGGTTAATTTTTTAGTACTTGCCAAAGCGTAGACAGCTGATCCTGCAAAATGCTGGAACTGCATGCGGCGAACCCAAACGTTTTCTGCATTTTCAATCGTAATTGCCATCCAGCGATGGTCTTCGTCTTTCGGGTTATTCGCATCGAAAGCAGATTTAAGTGCAATATTTTCGATACCAACATTTTCGATTCTTCCTTTCCAAGTATATTGCTCAACAGTCGCTTGGCCATAGCGTCTATCCAATGCTGTTGTGATTGGCGCATCAATCTCGATACGATTACCTTTCACAGCGACGATCGTTCTATCCCATGTAACATCGCGTTGCCCGGGCTTCCAACCTAAGGAAGTAATACCACCACCAAAATGATCGGTACCAAGCTGATTAATCCAATCTTGCGTGGAAGGTCTTGTAATCCTAATTTTATCTCCAGCTTTATAGGAAGCGGCATGATCAATATCCAATACCCGCGCGTTGACAGGGACGTAAGAACTTGTTACATTTGTCTTTTTCGCAAATGTGATATCGTCTTTTCCAAGAATACGGATGAGTGTTTCTCTTGTTGTTCCCTCACCAACGATGACGGTTCCATTTGTTTTGAAGCCACTACCACGCAGAATAACACCTGAGGCACTTAATTTAAGGGAACCAGAAACAGCATAGGTTCCGGCTTGTAAGAGAACTGCACCGCGCAGCCCATCTTTACCTAAAGGCAAAGATGAAACATAGTCGATAGCAGCTTGTATACGCGCTGTCGCATCGCCTGATCTTACAGGAACAACGACAGCAATCTGTCCTGTAGGAATAGCTTCGTTGCCCCCTTTGTATCCTGCATAGGAAAAGTCAGGAATTTGGTTTCCAAGTGAATCCTTATGATAAACAAACTTTGCCTCATCCCATACCAAAGGAGTATATGCCTTCATTTGTTGTGCATGTGCAGTACAGATAAAGGCATATAGTCCGAGACAAGAAAAGAACAGCATTCTTTTTCTCATGGTTATTTCTTATTTTTTGGGCACGACAGCATCTAATGCTACAACCCCATTTAAATAGTTCTCAATATTGGCGTAGCCGTTTTTCGCTATTTTTCTTGAATCGCTTGGATCATTGGGATTCAATCCCATATTTTTCTCCACATCATCCGGAATACCATCATTGTCTGCGTCTTGGTAAGGTACTCCCTGATAAACCGGATAGCCGCCTACCTGTGCGATATCAGATATAATCCCCTGCTTGTAGGAATCCGCTGGCAAACGTCGTTTCACATAAGGCGATACAAATCCATGCTGCGTCTTATCTTGATTGTAGTAAACTTTATTCTCAGCAACTTGCTTTATAATCCGTGTATCCACTGCATCTTGCTTTGGCAAAAATGCGCCTACATTTTCAAGGACATAGTTGTAAGCATCTTGTGCGGATAGTGTTGTAACGGGTGCCATTGGAAAAGCTTTATCCACCCGAATTTCTTTTTCGCGTTCGCCTACATTCGGTAGATCTTCAATCTGAATCCCTCCAGCCCAATTGTCTTTAGTAACTTTTGGGAAACCCTCTACCACATTTCCATGCGCATACACTTTTCCATATTGATCCTTAAACGCCTTATCTCTTCCAGATTCCGGTTTTAAAATCCGGTATGCAATCGGCTTATCTTTTGGTGTAATGGGACCAGGTTTATAGTAGTTATTGATAAAATTAAATAACGACCTATTATCACCACCATCAGCACTTCTATTCCACCAATTCCAAATAACATTATTGACAAATCCAAAGTCGCCATACATCCCTATGGAAGGATTCCGGCTGATATTTGAAGCCCAGAGATTACGCATAAAGGTGCTATTCAAACCACCTATTGTACTTCCGAAAGCATGGTTATAGGCATCCAGGCATTCCGAAAATATGGAATTTTGGATCGTAATATTTACTGTAGGTAATTTGAGGTTCTTACCTTCCCGATCGTATACATGCCGATAGATCGACATATTTTCATCCAAGCCCCAGCTTGCAGATACGTGGTCAATCATAATATTGCCCACTACATTTCCTCCTACAGCATCATCACGGCGCGTTACATCGGTTTGCCCACGACGTAAACGTAAAAAGCGTAAAATAACGTCGTGCGTATCAATTAGAAAAGATTCTCCGGCCACACATATCCCATCTCCAGGGGCTGTCTGTCCAGCAATCGTGATATAGGGAGCCTTAACGACAATCGGTTTTTCAAGTTGAATAATACCGGCAACATTAAATACGACAATACGTGCGCCACCGGCTTCACAGGCTTCTCTCAACGTTCCTGGACCACTGTCCGCAAGACTCGTCACGACAAAAACTTTTCCGCCTCGACCTCCAGCAGTAAAAGCACCGCCGCCTTCAGCACCGGGGAATGCTTTTATTTTTGCCTGAGGCAAGTCACTAGGTTTTGCTGCCCAAGGAATATAGGGCTTACCTTCGGCCTTCATGGCCTCTTGTGCTTTTTCCCAAACCTTTTCTAAACGTATGTTTTCCGTATTTTCCCGCTCAGCAGCCAATTTCTTCAAAGAATCCGGAATAACTGGATATTGCGCCAATGCAGCTATTGGGCTTATTAGGCCCAATAGTAACACGGTATTTCGATTAAATAACGATTTCATATGCAGATGATTAACTTAAGCCCACAAGCTCAATTTATTTCTTTCGATTATATGAAATACCCCAGCTTATTTGATGCTGTATTTGTCGTCTAAACAGGGGTATTCCACGGATTTATTTAGCAGCCAATTTATTTAGGTAGAGTTCAATGTTTGCGTAACCTGACGCTGTAATTTTTGCCGAATCACTCGGGTCATTCGGGTTTAGTCCCATTTGTTTTTCTACATCATCAGGAATACCATCGTTGTCAGCATCTTTATATGGTTTACCCTGATAAACTGGATATCCACCTACTTGAGAGATATCGGTAATAATGCCAATCTTATACGAATCTTTTGGCAATCTTCTGTGTTCGAAATCCTTTTCAGGTAATTTCACGTTGCTCAAAAGTTTGACTGGCTTACCATTTTTCACATCTGCAATAACGCGTGTATCCACAGGATCTCTTTTAGGCAAGGTTGCTCCTGCATGATCAAGAACAAAACCATAAGTTTCCTGAGCAGTCATCACTGGAAAATGAGCATGTGGAAATTCTTCTTTAGCATTCATCGCCGCAAAGTATGGTTGTGCTTCCTCATAGGTCATCGCATCCCCTTTTTTATTTTCCAACTGTATACCCCCATCCCAGTTATTTGATGTTACTTTTGCATTACCTTCAACGATATTACCTTTTACATGAGCACGACCAAATACAACATAAGGCAATTTACTTCTTCCTGATTCCGGTTTTAAGATGCGGTAACTTACAGGCTGACTCAACGGAGTCGCAGGGCCTGGTTTAAAATAATTGTTGACAATATTGTATGTAGCTTGGTAATCGCCACCGTCAATTGAACGATGCACCCAATTGTAAACCACGTTGTTGTAAAAGTTGAACAAACCATTCCAACCAATAGATGGATTACGGGCTGCATTATTTGCCCAGAGGTTACGCATAAACGTACAATTTTCTCCACCTAAAGTACTTCCGAACGCGTGGTTCCATGTATCTAATGCTTCAGAAAAAATAGAATTTTGAATAGTAATGTTTACAGTACCGCGTTTCTCCTCTGCCTTTCCGGTACTATCATTATACATATGACGGTACATGGACATATTTTCATCCAAACCCCAGCTTGCCGAAACATGGTCTATCATAATATTTCCTACAGGATTACCACCGATCGCATCATCTCGACGGCCGACATAAGTTTCACCGCGTCTAAAACGCATATGACGGATCAAGACATCGTGTGTGTTGATCCAAACAGATTCACCGGCCACGCAGACACCATCGCCCGGAGCGGACTGCCCTGCAATGGTAATATAAGGAGCGCGGATAATTAAAGGTGTTTTCAGGCGGATGATACCGGAGACGTTAAACACAATAATACGAGGCCCACCTTTTTCGCAAGCTTCGCGCAATGACCCGGGGCCATTGTCTTCCAAGCTTGTAACCACATACACATTCCCACCGCGACCACCAAAAGTAAATTTACCGCCACCTTCAGCTTCTGGGAAAGCCAAAATCTTAGCTTGTGGGAGATCATCAGGTCGGCCTGCCCATGGAATATAAGGTTTACCCTGTTTCGCATATTCTTCTATGACAGGTAGGGCTTTTTGCCAAGCTTCATCCGATTGTTTGGTCGCTTTACGCATCAGCTCATCTGTATTCTTCTTGACATCTTCTGGAATTTTGGGATACTGACAAAATGCGATTGACGTAATGAGACTCAACAATGCTGTCAGCGTTATTTTATGTAACATGTTTATCTAGTTAGTAGGATTTATAATTTCTATTTCAAATATATGTCAATTGTACATTTATTAAAAGCAATGTATGTCACAATTCACATACATTGCCTTAATATTTTAAGCAAAAGGAACCTATTTCAAAGGGTCAAAAGTTCCTGCTCCATTCATGCTATCCCAACCTGTCGTTTGTTGTAAATAAGGTGAAGTAGACAAGATTGTTTGATTTAATCCGAAGAAATAGTATTGCGGATACCATGTGAAAACCCAGTTGTTCTTAATTGGATCCAAATCATCTTTTTCTGTGATGGTGAAATAATTATCGTAAAGGTAATCGAGGTATTCATCTTGGTTTTTGATATCTCCTGGATAAGTGGCGGGTTCGCGCTCTATAACAACCAAATTACCATTCTTATCTCTCAACAAAGGGTCTTTATCCCCTTTATATTCAGCATCTTTATTTTTAAATGTAATCAATATACCTGTTCTTCTCGTCCCATTCAATGGTTTTACGCCAATACGTTTAGCTGTTGGCGAATCTTTTTCAAATAACTTCCAGCGTCTAAGATCGTAAAAACGCTTACCCTCATAAGCAAACTCTAGTTTTCTTTCATTGATCACTGCTCCAAATAATTTATCACGATTTCCTGCAACAGAGGCTAAACCATATGATCCATCGCCAACTTCAAGTCCTGCACGTTTACGAATTTCCTTGATTCCTTCCAATCCTTCGGCTAATTTATCCGAACCGATAGCAGATTCCGCCAAATTCAAAACTACCTCTGCAAAACGTAATTCAATAAAGTCTGTACCGCTTTGTTGAAAACCAGATCCTCCATTAGACCTATTGTTTGCACTCGGGTTAGAACCTTTCCTTAAATAAAGACCACTGGCATTCAATCCCGATCCTTCAGTAGATAAATAAGCAGTACCGTTCTCATTTTTCCAATAATAGGTCCATTGACGATAGTTCGGTCCATCGGCATAAGGGAATAGCGCTCCATTATAAACAAAAGTCTTGTCAAAGCGTGGATCCCGGTTTTTATAAAATTTCTTCGCATCATAGGTATATTTTGATGTCGGGTCATCAATATTTTTACCGTCTAACATCGGAAAAGCATCTAAAATTTGCTTAGTCGGAGCAATCGAACCTGAGCCAGAAATTGCTCGAGGTCGAATCACCTGTTCCCAACCATTGTTTTTAACACCATTAGCTGTTGCTGTACCAGTGTTAAATCCATATACGATAACGGCTTCTGTGTTTGCTGTACCTTCTTGCATAAACATATTGGCCCAAGCTTTTCCATCTGTTGAACCACCTGTCTGGAATAATCCAAAACCATTTTGCTCCAATAAAGTTTTGGCTTCTACATTTGCAGTGTATGCTGCTTCCCAACGATCGCGTGAGTCATTTGGATTAAATTGCGGGCTGGCATATGTCAAGAGCACGCGTCCTTTTAACGCTGCGGCTGCACCACTGGTAATGCGGCCCCAATTTGCAGCATTCCATTTACCAGGTAATAAACTCTTCGCCATATCCAAATCTCTCACGATTTGTTCAATACACTCTGACGTTGTGCTTCGAGGAACGGAGTTAGCATCATTATTTACAACTGTTGGAGTTTGCGATCCAAGAACCAAAGGCACTCCACCGTACATACGCACCAATTGAAAATATTGAAAGGCACGCCAAAAGTACATTTGCCCTTTCATCTGATTGCGCGTTGCCTCATCAATCCCCCCCTGATCAATTTTTTCTAAAAAAACATTGATCTCTTTCATCCTGGTCCACACATTGTTGGCAACACTTGCCGTCATCCGCTGACCAAAGTACTTGTTGGCATTGTCATTGACATAAGAAATGACATTCCATGTCTTATTAAAAGCTGTCTCGCCTGCCAGTTCATCCGTCGTTTGTGTAAAGGTATTTGTGTACCCTCCATTCTCAGCGGCATCCTGCGTTGCGACAAATGATTGTGCATTATTTGGCGGCAAGAATAAACCATATACATAATCTACATAGGCTCCAGCCAAGATTGGATCTTTAAACACCTGATCTTCACCTACAGCTCCAAAATCCGTCTTTTCTTCCAGAAAATTATCTTTACAGGCTTGATTGGTCAAAAGCAAACACAGAAGCCCTATATTTAAAATTGTTAATTTTTTCATTTCTCAAATTATAAAGTCACGTTAAGACCAAAAGAATAAGTTTTCAAATTTGGATAAACATCCCAAGCGGCACCATTTCCGTCTTTATAACTGAATGGATTGTACAGTATAAAAGGATTCACTGCACTGATATATGCTCTCATATTTGATACTTTTAGATATTTAACCAGCTTTTCAGGAAACTTGTATCCGACATTAAGGCTACTCATACGCAACTGAAAAGCCGGAACAGTCCAGAAACTTGACCTTACGTCATAAATAGAAGCCCAAAACGGATTGGGCATCGTTCCTGTCGGATTTAACTCAGGATCATAAATATTTCCCCATATTGCCGGTACATTTTGATATACCCTAGAAATGTCAGTATTCAACGGCTTACGTTCGGTAATTTCGTTGTAACCGCCAAAGGAGCCTGTGATTACCGATTCTACACTAAACCCTTTGTAACCAACCCTTAACGTCATACCAAGAGAATAATGATTTGTTGCATTCTTTGCCAATTGAATCTGATCATTTTGATCGATGATGCCATCAGGTGCTGCAAAAGTTCCGTCGGCTTGTATGGGGCCGCGAACATCGCGATAGTATAACATACCCGGCCTCAACCGATTAACAGGTTGATCAAAAACTTGGGTAATATTGTATTGATTTACATAGCGCTCAATATCCTCTTGTGTCTTGAACATACCCAAATAATCGTACCCCCAGGCACCATTGTCCGAAGGTCCATTAGGATGTGCTATCCATGGTTTTAAAATATCAACATCATTAAAATTGTCTTGAATCACTTTGTCATTCCACCAAGATAAGCGTGCACTGACACCATAGCTAACCTCGTTCACTTTATCTCGCCATCCCAAATCAAAGTCGAGACCAAAGGTGTTTTTCTTACCATAGTTTTCGGCTGCGACCGTTCCACCGACAGTAACCGGAATATTAGCTGTACGTTCGACCAACAAATTTACACCCTTATTATAGTAACCATCAATCGTAGCTGACAATCGGTTATTCAAGAATCGAGCATCGATACCAATATTGTTTTTGTATTCATCTGCCCAAGTCGCATCCCGATTAGGGGATTTCTCCATTCTCAGCCCAGTACTTGCATCGACATTGTTATTGTTGTCCCCAAATACAGCCCCTTTTCCCTGTTGATAAGTATAACGTTGTAACCAACCCCAAGCCTTAGTTTGATCATTACCCAGCTTACCATGTGATACACGTAATTTCAAATAATCAATAGCTTTGACATGAAAGAAGTCTTCTTCGCTGATTACCCAACCCACAGAAATATTATAAAATTTCCCCCAATAATGTTCGGGGGCAAATTTTGTGGACGCATCCGAACGAAATAGCACTTCGGCAAGGTATTTATCACTATAACGATAATTTAAACGGCCGACATATCCAAGGGTGCCCGACTCATACGCTGCGGTACGCCCATCAACAGCCCCGAAGGCTGTTCCGAACTGCCCGTTGGTATTGGAAAGCGGGCTATCTTTCCAGACGTCTTCTTGCGAAGAATTCGCTTCAGCTTTTTCTACCGAAAATAAACCGGAGAAATTATGTTGTTTCCATTGTTTATCATATGTCGCTGTAAAGTTGGCTTGATAATTATTGCCTGCCGCATTCGAAAAATAAACCCGATTACCATTACTATAGCTTGCAGCCTTCGCACCACTGACGTTATCATCATAAATATGACCATATTGTCCACTTCGCTGATCGAATGTATAAGTTTGATATTTGGTACCAATTTGCGTGCCCCGGTCATTCTTATAATTTTTGTTATAAGATCCTCTTAACGTTAAGCCTTTTAACCAAGGTGCTTGGTATTCACCATTCAAGTTGATACTAAATTGACGTGAATCTGTTGTCGCCAAATTGGCTAACTTTTGCAACTCAAAATAATGATAGGACGATAAATCACTAGCACCAACAGTTCCTGGTAAACGCACAGGCAGACCATTGATATAAGCTGGTATATAAGGTGAGGCTAACAGGAGATTACGATAATCATTATCATCGTTTTCACCACCAATCTTGTTAAAGGTCTTCTGCTGATTACCCGTATTTCCAGACACCTGTATACCTACTTTAAAATTACTAGCCACCCGGATATCACTACCGGCCCGGAAATTCCAACGATCATAATCCAAGGTCCCTAAATTACCGTTTTGCTTGTTATAGGCCACATTGGCAAAATAGGTCGCTTTATCTGCCCCGCCCGAAATATTCACGGAATGCCGCGTCAGATAACTTGCTTTCCAAGCATCATCCAACCAATTGTAGGAGTGGCCTTTAAAATAATCCAATTCATCTTGAGAAAAAAAGTAATTCTTATGCTCGGGCTTTGTAGGATCCGTAACCGCATTATAATTCCCATTCGGGCCGTTCAAAATATTAAAATAATTCCCAAACTGGTAAGCATCCAACACTTTCGTCCGATAAGTTGCATCATTTATTGCATACGAACCATTGTAACTGATCTTCGGCGTACCTACTTTTCCTTTTTTTGTCGTCACCAACACCACACCATTAGCCCCTCGAACACCGTATACGGCAGCCGCACCATCTTTCAAAAAAGAAATACTTTCAATCTCCGAAGCATCCAAATTACTAAACAAGGTTGCATCAGGTTGATTTTGGCCATCCACCTGCACCACACCATCGATAACATATAGCGGGTCTGTGGTACCACCATCCTTACTCGGCCCCATTGGTTTTCTGATTGTTAACGTAGCTTTTGATCCCGGACGACTCGTTCCTCCGCTAACACTAAGTCCTGCAACCCGGCCCGCCAATGTTGCACCCACATTCGTCGAGGGTAAATCTTCGATTTCCTCCGCTTTAATCGCTACGACAGAGCCCGTTAAATGCGCTTTTTTCTGCGTGGTGTAACCAACAGCAACAACCTCTTCGAGTTCCTGACTATCGGCTTCCATGCGTATATTCAATACACTTTGGTTTCCAACTGGAATTTCAAGTCTTTTATAACCAACAAAATTGAGCACCAAAATCTCGTTTCCAACAGGCAAGTTCAGTCTAAATGTACCATCTGCATCTGTTGAAGTCGCGGTCTTTGATCCCTTAATGGATATCGTTACTCCGGCAAGCGGTTTTCCATTTTGATCAACAACCTTTCCTGTTATATTCTTAAAAAAGTTTAAATTGTATTCACTTAGATTTACTCCATAGGAGTATGACGGAATGATCCCGCCAGTCATTATTCCAATAGCCAGCAGTTGTGCCAACCTTTTAGAGGATTTACTCGGGAATATGAGCTGATTCATAATTTGGGTATTAGTTTATTTACTGGGTTATTTTTTTAATCTCGCAGCCCACTTATCGCCTTCTTCCTTTAGGTTATAGCCATGAGACGCTAAATAGTTATTGATTTTGCCTTTGTATTTACCAAACCAAGCGTGTTTTTTTTCCGAAGATTCAGCCTGCATCGCAAAATCCCGTGCTTCATAAAGCAAGCTGTCGATCATATGCACTTCGTCTTTTGTGAGTCGAGGAATCATATCCTGGTAAGCTTTCACAGTATTCGGATAGACATTATAGGTCATACCGTTTTTAACGGCCTCAACTTCTGGGTCTGTTAAAACCTCCTTTAGCCGTTTCACAAACGCTTGATTTAAATTGGTAGTTTCCTGTAGCGTCTCCTGCGTGATCTGCTCTTTTAGGCTCTTATCCGTATTCTCCTTAATTTTTAAATCCCGAAGTGAATAACAAGCATTTAAAAGATAATACTGATCACGAATAATGTGAACGGCTTTTTCTTGTTTGGCTTGATCCTGTAACGCCAATTTAGCTACAATTTTTTCGGATCGATCTGTAATGGTTTTCCAATAAGCGTCTTCTGTTTGACTAAATGTCATAGATACACTTAAAAATAAAAACATGAGTAATGCAAAACGTTTCATAGGCATGAAATAGTTTATCCCTTTTTGGTTATTATTAAACATTAAATAAAGTCCCTTACCTTTATTTTCTTCTATAAACGCTCAAATAAACTTCAAAATGACATTAAAGAATTTTTGAGTCTTCAATATAACTGAAAATTTTATTGACAACCGTCATGTACTATGCTGGCAGCTAGGCTATTTAACCTCTAAATTATCAACAATAACACCCTCTAAATCAGAAGAGTATAGTTTAACAAAATAGGTACCCGCATTAATCATTGTCTTTGTATCAGTATTGATATAATTCCATTTGCCTACACGTGTAGGTTCCAATTGTATTGGAGCTTTAGGCACTAGCACATGCTTATCTTTGTCCAAAATTTCATAATAACCACGACGTGCTTCTTTAAATGGATTATGATACTTAATCGATAACGCATACACATCTGCCGCTCCAACCTGAAACTGCCAACCGATATAACCTCCTTGATTGTTGAATACCAAACGCTTTTGTCCTGCAAGCTCGATTTCGGAAACACCGTCGCGCCAGCTACTTTGATAGGCCTTATAGTTTTTCACCTCTTTCAAGTCATAAACTGGCAGAAGACCGCTTTGCTGCTGAAAGACCAGAATTTCCCCTTGCGTCTTGGCCGTTATGGAAAGCTCCTCGCCTGCCTGCAATACCTTACGGAATACCGCCAGATATTTCCCTGTATTCAATTGCACACTGTCTTTGGTCTGTTCAAAATCATCAGGCTGATTACCCCCCAATAAGAAAACATTGGTAGGCTCTTTAAAGCGTAGACGATAGGCTCGATTACTATCCAACTCGAAATATTCTGAGCCAAACAAGAATGATGGCAATGAAAAAAACGATGTTACCTTATTCCCTTCCTTTTTCAATACACTACCTATATCCAACCAGCTGTGGAGCTTAATATCTTGATTCCCTAATTCAAGATTATAATGCTTTTGATCAAGCGATAAGATTGTCCTGTTTTCTTTTGATGCAATAGCAATGGCCTGGATCACCGCCTGACCAGCATAAATACGTGGAAAATTAATCACAATCTTTCCATTCATGACTTTAATAGGATAGCTTTTTTTTAAGGCCTGCTGGAATCCAGCGTTTTTATAAATATCAAACTGATCTTCCACAACTTGACCATTAATGGCGATATCAAAAATACGATCTCCTTTTCCGGGTGAAAATTTTCCGTACCAGGGTTCGGCAAAATATAATTCGACGAAATAATCTCCATTGGGTACGTCAAACTGATAGCCCAACTTATCAAGCCCATAGCGAAAGGTCTGAAAAAGCGGCCAGTCTTTAGTTCCTTTAATTGGATCAAAAATTATTCGTTGGCTGGCAAAATTAGTGTTCATCCCTTCAAAATGATCTGCCCAGGATTTACTGCCCCAGCCCAGTTCGGATCGATAAGGTTGGTCAGCTGTCCAGTTTCCCCCATATTCATCTGTATAATTATCGCCGCCGCAATTCACGCGATAGAGATAGTGATATCCTGGATCTGGTTTTAGAATCTCTGATGGAGTCTTATACAAGTCACCAAAATGTGGACTTTCAGGAAAGTTCTGTAGTATAATGGTATCACGGCTAACAACTTCTCCTCCTATTCTTCCTTCGGCGTACAAGACATTATATCTCACATCAACACCGTTAAATTCAAAATGCCGACCAAATCCGGGATGTTGTTTTTTTCCAAGCGATAATGAACCGAGATCGTTGAAAAGTTCGACTTCATCACAATTCGAAAAAATACGAATATTGTCTTTTATCCCAGGGGTCAACCAACGATTCGGCCAAGAATGCATGGCGATATACAGCATAGGTTGCTCTTTCTTACCATAATGCGATAGATACATATAATACGCATCTGTGGGCTCCCCCCAGGGTGTCAACAACCCTTTATAATTAACCGGCCCAATCCGATCAATCTCTCGATTTCCTTCTCCCCCCTGGATACGGCCAGGATTATCATGTGAGTTCCAAAGCCATAGATAATGGCCAACAGCGCTATCTTTCACAGACTCTGCCAAACGTACCTTGGTCTGTAAAATATCAGCAAAACGTTCTTCATTGTAATTATTTTCGTTGGGTAGATAGGGCGGTTCGGCATGCATCCCCAGACTGCGCCAAGCACCATATTCCCCCACGAGCTGTTGCTTTTTTAGATCGTCACCATAGGTTTTTTGATCCCCCCCATAAGTACCTGTCCAATTTTGCGGTACGTCCCAATCGGTCCCACTACCGCCATTACATGTGGTTACTAAACGTTGTATAGATGCTGTTGGATCTAATTTGCGAATCAACGCAGTACATTCACGTGCAAAATCTTCCGGAAGCGTACTTTCATTTTCAAGTCCCCATAAAATTACTGATGGACTATTTCGACGTTCACGCACCCATTCTGTCAGCAATCTCTTGAAGTTCTCCCGAAATGCAGGCGTATCAAACCAGATGTGTGCCGCAAGCTGTGTCCATAACAAAATACCATGTTGATCCCATGCCTGTTGATAACGCAGGTTATGGGGTTGATGCGCATCACGAAAGGAGTTGAACCCGAGTGCTCTGATCTGCTTAATACGGGAATCGATCTCTTCCTTTTCGAAGGCGTGTGACTGCCCTAATTTATGCTCATATTCCGCTATACCATTTATAAATACTGGCGCTCCATTAACTAAAAGACGTGGATCACCGGATGGTTTTAACCCTTTTGACCAGCGAACAGTGCGAATTCCGTAAGGTGTTTCTATCTCGTCTATGATCTGTCGACCTATTTTTAACGTCATTTTTATGCGATATAAATAGGGTGAGGCCACAGACCATAATTGTGGATTTGTAAAAACAAGATCTTTCAGTCTAATTTCCTTTATAGCATTTCGTTTGATCTGGTCTTTTGATGTAGATCGAACAATTAGTTTTCCTTTTTGGTCCAAAACCTCTGTTATAAGCTCCAGATCTTTATTAACTTGGCTTTTATTACTCACTTCCACGACTTGGTGTACAACCGCCTTCTTATGATCAATAGTTTCATCATTCCAATAATGTTCACCAAAAGGCGTAATAGACACTTCATTTTTGATCAATAGACTCACTGGACGAAAAATTCCCATAGGCTGCGATCCTTCAGAAAATCCCCGTTCTGTCGAACAGCCTCCATCCACCCAAGGAAGATCCATAATATGTGCCGGATGATCTGCCCGAACGGCCAAAAGATTGGGACTCCCATCCAATTTGATCGCATCAGTGACATCAAGTGTAAATGTGGTTCTTCCCCCAGCATGATATCCTACCTGTATGCCGTTTAACCAAACTGTTGCATAGGATCCTACCCCCTCAAAAAATAAATAGAACCTATTTTTATTCCTTTGCTGTTTAAGAGAAAAAGTTTTTCGATACCATGAGTAACCGTGTAAATTGCCATGCAGCAATCTGCGATATCCTTCGTAGCTATCCCAATTATGTGGGACATTTACTTTCCGCCAATCTTTATCTGTCTTAAAAGACAAACGGTGAAATCCACGATACCTAGCAGAATCTTTTTGGTCCATTATCGTCAACCAGTCAGTATCCAGAGCAATCGTTTTACGGATTTTTTGACCATAGGAAAACATTCCGAATAATAACATACAGGCACAGCAAAACAGCCTAATCAACAGCATCAATCTGGTCATCATTATTTCTTTAACTTCAATTCTTGATCGAAGGCATAAGACTTGCCCTTCTTTGTTTTGATTTTTACTTCGCGACTAGCATAACGCAAATGGAGTTCTTCTCCAGCAAGCGATTCAACAGTCACCTCCAATAACTGATTGTCTTTCCATTCCATATTAACCTGAAAAGCCCCCCGCGCTCTGAGTCCCTTTACTTTACCCGTGCTCATTTCCTCTGGCAATGCTGGTAATAATTCAATCCCGTTGATATGGCTCTGAAGCAACATCTCGGTAATTCCTGAGGCTCCACCAAAGTTGCCATCGATTTGAAATGGTGGATGAGCATCGAATAGATTTGGATAGGAACCACCTCCTTTACCCGCCGGTCGCAATAGCATTTTTACCATGTGATAAGCATGCTGAGCGTCTTTTAATCTAGCCCAAAAATTAATTTTCCAGGCCAGGCTCCAACCCGTTCCCTCATCACCACGTAGTACCAACGAACGTTTTGCGGCTTCAACCAATTGTGGTGTATGCGTCGTATTGATTTCATCTCCTGGAAATAACCCCCATAAGTGGGATACATGACGATGTTTATTTTCTGGATCATCCAAATCCGTCAACCATTCTTGGAGCTGTCCATGTTGCCCAATTTGGTTTGGTGCTATTTGATCTCGCATCTCCATAATTGAATCCCGCAATTGAACATCTTTACTCAATAACTTGGAACTTTGATCGAAAATAGCAAACAACGAACGGATAATTTGATGATCCATTGTAGGTCCTTTAACCAAACCTCCATTTTCTGGAGAGTTTGAAGGCGAACTGACCCACCATCCTGTTGTTTCGTCTTTAACTAAAAAATCTTTAAAAAATAAGGTCGCGTCCTTGATGATAGGATAATATTGCTGTAAAAAGTGTAGATCTTGTGTATATTGATAATGCTCCCAAAGATGTCGCACCAGCCAAGCCCCACCTGTGGGCCATATTCCATGATTGGAGTTATTGATGGGAGCTGTTCCACGCCATATGTCTGTATTATGATGCAACACCCAGCCTCGAGCAGCATAATATTCCTTAGCCGTTTGCCCACCAGCTAGACGAAGATCCTGGATCATCTGAAATAAAGGTTGCTGCAACTCAGAAAGATTCAATGCTTCCGTCGGCCAATAATTCATTTCCAAATTGATATTGGTGGTATATTTACTGCCCCACGACGGTTCTAAAAATGGATTCCAAATACCTTGGAGATTCATGGGCTGACTATCTTCGCGAGACGCTGCGATCTGTAAATATCGGGCAAACTGCATATAAAGTGCTACAAGCCCAGGGTCAGCATGTCCAGTCGCCCGCTGCAACCTTCGATCAGTTGGAATTGTGTCAAGTTGGTTGCCAGCACCAAGATCTATTGAAAAGCGATGATACAATCGTTGGTAATCTTTTTGATGGACTTGATACAATTTATCTAGATCAAGCGTACATAAGTTCTTGAATCGTTCTAAAGCAGTAGCAGCATACTGCTCGTTCAATTCCCGATAAGATTTAAAATTTGTCGCGGCAATCAGATAAATCTGCGCTTCATCAGCCTGTTGTACCACAAGTTCGTCACCTTCATAAGATACTGCACCACCTTTCAATTTGAGTTGCAGGAAAGCCGTCCCGCGCATTGCCCCATTTTTTACCCACACTTCCAAACGGATTGATGTGCCGTCCATGTGATGAAGTTTAGCGCGCTGATGTTTGGTATTCATTGCGAGTCGAAAAGTAACTTTATTTTTCTGATCAGCCTGCAAGCGTACAGCAATAAAATTATTGGGATGACTCGCAAAATAGGTCCTCCTATAATTCACCCCGTTGAAAGCGTAATTGACCCGGACTTCGCCTTTATCCAAATCGAGTATCCGGCTGTAGTTTTCAGCAACATCGTGATCAAACTGCAGTTTCAACGAACCGAAAGGTTGATAAGATGCTTGATAACTTCCTATTTTCGGACTGTTTTGATCTTGAATATGGTATTTCCACTTTCCCTTCAACGACACAAATTTACCGGTGTTACTTTTTAAACCGATAGCTTGTTTGGGATCTTTATATCCTGCCACACCACCCTTACCTTCTAGATTGATTACCTGAATAGCGATACTATTCCGCCCTTCACGCAATAATCCCATAGGAATTTGATAGTGTCTCCTGGTTTCATCCCCCGCAGATTGGCCGACGAGCTCACCATTGATATAGGTATAATCATTGGTTCGTATTTTATTTAAATCCAACGACCAGTGCTCAGCTAGATCATTTTTTGACAGGTTAAATTCATAACGAAACCAGACTGCTCCGTCTAGGCCTTCAAGCCCCTCTATTTCCCAACCCTCATAATGAGGAACGGTAATAAGTGGCCATTTACTATCATCAAAAGCGAATTCAAAAGGACCATGTTCCTGTTTTCGGATTTTGTCAATCTTGTTTAACCAAGCGGTAGGGTCTTCGGATTCACTTTTAACTCCCATAAACTCCTGCATCGCCAAAGATTCTGCTTCTTTCTGGCGCCCTTGATCCAGTAGCTCTCGGATCTTTTGAAGATACTTTGATGCTCCTTTTTTATTATAATTCCGTGGACCGTCGGTCCACAAAGTCTCTTCATTAAACTGTATCTCCTCATTGCTAACACCACCATAAATCATGGCCCCCAGGTGGCCATTCCCAATAGGCAAAGCCTCTTCCCATTGTGTAGCAGGATGATCAAACCATACGCGCGACTGCGCAAAAGCTGAGCGCAAAGAGCATATCGATAAAAACGACCATAAGATATACAGTTGTAAACGCATTATTTATTGTCTGAAGGGTTTATATTTGATGTTAACTGACCACTTTTATAAGTTCCACGGAGGATTTGCTTTACGCGAGCCAGATTATTGCCCTGTACGTAAATTTCTTCATTTGCGGAACCAACTAAATCCAGAAATACTCCTGTTCCTGCTGAAGGGAAACAGCTTTGCACATTCGCTGATTTACAGTTTTCCAGTTCGATTAATGATTTCTCCACTGCAGGTGTCGTATTTCTCACATTCAAAATATGCAGTTCCTTACTGTTGTTGGCAGTCAACAAGGCTCCTTGTTTGATGGCCAAGTTTACATTGTTTAATGTCAAGCCATTCACGTTAAGAGCCGAAAAACCTGTGTTCCCCTGCATATTAATATCTGAAAATACTACATTCTCAATTGGCATCTCCTCCAACCCCCGCATATATCCAACACGATTGGTTGTCCCTGATAGATTGTTAATAAAAATATTCCTGAACTTAGGTGTACGTTCGCCGACAGGTTCGATATCAGTTTTAGCATATTGCATATCCATCACAACGGCTTGATCTCTAATGTTGCGCATGACAATATTGGACACTTGAATATTTTCAACGATACCTCCTCTGCCCCGAGCAGTCTTAAGCCTTATACCACGATCAGTACCATCAAAAATGCAATTGGAAATAACAATGTTTTTAACACCGCCGGACATCTCACTTCCTATCACAACGCCGCCATGACCACGAAGCATTGTACAATTTGTAATCGTATAATTTTCGGCTGGAATGTTAATTTTTCGTCCCGAACGGTCCTTTCCTGATTTTATCGTAATGCAGTCATCCCCCACGCTAATATGGCAATTAGCGATGCGAACGTTGGAGCAAGATTCTGGATTAATACCATCTGTGTTAGGAGATGGAGGATTATCTATTGTCACACCATCCACTGTGACATTATCACAATATTGGGGATTAATTGTCCAAAATGGTGAATTTTGAATTTTAATATCCTTGATCTGTACATTTTTACAATTTAAGAATTGTATAAACGGCGGACGTAGGAAGCCTCTCTCGATCCATCCCGGAAGATCTGGAGCCAGTACATCCTTATTGAGGCGTTTAAACTCTTTTTGCCATTTACTGTCTTCGGTTTGTTTTTTAACCTCAACCTCGGAATAGCCCCACCACTTTTTACCATGTCCATCGATAGTACCACGTCCCTGAATACTAATGTTTTCTAGGTTATTGCCATAGAATAATGGTGAAAAATTGGTTACTGCAGTTCCTTCCCATCGCGATTCCACCATCGGTAAATAATCATCAAAATTATCACTAAAATGCAATTCAGCACCAGCATCAATATAAATGGTGATATTACTTTTCAGGTGAATTGGACCTGTTATATATTTTCCCGCCGGGAAATAGATCGTTCCTCCGCCTTTATTTGCTGCAGCTGCAATAGCCTTTTTGATAGCCAATGTATTGCTGCCAGTACTGTCTTTTCGCGCACCAAAGTCCATGACATTTAGCCAAGTTTGTGCCTGTAGACCCAACATGGATAAACAAAAGAAAACTGTTATTAATCCACGATGATAGTTTTTTCTGATCATATTAATTTAAGTTAATCTTACAATTTTTTAAATCCATCTGGTGGAAGGACTTTGTTCCATCCACATACACAGTAAATCCTTTTCCTTTGTTATATTTTTCGCCGGTAGCATCCCAATAAATCGCAATGTTCTTATTGTGGTAAGTTAACTGAGTCAGCGCAAAATAGTCCCATCTGTCTTTTTTAATCAATGGCCTTATTTCCAATGTATTGTTGGTTTGTGGCTTTACGCCAATTAAGTCCTGAATAATGATATCCGCAAATGTAGAGTGGTTGTAAAACTTACTTCTCGGATTATCGCCTTTTAACCATGCTCCTGTCCGCTCATCTTGGTATTCACCAATATAAGGCTTACCGTTCATCACATGTGATTTGGCATATTTATGAATCTGCTCGTATAAATCATTCGCATTTATCGCCTTATTCCGCTTGTAATCGCTTAAGTAATTAGCCATTCCACGGATCGTCTGCGAACTTGTGAAAGGCCAAATCGCACCATCCCATTCACAACTATGCCCTGTCCCACGCGTTCTAAAAGTTGGTTCACGTCGCTCGGCAGTCGTTGTGCCCCAAGGGGCATTAAATCCCGCCGTATCGGGCAATTGAAGCCATGCCTGTCCATACATTGCTTTATCGGGCGGTAAATGAAAGTACCATGGGATAAAACCAATTGCTTCACGTGTGGAATGTAGCGGTCCCTTTTCCAGCTTTGTTTTAAAGAATTGATCCTCCTTGTCCCAGAGTGAATCCAATACCAATTGACGCAAAGACTGTGCGTATGAACTATATTTCTTCTCTAATCCCTTATTCGACACCAATTTGGCAATTGCTGCAATCGCAACAGCATTCCCATACATGTAGCTGTTAATAGATGGGCGCATATTATGCTCTTTCCGTCCACCGGAAACAGATTCTTCCATCCCATCCTGGACATCGTATTGCCAGAAAAGACCATTATTAGCCTTTCTTTCTTTTTCCCATTTTTCAAAATCTTGATCCAAGTCCATCAATCGGGCCTCTAAATAGTGATTGTCAGGATTGACTTTGCAATAGGCCAATAATGCATCAGGCAGCCAGGAACTGAACTGATGGAATCTCCGCTTGGATTGACCTTTATCAGCATGATAAAGCCAAAAATCAATGTATTCTTTTAAAAACGCATTGTCGCGAATCCATCTCCCTTCATACAAATGGTGACCAAGTGCACAACTAATTGAATTGTATTTTCCAGCATGCTTTACCGGTTCAATAAATTCTGTTACCAAAGTACCTTCTGGACTTGACTTTATATGTTTGCGATAGGACCACCACCTAAAATAATAAGTCTGCTCAACCTCCTTATCAGGACAATCCAGCAAGGGGACATTCGTCACCAGCCAATCGTAAGCATCCTTATTTGGAATCTTGTTGACCACTGCTTCATTGTCATTACTATTAAATTCCCGAACATAGGATCGGACCTTCTCCACTAATTTTTCCTGCGCCTTTACATAGGAGAGTCCAAAGAAAAGAAGCGCAAGAATAGACGTTTTAATTTTCATTACTTATTTAATATCAAAAAGTTGAAATCAATTTATTGTGTTTTTCGTAAAATACCTACTTCGTTTAAGTTGTTTATCCTGTACTATCCTGAGCCTCGTTATACTACAGTTTTGTACCGTGATAATAGCCAAATAAATCGTCGAGGTCATCCCCTTGATTATCCACATCGGCATTATACGGATGTGGGAGCTCCCTATCGTCCACAACGCCTAAAATCAGCACTTCTCCCTTCGGAATTTTCAGTTCGTTCGTTCCCGCAGGAAAGGAGTAAGTATGAATATCTACCATAGGCATGTACTGAATTCGAATCGCATTACGCACTTTTGCCTCTGCCTGTCCAAAATCATTGGCGCTCGCATCGATTTCCAAAACAGGTTTGGGGGCAAAAACTTTGTCGGTGCTATTGAAATAGCCAACTAATATCTTGACTGGTTTTTCACTTTTGAACCGGAGATGTGTACCGACTAATTTTTGATTAGCCGCATCAATCTGTATCGCTTGAACCCCTTCTAATTCATTTGCTAAATGTGTCACGACCAATTCCTGATCCGCATACAATTTCGCGCCCTTTTTCAATGGAATCAATTGTTGATTATCCAGAAACGTGACCTGCTGAGATTTTACTCCAACTTTTATTTGCGTAGGGGTATCGCTCATCTTTGATAAAGAATCTATCGCTTGTTTAAAGTTATTCAATTCAGTTTCAAAGACAGGCAGCATTTCCTTCCAATGAATAAAGGTTGCATCCGCTCCCCGCATTGGTATTTTACGTTGTTTGGTTTGCATGCTGTTTGCATATAAATAGGTCTTATCAGTTATCGCTGTTAGCTTACGGTATTCTTCGACACTTCGCTCCAGATCCGGTAAAGCTTTTCGAAGAGCACTTAGATCACGTATATATTTATAGCGCAGAAGTTGAATGGCAGCCTTCACCTTATAGCTATAATGATTAGCCAACAGTTGATGGATTCGGATATCATTAAGCCATCGATCAAATTCTGCTACATTTTTGGTGGGCATTCCCAATGTTTTGATAAGAGCCGCTGCGCGCGCTCCATGTTGCACAATTTCTCTTGCCACCTGGTCAGGTGTTTCTCCAATATGGCCTTCATGACGATAGTCCTTCTCTACATATTCAACAATCATCTCTCCTTCTGGCGCCTCAGATTCATAAAGCATTGTAAACAATCCATAACGATAAGGATTTATCAGTTGTGTCATCAGCATTCCCAAAGAAGAGGTCTGTCTGTTACCGTCTGTAATACCAAATCGCCGCAGGATTTTAGGCGATATCTCACCTATTTCTTCAATGGCCGATAATAACTTTTGCGCATCCTTCTCAGGAATACCGTAATAGTGCACAAGTTCCTTTGACCAATAGGATTTCTCATTTAATAAATCTCGATTTTCGTCCCAAGCGTATCTAGCCCAAGCTTTGTACCACATCCAATCCCGATCGACCTGTAATAATCTATTGTCAACTTTATCCGCTGAGTAGGGCCAATCCCAATACGAAGCCTGTGGATATATATGGATGCCATTTGAATAGTGGACTTCGTGCATAGCTTTAACCGATTTCTGGATAAAATCAGGCGAGCCATAACGGAAAGGTTCCAAATTGGCCAATATATGCACATTTTGAATATGTACCGTACCAATATCACCTAATGAACGATGTAATTCTGCCCATTTTCCCCGAGGTGTATAGGTCGTCAATGCCTCTCCATTATATTTAGCCATCGTGTACAAATTCTTATATATCGGCAGTGATGCTTGCATAACAGCAGGCGCATCCGTATCATGGGCCCTTAGGATGATAGGTGGTTCACCGGCTGTCCGAGACAACTGTAAACCATCTTTCACACCCGGAATAATCGTTTTTGTAAACCAGTTGATATCGTCCTGCCCCACCCCTTCCATTGCTTCACCCAAAGTAATCAAGAGCCCTACATTCGGATATTTGGCTACAAAAGCAGCGATGCTTTTACGTGTATAATCTGAAATTAAAGGTGTAATAATTCGATTTCGCTCCTGTGTCTTTAAACCATGGCGATCGGCGAAAGGCTTTGGTAGGATAATATTATAAAACATTTGAATAATCCAGATCCCTCTTTTATTAGCTTCTTTGGTCAAAAAAGTATAGATATCTTGATTTTTCTGAAAAGTAGACTCATCAACCTCAAGCGCATAAGGATAATCTTTTAATTTGACTAAGGAGGAAAAAGGATGCCCATTCCAAAGGTAAAGTGCATTATATCTATTTTCAGCCATCATATCCAAATAATTCAGCCACAATTGCTGATCGTAAAACCAAGGAAAGGACTCTGGTGTATAAGGGTATTCATAAATATCATGCCCCGGTAGATAGGTCGTTTTCTGAAGCCCGATGCTCGTCCCTCGCATCACCATCTTGGGTCCATCTTGTATAAAAAAGGGCTGGTTTCCATGCCAGGTTTTATTAGCAAGTAATTCCATACAACCGTACAATACCCCTGACTCGTCTGCTCCGATAAGTTCAATTACTCCTTTTCCTGCTTTCCGATATAAAACAAAATGTTCTTTCTCGATCAATTTAGCTTTAATAGAGTCTGGTAAAGGCTTTTTTTGTGCTAACGTACTCACCTCAACCTGTACAGGGTTTGTGACAATCGAGTTGAACAGTTCTTTTTGTAGCAGGTCAATGGCGTATTGAAATCGCTCTTGATTTACGATTCCGGCCATCGTATAAACAATATTTTTTTGTTTGTTTCCTGCGTGAAGCTCTACAATGAGAGAACAGATACAAAGTAAAACGCATAATAGTCTTCTGTACATAATTGGTTATTTTGCAATTCACTAATAAATGTCAATTTTACATATAAAATTCCAAATATTAGAATAAGTATCTCGTTTTTTACAAAGTAAATTTTTTACAGATAGAGATTTAATCCGCATCAACTAGATTATTTTTACTATTTTTAGTATATAATCAACGATTCCTTGAAAAAATATCTTTTATTCTTAGACACGGAAACATCTGGATTGCCAAAAAAATGGAGCAAAAGTTACACAGAAAGCGACAATTGGCCATATGTACTGCAATTGGCTTGGATCATTTTTGACGAAAACCAAAATGAAATAAAACGTACGAACAAATATATCTATGAACCACTTATTCCGATCAGTCCGGCATCAGAACAAATACATGGGTTGACACCCCCCTTTTTAATGAAATATGGTGAGAAGAAAAAAGATGTGCTGCGCAAGCTAAGTCATGACATTAAAAAATATAAACCGCAAATTGTGGGACATTTTCTTTCCTTTGATCTCCAAGTATTATCAGCAGAATTCTACCGGTCGAACTTGGTTCTCCCATTTGGTGACGTAGATTATTTTTGCACACTGTTACATAGCAAAAGATACGTAAGAAACCCCAACATGGTCCATCTTCCGCTTTCGTTATTACATGAATCCCTTTTTTCGGCTCCGCCAGAACATATGCACGATGCAGAAAAAGATGCTGAGATCACGGCAAAATGTTATTTTGAAATGATTCAACGAAAAGACCTGACCCATCAAGATATCCTAAACCAACAAACAGAGTTTGATAACATATCCTAATGCTGTTCTCATGAAAAATCCCGAGGTTATTCTTTCCATACTGAAATCTACCCCCCCTTTTCAGGCACTGCCCGATTCCCTACAGCTGAGTATTGTAGATATATTCAATGAATACCGCTTCTCCAAAGACACACTTGTCTATCGACAGAACATTACCGACATGGATGGAGTCGACTTAATTTTTGAAGGTGAATACGAAACGTTCTTCTTGGATGACTTAGACAACAAAAGATTGACGGAAATTCACCACAGACCTTATTGTTTTGGCGGAATATCCGTCCTTTTGAATCGAACAAAAGCATTAAAATCTGTAATTGCCAAGAAAGGCACCGTCATTTATCGATTGCCCCGGAAAAACTTTATTGAGCTTTGTAACGCAAATGAAGAGTTTTTCCATTTTTTTACCAATTCTTTTGGTAGGAGAATGCTGGATGAAGAATTTTCTCATTTTGTCAAATCTCCAGCTTCTTTCGAAGAAAGCTATTTTGCAGCAGATCAATTATACTCAAGAAAGATCGAACACATCATCTACAAAGATATTGTTGCCTCTACCCCTGAAACGCCCATCTATGAGGTTGCAAAGACAATGGCAAACCAAAAGGTAAGTTGCTTATTTATCAAAGAAGACGATAGCATTATTGGTTATGTGACCGATATGACTTTGCGGGATAACGTAGTTGCTCGACAAATACCGGTCGACCATCCGATTGTGGAAGTCATGGACAATCCTATTGTTAGTATTTCTGATCAGTCTTATCTTTATGAGGCTGTATTAAAAATGTTCCGTACAAAATCAAGGTACCTGCTTGTGGAAAAAGAAGGAAACTATGTTGGGTTCCTAAGTCGTAATCGCCTGTTGAGCGAACAAGGGCAATCGCCACTTGTATTCATTCAATCGGTAAAACTAGCAGAGACGCTGGAAGAATTGGGTGAGAAGTGGAACAATGTTCCGGAAATTATCCACCAACTGCTTGGTAGAGGTGTAAATGCTGAAATTGCCAATCAGGTGATCACGACGGTAGCAGATAGTATTGCGCTCAAAGTAATCGAAAAAGTAATAGGGGAAATAGGTGAGCCTCCGGCAAAATTTGTTTTCATGGTTACGGGCAGTGAAGGTAGAAAAGAACAAACGTTGATGACGGACCAGGACAACGCAATTATCTATGAAGATAAAGCCAACGAACAGCGTGAACTGGTACGTGATTATTTTCTCCGTTTCGCCTCTCAAGTATCCGATCATTTGAATACAATAGGTTTTAGCTACTGCACAGGTGGTTATATGGCTAGCAATCCCGAATGGACACACTCCCTTTCCCATTGGAAAAACAACTACAAAAAATGGATTGAAGAAAGTATTCCGGAAAATGCCATTAAATTTTCAACATTTTTTGACTGCCGACGATTATACGGCGACCAAGAGATAATTGATCAGCTTAAAGAATTTCTCAATATCGAGTTACAGCGCCCTAATGATCGATTTTTTGCATTTATCGCCAAAAATGCCTTACAATATGAGCCGCCATTAACATTTTTTAAAGCAATCAAAACACAAACCATCGGTTCATCGGAAGTCTTCAACATAAAAAAAGCGATGACACCTATTGTAGACTTGGTTCGTGTTTATGCCCTGAAAAACCGTATTTATGAAGAAAACACCGGTGGTAGGCTCAAACAACTACTTGATTTAGGTGTTTTTACGCAGGAACAATATGAGGAATTGCATCAATCTTACTACTATCTGATGTCGATTCGCCTGAAAAACCAAGCGAATCAAATTCGAATAGCCAAACTAAGTCCAAACAATTATGTGCCGATGGACAGTCTGACAAATATTGAAAAAGCAACCATTAAAGAAATTTTTAAAACGATCAATAACTTCCAATTGGGCATCAAAGTGAAATTCACCAATAACCTTTTTGGTTAGTACATTGTTAATGACTGGGAATCACAGGTAGGATCTTTCCATCTGCATCGAAGTGCAATTCATCCATACAAACCTCCCGGTGATAACCGGCAGCATCCCCCATTGTAATTCCATTAGGGTAATTAAATCGATGGTAAATAATATGCCACTCATCTTTTCCCGGTACCTGTAGTATGGAGTTGTGCCCAGTACCAAAAATTCCGAGCCCCGCATCTTTCTGCAAAATGAGGTTATCATCAGGAACTTGAATTGGTCCCAAAGGAGATGTTGAAGTACCGTATCGAACCCGATAATTTTCACTACGGGTATCGTTTTCAGACCATAAAAAGTAATAAGTTCCCTTTCGGAAGAAAACATAAGTACCTTCGCGAAAGGTGCGATCCGGTGTTATTAATTTAATCGAATTTTCCTTGATCGTGATCATATCCTTATTGAGCTCGGCCACAGCAAGATGTCCATTCCCCCAATACAGATAACTTTTACCTGTTTTGGGATCAGTAAAAACCGCGGGATCGATTTCTTGGCCACCTTTCACACCATTCGGCTTAAAATCTATCAGCGGTTTACCTGAATCTTTAAATGGTCCTGTCGGCGAGTCAGCTACGGCAACACCGATTTTCTGGGCTGCTGTAAAATAAAAATAATACTTATACCCGCCTTTAACTTTCTTTTCTATAATTGTCGGTGCCCAGGCATGGTGCGTACCCCAAGGAACATCTTTTTTTAAATCTAATATCACACCCTCATCTTTCCATTCCTTGAGGTTCGTAGAGGAAAAAGTTTTGAAGTAATATCCACCCCAACCGTCAAAACCATCGCTCGTTGGATAGATATAATATTTCTTTGTCTTATTGGAATACAATACATCCGGATCTGCGTAAAAGCCTTCTAATACAGGGTTCTTCGCCTTATTTAAAGCAATATCTTCGGGCTTACCCCAATGTTGCACCAATCTGTTTAATTCATTTTTTGAAATAGGCAAAACTGTGCCATGTCGCGGATGAAAATCCATATCAATCTGTTGATCTATCACTTTAAAATGATCTAGATCATGCGATTCGCAAAACTGATATTTCCCTTTTTTATAAACATCATACATGAGAACATAAGTATCAGATTGATTGCGCCTAAAAATACCCGACCCTTCCACATCTTCTGAGGTAGCCTGTTTGTAACCCGGCTGTTCCACCCATTTTCCTGAGGTCAAGGAATCTGTAATGGCTTGTTTTATACCTTTTCCATCGCCCTCCGTTTTATAAAACAAATGAAATAATCCATTTTTAACAATAATATCCCCATCAATACAGGATTGACCATTTTTTGGCAAGAACAACACCCTAGGTTCGCCTTCCAAATCTGTAAAATCGGGGTTGGCATAGGCATAATAAATCACATCGGGTTGATCTCCGTATTTCATGGACCAGTAAACCATATATTTATTTGCGCCCGGATCAAATATAGTCTGCGGTGCCCAGACTCTTTTTAAGTCTTTCTGTCCCTGATAACGTTCCTGTATGTTAATAGCGTGATGATCCCAATGGATCAGATCCGTAGACTTTAACAGAACCATGCCGCGGTTAGAATCCCACCCTTTTGAGGAAATCATATCCGTTAATACCATATAAAATGATTTTCCATCTTGCGCACGTAGAATATGAGGATCCCTGACCCCACCTGTACTACTGATGATCTTAGAATCCAATATCGGCTGATTATTGTTCAGCGTTCTAAACGTGTAGCTATCGGTACTGATCGCAAAACAAACAGCCTCGTCTGCAACGGCATTTCCTTTAAAATAGGTAAATAAGTAAGCCGCAAAATCTTTTTCCGATGGACCAAATTTGTATTCCTGAGCAAATACGCCGGATAAGGATCCAATGATTGAACAAACAGCCCCAATGATGGACATCAACTTTTTTTTATTCATAATAAAGTGCCTGCAAATAATCATCCTATTTCGTGGACATTTTAATCAGGGTAAATGAATAAGGCTCAAATGTTTCTACGAGCTTCTTTCCCTTATAAATCACGGTATCTTCCTTTGGACGAATATTTAATGGCTCGTCCAAACTGTTACTCACATTGAGGTCGGCATTTGCCAACGTGATTTTTTGAGCCGTCGCCAGCAGCTTTTTTTTCGAAACTACATCTAGACTCACCTTTATAGGCTTACTGTTGTAATTGACCACTTTCAAAACCAACTGCTGCGAAAAATCGTCATAGACGGCAGAGGCATATAGGCTATCTCGTCCGGCAACGGGTTTGCCCTCACGTTTGATCGGAATAATAGACGTCCCTTTATTGGTGGCATACAATTTTTGCACTTGGTAGCTAGGCGTTCCGTATACCTTCAAATTGTCAACCCAAATTAAGTCAGGTGACCATTGCCATCCATCTACATGGCCAAATAAAGGTGCATAAGACGCCATCTCGACAACATCGCCATTTCGCTCCAGCCCAGTCATAAAAGCCGCTTCAGAGAGTGCGGCCTCCCAGGTACTTTTCCCCGGGCCGTTTGGCCGTGTTGTATGTGAAGCGTACTCACCCGCGAAAATCTTTACTCCATTTCGTTCATAATTGTCATAGCGGCTTGCACTCGAAAGAAACCAGGATGGTGGACGGTAATAATGTTCATCTATGATATTTATATTCATCGCGCGAAGTTTTTCATTAAGGAAATCAAACCGGTCTCCCTCGGGATCAGTCCCTGAGCTGGCGATAAGTGAAATTTCGGGATGCTTTTCGTTCAACGCTTTCTTGAAAACAGCCAACCGTTCGATATATTGGGGTCCCCAATTTTCGTTTCCAACCCCCAACATCTTGAGATGGAAGGGTTCGGGATGTCCCATTTCAGCACGCAATTTGCCCCATTTCGTATCTATAGAGCCATTGGCAAATTCGATCAGATCCAACGCGTCCTGAACATAATCATCTAACTCTTCTAAAGGCACGACTTCACCGGTATTAAACTGGCATGCCATTCCACAATTGAGGATGGGAACCGGCGTTGCACCGATATCTTCTGCCAATAAGAAATACTCAAAAAATCCTAAGCCAAACGTCTGAAAATAATCTGGCGTCAAACGATGTTTAAATTCGGTGTTCCAACGGTTGATGATCAACTCCCTTTCGGTAATTGGGCCAACCGTTTTCTTCCATTGGAATCTATTGGCAAGATCTTTACCTTCCACAATACAGCCGCCCGGAAAACGGATAAAACCAGGTTTCATGTCTGCGAGCATCTGAACCATATCTTTACGCAAGCCCTTTGGCCTTCCTTTCCATGTATCTACTGGGAATAACGACAGCATATCAACATCTAAAGTACCTGATCCTGTAAACCAAACATTTAATTTAGCCTTAGCTGTCGTTTCCGACACTGAAAATTTAACAGCGGCTTCGGACCATGATGTAGCCGCATTTAATGGAAATTCAGCTTCACCAATTACTTTATTCTGTTCGTTTAAAACTTCGACATGGATTTTCATCCCAGTCGCAGCACCCTGATACTGCAGAGAAAATTCGTAAGCAGCGCCTGATTTGACGCCCATACCTCTAAAACCTTCATTTTGCAGTCCCAATTTCAAATTGGTCGTATTATTTAGTCTTAGATAACGTTTATTCCCTTTGCGCTTACTGTCGTTTAATAGTAAATAAGTACCTTCAGGTCCATTTTCCAGCTTCTTCCAGGCCATCCATGGCTGATCAAATTCAAACGATCTATTTTTCACCAATTCGGCATAAATCCCTCCATCGGCGCCCAAATTAATATCTTCAAAAAAGACACCCCACATGTGCGGCGATATTTTGCCCGTAGGTTTGTCCAACTGTATATTCAGTTCAATTGGGGACTGCGCCACTGCCGAAGAGCTTAAACTCGCCAGCAATAGCATCATTGACGCAATTTTCTTCATCTATTAGAATTATTTATCTTTTCTATTGTCTTTAATGGTAAATGAACTCGTTCCACTCGGTTATATACGGATCAATCCTTCATTTATCAGGCCTTTACAAAATGCTACATCAACTCCAGTACAATAACAGAAAACGCAGGAATATCAACCTCAATAGTTCCATTTACAATTTTTGCGTCCTTATAGACCACCGGTGTAATGACCGTAGGCTTTTTAAATGAATTGTAATCCCGTAGATTCGCTGCAGTAAGTATCCGACCTGTGACTTTTGCCGCTTTGACCGAGCCAAGGTCCACGTGTACTTTATTTTTCCTTTTTGGATCTATATTCACTAAAGAAATATGTGTACGCCCTTGTTTGTCTTGTGATGCAGAAACAGACACTGCCGGAATCTTTTCGTTATTAAATTCAAAATCTGTTGATTGAAGAGAAATCGGGATTAATTTCGCATCCTGATGCACTTTATACATTTCCATCACATGATAAGTCGGTGTTAGGATCATATTCTTACCCTCTGTCAAAATAACAGCCTGTAATACATTTACGGCTTGTGCGAGATTGGCCATTTTAACACGGCGGGCATGATTATTGAAAATATTCAAGGTCATCCCCGCAATCATGGCATCACGCATCGTATTCTGCTGATAAAGGAAGCCGGGATTGGTACCTGGCTCAACCTCATACCAGCCGCCCCACTCATCAACGATCAGGTCTACTTTTCCTTTTGGATCATACTTGTCCATAATGGCAATATTCTTTTCCACCAGTTCATTCATGAACCAAGCCGACTTCATCGTCCTAAAATATTGTTCTTCGGAATACTTGGTCGCTGAACCTTTCTTGTCCCAGTTAATCACGGCATAATGGTGCAGGCCCATACCCTTCATTAAGCTACTCGGTATTTTCTTCATTAGGGTCTCGGTCCAGTTGTAGTCTGCACTATTGGCTCCAGAAGCAATTCGATATAAGCCACTTCCATTTGTCCAGTCCGACATAAACGTGGCGTATTTACGGTATATATCCGTGTAGTAATCAGCGGTCATGTTTCCACCACAGCCCCAGGCTTCATTTCCCACGCCCCAAAACTTTACCTTCCAAGGTTCCTGCCGACCATTTTTTCGTCGCCAATCCGACATGGGGCTTTCCCCCTTAAAATTCACATATTGGACCCAATCGGCAAGCTCCTGCACCTCACCGCTCCCCACATTACCCGCCAGATAAGGTTCTGCACCAAGTAATTCACACATATTGAGAAAATCGTGTGTACCAAAGGAATTATCCTCTGTCACTCCACCCCACCAATTATTGACAATAGCAGGGCGCTGTGCTTTGGGTCCGACCCCGTCTTTCCAATGATAGGTATCCGCAAAACATCCCCCCGGCCAGCGTAAATTTGGAATGTTCAAATTCTTGAGCGCTTCAATCACATCCTTTCGTACCCCATTGGCGTGCGGAATGGAATCGTTTTTCTCTCCCACATAAAAACCATCATAAATACACCGACCCAAATGTTCCGCAAAATGACCATAGATATGCCTATCTATCGTAACTTCTCCCTGTATGGGCTCTAATTTCACGCTACTTTGCCCATACAACAGCCCATTGATCAGTGTAAAAGCAACGCCTAATTTTAATCTTAGCTTCATGATCTAAACTTCCTTATTTAACATTGAATCGGTAAGTTGTTTTTGAACTATATTTTTCTCCGGGTTTCAATACCGTTGATGCAAAATTGGGATGGTTCGGTGCATCCGGAAAATGTTGTGTTTCCAGACAGAATGCCGAACGGAATGGATAAACCTTTCCTTCTTTTCCTTTTGGATCTGAATCCTTCATAAAATTACCGCTGTAAAATTGCAGACCCGGCTCTGTTGTGTAGACCTGCATTTCAATTCCCGTTTTCGAAGCATATACCGCAGCTACTTTCTGGAAACCATCCTTCTTGTTAAGTTCAAAATTATGATCATAGCCTTTTCCGATCTTCAATTGTGCATTTTCATCTTCAATATGGGCACCGACACGCTGTGGTTTTGTAAAATCAAATGCTGTACCTGCAACAGGCAAACTCTTTCCTGTCGGAATTAACGTATGATCAACCTCCGTTATCGCCTTTGCATCAATTTGAAGTTCATGGTCTAAAATAGAAGAATCGCCTGCACCATTGAGATTAAAATAGGCATGATTCGTCAGATTTAAAACCGTTTCTTTGTCCGTCGTTGCTAGATAATCAATGGCCAACCCACCATTTTCTTCGAGCGTGTAAGTAACCTCCATTTTGACTGTTCCGGGATAACCGGCCTCTTTATCCGGTGAGGTATACGCCAGTGTTATCGAGGTAGCCGTACGATTGATCACATCCCACACTTTGTTGTATACACCATTCGTACCGCCATGAAGCGAATTCTCACCATCATTTTTTTCTAGGGAATAAGACTCCCCATTCAGTGTGAAAGAAGCTTTACCGATGCGGTTACCATAGCGTCCCACAATTGCTCCGTAAAAATTATTATAGTTTTCCTTGTATTCCTTCGCTGAATCATAACCCAAAATTACATCCGTAACACCACCGTCCTTATTTGGAACTTTTAATGTCACCAATCGCGCGCCATAATTCGTGAGTGTGACAGCTATTTTATCGTTCTTTAGTTGAAACAATTTAACCTCTTTACCATCAATCTGACCATCGAAGGCCTGGCTCGACGTAGAATCAGCCGAAGTTGCCGCTTGCTTATTTTGAGTCGAAGAGGACTGACATCCATACGCTAAAGAAGCACAAGTCAACAAACCAATAATAATTTTCTTATTCATCTGTATTTAAGTTTTTATTCCATCAACCAAGATGGAGTTTCCTAGTTACATTAGGAAGGGTTCATAATAATTTCTAGTATTCAAAAGTCGCCATTTTACCAAAACCGAACATAAATGGCTGTCACCAACAATAAGGTTACAACAATTAATGCCAATACGGATGGCTCAACCTTGAACATCGATTTATCCAAGACAAAAGCTTTTGGATTAATTTTTGGCCCAAATAAGCTTACACCTATCATGGCTATCATGGTAAAAACAAATGCCAGTCCCATACAGATCTGGAATGGAATCTCATAAACCCCCGCTTTATTTGGATAAGCTGTATAGATCCATGTTTCCGGTCCGAAAACTTTTGTTGCAAACTCGTTAAAAAATACGGACAAAGCAAAGCCCGTGACAAGCCCTGTAATAGCAGCTGCCCCCGTCGTTCTTTTCCAAAACATGCCCAATAAAAACATCGCAAAAACACCCGGGCTGATAAATCCAGTATATTTCTGGATAAAAGTAAACCCGCCGGCGCCACCGATGCCCAAAGCATCATTCCAGGTAAACAATACGGAAAGCAAAATAGAGATAACAATAGTTATCTTGCCAACCCATACCATTTTTGCTTCGCTCGCCTCTTTATTGATATATTTTTTAAAAATATCCAATGTAAAGATTGTTGCAATACTGTTGGCCTTTCCGGCCAATCCCGCCACAATAGCAGCTGTAAGTGCTGCCAGCGCAAGCCCCTTCATACCATTTGGCAGATAACCCAATATCGCCGAATAAGCATTATCGGCATGAAATACACCTCCCGGAGCCATTTCCTGTTGCAAGGCTCCATTTTTATATAACACATAAGCAGCAATCCCCGGCAGCATCACGATAATTGGCATAAACAATTTAAGAAAACCGGCAAAAAGAATTCCAGTTCGCGCTGTTTTTAAATCAGCTCCTAAAGCCCGCTGCGTGATATATTGATTACAGCCCCAATAATTTAGGTTAACAATCCAGATTCCTGCAAGATACATCCCTATTCCTGGCAACATCAGATATTTATTAATATCTTCCTGACTGGCCCCTGGCCCAGGTTTGGAAACAAACAAATTAAAGTGCTCCGGCGAATCTTCCATCAGCTTATTGAATCCAGCCAAAGCATCCTGTCCCAAACCAAAATGTTCACTGACTAAAGTCAATGCCACATAGGTTGTCGCTATACCGCCAATAATCAGTACCACAACCTGGATAACATCTGTAAAACCGATCACACGCATTCCTCCCAATGTGATAATCACAGCAAACACAGCCAAAGCCACCGTGATCGTATGGAAGCTATCTCCACCGCCTGCCATACTAGAAATGGCAATGGCTCCTAAATATAGAATCGATGTCAGGTTGACAAACACATACAAAAACAGCCAAAAAATAGCCATGATAAGGCTTGTTGTTTCGTTGTATCGGTTATTTAAAAATTGTGGCATGGTGAAAATCTTATTTTTTAGATACACCGGGATAAACCAAACCGCAACAATGATAAGCGCCACCGCAGCAATAAGTTCGTACGCTGCTACAGCTATTCCAACTTCAAACCCATTACCGCTCATTCCTATAAACTGCTCCGCAGAAATATTGGATGCAATCAATGAGGAGCCGATCGCCCACCAAGTCAGTGACCCTTCCGCCAAAAAATAATCCTTGCTGCTGCTTAGACTATTTGTCTTCTTGCGATAAATCCAGTAGCCATAGCCTGCCACGATAAAGAAGTAAATTACGAAGATAACGTAATCTACCGTTGCAAATTTTTCCATATTTTCCAAATTGGTTATTTATCAAATAAGCCATTTATGTCCCGAAGATTGGGTACATAAATGGCTTACAAACTATTACTTACTCAGTAAATAATAAAGTTCATTCCACTTCAATTGATCTTCGAGTTTTGCAACCGTAGTTTCCTCATCAATCAACACATATTCTAACCCTGCTATGCGCGCAAAATCTTCAAGATATTCAGGTGTCAAACTCAAGCTGTAGGCGGTATGGTGAGCGCCGCCAGCAACGATCCAGGCACTACAACCTGTTTTCATATCTGGAAGTGGTTTCCATAATACCCGCGCAACTGGAAGTTTTGGTAATTCTTCTTCGACAGAAACCCCTTCAACCTTATTGACGATCAATCGAAAACGTGTACCCATATCAACCAACGAAGCATTGAGTGCATCTCCACTCTGGCCGTTAAAGACGAGACGAGCTGGATCCGCTTTGCCACCTATTCCCAATGGATGTACCTCGATTCGTGGCTTGTCGGTAGCCAAGGCTGGATCGACTTCCAACATGTGTGAACCCAAAACCATGGCATTTTGCGGATCAAAATGATAGGTATAGTCTTCCATAAATGCTGTCGTTCCTGCCAGACCAGCTCCCATGACTTTACATGCTCTGACCAAGGCCGGCGTTTTCCAGTCTCCCTCACCGGCAAAACCGTACCCTTCGGCCATTAAGCGCTGTACTGCCAAACCCGGAAGCTGCACCATACCATGCAGGTCCTCAAAAGTATCCGTAAAACCTTTAAAATCGCCTTGCGCTAAGAATTTACGTAAGCCGATTTCAATTTTAGCAGCTTCAATCAGATTGTCATGAAATTCACCACCGACCTTTACGTTTTCTGCCAATTCATACGTAGCTTCGTACTCGGCCAATAAAGCGTCTATTTCTTCATTAGTGCTCGCGTTAATAATCTGAACCAAATCACCAATCGCATAGGTATTTACAGAAAAACCAAATTGAGATTCCGCTTCCACCTTGTCGCCATCCGTAACAGCTACATAACGCATATTGTCGCCAAACCGCGCAAATTTGGCACCTTGCCAGTCATTCCAGCCTGCTGCGGCACGCGACCATACATTAATACGCTCCAATACTTCAGGGTCTTGCCAATGTCCGGTCACCACTTTACGGCCTATTTTCAATCGGCTTACAATATGGCCAAATTCACGGTCGCCATGTGCGCTTTGGTTGAGGTTCATAAAATCCATGTCAATACTGCTCCAAGGGATATCCTGATTATACTGGGTATGTAGATGCAATAATGGTTTTTGTAAAGCTTTTAACCCTCTGATCCACATTTTAGCAGGCGAGAATGTATGCATCCATGTAATGACACCGATACAATTTTTTTCGCTATTGGCAGCTGTTAACGTTGCGTAAATTTCATCTGTATTTTTGACGATCGGTTTATATTTCACTGCCACAGGAATCACAGTCTGTGCATTTAAATAGTTTGCGATTTCCTCGGCATGCAGTGCAACTTGGCGTAAGGTCTCTTCTCCATATAGATCTTGGCTTCCAACGATAAACCAGACCTCAAGTTCTTTTAAATTAATATTCATTTTTAAATAGTAGTTTTTTGCTATTGTTTTTTTATTATCGCGAATTATTGACCATAGTAGGCATTGGTTCCATGTTTCCGTTCATAATGTTTTTTGATTAAAGCGGACTTTAACCTCGGCGCATTGGGGTTGATCTGTTCTGTCAACAAAGCCATCTTGGCAACTTGTTCCAATACCGCGCTATTATAAACAGACTTCATTCCATTTTTACCCCAGGCAAAAGGCGCATGGTTGCCAACTAGAATCATTTCCACTTCTTTATAATCAAGCTTATTTTCGGTAAAGTGATTGATAATCTGAAAACCCGTTTCATGCTCGTAGTTTCCGGCGATCATCTCATCACTCATTGGCGGAGCACAGGGAATATCTGTCGTTAAATGATCGGCATGTGTCGTTCCGAAAATCGGAATATCGCGTTGACTTTGTGCCCATGCTGTTGCATAAGTTGAATGCGTATGTGTAATACCGCCAATTTCTTTCCAGTGTTTATATAAAACAGCATGCGTTTTTGTATCCGATGAAGGTCTAAGATCTCCTTCAACCACATTACCGTCAAAATCAACAATGACCATTTGCTCAGGAGAAAGCTCCTCATAAGGTACCCCACTAGGTTTAATGGCAAAAACTTCATGCTTCCGATCCACAACACTGACATTTCCAAATGTGAAAAGTACAAGGCCCAATTGGGGCAGTTGCATATTGCAACGGTATGCTTCTTCTTTAATTGAATTATACATAATAAATATTCAACGATTAAACAGTAATGGCTAACGATTCTTTCCCTTCCATGAAAGCTCCGAGTGCCTTGTAGCGTTCATAACGTTCAGCATAGATTGGCACCCACTTCTCTTCGGGTACATAGGTACATTCGAAACCTTGCCCCATGGTTTTCATGGCATCCTCAACATGGTCATACAGCCCCGCCGCAGTCGCCGCGAACATGGCCGCACCAATAGCACAAGTCTGCTCACTCTTATGTATACGAATTGGCATGTTCATGACATTAGCCATCATCTGCATAATAAAAGGGGATTTTTTGGCAACGCCACCGAGACCGATCAGTCCTTTAACAGGAATTCCCTGATCAACAAAACGATCCGCAATGGCTTTTGCGCCGAAACAGGTTGCTTCAACAATAGCTCTAAATATCCGTGGCGCATCGGTTCCTAAATGCAATCCTGTAATTGCACCTTTCAATGATTGATCCGCGTCGGGTGTTCTTCGACCATTCAACCAATCTATCGCCAACTCCGAAGTTGCGGTTACTGACAACTCCGCAGCCTTTTTACTCAAACTGACCAGCAACTTCTCTTCCAAACCATTCACAACTTGCTCACGAACGACATCATTCAGACCTTCTACATCTTGTAACGCCTGTTTCGCAGGCCATAACAAGACCTGTTTTAACCAAGCATAAGCATCGCCAAAGGCGGATTGCCCAGCTTCCATACCGATCATTCCGGGAATGATCGAACCATCCACCTGACCGCAGATTCCCTTCACAAGTGTATCCTGAACCTCTTCTTTTGGTGCAACAAGCATATCACAAGTCGATGTACCCATGACTTTACTGAGATAATAAGGTTCGATCTGTCCACCTACAGCCCCCATGTGACAATCAAAGGCACCGATACCAATTATTACCGATGTCGAAAGCCCCAAACGTTCGGCCCATTCGGCTGAGAGATTCCCTGCAGGTTTATCTGCCGTATAAGTTTCTGAAAATAAACGATCCACAACACCATCCAATAGCGGGTCAATATCCGTAAAGAAAGCATTTGGAGGCAGGCCACCGAATGCTTCCGCCCAAAGCGACTTATGGCCGGCAGAACATACACCTCGCTTAATCGCAGATGCATGCGTGCCTCCCGTCAATAAGAAAGGAATATAATCACAATGTTCAACCCAGCTAAATGTCGCTTTACGAACTTGCTCGTCAACTCTAAAAATATGAAGTAACTTAGCCCAAAACCATTCCGAAGAATAAACACCACCAACGTATTTCAAATAATCAACCGCACTTGTTTCGTTATAATCATTGATTTCCTTGGCTTCCTTAACGGCGGTATGATCCTTCCACAGGACAAACATCGCATTGGGATTATCCTTAAATTCATCCAGCAAAGCCAAAGGAACCCCTTGCTCATTGACAGCAATGGGGGTTGAACCGGTGGTATCTACCGAAATTGCTCTTACGGCCTGTCCAATATTCGCTATTCCCGATTTTTGTAAACAATCCCTTACTGTCGCCTCCAGACCTTCGATGTAATCTAAGGGATGTTGTCTAAACTGACTCGATGCAGCATCGCAGTATTCCCCTCTTTTCCATCGTGGATAATAAAATACTGAAGATGATATTTCTTCTCCATTAATCGCATCGACCAATACAGAACGGACAGAATCGCTTCCGTAATCTATCCCGATGACATATGATTCATTCATTTTTGCTGAATTTGGTTTATAACTTATAATTGTTTCTAGCATTATTTTTTTCAGTGCCCTCAATCGAAGATAAGCATTCAAAAATAATTAGTGTCAAATAAACATTTATTTTTTTGAATTTGAAAGAAAATTTTCATATTTAAAAAAATGAATTAACTTCATCCCGTTAATCATGATGAGCCCAAATGCCTGTATATGTTATATTGAAACATTTTTCAATCAGTTACCGACCAAGTATTGTACTTATTTTTAGCTAGTCACTTTATAGTTTTGATCATGAAAACGGGAGGAAATCAAAAAAAGAGATAAAAAACAATAGACAATGGAATATTATAAAAAAGATTCAGGGATTCTTTTAGCTGTAGACTGTATTATATTTGGCTTCAATGGGGAATCCCTAGAAGTATTGTTGATCAAGCGTGATTTTGAACCTGAAAGAAATAAATGGAGTTTGATGGGTGGTTTTGTTCAACCCAACGAAAGTCCAGAAGAATCTGCCAGCCGGGTGTTGAAAAAATTAACAGGTCTCGAAAATGTCTATATGGAGCAATGCAGTGTCTTCGGCGAGCCCAAACGCGAACCCAATGACCGAGTGATAAGTATCTGCTATTTTGCATTGATCGACACCCAACAATATAAGCATATCTTAAGCGACGATTACGAAGCAAAATGGTTTCCATTACAACAGCATCCTACACTGATATTCGATCACGAACAAATGATATCATCGGCACAACACCGCCTACGTATGAAAGCAGCGCTATATCCTATTCTATTCGAACTGCTACCGGAAAAATTCACGATTCCACAAATCGCAGCCTTATATGAAGGTGTCTATAATATCGAGCTTGACAAGCGTAACTTTAGTCGGAAACTACTCTCATCGGGCTTAATCATCAAACTACAGGAAAAAGACAAAGAAAATTCCAAAAAAGGGGCATATTATTTTAAGCTAAATACAGCAATCTATAAAGAGAAAATTATGTCATTTCTCCGTTATCTGCCTAGCTGGGGCCTCGAAACATAAAGATACCTACCAAAAGGATAGACTATAATCGGAATATATTTCACTTTCAATTTTCGTTTTTTCAATAATTCCTTATATTTATCACAGGCATATGCTAGCTTTGCAGCTGGAATATTCTGATTAAACTTATTATAATAACGATAGACAACATGAGCAAATTGAGATTAGCATTTGTATTCTTTACGATTTTATTTATTTCATCGTACACTTTATTACAGGCTCAAACTCCTGCAGCAGCGCCGGTTACCGCCACCCAGCAGGCCAATAACGCTTACAAATACAGCCCGGATGGACTAAAAAAAGGGAGCTTGGCAAATCAATTTGATCACTTAAATTATATATCGAAAAACAATTATGACTTCAAGATGGTGCGCAAAACCAACCTTGATATCGTCAAAAGAAATGTTGTTGATACTGTTGCAAAGCTGCATAAGGAAATCAATTCCCTAAAATCCTCATCCAGCAATTATTCATCAAACACCAAAAATTTGCAAGATTCTATTCAGACATTAAAGGATCAACTCGCACAGGAGCAACAAAAGACAGATAGCTTTTCATTCTTGGGTATCAATACATCCAAGAGCTTATACAGTACGGTCGTCTGGACCATCATCGCCGTCTTGGCTGTAGCGACTTTCATCTTTTTAATTTCCTATAGAAAAGCGAAAGTCGATACAGTAGAATTTCAAAAGACAGCAGAACAATCACAAGAGGAATTTGCGACATTCCGTAAAAAAGCCATGGAAAAAGAACAATTACTGAAACGTCAATTGCAAGATGAATTAAATAAAAAGATCTAGTCAGGTCTTCATAAAACGATATTATACAGAATTCTCATCGACCTGAAGCGGCTCCTCATGAAGACCCCGCTTCAGGTCGATCACATTTATATACACGCTGAGCCTCATCGTACGAACGTCGGAAAGGAGCAGCAATTCAAAAAAATAGTGTCGCCAATACGCCGAAATAGTATATTTGCAACAACAAGAGTCGAAACTCACAGAATTACAAGAGATAACATTTTGACCTACATTAATGAAAATATAATTTAATTACAAATTCTATTTGTTTTTAAAAACGAATAACCTTATTTTTGCTGACCAAAAAAGAGGCCTTTTATGTCTCTTATATAAAATTGATTAATAAATATTTAGTCCCTATAATATGCCCAAGATTGGTAAAATAGCGCAGATTATCGGCCCAGTTGTTGACGTCAACTTCGCCGACAGTGAAAATCTACCTAAAATTTACGATGCATTGTACATTCAAAAAGAAAATGGACAACGTGTTGTATTGGAAGTTCAACAACACTTAGGTCAGGATCGTGTACGTACAATTGCCATGGACGCAACTGAAGGTTTGGTTCGCGGAATGGAAGTTGTCGATACTGGTGCTCCTATCAAAATGCCTGTTGGTGAAGAAATCAAAGGTCGTGTATTCAATGTAGTTGGTGATGCCATTGATGGTATCCAAAATTTGAGTAAAGAGAATGGTCGTCCTATCCACAACGTCCCTCCTAAATTCGAAGATCTATCCACTGAATCCGAAGTACTTTTTACTGGTATCAAAGTTATTGACCTTTTAGAGCCATATGCTAAAGGTGGTAAAATTGGTTTATTCGGTGGTGCCGGTGTAGGTAAAACTGTATTAATCCAAGAATTAATCAACAACATCGCTAAAGGTCACGGTGGTCTTTCCGTATTTGCCGGTGTAGGTGAACGTACACGTGAAGGTAATGACTTATTGCGTGAGATGTTGGAATCTGGTATCATCAAATACGGCGAGCATTTTATGGAAGGCATGGAGAAAGGTGAATGGCCTTTGGATACTGTTGACCATGAATTAATGAAAGACTCTAAATGTACTTTCGTATTCGGTCAGATGAATGAGCCTCCCGGTGCACGTGCACGTGTTGCTTTGTCAGGTTTGACTGTTGCGGAATATTTCCGTGATGGTGATGGCGAAGGTCAAGGTCGTGACGTCCTATTCTTTATCGATAACATCTTCCGTTTTACACAAGCAGGTTCTGAAGTATCCGCGTTGTTAGGCCGTATGCCTTCAGCTGTAGGTTACCAACCGACATTAGCTACAGAAATGGGTTTAATGCAGGAGCGTATCACTTCAACTAAAAACGGATCTATTACTTCAGTACAAGCGGTATATGTACCTGCCGATGACTTAACTGACCCTGCTCCTGCGACAACATTTGCTCACTTGGATGCAACTACAGTATTGTCCCGTAAAATTGCTGAGTTAGGTATCTATCCTGCTGTGGATCCATTGGATTCTACATCACGTATCCTTTCTCCTGCTGTTTTAGGTGCTGAACATTACGATACCGCACAACGTGTGAAAGAAATTCTTCAACGTTACAAAGAATTGCAAGATATCATCGCCATCTTAGGTATGGACGAGTTATCCGAAGAAGATAAGCTAACCGTTCACCGTGCACGTCGTGTACAACGTTTCTTATCACAACCTTTCCACGTAGCAGAACAATTTACAGGTTTAAAAGGTGTATTGGTAGACATCAAAGATACCATCAAAGGATTTAACATGATCATTGATGGTGAGGTTGATGAATATCCAGAAGCTGCCTTCAACTTGGTAGGTAACATTGATGATGCTATCGAAAAAGGTAAGAAATTATTAGCAGAAGCAGTTTAATTTAGATTATATCTAAGAATAATGAAATTAACAATTATCACTCCCGACAAATTAGTATACGAAGGCGAAGTAACATCTGTTACGGTCCCTGGCTCTGCGGGCTCTTTTCAAATTTTGAAAGACCACGCGGCAATTGTTTCTACTTTGGAAGATGGAAAAGTAATTATTCAACAAGGTAAAGGTGGACAAGAAGTGTTCATTAAAGGTGGTGTTGTGGAAGCAAAAGACAATGTCATTACCGTGCTTGCTGAAGGAATTATCGGAGATTAAATCAATTGGTTTTAAAATATTGAAGAGCTTCCGATAGAAATATCGGAAGCTTTTTTTTTAAAGTTTTTTTGACAATTTCTTCATTTTAGGAAGAAATTTGCCCTTTGTAACAAAAAATAATTTTTTGACCAGGTAGACCAATTTTAAATACGGTATACGACTAACAAAATTAAAAACCGATCAATAGCTTAAAATGCAGTTTAAAATTTTTAAAAATATAAAATTTTAAAATTTTATTCTAAATAGAAAATTAGCACTTTACCTATTGCCAATTATTGTAATTCCTGCTACCTTGAGGAAATGAAAATCGAAGGTTTTTACAGCGGCCTGAGATAGCATGATTTACCAGCAAAAACCAAAAAGGGAAATTATTTATATAGGTAAATTTTGGGTTATGAAATACTACGACAAGAACACATTGATTTATTTGGATGGAGCCTTTGTAAAAGCCTCCGAGGCTGCATTGAATCCCTTTGCACAATCGCTTCACTATGGCTACGCTGTATTCGATGGTTTACGCGCGTACAACACCCACAATGGTCCGCGCATCTTTAAAGCGGACAAACATTTTGACCGATTGAAGAAATCCTGCGAAGCGGTGAATATCCCTTATCGATGGAGTAACAGGGAGCTAATTGATAAATGTTATGAGCTTTTGGCTATCAACAACTTACGGGAGGCCTACATCCGTCCATTGGTACTCACCGGCTCGAATATGCACCTGACTTCTTCCACGGAGGCTAATCTGATGATTGCCGCCTGGGAATGGGGACCTTATCTTGGTCAAAATCTGTTACGTGTATGCATCTCTGATATTAAAAGACCTAATCCAAAATCTTTTAAAACGGACTCGAAAATATCAGGTCAATATGTAAACTCTATTCTAGCGACGACAGAAGCCATCAACAGGGGTTTTGATGAGGCACTTATGCTTGATCATGAAGGCTTCGTTGCCCAAGCTTCCAGCGAGAATATTTTTATTGAGAAAGATTTCAAAATTTATACACCGCCAGCGAAAAACATTTTTCCCGGCATTACACGGCAGACCGTTAAAAACATCTGTAAAAAACTGAATTTCGAAGTCGTTGAAAAACAATTGACAGTAGAAGATATCTATACAGCTGATAGTGCATTCTTATGCGGTACAGCTGCTGAAATTATCGGAATCAAACAAGTCGACGATGTCATCTATCAAGAAGAGTGGGAACACAGCATAGGTGCGTCGATCCAAAGAAGATATAAAAATTTAGTATTAGAGAACGAAAATTATGAAGTCATCATCTAACGGCGAAAATGCAATGAACAAATACAGCCGTACATTTACACAAGACGAAACGCAACCTGCTGCTAAAGCAATGCTTTACGGTATCGGCCTGACAGATGCCGATATGGACAAGGCGCAGGTCGGTATTGCCAGCATGGGATACGATGGTAATACGTGTAATATGCACCTCAATGATTTGGCACAGATCGTCAAAAAAGGTGTTTGGAACAATGACTTAGTGGGTCTGACCTTTGGTACCATTGGTGTCAGTGACGGCATGAGCAACGGTACGGATGGTATGCGTTACTCCTTGGTAAGTCGTGATGTAATCGCTGACAGCATTGAAACGATCTGTGGCGGTCAATATTACGATGGTCTAATCTCTATTCCCGGATGTGATAAAAATATGCCCGGCGCCATCATGGCGATGGCACGTTTGGATCGCCCCTCGCTCATGGTCTATGGCGGTACAATTGCACCCGGACATTACAAAGGAGAGGAACTCAATATCGTTTCTGCTTTTGAAGCCTTAGGACAACGTATCTGCGGCAATCTCTCCGATGAAGATTACGAAGGTATTATCAAACATACCTGCCCTGGCGCCGGTGCTTGTGGCGGCATGTATACAGCAAATACGATGGCTTCAGCAATTGAAGCGTTGGGAATGAGCTTACCGTACTCTTCCTCTAATCCGGCAATCTCAGCTGAAAAGAAAAATGAATGTCTAGAAGCTGGTAAACATATCCGTACCCTACTTGAAAAAGATATCAAACCTTCCGATATCATGACGCGCAAAGCATTCGAAAATGCATTACGTACCATCGTGATCTTAGGAGGTAGTACCAATGCCGTGCTTCACTTTATTGCGATCGGTAAGGCTGTAGGCGTTGATATCTCACAAGATGACTTCCAGCGCATGAGTGACGAAACACCTGTATTGGCAGACTTTAAACCTTCTGGCAAATACTTGATGCAAGATCTTCAACAATATGGTGGAACTCCCGCTGTGATGAAATACCTTTTGGACGAAGGTTTATTACATGGTGATTGTATCACCGTAACTGGAAAAACTGTTGCTGAAAACTTAGCGGATGTCAAATCCATTATGGAATATGACCAGCCTATTATCAAACCATTGAGCAACCCAATCAAAGCAACAGGACACTTACAGATCCTTTACGGAAATCTGGCTGAAAAAGGTTCCGTAGCAAAGATATCAGGCAAAGAAGGCGAAAAATTCACAGGTCCCGCACGTGTATTCGATGGCGAACATGACTTAGTAGCAGGAATTGCCTCAGGCAGAATTAAGCCCGGAGATGTTGTGGTTATTAAAAATGAAGGCCCAGTAGGTGCTCCAGGTATGCCGGAAATGCTCAAACCGACCTCATTAATTATCGGTGCCGGCTTAGGTAAATCAGTGGCACTCATTACAGATGGGCGTTTCTCTGGCGGTACACACGGTTTCGTTGTAGGCCACATTACACCTGAATCTTACAAAGGCGGGTTAATTGGCTTAGTGCATGATGACGATATCATCGAGATTGATGCTGTCAACAATACGATCAATGTGAACCTTTCCGATGAGGAGATTGCACAACGTCGTGCAGCATGGGTACAACCGGCTTTGAAAGTCAGTAAAGGCGTGTTATATAAATATGCTAAGACCGTAGCCGACGCTTCAGAAGGTTGTGTAACTGATCTGTAGAAATCAAAAAAAATGGAGACACTTGGTGCTGGAGATTTAAACAAACAAAGTCTTCGATCTAATCTCTCCAGATCTAATATCTAAAGACTAAAAAAGACTGAATAATCAACAAAACTAAAAAATCAACGTAATGAGTACACTGGAAATAACAGAAAATAAGGCTGCTGCCAAGCAGGAAACTCCGACACAAATTTCGGGATCGAAAGCTGTTATGGAGGCCTTATTGAGCGAAGGAGTTGATACCGTATTTGGCTATCCGGGTGGCGCGATCATGCCCATTTATGATGCCCTTTATGATTATACGGATCGTTTGAAACATATCTTGGTGCGCCATGAGCAAGGAGGAATCCATGCGGCCCAAGGTTATGCAAGAACTTCCGGTCGTACAGGTGTCGTCTTCGCGACGAGTGGTCCCGGAGCAACAAACCTGGTTACCGGACTGGCAGATGCCATGATCGACAGTAACCCGATCGTCTGTATTACAGGCCAGGTATTTGCTTCACTATTGGGAACGGATGCATTTCAGGAAACGGATGTCATCAATATCACCGCACCGGTCACCAAGTGGAACTATCAAGTCACTGACGCTACTGAAATTCCAGCCGCACTCGCTAAAGCATTTTATATTGCCAGCACCGGTCGTCCGGGCCCCGTATTGATCGATATCACCAAGAATGCACAAATTCAACTGTTCGATTACTTCGGTTACGAAAAATGCAATCATGTGCGTAGTTATAGACCTGCTCCGCAGGTTCGTAAGGAGTATATCGAACAAGCTGCTGAGTTGATCAATAATGCAAAAAAACCATTTGTACTTTTTGGCCAGGGGATTATCCTAGGAAAGGCAGAAGAAGAGTTCAAAGCTTTTATCGAAAAAACAGGCATTCCTTCCGCCGCTACTGTCATGGGATTGAGCGCGCTTCCTACAGACCACAAACTTCATGTCGGTATGTTGGGGATGCACGGTAACTATGCACCAAACGTCATGACCAACGAATGTGATGTTTTAATTGCTATCGGTATGCGTTTCGATGACCGCGTCACTGGCCGATTGGACAAATATGCCAAGCAGGCAAAAGTGATCCATCTGGATATCGACCCGGCCGAGATTGATAAAAATGTACAAACAACCGTTCCCGTGTGGGGAGACTGCAAAGAATCTCTTCCAATGTTGACTGAACTGGTTAAAGCCGTGGATCATTCCGCTTGGTTGGCCCAATTCCGTGAACTCGAAAAAGAGGAAATCAAAGAAGTCATCACAGATGAATTGCATCCAAAAACGGATATCATGACCATGGGCGAGGTGATCAATGTGTTGAATGAATTAACCGGTGGAGATGCAATCATAACCACAGACGTTGGTCAACATCAGATGGTCACATGTCGCTATGCAAAATTTAACAAGAGCAAATCAAACGTAACATCAGGCGGATTGGGAACCATGGGCTTTGGCCTTCCTGCAGCGATTGGTGCCTGGTATGGCGCCCCTGAGAAAACTGTCGTAGCCATCATCGGTGACGGTGGTATCCAAATGACCATTCAGGAACTGGGAACTATCATGCAATTTGGCGCGAAGGTGAAAATCATGATCTTGAACAACGAGTTCTTGGGTATGGTACGTCAATGGCAGCAACTGTTCCATGACAAACGCTATTCATTTGTGAATATCACCAGTCCTGACTTTGTTGCAGTTGCCAAAGGTTATTATATCGATGGACAGAAAATTTCGGAACGGAAAGATCTCCGCAATGCCCTTCAGACCATGCTTGACCACGATGGTGCTTATCTATTGGAAGTTATGGTAGGAAAGGAAAACAATGTATTCCCGATGGTTGCACAAGGAACATCCGTATCGGAGATTCGATTAAAGTAAAAAGTCAAAATGGAAAAACAAGAATATACCATTACCCTATACACAGAGAATTCTATCGGCCTTATCGGAAGGATCTCAACGATTTTTTCAAGAAGAAAAATCAATATCGAAAGTTTAAACACATCGCCTTCTGAAGTAGAAGGTATACATCGTTTCACCATTGTCATTACAGAAGCGGAAGATGTGTTGCGCAAGCTTTGTCGTCAGTTGGAAAAGCAGATAGATATCCTTAAAGCCTACTATAATACCAATGACGAAGTGATCTGGCAAGAACAGGCCTTATATAAAGTACCTGCAGACGTTGTCAATGAAAAAGTATATGTTGAGCGTTTACTACGTCAATATGGAGCCAATGTGGTTGTGATCCGCAACGATTACATCGTGTTCGAAACCGCAGGTCACCGTGAAGAAATTGATAAGCTCACCGAGGAATTGACAAAATACGGGTTAATTGAATTTGTACGTGGCGCCCGTATTGCCATCATTAAAGATAGTGCTGGCTTCCACTCCAAATTGGTGCAGTTTGAAGCACAGGAACCGTCGATAGAAATCGTTGAAAATGAATATCTCGACAAACGGGATGATGTATTTACCATGTAATCAGATGCAAGAAACATTTAAATTTATCTTACAGGCCCGCCAAAAATTCATTGAATTAGTGGATAGCCTTTCCATAGAACAACTCAACAAAATCCCTGCTGGATTTAACAACAATATTATCTGGAATTTTGGACATATCGTTGTAAGTACACAGACTTTGGTCTATGTTCGTACCGGTATCAAAGCGGATACCGCTTGGGTAAAATACAATGAAGATTATAGAAAAGATACTAAGCCCACACGTTTTGTTGAGCAGGCTGAGATTGATGAACTAAAGGCAATCGCTATCCAAAGCATTGAACAGATCGCCAAAGACTATGAAAATGGCCTTTTTGGATCGATTACCTCGTTTTCAACAGCAACCTATGGTTATCCAATGGATACGGTCGAAGATGTTATCGCTTTGACCTCAGGACATGATAATGTTCATTATGGTTATGCTTTGGCACAACGCAGATGTTTATAAATTAAAAAAATAGAAATTAAAAAATAAAAAGAGAAGAAAGAAAGCTGGTAAGCCATAAGCTAGAAAAACCAAAATCTCAATTCTCATATCTCATTACTCAATACTAAATCAAAACAATGGCAAATTATTTCAACACCTTACCGCTTAGAGAGCAGTTAGAACAATTAAGTCACGCTGAATTCATGGACAACACCGAATTTACGGATGGAGTAAATGCTTTAAAAGGTAAAAAAATCGTAATCGTAGGATGCGGTGCACAAGGCTTGAACCAAGGTTTAAACTTAAGAGATAGCGGACTGGACGTTTCTTATGCTTTACGTAAAGAAGCTATTGAACAAAAAAGAGATTCTTGGAAAAATGCTACGGACAACAATTTTAACGTAGGAACTTACGAAGAATTAATCCCAACAGCAGATTTGGTCATTAACTTGACTCCTGATAAACAACATACTTCAGTGATCAACGCGGTCATGCCTTTGATGAAAGAAGGTGCAACATTATCTTATTCACACGGTTTCAACATTGTTGAAGAAGGTATGCAAATCCGTAAAGATATCACCGTTATCATGGTTGCTCCAAAATGTCCGGGTTCTGAAGTTCGCGCAGAATACCTTCGTGGTTTCGGTGTCCCTACTTTGATCGCTGTTCACCCAGAGAATGATCCACAAGGAAAAGGTTGGGCTGAAGCAAAAGCATACTGTGTAGGAACAGGTGGCCACAAAGCCGGTGTATTGAAATCTTCATTTGTAGCCGAGGTAAAATCAGATTTAATGGGTGAGCAAACAATCCTTTGTGGTTTGTTACAAACAGGTTCGATCTTGTCTTTCGACAAAATGATCGAAAAAGGAATTGAGGCCGGTTATGCATCCAAATTAGTACAATACGGAGTAGAAGTGATCACTGAAGCGTTAAAACATGGTGGTGTAAGCGGTATGATGGATCGTTTGAGCAACCCTGCAAAAGTGAAAGCTTTTGAGATCTCCGAAGAATTAAAAGATATCATGCGTCCATTGTTCCAAAAACACCAAGACGATATCATGTCCGGTCACTTTAGCAAGACCATGATGGAAGATTGGGCAAACGGTGATGCCAACTTATTGAAATGGAGAGCTGAAACAGGTGAGACTGCATTTGAGAAAACACCTGCTGGCGATGTTAAAATCAACGAGCAAGAGTATTTCGATAACTATACGCTAATGGTTGCTTTCATCCGCGCAGGCGTTGAATTGGCTTTCGAAACAATGGTTGAAGCAGGTATCAAACCGGAATCAGCTTACTACGAATCATTGCACGAAACCCCATTGATTGCCAACACAATCGCCCGTAAGAAATTGTTCGAAATGAACCGTGTTATTTCTGATACAGCGGAATATGGTTGTTACCTATTTGATCAGGCTTGTAAACCTTTATTGGCTGATTTCATGAAAACTGTTGATACCGACCTAGTAGGTAAAAACTTCAACGAAGGTAAAGATGCTGCTGTTGATAACGCACAGTTGGTTGTCATCAATGAAATTTTGCGTGACCATCCTGTGGAAATCGTTGGACGTAAATTGCGTAAGGCGATGACTGCAATGAAAGCAATCAAAACCGTTTAAATATTTATACGAATTATTTGTTTTTTTAAAGCATAGCATGTCTGGGTGAATTCAATCTACAGATATGCGCTAAAATCATGAATATTTCGTAATTTAGTCTATTGAAATCAGGGTGATATTGAGACATTTACAATATCACCCTGATTAAAATAAAAATAACATAAGAGAGATTAAAAAATGTCAAAAACATTAGTAGAAAAGATTTGGGATGCTCACGTCGTCAAGCGTGAAGAAGGGTTTCCGGATATTATATATATCGATACCCACTTGATTCATGAAGTTACTTCACCGCAAGCTTTTGATGGCCTACGCAAAAGAGGAATCCCAGTTTTTCGTCCAAAGCAAACGGTAGCAACTGCCGACCATAACGTACCGACACTCAACCAACATTTGCCGATCAAAGAAGAGCTATCGCGATATCAAGTTGATATGCTAACCAAAAATTGTGCTGAATTTGGCATTGAATTATATGGTTTGGGACATCCTTACCAAGGAATCGTACACGTGATTGGTCCTGAGTTGGGTATCACACTACCGGGTAAAACAATGGTCTGTGGGGATAGCCATACATCAACGCATGGAGCCTTTGGAGCTATTGCTTTTGGTATCGGAACCTCTCAGGTTGAACAGGTCTTTGCGACACAATGTTTATTGCAGTCCAAGCCTAAAACCATGAAAATTGAAGTCAATGGTACTTTACAAAAGGGGGTTGGCGCAAAAGATATTATCCTCTATATTATCGCCAAGATTTCTGCCGCAGGTGGTACAGGATATTTTATCGAATATGCTGGTTCAGCCATCCGCTCTTTGAGCATGGAAGCGCGTATGACCATCTGTAATATGAGTATCGAAATGGGGGCACGCGGAGGGCTTATTGCACCGGATCAAATCACATTTGATTATGTAGAAGGCCGCGAATTCGCACCAAAAGGAGAAGAATGGGACCAAGCCTTAGCGTATTGGAAAACATTATATTCCGATGAAGATGCCATTTTTGATAAAGTATTGTCATTTGACGCAGCTGACATCGCTCCTATGATTACCTATGGTACAAACCCGGGCATGGGTATGGGTATCGCCGAGCATATCCCGGCAACTAATGCACAACCGGAATCAGAAAGACCATCCTATCAAAAAGCACTGGACTACATGGGCTTTAAAGATGATTCCACGGTCTTAGGTAACCGTGTGGATTACGTTTTCATCGGAAGCTGTACCAACTCCCGTATCGAAGATTTACGTGAGGTCGCCTCATTCGTTAAAGGAAAACAAAAGGCACAGGACGTCGAAGTATGGATTGTTCCCGGATCAAAACAGGTAGAAAAACAAGCCAAAGAAGAAGGCTTGGATAAAATATTTGAAGCCGCGGGATTCCAATTACGCGAACCGGGATGTTCCGCATGTTTAGGCATGAACGAAGACAAAATTCCTGCGGGTAAATATTGCGTTTCAACTTCAAATAGAAACTTCGAAGGACGTCAGGGGCCTAATGCACGCACCATGCTGGTATCTCCACTGACAGCAGCAGCAGCAGCAGTAACGGGTAAAGTAACAGATGTAAGGGAGTTAATATAACTAACTCCATTTTTTTAATTCTGACTTACTAAATTTTTATCATGAAAAAATTTGAAACTTTAACTTCACAGGTAGTTCCACTACCGATCGAAAATATTGATACCGATCAGATCATACCAGCGCGTTTTCTAAAAGCGACCACACGTGAAGGATTTGGCAATAATTTATTCCGCGACTGGCGCTTTGATAGCGATAATCAGCCAAAAGCAGATTTCGTATTGAACAATCCAATCTATTCAGGGAAAATATTGGTTGCCGGCAAAAACTTCGGCTGCGGTTCCAGTCGTGAACACGCAGCCTGGGCAATCCAGGACTATGGTTTTGATGTCGTTATCAGTTCGTTTTTTGCGGATATATTTAAAGGTAATGCGCTTAATAATGGCGTACTGCCTATTCAGGTTCCCGAAGAATTTTTAGAGAAAATCTTCGAATTGGTCCACCAAAACCCAAATACCCAAATTATCGTTGATCTCGAAAAACAAACGGTTATGTTAACCGAGACCGGTGATCAATTTGAATTTGAAATCAATCCATACAAAAAATCATGCTTGATCAATGGATACGATGACATCGATTTTATCCTTAATCAAAAAGATTTAATTGAATCATTTGAAACAACCAAAAAATGGTAGACCCAGTCGTCCATATTGCCAATTTAACGATTCAGCACGGTAAAGATTCCGTACTGCAAGATTTAAATTGGCAAATTTTTCCTGGAGAACAGTGGATCTTAGGTGGTCCCAGTGGCACAGGAAAAACAACGCTTGCAAAAGCAATTGCAGGGCAATTAAAATATGAGGGCACCATATCCTTTCATCTGGATAACAATAGTTCCCTTCCTCCAGTTGTGCATTACGTATCCAATTGGTTTCAGTTTACCAATCTTGAAGGTGATCGCAACTTCTATTACCAACAACGTTATAACAAGTTTGCAAAAAACGATACCTTAACGGTTTTTGCTGAATTGAAACATTTTGCGAAGGAAGAACAGCTGGCCTTCGAAGATGTGGCACCTTACCTTACCATATTTGGATTTGAAAATTTCAAAGACCAACAATTGATCGAACTTTCCAGCGGCGAGCATAAACGCTTACAATTGGTCAAAGCACTTTGGCTTCAGCCGCAGGTCTTGGTTATCGACCAGCCTTATACCGGACTTGATGTACAATCCCGAAAAGACCTGAACCAGATCTTCGATCAGCTTGCGGACAAGGGCGTATCCCTCCTACTGATCAGCAATGATGACGAACAACCGGATTGTATTAATCGTTTTGCCGAAATCCAGAATGGAAAAATTGTTCTCCGTCAACATAGCGGTGAAATTTCACGGGGCATACCACGGAAACGCAAGGAATTACCCTATTTCTTACTGCAGTCACCCAAAATCTCCGACCCAACGATGGTCAAGATGCGGCAGATCAACATTTCATACGGTGAAAAGCAGGTCTTGAAAAACATTGATTGGGAAGTAAAAGCAGGAGAAAAATGGCTGCTGCAAGGACATAATGGATCGGGAAAATCGACTTTATTAAGTCTGATCAACGGTGATCACCCCCAAGCTTACGCAAATGACATCCATCTTTTTGGTAAAAAGAGAGGATCAGGAGAAAGTATATGGGAAATCAAAGCGCACCTGGGGATTATTTCTCCCGAATTACATTGGTACTACGATATGAATGCCAATGTAGGCCAGACCATTGCTTCGGGATTCTTCGATTCAATGAGCCTGTATCAAAAATTGGGCTATGAACAACAGCAGAAGCTTGATCAGGTACTCCATTTTTTTGACCTCAAAGACGTGAAACATAAAACATTAGGATCTTTACCTTTAGGCCAACAGCGATTGGCATTGCTGGCGCGCACCATTGTAAAACATCCTGAATTGCTTATATTAGATGAACCTTGCCAAGGATTGGATAAGGAACAATCACAATATTTTAATGATGTGATTGATGACCTGAGCAAGAATGGGCAGACCCTTATTTATGTCGGTCATTTCCAATCCCAATTACCGACCTGTATAGACAACAGGATGGTACTGGAAAAGGGTGAAATTAAGTCCGTAGAACGAGTTATCCACAAAAAAGAGACTTTATCAACATAAAAATTGTGGAAAACGACAATTGACAATAGATATTTAGACGAAAGATAACAGATATTAGACAATGGACATGAGCGGATGGATATTCAAATTTTATAAAAATAGCATCTCAAGACTCATATCTCAATACGAATAAAAACAATGAAAAAAAATATTTTAATCATACCTGGAGACGGCATCGGCCAAGAAGTAACCACATGGGGTAAAAAAGTTTTAGAAAAGATCGGTGAAAATTATGGTCATGAATTCAGTTTTGATGAAGCAATCATGGGCCATACGGCTATTGAAGCTACCGGCAATCCGCTTCCTGACGAGACGTTAGCAAAAGCCAAAGCATCAGATGCCATCCTTTTTGGCGCGATCGGACATATCAAGTACGATAATGATCCTTCAGCCAAGGTTAGACCAGAACAGGGTTTGTTGAAAATCCGGAAAGAATTGGGGTTATATGCCAATCTGCGTCCTATCCTTTTATTTGATGAACTATTGGATGCATCAAGTTTAAAACCTGAAATTCTCCAAGGAACAGATATTCTTTTTTTCCGTGAGTTGACGGGTGATGTGTATTTCGGTGAGAAAAACCGTAATGAGGACAATACCTTCGCTTCGGATTTGATGAACTATCACCGTTATGAAGTAGAGCGTATCGCACGTAAAGCTTATGATGCCGCCCGTACGCGTAACAAAAGATTATGCTCGGTCGATAAAGCTAATGTATTGGAAACTTCCCGCTTATGGAGAGAGGTGGTACAAGAAATTGCAAAAGAATATCCAGATGTTGAAACTGAACACATGTTTATTGACAATGCAGCAATGCAATTGGTCAAGAATCCAAAGAAATTTGACGTGGTATTAACAGCGAATCTTTTTGGTGATATTTTGACTGATGAAGCATCTCAGATTGCGGGTTCAATGGGTATGTTGGCCTCAGCTTCTGTTGGTGATGGCACAGGTTTCTTCGAGCCTATCCATGGCTCGGCACATGATATTGCTGGCCAGAATAAAGCGAATCCACTTGCTTCAATTTTATCCGCTGCTTTAATGCTCGACATCAGCTTCGGTCTACAGGAAGAAGCAAAAGCAGTTACTAATGCGGTTGCCCAAACGCTCAAAGCAGGCTGGAGAACCGGTGATATTGCGAATGCCAATACAGAAGCTTCTAAAGTCTTGGGTACCCAGGAAATGGGCGAGAAAGTATTGGAGTTTATTAAATAGTAATGAGATATACGTATGGAGTAATGAGATTTTGGTGCAACAAACCAAAAAAGGTCGATGCACTCACACTCTTTGCCCCATACTTCTTTAGTTATAAATCTTTTGAATTAAGAAATTATGTTACACGATCCTAATCATCTTTACATCTTCGACACCACATTGCGTGATGGCGAACAGGTACCGGGATGCCAATTAACTACTCCAGAGAAAATTGAGATCGCAAAGGACTTAGAAAAACTGGGTGTTGATATTATCGAAGCCGGTTTTCCTGTTTCCAGTCCCGGAGATTTCCAATCTGTCGTAGAGTTGTCCAAGGCGGTGAATGATGTTATTATATGTGCATTGACCCGTGCCAATCAAAACGATATCGACGTAGCTGCGGAAGCATTGAAATATGCCAAACGTCCACGTATTCATACCGGAATTGGTTCTTCGGACATGCACATCAAATATAAATTCAACAGTACAAGAGAAGAAATTTTAGAACGTGCCGTTGCAGCTGTAAAACATGCTAAATCTTATGTGGAAGATGTCGAGTTTTACGCTGAAGATGCCGGTCGTGCTGACTTGGAGTTTTTGGCTAAAATGATTGAATCAGTTATTGCTGCCGGTGCAACAGTTGTCAATATTCCCGATACCAACGGGTACTGTTTACCGGACCAATATGGTTCAAAAATCAAGTATCTTAAGGAAAATGTACGTAATATCGATCAAGCCATTATTTCTGCACACTGTCACAATGATCTGGGGCTTGCTACGGCCAACTCCATCGCCGCGATACAAAACGGTGCCCGTCAGGTAGAATGTACCATCAATGGTATCGGCGAACGTGCCGGTAATACGTCATTGGAAGAAGTTGCGATGATTCTTAAAGTGCATAACCAAGCTTTCGGAAGCCTAACTTCGAATATCGATAGCCGTATGTTTACCTATCTATCCCGTAAAGTGAGCGATATGATGAACATGCCCGTGCAACCCAATAAAGCGATTGTTGGCCGGAATGCCTTTGCCCATAGTTCAGGCATCCATCAAGATGGCTTCTTAAAGCACCGCGAAAATTACGAAATCATCAGACCTGAAGATGTAGGCCTTGATGAAGCAGATATCATCTTGACGGCCCGTTCAGGAAGACATGCACTTAAACACCATTTGGAGCGCCTTGGTTTCCATCTTGAAAAAGATGATCTAGCAGATTGCTATCAACGCTTTTTGGTGTTGGCCGACGCAAAGAAAAATATTTGTGATGATGACTTAAAAAGCCTCATCCAAGAAAAGATATAGAAAATGGAAGGCTGCATCTGCAGCCTTTTTTTATCAAAAGACAACCTTAATCACCCTATTAAAAAAATGGATCTATCAACCTTAAACATCGATTCCGAAGCTACACTTGAGCGCATCAAATCGGTGGTCAATCGTACGCCTTTACAATATAACCGCCATTTATCTGAAAAATATGGCGCAGAAGTCTATCTCAAACGGGAAGATTTACAGGTCGTCCGTTCCTATAAACTGCGTGGTGCCTACAACAAGATTATTTCCCTGACAGCGGAAGAGCGCCAACGGGGCGTCGTCTGTGCGAGTGCTGGTAATCATGCTCAGGGTGTCGCCTTTTCATGCAAAAAACTGGACATTAAAGGGGTTATCTTTATGCCCGGTCCAACACCGCGCCAGAAAATCTCCCAAACTGAAATGTGGGGCAATGGCAATGTTGAAATTGTATTGACCGGAGATACGTTTGACGATTGCCAAAAAGCGGCACTGGCTTACACGGAAGAGCATGGCATGACCTTTATTCCTCCATTTGATGATCTCAAGGTTGTGGAAGGACAAGGCACCGTGGCCGTCGAAGCTTTACAGGATCTTCCTGATATGGATGCCATCTTTATTCCGATCGGTGGTGGCGGGCTTGCGGCAGGAGCAAGTTACTACCTGAAAAGCAAAAATAAAGCAATCAAGTGTTATGGAGTCGAACCGGAAGGAGCACCGTCCATGCAGGCCGCACTGGAAAACGGAGCACCGATTGAATTGGAACACATTAACAAATTTGTTGATGGCGCAGCTGTAAAGAAAATTGGCGCGACCACATTTGAGATTGCCAAACAATTACTAGATGATACACGCTCCATTCCAGAGGGAAAAATCTGTACTTGCATCTTGGAACTATATAATAAAGACGCCATCGTGGTCGAACCAGCAGGTGCACTTTCTGTTGCAGCTTTGGAATTTCACAAGGAAGAAATAAAAGGTAAGAAGGTCGTTTGCATTATATCGGGCGGAAACAATGATATCGACCGCATGAGCGAGATCAAAGAACTCTCGTTACTTTATGAAGGCTACAAACATTATTTTATTGTCCGTTTCCCACAGCGCCCGGGCGCATTAAAACTCTTCGTTTCTGAAGTGTTGGGCCCGAAAGATGATATTACCCGTTTTGAGTTTATCAAAAAAACAGAACGGGAAAGAGGTCCGGCCTTAGTTGGCATTGAGCTCAACAAACCTGAAGATTACGAAACACTGATCGCAAGAATGAAAGAGTATAAGTTTGATGTCATTGAAATCAACAAAGACCAAACATTGTTCGAATATTTGGTATAAAAATAAAAGCCAGTGATTAAAACGCTGGCTTTTATTTTTATACACGCTCATTTTATAATTCATATAGCCTGATGCCTCCCAGTCACGATTTCGTCAAGTTCTAAAAAAACAGAAAATTTTCATCACATAAAAATCTTATATTTAAGTGTTTAATCAAAAAATAAGCACATATGAGAGTACTAATTTTAACAATTTTGACCTTAATCGGTCAACTTAGCTTCGCCCAGACAGACAAAAGCAAACGCCCGAGTCCTCCAGACAACACCAAGGTAACCACAACTGATGGGGTTACGATCGACATCAATTATAGTCGTCCTTCACTCAAAGGCCGTAAGCTTGGTGTTGATATCGCTCCCGTAGGAAAAGTCTGGCGTACAGGTGCCAATGAAGCGACCACCATCGAATTCAATAAAGATGTACTGGTCGAAGGCAAAAAACTGGCGGCGGGAAAATATGGTCTCTATAGTATCCCCGGAGAACACGAAACAACCCTTATGTTCAGCAAAGTATGGGACCAATGGGGAACAAAATATGACGCCAAAGACGATGCCCTACGTGTTTCGGTCAGCAACGGAATGTCTGATAACAATCAGGAACAGTTTAAAATCAATGCGACTCCGGAAGGAAATATATCCTTGGAATGGGGAGATTATGTCGTCCCTTTTCTGGTCAAAGCAAGTAACTAGCTGATCCAATCAGTCCATTTACAAAATAGGACACTCGTCGACCTACGACGGGTAGCCTATTTTTGTCTTGTCGGAAAGCAGTTGGTGGGGTTAATCAATAGTCGTTTCTTCGGTAACGGTCTTATCTGTTTTATTTAACCCGTACTTTAACATAAAGGCATTATACTCTTCCTCCTCTCGGGTCATTTTATCATACCAGTTCTTTTTAAGTATAAGTGTAGTAATACCCAATAGCAAGACTGTTGTCAATAAACCCTGTCCCTGTTTGATCACAATATACATAGGAACCAAGGTCAGGCAGCATTGCCATACAATACCAACGGTCACATTGGCCATATCCCGCTTAAAATGATCGTTCTTCTTGAGATCCGGGTATTTTTCCAGTGCTTTCTGATGAATGGGTCCCCAAAATCCCCAAGGCCGTATACGTACATAAAAATCAACAAGCACTTCCTCCTCGGTAGGCCGGGACAACCATGTACCTGCAAAACAGCCCAACAGCGATAGGACAAAAAGCAAAGGAAAAAAATAGAGCGGAAGGGTATCCGGAAAAAACAGCGGGAGTATCACTGCCCCAAATATACCCGCTAGCATTCCCCAGAAAAATCCGGCACCATTAAAACGCCACCAGTGCCATTTCAATACATTTGCCGCAATATAACCACCATATAACGCGGAGACAATCCATTGTAATACCGAATTGATATTCTGCACATATAAGCCAATAATGGTACTACAAACGACCACCGCAATAGAAACTACATAACTCAAACGGATCTGCTTCTTTGGTGAAGCAGACCGGTACATAAACTTCAGCAGTACATCATTTACCAGATAAGCCTGTGCGGCATTGACTGTTGAAGCGAAAGAAGACATAAATGCGGCCAATAGCCCCGCCAGCAATAGTCCAGTCAGCCCAACTGTGCCGAAGCGGCTGATTGCTTTGGGCAAGATGATCTCAAAATCCATCTGATTGCCCATCTGTGCAAATTCATCCCTAAAAAACACAAGTGCTAACACTGTGAAGCCCATGATCATCAGATAACGCGGAATAAGTAAGATTACCGACACCGAACCACTCATTAAAGCGGCCTCTCTAGGGGTTCTACAGGCTAATATCTTCTGCATGTCATAGTTGGCCGCCGGTCCTGCCATGCTCATAAATATGCCTTTAAATAGCATCATCATCACAAATACCGTAAAAAGACTGTATTGATCATCGGCGATCCGATCCATGATGGAGGGAAGTAAAGTACGCCAGTCCAAATCCAAGTGCCAACCGAAGAAGGGAGAGTCCCAGCCTTCTGGTGTGTTTGCCGCCAATAGCTCGGGGCTAACCTGCTGCATGGCGATAACCGCGATGGCAATTCCCGAAATAATCATAATGCCAAACTTGACCATATCCGCCCACACAATACTATGCATCCCACCAAGCATAACATAAAATGTTGTTATCGCTGTAAAGAAAATACCATACAGTTGCGGAGCCATTGCCGGGTCAATCGTTAAGGGAATAAAGCGGGATACCTGTTCCCACGGAAAAAAAACTTCCATGAATTTCCCTATACCAATAAAGCCATAACATAAAAAACCCATTACCGCAACAATGGCATATAGAATAACGATGGTATAAGCTCCATCAGCTCCCCGACCATGACCAAAACGTGTACGGATCCATTCTGCTCCGGTCAGGACATTGGACCGCCGCAGCCAGACCGACAGATAGACCATCAAAAAAATCTGATTAAAAACAGGCCATAACCAAGGGATCCACATGCTTTTTAAGCCATATACAAAAGCAAGATAGACCATCCACATGGTTCCCGAGATGTCGAACATGCCCGATGCATCAGAAATGCCGAGCATGTAATAGGGAAGCGTTTTTCCACCTAAAAAATACGAATCAAGATTCTTGGCGGCTCGCTTTTTAAGGATCAAACCGATGACAATCATCGCCAGCAAATAACTGACGATGATAACTATATCTATTACGGAAATTTCCATGAATATTCTTTTCGTGGTCATCCGCAATCTACAATTATATTTCTATTTCTCCAATTGATCAATCACGACCGACACCGGATAGTGATCGGATATCCCCTCAAGTGCAGGACCATTATGTACCTCCACCTGCTTCGCATGAGATGCTAAAGGTTCAGACAGCAAAATATAATCAAGTCGTTCTGAAACCGCTGCTAACCTTGGGTCTCCCCATTTCCAATTGTAAAGCGTAGCTGAAGGATAGCTGGCACGTTTGATTTCGGGAAATATAGATCGTCCGATACAATCTTCAAAACCCATGGCCAAAAAAGTCGATAGAACACTATAATCAAATCGCCCCCCTCTCATGTTGCCATATTGGGGATGCTCCTGATCCCATTTTCCCAAATTTGCCTTCAAGACAGACTTCGGCTCCAACCAACTGGCATCCAATGGGGAGTAGGCATTCAAATCCCCCAGAATAATACAGCTGTCCAGGTGATTATTCTTTACATATTCTGTGATTTGTTTTGCTTCCCCCAGCCGATATTGCCAGGAAAAAGGGCTTAGATGGGTTACAATAAAATCTAAGTTTTCGATCTTCACATGCAGCATTCCATGCCAAAAACTATCTACCTGCGCTTTGATCAGCGTAATCGGATAACGCGAGGAAATACCAACGGGGTAACCTTTCTCTTTTAATAAAACAACGTAGCTGTGGCTGTATGTCTTTGCCAATTGCAGCAAGTCGGCCCGCTTAAAGTCCACCAGTTCCTGCAATGCCACAACATCAGGTTGCTCCTTCTTCATCCACGCAGTAAATTTATCCTTGCGATCCTGCTGCTTTTCAAAACCATTCCAGATATTATAGGAGATAATTTTCAACGTCGCCCGTTCTTGCGCGTACAAAAAGGAGGTCAGACACAGAAGACCAATCAGAGTCAGAATTTTAATATTATCTTTCTTTAACATATCACGAGTTTGTTCAACGTACATTTTTTTTACAGCATTTCACACAGCCATAACTTTCATAAATCCACAAGATTTCTTTTATACCGGGCGATTGAGCTCGATACCCGATCAAGTATGCCCTCTAGCCCAGTTTATCTACACCTATTTTGTCAGGCGACCGATCGTTCCATTGCTATTATTACCCACGTAGGCGGCATTATGATCGATCAGATGAATCACTTTGCGCAATGATTCCGCAGAGCGTAGCCCGTCCTCCGCAGTATTCAGGCAATAATCCAGCAGTTTGGCCACCGAAGAAACCGCGACATGTATCCGCGTATCGCTAGAAGCATAATAAATATACACGGTACCATCCGCGTCCATAATCCAACCATTAGAAAACAACACATTGGAAACATCGCCTACCCTTTCCTCTCCCTCGGGAGCCATCAGATAACCCGCTGGTTCCGCTACTAATTCACTCGGATCCTCCAGGCTCGTGAGATAAAGGTATAACACATAGCGTAATCCGGCTGCAGTCCCCCTTACCCCGTGCGCGAGATGCAGCCAGCCTCGATCCGTCTTTAGCGGCGCTGGTCCCTCCCCATTTTTGAGTTCTTTGATGGTATGGTAAAAACGTTTATTAATAATCTTTTCCTGGCTGATTACGGCATTGCTAATATCGTCCACAAGTGCCCAGCCGATACCGCCGCCACTTTTTGCCAGAATAAAATCATCCTGAGGGCGTGTATAAAATGCGTACTTGCCTTCCACAAACTCGGGATGCAGTACCACATTACGTTGCTGGCTATTTGCCTTTAGATTGGGCAGACGATCCCAATGAATCAGATCTTTCGACCTGATGATTCCTGCTGAAGCAACCGCACTTGAAAGATCACCTGGAGCAGCATCAGGAGCATGCTGCTCACTACAAAAAATACCGTATACCCAGCCATCCTCATGAGCTGTAAGCCTCAAATCATAGACGTTTGTTTCCGCTTCGTCCAAATCAGGCAACAGCAGCGGATGCTCCCAAAAATGAAAATTGTCAACACCATTATCACTTTCAGCGATCGCAAAAATAGACTTCCGGTCAACACCTTCCACACGGACGAATAGCAGGTACTTACCTTTCCAATGCAGTGCACCAGCATTCATCGTTGAGTTGAATGCAATTCGCTCCAAAAAATGAGGATTCGTCAATGGATTGAAATCATAGCGCCAGCTGAGTGGAATATGTTCTTTGGTGACGACAGGATTTAAATAACGGGTGACAATCTTTCCCGTATCTGACAGTCCGACATTCGTTTTTTCCAATAATAAGCGTTGCGTTTCGACAATATAAGTTTGTTGACGTTCAAAGGATTCGGACATAAAATTACGTAAGTTCAAAAAGTTTATTTATAAATTCGCGGGATAAAGTGGTATACGTGTTACGCGGTGAAATGCCGTACCACTACTGGCGGTGATCTCCAGCTCAAATACAACCTCTTTCGTTTTAGGGTTGATCTCAATCACACGTCCTCCCGTTCCGGTACTTGTTTTGACGCCCATACCCGGAAAGAATAGCATATTACCTGTCTGTGGGAGGTATTGCACACCGGACAAAGCCTGAGAAAAAGCCTCGACTCCCCTTTCCTTTCCATAAGACCAAAGTTGTTGCACTGTTCTTTTAGTTGCGTCAATTTTATACTCAACAACCCGGCTATAATTATTTGCACCGCTCCCAAAATTGGGAATCCAATTCCGGTTATAGCCATTATCGAAGACCAAAATACGATCTTCCGCAAGTGCGACCGGAGTATGAGGGCCCCAAGCCCAGTCAAATCCTGCGGTGCTGGCATCCCCATTGATAACAGCAGGGTCAGTAATGCGTGTCCCATCTTCTGCAATAGGTTTTAAAAGCAAGGATTGATATTTAGCTCCCCAAAACTTATGTGGAGATATCATCCATTGTGGTTGCCCAGAATGGTTAAAACGTAGGATTCCCTGGTATCTTAAAGTCGCCAATAAGTCATTTCCGATTTCGGCAATAGAATTATTGTGGGCCCAATTATTGGGCGTCTGTGAAAATGCAGGCGGTGTAATACCATCAGGTTTTACATAGCGAGCTGTATCCAGTTGTTTGGCCAGATCCCATTCCATGACCAAACTCCCTGTTTGGGGATTCAGTTCGATGATATGATCATTCACACGCGGTTCACCATTAACTAAACGCGCGGCTGTTTTTGTGACTGTTATTAAAAAATTGCCATTGGCAGCCTCTGTAATTTCATGGTGAAATCCGAATCCTAATTTAGCGAGATCCCATTCACGCTTCAAATTACCGAACATATCAATTTCCACTACCCTTTGCTGGGATTGGTCACCTGCAATAAAAGTTCCGCTTTTAGTACGCTTGAGGCCAATGGAATAAGAGAGCCGTTGCAGTTCAGGTGATGATTTAAACTGTAGAAGCCAACGCAATTCACCCTCCTGATCAACCATATATGGAAGTGAAACATCAGCTTCGCTTCGCCCTGGATAATGCACCAGATTGACGCCCGGCTCCATTTTACCGGCTTGGGCTTTTACTATTTTCCACCTTGGAAAGTCCTGCATATTCAATGCCGCAGTCTGGATATGTATGGTCGTTTTCCCTCTTTCATTTCCTTCCCGATCGGTAAAAATCAAATCGACAATATTGTCGTGATCAGGATATAAGCCCAGCACAGGCACGCTTTGTCGCGGAATATCGGTATGGCACAAATGTGTAATTGTTCCCGCGGAACCATTTTTGCCCTGCACAGTTACTTTTACACGACCGTAAGTAGGTAGCCAAACATCAACCAAAGCCGCAAGTGGATTGCAGCCCGAAGGATTGAGCTTAATTTTTTCGACAATATAATCAAGCGCAGTACCTTTGGTCGGAACGATTAATTTATCCCCATCTCTGAAGGTTAGATTGGTACGCCAGTGTTCGAGCTCAGCTTTAATGTCAGAAACCTCCTGTAGTGGAATATGGACACGGCTCTTTTCAAAATTGAAAACATACTCTTCTGCTTTCTCCTCGATGTTGAGGAGCAATTCACCAGCCTCAACTTTTGCATTTAGGGATAGCTTTGCCGTTGATGCTTCCGATGTCTCCCGATCTTTCTTACACGAAACAAACAGTATAAGCAAGGTTGTGGTATATAAAGCCAAAATTGCAAAGGTCCTAGCTATTCTTGTTGTTATCATACCCATATGTTATAAAAATGGAACTTCTATTATATTTCAACAGCGAAAATTCCGCTGTTGGCGGAGATTTAGGTTTACGGTTGGGGGCAAAATTTAAGCTGAAATGCTTACAGTTTCAGATGAACTAAAACCGTAAGCATTTTCTGCGTTTATCGCCACAATAGATGTTGCTGAATTTTTGAATTTGTATTGATTTCACCTTCAGGAATAGGAAGATAATAATGTTTGGGCTGAAAATTATTCGCGCCTTGCTTTTTATTATCAACAAAAATCTGCTTCATTTGTGTTGGTGTATACCAACGTTTTAGATCAAAAAAGCGATGTCCCTCAAAGAAAAATTCCAATTCATTCTGTTTTATTATTTCTTTCATCAACTCATCGGCATTGGCCCAGGTTTTATTTGCTAAACCTGCGCGATCACGAACACGCTTCAAGCTAGATGCGGCTCCAGCGATATTTCCATTTTTAGCACAGGCTTCAGCATGCAGCAATAAGACCTCAGCAAACCGAAATACACGAAGGTTATTATTCCGGTTCGCAGCATCGTACATACTATTTGCTCCAGCAATATTTCTATAAAAATTGGTATATTTCTTAATTAGGAAACGACCGGTTTTACCATCAATTGTTGGGTAAGTAGGCTCCCCACGTTGCCGCTTCGGTCCAGCATTACTCCACATAAGGTCAAAAGACTGATTGCCAAACCAGGCACCATCAGTAAGGCCTGTCTCATAATCTGAATATTTCCAGAAGAAACTTGTGTACATTCGTTTATCAAAGCGCGTATCTGAACCTGCGGGACGTTCTTCTGAAATAAAATCACGAACAACAGCTGCCCCGGGCATTAATTTAAACCAGGCACCTGTACCATCTGGCCCAGCAAAGTTAGGCAGCACAAACCCCATCGCACAAGAAGCACAGTCTACCCCCCAATTTCCATCCCCACCGAACTTACTGTCATAAACTATTTCCCAAACTGACTCCTTATTCAGCTTAGTTGTTTCCTTGAAATTATCTTCAAAATTAGTCGTCAGATCATAAGCATAGGGTGCAGTCAATAAGGCCTTCAATTCTGTTTCGGCCTCGGCATATTGTTTGGTATATACCAATGCCTTTCCCAAATAGGCGATCGCAGCCCCTTTCGTAACCCGGCCAGCCTCGGCTGCAGATCGTGTTATTGGTAGATTGTCCTTCGCTATTTTAAAATCTGCAACGACTTGTTTCCATATTTCGGCTTCAGGTGACGCAGGTTTGCTCGCACCATCTGGATCATCGTCTGTCGGCAATACTCTTAAAGGCACATCACCATAATTAGCTGCAAGCAGAAAATAATACATTCCCCTTAAAAAGCTAGCTTCTCCGACCAGCTCTTTTTTTCGGCTTTCATCCATTGAAACACGCGGTATATTTTTTAAAAACACATTTGCTCTATTTATTCCGCTATACAAGCTACCAAAATCACTTTCAGGGGTACCCGCAGAATTGAGGAAGTTGACATATTCCCAGGTAAATGCTTCCTCACCACTGAGAAACCACATATCATCCGCTCTGTTCATCGTTTGATAACCACCGTACGCTCCGTAGTAACCTGACATTTGTGAACGAATTGGTGAATAAATCGTAGCCATCGCAGACTGCGCATCGGATTCAATTGCCCAATAAGTCTCCTCAACAGGTAAATTAGGATTGGTTCGATCCAAAAAATCTGACTTACAGCCTCCTAAGAACAATAAGGATGCTGCTATAACTGTATATTTTTTTATTGAAAAGTTCATCTATATCGTATTTAAAACATAAAATTTATTTATATAACAGATCTATTATCCATTAAAAGTTAGCCTGAACACCAAACATAATGGTCCGTGCCAATGGGAAACGACCATGATCCGTTCCAGCTGTTAATACACCCGATGGCGTTCCATTATCACCGTTGCTTTGACCTAGATCCGGGGTATAGCCTTTATATTTTGTCACCGTAAACAGATTATCCCCAGCCAGAAATACGCGTGCGTTTTTCAAAGTGGCCTTACTTAGCCATTCCGCGGGTAGTGTATACCCAACTTCAATAGTTTTTAAACGGAAGAAAGCTCCGCTCTCAATCCAACGGTCACTCACCCGACGCTTATTATCATTTGGATCCTCCCGTGTGTACCGCGGAATATCAGTATCTGGTTTGCTTGGCGTCCATGAATCTAGTAAACGGGCAGAATGATTATTCACTTCATTGGTTTGTTCCATGCGTGCCCGGGTATAGTTATAAATCTTATTGCCATACATACCATCAAAGAAGACAGCCATATCGAATCCTTTATAGTCCAGACCTCCGCGAATACCATAAGCAAGACTTGGGAAAGGGCTACCAACATACTGACGGTCATTATTGTCAATACGACCATCTTTGTTATAATCTACAAATTTGATATCCCCCGCAGCGGCATTTGGCTGAATTACTTTACCATCTGCCGATTTATAGCCTTGTGCTTCTGCATCTGACTGGAAAAGTCCATCGGTTTGGATCACCCAGAAACCCCCAATTGGATAACCAACTTTAGCCCAGGTAATTGTACCCTCACCCTGCGGATTATAGCCACCAAATTCCTGAACGTTACCTATTGTAACGGCTTTCACTTTATTTTTCACCGTGGAAGCATTCACACCAATGTTATAGTTCAATGCTCCAACAGAATTCTTGTATGTCGCTAATAATTCAAAACCCTTATTGCTAATTGTTCCCGCATTCATCACCGGAGTTCCCTTAAGCCCGGCCGAAGGAGGTTGATTGATCCCTAAAAGAATATCCTTGGTTTCACGCACGTAATAATCAGCACTGATGTTCAATTTCTTTTGCATAAATGCCAAATCCAACCCAATATTGCTTGTCGTTGTTTCTTCCCAAGTCAGGTTTCGCGGCGAAACCCAGTTGATACCAGTACTTGCCCCCTGCCACCAGGTACCACCTTGCAAATAATTGATACCATAAGTAGTTATCCTTTGTGTGGTGTAATTTGCAATTTCCTGATTACCCAGTCGACCATAACTGGCACGGAGTTTAAATTCATTGACTGTAGCTTTTGCTGTTTCGAAAAATTTCTCATTCATCACATTCCAGCCCAAAGCGATAGACGGGAATACCCCATATCGTGCTCCATCTGCGAATTTGGAAGAACCATCGCGACGTATTGTCGCTGTAAGTAGGTAACGACTATCATAACTATATATCAAGCGTCCAAACTGGGAGATCAATGCCGCTTCATTTAGACTACCCGAAGTCGTTTGTTCTGTCGGAGAAGCAGCATCAATAGCATCAGTTCCCAATGGCAGATTATTCCGTCCCGCACCAAAACCTCGATTGGTATTTTCCTGCGCGGAATAACCCGCTAATAATGAAATAGTGTGTTTGTCAAACGTGTTATCATAATGCAATGTATTTTCAACTAACCATTGATTGTTAAAAAATGCGCTTTCATTGAGAAAAGATTTACGCACATCGGTACCATAGGTATAGGCATCTCCTTTATTATAATTCCTGCCGGTTGTCTTGTTGACCCCGACATTTAATTTATATTTTAGCCCCTTAATAAACAAATCCACTTCGGCGTATCCATTGAGCATAAGATCCGTCTGATATACATGTCGGTTAAATAAGTTCAAAATCCCCACCGGATTGTCCAAGTTCTTCATCCACGGCGCATACGTAGCATATCCACCAACTAAATTGGCATCATAAATAGGTACCAGGGCATTTTGCCGTAAAATATCTGTGATAGTCAGGTCTGAAAATTTTCGGTCACCTGATTTTATCAAAAAGGTATTTCCTACCCGTAAGTGGTTGTTAAAAAAACTAAAGGTATTTTTTGTACGCAGATTGAAAGCTTTATAACCGGTAGTCTTCAAGATACCTTGCTGATTTAAATAACCTCCGGACACGCTATAGGTAGACTGTTCTCCCCCACCCGAAATATCGAGATTGACCTTATTAACTGGGGCTGTATGAAACACCTCGTCCTGCCAATTCGTATTTGTATTTAGATTTTGTGCTTCTGTTGGTAGATACCCGTTGTCATGCTGAAACTGCTTCCATTGTGGGCCATCCATCAAATCCATTTTTTTCGGAAGGCTTTGAATACCAGTGTATGCATTTAAGCTTAAGGTAGCTGGGGTTGCTTTTCTACCACCTTTTGTAGTAATGATAACGACACCATTGGCCGCCCGAGATCCATAAATTGCCGCTGCAGAAGCATCTTTCAGTACTTCGAGCGATGCAATATCATTCGGGTCAACCATATTGATATCACCAAATACCCCGTCAATGACGTAAAGAGGCGCATTATTCCCCATAGAACTTAGCCCACGGACATTAATGCTCATACCTGCACCCGGCGTTCCACTAGCGCTAGATACCGTTACCCCGGCAACACGCCCCTGCAATGCACCAGCAGCACTCTTTGCTAGATTAGACTGCAGGTCCTTTCCTGTAACAGATGCTACAGCACCTGTTAAATCACCTCTTTTTACCGTACCATACCCGATAACAACAACTTCGTCCAAGTCGGTGCCCGACTGAAGTATAATACGATATGTCGATGCTTCATTAACAAGAACCTCTTGTTCCTTCATCCCTACATAGGTAATTTTTAAGGTCTTCCCTTTCTCAACATCAAGCACGAACGAACCATCAGCATCAGTTTTTGTCCCCCCGGCACCACCTTTGATGTTTACAGTGGCACCCGCCACTGGCCTATTATCTGCATCAAGGACTTTTCCCCGTACTTTTTGGGATTGTTGCGCCCAAGCAAACGTGCCATAAGCCGAAAATAAAAGCAGTAAAGCTGTTTTTTTCATATTTTGTGTATTTAAGGTTTACAATAAATAAATAAATAGATAGATTGTATATAATATGTTTATACTTAATTGGTATGCTATTATTGGTCTACAGGACGAAATTAGAGAAAAGGAGAAGTCAGGAATAGCAAGATCAGGTCATTTGTATTGTACTTTTAATTCATATTTCCGATCAAGGCATCTCAAGAAATACAAACACAAACGATTGCGCATTCCAAAATATAAAAGAGGTTAATGAAAATATGCGCCAGCTTAAAACAAAGATCAAAACACTGTAAAACAATATATTACAATAAAGCTAACAGCAATTCATTGAACTCTAAGTTCATTTTTATTGAATTATTTCACAGCATTGGACAATGCTGTGCGATCGTTTGTCAAACAGTATGGTTACTATCCGACAAATTTCCGGTACGCAGCCATTGCTGTCGTAAGTATAAAAGAATGTACCCGGAATCTGCGTATAGGAGAAGATTAAGCAGCCAGGTTGCTAGATAATCATTTGCTGTTTCCGCAGGCTATTTCTGTATTCGATGGGTGTTATCCCTTTTTTCTTTTTGAATACACGGTAGAAATAAGAAACACTATTAAAACCACATTGCTCGACGATATCGGCAATTGGAGTCTCCTCTTTTAACAGCCTTACAGCCATATTGATCCGAAAGTCAAGCAGGTAATCTGTAAAATTCAATGTTGTAGCCGATTTCAAAAAGCGAGAGAAGGTCGATTTGCTCATGTTCATAATCGCCGCCACCATAGGCAGGCTCAATTCTTTGTTGATATTGGCAACGACATATTCCTGCAGACGCCCCATAAGCAGTTCGCTATTGCTCAAAACAGTATTTGTTGCGGTGGATAATACACGGATATCCTCGCCCTTGGAGAGTTCATAGAGCAAGACAAACAGCTTCATCACCGAATAGAAGCCATCGCGCTCTAATGTCAATATACGGAGCAAAGGAAGCACGCGATCGACAGTATCTTTTCCAAATACAACCCCGCGAGATGCTTTTGACAAAAGTTGTTGTATACTTGCAAATTGCTTCTTATCCAGATATTGTTCGATGAGAGAGGGATGAAATTGTATGGTGATTTCATGAATATCGCTCGATTGGCATTCGCCATCTTTCCAGGCATGTTCAAGCTCAGGGCTTGCAATTAGTACCAGATCCTGTTCACCGATCGTTTCTACGGAATTACCGATGATACGTTGTGCACCGGAAGCACCCTCCACATAATTGAGTTCGTACTCGGGATGGATATGTACCGGAAAAGTGAAAGAAGATTTTCGCCTGTCAAAGACCACAAAGCAGTCATCAGCGGACAATGGTGATTTCTCTCGAAATATATCAGGTCTCATAATCAGTTCTTTTTTCCCTTTGGTAAATTACCCAAACTTAACTAAAATTATACGGATAACCAATGCCACCTTCTTCTCAAAAAACATGTCAACTCAGCGACAGTCCGTTAATTTGAGCTGCTGCCTCCCCGTCACTCCAGGGTCGGTCTTCATTTTGTACAGTGGAAAAGTACCTGATGAGACTTTATTCTTCTTATAAGATAGTCAAAAAAATAGGCTGTCTAAAATGCAGCCTATTTTTTCATTCAAACACAACAATTAATTCTTTAAGTATTTTTCCAGGAATTGATCCTGTTCCCATAGGAGGTGAAAGATATTCTCCTTCGCGACGTAGCCATGGGCCTCGCGCGGCAAAATCACCATCCGCACAGGCGCGCCCAAATTCTTTAAGGCCTGAAAATAACGTTCTGTCTGTAGCGTAAATGTTCCCGGGTTATTATCGGCCCCGCCATGGACAAGCAGTAAAGGCGTCTTCATCCGGTCTGCACTGACAAATGGGGACATGGTCATATACAACTTTGGATCATCCCAAAAGTTACGTTGTTCACTTTGGAAACCAAATGGCGTTAATGTCCTGTTATAAGCCCCTGAACGGGCAATTCCTGCAGCGAATAGTTTTGAATTGGACAATAAGTGCGCCGTCATAAAAGCCCCGTACGAATGTCCGCCCACCGCAACCTTTTTGCGGTCAATATAGCCCAGTTTGTCTACGGCATTAATTGCAGCCTCGGCATTGGCGACTAACTGTTCGATAAAGCTGTCATTAGGTTCTTTCTTCCCTTCACCTACAATCGGGAAGGCCGCATTATCCAGTACAGCATAGCCTTTGGATACCCAATAGATAAATGAGCCATAACTTGGAAAGGTAAATTCCTTCGGATTCGCCGTACTTTGCCCTGCTGTATTTTTGTCTTTATATTCCCTCGGATACGCCCACATCAACAAGGGTAATTTTTCCTTTTTATTCAGGTCATAGTCAGCTGGTAGATATAACGTCCCCGAAAGCTCTACACCATCCTTACGTTTATAGTTTAAGATTTCTTTATGAACTTTTTCAAGTGATTTAAATGGGTTTTCTAATGTTGTCAATGCAACCTGTTTACCCGATTTTATATTTTTTAGGTAATAATTCGGATAGACTGATGCGGATTGAAGTGAAACCAGTAACTCACCCGTTTTTGGATTTATAATCTCTCCTATCCGTTCCTGTAACTCAGATGCGGCAGCTGTATACAATCGTTTTTTCTTTAACGTTTGTAGGTCCAACTCTTCAACAAATGGGAACTCACCTTCTTTGGTAAAGCCTTTTCCTACAAATAAGACTTTGTCTTTATCGATATACATGCTGTAGTTTCCGAGCGCATTTTTCTGCTGATATACAGTTCCCGGATCGTTATAGACATCCTGACTATTTCTGTCATGCAGCAATTTGGATTCACCGGTCGAAGGATTGACAACAAAAGTCTTGGCATTACGCGTATCATACCATTGCGAATGGACCAAGGCATACTTATCATTACCCCACACAACTCCGGCATAGCGGTCCTTCATTTTGAAAATTAGCTTTCCATCGCCTTGATAAGGGTAATCCAATGTATAAAGGGCATCACGAAATTCTGCCGCTTTGTTGGCATCGCCACCATCCAGGGCTTCAACATAAGCTAAGGTTGCCGGCCGATCGTCTCGCCATTGCAAAGACCGTCTTCCTGGACGTGTCGAAGAAAACCCTTTGGGCATAACCTCCGTTAAAGGTACCTCGTTAACCAGTGCAATCTCTTTTCCGGATAGATCATAGATCCGTGTCTGTTGCGGAAAACGTGAGGCTGGCACCACATAAGAATAAGGCTTTGCTATTGTTGTTATCATCACATAGGCACCGTTAGGCGAAAAGGAAACCCCTGTGTAGATACCTTTGTCCTTAAAATTGGAAATTGTTCCGTCCAGATCCACAAACTGTAAATTGGACTGTACCAAGGTTTCAAAATTCTGTTCGTCCTGTGGGTTTTTCAATAGATCCTGATAGGTTCTCAATTGCGATACCTTTCCGTCACTTGTTGATACAACCGGTCCAGTGGGCAGATCTCTGGACGGATCCAGCAATGGTTTTTTTTCTTTTGGCAACGCCGTAATGATTAATCTCTTTGAATTACCAAGCCATTGAAAAGGTGCATCCAACGTCGCATTTAAATTGTAGGCGGTCAATTGTTTTACTGTTTTCGTTGTCAAATCCAGAACAAACAAAGCCGTCCCATTATCGTTTGTATTGGTAAATGCCAAATGGCTATTGTCCGGGGAGAATACAAAATTGGATAAGGAGGGCGTGTTCGGCATCCCAACAAAATCTGTATCTTCTACCTGTTGTCCGATTTTCTTCAAACCGATCTTATTGTAAAAGACTGTCGAACTTTCCATATTTGTGCGTGGATTGATCCGTAGTCCGGCCAATTTCATTTCTTCCTGCCCCAGTTCCTCCAGGCTCTTATAGGTTGACCGATAAGTGAATAAAAGCCATTTGTTGTCACTTGACATTTTTATTTGAGGCGGGCGGACAAAATCGGCCAGGGCCAAAATTTCGGAAGTCGGTTTTTGAAAGGTAATATTCTCTTGCGCTTGTGTTTTTAGAGACAATAATAGCAAGAGACCATAGCATAGCTTCTTCATAAATTTATTTTGCAAATTAGGGCAATAAAAAGTAATAAATTTATGCAAAAAAATCAAGTATTGTAGTCGTTTTATGACACTAAAATTAAACTTAAATTGTTTCAAAAAAAACAGGCAAAATTTCATAATTTAAAGTTATCCACATTTATAAACATAAGATTATCAGTTTATTAATAAAGACAACTAGCGACAAACGCATCCTGTGACAAACTTTTACCCAAAATGTGGAAAAGTCAAACTACCGCTTCGCAAGAAAATATGTGATATTTGTTAAGCTAATGAAAGAATTGGCAATTCAACGAAGTAACGACCTTTCTTTTTCTACGAAGATTGGATTAAAAAAATAAACATACAAACATGGCAAGAATTATCAAATTTGAGAAAAACGATTGTGCTCCTTGTGCGCAAGTATCGGCTTATTTGGATCAAAAAGGTATCCAATATGAAACAGTTAATCCTTTTGATGAACCTGACTTGGCCGCAAAATTCAAAATCCGTACGGTTCCAACGGTAATCGTATTGGAAGATGAAGAAATTCAACACCGTATCATTGGCTTTAAACCAGAAGAATTGGCAGCCATTGCACTTTAATAAATCGAGGTATCATTAAAACAAACACGACAACATGATACACATTTATTACGATTCCAGAACGGGTAACGTACAGCGTTTTATGGACAAAGTCGCACAGATCACTGGCTGGCAGATCCATAAAATTAGCGCTGACCTTCAGGTAAATCATCCCGGCCATTTGGTCACATTTACCACGAATTTTGGACAAGTGCCCGAAAACACAAAAGAATTCATGAAACGAGAAGCTAAAAATATTTATTCTGTAACCTCCAGTGGCAACCGCAACTGGGGTCCAAATTTCGGTTTGGCAGCGGATCGTATTTCACAGGATTTCGACATTCCACTGGCATTCAAATTTGAATTGTCCGGAACAATGGAAGATATAAACCAATTTATTGACATCTTAAAGAACTTTTGCGATGGTAGCAAACGAAGTAGCAAAAAACTGGATATTGCTTAATAATGAAATCATGATTAAGCATGATGACGAATTCAGCTTACATAAAGATAAGGAAGCTGTTCGTGCATATTTCCTGGAATATGTAAATAAGAACACGGTGTTCTTTTATACATTGAAAGAAAAAATAGACTATTTGATAGAAAACAATTATTATATTGATTTTTATCAATGGTTTACATTTGAAGAAATTGAAGAAGTATTCAACTATGTGTACGCCAAAAAATTCCGTTTCGAATCCTTTATGGCAGCCTTCAAATTCTTCCAGAGCTATGCACTTCGTGATGACTCCGGTGAAAAATTCCTAGAGCGCTACGAGGACCGCGTTGTTGCGGTATCCCTGTTCCTAGCGCGCGAAGAAGGTGTAAAAAAAGCGATTGAATATGCGGAGATCATGATCAACCAAGAATACCAACCTGCAACACCAACATTCTTGAATGCGGGTAAAAAACGCTCTGGAGAATTGGTATCCTGTTTCTTGGATGAAATTGGTGACAACCTGAACGGTATTGGTTATGCGGTTGATTCAGCCATGAAATTATCCTCTATCGGAGGGGGCGTATCATTCAATATCTCCAAAATCCGTGCACGTGGCGAGGCTATCAAAGGTGTTGAAGGTCGTGCCGGAGGGGTACTTCCGATCATGAAAATCATGGAGGATACATTCTCCTATGCGAATCAATTGGGACAACGTCCCGGTGCTGGGGCTGTATATCTGAATATTTTCCACTCTGATATTGAAGAATTCCTTGATTGTAAAAAGATCAATGTGGACGAAAAAGTACGTATCAAATCCCTTTCAATCGGCATCATCGTTCCGGACAAGTTCATGGAACTAGCGGAGAAAGACGAACCATGCTATTTGATCTACCCACATACGGTGATGCAAGAGTATGGACAATTCTTGGATGAAATGGATATGGACAAGATGTACGATGAGTTGATCACCAATCCAAATGTCAAAAAGAAAAAAATCAACGCACGCCACCTGTTAGTTAAGATTGCGCAAACGCAAAAAGAATCCGGTTACCCGTATATCTTCTTCAAAGAAAACACCAACCGTGTACATGCTTTGAATGAAATCGGTCAGGTGAAATTCTCGAACCTGTGTACAGAGATTATGCAGGTATCACAAGTATCCGATATCGAGATCTACGGCAAACAAGATACGATCCGTTATGGTATCTCCTGTAACCTTGGTTCGTTGAATATCGCTACGGTGATGGACAACAAACGTATCAAAGAAACGGTTAAGACAGCTATGCGAGCTTTAACAGTTGTCACAGATGTCACTAACATCGATATGGTTCCTTCCATTGCAAAAGCAAATCGCGAGCTGCATTCCGTAGGACTTGGAGCGATGAATCTACATGGATACTTGGCAAAAAGCTTTATTATGTATGAATCTAATGAAGCATTGGATTTTGCCAATACATTCTTCATGATGATGAACTACTATTCATTGGAGGCATCCATGGAAATTGCAAAAGAACGCGGAAAAACATTTGTTGGATTTGAGAAATCAGCCTATGCAGATGGCACTTATTTCAATAATTACGTGAACCGTGATTACCTTCCAAAAACAGCTAAGGTACAAGAATTGTTCGAAGGTATCCATGTTCCAACTGTTGAAGATTGGTTAGAATTAAAAGCAAAAATCAAAGAACATGGTATCTACCATGCGTACCGTTTGGCGATTGCTCCAAATCAATCTACGTCCTATATCATGAATGCAACAGCATCGGTTATGCCAATTGTCGACATTATTGAAGTGCGCGAATATGGGGACAGTACAACCTATTATCCAATGCCATATTTGACAAATGATAATTATTTCTATTTCAAATCGGCTTACGATATGGATCAGTTCAAAGTATTGAAATTGATTTCGGTCATCCAACGTCATATCGACCAAGGGGTATCTACAATCTTGCATACCAATTCGAAAGACTCCACAAGAGATTTGTCTAGATATTATATCTATGCACATAAATTGGGATTGAAATCCCTTTATTACACACGAACAAGAAAATCGACCATTGACGAATGTGTCTCTTGTTCAGCCTAATCTTGAGATTTTAGTATTTGGATATATAATGTGAATAGGTCAAAAGTTGCCAAGTTATCGGCAACTTTTGGCTTAATCTACCAAGCAGAAATTCAAGTACATGATAATAAATGCCTAATACTTTAAAATAAAAATGAGTAAAACATATAAAGCTGTCAATTGGAATACCCCTGAGAACGATTATGTATTGATGTTCTGGGAACAAAATATCCGTCAATTCTGGATTGACACCGAATACATTCCATCAAAAGATATCGATAGTTGGAAACGTATCAGCCCGGAAATGAAAGATGCCTATAAAAAAGCATTAGGTGGTTTGACCCTGTTAGATACCTTGCAGAGTCATACGGGTATGCCAAAAATTATCGACCACATAGATACTTTACAAAATAAAGCTGTATTGTCCTATATGTGTATGATGGAAGCCATTCACGCAAAATCCTATTCCACTATTTTCACAACGGTTTCAACGACAGCTGAAATCAATGATATCTTCGAGTGGGTTCAACAGAATAAATACCTGCAATATAAAGCACAAATGATCGATGGTTATTACCGTGCTATCGATAAAGAAGATGCCTCTGATGAAGAGATCTATATGGCTATGGCTGCTTCTGTATTGTTGGAATCCTTCTTATTCTACTCTGGCTTCTTCCTACCTTTATGGTTATGTGGTCAAGGTGAAATGGTTGCTTCTGCAGATATTATTAAGAAAATCATCGCTGACGAATCTATTCACGGTGTTTTCGTCGGATTGATGGCCCAAGATCAATTCAAAAAATTAAAGAATCAAGATCAGGTAAAAGCACGTTTCTTGGCTTTACTTTATAACCTATATGAAAACGAGCTGAAATATACCGAAGAGATCTATACTGAAGTAGGTTTGACCGCTGAGGTTAAAGAATATGTTCGTTATAATGCAAACAAGGCATTGATGAACTTAGGTTTTGATCCGATCTTTGAGGTGAAACAAGTCAACCCAATTGTATTGAATGGCTTGAATACAGAAACGACACAACATGACTTCTTCTCCAAGAAATCAACAAACTACGAAAAAGCCACTGAGATTGTCCATCTGAAAGATGATGACTTCAAAATGGATGTCCTCGTAGATATATAAGGATTTTCAATAGATCTAATAAAAAATCCCCGGGAGTTAAAACTTCCAGGGATTTTTTATTGGGGTGAACGTATTCTATTATTGCTGAAAAGCTTTAATGGCCTGACCGCGCCAAGCAGCATCAAGCGGAGCGCCAAGCAACCAGGTTAATGTGGGTGCGATATCATAAATCATCACTGTCCCTTTGATCTCCTTACCTTTGGGCACTCCCGGCCCGGTCATTACCCATGGAATCTCAACTTCTGCCAAGGATTTGCCACCATGTCCTTTACCCGTACCCCCATGATCTGCGGCGACAACAAAGATAGTTTCATCTGCAATGCCCGCATCCTTGACGGCCTGCTGCAATGTTCCGATCCGTCGGTCAACCTGCTTTAGTTCGGCGTAATACTCGGGGGTATCGTGGCCTATATTATGACCGACACCATCGGGCTGGTCGAAATGCACAAAAGTGACTGTCGGTTTTTCTTTTTTGATAATATCCACAGTCGTATTCAATGCTGCTTCGTCATCATCCTTGGTATTAATAATCTTTTGCACGACTTTATTATCAATCAGATACCCTATTCCCGGCCAACTGTGAACCACAGCAAATTGCGCTTTGGGATTCTTCTGTGCCACCGCATTAAATAAAGAAGGAAACATCCCATTTTCAGTTCTGACAGTTGAGGGGATTTCAGGTGTTTTACTATCCCATTCCGTATAACCATGCGTTGTCGGTCCGGCCCCCATCAACATGGACGCCCAGTTTACCGCACTAGACGAAGGGAGCACGGTACGTACATGGGTACTATAAGTTCCCTCCTGCATCATCTTTTTGAGATTTGGCATCTCCGCTTTTGGAAGGGCATAGGCTCCAAACCCATCGAATCCTACCAAAACCACATGCTTGATCTTTTTGCTCTGTGCCATCACTGCACTGGTAGATAAACCTAGCAATAGTAATGGCAATAATAAATTTCTAATTTTCATCTGTATAAGTTCGTTTTTTAATTGGGATGAAGCTATCAGATTTATTCATGCTCTTTTGTGATTATTCATTCATAATTAATTTGTTTTTTAATTGTATTCATGAACTCGTTTCACTCGGTCTGAATAAATCATGATGGTCTCATAATTGTTGTACTTTCAAAGACTTGATAACTCAAAAATAGAAACTTTATTATAATTATTATGTTAAGTAAACATTATTTAATATATATAACCAAGATGTTACATTAAATTTAAAACACATAAAAAGCCGCTAGTAATTCTACCAGCGGCTTTGTAAAATAATGTTCACGGGCTACCATCTTATTTGAATCCTATCACCCAAATTTGGCCTGAAGTGGACATTGATGGTGCAACTTAAAAAAGAAGGCCATCGCGAGGATGGCCATTCTTTTGGTATATGTGCCTATTGATACCCCGGATTCTGGGTCAATTTATTGTTACGCTGAATTTCATCAGGAGAAATTGGCCATAATAAATCGGATTCCTTAAATACGGCTCCAGATGCGTTCTTCGCTCCGATTAATGGAACAAAGTCCACTTTTCCTGCTTCGGTTGTAGAGATCACAGGGAACATCTTTGTCCGTACAATATCATCCCACATCTTGTACTCCAAAGGAAATTCACGAAGACGTTCTTTCCAGCACTCTTTGACAAAATTTTCTGCTGACAATCCTTGTAGTTCTGCCGTGAAAGCAGCAACAGATTTTCCCTCTGTATTCGCACGAGCTTTTACCTGCGCCAGATAACCCGCTGCTTCTGCACTTACGCCCGTAGATTTAGCGATACTTTCAGCGGCAGTTAACAATGCTTCCGGATAACGATAAAAATTCCAGTCTTTTGTACCTCTTCCTGTTGTCAGCAAAGCTTGCTCATCCACATAATACCATATCCCGGCATCCTCTGATGTCCATTTTTTACCATTAATCGGATTAGTATACGACCAGTGGTAGAACTGATTGGGTTTGATCCTCAGGTCTTTTTTATCATATACATTCAAAAATTGTTTGGTCGGGCCAAAAACTCGCTCAAATATAGAATAAGTGGTAAACACCGAAACTGCTGACGAACTAAAAGCGGTGGCGGTCCTTGCTCCGCTATTAGTAACAAGGTCATCAAATTCTTGCGCATAAATGACTTCATCCAAGTCATCGGTTTTACGCAGCAAGTTATACGCACTATTCTGTTCAAGGTCAATATTTTGGGTCATCTTATGCGGTGAATTCACCACAATTTTGGCTGCTGTTGCCGCATCAGCAAATTTACCTTGCTGCAAATAAACATCAGCCAAAAGCATTGCTGCTACATATTTTGTAATGCGATGGCCATTGTTTGCAAATGTCTTGGCCGGCAATATTTCTACGGCACTTTTTAGGTCCGCCTCAATCAATTCATAGACTTTTGCAGCATCGGTACGTTCCAGATAAAGTGGATCAGTAAGTTTCTCATTTGGGAGTGTATATAAAGGGAGTGCGCCAAATGTTTTGACAAGATAAAAGTAGTTGTAGGCTCTAAAGAATTTCGCCTCAGCCAATAATGTATTTTTCTTAGTCTCATTGACCATGCTTATTTGCGGGATATATTTTACACCAGCATTGGCAATATTGATGGCCTCATAAGCCTCATCCCAGATGGTATTCATCGTTGGAGATATCACGTTGGCATTTTGCTGCCGTGTCAATTCACGGGCAAACAAGGTGACACGCTCCTGCCCTTCATAACTATTCGTAAAATATCCGGTCAGAATGGTATTAATGGAAGCGGTAGATCCCAAATAAGAACCCGTTGTAGAATAACGTAATGGTGAACCCCGACGGTAAAGCGCATTTACAGTTGCTTCAGCCTGTCCTTCATTCTCATAATAACTTATTAATGACAGGTTTGAGCGAGGATTTTCTTCTAAAAATTTATTACAGGATGTTGTTAACGCCATTCCGGCCAATAACAACAAAAATAATTTAGTCTTCATCTTTTTAAATTCTAAGCATTAAAATGTAACATTAACACCCAAAGAGAATGTTTTCGCTCTAGGATAGGAGAAAAAGGTCATGTTTTGTCCAAATTTTCCATTCCCTTGAGCAGTAAATTGAGAAGTCATTTCTGGATCATACTGAGAAGTACTTTCGGGGTCATAACCTTTAAAATCTTTTGACGTAAATAAAAATGGATTATTCGCATTCGCATAGATCCGTAGTCTAGACAAGCCCATCCGCTTTAATACATCCGCATTAAATGTATAGCCAAATTGGATCAAATTTACGCGCACATAAGAACCGTCCGCAACCCAAGAATCGTCCACGTTGGTATCCTGGCCAGCATGCCCCCCATTGGTCAAATAGATTGCTTGCTGCATCGTATTCGGATTCGATCCATTATACGCATCGGTCAAAATTTCCTTCAGACCATTGGTGATGCCAAAACGATCGTAAGTTGAGTGGAAGAACTGTTGCATGACATCTACCCCCTTAACAAATTGGAGATCCAACGTAAAATCGAAATTTTTATAACGTAAGTTATTTACAAAACTACCGGTCCAATCTGGCAGCCCTTTTCCGATAATTTCTTTCTCGGTTGTACGTTTTGCACGACCTATGTCTTTTATTTCCGCATTTCCTGCATCGACATCTGCCTGTGTATACACTCCCAACCTTCTATAACCGTAGAAGCTATTTAAGTTTTCACCAACACGGATCACACTATTCGCCCCACCAACCCAATCGTTCTTTAGAATATCCGCATTGTTCTCACCTAAAGTCAATACTTTATTTTTGTTATAGTTGGCATTCAATGATGCTTTCCATTCAAAATTCTCATTGGTCACAATCGTACCAGTAATCATCATATCCAAGCCTTGATTTTGAACGGAACCGATATTTTTCATGACGGATTTAAAACCGGTCGCTCTTGGCAGCGGAGTCTCCAACAGGAGGTCTGTTGTTTTTCGACGATAATAAGAAACATCGAAATTTAGGCGATTTTGAAGTAAGCCCAACTCTACCCCAACATCAAATTGCGCTGTTTTTTCCCACTTTAGATCTTCATTTTCAATCGTGCTGACATAAGACCAGGGAACCCGTCCATTATTCAATAAGATTGTTCCCGCATCTACGATCGCCAACGACCTATAAGGATCAATCTCAGAGTTACCGGTCAATCCATAGCTGGTATGTAATTTCAGGTTACTAATGGTCTGATTACCCTTTAAAAACTCCTCATTGGAAACATTCCAGGCGAGTCCTAATGACGGAAAAAATGCATATTTATTGTTCCTACCAAATTTGGATGAACCATCATAACGACTGGTTACTGTGGCAGAATAACGATTGTCATAGGAATAGGCTGCCCTCAAGAAGTACGAATTCATCGCCCAATCATTGTAAAAAGATTCGGGCGTAGCTGGTGTAACACCTAAATTCATTCTATTATACTCATAGAAATCATCCGGAAGGCCTTCCGTCCGCATTTTATCAAAGTCATACGTCTTCTTTTGCCAAGACAAACCCGCCATCGCATTGATTCGGTGTTTATCGAATTGCTTATTATAGGTTAAATACGTCTCTTCCTGCCAATACAAGGTATTTGTATGCGTGCGTTCCGCCCATCCATTCGGTCTGGAAATATTATTCAAGAGCTTTGAAGAGTATCCCTTATAATCTTTCCTATGGTGATCAATCCCTAATTGTGTTTTCAGGTCCAACCCATCGGCCAGATGAAATGTCAATGCCGCATTTCCAAAAATCTGCGTATTATAACGCAAGCGTTTTTGCAAATCCAGAATGGAAACCGGATTTGCCATCCCTTCAAAACTCAGCTGTTCAGCTACGGTAGATGAAGATGAATTCGTATAAAGACCATTCTTATCATAAACCGGATACCAAGGAATCATCTCGATCATCGTACGGCGAGCTTCTTGTCCGCCACCATCTTCAGGAGTATAACGTCCCCAGGTATGATTGACCGTCAAGTTGATTGCCGTAGAGAGCCAAGATGTTGGTTTTGCATCATAAGCCATTTTTGCATTTATCCGTTTATTCCAGGTATTGTTCATAATTCCCTGTTGATCCGTATAATTCAAAAATGCGCCAACGGATGACTTTTCATCCCCCTGTTGTACATTCAATTGATGATTATGTGAAATAGCCGTCCGTGTGGCCTCGCGTTGCCAATCTGTATCATATAAGGGGTTGCCGTTTGCGTCAAAGTAATCTGGATCATTGAACCAATCTTTTTTATTTAAAGACCAAGGTGTCCATTTATCATTCTTGCTTTTCAGTACTTCACTTTGATATTTATTTTCGTTTTCCAATCCAATCATAAAGGCATCTACCCATTCCTGTGCATTCAGTAGATCCATATAGCGTTGCGCAGAACTTACCCCTGCCGATCCCTGGTAACTGATTGTTCTAGACCCATCTTTGTTACCACGTTTTGTGGTTACCAAAATCACACCATTTGCACCCCGCGCACCATAAATCGCTGCAGAAGAAGCATCTTTTAAAACCTCAATGTTTTCGATATCATTTGGGTTCAATAAATTAAAATCTTCCATCACAACACCATCCACCACATATAGCGGGTTTGAAGAGGAGTTGATTGTCGCAACACCACGGATAACGACCCTATTCGCGTTAGCACCCGGCTGACTGGAATTGGAGAAAATGTTTACTCCTGATGCCTTACCCCGTAAAGCATCCAGAGCACTAAAGCTTTGGTCTTTCATCATATCCGAACCTTTTACCATCGCAATGGAACCGGTTACATCTGATTTGCGCATCGTACCGTAACCGACAACAACGACTTCTTCCAATTGGCTCTGATCTTCTTCCAATTGCACGGTGATGGTCGTACCTGCGACAGTCACCTCTTTCGATTTATAACCGACAGAAGAGACTACCAACACATCACCGGATTTAGCTTCCACAGAGAAATTTCCCTGTGCATCCGATTGGGCACCATTTGAGGTCCCCTTAACTGCTACAGATGCTCCTACAAGAGGTTTTCCGGTAGCATCCAGTACTTTTCCTTTCAATTGCTGTTGCAGCTTATGAACTTCTTTTACCAAGGCTTTACCTTCGTGATTCGCTGAAGTTACTACAGCAGCATTGACTTGTTGAAATGTACCAGCAATGACAGCCAATGAGAAAAATAATTTTGATTTTTTCCCAAGCTGCACAAATGATTTTACGTCAACTGTGCTCATATTAATAGTGATTTGGTTTATAAAAACGTTTTAGCAAAAATGCTCTAAACGTCTAGTTTAATTTAGTTTTCCCTGTAATCGATTATAATAAAAGGTTTTAGGTCTTAACCCTTCCCTTATGAATTCTTCCAATTTAACAGTATCGTCCTTAAAAATGTCGGTTATAGTCCATTTTATCAAGCGCCTATACGTACAAGAAATGCTAAATCGCTTTTGCTTTTCTTGCAAAAAAAATTGGTATGTTAGTTTGATTTATTCGTTTGGTTTATGTTATTTCTTTTCTTTTCTTTTCTTTCTTGATTATGTTTTTGCGTTTTAAAATTTTAGTTTAGGTTGTAAGATAGTATTAAAAATTCAAACGGAGAAAGATTTATTTGCAAAATCTTTCTCCGTTAAAACTATATGTTTCCTTTCTTCATTTCGCTTATCGCATAATCAACTGAACGCGCTGAAAAAGCCATATAGGTCAATGAAGGATTTTGTGTTGATGTCGAAGTCATACAGGCACCATCTGTCACAAATACATTTTTTACCGCATGCATCTGATTCCATTTGTTCAATACAGATGTTTTCGGATCGTGTCCCATACGTGCGCCGCCCATCTCATGGATATCCAACCCTGGAGCCTGCCAATGTGTATCCGGACGGATGTTCGTGAAACCAGCATCGGTAAACATCTCCGTCATGACCGCGATGTAATCCTTTTTCATTTTTTCATCGTTCTCATCATAATCGACGGCAATCTTTAACAATGGAATGCCCCAATCATCTTTTTTACTGCCATCCAGGGACACCATACCCGACTCTTTTGGTATGGTCTCGCCCATCATGTGCGAACCCACCTGCCAGATCCCAAGCTTCGGATTTAACAGATTCTCTTTAAGTCCTAAGCCTATGCCCGAACGGTCTGATTCTTTACTGCGGGATGCGCCGAACCCTGCTGCGTAGCCCCGTAAGAAGTCTGTCTCCTGCTTATGCAGATTACGAAAACGAGGGATATATCCACCGCCGGCAGGATTTCTGCCTTCTGCGGTAAAATCCAGTAGACCTTCGTATTCTGCATAAATACGTGCACTATAATTATGGAAAGCGACATATTTTCCCAATACACCACTGTCATTTCCCAAACCATTCGGAAAACGGTTTGACTTGGAATTCAATAAGATCAGATTGGTATTGATCGCAGCTGCATTGACAAAAATCAATTTTGCATAAAAGTCGATTTCCTCCTTGGAATCTGTATCGATGACACGAACACCTACGGCTTTTCCTTTTTGTTCATCATATAAGATAGAATGAACCACCGAATGTGGACGAAGGGTCATATTTCCGGTTTTAGCGGCCCAAGGAATTGTCGTTGCATTCGAACTGAAATATCCTCCAAAAGGACATCCTCTTTGGCATAGCACCCGATTTTGGCATTGTACACGGCCTTGCTCAATATGAATCTGGTTGGGTTTAGAAAGGTGTGCACAGCGTGCCGAGATCACCTTGCGTTCCGGGAATTTCTTTTGCACCCTTTCCTTGAAATATTTTTCAACAATATTCAATGGATATCCCGGCAGGAATTCACCGTCAGGTAACTCCGGAAGTCCGTCATGGTCCCCAGCAATACCTGCAAATTTCTCTACATAGGCATACCATGGGGCTAAATCTGCATAGCGAATAGGCCAATCTACTGCAAAACCATCACGTGCCGGACCTTCGAAGTCAAAGTCTGACCAACGTTGTGTCTGTCTCGCCCATAGCAAAGATTTTCCCCCCACCTGATATCCTCTGATCCAGTCAAAAGGTTTTTCCTGTATGTAAGGATGCTCTTTGTCTTTTACAAAGAAATGCGCTGCGTCTTCATGAAAAGCATAGCATTTGCTGACAATCGGATTTTCCGCTTTCACTTGATAAGGCATTTCATTCCGATGTTCAAACTCCCAGGGCATCATATTCGTGGTCGGATAATCCTTAATATGTTGCACATCACGCCCACGCTCCAATACCAGGGTCTTTAGTCCCTTCTCGCACAATTCTTTTGCGGACCAACCCCCACTAATTCCCGAACCTATCACTATCGCATCATAAGTTCTATTTTTTTCACTGTCAATATTTAGATTCGCCATGTTGGATTTATCCATTAATTTTTACCGCTCCGTTGTACGGCCCCGGAATAAGCTTATAAATCACCTTATTCTTCATCACATATTCTGAATTCATATAACCTTGGATCGCACGCGATTTAAAAATCTCAAAAAAGATCTTTTCATCCGTTTTATCTTTCAGGTTGGCCAAGGAATTTTCTGTTTCCTTAGCATTGGCCAGATTAAGTTGCTTTCTTAGTTTATTAAAACCAGAGACAAATTTCTCCTGATTTTCCGGCGATTCACAATCATCCACCATCTTAATCACAAACAGGTGCAGGTTGAGTTCCTTTCCCCCCGGTGTATCCGATTTTGGGATAAGCACATCCACAAGATCTCCTAAAAATTGCTCATCCTCTGCTGATAATTTCAGCTTATTCAATACAATCGATGCACCACCATCATTTAGACAGGATGACAAAATTGTCAGTCCGCCTGCGATAATGAAAAATTGCTTTATTGCGGTTCTACGGTTCATAATCAGTGTTCCCTTTACAATTCGGTAATATTACGTATATCCGAATAAAATTACAAATGCTAAAACGATTAAATTATACGACTCCCTTTAAATCCAGTCAGATAACAACTGTTTTGCCTGCTGCAAGTTTTCCACAATGTTATCAACATCTGTTAGTCTAGCACGTTCCACTTCTTGTTTTGTTACCGCAATCAACTGCAAGCCGGCATCTAAAGCAGATCTACTTCCTGTTATGGTATCTTCGATCGCAACACAAGAGTCTCCCGCTAAGCCCAATTTCGTCAACGCCAAACGATAAGGCTCGGGATTCGGCTTCGGAGACTCCACGCATTCCCTTGTCACAAAAAACTCAAAGTAATCCAGCAGTTTATGTTTTCCCAAAACGGTATCCACCGTACTGCGATAGCTTGAGGTCACCAATCCGATCCGAATGTTATTTGCCTTTAGGTAGACCAGAATATCCTTTGCAAAAGGCATTAACTCGATATCGCTCATATTAGAGTCTGCATAAGCGGCACGTGTCCTCTTCCACATATGCTCCTCAGTTGTATCATATCCATAATCTTCAACCAGGCGTTTCACGTTATGCGCCAAGGTGTGCCCGGCAAAATCGCGAATCCAATCGTCATAAGTTATCTGCAGATCAAATTCTTGTTTTAAGATAGGTGCCCAATTTTTAAAGTAGAAATATTCCGAATCAATTAGGGTACCGTCCAGATCAAACAAAACGGATTGTAGTTTATTCATAGTGTTAAAGATACACAAGTAGGCTGAAAAATCCTATTAAATGATGCCACAATAGGCCGAATTTGAAAATGCACCTCTATAAGTGTCCCAATAGCCGATGTAGACATGATATTCAGCTTTCTGATTTAATTCAACCGGTATATCCACAACACATTGACCATCCCTAGCGGATGCAATTGCTAATTTTAATGAACAAAAATCTTTTAAGCTAACGCATGCTAGATTTAACTTATAAATTTCGTCATCATACGTTGGGTTTGGTGTCCATTCCAAACATATACGTCCGTCATTCACACTTACCTTAGCACCCTCAGGCGGTGTTAGATCCCCCACAAATACGTTCAAGTTTTCAAAAGACACGACAGGATTATAAGCAGCATCAAAAGCTAGCACATCATTGAAAACATGTTTTTGCGCAAGCTGAAATGCACCATATTTAGACCCTTTTTCTTTTTTTAGCTCATAGCCAAAATCAAAAACAGCCTTGTTTTCCGCACAAAACTGTCCGACAGCTTTCATTTTTTGGCGATGTAAACGCTGTGCCTCAGTCGGAGGTTTATTACTTTTCCTCCTCGCCCCTCGAATAATCCATTGTCCTTTGAGATTATATCCATATACCGATCCTACTTTGCCCCGAAAACCACCATTGGGACCATCCTCTAATATTGCCATTTGTTAAGTTTTTGGTTTAATTATAATTTCTCTATTTCCAGCTCAACAAATAATTCGTAATAAGGTTTTCATTAGTTTAGATTTAAGTTAATATTGGCTTAGGTTTAGTTTAGGTTTTAGTTAGCTAATACCTAAACTAAACCTAACTAAAACCTAAACAAACCCTAACTAAAACCTATATAAATAAATAAGACTATATGCATGATATCTCCAGTTGCTGTCGATCATTTTTGGATAAGCTTAGGACATTTGTTAAGTTTGTTTTTTCAAGCAACCGAGCGGGCATATCATGCCCATAAATTCGTCGTTCTCTTGAGAAATGTTCCGATATCATTCAGAAAATAGACAGGCATGAAATCTTGATGATTTATTCGGCGTGAGTATGATAAATTCATCAATGACTAAAAAGTAAACGATGAATAGTTGCCATCATAATATAGCGCAAAAAATCTGAAAGCTTCATCGCATTAAAAGACTTACACAATGAAAATAATTGCCATCGGCCGAAATTACATCGACCACGCGAAAGAGCTCAATAATCCAGTCCCTGAAAATCCCATCATATTTTTAAAACCCGACACCGCGGTCTTAAAGGACAACAAAGATTTTTATTACCCCGAATTTTCCCAAAACATCCAGTTCGAAACTGAGGTGGTGCTCCGCGTTTGCAAAGAAGGTAAACATGTCACGCCAAAATTTGCGTCAACTTATTACGATGCCATTGGCCTTGGAATCGACTTCACCGCAAGAGATGTACAGCAGGAACTTAAAGCAAACAGCCTTCCCTGGGAATTGGCAAAGGCCTTTGACCACTCCGCTGTGATTAGCAACATGATCCCAAAGGAAGATTTAGCGGATGTCTATGCGATTGATTTCTCTCTGCAACAAAATGGACAAACGGTGCAACAGGGTAACACCAGGGACATGATTTTTTCCTATGAAGAGCTGATTGTTTATACATCAAAGTTTATCACGCTCCGCAAAGGTGACCTGATTTATACAGGCACACCTGTTGGTGTTGGCCCTGTAGCAATAGGGGATCTGTTGGAAGGATATATCGGAGAACAAAAAATGTTTAGCTGCAAGATCAAATAGAGGAAGTAGAGATGATAAAAAAAACGGCATATTTATTAGGCGTATTGACTTTGTCCGCTAGTATTGTCCAGGCCCAGGATATTATCAAAAGCCGCAATTATCCACAAAACTATTTTGTGCGACCGATGGATATTGCTCCCCAGGCTTCGGGGTCATTTGGGGAGTTACGGGCAACACACTTCCATGGTGGAGATGACTACCGAACGCAACAACGCATCAATATCCCCGTCCATGCGGCGGCAGAAGGTTTTGTTTCACGTGTACGGGTACAAATTGGCGGTGGTGGCAACTATGTTTATATTGATCATCCAAATGGGTATACTTCGGTATATATGCATCTGGAAAGCTTTAATTCAGTTCTTGCCAACATTATAAAAGATGAGCAGTACAAACAAAAACGCTTTGATGTCGATGTATTTCTAAAACCAGACCAAGTCCCTGTCAAAAAGGGTGAATTTATCGCCAATTCCGGAAACACAGGCGGTTCAGCAGGGCCGCACCTACATTTTGAAATACGGGATACCAAGGCGCAGCTGCCCCTAAATCCACAATTATTTGGACTGTTGTTTCCCGATGGTGTCAAACCATTAATCCGTGGTATAACTGTTTATGATCTCGGCCGCGAAATTTTTGATGAAAACACACCCCGTCGACATCAGACTATCCGATCAGTTGGTGACGGCAATTATAGTTTAGCATCTGGCTCCCCTATTCCAGTCAATGGCAACTTTGGACTAGGCATCAATACCGTAGACAGACGCGGCGGTATTTCTTTTACGTACGGTGTTTATTCGATCGAACTATTTCTTGACAACAAAAATATCAGTACCATACTATTCGAAGCCATCCCGTTTGACCAGACCCGGGCGATTCAATCTTATATCGACTACCCTTACCTCAAGAAATCGGGCGTCCGCGTACAGAAAAGCTTCAAAGATCCCAATAATCCTATTACAATCTATAAACACCTGGACAACTTGGGTATGATCGAGTTGAAGGACAATGAAGTCCATGACATAAAATATGTAGTCAAGGATGTGCAGGGCAATAAAAGCGAACTCAATTTTAAAGTACAGAACAACCCGTCTTTAGCGATCAGCCGCAAGCCGGCTGAAGGGCTAAAAATGTTCCATTATGCCGATGAAAACAAATATGAGGCTGAAAATGCACGCGTCTATATGGGGAAAAATATTCTTTACAATGACCTTTATTTTAATTATTCCCAAGGTACCAAACCAGCTAAGGGTTATTCGGCAACGCATTACATCCACAATAGCTATACACCGGTATTTGGTTATTACAAACTGATGATCAAGCCGGACTATAGCTTACCGGAAGGTCTATATGGTAAGGCACTGATCGTCTCCACGGACGGCGGAGCGCAAGGTGGTAAATATGAAAATGGCTGGGTTGTCGCCAATGTGCGTGAATTTGGTGGGTTCTATGTTGCCGTGGATACGATTGCCCCTAATATCACTGCGCGTAACCTGACCGACGGCAAGAATGTATCCAGTCAACGCTCCATAGATTTTACCATCAGCGATAATCTCTCGGGAATAGATACCTTCGATGCTTATATAGACGGGAAGTGGGCTTTAATGAAATATGACCCCAAAACAAGACACCTGTGGCATGACTTCGAATCCCGTCTCGGCAGTGGCATGCACAGCTTCAAACTGGAAGTGAAAGACAATAAAGGAAATTTAAAAACATACGAAGCCTCATTCAGCAGATAGTTTAACTCCTGCGGGGAGCTGTCTCCGTCATGGGCTTTTATTCCCGGATGTTTTTGTGATCAAGTCTAGCGCGCATGATGGATTTTTATCGGATAATATCGTATCTTAATGGACTAAATAGATTATATATATGGCAACACTAGAAATAGGACAACAAGCACCGGATTTCAGTGCAAAAAATCAAAATGGTGAAACGGTCCATCTCTCGGATTTTAAAGGAAAAAAAGTAATTCTCTACTTTTACCCTAAAGACAATACGCCCGGATGTACAACCGAGGCCTGCAATTTTAGGGATAACTATCAATCGTTGAAAAAAGAGGGCTTTGAAATTATCGGTGTAAGTGTGGATGATGAGGCTTCTCATAAAAAGTTTATCACAAAACACGAACTGCCGTTTCAACTTCTTGTAGATGAAGACAAAAGCCTTGTTGAGGCATATGGTGTATGGGTAGAAAAAAACATGTACGGAAAAAAATATATGGGTACGGCACGGACGACCTTTGTGATCGATGAGCAGGGTATCATTCAGCACATCATCAAAAAAGTGGACAACAAGAATGCATCCCAACAGATACGCGATCTGAGCATTTAATGGCCTATATTGATGTCGGGGTTCGAATGCCATTTTATGATGTCAATTTCATTTGGATGGCAATCTGGATCTAATATCTCATATCTAGAATCTTATATCTAAAATCTAAATACTAATATCTATATTTGCCACTTATGAGCAAACAGACAGACGATTTTTTCAAAAGTGTAGTATCACACGCGAAGGAATACGGTTTTGTATTCCAATCGAGCGAAATATATGACGGATTAAGTGCCGTCTACGATTACGGTCAATTAGGTTCTGAACTTAAAAACAACCTAAAGACTTATTGGTGGAAATCTATGGTTCAATTGCACGAAAATATTGTCGGTATCGATGCCGCAATTTTCATGCACCCGACAACCTGGAAAGCATCTGGTCACGTGGATGGGTTCAATGACCCTATGATCGATAATAAAGATTCAAAAAAGCGTTACCGTGCTGACCAATTGATCGAAGATAAGATCGCACGTTATGAAGCAGATGGAAAAACGGCAGAAGCAGCAGCGCTTTTGGAAGCGTTGAATACGGCATTAAACGCTGATGATCTTGCTGGATTAAAATCAATCATTGAAGAACACAATATCGTTTGTCCGGTTTCAGGCACCAAAAATTGGACTGAAGTGCGTCAATTCAATTTGATGTTTGCCACACAAATGGGTGCCATGGCAGATGGAGCGGATCAGGTTTATCTTCGTCCGGAAACTGCACAAGGTATTTTTGTTAACTTCCTGAACGTTCAGAAGACGGGTCGTATGAAAATTCCTTTTGGTATTGCCCAGATCGGAAAAGCTTTCCGCAATGAAGTCATCGCGCGCCAGTTTATCATGCGTATGCGTGAGTTTGAACAAATGGAGATGCAATTCTTCTGCCGCCCAGGTACCGAATTGGAATGGTACAACAAATGGAAAGAGACACGTCTAAAATGGCATTTAGCGTTAGGATTTGATCCTGCTAACTACCGTTACCATGACCACGATAAATTGGCACATTATGCCAATGCCGCTGTGGATATCGAGTTTAACTTCCCTTTTGGATTTAAAGAAGTGGAGGGTATTCACTCCCGTACGGATTTTGACCTGAAACAGCATCAGGAATATTCCAAAAAGAAAATGCAATATTTTGATCCGGAGATCAATCAAAATTACATTCCTTATGTCATCGAAACTTCCATCGGATTGGATCGTCTGTTTTTAACGGTTTTATGTAATTCATTGGTAACAGAGGATCTTTCTACAGCAGAAAAACAAGATTCTCGTGTGGTATTAAAATTCCCGCCAGCATTGGCACCAGTGAAAGCAGCGATCTTACCATTGACCAAAAAAGACGGCTTGCCGGAGAAAGCACGCGAGATCTTAAATACGTTGAAATTGGATTACAATGTTCAATACGACGAAAAAGATGCAATCGGAAAACGCTACCGCCGCCAGGATGCAATCGGAACACCAATCTGTATTACTGTTGATTACGATTCTTTGGAAGACAATACCGTTACGATCCGCCACCGCGATACCATGGAACAGGAACGCGTAGCGATCGCCGATCTTGAACGGATCTTAAATGATTTAGCGGGCTGGAATACCTTGCTAAAAAAACTGCTATAAATTTAATTTGCCCCGTGACAGAAAAAAAGCTGTCCAAAAGGCAAACAGCAAAATCCCTGAGTTGAATTTTGATAAGAGACAACATGGGGAACAACAAAAAAATAGGTGTGCCCAACAAGATCGGACACACCTATTTTTTTTATCTATTCAATTGGCTTATTGGTTTGATTTTTAAGATCAGTATTCTACCACGACATTATCACGCCACTTTTCATTTTTAATCACCTGAAAACCTGGATTCTCACTTATTCCATCGAGTAGTTTTCCTTTGAATAGAAGCTGTACGTTATTCCGAATCTCACTGCTCAGTTCAAATGTACGCGCAAGTTCCCCCTTTCTGAAAATACGCAACTCGTACTTAACCATCTTATTTTCTGGAACATCGCCCATAAACTGATTAAATACAAAGGTTTTTGAATTATTAGCAAAATTAGGAATGACGCTCAGCATGGTATTATCTGATTTTTCATCCACCACCGTTGCGAAAGGATAATATAGGAAAGCATTATGCTGTTGTTTAATTTGAATACTGTCAACAAGATCTAGCCCCTCGGTATCTGTACATTCAAATTTAACTTCACTATAGATCCGGCCCATGGTCAATACCCTCTCAAGGGATTCACGTACATCAAAAGTATCCCGCACCGCAAATACCGCAGCGGACTGCTCACTGAAAGTATTTGAAACCGAAAGGCTCCTAAGATCCGTCACCGAAGCCGGAATTATTAGTGGCGTAGCTGAATTTTTAGATAGCAGGCTCAGGTAATAAGTTCCTTTGGGCAAAGCGACATTAAACTTTTCTTTTGCATTGAGTGTCCCCGCCTTCACCAGCAGTTTGGTATTGGCGTCAAAGATGTGGTAGTACAATTTATCAGGCAAAACAGATTGATCGGTCGTTCCCATAATTTTGACATTGTCCATTTTAAAAGTCCCCGTACTTTCGTTGTAGTTACTTCCACCGTTTCTATTTCCCGCAAATAGCGTTAATTTTAACCAACATTCCTTGGCTGCCGTTAGCGTAATCGAATGGAGCGATTGCTCCACTGCTAGCTTCCCTGAAATAGTAAGATTTGACGGGTAATGAATTGTATCGGCTAAGTTGGTAAATGTAGCACCTTGATTGGTCGAATAGCTCAATACTAAAGCTCGGGGTCCAGTGCCCGAACTATTGGCATCAAAAGTCAGGTTGGCCAAAGTAGCAATGCCCGACGCTGGTATCTTGATCAGAATCTCCGTGGCTCCTTTGAAGCTAATGCTTTTTCCGGACGTTGGCCAACCGGCGACATAGCTATAGTCGGTTTTACCATTATTGTAATCGATGACAGCTGCGTCCTCAAGCGCTATAGTTGGGTCAGCGTTTCCATTATCAAAATTCCAATGGTAGAGGAGTTGATTTTCTGTGCCGCTTCCGGTGGTCGACGCACTTTTGGATTTGGGCGATTGCGCTTTCAAGGGGCTTACAATCGTTTCAAAATCTTTGATTTTGAATGTTACTGCATGTGTTTTTTCATTGCTTTCTTCAGGAGGAAGTTTTGCATTTTTCTTACAGGAGGACGTTACGGCTAGCATCACGATGAATAGGCACGAAAAAATTCCCCATGTAGACTGGGTTTTCGTTTTCATAATTATGAATGATTTATAAGTTAACTAACCGGCAGATTAAAATTAACTTATAAATCATTAGCCATCAACACTGTAACTAAAAAATTACTTCCGTTCGATCACTCTTGCAGGTCGTCTCTTTATCTACTTTTTGGACATAAACTTTTCGGACAGTCGCGGAGCGATCGAGAACAAGTTTATTATTTGCACCCGTTGGACGCACATATTCCCCATTGAACGCATCCCATTCGTAAATCGGGCTACCATCTGCATTCAACCAGATATAGTTATAGCGTGTATCCGGTTTTTCCTGTACGGTCAACTGCACCTTATTTTTCTTTTTGTCAATCCTGATACGGATGTCCTTGGGTTTTTCTACTTTGGCCAATGTTTTCAATAGGATTTCCGATGGTTGTGAAGTTTTGTCTTTCCAATGTGCGACAACATGATATTTTTTTGACTGCGAAAGATTTCGGATAAAGACATTTGTTCCGGTTCCGATAGGTATACCGCTCGCTGTCTCATACCAGCGATATTCAAGTCCTGCAACGGGCATTTTGACCGTAAGTACCTGATCGCCCCCAAAACAGGTTTCCAATGTATCCGCCCAGCGATTGGTGGGTTTGGCAAGCGCATTGGATTGAAGCTGATTAAGTTTCCATACAATAGAATCTCTATAGTTCAGATAGCTCGGGTTCCGAAGCAGATCTGTCGTATCCTGAATAATTACTTTCAGTTCATTTGCGCCGCTATGCAGCATTCCGGGATCCAGGTAGATCGAATCTATATTTTGGGCAATGGTTTCATTATTTAGAGACCATATCAGCTTAAATGTATTCGGTGAAGGTTTTGCTAAGCGCAAAGTAAATTTCTGCACACTGTCTAAGGTCAGCACATTATTTAATATTGGTTTCACAGCAATAAAGGGGCTCGATTTTCGCTTTATTGAAGCCACGAACTGTTCTTGACAAACGGGACAAAACGGCGCCAAAAGGTATTGCATTTTGCAGTATTCATGCGGTCTGAACCAAGTTGACGGGGATCCTTTCCCGCCATAAGAATAGATACCTACGCCGTCTTTTCCAAGCCAATATTTCCAGGGAACGGCATTTACATCAGCCGTTTGGGAACGATTGACAGATTCGATGGCATATTGATTTCCTGCCCAATATTCATCAGCCAGCTGAGCAAACGAATGCCCGATCTCGTGGACAGCGATATCATTGCTTTTAAAGTTGACCGTTGAGGTGGCCCACTTCCCTCCCGATCCGCCATAAAATGGTGAATTGACCAATACTACAACTTGTGTATAATTGGGGATATGTGTTTTTAACACTTCTTCAATACGCTCATTTTTTTGAGGCACCACGAGACGGTGCAGTCCACCGTTGTCAAAGCTGCTGCCGAAAATTGTTTTGGGATGCGTGACTGGCACAGCATGATCTCTGGCGAATTTATTATAGCGTTTTGGAAATTTACCAAGATCGGTATCCCCTTGTACGCAGTCACTTGCTTTGCAATCATGTGTAGCACCGGATTCTTCGGATATCGTCCGAATAGCAAATACATTAAAGAAACTGCTGTATTGTTTAAAAGGTTCTATTGAAAAAAAATAATTTGTGAACTGCTTGGAATCTGCCGCATAATCCTCTAGTTGATCTTTTGTGTAGCCGTCGCCCAAAATAACCAAGTTCACGATATTGTTTGCTGTTCCTTGGTATTGTAAGGTGTCAATCTTGAAATTTTGAGATTGGGCTGTTGCCGGGATCAGATAGCCTAATAACGCAAACAGGATAAAAATTAAGTTTTTATTCATCGGAGTAACAATCGTTAGACTCCAAATTTAAGGTTTTCGTATCCCTAATCGTTACATTTTATTGCCGAGTGCTTCTCCGATATTGTCCACTGACGGGATCTGTAACGTCATACGAGACACCTCTTTCCAACAATATTTTTAGTGTACCAAGGATGGCTTAATCCCGCATCCGATGTTCCTGCACATATTCACTTGGTGAATGTTTTGTAATCTTTTTAAACACCCTGTTAAAATTGACCACATTGTTGAACCCTGTTTTAAATGCAATATTGGAAACGCTTTCAGACGATTCGTCAATCAGCATCTTACAGGCTCGTTCAATTCGGATCTCATTCAGGAAGGTCACATACGTCTTGCGCGTGTGTTTTTTAAAATACTTACAAAATGCGTGGGGAGTCATGTGAGCTACTGCTGCTATATCTTCAAGGGAGATTTTATCGCCAAAATGCTGAAAGGTATATTGAAATATTTCGTTGATGCGCAAGCCTTCCGCATCCGAAAATTTCTTCTGGGGGATACCTGTATATAAGGAGGTCCATTGATCGACCTTTTTACTCAAAAAATTAATCAGCTTGACAAAGGATAATAAGCGATCTATTCCGGCACTTGTATTGATCTGGACAAATTTATCTTTTAGTGCGACAGCATGTTCGGCATCCAATTTCTTACTGACATTGATATGTTCCAAAAAATATTTGACATCGTCAAATTCAGGGAAATCCAGAAAAGATTTAAAATGTTCATAATCGAAGAAAATATGAATCGCATGAATGCCATCCTTGATATCCTCTCCAGTTTTAAACATGTGCGGTTCATCTGCATCAACGATATAGATTTCATCCTCTTCAAAACTGTGGGTAAAGTTGCCGATCATAAAGGTCCCCCGCCCTTTTAAGATATAGGTCAGTTGGATCTCTTTATGCCGATGGTAATTACTATAGAAGGAGGGTAAGATATCTTCCTGCACACAAATAGATCCTTGATAGACCACCGGAACCGTAAATTGAACAACTTTCATCGTCTATTGAAATAACAAATATTAAACCGTTAATTCAAATATACCATTTTTTAAGACAATAATCGTTAATTTTTAACCAAAAACTCCTCAACCTTAGCAATGAACTTCGGTAAAGTCGGATCTTCACCAGTGAGTGACAAGATTTTGAAGGTCTGTGGATTGATCCATAAATAACTTGGCGAACGGTCTATACCAAAGTCATTTTCCATTGTTGCCCGATCATTTGTATTTAAATAATAGCTATGAGGCCCCAAAGCGAGGGAGTTGCTGGTTTTGATCCAGGCATCTTGATCAGCATCCAAAGAAAAGTAAATAACCCGCACTCCCATTGCCTTTAACTGCGTTTCTTTTTTGCGTAGTTCAGTAACATCAGAAACACTATATTTACTGGCTGCTTTCCAGAACGCGGCGATCAACATCTTGGCATTTGAAAATTCACTGATTTTTAGCGAATCCCGTTGAACATTCATTGGTGTGATGGGTGGAAAGACGGGCATATTCTGGTAAAAATCTTTCACCCGGTCTACTTTCTCACGCGCAAATTTATAATAAGGATGTTTTTGCAGAGTCGCATCGAAACGTTGTAGTGCAGTATCAAATTTTTTGAAGTTATCCGCATCGATGGAGACATATTTGAAAAAGTAAGGGAGAACTAAAGACGATTGATGTGTACTATCAAGGATAAAATCAGCATATAAACTGCGAAGATTGTAAGGTTTACGAGCTGACAATCGCTGTATTTCGTCAATAGTTTTCTCGTAAGATCCATCATTGCGGAGAGCCATCGCGGAGAGCTGCCCATTTAATCCACCTATTCTGGCGATCTTATTTTCCTCCTTCAATTTTTCTTCTTTTTCACGCTGGCGATAGCGTTCCGTAAACTGAACAAAATCCGTTGCATTACTGGAGGTTGTAGTCAAGGTAATGCCCCCTTTATTTTCTTTCAGTTCATAGTCACTTCCACCTTCCAAAAACAGGATGTAAGGCTCTCCACCATTGATCTGAATTGCATAGAAACCAGTCATTGCCAATTCACCTTCTAAGACAAATTGCCCGTTCGTTACACTTGTTTTTGTAAACTGTTGCATTTTATTTTCAGGATCGATGAGGGTCACTGAGCTCCCCTCCGTAGCACTTGTTTGCCCAGTTATTTTGTACGCGAACGTCTTCAACAGCTCTTCTTTCTTGGCTTTATCTGTCTTCTGGGAACAAGCAGCTGCTCCCAGAAAAATAAATAGAAAGCAAAAATAACTAGCGGACTTTATAATCCTTGTAGGTTCCGTTTTCAAATATGCGAACATTTCCTTTTTTTCCTTTTATTTTAAGCGCGATAATTTTTCCATTTTCCCAGCTCATATCAACCGTATAATTTCCTCTGGCCTTCAGTCCTTTGACCTGTCCCTTAGACCAAGCTTTAGGCAGAGCCGGTAGCAGATGTATGTAGCCATTGTGGCTTTGTATCAGCATCTCCGCGATCCCGGCAGCACCACCAAAATTGCCATCAATCTGAAATGGTGGGTGGGCACAGAATAAGTTAGGATAGGTTCCCGCTCCGACACCCTGATATGTTGTTTCATTGGAAAAAGCAGGTTTGAGCAACTGGCGAAGAATTTCCAGAGCATGATCGCCATCTTGTAATCTTGCCCAGAACAAGATTTTCCAGGCTCTGGACCATCCTGTCCCTTCATCTCCTCTTACGGCAAGTGTCTTGCGCGCAGCTTCAGCCCAAGCCGGTGTCGTCTGAGGAGAAATAAATGCCGCAGGGTACAAGCCATAGAGATGGGAGACATGGCGGTGCTTAGGCTCAACCTCCTGATAATCTTCGAGCCATTCCATCACACGCCCGGATTGACTGATCACTACCGGCGGGGGAATCGCTTTTAGTTTTCCTTTCAAACTGGTGGCAAAGCTATCTTTGATTGCCAGAATAGAATCGGCCTGAATCACTGCCTGGTATAGTTCACGCACGATCTGGTTGTCTATTGTCGGGCCCATCACTACCGCTGCCACCTTTCCATTGGACATCCGAAACGCATTTTCCGGTGATACAGATGGCGAGGTTACCCACCATCCTGTTTTTGGATCCTGAACTAAGGTATGATCGTAAAATTGTGCCGCCCCCTTGAGTATCGGGTAGATCTCCTTCAGATAACCTTGGTCGCCGGTAAAAAGATAGTGCTCCCAGAGGTGGTTGCATAACCATCCTGACGCTGTACTTGCTCCCCAGGAAGCCTGTTCGCCCGGAGCAGAGTAGCCCCAAACATTGGTCATCATATACACGACCCATCCGGGGGCATTATAATAAGCTTTCGCGGTTTGCTCACCTGTTTTCGCTATCCGCTTGATCAACTCAATAAAAGGCTGATGGTATTCACTGAGATTGTTCACCTCCACACCCCAGTGATTCATCTGCGCATTGATATTCAGATGATAATCACCATTCCAGGGCGTCTGGATCTGATGAGCCCATAACCCTTGCAAATTTGGCGGAAGGGAGTTTGAAATTTTCGGTGCCGAACTCGAAATATTCAAATAACGGCCATACTGATAATAAATGGCCGCTAAATCCGGATCCTGCGTTGGATCTTTATAAAAATTCGCGATTCTTTCATTGGTCGGAACACGCGTATTTGATTTATTCCCAAAGAGATTTAGTTCAACCCTGTTAAAAATCTTTTGGTAGGCATTCACATGATTACGGTACATTTTATCCGCATTGGATAACTGCAAGGCAGCAAGGTTCGTCTGGACGGTAACGTTTGGATCTTGCCCATAATAAGAGGTACTTGCTGTGACATAAATAGAGAGATTACCCTCCGCAGAAACTTCCAGCACCTGATCTTTTTTACTGACCTTCAGATTTTTACCCTGCACTTTCAGCAGGCCGGCAAATTTGAGGTTTTTGTTCCCTTTACCATCCGGCAATGATCCTTCAACCAAAATTCCATCGTTCAACAGGCTGTAACGGTCTATATTTTCCTTCCGCGCGAAAGCAATACCTACGGTCTGCCTCGCACTGCTGTTTTGATGTAATTGAATAACACCGACATTCTTGTCAAAGGAGGTATAGTAAGTTCGCTGAATTTTTGTCTTTCCGGCACGAAAAGAAGTCTGTGCCGTCGCAGTGGTCAGATCCAATGATCGTGTGTAATCGGTAATAGTAGCAGATGGCAATTGATAATGCAAAAGCAGATCCCCCAGCAACTGGTAACAACCATAAGGGACATTGGCGCCATTTCCAAAACCTGAGCCCTTGCCTTTGGTGACAAAGGTTTCGTTGACCAGTTTTTCAGCTTCGTCATTTTTACTGGCCTTCAATAGCGCCTGAATGGCACTGACATTTTTATGTGCATCATAGTTATTGGGGTCCTCCGGGCTCCCGGACCACATACTGATCTCATTCAGCACAATTTTTTCCGTCGTTGGATTGCCATCAGGCATCATCCCGATCAGCCCATTGCCCAGGGGCAGCGTCTCTTCCCATATTTTGGCCGGTTTACTATACCAAAGACCGAGTGGATTTTGCTGTGCAAACGAAAGCGTGGTCTGCGAGATGCAGACCACGAGAAGCATTAAAATTCTATTTCGCATATAGTTCAAGCTCCGCAATTGTCAGCTCATTACCTTCGATAAATTGCTTTGGTTCAAATTTGATAAACTTGGTATTGCTATCTGTTTCAAAAAATACCTGTTGCAAAATTGGATTTGCTTTGATATTGGAGAATTCGCCTTCCTTAATGCTTGTCCACTTTTTGCCATCCGTACTGGTAGAAATGATATACTTTGTCGGAATGCCGCCAGTTTTTTTATCCTGACGTGGAAGGAAACCGATACCCGAGGTCGCACCATTCGTTTCAATGACCAGGACTCCTTGATTGCCTACGTTTGCAAAGGTATTTGGGTTGCCATCGGTAATATATGCTTTATCGGTCGCCGTCCCTGCCTGCAATTTAAAGTTCGTTTGCTTTTTAAGCTCTTTTGTATCAAAAGCGAAAGCTTCGTTATATTCCTTAAATAAGCCAAAATCACTCAAGGTAATTGCTACGGGAGCATAGATATGTAAGCGTAGGCGTGCCGTTGTCGTTGGTTGTTCAAGTTTTATCAAGCGATTCGCACCAATACTAGTCGCTCTGGCCAATGGTTTCCATGCATTATCCGCCCATTGTTCAATAGCAACACTGTCGATCCGTTGGCCCAGTTTGATGTTTTCACGCAATTGGATAAGATCAAATGTCGCAGCCGACTTTAGTTTGATTTCAAGTGTAGCCGAAGTTTTTGTATCATCGGTAGCCCAATAGCTATAGCGGTCATTATCGGTAATCAACGATGTCGCATATGTTTTGGAATCACCATTACGCGTATTTGAGGCTGTGATGGTTGCACCTTTTGCTAGATTGGTATGGAAAGTTTCTTTAATTTTTTTACCAAAAGCCTTTAGGGATTTCACATCATTTTCATGAAGTGTACCTGAAGGCATTGGTGCTAGACCAAGATTCATACTGGCACCTCGACCAACGGATTTCAGATAGATTTCAAACAGTTGATTGGGTGTTTTTACACGGCTATTCTGTTCCTCGTGATAGAACCATCCCGGACGTTGGGGCACGTCACATTCTGCGGGGATCCAATATTTTCCATTCCGGTCACCCGATTCCGCATTATGCGATTCGGTCGCACCAGGTACCGCGACCTTTCCATTGAGTCCTATGGGCGTAAAGGTCGCCCACGAAGTTTCGGCGGCAAAGCCATGTTCATTACCGACCCAGCGCATATCAGGACCGATATCAGAGAATATCACCGCATTGGGCTGAAGCTTGCGCACAATTGGCCAGGTCTTTTCATGCCATTCATAATAGGTTGTGCGGTCAATGATCCGTTTCCCTTCATGTCCACCGTAGTAACCATCGCCGCCATTTGCACCGTCATGCCAGGAAGTAAACAAGGGCCCGTAATTGCTCATCAATTCGGTCAGCTGCTGCCTGTAGGCATCTGCATAAGCCGGTGTACCATAATGTTCATCATGACGGTCCCAAGCTGACAGGTACACACCGAATTTCATCCCATTGCGATGTGTCGCTTCCATAAATTCTTTTACCATATCGCCCTTCCCATTTTTCCATGGCGAGGAGGCAATACTATAGGAGGTCGTTTTTGTGGGCCATAAACAAAATCCGTCATGGTGTTTTGCGACGCTGATCAAACCTTTAAAACCACCATCTGCTGCGGCTTTGGCAATCTGATTTGCATTAAATGCCGAAGGATTAAATAAAGCCGGCTGTGCATCACCATAGCCCCATTCTTTATTTTGAAAAGTTGTCGGGGTATAATGGATCAAGCAGTAGGTTTCCATCTCCTGCCATTTTAATTGGCGTTCGGTCGGTAAAGCCCCATAAGGTTTTAAGGTATCCGGTTTGGCGACATGACCGCCGGAAAGTAAGATGGAGGATAACAAGATTGTGAACATATTCTTTATTATAAGTACTCGAAAATTAGGTTGTAAAGTCCTAATATAAGAAGTTTCATAAAATTATCCGTGTAACATTTGCGTACTCAAAGCGGACAAAAAACACCCCAAAAGCATGCTGGGACAGAAAATTGGCCTTATTGAATCATATCAATCGATTGATATAAAACATTCCCTTAAAAGAGCAAAATAATCTCTTGCAGTGTTATCGTTGTGCTTTTTTTAGTATGATTCCATCAAACTGAGCTTATTTCAGCCCTGAAGTGCAAACAAAAAATACCGATCTGTTATTTTATAGAGGATAAAGAAGTTAGCTGTACTACGGCAGGTGGTTGGATGCCATTGGGAAAAGATTGGCATGATAATTACACACTCTAGGGCAGAAAAAGGAATGTTTATATATTATTAAAAATGATTATGAAAGTAAATTTAATGATTTTAACAGTTGCATTGGCGTTTTCAACTGTTGCATGCAACACAACAGGAAAAAAATCTGAAGCAACGGGAAACAGCGATACCGCGACCACGGTTCAAAAACCAAGTGTGGTGGATAATGCATCGCTGGAGGGAACTTGGGAACTTAAGTCACTTACGACACCCGAAACAGCAGGAAAAGGACTCAAAGACCTCTTCAAAGACAAAGTTCCGACATTGACATTCACGACCAAAGAGCACAAAGTAGAAGGTAACAACGGCTGTAACGGCATCGGTGGTACTTATGAAAGTGAGAAAGGCAATTCCATTAAAATCGGCGATAAATTGATTTCTACGATGATGCACTGTGAGAATGCCGCTTATAACGAATTTATGAATGGTTTAAAATCCACAACAAATTTCGATGTCAGAGATAATGAATTGACATTTATATCCGGCGATATTGTCGTGATGCAATTTGTAAAGAAATAATATGATATTCGCCAAGATAGTTGACGCAGACATTGGCCAGCATTGTCCGGCCCGACGATAAATAGAAAAAGAGCTCAGTTGTTAACAAAAACTGGGCTCTTTTTCTATTTATTTATTGGAGTAATCAATACCCCACTTTTTCATCGCTAAACAAGAAAACGATAGACTGTATTACAAGACAAGGAAATAGCCAATTTTTTTTCGACAAAAACAAGTTATTTAGCAGCGAAATATACCATATTAAAATTTCATCTCGTAACTTTACACATCATGAAAAAAGATCAATCTAAAATCATACGTGAACAGGTCGATCGTTCCGCACTTCGCGAACATTCGACTCCTTTATACCTCACATCAAGTTTTATCTTCGACAGCGCTGAACAAGGTCGGGCGGTCTTTGCTGGAGAAGAAGATGCAATGATTTATTCCCGCTATGCCAACCCAAATACTTCCGAATTTATCAACAAGGTCTGTATTATGGAAGGTGCCGAAGCAGGTTTGTCCTTCGCATCGGGTATGGCGGCAGTATTTGCTTCCTTTGCTGCAATTATTGAAAGTGGAGATCATATCGTTTCTTCACGGGCAATATTTGGATCTACCCATCAGTTATTTACCGAACTTTTTCCGCGCTGGGGTGTTACGACAACTTACGTAGATGCGGCTAATCCGGAGGAATGGGAAAAGGCCATACAGCCAAATACGAAAATTATATTTTTGGAATCACCATCCAACCCCGGGTTGGAATTGGTTGATCTGGAATGGCTGGGTAAATTCAAAGAAAAATATCCGAATATCATTCTTTCGATCGACAACTGTTTTGCAACGCCTTATCTTCAGAAACCAATTCAGTATGGATTTGACCTGGTTATCCATTCAGCAACAAAATATATGGATGGACAGGGACGTGTTTTGGGGGGTATTGTGGTCGGAAAACAGGAATTGATAGACAAATTGATGTTCTTTATCCGTCATACAGGCCCAGCATTGTCACCTTTTAATGCCTGGATTATTTCCAAAAGTTTGGATACCCTAGGAATCCGTATGGATCGCCATTGTTCCAATGCACTCGCACTGGCGCAAGCGCTAGAAAATCATCCGGAGATTGAAGATGTAAAATATCCTTTTCTACCAAGCCATCCACAATATGAGCTCGCTAAGAAGCAGATGAAAGCCGGTGGTGGTATAGTTACCCTGGTTGTTAAAGGTGGTTTTGAGCGTGCGAAAGCTTTTGTTGACCAGCTGGAAATGATTTTATATACATCCAACTTAGGCGACTCGCGGTCAATCGCTACGCACCCGGCGTCTACGACGCATTCCAAATTATCAGAAGACGAGCGTTTAAATCTGGGCATACAACCGGGCAGCATCCGTTTGTCTGTTGGCTTGGAGGATCAGGAAGATATTATCAACGATATCTTACAGGCTTTAGAGAAAACCAAATAATCGATAAAAAGCGTGCTGAGGCACGCTTTTTATCGATTATTTGGTTTTTAGTACTGAGATATGAGATTTGTTCTTAACATCCCCTATCCTTCCAGTTAGTTCAATGAAGCAATAGCAGCCGCATAGTTCGGTTCGTCTGCGATTTCCGCTACTTGTTCTTCATACAATACTTTTCCATTCTCATCCAAGGTAATCACGACACGGCTCAATAGGCCTGCTAAAGGTCCATCAGCAATTGCCAATTGATAAGCATCAGAGAAATTCGAATCTTTATATTCGGATAATGTCACCACATTGTTCAAGCCTTCAGCGGCACAAAAACGCCCCTGTGCAAACGGTAGATCTTTCGAGATACACAGTACAACCGTATTGTCCAATTGCGATGCTTCTTTATTAAATGCACGTACAGAAGCTGCACAGGTTCCGGTGTCTACACTTGGAAAAATATTTAACACAATTTTTTTTCCCTTAAAGTCTGCTAAAGATTTATCGGAAAGATCGCCTGCAGTTAATTTAAAATCAGGCGCCTGCTCACCGACTTGTGGTAAGTTGCCTTTAGTGTTCACTGGGTTGCCCTTAAAAGTGATTGTAGCCATAAAATATGATTGTTTAATTTTAGTTTCCTTGCACTTAAAGGTACGAGCAAAAAAAATATTACACAACATTTATTAATATTAGCCAAACATTTACTATGTTAGCATTGTATTTTAAAGAGGAACGTTAACCAACAATAAACACTAGTATGAAGAAATTATTATTCTCAATACTTTGTGCATCACCATCACTGCTCTTTGCACAAGGGTCTCAAGTGAATACACAGGGCGTACGGGCATTAGGCATGGCTGGTGCCGGATCTGCACTGTTCACAGACGAAACAAGTATATTCTACAACCCGGGAGGTTTGGCAAAAATGGACCACAATGCAGTTTCTGCAGGCATATCCGCGGTAATGTATCGATCAGCCTTCAAAGAATCAGGAAGCAATCAAGTGTATAACACGCGCTCGCAAGTGACTCCTCCTTTTTCTGTTTTTGCAACATTTGGGCCAGACAATGCCCGTTGGAAGGCTGGACTGGGTGTCTATACGCCTTATGGCGGAGCAGTGGACTGGGGAGACAGTTGGCCTGGAAAATACGAACTCAACCATCTAAAATTGCGTGCGATTTACATCCAGCCCACTATCAGTTATAAATTGACGGATAACTTAAGCGTAGGTGCTGGTTTTGTTTACAACATTGGCATGGTCGATCTCGCTAGGTCACTACCTTTGTTTTTACCTGACGGATCCTCTGCACATGCCAAATTAACGGGTACAGGTACGGGTATAGGTTACAACGTCGGCGCGCATTACAACTTTGACAACAATGTCGCGATCTCTTTATCTTACCGGTCAAAAGTCGTTACAAAGCTGAAAAAGGGTGATGCCGAATTTACGGTGCCTGATGCTGTTGCAGCCTCGTTTTCCGATACCAAATTCAGCGCAGAACTTCCTTTGCCAGCATCACTTAACCTCGGCCTCTCGGTTCCGGTGAGTGACAAAGTGGATATTGTTGCCGACGGAACTTTTATCCAATACAATATCTATAAAAAGCTAGTCTTTGATTATGCAGATAATACCCCACTGCTACAGGATACAGAGCAAATAAAAAATTATAAGAATGCATTTTCAGGAAAAGTTGGGGTGAATTACAAAGCCAACGAAAAGTTAGCTGTACGTGCCGGAGTGGGATATGTAAAAACACCGGTTGATAAAGACTATGTATATGCAGAGACTCCGGACAACGACCGGCTCATGGGTGCGCTGGGCTTGTCTTACGCCATCAACGACAAATTCAGCCTTCACGCAGCTTATGTTTTACAAAAATTGAAAGAGCGCACTGTCACAAGCCCCGTCACACAAATCGAGGGCGCTTACAAGACAAATATTCACGCCCCTTCAATTTCATTCACCTATAAATGGTAATAGATTATGAAAAGATTTCAAAAAAATATTAAGCTTTATATTGGTTTTGTGGCGCTGGCATTGGCTGCGTCCTGTAAGCCATCTATCGACCTCGATACCAAAGGTGGAAATCCTGAAAATGTGGATTTCAGCAAATATATTGCTGTCGGTAATTCCCTGACTTCCGGTTATGCCAATAGTGGACTTAGTCTTAAGGGGCAGGAACAATCTTTCCCGAATATGCTTGCGCAAGAGATGAAAAAGGTGGGCGGCGGAGAATTTTTGCAGCCTTATTTTCCTGCGGAAAACTATAATGGCAGCGGATTTTTATATTTAAAAGCGCTGGTCAACGGTCAACCAGAATTAGGCACCGTAACTGACCACCTCGCTATCCGGGGGCAGACCGAAGACAAAAAGCCGCTTTACATCAAGTACACTGGTCCCATCAATAATCTGGGTGTACCGGGAATGCGTTTGGATATGGCATTTGCGCCAGGAATAGGTACCACAAAAGGGAATCCTTATTTTGAGCGATTGCTACCAGACAATGCGCCAGCTACCACAACTTATGTAGATTTCGCAACCACGAAAGACCATACATTTTTCTCCTTCTCCTTAGGAAATAACGATGTGCTGGGCTATGCCACAAACGGTGCTGTCCACACTGATGCTACAAACGCATTGATTTCCGAACAGGACTTTACGGGGCGTTATACCAGCTTTATCACTAAATTGACCAACAAAGAACAAAAAGGGGTTGTCGCTACCATTCCTGATGTCACTGCCGTCCCTTATTTTACGACAGTAACCCGTCAAGCCTTATTGGCCGGGGCTAATGCAGCATTAGCGGCAAAAGACCCCAAATTGCCACCTTTCGAGAATATCTATATCAAAACAAAGACTACCCCTCGGGCAGCAACGGATAAAGACATGTTTATCTTACCGTTTTCATCTGCGGGTTTACTGGGCCGACAAGATCTTAAAGACCCAGCAACTGGTATTGTCAATCCGTACCCCTATGGTCTATATCTACAAAATCCTGTTGGTGACAATTTTGTCTTAGATGAGGCTGAGGCAAAAATGGTCCAAGATCGTATTGTTGCGCTAAACGCGATTATTAAACAGGTTGCTGACAGTAAAAAACTTGCGGTGGCCGATATCTATAGTTTCCTGAACAAGGTAAAATCGGGCTATCAGATTAACGGTATCGCCATCAGCAATAAATACATCACCGGTAATATATTCTCGTTGGATGGTGTTCACTTAACGCCTATGGGCTATGCCATTATGGCCAATGTTTTTGTTGACGCCATCAATGCAAAATATAGCACCAAATTAGGAAAAGTAAATGTCAGCCAGTATGGCGGTGTTGCCTTGCCTTAGTGCTATACATGAACTAAAAAGGGCTAAAAAAGGTCATTTGAATTGAACATTCAGATGACCTTTTTTTGTGAAACAATGCGTATTTTTGTTTAACAAAGTCATTCATCAACGTTCAAGAAATGTTTATGTTTGTTTAATGTTCATCCGCTTCGAAGGTTGCATCCGATAAATCTTTTATAAGAGGGGTTTGACAGCAGAAGCTGCTATGGAATGAATGCAAAAAAACAAGTGCTATACGCGTAAATAATTATTCTTATGAAAATCAAATTAAACCGTGTCAATCAAGCTGTGCATTTCGAAGCCAGCAGTGAATTATCTTCCGTCAAAGTGAACATCGATGGCTCTGAAGCAATTGGTGGTGAAGGAAAAGGTGTTCGCCCCATGGAGCTGGTATTGATGGCATTGGGTTCCTGTAGCGTTTTCGACCTACATAGTATCTTGGTCAAACAACGTCAGCAAATTGACGATATCCAGGTGGAAGTAGAAGGAAAGCGTCGCGAAGAGGTTCCACAGGTGTTTACGGATATTCATATCAACTTTTTCCTTAAAGGGGACATCGACGAAGTCAAAGCAACAAAAGCTGCGGAATTAGCCGTGAAAAAATATTGTTCAGTACATGATATGCTTGCTGCGGGTGGTATCAATATCACATATTCGCTAAAAATAAACTAATATTTTTATAGTGCCTACGCTGACAGCTACAGATTTTAATTCCATCTGTGGATGTAAGTGTAGGCATTTTTTATGGGCTAAAGTCTTTTTTGCTCTTCGGTCTTGGTCGGCTGATTGCTGCTCTTGATTTTTTGATTTCCAAAGTGATACCGCAGCGTCACATTGACCTTTCTTGTATCTTGGTAATCGTCAAAATAATTATCCTGATCAGCATACTTTGACGAGATCCTCATTTTTTCAGTCCTGAAAATATCCATAAAAGCCAGATTGACTTCCAGTTTTTTGTTAAAAAATTTACGGTTGGTGGTCAAGTAAGTGCTGGAATAACCTGTAATCCGAAATGGCCCCTGAATAGTCGGTGAAGTAAAACTGTTTCCAAGTTCTACATTCCAGCCGGCATTTTTGTCCAGCACATAGCTTGAACTTATATTGCCATTACCGATGTAAACGTCATTCTTGTGGAGCAGAGCATCAGATCCCATAAAATAATTCTCATTGTACATGCCTTCCAGTTGAAGATTTAATCCCCAGCGGGAGGTTAGCTGAACACTCTTGCCCAGATCTATCCCCGCCCCCTGCCCTTTCTTAATATTGGTATATTGAAAGATCAGTTGATGATTGACGTTATCCTGCAAGGCGATTTCCATATTAGGCCATTTCTCGAACCGGTAAAATAGATCCACATTCCAGCTGTTCTTTGTCCAGGTCAGGTTGAGGTTATGTACAATGGTAGCCCTTAAACGTGGGTCGCCCTGAAAATAGGAAAACAGATTATAATAAGATTTCGCCGGATTGAGCCAGGAGTAAGCGGGACGGCTGATGCGCTTACCATAGGAAAACCCAAATTGCTGTTGGTCTGACCATGCATATTGCATATAGAACGTCGGGAATAGCACAATATAATCCTTCTTGTTGATATCCTTGGGCTCTGAGACAATGCCTTCCAAATCAGTATACTCCCCTCTTAATCCCGCTTTCCAGCTCCATTTCTTCCAGGTATAGTTAAACGATGTATATAAAGCCGCATTGCGTTCTTTGTAATCAAACAGGCTGCTCTTGTCCGGTCGGTGCTGTAGTGTACCAGATTCATCGTCTGAAAATAGCAGGTCACTTGTTGTCTTTACGGCACTAAACTTTCCACCAAATTCTACTTCCAGTCCCCCTATCTTTCCTGTAACGTCTACTTGCGAGGAAAAAAGGCGATTTTTGCTGTCATTATTACTAATAAAACGTGTGCTAGACGGCTTTTCTCCTTTAAAATTCAATGCCGTCAAGACATCCTGATCATTGCTGGCATGGCTGGACGTAAAGTAAGATGACCAATTAATGCTCCACTTAGGGCTGAGTTTCTTCGTCACTTGTAGATAGAGGTTATTGGTCTTGTTGGAACGTTCATGGTCATTTGTTGTAAAATAACTGGACTCCTGCACCCGGTCCTTGTTATAGATTATCATGGGCACTTCATAAACACCATAGGATCTTGGCCCATAATAACCGTTTAAGCCTGCATTGACCGACCATGTTGAGTCTGGCGTATAGTCCATCGAAAGCACATAGCTATTTTGGCTATTATTGGTATCGAAACGGTCCATTGTCCCTTCCCAAGAGGTCTGTTCCTTGGGATAATACACATAGTTTGTTTCATAACGGGCATAGGTACCGCGACCAAAATTGTATGTCCCTCGTAGATTGAACTTTTCGTTTTTATAATACTGCGTCAGTCCAAACAACTGTTTCCAGGTCGTACTCTTTTCGGCCAGAGCCAGCAGGGTACCCCGATAACCATATAAGGTAGATTTGGACAGCTTGATGTTAATGACCGTGCTTCCATCCGCTTCATATTTTGCCGGTGGATTGGTAATCACCTCGATGGATTGTACATCATTACCGGCTGTGTTCTCCAAATAAGTTTTCAGTTCGTCACCGCTCAGCATCACCTTACGGTCATTAATAAGCACCGCGATCTTTTTGCTTCCCCGCACCAGGAGGTCCGAACCGTTGGTCATTACCAAAGGCGTCCGTTTGAGAATATCCCAGGTGTTAAGTGCGGAGAGATTACTATTTTGAACATTAAATTCCAGACGGTCCAATTTACGGATCAATCGCGGTTGCCGACCCACCACATTCACTTCCGCAAGTTCTTTCGCCTTTGGCAAAAGTGTCACTATCAGGGGACTCTTTATGGTGTCGCTGTAAAAAAATATTTCAAGGGATCCAAAGTTCAAATGCGAGGCTTTAAGATAGTATTTGCTATGCTGCATCAATGACACTTCAAATTTCCCGGCACGATCTGTTTTTGTTTCGCTGATCTGTTGATAGGTACTGTCCAACAAAACAATGGAGGCATCAGCCAGCGCCTCCTTGTTACCATTCCGGATCTGTCCCCCGACCTGTTTAGTCTGTGCCGTCACGAACAATGGTGCTGCAAGCAAAAATAATAAGCATTTCATATTTCGGTATTTAATGTCCCAAAATTGTTCATTAACACAGCTAAATATGGTTAATGAAGAGTTAATGCTGCGTTAAGGTCTATGATCTTCGTTAGGAGCGGCTATATTTGTATATGGAATTGAAACCTAAAAATTATATTATCCTTTTCATCCTATTTTTTGCCATCCTCATTGGCATACAAGGTTATCAATTGTACAATACCTACCGGCTCAAACAACGTGAAATATTCGCTGATATCAAAAAGAATCTGGACAGATTAGAAGACTCCGATTCTATTTTTGACAACAACTTATTAAGCAAGGATATCGCCCGTGATTATTACATTAAACTGGTTAAAAAAGAGATCACGGCAGAAGGTTTAAAAAATTTATATAAAACACACGCGCAGAAGACATCCGCGGAGTTAACAAAATATGTCGACAGTATATTCCGGCCACTGGGCATGCATATCATCCTCCGGCAGGAAATATTAGGTATTTATTATAAAGATGCGGCAACCCCATTGGTTGATGGCCCCATCACCGTGTATACCACAAAGGGTACCTTCCATAACCCTACAGAATTATCCAGCAGTAAATGGCTTACGGAAAAAACTGAAACGAACAGGACTCAGGATAGTATCCAAAGCAGGGAGATTCTATATGTTTTTTCTGTTCCGCGCAAGACTTTTTTTGAGGTGGTCAATCTCAACTGGATTCTATTTAAGGAGCTCACCTCACTGCTGTTAAGCACCTTATTGATCCTGGCGGCTTTTATCTGGTTATTTTACCGAACAATTAACAACCTCAGGAAACAAAAAAAACAGATTGCGGTGTTGCACGATGTCGTAGATAATATTTCGCACGAGCTAAAAACACCGATTGCTACCTTAAAAATAGCGGCCAGAACCCTCCAAAAATCTCCCGATAATACAATTGTTGCCGTCATTGAACGTCAAGTGAGCCGTTTGGAACAAACATTGGATCCATTGAACGAAAGTCAAAATGCAACAAGTTTATCCCCAACAACAGCGAAAGAACTACAGGCAATTTTTAGTGATTTTCAGCTGTGCAATCCAACGATCAAACTCATTGTGGAACCAAGCCTCAACTTGCCAATTTGCCTTAACCCAATAGATACAGCGACATTATTTTCAAACCTGATGAATAATGCGGTTAAATATGGTGCCACCCAACTAAATATCCGTTTTGAGGAACAAAAAGACTATCTATCCATTCAGGTCAAAGACAACGGACAGGGCATGGAAGAAAGCGAGTTACCCTATATTTTTGAAAAGTTTTACCGTATCCAGAAAGACAATATTCATGATACAAAGGGCTTAGGAATTGGTCTATTTTTGGTTAGGAACATTGTCAAAAAATATGCGGGGAAGATTAGCGTGATAAGTAAATTGCAACAAGGAACAACTTTTGTGGTGCTATTGCCGCGCTAATTTTTCACTTCATTGGCCTACATTGCCAATCAGCGGCAGAGGTTACCACACGAAGTGCCGCGAAGCAGCACTTGAATAAAAATCGTATTATTAACTTTATAATGGATCAGGAAATAAGGGCCAGATATCCGTTAGATGAAACAAAGAAATGAAGAATAAACTATTGTTGGTAGAAGATGATCCGGATTTTGGATTTATGCTGAGACAATATCTGGAGCTTTCGGACTTTCAGGTGGAATGGATTTCACAGCCAAATGAGCTCACGGCAGACTTTCAGCAGCTTGTGGGATATGATTTAATTATTCTGGATGTGATGCTGCCCCAAGTGAGCGGCTTTGCGCTGGCAAAAGAAATCAATACACTTTTCCCGTCACTTCCTTTTATCTTTTTAACGGCCAAAGAGCAGAAGATCGATAAGTTGACTGGTTTAAAAATCGGTGCTGACGATTATATTACCAAGCCTTGTGATCCCGAAGAATTGTTACTTCGTATACAAAATATACTAAAGCGCAATCAAAAAAATGTGTCCCCGAGTTCCATTCCAATTGGTTCGTACCTATTTTTCCCCGACCAACTGTTGCTGAGTCATGCTTTGGAACAATATAGGCTCACCGAGCGGGAAGCACAATTACTTTTGTTCCTTTGCCAACACAACGGTCAGCTCGTGACACGCGAAGATATCCTTGAAAAGGTATGGGGAAGCGCTGATTTTTTTACCGGCAGAAGCATGGACGTTTTTATCACCCGCATACGAAAACACCTGAGTCATGACCCGAATCTGAGCATCAGTTCAAATCGAGGCGTAGGATTTACCGTTCATTTTTGATATGCAGGTTGCCTCAAAGCCGATCATCCCCTGTTCTGCACATGCGGCTTAGGTCTTCGATGTTATACCCCAAGGCATTCCATCGGATTTATCCTCCTAATTCTTCTTTTCGTCTGTTCCATAGCTTTTCTGCCCAACGGCCGACAAACCAGAAAGAAACTGCGAGGATCAAGAAAAACACGGCTCTATTGATATTATCCCACAGATATTCCACATAGCGGGTATAAATATTCAATACCAAAAACACAAATCCCACCTCACGGGTGACATTATCCTTCGCTTTTAACCCATAAATTACAAGAAACGCCGAGACCGCAGTGGATAAAATCCCCCAATAAAACATGTGATACTGGCGTACGGTGGTCCATTCATAAAAGTCCGAATAGTTGCCGAAGATAGATAGTGTCCACAAAGAAACCATAAGATAAATCAACCCAATGATATAACTGACCGGTTGAAATATCTGTAAACGTTCAAATCGTGGCTGTAGCCAAACAGCTGCCGCCGTGATTATAGCACCGAAAATCGTAAAACGTAGGGGATAATTCATTCCCCAGAATTTAAAGCCCCAGTTGCTATGGTAAGCTGTCTCGGTGGCAAACCAAACACCGAGTGCCAATAGCATAAAGGTCCAGATCAGCTTGCTATCGAGCTTTACGGCGAGAATTCCGTAGATTGCGACGGACAATAAAAACAAGAGCGAATAATGCATGGTATCCTTATCCAATACCTTCCCCATAAAACCAATGCAGGCTGCCGTTCCGAATACGCCGATCAGCATCATGGTCTCCGTGGACAGGTTCTTATAGGGATAACGTTTTTTGTAGCGAAAGCCGAGCGTGTAAAACAGGACAGCGACCGCCGCAAAAAAGAAGCAGAATAAAATATTGGGTGCTTCGTAAAGGGTATCGACGAAAGCAAGGAAAGAAGCATCTGTAAACAACGAAAAAACAGCAAATACCAGGGAGGCCAGCGCAATCCAAAAGGCGTAACGGGCCAACTGTCCCCAATCGAAACTTTTGACGTCGAGGCTATCCATCAGTTCATCGGCCTTTTGTTCATCCAATAAATTTTCCTTCTTCCAAAATTGGACAATATCTTCGATGGATTGCTTTTCCTGTTTGCTGACGTCGTATTTTCGCATTGTTATTGTATTGATATTGTAGAACAAAGAATAAGTAACAAAGATTTTAATCCGGCAAATTTTCGACTTACCGAAGTATCTTCCTGTTTTATTTTTTATTTTTTAGGTCCTGTACAAAATTAGGGCTTACAAGTTGCCATAGCCACCTTAGCCGACCCCAAGATAACAATTACCTTCGTAACTTTCTTAAATCCTCGGGTTGTCGCAGGATATCCAAATCACATGTATATCACATTTTATTCCAAAAGTCAGATATGCTCGCATAATTCCTTTAAAAATCTGTAATTTTGCATGTTTTGCATTTTATCCCTTTCACACGGGTTTTAAGGAGTTTTCATGGCAATAAAAAGAAGCCCGGATTTGGGCGAACAGAGTGAAGTTCAGGTATTTGGAGCGCGTGCGCACAATCTAAAAAATATAGATGTTTCTTTTCCGAGAAATGAATTGGTCGTTATCACTGGCTTAAGCGGTAGTGGTAAATCTTCCTTGGCTTTTGACACCATCTATGCAGAGGGCCAACGTCGGTACATGGAAACTTTTAGTGCCTATAGCCGGCAATTTTTGGGCGGCATGGAACGTCCGGATGTCGACAAGATATCAGGTTTGAGTCCGGTGATTTCCATTGAACAAAAAACAACGAGCAAAAATCCAAGGTCAACTGTCGGAACAATTACAGAAGTATACGATTTTATGCGCCTTTTGTTTGCCCGTGCCGGGGAAGCATTCTCCTATGTCACTGGTAAAAAGATGGAGCGTATGTCTGACGATCAGGTGATCGAACGTATTCTGGATGAGTTTGAAGGCCAAGCCCTCAATATCCTCGCTCCTGTCGTGAAGGGACGTAAAGGTCATTACCGTGAGCTTTTTGAGCAAATTCGCAAACAGGGGTATGTCAAAGTGCGTGTGGATGGCGAAATATTGGATTTGATTCCCAAAATGCAAGTGGACCGCTATAAGATTCACGATATTGAAATTGTCGTTGACCGTTTGAAAATAGAACGTGAAGATAAGAAGCGCTTGCAGACCTCGGTGATGCAAGCGATGAAAACGGCGAAAGGCATTATCAAAGTGTCTACCAAAGACAATCAGGAGCAATTTTATAGCCGTTACCTGATGGATGCCGAATCCGGCATCTCCTACGATGAACCGCAGCCAAATACATTCTCATTTAATTCACCCTATGGTGCCTGTCCGACATGTGATGGATTAGGCTATATTTTCGAGATTGATAAAAATGCGGTCATTCCCGACAAGAAACTCAGCATTCAGAAAGGAGGCCTGGCGCCGTTGGGCCCCACCCGGGAGAACTGGACGTTTGAAGTGCTTAAAGCCGTAGCCAAAAAATTGGATTTTGCCGTCACAACTCCGTTGGAGAAACTTAATGATGAGCAGATCGACCAGCTTTTGTTTGGCAATAAAGAAGAACCTATTGTTGTCACCGTGTCCTATGGGAGCTACGGATCCCGTGAGTATCGTGTTGAATTTGAGGGGATCTTCAAAATGCTGGAGGAATTTTCCGGTAAATCTTCGGATGAAGCGCCTTCGCTGGATGATTTCAGAACCAAAGTTACCTGCCCAACTTGTGAAGGAGCGCGGTTAAAGAAAGAATCATTGCATTTTAAGATCGCAGACAAGAATATCCATGAACTATCGACATTAGATATCTCGGCATTAAAAGAATGGTTCGATCAGGTGGAAAGCAAGCTGGATGAACGCCAGCTGGTCATTGCGACGGAAATACTCAAAGAAATAAGGGCTCGTTTGGGCTTTCTATTGGATGTAGGGTTAAACTATCTGACACTGGATCGTACGGCAAAAACATTATCTGGCGGCGAAGCACAACGGATCCGTTTAGCGACCCAGATCGGCTCACAGCTGGTCAATGTGCTTTATATTTTGGATGAACCGAGTATCGGACTACACCAGCGGGACAATGAACGTCTTATCAACGCACTTAAAAACCTGCGTGATATTGGCAATTCGGTCTTAGTGGTTGAGCATGATAAGGACATGATCCTTCATGCAGACTATGTGATTGACATGGGGCCGGCGGCGGGTGTCCATGGCGGCACTGTTGTTGCGGAAGGTCAGCCCAAGGAGATCTTAAAATCAGACTCCCTGACCGCAGCTTATCTCAATGGAAAAAAAGAAGTTAAAATTCCCGAAACACGTCGTGAAGGCAATCACAAAACACTGTCGATTCATGGCGCTACAGGGCATAATCTCAAGAACCTGACCGTAACATTTCCACTCGGCAAATTGATCGTTGTATCGGGGGTTTCGGGATCCGGTAAGTCCAGCTTAATCACCGGTACGCTCTACCCGATCCTGAATAAACATTTCTTCCGGGCTAAAGCAACCCCACTTCCATTCAAAAAGATTGAAGGCCTGGAGCATATTGATAAAGTTATTGAAATTGATCAGAGCCCGATAGGTCGTACACCACGTTCCAATCCCTCGACGTATACTGGTGTATTCTCCGATATACGCACCTTGTTCGTTCAACTTCCGGAAGCAAAAATCAGGGGCTATAAACCGGGTCGTTTTTCGTTCAATGTCAAAGGTGGTCGTTGTGAAACCTGTCAGGGTGCTGGCTTGAAAGTCATTGAAATGAACTTCCTGCCCGATGTACAGGTTCCTTGTGAAACATGCCACGGAAAGCGTTATAACCGAGAAACTTTGGAGGTAAGATACAAGGGTAAATCTATTTCAGATGTACTCGACATGAGCATCAATGATGCGGTCGATTTCTTTGAAAACGTACCGAGTATTTACAGAAAAATCAAAACCTTACAAGATGTCGGTTTAGGTTATATTACCTTAGGCCAGTCTTCTACAACCTTGTCCGGCGGAGAGGCTCAACGGGTGAAGCTTGCCACGGAACTTTCCAAGAAAGATACGGGAAATACATTTTACATTCTTGACGAGCCTACCACAGGACTTCATTTTGAAGACGTTAACGTGCTTATGGGCGTAATCAACCGATTGGTAGACCGGGGAAATACCGTGTTGATTATCGAGCACAACCTGGATGTTGTGAAATCGGCTGACTGGGTGATTGATATCGGTCCTGAAGGCGGAAAAGAGGGTGGTCAGGTATTATTTGAGGGAACCCCAGAAAATTTAATTAAAAACAAGAAAAGCGAAACCGCACGTTTCTTAAAATTAGAGATGCAATAGGCATTCATTTTGAGGCGGTGTATTTTGTTGGTTTTGTGCCTCTATCCGGTCCGGTGTATGCTGTGCATCAGGATAACCTCCTATCGCAGATTTTAAATAACACCTGATCGGGCCTTTCTTTGACTGAATTTGGTACACGAGCTAAGCAGCAGATTTCATAAAGGTTTTTCGTAACTTTGTATTATATGTCGGATATTATTCAATTACTTCCAGATAATGTTGCCAATCAGATTGCGGCGGGAGAAGTGGTGCAGCGACCAGCGTCTGCCATAAAAGAATTGATTGAGAATGCCATTGATGCTGGAGCTGACAAAATAAAACTTATTGTTAAAGATGCAGGCAAGTCGTTGATCCAAGTCATTGACAATGGCTGTGGAATGAGCGTAACGGATGCCCGTCTTTGCTTTGAACGTCATGCAACCTCAAAGATCCGCAAAGCGGAAGATTTATTTGCTATCCGTACCATGGGCTTCCGTGGAGAAGCAATGGCTTCCATCGCCGCGATCGCACAAGTCGAACTAAAAACACGTCGTATCGAAGATGAACTTGGTACTGTCGTCGAAATAGAAGGATCAAAAGTTATCAACCAATATCCAGAAGCTGTCGCTGCTGGAACAAATATTTTAGTTAAAAATCTCTTTTACAACATTCCTGCCCGCAGGAACTTCTTAAAGAGTAACTCCGTTGAAATGCGTCATATCATTGACGAATTTCAACGTATAGCTTTGTCCAATCCGCAGATTTTCCTTTCCCTGCATAGTGATGGGAATGAAATCTATCACTTACCTGCCGAAACACTGAAACAACGGATTGTCCATATCTTCGGAAACAATTACAACCAACGCCTTGTCCCTGTAGAAGAGGACACTTCCATTATTAAGGTAGAAGGCTTTGTCGGTAAACCTGAATTTGCGAAGAAAACACGTGGTGAACAGTTTTTCTTTGTCAATAAACGCTTTGTTCGCGATCCTTACCTGCACCATGCAGTGATGAATGCGTACGAGGATATCATGCAAGCGGAGACCTTCCCGTTTTATGTACTGTTTATTGATATAGATCCCGCCCGTATTGATATCAATGTACATCCAACAAAGACTGAAATCAAATACGAGGATGATAAAGCGATCTATGCGATCATCCGCTCAGCAGTGAAAAGATCATTGGGGCGCTATAATATCATGCCTTCTTTGGATTTCGAACAAGAGACCAGCTTCACTAATCTGATCACAAAGAAATCATTGGATGAGATTATTATTCCGACAGTCACCTTCAATCCGGACTTCAACCCTTTTGATACGGACAAATCCAAATCATCCTATTCCAGATCGGATAGCTATGCCGAAGGCTTTGCCAAAAAAACCGGGGGAATACCAAGCAATTGGGATTCATTATACGAAATCGTGGAAAAGGAAGAGTCTGTACAGCTCCCCCTGCATACGGATGCAGACCAGGAGACGGATCGCCCACAGGCTATCCAGATGGAAGATAAAACTTCCTCCAAATTGTTTTTTCAGCTGCACAACAAGTATATTGTTTCACAGATTCATTCTGGATTTATCCTTATTGATCAACAGGCTGCGCACGAACGCATTTTATTTGAGCAGTTTCTGGCACAACTCGATCAGCATAAGGGCCTAAGTCAGCAAAGTCTATTCCCGCAGACGATAGACCTCAATCCTTCGGATAATGAATTGATGAAAGATTTATTGGACGACATCAATGGTTTGGGATTTCAGATTCGTGAATTTGGAAAAAATTCCTATATTATTGACGGAATTCCAGCAGACTTGGGAACAGGTTTTGATGAGATAAAAATGATTGAAAAGATATTGGAAGATTATAAGAATAATCAATCCGAGTACAAGCTGTCAAAAAGGGAGAATCTGGCGAAAAGTCTTGCCCGTAATGCAGCGATCAAACCGGGCACACAGCTTGATAACACGGCCATGGCCGAGCTGGTTGATAAGCTCTTTGCCTGCCAATCACCGAATATCTCCATCTATGGCAACCCCGTGATCGTAACATTTACCTTACAGGAATTGGCAGAAAAATTTGGTAAAAACTAGAAGATAAAACTATATGTTTCAACAATTGACACCCGTTATCAAGAATTTACTGATCGTCAATATTATATTTTATATTGGATCGCAACTTGTACCTATAGCATATGATTATCTTGCCGTATATTATCCGGATTCGCCTTATTTCAAAATATGGCAGGTGATCACACATATGTTTATGCATGACAAAAACAACATTACACATATTTTCTTCAATATGTTCTCCCTTGTCATGTTTGGTCCTATGATTGAACAAGTGCTCGGTCCGAAACGCTTCTTAAATTTCTATATGATCTCGGGAATTGGCGCCTGGTTTCTCTATACAGCGGTGAATGGTATACAACTGTATCATGCTACGGGTTCTTTCGCTCCATTGCACGGCATGAGCGGAAATGAAATCATTTCCCTGGCAAATACAGGCAGTAACGAAGCATTATCATATGTCATACCTATGCTAGGAGCCTCTGGAGCGATCTATGGCGTCCTATTGGCTTTTGCTTACCTTTTTCCAAACATACCGCTTCAATTTTTGTTTATTCCTGTACCAGTTAAAGCAAAATATATGATCGGTGGCTTTATCTTGATCGAAATCTATATGAGCTTGTCCAGACCGGGAGATTCAGTAGCCCATCTGGCTCACGTCGGCGGGGCATTGTTCGGTTATTTGCTGCTCAAATTTTGGAAGGTTAGAAAGGGAATCTATTAATAGCGTGTGTCATGAATAACATTGGTTTAAAAGATTTTTGGAGACAAACGTATAAGACTGGTTCGCCGATTCCGGTTGTGATCAGCATACAGGTTTGTTTATTTGTCCTCATCTATTTTCTGGACCTTCTTTTTGAGCTGAAACTTATCTCACAAAGCTTTTTACAGCCGATTGTACAACAGTTGAGTTTACCCAGCAATTTTTCGAGCTTCTTAGCACAACCCTGGTCCCTCATCTCATCCAATTTTGTCTACGTTCAGCTTTTAACCTTGATTTTTGACAGCCTTTGGTTATATTGGGTTGGTCAGATATTCTTTACCTTTTTAAACAACAGACAATTTTTCTTTGTTTACATCGCATCTTGGCTCCTTAGCAGCTCCCTATATGTTGGCTTTGGCACGCTGATACCGCCACCCACAAGCTTGCATTTAATGGGCGGAGCCCATCCGTTGGCGGCTGTCCTTGCGGCAATTGTCACCTTGGTGCCAAACTACGAATTACGGCTGTTGCTTTTTGGTACGGTTAAATTAAAAATAGTAGCCATTGTCTATTTTGCACTGGAATTTTTATTTTTTACCCTTGGCAATAGACCTGCAGCGATCTCATATTTTGCGGTTGTACTATTTGGTATGGCTTTTACCTATGCCCTCAGATCAGGAATGGACTGGTCTACACTTTTTCAGAAAAAACAAAAAAGACCTGCAAAAATGAAAGTTGTTGTAGGCAATAATATACCGACAAATCGGAAACACCGTTATGACTTACCCAATCAGGATGAAATTGATGCCATCTTGGATAAGATTTCAGTATCTGGTTACGAAAGTCTGACACACCATGAAAAAGAAACGCTCTTTCGAGCAAGCAATAGTGGCGACAAGGTTGATGGATAGAAGGACTTTTTTAAGAAGAAAACTGGGATTTATAAGCAAAACAATGTTTCTGGCGAATATGCTTGCGATCATTGCTTTGCTCATGAGTTATTCAGCGACTTTCATCAATCCGAAATCTTTTTGGCCCATCGCATTTCTGGGGTTAGGTTATCTCCCCATTCTGCTCGTTAATATTGGTTTTATCTGTTACTGGCTGCTTCGCAAACGAAAAATTGCGCTTTATTCGCTGTTCGCAATTTTAATCGGCTGGCCATTTCTAACCAAACATTGGAACATCCGCAAAGAAAATCTGCCAGTGCCTCCCGAGACAAGGACGCTCCGCATCATGACCTTCAATGCGCATCTGTTCAAAAAGGTCAATGATGAAAAAAAAAGCTTTAAGGCTGACGTCGTGCGTATCATTGATAGCATCTCACCGGATGTCATCTGCTTTCAGGAATACATCAGTAAAATCAAAGGAAAACATGTATTTTCGGAGGAATTCAAGGACAAACTGGGTTACGACTATTTCTTCTTTGAGCCTAGTTCCAAAAATGACTATGAAGCCTACGGCATGGCTGTTTTGTCCCGATTTCCCATCTATGATTCCGGGACGATCCGTGACAATGATTACGGTATCAATCGAATCTGTTATGTGGACATCAAAAAACAGGATACGCTAATCCGCATCTACAATATCCATCTACGTTCTTTTGCTCTTCAGAATGAGGACAAGGAGTTTATCCAAAACCTGTCCAACAAGAATGAGAACGACAATACAGCAACCCGTCGACTGAGCAGAAAATTAAAAAATGCCTTTGAGCTCCGCAGTGAACAGGCACATTCCTTAAAAAAACACATGAATGACTGTCAATATCCTTACATCGCTGTTGGTGATTTTAACGATACACCGATGAGTTATTCTGTAAATTTGATTGGAGGCGGCATGTATAACGCCTTTAAAGAAAAAGGAAATGGATGGGGCGTAACACATCATTCGCTTTTGCCGATTTTTCAGATTGACTATATCTTTGCCAGCCCTAAATTTGAGGTCATGAATTATCAGGTCGTCAAACAAAAGCTATCTGATCATTATCCGGTATGGTCGGATCTACGGCTTAAGCCTTAGGCAGCTGATAGCCTAGCGATTTAAGACCTATTTCTATAAATTTATCCCTTCTATTTTTTATTTTGTAATAGGCTTCCCTACCAAAATAATATCGTCCGACCAAAGCTTCTATATCCGACTGGATCAGATCATGTAGACTTTTTGCTTCACTTGCGTTAACTGAAATCCTTTTTTGCGCATTCAGAAAGGCGATAAATAAATTAAATTCTGTAGCCGGCAAATGGTAACCACTGATAAAGTTTTCGATAGAATATGCCGGCAGATGTTTTGTAAAACGATCGTACACAAATTCCTCAATTGCATTGGAATGAAAGATTTCGCGATACTTAGCACTTGTTTCATTGGTGTCAATCGGGATATTCACATCAGGTAAAATCCCCCCACCGCCAAAAACCAATTTTCCTTTGCTGGTTGTAAACATCTCCTTCTGACGAAATTCCGTATCCAATGTCCAGAGATCAAATCCGGTCATGTATTTTGCGGCATCAAAATTAGCGCGGCTATATTTACGTTGAATACACCTGCCAAGCGGCGTATAATAACGCGCCACAGTCAGATTAACCGCCGACCCATCGGAGAAATCAAACTGTTCTTGTACAAGGCCTTTTCCATAGGATCGTCTTCCGACGACAGTGGCCCGATCCAAATCCTGTAAGGCACCACTCAGAATCTCACTCGCTGATGCTGTGCTTTCGTTGATCAATATGACAACACGTCCGTCACCAAACTCACCCGGTTTCTCTGAGTAATAGTCCTGACGTTGTTCATTGGCCCCTTCGGTATACATCAATAGCCTCTTTTCTTTGAAAAACTGTCCAGCTAAATCTATGGCCGTATGCACAAATCCGCCACCGTTATTCCTTAGGTCCAAGATTAGGTCCTGAGCACCGCTTTTACGCATATCAATCAGCGATTGCTTGAATTCATCTGCGGTCTTATGTCCAAAGCGACGGATCTTGATATAGGCAGTCTTAGGCGCGATCATATAAGACGCATCCAAGCTGGTAACGTTTACCTGATCACGAATGACTTTCAGCGGATTAACGAGCGTCTGTCCATCCCGTTGAATCGAAATAAATACGGCAGTCCCCTTCTTTCCACGGATCAATTTTTCGATTTCCGCTTCCGGCACCTTTTTTCCGGCAACATCTTTATTCCCAATTTTTAGAATACGATCACCAATCCGCATCCCACTTTTTTCAGCAGGCCCAGCAGAGACCATCCCCACCACAAGTAGCGTATCCTTCAAACGAAAATACTCTACACCTATCCCATCGAAGGAACCTTCAAGGGTTTCCTGTTTGGCAAGGACTTGATTGGGGCGTAAAAAGGAGGAAAAAGGATCAAGGCGGGAAACGACATGTTCAATCGCTTCATCTTGTACCGTGTCTACACTAATATTGTCTACGTAGTTCTCTGAGATTAGCTGGATCAGGTATTGTAATTTGTCTGAATTGCCATTGGAACTTAAACTGGAAAAAGTTCTTTTCTGGTTACTTCCCTGTTCTTCGGCATAATTTTGTCCCAACAGCAAGCCGAGAAGCAATACTGCAGCATATGTAGCAGCTACAAAAATATTTCGCTTAATACTCTTTTGCATAGGAAAAATCCAGTGTTTATAAACAGATAAACTGTGTTTGTGTGTTCATGAAATTACCCCCAAAAGTAACAAGTTTATTCGGTTTTACCCGTATACAGCCACATAATTTTACATTAAAAACAAAAAATTGTCGTTGGCTGTTCATCATTAAAAATTAGTGCTGTCTGCATTGTCAGAAAACACGAAATAGCATGCTTGAAACTTGCAAATAAGCTTAAATTTATCTTAGTTTGGACTTGGAAAGGAATTTAAAATATGCACGAAATCGAACCTTATTATAATTGGCGTGACTATTACATCGCCGCAGAAGACGAACAATCACCATTCTATGGTACTGTCTACAGTGAATTCGATTTCGACAAACAGATTTACAACTTTTTGCTACATCCCCAATGGGATGAATTCGGGTCGCTCACACTCTATCTGAAGGTATTATTTGTCGATTATGAAAAATACTATTGCATTATCGAATTGATCGGCGAGTGGAATGATGCCATATACAATGACATTATGTTACTGAAAAGGGAACTTATCGATGTTATGATCAGTCAGGGGATAAAATATTTTATTCTTGTCGGTGAGAATGTGCTGAATTTCCATTCTTCAGATGACTCGTATTATGAGGAGTGGTTCCAGGATATTGACGATGGCTGGATTGCGGGTGTGGGCTTCCGTGATCATGTCGTCCAAGAGTTTCAACAGCAGAATATCGACTATTACATCAATTTTGGAGGAGTACTCAATGAACTATCCTGGCGTACATTAAAACCAAAGCAAGTATTTCATCATGTGAATGAATCCCTGACAAAACGCCTTGGTTTTTGAGTATTTAGTATTTGGTAATGCGTATTTAGATTTTGGTTTTACAAGTCGATGGCTTACTAATTGTTTCTATTTTTGATTTTTACCTTTTAATTTTTACTTTTTACTGTATTATCCGTTAACTTTGTGATCGATGTGTTGTGTGCCATGCACGCATACCGATTAATTTTTACGTTTTACTTATACAAAACAATATGTCATTCAGAATTGAAAAAGATACGATGGGTGAAGTTCAGGTACCTGCAGATAAATACTGGGGTGCACAAACGGAACGTTCACGCAACAACTTCAAAATCGGACCGGCAGCTTCTATGCCACATGAGATCGTTGCAGGCTTTGCTTACCTGAAAAAAGCAGCGGCCTATGCAAACCACGAATTGGGTGTTTTACCTGTTGAAAAACGTGACGCCATTGCAGCTGTATGTGATGAGATCCTTGCAGGTAAACTAGACGACCAATTCCCATTGGTGATCTGGCAAACTGGTTCGGGCACACAATCCAACATGAATGTAAACGAAGTTGTGGCAAACCGTGCTCAAGTATTAGCTGGATATAAGATTGGTGAAGGAGAACCTGTATTGAAAGCAAATGATGACGTCAATAAATCACAGTCATCAAATGATACTTTTCCTACCGGAATGCATATTGCGGCTTATAAAGCTGTTGCCGAAGTAACTATACCGGGTGTGGAAAAACTGCGTGATACATTGGCCAAAAAAGCTGAAGAGTTCAAAAATGTGGTTAAAATTGGTCGTACACACTTAATGGATGCGACGCCATTGACATTGGGTCAGGAGATTTCTGGTTATGTAGCGCAATTAAACCATGGTTTAAAAGCTTTAAGAAATACACTTTCCCACTTATCCGAATTGGCATTAGGTGGTACTGCGGTAGGTACTGGCTTAAACACACCAAATGGTTATGATGTGGTTGTTGCGAAATACATCGCTGAATTTACAGGTCTTCCATTTGTCACTGCTGAAAACAAATTTGAAGCTTTGGCCGCACATGACGCTATTGTCGAAACACATGGTGCATTGAAACAATTGGCCGTTTCATTGAATAAAATTGCAAATGATATCCGGATGTTGGCTTCAGGCCCACGCTCAGGTATCGGTGAGATCCTTATTCCAGAGAATGAACCGGGATCATCTATCATGCCGGGCAAGGTGAACCCTACACAATGTGAAGCCTTAACAATGGTGGCTGCACAAGTAATGGGTAACGATGTTGCCATCACCATTGGCGGTACACAGGGACATTATGAATTGAACGTGTTCAAACCATTAATGGCAGCAAACTTCTTACAGTCTGCACGTTTATTGGGTGACGCCTGCGTTTCTTTTGAAGAGCACTGTGCTGCAGGTATCGAGCCTAACTACAAACGCATCAAGGAATTGGTTGACAACTCATTGATGTTGGTAACTGCATTAAACACGAAAATTGGTTATTACAAAGCGGCTGAAATTGCACAAACAGCGCATAAAAACGGTACTACCCTTAAAGAAGAGGCAGTACGCTTGGGGTATGTGACTCCAGAAGATTTTGACGCTTGGGTGAAACCTGAAGAAATGGTTGGAAGTTTAAAATAAGCTGTGGCAATAATTTCAATAAAAAATATATCATCAAAAACATACCTATTGGCTCTTGCCATAGGTATGTTTTTCTTTTTTACTGCGTGCAAATTCAATTCGGATATGCAGGGTGAAGGGGCTTCGTTTTTACAGGGCGAGTGGATACAGGACAGTATTCCGGGGCAAGGTCAGATGCTGCAATATACATTGGCCGAGTTTAAATTTACCTGTGATTCCGTTTACGCGACAATGCACGTAAACAATAAGGTACAAACGATCCCGGATAGCTGTTATAAAAATGGTGCTTGGACGGAACACGCCAAAGGGATTTATGTCCTGCGCGGTGACTCGATTATTGTAGACGGTATTTATACCAAAGAAAATGGCAAGCAGAAGATTTCAGGTTGCTATCTTTCGGGGCAATATATCCCTCGTTTTAAAGTAGTCTATCATTCTGCTGATTCTGTGGTACTGGAAAGCCGGTTTGACCAACGTCCTATTGTGCTCAGAAAGACCAAAGATATCACCTGTATACCTAAGAAGAGATATTAGTATTGAGACATTAGGATTTAGACTTTGTTCTCTATGCAAGCCTTTGGCAGGCCTACTTCTACCTTATCTTGATCGACTCGTCTCAAGGGACTATTACATCGATAGAAAAATCAACATGTAATAACCGGTTTTTTATTTTTACTTTTGCCTATCAACTTCCAACCATCCATATGAACAAAGGAATAATTGCCTTAGCTTTTGGAGGACTTGCCATCGGAATGACGGAATTCACGATGATGGGAATCTTGCCCGATATTGCTAAGGATTTGCAGATCGAAATCCCTACTGCGGCCCACCTTATTGCCCTATATGCGCTAGGCGTGGTTGTGGGCGCCCCGACATTGGTCTTATTTACGGGTAAATATCCTCCCAAAAAGGTCTTACTCTTTTTAATGCTCCTCTTTTTTATTTTCAATGGCTTATTCAGTATAGCGCCGGGACAGTTTCTGATCAGTCTCTCGCGTTTTATGGCTGGACTCCCACATGGTGCATTTTTTGGTGTTGGGTCTGTTGTGGCCGCAAAACTCGCTCCAAAAGGAAAAGAAGCCCAGGCCATCTCAATCATGTTTACAGGTATGACAATCGCCAATCTGGCGGGGGTACCTTTGGGTACCTATCTTGGTCATCACTATTCCTGGCGCCTGACTTATGGCATTATCAGTATACTGGGCCTGATTACTTTCGCGGCAATATATGCCTGGATGCCGAAAATTGAGGCTTCTAAAGGAAATAATATCTTCAATCAGCTGAATTTTTTCAACAAAAAAATCGCCTGGTTGCTCATGGCGATTATCGCAATCGGTACCGGTGGATTATTTGCCTGGATCAGCTATATTGCTCCTTTGGCAACCAAGGTTTCCGGAGTTCCAGCTGACCGTGTGCCACTGATTATGATATTGATTGGAGTTGGTATGTTTTTTGGCAATCTGATCGGCGGGAAACTAGCCGATACCATTTCGCCAACAAAAGCTGCAATCGCAAGTTTTTCCGCTATGGCACTGTGCCTCGTGATGGTGTATTTTATCTCACCGCTGGGCTGGACAGCCTATCCACTGGCCTTTATTACAGGTTTGGTATCCTTCACTATCGGCTCGCCGACACAACTGATGTTAATTCGGGCCTCCAAAGAAGCTGCAACATTGGCTGCAGCAGGCGGACAAGCAGCATTTAATCTCGGCAATACACTCGGTGCATTTTTAGGGGGAATTCCCATTACACTAGGACTGGCTTACAATACCCCTTCGCTAGTGGGTGTAGGTATGGCAAGTATTGGCGCTCTACTGACTTTGCTTTATCTCAAGGTTTACGACAATAAAAGTTAACAGTTAAAAAAAATTCAAATGGCCCGAAGTAGTTACATCAGTGTATTGCGTATCATTGCGATCTTTTTGATTATCCTGATCCACTCTTCTTCGGGCTATTTAAACAGCAATGATTTCAATTCTTTCGATTGGAATTATGCCAATTGGATCAACAGCTTCTCCCGTTTTGCCGTCCCCCTCTTTGTCATCATCTCCGGCGCATTGCTTTTGCAGAGAGATGAAGATACAAGTACATGCTATAAAAAGCGCCTGTTTAAAATTATTCCACCATTTATCTTTTGGACCATTGTCTACCTGATCTATTATTTTATCCGGTACATCGATTTCGAATATGTGGGTTTTCCACAAGTTATTAACATTGTGTTAATTCGCTTAAAATCAGGAAGCAATGCACACCTATGGTACCTATACATGCTGATCGGGCTTTATCTGGCCATTCCTTTTCTACGAAAAATGATCCGGAATTGTTCAAAAAGAGAGATTGAGATTTTTTTATGCCTCTGGTTTGCTGCATTATTTTTCAGCAATAAATGGTTTAATGCCTACCTACCAAACTTTGACCTCATGTTCTTTTACGGCTACACGGGGTATCTTGTCCTGGGTTATTACCTTTACAACCATCAGCTCGGGCAGCTGAAATGGTTGGGCATGCTGTTCTTTATAGGCTGCTGTCTGATTACAGGTTGGGGTACCTATTGTTTAAGTATTGAAAAGGGAGAATTTGACCCCACGCTATACAATTATCTGTCGCCGAATATTGCATTAAGTGCAGGCTTTTTATTTGTATTTGTTCAATGTCTAAAACTCCCAGAAAGGTTACGTGCGTTCTGGGAATTTATCGACATCCATAGTTTTGGCATTTATTTAAGCCATATCCTACTCTTGAACTATATACATCCGCTCATTCCCTTAGCCACGCTATGGAAAATTCCGGTAGCAGCAATACTCACGCTGCTCTCAAGTGCCCTGCTGACTTATTGCCTGCGAAAGATCCCATTTGGGAAATATGTCAGCGGTTAGTTCAATTTGGTCCGGTGCTTATTTTTCACCTTCGACTTTATTATAGACATACAGGTGTGCATTGGGACCGTCGATCTCCTTCCCATCCTGATCCAGCCCGATCAATTTATTTTCACCCACCTTTAACTTCATGTTGGTTTCTTTGCCGGTCAGATGTACAACCGAACCATTGTCATGCCACATGACTTTACCTGAATCTTCAACTTTGCTGTTCTTATTGATATATTCACTTACAATCGAAAAAGTGTTGTCATTCTTTAAGGTAATGTTTGTTTTGATACCTTCACAATCAGCACAAGGAATAGTTGCTTCGTACTTGCCCGGCCAATCCAAAGAATTCTGAGAGGTATGGGTCGTATCCGCTGTCATCGTTATATGATCGGATGAATCTGGTGCTACCACGTGTTGATTTTCCTTTTTTGTCTGATTGCAGGCGCTCAAACAAAGTGCTGCGAGGCAAATAAATAATACGGATGATTTCATATTTCTGCTATTTTGAGTTAAATACACCGGATAACAAGCAATTTCGGCGCCAAGAAATGTTTATCCAAATCTAAAAAATGCATCGCCGTTAAAATAATGAAGCGGTGTCCAAAAAGTAAAAACAAAGCGGATAGGAATGGTATGGTTGCCCGGATATCCATGGTTGTCCCGAGATGGTAGCATACCCTGACAAAGTGAAATAAAAAGGACCGCCCATCGTTGGACAGCCCTATTTATATCATATACTGTACGACAATCCATGCCATAAACATGCTATATTTATAGCGTGATGTGCCTACAGGAATTATTGCATGTCTTATTTAGACTAGAACGGTAAATCATCATCATCTGATGAGCCAGACAAATCTACAGGAGCGGGCATATCCGCGTAACCCGGAGAAGATGGTGCCGGTGCAGCATTTCCTAATTTTGTTACTCGCCATGCAACCAGTGAATTGAAATATGTCGTCACGCCATCTTTATTTGTCCAAGGACGGCCACGAAGATTAAAAGATACCTCTACCTCTTCGCCAATAGCCAGGTTATCAAAAATTGAAGTTCTGTCTTGTGTTGATTCAAAACGGATATACTCAACAAATTGTGGGTTTTCAGCATAAGCTACAATCATATCACGTTTTTTGAATGATTCTGTCACTTGTTGTGTCGCTCCTATCTCGTGTACTTTTCCTCTAATTTCCATAATCAAAAAAATAAATATTAAAGCGTAAAATTAAGCAATTTTTGAGGAAGAGTTTAATTAACTTTGTACAAAATATGATGGAAGTTTTCAACACCCCCAATAAAGTTATCATTACGTGCAATAAACGCTTATCGCCGTATTTGCAACAGGAAGTTAAAGAGTTAGGTTTTGACATCGTCAGAGCATTTCCTACTGGAGTCGAATTGAAAGTCAGTGTAAATGATACGATCAAGCTCAATCTGAACTTGCGTACCGCTTCGCAGATTTTATATTCGTTAAAGGAGTTTTCGGCCAACAATCCTACGGAGCTTTACGAAGAGCTCAGCGCGATTGCCTGGGAAGAACTGATCCAATTCGATGGCTACTTCTCGGTAAGCTCCAATGTGGACAATGAAACAATCAGTACGCCTCTATTTGCAAATGTGAAAGTGAAGGATGCGATTGTAGATCGTATTAAAGATAAAAAAGGCATGCGCCCGAATTCTGGTCCGGAAAACAACAAAGCTGTCATTCACCTCTATTGGAAGGATGACCGTGCTGAAATTTTCCTTGATACCTCAGGCGAGACACTTGCCAAACATGGTTACCGCAAGATTCCGGGAAAAGCTCCCATGCTGGAGGCCCTGGCGGCATCAACAATTATTGCATCGAAATGGGATGGCGTATCCGCTTTTGTCAATCCGATGTGTGGATCCGGGACACTGGCCATTGAAGCGGCATTGATCGCTACCAATAGAAAACCGGGACTCCTGCGCATGAATTACTCGTTCATGCATTTCATCGGTTATGATGAAACTGTTTTCTTTCAGGAACGTCGCTTGTTAAAAGATCAGATCAATAAAAAAGCGGCTCCTCAAATTATTGCTTCGGATATCTCCGAAGAAGCGATCAACGTTTCCAAAATGAATGCCCGCACGGCAGGTGTAGAACAATTAATTTCATTTGAAGTATGCGATTTTGCCGAAACACACGTTCCTAAAGAAGGTGGTGTCATCTTATTCAATCCAGAATACGGTGAACGTTTAGGTACGCATACCAAGTTGGAAATTACTTATAAACGCATGGGTGATTTTATGAAACAGGAGTGCAAAGGTTATAGAGGCTATATATTTACAGGTAATCCGGATCTAGCAAAGAAAATTGGTCTCCGTGCGTCCAGACGTATAGAATTTTATAACGGTAAATTAGATTGTAGATTATTAGAATACGAATTATACGAGGGTACTCGCGAAAAAACAAAAGTATTGTATGAATAACATTATTGAACGCACAGTCGCATTTGTGCAAGATCGTTTGAAATTTGCGGAAGCAGGCCATGATTGGTCGCATATTCAACGCGTATGGAACAATACGAAGTTAATTTTAGAAGATGAAGAAGCTGATGTCATGGTCTGCGAATTAGCCGCACTCCTGCATGACATCGCTGACAGCAAATTCCATGACGGTGACGAAACAATTGGCCCTCGCGTTGCCGGAGAGTTTTTGGCAAGTCTGGAAATTTCTCCGGAAATTATCGACCATGTCAAAAAGATCATCTTTAACATGTCTTTCAAAGCAAGTTTGGGTGAGGTCTCTTTCCATTCCAAAGAAATGGAAATTGTACAGGATGCCGACCGTTTGGACGCCATTGGAGCGATCGGTATCGCACGTGCATTTAGTTTTGGCGGAAATAAAGGCCGGGAAATGTACAACCCCAACATCCCCGTACAGGAATATAAAGACAAGGAAGCTTACAAACATTCTGAAGCTCCGACAGTTAATCACTTCTACGAAAAACTACTCTTGTTGAAAGATAAGATGAATACACAGGCCGCAAAAAGAATTGCTGAACACCGCCACCGATATATGCTCGAATTCCTGGATGAGTTCATGGCAGAATGGAATGGTAAAAAATAAATTACAGTTAACAATAACTAAATATAAAAGTGGTATTTTAGATCTTGTGAATCAGGATAAAAAGTACCACTTTTTTATGCTGTAAAAATCAGCATTCAAACTAACACATATGAAAAAACACATTTTTAGCTGTCTGACGTTGGCTATGGTCATTTCATCGACAACATTATTTGCACAGACCAAAGCAATTGCACATCGTGGGGTATGGAAAAACAGTCATCTTCCTCAAAATTCCATTGCCTCTTTAAAAGCCGCACATGAACTTAAACTTTTTGGATCTGAGTTTGATGTCCACCTTACGAAAGACAACGTCCTTGTCGTCAATCATGACAATGATTTTTATGGTATCGACATCGCAACAGCAACGTATGCGGAGCTCCTCGCCAAAAAACATCCGAATGGGGAATCCATTCCAACATTGGAAGAATATATCAAAGCAGGAAAAAAGTTAAAGGGTTTACGTCTGATCCTGGAGTTAAAAACCAACAAACTCGGTGTAGAACGAACGCTTGAGGCTGCAACAAAGTCTGTTGAAATGGTAAAAAATCTGAAAGCAGAGAAAATAACAGATTATATCGCATTCAGTTTCGAGGCTTGTCAAAAGATTCATGAGCTCGCTCCAAAAGCAAATATCCAATACCTAAATGGAGATAAATCACCTGCTGATGTGAATGCTGCAGGAATCAATGGCCTAGACTACCATTTTTCGGTCTTCAAAAAGAATGCGAGCTGGTTACAGGACGCACATCAATTAGGTATGAAAGTAAATGCCTGGACCGTCAATACCGAAGAAGAAATGAGCAATCTAATTGGAAAAAAGATCGATTTTATCACAACGGATGAACCCGAATTGTTGCTTCAGGTATTGAAAAAATAAAGGTTATCCCCGAGATCATCAGCAACATTACAAACTGAAGATCGTTTTATTTCCTGCAAGTCGAATATAAACAAGTTTAGCCTATGGCTTTATTGATACGAGATCCAAGATGGGAAATATAAATGAACTTCGGGATTAAACAACGGACAAAATCGGAATACCATGCAGCCATACATCGATAAGCTCAGGTATTGCAAAATAATTATTCCAATGAAACATCACGATTGATTCGATCACACTAGGGATTGAATAACCGAGCAAAGCGAGCTCATGAATGCCGATGAGATTAACACTTATAAATAATTAATATAGATGAAAAAAATCTTTATACTCGCTGCAGCATTATGCCTATCGTATATTTCTTATGCACAGGATTTTATTGCAGCCACATACAACATCAGACAACGAAATACCGTAGATAGCGGTAATATGTGGACCGACCGCAAGGTGCCCCTGACGAATTTGATCAAGTATCATGGTTTTGATTTATTCGGTGTTCAGGAAGCCTTTCATGATCAGGTTCAGGATCTAAAAACGTTGCTTCCGGGATTCGACTATGTCGGTGTGGGGCGTGATGACGGCGCACAGGAGGGTGAACACTCTGCAATTTATTACAATACCAATCGGTTCAAAGCCATAAAAAGCGGTACGTTCTGGCTTTCAGCGACAGATACCGAACATCCGAATAAAGGTTGGGATGCAGCCTTACCTCGAATCTGTACCTGGGGGATTTTTGAAGATAAAGCCAATAAAAAGCGCTTTATTTTTATGAACACACATTTTGACCATATCGGACGTACAGCGAGAACGGAAAGTGCGAAATTGATTTTGGCCAAAGCAAAAGAATTTGCAAAGGATCTTCCTTTGATCTTAACCGGTGATTTCAATGTGGATGAAAAAGACGAAGCCTATTTTACGCTCGCCAATAGTAAAGTGGTCACCGATGTACACGAACTGTCTCCACTTAAATATGAGCCGAACTCTTCCTTTAACGGCTGGGGGAAAAGTCTTAGGGCATCTGGCCGTATTGATCATATTTTTATCACAAAGCCTTTCCAGGTAAAAAAATACGGTATTCTGACAGATACTTACATGAGTAAATTCCCTTCTGACCACTTCCCTGTTGTAACAACACTTTCATGGAAATAGGTCCTATAAAATAAAAAAAGCAATTTTATTATATAGCAGAAAAAGCGCCCCTTTTGGGGGCGTTTTATTTTTAGACCCTTTCCTTTCAACAAAGACTGCCGTGACAATGCGCAGCTTTCGCAGCATTAAGATTGTGGCGCATTTACTACGGATATGGACAATCTCATGGAAATAATAGTCGACAATTTAAACTTTTACAAAAATTAACGGTCGATATCCTTAATTTTGACAGCAAAACATATCATGATGAAATTTCCATTACTATATTGTACCCTATTTGTTTCGGGGCTTTTGTACTCCAACAACAGCGAAGCGCAGATCTTTAAAAAGATTAATGAGGCCTTGAACAAGGCAAGCCAAGGTCAAACCGATAGCACAAAAACAACGAATTCTTCAACTAGCGGGTCTTCGACTTCAAGTTCAAATAAATCGAATACTTTAGCTTCCTTATCAAGTAAGGATGCATCACTGGGTATTAAACAGGCTTTAAGCAACGGTCTCAACCTAAGTATCGAGTCTCTGGCAAAAAAAGACGGCTTTTTAGGTGATGCAGCAGTTAAGATTTTAATGCCTGCGGAGGCTCAAAAAGTAGAGAAAACACTTCGCGCTGTGGGTATGGGCAAACTATGTGATCAATTTATACAGAGCATGAACAGAGCTGCGGAAGGAGCCGTAAAAGAAGCCGCCCCCGTATTTGTGAATGCATTATCTAAAATGACCATCACCGATGCAACCAATATTCTATTGGGTAGCAAGCAGGATGCCGCAACGACATTTTTCAAAACAAATACATCAACTGAATTGACAAACAAGTTCAGTCCTGTCATTAAATCGGCAATGGGCGTGAATAATGTTGACCAATATTGGACACAGCTGACCAGTGCCTATAATAACTTGCCGCTAGGCAATAAGGTAGAAACAAACCTCACCGCTTATGTCACACAAAAGGCCATAGATGGTTTATTTATTAAGGTAGCGGATCAAGAATCAAAAATTAGAAACAATATCGGCGGAAGCAGAAATACAAATATCTTGCAGAAAGTATTTGGCTACGCCGACGAAAAAAAATAAGCTAAATCTAGAATTAGCCCCAAGAGAGATACAGGAGGTTAGCGAAATATTACCTCTAGTAAACAAGACTTGTCAGTTTATTGACAAGTCTTGTTTGTTTTTGGTCGAAGCCCATTAGAATTTGTAAATTTGGTCACCCTTATCATATTAGGGCGATAAAAATGAGCACATTTGAGATTAATAACATAAGTGACTTTTCAGTTTCGGAAAGATTTCAGCGCTACGTACAGATTGATACACAGTCAGATGTCAATTCTCCGACATGTCCGTCTACGGAAAAACAGAAAAATTTGGGTAAATTATTGGTAGAAGAACTCTTATCATTGGGCATTTCGGATGCCGCTATGGATGAAAATGGTTACATCTATGCAACTATACCTTCCAATACAGCCAAGAAAGTTCCAGTGATCTGTTTCTGTTCTCACATGGACACTTCTCCGGATTCCTCGGGCAAAGATGTCAAACCTTTGGTACACCACAATTACCAAGGCCAAGATCTGGTACTTCCTGACGATACGAGCATTGTAATCAAATATGCAGAACATCCCGACCTGGCCAATCAAATCGGAAACGATGTGATTACCGCCAGTGGAACAACATTATTGGGGGCAGACGATAAAGCGGGTATCGCTGAAATAATGGATGCTGCCCGTCTGTTGATGAAACACCCGGAGATTAAACATGGTGATATCAAGATTTTATTCACACCGGACGAAGAAATCGGCCGTGGGGTTGATAAAGCAGATTTAAAACGTCTGGCGGCAGACTTTGCCTACACCATGGACGGCGAAAAAGCCGGCACGATCGAGGATGAGACATTCTCGGCAGATGGAGCAACTTTAACGATCCATGGCGTCTCCGTGCACCCTGGTTTTGCAAAAGGAAAGATGCAAAGTGCGATTAAAATCGCAAGTGCCATCATCGATGCATTACCGAAAGACAGACTTTCTCCAGAAAGCACCAATAAAAAGGACGGTTTTGTGCACCCAGTGAATATCAGTGGATCGGTGGAGAAGGCAGAGATTCAATTTATCATCCGTGATCATGCAACAGCTAATCTGAAAAAACATGAAGATGAACTGGAAGCAATAGCAAAATCCATCGTCAGTCAATATCCAAATTGCAGCTATACCTTTGTTGTAAAAGAGCAATACCGCAATATGAAAGAGGTCCTTGATCAGTATCCAGAAATTATGGAAATTGGCATGGAAGCTATTACAAGAGCAGGTATGGTCGCAGAAAGAAGAAGTATCCGTGGTGGTACCGATGGATCACGGCTTTCGTTTATGGGCCTTCCATGTCCTAATATCTTTGCGGGTGGACATGCATTTCATGGGAAACAGGAATGGGTATCAGCACAAGATATGGAAAAAGCGGTCAAAACAATTTTGCATGTTGTATCTTTATGGGAAGAAAAAGCATAAATACATTCTAAAATCAACATATTTTTAATGAAAAACGACGTTTTAAAAGCAATACACTACAGAAGATCGGTATTTCAGGCTTCTTTTACTGAAGAGGAAGTAAGCAAAGAGGATATCCTTAGCATTTTGGAAGCAGCTAATGCTGCTCCAACACATAAACGGACACAACCTTGGCGTTTTGTCATCTTCCGCAAAGAAGGACTTCAACGCTTGGGTACTGAATTATCGCGCATCTATAAATCGGTTACACCAGCGGAGAAATATACGGAAGCAACGGAGATCACCATGGGCAAAAAAGCAACACAATCGAATGTTGCCATTGCGCTTATCGTCAATTATACGGGTGAAGTTCCCGAATGGGAAGAATTGGCTTGTACTGCTGCCGCTGTAGAAAATATGTGGCTCGCTGCACATTCGTTGAATATTGGTGGATACTGGGCAACACCGGGCTTAATTAATCATTTGGGAGGTTTCCTTAATCTGGAAGAGAACCAAAAATGTATCGGCCTATTTTACTTGGGACATCACCAGTCAGAGGCGCGTGAGCCGATACGTACACCGATTGAAGAAAAAATTCGTTGGGAAGAATAAATCCCAATATATAGAAATACAGAGCGGTCTAGCCATACCTCTAGGCCGCTTCTGATTTTTTTTACTTAGCATCACGACCAAACCCAATGTCATCTGCTGCGATGTAGGCATTTTCTATGCCTTGAATTTGTTGATTGGACTGGTCTCTCCCTCCTACCTCAAAGATGTATTTTTCATCGACAATAAAATCTCTCTGCTCTACATCGTTTACCTGATGTTGGATTGAAAGTTAGTTAACAAAAAATGTTTCCCTTAGATTTCTATCGTTAACATTATCATGTCCAAATAAGAAGGAAAGATTGATACTAAATACAATTTTGCTTAGGACGTCATCAGTCTAAGGCACATGAACCGGCAGCGAGCGGCTTGGAAGAATCCGAGCGAACCGCTGTTTATAGATTAATTAATTACGGTCAATGGATTACCAAAGTTCATTTTTCTTAAATATTTAATAATAGGTAGTTAATCATTTGGCAATCTTGCAAGGATAATTTCGCAACATACTTGTGACAAGCATCATCAACTAAACTTGAAATTATCATGCACAAAAAAATCATTTGGTTAATGCTCTTAACCCTTATTACATTTGTTCAAATTCCAAATCGAAGCTACGCCCAAGGTACCGAGGCTACAATCACTGGTCGTGTCACTGATGACAAGGGACCAGTGAAAGGAACATCGGTATCCGTAAAAAATGAATCGACCGGTTTTAGACAAACGACACTGACTAACCAAAACGGTGTCTATACCTTTCAGCAATTGCCTTTAGGTTCTCCATATAGTATTACAGTGGTCCACATTGGCTACGCTGAACAAAAGAAAACCGATTATAAATTGAGCTATGGCGATGAACTCAATGTAGACTTTACCTTATCTTCCGCGGAGAATAAATTGGATGAAGTAATCGTACAAGGGGCAGCAGCCGATTTAAAAAACAAGATCAAAACATTGGGAGCATCTACAGCCATTACGGCCAATGATCTCAAAAAGATGCCCGTGAATGGACGTAATTTCTCTTCTTTAATTGACTTATCACCTGTCAGCAGCGGCACAAATCTTGCGGGTCAGCGGGCCTCATCAACTAATTTTACGGTAGATGGCATGAACTCCAGAAGCACAGTAGCTGGTGGAAATAGTGGTGGTGCCTATTCAATTTCTATGGAGGCTATTCGAGAATTCAAGGTGGTCACCAACGATTATGACGTCACCTTTGGCCGCAGTGGCGGCGGAAGCATTACGACTGTGACCAAATCAGGGACAAATACCCTCACTGGAAGTGCCTTTACTTTCGCACGTGCAGGCTGGCTATCGAGCAAGTATAACCTGAACGGAACACCACGCAAACAGAAATTCTCCACCTACCAATATGGCTTCTCTCTTGGGGGACCAATCATTAAGGACAAAGCCCATTTCTTTGTCACCTGGGACCGGCAAATGGATACTCGACCCCTTCAGATCGCTGATATTCAAACAACAGAGGACATTGCCCGTTACAAAGTAACACAAGCTACTTTAGATGAGTTTACAGAGATTGCAGTAGGTAAATATGGCGCTAGTGCCGACCGTCTATTTGGTTCTTTTGACAAAAAGAAGAAGACTGACGCTGCTTTCGCGCGAATCGACTGGCAACTGAATGAAAAAAATTTATTGACTATTCGCAATAATTTTGTTTATGATCTGGATAACCAACAAGAAGGGGACAATACCGGTATCAACGCTTTTGAATCGTACACCAACAGGAAGTATATAAACAATAGCCTTATGGCTTCTTTGCGTACTTCGATTAGTTCCAGATTGACAAATGATCTGAAGATCCAACATTTTTACGAACGCTCCGAGGCACAACATAATGTTGATGGATTTGACCAGTCACATAGTATTCCCCGCGCTATCGTTGAATCTATCCAATCAGTAGATGGTACAAATAAATACAACAATTCGATCCAACTCGGTGGTCAACGCTTTTCGCCAGAATGGTTCAACGGTAATATGTTGCAATTGGTCAACAACGTATACTACAATACGGATAAGATCAAATATACTTTCGGCGCGGATATCATGTATACCAACATGGATTTTCGTTATGGCAGTGAAATGAACGGTCGTTTCTATTTTACAGGTCTACAAAACTTCAATAACCTAACTCCTTATCGCTATGCCCGTGATGTTTATATGACTGACAAAGAGAATACTTTGGTCAACAATTTGGCCATAGGTATTTATGGGCAGATGGAAGCTAAGATCGCGAGAGGCCTTGACGTAGTCGGCGGCCTACGTCTAGACAACACGAAATACCTCAAGAAAGCTACGTTCAACCAAACGGTCTATGACGAGTTAGGTCTTTCAACCGACAATGGGATTAACACATTTCAAATACAGCCTCGTGTGCAATTCAACTGGGATATCAATGAAGAGAAGAAAAATATCATCCGTTTTGGAGCTGGTATATTTGGGTCGGCACTCAACCCATATTCAATGTTAAACAATATGTTGTTTGATGGTTCACGCATTGCTGGCGTAGATATCACGGATCCTACATTAATTCCTAAGCCAAATTTCGCAGGATATCGCAAGGACCCCGATACAGCTCCAGGACGCGAACTGTTGGACAATCCAAAGATCGAAAAACTTGTTACAATCAATATGAACAGTAAGGATGTTAAAGTGCCGACTGTATATAAAGCCAACATCTCTATAAACCACTTTTTCTCGCCTTCGCTACGCATCGGTTTAAGTGCTTATGGAACTTGGGGACGCAATAACTATATGTATGTAGATCGTAACATGGTAGAAGACCCTTACTTTAGATTGACCGCCGAAAGTAACCGTGGAGTGTATGTTCCGGCGTCGAGCATCAATACGACAAATGGTGCAGCCAACTGGACCAATAGCCGTAAGACCAAGCAGGTCGGCCGGGTACTAGAGATGAACAGTGATGGAAAAAACAATTCGTACACCGTTGTATTGGACGGAACTTATCGTTATTACAAAGATGGACAAATAACGATGTCGTATACCTGGAATGATACAAAGGACAACACCTCGTATAATGGCAATGTCGCTAATACCGCGACTCTCTCTCTAATGGTCAAAGATGATCCGCGTGACTTAAGTACAATGGCGTATTCGGATAATCAGTTCCGCCATAAGGTCGTTTTCTATGGTACTATGCCATCGTTATGGGGAGTATCCTTTGGATTGCGTTTTAGCGGAATTGCAGGTTCACGTTATTCCCTGGCCGTAAATGGAAATGTCAATGGTGATTTTGTAAATTCCAACGATCTTGCGTTTGTCTATGACCCGAATAGCAGTAGTACACCAGAATACATTAAGGATGGAATTCAAGCAATTCTGGATGATCCTAAAGCAGAACAAAGCATTAAAAACTATATCAATGGAAACCTTGGGCGCGTAGCCGAGCGGAACGGTGGTATTAACGGCTTCTATGGTGTATTTGATCTACATTTGGCCAAAAATGTAAAGATATACAAGAAACATGGTATTGAGGCATCAGTAGATATCTTCAATGTTGCCAACCTCTTAAAAAGAAGCTGGGGTGTAGGACATAACTTGGGCAAACAGAACCTCTACGCTATCAAGAGTTTCGATGCTGCCAACCAACAATATATTTACAATATGAGCTCAGGTGTTGGTGTATCTAATTTGAACGGTAATCCCTACCAAATTCAGCTGGGGTTAAGGTATGCATTTTAAGGATGGATACTATTTTCAAAAAAATGAGCCGTTTCCTTCAAGAGAAATGGCTCATTTTTTTTGCACTAAGATTTTTCTATCCCAAAACAATGTGGTGGTTTGATGATATTCGATTGGGCGGGATCCTTCATCTCTTTTAGGGGAAAAGTAATCTTCAGGCGACCTTTTGTTCCCTGCCATTTAGCACCCGACCGAAGAAGCCTTATGGTCTCCTCAACAAGAGCTTGAGCAGGAGTCCCCTCCGCCTGAATCTGAGCCGGAAGACCATCTTGACCAATCGTGAAATTGACTATAATCGTCCCTCCAATCCCTGTATCCTTCAGTTGATTGTTTAAATAGTGTTCGAATGCTTTCCAGCCTCCCAGTGGAGTCGCATCGCCGCCATCGAGCAAGGGCTCGATAGTCACTAGGTTCTCCGGCTCACTTAAGGTTACATCCGTGGTGCGCTCGGCTTTACCATTGAAATGTTTAAAATATAGAAGCGCCAATAATACAACAAACAAAACTCCCGCGGCCGCACCTACAGCCAAACGCTGCCAGGTATAATATTGCGCGTGTCTGGTCGCTATTGTATTCTCTACCCGACGGTTAAGCCTTTGCTGTAACAAACTTAACTGTCTAGCATCCACACCATTTTGCAATCGATACCCATCAATGGCATCTTGTAAAAAAGGATCTTCTAATGCTTCTTTTTCAAGTTGAAACATTTCCTCTTTACTCATCAGGCCATGGATGTAATTATGAATTCGCGATAATTGATAATTATTTTCCATTTTCTTTCCTTTCCATACAGATCTTCAAATTGCGCTTCCCATTCTGGATAGCACTCTTGACTTTATTCAGGTCATACCCTGTTAAATCTGCAATATCTTTATAGCACTTTTGTTCCAGATAAAACAAACGCACACATTCTTTCTGTTCCTGATTTAAGGTTTGCATGCAACCTTCTAATCTTTCAAAATCCCGTTCTTCCCATTTTGCCTCTTCACTGCTATTGAGTTTCTGCTCGCTCTCAAACAAATTATCCTCAATATCCACCTGTGTCGTCCTCTTGTCTTTGCGCAATTGCATCAAACAGTAATTCTTACTGTATACATGTAACCAGCTTTTAAAATTGTCAATTTCGTAATGGCGCAGCTTCTGAATGAGTTCTTCAAAAATCTGCATCACCGCATCCTGGCTACGATCGGGATCCTGTAAGTACTTGAAGCATACACCATAAAGCAAAGACATGTAAGGTGAATATAATTTCCCCAGCGCAGATATATCTCCTGTTGTTTTATAATGTTGTAATAGCTCTTTTTCGTTCATGCGCAACTCTTTCACCTTAATGATGAATTAAGATACGGTTTTCCATAAATAATGCAAGCATAAGCCAAGAATTATCGCCAATAATTTTCCATTGACATTATCCCTTGTTTTGGACACAAAAAAAACCGTCCCTAAATCATTAGAGACGGTCAATGAAAATATATTTATGAATTACGGATTTATTTAATTCCCCTGTTTCCAATTGTAGCGCAGCGTTACGCCATAGGTTCTTGGATCGGCTACGACACCAGCATATTGGCCATAACTACCCGGAGCAGCGAGCAACTGCTCATAGTAATCTTTATTTGTCAGATTCCTGCTCCACACAAAAACCGAAACACCATTTGACCCTCTAAAACCAAGTCTTGCATTCAGCAGTGTATAAGCATCGATGTTCAGGTATTGAGACGGGGATGAACTTGAGGAAAACTTAGAACGATGGAAAAGATCAGCACCTAAAAAGTAGGAGCCATTGATTCCGATCAATTTGCCACTCTGATTGATTTCCCCACCTAAAGACCAGGACCATTTGGAAACTCCGGGAAGAACTCCGCCTGAAATATCCTTGAAAGCCTGAGGTCCACCAACCTCCTCCAATGGCACGGGTGCATTCGTAAATTTCACATATTTCGCATCGGTATATGCCAGTGCCCCATTTAAACGCAGAAAGTGCCCGATATTGATGTTACCATCCAATTCCACGCCTTTGACACGTACTTTCTCGGCGTTAGCCAAATAACCGCGATTTACACCTGGTTCGGGTGTTTGAACCTGTGTTTGATAATCTTTGATATCGGTTTGATAAAGGGATAGATTAAGGATCGAGTTGCGTGTTGGATTGGTCTTCACCCCTAGCTCTTTGTGGCGTACCGCTTCCGGTTTTACCTCCGCCAGATCCAACAGTACCGCTCCATTTGCCGTCGGTAATCCCCCCACATTGATTCCAATTGGTTTATAGCTGATGGAATAAGTAGTATAAGCATTGATCTTCGGATTGAAACGGTATTTTGCCGAAAGCTGACCAGAAAAATTATCTGCATCTGCGTTTATATCAAACGTCTGGTTGGTATAGACCCCGTTCTTGAGAGCCAACAGCGCCGGATCGGATGTCTGTAGCCCACCATAAGTCTGTCTGTCGTAATTTGCTTTCTTCTTGTCGTAGTTATAGCGTAGTCCCGGCAAGATATGAAGTTTCGAAGTCACCTCCCAATCAATCTGTGTATAAGCGGCTAAGCTTGTACTTTTGATACCGTAAACGGTCTTGATCCCGAAGTTGTCAAATAGTCCAGGAGTTTCCCATAAGGCGCTTGTCGAACTTTTTTGAAAACGCCAAAATGCGGAACCCGTTTCCTCAGTATGTACAGGATCAGTACCAAGGTCCTGCCACAGACCAAATAAGCCGACCACGCCACTCACTTTCTCACTGATTTTGCCCGAATATCTAAATTCCTGCGACCATTGGTTATGTACCGAATTACCGGCAGAAACTGTGTAAACAGGAAGGCCTAAATAATCCCGGTCATTGAGTGGCACCCAGGTCCATTTTCGCCAGGCTGAAGTTGATGTCAAAGTACCTTCACCAATCTTGATATCAGCATTCAGCGCTACGCCGCCCAGTTTATTGTCCGCTTTGGATTGCGTATCGAGGTCTATCTTACGTTCAAATGCACTTTTGTAAGGCAGCTCATAGCCTAAATCTTTGATAATGGCATCAAACTGCCGGTAATCAGCCCGCTGAGTTTTGACAACACCGGCAACTGCCCAACCATAACCATCCGGCTTTTGGGAAGAAACGTCACCCGAGAGCACAAGTTTGATATTTTCCGTTGGTGTAAACAATAATTGCCCCCTGAATCCGAGGTTATTGATATCGTTGATCTTTCGATTGCTGTGGACGTTGAAAAGATTCCCATCCCGTTGTGTGCCAGAAAAGGAAGCGCGGGCAGCTAGATTTTTAGCCAGAGGTCCAGAGATCGACGTCTTTGCCTGAATAAAGCCCTGATTGCCATAGCTGACTTCAACATTAGCCTCAGGTGTAAATTGAGGTAGCCGCGATGTAATATTAAAGGCTCCTGCGGTCGTGTTTTTGCCGAAAAGTGTCCCCTGTGGACCACGCAATACCTCGATCTGGTCAATATCAATAAAGTCCAGCCAAGTTGCTGCAGGCCGTGCAATATAGACACCGTCAAGATAGAATCCGACACCCGGGTCTATCCCATCATTGGTCAGGCCGTAAGTCGAACCGAGGCCCCGAATGTTCAGAGTTGTATTACGTGCATTGGAAGAGTACAGCTGCACTGTTGGGACAAGTTCTTTTAGTCGATTGACATTAAAAGCCCCGGCGTCTTCCAGTGCTGCCCCACGGATGATAGAAACAGGAATTGGGACATCCTGCAATTGCTCTTTGCGTCTACGGGCAGTCACGACCACTTGGTCTAATGCCTCCAATCGTGGAGTAAGTTCGATCAGGGTAGGCGACTGGTCTACAACAACACGTCGTGTCTGATAGCCCACAATGGATACAATAAGTGTAAAAGGTAGTTTTTGCCCTGTAACAAACTGGAATACGCCCTTGCTATCGGTCTTCACCTGATGGGTAACGGCTTCAAGCTGCACGGTTACACCTTGTAAAGGCTCTTTTGTCACCGCATCAACGACAGTACCTGTTAATGAAGCATTTATAATTGGTTTAGGATTTTCTACTTGCGCATAAGTCTGATAAGACGCCGCCAAAAGCAAGCTAAAAATCACGCTAATTCGAAAAATAGCATTTTTTTTCATAAATTTATTCAGTTTAATAGTGAAAATAAACAAGTGCCAACGCCAATAGAACTTGTTTCATTGTTAAAACTTTGTTTAAAAAGGGAAGCCTCGGCTTCCCTTTTCTAATATAAGAGAGTGTAAGAGAGAAATTTTAACAACACATTCGTTTTTCACTATTTTCTACGGTAGTAAAATCTACTTCTAACGAAGCAGTTTGTAAGCTTGTTTTTAAAAAGTAATCTTGTTTCATTCTTTCCATAATTAAGTATATTCATTTTTCAGCGATCCCTTCATGACAAGTTGTAAATCAGGATAACAGTACAAATATATAAATATTTTTTAAAAGACTACTAATTTGATAGATTTTATAAATATTTTTTCAAAAAATACCATTAAATACTAATTAACAGATACTTACATTGTAAAAAAGAGATTTTATACATTCAGATCTATTCCTGTACATGAGATTTCCCCTTAGATTTAGCTTTGCTTTTTCATTTACGACCAACAATCTCTTATCCGACAACCTAAACACTTTAGTAAGAAAAAATTGCATCTTCTATTTTCTTGGAAGCCATTTGGCGTGACTATTACTATATCTAGAAAATGAAAAAGGCTAGAACAAAAAAATCCACCAACGTTGGTGGACTTTTTCACAAATATTGTTTAATCCCGAAAGTATTCGGCTCAATTTTTCACCTATAAATTATCGAAACAGTATCAACGCTATCAACAAAGTCACTACGACATTAAAGGTCTGCGCAATCAAAAATGCATAAAGGGGTTTCTTATTATCCTGCACAAAAAGATCTTTGAAATTGGTCTCCAGACCGATCGAAGTAAATGCCAGGGTAAACCAGAGGCCTTGTAAATTTTTCAGACTTCCCTTGATAGTATCAATTTTTTCAGGAGAAATTACAAATGAAAATAGTAGTGATGCAAATACAAATCCAAGCACAAATTTAGGAAAGCGTTCCCAGATAATCTTTAGCGTCGGTTTATCCCGCTTTGTTTCATCATCCACAGATTTTGCATAGGTCCAATAGATACTGATCGCAAATGCCGCAAGTCCTAGCAATACATTTTGTGAAAATTTAACAATTGTGCTGATCTTTAACGCTTCTTCTCCCACCAGGGAACCGGAAGCAACAACAGCTCCGGTAGTATCGATACTACCTCCTAACCACGCACCGGTAACCTCTTGGGACAAGCCCATCCATTCCGCCATATAAGGCATAAAAATCATCATTGGAATTGCAGTGATCAACACTAGGGAAATCACATAGGAGAGCTTTTTGCTATCACCCTTAATCGCGCCGGAAGTAGCTATGGCAGCGGAAACACCACAAATGGACACCGCACTAGACAACATCAGGGACATTTCCTTATCTATCTTCAATTTTTTACAGAGCCAAAAAGCAAAATACCATACTGACAACACAACCGCCAAAGCCTGAATAAGCCCTAGCGAACCCGCTTTAAGAATATCGCCAAAGATAACCGTAGTACCCAGTAAAATCAATCCGATCTTGACATATAGTTCGGTGCTCAGGGCTTCTTTAAACCAAGTAGGCAACTTAAAGCAATTACTGATGATCAAACCGATAATCAAACTAAAAATAACAGCTTCGAGATTATATTCTTTCACCGTCGAATTACCTGCCAATATCAAGGCGAATACGGTCAGAATAAAAACTACCGGAAATACGATCAGCAGATGTTTGACGGATTTACCGAGCAAAAATGCCCCCAGAATACCTGCCACAAAGACGAAGATAAACTGCTGAAAAATCTTACTGAGATTGGCCGGCTCAAAAATTGTAGCGGCCAATTCGGAAGAATTATTCCAGGAAAAATTAGGGACGGGCGCAAAAATACCTGAAAGTGCTAAAAAAATGGTGGCGAGTCCCAAAATGACGACTACCCAGTCTTCTGTAAATGCAAATGATCTTGACGATGCCATATATTGGTTAGTATTAAAAGGCTAAATTTACTATAATTGCGGATACTTTTGGTTATTGTAACACAAAAATGGCCGAAGATTTCTCTCCGGCCATACAACCAAAACCAATAATCATTATCAATCAAAAACAATATTTATTTTCTTCTATTAATTTTTTTGCAATCCGCTGACGTGCATCTTTGATGTTGAATGGCTGCGCTTTTGTGAACCTGCGTAATCCAACAAGCATCATATTCAGTTCATCGCCTTCGCCAAAGGAATACAAAGCTTCCTTACCTGCAGCATTAATTTTGTCAATCGCACCATACAAATAGATCTTTGCCATATCTGTCGCGTACTCGGCCTTTTCAGAACCGGTATGCACAAGCTTTTCTGCGCGCAACAGAACGGATTCTGCAATGTATACGTAACCGATAATATCTGCGATATTCATCAGGATCTCTTCTTCTTTCGAAAGTGACATCATCAGCTTCTGAACCGCAGCGCCAGCAATGAGCAGACCTGCTTTTTTGAGGTTGGCGATAATTTTCTTCTCCGCCGCGAATGGGGCATCATCTTCTTCCCCGAAATCAGGAATAGCCAGCAGTTCACTTGCCACGGCCTGTGCTGGCCCCATCAGATCCAGTTCACCTTTCATGGCTCGTTTTAATAACATATCAACAACAAGCAGTCTATTCACCTCATTGGTACCCTCGAAGATCCTGTTGATACGTGAATCGCGATAAGCACGCTCCATCGGCGCATCGGCTGAATAGCCCATCCCGCCATAGATCTGTACTCCTTCATCCACCACATAATCCAGCATCTCGGAACACCATACTTTTATAATGGCACACTCAATTGCAAATTGTTCCACGGATTTCAATTTGGCTTTCGCCTCATCCATACCGCCTGCGATCAATGCGTCATAGGCATCATCAATATTTTGACCGGCGCGATAGGATGCGGATTCCACAGCAAACAAACGTGTTGCCATCTCTGCCAATTTGTATCGAATAGCACCAAATTTAGAAATCGGCAAGTTAAATTGCACACGTTCATTGGCATATTGAACAGCATGATTGATCACCATACGAGCTGAACCATTTGTCGCAGCCCCCAACTTGATCCGTCCGATATTCAGAATATTTACGGCAATCTTAAATCCGTTCTCCCGCTCGGATAGCATGTTTTCAACAGGCACAGGGCAATCATTAAAGAAGATCTGACGCGTGGAAGAGCCTTTGATCCCCAATTTATGCTCTTCGGGGTTCATGGTGATTCCGCCAAAATCTTTTTCAACAATAAATGCGGTCAGGTTTTTATCATCATCGATTTTTGCAAATACAATAAAGATATCTGCAAATCCACCGTTGGTAATCCACATTTTCTGACCATTGATCAGATAATGAGTTCCTTCAGCATTTAGTTTTGCGGAGGTGCGGCCGGAATTGGCATCTGATCCGGCATTTGGTTCTGTCAAACAGTAGGAAGCCTTCCATTCGCCAGTTGCGAGTTTAGGAATATACTTCGTTTTCTGCTCCGCATTACCATAATAAAGAATTGGCAAGGTACCAATACCTGTATGTGCAGACAAAGCGACGGCAAAAGAGAAACCTCCTCCTACTGCCTCTGCTACGAGCATCGACGTATTGAAGTTTTTGCCAAAGCCACCATACTCTTCTGGAATCGACACCCCCAGCATACCTAACTCACCAGCTTTATCCATTAGGCTTGGCATCAATCCTTCTTCCTGTGCGTCAATACGATCAAGTTTATTTAATACTTCTGTCTCTAAAAAGTCTAAACAGGTCTGACGAATCATCTTTGCTTCTTCATCAAACTCTTCCGGGATAAAAATAGCTGTATAGGGAGTCTCTCTAATAACGAACTCACCGCCTTTGATTGCTTTATTTTCGCTCATTGTTTTTTAGATTTGAGGTGCAACCCTTGAGTAGTCTTTTGACCACCCAGGTTTACACAATATTTTGAATATTTTTATCTGCTATGAGATTAGCAAATAAAATGGTTTATACTGTTATTTTTAGTGTCCGAACTTAGTCTAATAGTTCAAAGATACCGGCCGCTCCTTGACCAGTTCCCACACACATCGTCACCATACCATATTTTTTGCCACGACGTTTCAATTCATGCAAAACCTGCACGGTCAGCTTCGCTCCTGTACAGCCTAGCGGATGCCCCAATGCTATCGCTCCACCATTGACATTGACCTTTTCTTCATCAAGTTCCAGTTCACGAATAACGGCCAAAGACTGTGAAGCAAAAGCTTCATTCAATTCGAACAAATCGATATCTTCTTTTTTAAGCCCAGCCCGTTCCAAAGCTTTAGGTATTGCATAGATGGGCCCTATTCCCATAATTCGTGGCGGTACGCCTGCAACAGCAAAACTGACCAGCTTGGCAATGGGCTTAACACCCAGTTCCTTCACTTTAGCCTCTGACATCACCAGCACAAATGCTGCGCCATCCGATGTCTGTGAGGAGTTTCCTGCTGTCACCGAACCATTGGCCGCAAATACAGGCTTCAACTTACCCAGAGCTTCCAGGGAGGTATCTGCACGAGGCCCTTCATCGGTATCTACAACATATTCACGAGTCGCTATCTTACCGTCCTTCAGATAGTTCTCTTTGACTGTAATCGGCACAATACCATCTTTAAGATGACCATTTTTAATAGCGGCAACAGCCTTTTGATTAGACTTCAGTGCAAAGGCATCTTGATCTTCACGGGAGACATTATAATCTTTCGCTACAGCCTCCGCTGTGAGCCCCATACCCCAATACCAATCGGGATGCTCTTTGGCAACGACAGGGTTGGGAACAATTTTCCAGCCTCCGAAAGGCATTCCGGACATCACTTCAACTCCACCGGCGATAATGACATCAGCCATACCGGTTTTGATCTTTGCAACCGCCGTGGCGATCGTTTCCAATCCAGATGCGCAATACCTATTAACGGTAACGCCAGGCACTTTATCGGTATCTAAACCCATTAGGGAAATAAAACGTGCCATATTAAGCCCCTGCTCCGCCTCAGGCATCGCATTACCCACAATGACATCATCTATATCTTCTTTATTTAAATTCGGCACAGTGGACACGAGATGTTTAATTACATCTGATGCTAAATCATCAGCCCGCATAAAGCGAAACCCTCCTCGAGGCGCTTTACCTACTGCTGTACGAAATCCTGCTACTATGTATGCTTCCATTATTTGAGTATTAAGATGTGAGATCGGAGATATGAGATTTGAGATATTCCAATGTCACATATTAGTTTTTAAATTTTTAAGAAATCCAAAAATCATCTTTTGAATCTCATCTATATGAGAACACAATTGTTCTACTTTATCCTTATCTATTAAATTCAGGTTATGAGCTATAATTAGCTGAGTCTGCAACTCGAAAGAAGATCCATTTGCGATACCGAGAAAATGAACAAATTCATTTTTCGTATTTCTCCCTGCTCCTTCAGCAATATTAGATGCAATAGACACAACCGAACGTTTAATTTGAGATGTAAGCCCATATTTTTCATCCATTGGAAAATCTACAACAGCTGTATATACCGCTGTGGATAATTCTATTGCTCTTTGCCAAACTTTCAATTCTTTTAAAGCATGCATAATCTCTTATCTCAAATCTAATAGCTCACATCTACAATCTAATTCCGTAAAGGTTTTCCTTTTGTCAACATATACTGAATTCTTTCAAGTGTTTTACGTTCAGCACAGAGTTCGAGGAATGTTTTGCGCTCAAGATCCAACAAATATTGTTCAGATACTTCCGTTGGCGATGACAGATTGCCACCACACATCACCCAACCCAATTTTTCCGAGATCTTTCGGTCATAGTCCGAGATATAATTTCCTTCACGCATCGAAGATGCACCTACATATACGATACCTAAACCTTGATTGCCCAACACTTTTATATCGTTGCGTGGTGCCGGTTGCACATATCCTTCATCGGCCAGCTCCAATGCTTTTGCCTTTGCATCGGCAAGTAGGCGGGCACGGTTCATCGTGATGGCAAATTTATCTTTCTGCAAGTAGCCCAATTCGTAGGCCTCATAAGCCGAGGTTGATACTTTCGCCTGACCAATGGTCAGGAATTTATCTTTTAATGTATTCTGAACGATCTGGTCATCTTTAAATTCTTCGGAAGCACGCAATGCAAATTCCTTAGTTCCGCCACCACCTGGGATAACACCTACGCCCAGTTCCACTAAGCCCATGTAGGTTTCGGCATGAGCCTGCACAAAATCTGCATGCATTGAAAATTCACAGCCACCGCCTAAGGTCATCTGAAACGGTGCTACGACAACTGGAATCGATGAATAACGCAAGCGCATGGATGTATTTTGAAAGGCTCGAACAGCCATATTTAGTTCATCAAAATCCTGTTCTACGGCCATCATGAATATCATGCCGATATTCGCTCCTGCAGAAAAATTCTTCCCATCATTGGAAACAACTAATCCTCGGTATTCTTTTTCAGCAAGATCTATCGCTTTATTCAATCCCTGAATCACATCACCACCGATCGTATTCATCTTGGTATGGAACTCGCAATTGATGATTCCATCACCGAGATCAATAATAGAAACACCTGTATTTTTCCAGATGGTTTTGCTTTCACGGATATGATCCAATACAATTAAATCTTCGGTTCCAGGAATAGGTTTATAGGATTTGGATGCGATATCATAGTAATAGCGAACACCATTTTCTATTTTATAGAAAGATTCATGTCCTGAATCCAACATTTCATGCACCCAGGATGCCACTTCGCCATCTTGACCGGGCAAACGCTTCTCTTCGGCCTTGATCTTAGCCAATGTCTCGCGAACCCCCAAAGCATCCCAGACTTCAAATGGCCCCAATTCCCAGCCAAATCCAGCGCGCATGGCATCATCTATACGGAAGAAATCATCTGTGATTTCAGGAACACGGCGTGAAACATATTCAAATAAAGGATAATGCATAGCACGGAAGAGCTCCGCTGCCTTGTCTGTTCCTTGTTCATAGACTTTCATCCGTTTACGGATATCTTCAACTGGCTTGGTCGCCTCTAAAGTTGAAGACTTAACTTTTTGCTGGGAACCAAATGTGAGTGTTTTAAGATCAAGCGAAAGAATTTCAGAATTACCATCAGCAGCTTTTACCTTTTCATAAAATCCCTTTTTTGTCTTTTCCCCGAGCCACTTGTTTTCAACCATCTTACCGATAAAGGCCGGAAGCTGGAAGACACCTTTTGCCTCGTCATCAGGCGCATTCTGCGCCAGACCGTTAGCAACATTAACCAAGGTATCGAGACCGACAACATCCGCGGTACGGAAAGTAGCCGATTTTGGATGCCCCATTGCCGGACCCGTATATTTATCCACTTCCTCAACTGTCAGGCCTAAAGGTTCTACCAGATGAGTCACAGCAAGCATCGAATAAACACCGATCCGGTTACCGATAAATGCGGGTGTATCCTTACAAAGAACAACCGTTTTACCCAACATCTTATCTCCGAAATGAAGGACAAAATCAACAACTTCTGGCTTTGTGTGCGGTGTAGGAATTATTTCCAACAAAGGTAGATAACGTGGTGGGTTGAAAAAGTGTGTGCCACAGAAATGATCTTTAAAGTCTTCACTACGCCCCTCAGTCATGAGATGAATAGGAATACCAGAAGTATTGGAAGTAATCAATGTACCCGGTTTACGGAACTGTTCGACACGATCAAAAACAGACTTCTTAATATCTAAGCGTTCTACAACAACCTCAATAATCCAGTCGGCCTGAGCAATATCTTTGAGGTTATCCTCAAAATTGCCTGTTTTGATACGTTTTACAAATGATTTGCTGTAAATTGGTGAAGGATTTGTCTTTAAAGCTGTTTCTAACGAAGTATTGACAATTCGATCCCGAACGGTCTTACTCTCCAACGTTAGACCTTTTGCTTGTTCTGCAGGCAGCAGTTCACGGGGAACAATATCCAGCAACAGGACTTCGACACCAATGTTAGCAAAATGACAAGCAATTCGCGAGCCCATAACACCCGAACCGAGAACTGCCACTTTTCTAATATTTCTGTTCATCATAACATATTTATCATGCACATCCGTACATTTGGTTTAACTTCTACACAATTACTTCTTCCTTATAATTGGTTGCCAACTCATTGAGCTTAGCCAGAGAAGCAATTAATTGATCACGTTCATTTTCCGAAAAATTCTCAGCGAGATACTGGTTAAAATTGCGCACCACATCTTTCGCAATCCTTCTCTTCTCGCGCCCTAACTCTGTCAGGTATACTTTGACAGAGCGTTTATCCGTTGTACTGGTCTCTCGGTAGATAAATCCCAAGGACTCTAAATTATTCAACACCCGGGACAAACTAGTTGTTTTGACCCCGGTCAAATTCGCAATCTGAGAAACAGGCGTACCCTCTTTATGGATATTGATTAAAATATAACCCGCTGCTTGGGTAAAACCATACTGTGAAGCAATTTGATTATATTTATTGGCGATTGTCTGCCAACCTGTTTTTAAAAAATAGTCGATTGTCTGATTTTGGTTCATAGCGTATTCACAAGCGATTTTATTATTATGCCTGCATAACAAATATAATAGTTAAGAATTAGAATAACAAACTTGAAAATGCAAATTTTGTTAATTCCCTGTCCTCATCTTTCTAGAATCACTTTTCTTGCTTTTTTATGACCAAAATCGAAATGTGGAAAACTTTTAACAACTGAAATCCAGTTAAATAAAGTAAAACGCAAAACTTTTATTAACAGCCAATGTGCAATATTCAAAATTAATTGCGTTAAATTTGTCCTAAACAAATATCGACACCGTATGGCTTTAGTAAACATACCACGCTTGGACTTGTTGCATTATACACAAGGAACCCAAGAACAACGAAATCAATTTATTCAAGATATTGGCAAGGCTTTTAACGAAACGGGCTTTGTAACGATTGCAAATCATGGTTTATCAAAAGAATTAATTGAGGAATTATATCAGGTCGTTCCGGAATTCTTTGGTTTACCAACAGAGATAAAAGAAAAGTATGAATTTCCTGAGCTTGCAGGCCAACGTGGATACACGGCTAAGGGAAGAGAAAAAGCGAAAGATGCAAAAACTCCAGATCTAAAAGAATTCTGGCAACGTGGTCAGACGATCGTTGGTGAAGAGTATTCAAAAGCGGACTTCCCAGACAATCCACAAGTGGAAGAAATACCTCGTTTTAATGGCGTAACAGCTGAAGTTTATAAAAAACTAGAAGACACAGGGCGTGAATTACTAAAAGCAATCGCGACTTACCTAGATCTTGAAGAAAATTATTTTGAGAAATTTGTAATCAATGGCAACTCTATCTTGCGTGCGATCCATTATTTCCCAATTACGGATCCTGATGCATTGGCTCCTGACGCTGTACGTGCAGGTGCGCATGAAGATATCAACCTGATTACACTATTAATCGGTGCTAGCGCAGATGGACTGGAAGTTTTGACAAAAGATGGCGAATGGTTTCCGATCAAAGCAAAGGGAGAGGATATCGTCATTAACGTAGGCGACATGTTGCAGCGTTTGACCAACAACAAACTTAAATCAACAACTCACCGCGTTGTTAATCCTCCTCGTGAAAAAATGGGCACTTCCCGCTTTTCCATTCCGTTCTTTTTACATCCAAAATCTTCGATGAGCTTGGCCTCATTGGAATCTTGCATCGACGCAGCTCATCCAAAGGCCTATGAAGACTATACCGCAGGTGAATATCTAGATGAAAGATTAAGAGAAATCGGTTTGAAAATGTAAGGCAAGCTAAATCCATTCATGCTGGATGTTATTATAAAAAAAGCAGATCGGATGATCTGCTTTTTTTGTACAATAAATTATTTCAATCTATAACCGACTCCTACGTTCATAAAGATATTGTGTAATCCAAAACTGATACTTTCAAAACCAGTCTTCATAATATTATTGAAACCATAGTCAAGTTGAGCAAGTGCAAAAAATTTACCATTGACCTTATATTGAGTGCCCAAGCTTAGTCCAATATCAATATTACGTACACTTTCTTTAAAATCATAATCGGCATTGTCGACAATAATCTTGTCACCAGTAGGTTGTTCATGCCGTAGATAGCCATTATAAGCTTCTCCGTAGAACTCCTTTTTTACAGCAAAAGAAATATATGGGCCAGCTTGGACATTCCAACGGTTTGAAAGCTGGTAGGTTGCCTGAATAGGTACAGAAAGATAAAGATTATGTACTTTAGTGGTTATATCCCCTGTGTAATACCCTCTCAATTCATCTTTTGAATCATTAACGGCATTAAAGGTTGTTTTATATCCCTTTACTGCCGCTTTAGTATCCATTCCTTTGCCCTCAAAAGTAAGGCCTAGTGCAACTCCCCATTTGGAATCAATATGATAATTCGCTTTAGCACCCACAAAAAATGGAACGTTGGGGCTGTAACTTTTAATCTTCCGAATTTCTCTCGGCAAGGATAAAGGAGCTGCTCCTCCGATCTTGGTACCCAACATCACCTGAACATCTAATTTACCATCCCTACTATCTATTTCCTGAGCTTTAATAAAAACTGGGATAGAAGCCATTACGACTAATAAAACTATATATATGCTAATTTTCATTATTTCTTCGTTACAATTTTGAGATCATCCACGATCAACTTACTACCAACAGCACCGATAAAATTATCACCATATTTACTTGACGACATCACTATAGCAATACTGTAATCCAAATTGGTAACATCAGATTCGACTACCGAACCAGAGTATTTAAACGGTAAAACAAACTTTACAAAGCCATTACCTCCTGTTGCTCCTCCATTTTCAAGTCGGGCGATAGCAATGATGCTCGGGTCATTCAAAATATTATGCCCTGTCAAATAGGATACTCTTTTTTTAGGATCTGGTTCAGAAGCCATTAATTTTTTCCGATTATAGAAAACCGCATAAATATCACATGAATCCTTCATATTAACAGGTTTTAAATTTTCATCTGTTACATTCGCTCCCGGAGCATATTTATAATACCCTTCTAAAGCCAAAGGAATCTGATTGAAAGGAAGACCAAATTGCGTTGCAGACAGTGGGTCTGTCAATACGGGACCTGTATCGAATGATCCTATAAATAGATTCCCTGCTGCGATTGGTTTTTTAAACATTGCGCCAAAAGATCCGGTGAGTTTTGTTTCTAATAAGGCTGCTTTCGCTCCAGAATGAGCATCTGTAGTGGTCTTCGTCGGATAGGATTCTGGCTCTTTCACTCCACCTCCAAAACTCAACGTAAGTGAGAAACTTGGATTTCCCGAACCCCAGTTATAAAAGTCCTGGCCATCTATTTTATTAAAGAAAATGATATATTTCTCATCTTTGTCAATAGAAATATCTTCAAATCCGTATTCTGTAGGGACAAAACCGCCATCTGTTTTAACAAGTTTAATGAGGTAATTCTTTGCAAACTGCTTATCTTGTGAAATAACTTTGTAATATACTCCGCTCTTCAATAATTGATCTATTATGACTTTATTAACATCCTTTTCACCAGCCGGCATTTCCAAAGAATCTTGCAATAGTTCAATAGAAGCACCCGGAGTTAAATCAAACTTCATATCCAACTTTGCAAGATTGTGAATACTTGGCTGAAGATAAATAGTTACCTGATTATTCGTAATTACCGGATTTAATAGAAAAATATCTTCCTCCGCACGAACCCCAACAATATCAGCTTCCATATTCAGAGCCTCCTCTTTTATGCAACTCCCCAGACTAAAAAGTAGCATAAAGCAAATTACCCAAGGGTAAATTCGTCTTTGTTTCATAAAAAATAGTATTAGTGTAAATATATTCCCAATGCTGTTGACAATGCATTGAAATGAGCACAAAGCTACCGATCTAACCTCCAAAAAAAGACATTTCAATCACCTTTTCTTTCTAGGCAACCAATTCTTTACACTGCAACAGGCAGTTAAGCGTCTTTGATTTCCTGTTTGACTTTAGCAGGCAAGCTCTCAACAATCAGATTATAGCTATGTGTAATAAGTTCTTCCAATGCACCGTCATTCAATTCCTGATTTGCAATCACAGTGTTCCAGTGCTTTTTGTTCATGTGATAACCGGGTAGTACTGTCTGATCATACCGTTCTCTGAGTTCAACGGCTTTCTCCGGATCACATTTCACATTGAATCGTAACCCGTCGATCTGATCCAGCCCCACCAATAAAAATATCTTGCCGCCCACCTTAAATACCAAGGTATCTGGACCAAACGGTGTCTCCTCTGCCACCGGACCAATGGAAAGGCAATAATCTCTTAACTCTTCAATATTCATATTTTCTTAGTTTGATTTAACTCATTCGCAACCATCAACGCTCTTATTTACGTATAAATTTGACAATAATCAATATAAATTTAACAAAACAACAGCTCAGATTTGTGATTAAATTTGTAATAGGTCAAATTACGTAAAGAATCTAATCGGACTAAAAAAGATCATTAACACAGCTAGCAGATGAAAAAATTATATATCAGGATAATTCTACTCACCATTATATCTATATCGACACTCCCGATACAATGTAAAAGTATAGACAATACAAATCAAGACAATATGACTCAGGACAACATCGTCGAAGCCGTTTCCAAGGGACAGCATACTATAGCAAAAAAACTATTGGAAGCTGGCGCCGATGCAAACCAAAAAGGCAATGATTCCAAGCCGTTATTATTAGTTGCAACAGAAAAGAAAGATCTTGCCATGGCAAAGTTACTTCTTGAGCATGGCGCAAACGTCAACCTTCAGGACAATAGTTTAAATAGCTCCTTCCTATACGCCGGGGCTTCGGGGTATACCGAACTGGTTAAACTTTACCTTGATCATGGTGCAGACTTCAAGGTCTTCAATCGGTATAACGGCACTGCACTTATCCCTGCCTGTGAACGCGGCCATGTGGAAACCGTTAGGTTACTTGCCCATACAAAAGGCTTTCCCGTCGACCACATCAATAGATTGGGTTGGACCGGATTATTGGAAGCAATCATACTTGGAGATGGCAGTCAAAAATATGTGGATATTGTCCAAATATTACTCGACGCAAATAGTGATAAAAACATCGCCGACCATGAAGGTATAACCCCAGTTGAGCATGCAAGAAAAAAAGGATTTAATAAAATTGTTGCCTTACTGGAAACGAAAGGCAATGGAATATAAAAAAAGGAGAACCAAATCTATTGAATCTGGTTCTCCTTGACTAAGCATTTTAGGGCATCGCCTTTTATTGACACTTATTTTTGTAAAAGTGTCTGAATTTCTTTTTGGATCGCCGTTCCTTTGTCGGCATTGTACCATTTTTGAATCTCTTCTTTAATATCCGAGAAATCTTTTCCTTGCTCTTTTAAGTTTAAGAATAGATCTTGACAGTCTTTTGGCCGTGGCCCCCAGACCGCCAAATCTACGCCATCCTGATTTCGAATCACCAAAATTGGGATAGACTTCCCCCCATTGGTTAGATACGAATCTATCAAAAAGGGTGCACTGTCGCGCAATTGGATATCGACGGTAATATTGGGATTTTGGGCAGCCATCTTAGCAAGCATTGGTACAGAATGCGCAGCATCGCCACACCAAGGCTCGGTAATAATGATCCATTGTTGTTTTTCCGAAATCGTGTTGACAAACCGCTGAAACGCCTCGCTTGGCTCAAAACGTTTTAACCAACGCCCCATTCTTGTCCAGTTCATTTTGGTGTACTGATAGTATTCGTCATCCTGATATGTCGGGTGATTTTCAGGATGATTCAATATATCTTCGAATTGTTGCAAATAATTTTCAAACGTCATAAAATCAATTTTGTGCAAAGGTAATTTTTAGATCCAACTTTCTCAAAAATTCTGTATACCAAAGATTTTACATTCCCCGATGAGATTTCACACTTATTAACAATTAACTAAATTATCTTTGGCAGATACAACCAGTAAATGAAAAGATTAATTCAATTATTTCTATTATTTTTCATAATCAGCACCGCTTATTCCCAAACGAGTATCAAGGGGAAAATTTTAGATAAAGCTGACAATAAGCCTTTAACTAATGCCTCGGTCATCCTATTGAACAGGGACTCCGTGCTCCGTTATTTTAACAGAGCCAATGAAGAAGGGAGATTTCAGATCAAAAACATTAAACCCGGGAGTTATATCATTCTGGCTACTTATCCCAAATTTGAACTTTATAGCGACACCATCGACATCAAAGATAAGGACATTGATCTCAGCGACATTAAAATCAATTCGCAAAGAAATGTACTGGAGGAAGTTATTATTACACGTCGATTACCCATAACGCTTAAAGGGGACACAATAGAATATGATGCGGCAAGTTTCGCAACCGAGAAAAATGCAAAACTCGAAGATCTTTTTCGAAGATTGCCAGGTTTCACGGTCTCCGGTGACGGGAATATCACAGCGCAGGGCAAAACGGTACAGAAAGTCTTTATTGATGGCGAAGAGTTTTTTGGCTATGACCCTAAAATTGCCATCCGGAATGTCCGCGCCGATGCGGTGGACAAAGTGCAATTGTATGAGAAAAAATCAGAAGAGGCCGAACTTTCAGGCATAGATGACGGTGTTCGGATTCAGACAGTCAATGTCGTGTTGAAAGAAAAGGCCAGAAAAGGTATCTTTGGAAGTACGGAGGTTTTAGGCGGAACAAAAGAGCTCTACGCCGGAAACTTATTTGCAGCTAAATTCAACCAAACTGAACGGATTGGCATCACCGCCAATCACAATAACATGGGAAGTTCCAATAGCCGTGAAGGCTCTTTGCGGATGAACAACCAGATTACGGGCCAACCGCTAAACACCTCCTTGGGGGCGAACTATGAAAATCAGTTTCTCAAAAAAGCATTAAAGGTAAATGCCAATTATAATTACAATAACAGCAGCAACAAAAATCAGTCGGAAAATTACAACAAGAACATCCTCCCAGACAACTCGATTTTAGAACGAAACAGCAAAAATTACAACGAAAATAGTGCAAGAAGCAATGGTGTCAGATCCAATCTCTCCATGCGACTAGATTCAACCCAAAATATAGAACTTCAAGCCAACGGAAACTGGTCGAATAATTTCAGTTTTAGTCAGTCAGAAAGTTTCACCACAGATGCTGCAAGAGATTCAGTTAGCTCTTTCAAGGAAAAAAATGAATCAAATACTTCGAGCCAAAGCAATAATTTTCGCCTGAATTATAGAAAAAGACTCAAAGCCGGCAGCTCATTGAATCTAATGGTCGGGAATAGCTTTAATGAATCTGAATCCTACAGCAAGGTAAATTCCAAGACTATTCTTTATAAAAGCAGCGATACGACGGATATTAACCAAAATCGACGGATTAACAATAATGGTAATAACTTTTCTACCTCATTAAATTTCAACAATCGAATCAATGACGCCATGAATCTGGCGCTAGGCTACAGCTTCAATCAGTCAAAGAACACAAGCTTCCAGGAATCAAAAGATAGTCTAACGAATAAGGTAGATCCATTATACTCTAAAAATCAGATCGACAATAATACCAACCAGGGAGTCAATGTTCATCTGTCTTATCGGAAAGATAAATTTGAGGTTAATTTCTCCAACCGAACATTTTACAAAAATCAAAAGCTAAGCGATAGTGACCGGGATATAAACCTTTCAAGGAATTTCTGGGACAACAATCTAAACGTTGATGCCAATTACCGGATTTCAAACAGTAAAAATATCCGACTGGCCTACCAGAGCTCGAATATCATTCCTTCGTTCGATCAGTTACAGCCACTGCAACCTCAAACAAATCCTTTGTTTCAACAGATCGGTAATCCGAACCTCAAACGGGCTGTCAATAATAACATCTCGGCAAATTATAATGCTTTCAGCTTATTAAAGGGAACCAACATTAACGTGAACGGAAATTTCTCATTTGTCAATAACCCAATTATCAATAAGACAACAGTTATGGAGAATTCGGCCCAGATCAGTAGCTATGAAAATTTATCCGGCAAATCGAACTGGAATGGCGGATTGAACATCAATCACATGCAACCATTGGCCAACCGTCGCATTAACTTCAATAAAAGTGCAAACATCAGATATAACAATAGTTATAGCTACACTAAATTTGAAAACGACCAATCTCAAGGTGAGTTTCTCCTGAACAATTCAAAAAACACCTCTTTCGGCCTCGGGTCGAGTTTAAATGAGCAAGATTCAGAAGGATTTGATTTTGACCTCTCAGTGAATGCAGGGCTCAATGCACAACAAAATTCTATAAACACACAATATAACGCAACTAATTTTGAAGGTGGGGCTTCGGGATATATCAAATATTTTCTACCGAAGAAATTTAACATCATGACAAACATTTACTATAGCTATACCGGGCCTACTAAACTGTACAAGAAATCTATTAATCAATTTTATACCAACCTGGAACTGGAGAAAAAGGTATTGAAGGATGAGAGTCTGACAGTCAGCCTGAAAGCTTTTGACCTCTTCAATACATTTAACAATACACGTCGGAATGGCAGTGATACCAATTACTCGGAATCCACCCAACAGGTATTGACACAGTATTTTTTAGTTGGTGTCAAATGGGATTTTAATAAATATTTAGGAAAAAGCAATGATTAAAACATATTTGACCATTATTATATCCTGTCTTACCGGATTATCTCTCCAGGCACAATACGCCTATTTTGGCAATAGGGGGACCATTAGTTTTGACAAGGTGACGTATACAAAAGCCCGCATGCGACAAATGTCCAATGACATGAGCTCAAAAATGATGGATCGGGGCATGGGTTTTATGGAGCATCTCGATAAGATGCCGGAATCGCATACGGATCGAATGAACCTATATTTTGATGAGAATGCTACCGTGCTTATGCCCGAAGAGAGCACAAGTACCGAAAAGCAGAATGGAGAAGGCAAAATGCGGGCTCCAAATGTTACTGCAAATGGCAGAGGCGGTAGAAATCAAGGGGGTGCACGGGGCGGAGGTGGCGGAAACCAACGCGGTATGCTCAGAGGCGGAGCCAATAAAAATGGTAAAGTACTTTACCAGGATTTAAAAGCCGGAACAGCCGACATTCAATTGGATATCGATGAGAAATATTTACTTTCCGAAACGCTGGACAGCATCACCTGGCGCTTTACCGAGGAATTTCGCAATATCGCCGGCATCAACTGCCGAAGGGTAAATGGGGCTACAAAAGACTCCCTTTATTTGATCGCCTACTATGCCGAGGAAATACCGGTCTCTGCAGGTCCTGCCCTGAGCCATGGTCTTCCGGGCATGATATTGGGGCTGGTCATACCAGAGATGCACATCCAATACTGGGCAACAAATATCGCATATACCAATAATCTGGTCCCCACAGATTGGCGGGACAAAAAATCAAAGCAGATGAAATTGGAGGAATTTTCGGCGCTCTTTGGCAGATATATGCCACGCAATCGGCAAAATGAGTCAGCAAAAAAACGGATCTTGGAGCAACTTGTCTATTGAAAATGTCAGTTTGGCAGTACCTAAGGACAAATTGATGACAAATAGTGATTTTTTTACAAAACATTCGGATTGGCATAAGGGTTGATAATAGAGTGATAGAATTTATTAAGTAAAAAATTAAAATACAAGATATGTCTAAAATTATAGGAATTGACTTAGGTACTACAAACTCATGTGTTGCCGTAATGGAAGGTAACGAGCCTGTAGTAATTACGAACAACGAAGGTAAGCGTACCACTCCTTCCATTGTAGCTTTCGTAGAAGGTGGCGAACGTAAAGTGGGTGATCCAGCTAAACGTCAAGCAATTACTAATCCGCATAAAACTATTTATTCTATTAAACGTTTTATGGGACTTTCATATGATGAGGCAGTAAAAGAAGCTGAACATGTACCTTATAACATCGTTAAAGGTGACAATAATACACCACGCGTAGAAATTGACGACCGTAAATATACTCCACAAGAAATCTCTGCAATGATTCTTCAAAAAATGAAGAAAACTGCTGAAGACTTCTTAGGTCAAGAAGTAACTGAGGCTGTCATCACAGTACCTGCATACTTCAACGATGCACAACGTCAAGCAACAAAAGAAGCTGGTGAAATCGCTGGTTTATCGGTTAAACGTATCATCAACGAACCTACTGCCGCTGCTTTGGCTTACGGTTTGGATAAAGCGCACAAAGACATGAAGATCGTTGTGTTTGACTGTGGTGGTGGTACACATGACGTTTCTGTATTGGAATTAGGTGATGGTGTCTTTGAAGTAAAATCTACTGACGGTGATACTCACCTAGGTGGTGATGACTTCGATAACGTGATCATCAACTGGTTGAATGAAGAATTCAAAAATGAAAACAATGGCTTTGACTTGAAAAAAGACCCAATGGCATTGCAACGTTTGAAAGAAGCTGCTGAAAAAGCGAAAATTGAATTATCAAGTGCAACTTCTACTGAAATCAACTTACCATACATTACGGCAGATGCAACTGGTCCAAAACACTTAGTTCGTACATTATCACGTGCTAAATTTGAGGCTTTGGCAGCTGACTTGATCAAGAGAACAATCGCGCCTTGCGAGTCTGCATTGAAAAATGCTGGTTTCAGCAAATCAGATATCGACGAAATTATCTTAGTAGGTGGTTCTACGCGTATCCCTGCAATTGTTGACGCTGTGAAAGCTTTCTTCGGAAAAGAGCCTTCTAAAGGTGTAAACCCTGACGAAGTTGTTGCTTTAGGTGCTGCAATCCAAGGTGGTGTATTGACAGGTGAAGTAAAAGATGTATTATTATTGGATGTTACTCCACTTTCATTGGGTATTGAGACAATGGGTGGTGTGATGACTAAATTGATCGAAGCAAATACAACTATCCCGACTAAAAAATCGGAAACATTCTCGACAGCTTCAGACAACCAACCATCTGTGGAAATCCACATCTTACAGGGTGAGCGTCCAATGGCAAGCCAAAACCGTACAATCGGTCGTTTCCATTTGAACGATATTCCACCTGCACCTCGTGGAGTGCCTCAAATTGAAGTTACTTTTGACATTGATGCCAACGGTATCATCAAAGTGTCAGCAAAAGATAAAGCAACTGGTAAAGAGCAAAACATTCGTATTGAAGCATCTTCAGGTTTATCTGATGACGAAATCAAACGCATGAAAGAAGAAGCTGAAGCAAATGCTGATGCCGATAAAAAAATGAAAGAAGAAGCTGACAAAGTAAATGCAGCTGACGCCCTGATCTTCTCAACTGAAAAACAATTGAAAGAATATGGTGACAAAATTTCAGCAGATAAAAAAGCACCTATCGAAGCTGGCTTAACAAAATTAAAAGCGGCATATGAAGCGAAAAACTTCGCCGATATTGATGCAGCTTCTGAAGAATTGCAAAATGCTTGGAACGCGGCTTCTGAAGAGATGTACGCAGCTTCTCAAGGCGGTGCACAACAACCTCAAGGAGATGCTGGTCAAGCACAAGGCGGAAGCCAACAAGGTGGTGATGACGTAACTGACGTAGATTACGAAGAAGTGAAATAATCACTCCTCCTGATAAATAAAAAGAGGCTGTCTCAAATTTATTTGGGACAGTTTTTTTGTTTAAAAAGTCTATGAGATAGATCTGTGTGTTGTTTGTTGGTTATTTTGGAAAAAGACTCATATGAAAGAGAAAAATGAACAAAAAGTAGCTTTTTAGGCCGCTTTTTTTCTTAGATTTTGCGCTATTGCCAATAATCCCCATTCTATGGACACTTTTTCTTTACCCCGGAGCATAAATCTTCGGAACCCATGGTTCTGTTTAATGTTTGCAAAGACAGGTTCGACATCATGGCACCTCTGTTTTCGTTTGGCTACACCTACATCGCTGTTGAGCAATTCGTATGCCCTGTCCCTGTACATCTCAAGTTGCTTATTCACCCCGATGATCCTATTTCCCTGTGATTTGTGACAGGCGCCATTCAACGGGCAGTTTGTGCAGTTTTTTGCCTGATACTTTTTGATTTCCTGCCGGAAGCCTGCGGAGGTCTTTTGGTTAAATGTACCTATACAATGCATTTCCTGTCCCATTGGACAGATATAGCAATCCTGTGAAGGATTATAATGTAATTTATCTGCAGAAAATGGTTTCTTATCCCGACAGCTCTTTTTCTGCCCTTTGTCAAACATACCATATTTCACATAGCCCTCAATATTTTTTGCTGCCAGTAATGCATAGTTTTCTTCACTGCCATAACCGGCATCCGCGGTAAGGGTTCCCGGTGTTTTTCCAAAGCTGTCCTCATGTTGTTGCAAATGACCGGATAATGTTCTGGTATCTGTGGGATTGGAATGTATGGTATAATTGACAATGTATTGATTGGACGTGGATATCTGGATATTATATCCTGGTCTGAGCTGGCCATTTTTCATATGATCCTCTTTCATCCGCATAAAGGTGGCATCGGGATCTGTTTTGCTATAACTGTTTCTGTCTCCCAGGGTAGCTTCCTGCTCTTCATATTGTGCGATCTTCTCCGGATAGTTTTTGGTTACATAACGCAACTTTGCTTTCATCTTCTTATTTACCGAAGCTTTGTCGGATAAGACCCTGTTCAGCTTATCGACCGTAGCCCGGACTTTTTCGCTGTCAATTGTCGTCAGATCGGGAGGATCCGGAAGGTTGTCCTCCGACTTGGCGATACTTTGGGCGTAGTCCCATATATCTTTTAAAGCAGCTTTCATCTTTTCCTTATTGGTATGGATAGCTTTTTTCCAAACGAAAGTGTATCTGTTTGCATTAGCCTCTATCTTGGTGCCATCGGTGTAGACATCTTCTATGCTTAACAACCCTTCTTCGGCCAGGAGCTTAACAACTTCTTCAAATACACTGCGAAGTGCTTCCTTTAAGCGGACACCACGAAATCTGTTGATAGTATTATGATCGGGGTAGCTCATGCCGCTCAGCCACATGAAGTTGATGTTCTCCCGGCAGGCTGTTTCCAGTTTCCGACTGCTGTAGACATTGCTTACATAGCCAAACACCAGAACCTTCAACAGCATTTGCGGATGATAACTGGAACAGCCTTTTATCTTGTAGGCATCCAAAAGACCCTGTATGTTGATACGGTTGATCACATCGTTAACAATACGTACCGGATGTCCTTTGGAGACCAATTCGTCCAAAGTTGGAGGAATTGCCATAATCTGGTCCTGATAGTAAGGCTTAAAAGTAGGTCTTTGAGATGACATATATCTTTTTTTACACTTTAAATATATGAAAATCAGTTAATTGAACCAAATTAAACATAATGAAATAATATAAAAAAGAGGCTGTCTTTTTGAGACAACCTCTTTTTTTGTTGTAAAACCCGCCACCTCGGGCTTTACATTTCGAAAAGAAAAAGTTTTGTCATCTATTTTTAGGTATCAACCTTAACAGACAGTTGCTATTTACGATAGTGGCTCAATATGCCCTTGTCCAATGTAGCCCATATCCCCGCTGGCATATCCGCTTTTTTCAAGGCATAGTTTGTCCAGGTATTACAAGAGTAAAACATGCTATAAGCACCTTTAGCTTCATAAAAGGCATCTGCATCATCGTATTGCGCATCTGTCTCGACCAAGATAGGCTTCCCCTCACGCAGGTCCAAAGAATCATAGATATACTTCACCAGTGCACGATATTGCTTTTCGTTTATTTTATATCCAAAGCACAAATCGTCTTCTTCGATAGTGTTATAATAGGTTACATGCATAGCGGACTCTCCCAGACCAAAAGCAGCTACAAAAGCCGTGGATGCCTTAAGATCTTTCCATTCTGGTGTGTCCAAATAAAACCCCTTATCCCCCCAACCTATACCCATATACCGATAGCCCGTTTTTTTACCGACCGTATTGGCATAAGGAAACACGTTGGACCAATCCAGCTCTTTCATGACAATCGGCAACACAATATCCGTATGTACACCGTTGGATTTGACAAACACCTGAATGGTCTGATCTGAAGAGATCTCTTTAGATGATGCGGAGAGTCGCGACAGACAATACTCTGCAACAATATATAAAACACAAAATCCTATAATTCCTAAAATAATATATCCTAACACCTTACCTATTTTTTTCATTTAAATAATTCCCTTTTTTATCATAATCCAACATGTGGGTCTAATCTTGACCACTCCAATGTTTCCATTTCCTACAACACGACTACCATTCGCAACATTTGCTCGATTAGGCACAAAAAAACCTGCATTGTTGCCAATACAGGTGAAAGATAAGCTATTTCTGCTAGCTCTTAAAATAACTTCTCCGGATAAACACCATCCGCAACCAATTTAGAAATTGATTCCTGCACGATAGGTTTATCTTCTTTATAAGTCACTCCAAACCATTTTGATGAAGTTGGGATCACTTTAAAATCGGCCAGTTTATGTTTCACCATATAATCTGGAACCGAAGGGATAAAGAACTCCGCCTTTAAATTCGCTTTGTTTTCCTCAACAAAAGCCGGGAACATCGCTTGCGCGACTTCGAATATTTTTGGTGTAAAACCCCAAAAGTTCATCGAAACGCGCGTCTGTGGGTCCAAATCGTGTTCAACGCCATTTTCCTCATAAACAATTTTACGATCATCGCCCTCACCTTTGTAATAGATGTTGGTACGCTCGGTAACACTTTCCATATGTCCAGAAGCACTAACTTCGCAGACACCGCGAGATACATACCCGTAATCAGACATTGTATTACCCACTTGAAAGCCCATCAATGACATCTGTTGATCTGATACCTCGGTCGTTAAAAACTTGGCCATTTTGTCGAAAGAATCCGAACCATAGAAATCGTCTGCATTGATCACACAGAATGGTTCATTCACCTTATCCTTAGCGCTCATGACAGCATGTGCTGTGCCCCAAGGTTTCGTTCTTTCAATGACGTGATTCACGCCAAATTTCGTTAAATCAAAATCTTGAAAAGCGTAGTCTACTTCTATTTTACCTTCCAATTTTTTATCAAAAACGTCTTTCATCTTCTCCAGAAATTCTTCCCGGATAATGAATACCACTTTTCCAAATCCTGCGCGAATGGCATCATAGATTGAATAGTCAATAATTGTCTCGCCGTGTGGGCCAAAACCATCTACTTGTTTTAAAGAACCATACCGGCTAGCCATTCCTGCTGCCAAAATCAAAAGGGTTGGTTTACTCATATTTAAATTGTGTTAATAGAACTTCTTTTCGTCCGCAAACTTAGCTAAAATTGCCCTTAAAAGCAAATGTAGCTAAGTGCCAAACAGTTGTTAAAAATAGCTTATCGGAACGAAAATTATTAAAAAATTAGTGTTATTTCTTCTTTAAGAATGCGTTCAATAGCCCTGTTGCCAATTTACCCAAAAGCTTGACCCCTTCTCGTGCAAGTGTCGTTGTCGCGGTACGCTGCGCGGCTTCCAACGGTGTTTGCCTTCTTGATGTTGGCCTGTCGGCTTTGGCAGCTTCTTTCTCCGCTGCTGCGCGCTGTTCCTCCTGTTGCACGACCTCCATTTTCTCATCGATCATCTCAGCCGCCGAACGATTTTCCTGTCTTTCCTGATATTTTACCTTCAGGTCTGACTGATTAATAATCTGATTGATTGTCGCATCGTCTGCGGGTCCCATCACAGCACGGGCAGGTACCAGATGAGTCGCCACCACTTCCGTAGGAATCCCCTTATCATTCAGCACAGTAATTAAGGCCTGGCCTGTACCCAAAGAAGTCAAAATCTGATCAATCTCGTAAAAGTCTGATTTAGGATAGGTTTTGACTGTTTTTTTTAGATTTTCGGCATCATTGGGTGTAAAGGCCCGCAAAGCGTGTTGTACCCGGTTTCCCAATTGCGCCAATACGGATTCTGGGACATCTGTCGGAGACTGTGTACAGAAAAACACACCGATCCCCTTGGAGCGGATAAGACGGATAATCTGATCAACTTGCGTTAAAAAGGCTTTGGAAGCTCCGTTGAAAAGAAGGTGCGCCTCATCAAAGAAAAATACCAATTTTGGCTTATCCAGATCCCCTACTTCGGGCATATTCTTAAACAGCTGAGCGAGCAAGCTCAATAAAAAAGTCGAATAAAGCACTGGCTGATCCTGTACATCAGAAATATTTAGCAAACTGATAATACCCTTGCCGTCAACTTTCTGAAATAAGTCATTGATATCAAATTCATTCTCACCAAAGATATAAGCAAGTCCCTGTTGTTCCAAAGCGACGATCTTACGCAAGATAGTCCCCGAACTTGCTGAACTGATCTTCCCATAATCGTTCTTGATCTCTTCGCTTCCGGGACCGTCAGCGAGATAAGTTAACAATTTCTTGGTATCGGTAAAGTCTATCAATGGCATCTGATGATCCTGTGCGTACTTAAACATGGCCGCCAAAACGCCGGTCTGTGTTTCATTCAGCTCCAGGATTCGGCCCAACAAGACCGGTCCAAAATCACCTATCGTAATTCGCATCGGAATTCCTTTGTGCCCCGACAGCGAATACAATTCTACCGGAAAACTTGCCGGTTCAAAGGGTAGCCCTACCGCATTTCCACGATCCAATAAAGCTTGATTGGTAACACCGGGGACGGCAAGACCAGAAAGATCGCCTTTTACATCCAGCATAAATACAGGCACGGAGGCATCCGACAACTGCTCAGCAATCAGCTGGAGCGTCCGCGTTTTCCCTGTTCCTGTGGCACCGGCGATCAGTCCATGGCGATTCATCATTTTCAGCGCCAGATTGACCTTTGCTTCGGCTAAAATTTCACCATTCAAAATACCAGCTCCCAAATATATAAAAGCCCCCTTGGGGTTATAAGAAGCTTGAACCTTCTCGATAAATTGTTCTTTATTTGCCATAGAAAAGGCTTAATATTTATAATTCATAACACTATTGAAAATTTTCCAAAAAATAATCTTTTCGTCACAATTTCGTGCCAAATTTCATTTTTTATGTACTTTTAATTTGAAATTAACATAGAATTGCTATTTTTACCATGTAAAACAATATCATTAAAGGTACTAAAAAATGTTAAATAAGAGATTTAGATTTGTGGCAGCATTCTTATGTGCGATCATCTTTTTTACAAAGATGGCCATCTCTATATCGCCTATTTTTTCCAATAGTTTAGACCAAAACACGATCCTTCAAATTGTTTTACAAATAGAAATCGAGAACAACAATGGCGCAAGCACAGACACGCTTGAGACTGCCTCAAAATTTTTCAATACAAAAACTGACGAACCCATTGTATTCGAAACAATCATTGTTGAGAACCAAGGAAAACAAAAGAATTACCTAAAAAACGAGAAAAGCATTTTAGCTTTCCATCCTACGGTTCCAACGCCGCCTCCTAACTGTTAATAAATACATCCTTATGGGATGTATTCAAATTATCCACATACTGAACCCAGTATGCGGCTTCTTATTGATTTTTCCTGATAATGCCAATGCAAAAAGCATCGAGTGCCCTTCAATCGGTACCCATTGCTATAGCAATAGGCTGCTTCGAGAAAATTTATTATACAGATAAACACAAATTTTATGTTTGGAACTCGTACGTCGGCTTTTCTGAAACTTTCGAAAAGAGACTTAAAATATGATTTCCCTGCTAGTGTTGTGGTGTTTTTGGTGGCACTTCCATTATGTTTGGGAATTGCAATGGCCTCAGGTGCGCCATTGTTTGCAGGATTATTGACTGGTGTAATTGGTGGAATCGTTGTTGCTTCAATCAGTAAATCACCACTCAGTGTAAGTGGACCGGCTGCAGGTCTCACAGTTATTGTTCTAGGTGCAATTCAGAGCTTGGGTGCTTATGAAACCTTCCTCCTTGCGGTTGTCATCGCAGGTGTGGTCCAGGTGATCCTTGGTATTCTAAAGGCGGGTATGATCGGAAATTATTTCCCTTCCGCCGTTATTGTTGGTATGTTGGCCGCTATCGGTATTACCATTATTATGAAACAAATCCCTTTGGCATTGGGATTAATTGAAACACACGCTTTTGAATTGGACAATGGACATGGTATAGGAGCATATTTTGACACCGTTGTCTCAGCTATCAATTTTGGCGCATTGATTATCTGTGCCCTATCCTTAGCGATCTTAATCTTTTGGCCATCGATTCCTAAATTGAATAAGGTACCGGCACCATTGGTTGTTGTGATCGTTGGCGTAGGCTTAGCCTATCTTTTTCAGGGATCTTCCTTTCAGCTACTTGACAAACAGTTTGTTCTTGTTCCAATTGTAGGCTCATTTGCTGAATTTACAGGCCTGTTCACTTTACCTGATTTCACACAGATTGTCAACAAGGATGTTTGGATAGCTGCATTTACCATTGCGATCATCGCTAGTCTCGAAACATTATTGAGCATTGAAGCTGTCGACAAGATTGATCCCTATAAACGTAATACGCCGACTAACCGTGAATTAGTCGCACAAGGAATCGGGAATATGACCAGTGGACTTTTGGGCGGTTTGCCATTGACCTCTGTTATTGTACGCTCATCAGCCAATGTCAATGCGGGCGGAAAAACAAGACAATCAGCCATTATGCATGGTATCTGGCTACTTGTTGCCATGTTGGCCATTCCGACTATGTTAAATATGATTCCTTTGGCATGTCTTGCAGCCATTCTATTGCACACAGGCTATAAATTGGCTAAGCCGAGTCTATTTTCTTCAATGTATCGAAAAGGGTTGGATCAATTCATTCCATTTTTCGTGACTATTGTAGCTATTGTAATGACAGACCTATTAATGGGTGTTGGGATCGGAATCGTTGTGGCTACATTCTATATCCTACGGGCAAATATGAAAAATGCCTTTAAGTATAAGATCGAAAAAGACAACGAAGAAGATAAGGCGGTGATCACATTAGCGGAGGAAGTATCATTTCTGAATAAGGTTCCTATCCAACAAAAACTGTATAGTTTGCCAAAATCAGTAAGTAAGATCCGTATCGATGGGACATTCAGTAAATTTATCGACAAGGACGTGATTGAAGTCATCAAGGACTTCGAACAGAACGCAAAAAGTAAAGGCAAGGAAATCGAGCTTTTACAGGTCGTATATAAAAAATAAAGTTGTTTCAAATAAACAATAGATTTAGAAATTTGTATTAATATAAAATTGAAAAAACGCCTTCGGGCAAATAGAGAATATGGAAAATAAAGATTTAAAAATAGGATTTGACAATATTATTAAAGGGAACAAAGAGTGGATGGATTTCGTAAAAAATGATACTACAGGACGTTTCCAACAACTTGCAAAAGGTCAAAATCCCGAAATTCTTTGGATTGGTTGTGCAGACAGCCGTGTACCGGCCAATGAATTGACTGGTACAAAACCCGGGGAGGTCTTTGTACACCGTAACATTGCCAATATGGTCATCCACTCAGATATGAGTTTATTGAGCGTACTGGATTATGCCGTCAACGTGTTAAAAGTAAAACATGTTATCGTAGCTGGACACTATGGCTGTGGTGGTGTGGCCGCATCTTTAAGTCGCAATCAATACGGTATCATTGATAACTGGCTTGGCCACATCAAAGATGTATACCGCTTGCATAGCGAAGAGATTGATGGTATCGAAGAGAATGAAAAGAAAGTAGACCGTTTAGTTGAACTCAATGTCAAAGAACAGGTTTTTAATCTTTGTTCTACTTCCATCATCCAAAATGCATGGAAAAATGGCCAGGCACTTGCCGTGCATGGTATGGTAATCAATATCGGAACAGGTCAATTGATTGATCAAAGTTGTACATTTACAAGCAATGAATCCCTTGGAAAGGTATTCGCTTTCAAATAGTAACAAATCGGTAAAAAGGGACGGATCTTGTCCCTTTTTTATTTCAGATCATCGCTGCGCCAGCAGTCGCGACTATAGCGGGTATTTTTCGATTGATTACCTGCTCAGACTAAGCTGAATATCTATCATATCCTAGCTAATATCTCGCTTCTAATAATTAACTTTGTATTATGAGTGAAGAAAAATCATTAAATTTTATCGAGGAAATTGTCGAAGAAGATCTTCGTACAGGAAAACATGGCGGACGTGTATTGACACGTTTTCCTCCTGAACCAAATGGTTACCTCCACATTGGTCACGCCAAATCCATCTGTTTAAATTTTGGATTGGCACAGCAGTATAATGGCAAGACTAATCTACGTTTTGATGACACTAATCCTGTCACTGAGGATACCGAGTATGTTGAAAGCATCAAAAAAGATATTCAATGGCTAGGATTCCAGTGGGCAGAAGAATTATATACTTCAGATTATTTTGAAACACTTTACGGCTATGCTGTAGAACTTATAAAAAAAGGACTTGCTTACGTGGACGATAGCACTGCGGAAGAAATTGCGGCAGCAAAAGGTACCCCGACAGAACCAGGTATTCCAACGCCGTACCGCGACCGGTCCATAACAGAAAATCTGGACTTATTCGCAGATATGCGAGCAGGAAAATATAAAGATGGTGAGAAAGTACTCCGTGCAAAAATAGATTTGGCGAGTCCAAATATGCACCTACGCGATCCATTGTTGTACCGCATCAAACATGCCCACCATCATCGGACGGGAAATCAATGGTGCATCTACCCAATGTATGATTTTGCCCACGGCCAATCGGATTCCATTGAGAAAATCACGCATTCGATCTGTACATTGGAATTTATTCCGCATCGCCCACTCTACGATTGGTGTATTGAAAAGCTGGAAATTTTTCCTTCCAAACAATATGAATTTGCACGCTTAAACATGACATATACAGTCATGAGCAAACGTAAACTATTGCAATTGGTCAATGATAAGTTTGTGGAAAGCTGGGATGATCCCCGTATGCCAACTATCTCTGGATTGAGAAGAAGAGGATATACTCCCGCGAGTATTCGTAACTTCTGCGATAAGATCGGCGTTCAAAAGCGTGAAAATATGATTGACGTCAGTCTATTGGAATTCTGCATCCGTGAGGATCTCAACAAAACCGCCTGGCGTAGAATGGCTGTTCTCGATCCGATTAAATTAGTGATCACAAACTATCCAGATGGTCAAGTAGAAAATTTAGTCGGTGAAAATAACCCCGAAGTTGAAGGTGGTGAAGGCCACAGGATCATACCTTTTTCCAAAGAACTATGGATAGAGCGCGAAGATTTTATGGAAGATGCTCCAAAAAAATTCTTCCGTCTTGGCCCTGGGCTTTCAGTTCGTCTAAAACACGCTTATATCGTTACCTGTAACGATTTCGTCAAAGATGAAAATGGAAAGGTAACAGAAGTACATTGTACTTACGTCCCTAATTCTAAATCCGGTGAGGATACTTCAGGACTAAAAGTAAAAGGAACAATCCATTGGATTTCTGTTCCGCATGCAAAAGAAGCCGAAGTAAGATTATATGACAGGTTGTTCAATGATGAAAATCCAGCGGCAGCTGAAAATTTCAAAGAATCTATCAACCCAGCAAGTTTACATGTGGTAGAACGTGCCTATATCGAGCCGGACTTAGCGAACGCCACTCCCGGTAAAGGTTATCAATTTATACGTTTAGGTTACTTTACGTTAGACACACATTCGACTCCAGCACATCTGGTCTTTAACCGTACAGTGACGTTGAAAGATTCCTGGGGAAAAGAAGTAAAGAAAAATGGTTAAGTAAACCAAACAATAAAAAGCAAAGGGTCGGAAACAATTCCGACCCTTTGCTTTTTATATCATAAAACAACCTACCACCCAAATCTGCCCTCTCTCTTTCTAAACATACACAGACAACACCGCTTGTCCACATTTAGAAGAACAGCAAATGATAAAGGTACATCTTTTCTGCCAAGCTGTAAATTATTTCATTCAGTTTTTAACTTGATTATCGTCATTCACGCAATGCCCTAAAACAAATAGTTTTACGGCAAACAAATACCATTAACGATATGAAAAAGTTACTATTTATTGCTTTTGCACTTACACTCGGTACTTTAAATTTACAGGCACAGAACAGTCCTGAGCAACGCTGGCAGATGCGTCTTAGAGGAGTCGCGGTAATGCCCAACGAATCGGCCAATATCAGTACTATTGGTGGCGACATTGCGATCAACACAAAATTTATCCCAGAACTAGATTTCACTTATTTCTTTACCAAAAATATCGCAGCGGAGCTGATTTTAGGAACAAGCAAACACAAGGTCAATACCGTTGGCTCCAACTTAAGTGCCATAGGAGGTAACACCTCCGCAAACGTAGATTTAGGTAGTGTATGGCTCCTGCCTCCGACCTTGACAGCGCAATATCATTTTCTTCCGGATGGAGACCTCAGGCCCTATGTAGGTGCAGGGATAAACTATACAATTTTCTATAGCGCAAATGAGGGTCCCACGGTAAAAAACGTAAAGTATGATAATACGTTTGGATTTGCCACACAACTCGGTATTGATGTCAAGCTTTCAGAAAAATATTTTCTGAATTTGGATGCTAAGTATATTCTCTTGAAGACGGATGTTCAAGTGGATGCGTCCAACTTGGCTCCGAACTTATCAATACCGGCGAAAGTTGATATCAACCCCTTTCTTTTGGGGATCGGATTCGGCATGAAGTTCTAGTATTTCTTTAAACTCCCTATATAAAATGAGGCACCTTCTGATCGTTCAAAAGGTGCCTCTGAATTGCTACTCAATACCATACCATTGCTGATACTGCTTTCTCAACCCCTCGACACGCGCCAGTCGTTTGCTATCTTTGGCTGCCAATAAGATATCTCGATAACGATCTACTGAGTCCAATGCCGTCTGCATATCGCTCCATTCAAAGCCTAGATTTTTTTTATCTAATACCAATTGGTGTAAATAGTCCATATTTTGTGAAACATAGTCCAAGTTTCTGTCTACGATATTTCCGGCCAGGTGTCCTTGTCCAGAACGGTATAAGCTGTCAATGATATCCGCATAGTTAATCGCATCCGACATCGCATATACACGATCCGGCAATTGGTCATATGCTTTCTTAGCAACTTTACCTGCCTGCTTTACCTGCCCTTTTTCTAACAGCAACCGGGCCGTCTTTCCAAAAATATCCCGAGCGTACATACTGGAAAAGCGAAAGGAGTCCGTATCCAAATAGGTTGCATTTTTGACATTTCCCCAATGATATTTATGCATGATATTATCATATAGTGCTTCGACGTTGACCAAAGCAGGTATTTCCTCAGCATTCGTTTGCTGTTCACTGGTGGCAGCGACCGGCATCAGCCTTGAAGCAAATCCTTCATTGACAAGATATTTATCCAGCCCTAGCTTAATATCACCGGGCAGCATATTTGAAAAATAGATCGGCCGATCCCAATGATTATTTTCAAGAAGGGAAAGCAAAGTCAAATCTGATCGACTTAAGTGATCCCCGGGGATTTCCCATTCCATTGTTGAAACGACCGCCTCGTGAAAATAAGCTGGTACGGCATTCTTTTTCAAGATCTCGGCTTTGTTAATAGCCAATTTAACCTTCTTAGTCGGAAAATAATTCTCCAGATTTCCCGAATTCAGCTGTACTTTATAATCTGGATTATCAGAAGTAACAAATTGCAATAATTGTTGGATGTCAACTGCAGCATTCAACTGTCGATCAACGAAAGGGATATAATCCCGAATACCCTTTTTTGTTTTTTCTGCAGGTATCGTTATTGGAAGTCCCGCAGCCTGATAAGTTGGTTTCTTAACCTGCTGCATGTACCAATCACCCGTTAAGTAACTCAGTACAACTATTCTTACGTCGGGACGAACACCTTCAACCTCCTGCAAATACCATAACGGAAAGGTATCATGATCGCCATAGGTAAACAAAATCGCATTCGGCGCACAGGTTTCAAGGTAATTGCGCGCAACATCCCGCGCCAGGGATTTTTCGGAACGATTATGATCATCCCAGTTCTGATGTACCAGAATAATCGGTCCTCCCAAAAGTGCAAAAGATACCCCTGTAGCTAAGGCATAACGGGTATGAAGGAAACGCTTAAAAAAGCGCACCAATGCTATTGCGCCAAGTCCGATCCAAATAGCAAAAGCGTAAAAGGATCCCGCATAAGCATAATCACGTTCACGGGGTTGTAATGGTGTCTGGTTGAGATACACGACAATCGCTATACCCGTAAAGACGAATAACAATGTTAACACCAAAGTGTAGGGCTTATTGTGTTTGTATAACCAAATCGCTCCTGCTATACCCAATAATAAGGGAAGGAAAAAATACGTATTTCGGCTGGGATCATTTTGCTGTGATTCCGAAAGGTCATATTGTCCGCCAAGACGCCAATTGTCCAATGGTTTCAATCCTGAAAGCCAATTCCCATCGGTATATGTTCCATAACCCTGTTTATCATTCTGTCTTCCAGCAAAATTCCATAAGAAATAACGTGCATACATTTCGCCCAATTGAAAATGAAAGAAAAACTTAAAGTTATCGGAGAATTGCGGCTTTTCACCGTCTTTTAACTTGAGATAACTTCTATAGTAAGCTTGATGATTTGCATCCTGGCTATAAATACGGGGAAAAAATGTTTCTCGATCAAAATCATACTTATCCACCTGGGTAAATGCCGTGTAATTGGACTCATCTTTCCGATAACTGGTTTTATTTTCTATGTCCACAGCTTTCGAATCGTAGTAAGGTCCTTTCACCAAAGGTTCCCGTGTGTATTGTTCCCGTCCTAAGTAACCCAAAAACGAAAAGACATTATCTGGTGCATTATTATTGAGGGATGGATTCGCTATACCACGGATCAATACCATGGTATAGGAACTATAGCCAAACAGAATAAAACAAAATACCAATAAGGCTGTGTTTAATGTATACTTCCGGTTTCTATGCGAATAAAAAAGACCATATACAATGACGCCACCGATAAGTACGCACAAGAACAGAATTCCAGACCCAAACCCCAGTCCGAGTGAATTCACAAATAACAGGTCTATTTTGGAAGCAAAACCTACCAACCACTGAATGACACCCCAAAGAATTGCTGCCAAAACCAACAAGCCTAATAAAAATGCCGTTAAAACACCTTTCAGATTAATTTGCGAAGTCCTTTTAAAATAGACCACCATGGCTATGGCTGGAATAGCCAACAGATTCAATAGGTGCACTCCGATCGAAAGTCCCATGACAAAAGCAATAAAAATCAACCAGCGGTCGCTTCCATGCTGATCTGCCCGCGCTTCCCATTTGAAAATTGCCCAGAAAACCACTGCCGTACAAAGCGAGGACATCGCGTACACTTCAGATTCCACAGCGGAATACCAAAATGTATCACTGAAGCTGAAAGCCATTGCCCCGACTGTCCCTGCAGCGAAAAGCTGTAGGTAGTAGGAGAAAGTAGGCTGCTGTGGCTTCTTCAAAATTTTCTTGGCTATAGCAGTGATTGTCCAAAACAGAAATACTACTGTCAAACCACTACAGATCGCCGAACCAATATTCATCCAGTAGGCTATCTTTCCGACGTTACCGAGTGCGAGATTGGAAAAAACATTCTGAATAAGCAAAAATAAAGGTGCGCCGGGCTGATGCGCCACCTCAAGTTTGTAGGCACAGGCAATAAATTCACCACAGTCCCACCAGCTTACGGTCTTTTCAACGGTAGCAATGTAGACAAGCGTGGCAATAAGGCCACAGGTCAAACCGAATAGATTATTTAATTTATTGTACGTCATAAGGTCAACTGGTATAAATCTTTATTCCTTTTAGTACTTTAAATTAAACAGTTATCTCGATTTAAAAATGTTAATTAACACTATTTAACATCATGATTTAATAAAAATATTTTTCTGAGGATGCTGCTTCTATAATGAAAAGAGAAATACAGTTTTTTAAAGGGAAGTGATGCCAACCTTCGCCCGCTATGCACGACAGGCGACAATCGGATGGACAGAAATTCGTTTCACAGAGACATAGACGTATTTCTACTATAGTTTTAATAAAAAAGCGAGGGACTCTTCCCTCGCTCTATTTATATTTTTAGACTAATTTTTCAACAATCTTTTTGGTTGGACCGGGATTACTCATGGTATAAAAATGCAACACTGGCGCACCAAATTTGATCAGTTCCTGACATTGTTGTACAAGCCATTCTTCACCTACTTGCCTTACATCGGCATTGGTTTTACATGATGCAACTGCATCACTCAATTCCTCCGGAATATCCAAATGGAAAATTCGTGGCAATGTGACCAACTGTTTTTTTGTCGTCAAAGGTTTGAGCCCCGGAATAATAGGCACATGAATTCCGTTGTCACGGCATTTGGTCACAAATTCCTTGTATTTTTCTACATTAAAGAACATCTGCGTCACGATAAATTCCGCCCCCATATCGACTTTTTGTTTCAGGTATTTAAAGTCCGTATTGAAATTAGGTGATTCAAAATGTTTCTCCGGATATCCGGCAACTCCGATACAAAAATCAGTTTTTTCAGATGTAATAATATCTTCGTGGAGATACTTCCCCTTATTCATATCCGCGACCTGCTCCAATAGATCCGTAGCAAAAGCGTGACCACCTTCAGTTGGAATAAAATCAGCATCTCCTTTACGCGCATCACCTCGCAGCACCAACACATTGTCGATACCCAAGAAATTCAGGTCAATCAAAGCATTTTCTGTTTCCTCTTTGGTAAAGCCACCACATATCAGATGCGGCACTGCATCTACCTTATACTTATTCATGATAGCAGCACATATCGCCACTGTTCCCGGTCGTTTGCGATAGGATACTCGCTCCAATAACCCGCTAGCATGTTCCTTATAGATGTAATCTTCACGATGATAAGTTACATCTATAAAAGGTGGTTTAAATTCCATCAGCTCATCCATTGTTTTAAAAATACTTTGGATGCCCTGTCCCTTTGCAGGAGGCAATAGCTCAAAAGAAAACAATGTTTTTCCTTTAGCATTCTGGATATGATCGGTAATCTTCATTAAAAAACTGTTTTAAGTTTGGGTTGGCTTACATCGAAACGCACAAGTCGAGGATATGTCTATCTGCATGTAACTTATCTTTCCCACATGGAGCAGGGTAGAATTTAGCACCTTGAACAATACAGGTTGCTAAGGCTTCACTGGGTCTAGTCCCTCGGCCTTTCTCTATAAGCGTTGCTAATATCGTTTTAAAAAACCAAACAACAAAAATATTTTTCGAAAATCTATAAATTACATCGATAAAGCTGTCTTGCTCCCGGCTTTATCGATGTAATTTATCCCAAAGTTGATAGTGAGTTACGTAAATTCTTCAAATAAAATGTAATTAATAGCAACCCCGTCACACTATACTTCTCCTTTTGTCCATACTTAAATCCAGCTAGCAAATATTTATAGGCGACCATTGCATTTTCCTCATTGTAAAACAACTCCTTCCACGAGACAGGAACATCTTTCCATTCCTTTAATACAATTCCATTTTGGGCATAGGTAATCGGCGACTCAACTCCGTCTATCTTGTAATCATTATGAACGCCAGAATTAGAAATGTGCTGAAAATAGGCAATCGAATAATCTAAAAAATTCAATGCACGGCTCTTTATCTCTTGGTCATTCTCAGCTCTTGTTGGAATATTACGCCAAAGATTGATTCCGCTATCAAATTTACTGGGCTGCTCCCGAATGGGTGTCTTGTCCAATTCGAAATTGATGTACAGTCGCTCGGTATTTGGCAAATGAGCGGAATTAAACGCAGAGAAATCACCTTTCAACTGCACAAAATCCTTTTTCATCCGGATAATATCCAAGGATAGTTTTCCCTTTGTAGCATCTATAAGCTCAAGCTTACTCCCGTTAAATGCATATTTACCATACAACAGGATATCGTCTATGGCGAGGACAAAATGTTCTTTATCCTGAAGGGAAAGAAAGGAACGATAATAAAGCGGGTGATCACAACGGGCATCAGGCTCAACATTTAGCGGATTATCGGCTTTAGCCTTTAAATAAACCTCATTGGTATAACCGCAGATAACCTGGTAATTTCCGTCAGGGAACTCCTTATCCCTTCCCAGAAAAACGCAGGAGGACAAAAATAGCGTTAAAATAAGGATCAATAATGGTCTCAAAACGATCATTTAATATGGTCAATATATTGATTATTTAGTACCAATATACTCAAAATCCCCCAAAGTAAGATATACCAGATCATTTCAACAAGTGAATTCCGCCAATAAAATCAAATACTTTTGTGACCTTAACCCAATGAAACAAAAGCAGGTTCAAAACTTCGCTTACGAATTTGAACCTGCTTTGTTAATATTTACACGAATCAAGCAATACGCTTAAATCCCGATCTGGACAACGGATTTAAGCTAAGATCGCCTCTCTTATTCTTTATAGAGATCAACTAGCCCTTCAGGCAATGTAACTTCAATAATCTCTTCTTCGCCATCTATTCCTAAGATTAAATCATCGGATAGCGGAAACATCAATTCTTTACCATTCATATCAACTGTAGCGACGAATTGCTGTGGAAATTCCTGTACATCCGTAATTTCTCCCAGTTCACCATGAGTTTCGTCGATCACCAAAAATCCAATTAAATCCGTATATCTAAAATCATCTGGATCCCGTTCTGGCATTTTATCATTGGACAGATAAACCTTTTTGCGGACAAGTGCCTGTGCCTTATCGATGTGATCGACATCTTCAAATGTCACGTAGGCCGTACTATTTTTCTGCAGTTTTATAGCATCGATAAAATAGGGCACAAGCTTTTTGTTGACCTCCAGGAAAACGACATCCATATCCAGGCTTTCGTAGTCTTCAAATTCGAAAAACAATTGTATTTCGCCTTTAAGCCCCCTCGTTTTGCTGATATAGCCTATATAAAAACTTTGATCGACAGTCATTTGGTAGTATTGCGTATTGAGATATTAGTATTGAGATGCTATTTTGATCAGCTTCGCTATATATTGAGCATCTGTTTAATTTTCATTTTTTTGAATGAAGATATAATGGTATGGCCCGTTCACTATTTTGGACCAGCGCAATCAGCATCACATCTTAACCCATAAACAAGTTTATTAAAAAAAGCCGGCTCAAGATTGAGTCGGCTTTCTCGAATACTTTATGAAAGAATTAACCTTCAGTTTCTTCTGATGCAGGAGCTTCAGTCTCTTCAGCAGCAGGTTCTTCTGCTACAGGAGCATTTTTAGCAGCTACAGCAGCAGCTTTTTCTTCTTTTTTCTTCGCCTCAGCAGCTAAAGCAGCTTTTTTAGCATCAGCTTTAGATTGCGCTAAACCATCTTTTTTACCAGAGATTCTAGCTTCGTTAGCTTCAGTCCAAGCAGTGAATTTAGCTTCAGCAGCAGTTTCATCAAAAGCACCTTTTTTCACACCACCTTGTAAGTGTTTTTTGTAAAGAACACCTTTGTAAGAAAGGATAGCACGAGCTGTGTCAGTAGGTTGAGCACCTTTATTCATCCAATCCAACGCTTTTTCGAAATCCAAAACGATAGTTGCAGGATTTGTGTTTGGGTTGTAAGAACCAATACGTTCGATGAATTTACCATCACGTGGAGCGCGAGAATCCGCTACGACTACGTGGTAAAAAGGACGTCCTTTTTTACCATGTCTTTGCAATCTGATTTTAGTTGCCATTTCTTAATTTTATTTTATGTATTCAACATATCCCCCGAGCTTCATACTAGAGGGGATGCAAAGATAAACATAAAAAAAGGAAAAACGAAAACAAAAACAGCTAAATTTCAGAATACCAAAGCACTAAGTTTCCTCCCCAGATATATCCATATACCGACCACCCTACTTTAGAGCCAATTCGCAAATAGTAAGCTATCTTTTCAAAAAGGTATTGCAAATACGTCATCAACTGACAATTTTATTGTTCAAATCAGGCAAGTTCAAGTCGAGTAATGATACTTCAGCCGGATACACATAACAAATTGCTTTTCTCCAAAGCATTTGCCAATTCACATTTTACTTTCTACCTTCATTCCATGAAATCTGTTGCGCCATTAAAAATACTTAAAGCTTCGGCCGGTTCCGGAAAAACCTTCAGCCTGACCCTGCATTATCTCACTTTACTGTTATCCAATGAAAATAGCTACAAAGAGATACTGGCTGTGACATTTACCAACAAGGCCACCGCAGAAATGAAAGAGCGTATACTCACTGTACTCCATGGCCTGGCTATCGGAGACTCCGGTCCTAAAATCGAAGATTTTAGAAAATTATTACTACAGCAGCACCCCGATTGGACCCCCTATCTAATCCAGGAGAAATCTCATCGCGTCTACCGCCAGATCTTACACGACTATAGCCATTTTACAATAAGTACAATAGATGGTTTTTCCCAAAAAGTCATCCGTGCATTCACTTATGAGCTTAATCTCGATGCGGCCTATAAGATCGAGATGAATGTCAATAAAGTCAAAAATGAGTTGACAGTCATGCTCAATCAGCTACTGGATGAACGTCCTGACCTACTCGATTGGATCATCGCCTATGCGGAGAAAAAAATAGCCAAAAATGAGAACTGGAACTATCGACAACAATTGATGGGGCTGGCCAACCTTATTTTCTCTGAAAATTTCCAGGAGTTTGACAGCTATATTAATTCAGCCAATCCGAGAGAAATTTTCAATCTCCTGAACCAGGAAATCGAACAAAAAATAAATTCCTTCACAGAAGCACTTTCGCTGACCATTGAAGCTTTCAGTGAAACCTTCAAAAGATTCAACATCAGTGAAAATGAACTCAAGGGAAAATCACGCAACAAGATTATTTCGGCGAGCAAGACCAGTAAAAAGACAGACAAGTTAAGTTCTTCCGAAATTGCCAAGATATTGGACAAATACGTACAGCTAATAGACAACGAAGATGCATTTACAGCTAGTGACAAAAATATACGCCATGATCTTCTGTCAGCACTTGCTCCCATCTTAAAATCTTTTCAGACACTACAGGAGAATCTACCGGCTTATATTGCCTACCAAGCAGTACAGAACAATCTCTATTACTTGCGCCTGCTCAAAGAAATGAGCGACCTGCTCACCCAGTGGCGCAAGGAAAACGGCGCACAGTTAATCTCAGATTCACAGATCCTGTTAAATAAACTCGGGATCGATGAGAACAGCGACCCGACATTTATCTGGGAAAAAATAGGCAATCGCTTCAATTATTTTTTATTTGACGAATTTCAGGACACCTCTCGTATCCAATGGAAAAACTATAGCCCACTACTGATCAATGCACTTGCAGATGCAAATGGTACCCTGAGTGAACATCTGATTGTTGGCGATGTCAAACAGAGTATATACCGTTGGCGGAACGGAGATTGGCGTATATTGCTCCATCAGGTCGAACAACAAATTGGTCATGCATTTCACCTTGATGAAAGCGTCAAAACCACTTTTATTGAAAACGGAAGCCTTGACACCAATTTTCGGAGTCTTCCAAATATCATCCAGCTAAACAATTATCTTTTTAGCAGTATTCCTCAACATTTGCAAGAGGTTCTTAATAAAAAGGTCGATGAAAACTTAGACGAAGATGGGAAACGTTGGTGGGCTGCCTCAGGCAACGATAGCATGCTTATCAAAGCCTACGAAAACAGTCAGCAGGAAATCCCCGCACACAAAAAGGGGAGCCTCGACAAGTTGGGCTCCATTGAAATAGCATACATCCCTGTGTCAGATGGTCGCTATAGAAGAAATCAGGTCGTTGAGGAATCACTTCTGTTTTTATGTAAAAAAATAGAAGAATGGTTTATTACTGGGCGATATCATGCCAAACAAATTGGTATCCTTGTCCGCAGTAATGCGCAGGCCAAATTGGTCATCCAAAAATTGATGGATTTCAAAAAAGAGCAAAATCTTACCTTTGAGGTCATCTCCGGCGACGCGCTGGTGCTGGCCGGCAACGATGCTGTGCTTTTGCTGATAGAAACATTAAAAGCACTCGTCTACAATTCGGACAAACACAGCATACACAAAGCAAAAATGGTCTATCTCTATCAGACCATACAGAAAAATACAGTCAGTCAAAATGCTTGGCTAGCATTTGCTTCAAATGACATCCGCGCGCTGAAAGATTTTCTTCCCCAGCCCCTGATCGACTCTTGGGAAACCTGGCAAAAACAGCCATTGGTTCACCTCATAGAAAAACTGATCGAAATCTACGGCTTCACAACCGAGCAAAACATCCATCTGCCTTATCTGCTGGCATTCAAAGATATGATTTCGGGCTTCTCTTCCAACGGCGAGCGTGGCATTATTCAATTCCTGGAATTTTGGGAAGAGGATGGGAATCGCGCAGTACTACCATCCAATGGAGAAATCAATGCGATTGAGGTAACGACAATCCATAAATCAAAAGGACTTGCCTATGATGTTGTCATGCTTCCGTTCTGTTCCTGGGATCTGGACGGAATGATCAATGGGGATTTTTGGATAGATACCCATGAAACGCCGTTTGCCCAATTGGGAAAAATTCCCATAAAATATACAGCAACAGTTGGAAAATCTGTGTTTTTCAAACAGTATTTTGAGGAAATGCTATTCAATTATATGGACGCGCTCAATACCTTCTATGTCGCGACAACACGTGCTATTGAACATCTCTATATTACAGCTCCTTTATTTAAAGAGTCCGTTGATAAGAAGACGGGGGAAATTACGGGCTATGATATCAAGGATGAGTATATAAGTGATATACTTTATCAAGTATTAGATTCAGCTTCCGCTCCATTTACATTGGAAGGTACCTCGGTTAAGATCGACCAGACCATCAAACAAAAAGATCATCAAATCCAACGGAACAACGTCATTTCACTCAGCCACTACCCTATTTCCAAAGAACTGGAAATGGCCTTAGAAAAGTCCAGTACACGTACGATCAACGACATTATGATGCTGGAGAAAGCAGCGCAGTATGGGATACTGGCCCACGAGATCATGTCCCAGATTTCTCGAGAAAAAGATATCTCCAGATTAGTATGGCAGCTAATTCAAGAAGGTATACTCGCAAAAGAGGACGAACCCTTTCTGATGCAGGAAATCAACCAGATCTGGCACCACCCCACCATCAATCAGTGGCTCACCGGAAAATATAAAATCTGGAATGAAGCCAGTATCATTACTGCCAAAGGGGAAACCATCCGTCCCGATAAAGTCTTCACCTCCGAAGAAGAAACAATTGTACTGGATTTTAAGTTTACGCAAACCGACTACATCGGACATAAATATCAGGTCGACAATTACAAAAAAAACTTAGAGAACCTAGGCTATAATAATGTTAGGGCCTACCTCTATTATGCCAAGTCAAATCAATTAATTGAAGTAAAATAAACAATCGCGATGCAGACAGCCTTTTTAAAATTAGTAGCAGCGGATATTCAACAACGTTTTGGAAACGATTTGAGTGAGATTGCCATCGTGTTTAACAATAAACGTCCGATTACGTACCTCAAAAAACATCTTGCCGACGTCTATGGACAGGCCATCTGGTCCCCTCAATTTTTCACCATACAAGAATTCTTTAAATTATCATCCAACGATGCAGAGGCCAGCGCTCTCGGACAATTTTTTCAGCTCTTTAAAATCCACAATGACCTTTTGGCCGCAGAGGGAAAACAACCGGAGACTTTAGAAGAATTCTATCCTATTGCGGAGATTATATTGAGTGACTTTGGACAACTGGATTATGATCTGGTTCCGATCGACCAGATCTACATGGAACTTTATGACAACACCAAAATTGACATTGCTTTTCAACATCTTACGCCAGAGCAGCAGGGGTTCATCCGTCAGTTCTGGCAATCATTTTCCATAGCGGGGCATAGCGGTGTACAAGAACGCTTTTTACAATTATGGAAAAGACTTCCGGTATTATACACTAGATTCAAAGAAAAGCTTAAAGCAGAAGGCCAAACCAATTATCCTACGATCTATCGTGATCTGGTTGAGGGCAGAGCCACAAATCAGGACTTTACATCATCTTTTCAGCAGATCCTATTCGTTGGTTTCAATGCATTAAATCGAGCAGAGGCTAAGTTATTCCGAAAATGGCAAGAAGAAGGAAAAGCGCTGTTCTACTTCGATGCAGATGCCTACTATCTGGAGGACAATATGCAAGAAGCTGGCCTATTTATTCGTCGAAATATCTTTCAGACCGGACTTGTCAATGCACTTGGCGACAGTCCGAATATTATCGGTAACAGAACCTCAACAGTAAACCTATATGCGAGTACAGGAAAAATAAGTCAGGCAAAATTGCTTTATGATATCCTCGAAAAGCAAAATAGTACAGATAAGACTTCGGCCATCTTATTGGCCGATGAGAACCTGTTAGTCCCTTTGCTCCAAAGCCTACCCGATGTTAATCCCAATATTACGACCGGATATCCCCTAACCCAATCGCCTATCTATGGGCTATTGGACTTATGGATGGAAGTGCATCTAGAAATATCACAGTTAAAAAAACGCAAGATTTCCTATCAGACCATTGAGACCTTTATCAATCATCCCCTGACACAAGTCTCTTTGGAAGATAAATTGCAAATTCAGAAAGAAATCGCCGATAGGCAATTATTTGAAATTGCCTTGGAAGAGCTACATTTCAAAAGTTCCTTACCCCAATTTTTCGTTCCGATTGAACATGCTCCCCAATTGATCCCTTCGCTCATCAACATTGTTGAAGACTTGCTACACAGTATATCATCATATGAACGCATCCGTCAGATTGACAATAACCTGCTGATAGAAACCAAAAAGACACTCAACCAGCTGCTATTGGGATTTGATACCGTTGCACCTTTGAGCATCAGCTTCCAGGTCGGCTTGATTAAAAAGGCCATATCACCTATAAACTCCGCAATAGAGGGAAATCCGCTAGAAGGCATACAGATTATGGGGCTTTTGGAAAGCCGATGTTTAAATTTTGACAACGTGTACATCCTGGGGGCCAACGAAGGTATCCTGCCCAAAATATCCAATTCTCCAACGTTTATTCCCAATAGCTTGCGAAGAGCTTATGGACTTCCGATATTGGAAAATCAAGATGCATTGTCAGCCTATTTATTTTACAGACACTTTCAATATAGCGAGGGAATCCATATTTTTTATAACGGATTGGTAGACGAAAGCTCAACAGGAGAGGAAAGCCGATTTATCAAACAGTTGGAATTTGAAAGCAAGTTTAATTTTGAACGAAAAGTTCAGCAACAGACGATCCAGTTCGCCGATAAAACGGCGGAGATTGTCATCGAAAAGAAGGGCGAAGTCTGGACAAAGATGTATCAAGACTTTATTGTCGATCAGAAGCGAATATCAGCGACCGCATTAACAACTTATTTGCAATCGCCATTGCAGTTTTTCCTCAAGCATATTGCGAATATCAAAGAACCGCCTTCTATTTCACAGGAGTTTGAGATGAACAAATTGGGAACTGTCATCCATAATGTCATGGAGAAAATATTCTTGCCTTTCAAGAGCCAGAAAGACTTTACGCCGACCCAAATCCTGCAGCAACAGCTCAATCAGATCGAATCTTTTGTTATTCGGGAAATAGGCATACAATATCAGTTGGAATTAAAATCTATAGATGGTTTAAACAGTTTACAGCGCATCATGCTAAAGATTGCCTGTGAATATGTCAAGATGTACCTTGAATACGATATAGCCAACTACAAAGCTTTTCGGATTATAGAACTGGAAAACGACACCGACTACACCCTTCCATTCACTATTGAAGTCAATGGCAAAGAGGAACAGGTTACTTTATACGGTATCATTGACCGTGTTGACGAAGTCATCACGCATGACGATCGGATCATCAGCCGGATTGTCGATTACAAAACAGGAGGTGATTCCGTTATTTTTAAAGAAATGGATCAGGTTTTTGCCCCCAATACGGAAAATAAAGCATTGATACAAACGCTTTTCTATGCTTATGTATTTGAACAAAAAACAGGACGAAAGCAACTGGAGCCACACCTGTATGTCGCCCGAAAAATGCGTGAAGAAGGAACTTTATTCAATGGAAAAGAAGGCATATTGACCGCGGATTTTTTGGCGTTCCAAAAAGATAATTTTGTCAAATTTCTAAGAGACATACTCCAAGAAATTTTCAATCCCGAAATTTCATTTAGACATAATCCGGATACTGTTATCTATCCCAGCGACCCCTACACCTTGTTTTATAGAGAAGCCAGTAAATGGACGGAAAATGAAGAGTCAGTATAGGAAATGCCTTCCCCCTGTTAGCTCAAGCGCTTAAAAAAATAAGGGGACATTCATGAATGTCCCCTTATTTTTAGCGTTTATTTTTTTTTATCGCATTATTGGCTCGCCGTTTGGCGGTATTTATTTTATAATGAAACCAATGATCTTTAAAGATCTTACGCATGGTATTATCAAAATGTCTGGTGATAAAAAGGTTACGTGCTCCTTTTAGTTTCTCACTGATCGAATTTGCCAATGCCCTTACTGAAATAGAATAACCTTCCGTCTCATATTGTATGTAGTGCCACCAGCCTGCAGGCATATAGAGCGTTTCTCCCGGGTGGATCACCGCCTCATACCCCTCCAAATATTCTATCCCCGGAAATTCCTCCACATTGCTATACTTTGGATTAGCAATACTATGGAAGTTATAGGGTAGCTTATACATCAGATCAGATTGATCATTTGGAAAAAGCCAAATACGTTTAAGTCCCTGAAACTGTGATATGAACACATGGGACATATCGATATCAAAATGATTCCGTGTGCTTGAACCTTCACCTCCGAAAAACATAAAGGGCAGCCACTGCAATACTTTTCCACCTGTTACATCATTATAGATAACATCCTGCTTTAGTTCGGGACGTATCTTGAGCAGATTGAACAGAAACAATCGTAACTCGGTAGGTTCTTTAGTAATAAGATCCAAATATTCCGCAAATGTCATTTGCCCCACAGGAGCACTGGCAGCACGATCCATCGAATCTTCTTCTTTTCCATAGACATCAATCTTAATATCACCGGCTATTTCCTTAAAGTAATCATAACTCCATTTCTTCCATGCAGGACTATCAGCACTAATAAAATCTTTTATAACCACCGGAAACCCAGGTTTCAGATATTTTTTTAAAAAGTCCTCTGATCGAATGCCCGAAATTTTATCAACTTGCTTTAACTTCACGACTGACTAATTTTGCTTAATTACAAACATAAAAAAAATATTTCTACCAAATTTTAAAAATAACGCATACACTTTATTTTTAATCGGAACAAATAACCCAAATACAATTTAATGGAAATATATTTAAAATCTCAATGACATCTGTCACTTTTAATACATTTCTCCCTTACAACAATCCGACTCTTTATTTATTAAAAAATCAATTTAACAAATCGGCGATATCACCTATCAGTTCTTCCAATTATCCACAAACTATATGTACCTATCATACGTTCGTCACCTTTCCTTATCAACGGTGTGAAAACGAAACGCATATTTTTATTGTGATCACACTATGCGGACAAATGCAATTCAAGTATCATTTACCTTGCAGATTCCCTATTCAACAAAAAAAGGGTTTTGAAAAACCCCTTTATATTATTGACCTAAGATAGGTATTATTTATTCACTTTTTTGATATATTCTTCTACGGCCATTGTCATGCTAGGTGCCTTTGGTGTAGGCGCAGGAATATCCAATATCAATCCATGCTCCAAAAGGGCCTGTTGCGTTGAAGCTCCAAACGCAGCTATACGCGTATTGTTTTGCTTAAAGTCCGGAAAGTTATCATATAACGACTGAACACTGGAAGGACTAAAGAATACGATTACATCATAAAATACATCTTTAAGATCACTCAAGTCACTTACTACTGTTCTAAACAGAACTGCAGGTGTAAATCTATAGCCGTTCTGCTGCAACCAGTTGCTTGTTTCTTCATTGGCAACATCTGAACAAGGGAACAGAAAATTTTCTGCTTTATGCTTTTTCAGCACTTCTTCCAAATCTTTAGCTGTCTGTTTACCGAAGAATATTTTGCGTTTCCTATACTGAATATATTTTTGAAGATAGAGGGCGATTGTTTCCGAAATACAGAAATATTTCATTTCTGCAGACACTTCAAATCGCATCTCCTCACATATCCTAAAATAATGATCTACAGCATTTCTGCTTGTAAATATTACCGCAGTATAATCTGCTAAATTAACTTTATCCCTACGCACATCTTTGGCGGGAACTCCTTCTACGTGTATAAAACCTCGAAAGTCTAATTTTAACCCGTATTTCTTTGCTAAATCATAATAAGGGGACTTATCGTTTTCAGGCTTTGGTAAAGTCACCAGTACACTTTTTACCTTCTTTGCTCTTTCTACGTCTGAAGTTTGCATATTAACCAGTTTTAGCTCAATAATCTTAACAGTATTAATATTGGTGCTATTTCTAGGCAACAAAGGTACAAAATTAAATAGGAAATTGAAAATTTATACATCGACATAATATGAGCCGCTGTTTTGAGAAATCTATATAGGAACAGCAAGATGGCTCCAATAATCGCCAGATGCAAGACTATGCCAACGGAGGATAAAGGGACAAGACTCAATATCAATAACACCGGAAGCATCAGGAAAAGTGTATTAAAATAAATCAGATATAATACGGTCACATATTCTTTGACAAGTTTTCTGATTTCAAAAACAAAAGACAAGAATCGGATAAATCCAATTTTAAAAGCAAACAGGCCGCCCACCATACAAACGGTCTTCATATAATTGGGAAAGGTAATAAAATCGAAGCGGTTCAGTTCGTAAGCATAAAATAGACTGACAAACAAAGCTATCGCTCCCGAGAATAATACAAAAAGGAAAATAAACGGCCATGAAGTCAGGATCGTATCCTCTTTACTAACGGACAACAATACCCTGTCATCAAAATAACCCTGAAATACCAATTTTATATCGGAAGGAAAAAATACACGGATTAACCCAACGCCAAATATCAAAAAGAGCGCAGTAAATAATATCCAGTTATCCCGATGCGGCTTAGGTGTTCCATATTGCCGTTCCAGGGCATTACCGCTTTTCTCTCCTTTAAAATATTGTTTTACATTATAGTCATACATATTGTGAATAACCAGCCCTTCTGCCTCCACCGTAACAATCCGATATTGTTTTTGAAGTGCCGGATTCAAAGATGCCAGCATCTCCTGGTTTGACGACACCACTGAATCTCTTAGCATCAGTGTACTATCAGGCAGAGAAACACTTTCTCGAACAGCCTGTCGCGAGATCCGTCGCTGCGCACTCAACTGTACAGCCGAAAACACAAAGAGGATTACAAATACAATATAATATCTAAAGTCGTTAACTTTCATTAAAATAAATTGTCCCTTATCGGCCATTCAGAAATCATGGACCGCTTAGATTCGAAACTCTTTTATGGTCGTAAAGTTAGGATAAAAAGTTATATTGCATTCAAAAAATCTTTATAGAACATGCCAAAAGAAATAATACGCTGTCAATGGTGCGGATCTGACGAACAATATGTGGCCTATCACGATAAAGAATGGGGGCGACAGGTAAAAGATGATAAAACCCTTTTCGAATTTTTGGTGCTCGAATCAGCACAGGCCGGTTTGAGCTGGATTACGATCCTCCGTCGGAGATCGGCTTATCAAGAAGCCTTTGCTAATTTTGATGTCAATAAAGTCGCCGATTTTACGGCAGCTCATGTCGAGGCACTCTTAAAAAACTCCGGTATTATTAAACATCGCAATAAAATTGAGTCGACCATCACCAACGCGCAACTGTTCGAAAAAATCCAGATTGAATATGGTAGTTTTTACAATTATCTATACACATTTTTACCCGAACAGCAACCCCTAGTCAATCACTGGCCTAGTCTACAACAGGTGCCGGCGACGACTGTGATTTCCGATAAAATAGCAAAAGACATGAAAAAAAGAGGTTTCAAGTTTTTTGGCTCCACCATTTGCTATGCTTATATGCAGGCGGTAGGCATGGTCAATGACCATATTGAAAGCTGTTCGTTCAAATATTAAACTGCATTATAGATCAAGGAAAAAAAGATAAAAGACAAACGACCTTTGCGGAAGGATGCTGCTATCGTTCCTTGATCTAATTTCAACAGCTAAGTCGATCTTAGCAAATCAAAATCTCCTTACTCAGATCTCTCATCACAATATCTTAATCCTAAAATCTAAGCAGGAACATTCTTATAGATATCTGGTAAGTTGCGGCAAAGACCGTTAAAATCCATCCCATACCCAACAACAAACTCTTTGCTAATCTCAAAACCAACGTAGGTCAGTTCTTCAAAATGGTATTGTAACGCTTCAGGCTTTACCAAAAGTGCACAAGCAATGACACTGGCCGGATTTAACCGCTTCACAGCATCTAGCGTATGCTTTAACGAATGTCCGGAGTCGACGATATCTTCCACGATAATGACATCACGCCCTTCCAGATCAATACCCAGTCCCAATAGCTCATTCAACTCAGACTGGCCTGTACCGATATAGGAGGCTAATTTAATAAAAGACATCTCACAGGGAACTTCTATCTGTTTGAGCAGATCTGCCATAAACATAAAACAACCGTTCAAAACGCCTATAAAAACAGGCTGCTTATGCTCATATCGTAGACTGATGTCTATCCCCATCAAACGAACCCTTTTCTGAATCTGTTCTTCTTCAAAAAGCGGTTCAAAAAGCAATCCGTCAATTTCTATTTTTTTCATTCCACTAAATTATTTTTATCGATAATATTTCCATCTCCGAGATGGAGTTTCCGAAGTTTTATACCAGCTGATTTTTAGCGTCCACACCTGATGTCAATATATCAAAAGCTTTCTTAAGAGTAAGGCAACCAACCACAAACTTTTCAGTCAGCTACTTCTGTTCTTTTTTAGGATCTTTGGTGGTCTCCGTCTCCGTTTTTTCCTTTTCCTCTTTGTTTCGGCCCAGGATCTTATCAAAAATAGATCTTTTATGTTTTTCCGGCTCGGCTGTTTCCTCGTCCTGCTTTTCAGGATGAGACATCTTTTTTATCGTTTTAGGGAGGGAAACGCCTTCCAGATTATCAACTGCTGCCCCGTTGCCCAGGTCATCGAACAGCAGCGGATCATCGCCCATATCCAATGTATCTATCGAATCTACAACAGCAGGTCTGGCAGCACGCAGATGTGGCTGCAATACGACCTCATAGAAACCATAGGCCGATGTGGTCGAATCAACACCTATCTGCCCAGTCTTAGTCATGATATGACCATAAATGTTAAAATAACGCAACATATTTCCTTTCAGATGCCCTGTCCAGTCAAAGAAGTTAAGCCCTTTCTTCGGACGTGGCACGATACTGGACAAAAATATACTTTCTCCAAGCCCGAGTTGCGCCGGTGTTTTTCCAAAATAGTAGCGAGCAGCTTCAGTAATCCCATATACGTTATTCCCCCACTCGATCACGTTGAGATAAACCTCGTACATCCGTTTTTTACTTACCTGCTGCGAACGTTCCATCAGCCAAACCAACAAAATTTCCTCCAGCTTTCGAACCACGGTCTTATTCCGGTTTAGAAACACATTCTTGACCAATTGCATGGATATGGTGCTTGCGCCACGTTTAAAACCTTTCTCTTTAATATTTGTGACAATAGAGAGTTTGAAAGCCTTCTCCTCAAATCCTTTATGTTTAAAGAAAAATGGATCTTCGGTATTGATCAGACTGATCTGCATATAACGGGAAATTTGATCCAATGGCGTAAAATTTGGGTTTTGCGGGCCGACCACAATCTCACGCATGGGTTTTCCATCTTCATAGGCCGTATAGGTAAAAGGGGTATTTAGCATCCCAATATTAGCTTCACCCCATTTCACCACCTGCAGATCGCGGTCGTCCATTTTGGAAGAAAAAAGAAGTTTATCGGGTCTTTTTAATTCCAAAGCAAAATTTAGATCATATTGAATATGTCCCTCAACCTGAATTCCATCAAGCCCCGGAAATAACCCAACGGGCATGGCATCAAAAAAATCCTGCGCTTTGATTTTATCCGTGTGAATAGCTAGAAAAATTTCTTTTTCAGGCCTGTGTATATATTTTAAATAAGGAGAAAAAACAAAATCTTTTACCTGTACGGTACTTTCTTTACTGACCTCGATAGAAGAGGCTCCTATGTTGAGCGCCCCCTGCATGATCGCTTCAGGAAAAATAACGTCTTTACTGGAAATACGCCAATGATTTACTTTCAGGTTTTTAAATCCCCATTGTCCATGCAATTCCAACAGTTCCTTATTTCGTCGATTAGCTTTATCCAATCGAAAGGATATCTCATCAAAACTAACCGCCAAACCAAATTTACGCTGTAATAAAGGAAGATTAACTTCCTTCTTATCCGAAAAAAGACGTAGGTCACATTCCTGATTGTCCGAATTTATCGTCCCTGTTAGGTTCCAAGCTGCCTCATGATCGTTCAACAAGAATTTGGATTCCATGTCACCACCATCGATAACGGCGGAAGGAATAACAATACGCTGTGAGGTACTGTCGTCTTTGTAGGAAAGCTCAAAATTTTTGAGATCGAGATCATTCGGGATCTTAAAGAATACATTTTTGAGCAGACGATCCGCCAATGCGGCCAAATTCTGCTTTGGATTATCATTCTCAATGGTATCCTTCTTTTGTTTCTTAAACAAAAAATCATAGTTACTGATCGAATCTTTCTTGACCAATGATACGGTGGCATTATCCATAATAACCTCACCGAGCTTCACATCACCGAATAAAAGAGGCCACAATTTAACGGATACGGTCAGGTCATTAATTTGCGCCAGAGGTGCTCTATTTTTAGGCAGCAACTGTATATTTTTAAACTGCACCGCATTAATCCCCTGAAAAGCATAATACTGGATTTTCAAATCCATGTCATACTTTTCCTGCAGTTTCGCTTTTGCTTTATTGATCGCCCCCATGAGCATCCCATCTCTCTTTTGGTAAGCATAAACACCTACCGCGATTACCAAAATCAAGAAAACAGCCAAAGTAATATAAAGCCATCGCCACTTGCGCGACTTCAGAGATGTTATAAATCGATCGGACATAATTAAAATTTCATGCAAATCCATGCATATCAATAGTCAAACTTAGATAAATTTGCTTTTATATACAATTATAATTACACCGAAACCCGCGTGGGTATGGCTCTTTAGTAGAGCTAGTCAAACTGAGCGCTGAATTGTCGGTCCAATTCCTAAAATAAAGAAAACCTTGCTAGCAAAGCCAAAATGGAAACGCATTGTCCGGTCGACGTGACTTCGCTTCAATTTTCTTTAAGGCGGCAGAGCCATTCATTAGGGACAGGGACCTAATTGAACTCCATTAAAAACAAACAAATGACATGAAATTGATCGGCAATGAGTAGTTTTGTATTCCATGATTTCAAATGAATAATAGATGGTTACCAAAGAACAAATATTAAATGCATTATCCTATGTTGAAGAGCCTGATTTAAAAAAGGATCTTGTAACATTGAATATGATTCAAAATATTCAGATCGAAGACCAAAAAATTGCCTTCGATGTCATATTGACTACCCCCGCCTGTCCACTAAAAGACCATATTGAGCATGCTTGCCGCAATGCTATAGCACATTTTATTGATAAAAATCTTGAAGTACAGATAAACATGACTTCCAATGTGATCGGTAAACAGGGAGCTCAGGTTTCAGGGATTAAAAATATCATTCTGGTCTCATCGGGCAAGGGTGGTGTCGGGAAATCGACAGTTGCAGCCAACCTAGCTTTGGCGCTTCACGCCAAGGGTGCAAAAACGGGTCTATTGGACGCCGATATCTACGGCCCTTCGCTTCCGATTATGTTTGGACTGGAGGGTGCGAAACCCGGTTCTGTTGAAATGCCTGACGGTCAGGTTAAAATTGAACCTCTTGAAAAGTTTGGTTTAAAATTACTCTCCATCGGTTTCTTTACCGATCCCAACCAACCTATCCCATGGCGTGGTCCAATGACCACTTCAGCCATCAAACAGCTATTTAACGATGCTAATTGGGGAGAGTTGGATTACCTTGTGGTTGATATGCCTCCGGGGACCGGTGATATCCATATCACGGTATCACAAACCTTTCCAATTGCAGGAGCAGTCATTGTCACGACACCACAGCATGTAGCACTCGCCGATGCAGTCAAAGGAATCGGAATGTTCTTGATGGACAGTATCAATATTCCGCTCTTGGGAGTTGTGGAAAATATGGCATATTTTACCCCTGCAGAACTACCGGAAAATAAATATTATATTTTTGGTAAAGACGGAGGAAAACGCCTGGCCGAAGAATATAAGGTTCCCTTCCTTGGTGAGATACCATTGCTTAAAGGCATTTCCGACGCAGGCGACAACGGTTTCCCGATTGCAACAGATCAAGAAGACCCCGTGACAAAATCCTTTTTAACAATTGCAGAGAAAGTTGCACAACAACTTTCCATTATCCAGAGTCAGGTTTAAGCACTACATTTGGAAGCAGCTGCCCAACATGGTTGCTGCTTAATGCACATACGATTCTATTTAAACGTGATTTACCACAGTTTATTCAATAAGAAAGGCTTTCAGTTAACTGAAAGTCTTTCTTATTGAGTAATAGTTCTTAGTTAAACGTCCAATTCCAACAAAACCGGACAGTGATCCGAATGGACCGCATTCGCCAAAATTTGCGAAGCTTTGATTTGCGCTCCCAATGGTTTTGAGACCATATTATAATCAATGCGCCAACCCAGATTTCGTGCACGCGCACCCGCACGGTAACTCCACCAGGTATAGTTATGCGGCTCCGCATTCAAATGACGAAAAGAGTCGATATATCCTGAATTAATGAAATTTTCCATCCATTCGCGTTCCTCAGGCAAAAATCCGGAGGAGTTTGCATTTGATTTCGGATTATGAATGTCAATAGCACGATGACAGATGTTATAATCTCCGCATACAACCAAATTTGGCCGCTCTAACAACAGCTTGTCACTATACAGCTGAAAATCGTCCAAAAAACGATATTTAAAATCCTGTCTTACATCTCCTGTTGTTCCAGATGGAAAATAAGTACTCATCACCGAAACTTTATCAAAATCAGCACGAATAATACGTCCCTCAAAATCATAGTCTTCATGACCGCAGCCATATTCAACATGCGTTGGAGAAATTTTGGTAAAGAGAGCAACACCGCTATATCCCTTCTTTTGAGCCGGATACCAGTAATGTTCATACCCCATCTCCTCCAGTAGCGCAATTTCTGGAATCTGGTCCGGAGTAGCTTTAATCTCTTGAAGACATATGACATCTGCATCCACATTTTTCAGCCAGCCTAACCAATCCTTCTTTAAAGCAGCTCGCAAACCGTTCACATTATAGGTTACTATTTTCATTGTTTAGATATGAGTATTGAGATATTATAGTTAAAACTTTACATCTGTAAGTCTGAGACTTACAATACAGCGCAATATTTTAATTGTTGTGATCCGATAACACCCGGAAAAACTCAGTGCGTTCTTTCGCAGTACATAATTCAATCAACGACAATTTAATAATCTTTGGAAGAGAATAGGTCACCAATCTTTGTAAAGAATCCAGTCTGTGGTTTTAGACCTTTCAGTTCACGTTCCAGATTAAGTGCCTCTCGTCTGGTCAACAGATGCATGGTCATCTTCTGATCCACCTCCGGCCGGTCATGCTTGTCTGTTTTTACTTCCGCAATCTTGTCGATCACTTCTATTCCATTCACTAATTCACCGAATACGGTATAATTCCAGTCCAGATGCGGAGCACCGCCGATTGTTGTATAAGCCTGACGCTGTGTTTCAGAAAACTTCTTTCCGTTCATCCGCGTCTGCTCCAGGCGGTCAAGATCCTCGGGAGTGAACACCTTGCCCTGAACAAGATAAAATTGAGACCCAGAAGACGCTTTTGCTGGGTTATTGTCCCGGGCAGCACCGATAGCACCTTTTTTATGGAATAATCCATCTTGGATTTCTGCAGGAATCGTATAACCAGGTCCTCCATTTCCTAACTGAGCACCACCGACTGCATTTCTTGAATCCGGATCGCCCCCTTGGATCATAAAGTTCTGAATAACCCGATGGAACAATGTGCTATCATAATATTTACTTTTTGCCAATTTCACAAAGTTGTCCCGATGTCGAGGCGTTTCATTATACAATCGCAATACGCAGGTTCCCTTATCCGTAATAATCTGGACATATTTATACTCAGGTTTAGCGGCAAACGCCATAACCTGTAAAAAGCAAAATAGTGCTACTAAACAAACTTTTAAAAATCTCATGCTTTAGATGACGTTTAATTCTTCAAAATAATCAATAATCAAGGACTTCATGATAAGTTCTTGCTCCAATAATGTATAGTTGGGAATAGGTTTTACCAGTTCCCAATGCGGCCATCCTTCTTCATCCAATCCTTTGAGATTATAAAACCCCATCGAACTGAACAGACGGCATGTGGCAATATGCATCAGTTCCTCTTTCTGCCGTTTCGAGAAACTCTGCGGGCCTTTTCCCAATTCCTGTACACCGATAAGGAATAAACATACCTTGATGTCAGGTTTTTCCATATCAAATAGAGACGCGATTTCACTCTGTAGCGTGCTCCATTTCTTGTTTACTTCTGCTGCTTTCATTTTTTTTCCCTTTAAACAAACGAAGACAATTTCAACTTGGCATACAAGTTACATGTCTCCGATACAAAAAACCACACATTAACGTCATTACCCATAAGGCAAGCGCAATGACAAACCCAATATTATTCCTTCTTCTTTGACATTGTCTCGATCACCTCCATACAGCGCTTGTCAATCATCTGAAAAACCGGATCGAACAAATTATCATCAAAATATGGATCCGGAACAATATCATCAGCCAAAAACAATTGCACTTTCTCCAGGTCAGCTTTATTGGCAGCTTGTGCACATACATCTGCAAAATTCTGACGGTCCATGACAAAAATAAGGTCATATTCTTCGAAAAACGCCGGCTGAAAATGTCTTGCCCTTTGGCCGGATATATCGACCCCATATTTCTTTGCAATCGAAATTGCCCTTCGATCTGGTGCTTCACCAATATGCCAATCACCCGTGCCTGCGGATTCTACGATCCAGTTTAATTGTTTATCTTTTACTTTTTGCTTCAATATCCCATGTGCCAGTGGCGAACGACAGATATTTCCCAAACAAACCATTAAAATTTTCATTAAAATATTTTTTTAAAGCTATGAACCATAAAGGGCAATACGACAAATCGGCTGCTGAATGCTCCTGACATTTGGACACATCGCATTTTAATTGTAAAAACTCTTTAAATGTCGACTATGTAACAATAAATCATAGACCTCATCCCTGACTATGATACCAAACAAAATCAGTCTATCAGATTTTATTGCACAAAATAACTAAACTTAAACTATTAAAGAAACAATCCTGATGAAATCATATTTTCTTATCGCAACTTCAACTTCAGGATGATTTTTGATGACCGGACATTTACAATTCTGTTTCCATGATTTCAATACCGCACAGACAGACCTTTAGGCTTTCATCTCTAGCCAATAAGGTCTTTAATAAATAAAAAAAGGTGGCCTAACCTTACGGTTAGAACCACCTAAACTATATTAATCAACCAATTCTTAATTCAATTTTTAATATTCCACTGGGAAGCTCAACTGAACAGCACCTCCTTGTGGAGAGACACCTTTTAAGCGAACGATATTGCGTTGTGTTGCTCCCAATGCAGACTCGATATCATCAACACTGTTTACGGCTTTTCCATTGACCTCAGTGATCACCAAACCTCTTTCTACACCAAAATAATCAAATATACCACCACGGTTTACTTGTGTCACCACAACACCAGAGTTTACACCCAGTTCTTTCTTCTTCGCAGCAGAAGCAGGAATAAAGCTTGCACCCAATTTGTTGTAGATTTCAGTTGCACTTTTTGAAGCTTTTCCACTTGCACCTGAAGCTGATTTTAGCGACTCCTCACCTTTCAATGTCAACGAAACCTGTTTTTCTTTACCGTCACGTTTGTACGTAATATTTACTTTATCACCCGGACGCAGACGGCCAATAGTTTCACTTAATACCGGAGAGCCAGTGATGGTCTTACCGTTGATCTTAGTCAAGATATCGCCTTTTTTAATCCCTGCAGCTGCCGCAGCTCCACCGGCTACCGCATCCTCCACATATAATCCATTAACATCGGTGATCCCTTTTTCTTTGGCCAGTTCTGAAGTTATCGGCACATAACTAACACCAATATAGCCACGTTTTACATTACCAAATTCCACAAAATCATCCACAATTTTTTTCACTAAATTGACAGGAATAGCAAAACCATAACCTGCATACACCCCTGTTGGTGATGCAATAGCAGAGTTGATACCGATTAATTCACCGGAGGCATTAGTTAATGCGCCACCACTATTCCCCTTATTGATCACCGCATCAGTCTGGATAAAAGACTCGATAGCAGAGCTTGCAAGTGGCTGTTCAGTAGCGCCGCCAAAAGGATTACCACGTTGTTGCTGTCCCTCTCTTAAGATACCAATATCACGACCTGTTGCACTGACAATACCAGCTGTTACGGTTGATTGAAGCCCAAGTGGATAACCAAAGGCCAATACCCATTCACCCACGTTTACATTATCTGAGTTACCCAACTTTACAACAGGAAGACCTTTTCCTGCTACTTTTAATAAAGCAATATCCGTATTTGGGTCGCGACCGATCAATTTCGCTTCATAAGTGCGCTTGTCTGTTAGCACCACCTCAATCTTATCCGCATCCTCTACGACGTGATTGTTGGTAACAATATAACCATCGTCAGAGATAATGACCCCTGATCCTGACGCTTGCACAGGTTGCGCCTGCATCTGACGGCGTCCCCCGCCTTGGGGCATACCAAAGAATTCTTCAAACATATCAAATGGAGAACCTTCGGATTGCTGCGAACCCTTTCTACTATATGTTGTCTTAATATGTACGACACCCGGAGCCACCGCCGCAGATGCTTGTGTAAAATCAGGATTGCCCGTTGAAGACATGACTCCTGTAGGGTTATTAGCAAAATAAACTTTCTGTTTGTCCTCAAAAGACATACTATCAAGTTTCTTATTTTCAATAAGCTTGTAACCACCTAATGCTACTGCTCCACCGAAAACAGCTGTTAATAGCGTTAAACCGACCTTATTCATAAACTTATTTCTATTTTAAAATGTCTTAATATAAGCTGATAATTTTTGCTCTTAAAATTACCGATTTTATTCGGATATGTTCAAATGTAATACCATTTAAAGGCCTTCGGAAAATCCGACACGTTAAAAAATGTTAATTGCTAGACAAATGCAATAATTTTAACAAATCTTAACTTCCCGCCGCTTTTTTGTAACAAAAAAACGTATTTTTGTTACTTCAAATCAATAGAATGGCATCGAAAATAAGATTTTCAAAATATCAGGGAGCTGGCAATGATTTCATCCTAGTCGATAATCGCGACAATTCATTTAACCGCGCGGACGAAGTTCTGGTGAAAAGCCTCTGTGACCGCAGGTTTGGGATAGGCGCGGATGGTCTCATGCTGCTTCAAAACAAAGAAAATTACGATTTTGAAATGATCTATTATAACGCTGATGGTCGAGAAGGAAGTATGTGCGGCAATGGGGGGCGCTGTATCGTGGCCTTTGCACATGATTTAGGCATCATTACTGACAAGACTGACTTTTTGGCAGTAGACGGTGCACACCATGCTTTCCTTTCTGCCGAACTTGTCAACCTGCAAATGATCGACGTACATGAATTTGGACGAGATGGCGATGCTTACATCCTGCACACCGGGTCACCCCATTACGTTAGCTTCGTTACAAACCTAAAAGAAAAAAATGTTTTTCAGGATGGCTACTCGATTCGCAACAACGCTACTTATGCCAACGACGGCATCAATGTCAATTTTATCGAGAAGGAGGAAAATGGTTATTTCCTACGCACATTCGAGCGTGGTGTAGAAGACGAAACTTACGCCTGTGGTACCGGTGCTACCGCTGCGGCAATGGCCGTGGCCCTACAAATGAACCTAGAAGGCGAGATCGTTATTCCTATTCGCGTACTAGGTGGACAATTGTATATCTCTTTTCATAAAAAAGGGAATAGCTTTACAAATGTTTTTCTCAAAGGCCCTGCTCACTTTGTTTTTGAGGGCAATTTCTAGTATTTGGAAAGACATATTGCTATTGCCGGTCAATATAGTCTTGATACGATGCCAATTTATTACCTAAAATATTGCAGGCTATTTCTATAATCTACATTTTTTTAAATTTCGTTCGGCAAATTACGTTTAATGGTATATTTTATTGTATATTAGATACCTTTATTTACAAGGTCCGCTATTTTTAATGCAACAGTCAAAGTCATTTCCAGTATATAAAATCGTTTATTCTATTTGTGAGCATCCCTATCTTGGCTATCTCATTGAGCCACACATGGTCAAACTCAATCCGAACGGAACCTACTCACTACGATACCAACGTATATTTAGCAATACCGTAGATGCCTATGCCGCAGAATTGGATGAGTTAGATTACAAGCTGATCCGACTGCTCGACGACATCGAACAGACAAACCTCATCAAGAAATATTATAAAAAAGCAATCAGACCTGTAGATTTTTTCTCCAAAGTCTTTGACAAAAAGCTCTACGACCTGCTGCGACCCAAAATTGATGAAAAGATGATTCAATTTTTTGAGTCTATTGGAAATAAACCGCTCTTTATGATGAGCAAAGACGGTTACCCGGCAGACCAGGAAATTAAACCGGCAACGTCAGCTGCCTCTATCCTCTTCCACTTTCGCCGTAATGAGGAAGAGACACGTTACTTTCCAACCATAAAGTACGAAAATCAACGCTTGGAATTTATGTTTAAAAATGCCATTGTATTGACCAATGCACAGGCATGGCTACTCTTAAACAATACCTTATACTATTTCGATCAGGCGCTGGAAGGAAAAAAGCTTAGTCCCTTTCTCAATAAGCGATACATCTCTGTGGGGAGAAGTACCGAAAAAAAATATTTTGAAACTTTTGTCTGCGGATTGATTGAACGTTATCATGTTTATGCCGAAGGCTTTGAAATACAAACGCATCAACACCAGGCAATCCCATTGCTGCATTTAATTTATGTAGAAGATGGCGCATCGCAATTACAGTTGCAATTCAGATATGGCCCACATACATTTACTGCGGGAGCGGAAAATAAAGTGACTGTTCGGATGGAATATCATGAAGAGAAAGACTTATATATCTTTCATCGGGTCAAACGTTCTCTACAATGGGAAGAACAGCAGCACGAGAATTTAAAAGCCCTGGGGCTGGAAGATCTGGACCGCCAACTTGGATTACTTGCACCATCTATCCAATCCGGAAAACGCATTTCAATATTTGACTGGATAAATAATCATCAGGAACAAATAAAAGCCTTGGGATTTGAAATCATACAAAACAGCGAACAGAAACGCTTTTTCATCGGACATACCTCATTGGACATCGCCATTGACGAAGATAATGACTGGTTTGATATCAGTGCCATTGCTAAATTCGGCCCCTACGAAATTCCTTTTATAAACTTACGAAACCATATTCTAAACAATATCAAAGAATTTACCCTACCTAATGGGGAAATCGCCATGATCCCTGAAGAATGGTTTGCACAATACAACCATCTCTTTCAGTTTTCTGCCGATAGACATGAGCTTAAATTAAACAAAGTACATATCGGTCTGCTCTTTGAGATCAGCGAACATACCAAATTGGTCTTCAACCGTAAATTGCAAAATCTCGCGACGTTTGAGGAAATTGCCGATATTCCGGAACCAAAACATTTCAAAGGAAATCTTCGCCCCTATCAGAAGGCAGGCTATAACTGGTTTAACTTTCTAAAGCAGTATAAATTCGGTGGTTGTCTCGCAGATGACATGGGATTGGGAAAAACCATACAGACTTTAGCCCTGTTGCAGCAACAAAAAGAGCAAATTACAGATCAGCAGGAAGTACACACCTCACTCCTGGTGTTACCAACATCACTCGTTTACAATTGGCAAAAGGAAGCACAGCAGTTTGCCCCACAACTCAAGATCCATTTGCATACCGGAAATAACCGTATTAAAGATGCCACACTATTTGCTAAGTATGACTTGGTAATTACAACTTATGGCATCGCACGTATTGATGAGGAAATACTGAGTGGCTTTTATTTCAATTACATAATCCTCGATGAAAGCCAGAATATTAAAAATCCGACCTCAAAATCATTTAAGGCCATAAAAAGTCTGAAGAGTAAAAATAAACTCGCATTAAGCGGGACTCCTGTTGAAAACTCTGTTTCTGATCTTTGGGCACAAATGCATTTTACCAATCCCGGTTTATTGGGAAGTTACACCTACTTTCAAAAAGAGTTTGTGCAGCCCATTGAAAAGAAAAAGGATGAAGAAAAAGCACAACGTCTTCAGGCGATTGTCAAACCGTTTATCTTAAGGCGTACAAAAGATCAGGTCGCAACAGAACTGCCCCCCAAAACAGAACAGGTACTATACTGTGAAATGACCGATAAACAATCGGAACTTTATGAAAAAGTCAAATCCGAATATCGCAACGCCATTCTCGACGGGCAATTGGACAACAAGCCAAAGTCAACCCAGATTGCCTTATTACAGGGATTGACAAAGCTTCGCCAGCTAGCCAATCATCCTAGAATGGTCGACGAGGACTTTGTTGGTGATTCGGGAAAATTTGACGCTGTCATTGAAACTCTTGAAATGGTGATGCAGCGAGGAAACAAGGTCCTTATTTTTTCCCAATTTGTCAAACAGCTTAATATCTTCAAACAATATTTTGATAAAAAAGGAACAAACTATGCCTACCTCGATGGCGGAACTAAAAACCGCGACGAAGCTGTTAGTCAGTTCCGTAAAAACAATAACACCAAACTTTTTTTGATATCAATCAAAGCCGGCGGTGTTGGTCTTAACCTGATCGAAGCAGACTATGTCTTTATATTGGATCCTTGGTGGAATCCTGCCGTAGAACAACAAGCGGTAGACCGTTCCCATCGCATTGGACAGACACGAAATGTATTTATTTACAAATTCATCAGCAAAGACACCGTCGAAGAGAAAATATTGGCGCTACAGAACCGGAAGAAATCTATTGCACAAACCCTTATTACAACTGAAGAAAGTTTTATAAAATCACTTTCTCAGGAAGATCTACACGAACTTTTGGCGTAATCCAGTCCAATCAATTTTTGTATTCGTTGATTTTCGACATATAAACCGAAGGACGGATACCCGTAACACGTGTAAAGATATTACTGAAAGACGAAAGTTCATTGTAGCCAATCCGCATCGCAATTTCCAGGATGGAATAGGTATTTTCAGCCATCAGTTCCAAAGCCTTTGCAATGCGTATGGCTCTCAAAAAACGGATATAGCTAATCCCCATATCTTCCTTAAACAGCCGTGAAAGGGACCGGCTACTCATGCCAAACTGTGCCGCTACCTGTTCGATTGTAAAGGCCTGATCAATATTCGTATTTAGATACCGCGCTATACGCCGAAGCTTTTCATTCTTAGGATAGGGATGCTGCATAGGGAAAGCATCTATCGGCGGACTCATCTCCGGAATAATAGCCATCATCGCCCGCAATAGACAATACCTTGAATAGCTGTCTTTTTTACCGACCCCGCCTTCCCAATCCTGCGCAAACAAAAACATCTCCCGCATTAGATCATTGCTCAGAAATATGTTCGGCTCCAACAGAACAGGGTGAACTCCCGGCTGCTCTTTAAAGTAAAAACTATACAGGTGAATACGGGAGCTGGAACTTTCCAGATGGTAGGCCGTATTTGCCGGTATCCACATATAAAACCGGCCCGGCAGATACCAATGCTTCATCGCAGTAAACACATGTATAATGCCACCGTCAGCATAAAGTAAGCGCGCTTTCCGATGTATATATTCACGCGGATCAATCCGATCTACATGCGTATGACACACATAAAAGTCGTTCCGGTCGTCATCTATAGCCACCAGTTGTTCCTGTTCCATAATTTAAAATTACACTTTTTTTATTATATGGCGCAAATGAACAAATATCCGTCCGACTATACAAAACTAAACCTCTACCTCCAGCAGTACCTTTGTGCAAAGTTTTCCTACATGCTCAAGCCTATATATCCGGGGCGACCCTGATTCAACAACAATTTGTCAGCCTTTTCTGAAATTGCCGTTCGAAGCACTGGGAGCCAATCATCCAAACCACAACCGGCAGATTTACTGGAGCGTAGATGGAAAAGCAATAAAATATTCATAAAAATAAGAATGGGTAAAGAAGAAAATAAAGACAGGACAAAAGGATTTAATAAAGTTTTAGTTGTATTTGCCGCGGTCCTGCTCCTTGCCGGAATCGGTATTTTGGGCAAACATCTGTTATTTACAAGTCAACACGTAACGACAAACGATGCTCAAGTTGATCAATATGTAACGCCAGTAGCAAGTCGAATATCAGGCTTTGTGAAGGAGGTCAGATTTGAGGAAAATCAATATGTACATCGTGGAGACACGTTATTACGCATAGATGCCAGCGAGTATCAGACCAAAGTAGATATGGCGAATGCCGAACTTCGAAGTAGTCAACGGAATGCCGAAGTAATTGCCAAAAGCGCAAATGTCACCGCCAATAGCATTTCCGTCCAAAAAGCAAGATTAGAAGCAGCCAAAGTAAGTGTATGGCAAACTGAACAAGATTACAGGCGATTTAAAAATTTGTATGAAGCAGATGCCGCAACCAGACAACAATACGATAATGCCAAGGCAGCGTATGACATTTCTTTGGCTCAGCTCAATGCCATTCAGGAAGAATACAACTCGGCACGATTAAATACAAGCAAAGAAAAAGCTAGCGAACTACCTGCGAAGGCCAATATCGATATTAAAAAAGCAGCAAAAAACAATGCCGAAGTCTTCCTGTCCTATACCGTAGTGACGGCACCTTATGACGGCTTTGTTGGAAAAAGAACGATCCAACCGGGCCAATTTGTTAAAGAGGGACAGACTTTAGTCAATGTCGTCAGCGAAGAGAAATGGATTAATGCCAATTTTAGAGAAACACAGTTAGCGGACCTAAACGAAGGAACCGAAGTCACCATACAGGTGGACGCTTTTCCGAAATTACATTTGAAGGGAAAAATTCATTCCTTTTCTCCGGCATCAGGATCCAGATTTTCGGTCATACCCCAAGATAATGCAACCGGAAACTTCGTTAAAATCGAGCAGCGCATACCCATCAAAATTGTCTTTGCACCAAAACAGGATCTGACAAAACTACGTGCAGGAATGAACGTTGTGGTACATGCACCCCACCAATCTTAATTATTCATGAGTTCAAACAAATCTTTATATTACAGCTGGGTTCCCGAATGGATTAAACTTCCCATGATGATGTTGGCCATGTTTCCACATCTCATGCTGATGTCCCTGTTTCATTCGAACACCGCTTTTACCGCTTCTACATTGGCGATCGAAATGGAAGATATTCAATATTTTCTTTCGTTGATGTATGGCGCTATTGTCGTAGCGCTGTTGATATTCCAACGGCTATTTGCCTTCTTTCGGGTAAGGACATATATCCTGCTGACCTGCACGGCCTCCATCCTCATTTTATTGGCCATTTCTCTGACCAGAGATCCCTTCCTCATTGCGGTGCTCCGGGTGATCGAGGGTATTTTTTGTGTTCTTGAAGGCGCTTGTTTTCTTCCCTTGCTGATGATGCAGATCAGGCATTCCAAAAGCCGCACCATTGCCTATTTCTTCTTGTATACTTTTATGCTAACAGGCGGAACAATAACAACATCCCTCTTAAAAGAAAGTATTATGGATTATGGTTGGGAGGATATGATTCATGTTGTGCTCTATTGGCATTTGATGGTCATCGCGATTGCTTTACTACTTTTGAACAACAGGAGATTAAGCCGGAAATTCCCACTTTATCAATTGGATCTGGCCAGCTGTCTCTTTCTGCTGATTTCGTTAAGCTGTGGCGCATATGTGTTGATTTATGGTCGTAAATATTATTGGTTCGAACACAACACGATCACAATTAACCTCGCACTTTTCCTAATTTTCGGGGCGCTTTTTGTAATCAAACAACATCTCGTAAGAAGACCACTGTTTCATTTTGAAATTTTGAGCTATAAGAACGTTATTTTTGGCGTTATCCTATTTTTTCTATTTTATCTGATCCGGAGCAGTCTCAATAATGTCTACGCTGTCATGTCCAATGTATGGCGATGGCCTTGGCATTACGTTGTTGACATCCAATACATTAATGTACTGGGGACCATAGTGGGAGTAAGTAGCTCAGGAATACTCTTATTGCGCGATGTATCACCGAAATACATCTTTGGACTGGGCTTCCTGGTGTTGACCACATCCTGCTTTTTGTTTGTCCCTACGTTCTATCCCGATACCACTGTTTGGGCAATAGGCCTGCCACTATTTCTCCAGGGAATCGGACAGGGCTGGCTTTTTACGCCACTTGTGATCTATATTCTAACAGGAGTTGCTCCACATCATGTGGGCAATGCAGGTTTAATGGGCACGACCGTTAGATTCTGGAGCACCAATATTGGCTTTGCGCTGATTCAAAACATCACTTACACCTTAAATCAAAAACATTTTATCCAGATCGAACAACACTTAAATACGAGCAATCCGATCACAGTCACCTATTGGAGCGCTTTGGTCGAAAAATACTTGGGAACATCCGGTGATCAATTGGCAACGAATCTTGCCAGTAAAAGTCTTCAGACAACAATTACCCAGCAAGCATCCCTGATCAGTAATATGGAGATCTTTACCTATCTCGGGATCTTGGGAGGAGCCATCACCTTAATCATTTTTCTATTTGCCCCCGCCAAGGCACTGTTTATGCGGTTGAGAATACCATATTTATAAAAAAAGCCATTGCAACGAGTTTGCAACAGCTTTCCTATACGGTATATTTTTAGTCACTAGGCATTAAACGCTAGAAGAGCCTTCTTTATACGCTCGATAACTTCGTTCTGACCGAGTAATTCAACGATTTGAAATACATCGGGACCAAACTTACCACCTACCAGCATAATCCGGAATGGCATCATCAATTCCCCCATCTTCATTCCTGAGTTCTGAATCGCTTCTTTAAAAAATGCCTCCAGCTCAGCTGCTTTCCAATCTGAAAAGCCTTCAAATGACGGGATGATGTTTTCAAAAAATGCTGTCTTCTCCGAAGACCATTTTGGCTTTACGGAATTCAGATCGTATTCAACAGGCTGTACAAAAAAGAAAGCAGCTTGGCCCCAAAAATCTTCAACAAAAGTTAAACGCTCTTTGACCGCTGCCAATACGCGGTTTACATAACCTTCTTCTGCTTCTATTTGATGATGAGCCAACACCTCCTTGATCTGAGGTAATAAAGAATCGCTCGAAGAACGTTTAATCCATTCGTGATTGAACCATTTTGCTTTCTCAAAATCAAATTTTGCTCCGGCTTTGCTAATGCGCTCGACGCTGAATTTTTGGATCAGCTCCTCCAACGAGAATAATTCCTGTTCAGTACCGTCATTCCAGCCCAATACACCAAGCATATTGACAAAAGCCTCAGGTAAGAAACCCATTTCACGGAACCCCTTTGTCGTATCACCAGATTTGGCATCCGTCCAGTTCATGGCATAAACAGGGAAGCCCAAACGGTCACCATCACGTTTACTTAATTTTCCATTGCCATCAGGTTTAAGGATCAGCGGAAGATGCGCCCATTGCGGCATGCACTCACCCCATCCCAGATATTCCCACAACAGAATATGGATCGGAGCAGAAGGCAACCATTCTTCACCACGGAAGACATGGGATATCTCCATTGCCTTATCATCCACAACAACAGCTAAATGATAAGTAGGCATTCCATCAGCTTTAAGCAATACCTTATCATCGACAAGGTTGGTATCAAAGGCAACTTTCCCGCGGATCATATCCGTGAATGATACAGTTTCCTCCGTAGGGATCTTTATCCGGATAGTATGCGGTGTTCCCGCATCCAGTAATCGTTGTGTTTCAGCATCACTTAAGCTCAAAGAATTACGCAATTGCAACCTGTTTTCATGGCTATAACGGAAATTAGGCTGCAGCTTACGCTGCTCTTCCAATTCCTCAGCTGTATCGAATGCGTAATAAGCATATCCATTCTCGATCAACTGTTCTGCATATTTGCGGTAAGATGGTTTTCGTTCACTTTGACGGTAAGGGCCATATTGACCACCTTGCAACGGGCTTTCGTCTGGAGTCAGGCCACACCAAGCTAAACATTCGTTGATATACTCCTCCGCTCCCGCGACAAAACGAGTTTGGTCTGTATCCTCGACACGTAAAATAAAATCTCCCTGATGCTGACGTGCATAGAGAAAATTAAACAAAGCTGTACGTACTCCTCCAAGGTGAAGACCACCAGTAGGACTCGGTGCAAAGCGCACTCTTACTCTTCTTTCTGAACTCATGCCGCAAAATTACCACAAAATTTTTGATTTGGATAACAGGATGACTTCTAAGGTAAAATAAAAGTGCATAAAACAGACATTTATTCATTAATTTGCAGCTGAGTACAAAATACGGAATCATGAAACCCTCTCAGATAAGCCAACAACGCTGGAAATTTATTTTGCTCATCTTTGCGGCGATCATTGCCATCGCATCCTTGGTTTATACCAATTATCTTGTCCGGAATCTCGCACACGCCGAACGTTCCAAAGCCGAGGTATGGGCAATGAGCACCAAAAATATCATGACCATGCCCGATGTGGACGATGAATTCATTACATTCATCTATGCTGTCAGAGATAGTTTAAATCTACCTGCAATCATCACCGACGATAAAGACGATATTATTTTTTGGCGCAATCTGGATTCCACCAAGACCAATATCAAGCCAATCCATAATGACAGTGTTACAAAGCAGCTGGATTATGACCCAAATTATTTCCATAAACAGCTTGCCTTTATGAAAAAGAGTCATCCGCCCATTACTTTGGAATTGGAAAATGGTCAAAAATGGCATGTTTACTATAAAGACTCTTGGTTTTTACAGCAATTGCGTGTATTCCCCTATGTTCAGTTATCACTTATTGCCCTCTTCCTGATTATTGCTTATACCGTTTTCAATTCCATTCGAAAATCCGAGCAGAACCTTGTCTGGGTAGGGCTAACAAAAGAAGCCGCCCATCAATTGGGAACCCCCATATCTTCATTAATGGGCTGGCTGGAGCTGATTCGCATCAAATTTGACGCTGAGGAAGACGATACGCTGAATGAAATGGAAAATGATATTAAACGATTGGAAATCGTCGCCGATCGTTTTTCAAAAATAGGTTCAACACCTGTGCTGACCAATCACAACCTCTATGAGGTCATCAAAAATTACGTGGATTATTTCCGGATACGGACCAGTCATAAAATTACATTCGAATTAACGGGAGATACCCATGTAGAAGCCAAACTTAATATTCCACTTTTTGACTGGATTATCGAAAATTTATTGAAAAACGGCGTAAATGCAATTGGCACAGAAGGAAAGATAACTGTTAATATTTCAGAAAATATTGCGAAAGAAGAAATTTTTATAGACATTAGTGATACGGGCAAAGGAATTCCAAGATCAAATTTTGAATCTGTCTTCCAGCCGGGTTTTACAACACGTAAAAGAGGTTGGGGACTTGGCCTTAGCTTAACCAAACGAATGGTGCGGTATCATCAAGGACAAATCTTTGTTAAAGAATCTGAAATAGGTAAAGGAACAACTTTTCGAATAATCTTAAAAAGCAACTTAAAATATGAAGCCACTCAAATCTGACGAATATCCGGCAGTATATGCTCCTTATATTGAGACTGTAGTCGATAATGTATTAGATGTATTGGAAGAACAAACGCTCTCTTTTCCGGCATTTCTGGATACCATTCCAGAAGAAAGAGGTAATTTCAAATATGCCGAAGACAAATGGACAATTAAAGAAGTAGTCGGTCATGTTATTGACAATGAGCGCATCATGGCTTACCGTGCCTTGCGATTTTCACGCAACGATCTGAAAGAGCTGGCCGGTTATGATCAGGACTACTTTATTCAACACTCCCGTTACAATGACCGTACGTTGGAAAGCCTAAGCAAAGAGTTTACTTATCTGCGTAAGGCCAACCTCATGCTGTTCAACAGTTTCAACGATGCTGAGTTAGAACGCAAAGGCATGGCCTCAGAGCGACTGACCAGTGTCAAAGCATTATTATATGTGATTGCTGGACATCTTAACCATCACCGCATTATAATTCAGGAACGTTATTTAAACTCAGATGATGTCAAAAATTTGGTTTCAGCCTTACAACATTGAGGAAATAAATGTCTTTTTCAATAAATACCTATCCGGTTTATTGGAAATCAGCGCTACCGAAATTGATGACAACAGCATTACGGCAACCATGCCCGTCACAGATAATGTGAAACAACCTCATGGTATCCTACATGGTGGTGCATCGGTGGTACTCGCAGAATCGTTAGGCAGCATTGCATCTAATTTAGTCGTCGACCCAGATAAATATCGCGGTGTAGGGCTCGAAGTCAATGCAAATCACATCCGGCCGGTAAGCAGCGGAATCATTACGGCAAAATGCAGCCCAATTCACATTGGTCGATCGACACATATCTGGGAGATAAAAATGTATGATCGCTTCGATAAGCTGAATTGTATCTCAAGACTTACAGTAGCTATCGTGCCCAAATAAGACCGAGTTTGCTAACTCGATTTATTAGCACCATGTAATTCGAAATCAACAATATTAACAAGCAAAGAAGAATAATTTTAACAATTTATTCTTCTTTTTTTTGCCAAATAATTATCAAAATCCCGCTTTATTTATTTCCGATATTCAAGAAAATTAAGTAGTCTTGTAAGATGGATATTTTAAAAATCAACAAAAATAGCATGCAATCGTTTGCCTAAAGCTATTTTGTACTGATTGACAAATCCGTGAACGATAACTTAACTAAATATATAAAATAAAACATGACCACTAATCCTAACGTTGGTAAAACAGCTTTTCGCCCTATGGCCATTTGCTGTGGATTATTTTTTATCCTCGGTTTTATTACCTGGGCAAACGGAACGTTAATTCCGTTCTTAAAGATTGCTTGTAATTTAGAAACAGATTTACAGGCATTTTTTGTAACCTTCGCATCCTATATTGCTTATTTTTTTCTGGCACTTCCAAGTTCAGTTATTATAAAAAAAATAGGCTTCCAAAATGGCTTAGTAGTCAGTCTTGTTATATTAGGTTTGGGATCCTTGATTTTCATCCCTGCGGCCGATAGCAGAAGTTATGGATTATTTTTAACGGGGATATTTATTCAGGGATCGGGTATGGCCCTACTTCAAACTGCTGTTAATCCTTATTTGAGTATTATTGGCCCAATAGATAGTGCTGCACAACGGATCTCTATAGCAGGATTCTTTAATAAATCCGCAGGAATTATTGTACCGATATTATTTGGAACACTCTTTTTGAAAGACGCACAAAATGTAACGGCTAAATTAGAAGCTACAGTAGATCTAGTGCAAAAAAATGCCATTTTAGATGACCTCCTCCAACGCGTTCACACGCCTTACATCTCCCTGGCTGTAATCTTTGTTGCATTCGCAATTTTCTTAAAATTCACACATCTTCCAGAAGTCGACGTTGATGCAGAAGAAGAAAGTGGAGAAGAAAATGGCAATGTCATAGCGAAAAAAACGTCGATCTTTCAATTCCCACACCTCTTCTTAGGAGCACTGGCCATTTTCTTCTGTGTTGCGGTTGAAGTAATGGCAGGGGACATCATTGGTGTCTACGCACGGGAGCTAAAAGTAGATCCGTTCTTTACAACATACGCCACAGCTTTTACACTTTCGTGTATGCTGATCGGGTACATTATCGGTATCATCTCGATTCCTAAATATGTATCTCAGCAAATGGCACTACGAATCTGTACCATTATAGGAATTACATTTACGCTTATATCTGTTTTTACAACCGGAACCACATCATTCGTCTTTGTTGCTTTATTAGGAATTGCAAACTCCTTAATGTGGCCTGCAATTTTCCCATTAGGAATCAAAGGGCTAGGAAAATTCACAAAAACCGGATCGGCCATCATGATCATGGGAATCGCAGGTGGTGCGATTTGGCCATTAGTCTATGGTTATTTAAAAGATCATTTGCATATTGATTTTCAACATGCATTCCTTTATGCCATGATTCCCGGATATTTATATATCATGTACTTTTCAATAGCAGGTCATAAAATTGGAAAAAAAGCGTAAGAAAAGTACCTAAGAATTTCACAAAAAAGGGCATCTAAAAATAGATGCCCTTTTTTGTGAAATTCTTCCTATTTTTAAAAGATAAATCCAAGTTCAGTTGCAGCACGGATTTACTCGATTACAGATTATGCGACATGCTTGATACGAACTAAAAAAGCATTAGCCATTAATTAGCAAAATTCTATATTCATAAATCACCGGGCTAATTGGCCCAAAAAGTAATTATCGAACAAATGAAAAAGAAATTCTTTGCCATTGCATTTGCAGCAGCTTTAATGTTTACTGCCAATGAATCCTATGCCCAGTTAAAATTTCCGGCAGCAAGTAGTGCCCAAACAGTTACACAGGGATTAGGGATTGAAAATGTAACCCTTAACTACAGCCGTCCGAGCATGAACGGCCGTAAGATCTTTGGTGACCTTGTACCTTACAATGAGGTATGGCGTACGGGTGCCAATACCAATACAACCTTGACCTTCGAAGGTGATGTTACAATCAACGGAAATAAACTCGCTGCAGGAACCTATGCATTATTCACCATCCCTAACAAGAACGAGTGGACTGTAATTATCAGCAAGAATATCAAACAATGGGGTGCCTACACTTATAATCAGTCCGAAGATGCACTTCGTTTCAATGTTAAGCCACAGAATTTAAGTAGTCCGGTTGAAACATTTACGATCTCTTTCGACAATGTCACACCAACAGATGCTATATTAAGTCTTGCATGGGAGAAAACAGCAATAAAAGTAGCGCTTAAAGTCAATCAACAGGCAAAAATCATCGCCTCCATAGAGGAAGCAATGAAAGGTGAGAAAAAACCTTATTTCGCTGCTGCCCAGTATTATTTCAACAATAATATAGACGAGAAGAAAGCATTAGCTTGGTTTGACGAAGCCGCGAAAGCACAGCCTAAAGCAGCCCATGTATTGTACTGGAAGGCAAAAGCGCAGCTCAAAGCCGGCGATAAGAAAGGTGCCATAGAAACGGCTACGAAAGGAGTTGAAGTCGCTACGGAGGGTAAAAATAGCGAATACATCAAATTGAATACGCAGATTATCAATGTGGCAAAAAAATAAAGCAGTGATAACCAGAAGCAAAGCGGGGGTATCCAAAAGATTGGATACCCCCACTTTTTGTTAATTTCATTCGTATACCCCAGCCTCTCCCTTTAAATATTCAATCGGCAGTGAGTTCGCTTTACTCTTGGCCAACTTCATTTTTATAACTCATCTTTCAGTAGCTGTTCCAATTCCTCAGGCGAAACATTCATATTCACATTGCCGTCCTTTGCAAAAGATATCTCTCCGGTTTCTTCGGAGACTATGACCGCTATGGCGTCGGAAATTTCTGTCACCCCGATCGCCGCACGATGCCGCAACCCAAATTGTAGCGGTAAATCCTCACTATCCGAAAGTGGCAATACACAGGAAGCCGTCATAATTTTAAAATCGACAATCACTACTGCACCATCATGCAAGGGGCTATTTTTATGGAAGATGCTCTCGATTAGTCGTTTCGAAATATGAGCGTCAATATATTCGCCGCTGCTCTGGTAATATTCCTCATCAAAATATTTTGAGAAAACCAATAGCGCCCCGGTGCGTGTACGCGACATGCTTCTACAAGCCTCCACAACTGGCCTTAAATCCTCGGTCAGATCCTTCTGTATAGCTTTTTTATTTCCTAAAAAAGACCAGAAAACCTTCTTTCGTTTCATCGATATATTCTTGCCCACATGCAGCAAAAAGCGCCTGATTTCCTGCTGGAATACCACGATAAGCGCAATGGAACCTACAGATATAAATCCCCCGAATATCTCGGTCAATAGACGCATGTGCATCTGTTTGACGACAATATAAACCCCATAAAATAAGGCCACCCCGATCAAAATATTCACCGCAATGGTACCCCGAATCAGACTATAGATATAGTAGATAATAATCGCGACCAATATAATATCGATAACGTCCAATAGGCGAAAGCCACTAAACAAGCTATAATCGATTCCATCCATATATGCAAGTTAAAAAAAAATAGATATTATTCGTATTTTTACCCTATAACATATAGTAAAAATGACTAGACTTTCAGTAAATATCAATAAAATCGCAACACTCAGAAATTCAAGAGGAGGCAATAATCCTAATCTTGTGGCTGCTGCATTAGCCTGCGAACGTTTTGGAGCGCAGGGCATCACTGTCCACCCAAGACCGGACGAAAGGCATATCCGCTATCAGGATGTATTTGACTTAAAAGCTGAAATTCAGACCGAACTCAATATCGAAGGCAATTGCCAGGAACAGAAATTCATTGATCTTGTCCTCGCCAATAAGCCCGCACAAGTCACCTTGGTGCCGGATGCTGAAGGACAGTTGACCTCCAATCATGGTTGGGATACGATCAAAAACAAAGCCTACTTAAAGGATATGTGCCAATTGTTCAAAGATGCCGGTATACGTGTTTCGATCTTTGTGGACCCAGTTGAGGAGATGGTCGAGGCAGCAGCTGAAACAGGTACGGATCGTATCGAATTATACACAGAAGGCTTCGCCAGCGAATATGGTTTTGATAAAGATGCGGCCATCAGCCCCTATTTCAGAGCTGCACTGAAAGCACGTGAAGTTGGATTAGGTCTGAATGCCGGTCATGACCTGGATTTAAACAACCTCCAGTATTTTAATCAGCATATACCCGAATTACTGGAAGTCAGCATTGGCCATGCCTTAATTTCAGACGCGCTATACCTCGGACTTGAAGAAACAATCAAACGCTATCTGGCCTGCTTAAAATAAACGATACGAGGAAGGCTGGCTACACTGTTTAAGCACAGCTAAAGTACATGTCGCTAAAGGTACCTGATAAATAAGTACATCTCTACTGGGGGGAGCGTTCCGGTTAGCGCCAGGATTTTGTCCAAACAGCCGGGTACCGTAAGCCACAGTTGCATCTCCTCGCAAAAAACAAGACTAAAGAGGGGTTCCAGAATAAGGAAAAAACAAATAGAAAAAGGCTTTCTTGCAGGAAGAAAGCCTTTTTCTATTTGTTTTAAATCCACCATCAAAAGAAGATGAACTTCTTATGAAAGGATTAATGAATTCCCTTAAATATACGGTTCCAGCGAATCTTAGAAAAGCCCGAACCGATTTCATCCCAGCTCATCCAGGTGAATAATGCCTTACCCACGATATGGTCTTCAGGAACAAAGCCCCATCCTCTTGAATCCAGAGAATTGTGGCGGTTATCCCCCATCATCCAGAAATAATCCATTTTAAAAGTGTAGCTATCCGCTTTGACATCATTGATATAAATCCCGTCAGCCCGTTTCTCCAATTTATTATTTTCATAAACGTGAATTGCACGTTCATAAATTGGTAGTGTTTGCGCGTTCAGTGCAACCGTCCAGCCTTTTTTAGGAATGAGTATTGGACCGAAGTTATCAAAATCCCACTTATACTGAGGATCATATGGATAGGCACCTTCCCCAACTGGACTTCTTCTGATTTCTTTTACATTTGACCAGGATTTCACCAACGCCAGCTCGTCCTTTGTCATAAACAGTTGATAAACCCCGGGCTGTTGATCCGAGCCTACGGCCTCTATTCTCAATTCCCGTAGACGATCCATGTTCAATGGAGTTCCGTCGGTCAGCACCAGATAATCCAATTGACTTTCAGGCGGATCAAATCCAGGTTGGTCATTGACAAAGAGCTTTGCATCCTTCATTGAGATCTTGTCTCCCGGCAAACCCACACAACGTTTGATATAATTTTCACGTTTATCGATTGGGCGGGCCTGAATCGTAAATTGCGCATTAACTGTTTGCCAGCCATATGCCCTTACCAGGTCATAGTAACTTGCATTCTGATTTTCTAGGGCCACTGTGTCCCCTGCAGGGAAATTAAAGACAACAACATCATTTCGTTCGATCTTTTGAAAACCCGGCAGACGTTTGTAAGGCAGCTCGATAAGCTCAGAGTAGGCTTTACCGCCAGTTATTGGCATGGTATGATGCGCAAAAGGAAATGCTATTGGCGTATTAGGTACACGAGGCCCGTAGTTCAATTTACTCACAAATAGAAAATCACCGATCAATAAAGTACGTTCCATTGATCCGGTAGGGATCATGTAAGCTTCAATTAAAAATCCACGAATAAGCGATGCGGCAACAGTTGCAAACACAATGGCGTCAGCCCATTCACGTACCATAGATTTTTTATACGGATATTTAATCTTGTATTCCCTATAGGACTCCTGCTCAATTTCTGCGCGCTTTTCCTCAGTCAATTCAACACCTTCCTGTGCGGCGGTCTTCAGATTTTTCGCATACAAGCCATTTAGAAAACGTACGTTATTATCTTTTGCCCACATTGGCAGTACAATAAACGGCACCAAAACAGCTGCCGCATTTTCCCAAAAACGACGCTTGCCAAAACAATGGATAAAGTCGAGGTACAGGTTATAGAAAACAAAAATATTAACAATCGGAATCAGCAATAAGATCACCCACCAGGTTGGGCGCCCCGTTAATTTGGCTTGAATATATTGACTATAAAAAGGTACGATTGCTTCCCAGCCTTTTCTGCCAGCTTTAACAAACAATTGCCACAATCCATATCCTGCTATTGCCGTTAAAACCGCAAAGATAATTAACCACATAATCTATTAATTAGTACTATTTATTAAAATCGAAAATTTCCGTCACTTGATAAAATCCCTTTTTACCGTTCAGCCACTCAGCAGCAACTACTGCTCCCAAAGCAAAGCCGTCACGGCTATGTGCAGTGTGCTTAAATTCTATTTGATCTACTTCGGAACTGTACAATACGGTATGTGTACCCGGGACTTCTTCAATGCGATGGCTCTCTATGAGAAGTTCTTGTGGTTTAGGAATAATTTCATCCTGCTCCCCCACAACGGTGTTGACCCAGTTTGTCTTCACATCACTGTGGTCCAAGATACCTTCTGCTATGGTTATCGCTGTACCACTCGGTGCATCCAATTTGTGGATATGGTGAATTTCTTCAACCTGAACATCATATTGTTTATAAGGCTGTAAAGCCTGTGCCAACATACGGTTAATATGGAAAAATACATTCACGCCGATCGAAAAATTTGAACCATATAAAATAGTTCCATCTAAGTCCAAACATTTTTCTCTGACACTTTCCAGTTGATCGTACCAGCCCGTTGTCCCTACGACAATCGGCACACCAGCTTCCAGACAAAGATTCATATTATCCAGAGCAGCAGATGGCACACTAAAGTCGATCGCTACATCAGCTCCCTTAATATCATCAACTGTCAGGCTGGGACGATTATTTTCATCCACAACTAAAAAAATCTGATGGCCTCTTTTCAGTGCATACCTTTCGATAATCTGCCCCATTTTGCCATATCCCAAGAGAATGATGTTCATATATCTAGAAAATAAAGTATAGTTTATTTTTAAAATTAAAAAATTCCAGTGAAAAACAGACACAAAACCGTGGTTAACAACGATTTTTTATTAAAAGTGTCCCTATTCAAAGGCCAATAAAGACTTTAAATTGCCATCCAACGGCACTTCATACGGACTGCGGCCCGAAGTTTTAATTGAATTTCATGGACAACTTTAATCCAACAGTAGGTTTAAAAGTAAACGAACCAGATGCAAGACTCGCATCCATTAATGTAGGTCCAATGGAAAAAGCCGTCTTTTTGGGCTTATCATCGCCGATGCTCCAGCGATATTTTAGCATCGAATCGATATAAGCTTCGGCGACGTTCAATCCATACACACCTAGAGTGAGTAATACCATCAGATCCCGGTCTCGCCTTGCATTATCCTTTGCACGAATAATTGTTTCTGTTGGACGTTCCTGATAAAAGGGATCCTCCGGCGATCCGTCTTCCCTCGCTTTTAGCACCCCCAGAAGTTCTTTGTAATATCTATTATTAAAATCGAAGACGAGCACTGTAGTCGCCAATCCGCCATAGATCGCAGGAACTTTTATCCACCATACACCACCGTTGGTATACTGCCCCCAACCGGGAAGTACCAAAGAACGCTTCCAGGCCTGTTTATTCTTTGCTTCAATCGCTAAACGCGTAGAATCTTTAAATACGACCTTCTCCTTCGCTTTGGCTTCCTCCTTTTCACGTTTTTTACGTTCTTTTCGGGATTCCTTTTTTACTGTATCCTGCGCTGACTTTGGTTTCAAACTTTCTGTTTTGATCGTTTGAACCGGTTTTTTGGAAATTGTATCGACAGTCTGTCCATGCACGATGAGTACAGCAAATAAGGCAAAGAACAAACTTATTAACTTGGTCATATTACCAATCTAAAAGTTCAAGAATACGGCTCAGGTCGTCCTCGGATTCAAAAGGAATCTCAATAGCCCCCTTGCCTTTGGTGCTCTTTAAATTCAATTTGACTCTTGACGAAAATTTCGAAGCCAGATCATCTTCAATTTTCTGTAACTGAAAGGACATTGGAGTTTTGTCCTTACCCGCTTTTTTCTTGCCCCCTTTTTGAAGCTCACGAACCAGCTCTTCAGCTTTTCTAACCGAAAGACCTTGGTCGATGATCAATTTAAAGATATAGAGCTGCTTATCTACTTCTGCAATATTGATCAATGCGCGTGCATGCCCCATAGTCAGAGCGCCATCACGTATGGCAGCTTGAATGACCGGTGGAAGTTTTAATAAGCGCAAATAATTCGTTACTGTCGAGCGGTTTTTGCTGACACGCTCGCCCAATTCCTCCTGCTTCAAATTACATTCCTCGATCATGCGCTGGAAGCTTAAAGCCACTTCGATAGCATTTAAGTTTTCACGTTGGATGTTCTCGATCAAAGCCATTTCCAACATCTGCTGATCATTGGCCGTACGGATATAGGCAGGAATCTCAGTTATGCCCGCCAGTCTTGAAGCCCGAAGACGCCGTTCTCCAGAGATCAACTGGTAGTTTCCCTCCGAAATCTTTCGTACGGTAATCGGCTGGATTAACCCTTGTAAGGTAATGGATTCAGCTAATTCCTGTAACGCGACCGGGTCAAATTCCGTACGAGGTTGAAACGGGTTCACCGATATCTCCTCTACCCGGACGTGGCTGATACTACCATTTTCTTTTGTTGTATTTGCTGTAGAGGGCGTCACTAGAGGAGCCTCCTCTACTTGCTGATTATTTTTAGCAGGAGCTTCTACACTATCGTTTAATAGCGCACCTAAACCTCTTCCCAGTCCTGTTTTACGCTGATGTGCTGCCATATTATGCGGTTACTGTTGTATTCATTTCATTAAAATGCCCGTTTTTCTGCAATATTTCACGCGCCAAATTCAAATAGTTGATCGCACCTTTACAGGAAGCGTCGTGCATGATAACAGAAATACCGAAACTAGGAGCTTCACTTAAACGGGTATTACGTTGAATGATGGTATCAAAAACTAAATCCGTAAAATGCGTTTTCACTTCTTCAACAACTTGATTGGAAAGCCTTAAACGCACATCATACATCGTCAATAAAATACCCTCAATCTCCAAACTAGTATTTAAACGGTTCTGAACAATTTTAATTGTGTTCAGCAATTTTCCCAGCCCCTCTAATGCAAAATACTCACATTGAACCGGTATGATTACTGAATCGGATGCTGACAGGGCATTAATGGTAATTAATCCCAATGAAGGTGAACAGTCAATGATAACAAAATCATAATCATTTTTTACCTGATCCAAGATCTTTTTCATCTTGTACTCCCGCTCGTGCATATTGATCATTTCAATCTCCGCACCTACCAGGTCAATATGAGCTGGTAAAAGATCAAGATTAGGCGTTTCAGTAGACTGAATAGCGTCTCTTGGGTTCAGATCATTGACCAAACATTCATATATACTTTCATTGATCGTACGAGGGTCAAAACCAATCCCAGAAGTAGAGTTTGCTTGAGGATCCGCATCCACCAACAATGTTTTATATTCTAAAACCGCCAAACTAGCCGCCAAGTTAATTGACGTTGTGGTTTTTCCGACCCCACCCTTTTGGTTTGCGATTGCGATTACTTTTCCCATCTTGAATGAAAACCTTTCTTTATTAAAATGTCATTTTACACTACATTTCACTTTCCTGAAGATCAATTTGTCCAAATATTTACGCTAAATTTAAATTAGCCTAACAAATTCAGCATATTTCGTACTTTTGATTGATCAAAAGCACATATCCTCAGGATGCTAAGATACAAAAAATCAAGATATGTATCCACTTTGAAATAGTGCTTTTTATAAGTATCAACAACACAATGATTTTAATAATATCCGGAACAAACCGTCCTCATAGTAAGACGTTAAAAATAGCAAAATGCTACCAACGGCTACTTCATCGTAAATCCGTTGAAAACGAGATCCTTTCGCTATCAGATCTCCCTGCAAATATTTTAGAAACAGACCTTTACGGAAAAAGAAGTTCCGCTTTTGAACCAATCCAGCAAAAGGTCAGCCAAGCCGATATGTTTATTTTTGTCGCCCCTGAATACAACGGAAGCATCCCCGGTGCGCTCAAACTTTTTATTGACTGCTGCACTTTCCCGATCAGTTTTTACCACAAAAAAGTTGCGTTGGTAGGATTATCTTCCGGAAGATATGGCAACCTACGCGGGATAGATCATCTCACCGGAATATGTCACTACCTCAGAATGCATGTCCTCCCGCTCAAGATATTCCTCCCCAATGTGCAGCAGGAACTGAACGAAAACGGGGAATTATTTAAAGAAGACACACTCCAGTTTATCAACGAACAGATTGAGGAAATCATACGGTTTTAATCCATCATTGCAGGTATTCGCCGTGGAGAGTATCCCAACAGGCACGTTGGAGCTTTTCATATCTTACGTGCAACAATTCGGATCATCTGCCAAGACAAGAATATACAGGTAACCGAATCGCAAAAAAAAGAAGCCTTCGACACAGCGAAGGCTTCAAATCCCCTATCTAAAATAGGAATAGCTAAAAAAACTAATACCCAAACAATTCTTTTAAGTCAAGTTTTTTTACTTCGCCCAATTTGGCAAGATCTTCCGATTTAAGGCTATCTTCCTTCGCTACAATACAGTATACGTAAGGTTTTTGGCTCATTTCATTCTTGTGGAACATACTTAAGTCGCCATAAGTCAGCTTAGGCGCCTGTTCATAAACAACTTTACGGATATCTGTTGTATTACCCAAGCGTTGAGCCGCCAGATAGCTACTTAAAATAGATGCGTTCAGCACCCGCTCACTGGCGATGGACTTCTGTAAACTCACTTTAGCAATATCCAGCCCTTTCGCACTTTCAGGCAGCACATCCAATAATTCATTCATACCTTTGATCGCTTCATTGAATTTATCGGCCTGTGTCCCTACATAAGCACCTACTGTATAATGATTTTCTTTTTTATAGGGCTGTCCATAGAATGCGTAAGTAGAATAGGCCAGCGCTTTTGATTCACGAATGGTCTGAAAGACAATACTTCCCATGCCACCTCCAAAATAATTATTGAACAACGACACTGTTGGTGTTAATGGGTTCGAATACTGGCCGGATGTTCTATACCAGAATACTTCGGCTTGCTTCATATCAAAATCGGCAAATAGCACCTGATTTTTAGTCGTTGGCAGCTCAGTAAACACCAAACCTTTTGCACCCTTCACGTAGTCACCCGTGCCCTGTTTCAATGGTTTTGCCTTTGCCACAAATTCACTGGCGCTCAACGGTCCGAAATAAAGCATGGTGTGCTTCATATTGGCTAAATCATGCAGTGCGTTCACCAAATCTTCCGCCTTCAACGCATCCAGTTCCGCATCTGTAAACACATTATTGAACGGATTTTTGGCACCGTATTTTGCATAGGATTTTAAGCCCTCCATGATAGCCCCTTTATTTTCCTTTGCATTGGCTCTGGACTTCTTAAGACGCATAATATACATTTTGAAAGCTTCCTGATCAGAAACACAATTGCGCAATAAGTCCTGAATTAAAGATTGTGTAGCGATAAAATTCGAGTTTAAACCCGAAATTGAAACCAATGTCTCCTCGTTTCCGGCAGACACCGAAAAATCAGACGCCAATTGATAGAAATCCTTACTGAATTGCTCACTGGATTTATCTTTTGTCCCCAAAAACTCCAGGTAACCTGCGGCCAGCGAAAGTAATTTATTATTCCATTTACCTACATCAAAACGATAGGACAGCGAGAATAATTCGTTATCATTATTCTTCACCGCAAGCACAGGCAGGCCATTTGCGGTAGCTTTCTGAACATCTTTATTATAGTCTACCCATACCGGCTGGATTTTATCCTCAGGCATTGCTTCCACTGCCTTCAGAAAATCAGATTGATCGTCACGATTGACAGTGACCGGTGTAATTTCCGGCTTCACAACCTTAACGACATTATTGTCTACCCCTTTGCGTTTATAAACAACAACATAATTATTATCGTTTAGATATTTATTGGCAAAATCGACGATATCCTGTTTTGTAATCTTATTGAGTCCATCAGAATAACTAACTACCGACGCCCAGTCCTGACCTGATGTGAAAGCATCCATCAAAGCTTCAGCACGTTCACCGTAACTTTCATGCTGTTTGATCTCATCTTTTTTCGCATTATTGACAATCGCACCTATCAGGTCATCCGAAAACTCACCTTTTCGCAATTTGTCCAGTTCTTTAAGCAATAACTGCTGCACCTCCTCCAGGCGCTGTCCCTGACTTGGATTCCCCTGAAGGATCAATAAGGAATAATCTTTTAATACATAAGGAAAGGCTCCCGCGCCCAATAATTTCTGGTTCTTTACCAAATCCAGATCGATCAGACCGGCGGAACCGTTCGTCAGAATCTGACTCATCAGATTTAATAGTTGTGCATCTTTGGTCGCCGCCCCGGGGAAACGGAATCCCATAAACATAAATTCCGCATCCGGCCCTTTGACCTCGCGAACAATCGGGCTTAAAATAGGTTTCTCAGGATCAAAAGTATATGGCGGTACTTCTTTTGGCTGCATAAAAGCAAAACTCTTATCGACCTTTTTTACGACCTCTGTAGGCTCAAAATCACCGGACATGATCACCCCCATATTATTGGGCACATAATAGGTATTAAAATATTCACGGATTGCTTTTAATGAGGGGTTTTTCAGATGTTCCACAGTACCGATGGTAGTCTGCTTTCCGTAGTTATTATTTGGGAACGCGGCTTCAAACATAGCCTCAACAGCCTTTCGGCTATCTTTATCCAATCCGATATTTTTCTCTTCATATACTGCCTCGAGCTCCGTATGGAACAGACGCAGTATCGGGTTTCTAAAACGTTCAGCCTGTACAGCAAGATATTTATCCATTACATTACTTGGAATCTGCTCCTGGTATACCGTCTGTTCAAATGAGGTAAACGCATTAGTTCCTTCGGCCCCCATGGATGCCATCAGCTTATCGTACTCATTTGCGATCGCATACTTTGCGGCTTCACCGGACACACGGTCAATTTCCTTGTATATTGCTTTCCGCTGTGTCTCATCAGTCGTACCGTTGTACTTTTCATAGAGTTCGTCAATCTGATCCAATAAAGGCTTTTCTTTTGCCCAATCTTTGGATCCAAATTTATCGGTCCCTTTGAAAAGCATGTGCTCCAGATAATGCGCCAAACCAGTATGGTCCTTGGGATCGGTTTTACTTCCTGCTTTTGTAGCAATGTAGGTCTGGATACGTGGTTCCTTTTTGGTCGGACTTAGAATAACGGTTAGGCCATTTTTAAGTTTATAGAACCTTGAATGAGTGGGGTCATTGGTCACATACTTGTAGGCGTACCCACCCTCAGAAGCTTCTTTCCATTCAAATTTGGCATTTTGGGCAAACAAGGCTCCCCCCGCTGTTGTTAGAGCAAACGTTACAGCGGTAATTTTAAATAGATTTTTAATCATATTTCCTTTTTCTTTTCAACTCAAACTTAGATAAATTGCTGTGGATATGCAATATAATCACGAACATATAAAAACAATTATTACGCTCCGCTGTTGTTGTACGTGTTTCTTTGTCGCTGAGAAGCGTCAATTTATGCCCCGTAATTTAACCAACTGTTAAAGGAAAATTGCTACAATGATTTATCATTCTTACTTTTGCAAAAATTTTAAAAAACGCTAACGTTTTAATTCATGAGATCAAGCATACTTGTTTTTGTGATCTTCGCGCTTCTTTCCTTTCGTACAAATGCGCAGGTCACCCCCAGAATAGAAAATCAGAAAGACACATTAAATAGCCGTACACCGGCAAAAACTAGACTAATATTTCAGCTTGAACACGAAAGTGGTGGTGAACTCAAATTCAATGAACGCTCCAAAGAGACCCTTGCCGATTCTTACTATAGCGGACTTAACTTTCGGGTTGGCTTCCAGACACAGTTCCAAGATTCATTGAAGAGCATTTACAACGAGATATACAATTACCCCATTTATGGTGTAGGAATTTATAGCAGTACTTTTGGCCAGGAACATCTTGGCCGGCCTTTCGCATTCTATGGCTTTGTCGCGATCCCTATAAAACCGAAAGTCAATAGCAAGTGGAACTTCAACTATCGGATCGCACTAGGCCTCTCCGGACGGTTCAATCCATATAATGAAGAGGACAATCCTTTCAATCTATTAATAGGAAGTAAAAACAATGTATTTATTGACTTAGGACTTCAGGCCAATTACCGTCTAAGTCAAAAATTCCAAGTTGGTGCAGGTATTGCATTCCATCATTTCAGCAATGGTGCCCTAGCACTGCCGAATACAGGCATAAACCTGCTCCCTTTAAGTCTTTCTGTTTCGTATACACCAACAAGCAGGCCTTTCGACTACAGGAAAACTAGTGTTCCAAAAATGGAAGAAACAGAAGAACTACATTTCAATTACGCTTTTGGATTCAAACAGATCGATCGGGAGCATGACAGCCAATATTTCAAATCAACCTTGGGAGCTTATTATAGCAGGCATTTGGGATACAAATGGCGTCTTGGCGCTGGAATGGATGCTTTTTATTCAGCAAGCGGAAACGACGAGAAAATCGCCGGTGACAAAGCAGGGAGCTTTGGAGCATTGTTTTCCTATGGCCCTGCGTTCTACATTGACCATGTGTTAAATTCCAGGCTATATATCAATGGAAATGTCGGCGTATATTTACACCGTAATAAATTCAATGGTGAAAGCACACCTGTCTATCTAAGGGCAGGTGTACGCTATAAAGTGTACAAAGATTTCTTTGCTGGAGTTTCCATTAAAGCACATGGCGGTAAAGCAGATTTTATCGAATGGACAACAGGGTATGGCTTTAAACTGCGTAAGAAACGGGCAAATCCAGCCAGCAATTAACAGTTGTTAAAGGAAACTGACAACATGTTAAAAAAATAAAGGGCATTTACAATGCCCTTTAGATTGCATAAAAAAAGCGTTCATAAGAACGCTTTTTTTATTGTGGGGATTACTGGGTTCGAACCAGTGACCCCTACCTTGTCGAGGTAGTGCTCTAAACCAGCTGAGCTAAATCCCCTAACGAAAAAAAAGCACCATTTGATGATGCTTTGTGGAGGCTACTGGATTCGAACCAGTGACCCTCTGCTTGTAAGGCAGATGCTCTGAACCAGCTGAGCTAAGCCTCCGTTTTGGATTGGTGGAGAATACTGGATTCGAACCAGTGACCCTCTGCTTGTAAGGCAGATGCTCTGAACCAGCTGAGCTAATTCTCCGTCTTTGTATGGTGGAGGCTACTGGATTCGAACCAGTGACCCTCTGCTTGTAAGGCAGATGCTCTGAACCAGCTGAGCTAAGCCTCCATACTTTTTTAAAGAACGCCGTTCCCTAATTGCGTGTGCAAATATAGCTTAAAAATTCTATTCTCAAAATTATTTTCGAAGATTTTCTACATCAAAAACCGCAACAAGCTAAGAAACACCCATATAATTTTCACAGAAATTAATCATAAAACTTCCACGAAATACCAAATCTAAAGTTTGCTGTATTCATCGGATAACGTCTAACAGTATAATAGCCATTCGGATAAAAATTCTGGTTTAGGAAATTATAACTTAAAAACATATTGACCCGCTGTATATTTGCCGTGATCCATAAGTCCATAATCGGATAAGTCGAAAATTCGATCTGCTGATAAGCGTTATAAAACTGTCCCGTCCCTATCGAATAATTCGGATTGGCATAAGGTGTATTAAATTTAGCATCAATACCAATACTATAGTCAATCACTTTATAAAAGAGATTGCTGTAATAAAGACTGTGCCAAGTATAAAGTTCGGGAACCGCCAGTATATTCTGCTGATCCGTCTTTTGATAAACCACCAGATTGTCCAGGGTAAAATGATTAAGCTTAAACTTCTGCCCCACACTTACCTTCAGCAAATTAGCGTTATCCAATTGCGCAGGATTGATCCACTTATCTTTCTTCCGGTCATTCTGTGGATTTGATAATTCCTCAAAATAAGTATAATTATTCATCCGAAAATATTCGACCTTTCCATTGAACCCCAATGTCGGGTTGCGGTATTGAAAGGCCACATTCTGAATTTTAGTCTTTTTTAGATCCAGATCATTCCATTTTGCATAGGTATAATTCAGGTTTTCGAAGACCATCTCGGGTGATTTATTTTGTGAATAAGCCGAAAGCGTCACCTTTCCGATTTTATCTCCCATGGAAATATCCGCCTTTGCTTCATAGAGAAAATCACCAATATTATGTCCGAAAACAATTTGATTGGCCTTCAGGCTAAAATCCAGTCGATCCGAAAATTTGTAGCCCAGTTCCCCCTTAACGATTCCATTCTGATAGAAACGATCAAATGTTGTACTATCCGGCAATTTTTTCAAAGGCTCAGGGTAAGCGGCCTGATTGGTATAGTAACGCAGGGAGTCTACCTGACTTTGCTCTACCCAATTCATATCATGCTGGAAAGCCAGATTTAGCTTAGCTTCATTTTTAAAAATCGATTTGCCCCGAAGAAAAAAGTTATACTCAAACTCATTGGAAACATTAGTAATGCCTGTTTTATCATTATTCAAGCTTAATGCCTGATTATTGTAAGGTAACGCGGCATTTTGGTCATTCATATTTTTAAAGAAGTTATACGTCTGCTTCCGGATCCTTGTATTGTGCGCCATACTGTTTGTCGGATAAATCTGCTGGGTAGGCTTCCCCTTATCTACTGTATCAATACGACCAACATAGAGCGACTGCCGCAGGAACAGCGAATTATCCCACCATTTTGATCGTGGTATCCCGGTTCTACCTGCGTCATAAAACTTAGGAATAAACCGATCCGGAGCCTGTCTATTTTCAGGAGCAAATGGCCGGTCTTCGATGATAGACCCATTTTCCATTGCATCCAAACGATTGAATACAGCATTAATTAAGAGATTATACCGGTTATTTTTCGACTCATACCAAGAGGCAATAGATGCTTTCAAATCAGCATAGCTCTGACCTAGATAAAATCCATCTGTTTTTGTTGAATGGAAATCAACATTCATATTCCATTGCGAATTGATATTTTGCGCCACCCGGGCCCGAAAGACCTGATCATTGAAAAAGAATCCCACAGCCGACAGTTCCGAATAGCGAGCCCTTGCCCTAAAATATTGAACAGAATCCGGGTTCAATAGATAACGCTCCAAGGCCGTGAATCCAGACTGAAATCCGATTGTCTTTTTGGGCTGAAATAATAAATCGCGTGTGGCAAGACCATAAGACCCTAGATTTATACTGGGATTCCAGGGCGTATTTTGGGGATTATAATATTGATAATTACGGTGTGAAGTATCTATTTGCCTTGTATAAGTTCCTTTTTTCAGCATATCCAATGTCGCATAACGAATATATTTTGCTGACAGGATAACCGAATCTTTTTTCCCATCTTCTTTGGCTCTCGCCGAATCCAATGCGCTGCTCCACTCCTCCTTGCTTTGCGCAATAACATCCATGGAACAAACAAGTAAGACACACAGTGCGGCTAATACGCGTACGATCAACTTCATCTAAAATTGTATATAGTCTAAATTTACTGCAAAGCTATCAATTCTTTCAAAATTAATGTCATCTTAGGTTCCGCTTTCTCTGCAACAGCGACGATTTCCTGCAAAGAGACAGGTTTTAACACATCGTGAAAGCCCTCATCCGTAACAACAGAAATCGCGAACACCGGAAGAGCCATATGATTGGCAACAATTACCTCCGGTACTGTACTCATACCGACTACATCCCCCCCAATAATTCGCATGAAACGGTATTCAGCTTTTGTTTCCAGATTTGGTCCCTGCGAGGAGACATACACAACCTTTCGTGCGGTAATTCCGTGCTTTGACGCGATTTCAAGCGCCTGTTCAATCATCGCACGGTTATAAGGTTCGCTCATATCCGGAAAACGAGGTCCGAATTCACTTAGGTTCTGCCCTCGCAATGGATTATCGGGCAACAGATTGATATGGTCCTCAATAATACCCAGATCCCCATTTCTGACCTCCGGATTCAGCGATCCGGCAGCGTTTGACACAAAGAGCTTTTTGACACCCAGCACTTTCATGATCCGGATGGGAAAAGTAATCTGCTGCATATCATAACCTTCATAATAATGAAGTCTTCCTTGCATGGCAACCACATTTCTACCATTCAATTTTCCAAAAATTAATTTACCGGAGTGAAATTCGACTGTAGAGATGGGAAAGTTAGGGATATTGGAATACATCAGCTGATACTCGACTTCAATCTCATCAACCAATTTACCCAAACCAGTACCAAGGATGATACCGAATTCTGGAGCAAAATCTCCAATTTTTCTACGGATAAACTCCGTCGTTTCATTTATGCTATGATACATACGTACAAAAAAACTAAGTATCTCAAACTTAACTTAATTTTTTTGTACGCACAAATCAAATATAGCAGCTTAGTTATGAGAAAGCGCCTTTTCGTCCGCTTTACCTGGAGAGCTGATCAAAAGCATCAAGAAAGTGATAAAACCATTGATGATAATCAAGTCGAGCCCGATCACATAAGGTGTATATACTTCAATCACATAAGTTTTCAATAAATACAATACCGTAGGCGAAAGCACACAGATATAAGGCACCGCCTTATCCCGCACAGCAGATTTTGTGAAGATCCCGAAAACAAACAGTCCCAATAGTGGCCCATAGGTGTAGCTTGCCGCAGTAAATATTGCATTTACTACAGAATCATCATTGATAAGCTTAAATACGAGAATAACAAGCAACATAACAATCGAAAAAGCAAAGTGGACATAATTACGCTGTTTGACAAGAGCAGGATCATTTGGATTTTCCTTTTTATTAAAGTTCAGAAAATCCACGCAGAACGAAGTTGTCAATGCTGTCAGCGCGCTATCCGTTGTTGCAAAAGTTGCCGCTGTCAGTCCCATCATAAAGATGATCGCCGGAACGATAGCAAGATGATTCAACGCAATCTCCGGGTACAGGTAATCACGGGTCGCTAATTGCGAGACATCAATACCATTTTTTGCAGCGTAGATATATAATAAAGCGCCCACAGCCAAAAAGAAAATATTGATCACCACAAATACGCTTGTGAATGTAATCATATTCTTCTGCGCTTCTTTGATCGTTCCCATTGACAGATTCTTTTGCATCAGATCCTGATCAAGCCCTGTCATGGCAATGGTAACAAAAATTCCGCCCAGGAATTGCTTCCAAAAATTGGCCTTACTGCCCACAAAATCATCCCAGAAGAAGATTTTGGAATAGCTGCTTTCTTTGACTGCTTCGAACGTATCCACAATTCCAAAATCCAATCCTTTGGCCATAAAATAAATTGAAAGAATGACGGCGGTCACTAAAAAGGTCGTCTGTAGGGTATCTGTGACAATAATCGTCTTTAAGCCCCCTTTATTCGTATATAGCCAAATAAGCACCAGACAGATTATTACAGTAACTGCGAAAGGTACGTTCCAGGCATCAAAAATAAAGTGTTGCAAGACAATTGCGACCAGGTATAAGCGAAAGGCCGAACCGATGGTACGGGAAACCAAGAAGATCGCTGCGCCGGTTTTATAAGTCGTATGTCCAAAACGTTCTTCCAGATAGGTGTAGATGGAGGTCAGGTTCATTCTATAGTACAACGGAAGCAATACATAAGCGATTATGACGAAGCCTACTGCATTTCCAAGAACAAATTGAAAATAGCTGAATTCAGATGCCCCCACAGCACCCGGAACCGAGATAAAGGTCACCCCGGAGAGTGCGGTACCAATCATCCCAAAGGCCACCATATACCATTTCGAATTTCGGTTGGCAACAAAAAAGGTGGAATTATCCGAAGATCCTTTTGAGGTGAAGTGCGCTACTGCGAGTAAGACCGCAAAGTAGATCACAATAAAGGATAATAATATAACTGGTGACATAGTTTGTTTTTAATAGGTGATTTGATAGCTGATGATTTTAATGTGTCGCCTGATAAGCTTCGATCGCTTGCCTTACATTGCCAAATTGTTCCAGCAAAACCGCCGCATCTTCTTCTGTAGCTCCTGTCTGATCCATGATGATCCGTACGCCACGACCGACCAATTTATGGTTTGATAGTTGCATATCGACCATTTTATTTCCCTTCACACGCCCAAGCTGAATCATAACCGCCGTGCTAAACATATTTAATACAAGCTTTTGTGCGGTACCAGATTTCATACGGGTAGAACCCGTCACAAATTCGGGACCCACAATAACCTCAACAGGATACTGTGCAATTTCAGCAATCGGAGAACCACCGTTACAGACAATACATCCTGTTACCAGCCCCCTCTCGTTTGCGGTCTTCAGACCACCGATGACATAAGGTGTGGTACCCGACGCAGCAATACCGATAACGACATCATTTTCGTCTATATCATATGCTTCCATATCCTTCCAAGCCTGTTCCAGATCATCTTCCGCAAATTCCACGGCTTTGCGGATCGCAGTATCCCCGCCTGCAATTAACCCGATAATCCACTCAAATGGCACACCATAAGTCGGAGGCAATTCAGATGCATCTAAGACTCCCAGTCGACCACTTGTACCAGCTCCAATATAAAAAGTCCGACCACCAGCCTTCATTTTCTCCACAGTAACCTTAACCAATGCTTCGATCTGAGGAATAGACCTTTCAACAGCTAGCGGCACAGATTTATCCTCGTTATTGATATTAGTCAATAATTCATGTACAGACATCTTGTCCAAATCCTGATAATTCGAATCTTTCTCCGTTGTATTAACCATTCTTAATATATATTGTATTTCTTAATTCAATAAACCGGGTATATCCACTATTTGATAACCTTTCTTTTTTAATATATTGATCATATCATCCAAATGATGATACAATTTATCTTTCCGTCTTTCATCCGTCCCCATATGGACCAAAATCATAAAACCATTCAGGCCGAACTTCTCTTCATACGACCAAAGTCCCTCCAAAATCGCAATGGAGGACAGATAACGTTCACCCATTTCTGGATAGGTATAATCTGCGGCAGTCCGTATTCCGGGCGTGTAGTTGATTGAAGACAGCCCTATTTCCTTTGCCCATGCTACCGTCTGACTATTATACCATTCATAAGAAGGAATATAATGACGCAGTTGACAGGTATCAATCCCCGAAAGTGCCAGCTCCCCCACATTGGTCTTCAGATCCCGCAGGAATGAATCCCGGCTGACCAGCAATTCATCACGGCTTCCCCAGTCACTGATCAGGAGATGCTTATCGGAATGCCCAGACACCACATGTCCGTCTTTTAACATCCTTCGAACATAAGGTTTGAAACCTGCATTCCGCAGGTAGTCCCCCGTAAGAAAAAAATTCCCTTTCACATGATGATGCTTTAAACTATTCAAAACCGCATCTGTCCCCTCCGATAAATCGTGACCCGTAAAAAGTAAAGCCACTTTTTTCACTGTAGAATCGCCGCGGACTATAGCCCCGAAGACATCCCTGCTTACTTTTTTCCCACAGGCTCCTCCAATGCCTTTCCTTCTTTAGCTGCCAGCAAGTAGATCAACGAAGCCGTCCCATCCATGGTAGGCTCATTGGTGCTGTAGTCACCATAATCGTCATGATAGACGGCAAGGTCACTCTGAAATTCAGCATAACTATCGGGATTATTCAGTTTTATACCGATCAGGTTCCGATAAGTAGATGCCATGATCGGGCCATCCACCAGTCCACCGTCAATCGGGTGCTTACCCAGATAGGTAAAAGCAGAATGCGGATCAACCGGAGTATCACCCCGGGAGGGAAGTCCGTAGACCATGCTTGTCCCCCATGGATTCGCACCAAAGAGCCAGTCAAAGTTTGCCTGTTCCAGTTCATCAAACTGATTATCTCCTGTCAGCTCTTTATACCAAAGGCATTGCATGGCGAACGAAACAGTTAGATTGTTACTGCACCAGATAAAAGGAACCCCTCTCAAAAATGCATTTTGCTCCGCACGTTTATTAACCTCTTCAATACCTTGCCTATAATATGAAACAATCTCCTCGCGATCCTGTCCTTTTAATTTTTTTGCTAATTCATAATGTCCCAAGTTGATAAAAGGATACCACTGATAATGTGCAGCTGTATCTGTTATCATCCAGGGTGTTATTTTTTCCTGTCTGGCATACTGCATGGCCTCCTCGGCAAACTTGTTTTTCTTTGTTGCCGAAAATCCCATTGCTGCCGCCAGCTGCATATCATCCACCCAATTGTCTTCCGCATAGATATAGGGTGATTTGACCGAAACCGTCTGTGTCACCCCGGGTTTTATATTTGCATACGCATAAGCTGTCTCCGCTTTCCGCGACAGCAATTTTGCATATTTTTTATCCTGCTTGCCAAAAAGCACAGATCCCAAACGGAAAGCACTGCTAAACTTTCCTGCTGTAGAACTTGTCCCCGTGGTGTTATTCATAAACTTGCCCCGTTGTTGCGGCTCGCCATCTATGAAATACACTGGGCGTTCAAATCCACGACCATAATACGGATCCTCCTTGGGCATGCGCATACTGGCGTGATCCCGGTCATCCGCAATCTGATTATACATCTGATTTGCCTTTGGATGCATCTTCAACAACCAGTCCAGTCCCCATTTAGCTTCATCCAATATATCAGCACGGCCGTTCTTCCCATCCAGACCATTGGCCTGCTTTTGATCAGCAAATACCTGTGGAAAGTCACGATAGGCTGCCAGCAGATGAAATGTCGCATTGGCCGAGGTAGTTGCATACTGCAAATAATCAGACGCGTCATGCCATCCTCCACCAGCATCGATATGTGTACTATCTGCAATCCCCACTTTACCAGCATACAGCGTAAAACCATCGTGCGTATGACAGCTATCCTTCAAAAAAGGATTGAACAATGTCCGTTGTTGACGCATGTAGCGCAACACAAAATCTGCCGCCCCCCTATAAACATCAGGCGCAACTCTAAAGTCAGGAGATTTAACCTCCCCGACCTGGATAAAAAAGCGTCCGGTATCCTGCATGGCCGAGAAATCAAATCGAAAACTCTGAACAAAAGGGCCATAGCCACCAAAATCCTTCCCTACTGGATGAATATAAACCGTTTTACCTGTCTGTGCATTTTTAACTTCAAAAGAACGAAGCTGCCTGATTGATTTCCCGCCCCATACCGCGACCTTTTTTCCTGTCGGAGTATAGCCTAATTGGTTTATTCGAATCCAAGCATTTTGCTGTGCTTCCGCAAAGTTACAAACAAAACATGCAAAAACAAGCAAAAAAGCTTGACGTAAATTTAAGAAGTTTAGACATTCTTTTATCATAATAAGGCATTTATTTTTAATAAAATCAACTCAAACGGTTGTTTAGAATCGCAAAGAAACTATTTTCCCATCCATCGTACTCGCAACAACCTCATTATTACCATGTATGGCAACAGGGTTGACCATGCCATTGGAAATTTTATACTGCCAGCTAACCGCGCCTGTTTTTGCATCTACAGCCGAAAGCAAACCCGAATGACTCGGCACAAACACCAATTTACGGTTTGTTTTAATTGCCGAAGGCGTCAATTCATAAGGCAATTTTAGTTTTGCTTTCCAAATTACGTCCATTTTATCATCTGAAGAAGAAATCCCCAACAGATCGCCGTCCATTGTCTTTACGTACACCTGCTTTTTATTCACCGCTAATCCCATAGACTCCCGCACACGGATGGTATCTTTCTTTTCGCGCCAGATAACAGCACCACTCTTTGCATCCAAAGCAGTCATAAAGCGATCAGGCGCAACGACAAAAACACGGTTATTCACCCCGACAGGATTACAGGCGGCAGCTGAAAACATCCGATTCGCGTGTCCGTTATTCCATTCCCAGGATAATGTTCCAGTTTTTGCATTCAATGCATAAAACCCATTTCCCCAGGAGCCAAAGATCACATTACCCAAATAATACGTTGGCAAAGTAGACACAAAACCCTTGACCTCATCAAAACTCCATTTTAACTCCCCAGTCTTTACATCCAAGGCCCTGAATTTACCATCTGAGCCGCCGATAAAAGCAACACCATCCTGAATTAAGGGAGACCCCAAGACAGCTTTATCTGTTTGCACCTTCCAGAGGAGTTTTCCATTTTCCGCATTGACAGCATATATAAAGTGATCCGAAGAACCGGCTACAACAATACCCTTCCATACGCCAGGGGTGGAATAGACCTTTCCTCCAGTCCTGTAAGACCAAAGTTTTTTACCAGACCTAAGATCCAGCGCAAAAATATCCCCAGCAGTATTTGAAGTAATTACTTTGTTTTTATCAATGGTCAGTCCAGCACCTATGTCACTTGCATCTTCGAACGTCCAGTTTACACGAACAGCACCCGCATATTTCTCATTGACAGCATAACTTGGCCGTGGATAAACAGCTGTTTCTTTATCATAATGATGATCGAATAAAGGTACCTCCAGCCATGGCTTTTCTTGCGTCCCTACACCTGGATTACGCTCCTGATAAATAGCCTTACCATCACCTATAGTAACAATATTATAGCCGCCGACAGGTTTATTTGCCCGTAGATTTGATCTTCCCATCACGCCAGGAATACCCTCCCAGTCGTAAGCCTTATTTGTATGACCATGCCCACAGAACGCCAATTGAACATTTCGTGTCTTGACTCGTTTTAATGCATCAAACCAATTGTTCAGCGAGGAATCCTGAGGATAATGATTAATATAAATTAATGGTGTTTGTCGGTCCGGGTTCGCAGCAAAGATAGAATCCATCCATACTAGATTTTCACGCGGGATCTGACCGGGACTCATCCGCATATTTGGCCCCGAATTAGTCCCAATAAATTCATAGCCTTTGTGTTTGAAGAAAAAAGTCTCTCCACCAAAGACCGTACGAAAGGTATTGGCGCCATTTTCAGACCAGTTTCCATCATGATTGCCCGGGATTACATACCAGCGCAGCTGCAAGCTATCCAAAATCCGTTTTGCTAGTTTAAGTTCTTGATCAGCACCAAATTCGGTGATATCTCCAGAGAGAATAACAAAATCAATGTCTTTCAATGTATTAAGATCCTTTACAGTACGTCGCAGATCTTCCGCTCCTGTTGCACCACCGACGTGGGTATCCGTCACATGAGCAAATTTAAAGGATTGCGCAAAGGAGAAGTTGAAAATGCATAATAATGCAATAATAACAGCAGTAAACTTCGGTTTCATGGATTAAGTTTTCTTAAAAATAGCGTTTTTATGCATAAATATCAAACAAAAATGCGTTTTTATGCACGATGTTTTTTTTGATTAAAAAATATCACTTATTTATATTCGATGGATTTACAAAAAAGCCTTGTCTAAGAATTAGACAAGGCTTAATACTACTAAGAATCGAATTACCAACCCTTCGTTTGGGTCAATTTATAACCTTTCGAAGCATATTCATTTATCTGCTCAAGACCAACAGGAGCCATATAGGAGCGATCTGAGAAAGACTCACGATTTCGTACAGTTTCGACAAGATAGAAACCAACCATCTGACTAGCGTTCTTACCATCATAAGTGATGATTTTATTCGTAGCATCCACCACTTGAAGAACTCCTATCTTCGAAGGATCCAGCAAAGCCGGAATATCTTTCTGAACATCAACCCAAGGACCACGGTAATAATCCGGATTTTTGTCAAAATTCATATAATCTAGTTTTTTCCAGCGTTTAATATCCAGAAGACGAAGTCCTTCATAAACAAATTCCATGCGACGTTCGCGGCGGATCTCCCAAGTTAACGGCGACACATCAGCATCTCTAGTAGGGTCATTTGCGATAGCTCCGATCTGTAATGGCGCAGTTTTCTGCACCCCTTTTGCAGCAGCTACAGCATCTATAGGACGAGTACGTATCGCATTAATAGACTTATCTATATCACCTTGCGTCACCGTCGGACCGCCAAATCCCTCAGCTAAAATCTGCTTCGCTTCGACAAAATTAAGTACCACCTCAGCCAGGCGGATGACCGGCGCATCGGATGTATTCGTCATCCCGGCCCAAGCGGCTGGATATTTACCACCAACATAGGTTAACGCCTCTCTTGAAGCAAATTTAAATGCGTAAAAAAGAGTCGACGAGGAAGTTAATGGTTTCTCATAAAATGAAGCCTCAAAACGAGGGTCTCGTGTAACAGCTAAATCTTTAATGGAGAAACTGTTCGCATTTGCCACAGATGAGTTTTGCCAAGGCTTTCCGTCATTACACAGAAACGACTTGACAAGAACAAGATTGGATGCATTATCCTGACGTTCTGTACCGTTGCTATACGAACCAACACTATGCGTGACATTTTTAGTCGCGTCATAAGCACGATACATGATCACTTCCTGATTGGCACTTAAATCCTCCGACGCGAAAAGACTCTTAAAATCACTTGTAAATTTATAAGCACCAGAATTCATCACAACTTCGGCCGCTTTCTGAGCTAACTCCAAATATTTCTTCGCTCTTTCTTTATCTATATTGTGATAGTATAAATAAGACCCTTCGAACAACATATAACGAGAAATAAAAGATGCTGCAACATATTTATTTAGGTATTGCTTCCCGTCATTTGTCCGCATGTTATCCAGTACATATTGAAAATCTTCATACACGCGATCCATGACCACACTGCGATTATCCCGGTCTTTGTACAAAAGATCCGTCTCAGTATCTTTCAGCTCCTTATCATAATAAGGAACATCACCAAACACCTCTACCAGACGACTATATTCCGACCCCCTGAAAAAACGAGCCACAGCCATCCAGTGACGATAAGTTTCATCATTAATATTAGGCCTGGTTACACGCTCAATGCGGTCAACAAAAATATTTGCCTTTCTGACATAAACAAAATTCCATGTTGGACCTGAATATTCCCGCAACATTTGCGGGGTCTCCATCAAAGCAATTGTACTTGCATATTCATTTTTGCGGGTAGAAGGAACAGTATTTTCAAAATTATCCTGAATATTTCTCTTTGTCAGGTCATCTGAAAAATTATAACCTGTTACAGGAGCATAAGCAGTTGCATAGCCCGAATTATTACCAGTAAAAAAATTCGGATAGAATCCATTTGCATACAGACGCAAAGCCAGCTCGTTTCCCCAGCTATTTTGATCTTCTATATTGGTTAACTGATCACGATCCAAAACATCTTTATTACAGGAGGACAATAAAACTGTTGCCCCCAGCGCCAAAAAAGCTATTTTCTTTGTAAGTTTCATTTTTGTAAATTTTAGAAGTTAACTTGGACACCAAACGAAACCGATTTGAACATTGGCGTCCCCACCCCTGTTCTACCCGAGTTGTAATTCTTCTCATTAAATATAGAGAAACCATTAATTGCCTCTGGGTCAACAGGCAAACCATTCAACTTATCAAACGTAAAAAAGTTCTCTAAAGAAGTATATATTCTTGCCGTTTTGATATAAGCTTTATTTGTCAATGACGAAGGCAAAGTATACCCTAGCGTAATATTCTTTATACGCATATAAGACATGTCCAATAGATAACGCGATTGTTTTACCATATTATTCGCATCATTACTCGCCGCATTATTAAATGCAGCAGGATAGAAGGCATCTGTATGATCTTTTGTCCAGAAGTTATCCGCAATTGCTGCAGGCATCGCACCGTCTGACGAGTTATACCCGGGAATAGTCAAGAACCCATTCCCCCAAAGTTGACGCTTGCCCACACCTTGTAAAAATGCAGAGAAATCAAAGCCTTTGTAATCAAGCCCGAGACGGAAACCATATTCATAACGTGGAGTTTCATTACCGATAATCTCCAAATCACCATGATCACCTAATGTTTCTGCTCCTTTATCGATCTTACCGTCACCATTCAAATCAACAAACTTAACATCTCCAGGTCCCCAACGGAACTTACTGTCCGTTGAAAATGTATTATACGCTCCATTTGGATCAGAAAGCTTATTAAATTTCTTCTGATTTATATCAATCTCCACCATCTTTCCAGAAGCATCATACTCAAAATCAGATGCCTGATACAACCTATCTGTACGGTAACCCCAAATTTCACCAACATCTTTACCAACATAGTAATCAGAAATCACTTTTGTATCTGTATACTTCAGGATAGTTGATTTAGCATCCGATAATGTCCCACGAACATTGAATCCAAGCCCATTCTCAAAACGGTGATTGAAATCCATCGCCAACTCCCAGCCTTGCGTACGCAATGCACCAAAGTTGCCCTGTGGCGGCGGAGCACCAAAAGTCGCACTGACATTACCACTAGGAACAATCATATTTTTTGTATCACGACGGTACCAGTCGAACACCACGCCGAATTTATTTTTGAACATCCGCATATCCAAACCAATATCTGTGGTTTCAATTCGCTGCCAACCCAAACTACTGAGCACCGCTGATGGTGTTCCAATATTATAATAACGGCTTCCATCTGCGCCCAACCAGTTGATATCACCAGGAATCAGCGTCGAAGTATATAAACTTGGCAATACCGTCTGATCCCCAATTGATCCCCAAGATCCTCTAAATTTCAATTGATTTAATGTAGGTTTTGCCCATTCCATAAAACTTTCTTCGGATGCGACCCAGCCAGCAGAAAAGGAAGGAAACCATTGCCATTTCAGGTCTTTTGGAAATTTCGAAGAACCGTCGTAACGGATATTAGCCTCAAACAGGTACTTATTTTTGTACGCATAGTTTACACGGCCAAAATAACCGAGCTGTGCCTCCCATAAAGCATCCCCTTTAGCTTGCTGTGATGAAGTATTCACACCAAATCCCAGCTGCGGATTTTTGATATCAAGCAGATTAAAGGTCTGAGAGGAATTCATATCATAATCCAAGGTCACGCGGTTGATACCGGCCAAAAACTTGAATTCATGGTCATCATTAATATTCAAATTATAAGTTGTAACAGCATTGATCGTGTTGTTACGGCGATTCCCCGCTGCACGTAGAAAATGGTCTGGATTAGCTCCATTCGCAGTATACATATAATAATTCAGATCATAGGCTGCCGAAGCCCCCTGTGTACCGGCAGGCACAACCTGACCATCCGAATTGACGTAGACTGGAGCTCCGGCCGCATCCTTACGCGCCACACCTGCAATCCAAGAATCTGCAGCAGTAAAACGCGTACCCGGCTGTGTCGTAATTTCTTCCTGATTAGAGAAGGTATAATCAAAATCTATCTTCCAGTTTTTCATAATATTTACGGTAGCTCCCAAATTCAAATTCAGATAATTATTTTGGAAACTAGCCGTATTTGCTGAAGAAACTTCACTCCATGGGCTCCGGATCATCTTACCATTTTCATCGTAGCCCATCGGATATAACGAGCTCCAGCGGTATAAGTACAACCAAGGGTCGGCCGTTGTGGAACTTGTCGTATACGGATACTCCTTTTTGCGGCGTGACACAATTGCACCACCACGTACAGTCAGGTATTTATTCAATTCCGTAGACAAACGTAAAGCAGCATTTGTCCGTCTGAATTGATCGTGGTCAGTAGGCTTCATCATTCCAGATTGATTCAACAAGCCCATGCTTAGATTATAATCCGTTTTTCCCGAAGTACCAGAGATACTTAGATCATGCTGTGAAGTAGGCGCCGCCTTGCGAATCATATAATCCTGTACATTATAAGTACGGACACCATATTTTTTTGTTGGCTCAGCAGGATTCACATACCAGTCACGTCCATATACAGTCGGATCATTGGCACCAATTGTACCGCCGTATTTCTCTTTCCATTTAACGGCTAGATCATAACTCTGCCTATTGACTTTATAGAATGCCCCCGCTTCGGTTTCACCAATCCTTTCCGCAGCCTCAAGCGAATACTTAAGCGCATTCACATCGCCCATATTATAGTCAACAGCTGAGTTCTGGAAAGAAAAATTATTATTATAGCTGATATTAAAGGTATCTCCACCTTTAGCGCCTTTTTTTGACGTGATCAATACCACCCCAAATGCTGCTTTGGCCCCATAGATGGAAGCTGCCGCTGCATCTTTCAATACCGTAATGGATTCTACATCCGCTGGGTTAACCAACTGGATACTTGGAATCTCCACGTTATCTAATAAAATCAAGGGATTCGACTGTCCAGCGATCGATCCTATCTGGCCCCTTATTTTCATCACAGGATCAGAACCGACCTCTCCACTTGGCACGACTACAGTCAAACCCGGTGTAGTCCCTTGAATACCACGGCCGATATCCGCAATAGCACGTCCCTGTAAATTGTCCTTTACATTAATTGTTGAAACCGCACCAGTGAGATTTCCTTTCTTTTGGGTACCATAACCTACCACAACCACTTCTTCCAACGATTGATTATCATCAACCAATGTCACATTAAGTGTATTCGAAGTAACGGTGACATCTTGCGCAACATACCCAATGGATGAAAAACGCAATTTGCTTCCCACCGCAGCTGTAATCTTAAAATGCCCCTGCGCATCGGTTTTTGTAGACACATTTCCGCCAATGACAGAAACGCTTACTTCTGAGACTGGGCCTTTTCCATCCGTTACAGTACCTTGCACCGTATTTTGAACCGAAGTCTTCGATGAAGAGCGAAGCAGGGCACCCGTCAAGTTAGCACTGCTCAAAGCGCCCTCTTTCTTTACGAAAGAATAGGATTCAGAAGGAAAACTCAATCCAAGAGCAACAGAAAATAGTACAAATTTTCTCATTGATTATAGAGTTTTAAAAATAAATGATTCTAGTTAGTATTGTTAGTTATTCGTTAGTATTGTTTGCCGTACCTCATTCAAAATCAGTGTACAGCAGATACTTTTTGCGCATCTGTTTGTAAGCCTTTAAGTCAGCAGCCCAAGATTCCCGGATCTGCACCTCGGACTCTCCCGCAATAATCTGCTTGCGCAGCTGGTCTGTACCAGCCAGCTTATCAAAAAACTCAGGTCTCGCAAAAAAAGTGGACTTGTCTGGTGTTTTCTGATAGAAGTCTAAAAGATATTTTAGTGTAAATTTTTGATTATCAGGACCAAGTCCTCTTAGATCAATACCATAATTTTTAGCACCTTTCCCCTCAACATGTTTTGACATACCATGTCGCTCCCCTGGAGTAAAAGTGAAAGACCCATAGACTGGATTTGTATAGCCCAGCACCTGGAAGGGCCAGTCAGTACCGCGGCCTACCGAGATATCCGTACCTTCAAACAAGCATAAAGACAGATACAGACGCACGGAAAGCTGATTAGGCAGGCTTGGCGATGGAATTACCGGCAGATCGTACATCTTTTTATGATCCCAGTTTTGAACTTTTATTATCTCTAGGTCAGCCTGACGCCCATTCTCCAACCATTTTTCCCCATTGATCATCTGCGCGAGTTCACCGATCGTTAACCCATGGATCATTGCGATTTTATGCCAGGAAACATCAGACTTAAATTTATCGTCGTGCCGCACAGGACCATCTACCTGATCACCGTTTGGATTGGGACGATCCAGCACAATCAACTTCTTATTGTGCTTTGCGCATAACTCCATGACACGGTGCAAGGAAGTAATATACGTATAGAAACGTGCACCGACATCTTGTAAATCAAAAATCATCACATCAATGGAATTGACAATTGAATCTTGTTTTTTATTTCCTCCATACAGGGTAAACAAAGGCAATCCTGTTTTGCGATCTATGTCATTACCAAATTTCTCTCCACGTTCAACATTACCACGAAAACCATGCTCTGGAGCAAAGGCAAACTTCAGATCCACTTTATTTTCAAGCAGAACATCTACGAGATGCCTTTTGTCAGCCCCCACAATTGAAGTCTGATTTCCCATAATCCCAACCTTCCTGCCTTTTAACTGTGACAGATACAACGGCAACTGGTCAGCGCCCGGAGTAATTACAGCACTGGCTGTCTCTCCCACCACTCTTACATCACTTTTTTTATCCGCCTGAACCGATCTAAGTGAATGACCACAGGAGATAAAGGAGAAGGTAGCGACCACAATGGTTAATTTTAGCAAGGTATGTTTCATCATAAATAGACATTAGACCATCCACAAAATGCAGTTTTATGCATGGATAATTGAAAATCAGGATAAAAGTAAGTGAATCTTTTCGTTTTTAAAACAAAAATGCTCATAAAAACGCAAATGAAAGTAAGTGTTCACTTATTAATAAGAAAACAACCTCTTAGACAACATCTTATTAAACAGTAAACATAATAATTAAACAAATACACAAAAACCTAATTAACAATGAATTAAACAGAAATTATATGAAACAACCATTAGATCCTTAGTGTATTATAAACACATAAATGTAATATATATGATACAATTAACAAATCCTTAACAATACGGCAAAACACGGCAAAACAGCAAAAAAAAACTCACCAAAAGCTTATCACATACAATAAAAAAGTCGGAAGAAATTCTTCCGACTTTAATCGATTTAAGCTATTTTAACCCGCATTATTTCATTTTCACAAAGCCAACCCCGTTTAAACTTCCCACCATACTTACAGGAGGCCTATTTACAATATTCCACACAGCCTGTCCACTCGAACCTACCGAAAACTGACTTTGAGTCATCACACTAGCATTACCACTATTCACCACAAATGCATCATAAGAGCCAATTACCTTCATGACCCGCGCCAAATCATTAAAAGTCATTCCAACTGAAAAATTACCATTGGCTCCATCAACAACAACGGCATACAAAGTAGATTTATCAGAAGACAAACCGAGTGCAGTATTTGCCTGCACCACGGCCGATGTAGATACGATCACAGCGCCCCTATACTGCAACCAGCTCGTTCCAGAGATTAACCCCTTAAACTTGTTGATATCATAAGGCTCAAATTTAAACTGGACCGTATCAAAACAATTTCCAATAAAGGACGCCCCATCAAACTGAACAGCGAAAAATGGCCTGGTCTTTTCTATTCCAGAAGTAGTAGAAATATTGATCTTCCGCCCATTTTTAATGTAGGAATAAGTAGAAGCAGTAGCCCCATTAATTGCAGCAAGGAGCTCTCCTCCAGATGAAGCCGCATTATATTTAGCCATATCGGGAATCGGTTGCGCAACATAAAGATTATCATCAAATGAACTCATCACATACGGAACTATCTTTTTCTTGAGATCTACCTCCAAGATCTGAATGCTCGTTGGTTGATTCAATTTATTGAGAAAGCGAATATGGGTCCTTTCTAATCCATCAGCCAGATTGACTGTAGAATCCATCTGAAAACGCCCAACTACATCCGCCTGATTAATAATTTTTTCGGTAATTTTTTCAATTTTATTATCTGGAGGAATAATATCATCCGGAACAATTTCTTCTTTTTTTTCATTGAATTTAGGATAATCATCCCGTTTCTTACACGAAACGAAAGAAGCAAAAAACAAAGCAAGCATCAGCCCCATCCCAGTGAGACCATTTAATAGGTTCTTTTTCATAACTATCTAACTAAAAAAAATGATAGATAAGGTTTCATAATCGTGTTTGTAAACCCATTGTATCCCAATGCGTATACTGTATACGACCTCCGATCGAGCGTAGCACCTGCATTTGAATAAAATGCAATCACCGAAGCATTTGTGACAGGAGCGCCCGCAGGACGAATTTTCCAAGTTCTTGTCGCTATACGGTTCAACTCAAAATAAGGACTTGTCTCCAAGTATTTGACATTTTTTGCGACCAACGAATCTTGAGTCGGCTCAGCCGCAGTTGCCGCCGCTCCATAGTACAAGTCTATAGCAGGAACATTAGGCATCAGATTCGTGAATCGATAACGGGCCTTTGTAGAATCAGGGCGGGATAGATCCTCTTCATTCAAAATCATCCTGGTATTACTGGCAGTATCAGTGACATGCAAGGTATACCTTTTTCCTGCCTCAAAATTTACCTGCGCCTCATACAGGACAACAGAATCCCTACCATCATCCACACGATAAGGCAACCCTACCTGAACTCTGATATTACCCGCCTTATATTTCAAGAAATCTGGACGTGAATCACCCCTTGTGTTATATCCACCGCCCGGAAACGGCTCCCGCCCCCTAATTAGAGAGGTAACGCGTTGCCCATCAAACTTAACATACATATAACGGTCATCAGGATAAATCGACGCCATATTTATTTTAACAATAACATCGCTTTCACCCAAGAAATCAACTTGACCAAAGTCTTGAATAGATTTTTGACAAGCAACCAGTCCAAATGCCACCAGCCCAAAAACCATAATTGTATTTAAAATTCTCATAACACTCCATCTATTTTGTTTAATTCTCAGAAGTAACAAACCATGTAGGTTTAATCACATATTCAGGATCCAGGGCTCCCCAGCGGTCCAATTCTTTCTCATTCCAAACATACTCGGAATTATACCGCGGCCGCACCCTGTAACAGTAATCATTATAAGTAAGCTGACTGCCACTTAAAGGAATATATTGCTTAAAGACGTCAGGATTATAATGATACTTCCTAAGATCACACCATTGCTCGAGACCACCCCAACCCCATTGAACAATATATTTTTGCCCCATAATATCAGCCAAAGTCAAGTCCGCAGCAGACTTTGCGACATCCCCACCTTCCAGATAAGCCTTTACATCATTCAGTGAAATAGCGACCTCTTTATTATCTATATACCTATTTACGAAGTTCATATGGGCTACAATTGCTTTTTGATACGCATCATATGCCCCGGATTTATCACCTTTAATAAACAGCGCCTCCGCTTTTACCAGCTGCAACTGTGCATATGTCATTAAAGGAAAATCAACAGTATTTCTAAAGATAAATTTCCCTTGATATGTATTGTTCACAAATTCACCCAAAATATTGGGTACCGTACTGTTGGTGACATTTGGCTCACCACCTATATAAATACTATCCTTTGCATTATTCATCATCAGCATTCGGGATAAACGAGGGTCCGTTGAAGATTTGGGATTTTCGATCGGTGTACCACGAAGCCCTCCCGTAAGATAATTAACGATAGGCTTTCCAGCACGATTGTAGTATGAAGTTGTATAGATACCAAACAACGCGCTCACAACATTTGCATTTGCAGATTTATCTCCAGTAAATTTCACCCCGGCGTCATCAGTTATAGACTGGAAAGACAAATCGACAAATCGAGCAATAGAATCAACATATTTATTTTTAAAATCCTGCTTGTTTATCAAATGAATATACTGTATCGCTTTCAAGCCATAGACAAACCTCCGCCACTGCTCCATGTTGCCACGGTACAAATTATCCCCCTTAACCGAATTCAATGAAGCACTATAATCTATTGGACTTTTTTTATCCAGGTACAACAAAGCAGAATCACACCACTGCCTCACCTTAGCATATACCTCTGGCTGATCGTTATATTTAAACGAAAGCTGATTTGAACGAAATGCCTCGTCCAAAATAATTGGCCCATGGTAATCTGTCAAAGATTGATAGCCCCAGGCTTTTATCGCATAACCTATCGCCGCATATTCATATTTTTCATTTTCAACCGCATCTTTTATCATACGTTCCAGATTCAAACCCAGATCAAAATATACCATACGCCACATAACTCCACCAACATCACTCCTCTCAGGAAAACCGTGCTTTTCCCAAACTTTGGAAGAAACATCACTGCTCCCCCCGAGGATGCTTTGATTAAACTTATTCATTTGCCGCTGATCCTGCGAATACCCACTAGCCATTTGAGCTATTATGGGAGCCAGCAACAATTCCGCTTTCACCAATTGTGGATTAGATGGATTTTCATTAATATCCAGGTATTTTCTGCAACCACTCATCACCATGAGCACCGCAACAACGATTATATAGAAACGTCTCCGCATCTCTTTTTCCTCCTATAATTTTAAAGTAAGACCAAAGTTAAAACCCCTAGGTTTCGCCATGTTCCCAAAGTCGATACCATAGCCACCAATACCGCCTAAGCCAGGGGTATTCATATTACTTTCAGGATCTAATCCTGTATAATTTGTAAACAAAAAAACATCAGTAGCTGTAAAAAATACACTCAGACCAGCTTGCTCCCCAATTTTTCTTGTCAGATGCTTCGGCAAGTTATACCTCAATGTAACATCGCGCAGACGTACTGTATAAATATCCTTTTCTATAAACATCTGAGGTTCAGTATTTACAGTATAATACCCAGAAGAAGAATAAGGTGTCACAGCAATCCTATTGATTGTCGGATTTTCGGTATTCTGCAAGCCATCCTCCAGCACTCCTTGAATCACCCTTGGCTCTTCCCTATTCAACGTTTTAGAAGACATCCCATTGATATACAACCGATAATCCAACCCATTCAGTACATCCCCACCTTTTCGCCAATCCCACAAAAATGTAAGGTAAAAATCCTTATAGGTCAATTTATTGATGATTCCAAGCGTAAAATCAGGAATACGATCTCCAATAGGATAATAGCGGTCTGTACCTGCAATTGGCAATCCTGTCTGTGCATTGATCAAGACATCACCACGATCATTTCTCTTGAATCGGGTACCCGTCAACGTACCAATACTGTACCCCGGAACCACTCCAGAGCGAACACCACCCAATACTTGGGTATCTGATTCGTATAGCTCCGGAAGATCCTCCGCAAGCGACAGCACCTTACCCTTATATTGTGTAAAGTTGAAGGTTAGATCCCAATTAAGATTATCCCTTCTGATCGGATTAATCGTTGTCTGCAATTCCGTACCATAAGTTTTCACTTCACCGCCATTCATCATGCGCAGCACAAATCCGGAGCCATAACTCAATCTAGGCATAATAATCTGGCCGGTACTTAACCGATTAAAATAACTAAAATCAAAGGTCAGTCTCCTATCCAGCAAGGCCAACTCTAAACCTGTTTCAAAATCTCTCGTTTTTTCTGCTTTCAAATTAGGGTTTCCACCATTAACACCATAGGCAAACCCTCCGCCCGTCGTATTCTTTGGTTCAAAATTTGAAAGGGTATAATAACTCTTATAAGGAGCTTTCCCAGTCGTACCTACCGAAATCCGATACTTTCCGTTGGTCATCCAAGACACCTTCTCTTTGAAAAAATCCAGGTCGGTAAAATTAAAAGCCAAGGAAGCAGAAGGATAGGCAAAGTATGGATTATTAGGCATCATACGCGAGGCCGCATCTAAACGACCGGTCAAATTCAGGTAAATCATATCATTTAGATAACCAAACCCGGTCTGTGCCATAAATCCCACTGTCCGAAAATTCGCCGCAGCACTCTTTACAAGCCGTGAACTTGGAAAAGTATTATTAATGCTATAAAAGTCTGGATCATAAAAATCTTCGCCATATTGTGAATTTGTCAAAAAGTCATAATCCTTAAATTCAGCTCCAAGATTTGCACGAAAAGAAAAGTCTTTTGACAAATTCTTTTTTACGTTAGCCATGAAAGATCCTGAAAGAATACGGCCATTTACCTGGTATTCGTTAATCGAACCATTTCGTACAGCACTAGCAGAACCAGAACCAGAATAAGATTGCGGGTGATACACACTTTGGCCCAGCGTATTAGAATAATCAACCCCAATAATCCCATTAAGGCTCAACCAATTGTTTGCCCGATAGGTGATATTAGAAGTTGCAAGCACACGATTAACAATATCATGAGCTGTATTACGATAAACATCCCAAAAAGGATTATCCCTTTCATTAAAAATATCGGAGTTATGAAGCACACGGTTTCCCTTTTCATCAATCCAGTCACGAACATCAAAAATAGGATTAAAACTCATCAATGTCATCAGATAACCGGATGCACCGCGCCTAACCTTATCATTTTTTGAATAAATATAATTGAGCGAAGTATTGAATTCTAATTTATCTCCAAATTTAGCTGTACTGTTTAAGCGCGTTGAAAAGCGCCTATACAGTGTATTAGGAACAATTCCTGTATTGTTATTATACTCGTTTGACCAGCGATAAGTCACCTTTTCTGTTCCACCCTCAAAAGCTAGGCTATGCTTTTGATTATATCCCGTTGTAAAGAAATTTTGCACATTATCCTCATAGATATGAACACCTTCAGGATAACGGGGCCCAAGCGCTGTCAATGCCGTCCCATCATAAGAGCCATTTAACCCTTGTGCATAAACATATTGTCTTTCAGGAAATTTATTAACGCTCTCAACACGTCCCGAGAAGGTATAGTTCGTAGTAAATTTACCCACCTTACCGCGTTTTGTTGTAATCAAAATAGCTCCACCAGCACCTTGACTGCCGAACTGAGCTGTAGCTTCAGGCCCCTTTAAAACCGTATAGGTCTCAATATCATCCGGATTGATATCCATGGCTCTATTGGAATAATCCAAACTCTGATTCGCGCCATTACTTGCCAAATCATTCTCATTGATTGTGGAATTATTGATAGGTATGCCATCCACAACAATAAGTGCATTATTATCTCCAGATATGGAGGCAAATCCACGAAGGACAATCTGAGCAGAAGCACCGGGCAAACCGCTCGTACTATTAATTGACAAACCGGGCACACGACCTTGCAGCCCCTGAAAAAAGGATTCCCGCTGTGTATCTGACACATCATCACCAGAAACGATTGGCGTTGAGTACCCCAAGGTTTTTCTATCCCTCTTTATACCGTAGGCAGTCACAACAACCTCATCTATTGAAGCACTATTATCCGAAAGAACAACATTAATAACCGACCGTCCCCGAACGACCTCCTCTTTAGACACATAACCTACGGACCGAAAGACCAATGTCGCATCGTCACCCGTCGTAATCTTGTAAACGCCCGCAGAATTTGTAGCAGATTGCGTGTTCTTTCCTTTTTCCAGAACGGTAACGCCTCTTAACGCTTCACCTTTTAAATCGGTTACTTTACCTGTAATGATTTTTTGGGAAAAAACAGTACAGTACATACATAGTAAGCTCATTAGCAAGAGCAGACTTCTTTTCATACATAAATAATTTAATTAGTTAATTAGGTTTAATAACTATATAGCCCCCTTGCCTAGCAAGTAGCTACCGAGACGAAATTTCTCAAATCACCCATCATTTACAAAATGGATTTTAGGTAAAAATATTGGTTTATATATTTCTTTTACCAAATATAGCATAAAAACGCATATATTAAAACAAAAGACAATAAAAAAAACGCTTAATAACGAAAAAAGCCGAATAAACAGGATTCATTCGGCTTTATAAAGTACAAAAAAATTACGGTATTTTACTTAATTTAAGATCAGCAAGATATTTTCTCAATCGCTGCATAAACTTATCCCCCGGATCATCTTTACCTGTGATATATTTCGGATCAGTTTCCTTCCATAAGGCAGTCTTTTTAAAGCGCTGGTACTCATGATGACCGATCACATATTCAATGGGATACATCTTACTGAGGCAACGAATAAGTTCTTCATTTGCTTTTAATTGGGCATCCGTCAAGGGGTTCTGACGGCTACCTATATTCTCGATACCGATCGCACAGTAGTTGAGTCCAATAGTATGTCGGGCAAAAACGGTATCGGGCAAAAATTGATAGATCGTTCCATCACGGTCAATGACATACTGGGAAGAGACATTTAGGGCACTGGCTTTTGTCAGTTCGGGTCTTCCCGGCAGTTTCACCGGATTGAACGTGTTGAATGTTGCTTTCACACTATTGTTTGCAGTCCAGTGAACGACAACCATTTTTGGCTGTATTGTCGGTGCAGACTGGTTTAAACCATGCCTATTTTTCAAATAATCAAGGGATAACTGTATCCGCTCCTGATTCCACGTGATCGGCTTTTGAACAATCTTAGGTGATTGAGCGAAAAGCGAAAATGGAAGTACGACAAAGAAAAATTTTATTAAGTATTGCATTACGAAAAATATTATATGAAGAAAGCCGCAGTTGCGGCTTTCAAATTTAATCTATTCTTTGATATCCCACCAAACCGGGAATGACCATATATCGTCATTTAGCGCATTTGGATGAGAAGCTTTCAGATTATCTGAATTATAATTGATTTCGTGAGAAACCTGACGTACTCTTCTAAACTGTTTTCCGATTGGTATTTTCGTCTGAGCGGCGGCGGTTACTGTATATTCGTAAGGCACAGCCCAACCCGGATACACGGAATTACTGAAATCATAACGACGCATATCGTTCCAATTCTGTTGTGAGAATGATAGGGCAATAAATTTCTGCATCATAATTTTTGCCAGTGTGATATCTCCAGCAGTGCCAATACCTTTATTAAGGAAATTATCAATTTTAGTTTGGTCCATCGGGGATTTACTCACATTAACATTTCCGTAAGTGTTTAATTTGGCATTCATTAAATCTATATGTGCTTTAATCCCATCTTTATACGCATTAAAAGCTCCAGCCTTATCCCCCTTATTGAATAGCACTTCAGCTTTGATAAAACACATTTCAGGATAAGCAACTAAATGAGTCGGCGCATCAGGGCGCGAGTAAAATGTACCCGAAGCAGCAACCGTACCATCATTCCATTTATATATATCGGACACATCGCTATCATATCCGACGGAACTACTTTTAATCGAAACATACACCGTATCACCCCATCGTGCAGTATTAGCATTGTTGATATACCATGAGTGTGGAGCAACACTCCGTCCATTGCTTTGGATTGCAACTGATTTATCGTTGTAAGATGATGCTATTGGCCCTGAATTCATCCTAATATTTGATTTCATATCAACTCCTTTCGAACGAACAAATTTCTTTGGTGAACCGAACTCTGCCCAAGGGAGTAATTTATCCGCCCGCGGATCTTCCACACCTTTATTATCAAAGTTGGTCAGAAGATCTTCATACCATTTGGTAACCAAAGTATTTGTATTCATTCCAGCATTGTTAAACACAATCGACGTTTTAACAGGATCTGCAAAAAGGATATCACCAATATTGTCTGATTTATCATCAATATGCGACACCACTGTACTCTCTCCAATTGAAGTAGCAGCATTGTTTAACGCTGTCAATATTTCATCAGGCTTATACAAACTAGTCTTTTTTGAAAGATTATTTAGCCACCTTGCTTTTAGCCCATAACACATTTTCAACCATTTCTTGACATCACCACCATTCCAGCTATCACCTGCAGATAAAGGGGCAGTAGCAGCCGGTTGCGCCATATTGAAATATTCGATTGCCTTATCTATATCAGCAAGACAACCCTCGAAAATCACCTTTCCATCGTCAAATTTTGGCGTAATATAAGACCCCAATGCTTCTGTATACGGCATCTCGCCGTACCAATCTGTCATCAGCATAAAGCCCATAGCACGAATAGCATGCAATGCTCCAAGATAGTGATAAGCATTTTCAGATTTTGCCTTTTCCTCCATATCCTTGAAGTTTGCCCCTGCTCCTATAAAAAAGAATTGATAAGGTGTTGTTGACATACCAGGCAGAGGATTCCAGCCAGCAATCATACTATTTGAAGCTGTACCATTGACAAATGTCAATTGCTGTGTCACAAAGCTTGCGCGTGTTCCTGCTGTCCCTTGCGCATATAAATAATAATGCTGTATCCACGCCAGACGACTTTGCACCGAAGCGACAGTACTCGACGGCGTATTTGGATCTACATTGATATCCAACCAATTTTTGCTACAGGACGAAAATAAAGTTAGAACCAACAGAAATGAGACTATTCTCTTATATTTATTCATGACTTTTCTATCTTAAAATCTAAAATTTAAACCAAACATAACGCCAGCCGTACTAGGGACACCATTATAATCTATCCCTACCGAACTCGAACCTCTCACACCAGAACCAGCAGCCGACGCTTCCGGATCAAGCCCTTTATAATTGGTCAATAACCATAAGTTAGTTCCCGTCAACGTTGCTGTCAAACCTTTTACAACTTTTGAAACACCGGCATTCTTTAATACACCATCCGAGAAATTATAAGCAACAGAGATATTGCGCAACCGCAACCAGTTTGTCTTCACCATAAAGTTTGCGCTTTCCCGTGCGTAAAAATCACTCCAATAATCCTGGATAATCTTTCTTCCACTGGTAGACACCCCTTTAACGTCGTACATCTGATCCGCTAAAAATGTAAACGTCTTGTCTTCATATACCGGAGCATCATTCGTTCCTCCATTACGGATTGCACCGCTCAATACCAGCTGATCACGATCCTCAGTTCGTTTACTCATCCCACCGACCGTCATCGCATAATCTGTACCGTTATAAATGTCACCGCCTATACGGAAGTCAAATAAGAAGGAAAGGTTAAAATTCTTATAGGTCAAGCTATTATTGAATCCACCTGTCAACTTAGGTTCACGGTTTCCAATATTATATGTCACTTGGTTGTCACTTACTGGCATACCTGTATTTACATCCAAAACAACCTTTCCATCAGGAGTCCGTGTCCATTGCGAACCAGAGATTCCCATAAAATTTCCGCCATTAAAAGAAGCTGCTTTTGCATTACCAACCTGCACATCAGTCACATAAAGAATATTGACACCCGCCAATAGATTATCTACTGTCCCTTTATTTCTGGACATATTTAATGTCGATTCCCAAACAAAGTCTTTCTTAACAATCGGCTTGCCAGTCAGAGACAATTCCATTCCTTTGTTGTATATATCACCAGCATTAACCGAAGCAAAGATATAACCAATAGATTGAGCCAAACGAGGAGATAGAATCTGATTGTAGGAATTGTTAGTATAGTAAGCATAATCTATTCCCAATCGGCCTTTAAAGAAACGCAATTCAGCCCCAATTTCAAACGAGCCTGTTGTCTCTGGCCTCAAATACGGATTACCTTTCTGCCAATTATTTCCCAGTCCAACTATTCCACCTAAATATTGAATTGGTTTCCACAGATAGGTATTCGTAACATAAGGATCAGCATCTTTTCCAACTCTCGCCCAAGACGCTCTTAACTTTCCAAAATCCAGCCATTCTGGACGACTGTCTTTCATCAGCTCAGTGAACACAAAACTACCGCCGACAGAAGGATAAAAATAAGACCTATTATCCGCAGGAAGTGTTGATGCCCAGTCATTTCTACCCGTAACATTCAAAAACAACATATTTTTATAGGAAGCGCGAAACTCACCATATAAACCAAATAAACGTTTCTTTGTATTATTAACGCTAAACTGCTTATTCGCCAATTCTATATTTTCAAAACTGTAAAAACCAGGCGCTTCAAAATGATAGCCCATCCGCCGATTATTGGTTGTTTTGGTTTGCTCAGAGAAAAAACCTACTAAAGCCCCCAGATCAAAATCGCCCACCTTTTTATTGAAATTGGACATGATATTGGAAGACCAATAGTTGTATTTGAAATCACTCTCAGACATCATCCCCTGTTGCCAAGGTTTTTTGATTGCACCTCCTTCACCGATAATCGTTGAGTTTTTTGTCAGGTAACTATCCATTCCCACACGATAGGTAAGGTTCCACCAGTCAAAAATAGGCATCGTAGCATTGATACTTCCCGTAATACGCTCTGTATTATCCCCTAATATATTCCGGTTAATCGTCCAATATGGATTTTCGACATCTGATTCCAAAGGCTGACGTCCTTCAAACATCCGATACTTTGTCCCATCGTCGTTAAGGTATTTTCTCATATTATCGCTTCGCGACCAACTATACAAGGACTCCATCGCTCCCGCACCACCTGAACCCCATAAACCAGCAGAGGTCAACGTTTTATCTGTATTAGCCAGCGAATACCCGACATTGGCACCTACAGTCAACTTACCAAATTTTTGATCACCATTAAAGCGGAATGTGGTTTTATCAAAGCTCGTATTTGGAACGATCCCTTTTTGGTCAAAGCGAGAACCAGACAAATAGAAGGATCCATTTTTACTTCCCCCCGATAAATTAACCGTATTATCAAATACTGTTGAATGCTGGAAAAAATCTTTCACGTTGTTATACACGACATCATTATTTCCAAATTTTTCACCCCAAGATTGAGTTGTATAATCATCCAATACGCCAGCACTATTGTAATAGCCACGTTTATATTTTCCTTGTTGCTCCGGCAACCGATTAACCCAGTTATTTGAAAATCTACTTGAAAAACCGATTTCAGTACGACCTTCCTGCCCTTTTTTTGTAGTAATAATAATGGCTCCTGCAGCCGCCCGCGACCCATATAATGCCGCCGCCGCAGGTCCTTTCAATACCGAGACATTATCAATATCTTCTGGATTAATATCCATCACACGGTTACTATTGGAAGTTGCTGTAGCTTGTGCCCCATCGAATGCACTATTTCCTCCGATAACTGTAGAGTTATCATAGATTACCCCATCTACAACAAACAGAGGTTGATTATCCCGCTCCAAAGATGTCCCCCCGCGTAAGATAATTTGTGCTCCAGCCCCCGCAGAGCCCGAAGCCTGCGTTACGTTGACACCGGCTATCTTGCCCGCTAATGAGTTAACCACATTGGCAGTCTTATTCTTCATCAATTCATCAGACTTGATATCCTGAACAGCATAACCTAAGGCTTTCTTCTCTTTTTTAATCCCCATCGCTGTCACAACTACCTCCTCAAGAGCTTCCTCGCTACCAGTAAGAGAAATATTGATTGTAGCATCCGAGCCCACGAGTTGCTGTTTTTCTTTGGAACCAACAGCCCTAAAAATTAAAATATCTCCGGGCTCGGCTTTAATTGTGAAACTTCCATCTGGATTAGTTTGTGTACTGACAGGTTTACCTTTGATGCTTACCGTAACATTTGCCATAGACCCACCGTCCGACGCATTTGTCACCTTACCTGTAATCGTTTTGGTCTGTGCCCATAAACTGGTAGATAGCATCACTCCTGAGCAGATTAAGAGTAATTTTTTATTCATGGTATTTAGTTAGTTGTTAATAACTGATCATAACGGGAGATTCCAACCCGAGGTCTACACCAATTATATTACAATACTATAAAAAGAGAAGTATTTATGCAAGTTTATGCGTAATTATTTGAAAAAGAAATAAAAATAAAAATATTAACGCACGATTCGACATGAATTAACCCAAAAACAGATCGCATAAGCAATACAAAAACGCATTTATCAGCAAAATTTAAAGCAGAATCAGAGTTAAACAGCATTTTCATCTAATCTGACTTCGCTTAAATCCCATTTAAATCGCATATTGAATGCATATATCAAGTAAAACCTAATGAAACAGCAAACTCCACAAGCAAAAAAGCCACACTAATGCATAAAGCACTTATTATTTAATATAAAGAGCTAAATAATTTCTACAATTATACGGTGCTTGTTCGGTACTAATACGGTTATTATTCGGTGCTCAAACGGTTATAACCGTTTAAGTTTTGTGTAATCTCCGTTATATATCCCTGCAAGATTTGTATTATTGTAGAAGTTATAGTATTGATAAACATGTATTTATTTTGTACCTTAAGCAGAAATAAACACAGTAAATTTAAATTATGGCAATTATTAAAAATGGAGCGAACGGCACGCTTTCGGGTAAAGCTGGTTCAGTTGTCTTCGTTACCAATGGGAACACAACTTACGCAAGAGGTTTACCAAAGAAAACTAGCAAAAAACCCACTTCTGAGCAGATTGTGGCACGTTCGCGATTTTCCATTATTCAAAAATTCATTTCACCGATACTCCCCTTTATAAGGATCGGATTTAAAAATTATAATCCAAATAAAAAGGCACATAGTAATGCGATGTCCTATAACCTTAACAATGGCACAGAAAAAACAGCAAATGGTTATAGGATCAATTATGAGGATTTTCGCGTAAGTAAAGGGTCTCCAAATCCCATTACATCCTTCATGTTTGACCTTGATAGGAAGAACGGCACATTTACACTCTCATGGGAATACGATACAAGTATTGCTACACAGTACCAGCAGGACTCAAGTAGTTGCCAGATCGTTTTGTATAATGCTGAGGAGATGCTAATAAGCAATGTCTTTGCAAATGAAAGCCGCAACACCCTCAAGCATAAGTCGCAATCTGTCGAGTTAAGCGAAACCCAACATATCGGAACATACCACATCTATGTATATTTCTATAAAACAAATGGAAGCAATGAATGTACAGACAGTAAATATCTTGGCACCTTCGAATGGCAGAAGATGGAAACCTAAGGAGCCAAGTTAATCTTCACATCATAATGTTTTTTAATATAAGCTTGTTGCTCGGCTGAATCCGTTTCGAGGTCATGAATCGCACGATCACGCTCTTTGTCCACTTCCATCTTGACCACACAGCGATAAAATCGAAACACATCCTTTTCCGTCTCCAAGATCAACCGGGGCACACGGGCAGGTTTACCCGTCTCATCTTTAGCGACCATGGTAAAATAAGAGGAGTTACAATGCTTCGTTTCACCCGTTTGAATATTCATGGCCTCCACACGGATTCCCACTTCCATCGATGAATTGCCAACGTAATTAACGGATGCAATTAACGTGACCAGCTCTCCTACCTCTATCGGTTTCAAAAAATCAACCTTGCCAACAGAGGCTGTGACGCAATAATGTGCCGAAAACTTAGACGCTACCGCAAAGGCTATTTGATCCATCAACGACAAAATATATCCGCCATGAATCTTTCCGCCGAAATTAGCGTTGGACGGCAACATCAACTGTGAAATTCGGATCACCGACTCACTAACGGTTTTATAAATCTCTTCCATATCCCTAAATTTACTTTGGACAGGCCAAAAATCAAAACAAAATCACTGTGTTTCAACAAATACCAACATTTGTGATCTAAAAAAGACAAATACGTTCTGTCATTCGGTATAGAAGCACATGTCAGACCAATAAGATGATCCGATAAGATATAAAAAAAGCAAAAGGGATATCCGAAATCTCAGATACCCCTTTTCCAAATAGTACAAAAACTCTTTATTTAATTTTTTCAGCGATATAAGGGCTTTCATTGCTCAACCGATCAATAGCCTTTACCGCAACATACTGCAATTTTTTATTATTCAATGCCGTTGGTACATCTTTCGTCGTTACTCCAGGTTCCAAGATCTCATATTTCCATTCGCCGCCATAATTCAGGTATAATACCCATTTCGCAACTTGGTCAATTTGCTGATGTTGCCATTTTAAGAACATATTATTTCCTTGTGGCGTCAGTAGCAACGTCGGCTTCAACAAAGGGTTTGCATTGAGCCATGGACTCGGCGGAACCAAAGCTTTAGATTGATATGGTCCTTCCACCAGCGCCTGCGTCATTGCTGGATTTTTGATCAGTCCGGCCAAACTCCAATGGATGACGCCATTGCGGTTATCCGGCAAAATATTACGTGCTGCGGCAACCTGATTCACAATCTCCTGCACATATTCAGGGCCACGTCTTCCGACTGTATTAATACCCGGCCAAAGATGCCGCCCCGTTGTATTCTCACTTTCCCACCATTTTAATAAAGCCGTATAGCTCTGCTTCGCCGGTTGGATAGGCCAATAAAGCTGTGGCGCGAAATAATCTATCCAGCCTTTATTCAACCACAATTTAGCATCTGCATATAACATATCGTATTGACTCGATCCCTGAATTCCGGCAGGATATCCCGGCTTCCAAATTCCAAAAGGACTAATACCGAATTTCACGAAGTTTTTTTCCCTTTTTATATCCTTGTAGATTCGCTCAATAAACGTGTTTACACTGTTTCTTCTAAAATCACCACGTGACAAGGTTCCACCGTTGCGTTTAAACTCATTATAGCTGTCCGAATCCGGAAAATCTTGTCCACCATTATATTCGGCATAGGGATAAAAATAATCGTCGAAATGCACCCCGTCAATATCATAACGCTTAACGATATCCATCACAACACGTGCCGCATGTTCTTGCGTCGATTGTTTGGATGGATCAAACCAGTAATAGCCCTGTTTTAACTTCACAACAGATTCTGGCATTTTGCGCGCCATCGAAGCCGAAGTCACCGCTCCTCCTGCAGTATGGTGTGCACGGTAGGGGTTCAACCAAACATGAAGTTCAATTCCCCTTTTGTGCGCCTGTTCAACCCAAAATTCAAGTGGATCATAATAGGGGGACGGTGCTTGCCCCTCCGTTCCCGTCAAAAAATACGACCATGGCTCGAGATCGCTCTTATAAAAAGCATCTGCCGAAGGACGCACCTGAAAGATAACTGCATTGAAATTATTAGTCTTCAAAAAGTCGAGGATACCAATCGCTTCCTGCTGCTGTTCGGCTGTACTGAGATAATTTTTGCTCGGCCAGTTGATGTTGGCTACAGAAGCAACCCAGGCCGCACGAAACTCACGGGGCACAAGTGGAAGATCAACAACGATATCCTTCTTTTTTTCAACCGCAGGCTGTTCTTTTGTCTCTATCGTATTTTTCATCCGCTCTCGCTTCGGAACTGAAGGGGGATCTTTTTTTACAATTTCAACATTGGTATTTGTGTTTACAGGTTCTTGCTTTTTATTTTTCTTGGAAGAACAAGAAGACAAAAGAAAGAGTGCCGTAGTTAAAAATAATAAGGAACGTTTCATCAAGCTATAGAATATTATGTTTTTTTTCAAACTAACCCCCAAAACTAAGCTAAATTTCAATAGAAAAGAAATTTAGCAGTCACCCATCCGCTTTAAAAAGATATTTCTATCGGATGAAAAGAAACAGCATATACTTCATTATCAGTTATGAAGCAATCTAATTCAATTTATAAACTCTTGCTAGCTGGAAACTCTTGCAATCCGGAGATCAATAACGCAGCTCCCCTTTAAAGATAACATGTTCCAGCCTGAGGTCATCCGTAAATACGATGACATTGGCCATGCTCCCAGCATTTAAATTCCCGATATCCCTTCGCTGCAATAGCTTAGCCGGATAAGTCGTAGCCATCCGGATCGCCTCATCCAGGGGAATTCCAACCTGTTCCACACAGTTTCTGATTCCTTCAAACAGGGAAATTGCCGCACCCGAAATTGTTCCGTCCGGCAAGGCGTAATAGCCATCGTTCAATACATGCTGATAAATCCCCTTGCTGCATGCCGCCACGGCATCCGTAATCATAAATAAACGCTCGCCCATTTGCCGTTTGGCGATTTTTACAGCTTCAAAGCTGACATGATGTCCATCGACAATAATGCTCGCGCAGGCACTCTTGTGATTAAAAATAGCACCGACCAAACCTACTTCACGATGGTGTAACGGCGACATGGCATTGAACAGATGGGTACTCGTCGGAATTCCCGAATCGTAACCATGTGTTCCTTCCTCGAAAGTAGCATTGCTATGCCCAGCGCTGAGCAGCAGCTGATAACCTTGCAAATACGTCAGCACCTCGTCCGAAAAACATTCAGGTGCAATCGTCATCATCCTGACAACATTATTTCCCTGTAGCAGCTCTTCGATCCTTTCCTTTGTTGGCGTTATAATCAGTTCTTCAGGATGAGCTCCCCGTTTTTTTGCATTCAGAAAGGGCCCTTCCAGATGCAGACCTAAAAAGGCATCATGATGATAGTCCTCAGCGATACGAATGGCTTCTTTGAATACTTGAATAGTATTTGTTGCCAAAGTCATCATATAGGAAGTCGTCCCTTTATCAATCAGCCCGTTGGAGATCCGTTCCAAAGAGTCCAAGGTAAGTTCGGCAGAATACAAATCCGAACCATCACCATACAATTGCAGGTCGACCAAGCCCGCGCAAATATTGGTTCCTTTGACATCAAGCAGTTGATATCCTTCTGGGAGATCCTGCTCATCGACGATGCCCACAATTTTTCCTTCATCCAGGAGCAATGCTCTGTGTTCTATAATTTCTGTGCCGGTATAGATCTTACCGCCAGTCAATGCCATTTTTTTCATTAAAATAATTGTTACATGTTATCCGCTTTTAGCGTTTAGATCCTAGCGCTGGCACCATAGCATATATTCATACGCCGTACAGACCTTCACGCCCTGCAATTCTTCCTGGTAAAAATTTGCCTTTACCCTTCTCCAGCTAAAGTTAGGATTTGTCTTTGCGCTATCCCAAAATTTTTACTTTTTTAATTTTAACTTTTTAATTTACTGTCGTAACTTAGTTCCATGTACTTTTTCAGAAAGCGCAATGCCGATCGCCCCACAAATGGCAGCATTAAAGCCATGCATATCATTAATGCAACGGCCATTATTGTCTTTTTATTGGGGTTGATCTATAAAATATTTTTTTCATCCTAAACTAGCAACCATGTCAAAAAAAGAGATCTTCAATACAGACAAAGCTCCTGCAGCAATAGGCCCCTACAACCAAGCGATTAAGGCAGGTAATACCCTTTATGTTTCCGGACAGATTCCACTTGTTCCTGAAACAATGGAGCTAATCGCATCGGGCGTAAAAGATGAAGCGCATCAGGTATTGAAAAATGTCGAAGCCATTTTAACACATGCTGGTTATACATTTCAGGATGTCGTCAAGGCCTCCATCTTTTTAAGCGACATGGGCAACTTTAGCCTTGTTAATGACGTTTATGCAGAATATTTCAAGGAAGCCCAACCTGCACGTGAGTGCGTGGCAGTGAAGACATTACCGAAGAATGTCAATGTCGAGATTTCGGTAATTGCCTGGAAAGATTAATCCGTGGAAAATAACAACGAAACTGTAAGCCGCGGAAAATATCTTTTCGCGGCTTTTTTGGCTCCCTTCATTTGGGGATTCATGTCCATTCCCGTTCGGTGGATACGGGAATATCCTGCCGAGGATATTCTATATTTTAGGATCGTAACGGCCTTGGCCGCACTTTGGCTCTATCTCCTGCTTTTCCAACGGAAGACGTTACGCTTGGATATTCAGAAGTTCAGGGAGCTTTCAAAAAAAGGAAAAATTCGGCAGACCGGCCTTACTGTCCTTGCTTCCCTGTTGATCTTCGGCAACTGGTTCACCTATATTTATGCCGTCAACCACATCAGTATCCAGTCCGCAGCTCTGGCCTATCTAACTTGCCCGCTGATTACAGCGGCAGCAGCCTATTTCATCTTAAAAGAAGAGCTACGTCCAATTCAGAAGGTGGCTCTCCTCATTGCCTTTGGCAGTGTATGCCTATTAGCTAAAGGATCGCTGCATGATGTGCTATGGGCAGCGACCATCGCCACCTGTTATGCCTTCTATCTTATTGTACAGCGCGTGTCTACTGGTTTCAACAAACTCAATCAGTTGGCTATCCAATTGAGCATCTGCGCGTTATTTGTCATTCCCAGACTGGTCTATAATCATCATGAGATCCCCACAGATCCTGTCTTTTGGGGTACAATCATACTGATTGCAGTTATATTTACCATTATTCCACTATTTCTGAGTATGTACGCCTTGATTGGTATTTCCTCTACCACCACAGGTGTATTGCTATACATCAATCCAATTATCGCTTTCACCTTGGCAGCGACCTATTTTCAGGAGCCTGTTCCCTTCATCAAATATCTGGCTTATGGAATTATATTGATGGCAATCGTCCTTTTCAATAGTATCAATTTCCGCCAGACCAGGAAAAACTAAAGTCATTGTAACCAAAGGTCAACTACACCTGGTGGAATTAAATCTTTATAAATAATCTGGCTTATCACCATTAACTGCAAAGGTAATAAGCTAGATTATTCACTTTTCCTTTGAAAGGAAGATACATTTCCAGCAAGAAACAAAAAATGACAAAACACATTAATCTCACATACAATAACTTACAAAACACCTCTTCGCATTTGTATCAACTTTGTTTACCAAAATTTTTGATTTTTCATCAACAGTAGTAAATTAGTGCTCAATTTAAGGGGAATCACACCCCCTTTTTGCTCCATCACTTCAGTATTGAATAGCATACAATAATCACTGATTTTGCTTTCCATTCATATTCAATACATTTTTCCTAACCGACATGCTAAATGGAATTAGCCCATTACCGTGGAAAAAATCTACTGTTATGAAAAATATGTATATAAAACTGAATATAACACATATACTATATGAATAACAAATTATACACTACACTAAGGATGTTGAGTATTGTTCCGACAATGCTCTTTTCGGCATCTTTACTTCATGCGCAAAGCAGCCAAGTGAAAGGGACGGTTGTTGACGCTAAATCAAAAGCTCCACTTGTGGGTGCTACGATCAAAGTACTAGGCACATCAACAGCTAGTTCTACAGACAGCAAAGGTGCATTCCAGATCAATGTAGACGATAAAAATCGTGTTCTGAATATCAGCACCATCGGTTACGAAAATAAAACCGTTACACTCGGACCGGGCGAAACCACAATTACAGTAAGCATGGATGAGCAGACGCAACAGTTAGAAAGTGTTGTTGTCACCGCTCTTGGTATCAGCCGTGCACAGAAATCATTGACTTACTCCACCCAACAGGTCAACGGGGATGAACTGAACAAGGTAAAAAGTACCAATTTAGCCAACAACCTGAACGGTAAGGTAGCAGGGGTCAATATCGCTTCCAGCTCATCAGGGCCAGGTGGTTCCGCGAAAGTCATTTTACGTGGTAATAAATCGGCTTCCGGTAACAACCAGGTACTTTATGTTGTCGATGGTGTCCCGATCAACAACCAGACATTGGCAAGCCAGCCAGACAACGTCTTCGGCGGACAGCGTGATGGTGGCGACCCTATTTCATTGATCAACCCAGAAGATATCGAAAACATCTCTGTATTAAAAGGAGCATCTGCAGCGGCACTATACGGTAGCCAAGCAGCTAATGGCGTTATCTTAGTGACAACAAAATCAGGTAAACAAGGCCGCACAACGATTAATTTTTCATCAAGTGCACAGATAGAACAAGCGGTATCCACGCCTAAATTCCAAAGCCAATATGGTCAAGGTTCAGGCGGCAAGAACAGTAATACCAGTGTATTTAGCTGGGGAGACAAAACCAATGGTGCCAACTACGACAATGTAGGTGAATTTTTCCGCACAGGTAGCAACTTCACCAATTCATTGACATTATCCGGAGGTAACGAAAAAAATCAGACTTACTTTTCTTATGCCAACACCCTCGCTAAAGGTATACTTCCAGAAAATGACCTGATGCGTCACAATTTCAACCTCAAGGAGAGTGCTACATTCTTCGATGATAAATTGACCGTTGAAGGAAGCGCCAACTACATTACCCAAAAATTGGATAATGCGCCTACTTCGGGTTTTTATTATAACCCATTGGTTGGAACCTACCTATTACCTCGAAGCCTAAATATCGCAGATTACGAAAATTACGAAACGTTCAATACAAGCCGCAACCTTAATGAACAAAACTGGTTCAGCCTAAGTGATAGTCCTACAACACAACAAAATCCATGGTGGATCGTCAATAGGAACCCGACACGCTCAACTCGAAACCGTTTGCTTTTAAATGGTAGTGCAAAATATAAGGTAGCCCCATGGATTAGCATTCAGGCTAGAGGAAGTGTCGATCGCACTTCAGAGGTTTGGGACCGCAAAGTTTATGCGAGCACGCCAAATCCTTTAGGAAAAGCAAATGGTAACTATAATTATACAAATACCACCATTACACAGCAATACGGTGATGTCGTAGCCAATATGAACTTTAATGTCAGCGATAAATTTCAGATCACTGGATTGGTCGGAACAAGCATAACTGACTGGAAAACCGAAGGTGTAGATTTTAATACAGGTATTGATGGATTAAAAATCCCGAATCAATTCTTTATTCAAAATACAACAACACCTGTCACTTCGACATTATCCGCTAACCGGAGACAGCTGCAATCGGTATTTGCATCTGCAAACTTAGCTTATGACAACTGGATCTATTTAGACCTGACCGCTAGAAATGACTGGTCGAGTACATTAGCATTCACAGGAACCAAATCTTTCTTCTATCCATCTGCAGGATTGGGCATCGTATTGAACGACAAGTTAAACTTACCTGAATTTGTCAATATGGCCAAGGTCCGTGGCTCGTATGCGGTAGTGGGTAATGACTTACCTCCTTACACAAGCTTATTAACAAATACTGTGAATCCATACGCTGTATTGACAGTGAACGATATTGCCTTCTTAAAAACATTAAAACCTGAAAAAACGAAATCTTTTGAAATCGGGACAGAATGGCGCATGTGGAACAACCGTTTGAATGTTGATGTAACTTACTACAAAACAAACACAACAAACCAATTCTTTAAAGTCGCAGCAAGCCAGGCATCATTAAACAAACAATATGCTATTAATGCTGGTGACATCCAAAACCAAGGAGTTGAAGCATTGGTATCATTAGATGCAATTAGAAATGATGATTTCAAATGGACAACAAGTATCAACTTCACCTACAATAAAAACAAGATAAAAAAACTAGCTGATGCTGTTCCTGAGTTTAGTTTAACCGGGGAAAACCAAAACAACTTTGCTTCCAAACTTGAAGTAGGAGGCTCTTTTGGCGATATCTATGGACAGGATTTTGTTCGTGATGACCAAGGGAGAATTATTATTTCAGAAGACGGCATCCCTCAGAAAACAAGCGCATATACTAAATTAGGGAATTCAAATCCAATTTGGCAAATGGGCTGGAATAACAGTTTCAATTACAAAAATTTCAATTTAAGCTTCTTGATTGACGGAAAGTTTAATTATGATGTCATGTCAATTACACAGTCTGTGATGGATGGCTACGGAGTATCTGAAGCAAGTGGAGCGGCCCGTGCAAATGGAGGTGTTTCTGTAAACGGTGTCACACCAAATGGAACCCCTGTTTCTGTCGTGGATGCGGAGAAATGGTATACCTCAACTGGCGGTATAGGTCCAGTCAGCAGCCAATATATTTATGATGGAACGGTTGTGAGATTACGAGAATTGACTTTCGGTTATGACTTCAACATCAAAGATAGCTTCTTCAAAAAACTGCGTGTAAATGCTGTGGGAAGAAACCTATTCTACATTTCGAAAAAAGCTCCTTTCGACCCAGAAGTAACCATGTCAACAGGAAATGCGTTAAGCGGTGTAGATATCTTTATGATGCCTGCAACCCGTAACTACGGACTTACATTAAATGCAACTTTCTAAACGATCAACAATGAAATTTAATAGCAAACATATATCCAAATTCTCACTTGCAATTTTACTCCTTGGCGGAATAATGAGCAGTTGCACAAAGAATTTTGAAGATTACAACAAGAACAATATTGGATTGACCGATGAAGATCTAAAAGGTGATGGACAAGATCTTGTGCTTTTTCTAAAAAATGCCCAGATGTCAATCTATAACTTTTCAGGCGCCGGAGACCCGAACTCTTATCAGGTCCAACAAAACCTAAATGCAGATGTTTTCTCAGGCTTTTTCATGTCCCCTACACCTTTTAATAGTGGTCAGAACAACCTGAATTATGCGATGGTTAATGGATGGAATGGCGAACCTTTCCAGGTATTATATCTTAACGTTATCAAATCCATTGAAAAGTTAAAAGGCAATGGACTTGCAGAAACATATCCAGCATTATGGGGTTCGACATTGGTCATCAAAGTAGCAGCTGCCAGCCGTGTTACAGATATCTATGGCCCTATTCCTTATAGTAAAGTAGGTACCTCCAACACTGTACCATACGACAAACAATCCGATGTATATGCAGCTTTCTTCAAAGAGCTCGATGAGGCTGTAATAGCATTAAAATCGTACAAAGCGGATAGTCCAATGGCTGCTAAAATTGACCAGATCGATCTTGTATTTCCTAATTCCGATAATCAGGTCCGTTTTAAAAATTGGTTAAAAATTGCCAATTCATTGCGTCTACGTTTGGCAATGCGCTTGGTAAAAGTTGATGCAGCATTAGCAAAAACACAAGCTGAAAAAGCGTTGGATCCTGCAAACGGAGGTGTAATGGAGAGTAATAGCGACAACTTCAAGATCACAGTTCCAGCAGATGGAACCTATAGCAATCCGCTTTGGTTTATTTCCAAAAACTGGGCCGATACACGTATCAATGCGACACTTTCGTCTTATATGACCGGATTGAATGACCCACGTATCTCTAAATATATGGCTCCCGTGGCTAAAGATGCAACGACAACAGCTTTCGCTGGTAAATACATCGGAATTCGTACAGGTGCTGAAGGTATCGAAAAGGATAAATACCAAAAGCTATCGGCTTTGAATACCGAAGGTACAACACCAACTTTTGTTGCAACAACAGCTCCTATATTGATGACCGCCGCAGAGGTTTACTTTCTTCGTGCGGAAGCAGCATTGAGAGGTTGGAACAATGCAGGCGGAACAGCCCAATCACTGTATGAAAAAGGTGTAGAGACATCTTTCACTCAATGGGGTGTAACATCGGGTCTAAGCACTTACCTCAATGACAACACAAGTAAAGCAGCAGCTTACGAGGATCCTTTCAATGCAGAAAACAATGCCAAATCACCAAGTACCATAACCATCAAATGGAATGAAAGTGCATCTAACGAAGAAAAATTAGAACGCATTATTACACAAAAATGGCTGGCTATCTTCCCTGAAGGACAAGAAGCATGGAGTGAATTCCGTCGTACAGGCTACCCACGCTTATTTCCTGTTGTAGTAAACAACAGCGGTGGACTGATTGACACCAAAATACAGATACGTCGTTTGCCGTTCCCTCAGAATGAATATAATACAAACGCAGCCGAAGTGCAAACCGCAATTTCTCTGTTAGGTGGCCCTGACAATGGCGGCACCAGACTTTGGTGGGATGTAGCAAAAGGAAATTTCTAAAACTGATTTTTTCGCTATATTAAGGCGGCTTAACGACAACGTTAAGCCGCTTTTTTGTTCTTGCGATATCATTCAGAAAACATTTAACATGCAGTAGATCCTGTTTATGTTACCTATTCTACATAGCAACATAAGCTGTAGTTATAAAAAATCTCACCATAGAGAAATTTCAAAATCGCGATGTAGCATTCGCTTAAAATTGTCCGTTCTCTGACTAAACCAAACACGCAATTATGAAAAATTTGTCAATCTTAGGTTTCACCTCTTTGCTTGCATGTAGCATGTTATTTGTCGTCTGTAAATCCGAATCCCATCTCGAAAATCCCTATAAAGAAAAAACTGAAAAAGAACTGGAAACGCTCTCGAATGAAAAACACAGTAAAATTATAGCGCTGGCAAACCCAAAAGAATGTACTGATCCAAACGATTGGAAAATAATAGACATCCAGACCGTATGTGGCACCAATCATATCCCCTACCACCGTTCCGTTGATAAAACGACCTTACAGAACATGATCAATGATTATAATAAGCTGATGGAAATATACCAGCCCATGATGGCTCCAAGGATCAATTGCACTACTTATCGAAAACCGCTTGATGTCATCTGCAAGGAAGGAAAGGCCACGATTAAGTACGAATAAACTGATTCAAAACAGAAAACTTTATGAATCTAAATCCATTGAGCGTAAAAAACAACATGCCAGACCCGCGGCACAAAGCGGAAAAAATCAGTTCAATGCTGGAATGGTAGGCCATTTGTAGAAGTATATAAATCCTAAAAAATTAAATTTTTCGTATTTTAGCCATTCGAGAAGAATGGCTGAATTAAGTTTAATTACCCCAATAGAATACCTCAAAGGTGTAGGTCCCCAAAAGGCAGATGTGCTCAAAAAAGAGTTACAGGTATTTACCATTGGTGATCTGTTGACCCAATACCCCTTCCGCTATATCGACCGTACAGAATTCCACAAGATACGGAAGCTGCACCCCGATATGATGGCAGCACAGGTCTTGGGGCGGCTGGTTTCCTTACAGCTCGTGGGCGAAAAAAGGACCAAGCGCCTTGTCGGCTCATTCAAGGATGAAACCGGCTCGATGGAACTCGTCTGGTTCCAGTCCATTCCTTGGCTCCAAAAGTCATTGAAAGTAGGTTCGGCCTATATCATTTATGGCAAGCCCAGCGAATTTAATGGACAGCTGTCCATTACCCATCCCGAAATGGACCTGTACAATCCACAGGTCAAGCAGGCGGGCAACATGAGCTTACAACCCGTCTATTCCTCCACCGAGAAACTCAAAAAATTCAATCTGGACACCAAGGGCATCCAACGCTTGCAACAGACGGCTTTGGAGACCGTATTTCGGAGCATCGATGAAACGATTCCCCAGGAAATACTAGCAAAACATCAGTTAATTTCCCGCCAGCAGGCTTTAGCCTCCATTCACTTCCCGAGCAACCAGAAGGAATTGAATCAGGCGATCAAAAGGATCAAATTTGAAGAACTGTTTTTCATCCAGCTCAAACTGCTCAACAACAAACAACTGAACACGCAGAAATTCAGGGGACAGCGCTTCAATAAAGTAGGCGAAAAGTTCAACACTTTTTTCAATGAGCGGCTTCCATTCCCGTTGACGGGGGCGCAGAAACGTGTTATTAAAGAAATCCGTATCGATACCAATACCGGCGCGCAGATGAACCGTCTCGTGCAGGGCGACGTGGGTTCCGGCAAAACGGTCGTTGCCCTGATGAGCATGCTGCTCGCGGTCGACAACGGCTTTCAGGCCTGTATGATGGCACCGACCGAGATCTTGGCCACACAGCATTACCACGGACTCAAACAGCTTGTCGGCGATGATCTCGTCAGCATCAAGCTGCTCACGGGATCAACCGGTACCAAAGAACGTCGGCTGATCCATCAAGCGCTCGAAGATGGCTCGCTCGACATCCTGATCGGTACCCATGCACTGATTGAAGACAAAGTACAATTCAAAAACCTTGGCTTCGTCGTTATTGACGAACAGCACCGTTTTGGTGTAGAGCAACGGGCCAAACTCTGGCGTAAAAATGTTATTCCACCACATATGCTCGTCATGACAGCCACCCCCATTCCACGGACACTGGCCATGACCATGTATGGCGACCTTGATATCTCGGTGATCGACGAACTCCCGGCAGGACGTAAGCCTATTAAGACGGTGCACTTCTTTGAAAGCTCCCGCCTACGCATGTTTGGCTTTATGCGTGAGGAAATCGCCAAAGGGAGACAGGTGTATCTCGTCTATCCACTGATCAAAGAAAGTGAAAAACTGGACTTGATTTATTTAGAAGCAGGGCTGGAGAATTTACAGCGCGAATTTCCCCTTCCGCAATATAAGATCAGCATTGTCCATGGCAAGATGCCCGTGAAAGATAAGGATTTTGAGATGCAGCGTTTTGTGAAGCATGAAACACAGATAATGGTGGCAACAACCGTAATTGAAGTTGGCGTCAATGTACCCAATGCATCGGTCATGGTCATCGAAAACTCCGAACGGTTTGGCCTCTCCCAACTCCATCAATTACGGGGACGTGTGGGGCGTGGGGCCGAACAATCCTTTTGTATCCTGATGTCGGGCAATAAGCTCAGCAAAGAAGGCCGTCTCCGGCTGGATACCATGGTGCGCACCAATGACGGTTTTGAAATCGCCGAAGTTGACTTAGAATTGCGTGGCCCGGGTGATATCTCCGGCACACAGCAATCGGGCGTACTTGACCTCAAGATGGCCAACCTAGCCACGGATCAGGCCTTATTGACCGATTGCAGAAATACCGTGATCGCCATATTCAAAGAAGACCCCATGCTTCAAAGCGAAAAAAACTACCTGCTCCGAAGCTTTTTGGCGCGGAAATCAGATGGTATTGCCTGGGACAAAATATCCTGATCACCATCGGGGCAGCATTGACCCGCTCAAATTCAAAATTAGAACGATAACTGTTCGGCACAATCCATCTGACAATGCCATTACCCACTCAGATCAATATCCAATAAGCTATTTGACGCGGTCCAGCCCGCAATAGATCCAAGGAACCTACCAAAGGTATTCTCTACCATCGTCCAAGCAACATACAACCTTTTAGAGTTCCATTCCCCTGAGACCCGATGATCAATAAAGTAAACAAACCGTCATAAATAACTTATAGGCGAACAGCGCTCAATTCATTTGTATATAAAATCAAAATTATTTATTTTTGTATCATTATGAACATGATATAGAAAATATCCCCTTCTTTTACTAGGCAAAAGATGGCGACTGACCGCTTACTTATTTGAGTTGCCCTGGTAAGCAAAAATCACAAAAAACTTATTGGATTTTCTTAAATTCACCTTTTCAAAACAACAATTAAAAGTGGAAGTATGATAAGAGACAGACGGTCGCTATGAATGAATAGCCGGACGCGCTCCATACGCTACAATATACTTAATAGTACAAAATGGCCAGAATTAAAATACACGATACAGCAATAAAACCCGAAACAGCCGTCTTGGTGAGTGTGATCACTCAGGGCGTAACGGAAGCAAAAGCGAAGGAATACCTGGAGGAACTCGAATTTCTTGTGCAGACTGCCGGCGGTGAGACCAAAGGAATGTTTACACAGAAATTAGCTTTTCCCGATAGAGCAACATTTGTCGGTAGCGGAAAACTTGAAGAGATCAAAGCTTATGTTGAAGCGGAAGAGATCGACATTGTTGTCTTTGACGATGAGCTATCCCCATCCCAATTGCGTAATATCGAAAAAGAGCTCAAACGCAAAATCTTGGACCGTTCCAATCTGATCCTGGATATCTTCGCCCGACATGCAAAAACTGCACAGGCAAAAACTCAGGTAGAATTGGCGCAATTACAATACCTATTACCACGACTGACCCGACTTTGGACCCACTTGGAACGCCAACGTGGGGGTATCGGTATGCGTGGTCCCGGTGAGTCGCAGATCGAAACGGATAGACGGATTATCCTCGATAAAATTTCCCTGTTCAAGGAGAGATTGAAGGCGATCGACAAGCAAAATGAAACCCAGCGCAAAAACCGTGGCGAAATGATCCGCGTAGCTCTGGTGGGCTATACGAATGTCGGCAAATCAACGATCATGAACATGATCTCTAAATCCGATGTGTTGATCGAAAACAAACTCTTCGCAACATTGGACACGACAGTACGTAAAGTCGTTATCGACAACCTACCGTTCCTGCTGTCTGATACGGTCGGTTTTATCCGCAAATTACCGCATCACTTGGTGGAGTGTTTCAAATCTACACTGGACGAAGTCAGAGAAGCAGATGTGCTGATCCATGTAGTGGATATCTCACACCCCAACTTTGAGGACCATATTCAGGCAGTAAATGAAACATTGAAAGATCTGAAAGCTTTAGATAAGCCCGTTATTACGGTATTCAACAAGATTGACCTGTACAAACCAGCCGTTGAAGAAGGACATGATGGTGAAGAGGTCGAGATTACATTGGATGATTTCCGCAATTCTTGGATGGCGAAAAACTCCGATCCGGCGATCTTCCTTTCTGCAACAAACAAGACTAATATTGAAGAGTTCAAACAAAAACTTTACGATATTATTGTGAAGATGCATAATGAACGTTATCCCTACAACAACCTGTTGTATTAATTTGACAAACATGACAGCGGATCGTTTCTGACGATCCGCTTCTTAAATTAAAATAAGCAATGAATAAAGTGGTGCAGTTCCAAGACTGGGGACTTGTAGACTATCAAGAAGCCTGGGACAGACAAGAGTCTATCTTTAAGGGCGTATTAGACGTCAAACACGACAATCGGGTGAATGCGACAGCGATAGAGACTCCAAATTACCTGATTTTTACAGCCCACCCCCATGTCTATACCTTAGGAAAAAGCGGGCACGAAGAATACCTGCTCCTGGATGAGAAAGGTCTTGAAGAAAAAGAAGCAAAATTTTATAAGATCAACCGTGGCGGTGATATCACCTACCATGGACCGGGCCAGATTGTAGGATATCCGATTCTGGATCTCGACAATTTCTTTACCGATATCCACCTTTATTTAAGGACATTGGAAGAAGCGATCATCCTGACCTGCGCCGATTATGGCGTTCCGGCTGGCAGATACCCCGGATTTACCGGAGTCTGGATTGAACCGGATAAGCCCACAGCCCGCAAGATCTGTGCGATGGGCGTGCGCGCCTCACGCTGGGTCACCATGCATGGATTTGCCTTTAACGTCAATACAGATCTTGACTATTTTAGCAATATCATTCCCTGTGGTATCGACGACAAGGACGTCACCTCACTGAAACGTGAACTTGGCCAAGAAGTTGATATGGAAGAAGTGAAGGAAAAACTGCGTGGACACATTGCCAGACTTTTTGAAATGGAAGTAATCTAGCAATAGAAATAATAGAAACGAACAAGGACCTGCTCAACACAGGTCCTTATTTATTTACAATGCGCCTAAGAACAGAAAATCCTTCTAAGGCACATCGCTTTATTGAGTATTTTGTTCTGGTTGGCTAACAATAATACATGCAGTCATAACGAAACAGTTTACCATCTTTAAACGTGATGATCAGTTGGCCTGCATCGCCATTTTGAAAACGGTACACATGAGGCTCTTCGACCATATTCGTAGAAATCATATCACCAAAATGATTGATAAAATCCCTTTCATCGTAGTTGGCATCCATACGTTGATCCCCTAGTGCTAAGATCTCACCGTCCGTAAAATATAGTTTATAGACTGTACCGACGATCTTCTTTTTGTAGTTCTCCTCAAAAGCCACGATCATGTTCGGGGTTTTATAAAAATAACGCGGTTCCCAGCCACATTCAGACATATCCGGTATATCCGCTACACGTTGCATCTTCAACTGGTTCATCTGCGCATCCTTGATTTCCCCGTCGACGAGGGATATCCCTTTCCAGATAAAATGCAAGTTCAGCGTCTTCATTTTCCTTTCATACGCTTCAAAATCTGGCTTCTTATCCAATTTACTCGCCAATAACAATTCAAAATCAATATCGACTTTCGAATTTTCGATCCCATAAGCGGCATAAGATTCCTTCCAATAGGACAGGGCTTGTTTCAGGTTTTCCTCCCTCCTCCAGGCCAGCTCGCGCAATCTTCCCACCTGCACCAGTTCTTCTTCCTGATCCTTGCCCTTTACCGCCAAATAATCTTTCAGCACTTTATCGTAGGTCAGTTCCGAGCCTAAGAACTTCAATTGCACATATTCAGGATTTTCATGAAAATGATCGCCGATATACACCCAACCGTCGGTATATAAAGGAACATAATCAATGCATAACAGCTCATTGAGCGATGCGCGACGAACAGCAAGGCTTGTTGTGGTCGGTGCTTTACGGACACGCAGTTCGGCGACACGTACATAATAATGCGGGCACTGATAACCCTCGGTACCCCGATAAAAATACTGCGCAGGTTCATCTGCTGATTTTTTTCCGTCCATGAATTTCTTCAGCGGCTGCCGGTCGATAAAGCCGATATCACCGTTATTGACCTGTACTTTATATTGGGTTTGAGTCGAATCGATTAGGTAAACAGCCGCCTCGGTGGCAAATACCCCCAGACGGTCCTTTTTATTTTCCGCTTCACGGTAGAGGTAGCCCCACTTGGATGTATACACAGATCTTTCACCCGTCGACTGCGCCATGTTTCGGTTCAAAAAACAACTGTATAGGATACAGCACAGGAGTAATACTTTTCTAAACATATAGCTTCATTTCTTTAAATAGCAATGCAGATGAGCATTGACCAAAGGCATTAAAATGGAGCGTCCTATCTTATGGTATGAACATCTCAGCATATAAGGCCAACGGGCTAATGTACTTTCTCTATACAAAAATAGGCAAAAAAAGGGCCAAGGAAATCGCTGTAATCAGCTATTTCGCAAATGAAGAGCAGATCTGCTCCAATTGCAAGCATCAAGCGGCTGTACTATGGAAAAATAGTTTAATGCCTCCCCTTAGAAAAAGCTTCTAAAGATAACGATAGAAAAAAACAAGCAAGATTTGCCTACAGGGGAATTGGGTTTACTTCCGATTCAGCAGTACCACCTGCCCCTCCAAAGCGGAAATGGTCTTTTCCTGTGCTTTGATCGTCTGCTCCAGTGCGGCGACCAATTGTTTGGAAACTGACGAACTTTCGGAACTTGTAGCAGCAATCTGCGGTTCGGGACTAACGGTTCCCGCGCTACGCATCATTTTACCTTCTCCCAACAATAGCCAGGCAGGACTAATATCCGGATGGCGGGTCAATATTGCAATCATTGCATCCGAACTCAGCGCTGTATTTTTCTGACTTCCCTTAAAATTGGCATAGGAAAGCCCCACTTCTTTAAAAAATTCAGTTTTACTGATGCCCTTTCTTTCAGCGATCAGCAATACACGTTCTTTTACGTTCACAATTATTCTACTTTAAGACGCTATTATCTAACCCAACCCATAAACCAACTTGCTCGTTTGTGTAGGAGTTTATCTCCGCAAAAGACGATGCTTGGTGGTTTCTATTGATTCCAAGCAATTGAATAACTTATTCCCATGGAAATAAGAATCAACCTTCCAACTTCGAAAAGAAACAAAAGTCCGGTTAGAATCTATTTGTTCCGCAGCGATTCAATCTCGCGTTCCAACGACAATAATAATCGCTCCAAAGATATAATTGTCTTTTCCTGAGATTTAATAGTGATATTTTGTGACGAAATTAATTGCTTTAATGCATTAATCTCACCATTTGTGATTCTTTCCAAATCTGGTGTTAAATACGTCTCTTCGTCCTCCTTAGCTAAAACAGGCTTAAGCATTTCCCCTTCCCCCTTCAATAACCACTCCGACGAATATTCAGGATATTTTTCGACGATACTAATCAGCCATTTAGCCTGAACATCTGTATTATTCGCCAAGGCACGTGTAAATACGCCTCTACTGGCTCCAATAGCCGATTCAAACGCTGTTACACTTAATCCCTCTCTATCAGCAATAACCTTAATTCTCGTTAAAAAAGAACTCATAATCAATAATTATCAACATATAATTTGTTTTATCGAAAATTAGTGTTTAAATTAGCTTTGTCATTGATAATTATAAACACAGTACTTAACCAAAAAACATTCCTAGCATGAAAAATACGCAAAAGAAACTAAAAGCGAAACATTTTCGCTATTTAAGCAAGGATGTGGTAAAAAATCCGATGATCTACATTAGGGATTTCTACCGCTATGAAACAAATATTATTTACTGGATGAATCATATTCAGCTTTTTGTCAACGCTGCAACTGTTCCCGAAATGGCAGATCGCAATTTCGCTGAAAACGGATATCATTGCAAACAGATGATCAAACAAATTGAAGTAGCTTATGTGATTTTTCACCAATGCCAACTTCCGATACAGGATGCACCTTTAAATTTCTTTTCCACAAAAGAAGATTACCACAACTACCTATTTCGCATGGAGCATACTGTCAACGGAAAATTAGCTCCTGCGGACACGATCAGCAAGTTTTTCTCCTATCAATCGCTACAAAAATGGTATGAAACGATGGATGATATCATGCACTATCTTACCGTGCCAGATTCAGGCAACTACGAATATTTTGGAGATCAAATCATCGTGATACGAGAAATGCTTATTCGACTCGCATTCGCTCTAAGTTATATCTATGAGAATGAAGGGCTCTCTCTTACCGTCCCTTCCTATGTAAAAGCTGTAAATAAAGAGCCGCATCAGTCCACTGAAAAGAAAAATAAATTCCGGCAGCTCATAGAGGACAGTATTGATAAAAAATATGCCGAAAAAGAAGCACAGGAAAATAGCAGTGAAATAGATGAAAACCAAAGCTTGGAGACGCCAGAAATTCCTAAAAACGAAAATAGCGAGCTAGAAACGACATAGAAAAAATAAGAGTATATTATTCCATTTCAAGAGACACTCTCCGATCTCCCAATTGCTTTAAGAGCCATAAATCTAAATGGAGAAATAACAGACAAATAACTACAATACCAAACCGATCAATTATGAACACCGAACTTACTCCAATCATCGAAGCCATTCTTCGCGCTATTGCCGTTGATGAAATCTACCAATGGACTTATACCTGCGATGGTAAGAAATATCAAATGCTGCAGATTAACCGACTGTCAAATACAGCAATTCGATGCATAGATCCTCTTGGTGCGATTAACAAAATCATCAAGAATCACCCAGACCTATACGTCAAAATACATTTCACCCATGAGGTACAAAAAAAACTCGACCAAGGATTGGTCCGTACCTATCTTATTTATCAATCAGAAAATCGCATTTATCAAAATCCGGCGCAGGAAATTCCACTCCTATTACCTCAATATACTCCAGCTGAGATTATCGAAAAAACCAGATCATATATCGACCAAGAGAAAAGTAAAATCAGATCGTTTATAGATGGCCACTTTTTCTATCTGGATAGTAAGAACCATGCACACGCAGCCTTTATGCTTCATCAGGCCATCGAACTATCTCTAAGAACCGCAGAAAAGCTTCTCTTAAACGATGACAGGAAATCACATTCGCTTAGAGGCACAATAGGGTATCTCAAAACTTTTGATTCTAAATTGGCCAAACTAATTGACAGCGAAGATGAAAAAAAAGCACTCGAAAAGATTGACGACGCTTATATTGGTTATCGCTACAATCAAGATTATACGATCGACGAAAGCTTATTAGAAACAGCTTATCAAATTGCTATAAACGCGTTAAACTGGATCTACGATTATTCCAATCTTTTATTCGAAGAAATCAGGGAACAACTTACTCCAAAACAGATCGAACACGGGGAAATTGAAAAATTCAAAAATAACGTTGCTATTTACAATAAAAATCAATACAACAGCAGTTATCGAGACCTTATTTTAAATACTCTGGAGTTATACTGTACTCCTTCGTTAGTTGCCTGTTTCGGTTATCATTCAGATCACCACAAGTACAATAGTTTACTCCAAAACAATAAAGAAGACCAGATAACGCATGTTTACTACCTCTTTATTGCATATGATAGCCTAAATACAGACCTCGCCAACCTACAACAAAAGACCATGGACCTCCTGCCGCAAAATGTGTCGCTCACCTTGGTCACTGAAGAGACACCGCACTTTATCAAAAAACTTTCCAAAGGCCATCCCTTCTTTCTTTCCATTATGAAGGTAGGGGATATCTGGTTTCGAAATGCAGTAATTGAAAATATCAACCCTGATAGCATCGTTGCCCCTCAACTTGACTTGGAGTATGCACGCAAGCAATGGCACAATCGCTATAATAATGCCCGTTGCATCTACTATGCTTTTGAGGATAATTGGACTTTTAGCGTTGAGGCAGGATATCATTCACTATCACAAGTTTTAGAACAAACCTGTCTCGGCGTTATCAATACAATTCTTCAATACAAACCCCAGACCGTCGGGCTCCCCTTCTTAATGAACCTCTGTCGATTAATTGTTCCGGAAGCACACGCGACCTTTTGTCTCAATAATATTGACCATATTAAATTCTTCAAAGAAATTATCAAGGCCCAACAGGAATTTAGATATAACGCCAACTACAAAGGGGATCCATCCGCTATTATCAGATTACAGGAACTTACAAAGCTGTTTATCGAAAGATGTAACAAAGAGATGGAAGATTACTTTGAGAAAATCTCGAGCGTTATTCTGGTCGAGAAAATAGAATAAGAAATAAATACCTATTGTACGTCAAGCTACTTTTAATCAATTGCTGTATCAAAATATTACCAACCCATTCACCAAAAGTAATGCTTTTTAGTGAACGAACTCACCAAAAAGCATTACTTTTGGTGAATAGCATGATTCTTCCCTAGTTTTGTCGAGCCCTGTAAGCTCACCCGCGACCAGTCCAACCTTATATTATCGGCTCTTCGCTGGTGCAAACAAACATGTCAAATTATTTGCAGATAGTCGGAAATATTCCGATTATCTTACCAATTTAATACATTTAGGTTATGAAAGAACTTCAACTAACCCTTTCCGAACACGATCAACTGAATGCATTGCTGTTCAGCATGTCCAAATCACCCCAAATAATTAAAGCACGCAAAAGATCACGTATCCTATTCATTTTACTGATGCTAATACTGGCCATCCCGTTTTTCTATTATGAGCCCCTATTGGCAATCTTGATCATCGTAGTCAGCGTGGTCGCCTTTTTATTCTTTCCCAAATATCTCGGAATATACTATAAACGCTATTTTAGCAAATATGTCAAAAGCCCCGAATTTCAAAATCGGATCGGCATCCCTCATACCATCACTTTTGAAGATAATTATCTCCAGATCAAAAGCACACAAATGGAGTCCAAATATCAATACGATCAGTTTGAATATATGACCGAAACGGCCTTCGCTTTTTTTATCAAACTGAAAATGGCCGATCAACTGTTTTTTCCAAAACAGCAGATCAAAGATACCGCCGAATTTAAAGCTTTCCTGACAGAGCTCAGCCAACGCCTTCATATCGCCTATCAGGAGGAGCTGGACTGGAGATGGAAATAATGGCCGAAAGACCTTATGCCCATCCATGCACTAAGCCAATGCCCTGATATCCTTGATTTCCAATATATTTTTTACATCGTCCCGCTCCACGGCATGAATCATCGCCCGCCCCACTTCATTTAGGGACAACACCACTGAAGGGGCAAAGAACTTTATAATCTTGGCAACAAATGAAAATGGATTGGCATGCTTCTGTCCCGCGACGGTCGTCATACCCCCCGGCCGGAAATTGTATTCCTTCTTAAACGGCAATTTCGCAAGATCATTTTCCGTCTTGCCCTTCACCCTTGCCCACATCATCCGTCCCTGTTCTGTACTATCTGTACTCGCTCCCGACACATAGATAAAGCTGATTTCGGGATTGATCTTCAACAGCGATTTTGCAAATGCCAATGTCGTATCATAGGTAATATAGCGGTACTTATCTTCTTTCATGCCAACTGAACTGACACCTGCGCAATAAAAACAGGCATCATAGCCGCTAATCTCCGCTTCAAACTCGGAAAGATCCATGAAATCTTTAACCAAAAGTTCTTTTAACTTTGGATGTTGTATGTCAGCAGTACGACGTGATATACTCAATACCGCCTCTACCTTATCATTTTGAAGACATTCCAATAAAACACCTTCTCCGACCATCCCTGTGGTCCCTGTTATTATAACTTTCATCGCAATTCAGCTTATGTACCAAGCCCCGAGGGCTACAACTATTATTATTTATCCCGATCAATGGGATACATGGCATTATATCATGCGCAAGCGCTCTTCCTCCAGGTCAATCTGATAGAGCTGCGCGCGGACAATATCCTCATCGATCGTCGATTCACTATTCAATTTTTCAAGGTATTCGCGCTGTACATCCAAAAGCTCAATGAAAATCACTTTCGTACGTTCGTTCATCCACGAATCATCCGCAGCATTGACCTTTTCCTCCCAATGTTTCAAAATCCTTTCCATTGCCTCCCGATTATGTTCTTCTTTCTCATATTTATCTCTGAGGAACTGATAAACATGTTGTTTTAAACCTTGCTTCATCTGCTGTTTGGCAACCTCTTCGGGCGTCTCAGCAAGCACGGCATCAAAAAGCTTCGTTCGCTTGATCAAATAGGGTAATGTGAGTCCCTGAACCAAAAGGGTAGAGAGAATGACGACAAAGGTGATAAATAGAATCAGATGCCGCTGTGGAATCACGGTACCATTCATGACCAAAGGAATGGAAAGCGCCGCTGCCAGGGAAACTACTCCCCGCATCCCTGTCCAGCCCAATAGAAGTGGCATAAAGAAACGCTGTCTCGGAGACCGCGCCCTAGGTGCCACACTTGGACGAAAGATAAGTGTCGCAATCATCGCAGCATAGGCGCTGATCACGCGGGCAAGGATAAGGACTGCTGTCACCAACAGACCATAACTGATCGCCTCCCGTAGGGAAGTTCCGTTCGCACGCAAACCCGCCACAATTTCGGGCAAATCCAGACCGATAATAAAAAACACAATGCCATTCAAAATAAACACAAAACTCTCCCATACGCTCAGCCCCCGCACACGACTGGTACTGTTCAGAAATTTAAGTCGCTGATTGGACATCAGGAGACTTCCCGCAACGACCGCCAATACCCCCGAACTGTGAAACTGCTCGGCAATCCAATACATAAAATAGGGCTCGATCAAGGTAAGCGCTATATCCGATGGCGCATCTGTGGGTAAACGTTTATGCGCCTGAATAAAAAACCAGCCCAACAGAACACCGATACCTACTCCACCGACCAGCATCCAGATAAACGACACTGCAGCCTCCTGCCATACAAACTGTCCCATACCCACAGCAATCAGGGCAAAACGGACAATAATTAAGGAAGAAGCATCATTCAGCAGACTCTCTCCCTCAAGGATCGCAGAAGTAGATTTTGGAACTTTCACAAACTTCATAATGGCCCCGGTACTGACAGCATCCGGAGGAGAAACAATTCCGCCCAGCAGAAAACCCATCGCGAGCGTGAAACCCGGAATATAATGATTGGCAACCACCGCAACGGAAAGTGCCGTAAAGAAAACCACCAAAAAGGCAAAACTTCCAATAATACGCCACCATTTTTTCATCTCCTTGTACGAAATCGACCAAGCAGCCTCACACAACAAAGGCGGGAGGAAAATCAGAAAAATAACATCTGGATCGATCCTCACAACGGGCAAGGTTGGAATAAAGCTAACGATCAGACCCGCCAAAACCAATAGAATGGGATAGGCTACCCGAAGTTTCGTAGCCAGCATCTCAAGCAATACGATGGCCGTGATCATGGCAATAAATAGCGGAAACAAGTTATGCATAGGTTGTCATAATTTACTGGTCTTGAGACATATTATTAACTCTTGTAAAGATCTTAAATGGAAATTAAAAACCACCTACTCCCGGTCATATTTTTTACTTTTTCATCTGTACCCTAATTTCTATATGATTCTGTACCTTAAATACAGCCTGTACCCTTCCTAAATTAGCAAAAAGATTTATTGCCATGTCGACTACAACACTTCAACCGTATTCCATCAGAGAGGTCGACCTCTCTGATCTATCCTTACTAAAAAAGGTACAGCATACTGTGAAAAACAAAAGCCTGTTGCACATGCCTTTTCTACTGCTAGCTCAAAATGAGTCAATAGCTGCCTTTTCCCTGGCTACCGTCTCCGAAGACAATAATCTTACTGTTGAAATTTGCTACGGTACCGACGTTCCAGAAGAGCTGTCAAACGTATTTAAGCACAGGGCGCAGACTTATTTTGAACAACAGCTATTGACAATGTTTGGTAGTGAAGAATCGTTAAAAAGGGGAATCCGTCATTTCCACGATTGGGTAAATCCAAATGGAAACAGTAAATTAGCATAAGCATGGAGCAGCAACAATTATATAAGAAAATTGCGAACATCGTAGAGAACCAGATCAAAAACGGCTCTCTGGCCTACGGCGACCGTCTCCCCTCCGTCCGTAGTGCGCAGAAACTTTATAATGTGAGCTTAAATACTGCAAAGAGTGCGTATATGGAGCTCGAGAGCCGGTCTCTGATCGAATCCCGCCCTAAATCTGGATTTTTTGTCAGCCTGGCCGGACAGCGCCGGATGTCCATCCCTTCTATCTCAACGTTTAAAATTGATGAGAATAAGCAGGATCCTGCCGCATTGATCGACAAGGTATTCCACTCCCTGGAGGATAAGGAAATTACACGATTCTCTCTTGGATTGCCCAGCCCCTCCTTGCTTCCCATTCAGAAACTCAATAAATGTATCCTGGAAACGGTGCATGAACTACACGATTATGGCGATCAGTACGGTCAAGTGCAGGGTAGTCCGACTTTGCGTAAAGAGATTGCCAAATGGTCGCTCGTACTGGAAGGAAAAATAAGCGACGAAGACCTGATTATCACTTCGGGTGCCATGAATGCGATTTATAGCTGCCTACGCGCAGTCACCAAACCCGGAGATACCATTGCTGTGGAAAGCCCCCTCTATTTTGGCTTTATACAAGCTTTTCAGGTACTGGGGCTAAAGACCATTGAGATACCGACCCACCCCATTACGGGCATTGAACTGGACGCCCTGAAAAAAGTGATCCATAAAATCGATGTATGCTGTTTTGTTTCCAATTTCAGCAACCCCCTGGGGGCGCTGATGCCGGATGAACATAAAAAAGAACTTGTCAAACTCCTGGCTTTTCATCATATCCCCTTGATCGAAGATGACCTTTATGGGAATGTTTATTTTGGAACCTCCAGACCTAAGCCCTGTAAATACTTTGATGAGGAAGGCTTGGTCATGTGGTGTGGATCTGTTACCAAGGTATTGGCGCCAAGTTTCCGGATCGGATGGGTCGAACCCGGACAGTACAAAGACAGGATTCTCAAACAACGACTGGTCCAGACCATCTCGCAGCCCGCGATCTATCAGGAAGCGGTGGCCAAATTTCTGCAGATCGGAAGGTATGACCATCACCTCAATACCTTTAGAAAGAAGCTGTATAGCAATTATATCAACTTCAGAAACAGTATCGAGACCCATTTTCCTGACAATACAAAGATGTCGCAACCCGAAGGTGGCTTTGTTCTCTGGCTGGAAATGGATCCAAAAATTGATTCAACGGTACTCTATGATTATGCGCTGAAACAGAAATTGAGCTTTGCCCCCGGCCGAATGTTTACCCAGCATGATCAGTTTAAAAACTGTATCCGGCTGAACTATGCTGTTGACTGGAATGATAAAACAGCACATGACCTGATGCGATTGGGACGTTTCTTTAAAGCCGTTATCTAAGCTATTAATCCCAGTCTACCTCATCATCATCGCCCGGTAAAATAGGCGGCGGCAATTTATCGGATTTTTCGTCAGGAAATATGGTTTCCTTACCCTCACGGATCAGGAATGCATCGAAAACTTCACCGGTCATCAGGGTACTATTATTGGACATAAATTCGTCACACCCATCAGGGCTCGTCAGCCAGCACCTTACTATGCCCAGACATAAAATAACGGCATCTTTACTGTCCTCCAATGTGAAAGTAATGCCACGGTCCACTTTGTGATCTTCTTTTCTTAGCTCCAAGGTTTTGCTAACATGGTAAAATATAGTATGGCGATCATCTAGTTGAATCACCACACAATATATTTTTATGTCTATTTTAGCAAGCCTTTCATGAATTAAATCAAATTTACGGAGACCTGCCAAAGGGAGCTGAACCCGAATTCGTTGCTGAGCTTCATCAAAATGTGCAACTGGGTGATTCATAAAGAAGTTGCTCCAGCTGACCCGTTTGGAGTACCGGAAACCCTTCAAGGGGAGTACTGCCCCATATCCAAGCCGTAAGCTTCCGAGTTCGTGCTCACGGTCGTTGCGTACAGCCGCATAAAGTGCATTCTGTAACCTGAGGTAGGTCGTACGTTCACAGGCGGCTCGTAGCATAGGTTTTAAAATCTGATACAAACGACTCGCCAGATTACTGTTGTACGTAAAATCGCGCCCCGTTAACTTGCTGTTTTCACTCAGATCATAAGCATCCCCTCGCTTTCGTTCTTTTTTACCCGTGCCGGAAGATTTCTTCATACTACTAAGTTAAATTGGTATACTTTAAAACTACAATAATCGTATGAATTAAACAACAGCTCCTTTAACAACACATAAGACCAATATAACTTAGCGCAATAAAGCCCCTTCAACTCCCTTAAAGTCCCCTAAAGTCCGTTCAAACGCCAACAACACTCGGGTACGTTCCGCACCTGCTTCGCACCAACTTCGGGGCAGCTTCGGGATTGCTTCGACATTTGGTCGGGGCTGCTTCGATAATTCATCGGCAACAAGGCAAACAAGAGTCGAAGAACAGTCAGACCAATCCCAACGCTGTCCCGAAGCAATAGCAATGGAATCCCGAAGGATCACCGAACAAGGTCCGAATAGCTATCGAACAAGAGACAGCAAACCAGCGCAAGCGCCTTACCTGCCCAGTACTGCATTTCCTCGCAGATTGTACAAAGCGAAAAGTACTTTACAAGTGCTTCAACCGTACCTTATATGCCTAAAGGCTGCTTTGTTCAAGCAGCCTTTAGGCATATATTTTATCTTACGAAATGTGCATTCCGCCGACCCATCGGATGAGCCTAACGGATTCTAATTACTGAATTTTCTGAAAGAATTTTTTTGTCTTATAAAAGGCCAGTAGTCCGATGATACCAATCATCAACCAAAGAAAATCAACAATAAATAAATCACGTTGACCATCAACAAATGTTTTCCAAAGCCAGTTGTGCGTTACCAACCCATTGGCGAGTGGAACAATAAATGCGAGAATACTTCCGACCAAAAGTGTTTCGCGATTTGTTCTTCTTATACTTCGACGAACTATATAATATAGCGAAAGAACTAACCAAGCATAAAAATAGAGCCGATAGATAAAATCCTGGTCCACTTTGGGACTGATCTTGATCGCAATAAATGTAATTGCCGTAACCGGGAGCATCGTCAGACAAATCGCCGTAAAGATGTTAGCCGCCCAAAAGTTGAATTTACGTTTTCTTGGAATAACATTGTTTTTATCCCGTGCCACGAGCCAGATCAGAATTCCCGAAATAATAACCAGACATCCCATTACGCCCAGGATAAAGTAAATCATTTTGAGTGGGTATCCACCATAATCACCATAATGCAGGCGGTAGATAATACTTCTGACATAGTCTCCATAGCTTGTATCCGTTAACGGTGATTTCTCTTCAACAATTTTATTATCTGTAACCTTCACCGTCAATATACCGGATCCTGCAAAGCTGCTGTTAAAATGTGGTTCGAGTTCCATGATAACATGCATATTCGAATCCGCATAGTTTTTTACGACAATACGTTTAAACTCGCTTTCTGGCCATTTTTTCTTTGCTAGATCTAAGAAAGGCGCAATTTTCACATCCGCCGGAGAGGGTTTATAGCTATACGGATAATTATCATGAGCAGTTACGCCGATATCCTGATACATTTTTTGCTGTTCTCCATTGTAAAGTAATTTGCTGAAAGGGAGAACCAAAACAGCGTTGACAATCAGAAATGTTCCTGTAACGGCAAAAATAAACTGGAAAGGAAACCCAATCACTCCTAGGGCAGTGTGCATATCCGTCCACACGGTCTTCCACTTACTAAATGGTCTAAAAACAAAAAAGTTCGAAACTAGCTTATCCCAGTGCAACAACAAACCTGTTATCAATGCAAACAAGAAGATAAAAGCTGTAATACCGGCAACGAGATATCCAAAAGGCGCGATGCCCACACTGATAGGCACTTGATTGAGCTGCGCCAAAAAGTGCAGGCGGAATAAAAACTCGCCCATATCATAATTCTGCGTATAGTCACCTGCTGTTTTATTAGCAAAATTATACATGAAATTCTTCGAATCGTCATCGCCCCCTCTACGTCTCCGGCCTTTCTTCTTTTCCGCTTTCTGTTCAGGTGTTATCTTCGACAAATTTTCCTTGTTTAGGACTGTATCGTTTGACGCCGTGTAACCAATATAGGCAGAAGTCCCCTCCCGGTGCATATAGAAGTTGATATCACGTCCATGGAGGTTGGTTTCCCCTTTTAGCGAATCCAGAAGCTTGTCAAAGCTTTGATGGTTTTCCTGATATGTTTTGTACGACACATTATTTTGCCAGGCTGCGATCTCATTTCTAAAAAACGCAAATGAACCTGCAAAAAATATCACATACAGCAGTACACAGATGATAATACCACTGATGGTATGGGTATTAAAATAGATGTTATAATTTCTGTTGTTCATGACTGATTACATCTTTAACAAATAAGGCAACGAAAAAACCGAAGCCAAGAGTAGATAAATTCCCCATATTTTCCATCCGCTTTTGGAAAGAAAGGCAAGGAGCATCAATACTGCCCAAAGGAGATAACCCGTGATTCCGGCAGTCATAACAACATCCTTTTTCTCAAAAATGGCTGTCAGCAATACATGGAAAGAAAGCATAACAATATACCCGCCGATAAATCCGGCCGTTATTTTCAGAAACCGTTGAAAGGGCGAACTCAGGTATTTTTTATTTGCTGGCATAAAGAATCAATTATGATATCAAAAATTCGACACAAAGACTGGCAGCATACAGTCCGAGGACATGGTAGGCTGTTAAATAACGATACGGATTCAATAAGACCACTAGGCTCATCATGCACATGACATAGGCAAAAAAAGCAAAGAATCCAGCGCCAAATCCCTGTACATAAAGGATTACCACAAATGGTAAAAGGAGCAACCCGATACTCAAGATACGCACAGACTGAGTCTGTGCGCAAAGCTTTTTCACCCAATCCGGTCTATGCTGAAACTTCACTTTTTTACTGCTGTTGTAAAAGAGATAAGCTCCAATAAGTACGATTACTAAAAGTGTGCTATACATCGGATAAATGATTTATATAGAATCGCTTAGTTAAAATTTGTATGTTATACCTAAACGGAAATTGCGTCTTGCCTCAACGATATAGGTATAATAATCTACTATACCCTGCTTCTTCAATGCCTCACTCGTTTTAGTAATAGAGCCGGAAGTTAATAGCTTTCTGTTATCTAACAAGTTATTAACCATCAAGGAAATACTGTATTTTCCATTTTGAAAACTAATACCGCCATCGGTTCTTATATAATTCTTAAAGTTACTTTCCTTTGTTGTTCCAATAGCACGGTCGAACATCCCCTGAACGCTACCTGTTAATCCCAAGCCTCTCAATGGTCCCTGTTGCAAACGGTAAGTTAACCAGGCATTGGCTGTGTGTTTGGCTGTATTCGGTGTAATATTGCCTATATTTTCCTGTTTTCCATCTTTCGATACTTTGGAATCAGTCAATGCATAGTTTGCGTTTGCACTCAATCCTGGGAGCACTTCACCAGTGATATCAAACTCTATTCCTTTGCTTGTTGTTTCACCGAGAGCGATTTTAAAGTAATTATTAGTCCCCGCTATTGGATGATCAATATCATCTGTTAAAGCGTTTTGTCTTTTAATCCGATAAGCACTTAAAGTAGAGATCCACTTTCCGCCAGCCCATTCCTTTTTGATACCGGCTTCCAAATCATTTCCTCTAACAGGTTTAAACGCATTTCCTTCCCAATCAGTACCTGCCTGTGGAACAAAAGACTGATCAAATAATCCGTAAACACTCGTTGATTTGTCTATTGAATAACTCAATCCGACACGTGGTGTAAGCGCTTTATCCGTCCGATCTGCTGTAGCGGTTTTCCCAATGGTTTCGGCTATCGTGTAACGTAAGCCTAAAGACAAACGTAGTTTTTCTTCCAAAAATGCCATTTCATCATGTACATACAAAGACGAATACGATACGGAGTTGACATAATTTTGACCTCCAGCTCTTACCTTAACACTTTTGGACCTGTCGGGATTAGGAATTGCCGCTGCTGCGATCCCATAAACAGGATTATATACATTCAGTGGTTTTGTGACCAATGTATCTTGTGCTAATACCCCAAAATCACCCCAGAATTTTTTAGTACCAAAGTCAGCACCGGCCAATATACGATGACGCACGTTGCCGGTATATTCTTCTCCTGTAAACGAGAATTGTGCAAATTTATTTTCGCCAGCTTCATCAGCCATATTATAGGTTCGAGACATATCACCATTGGCACGCATCGCACTCACCCATGAACTGGTGGCGACCATATTAAAATTAAAATAGGCCAGCTGTCCATGGAAATTCCATTTGGAATTTAGTTTTCGATCAAAATATAGATATGCACTGTGATCTTTTATTTTGTTTGGCGCGAATGAAGGATCTCCAGCAAAGAAATCATTCGAAATACCCGGATCGGCAAATCCTTTTGGCGAAAATGCATAATTACCGTTCGACAGGTACGTCGAACCTTGATAGGTATATTCAAACGTCAGTGAAGTCAATGAATCCATCTTATACGTCAAGACAGGAGCAATCACAACACGATCACTATAATTATATTTTGTATAAAAATCTTTCTGTTGACCAGCGACATTAAGACGGTAAAGTAACTTACCATCTTTCCTTAATTTACCGTCCAAGTCAACTGCTGCGCGATAGGTACTAAAACTACCAGTATTGAGTGTCACAGAACCTTTCGTGTTTCCGGTTGGCTTTTTGGTAACGACATTATAAAATCCTCCTGGTTCACCGTTTGAAAGCATAAATCCGGCAGGTCCCTTCACAAATTCGATCCGTTCGATCATGCTTGCATCTTCGGCTGTAGGCCCCCATGAAGCTTCGATATTCATACCATTACGGAAGGCTGGAATCTTGGATCCACGCATGCGGATATTGGCATATTGATTGTCCCAATGTCCCTGACGTGTAGCACCACTGATATTACGAGTAATACCATCAACAATATCAAAGACCTGTTGGTCGGCCATCAGATCCGAAGAGATGACCTGAATATTTTGTGGCAGTTCCAAAATCGGTGTTTTGAGACGCAATGATCCGGATATACTGTCAAACTTATAATGTTCATAGTACTTTCCGTATACTGCAACTTCATCAATAGACTCGGATTGGCCTTTCATAATGATGGGCCCCAGGTGTGTTTCCTCCTCTTTTACGGTTACTTCCATGGAGTGTTTACCGTAGCCGAAAGCTTTGATTTCCATGCGGTAAGTTTTGGCAGAAAGTCTATCGAAGATAAAGCGTCCCTCACTGTCGGTACTCGTGGTCACACCTGTATTTGATAATTTGATTGTTGCGCCAGAAATAGGTTCGGATTTTTCATTTACAAGGATCCCCTCAATCTTCAATTTGCTCTGGGCCTGAGCCATCGAAAAAATTGAACTGATCATCGGAACCGCCAAAAAAGATAAAGTTTTGTTCATTTGTGTTTCAATAGTAGATATGTAATAAAGGATGGATTCATTTAAATTTGGGATTTAGCATGAATCCATCCAAGTTGTAGGTATCAACGATTTATTTTACTTCAAAAAATGTTGTGCTTCCCTGCCAGGACGAAGCGTAAGGCTTCCCGCCGTGCTCGCCTGCTTTTTCAACAAAAGTACTTGCTTCAAGTACATAGGCTCCTGACCATAGTGCATCGAATGTAACCACACCATTGCTATCGGCTACAAATTCTTTTCCCCAACCTGTGGATGAAAAAACAGATACTTTGGCATTGGGAACGACTTTTCCTTCACTGGTAATCTTCGCCTGCAGACTGGCACCTTTTTTTGCATTGGCTGAATTCTGTAGCTCAACCTGAAGCGGATTTTTTATCGTGCTATAGTCCAATTTGCCTGATTTGCCAACGATGACGGGTACTAATGACGAAAACTCATATTTCGTCTGCCCACCCAAGTCTTTGGGGGCTTTTACGACAGATAAAAAGTAGGTTCCCTGTTCAGCCGGTTGGAATGAACCGCTAAAATGATCTCCTTTATTGGTCAGTTGTACCTGCACAGGCGCCTTTCCGGGTGCATGCAACAACAGGGTAAAATCCTTCACGTCCGAATACCATTTTTCAATGGGATCTCTTTCATTGGTTACATATTCACCATAATAGACCTTGATCTCATGGGATTGGTTAACTGCACCATAGGGCGCTGATTCTATCCAAAGTGCGTGCGCATAGCTGCTGTTACAGTAAAACAATACTGCAAGAAATGTAAAAAGCGAAACTAAAATTTTCATAATATGTTGATTGATGCGTATAGTTCTGCAACTTATCAGGAAGGTTTCTACTCGTCAAAAACGAGCGTCAAACGAATAAAATCATTAAAATTCGCTATCTTTCAAGTCCTTCCTTGTCCTTTATCGGAAGCAACTGAAGCAGTTAACTGCTCCAGCCATCTACAGACAGTTGCCGCTGTCTGTAGATTTTTGCCATGTAATAGATTGCCGTCTATTACATGGTATTTGCCCCGTAATCAACCTGATCATAGCTCTAAAGCTATTTAGACTGATTAAAAACAGAGCAAATATAAAAGGAATTCTTTGGATATCAAGGATATTTTACATTTTTCGCAGATCGTATTGGATTTTCCCTCCGAGGTATCACCGACCTGGCCCACTAAAACCACAAAAAAGCAACACATCCTGTCCTGCGCTTGTCATTCAGCCTTACAGACAGATGGCAAGTCCATTTATACACATCGGTATTGTGAGAAGAGTAGCGGGGGTTTTGTCTAATGCCCGGCATTAGGGAGGTTAAGAAAGGGCGGCCTCTGCACTGTTGATATGGGCAATATCAAATAATTCTGTTTCCTGATAGCGCGTAGCCACATGAAGCTTGATATGCTCACAATGGGGCTCGAATGTTGCATGAACAAGGTCGACCGTATTATTTTCACCGGAGAGGTGTGTTAAAATTAAATGTTTGAGGCGATCTGTCCTATATTGGTTAAACAGTTCGACGGCAACACGATTGGAGAGGTGCCCCCATCCGCTGCTGATCCTATTTTTCAAAAAATAGGAATATCGCCCCGTACGTAGCATATCCTCATCATAATTGGATTCCAACAGGAGGATATCTGAATGCTGAATCACTTGCTGTACGTTTTCGCAGGGTCTTCCAATATCCGTCAATACACCAATATTATGAACACCATCCGAAACAAGGAAACTACAGGGTTCTTTTGCATCATGGTATTTGGGAATTCCATAAACCTTAAGTCCACCGATTTCAACTTCCTCATTTGGCGCGATGATATGAACCAGCTGGGAAGGTAAATGCAGGCGGGATCCGTCATAGCTCCCTCTGGTGATATATACGGGTAAATTGTACTTTTTGGCGAAAACAGATAATCCGCGAATATGATCTGAATGCTCGTGTGTGATGAAAATTGCTTTGACCTGGGTAGGAATAATACCCAGATTATACATCCGGAGGTGAATATGCTTGCTGTTGATACCGGCATCGATCAAGATGGCCGAATCATCTTTGGCTATATAATAACAGTTTCCATTACTACCGGAGGCTATCGCACAGTATTTCATTCGCGTATACTAATTTATGAGCGTATTTTTGTTCAACTGCGTCAAAGATACGAAAAACAAAAACACGCAGTAAGACCTTAACATTCTGGCAAACTCAATGGAATATTTACCGCCAGCCCCCCGTCTGCCGTTTCTTTGTATTTGGCATTCATATCCAAAGCTGTTTCCCACATGGTTTTAACAACGGTATCCAAGCTTACTTTGGCCTTATCAGGATTAGATTGCAGCGCCAGCTGAGCCGCAGTAATAGCTTTTATCGCGCCCATGGTATTCCGCTCGATACAGGGGATCTGTACCAGCCCGCCGATCGGATCACAGGTCAATCCGAGGTGGTGCTCCATCGCAATTTCTGCCGCCATCAGTACCTGACGTTGTGATCCACCCAATACCTCGGTTAAAGCACCGGCAGCCATGGCTGAGGATACGCCAATCTCTGCTTGACAGCCACCCATGGCCGCCGAAATTGTCGCATTCTTTTTAAAGATGGATCCGATCTCCGAAGCGGTTAGAATAAACTGAACGATTTTATTTTCCCGCATGCCATCATGGAAGGTAATAAAATACTGCAAAACGGCCGGTATAACACCTGAAGCACCATTGGTAGGAGCTGTAACCACACGGCCGAAAGAGGCATTTTCTTCATTGACGGCAAGGGCAAAACAACTCACCCAATCCAGGATATATTGAAAATTCTGTCCGCCTTCACGAATCGCCATCACCCATGATTCATAATCCTGATAGCTCCGGCCCTGCATCAATTTTTTATTTAGTTTCGCCGCCCGGCGCTCTACGTTCAAGCCTCCCGGTAGCGTCCCTCCAGTGTGACAGCCCCGGTAGATACATTCATAGATCGTCTTATAAATATTCAGTACACCAGCGACTGTTTCATTTTCCTCACGCCAAGCGCATTCATTTTCCAAAACAAGTTCCGATATTTTAAGCCCTGTTTTCATCGTCCAGTGCAGCAGTTCCTGCGCGGTATCTACCGGAAAGGGAAGATCTACTTCGGACAGAACACTCTCGGTATCATTTTCCTGCACGACAAAACCGCCCCCTATGGAATAATAGGTCTCGGTAATGGCCTTACCACTTGACAGAAAGGCCTGAAATGTAACGGCATTTGGATGGAAGGGCAAACTCTCGGTGTACAGGAAAAGAAGATCCTCCTGATAGGAGAACGGAACGGTACGTTTACCGGCCACTTCCAGCTGGCCTACGCTTTTGATATGGGCCACCTTTGGTGTCACACGGTCAACATCGAAGGTAACGGGGTCGTCTCCACTCAAGCCTAGCAGAACAGCAATATCCGTACCGTGGCCGGCACCGGTTTTGGCCAAAGATCCATAAAGCAAAATCTTGACCTGCTCCACCTCATTCAATACACCCTTTGCCTGCAGGACATGGGTAAATTGTTGGGCGGCACGCCAAGGCCCCAAAGTATGCGAACTGGATGGTCCGATACCAATCTTAAACATATCAAAAACGGATATTTGTTCTTTGCTCATAATCTCAATTGTTGCGGTTAGCTCATTTTTCATAGCTTTTGTGAAAACCGCATCTAAATTAGCACAAATAACCGTACAATGTTACCTGTATTTGCATTATTATCATTTTGAAAACCAAGCTGACATTCTTTTAACAAGTATCCAACAAACATCTTACATTTTTTAGCGAAAAAGTAAGAAATGCTTCCCTATCTTTGTTGGCTACAATTTATAGCATGACGGGAAAAACATATTTATATTCTTTTTTTGCCTTTTTTATCTGTTTATTTTCGATCAGAACATATTCCCAACAGCTACCTAAACGGGAGTTTCGCGGTGTATGGGTAGCTACCATCGGTAACATAGACTGGCCTTCTGTCAAAGCGAGTAACAATGTAGCATTGCAAAAGCAGGAATTTATCGACCTGCTGGACCAGCACCGAAGCGCTGGCTTAAATGCGATCATCCTGCAGGTACGGCCTGCGGCAGACGCCTTTTATGCAAAAAGCAGGGAGCCCTGGAGCCGATATTTAACCGGAAAACAAGGGCAGGCCCCGACCCCGTTCTATGATCCGTTACAATTTGCAATTGAGGAAGCACACAAAAGAGGAATGGAATTACATGCCTGGTTCAATCCTTACCGTGCTTCGACAACATTGAATCCTGCACATTTCGCTGATGACCATATCACCAAACGTCGTCCCGAATGGTTCTTTACATATGCCGGGAAAAAGCTTTTCAACCCGGGACTACCGGATGTCCGCAAATATATTATTGATGTCATCATGGACGTTGTTAAAAATTATGATGTTGACGGCATCCATTTTGACGACTATTTTTATCCTTATCCGGACAGTCGCAATACATCCGTACCGGATCAGCTGACCTTTGCCCAATACAATAACGGGATTAAAAATATTGAAGACTGGCGACGCAATAATGTGAACATGCTTGTGCGCGACCTTGGTATCGCGATCAAAAGAATAAAGCCTTATGTCAAATATGGCATCAGTCCATGTGGTGTATGGGACAATAAGGACAACAATAGCATGGGCTCGGAAACCCGTGGACTAAGTGCTTACCGGGAGCTGTATGCGGACGGTGTAAAATGGATGCAGGAAGGCTGGATCGACTACATCAATCCGCAGATCTACTTTCCTTTTAAAAATCGTGCCGCGGCTTATGAAATATTGGTATCCTGGTGGCAACGGCATACCTATGGGCGGCATTTTTATGTCGGGCACGGTGCTTACAGGGTAACTGAAAATAAGATCGGGTGGACTGACAAAAGCCAGATTCCCCGACAGGTACGTCACCTGCGCGAAGAACATGATGTCGAGGGAAGTATATATTTCAGTTCCAAATCCCTCACAGACAATTTGGTTGGACTGCAAGACTCTATGCGCAATGACCTGTATCGTACACCTGCTCTTCCCCCAACAATGCCCTGGTTGGATAGCATTCCACCAAATGCTCCTTTCGGCTTACTGGTAAAACCATCCGGTAACGGGAAAATGAATACGCTTTTTTGGCAGAAACCAGATGCCGCTAGCGATGGTGAATCTGCCTATGGTTATGTTGTTTATCGCTTTGCGGTAGGTGAACGCATCAATATCAAGGATCCTGGAAAAATTATTTTTATCACCTATGATGCCGATAAACTGCAGTACACAGATGACGACATCAAACAGCATCAACAGTATAAGTATGTCGTCACAGCGATAGACCGGATGAAAAATGAGAGCCGTCCTTCGGATAGCAGGGAGGCAAATGAAGAGACTTAGGGACAGGTAGAGCGATAGGCTCTGAACTGAAGTGGAGTAAAAAAGGAACCCTCCCGAATTGCGCAGCTGTTGTTGGCTCAGCGATTCAGGAGGGTTCTTTTATTTTAGTATGATTTTAAAGCAATGCTATTTGCCCTGTCCGTATTTGAATTTTTTGTTGATGGTAACGGGCAGCTTTCCCTTTGGGGTATTCTGTCCCAACAGTGTTTCGGCAGCAGCCTTCTGCATAAAAGCATCATTTTGGTAAGCCAATAAAATTGTCTTCGCTTTCTTCGATGCTTCGACACCATCCAAGGCATATACGTTTGTAAATAGCGTCAAAATGGATTTTTTCGAAAACTTCTTCATCAGGTCCTGCACATTTTCATTCAGCTGCATGGTTGGGCGGGGACGTAGTCGCGTATCGTGTACTGCAATAATGAATTGTTTGTTTTTCTTGATCTCTTTTATAAGACGTTTCTTGTCATCTTTACTCAAGCTGTCCGGCACAAAATATTGCGTTTCGTTGGTCAGCGCAGCTGCAAGTTGATCTTGGAAGGTTTGATTGGTAGAAATACCGATATTGATAATTGCTGTAGGCAGTTCTTTTTTAAAGGATTTCAATTTCTCTGTCGAGTTGAGCGCCGTAATGGCAGCCCTGGACAGTTCGTCGATCAACTGTACTGCAGATGCGCGGTGTAAATCGGCATACAGATTCTGCTGCGGGGTAGCCTGATATTTGTCCAATCCCAACCATAGTTTGGCTGCCAACACCCTTTTCACGCGCGCATCAATATCCGCCTGCGAGATACGGCCTTCTTCGATCGCCTTAAGAATAAGATCAATGGCCCGTTTACTATTTTCGGAAACCTCAAGTAGGTCATGTCCGGCAATGATGGCCTGTACATCAGCCTCACCGTTCGGAAAGAACTTTTTGACACCTTTCATATCCATGGCATCAGTGACGGTCAAGCCTTTAAAGCCTAGTTCGTTCCGCAATAGGTCGGTGACGACTTTTTTAGAAATGGAAGATGGCATATTTGGTGTGTCATCCAGGATCGGGATATTCATATGGGCAACCATAACGGCCGGAGCACCTGCTTTAATAAGCTCTTTGAAGGGATACATTTCAAGTGTATCCAGTCTCTTTTTATCAAAAGGGAGCTGAGGGAGGTCGTAGTGTGAATCTACATCAGTATCACCATGTCCCGGGAAGTGTTTGATGGAGGCCAATATACCACCATCCACCATACCGTCCATATAGGCTTTTGCTTTTTGGGTGACATTATATTTATTATCGCCGAAAGAGCGAATCCCGATGACCGGATTTTTAGGGTTGTTATTGATGTCCACATCCGGAGCAAAATTAAAATGCATACCGATGCGATGAAAGTCCTGTGCAACCTCACGTCCCATGCGGTAGATCAATTGATTGTCCTGCACGGCACCAAGCGTCATCTGGTAAGGGAAAGATAAGGTAGAATCCGGCATCCGCATACCCAGCCCCCATTCGCCATCAAATGTGACCAACAAGGGCACTTTAGAAAGGGATTGGTAACGATTGAACATGTCCACGTGGCGCACGGGACCGCCCTGAAAAACAACAAGCCCCCCCAGTTGCTCATCCTGAACAACCTGTGCCACGGAATCAATATATTTCTGACCAAGATTGGTATGTGCCCGCACGAGGAACAACTGCGCTACTTTCTCCTTTGGCGTCAGTGTATTAAATACGGCATCCACCCAATCGTGCTGGGAATTGATGTATTTTACAAAATCTTTCTTGTCCTGTGCTTTCGCAATGGAGAGCGCACCGGCCAATGCCAATAGGCCCAGACTGAATTTTTTGAACATAAATTAGTTTGTATAATGTCTTAAATAGATCACTAATAACGCTATTATTTTGGATAATATGAAATTGTTTTTGCAACAATTATATATAAAAACGCATAAAGACGCATTTTACGGGCAACAATGGAATAATAATGTGCTAACCAAGTGAGATGTGATGCCGGGTTTCAATTACTCAATAGTGGATACTAAATCAAATTATACTTTTTCTCCAGAAAAAGCGTCAGTTCCATCACATTTTCCAATTCACCGATTGCTTCCTTTTTCCACAGCTTGTCGATAATCAACAATAGAAATTGAGTTTCAAGGTCTGGATTTTCATAGTTCAGATCTTGAAATGCACGATGAATAATAGGTTGCACGGGTTTCATGAACTGTTCGTGCTGCTGTTTGGAAAAGGGATGGTGCGACAGGCGCTCCTGTAACTTCCAGAACAGGGGTTCGGCGGTAACCAATTTGTTGGGTAGATTGATCATCGTCCGAAGAAACTCTTTTGGTTCACGGTAAGTCATCATCCCACGGTGATGCGTGAGGACTTTACGGTAACCTGATTTAATCAAATAAACCAACAGCGCGTCTTTATTACCAAAATGTTTGAATATCAAAGCCTCAGAAACCCCAGCGTTCTGCGCTATTATTTTTGTGGAGGTATTGGTATAGCCTTGTTCTGAAAAAAGCAACAACGCTTCTTTCATAATACGCTCTTTTCTACTCAAAACACTCTCTTTCATATCCTATGTCGTTCAGTTGATTTTTAATTCTACTGCAAATATATCTAATCTTTCCGTTCAGTTAGGATTATTGTAACTAAAATGATAGTAATTCGTATCAAATAGTCGCATAAATTTGACAAATAAAAATTTACGACCAATAACAGCGCATTAAAAGACGCAGACATCCTCAACCAATGAAAATCAAGACCTGGACCATTGTTATCCTTTCGCTTAGCTTACTGCTATTAAAGACGAATGTCCTTGCCCAGCAGTATATATCCGGTAAACTCACGGACAACAACAATTCCAAACCTATTTCAGGTGCCAGCGTTACCATCATCGCACTAAAGGATTCCAGCAAACTGCAGACACCTACCGATATTTTGGGCAAGTTTATCAGCACGGCTCTTCCCAATGGGGATTATCTTGTTTCGGTACAGCCAATGGGCTATACGGCAGACATCCGAAAAATTAAATTAACGGGCAAAACCGTGGACATTAATTTTAAGCTCAATGGTTCGGAAATTGTACTGGACGAAATCAGCATCTCGCCGACGAGCATACAGGTGCGGGGCGATACCCTGGAGTTTGATGCAAAAAAATATGTTACTCCTGATTTTGCGGATGCCGACGAGCTGGTAAAACAGATACCGGGTGTAGAAATTGATGAAGACGGTAATGTCAAAGCGCAGGGAGAAGCCGTAAGTAAGATTATTATTGATGGCCGTGAATTCTTCAGCACTGATCCAAAAGTTGCGCTAAAAAACTTACCGGCCGACGTCATTGCCAAAGTTCAGCTCATTGATGACAAGACCGAGCAGGCGAAATTCAGCGGATTTGACGACGGCAAACGGATGAAAGTGATCAATATTGTGACCAAGCCGGACAAAAGGAAATCCTACTTTGGCAAGATCAGCGGCGGAGCCGGTCCGGACAACAAATACGCGGTGAATACCCAAGTGACCAAAATGAATCCAAAGCGTCAGTACTCCATAGACATCAACACCAATAACGTCAACCAACCCAATGGTTTTGCGCCCCGTGGCAATACGCGCGGCCGTACCGGGCAGGGGGTCACAACACGGTTCAATGCCGGATTTAATTATCTCGACCGCTTTTTGGAAGACCGGATGGATTTCAATGCCAATTACACCTACAACTATACGGACAATAATACGGTCAGCCAAAGCAAAACAGAATATACCGCAGGCAACAGGGCCAATCAAATCAACAATCAGCAGCAGTTCGGCAGTACCTACACAAACAATCATGCCCTTTCCCTGCGCGCAAACTGGAAAATAGATTCTATCCAAAAGTTGGATATACAGCCTAATTTCTCCTACCAGAGCAACGATAGGCTTGGTGGTTCCATCGGCAATACACTGTTAAATTTGCAGGACACGCTCAATAGATCAAATCGCAACAATAAAAGCTTCGGTGAGAACTTTAACTGGGGCGGTGACCTGACTTATATGCGTAGACTGAACAAACCCGGCCGTACAGTCAGCGTCAATTTCAATGGTTCTTTCAGCACAAACAAAAGCCATGCGGCCAATTATGCCCTCAACTCTTATTATCGGGATGGCTTGCCTCAACGTATTGATACTGTAGACAACCGAAATTATTCAAATGGTGACAACAACGGCTTTCGCACAAAAATTGCCTATACCGAAATGTTAAGCAAATACGCCCGTGTGCAGGGAAACTATACTTTCCGTAATACAGCACGGTATTCTGACCGAAAAACCTACGAATTCCTTGCGGAAACCGAACAGTTAGGTGAATTAAAAAATCGCCTGTCAAATGAATTCCGCAATGACTTTGTGTACCACAGCGCCGGGCTTTCTTATTTATTCAATAAAAAAGATAGCCTACGTTTTCAAATTGGGCTGGACTATCAGACAGCAAATCAAGTAAACGACAAACTATTTCCGAACATATTGAAAACAAAGAGCCATTTTAACAGCCTGTTGCCCAACTTAAATTTTCAGTACAATTTCGACAAAGAAACCCGTATAGAGGTACGCTATAATGCCAAAACCAATACACCGGCTATTGAACAGCTGCAAGATTTTATTGATAACCAAAATCCATTGCGTATCAGTTCGGGCAACCCTAACCTGAAGCAGGAATATGACCATAACCTGGTCATGCAGTTTAGGTCTGTCAACAAAGCTTCGGGTAGAAGCTTTACATCAGATTTTACGGCAGATTTTATTCAGAATAAGATTTCAACGACCATCTTCACGACAGATTCCGCATTTGCCATCGCTGAGGATGTCATACTCGGACCGGGAGGCCAGTATATCAGACCTGAAAACTTTGACGGGGTATACAACCTGAGGTGGCATAATAGTTTCGGCTATCGTATTGAACCATTAAAACTGAATATCAACCTCAATAACAATGTATATTTCAATCAGAATTATACATTGTTAAATCTGCAGAAGGTAAATGCAAAAACATACGGTATAAATCAACGTGTCGGGGTGAATACGGCTTTCAGCAAAGATGTCGTCATTGGACTGGATTACAACGGAAATTTATCCTATTCAAAAAACTCTGCAACGGAAAAATCCAACTATTCCGTTTATAAACACACCGTTGGCAATTCCATTGCGTTGACATTGTTGAAAAGCTGGACCTTAAATTCGACTTTCAATTACCTATACAACGGCAGCATCCTCAACGCACCGAGCACGACAAGTTTGCTGTGGAATGTTTCTGTTGGCAAGAAATTATTCAAAAGGAGAAATGCCGAGATCAATCTGACTGTTTTCGATATTTTCAACGATAATAAAAACATCAATCAACAGGTCAATGACCTTTGGGTCCGCGTATCAGAATCCAATGCCATTACCCGTTATGCAATCTTAAGCTTTACGTATCATATAAGGGGTATGGGCGGAAAGGCAAACCGGCAGCGAAAGGATTAAAAATCTCCACGTGGAACACTATTTTCAATCTACTGTCAGCATATATCCGACACCACGGACATTGGTAATTTTGATTCTTGGATCCTGGCTTAAATATTTTCGGATACGGCTAATAAACACGTCCAGGCTACGCCCCGTGAAGTACTTATCATGGCTCCAATAAGCCCGCATAATCTCTTCTCTGGGGATCACCTTATCTTTTTGTTCGTACAGTTTACGGAGGAGTTCACTTTCACGAAAAGACAGCTTTAGCGCTTCTCCCTGATAGATCAGCTGGTGCTTCAGGCTGTCCAGCGTATAATCCCCGATCATTAGTTTTTGTCCAAACAGCATCTTCGGATTATTCTTTAACAACGATTCTATTCGGACGATCAACTCCTCAATTTTAAAAGGTTTTTTGACATAGTCATCGCCCCCGAGACGAAATCCCCGTACCACATCTTCGGTCTGTACTTTGGCTGTCAAGAAGATAATGGGAAGCAAAGTGTCCATCTCCCGGATTCTTGTGGCCAAGGTAAAGCCATCCATGACAGGCATCATTACATCGACCACCATAATATCTGGTCTAGCATTATTAAAAGAAGCTAAAGCCTCATCGCCGTTACTACAATGTACGACACGGAAACCATTCGCTTCCAAACTGTCCGCCACAATCATGGCCAGGCTCGGCTCATCTTCTACGTATAAAATATCAATCATAATGCTATCGTTCAATAATTTTTTTGCTACGCTATCGTCCTATCGAAGATAGCATAGTTTACGCTAATATGGTAATCGGATCGTAAAAGTGCTTCCCTTACCCAATTCACTTTCAACACTGATCTTACCTTCGTGACGCTTCACAACCTGTTTGACGTAAGCAAGTCCCAAACCAAAGCCTTTCACGTCATGTAAATTACCTGCAGGCACCCTGAAAAACATATCGAAAATCTGCTGATGGTATTCGGGCGCTATGCCCTTACCATTATCCGTAATACGGAGCTGTACATGTTCCTTAGTACCTTTGATGTCCACCTTGACTTTTACGTGTTGTCCGGCATATTTAATGGCATTTTCCAATAAATTATTGATGACATTTTTCAGATGAGACTCATCCCCCCGGATCAGGATTGACTTCGGATCGGTAAACAGTTCTACTTCGACCGCTTTGGTTTTATTGAGCTGTGCCACTTCAATAACACTTTCCACCATCGCGACAAGATCAAACTCAGACCGTTGCAAGACAATCCCTCTTGATGCATCGATGTCCATCTGCAGTACTTTTTCAATCATACCGGAAAGATGCTCAAGTTCCCTTTTTGAAATATCCAGGTAGCGGTCCATCTTCTCCTTATCCTCACGCACACCATATAGCTGTATCGCTTCAACTGCTGCCATCACCGTCGATACCGGGGTTTTCAGTTCATGAGTCATATTGTCCACAAAGTTTTTTCGCAGCTCGGCCATTTTATTCTGGTTAAGGATGGTTTTCATCAGGTAAAAAAAGGTACCCAACAAAAGCCCGATCAGCAGCAACGAAATCAACAGTTGCCAGCTTAGGCTATAAAGCAGGTATTTCCAATCTTCCTGAAATTTGATCACGAGGAATTCACTTTTTAGGGGATTGACCATCATCGGTCTCGTCCAGGCCAAGTTTTTTTCCCGGTATTCACGACGTACATCCTTTACCTGTTCGCGCGGGATAGTGACGATGCTCAATTCGTAGGGTACTGAAATGCCCTTATTGCTTAGCGATTCCCTGAATTTGTTGTCTATCAGGTCCAGATTGGATTTGTTCATCTCAAAATCACGGAACAAAAAGGGGGGAATAATGGCATTTTGGTTATCCCGATCTTTGGCATACATCTTTACCTTCCGATCCGGATCATTACGAAAAGTATGTTCTTTTCTTGGCTGACGGCTGCGTATTTTTTGTAGCGCCTGATCAAGTTGTGCTTCGGGTATGAAGGGTAGCAATTCACTTTTCACATCGTTGAGCAGGCGATTTCGTTCGTTGTCAGGGCCATCAAGCCGCTGATTTCCATTTTCCGCCTGATACACTTCCTGTACAGCGTTGAAGAGTGAACGTTCGGCAGTGGACAGAAAAAGATCACGGCGGTTAGTATAACTTCCATAAAGCCAGATCCCCAGTACAATGGTAATACCCGTACCTATTAAAACGATCAAGCTGATCAGTAATTTAAATCTACTACCCATAATGAAAACAAATTTAAATTACTAGATTTGCAATCGCTGTGGTAATTAACCATATTTAACAAAATATAACACTGATTAACAGTAAGCATTGATTACTTTTGCACTATTCAAAAATTAATATGATCAAAAACTTTAAGAGACGTAGTATACAATTTTTACTTCCACTTTTTGCGCTGGCAGTTGCTGTCGGTTGTAATAAAGACATTTCACTTTCTTTGGATAATTCGAGAGATGAAACGATTGGCGTAGTACCGATTGATACGGTTTCAGCCAAAGTTTCTACCTATCAATTGGACAATATTCCGACATCTGCAACAGGAACGATGCTGGTAGGGAAAAATAGCAACGCGATCTCTGGAAGTGTAAAGTCAACATCTTATCTACGTCTGGGAATTGGCACCGTGAACAGTGCAAGTATACCTGATGACGCAGTGTTGGATTCGGTAAGCTTAGTTGTTCCTCTAAACAAATACTATTACGGTGATACGACCCAAATTCAAAAAATTTCGGTCCATCGCGTGACTGAAGACATTACTCAAACACAGATCGACCTGACAAAACCTGCTGACGAACGTCCTGTGTTTGTCACTTCAGCAGCGATATTTAGTAAACAAAAATTTGCTTTTGACAACGCTGCTTTAGCGGAACTTTCATTCAAACCCCGTGTTAAATCTATTGACTCTTTACATTTTAGATTTAACAATACGATCGGCAATGAACTGTTTACAATGATCAAAAACAACGACAACAGAATTCAGAATAACACAAGCTTTCAAGAATATTTCAAAGGTTTGGCACTTGTGCCTGATAATAACAATAGCACACTTATTGGCTTTAAAGACACGGTCTATTTACAAGTCCACTATTCTTTTTTAAACAATGAAGGGACAAAGTCCAGTGGGAAACAGTACTTTTCAATTGACAATAAAGCCTTCCAATATAATCAGATTGAGGCAGACCGTTCACAGACCAAATTTGCGCCGTTAACACTGGCAAATCCACAACTTTCAAGTCAGCAGACGGATGGCTATACATTTTTAGAGGGATCTACGGGTGTTGTAGCAAAGTTGGAATTTCCTACGTTATTAGAATTAGTAAATAATCCTTCGGTGTCAATAAATAAGGCTGAACTGGTCATCGAAGTGGAAAATGCTGCAGCGACAAATTTCGCACAGCCTAGTAGCCTCATCTTAATGGTGGCCGGTAATAATGGGAATCCCATCAATCTGGTAACCACACCCTATGGGACTGAAACTCAACAAGCACCTTTACAACGAGGTGATGATTTCGGTTCGAATGGGAAATATACCTTCAATTTAATTGAATATTTGACAAAAATTAAAACTACAGCATATAAAAACACTTCATTATATCTATCTTTACCGACATCGGGGTTGTTTTCTACAGGAAACAGATTAATTTTGGCAAGAGATAATGAGAATGATCCAAAAATTAAATTAAACATCCTTTATACTAAATTTTAATAATTTATGAACAAGAAAAATTGGCTACTCGTTTTATTAGCTTTTGTATTTACAGTTACAACTTTCTCTTCTTGTAAAAAAAGTGACGACGATAACGATTCTGATAAATCAGACGAATGGTTTGAAAAAGCTGCATTTAAAGGGCCACAAACTTCATCTGCTGCAAGCTTTTTGATAAACAATATAGCATATGTTTCAACAGGTTTGGCAAGTAATGCTGGAGGTAAACCTTTCCGTGTTCAAGATACTTATGCATACGATGCTGCATCCAACACGTGGGCAGAGAAAGCTCCTTTTACTGGTGTAGCGAGAAACGGTGCTATTGGTTTTTCAATCGGTAATATCGGTTATATTGGTGGTGGAAATGACGGGACCAACAACTTAAAAGATTTCTACAAATTTGACCCTACGGCTGATAATGGAAAAGGTGCATGGTCTCCTATTGCTCCCCTACCGATCCCTTTATCCAATGCTGTTGCTTTTACATTGAACGGAGCAGCTTATGTGGGCACAGGTGAAACTGTCGTGAACGGTGGAACAACCAACACAAATGAATTCTATAAATACGACCCTACAGCAAACACATGGCAAGCGATCAATGATGCACCTTTTTCTGCAAAAAGAAAATCTGCTTTCTCTTTTGTTGTAAGTAATGTAGCTTATGTTGGTGGTGGTATTTCAAATGGTTCTTATCCAAAAGATTTCTACAAATTTGATGGCAGCAAATGGACTAAATTGAATGACTTAAACAGAGCTGACGACACATACACTTATGATTTAACGCGTTCTAGCGCTGCAGCATTTGCCATCAATGGCACTCCATTTGTTGTAGGTGGATACAAAAACGCAGTGATCAACAGTGTATGGAAATACAATGTCGGCGGCGATTATTGGACAAATGACAATGGAAACTTTGCAGGTTCTGCACGTCAGGATGCTATTGGTTTCGCAGTAGGTGGCAATGGCTATGTAACTACTGGTCTGAACGGATCAACTCGTTTTGACGATACTTGGGTGTTTACTCCGATTTATTAATCATAAAATCTAAGAAAAAGGGATGAAACTTAAAAGTTTCATCCCTTTTTTTATGCTGTATTTCGAAGGCTCAAACTGATGTCCGAATCAATTTTACTTCTAGTCACGTACGTTAGGAATCCAATAGAAATCTTCATGACTACCGCGAGGTTACCTTTAGTCGAATGCGCTGCGCAGAGGATCATCGCTTCGGCTTCAAATAAAGCTTCTTCGATAACGTCGGGTATCATAGGGGGGTAGCGGCAAAATAAAAAGCCACATCCGGGGACATGGCTTTTATTTACATATATTATGCCCTGATAGGCTATTTTTCAATGGCTTTAATTTCGTATAAGGTATTCCATAGCTTACCTGTTACAAACAAGCGTTTATTGGCATGGTCATAAGCTATGCCGTTAAGCTCATTATCATAGGCCGCAGTATGCTCATAGATACCGACGAGGTTAATACGCTCCTCTACTGCCCCTGTCTCCGGATTGATGATTACAATAACATCTTTCTGGTATACATTTGCATAAACTTTTCCGTCAATATATTCCAATTCATTCAGTTCATCTACCGGTCCATTCTCGTCATATACACCAATAGCATTCAACTCTTTACCCGTAACTGCGTCTAAAAAGAATAATTTGTTTGATCCGTCCGATTTGATCAGGTGTTTTCCATCATAAGTAATTCCCCAACCTTCTTTACTATTTTCGTATTTGAACGAGCTTTCTTTTGTAAATGAGTTTTTATCAAACACGTATCCTTCTCCCTGCTGCCAGGTCAACATAAACAACTTATTACCCACCAATGTCATTCCCTCAGCAAAGGTTTTTTCATCGAATTTGATTTCCTTCAGTACTTTTCCTGTTGTCAGATCTACCTTTCTAAGGTTTGACTCCCCATACCGTCCATTTGATTCATATAATACCCCATCGGCAAATTGAAGCCCTTGGGTAAATGCCGTGGTATCATGCGGATATTTGTTGACAACCTGGAATCCGTAGTTCTTAGCATTCGCCGGAACCACGTAGAAGGTACTCGAGACGGAATCGGACTTGCCACCACTGTAGACTGTTGCGGAAATATTCCGCGTGCCGTAGGCCATGTCTTTGGTCTCAACGGTAATGGCTACCGTATCAGTTGAAGATCCCACATGTTTGTCGTCTACAAAATAAGCGACAGAGTCCATGGAAATAGCGTCAAATTTCAATTTTAATTGCACTTGACTACCCTTCAATACTGCTTGGTTCGCACCCGGAGATGCAAATTCCAACGCAGCTTTTTTCGACTTACAGGAAGCAAAAGCAACTACTGCAATCGCAATAAAATACGTGATTTTTTTCATCTATATAATTTATTTTTTAGCACCGATGAAAAGATCATATCTTCATAAAACAATATGTTTAAAAAAAATTATGATCGTCTCATCTTTATGATTTAAAAAGTCCGATTCGAAACCAAAAATGCGGTAAACCGAGAGCTTATGAGGCGCGGGTCTCTTGCCTCGATCCAATACCTAAATACTATGATCAACTATCCCAAAAAGCATCTTTTATATAAGTAAGCTCCGAATGCGTACCATTTGTCAAAGCCACGACATCAAACCTCACTTCACCTACATACGCATATTTCAAGATATAGGCCTGAGCAGCACGAATCAGTCGCCGTTGTTTGCGGGTATCCACAAATTCATAAGGTTCACCAAAATCTGTCCCAGACCTTGTTTTCACCTCCACGAATACCAGTGTATCCCCATCCATGACGATCAAATCTACCTCTAAATTCTTAAATCGCCAATTTCTTAACACTATTTTATAGCCCATGTTGATCAGATATTCCATGGCCAATTGTTCGCCCTTTATTCCTATCTCATGATGTTTTGCCATATCATCGGGGTTACTTTACGATGGTGTTGCCCAAAAATCCGCCCAAAAGGCGCTCCGCTTCTTTGAGCTTTTGGTACTTAAAGATAAGTACTTCCAAATTAGCGATATCCTGTTCTTGCTTCATTTCTTCGCGAATATGGTGCATTTGGGCTGCGATTTTTTGCTTTTTTATCCGGTAGATGGCTTCAACAACCAATTTTTTAAGATGTTCATACTCCTGGCTTACATAGATTTTACGTTTATCGTCATTCCAGTTTTCGCTGAGCGAATATTTTGTTGCGACGCAATTGATTGCCAGTTCGGAAACAGCGGCATCAGGATTGGAATAAAATAATTTTGCATCTGGGATTTCATAGTTTTCAGCCGCATCCCGATAAGCTTTTAGAATAAATGCAGCGGCCTTATCTTTAAATTCGATGTCGGCTATATTCCCTAATAAGACGCCTGCAACCGGAATGTCGCCATCCCCTTCCCAGGTCGCCAGATAGTCACCGTAGTTGATCAGGATGCGGACGATTTCACGTTCCTGCAGGATCTCAGCTGTCAGCTGCGTGGGCTCCGACATGGCCTCCAGGGCCGGCACTCCCCCACGTTCATCGTCCGTCATAAAGAAATCGGGAGGTGGCCCGTCCATTCCGAAGGGGGGCATTCCAGTATTTGCCGGGCTACTCTGTGCTTTACGGCTGGCATCTTTGTCAGCCTTCTTTGCCTTATTTAGCCTTATTTTATTCAGCTCAGCGAGCAAAATACGTTCCTCAATATCCAACAAGCTGCTACATTCCCGAATAAAAACCGAGACTTTAATCTCATCCGGAATCAAAGCAATGCTCTCCACCACATCACGTATGACTTCGGCCCTCTTTATCGGATCGTTATTGGCGTCACGAAGCAAAATACTTGTCTTATAGAAGATAAAATCCTGCTGGTGGGATTTCACATAGTCTTTAAAGGCTGTAGCTCCAAACTTTTGCACATAGGAATCTGGGTCATTTCCGTCCGGGAAGAGTAACACCTTCACATTCAGGCCTTCTTCCAATAACATATCGGTACCACGCAGGGAGGCCTTTATACCGGCTTCGTCGCCATCATAAAGTATGGTCACATTTTTCGTAAACCTGGAGATCAATTTGATCTGTCCCGTCGTCAGGGAAGTTCCCGAAGAAGAAACCACATTTTCCACACCTGCCTGATGTACAGACAGGACATCCGCATAACCTTCCACAAGGTAGCAGTTGTCCTCTTCCATGATTGCTTTTTTGGCAAAATTCAAGCCATAGAGCACATCTGATTTATGGTAGATCTCACTTTCGGGAGAGTTCACATATTTGGCGACCTTTTTATCGGTCTTTAGCGTACGCCCACCAAACCCGATAATACGTCCGGTCAAGTTATGAATAGGGAACATGACACGCCCCCTAAAGCGATCGTAGAGTGATTTATCATCACGCTCAATGGCAAGTCCACTCGCTGCGAGATAATCCGGATGGAACCCTGCTTCCTGTGCTTTATCAACCAGTGCGGTCCATTCTTCCGGCGAATAGCCGAGTTCGAATTTCTTGATGATATCCTCACGGTACCCCCGTTCTTTGAAATAGTTGAGTCCGATGACCTGCCCCATTTCACTTTTCCAGAGCTGTTCTACAAAAAATTTACCTGCCCAGGCGCTTAAGACATAGAGACTTTCGCGCTTATCCTGTGCTGCTAACTGTGCGGGAGAACGCTCAACTTCTTCGATCTCAATGGAATATTTATCCGCCAGATACCGGATCGCCTCGGGATAGGAAAACTTCTCCAGTTCCATGACAAACTTGAGTGAATCGCCCCCGACACCGCAACCGAAACATTTGTAAATACCTTTTGAGACAGAAACGTGAAACGAAGGTGTCTTTTCGTGGTGAAATGGACAGTTTCCGATCAAGGAAGTCCCACGTTTCTTTAAATCAACGAAGTCACCCACCACTTCCTCTATCCGTGCCGTTTCCAGTACTTTATCAATAACCTCTTGCTTTATCAAAACCCTGCTCCTATTTTTAATGTAAAATTAGTATAAATCTGATAGATTTCAGTCTCAATCCAATTATTTATGCCGCCCCGATTCCTGTGTATTTAAACTCGGAAAAAGAGACTTTTTCGTGCTGTCTACCTTCGTCCCGCCCCGACGATCTTGCGGACGGGCGGGACGAAGGTTCCATTAGCAGGCCGTATCTCCGATAAATTTGCTTTTTAAAGTTTTGCAGTGAAATATTGACTTTTATCGACAAAAAACAATTTCGAATTCTTTACATTTGTTGTTCAATTTATAGCTGATTAAGATAATCAAAATGAGTAAAACTATCAAGAAAATATGCTGTATAGGAGCGGGTTATGTAGGCGGACCAACGATGTCGGTAGTTGCCAGGCAATGTCCTCACATTGAGATTACCATTGTCGATATGAATGCCGAGCGTATCGCTGCCTGGAATGATGAAAACCTGGACAACCTTCCCGTTTATGAACCTGGGCTACAAGAAATCGTTGCCGAAGCAAGAGGTCGCAATCTGTTTTTCTCAACCGATATCAACAAGGCTATTGATGAGGCTGATATGATTTTTATTTCGGTCAATACCCCGACCAAGAATTACGGAAAAGGAAAGGGAATGGCTGCGGATTTAAAATATATCGAGCTATGCGCGCGTCAGATAGCAGCAGTCGCCAAAGACGACAAAATTGTCGTTGAAAAATCTACTCTACCTGTACGCACGGCTGCTGCATTAAAAAGTATTCTTGATAACACGGGCAATGGTGTCAATTTCCATATTCTATCCAATCCTGAATTCTTGGCCGAAGGAACGGCAATACAAGATTTGATCAATCCGGATCGTGTGCTTATTGGCGGTGAGCATGAAGAAGCAATTGCGGCTTTAGTGGATATCTATGCTCATTGGGTAGATCACAGCAGAATCTTGACCACGAATTTATGGTCTTCTGAGCTCTCTAAATTGACCGCCAACGCTTTTCTGGCGCAACGGGTCTCTTCGATCAACTCGATATCGGCGCTTTGTGAAAAAACAGGCGCCAATGTAGATGAAGTGGCCAGAGCCATTGGCATGGACACGCGTATCGGTTCCAAATTCCTAAAAGCATCGGTTGGCTTTGGAGGATCTTGTTTCCAGAAAGATATTCTCAATCTTGTTTATATCGCACGCAGCTATGGGCTTACGGAAGTTGCCGAATACTGGGATCAGGTCATCTTAATGAATGATTACCAAAAACACCGCTTTGCCGACAATATCATCCAGACGCTGTACAATACTGTATCGGGAAAAAAGATTGCTTTTTTGGGCTGGGCATTTAAAAAAGATACCAATGATACCCGTGAATCAGCAGCAATCTATGTGGCCGACTATCTATTAAATGAGCAGGCCGAAATTACGGTATACGACCCTAAGGTCTCCGCAGAACGTATTTACGCTGACCTGGACTATCTGAACACCCGTTCATCGGAAGAAAACAGGGCGCTGGTCAAAGTAGTCAATACGCCTTATGAAGCATGTGACAATGCACATGCCATCGCGGTATTAACCGAATGGGATGAATTCAAAACCTATGATTGGAAAAAGATCAAGGATGACATGAAGAAACCGGCTTTTGTATTTGACGGGCGGAAACTACTGAACCGGAAGCAACTTGAAGACCTCGATTTTAAATACTACGCGATTGGGGAATAACATATTCCACGATAAAGAAGAACCCTCAGCTATCTATATTTTCATACGGATATCACTGAGGGTTTTGTTTGTGCCTGTTAGCAACGCATAAGGAAAGAGAGATGAAACACAAGCGAAGCAACAGGACTTTTTATCTTAATTGTTTAACATGCCATAAACTTCATTCATGTAATACGATTCCTGCAAAGCATCCCTAAAGTTTTGCCATTGTTCTTCATCAAAGGAGAAAACGATATCAGGATAGGGTGTCTTCATAATCAAGCGAAACTCCCCATCCGGGAATGTACTGAAGAACAGCTCATCACCATTACTCTTAATAATGTTCAGAAAATCGAAAAACTTATTCTGCGTAAATGTCAGTACAAAACTTTGCTGCCAGATATAATATGTTCTGCACTTATGGCAAACACTAATGTGGGTATCTCCGCGTTGACTTAGGATCTTGGTATCACACATACTATACATATTTATTTAGACTCATTATAAATAATATCCAAATGTAAGCATTGTTTTTAGAATAACAAGTATTTTTAAAAAAAAAGCCATTGATTGTGTTTAATATTAAAAACCGGAAAATTTATTGTGATTTATCAAAAAACCAAACAAAACGCAGTATGCTGACATAAATAAATGGTTATTTGACAATTTATTCAAAAAATTAAAAGTGAATTCCATTTTCATGTAATTAACCCTAATTTTGAATAATTACAGACTAGAAACCAATTTATTATGAATAAACCCAAATAAACATATCCAATGTTTACTTATGGAGATGCCCTCTCTGGCATTTATTACTAACCGTTGCCCATCTCCACTTGACATTGATAAAAAAATGTATATCAATCAATTAATATTAAGTAAAAATTATAAACAGGCCTTGACCTTATTTAATAAAATCTGTATAATTGAAAAAAGTTACATTCCTTTAAACTACCAATCTAAGGAACTCAGCTTCACACTACCACATCATGAAAAACGATAAATATGCGTCTCATAATAACATAAGCCTATTAGCAAGGCTTCGAGAAGGCGATTTAGAGGCTTTCAATATTTTATATAATAGGTATTGGTCTGTACTGCTAGATGAATCCTACAAAAGGCTCGAAGATCTAGCTTCCTGTGAGGAGATTGTTCAAGATGTATTTATCGACCTTTGGGAACACTGTTCGAAAAGAGAAATCCTTAATGTGGAGGCCTATCTTTTTACCTGCATGAAATACAAGGTCTTCGAAACGTATAAAAAAAGCAAACGCAGAAATGTATTGATAGCTGAAAATAAGCAACTCTACCAAAGTCAGGAAGTTGTGGATGGCAATACCTATGGGGAAAAGGATCTAAAATCGCTTATCGAACAATGGGTATCTAATCTTCCGCAAAAAAGGCAAGAAATTTTTAAAATGAGATATCTGGATGGACTCACTACAAAAGAAATCAGCGAGCTGACGAAAACTTCCCAAAACACCGTCCAAAATCATCTCGGTGCATCGATTCAAAAACTAAAGAAACTTGTTCTCCAGCACTTTTTGACATTACTTATGATTTTTTACACCTGTAAATAAGCTACTTACAAATAAAAATCTATTTAGACTAGTACATTTCCCTCACTCAGGGACACTATTTAAGTGAACTTGTACTAATCCTATGCAATACCCTAACCAAGAGCTTGAAAAGCTCATTGACAAATACTTAAACGGCGAAGCCAGTTCGGAAGAAGTAGAGCTTGTAGAACGTTTTTTCGATTCATTCTCATCCCGGCCAAATTTACTCAAAACACTTCCTGATGAGGTACAGGAAGCCCTGAAAACACGTATTCATAGTGGCATTATGAACAAACTAGCGCCTAAAAAGAAACGTACATTCAGTTTCGCTCAAATTGCCGCAGCTGCTGCCCTCTTGTGCATCGCTTTTGCGAGTCTATATTTATACAAAATAAAAGCGCCCAACAATCAAGAAATCAGGCTAACCAATGGACAACAACGTCAAATTGTGCTTGAGGATGGCACAAAGATTACACTAAATGCCTCGAGCAAGATAATCTACCCTACTTCATTCAAGGACTCGAATACACGTGAAGTTACCTTAATAGGAGAAGCATTTTTTGATGTCGCAAAAAATCCTTCCAAACCTTTCCTAATTCACACACCAAGAATGGAAATCAGTGTATTGGGTACTGCATTCAATGTACGTGATTATGCTGAAGAAAACAATGCCGAAACAGCTTTGGTGCGTGGTAAAGTATCTATTTGGAAAACAGGGAGCAACGATCAGAAATTTATACTAAAACCCAAAGAAAAATTTGTGATCACAAAGTTAGATGGATCTGTTAAGGAATCCGCCGATACAGATTTTAAAACTGTAGCAACTCCTACAGCTATAGCTATCCAACCATTCTCTGTATCTGAAAAGGATGGTTCTGCTTTAGAAACCGAATGGTTATTAAATCGAATTACAATTCAAGATGAAAGATTGCTTGATATCGCGCTGAAATTAGAGCGCATGTATGGAGTAGAGATCAAAATTACAAATAAAGCAATCGCTAGCCAACGCTACTCAGCGACATTCGAGAACGAACAACTGGAAAATATCTTAAAAGCATTACAAACTGTCAATTACTTTCAAATAAAAACAACGGGGAAAAATCAACTACAGCTATTTTAAAAACAATCAACCTACATAACTCCATGAACAAAACAAAACCCAAATTTAGAAAAGAATCGAGATTGGCTTTACTGCTCGTTTGTCTAAGCACCATGCATGTACAGAGCTTTGCCTATTCTCAAACCGAAAAAATTGATGTCTCTATCCAAGGCGGAAAGCTTGAAGATGTCTTTCAAACAATCAATGCCAAGAGCAAATACAAAATGTTCTTTAGCAAAGCGAGCCTACCTAATGCGACGGTCAATATTGTAGGAAAGAAAATCAGTATCAAAGATATTCTTTCCCAATCGCTGGCAGGGAGCAACTTAACATGGGAAATATTGGACAACAATATCATCGCTGTAAAGGAAAAACAACAAAATCAGCAACACATCGCGGGTCAAGTAGTCAACGAAAATGGAGCGCCCCTAGCTGGCGTGTCGGTCATGATAAAAGACTGGCAAAAAGCAGAATACCGCAATATGCAAACCAGTACCGCAACTGATGTCAATGGGCAGTGGGGGCTCCGTATTCCAAATGACGATGTCATTATAACCTTTTCTTTTATAGGGTATCAAAAGATGGATATACCAGCGAAACAACTTATAGCTAGTCCTACCCCGATCAAGCTTAAACCCGAAGAAGGTAGTTTGGAAGAAGTGGTCGTTATCGGCTATGGTACAACAACACGAAGACTGAATACAGGTTCGGTTGCTTCGATCACTGCAAAAGACATTACTTCCCAACCTGTAAGTAATCCCCTTGCGGCCCTATCCGGGAGAATGTCCGGCGTATTAATCGCTCAAAACAACGGTGTACCCGGAAGTGCTGTTCAGATTCAGATCAGAAACCAGGCATCATTAAGTGGAACAACTTCAGGATCAATCCCCTTATATGTTGTTGATGGGGTTCCTTTCACCAATTTTAATGGCGGGCAACCAGCTACCGATAACCTCAATTCATTTGGTATCTCAGCTTCTTCTGGAGGGTTAAGTCCGTTCAGCATGATTAACCCAGCCGATATCGAGCGTATCGATGTCTTGAAGGATGCCGATGCCACAGCGATCTACGGTAGCCGCGGAGCTAATGGTGTTGTATTAATCACAACCAAGAAAGGTCAAGCTGGCCGTACCCGTATCGGTGTCAACTTCAATACGGGATTTACTGAGGTCAACCGCTTTATCCCCATGTTAAATCTGGATGAATATCTGACCTTAAGAAAAGAAGCTTTTGCCAATGCTGGAGTTACGCCCACTGCCGATAATGCACCGGATCTTATGCTATGGGATCAGAACAAATCGACAGACTGGCAGAAAATGCTGATTGGAAACAAAGGCCATATAACCGACGTGCAGGCGAATATGTCTGGCGGAAACGAGTCCACCCGCTTTTTCTTCAATTCGGGATATAGACGTGAAAGCACCGTATTTTATGGGGACAGCAAAAATAGTCGGTTTACATCCCGCTTAAATCTGGATCACACCTCTTCCGACAAAAAATTCAATGCCGCCCTATCAGTTAGCTATGCCAATGATAATTCGGATATGCCTTCATCGGATGTGACATCACTCTACAATTTGGCGCCAAATTATCCAATTTATGGCGACAATGGAAAATACTATTGGTTACCATCCTCGGCGTTTATAGACAATCCCATGGCCATGCTTGAACAGAAATACTTTGGCAATACCAATAACCTGATCTCAAATGTTAACTTAAGTTACAAAATAGTACCAGGACTGACAGCAAAAGCAAATTTTGGTTATACTATCACCCAATTGAATCAAAATAACCAACGGCCAATTACTTCCTTAAACAATACCGTCTCCAACCCGCTTGGTTTTTCCAGTTTCTCCAATACAAAGGCCGAAAATTGGATTATTGAACCCACATTGGATTATGTAAAAAATATCGGCGAGGGTAAATTGACGGCATTAATCGGGACAAGTTTTCAGCAGAATTCGTCGCGCTCGCAGACAACCAATGGTTCCAATTATTCAAACGATGCCCTTTTGGGTTCACTCAGCGCCGCAGGATCATTCTCCGCCAGCAACAACCTCGTATACTACAAATACAATGCAGTATTCGGAAAAGTAAATTACGATTGGAAAGCGAAATATTTGTTTAATGGAACGTTCAGAAGAGATGCCTCATCTCGCTTTGGTCCTAAAAATAGATTTGGAAATTTCGGTGCCGTAGGACTTGGATGGGTATTTGGAAAAGAAGATTTTGTACAGGATAATCTCCAATTTTTGAGCTTTGGTAAATTGAGAGCGAGCTACGGAACAACAGGAAACGATCAGATTCCCAATTATATCTATCTCCCACTCTACTCTACGTCAGTGGCTTACCTAAACAATCCTTCCATGAATATCGGGAGGCTTCCCAATGAATATATCAAATGGGAAACGACCAAAAAATTGGAGTTTGCACTCGATCTGGGTTTCTTGAAGGATCGAATCCTATTTACAGGGAACTTTTTCAGAAATCGTTCTTCTGATCAAATCACTGATTTAGTTTTGAGTACCCAGACAGGCTACAATAGTTATATGGAAAACCTACCGGCGTTGATCCAAAATACAGGTTTGGAATTGGAGTTGAATACCACCAATGTGACAAATGAAAATTTTACATGGAAAACATCAGCTAACTTTACATTTTATAAAAACAAACTTGTAGAATTTCCTGGGCTTGAAAACACATTCTACTCAAGTAATTTTATAGTTGGAGAACCGATCAACATGGTCCGTTTGTATCACTATCAAGGTGTGGACGCGGAAACAGGAAGAGCTTTATATGAAGATCGCGATGGTGATGGAGCTATTACAGTCGATGATCGCTATGTTGCTGACTTAGGTACTCCTTTCTATGGTGGATTTAACAATACCTTTTCCTACAAAGGCTTTGAACTTGGCGTATTCTTTCAATTTAACCACCGCTTTGGTGTAACCAAAATCCTCAATACAAGACCTGGCGCTTTGGTCAATCAGAACGATTACTGGTTGGACAGATGGACACCAGGTAATACCAATGCAACTATCCCGGGGGCTATTATCCCTATAACTCCAGCCTCTTCGGCTGAAGGAGTTGATTTAAGTAACTCTTACAATCAATATACCAACTCCGACGCAGTTTATGGTGATGCTTCCTATATTAAATTAAGATCTGTCAACCTATCTTACAACTTACCGAAAAGCTGGACTTCGAAATTAAAAATGTCCAATTGCAATGTTTTTATGCAGGGTCAAAATCTCTTTACCTGGGCCAAAAACAAATATGTTCTGGATACCGAAACAACCGTCCAAGGGGGACCTTCTGGTCTAGGTACCGGAACGATCGCCCAGGTATTGCCTCCATTGCGCACCATTGTATTTGGATTTAACTGTCAATTTTAAAATTAGAGATCATGAAATTAAACATCAATAAAAATATATTACTATTAGCCATTACAAGTGGAACTCTTCTTGTCAGTTCCTGCGAAAAATTTGTGGAGTTGGGTGCTCCTCCAAATCAGGTACTCGCTGGCGAAGCGTTCGCTACAGACGCTTCTGCGAATAGTGTCATACGTGGATTATATGCCACAACACTAAGCATCAATCTCGCCGGGACGTCAACTTTCTATACAGGGATTGCTGCAGACGACCTTCAATACAATAATGCTGATCCGAATACCTCCGAATTTGCCAGCAATAACCTATTGAACACAAATGGCAATGTCGCGAATTTTTGGTCAAATTGCTATCAACTTATCAAGAATGCAAATAATGCAGTTTCAGGTCTCGAAGCATCCAATACGCTTACCCCAGCTGTCAAAGATCAGCTTTTGGGCGAAGCTAAATTTTTCAGGGCTTATGCCTATTTCTATCTCGCTAATCTTTACGGCGATGTGCCCTTGCAATTACGCGACGACCTACACGCTTTTGAAGACGCAACGCTTTCACGGGCTCCTGTACAACAAGTGTATGATCAAATCATTGCAGACCTAAAAGATGCGGAGAGCAGAATGGCTACCGCCTATGACGCAACCGCAAATCCAAGAGGCCGTGCCAACAAAGCTGCCGCCAGCGCACTGCTAGCAAGAGTCTACCTGTATCAAAAAGATTATCAAAATGCGGAATCTTATGCGACCAAAGTATTGCAATCCGCTGATTATGGTATGCCTACACCAGATAAAAACTTTGTCAACTCAAGTAATGAGGTTATTCTACAACTTGCGAATCAGAGTGGAGTGACCACATTTGGTGCCAATTACATAACGACAGCCACAGTTGCACCGGGATACACCTTGCCTGATGCAGTATACAACAGCTTTGAGACCTCGCCTACAATGGACTTAAGAAAGACAAATTGGACAAGTTCAAAAACGGTCTCAAACAAAATCTATTATGCCATCACCAAATATAAGGTAGCCTCGGGAACAGGATCTGAATATCACATTATGCTTCGCCTAGCCGAACAGTATCTTATTCGCGCTGAAGCAAGAGCCAACCTTGGAAAACTGGCCGAAGCCCGCGCTGATGCGGACGCAGTGCGTGCACGTGCGGGGCTGGCTGGACTTAATACCAGTTTAAACCAAACGCAATTATTGTCTGCTATAGCGACCGAACGTCTCCATGAATTTTTTGGTGAATTTGGCCATCGTTGGCTTGATCTCAAGCGGACCGACCGCGCTTCGGCTGTCCTTTCACCGATCAAATCAAACTGGCAAGCCACAGATGTCTTATTCCCGATTCCCCAAGCGCAGATTTTGATCAACAGGAACTTGACACAGAATCCGGGATACGAAGATTAATGAATTTAAAAATTATAAAAATGAAAACTCACATCTTAACGGCTGCTTTCGCATTTTCGCTGACGGCAGCCTTTGCGCAGCAGCCTGCAAAAAACAAATACCAACAATACCTGCCTATTATTGAAAAAGGTACGTTGGTACAAAAGGATTCACTCGCCAATGCATTGATGGGCGAATTAAAAACATATAAATCGGAAGAGGACTATCGGACCACAATTAACGTTTTGCGCTCTTTAGGTAAAGAAGATTTGCAGGTTTCGGCAGAGACATTAGCGAAGAAAAAATATCCAAAAGGATCACTGACACGTGATGCCTTTATCACAGATGTATATTACAATGCAAGTACGCCAGTACAGAAAGAAAAAGCATATAATGAACTCCTAAAAAAATGGCCAGTTAAAAACTTTAGCGAAGAACCGTTGACATACGATTATGTATTAGCTAATCTGGCACAGAGTTTTGCCAACGACGGAAATGCACAAAAAGCAGTTCATTACCTAGGGGAAATGAAAGAACGATTCTGGCGTGGAAATGGATATATCCCTGTCGGTCAAATTCTATTGAGCGCAGGCGACACGACTACAGCGGCTCCACTATTAAAGACCGCTATGGATGATAGCTATTACTATTTAACACTTCCCGAGGATCAAAAAGACAATAAAGCTCGCTTTGCAGCGATGGGGTACGCAAGCTCCATGTCAGCTTATGTAAATATTCTTGTTGCTCAGAAAAAATACGCTGAAGCACTAAATTACATTGAGAATGCGCTCAAAGCTGCGCCAGAGCAAGCGGACGGTCTTGCCATGGTGTATTACAAATCATTAATGGGTACAGGCAGAAAGCTGGAAGCATACAACATTTTGACCAAATTGTATGCTAAAGGACAGTTTGCTGTTGAAAATGATCTCAAAAAACTATATACGGAATTGAACGGATCTATACAGGGATACGAGAACTTTAATGCTTCACTGAAAACAGAGTTAACGCAAAATATCCGAAATCATATCAAGGAGATGGCAACCTTTAAACCAGCACCCAATTTTGAACTACTCAATCTAAAGGGTGAAAAAGTATCTTTGGCCAGTTTAAAAGGAAAAGTTGTCGTCTTAGACTTCTGGGCAACTTGGTGTCAACCTTGTGTGCGTTCATTTCCCGGTATGAAAGCGGCTCAAGAATCTTATGCAAATGATAAAGATGTACAATTCTTGTTTATGAATACTTGGGAACGCGATAAGAATTATAAAGAGAATGTTGTATCCTTTATCACAAAAAATAATTATCCTTTTGAAGTGCTTTACGACGATCAAAAAGATCCGCAAACTGGTGAGGTCATGGCAGCGAAATTTGGCGTCAAAGGTATTCCAGCCAAATTTATCATAGATAAGGAAGGAAATATTCGTTACTTTTTGACCGGATCTACGCCAAACGTGGACTATATCAAATTAGAAATGAAGGAGCTCATCGAAGCTGCCAAAAAACCTTATAAAGGGTAAAAATACAAAAGGCTGTCTCCGACGTTTGCTCAATACAAACATAGGTGACAGCCTCTTTTTTGTGTATGCTAGATTAATTCAATCCTCTTTTTTTCAATAAATATTTCGGATCCGGATCTGCTCCTCTAAAGATACGATACATTTTTGCGGGATCATCCGTTCCTCCTTTTTCAAGGATATTCTTACGGAATGAATCTGCTGTCGCTTTATCGTACAGCGATTTTTCCTTAAAGGCCGCAAAAGCGTCCGAGTCTAATACTTCCGACCAGATATACGCATAGTAACCTGCTGAATAACCTCCAGCAAAGATATGCTGAAAATAAGTGCTTCTATAACGTGGAATAATTGCGTCTATAATACCAATTTTCTTCATTGCCGATTTTTCAAATCCTTTGACATCTTTCGAAATTTCTTTGGTTGTGGCATGATAATCCATATCGAGCAATGCAGCCGAAAGATATTCTACGGTCGCGAAGCCTTGATCAAAGGTTCCTGCTTTTTCCATTTTCTGAATCAAGGAGTCCGGCATGGCCTCTTTGGTCTTAAAATGTTTTGCATAGGTTTTTAATACTTCTGGATCTGCGGCCCAATTCTCCATTATCTGTGAAGGTAATTCCACAAAGTCGCGTGGCACCGAGGTACCCGCCATTGATCTGTACCGAACATTGGAAAGCAGACCATGTAAGGCATGCCCAAATTCGTGGAATAGCGTAGTCGCCTCATCAAAAGTCAGTAATGCTGGATCTTTTCCGACAGGTTTTGTGAAATTACATACGATCGAAATTACCGGTGCGACACGTTTACCATCTTTTGTGGACTGATCACGGTAAGATGTCATCCATGCGCCACCACGTTTCGATTCACGCGGAAAGAAATCCGCATACAAAAGTCCCAGATGTGAACCATCTTTGTCCTTCACTTCGTACACTTCTACTTCCTTATGGTAAGTGGGTACGTTATTTAAGGCAACGAATGTCAGACCGTATAATTTGTTTGCCACAGCAAAAGCACCTTCACGTACTGCTGGCAGGCTCAAGTAGGGTTTTATTTCATCTTCATCCAATGCAAAGCGTTTTTTGCGGATAATCTCTGTATAATACCGCCAATCGTAGGGTGCAACAGCAAAAGTACCACCCTCAGCTTTGATCTCTTTTGCGATATCTGCCTCTTCGCCTTTCGCTTTCGCCAAGGCCGGTGTCCATAACTTATTCAATAAGGCATATACATTTTCAGGTGTCTTGGCCATGGATTCCTCAAGCACATAGGCTGCATGTGAGGTATAGCCCAATAGTTTTGCCTTTTGAAGACGCAGATTAACAATCTTCTGAATGATTTCTTTATTATCACTCGTGTTATCGTGGTTTCCGCGCATTTGATATGCTTCCCAGAGTTGCTTTCTCAGCTCACGGTTTTTGGCATACTGCAGGAAAGGCATGATCGAAGGATTTTGTAAGGTAAATACCCATTTGTCCTTTTTACCCTTGTTAACAGCTTCTTCAGCAGCAGCTGTTTTCAATGATTCCGGCAAACCCTCCAATTGGCTGGCTGAATCCACCACAAGCTGGTAGGCATTGGTTTCAGCCAATAGGTTCTGGCCAAACTGTGTTGTCAATGTCGAAAGTTCGGCATTGATCTTTTTCATTTTTTCTTTATCAGCATCCTTCAGATTTGCACCGGAACGTACAAAGCTTTTATAGGTCTCTTCCAAAAGCTTGTTGTCCTGCGAATCCAAACCAAGTGTATTACGACTGTTCCAAACTGTCTTAACTTTATTAAATAGCTTGGAGTTCATCGAAATTTCGTCGGAATGGCTGGACAATATCGGCGCCAAATCTTTTGCAATTGCCTGAATGCTATCATTGGTATTCGCGCTGTTTAGGTTATGAAATACAGTAGATACGTTGCTTAGCAAGCTTCCTGCATTTTCAAGGGCTACTATCGTATTTTGGAAAGTAGGCTTATCGGAGTTATTGACAATGGTGTCAATCTCCAGATTATGTACTTTTATTGCCTCTTCAAAGGCAGGTCTGAAATGTTCGGTTTTGATCTTGTCAAATGGTGGAACATTAAAGGGCGTCTCATAGGCTAATAAAAGAGGATTATCTGTCATCATTTTTTTTTCCTCACAACCAACAAATGCAGTTGCCACTATCATTAAAAATGGCAAAAGTTGTCTTTTCTTCATATCGTCTGATTATTCCTGATTTTTTTTCAAAGATAATAAAATTAGGCAAATACGGGAGCCCCACCTCTTTGCATCCTAAGTGAGCAAAAAACCGTCATCCTATTGTAAAACAAAAACTTATTCGCAAATCTTGTTAAAAATATTCTGTCAATTTGGATAAAAATATTTTAATGAGCGCTATTAACCGTTTCTTTTGGGGATGTGCAGGTGTACATCAAGAAACTCTTGAAAAGTATCCCGAGGAGCATAGTAAGTACACAGCCATAGGTGCTACTATCTTTTTTACTGGATTATTTGCCAGTCTTTCTGGTGGGTATGCGATGTATTTTGTATTCAGCGGAGGAACGTTGGACTGGTTTCTGGCCATTGTATTTGGCATCATTTGGGGCTTGGCGATATTCAATATGGATCGATACATCGTATTGAGCATCAATAAATCCAAAAGTGGCTGGATGCAGCTCTTACAGGCTTTGCCCCGTATTTTGTTGGCTATTCTAATTGGTTTGGTCATTTCACGTCCATTGGAGCTAAAAATTTTCGACAAAGAGATCCGCGAGAATTTACGTGTACGTTATCTTGCTGACCAACGCGCAAAGATCGACACCCTCAATAATACATTCAACAAAAAATACAGCAATGAGGTCAATCAATTAAAGGCAACAAGTGTAGAGCGTGATTCACTTGAATCTAGTATCAAGACCGACCGCACCAAATTAAATTATGAAATCTATGGTAATAAAACCACGGAGACATCGGGTGTGATGGGTTATGGCCCCTATGCTAAAATGAAGGAAGAAGATCTTAAAAAGAAAGAAGCTTATCTGGATACGCTACGTAATAAAATAGCAGCACAACAAAATGCTATCCGTCAAAAGCAAAAATTTGAAGGGATACTGGATCAAAAGGTTTTGTCAAATGCCTCGCTGGACAGCGCCGTGAACGTTGCAGGTTTCGCCGATCGCAATTCGGCGCTGGGTAATCTGCGCTATGATGCCAATGGAAAGGTCAATGAATCCAATGCGAATGCGGTATTCTTTATCGCACTGCTCTTTGTGTTTCTGGAATGTCTTCCTGTCATTGTCAAACTATTGGCCGGACGCGATCCTTACGACAATGAAATCCAAAATCTAAGAACTCTACACGATTACGAATCGGATACCAATCTCGTTGTGGAGAAGGAGGCTGTTGATCGTCTAAAGGATACTTATGTGGATGTTTCAATCAACAAACGCATGAAAGAACTGTAGGGAGGTATTAGTATTGAGTAGTTAGTCGTGAGTATTGAGACTTTGCCGGGTACAAGCCTACGGCTTATAAGTGAGCTTGCATTATCTATTACTATGGAGATATAAGTACTGAGACTTTACTGTTTTCAAGCTTTCGGCTTATGACCAGCTCTTCAATCTTTGTTGTTATGCCTACAGGACCTGTCGGGAAGGAAGACTTAATTACTCGTCTTCGTCCAGAAATTTAGCATCGATCTGTTTATTCGCCTTTGCGCCCAAGCGTTTCAGCTTCTCTACTTTTCCGATAACATTTCCCGCCCCTGTAGACAGCTTTTTGGTCGCATCTTCATGGCTTTTCAATGCGCGTTCCAGCTGATTTTGAACCTGCTCCATATCCGTCAGGAAGCTCACAAATTTATCGTACAAACTGCCAGCTTCTTTGGCGATTTCAATCACATTGCGTGTCTGACGTTCTTGTTTCCAGATACTGGCGATCGTACGCAATGTCGCTAGCAGGGTGGATGGGCTGACGATCACGACCTTGCGATCCCAGGCATCACTGAATAGATCCGGTTTTTCTGCGACAGACATGCTCAATGCGGATTCAATCGGCATAAACAAAAGAACAAATTCCGGCGATTCTATCCCATATAGCTCATGGTAGTTTTTAGCGGAAAGTTCTTTCACATGATTTTCGACAGACTGTACATGTTGCTTAGCAAAAATCGCGCGGTCTTCATCGGTCTCGGCATTGACCCAACGTTCATAAGCAATCAGGGAAACTTTAGAATCCACGATAAGATGTTTATCTTCTGGGAGATCAATAATTGCATCGGGCTGCATTCTGCGCCCTTCGGCATCCATCAAGGAAACCTGTAGCCTAAATTCACGGTCTTTCATCAGTCCCGAACGTTCCAGCACTCTTTCCAAAATCACTTCCCCCCAATTGCCTTGTTTTTTTGTATCTCCTTTTAACGCTTTGGTTAAGCTATTGGCTTCATCTTTAATCTTGAGACTCTGTTCGACCAATTGCAATACAACGCCCTTCAAGGAATTGCGTTCAGCCGCTTCCTGGTTATAATTTTTATCTACCTTCTCCTCAAACAGCTTGATTTTTTCCTTTAAGGGATCCAAGATCAGACCGAGTGAACGGTGATTTGTTTCGGTAAATTTCTGCGTTTTCTCTTCCAATATTTTATTGGCGATCACTTGAAATTCATTGTTAAACTGTCTTTTTATTTCAGCGATTTCATTTTTTTGTTCCTGGAATTTATCCAATTGGGCCTCATAGAAGGAACGTGTACTTTCCAGCGAGCGCTCAGCGACCAATACACTCTCGCGCTCTTTATCCAATTCGTTCCTCAACATTAAACGTTCTTCGAGGAGACTTTGCTCCCGTTGCTGTGAACGCGCCAGTTCTATTTTCAATGTTTCCATCTCCTTATTCGGACCGATATCCAAACCTGGCGCAGTATTTTTTTTTAATACCAATATGATCAAAATGACCAGCAACAAGACAATGCCTGCAAAGAAAAATATTTCCATGATTTAAATTTTACGAGAATAACAGCTTTTGGCTTTTGTCACCGTATAACTGTTATTGAAATTTTTGATTTACGTTAAGTCCTGCGGAAGTATAGATGGATCGTTTCGTACCATCGTACCCCTTTTGACCGATGCATATATGTTCTCAAAATTCGGGAACGCTGCAATCACTCCTGTGTCACTGAATGTGAACATCTCATAGATAGTTATTTCATGAGGAGTGATCCGCCATTTATTGTTGCCTATTGCAGTTTTTGATGAGTCTTCCACCACAGATCAGGCATTTCGCCAGAAATAGCTAGCTGATAATCTTCGTAGCGGCACGGCACCAGATAATACCTTTCATTGACCGATTTTGATCCAAAGTATGGTACCTGTATCCACCAGCGGTCAGATTTTTTGCTTTTCACAAAAACCAATTCATGTTCTTCATTTTCGAGTGTTGTACGATAGATAATATAGGATGATTTCGGGTACAACGGTGTATCTTGTTTACGGTTATAATAGCCATCAATAAAACACCAGACCATCTGCGACACCAACATGGCCGTCTGTTCCATCGGATCAAATGTGGGGTTCAGTTCATAGAAACCGATAGAAGTACATTTGTCGGACATACCGGCATAGCGTGCCAGCTGACATGCTTCGTCGCCGTACAGCCCATTTGGAATTGCATTGGCATTGCCGGGTGCCTCCGAGGCACGGATGGCCCCAATGTCAAAACTGATCATATCGGCCGCCCGGATAAGAGGTTCGGACTGATCCATCCTACCTGCGATCATGCCCACGCGGGTTGCATTGAAAAACAATTTGTCGTACATATTGATGGATTCTTTACTGACAAGGTAGGTCTGGTAAGCAATGGAATTCAGGTTAAACAAATAATCAGGCTGATGTAGAATAATGTGATTGACATAAGACCTCGAATTGAGACTGACATTTTCGGCTTCTTCCTGATTGAGATCAAAACGTGAATCCACAATAGCAAGCTCAATCTTTCGTTCCAAATTCTGGTATCCCAAGTATTGTGCATAAGTCAAATCCTGTCCGCCACCAATAATTATCGGAAGGATATTGGCCTTCACCAATTCTTCTACCACAGATTTCAGTGCGACATAGGTATCTTGGATGGTATTACCCGCTTTTATATTGCCCAGATCTACTATATTCATCTTATAATCGCCTTGATACAGCGTATAAAGATGTTTGCGTACCGCATCAGGGGCTTTGTCGGTCCCATTGTTATTGATGGATGCCCGATCTTCCTGCACACCGACAATTGCCAACTGGGGCTTATCACTTTCCTCCCAGGTAGGAAAATCGGTCTCATAAGCCTGGATCACATTCCCTAACTGGGAGCTCAGGAAACCATGCTCAGGAGAAATACTTGTAATTGAGATCGGACTGAAAAATACGGACAATGACGACATAAGCTATAGTTTGTTTAAGACACCTCATTTTTTGGGATGCAACTCACACAAATATCCATTTATTAACTAACTTTTGAAAACATTATTTTTAACAGTATCTTTATCAAGTGATATTAATAACTGGAGGAACAGGTTTTTTAGGGTCTACGCTAATCAAACAATTGATAGACCGCGGAATTGACGTCATTGCCATCAAAAGAGCTCAATCGACTATTCCGGCAGCCCTACTGTCCTCATCATTGATTCAATGGATTGATGCAGATATCAACAATTATTTTGAGCTCGAAGATGCGCTGGAAGGAGTGACAAAAGTATATCATTGCGCTGCGCTGGTTTCCTATCAGAAGAAAGATGTCAAATCACTTTTTAAGGTCAATGTAGAAGGAACTGCGCATATTGTCAATCTATGTTTAGAAAAGGGCATTCGCCTGCTTCATGTCAGTTCAATCGCGGCTTTGGGCACAAATAAGGACAACCTGCCAGTCTCGGAGAAAGATCATTGGGAGCACAGTCCGACGACCTCTAATTATTCGCTTTCTAAATATCAGGCAGAAATGGAGGTTTGGCGCGGTATTACCGAGGGCCTGGATGCTGTTATTGTGAATCCATCTGTCATATTGGGCGCAGCGGCCAAAGATAAGGGATCGGGAGCACTGTTCTCAATGATCAATAAAGGATTGAAGTTTTATCCAAAGGGGAGTGTTGGGATAGTTGACGTCGAGGATGTCGCAACAATCATGATCCAATTAATGGAAAAAAGCGATATTACTGCTGAACGTTATATCATCAATCACGTCAACATCCTCAATAAAGATTTGCTCAGTGTAGCCAGTGTCCTAATGAACAAGCCCGAGCCTACGATTGAAGTTTCCGAAACACTTCTTCAGATCGCGTCCACTGTCTCTGGTGTGTTATCTGTCTTCAAGAAATCGGGCTCATCGCTGACCAAAGAAACGGCCGCGGCATCAAGCGCTAAATTACAATACTCCAATGCAAAGGTCCAGTCACTCCTGAACCACAACTATCGTCCATTGGAACAAACATTAAAAGAAATTGCAAATTTGTACAACAAACAGTAAAATAACATAAATAGTAAACAACCAAACCCTGAACCCGTCATGAGCGTATCAAACTATCAGATAAAAAAATAAAGCCTGCATGTTTATGATTGATTCATTTGCTAAACAGTAATCCTGTGAAACAATCACAAACCTCTATTGCTTATTAAGGAATGATTAGTTGGCCATGATAGCTTCATCGTCATTAAAAACAAGTTATTACGATGAAACCATCATGATGTTAACAAAGTCACAATTCAAAAATGATACGTACCGCTCATGATAGCTTCATCACCATTAAAAAACAAGTTATTGCGATGAAACCATCATGAGGTTAACCAAGTCACACTCAATAGTGATACGTACTGCTCATGATAGCTTCATCACCATTAAAAAACAAATTATTACGATGAAAAATTATTACATCATTGATTTTGATAGTACATTTACACAAGTAGAAGCGCTCGATGAGCTCGCCCGGATCTCACTTGAAGATCATCCTGAGCGCGAAGCGATCTATCAAGAAATCGAACGATATACCAATCTTGCCATGGAAGGCAAACTTTCCTTCCGCGAAGCACTCGCCGGCCGGGTAAAATTGTTGAATGCCAACAGAAGCCACTTGGACAAACTGGTATCTCACCTCAAGAAAAAGGTATCAACATCCTTCTCCCGCAACCGGGAATTTTTCAGAAAACATTCAGATACGGCTTGGATCGTTTCCGGAGGTTTTAAGGAATTTATCACCCCCGTTGTGACGCCCTATCATATCAAAACCGAGAATATCTATGCAAATACGTTCAGATTTGATGCGGAAGATAATATTATTGGGTTTGACGAAGAAAATCCTTTGTCCAATGAAGGTGGAAAAGTACAACTACTTAAACAACTCAATATCGAGGGGCGGCTTTTTGGCATCGGCGATGGTTATTCGGATTTTCAGCTAAAAGAGTCCGGATTGATTGAAAAATTCTTTGCCTTTACAGAGAATATCCAGCGCAAAAGTGTCACTGAAAAAGCAGACTTCATTACACCCAGCTTTGATGAATTCTTGTACGTGAATGATTTACCACGAGCGATCTCTTACCCTAAAAATCGGATTCTGTGCCTCATTGTCGGCGATGTTCCTGAGATTGCAGCCCATATTTTAAAAAGAGATGGTTTCTCGGTCCGTACAAAAGAAACCTTCGAAGAAAAATATGTGAAGGATGTTGGGATGCTTTTGTTGGGCGACAATATCGACATTACCGATGAACAGCTGCAACAGGCAGATAAGCTAAAAACGATCGGATATCTGGGCGATATCAAGGGGCATATCAATAAGGATATCTGTAATGCCAAAGGAATTGTCGTCTTTGATGATAAAAAAAGCAAGAAGAAAAATTCGGAATTTATCCCACGTCGCATGGCCGAATTTATCAACAACGGGGATACGTATTTAAGCCGTAATTTCCCGAATTTGATCTTACCAAAAGTAAAACAGGTGACGAGATTGCTCCATATCCATAAAAACGTTCCGGGTATTATGGCCCAAATCAATAATGTATATGCGCAGAATGATATCAATATCGTTGCACAGTTCCTGATGACCAAAAGTGATATCGGTTACGCTGTTACCGATATACAAGGTGAGTATGATAAAGATCTATTGAAGCAATTGAAACAGATTGAAAATACGATCAAGTTTAGAATATTGTATTAGATCAATTGGACCGGGATATCTACGCCATGCGGTGACTCCAATTTAATAAGATAATGAATAAAGGAGCAAGGATGGCGGACTGTTAGCTGAACAAGCAGGCGTCTTTCATCTTTGCTCTATATACAGAGCAGCTATTTACGCGTAGATGAGGAAACTATAAAAAGAGAATATGCCTCTGTGGAGGGTAAGATTATATTAAAACATCATAACTTTAAATCATGTCGCTACACCAAGATGCAGAATTAAAGAAAGCAGTCCTTGAATTACCGCAAAAGGAAAAAGACAAATTACTTGTCCGCCTGATCAGCAAAGACAAAATGCTGATGAAACAATTGCACTTTCAATTGCTGGAAAATGAATATGACTTGGAGGAACGTATTGATAAATTGCGGAAGCAACTCGCTCAATTGTTTGACATCGGGACAAATCAGATTGCCAATACACCACATCACAGCAATTTTATTGCATTGAGTAAGCTGGTCAAACAGGCCAGCGGCCTAGTGAACGAACACGAGAAAGTCACCAAAGACAAAACCAGTGAAGCTGAATTTCGTTTTTATATTCTACAACGGGTCATAGGCGATTATGAGCGACTATTCGATTCATCCTATCAATCGGCAGCCCATAAATTGCATAAATATATCACGGGCCGTATAAAACATGCTGTCGGTAAATACGATAAACTCCATGAGGATTTTCAGTTCGATTATCGGGAAGACTTTCAAAACGCCCTACACGCTTTTGGCAATACAACATTAAAAAGCTATATTAGCGAACAGCGAATTGAGCTCGACCTAAATTAATCATGAGAAACAGCAAAAACCGTGTTAAAATCGGATCCTATCGTATCACTGCCTACGAGCAGTATAAATTAATCTATCTGGCGATCCTTTTGATCTTATTGGTCTTTGCCTATACATTTCACTTAGTAAAATAGCTCATTGAGGAGCCTCAACAGTTAATCTCTAGGGATATGCGGCATAACCCGTGCTTTCCTGACAACGTTTTCGCTCGCAATTCAGGACATACTGCCTTTTGCCTCCGCATCAAAAGTTCACTTCCGGACAAGTTTTTACCAAAAAATTTAGCACAACATACCACATACTTAAGAGGATTTAATTAAATTCGCAATTATTCGAAATTTTTGCTCGTGGGAATTCAAGAAATACTAGAAAAATACAGTCAAAGCGAATCAGTCCAATCGCTTACAACAGCTATGCAGTCCAAAAATCCAAAGATTCAGCTGAAAGGTCTTATCGGTTCTTCGGATGCATTTATTGCCGTTTCCTCCTACAAATTGCAGGAGCGTCCGATGGTCTTTATTTTACCGACGCACGAAGATGCCTCCTATTTTTTAAGTGATCTGGAAAGCCTTCTGGACAAGCAGGTACTTTTTTTCCCATCTTCTTACCGAAAAGCTTTTGATTTCACACAGACGGACTCGGCAAATGTATTACAGCGTGCAGAAACATTAAGTTCGCTCAATCATACGTCGGAATTGCCAAAGATGGTGGTTACCTACCCCGAAGCGATTGCCGAGAAGGTAATCAATCGTACCGATCTGGAGAAAAATACACTGGAGATAACAGAAAACACAGCGCTAAGTATCGATTTTATCAACGAGTTTTTGATCGAGTACGATTTCGAACGTGTAGATTTTGTCTATGAACCGGGGCAATTTGCCATACGAGGTGGTATCGTAGATATTTTTTCTTTCTCGAACGACCTTCCCTACCGCATCGAATTCTTTGGTGATGATATCGAAAGCATTCGGACATTTGACATTGAATCTCAGCTTTCGGTCAATAAAATCCATAAGGTTACCATCGTTCCGAATGTTCAGGCCAAATTTCTGACCTCGCAGCATATTTCTTTACTGGAATATATCGATCAGGGGGCTTCCATCTGGATTAAAGACGCCCAGTTCACCCTAGATGTTGTCAGAGATGGATTAAAAAAAGCAAAACAACTCTGGACCAGCTTGACCGACAAACAGAAAAGAGATAATCCTGAATGGCATAATCCCGAGTACGAATTTACCGACGAGAAAAACCTCAACGCCTTATTTTTTGATTTCCCAATCATAGAATTTGGAAAACAGTTTTTCTATAAGGGGGAAGTCGTGCTCAAGTTTGACATTCATCCACAGCCTTCTTTTAATAAGGACTTTAATCTGCTGATCCATAATTTTAAGGAAAATGAAAGCCATCGAATCCAGAATCTGATCTTTTCGGATTCAACGAAACAGGTTGAACGGATCTATACGATACTGGAGGATCTTGACAAAGCAGCTACTTTTATCCCTATACACAAAGCATTGCGCGAAGGCTTCAGGGATGACAGCCTGAAATTAGCCTGTTATACGGATCATCAGATATTTGACAGGTACTACAAATACAAACGGAAAAAAGCTTACGAACGTTCGCAGGCAATTACACTGAAAGATTTACGTGATCTCAAACCCGGAGATTTTATCACCCATATTGATCATGGTGTGGGCCGATATGGCGGTCTGGAAAAGGTCGATGTCAACGGTAAATCTCAGGAGATGATCCGGCTGATCTATGCCGACAATGACCTGCTCTATGTCAATATCAACTCGTTAAACCGGATTTCAAAATATTCTGGCAAGGAGGGTACGGTTCCGAAAATGAACAAGCTCGGTACGGATGCCTGGGATAAATTAAAGAAAACGACCAAGAAGAAGGTCAAGGATATTGCCCGTGACCTGATTATGCTCTATGCAAAACGGAAGGCTCAACATGGTAATGCCTTCTCGCCGGATAGCTATTTGCAGAATGAACTAGAGGCCTCGTTTATCTATGAAGATACCCCAGATCAGGAAAAGGCTACAGCAGATGTAAAAAAAGATATGGAATCGCCACATCCAATGGACCGGTTGATCTGTGGTGACGTCGGCTTTGGAAAGACAGAAGTCGCCATCCGTGCGGCATTCAAAGCCGTAGCAGATAGCAAACAGGTGGCCGTTTTGGTTCCGACAACGATCTTGGCATTACAACATCATCGTACATTTACTGAACGCCTAAAAGGACTTCCATGCAACATTGACTACATCAACCGTTTTAAAACGACCAAACAGATCAAAGATACCTTGGCTCGGCTTGCGGAAGGAAAAATAGATATTATCATCGGTACGCATCGCCTGGTGAGCAAGGATGTCAAATTCAAAGACCTTGGTCTGATGATTATTGATGAAGAGCAGAAATTTGGTGTCGCCGCCAAAGAGAAACTAAAGGCAATGCGCGCCAATGTGGATTCGCTGACCTTAACAGCGACTCCGATCCCAAGGACCTTACATTTCTCTTTGATGGGAGCGCGCGATCTAAGCATTATCTCAACACCGCCTCCTAATCGTCAACCGGTACAGACCGAGCTGCATGTCTTTAATGAGGCATTGATCGGCGAAGCAGTCAGCTACGAGCTGGACCGGGGCGGACAGGTTTTCTTTATCCATAACCGTGTCGCAGATCTCCCCCAGCTAGGCAATTTAATTCGCAAGCTCGTTCCCGGAGCACGTGTTGGTGTTGCTCATGGTCAACTGGAAGGAGATGAATTGGAAGATGTGATGCTCAAATTCATCAACCACGACTTTGACGTGCTGATTGCAACGACAATTATCGAAGCTGGTCTGGATATACCGAATGCCAATACGATTATCATCAATCACGCCCATATGTTTGGCCTCAGTGACCTGCATCAGATGCGGGGTCGTGTAGGGCGTTCGAATAAAAAAGCATTCTGTTACCTATTGAGTCCACCGCTATCGACATTGACCCCTGAGGCCTATAAACGCCTTTCGGCCATCGAGGAATTTTCGGAATTAGGTTCGGGTTTTAATGTTGCCATGCGGGATCTGGATATCCGGGGTTCAGGAAATTTATTGGGTGGTGAGCAATCGGGCTTTATCGCTGAAATCGGGTTTGAGATGTACCACAAAATCTTGGACGAAGCCATTCAGGAGCTCAAAGATGATGAATTCTCGGAGGTATTTGCGGATGAGCAAGAGCGCAAATATGTCAATTTCACACAAATAGACACAGATCTTGAAGTATTAATCCCCGATGAGTACGTAACGAACATTACCGAACGCTATAATCTGTATACGGAACTTTCCAAACTTGACAATGAACAGCAGCTGGCAGCATTTGAAAAAGAACTCGAAGACCGCTTTGGCCCTATCCCGCACGAAGTATTCGAACTATTCAATACTTTACGCCTGCAATGGTTTGGAAAAACAATTGGGTTCGAAAAGATATCTTATAAAAAGCATACCCTCAAAGGTTATTTTGTGAATAACCCCAAATCGAGCTATTTTGAATCGGATCAATTCGGCCGGGTGCTGTCTTTTGTACAGTCCCATCCTGAGATCAGCAATCTCAAAGAGGTTAAAGGGCAACTCCGTCTCGCATTAAGCAATGTAAACACAATTAGTTATGCGCTGAACCTGCTCAAACAGATGTTATCTTAAGTATGCCAGACTGTCCCTTATAAATAAAATCTACTTATTGCGTAGATTTTATTTATATTTGGTTTACAAGAAAACCTTCCTATAGTGATCTGCACCGGATGCAGTGAAAGGATATTGAAGGTTTTTATTGGTACCCACAAAAAATGAACAGTGATCAATAAAAATTAGCATGGCATCCAATACCGAAACGATTCTCGTCCATGAAGGACAACACTTCAATTCAACTGCCGCAGTAACGGCTCCGATCTTCCAGACTTCAACCTATATTGCGGACAGTGATCCTGCAGAATACATCAAAGCGGCGACAGAAGCCAAACACCCTTACTTTTACCACCGTCATGGCAATCCAACCAATAGCCAGGTTGCAGCGGTAGTCGCCAAACTGGAGAAAACAGAAGATGCACTTGTCTTTGCGACAGGTATGGCCGCCATCAGTGCCGCTATATTGGCTATTGTCAAATCTGGCGATCATATCGTTGCACAGCTTGCCCACTACTCCGGTACGGCCATTTTCTTTAAGGAATTTCTGGCCGACTATGGTATTACAGTCACCGCGGTTGATCAAACGGATACCGCAGCCTTTGCCCGGGCTATTCAGGCGAATACCAAACTGATCTATATCGAAACTCCTTCCAATCCCAATTTAAATATTACGGATCTTAAAGCGGTCGGCGAGCTTGCCCGGCAACGAGGTATTTTGAGTATGGTTGACAATACCTTCGCTTCACCGATCAATCAGACACCGCGGGATTTTGGAATTGATGTCATTGTGCATAGTGCCACAAAATATCTGGGCGGCCATAGCGATCTAACGGCCGGAATTGTCTGTGGAAGTAAAGATTATATCACAAAAGTCTGGAAACGATCCGTTGCGCTGGGTGCATCGCTGGCACCGATGGATTCCTGGCTGTTGCTCCGCGGGCTGAAAACACTGAACTTGCGTGTCAAGCAGATCAATACGAATGCCCTGCAACTGGCTGAGTTCTTGGATCAGCATCCGAAGATCAAGAGCGTAAGTTATCCAGGGCTTTCCAACCATCCCCAGCACGAACTGGCAGCCCGTCAAATGAAAGGCTTCTCCGGAATGATCTGTATTGAAGTTGATGGACAGGACGAAGAGCAGGCTTTTAAAAATGCACAATCTTTAATTAACAACCTGAACATCTTTATCAATGCCGCCAGTCTGGGTGGTGTCGAATCACTGATCGTACATCCGGCAAGCATGTGGGGCGGGCACCATACCAAAGCGCAAAAAGAAATCTCAGGAATCACAATGGGTATGTTGCGGATCTCTGTTGGTATTGAGCATGCCACAGACTTGGTGGACGATCTAGATCAAGCCTTAAGGAAACTTGGTTAAAAATTTAGCGACCTACTTTCTGTTAGTGGATAAAACAAAAGAGCGTGAATAGTTATCAGACTACCCACGCTCTCTTTTGTTTTATGCGATTCTTATCTAGAGTACACGCGTACCATTCGCAATCTTTACTTGAATGACTGAAAGTTCCTTATCAAATTTTTGTTGATATTCTTTCTCCAATCTTGGTAAAATTGATGCAAGCGCACCCTCTTTAACAATATTGATCGTACAGCCACCAAACCCCCCCCCCATCATCCGGGCGCCGATCACTTCGGGGAATTGCCTGACATAATCAACCAGATAATCCAGTTCGGGACAACTGACCTCATATACTTTACTCAAGCCCTCATGGCTCTGGAAGATATACTGTCCTAGCTGAGCAATATCTCCTGAACGTAATGCTTCGCAAGAGTTCTCTACCCTTTCGTTCTCACGGACAACAAAACTTGCCTTGGCGTAGATATCTGCATCTTTATCTTTTACCAGTTCATCCAGCATGTCCACCGTAACGTCTCGCAGATTTTTAACCTCCGGATATTTCTCCCGTACCAATGCCGATGCCTGTTCACATTGCTCACGGCGTTTATTGTACGCTGTAGAAGCCAAAGAGTGTTTCACGTTGGTATTCAAAAGAACGACTTCATAACCTTTGAGATCAAGCGGCACATATTCAAATCCTAGGGAGCGACAATCCAGCTTAATGACATTTTTTTCTTTACCAAAAGCAGAAGCAAACTGATCCATGATACCGCACATCACGCCGGCATAGGTATGCTCAGCCTTTTGTGCAATCTGCGGAATATCAATCTGCTTGACATCCAAACCGAACAGCTCACTAAGCGCTAAGGTAACCGCACATTCCACCGCTGCCGAAGAGGATAATCCGGCTCCCAATGGCACATCGCCATCAATATAAAGATTAAATCCGCCCAATACAGCGCCTCTTTTCCGGTATTGGTCCACTACACCAAGGATATAATTTGGCCAATGTTTTTCTGAAATCGCGATATCCGTTAATTTGACTTCATGGCTTTCTCCGTAGTCTTCGGCATACAATACGATATTATCGTCCGCACGCTTGCTCACAGCAACATAGATTGCCTTGTCAATAGCTGCAGGCAGGACAAATCCATCATTGTAATCCGTATGTTCACCGATAATATTGATCCGGCCTGGGGAGGAAACCACAATAGGATCTTCCTGATATAAGCTTTTAAATTTATTTACTATAGTTTCTTTTGCGATCATTCTTACTTAGATTTATAATGTATAGTAGCACAATTCCGCAGTTGTTCAGCGGCGACTTCAGGTGTAATATCCCGTTGAGGATTTGCAAGCATTTCGTATCCGACCATAAATTTTTTGACTGTTGCCGAACGCAACAATGGTGGATAGAAATGCATATGCCAATGCCATTCTGGATGATCTCCATCATTGACGGGCGCTTGGTGCATACCCGCAGAATAAGGAAAAGATGTTTTGAAAAGGTTATCGTAACGTGTAGTCAATAATTTAAGTATCGCGGCAAGATCTTCCTTTTCCTTTTCGTCAAATCCGGCAATATTCTGCACAGCTCTCTTGCTGACAATCATGGCTTCATAAGGCCAAGCGGCCCAAAAAGGCACCAAAGAGACAAAAGAATCGTTCTCATCAATAATGCGTTCTTTTTTTCTTAATTCTGCTTTGATATAATCGGATAGCAGGGTACGCTGGTATTTGTCGAAATATTTTTTTTGCTGGACACATTCTTTTTGAATTTCTACCGGCAAATGATTTTGAGACCAGATCTGTCCATGCGGATGTGGGTTGCTACAGCCCATGATAGCGCCTTTATTTTCAAAAATCTGAATATAACGGATCCATTCCACCTTAGAAAGTTCCACAAATTCTTTCTGCCAGAGATCAACAACAGCTTTAATAGCGGACTGTTCCATTTCAGGCAACGTCAGATCGTGACGTGGGGTGAATGCAATAACTTTACAGATTCCTTTTTCAGTCTCCGCAATAAATAATTCGTCCTCATTAAATTCCTGTTGGCTGGTATCTTTCAATAAGGCCGAGAAGTCGTTGACGAAAACGAAGCTTTCTTTATAATCGGGATTGATATCCCCATCTGCCCGTTTATTGGTTGGGCACAAATAGCATTGGGGATCATAAACAGGTCGATTATCACCGGGTAAATCTTCAACTTGGCCCTGCCAAGGTCGCTTACTGCGATGTGGAGACACAAGTACTTTTTCCCCGGTAAGAATATTAACGCGTGTGTGGGGAGAGTCCCCAAAGTTTAAAGTTGATTGCATGTCATGTATAACTGGTGTACAGAATACACAATATTAGCTTTTTTAAGTAAAAAGTTAAAATTAAAAAGTAAAATTATCGAAAGATGAGTCCTTTAAAGCACTGTAAAAATGGATCGAAGTCACCCATACCCTTGTTCGATTCAGTCAAAGCAGGGTTAATTAAGCCGAGGGCTGGAAGGACCAAAGCCGCCATACCAAATCTTCTAAGCCTTAAACTTCGGATCTTGACCTTTAATCAATTCAAAGACTGTAATTTCGGGCAGAATACCGACACGGCCGGGATAACCCAAGAATCCATATCCAACATTGACGTATAAGCGCTTGTTTTCCTGCGCACGGTACAATCCGGCCCATTCCTTATAGATATATTGCACCGGGCTCCATTGCAGCATTTCAGAACGAACACCAAACTGCATGCCATGTGTATGCCCCGCAAACATCACATCCACATCGGTATCTAATACTTGTGCACGCCAGTGCGAAGGATCATGGGACAAGAGCAGTTTAACAGCCTGTTCCTCGGTTCCGATCAATGCTTTTTTGATATCCCCATGTTTTGGGAAACGACCAGTTCCCCAGTTCTGAACCCCAACAATGCAGAGCTCTTCGCCATCCACCTTGATCTTACGATGCTCATCCATCAACAGGTCCCAGCCCATGACTTTATGCACATCGATCACATCTTTTAGATTTTTTCGTTTTGCAGGGGAATCTTCTTTTCCGTAGTAGTAATCTCCATAATCATGGTTACCCAAGGTGGAAAATACCCCCAGATCCGACTTCACTCTTGCAAAAATATCTTGGTATTCACGCATTTCAGATGCCTGAGCATTTACGATATCACCTGTGAAAAATGTAACATCGGGTTTTTCCTTAAGCAACATATCTATCCCGCCGGTCACAGCAGTCTTGTTATAGAAAGATCCCGAGTGTACATCCGATATCTGTGCGATGGTCATGCCGTGAAACGCTTTAGGCAGATGAGGTAAGTATAACGGTACCCGTCTGACGCGGTAATCATATGCACCGGAAACAATTCCCCAGCTCAGCGGAATAAGCGGCGAGGCGCCTATTAATATACCGGCTTTGGTCAAAAAATCCGATCGGCTGATTCCTTTCACCGGATTTTCAGGTAAAGGATCGCCAGCATCTTCGACAAGATCCTCAACAGACTCTTTCTTACTGAACAAGCGTTTGACCCACACACCGCCGCGACGGATGTCATCGATCAAGAGGATCAAAAAGAAGAATAATTTTGAAGTTGCTGTCAAAAAGAATCCAACCAAAATAACAGACCTTACAATCAGCGGAATGCTATATTTGGCTGATATAAAAACACCTAATAGCAGGAGGGCGGTATACGACCACCATAACACGGCGAATATTTTTGTTTTGGGAAATTTAATCTTCGTAGCGCGAAGGGCGAAAAAGATATAAAAATCTAAAATGAGTAAAACACATGCATTTATTAACAACATCATCAATTCGTTTTAATTTTTGGCATTGAGCGCCAATTGCTTTAGAGATTTGATCCATTTGGGATCGTCATTGAGACTTTCAACCAGACAGACTTCCTCTCCCCCTAAATTCTTGAATTCATTAGCATATTCCACGCCAATTTCATCGATCGTCTCTATACAGTCGGCCACAAATGCCGGACTGAAGACCAATAATTTTTTATACCCTTTAGTGGCAAGGTCATGCAACAAATCAGAAGTATAGGGTTGAATCCATGGTTCTTTGCCCAACCGAGACTGGAAGCACAGTGAATATTGCTCTTTCTGCAAGCCCAATTTTTCAACAATGGTCCGGGTAGTTGCATAACACTGAGAAACATAACAATAGGCATTGACATTTGTTTTACAGGAATCACAACCTGACTCAGGACATTTTAGCTGGCCTGTAGGATCCACTTTGCCGAGCTGTCTGACGGGAAGGCCATGGTAGCTAAAAACAAAATGGTCAAAATGTGCAAGATCGTATTTTCGGGCATGGTCTGCAAAGGTCTCAGCCATCAATTCATCCGTACAGAAATTGCTCACAAAACTAATTTCAGGCAGATAGCTCCATTTGCGGATCAGCTCCATCACACGGTCGATGACCGAGCCAGAAGTTGCAGAAGCATACTGAGGGAATAACGGAATGACACGGATAGACTCGAGCAGCATGCCTTCCATCTTGCTCAGCGCAGCTTCTATGGACGGATTTTGGTATCGCATGGCCAGTTCCACATGGTACTCGTCGCCCAAAGACTCCTGCAATAGGTCCCGTTGCAAAATACTATAATGCATTAAGGGTGATCCGGTTTTCTTATCCCAGATTGTTTCGTAAATCTTTGCTGATTTTGGTGCACGGGTACGAGCAATTATTCCTTTCACCAATAAAGTCCGTTGGAAATAAGGAATATCTATGACACGTGGATCCATTAAGAATTCGGTCAAATATTTTTTTACATCTGGAGTAGTTGGACTATCGGGTGTACCTAATTGTACTAAAAGAATACCTTTTTTGGCTTTATTGCTCATAGCCTACAAAAATAAACAAAAAAGCACGTACTGCGGATTCACTCGCGATAATATGAAATATCTATGACGGGTAAATTAGGCTAGAGTGCTTCCAGAGCGGCTTTTACATCTTTCATTAACCACATTGGTGTCGAGGTTGCTCCACATATCCCAACACGGTCGCCCACGGCAAAAATGGAGGCTTCTAGTTCGGCGGGATCAGAAATAAAATAACTTTCGGAATTAGCTTTTTGGCAGACTTCAAACAAAACTTTTCCATTGGAAGATTTTTTCCCGGACACAAAAACAATTTTGTCATATTGCTTTGCAAATGCGCCAAGATCTTCATATCGGTTAGAAACTTGCCTACAGATGGTATCATTTGCCTTGACTTCATACCCCCTTCTGATCAACTCCTCTTTGATGGCGTAGAATTTATCCACACTTTTTGTTGTCTGACTATAGAGGGTAAATGAACTTGGTAAATCCGCGTCATCCAATTCGCTAATATCCTGAAACACGAGCGCTTCATTATTTGTTTGTCCCTGTAGGCCAATGACCTCCGCATGCCCATGCTTTCCGAAGATTAAGATCTTTTCCTCCTGGTCAAAAGAGGTTTTGATCCGATTCTGCAATTTGAGCACGACCGGACAAGAGGCATCAATTAAAGTGATGTTGTTTTCCAGAGCGGTACGATAGGTCTCCGGAGCTTCGCCATGTGCACGGATCAGCACCTTCTCGTTTTGTAGTGTAGGCAACGCAGCATGATCAATAATACGCAATCCTTTGGCTTTCAACCGGGCTACTTCTTCGTCATTGTGTACGATATCACCAAGACAATAGAGGTAACCATCCTCTTCCAAAATCTCCTCTGCCATATCTATAGCGTATACCACTCCAAAGCAAAAGCCGGAATCCTTATCGATGTCTACTGTTAGATTTAATGCCATAACATTACAAAGTTACATATTCATATTGAATATATTTATGGAATGGATTTGTTAACAGCTGATTTTTTATTTCCGTTTATTGTCAATTACCTATGATCTTATTACATTTTGTACGATAAAAAGATTGCCAGAGACAGAGTGAAAGCCAAACTTTTGGTTTCAGCACTACTAAACAGCAACTTTTTTCACGAGACTGAGCACGTTAAATTAACACACCATGGCGAATAAATTGTTTTTATATAAGCCTAATTATATTGCATATAAAAAGCAATTTATCTAAGTTTGCAAAAAAATAAAATAATGGCAACTAACAGAACTTTTACGATGATTAAACCTGACGCAGTAGCGAACGGTCACATCGGTGCAATCTTAAACGATATTATTGCTGGTGGTTTCAAAATCATTGCAATGAAATACATTCAGTTATCAAAAGAAACTGCTGGTGCATTTTACGCTGTGCACAAAGAACGTCCTTTCTACGGTGAATTGGTAGAGTTTATGACTTCAGGTCCTATCGTTGCTGCAATCTTAGAAAAAGACAACGCAGTTGAAGATTTCCGTACATTAATCGGTGCTACGAATCCTGCTGATGCAGCTGAAGGTACAATCCGCAATAAATATGCTAAATCTATCGATGCCAACGCTATCCACGGATCTGATTCTGATGAGAATGCGGCTATCGAAGGTAACTTCTTTTTCTCTCAATTTGAAAGATTTTAGTCATTGACAATGCTATAAAAAAAGCGTTGTACTGTTGTACAACGCTTTTTTTATGGATCATCGTTTTCTTATCTCCACATAAATCCACCAATCCTAAAAAAGCGGAGGAATTTATTGATCGCTGTTAGCGCCGGTTTCTTAATCTTCCATTTTAAACCACTTAAACCCGTTGGTGGAGCGTCAAAATCTTGTACTGTAGCGTTACCCGTTCTCATATGAGTAGGCGGCTGCATTTTACGTTTCTCAACAACCAAAATGCTATCGTAATAATGCAAAGAGTTGACCGAACGTGTAAACTCATTGACCTTTAGCCCCCGTTGTTCTGAATGATAGGCATTGATGTAATCAATAAAGTTCTTACTGTATTCGATAAATGTGCCATTTCGCTTATGTCCACCACCATAAAAAACTTGGTAAGAGGTATGCAGATCTTCACATAGATAGACACCATCCTCTTTTACATGCCCAAATAGTTCTTCAAATGTAATAATCTGTTGCAGCATGGTATGCCCGCCATCATCTATCAGAATATCTATCGGAGGAATTGACTCTTTCACTTTGCGCAGGAATTTACGGTCTGACTGAGATCCGATAAATATCTCGACGTTCTCCTCTTCCAGTGCTTTGCAGTTGGGGTTGATATCTACCCCGTAGATTTTTGCTTTGTCGCCAAAATATTTCTTCCACATCTGAAGGCTCCCGCCCTGAAAGACTCCTATTTCCAGCACGACAATCTCCTTACCTTTGAATCGGCGGAAATGACGATCGTATACATCGAAATAATGCATCCATTTGTTGATCAGCTTATCATTATTATTCCGGAAATATTCCTCTAACTCATTCATATTAGACACTTAATAAAAGGTGTAGAAAATTTGTGTCGAAACTAGCTAAATATAATCGAAAAGTCAAATTTTTTTTGATGGAAAAACAAACTGGATAACCTCGTATCAGCCATATTTTCAGCGCGGTTTATCCAGGAAGATCTGTGACAGCAAATGACAGATCACCTGCATGAAGAAAATAAACGAGTAAATGTCAAAAAGGATAAGCACCAACAGGAAGAATTACATACCTGAATGCGGCTCCGAGGTGCTAAGAAGAAAAAGTTATGATAAAAAACTAGAAATTTCGTTTTCCTAGATATTCATCTTCTTTCGCCGTCATCTTGGTTTTATCCGCAGGCTTTTTGTCCGGATATCCACAAAGATGCATAACACCGTGAATAATGACACGATGTAATTCATCGCGCTCGGCAACGTTAAATTTTTGTGCATTCTCCTGAATACGTTCCACACTGATAAAAATATCACCAGCAATGGTATCCTCGTCTTCTGATGAATCAAAAGTCACAATATCCGTATAGGTATCGTGATTCAGGTATTCTTTATTGATCTCCAACAGGTATGCATCCGAGCAAAGGATAAAGCTCAATTCGCCGACACGCTTAAACCCTTCGCCTTTAATCGCATCAGCGATCCATTGGCGAATCTTACCTTTTTCTTTTAGTTTATAATCTATGTCCTCTGTAAAAAATAATATGCTTTTCATCTGTAATTAAGTATTAAGTGAGCACACGGAGCCCAGTTTTCATCCCATCAGTTAGATGGATCTTATGATCTTCAAATCGATATTTCCCCACCCGCAAAGCTGTCATGTATCGGGAAAGAGATCATGCCATGAATTCTCATTTAAAAACTGCGGCTATCCATGTAGCTTTGTAAAATAATCGTCGCTGACACCGTGTCGATCAGGCCTTTCTGTTGACGGTCCTTTTTCTTCTTGCCACTTTGAGCAATGGCTGCGGAAGCCATTTTTGAGGTGAAGCGTTCATCAATTTCGACAACCGGGATCGCCGGATATATCTTTTTCAATTTACGCATAAACCCGACAACGTGCGAAGCTGATTCGGAGTCCGATCCATCCATTTGTCTGGGCTTGCCGACAACAAATGTTTCGATCTGTTCCGTTTGGAGGTAATCCGTTAGAAAAGTCCAAATATCCTGCGGATGTACTGTTGTCAGTGCCGTAGCAATAATTTGCATCGGATCGGTTACTGCAACCCCAATTCGTTTTGTACCGTAATCAAATGCCATTAACCTCATGGAACCATCTTTTTTTACAAAAGTACAATTTAGATATGAGTATTGAGATTAAAAAAGCTATACCTTTGATAGACTATTAAAAACACACATGAGAAAAACAGTTATTGCCAGCCTTTTTGTTGCATTTTGCCTATATGGCCATGCGCAGAGCAATTATGAGCAACAAATTTTGGCCCAGCGCAAGGAAAAAGCTTTGGAATTGGCCAAAGAACAATTTGGCCCGTTGAAGGCAGAACAAGTGGCTTCTTTGGATTACTTCCCTGTAAGCGCAAACTATAAAATCAAAGCCAATATAGAGGTCCTATTTGATGAACCTGTATTTCGTATGCCGACCTATGACGGCACCAGCAACGAGTACAAACGTTATGCGACAGTGACATTTCAATTGAATGGGACTGAAAGAACATTGAATATTTACCAGAGTGTGGCCTTATTTCAAAATCCTGTCTACAAAAAACATTTATTTTTACCATTTTTAGATCAGACAAATGGCCAGGAGAGCTATAGTGGTGGACGATATATCGACTTATCCACGGATGACATCAAGGGCAGTATCATTGAAATAGATTTTAATAAGGCTTACAATCCTTATTGTGCCTACAGCAACGGTTATCGTTGTCCGGTTCCCCCAGTAGAAAACAATTTAGAAACAAAAATTATGGCAGGAGAAAAAGCCTTTCATAAAGCGAAGAATGAGCGTCCCGTTAACCTAAATGGTGGACAGGAATTTACAGAAGCTGATAAGAAGATTATTTTGTCAGGGGATGAAAATACGCTTCTTCGTGTATTGCAAACTACCGATGAAAAAGATTTAAAGGTATTGAAAGCAACAAGCAATGATGTTAAATACAACGACCCGCTGGTAGAAACGCTTTCAAAGCGAATGTTTGCGACCGTTCGGGATCCAAATCACCCAGGCGTGGGAATAGCTGCTCCCCAAATTGGCATCAACAAAAATCTCATTTGGGTGCAGCGGTTTGACAAGCCGGAACAACCTTTCGAGTTTTATGTAAACCCCAAAATCCTATGGCGTTCGAAGCTAAAACGGAAGGGTGCCGAGGGCTGTCTCTCCATCCCCAACCGCAAAGAAGATGTGTTGCGGAGCTATGTAATCCGTCTACAGTACATCAACAAGGAAGGAAAAGTGATTGAAGAGAATATTGAGGGCTTTACCGCAGTAATCTTCCAGCATGAAACGGATCATCTCTTCGGAATATTATTTCCTGATCGTCTGGAGGAACAACAAAAAGAAAACTATTTCCCGCTAAATGATAAAATTGATTTTTCTATTTTACCAAAAACCTTGACACCGTAGTTTCAGATTTACTTGACATCCTCAACGTGCATGACTGGATATCAATCAACCATCATGCGTTATTAAAAAGCCCCCATGAACTGCTTCATGGGGGCTCAATATGATGGAATCTACTTGAGTTAGATCAATCCTTTTTCTGCCAATAGTTCAGCAACTTGAACAGCATTCGTCGCTGCACCTTTACGCAGGTTGTCTGCTACTACCCACATATTTAACGTATTCGGTTGCGATTCATCACGACGGATACGTCCCACAAAAACCTCATCTCTACCATGTGCATCTTTTGGCATCGGATATTGAAGATTAGCAGGATCATCAACAACGATACAACCACTTTGAGCAGCCAATGCAGCACGCACATCATTTAAATCAAAGTCATTTTCAAATTCGATGTTCAATGACTCGGAGTGCCCGCCCATCACTGGGATACGTACAGTTGTCGCCGTTACTTTGATCGAATCGTCGCGCATGATTTTGTTGGTTTCCAAAATCATTTTCATCTCTTCTTTTGTGTAACCGTTCTCCTGGAACACGTCGATATGCGGAATGACATTCAAATCAATCTGATAAGGATAAGCTTTCTCGCCTTCTTTACCGGCGCGCTCGTCCATCAACTGATTAACGGCTTTTACTCCAGTACCTGTTACGGACTGATAGGTTGAAACAACAACACGTTTAATTTTATATTTATCATGTAATGGTTTTAAGGCCACTACCATCTGGATAGTTGAACAATTCGGGTTTGCAATGATTTTATCATCAGCCGATAATACATCGCCATTTACTTCCGGAACGACCAATTTCTTCGTCGGATCCATACGCCAAGCGGAAGAATTGTCAATGACTGTAATTCCGGCTTCTGCAAATTTCGGTGCAAATTCTTTGGACGTATCGCCTCCCGCGGAGAACAATGCAACATCAGGTTTCAAAGCAATAGCCTCAGATGGTGTAACCACCTTATACTTCTTTCCCTTGAATTCAATTTCCTTACCCTTGCTGCGCTCTGAAGCTACCGGAATCAATTCTGTTACTGGGAAATTTCGCGCCGCCAACACGGTTAGCATCTCAGTACCTACAAGGCCTGTTGCGCCGACTACTGCCACTTTCATTTTTGTCTGTGTTTAAATTGTATATAAAATTTGTTATTTGATTTGTTTTTAGTTGATTCTTGAAGAATGAATTCTTCAAATTTAAAAAATATTCCGTAATTACGCTATTAAAATAATAAAATATCCCTCGTTCTGCTAAAAAAGTCACAACAGTTCCATTTTGTTATTCTCAACAACATAAACGGCTACGTTATGTTGACGCTATATGTCACAAAAAACTGAAGTAGCGATAATTCAAAAAAAATAAAAATTTTCGCTGCTCGTTCAAAAAAAAAGAACAAACGATTGAAACGGTTTAAAATCTCATAAAAACTGCGCCAAGAGTCTATAAATTAACATTTTTAGCGGACTATCCTTGACACCAGACAGTTGCTAGATACTGAAAAGCCTTTATATTTGCATCATGAAAGAAAGCATTATTATCATTGGTGCAAACGGCCAAATCGGTACTGAATTGGCAATCGCTCTGCGTAAAAAATTTGGTGCAGAAAATATTGTCACCACAGACATCAGAGAACCACAAACAAAAAGCCCCGACGAAAATTTTGAAATTGCAAATGTACTTGACAAAAATGGTCTTGAGTCATTATTTCAAAAATATAAACCTACTCAAGTATATTTATTGGCAGCGATGCTTTCTGCAACAGGCGAAAAATATCCTGAAAAGGCCTGGGAGCTTAACATGAATGGGTTGCTCAACGTGCTTGACCTTGCAGTTACGTATAAAGTTTCAAGAATATTCTGGCCAAGTTCGATCGCTGTCTTTGGTCCCCATTCACCAAAGGAGAATACAGCGCAATATTGCGTCATGGATCCCAATACAATCTACGGTATCAGTAAGCTTGCGGGCGAACGTCTTATCGAATGGTATCAGGAGCACCGCGGATTGGATATCCGTAGCGTAAGATATCCAGGTATTATCTCCTGGAAGACCGAACCGGGAGGCGGAACAACAGATTATGCTGTTGATATCTTCTATGAGGCCCTGAAAACAGGCACTTACGAATGTTTTCTATCTGAAAATACAGCATTACCCATGTTATACATGGAAGATGCCATCCGCGGTACACTTGAACTGATGGATGCCCCGCGGGAGAGCTTGAGCATCCGCCACAGCTATAACCTTGGCGGTATTACGTTTACTCCGAAAGAACTCGCACAAGAAATTAAAAAAATTCTTCCTAATTTTGCAATCTCTTACGTAGCGAATGACCCAAGACAGCAGATTGCCGATTCATGGCCTGCAAGTCTGGATGATTCATACGCAAGCAAAGACTGGAACTGGAAGCCAGCATTTGACATCCAGAAGATGACAGTCGATATGATTGAGAATCTTAAAAACAAAATATAACAATGGGAAGAGCTTTCGAATTCAGAAAAGAGCGGAAATTCAAACGCTGGGCTAAAATGGCCGTACAATTTACACGTTTAGGTAAAGAGATCGCTATGGCGGTTAAAGAAAGCGGCCCGCACCCTGAAACCAACTCGAGACTTCGCACGGCAATACATAATGCTAAGGCTGTAAACATGCCTAAAGATCGTATCGAAGCGGCTATAAAACGTGCTTCGGAGAAAGATTCAAAAGGTTATGAAGAATATGTATATGAGGGTTATGGCCCACATGGTGTTCCGGTTTTGATCGAAACAGCAACTGACAATACCAACCGTACTGTCGGAAATATCCGCAGCTATTTTACAAAAGCTGGTGGTTCATTGGGAAAAACGGGATCCTTGGATTTTATTTTCAATCGCAAATCCATTTTCCGTTTTGCGGCTACAGAAGAATTAGATCTTGAAGAATTGGAATTAGAGCTTATCGATGGCGGTTTGGAAGAATTATACGTTGAAGCTGATGAAGAAGGTAATGATGTTGCCGTAGTGCAGACTTCTTTTGAGGATTTCGGTAATATGCAAAAATTGCTGGAAGAGAAAGGTATCGAAGTAACCTCGGCAAAATTAGAACGTATCGCGTTATCGCATTCTGACATTACAGAAGAACAAGCTGCGGATGTATTGAAGATGATTGATAAAATCGAAGAGGATGATGATGTACAGGCGGTATACCATAATATGGCTTAAGCCATTTATCTCAAATAATATCTAAAAAGAGCGCTTGTCGCTCTTTTTTTATAAAAGGCCTCTCAGCGCCGTCAGAAAAATTACTACATTTGTAATAGACTATATCAAACTCATAACAGGATGACTTTTGAAGAATTTTTCACGAAAAAGAAAATTGATTTAAAAGCTTTAAAAGCTGCAGATGAACCCTTATTTGAAGAGTTCAAAGCACACTATTCTGCTATGGGAGAGAAAAGCTTTGATCATAGTAAGAAGTTTTGGTTCAACAAACTTCGGAAGAGCTTCCATCTGGCAGAAGAAGAAGCCGTGCTTATCAAAAAACCTGTCCAGACAGATCATGTGGAGACTGCGCCGGCTGCAAAGGACACCATTGCCGCAAAACCTGCAGGTTTCAAACCCCGGTTTAAAGCAGCTCCCCCAGCTGAGCCTGCTGATCAGAAAGAGGAACCGAAAACAGATCCATCCACAACACGTTCAGAAGCGACTGATAGTACAGTAGCAGAAACACCGAAGCCAGCTGGGTTTAAGCCCCGCTTTAAACCGGGCATCACTAAAAATACAGCGAATACAACTGAAACACCTACCCCTACAGATTCGTCAGGGGAATCGGTTCCAGAAACGCCGAAGCCTACGGGATTCAAACCACGGTTCAAGCCTGGCGTAACAAAAGCCGCTGCATCTGAACAGTCAGCACCTTTGGGAGAAAATCCAGTAACAGCTTCAGAGACGAAGGCTCCTGAAGCAGCTGAAACCGCCAAGCCAACGGGGTTCAAACCACGCTTCAAAGCGGGCGTAACGAAAACAGAAAGTGCGGATGCTGCTGCGGTTACTTCAGCTGAAGGCACGGACACGCAACCGACAGCTGAATCTGGCCAACCAATACCGTCGGATGCTGCGGCGAGTAATACGGTGACAACAGCTATTGAAGGACAAACAGACAATACTGATGACCACATAACAACCGCAGCAAACAAACCCGCAGGTTTCAAGCCGAGGTTTAAGCCCGGTGTGACGAAAACAGAAAGTGCGGATTCCACGCAAAAAAAGGCGACGCCAGTAGCGAACACCGTTGACAAGCAACAACAGGAAACTAGCGAGCAGGAGCCAACAATAGCGAAACCAAAAGGGTTTACACCTCGCTTTAAAGCAGGGATAACCAAAACAGCAAATACCGACTCGACACCGGAAGTGGTTCCACCAACAGAAGACCTGAACTTACAGCAGACCGCTGCCCCTACTCTACAGGCAACGCCGACACCTACGGAAAGCAACATGGACAAACCGACCGATGAACTGCAACAGGACAACGATACTACGCAGGAGCAGGCAGCGGCAAACAAGCCGACAGGATTTAAACCTCGCTTCAAAGCGGGATTAACAAAAATTGATAAAAAGGAAGAATAATTTTCACTACATTTAAACTGATTTTTTTCAATTAGTTTAGAAATTCCGATTAAAACCAAAGACCAATGTTAAAGGAAGAAAGACAAGCATTTATTATACATCAGATCAATCTACATAACAAAGTTTTATCTTCAGATTTAAGTGTTCAACTCAATGTATCCGAAGATACCATCCGACGTGACCTGAACGAGCTCGCAGAAAACGGCAAAGTTTTAAAAGTCTATGGTGGAGCACTCTCCAAGTCCTTTCAATTTCCTTTTCAGGATGGAAATGTCTACGCAAAAGAAGCGAAGAAAGAAATTGCAAAAAAGGCAAGCACTCTGATCTCCAATGGTATGACAGTACTTGTTGGCGGGGGAACGACCCTGATCGAGCTGGCGCGGACAATTCCGGATCATCTTCAATGTACCTTTTTTACCATCAGTCCACTAGTCGCATTGGAGCTCGCAGAGAAACCTAATCTCGAGGTGATCTTGGTCGGCGGAAAGCTTTCACGTAATACAAATATTGTGTCTGGCGCACAGGTAGCCAATGAATTAGCAGATTTAAAGGTAGACCTCTGTCTATTAGGAACCAATTCACTTTCTGTAGAAGACGGTGTTACTGACTCGGACTGGGAGGTGGTGCAGATCAAACGCGCAATGATCAAATGCTCCAAAAAGGTTGCTATACTCAGTATTGCGGAGAAACTTAATTCCGTTCAAAAAATGAAAGTAGTACCCTTACGTGATATTTCTTATTTGATTACCGATATCAATCCGACCGATGTTTCCTTAAAAGAATTTGCGAATACAATTGCAATACTTTAATATTGCCGCTCATTTAATTTAGCATGTCATCGCAAACGGAAAATGACTCTTTAAAATCAAAAACAACAAAAGGACTGCTGTGGGGCGGCATGGCCAGTATTATCCAGCAGTTTTTGGGATTCGGTTTCGGCATCCTGCTAAACCGTAAACTGGAACCGGAGGATTATGGTTTAATCGGTTTGATTACAATTTTTTCTGTACTGGCGTCCGCTTTCCAAGAAAGTGGATTTATATATGGTATCGTCAACAAGAAAGAAGTGCAGCATAAAGATTATAATGCCGTATTCTGGACAAGTGTTGGAATAGGCACATTAATTTATATTGTATTATTCTTTGCGGCTCCCCTGATTGCTTTACATTACGATCAACCGATACTGGTTGATCTGAGCCGCTTCACCTTTCTTTCTTTTTGGCTAGGCAGTTTTGGGGTAGCCCACAATGCATATCTCTTCCGGAATTTAAAAATCAAAGAGAGAGTAATTACAGGGACGCTGGCCCTTATCGCATCCAACAGTATTGGAGTCTACTTAGCCTATCAGGACTATGCTTATTGGGCTTTTGCCGTTCAGATTGTCTCCTATAGTGGTTTCAATATGTTGGGCTTTTGGTATTTCTCCAAATTCAGGCCTAACTTTACCTTTGATTTTCAACCGATACGCGATATTTTCGGCTTTAGCAGCAAAATATTGGTTACCAATATATTCATCTATATCAATAAAAATGTCTATGCCGCTGTTCTTGGAACGCATTATACCGAAAAAGAGCTCGGCTATACGATAAATCCTAATAAATGGAGCCAAATGGCTCAGTCTATTTTGACCAATATGGTCAATAATGTCACACAGCCGATCCTGCGGGAAATCGAACATGAAAAAGATCGACAGGTAAGGGTATTTCGCAAACTCATCTCCTTTACAGCTTTCCTGGCTTTCCCAATGCTCTTTGGCTTAACCACAGTTGCACAAGATTTTATTGTAATAACGATCACGGAAAAATGGCTACAGAGCGCGATATTTCTTCAGATTTTCTGTATCGGTGCGGCTTTTGACTCAGTAAGCAATGTCTTCTCTAGCCTGATTATCAGCAAAGGGAAATCCCAGGTCTATATGCGCAATATCGTTGCTTTTGGTTTACTTCAAATTGCAATTTTAGTTTTTGGAAAATCACTGGGTATCGAAACGCTTATCGCATTGACCTCCGGATTAAACGCGCTATGGATATTTGTCTGGTACGCTTCGGCCAAACCCTATATGACCTATTCATTAGGCTATCTGATTCAGGATGTTTTTTCGTATGCTGTACTAGCCGCTATCAGCTGTTTGGCTGCACATTACGTCACTGCATCTATTGCCAACCTGTACCTTCGGTTTGCAAGTACTATTGCTGTCGCCGTATGTGCATATATCATCGTCAATAGAATCTTTAAGCCGAGTATTTTGCTTGAATTATTCAGCTATTTCATCACAGTTATACGAAAAAAATAGATGGCCAGGATTCTCACCATAATCGTTTCTTATAATTTTGAACCCTGGATTCACAAGTGCTTACCCAGCTTGTTAGCATCAAGCCATCAAACGGATATCCTTGTTATAGATAATAACTCAAGGGATCATACTACTCATATCATCAAAGAAACTTATCCTACAGTCAGACTAATAGAAAGCCCCGAAAACCTCGGTTTTGGAAAGGCCAACAACATGGGGTTGGCCATCGCCCTGGAAGAAGATTATGATTACGCCTTTTTGGTCAATCAGGACGCCTGGATAGATCGGAACTGCATAGCCAACCTAATCAAGGTAAACACCACAAACATTGGAATTATTTCCCCCATCCACTATGATGGTACGGAGGAAAAACTCGACCATGGATTCTCAGTCTATACGAAGCATACACAGCTTGAAAACTCCTATCGAACCTGTTCATTCGTCAACGCTGCTTTTTGGTTGATACCAAAAGCTGTCATCAAAAAAGTAGGGGGGTTTTCTCCAATTTTCTTCCATTATGGAGAAGATAAAGATTATGCCAACCGCATCTATTATTATGGATTGAACTTTGTGTTGGCCGAAGATGCCAAGGCTTATCACGACAGACAGCAGCGCCAAGTAGATCGCAAAGCTTTTCTAAAGAGCGAATTCGTCTATCATCTGACAGAATATTGCAATATCAATTATACGTTCACAAAAGCTTTTTCGATGGCTATATTAGCGAGCGTAAAGAAAATGCTGTCTTCTTTAAGTAAAGGTCGTATTTTTGAAACAAGAAGTTATTTCAATATTGCTCTTAGACTATTGGGTACGACCGGAGCAGTCCGTGATACCCGTCAGGCTAATAAAAAAGCATTTAACAAAATTTTTCGATAGATGAACAGTCTTGCTCCAGTTTTACTCTTTGTGTATAATCGTCCGGCACATACGCTGAAGACACTCACAACACTTGAGAAAAACCAGTATGCGGATCAGACGATCCTCTATATCTATTCGGATGCGGCCAAAGATGAGCGCGCGATTGAGGCTGTGGATGAGGTCCGTAGGATTATTAAAAAACCCTGGCATTTTAAACAGATTAAAATTGTCGAAAGGGACAAAAATTGGGGACTGGCTGCGAATGTGATTGATGGTGTCACCAAAGTTGTGCATGAACATGGGCAGATTATCGTTTTAGAAGACGATCTTGAAACATCTTCATTTGCGCTTGATTATTTTAACAAGGCGCTAGACCGTTATCGGGAAGATGAACAGGTCATGCAGATCAGTGGCTACGGTTACCCGGTACAAAACCTGAATCAGCTTCCTGAAACATTTTTCTTTCGGGTCGCCAATAGCTGGAGCTGGGCAACATGGGATCGTGCGTGGCAACATTTTAACCCAGACATAGATGAGCTTGTTTCTGATTTTTCGGAGGAACAGATTCACCAATTCAGTATTGAAGGAAAAGAGAACTTTTGGAAGCAGGTACAGGAACTTCGCAGTGGAAAGATCAATTCCTGGGCAATCCGTTGGTACGCTTCGGTATTCAAAAAAAATGGACTAGTTTTGTATCCGAGGAATTCGATGACACAGAATATCGGCAATGATGGTTCAGGCACCCATACGGCTGCAGAATCAACCTATCAGGTTACATTGGCTGATCATCCTGTAGTTTTTTTTCCAACAGAAATAGCGGAGAATAAGCAGGCCTATGATGCTATAAAATATTTCTATGCACATCGGAAAGGTTCTTTACTCAGGCGGGGCATCCGGTTCCTCAAGAAAAAAATTAACGAATTCAATAAATAGACATGGCTGCTCATCCAAAATTTTCAATTATCACTGTCGTTTACAATAATGTGCGGGATATTGAGCACACCATTACATCGGTTGTTAACCAGACTTACGACAATATTGAATACATCGTCATTGACGGGGAATCATCCGATGGTACATTGGCAGTTATCCATAAATATCAGGACAAAATTGCGGTTTTACTATCCGAAAAAGACAAGGGCATTTATGATGCAATGAACAAAGGCTTGGCTCTGGCGACAGGTGAATATGTTCTTTTTCTGAATTCGGGCGATGAAATATACGATCTCAATAGCATCGAAAACTTGGCGAAACTCAGTAATGATGCCGATATCCTCTACGGTGAAACCATTCTAATAGACGAGGATAGAAATATTATTGGTGAACGAAGACATAAAGTACCCGCAAATTTTGACTGGAAGAGCTTTCGCTATGGCATGAATATCTGTCATCAGGCGATCTATATCAAGCGAAGTATTGCAGAACCCTATGACCTCAATTACAAACTATGCGCGGATATAGATTGGGTCATCCGCTGTGCTAAGAAGGCAAATAAATCTGTTAATGCGCATCAATATGTAGCGCGTTATCTCGTCGGTGGGATGTCAAAACAGAAACATAAGGAGTCGCTAAAAGAACGCTTCGCCATCTTCAAACACTATTACGGCACCATTCCCAATTTATTCAATCATGGGATTATCGCTTTAAAAGCGATCTGGTACCGCATTAATTACGGAAAACCCCAAGACTAATGCTAAATCCCGAAATTCTCACTGAACTTGTAACAGTTAAAATGCCTTTTGGCAAATATCAAGGCTACACGTTGTGTAATCTCCCGGAACCCTATTTGGTCTGGTACAATCAAAAAGGATTTCCCAAGGGCAAATTAGGCCAACAACTGGCCACACTGTACGAGATCAAGCTAAATGGGCTGGAATACCTCCTGGAGCCTTTGAAGAAAAGGTGACGAAGGTCATTTTCATCCATTTATTATTTTTCGTAGCTTTGCAGTGAATTTATTTTTGCATTAAACGCCGTTTGCAGCGGTATCAATGAATATCATGACACAATATCAAACATTGCTGTACTATTGTTACAGCCCTATCGAAAACGCAGAACAATTTGCGGCTGACCACCTTGAATTTTGTAAATCACTTGACTTAGTAGGACGTATCATCGTCGCTGACGAAGGCTTGAATGGTACTGTTTCGGGCACTACTGAAGCATGTCAGCAGTATATGGATGCAATTTATGCGGATGGTCGTTTTAACAAAACAGAATTTAAAATCGATCATGTTGAAGAGCCCTCTTTTATCAAGATGCATTGCCGTTACAAAGCAGAAATCGTGCATTCCGGTTTAAGAGACCCTAAAGAAATCGATCCAAACCGCCAAACAGGTGTGCATCTGGAGCCAAAAGATTTCTTGGCGATGAAAGATCAGGAAGATGTCGTAGTATTGGATGTACGTTCAAACTACGAACATAGTGTAGGGCGCTTTAAAAATGCAGTGACCTTGGACATTGATAATTTCCGCGAGTTTCCAGAAAAGATCAAAGAACTGGAACAATATAGAGGAAAAAAAATATTGACGTATTGTACGGGCGGTATCAAATGTGAAAAAGCTTCTGCCTTATTATTAAAAGAAGGATTTGAAGATGTCTACCAATTACACGGCGGGATCATTAAATATGGCAAAGAAGCGGGTGGCGAAGATTTCGAAGGACAGTGCTATGTATTTGACAATCGTGTCACGGTAGATGTCAATTCGGTCAATCCATCTGTCGTATCGACCTGCTTCAATTGTGGTAAACAGACGACTAAGATGATCAACTGTGCCAATCCGGTATGTAATGAGCATTTTACCCAATGTGATGAATGTGGCTGGGAAATGGACGGCTGTTGTTCGGATGCCTGTAAGGAAAGTCCAAATAAACGGGAATACGATGGAACAGGATACTATGTAAAGATACCACAACCTGTCAATGTAGACAAAATCAGCAAGAGAAAACATAAGAATTTCCCACCTAAAGTAAAGGTCGAAAATTAATTCTATAAAACATAAAAAAGTCGGGAACTGTTCAGTTTCCGACTTTTTTATATTTTAAGATTACCTTACTTCGCAAACATTCCAGCGATTGAATCGAGAATATTTCCCTTGGATTGACCATCGTTACTTTTGTCAAAGAAGCTACCGGCCAAACCACCCAACACGTCAGTCATACTCCCCCCTGCAGAAGCTTGTGGTGTTTCCTGTGCGGACTCTTCTTGTCCACCACCTAAAAATGAACCAAGGATCCCCCCTAGCATACCACCGCCGGCACTTTGACCTCCGCCGCCCAAAACAGAACCTATCAGATCACCAATGCCGCCACCGCTGGACGCCTGTTTTTGTTGACCTAGATATCCCATGACTATAGGCGCGAGTGTTGCCAAAACACCGGTTACCTGAGCAGAACTGATACCCGCTTTATCGGCAATATTCTGCGTCACTACTTCTGTATTTTGCCCAAACATATGGTTGACAATCTTGTTCCCGTCGTCAGATCCGCCCTGACCAAATAAATCACCTATTTTATCGAAGATACCGCCACCGCTATGTTGATCGATCGCTTTGTCGATGTTTTCCGATTGACCTTTGTTTTTCGCATTGTAATTCAATGCTGCGATCATTAAAGGAACGGCCGCTGCAACGATCCATTTTGCTTTGGATTCACTGATGCCTGTCATTTTAGAAATGGCTTCTATTGCTTTCGAGCCAACTCCGCCTGTAACTAAGTCTGTTAAGTTCATAAGTCTTCGTTTATAGTTACGATGAAGATAACGATTTTTTATGAAGAGTTTAGAAAATATATGCCAACAACAGAAAGCCCTGTGGAGTGTTAACTACACAGGGCTTTTATAGGATCAACGATTCGATCTAATAGCTCTTATAGATCGCAATATCATCCAGACCTAGTCTTCCATTATTAATGACATTATTACTCGTTCCGAGACCGAGTTTAGTAACCCTGAAGCGAACAGCTCCTTGGACATTCATTAAGAATACAGCTTGCTTTGAATTCATACTTTCAGTCGTGGTGTGCGCATCTGCTATGGATTCACCTGTTTGTATCCATGTTGCACCTTGATCCGTAGAATACTCCAACTTAAAGGTACAGGAACGATCCGTCCAATAAGAACCATACCAAAGTGTCACTTTGGAAGCGCCATTTGGTACATCAAAATTCATCTGCACATAACCATCCACGCTTAAGTTTTGTTGCATACGTATCGCATTTTTACCCGAGACAATACGGTCACGACCAGCAGTAGTACCCAATATTGCCTGATATAACTTCCATTGCCCAGTTGGGAAAGACACGTCATTCTTTTCACCCATATCGTAACTTCCTTTCACACTCGCGTCTACAGCATCAAAAGTCTCTGGCCATCCAGCATATAATTTGCCGCTCGCGAAAGCCATGTCGGAATAGTCCTGCATACGAATCTGCAGCTTATCCCCTTCTCTAAATGCTATTCCTCTAAAAGAGGCACTTGGAGCAATAGGCTGTCCCGCAAATGTTGCATCATTCTCTGTATGCAAGGTAATTTCATTTTTATCTCCGTCAATCAAAGTCCTCTCGCCTTTTAATGCAGTCCCTGCAGCAGGTTCAGGATCAACTTCTGCCGTAACATTAATATAAGTCGATTCAAATTCCTCAAATTTTGCCTTTAAATTTGCGACCGACACCGGCAATGGGGCAACATTCTTATTTGATGCGAAGACAGTGACCTGTTGATTATTCACTGCAGATAAAAACATTAAACCCGATTTCTTGGTTAATTTTGTTCCATTAATATTGATCTGAACAGAGTCGCCAAATTTAAAGCTTGAAGCATCAGTGACTTCAACCAATATTCCTCTTCGTTGGTTTCGCCAGATATTCTGAACGGCAATAGTATTTTCGGGCAAGTTCTTATTCTCCGCACGTGAGACCACAAGTGCCTTAACATACTTGGCGCCTAGTGCATTGGATTCATTAAGCTGCAAATCCATATTCTTGTGAAGACTACGTAATGTATATAATGATATTTCAGGATTTAATTCCCCAATAGACTCATTGACGTCTTCTTTACAACCTGTCAGGAGCGTTGACATCGCCAACACGGCCCATATTACTAACTTTAACTTTTTCATGCACTAATTGATTGTAGGTTGCCACCACATTTTTTCGTTGATTCCATCCCCGCCCATACGACTAACAGCTTCTTGGTAATTTTCTCTGTTAAGAGACTGAACAATAATTGGATAATTTAACCTAATCGGCATTTTTCCATTATTTAATAAGCCAGGACCTTTGTACAGATCCAATAGTTGGGTTCGACGGTATTCATACCATTGTTGAAAATCAGTAAACATCATGGCAAAATACTTTTGTAGATGTACTTTTTTTAGTTTTTCAGTTTCGGGATCAGTGCTGGAAAAAGCTACTTTTGGATTTGTTAGATAAGTTTCCGGTGCTATTGTTCCCCAAAATTCCATAGCTGCATTTACACCCTTTAAATTTGCGGCTGAAGCATCGACATTAGCATAACCTCTGATGCCACATTCGGCGATAATAAATTGCAATTCGGCATAATTCATGATATTCCCCATACGAGCCTCAGATTTTAAGGCGAGCTGCAGTGTTGATTGAATCTCAGGGACATTACCTCTTTTGTAGCCCGACTGCATACCGCCATATACGCCTAAGGTAGCCTCCGTAGCCCATATCTTAAGACGTGGATCACCAAGGTCCATAAGATTATTAATCAAAAATTCAGCATAGCCTTTTGAACGGTTAAAATCGAAATCCCGCATTGTGAAATTGGGATTCATATACGGCTGCACATTAGTATAATACAATGCCGCTGTTTCGGCGTTACTTTGCATAATTGGATATTCAGCCGCATTGGTTTCTAATATCTCCTTGATCTTTACAGTAGCATTCGTTTCCGTTTTATGTGCAACCCGCAAAAGTAACCGCAAATACAAGGAATTTCCAAATTTGCGCCATTTTTCCGGATCTGAATTATAAATTGGATCCATTGCCGTATTGGCCGACTCAACCGCCACCTTCTCTTTCAATAAGCCGTTGGCTTCCTCCAGTTTTCGGAAAATATCCTTATAGATATCCTCCTGTTTATCAAATTTTGGCGTGAGATTATTCTCGGAAAAACCTTTGTTACTATCAAAATAAGGCACATCACCATACATGTCGGTGATCAGCGAGCTCACCCAGGCATCCAGTATCAGGGAGATTCCCTGATATGTTTGATAACCTTTCTGTTGACCGGCAAGTGCTTTTTGGTACATATCTCGGATATTGGTCAATTGCACATACCAGCCGGACCAGCTTGACTCTGATTCAGATGGCCTAATCTCGTAGCGCTGTATTTCCAAATTATCGTTTACGGTAACCGTAACCTGCATCAATTCATTGTTAATCCGTAAATTGCGCGATAGATTAGTGCTCAGCAGACTGACCAATGCGGGGGCTAATAGGCTCTGGGGTGCCGCTGCCGCAACGGCATTGGGATTGGTATTCTTTTCTACAAAATCCTTGGTACAGCTTTGGAATGCCAAACTTCCAAGCATCAGTAGACTTGCTATACGAATATGTTTCTTCATAATGTCAATAGTTAAAATGAAAACGATAGATTTACGCCCATTGTCCGCGTCGAAGGAAACTGAGCTATTTCAGCTCCTTTTTCAATACCACTGGAAGTCAAAGAAGCGAACTCTGGATCAAAAGCCGGCCATTTAGTAAAAACGAACAGATCCCGCCCATATACACCAATAGATGCTTTTTCAATTTTGTAACGGCTTAAAAAAGATTTGGGCAATGCGTAGTCCAAACGCACTTCTCTGAGTTTAATAAAGTCTGTTGAGAATGTATTGGACTCAATATTATCACGGTTGAAATGTCTGGCATAGTAATCACCGGCTTCTGCAACCACTGTATTTTTGCTATAGCTGCCATCCGGATTCCGCACAACACCGTCACCGATAATTCCATTATACCGTCCGGGTAGCGTTTTCTTCAACTTTCCTTCCTCCATTAACACCGCATGTGTCAATGAATAACCTACACCACCAAACTGTCCGTCAAATAAAAAATTAAATCGGAAACCTTTATATTTAAATTCATTCCCCCAACCGAATTTCGTCGTTGGATTTGGATTGCCGATATAGATATTATCTTGAGTCAATACAGGAACGCCACCCTCGTAAACGATCTTTCCCTCGGAGTTTCTTTCATAACCTAAACCCCAAATATCTCCAAATCGACGATCAGGAATTGCGACAACTGAACCTCGACTACCAAATAAGGTCGACAGCACAAGCTGCCCTTCGAAAGCAGCAGGAATAGACAACACCTTAGAATCGTAATGGGTAAAGTTTCCATACATATTCCAGTTCAGCTTATCTTGGCTTTTCAATATATCCCCCGATAAAGCGATCTCAATCCCCTTACTTCGAACTTCTCCTGCATTGGTATATCGGAGCCGATATCCACTTGACGGATCCACAGGAGGCTTAATCAGCTGTTTATCAGTGGTAGTACTATATACGGTAAGATCTAGCTTAATCCGGTCTTTAAACATTCGAAAATCTGTTCCCAATTCATAGGAAGTTGTACGCTCTGGTTGTAAGTTCTCATCAGGCACCGTTGTCGGGTTAGTAAGCCCGCCATTAAACCCAATCGCGCTTTGATACGCATAGGAATTTCCATAGGGCTCTGTACCACCGCCACCGACCCCAGCTATGGAAGCCCGTAATTTCCAATAGTTGATTGATTTTGGCAGTTCAAAAATCTGGCTTAAGATAAAACTCGTGTTAACAGATGGATAAAAGAACCAGGCAACCTCATTTCTCTTTGGTGAGGCTAGCGTACTCGCCCAGTCTACCCGACCTGTAAAATCAATAAAGTACTTTTCCTTGTAACTATAATTGGCCAAACCATACACACTATGTATGGCATATTCTTCCCGATAAGGATCATAAAGTACTCTTTCACGTGCATTAGCAAAATTATACTGATTTGGATAAAGTAAACTATTTGCCTTTGCATCATCCTTAATATACTTCCTATTTATTAAAGCCCCACCTGCGGAAATACCAAAACGGTGATCTTGCAACCGCTGGTTATTGTACTGCATAAGGAAGTCTGAATTCCGCTCTTCGGCATAGATAGACTGTTCGCGATAGTAACCGAAAGCATATTTATTTGTATCAAAGGGTCTTGACTGCTTACGTTTATCATACCCCATATCAATTCCTGTCCGGAGCATCAAGCTCAGCTCATTGGTAAATTTATAATCCAATTGCACATTTCCGATCAGATTATTTTTATTTTGCGCATTCACCATATCGTAGGATATTGTTCTTGGATTATCTAACAAGCCCGAGAATGGTGTCATTTGTTCAATTCCCTCTTTGCCTGGAATCCAATTTTGATCTAACCATGCGGCATCTATGTTAGGGGTGATACCACGGACAAAATACATATAGCTTTGGTTATTATAGCCACTATTGGGTAGGTTATCCGATCCTCTATTATTAAAGTTAATCTTCGTGGATAAACTCAATTTATCTGTAATTTTATTACTAAACTGCATTGCAATGGTGTGGCGATTATAGCCCATATTGGGGATAATCCACTTATTCCTTACATTGGTATAGGAAAAACGGGCTGTTGTTTTCTCCGTAGACCCTGAAACACTAATGGAATTTGTTGAAGTCAGTTCCGTTTGGAACAGGTCTTTTCGGTTATTTTCATACGGGCGCCACAGCGTACGTTCCGCAGGGGTTAGTCTATAATTAGCAGGATCGTATTGGTAAAAGTATTGGCCATCAAATTTTGGCCCCCAGGCAGAAGAAGTACTCAAGGTACTTGCACCATCTTCCGATTGTCCGTAAGAATAATACAAGTCTTGTCCAACGACACCCTGCCCATATTCATATTGATAATCGGGCCATCGATTAATGGTTCCGATAGCTGTATTCGAATTGACGGTAACCCCGATTCTATTTTGTATCCCCTTTCCTTTTTTTGTTGTAATAATGACCGCGCCATGGGCACCACGATACCCATATAGTGCTGCGGCGCCCGGCCCCTTCAAAACCGAAACCGATTCGATATCCTCAGGATTAATATCGGCCAAAGATGATCCAAAATCTACAGGTGAATCAGCATCCAAATAATTAGAATTGCCTGTTCCCGTCATTGTGACTCCTCCCCCCATAATTATTCCATCCACGACAATCAAGGCATCATTTTGACCTGTCAGGGACGTTTCGCCACGTAGGATAACTTTATTAGACCCCAATGGTCCTGCACCAGATTTAACCAGATTCAAGCCAGCGACCTTACCCGTCAACGCATCTGTCCAGTTGTTAGAAATCGCATTTGTCAATTCCTCCCCTTTTACCGTACTAATGGAATAACCCAGCGCTTTTTCTTCTCGTTGGATACCTAATGCTGTGACAACGACTTCATTCAGTGCCTCAGAGGTAACATTTAACGCAATCTGAGCATCCGTCTGTGCTGTTGCAAAGCTCTTCGTGTGTGACTCATAGCCAATTAATTGAAAACGGATCGAAGCACCCGCTTCAACCTCGATTTCAAAATGACCCGTTCGATCGGTCGTCCCTTTAGGTACCCCCCCCACCAGGATAGATACCGATGCCAAAGGTTCCTTTGTCTGATTATCTACGACTTTTCCTTTTACCTTAATCTTGGTTTGATTAAACGAATGTACAGCTTCGCCATGCTTTATTGAAGCTGCTGTTGCGGTAAGATCCATATTGCCTGCCATCGCCAACGCTATGAAGAGCAATTTTGAGGAGGAGTGCCTCAGATTAATTTGGATAGGGTTAATACTAAACATAGATATGAATGTGGATTGTAATTTTTCAATTTGGCACAAAAATATATTCTTAACAAAAAGTTAGTTTTAATTTAATGTTTTCTTTGTGTTAAGAATTGTTTCGAATTAGATTTCCTTTTGAAAATACAACAATCTTTTTGAATATTGTTTTATATATCAAAAGAGTCTAATTAGCTCCAAATTGCAATTATCAGGTTCAAATAAAATTGTTAGTTCTGGTTATTTGTTTATTATACAATCGAAAATAATTAATATTTCCCAAAAAACGAAATAAATCGAAATTATTTAAAAGAAAACAATCCAATAAAAAACTAACCCTCAGCGGATTGCATAGCAAGGAAACACAACAAAAGAAAAAAACTGCGATTGGCACTCAAAGCAAACTCCCAGCCACACATTTTAAATCCACTAAGGTTGGCTAAATTACATGCTTACAATACTATATTGATACTACATCAATACTGTACCAACACTACAATTATACTTCAATGTAGCAGCAGGGTGAGATAATATTATTTTATACAAATAAGGTGTACAAGTATCAATGAGGTTTAAATTCTAAGAGCTAAATTACTGATACTTTTTACTCCGGCTAAAAAACAACAAGAGGTTGTCTCAAAAAGACAGCCTCTTTTTTATATTATTTCATTATGTTTAATTTGGTTCAATTAACTGATTTTCATATATTTAAAGTGTAAAAAAAGATATATGTCATCTCAAAGATCTACTTTTAAGCCTTACTATCAGGACCAGATTATGGCAATTCCTCCAACTTTGGACGAATTGGTCTCCAAAGGACATCCGGTACGTATTGTTAACGATGTGATCAACCGTATCAACATACAGGGTCTTTTGGATGCCTACAAGATAAAAGGCTGTTCCAGTTATCATCCGCAAATGCTGTTGAAGGTTCTGGTGTTTGGCTATGTAAGCAATGTCTACAGCAGTCGGAAACTGGAAACAGCCTGCCGGGAGAACATCAACTTCATGTGGCTGAGCGGCATGAGCTACCCCGATCATAATACTATCAACAGATTTCGTGGTGTCCGCTTAAAGGAAGCACTTCGCAGTGTATTTGAAGAAGTTGTTAAGCTCCTGGCCGAAGAAGGGTTGTTAAGCATAGAAGATGTCTACACCGATGGCACCAAGATAGAGGCTAATGCAAACAGATACACTTTCGTTTGGAAAAAAGCTATCCATACCAATAAGGAAAAGATGAAAGCTGCTTTAAAAGATATATGGGACTACGCCCAAAGTATCGCCAAGTCGGAGGACAACCTTCCGGATCCTCCCGATCTGACGACAATTGACAGCGAAAAAGTCCGGGCTACGGTCGATAAGCTGAACAGGGTCTTATCCGACAAAGCTTCGGTAAATAAGAAGATGAAAGCAAAGTTGCGTTATGTAACCAAAAACTATCCGGAGAAGATCGCACAATATGAAGAGCAGGAAGCTACCCTGGGAGACAGAAACAGTTATAGCAAAACAGATCCCGATGCCACCTTTATGCGGATGAAAGAGGATCATATGAAAAATGGCCAGCTCAGACCAGGATATAATATCCAGATATCCACGTCCAATCAATACATTGTCAATTATACCATACATTCCAATCCCACAGATACCAGAACATTATCCGGTCATTTGCAACAACATGAGGACAGCTTTGGAAAAACACCGGGAACCCTTACCGCGGATGCCGGTTATGGCAGTGAAGAAAACTATGCATTACTGGCAGCAAAAAATATTGAGGGCTATGTGAAATATGGTATGTTTGACAAAGGGCAGAAAAAGAGCTGTCGGGATAAGAAACCATTTTCTGCAGATAAATTACATTATAATCCTTCACAGGATTGCTATATCTGTCCAATGGGACAGGAAATGCATTGTATAGGTACATTTAACCAAAAGACCTCCGCAGGCTTCCGGCAGGAAATCAAAAAGTATCAGGCAAAAAACTGCACAAACTGCCCGTTGAATGGCGCCTGTCACAAATCACAGGGAAATAGGATCATCGGGGTGAATAAGCAACTTGAGATGTACAGGGACAGGGCATACGAATTGCTCAACAGCGATGTAGGTGTAGCCAAACGAAAACAGAGGTGCCATGATGTCGAACCTGTCTTTGCAAACATTAAACAGAACCATGGGTTCCGAAGATTTATGCTCCGGGGTAAAGAAAAAGTGTCCATAGAATGGGGATTATTGGCAATAGCGCAAAATCTAAGAAAAAAAGCGGCCTAAAAAGCTACTTTTTGTTCATTTTTCTCTTTCATATGAGTCTTTTTCCAAAATAACCAACAAACAACACACAGATCTATCTCATAGACTTTTTAAACAAAAAAACTGTCCCAAATAAATTTGAGACAGCCTCTTGTTAGTATAATGAAAACTTTGATATTAGCGTTTCTCAAAGCTCCATTTCACATAGTTTATATTCTTATCGTCGGCCAGGTACTTTTTCTCATAGTACGTCTTGATTGATAAAACATTATCGACTAAGTCCGAGCGATACAAATCTGTTGTCTCTTTATATTTCTTCAAGTTTTGTAGCTCTATTTGCTCCAAGGTATAGGCATAGAAGCCATCATTATCTGTCTTTAAGTTCATCATCCCTTCTGGCTTCATGACAATCTTGTAACGGTCTAAAAATTTAGGACCTGTCAAGCGTTTCTTTTCGCGACTGTCCTGCGGCTGTGGATCCGGAAAGGTAATCCAAATTTCATCAATTTCATTTTCGGCAAAGTGCTCAAGAAGTGTCTCAATCTGAATCCGTAAAAATGCGACATTCTTGATACCATCTTCCAATGCAGTTTTTGCGCCACGCCAAATACGGTTGCCCTTAAAATCAATACCGATAAAGTTCTTATCCGGAAACATGCGCGCCAAGTTCACCGTATATTCCCCTTTACCACAGGCAAGTTCCAAAACAACCGGGTTTGCATTTCCAAATTGTTTCTCCGCCCATTTTCCTTTATATTCTTTGCCGGCATCGAGCTGGATGACATTCTCAAAAGTCGCTACTTCGGCAAATTTACGTAGTTTATCCTTTCCCATTTTTTAATTAATATCCCGCAAAAATAACCTTATATTTGCAGGAATCAATATCTTATCGTGGAAAAAAACGCTAAAATTTACGTAGCAGGCCATCGAGGAATGGTCGGATCAGCAATCTATCGCAAATTAACGGAACTGGGGTACAACAACATCGTGACCCGTACGTCTCAAGAACTTGATCTGCGCAATCAACAGGCGGTTGCTGATTTTTTCAACGAAGAGAAACCTGATTATGTCTTCTTGGCAGCGGCTAAAGTCGGTGGAATTATGGCGAATAACACCTATCGCGCGGACTTCATCTACGAAAATATGGCAATACAGAATAACGTCATTAAGTCCTCCTATGATAATGAAGTTACAAAATTGATGTTTTTAGGTTCGAGTTGCATTTATCCCAAAATGGCCCCACAGCCTTTAAAAGAGGATCTGTTATTGACAGGTACGCTTGAGCCCACCAATGAGCCTTACGCCATCGCCAAAATAGCTGGTATTAAAATGGTCGAAGCCTTTCGTGACCAATATGGCTGCAACTTTATATCAGTGATGCCAACCAACCTATATGGTATCAACGATAATTATCATCCGCAAAACTCGCATGTCTTACCGGCCCTGATCCGTAGATTTCATGAAGCTAAGGTAAACAACCTGGATGAGGTTGTTATCTGGGGCACCGGAACTCCCCTAAGGGAATTTCTTTTTTCAGATGATCTGGCTGATGCCTGTGTCTTCCTAATGAATAATTATAACGAAAAACAGTTTGTTAATATCGGTATTGGCGAAGATCTCAGCATAAAAGATCTTGCCGAGTTAATTAAAGAAGTTATCGGATATAAAGGCAGTATCTCATTCGATAGCAGTAAACCTGACGGAACACCACGCAAATTAATGGATGTATCTAAATTACATGCATTAGGCTGGAAACATAAAATCAATCTTCGCGAGGGAATTAAATTAGCTTATGCTGACTTCCTGAAAAAAGAGGAAACGGATTCTTAATAGGTCTCGCTATAGGAAGGAATACCATATTCGTTGACTTCATCCTTTAGCGGAACTTCTCCTTCAATTTGTGAGCCTTTCTTTTTCTTCTTTTTGGGACGGATAAAGTTAGTGAGCTTACTGATTAAACCACTGATTTTATCCTGATTGATCTGACCGACAGCCCGTTCAGACAACAACAGCATCAGCGCCTTTTTTAGTACGCCTGTGTTTTTCAGAAAAAGTCTGTTCATAATAAACGGAACACCTATACGCAGGGTTTTTGTCAGCCAATCCGAATCGGGATTATTGCTTTTCGCAAATAATTGTTGAACGATGTTTACTCCGGGAATATTATTTTTTAATGAATTGAAAAATCGGACCGGAGCTTCAATCTTATTGTTAAACAAGGTAAATTGTGCTTTCAAGTAAGCTTCCTGTTCGTTTTTAAGTTCTTTCAAACGAGCAATTTCTTCCTTAAGCTCTTGTAAATTGCGTATTTTCGTCTGCTTATTATTCATTTGTAGCCCCTTCTCTATCAAATTTTTCCTTTTTTTTCAAGTCTTCCTCTTCTTCCTCGATTTCATCATTCCATTTGGCCAAAAAGCGGCGGATAGAAAGATCCATAAACTTCGACTCCAAGGCGGGTTCAAAAATTCGTATGATCACGATAATCACCATAAAAATACCCGCTGTTGCCAAGAATCCCAATGAATAGCTTCCTAATAGTTCACCTAGCCAAAACCCCAATGCTAAACATAAAAAAAAGATAACAAACAAAGTAAAGATTAATTTGGTCGCATCTACTACTAAACTAGCAATCAGGCGCGATGAACGCTCGATTGTCTTCAATTTAACAAGCTTAAACTGGGAATCTACGTACTCCTTGGTTTTCTGGAAAGTACCACTAAGTGAAAATTTTTCTTCTTCCATTCATCTTAAATTTATGTAGGCTATCTCAAAAGTCCAATATCAACTTCTTTATTATCTAAATTCAGTCTTTTGAAATAGCCTATAATGCTATGTATTTCACCAAATCATCCCAAAGGACAACTTGCACTCTATGCATGCTCGATGATATCATCGTCTACAATCTCCTCGGCCTGATTTAATTTACCTTTTAAGGTGGAGACAATTTTTTCCTTAAATTCATTCAACTGATCGAATTGTTCTTCAGCTCTCTCACGAATAGCATCACTCAAATCGCTTAATGAATCATTGATCTTATCTCTTGTATCTGATCCTTTATCCGGAGCAAATAAAACTCCCAAAGCTGCACCCGCAGCAAGACCTGCCAACAACGCCAAAGCTACTTTACTTGTGTCATTCATTTCTTTTTCGTTTTAAAGTTCTAATTCTATTATACGATGAATCTAGTCTTCGATAATAATACAATTTATAAAGCAAATCGTTTGCCAAATACCGCATTTTATCCATTATTTACTAGAATCTATCCAATTACAATATAGTCATTTTCCAACAATTCCCTATCGATTTACAATAATTCGTCAAAGCATTATTATTTATAATTTAATATTTAGTATCTTTAAATCAACCGATTACAAAATTCATGTTGAACAAAACCTATTGTAGTGCCGTCTATGGAATTGAGGCGTGTACCATTACCGTTGAGGTCGTAGTTTCTACAGGACTACATTATTATATCGTCGGACTTCCTGACAATGCTGTCAAAGAAAGTCTCAGACGCATTGAAAGTGCCATTACTTCCTGTCAACTTCACATGCCACGGCAAAAAATTGTGGTCAACTTGGCACCAGCTGACATCAGGAAAGAAGGTTCCGGCTATGATTTATCTATCGCGGTCGGTATACTAGCCTCCTCCGGACAGTTAATAAGCAATCTGTTGGAACATTACCTGATCTTAGGCGAATTGTCTTTAGATGGCAGTATAAAACCCGTCAGAGGTGTCTTATCCATCGCCTTGCAAGCATTAAATGATGGATTTAAAGGAATCATACTTCCTCAGCAAAATGCGCTGGAAGCCGCCATCGTTACTGGAATTGATGTGATCGCTGTCGAAAACCTCAGCGATGTGGTCCAGTTTCTCAATAATTCGAAAAATATTGTTCCAACCAAAGTCGACATCCAATCCTTCTTTCACACCGAAACAAATAGATATGATGTTGACTTTTCGGATGTTCGTGGACAGGAAAATATTAAAAGAGCATTAGAAATAGCCGCCGCCGGAGGACATAATGTCATTTTAATAGGTCCACCGGGAGCGGGAAAGACCATGCTCGCGAAAAGGTTACCGACGATTCTACCGCCGCTTAATATAGCCGAGTCGCTGGAAACAACCAAAATTCATTCTGTTTCGGGGAATCTCAAAGCTAAAGATGCTCTACTGACGATTCGACCATTTCGAGCACCACATCATACCATCTCTGATGTCGCCATGGTCGGTGGTGGCTCTAATCCACAACCTGGAGAGATCTCCTTGTCGCATCACGGCGTACTATTTCTGGACGAGCTTCCCGAATTTAAACGAAGTGTCCTTGAAGTCATGAGACAGCCACTGGAATCCAGAAACATCAACATATCCCGGGCAAAATTATCCATCGATTATCCGGCCAGCTTTATGTTAATAGCCGCAATGAACCCTTGTCCCTGTGGGTACTTTAACCACCCCGAAAAGGAGTGTATCTGCGGCAGCAATACCGTTCAGCGGTATTTAAGTAAAATATCGGGTCCTTTGTTGGATCGCATCGATCTGCATGTAGAAGTCACACCAGTGCAATTTGAAGAATTGAGCGCCTCCCGTCCTATTGAAAACAGTCTGATGGTTCGTAATCGTGTCATTCAGACAAGAAAGATCCAGAAACAACGATTTGAATCCTATCCCGATATTCATTGTAATGCGCATATGAGCACAAAACTTACCCGGGCGATCTGTCAGATCGGTGAATCACAAAAGCAATTACTTAAAACAGCCATTGACCGCTTGAATCTTTCTGCACGGGCTTACGATCGAATATTAAAAGTAGCCCGTACTATTGCAGACATGGAAAATAGCCCTTCAATAGAAAATCATCATCTTGCGGAAGCTATTCAGTATAGGAATTTAGACAAAGAAACCTGGGGCGGGAAATTTTAAAACTGTGCTAAGCAATGTTTGATGACCCAGGGAAAACAGATGATCGTTAGAATCAATCCGGATAATGCGCCATAGAAATGCGCATCATGATTAATCCCGTCCTGAGCCTTTTTGGAGGCCCAGATGCAATACCCCAAAAACAGGAAAGCAAATAAATAGGCGGGCATTGGAATAATCATCATCACACCGATAGTCATCTTTGGATTAAAGAGGATGTAACTGAATAAAACAGCACAGATCGCTCCCGAAGCCCCCAAACTATAATAACCATAATTATTTTTCTGCTGAATAATGGTTGGAATGTCACTCAGCAGCAGACTGCCTAAATAGATAACAGCGAAGAGAAGATGTCCATAGACGCTTGCCTGTGCCAGCATCTGCTCCAACCCGAATGCGAAATAATAAAAAGTGATCATATTGAACAGCAGGTGCCCCCAGTCTTTATGGATAAAACCACTTGTCAGGATAGTGTACAAGCGTTTTTTGCGCGCGATACTATACGGATGGAGCATTAATTTACCATAAAGCTGCTCATGAGAAAAGGTATATATACTCGTTACAAGCGTAAAAAAGAAAATGACACTCGCTACGGGAGTTTGTTGTAAATAGTAAGTCAACATGGTTAGAAACGGTCTTCTAAAAGTAAAACATAGAGTTCTTTTGGGCCATGAGCACCCAAAACTAATCTTTTCTCAATATCAGCTGTTCGTGAAGGCCCTGTAATGGTTGAAATCATCGTCGGAATCTCCTGCCCATAACGTTTCTGCATATAAGCCAAGGCATCTTTCACATCCCATACCAATTGAGAGGCCTTTGCTACTACAATATGAATCGGCGGATAGATGCTCAGACGACGTCCGGAAGCATTTGCATTGCTCACCATAATACTGCCATTACGTGCTATCAATGCTTCACATGAGGTAATGCTCGCATTGGCAGACTCGAAGTCTTTCTCTGTTTTGAAAAATGGGAAACCATAAGGGCTCAACAGATTTTGGATCCCCTGTTCCCAGGCATAGATATTTTTTATATTATTGACCTCTGTCAATGTAATCAGATTCTCAATGAGGCCGATCTCACCATCACAATAAAGAAACTTGCCGCCAGCGGCTGTCAGTTCGCGAACAAAAACAAGATCAACCAACTCATCCTCTTCTTTGTAAAGGGGTGTTTCTTTGAAATTAGGATGTGGATTATCGTTCTTTTGAAGTAGTGCCTGACGTATGCGTTTTAACATTACCTCCTTCGCTGTCGCGTTCTTCACATTCATGGCTCAATAGCAATATAAATACAGCGCTAGAGTTTTTCTAGCGCTGTAAAATCTAAATTAGTTTAAACTACCTGACGGATTATTGTCCAATCGCTGATCATCTTTTGAAGATGCCTCCTCAGGGTGAACATCCAATGGTAAATCGGTCTGTGGTACACCGCCGCCGTCAGCCCCGTTGACAAACTCATCATAAGTTGTTTTGGTATCGAAAGGACGCTTACCTAATATCTCTTCAAGATCAGATTGGAAAAGAATCTCTTTTTCCAATAGTTTCTCCGCGATCTTAATCAACCCCTCACGTTTGTCCAACAAAAGTTGTTTTGTCCGCGCGTAGACGTCTGTAATCAGATTACGGACTTCAGCATCAATCAGCTCTGCCGTTTTGTCAGAGTATGGTTTTTGAAAAGAAGCCTCTGAGCTATCACGGAAAGACACATTTCCTACCTTATCATTCATACCATAAATGGCAATCATTGCATAAGAAAGTTGCGTGATACGCTCCAAATCATTCTGAGCTCCTGTGGAAATTCTCCCGAAAGTAATATCTTCTGCCACACGTCCGCCCATAGTCATACACAAACTATCAACCAGTTGTTCGGTTGTATATAAGAACTGTTCACGTGGAAGATATTGTGCATATCCCAACGCCGCTACTCCACGCGGAACAATAGACACTTTTACCAAAGGATCGGCATGTTCTAAAAACCAACCCGCAATGGCGTGCCCCGCCTCGTGATAAGCAACAATACGCTTTTCTTCGGGGGAAATGATTTTATTCTTTTTCTCAAGACCACCGATCACACGATCCACCGCATCCTGAAAATCCTGCATATCTATTTCAGATTTGTTTTTACGTGCAGCAATCAATGCAGCTTCATTACACACATTGGCGATCTCTGCTCCCGCAAAACCCGGTGTCTGTGCTGATAATTTTTTGGCATCCACTTCCGCTGACAACTTCAATGGTTTTAAATGCACTTTAAAAATATGCTCACGACCTATCAAATCTGGTTTGTCAATAGAAATCTGACGGTCGAAACGTCCTGGACGCAACAATGCTGTGTCCAATACATCGATACGGTTTGTCGCTGCTAAAATAATAACACCTGAATCCGTACCGAAACCATCCATTTCCACCAATAACTGGTTCAATGTATTTTCACGTTCGTCATTGCCACCCATCATAGAATTTTTCCCACGAGCACGACCGATTGCATCAATCTCATCAATGAAGATAATACAAGGGGCTTTCTCTTTGGCTTGTTTGAACAGGTCACGGACACGTGAAGCACCCACACCCACAAACATCTCTACGAAGTCTGAACCTGATAGGGAGAAGAAAGGCACCTGTGCTTCACCTGCAACAGCTTTTGCCAATAACGTTTTACCTGTTCCCGGAGGGCCTACAAGTAATGCTCCTTTCGGAATTTTACCCCCTAGGTTCGTGTACTTACGTGGATTTTTCAAGAAATCCACGATTTCCATAACCTCTTGTTTTGCTTCTTCTAAACCAGCGACATCATTAAAGGTAATGTTGATCTGCGATTCTTTATCAAATAATTGTGCTTTGGATTTGCCGATATTAAAGATCGCACCACCGCCACCACCAGCACCACCACCCATCCGGCGCATCAAGAAAATCCAGATCGCTGCCAATACCAACAATGGCAACATAAATGTCACAAACCAGCTCGCCCAAGGATTGGAACGGTCAGCATATTTCAATTGCACTTTAGGTGTTCCAGGAGCCAATTCAGCTTGTGATGCTGCTAATTTCTTCTCCAACACCTCTGCTGAGGCATCCTTAAAGACATATTGAGGTCCTGTTTCCTCTTGACCAGCAAGACTGGGAATAGGATCATTACTCTTGGTTACATCTTTAAAACTCGGGTTGTCTTTCCAGCCTTTTTTTAGATAGACTTCTACCTCTACAAGATCATTTTTCTTATATGCTTCCAGACGCTCAACGGCTCCGGTTTTTAACATGCGTGTTTCAAAATCACTATAGCTAATTTCCTTAGCCGGGTTTTCTCCAAAAACATATTGCAAGGCAAAAAAACCTAAAAACATGGCAATCATAAGCCACACAAAATTGAATTTCGGCGGTTTTGGGCTTACCTTACTACTTGGGATTTTTTTCATTATATCGTAATTATATTTTCTGTATAAACTATTGTACTGAGGCGGTTATTAGGCGCTTTGGAAATGCTGAATCTGTGCATCTCCCCACAAATCCTCAATTCCGTAATGTGCTCTCTTCTCGGTCTTAAAGATATGTACAACCACATCCACAAAATCCAAAATCAACCATTCTCCATTTGATTGTCCTTCTTTATATTGGGGTTCTTGACCAAAAGCTTTATAAACTTCCTCCTCTACACTCTTGGCAATAGCGTTAACCTGAATGTTCGAGTCGGCATGACAAATCACAAAATAATCAGAAACAGAACTGTGAAGATCTCTTAAATCCAAGCGAACAATCTCGTTTGCTTTCTTTTCCTGCATACCGTGAACGATAATTTCTGATAGACGTTGCGACAATTCTGAACTTTTATTTTTACTCATTAAAAAATATGATAGTTTTGACTTAATATTTATTTAATACTTTCAGTTTGCAAAATAACAATATTTCGGGACTTATCATCGGTCAAAATATAATATATCTTGACAAAGTTGCCTCTACAAACGATTATTTAAGAGAATTATTGTCAAATTTCAAGCCACTCGCAGAGGGTACTGCCATTTTAGCAGAAGATCAGTTTCAAGGAAAAGGACAACGCGGGAGTACCTGGGTCAGCGAACCCGGAAAAAATCTGACCACATCCATTCTTTTAAAACCTCATTTTTTATCCATAGAACAACAGTTTGCACTCTCCGCCTCTGTGGCTATCGCCGTCGTAAAGTGGCTTAAAAGCAAAACGAAGCTGCCTGTAACCGTAAAATGGCCCAATGACATTTATGTCGGCAGCAAAAAAATAGCAGGGATCCTTATTGAAAATAAGTTAAAGGGAAATAAAATTGATGCTTCTATTATCGGAATAGGCATAAACATCAATCAGGTCAATTTTGACACAGCGACAACAATTACTTCATTATCCACCCTTACGGACAGAGACGATTATGTCATTAAAGACCTGGCTGTCGAACTTTTCGCAAGTCTCCAAAAGGAATACAATACCCTTTATACCCAATCGTGGCGTTTCCAATTGGATTATTATAACGAGCTACTTTTCTGGAAAGGCGAGGAAAAACCATTTTTGGTCGCAGGGGAAAAAAAAATCGGGATCATCAAAGCCGTGGGGATCGATGGCCAACTGCAAGTGCTTATTGACAACAAACTGCATAAATTCAACATCAAGGAGATAAGCCATCTTATATCCTAATCTTTACACAAAATCCAGATAAACCATGTTAGAATATGCTAAATTTGTGAAGCGGATAAATTAAACCTTTATCAACTTTAGTTATCAAAGGTGTATAACGAACTGCAATAATTATTTAGGAAAATGAAAAAATTAGTATTGTTAATAACTGTGGTAATTTTCGCAGTTACCGGAGCCTTCGCTCAAATTCACAAACCTGTAAAATGGACTGTAGCCAGCAAAAAACTGAACAACAACGAAGCTGTTGTTTATGTCAAAGGAACAATCCAAAACGGATGGCACATCTATTCGCAGAATATTAAAGATGGCGGACCTATCCCAACTTCATTCAATTTTGCTAAAGCTGCTGACTACGCATTGGTAGGTAAAACCGCTGAGCCAAAACCAAAGGTAAAACACGAAGAGGTATTTAAAATGGATGTTGGTTATTTCACAAATGAGGTAATCTTTCAGCAAAAAGTAAAGTTAAATAAAGGTACTGCAACAGTAAAAGGCACCGTAGAATGGCAGGCTTGTGATGCATCACAATGTCTTCCCCCGGATGAATATGCTTTTGCTGTGACAATCAAATAGTAAAAATGATCATACACGGATAAAATAATAAGGCGATTCTCATCGCCTTTTTTTATTTTTGAAGCTGACATCAGAAACAGATACGCATGTTAAAAAACACATTTATTCTACTTTTAATTGCTTTTTTCAGTTTTCCACTTACAACGACAGCTTTTGCATTTCAACAAGACAGTCTAACGAGTACTGAAGGGCTTCAATTTGAATCTTCACCTGACACCACACCTGTGGTAGAGGCCGTACCAGACGATTTGGCTTTTTCAGAGGCCCCAGACACGACCCTCAGTCAGGATAGCAGCAAATTGGATAAGGCAACAACACATGTCTCTTCATCAAATTCAGATACAGGGAAAAAATCACTTTGGAGCATTTTTATTGCTGGATTAATCGGTGGTTTTGCCGCTCTTTTGATGCCGTGTATCTTCCCGATGCTTCCACTAACGGTCAGCTACTTCACCAAACAGTCGGGCACACGTGCAAGCGGCATTAGCAAAGCGCTCCTCTATGGCCTTTTTATTATTGTGATATACGTGGCTTTGGGCATGATTATCACAATTGCTTTTGGTTCGGACGCGCTGAATGCATTATCAACGAATGGCATATTTAATTTCCTATTTTTTCTTTTACTCGTTGTCTTTGCAGCTTCTTTTTTTGGGGCTTTCGAAATCACGCTACCAAGTTCTTTTGTCAATAAGATGGATGCCAAATCCGATAAAGGAGGCCTGATCGGACTCTTCTTTATGGCTTTCAGCCTTTCATTAGTATCCTTTTCCTGTACAGGTCCGATCATCGGCACTTTGCTCGTTGAAGCAGCATCAAAAGGCGAACGTTTAGGCCCAGCGGTTGGTATGCTGGGTTTTTCCATTGCTTTGGCGATCCCTTTCGGTCTGTTTGCTATGTTCCCTTCCATGCTAAAATCATTACCAAAATCTGGCGGATGGCTCAATTCGGTGAAGGTCGTTCTCGGATTTTTGGAACTCGCTTTGGCGCTAAAGTTTTTGTCCAACGTAGATCTGGCTTACCACTGGAATTGGCTTGATCGTGAAGTATTCCTTTCCTTGTGGATTGCCATATTCGGTCTGATGGGCTTATACCTAATCGGCAAGATCAAGTTTTCACATGATAGTGATCTGAAATTTCTATCTGTACCGAGAACGCTATTGGCAATCATTGTATTCTCTTTTGTTGTTTATATGGTCCCTGGTCTATGGGGCGCACCATTGAAATCCATTTCGGCTTTCTTACCACCTTCTGCAACACAGGACTTTGACCTTTCAGCTGGAGTAGCAAGTGCGCCAGCGCACAGCGATGGTAAAGTAAAGAAATACGCCGAAATCTTCCATGAACGCGGTACACCTAAAGGGTTTGACCCGTACTACGATTATGATCAAGCTCTGGAAGCTGCGAAAGAACTAAATAAACCTGTATTAATAGATTTCACAGGTTGGAACTGTGTGAATTGTCGAAAAATGGAAGCAAATGTATGGACAGATCCAGGTGTTGCCAAACTATTAAAAGAAGAATTTGTTATGGCGGAACTATTTGTGGATGATAAAACAGAATTACCGGCAAACGAACAATTTGTTTCTAAGTATAGCAGCAAGAAGATCAAAACGATTGGCAATAAAAATAGTGATTTTCAAGCATCTACTTTCAATAGCAACTCGCAACCATTATATGTCATTGTCGACGCTTCTGGGACAGTATTAGTGCCACAAACTGGCGCAAACTATAATATTGAACAATACAAAGCTTTTTTGCAAAGTGGTATTGATGCTTTTAAAGCAAAAAAATAAGCGGCCCAACCTTGGGCTGCTTAAATAGCTTGTTATAATTGTTGGCCCTATTATAAAGTTTACATGAAGTTTAATCTTCATTTAGATTAAATGCAGATCAGATGGCTATTATTTAATTGTTTTGAAGTGATTCATAACTTTTAATAACGGAAATATAATTGTATATAAACACAAAAATAGCTAAGTTTGAGTACGTATGAGTAACATTAAAAAAATTGCTGTTTTGACATCTGGAGGAGATGCTCCAGGAATGAATGCTGGTATTCGCGCTGTAGTAAGGGCGGGTATCTATAACAATCTTGAGGTATTTGGTGTACGCAGGGGTTATGATGGTTTGGTCAATGGTGAAATTTTTCCCATGGATGCCAAATCTGTGGCCAATATCATACAGCGTGGCGGTACTATCTTAAAAACTGCCCGCAGCGAAGCCTTCAAGACAATAGAAGGACGCAAACAAGCTTATGATAATTTACGCAGCCATGGAATTGACGCAATGGTTGTCATCGGAGGTGACGGAACATTTACTGGCGCATCAAAATTCATTGACGAGTTTGACTTTCCAATTATCGGTCTCCCAGGCACAATCGACAATGATTTGGCCGGAACAGACTTTACCATTGGCTATGATACAGCAATAAACACCGTTATTCAGGCTGTAGATAAGATCCGTGACACTGCAGAATCCCATGACCGTGTTTTTGTGATCGAAGTTATGGGACGTGACTCGGGCTTGATCGCCATCCGTTCTGGTATAAGCACCGGTGCGGAAGCTGTATTGGTTCCCGAATTTGAGGTGGATTACGATACAATCATGAAAAGGCTGGATAAAAGCCGGAAGAATAAATCTTCACGCATTATCATCGTTGCCGAAGGAGACAAAGAAGGTGGAATGGTCGTTTCGGAAAAAATAAAGGAAAATTTCCCGCATTACGATGTAAGGCTTTCTATTTTAGGCCACATCCAACGTGGTGGAAGCCCGACCTGTATGGACCGTGTATTGGCCAGTAGACTTGGCGTTGCTGCAGTAGAAGCACTCGTTGCAGGACGTAGAGGCGAAATGGCCGGGTTGATCTGCAGCGAAGTTAGATTCACACCTTTCAAGAGCGCGATTAAACATAACGTTAAACTTAACGAAGATCTACTTCGTATCATTGAAATACTTTCCTTGTAAGGACAGTGTTTTCCATCGGATATATAAAAGAAACGCGCATGAAATAAATATCATGCGCGTTTCTTTTATATCCCAAATTAGACAATACCACTATCTGACTAGCTTTTACATTCGTTTGAAATTGCTATTTCAGTAGCTTATTGAGATATTCTTCATTTACGGCAGGTAATTGAATCGCTTGTCCGGCCTTAGCCATTGAATCCGCAAAATGATTGGTATTTTGGATTGCCTGCTCATAGGCTTTGACAACCTGATCGGAGATATATAAAGACTTGGGATCTTTGATATCAACTTGATATTGATTGTCAGCTAAAGACACATGGTGATAGAAGCGATAGGCAGCTGCCTTCAACAGGCCTAGTTCTTTTTGTGACAGCTCATCTATCCGCGCATTTGGCGGTAATGTCACATCTATAAATTCCGTCCCCTTCGCCAGCGCGTCAATGGAATGATCCAAAGGGATTGCACTGAGCGCCTCAAGGTTTACCACTGGCACGCCATTTTCTTTCTTCGAATTACAGGCGACAGCAAAAATAGCCAAGACCATGACCAATATCAGTTTTTCTTTCATTTTATGCTATTCTGAGTACACTTCACTCTGTTCAATCTCCACGAACTCCTGAGTAAATGATTCGCCACACCAAGATTGGTCGGAACGAGTATTTTTTAAAGGTGAGTTCATCCTCCGGACAAAGATAGGTAAAAGATCAATAGCTGGCTTCTATAACAAAAAACACCTATTTAAAATCCATCAACAAAGATAAGATTTTAAGTAGGTGTTTTTGTATTTCAGTACCGGACTGAAAGAACAGTTTATTTCAATAGCTCTGCCAATTTAGCTTCCAAAGCTTCTCCTCTTAGATTTGAAGCGACGATTTTACCCGACGGATCAATTAAGAAGTTCTGTGGAATTCCACGTACTTCGTACAATTTCACGGGAGCAGATTTCCAGCCCTGTAAATCGGACACATGTGGCCATTGTTGCAAATTATCATCATGAATTGCTTTCATCCAAGCATCTTTTTTACCTGGATTGTCCAAGGAAACACCAAACACAGTAAAGCCTTTATCTTTAAATTTATTAAATGCGGCAACAACGTTCGGGTTCTCGTGACGACAAGGTCCACACCAGCTCGCCCAAAAATCCAACAATACATATTTTCCTCGAAGTGAAGATAAAGAGACATTATTACCTGTAGTATCCGGTAATGTAAAATCAGGAGCTACCGAACCTATGGCAACAGCTTTCAGTTTTTGGATGCGCTCGGACAATTCTTTACCTTTTTCAGAATTTTTTAATTCCGGAGACAGTTTCTCGAAAGAAGTTACATACTCGTTTACATTTTCGCCGCTTACGTTTTCGGAAAGCAAATCCAATGTATACCAGCTTTTTGGATTCTTATTGATAAATTCAGCATCAGCTTTCTCCATCTTTTCCGAGATCTCTCCAGCTTGCTTTTGCAGCCCCTCAATAAATTTGGGGTCTTGTTTCTGCGCATCCGAAGCCGCATAATATTGTTGGTTTAATGCTTCAAATCCATCTGCATAAGGCTTAACAAAAGCTTTGTATTGCGTAAAGTCATCATTGATCGCTGTACCTGTTATCACAGCATCTTTAAATCCTTTGGATGCATCTACTTTGATCACACCTTTGGACAAATACAACTGAGCCGTTTCAGGTTGCTTTTGTGCACCCCGGAGTTCGCCAAAGGAAAGCCCTTCTGCAGAATAAATCATCACACCTTTAGTTGGCGATGCTACCTGGCCGTTAAATTTAAACTCACCTTTGACCACAGCAGCTGAATCTAGCTGACGGGTACCATTATTGGCGTACTGCATAAATACTTTAGCCTTATCAGAAGCTGCATTCACTTTTCCTGTCACTGTATAGCTTTCTTGTGCCATCAATAAGGCTGGTAAAAAGCTTAAACCCATCAATATTCCCTTCTTCATAATTATATACTTCCCATAAATGTAAAAGATTTCCGTTGCATTGACATGCTATTTAACATTATTTAGCAAAGTTGTTACCATCGTCCCGAAGCACCGCCACCACCGAAATCACCGCCACCAAATCCACCAAACCCACCGCCGGATCCACCTCCAAATCCACCGCCACCACCTCGGTTACCTCCCCCAAGACCGTTAAGCAAAGTCCACCAGAAAATATCTGAAGAGCCACGGCCATTCATCACACGCCCGCCGCCTTTTCCTCCGCCACCGCGGTTTGAAAACATCACGACAAGAAATATCACGACAATAATGACAAATATGATGGATCCCGATCCACCGCCGCTAGGCTGTTTGGGATCAGCTTTATATTCGCCCTTGGCATAGGAAATCAGGGAATTCGTCGCTTTGTCAACTCCACTGTAATAATCTTTCTGGCGGAATGCCGGTTTGATATCATTCTCTATAATACGATAAGCAATCGCATCTGGTACCGCTCCTTCAATTCCATAGCCGGTCTGAATCGTAACAGCCCGGTCGCCCAATGCTGCCAGCAATAGAATACCGTTATTGTATTTTTTATTACCGACACCCCACTTCTTCGCCAGACGGACAGCGTAATCTGAAATATCATATCCTCCGGTGGAGTTCATCATAACCACAGCGATCTGTGTAGATGTAGAATCTTCAAATGCCAGCAGCTTTTGCTCCAATTGCTGCTTTTGACTCGAAGTCAGCGTATTAGTGTAATCATTAACAAGTCTATTCGGTGCCTCCGGAAAATCCTGACCTATTGCTGTCATGAACGTCAGCGCCCAAAGCAACATCAGCATGACCGGAATCCGAACCCGGTAAAATAATTTCGACATAAGTTTTATTTTTTTATTGACTAGCGATCACCAAAAACAATGTCATTTGGCAATTCATTAATATCGTCATGTTCACGGGGAAAGAATTTCGCTAACTGTTTGCCTGCATGTTCAATCCCTTTCACCAGTCCCTCCACAATTCTATCCATACGGAATTCCTCGACCATTAGATCTTTAGTGCAATTCCAAAAGTCGATTTCTACGCGTTGATCGATCCCTTTATCACCAATGATGGAAAATTTATGATCTTCCAATGCAATATAAATAAGAACCCCATTCTTCAGCACAGTTTTATGCATGCCTAATTTGGAAAAATAGTATGTTGCACGGTCATGAACTTCATCTGGGCAGTGATTTTCTATCACAACACGAATTTCTCCTGACGTCTCGTTTTCAGCCAGATTAATGGCGTGAACGACTCTTTCTTGCTCTTCTGCGTTTAAAGCCATAATATATTTTCATTTATGTTCACATTAAGAGTTCGACCTTCGGCCCAAACGGAATACAAACATCTAACATAAAGCATTTTGTATAAAAAAAATGGATGAAGGGCCATACGCAAGCCGCATCATCCATCATTTCGTCCATTTCTAACAAAGATGTTATTAAAATGATACGGTAGGGGCCTTATCTGAACCAGGGGCAGCAGTAAATGTACCTTTGGCTTTAAAGCCGAACATGCCCGCCATTAAATTATTCGGAAAGCTGCGTACAGTCGTATTGAATTGCTGTACGGCTTCATTATAAGATCTACGTTCCGTCGAAATACGGTTTTCCGTACCTTCCAATTGCGCTTGCAATTCCAAAAAGTTTTGATTTGCCTTTAAGTCCGGGTAAGCCTCTACCGAAGCTAGCAGACGACTCAAAGAACCACTGAACTGATCTTGTACTTTCTGGAATTTAGCAATATTCTCCTCCGATAAATCATCCGCATTGATGGTAACCGACGTTGCCTTAGCGCGCGCTTCAACCACGGCAGTTAATGTGCTTTCTTCATGTTTCGCGGCACCTTTTACAGTGTTCACTAAGTTCGGCACCAAATCTGCACGACGTTGGTAAGCATTTTCAACCTGTGCCCATTTCCCTTTGACATTCTCATCTTGAGAAACCATCGTATTGTAACCACATGAGTTTAATGATACTAATGCAAATAAACCGCATAGGGCTACTAAAAATCTTTTCATTTTCATTGTTAAAAGAATTAAATACTATTCAAATTATATGGATACACTATCAAAGCATATACCAAGCTCCTACTAAGATAAGAATATTTTTATTTCCAAATCGGCAAACAACCAATATTCCGTAACTTTGTGGCGGTTTTGGGATAAAAACCCAGCCCTTTTATCTTATGCAAAAAGAAATTGAAATTGCTATCCTTCCCGAAAAAATCGAAGATGAGCAATATATTCTACAAGAAGGTGTAAAAGCATTGCACCTAAAACCACAACAGGTCAAAGGATTTAAAATTCGTAAACGTTCTATTGACGCCCGCAGCAGACAGGTGGTTTATAGGGCACGGGTCATTTATTACATCGACGAATTCCCTTTGCCTGAGCTATATGAAAATCATTTTAAATCTGTCCGGACAGGAAAGCCGGTTATTATCGTTGGCGCAGGCCCTGCAGGTTTATTCGCCGCGATCCGCTGTATTGAGCGAGGTCTCAAACCAATTGTCATTGAGAGAGGCAAAAAGGTACAGGACCGAAGACGCGATCTTGCGAAGCTAAACCGCGAGGGCACTGTGAACCCCGAATCTAACTACTGTTTCGGAGAAGGTGGCGCGGGGACCTATTCAGATGGGAAACTTTATACCCGCTCCAATAAAAGAGGTGACGTTGACAAAGTCCTTAAGCTTTTTGTGTCCCATGGAGCCACAACGGACATTTTAGTGAATGCCCGCCCCCACATCGGCACCAACAAGCTCCCGCATATTATTGAAGCGATGCGGGAGAGTGTGATCGAATTTGGAGGTGAGTTTCTTTTCGATCAACGTGTAGATGATATATTGGAATCCTTTGGTCAGGTCCGTGGGGTAAAATTAGCCAGTGGAGAAGAAATCAAAGCCGATCATGTGATTGTAGCCACGGGCCACTCCGCGCGTGATATTTTCGAACTATTTCATCGCAATAATTGGTTGATTGAAGCAAAAGCCTTTGCGTTGGGCGTCCGCATCGAACATCCACAGGCTATTATTGATCAGGCGCAATACCATTGTCAGGCCAGAAGTGAGCATTTACCACCAGCCTATTATAGTCTGGTCGAGCAAGTTAATGATCGCGGTGTCTTTTCATTTTGTATGTGTCCGGGTGGCGTTATTGCCCCCTGTGCAACTGACCATAACGAAATCGTCGTCAACGGCTGGTCTCCATCCAAACGGAATAATCCACATGCCAATTCAGGTACCGTCATCCAGATCAACCTCGATGATGTACCTAATACCCTGAATGATCCCTTTGCTCTGCTTGATTTTCAAAAGCAGATCGAACGCAGGGCCTTCGAAGTTGGCGGAGGAAACCTTGTTGCTCCTGCACAGCGGATGGTTGACTTTGTTGAAGGACGAGTATCTATGGATCTACCGGAAAATTCGTATAAACCCGGAACTTCTTCGGCAGACTTACGAGAGGTTTTGCCAACTTTTGTACATGAAGCGCTTCGGGGTGCCCTCCCAATATTTGGTAAAAAGATGAAAGGCTATTATACGAACGAAGCTATTCTGGTCGGTGTAGAATCGAGGACATCTTCGCCTATACGTATCCCGCGAAATAAAGAAAACCTGCAACACCCTCAGGTCAAAGGACTTTACCCTTGTGGGGAGGGAGCCGGCTATGCCGGCGGCATTATTTCAGCCGCGATAGACGGGATTAATTGTGTCGACGCTATTGATTTAAGTTAAGATTTTTTATTTTTTCTCTTGCAGAATAAGAAGAAATGCCTTACTTTTGTAGCATCAACGCGAAAGTAGCTCAGTTGGTAGAGCACAACCTTGCCAAGGTTGGGGTCGCGAGTTCGAATCTCGTCTTTCGCTCTAAAAAAAGCTTCCAAAATTTGGAAGCTTTTTTTATTTATTAGCTTAATTTACGCGCCTCCCCCAAACTCATAATCGAGCTGTTGAAAAAAGACAACAAGCCCACCAATACAACAATAAGACCCGCAATGATAAATGCCGTCGCCACTCCGATCACATCTGCGATAAAGCCTGTAAAGAGAAGTCCTATCATACTTGGTAAAATAGCGATGCTAAAATAAAGCGAGAACACACGACCCAACATTTCCGCCGGCACCTGCTCTTGAATAATTGTCATAAATGAGGCCGATAAAATAGACATTGAAACCCCGCCCAGACCGGTCATAATGACAAAAGGAATAAACCAAGTAGAGGGAAACCAACCCGACAGGGCAAACGTGATTCCTAAAACAATATGCATGCTATTAACCAATACCACCTTGGACACCGACACTTTTGCAAGTCCCAAAAAGCTCCCTCCAATAAGCATACCTATCCCCCAAATAATCTCAATAATGCTCATTTCCCACTTACCACCACTATAATGACCAATGGTCAATAAAGGGAACATGATCGCAACGGGCATAATACAAAAAGTCGCCACCATGGCATAAATAAATAACATTTTTAAGCCCTTATTATGATAGATCGCTCTCATTCCTTGCTTAAGATCTTCCAAAACGGCAGCAATCGAAGGCTTCATATCAGATCGGGAAAGATGTGGAATAGTTACAAAAAATAAAGATGTGATGGCCACCGCGGCACCAATGACATCCAGGTACAGCACCTGTGAAATCGGGAAATAACTAATTGCCAATGTCCCCAATGCAGGGCCTGCAATACTACTTACTGACTGTAGCATCTGATTAATCCCCGATACACGCAATAATTTATCTTCAGGCACAAGCAACGGTGCAATTGCTTGCATGGCCGGCGAATGAAATGCAGAGCCGATCGAACGACAGGCCATCAATAAATAAATTAGAAACATGTTGGTGCCATCACTTTTTAGCACAAATGTCATTCCTAGGGTACAGAGAGCGATAAAACCATCAGCGAAAATCATGACTTTCTTTCTATCCCAACGATCGATATAAACACCGGCAAATGGTCCGATAATCGCCTGTGGTAACAAACCGGCAATAGCGGCAAAAGCCAATATCTCAGCAGATCTGTGTGTCAAACTCAACCAGATCATGATCGAAAAGTTGACCGCTGAACTGGACAGTAAAGAAATAAATTGTCCAATCCATATATAACTATAGGTACGAAACCAGTTATTTTTTTCCATAAAATTTTAAATAAAAAATACAACAGGTGCATGATCAAGAATGATCAGCACATTAAAGTAAAACGCTTTTAGCACCTACCCAATCAGCAAATGAAAATACCGGATCGCGCGCACCGAATATCAGACTTGTCAAAGCTGCAAGTGGATAACTCAGAGAGAACCAATCCATTCATTAAGCGAACAGGTGTGTCCAATGGAGAATTTAAAAACGTAAATGAGCTATAAAACCCAAGGTTTATAAGCGTAAGCTGTATACAAAGACATGTTCATAACGGTACAAAAGTAAGAGAAAAGAAGCAAAAACACAACTCCAAGGCTTCTGCCTATTTTAAAACCGTTTCCACCGGATCTTTTAAAGAGAAATGTTGATCAAAAAAATAAGGCGTATACCGATTGGTAAACGCCTTATTCAGTGTATAGTTTGTGTGATTTTATTTAGTTCGTTTTTAGGCTTTGTTCCACCAGCTCCTCGACATATTTCCGAACAACTTCGTTTGAAAAGCGGGTCGTTACATCAAAGGCAAAAGCATGTACAAGTAGGATACGTGCTGATTCTTCACCTATTCCACGCGCTCTCAAATAAAACAAAGCTTCATTATCAAACTGACCGATCGTACATCCGTGTGAACATTTCACATCATCCGCAAAAATCTCCAGTTGTGGTTTTGTATAAACCGCTGAATTATCCGACATTAACATATTATTGTTCTGTTGGAAAGCGTTGGTTTTCTGTGCATCTTCACGAACGAAGATCTTTCCGTTGAAAACAGCCGTAGATTTATCCTGTGTAATATTTTTATACCATTCGTAGGATTCACAATGTGGCTTAAGATGGTCCACAACAGTGTGATTGTCCACCAATTGATCCCCCGCTGTCAGGTTAATACCATACAGATGACTTTCTACATTTTCAGCATCTAAGCGCACATTAATATTATTGCGAATAAAGGATGCACCGGGGAAATTACAGTTGTAGTTATTGTAAAGACTATATTTTTCCTGATATACTTCTGTATGATTAAAGTAACGGCTCGCAGATTCGGCCACCTGAAGATAGTAATGTTGAACTTTAGCATTCTCTTTTACTATGATTTCCGAAACTTTATTATGCACATTGCTTGCGCTACCATCTGCCATAATAAAACTCTCGATCAGTTCAAGTTCAGCATTAGGTTCGACAACGACCAAATTCCGTGTCTGTGCAAAAAAGTCTTCTTTTCCGGTTGCTACGTGGATAATCTGAATAGGTTTATCAAGTACAACGCCTTTTTTCAAATGGATAAATACACCATTCGTAAAGGCCGCTGTGTTGAGTGCCACCATAATATTATCGGACTTGTCAGCGTATTTCGCAAAATGGGACTGAAATGCAGGTTCCTCAACAGCGTCATCCATTGGAATAACAACAAGTCCCTTTACCTTTTCCAGCTCACTCACCGCCAATACATACTGCCCATTAACCAGAATAATACGGTAGGCATCCAAATTCGGAATCTCTCCTGCGCTAAAATCCAAGCCCTCGATATCCACATCTACATCAAGCGCATAAGGCTTATTGACAATACTGTGGATGTTTGTATATTTCCATTCTTCATTCTTAACTGTGGGAAAGCCTGCTGCTTCGAAACGCTCGAATGCTTGTTGACGCGCTTCCGTAAAGAAAGCAGGTCCGTCTGAAACACTTTGCTCTTTAAAAGCTCCCAACACTTGTTGAAGTAATGATTCTGAAACTAATGTACTCATGTTATTTTTTAATCAAATCGCCAAAATTCTCTTCCACTCCTATTTTATCGGTGTAAAAGATTAGGCGTTTTGTGTATCATATTCTTTTAACCAATCGTATCCCTTTTCTTCGAGCTCCAAAGCCAATTCTTTAGGCCCCGATTTCACGATACGGCCATTGTACAAGACGTGAACAAAATCTGGAACGATGTAATCCAACAGACGCTGGTAGTGTGTGATGACAATAAAGGCATTGTCTTTGGAACGTAACTGATTCACACCATTTGCAACAATACGAAGTGCATCGATATCCAAACCTGAATCTGTTTCATCCAAAATTGATAATTTAGGATTCAACATCGCCAGCTGAAAAATCTCGTTACGTTTTTTCTCACCACCGGAGAAACCTTCGTTCAAAGAACGATTCGCTAAATTGGCCGAAAACTCAACCAGCTTTTGCTTATCCTTTACCATCTGTAAGAATTCTTTGGCTTCCATTGGAGGCAAACCTTTATATTCACGAATATCATTCACTGCTGTTTTCAGAAAATTGATATTCGATACACCCGGGATTTCAACCGGATATTGAAACGCCAGGAACAGTCCCTCACGAGCACGATCCTCCGGAGAAAGATCCAATAAATCCACGCCATCCAAAAAAGCAGAACCTTCATTCACTTCGTATGATTCACGTCCGGCCAAAACATTACCTAAGGTACTCTTTCCAGCTCCATTAGGCCCCATAATAGCGTGGATTTCCCCTGCTTTAACTTCCAGGTTTAATCCCTTTAATATTTGTTTGTCTTCTACAGACGCATGTAAATTTTTAATGCTTAACATTTTATTCTTATTGAGTATTGAACGATACGCCAGCATTAGCTAGCTTGCTCAATTATTTATTATCTATCCTACTGAACCTTCTAAAGAAATCGCCAATAATTTTTGTGCTTCCACAGCAAATTCCATTGGCAACTGATTTAACACCTCTTTAGCGTAACCATTAACAATTAAACCAACCGCTTTTTCGGAATCAATACCACGTTGGTTTAAATAAAACACTTGATCTTCACCAATTTTCGATGTAGTCGCCTCGTGCTCCAATTTTGCTGTCTTATTGCGGTTTTCGATATAGGGGAATGTATGTGCACCACATCTATCACCGATCAGTAAAGAATCACATTGGGTAAAGTTTCGAGAATTATCAGCATTAGGTCCGATTTTCACCAATCCTCTGTAACTATTGTGGCTTTTTCCCGCAGAAATTCCTTTTGAAACAATTTTAGATTTCGTGTTTTTACCCAAGTGGATCATTTTTGTTCCTGTATCAGCAACTTGGTAGTTACGGGTCATCGCTACAGAGTAAAACTCACCGATTGAATTATCCCCTTTTAAAATGACACCCGGATACTTCCAGGTAATTGCCGACCCAGTTTCTACCTGAGTCCATGAAATCTTGCTATTATCACCTCTACAGATCCCGCGTTTCGTTACAAAGTTAAAAATACCACCTTTACCGTCTTTGTCACCGGGATACCAGTTCTGTACAGTAGAGTATTTAATTTCTGCATCGCGTTCAGCAATCAATTCCACTACAGCAGCGTGTAATTGATTCTCATCACGCATCGGTGCAGTACAGCCTTCCAGATACGACACGTAGGCCCCTTCATCCGCAACGATTAAGGTACGTTCGAACTGACCTGTATTTTGTGCGTTAATACGGAAATAAGTTGACAACTCCATCGGACATTTCACGCCCTTTGGAACATAAACAAATGATCCATCCGAAAACACGGCAGAGTTTAACGCAGCATAAATATTATCTGTTTGAGGAACCACGGTTCCCAAATATTTCTTTACGAGATCAGGATGTTCTTGTACGGCTTCGCCAAATGAACAAAAGATTACCCCTTGTTCCTTTAGTTTCTCACGGAACGTTGTCTTTACCGATACCGAATCAAAGACCGCATCAACAGCTACCACACCGGCCAAAATCTTTTGCTCATCCAAAGGAATACCCAACTTTTCAAATGTAGCAATCAATTCAGGATCAACTTCATCCATGGAATTTACTTGTGGTTTTGCCTTTGGGGCAGCATAATAAGATAGATCTTGAAAATCAATCTCTGGAGCTCTGAAATTTTGCCAAGTAGGCATCTTTAACGTCAAGAAATGACGAAAAGCTTTCAATCTCCACTCCAATAACCATTCAGGCTCATTCTTTTTTGCCGAAATAAAACGAACCGTCTCCTCTGTAAGGCCTTTGGCTGCGATTTCCATTTCGATATCTGTCGTGAACCCGTATTTATATTCTTCGAGCTCCAGCTCTTTTAATAAATCGTCGTCTTTAGTACTCATATTTCGCTCTCACGGTTTAACTAATTCGGGAGGGGTCTAACCTCCGCACCTATCGAACTGCAAAGTTACAATTTCAAAGCCAATAAAATACATTTTATGTATCCTCAAACAGGTATTTTTAATAAAAAAATGACATTTATCATTTCATTTCATTGAAATGCGCACATTTCAAACGATTATGACAGTCAAATGATTTTAAATCAATAAAAATTATAACAAACTCCCAATCATATAAACAAAATCTATTTATCATCAATAATTTTGTTTATTTTTAAATTTCCAAATATAATTTTGTATATTTACAAATACTATTGATTATTAAGACTTAAGATATGCCGTTTGCACCAGACAAAACAGATTTAAAAATTCTTAAACTATTACAAGAGAATGGCCGTATTACCAATTTGCAATTAGCATCCAGTATCGGGCTCTCTCCTGCACCTACTTTAGAACGTGTAAGAAAACTTGAGAATTCGGGCTTTATCAAGAGTTATCATGCTTTTGTTGACGAAGAAAAATTAGGGCTAGGCATAAAATCCTTTATACAGATCTCGCTGGATTTCCACACACACAATGCAATTCCAGAATTTGTCGCTGCCGTAAAAATGATCCCGGAGGTAACAGAGTGCCACCATGTCACCGGTAATTGCGATTTTATTCTCAAGGTCTACGTAAAAGACATAAAAGCCTATGAAGGTGTTATCATGGAAAAGATTGCCAAAATTCCTTTTGTAAAGACATTCCAAACGATGATGATTATGTCCACAAGCAAAAAGGAACCGATCATTCCATTGGAATACTAAAAGAAAAGCCTATGAAAACATCATCCCAATATCAGGATCTCGCAATGATCCTTGCTTGGCCTGATGCTACGCGGTGACGAAGCATGGATGATGTTTTTCAAGAAAATAGGCCTTGTTAAAAATCTAAACTTTAAAGTCGGCCACACAGGCATCGTCCTGATCGAACGCGATACAGGCAGACTTTGTTTCTACGATTTTGGCCGATATATTGCCCCAAGAGGATACGGAAGAGCACGTTCAGAAGATTCTGATCCAAAACTAACGATTAAACTTAAAGCACAAATTGAGCGAAACCACATCCTAAACCTGCCGGAAATTGTCCGGTATTTTGAAGAGATGAAAGATGCCATGCAGGGCGTCGGCGATCTTTATTTTTCCATTGTCCAAAAAATAGATTTTTATCGTGCAAAAGCTTTTGCTGATCAATGGGTACACCGGGGATCATACCCCTATGGCGCCGTAGCGTACAATAACAATAATTGCTCCCGATTTATTGTAAGACTCCTTATCCACGCCTCCAAAAAGTTTCATTTCTGGCATCCGATCAATTTTCCAGAAACCATAAAGGCAAGCCCAATGAGCAATATAGTCAACTCTTGCTCCGACGGGTCAATCTATAAATATACGACATCAGGCGGCCTTCAAACCATAAAAATGGGACGATTCACATCATTGTTATTTCTCCTTAAAAAACTAAGGAATAATATCTCCGCTCGTTGCGCTGGAACGCTACCTGAAGATATTACAATTGGCGGAATGCTTCAGAAAGATAAGCCCTGCCACCTCCCAGCCAGCGCACAGTACCTAGGCGGTGTCGGCGAGGGGGCCTGGTTCCACATAGACCCCATTAGTGCGAATCGGGTGATTATACATCGATTCACGCAACAAGGAGAGCATGAATACAGCGTTCTGGGGGAAACGAGCCAGCCCATAGATTTTGAAAGCTCCTATCAGATCACCTACGACAGCCATTTTCTATTCAGTCATCTACGACAAAATAAGAATACCATTCGAATCGAACATATCCATGTTTTGGCAATTGGAGAAACCGGTGTTACTGCCCATGACAAATACGCTTAGACCAAACGCCAATCAATAGGAGTCTTACCATGCTCCACCAAATATTGATTTGCCTTTGAAAAGTGTTTGCTTCCAAAAAAACCCCTGTAAACAGAAAGCGGCGATGGGTGCACAGCTGTCAAAATAAGATGCTTACGCGCGTCGATCAATACACTTTTCTTTTGTGCGTAGCTACCCCAAAGCAGAAAGACCACATGCTCACATCGTTCGGAAATAGCATGTATAATACTGTCTGTAAAAACTTCCCAGCCTCTTTTCTGGTGCGAACCGGCCAAATGCGCCTGCACAGTCAGCGTTGCATTAAGCAACAATACGCCCTGCTTGGCCCAAGACGTCAGATCCCCTGATCGAGGTTCTACAAATCCATCAATATCATCCTGTAATTCCTTAAAAATATTCTTTAAAGAAGGCGGCAATACAATCCCCTCTGGCACAGAAAAAGACAAACCATGTGCCTGACCATCATTGTGATACGGATCCTGCCCGAGAATAACAACTTTAACATGTTGGAGCGGTGTCAGTTTAAAAGCATTCATCACTAGATCAGCAGGCGGAAACACCTTAGTCCGTTGACGTTCCGCCTGTACAAAGGCAGACAATTGTTTCATATAAGGCTGACTGAACAAAGGTTTCAATACTGGTGCCCAAGAATCATCATATAGCTTTTCCATAAACCAAACTTAGAAAAAGTTGCATGTAATGGCAAATTTATTCCCCGGTCGCTGTTCATAAAGCACTTACGATAGCGGAACAGTTATCTGCCATAAGATCATTTTGACGATCGGTATGAGCATGAAATGTATAATTTTACAAAATAACCACTTGAACAAGTTGCTTAAACGACGAAATTAACGGATATTTGCAGAATTAAATTGAACACAAATATTTTTAAACAAAGATTTATGTCAAATCTCGTTAGAATCATCATTTGCAGTGCATTGCTGATTGGGACAGTTGCTTTATTTTGGACCGGAAATTGGGGATGGGGAATACTAGGCATCTTGATCACAATTCTTGGTTTTGTCACTGTATTTTTTCATGAATACATGCTTATCGCGCAATGGTATATGCGCAAACAAGATATGGCTGCTGCCGAAAAATGGTTAAAGAAAATCACGAATTATGAAAAACAATTAATTCCGCAACAACATGGTTATTACAACATGTTAATCGGATTGATCGAATCTCAACGCGCTCCAATGCAATCCGAAAAGTATTTCAAAAAGGCGCTTGCACTCGGACTTCATATGGATCATAATATCGCGTTGGCAAAATTAAGTTTAGCGGGTGTAGCAATGGCAAAACGTAATAAACGTGAAGCGGAAAAATTACTTCAAGAAGCTAAGAAAGCAGATAAAAATAAACTGTTAGCTGACCAAATAAAAATGATGAAAGATCAGATGGGCATGTTAGACAAACAACAGATCCGTTACAATCGATAAGAAATAAATTTCAAAAAGCTAAAAAAGCGCTGGAATCTTTGAAGACTCAGCGCTTTTTCTATTTATGTAAGTCCGATCAACTATTTATTCAGCAAGATGGGGACTTCCAAAAATTTACCTTCCTCCTCGCTACTTTCAAAAACAAGTTTGATACTAACGGGTTTATCGGTCTTCTTCCAGTCTTTCACAATTACCTGGATATCTACAGGTTTATCCTCCTCAAGCAGATAATGCAAATAGTTCTGTTTATCTTCAAAGTTGATCCGGACATTTCCCATCTGAATTGAAGAGAAAAAATGCGGCTGCTTCTTTTGATCCAGAATCTGTGTGGAGAAAGTATTCATTTTATACTCGCGGGGATCTGTACTGTAGGATATTGCAAATAAATTAATAACCAACTCATTTTTTGCCTTATCCACATGAAACTCTTTTAAATCAAATTGGATATCATCAACCACCAATAATGAATCCGCAGATTGAGCTTGCGCTGTGCCAGCAGTAAAACAAAGAAAAAGCAGGATGACAGCACAATGGAAAATTTTAGTCATATATTATACTATTTAAAAAGCCACGCTAACCGTGGCTCCTATCTATTAAAAATCTATTGAAATCAAATTATGCACGCAAACGGTCGGCCGAGCGAATCAGTTTCTCATCCCTGCGTACTCCGCCCAATGCCAGCGCACAAAAAATAATTGATATTGGCAATAAAAAGAAACCAACCCCGATATTACCGGCTCCCAAAAACTGACCGACGGTAGCGAGGTGTGTGCTCGCGGATGAATAAAGCCAGATGGCGAAAAATATAATTGCGACAATCTCTACCCATATCAATAAAAGCTGAACCTTACGTTGTCTAAATTTAAATATGGTGAAAATCGGAAGCAATCCCAATAGCGCTGCCACAATAGTCTGAAGGATATAACCAAAACCACCTTCATGGACCGGCTGCCCAGCAGTAACGCCATAAACACCTGTTACCATCACATTTTTTCCCAAACCGACTAAATCACTGTAATTTACATAAGGGAATAAAAATAAGCCGAATATAATTAATCCTGCCACTAATAAATAAACAGTTTGGATACGTTGAATCATATTTTAATTTTTGTATGTCAACAAATATAATAAGCTTTCTTTCTATTTAGAAATCAGAACAATCGAAAGGGCTATTTTGTTGCAAATTTTGGAAGATAAAAAACTCTCTTCCCGGCCACAGCACATTTGTATCATGCTAAGTTTTTCTTGGGAACCGTTAAAACGATCTACTTTCAGCTCAATATTCAGACTTGGTCCCCGATTTCTTTTTAGCATGTTGATACAGGTTGCCTCATGGAGTTCTTTTCAGAAAGCATTATCTTTGCACAAAAAACAAGATCATGCTATATATATATGGTGCAACAGCGCATGCAAAGACTGCTGTAGATGTAGCCGAAGATTTGGACATCGAAATCGGAGGGCTTATTGACAAATCACTGCTGATCGAGGATGTATTCGATTATGAGGTCCAACTCCACCATCAGGTGAAAGATGCTGCAGAAAATTTCTTTGTTGCCGTTAAAAATCCGGGGCTACGCGAAAGGATCGTGTCCGAAAATCCGGATTGGAATTTTCAGTCCTTAATTCACCCGAAAGCCTATGTCTCCAAAAGAGCTGAAATTGGTGAAGGATGTATTATTCTTCCCGGAGCAACAATAGCCCCCGATGTACAGATTGGCAACCATTGTATCATCTCAGGATCGGCAGTCATTGAAAGCAATACCATTATTGAAGATTTCGTAAACATTGGACCAAATGTTTCCATCGGTGCCAATGTACTGGTAGGCCGAGGCTCAGAAATCAAAGCTAACACTCATATCGAGGACGAAGAGACCATCCCCAAAGAGAGTGTCGTTTAAGGATTAAATTCCCGCCGAGTGAAACTGTAGATCATACAGCTTTTTGTAGTAACCCTCAAAAGACAAAAGCTCTTGGTGTGTTCCAATCTCTTTTATTTCCCCCTTGTCCAAAACAATGATCTTGTCCGCCTTTTGAATGGTGGACAAGCGGTGGGCAATGACAATGGATGTCCGTCCCCGCATTAAATTGTCGATCGCACTTTGGATCATTTCCTCAGTCTCGGTATCTACGGAGGAGGTAGCCTCGTCCAAGATCAGGATTCTAGGATCATGAACCAGCGCCCGAATAAAAGAAATTAATTGAGCCTGCCCGGCAGACAATGTTGCTCCTCTTTCCTTCACGTCGTAATCATACCCACCGGGAAGTCGCATAATAAAGTCATGTGCCCCAACTTCTTTGGCCGCTTCGATAACTTGTTCCCTCGAAATTGAGGGATCACCCAATGTAATATTATTGATGACAGTATCCGAGAAAAGAAACACATCCTGCAGCACCGTCGCAATGGTATTTCTCAAATAATCAAGATCGTAATCGCGAATATTTACACCGTCCAAGAGGATTTCACCTTTATTGATCTCGTAAAACCGACTAAGAATATTGATTGTGGACGATTTACCCGCACCGGTAGCACCCACCAAAGCCAATGTCTCGCCAGGTTGTACACTAAAATTGACATCTCTCAATACCCAACTTTCATCGTTATAAGCAAACCAAACATGCTTAAATGTAATTTCTCCCTTAATATGGTCGGGCTTTAATGTACCCGAATTAGGAGTCATCTCATTGGTATCTAGGACTTCAAAAATGCGTTCAGCACTCACCATACCCATTTGAAGCGTATTAAACTTATCAATAAGCTCCCGAATAGGCCTAAAAATCATGTTGATATACATAATAAAGGCTACAACTACACCGGGTGAAATCACATCGCCCATAATCTGTTTGGCACCAAACCACACCAGCAAGCCTAAGGAAATTGCCATGATAATTTCCAAAACAGGAAAAAAGATAGAGAAATACCAGTTGGTACGGATATGTGCGTTCCGATGCTGTGCATTAATTTCTTTGAATTTATCCATTTCTTGCTTTTCACGTGCAAAATATTGGATAATACCGACTCCAGTAATATGCTCCTGTAAAAAGGTATTCAAATTAGACACCCATTTCCTAACATCGATAAAGGCAGCTTTCATAGCTTCTTTAAATACATAGGTTGCAGCAATCATCAAAGGCATTGGAATAAGTACAATTAACGTCAATTTCCAATCCGAATAGAACATAACGCCCAATATCACCGCCAACTGCAGAAGATCGCCAATAATCTGAATCAATCCTTCCGAGAAGATATTGGAAAGTGTTTCCAAGTCAGATATCGTCCTCGTAATCAACTTTCCCAAGGCAGTGCGGTCAAAATACTTAAGACGCAGCTGTACAATATGATTAAACACCTGAATGCGGATATCCCGGATAACAGACTGCCCCAGTGTATTTGTCATCAGGGTATGATAATAACGAATTAGGGTCTGCACCACGACCAATGCCAGCATGGCCATGAGCATATAGGACAATCCCGCTGTATCAAAATTTAAGATATAGTTATCTAGCGTATGCTGAATAAGCATCGGTAGCGCTGGGGCAACTGCCGCCAATAGTATCGTTAAAACCACGGATATCCAAAATGCGACATGATAAGGCCGCATATAGCGACTCATGCGCCGCAACAAATTGACATCATAGGTTTTACCTGTTATTTTATCTTGACTCACGTTAATATTTATATATAAGGGTAAGCTACTTCTGTTAAATACAATCCATGTGCCGGGACGGATACCCCAGCCTTGCCGCGACTTTTGCTCTTAATCACTTCCTGCATAAAGGAAGCCGGTTTGCCCTTCAGTCCGATCTCCAGCGAAGTACCTACGATCGCACGGACCATGTTGCGCAAGAAACGATCCGCGGTGATATGAAATACCAGATCCTGTTCATTATGCCATAACCATTCTGCTCTACGAATATCACAAATATTTGTAAACACCTGCGTATGAGACTTGCTAAAACATTCAAAATCTTGCTTACCCAATAAAAATTGAGCAGCCTCGTTCATTTTGTCCACATCGGGGCGGTCACGCATGAAACAGGAATAAGGATAAATAAACGGATCTTTATGAAAATGAAGGTGGTACTCATAAGATCTATGCGTCGCATCAAATCGGGCATGAGCATCATCAGCAACTTCAATCAGCCTTTTAACCGCAACGTCAAAAGGTAATAATGCATTAAGTGAATGAATAAAACGGTCCGGCTTTGTTAATATTCCCACAGCAGCTGCATCAAAATGCGCGTACAACTGCTTCGCATGCACACCTGTGTCCGTCCGTCCCGCTCCAGTAGTCTCAATAGGTTCGCGCAACAATGTCGCCAATGCCCTATTCAATACTTCCTGTACCGAAATCGCATTGTTCTGAACCTGCCAACCATGATAAGATTGCCCAAAGTAGGCTATTTCTAAAAAAAAACGTCTTTTATCCATTATACGACACAAAGGTACATTTTTCAAAATGAGCTACATTTCCCCGAGGTATTATTTTGCTTATTTTGCCAATATTTAATCCTCACATGACAAAACTTTTAACGCCTTTGGTTTTAACCTACAGGAATAAGGAAATTACTCAGGTCTACGTTGTTACCAAATTGGTCATGCAGACACCTTGAACCCATGTTGAGTCCACCTTTTTCAAGTGTACTTATGCTGAGCCTATAATATATCTATCAGATTTTCAAAAGCCATACCCCGCGAGGCTTTTAATAATACCGTAGCTCCGATAATCGGTCTTTCCTCCAGGGCGGCTTTCGCATCTAGGGTCGTTTCAAAAAACTCCGCGTCATCATTTTTATGTTCAAGAAATGCCTTTCCGACAAAAATCTTGCGATCAGCGAACATACTTCCTACGTTATCCACGATTTTCCTATGCTCATCAAAAGATTCAGCACCAAGTTCAAACATGTCCCCCAGAATTACCGCTTTCTTGTCAGCCTCAATAATTCGAACATTATCCAAAGCAGCGGCCATACTGGTAGCATTGGCATTATAATAATCACAGATTACCGTGTTGTGGGCCGTTTTCATGATCTGGGAGCGATTATTTGTTGGGGTATAGCCCGCAATACCGGAATTGATCTCCCGGGGCGAGATATCGAAATGCAAACCTACCGCTATCGCAGCCAAAAAATTTTCTGTGTTGTATGAACCTGTAAGTTGCGTATCTATGATATAAGTCTGCGGATCTTCTTTCGTCCTCCACGAGATCTGTAACAACGGAGTCGCTTTCAACAACTTACCAATGACATCATTGGTTTCGGAAAACCCATAAGTCACAATTTCAGCTATTTGCCGTGCTGCAGCCATTTCTCTCAAATGCGGATTATCCGCCTGTAAAAAGAGTGTCCCCCGATGATCTTGCAACCAATCATACAGCTCACCCTTTGTTTTTTTAACACCTTCAAAAGAGCCAAATCCTTCCAGATGCGCCTTTCCGACATTGGAGATCAATCCATGTGTTGGTTCAGCAATTTCACACAAAAACGCTATTTCTCCCAAATGGTTGGCTCCCATCTCTATAACGGCGATTTCAATGGATGCATCAATAGCCAACAGTGTCAAAGGAACGCCGATATGGTTATTTAGATTCCCTTTTGTCGCATAAGCTTTATATTTCTGTGAGACAACGGAATACAATAATTCCTTTGTTGTTGTCTTTCCATTTGTTCCTGTTACACCGATAACGGGAATATTCAATTGTCTCCGATGATAATTTGCCAGCTCCTGCAATGTCTTCAATACATCGTCAACCAAGATATACTGTTCGCCTTTTTTATAAATTTCCTCATCAATAACAACATACTTCGCTCCGATCTCGAGCGCCTGTTCTGCAAATGTATTTCCATTAAAATTTGCGCCCTTCAGTGCAAAGAATATGCTATCCTTCTCAATCTTACGTGTATCTGTTGTAATATTTGGATACTGTTTATAAATCTGATATAACGATTGAATGTCCATGTTTAGAAATTTGATGAGCAAATATAACCATTCTGCCTGATTTCAAATCAATAGGGACGCACATCTCAAATAATTGGACTACAAACACAATCCCCGATAACGTTTGCGCATTTATTTTAACCAATTTTCTTTAACTAAGGCTTTAATATTGGTAATTTCATTGACCAATTAAACAGTTTGAAATGCGGACGATTATACTTTCACTTTTTTCACGTTCTTTCTGTCTTCTTGCTCCGACAGCAAAAAGACAGGATCCGGGTATTGGGGAAGTTGGTTTCTGCGCTTTCCAAACCATACAGGTATCGAATAAAAATTCCCCATGTTTAGTAGAATATAGGAATAAACAGGTTGGCTCTATGTCACAAAATCGTGTCAAATGGGAACATCTTTTAATAGATGGAGCAGCTGATAGCCTTAATTCTCGGCTTGTATTCAAGGATTGGACACCAATCTTACATTTAATTGCTAAGTAATGACCGGTAACGATTGCATAAGTTTTTCATCTAAGTTAGGAACAAAGAATGTACAATTGCTTTTACAAATAACCATTTTTAAACCAAAAATGTAAAAAATGAATTCGTTTAAAAAGCACTATTCCCGTACATTGAAATCTGCGCTTGGATTGCTTCTCGTGCTACCACAGCTGTGTATGGCACAAGAACCTGCCCGTCCTATTATACAACAAGTCGAATTTAAGAAAGACACGTTAAGTATTAGCAATTGTGGCGCTAAAGGTGACGGTCAATTTCTTAATACGGCGTCAATCAACCAAACCATCCGCACGTGTAGCGAACGCGGTGGCGGTGTGGTACTGGTACCCGCCGGAATTTGGCTGACAGGGCCTATTGAAATGCAGAACAATGTAAACCTACATCTCAAACGAGACGCCGTCTTGCTTTTCACCAAGGACTTTGATCAATACAAGCTTGTTGAATCCAATTGGGAAGGTGAACCGGCTTGGCGCAATCAAAATCCAATATCTGGCAAGAATCTATATAATATTGCAATTACGGGCAATGGCATTATCGATGGCAATGGAGGTGCTTGGCGAATGGTCAAAAAAAGTAAATTAACGGCTTCACAATGGAAAAACCTGGTCGCATCCGGAGGTACAGTCGATCCCAAGAGTGAAATCTGGTATCCCTCAGCGAGTTCGCTGAAAGGTTCTCAAGAGAAGAAAGCAGGAGTAATTCGTCCGGGCACAACAATCGATGACTTCAAAGATGTCAAAGATTTCTTAAGGCCCAATCTTTTGGTATTTACAAACTGTAAGAAAATATTGTTAGAAGGAGTGACGATCCAAAACTCCCCTGCATGGAATGTACACCCTTTATTATGTGAAGATCTCACCTTACGTAAACTTTCGGTTCGTAATCCATGGTACGGTCAAAATGGCGATGGTGTGGACGTCGAATCTTGCAAGAATGTCCTGATTGAGGACTGTACATTTGATGTTGGTGACGACGGCATATGTATCAAGTCAGGCCGGGATAAAGCTGGCCGTGACCGTGGCAAGCCAACCGAAAATGTAATCATTCGCAATAATGTTGTTTATCACGCACATGGTGGGTTTGTGATCGGAAGCGAGATGAGCGGTGGCGCCCGTAATATTTGGGTGGAAGACTGTTCATTTATCGGGACTGATATTGGACTTCGCTTCAAAACGACAAGAGGCCGCGGTGGAGTAGTAGAAAACATATTCATCAACAATATCAATATGATTGATATTCCCGGCGAGGCTATTCTATTTGACATGTATTATGCGGCAGTAGACCCCGTTCCACTGGCCGGAGAAAAAAGATCCTCCGTAAAAACAATAACACTTCCGGTTACAGAAGAAACTCCGCAGTTTAAGAACTTCTATATCAAAAATATTGTAGCAAAAGGAGCATCAAAAGGAATTTTCCTACGTGGTCTTCCTGAAATGCATATTCAAAACATCTGGATTGAGCATGCGACCCTGGAAGCAAATAAGGGTATAGAAATCATTGAAGCTTCTCAGATTAATTTAAAAAATATTGTATTAAAGACAACAGAAAACAATCCGTTGATCGCCATCAACAATAGCTCCGCGATAAAGCTAGATAATATCCAAGCATTGGATGCTCCAGAATTGTATATCGAGGTAGCAGGTGAGAAAAGCAGTGATATCCGTCTCTCAAAATCCAACACAAAGGCGGCCAAGACTGTCAGTCAATTTATAGCGGGAAGTACGAACAAATCCTTAACGATCAAAAATTAGGAACGTGATGAGAAAGTTATTTTTAATCCTTTTAAACCTTATAGCACTTGTTCCATTTTCAGGATTTGGCCAAAAAAAGCCTTTTTCTGAGCAGATGGCCAATACTGTACTTGAACAGCTCTATCCGGATTCCCTATTCAACAGGACCGACAAATTTCCGAAATGGTCATACGACATGGGGGTTATTTTTGAAGGTCTCACAGATGTATGGCGCAATACGGCAGACGCGACCTATTTTAATTATATGCAGACCCGCATGGATGCTTATCTCAGCATTCCGGATTCCATTAAGAACTATGATGCGCAAGATTTCAATATCGACAACATCAAAAATGGTACGGCACTATTAACGCTTTACAAAGTGACCGGCAAAGAAAAATACCTTAAGGCCTGCCACCAATTATATGCACAGCTCCAAAAACATCCGCGAACTAATGAAGGAGGCTTTTGGCATAAGAAAATCTATCCTTATCAAATGTGGCTGGATGGCTTATACATGGGACAACCTTTCTACGCGGAATATGCTAGCCTGATGAATATACCTTCCGCCTTTGACGATATCGCCAACCAGTTTAGCTACATGGAAAAAAACGCCCGTGATGCGAAAACAGGCCTGCTGTATCATGGTTGGGATGAATCGAGAAAAGAACGCTGGTCTGATCCGAAAACAGGTTTGTCACCACACTTTTGGGCCAGGGGCATGGGCTGGTATGTGATGGCGCTTGTTGATGTATTGGACTATTTCCCGGAAGAGCATCCTCGTAGACAAGAACTCATTGCGATCTTAAACAGAACGTTATCGGCAATCGTCAAGTATCAAGATGCCAAAACCGGTGTTTGGTATGATATTGTGGATTTAGGCACCAGAAAAGAGAATTACCTCGAATCCTCGGCTTCAAGTATGTTTGTCTTTGCATTGGCAAAATCATTGCGCAAAGGCTATATCCCGGTTTCATTTCAAAAAAGTCTGGACCGGGGTTATCAAGGACTTGTTAAGGAGTTCATTACTCCAGCAGGAGAAAATCGTGTGAACCTTAACAAAACGGTCCAAGTGTCTGGCTTAGGTGGGAAAAAATATCGCGACGGTAGCTTTGCGTATTATATGAGCGAACCCGTCATTACCAATGATCCCAAGGGAGTCGGTGCTTTTATCCTTGCAGCATCAGAAGTTGAATTTTTGAATGAACAAAAGGGTAAGAAACGGCGTACTGTCACATTGGATAATTACTTCAACAACGAATATAAAAAGACAGCATCGGGGCAGCTTAAACCCTATCATTATCTTTGGGATGGCGATGATAACAATGGATTTTCGCTGTTGGGTAGGATAATTGAAAAAAACGGGGGGCAATTAAATACATTAAAGACAGCTCCTACACGACAGAATCTCTCCAAATCCAACATCTATATGATCGTAGATCCCGATACAGAGAAAGAAACCGAAAATCCACATTTCATGAATGAAACCGATGCCCAGCAGATTGCACAATGGGTTGAACAGGGCGGTGTACTCGTTCTTTTATTAAATGATAGTGGCAATTGCGAAATCACCAAATTCAATACCCTCGCACAGAAGTTCGGCATCACATTTAATGAAGACAGTCGCAATCGTGTCAAAGGAAATGAATTCCAAACCGGGGCAGTTCATATCCCGAAAGGTAATACAGTATTTCCAAATACATCCAAAATATATGTCAAGGAGATTTCAACGTTACAAGTTAAAGCTCCTGCCCAAGTACTAATTCAAGAGAATGGTGATAACATCATTGCCACGGCGAAGTATGGAAAAGGGACCGTATTTGCAATCGGGGATCCATGGTTGTATAACGAATATACAGATGGAAGAAAACTGCCCCAGGAATATGAAAATTTTGCTGCGGCAAATGATTTAGTGCACTGGTTGTTCAAGCAGATCAAAAACTAGAACCATGAGAAAAATAGCCATCCTAAGTTTCATCGCGGTATCCGTGTTTCATCATCACTGCGCTGGACAGTCCTTGACTTCCACAGATTCATTAGCAGAAAAGATGCTCATTTATCAACTACCGAATGGTGCATGGCCTAAACAGCTGGTCGACAAAAGTGTCGTTGACTACAAGCTGCCAATAACAAAAGAAATCCTGCAAAAGATTAAAAACACAGCTATTGACCATGCCACGCTCGACAACAATGCGACCACTCGGGAAATAAATGTATTGATCAAAGCTTTTAAGGATACCAAAAATCCGGCTTATCTGACCGCTGCGGAAAAAGGTATCGCATATATCTTATCGGCTCAATATGAGAATGGGGGCTTTCCACAATACTATCCGAATAAATCACTCTATAGAGCTGAGATAACCTACAACGATAATGCCATGATCAATGCGTTATTGGTGCTTTACAAAGTTGCCAATAAACAACAAGGCTTTGAATCTGTCAACCCTATATTTGTGTCAAAAGCGCAAACAGCAGTGGAAACAGGCATAGCGTGTATCCTGAAGACACAGGTCATGCAAGACGGAATAAGGAGTATTTGGGCTGCACAATACGATCAGAATACTTTGGTGCCTGCTCAAGCCAGAAAATTTGAACCTGCTTCATTAAGCACGAGTGAATCCGTTGCCATCGTTCGTTTTCTGATGATGCAGCCTGCGACGCCAGCGATCCAGCAGGCTATCGAATCCGCAATACAATGGTTTCAGCAAAATGATATCGAAGGTTATCGTTTCGACCGCTTGCAAGATAAGCTGACCGGAGAGTATGAACGTAAGCTTGTGGCTGATAGTAGTTCAACAATTTGGGCACGATTCTATGATTTGGCTGACAACCGTCCGCTCTTTGGAGATCGCGACGATACCGTCAAATACAATTTTGAGGATGTATCCGAAGAGCGTAGAAATGGCTATGCCTGGTTCGGCAGCTGGCCAGAGAAACTGATCGAAAAGGACTTTCCGAAATGGAAAAAACAACATAAAATTCAATAATAAATAGTTATCAGATGTTACTCGCACAACATACTATAAATACAATTGGTTCGGATCTGGTCAGTAAGCCTACCGAATCATCTTTCTCTTATCCAGAAAAGATTCTTCAATTCGGCACGGGCGTACTGCTCAGAGGCCTACCAGATTATTTTGTCCATAAAGCCAATCAACAAAACCTGTTCTGTGGCAGAATCCTCGTTGTAAAATCAACAAGTTCAGCCGGTGCTGATGCCTTCGAACAGCAAAACAACCTATATACATTAGCTATTAAAGGGATAGAAGACGGTGAGGAAATTTCACATTACGAAATCAACAATTCGATTTCACGCGTGCTTTCGGCCAACCAAAATTGGTCAGAGATATTAAAAAGTGCCGAAAATCCAGATCTTGAAATTGTTTTTTCCAACACCACCGAAGTTGGCATTGTCATGAGCGAAGATACGATCAACGACGCACCACCAGCTTCATTTCCAGGTAAACTTTTGGCCATTTTATACCGGAGATTTGTTTACTTCAATGCAGATAAAAATAAAGGTTTAACCATTGTTCCGACCGAATTGATCACGGACAATGGAACTAAACTGAAATCAATAGTAAGGGATCTTGCTGAGCTGAATAAGCTCCCGAAAGATTTTTTGAACTGGCTTGATACCGCCAACGACTTTTGCAACACGCTGGTAGACCGTATCGTCCCCGGAGCGCTGCCTCTAGCGGAATACACAAAAACCTGTGCCTTATTGGGCTACGAAGATCAATTGATGATTATGGCCGAACCCTTTCGCTTGTGGGCGATAGAAGCTATTTCTGAACGTGTGCAGCAACGTCTGTCCTTTGCCCTGGCGGATTCAAATGTATTGCTGGTTCCTTCCATTGAAAAATACAAGGAAATCAAACTGAGGCTCCTTAATGGAACACATACATTAAGTTGTGCCCTTGCTCTTCTTGCAGGTTTCAATACGGTAAAGGAGGCTATGCAAAATACAGCATTCAACCAATTTATACGTCTTTTAATGCAAGATGAAATTGGCCCGGCAATATTAAGTGACAGTATTTCCGTTGCGGATACCAACGATTTCTCGTCGAAAGTAATCGATCGCTTTGCCAATCCTCACCTAGAGCACAAATGGGAATCCATTGCCTTAAATTACAGCTCAAAAATGGCCATGCGCAATATCCCGCTGCTAAAAAAGTGGTATACAGCCCACAATGAAGCGCCACAACTGTTTGCACTTGGCTTTGCGGCTTATCTCTATCTATTAAAATCGAAACTGAACGGCGATCAGTATACGCAGGTGATCAATGGACGGACGATCGTACTTCAGGACGAATTGGCCCCAAGATTACATGCCGCCTGGACCAATCCAGATAAACTCGTCCATACCGTACTTTCAGATACGGATTTATGGGGAACCAATTTAACGGAATTTCCTCATTTTGAAGAAACAGTCAATCAGAAATTACAGCAGATCATGGAAGAAGGAGCATTAAAAGCGCTCGAAATTTCATCAGTTCTTGACAATAAAAAGGTATAAATAGCGCTACAGATGAAAAACAACGTATTAAAGATACATCCCAAAGACAATGTTTTGGTGGCCTTACAAGATCTCAAAAAAGGGGATGCGATCTCGTTTGAGGGCACGAATTATATTTTACAGGAAGATATTCCGGCCAAGCATAAATTTTTTATGCAAGACATGCACTTTGGTGACGAAATCCACATGTATGGTGTACTCGTCGGAAAGGCTCAATTTGATATTCCTCAGGGAAGTATCATGAATACAGACAACACCAAACATGCTGTGGAGCCTTATCATTTCAGACCTTCAAACTACCACTGGGAAAAGCCTGATGTTTCAAAGTTCGAAGGAAGAACTTTCAATGGTTATCTCCGCCCGGACGGCCGTGTTGGAACCGCAAATTACTGGTTATTTATCCCAACTGTCTTCTGCGAGAACCGTAATCTTGATGTTATAAAAGAGGCATTGTATAATGAGCTTGGCTATTCAGTCACTGCAAAATACAAGAACTTCACTCATCAGCTGTTAAAAGCCTATGAAAAAGGTGAAACGTTAGACCTGTCCTCACTAGACCAGCTTAACACGATTACCGAACAGTCTGACCGTGTATTCAAGCACGTGGATGGCATCAAATTTTTGAACCATCAGGGTGGTTGTGGCGGAATTCGACAAGATGCGGCCATCTTGAGTAAATTGCTTGCCGCCTACGCCGACCATCCGAATGTCGCAGGCATTACAGTATTGAGTCTAGGCTGCCAAAATTTACAGCTGAATGATCTAGTCAACGACATCAAGCTACGTAATCCAAATTTTGATAAACCTTTGTACTTGTTTGAACAGCAACAATCAAAAAGTGAGGAGCAATTGCTGAAGGAGGCGATACTGCAAACTTTTATTGGGCTGACAGAAATTAATAAACTCGGTAGACAGCCCGTGCCATTGAGCAAATTGACCTTAGGTGTAAAATGCGGTGGAAGTGATGGATTCAGCGGTATTTCAGCCAATCCTGCGGTAGGTTACACGGCCGACCTCCTGGTTGCTCTTGGCGGAAAAGTACTATTGGCCGAATTTCCGGAACTATGTGGGGCCGAGCAAAATCTAATAGACCGTACTATCGATCCAAAGGCCGCCAATAAATTTATTGACCTTATGACTGCCTACAGCAACGCCGCAGAGGCTGTGGGTTCGGGTTTTTATATGAATCCATCTCCAGGGAATATCCGTGATGGACTTATCACGGATGCTATAAAAAGTAATGGTGCCGCAAAAAAAGGTGGAACCTCACCCGTTGTGGATGTCCTGGACTATACCGAGGAAGCGACAAAGCCCGGTCTTAACTTGGTCTGTACACCCGGAAACGATGTGGAAGCAACAACTGGAAAAGCAGCGGCGGGGGCAACACTTATTCTGTTTACAACAGGCTTGGGTACCCCTACAGGTAATCCAATATGTCCGGTCATCAAAGTAGCAACAAATAATGTATTAGCCACCAAAATGGCCGACATCATCGATATTAATACCGGTCCTATTATAGACGGAGATAAATCTATCCAGGCCATGGGAGAGGATATTTTAGAATATTGTATCAAAGCAGCAAGTGGCGAAATAACACCTAAGGCTGTCCAATTAAATCAAGACGATTTCATACCTTGGAAAAGAGGTGTGAGTTTATAAAAATAGGATATTGTATGAAAGCTTTTTTAGACGACAACTTTTTATTAAACACAAAAACAGCCGAAGAGCTGTATCACAACTATTCGAAGCATTTGCCGATTATTGATTATCACAATCACTTGATTCCGGAACAGATTGCTAATAATGTCAAATTTGATAACATTAGTCAAGTGTGGCTGCATGGGGATCATTATAAATGGCGGGCCATGCGCGCCAATGGTATCAATGAACGCTATATTACGGGCGATGCTTCGGATGAAGAAAAATTTATCAAATGGGCAGAAACTGTTCCTTATACATTGCGCAACCCATTACACCACTGGACACACCTTGAATTACAACGTTACTTTGGCATCACAGATTTGCTGTCCCCAAAAACGGCGGCCAAGATATACGCCGATACAGGTGCCCTATTACAACAAGATAGCCATTCGGTTCGCGGGTTACTGAAAATGATGAATGTTGAGGTCGTTTGTACCACTGACGATCCGATCGATAGTCTCGAGTTTCACCAACAATTCGCCAAGGAGAAAGAATCGTTCAAGATGCTTCCCGCCTTTCGTCCCGATAAAGCCATGAACTCGGACGATATCATTGCGTTGAATCAATACATCGATAAACTGGAAAAGGTCAGCGATATTCAAATCAATAATCTTGGAGATTACTTGAAGGCATTAAAAGCAAGACATGATTTCTTTGCTGCCAACGGATGCAAAGTGTCGGATCACGGCCTGGAGCAAATCTATGCAGAAGACTATACCGAACAGGAAATCGTGACGATCTTTGATAAGATCCGTACAAAAAAGGAAATCTCCTTGGCCGAAAATCTGAAATTCAAATCTGCAATGCTGATTTATTTTGCAGAATGGGATCATGAAAAAGGCTGGGTTCAACAATACCACTTAGGAGCATTACGCAACAATAATGCCCGAATGCATCGCTTGATCGGACCAGATACAGGCTGGGACTCCATCGGAGATTTTAGCCAGGCACGTGCATTGTCAAATTTTTTGAATAAATTAGACAATCAAGATAAGCTAACCAAGACAATCTTGTATAATCTCAATCCTGCGGACAATGAACTTATTGCGACTATGATCGGGAATTTCAACGATGGTTCTATCAAGGGAAAAATCCAGTTCGGCTCTGCCTGGTGGTTTTTAGACCAAAAAGATGGTATGACAAAACAAATCAATACACTGTCGAATATGGGTTTATTAAGCCGTCTTGTTGGTATGTTGACCGACTCCAGAAGTTTCCTGTCTTTCCCGAGACATGAATATTTCAGAAGATTATTGTGTGACATCTTTGGGCAGGACATCGAAAAGGGAGAGATACCGAATGATATCGAATGGGTAGGGAAAATCATAACAGATATCAGCTACAATAACGCGAAAGAATATTTTGAATTTTAATGAACATGCAGGGTAAAGTTTTAAGCTTTGGAGAATTGTTGTTGCGGATATGTCCCGACATCGAACAAGATTGGATTGAACAACACCAGTTGCCTTTCTACGTGGGGGGGGCTGAACTGAATGTCGCCACAGCCTTAGCATTGTGGAATGTACCATCATCCTATTTATCCGCAATTCCTCAAAATGCCATCTGTGAAGGTATTGACAACTACCTGCAACGCAGAAATATAGACACCTCGGCTATGCTGTGGACCGGCGAGAGATTAGGAATTTACTATCTCCCAAAAGGGAAAGATCTAAAAAATGCCGGTGTCATCTATGATCGTGCGAATTCGTCATTTGCTAACCTCAAAGTAGGCAGCATTGATTGGGAAGAGGTTTTTGCCGATGTCAAATGGTTTCATTTTTCAGCTATCTGTCCTGCTATTAGCCAAGATATTGCTGATCTATGCCAGGAAGCAGTTATAAAAGCACAGGAAAAAGGCATTTTTGTATCATTGGACCTTAACTACCGTGCAAAGCTTTGGAAATATGGGAAAGCACCGAAAGAAATTATGCCCAAAATTGCACAATACTGCAATTTAATCATGGGAAATATCTGGGCTGCACATCAAATGCTCGGCACGCAGCTAGACGAAAAGTTCCTAACTTCTTCTTCCGGGTATCAGGAAGAAGATTTACTGGCACAGGCAGATCGTACAAGCAAAGAGATCATTTCCGTGAATCCGATTTGTCAATATGTAGCCAACACCTTTCGTTTTGACCATAAAAGTAAGGGAATCAAGTATTACACCACGCTGTTTGACAAAGACAGCCTGATTAAATCAACGGAATATATAGCCGATGAAATTTTGGATAAGGTAGGCAGTGGCGATTGCTTTATGGCGGGCCTGATTTATGGCTTATACTCCAACCTTTCTCCTAAGGAGACCCTGGAGTTTGCAACACTAGCCGCATTTGATAAACTGTTTATCGCCAGCGATGCGACAACAAGTACAGTGGAAGACATAAAAAATAGAATGATAGCATGAATTTGAAAGAAATTGTATTAGATAAAATCATTGAACAAGGGATACTTCCTTTGTTCTTCCATCACGATAAGGCCGAAAGTATAGCTATTCTGCGGACCTTATACCAGGCCGGTATACGTGTCTTTGAATTTACAAACCGTGGTCCCGAAGCATTAACAGTTTTTGAGAGTTTAGTTGCAGCAAAGAAGCTTGACATGCCTGACCTTTATTTGGGTATAGGTACCATCAAATCGGTTGAAGAAGCACAACAGTTTCTGCAAATCGGTGCCGATTTTATTGTCTCTCCGATTGTAAATCCTTTGGTCGGTTCGCTTGTTCATGAGCAGCATAAATTATGGATCCCGGGTTGTATGACCCCAACAGAAATCTATACGGCGCAACAGCAACAAGCAGCACTTATAAAATTGTTCCCCGCAAATATGCTGGGGCCAGCATTTATGTCATCTATCCGGGACCTTTTTAAAGGTCAGAAATTTATACCTACGGGGGGGGTAGAAATCGAAATGGAAAACTTAAAAGCTTGGTTCAAATCCGGTGTATGCGCCGTAGGGATGGGCAGCAAGTTGATTGACCCTAAAGACACAGGCAATTTATTTGAGAACACTAAAAAGGCACTTGACTTCGTCTCGAAAGCACGATAACAGTAAAATCCCTCTGGCACCGGCTTTAAAAAGCAAATACAAAGGGATCTTATTGGCGTGAAAAAACAGACACTTACACTATAAATAAACTATTAAACCCATTATGATTAACACGGAGAAAAAGGGTAATTACCGTTGGGTAATATGCTCCCTACTATTTTTTGCTACTACAATCAATTACCTGGATCGCCAGGTGCTATCCCTGACCTGGAAGGATTTTATTAGCCCCGAATTTCATTGGACAAATACGGACTATGGTAACATTACGGCCCTGTTTTCAATCTTTTATGCCATCAGTATGCTGTTTGCAGGTCGCTTTGTGGATTGGATGGACACAAAAAAAGGTTTTCTATGGGCAATTGGAATCTGGTCCATTGGTGCAATACTGCATGCCTTCTGTGGTATAGCGACGTCAGGAATTGTTGCCGGTGAATGGTTCGTAGGTTTCGAAGGCGCAAAAGAGGCAATTTCTCATGTCAACAATGTGGGATTAGTGATCAGTGTCAGTGTCAATCTATTTATATTTGCGCGGTTCGTATTAGCTGTTGGTGAAGCGGGCAATTTTCCCGCTGCAATCAAAGCTACAGCAGAATATTTTCCAAAGAAAGACCGCGCATTGTCTACTAGTATTTTTAATTCGGGCGCGACAATAGGCGCTTTGGCAGCTCCCTTAACCATTCCTGTAATCGCCGCACATTGGGGCTGGGAAATGTCTTTCATCATCATCGGTGCATTAGGATTTGTCTGGATGGGTTTCTGGATGTTTCTCTATAAAAAACCAAATGAAAACCCAAAAGTCAATGCGGCCGAGCTGGCTTATATCAATCAAGATGACGATGAACAGCAGATCACGCCTACCGGCGATACCAAACTTCCAAGAACGACCATCTCTGAATGCTTAAAATATAAGCAAACCTGGGCATTTGTCTTTGGAAAATTTATGACCGACGGAGTCTGGTGGTTTTTCTTATTCTGGATGCCGGCTTATCTTTCTGCCGTCTACGACATAAAATCATCGGATACAGAAGGACAGCTAGCAATTTTTGTGCTCTATGCAATTACCATGTTGTCTATTTATGGCGGATGGCTACCAACCTATTTTGTTGACAAAAAAGGAATGAACGCATACGAAGGGCGCATGAAAGCCATGCTGTTGTTTGCTTTTGTGCCATTGGTTGTACTCTTTGCACAGCCCCTGGGACATATCTCCTATTGGATACCCGTCATTCTTATCGGTTTTGCCGGGGCCGCACACCAGTCCTGGTCCGCCAATATCTTTTCGACCGTTGGAGACTCTTTCCCAAAGCGCTCCATTGCAACCGTTACCGGAATTGGGGGGCTCGCGGGAGGTGTAGGAGCCTTTATTATCAACAAAACATCAGGATGGCTATTTGATTATGCCAAAGAAACCCAGATGACTTTTATGGGCTTCAAAGGCGAGGAAGCGGGTTATTTCATTATCTTTTCCTTCTGCGCCATTGCCTATTTAATTGCATGGGTCGTAATGAAAACACTAGTTCCTAAACTTATTTTAATAAAAAATTAACATATATTGCAAAATTTATATTATATTAGCAATATCTTTATAAATATCAATCTAAACCATTTTTAAAAACAATGAGCTTAAACTTAGAAGGTATCTTCTACGAGGAGAAAGACATTCCCGCAGAATTTACGCTCGACGAACAGGTCGATCAAAGAGAGTTCCTTTCCAATGGAGAAATGATTTCTTGGACGGGTCAAGTAAACGAAGTTTTTTCACCTATTTGTGTGAAGACTAAGGATGGCTTGAAACGTAAGCGCATCGGTAGTTTCCCTGTTTGTACAGAAAAAGAGTCCATGGAAGCCTTAGACGCTGCTGTAAAAGCATACGACAATGGCCGTGGAGAATGGCCGACAATGAGCGTGGCCGATCGTATTACCTGTGTTGAAAATTTCACACAAAAGATGATCGCCAAGAAGGACATTGTCGTCAAGCTTATTATGTGGGAAATTGGCAAATCCTACGCTGACTCCGTGAAAGAATTTGATCGTACGGTAGAATACATCTATGCGACGATCGATGCACTGAAAGATATAGACCGCGATTCTTCACGTTTTCAAATCGAACAGGGTATCGTTGCCCAAATCCGAAGATCTCCATTAGGAGTCGTACTCTGTATGGGACCATTCAATTATCCGTTGAATGAGACTTTTACGACATTGATTCCTGCATTGATCATGGGGAATACCATGTTATTCAAACCACCTAAACATGGTACGTTATTACACTACCCTTTATTAGAAGCTTTTAAAACAAGTTTTCCTAAAGGTGTTGTCAATACAATCTATGGCCGTGGCAATAAAATTGTCCCTAGTTTAATGCAATCGGGAAAGATCAATGTATTAACGCTAATCGGTTCAAGCCGTGTAGCTGATGAACTTAAAAAATTGCACCCAAAAGTGAATCGACTCCGTGCAATTCTTGGTTTGGACGCAAAAAATGCAGCAATCATTACCAAAGATGCAGATTTGAATCTAGCAGTTTCTGAAACAGTATTGGGTTCACTTTCATTCAATGGTCAACGTTGTACAGCGCTTAAAATTATCTATGTGCACCGTAGCTTGGCACAAGAGTTCCTGAAACGTCTCTCTGCTGAAGTTGCTAAATTGAAGTTTGGCATGCCTTGGGAAAAAGGAGTATCCTTGACTCCGCTTCCTGAAGTCAATAAGCCGGCATATTTGACTGAATGCATTGAAGATGCAAAAGCATACGGTGCTAAAGTAGTGAATGAAAACGGTGGCCAAGTTGCAGAATCATTCTTCTACCCGGCGATTGTTTATCCTGTAAATTCACAGATGAAACTTTATAGAGAGGAACAGTTTGGCCCGGTTATCCCAGTCGTTCCTTTTGATGACCTTGAAGAACCTATCGAATACTTAATTGGATCTTCGCATGGACAACAGGTAAGTATTTTCAGCAATAATGCAGCTGTTGTTTCATCACTTATCGATCCACTGGTCAATCAAGTGAGCCGTGTAAACATCAATTGTCAATGCCAACGCGGTCCGGATACTTTCCCTTTCACAGGTAGAAAGGACAGTGCTGAAGGAACGTTGTCCGTAGTGGATGCCTTGCGTTCATTCTCCATACGTTCTTTAGTGGCGACAAAATTCACTGAGGAAAACAAAAAACTATTAAATGACATCGTAAGTGAAAATGAATCAAATTTCTTAAGCACGAAATATATTTTCTAGTATACGACTGATACAAAAAAGCGACATCGAGATTATCGATGTCGCTTTTTTATGAAAATTCATTTTTTCATAAATTCTCCAAATACTTTTTCATATCTACTGCATCTTTTACGACAGCCCTCCTCAGTCAGTCAAATTGATTTGAGTGTATGCTTCTTTCTGATTTTATAACGTTCTAAAGTTACTTCAGAATCAGATTGTTTTGAATAGGTAACTGTAATTCCCGCATCCCCGCGGCAACGAGCTTTGCCACTTCATTAGCACCAAAAGTATTCAGATGCGTATCATCTTTCTTTCCCTGCGGATAATTCTTATCACCGCTGTCCACATGCAAAAACAATTTCTTACTGTCCACTACTCCGTAGGACATGACAAGTTTTGTTGTCTTATCCTCCATGTCAATACAAGGTGTTTGCATATCCCGAGCGACCTTACGGATAATTGCAGGATATTCTCCATGGGTTTTCACGAGCACATCATTTTCAAATTTACGCCGTGCTATCGGTGTCAAAAGAATCGGAGTGCCGCCCTTCTCTCTTGTTTGATTGATATAGAAAATCAAATTCTGTTCGAACTCTTCCAATGAAGTTCCCACAGCGGGTTTATGAACCTTTTCATCATTATGTCCAAACTGAATGAACACATAATCTCCTCGACGGAGGTTTTCAAAAATAGGCTTCCAATGATTTACAGCACTTCCATCTTTGCCGATATCATGTTTAAAGGATTTGGAACTACGCCCATTTAATGCACGGTTATCGACCTTCACCTGTTGATTGAACATCTTTGCAAAAGCCATTCCCCAACCAGTTTCTGGAAAGGTACGGCTATCTTTATCCGCAGCTGTAGAGTCGCCAATTATATAGATTGTGCGGATTTGTTCCCGCTGTAAAGCCAGGAGAAAAATTACCATCACACAGCCCGAAATAAGTGTACTGATTTTTTTCATATTTTTAGGTATTTAATTAAAATGATTAAATTACTCTTGCACGAACTGCATGGAAATTTATTTGGTTATCATATGATCAAGTTTACAAAGTATATTTCACTTGTTGATGCCAATGTCATTAATAAAGTTATGCAAACGTTGCCGGCAACGTTTGCACGGGGCAGTTAATTAGGTTTTATAATTTTTTTTGATTAATATTATAGTCTATTTTGCCGATTATGAAATTCGAAAACTATACAATCAAAGACATTGCTAAAGCGCTTAACTTATCAACTTCTACCATCTCCAGAGCATTAAGAGATAGTTATGAAATAAGTCCTGAAACAAAAAAAAAAGTATTGGAATATGCCGAAAAAATCAATTATCGTGCTAATCCCATTGCGAGGAGCTTAAAGGAACGTCGAAGCCACTCCATTGGTATTATTGTCAGTGAAATAGCCAATAATTTCTTCTCCCAAGTCATCAACGGCGTCGAATCTATTGCCTATGACAAGAATTTTCAGATCATTATTTCACAGACACATGAGTCTTCGGAAAGGGAACGGCTTAATGTGGAGTACCTAACATCCAGAGGCATAGATGGCCTACTGATTGCATTGTCTTCAGAAACCGAGGATATTTCCTATCTTCATCAATTAAAAGAACGTGGATTTCCAATTGTATTTTTTGATCGAATCCCAAAACAGTTTAACACCTACAAGGTCGTGGTCAACAATCAGCAAGGGGCCTATGATGCGACCCAGCATCTCATAAAACTCGGAAACAAGAGAATCGCGCACCTGACAAGCTCAAAATCCCTGTCCATAACAAGAGATCGCTTAGAAGGATACAAAAAGGCATTGATGGCAAATCATATCGATTTTGATCCGAATCTTGTCAAATATTCTCAATATGGAGGTCTGCATTTAGACGAAATTGAAAAGGCGATCGAAGAGCTTATCCAAATTGGGTTTGATGCCATTTTCATCTCTGGAGACAAATTGACCACAGGATACCTCCATGTCGTGAAAAAAAGAAATTTCGAAGCCGCTAGCAATATCGCTATTGCCGGATTTACAAACTCTAATGTTGTCGAACTATTTTCGTCCAAAGTCACAGCAATTAGACAACCTGCTTTCGAAATGGGGAAAATTGCTACCGAACTGCTGATCAAACTGATAGAAGCCAAATATCCTATTACAGAATTTGAGACCCGTGTATTACCCACCGAACTAATCAACAATCACGAAATAAAAAAACCGTAAGAAAACGATTTTCTTACGGTGCCATATAATAACAACAGTAATGCTCTATTGCGCTCTTTCTTTTTCCTCGTTGCTTGTATCTTTCTTACGATAATTATTTTTAAGGTTACCAAATTTGTACGAATAAGTCAGCCGTATAATCCGACGATCTTGACGTTGCCTGATCTGAGAATCAAATTGACCGAAAGTAGTGACCAGGTTTTGATTGCCCGTATTGAATAGATCACTCACCGCCAATTTTAAGGAACTACGCTGATCTTTAAATGTTTTGGTCGCTCCCACTTCCATGTCCCATCTCCCCTCTAAGTCATACACACTGTATTTAAAAGGTGAAAAATAGCGTAAATTAACATTAGCCATAAGACTCTTACTTAGTTTTAGATTATGCATGGAATTCGCTTGAAGGAGAAATGATTTCCTTCTGATCGGAATACCTGAAATCATACCATCAAAATCAAAGTAGATTCCAGTGATATTATTATTCATGCTCCAGATCTTAAATACAGTGACGGGAATATTTAGATTTAAATAAGAGGTCAGATTTCGACCTAAATTCTCCCGCACAACCCAAGTCTCACCTCTGACAGAGTCTTGTCCCATGCTTTCTACAATTGCGTCTTTCACATCATTGACACCCAGTGTCACATTATAACGCTGCAACAAGGTATAATTCAATGTGAATTCATTGGAAAATTGGGGATTTAAATACGGATTTCCACGCTCGAAGGTCAACTTGTCAATATAATAATCAAATGGATTCAGTTGGCGATAATTAGGACGGGTCACTTTTCTGGTGTATCCTATAGACAATATATGATTCTCATTTAGCGAATAGGTCAAATTAGCGTTGGGGAAAAGTTGAAAATAATCACGTTTCACACGCTTGCTCTTTGTTAATGAGTTTCCATCCGACATCGTATACTCGCCCCGCACACCAGCTTTTAAACTCCACTGTCCAATGCTTGTATTATAATCGAGGTAGCCTGCCACTATTTGCTCCTTATAGACAAAATGGTTAGTACGTGTCGGATCATTTATCCACACAAAGTCTTTCTGTAGCTTTTCGAAAAGCAGATCATTATCAGACTTTACATTCGAATATTTACCCCCCATCTCAAGCTTGGACTTTTTTGATAAGGGATGTTCGTAATCGAACTTCGCAACATAGATATCGATACCGATTGGCATTCTACTGCGTTCATTTTCCAATGGGGCAACTGACTTCATATCGGCATCAAAATATTCATTGCGATAAGTGACACGTTTGTTGCTCCTAAATTTGCTCCAGTCCAAATCAACAGTCAGTTTCCGACCATTGGAATCTATCCTAAACTCATTATTTAGATTAGCGGAGTAGCGGTCAAACAATTCTTTGAAAGAGGACGATGAGCTTAATATCGTATCATAAGCGGATACGGTAGTACCTATATTCGTCCTACTATCATTGTCATTATATTCGGTATTATTTGACCCATTGAATTGTAGTGTTAATGTATTTCTTGAAGATGTCTTTTGTTCAACGCCGAAACGGTAGGAATGATTACGCTCATCTTCATCCAATGTTGATTTTTGATTGAAATATTTCTTTTTACCATCATTCTGTATAACCCGGTCTATATACAGCTTACGGTAAGACTTTTCATCAGAATAAGCATAGGAACCAAACAGTGTTGTATTATTCTTTTTGTAATTTAATGAAAGGGAACTATTTCCCTTGAATTTTTCACCGCTTCCTGCCGTCAGGTTAAAGGTCCCGTTAAATCCTTCCATACGATTCTTCTTAAGGACAATGTTAATCGTTCCTACAGCTCCTTCAGCATCATCCTTAGCGGATCGTGTCGTAATCACTTCAACGGATTTAATCTGATTACCATCCGTGCTTTTCAAAAAGCTCAAAAGTTGCTCACCAGACATATAGGTTTGCCGTCCATCAATGGTAACGGCTACCCCCGATTGTCCCATCAATTGCAAATTATTGTTGTTGTCCAAGCTGACACCGGGTGCACGTTGCACTATATCCAGGGCATTGTTGCCGGCCGCCAATGGAGAATTCTCTACGTTTAGGATCAACTTACCGGGCTTACTCTCGACCATAGGACGTTTCCCTTCCACAGTGACCTCCTCTAATTTTCTGTTATCCGCAATCAATTCGATCACGGCTGGAGAGTAATCGGACTTATCGATAGCAAAAGAGCTACTTCGGTTTGAAGTATATCCCACCATCTTTGCTTCAACGAGATAGTTTCCGGGCCCCACATCCGTAAATTGGTATTCTCCAGATTCATTGGTGACCACTGCTTTTAAGACAACAGCAGAATTGGCTTTCATCAGGTAGGCCGTTGCTAAAGGCAGCGGCAAATGATCCGCCGAGTGCACTTTCCCCGTAATTTTCACTTGCGCATGGGCAAAGGAGACAATCAAAAAACTTAACAGTAAGAAGTAAAAATATTTTTTCATTATTAGGATAATCTTGTTTAAAGGCAATGAAACTTCAAAAGGGTCCTAGTTATCTTGTTTTGCAAGTTAACCTCAGCGCTCAATGGCTTCATCATGGTATTGGCTTGTATGATCTGTCTTCCGCCCGGTTGAGGCGGAAGACAGCTTATTATTTATTTTTTATCTGAACGGACGCGCCATCTTTTTTCGTGTTGATGATCGTATCCCGACGGATCACAATGGAAGTATCGGCAATAACGACTTCATTATGGTCAGCATCTTCTGCCTCCTCTTCGTCTGATTTTTTTGGAGGCAAAGCACATTTAACACCAAGCGAAGTCACAATAAATTCCACATCCTTGACATCCCTTAAATCTTTATTATAACGGTCGCGGCATTCGTAAAATGAAATATCGCGTAATTTACCTTCCAAATTATCATTGATCACCAATTTTGTTCCAACAGGCAAAAACAGGGTAACATTCACTTCCTGATCACGGTAGCGCTCACCTTCGCTCAATTGGAAAGCACTGTCAAAAATCAAGGCAGTTGTATCTTGCTTCAGTGCATAATTGATCTTTGCAGCCCTGTCTGTAGCAATTTTGTAGGTATTTCCTTTTGCAGAATATTCATAACGTACATAAGGTTCCTGCAATGAGTCGATACGTTCAATCCGAATACGGATATCCCGTTTCAGATAAGACGAAAGGTTCTCGCTTTTTATTCCGATACCGGTTTTCACCCCATTTTTTAAACGGATAACCCGAACATCATTTTCCTTCAGATAATATACCGGCTGTTTCTGTAGCGGCTTTTCGTCCACAATCGTGCTCGATTCCCTAAATTCTTTCGCTACCGAAGTTGAATAGTAAATAAGGGCTCCAACGGACAGTAACCACACAACAAACAATGTCGTTGTCAGATAATTACTCATTGGCTTCTTCTCAAATAGCACCCGAAGAAGTAAATAAAACAAACCGGCAAAAGGAATAAATACAGATAAAAAGCCAGCAATCAATGCAAAAGGGACGTCACTAGGATCCATCAGATAAAATGGTCCTGAATCGTCCATCACATCCGGAATAACATTCACGATGGCCAAGGCAAAGAAAATCAAACCTATAATCAAGCCTATAAGAGTCAATCCCACGATGATGACAAAGAAGACGCCAATGATTTTAACGATTATCTGCAATAGCTTCGCCACGCCATCCCCGGTGCGATCCATGCCCCGCGAAAAAGTCTCCTTCACACCGCTCATTTCCTCGTCAAAAGAACGTTTAAAATTCTGGATATTCGGCGCTTCGCCACGCATCTCCATTTTATCCGCTCTGGTAATCGCTGGCGGCATTACAATCCAAAGAATCACATAAACCAATAGCCCCGATCCACCGATTATGACAAAAAGCGCAAAAAGTAACCTTACCCATTTGGCTTCAATCCCAAAGAAATGGCCAAGACCACTACAGACGCCACTGAAAACGCGATCGTCGGGATCCCGCATTAATTTCTTACCGACCTTAAAACCATTGGTATTCGTTTCATGGCGAAAGGAGCTATAGTCATCCTGATCTTCCGACTCAAAGTCACTAACCCTCCCCATCTGATCAATAACTGCATTTACATCTTCCATATTGAGCACCTCTTTACTTCCCGCCTGGATCTTCTCTGTAAACATCTCAGAAATACGGTTCTCAATATCCTGTAAAATCTCACGGCTGTCTTCCGACTGACCAAAATGCTTCTGTATATCAATCATGTACGACCGCAGTACCTCATAGGCATCCTCCTCAATATGGAAGACGATGCTATTTATGTTGATAATTATTGTCTTATTCATCGCTATTGTCTTTAACTGGTTTAGTTGAATCATTGTTTCTACCCACCAATGACGTGTTTACAGCAAACACCAATTCATTCCAGGTAATGTCCAATCTTGAAAGGACATCAAGTCCTTCTTGGGTAATTTCATAATATTTTCTAGGCGGACCTGAAGTCGATTCTTTCCATATATAACTCAACAAGCCATTATTTTTTAGACGTGTTAAAAGCGGATATAGGGTTCCTTCCACAACCAACAATTGAGCTTTCTTCAGTTCGCTGATAATATCGGAGGCATAAATTTCTCCTCGAGAAATTATGGATAGGATACAATATTCAAGTATCCCCTTCCTCATTTGGATTTGTGTATTTTCAGCTATCATAACAATACAAAGATATATGTATTTTATGGTACCATGCAATACATAGTACCATATAAAACAAATAAAATATATTAACAAGCTGATTATTAGGTAAATAATTTTTTAAAATTATTTACATTTCACTTCTATCAAGAAATTTTTGGATATTTATCCCCATGATTAAAATCCTACTGGACTACAAATGGTGTTTTATTTGGGCCATCATAGTCATTGTTTTATGTACGCTCCCCGGAAATAACTTTGATACAGTTCCCAGCTACCCCGGAATGGACAAACTCGTTCATGCGGGCATGTTTTTCGTTTTTTGCACACTGATGTACAACGGTGTTATTCAACAATTTAGCGGAAAACCAACACGCTGGTTACCCATCTTTATTGTCTCTTTTTTCGGTTTTCTGTTTGCAGGATTAACGGAAATACTTCAGCTCTATATTTTTACTTACCGTAGTGGTGACTGGTGGGATTTATTTGCTGATTCTGTAGGAATTGGCATGGCCGGATTTGCCTATCTGTTGAATTATGTCGACAGGAGGCACTGATTGGCGGTAAACTCGGCTATCGAATAAAACTATTGGGCTCTGGCCAAGGTTGCCACGGACACTTTGCATCCGAGGGATTCCTGCAGGGTAATTGCAGCTGAGACAATGGTTGCACCGGTAGTAAGTACATCATCAACAAGTAAAATATGTGCATCTTGTGGCATTGAAAGTTCTTTGCAGACAAAGATGTCTTCCACATTTTCATAACGCGCTAAACGGTCCTTACCTGTTTGTGTCATTGTTGCCCGTTTACGGATCAATACGTCCTCCCATAACGGAATATGCATCGCCCGCGACAGCCCACGACCGAAATAAGCCGATTGATTATAACCTCTTTTCCGAAGCTTACTCGTATGTAATGGTATCGGAACAATAGCCGATAATCCAACGTACAGTTCGGATTGAAGGAGCTTGAGGCCATACTGATAACCAAAGTATTCAGCCAAAAATGGCTGGTTATTATATTTAATCTGGTAGATTAGCCGCTCTACACGACTCCCCTTTTGTAGGAGGAGAAAAGAGCAAGCCTCTTCTATAGGCGCTTTGCCCCAGAGCTGCCTAGCGGTATCGTTATCCGAATATGTATGAAAATTGGTATAAGGCAGATGATAATCACAGGCAATACAGATATATTTTTCCTGATATTTCAGCACACAGCCACAACAGGCACATTCTTTGGGAAAGAATATGGAAACAAAATCACCAAGAATATTCCGTAGATCAAATGGCATCATGCTAACTTCCTAAGTTAAAGATAGCAACAATATTGCAAACTAAGCCTCAGCAGTCTCTTTATCCTTGTCTTTTATGGCCAATTGTCCGCAAGCTGCGTCAATATCCTTTCCTCGGCTTCGTCTTACATTGGTGATGATTCCCTGGCTTTTTAGGTAATTCGCGAATACGTCTATCTTGTCAGCTTCGGCATTCAGGAAGTCGGCCAGAGCAATTGGGTTGTATTCAATCAAATTTACTTTACAGGGGACATGCTTACAGAATTTAGCAAGCTCCTTGGCGTCTTCCAACTCGTCATTGAAATTATTGAATACAATATATTCAAATGTTATCGGACTCTTTGTCTTCGCATAAAAGTATTTTAGCGCTTCAGCTAATGCGGCTAAAGAGTTCTGCTCATTGATTGGCATAATCTCATTACGCTTTTTATCATTTGCCGCATGTAGTGAAAGAGCGAGGTTAAACCGTACCTGATCGTCTCCTAGTTTCTTGATCATTTTCGCAATACCGGCTGTTGACACAGTGATTCGTTTCGCAGCCATATTAAGGCCATCCGGAGCGGTGATCCGTTCAACAGACTTCATCATATTGGCGTAATTCAATAGCGGCTCGCCCATGCCCATATAGACAATATTTGTCAAAGGCTGACCATAGTTCTCTTCAGCCTGCTTACTGATAAGTACCACTTGGTCATAAATTTCATCTGCATTAAGATTACGTTTTCGATCCATGTAACCTGTTGCACAAAATTTACAGGTCAGGCTACAGCCCACCTGCGAACTCACGCAGGCAGTCATACGCTCAGGTGCCGGAATTAATACACCCTCTATGATATTACCGTCATAGAGCCTAAAGCTGCTTTTAATAGTTTTGTCCGAGCTGATTTGTGACTCTTTAACTTTGACTGCATTAATCGTAAAATTTTCCTTCAGCTTTTCACGCAGGGCCTTACTCAAATTACTCATTTGATCAAAATCTGTACAAGATTTTTCCCATATCCATTCATAAATCTGCTTTGCACGAAAGCCCTGTTCACCCAACGCGGTCAGTTGATCTTTGATCTGACTCAAAGACAAACTCCTGATATCTATTATTTTACTTTTTTCGATCACGGTACAAAGATAAGAATAATTAAGTGACAAAAAATCCCGTTCTAAAGAAAATAGAACGGGACAACTGTTATGTATGTGTTTTAAAATAGGTAGATTCGCTATCCTTTAGCCATGTATGGCTTCTTTATTTCCGTAAGACTGGATCAGTTTACCTTCAAAGTCCAACCACTCTTTCCAGCGTTTTTCCACATCGACATCTACGGAATATTTCCTTGCAAAATTAAGGAAAGTTGTATAGTGGTTCGCTTCGGAAACCATCAGATCGTAATAAAACTGAGCAAGCTCCTTGTCTTGGATATTTTGAGACAAGACCCTAAACCGCTCACAACTACGTGCTTCAATCATTGCAGCAAATAATAGTCTATCGATAAACGCCATATTCCGGCTACCGTCCTTTTTGGAAAATTTCATCAACTGACCTACATAGTCATCTTTCCGCTCGCGACCCAATGTATAGCCCCGTTCTTTGATGATGTCAATAACCATTTTGAAATGCTCCATCTCTTCAATGGCTATGGCTGTCAATTCATGAACCAAATCCTCGTGCTCTGAGTTGTTTGTGATCAAGGATATTGCATTTGAAGCTGCCTTTTGTTCACACCACGCATGATCTGTCAAAATCTCTTCCAAATTCCCCTCTGCGATATTAGCCCATCGCGGATCTGTCAACAACTTAAGTCCAAGCATCTTACTATCTAAAATAATTTATTGGCAAAGGTAGGCAATATCTCTGCTTAAAAAAAATGATAATGTGTTCTTTAGCTATCTTTATTGAGTACTGCTCTAATTTTAGGCGCTATTTTTTCACCGTAAATTTCAATTGACCGCAACGTCTCTTTATGTCCCGGAGCACCAACGTCCATATGCGCCGAAAAACGCGTCAATCCAAATTTTTCATGAATTGCCAAAATTTTGTCAACGGCATATTCAGCATCCCCAACAATAAGATGCCCCCTTGAAGACCTGCCAAAATCATATTGTGTCCGCTGATAAGGTGGCCATCCGCGGCTAGCTCCGACACGATCCATCTGTGCCGAGTAGATGGGATAATAGTAATCTGCAATCTGCCTGCTATTATCCCCAAAAAAGGCGTGCATATGCACCCCGACCTGAAATTTTGACATATCGTGTCCATTATCTTCATACGCCTGGCGATACATTTCAAACAAATGGTCGAAACTTTCATACATCCCTCCAATAATTGCGAACATGACCGGCAAACCGAGTTTTCCGGCACGAATAACAGATGATGTAGTACCACCTACTGCAACCCAGATCGGCAAAGATCCGTTCTTTGGACGTGGAAAAATTTCCTGGTTGATCAAAGGAGCCCTAAAATTTCCGCGCCAGGTAACCGGATTTTGTTTATTCAACCGGAGTAATAATTCCAATTTCTCTTCAAACAGATCTGAATAATCCTTTAGGTCATATCCAAAGAGCGGAAATGACTCAATAAATGACCCTCTGCCCGCCATCAGCTCTGCCCGACCATCAGACAAGAGATCAACTGTCGCAAAATCCTGATATAGTTTGACGGGGTCCGCCGAACTCAATACGGAAACAGCACTGCCCAGCTTGATGTCCTTTGTCACCGTAGCCGCAGCAGCCAATATGATCTCCGGGGCAGCAACAGCATAATCTGCCCGATGATGTTCACCGATACCAAAGAAATCCAGTCCAACCTGATCCATCAGTTTGATTTCCTCAATAATTTCTTTCATTCTATCCTGTGGCGCCTGAATCTGACCTGTAGCGGGATCTATCCTGGAGTCACCAAACATTCCTATTCCTAATTCCATGTGTCTTCTCTATTTAAAACTAATTCAAAAATAGCGGCTCCATTTCGTAATTTATTTGATCTAGGATAAGAAATATCAAAAAAGAGATAATGTTGTTTTAACGACCTGCTCCGCATTGCCGCTAAAGTGATGTCCACCCGAAAGATATTTCTTATTAAAGTTTTTTAATGTAATCTTTTTTACCGGAAATTCGGCCTCATCATCTCCTAACACCACACTTGTTTTGACACCTTCTATCCGGTTTATCTCAGCAACTACATCAAGGCTCCGCTTGGTGCTGCTTCTACCCAAAATATCGGCAATATGTATCTCCAGATCGGTCGATACCGATGGTTCCAGTAACACAATGCTACGTACATTTTTCTTTATTAAGGGATCGATACGGTTTATGATAAAAGGTACCGCATCTGCTCCAAACGAATATCCCACAATAAAAAGCTGGTGATTCTGTCGAGACAACATCAGATTTTTGAGTGTATTTGACATATCCGCAGCGATATCCTTAGGTGTTTTTTTCTTCCAAAAATAGCTCTTGGAATCAATCGCAGCCACAGCATATCCAGCATCGGCAATTAACCGACAGATCTTATTCGAAAAAGAATTGAAACCACCATCTCCACTCAAATAAAGGACCAGGGGCAATACCGTTTTGTTGTTCCAATATTTCATCTCGATCAAACGTTGTTGGGCGAGGGCATGAAATGCCATGCAACCAATGATAAATAAAACGGTCAACTTCTTCATAGGATCAGTATTACTCGCCGAATAACGCTCAAGATGATACTAATCATTCGGTTTCATTACTTTAACTAGCGCAACCGGAAGCTGTATCAGATCAAAATCATGATCAAAGATAAGGTATTTGTTTTCCCAAAAAGTCGCATACTTCGCTTTAAAATCACGTAAGCTGTGATAATGTTTAAAATTCCCAAGTCGCGTTGACGCAAATTTCATAATCTTTTCTGCGGGGCTCTCTGTTGCTTCCAGCCCCGTCATCGGAACCATTCCCAGATTCAGGTAACTATATTTTAGCGCTTTTGCATAACTGATCATCTCTACAATCAACGCATCCATGCTCCCGCTGGGTGCTTCCAGTGATTTTCGGATCATATCATAAGTGCATTCATCTTTGGCATAATCGGGAATGACGTTCAAGAAAGCGACGATTTTACCGTTCCCATTTTTAAGCACAATAATATCCTGTTCGATCAGTTCTGCGGTATTGAACATTCCCTGAGAAAAAACCATTTCTTTTTTATCAAATTCTCTTAGCCATTCGTCCGAAATAGCCCGAAGCTCATCAAGGACTGCTGCATGCTGCGGAGCCTTCAGCACTGCGGTTGTAAATCCCTTTTTCTGGATTGCATTCAGTCCATTGCGCAATGATTTACGCTCTTTTCCTTCGAGCGTAAATGTTTCCAGTTCCAAAACAGCTTCTTGCCCAATGGTGATCTTCTGCTTACGAAGCGATGAGAAATGAACCAGGCTGTTTTCATCGACCCGATAATAAATCGCTTTTAATCCATTGGCATAACAATAACGATCGAACTCCTCGACAAGCTCTTCTTTATCCCCCTGTTCACAAACCGGCTCATCCAATACTATGGCAAACTCATTTGCCAATCTATAGGCGGTAAACCCTTCGGAAATCTCAGAGAAAAAAAGATATTTGTCTTTCCCGAGTTTGAAAAAATCCATGGGAGACTGTCCGAATTCATCCAGTAGCTGTTGCGCCCGTTCACGTTCGGATTTACTAGAATCTTCATCTGCGATCAGGCGTGGCCGGGCGAGCGCATAGATCAGAAGGAACCAGCAAAAAATCCCCAGGACCTGCGTAATGCGTAAGAATTCCTGCCCAAAATTGGTATGTGGCATCAGATCGTCATCGGCGAACAACAAAAAGCTCTTTGCGGTATGATAAATGGATTGCCGCCAAGTAAATTCAACTCCAAAATGTTGCTTATCGATAAAGTAGAAGCTCAATACATCGAATAAACAGACCCCGACCAATGCAACGACGAATGTTACAAACCCGATCCTCACCCAGCGAATATTGCTTTTAATTGGGTATTGCTTATAACTGATCCCCAAAAAAACGAGCGTCATTAAGGCCACCGATGCCTCTTCATAGTCCAACGCTTTAAACACATGCCCAAATAACGACAGTGTACTAAAAATAACAGCGATCCAAAAGGCTACACGAAAACCTTTGATCAAATAAGCCGACGTAACCAACAAACCTACTCCTAGAACAAAAACCATAAACTTAGATGCATGGATTGCTTCAAGGGGTAAATAAAACCGATCTAGCTTCATGCGATCGGCCAAAGGCGGTGTCAGCACCGACACAATATTGACCATGCCCAAGAAGAAGATCAGCAGTGCTGGCCCTACACGCGCCAAAAGCTGTCTACCCCGCCAAGCGAAAGCGATTAACCCTAACAATAGTGGCAACCAAAACTCAAATACACGATAAAGAATGGTTATTCCCAAGCCTTCTGCCTGACCGTAGCCATAGGCCTTGAAGATATACAGCATCGTTAATTCCACGGCTCCCAAACCTCTTAAAAAAGGTGACACAATCATTAAAACCACTGAAACGGTATAGGCGATAGCCGCTGCTTCAAAGGAATGATCCAAGTCCAGCGCATACATGCTGACAAAAGCATGGGCTATCCCACAGCATTCAACAACCATAGACGCCAACACGGTACCCAGAAGATATTTCATTTTTACTTCCCCGGAAAATATCTCGTCTATATTAGAGGCAACAGCAGGAAATTTTAGTTCTACCCAACGGTAAATTCCTTTGTGTGTACGGAAAGACCATACGAGCCAGAATACAATAGCGAGCAGTATACCCAAAATTAACAGTGAAATCCAGGCATCACCAAAATTTTTATTGTCCCAAATTGTATACAATATGACGGGGACACCAATCATAAAGACGGTTAACAGTCCGACATACCCATACAGTGCGCCAGCCTGATGAATCTGTGTCGTATTCAGATTCCGCTTTCGCAACTGAGTAGTTGTATAAGCGAGGGAACTAATGCCGCCCGCAGGAAGAAATACACTGAGCAGATTTCTTTTTAGGAATAGATCTATGGCAATTTTCAAATTGATCGAGAGACCAATGGCTTTGAAACTCTGCACATACATCACCCCTTGCAATAGGACATAGAGCAGGGTTATACAGATGCCGACCGAAACCCAGGTTAGATCTGCCGCTTTTAACTGCGGAATAATGGCAGCGAGTTCTTTCCTTTCATTTCTAAAAAAAACGAAAGCCAATAAAATAACCAAAACAGCTATTAGTTCCTTCCAATAGGTTTTTGGTGAAAAACGTCTAATGCGTTGAACAATAGTCTTGCCCATATTATCGTTTATTGTCTAATAACCGTACCGTATATATAAACACGAAATAAAGCTAATCGTTTCAAAATGACAAATTGTTAAGTTTTCATCAATTCTTTTGACATTAATCAGTAATTTTCACCCATGAAAGAGAAAAGGGTATTGTTCATCGGACTGGTTTGGCCAGAACCAACATCATCAGCCGCCGGTTTTCGGATGATGCAACTGATCGAGACATTCCTGGATCGTTCTTATCAAATAACCTTTGCTTCTGCAGCAGCCAAATCTCCCTATAGTGCACCATTAAAGTCGCGAGGTATTAGCGAACAGGCTATTGTGCTCAATAGTGATAGTTTTGACGAATTTATTGCATGGTTACAACCCGATATTGTTGTATTCGACAGGTTCATGGTCGAGGAGCAATATGGCTGGAGGGTGGCTCAACAGTGTCCCGATGCACTTCGGGTGCTCGACACCGAGGACCTCCATTTCTTACGACAGGCACGGCAAACCTGCGTCAAAAATAAAGACGATTTTTCCTTTCAGGAATTGTTTACAGACACGGCAAAGCGGGAGATTGCCTCCATATTGCGTTGTGATCTATCATTAATTATCTCGGAGTCTGAAATGAAAATCCTGACGGAAGTGTTTCGGATTTCGCCTGATATCCTATACTATCTACCTTTTCTGGAAGATGAAATTACGGTCGACCAGACGAATGCATGGAAGTCATTTGAAGAACGAAGAAATCTGCTATTTATCGGCAACTTCATCCATGAACCCAACTGGCATACCGTGCAATACCTAAAGACAACGATTTGGCCAGTTCTTCGTAAAATGCTCCCTAAAGTAGAGTTACATATCTATGGGGCATATCCGACACAGAAAGTACTTCAGTTACATAATCCCAAAGAGAATTTTCATATCAAAGGAAGAACAGATTCTGCAAAGGACACCATGTCCAACTACAGACTATTGATTGCGCCGATTCAATTTGGGGCCGGAGTGAAAGGCAAATTTATCGACGCCATGCATACCGGTACCCCCACCGTCACAACATCGATTGGCGCTGAGGCGATGAAGGGAAATCTATCCTGGAATGGTTTTATTGAAGATGAACCCGAAGCTTTCTGCCAAAAAACCATGGCGCTTTATAACGACAAAGTCGCCTGGGCAACAGCGCAGGCCAATGGTATCCGTATCATCAACGACCGCTACGAGAAACGCAAATATCAAGCGGACTTTATGACCAATCTATCCTTACTGAAGGTACAGCTGGACAAACATCGGCAACACAATTTTATTAGCCAGATCCTCCTACATCACACTGTACAGAGCACAAAATATATGTCACTGTGGATTGCTGAAAAGAACAAGGTATAATTTAATTGACTTCCCGCCACCAGGGAGCATATATTGTATCCAGTTTGTCCAGATGCACCAGTTCCCCTATTTTCGGTGTAATGAGTTTACTGTTTTCTTTTTGGGCAATTTCATAAAACTTTTCCATTGGTTCTTTCCATCCATGCATTGCCAAGGCAAATTTTGACGAATGAACGGGCAAAGTGACTTTGGCTTGTAAGTCTCTGGTTTCAAGCCCCCATTCTTCGGGCAACGAATGGATATAATGCCAGGCATCATTATACTGCCCGTTCTCCAATATAGCCAGATCAAACGGGCCGAATCGATCCCCTATTGTCTTGAAATGCTTACCATAACCACTGTCACCACCTAAAAACAAATTGTATTTCGTTGTTTTCAGGACAAAGGAAGTCCAAAGGGTATTATTTCTTGTAAATCTACGGCCTGAAAAATGTCTTGCGGGGGTAAAAGTTACCTGAAAATCAGGCTGAAGAGTAACCTGATCATACCAATCGCCCTCGACAATCTGTTCTGGTTTATAACCCCAGGATTCAAAATGCGCCCCCACCCCTAAACCACAGATAACCCGACCGACTTTCTCCCGTAGTTTGGTTACAGTCTCATAATCGAGATGGTCATAGTGATCATGGGAAATAAAAAGGAAATCTATTTCAGGAAAGTCTGCCGCTGTATAATCCACGGCAATTTTAAAAGCCTTGTTACTTCCCGGTACGGGTGAAGCATTTTCACTGAATACGGGATCGACGAGCAATAGTTTGCCATCAATTTTCAGCAGATAAGAAGAGTGTCCAAACCAGACCAAAAGATCCTGTGCCGGCAGATTTTTCAGATCACATTTCACCGCCGGTAACACAACCAATGGCTTCAGCCCCGGCTTTTTATTGAAAAGAAAATCCCACATTAAAGAGACGATATTTACATCATTCTTTAGGGAGGGAGTCACTTCAAGATTATGAAATACGCCATCTCTGAAGTTTGGCGACTGTTTCATCCGCTCTAATCGGGCGCCTTTAAAGCTTCCGCCAAACATTGGATGAACAAAATAATAAAGCAATCCACTGATCACGATAATCAGCAGCATCCCTAAAATGATCCATCCAACGTTTTTCATTTAGAAACTATTCTTCCACATCATGGATTCGACAGGACGTATGGTCTTGCCATTATACTTTGCATTCCCCTTTGTATTGTAAAACGTCTCGATTTCGCCTTCTACAGCAAAATAAATCAGTTGACCGATTGGCATTCCAGCATAGACCCTGACGGGCTGTGCGACAGATATCTCCAAGGTCCACGTATTACAAAATCCCACATCCCCTTTACCAGCTGTTGCATGGATGTCAATTCCCAAACGGCCAGTACTCGATTTTCCTTCCAAAAAAGGAACATGTTTATGTGTTTCTGTATATTCCTGTGTTACACCCAAATACAAGGTATTAGGTTCCAATACAAAACCCTCCTCCGGTATTTCAAAATGATCAATTTCATTATGTTTTTTGGCATCCAGTACGCGGTCTGCATAGGTTGCCAAATATTTGCCCAAATGTACATCGTAGGAATTTGTTCCTAAACACTTACGGTCAAACGGTTGAATGACAATACTGCCATTTTCAATCTCTTCAAGAATTCTTTTATCCGATAAAATCATGTGTATCAAGATAGCAAGAGCATCAGGCCATGCTATATAAATTCAAAAATACGGTTCTCACACAAATTTTTACGCTATTTTTTATTTAAAGTACAGCTTTTATTGAGAATTGACTCTTTTAAAGCTTCGACCAGCTCAGTTCGTTCATTTTGACGGGCGTACCAAAATCAGCTTTCCCCCTGCTGTCTGTATTCTACACGACGGTTTATCTAATCGCTCCTGATTGAACATGCGATAATTTGCAATTTGTTTTTTAAATTTGGGTATGAGTCTAGTGTATTTACGTGAAATAGATGGCCAAACCAAATTTGCCATTTGGCGGATTGAAGAATCCGATGATGATCTGTTATCCAAACTTCAGCTGGACGAGCGCGAGAAGGCTAAACTGGGTTCTTTTAATCAAGGTAAACGAAGGTTACATTGGCTTGCTACACGTGTCTTATTGCGGACCCTTCTGAATACTTCGCGTTATATAGATTGCCCTTCCGATGCGAACGGTAAACCTTATTTAGCCAATTTTCCACAGAAGATATCACTTTCGCACTCCTTTGACTATGCCGCCGCAATGATAAGTACCGAGGGGGAGGTTGGGATCGACATGGAAATTATCAAAACAAAAGTTGAGCGGATCCAACATAAATTTCTCAAACCCGTTGAATTTGCTTTTATTACACAGGACGATACACGATACGAGCAGTTGTATGCCTGTTGGTGTGCCAAAGAGGCCATCTATAAACTTCAGGGGAATGCGGGGGTCTCTTTCTTAAACAACATGACGATACAGCCCTTCGACTACCAAAAACAAGGTGTCTTAAAACTCGAACTGGACAGCAACCACCACAAGCAGACTTTTGACGTACATTATGAAAAATTCAATGAATATATGCTTGCATATGCTGTTGGCTGAGATCGCTTAAAAAATAATTTTTCTCAATTTCAGCGAATTAGCGATATAAACGCACTTTTTTTTTGCGCTTATTGAAAAAGCTTCTATATTTGCAGCATCACAAAGAAAATGGCCCGTTCGTCTAGGGGTTAGGACGCAAGATTTTCATTCTTGAAACAGGGGTTCGATTCCCCTACGGGCTACAAAAAAAGACCTGCAAATGTAAAATTTGCAGGTCTTTTTGTTTCTATGTACACGCAATAATAACCATGATGATCAGGATCATACCGAAAGTTTGGGGGTTAAAGATAATTAGGCATACAATTTCATCACCCTATACAAGAAAAAAGTAGTATCTCTTACACCACGGAATACACTGCGAAAAGCCTTTAATTTAGCATTGAAAGACTCAGCTGAAGCATTTGTGCTCCTGTTGTCAAAGTAATGCAGGATTTCAGGGTGGTGTGCTGCAATAGACTTTGCTACACTCTCAAAAGATAGGATGCCCGCATTCTCCACTTGATTATGCCACAGACCCAATTTGGTAAAGGCAAGTGTTTTGTCTTTGCATTTGGTAAAAATAGCACCCAGAGCAATCCCTAAATCATATGCTTGTCTTAGCTTTGGGAAGCGAATAAACAATAACTCTGCACGATGTTTTTGACTTTCTGTCCACCGCCCAGGGTGCTTGAACAACAGATGTCTAGATCTAGCCAATAGTTGCCTGATGGTGTCTCCATTGGATAATACCTCTGGCTCATAAGGAAGACTTTGCTTTCTTGCATCCTTTATTTTTTGGCTTTCTATATCCAATACTTCCCAGCGATACTGGATCCGTAGTTCCTGAACAGCATCGTATGCTAGCTTTTGAACATGAAAACGATCTATTACCCGCCTGGCATTTCTGAAACATCTACGGATAGCCTTAGCCATATTAGGAGCCATATCCATGGTCACCTCTTTAACCTTGTTTCTTGTACCAAGAGGAATTCGCTCTAATACAGCGATAATATCTTCCGCTTTTGTTCCCTTGATTGTCGCTAGAATGGTTCCTTTCCTACCTTTTGCAGATTTACTACTTACAATGGTATAAAGTTCACCATTACTAAAACTGGTCTCATCAATACTTAAGTGTTCAGCTATATTCTGTGGAAATAGTGTCCAATTCTCTGCATGTGATTTTTGATCCCAATCATGGAAATCGCTCAGATGATTCTTATATTGATCTTGTAGCAGCTTGCCATCCATCTGAAAGAACAAACCTACTAACTGGGCACTTACAGGATGGTTATCCAAATATCTTCTTTAAAAAAAGCCCGAATTCTGTTGTCATTCGGGTACCCTCACGTACTAGATTCCAATCTCTTGTGATAATCTCTCCAGTGTCCAAAACAGTCCAACGACGACGACGGATATGCAGGGTAACTTTCTGCCCCCGAATGGGAAAATCGGAAATCTCCGTAGAAGGCATAAAACCTTTTGATTCTAGGTTACTATTTTCATAACCCGCTGGAGTAATATTAAGCTCATCTAAATAGATATGAAGTTGATCTTCTACCTGATCTACTTCTAAAATCTGAAAATATTCTAATAGCCCTTCGGGCATTAACAAGGATAATAATTTACGTTCGGCAGCTTCCAAGTGTTCTCTAGTTTTTAAAAACACTAAACTAAGTATTTTTTCAATTCCCCCCAAGAATTCTGCTTGATCCGATGATCAGGCCTTCAATATCTTTGCTTTTTCCTGGTCAAATTCTTCTTGATTGATAATTCCGGCATCCAGCAGATCCTTTAAATCAAACAAAGCTTGTTTTTTCAGCCCCATATCCATCGGCGAAGCTGGTGGTGCTATGCTGGCACCTGCACTGATGGGACCATCATCCACTGCGTTTGTTTTCGCACCGAAGTCTATCAATAATCTTGTTATCTCATTAAATCCCTGCATATTGGAATAATCTATTGGCTTTTGCTCAAGAACATTAGAAATATCAGTCAGCGCACCGTTTGAAAGCAAATAACGCAATACATCTTTTTTCCCATATGCTGCCGCATAGTGCAAAGCTGTATTACCGGAGGCATCCTGCTTGTCTATAGTCGCACCACTATCCAACAGCTGTTTTACCAAAGACAGATAACCCATTTTCGTAGCAGTATGTAATAATGTTTCACCGGCATAATGAGGTTCAAATCCAAGAATAAAAGTACGTCCACCAGTGCGCTCGATCAGCTTTTCCATATACTTTCCATCCTTTCCATCAAATGAATCTACAGGGCGAGCGTAATCCGCAGAAAGCCCTCTTTCCAAAAACAACGCCAGTAGCTCCTTTTGATTGCTATTACAGACGTACCAAACTGGAGAGATCCCTTCGGCAGACTCAGCAAAAATATCACTGCCTTGTTCTAGTAATCTCTGTGCGAGCACACGATTCCCCATTTTCACGGCTAATAGCAAGGGGCCTTCGCTTTGATCGTTCAACGTGTTGACTGCGGCGCCATTATCCAACAACATATTTACAATGGGCACCGACCCCAATGCTACTGCAATGTTGAGTGCGGTATTGCCTGCTTTATCGGTGATGTCCAAATTGGCTCCTTGTGACACCAGCAATTGAACGACAGGGGGATATTTTGCCTGCACAGCCAACAACAAAGGCGACTCCGCATCATTGTTCAATGCATTTACATCCAATCCTGCAGCGATCAGTTTCTCAGCCATCTCCTGCTGTCCGGTCCGTGCGGTAATATGTAATAAGCTATTGCCCAAGAAGTCATTGATATGAATATTGGCGTTTTTGTCCAGTAAATAAGCCGCGGTTTGCTTCTGCTTTTGTAGCAGGGCAAAATACAATGGTGTCTCACCGCGATGGTCTTCATAATCCACCGCCGCACCGGCCTCGACCAACTTTTTTACCAGATCCAAATATCCGCGATGAGCTGCATAATGTAATGCTGTTCGACCTAATTCATCCGTATATGACACATCGACTTGGTTCTTTTCCAACAAGATTTCAGCAATCTTGCGTTTTCCCCCTTCGCATGCAACTATAAATGATTGAGACATGAATTTTCTTTTTATTTATTGCTTTAATAACCACTCCACGGTCTTTACCTTGAGATTGTCCTCCATGGCATAATCAACCGCTTTTTTGTCCTTGCTATTTTCTATCTGAGGATCAATTCCTTCAGCTACTAAAAACTTCACTTTCTTGTATAGATCCCGTGCTTTATTTTCATCGTAATTGATTTGTTCTTGACAGACCTTATGTAGGAGTGTGTTCCCTTCATTATCAATATAGTTTACATCCAGATATCCTTTTGATATTACATCTTGCAACACGGTAGCGGACTTCTCTATCAACCAGTCGACTCCGGTCTTTTCTTTCTGATACCAGAGCGAAGGTTCGGTAAAATCTGCACCATGCTCCAATAGCATGGAAAGAATTTTTAAATTTTGGTCACTGTCCGTATGCATTGTGCGCAGGAAAGCATTAAGCAGATTCTCCCCTTGTTTAGTGGTACTATGGAAATCTGGCACCCCATAATTTAGAAGCAATTCCAATAGTTCTGGATTAAACTGTCTTGTGGCGGCATAATGAAAAACACTTTCACCATGCCAGTCCTTCAGTCCGGGGTCTGCACCTGCATCCAGTAACTTGACCACGGCGGGCATTTTTATGGTATCTACAGCCATGTGCAAAGCTGTCTTCTGCTCGACATTGCTGATATTGGGATCGACACCCTCGGATAACAACCATTCCACCAGCTCCACAATGCGATCCGCAGATTGCATACGGAGGTTACAAACTTTAAAAAGCAGCGTCTGTCCATATTGATCCATGCGCTGTAAATCAGCTCCAGCTTCGGCAATGGCTTTCAACAATGCCATGCTGACATTTTCCTGTATTGCATATTCAAATAAGGTGGTGCCGGCGACTTCTTCATTAATATCATCTATACGCTCCAGATACCCCTTAAACCAGGCTAAATAAGCTTCCAGCTGTTCTTCCGTTGAAATCTGCGGCTTTAACAAGGCCGTGATAACGGTTGAACTAAAGCGATCATAATCATAAAGGTCTGTTGAAATAAACCCCTTATCAATAAATTCGTCCAACACGTCATAGTGCTGTGATCTGATCAATTGGCTGACGGTGCCGTTCAACTCGTAGTCCTGAAATTCAGCTTTGTTGGTTGCCGAGGCAAAAATTTGCGCTATCCCTGTTATATCGCCCCTACGTGAACATTCAGCAAGTGCTCTTAACTCGTTATTCGTCATTTTTTTTATTTCTGTTAACTTAAGAAAAGACAGTAATGTGGTTCTCTTAAAAACGAGTGAAACAAAAGAATAGTATGAACAACAGTCAAAATCGACCATTATAACGAACAGACCGCCATAGTGACCAGAAAATTAGCCAAATAATATTTAATAAATAGCTTTCGGAGCTGCCTTTTCCTGCGGCTCTTTATATTGCAGAATCTTTTGTAATACCTCAGGATTTTCGATAACTTTTGGCGCAAACCTCGAACTATTCATATAGGTGAGTATGGATTGCAGCATCTGTCTTGCGACGGGCCTGTTGTTTAAATCAGTCGCCAGATCAAATGACGCCACCATCAGTTTACCTTTCCCCACCGAACCCTCAAAGAGTGTAGCCAGTTTTCTATTGTTTGCAAAATTATCTATCATTTCGACAAGGGCTTTTCCACCTTTGATCTGATCTATGACCATTGTTGTGGAGTTGATCTGCAGATCCCACCACTGCCAGTCTGTATGCCCATCTGTTGGAAAACTACCAAACACTGGATGTTTTGGATCACAGAGTAACCCCATTGTTCCGGCCTGCTTCGGAAAATGTACCGGACTCCAGAATACTGGGACAAATTTACCTTCAATACCTGTAATTTTTTTCCAGTCAGGATTTAAAAGAACCTTTTTGCCAGCCTGCAACAGCCGTAAAGCGTCGTCCAGCTCCCTTGTATAGCTTACTTCAGTAAAATCATTTTGATTTTCTTTGGGATAAACCCATATATTCCAGTGATTTTCATAGCTCGTGCCTTTGAGATTAATATGAAGTGTCAACTTTTTGGCTTGCTGTATGGCTTGAAGTGGTACTTCAAAGCGGCCAACATTCCCATTGTACCTCTGACCTACGACTGTTTGAAAGTGACCTTTTGCAACAGTTTTTGCCCCATCTTTCATAGACCACTCGACCAACTGATCGCTCAATGTGACAGCACCATAATTGCTGATGTCTACAACCCCGTCAAATACTTCATCATTCGTATATACAGCTTTGGAAAACTGAAGCAGGGGCACCACAGGGGCGCAAAACTGTCTGAATTCAGCTGCCGAAAGGATATTTTTACTATCCCAGAAGGCATCTAACAGTCCCACCAATGCGGTACCTTGGCCAGGGAAATCATGGAGATCCAGTAATTGGTAACCGCTGATGCCCGGTGTTTTCAGCGCACGTTCCAGCTCTTCTTTATACAGGATTGCGGCCAGCTTACCTGAAGACATTGTATAGGCCTTAGCTTTATGCAATAGGCCTTTGCGTTTGAGATCTTCGGCTACAGCAATAAAGTTTAACGGCTTTAATACACCTGTATACTTTTTAATCTCATCCAAATTGGGGTAAACGGCATATTGCCCGATCTCATGCGTAACGACAGGAATAGAAACACCTTCCAATGAAGCAATGTAGTTCTTATTAAAAACCGGCGGCTCACTGTTAAATACGCCCTGCCCTCGCACCCATCCTTTTGCCGTCCACTGGGTGATCAGAAAATCATCAAAAGGTTCGCCGGAAATTCCATGTCCTTGTTGAAAAGTAAATGATGTCGCCGTATAGAGGTGTCTCTGATCTTTCTCTTTTATATGTTTTACAAGTGTGTTAAGGGCATCAAAGTCACCGCTCAATTCATTCCCCATACTCCAAAAGCAGAACGACGGATGATTACCGTATTGTTTGATCATCCTGTCAGCCTCCTCATATAGAAAACCTAAAACCGCATCATCTTTACCCACATTATTTTCCCAGATCGGCAATTCAACCTGCAGATAGAACCCAAGTTCGTCAGCCACAGCAAAAGCAGCTTCCGGGGGACACCAAGAGTGGAACCTTAAGTGGTTGAGTCCCCATTGCCGAGCTGTCGTAAATACCTTCAGCCACCCAGCTTCTTCCATGGGTGGATGTCCGGTCAACGGGAAAATATTGCACTCCAATGTACCCCGAAGAAAAAGAGGTTGTCCATTGATGTTCATTGCCGTACCCTTTTTTGACAGCTCCCTCATTCCAAAAGAGGTACTTGTTACATTTGTGCCCTCAGTCGAATGACACACTACTTCTACTTCATAGAGATTTGGTGAAAATTCGTTCCATGCCCGCATCTCCGGCCCCAGATCATAGCTGAGTTGTATACTGGAATCTCCCGGCATAAGCAAAATCTCTTTGTCCACCGCCGGAAGGAACGTCTTGTCGCCTTTGCCTCTAACCCTCACCTTGAGCGTGCTACGAGTATTTTTTTGCGTTTTATTCGAAAGTACTATACTTAGATCTACTCGCTTTGCGCTCAAAACCGGAAAAGTACTTAACTGTTTGACATGAATTTTATCCAAGGCTTCAATATACATCGAACCGATGATACCATTCCACATAATCTGGGTATGATCTGTATAGGCATGTGCCATATCATCGACACTGATCGCCATTTTCTTTCGGTTGTCAATGCGAATAGTCAGACGATGCTTTTTTCCGGCCTTTAGAAACGAGCTTAAGTAAAATTCATGTGCACTTACCAAACTTCGTTGTTTTTGAGGAACTTCTTTGCCGTCAATCCAGATCGTGGATTCCCATATAATCCGTTCCAATTTTAGGATCATTTCCTTACCTGCCCAGCCCCGCGGGATAGATAGCTCTTTCGTGTACCAAGCTACGCCCACATACCGATGTTTTCTCGTCAGATGGGAAAGCTGAGGTTTAGTGAGCGCCGGAGCTAGGCTATTCGCCGTTCCCAGTCTCGCGTCATCTGTTGTCCCCGGCAGTTTGATGGATGTTGCGAAAGACCTATTGGTCCACCCGTTCTTCACACCCACATCCTCTGGGTCAAGCTGTACACTCCACTGACCAGCAAGATTGAGCTGATACCCTTCGACCGCCCAAAGGCAGTAACTCTGTAAAAGAGCAAACAATAAAATGAGATAACGATACATGTCTGAAATTAATTATTTAGGATGACTTCCTCCAAATAAGAACGTAAGATAGATAGACAACCCTGATGGTTGGGGTCTAATTCCCGCACCTGTGCAAGATGGCCCTTAGCCAAAGGCAAATCTCCTTTACCGAGGTACCCTAAGCCCATTACATATAGACAATGAATCCTATTTTTAAGGTCAAGGTCGTCCTCCCAGATATCCATATCGGGCAATGAAACGGCAAAATAATCGATTTTAAAAGGTCTGTCCAAGTAGGCTTTACCATGATCAATTAGACCTTGGAAACATTGTTGAGCTTTCTCTTCTTGTTTGAGTTCACGCCAGGCCAGACCTTGAAAAAATATCTTGTCAGGTTGCGGATCATTATAAAAGAGAGCCTGCTGAGGTTCCTGAGCCCCTTGTGTAGCTTTGATGAAATAGGCTGTTGCTTCCGCCTCATTTCCCATTGAACGGTATAAAATGCCCTTATAGTAATCAATATCGTTCTCCTCCATCGTAATCAGTTTACCCTCACCAAGATTATATGGGTAGCTGTCAATGGCTGCAAGCAGTGCAAGTGCATGCTTGAGGTCGTTGACTTTTAAACGCTCCTTGGCCAATTCCAGATGACAGATTGTATATTGACGGGACACCTTTCCTTCTCCACCTTCCCAAGGTTTAAACTGTCGGGAAGCCAGCAGTTGTCTAGCCTCTTCGTATCGCCCCAGGAGATTGAAAAGTGTAATCCGTTCCAAGAAAAGATCATCTCGGCTAACCACAAGGTCTGCATAGCGATCCAATAGCGCCAGTCTCTCCCCATAGTTGTACCCTTGTTTCTTATAGAGCTGGTGCAATTCCATCAGCAGTCGGGCATCAGTCTCATCCAATGCGAATGCTTTTTCAAGCAAAGCAACGGCTTCCTCCTTCCTGTCCATTCGATTATAATAGGCCAAAGCCAAATTTCGAAAAGCGGTAGGGTACTGTTGATCCAATTGTATGGCTTGCTCCCAGCAGTCCACTGCATCTTGATGTTGTCTCCGCCCGTACCATAGATTCCCCAAGTAGTAATAGGCTTTTGCATCGTCATTATTATGCAGGATTGCATCCTGAAGTATAAGGATCTCTTCCAACCGATTTGGGAAGCAATAAGTCGGGTCCATGATACGAGCTTTGTCATAATAGGCTTTTGCTTGATCATTTTGTCCGATACATGCACTAAAATAGCCCAACGCATAATATATCATTGGGTATACAGTTTGCGGATCGTCGATCGTTTTTTCCAATAACTGGATGGCTTCTTCATATAGACCAGCCTGCGCAAAATCCAGCGCATATTCTACCACACTCTGTCTATTTACTTGACATAAATCTAGAACCGGCGTCAAAACAGTCTTGTCCTTTGCCAGCAGATACCATTCAAATTGACAGCCCATATTGAATGGGTCTATTTCCAGCGAATCTTTAATGTAACCCAACGCTTCCTCTACCCGCCCCAGTTTTCTCAAAATCGAGGTTTTTAATTGCCGGGCTTTATGGTGTTTCCAGTTTCGGTTTATTGAACGTTCTATTTTTTCCAGCGCAGCATCCCATTGTCCGCGTTTTGAATCTATTTGTGCGAGACCAAAATACCCCGCATCCTGCCAGGCGGCATTCCAGGTTGCCTTATAAAAGGCGGCGTAGGCTGCATCCAGTTCACCGGACAATTGTAAAGCTAAGCCTAGATTATAATAGGCCTCGCCATCGTAAGGATTTGGATTCCGTTCGGTAAGCCTTGCTATTGCGGTACGGAAGTATGGGATAGATTCGGCTATCTTTCCACTTCTTAATAATAGAGCTCCCAGTGCATTGTTACACCGTGCGTCATGCGGATCCCGTTTCAGTGCCTCGAGATAGTAATCCATTGGATTATAGGTAGCGTGCCGGTATTGTTCAAGATGCTGTCCTGCCAGGAATAACTCCTCCGTCGAGTGAACGGATTCCGGTGCTGAAACAGCCCGTGCGGGTTCGGGGATATCCCTACTATCCCTTTGCTTTTCCAATTGATACTGCAGCATTTCATTACCATTGCTATCATAAACCGAAAGGATCAAATCAAAGGGATTACCCGGTAAATCAGAAACAGTTTGTTTATAAATATCCCGAGGGGAACAATAGATCTCTTCCTCCAGATAAACTCTCCCTTGCTTATTCCTCAAAACAATATGAAGGCCTTCAAATACCGCTGTTGCGTATAGGATAATGTGAGCACACTGTTGATGGACCTCCATATTGAGGACAAGATCTTTCGTTGCATTCTTCACATGGCCAACAGCCGCATAGGGCATAAAATATTGCGACCATGATTTCACTTCATAAGGCTGCAACCAGGCAAAATCGGGCTGATTGTCAGTATACACACCAGCCATTAATTCGATATAAGGGCCATTTTCGTCTGTCAGATTCCGGTCCCAAGCCAAACCAAAATCACCGTTCCCCCATGTCCATTGTTTCTTTCCCGGAGAAATATGGTGGTCTGCAACGTGTAACATCCCCGCATTTGTATCTCCGGCTTCATAACCGCCCACAAAATTATATTTTGACTGGATGGCCATATAGGAGGTCGGAACAGGAATATTCTTGTATTGTGCGATATCAACTCCAGCGGAATAATCGTATTTATAATAAGTTCCTGTTGCTATCGGGAATGTTGAAACTTCTCTTTTACCATGATCAAATACGGCATTTACATCGGGTGGGAAAACAGAATAATAATCATCATTGACGACAACAGCCGGATTGGCCCACCAGAGGAAAGTCTGTGGTAACGCAGTGCGGTTGTAGACCTGCACTTTAATTTCAATAAAGGCTTTGTCGGGATAGAGTGTAAATCCCTGCATGGCCTTCATCCGAAACATACGTTCGATTTCATTGCACCATACCGTCACACTGCCATCCGTATTATGCTCAACTAAATATTCCGTTGGCATAAAGGTCGTCGGGCGGTGATGCTGAGGCCAATTAAACTCGATCCCGCCGGAAATCCAGGGACCTGTAAGCCCGACCAGTGCTGGTTTGATCACTTCATTATAATAGACAAAATGTCGTTCTCTAACCTTATCGTAGGCCATATGGATTCTTCCACCGAGTTCAGGCAGAATCATTACCTTGATATATTCATTTTCTAAAAATAGTGCCTGGTAGACCTTGTCCTTTTTCTCGTCGCTAATTTTTTCGATAATGGGATAGGGATATACCACACCGGAGCTACCTTGGTACACACGTTTTTCAGCAAAAATCGGATTTTTCTCCATCGCGCCAACCGCGTAGGTCGGTATCGCCACAGATTCCGCCCAAACTTTTACTATACCGCGCTGATTGACTGTGGATTTAATCAGGTAACGTGTCAATTCTGTCATGTTGTAAATAGCTATTAGATTATATACTTTAAGTTGATTTAATAATTAAAAAGGGCAACTATCTGCAAAATTTAGGGTGTTATCGCTTCATCCGACCATTCCTGTTCAATCTCCTCGAGACTTTTACCTTTGGTCTCCTTCAATTGTCCCCACAAAAAGACATAGCCAATCAAGCAGACTATTCCATACAGCCAAAATGTGCCCGCTGCGCCCAAGCTTTGATTCAACATCGGAAAGGTATAGGTAAGTACGAAACATGCGATCCATAACAGCGAGGTCGCTATAGCCATCGCTTGCGCTCTAACCGCCGTAGGGAAAATTTCAGCAATGATAACCCAAGTTACCGGCGCTAATGTCATTGCATAAACCGCAATTCCAGCTAATACCAGGAGAAGTACAAAGATGCCGCTGCAATTGAAATAGTAGCAAGCACCTAAAGCCGCATAAATACCGAAAAGTCCTGCAGCACCGAACAACATTAATGCGCGGCGTCCAACCCTATCGACCATATACATGCCTACGAAGGTAAATATGACATTGATCACGCCTGTTATAATTATATTGAAAAGCATCCCCGACACCGTGTATCCCGCAGCTGTAAAAATCTCCTGTGCATAATTGAAGATCACGTTGATGCCACACCATTGCTGAAAGACCGCAATAAAACTTCCTAGAAACAAAAGCCTTAATAACTTACCCCGAAATAGGTTCTTTTTCTTTAGTCTATTATGATCCGTATCGGTAACTTCCATGTTAGCCATACTTTTGCTGGCATAATAATCACCACCCATCCGTAAAAAAATCTGTCGGGCCTCTTCATGTCTTCCTTTGTTGAATAACCATCTAGGACTTTCCGGAATCAGGAAAAGCAGCAATAAAAAAATAACCGCCGGAATCGCTCCCGCCCAAAACATCCACCGCCAGCCCTGCTGTCCGTTCCATGTTGTGGCTATAACTTCTTCGGGCAACACGGGCTTTGCTATCAACCAATTGACAATCTGTGCTGCAAGTATCCCCAGTACAATCGTCAGTTGGTTGATGGAGACAAATTTTCCGCGGCTTTCTGCGGGCGCTATCTCCGCTATATACATCGGTGCGAGATTAGAAGCCACACCTATCCCTATCCCACCCAGTACACGATAAATAATAAAGAGACTAAGGTTGGCAGCCATACCTGTTCCTACAGCAGAAATAATAAAAAGAATCGCCGCGATATAAATCAGGGGCTTTCGACCGTAACGATCTGCCAGACCTCCCGAAAGCAATACACCGATAAAGCTGCCTACAATTGCTGACGACATCGCCCAACCCTGAAGTGCAGGAGCAGACTCCAAATGAAAATATGCCTCATAGAAAGGCTTCGCCCCTCCAATGACAACCCAATCGTAGCCAAAAAGAAACCCTCCAATAGCGGCCACAAAAGTGATTAACAGCAAATACGTCGTCGTGGTCTTTTGCATAAGAATTTACATATTTAGATTTATTGACGTAAAATTAGTGGAATACTGTATGTAAATCATGTAAGTGAACACGATAAACATGTAAAATATTACTATTTTTATAGCATATACCAAATTCCCTGATTTATGAATAGAGATACGGATGTGATGGCAGAAGGATTCAAAGGTGAGAAGGCAATTGTACTCCCTTATTCCGTGTGCAACTACCAAGCTTCCAATGCAATTACTTCAAAATTACACATCACACATATTGGCTACTATCCGAATGCAAAAAAGCATTATCGTGACCGTCAGGAAGGCTGTGCAGAATATATTTTGATTTATTGCGAAAACGGCCATGGGTGGATCAAACAGGATGAAATAACTTATAATATCTCCAGAAATGATCTTTACATCATTCCTAAAAACACAACGCATTCTTATGGTTCCAGAGCCAACGACCCCTGGAGTATTTATTGGATCCACTTTCAAGGTACTGAAGCATCTCTTTTTGAAAATATCATCGGACAGATCAATCACATGAATGATAACCACACAAACAAGCACAACGACCGACTTCAGTTATTTGAAAGTATATACCAAAATCTGGAAATGGGCTATAGTCCAGAAAATTTAGAATACACAAGTTTTTGCTTTCAATATTTTTTGGCATCCATCAAATATGCGACGCAATACAAAGAAAGTAATCCGATTAAAGTAGATAATATCATTCAGGATATCATCCTGTTTATGAAGGACAATCTGGAAAATAACATTAGTCTGGACGAGATTGCTTCACATTTTAACTATTCAAAATCGCACTTGATCAACTTATTCAAACAGAAGACCTCTTATCCGCCCATGGTATACTACAATCAATTGCGCATGCAAAGAGCCTGTTCATATTTGCAATTTACGCTGCTAAAAATTAAAGAGATCGCTTTCAAGCTGCATTTCTATGATCCCTTTCATTTTTCTAAGGCCTTTACCAAAGAGATGAAGATGTCTCCTCAAGATTATCGCAGGATGTATCAAAAGTAGGTTGGATTAAATTCCCGATCGATTGCCTCAAAGATAGCAGGGATATACAAGAACAACCCCATAGTCTATGCTGAGAAACTCTCTGGCACACCAAAGCTTCAAATAGTAGTTCTGTTAAAGGGCACCAAATTTATACGCTGTTTCGAAGTTATTACTGCCTAAGTAAAGTCTTGGACAAAAGAAGAGCTTCCCATTAATTTGAGAAGCTTTCTATCTTTCTAATGCTGTAAGACGGCCTATACTATAGCGGAAAATTGGGTGGTCTCTTCTCCAGAAAAGCCGAAACCCCTTCTTTAAAATCTTCTGTTCCGAACAGGTGTCCAAACGCATCCATCTCGACTTTGTTACCATCCCGCTTTTTGTCCGCAGCCGCATTGATGGCATCTATGGCGTTGGCAACCGCGACACGTGAACGTGTAAATATTTTCCGAAGTATTTCTTCGGCACGCGAAATCAGCTTTTCCTGTGGAACCACTTCGTTCACCAGCCCCATTTCATAGGCTTTATGCGCATCAACCATATCGCCGGTCAAAATCATCTGCATAGCTTGCCCCTTTCCGATCAAAGCGGGCAAGCGCTGTGTCCCACCATAACCCGGAATCAGTCCCAACGAAACTTCAGGAAGTCCCATTTTTGCATTTTCAGAAGCAATACGCATATGACAAGCCAGCGCCATCTCAAGTCCACCACCTAAAGCGTAGCCGTTGATGGCCGCAATAACGGGTTTTGGCGCTCCCTCAATAAGATCTGTAAAAATGATATGCCCGCGCTCACTTAACCAACGTGCCTGAACAACTGACAAGTCAGTAAACTCCTTAATATCCGCCCCAGCGACAAATGCTTTCTGGCCTGCTCCCGTCAATATAATACCACGGACATGGCTATCTGCATTGAAGTGCTTAAAAATTTCCTGTAATTCATCAAGTGTCTCTTGATTCAGGGCGTTCATTTGAGGTTCACGATCTATTAGGATATAGCCGATGCTATCTTTAACCTCATATTTTAAATTCGAATATTGGGTCATAAAGCTAAAAATTAAAATGTATGGATGCTGTAAAGGTATCTGAAGGCACCCCTTCTCCACCTTTGTAGCTCAATCTCTTTTTATACTCTAATCTAAGCAATTTAAAGATATTATCCACACCGACCAAACCTTCAACATAGGGTTTATTGCGCAGGGCTTTTGTTTGGACAATACCATTTTTATCGGCTTCAAATTGAATATTTTCAGGCGTTACAAAAGGGTTATTCACATCGCTCAGTTTTCCATAAAAAGCTTTAAAACCTGTCAGTTCACGCCATTTCAGTTTTCTGAACAAAGGGATTCTATTAAAGAAAAACCCGTTCCAGTTATGATGATAGGTCAATTTTAAAAACTGGTCGGATGCAAACTCTGAAGTGGCCATCAAATCAAAGTTGACCAGCGGCCCTGCTTTATCTTTGGAGACATCGGGGAGCTCCAATAGGGTATACGGCAAATGTTTACCCCAGATCCTTCCTCCGGAGAACTCAAAATCTGCCTGTCCGGCCGGAGATAAAAACATCCGTTTGAACACACTGAACCGTAAGGCATCATAACTATAATCTGCTCCCCAAAAGCCTTTCAGACCCCTGTTATATTGAAGTGTAAAAATCGGGTATTTATTTTCTACTGTACCACGATCTAGGTTATGGTAAGTAAAATCCTCGTTTGGAGCCCAGCGTAGGATGACTTGTAAATCGTTTGTATTTACCCTACGGATGGTATCGGGGCTGGGTAGCGTATTGATATAAAATAAATCACCCCTTGGCTGTCTGCGGGTATGCGTAAATGCTGTGCCGATACTCACATGGTTACCAAACTCAATCAGATGATCAAGACGGTAGAAATCGTTAAATTGCCATTTATTTGGCCTATTCTTTCCAAAAGATCGGAAAAATCCGTCGCCTTTTAGAAAGCCTAGATTACGACCGGGCTCCATGACATCGTGCTGTACAGTAAAGCGCAGGTAGTTTGCTGGAAACTGGACAATACGCTCGCCATTTAGGGTAAATGCTGTACTTAGATAATATTTTATCTCCTTGTCTTTATCGCCATAAGCGGCATACCCTTCTATAAATGCCTTTTCGGAAAACAGACGTGTCGTCCGGCCACTCAGCCGGATACGGTTACCTTCATAATTATTCCGGCTATAGAGGTACTCCAACGGTCCGAACTCAAATTTTCCGGCATTGTAATAGCCCTTTGCCAATAGGTACCCCAAAGCAACCAACTGGTTGAAGGAGCGCATATTTTGAACGGAATCCACTTTCTGGTAGGCCTCCAATTCAGCTTTGCTCAGCGGTGCAGGTCTGACTTGAATCATCGGAACCTTTGCCGCGGATTGAAGCAGGTATCTTTTTTCAACGGGCACACCCGCAAAGTTATCATTCGAGATCGAGTCTGTCCGGTGTCCTAGGTATTTCGTTTCCCTACGTCCATATAAAACATCCGATTTACTTGCACCAAACAATATCTTTAAATCGGTATGTACCGGAATCATACTACCGTTTTTAAATTCGCTGTAGCCTAAATCGATCTGTACATCATTGATCCAGTTGATATTTGCCGCCTTTCCAATATTCAATGTGGCCTGTTGAACAGCAAACCGCGTATCGTCTGAGATAAGGAGAACACCGTAGAAAAGTAAATCAATCTTGGATTTACCCTCAAAATGAAGTTCGATATAGTCTTTACCAGCTATCTGGACGGTATCCTCTATATGGTATTTATAAAAGGTGGTGGCGCCTGTGGCTATCGGACTCAAAATCCCCTTATTTGCGATTTGTATATTATTCTCGTAGAGATCGACGTTCCGAAGTATGGTCTGGAAACGGGTCTGCCAATTGTCGTTATTGAAAAAACGGGGATTTAGTTCTGTCTGATTGTGGCTAGTGACAATCTTTTTACTCCGGTTAGGATCATGCGATGAATAGACGTTTGCATAATTTTCTTCCATGTAGAATGGAGCTATCGTTACGCCTCGAAATACCGTCGAGTCAATATTTTCAAAAAGAAACCGAAAAGGCTTTGGAACTTTTTTTGCTTTATCTTCTGGGTTCACAAAGCCAAATTGCGTCTTCTCGTACTCATCAAAACGGATCTCGGGAATACGGGTATAATGATTTTGCGGACGATGGGCAATGACCTGTTCTATCAGCGCAATTGCAGGATCCTTTGGTTTCCTATTTTTTCGATTGATGACAACCATATCCAGCGTATTGTCTTTCGACGTCAACCGAACAGTCATCAACGTATCAGGGCCCCGGTGTACGTCTATCGTCCTTCGCTCATATCCCACTGCCCCAAATGTCAATTGCCGATGTTGTTTTATATCCTGAATCTTAAAGTAGCCAAGCGTATCGCTGATACCTCCTCCCTCCTCGCCGACCCAGTTTATCGATACACGTGCAATTCCCTTGCCCGTCTGTGCATCAACAACCTTACCGCGAAGAAATTCTTGCGCAACCACTTCCCCCCCGAACAGCAGGAACACTAACACACTAAAAAAGCTTATTGAAAAAGATTTAACACACACTTTAAACACCATCTTCAAACTGATAGGATTTCTTTTTTACAATATACAATTTGTATTCAAGAGTTATACCAATAAATATAAAAAAAGCATAACGATATCGCTATGCTTTAATAAACAACAAGTATTTTAACAGAAATTTTATATTAACTTTAAAAGGCAGTCTGGATATACGCCGATAAGGATGGTCAATCCAACCGCAAGCAATAGAATGAATGAGTAATTCCATTGCACATTTACACAGGATTCTTCGCTGTCTCTAAAATACATCGCAACCACCACTTTCAAATAATAATAGACTGCGATTGCGGCATTGATAACCGCTAACACCAACAACACAATATGGTAATTCTCCATGACTGATGAGAACATCATAAACTTACCAATAAACCCTGCGGTTAATGGAATACCGGCAAGTGAAAGCATGGCTACAGTGATTGCAAATGCCAACATTGGATTTCGTTTTCCTAATCCGTTAAATGCTTCAAAATGCTCTGATCCCGTTGTCTTCTTGACAAGGATCAACCCAGTAAACGCAACAATTGTCGCAAGTGAATACGCTAGCCCATAAGCGAAAATACTATTGGCTGAAGTAGCCCCGACCGCTATAATGGCGAACAGCATGTAGCCTGCGTGAGAAATACTGGAGTACGCCAGCATACGCTTGAAAGAAGATTGCATGACAGCGGAAATATTTCCGACAAACAAGGTAATAATCGCGATGATCAGGAATACTGGTGTCCAAAAATCTTGTAAAGGAAGTAAACTGTAGCTAAACAACCGTAATAACCCCGCAAAAGAAGCCACTTTGACGACAGTACTCATATAACTTGTGATCAAGATAGGTGCTCCATCATAGACATCCGGTGTCCAAAAGTGAAATGGTGCCGCACCAACTTTAAAGGTGAGACCAACAATCAGCAATAAGATACCACCATAAAATAAAGGTGAGATCGTATTGGGGTTGTTTACAACATATGCTTTTATCTCCTCCAAATCAAATGAACCTGTCGCTCCATACAATAAAGCGATCCCAAATAACAAAAATCCGGTGGAAAATGCCCCCATCAAAAAGTATTTCAGTGCCGCCTCATTTGACGCTTTATCCCGTTTACGGATACCTACCAAAATATAAAGTGCGACAGACATGATTTCAATACCCAAAAAGAGCATGGAAAAATTATGATAGCTGCTTACCAGAACAGCTCCTGTCAATGAAAATATCAATAATGAATAATATTCCGCCACTTGCCCACCTTCATCAAAATAGCCCTTTGAGATAATAAATATACACAACGTAACAGCAATACATAAGACCGAAAAAGCAATCGCATAATGATCAAAATGGACCATCCCGCTAAAAAGTGGTCCCTTGTCTATTGTCCAGTCGTTCAACAAGAAACCAATGGCAATCAAGAATCCAAGGATAGAAACAGGTAGAAGCAGTGTTTTTGCCTTGAACAAACCAAGATAAAGAACAACTAATGCTAATATTGAAAGTGTAATTATAGCTCCCATACAATTTGATATATCTATTTATCTGCCTAAAAATGTACTTAAAACTTCCACAGAACCCGCAGAAAGATTCAATAGGAAATTCGGGAATATACCGATATAGAGAATCAACAAAGAGATCAAACCCAATACAAGGATCTCTCGTCCTTTTACATCCTCAAACTGTATCGTCCTGTCCGTTGTTTCTCCCAACATCGTCTGCTGATAAAGACGAAGCATATACACAGCCCCTAATATCAGCGTTAATCCGGCAAAAACTGCAAACCAGAATCCATATTGAAATACACCTTTCAACAGCAGAAACTCACCAATAAAACCATTCGTTAACGGCAATCCCACAGCGCCCATACAGATAATCATGAAAAATATGGCCAGTTTTGGCGCTTTGCTTGCTATTCCGCCAAGTTCAGACAGGCGTCGTGTCTGTGTACGCTGCTGTACAATATCCAGCACATAAAAAAGACCGACAACTGAAATACCATGATTTAACATTTGTATCGTTGCCCCACTTAGGCCATTCGTATTCCAAGAGAAAACCCCCGCACTGATCAGCCCAACGTGTGCAATAGAGGAATAGGCGATCAACCGCTTGGCGTCATCCTGTTTTATGGCAATGATAGAAGCATACACAATCCCGATGACACATAGGATCATTGCAAATTGTCCATACAATGCTACTCCCGTAGGAACCACCGGCAATAACCAGCGCATCAAACCATATACCCCCATTTTCAGCATAATACCAGCTAATAACATCGTGCCCGCCGCCGGAGCATTTGTGTAGGTATTGGGTTGCCAGGTATGAAATGGAAAAATGGGAATCTTAATCGCAAACGCAATAAAAAATGCCCAAAATAACCAACGCTGCGTATTATCTTCCAATTCCAACGCGATAAAGGAAGTCCACTCAAAATCATGGTTAGGCACTTGCTGATAGAGATAAAGAATCCCGATCAACATCAGAAGGCTTCCCAGAAAGGTATAAATGAAAAACTTTAGATTAACCCGGATACGATCACCTTCGCCCCAAAGCGCGCAGATAAAATAAATCGGAATCAACGCGATCTCCCAACCAACATAAAATGTAAAAGCATCCAATGCCATAAATACAAGCAGTAATCCCGCCTGCATAAATGCCATCAAGGCATAAAAATTACCTTTATAGTTTTTAGCAAAAGTAGTTGCAATAATAAAGGGCATCAATCCATTGGTCAACAAGATCAACGGTAAACTAATCCCATCTATCCCGAGGTGAAAATGAATATGTAATGCCGAAATCCACGCCCAATTTTTTTCAAATTGCATTCCGCCATTTGGGTCAAATTGACACAGGAACGGAATAGTCAATGCCAGCGACACTAGTGATAAAATCAACGCGATTAACTTTGCGGCATTAGTCTTTAATAGCGCTAAAATCAATGCGCTTATTAACGGCAATAAAATAAGTAGAAAAAGGTTATCCATCGATTATACTAAATATTAAAGACTCAAAAATCCATAAATGAAAATAGCAATCACTCCAATTACCATCATCAATAAATAAAAGCCAACATTTCCATTTTGCAACAGGCGGAGCACTTTTCCAGTATCAAATGTCGCTTTACCAGCGCCATTGACGATCCCGTCGATCCCACGTTGATCCACCACATTGCCAAAGAAACTCGACAGCCAGTTGATCGGACGTACAATAACCGCATCATATAGTTCATCCACATAAAATTTATGGTAGGAAAGATTTGCCAGAAAACCACGCGGAACTTCATCTCCCTCAGGTGTCTGCTGACGTTTGACGTAAATATTGTAAGCAAGGGCAACCATAATGAGTACACCGACTACAGAAACCGCCATCAGCATATATTCGGTACTATGCTCCAAATGATGTGCAGCAGGCACCAATGCCTTTCCCTCGGCAAATACCGGTGCCAGAAAATCTTCCAGCCAGTGGTTTCCACCTAGCGCTGCCGGTAAATTGATCGCTCCACCAACAACAGAAAGCACTGCTAATACCATTAAAGGGACAGTCATACTCTTGGGTGATTCGTGCAGGTGATGTTTTTGATCGTCCGTGCCCCTGAACGTACCAGAGAACGTCATAAATAGCATTCTAAACATATAGAAAGCTGTCATTAACGCGCCCAAAAATCCGAGGCCCCATAAGAGCGGATTGGCTGCAAAAGCATGAGCTAATATCTCATCTTTGGAGAAAAATCCGGAAAACGGTGGAATACCCGCGATTGCAATCGTTCCAATAAGCATGGTCATATAAGTGATCGGCATTGCTTTCTTCAATCCACCCATTTTTCGCATATCTTGTTCATCACTCATCCCATGAATCACTGATCCGGCACCGAGAAAGAGTAAAGCTTTAAAGAATGCATGGGTCAATACATGAAAGAATGCCCCTGTAAAAGCGCCTACACCAAGGCCGAGAAACATATAGCCCAATTGTGAAACTGTCGAATAAGCCAGTACTTTCTTAATATCATTTTGTGTTAATGCGATAGCTGCGGCCAGCAAGGCGGTACAAATTGCAATGATGGAAATCAGTTGTAGGGTAATCGGTGAAAGTACGAATAATACATTTGACCGTGCGATCATATAGATACCTGCTGTCACCATGGTCGCGGCGTGTATCAAGGCCGATACAGGCGTAGGGCCAGCCATAGCATCCGGTAGCCAAGTAAACAAGGGAATTTGTGCTGATTTACCCGTTGCGGCGATAAAGAGCAATATGGTGATGCTCACGACAGCGATGTCTCCCGCAGCAAAATTCTTCGCCCCCGCAAATACCGTAGAAAATTCGAGAGAACCAAAAGTTCCCAATATCAGAAATACCGCCAACAAGAATCCTAGATCACCAATTCTATTCATCACAAATGCTTTTTTCGCAGCATTTGCATACGAAGTGTTTTTATACCAAAATCCAATGAGCAGGTAAGAACAGAGGCCTACACCTTCCCAGCCAATAAACATGACCAGATAGTTAGCACCCAACACCAACAATAGCATGAAGAAAATAAATAGATTCAAGTAGGCGAAAAACTTACCAAATCCCTTATCGTGATGCATATACCCAATGGAATAAATATGGATCAAGAAACCAATACCAGTGACAATCAACAACATAATTGCACTTAATGGATCCACTAAAAAGGAAAGACTTATTTTGAGATTTCCTACAGAGATCCAGTCAAATACATGTTGTTCGATAATTCCTGCCTGTCCCGCCTGTCTTGATTGATATACTTCAGAAAAAAGGATGCAACTGCAGATAAAAGAAATAAGCACCACGGCACTGCCCAAAGCGCCGATCATACCTTTGGAAAATGCATTTCTGCCCAATCCATTCACTATAAACCCGATCAAGGGCAAAAGGGGAATCAACCAAATTAATTCACTCATCGTATTTATTTCTTAAGTTCTACCAACGAAGTTTATTTAAGGAATCGATATCCACAGACTTCGTATTCCGATATACCATAATAATAATAGCCAGGCCGACTGCGACCTCCGCAGCCGCAAGAGCCATAATGAAGAAGACAAACACCTGCCCTGATGAATCACCATGCTGCACCGAAAAAGCTGCTAACAGCAGGTTGACAGCGTTAAGCATTAATTCGATGGACATCATAATAATGATTACGTTACGACGGATAAGCACACCGACCACACCAATAGCAAAAATAATAGTGCAAAAAATCAAATAATGATTTATTGGTACGCCCTGCAACTGTTGAACAACTGTTTCCATTAGATTTGTTTAGGTTCTTTCTTAGCTAATAATATCGCTCCGATCATGGCTGTCAATAATAATAAAGAAGACAGCTCAAAAGGAAGCAAAAATTCGTTAAACAATACCTTGCCCAGATTTTTTACCAGTCCAATTTCAGGATTAACGACTGTCAAAGGGTTGGAGATCTCAAACACACGATACACTCCAAAAAAGGTGACCACTAAGCAGCAGCCCGCAATTACCCCCATAAATTTGACCAGATTGGACTTCATCGGTTCGGTATCCTTATTTAAATTGAGCAACATAAGTACAAATAAAAAGAGTACCATGATCGCCCCCATATAGACAATAAAATTGACCACAGCCAAAAACTGAGCATTCAATAAAATGTAATGCACTGTAAATGTGAAAAAGGTAATGACCAGATACAATACACTATGCACGGGGTTCTTCGTAAAGATGGTCATCAGCGCAAAGAAAATAGACAAGAAGGCTACTAAATAAAATACTGTCATAATTTCTTGAATTAGCTCTTTAATTTGGTAATATCAAAGGTCGGCTCGACCAGCTTATCCTTCCCATAGATAAAATCCTTACGTAAGTAATCCGCTGTCACATGTGGGCCGTCCAAATAAATGGCCTCTTTTGGACAGGCTTCTTCACAAAGACCACAGAAAATACAACGTAACATGTTAATTTCATAAACCGACGCATACTTCTCTTCACGATAGAGGTGTTCTTCACCCTTTTTACGTTCAGCAGCAGTCATTGTAATTGCTTCCGCAGGACATGACAACGCACATAATCCGCATGCTGTACAGCGCTCGCGTCCCTCCTCATCCCGCTTTAACGAATGTTGTCCCCTAAAATTCTTCGAATAGGGTCTTATTTCCTCAGGATATTTGACAGTGGGGATTTTCTTAAAAAAATGTCTCAATGTAATCCGCAACCCCCTGACAATTGCCGGAAAATAAATTTTTTCCGAAAAGGTCATTGGTTTTTGTTCGATTACTTTCTTACGATTGCTTAGTTGCATAAAAATCCTTTCTTATTATGATGAGAAATAAGTATCTTTTATCAATGTGAATACCCCTGTAAGTACAATATTGGCAATGGCCAGTGGAATCAGCATCTTCCAGCCCAGATTCATCAATTGATCATAACGGAACCGTGGCAAAGTCCAACGTACCCACATAAAGAAAAAGATAAATCCAAATATTTTCAGGAAGAATACAATGACACCAATAACTGTGATCCAATTTGCAGACAGCCCAAGGTCATTCATAAAAGGGAAGTTATACCCTCCGAAATACAGTGACGCCATCAATGCCGAGGACACAAACATATTGATGTATTCCGAGAACATATAAAGGCCCAATTTCATCGAAGAATACTCTGTATGATAACCGCCGACCAATTCCGTTTCACATTCCGGTAAATCAAATGGAACACGGTTACACTCTGCAAATGCGCAGACCATAAAAATAATAAATCCGAGGGGCTGTGCCCAGATATTCCAATTGACAAAACCCGATTGTTGGGCTACAATTTCTTTAAGCGAGAGACTTTGCGTCACCATCAACAATGCGATAATGGAAAGTCCCATGGCAATTTCATAACTGATACTTTGTGATGCCGCACGAATCGCGCCCATTAACGAAAATTTATTATTGGACGCCCATCCGCCCAGCATGATGCCATATACGCCCAATGCGATGACCCCAAACATGTACAATATACCAACATTGACATCTGCCACCTGCAGTGAGACCATACGATCGCCAATCTGTAACTCCTGTCCCCAAGGGATAACTGCCGAACTGATACAGGCCGTAATGATTGCAATGGTCGGCCCGACAATAAAGAGCACCTTATGTGCACCGGCAGGAATAATCTCTTCCTTAAAGAAGAACTTTCCACCATCGCACAATGGCTGTAGGAGACCAAATATACCAGCCCGATCCGGACCATAGCGATCCTGCATAAAACCTGCTATTTTACGCTCGGCAAGTGTTGAGTACATCGCAATTACCAAAGTAATGACGAAGATCACAGACACCAGTATTAATTTTTCTATAACAAAAGACCACTCCATGATTTGTGCTTATTTCAATTTTTCAGTTCTAGCCAGCTGTTCGCGATTTTGCTGCTGAAGTATCGGATTTTCCTTCACCACTTTTGGCGGATTAAATAGTTCATAATGATTGGCAGAAATAACAGACTGTGGATCAATTTCTGTCGGTTCATCCAAGATCCAATCGCTTGTTTTTTTCTGGTCAAAACGACAGGTATTACAAATAAATTCTTCCACCTCGCCAAATTCATCTTTCCGCGCCGTCACCCGAATAACTTCTTCGCCCTTGTACCATAATGTCACTTTGCCCGAACAAGTTGGACAATCACGATGTGCATCTACCGGTTTTGTAAACCAGACCCGATTTTTGAATCGGAAAGTTTTATCGGTCAACGCGCCAACCGGACAGACATCAATCACGTTTCCCGAAAAATCATTGTCAATGATATTTTCGATATAAGTAGATATCTCCGAATGATCCCCACGGCCCAAAATACCATGTACGCGTTGATCCGTCAACTGGTTGGCCACATAAACACAACGATAGCATAGGATACAGCGGTTCATATGCAATTGTATTTTGTCACCCAGATCAATTTGTTCAAATGTTCGGCGATCAAACTCATAGCGTGTATCGGCACTGCCATGTTCATACCCTAGATCTTGTAACTTACATTCTCCGGCTTGGTCGCAGATCGGACAATCCAGCGGATGATTAATCAAAAGAATCTCAACGACGCCCTTTCTGGCCTCGACCACCTCCGGCGAAGTAATATTTTGCACTTCCATGCCATCCATAACAGTCGTTCGACAGGAGGCCACGAGTTTTGGCATCGGCCGAGGATCCTTCTCAGAGCCTTTCGAGACCTTAACTAAACAAGTACGACACTTCCCACCACTCCCTTCCAGTTTAGAGTAATAGCACATAGCCGGTGGAACGATGTCCCCACCAATTTGCCTTGCAGCATTCAATATGGTTGTCCCCGGCGCGACCTCTACTGGTATACCGTCGATTGTGACCTTAAACTTTACATCTTCCGCTTCTGCCATGATAGTTATAATTTATCGTTACAGCTTTTATTATGATACAATTGGTTGTAGTGGATCCGCATAATGCGCCAATCCGTAATTTCTTGTTTGTGACTCCTCCGGATGTAGTATATGCCATTCAAATTCATCCCTAAAGTGTCTGATCGCTGCAGCTACGGGCCAAGCCGCCGCATCACCCAATGGGCAGATTGTATTTCCCTCGATCTTACGCTGTACGTCCCAAAGCAAGTCAATATCGGACATAGCCCCATGTCCACTTTCAATTTTATGCAACACTTTTTCCATCCATCCGGTTCCTTCACGGCAGGGCGAACATTGTCCGCAGCTTTCATGGTGATAGAACCGGGCAAAGTTCCAGGTATTACGAACAACACATTGGTCCTCGTCAAATACGATGAAACCACCCGAGCCAAGCATGGTCCCTGTTTGAAAACCACCGTCGGACAAGGATTCATAAGTCATCAAACGGCTATTTCCAGCAGCTGTCTTCAGGATAAGGTTTGCTGGCAGAATGGGGACTGATGAACCACCGGCCACAACAGCCTTCATCCGCTTCCCATTAGCGATACCACCACAGTATTCATCCGAATAGATAAATTCTTCTACCGATAGCCCCAGTTCAATTTCATATACCCCAGGTTTAACGATATTACCACTGGCTGAAATCAATTTAGTCCCTGTACTACGCTCGACACCGATGGTTGCGTACTCTTCTCCGCCCAGATTAATGATAGGGACAGTTGCCGCAATAGACTCCACATTATTTACTACTGTAGGGCAATTATATAATCCGGCTATAGCGGGGAACGGAGGTTTGATACGAGGGTTGCCCCGTTTTCCTTCCAAAGACTCCAATAATGCAGTTTCCTCCCCACAGATATATGCACCTCCACCCGGTTGGACATAAATCTCCAGATCATAGCCAGAGCCCAATATATTCTTACCTAAAAATCCATTCGCCTTTGCTTCAGCAATGGCACGTTCCAAGATTCTGATCTGCGGCATCATTTCACCGCGCACATAGATATAAGATGTATTTGCGCCAAGGGCAAAACTGGACACAATCATCCCCTCGATCAATGCGTGTGGAATATGTGTCATCAAATAACGGTCCTTAAATGTACCCGGTTCGGACTCATCCGCATTACAGACCAAATAACGCGGCACCCCCTCTGGCTTGGCCAGAAAAGACCATTTCATTCCTGTCGGAAAGCCTGCGCCACCTCTACCACGTAGTCCAGATTTTTTCACCTCCTCAACCACATCTTCGGGAGACATTGTTTTTATTACTTTTTCAACAGCAACATAGCCCCCTTTTTGACGATAAACCTCAAAGGTATTGATGCCGGGAACATCGATATGTGTCAACAAAAGTTTACGTGCCATATTATTCTGTTTTAGCTTTTAAATTATCAATCAATTCGTCCACCTTAGCTTCATCCAAATTCTCATAAAAGGTATATTCCGGCCCGATCTGTAGAACGGGACCAAATCCGCAGGCAGCAAGGCATTCCACACCACGCCAAGAGAAAAGCCCATCCGTCGTCACTTCACCTTCTCTTACACCAAGCTTTTGCTCCAAATGTCCCATGATCCGCTCTGCGCCAACTAAACAACAAGGGCCGGTACGGCAGATCTCCAGGACATATTTACCTTTGGGTTCCAGCAGAAACATCGTATAGAAAGTTGCAACTTCATAGACTTCAATAGGTAAAATATGGAGATAAACAGCTACTTGATCCATTGCATCGGCGCTAACCCAACCAAATTCAGCTTGGACCAAATGCAAAATGGGTAATAGACCTGATTTTTGCTTCCCTTCCGGATAACGGCTCACTACTTCGCCAAACTTTGCCAATAGTTCCGGGGAAAACGTTACATTTTCATTATGTTGTTTTACACTAAGCATCTAATTCTCCTGCTATAACGTTAAGACTACTCATATTTAAAATCGCATCTGATATCAACATACCTGCGCTCATTGGAGCAAACATTTGATAATTGACAAAAGAAGGTCGTCTAAAGTGAAGACGATAGGGCGAACGTCCGCCATCATGAATCAAATAAAAGCCCAGTTCGCCGTTTGCTCCCTCTACCGAATGATATACTTCAGCTTTAGGTGTGTCTACCTCACCCATGACGATTTTAAAGTGATAGATCAGCGCTTCCATATTGGTATAAACCTGTTCTTTCGGTGGCAGATAAAAATCGGGCACCTCCGCATGAAACACACCTTTAGGTTCTTTCTCTATTTTTTCCAACGCTTGCTCAATGATGCGAAGTGATTGCCACATTTCCTCGTTCCGGACCATAAATCGGTCATATACATCCCCCGTTGCTCCGACAGGCACATCAAAATCAAACTCTTCATACGAACAGTAGGGGTTTTGTACCCGAATATCATAGTCTACACCTGTCGCCCTTAGGATTGGTCCGGACCAACCGTAATCCAATGCCTCCTCCGGAGTAACGGCAGCGACACCCGAAGTTCGTTCAATAAAGATCCTGTTTCGCACAAACATCTCCTCAAACTCTTTCAATACCGGGGGATAGCGTTTCAAAAATTCACGGATTTTCTCAAAGGCAACAGCATTGAAATCACGTTCAAATCCGCCAATACGACCAATATTTGTCGTCAGGCGCGCCCCACAGATTTCTTCAAAGATCTCATAGATAAATTCACGTTCCTGCATCACATACAAGAAACCAGAAAAAGCCCCTGTATCGACACCCAAAATTCCATTGCAAATGATATGGTCGGCTATACGGGCGAGCTCCATCACAATGACCCGCATATATTGCACGCGCTTTGGAATTTCGATTTCCAACAGTTTTTCAACCGTCATGTGCCAGCCCATATTGTTAATGGGTGCTGAACAATAATTTAAACGATCCGTGAGTGGAGTGATCTGATAAAACGGTCTGTGTTCAGCAATTTTTTCAAAAGCACGATGAATATAGCCTATAGTGGAAACACCACTGACGATACGCTCCCCATCTATCTGCACCACATTCTGGAATACCCCATGTGTAGCGGGGTGCGTAGGGCCAATATTCAGGGTGATTAGCTCATCCTGTGGATCATTATCCTCGAAAACTGGCTGATTAGATGTTATCTTGCTTATAAACTCGCTCATATCATATAAATTAACGGCCGAAATACAAATCTTTCTTATCTACTCGATTTGGATCTTCCAAAGGATATTCCTTTCGCATCGGAAACACATCCATATCGTCAACATTCAGGATTCTTCTCAAATCCGGATGTCCTATAAAATTTACACCAAAAAAATCATACGTCTCACGCTCCATCCAATTCGCCCCTTTCCAAACAACCGTAGCTGTTGGTATTTCCGGATTTGGACCATATAAAAACACTTTTACTCGTATACGGATATTGTGAATCAAACTATGAATGTGATAGACAACAGCAAACTCTTTCTCCAGATGCGGATAATGTACCGCAGTAATATCTGTTAAATGAATAAACTGTAATTCATTGTCCAACTTCAGAAAGCGCAGCACAGCGGTGATATCTTCGACATCCACAAGAATGGTCAATAAATGATGCGCATCTGGAATTTCTACAATCTTTGCCGGAAAATTTCCTTGGAGTTTCTCCAATAAAAAACTGTTCTCCATCCTTTATTTATTTGTATGTATACCGTATTTTTCTAATAGCGCCCTATATTCGGGTGTATTTCGCCTATTTAAGGACTCATTTTTAACGATATCCTGTAAGCGCAATACACCATCCAAAATAGCCTCGGGCCGAGGAGGACAACCGGGCACATAAACGTCCACAGGAATAATCTCATCAATACCCTGTAACACAGAATAGGTATCAAAGATCCCGCCACTGGAAGCACAGGCTCCCACTGCAATCACCCAACGGGGCTCCGCCATCTGCACATAGACCTGTCTCAGGACAGGAGCCATCTTCTTTGCAATAGTTCCCATGACCAACAGCATATCTGCCTGGCGCGGAGAAAAGCTTGGCCGTTCTGCACCGAATCTAGCCAAATCGTAAGTAGAACCCATCGTAGCCATAAATTCGATACCACAGCAGGATGTGGCAAAAGGCAGGGGCCACAATGAGTTTGCACGTGCCAATCCGATCGCTTTATCCAAACTTGTCGCAAAGAATCCTGCGCCTTCTACTCCCGGAGGAGCTTCTGCCAATTTTATATCACTCATGAAAAGACGATTTATAAGGTTTAAGTACAATCGGCCCTTGTAGCCAATCGTTTCAGGACTGTTTAGTCCCAGTTCAAAGCTTTTTTCTTAATGACATAGATAAAGCCCAATAAGAGCAATCCCATGAAAATAAACATCTCGATCAAGCCCTGAAAGCCCATTTCTCTAAAATTGACGGCCCATGGATACATGAAAATAACCTCAACATCAAAAATGACAAACAGGATCGCGACCAGAAAATACTTAATTGAAAAAGGCTGCCGAGCATTTCCGACGACTTCTACACCGGACTCAAACGCCCCGAGCTTATTTTCCGTCCGGACTTTTGGCCCTATAAGATGTGTAATAATAATGGTACCTACCCCAAAACCTACGGCTACAATGAGCTGTATTAATATAGGTATGTAATCTATCGGCATACTATTGGCGTGCTCCATCTCAATCAAAATTTATATTGGTAACTGTCTTTAAATATAGAGATTCCATGACTAAAATCAAAACAAAAAAGGCGCAGATCGTACGATCTGCGCCTAATTTAGAATGATTTCAGTTAAGCTTATTTCAAAGCGTCTAAGTATCCTTTAACATCCTCGTTTGCAGGATCAATTTCCAATACTTTCTGGAAGGCTTGCTTTGCTTTCACTGTATCTTGCTTCAAGTAATGAAAAAGACCAATGTAAGTATAACCATCTACCAAATACGCTTTATTTTTCTCTTGCGTACCTCTTTGATTAATTGTATCAATCAATTTTTGGAATGCAGCAACAAAATCACCTTTTGGCTGCGCCATATCATCCGCTCCCAAAGCTGAAAATGCTTTGTAATATAACGCATTCACTAAGTATTTATCTTGTGCCTCTTTATTATCGGTAGTTTCAATGATTGTAAGCTCCTTTTGAGCATTACCAAAATCAGCAATAGCTTGATTTCTTAAATCTTGATTAACATAGTTTCCTTCAGCATCTTTCGCTTGAGTATCTTTTTTGAAACCAATTTGGTAGCTACCCTCACCAGCGTAATAGTGCGAATCGAAGTAGTAAGGAGAATCTTTATACTCGCCTACAAGTCCGAATAAAGATATTGCAGTCTGTAATTCTTGCTCTTGGTATTTCGCAAATGCCAATTCAGCAACTTCACCCAACAATTCTTTATCTCCTTCAATCGCTTTCTTAATGTTTGCAATACCTTTTTGGATATTTGCTGTGTTTTCCGGAGTCAAAACTGGAGCAGCCGCTACAGCCGTGCTATCCGTTGCTGTACTATCCGCACCAGCAGCCGGAGCAGCAGGTTTCGGACTGTTAGTAGCAATTTCAGCCATACCTAGGTACATATAATCCAGCGGGATCACACGGTCTTTCTCCATTTTGCTGAACATTTGGTTCAAATATTCCAATGCTTTTGGATAATCTTTCGATTTTTGGAACGCGATATATCCCAAATAACGATAGATTTTTGGATCTATGGAAGGATTTTTAGCCAATTCTTCCGATACAGTTTTCAACTCGTCATATTGACGTGCATAAACCAAGAAATCGGCATAACGAATTTTTGCCTCCAACGTATTGTCACCCGCTACTTCCAAATATTTTTTGTATTGCTCAACACCTTTTTTGTTCAACTCAACATATTTTTCATCTGTCGTTCCAGGCATTTTCGACCATTGGTAATACGTTTCAGCCAACTCGCGATAAGTCGGTGCATAAGTCGGTGTTTCAGCAACAATCGCTTCCAATTGAGTTACAGCCTCGTCATAGGCTTGTGCGCCACGAACGATAATTGCCTGACCAACTTTGGCTTTAACCGAATTTTGATCAATATCCATTGCGTCACCATAGCTGGTATACGCCAACGAACCTTCTCTCAATCCACGGTACGCATCACCTAAAGCTAAAGGAATGGCTATATCCTTGGTATTTTTTGCTTTCGCTTGTGTCAGATATTCCAAAGCTTTCGCATAGTCTGGCTCTGGCGTATTGATATATGCACGACCGATTTCCAATAATGGCTCGTAATCTTTTTTACCTAATTTTGCAGTTGCCAAAGCAAACTTGGATTCAGCACTAGCTTTATCCTTTTTCAGTAAGTCAACATAACCCAAACCTACGTTGTTAATTGTCGCTTTTGGATCATTAGTCAAACCTTGGTTGAAAATTGCAGCGGCAGAGTCTGCTCTGTCGTTTACCAAATAAACTTGACCCAAATAGAAATAATTATCTCCATTCTTAGGTTGCTTAGTCACTAACTGTTGAAGAATAGTTTTCGCTTTACCATAGTTTTCAGCCTCGATGGCTGCTCTAGCATCTTTCAAACTCTGTGCACTTACTGTGCCCACAGACCCAGCCAATAAAAGACTAAATAATAATTTACTGTTTGTCATAATCTATTTTTGTACTATTTATTATCTATTTAATATAACTCTCATCTCTAATAATGATCTCACGTCCGGGCATTGTTGCAGGAACTAATCCCGCTTTTAATATGATCCGCTGGCCGCGATCTCCTGTCAAAAAAGCACTGAAGCCTAGGCCCAAACCCATGTTGGGCTGATAGTTCATAATGTAAACCGGTCTTATGAACGGATACACTCCGTCGGCTATGGTTGACTGTGATGGCTTATAAAAATGTGCCTTGTCTGCCCCCGCACTAACATTTTCGATGCTCAATGTACGAATTTTATCCAATAATTGCGAATTTTTTTCAACTGCTTTCAAGTACCAATTATATCCGATAACACCCACAGCATTAGCATTTTCACTGATGTACTTCATCACATCCTCGCTGTCTTTCATCGCTGAAATAGCCTTTGGATCAATTTTCTCCAACTTATAGTAATCCTTTAAAAAACGTAAAGTACTTGAATTGGCATTATCAAAAACCAACCGTTGGCCACTTACACTACCCTCCAACAAAGACTTAACGTTCTTTTGAGACATTATAGTATCAGCACTACTCCGATTATTGATTAATACCACAGCATCGGATGCCATCTGGAAAATTTTAGGTTGAATACCACGCTTCTTAAAGTATTCATCTTCCTGAGCGGTGAGCTTTCTAGTCAATACGACCACATAAGCAGAATCCGCCAGCAAAGCATTGACCGTTTTGATTTCTGGCCTGGCCATCAGCTCAAGGCTAGAATTCGGATAAGAACTCTCAAATACATCAGCAGATTCTTTAATGATCGGCAATAACGTCTGATCGACTAACACCGGCAGTTTGCCCGTTAGAATATCATCACTCTCCTTTTTCTCCTTGGTCCTGTCTTTGCAAGATTGAAATAATCCTGCACAAAGTCCAAGCATTACAAGAATTACACTATATTTTCTCATACGATACATCATATAATTAGACAATTAAAATAAAAGAATAGTTTAATTTTTGAAGAGAGTTAATTGAAATTAAAAAGAGCGCCAGCCGCTAATTAAAATTGTTTTGCCAAAGTCGTACAAACCGCATAAAAGAATAGAGGATCAATACAACGCCAAAGACTGTTTTGTATGTCGGATTAATCTCAATGGGAAAATTATCCCAAAAAATAATCAGTAGGCCCAAAACAAAATAAAAACCAAACATAAATAGTCCTAAAATAGACAGAAATCGCTTTAAAGGCGATTTCTGTCTATAATTAGAATTATTATTCGAATTAAAATCTGTCATTCTAATTTTGAATAGTATTCAAACGAATTGGCAGGGTGTAAGCTACACGAACTGGACGACCATTTTGAATACCTGGTTTCCATTTTTTAGCTTTCTTCAACAACTTAACAGCTGCATCTCCCGTACCATATTTCAAATCGCGTTTTACGTTGATATCTGTCAAGCTACCATCTCTTTCCACGACGAAAGAAACTTCCACAACACCGTTGATTCCATTTTCTAATGCCGCTTGCGGATAATCATAGTTAGAAGAAATCCATGACATAAACGCTTTCATACCTCCAATTGGCTCTGGATTCACCTCTACCGCCGTAAAGATTTTATCTCCATTTGGATCACCGTTTGGATCTCCTTTTGAAACACCAGTGATTCCACCGTCCTGTTTCTTCGAACCAAACTCACCACGTGCTACCGAAGTACCTGTAGGACTACCTTTCAAAGTGATGCGTGCCGGAGTTTTGTTTGGATCTTTCAACTCTTCCTGAGAAGCAACTTCTTCCACAACTTTATTTGCGGGAGCTACTTTTGGCTCAGGAAAACGAATCAAATCCTCTTTTGGCACATCCATAGCCACTTGCTGAGGTTTCTCTTCCGGTTCTTGTGGAAGGGGCTCCTCTTCTGGTGGTTCTGGTGGTTTGATCTCTTCAAGGTCTTCCAAGGTAACTTCTGTTACTGCAGGAGGTGCTTCAACAGGTTTCTTCGGAAAAATTTTATCTCCGAAAAGACGAAGAAGGCTGGCAAGAACGACTACGCCGATAACGACAAGCAATCCTCTATTAGTCGCTTTAGGGGCAAGTTTACGCAGCTCATACGCTCCGTATTCTTTGTTACGTCCCTGAAAAACGACCTCAAGCCATTCTTTCTTAAAAATATCTAATTTTGACCCTATCATATTTTTATACTTTATCGTGCTATCTAAAAATGATTAATCATTGTAGATATTATCACGTTTTAAAACCTCCACTTCTTCTGGACTGATTTTAGCAATCATGTAACGTTTGATATCAACGATTTTCATTTCGTCAAGAATATCAACTAGGTTACGTTGCGTGCTTTTATCACTCGGTCTAATGATAACGATCAAATCCTTACCGCCAGCAACGCGTGGTACATAGGCTTTTTTCTCCAGCAATACCTTGCGAATACCGTCAGCTCCGTAACCAACAGTCGTTGGTCCTTCGATCGGATTTTTTACTTGTCCGTAAATCACAGAGACTTTGTTATCAGATCCCAATAAAAGTGTCAATGAACGGTTATCAGCTGTCAATAAATCCGGCTGAGGCTCATCCTTAACTTTATTTTTATCTGGCATCGCCACGTCCATCGCTTGTGGTTTATTTAAAGATGTGGTCAACATGAAAAAGGTAATCAATAGGAAGGCCAAATCCACCATGGCTGTAAGGTCGACCTTACCACCATTTTTCTTGGACCGAACTTTCCCGCCTTTGCCTTTTTTACCACTATCCTGATTTAATTCTGCCATTTTTTGTTCTTATTAAATCGTCAATTATTTTTCCTCAGCACGCATGCCAGTGATGAAACTGAATTTGTTTTGCTTTTGATTACGCAATGTTTCGATCACCTGGTTTACAGAAGGATATTTTTCATTTGCATCAGCTTTGATAGCAATCTTCAAAGGGCCCGGGTGAACAAAGTTCCTGTCCGATGATTCCTTTTCTTTATTTACTTCTTCAGCAGCTAAACGTGTGTTTTGCACCCAGTAGTACAACTCGTTAGAGGTATTTTCTGTACTGTCAATCGGAATACCCGTTTGTACACCCTTTTCAGTGCGCTTGCTGCCGTCCAGAGCCAATAATCCTTTCAACTTAGACATTGGTACACCAAAGTTCTCCATCAGTTTGAAATGATCGTAGTCCTCTTGCGAAAAGCCAATGCCGTATTTTGCAGACATTCTTTCTAGTGCTTTTACGCGAACCTGTTGATCCGTCGTTCCGAAGAAAACTTTTCCACCATCACCGATCGTAATCATACCTACATTAGAGTCAGGTAATTTATCTTTCGTAGTTGATGCTGGGGTATCCACCGTCAATGCTTCCGGTTGGCGCGCTGTCGCCGTTAATACGAAGAACGTAAGCAGCAAGAACGATACGTCACACATCGCTGTCATGTCGATAGACGTACTGGCTCTTTTTACTTTTGCTTTACCCATTTTAAATTCTTCTTTTTAAATTAATTAAACTCAATCTTCTATCCTATGATGCTTTAGATTTTTGATTTCCATAAAATAAAATCAAAAATTTTCATCACAGTTCTTATTTGTGGTTTGCAGCGTATGTTTGTACGATTGAGAAACCAGCTTCGTCGATAGAGTAAGTTAATTTATCGATTTTTGCAGTAAAGATGTTATACAATACGATAGCGAATGTTGAAGTCGCGATACCTGTTGCTGTATTGATCAAGGCCTCAGAGATACCGTTTGCTAATTTAGCTGAATCTGGAGCACCACCGGTTGCCAACGCCGAGAAGGCTTTGATCATACCTGTTACTGTACCTAATAGACCACATAATGTACCGATAGAAACTAATGTTGCGATTACGTTTAAGTTTTTCTCTAACATTGGCATTTCTAATGCTGTAGTTTCTTCGATTTCTTTTTGAATTGCGATAGTCGCTTTTTCGGTGTCAACGTTAACGTCAGCTGATACGGCTTTGTATTTCAATAAACCCGCTTTAACTACGTTTGCAACTGAACCTTTTTGCTTGTCACACTCAGCGATAGCTGAATCGATGTTTCCACCATTAATCAAAGATTGAATTTTTCTTACAAAGTTTCCAACGTTTCCAGTACCAGAAGCTTTGTTGATAACGATAAAACGTTCTACGGAGAAAACCCAAACCATTAAGAATAAACCAAGCAAAACAGGTACGATAGCCCCAGCATGGTAAACCATTCCTAAGTAGTTACCTGGGTTAGGAGCATTTTCAGGGTTGTTGTCAACGAAGTTAGTCGGATTTCCCATCACAAATTTCCATACACAGAAACCCACGATGAAACAGATGATGATTGCAGCTTGAGCAAAGAAAGATCCTCCGTTGTTGCTCTCTTGTTTTGCAGCAGTTTTAGGTGCGTTTGCCATTTTTCTAATTTTTAGTTTTTTACTGTTGTTTAAATATATAATGTTGTTTAAATTATATGCACTCTTATTCGCTTTTGAAGTCAATTTTGCAAAGCAAATTTAATATTTAATGTCAAATTTAAAATATTCATCTCAAATATATAAAAAAAATCAAATTTGTTTTTTCAAACTGAATACACCAACCAATGGTGTCATTTTTCTCAGCAGTTCCCGTATATAATCCTTATTACCATCAGCTAAATCGCTTATTAGCAATAATTATTTTACAATGAAAACCATTTTTTTTTTGATATGCAAGAAAAACGAGGATTTTAAGCGACAAAAAGTAAGTGATTACTCATGTTTTCTGATAAATAACTCTGTTTATTCTTTGTCATATTCACCTAATAAACAACCCATTAGATTTGCTATAATTCACACAGATATAGTTGTTTAACCACCAACTAATTTCACCCGATACCCTTCCTTAAGTAACAAATCATAGATCTTTTGCTTAAATTCACCCTGAATAACAATTTCCCCGTCTTTCACCGTGCCCCCCACTCCACATTTTTGTTTCAGGAATTTACCCAAGGCCTCCAGATCTTCCGCTTGTCCTATAAAACCCGTGACCAGGGTAACAACTTTGCCCTTCCGCATTTTGCGGTCAAGCTGCACTTTAAGGTTCTGCTGGTTGACAGGTAATGTCTCCGCTTCCTGGAAAAGATCGGCAAGCTGGTAGTTAAAACTATCATCCGTTGAATATACAACGCCTTCGTAAGACTGTTTCTTATTTTTACTCATGATTTTAACAAATAATTTTTATCGCCTTTGGCATAATGGAAATATTTAGCTTATCACCAAGTTCTAGGGGTTCTCCATCCACATGCACCGGTGACACCGCATCTACCTCAATCTCAATATTCTTGCCTGGAATGATCTCCACATAACTTGACTGATCCGCGGATTTATTAAATAGGTGAAAAATCATTTTTGGTAAGATATATAAAGGGAACTTATGCACGATACAGACATCCAATATCCCGTCGTTGACCGAAGCTTGTGGCGCGATATAAGCATTATTCCCATATTGAGGCGAGTTGGCGACACTGATCATAAAGGCCTGTCGTTCGTAGACTTTTCCATCTATCGTTAATTTATAATGCGCTGGCTGGTATTTGCTCAGCACATTAAAAACAGATTTCATATAGCCCAATGGACCGCGAATATTTTCGTTGGCAAAATTTTCACTCACCGATGCATCAAATCCGAGTCCCGCTATATTAAAAAAACGTCGGTCATTGATAACACCACAATCAACTTCTATAGATTCAAAACGGTTTATACGGCGGATAGCCGCAGCTTCATTCATCGGGATACCTAAGTAGAGTGCCAGACCATTACCAGATCCTTCCGGAATAATACCCAAGGGTATGCCTGAACCGACTAAAGCAGACCCCAGCTCGTTGATCGTTCCATCACCACCCACTGCGATCACCGCATCGTATCCTTCCTGAACGGCCTGCAAACCGATTTCATAAGCGTGGTTGGGTCTTGCAGTTTGCTGAAATGTAGGATCAAATTTCTGCAAATCCAGCACATCCAATACCTGCTTTTTAAAGGACGTTTTACGTTTTCCTCCTGAAATAGGGTTAATAACAAACAATATTTGTTTACGTTCTGACATATCCAAAGATAACGGAAATTACCAATTTCTTAAAATAATGTAATCTTTGTACCGTTTTAGCGTCGCTTTTTAAGTCTTTTAAAATTAAAAGACAAATTTGATTTTAAATATCCCACAAAGTATTGTAGCTTTGTCGCAACAAAAAATAGAATGTGGACTGATTTGCGTGCTGTTGCCTACACAAAGCAACGACAAGGAGATTGCAACCACAGTAAAAAAGTGCTAAAAACCCTTCGCTATCACGGCTCTTATCACTTTGCTGTTATTTCATTTCTAGCGCAAATCCAATATTAAAATTACGTAAGGCATGGCTTATTTATTTACGTCAGAATCTGTTTCTGAAGGGCATCCGGACAAAGTAGCGGACCAAATTTCAGATGCATTAATAGACAATTTTTTAGCATGGGATGAAGATTCACGTGTTGCTATTGAGACTTTGGTAACGACTGGACAGGTCGTTCTCGCTGGTGAAGTTAAATCGAACATCTACTTAGATGTGCAGAAAATAGCCCGCTCTGTTATCCAAAAAATTGGCTACACAAAGTCTGAATATATGTTTGAAGCAAATTCTTGTGGTGTGTTATCTGCAATCCATGAGCAATCTGCAGATATCAATCAGGGTGTGGACCGCAAAACAAGACAAGAGCAGGGAGCTGGTGATCAAGGCATCATGTTTGGTTATGCCAACAATGAAACGGACAACTTCATGCCCTTAGCCTTGGATCTTTCCCACCGCCTTTTATATGAGCTAGCAGAGCTGCGTCGGGAAAACAATGAAATACAGTATTTACGTCCGGATGCCAAGTCACAAGTAACCTTGGAATATGGTGATGACCACAAACCAAAAAGAATTGACACCATTGTAATTTCTACACAGCATGATGACTTCGACACCGAACCGGTCATGTTGGACAAGATTACGCAGGATATCAAAACAATCTTAATCCCTCGCGTAAAGGCACAATTGAAGCCAGAGCTTCAGCTGTTATTCAATGATGAGATTAAATTCCATATCAATCCCACAGGTAAGTTTGTTATCGGGGGGCCACATGGCGATACAGGGCTTACTGGCCGGAAGATCATTGTTGATACGTACGGAGGCAAAGGTGCCCATGGTGGCGGTGCCTTTTCAGGAAAAGATCCGTCAAAAGTGGATCGCTCAGCAGCATATGCGACCCGTCATATTGCCAAAAACCTAGTTGCGGCAGGTGTAGCGGACGAAATCCTTGTTCAGATCTCCTACGCAATTGGCGTAAAAGACCCAATGGGTATTTATGTGAACACCTATGGCACAAGCAAAGTAAATCTCACAGACGGTCAGATCGCTGATAAAATAGCGCATCTATTTGATATGACTCCTTATGGTATCGAGACTCGTCTTGGTTTAAGAAATCCAATCTATTCCGAGACTGCAGCATATGGTCACATGGGACGAACTCCAAGAAAAGTAACGAAAGAATTTGAAAGTTCCACTGGAGAAAAGAAACAAATCGAGGTCGAATTATTCACTTGGGAAAAATTGGACTACATCGAAAAAGTAAAAGAAGAGTTCGGTCTATAAGGACTAGCTACTAAAATAAAAAAAGGGATGCAAGAAATGTATCTCTTTTTTTGTACCTTAATGGTTCTAAACCGTATCATCAATGAAAAGACGCAATTTTTTACTTGCACCTATGGTGCTCGTCACCGCACCCACATGGGCAAATCCGGCGCAGTCAGATAATGACCTACACCCCAGCACAATTATTCATGTTGTTAATTTTTGGCTGAAGGAAGATATCAGTGAAAAAGATAAAAAGGATTTTGTCGGTTTCTTTGAAGAACTCCGCAAAATTGATACGATCAAAACGCTCAATTATGGCATTCCAGCACCGACAAATGCGCGAGCAGTCGTTGATAATAGCTTTGACTATACATTGATTGTCACATTCAAGGACCTTAAAGATATCACTGTATACGAAACACACCCGATCCACCTGAAAGCGATCGAAAAATATCAGCATTTTTGGACGAAAGTCATGGTCAAAGATACTTCCATCATTAAATAAGTCCGCGTGCTTTTATTTCCAAATATTTATTGATTGAGTTGATCGTTAAATTTTCGGGTGCAGTATAGATCGTCTGAAATCCATTGCGGATGAGCTCTTGCACTATAAGCTGTTTCTCGTAGATAAATTTCTCAGCAATGATCTGGTTATAGATCTCAATGGTCTTTTTCGGAGCACTTTTGGCTAAATCTTCTACTTCAACATTTTTGAAGACAATGACAACAATGATATGACTCCGGTTTAACATAGAAAGGTAATTCATCTGCCTTCTTAAAGAGTCTAATGTCTCAAAATTTGTATAGAGAAAGATTAGCGAGCGCTTATTGATATGCGCTTTTGCATAACTATAGAGTTTGCCATATTCAGGTTCCTCAAAGTTTGTGGTCACTTGATATAGTGCTTCCGAAATCTTGAGCATTTGGTTATTTCTCTTTTCGGCAGGTATAAACACATTCACCTCTTTCGAAAAAGTCAACAATCCAGCACGGTCCTGCTTTAATATTGTCGCATTTGAAAGAACCAATGATGCATTGATTGCATAATCCAGTAATGTGAGACCATCAAAAGGCATTCGCATAGCTCGCCCCAAATCTATAAATGAATAGATCGGTTGTGATTTTTCCTCTTCATATTGATTGACCATTAATTTTTTGATCTTCGCAGTAGCCTTCCAGTTCATGTGTCGATAATCATCCCCCTGAACATATTCCCTGACGTGATCAAACTCCATGGCCGAGCCAATGCGACGGATACGTTTTATTCCCAATTCATTAAGTCTATTGCTCGTCGCCAAAAGCTGATACTTCCTCAATTGAATATATGACGGATAACAGGGGATCTGCTGCGCCTGATTGGTCAAAAACCTTCTTTTAAAGAACCCAAACCGCTTCACCAGTGCGATACATCTGCCAAACTCATATATACCTCTTTGCGTTGGTCGCATCAAATAAGAAATTTCAGTGCTTTGATATGCGGACAAACGGGTAAAATATTCATTGTTCCGTATCTGCAACTGTATCGGAAATTCTTCCAAGATTTCGATGGAAGTAGGAAACGGGTAAAAGGAATTGATCATTAATTTCATCGGATTTTCATCGCCGTTGGATAATTTCTCAGGATATATCCTTGTGATTTCGACACGTCCTTTGCCTGAGAATAATACAATGAAATCAAAAATCAATACCGCCAGCCACAGCCAAAACACAATCCATGCAACAGTAAACAATCCCTTCATAAAAAAAGAAATCGCAAAGAACGTCGCTATTCCCAACAAGGAATAGAAAAACTGATTGGTCAGAAAGAGCTGCTTTATTTTCCCCATTATCTTGGAATTTCTACCGAATTAATGATTTGATCTATAACATAAGCCGTTGTAAAGCCTTCCATTTCTCGCTCAGGAGTCAACATGACCCGATGACCTAATACCGCAGCAGCCACTCTTCGAATATCCTCGGGCGTCACAAAATCTCGTCCGCTCAACGCCGCAGATGCTTTGGACGACTCCAGCAGCGCAATAGAAGCCCTCGGTGAGGCCCCCAAAGTTAAGCTCGGATTGGTACGTGTTTTTATGATCACCTGAGCAATATAATTTAGCAGTTCGTCATGTACAAAAATTGATTTGATCAGACGCTGAAAAGAGAAAATCTCTTCCGCCGAAACCACACTGCCAACTTGATCCTCTTTGTTTGATGCTTTTTGTGCATGATGCTCCTTCAAAATTTCCAATTCGTGCTCAAGTTCCGGATAATCCACATTGATCTTAAAAAGGAAACGGTCCAACTGCGCCTCAGGCAAACGATAAGTTCCTTCGTGCTCGATGGGATTTTGCGTAGCGAAAACTATAAATGGAACAGGCAAGAGATAGGTATTTCCATCGACCGAAACCTGATGCTCTGCCATACTTTCAAAAAGCGCGGCCTGCGTTTTCGCAGGAGCACGGTTGATCTCGTCAATCAAAACAATATTAGCGAAAATCGGCCCTTTGCGAAATTCAAATTCATTGCTCTTTAGATCCAGAATAGATGACCCGGTCACGTCTGAAGGCATCAAATCTGGGGTGAACTGAATCCGTTTAAAGTCACTACTGATTGTCTTGGCAATTAATTTTGCAGATAAAGTCTTCGCAACACCCGGTAATCCTTCTATTAAAGAGTGTCCGGATGCCAAAATCGAAATCAATAACATATCAATCAATTGATCCTGTCCTACAATAACTTTTTTTACCTCCGACTTTACCTGAGTCATTTTTTCATATAAACCCGATATATCAATTCGGTTTTCAAAAGATATATATTTATCGAAGTCACTCATATCATTTTTGCTTTATGTTTAAAATCTTCTATAATTTCATTGATCTGTCTTAATTCGGTCAAGTCGTGCACTTGTGTTCCCTGCATTCGAATTATTAACCCAATGAGCTGTTGTGTTTCAGTAAGTGGAACACCTGACCGCTCAGCCAATTCTTCACAGAACCCATTTTCTCTTAACTCCAGTGTATCCATATGAAAACGGCTCCGAAGGTCGTGCAGGAAATAATCTATTTTTTTATCAACCATATTGCCCGGCGTGCCGTTTTCATAATATAAGGTCGCAATTGTTTCACAAAATTCTTTGGAAAGATTCGGCTCCGGTTTGACAATCGCCACCGCACGCTGTTCTCTTTTACTCTTAAACACAAGTAAAAGAATAAGTCCCCCCAATAGCACATACCAAGCTTGCCGTAACCCCTCATTGGTCAATAAAACCCGCAATGGAGTGCGATATTGATCTATATTCGCCTTGAAATCATACCAAGCAATCGGTTTATCGTTTAAGTATGACAATGCTTTGGCGGCATAAGCATATTGAGAAGCTGAGTTCAGTAAATAATAATTGCCAAATAAATCGGGGGTCAAATGTAGGTAAAGCCGACCTTTACCAACCCTCACTTCGACGAAATTAGGTAATAAATAATCTTGATAAGTGATTCCCCCTAGAATAGTCGCATTTTTTGGCAATTTACTAAAAACCTCACTTAAGTCCGATTTAGCATAATGAATTTTAGTATTATCGTTGGTCAGCTTCACCCTTAAATGACTTTTAATATCAACACCTTTCTTGTAGCCATAAAAATCCTTCACTTTTATGTTTAGGGAATCCAAAAGAGTATAGTCAATTGTTTCCGCAATAATCATTGCTTTTCCCCCTTGGGACACATAGTCAAGTAATTTATTGCCCGCGGCTTCACCCAAGGAAAAATACGAGGTATAAAACAGCAGATTCATTGCGGTTCCCTGTGTACTATCCAGGTATTCATAGAGCGGGCGCTTGACATCGACATTGCGCTGATCAATTATATGCTTTAATTCTTGCCGGAGCACATAGGCTCCAAAAGGATTTTTATCTTTTGCATCGAAAGTTCGATCCCAAATAATCGGTTTCTTACTCGTCATATCGATGACGCCAATCAGTAGCAAAACAGCTCCCAGCAATATCAATCCAAATTTTACTGACCCTTTCATTTAATTTGATTTTGATATTGGTTAAACAGTTGTTCATAATGACTAAAGTCGGACTCTTTTAATTCAAATTGTCCAAACCAAACGTAGTCAAATACCCGGGTACATTCCTCGAAGCCCGCACGCAAATTCTTATCTTGGACCTCATTCGCAAATTCTGCATTTGTTTTACTATGCTTCCATTTAATATAACCTGCTTGTGCCAGCTTTTGAATATTCAATAATTGTAGGTAACGAATTCCCAGTGCATAATTTTTTTGCGCGACAGCATCCCTAATATACTGACTGAGATCGCTGTTCATCAAATTTCTTTCCACATATGCCAATGTATCCAAATCGTCTGCTTCCTGCTCATGTTTAATGAAATACTGGTTTTTATTGTATAATACCTTATAGAGTACAAAAGCCAGTGCTATTAACGCCAAGAAGGCAAATACATAACCAAATTCTTTGTTAAATTTATACGGATTATCCGGCATGATATCCCCAAGCCATTCCGAAATACGTTGTAAGATACGTTGCAATACACTTATTTTATCTTTGATATTCTCAGAATACACAAAATCATCACGCTCATATCGCCTGATAATTTCCGGATAGGGATCCATCTTAAAAGCGCGTTCTTGGCTATATTTAGGAATAGAATCAAATAAATGCGGATCCCAAAGGTCATCTTTACTATCCGCTGCTTTAGCCATCGTAACGGAATCCACCGTAGCAGAATCTATGGTGAGGGCGGCAGAATCCACAGCCACCGAGTCTGCTGTATACGTTTCCGAATCCTCAGTCTGCGGTTTGGGGTCACAGGCGCTTAATGAAAGCATGTATACAAAGGAAAAAAAGAATAGTAGCCTATTCATTTCCACCTCCAATCTGATCAATCATCCCATAAATGCGTTCCCCGAATTTGAGATCCTTGGCCGTTTCGTAAATTATGCCGTTGGCCAAGACACCGGACATATATAAAAATAATGTAAATAGGGTAATAAACATCCCGCCCAAAGTCATCAGTAATTTACCCCAGGATGAATCAAAGAAGGCAGCTTCCATCCCCAAAAAATTGTAAGATATCAGCGAAACAATTATTAAAGGAATTACAGAGATCATCATAACAGCCATCTGGAAAATAAAATTGACGATATATGTCGCTACACCATATTGGATCAATTTTTTGCTCAGCATAACATAAGCATCTGTAAAACAGCTCCCCAAATCTGAATAACCTTCACGATAAAATAAAAACGAACTAAATAACCAAATTCCTACCATTGACATTAATATACCAATTGCAAAGCTTCCGATAAACGGGATAAATGCCGAGATTACCGCAACGATGGCGAGAGGTATAAAAACAACGATCAAAGCCAAGATCATCGCAAATAAGAACATAAAATACTTGCCTATATTTGTCCTAAAATTTCGTAGGACCTCCTTTCCTGTGAACAATGTGTTTTTACGTTCTTTCAGCAGAATAAAGTATTCGATAGAAATTCCATATACGTATAATCCCAGCGCAATTAGGGCCATGATCAGTAATGCCGCCCAGGTAAATCCATCAATATCTTCAAATGAACTACTGTGTGCAGAGAACGTAATTTTTGTAGAAAGGAAATAGTATACCAACGCTATTGCTGCTAGCGGTAATACAGACAACCCAAATATGGTCGTCACGAAATGTTTATAGATCAATTTGAAAAGATCAATAAAGCTCTGGACAAAATCGCCTATCTTTCGTTCTTTCTGAAATTCAAAATCTACTTCCATTGAAATCGTTTTGCTAATCGATAGGGGTTAATAACATAAAAAAATAGTATTGCCAGCAATGACAGGAGTATGATGAATAGACTGAGCCAAACAGATACATTATAATATCTTGTTACAAAACCTTCTAATGTACCAGCGACGATAAAAAATGGTACCGTACTGACCAATACTTTCATGGCTGTCTTTGCTGTCTGAACAAAAGAAGCCATCCGGGTATAAGATTTGGGAAACAAAATGCTATTTCCGATTGCAAGCCCACATCCTCCAGCGACAATAATCACAGAAATTTCAATCGTGCCATGGATCCAGATCGCCGACATAGCCTTTCCCATCACACCATATTGAAAAAACATCTGATGGAAAGCGCCCAACATAATGCCATTGCTAAACAATATATAGCCCGTACCAATGCTCAAAAATAGCCCAAAAGCAAAAGCCATAAAAGCCACACGGACATTATTGATTGTAATCCAGATCGCTGATCCAAAATTACTTCCTTTACCATAAACTGCCGCAGGATCGCCTGCTTTAATACTCTCTATGGTGGAATCTACATAAAAATCTCCCAAAATAAGCCGAATAAAATCTATATCGTACATCGCCGAAAGGAAGCCAATCGCTGATGCAAGAACAAAAATCAATAGGGAATAAAAAAGCTGCCTACGAATTGACCAAATTGCCTGTGGAATCTCCTCGTTGATAAAAGACTTGAATTTACTATTGGAGGCTTTTCGATCCTTATAGATTTTTTGATGTGCAGTTACAGCAAGTTCATTTAAATAATTTCGTACCTTACTATTGGGATAAAATGTCTGCGCATAAGCCAGATCATTTGTTAGCTCAATATAGTTCGATGCCAATTCATCTGGGTCTACCTGTATGTTAATTGACAAATTATTTTCAATTAACGTCCATTTTTCTTTATTTCGTTCTACAAATGATGCTTCTCTCATTAATTTTTTTAACTGGCTAAACCAAATATATGAATAAGCTTGAGATAAACACAGCACAAAATGTAAAAATCCAGTATAATCTTGCTAGCCTAGGTTCGAGGATGATCGCATTTGCCATTGATTACTTTATTATTGTCTGTTACTTTTTCTTTTGTATGTTTCTGTTGGATGCATTAAATATCACAAGCAGCGACCCCTATCTTTTCTATGGTATTATAATGGGAATGACATTACCCGCATTTTTTTATACCTTAATTACTGAAACAGCATTCGGCGGACAAACTATCGGTAAAAAGATTATGAAAATTAAAGTGGTGAAGCTTGATGGTTCACGCGCTGATTTTTATCAATACCTATCCCGCTGGACCTTATCAATCGTCGATATATGGATGACAATGGGCGGTATTGCAATTACCTCAATTGTCCTCTCCAAACATGGTCAGCGTATTGGGGATATTGCCGGAGAAACATCTGTCATTAGTTTGAAACCCGGTCTGAAGCTCAGCGATACCATCTATGAGGAAACTTTTGAAAATCATCCTATTTTGTTTCCTCAGGTCATCAAGTTAAGCGACAAAGACGCTAATGTGATCAAAGATGTTTATCAAACTGCATTTGACAGACGGGATGTAGGCATACTGACCGCCCTGGTTCAACGTTTAGAAACAATTATGGAGGTTAAACATCCCGAAAAGATGACCCCGAATGATTTCGTTCTACAAGTCATGAAAGATCACTATAGCATGTTTAAGGACAAATAGCCCCACAATACCTTATTAAGTTCTGCTAATACCTGGTTAAGAGACGAATATTAATCGGATATAATACGGATCTTATACGCTCATGACCGAACCAGCACCGTACAATCACCGAAGAAGAACCGTACGAGCACCGTCAAAAGTCAGCTATTGATGTTCCTTTAATCTACATTTTATCAAGAAAGTGCTGTTGGCTTTTAAATATAAAAAAAGGGCCAGTTGGTGAACTGCCCCTTTAAATTTTTAGTTACGACAAATTATTAAGCTGTTACAGAAGCTGCTGAAGTTGATACCTGACGATCTACTTTTTTTACTAAACCTTGCAAGACATTTCCCGGACCAACTTCCACAAATGCTGTGGCACCATCCGCGAGCATATTTTGTACAGTCTGTGTCCAACGAACAGCCCCAGTCAACTGTGCGATCAAATTTTGCTTAATAATAGCAGGTTCCGTTTGTGGCTGCGCATCAATATTCTGATAAATTGGACATCTCGGAGATAGAATATCCGTAGCTTCAATCGCTGCTTGCAATTCCACTTTAGCGGATTCCATCAAGGGAGAGTGGAATGCACCACCAACATTTAATTTTAGTGCTCTCTTCGCTCCAGCCTCAGTCAATAAGGCACAGGCTTTATCTACACCTTCGATTGATCCTGAGATCACCAATTGTCCCGGACAATTGTAGTTCGCTGCAACAACAACATCATCCACTTTAGCACAAATCTCTTCTACGATGGCGTCTTCCAATCCTAAAATTGCCGCCATTGTTGAAGGTTGCAATTCACAAGCTTTTTGCATGGCATTTGCACGCTGGGATACCAATTTCAATCCATCTTCGAAACTTAAAGCACCAGCTGCCACCAATGCCGAAAACTCACCCAAGGAATGTCCTGCAACCATGTCTGGCTGGAAAGAATCGCCTAATGCCTTCGCCAAAATAACAGAATGCAAAAAAATCGCAGGTTGCGTTACATTGGTCTGTTTCAATTCTTCATCCGTACCGGAAAACATAGTATCCGTGATACGAAATCCCAAAATATCATTTGCTTTCTCGAATAAAGCTTTTGTTTCTTCATTTAAATTATACAGGTCTTGCCCCATCCCAACAAATTGGGCTCCTTGACCAGGAAATACATATGCTGTTTTCATCTGTTATATTTTTCTTTAATGGCTGATGAGAGCTCGCAAGCTCGGTTTCATATTTTAAGAACTACTGTAACCGCAAATATATAGAATTCTATCAAATATTAATCTTCCGGAACAAAACTCAACGACAGCATCTTCCGGGGATCAAACACGTCTTGTGCAATCGCCAAAAGATTTGTGCGATCTAAATGTTGTATTTTCTCGATTACCTCATTCAATAAGATAACACGGTCATAATCCATCACATTCTTCGCCGCCGAAATAATCATGCTCATTCTATTTTCTTCCGTCAGGGCAATTTGGCCAATAAATTTCTGCTTTGCTTTCTTCAATTTGATTTCGGAAAGTGGCTGCTCACACATTTTATGTAGCTCTTTAAATACGAGCTTTTTAGCTTTTTCAACCTTTTCCTCATCGGTCCCTAGATAGATGCTAAATAATCCTGTATCTGAAAAGATCGTGTAATTGGATTCGATGGTATAGGCAATCCCGTATTTTTCCCGAATAGAAAGGTTGAGGATCGACCCCATTCCCATCCCTCCCAACATATTATTCAAAAGCAACAGGCCCGTTTTGCGCTCATCACGGTAGTCGTAAGCCAATGACCCGAGCATATAATGCACCTGATTAATGGGCTTGGGGACTTCAAGATGCTGCGCAGTAATTGGTTTTACATCATTTCTGGAACGTGAAATTGCATGTTGTCCTATCCCTCCAAAGACCTTATGCAACAACTTCTCGACCTCTTTTAGACTGTAATTACCTGTAATACCGATCACCATCTCATGCGTATCGTAGTTTGAGCGCATAAAGTCTGTAATATCATTCTTCTGCAAGGCTAAAAGCTGATCTTCAAGTCCCAATATATTGTGCCCTAAACCAGAGTCTTTAAACACGAGATCCTCAAAATCATCGACGATGGATTCTTCCGGGCTATCCAGATAAGAAGCCATTTCATCAACGATAACTGATTTTTCTTTATCCATTTCCACTTCGGGAAAAGTAGAATGAAAGAAAATATCTTCAAATAGATCCAGTGCCCGGTTGAGATACGGCTGTAGTACAGATGCATGGACACAGGTATATTCTTTTGTGGTGTAAGCATTCAGGTCACCACCGACAGACTCCAGATGATCGATAATCTGCTGCGTTGAGCGTTTCTCAGTTCGTTTAAATAAAAGATGTTCAATAAAATGCGCAACCCCGAATTTACCCTCCGATTCGTCCCTGGAGCCCGCATTGATGACCATGCACACATGGGTTACCGGCAAATTTTGATATTGGAATACCACACGGATTCCATTTGAAAGTCTAATGATTTCGTACTCCATTCAGTTTATGAAATTTCTCTAATTGATGTGTTTACGCATAAATTTGCGCGGGTGAAAAGCAAAACCATTTTTCTTATACAGATGAATGGCCCGCTCGTTATGTTCCTCGACTTCCAGCAAGATCATTTTACAATTCTTCGATTCTAGGTAGGAAGTTACAAAATCGACGGCTAATTTTCCAAGCCCCATCCCCCTGGCTTTTTCGCCCACAAAAAGTTCATCGAGAAGCCCAACTCTTCCTTTGAATTCAAAACTGAAGAAATAAGCGACGATCATATAACCCAAAATATCTTCTCCTTTGCGAATCAACCAAGCTTGTCCAAGTTGAGGGTCATTAACGAAAAGATCAAAATTGTCAATCGTTGTCTTGCGGTCGATATCGTACCCATCGATGGCATAAAATGCTTCCATCATTGTTACAATGGCTGGAATATCTCCTACTTTTAATTCATCAAACTTAATCATTTCGCGCTTGTTTTTGCAAAGCTAGGGATTTTTAAATGCAAAACGGTCATAGTGAAATCACTATGACCGTCTTTTATTCGTTATAAGATTGTTATTATTTACATACGTGGTGGACGCATTCCACCCGGAAATCTGTTTTCCCCTTCGGGATTACCCATCGCGAATTTCTGGAACTTATACGTAAACAAGACCATAAAATAACGGCCCAAACGATTGGTACGGCTATCTGTAGTTAGGAAGCCATCTACAGTACGAGAAAGATTTGTTTGCTGATTTAACAAATCAAATGCTTGCAAACGTAATGTCCCACGTTGATCTTTCAAGAATCTTTGTTCTACATAGGTATTGATAATGAACGGATTGGAGGACAACCCCTGACCATAGCCCTGATTGAAAGACTTCGAAAGATCGGCGCCAAAGATTGTGTTCTTCAAAATATTATATGAACCAATTAATGTTGGTGTCCACGTCTGAATATCGCTATTTCGCTGTAATAAGCTATTTTCTGTATGTGTAAATTGGTAACGAACACCCGGATTAATTTCCAGATTTTCGGATGGATTATAACGAAACATTAGTCCTTGAGTCAGGACGAAATTACGGGCTACATTTTTTTGTCCGATATTATCATTTTCATCGATCGAAGAATAGCCAATTGTTTTATTCACCGAAATACCCCCCATCAACATCACATTGAAGGTTTTTTCTTTCCAGGATTTACCGTAGTGGTAAAATGAATTGATCGCATACGGACGATCCCCCGTCTCATTCAGATAACGCGTCTCTGAGATCAATGCCGAATCAATTTTTCCTGTTGTGGGATCCTTCTGAATAGGACCGTAATACGATTTGTTTAAACTAACAATCTTATTATCAGCTAATGATCCATTGAGGAATACAAAGAAATTATTACCCTTTTGAAAGTCGTTTTTACGGAATCGTAGTTTCAAATCGTGATTAAATTCTGGATTCAGGTTCGCATTACCGTACACGATATTTGTTGAACTTGTACTCAGATTATATGGCAAAATTTGAGATACACTTGGTTCTGTTGGCGATCCGGAGTAGTTAACGCTTAAATTGGATTGACGGGAGAATTTATATTCAAAACGAGCAATTGGCATCCAGTTCATGTTGTTACGGGAAATCGGAATAATCTCGCCCGAATTAATCGCTGATCCCCTCAATTGGGATGGTTGTCCAGCGACTCCCACCGAGTAGGTCACTTTGTCATTGCTAAACAAATAATTCGCTCCGATTTTATGGGTTGTAAAAGCATAGTCATAATTATAATCAAGGTTTAACTTCGCATTTTCAAATGCGTTTTCAATACTACTGCTATCTTTATCGTAACCTTTTTGACTGATATTATTGTCATATTTATTCTTGTTGAAATCATAGGTCACCTCCAATTTGCCATTTTTGGATAAAGGCTCGGTATAATTTACCGAAGCTCCTGCATTCCAACTCTTATTGAGCGCATCCTGAACCGTACGTTGGTAAATGTTACTCATGGGCTGATTGATATTGGAGGGGTCGGAAATATACCTATCAAGTATCTGATTTACATCCTTATCTGTTTTGGCATTATTATAATTGAAATTGAAAAACAAGTTACGTCCATTGTCATTCAGTTTACGGTTATACAAACCACTGATCCCAAACCTTGGCGCTGTGGAGTTTGTTCCAGTTGTTAGTTCCTGTTTATTATCCAAAACATTACTTAAATAAGTAATCGAATTGGTTATCGAATTATTATTCCCGTCATCATAGCCAAACTGTGGCACAATCTTAATGTAATCCTTCGCAGTGGGCTTCCACTCTACGTTTGCCTCAAAACGATGATTGCCGCCAATGGTATTTGAATTCGCATCGACACTATCTGCTTGTGTCCGGCCCGGCGTTGCATTCACGATATATCGCTGGGAAAGGGTTGTATTATTGCTATGGCTATAACTATAGCTACCATAGGCAGTCAATTTATCCGAAAAATCCTTCCGAAAATTAAGTCCGATAGAGCCTATTTTGGTGAGACCGTCTGAGCCACCAAACATACCGCCGCCACGACGTCCACCACCACCTTGCCCGCGTCGGGCTCCGCCTCCTGTTGTGTTGAAATCAAAAAGAGGTGCATTGGTATTGTTTAAATTTCCGAGAACGGAGATCTGCTCGCCTTCGCGCATTCCCATCCACATTCCTGTTGCCTGATAACGGTCTTCTGTACCATATCCTGCACGGAGTGTCGTCATGTGACCTTGGTTATATTTAGGATCAATCTGAATGTTCAATACTTTTTCGGAATCGCCATTCTTATTTCCTGTGATATTGGCCATGTCCCCGTAGTCATCGATAATCTGCATTTTTTGGATAATATTGGCAGGAAGGTTTTGCGTGGCGGTCTTTACATCTCCACCAAAGAAGTCCTTACCATTGATCCGCACCCGTTTCACCGATTCTCCCTGAGCAGTGACATTACCATCTTTATCCACCTCCACGCCCTGTAGTTTTTTTAGCGCATCTTCAGCAACGGATCCATCACGTAATTTCAGGTCCTTCATCGTGTACTCCAGGGTGTCACTTTTCACAACTACCGTCGGCACGCCATCCACAACGACTTCCTCAAGCATTTGAGAATTCTGTTGTAAAGTCAGACTTGGGATAATGTATTTTACCTCTCCCTTCGGAAAGCTGAACTCTTTTTCAAAACGTTCAAAGCCTAAATTAGAAACAGTAATCTTAAATGTATCTGCCTTGATCTTATCGAAAGTGAAAATCCCGGCCATATTTGAACCTGCGGTCATGGAATCCAATTTTGAAGTCAACCTAACTGTTGCTCCCGCAATAACGCGGTTTTTATCGTCTTTCAACATTCCTTGTACGCTTCTCGTCTGACCATATACGGTCCATCCTGTTAACATACTCAACAAAAAAAGCATGAAGCCTCTCATAATACTTATTTTTATATTTCTATAATTGACAAATTCTTGACCGAATGCTCCTGTTTTCATTTAACCCATTCCTCCCCGGTCCATGCTCATCAGCACATTCAATATCTTTACAAAAGAAGAGATTATTAGTGTTAATTAATGTAAAAGGGCATTATTCACACAGAAGTTACAATGCATAACTCTAATTTTATTTGTACTTTCGTTCATTTACAGAATAAAAAGATGCTACTATCATATTATCAAGATCAACAGGTTGAAGCCGGATGTGACGAGGCAGGCAGAGGTTGCTTGGCAGGACCGGTCTTTGCGGCAGCAGTAATTTTCCCTGCCGATTACCATCACGAGCTTCTCAACGATTCGAAAAAACTAAGCGAAAAAAAACGGATGGCATTGCGTCCTATTATTGAACGGGAAGCACTTGCCTATGCTGTGGCGAGTGTCTCAGCGGAAGAAATAGACCGCATCAATATTCACAATGCCAGCTATCTCGCCATGCACAAAGCCTTGGATATGCTACAGATAAAAGCAGAATATATTATTGTGGACGGGAACAGGTTTATTCCTTATCAGTCAATTCCCCATTCCTGCATTATCAAAGGGGACGGAAAATATCTTTCTATCGCAGCCGCTTCTATCTTAGCAAAAACCTACCGTGACGAGTATATGGACAATATTGCTTCGGATTACCCCGCTTACGATTGGCTTAATAATAAAGGCTATCCGACTGTAAGACACCGGACTGCGGTGCTTGAATACGGGTCAACACCACATCATAGAAAAAGCTTTAGAATAACTGATCCACAACTCAAATTATTCTAAAGCTTCAACCTTTAAAAAAAGAAACAGCTTGCTATGCAGCTGTTTCTTTTTTTGTCTCCCGTAACGAGAAATATGCTGCTGCCACTATGCCTAATCCAAGGATAATCGACGATATTAAAGTCAAAAGATTACCCATCTTATGTGATTCCGGATCAAAGATAAATTCGACTTTATGTGTTCCTGATGGCAACTGTAAAGCTCTCAGCAAATAATCTGCACGGATAATTGGTATTTCTTTTCCATCGACATACGCCTTCCATCCTTTATCATAAAAAACTTCAGAGAATACCGCAAATGCGTCATTGGTAGCCGTATATTCGTACTGCATTTTATCAGGATGGTACGATGTCAGTTTAATTTCCCCTGTTGTAGCCGAGCTGGACGTTTTTGCTTTGATTTCATTCTGGTACTGTTGATTCACAAACGCTTCTTTACGCGGATCAAAAGAGCTGATCGCCTGCATTTCTTCCGCATTTCCTTTTACAAAGGTTATTTTGTCCACAAACCATGCATTCCCAGCTGCTGTGCTCCGTCTCACGATACGCTGTGACTGGTTTTGAGGATCTGTTGTGATCAAATAACGCACATTAAACATGTCTAGCACATCTTCGTTGAGCGCTCCGTTGAATTGATTCTCCAAGATTTCCTGAAAACGCATTAATTTAGCAGCATGATAACCGCCTAATGATTTATGGTAATAGGAAGGACGTGCATCAGAAAATGGATCTGTTGTCAGGTCAAGGACGCGATAACTTGGGTCTTTATCCATTAAGATCAATTGGTCAACCTCACGTTGCTGGAATACCTGCTGTGTAGTCGCTCCCTTTTCCATAAAGGATTTATCATTCAAAAAGCGTTTATCTACACTCCACAGATCGAATAGGAACAAGACAAGCAAAGTCCCCAATAACGCCCCTTCACTGACCTTTCTTTTGAGGTAAAACCAAACAGCCCCGAATGTAAGCAACACAATAACAAAGGAACGATAAGCATCTTTACTCGCGATATCTTTACGGTCCAAAACCAATTGGTTTGCCAGCTCTGTCGCAAAAGATTTATCACCAATCTGTTGGGTAAACGACTCAATTAAATTATTATGACCAGCATTTCTGAAGTTCAAGAACAAATCCGGTAGCAGACCGATCAGCAGACAAACTCCGCCGACACCAGCAAAAGTATACAGCACTTTCTTATCCAGGTTTGGAATTTCCTTAGCCCGTGTTAGCAATTCATTTACCGTCATGACAGCCATGAGCGGAACTGTAATTGAAACGAGTATCAAGATGGATTCCACGGCCCGAAACTTGTTGTACATTGGGAAATAATCAAAGAATAAATCCGAAACCAATGTAAAGTTCTTTCCAAATGACAAAAGCAAGGCTAATACAGTGGTTGTTAATATCCACCATTTGAATTTGTTTTTAACAATGACAAGTCCCAGAATGAACAAGAAGAAAACCCCAGCCCCAAAATACCAAGGCCCTGATGTAAAACGTTTATCGCCCCAATAAGTAGGCATTCCTTGCGCCATCTGTCCAGCCTGAACTGCCGATGCACCTCCTCTTTCCATAAAGAATTTGGCCACATGCGACTTCTCGTCCAATTGACCACCTGTGGCTCCGCCATAAGCATTCGGAATCAGAAAAGTCATGCTCTCACCAACACCTTGGCTCCATTCATAAGCATATTCCTTATCCAGCCCTTTTTCTTTTGTACTATTGTTATCGACCTTTGTAATATTAGCATGCCCACGTGTACTCAGCTTACTATACTCCCAGGTGGGCAACAAAATGGAAGCATTCACCATTAAAGCAATGATCACTGCAATCACCTGTCTCCCCGAGGCGATAAAAAACTCCCTTAGTTGTTTTTGCCGGATCGCATCGATTAGGGTAAAAATAACATATACCATCAATGCCATGAGCAAGTAATAGGTTGTCTGTAAGTGATTGACACGAATTTCAAGGGAAAGAAATAACGCCAGCAGCACCGGCCCCCAAAGCCTGCTTCCCCGATAACACATGATCACTGCTGCGATGACAGGCGGTATAAAGGCGATAGCATTGGCGCGGGTGATATGTCCCGCCTCAATATAAATAAAATTGTATGAAGTAAAGGCTATTGCCACTGCGCCTACCGCAGCGAGCCAGGGTTTGATGCGTAATACGCTAAAAAGAAAATAGGCCCCCAAAAGATAAAACAACACGGTGTCCATTGGGCTTGGAAAAACAAATTTGACGGCTTTCAGCATATAAGTGCCGATGTTATTTTCGTTCGCTTGCCAGATCTGATAGGTTGGCATTCCGCCAAACATGGAATTCGTCCACATAGGAGCTTTCCCATCTTTGGCTTTATAGTCAAATAATTCCTTTTGCCCAGCTTGAGCTTGCACCACATCCGATTGAGCAAGAGTCTTTCCCTGCCAGACGGGCGTGAAATAAAAAAATACGAGCACAATGAATAGCGCAATAACGATTAAATGTGCTGAATTTACCTTAAACCAATTTTTCATTTATCCTCTTAGGTTGTTTACAAGTCTTAAAAGCCAAACTTAGATAAATTTGTTTTTATATACAATTATAATTATGACCAATCTATTAAATATGCCTCCCTTGATCCTAGAAAGAAAAGATCACAGAAAGTGTAAGGCCAATGGCGCGATTTTCTTACTTAACGACAGTTCCTGAAAATGAAATGAGACGCCTTTTGCAAAAAAGGCCCTAATTATAGTTAGGGCCAATCTGGATTTATTTCATCTTAACGGCAGTTCCGGTTGCCCCGACCATCATCATTCCGCCTGTTCCTACAGTCTGGAAATCCAGCCGAACGCCTACAACAGCATCGGCCCCTAGCGCCCTAGCACGGTCTTCAAGCTCACGCAATGCTGCCTCACGGGTTTCCTGAAATGCACGCTCATAAGAATTAGAGCGACCACCAAAAAAATCTCTAAAACCGGCCATCATATCTTTAATGGCATTGGCTCCAAGAACAACCTCTGAAGAAACAATCCCCAGATAACGATCGATCTGGTGCCCCTCGATAATACTTGTTGTTGTTAATAACATAATTTTTATTCTCCTTTTTGAATTAACTTATTAATATTGGACAATTCGCCAAAAACAACCAAGATGTCACCTTCTGCCATTACCGTTTCAGAGGTGGCAATACCAGATGCTTCCTTTTGTTCTTTGGTGATTCCGTCCTTTTTTGTCTCTGTAATTTGCACTGTTGTCAGTACGATAATTTTATAAAGGTTGGTCAGATTGGCCTCCCGCAATGTCATTCCGACATAACGCTGTGGCACCTTTGTTTCTACGATAGAATACCGATCTGACACCTTAAATGAATCAACGATATCAATATTGTCCAACCGCATTGCCAATCGTTCTGCGGCTTCTTCCTCTGGCATGATATACTCATTGATCTCCATAGCTTCCAAAACTGTCTTCTGCAGATCAGATACGATACGGCCAATGATACGTTTTACTTTTAGTTGCTTTAGGAGTGCTACTGTCATGAGCGATGCCCCCTCATCCTCTCCAATGGCGACAATGACAGCATGAGCATCTTTTAAAGGCAGCGAAGATACAGCCTCCCGATCTGTTGTATCTAGGCATACTGTATGCGTGATCTTATCTTTGAGCTGCTCTACAATAGTTAGATTTCGATCCGCACCGATTACTTCATGACCGAGTTCAGTAAGATGAACGCCCAATGAACGCCCGAAGTGTCCTAACCCTAAAACAATATACTTCATAACTCAAACTAAGATAAATTTATTTTATTTGCAAGTCTAATCGCTTGCAAATAGACACCCTTTGATCTTTTGTATCTTTATACATAAGCAAACAAAATTAAAACAGGATCTTTTCCTCCGGAAATATAATATTCCTACGGGTCGTATTTTTAATAAATGCTACCAACAAAGTCAACATCCCCACACGACCAACCAGCATGGTCACGACTATGATCAATTTTCCACCCATGCTTAAGGAAGGAGTTATGCCCAAACTTAATCCACAGGTCGTATATGCCGATAAGGATTCAAAAAGCAAATCCTTCATGCTTTTGTCCGGATCGGTAAAAATAAGAACAAAAAAACTCAGCCCAACGACGAGGAATGATAATAGAATAATCGCAAAAGCCTTATTCACGGATTCACTCGCTATTCTCCTTTTAAAAATTTCAATATATTCCTTTCCTTTTGCCAAAGAAATGATATTCAGAAAAGATAGCGCCACTGTCGTCACTTTTACCCCACCTCCAGTAGACCCCGGAGAAGCACCTACCCACATCAATACCATAATCAGAAAAATAGTTGGCGCGCCGACGAAACTTAGATCTATGCTATTGTAGCCCGCCGAACGCGCAGCATTTGCCATAAAAAAAGATGTTGCCCATTCACCGTCAAAACCTTTTTCCAAAGAAAGTGTATTCTTGCGTTCTAAAAAATAAAAGAACAGTGTTGCTGCAACAATAATAATCGCATTACATAGCAAAACCAATTTGGAGTTAAAACTAAAGCTCCACGCCTTATGTTTGTAATTTTTCTTCGTAACCAAACGGTGATACCAAAGCAATATTGACTCCTTAACGTAGGTATAGAAGTTCAGTACAATTCCAAAGCCTAATCCACCAAGAATAAACAACGAAGAGAGCGCCAGCTGAAATGGATAGTTGAACTTATAAGCCTCATTGGTGATTCCGCCAGATAAAATAGAGAATCCAGCGTTACAAAATGAAGAAATGGAATGGAAGATCGAAAAGAAAATCATACTCCCCATATTAGGGAAATTAGCCTTTTCAAGGGTACTAAAGATCAATATCGCACCTAGAAATTCAAACAATAGTGTAATAAATATCATGGTCAATAAGGTTTTGATCACCGAGGCCACTTTATTTTCCCCCAATATTTCGCCAAACATCAATTGGTTTTTGAATGAGAATCCGCCAGAAAAAAAATAGCCAAAGAAACCCGTAAAGGTCATAATTCCGAGTCCGCCGACTTGTATCAATACAATAATAACGGTCTGGCCAAACATGCTAAAGTTGGTCGAAATATCTGCTACGGATAATCCAGTTATGCAGACAGCACTGGTCGCCATAAACAAGGCATCGACAAAACTGAGCGGAGCTTCTATTGTTGTTCGCGGTAGCATCAATAGGACTGTCCCGATCAGGATAAGCACGAGGAAGCTGATGACAAACAGTATGGTGGGATTAAAATAAAAATTATCGAAAAAGAGGGTACTTTTGGAGAGCTCAGCGATAAAAATAATATAAATACCCAGGTAAATCCACTGCTCGCGGGAAAAAACAGCTAGTGCTTCAATTCCGGCAAAACGGGCTATCAAAATAAAAATAAAATAAATCAGGATGAGCAGTCCGGAGTAATGTTCGACGGCAATTTTTTTCAGCGCATAAATGGATGATGACTCCCGCAACGCGATCATAAAAAAAAGCACAAAAAATAAGTAATGAATTGTCTTGCCCAGTAATATACCCAATATCGGGTCTGTGACATAACCTACGTTGAAAATCACAATTGCAGCACAAATCATGCTGGCGTAGAACATGATCTTATCTACTAGACCGTTTTTATATTTGAAAACAAATCGAACAAAACTTAATATCGAATCTACCATTATAAACCGCAAACTAAGATAAATTTGCCTTTATTCAAAAATCTATCTATATCTTCTCATCCAATGGGCAGGCTATTTTCACGTGAAACGGAATCTGCCGATGCCTTTCAATACATCTTCGCTCCCTAATCTCCCGGGGATTCTTTCTCCAATTCCCTTTCAGCCTTCTCTCGATCACGTTTTCGTTTTTCTTCTATTTTTGCGGCAGCTTTTGCCTCCTCTTCTTTTTCCTCCTTTAGCAATTCTTCGGCAGTTTTATGCTTTTTAAATATCCCCGAGAATAATTTTTTCGCTTTCTCCACTCCGTTCACGACCTTCTCAACGCGATCAGCCGTATTCATCAATTTTGCTTCGCGCTCTGGCCCTAAACCAACACATTGCTTAATACCCATCAGCAGACTTTGCCACATCGCTTTAAAGAAAGGATGATAGGGATCCCGATGTTTGTTGATATGTCCTATCGTGTATTTACCATACAGGTCTGGGTTGCCGGGATTGAATAAAACCTGATTGACCATGAAAGAAAGAAAGCCCTTCTTTTCCCTGCGTCCGTCGTCACCTGTTTCAGAGAGTATATTAACCTTTAGATCATTGTAATCCATTTTAAACGTCCCTTTGCTTCGATAATCATTGGCCCAGACATCAAATACGATTTGTTTCAGGTTACCAGATTTAACCTCAACATTAAGCAGTGGCCGAATCATTTTATTAACAACTGTTAAATCCATCTGTCCAAGACTCCCTTTGTAGGTATAAGCCCCAACTTTAGAGGTCATATCAAAAACAAAATTGGTCACGAGCTTTCCTGAATTCATAAAATTAGTGCTCAGATTAGCCCGCATGAGTTTCTGTTTCAGCAACTTTGTCGAATCGTTGGTCACATTCAATATTGTACCGTAGGTATGATTGAAAGTGATAGTTCCTATCTGGCTATATTTATCGCTCATCTCGGAATAAGAAATGCCAATATTATCCAAGATCAGCGAATCAATTCCCAACCGGGTTGACATCCGCATCAATTTCATGTGTGGCGCATTTCCGATCTGCCGGGTAGCAGAACTTTTGTAATGCTTATCGCTATAGATAGAAAGTTGCCCATTCTTTAATAATGCTTTTTGTGCATAAATCTTTTTATCTCTGGAAAGCTGTCCAAAATTGAACTCCGCCAGTTTAAGGGTGTCCATTTTAAAAACAACATAACTCCCGCCTTCCCCTTTTTTCTTGTAGTAAGCCGCTTTATTTAACGTCGGTTGGTAAGCTACTTTAGTCAAAAGAACATTTCTTTCTTTACTATTGATCTTAAGCTTATCAAAATTGATTTTATAAAATCCATCCGGAGTTTGATAAGTAAAGCCCGGCACTTCAATGTCGATCATCTTCGTATGATAAAAACGCTGTCTATCTTGTTCCGAAGTTGAATCAATAAGAACGTCATCAATCCGCACTTTTACTTTTTTTATTTCAAAGTCCTGATGTACCCCCTTTTGTACCTGTGTATATTTAAAATCTATATTATTCAAGTTAACAGCTTCAACATGAATCTTCTTTAAATTATCTTTAATCTTCTCATACAAGGGTTTCTTAGGACCTTGGCTTACCGTATCGTTATAACTATGCAGCTCATTGATAACATGTATAGTGGGCGTATCTACCGTAACATCGTGTAAAAAAAGCTCTTTATCCATCAGCACCTTACGGATGCCAAAACTTTTAATCTTAAGCTTGTTGATGACTATTGCGTAGCGATTGTCCGGAGCCTTTTTCAGAAGCTCCAATTTCTTATACACTATACTATCAGGAATTAAATGAAGGTTATCAATGGTCAGATTCCCCAACGCCAGATTAACATGGATATCGTCATAGTGAACTGTATACAGGCTATCTGTCGCCTGCAAAACCAACTGTTTTATTTTGGTATCCAGCAGCGGTTTCCATTTATTGCTAAAATACATAATGCTTCCGGTCAAAGCCAGAAGGATAAACACAACAATTCCAATGATCCACTTAAAAATAGGCTTCATAAAGTCGCAATCTCTTTGTAATTTAGTCTTTATTTTATTGAATAGCAAACAAGATCAATTCCCTTTTTGTTTCAACTACTATTAAATAAAGCGAATATGCAGCTTCGGACACGACATTTTTTATTTCTTATACCTTTTTGGCTACTTGTATTCAATTCTTGTTCAGATTCCAACCCCGAAACAGGCTTCTATTATTGGAAAACGGTCTTTAAAATTGACACCATGGAATATCGCGCACTAAAAGAAGTCAAAGCCAAATCCATATATACACGAATTATGGATATAGACTTTGACCCATCCGGTGTCCAGGCGGTCCCGATTAGCCCCATTACCTTTCCCCAGCCAGTCCCTAAAGAACAAGCGTTAATACCTGTCGTGTTTATCAATCAACGCATTTTTTCAGAAATGGACAGTTTACAGATAAGGGCTTTAGCCAATAAAATTGTACCTTTTGTCTCTGCAAAAATTAAGCAGGCCGGCAAAGAAAAATTTAACGAATTGCAACTGGACTGTGACTGGACTCAATCCTCACGGGACAAATTTTTCTACCTGCTCAAGTACCTACAAGAATTACCTGATTTAAAAGGCATTGTGGTCAGCTCAACATTAAGGTTACATCAGGTTAAGAACACGGTTACAAGTGGTATCCCACCAGTAAAAAAAGCAACATTAATGTGTTACAACATGGGCAACTTGCGCCAATTCGGAAACCAGAATTCTATCCTGAATCAACAGGATCTGAATACCTATTTAGGTGGTACGCTACACAATTATCCAATGGAAATGGATATCGCTCTTCCCTTATTTCAATGGTTTGTGGTCTTTAGAAACAATAGTTACATCGGCATTTCAAAATATATTAGCGAGCAGGATATCAATAATACAAACCTATTTACCCATAATCCGAACAGCAACTTATATATTTTGGCAGTCGATCTCCCTAAAGCAAACCTCAAAAAAGGAGATGTCGTGCGGTTTGAGAAAGTAACACAAAATGATCTTTTGCAAACGGCAAAATTTTTGAGGGGAGAGTTGAAAGGGAAAAAACATCAGATTATTTTTTATCATTTAGATCAAGCTACATTAGCAAATCATGACAATGCCGAGTTACAGGAAATTATTCGTGCTTTCTAGCACTACTATTGCATTCTTCTTTGGAGAAATTGCAACAAATATCGCTTGTGGTCCCGAAGTGGATCCCTATGACAACCAAACGACTTATTATCTTCCAAATCTTGAAGACAATGGGTTTTCTGCATTTCAATACATCCCTTATCAATTTCTCTACACTGAAGAAGCTCCAGTTAGGGAAAGCCTCGTTAACAGCGAAGCTTGGGCAAAACACTTGGGGCCTGAAGTAAATGTAAATGATATTGAACAATTAATGTACCACAGCGATTCGGCGACGGCTGATTTGGTCAGTAATCAAAAAAAATCTTCCTGGAGTAATCTTCCTGACTCCATCAAAGGAAATACATTTGTACAAACCTTAATTGATGGTAAACATGAGCCTGAGCGAGCTTACTTTGTTTTCACAAAAAAGCAAGAGCCTATTACAAATGTTCAGCATAATTACTGGGATCCCGATACGCGGAATTTTAAAGAGATCGTACAATATGCTGAACTCGCCGAAGCGCAGATCAACAAGCATAAAAAAAACAGTTTTCTTTTTGTGCGTTATGCTTATCAGGCTGCACGCTTATATCTATTCGGTCAGGAATATGGGAAAAGTATTGCTATTTATGAAAAATACCTACAGCCCATTAAAGGCAATGATGCGATTCTAAATTGGGCACTTTCAAACTATGCTGGCGCCGTCCGTAAAAATGGAGATGGAGCCAAAGCCGCCTACCTTTTTTCCAAATTATTCACAGCAAGTCCCGAAAGACGGGTTTTGGCCTACTCAAATTTTCATTACATCACAGCTTCCGATACTGAAATTTTTCAATATGCAACCAATGATGCCGACAATTTTAACATTAACGCCATTATTGGTTTCGGTACAGGGGACCGCACCATGAAATATTTAAACGCCTGTTATAAGCTTGATCCAGCCAATACAGTAAATGCCGTTTTGCTAGGAAGAGAAGTGAATAAAATAGAAGGTGACATGAACGAGTCGTTTTACATCGGCTACGGCGAAAACTATAATTATTATTCCCGAAACGAGGACAAAAACACGGTTAAACAACACTTGGATTCCCTTCGTAATTTTGCTTTAAACCTTTATCAAGACAAAAAATACGTCCAACCACAGCTCGGCTTGATTACTGCAGCCTATTTAAGCTGGATGAACAAAGAAAATGATCTTGCAAAAAAATATCTTGCCCTGGTCAAGGAAAGTGATCTGAACCCTAAGCTGGCAGATCAATATCAGATTACGGCATTACTTGCGCAGTTAGCCGATTGGCAAACCAGCAAACAGATAGACCAACCAAAGCTTGTCAAAACATTGGCATGGTTGGAAGAGAAGGCCAAAGAAGACGGTAAAAGTTCAAGCAAGAAAAACGAATGGAGCTATAGTGCTTTCGAATACAGCAACTATAGTTTAATCGCCAGAAACATACTCCAGAATCTCGTCGTCAAACACTATCTCAGCACGCAGGATACTGCCATGGCGAGTTTAGCCGCTGTTAAAGCAGATATTTTCTATAATTATGGTGTCGCAAAGGATTATCTTGAAGACAACATGCAATGGTCCACCATGCACTTTTGGGAAAATAGTCTTACACCCAAAACATTAATAAAAATAAGAACTTTATTGTCCGACAACACACAGCAAAACACATTATCCCGTTTTTTATTGGAGGATATCAAGCATTTCAATAGAGACTATCTGACCGAGCTTTTAGGGACAGCATATTTACGGGAACTGGACTTCCAAAACGCCGCCAAAACACTACAGACGCTTCCTAAAGAGCACAAAACAAAAGAAATAAAGAACTCGTACAGCGAAGATGAAAATAATGTTATACCCAGCCCATTCATCGTCACCATCAATGATTATCCCAAGAAATACGGAAAAGAAAATACAACCAAGCTAAAATATGCTGAACGTATGGCGCGATTGGAAAATGCCATAAAAAGCGAAAAAAACAATCAGAAGAAAGCAGACTATTATTTTCAGATGGCTACAGGAATTTATCAGACCAGCACCTACGGAAATGCCTGGTCCCTGGTGTCGTACGATTGGGCATCCTCAGACAGTCATGCCGCTACAACAATTCACTGGCAACGGAATTATTTACAGACAAAATCAGCAAAAGAATGGTATTCCAAAGCCCGTTCACTGAGCGCAGATAAAGAATTTAAGGCCAAATGTACCTTCATGCTTGCAAAATGTGAACAGAAGGATTTTGTTTATACAGATGAAACACGCTGGCAATACTATGACTCCCCTTTGAAAAATCCGTTCTACCGCTTTTCGCTGCAGAATAAATACTTTAAAGAGCTAAATACGCATTATAAGGACACGCCTTTTTTCAATATGGCTTCAAAGGAATGTACCTATCTAAGGGACTACCTGAATCTAACACAAGCCATAAAATAAACCCGCTCGTCCTTTAAATACAGAAGAGGCTTCCATATGTGGAAGCCTCTTCTGTATTAAGCTCTACTATCTTCATTATGATATATGCTGAGATAACTATCGTAACGTGAAGATTCAATCTCCCCATCCTCCACGGCTTCCATAATAACACAGCCGGGCTCGTTGATATGTCTACAATTATTGAATCGGCACTGGTTCATCAACGCGCGCATCTCTGGAAAAAAATGGGACAGTTCTTGCTTTTCGATATCCACAATCCCCAATTCGCGAATGCCGGGCGTATCAATCAGTTTTCCCCCAAATGGCAAATCAAACATCTCTGCAAATGTTGTGGTATGCTTGCCTTTGTCAGACCAGTCTGAAATTTCACCCGTTTTCAGACCATATTCAGGTACAATTGCGTTGATCAATGTCGATTTACCCACACCGGAATGTCCCGAAACCAATGTAATTTTATCCTGAAGCAACCCCTTGACAACATCAATGTTCTTTCCTGTTAGGGCAGACACCTCATAACACAGATAACCTATTCGTTCATAAATAGCTTTATACTCGGCCAATATCTCTAGTCCCTCATCACTAAAAAGGTCGAGTTTATTAAAAATAAGCACCGCTGGTATGCCGTAAGCTTCGGTCGTTACCAAAAAACGATCAATAAAACCCAAAGAAGTTGGTGGAGAAGCCAAAGTGACCACCAGTAAGGCTTGGTCCAAGTTAGCTCCGATAATTTGCGTTTGTTTAGAAAGATTCACCGACTTTCGAATAATGTAATTGCGACGGGGCTCCAGCTCGCGAATGACAGCACTTTCAAGATCCGGCTCTACATCAAAATGCACCCAATCGCCCACAGCTACCGGGTTGGTTGTTTTAATTCCCTTGGTACGAAATTTCCCCTTGATCCGGCAATCATATCTTTTGCCGTCTTCGCCCAAAACCTGATACCAACTACCCGTAGACTTTGTTACCAATCCTCTCATAGAACCTGTTGCATTAAATGTGTCATAGCACAAAAATCGGAAAAATTTATTAAACTTACGGTTTGATGAATTTCTTACCTTTGTAAGGAGACTAAAATTCAATTTTGTGAAAAAACTATTTCTTTTAGATGGAATGGCTCTTATATATAGAGCATATTTTGCATTGAGCAAGACCCCACGCATCACCTCGACAGGGTTGAATACAGGGGCAATCATGGGATTTACCAATACACTATTGGAGGTATTGAAAAATCAGCAACCTTCTCATATAGCAGTAGTGTTCGACACGGATGCTCCTACCGCACGCCATATTGAATTTGAAGCCTATAAAGCACATCGCGAAAAAATGCCGGAAGACCTTGCGGCCTCTATTCCTTATATCTACCGTCTGATTGAAGGATTTAATATTCCAATTATTACAATGGACGGCTATGAAGCGGATGATATTATCGGAACATTGGCGAAAAAAGCAGAACAAGAAAACTTCCAAGTCTACTGTATGACACCGGATAAAGATTTTGGTCAGCTTGTCTCGGACAATATTTTTATTTACAAACCGGCACGCATGGGCAATGGGGCTGAAGTACAAGGAGTCAAAGAAATTCTCGAAAAATGGGAAGTTACCGATGTCTGCCAGGTCATTGATATTTTGGGTCTATGGGGAGATGCTGTAGATAATATTCCGGGAATTCCCGGCATCGGAGAGAAAACGGCAAAGAAACTTGTTCAGGAATTTGGCTCCGTTGAAGGCATTATAGCCAATGCGGATCAGCTTAAGGGTAAAATGCGTGAAAATGTCGAAAATTTTGCCGAACAGGGACTGATCTCAAAAAAACTAGCAACAATTCTATTGGATGTTCCAGTTGAACTTAACGAAAAAGCATTGGAACTTGAGGATCCGAATAAAGAGATTCTCGAGCCCCTTTTTGCTGAATTGGAATTTAGAACGCTTGGGAAAAGAGTATTTGGAGAAGATTTCTCCATCCTTGAGAAAAGTGCTCCTGTAAATGGGCAGATGGATTTATTTGCTGTACAGACAACAACTATAACCACAAGTACAGCTATAGAAATAGAAGCATCTAGTGAAAATATTGTTCTAAACAATATCCATAATACGACACACGAATACAGGTTAGTAGATACTCGTGATGAACAAGAAAAACTTGCCAAGGAGCTAGCCACAAAGGACAGCTTTTGCTTTGATACCGAAACAACAGGATTAGACGCGAATCTCGCTGATATTGTCGGACTATCTTTTTCGTTTGAAACAACAAAAGCATATTATATCCCTACGCCAGCAAATCGGGAAGAAGCACAGCGAATCGTCGATATCTTTAAACCAGTGCTTGAAAATCCAGCCATTGAAAAAATAGGTCAGAACATCAAATACGATATTCTCCTATTGGCAAGATATGGTGTTAAGGTCCAGGGGACCTTATTCGATACCATGCTGGCGCATTACCTCATTGACCCTGATACACGTCATGGCATGGATGTACTTGCAGAGAACTATCTAAATTACACCCCAGTCTCAATTACCGAACTCATTGGAGAAAAAGGGAAAAAGCAAGGAAATATGCGGGATGTTGATTTCGAAAAAATCAAAGAATATGCTGCAGAAGATGCGGACATTACTTTGCAGCTAAAAAACATATTTCAACCACTTCTGGTAGAGACAGACACGCTGCAATTAGCTCAGGATGTCGAATTTCCACTTGTTTACGTACTTGCCGAAATCGAGCGTAACGGCGTAAAAGTAGATGTACCTGCCCTCGGTGAATTTTCAAAAATCTTAGAACAGGACATTCGCAATCTCGAAGAAGCTATATTTGAAAAGGCAGGAGTTAACTTTAATATTGCATCTCCCAAACAATTAGGTGAAATACTGTTCGATAAACTCCGATTGGATCCAAAGGCAAAAAAAACAAAAACAGGGCAATATAAAACGGGTGAAGATGTTCTATTAGCTTTAGCGCACAAATCGGATATCGTTCAGGATATTTTGAATTTTAGACAATTACAGAAATTAAAATCAACTTATGTAGATTCATTACCGGAGTTGATCAATCCAGAAACTGGTCTGATTCATACATCCTACAATCAAGCCGTCGCAGCCACTGGCCGCCTGAGCTCTACCAACCCCAATTTGCAGAATATCCCGATTCGCACGGAAAGAGGCCGGGAAGTGAGAAAAGCCTTTATTCCCCGCTCAGCGGACAATGTGATCTTATCCGCCGATTATTCACAGATCGAATTGCGCCTAATTGCGGAATTGAGTAAAGATCAAAATATGCTGGAAGCCTTCAGTCAAGGACATGATATCCACCGTGCTACGGCAGCGAAAGTTTATAACATGGCTTTCGACGAAGTAACGTCCGAACAACGACGCAATGCGAAAGCAGTCAACTTCGGCATTATTTATGGTCAATCCGCCTTTGGTCTATCCCAAAATCTAGGTATCTCACGCAAAGAAGCAGCGGACATTATTAATGAATACTTCAACCAATATACGGGTATAAAAAAGTATATGAGCGATGCTGTTGAATTTGCAAAAGAGAAAGGTTACGTTGAAACAATTTTAAAGCGTAGACGTTATTTGAGAGATATTAATTCGGCAAACATGACGGTTCGAGGATTTGCTGAACGAAATGCAATCAACGCACCGATTCAGGGATCAGCAGCAGATTTAATCAAGATTGCCATGATTGCAATACAACAAGAAATCGAACAACAGGGACTCAAGGGCAAAATGATTATGCAGGTTCATGATGAACTGGTCTTTGATGTTCCGAAACAAGAAATCGAAGCATTCAAAACCATTATTCTGGACAAAATGACAAATGCTATAAAAACGACGGTCCCATTAGTCGTTGAAATCGGAGAAGGTAAAAATTGGCTTGAGGCACATTAATTTTTGTTATGACTAAAAAATTCATTTATATACTGTTGTTTTTATCATCGTTTTGCTTTAAATCTATTTTAGCACAAGAAGGTAAACCCGTATTTTACGAAAAATTAGATCAGGGATTGATTCGTTTCTATTTTGATAAATATTATTATCTGGCAACAAAAGATTGCGAATTCAAAACAATTGAACGCGTCAGCAAATTTGATTTCACAAAACAGATTTTCGACGGGGAATTTCGTGATTTTGCCCCCAATGGCGATCGCATACTGGTGGGAAACTATACAGATGGTAAAAAGGAGGGTTTATTTCAGGCTTTTCACCCAAATGGTGTGCTGAAATGGGAGATAAATTTTAAAGATAACTATCCTGTTGGCGATTGGAAATATTATTATCCTGATGGCAAACCATTATTGACGATCTCCTATGGTGATTTTGGCTATTTCATCAAAGATTACTGGGATAACCGGGGAAAACAGGAAGTTGTTGAAGGTGAAGGAAACTATGAATTTGCAATACCTTTTGAAGGCTTCACTGAATTCGGTTACGATTTTTATCTTCGCAAAGGTAAAGTAAAAGGTGGTAAACCACAGGGAAATTGGAACACCTACTTTTACAATGTGGGGCAGCAACCCATTTACGCAATGACACAGCGATTTGTCAATGGAAAAATCACCGCAACCTACGATGATAATGGAGAACTCCCAAGCGAAGATTTTCAGTCGTTGAGCATTTTGCCCTACGATTATTTTGTCCGTGCAGAATTATTACAGGGTAAATCCTGTAATTTCGATGACTATTCAAATTTCTATACGTTTCTTGCCAAACGCTTTACCGATGGCTTCAATAAAAGTGGAATTGAAGTTACTGGTCAATTAAACTTTTCCTATGATGTTGAGGTCAAGAAAACAGGGATAGCCAATTTACGGAGCCTCAAATTGAATGTAAACTCAGATAATGAAAATTATCTTAATATTTTGAATCGCATTGCCAAAAGCATAGATTTTTATTTTCCAACCTACAAACAAGATCAACCTCAGGACGATACAATTAAAGTTTCTGGAAGTATTGCAACAGCAGGTGATGGAAAGGTCTATACGCATTCAATTAAAATTGAAAGAGAAATCGACAATTCGAGTAAATAATTATCTTTGCAGAAATAAATAGATATGAAATTCCATAAAGAAGGATATACCACCTTAGCGATTGCTATACTTATTATCTTTATCATCAATGCCGTTGCGGATTATTATGATGCGTCACAGTATGTAAAGTGGTTTATATATGCCCTTTCAGCATTCCTATTCATCACTGTTGTCCAGTTTTTTAGAAGCCCCAAGAAAGTCGTTAGTCCACAAGATGGTACAATCTTATGCCCCGCAGATGGAAAAGTTGTAGTTATCGAAGAAACCGAAGAAAACGAGTATTTTCATGACAGAAGGATCCAGGTCTCTATTTTCATGTCTCCCGTCAATGTGCATGTGAATCGAAACCCCATCAGTGGTTTGGTCACTTTTTTCAAATACCATCCGGGGAAATTTTTGGTTGCCTGGCATCCAAAATCCTCTACAGATAACGAAAGAACGACTGTCGTGGTGAAAGATAAAGAAGGAAGAGAAGTTCTTTTCCGTCAAATCGCCGGCGCATTAGCCCGCCGCATTGTTTGGTATGTAAAAGAAAATGATCAGGTTGTTCAGGGAACCGAGTTCGGTTTTATCAAATTTGGTTCGCGTGTCGATCTATTTCTCCCGCTGGGAACAGAAATCAATGTGAATATTGGCGATAAAGTTACTGGGGCCAAGACCATTATCGGAAAATTTTAACAATTTATTAATACCATAATAAGTAACTTAGGCTCCAATTAGGGGCCTTTTTTATTCAACAGATGAATTTTAGACAATTATTATTGGCAAACTCCGCTGGCGTTGGTATCGCAATATCCACCATCAGCTTTTATTATAAACATGATCTTCAGACCGCGCTGATTATATTTTTTGTTGCGCTTGTGGTCTGCTTTCTGCTATTCAACTATCTGTTCGAGAAATACATCTATCGCCGTCTCAATACCATGTATAAGCTAATTCACAACCTCAAGCTTGGCAAGGACCTTAAAGATGCAATTGGTGAACACGTCAGTGAAGATCCCATCACAGATGCCGAGAACGATGTCAAAGCTTGGGCGAAAGATAAAAAAAATGAAATTGAACAATTAAAATCTCAGGAGAAATTTCGGCGTGAATTTCTATCCAATATCTCACATGAATTCAAAACACCACTCTTTGCCACCCAGGGTTACATCGAAACCCTGCAAGATGGATTAATGGAGGAGGATATGGAAATGGCAAAAAATTTCTTGGATAAAGCTGCCCGCAATCTTGATAGATTAAATTATCTCATTCAGGATTTAGATGAAATATCCAAACTGGAATCGGGGAAAATGGTCTTGAACATTGAAAAATTTGACATTGTAGACCTGATTAAAGATACCTCATATTCGTTAGAAGACAAGGCCAAACAACACAATATCAAAATTGAGTTTAAACCTAAAGCTGGTACACCGCACTGGGTCAAAGCCGACCGCAACAAAATACATCAGGTGCTGTATAATCTAATAGACAATTCCCTGAAATATGGGAAGGAAGGAGGGACCACAAAAATCAAAATTTTTCCACTATTCGAGCAAGTGCTCATTGAAATCACTGACGATGGTTATGGTATTGAAGAAAAAAATCTGAGCCGCGTATTCGAGCGATTCTTTCGAACAGACAAAAGTCGATCAAGAGATATTGGCGGTTCTGGCCTAGGTCTCGCTATTGTAAAACATATTATTGAAGCCCATCAGCAAAATGTTAATGTCCGCAGTACCGAGGGGATTGGAACCACGTTTGGCTTTACTTTACAAAAAGTTCAGACCGGAGATTAAACAATTGATGACACTTTTGTGTTTAAACAAAACCAATGTTAACATTAACTTAACATTAGGGTGTTACTTTTGCAAAAATAAATTTAAGATATGTCTTTAAATAGCATTTTTCAATACTTCGTTCCAAAGGACAAAAAATTCTTTCCTTTGTTTGAACAAGCAGGCAACAATTTGATCGAAATGTCTCAGTTGTTAAAAGATATTGTTAACTCAAACAATCCCGAGAAGAAGAAGGAGTTTACACGCAAGATGGAAGACTTGGAGCACAGAGGTGACAACATCACCCATCAAATTCATTTGGAACTAGGCAAAAACTTCATAACGCCTTTTGACCGTGAAGATATACACTCACTAGCAAGTTCATTGGATGATGTAGCGGACTTTATACATGGTGCTGCCAACAGAATGGATTTATACAAAGTAGAAAAAGCAACAGAGCCAATGATCGAAATCGCGGATCTATTGGTAGAAGCTACGGAGCATGTCTCAAAAGCAATCCACGAACTTCGTGACCTAAAAAACATTCGTAACATTACTGATTCGTGCGTACGTATCAATAGTGTTGAAAACAAAGCAGACTATATTTTTGACAAAGCGGTGGCTGATCTTTTTGAATTTGAAAAAGATGCGATCTCATTGATCAAACACAAAGAGGTATTATCCGCAATGGAAGATGCAACAGACAAATGCGAGGATGTTGCTAACGTCTTAGAAAGTATTCTAGTTAAAAACGCATAATCATTCGATCATTAGTGCATAAAAATTCTACGAGATTATGATGTCAACATTACTCGTTGTTGTGATTGTCCTAGCGATTGCATTTGACTACATCAATGGATTCCATGATGCCGCCAACTCAATTGCGACAGTTGTATCAACAAAAGTTCTCACACCGGCAATGGCTGTATTATGGGCTGCCATATTCAACTTTGCTGCTTATTTCTACTTTACAGACCATAAAGTGGCCAACACCATTGCCAAAACGGTATTGGAAGAATATATTACCCTTGAGGTCATTTTTGCGGGCTTGCTCGCAGCAATTGGCTGGAACTTGTTTACCTGGTATTACGGAGTACCATCGAGTTCATCACATACCTTAATTGGAGGTTTTGCGGGATCAGGAATGGCCTATGCTTTCATTCTTGGAGCAGATCCTATTCATGCCATTAATATCGATGCGACTTTAAAAATTATCGCTTTCATCGTTCTGGCTCCAATCATAGGTATGACCATATCCATTATCATTACGCTCATAGTAATCAACTTGGCAAAAAACTCCCGTCCCAGTGTTGCCGAAAAATGGTTTAAAGTATTACAGTTGGTTTCTTCGGCGGGTTTGAGTTTTGCCCATGGAGGTAATGACGCACAAAAAGTAATGGGTATTATCCTTGTAGCCATGGTAGCTGGCGGTTATATGGAAAACACGGAACATATGCCTGAATGGATTCCGTTGACTTGTTACGCAGCGATAGCAGCCGGAACAATGAGTGGTGGCTGGAAAATTGTGAAAACAATGGGAACGAAAATCACGAAAGTAACACCATTAGAAGGGGTTTGTGCTGAGTCCGCGGGAGCCGTTACCTTAGGGATAACTGAACATTTCGGGATTCCGGCATCTACAACACACACAATCACAGGTGCCATTATCGGTGTCGGTGTTGTCAAGCGTGTATCGGCTGTCCGTTGGGGTGTTACCATCAGTTTATTATGGGCCTGGATACTGACAATTCCGGTATCGGCATTGCTTGGCGGACTGTCTTTAGTTATCGTTCATTATTTACTTTAGAAAGAATTTCTTAATTTTTTTCTTAAAGCTATTGAAACAAAACAAAAATTTGGTACTTTCGTACCGAATTTTTGTTTTGTTGTTTCACATTAAATACTTAATTTAGTACAAAATATAGCAAAAACAAAAATTTAACATAATTTTAAGACTTTGGCACGGCAATTGTACTGTTCCATGTGTTAAGACAAGAGAATTTAAAGTTTGAAAACAATTAAAATTAATAATAACCTTAAAAACAAGAGTATGAACTATTCTACAATTAAAAAAACAGCTGTTGCTGCTACATTAGTTGCCGCTTTAGGTTTCGCTGATACAGCACAAGCTCAACAAGTATTCGGTGGTAGATCACAATACAGAACTTGGTCTATCGGAGTTCAAGGCGGTATCACTACTCCTAATGCTTTAGTTGGTGGTAACAATAACTTTGGTCAAAAAGTTGGTTACTTCCAAAACAAAGTAGGTGAGTATTATGGCTTGACAGTACGTAAACAATTCTCTCACCTATTCGGTTTAGAAGTTGAAGCGAACCGTGGTAAGATCAAAACTTACAACCATGACGAGTCTGGTCCTGCAATTGAGAACAAATATAAAGCTCAATCAGCAGAAACAAAAGTAAACTGGGCTGCTAGCTTGAACGGTGTGTTCCAATTGGGTACGATCGACTTCTTGAGAAGAGAAAATGCAGTTAATTTCTACGCTAAAGTAGGTATCGGTACATTTGCTTACAACCCTATTCAGTACTCCAACAATGATTTTGGTGGAACTGTTGTTTATGATCAAAAATGGGGTGAAGATGTTTTGGGAGATCGTTCTCCTTCAGAGCCAAGAGATAAAGATTACCGTTTAGGTATGATCGTTCCTGTAGGTGTTGGTGCTAAATTCAAATTATCAGAAGTTGTTGCCTTGAACTTAGGTTACACAATGAACTTCACTGACGAAGCATTATTGTATGGACCAGGCAGAAACGGAACTACAAAACAACGTTTCGCTAACGTATACGGTGGCTTAGAGTTCACTTTAGGTTCAAAAGACAAACAAAACTTGACTTTTGCTAACCCAGTTGCTACAATGTATGATGAATTGAAAGATCCTTCATTGAGAAACGAAGTTGAAGCATTGAAACAACGTGTAAGCACTTTAGAAGGTACTGTTAACACATTAAGCGCTGATGCTGATGGTGACGGTGTATCTGACAAATTTGATAAATGCCCTAACACACCAGCTGGTACTCCAGTAGATGGTTCAGGATGTCCAATCAAATTCCCAGAGCCAGTTGTTAACAACGTTACTTCTAACGGTTACTATGCGCCAATTCAATTTGAATTTGATAGCTCAGTATTACAGACTTCATCATACTCAACTTTAGACAAATTGGCTAAAGAAGTACGTGATAACAATTCATCTGTAACTTTAGACGGTTATGCATCTGCAGAAGGTTCTGAAGCTTACAACTTGACTTTGTCTAAAGACCGTGCTAACTCTGTAAAACAATATTTGGTAAATGCTGGTGTTTCTTCATCAAGCATCACTGCTAACGGTTACGGAGAGAAAAACCCAGTTGCTTCTAATTCAACTGAAGAAGGTCGTGTTCAAAACCGTCGTGTTGAGATCAAAAAATAATCGTATATAATTTATACCATTATATTAAAAGCCGGCTCTAGAGCCGGCTTTTTTATTTTGACAGTATTTATCCTTAACTTTGTGGATGATATCCAATTTGTGGAAAATTTATTCAAGCAAATTAGATAAGAAATTAGTATTTTGATTTAAGGAACAGAATACTGGTTTTAAACTTTTGAGAATGGAAGAGGATTTTGAATTTGAAAACCCCGAAGAAAGAAAAATCTCGGTGGACAGATATGAGGAAATGCTTCGAAACGAGGATCAGTATTTTTTTGACTCCAAGGCTTTCGAAGGAATAATAGACTACTACGCTGAAAAAAATGACCCTGTAAAGGCTTTACAAGTAACAGAATTTGCGATAAGCCAACATCCCTTTGATATTACCTTTCTGTTAAAGCAGGCCCAATTGTTTTCAACAATTCAGCAATACCGGAATGCATTGGCAGCCCTGGACAAAGCGGAACTACTGGAAGCTTCAGAAGGCGATATATTTTTGATTAGAGGTGGTATACTGGGAAGTATAGGACAGTTTGATGAAGCATTGGATCAGCTATTCAAAGCATTGCCCTTATTGGACAATAAGGATGAAGTCTACTTTCATGTTGCGATGATTTTTCAGGCGCAAATGAATTATGACAAGGCTATTGTCTATTTAAAGAAAGCGCTTGAACTTAATATGGACTATCAGGAAGCTCTCTATGAACTGGCTTATTGCTATGATGTTCTTGACAGACAAGAAGAAAGTATATCTTTTTATAAAAAATATATTGACTCAGATCCGTATTCGTATTATGCTTGGTACAATTTGGGTAATTCTTATCATAAAATCAGCAAATTCGAAGAAGCATTGGACGCTTATGACTATTCCATATTGATCAAAGAAGATTTCTCTTCGGCTTATTTCAACAAAGGGAATGCACTTGTCAACTTAGACCGCTATCAGGAAGCTTTGGATGTCTATAAGCAAACCTTCGAATATGAACAGCCTAGCGCCGACACTTATTGTGCAATAGGCGAATGCTACGAAAAACTCGAACAAATGGAAGAAGCTCGAAACTACTATAAAAAAGCCGTGAAGCTAGATGCCGAACTAGCGGATGCCTGGTTTGGTATCGGAGTTACACTGGATTTTGAAGAACGTTATTTTGAATCGCTTCATTTCTACAAAAAAGCTTTGGAACTGGAAGACACAAATCCAGATTATTGGTTTGCCATCGCAGATGCAAGGTATAAGCTACAGCAAATTGATCAAGCTGAGGAAGCCTATAAGAAAGTTGTTGCATTAAATCCATCCGATATTGATGCTTGGCTCGATTATTCGTCTATCTTATTCGAACAGAGCAAAATGGATGAAGCCATCAATGTGATGTCGGATGCGATCACGCAAAATCCTGAAGCAGCGGAATTATACTATCGTGTAGTGGCTTATCTATTTGCTAATGGACAATACAATGAAGCTTTAAACTTTTTGGAATTAGGCTTAGCTACAAATCCCGAAAAGCATTACATTCTCTTTGATTACCTCCCCCAATTACAGGGAAATCAAATCATTACTGAGATTGTAAAAAAATACACAAAACCAAAAAATTAAAACAGCAAACATAGCTATACCCTTAGGCAATCTTTCAGATATAACTGAAGGTATACAATTAGATTGAGCGTAAAGCTCAAAGAAGTATTAAACCATTCGATGAAAAAATTAGGTCTGATAGGATATCCGCTAGGACATTCGTTTTCCAAGAAATACTATTTAGAAAAATTTGAAAAGGAACATATTGAACATATAGATTATGATCTATATCCAATTGAACGCATAACAGATTTTCCTGCAATTTTTACGAATAAGGACTTTTATGGAGTAAATGTTACTATTCCCTATAAAATAGAAGTCATGGATTATCTCGACGAACTGTCAGAAGAGGCCGAGACCATACAGGCAGTAAACTGTATCCGTATTCGGCACCTATCTGATGGCAGGCCCCATCTTAAAGGTTACAATACAGATGCTTATGGCTTTGAAGCTTCATTAAAACCACTTTTGGTTCCTCACGATAAAAAAGCCCTAATTCTAGGAAACGGAGGAGCGGCAAAAGCCGTAATCTATGCTTTGGATCAATTGGGCATCGCATACAAACTTGTAAGCAGAACCAAACACATAGACAACTATACCTATGATGAGTTAGATGCCGCAATATTAGCTGACTATACATTAATTATCAACTGTTCTCCCGTAGGCACCTTTCCCAATATAGCAGAATTTCCCCACTTACCTTATGAATATATAAATGATCATCATTTGCTTTATGATCTTATCTATAATCCAGAAGAGACAACCTTCCTAAAGAAAGGCAAAGAAAAAGGTGCTCGAACTAAAAATGGGTATGAAATGTTACTGCTTCAGGCAGAGAAGAATTGGGAAATTTGGAATAGCGAATCTTTCCCTATTTAGAGAACAATAAAAAATGTAATTTTACCTTATGCTAACGATCAGAACATTCACATTCAATCCATACCAAGAAAACACTTACGTATTATATAATGAGCAGAGAAATGCCATTATTATCGATCCTGGGATGTATGGTGAAAAAGAGCAGACGGAGTTTTTGACATTTGTAGATCAACATAATCTCAGTCCCCAATCGTTATTGAATACGCATTGTCATATTGATCATGTGTTGGGCAATTATTTCATTCATGAGCGGTTTGGTCTTCTTCCTAAATTTCACGAGGGTGAGCTATCTATTTTGGTAGCGGTTCAGAACTATGCCCCTCAAATGGGATTCCGTTATGACATCTCTCCTATTGGAGAAGCATTTTTAAATGATGGAGACAGCATCCGGTTAGACAATGACGAATTGGAAGTGATCCTAGCGCCCGGTCATTCACCTGCACATATCTGCTTCTATTCTGCTGCACAAAAATTTTTAATTGGTGGGGACGTGCTTTTCCGCAACAGTATTGGCCGCACTGACCTCCCTGGAGGGAACCATCAGCAACTTTTGGATAGCATCAAACAAAGACTCTATACGCTACCTGATGATACTGTTGTCTATCCCGGTCATGGTCCATCAACAACAATAGGATTTGAAAAGAACTCCAATCCATTCATACAAGGATAAGATATGAACCTGCCTCTTCTATTTGCCAAAAGATACCTCTTTTCAAAAAAATCGGTTAACGCAATCAATATCATTTCGTCAATTAGTGTGATCGGAGTTATGGTAAGTAGTGCTGCATTGATTATACTCCTATCCTCATTCAATGGCATGGAGGAGCTGATTCTATCCATGTATGGTAAATTCGCTCCCGAAATAAAAATAGAGCCTCACAGAGGAAAGCTTTTTACAACAAATAAACCGATTTTTAATGAGCTTCGAAAGGATCCAAATGTAGTTCATTATACTGAAGTGTTAGAGGAAAAAGTATTACTCCAATATGCAAATCGACAATATATTTCAACGATAAAAGGAGTCGAGCCTCAATCGCTCAATAAAAGTATCGGCGATAGTATCCTCGTGGACGGAGCATATCGACTCATGCATGACTCGACCAATTTAGCTATACTTGGAGCAAGCGTTCAGGCCAATCTTGGTATATCAATGCAAAATGAACCCGAACTAATCCAGGTTTACTCACCGAGAAAGGGAGTCAAAAACAGCTCCAATCCCGCAGAAGAGTTTAATATTAGAGCTATCAGCCCCAGTGGAGTTCTTAGATATCAACAGGACTTCGATAATTTTATTATTACACCCATTTCATTTGCCAAAGAAGTGCTCGGTGAATATGATCGGGTTTCATCCATTGAATTCTATCTGAAGACTGGTACTAATATTAAATTATTTGAACAAGATCTTCAAAAAAAGTTAGGCACAGATTACATCGTTAAGAACCGCGAAGAACAAAATCCAACGTTATATAAAAACGTGCGTGTAGAAAGATGGGTTGTGTTTTTTATCTTAACATTAATTAGTGTTATCGCCATTTTTAATATTGTGGGTTCATTGACGATGTTGGTATTGGACAAACAAAAAGATATGACAGTCTTAAAAAGTCTAGGCGGAAATAACAGTTTAATTCAACGTATTTTCTTTTATGAAGGACTAATGATTGCAATTATCGGTTGCGTTTTGGGTTTATTGATCGGCGCAATATTTAATTATATTCAGTCGACCTATGGTATTATACGGGTTGAAGATGGAGCGAACACAATTTTAGACAGTTATCCCATGGTCAGCAGATGGAGCGACTATGCATTGGTATTCACTACTGTTACCGGTATTTCGGGGTTAGTGTCCTATTTCTCTGCAAAAGTGAGCGTAAAAGAGCTGAACAAACTAAAAGCAACGGATTAATAGCGTGTACTTTTGGAACGGCTTTGACTACCTTTCGTAATCTGTTGAATTAAACTCCCCCAAGCAAAAGGATTTAACAATGGGTTTGCATAACGCTGGTTGATAACTTTATTATTCATTGTGTTAAAACTCTGAGCGTTGTTGATCGAACGCATCTCATTGCCATCACGAGGTACAACAGCGGCCATGGCGGACAACGATTCATAGGAGAGCGATCTCCTTGCGCGCACTATATTATCCTCAGATACATCCAGATTCATAAATGCAATATTAAATTCTTCGATACTTGCCCAAGGATAAGGGGTTACCATAGGCAACTCAGTTACCAAATTTTGCATGACGATACTAGCCGTGTATTTGTCTCCGGAAACTTCAGGAATAGTTATTGTGAGCGGATCGAACCCTACAGAAGTAAAACGAATTGTATCCCCTACGTGAGCCACAAAAGAAAAATAGCCCTCATTATTCGCAGCAACGGCCTCATTACGGAAAGATAAGTTGGTTACTGTGGCATAACCAACAGGAAGTCCAGATCCCACGGTAGTTACAATACCGGAATATTGAATAATCTTCTTTTCTTGCGCTTTCAAAACCGAAGAGTCAAAAAATATAGATAGAACTAATAATATAGGGATCAGCAACTTCATAGAACAAATTTACACAAAACCAGCTGAGTTAGCCGTTAAATTGTGTTAATAGATAAACTAATTGGCCGAAGGCATCGTCGCATCAGGAGAATCCGGATCGGTAAGGTTGATTGCTTCTACCGCAGTAACCTCCGGTACAGCTTTCTTGATCGCTTGCTCCAATCCCGCTTTAAAAGTCATGATGCTCATTGAACATGAAGCACAGGCGCCCAATAGTTTTAATCGCACGACATTATCCGCTGTAATCTCTTCAACACTCACATTTCCGCCATCAGTTTCCAAATAAGGTCTCAAGGTATCCAATGCTTGCTCCACTTTTTCTTTTAAAGTCATACTCTTTATTAAATTCAATGATTGTATATGTAAAGATAATCAAATATTTTAAAATCTGTATTTTTCCTCTTCTTACGCAAGAGAAAAACAACAAGATCATGACAATACTGCTACTAAATTGCATTCAACGAGTTAAAGAATGTTAATAAAAAATGTTGTTTTTGGGATCAAATAATTATTAAACTATATTGCACAGTAAAATTTAATTGATTAGTATAACAAATTCACTTATCTTTGTAAAATGTTTTTAAATAGGCGTATAGCGGCTATCTGTGCCGGCATGATGTTTCTATTGGTGTTTACCGGTTGCAAGAGTAAATTTGAGAAATTGCGCGCAAGCAATAATATCGCTCAAAAGTATGAAGAAGCCGTAAAACTATATGAGAAAAAGAAATATACAAAGGCATTAGTTTTGTTTGATGACTTGCGGACAAAATTCCGCGGACAAGCTGAAGCAGAAAATATCTACTACTATTTGGCTTTTGCCAATTACCGTCTAAAAGATTATACTTCAGCGGCATATCACTTTAAGGACTTTGCCGATGTTTACCCGAATAGCGCGCGGGCAGAAGAATGTCGTTTCATGCATGCTTATTGTTACTATTTGGATTCACCTCGGTCAACACTGGATCAGGCAAACACCAAGAAGGCAATAGATGCCTTACAGCTTTTTGTCAACCTATATCCAGAATCTGAACGCTCCAAAGAAGCTGCAGATCTTATCCAAAAACTACGGGACAAACTCGAGCTTAAGGCTTTTGCCAATGCTAGGCTCTATTATGACATGGGATTGAATGATGATTATAGAGCTGCTGTCATTGCGTTACAAAATGTACTAAAAGAATATCCTGATACGAAATATGCTGAAGAAATCGAATTCTTAACGCTAAAAGCGCAATACATCTTCGCTTCGAAAAGTATTCTGCAAAAACAGGAAAGCAGGTATGACGAAACATTGGATTATTACCGTAGCTTTGCTAGCGCTTATCCCAATAGCAAGCATATGAAAGAAGCGGAATCTATCCGCGAAGATTCGGAAAAAGGAATTAAAACAGCTGCTTCTCACATGAAAGAATATAACAAAGCGGTTGCTGAGCAGGAAGCTTATATAAAAGAACAAAAGGCGAAAAAAGAAAAAGAAAATACCCAAAAAGATGAGTCAAAAAAATAACAATTCAATTCCAAATTCTACAGTTACACGTGACTTAAGACAATTGGACAAAGGAACTGACAATATCTATGAATCCATTGTAGTTATTTCTAAACGCGCGAATCAAATTGCAGTAGATATTAAAGAAGAACTAAACGGAAAACTTGCTGAGTTTGCAAGCAACAACGATAACTTGGAAGAGGTATTCGAAAACCGCGAACAAATAGAGATTTCTAAGCACTACGAGCGCATGCCCAAACCTACTTTGGTAGCAATCGATGAGTTTTTACACGACAAAGTGTACTACAGAAATCCTTCGAAAGAGCAAGACTAATCCCAAATTCAACGATGGCTTTAGCTGGGAAAAATATTGTAATTGCTGTATGCGGCAGTATTGCCGCATACAAAATTGCAAATCTCATTCGTCTGCTCATAAAAGCGGATGCCCGGGTTAAAGTGATTATGTCTGAGGAAGCCACAGCTTTCATTACCCCTCTTACGCTTTCGACACTATCCAAAAATCCAGTTTTAATTGACTATTACCAACCCAACACAGGTGAATGGAATAATCATGTGCAAATTGCTTTGGAAGCTGATTATATACTCGTAGCTCCTGCAACGGCAAATACCATCGCTAAGATGGCTAACGGACTCTGTGACAATCTACTTATGGCAGTATATTTATCGGCAAAGTGTCCAGTGTTCTTTGCTCCGGCAATGGATTTAGATATGTGGAAACATCCATCTACACAATCCAATATCGCCAAACTTGGAACTTACGGCAATATAATCATACCTCCTGAAAAAGGTGAATTAGCCAGTGGATTAATAGGAGAAGGGCGTCTTGCCGAACCAGAGGAAATTTTACGCTTTTTAGCAGATTTTGCCAACGAAAAACGTCCCCTATCGGGTCTAAAGGCGCTCGTATCAGCTGGACCAACCCATGAAGCCATAGATCCTGTCCGCTTTATTGGCAATCATTCCAGTGGAAAGATGGGCTTTGCCATTGCCCAACAATTAAAGGAACTCGGAGCCGATGTCACATTAGTTTCTGGACCTACTGCACTTCCACATCCCCAACAAATGGCAGTCGTCCCTGTCACTTCCGCGGCCGAAATGCTTGGCGCCTGTGAAAAATATTTCGACGATGCTTCTATCATTGTCATGAGCGCCGCAGTTGCGGATTATACCCCTATCGAAGTGGCATCTCAGAAAATAAAGAAGAAAGAAAATGAATTTTCTATCGCTTTGAAGAAAACAACCGACATTCTAGCAACTTTAGGTGCAAAAAAGAAGAAAAATCAATTACTAATTGGATTTGCTCTAGAGACCAATAATGAACTCGAGAATGCAAAAGACAAATTAGTTCGAAAAAATCTCGATTTTATCGTGCTCAATTCCATGCAGGATCAAGGTGCTGGATTTGCCACAGATACAAACAAAGTCACAATCATCAATCGTTTGGGCGAAAACAAAACATTTGCTTTGAAATCGAAGAAAGATGTTGCAAAAGATATTTGTTCGATCATTGTGCAGCATATTCCCCTCGAAAATTGATCTTATAATTCCAAGGAATAGGTCACGTCTTATTCTACTAAAGGTTCATAATTCTTAGTTCTTTCGGATAGTAATTATTGATCCTATTTGGTAAGATTTTCATCCATCCTAATGACATCCCTTTATATTTTGCCAGGGCCCAGCCCTTAATAATGGGAGAGCCTACCTCTAGTGTCAGGTTTTCCTTCCTAAGGTAATTTTGAGCCTCCTCGAGTGTAAATTCAAGGCTTTGCACATCAGGGTTCAATACATTACTTAATGCTAATGCGTGGCTTGGAATCAGTTCCTTTCGATTGAGCTTTCCTATATTGACTCCAGCATTCTTTAGATAAAGCACATTCTGGAGATACTTCAAATCATTTTCATATTTTTTCGGGAATATATAAAGATCATCATGATGGATAAACGGAAAGAACTCATCCACATCTGATATCCAAGGGTCTAAAATTCCCTTCGGAACGTCTGATTTTTCCGGTTTTATCCGTTTCCTATTAAATGTAGATTGCTCAGCTATTTTGCGCAAAACAGTAATAAAAAAGCCTTCTCCGCCTAATTTATGGGGATAGAAACGGTATCCATGTGCTGTGTATTCAACCGACCTTGTATGCTCGATCCCCCAATTATCATCAATTTCAATCTCTATTGACTCAAAATCTCCCGTCCCTATTAACCAATCTGCTATATCTTCATTTTCCTCTTCAGAATAAGAGCAGGTTGAGTAAAGGAGGTATCCGCCTGTTTTCAATGCAGAGATACTTTCTGCTAATATTCGTTGTTGTCTTTCACTACAAAGTTTAACATTCGCTTCCGACCACTCATCTATTGCATCCGTATCCTTTCTAAACATTCCCGATCCAGAGCAAGGTGCGTCCACAACCATAAGATCAAAGTATCCCGGTAATCGGTCAAAAGCCGAAGGATCATTATTTGTAACCACCGTATTTACGTTTCCCCATTTTGTTAAGTTATCCTGTAAGATATTGACACGTGTCTTAATAATCTCATTGGCAACTAGTAGGCTTTCAGGATGTAAACTACTGTTTAGCAAAGTAGACTTTCCCCCGGGGGCTGCACAGAGATCCAGCGCATAAACTGGCTTAGCTTTTATCTCCAACTTACGGATAATATGGTCTATGAACATAGACGATGCATCTTGGGGATAATAGCCACCAGCGTGAAACAAAGGATCAAGCGTAAATAGGGGGCGTTCCTCGAGATAAAAAGCACTCTCGCACCAAGGTACCATGCCGCTAATGGGAAAGGGACATTCCCTCAATTTTTGAGGATTTAACCGTATTGCCGTTGCCCGTTTGCCCTCTTCGTGTACTCTAATAAATCCTTCAGTATCGAATAATGGATTTACCCCCAGTTTTTTCACTAATGAATTTGGCAGAAAATTACTCATGTGTCCTAATAGTTTGTGCTAAAATTAATATAAATAAAAATGAAGTCAAAATAAGTAGTAAATTACGGGAAAGAGTAAATTTGTGTCATGAAAGATCTCAAGAAATACGCTATTATCCCGGCGACACCAGAAGAACTGTATCTCGCCCTAACAACCGAAATTACAGCCCGTCTTTGGACTGGCGATCTTGTATCGATAGATGCGACAGTAAATGGTGAATTTTCCTTGTGGGATGGGGCGATTGCAGGTCGGTTCCTGGAATTAGAACCTTCTACGAAAATCGTACAGGAATGGTATTTTGGAGAAACTGATCACCCTTCAATTGTTACATTAAAGTTGCATGAGCACAAAAAAGGGACATCACTGGAGATTAGGCAAACCAATATACCAGATGAAGATTACGAAAATATTGCTGAAGGTTGGGAAGATCCCTATATTTCTTCCCTAATTGATTTCTATACGGAAGAAGATTAATTTTTATGAATATCTTCAGAGAGCCTAGTTTTTTTAACTAGGCTTTTATTTTACTTTATTTAATAAAAACATGTAGCCTTTGCCCGAATTTTTTCTCCGATACCGAAAACAGAAAACTTCCCTTGCGATAAGGTCTTTTTAAGCTCTCTAACATTACATTATAAGGCCCCTTGGGCTCTTTAGCTAAAAGAACAGCCTAGTTTAGTCCTTTTGTACCTTTCAGGCGTTCTTTCGGGGGAGATCACCATAGTAGGTCAAGAAATCAAAGCTGATGAGATGGCAATCGATATAGAAGAATATAATAGAACACGTTTTTCAAAGCCATTACAATCTTATATCTTTTCTTAAAGAACATCGGGCGGTTTACCCGGCTGCTGAGTGTGTACAATACGTGGCCGTCCGGTCTCAGGAGTTCCGAGCCTGTTCCCTGGGATTTCCCTGCCCGGCGCTTCTTCATAGGGAACATCGGCCGGAGGCATAGTATCGGCAAAGGAAGATAAAGGAACTGGGGGACAAATAAAAGATCTTCCGGAAAGGAGATATGACCTAAACGAAAGAAGCCCTTGACTGTTTCCAGCAAGGGCTTCCGTGTAAAAAAAGGCACCGACCTACTCTCCCACCTGTTACGGCAATACCATCGGCTCTGGCGGGCTTGACTGCTCTGTTCGGAATGGGAAGAGGTAGACACCGCCGATATAGGCACCTAAAGATTTTTTATAGTATTAAGTAGTTAGATATTAGTATCTAGATTCCTTTGTAGGAAAATACCCATCTTATAGCTTAAACCATAATGACATATATATTGAAAGATTACTTCAAAAATTAAAGAGGAAGACAACAGTGTCTGTCTGCTTGAGAAAGCTTCGGGCTATTAGTACCACTTGGCTTTGGTCTCTCAACCTTTACACCTATGGCCTATCAACGTAGTCATCTCCTACGACCCTATAAGGA
>NZ_QCXX01000004.1:0-603 GCF_003071065.1 Sphingobacterium athyrii | reverse complement strand
TTCAAAAATTAAAGAGGAAGACAACAGTGTCTGTCTGCTTGAGAAAGCTTCGGGCTATTAGTACCACTTGGCTTTGGTCTCTCAACCTTTACACCTATGGCCTATCAACGTAGTCATCTCCTACGACCCTATAAGGAAGTCTCATCTCGTGGCTAGTTTCGCACTTAGATGCTTTCAGCGCTTATCTATTCCAGACGTAGCTACCCTGCCGTACACCTGGCGGCATAACAGGTTCACCAGAGGTCTGTCCAACCCGGTCCTCTCGTACTAAGGTCAGATCCACTCAAACTTCCAACGCCCACAACAGATAGGGACCGAACTGTCTCGCGACGTTCTGAACCCAGCTCGCGTGCCACTTTAATGGGCGAACAGCCCAACCCTTGGGACCTTCTCCAGCCCCAGGATGTGACGAGCCGACATCGAGGTGCCAAACCTCCCCGTCGATATGAGCTCTTGGGGGAGATCAGCCTGTTATCCCCAGCGTACCTTTTATCCTTTGAGCGATGGCCCTTCCATACAGAACCACCGGATCACTATGTCCGTCTTTCGACCCTGTTCGACTTGTAGGTCTCACAGTCAAGCAAGCTTATGCCATTGCACTCC
>NZ_QCXX01000003.1:326686-898914 GCF_003071065.1 Sphingobacterium athyrii | reverse complement strand
AGGAGGATCAGGCTATGTATGACATCAGTTTAAAGCGCAAATGGGATGCAGAGGTTGTTCGTCAATGGCAGATTGAGGAGCAAGAACGTAAAATTGCAGAAGGCATGGAGAAGGGGTTGGCAGAAGGCATGGAGAAAGGAATGGAGAAGGGATTGGCAGAAGGGGAGCGTAAGAAATCTATTGAGGTTGCTCGGGAATTGAAAAAGGAGGGAGCTGCATTAGAATTGATTATACGCTGTACCAAACTTACCGCCGAAGAGATCGAGAAGCTCTAGATAGAGGGGAGTGTAAAGCAGCCTTTTCCTTTTTAAAGGATTTTCACCAGTTTTAAGAAATTTGACAGACAATAAAGATAGAAATATTGCAAATCAAATTCTATCCATGGCCGAATAATACTGCCGCTAACAAGGTATTGCCAAAAGCGGGGCTGAACGGTTTCGATTGGGTATTTGTACAATGTTCAACATTCGTTCTTCGATTTAACTTTGTGCTAAAAACTATATCGAGTAATGAAGACATATTTGAACTGATCAAGTATGATTCAATCTATCATATTTCTTCATAGTGCAAAACCTGCGGAAAAGGATCATAATAGTCGTGCAGTAAGCCTTTCCATATCTGGTCCAGCGAAGGTAATGAAAAAATAGATTCAATACTGCTACTTTTTGATCAATAATTTTTGAAATTCCTTTCCGATAAATGGATTCACGATATGTTGAAATCCTTTTTGTAAGGTAAAAACAGTTATAGTTGCATTGGATTCTGGTGAATAAATAACATCTGTGCCCCACCAACCACCATGGTAATAAGCGTTGAATCCCATATCAAAATGATAAAGTCCTAAACAGTATTTAGATTGATCCGAAGGCAATACATAGGTATGCATCGCTTCCAATAGTTGCTCATTTTGGATAATCTTCCCTTCAAACAGATATTGGAAAAACAGCGCAGATTCTTTTGCTGTCGTAGCAATTCCACCGCCACCGTACAGATCCCATGACGGATCAATATCATATGAGTCCCATTTATACTTGTCTGCGTATTGATGCGCAAGCGGCATCGTGTTTGAGGGATATTTTTCTAAATCAATAAACCATGTCTTTGTCAGATTTAATTCTTGGTATTTTAGTAAATCCCTTATCGCTGTATAAAATGGCTGATGCGTTTTTTGTTCAATAATTTCGGTTAAGAGCAAATAATTTATATCTCCATAACTAAATTTTTGACCGACAGCCTTGGGAGAACCGATTTCAATCGATCTCTCGATCTGTTCCTCTTTTTTCCATTTATAGGTAGGATGTAAACTGACAAATTCAAAATAGGCTTCATCGACATAATCCTGTATTCCGGATGTATGCGACAATAAATGCTTTACTGTAATTGCATCCAAATCATAACCATCTCCTTCGAACAGTCGACGTGTTTTGTCCGTCAATAATTTTTTAATCGGTTGATCAATAGTAATTTTTCTTTTTTCAACAAGCCTCAGTACTGCAGCAGCTACATAAGGCTTAGTATTACTCGCAATCAAAACAGGCTGTTGATAATCCAGCGGTTTGTTTGTTTTGGTATCTGCGATACCTTTTGCGTAGCTCCAGGAAATATTACGTTTCGGGGCTTCAACATGGACAATGACTCCGATGGCATCCCTATTTTTATCATATATTGAATCTACAGTATTTTTGAAAACGGTCAGTAACTGAGCGAAACCTATAAAAGGAATACAATAAGTAGTTAATAATAGTATTTTTTTCATTTGTGCTTTTGCATTAAAATAGCAGTCTCTGTAAAGGAGTTATTCGGTTTTATCTATTCAAGATTGAATAGATAGTTGTGTCTATAAATTTCCTGGACAAACTGGTCTTGCTAAGAGTCTAACTTCTTTGTTCTTCTAAAAGATTATGAAGAACCTGGATTTAAAATAAAAACTCGGTTTTACAGGGAGTCAATTTGATTATTATAAAAAATTATTCAGTCGGAGGCGGAGTTGTCTCTAACATTTTTAAAAAATCAGTAAATGTTTCGCAAATAAAATAAGTATTCAATTCATCTGATGATTGAGAAAAAAAGTAAGAATGATCATAATACCAAATACCATTATTTTCTCCATCATTAACTAAAAGAATCCAGCCACTTCCTGCATCAGAACCTATTAGAAGAGAATTATCAGGAATATCATCTCCATATTCCTTATTTTGATACATTAAATCAACACCACCACGTTCAGATTTTGCAGGATAAAATCCGCCCATTAATATTTTTTGTTTCAAATCCTTTACATAGAAAACTCCATCGACAATGTCTGCTCCATCAGAGGAGAGCAAAAAATCTTTATAATCCTCAGGAAGTTTTATACTAAAACTTTCTTCCAATTTTTGTATATCCTGTATACTTCCGTCACCGTAACTTACTATTTTCATTTGTCAAATTTATAGGGATATAAAAACTCTTCTTCTATTTTTGTGCGATAAGAATCTTTCGTTGGATAAACTATTTGGTTTTAATAGTTTCTAAGAATTCTTGGTTGATATTTAGTTTATTTAAAATTTCTCCCATAGTATAAATATCATAATATTTTTCATGAAAGAGCTATAGGGTAGGTATCTATTTTGAGATATCTGTATTTGCCATGGTTGTTATGCGGATGGCGGTCATATTCTAATGCCAAATATTCGATTGTCCCTTCTGATTTTGTATAGTCAGATTTTTCTTTTGTGTTAGTTTAACTATATATAGCCCAGCTGCTATAGTTATAATTGCGGCAATAATAAGTTTGCTAAGTTGCATGTCAAGAGTGATCGTTAATTCTCCTTAGCTTTTTTCATAACGTAGATAATACCAGAAGTTCCGCCTGAGCCATTATAGTTATCGGTTAAATCGAAAGTATTGACTAATTCAAATCCAATCTTCGACATATAATTCAATACGGCGGCATAAGATTTTTTATTGGTCAATATTTCGGACAGCTTTTCGCCATCCGCGATCTGCTCATCCGAATCACCTAGATCAACTTTCACCTTTAGTTTTTTTGACAGGAATTTTCCTTCTACTCGTATATACGCATAAGAATAACTATTTTGTATCATAGCTACAGCGTTAATAGGATAATGTGCTGAACTACTATTTAGACAACAGACGGTAAGAAAAGTGATTAAAAGTAATTTATACATAAACGATTTTTTTATTAGGTTATAATGTAAATTTATGACATACGAAGTAAGTCATAAAATTTGATAAATATTTGTGTGTCTGCAACTTTCAGCTCGTACAATTGATAATCAATATAATTTACTTACCCGTCCATAATTTAAGATTTGGATCACTCTTGCAAAAAATCTTTCAGCTCTTCTTTCAGCTGAAGGTAATGTTTCATTTTTTGTTCTCTGATTTCTTGTTCGGTGAGAGCCTTACTTTTTGAGGTAGGTTCATCAAACTCGCCATCGATTACTTCTATCGATATCTTATCACCGTGATTGAGTTGTTCACCTAGCCAACTGAAATGCATATCCAAATCACTATCCAATCCGCCAATTTGCATATATAATCCTCCACTGTCATTTTCTCGATGTACAGAGCCTATAATACAATTCACCACGTAGTTCTCTTTTGATATACCTGCTCTTGTTACTTTGTTCCCGTTCAAGGATACTTCAAAGCCATAGCTCTTTTCCATATTCAATTAGTGTATAGTTGATCCAATCAATATTTAAAATTTACATTTAATGCCCTACAATTCAGCTTTAATGGTCACCACCGGAATAGATCCACATTGGCTCTGTTTGTCCTGCTCTTTCAAAGCCGTTCTTTTTATAAAAGTCGATAGCATCTCCATCAGCAGTGAGCATCTGCATATGAAAACCCTTATAAATCTCTTGCATTCTATCCATAATCAGACGACCAACCCCTTTGCCTTGATAGGAGGGTAGCACTAGTAGATGCGGATAATATACCACCAGATATCCATCGGAAATGGCATTCCCGAGGCCTACTAATGTTGTACCATCCCATGCAGTAACTAAAGAATGCGAATTTAAGAGTGCTTTTATCAGTAATTCTGGTTTTTCGGCTGCACTCCATTTATTAGCTTGATATAGTTGTAGAATGTCATCCGCGTTCAAATCTCTATTTACACTAAGGGTTATGTTCATATCTTATTCTTTAGTTTCCTCTTTTACCTTTCTTTACATTTATAATTCCTCTAACTGTAATTCAAGTCATGTGGAGCCAAAACTAGTTTGTGCTCAATAACTTCCAATAGATCATTCCTTGATACTCTTTAACTACATTGAAATTTAGAAAAGTTAATACTTTTTGTGAAGCGAAATTCTCTTCTGAACAATTGGCTGTAATCGCTTTAACTCCTACTTGTTTAAATGCCCATTCTATTAACCCTAAGGCAGCCTCTTTTGCATATCCTTTTTTAGTTTCGGTCTGAACAATGCCATATCCAAGATCAACCTCACCATATTCATTAGGAGCACCTTTAAATCCAATATCTCCCATTAATATATTTGTATTTTTATGAATAACCATCCATGATTCAAATCCGGTAGGCGATTGTACTTTGTTTAAATTATTTATAATTCTTGGCAATGTATCCAAAGTTTCCAGATCTGGCCAATCTCTAGTAGGCATAATACCTAAATCTGTAAGACGTGAAGTCGAACTTGATAATGCTTCCTCACAAATCTGTATTGTAAACGGTAATAATTTTAATCTATCTGTCTGAATTTCAAGTGGCATACTGATAAGTTTATAAATTCATTTAATCTGTCTGGCCGGACTTCTTAATTTACAGGAATCTAATTCAATTTGAGAATATACTCCTCTCCGGTATTGATTTGTAAATCAGGATATTTAAGATTGGTAACATATCCGATTTCTTTGCTTGGAGAAAGTTAAAACTTTGTATTCACTTCTTTTTTAGCTTCTAGCCGAAATCAATATTAATAGGCTTTTCAGGCATAAAATCCTTTAGGCTACACTCTAATCCCGTTGCCAGTTTGTTTAACTGATCGTAGGTGTACATACTCGGAGAGTTTTCTATTTCAATCTGGCCTACCTATCCTGAAGTTACTCCGAGCATTTTAGCAAGTTTCGCTTGACTTACTTTTTTTTTATTCCTTATCTCTCTAACCAATTTAACGATTTCCCATTCAATTTTGGTTTTTGGTATTTTTTCTGGCATAAATTTTAGAATTATTTGCGTAGCTATGCATTAATGTCTTTCTGCGAACTATAGTAAATAGGACTAAATAGTTATGGCTTTGTTGGATACAGCAGCTCACGAATATCTGTATCAAGTAGTTTCGCAATTTTGTACAACTCAGTAAGAGGAGGCTGCCGATGATTATTAACCCACCTTGAGACAGTTTCCTCAGTTTTTTTAATTTTTTCAGCTAGTTCTCTATTCGTTATCTTCTTTATTTCGAGAACTTCAGCCAATCTGTTAATTTTAATCATATATTTTTCTTACAAAAAGTTTGACTTTTTACGTCAAACTATTATCTTTGTGAATGTAATAGCGAATTTTATATAACAACATTGTTGTATTAAAACGAGTCTCTCTATTTGGGAATAAATCCGGCTTAAAATAAATACCCTAGAGAGTGCACGTGGATCGTCTATTATTACTGGAAATGTTTATCTTTACAAGCATATCCAGTAAGACGGTCCTTGCGTTTGTACTTCTGTAGGGTAAGGTAGTGGGCAACTGCTATCTGAATGGTTTTACTCCATTAAGCCGGATTTTCCAACTAATTACAGGAGGAGCAAGGGCCGACACTGCTGGTGTCGTTCTTGAAAAAAGACTCGTTCACATAAAAACCGAAAACGATTATGAGAACGAAAAGAACAAACACCATCCATCACACGCACTCGATCAGAGATCGCTTGTCGAGGTATTCCCGCAAATCACTTTTAAAGAACATATTCCGCGCGCCCGAATAGATTGCGCTTAATCAAAAACAGGCTGTAAAGAGCATAGAAAAGGAGAGGAGTTAACTTTCCTTACAAATGAAAAGGCGGCTGAACCTAGTTCAGTTTAATTTCCATCTTTATATCCCTGTCACCGACCTATACATTTAAATGATTGCATAAAAAGGTAATATTGGCCAATGTTGCAGCTTGTTTTAATCTTGCACCTTAAAATTAAGCAAAGTTTTATTGAATCCAAACTTTTTACCATTACTTTTTATTGTAATACAATAGTATGCTATGGGTCGGTTCTTCTTTATTTCCGGTAGGAAGCGCCATAATTATTCCTAATCAATGCCTAGTAACCGTTTTGACGGCGCTTTTCGGATAAGCTAATTCTTTATTGTTGGATCAGCACTAGCCATAGTTATGGCCTTTGCACAACACATTTTTAACATGCAAAAATTTTGCAACGGGGAGCGTATTGCCTATTTGTTGGGAGCTGTCAGTAAACAGGCTCTTAATATTTTAAATGATTTTATTTGCCTTTCAAAGGCATTAAAGAATATAAAGGCTTCATTATTTGTGGTCTTTATGTTTTCTATGTTTAGTTTATCGGCTCAGACGCCCCGCAAGGACAGCGGGGCCAATGGGTCTTTAACGGTATCTGGTACAGTGGTTTCGGTACTGGATGGTAAACCGATACAGGGCGTATCGGTTCGAATCGAAGATGAAAAGGGGAGAGCATCCACCAAAAGTGATGGCTCTTTCTCAGTACCCGTATTAGCTTCTAAAGGAAGCGTCGAGTTTAGCCATGTCGGTTATAAGCCCTTAGCGATGCCATATTCTGTTGGTGTATCATTATCAGTAAAATTGATGCCATTGGAGAATCAACTGGAAGAAGTGGAGGTCGTTTCCACGGGCTATCAGAAGATCCCCAAGGAAAGGGCAACGGGAAGCTTTGAGTTCGTGGACAATAAACTATTCAACCGGAAGGTATCCACGGATTTTGTGAGCCGTCTGGAGGATGTGGTGCCGAGTATATCGAGTTCAAAGATGTTCAGTGACAACCGTGGCGATCTTTTAAATGTAAATGTACGCGGCGTAAGTACGCTGGGAAGCAATATCTGGCCGCTGATTGTAGTGGATGGGATACCTTATGAGGGCAAATTAGCTGAATATGGTCTGGGTAATTTCAATAACATCAATCCCAATGACATTGAAAATATATCCGTATTGAAGGATGCCGCATCGGCAAGTATATGGGGAGCGCAGTCTGGTAATGGTGTTATTGTGATCACCACAAAAAAAGGGAAGTTTAATGAAAAAACCCAGGTATCGTTCAATACAAACTTTACGATTAAAGACAAACCCGATCTATACTACTATCAGCAGATGAATACATCCGATTACATTGATGCCCAGAAAATTTTATTTGATAAAGGAAAATACAAGTCGGTTTTTACAAAATATAATTCAAACCCGGAGCCTGTCCTATGGCTTTTCAAAGACCAGCAGGACGGAAAAATCAGCCGGCAGCAGCTGGATACCGAACTGAATAAACTCCGCCAGCTTGATATCCGGGATGACTTTATGAAGTATATCTATCGCAAAGGATTAAACCAACAATATAATGTGCAGATCAAAAGCGGAGGGGCAAGGGTGAATACATTGTTTTCAGCAGGATACGACAACAATAGAAATAACGTTGTACGTACCTCCTACGAGCGTTTGGTGCTGAAATCTGTTTCCCAGTATGAGCCTGCCAAAAATTTACTGCTTGACCTTGGGATCACCTACACGGACTCGAAAGCTAAGGAACCTTTTGACCCCATTGAATTTCAATATTTTGGAAATGGGCCGGGGAATTATCCTTATTTAAAATTAGCCGATGAAAACGGCGCACCCAAGACAATCAACTTCAGCGGTAAGAATAGGAGTTATATTGATACTGTCGCTGGTGGTCGGCTGATGGATTGGATGTATACACCACTGAATGAGCTGGATGCCTCCAGGGAAACGCAAAAAGTTCAGGAAGTTGTAGCCAACATATCGGCAAATTATTCGTTTGATTTTGGAGTGCGTTTAAGTGCACTCTATTCCTTCCAGCGTACAAATAATCCCATCGAGGACTGGCGCGGTATCGGCTCGTATGTGATGCGCAATGAGCTCAATTATTACGCCAGCTGGAATCCGACAAAGGTTACCTGGGCATTGCCGGTCGGGGATTACATGCTTACATTTTTAAACAATGGTAAAATACATCACGGCCGACTGAATGCGGAGTATTCAAAACAATGGGATGAAAAACACCAACTGAACTTGTTAATGGGGTATGAAATGAGACAGTTAAGAAAAGAAATGCGGGTGTCGCAGTATTATGGCTTCGATCCCCAGACCGGTAGTTTCCAGTCTGTGCAATATGGGCGATCTGTCCCTGTTCTCAATGGGAAACAGGGGACTAATAACCTGATCGACAGAAATAGATATGAGGCCACTTCAAACCGGTTTGTCTCCTATTATACCAATGCTTCCTATAGTTATCGGGACCGCTATATCGTCAGTGGGAGCTTTCGAAAGGATGCTTCCAATTTATTTGGTGTAAGATCAAATGACCGTGGGCAGCCGTTCTGGTCAGCTGGCTTGGCCTGGGTCCTGAGCAGCGAAAGGTTCTGGAAATATACCCCGGTACAATTTTTAAAGTTAAGGGGCACATATGGATATAACGGGAATGTCAATAATACGGTATCCGCCTACCCGGTTATCAATATCATAAGTGATACACATTATATCACCGGGCAGAACTATGCCATGATGAACAGGCCGCCAAATCCTTCACTAAAATGGGAACGTGTCGGGAACTTGAATTTTGGACTGGACTTTAATATCCTGGGCAATCGGGTCAATGGGAGTATTGAGTATTATAGTAAATACAGTAAGGACCTGATCTCAAATGCTCCCGTGGATCCAACCACAGGATTTACTTCTTTGAGTATCAACTATGCAAACCTAAAAGGCAAGGGCTGGGATATTTCCGTTCATAATATCCCTGTTCGGACAAAGGACTGGCAATGGGACAATAACCTTGTTTTTTCCTACAATAGGACCAAGGTTGTCAAAGCATATACGAACCCGTCGGATATATCCTTTTTGTATATGTCAGGTGCCGGTGGGCAGATCACTACACCGTTTAAAGGAATGGATCTATATAGCCTGCTGACCTATAAATGGGCGGGACTGGATCCGGCGGACGGCTCGCCTCGGGCATATCTGAACGGTGCTGTGTCAAACGATTACGTTGGTATTATTGCCCAGAGCGTGTCGGAACTTGAAAATCATGGCTCGGTCAGACCACTGTACTTTGGGAGTTTGAGAAACTCGGTGAGATGGCGGAATCTGGAATTGTCAGCCAATGTAAGTTACAGTCTGGGACATGTGTTTTTGCGGAAAAGTTTTAATAATGACGATTTTATAAACAGTTATATAGGCTATGCAGATTATGCAGATAGATGGCAGCAGCCGGGTGATGAACGGACGACCGATGTCCCTGCATTTGTATATCCCAATAAGTCCAGTGCGAGCAATGTCTATAGAAGGTCTTCTGTGCTGGTGGGGAATGCCGGTCAGATAAAACTCCGCGATATTCAAGTCAGCTATCAGATGGGCTGGCCGGAGCGCTTTGGCTTTAAAGATTGCCGTCTATATGCCTATGTACAGAATATCTGTACGATCTGGCGGGCAAACAGATACGGCATCGATACCGAATATGGTGTTTCGATCCCCGATCCACGTACGTACGCTCTGGGCCTAAACTTTAACCTTTAATTCTTAAAAAAATGAAGAAGTTTTTTATTTACATGGTCATCTGTGCATGCTGTACTTTGACAGCCTGTCAAAACTTTTTGGATGAAAAGCCCGATATCAAACTGGTTGTACCACGAAGCCTGAACGATGCAGAACTATTATTGAATGATTATTCAACAATGAATACGAACTATCCCCAATACGGCGAACTGGGATCTGATGATTATTTTTTAACCGGTGACCTCTGGGAATCTGCATCGGATATCGACGAACGAAACACGTATATCTGGGCGGATCTTCCCTATGAGGATGCCACACAATGGCGAGGGCCATACAAAGCTGTAAATAATGCCAATCAGGTTTTGGAAGTATTAGCGGGTCTAAACGCGTCGGATGATCCGGGTCGGTATGCAAGGTTATGGGGGGAAGCCCACTTTTTTCGGGCTTTTGCTTTTCATCAACTGGCAGGTACTTTTTGTAGCGCTTATCAAAATTCAACTGCTGGATCGGAGTATGGTATTCCCCTGCGCCTGACCCCGGGAATTGACAGACAATCATTACGTGGGACCCTGGAGGATACCTATCGGCAGATTATCCTGGGTTATCAGGCGGCAGTTTCAAATCTTCCCGTAGAAAATCCCTATCTGGGAAAGCCTGCTCTGAGATCAGCCTATGCCGGCCTGAGTAGAGCCTATCTGGATATGGGGGAGTTTGAAAAAGCATATTTATATGCTGATTCCTGCCTAAAAATATACCCCGACTTGATTGATTTCAATTCTTTGAGTAATTCCGTCGGACTTCCTTTTGCCCGTTTCAATAAGGAAGTGCTTTTTCCAGCTGTTAGCAAATCAACAGGTCTAATGAATGCTGATAGATCATATGTAGATTCAGTTTTGTACAAATTGTATGAAGCGGATGATCTACGAAAAACGCTGTTTTTTGAAGCGTCCAGCGAATTGCGAGACGCTTATCATTTTAAGGGGAGTTTTGATAATTCCAGTAACAATCTGTTTGTAGGTCTGAGTACCAGTGAAATTTATCTGGTAAAAGCTGAGTCAGCTGCGAGATTGAGAAAAATAGATGTAGCCCTGTCAACCATGAACAGCCTGCTGAAATCCAGATGGAAAACAGGGCGGTTCGTGAACTGGACCGAAAGGGATCCGGATAAATTACTGACAATGATTATTTTGGAGAGAAGGAAGGAACTGGTTTATCGGGGACGTCGCTGGTCCGATCTGAAGCGTCTCAATCTTGACCCTCGGTTTGCAGTGGTACTCACCCGTAAACTGGGTGATCAGTTCTATACATTGGATCCAAATAGTACCAAATATGCCTACCGTCTATCGGAGATGGTCGTTACACTCGGTGAAATCCCCCAAAATAAAAGATAAATATGATGATGATAAATTATAAAGCTATTACTGGATTCTTAGTGATCCTCTGCCTGTATTGTTCCTTTTCCTGTGCATGTACCTTTGCACAGGGAAGCGGTCCGGCCGATCCCGGTGCAAGACTGCATGTCGGCGATAAATTTGACGGCTTTAAAAATGTGAATTTCATGCGTGGTGATGCAAAAACACTGAATTGGAAAGATATGAAAGATAAAATCGTCATCTTGGATTTTTTTGACACCTTTTGTACGGTTTGCATTTCCTCAATGCCCCATATACAGGCGCTACAAAATCAGTTTTCCAAGCAAATTCAGATTATTAATGTGACCTGGCAGGACCAAAACACATTGCTAAAATTTTTTCGGGGCAATGAATTTTTAAAAGAAAAAAAGGTCAACTTACCTGTCATTTACAATGACAGGCAATTGCGTGGATACTTCCCTTATCAATCGGCACCACATGTTGTCATACTATACAAAGGAAAAGTACAGGCAATTACATTCCATCGATTGATCACAGCAGAAAACATCCATTTACTTCTCAAAAATGGAACTATTGACTTGCCGCTAAAAGATGATTTTGGTCAGGGGAACCTGGTAAAAAATAGGGGGAAATCAATGTTGGGGGTATGGTTGACAGGCTATCAAAATGGTGTAAATGCGCAAGGACTCAAATTTGAAAGAGACAGCATCACCTCAAATTATCGAGCTTCCCTGTATAACCGCTCCATTTATAGGGCGCTGTTGATGGCTTGGCGCAAGATAGAAAAACCGACAGCACTTCTCAGGAAAGAGCAGGTAATCTGGAAGGTAAGGGACTCAAGCGTATATGAAAATTACACCCAAGAAGCCGAAGCTTGGGACGTGAAATATGCGGTGAGCTACGAAAGAGTGGACAAAGTGGAGTATGCTGATTCTATTTATGGTCGATTGATATTAAATGACCTACAGACATTTTTGGGACTTAAATCATATTGGTCGCTCAAAAGGCAAAAATGTTTAATTTTGAAGGAATGCCCAGTCATCAAGTCGAACAGAAGTTTTGGGAATATGGTGCAATATGCGAACACGGATGTCTTCTGTAAATTCATGTCATTGAATGAAGATTTTCCATTGGTGTCCGATCAGAAACAAGCTGATATTCCCATGGATATCGGTACTTATGATACACTGGAAGAACTGAATGAACAGCTACGGCGGTACGGTTGTTTTTTGGAAGAGGGGTATGCTGATTTTCCTGCATTTGTGATCGAAGAAGTAGCACAGATATAATGAATTAAGGGTACGGAAGCAACCGTACCCTTTCACAATTGGCGATCGCCTATTTCCATTGTCCTAAGCTCTATCCTTAAGCTTTACATTAGCTGAAGGAGTTTGGGTATCTAAAGCATCCACCATTTCCGCATATAGCGCAGTCGTGATAATCGGCTTATTGTTACCGTCAGCATTCGCCTGAATAGCACAGATGCGTTCTGTACCAGGGCAGGTTGGCTGAGATCCTTGTAATGTATAGCTGTCGGGATGAGAAGCATTAGGGCCAGTTAATGAAAACCATGCCATATCGACCTCTGATCTTTTACTATAATCAACTTTAGTTTTATATCCGGTTACAACAGCGGACTAGTTACCGGCCGGATTCTAGCTGCGTTGGCCTGTCATCTGCTCCAACTGAAAACATGATGAATAGGTCTTTTGACTTTTTTCAAAATCGGCTTAATCGATACCGCCAACGCGGGAATACGGCAAACTTACGCCTGTACCGCCGTACGGTCAGACCTGTGCCGCAACAGCTATCCGGCAGGATCCACGGATCCCCCGCAGGGCAGGCGGCAGGCTCCTGCAGCTTTGCTGGATCGCCACACTTCGGATCGCTGTCCACAACGATCGGACGCATCATCGAGCCTCCGCCATTCCCCTGTCCTTTGCCATTTGTCTGTTGCTGCTGTTTGTGCATACTATAGTTATTTTAATTCACCCCATGCTGATATGATGATTGGACGCTAACATAAAATAAAACCCCTGATAATCCGTCGTATCATCTTATACCAAAGTTAAGGACTGAATCAAACGAAAAAGCTGTCCATTTTGATCCGAAAGACTGTCCAAAATGAATTTTTTGCATATCGATGCTCAGAGCAGGCTTTTTCTGTAAGCATCGGGAGTCATTCCCGTCTCACGCAGGAAATATTTGTGAAAGGAAGTCTCGTCCCTAAAACTACATAGTAGTGCCACTGCAATTATTTTTTCTCCAAGCTGCAAAAGGGCCTTGGCTTTTGCAAGCCGACATTGTTTGCAATAGTGGCTGATCGTGCAGCCGTAATGCAGGCGATGTAGCTTGTTGAGACGTGATTTGGAAAGGCAGAGCGCGTCAGCTATGCTGTCTATGCTGATACCGGTATCGCTGTCTCTGTAATGTTGTTCGATATTACTGCGTGCCAGATCGACCAGTAGTCGGCTTGCCTGATGGTGCTCGTATTCGATCTGTATTTTTCTGATGCTCAGTGCAAAGAGATCTTTCAAGGTCATGAGGATACTGAACGCCGAGCTTTCTTTGCCGAGTGACAATTTCTGCTGAAGCTCCAGGATCTTGTCGCGGGTATTTTTCTCTGCACGGAAATCCATGCTCGTGACCAGATGCTGATACACGGCCCGCCGTGCCTTGAGCACAGGCTGAAAAAAGGGATGGATATCGGCGTGCTGGCCAAACAGGATCTCGGGTTCGAAACAAAAACCATAGACCAGGTAACTGCCACTTTCAAGATGGACTGTATAGTCGGCAGGGGGCGCATACATGTAGACCGCGCGCTCAGGCTGCATGGAGTATTGTTGCTGCTGTCCATGCTGTTGTAAAATCATACCAGATTGTGCCTTAATCATATAGAAAAGTTGGATAAAGGGATGGTTGACTTTTACGCGCACCGTCAGGGGGCTGCTGATGTGCGCCTGTATACAATAGACCGTCCCCGTCAGGGTAGTTAAAATCTCTTGCTGTAGCCAGTCATCGCCGCTCTTCCAATGGCTGGAATGAGCGCCGGAGAGCTTGACAGATCCAGCACTGACCGGACCTGCGTGTCTGGTCAGTGCTGGAGAAAGATCCATAATCTCAAAATATAATTGCATAATAGGTTATATTGGTTATATGGGAATATTAGTGAAAGGGATCGGGTTCGGTCCAATATTTCGCTAAGGGTACCTACGGCAAATGATACCTGATATAAATGGATACGGGTAGCCAGGCTGTCCCTGCCTGACGTTGGGTGGGTGAATTCGGGTTGTGGTAAACGCGATCCTTGACATGTTCGCCTTCTCCGGGTTTGGCATCCTTCTGAAAAATAACGCTTTGTCCTGACTCCCAGGTATTGGCGATGCCTTCCGAAACCTCGCTCGCAAAAGCAGCGGACATATTTTGGATCTCCATTTGCTGACTCGGACTGAATTCAAAATTATCCAGTAAAAACAGCGGAAAGTTGCTCCGGACGGAATGAATGAGGGTAGCGCGTGCGCTTAAAGGCAACAGCAAAAACTTGTACTGAAACTGGCCTACACCGGCATTGTCAAATGTGCTTTTCATGTTTGTTTATTTGAGTGTAAATGATGTCCCATAACCCGTGTACCCGGGTCGTAAGGGAAGTATATTTATTTTATTATAATGTAAACTGCTGCTGCGACAGCTTATCGGCTGTACAAATTTAAAACAGATTTTTATCGCAAATCAAGCTGTATATGAGGTAAAATAGGTAATGTACCTGGTTGTGTACATTTTGTTTCAGTAAAAAATGAAATAACTTGTAAAATAGTTTATTCTAAATTTATTTTTAAGCTAAACATGCGTTATTATTATTTTTTAAGATACCGTTATATGCTGTTTTTTGTTAACTTAGGGCTGCTTTGTCATTAATTTTTTAACTTAACACGATTATGGGGAAGTTGATTAGCCTGTTTAACTGTTACTATTTTATCGGAATATTTATTTTTGCACTTATGGTTAATCTGGGCAGCGCCTGGCCTTACCCCATGTCACGGCTGGAAAGGGATCCCATTATGGTGGGCACCATAGCTGCGACAATCCCACTGACCGTATTATACCTGTATTTTATTGCCCTGATCAGCCACAGGCTGCAATCATCGGGAAATAGATTTGTCAAACAACGGAATGGAACTGGCCTCGTCTTCTTTGTCAGCTGTACGGCATTGCCCATTTGGCTGTGCCATCTGCTGGTACTTTACTTTACGTTTACGGCGGTTTCGGCGAAATCGCTGTTTTCTGCGGCTTACTTCGCAGCGGATTTTTGGTTTTTTGCCATCCCGCTGATTAGTTATTGCAGCTATCTGTATTTCTATCCCTTAAATGCGCTCTTTACATTTAAAAATAGCCGGGTGCTCGAAGAGGAGCAGCGTGTGCTCAGGAAGCAGATCGGTAGCCTGACTACAACTTGTGAAGATCTTTCTGCCGCCAAACGTCGGATGAGAAATGAAAAGGATGAACTGCTGAGAACAAAGGAAGTACTTTCAGCCAGATTGTCGGTGCTGGAATCAAGAGAAAGTGAGGTCTTGCAGCTATGGCGGCAGGAGCGCTCGGTGGATGTGCTCTTTACGTATTTCCAACAGGCTTATTTGCAGTATCCCCTAGATTTTGAGGGCGATCTCTGTATGTACCATATTGTTTTGGTACATAAATCCGCAGGTGTTTACTTTGTGATACTGGTCAATGGGATGAAAATGTTATTGAATGGAGAGGGGCAATTAAAGGTGCTGGCCAATCCATGGTTTGTCAATACAAGTCAAAACGTTCTTGTCAATATGCTTTTTTGTAAAAAAGAGCTCATCGGCATACCTAATAGACAGGGTAATAAGCTGCTGCAGCTGCGTCCGCCTTACCGTACATCTTTGGAAGAAGTTTATACCTGCTCCAAATTGGATGGCTGGCTGATATCGACGCGCCGGCTGAAAGATAATTTTATTGGTTTTTGGGACTATAACAACCTGCGTAAAATGGATGAATCTCGATTGCTGGAACGGTTCAACATTTAGTCGTAGGCAAAGAACGGATTTTTTAACATGCTGGACAGTAATCTGATAGGTGTAGCAATCATACCATCGATATGCGTTTCGGTGTCCGGTATAAAGATATTGCCATGTTACAGCTCATGGAAAAAATAAACGAATTGATGGAACAGCACCAACATTATATCCATACTTTATTGAAGCAAAATAGCCAGCTTATCGGCTTGGTCAATGACATACGGGACTGTATGGTCGCCGCGAATCCTGCTGACCTGACTTCCGATCCGCCGGACGGGCAGCAGCAGACCGTATATAAGGGATCTGATCCGGAGGCCTACCGCCCGGATGAATTGGTAACAATCAAGGAGGCTGCACATATGCTCCATATCTCGCGGTGGAAAGTGGACGATATGCGCAGCAGGGCTGAGCTGACTTCGCTGGAGAAAAATGGCCGGATACGGCTGATACGGCAGGAGGTCGAAGCGGCCATTAAATGGTATAGTGTGCCTAAGGGGAAAATATAAAATTTTGTGCGCGCTCCGGTTGCCGTAACCAACTGCGGGGGCAAAGAAATGTCAAAGAAATCAGGTTGGCGAGGTACCGGTAATTGCTGGCGGTATTTCAATCTGCCGAAACGCCGGAGGCTCCATGACACAGTATTTTATAAGTTGCGCCGTGGATGCCCGACAGTATAATGGCCCCATATATTTTGATCAGACAATAGGATCAAAAGTGCTTATTGTCATATGACAATAAGCACAGGAAAGATTGCAAAAGGATACTTGGAACCAGCCTATCACCCCTGTAATAATAATTGCCAATATCTTCGCAATAAATAGACGTGCTGCTTCCTGCAGCACGTCTTGTTTGGAATAACTGTACTTCCACTGCTTATACACAAAGGTTTTTGAGCGACGGTAGCCGCCTGTTGATATAAATCGGCCGGATACCGCTGGACGACAGCCGAAAGAACAGCTGTGACAACAGTGACCAGCCACAGCTCGATTATGTCGGACCGGAGCACAGGAGTGGCCCGTGATACCGTTTCAGTCCGGGATGGCTCTACACGGTCAAGCCGCTCTCTTTCATGGGGGTACTGTGCCATGCATGTACTACCTGTGCATGGCTTATGCGTATAAATGATCACGTTCTTTTGCTCCAGTCAGCTGTCCATCTCCATATGGTATAACATTGTCGGCTGCTATTTTCTCCTTGGACTGTGGTGCTATCGCAGGGGGCGGAGCATAAGCATCTCATTCCTGCTTTTGGACAGGGCCGCTAAAAACAACATTGTGGCCTTTTCCCGCTGCGGTATCACGCCAGCAATTGAGGGGACGGACTAGGGCGATTATTGCCGTCAAATATCATATAATGCCTGTTTTTTGCGTGTAAGTTGCGTGGAAAATGACTTTGTTGCCAGCCCTTGCCAGTTAGTTGGCTATTGCTCTTTTGTTGGCTAAAATTTGTGTCATCCTACAGGAAGGGCCCTCCTGAACAATAGGATACATGGATTTTAAATTTTATTAAAATGAGACAAGCAAAAGTTTATCAGAATTATGCGCGCTGGGACGATTATTCACTGGCGACGCTCGCAGGAAGGACATTATCCTTTATTACTGGAAACACACATTTCCCTACACCCGCGCCTGAGCTTACGGCATATGGTGCCGCGGTAAATGATTTTAGGGAAAAGCATGAAATCGCAAGCCGGCGGGGGAGTGCCCTGGAGATAGCGGCCAAAAACAATGCACGTGATCTTCTGCTCGAACTGATGAAGCAGATGGCCTTTTATGTCAATACCGTTGCCAATGGCGATCAACAGATCCTGGCGAGTTCGGGTTTTGAGCTGATGCCGGTACCAAAGGCGGTGGGGTATCCGGGAATCGTGGGCGGTCTGCAGGTTACGGATGGCCGGGTGAGCGGCGAGACACGCTTTTCCTTCAATGTGATGCGTAATGCCTGGGAATATGAATATCAGATAGCAACTTCGCTGGATGCGGCAGGATTACCGGAATGGGGCGAACTGATGCGCACCACTACCAGCAGGCTCAATTACCTGCCCATAGCTGATCCGGGCATAAAAGTTTATGTCCGCGTGCGGGCGCGTAACGGAAAGGGGATCGGAGATTGGTGTGAAGCTGTATCGCTGATGGTACGCTAGTGGTCAGATGGATCGGGAGCCATGGATTGGCCCCTGATCCCCACTACTGTTCATATCGTTTAAACTGGGTTTAGTAACACATGATAATGTTTCTGTAAATATGAAAGCAATAATAAAAGTCAGACGGATTAAAGCGGCCAGCAACAGCATGCTTTCCAAAGTCTATATTAATGGGGAATTTTTCTGTTATGGCCTGGAGGATGCCGTTCGCGACCAGAAGATCAAAGGGCGCACGGCGATACCGGCTGGTACCTATCCCATAAGGCTGAATACCTATGGTGGCATGAATTCACGTTATAAAAAGCATTTTCCCAAGCTACATCGGGGCATGCTGGAGATCACGCAGATCCCGGACTATTCGTATGTATATATCCATATCGGCAACAACTTTGGGGATACTTCGGGCTGCCTTTTGGTTGGTTTTGAGAAGCGCTATGTCATAACAAGCGGTGAATATGAAATCTTTGAATCTAAAGCCGCCTATCGTGCCCTCTATAAAAAAGTATTGGCACTGCTGGAACAAGGAGAAGTCTGGCTGGAAATCGGGTTTTGAGGATCTGACTGACATAAAAAAAATAGAAATGAGAAAGGTAATCAATAAAATCGGACGGGCTTTGCAGGTAATCCTGCTGGCCCCTGTCAAATTGCCGGGCAAGGCACTGAATATTATCAAATATCTCGCCATTGGTGTGGGTATTATCGAATCTGTCATGGATGAGAAAGGGGAGATCGAGAAGGAGAAGAGCGACAGGGAAGGGGGAGTGAAGGATGAAGATCAATGATATCCGTATAGGAGCGGTAGGCGGGACGTTATGTTCGCTATGGGCGAGTATATCTTTGGGTGATATCCTGCAGACCTTGGTGACCGCTGCTCTGGGAACGCTGGTCAGTTTTGCGACAAGCCAGTTGCTCGGAAGATGGGCCAGACGGAAAAAGTAAATGAAAGAGCACCTTCGGGTGCTTTTTCTAATTTTTTCCGTTTACCCGTGGCCGTTTCTCGTGATAGGCCTTCTTCATCTTTTCCACAGACTCCACATACCTTCCTTGTTTATGATATAGTAATACCAATCGAAGGTACCCCATTTTAAAAGGATGTTCCTTTTCGATGGGTGATCCTGAAACGATGGGAATGACTGGTGTTACATTGTTGTCCGCTATTGAGGTAATGCAATAATATTTTATTATATTTCTACTACTATAATGTTAGTAATAGGCATTATTGATTGATAAATACTATTATGATATCACTTATATCTATTTCTAAGGCACAGCAAAAATTAGCCGAAAACATTCGGGGACATAAACAATGAGCTATCCAGCTATAGAAGTCCTTATAAATTTATGTTCCAAGTTTAGTCAGTACTTTACATTACTATCTCTGATCTAATACAAAAATAATTGGTTATGGATAAAAAGGCGTATTACCATGAATCAAAATTTTCAAGATCATTCAGTACCATAGGTGTTGAATTTCCTCCACTAAAAATAGTCAATTTTTCGATTCCCATTGCTTTCATCAAAGCAGGAAGTTCACCTTTACACATGTGCATGTAGATGTATCTACATAAATATTTACATCTTGATGGAAACGGGCAAATCTATTTTAGGCGTTCATAAGTGAATGCAATTCAGAGTTTCGGTATGTTTGAATGTAGGAGAATATAAAATTGAAATTTTCCAGCCACGGGAAGAGGAAGGCTTTGAAGGAAACGGTTATGACTGGAGCTCTTTAGCAAACGTATTTTTAGAGGAACAAATTCCCGAATTAATTATAAAAGCTTATATTGAGGTCATAGGTCAAGCAGCAGGTGAAATTATCGACTTTGCTTAGCAATGTTAATAATTGTGCGTGGAGACATAGGAAACCTTATTTAAGGGAAAAATTAATGTTCACAGAATCATTATCTTAAGAAATTTATGTTTGAAGAATTTTTTAACCAGTATCCTGATTACAACATTCAGGAAAAACCTGCGGATGAAATCATCGATAAGTATCAAAGTCAATTACCTGAAGGACTTATTGCCTTCTGGAAAGAATATGGTTTTGGATCATTTATGGGTGGTTATTTAAAAGCAGTAAACCCAGATGAATTTTCTGCAATTTTAAGCGAATCTTATAGTCCAGTATATCAAAACCCAATTGTGATGTTTGCAACGGGTTTGTCAGATTTGATTATTTGGGAAAATAACCATACTGTTCTGCTGGATTATCGACACGGGACATCACAAGTGTTAGAATCGGGATTAAAGTATCTTTTTGAAGATTTGACGGATTCATCTTATGTTGATTCGGACCTGCTTGGAAAAAATTTTATACCGGCTAAAAAAAGATTAGGCGATCTAAATTTTGAGGAATCATTTGGTTATGTTCCGCCCTTGGGATTAGGGGGAACTGAAAAACCTGAAAATTTAGATAAAGTAAATTTAAAAGTGCATATTTCTTTGATAGCACAGGCGGTGGGAAAGATTGGGTGAAATAGGGATTTGACATGGCGTTTGTAACCATTGACAGCGGAGATTGACAGTGACATCTTTGTAGTCACCATTGGAAATAGTGATCATTTTTTAGATATCGTGTATCTGGATGTGTGTTTATTAACATTTTGTCCTAAATTCAGCAGTATGAATATCATTGTAATAGCAGGTTTATGTTTGAAAAATTTATTGAAAAATACGGAAATATTGAGCATATGGTCGAGTGGCCAAAGGATCACCTTGAACAGGTAAAAAGCTTCTTACCGGAGGAGCTTTTTAGTTTTATGGCGAATGGGACTGGAAGTTATATGGATGGATTTTTTTGGGTTGTTGATCCGATACAATTTGATTCTATTTTAAAGGAAATTTATGTTCCAATCCATGAACCTTCAATTTGTTTTGCCAGGGATGCTTTCGGGGGGCTATATTCATATGAAGGTGGAAGTGTGATTTATATAAATATCCGACATGGGGTTTCAAAGGTGGTTGGAAGAAAAGTCAATGTTTTGTTTAATTCTATAATGACTGATTGGGAATACTTCTCGGAAGAATTATTATTAGACAATTACCAACCTGCGAAAGAAAAACTTGGACAAGTTGAAGCAGATGAATGTTATGCTTATGTACCTCTTTTAGGGATTGGGGGAGCGGAGAATGTAGAAAATCTGCAAAGGGTTAAATTAAGAGAACATATATCCATCGTTGCACAAGCTTTAGGCAAGATCGAATAAAAAGACAAAGTAACCATAAATGTTTATTATTGATATAATTGATGCGTTTTTTGACGAATATTTTATTTCCCATAAAAACCCTTTTTTTCTAAGGATTCTTTGGAAATAAAAGAAAAGCTGCCAAAACTCGAATATGGTCAATGTTATGGATATGTTCCTGCTTTAGTATTGGGTGGCAAAGCAGCCAGTAAAAACTTACAGGTTGTCGATGTAAAAGCTTATATTGAGGTTATTGGTCAAGCAGCAGGTAAGATTATTGATCTATCGTAGTAAGGAGATGATAACATGGATGAAGCCCTGAATTATGATCTATTGCTTCATCGGATGATTTCTAATTTTATCTTAATTTAAAGATTAGATTTTATAAATTACAATATGAGTAATTTCTTTTTTGTAAATGAGTATAGGGTCCAAAATGAAACCCGAAGTAATGATTTGGATAGTATATTCTACCCATTATCAGAAAATGATGTTAAAATAGCGGAGGCTGAATTTAGATATGAATTACCGACCGAATTAAAAGATTTTTATATGCAGATCGGTTATGGCTTTTTCCACAAATCTAAAGGTGATATTAATAGATTGTTAGATACAACTTCCTTATTTCAGGTAAATTTAAAACGGAATGAATTCGAAGCTGATCCAGATTTAGAGGTTTATGACGATTTGTATCATGGTGAAAAACTTCTTTTTTTCGAAGTAAACGAAGGTGTTTATTTAGCTATTGACAAGGATGATGAGAATGGGAAGAATAAGATTTATTACACAGATTCGGTAATATCGGATTCATTGGAGGACTTTATTAGGTCATTCCTACATAATCAAAAACTAATTGATCAGTTAGATTAATTGTTTTTTTGAACATCTTTAAGGAAAAGATTATTGTTAATCTATATGTTTTCTAATATGTTTTACGATATCCATAGGCCTTAATATGTGTACTTACTTTTTCAAATTCTTTTAAACTGCAATTGAACTCTAAATTCTTTTTGTTCTTAAATATAAAAATCAATTTTCCATCGCTATATTCCAATTCGAGTTGGTTTATAGCCGCCATCCCTTTGAAAAAAGATCGACCACTAATATTGAAATTGATCTTTTCCGAAATAAAATCAATAGAACCTCTGGAGAGGCCGCCCGAGCTAATGTTAAGCCGCAGGTAGTTCTCGCTAATCATATCATGCGATGTAATGGTCATATCTTGCTGTTAGGTTTGTCAAAACTTCCTTTTTTACTACTCGTTTGGTTTCACCTGACGAAGACAGCTTACGATGCAGAAAGGCATTTCCAGGCTTAGTCTGTCTACCGTGATAACGACTCTCATCTTCCGTCTTTGATCGTTCAATTGTGGGTTATTTTTTATGAAATAAAGTAAAATAAATGAGCTGCCAAAAAAATAATACAGATGTGATGTACATCTGTTCTGGTAAGTTGCCTGAAAAACAGAATTATACAAGATAAGAAACTACTGCCAATAGGATTCTGCATCAGGTGGGCTGAAGTACAAAATACGTTTTTTACGAATCATAAACGAAACCCGGTGAATTGTAAATGATTTGCCATTGAACCATAAAATATCTTAATTTTAAGACGTAACAAGCAACAGTAAATAATTAAAAACAACAAAGTTGCCCAATCTTTGAGTAACTGCAACTTTGAAAAACCGCTAAAACATATGAATTGGAATAATTATTTATTAGAAAAGAAAAGCCCAGTTGCCGACTATGCACATCTTGGCGTTTTCAAAGGAGCTGTAAGTGGAATTTTTGACTTATCTACAATTCCTCCTGACACAAAGATTTTGGAAATGTCAACGCCTTTGAAAAAGTTCAAATTGACGTATACAAACCTTTCTTCGTTAAACGGAAATAAAAATATTGAAGCAATAATATTAGGAGAAATTGACGATGAGCGAGTGGGTGTATTTTCAACATTGCCAAATTTAAAATATCTTCATATAAGCATAAACAAACAAAATGAAATTCCAGACTTAACACCTTTGAAAAATCTTGAGGTGCTAATTCTTTCTAGTATCAAGAAAGTAGATAATATCAATTTTCTTAGAGGTTTAACGAACCTTAAAACGTTGTATATCCACGAGATAAATAATATGTCTGATTTAGAACCATTATCTTCTCTCGTGAATTTAGAAGAACTTTATTTAGACCACGGAAAAATGAGCGGAACGGGACAAGCTGTCAGAAGTATGGAGCCAATATCAAAACTGACCAACCTGAAATATCTTGCTTTTATACTTAATGTAGAAAAGAAGAATTACGACATCACAGCTTTATGTTCACTTAAAAAATTGCAAAAACTGTATATTCTACCAAGATATTTGGAAAATGGAAATAAAGAAAAACTTTTAAATGAACTACCCTTATTAACAGCATTATAAAAAAGTGAGAAATCTACTGCTGATAACGAAGGTTTTGCAATAGGGGGTGAAACTTCAACGTTCGACAGTAGTTTTTCTATTGAACTTTAGTAATAATATCAGCTTGTGTGCCTCGATTTTGAGCCGGAGCAGAAACCCTGCAACGTTGTAAACAATTTTACTGAACCCCAAAACCAAGAGAAACAAAATGGCAAAAAAGAAAAAAACACTTCCTAAAAATTTTGACGATTTAATTAACGAAAATAATATAGACAATCTCAAAAAGGTATTTGATACCTGTGAATTGGATGCACGAGGCGGTTATGGAAAAGCAACTGCCCTTAGTTTCTTCAATGTTCCAGACGAGCTAGTTCGTTGGCTGGTAGAAAACGGAGCAGACATTGAGGCTGTAGATTATTATGAACGTACGGCACTACATCAACACGCAATGACCCGAAGTGGCAAGATTACGCTACTTTTAGAACTTGGGGCGAATATCAATGCAGTTGACAAGTATGGAGATACACCTTTGCATTTTGCAGCAGGAAGTAGTTTTAATGTTACTTCGGTAAAAAAATTGATTGAATACGGAGCTGATACAAATGCTTTGAATGCAAATAGGGAGACACCTCTTGAAAGAGCGCTGAACCGTGCAAGTAATATCGACATCGTAAATTTGGTAGAAATATCGAATATCTTATTGAAAAACGCAGCGATAACTCAAAAAATGCAAGATAACATTACCCGTATCGGAGAAAATTTTGAATTTCATCGTGAAAATTTCAACAAAGATTATCTGCAAGAAACTGACGAAGCGCTAAGCAAACTTTACGAAATATATAATGTTCCGCCAGTAAAAAAACGGATTATGCACGATGGTGTATCGCCAATTGTTATAAGTGGAACTACTTGGCAAAAACAATTTGAAGAATTGTGGGAACTTTTAATTCCATCAAAGGGATCTGCAAAAACAGTGCAAGGAGAAGTTGTGCGAATTGCAGGAAAAGTAAGAGATGAAATATACAGAAACGGGGGCGGGAACTGGAATGTTGATTTCAAAAAAATGTTGGACGCATTTCTTGTGCATTTAGCTTCGAGTAACGCTCTGCCAGTTAATGAACTTGAAAAACTAACTTCACTTGTACAAGACATTCGCAAAACTGGAGATGCAGAAACGGACGAACTTAATTATTTATGCCAACTTGCAACAAAGTGGGTACTCCTTAACCCGATACCGATTTTACTTGAAGAACCGAATTATAAAAGATAAAAAAAATACCGCCAACAGAGGGTACTTCGGTGAGGGCTTCGCCGTTTGTGTCAGGCGAGATGATTTGCAAAATTTGGGACGGTAATTTTTCAATTGAACTTTTATGCAAAAAAGAATGGAAGCAACTAAATATCTTTCTATAATTAATTATTCGGAATGGGAAAAATTATGCAAATCCTATTCAGAAACACACGCCCGCAACGCAATTGACAAAGACGGAATTTTTTATTTTCGATTAAATGATAACAGCGATAATCTTTTACAAAGTTTAGACAAAATATTGTTCGCAAAACGCCCCGATATAAAGCTCATTATCTTACCTTTTCAAGACCCTGAGAAATCCAATAAATATCATGCATATACCAAACAAGATTTTGAAACATTATCGCAACTGAAAAATGTGAGGAAACTAGGTGTCTCCATTGCAGCTCAACAAAGTTTCACCGAATTTTCTATGATTGAGTTGGTAACAGAGTTGTACGTTTATGTGGATGTAAAATCTGATCTGCGTTTATTGGAAAAGTTTCCCAATATAAATTACCTCCATTTGCAAGGGAAATTCACCGAAATAGTTTCATTATGTGGGCTAAAAAATTTAAAAGGACTGAGCATATCCGATTTTCAACAAATTGATTTTTCGGTCTTACATGGCATTTCATTAAAAACATTAGTTGTTAGTGATTGTCAGGCGGGCGAAAATTTTCCGGTGTTATTATCTAACAGTGTGGAGTATTTGCAACTTTCTGGAATAAAAAAAGTTCAAAACATTGATTTTATTTCAAATGCGACAGGATTAAAAAAGCTATATTTAGATGAATTCGCATTAACGGCGTTACCTGATTTTAGTAAAAATAAAAAATTAAGGGTATTACAAATCAACGCAATGCACAAACTGAACGAAATCGAAACACTTATTACCTCAAATATCGAATATTTATTTGTCTTGCTAAGCGCAGATAAAGTGCCTGCAAAAATTTTTTCCGAAGTTCTAACGAAAATCAAAACACTAAAAAAAGCCCAAATGCGATTAATGGACAGGCATGATAAACGTTATACGATAATAAAAAAGCAATTAGAAAATGCTGGAAAAAGCGACTTACTTTCGGATAATATCAATTTTTTTGAAATATCTTAAATCATTCAAAAATAAATTTCAGAAATGTCCTTCAACCAAAAATTGAAAAACAGATATGCCCAATAAATAGAAAAACAGAAACAAAAAAATAAATAAAGAAGAACCAATTGAAATGAATATCTATAAAATCCAAACTGACTATTCGTATAAGAATATTTCTGCAAAGGATGAAGTGACCATCAATCAATTTAAGGATTTCAAAGGTCAGACCCTGGCCGGAATGTGGAAGGTTCCAGAGTTTCAACTGCTAGAAGATGTTACGGACGTAAAAAGTGAAAAAAACAGTGAGCAAACAAAGAAAAGAGATTTTGATGCTCGAAGCTACGGGAACATGCTTTTTATAAAGAATGAGTTTGATAGTCTCTTTAACCAAATGAATATAGAGTTATTGCCGATCATAATAGAATCGGGAGAACCCGTCTTTTCCTTTTTAAATGTACTGGATATCGTAGAAGCAATAGATTTTTCAAATCTGGATTATCAACAATCAATGGAAATGTTGAAAAGCAACAATATCAAATTTATCAAAGCACATATAGGAGAATTACAGATTTTCAGAGATAAGAAGCTCATCACTTTCTATTATTGTACTGAGGACTTCAAGACCCTGATTGAAGTAAATGGTATAAAAGGGTTGGAATTTGAACAAGTGGGTGCGGCAACGTAAATAAAAAGATATAACCAATGAATTATTTTTTAGAGGTAAAGAGCAAGCCAAATTTACCGTTTAAGTACAGTTTAACGAACCAGATCAACGGCTCTTATTTAGCTGTCGGTAAATTTATCGCAGATGCAGAAGGGACAAGTCTCATTTATGAAGATGCTGAAAACAGTGAAGTCGCATATGAAAGCCTGATCACACTAGATGTGCTGACTACCGTGGGCGGAGGCATTTTGATCAGCGAACGTTTTAAAAAACTTATTGAAGCGCATTGTAAAACCGATGTGCAACTTTTTGAAACAGCATTTATCTATAAGGAGCAGAAAAACACCAGTTATTTTGCACTCAACGTATTCAATAAAGTAGATTGTTACGACCTTGATCAATCTGTTTACAGCAAACACCCTGTTGATGGCTCTTATAAATTCTCCAAAACAGTTCTAAAAACAGATCCGTTGGAGGAATATGGCTACCAATATCATATCGTCCGTTCGGCAGAAAATAATAAAATTGTTGTGTCCGGGCAGCTCAAAAAAATATTGGAGGATAATAAAATAAACAGCATCGGTTTTAAGAAAGGATAAGAAAAAGTTTACATCCAAAACATCATTGACTATGAATTTTTATTTAATAAGGAATAGATGTTCCACAGCATGCCCTGACCAAAGTAAAAAAACAAAAAACACGCTAATGAAAATCATGAAAATAGAACGGGGGAGTGTAGAAATTGAATTTAATGGAATAGATATCTATCGTATATGCCGTGTTTACCCTTGGTATCATGAAGCAGAATGGTAAGCAGATGTAAAATAAAGAACAAGAAAATGAACAGACTTGAACAATATTTTGACAGTAGCGCAAGCAGGGGCTGGGATACTCTTGTGAAATTGGCAACGGAGACCTCCTGGACGTATTCTGAAAGTCAAAAACTTTTGGAACAAAAATTGAATAACCATACCGATATTGCAAAAGTGTTATATGCACTTTTGGGAGAAGAAAGTTTGGATTGGGTATATCGCAGAGTTCCTGCTCTTGATGGCCTGAGTCCCATAGAGTGCCTGGAAACGCCAGAAACTATAAAAAGGTTAAAGGAAGCGCTGTGCAGAATGGATATTTAAAAAATGACCAAACATGAAAATACTTATAAAGATCATCCTTCTATTGCTTGCCGTTCAACTTTCCTTTGCGCAAAGCATTCCTGAATCCGTAAAGTTAGCCTTTGCAGGTGTCTGGCAGTATAAAACGAAGTATCAGACCAATACCGTCAAGATACATTTTGAACCGGGAACGGATTATGCACTTTTTACCGATATAGGTTCAGGTATGGCTCCCGCAAAAACACTTAAGGCTAATATAAAGGGAAAACTCCTGCTCATTCCGGCGGTACAAAATGAAAATGATGAGATTGAATTACAAATAATAAATGAAAAACTTTATTTGCATGCAACACCGGTTCTTTGGGACGCAAATGGAAAACGACTTCAATCGCAGGATGCTCAAAAGGTTCAAAGAATTTTTAAACGCGTTAAAAGGCTATAATAAGTAGAATGTTATAAGGCGGGACTATTTACTACCCTGACTACATTTTCATGTTATGCATTTATACTACGTAAAAAAGAAACAAACGTCCGTTCGCTGTATTTATTTTCTTGAACTTCCTGCCAATATAAATTTGGACCTTTCACCAATTAATTTTATAGCTAATTAGCTCAACTTTGCTCTATAACTTTTAAATATAAAAATATGAGCAAAAGAATTTTAATTACAGGAGCTGCAAGTGGATTTGGAAAAATTGCTGCATTTGATTTAGCAAAAAAAGGGCACAAAGTAATAGCAACAGCACAGGTTTACCCGCAAATGAGCGACCTGATAAGAGAAGCCAAGGAGCAAGGAATAGAATTGACCGTGGATAAATTAGATGTAACCAATGCAGCAGACATCGCTTACGTCAGCCAAAAATACGACATCGATATTTTAATCAGCAACGCCGGAATTATGGAAGGCGGACCAATTGCAGAGCAACCCATAGATTTGATCCGTTCGATGTTTGACGTCAATGTTTTCGGTGGATTGCAATTGGCGCAAGGTTTCATCAAGAAATTCATTGACGAAAAAAGGCCCGGCAAAATTGTTTTCACAACGTCAATGGGCGAACTATGGACGGTTCCTTACGTTGCCGCATATTGTGCTTCAAAACACGCAATGGGTTCCATCGCCGAAGGTTTGAAAACAGAATTAGCACCATTCAACATCAAAATTGCAACTTGTAATCCCGGTATCTTTGGAACTGGTTTCAACGACCGTGGCGTGGACACTATTTCACGTTGGTACAATCCATCAACCAATTTCACACCTCCATCAGCTTTTGACGGGACAGCCGAAGCTTTGGCAAACCAGTTAGATCCTCAATCAATGGCCGAATGTATCGTAGATGTGGCTTTGGATGAGAATTCTAACTTCAGAAATGTACATCCAAAAGAAACCGAAGATTTTGTAAAACAACTGCAGGCAGACGCCTGGACAGCAAAAAGCTAAATGAAATTCCGGAAAGCACGGACGAAAGATCTGTGCTTTGCTACACAAAAGAGCTCCGCTCAAATCGGGTTGTGAATATCGGGTTGCCGTCAACTCTATTTGACGATAAAAAGAACAGTAATCATTAGACAGAAATAAAATGAACATCACTTATAAGGAAGCAACAAAAGCATTGAACGTTGCGATAGAAAAAGCAAAAACATTAAACATTCCAGTAAGTATTGCCGTGGTTGATGCAGGCGGACATTTGATTTCTTTTGCAAGATTAGATAGTGTTTACGGTGTAATTGATTTTGCGGTGAAAAAAGCAAGAACAGCCGTAATGTTTGGCGTCGACAGCGAAATAATGGGAACAATCGTTTCCGGTGCAGACATTCACGGATACGGAATGCTGAATTCAAATGACGGATTATTGACCATTGCAGGTGGTGTTGTCATCAAAAATAGGGAAGGCAATATTATCGGAGCTATCGCATCCTCGGGTGGTTCGCCGCAACAAGACAAAGAAATTGCAAATGCAGGGGCAGTTGTTATCAATTAAAATTTAAGATATTTGTGGTATGGAAGCAAAGCGTGAAATCATTTTTGATAAGTTGGTTTATTCCTGTGTTTTTGAAAAACACAGAGGAAATGAAGAATTTATTCCCGAGCATTTTTTAGGGTTTCAACTATCGGGAGAAACGCATGCTTTCCACGCTGATGGAAATACGATAATTCCAGAAAATACAATCGTATTGGTTCGGAAAAACCAATTGATAAGAACAATTAAGTATCCTGCAAAATCGGGGAAATATCAGTTTTTATCGATTACCTTGGACAAGGAAACGCTGCAACAATATGCTCTGGAAAATAAGGTTGTGGTAGATAAAAAATATTCAGGTAAACAGAAATTGTTTTTTGAACCGGATGATTTTCTACAAAATTATTTCATTTCATTAGCACCTTATATCAATAAGACAAAAGAAGCAACACCAAGATTAGCAGATTTAAAAATCAGGGAAGCGATAGAATTGTTACTACAGAGCAACCCTGATTTTAAACAAATATTATTCGATTTTTCTGAGCCATACAAAATGGATTTGGAAGAATTCATGAACCAAAATTATATGTTCAATGTTTCGGTGGAATCCTTTGCTAAGCTCACCGGTAGAAGTCTTTCGGGCTTTAAGCGAGACTTCTCTAAAACATTTAACACAACACCAAAACAATGGTTGCTGGCAAAACGTCTGGATGAAGCTCATTATTTAATCAAACATAAAAAGCAAAAACCGGCCGATTTTTATCTGGATTTAGGCTTTGAAAACCTGTCTCATTTTTATGCTTCGTTCAAAGAAAAATTTGATTTAACGACCTCGCAAATTTAAAAAGAATGGATTTTATACAATATATGGAAACCTCGAATGCTTATCAACATCAAAGCTCGCGGCTTTCTTTTGACTTGTTTTCCACCTACAGAAGGTTCCCCAAAGTTCCGGTATATATAAGCACTAAGGTAATGGAATCGAATACTGCATGCGATAAAATAACTATCCAAAGGTTATTATCAAAATTCTTAAATAGAAATCCCCAGAAAAATCCTCCTAATGTCGCTGCTATTATCCCATAAATATCCTGTTGCCAATGGTAAAGGCCAAATAATAGGCTGGTTGCAGTAATACTGAGGGCTATACTTGAATTTTTGAAAAACGTTTTTTCGAATATGGATTGGATAAAGCCACGAAATACAATCTCTTCGTAAAACCCGCCTACAAGCCATGCCATGCTAATGTACATTATTAATCTTTGCATACTGCCCCTTATAAAGTTATATTCTGTATAGTCTGGAACAACGAAGAGATTTTTTATCAATGGAATGTAAACAAACTGCATAAAACCCACCCATACCACAGCTGAAATTATACCGATCAGAATTGCTTTTCTTGTAAAAGATCTTTTGGCAAGACCTAAATCCCGAAAAGTCCTGCCTTTTTTCCGAAGAAGAAACCAGATCATCAGCAGACAAACAATAGAATAAGAATAAAGCGGCAGGGGGACCAGGTGGGGGAATAGTACAAGAAATACTATACCACCCGCATCGGTAAGCTTGTTAAGAGCGTTATTTTTCATTTTATCCATAGAAATCATTGTAGATCAATTTCTTGTATGCAATAAAAATAAGAATTTCTTTACTGGATATATATTTATTAGTTCATCTTCAGTTGAAAAGCTACTGTTTTTTAATGTTTCGATGTGCTGGGCAAACCATGGGTAAGTCTAAAATTTTTGCCAACTATCAGCTTTTAGTCTTTTTCTAACGTTGAATCAAATCGCCGGATTCCGTCTAGTGAATTTGACAGGATGTTATTCGAACTCTTTTTTTTACTGATATGGAAAGTGTTTTGGATTTATGTTGCTGATAATGAGGTAATTTTCCTTATACTGCTGATTTAGCATCTTATTAACTTATTATATGATTTCATTTTTTAGATATTTGCATATGGCTCTATTTATAACTTTAGAGAATGTCTATAAATTGTACAATCTTGATTCTTCAAAAAAGACGGAAGGAATAGTTATTCTCAATCAACAAAATGATCCAAAAAAGAAATATACAACTAATAGCCGTCTATTTGATGGTTTATTGCTTGGATTCTTGATACAAGGATCCATGAAAGCACAGATTCATTTTTTAGAACATGAAATAAACGCAGGTGATATTGCTATTTTACAGCCGCAATTGATGATCGACACAAAATCATTGAGTGAAGATGCCAAAATTGTAACGATTGGTCTTTCCTTAGATTTTATTACAGCATTTCCAATTTTACGTGAGTTTATAATGAACAACCAAATCAGATGGCAGCCAATTATCAGACTTCAGCCTGAAGAAATAAAGTTGCAAAATGAATTATTGACGCTTATACAGAACTTCTACAATAAAAAACCTAGCCATAATAAAACGGAAATGCTTCGACATCTTGTTATGGTTCTAATTAGTATGATTTCTGAAGTATATTCTTCTTTACCGAATAGCAAAAGCTTGGTGAAAAACCGGACACATGAGATTATAGATGATTTTTATCTACTAATTTCAAAGCATGCTAACCAACAAAGAAACGTTGTGTTTTATGCTAAAAAGCTACATTTAACACCACAATATCTTTCCACTTTCCTGAAACAGAAAACTGGAAAATCTGCATTACAGTGGATTGATCATATCACAATTCTAAATGCTAAAACTCTATTGAAATCTTCTAATTTATCAATTAAAGAAATTAGCAATGAGCTTCATTTCGAAGAAACAAGTGTCTTTTGCAGATATTTTAAAAGAATAGTGGGAGTGTCACCAAAAACCTATAGAAACGAATAATAATTTGTATTCTTTATTTCTAAACTATTTACGGATAGCTGAACATTATTAGCTTTCAGATTGTACGTAAACACCATTAAATTGTCAATACTTGCATTTTATCTCTGTTTAATTTTACAACATGAAAAAAACAGGTAAAAAAGCAGCTATTGGATTTATATTTATCACGTTGTTGATAGATATTACAGGTTGGGGAATTATACTTCCCGTGGTCCCTAAACTCATTGGAGAACTTATTAATAGTGACCTTAGCGAAGCGGCAAAATATGGAGGTTGGCTTGGCTTCACTTATGCTATTACGCAATTTATATTTGCACCTATAGTTGGTAATCTTAGTGATAAGTATGGAAGACGCCCAGTTATTTTAATTTCTCTTTTTGGATTTGCTATTGATTATGTACTATTAGCACTAGCGCCTTCTATTGGGTGGTTGTTTTTTGGAAGAATTATTGCCGGCCTTACTGGGGCTAGTATTTCAACAGCTAGTGCATATATAGCTGACATATCTACCGATGAAGATAGAACTAGAAATTTTGGCTTAATCGGCGCAGCTTTTGGATTAGGGTTTATTATAGGTCCGGTAGTAGGCGGTTTACTTGGACATTATGGAGCAAGAGTTCCCTTTTATTTCGCTGCTATATTATGCATGGTGAATTTTCTTTACGGCCTGCTTATACTACCAGAAAGTTTAGAAAAAGATAAACGTCGGTCATTTAACTGGAAACGTGCAAACCCTATTGGAGCAATTAATTTTTTAATAAAACAGTCAAAAATATCGAATCTCGTCATTGCTTTAATTTTGGTCTATGTTGCCCTCCACGCTGTACAAAGCAATTGGCATTTTTTTACTATGTATAAATTTAATTGGACGGAAAGAACTGTAGGTCTATCGCTTGGTTTTCTTGGTTTATTGCTTGGCTTAGTACAGGGAATTCTAATTAGATGGACAACTCCAAAATTAGGAGAACATAAAAGTGTATATTTTGGGTTGCTATTTTATGCATTAGGTTTAATGCTCTTTGCGTTTACTAATCAAGGATGGATGATGTTTGTTTTTCTCGTTCCCTATTCCTTAGGTGGAATCTGCGGGCCCGCACTTCAATCAATAATCAGTAAAAATGTTCCTGCCAATGAACAGGGTGAACTGCAGGGAGCATTGTCAAGTTTGGTGAGCGCTACTTCTATTTTGGGGCCTCCAATTATGACAAACTTATTTTATTATTTCACTCATGATAAAGCACCATTTCAATTTTCAGGAGCACCATTTTTTCTAGCATCCATTTTAATGTTTATTAGTGTAATTATTATATATTTTGCTTTTCGACAAAAAAGTGAAAAAAAAAGCTAAAGATTAAAAAAATGCAATAATAATCTCCAGTTTTTTTGTTGCAATTCCAAGATTTCTATATGTTAAAAAAAGAAGCTGTCTCAATACTAAAATTTGGGACGGTTTTTTTATTGGATTGAATTTTTATCAGATGTTAGCAATTTTAGGAAACGGAAAAAAGTTACCTGTATTGCTTTTTTAAATCACTTGGTTCTCAGAAACTTCTCCAGTTAATAAATCTATGGTCTTAAATGTATGTAACAAAACTTTATTGTCAAAATAATTGGTAGCAAATCTTCCTCTAAATTGATTTCCTTCAATTTGATTAATTAGTTCTCCATTTTCACTATTTATTACAAATTCGGCACCCCAATTATTTGTTTTGGTAGAAGTAGAATAGACTGCTATATAATTTCCATATTCTGTTGAAAAAATTTCAGAAGAATTAATTCGTCCTATGCTATTAAAATCTCTACTCCATTCTATTTTAAAATTTCGGTCGAAACAATACAAAATGTTCGTTTCCGTAATAACATATATAGAAGTAAGATCAACAGAATACTTAACTCGACTAATTTTTTCCTTTGTTCCAAATTTTTGAACATCCGTTTCTCCTGTTTTAAAATTGAACAAATAGCAAGTATCTTTTTTTTGCTCGCAAGGAGCTAGAAAAGTGTCGTTTTGTAAATCTAAATCTCCTTTGTAAAGTCTGATTAGCTTAGGAAGTTCCGCAATTATTTCGTTTTTAATTAAGTCAATGCAAAAAGGTTTTTTGTTATTTGCGACCACTAACAATTTACTTCCCCTCAGATCAAACGCTACATCGTAAACATAATATTTATAAGTATTCAGAAGAACAGTATTAGTATCGTGCTCTATTACCAGCAAGTCAGTTTTTTCCAATTTTGTTTGTTGTGAACTAATTGTGATTGCTATTTTTCTACCGTCTGGCGAAATACTTTTAGGCTTCCAATCTAAATACTCTTCTAAAATTTTTTTTTCATTGGTCTTGAAATCAAAAAGAAAAAGTCCTTTTTCATTCTGTAAGTTTTTTTCAAAAAGTCCAATTTTTGCTTGGTTATTAAGTATCATAATTTTCACTTTGGTTTTGTACAATTACAGGTAGCGTTTCGGCGCTTTGCAGTTTCGCCCCACTATTGCAAAACCCTTGTTACCTGCAGCTTTTTGTTATTAGTTAGATTTTCATTTTGTCATTTAAACCCAAATAATATTTTTCAAGCATTTTTGTATTAATAATCCGTTCGTCTGTTTTATCATCATTTTTGTCTGTGTAAACAAGCCATTTATTGTATAATTCGTAGAATATTTTTGTTCCACTTTCTGTCAGGTCGTTATTTAAAAAGTTCATATGCAATATTCTGTCTTGTTTATCAAGTGGGTTTATTTTCAGAAGTCCTTTGTCATAACAAAACCGTAAAAACGTGATGTGTAAATTATATATTTTTGTAATGCTGTCTTGATAACTTCTATTAACTTTAAAAAGATAAGAAATGTCAGTTACAAAGTCTTTTTGAAAGTATAAGTCATCATAAGTAGTAATAATGGCTTTCTCTAACAATTCAAAATTGTCATTATATTCAATTTGTATTAGTTTGTAATAGCCCCAATCGAAAGTTTTCTCTTCAATTGCATTTGGAAATATTTTTTTTAAATTTTCTGTAGAAATTAATAATAGTTTATTATCAAAAAGAACTCCAATTCTTTTCCCATTTCTATATAAAACATAGTCACTAAACATTTTCTCAACCATTATGTTGCGAATACTTTTAGTTTTCTTATAAAATTCGTCTGCGTATTTTTTTGTTGTCATATTGGTTACTCAATGTTGTTGGTCAATAAAGTTACGGGTAACTTGCAGATTGGCGCAACTTTGTCGTTTTTATTTATTCACTGTCGTTTGCTACCGTTTTAAAATTAAGGTATTTTATGTTTCAATGGCAAACGCTGGGTTTCGATTACGTTTCGTAAAAAAAGCGTTTTTTGCACTTCAGCCCGCCTGATGCAACACCCTTGTTGGCGGTAGTGCTATTTTTCAATTCGTTTTTTCACAATTTCTAAAAGTTCGTCTTTTGTCATAAATGTATTTATAAAATCTTCCAGATTTCCTTCGTTAGTTACTTCTCTAAAAAATACTTCGTGGTCAGTTCCAAAGAGAGTTGGGTTTTCTGGGTTTGGGTCTGTTAAACAGATGTAATAATTGTCTGGAAAACCATAACTATAAAATAGTTCAATAAAGTCTGGCGTTTTGTCGTTAGTTACTTTTATTATTTCACTTAAATCAGTTTCTTCTTCGTCGGTGAAATCAATATTCCATTCTTCAAAGTCGTCTGTTCCTTCTTTAAAAGGTGTAAAAAGTCTCGGTTGCCAAAATATTTGTCCGTAGCCTTCTTTTGTCAAACAAAAATATTTTTCTATAATTTTGTCATAAAGTGCTTGTTTGTCTCTGTTAAATAGTTCTTCGTTCTCATTGATAAACGCCCCAATTCCATAAATTGGTTCTGCTTGTTCGGCTGTTTGCCAAGGCGTGTCTTCTGGTTTTTGATAAAGTACAGTGTCAAAAGTTATGGAAAGAATATCTTCCGCTAATGAGTTTCCTTTAACGTTGTCAATATTTCCTCCAAGTTGTCTTATTTTTTCTAAAATTTCTGTTTTCATTTTGTGTTATTGTTAGTCAGGTTGCGGTCGGTCAAGCATTACCGCTAACGTTTCGGGGCTTTGCGATGGTGGAGTAGTCGAAGCACAAAAACTGAATTTATTAATAAAGTTTAATTGAAAAACTGCCGTTGAACTTTGGTTTCGCCCTACTATTGCAAAACCCTTGTTAGCCGTTCGCTTTTTTGTCCACCGAAATTTGGTTTTATATAATTGGTTCGTCATAAGCATCTCCTAATTTTTCGAAGTCTTCTTGTAGCCAATACCAATGCTTTCCTTTATTTGCGTATAAATTTTTCAATAGTTCAGTGAAATTTTTCGCAACAATTGCAGAGTCGCCTTGTAATGAATGAGTTTCGTAGAAGCTGTCATAACATTGTCCATTTCGTTCGTTTGTCAAGTCGATGCTGATATATTGGCTCATTTCATCAACTTTTGCTATCAAATACCATTCATTACAAACTTCGCCTTCAAGCTCTTCCCAAATAACATCATCTTTTGGGTATAAGTATTTATTTGTCGGAATAAACTCCTCTCTTCCTACAATCGTTATTCCGTATGGTTTGCTTTCAAACAATTTAATTCCGTCTGTCAATTCGTAAAATTCTTTTAAGTCGTCAGGAATATTTGTCGGTAAAGCAATTTCCTTGTTCGCTGGTCTGACCTCGCAGTTCTCGTCCTGCTTGATTAAGTTTATAAGTTCTGTTATATTCATAATTTCTAATTAGTTATTTGGTCTAAGCGGTGTCGGTAAAGTGACGCACAACTTGCAGATTGGCGCAACTTTGTCGTTTTTAATTATTTACTGCCGTTTGCTACCGTTTTAAAATTAAGGTATTTTATGTTTCAATGGCAAACGATTTACAATTCGCTGGGTTTCGATTACGTTTCGTAAAAAAAGCGTTTTTTGCACTTCAACCCGCCATTACGCCAAACCCTTGTTATGTGCCGTTAAATTGGTGGTTCCAATATTAAGGCATAAAACCTTTTGATTCTAGGTTACTATTTTCATAACCCGCTGGAGCAATATTAAGCTCATCTAAATAGATATGAAGTTGATTTTCTACCTGATCTACTTCTAAAATCTGAAAATATTCTAATAGCCCTTCGGGCATTAACAAGGATAATAATTTACATTCGGCAGCTTCCAAGTGTTCTCTAGTTTTTAAAAACACTAAACTAAGTATTTTTTCAATTCCCCCCAAGAATTCTGCTTGATCCAATTTATATCATATGAATAAGAGAAAAGTGCCTTTAAACGCAAAAGAGCAACTTTTTACAGTTGCTCTTCGTTCAGCGGAAAGGGAGGGATTCGCAACCCATATCAAAAATGAAACTGTAAATCAGACACTTGAAAACAGTAACAAGACAAACTCTGACAAAACTCTGCCACTTTCAAAAAATGATGGTATATTTGAGAAAATGGAATTCAAATATACTAATCCCGAGATTAAAAGAGGTAAGCAAATCACCGAAGTACCCAAAGGAAGTACTAAAAAAAAGGAACAAGCTAAACAAACATGGTACATTAGCTTTCAAGCGTTCAATCCATCGTCAAATTCAATGGAAAGAAAACGCATTACTGGTGATATCAACAGAATTAAAGATCCCAATGACAAAGAGGAGGCCGCTCAGTTGCTTTGCGAAACGTATCGGGAGCTGTTGGAGGGAGGATGGAATCCTTTTGATGAGGTTGGAAATGAAAAGCTTCGTAGGAGTGTGGTAAACATATCTATGATTGAAGCGGTAGATGCTTTCGTTGAATATCATAAAATTAAAGGAAGTCGAAAAAAAACGATTCAATCTTATTCCTCTAAGCTCGCTTTTATATCAAATTACTTCAATGAAAAGAAAGTATGTGATATACAGGACAATGACATAATTAAGTTTATGAACGAAGTTTCTAATTCAAACAAGTGGGCTCCAAAAACATTCAACAATGCCAAAGGTATCTATTATGGGCTGTATGAATTTTTAAAATTAGAAAAGTATGTAAGCGAAAATCATTTTGCGTCAATCAAAACTAAATTTGTCCCTAAGACAGAAAGTCATAGAGTATTCACAGATGAGGACTTCAAACTAATAATGGAAGCCGTAAATAAGGATAAGATGCTTGCATTATTTACTAGATCAATTTATTACACATGTATCCGTCCAGGGGAACTGATGCAATTGAAGCGTAAACATTATGATTTAGACAAAAATCAAATTCTCGTACCATCATATATAAGTAAGAATAAAAAAGATGGCTTCGTACATATAGCAGATGAATTTAAGAAATTATTAGAACAATTTCGTGACATAGATGGTGAATACCATCTTTTCTGTAATGATGATCAACTGTATGGCACTATTCCTTACCATCCAAATAGGCCATATAAAAGGTTAATGTCGATTTTAAAGAAACTCGATTTACACAAAAAAGGTTACACCTTATATAGTTTCAAGCACTTTAGTAATGTGAAGAAATCTTTATCAGGATGGACAGTTGCGGAAATAATGAAAGCAAATAGACATGCCTCAATTGAACAGACAGAAAAATATCTAAAAGATCTGTTAGAGTTTGTTGACATAACCAAAAAGCCAATACCAACCATTTAAAATATAGGGTGAGCCAATTTTGTAATAATTTAGGCAAGATTGTATCTCACCCTTTCGCATAATTTATGAAAGATAATACACAACAGAACGGATATGCACCTGCTCAATTCAAAATGAACCTAGGGTACATTGAAAATATCCTTTACAAATACCACAAGATATCAGAAGCCCTTAATTCACAGAAACCTCCAGACAGTTACCCAACCTTTATGGAAGAAGTCGAACGGATAAGCGAGGATAACGATGCACAGATAAGTATCCTTAGGGACATCGTCACGAACCAATTTGTCAAATTTGACAGCGATAATAATCCTACACAGGTATTAGAAATTATTAATCTTGACAACCTAAACAGCACCGAGCGAATTGCAGTTCAAACTTTGGCCGGTATCGTCTATCAGTATTGTATCCATGACTACCAATACTACTTTGCACGCCACGTAGGAGAAAATATGTCGGACAAAGGAGCAAATGATCACGATGAAATTTTTCTTAAAAGGGCTTACGACCTATTAAAGGATCTGAAGAACCTCTTACTATTTAGAGAGGAAGGATTTGACAACAACAAAATCACGATCGACAAAACCGAACAGCGTGATATTGGGCAAGGAAAAATGAAAAGCTATTTAGTAAAGGAAAATCAAGTGGAGATACAAGATCCTTCTATAATGAGAAAGATATCGGATATACTTATAGATGAGCTGTTGGATGATATCTTACATATACCCAATGCCTACATAGACTCGTTGAAGTTTACAGCGTTTACTGCCGAATCCATCAGTTATAGATTTGTAAATCAAGAGTTCGAAAAAATCCGTCCGGTAGTGGAAAAAGAAACAAAGGGGAAACAGCCGAGTAAGAAAGCTGTTTTTAAGGGTTTGATCAGCAAGCTCGTGAGACAATACGTCAAGGATGAAAAATTAACATTCAATGAAAAAGAACTGGACGAGCGGGAAAGCCAATTGCTCGCCTATATGTTATTGAGCTGGTTTGGATTTATTTCCCTCGATCTCGTTAACAGCCATAAGGACAGGGATAGCCGAATTAAATATATGGAATCGCTTCCCGAATGGATTGATGCCCCAATTTTGCCCAATAGGATGAATCTTATTTCTAAAGAGGGACTGCTTAAAAATTATACTCACTCTTAATCAGCTCCCAGTGATTCAATAAAAAAATAGCAAAAAGTGCTGGTGCATAATATAGCTTCCTTTGTAACACAAACAAGGGAAGTTGTTTAACCACGAGCGTTAATGCCCTTGTTTGATAAAACAGACAGGGGCTTTTTGTTTGCTGCAGAAAACAGAGGTCGTTGTCATTTATTCAGAAATATGAAAAATACAAATAAAAACTCTAATAACATGACTGGAGCAGAACTAATGCAATTGGCTCGTCTTAAACGCCAAGAAGAGAATGAAGGCCACATGATAGGTCTCAAAAAAGTGATAAACAGCGAAAATATCTTTGTTACCAAGGATAATCCCAAAGGATATTTCCGACCTGAAACATTTATCCAAAATATACTTGAATTACCGCAATCTTACGAAGAAGATTTTAAAGTATTATTCAACGTAGTTTCTGCCAACGAGAAACTTGAAAAAAGAAGCTCATATCAATACCAAGTAAGAGATACCGGATTTAAAGCATTTGAAATAACCTATGGCCCTTATAACTTTCGTGAGACCTTCAGATTAGTATTAATTGATGGGATGGACACTCTCTTAAAAGCAGTCAAAACTAATGCTTTTAGTTTCGATCTAAATTTTGATGATTTAATCAAAAAAGCACATGAATTAAAAGCTTCTCATTAATTAACCCATAAGAGAGCAGAAAAACTGCTCTCTTAATTAATCTTTACTACTTCAAAATTACAAACATGAAAAAATCATTTTTAAAAATAGGATTAGGCCAATATTTAGGGGATGTTCTCGAAGTGATACCCTCAAATGTTATTATCCATAAAACAGTAACTAATATTGGTGCAACCACTTTAGAATTAACTTATCCTAGGCATTCAATTATTGTCGAGCCTAATGTTCCCGTTATTAAAGGGAAAAGAACAAAATATAAGGATGTACTTGGCGTTTTGGAAGGAATTTATTCCCCTGATATTAAAGCATATTTATTAAACGATACAATTGAATTCAAAAAGATTCTTACTACTCCAGAATCTTTTAACAAAGTTAAACAAGCCATAGAGGAAATAGGCTATGAGCTTTATGAGGACTTCTTTTTATTATTTGATGAATGTGATAGGATAACCACTGATATTGATTTCAGGGAAAGTATTGCTTTGCCTTTAGAAGATTTTTTCTCATTTAAAAACAAAGCATTTATATCCGCGACTGCAAGAGAAATATCCGATGATCGCTTTGATAACACATTCGAAATCATGGAAATAATACCGGACTATGATTTTAGCAATTCGTTAGATATCATTACAACGATAAATCCCAAATCAGCATTTAAATCATTTATTGATGATCTTTCCTTAGAAAAAGACGAGACACCCATATGCATTTTCTTCAATTCAATAGATGGTATAGTATCATTGATTTCAGAATTAGGAATAGGTTCAGAATCAACTGTATTTTGCTCTGAAAATGGAGAGGATAAAATAAGGAAAAATCGCCTGACTGTTAGTACAGATATAGCAACATCTAAAATGAAAAGATTTAATTTCTTTACTTCACGATTCTATTCCGCAGTTGATATATATTTAGATTACAAACCCCATGTGGTCTTTTTAACAGATTTAAATATTGCACTTCATTCACTCCTAGATCCATACTCGGATATGGTACAAATAGCAGGAAGATTTAGAAACGGTTTTGAATCATTAACGCAAATAACAAATTTTAAAAATGACATGCCTTATTTGACACCTAGTGAAGCAAATATTTTTTTGGAGACAAATAAACAAGTATATAGAACAATTGAAACGCTTCGAGATACTACGACTACTGAATTAGCTAAAGATGTTATTTCAGAGTTATTGTCAAAAATTTATTATTCACGCTTCTATATAGATGGTGGTAACGGAAAGAGATTCAATCATTTTCTACATGACAATTTTCTTTTGAGCGAAATCAAAAAAGGTTATTATCTATCCATCGACAATTTGAAAATGATATTTGAGAACGATAAGATTAAAAGATACTTTAATGCTACGTTTAGAAATATGCAGTTTGAGTTCAAAAGTATCTATACTAATAATTTAGACTTTAAATATTCATTTCACGAAGTAGTTACAAAAGTTGCAGATATTTTAGAGGAAATTTCAAACGAATATCCTAATTCGTGGTTAGCTTTTGATAATAGACCGGATATTTATCAAGAAGTAAAAAAGAGACATCCGTTCATCGTGGATGCATACGAAATATTGGGGTATGAACGATTAGTCCAATATGGTTATAGCAAAGCTTTAATCTCCAAAGAGCTGCAAAAATTTAACAAAGAATTGGGACTTGAAAACATAGGCTTCCGAAAGGAATTAAATATGAATTTTGAAGTGGGGAAATATTATCCACAAAAAGAGTTGTTAGATGTATTTTATAGACTTAATGAAAAATATGGATTAACATTTAAGCGAGAGGTTGGTGAATTAGAACGTTTTTTTGAATTAGGCTCTATAAAATCGAAACCATATCCCAAATGCAGGCTTTTGATTGGTAAAAAATTTAACGATTAATCTATAGGCTCAATTTTCATCCTCGAAAAATTGGGGGTTATATACCTGAAAAATCGAGGATGAAATTATTGACAAATTATACCCATCTAAAATAATAAGTGAAGCAAATTACCCTTAAGAACTATTGAGACGTTCTTTTAAATGGTAAAAGTTTTGAAACCTACTGATACAAATTTTCAAAAAATATCAGCGCACGTTGATGTACTCAAAAAGTACCGACATTCAGAAAAACTGCCCAAAGCCGCAAAATTTTCCCGCACCACGCGCATCTAAGTTTAGTAAATGATCAACGTGCTTCATACAGAAGCCCTTTAAGACTATTTTGTTAAATCGGCCTAAATGACAACTACTTAATTTTATGAGACTTAATTGAATTTGTGAAATTTTAAAGCCATTATTAAGGTGACTACCTCCTACAAGTGCAATTCAAACCCTCCGATGACATTATAATGACTTTCCATCCAAAAATTTTTGATTTTATAAATTATATAATTTTTAAAACAGCAATTTTCTAATAACCCCTAAGCCTATATTTTAGGGTACGCACAGCCTATCCATCAACAATCCCCCTCCAGCTATCCTGAGGAGATTCATTTTATTAACAAACCTCTAAACTCATGGAAAATCTAAAGAAAAACTTAAAAGTATCGGAGATTAAAATCCAATATTTACCCGATTTTAAGCTCTCAGAACGCCCAATTATTACAAAATCATCAGATGCCTATAAATTGTTGTTATCGCAATGGGATACAGGAATAATGCAATTTTTGGAAGAGTTTAAAATCATACTCCTGAACAATGCTAATCATGTTTTGGGTATAGTAAATATTGCAATGGGAGGGAAAGATGCTGTTATGGTGGATATGCGAGTAATCTTTTCCATTGCACTCACGGCATCTGCTTCCAAAATCATCTTAGCACACAACCATCCATCAGGCAAACTTATTCCAAGCTCGGCTGACCGCCTGGTTACGAATAAGGCTTTGGAAGCAGGCAAAGTCTTGGATATCGAGGTGTGTGACCATATTATCCTTACTCCACATTCATACCTAAGTATGAAAGACAACGGAGACTTGTAACCATTTAAAATATATCATTATGAAAACTACAAGATCATTTGGGTCGATGTTAATGTCCGTAATCGGATGGGTATTGGCTATTATAGCATTTGTTGTTACTATGCAGATCGTTATAAAAGTAATCAGTGCGGTATTGTCATTTATCTTTATTGTTATGTTGGTCGTATTTACAATTGGATTCATTGTGCTGACGATAAACGCAGTATTAAGGCGATAGTAACGAACATATCAGAGAATCTATAACACCATCGCTTGAAACTACTGGCGGTTTCCGCTCGGTGTTAAAGATTCTTTTAATTTTACTGGACAGATATATATTTTATTGTCTATTTTTGCACAAAGACATATTGAAGAAATAAAGCGTTAGCTTAAAGTTCTTGTAAGAAGATAGCCTAGGAAACTCTCTGAATTACACAGCAAGGACAGAAAAGGTGACGTTCTACGCTATATATTAGCGTGGGGCGTACCTATCTGTTGTTTGTGTAAGGCCTTCCTAGGCGCCTCTTCCGGCAACAGCTCTAGGTTACGTCCCACGCTTTTGTTTTATTAACCAACCGAATAGGGACAGATCGGTTCCAAATTATATTAGATTTTATGAAAAGATCATTACTTGGCGCAATATTCATATTGTCGCTGGTATCTTGCTCAAAAAATGATACTCCTGAACAGAAGGAGTCCAAATGTCTCCTAACCGAAATAAACAATTCGGGAGATCCATCTAAAACAACAATCGAGTACGATAAGAATGGTAAAATAACTGCTGTAACCAAGACCTATGGGGGGACTGATCCAGCTACTCACCGTTACATCTATTCCTATTCTAACAATAGTATAAATGTCGAGGATGTATTTAACGGTAAACCGTCTGACTTATTTATATACACGTTAAATAATGGCAGAATTACAAAGAAAAGTGGTGGTCGATATGACGATACATTTATATATGATTCTAATGGCTTTCTTTCCAGTATAAAGAGCGAAGACCGAAATATATCTATTCAATATGAGAACGGTAATATCTCCAAAATGGAAGTCAATTTTTACTCCTCGTTTCAAAAATTTATTCCTGAATTCAATGTGAAGAAGTCTCGTATACCTTTCTCTGAAACTGTATGTTATACATTTGAACGTTTTGGGCCAGTTGGTTATATTGAAGATGCTGTTTTATATGAACAGGGCTTTTTTGGCTCAAAAGGTAAGAACGAAATCATTGGTGTAAAACAATCGTATGGAGTAAATTCTCCTATTACAACCTTTAATTACTCGTATATAAAAGATAATAGTGGGAAAGTAACAAGTATAAAGAACGGTGGGGCAATGGCGACTTACTCTTATCAGTGTTCTGCAAATTAGCTAATAAAAAATAACTTATGAAAAACTTACTTATTATTCTAAGCCTATTTGTTGCTTATAGTGTAAACGCTCAATCTGTCTTTAAATCTATGGCATATAAATCTTTGCCGGTTGATAATTCAAAGCCAATAACTTTCAATAATACAGCTGAACCATCATTGGAGGAAAAATTAAAAGCTGAGATGTACAAGCGCAAAACATACGAACTGTATGAAAAGAAATTAGAAAATGATAGAATGGCATTGGAGATCCAAAAACAGAAAAATTTACAAGCTACAGGAAATAACGTTTACACGATAGAAAGCTTTAAAACAATACAGAGATCGAATGGCGAATTTATATCTAGCTCCTTTTCACAGGGTTCCACACTGGAAATAATTAATGACCAATATCTAAAAATAGAGATTCCGAAACTATCTATCAAAGAATTATTTATTTTGGAGAGTCAGGGTGAGGTTGATGGTATGACAGTATATACGTTAAATGGTAATAATAATTATTTGGTATATATAAGCGCTGATAATAGCCACATGACTCTGGGCTTAGTACTTGAAAAATTAAAGCATGATTATATATTATCAGTAAAATATTAGGCAGCCCTATTTTTCAACCCCTACATTTTACCTATAATTATCCCACTCATTTGAAATTTTTACAGTTTCCTGAGTGGGATTTTGCCTTTAAGCTATACCATATATGACAGCGCAATTATCAGACATACTACATTATCAAGGTAACGCTCACAGCATGTGCAACGAGCCTTTATCGAAATATCTTAATGACCGCCCAATAAAGTTTGTTATGCTCTCCACTGCGTTAAATAGAGGGTACAGGGCGGGGTGGTTACTTTCAGAGAATAAACTATATCTGATTGACCTTAAGGCTCACCTAGATCATGATAATTATGTTGGTTTAGACTATCTGTTCCCACAACAAGAGAAAGTATTTGCAGATTGGTATTCGGGTACTATTAAAATCAACCAAGGGGACTTAATAAAGTACGTTCATTCGGGGTACGGATCAGTTTACCAGCGAAGCGTTTATTTGGTCATTGAAAAAGGGAGATTAATAAATGAATATGTGAAAAATAACAACTCATTAATCTCTAAAGCTAGAAGGATATTAGAAAAACTAACAACCCGTAAATACGTTAACGATTATATGTTCATTGATAAGCGAGAATAAGCGTTTCGAGGCCATCGTAGGACTTTATTACCCTGCAACTAACACAGCGAAAAACTATTAAAGTAAGCTCATCACTGTATAAAATCATACCCTACATTTACTTTACAGCTTACCCTATATCTATCTAAAAAATCCCAACTCACGAAACCTCCAAGTTTCAAAATGAGTGGGACTGTTCTATGAATTATTGATCAGACTCATTTTTATCTAATGTCATTATTGCACTTATAAATTGTGAAAATGCAAAAAGATTAATGACTGAATTGAATATCAATAATATCGAGTAAATGGAAACTAAATTTAACAAAAAGATTATAATCGAGTTAACAGTTTTAGCAGATATTATACTCATGCTAAACGCATTAAAAAAATTTGTGTCGTTGATAATACTTAGAGTATAGTTCAACAATAAACCTATTGACATAACAAATAATGCCATTCCAAATATTGCACTTGTCTTCTGGAAACTATTGAATTGTGGTTGAGCGGTTTCCTCATACTCTTCAGTAAGAACTATACGAGCTAATAATTTCTCAGAAAATCCCGAAATCAATAAAGCATAAGCTCCTATTGCAAATCCGAGTACGTTTGGTATAATCGACAGATTTTTAGCGATCAAAAGACTTAAAAACTCATATAAATCGCCTTCCGAACACAATAATAAAACCTGAATAAAAACTGTGATTACAACAGCTATCCGAACGGATTTACTTTTCTTAAAGCTGCTCAAAACCCCATAGGCCTTAAAAAATGTCCTCAAGTCACCATTATGGGCTTCTTTTAAATGTTTTAAAAATTTCTCAGCATTGTCCACTTTTATAACAGTTTAATCATTTTATTATACCATTGTTTGAATTTACTTCCTAAATCTGTGTCGATTTCGATAGGTATAACTTTTGGTTTATTTTTGTTAGATATCGAAATGATTTTAGTTCCTCCTTTTGGCTTAATTTTCGCTGAATTTATAGTGCCATTTGCTTCTGCTAATTCTAAACCTCCCTCTAAAAGAACAGAATTATCAATATCTAAACCTTCACTTTTATTATCGGCTTCTGCAGTCAATTTCAGTTTTCCAATCTTCGATTTCTTTATCTGTTTTTCCAGTTCATCACCCAATGGACCAATTGCATCATCATTTGTATAGGAAATCTCATAACTTAATTTATAAACAGATTTCGCATCATAAATTTGCCTGATTACGTTTTCGTCTTTTTCTAATACAATTTCCAGAATGTCATCTTTTCTGACGTACGAAGCCAAAAACTTATTCAAATATTCCTCCACTTGCTTTTCAGTCGGTGTCCCAGCCAACTTCTCAACTATTAAGCGATGTCTTTTAGGGATAAAAATAAAATCACAAGTTATTGGATTAATTACTCGAGGTTTATTTTCCTCTTTTACAATTTGCCCATTTTCAATTACATTTACTTGATCTCCTTCAATGTATGCACCTTTCGCCATGTGACCATAAATATATTCTGGAATTTCTCCATCCCGAATTCCGTATACAGAGTACATCTGAATTCCTTCATTCTTGCCTATTTTTAAAATTTTCTTACTAGAAGACAGTTCTTTAATAATCCTAATGTATTCTTTAGTTCTTTCTTCCCCAGTAATTTCACTTTGAAGTTTGATATTGACAATAAAACAGTTAAATTTTTCTTTCATAAACTTTAAATAAATATTGGAAATATGGCATTCCGTTACGGAATCACTAGCATAAAGATATGCCAAACTAAATTAAAAACGAAATCGGACTGCATCCAAATTCGTTTTTAATGCGTTGCAGTTCGTCATACTTGATGCCTTAGTAATCCCTCCACTTCATAAAAACTCCTTTGTCTTTTGAATAAGCATTTCATGCACATTCAAAATCCAACCGCTTTTAGAGTTTGGCTCGCCTGCTGATCGCTCAGGCTCCAATGTTGGCACTATTTTTAAATGGCTTTTGGCTAAGTCCCACGCTGTCAAAAATACCGCCAACAGTTTCCGTATACTCCGTATATATCGCTGAATCATGCTAACGCATTTCTCTTCAGCGACCTTCGCTCAACTCGCAGGACGGCGAGCGAATATAGATTGATCCCAGCGATATAAAAAATTAATAGTAATAGCTGTCGGTTTTTAACACCCGTATCATTGTATCATAATTACAATGAGAACGGACAACAAACATATCGATCAATCATCAGAACTCTCTGCATTGCGGAATGAGATTTCTGATTTGAAAAATATGATGTCCACTATGCAAGAGATTATTATTAACCAGAATAAACAGATCAATGACATTTATAAATGTTTATTTAATAATCCTATTAAGTCTAAAGATCAAGTAAAAGAGCAGAAAAAACAGGATATGAAGAATCAGATTATTCTCAAGAATTTGAGAAAATAAACCTCTCTTAGAAATTCGAGAGTTACAATCAGATTCTTAAGGTTATAAAATTTAAACATTTAAAATGTAAGGCCATTTACTGTCGTTTGTTTAAAATGGTAAATCTTCTTGTTCAGGCGTATCCCAGACTGGTAAACTTCGTATGTTTTCACTCAAAACTTTATCGATTTGTTCAATTAGGAAAGGCGGTGGATCTAATAATACGTCTATTAATGGATGAATGAACACAACTTCTCTAGGATTATTACTGCTCGTCAATTCAGATACCTCTGTCAATTTTTTAAACCCTAAACGACGCATTAGATCATCATATTTATTAGATAGAGTTGAGTTAAGAGAATTAACGTCCTCCCAAGTTTTTATATTTTCAATCTCCCCAGTGGTTTTCCAACCTACCCCAAGATTGAACCTCGCTGTATCAATTGCATAACGCAAAATTAGAATCTCTTCATTCTTCAGCCGACCTTCTTGTAAATCTCTAAGAAATTTATCTAAATGGCTGAAACTTGAGTTTGACAAATTTTCTATCTGATTGGAATTTAAATTCAAAGTTATTGAGCTTTGATTCCCAGCATTAAGCACTTTTCTTGATTCATTTGGACTGCTCTCTTTAGATACAGGATTACTGGAAGAGATCAGATCAATTTCCTTCACAAATTCTCTTATCTTTTGGCTAACAAAAACGGCTTGTTTTGATATAGGAAAATTTAATCTTAAAGATTCGACAAAACCTGTTATTCTATCATGATTATTAATCATAAATCCTATTTCTCTAGGGTCAAGTGCGCCACTTTGAAATTCAGAGCTTGAAGGAGAAAATCCAGGAGTAAAAATTATAGTATGTTCATTTTCGACTATCCATGCGGCACCCATTTCATTTAAGCATGCTATGCTTTTATAGTATTCAGGGGATAATAAGTAAATCACGTGTGGTTTTTCCGTGATTTTAGTTTTTAGCCAATTGAATATATTTTGTCCTGAGGGTATTCCAAATGCATCATTGCTAGTGAAAATTATTTGATCACTACTAACACCTATTGAGACTAGCAAATCTACGATAGCTTGTCCATATTTTGAGTTTTTAGAAGAATGAGAAATAAATATATTCATTTGTATTATGGTATTGAAGTCTGTTTTAATTCTTAATAAGTTAATTTTTATACGATGGCAATACCATAAATATACAAATAGTTTGTTAATCTCGATTAATATTCTCAGGACACATATGAATCATAAAAGATAACCATAGATTAACGACGTCATGAAGTATTACAGTGCCCGTACTACATCCATTGTTTAAAATAAATACACATTAAAAATTTAACTGATTGATATTCATTAACATTTAGTTTTAAAAATAAAATTACACTCTGTCAAAACTCTGCCAAAAACCGTATATTTAATCAAAATTTATATTATATGAAGAAGAGAAAAGTGCCTTTAAACGCAAAAGAGCAACTTTTTACAGTTGCTCTTCGTTCGGCGGAAAGGGAGGGATTCGAACTAACTCTTCCCAGCCACTTTAAAACCTTATTTTCTAGTATATTTTAAATTGTTGCCATGATTATGCCACTTAAAACTTAAGGCAAAATCACGGTTTCAATTACCCTATAACGACTTCAAAGAACATCCATAAATCTTTAATGTCAAATATAAGAATTTTCATCCTAATATTTTTAGGATCAATAAACCGGTAATTTGACCAAGGGAATAATCTTATGCTGCAAGATTCCTCAGTTTATTTCTGTTACTTAAGCCCAATATTTGGTCGAACTTTATCTATTTTGTTTGGAGAATTTTCATGCATGTATGTATAATGAAATATTTGCATTAAGTTTCCTGAATTGCAGAATCATTCTGTGTTTAATTTTCATATCTTAGGTTTATGGATCTACAAACTAGAAATTTGATTATTGATACTCAATATTTCGTTCAAAACGTATTTGACTTTAATAGAAATGAGTTATTGAAACTTCGTAACCTAATTGAGAACGGTTCTGCAAATTTATACCTTACTGATATTACTAGATTTTGATAATTAAATATTTCTATCCTAAGAAATGAGTCAAAAAAGACAAATGTTAACTTTGCGAAATGAAAGAGTTTATAGATTTTTTGTCGGACTATGGTAATTTGGACCAACAACAAATTGACTATGTGACAAACAAAGCAACAGAATCAGTACTTCTCAAAAATGAACATTTTTGGGAGGCGGGAAAGGTTTCGCAATATGTTGGCTTTACTATTGAGGGGGTATTGCGTGTGTACTATTACAATAACAAGGGTGAAGATATTACAAGTTATTTTGTAGAGGAAAATCATTTAATTACGGATTGGGAAAATTCGGATGGAAGCTTTATACCTGTAGCAAACTTACAGGCGATCACAGATTGTAAACTCATCGTCTTTTCAAAGCAGGATTGGAAAGAGATTTCCAGTAACATCGCTTCTTGGAACAATATCATTCAGCAAGTAATTACGAAGCACAAGACAGAAAAACTAGAGAGAAGAGGTTCTTTAGTTTCTGAAGATGCAACTGAACGTTACCTTTCTTTTCTGCAAAAATACCCCAATATAATAAATCGCATTCCATTGTCTTATGTTGCTTCTTATTTGGGGATTAGACAACAATCATTAAGCAGAGTAAGAAAAAGTATTCGTTGATCGTTTTTTCACATATGTTAAACGTTCTCAATTTTATTTGATACAATTTTGCAATGTTAAAAATTAAATCAAAGAAATGAAAACAGTTCTAATAACAGGTGGCAATAAAGGTATTGGATTTGAGACAGCCAAATTACTATTAAACAAAGGATTATTTGTTTATATCGGGAGCCGTGACATGGAAAAAGGCGACGAAGCCGTCAAAGAATTAAATAACAATGGCTTTCAAAGTGTGAAAGCAGTTGTAATTGATGTTACAGATCTTGAAACAATTTTGTCAGTAAAAAGTATCATTCAAAATGAACAAGGCAAATTAGACATCCTTATAAACAATGCTGGAATTTTGGGCAATTTTCCGCAATCGGCAACAGATGTAAGTATTGAAATTTTAAAGGACGTGTATGAAACAAATGTTTATGGAGTTATTAGGGTTACCCAAAATTTTCTTGATTTATTAAAAAAATCAGATGAGCCACGCATCGTGAATGTGAGCTCAAGTTTAGGCTCCTTAACGTTACATAGTGACCCGAGTTATCCCTTTTATAATGTGAAACCATTCGCCTATAATTCTTCAAAAACGGCGTTGAACATGTTTACAGTCCATTTGGCTTATGAGTTGAAGGATACAGTGTTCAAAGTAAATTCGGTTTGTCCAGGTTATACCGATACAGATTTTGGTAATCATATTGGAACAGGAAAAGTGGAAGACGCGGCAAAACGGCTAGTGAAATATGCGTTAATCGACAATGATGGCCCTACAGGCAGATTCTTCAGCGAAGAAACAAATCCTAATACAGATGAAATTGCTTGGTAAATGCAATCCAAAATCACAGCATCGATGAATAGAATGAACACCAGTAATACCTTTGCGGTTGTCAAGATCGAAATATAATTTTTTAGATAAAGAATGAGTGATACGATACCAAAATTAAAAAGTCGAGCAAATGATGGGTTTCCTTCCTCTTAGGAAATCTATAGTGCTACATCAATATTTCGGTATTGGCTAGGAGAAGTCCCTGTGTGCCTTTTAAAAAAATTCCCAAAATTGATTGTTCCATAAAATCCAATTCTGATGCAATCTGACTAATGGACAACTCTGAAGTTGATAGCAAGACTTTTGCTTCAAATAGAATAGCGTCATTAATTAACTCAACCGTAGTTTTGCCTGTAACTTCCTTAAGTACTTTTGCAAGATGCCCAGTGTTTTGAGTAGTTGCTGGTTCAAAAAGCATTACCAAAACTTTATTTTCTGCAATAGATTAATAAGAACATTGCTCGTAATCATAAATCGCTATAGGTATGCATCTCTGTTACGGTTTACGAAGATTAAACGATGTTTTTTAATGCTGTAATAAAATTGTTGATAAAGCTCTCTCTCATTTTATCGGGTAGTAACTCTATAGATAGAAAAGGGTTTAAATCTTCTAGTTCGACTAATAGAAGTGAATGATCAGCTAGACGACAGGCATCAACTCTTGTAATTCCATGTTTGATATTATTCCATTCTACAAATTTTTTTGCAAAGATTAAATCATTTGTAGTTGGCGTGTATTCCACCAATTCCCATCGTTTACTCTTATCTGGAGCATACAGCGCATACTGGAATTCTCTATTTAAATAATAAAATGAAACTTCATACTCGAAGTCGATGAGCGGTTGTATGAGTTTACCTTGTGGGTTTGAGACAATCAATTCTTGATGGGTTAAAACTTCCATTCCAATAGAATCTGCACCATTTTTCAACTTGACGATATAATGATTATACTTGTCGCCAAAAAGTGCAATCTCATTGAGATTTGCGACAGTTGGTATAACAGGATAACCTTGATTTGTTAGATCAATTAAATACTGTTTTCCTAAGATATCGGCTTTACCATCAAAAGAATTGAACGTTAAAATGTTTTTTAATCCAATTTCTCTTACAAAATTTTGAAAATATTTTTGATAACCAAGTACTGAACCTGTATTTCTAAACACAATGAGGTCAGCTTTATCAAGATTTGAAATTGCTTGGTGCGGATGTCCAATGAGTAAATTAAAATGAGATTTTAGTTTTGAAGTGATGTAAAGGTCTTCTTCATAGTATTTTCTACCTTTCGCTTCGTAATAAAGATCTGTTAAATATAATATTGTTCTCATTTCTATAGTGTTTATTGATACTTAGGATGCAATTTAGCATTAAATATTAAAAAATACATTGCTTTGGATCTTAGCGTGGTGGAAACTGTGCTGGAGGATAAAGATAAAAAAGGAGTGGAGGAGTCACCGCCAGATCAGATGCTAACAAATAAAGAAAAGTAGGTACGGGATGAAACTCAATGATATCCGCATAGGTACTTTAGGTGGTACACTTTGTTCGATATGGGTAAGCTTTTCTCTTGGTGACGTTATGCAAACAGCTCTCATGGCTGTTGTTGGGACCTTTGTGAGTTATGTGACCAGCCGGCTCTTGGGAAGAATGAGAAAAAAGTGATAATTACAGGAGCAATTATTTACGCTTGTTGCTCCTGTAATTATACGAATATTGCACAAAACTTATTAAACTAGTTTATGGGTAGCATTCGTAAGAACTATCTAATTTTGTGCTTTAATGTATAAAAGATTTGTAAAATCAATCAACAAGGTATTTAGAGCTTATGCAAAAGAGAAAGTATATTATAGAACTAATACAATTCCTCCATAGTCTGTTTATCTGCTTATTAGGGAAAATAGCAGTGGTGTACCTCTGTACTGTGATGATGTTGCCATGCAAAAGGAATACCGTCAGATTCCAGACGAAATTTTTGATGATCCTCATATTAAACGTCTTCAGACCATTTGCTGCTTAATGATCAGCATCCACAATGATATTATTTCTTTACCCAAAGAAATTCATAGGGAAGGAGACACTGTAAATCTTATAAAAGTGTTACAGCAGGAATATAAGCTACCCATCCAGGAAGCTTATATGAAAGCTCTTGAGATTCATGATAATTATTTGAAAGAATTTTTCATATTGCAGGATCATCTCCCTCAATTCGACAAATGGCAAGATTTGGTACTTGAATACATTCAGGATCTCGGAGTTATGGTAACTGGAGTTTACGCATGGCATACAAACACTATCCGTTATCTTAACGGTAACTATGTAAAAGGTGAATATAAAACCGGACAATAGATTGTGAGACTTAAATTATCTCTTTTATAACAGTCAGAAAGACATTGTACTAACTACTATGCGTTTGTTTTTCAATTGTTAGTGGTTATCCAGTAAAAATGCTGTAATGGATAAAAAAATACTATAATATTTTTATGTAAACAAAAAACGATTATTTCAAAATAAATTTGCCATTGAATAATTCCATAAAGTATTATAAATTATTTTGTAGTATAGCAAATAAGAATAGCACAAAATTGCTATGATTCCAGCTATAGACTACTTACCAAGCCAGCATTGGTCAAGACGATGGATTACCGACACAAACCTAAACCTGTGAGGTTCATTGATAGAGGATAAGGTAGCCCAAAAGAATATCTATTTTGCAGGTGACAGCGGCTATGGTGATCATTTCAAAGATATTGGGAATGACTACCATATAGACTTGGCATTGATAGGATTTGGAGCTTATGAGCCTCAATGGTTTATGCGTTCCGCACAGGCAGGTCCATAAGATTTAAAGGATTCAAAGACTTAAAAGCGAAGTATTGGATGCCTATGCATTATGGAAGTTTTGACCTTAGTGATGAACCCATTTATTATCCTGAAAAATACTAAGGGAAAAACACCCTGAGGCACTTATAAATATAATCTGGATGCCAATTGGAGGAAAAAAAGGTTATTTGGACCGTTTTTGCTCCAAATGGGCATCTTCATTGGTGTTTTTAAGATATTATTCATTGTTTTTCTACAATACAATTATGGATTAACTGTTAAATTTTGGAACTTTATCATAATTATGTGATTTTACTTGAAATATATCATTATTTTTATCATTCAGCTATCAATCGAATGGCTTGTAGTATTTTGTGGTATACTTTATAGCGTTTAAACAGCCGAAATCTTATGAATATGTTTAAGCTTGTGAAATATTTGTACTATTTTTTTTTATGATAATTCTTTTCATACTGAATTCTTTTTTACATTTAGTGTACTGTTATTATATCTCTAACTTGAATGACTAGATTTGATCATACCTTTAAAACCTATTTTGTCCAGCTCTGCACATTTGCCTATCCGTTTGTTAGATCGCAAGATATTGCGAAGGATATTGTTCATGATGCCTATTTAGTTCTGATAAACAATCCCGAATTATTGGAGAAAGAATCATTGATTCAAAAAAGTTTTTTATATAGTACAGTAAAAAATTTGGCCATGAATTATCAAAGAAAGGTGCGTTTGAGTAGTAAGTACTCAAGCTCCCTAAATATCGAACCAATTGATGATACTGATTTAATGGATAATTTGATTCGAGCAGAAGTTATTAGTGCGTTACATAAAGAATTAAATGCATTGCCAACGGGATGTCGGCATGTGTGTCGTTTGATTTACATGGAAGGCAAAAAATATGAAGAAGTCGCTTCGGAGCTGAAAATTTCCGTTAATACTGTCAAATCACAAAGATCGTTAGCTATCCGCTTACTTCGTGAGAAATTTAGCTCTATTTTTATTTTAATTAGTATTCTATTGTATATTAAGCTTTTATGATTTTTTTTTAAAAAAAACAATTTCTCAACCACCCATTTTCCTGTTTCAAGTTACTTACTTCTAAATTATGGTAGAAAGCGATCAAATATTATTGGCCGAATTAGTGGCATTAAAAGCAAAAGGCACATCCCTAACTTATTCGCAAGAGCAAGACTGGGAGCGTCTGTTGCAGCAATATCCCGAATCAAAGACGATCATTAGGACCCTTTTTGACGAAAGGGAAGTGGTCACGCCATTTGATATTAGAACTATCTCGATCGATGAAGAACTGGAAGTTTTTAAGACAAATATTGGAAATTATAAGGTTAAAGCATCCGAAGTCAAAAGGGTGTCAACATGGCGATCAATCGCAGCTACTATTGCAGCATTTTTATTACTTAGTTTTATATGGATTTGGTATCAAGCTAACAATAAGCCCGATTATATTATCGAGGATGCTGTTTACGGACAAAAGAATGATGTTCTTCCTGGAATACAATATGCAGAATTGTCTATTGACAACCAAAATACAATTCAACTAAATGCCTCCTATGAAAACACAGAAAAAGAAAGTGGATTTGCAGTGCTGCATGATTTATTAATCTATAAAGCCAAAACGGATAGATCAGCTAATAGAAAGCATTTATTGGCAGTTCCAAAAAGATCTACCTACCAGGTTGTGTTAAGTGACGGAACTAAAGTGTGGGTAAATCCAGATTCTAAATTAGAATATTTGGAATATTTTTCGAAAAATGAAAGAAGGGTGAAACTTCACGGTGAGGCTTATTTTAATGTTGCAAAAGATGCTTCAAGACCCTTTATCGTAGAAACAGGTGGAATGGCAATTCAGGCTGTAGGGACAGAATTTAATGTTAAATCGTATCATAATAAACCAGTTGTTCAACTCACTGAAGGGAAGATCAAAGTGCGAGGTAAGGGCCAGCAAGTAGAAATTAATGCCGGCAATCAAGTATTGCTTGGTGATCTTAGCCTTCAAACAGCAAGCTTGGCAAATAATGAAGAAGCTACCTCTTGGAAAGATGGATTTTTCTATTTTAATAATAAGGAGATTGTAGAGATTATAGAAGAACTCAGCCGATGGTATGGCATTGAAGCAATTTATCGATGTGAATTAAAAAAGAAAAGATATTTAGGTAGTATTGATAAAAATGCTACTCTAGCGCAAGTCTGCAGTGTATTGTATGATTTGACGGATTATAGCTACAAAATTGAGCAAGATAAGTTAATCATTGATAAAAAATAAAATCGTTGTAAAATTTTTATAACATATAGGAGGTTTTTTATGAGGTAGGTCTACAAAATAACGACAAGAGAAATGTAAGGGTACTACCAATACCCTTACATGATTAGTGAATTAAAAATTATTGTAAACTCAATTCTTTACCAATTTATGAATAAAATTTTTTATTCTAAAGCCTTCTTATGTAAAAAAAATAAGAAAAGGTTTTTGAGCAATCTTATTAAGATGAAATTAATTGGATTTGTGCTTGCCGCTTCATCGATAGGAGTCTATGCTTCTACCTCAGCCCAGGTAACTGTAAATGTACGTAATGGGAAGATTGAAAATGTTTTAAAGAACATTTCCAAACAAACCGGGGTGCGATTTATTTACGAAGAAGGGCTTTTAAAAGACCGAAAAACAAGTTTAGACCTTAAAAACGTTACTCTAAATGCTTCGTTAAATATAATATTTTCGAAAAGTAATTATTCTTATAGACTACATGGGAATACGGTAGTTATAAAAAGTAAAACTGAGGCTAGCCTTAAAGAAGCTACGCAAGATTTAATTATGAAAGGGAGAGTGATTGATGAAAATTCTCTACCATTAGCCAATGTGACGGTGACTGAAGTAGGAACTTCTACTAGCGTACAAACAGATGTTAATGGTAATTTTACTTTAAAAGTTTCCCATACCTCTGCTAAAATAAGACTAAACATTGTGGGTTTTGATCCCCAAACCATTACTTATTCCAACGCTGTTGTCTCGGTGAAAATGGTTTCTAGTTCCAACCAGATGGATGAAGTTGTTGTGGTTGGATTTGGAAAACAAAAGAAAGAATCTGTGGTTGGTGCCATTTCTTCAGTTTCTTCAAAAGATCTTAAAGTTCCCACTTCTACGCTCAGTAACGCTTTTGCAGGACGTGTGGCTGGTATTATTGCGGTCCAACGTGGTGGAGAACCCGGGGCTGATGGGTCAAACTTTTGGGTACGGGGAATTTCCACGTTTGCAGGTCCAAGTAATCCCTTGATCTTTATCGATGGTATTGAATCTTCAATTACCGACATGAACAATCTACCTCCAGAGGTAATTGATAATTTCTCCTTATTGAAAGATGCTTCTGCCACTGCTTTATATGGTGCACGTGGTGCCAATGGTGTTTTGATGATTACAACAAAACGTGGTGGAAATTTTGAGAAGGCGAGAATTAATTTTAGAATAGAAAATACCTTTGCTGCTCCCACAAAACCGGTTAAGTTCTCCAATGCCGTCGATTACATGGAGACCTTTAACTATGCTCTGACCAATAGAGGATTAGCACCTCGTTTTTCAGATGAGAAAATAACCAATACTCAAAATCATCTTGATCCGGTAGCGTATCCAGATGTAGATTGGTACAAAACCTTATTCAAGGATATGTCTTTGAATCAATATGCTAATTTTAATGTTGCTGGGGGTGGCAACCGTGCAGATTATTTTGTCAGTGCAAATTTTAACAATGATAATGGTTTTTTGAGAAAAGATCCATTCAATAAATTTGATAATAACATCAAAATTCGGAAATACAATGTGTTGGCAAATGTGGGCGTTAGTTTGTCCAATACGACCAAGGCTATTATCCGTGTCAATTCAAGACTGGACGATTATAATGGTTCCGGAGTTACTTCCTCGGAACTTTATGGCAGATTATTTTTAGCTCCGCCCGCATTATTTCCAGCTGTGCTACCCGCAAATGCCGAAAATACGGATCACATTATGTTTGGAAATTTAAATGGCGGGCCAATTCCTTCGGGCACGGGTAATAATATTTACTATAATCCCTATGCCAATATGGTCAGTGGATATCGGTCTTCTTTTACGGCAACTAATATGGGAGCCATTGAAGTAAATCAGGATCTGAAATTCTTACTTGATGGATTACATGTTAAAGGATTATTATCCTTTACAAATGTATCAACCTCTAGTAATGTGCGATCGAGTTCACCATTTTATTATGAAGTCAGCGATTTTAAAGAAGTTGATGGCAAATATGATTATACCTACAGAAATGTAACCCGAGGAACTACGGCCTTAAGCTCAAACCTGACTTCTGAGGGGAGCAGGTTGATGAATGTTAATTTTGTGGTGGATTACACTAAACAGATTAAATCCCATAAGGTAGGTGGAATGTTGGCTTATCTCAGTCGTGACTATAATCCTAATAATCCGAGTAGTTTTGTGGCTTCATTGCCAACGCGTAACCAAGGTATTGCCGGACGTTTAACATATGGCTATAACGACACATATTTCTTTGAAGGGAATTTTGGCTATAATGGTTCAGAAGCTTTTGCTAAAGGAAAACGATTTGGTTTTTTCCCTTCCCTGGCAGCCGGATATATGATTTCAAACGAAAGTTTTTGGCAACCCCTAAAACCGGTCATTAGCAGTTTGAAATTTCGGGGATCATGGGGTATTGTAGGAAATGCCAATGTGTATAGTAGCGCTGGGAGTGTGGTGCGTTTTCCATATTTAGAAGAGGTGAATCTCAATGGAAGAGGGTATACTTTTGGCAATAACTGGCAGACCACACAAACAGGTGCTGCTATATCCAAATTAGGATATCCTGGAGCAACTTGGGAGCGCGGTAAGAAGATTAATGTTGGTATGGATCTAGGCATGTTTAAAGATAAATTCACCTTAACAGCGGATTGGTTTACCGAAACACGGAGCGATATTTTTATGCAAAGGCAAGTTGTACCGGCAGAGGTTGGGGTTGTTGGATTGACTCCTTATGCGAATATTGGTCAGGTAAGTAGCAGTGGCGTGGACGGTAACTTGAGCTATCAGCAACAGCTAACACCTGATCTATATCTGAATGTAAGAGGAACATTTACTTATTCGAAGAACACCTTATTGGATCGAGATGAACCCACACAATTATTTGCTTATCAGTCGGCTATAGGAAGACCATTAAATGTAGGTTATGGTTATACTGCAGAGGGTTATTACCAGGATGCTACTGATATCGCAACTAGTCCAGTAAATACCTTAAGCAAAGATCTCAAACCTGGAGATATCAAGTATAAAGATCTCAATGCTGATGGAAAAATTGACGCTTTCGATAAATCCTATATCGGTAATCCCACGGTACCGCAAATAGTTTATGGAATAGGTGGTTCGGCACGGTATAAAAAAGTCGATTTTTCCGTCTTTTTCCAAGGGACAGCCAAAGTAAGCCTCTTTATGTCTGGTATCCATCCTTTTAATCCCGAAAGTTCGGCATTATTACAATATATAGCAGATGATTATTGGACCGAGAACAATACGGATGCGATGTATCCGCGCACGATTTCGAATCTTGCTTATCACAGTAATTTTGAGACCTCAACCCATTGGATGCGTGATGCCAGTTTTATCCGGTTAAAGAATGCAGAGGTAGGCTTTACGCATAAGTTTGCTCGTGTATTTGTTGCGGGACAGAATTTGGTCACATTTTCTAAATTTAAGTATTGGGATGTTGAATTAGGAGGTGGGAATGGATTGAAATATCCCAATAATCGTATTGTTTCAGTAGGAGGTCAATTTAATTTTTAAAGGATTTATGAAAAAGAAATTTTTAATATACATAGCAGTACTGTCGTTGTCATTAACAGGTTGTAAGTATATGGATATTGTTCCAGATGATACACCAAGCATGAGGGATGCATTTAAAAATGAATCGACAGCAGAAGGGTTTTTATACACTTGTTATTCCTATATCCCCAGATACAATGATGCCCGGAGCAATTTTTCATGGATTATGTCCAATGAGACTGCGGCTTCATATCACTGGGGATCACAATATTTTACATTTTTGCAGATACAACAATCACAGTACAATGCTGATAACCCAGTGCTGGATATTTGGCAGAACTGTTACAGTGGGATTAGACAATGCTATCTTTTTTTGGAAAATGTGGATAAAACAAAAGCAGTTACGATTTCGACAGAGGAATTGGAAGCAAAAAAGAAAATATGGCGAGCTGAGGCCAAATTTTTAATTGCCTATTATCATTATGTTCTGCTCCAGAATTATGGACCTGTTGTTGTGGTCGATAAACTGATACCAACAGATGGAACAGGAGAAGACTTTTTCAAATCAAGAAGACCTTACGATGAATGTGTGACCTTTATTGCTCAAAAATTTGATGAAGCTTCGATCGACCTCCCGAATACGATCGTTAATAATGGTGATTTGGGCAGGGTTACGAAAATTGCCGCTCTATCGTTAAAGTCAAGAATGTTTTTATATGCTGCGAGTCCACTGTTTAACGGAAATGCAGATTATGCTAACTTTAAAAATGTTGATGGCACTCCGCTCATCGCTCAGGCTTATGATAAAGAAAAATGGAAAAGAGCATTGGATGAAAGTAAGAAAGCAATCGATCAAGCAGAAGCTGCAGGCTATAGACTGTATGAGTATACCAAATCAACGGTTACCGATCCGTTTAAAAAAGCCATTCTCAATACGCGTTGGCAGATGGTTGACCCTTGGAATTCTGAATTGATTTGGGGATATGCAGGATACAGGGAAGATAATAATGCTCAATTTTCTTTCCAGGCTTTAGCCGTTCCTAGAGGCTGGCGTTCGGGTAACCCAGTCGGTGGGGTAGGTGCTACTTTAGATGCCGTTGAATTGTTCTACTCTAAAAATGGTCTTCCTACTGATCAGGATGCGACTTATGATTATAGCAATCGTTTTGCAATCGCACCAGGAGATTCGACTATAAAATTTCACCGTAATCGGGAACCCAGATTCTATGCTTACATTGGCTTTGATCGTGGAGAATATGAAATCAATGATCAGACCCGGATTCTTAAATTGAGAGCAGGAGAATTAAATGGTACGACTTTAACCAATGGCGTACCAAATTTAAATATCGATCATTTGTATACGGGATATGCCATTAAAAAGGGTATTAACCCGAGCACCAATGTCGCTACAAATGCATTTTCGGTTACGGCATACCCATTTCCGATTTCTCGTCTGGGTGAGTTGTATTTGAACTTTGCTGAAGCTTATGCGAATTACTATGGAACTTTGGATGCAACTGCATTGGGCTATTTAAATAAAATCAGATCCAGGGCAGGTATCCCTGCTTTGGAAATATCATATGGCGGCCTTCCTTCTGGAAAGAATCTTATCGACGCCATTCACAGAGAAAGGCTGATCGAATTTATGTTTGAAGGACATTCCCTTTATGATAGAAAGCGTTGGAAAACAGCTGTTGAAGATTATGCTGCTGATCGTCAAGGTATGAAGGGATTAACTTCGGTTGGCAAGACTGCAGCAGATTTTTATAAACCGATCACTCTTAGCGGGAGACCTTTAATTTTTGAAGCAAAGCAATATCTTGTTCCTATTAACGTAAACTTTATCAAAATCAACCCTAATCTGGTTCAGAATCCAGGATGGTAATCATTCAATTTTAAGATGCGGATAGCTATCAAAGCTATCCGCATTGAACATCAAACTACTTATTATGAAAAGTGTATTTTTTGACATTCTTAAGATGTCCTGGCTTTGCCTTGTCCTATTTTTATGTTCTTGTAAGAAATCTGTCGTTATAACCACACCACTACCAGGCGTTGATTCAAGCGCTGTTAGCACAACCTTTTCTTCGAGTCAACCATATAATTTGAATATAATTTATTTTGTTCCAGCCAACATCACTCCAAACGCCGATTATGAACAGCGGTTAAGTAAAATTATGATTGAGGGTCAAAATTTTTATAAGCAATGGATGAACTTTTGGGGATTTGGTAATAAAACATTCGGATTATTTAAAAACAGTGGAAATACTCGGGTTAAAATACATACCATCCATGGCCCAGAGAATTCATCAGCCTATTCGACTGATGGTCCTATTAAAACATTGGTAGATGCCTATTTTCAGCAGAATCCGCAAGAGAAAACCAGTGATCATTATCTGGTTATTACCGCTTCGAATAAAAAGTATGATCAGGGAGAAAAAGAGGATCATCCGATTCCATATTATGGTATAGGGCGCTGGTGCTACGCGGTAGATTATCCTGGTTTAAAATATGAAAATTTAGGAACGCCCGGTCCTGTGGGAGACAAGGCTACCATCTATATCGGTGGACTTTATCACGAGCTGGGACACGGGATTAACTTACCTCACAATGGTCCTTCTGCCTCACAGATCAACAACCCACAATTTGGTATGACCTTAATGGGAAGTGGGAATTATACATATGGTAAGTCACCGACTTTTTTAAGTTTTTATGATGCCGCGACACTGAATAACTGTCAGGTGTTTAGTACAGCTGTAAAAAGTTTTTATGGTCCAGTGACGAATACCATTAAAACGATTCAGGCAAAAGTCGAAAATGGCGAAATTGTGGTATCGGGCACATATGCCTCTACAGTTGCGGCGGATCATATTACATTTAGGAATATTCTAGAATCAGATCCTGATGGATACCAATCTATCACTTTTACGACTGTAACTGGCCCGAATAATAGTTTTAATGTTCGCATGCCCATTTCTGATTTCAACGTGAAAGCTAATATGGCTTATACACTGCAGCTTTTCTTTCATCACCAAAATGGAACTAGTACAACTGTTAATTATGCGTATCAATTTGTCAATGGGCAACCAGCTGTAGACTTTAGTGACCGTAACTTTTTAATTAGAGCAGATTGGGCTGTTGCAGGAGTTTCATCGGAACAAGGTGGATATCCAGCTGTACATGTATTGGATAATAATTACAATACGTATTGGCATACCTCGTGGTCAAATCCATTGCCACATCCTCACTTTATTACGGTAAAGACAGGTGCAAATAGCGTTACAGCTTCAGGACTTTCCATTGCCACACGTCATGACAACTCAGGTAGTGCTGGTAAAATAAAAGATTTCAAAGTTGAGGTCAGTTCTAATGGAAGCACATGGACAGAAGTGTATCATGGGAAAATGGCCCTGAATGGAATACAGTATTTTACATTTGACACGCCACAGACGTTTCAATATGTGAAGCTGATTTCTTTGAATGATCATGAAGGTAAAACTTTTGCCACCTTGGCCGAACTGAATTTGTATTAACGGAGCTATGGTAAAATTTCGGCATTTTATATAGATATGGAAACTCTGAATGCGTTGAATCGCTATGTATTGGATAGGCAGTTTATAAAGGTAAATTATATTGAAGATTTAAATACTAAAATATACTATTTTAAAAATATACCATTTATTATGTTGGACTACTCCCAAAGGAAAATCTGTTTTTTTGGTCGTGAACCCGATTTTAACCTAGCAGGTTTACAAGATCAAATATGTCGTCACAATTATCTTCCAAAATACGATTGGTTTGCCATTAACGCTAATAAACCAGAACTAGAATCTCTTAAGCGATTGATAAATGACTGTTATTTAAATATTTACAATAAATTATTAAGGAATCTTTAAAAGTGAATGTACGTATGAATAAATTGAATTATTGTATGTTGATGGTGGTGCTACTGATCTCTACATGGTCCTTCGCGCAGGTGTATGACGGTACAAAGGCTGTTGCTAAAGGACGGTTCCATGGTTAGCCGATCATCTTCAACTGAAGGAAATTTAGCCGGAAAATTGAAAAGATGTTTTCTGTTTAAGTATGTTCACTAACAAACTGATCATTGAAGCCTTCTCCGAAAGTGCGGCTTCCAGAGGATTAAACTGGTACGTCAAGCATTGTGGTCGTCAAAGTATCTCTCACATGGCCGAAGCTGGAGCAAAAGAGGTTTTATAAATTGAAAAATCATAAATCTTATTATAAAGAACTTTAATAGAAAGCGTTAATATGTAATAGCCGCTACTTGATCTGACAATTTTTAAAAATACCCAACTGTCAGAGGAAGTAGCGGCTACTACAAATGAATTTTGATTTTAAAGTGATAGCCATGTTCATTCTGGACTAACTTGAAAATATTTTCTTCCACTTTGCTACAGTGTTTCTGCTTAGTTGGAAATGTATTGCCAGTTGACTATTGTTTAAATTGTTTTTCTTTTGGTAATTAAGGATTTTCACAATAGCAATTTCGCTGTACGACCGTCGCATTTGGTTAAACTGTTCTGTACTGCCGTCACTTGCCCCAAAGATTTTTCTATTAAGCATTAATACATCAAGTTCTGATAAAACTTCTTTGCTGAGTATATTTTGGAATTTCGCTAGATGTTCCGGATATTTTCTTACAATAATATCATGATAGATTTTTTTATAATTGACTGGATTGTGATTTTCTCTAGATTTATTATTTGATGTATTTGACATAACAGACTTTTTTTTATCGTTCAACATTTTTAAGCCACGAATAGAAATTGTATGATCTTTAAATAATTGGAGTTTTAGATAGAATTAGCGTCAGTGTGTTTGCTTAACCACTTGTACAACGTTGTTTTTGGAATTTTGTATTCATCCATAACCTCCAGTTTTGTTTTTTCATCAGACTGAATGAGTTCAAGAATAAAATTGATCACTTCTTTAGTATATATGTTTTTACGGAATGAAGGGAGTGAATAGTTATCCTTATTTATTTTTTGGTCCTTATTTGCTGCCGGTGGAGCATATAAAATAAGGTGTTGGGAATAAATACGAAAAAAATCATATTCTAGGAGCTTGCTCCATCGAAGAAGAGTTTCACTATCGAGACTTTTGCACTGAAGCATTTTTTGGAATTCTTCTTCAGAACATTTCAAAAAGTTACAAATGCGGGATGATGATATCCCCCTTTCTATAACTGCTTTATTAATTAAATTGCCAATATGAATATTTTTAAAAGCAGGCATAATATGCTGTAATTTTGTTTCAGATAACCTTGTTTCTATTTTAAAAAATCTTATCGATTTTCATTAATGCTGTTTTGGGACTAGCTGCTGAGGTTGCATAAACTATTGTTCCTTTCGGAGCCTCAACTACAGGTTATCTTTATCACCAGTTAAACGTAGTACTGGCAAACCATCCGTTTTTGATCGGTCAGAAGCTGAGCCCATCGCATCCATCTTTTTTAGGCAAATCAATATTTTATACCCACTTGAGAAAAAGTTTCTGCTAACATCAGTAAGATAGCATAGGCGCATAAGCTTTTTTATCATCTTTTGCTTTTTAGTTGTAATTTTAAATTGTGTTTTGAATAGATTCGAAAGTCTTGGTAACCGTTATTTATAATACACTGTCATTGACCAATATCCTCTTCCCCAATTAAAATTAGCTGGTGTACTATTTTCCATACCATACCTGACAGGTGTATTCGTACCTTCTAGATAGGCTTTAAGCGAATATGTAATATTCTGCGCGGAAGGACTGGCCACTATATCATCAGCAATCAAGGCATTAATTGAAGTAACTACTGCCGCAGCAGCAGTTGCAAATGGTTGAACTGTAACTTTTCTAGATCCCGAAGGAAGTTCAACACTGTTTTTCATTAGTGTTACCCCGAAATAGCCGCTCGGAGTTTGATATGTTCCAACTGGTATACTATATGAAAGCACAATTTTTGCAGCTGTATTCGCTGGAATATTAATGGTTTTTGTAAACCCGGTTAAATCTGTTCCGTTGACTGTAACGTCTTGGGGTGCAGTAGCGGTATAATCATAAATATTATCCATCATATAATTGATAGATGCTACTTTAGGATATCCAACATAGGATAAATCCCAGGTACCCGTACCTACAGTATTGGTGTTGTTTACGAGTTCCGCATAATAACCGGAAGGAAGAGTGAATGTAGGGATACCGACAGTATTGTCATTTCTAATCTTGTCTGATCCAGTTGGTTTTAATGTGAGATCAAATGCGGAAATATTTTTAATTTTATACATTCTGCCTGTAAATGCTGTTGTTCCGCTACTAACAGGAGGAAGTGTAATGGTTGCCGTCGAACCTCCGACGTAAGACACATAGTGGTCAGTTGCGACCAAGCTGTAGGAGGCGCTCACTTCTTTATACCCAGCCTCCAGAGAGCCCTCAATGGATAAGGTGGAATTTGGTGTAGCTGTATTTATACCTACTTGTCCAAAGACAAGAGAAGCAAAAGTGAACGTAATTAATGTCAAGTATTTTTGTGCCATTTTGTGTAAATTTTTAAGGTTATATGTTAGCGTTTTATAGGATTGCGGATTAGCGCTTTAATTTATGGGTATAGCAAACAAATAGTTTTCTCCATGATCCCCTATTTTTGGCGATAAAATTGCCGCATCATAACCAGCAGTAGGATTACATTCTGCAAACCAGGTATAGATCGTTACATTATCTGCGGTAACTTCAATCGGGATTACACCGCTTAAAAAAGAATAACCATATTGGTATGTATTTTCCCTTGCTGGGGAGAGCCATGCAGAGGCTCTTCTACTGGAAGATACAAATGTAAAACCTGTTGTAGTTCGAGAAACATTACTGCTGCTCAGTTCTATTCTCATCCAGAGATTATTGGAAGCTGTTGTAGGATTCATTGATGTTATTAATTGTCCGATGTTTACTAACCACTTTCCTTTTGGTAGTGTAATTGAAGAACCTATTGATGTTTCTGATGCAACGTTTTTAGTTGCTGTATTTATGCTTCCTACTACCGTAGGTCTAATTGAAGCAGGTGATTGCCATGTGCCAATGCCATTGGCATCACTCATCAGGACCTTATTTGCTCCTTGGGTACCATCGACGATTTTTATAGCTCCTGCAATGGTTCCATTGTTGATGTCAAGCCTGGTGTCAGGAAATGCTGTACCAGTTCCAACCTTTCCATCTTCGGTTACAACAAAATCATTGCTTTGTTGCATCGTATTTGGAGTGCCTGTAACAGAATTGTCTTTTTTACCATCGATATGAAGAGTTGCTTGTGGGTTCGGTGTATTTATGCCTACTTGCCCAAAAGCAAGGGAACCAAAAGTTAAAGTGAGTGTTGTATAATATATTTTCATCATTTTTTTATTGTAAGTTCTATATGTGTTTTGTGAGCATGATGCTGTATTGATGATACGGGGGCGGGCGAATTGTAATAATTAACGAATACGTATTAAAAAGAACTAGTGACTCATGATGCATGCTGTTGCGATTATCTCCGCAGGTACATTCTTTTTCAGATGTCACATAAAGTCGTTCAAATTCCACTATGTTATTCCACTCGGGAGATATGATAACCATAGCAAGAGCGGAGTTTCGGGATGCGATCAGTACTGTTTTATTTTTACGGTCAGTTTTATAAACCCTAAAATATTTTGTTTTTATGAGTCTAGCATTAGCCAATAAATAAAATTGTATGTTCTTTTCGATAAAGATTTGGGTGGATGTACAGAGGTAAAGGAAAAGACACAAAAGTCCGAATGGTAATTTCTTACTATTCGAACTAGGAATAAAATTCCCGGTCTGTATGTCTTTACTTTTCATCTGTTTTGGTTTTTAGAACCTTTAGGCAAATTTCTATTTTAAGCTCGTTAAGTCGATAAAATATAGGTATTACATTACTATTACTTTTTTTATTACATTAATTTCCAATAAATTAAATCATTTATGTAATACGGGGTATTACATTATGTTAATTAAAAAAAAATTATCTTTGATATACTAATTTGAGCTTAGAACCAATTGATTTTCCAGTTTATGAAACAGCTGATTATTATTTTTACTCTCGTATCACTGATGAGCTATTCTCAGAGACGAGAAGAAAAGAAAGTAGATTCTTTACTTGAACTATCTAAGCACTATCTTATGTCAAATACAATAAAATCACTTTCATATGCAAAACAAGCATCAGTGATTGCAGGGCAGGTAAGTGATCGTAATTTTACGTTTAAAACCAATCTGCAGATTGCTTCTTGTCTGTATAATTTAAATCTTTATGATAAAAGCTTGCAGTATATTTTGCGAGCAGACAAAATTTTGCCTTCGAAAACCAATATTCAACAGGCTAATATGTATGAAATTAAGATTAAGAACTTTGCTGCGATAAAGATGGATAAACTGGAACTCCAAACTGAAAATGATCTATTGGCTATTCTTAAGACCGAAAATTCTAATGAATCAAAGGAAATAAAAGCTAGAACCTTTGCATATTTAAGTGATTATTATCTTTATAAAGAAAATTATGAGGAAGCTAATGTGCTTATTGATAAAACTATTGCGCTCAACAAAATAATTATCAATCCTAAGACGATTGACACCTATGTACAGAAGGCCGATATATTGATGAATTTACAGCAAATGGATTCTGCATTTATATATTTAGAAAAAGCATTGAATGAAAATAAGATTAAAAAATTAACTAAATACAATACATGGTGGTCCTTTGGGGATTATTATATCCTATTGAAGAATGATAGAAAAGCATTAGAGAGCTATATAGCTGCATTGGAGGACATGCATATATTTAATATTGTTGATTATGAATCTGAAATGTCCATCACAAAAAGTATAAAAGAAATTTATGAACGCTTAGGAGATCAACAAAATGCTCAAAAATATGCGCAAGAATATGAGCGAAATTATAAATTATACAATGAAAATAATAATAAAGGGCTTACGGAAACAGTTAATTTAATCCTAAATGATAAAGAAACAGAAAGCCGAACTGAAAAGCGGAGGATAATCATCTTCTCTGCGATTATTACGCTTATCATTATTACTTATTTTTCTGTACGATCTATCCGGTTAAAGAAAAAGAAGTTGCAGATCCTACATCAGAATAGTTCTTTACTTATAGAAAAAGAAGATTTGGAAGCAGAAAAATCAAGACTTAGAAAAAAGGCAGAAGAAAAGCAGTTAGCTGAATTGATTTTACTGGCTAAAAATAACAATCCTGAATTTTTGATTCTCTTTGAAGAATTGTATCCAGACTTTATCAAGAACTTAAAAATAGTAAATCCTAAAATTAAAAATTCAGAAATTTATTTCTGTGCACTTGCGTTTATGAATTTTTCTTCGAAAGAAATTGCTCAATATTCCTTTGTTTCCCTATCTGCTGTCCACTTACGGAAACATCGAATTCGTAAAAAATACGCTATTCCTTCGGAATTAGATTTTAATACTGTCATGAGGGAATTAAATAGTAAAGAACTGCCTTCCATTTTTGACTAATGCTGGAACGAATTATTCGTTGAATGTTACGTCTGATACCTTTAGTGATGATTACGTATAAAGTATCCCGCCACTTTCCGGCGGGATATCAAATATTTTAGTAGTGAAAACTAAAATCCTTTGTTTTGCTGTTTTTTAACTGAAATAGCAGTCTGTAATACAACGGAAAGAATTACAAAAAGCAACCCCAGATAAAAAGAAAAATTCAGTTCCTTGCCCTCGTTAAAGAATAGAAATGCTATTGCAATAGCATATACGGGTTCAAGGTTGAAACTCAAATTTACTGTAAATGCGGATATCTTTTTTAATACTTCAGCAAACAAAACATATAACCCTACAGTACAAAAAAGTGACAGGAGAAATAGATAAACAGTGTCTTTGTAACTAGGTAGGAGATTTACAGTTGGAAAAAAATACAAATACACAGGCAGCAGCAACCCCAAACCGACAGTTCCACCAATCATTTGATAATAATTAAGGAGTTTACTATCATAAACTTTAACTAATTTCTCATTATAAATTGTGTATAGCGCGGCAAAAGAAGATGATATTACACCTAATATGATCCCTAATTGATATGAATTGTCAAAATGAAAAATACAACTAATACCCACTAAGGTTAATGCGCTTAATAGCAATTCAGAATAGTTGAATCTGGTTTTATCAATCAAAGGTTTGAATATCGCCGTGAAGAAACTGGTTAGACAATAGCAAACTACACCAATAGAGATATTTGCATATTTGATACTTGCGTAGAAGAACACCCAATGTATTGTAATAAGTACTCCGATCTTACCGATATTGATTTTTTCATTAGTACTAATTTTAGTACTTATTCGAAGTATACGTAAAATAAGCGACAGGATAATTGCAGAAAAGAATATACGGTACCATGTAAGTAAAACCTCGCTAAGAGATATAAGTTTTCCAAAAATACCCGTAAAGCCTGCCAGAATGATGGCAAAATGTAATAACAAATATGATTTTTTCATAAAGAGTTAGATTCTTGTAATAAAATAATTAATGGAAGTTACGAAGCATAACATAAACATCCGACGTAATACACAGATGGCTACACTTCTTTGAAACTCGAAAGGAATATTAAGTACTAGGGGGAGGAAGGGAACTCTTTCTATTCATATTTATTAAACTGATTTACAAATATAATATATTTAATCTCTTTTTGTAAATTGAAGTGTTAGAAATGGAGACTGGTACGGCCTCATTGAATTGGTTCTAAACACTTAATTTGCCACTACATAAACACTCTCAATTAAAATCATTGTATTATAATTCTTTTTCTCGTTTGTAGAGATTTGGTGAACAGCTGTTTCCAGGGCATACTCCTTTAATGGCGACTGTTACCAGTATTAAGATCGCCCCAAGAACTGAAATATAAATTTCTCTGTCCATACTACCAATTACAATGAAAAGCAGACCGAACGCTAATTTTATTAGTCCATTAATGGGGAAATTTCTAAAATAATCTATCATAATTTCGTCTTTTATTGGATCGCTGATAACAGATTTTTGGTCATCATGATCCGTATTTAAAATGATATTATTGCCGAAACTTGTAATCTGGCAAAACTATTGTGTTGCTATTTTTTTGTGTTTCGGTAAGCCTGTTAAGTAGTACTGGATTCTTTTCATTGCTACCTGTAGTTCTTCATCATCAAAACAAGTGTATACTATTCTAAACATGCCTTTTTTTGTGTGACCGAAACCGATTCCTGGAGTTAATAAGACCCCCGTATTTTTATATAGTTCCTGCCAGAAAGCCATCTCTGCTGCCAATGTTTCAGTTTCTAAAAATCGAGAAAAATCTGCCCATACAAATAAGCTTCCGTAGGAAGGAACAAAAGGGATATTTAATTTTTTTAACATATCTACCACTACAATGTACCCCTTGGTTAAGGCGTGTCGTTGAGCATTCAAAAAATCCTGTATAAACTCATGATCTCCCAGAATATTTTGTAATAACCATTGTGTATGATTTGATACCATGTGGGGGAGATTTAAATTATTAAAAGCCGTTAAGAAGGCTTGATTAAGGGAGTACACCATACCGACTCTCATTCCTGAAATACCAAGGTCTTTAGAAAGTGCGTACCACTGATGTAAATATGGACTGTTTTTCTTATGAATGATTGAGAGGAATGAAGTAAACGTTCGATGGTCGGAGTAATCATCAGCTATAGCGGGATCTTTTGTATTCACTGTTACAAAGCCATAGATCTCGTTGACTATAAAATGAATTTTTCTTTCCATACACCATTCGGCAATAGATTCCAGCTGCAATGCGGTATATAATCCTCCGGTAGGATTATCAGGATTAGTAACTACCAGCAGTCTGAAATTTGAACCTTGGCGTTCGATATCTTGTTTGGCTTTTTCCAGATGTTCAATCGACAGAATAGGTCCATGATGGATAGCATCACTATCGTGATGTGTAATTAAATCATATCGTTGTACGCCAGCCTTGTTCATGATGTCGCGGCTGTACACCGGGTATGCAGGAGCTGGAAATACGGCAACATCACCTTTATCCGCAAGAATAATAGCCGAAAGTTCGATAACGGCAGTAGCGCCGGCTGCAACTCCAATGTTTTCGGGAGCTATGGGGCGATCTGCTAAAAAATTCCCCAAGAAGTCTGCTAATGCTACCCGGAACGTTTCGTGACCCAGTCCCGAAGTATAGCCTGAAACCCAGTCTGGAATTTCCAGTGTAGCAGCAATATATTGCATTCGCTCCCTTAAAATGGGCCAATTGAGATTGTTGTCCGCTACATTTAAAGGAAAAGTACCGTGTGGATTTTCTTCAGCGCTGTAAATGTTTTTTGATGCTTCAAAGTAAAGTTCAAAATCGGGTCTAACAACAGTATTGTAAGCACGATTGCCCCTTAAAGATATATAGGATAATTCTGACATTAATTATTATTAGCTTAAATTAAATATTCCAAAGTTAAGCCGCGGCTAACTTCAAAAACATGGACAAAACTGAAAAAAAATGGTACTTATTGCTTTTGGCCGTATTTAGTTATGATCAACTTTGAAGTAGTTATTTAGAAGTTTTCAAGGAGTATTTTGAAAAGGAATTTAGGAAAAAGAGTGAATCACATTTTAAAGCCTATTGTAGGATATATTTGAGATATGCCCTTTACACTAAAAACCATTTCAGAAAAATTTCCTGAAATGGTTTTTCAATTTACAATCGATGTTTAAATCCCACGGGTAATTTTGGATGCTTCCTCTACAACGGGAATGCCAACTATTTTTAGGTTTTTTAAAAATGGTAAATTAGCGACCACCTCGATTTCCGGTGTAGCCATAAATGCATCCATGTCTTCTTTCGTTTCCCATAAATAGAAACTAGAAAATTGCGTGTCAAAATCTGCCATCCATACTTTTGAGATTAACCCTTTGGCTTTAGAAATAGTTTCTGCAAATGGGTCTACGAATTGTTTGATATATTCTTCTTTAGAATCCAATTCGAGTGTGTACGTGAAAATTTGTCCGTATTTCATAACTAATAATGTTTTATTACAGTACAAAATTGGCGGAATTTAAACGGATAAAAAATGAACTTTCACACTTTTATTTTGTGTGATTTGTCACATTTTTACTCAGGCGGCTTAGCATTTCTCTTGACACACCGATATATGATGCGATTAAATATTTAGGAATAGATTGAATAAGATTTGGATATAAACTGATAAAATTATTAAATCTTTCAATAGCAGTTAGGTTCAGCATGGTTAATATTCTTTCCTGGGATGCCACATAGCCTGCGTTTGATTTGACCCGGAAAAAATGTTCCATTTTGTGAAATTCACCACTGAGCTTCTCCAGGTCGTCATGACTGATGTACAACAGTTCACAATCAGTAATACATTGTACATTTATAGTCGCAACTTTATTATTAAAGAACGCATTATAGTCTGTGATCCACCAGTCGGGCTGCGCAAACTGTATAATGTGTTCTCTGTCATCTTTATCGATGTAATATGATTTCAGAATGCCTTTGATGACAAAGTATTTATTGACTTTCTGTTGACCAGCTTGTATAATAAACTGATTTTTCTTCATTTTTTTATAATGAAAATGCGAGCTGATGTATACAAATTCTTCATCTGAAAAGCTTACGATTTCTGCTATGTGCTCTCTAAGGGTTGTCTTCATTATTTTACTTCGTGAACGGTTTAACAGTTAAGTGTATCCCTATCTTATTAAAATTTTGTCTTTACCAATTTTACAAACATCATTCCTTCTTATCACTTTAAATTTCTTTTAATTATCTGATCTGAAATTAGAATATTACGTAAGATTTCAGTGTAAAGTAATCGTGCGGACAAGCCCAACAAAGGGTACTGAAAAGATGGGTTTTATCAGCTTGTAAATATAATATTTTTCAAACATAGTTGATTTTAAAAGATTAAGCCATAGCGAATTCATAAAGTCATATTTTAGTAATTTAAGTTTTTAGGTTGATTATTTGAAAAATCTTTGGGCATTAGACCTAAGAAATGGAACCAAATTAATAATCGAAATTGACCAAACACCTCTGGTCACGAGCGATGTGCAGTACATTCGTTTCTCAATCCAATCTTTATTGCCTGAAAATTTGCACCCGAACATTTAAAATTAAAACTGCAGGGAGCGGCGATTTCAGCAGGCTTGTCAAGATTATCGCATTTAAGCCGGTAAATCAGTACTGCTATTTGTAATTTCAAGATTGTCATTTCGTTTCCAAAGTACTTTTTGAATATAACTACAATTAGTGAAACTGGAAATACTCCTATATTTGTAAAATTATTACATCAAGAATAAACTGACGTTAATATATGAAAAAGCAAGAACAGGAGGCTATCTACGAATATCATTTACATGCAGATTTTCCAGGTAAAATGCAGTTTGAGGTTCAGCCTTTACAAGATCTGATCCAGGATCATCAGGATGATATTGCTAAACCGCATATCCATAGTTTTTATCAGATTATATGGTTCAAGAAAGGGAATGGGAAACATTTTGTTGATTTCAATGAATACGACGTTTCAGAAAATACGATCTTCTTTATTGCTAAAAACCAAGTTCATGCCTTTGATAGTAATAGAGACTATGAAGGATTTGCTATTCATTTTTCGGAAGATTTTTTAGTTCAAAAGGAAAATGATGTTGATTTTTTTCTCAAGTGCAGTATGTTCAATAATCCCTATCAGATTCCCTCGTGTTGTGTAGGTACTGGGAATGAATATAAACTGGATGAATATATTGTCCAGATGCAGACCGAACTGAACGAACATGATAAATATGGACAGGAAGAATTACTCAGACTTTATCTTAAAGCGTTTTTAATTCAGGTTCAGCGCCGTAAATATGAACTTGAAGAACTTAATAAGGGACTTGCTCCTTTTATTGTTGATGAGAAACGGACCCAGTTAATCCACTTTGTCAATCTGATCGAAGAGAATTATACGAAGGGACTTCCTGCATCAAAATATGCGGAAATGCTTTTTGTTTCCTTAAGAACTTTGTCTAATCTTACTTTGCAACTGCTCAATAAGAAACCATCAGAGATGATCCATGAGCGGATTGTATTGGAAGCAAAAAGGTTATTGCTCCATTCTGAACTAAATGTGAATCAGATAGCGGATAAACTGGGTTTTGAAGACTCATCTTACTTCATAAGATATTTTAAAAAGTACACCAGTCAGTCGCCTACATCCTTCCGAAAATCTTTTCAATAAGTATACCCTCCGCGCTAACTATTTTTTCTATAGAAAAATATAAAATTAAGCATATAAACGAAATCGGTTCTAGCATAGAATTCAGCTTCGTTTATATGCTTGTCGGTTTAATTCAGATCGTTTTACTGAAGTTTACCGTTATATCTTAATAAAGTATCCTTAAAATTTAGTATTGTTTCATTGGTAATGCTGCCAATGTACTTTTTAGCTTTGAAAGCATTTTCAGCCTCCTTAACTGCTAATTCTTGCATATCAATGGCAATTTGATTTTCGCCAGCTTTTTGGTATGCTGCAGCTATTTCGCTATATACTAATGGAGTAATTGTTCCTGAAAGATTTAATCTCTTTTTATTTAATTCAGCAGAATATAGATATGCTTTTTTAGAAAGTCCATCAGTTTTTAATAGCTCAGTGGCAACGATTGACCCATAAGTCGAGTTGTCCTTTAACCATTCATTACCGAAAGCAATAGCCTCATCTTCCTTTTTCTGAGCCAATAGAATTATGAGGGTGAAATAGTTCTTCTGTAATTTTATATCTGGATCGTATTGATCCAAAGAACTTAGTAATGTTGTTGCTTTTTGATAATCTTTACTGGAGATAGCTTTTTCGATGGGTGTCAATATTGCAAACTTAGCTTTTAGAGCTTCATTTTTTGCTTTTGCCAGTTCAAATTGTTGCATAGCTATCTGAATATCATACTTCCCATTCATTTCTGCCATTATGATTGAATCAACTTTCATTGGATGACCTATCCAAATAATTTTTCTATCCTTTATTAAGAAGGTCGATGGAATTCCCATTTGCGATGCGGGTACCATCCAATTATTGACCATAAAATGATCATTATTGTCAACTACAACATTGTAGTCCATGTCACTTCCCATACTTTTAACAAACTGAGTCACCGCCGGTAGAGAAGACTCGTAGGGCTTATCGCCGGTTTTTTCCCATATATTTACGCCAATGAAAGTAGCATTGTCTTTATACTTTTTGGCCAATGTGGAAAGATGTGGCATTGCTGCTTTGCAGGGGCCACACCATGTTGCCCAGAATTCCACTACATAAAACCTATCTTTTTCATAAGTGGAAATAGGAATACCCTTGATCCATTTGGAATATTTTATTTCCGGAGCGTCATCGCCAATTGATAGCGAATTCCTGTTTTGTCCAATTGCTGAATGCAACACAAAGAATAAGGCGCTCAGCAGCATCATTTTTTTTAGATTCTTCATTTGCTTTTTTTGTGGTATGGTTATTTGACGTTTATCAGAAAATTTACAGTTTCGGCAACCAGACACTGAACATCATCGCAAACCATAAATTCTACAGATCCTTTAACCTGTGTAGTTTTAGTTTTTAATTTAATGTTCTGTTGAAAAATTACCGATTTTTCAAAATAGCCTACGTTCATATTAAAATTGGGCTCAAATGTAATGATGGGTTTAGGTTCTAGTGTAGTTCCAATGAGTTTGTAGTTTTTAGAAGGTACAAAATTAAAGCTTGTTCTAGTGGGCCCGCCTTTATCGACAAATTGTGAATAGATATGCCATCCATCCTCAATGGTAGCTTTCAAGTAAATAATCGCTTCGGAATTTGAAGTTCTTTTAGCTGCATAGGTCCATTTCACTGGTTTAAGAATCTGCGCATGCACATTAAAGCAACAAAATATTGCGAGAATGGCTAAGGTTATACATTTCATAATTATTTATATCTTTTTATATTCAATAAATTCTGAGTCTTTTAGTTCAGTATTTTCTGCTTTACCTACTTCTGTTCTAAATTCTGAAGAAAATAATACGTCGCTCTGATCAATTAGGCTAGAGCTGTTTTTAGTTGGGCTAACTTAGTTTTATCGTTTATCACTTCGCTTTCGCTATGTGCCTGATTCATCGGAAGAGGTGAAAAACGATACATACCTCATTGGCGTTGCTGTTGCATTTATTTTTTTCGAATTCATAGAACTGGTATTAGGGGTTTATTTTATAATCTCATTTAATTTTTTTTCAACTTCCTCCCCATGCAATCCACGCGCTATAATGGTGCCTGCGGGGTCAATCAAAAAATTGTCTGGAATTGGCTGAACGCCATAAAGTTTGGCCACCGGATTTTTTGCTCCTGATAAATCAGACAGATGTACCCAGTTCAGTCCATCCTTTTCAATGGCCTTTCTCCACCAGTCACCTTTATCATCAGATGAAATGCTCACAATCGTAAAATTTTTGTCCTTATATTTCTGGTATGCTTTAACTAAGTAAGGATTTTCAGCACGGCAGGGGGCACACCAGCTTGCCCAAAAATCAAGGAGCACATATTTACCTTTAAAAGAAGAAAGAGAGACGGGTTTGCCTTCGGTATCATTCATTGTAAACAAAGGGGCTGTTTTACCAACAGCTACATTTTTTTTCGCTGCGATTCTCTCGGGTAGGTTGGCTAGCATACTTAGACTCTTTACATCATCATGTAATGCCAAGTAGAGTTTTTCAAACTCTGCCACTGGAAGTTGATCCGGTAACAAATAGACGAACATTCCGCTGGCCAGTAATGTTGGGTGCTCTTTTACGTACTGTTGCCTGAACTTTAGCTGTGCCTGTTCTACACTTTTTGCTGCAGCCTCAGCCTTTTTATATTCCGGTTTCGACTCATCGCCACTTTGTAACTTTGTCCAATATACGTCTCTTTGTCGGTAATATGCATTATCCGCGCTCATTGCTGCGGTATAAGCATCGTTCTGAGGCGCACCGGTCGCTCTAATATTCTCTGGTGAGGAAACATTTCCCCTAAGTTGAATTTTCCCTTCTTCTATGATAAAAGTAAAGAAATTACGGCCACTTTGTTTGCTTCCTATTTGTGCATATGCGAATGCGGTCTTAGGATAGCTGCCTTTTGTAAATACTTTGTCATTCTTTGCTGGTAAGATGATTGTGTCTGTCTTTGGGTTCTCCACTTCCGGTGAATCCGAATGAATAAAGACATATAATGTGTCATTTTTTAAGCCATCGATAGTTCCGCTTATTTCATATGGAAAGTTTTTTTGGGCTTTTACAGCACCAGAAAAAAATGCAAACAGTAGAAAAAGATATGTTTTCATTTAAATAAGATTAGTTGTTTATTTTTTACTATTATTTAATGAATGCGTTTTGTGTTTAATTTCCGTATTAATATCCCAAATATTAAATAGGGAAATTAAGGCCATTATAAATGGCGTTATTTTATTCAGTTTGTGACCGTTAATAATGCTGGTTGTCGACAAAAGTTCGCTTATAAATCGACCTTTATCTCTTTTTCCGCGGGCGGAAAGCAGATGTGTGTATCACAGCACTGATAACCGATTACACAGGTCGCTTCGCCATTACCCGTACCACTGATTTCCTGAGTAAACAGGATCTCGCCGTCATATATGGTGGTACCACTATCACTGAAGTATTTGAAAGACGGTTTTTTTAAGTCACCAACCTTGGTATAGCCAGCAGGAAGATTGATCTTTAGCTCTGTTTTAATATACGGATCAACGTCCGCTACAAACGCGTAAATGTGGTAACCAGGATGAATTTTCACCTTAACCGCAATCTCTTTGCTTTGCCCTCTATTCACAATACCGGCGGCTACACTTACTGCGTTATTGTCATCCGTTTCTGCTGTTTTGATGTTGTTATAGGATACATCAGGTTGCTTTTTTTTATAATTGTTGCCTTCAGCACTTTCATCATACGTGTTCACCATAAAATAAAAGCCGCCGCTTTGCGTAAAGAAGATCCTGCTTTTATTTTTTTCAAACCAGCTTCTCCATTCTTGAACTGTTTTAAAGTCCAATAAAGTGTAACGATCAAGGATACGTTTTGCTTTATCAACATCTTCTCCCTTTTCTAGCAAAGAAATGCATTTCTCTAATAAACGTTTATCCGTATTTGGGATACCCAGACTTTTGGCATCCTGGTCTACAGTAATCACATAGCTAGCATCTTCTGCGTAAAAGTAGTCCTTGTTCTGGTCGTAATATTCCAGGTAGGCCGTTGTATTGGTGCCAAATTTACTGAATAGGTCTTTCTGGCTTTCTTTCAGAAAATCTTCAAAAGACTGCTTAGGTTGTGGTTGGTAACTAAGAGTTTGTTCTTCCCATGTGGTCAGCTTTTCATTTTTAGCTTTCTTTTCTTCTGCTTTCTTTTTATCATCAAGCATTTGCTGGTCAAACTTCAGGTTCATTTCCTTGTTACTCTCATAGGCTTCCCTAGTTGCGAGATATTTTAGTTCTTTCAGATATTCCTTAGTGGCACGTCTGTCGAGGTATTTTCTTGCAATTACACCTTTGTCTTTAAACTTTGAGATATAAACAATTGCATTTGCGAGCACGCTCTGAGCCTCAGGGGTCATATATTCTGGTGAAGCGGCAAAGCCCCAGTGGAAAAAATTGCCATGCCGACCTAGGGCCACGGCATCTAATGTTTTGGCACAGACCCCACTGGAAATAGCTTCGGCATCGGGAGAATCTTCAAAACCCCAGGGCCTTGAAACCATCCCAATTCTAAACCCTTTATCAGAAATATAGCCCTTTGTTTGTACCCGCCACATCGGCAAAGTTTTGGGTGTAGTTTTACCTAAATAATATTCGTAGTGAAATGCATCTTCGGGAGTTGGCTTTGTCTCAATGGTCATTTTAACAGGGAAAGGCCCTTTGAATATTTCATGGTCTTTGCGGAAGCTATGTGCATAAGCATCCAGGCATAGGCAATACCAGTCCAGTTTTAGACCAATGCTACGGCCAAGTTTTTCCCCTGTTTCACCAATAAACACAACCGGTCTGTTAAAGTTTTCTGTCAGATAGGCTGGTGGGACATATTTGGTTATCTTGCCGTTTGTGTCTTTAATGAGTTGCTTTTCTGCAATTGCCTTCGGCGTGCCGTCAATAACGGTAACATCGAACTGGCTGGACATCTCTTGATTATATTCTTTGGCGTCAATTATCTTCACATCTGTAAAGTAATGCTTCAACATGCTTTCAAATGAAGCGGAACGCCTTTGGATGTCTTTTTCTTTATCTTCCGGATTTTTAAATGTGTCATTCTCCCAATTGGCAGAGCCACCAACATACAACACGCGGAGGTTATTTTTTAAAGTACCAGGCTGTTGTGCCTTTAAAGGTGCTATGAGGCCTACTGTTAAAACAAACAGCAGGCACAGAAAAATGTTATTTGTCATTTACTGATAAATTTTAGGTGTAACAATACCTATTTACGGTTGAGCAATAAACTGATCATTAATTCCAGGTCATCCTCGTTGTTCCCGTCTGTTCTGAAGTGGGAGAAAATCAATCGGCCTTCTTTATCAATAAGGAAATTCACAGGGGCTGCACCACCGTTATTCAGGTTTCCTTTTACCCTGCCTTCTACGTCTTCCAGGGGAGTAAAACTGTATCCGCTGCCTTTTAAAAACGGAAGGACATACTCATTCTGACTGGAAACAATATTGATTCCCAGGTATTCCAGGTCCTGGCCTTTAAACCTTTTGACCACACTTTCGAAATGCGGGAACTCACCACGACAAGGACCGCAGCCCGGGAACCAGTAAGTCAACAATACCACCTTACCCTTATAATCAGCCAGGGAAGCTGTACCTGGGCTCGTGTAGCGTTTTAAATTAGTAAATGGAGTGGCTATTTGCGCTCTGGAATCCAGTTTTGCCCAAATTTCGGCATCGACCTGACTGTCATTTTTTCCAAGTTTGCTGGCATAACCAGCTATCGCGGTTTTCAATGCAACAGACGGCGCTTTTGTAAAAGTCACGATCAAACTATCGTATGCCGCAATGGTGTTGCCAGCTATGTCATTTGCCTGCGCTTTTAGCAATACGAAATCAGTTTTGAACGATGAGTGTTTTGATAATTTTAGCTGATTTAGAAGGGCCAAAGCTTCAGCACCCTTTTTTTGATCCATCAGAGTTTTTGCTTTAACCACTATTTGTGCCTGTAATAGCAGGCCGGACCATTCCTTTCGTTCCTGTTTTTCCTTTTTTTCCATTTTCTGTGCTAGTTCCACCGCTTTTTGTGGATCCTTGGAAAGTAGAATATCGTAGTAGGATGACATCCCACTAGCTGACCAGTTAAATTTTTCAGGTGCATAGCTGTCATGCAGGAGTTCAAAATATTTCAGCTTGTCAGCCACCTTTTTGGACCGTTCGGCGAGCCAGAATAGTGCTTGCGCGCCACGCTCATGATCAGGAAAACGTTTAGCTACATCCAGGCTCAACTGTTTCCATTTTTCTTCATCAACACCCTTAAAGGTATTGGCGTAATAAAAGGCATATTTCGGGTCGGAAGGATCTGCAGCCGTCGCTTTGGCCAGGTATTCCTGAGCTAATGTGAATTCACCCGAGCGATCTGCGTCCTCCGATAAGCCATTCCAGGCATCTGCAAACTTAGGATCAATTGCTATCGCCTTCAACAGGTAAGGTTTGGCCTTAGGGCTCTCTTCATTGAGATAAGCCTCCGCAATTGAATAAGGAACCACCACGGATTTTGGATATTTCTTTATCCAGTTGGCGTATTGCTTTTCCAGTTCCGGATTTTCTGTCCCCATTGCCTTGATGTAGGCCTCATGTACTTTTGGGCTGTCGATCCTTGCTTCTACAGCAGCTTTAAGTTTGGCCAGCTGGTTTTTATCGGTAATCAGTTCACTTCTGCGCTGTGCCTGACTATTGAAGGTGGTGAAGAACAGTACCAATAACATTAGTATGGCCGTTAGGTTTATTTTTTTCAAATTCATCGTGCAGATATTAAGGGTTTATTTGAAGATCTTACTTAATTTATTTGTATCTAATAGGCGTTTTGTTCAAGCTGCCCTTTGCTGGTGTTGATATCTAGATTGTTAATCGGTACGAGGTATCGTTTGGCATCCAGCGTATAGGTTTTTGGCGAATTCACATCGACACCAGTTAGACTTGCTTTGAAGAAATTACGCGTAACATTAATGTTATCCGGCGCATAATCATTAACACTGAACCGGCGTATATCATACCATCGCATTGAAAAGGGCATCTCCCTTCTTCTTTCTTCCAGTACTTTTGTTATGGCATCTTCTTTAGCGGTAGCGGTTAACGGAACATAATGCCCCGTAGTCATACGTTTCTTCCGCAACTGATTTAACGGATCCATCGCAGTAAGGTCTCCTTTGCGGGCCAATGCCTCTGCCTTGTTCAATAACACCTCCGCAACAGTAAGCCCCTCAGGGAGGTATTGCCCGTCATAAAACATAGTATATCGAAAAGCAGCAGGATCACTTACAGACATTCTTAACCCACCATTCTTAATCATGAATTTTTTATACCGCAAATCATTTTGCGTGTCATATAGTGCAAGCAGCTTTGCGCTGGGGATAAACCATTGGTATGGATTGGTAACATATCTGGTGTAATACGATTCTTGCCAATACAAGTATTTTGAACCATTATAAGATTTCCAATCGTTAAGGACTGTGTAATTTAAGGTGATGGTTGAATTATTAACGGAATAAGTGGCAGAGTTACCTTGCGCCAATGAATTGTAATCCACTAATGAACGGCTTGATGTAGTCAATGCCTTGTTGGCCTCAGCAAGGCTCTTATCATAGTCACCCGTAAACAGATAGAAACGGCTCAAAAAGGCGGAAATGGTTTTCTGACTGCTACGCCAAGGTAGGAGAGGGTCTACATCGTCTGGCGCTGTCTTTTGCGCTTCAGCAACATCCGATAAAATAAAATCATAAGTTTCCTTTAATGTAGCACGTTTTCCGGACTCCAGGAAGTCTACAGTCTTTTTTAAAGGTAACCCTAAACTACCTAGGTTTTCCGGACTATAAGGAGCGCAATAATAATTAACAAGCACCCAATTTGAATATGCCCTGATAAAATGGGCATCTGCCTTAACCCGGCGGCGTATGGCGTCATCGCCCTTCACCTTGTCAATGTTCTCCAAAATTAGGTTTGCTGTAAATATCTTTTCATACTCTCCAGACCAGAGCTGGTCCGGGTTCTGATTTGCGACTCCTTCAATACCAAAAACATAGTATTGAAGCTGATCGGCACCAAATACGCTGGGATTTTTTGAATATAGTTCTTTGGTAATTTCACAATCATCAGTAGAGTATGCGGCTGTACAGTTAGGTTCAGCAGCAAATGTTCCTGCATTATTGATTAAAGCCTCCATCTGATCTACAGTTTGTAGACTGCTTTGTTTTGAAGGTTCTTCAGACAGGTATTTTTTACATCCTATCATTGCGATCAACCCGACAATTAAAAATGAGTATTGTAGTAATTTCATAATGTTAGCTATTAAAATTGAAGGTTTAAACCAAGCGTATAAGTTTGTAGTGGGCGGTTAGTGCCAGGGAGCCATTCCGGATTGTATCCTTTACTGTTGGCTTTCCAGATTAAGCCAGGATTTCGGGTCTGTGCAAAAACCTTAATATTACTTACCTGTATTGCTTTGGCCAACCTTGCCAACGTATAACCCAAGGTAATTTCCTTACATTCAATATAAGAGGAGCTTTCTACCAGCCCACTTAAAAATGGGGTATAACGGTCCCAAAAATATAGCCGGGTTTCATTTGGCTTTGCAAAGCCAGGAATAATACTACTGCCTGCAAATACATCACTGACAAACCTGTTTACAGAAGTTTTACCATTACCCACTAATCCGTTTGAATAAGCAAAAGTAGGATTACGGTAAACGCCTCCAAATTTCCCGTTAAATATAACTGCAAGTGAAAAATCGCCTACTTGAATATTATTCATCCAACCTAACGTATGCGGCGGTATAGCAGTTCCCTCATAGTTATTTTCATTAAGATAGGCGCCCAGTGTATAATATATCAGCTGCGGATCGTTAAAGGAATAAGCATCTCCATTTGGTCCAACCAACTGTGGCATCCCATTCTCCATTCCCTTGTAGGTAAGTGAATAAATTGAATTTACCGGTTTGCCTTCCACAAAGATCCCATCCAGGTAATCTACAGTGTAAAGCCCAGGATTGTATAAACTGGTAATCCTGTTATGGTTATAAGCATAGGTCAGTGAAGTAGAATATCTAACCGGTGTATGTGGAATCACAAAGTTTGCCCCTAATGTCAATTCAATACCTCTGTTGGTAATTCCGGCATTATTAAATTTTTGGGCTGTGGTTCCGGTGTAGGATGGTAGAGCAACATCCCCAATAATGCCTTCACCCACCTTGTTATATAGGTCTAGCGAACCAAAAATTTTATTTTTTAACAAATTAAAATCAATGCCCAGGTTTGTAGTAGCTGTTTTTTCCCATCGTAAATTAGGATTGCCATAGCTGGAAATGGTTGCTGTTATGGTTCCTGTGTTTATATTGGGACTTGTACCAACATTCAATAGAGCTTTAGTAGAGGTCGATTTTTCTACGTTCCCATTTTTTCCGTAAGTTAATCTTAACTCCAGGCGATCGATGGGATCGGCGTTCTCCAGAAATTTCTCTTTTTTCACATTCCATTTCGCGCCGACAGACCATAACGGCGACCAGCGTAATTTAGGATCATCGGTGATGAAATTTGATGCATCACTTCTAACACTTCCGCTTACAGTGTATTTGTTATCATAGGTATAAGAAGCATTTCCATAAAATGAAACGTACTTGTCACTTCCCCATCCAAATGTTGTGTTTCCACCTGGGATAGTAGTCCAAAAGGTGCCTCCAAGGAAATCTGAAAGCGGATTAGCCGAACTACCATAACCATACGGAGGCACGGTAGATTGAAGCTTATCAGGGAAATAACCGTATACATGAGGATTCGCTCTGGTAGTTGTCGTATATTTAGATAACTCCATACCGGCAATCAATGAAATGCTGTGCTTTTCCCCAAAACTTTTGTCAAAATTTAATTGGTTCCTGATCAGGAAGCTTTCAAGATCCGAATTACTAACGTCACTGGGCCGGCCATCGATGGTAAAAGTCCTTGGTTTTAAAATCCCACCTTTGGGAACATAGGAAATTCCAGTTTGCTTGGTCCCATTATCGTATTCGGTCATTTTATTGACCAGGTCTCTGACGTAAAAGGTACTCTCATCATAGTAATCTTTATAATCAATTTTCGATCTTTCGTACTGGAATTTCGAATCAAAAGTCAGGTTTTTAGAGATTTTGAGATTAAAACCGGTCTGAAACCTGGCCGCCAGATTTTCATTGTTTAGGTTTCTGCCTCTTACTTCCTGCAGAAGATTATAAGACCAATCAGAATAAGGGAAAATACCAGCAGGAATGGTACCTAATAATTGTCTATTATAGTCGTTTAAATTGACACCATAGCTGCCATCGGGGTTTAATAAAACTTCATAAGGTGACAAGCCTTGCATCTCCTGCAGTGTTGCTCCACTTGTTTGTTGCTTTTTATACTGAAGATTGAGCGCTACATTAAAACTGAGGAAGTTGGTTAATTTAAAATCATTGTTGAAATTCATATTGAACTTATTGTAGTCATTTCCTTTAAAGGCGGCCTTGTCTCTTTCATACATTAAAGAGGCATAAGTTTTTGAGCGATCGGTACCGGTTTGGATGTTTACATTATATTGGCTCAAAATTGCCCTTTGCATAAGCAGATCTTGAATTTGAGATCTATTATTTACCTTACTCAATCTGTCTAACCCCGCATTCATCATTTTCTCGTCTATCTGGCCAAGTTTATTTGCATACAGCAGTTCTTGAGCTAATGTCAATGAATTTACCACATCATAATAAAATGATCCAGTATAAGGGTATAATGTCCAGTTATTGTCAAAAGCTTTACGCTCATAGGCAACATGATCTGCTGAATTTGCCTGGGTAAGGACTTGGTTGAGATCTACCTTGTTCGATATTCTTGTAAATGCGCTTGCATCTACTTTTAAGTTGGAATTTGCTTTTAACCTTTTAGTCGTAATTACAATTACCCCATTTGCAGAGCGGGCTCCCCAGATAGATGCAGCAGCAGCATCTTTCAGTACAGTTACTGATTCCACGTCGTTCGGGTTGATATCCGAAAAATTATTGCTTGAAATCGGGAATCCATCTACCACAATTAAGGGTTTTGAATCTGCATATAACGATGTACTGCCCCTGATCTGAAAATCTACACTCCCATCCTCATTCTCCTTGCCTTGCATTCCTGCTACCAGTCCCTGTAGTGCAGAAGATAAATTGGAAACGGGACGATTATCTAACGTTGCCCGATTAACCTGACTAAACGCCCCAGTAGCACGTTCTTTGGAAATGTTTTGATAACCGGTACTCACTACCACTACTTCCTGCAGATCAGCAGAGGAGGGTTCAAGTTTGATTTGCCTTATCTCTTTTTTAGCTTCAATCACTTTAGTCTTAAACCCCATAAAACTAATTTCCAAAAGCGTGTTTTCATCAATGTCGGAAAGTAAGAACTCACCTTTACTATTAGTGATCGTGGCTTTATGAGAACCTTTTACTTTGATAGATGCACCAGCTAAGGGCGTCCCCTTATCATCAGTGACCACTCCGCTAACATCAATCTCGAGCGATTGCTCTTTAGCCCTTACCAAAATTTTAGGTTCTTTCTTTCTAATGGAAATCATTTTCCCCTCAATTTCGTAAGTCAGTTGTAAACCGGTTAGAGCAGCTTCAATAGCTTGTTTGATGTTAGCATTCGTTACTTTGATATGGATTTTTTGATCCATAGTGATAACTTTTGTACCATAATAATAATCATAACCGCTTTGCTTTCGGATTTCTTTCAGAACGGATTCAAGAGAAACGTTATTTTTATTAATCGTAATTTTTTGGGCAAAAGTCGCGGCACTGACCTGAAATAGGGATGCTATTAATATAACGGTAATTAATCGCATAATTAGAAATGTTTTATGATACAGCGTTTTAGCCATACCAAGTTTCCTTGTATAATTTTTGTACATTTGTTTAATTCGGTAAGCAGTTTGCCCCGGTCGTCGAAAACTATAGGCTTACTGCGATTTCAGTTAATTTTAATTGGTCCGAAGTTCAACCAGAGGTGTTCAACACTTCTGGTTTGATTATAAAATCAACTCTCCTGTCGTAGATGTCTTTTCATTTTTCTTTTCTTTAGTGGTTAGTTATTTAATGTTAGTTAGGGGAACTGATTTATATCAGTCAGCTTTTGTTTTGAATTGCCTATTTATTATGTGGTCGCGATAATTGCATTGATTGTTAGGTAGTAGGTCATTTACTTGCTGACATACACGGTTTTTCCTTCAATTTTAAAATGGACGTCTCCTGATTTCTCAATCAGTCTCAAAACTGCCGAAAGCTTATTTTTTCTGGAGATGTAGCCTGTAGATTTCAGATTCATTGGAACCGAAGAGTCATAAACGACATCCACATTATACCATCTTGCTATCTTGCGCATTGCGTTTTGTAAGCTTACATTATTAAGGTAGAAGTCACCTTGCTTCCAGTCAATAATTTCCTCCACATCCACTGTTTTTACAGAAATTTTGCTGGCTGAGGCAAGCGCCTGTTCATTGGGCCTGATAATTTGTTCACGTCCGTTAGCATTTATTTTTACAGAGCCCTCAAGTAAAGTTGTCGCAACACCTGCCTCCTCGGGGTAACTATTGACGTTAAAATGGGTTCCTAAAACTTCGATGGTCTGTCCTTTGCTCTCCACTAGGAATGGATGAGCTTTATCTTTGGAAATTTCAAAATACCCCTCACCGGTCAAAGAGACCCGCCTGTTTTCCGAGTTTGCGAAACTGGTTGGATAAGTTAATGAGGATGCCGCATTTAAAAATACGAGGGAACCATCCGGCAAACGTAATCGCGTATGTTCTCCACGTGTTGTTGATAAGGTATTATATTCTAATTTTCCTGTTTGGTTATCTGATATTTCATAGATGATTTCCCCATCTGCAGTTTTTGAAATCTTAACACCAGACTGTTCAGTTAGATTTCCAGCTGAGACATTGTTTATTCGTATTTTCTGTCCATTTGCCAGCTGCAAGGTGGCGCCCTCGCCACCGGGGTCGACGTCACCAGCCGTTACGCGCCCTGCTCCATTTGTATTGATTTGATTGGTCACATAAAATAAACCTGTTCCCAAAAAGATGGCAGTAACTGCCGCAGCAATTGCCACGCGTGGCCAAAGTCTGACAGCCTTCTTCACTTCAGGTGATGGAAGTGTTAAAAGCAGTTGCTTATAACGTCGGTCAAAGTCGATAGGTATGTCAGTCTGTTGTTGTTCTGATAGACTATTATACCAGGTTTCCACAAGTGCCTGTTCTTCGGCTGTAGTTTCACCATTTAAATATCTGTCCAGTATTTCTTTTGCAATTTGATTTTTCATAGCGGGAAGGGAGCTTTTTAATCCCTCTTTAAAGCTATGACGCATAGGTAAGGCTTTGGTGGTATACGGATTTAAAAAAAAATTTACAGAGATTTAATATTCCTTTAAAATAAAGTTAGCAGCAAAACATTTAGCTTAACTTTAAGCATCCTTAGTACTTTGTTTATTTGTTTTTTAACTGTTTCTTCAGAGATATTTAAAGCTTCGGCAACCTGTTTATGTGACAGGCCATGGTTACGGCTCAATTCAAACACCTCGCGTTGTCTCGGTGGCAGTTTCGACACTTCTTTTTCCAGCTGAGCGCTCAGTTCATTGAATCTAACCTGATTATCGGTTACAAAGTCCCCATGTTCAGCCAGATTTACAAGCGAATCTAGGTAACTCTCATGAATTTTCGTATGTCTGATCCTGCTGATGATCCGGTTACGTACCGCTGTGTATAAATAAGATTTTATCGAAGCATTGATTTCCAACTGGTCATGTTTGATCCAGAGCGTAATAAAAATGTCTTGAACCACATCGACAGCCTCATCTTCGTCCTTCAATAAGTTGACGGCATGTTGTAACAATACTGCCCAGTAGCGAGCAAAGATCTGCGTAAAGGCACCATGATCTCCATAACGAATCAATTTTACTAGTTCTGTATCAGAAAGCTCCGAATATCTGTGTTCCCCCGAACTCATCATTTTATTGTTTTTTCTATATACTAATAAGGAACGTTTTGATAAAGTTAATAATTTCTAACGGCATTGTTTTGTGTTGGTTCAAAAATGTACCATATTCCTTATCAAAAATGCAATTTTTAGAGGATAAATACGATGACTCTTTTTTCTAATAAAGCACGTTTAATGATCCATATGAAAGCCCTGAGTTTGTGTTGGTAGAGATATTGCATCCTATTAAGATACTATTAATTATGTTCATTAGTTTAGCCCGTTGAATGAATTATCAGTTCATTCTTTTGATACTTTATCACTCTTTTGTTAGGTGTTAATGCTATCCAAAATAAATGAAATGGCATCAGCATAACAATAAGTACCACTTGTTTTCAGTTTTGTCCATTTTCTTGGAGCTCCTCAGGCAATATCTTTGTACTATAAATTATAAAATATGGATTTAGCAAACAAAATAGAGTCGGAGCAATTGACAATGGTTAATTTTCATGCGACCTGGTGTCCTCCATGTGTGGCCATGAAGCCGAACTTAGATGAAGTAGTTGCGGAATTTGATGACGTTATTCATTATGAACGTGTGGATATTGATAAATATCCGGATTTGGCAACACTATTCGAGATCAGAAGCGTACCTACGACTATGCTTTTCAAAAAAGGAGAAATGAAATGGAGGCATTCGGGTATCGTACCATCTCATGAACTTGGTAAGTTAGTAAAAGAGAATCTTTAATATTAAATAGAAAGAACAGAGATGAAAAGACTACTGCACATTATCAGCTCCCCTAGAAAGGAGAAATCAAAATCAGGAGCAATAGCGCATGAATTTTTGGAACAGTATAAACTGTTGAATCCGGATGCTATCATTGATGAACTGAATCTTTGGGATCTTGATATACCTACATTTGATGGAGACAAAGCTGCCGCTAAGATGACATTTTTTGGAGACGGAACTTTAAATGAGACATTAAAGAGTTCATGGGATAAAGTCGTGGAGGTCACGGAGCGGTTTTCCTCGGCAGATGAATACCTGATCACTGTTCCGATGTGGAATGGTGGCATTCCTTGGGTATTGAAACACTATATTGATACCATTTCACAACCTGGCCTGACCTTTGGCTTTGGAGCAGAAGGATACTTTCCATTATTGAAAGATAAGAAGGCTTGCGTTGTTTATACTTCTGGCGTGTATGGTGCTGGAGTACCGATCGAACTTGGTCTTGATTTCCAGTCCACCTATTTCAATTGGTGGCTTGGACTTGTTGGCATTACTGACATTCATTCGATTAAATTTTTAGGAAATCTAGTGAATCCGGGGGCGGAAAAAGAGTTTTCAAATGCGCTTGAATCGGCTAGTCGTATTGCAAAAGATTTTTTTGCAAAGTAGATAATTTACGGGGGGTATTATGCTATTTCGAGGAATTTCAGTTATTACATAAGATTTTTCGAAGGTGTCAAGTGCGGTATTTATCCTGTTCTCATCAGGAGTAAAATCATGTCATTTTAAAATAGCAAAAGACCTCATGAAAGAGGGAGAAGTTTTCCATAATTGGGAAACTTCTTTTCTTTATAAGTCATAGCCAACCAATGACTTATTTTTTATTCGACTGGTTTCATTCGATATGCACTCAACTTTCACCAAGAAATTTGACGAGGAAATTTAATTATCTAAAAAAGGTTGAAATCGGATCAAATAGTGCTATTTGTTTTCAGTTTTGTCCATTTTCTTGAAGCTTTCTACTGGGTAACTTTGTAGTACAAAATTTAAAACAATTGGTTATGTTAAACAATGTAAATTTAGAAGCATTAGGAAATTATGTAGAGGTAATTACTAACAAACCTGCAGAAGCAATTGCAGCATTAGGTATAACAGCAACCTGGAAAGGTGGTGTGAATACTGAAATTACTACCCACAGTAAAAAGATAGGAAGCGCTTTTGTTGAAAAACAATTCAAATATCAGATCGGAGAGCCCGCAGAATTGTTGGGAGATAATCTAAATCCTAATCCTCAGGATTACATTTTAGGCGGTTTAGCCGGATGTATGATGGTCGGTTTTGTGGTAGGGGCAACCAGTAAAGGAATCAAGCTTGACAGTGTGAATCTTACCATAGTAGGAAATCTTGATCTAAGAGGATTTTTAGAAGTTGACCCGAATGTTTCGGTTGGTTTTGAAGAGCTTCAGTTCAATTTTGAAGTTACCGGTAGCGGAACTGAGGAAGAGTATGCAGCGATTGCAGAACATGTACGTAAAGTATCACCGGGATACAGAACAATTGCAGAACCCGTAAAAATTAGTATCAATAAGAGCTTAAATGCTGTGATCTAATTTACTGCAAAACAACAGCAACACTCTTTACTGGGAATGTTGCTGTTGTTCTCAACTTTAAATTATCAAAAAATGAATTTAGCTAACAAAATAGAATCTGATCAACTGACAATGATCAATTTCCACGCCTCCTGCTGTGGTCCATGTATCGCTATGAAACCACATCTGGATCAGACCATTGCAAATTATGGCGAGGCGATTCACTACGAACGGGTCGATATCGATCAGAACCCGGGTTTAGCAGAAATATTCGAGATTAGAGGTGTACCTACAACGATGCTCTTTAAAAAAGGTCAACTGAAATGGAGACATTCCGGTGTACTGTCATCTCAGCAGCTTACAGAAATCGTCAATGAGAATCTCTAAATAACTTTAAAAATAACAAGACAATGAAAATACAGGTATGGTCGGACATCATGTGTCCATTTTGCTACATCGCTAAGAAAAATTTTGAGCAAGCGTTAATAGATTCTTCCTTCAAAGACCAAGTGGAAGTGGAATGGAAAAGTTTCCAGCTGGATCCTTCATTAAAGGAAAACTCTGGTAATATGAAAATCAGCGAGTATATGATGAACCGTAAAGGCTTTTCGAAAATGCAACTTGATCAGTTTCTGAGCCAATTAAAAGAAATGGGAAAAAACGCCGGCGTAACTTTTAATTACGATCAGGTGATTGCTGCGGATACTTTCCCTGCGCATAAGTTATTGCATCTGGCAAAAGAAAATGGTAAAGCAGATGCGATGGAAGAAGCCTTGTTTGAAGCTCATTTTGTGAACGGAAAGAACATTGCAGACGTAGATTTTTTGGTTTCCCTTGCTGAAGGTTTAGGCTTAGATCCGGCAGAGGCCAGAAAAGTATTGGCTGATGATGCGTATGATTATGAAGTAAAACAGGACATCATGGAGGCACAAAATATGGGAATCACAGGTGTGCCCTATTACGTTCTTGATGGCAAATACGCCGTTTCGGGAGCGCAGCCTGTTGAACTTTTTGCAAAAGCCCTTGCTCAGACCTACCAGGAAAGCGTTGTCGATCTGTCAAAGGAATCCGGGGATAATATGTGCGGAATTGATGGATGTAGCATCTAATTTCAACATCAAAGTAGTATTAATAACAAAATAAATAGTATACAAAAAATGTCAAAAATAATAGAAACTACCTATGAAGGTGGATATAATTCAAGTACAAAATCACCATTAAACAGTGAAGCCGTAAAAGCTAATATGAAATTTAGTCCCGTTGACTTACTCATGAGTTCGTATGCAAGCTGTATGCTAGCCACCGTTGATTTTTATGCCAGAAAAAAAGATTTTGAGGTCAATGGATCAAGAAGCGAGTTATCTTATGAAATGTCAGCAGAAGGAGGACAAGTAGGAACGATCAATGTTAAGTTGTTCTTTGATAAAGACGACTATACAGCAGAACAAAAGGAGTGGATGGAAAATTCAGCAAAGAATTTATGTCATGTGGGGAACAGTCTAAATCCTGCAATTATAAAAAATTATGAATTTACTTACGGAGCTTAATCCGAAGGTAAAACCGCTCAAAATAAATTTAAACTATTTCCATACTGGAAATAAATAAAAAATATAAAAATGGAACAAGCATTAATCGTCGGTGGTTCAACCGGAATAGGTAAAGCAACAGCAGAATTACTAATTGGAAGAGGTGTTGAAGTGGCACTGGTAGGAAGAAGTGTTGATAGTTTAAATAAAGCTAAAGCAGAGCTGGAAGCAAAGGGTGGTCATATTAAGGTTTACTCCGTAGATTTATCTGATATGAAGGCTGTCGCTGATTTCAATAATAACCTTAAACAAGAACTGCCTAATCTAAAATATTTAGTCAATAGCGCAGGACATTTTACGCCAATTGCATTTTTAGATCATAATGAGAAAGATTACGACAGTTACCAAACATATACCAAAGCTTTCTTTTTTATTACACAGGCAGCAGCCTTAATTATGAAAGAAAATAAAGGCGGATCTATCGTTAATATAGGAGCAGCATTGATGCATCATGCACTTAAAGCGGGACCGGCATCAGCCTATATGGTTGGAAAAGCTGGATTGGTAGCGCTTACGAAACAACTGGCTATAGAATTAGCTGAATATAACATCAGAGTAAATTCTGTCAATCCAGGATTTGTGGTTACACCGATCTTCAAGACCTTTATGCCAGAAGACAAAATTGCGGAGAATCTTGCTGCATTTGATGCATATCATCCACTGGGAGGTGTTGGTCAACCGGAAGATGTTGCTAAGACAATTGACTTTTTACTTTCAGACCAAACAAGTTGGGTAACAGGAGCAACTTGGACTGTTGACGGTGGATTACTAGCAGGACAAAACTAAATTTCAGAACATTTCATCTGGACCATATAAAAGGCGGTTGTACAAGAATGTACAACTGCCTTTTTAATCTAGTAAATCAGACAATTTTTTTGTTTACTTCAATAAATAGCAGTAAATTAGCAGATCAATGAAAAGGACTTTGTCACATATTCCAAAATATTATCAACGGTACTTACTTGTATTTGCTGCGATCATCTTGGTCCTGCTTACTTCGTGTCCTGTCAAAAGCAGTATTAAAACATTAGTTGGTCTGCCCGTTAATACGGAACAAGGCTTACCTAAAGGAACTGTTGGTTATTCCGGAAACAGTTCTGAGAAATGTCTTACTAATGAAACGGCAGAGATACGAATCTCAAACGATATCTCGCAAGATATTAACCATTTATCGCCGGTAATTTTATTTACCGTTACTTTTCTTTTTCTTCTTGCTTATTTATTAGGCAGAGGAAAATCACATCCCCGCTACGGCAATTTAAAAATTTCAGGAAGTCTACCTATCTTTCTGCAATACCGTAAACTTATCCTATAATACCTTACTTATTTTCTTTTATACCTATTGAACCACTGGTTTCAATGGGGAAACTTCTATTGTTTTTTTTATAGTAATCGGTCGTTCGGCGACTTATCGTAAACTTATAAATAGTATGATAAAATATCGTATAGTAATCACATGCATGTGCTTTACTATTGCTGCTGTGTTACCCGTATACGGGCAGCAGCAAAAAGAAAATTCCTTAGGTATTCTATGGTCCAAGGTAGCAGGGTATTATCCTGGTATCGGCGCTAAACAATCTGCTGTAGACGCGTCAAAACTTCATGAGCGAGCTGTTAAAAGCGAAATGCTTCCGCAATTGAAGGCGCAGATGCAAAATTCTTATGGCACTTATGAAGGCAGTTCTGGAGCCTTTTTTCCGCAACCAGGCTTTTTTAACGTCAGTGGTTCGGGGAGTCCCATAGCAGGAAGTAGCACTTCTGCCAATAGTTTTGCTTCCACCACTATGGAGTGGGAAATCTTTTCGTTCGGAAAGCGACAAAAAGATAATGAAGCGGCCAAAAGCTTAACCCATAAAACATTGAGTGAAAAAGAGGCCTATCTGCTTCAACTCAAAAAAATATTATCTGAACGATACATCAATTTGCTTTATAATGATGCTAAATTAAATCTCTCGCAACGAAATACAGAGCGTCTCGACAGCATCCGCGGGATCACCACTGGTCTTTCTGTTGCCGGCCTCCGGCCTGCTGCGGATAGTCTCCTTGCCTCATCATCTTATGTGCAAGCCATGGGAGAGTATGATAAATGGAACGGTGTTAAAAGTGCTTCCTTTATCAAATTATTGGAATTGTATGGTGCTGATTCGGTGGATTTTTCGGCTTCAGCCATTCGTTTTATTGATCCCTTAGGAAATCAACAAAATAATGGTAGCATCATTCAAGCATCGCATCCCATACTGGAAGCCTTAGATCGAGAATCGGAATATTATACCCTTAGCGGTGAAGCACAAAAAAGAGCATCACTACCTTCTTTAAACATTCTGGGAGGATATGCCTACAGAGGTACAGGAATTCAGCCCAATGGTACAGTTTCCGGGAACTGGAAAGATGGATTTAGCAATACCACCAATAATTTCCTTGTAGGCATTGGTATAACCTGGAATTTGACCAGTATCCGCACCAACCATTATAAAGGAGAACAGTTTTTTAAGGAAGCCGAAGGAGCCAAACTGCTTCATTCGCAATATGAAAAGGCGATGCAGGCCAATCTTTCCGCAGCGCAGACCGAAATTTTGCATCAGTTTGAGCAGCTTCAAAAGACGAAATTGGCCGTAAGGCAGTCGCAGGATGCCTATTGCATGTACCTGGCAAGATACAAGAGCGGTCTGATCACACTCAGCGAATTGCTGCAGGTCAGGACTTTATTAGAGCAGTCCGAGAATATCCATGTACAGGCTTCACGCGATTATTGGCTACTTCTAGCTTCAGAAGCAGCGTTAACTGCTGATTTCGAATTTCTCTTTAACAACCTTTAATTCTTACGTATGAATTTAATTAGATTTGCTTTAAGGAAACCGATAGCCATCATGGTTATGGTCTTAGCAATTACGATCTTTTCTTATAGCGCAATAAAAAAAATAAATGTCGATATCTTTCCGGAGGTTGAATTACCGGCAATGTATATCGCCATGCCTTATGGTGGGCTTTCTCCTTCCTATATGGATGGTTTTATGGCCAATGAGTTTCAAAAAGTACTACTTTTTGTCGGTGGGGTCAAAAATATTGATTTTAAAAGTGTTCAGGGACTGACGCTGATGAAGCTGACCTTTTATCCGGGAACGAATATGTCGCAGGCAGCAGGAGAGGTCTCCACATCCGTTTCAAGAGCTATGGGGTTCTTACCGCCAGGAGCAGTTCCACCCATAGTTGTTCGTTTCGATGGTAGTTCGTTACCCGTTGGACAGCTGGTATTTGAAAGTGACAAAAGATCGGTCAACGAAATACAGACGCTGGTGCTGACGAAAATCAGACCTATGTTTGTCGAGATAGCGGGCATCACTGCTCCAGCTCCTTTCGGTGGAAATGTCAGATCCATTGTTGTCAATGTGGACCCAGAGGCGATGCAGTCCAATGGTCTAAGTGCAGAAGATATCACCATGGCGATTACCAAGAACAGTCTGCCCTCTGCAGCCGGAAATATCCGTATTGGAGAACAAAACCTGATGGCTCCCATTAATTCGATCGCCAAGAATCCGGAGGAGTTCCTGAATACACCGGTGAAAACAAATGAGGGTCGAACGGTGTATGTACGGGATGTTGCCCATGTCACTGATGGTGCGGATCAGACCGTTGGATATGCCCTGATCAACGGGAAGCGTTCCGTTTATCTACCCATTATCAAAAAAGCAGATGCTTCGACGCTATATGCCGTTCAGAATCTGAAAAACTCGCTTCCGGTGTTGAAAAATCAATTGCCTGAGGATGTAAATATCCGTTACGAGTTTGACCAATCCACTTACATTGAACGATCACTATCCAATTTGATCCACGAAGGGATTTTGGGCGCCGTTTTTACAGGACTTATTATCCTGCTTTTTCTGGGTGATACCCGGGGAGCACTTATCGTTGTGATGACGATCCCGATTGCCGTTCTTTCGGCGGTTTTGGTGCTCTATCTGATGGGGCAAACGATTAACATTATGACGTTGAGTGGTTTAGCGCTGTCCATTGGAATCCTTGTTGACGAAGCTACCGTGACCATTGAGAACATTCATCAGCATATGGAAATGCGAAAAACCAAGCAGCGGGCTATCGTTGATGCGCTGTTGGAAATCTCTACGCCCAAGTTATTGATTTTGCTCTGTATCCTTGCGGTTCTGACACCAGCATTTATTATGACAGGGATTCCAAAAGATATGTTCATGCCACTATCCATGGCTGTTGCCTTTGCGATGATCGCTTCTTTTATAGCTTCGCAAACTTTCGTTCCTATCTTGGCCAATTGGATGATGAAGAACAAGCATAATGTAGTGGCTAACACGCCGCGAAAACGTGCGTTCTTTGAAAAATTTAGGGTAAATTATTCGTATCGGATGCGTAAATGGTCTACCAGATCATTGCTGTTATTTGTCGGCTATGTGGTTGTGGCAGGTGGAATCTCAGCTGTGCTAGTAACGACTGTCGGAACTGATGTGATGCCCGTGTCCAACAGTGGCGATTTTCAGTTCCGAATACAGGCTCCGCAGGGAAGTCGATTGGAAAAGACAGAACGTCTTGTGCGCGATATTACGGACGAAATAAAAGCTCAAATTCCGGAAAATGGCATCAATATTACATCCGCCTTTGTCGGAATGCATCCTGCAGGTTCTCCAATTAATCCCATTTTTCTTTTTACAAATGCCTCGCATGAAGCCGTACTTCAAGTATCGGTCAATCAATCTATTTATAGTGGATCGATGGAAGAACTGAAGGAGAAAATTAGAAAAGTAATTATCCAAAAACACCCTGATTCCAAATTTAATTTTGAGCCGACAGAACTGACCGAAAAAATTATGGGTCAGGGAGCGATGACACCGATCGAAATAAAAGTAGGTGCCGGTCAGGTAAAGGGCGCATTTGCCCATGCCTCGAAGATTGAAAGCAATCTGCAGAAAGTACCTTATTTGCGAGATGTGCGTATTCTTGAACCCGTTTTTTATCCAACATTAGAGATTGAAGTCAATCGTGATCTTGCTGGTCAGTTTGGTCTAACCATGCAGGATATTACGCGGAGTTTGGTTACAGCGACCTCTTCCACACGTTTTACGGATAAAAACCTTTGGGTTGATCCCAAGTCAGGATTAGTATTTCAGGTTCAGGTACAGATTCCCGAAGGAATTATGTCCTCGGAGGAAAAATTGAAATCATTGCCACTGAAAAAAGGAAGTATGCGTCCATTACTGGAAGATGTTGCTACCATCCGTAGGGTAACATCACCAGCACAGGTAAACCGAAAGGGGCCCAATCGATATGTTACGGTTGTCGCTAATATTTATGGTAAAGATTTGGGTACAGCCTCAGCTGCAGTTAAAAAAGCCATTCAAGATGCCGGGGAACCCCCACGTGGGACTACAGTTTGGACAGAAGGAACGTTGCAGCTGTTAGACGATACGCTAGGAAGTTTATTAGCCGGTTTAGGTGTTGCTGTTATCGCTATCTTCCTGATGCTTGCTGCATTCTATCAATCGTTTAAGGTACCATTGATTATCCTTGCTGTGTTGCCCGCAGTTATTGCCGGAAGTCTGATTATTTTATTTCTGACGGGAAGTACCTTAAATCTTCAGTCTTATATGGGGATGATCATGTCAATAGGTGTGTCCGTATCGAATGCAGTCCTGCTGGTGAACCAAGCCGAATATTACCGAAAACAACTGGGGCTAAAACCTTCGAATGCAGCACGGCTTGCGGCTTCGTCTCGATTGCGACCAGTATTGATGACCGCTGTTGCCATGCTTGCCGGTATGTTGCCTATGGCAATCGGTATAGGTGATGGGGCAGAACAAGTTGCTCCATTGGGAAGAGCTGTTATTGGCGGACTTATCGCCTCTACAGCAACTATTTTACTACTGCTCCCACATTTCTTTTCGTCGTTGATGTCCAGAACAGCTATTGTTAGCCCTTCGCTAGATCCTGATGACAAGGAAAGCAGGTATTATTTAGAGCAGACCCAATCTTAAACATAAAAAATAGAATCAGATGTATCATAGAATTTTAAGAAATAAAAAATCACAAGTGACCACCTTAATCGGGTGCTTGCTGATCTTACTGCTGGTTTCCTGCTCAGAGAAAGGAAATCAAAAAAAACAAAGTACGAATAAAGAAGCAAAAGCTACTTCATACCCCTCGGTTGCTATCAAAATGATGAATCCCGAGTATGAGCTATCCGTACCAGCTGAACTAAAACCCTATGAACAGGTTGTTGTTTATGCACGGGTTGAAGGTTTTGTTAAGCAGTTATATGTAGACCTTGGCGATCATGTACGTAAAGGCCAGCTATTAGCCGTATTGGAAGCTCCAGAAATGAATCAAAAGTATTTATCTGACAAATCCACGGAGCAAAAGATTTTTAGTGACTATCAGTATGCAAAACAGGCTTATGACCGCTTGGCAGATGCCGCTAAAACAACTGGCGCCGTGGCGGCAATCGAAATAGACAGGGCAAAAAGCGTGATGGAAAGTGCAAAATCAGCTTATCAAGCTTCGAAGGCCGGTACAGCCCAGTCTTCGCAATTGCAACAATATCTGCGGATTACAGCACCTTTTGACGGAGTGATTACAGCGCGTAATATTTCTGTCGGTGCATTGGTGGGCTCAGGGGCTGATAAACCTTTATTTATGATGGCCCAGGGCAATAAGCTCCGTTTGTCCTTATCCTTACCTGAAAAGCATGCGGCATCGGTAAATAGGGAGGCACAGGCGACATTTACGGTTAGTTCACAACCAGGGAAAACTTTCACGGCACATCTTTCCCGCACATCAGGATTGCTGGATCAGCAGGATCGTTCGTTAAAGTTGGAGTTTGATGTCAATAATTCCTCAGGCGAGCTTCAGGGTGGTGATTATGCGCAGGTAAAACTCAAGCTACAGCGAAAAAATCCTTCATACTGGGTACCAGCTTCAAGTATTTTAAATACCCAGTCCGGTACCTATGTGATGACCTTAAACGATCAGGCCGTCAAAAGAATCAGCATAAAAGAAGGTATTCAGCTGGACGGTCTGGTAGAAGTTTTTGGTAACCTTTCCGTAGATGATCACATTATTACGAAACCATCTGAGGAAATTGAAGATGGAAAATTAACTAAATAATTGATAGATATGAAAATACAAACAAATATAAGAGCAAGAATTGTATCGACCTTCGTTATGGTCGTATGTTTTAGTTTTGTGGCGTGCAGTCAACAAGGAAAAGAAAACCAATCGGGATCTACCAGCGAAGCTGAAGAAAGGGTTTCGGAAAATGCTGAAACAAGTACATCGGATGTCGTTTTTACAAATGAAAATGGTGATGCAGTGTCATTACAGTCTTTAAAAGGAAAGGTTGTTTTTATTAATTTTTGGGCTACCTGGTGTCCGCCTTGTATCCATGAAATGCCTTCTATCTCTCAACTGAAAGAACGTTATAAGGGTAATAGTAATATCATATTTTTGATGGTGGATGTGGACGGAAAAATGGAGAAATCAAAAGCATTTATGAAAAAGAATAATTACGATTTACAGGTATATATCCCTAAGAGTAGTATTCCCACAAACTTTTTGGGAAGAGCGATTCCTGCAACGGTCATATTGGACAAAAATGGTGATATGATCACTCGTCTAGAAGGAGGAAGGGATTATAGCAGTCCAGAAATCACCCAGGCTTTGGATGAATTGATTGAAAGTAACTAGGAAATATGCATTATTGTAAACATTATATATATGGCAGATAATAAAGAGCTTCGAAATGGAAAGCTTCATACAAATAAACTTCGGTTTTAATATTTTGATGGGGATTTTCATCGTCATCTTATTTGTGAGTCCCGATGCAAAATCGTGGATGCTTCAACAATTCATGAAGACTGGGATTTTCAATGCCAGTATGGAAGAGAAAAAAGCTGCTACGGTAGCAGAATCGACTGCAGACTTTGAGTTTAAAGATCAAGGAGGGCTTGTTTACAATACTTCTTCACTTCGCGGTAAAGTGGTATTTATTAATTTCTGGGCTTCATGGTGTCCACCATGTCGAGCTGAGTTTCCTTCTATTCAGAAACTTTATACAAAATTTAAAGACAATCCAAAGGTTTTCTTTTTAACCATTAATGAAGACAATGATGTTGCAGAGGCCAATGCCTATCTACAAAAAGAAAACTTTTCGATACCGTTTTTCAAAGCAGCAGGTGATGTTCCGACTATCATTTACAATGGAGCGTTGCCTACAACAGCTGTACTTGATAAGAACGGTAACATGAGACTCCATCACGAAGGTTTTGCAGATTATAGTTCTGATAAATTTATAAAGCAAATGGAAGATCTGATCAAAGAATAGGTTTTTTTTAAGATTTGACCTATCGCTATAATTTCGATTTTATTTTCAAAGAAGTTAAAGCAACAATCTAAACTGGCTATTGTATTCGCAATAGCCAGTATTTTTTTGCTCATTTGTGTTTAAAGAAAACTGTTGACCCGCAGATGTACTTACAAGCTGTAATTGAAATGATCACTCCGATATTTTTGGTAACATATTTTGGCTTTGTTCATTTCTCATCTTTTTGAAGATCCCCTTATAGCAATGGTCATTTACTTTGCTTTTCTTGATCTGATACGACTTAATGTTTCTTTGGTGATCCCTAAATAGTTGGCTAGAAGATGTTGCGGCAACTTCAGAACGCTCTCAGGCATTGTGTTCATGAGGTCCTCGTAACGTTTTTGGGGAGAATGATACATGAGGGATATGAGCCTTTCGTGGTGCCTACAAAATTCAGCTTCAGCTATTGTTCTTCCGATTTTCTGATACACCATATCCTGATCAAACAATTTCAATATTTTATCTGTAGGAAGGCACAGGACAGTTGAAGATTGATTGGCAATAATTTCAAAGGAAGCAGGTTTTGATTTTAAAATACCATAATAATCTGATATGAACTCATTTTCTACCGAAAAATCAAATGTCCTGTCATTATCATCAAAGTCCATGTTGTATCTAAAACTCCCTTTAACTACAAAACCGATGGTACTGCAGGGATCTCCTTTCAGCAAGAATTTTTCATTTTTTTTATAGTTTTTGATTTCAACGAGTTCAGAAATTTCGTCTCTGTGTGTGTTATCCAAGGAGATAATGCCTTCTAGGACATTAAAAAGTTCCATAGTACTTGTTTATTTAATTATTGATTCTGATCAACGTCTGGTGAAGTTTGAATTCATCAAATTTGCAGGGCTGAATTATTATTGCCAGTTCAACACGAAGAAATGTATTAAAGAGGCAATTCATAACGTAAAAATAAACGATTTAAGTATAGTCAAACCTATGAATGAGAAAATAAGATACACTCCTCGATTGCAGTGGAGTAAAATACTGCTTTTGACAAGCTTAATTCCGCTTTATTGCCGCGCTCAAGAATCCGAATTTTTCTCTGCATTTTATTCCCGTGTAGCAAATTCCAAACTTGAGAACGGCAATCATTTAGGTGTTGATGTGATTGATCTCAACTTGATAACACCCACGATCAATATCGGTAAGAACACCAAGCTCAATAACATGTTTGCTTATAGATTATTAAATTATAATCCCGAGGCTATGACTGAAAAAGGTGATAATTATCCAGGGAGTCTTAATGATATCCAGTATTCCTTATTGATCAGGCAATATCTGAACGATCAATGGAATCTAATGGTCGTTCCTCAACTTATCGTCCGTTCAAATTTTAAAAATAGTTTTGGGAGCCGGGATTTTTTTCCAGCTTTGGCTGTGGTAGCGATGAATAAGTCAAGAAAACATGAAGGCCTGCAATGGGGGTATGGCGCATCCTACAGTAGGGATTTTACAAAAAATACAATCACTCCTCTTTTCGCAGTTAATTATACATCTTCGAAATATCGTGTCGATGTGCTGTTGCCCATTAAGGCGCAATTTGTCATGACGCCAAGCAAGTTTTGGGAATATGGAATCGATGCCAATTTTGAAACGGGAATTTATCATATGGGGACAAAAAATGATTTCGGTGCAAGATATACCAGAACAATCAGTGTTCCTGTTGGAGTAACTGCAGCAGCTAAAATATCGGGGATGTTCTGGGTGAAGGCAAAAGTAGGCATGCAGTTTTTAAGGGAATATGATTTTATGGACAACAGTTTTAAAGTCATGGATTCTCAAGGTGCTACTATTGGATCGTCACCGTATGCCTCGATAGGAATAAGTTTGAGGTTGAAGGAGTAGCTATTGAATGGGTATTACGAAGAGATTTTTTTTACTTCTTGTTCAATAGTAACTCATTAAGGTATACTTCCAGCATGGTAAAGCCTGTTGTTGAGTAGGTATTGCGGTCACCAGGCTTAGTTGGATCAAGACCATAGTGCTTTTCCCATGAATCAGGCATACCATCGTTATCCGTATCAGGCGGTGGAGGAAGTGTTGTTAACTCAGGAAGACCTTTTACATCTTTTGGAGAATCAATCAAACCCTTTTTACCGTAAGTATATGTTCCGTTGAGCACCTCCCTGGAGATTCTCTGATCGATTAAATCTCTGACTAAAGAAGCACCTGCACCTGCAACGACTAATGGATATGTGTCTATGGCAGTTTGTTGCATTGTAGTTGGGGCTTGGAACGCTGGAACCTTCGCTCTGTTCTTTGCTTCTGAAGCACCATTTATAAAATCAATACCACCAGACCAATTATTGTTGGTCACTTCTGGTGAGCCCTCAACAAAATTTCCTTCAGCATAGAGTGAGGTCTCATATTTTTGGGAATCTTCGGGTGAATTATTTTTGACATCAGCTATTTCGGCATCACTCAATTGGAAAATCCTGTGTTTCACCTTCTGTTCTGTTGCAGGTCCAGGCTTATAATAATTGTTGACCCAATTCATATAGGATGCTGTTCCATCATAGCAGTTATTAAATCCCCAGTTATAAATGACATTATTTCTAAAGTCAACCTCGCAATGTCTACGTCCCGTTACTTTTGGACTTCTGGAACTGTGATGGGCATATAAATTATGGTGAAACGATTGGCGGGTTGCTCCGATGATTCCACCATAACCATGTGCACCTTTTTCATGGAGTGAGTTTTGAAGACTTTCGGAGATCATGCACCACTGTACCGTCAAAGAATCTACATGTGCACTTTGGCTAGATAAGGCTTCATCCACAGACCAACTGGCTGAAACATGATCCAAGATGATATTTTTTCCTTTGGTGATACTGATGGCATCCGCTTGCTGACCGCTTGTATCTCCGAAGCGGACGCGGATATATCGAATGATGATATCATTAGCCTGTATGTATAAAGAATTTCCTGCAAGGGTGATTCCGTCACCTGGAGCTGTTTGGCCAGCGATCGTAAGATTGGACGTACTGACCACCAGTTTTTTCGATAACATGATATTTCCTGAAATACTAAAGACAATGGTTCTTGGACCATTAGCCGTCTCTAAACCATAACGAAGAGAGCCGGCGCCCTCATCATTCAGATTAATGACATGATAAACATCCCCACCTCTTCCTCCTTTGGCAAACCTGCCATATCCTTCGGCACCGGGGAAGGCAAGTTGCTGCGCATTTGCTAATACAGAAAGGCAGCATAATAGGATGATCAAATAAGCTTGGGTCACTATGGATGTTTTTATCATTTCAAGATGTATAAGTGTTAATGGAAATGCGTATTGTAGGAAAGTTCATTTTTTTGATCATGGCCTTAAGACACGAAAATTACTGATTTCGTGCCTGGCGTGCGTTGATCTGAATCCGAAAAACCCTCTTGTTAAGAGTTCTGGATCAGTTAACGAGAAATAGACGACACCGTCAACTGAAAAGCGAGTCACCCCATTCATAACCTCTATGGTGATGTGGTAATTATGGTTAGGCTTGAGAAGATGTGATTGATCTGTATATTCCTGCAATAATTTTCTTTCACCATTTCCTTGATATTTGCGGAATCGTGTGGTCGTATTTTTATTGCCACCCATGCCGACATAATATAGACTTAATGAATCGTATTCCGAAAATTTGCCTGTTCGGGTGAAAAGATCTTTATTTTTAGGATCGGTTGCCATCCAAAACTGGTTAAGATCGGAGAGTCGGTCATTGATGCCATCCGCAACGACGACCTTCCAATCATACTCAATCCTAATAGGACCTGTAAGCTCATGCTTAAACCAAACAGTAACACCAAACGGAGCGTTGATAACAAGCTTTTGATCTTCTGTTGTCACCTTTGCCTGATTCCCGGGGAGCATTTCGACCTTCCAGTTTAGCGTATCTAAGGGTTTATCAAATTTATCTTGGTATTGCACAGTTGTTTGTGCGCTGCAAACACCCGTAATTAAGAGCAATAAAATCATTAATAGCGTAGAAGAAAAGAGCTTAGGACAGCGGGTGAAAGTCGTAAGTTTCTTCATATTCGTACTGTTTGATCGCAACATAATGAATGATATATTAATCATGCAATTTACGAAATAAAGATGTTGAGTTGTTTAAATGTAAACATTAATTATGGGCTTTTTCATTTTTATCATCGATACAATACATATAGTTCAATTAAAAAGCACTAAAACAATAGGAGTTTAAAGTTTATTACTTTGTTACCTGAGAAAGCCAGTCCAGAAATGTTGTTTTCTTTTCCTTACTAATGATAATCTGTGGTGAAAATGGTATGGTTAGATTCAAGGCTAGTTTACGGGAAAAGAAATTATGTGCTGAACTAATTATCCTCCTAGAAACTAAAAACTGTCGGTTAGCCCTAAAGAAATAGTTCCCAGTAATTTTTTCCAGCTCATCCAGGCTTTTATTAGAAGAATACTTCTTGCCATCTAAAGTCAGTAAATAGATATCGTTTTCTTCCAGAAAAAAAAGAGCAATATCTTCCAGTTTAATCGGAAGAATTCTGTCTTTAATATACACAAGGATAGATGCCACCCTGTTTTCTTCACGTAGTTCGCTTAATAATTTCAGAATACCTTCGTAGTTAGGTGCAGAAGTGTTATTACTAAACAGTTTTCTTAGATTGTCGTATTTATCTAAAGCTTTTCTGATGGTTTCGGTCATAAAAGGCTTTAGGATATAGTCAATTCCATTAGCCTTAAATGCTTGAATAGCAAATTCGTCATATGCAGTGCAAAAGATTACAGGTGATTTAATTTCTATTTGCCTGAATATCTCAAAACAAGTTCCATCCCCAAGTTGGATATCACTAAAAATAAGATCCGGTATTTCCTCAGTTTCCAGATAATTTATTGATTCTTTAACGGTGTATACCTGAAAGATGTTCAGCTGTGGCCTGCTCTCCCAGATCTTTTTAATTGTGAAAAGTAGGTCGTTTGAAACAGCTTTTTCGTCTTCAATTATTAATATTTTCATTGGTCAGTAGTGTAAGGGTTACAGTAAATTCATCTTCAGTTTGTTTTATTTCAATGGTATTACCGGAAAGTAATTGATGGCGCTCGCTCAAATTAGCCAGTCCCAGTCCTGTAGAAACCTCGGGGTGCTGTTTCTTTCTTACGCTGTTTAAGACCGTAATCCTGTTTCCTTCGCTGCATATCCTGATCCTCAGGGGGCTTTCATTGGTTAGTTCATTATGTTTAATGGCATTTTCGGCCAACAACTGTAATGAAAACGTGGGGAGATAATATTGATACAGACTACTTTGCGGTACAATAATTTCGAACAGTATGGCTCGTCCAAACCTTATTTTTTGCATTTCCAGATAATCATGTAAAAAATCAATTTCTTCGGTCAACATTGCTATCTTCTTGTTCTGATTGGAAACGGAGATCCTCAGAAAATTAGCAAGATGGACTATATAAGATTCGCCGGCCTGAGGATCCTCTTTGTACAGGGCTTTTAAATTACTTAAAGAATTAAATAAAAAATGGGGTTGTATCTGCTGTCTTAATAATAAATTTGATGCTTCTACATTAGCAACTTTGAGCAATGATACCTCAACTTCTGCTCTGGCTTTTTCCTGTTGAAGAAGCAGAAAATGCTGGATTAATAGTATAGCGGTATTTAAAATAATACTTGATAGAACTAAAGTAAATAGTAAATTGAAGTTATCATATTTCCATTTAATTTTCAGCATTATGCTAAAGGGCGGCCAACATATCAGATAGGTGGCAGCACTAGAAAGGTACGATAGCAGATACCAACCATGTCTTCTATTTGGATTACTCCGTATTTTCTTTAGAATCTGAAGATCCATCATACTTACTGCAAATACAATAATAACTCCCATCAGTGGTAGATACAGGCGAAAGTTGCTATAATCCCCCGATACCTGAAAAAGCAAAACTACAACTCCCGCTACTACAGCGACCAAGCAGTTTAGCAGCGCTATTTTTTTTGTATTAGGTTTACTATTCATATAAGCAAAAATAAAAATTAGAGATGACCGAATCCACTGACGTGCTAAAAGATTGTTTTAAATAGAGGCAATAAAGATACCGACAATTTTACATAAGGGCTAGGGCAGATTTTGTTGTTAATGAAGTAATCCGCAGAGCGTTCTCCAACTTTAAATGCACGAGCTGATAAAGGAGTCTGAATACCTCCATTCAGGCTGATCATAATTTTTTTTGCAAGTCGGTATTCAATACCTACTCCATTTTGTAGGCCCATTACTGTGTAATTGAAGTTTTGTGGAATGAAAGCTTGATCGGGATATTCAAAGAAAGCGCTAGAAATACTGATTGTCGTGCCGACGCTAGCGGACAATTTACTGTTAAAGTTTTTTCTAAGATAAGCTTGTTGTGGTAAGTTGACATTCAGTTCCATCTCGTTCGGGAATTTATGCCAGTAGGTGACAACCGGAAATATTGGAAAATTAATTGACTTATCAATATTCAGAACCAATCCAGCAGAAAAATTTGTTGTTGCTGTTTGTTTCAGGTTTATAATCACCGTTCCCAGAAAATTTACCCGCTGAATGCTACCTGTTTTCGCGGTAACGCCATTGATATTGGCGGCATATACGACATTGCGGCCGAACAGCGAATCTATCCGCTGGTAGCTGGCATTAAATCCGACCGTATTACGGCTAAGTTTAGGATCCTGAAAAATACCCTGATATTCCGGACTGGCGGTTTTGATATCCGACAAGCTGAATTCGGAATGTTCAAATAGAAATGAACCGGTTATGGAGTTTTTCCCCCAGGAAACCAGGGGAAGTGTAAGGAGGGCGCTTGTTCTGGATTGGGCCACTTTGCCCTCAAAAAGTCTGTTGCCGTAAAGATCACTTTTAATCGTACTATTTCCTGTAACCTCTGTAGATACGACGATCTGACGTAATATTGGATTTCTAACGGCTGCCTCGGTTATATAAAAAAGCTTTACGGAATCGGCCTTCTCTTTTTCCAGCTTGGCCTGTTTTACCTGAGCATAACTGTTGATGCTAATGATAAGACATATGGGCGATAAAAAAAAGCTTATTCTTGATTTCATTGCAATGAGTTATTTTAGATTATTTATTTTTTAATGTGCCAGTGTTAACTTCTTCTTTTGGAAGAGCGCATTTTAATTTTTTCAACGATCAGGTACATGGAAGGGACAACAAAAAGGGTTAAGATCATGGAGCTTGTCAATCCCCCGATAATTACCCAGGCCATGCCGTTCTTTACCTCGGATCCCGGTCCAGACGCCATCGCTATGGGTAACATTCCTAAAATCATCGCCAGTGTTGTCATTAGAATAGGACGCAGACGTTCTTTTCCTGCTTCATTCAGGGCTTTTTCAACAGAAAGACCTTCACCTTTTAGCTGATTGGTAAAATCCACGATCAGAATCCCGTTCTTAGCCACAAGCCCCATCAGCATGATCATTCCGATAATAGAAAATACATTGAGTGTTTCCATGGTCAGGGCAAGGGCTAGCAGCGCTCCGATCAATGCTACAGGTATGGAGAATAAAACCACAAATGGATATACCAGGCTCTCATATAAAGCCACCATGATCAGGTAAACCAGAATGATGGCAGTTAACAGCGCAATACCGAGACTACCAAAGGCATCACCCTGATTTTTAATATCCCCTTCGTACTCTATGGCAATTCCAGTGGGAATTTTAGTTTTTGAAAGCTTTTCCTTCACTTCATCTGCGACCGTTCCCACTGGTCTTCCTACAACCTGGGACTGTACGGTAATGGAGTTTAACCTGTTGATGCGCTGTCTGACGGTTTCTCCCATTCCGACCGAGACTGTGGCAAATTGGGAGAGTGTGAAATTTTGGCCTTTATTGCTGGTGAAAGAGAGTTCACTAACATTGCTTATATCCGAGCGGTCAAATTGGTCCAGATTGATCAGAATATCATACTCATTTCCATTCTCTTTATATTTTGCATTTGAATTTCCACTAAATGCATTCTGCAGCGCATTTCCGACCAGTGAGGCATCCAGGCCCAAGACCGCCATTTTTTCCCGGTTCAGTTCCACTTCAATTTGCTGTTTCTGGTCTTTTACAGACAGCTCAACGGACTGGGTTCCCGGAACAGTGGCGATCAGCGCCTTATATTGTTCTGCAACTTTCCGGACTGTTTTCAGGTCTATCCCTTTTATTGTGACCTGAATAGCTGCCTGGCTTCCCTGCCCGGTGATGGAGGTTGGTGAAGCAGAAACTTTCATGCCCGGAATCGTTTCACTGAGCTCTTTTTTTAACTCGATGCCAAATTCTTCAGAGCTGACCGTTCTTTCTTTACCGTCAACCAGGGAAACTGTAAGTTCCGCCATATTGCTGTTATTTGATGAACCCGGTACACTTCCCGAAACAAAACCTATACTTGAGAAGACATTTTTGACTTCGGGCTTTGAAAGGATGATTTTTTCGACTTCTTCGGTCGTCATGTTGGTCTGATAAAGAGAGGTTGAGGGGGCCAGCTCCAAACTGACCAGTAACTCAGCCTGGTCTCCTGTGGGTATAAATGTGGAGCCTATAAATCCCTTTGCGACAAGCATTATAGAACCTACCAGCATCATTATTACAAGAGAAAATAACCATCTTTTTTTATGAAGAACCTTTCCAAGTACTTCACCATAATAGGTTTTCAATTGATCTATCATACCTTCAAATCCCAGATTGATCCGTCCCCAGAGTGTTTTTTTATCCAATTCTTCGATCTTCCCGAATCGGCTTGCCAATAGTGGGGTAATGGTAAAGGACACAAAAAGACTCATCAGTGTGGATATCACGACAACCAGAGAAAATTCCTTCAGTATAGAGCCGATCAATCCGCTTGAGAGTGCAAGAGGCAAAAAGACGACCACATCGACCAATGTGATCGAAAGTGCTGTGAACCCGATTTCATTTCGTCCTTCCAGCGCAGCAGTTCGCTTATCTTTTCCCTTTTCCAGATGACGGTATATATTTTCCAGGACCACAATGGAGTCATCGACCAGGATACCTACCACCAAAGACATCGCCATTAAGGTCATCAGATTCAGCGAAAACCCCATCACATACATCGCTATAAATGTTGGAATGATGGAGGAGGGAAGGGCTACCATCACAAACATTGAACTTCTGAAGCTATGCAGGAATGCCAGCATGACAATGCCAACAATAAGAACTGCCAATATAAGGTCAAACATGACTTCATCTCCAGCATGTAATGTATAGGTCGATTGATCGGTAGATATAACAAAATTGAGCTTTTTCGCAGCGTACTGCTTTTCAATATTATCAAATGCTTTTTTTACTTCGCGGCTTACATTGACAGCATTGGCATCGGACTGCTTAATGATCTGTACTCCTATTGAAGGCTGTCCGTTGATGTGGTTTATTGCGGTGGATTCTGCTGTAGCATCCACGACCTCGGCGACATCTCTTAATAATACATTACCTCCGTCGGGAAGCTGTTTTATGATTAAACTTCTCAACTGGTCAAGGGAAGATATATTGGCATCGTACTGAATGGAGAGCTGCTCACCCGCTGTCCTGATCTGTCCGGCGGGAAAGGACTGATTGGCCGCAGCTACCCCACTGGAGACCTGGGTAATGGTCAGCGCATAAAACTTTAACTTTTCCCGGTCGATGTTGATCTGTACTTCACGTTCGTCCCCACCGATGATATTGACCTGCCCCACACCATCTACATTTTGTAATATGGGGAGTAACTGCTGGTCAACTAGTTGGTAGAGCGCTTTTGGTGACATCTCGGAAGTTATGCCGGCTTTGATGACCGGTAATTCTTCCAGGTTTACCTTTTGTACGGTTGGTGGGTCCAGGTCCCTGGGCAGGTCTTTTTGGATCTGGTCGGCTTTCCTTTGGATATTTCTTTCTGCTTCGTCAATATCGGTCCCACTCTTAAGTGTGACAGTAATTTGTGAAACCCCTTCCTGGGAAGAGGAGGAAATCGTTTCCAGCCCTTCAATCGAAGCGAATGCATCTTCCAGCTTTTTGGTAACGGAAGTTTCCACCTCTGCTGCAGAGGCGCCTCTATAAATTGCACTTACTGACACTGTGGGAATATCCATCGTTGGCAGCAGGTTGTAGTTGAGTTTTAAATAGGATTGCACACCGAAAAGTGCAAGCACGGTAAAAATAACGACGATGAGTAAAGGCCGTTTTACGGCTATTGCTGTTATTGACATCTTTTGTAATTTTAGTGGCTGATTTTTATTCTGCTTCCCGACTTCAGGTTGATCTGTCCGGATACCACCACTTTGTCTGTAGCTTTAAGACCACTGATAACCTGAATCAGCCCCCCGGTTTCCCTCCCGGTTTTGATATCCCTTTTTTCAACCTTTCCCTTACCAACAATAAAAACTGAAGGGTCCTTTATGCTTGAAACAATAGCTTCCCTTGGAATTAATAAAGTTTTTTTGCTCTTACCGCCCAAGAATTTTAGGTTTATGTAAGTCCCGGACCGCAATAAAGAATAGGACTGGTTGTCGATTAAGATTTCTGTCTGATAGCTTCTTGTTTCATCTGCCTGGGGACTTATAAAATCTACGGTCCCCTTAAAAGTAATATTTGGGTGTACATCTGTCGTGATCTCCACTGATTGTCCTTTTCTGACCTGATAGACTTCATTTTCCGAAAGAAAAACCCTGGCCTTGGTTTTTGAAATATCAACAATGGTTGCAATTTCATTTCCGGAATTTACATACATTCCTTCTTCGACTTGCTTGATTGAGATCATTCCGCTTGCAGGAGCCTTAATGGTGGCGTCGGAAATGTTCTTTCTGATCACATTGACCTGGGTCATGGCATCCTGATAATCCGCTTTTATTTCATCTACTTTTTCACGGGTAGCGGCATTTCCGGATAGCAGTTCCGTATATGTATTTAGGTCCGATTTTAACTTTGCAGCATTCCGCTCTGCTTTTTGAAGATTCAGCTGCTCAGCGCGGTCGTCAACAAGAGCCAGGACTTGCCCTTTTGTTACATTGCTGCCAAGCGAGAACTTGATGTTTTTTAAAGTTCCACTTACAGGAGCCAGCGCCTTAGCTTCTGTGAATGGAATGATAGTACCTGTCTTAGTAATATTGAATTCCAATAGGCTGTCCTTTACTGTAGCTACTTTTACAGGGATATTGACTTCTGATACTGTTGTCTGGTTCTTTCTTGTATCCAGCTCTTCCTTGTTAGCAGCGAGCTTATAGGCGATTAAGCCACATATTATAATAATTGACCCAATAGCGATGTATTTGCCTTTCATACGATCTGATTATAATGAATTAAAAAATTTAGTAAGGGTACCTCTTGCTTTTTCCAGATCGACCTTTGACTGGTAATAACTATAAAGGGAAGAGAGATAGCTGTTCTGGGCCTGTTTTAGTGAATTTTGGGAATCGAGCCAGTCTTTCATATCGGTAACCCCTTTCTGATACTGAAGATCCGTAACACTGAAGATCGACCTGGAAAGTTCCATGTTACGCCTGTCATTCTCCATATTGCTTTCTGCTTTGAAGAGCTTTGATACAGAATTTTCAAACTCTAACCGATACTTGCCTTCGTTGAGTTTGTTGGTTTGCAGGGCATTATCATATTTAAGCTGAGCTTCTTTATACTGAGAATTTCTTTTGAATCCATCAAATACAGGTACTGTCAATTTTAACCCGATGGATGAAAATGCACTGAGGGTGCTAAATGACTGTCCCAGATTGTCCCCAAAGCCATTCCATCCATAACGGGCATAACCCGATAGCTTTGGTAAATATCCGGCAAGTATGCGTTTTTCTTCAATTTTGAGAAGATCCGCACTGACCTTGTCTAAGCTGCGTTCGGTAATATTTTCGGGTTTAAAATCGTTTGCGGTGTCTAAAGGCATTTCTTTGCTTTCTGTGTCCAGCTTCTCAATTTCAAGTTTCTCCTGCATTGGAAATCCCATTTCGTATTTGAGCTGGTTTTCTGCCAATGTGATATTGGTTTCTGCTACGCGGATCTGAGAAAGGGTATTGTTGTAGTCAACCTGAACTTTGTCCCTGTCTTTTTGAAGTGCGACGCCTTTTTGAACTTTTAGAGCGACAATTTGTAGCTGCTTGCTGTAGGTGTCCAAATTCAGATTAAGAAGTTCCAACTGCTGCTGGTAGGTAAATATCTGATAATAGGCAGAACTTATATTATAGATGATCGTCTCCTTACTTTTCTGAAGATTTAATTCGGCCTGCTGATTTACCAATTTGTTGGCTTTTAGGCCAACGATCAATGACCGGTCAAAAATGGCCTGCTCTAACTGTAATGAACCTGTCGTATTAAATTGTTTGGTAAAAGCTACTCTGATATCCTGGTCTCCAAATAGTCCAGCAGGAATAATCTGCTCTTGTACTTTGAGATTATCATCAACTCCCCCCGAAAAACTGATGTTTGGTAAATAACCTGATAAAGCCTCTCTTGCTTTAGCGTCTGCAATTCTTTTTTCATTTTGGGAAATCGTAAAAGACGGATTGCTCTTTAGTCCATATTCGATACATTGTTTTAGATTAAGTTTTTCTTGTCCTCTAACCTGATTGAAGAGGACACTAGATAACAGTAGTAGTGAAAAAGATAACCTGACGCCCATTTTTATATTCTCCTTTTAAAATTATTATGCAAAAAGAATATTTATCCAGTTCAGTTTATATATTTCCTGTCGCGAAACGGCCATATTGGCTGATGAGACGGCAAGAGATATGATAGTAATAAGTGAAGAAGTAAAATAGTTGCTTTTTCAAGATGGAAATGAAATGAAAACTAAAGTCATAATAAATATGATCGATTACTGAAGACCCTTCTATATGCTATAAGCAGTATAGTATCTCTTAGATGGATTAATTGGCCTAAAGCTGGGTAGAAGAGTTTAAAGTTGATATTGCGATTTTATGGTAGACAAGAAGTAAATTATTGTTATTTACCAGTGCGTTGTATTTTCTTTTTCACATAAATTGTAGCGAGGACATTTATGAATATAACTCAGAATTTTCAAAATAAATTGTTTAGGAAAAATGTGGTTCGGTATAACAAATTCGCTAAATTTGTTCATTCAGACTTAAATACGTCAGTTTTTCCTTGGTTGTTAATAAAGTAATTTACATATCTTTTGAAAACCAACTTACAATACGTTTCTTTGCAGCCACCAGAGTGCTTAAATTTTCTCATTGAAAGTGTTTGGATGGTAAGTAATCTTTCGGAAGATCCCGTAGAAGGGATGGTACTTCCAGATGGAAAGATTGATCTGTTCCTTTATTTAGATAAGGATTCGAATTTTGAAATTTTTCTAAGCGGTATTTGCAATGCGCCTGTATTGAAACCTCCATTTCCCAAATCACAAATGTTTGCTGTAAGCTTTTATCCCTTAGCGGCGGAATATATTTTTAAACGTTCGTTTGCGGATTCTTTAAATAAAAAGATAATCGTAGCAGCGAATTTTATGGGGTTTTGCAGGGGGGATATGGATAATTTTGATGCCTTCTACAAAAAGACATGCAGTATGCTACAACATTTAAAACTTGATCCAATTGATGATTATAAAGTAATGCTATTCGACCTTATCAAACGTTCTAAGGGAGAAATTAAGGTTGAAACTCTTGCAGCGACAACTGGATGGAATAGCAGGGAAATTAATCGTTACTTCAGAAAGTGGCTTGGCATCACATTAAAATCCTACATCGACATTATCAAGTTTTCGAATTCTCTTAAACATATAAAGGACGGTGATATTTATCCTAAATTGGACTACGCTGACCAATCCCATTTTATTAGGGTGGTAAGGAGATTTTCAGGATCAAAGCCAACTGTCTTAAAAAAAAATGAAAATGACCGATTTATACAATTGACAACTATATCCGTTGATTAACTTTGGTTTACAAATCATAAATATAAAAACATGGAGTTAAATCATATAAATTTGGTTGTGAAAGATGTTGATAAAGCAATCGAACTTTTCGGAAAGCATTTGGGCTTTGAACTAATTACCAATCGTAACAGCAAGATGGCCGTTATGCAGAATAATAGAAGCTTTGCACTGGTAATTTGGGGACAAGTCATGAACAATGAGGAGAGTATCCCGGATTATCCCGCCAACTTTCACATTGGATTTTACCAAGAAGATGAGAGTGCGGTCTGTTCAATCTATGACAAAATAAAGGACGAGAAATTTCTCAAAATTGATAGTGAGCCCAAAAAGATGCGCAATACTTTTGGATTTTATTTTTACATTGAAAATCTGATGATTGAAATAAGCGTAAATCCCTTCTAATATTTTAGAAGAAAAGAGAGCACACAGGAATTAGCCGCAACATAGCAGCTGATCGTTTGATTGTCGGTAGAAAATCGCTAAAATTATCCGATATCAGCAAAATCAGTCCTGTTGGATAAGTTGGACTAGATCTCTTCCTTTTCATAACCTTTATGATCAATTTTAATAGTAGGCTACTGTATTCCCTTTTCCAACTTTAAAAAAAATATTATATTTGCAAAATACTTGACTAATCAAATATAATACAAATATAAAATGGAAGAAATAAGTATAATTCTCAATATTTTAAAAGTTCAATCCGTCATTACGAAAAAGTTTGACGGTTTAAGCCTGCATGGTATTAGCCTTACTGACTATATGATCCTGTATACTTTAAGTAATGCACCTGGTAATCGTTTAAAAAGAATTGATCTTGCTGAAAATACGGGGTTAACTGCCTCCGGTATTACGCGGATTATTTTACCAATGGAGAAAATGGGACTTGTAGAGAAAGAAAATAGTGATAGGGATGCGAGGGTGAGCTATGTAAAACTCACTTCTGCCGGAGAAAGAATTTTTACAGAAGCGACCACTACAGCGGAGTACATCTCCAAAAAACTATTAAACGGAATTGTAACAGAAAACTTGAGTGTTTTCGCCGGACAACTGAAAATTTTAGGAGGTGATCTTTAAATTTAATGAATGCGCATGGACAAAAAGTACAGAAAGAAATTAAACACTGAGTTTTTAGAGATGAAACCGTTAATGGGTGTATTGACTATTCTGAATAATGCAGAAAATAAAATATTTATCAAAGAGAGTACTAATTTAAAAGCGCTTTCTAACAGAATACGGTTTGAACTGAACAACGGAAAATTTGATAACAGGAACTTACAGTCCGATTGGATCCGGCTAGGAGAGGAGAGTTTCGTTTTTGAAAATGCGATCATTGTTCCATGGGAAGAGAACAAATTCATAGACTATAAAAAGAAGTTGCAGAAAGCTAGAAATGATCTGCAAGAAGAGCAAAGCAAAGCCAAAAATATATACTGATATGGGAAGCAACACCTATTTATATCCAACTTACGAAGCCGGCCGGGATCTTATGTTAAAAAATATTCAAGGAGCAATCGTAAATTTAAATCTGATACATTTAAAGGAAATTGCTGATTATTCCGAATTTCCTGAAATTGCACCTGCCAGCGAAATTTCGGGTTACGAAGCTTTTATGCTCTATATAGACCTTGCCAAACCTTTTGTAGAGCAGGGTGGCGGAGAGATTCTTTTCATTGGAAAAGGAGACCGCTTTTTGATAGGTCCTCAGGACGAACAGTGGGATATCTGTATGCTGATTAGACAAAAGAGTGTATCGGATTTTTTTGCTTTCGAGCAGAATCCGGATTATATGAAGATTACGGGTCATCGTGTCGCTGCCATATTGGATTCAAGACTTTTACCTTTAGAGATCACATTGTAGTAAATTATTTATGGGATATATCGAGCTAAAAAATGTTACCATCTATTATGAAGTATTTGGAGCTGAAAACAACGAAACTATCATACTCATCAGTGGGTTAAACACACAAATGACCCGTTGGGAACTTCCATTTTGTAATAAGCTTGTAGAAGAAGGATTTCGCGTAATCTGCTTTGACAACAGAGACTGTGGAAAAAGTACTTTTACTACCTATGATAGCAACGACAGCTATAGCTTTTCCTTGAATGATTTTCTACAGCATCCAGAAAAATATCCTGCCCCTTATTCTTTATTGGATATGGCAGATGATATAAAAGATTTGCTGCATTCACTTGGCATCCGGAGCGCAAATATTGTAGGGCGCTCAATGGGGGGCATCATAGCACAGCTATTTGCATCACGATATCCGGAAATGACTCAGACACTGACTTTATTGATGTCTTCAAGCTTTAATCCTGCTCTTCCGAAGGCAGATGATGCATTGATAGGCAAAATGACAAACAGCACTGCAAATTTTCACGATAATAAGCAAGCTTATATACATGAAAAAGTTGATTTTATGAAAGCTATTTATGGAAATAAATATAGTTTTAATGAAGAAAAGGAACGTTGGTTAATTATTGAAGACGAAAACCGAAAGTCTCCATTCGTTAGGCCCTTTCGTCAGATCATTGCCCTGCTGAGTTATCAATATGATTCAAATGTTCTTACTAGTCTCCATGTGCCCACATTGACGATACATGGAGATGAAGATCCGTTATTTAATATGGAACATGCAGTTGATCTAAAAAATACTATTCCTTACTGTGAGCTGATCATAAAAAGAGGAATGGGACACGCTATCCCGGATTCACTATTTCCGTCACTGGTGAAAGATATTTCAAATTTTATTTCTAAAACTAAATGAAAAGTCATGATCAAAATGTAAGTAGCAATGGTGAAATATATGGTTTCGGAGTCCATTGCCATTGATCATGAGATCTGTCAATAAACCCTATTCCCGGCCAGGGAAGGTGGGATGCACAAACCACCGATTTTTGTTTATGACATTGTTCCAGTATATTTTTTCGGGTGTTGATCCCCAAAGAAAAATCAGCATCCCATTGTGTACCCCAAACCGGATTAGAGATCAGTACAGGACTATGAACCAGATCAACCAGATGCGTAATGGATAGCTTACCCGAATAAACCGTAAATATGATGTGTCCGGGAGTATGTCCCGGAGCTGCCTGCGTTTTAATACAGGAAAGTAATTCATCACCTGCATCAAATATTTCTAAACGGTGGGTAATGGCTCCTAATATCTTTTTAACCAGTGAAACAGAACCATGTCCAAACTCAGGCCTCCGGCTGTTGGGGAAATTCGGCTCCTGTGCAAACCAAAATTCCAGTTCAGTCCGTGAAATATAGAATCTTGCATTTGGAAATACCAGATTATCATTTTCGGTTAATATGCCCCCAATATGATCCCGATGAGCATGCGTTATCAATACATCTGAAATATCACTGGCTCCGAATCCGGCACTTTTCAGACTATGTAATAATTTTCCTGCATTTTTTTTATCATAAAAGCCTTCTCCTGTATCTACGAGTATTAATTGTTCATTCTTTCGGATAAGCATCACATTAATAGGAGCTTCGTAGATATCGGCAGGTAAGTGCAGTCGGTTGAGCTCATTTTGAAGATCTGCAGGTGCTGCATCCGTAGCAATAATGGGTTGATATGATCCTATATCAAAATATCCATCGGAAAGAATATAGATTTCCAGGGTATCAAATGGAATCTTGAGGTGACTGTAGATTGTTTGCATATTCATTAGGGTACTGCGATTAAATTAGCATTTGGTCTTGTTTAAAAACGGAAATATTCGTGGTGCTAATCCAGTCAAAACATGTCCCATTTCCGGAATGATTACTATGGTAAAGTCGTCGATAATATGTTGCAATCTAGCGGCAATTTCCTGATTAGAGCGGATTACATCCTGTTCTCCGCCTATGAATAACACAGGCATTGTCAAACGGCTGAGTTCATCATCTGAAAAAATATATTCTTTTTCTATCCTCGCATTAAAATTGGTTTGTATTAAATCCAGAAATGCTACAACTTTTTGATCCACACGCTGGCTTCCCAAGACCAATCTATTAATCTTGATACGTCCAGTTGTTCCCAAAAGGGAATAGAGGATGGCTTTAATGATAAATGTTGTTTTGGTAGGAACTACTCCCGCCGGTGTCAACAAAACTAAGCGGTCGACTAATTCAGGAAAGCTTATTGCAAAGCGTAATGCCAACCATCCTCCTTGCGATAATCCGATTATTTTTGCCTTGCTGATATTGAGCCTATCAAAAATCTCTTTTAGCCATTCCCCGAAGTCTTTTGTTTCATAAGAAGGTCTGGTTTCTGCGCTCTTTCCTGCCTCTCCGATAATATCTATTGCTATGACTTTATATTGTTTTGAATATTCGGCTATGTCGGATAACCATGACGTTGCATTAGAAGACGCGCCATGCAATAAGATGACAATTTCTTGATGTTGACTTCCCGACTCCAAAAAATGGGTGTCCCCAAAAGTTGTTTTCAGCACACCGGTTTTCAAATGCAGGGGCGTATTTTTTATTGCATCGTCGTAGGCACGGATAATTTTATTTTTTCCTTCAGGGCTTTTAAAGATTGATTTATTCATGAATGATTTGTATAAGGTTGTAAATGAGTATTATATTAACGTCCTGTTGCTTTATCACCTCTTAAAGTCATGACCGTACTTGTTATCATAGCGGCTTTTTTACCATCACTGCGGAAAATATCGCATTGATAATGGCTTAAGTTTTTTCCATTATGTAAGGGTGATGCTTTGGCAGTGATTATATCCTCGAAAACGGGTCGGTAAAAATTGATTTTCAATTCTACGGATGTAAAAGTTTCGCCTTCCTGAATAAGGGTCGAATGTGCGGTTCCGATGGCTGCGTCTGCCAGTTCACAAAGCAGACCTCCGTGAATGGTTCCCTGTTGGTTACTGTGCTTTTCTTTTGTAGCATTGATCTGTACAGTAGCTGTACCTAAACCGGCTTCAACAATGTCTATCCCCAGTGTTTTTGATATCGGTGTCGGATATTGCATGTGTGTATGCATGTCATCTGTGATTTCCCTTTTTATCAATTTATTTAGGTAATCTAATATTGATAGTTTTGTCATTATGTTGTATTATATTTATATAAAATAAACCAATCGGTCTTTTTATTAATAAAAAAATTATATGGTTTCCATACTTCCTATTATAGACTGTATGGCGTGCAAATGGTGCAAATCATGCTCTGCAACAAAATGCATCAGGTCAATGATATTCATTGGCTGTTGTAACCTCGGATGCATACTTGTCTTCAATAAGTCTTCTTCACTTAATTTTTGAAGCATTACAATTGTTTTGTCTCTTTCGCTGACCAGGTTCTTAATAAGCTCTTCAAACAACATGTTGTTGAAAGAAGACTGATCGGTTGCTGTATTTTTTAAATCGGCAGGGGATATATCCGGTTTTCCTTCTTTTATATCTCTAAAACGGATTCGCCATAGATCTTCTAAAAGGATTAAATGTCCTATATTCTCATTGACAGACCATTTATCTCCCATTTTGCGGGTTGAAACCTCTATAGGACAACTTTTCAGGAGCTTATTTAGAACAGCCGGAAAATGATCAAGTCGTTGTAAAAATTCGTCAAAATATTCCGAACCTGTGTTTGAATCAAATTGTCGGTCGAACCATCTGACAAACGATTGTGACTTTACTTCTTTCATTAGTATAAATTTAAAGGTTATTACTATTGATCCACGCTTTGGCAGGCATTATCCACTCATCTAATGCCTTGAACAGAAAACCGTGTTCCAGACCTGTGTTGAGGGTCATTTCTTTAAAAGATTTTAAACCAGAATTTTTAAATCTATGTTGACTTGATAATGGTTCAGCGCCGACATCGGTTTTTTCATTAATCGATAAAATCTTACCGTAGAGCCTGAACTTTCGATCTTTATTCATCGAATCATTTTTAAAGCTTGAGCCAATAAAAACAAATTTCAAATCTGGATTTTTGGCATAATAGGAGATATATTGAGCTATATAACCTCCTTGAGATGTTCCAACAATTGAAATATGGGCATAAGGAACTCCATAGCTATGTAAGCTGTCAATTTTAAGGATTATCTTTTTTGCATACATCTTAGGATCAGTGCCGGGTTTTCTTTTTTCAGATAGTATGACAGAATTTGTGGATTGAAGTTTTTCTAAAATAGCTGTATATGCCGCTGGTCCGTATTTAGGATGAGATGCATTTAACGGATGCTCTTCCAAAAATTTATTATGCAAAAAAAATACATACTTTGTTTGAGTACTATTTTGAGCATTAATAGCAAGTGGAAGAAATAACAGATAAAGAATTATTAACCTGAAAAACATATAATTTGAATAAACCGAGTATTTTAATTTAAGGACAATATAAAATTTATTGTTACTTATCTTAGATGCTTTTTTGATGCTCTCAAAGCATACACCATAGGGATTTTGTCTCCCAGATGAGAAATTCTGAACTTACCAGGTTCAAATTCAATTGAATTATTGAAATTATTGTATGGCGAATAATCAAATTCTTCAATGGAGTTTATTTCTAAACCATTTTGCATCAAACTACCTATTACTTCAGCTAAGCCGTGGTTCCAGCCAATTGATTTGACTTCAAATTCCGCATCCTTATCTGCATAAGTTCCTTTTTCGGTTTCTATAATGGCTCCGGAATTAAAATATCTGTATTCAATCTTTTTAAACGCCGAATCAAACATCCAGACAACTGGATGAAATTCTACAAAAACAAATCTACCGCCGGGTTTCAGGAATTTCGAAATGATCTTTGCCCACCGATCCAGATCCGGAAGCCAGCCGATGGTCCCATAACTGGTAAAGACAATATCAAACTGACGATCCAGATGATTGGACAGATCATAAACATCGCTGCAGATAAAAGTTGTTGAAACATTACTCTGTTTTGCCAGTTCACGTGCACGATCTATTGCTACATCCGAAAGGTCAACGCCGACTACGTCCGCTCCCAGGCGACTTAAAGAAATACTGTCCTGTCCAAAATGGCATTGTAAATGCAATACGGATTTGCCTGTCAAATCTCCAAGTAAATTAAGTTCTATATCTTTTAATGAACTTTTTCCCTTCAAAAAAGCATCCAGATTATAAAAATCAGAATTGATGTGAGCTTCTGTTCTGGTATTCCAAGATTCCCTGTTTATTTCCAAATAGTTGTCTTCTGAATTCATATTATTTATTTATTGAGGTGAATTGATTTTTTGCCATTCCTCGTAGCTGAGTACACCAAGTTCTGGCTGACTTTTACCGTTCAGAATATGGATAAACTCCAGCTGATTTCCGTCCGGATCGTCAAAATAAAGAGCAAGTGCAGGCATCCAGGCAAAAACCATTGGTTCATTGCTTCCATTTTTGAGAAAATTATACGCCTTTAATCCGTTTTTATCTAAAAAAGTATTTGCATCTTTTAAAATAAAATCTTTGGAACAGCTGAATGCAAAATGTCTTGTCTGGAGATTACCCTGTTGTTCCCAAAGTCCGAGCATTGCCTCTTTATTTTCTCCGATCCAAAGAAACGCAATCGGTCTGGTTTCATCATAGTGTGCAAACTCAAGTCCCAATATTTGTGTATAGAACTGAACTGCGTTTTCCAAGTTGCTTACTTGAATGTGTGTCTCATATAACCCTTCAATCATTTTTTATAATTTATTTTTAATAACTATAGTGTTGTGATAATGACGGCCATTTCATCTTAGCATATGAATAATCGGATAATCTTTACCAGAGCCGTCTTTTTCTGATCTTCCTGCTTTTCTGAACCCTAATTTTTCATAAAATCCGATAGCTTGATAATTTTGCTCATTGACGTCAACCTTTTTTATGCCTTTCGTCTCATCCATAAATTGAAATAAGCGCTTTCCATAACCTTTACCACGGTAGTCACTGTGAACAAATAGCATTTCTAAGCTTCCTTCTGATACCGATGCAAATGCTACCGGTTGGTTTTGCAGTATAAAAAGGTATACTTCGAGATTGGGCAGATAATCCTTTGGGATGACTTCTTTAAAATAAATAAAATCCTCTTCGGCAAGAAAGTCGTGAGTAGCTTTGACCGCAGATTCCCAAATCTCCATAATTCTGGGATAATCTTCTTTGGTCGCCCGCCTGATTTGTTGTGACATAATTCTAAATTAATAACTTTATATTTATTAAATATTCAATGATGGTCTTCCTGATGCTATTGTATAAGCCTCTTTTATTACCTCTGAATAAGTCGGGTGGGCATAACTCATGGTAGCCATACCATTCGCGGTTACTTCATATTCCAGTCCTACAACAGCCTGTGCAATCAAATCTGCCGCACGGGCGCCGATGATATGCACTCCTAAAAGTTCGCCGTACTTCGGATCGGAAAGCACCTTTACAAAACCTTCCGTTTCCATTCCTGCTCTGGCTCTGGCATTCACGGCAAATGGAAATTTACCGATATTATATTCCACTCCCTGTTTTTTTAATTGCTCTTCGGTAGCGCCTACAGAAGCAACTTCCGGCCAGGTGTACACAACTGAAGGGATACGGTCATAATTGATATGAGGTTTCTGACCATTGATCCTTTCCACTACAAATACTGCTTCTTCTTCTGCCTTGTGAGCTAGCATCGCGCCACCCACGACATCTCCAATCGCGTAAATGTTTGAAGCTGTAGTCTGAAGCAATTCATTGACCTTCACCGTACCATTGTTATTCAATTCCACGTTGGTATTTTCTAAACCCAGACCGTTTACATAAGATTTTCTGCCGACAGCAACTAGAATATAATCGGCGGTTAGATCTTGTTCTTCTCCTTGTTTATTTTTAAAATACACCTTAGCTGTGTTGCCAAGATTTTCAGCTTTGTAGACTGCCTGCTGAAGTTTGATTTCCACGCCTTCATTAGTTAATATCTTCGTTAAAGCCTTTCCTAATTCACTATCCATCGTAGCAATAAGATTATCAGCATATTCTAAGATAGTCACTTTGGTTCCGATTCTGTTGAATATGGAAGCCATTTCCACACCGATTACACCACCACCAATAATCACGATGCTCTCGGGTTTTTCCTGCAATCCCAAAGCTTCGGTAGAGGTGATGATCCTTTTTTTATCGATAGCAATGTCCGGAATTGTGGACGGTTTTGACCCTGTAGCAATAATAAACTTATCTGAATTAATTACAGTTTCAGTCTTATCATCGTGTACAATTTTCAAGGTTTCATTATTAACAAAAGAACCCGAGCCGTGAAAAACCGTGATCTTATTTTTTCTCATCAGGAAATCCAGACCTTGTGTGTTTTTGGTCACTACCTCATTTTTTCGCTTAAAAAGCTGTTCAACGTTGAGCCGAAGATTTGAATATTCAATACCGTGTGCTCCGAAACTATTAAGTGCATCTGAATAATGATGGGTACTGTCCAGCAACGCTTTGGTAGGAATGCAACCTACATTGGTACAAGTGCCACCCAGAGTATTATACTTTTCAATGATGGCAGTTTTATATCCTAACTGTGCGCTTCTGATAGCAGCTACATATCCGCCGGGACCTGACCCTATTACGGTAATATCGAATGTTTCCATTTTATTGTTTAAATATTTTAATTGTCAAAAAAAAATAAACCAATCGGTCTTTTTGTAAGCAAAAAAAATTACGCTTTCAAATTTCTGATCAATTTCTCTAAAAAAGACATCGCTATATTCAGCTCTGTCATATGGTTGTTGACCTTTGCCTGCATAAACGCACCTTCGATCATCGAGATCATCACTACAGCAATTTCGGTCGGATTGGTATCTGCTTTTATTTCATTTCTACCGATACCACGTTTGATTTGATTTTCGATAGATGTTTTCCAAAAGTCTAGGGCTTTTTGTACGCGTTTCTGGAGTGACGGATGCGTGTCATCAGCCTCAGTAGCAGTATTTAAAATTGGGCAGCCTGCCCGTAAATACGGATATTTGAAATAGTTTTTGTACATGTGGGGATAAACCAGCAATCTTTCGATAGAATCTTCAGTTGCTAAAATACGTTCTTTCATATGCTGCGTTACCTTACCAAAATTGTAGTCGAATACACTTAATGCAATCTCATCCTTATTTTCAAAATTACCGTAGATACAACCTTTCGAAAGACCGGTGGCGCTCATGACATCATTTATGGATGTACCTGCGTAACCTTTCACGTTAAAAACGGTCGAAGTTTTTTCAATGATCAGCTGTTTGGTATTTTCGGATTTTTGAGTTTTCATCAGCAATAATTCTTACTGAAACAAAGTTATATAAAAAAATAAAACAATCGGTCTTTTTTTTCATCATTTTTCACAGCTCGGTCTTATCTAAAATGATAACAGGCTGCTTTTCGCAATGCGTTGTGCAGGAAGCTGTAAGTTTGATCTGTAAGTAAAAGTTGGAACAGAGAATGCATTTGTGAGCTGTTGACACGATAAAAATATAATAACAATTCGACATACAGATTTCCCATCAAATAACAGTGAGAATTAATTTCAGAATTTTTCAACTTAAATAAATTGATATGATAAAGCAAATTTTAAAATTAACGGCTATGGCTTTTGCGATGGTTGTTCTTTCCTCAAGTGCAGCTTCCGTACTGGGGGATCAAGATCAGGATGGTGTCGAAGATGCTGTAGATAGATGCCCAAATACGCCAATTGGAGTACCTGTAGATCAATATGGATGTCCTATCTTTATTTGAGGATAACTATCGCTAAATAGTCGAGGTGAAAGTTACAAATGTAATTAAGGGCAACAGCTTCAAAATAATGAGAACCTTTTGTTGTTGTTGCCTATTTTTCAAAATTTTTGTCGATTTCATTGAAAACAAAATACCAATTATGGGGCTTAAGGGATTCTGTATATATTCGAACCATCCCTGTCAAGCAGGTATAAAAGGGATATTTATAAATTACTGCCATGATTATGGGTGATGAATGTAACGGTAAAAAAAACTTCAACATTCGCTTCTAAGGAACATTGAAGTTAATTCGGCATCACTATTATTGTTGCAATAATTCTACAGTACTGCGGTATCCGGGATGGTAGGAAGGTATATATTTAATATATCCGTAATTCTGGAGTTCCTTAAAGTATTTATGATATGTGGGAGTAGTATTAATATGCGACATTGCCATTAATTTGCTTCTGCTGACCCTGATAATTTTGCTCTCATTCTGTCGATAAGCTAAGCGAGCTATTGCAAGGAGTAAGCTAATATGCCATACATTAAGTCGAGGATCATTACAGATATTATCGAGGTATTCCATACCTTTTTTTGATGGGTCAGTTTTCATCTTCAAATAATTTTTGTAAATCTGTTTTGTTGTAGTAGTAAGAACCCAAAACTTTTTTGTGGCGTATCTTTCCAGTAATTCTTAAATTTTGCAAGGTTGCGGGAGAGATATCCATCATTTTGCGAACAGCCTTACTTCGCAACCAATCGAATTCCTCTGTAGTGTGATTATTATTGGTTTCCAATAATCTTTCTATATCTGAAATTATTTTTATCCTGAAAATTTCCAGATCTTGTTTTGATAGAATTTCCATATTTAAAATTTTGTATGGTTCAAAATTCTAAAAGGCTAGTAGAAGGTTAGGAGGGTGTGTTATTGAGAGCTTATCTTTTCCTAGAACTTCCGTTTCGTGAATTTGATAGCAGGTAGTTCATTATTAGGATTATAATTCAGATGTGGGCTATCAGGGTTTAAAAATATTTACAATCCATCTAAATTGTGTTTTTCCAAAAAATAATAGAATCTAAATTAAATTCATTTTCTGATAGTTCTAAAAATTCTTTATGTTCCTTTTCTCTTTTTGCATTGAAAGCTGTCCCCAATCCTCTTACAAAATGTGTAAATGAACCAGCTATCTTGATTTTTTGCTCAAAAGATGTTTCAGGAGATATTGCATATATTCCTTCGTCCTTTAATGATAATAGTTGCGCCATTCGCTATTGCAAGAACATGGGTTTGTAAAGCATCTTGATACCAATATTGTTCTTCATTGTTCAGCTCGCTCAGCCTCTCACTATAATCATCTTCATAACCAAATTGAATATTTGATAATTAGAAATTCCCTAAATCAAACAGATAAAACTCATTCCTAATCGTGACCAAATTCAGCTTATGTATTATTTTGTTCTATAAGCTGAATTAAATAATGAAAGAATTCTGTTATTTCCTCGTCTTTTCCTACCCAATTATCGTCACATTCGCCGAGATATGCACACTTAGCCATTTGCAAAAGACCTTTAAACTGCACTGGAATTTTTGGAAGTAGCCAATCAGCTGCTTTATTTTTCGATGTGATTTTGCCCGTAACTACTGTAAAATGCATTCGGGCTAAAGTCAAAATTGAATTTCTCTCATCTCCAATTACCGAATTTATGAGTGTTGGTAAAGAATCAAATATTGCTTTTTTGATATCCTCGTCAGGTATTTTAGGGATGAGTTCCTGCGCTTCGGGTCCTGCCAAAGCAATGCTGTTTTGTCTTACCTATCTGAGCAGTATCGTGAGATCCGAATGGGGTGTAGAATCTCCTGTATATCTTCTTAAAGATGAATCTCTGAGCCATTCTCCATATTGTAATTCATACTTGACCGGATGCTTCAAAGGCGAAATTTCATTTATGTTTACAATGGTGATTTCAAGTGGACGCATTAATTCTGGATTGCTGATTTCTCCCGATACCTGCATGAATTCTTTTACCAATTGCAATTTGGTTTTTTGTGGTAGTCTGCCTTTTATGATAACTAACAGGTCAATGTCGCTATCAGGTTGAAGTCCTCCATTGATAGTAGAACCGTAAAGATAGATTCCGAGAATAAGATTTCCTGTTTCTTCATTTAAGATCTGAATAATGTCTTCAGTAACTTTTGGTATATTCATCTCTTTTTCTCTGGATTATGCAATTCAACACTACTCATAAGCCCAATATCAAATACTAATTACAAAATTATAGAATTTTAAAGTGCTAGAATTTTCTTTTTGTCGCACATTACATTCAAATTGTAACACTTATGTACATTTGAAATACTGTAATTGATAAAAACATTCATTTCCTCAACGAAGCTATGAATTGGCAGCCTGTCTATGGTTGTTTATTTTTTCCTAAAACATTCTTTGGGTTAATAAGATGTAATTATTATAAAAGCGGTTTAAATCCTTTAGGATAATATAGCGCGGATAAATTTCCTTTTAGTACGAAAATAAATAATTCGTAAATTATTTATTTTCAACATTTTGCATCTGGAATTCAGATATGAATCCTCAAGCGACGAATATGAATGAAATTGAAGCGAATAACAAAACGCTTTAACAATCAATGGTTGCGAAATAAATTATAACGTATATTTAATTTTATTTATCTCAAAAGCATGAGATATATTTTAAAGTAAAGCGACTGTGTGGGGTTTATTCACTTTAAAAGCAATAACCATGAAACAATTATATAAAAACATTTTATTATCTATTGAAAAAGAGGAGTTAAATGTTTCCAAGAGCAGGAAAAGCATAGTCAATGAGGCCTTTCATATGGTTTCCTTTCTTGATCAAACATTAACCGATCTAAAAGTTCACATTAATTTGCACGGTTTTGAGAACAATAGGGACGAAATTCATTTTTTCAAGAATGTCAAACCTGAAATTCTCGGAAGACTGATTTACTACAATAAAATTATTAGGATTGAATCATACAGTCCTACGACTCCTGAACTTATTGAATCTTACTACACAGAGCAAATAAAGCTATTAAATAAAGAATATAAGAAACATATCGTTGTTTCAGACTTTTATAGTTACTACCGAACAGGCCGAACAGACAAGGACGACTATTATTATAGACTGGGAAACATCAATTATTTTGAGGTACTGGATAGCTTTTTCTTTGAATTGGATAGAGAGTTTTCGACGTATTATGATTATAAGATCGCACAAATTTTAGCATTTAATTTAATCCATAACTTTCTGCAATATCGTCTTGAACCCGACCGTAGCAATCCAATTTATGATGCAGAAATTGCTACGAAGAAAGCTTTTTCCTGGACACATTCTAAAAATTCACTTATCGAATTAATATACGCATTACATATATCAGGAAGCCTTTCACATGGACGGGGGAGTCTAAAAAATCTTGGAAGTTTATTCGAGGAATTATTTGAGATTAGGTTGGGCGATATTCATCATGCTTTCCACCAGATGAAATTTAGAGCAGGGGAGAAGGCCAGTTATCTTCATTATCTTAAAAATGCGCTCGAGCAATACATGGAAAACGATTCGCGATGAAGTCAATTCTCACAAATTCAATAGAATCGGACAATTAATTATTGTCCGATTTTTTTTTACCAAGTTTCCCCAAGTGCGTACCAAGTTGCTATAAGCGATAGCAAGATTATGGAGTTCCGAACCACGGGTTTTCGGTGTTTTTTATGGTAAAAAAAATAAAATTTCTTTCATTTTCTTGGTACAGCCTTCTATTGACTTGTACGATTTGCAAGAAAAGCAGGGTGAATTTTGCTCCAGTAAACCAAAACATAAAGAGCTATGAATATTGACAGAGTTGAATTTTTGGCATGGATGGAAAGAATTATGAGACGATTTGATATCCTCGCCGGTGACATAGAAGTCAGAGAAAAGAAGCGGTTAAATTTCGAGGGAGAAATGCTTCTTGATAATCATGATGTTATTCAGATGTTGAACATTACCTACCGCAGTCTTCAGAACTATCGAACCAAGGGTAAAATCAAATATTTCATGATCAGCGGTAAGGTGTATTACACAAATTCCCAAGTACAGCAATTTGTTCGGGATTGCTATCATGGCGGAAAACTTAAGCAAATGTAGGCTGTGTATGGAAGCACCGTAAAGATGACCTTAACAAGCATTTAAATTCGATCAACAAACAAAATCCATACTTATGAACGAACCAACAAACACTTCAGAAAAAAAGACAGAAGTACTTGAAGCTCTTTCTGATATCCTTCTTGTTTTGGACAAAAATAAGAACAGGATAGAAGCAGTGAAAGGGGTAGATGACAAAGGGAACTTAAAAACCGTTGCTGCCAAAATGTCAAATATCCTAGATTTTATGCGCATTGACAAAGGCGATGCTTTCAGTAATTTTTTTTCAAACTTTTTGAGAAGGCTCAATGATCCATTTCAGTTTAGATTTTTCAAAGCTCCAGCAATGGATCTGAACGAGATTGGCCGAAAGTTACAGGAAGCCATTGATAATCCAAGCCCTGAAGGAAAAAGACTGCTGAAAGCTCTTGAGGTATTTGAAAACAAATTAAAACAGAATAGAATGGAAACAAATCAAACAACAAATGGCCAGACGATGCAAAGTGAAACTAAACCGGCCTTTAAGTATGACCCTAAAGATATTGATTGGGCGTCATTGGAGAAACTCAACCTGAACAGGGACTTGCTTGAAAAGAACGGACAATTGGATAAGTTATTAAAAGGATACAAGACCGACGGAGTTTACAGAATTGAAGGAAATTTTGATGGGGCAGTTTTGAAAGGGGATGCCCGTCTTGCTCTTCGAAATGTCAATGGAAAGGTTACTGTTATGATCCATGGTGTCCGTTCCGAGCCGGACCTCAAGAACCAATTTTATGGGCATTCTTTTACTGCCGAAGACCGAGAAAACCTGTTGAAGACCGGAAATATGGGCAGGGTAGCCGAGCTTACGAATTATCAGGATGGTACAAAAGTTAAAAACTTGATCAGTATTGATAAACTGACCAATGAGGTGGTTTCCTTTCCTGTAGATCTGATTAAGATAGGAGACAAATTTGGTGGCGTAAAACTCACAAAAGAGCAGAAGACGGATCTGCTGGAAGGCAAGGCAGTATCGGTAGAAGGAATGGTCAATAAAAAGACAGGTGAACTTTTTAATCAGCTTTTACAATACAGTGCTGAGGAGAAAAAGCTGGTGTTCATGGGACAGAGTGAAACGTTAGGAAAAGCACAGAGCCAACACGGCATTGCGGATGAATTCAGGGGCAAGGTGCTAACAGATAGTGACAAAAAGCTTTTGGAAGAAGGCAATGTTATTCATCTGAAAGATATTATCAATAAAGAGGGCACAAGGCTATACTCAGGTTATCTATGGTATAACAAGGACACAGGTAAACTAGATTTTGATTTGAAGAATCCACAGTTGGATAATGCAAGTGAAACGAAAAAACAGAATATTGTTTCTAAAGAGCCGGAGCAAACTAATCAAGATAAAAAGACGAATACCTCTAAACAAAAATTACATTAAAATAGATGGCTATGAAAGCAATTTTAGCTGAAAAACCGTCTGTTGCTTCTGAGCTTGCCCGTATTGTAGGAGCAAGAGAGAGAAAGGACGGATATTTTGTGGGAGGGGGCTACATGGTAACATGGGCATTTGGTCATTTGGTTGGTCTGGCAATGCCGGAGGATTATGGAGTGAAGGGATTCGTTAAAGAATCCCTTCCCATAATACCTGATTTTTTTCAATTAATAGGAAGAAGAGTAAAATCGGGCAAGGGCTATATTGATGATGAAGGTTCGAAAAGGCAGCTCAAAACAATCGCTTACGTATTTGACCAATGCGATAGCATCATCGTAGCGACAGATGCCGGGCGGGAAGGAGAAGTCATTTTTCGTTATATCTATGAATACCTGAATTGCACTAAACCCTTTGACCGGCTATGGATCAGCAGCCTTACGGAGAAAGCTATCATTGCAGGTTTTGAAAATCTAAAGAAAGGGAGTGATTTTGATGGGCTTTTCAATGCCGGAAGAGCAAGGTCGGAGGCTGACTGGCTTGTTGGGATCAATGCGACCCAGGCGCTGACCATTGCAATGGGAGATGGACTCTTTTCTTTAGGAAGAGTTCAGACCCCTACACTTGCGCTGATCTGTAAGAGATTTCTGGAAAATAAAGCTTTCGAAATTAAAAACTATTTTCAAATTGAACTGTGGCATTTAAAGGAAGGAGTTTCATTTAAAAGTTTGTCTGTCGATAGGTGGGAAGAAGAAGGTAAAGCAGATGCTGCAGTACGTTCCATTGATCGTCACGGAACCGTAGAAGTTGCAGGAATCGAGAAAAAACAAAGCACTTTACAAGCACCGCTACTTTTTGATCTAACCGGATTACAGAAAGAAGCCAACAAAAAATTAGGATATTCTGCTGAGAAAACATTAGAAATTGCACAATGGCTCTATGAGAAGAAATTTATTACCTACCCGCGCACGGGGTCAAAGTATATTCCAGAAGATGTTTGGTCGGAAATCCCAGCTTTAATACAGACCTTAAAGGCTAGGGAGACTTGTAGGGAAGCTGTTGAAAAGGTCAAATGGGAACGTTATAATAAACACATTGTTAATGATTTAAAAGTTACCGACCATCATGGAATTTGCATTACAGAAAATATTCCATCTGTATTAGGACCGCATGAGAATGCGTTGTATGATATGATTGCCAATCGTTTTCTTGAATCTATATCGCCCGCCTGTTATCGGGAAATCACTGAGGTTAAGTTAACCGTTTTACATTATGAGTTTGCGCTAAAGAGCATCAATATTACATCTGCGGGCTGGAAATTGATCGCGGGTAACTTTGAAGAAGAGGGTGAACATATGATCATAGACCTGCCGCACCTGGAGAAGGGCGCACAGCTTAGGGTCGATAATATAAAAGTACTGGCTAAGAAAACTAAACCTCCGGCACTTTTTACTGAAGCTGACCTATTGGCCACTATGGAGAACGTTGGAAATTCAATCACAAATAATGACGAGCGCAAAGCTTTAAAAAGCATAGGAATAGGAACACCTGCAACCCGTGCCTCTGTTATCGAAACATTGTTTGACAGGCAATATATCACTCGTGATAAAAAAACTATCCTTCCGACGGAAAAGGGGCTTCTGGTTCATCAAATCGTGGGCAACAAAATGATAGCGGATGCTGTTATGACTGCACAATGGGAAATCGCTTTCGAAAAAATCGAAAATAATGAAATGGAATCATCGATTTTTAAAGATGAGGTCGAAAATATGGTCAAAGAAATAACGATGGAACTTTTAGAGGTTTCGGCGATGAGTAAAACAAATGTTGACCTATTGTGCCCAAGATGCAATAAGAAAGCCTATCTACGTGAAAAAGTTGTTCAATGTATTGATGATCATTGTGGCTGGATATTTTTTCGCAATGTTTGCGGTGTGCATCTATCGTACAAAGATATTGAAGTTCTTCTGAGCAAGAAACGCAGTCCACTTATCCGAAATATGGTTTCTCAAAAAGGGAAGCATTTTGGAGCCTACATCGTGCTGACAGGAGATGGTTCGACAGTTTTCGAATTTGAGCAAAAGCAAAGGCGTAAGTACAAATAAGACAATTCATGATTGGTTTGGTGTTTGAAACCTGAGATCCCAGTTGGTCTCGGGTTTCTTTTTTTAAGATATTCCCATTAGGAAAAAGTCGGAAGTTATAGGATGCTGTAGGTTATTGATAGCTGTTTCAAGTGCGTGCTTTTTAGGTTTACCTAAACAAAATGTACATAAAATATTACAGCTATGAAACAGCAAATACAAGATTATTCCTACTATCACAGCAAATTGGTGGAGCATGTAGAATCAAGCTTCCCGGAAAGATCCAAAGACAGCAAATTTATTGAACAGCGGGCAAGGTGGGCAGCCAATGCCTATGATGGCGCGTTCAGGGCAGGTAATCATGTAAACAATTGTGACGAGATTGCAGATTTTATTCTCTACGAAGGATTGCACTTTTCAAAATTTGATACACTTTTTGAAGTATTGACCTATGAGTTTAATGATGTCTTTGATGAATTGGATTTTAGGGACTTTGCCCTAAAAATCCTTCCGCACTGTGTTGATATTTTTGGCAGATATGATCTTACAGATGATTTTGCATATACAACCGATTATGATCTGCTTTATACGGAATTGACGGGTTTGATTGCATTATGGATCGAAGAAAATGGCATTCGATAAGAAGCGTCATCTTCGACAGAATATTGATGCAATAAAGCTTGCTTTCGTTCTTGAAAAGGAGGGTAGAAAAGCTTCTGCTACTGAAAAACTGCTGCTGAAAAAGTTTTCAGGATTTGGTGGGCTGAAATTTATATTGAATCCAATCGCATCCAGTGATTCTATCAATAAATGGAAAGCGGGAGATCGATCCTACTATCCATTAACTGAAGAGCTGTTCACGCTCCTTAAGGATAATTCAGCCACTTTTGCAGAATACCAAAGTTATGTCACAGCATTAAAAGGTTCTATTCTCGATGCCTTTTATACGCCGGAGCAAGTAGCAAATAGCATTGCAAATGTGATCAAGGAGAGCGGTGTAAGAGTTGGTCGCATGCTAGAGCCTTCCGCCGGTGTTGGGGCATTCATAGAGCAGTTTCAAGATGTAAAGGATATTCGCGTTACGGCCTATGAGCAGGATCTGCTTACTGGAAAGATACTACGGAATTTCTATGGTAAGGAAGTTAAAGTCCATGTTGAAGGCTTTGAATATATTCCAGATCAGGAAGTCGGATATGATCTAATTATTGGCAATATACCTTTTGGCACGACGGCGGTCTTTGATATATCCTATTCACGGGGAAAAGACCCAGCAAGACAGTTTGCAGCCCAAAGTGTACATAATTATTTCTTTTTAAAAGCTACAGATAAACTACGTGAAGGTGGCATACTTGCATTTATCACTTCACAGGGCATTCTTAATAGTCCTTCAAATCAAGTGATCCGTGAAGCACTTATGCAGGAACATCAATTGATTTCAGCAATCCGGTTACCTAATAATTTGTTTGAGGAAAGTGGGACATCGGTAGGGACAGATTTGATTGTTCTACAGAAGAATACAGGGCAGCGGGCACTTTCAGGCCGTGCCCGTGATTTTACAGGTACCGTTCAAAACTGCAACTTACTTTTTTACAATGCCAACAGGATCATTGCAACACGTTCTTTTCAAGATACCGATCAATTTGGAAAGGTGGCGACAATTCATCTGCACGATGGGGGCATTGACGCAATTTCAAACGATCTAAAGACAAAACTAACAGCGGATTTTGCTAATTATTTCAATCGGGAACTGTATAACAGCCATCAAGCGAATTTAGCGACAGAAAAGCAGAAAGATAATTTAACCTCACAACAGCCCGATGAAATTATCTCTCAGAAACCTATAGAAGAAAACGCCATACAACTCACTCTTTTTTCGGATCAGGAAATTACTGAAAATTCAAAGGCTAAGACTAAAAAGAAGAGATCTAATACAGCACAAAATCGTATTGAAAGAACTAAACAGCTTTCATTTTTTGAGGATGAGCCAGGCAGTATTCAACATGGGAAACAAAAGGAAAAATCTGATGGTGAAGTGTATAACCAAAAAAGAAATACCGCACAGACAAAATCAAAAACCCTGAGAAAGACTGCATTTCCTTCGCTTTTTGAGGAAACGAGAGACGATTCTAAAATTGATGTGAAACCACAATATTTTACCGCGGACACAAAGGATTTTTACCGAGATAATATGCTTGTGGAATTTGAGGAAAAGATTGGAAAAATAGAATGGAGCCATAGCGATTCGAAGTACATTTTTAGTCCGATTGATCTGTCTGCTAAGGATAGATCGCGTCTTACGGCCTATATACAAGTAAGAGACTGCTACAATGATCTCTATAATTTTGAAGCTAAGAATCAGCAGGAGGACATTGAAAATAGACAAAGGCTAAATACTTTGTATGATGGTTTCGTCAGATCATTCGGTCATTTGAATTCGAAAGATAATATAAAATTTATCAAAGTCGATACTGCAGGAAATGAGATGCCATCTCTGGAACGTGTTGTTGGTGGTATTGTCCATAAGTCTGATATTTTTGATCATCCGGTAAGTTTTTCCATACAAGAAATTTCAGTGAGCACCCCACATGAAGCCTTATCTGCGTCCTTAAATCTGACAGGCGGGGTTGACTTAACCTACATGACCAAAATCAGTGGACTTTCGGAAGAGGAGCTGAAAGAAAATTTGCAGGGGGATGTTTATTATAACGGGCTTGTTGGTGCATTGGAAGTTTCTCAGAGGTTTTTGTCCGGCAATGTAGTTGAAAAAGCGAAAGGGCTTAGAGAATATCTGCTGTCACATCCTGAAGATAAAGAATCACAGCGCAGTTTGGAGGCGCTCGAAAGAGTATGCCCGGAACCTATTAGTTTTGAAGAACTGGATTTTAACCTTGGTGAGCGGTGGATCGGAAAAGAGATCTATAGCCAGTTCGCCAGTCATTTATTTGATACCGAGGTAGACATCACTTATGCGGAAAGCAGTGACGATTTTGCTGTTATTTCGAAATCGAGCAATATAAAAATTACTGAAAAGTATGCGATCAAGTCCGAGAGCCGGACTTTTGATGGTTTAAATCTACTACGTCATGCGCTTGTAAACACTACGCCGGATATATCTAAAACAGAACACCTCGCAGACGGCACTTCCATAAAAGTGAGGGATATGGAAGCGATCCAAATGGCAAACGGGAAGATCGATGAAATAAGAAGTGAGTTCACTGATTGGTTATATCAACAAAACGATGATTTTAAGAATGATTTAACAGTACGGTATAATGAGCTCTTTAACTGTTATGTCAGGCCACACTATGATGGTAGCCATCAGACATTTCCCGGACTTGATCGAAGAGCCCTGGGGATCGATGATTTATATGGGAGCCAAAAGGATGCTGTATGGATGCTGAAAAGTAACGGGGGTGGTATTTGTGATCATGAAGTCGGGGCAGGGAAAACATTGATCATGTGCACGGGCGCCCAAGAAATGAAACGCCTTGGCTTGGTCCATAAACCAATGATCATAGCGTTAAAGGCCAATGTACACGAAATTGCGGAGACCTATCGAAAAGCTTATCCATTTGCAAAAATTTTATATCCTGGTAAAAAGGATTTTACACCACAGAAAAGGCTTAAGATCTTTGGCGACATCAAGAATAATGATTGGGATTGCATTATTCTTACGCATGACCAGTTTGGAATGATTCCGCAGTCACCCGAATTACAAAAAGAGATTTTACAGGCGGAACTTCTTTCAGTGGAACAAAATCTTGACGCATTGCGCAATCAGGGAAAAGATGTGTCTGGAGCTATGCTTAAGGGGGTGGAAATCCGAAAAAAGAACTTAAATGTAAAGTTGAAGACACTTGAAAATGATATTGAAAATCGAAAAGATGATATTGTTGATTTTAAGATGATGGGAATAGACCATCTGTTTGTAGATGAAAGCCATAAATTTAAAAATCTGATGTTCAATACACGCCATGATCGAGTAGCAGGTCTTGGAAATGTACAAGGCAGCCAGAAAGCGTTCAATCTTCTTTTCGCGATCCGGACCATCCAGGAGCGGAATGGAAATGATCTGGGGGCTACATTTCTTTCCGGCACCACTATTTCCAATTCACTGACTGAACTATACTGTCTTTTTAAGTTTTTAAGACCAAAAGCACTGGAAAGACAGCAGATAAACTGTTTTGATGCCTGGGCTGCCATTTTTGCCCGTAAGTCTATCGATTACGAGTTTTCGGTGGCAAACAATATCGTACAGAAAGAGCGCTTTCGTCATTTTATTAAAGTTCCGGAGCTGTCTCAATTCTATACAGAAATCACTGATTACCGTACCGCAATTGATATTGGGATTGACCGGCCTTCAAAAAATGAGATCCTCTACCATATTCCTCCTACACCAGATCAGGAGATCTTCATCAAAAAGTTGATGGAATTCGCTAAGAGCGGCAATGCTGCATTGTTGGGACGGGCTCCGCTTTCACCAACTGAGCAGAAAGCCAAGATGCTTATTGCAACAGATTACGCCAGAAAAATGTCTTTGGATATGCGGCTTATTTCACCAAAATACGGTGATGATCCGGGAAACAAAGCTTCAGTGTGTGCTGCGAATATTGCAAAATATTATAAAAAATTCGATGCACAGAAAGGGACTCAATTTGTTTTTTCTGATCTTGGAACATTTAAACCGGACGAGTGGAATATCTATAGTGAGATCAAAAGGAAATTGATGCAGGATCATAATATTCCCGCTGGTGCAATTCGGTTTATGCAGGAAGCTAAAACAGAGGATCAACGTATTGCTCTGATCAAAGCGACCAATGACGGAAAGATCCGGGTTCTGTTTGGTTCTACCGAGATGCTAGGAACGGGTGTAAATGCCCAGAAAAGGGCAGTTGCTGTCCATCATCTGGATATTCCATGGCGCCCTTCTGATCTTGAACAGCGGGACGGGCGTGCGGTAAGAAAGGGCAACGAGATTGCGAAGTTCTTTGCAGGAAATAAGGTCGATGTTTTTATTTATGCTGTTGATAAATCTCTCGATGCCTATAAATTTAATACCCTTGCCAATAAGCAACGTTTTATTGGCCAATTGAAGAGTAACAGTTTAGGTGGACGAACTATTGACGAAGGGGGAGTTGATGAAAGCTCAGGAATGAATTTTGCTGAATATGTTGCTTTGCTGTCCGGTAATACAGAGCTTCTGGAAAAGGCGAAGGTTGAAAAGAAAATAGCTGCTCTGGAAAGCGAGAAGCATGCCTTTATACGATCGAAGTGGAGTTCTGTTTCTAAACTAGAGCATTTGGTAGAAGAACTAGAAGCAAGAACTTCCCGGTTCGAAAGAATCAGTGGCGACTGGAACAATTTTAAACAACGAGTTCAAAGATCAAAGGAAGGAAATGTTTTAAATCCAGTTCTTTTGCATGGTGTCTCTAAAGATGCAGGGATCAAGGAAATTGGAGCTAAGCTCAACAAGCTTGCTGCAGTATCACAAACTGGCGGTGAGTATAGTGAAATAGGAACTCTATATGGATTTCATATTTTGGTAAAAACGGAAGTTTACGATAAAGCTGGTTCTTTGGAACATTACAACCGTTTTTTTATCTGTGGAGAAGGAAATATTAAGTACACACATAATAATGGTATTATTGCCAGCGACCCAGAGCGGGCTTCTCTAAATTTCTTAAAAGCCTTGCAGAAACTTCCTAATTTAATTGAAACTGAAGGGGAGAAAATCGAAGACTTGAGAAAGGACCGGACTGTGTTAAATGATATGATTAACAGTTTATGGAGCAAAGATAAGTTGCTGGCAGATTTGAAGACAGAACTTGCGTCTATCGAAAGGCAGATTCAAGTTTCATTGGATTCAGAACAGGGACGGAAAGATCCTGTAGAAAATACTGAAACGTTCATTCAGGAAGTTCAGAATTCCAGTCATTTCAAACAGCGGAATAAATAAAGTAGCCTCTCAGACTTGGAGAGGCTATTTTTTGACTTTTAATTTTCCATAGATGTATTTCTAAACTCTTTCAACAGTTTTTCTAAGACTCGAGAAGATTTTCGCGCTCTTGTTCCTGCGGCTTTATTTCCTTTTTCAGATAATAATTGCGCGTCAGTTTTGAATGCTTCAAAGCGAGCATTAATTTTTTCGATCAGTTCTTTCATGTTTTTACGCAATTTATCCGCTAAAAAGTAAACGATTACTAAAGCAATAACGTTTATATTTACTTGAAAACAAAATTAATCCCGCCGAATCAAATGTGAAAGTTCAGGATCATTTTGGATTCTTGTCAGTTCGTTTGCAATAATAACTGAAACATCTAGTTTTATCTGCCGGTAATTTTCATCAATTTCTTTGTCCATGCAGTCTTTACCTGTTTCTGCTAGAAAGGAGCGGATCTGGGGAATGGGTTTAGAATTCTTCGTTTCGTTGTCAACCTTTTCAGTATCTACCACAATCTGGGCATGGAATATTTTCTGTTCTATTCTCTCACCAAAGTTGTCAGCAACTGCTCCAACGAACATTCCTTGTGATAATGTTGAAATCTTAGATGCAGGAATCAGGCTATCCAGTTGAGTAGAGATAGAGGAACTTGTATCATTTCGGTTAATTGAAATTGATTGTCTCTTTTGTACTATCTTTCCAAAACGTTCAGAAAGACTTTTTGCCGTTTCACCAACAACTTGTCCTGAAAACATGTTTCCTACGGTATTCTGGATCACTTTAGCCTCCTTGTCTCCGTAATCCCTTATCAGTTGCGAGAAATCCTGAAATCCCAGACATACAGATACTTTATTACTACGTGCAGTGGCAATAAGATTGTCAAGCCCTCTGAAATAAATGGTAGGCAACTCATCAATGATCACAGAACTTTTTAATTGCCCTTTTTTGTTTATCATTTTGACAATACGGGAGTTGTAGAGCCCAAGTGCTGCTGAATAAATATTTTGTCGATCCGGATTGTTGCCAACGCAAAGTATTTTTGGTTCTTTGGGATTATTGATATCCAATGTGAAATCATCACCTGTCATTACCCAATAAAGTTGTGGAGAAATCATACGGGAGAGCGGAATCTTCGCAGAGGCGATCTGCCCTTGCAGTTGATCCTGAGCTCCTCCTTCCCATGCATCTAAAAATGGACTCAAATAGTTTTCAAGTTGTGAGTAGCTTGTCATAATAGTAAATAGATCAGCATATTTTTTGTTCAGAAATTCAATAGCATGCGGAAATGTACAATATTTACCATCTTCATAAATTTTTAGAAACCAGATAATTGCAGCAAGCAGGATAATAGGGGATTCAACGAAGAAATCTCCCTGTTTCTGAATCCAGGACCTATTGAGGTTTAACATAATGGTATAGGCAGCCTCATAAGCGTCTGAAATGTCGGTCATAAATTTTGGATTGAGCGGATTACACCTGTGACTGCGGCGTGGATCATCAAAATTCAATACAAAAAACTGCGGTTTAACTTTGTATTTATTTGAGTGTTTTAAAAGTTGGTTATAAGCTATTGTAGAAAGGTCATCAAACTTGAAATCATAGATATACATTGCAAAACCTTTTTCAATATGCTGTTTGATATAGTTGTTTACGATTGCGTATGATTTACCGGAGCCAGGAGTCCCAAGCACAATTGTGGCTCGGAATGGATTGACAACGTTGACCCAGCCGTCATTCCATTTACCGTTATAATAAAATTTAGTAGGAAGGTTAATAGAGTATTCATTAAGCATTAAGCTGGTTTCCTGCATAAAACTTTCGTTTTCATTATTAAAAGGATCGTCCAATAATCTGCTTTTTAGCAATCTGCTCATCCATAGTCCGGCAACCATCATCAATATGAATCCCGTAGAGGTCGTCAGCATGTATAGTGAACTGGAAAATTGAAGAAGTGGGAAATTTAGTAGGTAGAGTACAGAACCTGTAATAAGGAAGGTATTAATATTTCTCCATTTAATTTTCTCATTTTTTACCCCTTTGGTTCCCAGGCAGCTCAGTGCTAATAAAATCAGTGCGAAGAGCTTACTGTTAAAAGAATAATTGAACAGCCCGGTGGTTCTTTGAAAATTCTGAAGTATTTTTTCTATTACTTCCAACGTCCATCCTTGTGAATAAAAAAATGAGTAGCAGAACCAGTAGAAATTCATTAGAACCAACAGGATGCTGACGGCGCGCATAAACGCCATAATTTTGGCTAACCCTCGTAAATCATCTTCTTGCATAGCTGGGAATTTTCAGCATAGATATTGAGGGAATGGCTATTTTTATTTTAAAGGGTTATGAGGTGGATAGTTTTACCTATGATATCTTAATCCGGCGTATTGATATTTGAGAAATTGATTGAATAGTTTCAAAAATATTTATATTTTGTGTTGAGGTATTGAGTAAAAATAATGTGGGCACGTAGCAGATATGGAAGATACAATAGGGAAATCGGAGAGTCCTTTTGATAAACAAACTTTCCGAATTACTTTTAAATCGAAGGATTACCAGGTTGTTTTATTAAAAACGGATCTAAAAAAGAATCAAACAGAAATTAGCGTTCTGTTGGATGGTGTAGTGCAGAAAATGGTCAAAAAAGATAAGAAGTGGTTTTTTGAACATGGCAAGGATGAAGATCTTGCAAATGACATTTGGAGAGCGATTTCTCTTCGTTATCGAATTTTCACTTAAGAAATGCTCCAATTACAGAATAAAGCTAGGCATCGATAGAAATATCGATGCTTTTTTTGATTGGCCAAAAGAAACTTTTTGATCAGGATATCGTGGTAGGTCTAACATTTCTTATTCAAAATGTATTTTTATTTTTTATAATCATAAGCTACAATTGAACTAATGGCGTTTCTGGGTTTGATCTTTATGCGTTTCAAAGTTGAGTTTGATGTTAATTTATCGTCCACATTTACATATCCATCTCCCTTTCTCGAACGTTGTTTATTTTGGCTCGTAGCTGTAATTTCCAATCCGTTTAAAAAAGATTTTAACAATTTGGTGTTCAAGTTACCTGTTCCAATATAAAATGCGTGTTCGCCTTCCTTTCCTAAGCCGCGTTCTAAGAATATTTCAAAAGGCTTCAATTTGTTTTCCTTTTCAAAATTTTTGATATAATTCATTATTGGTTTGTCGGATGGCGTTCCACAGCAAACACTGGAATAACCAACACTGATATAATTTTTGTTCGATTGAGAAAATGCAAAGACAGGATTAGCTACGAAAGTAATAAGGGCAAGTTTGAATAATTGTTTCATTTTTTATAGTTTTCTGTTATTGTGTTTTGGTTATATGCAATTATCTCTTAAGTTTTTCAGTTTTGCGTTCTGGCGGTAAATCCAATCACAAAAGCTTATCTTATTACTAAAGTTTACTTGAAAAACTACCGTTGAATTTTGCAATCAGCCCGCCCGATGCACAACCCTTGTTGGAAGTAGTTTTTATCTTTTATAATTTGATTTTTCAAGTAAAATTGGTGTTGGGTTAAGACCTACCCATTTTGTTGCAAGTTCGCATAAATAATTAAGTTCGTCAATTTCCGCATCTCCATTTTTGCGAATATCTTGTACAAGTGAATTTGATTTTTCGAGCTCATCAACCGATAAAGCATTATTTGTAGCTAAATGCTTAAGAAATGCGTCCAACATTTTTTTGAAATCAATGTTCCAATTTCCGCCTCCGTTTCTGTATATCTCATCTCTCACTTTCCCTGCAATTCGTACAACCTCTCCTTGTATTGTTTTTGCACTTCCGTTTGACGGAATTAAAAGTTCCCACAATTCTTCAAATTGTTTTTGCCAAGTTGTTCCGCTTACAGTAATTGGGGATAGACCATCGTGCATAAAGCGTTTTTTTACGGGTGGAACTTTATATATATCATAAAGTTTGTTTAATGCTTCGTCTGTTTCTTGCAGGTAATCTTTGTTGAAATTTTCACGATGAAATTCAAAATTTTCTCCTATTCGAGTAATTTCAGCTTTCATTTTTTGCGTTATTTCGGTATCTTTTTGTAGTAGTATTTGTGATATTTCAACTAAAAATTTAATGTCAATATTGTTTGCTCGACTTAAAGCTTTTTCAAGAGGTGTTTGCTTATTTGCATTTAGAGCTTTGGTGTCTGCTCCATATTCAATAAGTTTCTTTACAGATGAAACATTAAAACTACTTCCTGCCGCAAAATGTAAAGGTGTGTCGCCATAGTTGTCCACTACATTTACGTTTGCACCAAGTTCCAAAAATATAGTAATCTTACCACTTCGAGCCATTGTATGTCGATGAAGTGCCGTGTGTTCGTAATCATCTACTGCTTCAATGTCTGCTCCGGTTTCTACCAACCAACGAACAAGCTCATCAGGAACATTGAAGAAACTTAGAGCGGTTGCTTTTCCGTAACCGCCTCTTGCATCTAATTCACAAGTATCAAATACTTTTTTGAGATTGTCGATGTTATTTTCTTCTATTAATTCGTCAAAATTTTTCGGAAGTGTTTTTTTCTTTTTTGCCATAAGTTACTCTTTTGTTAGGGTCCGGTAAAATTACCGCCAACGGTTAGGGGCTTGGCGATGGTAGGGGCAATCGAAGCACAAATCTTCAATTTTGCACAAAAGTTGAATCGAAGAACAACCGTTGAACCTTGCAGTTTCGCCCCACTATTGCAAAAACCTTGTTAGCCGTAGTTTTTTTTTACTAGTGATTTTTAGATACTTTATTTTAGACCTGTTATATTTCCTTCAACATCTAACTCAAATATCTCATTCTTTTTATTTTCAGTATAAAATGCACAAATTAGACTTTCAATTTCGTTTTCTAAAAACATTTTGTAGGCTTGTTCTTTTCCTATTGATAGTTCTGATTGAATAAGAAAAAATCCAAGAGTTTCTTTTGTCTCCAAAAAATCAACAATTTCATTACTTATTGAACACTGAAAGTATATCTCTTCATTTGATTTATATATTAATAACGGTTCAGATGTCGTTTTTTCTAACTCAGCTCGTGCATCAGTTCCCATAATATAAAATTGGTCATCTGACTCAACTTCCCAACCATCCAATGTTCTTAATTGTTGCCATTCAGTCGGATTTTCTGTTTTACATATTATAACAAACATTTCATCATCTTTTACAAAAGAGTATAATCCTTTATTCATTTTAGTTTTTTTATATTCAAGTAATTTTGGTACAACGTTCGGTTTAAAATTGCTGGTAACGTTTCGGGGCTTTGCGATAGTGGGAGCTATTACACTATTGGTTCGTCATAAGCGTCTCCTAATTTTTCAAAATCTTCTTGTAGCCAATACCAATGTTCTCCTTTGTTTGCGTACAAGTTTTTTAACAAATCAGTAAAATTTTTCGCAACAATTGCAGAGTCGCCTTGTAATGAATGAGTTTCATAGAAGCTGTCATAACATTGCCCATTTCGTTCGCTTGTCAAGTCGATGCTAATATACTGGCTCATTTCATCGGCTTTTGCTATTAAATACCATTCGTTACAAATTTCACCTTCAAGTTCTTCCCAAATAACATCGTCTTTTGGATATAAGTATTTATTTGTCGGAATAAATTCTTCTCGTCCTATAATCGTTATTCCGTATGTTTCGCTTTCAAACAATTTAATTCCGTCTGTCAATTCGTAAAACTCTTTTAAGTCGTCAGGAATATTTGTTGGCAAAGCAATTTCCTTATTCGCAGGTCTGATTTCGCAGTTTTGATCCTGCTTAATTAAATTTATAAGTTCTGTTATATTCATACTTTCTTCTTGTGTTTTCGGTAGGTCATAAAGTGATGGCTAACGTTTCTGGCCTTGGTGATGGCGAGCAAACCGAAGCCGGAAGCTTTAACTAAAATACAAATTTCGACCGAAGCACAAAACGTGAATTGATAACTTCCTGCCCGCTATTGCAAAACCCTTGTTAGCGGTAGTTTTTATTTTTCATAATAGTCGTATCCGATCTCTTTAATTACTTTTTCCATTTTGTCTTTATCTGTTGTTTTATGCAACACAATAACGTATTCATCTGACTGCGTATCAATAAATCCCATTTGCAATCCTTTTTGTCTTAGCAGTTTGTCAAAATCCTCAAAAACATTGTCGAAAGAAACAGATGCATTTTCTTCATAATGACTTTCATTAGGTAAGTCTATTGATAGATTATAATTCTCTTTCAAAGATGAACTCAATACCCATTCTAAATCTTCAATACCAGCTTTCCAATCCAATCTCAAAATGAATGGAGTTCCATTTTTTTCTAAAAAATCCATTACATAATTCAGTGTTGTAAAATACTGACTGTCTTTGTCATAGTTTTTAAGCTTGTCGATAAACGCAATAACATCTTGCTTTTTTGAGTTCAAGTTGATGCATAATTCCGTTAATTCTTTGTATGCATTTATTTGTGTTTCACTTAAGAAAGGTCTATTTTCTTCAATTGTTTTTAGTTCTTGCTCTTTTTTCTTTTCTTTATCTATGTCGATTTGCTTGTTATGTGTAGTTTCAACCAATTTTTTTACTTCTAAAATGGTATTTTCTATTTTTGAAATGATTTTGCTATCAGTAACTTCTTGATGCAAATCAGGAATTTGAAACCATTTGACATCTTTTCCGCCATTGCACTTTCGAATTTCTATTTTTTCGCCCAATTTTGCAATAAAATAGAATTCAGAAGGAAAATTGAAGTCGTCATTGTCGTAAAAAATTATTGCTTTTGGCAGATAAAAACTTCCTTCCGTTGTCTTATAATCTATTCCGTCTCGTGAAATTCTTACAGTTTTAAAGGTTTCTTTTGTTGATTTTAGTAAACCAAAAAAAGAACTACTTGAAACAGGTTTAATTTCAAATTTGTTGGTGTTGGTATTGTTAAAAATGAAGTCGAAAAATTGTAAATTAATTATATCATTTTCAAAAGGTTTTCCACTTAATTTTTCTTCGTGATAATATATTCTTGCCATAAATCTAAAATACAAATTTCTACTGAAGCTCGAAAGGTGAAATGAAGACTTTTCATCCTTTATTTAAATCATTTAGCATGCACAAAAGGACTAGATGCAATTAATAACCAGTAATAATTCGTGAAAAAGTGGTTTAATACCTATTTAAGTATTCCGCTTTTTTCTTTTTTTCTTCATCTTGAATTCGAAGGCTAATTCTTCGGGATCTTCAGAGAAATTTTCCAAAAGCAGCGAATCCAAGAATCCATAATCTCCAATATTTGATAGGCTTACCATAAAATCAAAAATGGGATGTACATCAGTTTTTGCTGCTTTGGTCGTCCGATCAATTGGAATTTTTAGGTCATGTTGCTGAATTTTTTTTTCCTTTCCTTGTAAACTAGAATTAGAAAACAATTCCTGAAATGCATTTGCGGAGAAATTTTTTCCAAGCTGAGAACCGTTTAATACCTGTTTTGTATTATGGTCTATGAATGTTATTCCATAAAGCCGTCCATCTTCATTTCTTCGTATGACGACATTAATACCCTTCCGAATGAGAAAGTTGTTAAAATCGTATTGATTTGTCGTGCTATTCATTCCCTCGTTCACCACCTGAGCTATTGCCGCTTTAGTTTCATGAAGTATGACCTTGCTCTCCTCAAAATGGGTTCGTAATGCCGCCAACCCTGCTTGTTTACCAAATAATGATGATTTGAACGGATTGCTGGATTTATTTCCATCGGCATCAAGCGCGAAATATACCAAACCTTCTTTAATCTCATCGTTATGCTCTTTTTTGACATGTTCCGCTGTGATATTAAACAATGACAGCAATGCATTATAGGATCCCAAAGTCTGGAACCCATAATATTTTGGAAGATATCTAACGACCGAAGCAATTTGGTTTTTGATGTTTTGCCCCGTACAATCTACAGGCTGAAAAAGATCAGTATCAACAGCTTTTTTCTTCTCATCGACCTGAGTTAAATTATGATCCCTTTCCAGTTGTCTACAGATTTCCATTGATCGCTTTTTCTCAAAAGAATCCGGTATTTTAACTCCATTTTTATCGACAGTTGTTGAGACGATATGAATATGTGAGCGGTTAATATCACTATGTTTAAATACGATATACGGTTGGTCACCGTAACCCATCTGCTGCATATAATCATTCGCAATTTTTATATAATCCGCATCTGAGACTGCATCTTTTGGATCTGGATTTAGGGAAACATGAAGTACTGTCTTTTCTGTTTTCTTATTTGCTGAGAGATAAGGTAGAAAAGAAGATAGCAACTGTCCGGTCGTATAATTTCCATCTGGGGTTTCAAGCATATTATGCATGCTTAAAATTGCTGCCTTATCTTCCAATACCTTCGTATGATTGTACAGCAATGCCCCGTAAATCCTTGATCCATGTCCAATTTTGGCGATCATATTTTACCTTTTTTAAGCAGATATTCGTTTTCAAATCTTTTACTGAGCACAAGGATCTCTTTACACAGTTCAGCGAGTTCGATGGTCTGTTTTTCCAGTTTACCGAGATAAAGTACTGTTTTTTTGTCTCCGAAATGTGTATGAAGAATCTTTACTATCTGGTTATAATTCACGCCAATTGCTCTGAACTGAGCAAAAAACTGCGATAACTTAATGCTGTATTCCATCGCACCTTTATCAATTTGCACCGATCTGATCTGTCTTTCGAAGAGAACGCTCACGATAAACTTGGCTTTCGTATCCATCCTTGACTGCTCAAACAACGTTAGAAATTTTGAATTTTCTTTATCTGTTAAACGAAATACGTAGCGGTGCACCGCTTTATCGATTTTTGGGTTTCTTCCACCTTTATTTATTGTTGCCATCTTTTTTCCCTAAAACATAGTGGATTGTAGCAGTGGTTAATTAAAAAATCGAAGCAGGTTCCTCGATTTTCCACAGTATTCACTTTTAAGCCACAAAAACTAAAATGGTAAATCCGACTTCGGAGGATTACCTCGCCCTCGGCAGGAGCAAGTCGTTTTGGGGCACAAAACGAGTTTTGAGGCACTCAAAACACAACTTGCTCTGTTCTTGGGAACAGAATAGATAGTGTTGCAATAAATGAAGGAATTATGATTTCGATTCGGAAAGAATCGGAATAAGAAGGAATAATAGGACACCTTTTCGAATACCGGGAAATTTGTTTTTTTCCTTTACAGTAAAGTATTAGAACTGGCAAAACCCCTACTAAAGAACGAAGGCGTATTTGCTGCCTTAAAATTATAAAAGTATTAGGTTTTAAAAGTATACAACAATAAAAGCGGTAAAACATAAGAGAAAATATAAAATATTAAACATTTATATCCGGGTATATTTTTTACAAAATATCGGTTTTTGAAGTAATCTGTTAAAGAGTTTTTATAAATAACCAGCAGGTAAAGTGTAGGTTTTTCAGGCTATGCATATCTAATACAATACGACAAAGTTTATAGATAGATGTACAAATTGAAATTTATACAGTATGGAAGAAATTAAGAAAAGTTTAAAGGTTAGTATTTATACGCAAAAGGGCGGAGTAGGAAAATCAACTATGACCACATTACTAGCCAGTGTAATGCATTACCGTCTTGGTTATAATGTATTAATTATCGACTGTGATTTCCCACAGCATAGCCTGATCAATCTGCGGGAGAGAGATAAAAAGGCTGTTATGGTGAGTGACTACCATAAGAGACTTGCCATGAAACAGTTTCAGACCATCAATAAGAAAGCATATCCTATTATCAAATGTAAAGCAGAGGATGCACTTGACATGGCCTTTGATCACAAAGAACATAATTCAGTCCAACCGGATATAATCTTTTTTGATCTGCCCGGAACAGCAAATACGCAGGGCGTACTGAGTGCACTAAAAGCGATGGATTTTATTTTTTCACCGATCACTGCTGATCGGCTTGTAGTAGAAAGTACACTAGCTTTTAGTGAAGCATTTTTACGACTTCCTGTCTCAGGTTCCGGTTCCCAAGATCAAGCTTTATATCTTTTTTGGAATCAGGTCGATGGTCGTGAAAAGACCAGCCTTTACGATGCTTATCAGCGCGTAATACAAAATCTGTCAATACCGGTAATGAATACCCGGATAATGGACAGTAAGCGCTTTCGGAAAGAAACGGACGATACGAGTAACTATGTGTTTAAATCCAGTCTTTTGCCTGCTGAACCACAGCTTCTGAAGGCTACACGGCTGGATGAATTTATCAGGGAATTTTTAAAAATCATTCATCTCTAATCAATTAAAATGGCAACAAATAAAGATCGTAAAGCGTTTGAGAAACCCAATATTGATGAAGAGTACTTAATGAACATCATGAGTGGGGATGAGCCATTGCCGTCAAATAGAAGTGGAAGTAAACCGGAACCACAGCTGAACAGTAAGACGGATAAGAGTAAGGCTCGATTATCCAAAAGGGTAGATTTTGAAGAAACTTTTTTGGTGAACCGTTTTCCGTCAGGAAGAAACGGTAAGGTCGTTTACATCAGATCTGAATTTCATGAGCGGCTGTTGCGGATTGTACAACTGACAAGAGAGGAGAAAATAACACTCTATTCTTATATCGACAATATTCTGGAATATCATTTCCGGGAATTTGGGGAAGATATTACAGAATATTTTAATGAAAAATTTAAACCGATTTTATAATATGAAAAAGCAAAATAATAAAGTTGAAGTAACTATTAAAGTACATCAGGACGCAATCGTGGAAAAGGAAACATATGAAAAGATGTTTCTGGGTAGGAAAAATATGGACAAAAGAGGAGAGCGAAGTATCTATCTGCGAGCGGAATACCATGAGCGTCTGACGCGGATCGTGCAAATAATAGGGGGCGATAAAATTCCATTGTACGCATACCTTGACAATATACTTTCCCATCATTTTGATTTGTTTGAGAAAAGATTGACGGAAGAGTTTGCGGCTAAATGTAAACCACTTTTTTAAGCAGGTCATGGATGGATTGATACAATTCGTAATACTGATCTGTTTACTAATAATTATTGTTTTGCTCGCTGTTGATAAGGTAAAAATTGTAAGAGCGGAAAAATCACAAAAAACTCTTAGTCCGGACCGGCTTCCCGAAGCAATACCGGATATTATGGGTAAACCGATTTCTTCGGCAAATGATCATGTTCCTAAGCAATTAATTAACAGTAAAAAGATGATGTTGCGTATGGCAGGAGCTAACGCCAGAAATATTGTACCGGCAAGCATTAAAGAAGATTATAAAGACGCAATGATCACAGAAAACTTTGGCGAGGAATATGTGGACGAAGACCATGAAGGGCTAACTGATGATGAGCGATTTGAACAAGGTGTGTCTTTGCAAGAATTAATGAAGGCTGGAAAGCTGCTACAGCAGGAAGTTGTCAATGAAATTCAGGAAAAAGAGGCAGTAGAAATAATGCGTAAAATTCAGGGAACAGAATTATATGGTCTTTTGGAAAATTCCATTGGAGACGCATCAAAAAGGATAGCGACACTTCTTGATAGAGATTTAAACATCAATGAATCGGCTGATTATGATCCGCAGGATAACTTTGACAAATTCGATATTGAGAATTTTATTTAGTAGAATGATCAGTTGATTTTTTAAATGTTGAATTAGGTGGGCTGGCTTACTAAGTAAATATCAAACCTAAAATTGGAAAATTATCTAAGTTATTGATGATGGAACCAAAACAAAGAAAGGAGGGAAAACAAGCACTTAATCAAAAAAATATAAAACAATGAAGAGACGGTTACCTGTAATTGAAATAGAAGGGACACCATTTTACGTAAATATAAGCCGCTTTGCTCTTGTTGAATATGGTAATCCAGAAAACGAGATCAGCTTTTTACATATGAAGGATTGCAATACCAACTATGAATTTAACTACAATCCCAAAACAAAAAATTTAAGTCGTGGAAAGGAGAATGGAGAGGCGGAAATACCGGTGAAGGTCCCACGTCTTGGTGTATTAGATCCACAGGGGATGATGGAAAGCTACAATTGTACTTTAGAGGAGCTCAAGACGAGAACTGATTACGGAATTATTGTAGATCATAATAAAAAAATTCATAACAGAAGAGTCAGTGGTGAGCTACCCACCATTGATTTGGCGGGTAATATTTACGAGGTTCTTTACGAGGAAAATTCACTTCGTCCAAAAGGCTGGAAAGGTGAAACGATTTCTTTGTATGATTATCGTCAAAGCTATTATGATGAAGATGAACAGATGTTTTATCTATATTACGATACCAGAAAAAATAAGGTTGTTGATCCAGCCAGGGAGGATAGTTGGGACAAAATAGAAGATCACATAATGGTGAAGGTCAGGGATGTGGCCGCTCTGGACTGTATCAAGTCATCCGAGAAGGAAGGGAATGCATACACCGGTGTTATTTTTTGTAACGTTCAGCTGCATCATGTTGCTGAAACGATACCATTGAAAAAAAATGATATTGAAGATATGGAATCAAGAAAACTTCGCGAAGAATATGAAGAAAATAGAAAAGATGGTTTATCGACAATTAAGATCTTGGGAACTAATTTCATTGTTGATGTTGTCAATTACCAGCTCCGCGAAAGAAGCAATGAAAGCAATATTCTTTATTTTCGGGATTGGCATGAGGTGAAAAATGGCTATGGATTTTATTACGACACCAAGCTTAAAAATATCCCCAAAGAATCCTTCAACCCTGAAACAACACACTATGTCGAGATTCCTGAATTTGTAAAAATGGCTCCCCTGGAAGTTGCCGAAACGGCACATATCAGTTTACAAAAAGTTCTTCAGATGACAGATTTTGAAATAATGGTCAATACGTATATGTTTAAGGAACGAATGGCCGGAAATATTCCGGATTTGGTTTTTGGGTCAGGTAGCCAACAACAATACTTTGTTGACTTAGAGAGAGGAATGTTAAGACCATATTATCCGAAGTCAGTTGAGCCCATTTTATTTGTGGATATTCAAAAGTATTATGATCCGAACAGAGATTGCTATATAATTCCCTATAATACTACAACAAATGCACTGGAAGATCTGGATTTTGTCAAAACAAAGGAAATTCCGAAGAATGTTGGTCTGTTTGCATTTCCTTCTTTAAAACGGATGGATCCTGTAGGCTGGAACCTACTACATGGATTAGACCCAAGAGCAGGTTTAAAACAATTAGATCTGCATGTTACATTTATAGCCGAAAAGATAGGTACACTGGAAATATCCCTGAAAGAGAATACTGTACAAAATGCCAGAATTGTGAATAAACACGAGGTGAACGAATGCAACAATAATCATCTGCAAACAAAAAAAACTAACAAATCGGGTCGACGTTTAAAATAACCTCACTCTAACATTTCGAAAAGGACTTTATAGGAAAAATTAGTATTTCAATGTTCTCATTTTGTCCGGATATGTATGTTTCCAATGAGATTAGCTTACAGATATAAAAATATTAAAATGTAAGAGCTATGGAAAAGGAACTACCGATCTACACCACTCAAGGAGTTGAGTTTATTGTGGATGTTGATAAAAATGAATTGCGGGAAAAAGCTAATCCTGAAAATTCTTATCCCCTGTATTTCATGAATGATCTTGGTGATGCCGGATATGCATTTGATCATTTTGATAAAGCTACTGGAAAGACCTTGGAAATTCTGCTTCCACCATTTGTTGCCTTAGACCCCGATGGAATGGCCAGGAAATATGAAAAGACATTGGAGGAGCTTAAATCATCAACTGATTTTGATGTGATGGTTGACCAGGATTTATTGAAAAAACGACTGGATCATGGTCATTTACCCACTATTGATTTAGCGGGACAGACTTTTTACGCGGATGCAAGGATTGATCTTTTAAGACCAAAGGACGATTTTTCTACAATGGGTATTCGTTTTGCGGATCTTGACGACTATTATGTTTTAGAGAGTAACTCTTATATTTTTCCATATGATCCCAAGACTCATGAGCTGGTAAATCCTGACTGGGAGAATATGACGGAATACCCAAAAAAATTATTGTTAATTGAAATACCGGATGTGAAGGTGCTTGATCCGGTTGGTTGGAACCGTAGAAACGGCTATCCGGAAACCGATGATCTGAAAGGCATTGGACTAAAGCTGGAGTTTAAGGCTGAGATTATTCCCTGGAATAAGTCGGGAATAGACGAACTGATCGCTGAAAACAGATCGAAACAACCCACTAAGAATACCATTAAAGAGAATAATAATCTGCCCGAGAAGAAGCGGGGAAGAAAGATGTAATATAATACAGGCACAAACCGCCAAGCTTTAAAAGTTTGGCGGTTTTTTTATGCCTGATCTATCGTTCCCATTAGGAAAACTCCGGCAAGTTTAGCACACAACATACCACTTGTCCCTATAACTCTTCTATCCTGCAACACCTTTGTTTCCAAGCCCGTAGATGCGGGTATTACGAACTAAAAAATGTAATGAAACATGAAAAATCGAAGACAAAAAAAATTGATGTTGGTTGCTGTTGGGATTCTCTTTTCGAATGTGCTCTTTGGTCAGGGAAATGGAACTGCGGGTATTCAGGAGGCTACGCAAATGGTGACATCCTACTTTGATCCGGCAACAAAACTGATCTATGCGATTGGAGCGGTCGTAGGGTTAATTGGTGGTGTGAAAGTGTATAACAAATTTTCATCAGGAGACCCTGATACGAGTAAGACTGCGGCTAGCTGGTTTGGAGCATGTATTTTCCTAATTGTTGCAGCAACAATTCTACGTTCATTCTTTCTATAAAAATATTGCTATGAAATACAATATCAATAAAGGAATAGGAAGGACTGTAGAGTTCAAGGGGTTAAAGGCTCAGTACCTGTTTATGTTTGCTGGTGGACTGTTGACGGTGCTTATTCTGGTGATGATCCTCTATATGGCCAATACACACATGTATCTCTGCCTTACTTTCGGAATTACAGCCGCATCGGTCATTATCTGGAAGACTTTCTCACTCAATACAAAATATGGTGAGCATGGTCTTATGAAACTTGGTGCAAAAAGGAGCCATCCTCAATATATCATCAGCCGTCGGTCGATACAATACTGTTTAAGGTTAAACAATAAAAACAAAGTGAGATGAGAAATGTGAGTAAAGCTACTACGCTAGAGAGCAGATTTCCTCTTTTGGTTGTCGAGAATAATTGTATCATTTCCAAAGAAGGCGATATTTCTGTTTGCTTTCAAGTCTATCTTCCAGAACTCTTTACTGTTGCATCAAGTGTGTATGAGTCTATACATTCATCTTGGAGCAAAGCAATGAAGACTTTGCCTGATTATAGTATTGTGCATAAGCAGGACTGGTACCTCAAGGAACAATACCAGCCGGATCTTGAAGGGGAGGAGCACAGTTTCCTTTCACGATCATTTCAGCGGCATTTTAATGAACGCCCCTTTTTGAATCACTATTGCTATGTTTTTATCACGAAGACCACGAAAGATCGAATGCGCATGCAGAGCAATTTCAGCAGTCTATGTAAGGGGAATCTAATTCCCAAAGAAATCAAGGATAAAGAAGGGGTGCGCCGTTTTATAGAAGTCGTATCACAATTTCAAAGGATTGTAAACGATAGCGGGCATATAAAAATGAACCAGCTTGGAGAAAGTGATATTTTGGGATCAGGTGACCAATCTGGCTTACTGGAGAATTATTTTACTTTATCGCGGCAGAAAGAATCGACCTTACAGGATCTTGCCCTGGGTGCAGAGGAACTTCGTATCGGAAACAAGAGAATGGTTCTTCATACTTTATCTGATACCGACGATCTGCCGGGATCAGTGTCCGAATCGCAACGGTATGATAGGTTATCAACTGATAGAAGTGACTGTATGCTTTCTTTTGCAAGTCCGGTAGGCTTGATGCTCAATTGTGATCATATCTATAATCAATTCCTGTTTATTGACAATAGTGCAGAGAATCTCAGAAGGTTCGAGAAATCCGCACGTAATATGCACTCACTTGCTAGATATAGCAGGTCGAATCAGATCAATAAGGAGTGGATTGAAAAATATTTAAATGAAGCACACTCTTTTGGTTCACCCTCTATCCGTGCACATTTTAATGTATTGGCGTGGTCCGAAGATCGAGAAGAATTGCGACATATTAAAAATGATGTTGGAAGCGCACTTGCATTGATGGAGTGTAAACCAAGACATAATACTGTAGATGCCGCAACACTGTTTTGGGCAGGAATTCCGGGTAACGCAGGAGATTTTCCAGCAGAGGAATCGTTCTATACATTCATTGAACCTGCACTCTGTTTCTTTACCGAAGAGACCAACTATCAAAGTTCGCTATCACCATTTGGGATTAAGCTGGCGGATCGTCTAACCGGCAAGCCGATTCATGTAGATATCAGCGACCTGCCCATGAAAAAGGGAATTATTACCAATCGGAATAAATTCATATTGGGTCCTTCCGGCTCTGGGAAGTCGTTCTTTACCAACCATATGGTTCGCCAATACTATGAACAAGGAACACACGTGCTGCTGGTGGATACTGGTAATTCATATCAAGGGTTATGTGAGCTTATAAACGGGAAAACAAAAGGACAGGATGGAATTTACTTCACCTATACGGAAGAGAATCCGATTTCATTCAATCCTTTCTTTACGGAAGATAATGTCTTCGATATTGAAAAAAGAGAAAGTATTAAAACGTTGATCCTCACCTTATGGAAGCGAGACGACGAAGCTCCAAAACGCAGCGAGGAAGTTGCCTTATCAAATGCAGTTTCAGGTTACATCGACCGGATAAAAAACACAGTAGAGGTTCCTTGTTTTAACGGGTTTTATGAATACGTCAAAGGGGACTATAAAAAGGTACTTCAGGAGAAGGAAGTCCGGGAAAAAGATTTTGACCTAGCAAACTTCCTGAATGTATTGGAACCTTACTATCGTGGAGGGGAATACGACTATTTGCTGAACTCCGAAAAAGAGCTTGATCTGCTTAATAAGCGCTTCATTGTGTTCGAAATTGATGCGATAAAGGATCATAAGATTCTTTTTCCGGTGGTGACGATCATTATTATGGAAGTCTTCATCAATAAGATGCGCAGACTGAAAGGTATACGAAAGATGATTCTGATAGAAGAGGCGTGGAAAGCTATTGCAAAGGAGGGGATGGCGGAGTATCTGAAGTATTTATTTAAAACCGTTAGAAAATTCTTTGGCGAAGCGGTGGTGGTAACGCAGGAGGTAGACGATATCATTCATTCGCCCATTGTACGTGAAAGTATTATCAATAATTCAGACTGTAAGATTTTACTTGATCAACGCAAATACGCCAACAAATTCGACGACATCCAGAAAATGCTCGGTCTGACCGAAAGAGAAAAGTCTCAGATATTAAGCATAAACCAGGATAATGACCCCACGCGACTTTACAAGGAAGTCTGGATCGGGCTGGGAGGAACGCATTCCGCTGTTTATGCAACGGAAGTTAGCCAGCAAGAATATCTGGCCTATACTACGGAAGAATCCGAAAAAATGGAGGTAATGAATCTTGCTCATGAGTTGGGAGGTGATGTTGAAGGAGCAATCAAAAAAATATCCTTACGAAGGATCAAGGGACTATCAAAAGAAGAGAACTAAACTATTTAATCAATCCTAAAAATTTAGAAAATGAAAAATTTTGTTATCACAGTGGTAATGGTTTTAACATTAGCCGTTTCACAAAGAGCAAATGCGCAGTGGGTCGTAACCGACCCAACAAACCTAGCATCAGGAATTTTAAATTCCGCAAACGAAATTGTGCAGACTTCTAATACGGTCTCTAACGTTGTTAAGAATTTCAACGAAGTCAAGAAAGTCTACGAGCAGGGAAAAGAATACTACGATAAACTGAAAGCGGTCAACAATCTGGTGAAAGATGCACGAAAGGTTCAGCAAACAGTTTTACTGGTCGGGGACGTCAGTGATATGTATGTTAACAATTTCGGGAAAATGTTGAATGACAAAAACTTTTCAGCTGATGAACTGATGGCGATTGGGAATGGGTATTCCGCCTTACTAAATGAGAGTACACAGCTTTTGAAAGATCTAAAACAGATTATCACTTCAAGCAGCCTATCCCTAAATGATAAAGAAAGAATGGAAATTATCGACCGAGTATACAAGGAAGTTAAAGAATACCACAGCCTTGTTCGATACTATACGAGTAAGAACATTTCGGTCAGTATTCTTCGAGCCAAAAAGCAGAACAATACAAAAAGAGTAATGGAGCTGTACGGAACCGCAGGCCAAAAATACTGGTAAATCAAAAGAAAAATTATGGAGTTTAATAACCTACACGAGCTCCTTCGGGGGCTCTACGACGAGATGTTGCCGATGTCGGCAACAATGGCAACGGTGGCAAAGGGAGTAGCAGGACTGGGGGCTTTGTTTTATGTCGCATTAAAAGTATGGCAGGCATTGAGCAGAGCGGAGCCCATCGATGTTTTTCCTCTGCTCAGACCCTTTGCGATCGGACTATGTATAATGTTTTTTCCCACTATCGTATTGGGTACGATTAACGCGGTTTTGAGTCCTGTTGTAAAAGGCACACATAGCATGCTCGATAGTCAGGTGCTGGACCTTAATAAATTACAACAGCAGAAAGATATACTTGAAAAGGAAGCGGTGCTCAGAAATCCGGAGACTGCCTATCTGGTCAATAATGAAGAGTTCGACAAAAAGCTCGAAGACTTGGGCTGGGCTCCTAACGATCTGGTGACGATGGCAGGAATGTACATGGACAGGACGGCCTACAATATGGAGCAGGCAACAAAAAAGTGGCTTCGGGAACTTTTGGAAATCCTCTTTCAAGCGGCGGCTCTGGTCGTCGATACGATACGGACTTTCTTCCTGATCGTACTTTCGATACTGGGACCCATAGCCTTTGCGATATCGGTTTGGGACGGTTTTCAGAGTACCTTAAGCCAATGGCTGACAAGATATATAAGTGTTTACTTATGGTTACCCGTCGCCGATATGTTCAGTGCCATGCTAGCAAAAATACAATCACTGATATTGGAACGGGATATCGAAATGCTCAATGACCCGACGTTCATTCCCGATACCAGCAATACAGTGTATGTCATCTTTATGATCATTGGAATTGTGGGCTACTTCACGATACCAACTGTGACCGGGTGGATTATTCAAGCCGGGGGAGCGGGCAACTTCACCAGAAATGTGAGTCAGATGGCTATGCGAAGCGGAAATGTTGCGGCTGCGGGAGCAGGTGCGGCGCTTGGTCAAGTTAGCGGTGAACTGATGGGAAATAAAGGAAATCAAAAATCTAATTAAAAATGGAGTTCAAGACCTTAAGAAATATTGAAAACAGCTTTAAGCAAATCAGATTATATGCAATTGTTTTTGCCATAATGTGCCTGGGGTTGACTGGTTTTGCGATATGGAAGTCTTATTCATTTGCGAAGGAACAACGTGAAAAGATCTACGTCTTGGATCAAGGGAAATCACTAATGCTGGCTTTATCCCAAGATGCTGCCGTCAACAGACCTGTGGAGGCCAGGGAACATGTCAGAAGGTTTCACGAGCTTTTTTTTACCCTTGCCCCAGATAAGTCTGCTATAGAAAGCAATATGAAGCGAGCTTTTGATCTAGCAGATAAAAGTGCATTTGATTATTACCGGGATTTATCTGAGAAGGGATATTACAATAGGATTATCTCCGGTAATGTGCAGCAGCGGATTGAGGTTGATAGCGTTGTGTGCAATTTTAGTACGTACCCGTATGCAGTAACCACTTACGCAAAACAGTTTATTATCAGGTCGAGTAATCTGACCCGAAGGAGCTTGGTCACGTCATGCTCACTTTTGAACAGTGTTCGTTCCGATAGTAACCCTCAGGGATTCCAGATTTTGAAATTCGGGGTACTATCTAACAAGGACGAAGAAGTGATTGAACGCTAAGACAAATAGTAGAGGAAAGAAAGATCTAGCTAAGGGATTTGTTTCAAACAGAGAAATACTATGAAAAATTTTAGAAATACGATAGAAAGCGAGTTAGAAAGACTCGATAACAGATGGCAGGCACTGCCACTGAAGACACAATGCAGGTATGTCATTATTCTATTTGCTTGTTACCTCACACTGGGTATCGGTGTTCTTGTAAAGGTCTGTTACGACTTAGGCAAGGAAGATAGGCATATTGAAGTAAGCCACATCCAATCTCCTTCTATTGGCGATGACGCTTTGAGAAAGGACACATTGATTAATAATAAAAATTACAATAATGGAAGAGAAAGAGAATAAACGCATAAGTCTTATTGTCGATGACGGAAATACAACAGATAATTCGAGTTCAATTGATGGTAGATCAAAAGTTGACAAACTCAAAAAGCCTTTGATCTTTGGTCTTATGGGAATTGTTTTCATAGCCTGTCTTTATTTGATTTTCAAGCCGAAAGATTCCAGGGAAGAAGGCAAGGACACGGGATTAAAAAATGCTGTTCCTGAAGCGACGGATAAAGGACTGCAGGCCGATAAGCAAAAGGCATATGAAAAAGAGATATTGGACGAAAGAGAAGCGGCGAAAAGAAATTCATTAATGTCCTTGTCGGATTATTGGAACAGCGGGGGGGATAGCAGTATAGCGCAAAATCCAATAAGTTCGCCTGATCGGGGGACTGTAGTTGGAAATCCCAGTATTTCTGGCTACGGAGACAACTCTTTAAACAGTTACAGAAGTGCACAGAATACACTTAGTACATTTTACCAGGATGACGACCGTGAAAAGCTGGAGCTGCGGAGAAAAGTTGGACAGCTCGAAAGCAGACTTTCAGAAAAAGATGTTTCTGCAGGTCCAAATTTAAAGGATCAACTGACATTAATGGAAAAGTCCTATGAAATGGCTTCAAAGTACCTTCCGACTGGTTTACAGCCAACAACTACAACAGTTACCACGTCACCAGAAGATTCCTCCACTATCCGTCCGGTTAAAAACGAACAGGTTGCAAAATTAAAGGGAGTTGAGAAAACAATTGTATCTGCCCTTTATAGAGAACCGGATGACAGTAGTTTTTTTGCTGGATTGGATGGGGACCGGCATCACAGATTTTTTACTGTAGACTCCAAACTAATAGGAGGAGATATTTCGAAAAACAGTATCCGGGCAATGATTTTGGAAACAAAAACCATTACCTCTGAAGGAACTGTTAAGTTACGTTTGCAGGAAGATGCCATAATTGCTGGGCAAAGTGTTCCAAAAGGTAGTGAATTTGAAGCGAGTGCTAAATTCCAGGATAATCGCTTAATGTTGAAGGTTTCTTCGGTAGCAGTTAATGGTAATATTATTCCAGTGGAAATACTCGGCTATGATATGAGCGGTCAAATTGGTTTATCGGTACCCCGATCAGATGAAATCAACGCTGCAGGAGAAATTGCCGCTAACATGAGCCAGAGTTCGGGCATGAATATTTCGATGTCAAGATCTTCAGGTCAGCAGATAGCAGGTGATTTAAGTAGAGGACTTATTCAGGGTGTATCGGGTTATTTCTCGAAGAAGTTACGTGCTACCAAGGTTACTTTAAAGGCAGGTCATCAAGTTTTGCTGGTAACAAAAAAATAATGTTTAATAAAAAAAAGAATAAAACATGCAAGTAATAAAGAATATACTCGTTGTCATACTTTTTATAGGCTTATTTGTAAAGAGTTTCGGACAGCAGTCCTTGGAAGTGGGTAGGGTAGAACCTTATCGTCTTGAGGTGACCTATAATAAAACAACACATTTAATTTTTCCTGTTGCGATTCGTTATGCCGATCTGGGATCGGACTATCTGACTGCCGGAAAGGCGGAAGATGCGCAAAATGTTCTGCGCGTAAAGGCATCGATCAGAGATTTTGTTGAAGAAACAAACTTTAGTGTTATAACGGAAGATGGAAAATTTTACAGTTTTAATGTCACTTATAGCGCTGATCCGCTTACTTTGAACTACGACTTACAAAAAATGCAAAAGGAAGGTGAGCGGAGTGGTGAGAAAAATGTGCAGTTTGAGGAATTGGGTTTCAATCCCCCATCATTAACGGAGCAGGTATTAAAAACGATCTACCATCAGAATAAGAGGTACATTCGTCACATTGCTTCTAAAAGCTACGGTATTCAGTTTGTGTTAAAGGGGCTCTTTGTGCATAACGGAAAGTTTTACTTTCATACCGAGGTTAGAAATAAATCAAATGTACCATTTGTCATCGATTTTTGCACGTTTAAAATTGTTGATAAGCAGATTGCAAAAAGGACAGTTGCTCAAGAGAAAAAATTACCACCACTACGGCAGTACCCGGAAATCGAATCCATTCCAGATAATTTTTCAGCATCAAATGTGAGCTTACTTGATCAGTTCACGATCAACGATGACCAGATATTAAGGATAGAACTTTATGAAAAAAATGGGGGTAGAAATCAAGTTCTTGAAATCGGGAACTCCGATCTTATTAATGCAAAACCAGTGTCAGAAATGAAACTGCATGTAAAAAACTAAAGCCATAACAAATGAAAAAATACATAATAGTGATATTGCTTTTTATCATGAGTGTAAAGAGCTATTCTCAACGAATGATCTATAAACAGAAAGCCCTTGAAATCAACACTGGTATAGTGGCAACAAATGAAATAAGTAAGAATTTCTATCTAAATCTTACCCTAACAAGCTTTGGTCGGAATGGCAACTACTGGATTTGGGGCACTGAATATCAAAAAAGGACGACAGACTATAAGCAATGGTCTATTCCGCTAGAAAGTTATCTTGGGGATATAGGTTATAGCTTGCAGTTGTTGGCCGATCCAAAGAAATTCATTACTATAAATCTTGGACTTACAGGAGTGGCGGGGTATGAAGTTGTGAATAAAGGTGACAGCCTACTTTTGGATGGAGCGATCCTACGCAACAGAAATCAGTTTGTATATGGTACAGGAGGGCGGCTATCCGTAGAAACCTACCTAACTGACTGTATTGTTTTGCTGCTGCAGGGCAGGATCAAAGTCTTATGGGGTAGTGATTTCGATCGGTTCAGACCCTCTTCGGGAATCGGGCTACGTTTTAACTTTTGAAAATCAAATAATAATATGAAGAATTTAATCAGCAGATGGCACACCTCGGCGGGTAGCCTCTTTATTGGGCTTATAGGAATTTTCGGTATACTTTTTTTGACGGGCTGTGAAAAAGAAACCTTGGATGTTCAGGAAGTTTTTCCTTTTGAAGTTAAAGTCATGCCAGTTCCTAAAGAAATAGCTATTTTTGAGACCGTAGAAATCAGAATTTCTATTATTGCAAACGGCAACTATCTCGGAAACAAATATTATATACGTTACTTCCAGAATGAGGGGCATGGAAGGTTAAGATACTATGACCATAAACCCTATGTTCCTAATGATTCATATCTTATCGAAAAAGAGGAATTTCGTCTATATTACACCTCCGAATCGACAGTATCGCAAAGTTTTGATGTGTGGATCACGGATAGTTTCGGCAATGAAAAGCAATTTACTTTGCAGTTCAAAAATAAGAAGTTCGATCCGATTATTATCGGTCCGATTAGATAACATTATTAAAATAAAATACAATATTTGTATTGCGAATTCCTTACACTACCAGATGGAGAGCATACGCGATAGGACAGCCACAAGGCTGTCCTTTTTCGTTACATCCAACGGACAAAAAGTTGCAACGAAACTATTACGAATAGTTTCTATATTATTTATTTTTTTTCTTTGAGTAAAAATGTTAGTTTTATATAACTATAGACCACTTAATAATCTCGATGGAACCTTATTCTTACTAATTCTGTGATCCGGTCTCAATTTGATAACTAACTATAGCTGTAATGAATTTTTTCATTTTTTCACTTTTGGATGCAATGGCCAAACAAAATATCTCTATTTTTTGTAATCTTAATTTTGTGAAATCTGCGGTATTCTTTTCCAATCTACATGAGTTATCCATCCATTTAAAAATTGTAGCAGATTACTATTTTGACTTTTTATCAACGCTTGGACTTCTTCCCCCTGAAGCCATAAAGAAGGAGCATGTTTGCCATTATAATAATTTGGATTTAAGTGGGAGTGACCGCACAGTCGATCAGATATTACAGAAATTTAACCGGATGCCCGCATTTAACGATGAAATATTTCCCATCCATCTACGATATACCGATGATGATAACATGCATCTTGTCGTGGGCATCGTCCATGAAGAGGATGATAATAAAGGATTTTTGCATGCAATTGATCTTCACTTACCAAAGAACCTGCTAAAGAATGTTCCGTCAAATGTGATGTATGTTAAGGATATTTTGGATTCTTACCCGATTGGAGAAAAGCAAACCGTTAAGGAGTTTATCGAAAAAAGAGGGTACACATACAGCCAGTTCCAGCGGGATTGTAAAATCTGTTTTGGTGATGCATTTTATAGCTTTCGACTAAAAATAAATATGATGGAAGCCGTAGGAGATATCATATTTACTAATCTGAGCCTGAAAGAGGTCGCATTTAAGAATAAATTTCTTGATTATGCGAATATGTACAAAGCTTTTGTTAGACATGGGTTAAGCCTTACGAACATTCCTCGATTAGCAAATCTATAGGACTATTCTTACTATTTGGTATATTTCCTTTATTAATTGGTATATATTAGTTTAATATTGGAATAAAGTTGTTGATATTGGCAATATTTTAATTTCCCTTATTAGCGAATTTTGTCATAATCAATGCCAATGATTATGAAGCTAATCAAATACATAAGGAAACATTTTGTAATGATCGTCAGCATTCTGTTGGCTTTACTCTTTATGTATGCCGGCGGCAGTAAGATGCTGGATTTTGAAAACTTTCAGGTCCAACTTGCACAATCCCCATTGCTGAGCGCTTATGCGGGTTTCATTTCTTTTGCAGTTATAATTGTAGAGTTTATTTTGGCAATTTGCCTTTGCCTTCCTAACACTCAAAAAATGGCGCTTTATGGCGCACTTGGGCTGATGTCCGCATTTACCTTTTATATTTATATCATACTGCATTATAGTGATTTTATCCCTTGTTCCTGTGGTGGCATTTTAGAAAAATTAGGGTGGACCGAGCATTTGATATTTAATTTGTTTTTTGTATTCCTTTCATTTGTTGCTATTTTATATAAAGAACGAAAAGAGAACCCAAATGCGAAATTATTCCGTCCGGTTTGGATTGCTATAGCCAGTGTTGCCATTAGCAGTGGTGTTGTGCTTGTTCTTTTTTTGCGTTCGGAACACATTATAAAAAAAGAAAACAACTTTACACGGAGGTTTTTGCAGCATCCAATTTTCGGCGATAAAATTATAGATTTGGGTGTGAATTCCTATTATTTTGCGGGAATAGCCGATGGCAGTATTTATCTTGGAAATGCAACAACCCCACTATATGTAACTAAGGTCGATACAGCTCTGAAAACCCTCAATCGCACTAAGATAACTTTGGATAATATAGATCATCCTTTTAGAAATGTTCAGCTAAAGGTAAAGTCTCCCTATTATTATCTGTATGATGGAAATGTACCGGTAATTTACAGAGGTAGGCTTGGTGATTCTATTGCGCAAACGATCAGCTATGGCGATGCTTTTTTTAATCAACTGAGTGTTTTAGATTCTATGAAATTTGCTCTTAGAACACAGAAAAGAACCGACAAACAATACACAATAGCCTTATTGGATCTGATGAAGAATCCCAAGACGGAATTAAAACCTGCGATTCTGGAAAAACAGATCGATGGGGTATTTGATGTGGATGGAGTGCTTAGTGCTGAGCCAACAACTGGCAATCTTGTCTACACATACTTTTACCGGAACCAGTATATTGTGATGGACGCTAATCTGAACGTACTTAATAGGTTCAACACGATAGATACTACAAAGAGAGCTGAAATATCTGTCACCAGATTATCTGATGGAAGAACGAAGATGAATGCTCCGCCATTCAGCGTCAATAATGGGTTTACCGTTTATGATGATCTAATATTCAACCGTTCCAATTTAAAAGGAAAGCATGAACCTTCGAGTTCTTGGAAGAATTCATCGATCATTGATGTCTACAGCACAGATGAGCAACGATATATTGGAAGTTTCTATATACGCAATAAGAAAGATAAAGCGATGTCTTCGATGATAACCGACGGGCGATATATGTATGTGCTGGTTGGAAATGAGCTTCAGCGGTACAGGATACGTGATGGTGCATTTAAGTTTGACAAAAAGCGAAATCGGTGGTTCAAGGAAGCACCGGTGGATGAGGATATAAAGGGGATTGCCGAAAACCCTGTAACAGATTAGGCAGTAACCAATTAAATTATGATCGCATGAAAAAATTATTATTACCAGGTCTTATTGTAGCAATGGGATTTGGGTTTGCTTATGCAGGTAGCAAAATGAACACCGCTATGCCTACGTACCATATTAACGGAAGCCAATGTGAAGAAGTTCAACAGGAATGTAATGAGTTACCTGGAAAAATTTGTACTTTGAATGATGACGGCGTTACACAATTGTACAAATTCCAAAGTGCTGACGAGACAACTTGTTCGTTTGAACTTAGCAGAAGTAATTAAGGAAGTAAGAAGGATGCCTATAGGGCATCCTTCTTCATTAGTTTGACTATCCAGGGTAGATCTTGTTTACCCTTTAAAAAATAGTCCCACCAGTTCAATACTTTTGTACTTGCATCTATTTCTTCTGGTGTTTCATTCATAAACGAATGGTTTCCATTTTTATAAAATAGAGCTATAACGTCCTTATTATAGCGCCTAAGCCCTATATAAAACTCCATTGTCTGGTCCCATGGAACAATTCTATCATTTTTACCAGCCCATAATAGTATCGGGGCATTTACTTTTTCAACATTTAATATGGGGTTATTTTTTATGTATCTTTCCATATCCGCAGAAACAGTAGTGTTCATCTGATATACTGTATTATAAATAAAATATAACGGTTTATTCCATGCATAGTTATATGAATAAAAATCACGGATATTATCACTAATCCCGGCACCTGAAATGAAAGCAGCGAAACGATTGGAGTGCGTGGCTATAAAATTGGTTTTATAGCCTCCATAAGACTGACCACACAAACCAATTTTACTTTGGTCAATATTAGGGTTTTTCAGTACAACATCCAAAGCATTGTGCACACATTCCAGAGCCGAAATCCCGGGACCATTTTCACCTACCGTAGTGTCCGGTAAGTAAACAAAATATCCCCGCTCTAGCAAGGTTCTTATTTGAAAGCCCTCAGGCATCATCTTATTGGGGGAAAGATAATCATTAGAAATATGACGTTGCATATCATAAATTCGAACCACCATTGGATACTTTTTCTTTGAATTGAAATTAGTTGGATAATATAAAATCCCGTTAAGGTTCTTTCCTACGGCTGAATAGCTGTAAATTTCTTGTCTTATCCTTTTTGCCCCATTATCTCGAATATTGCCATCAAAAAGCGTGAGCTTTTGTCCTCTTGTATCATAGCTGTAGAGTGTTGGCGGCAGATTATAATTCTCTTCCAGTGTATAAAAGGACGTCATGTCTGGATTATAGATCAAACTATTATTAGTAAGTCTATTTTCTGTTGGCGGTATGATCTGCTTCCATTTTCCAGAATCAAACAATTTGTACGAAATTACATTTTGATCTCTATCTAGTGTTTCGACTAAAATACAATCTGTAGGTAAAAAAGAAGCCATTGTATGTTTATTTCTAATAGAGACATAATTTGTAATCTTGGTCATTTTTTCCTTTCCGATACCCGCAGCGGTCAATATTTTTTGTTTGATATTAAAAATCCAGAGATCATCACCGCTCTCAAAATAAATGTAATAGCCATTTTTGGAGAATACAGGCTGCTCTAAGCCTGTTTTATCGATCAAGTATTCTATTTTACCATTACAGTTATACAAAATCCATTTAACACCATCTTTGCTGGCTAAAAACCATTTTCCGTCTGCTGAGCAGAAAATTTCATGATTAAGCAATAAGGGCCATTCCTTACCTATTCGTTTTACTAATTTTAAATTTCCTAAATCATTTAAGGTATTTAATTTCAGATCATAAACTTTGGCCTCATTCAATTCAGGTTCGCTAGTAATAAAATTATGTCCTTTGCGAGGAGGGTAGGTCATAAAATACCGATCATTGTTAAGAGAACTGACCTCATTATTTTTAGGTACTTCTATCGCTTGTAATTTGCTGCTTTTTGGCTTCCATAACCAGAACTTTTGCTCATTGAATCTCATAAAGTGCTCATTAACGTAGGAATCATTTCCGTACCAAACTTCAACAAGTGGATCATTTGATTCGTCAGATTCTACTCTCGCGCCGATGAGGAAAGATTCTCCATCTTGTATTTCTGAAAGCTTAACAATTGACTTCTTAGGAATATCCAGATCCAGCAACTTTTTGCCTGAACTTTGGGTATCAAAGATTATCAATCTATCCTGTTCTTTTGATGTAGTTGCTTCTGTAATAATTAGCTGTTTTCCGGAGGAAATTAGTTGTATTTTTCTAATCTTGTTTTCAGTTGAATAAACAACTTTATTCTGCCCGCCATTAGCTGCAATTACTTGATTTTTTCCATCCTTTTGATTTTTAAAAAATAATGTGTTTCTAGAATCGGATAGTGGCAAGTCTTCAACATCAGTTATTTCAAGAAGCATTTTTCCCGAAGAGTTATAAATTTTAAGACGACGATCTTTGAATAATAATGCATACCTACTAAGATCTTCTAGAATATAAGTTTTTATTACATTATTAAAATGAAAGGTGTCACCAGTAGTAAGATTAAGAAACAATGCTTTTTGTTCATTTTGTCCCAGTACTCCTTCTTCATTTAAAAAAAGAAGTTGCGCATTCATTATCCTGTGCACTGTTTTGCCATGGTTTTTCGCATTTATTACAAAAATACTGTCAGTGCTCAGTTTGCTAATTTTTTTAATAGCAATCCAGTTAGCATCCTTTGATTGGTACACTAGATTTGACAATGAAGCGAATTTTGCTCTCCAACTATTTATAGTATCTTCCTGATTCTTGGCCGACACTAAAACTAACCCCATCTGAAGTAATATTAATTTCAATAAATTCTGTATCATCAGTAGCCAGTGTTTTGGGGTTTGAGGTTCACGTTAAGTAGAATCTCTTTCTGTGGAATAGGCCATAGCTGATGAAAATCTTTCCAATTAGGCTTGGTAGTCTGAAGCATATTCAGTTTACCAGTTCTCTTTAAATCCAGAAAGCGGTGTCCCATTTCAGTGAAAAATTCCCGTTTATCTTCTAACAGAATTTCATCCAGCAATATATTTTTTGTTATAGGTAATGTTAAAAGTGGAAGCTGAGCCCGTTGTCTTGTTCTGTTTATATAGGGTAGTGCCTCTGCTACTTTATCTTGCTGAGCGAGTGCTTCTGCCAATAACAAATACGCTTCTTCTAACCTGAATATAATCGAATATTCGGTCATATTGTTCCCACCACGGTTTTTATATTTCTCAGCTCTGAAGTAGGTTATTCCATTGAATGTTACAGATGCCATCCATTTCTGTTTTCGCAAATCATCATTTGCGAAAGAATTAATTAATCTTGAGGATAAAGCATAAGTTGAAGGTGATGCGTTGATAAAATAGTAAATGGAAGCCTGCCTCAAAGATAGATTGTTATTAGGTTTAAGCTGCCATAAGATATGCTTTCCAGTTTTTTGAAAAACCTTGGTAACATCTGGTTCTATCTGATATATCGGACTTTGTACGATTTCTTTCAGTGTGTTTTCTGCTTTATCCCATTCATGTCTTGCCATATATACCTTAGCAAGAACCAATCTTGCCACTATTCTATTCGGGTAAATTCGTTCACTGCTCCTATAATCATTTTGAAGTAGGGTGGATACTTCAAGTAGGTCTTGCTCTATATTTGATAGTACTTGGGTGTAGGTTGTTTTATAAAGGATATTATTGATGTTATAATCTGTAGATTGCGGATAAGGTATATCCCCATAGAGCTGGTTGAGGTAAAAGAACATAATGCTCCTTATTAGCAATGCCTCACCTCGTAAATATTTCTTATCCGATGGACTTATACCATTTGAGCCTTGTACGCCTTCTAATATGGAATTCGCCGTATAAATATTTTTATAAGCACTCGCCCAAACATTGTATACTATGCCATTGGTATCGATCTGCTGGTTCAGAAAAATGTCTCTAACGTCAGATGCGGCCGTCGTATAGTTATCCAATTCATCAGTATAGCTACTTAAATAGGTTTCTAGATCACCACCAGCAATGGGAGAGCTTTTCATTATATCAGCATACAAGGCAGCTAATGCAGCATTGGCTGTCTGAGTGTCCTTGAATACCGATTCCTTGTCGATCTGATTATCTGGTATATCGACATCAATTAATTTCTCGCAAGAAATAATTAAGAATGTTGTAATAATAAGTATGATAAAATATGATGTTTTCATTTTTAAAAATTTTAAAGGTTAAATTGAGCCCCAAACGAATAGGTTCTCAATGGTGGTAAGTAGCCTGGTGTTGTTGCTTCAGGATCTACCCCGAAAAATTTGGTCCATGTCCAAAGATTCTGGCCCTGAAAGTAAATCGTAACATTTTTAAAGACTTTGCTTTTTAAGGGGAGCTTGTAAGCTAAATGCACATTTTTTAAACGGATAAAAGAAGCGTCTGAAACAGTAGCTGTACTACTGCGGAACAAAGCATGGCTCGTTGAATTTTTGGTGCTGTAGGGCATGTATAAACCGTGAGGGTTTTCTGGTGACCAAACATTTAGAACCTCAACGGGCTGATTATTCATTAGCCCTGGCATAGGTATAACCGAATTATAATTAAGCCCTCTCTTTTTTACAAACTGAAAAAGAATAGAGAGATTCCAGTTTCTGTAAGTCAAGTTATTGTTCCATCCTCCAAAAAACTTGACCCCGAGATTCTCTATGACCTGTCGGTCATCTGGTGAGGATATTTTTCCGTCACCATTAAAGTCTGTAAACTGATATTGACCGGTAGAAGGGTTAACTCCATCCAACTGATATAGCTTTAAAATATTAGTTGGTTGTCCTATCACATATTGGTTAGCGTAAGAGGAACCTGCAAGTCCCGGAAAAGATAAAAGCTTGTTTCTGGGAAAACTAATATTAAAGCCCGATTCCCATTTCAATTTATCCCCAATCAAAGGGCTTCCCGACAGCTCTACTTCAAAACCTGTGTTCTCAATTGTTGCTGCAAGATTCGCTATTACGCTTGTAAATCCTGTTACTGCTGATAACTGGTAACCGACTAACTGACTGGAAGAACGGTTCCTATACCATGCTGTTGTAAGGTTGAGACGGTTTTTGAAAAAGCCCAGTTCCAGAGCCGTCTCTAGTTTTCTTGTGATTTCCCAGCTGTAATCCGGATTATAGAGACGGGTAGGAGATAAGCCCGTAGTATTATTATAAATTAATGATGAAGAAACGGCGTAGTTATCTAAATATTGAAAATCACCTATGTTATCGCTGCCTGCTGAACCATAACTTCCTCTCAGTTTACCAAAGCTGAGCCATGTAAGATCTTGTACGCCAGCCTCTTTTGAGAAAAGCCATGCCGCACCCACTGCACCGAAGTTAGCAAACCTGTTGTTCGGACCAAAGCGGCTGCTACCGTCCCGTCTTCCTGTAAGGTTGAGGATATACCTGCCTTTATATTGGTAATTAAGCCTTCCGAATAAAGCAGCATAGCGGTATTCGATATTGGAATCTTCCAAGGTCATGACTGTTTTTGCAGCACCAATGTTGGTAATAAACTGGTTGCTTTCAAAACCAATTCCGAGCCTTTCGTCCGCTTTTCTAAGATTTCTCTGAAAACTTCCTCCTATAAGTGCTTCCAAATGGTGATTATTCCAGTTTTTCTGCCAATTTAATTGAGGTTCAGCAATAAAAGAAAATAGTTCTTGGGATTTTTTATGTGCTTGAGAACTGGTACTAGAAGCTCCAGTCGCCAAATAAGGACTATATACCGTATTTGGTGTTAATGATAATTCTTCAACAGTGGTATAATTCACTCCTGAATTCAGTTTTAGCTTTAAATCATTAAAGATTCGATATTCTGTATTTAAATTGGTTTGGAATAGTTTTGTGTCGTTATCGTAAGAAGCGTTGTAGGCAGCCAAAGGATTTGTAAAAGTGTTGTTTTCCCAGTTCAGACCACCATCGTCATTATAAAGTTGAGGCGAAATAGGTGCTAGTAAATACGCATTTCTTGTCATATCTGTCCTGATCATATTGTTTTTTTGCTGACTAAACATATTCGAAACACTGATTTGAAATTTATTGTCAGTAGAACGATGTGAAATGTTTGAATTAAAAGTATTACTACTATACTTAAAACCCTGTCCAAATACTGTAGTCTGTTCATCATGCCCGAGACTCACCATAAAATTCGTTGTTTCGCTACCGCCATTTAATGAAAGCTGGGTATTACTTAGTGCTGCTTTTTTCCCGATCAGGGTCTTTATCCAATCGGTTTCGTGATTCTGATCCCATGTGCCATTGATGTCATATGCATTGCTAGGGTAAGTTGTAATACCATCATTTGCATAGGCATCACGACGCATCTGAAGGTATTCGTCTTTATTCAATAACTTTAGGTTTGAAACAGCTTCGCTGATTCCGTAATTGGTTGAAAAGTTTAAACTTACCCTCCCAGTTTTTCCTTTTTTTGTCGTGATCAGGATTACTCCGTTTGCACCTCGTGAACCATAAATTGCGGTTGCATCAGCATCCTTTAAGACCTCGATACTTGCAATGTCATTGGGATTAATGCTATTTAGAGGGCTTATGCTGCCATTTGGTATAGTTACAGAAGAAATTTGCGAAGATGGAATTTCACTTATTGGCACTCCATCGACAACATACAAAGGGGTATTACCATTCGGTGTTGTAAACGATCCGGTACGCAAACTATTCTGTCCCCTGATCTGAATGTCAAACCCGCCACCGGGCACACCGCTATTCTGTACAATGTTAACCCCTGCCATACGACCTTGTACCGAAGATAATACATTGGTGACAGGTTGGTTCTCAATGTCCTTTGCGCTAACTTTAGCAATACTTCCGGTTCGATTCTTGTCCGCTACCTTGTAATAGCCAGCGTTAACCAGTATCGTTTCCTCAATTTGCCTTGTACGAAGATCGTTAAGGGTGTCTTTTTGGGCTATGACGGGAGCAATTGTCTCTTGTAAGGATGAGGTCGATTTATTCTTTTTCTTACGGATAATAAGGGCATTATCCTCAAAAAGTAGAACTTCTACAGGGACATCTTTTAAAACCTTTTTTAAACAGTCAAGGACAAGTTCATTTTTACATTTGGTCGGCTGAACCATATAGTTCTTAAGATCTTCACTGGAATACCCATATTCCCTAACATGTTCGGTGATAAACTTCTCAGCCGCATCAAGGGCAGAGGTTTTACCGGTTTCAAAATTGACTCTCTTAGTTGAGAGCTTTTGTTGGGCTTGGAGCCCCTGTCCGCCAATTAAGAGAAATACGGCGGCTGTGCATAAAATTTTCATATTTTTGCAGTGTATTTATTAAGTTAATAATTCCGTTAAGTGTTATTAAGGGTGAATACTTGGCCGACGGGGGCTACCGTCGGTCTTTTTTTATAATATATTCAACCTTTGTCGGCAACTAGGGGTCGGGGATCATCGCAGGAGTTATCAGGCACCAAAGCCTATTCCTCCAGTTCAAATGTTTTCTCATTATTTTTTTTACTATTTAAGTCGAGTTGGGCCGCGATAAACTTTACCATATTGTCCGCAGTCGTATTTTCCATGTTAACTGAAATTACCGAAGTAGCTTGGTCAGCGGGATAATTAATTTTTATTCCGTAAGTTTTTTCAACAATAGTGACAGCTTCCAATAACGGCATGTTAGTGAATGACAGGGTAGCAGTAGCACTCTTTACTTTCTTTGTTTCTTTGTTGGTAGCTGAAATAGTTACTACTCTTGGAGAGCCCATATTAGAAAAGGTTTCCTCGGGATGCAAAACGAAAACTTCTTTTGGTGTTTCATTTTTAACAACCTGCACCTTTCCTTCATAAAGGTCAACATTAAACGTTTTTTCTGTCTGTGTGATCTTGAAAACCGTTCCAAGTACTTTCGTCCTATATCCATTTCCATGCACAATAAATGGGTGTTCTTTAGATTTGGTTATTTTGAATAAAGCATCACCTTCAAGTATTACATCACGTGTATCTGAGGGAAATGATTTCTCGACGGTCAATCTTGCACCTTTAGAAAGAGTAATTTGAGAGCCATCTTTTAATGTAATCATTATACTGTTTTCCATCGCATAATACACATCCGGTGATAAATACAATCTGTAGGTTAGGATACCGCCTATTAATAAGAGAATAGTTGCAGCTATGGCGCACGAAAATTGGATAACTTTCGTTTTTCGTTTCTTAGCTTCATGAATTCGTATGCGGGATAGGATATCCTGCCACATTTCTTTAGCTTCCTGATCAGAAAGAGGGTCAATTCGGTTTTCTTTATCATTCATAATAAAGGGTCTTTATTATATATTACCGAAGAAGTAGAAAAAAGGCCCCCCCTTGGAAACAAAAATTAACGCTTTTTAAGAGAGTTTAACTTTTTTTAAGAATTATTTTGCTGATTCTCTAAGAAATAGAATAGCTTTTGAGATTTGTTTTTTAACAGCTTTTTTGGAAAGATTCAATCGGTCAGCAATTTTCTCCTGAGAGATCCCTTCGAGCTTATTCATTGTCAGAATTTGTTTTCTGGGTGCTGGAAGCAATTCAATATTAATTTGTATCGTGTTTAATTGTTCCTCTTTATCGTATTGCTCTTTTAACTGATCGGCTGATTCGTCCGGAATTTCGATATTTTGGCTGTTGCTTATTGAAGGTTGTTTCTTCTTTAGTGCAAAGAAGTTTGAAATTTCCTGGTTGCAGGTTTTAAATATTATATTTTCCGTATTGATATCTAGTGATTCTTTATAGAGCCATAAATGAAAAAACACATTTTGCATGATATCACAAGTGTCGTCTCTATCCTTTACCTTTCCTGCTATATAATCAAAAACACGTACCCTATATGTCTCATACATTTTTTGAAACATATCCTCGGCATGGTTTAGATTGTTAGAAAAGAAAGTCATTGTCTAGGTTTTGAGAAGGACTTGTATTACACAAAATTAACTATAATTTATTAAATGGGTCATGTTTTGTGCTGGATTTGCAATAAAAAGAGTATTTGCTTGAATAGAATTGCATTAAATAGATTTTATACAATACTAATATATAGTAAGGATTTTGAAAATCGCTGCTACTGCTAGTCAGTCTTTTTTTGAATGGAGTTATGAAGTCATCAATTGCTGTTCCTGAGCCAAGAAGTACTCATGCCTCGTTTCTAAATTAAAGTTATAAATCACACTACATGCTTTTAGTTGCATATTTCCAATATAAAGTGCACTATAAAAGAGCTTTATGAACTGTTTCGATCCAAAAAAATAATCTAATCTATCTATTTTCTTTTTTTTAACACGTCAAGTTTTGTCGTTTGTCAGATTTATTTTCGCAAAATAAATTCAGGGTTTTCCCTGAGAAATAATTGTAACCATGTGTTTAATTTTGCAAAAATTTTTACTTAAAATACGAATAATGAAAAAGCTCTATTTGAGTATACTGCTAATCGGTAGTGTTTCTTTGCTCTGCGCTCAGGATGTAGTATGGCAGAAGGATATTAAGTCCTCTACTCAGGATTTTCTCTCACAAGTCACCACAACGGTCGATCAACAATACCTTATTACTGGAAGCTCGATTCAATCTAAAAAAATCAGTTCCGAAAACAAACAAAACAACGGCTATGATTTTCATTTAGTCAAACTCAATCAACAAGGAGAAGAGGTTTGGGAAAAGTATTTCTCGGGACAGAACCATGACTTTTTATCGGCAACCGTTGCTACGCAGGAAGGTGGATTTCTTTTAGCAGGAACATCGCATTCAGGAAAAGGTTTAGACAAAAAAGATTCTTCTAAAGGAGGATCCGATATCTGGCTGATCAGAATTAATGAATTCGGGGATGAACTCTGGCAAAAGACTTTAGGAACAGCTCAGAATGAAGAAGCAAGATCTGTGATTCAGACCGCTGATTTTGGGTTTATGGTAGCCGGGAATGTTCAGAATGCAGCCAACGGATTCGGATCGAAAGATGTGACCGTAACAAGGCTTGATAAGAATGGAAAAATACTTTCAGAATTAGTTTTAGGCGGAAAAGGATTAGATGAAGTAGAAAAGATGATTCCAACACCTGACGGAGGTGCCTTATTGGGTATTTATTCGAGAAGCAGCTCGGCTACAGGAAATAAAACCGCTACGAGTGATGATAAAGAAAATTCTGTTACAGCACAATTTAACGCAAAAACTACTGAGAATTTCGGCGAAGGGGATTACTGGGTAATAAAGCTTAGTAAAGACAACAAAATAGAATGGGAAAAGAATTTTGGAGGTAAAGGTGATGACCATTTGAGAACAATGGCTTTTACTTCATCGGGATATATCATTGGTGGAGAATCTAGATCTGAGAAATCAGGAAACAAAACCGTTGGAATTGAAGAAGGAACAGACATCTGGCTAATCTCTTTAAACACAAAAGGTGAAGAGCAATGGCAAAAATCTTACAACTTTAAGAACCGTGATATCCTGATGGGAATGAATGTGATCAACACTGGAGATGGAAAGAATTCGAAAGGAGTTTTACTTGGAGGCTACACTCAGGCGGAAGGAAGAATTGAAGCGGACGATGAAACATTCTGGATGCTGTATATCGACAATGACGGAAACGAGCAGTGGAGAAAACATGTAAAAGGAGAATCGAGAAAGAAAGAGGAAAGGCTTTCTGATCTGAAAATGAATAAAGACGGTTCGATCGTTTTAGCAGGAACAAGTGCGGAAGAATTAGGAAAAGAGAACTGGAAGATCGTAAAACTTGGAGATCAGCAGATTGACCAACTGATCGAAAAACAGAATATAAAGATCTATCCTAATCCTGTTTCAGATTATGCTTATGTAGAGGTAGGGTTTGATTTTAAAGAAGCTGATATTGTTCTTTATGATATGGGCGGAAGGCAGCTTCAGAGTCTGAAAACCAAGAACAAGGTAACGAAGATCAATACACAGAACCTCATTCAGGGAGCGTATCTGATTGTAATAAAAACCGATAGCGAGAAAACGGCGAATGCGAAATTGATTAAAAAATAAACATGATGAAGAAACAAATTTTATTATTTTATGTACTATTATGCGGGATTATTTATGGGCAATCTACAAATAGATATGCTCCAGTAACATATCCAACATCACCTGATGTTACTAAAATTCAAACCTATGGTCAAGTTCCTGTAACACCTTATTCTGGCCTTGCAAATGTTTCCATTCCAATATACACTATTAAAGAAGGTGATTTTGAATTTCCTATTTCTTTAAATTACAATACCCGAGGAATCAAAGTAAAAGAAGAAGCAACACGAGTTGGTTTAGGGTGGAGCTTGGGATTTCCTGGGCTTATTAGCAGGTCTATGATTGGACAAGATGATTTTATTGGAAATCCGACATCTTCTGCCGTCGGTAGTGTTAATGCAAACGGTAAGTATTTTAATGCAAGAGCAAATAATGGAAGTCTGGTTCCAGATTTTACAGGTTATATGCATGGTCCTCAAAGCCAGTTAAAACTAGGTTTGGACACTCGGATTATGCCCACTGACTATAAACTGGATGAATATACAAACAATAGCTATTACACTAGGGAAAATATCGATTTTCAGCCTGATAACTTTAGCTATAGTATTCCAAAATTTTCAGGGAAATTTATATTCGCTAGAAATAAAAAACCAATTTTGGAAAAATTGCAAGATAATTTGAAAATTGAAGTTTTAGATTCTCTAGACTATTTAGGCCAGGCTACTATGAAAAAAATGAAAATTATAGATAAGGAAGGCACTACCTATACATTTGATGATTTTGAAAGATATCATTATACAGGTTTATTTCCGACTTATATTGATAATGCTTGGTATGTAAGTAAAATTAAAACCAGAACAGGTAATGAGATCAAATTTACTTATGACATTCTGGAAACAGTTCCATCTTACAATTTATATGACTATGCAGGTATGCCCGTTAGTCTATATAACGACTGTGGTGGTTTAAATGGGCTTTCGCCTTGTGGCACATTTCCATTTGGTGAGAGTAAAACGTATGAAGGTCTGCAATATTTTAAATCTAAATTAGTTAAGAAAATACAGTTTCCTCAAGGCATCATAGAATTTGAATATGAAAACAGAGAAGACATTTATCAGGATAAGAAAATATCAAAAATTTTCATAAAAGATAATAAGAACGCTTTGATTCAAACAATCAAATTAAATTATGAATACTTTGTTGCAAATTATAATTCGGTATTGACTGATTTAGGTGAGTGGCAACAAAACATGAACGGGTTTGCAGAAAGACAAAAATATTTGAATAATAGATTAAAACTTACTTCAGTTCAAATATTGGATAGAGATAATAATCTAATAAGCTCCCAAAATTTTGAGTATTATGATCAAAATGTACCTGCTAAGAACTCGACAGCTGTCGATCTTTGGGGCTATTTTAACGGAGTAAATAATAATCCACATCTTTTTCCTGATTTTGATTTGACTGTACCTAATTCTAGTGGTAACTCGATGGTTACTTATTATACAGGAACTGAAACAACAGTCCATATACCAGGAAGTAATCGAAATGTGAATCCATCAGTCACCAATTCAATGCTTCTTAAAAAGATTATTTATCCTACAAAAGGATCTTCTGAATTCATATATGAAAGTAATACGTATGATCCCGTAACATCTTTCCAAAATGACCTCAGTGCATCAAAAATATCTTTTTTTATGAACAGTACTAATAGCTATAATTATGCGGGAGGTCTACGAATAAAATCGATTATTAACAGAGATAATGAAGGAGGAGTCTATGCAACGGATTATTCTTATCATGATGAGAATAATCCAAATAAATCATGGGGATATCTAACAGAAAGACCAAATTTATTTGATTTAAGAAAAAGAAGTAATGGGGTTCCGGGTTCACAATTTTATGATCCGGAGGATACAAATGGTCTGAATGCTTATATATTGATAAGAAACCATGCTCTATATGACGATAATTTTATTGGTTACAAAAAAGTAACTGAAACCCAACAAAATAATGTTAATATAATAAAAAAAGAATATGAGTATAATGTTGCTCCGACCCTTGTCTACAGTCATGTTTTTGCGTTTGGAAGAGGGCTTGAAGCTCCAACACCTACTTACACAGAACCTCAATATTTATTTATTAAAACCTCGATGAGGGCAGAACCCTTTGATTTTAGGCCATATCATACTGAAATTACAAGTTCTCAACAATCCATACGCTATAAGAGAGATTACTCTTTTCATTACAAACCATTTGAACTTAAAGATGAAAGAGGTACATATAATGGATTATTATTATCAGTTAAAAATTATGCTCATGAAAACCAAATTTTTAAATTAGTAGATTCGGAAGATTATGCATATAATATTTATTACAATCAAAAACAATATTGGGGAGTAATATATGGACATGCTGTTCATGAAAGATTAGGGAGTTCTTCAGATTGGAGTTTTTCATTTCACAACCCTTTATATTCAATTGTACAGCCTCTATACTACCCAGTGGTGCAAACAAAAGGGTATAATCCCGGTCAATATAACTTAACCTATAAAGCCATATTATCATTATATAATCCAGGTCCTTCAAGCATCTCCAAATCTAAGTTTGTTGGAGGACAAACTCTTGTAACAACAACTGATTATACTTACGCTAATTTGAATCAACCTGATTCTATAGGTAATTTAACAAGTCAAAAAACGACTTTTCCAGATAACTCCAGCCAAACTAGTAAATACTCATACGCAATTGAAAAAGGAAATCAACTTTTGATCAACAGGAACATCATTAGCCTTCCATTGGAAACAATAAACACCGAAACTATTGGAAATACAACTGAAACCTTGTCAAAAATAGAAACAATCTATCCAACAGCTTTGCCAACTGCTCAAACTGGAAATTTAGTGCTGCCTTTATCTGTGATCTCTTATGATGTTCAAAATACAGCCTCAACAGAAGTTATTTATGACCAGTACGACTCTAAAGGAAATATTTTGCAATACACAACAAAAGATGGTATTGTGACATCTATTATCTGGGGCTACAATTCTACCCAACCTATCGCAAAAGTAACTGGAGTATCATATGCTGTAGCAAATGCGTTGGCAGCAGATATTATTTCGGCATCAAATGCGGATATTGATGCGGGTACCGAGCAGACTTTGATAGGTAAATTAGATATTTTCAGAAAAGAGTCTTCATTACAAAATGCACAGTTAACTACATATACTTATGATCCATTAGTAGGAGTAACAAGTATCACTCCACCATCGGGGATCAGAGAGATTTATAAATACGATTCTGCCAACAGATTACAAAACATCAAGGATGTAACAGGTAAACTATTAAAAGAATTCAACTACAACTATAAACCCTAAAACATCAATATGAAAAAAATACTCATTCCTATAGGGGCTTTATTTTTATGTGGCTCAACACATGCACAGTTGAGTCCTACAGAGAATTATGTCTATTCAAAAATATATCTTGATTATGATGCAAATAATCAACCCACTAAAACCTCTGAAACTGTTCAGTATTTAGACGGTCTGGGAAGACCAAAACAAGTCGTGAATGTCAAAGCATCTCCTACAGCGAAAGATGTGGTGACCCATATTGAATATGATGCTTTCGGAAGACAGGTAAAAGACTATCTCCCCGTTCCACAGTCCAACACTTTGAACGGAGCCATTGTCTCTAATCCTCTTGCTAATGCTACTCAACCTTTTATATATGGATCTGAAAAGATCTATGCTGAAAAAATATTTGAAAATTCGCCATTAGACAGGGTTTTAGAACAAAAACAGGTTGGTATAGCATGGAATGATAAGCCTGTAAAATTTGATTATGACGCCAATATTGCTGGAGAAGTAAAGAAGTTTACCACTCTAACAACTTGGGAGAACAACGCGACTAAATCAATTGCTTTTAACGGTGGAACTTACGGTACTGCTCAACTCTATAAAAACACGGTTACGGATGAAGATGGCAACAAAACTATTGAATTCAAGAACGGTCGAGGTCAGGTACTTCTTGTAAGAAAGGTACTGAGTGCTACTGAAAGCGCAGATACTTATTATGTGTATAATAAATATAATCAATTGGCCTTTGTGGTTCCGCCAAAAGCGATACAAGATTTAGAGAAGGAAGGTTTTGCAGATGGTGAAGAAATGTATTCGGGTGTTTTAAGTCATTTATGCTATGAGTACCGTTATGATGGCAAAAACCGTCTGGTGGAAAAGAAAGTACCTGGAAAAGGCTGGGTACATATGGTGTATGATAAAGCAGACCGATTGGTAGCAACACAAGATGCCAACCAGGAGCCTTTTAAGAAATGGCTTTTTACCAAATATGATCAGTTTGGAAGAGTTCTGTACACGGGTATTTCAATTGATAATGGAGACCGCAATGCTGTACAGAGCTGGATTACGAATACCTACGGAATCAATACAGAAACGGCGGGAACATATACCCAAAGCGGTATGCAGATACCCTATGGCAATACCGCCTATCCTCAAAATATAGAAAGTATACTCTCAGTTAATTATTACGACACCTATCCTTCTGGAACTCCTTCATTTACGCCAACACTTAGCAATGCAGGGTTATTGACGGACAATCCAACTTCTGAAGTAAGTACTAAAAGTTTAGCTACAGCTTCTTATGTAAAAAATATTGAAGAAGACAATTGGACTAAAAATTACACTTGGTATGATACGAAAGGAAGAGCAATCGGAAGTCATTCCATTAATCATTTGGGAGGTTATACGAAAACAGAATCTGAGCTCGATTTTTCTGGAACTCCAAAGATTGTAATTACCAAACACAAAAGACTAGATAGTGATACCGAAAGAGTGATTACCGAAAACTTCACTTATGATCATCAGAACAGATTATTAACCCATACCCATCAGGTAGATAATAATCCTGTAGAATATCTGGCTCAGAATATGTATAACGAACTTTCGCAGTTAGAGTACAAAAAGGTTGGTGGTGCAGTTTCTGGAAGCGGGTTACAGCAAATAGATTATCTGTACAACATTCGGGGTTGGATGACGCAGATTAACAATCCTAATGATTTAAGCGGTGGGGATCTTTTCGGTTATAAAATAAGATACAACGAAAGGGAAGGTCTGGAAACTCCTGATGCTTTAGACGGTACGTTACAGGTAAAGCCCAAATTTAATGGAAATATTGCTGAAGTAGATTGGAAAACAGCTACACAGGAAAACGAGCCTTTAAAAAGATATGGTTACGTATATGATGGGCTAAACAGGCTGCAAGCAGGGTTTTATCAGAAGGCAGGTAGTGAAGCATCTAAAGAATATTTTGAAAAAATAGAATATGATCTTAATGGCAATATAACCCGACTAAAAAGGTCTGAAGGTGTTCTGCAAAATGGCACAGCTCTGCAGGTTGATAACCTAAAGTATGATTACATAGGAAACAGGTTGGTTAAAATCGCCGATGAGCAGCAAAATCCGTCAGGCTATCCTTATTTCGTGAATCCAAATGTTATTGAATACGATAATAATGCGGCAAACGGAAATGGCAACATGACAAAACATTTAGATAAAGGTATTTCATCAATTCAGTATAATTATTTAAATTTACCCAAACAGATTAGCCAGAATGCTCAATTGACCAATTATGTTTACCGAGCAGATGGAGTAAAAGTAAAGAAGCTCTTTGGAGATATCGAAACCAATTATCTGGATGGTTTTCAGTATAAAAGTACAATGCCATCAGAAGTAAATTCAGATGGTGGTGTAGTAATTATAGATCCCAATGAAGTTGCTGAAATGAAGCTGAGAATTATCCCAACTTCGGAAGGGTATTTTGATGCTTTGAGCAATAAGTATATTTATAACTATACCGATCATTTAGGAAACGTAAGACTGAGTTATAGCGATACGAATAAGGATGGTATTGTTCAACCAAGACAATATCATGTAAGTGAATGTAGTGGCAATTGGAATCCACCATTTGAATTACCTATATGTATAGATTACTGGAAGCCTGGTGAAATTGTACAAGTCAATAATTATTATCCTTTTGGATTAATGCATAATTATACAGTTACAACTCAGAATGCTTATCAGTACAAGTATAATGGTAAGGAACTGCAAGAGACTGGGATGTATGATTATGGGGCAAGGTTTTATATGCCTGATCTGGGAAGATGGGGTGTTGTAGACCCACTTGCTGAGGAAACACGTAGATGGTCACCTTATGCATACGCATTCAATAATCCTATTAGATTTATAGACCCGGATGGAAGGTCAAATTCAGATTGGGTAAGACTACAATTAGGAGAGACCATCTATGACAGTAGAGTTACTAGTCAGTCAGAAGCAGAAACTGCATATGGGAAAGGAGCTAAACATATTGCTCCGGGTAGTGCAGAAGCTTCTTATACTGCATCTGATGGTAACTCATACCAATTAGGTGACCACGGTTTTGTACTGAAAAATGGCACTGAAATTTCTGGGGGTGTTGATTTCGCTGATTATAGAGTTGATACATCAGGCGAACGTTTGAAAGAAGGCTTAGTTTATAGTTCTCTGACGTTAAGTCGTGGAGCCGGCAATCCTGCCTTAGCAGTAGCAGCACTAGGAACTCTTGGTATTTATGCAACAGCATCGGTAATAGAAAAAATGAAGTTTGAAATGACCCGTATCGATGAAAAACCTGATGGACCAACCGGACACCAATATTCTTTAAGAGCCACAGCTGATGGAGAGTACCCTGTAATGACTTCGGGTTCACCTGTTCCAACATCAACAACGCATCTTAGTTCCGGACAAATATGGAAATATGGTGAAACAACTTCAAGTGATAGATATTCGGATGCTCAATTGAGGCAAGTTGGTCCAGGCGTAAGACAAGTAAATGAATTTAGTGGAACGCAAAGACAAATAAAGATGATGGAAAAAACAAAGATTTATAATTACTTTTTTCAAAACGGAGCGCTTCCTCCAGGTAATAAAATATTTAGATAACTATGAAATTTTCAATAACACAATATACAGATACTGGATCTGAAAAAAAAGCAGTTTTAGTACAAAACATATCAGATGAATTACAAAATTTTTTGAAAAATAAAAATTACGGAGAAGATATTGAAACTTTCTACATAAGCTTTTTGGGGGTTAAAACAAAAACGGGTTTTGAAGATTTGTACAAAGCAAAAAAACCGAACTATGTAGATTATAAACTGATTAAAAATCGTTTTACTGGCTTAATGATGGAAATTGTAAAAGAGTATGGTTACGACATCAAATTTGACCACGAATTGTATGATGAATTTGTAAACTCTTCAGATGAAGAAAGTAAGAAACTTTTAGGAAGAGAAATAATAAAGTCTTTTTCTTACTTAGATAAGCTTCCGAAAAAACTAAAGGATTTTGATAAAGAAAAGTTCAAGATAGATGTTGAGAATTTTTTCAAAGAGGTAGGGATAATATAATCAAAATTGAAATAATGAAATTATTAAATAAAAGTTTCGTGTATAGATTTGTTGTGCTTTTCCTACTTACTTTGGCTGTTTATAGTTGTAATAAAAGCATGGATAATAATACAATGAAGAAAGTAGAAAGTCTTGAGAAATTAAAAAAGGAGCCAAAGTTTATAGCAACGGCCTTTTATCCTGGTTTGGAAAATAAAGAGAACCAAAAAGCTCTATCGGACTTATTTGACAGTACTATTAATGAATTTATTAAAGGTGCTGAGGACAATTTTAGCGATGTTCAATATCAAGATTTGATGAAAGTGAGTCTGAAAAAGTTCGACATTTACAATTTAGATACAGAAGATAGAGAATATATCTGCGGATACTATGAAAAGATAATGGATGCGATAGAATTAGAAAGTTCTGGAGGTGTACTAAATGAATGGATGTATGGGTTCGATGTTTAAAGCCGATGTAGTAAAGTTCTTTAAAATTGATTTAGCTGATAACAATAAACCCACTTGGAGAGTGGGTTTATTGATTATAGTGCTTTACATTTTGAGATTACAAAAAATGAACGGGCTAACCAACTTTAGCTTTAAGTTCCTTAACCTCCAGCATCAATTTTATAAGCATTGATTTTACATCGTCATTAGTGAAATCAATTACCTCCAATTCTTGGGGGGAGTAGCTTCCAGCATGTTGCCAAACTTCCCATATGTCAGTGAAAGGTATATCGTAGTTTTCGTAAAATGAGTTATCCGATTTAACAGTGATTGATGTACTGTTAATGCACTCAATTCGTTTAAATAAAAAACCAGTTTTCGTTATAAGGATATAGGTTTTTCCGACTTTGATATCCAATATACGTTCTACATACTGTCCGATAACATAAGTCCCATCTTTATAGGGCGGCATTGAATCACCTTCGGCAGGAAATGCCCTGTATTTACCATTGTGTAAAAACGGGAGAGACATAGTTTGTAAATTTTCTATATACTCCGGATCAGCATAACCAGATAAATACCCCATTGAAGCCTTATAAGGTACTACTTCTATTAGATTTTCTCCTATTGAATCAGTTTTTATTGGTAACAGGATTCTGTTATCTGGCAGTTTCAGGATTTCTTCCAATTTATATTTACGTAGATCCACCGTGACAAGAAGGTCCATGCTAATTCTAAAATAGCGAGACAATCTCAGCAAGATTTCGAGTGGTGGTTCCGTAGAACCATCTTCATATTTGGCATATCGTTCCCTCGTAATGATAAGATCTTCAGCCATTTTCCGTTGCGAGAAGCCTTTCTTCTGCATCCGTAAGTATCGTAAGTTATCAGAGAGTGTTGACATTTTGGTAAAATTAATACCAACAAATATAATACAAACTGGTAAATAACTTATCAACTTTGCTAAATAAATTAGTAAATATGAATCGGTCTATTGTGCATATGGATTTGGATACCTTCTTTGTTTCCTGTGAGCGGCTTGTAAACTCACAGCTTAATGGTATCCCATTAATTATTGGCGGTGGTGATAGGGGGGTAGTTTCTTCATGCAGTTATGAAGCCCGGACATTTGGCGTACGGTCAGCCATGCCGATGAAAATGGCACTGCGTCTTTGCCCACAGGCTAAAGTAGTGAAGGGAGATATGGAATTATACAGTAAGATGTCCCATACTGTTACAGAAGTTATTGAAGAAAGCGCACCGGTAATGGAGAAAGCTTCCATCGATGAGTTTTATCTTGACTTGACTGGTATGGATAAATTTTTCGGGGCATATAAATGGACGAATGAGCTAGGAGCAAGAATTGAAAAAGAAACAGGATTGCCGATCAGCTATGCATTATCAGTGAATAAGACTGTAAGCAAAATTGGTACAGGCGAATCCAAACCGCATGGCCATCGTGAAATTCCTTCTGTGGGCGTTTCTTCTTTTCTAAATCCATTGTCAATCAAAAAGATGCCTATGGTTGGAAATGCGACATTCCAATTGTTTTCCAGAGTTGGCATTAGGACTATTGGCACTTTAGCTGAAATGCCTGTTGAGGTCCTCCAACAGATGATCGGCAAAAATGGAACCGACCTCTGGAAAAAAGCAAATGGAATTGATGAAACACCGGTCATTCCCTATTCAGAAAGGAAGTCAATATCAAAGGAAAGGACGTTCAGTAGTGATACGATGAATATTTACGAGGTCAAAAGTCTGATCTCAGGTATGGCAGAGCAATTAGCACATCAATTGCGGCAAGAGAAATGGCTGACTTCAACTGTAGTGATCAAGATCAGATATTCAAATTTCGATACCGAGACCAAACAGAGCCGTGTGAGTTATACCTCTTCTGATCATACCTTAGCAAGAGTGGCGTTGGAACTATTCGATAAGGTTTACACAAGACGGATGCGTCTTCGTCTGGTAGGATTACGTTTTACCGATCTCGTTCATGGCAGTTATCAAATGAATTTGTTTGAAGACAACGCGGAACTCATCAGCCTTTATCAGGCGATGGATAGTATTAAGAATCGTTTTGGAAAAGATGCGGTCGGTAGAGCTGTGGGCTTTAATTTTTCACGCTAATTTCTCGACTATGTATCTGAATTGTCATTCCTATCACAGCTTACGTTATGGAACATTGTCCATCGACGATCTCGTATGCCAAGCATCTGCATTGGATATTAAAGAGCTCGTACTTACTGATATCAATACAGTTACAGGAATTTATGAATTTAAGAAGAAATGCGAAGAAAAAGGCATAAAACCTATTGTTGGCGTTGAAGTGCGTAAAGGAAGTGAGTTGCTCTATATTGTTATAGCAAAGGAATTCTCAGGAATAGGAGAGGTGAATAGAGCTTTAACTTCCTATAACTGTGATGGAGTAGATCTACCATTACAACCTGATTTTCCGAATTGTTTTCTAATCTATCCTTTGCGTAATATTCCTAAGAATCTTCGTGATAATGAATATGTAGGCATCTGTGAGAGTGAACTCAATCTATTGATACGACCGGAATTTCAACGACTGATTCCAAAGATGGTCATCTTACATCCTGTGACCTTCAGTACTAAGAAGGAGTTCAATCTGCATCGGATTTTACGAGCTATTGATAACAACGAATTGCTTTCCAAATTACCTGAAAATGAAGTTTGTTCCAAGAGAGAATATTTTCGATCACCAAAAGAGATTTTAGATGTATACAGGAATTACCCACAAATCATAAACAATACAAATGTTATTCTTTCGGAGTGTAGTTTTGACTTTTCTTTTGAGACACCACGTAACAAGAAGTTTTATACAGGCTCCAAAAAAGATGACTTCAGGCTTTTAACACGATTAGCCTTTACAGGACTAGAAAAACGGTATGGCAAGAACCATCAACAGGCTAAGATAAGGGTTGATAAGGAATTAAAGGTTATAGATGAATTAAATTTCAGTGGATACTTTTTGATTACCTGGGATATCATTCGCTATAGCAATAGTTTGGGTTTCATGCATGTTGGACGTGGAAGCGGAGCAAATAGTATTGTCGCGTTTTGTCTTGGTATTACCGATATCTGTCCTTTGGAATTGGACTTATATTTTGAACGGTTTCTAAATGAAAATCGCAAGAGTCCGCCCGATTTTGATATTGACTGGAGCTGGCAGGAGCGTGACATTATTCTGGAGTATATCTTTGACCGTTACGGCAAGGATTACGTGGCGTTTTGTGGAACAAATGTAGAATTCAAGTATAGATCTATTATCCGGGAGGTGGGAAAAGTATTTGGGATGCCCAAGGAGGAACTCGATGAACTTTCTAAATATCCTGAAAGAGTATTTCGGGATGAGATTGTACAGCAGGTGCAGAAATATGGGAAACTCTTAGAAAAATTTCCGAATCAGAGGAGCATGCATTCCTGTGGTATTATTATTTCCGAGGAACCCCTTACCAATTTCACTGCTCTTGAAATGCCACCCAAGGGCTTTCCCATTGTACAATGGGATATGCACGTGGCAGAAGAGGTCGGTTTTGAAAAATTTGATATTTTATCACAACGTGGTTTGGGCACGATTAACGATACAGTGAAGCTTCTCGAAGAAAAGAGAGGTATAAAAGTCAATATTAAAGATACAAGAATTTCCAAGGACGAAGGGAAATGCAATGAATTTTTAAGTCAGGGAAGGACGATAGGCTGTTTTTATATTGAAAGTCCGGCGATGCGTGGTCTCTTACGGCGTCTTAAATGTGATAATTATAAGGTATTGGTTGCAGCATCATCTATCATTAGACCCGGAGTTGCCCAATCGGGTATGATGCGGGAATATATTTTTAGGCATAACAACCCTGATAAGTTTGAATATTTTCACCCTGTCTTTGAACAGCAGCTAGGGGAGACCTATGGTATTATGGTCTATCAGGAGGATGTGATCAAGATAGCGTTACATTATGGCGGGGTTTCGGCTGCCGATGGCGATATCTTAAGAAGAGCAATGTCAGGAAAAGGTAGGTCTTTAAGTGCACTTCAAAAAGTAAAAGATGACTTTTTTGCATCTTGCAAACAACAAGGGCATCCAGCGGATTTAAGTGCAGAGATCTACCGGCAGATAGAATCCTTTGCAGGTTATTCTTTTTGTAAAGCTCACTCAGCATCGTATGCTGTGGAGAGCTATCAAAGTTTATATCTTAAGGTCTACTATCCTTTGGAGTTCATGGTATCAGCAATTAATAACATGGGAGGTTTTTACCGGACGGAAGTGTATATTCATGAAGCAAGGATGTCTGGTGGAAAGATCATGAATCCCTGCGTGAATAAAAGTGAATATGAAACTACCATCTATGGTGACGAGATCTATTTAGGTCTCATGCTTTTAGAAAAAGTGGGATCCAAGATTGCTCAATTGATCCCTGAAGAAAGGAGACGGAATGGTGATTATAAGTCTATGGAAGACTTTATAAAACGAATACCCATTGGAATTGAAACTTTGCAGATTTTAATTTTCATTGGTGGCTTCCGCTTTAGTGGAGTGCCGAAAAATGAACTATTATTAAAAGCTCGAGTTTTGCTAGGAGACTATAAGCCCGAAAGGAGATTTGAAACATTGTTTGAAGAGCCCATAAAAGAATATAGGTTTCCGGAGTTGAAAAGGAACATTTTTGAGGATGCGTTTGACGAGATCGAGATTTTGAGCTTTCCGGTATCGTGCACGCCCTTTGATTTGCTACAAACAAAGTACAGAGGAACAGTGATGGCAAAAGATTTGACCACCTACCACAAGAAAGAAGTGAAGATGCTTGCCTATCTGATTTCAAGAAAGCATGTTCCGACGAAAAGGGGAACGATGTACTTTGGTACATGGATAGATGTTGAGGGTAATTATTTTGACACCGCTCATTTTCCAGATTGCCTTGAAAAATATCCATTTCAGGGTGGGGGATGTTATTTGCTTCTGGGAATTGTGGAGGTAGACTTTCATTTTCCGACTATTACCATTACTAAAATGGCGAAAATGCCATTTATTCCTGATCCAAGATATGCACACGATGAAGAGAAACGGTATGAAACACAGGAGAAAATGAAAGAAGATGTGAGTATGACTTTTAGATCTCCTTATCCACAGGAACATGAAATCGGGCTTCCGCGAGTGAAAAACCTATAAGGATCTAAATATTACTCATGAAAGGAAGTTTTCTAATGGAGGATCTATAAAAATTAGCATGATAAATAAAGGGATACTTCATTTAATGTTTTTTAATACCTAACTTTACTTTTCTATCAATAGCCTTATTATGACATCCAGACACGAGATCGAAGAAAAGGCACTGCTCGTAAGATTCCAAAGCGGTGATAGGATCGCCATGAATAGGATATTCAGCTTATACCATCCGGCTTTAATATTTTTTGCAAAAAGACTACTTTTCAATTTTGATCAGGCCAATGCACAGGATGTTGTTCTTGATGTTATGCTCAAAACATTTGAGTTACGGGAAACCTTTAAGAGCTATGCGAGCGTCAAGGCATTTTTGTATATATCCACAAAGAACAAGTGCCTGAATGTGATAGAAAAAGAGAAGGTACGGTTAAACCGATTGGATAAGTATACCCAAGGCATCGAAGAACTTGATGAAGAGAATATCTTAAGTAAGATAATCCATACAGAAGTACTTCGGGAGCTAAGCCATTCCATAGAACTTTTACCGGAACAATGTCGGAACATTATGCAAAAACTGATGGATGGAGCTACACCAAAAGAGATTTCCGAGGAACTCGATATCAGCGTCAGTACTGTGAACAGTCAGAAAGCACGGGCTATTTCTATACTCAAAAAGACCCTTTCAAATAAAGGAATCGCACTTTTATTATTTTATTTATAATTTTTTCATTTTCTTTTGGACAACCTCTATTAGTTTCCTGTTTCTATATTAAATGCGAAACATGAAAGAGGAAAATTTGTTTGATGGATTTGAGATCACGGAATTACTTCATAAGTATATTACCGGACAAAAGCTCGCTTCCTGGGAAAAGGAGTTCCTCGAAGACTGGATAGAAGAAAGTGAAGCCAATCAGGCTATTTTCCAGCATCTGCTGGATCAACACCGTTTGGCTGCCGATCTTGTCGAACTTAAGGAATCAGGTTCTACGACCGAGGCTGAACTTGACAAATTCAATAAAATCCTTGATGAACCTGCACCAGTGCGTATCTGGTTCAGATTGATGACCGCCGCCGCAATTCTATTCACGATTTCCATTTCCGGATGGCTTTATAAGTATTACCAGTCAGATAAAGTTTTATCGACAGAAGAAGCGATCACCACTACTATCTCAGGAGATATTCTTCCGGGCACGGATAAAGCCACCCTTACCTTTGAGGATGGCCAGATCATCAATCTCTCAGGTACAAAGAAAGCCATAAAAATAGATGAGCAGGGCACTTCCTATCAGGATGGTACAAGCATATCAGCGAATAAAGTACAGTTTGCAACACTTTCCACACCCCGCAGAGGACAGTATAAGATAACACTTCCTGACGGCACGAAAGTTTGGCTAAATGCAGAGTCTTCTCTACGTTATCCGACAAAATTCACGGATAAGAAAAGATATGTAGCGCTACAGGGTGAGGGTTATTTTGAAGTTACAGAAGATAAAACAAAGCCTTTTATCGTTGCTTCGAATGGACAGGAAGTTAAGGTTCTTGGTACAAAGTTTAATATCAACAGCTATTCCAATGAGGCAACTATACGGACAACCTTGGTCAGTGGCCGTGTTGAATTGACGAGTAGCCGTGATAAGGCAATGGTGACACTTGTTCCCGGACAACAGGCCAGGCTTGTCAATGACGGTTTTGCTGTAAATTCCGTCGATACCGAACCTTATACAGCCTGGATTTCGAACGAGTTTCAGTTTAAGGGAGCAACTCTGCAGGAGGTTCTTAGACAGGTTGAGCGGTGGTATGATGTTGAAGTAGATTATAGTAACCTGCCAAATATCAAAGTTAACGGCACTATATCAAGAGAAAAGAAACTGTCCAGTGTGCTATATGCCCTTGAAAAGATTACAGATTTACAAATTAAACTATCGAAAGGAAGGAGGATAGTGATTAAGAAATAACGATTTATAGTTTCATATGTTGGCCTGAAAATATGCCGGAGTGTTAGCGCACTCCGGCGATCGGGTCTACATTATAAATTTCCAGCAACGAAAATTACATTTTAACCCTACACAAATCTATGAAAAAACATGATTTTTCCAACAAGGAAAACATTCCGCCGTGGGTAGATATGTTTTCCCACAGGAGGAAACTTCTGCGCATAGGTATAAAGAGCACGTTATTCTTTATGCTACTTGCCAGTGGTACAGCGGTAAATGCGCAGCAGATCAGCCTTTCCTTGCAGAAAGCGCCGCTGTCAACTGCAATTTCAGAAATTCGGAAAGCGACAAAATATGATTTTGTCTATAATGAAGAATTACTAAAAAAAGTTGGACCAATTACCGTTAACCTGAAAAATGCTTCATTAGAAGAAACTTTACGCGTTCTGTTTGCGAATCAGCCGATCATATTTGAAATTGCGGATGGCATCATCATTTTGAAGGAGCGCAAAACCACGAATAGCGTCAATCCAAAAAAAAAGGAAACCATAAAAGGCAAGATAGTCGATGAGAAGGGCAATGCCCTGGCAGGAGCAACTATTCAGGTTAAAGGCAGCAACTTTGTGACGAATTCCGATAATAGCGGCAATTTTGAATTGCCTATAGAGTATTCAGGATCAGAGTTACAGATTACCTTTTTAGGCTACGCACCACTGGCAATATCAGCGAAAAATATTGACCGCATCACATTGACAACTAATAGCAATGTCATAGATGAGGTATCAGTTGTTGCCAGTGGTTATCAATCCATTCCAAAGGAAAGAGCAACGGGGTCTTTTTCCAAGGTTGACAATGAAACGTTCAATAGGCAAGTATCTACCGATGTGATCAGCAGGCTGAAAGGGATAGCACCTTCTATATTATTTGACGAGCGTTCAGGAAGTCCGAAACTAACGATCAGGGGACAGGCTACGATTTTCGGAAACGATCAGCCATTGATTGTCGTAGACAACTTTCCTTATGAAGGTGATATCAATAATATCAATCCGAATGATATTGAGGATATCGATATTTTGAAAGATGCAGCAGCAGCTTCGATCTGGGGAGTTCGTGCTGGTAATGGTGTGATCGTCATAAAAACTAAAAAAGGACGAACAGACCAGCCGATGAACATCGGATTTACATCCAATGTAACAATAGGGCTGAAGCCCGATCTAAATTATATACCGCAAATAAAACCAACCGATTTCATAGATATTGAAAAGATGCTATTTGAAAAAGGTTTTTACAATACAATCATCAGTAATACAGCTGCTAACAGACCTTATTCACCTGTGATTAGCATTTTGAATGATCAGAAAAACGGAATATTGACAGAACAGCAAGCCACCAACCAGATTGATGCACTCCGAAACAATAATCTACGGGATGACATGAGCAAGTATCTCTATCGAAATAGCATCAAGCAGCAGTATGCGCTAAACTTTAATGGAGGAACAAATAAATACACGTATTATTTCTCAGCAGGCTTCGATAAAAACCAGAATTCTGAGAAGGGTAGCGGATTCAGCAGGATAAGCTTGAACAGCAATCAGGTCTTCCGTCCAATAGAAAAACTTGAAATTTCTGCGGGCCTTGCTTACAACCAGAATAACCAATCAACCTCCAATGTTATTTCCATGCTATCTAATATGGGACAGGAACAGATGTATCCCTATGCAAGATTGGTTGATGATAATGGAAGCCCCGCAGTGGTCACAAAAGATCACAGCAATGTGCTTAAGACAAAAGCAATCATGGATGGATTGCTCAATTGGGATTTTGTTCCACTTGACGAACTCCAATATCAGAACAATAAAACAAAGCAAACTGAAATGCGCACGAATGCCGCTATTAAATACACAATTATTCCAACATTATCCGCTGAGGCCAGATTTCAATATGAAAGTCAAAAGGGGAAAGGTCGAAATTACTACGATAAGGACAGTTACTACATGAGGAATCAAATCAATCTATATTCAACATTTATCGACAATATATTAATTAGAAATATTCCTTTGGGAGGAATATTAGATAATACCAATACGGAGCTAAATGCTCTCAGTGGGCGTTTCCAACTAAATTATGATCAAAAATGGAATAAACACCAGATAAATGCAATAGCAGGATTTGAAGTTCGTGAGACAACAGCAAATAGTATTTCAAATAGACTTTATGGTTTTGATCCCAGTATTGGTTCGAGTCTTATCGTAGATAATTTGACACAATTTCAACTATATGGGAAGGGTATAACGGAATCAATTACCCTTTTAAATGATTATTCTGAAACACTCGACAGAATGAGGTCCTACTATGTCAATGCCGCATATAATTATGATTTACGATATGTTCTATCGGGTAGTGCCCGAATAGATCAGTCCAATTTATTTGGTGTACGAACCAATCAGAAATCTGTTCCACTTTGGTCATTGGGAGGCAAGTGGAATATTAACAAGGAAACATTTTATAATATTGATTGGTTACCCGAATTAAGTTTCAGATCAACTTATGGATATAGCGGAAATGTAGATAGAAAACTAACTGCCTTCACAACGGCAATGACCAGTATGAATTATACTAATAATCTTCCAGTAGCGTATTTGCTTAACCCACCAAATAAAAACTTAAGGTGGGAAAAAAATATGATGTGGAACATAGCGATAGATTTTGCGATGAAAGGAAATCGTTTGTCAGGAAATATTGAATACTTTAATCGTAAAGGGACTGATTTGATTGGTAATGGTGCTATAGATCCCACAACTGGATTTTCTTCTTACAGGGGAAACGTGGCAAATATGGAGGGGAGAGGTTTAGATATTGAACTTAATTCTATAAATATTAAGACAAATAACTTCACTTGGCTAACCAATATAATCTTTTCATATGCCAAAGATAAAGTGACAAAATATCAGAGACCAGTAGCCATCAGTAATTTTTTAAATGATAATAGTCTTTATAGAAATCCTACGACTTATACACCTGTTGTGGGTAAATCCTTATTTAGTCTATATTCCTATCCTTGGGCTGGGCTTGATCCCGAAACAGGTCAGCCTCGTGGATACTTGGAAGGGCAACCTTCCACAGAATATACTAAAATTACAGCTTCTTTAGCACTCGATCCTGCTACTAATCTTATTTTTAATGGAAATGCATTGCCACCATATTTTGGAGCCTTTCGTAATACTTTTAAATGCGTGGGTGTAGAACTTTCTTTCAACATTACATATCGTTTCGGCTATTATTTTAGGCGCAGTTCGATAATGTATACCACCTTGTATAATAACTATGCAAGTCATGGCGACTATTATCAAAGATGGCAGACCCCTGGAGATGAGATGAAGACCAACGTTCCTTCGATGATTTATCCAGTTAGTAGTGTTACAGATCAGTACTATAGGAATTCTGAAACGCTGATAACCAAAGGAGAGCATATTCGATTGCAAGATATTCGATTGTCATATAGCTTCAATGAAACATTCTTAAAGAAATTGAAAGTAACAAATTTACAAGCTTTTGCATTGGCAAATAATTTAGGAATTCTTTGGAAATCGAATAAAATGAAATTAGATCCTGATTTTCCCACGAACAAGCCTGTGAGAACATTAACGTTTGGACTCCATTGTAATTTTTAAACTCAATTCCTAATTCCTATGAAAAAGATAAATTTTATTGTTATAATATATATACTATGTATATTAAGCGGTTGTTCCAAGGAATGGTTAGAAAAGAAGCAGGATATTAAATTGATTGTACCCGCTGCATTGAATGATTTGGATATGTTACTTAATAGTCCCAGTTTTTTATATGATGGTCGTGGTGCATCAGAAATGTCTTCTGACGATGCGATATATTCTACGGAACAATTCAACGCATTGCCAAGGGATTTTTTAAGGAATCTTGCAACTTGGCAAGTCTCAGAATTTATTCAATATGGTACAGCAAATCAAGATGAATGGGATATTTCCTATAATCAAATTCAGATTTGCAATGTCGTTCTTGCTGCCCTTGAAAAAATTAATCGAACAAATGTAAACGGTAATTTATATGACCGTATAAAAGGTACAGCCCTCTATCATCGCAGCAGACAGTTTTTAAATCTGGCGATGACATTTTGCAAATATTATGATCAATCAACCGCAAAAACTGATCTTGGCATACCACTGAAAATATCAGAGGATATAGATGAACATATTTTCAGAGCAACCTTAGAAGATACTTATCGGAAAATAGTTTTTGATTTAAAATTATCCTGTAGTTTATTGCCAATTCAAAAGGCTTCATTCACTCATATTGCAAAGGGTGGCGCATATGCAATGTTAGCTAGAACCAATTTGTTCATGGATCAATACGAAGAGGCTAAGATGGCAGCAGATAGTAGTTATAAATATCACAGTTTTATAGAAGACTATAATTCTATTAATAGCTCTCCGTCACGTCCTTTAAATATACAAAGTAAAGAAATCCATATTCCCTTAGAACCAAGAATCGCGGTGACTTATGCAACTACTGGTAGGATTGATAGTATATTATATGGAACCTATGATAAGGATGACATAAGAAAGAACTTATTTTTTAAATTAGAATCAGATGGTAAGTGTTCCTTCAGAGGTCATTATAGATCCGCTTTGTTTTCCGGCACTACAACACCGGAAGTATTACTAATTAGTGCCGAATGTAATGCAAGGCTTGGCAATATTGCTATTGCTATGCAAAAACTCAATCTCATCTTGGAAAAACGCTTCAAGAAAGGAACGTTTGTTTCTCTGCAGGCATTAACTAAAGATGAATCTTTAAACATAATTTTATTGGAGAGAAGAAAAGAACTACTTACTAGATGTCTTCGTTGGCAAGATTTAAAGCGATTAAATAGAGATCCACACTATGCTAAGACTCTCAACAGGACAATAGGACTACAAAATTTCTTATTGCCACCAAATGATCCACGTTATGTACTGCCCATACCGCAGTATATTATCAATTTTAATGGCTTAGAGCAAAATAGATATTAAACATGAAAAGTCACATAATTTTTATAATATTTCTGAATCTGGTAGCTATAACTGGATTCACCCAGAAACTGACAAAAGTATCAGGGTACATTCCCGAAAGTAAAGATTCGTCTATATTAGTTCAATTAATTATCAACGACCCTAAAGTGATAAAAATTGACAGTCAAACGCTATTGGAGGCAAAAACTGAACAAGGGTTATTTTCCTTTGATTTCGTAATAAATTCGCCAAGCATGATAGTAGTAAAAGCAAATGGTCGAAACATATTATTTCCTGGGGTGTATAATTTATTAATTGAACCTGGTGATAGTTTGAACCTCAATATATCCAGTCTGAAAAAGCTTGGATTACTGAATATTGAGGTAACAGGTGATGGAAAAGAGAAAATTGATTTTTTGAAAGAAATTATAAAACCGCTCGTCCCAATCTACAAAACAGATCCTCATTATCAATCTCTACAATTTCGTTTTGAAACTACCGACAGAAAATTGAACTGTATTGATTCAGTATATAGATCTTTTAAGGGAAAGATAAGCCAACATGCTAAAGATATTTTGCGAGCCTATCAATATCATTATACTCTTGATATACCTCTTCTTGGTATAACAAGAAATAAAAGCGATTCTGTTCGATATTTCTTTGATAAGTATATCATCCTGAAAAAAAGGATGAATGTCTTGTTGAATCCCCAGGTGATAAATTATTTTCCAAGCCATGTTCTTTATAACTATGTATATTTAGCATCTTTTATCAATCCTGCACAACAAACCGGTATAAATTTCATAAAAAATAGTCCAATTGATTTCGCTCATTTAATAATTAAAAATTTTGATAAGAATTCTGCTATTAAAGAATATGTGTTGGCCGATTTAACTTTAAGCAACTTAGCGAGAAACATGCTTAATGACAATGCGAAAGATTTGTATAATTTGTATGTCGAAAATGTATCAACTCAAAGTGTTTTCTTTCAGGAGGTACAAAATTTATATAATTATAATGCCTCAAATCTCTCACCTGGGTCACCTTTTTTTAAATTTGAGTTACCGGATAGTTCTGGTAGAGTACACAAATTAAATGACTATAAAGGGAAAGTTATAGTTTTAGATTTTTGGTTTTATGGATGTGTGGGCTGTGCACAAATTACTAAAGCATTGGATTTGCTTGAAACACGATTTGATAGGAATAAAGTTGAATTTATTTCTGTAAATATAGATACAAGAAAGACGTGGTTAGCTGGTATTGGTAAATTTACAAGTTTAAATAGCACACATTTGTATACTGATGAACAGCGGGGTACTCACCCCCTTATCAAATATCTTAATTTTACAACATATCCAAAATTGGTTGTGATCGACCAAAATGGAAAAATGGTGGGGAGCCCACCTGATCCTAGAAGCAAGGCAGAGGAATTTGTTAGATTTATTAATTCTCTATAAAAGAAAGGAGAACCTTTTTGGTTCTCCTAATTAATTTTACTCTCTTTCACCTGTTTTAATCAATGCAGGATTATCAGTTGGTTCATGTGTTGATAAATCATACTCTTGGGAGCATATTGGTCCTTCTTCATTATTGCAATCCCCCTCACCCATAACTTGTTCTGGCGTCCAAGATCCATCTACTGGATTTGAATAAAAAACGCCAGTTGCTAATTTTGAATCAACTTTTTCTGGAGCAAAAGAGAAAGCTGTAAACGTACCTAGTGCAATTGCTGCAACTCCTAAGGTAATTCTAAGTGATTTCATGATATTGGTGCTTTTATAAATCAAAAAGCTAAACTTTAGTTTTTTGCCTACTCTGGGTTTCAGGTTTTCGGCTTCCCCTGTTTTGTTAATAGTTATTAATTATAAGTGGCCTGACTGCTGTGTGGGGCTCGCTTTAGCGAAAAAAGAGTAGCCAGACCAATAATATTAATTGCTAGCGCAATGAAATTAAAATACAGTTGGTCGTTCCAGTTCATCGCTCTCATCACTGCAATACAAGAACATGGAATGCTCGGTGCAAATTTTAAAATGTAAATTAGATATGCAGTGTATAGGATAAGGACAAATAGGGAGGATAGAAGCCCAAGTCTTCTCCAGTTCTTGTTCAATAACAATATAACAATCCCGAGGTGTACCACCTGTAAAATATAAGGTAGGACAGATCCACCTGCAGATAATAAGTATGCACCTTTTATCTGTCTGTCAAAAGTGTCGAAATCAAATATTTTACTGGCGAAAGTATACGCCCATACAAGAATCAGGATAAAAATGATCGTTTCAGAAATGATGTTCTTAATTCTCATGATTTGGTTATTTGGTGGTTGTTATAAATTTTTGAAAGGCTTCTGTTCTTTTTGGAGGAAATCAAAACCTGTTTTAAAAATTTTTATTTCATCAAATTTAGATTCCCTTCGAGTTCAAAAGCAAGAACTTGTTGTCTTAGAATCCACACGGACGCTGTATTAGAAATCACGGACACTTTAGTATTACCACTGATCCTTATCTTTTGGGGGTGGATCTACTATTTCATTTCCCTTCTCATCGAAGTATAAACTTGCTGTGGTCTGGGTGCTATCATTTTCAGTTTTTAGATGCACTTTTTCCTGATATTCTTTTTCTACCAGATTATTATTTTCTGGCGCTATATCCATTTCATCCTGTCTGCATGAATGCAGAACACTAAGGGATAAAAGGATTATCGATAATGAGATAACCTTTGTCTTTTTCATTGTTAAATTTTTTGGATTATCTCGGCCGAGACGTGATGAATTCTACTGGCCAAATTATCAGTCTTAATGGTAGCTAAAAAATGTTTGTGGTATCAGGACATACACGGACAGTGTAATTTTTGAAGTGCATTGGCTGTAAGCGATTGAATGAAAATCAGCTATTGTCCCATCGAAAAAAAATTGTCTTGCCTTCTTTTTTGGGGTGTATTAGTATGCTCGGACGTGTATTAGAATGCATGGATGTGAATTCTAATACAGGTTTTGATGGGTATAACGTATTGAATTTCAGTAATTTAAAATAATGTTGCGCTTTTAATCTTGCCTTATATGGTGATTTACGTGGTATCTAATATTTTTTCCTAATTTTATAGTAATACTTAGCCATGAACCGTCTGATAATTCAATTTTTAACGATGTTGTTACTTTTTCTATGCGAATCTCTATTTGCACAGAAAGAAAAGTTGAGCGATTTTTACCTCATTCAGCGACAGTATGAGAATCTGCCGGAAAATGATTCTTCAGCTTTACCGCTTGTTGAGAAACTTATCTGGAAAGCAAAAGTTGAAAAGAACCAAATGCAATTGTTCTTGGGGTATACGGATGCGCGATATCATACGCCAGATCCTCAGATAAAATTGAAGTATGCTGATAGTGCAATTCATGTCGCTGTGGCGAAAAAGGATGACAGCCTGCTGAGCAGCGCCTATCTGAGCAAGGGCGTCGTTTATTATTTTTATCTCAAGAAATATAAGCTCGCACTTAATGAGTACTTAAAGGCCTTTGAAAAGAATAAAAAAAACAAAGATCCATACTACCGAAACAAGATTAAATACCATATTAGTGTTGTCAAAAGCTATATAGGATACTATAAGGAAAGCCTAAGCGAACTTGAAGAGGCGAGAAGTTTTTTTGAAAATGAGATCAAAAGAGAAATGCATCCAAATCTGATGTTTGGTAATCAACGAGGCTATAATAACACCCTCCACCACATGGCAGTCTGTTATAGGAACCTCCGTAATTTCAAAAAGTCAGATTCGCTCGTTGCACTAGGACTTGCTAACACCTCGAAAAATGAGGCTTATAAACAAGAGCACAGTTATTTTCTTAAGGAAGATGGTATTAGAAAATACCGAAAGAAGGATTATGATGGTGCTATAAAAACGTTTCAGAGCGCATTGCCCACCCTAATTGATATTAATGATTTTGCCTGGTTAACGGTAACGTATTCTTATTTGGGCAAGTCAAAATGGGCGAATGGTAAAGTGGAAGAGGCTATCACAGATTTCGAAAAAATTGATTCTATTTTTAACAGACATTCTTTTGTTCTTCCGGAAGTACGGGATGTTTACGAAGATTTGATCGTGTATTATAGTGAAAACAAAAATTCGGAAAGAGCCCTCTATTACACAAAGCAACTTCTCAGGGTTGATAAAGTTTTGGAGCAAGATTTTTTATATCTATCGTCAAAAATTCATCGGGAATATGATTCTGATAGGCTTTTGCAGGAAAAAGAAAGAGAGGAGAGAAGGGTGTCGGTAACTGGATGGATTTTTATTATCATTTTCTTTACGTGCGTTTTTGTTGGTTGTTATTATATTTTAAGACTGAGGTCGAGGAAAAAAGTTATTGGGAGAAACAGTTTTTTCGGCATTATCCTTGGCGGTGATTCCTTCAATGCCAATCAGGATGGAACCTTTAGAATTAGGCATTATAGTAGAACGGAGATCGGGCAAGACATTGTTGATGACATTCTTTACAAACTTTCTGAATTTGAAATGAATAAAGAATTTCTTCAGGGAAAGATTAAACTTAAATCGCTGGCAAAGAAATTTGACGTGAACCAGAATTATCTCTCCAACGTTATAAATGAGCATAAAGGGGCAAGTTTTAACCGTTATATCAGTGAGCTACGAATATCTTACATTACGGAACGACTTAAAAGCGACAGGAAATACCGGAATTATAGTAGCGAAACACTCGCGAAAGAATGTGGTATTGCATCAAGGACGAACTTTTCGGCGCTATTTTCAGAAATAAATGGGATATCGTTTACTGAATTTATAAATAAATATAAAAATGAGCTAAAAAGTGAAATAATATAGGTAATAACATTAACATTCATCGGTTTTTCAGAAGGTTCGGTTGAAAGCAAGATATTGGGTTGAAATTAAAAACGGGATTGATAGAAAGTATTACATTTCTAGTAAGGGCGCTTTCTTTTTTCAGAATTCATAACCCTTTGTTTTTCAAATTTTGTATTTAAAAGTCTGATTAGTAGAATTACTACAATTTCTAAAATAATACTTAAATCATTTTGTCATAAATTTCTAAGGTATTATATTGCAGTACCAAAATCACCGAAAACCAAATGAAAAAGAAAGAAAAACCACCTAGATACACTTAGCATTTAAAGGCTAGAAAGTGAATTTCAACCCCTTTGAAATTCTGTTCGCATGCATCTCAGATCAATCATTGTAAAGTCTTCCATAAAATGGTCTAAACGCTTTATGATTTGTATTCTGACCTAAACGACTCACCGCTCACCGGTGATAATCCTATTTCAACCACACAACAGAAAAAAATTATGTCATCATGTTTCAACAAGAAGATAATCTTTCCGGCAAAGGAGTAGATTTATCCAAGAACAACATTTTGGATCCATTAAAGGATGTTGCTTTAGACAACATTACAAATATTCCCGGACCACAAAAAGAGTTCCTTACACAAGCAAATAATATCACGGCTACCGGAAAACAATTTTTGAACCAGCCTTTATTACCCAATACCCCCACGACTATTAAAGAAAAAGTTTGGGCAAAGCAGCCCACCTCTAAAATATTTAATGCATCGGGAATTCCTGAAAATGCGATTGCAGGGATCAATCGGGTTGTTAGGCTTGATATACACGTGGAAGGTGTTCAAATAAAGCATTTCAAGCATTTTAAACTAGCACAAAGTGCTACCAGACACCATGAATTTACCCTAATCCTAGCGCATGATACATTGGGTAAAGTAGAAAACCACAATCTTCAAGAAGCCCAAAATTTCTTAGGAAAGAGGATAACTGTCGTTTTTAAATACAAAGATATCGAAGAGGGTCCTGAAAGAAACTTTGTGGGAGTTATTACAGAAGTAGGGTTTAGTCAGGATAAGGGTAGTCTCGGAAATATCGTACTATCCGGATTTAGTCCTACGATATTGTTGGACGCAGCACCGCATATCCAAAGTTTTGGAGGAACACAACCGATGAGCCTTAATAGCATTGCAACGGAAGTAATCAAACAAGGTTTCGGGCAGGGCAAATTTGATTTTAGAGTCGATGCAAAGCAAGGTAATTTACCATACAGTTCTCAATACGAAGAAACACATTATAACTATTTGGCCAGAATGGCTGAAGCCTATGGTGAGCAGTTCTTTTATGATGGTGAAGTACTGCATTTTGGTCAGCTTCCACCACAGGAACAACCTGTAAAGCTGACCTATGGTAGTAATTTGACTGATGTAAAGATCAAAATGAAAGCTCAACATGTTAAGCCTAATTTTTATGGTTATAACAGCAGTAAAAATGAAAAATTTAAAGGAGGTGATTCAAAGATCAACCACACTTCTGACATTGCACAGCGCGCCTACGAAATATCGGAAAGAACATTTCAAACACCATCTTTACGGGTTGCTCCGATAAGAGCTTCTTCTTTTATGGATATTGATGCCGCACAAAAGGGAACAGCCGGAAGTAAGGCTTCAGAAGTTTTTACAACGTCAGGTAACACGACAGTTCCTTTTTTATATCCTGGCTGCATTGCTGACATTGAAATGAGAAAGACAGAATCAAATGGCACCACCTACTTTACCAAGTTAATGCTGATTGAAATAACCCATGAAGTAGATGCAAGGGGCTATTATGATGGTTCGTTTCAGGGAATTGCATCGGATACTGGATTTATACCAAGACCGGAATTTACCATACCGGTTGCTGAGCCACAATTTGGGAGGGTGGTTTCCAATACCGATCCTCAGAATCAGGGACGTGTACAAGTACAGCTTGATTGGCAAAGTGGACAAGACTGTACGGAGTTTATCCGTGTCATGTCCCCCGATGCCGGTAGTAGTGACAAAGTGGGTAAAAACCGTGGCTTTATGTCTGTTCCAGAAGTTGGCGATCAGGTAATCGTCAATTTCGTACATCTTCATCCTGACAGACCTTTTGTAATGGGCGGAATGTATCATGGAGGCATAGGCGCAGGAGGTGGTGAAGGAAACAATATTATGTCATTTAGTGGACGTAGCGGTGCAGAACTTAAGTATGATAATGGTGCAGGGTCTATGAATTTAAAAGATCAGGGTGGTGCTAATATGCATTTCGATGGTTCAGGTAATGCGACGACAAATGCAAATATAAATCACACGGTGAATGCCGGTAGTACAAATATCATAAATGTCGGCGGAAAAGAGGGCGGAGGTGCTAATTCCATGCTTAAAATGGACGCAGGTGGAAATATTATTTTGAATTGTGATAAAGCTATTACACTAAAAACAGGAAGCAGCAGTATCACCTTAAATACAGATGGAACAATACTTATCGGCGGGAAGCTTATTGGTATTTCGGGGGAGAACGGTATCGGTCTGGGAAGTACAAAAGGTATAGATATTTCATCACCTGCGAACCATCTGGGTGGCGGACAGACAAAAATTGATGGAGGTGAGGCATTTATAAATTAAGAGGTATGAAGAATCAGATTGGCATTACTGGAACGTTTTCAGAGCAGTATACATTATTTATTGATGCAGATATAAAAGGGGTTAATGTTGATATGAGATCCCGTTCTCAGATGCGATGGAACTTGAATGTGATTAATGTTCAGGATGATGTGATTGAGATCAAACTTTATCTATTGGATCATATTCTGCTGGAGGCTAATAATCCATTGATCAAAGAGATAGCCCAACTAACCCAAGCTATGTCAAGAATGTATAACGAACTTCATCTGACGGTAGATTTAGAAGGGAAAATCAGAGATATACTCAATAGAGAGATCATTCTTTCAAAATGGAGGCAGACAAGGGGAGAGATGGAAAAAATTGCCGAGAGCAATCCCGAAATGAAAAACGTCATTGTACTGAACGACGATATATTCAATAATAGATCCAAATTAATCCAGGTCATACAGATTAGTGAATTCTTCCTGCTGTATTTCAATAAAGTTTATGGACGAACTGTGCCTGCCTCTTTTAAGGAAACCTCGCCGAATTTCTTTAATACAGCCAATGTAAATTGGGGGTACAAGATTAAAAACCTTGATAATCCTCTGCTGACTTCCAATGAAACTATCATAGAGCTAACGGGAGAACCTGCTACAGGCTTGGGAGGTATTGGATTTTATAATCGAGCGTACGGGCAGTTTGCGAACCTAATTGATATAAGTAAACTGGATACTTCATTATCTGAAAAAGGAATTTACAGGTTTGATAAGGAATCTGGCCGTCTGATAGAAGCTTCATTAGACCGGGTGGAGATTGCCGATCCAGAGAAACTTTATAATAAAATGCGATATACGTTTTATAGTGATGAAATCATGAAGTTTAAAATGCGTCAGAATGAAGGAATTACCAGCATGTAATGCTAATGAACATATATACAGTACTATAAAGAGGATCACTTTGTGGCGCTATGCTTTAGGCATAGGTTTCGGCTCATCAAAAAAAGATAATTCTAAGACTGTCACATTTATTGTTGAAAAGAAATATTCAGTAGACGGTATAAATCATTTGAAAAGAACAGGCTATGCTTTACAGCATATAGTATGCGGGAAAAATAATAGAATAAGCGTACATAAAAGGACACAAATTTTAAAAGGAACGTAAAAGAACGCAAGAATCAATGGGAAATAAAATTATTACCGAGAAGGACTTTTGGAAATGTTCTAGCGGTGCAGCGTTTGCCCAATTGCAAGGAACCCGTACAAGTAATAAAAAAAGCACAGGTGAAGTTTATATAACAGTAGCGGATACCTCTACAAGCAGTTGGATTGATTTCGGCTGTACAAAAAATATGATGCTTGCTGCAATCATTGGAGCACTTGTTGCGATTGTGGTAGCTGTGGCTGTTGTTGCATTTGTTGTCGGTACAGGGGGATTGGGAGCCATTGCATTGATTGGAATCGGTGGCATGATGGCGATTGGTGCAGTTGGCGGAGTTGCAGGTGGTTTGATAATGGCGGCTAAAGGAGCTTTGCAGTGTGGACATAAAAATTCAACAGCAAGATCCTGGGATGCAAGTAAAGATGATCTTATACTTACTAAAACACAGGCAATCACGGGAAACCGGACAATGACATGTACCGTGGGTGGCGTTGTGAAATTTGCCCCTGAAGTAAAAAGCTGGATGCATGCGCTGGCATTAAGTGGTCTCAATTACGTGACCGAGCTCGCAGGGTGTGCTCTCGGAGGAGCTGGGGTAGGAGCTTTAGTTTTTGCTGGTGCAGGAGTTGCCGGAGGGTCACTGGCTTTGGGCTGGCCGACCTTGCCAAGTATCATGTCCAATGTACTTCAAGGTTTTACTGGTATCTGGGGTTCTAGCAGAGTCCTCTTTGGTCTTGATAATGTTGCCAATGAGCACGCTATGGGAAATGTCAATGATGGTTGGGATGCATTTAAGGCAGTTAGAGATGGCGGTATCCCGGAATACGGTATGGCAGGACGTTTACTTACGGGGCATGCTCAGCCGACAGATTATATGCTTTTCTTATATTTGCTTAATATTAAGGCGAAGACCACGAAGCCACCTGTTGAAGAACCGACTACATCTGGAGATAAGGATGGTAATAATAACAATAAAGGAAATCAGGAAGAACCACAAAATAAAACACCAGAGGAAGACGGAGCCAATACAAGTAAGGGTAAAGGAAATAGCGACGATAAATCAAAAGGCAGTAAAGATGCCGATGCTTATGAAGATCCTAAACCTAAAAAACCGAAAGACTGGAGCGAACATGAAGCCAATGTGACTGATGAATTGCAAACACAAAATCCTGATGTAACGGTGGGTGAGCAGATAACACTTGACGTAACAGGAATAGATGCTAACGGAAAACCATTTACAACTAGGATTAAAATTGATAATTTACATGAGACTAGCCCTGGAACTTACCAATTGACCGATGCGAAATTTAGCAGTGTAAAGGATTTAACGTCTGTTCCCACTACTGACCTTAGAAATACCTTTACAAATAATCAAAAACCAGTGTACGATGCAATAGGTGGTAAAGGAGGTGCTAAGATTACAGAAATTAAACCAGCGGGACAACGAGCAACTGATATGGGATTAAAAACCGGCAAACCAATAAATGTTGAACCAAAGGTAAAAGTTGCTGTAAATGATCCTAATGGAGGAATTATTTATAGAGATTATCCATAAATTTATACAAAATATATTTAACAATGAAACCAAAGGAAATAGAAATTGAAATCCAGAAGATTGCTGATCCTTTTTTTAAAGAACAGGGGTTTAAATACTCTAAAAAAGATTCGGGATATATAAAAAACATTGGTAATGCAGCAATCAGATATGGGTTCTCGTATCTAGAAAGAAAGCCAGATATTTACTATCAGATATATTTATATATTACATTAAATGAAGTTGAGGATATACTCGGTAAGTTGGATGGTAGTGGAATCATTGGGGTAACTTATGTATTTCCACAATCTTTTTTTATCGATAGAGAGGAATATGTAAATAAGAACCCTAAGTTCCTCATTGCCGATGACAAGGATGTTTCTGAGTTTACAACTGCTTTTGTAAATGATTATAAAAACGAAATCAAAGATTTTATCACCGATATTATAAAACCGGAAAAGATGCTTGAATTTCTCTTGTCAGAAATAGATACTGGCAAGCGATATGCAAATAATATAGATGTTCTACTCAGAGCATTGATTCTTCTGAAAATTTTGAAAGATCCAAACTTTGAAATCAGATTAAATGAATTTAGGAATAAGGTTTCAGATTATGCTGCAAATATCAAAGAACAATACCTTGACCTATTCAATCGTCTAGTGAAAGGAGCGTATTAAATCTTTTTGTTATGAAGGAAATTAAGGAAATTATTGTCAAAAATTATCCTGTCGAAAATACACCTATTATCAGAATATTTGATGAAAACTTTAGCTATTTATTAATTGATAATTGGCCGCTTGAGGACGACGAGAGGTTTTCAGATGATGAAGTGGATAAGTTCGAAGCTATTTTGAGTGATTTATTAAATGTTAAGGTAAAACAAGAAGATAGGGATCGATTTGTTATTTTCACCAATGACGAGCATATTCTTGAAAAATTATTACATTTTTTAGAATCTAAATAGATTTAAGTGTACTAGAAGTTTCTAAATATAATGGCTTTAACCAACCAGAGAGTTGACTAAGCAACAAAATAAACTTACGTACTAGGTTAACAATCCAATTTCAATTGGATTGTTAACTGTATTTGGAAAGGGTAAAATAGAAGTCAGATTGAATCAAAAAAAATTGATTGGAGCAAATTCCTCTCTGACGTACATTATCCATAACTTGTTGAAAATCATTTTTTTTTTGTAAAAGCAAAATATTAAATATGTTTGAAGAATTTTTTAAACAGTATCCTGATTACACCATTCAGGAAAAACCTACGAATGAAATCATCGAAAAGTATCAAAATCAACTGCCTGAAGTATTGATTGCTTTCTGGAAAGAGTATGGTTTTGGATCTTTTATGGATGGCTATTTAAAAGTTGTAAATCCTGATGAATTTGCTAATATTTTAAGCGATTCTTATAGCCCAGTATATCAAAATCCGATTGTTATGTTTGCAACTGGTTTGTCAGACTTGATTATTTGGGAAAATAATCATACTGTTTTACTAGATTATCGGCACGGGAAATCTAAAGTATTAGAGTCAGGATTAAAATATCTATTTGAAGATTTAACTGATTCAACTTATATTGATTCGGATCTTTTAGGGAAGAATTTTGTAGCAGCCAAAAAAAGATTAGGTGATTTAAATTTTGAGGAATCATTTGGCTATGTTCCATTACTAGGATTAGGAGGTGCTGAAAAATCTGAAAATTTGGATAAAGTTAATTTAAAAGTACACATTTCTTTGATATCACAGACTGTTGGTAAAATTGAGTAAGAAATTCACGATTCCACTTAATAAGAACATACAAGCCGCTTTACTCTCGGGTTTTATTTTGGCACTGAAAGTAATAGATATTAGTGATATAATTGGAGCTACCTCTCAGGTAGCTTTTTTATTACATTTAGCCAGATGAAACATAATAGATTGACAGTTATTTTTTCATAAAATGAGAATCTAAATACATTTTGAAGATATGAGTAAATTAATCATTTTAGCTGGATTACCTGGAACAGGGAAAACCACATTAGCAAGAAGGTTGTCCAAGGAACTCAAATATTTCTATTTGCGGGTTGATTGTATTGAAAGTCCTTTTTTATTAAGGAATGCCAAAGCTGGACAGGAGGGTGAAGGATATGAAGCATTGATAAATTTAGCGTACGAAAATCTTAATTTAGGACACAATGTAATCATTGATACGGTAAACCCTTTGCATATCAGTAGGAAAATGTTCAATCAATTGGCAGAGAGAACCAAAGCCGAAACTATACAGTTCGAACTGAAAATAAAAGACCATATATTGCACAAAAGCAGGGTTGAAAACAGGAAACCAGATATTGACGGTCTGAAAGTTCCTTCCTGGCAAGATGTCATGCAACGAGAATATCACGAGTGGGATAAGAACCAAGATGGAGAAAATTATGAAATTTGGACTGATGATTCTGAAAGTGCATATATAGAGTGCCTAAATATTATTGGTTAAGAGATATTTCTGCGAAGCTTCTTGGATACTGTGTATCCAATAAATAACCCTCAACGGCTGTAGAGGTGGACGCAATAGGAAGGGAACAGCCGTTGTAGCCGATTTCCCGCCAAAAGCCGTAGGCTTTTGGCCGCGGGGCAGTTTTTTCAACTGCCTACGCAAATAGGTTGGGTTCTAAAATTTTGTAGATTTAAAAAGAAACCCCGATTTTCAGTCATTCCCGTTTTAAACAGATTCCAAAGGAGTGAAGCCCCCAATTGAGCAATGGTGCTACTAATAAAAAGATCCTGTTTTGAGAGCGCTTCAGCGAGAGAGCAGCTCGGTGTGTTGTCTTCTTGTTCTGAACTTACCATAGCATTCCCATACTCTTCAATTATCGAGGGCAGGGTTTCAAAGGTTTTAAATTTCTTAGATGCAGGCTGTTCTATCCTTCCGATTGTGGAAAGAACTGCCTGTCCTGTATCTTTTGAGTTGCCGAGGTCTAACCAATATCTTCCCTTGTCCCTGTGGTTTTGATACTTCTTATTAAGTTCGTGCAGTATTTCTGAAATTGCAAATCTTGAAGCAACCGTATCCGTACAGGATACATAAACCGAAGCTCCTGCATAGTCTGGTATTTTACCATCGAAATCACGTTCAAATCTTTTTGTTTCTGCTTTCCAGTTTGTACCCGACCAGCGGTTCAGTCGATTGATGATTGCCTGTGATTTGAAAAGTCCCTTTTCTGATTCTGCAAAGCGTTGGCGACCTACATTTGCGGAAGTGATAATATCATCATCCCACAGACAAACATCTAAGCCTGGATGGTCGAGTTCCAATAAGCTATGGTTGATTTCCATTAAAGCAGTCATAATTTTGGAGCCTGTACCACCTGCACCGATAACATTAATACGTATTGGGTTTGTCGGACTGAGTAGATAATTATCCAAGAAATGGACGTTAGTTTTTGGCGCTTTCATAGATTATATCTTTAAGTTTTTTATTGTTTTTGATAAGAAATTCATTTGGGAAAATGCTTTCAGAACCAATTAAACTTTCCCAAAGTAATACGCAGTTTCCGTTTACAGGATTGTGGTCAGCCATAAGATGGGAGAAATAGCTATTGAAAAAATAGCTTTCCCATAAGGTCATAAGTTCTTTTATAGACCCTGTTTCTGATGCCTTTATGTCCACTGTACCCATGCAGACCGTTCCATTTTCATAAACATTAAAAAAGGGCGCATAATGCAGTGGTGTGTTTAGTGTTGGTTTTCTGTTTGTGGTTAAGGCATATACATGGAGTGATTCTCTGTCCGCCTTCCAAACCATTGGAGGAACGTGCGCCGTTCCTGACTTTATTCCAAGACCTTCTGCAATAAGAAGTTCCCGAAATTGTGCTTTGGTGTACCAAATAATTGTTGCAGATTTTGCATCAAAAGACAAGACGTTATTAGGCAGAATACCGTCCGATCTTAATTGATTGAGGTTTTCTTCATCAATATTTAATGCTGTTGCCAACTTTTTTGCTTCACCTGCTGTAAGGGGATGGGCGTTGATTGGCGTTCCGTTCCGATCCATATCAAAGTATTCGACATAAGTATCGTTATATCCGCCCTCACTTTGATAAAAAACCAAAGCAGTAGAAGGGTAGAAGTAAGTTCCGAAGCTGTTTGTAATATCTTCCATGAGTTATTAATTTTAGCGATTATGTTCCTGCCATAGTTGTATAAGATTGTCAAGGCTATCAAATAACCTGCTTTCGAAATCAAAATCATTTTCCTTGATTTTTCGATTGTCATAAGGGATAAAACGGGTAGGCTCGTCTATTTCACTATATTCCTGTAAATCATCGTTTACTGATTGGCAGAGTGATTCAAATAAGCATCCTTGTATGGAAGCGCAGAAAGAAACATAGTTATCCAATGCAACAGGACGCTCAATGTCGTCAATTTCTTCCCTGAAACGTAAAGGGTAGAATTTTCGGTCAATCCTAACTTTTGGGTACTTGGTAAGAAGCCCAAAAAACGACTTCGCAACGGAAAGACATTGTTTGTCAAAATCAGTTTTTGCGACAAAGGACTTTAAGCGATTTTTATAATTGCGCAGGTTTTTGGGGTCACTGATTAGCTTTAGCATAAAGTCACCAATCGCTTTGGCATCATCGATTTCCTGTATAAACTCTTCCTCCGCTCCATCATCATATATCCAATTTTCGAGGGTTTCATACATGGAATACAGATAACAGTCATCACTTCTGTAGTAGGGTATTCCAAGAACCTGAAAGATGTAGGCGTACACAGAAAGCAAAAGCTCACTAACTTGTGTAGTCTCCTTATTCTGCAAGATGTTATAAAGTGGAAAGACAGGGATATAATATAAATTCATTCCCGTATCGTATCTATCTTCCTGTGCAAAGTAGGTGCTGTTTTTATGGTGAATCAATCTGACATCCCTCCAATCCGCAACCGTCTTTTTTAACTGTTTCTTTAGATGTGCCATTGATTCGGCAATGTTGTAGGGGAAAGGAATATTTGTACAGTCGTCCAACATTGAAAGGTTGAATTTTTCTGCTATTAGGGACAGGGATTTAAAAAAATCCCTGTCCATTTTCAATCTGTTACAATCCTGTACAGTTTCGGTTTCCTGCAATCTTGGGTAGAAACGAAATCTTAAAAAGGCATTGGTAACATCGCAGGTGGGACGGACTTTGGTTTGTCCTTCCGCAGTTCCCCTGCATCCTTTGGTCTTCTCATCCACCGCTCGAACTGTCCCAACTGCTGATACAACTGCAATTCGCTTGCTTTTCTTGGTAGCTTTACCGTTTCGGGATATTGTGTTTGCATAATTCATGTGTTTGATTTTTTAGTTAACCTTTAGTTCCTATCACTGTTTCAAATCGGTATAGCACCGTGTCGTCCATAATTGTTGGGCGTGAAATTTTAGCTGTTGTCAGCACAGGGTAGTTATTAGAATAGAAATTCAGAACTGCCTGTACGCTCCATTGTGGTTCAGGGTCGTCAAGCCTGATTTCCTGTTCTTTCTCTTTGAGTATGAATACCCGTGGAAGTGTTGTTGCTACTAACATAATATTGATTTTAGATATTATTCGTCTTGGGTTATTTCGGTTATTTCGGCTGTTTCTTGCGCATCATCAGAAAACAGGCTAGGGGCAAACTGCCGTTCGCATATTTCCTGCTTTTTCTTGATTTCTTCCGAATGTTCAGGATAATCCCCAACTTTCGGCAATGCTGTCCATGCTTCTTTGTATTTTCCCTCTTTTACAAGAGCATCCGCCTTTAGCATGGCTTCGCTGTATTTCCTATTTTTTGAATCTTTGTCCTTTTGTTCTTTTGTGGATTTCTCTTTTTCCATTGCAGAATTAGCCTGAGCGAGTTCTACCTGTTTCATAAAGTTTTCCAAATTGGACAGCAGTCCTGTAGCCGTGCGTACAGGTTGTTTGATATGCGCAAAGAATCCCTCGTCCAGTTCTTCGGGCGTACCTTTCAGGTTAAAGGGAGGAATCAGGTTTTTCGCCTTGTCCCCACAACTGTCATTTTCCACTAAAATCGAAACGATTATCGTGCTTTCTGTCGCTTTGGTAATGGTGAGCATCAATTTGCTGTTCATTTCCATTTGCGAAATCTGTCTAAAGAAATTAGTTGCTTCCATAATAATTCATTTTTCTGTCGCTTACGTATTCTGTGATAGCCTGTTCGGAAAAGCCTTCTTTCCGTAGAAAATCTTCATAGGCTTTCATTTCTCTGTTAAATTCTGCTTTTCCTTCTTCTCCCGTCAGGAACAGTTTGTGCGCTGTTTCCTCTTTAAGTGCCTTTGTGATTTTTGTGTGCAGTTCCTTGATGTGTCTACGTTGGTCTGAAAGTTTGCGTATATCCTGTGCAAAGAATTTGTATTCTGACAAGACGGTAAGGAAAGTAAAGGCTTCTGTGATGTTTTTATTTTTGTAATTTTCCACAAACCGATTATACAGCCAATCTGCGAACTTGTATTTTGCTAAAATGTCCATTGCTTATAATTTGATGATATTGTATTTTATATTTTTATCGTAGGTCATTTGATAACCATTGTCGTGTATCACTTTTTCAAGGCTTGTTCTGACGAACTGTAATTCTTTCCGGTCTTTCATTGAAATGTTAAGTACGTGGAGCTGTTTGAAACTCATCACCATTTCGGCGATGATGGTGAGCGCCTGAAATTCTGTATCATTTTCCTTTTTCATCCTTTCCGTTATTTAAGGTTTCTACGTAGTTGGTATAGCGTTGGGTAATATCCTTGCCTTTTCTAAACCTGTCTGCCCGAAAGCTGTAATTTTCCTCAAATAGGGTTACTTCTTTGGTCATAAGGTTGACGTAATAGCGATAGCAGGCATTGCAACGTCTTTCGTCCATCGTGCAGTGTTTTTTGATTAATGAAAGCTCCTGATCTGCATCGTTGAGCGCAAGAAGGGGAAGAAGAATATCTTCGACAATGTAGCCCTGTTCGGGTGCGCTTGATGAATCCAATACACAGATGATTGATTTTCCGTTACTGAATGTGATGTGCATATTTGAACGTGTCATAATTTTATTTTTTTTAGTTGTTAAAGGTGATTGCTAAAAACTTGTGATTTCCGAAAAACAGGTGTATCGCCTGTCTTAATTTCAGATTGCAAAATGTGCTGTCTGCGTATACGATTAGGCAGTGTATCGTGAATAGGGCATCATAACCATCGAAAAGCTGATCTCTGAATGTCCTTTTATTTCTGTACAGCCTTGCACCGTTTTTGTCGTACCTGCGTTCAAAATTGTTTATGAAGTCATACCAACGGTTGGCATCAATATTTTTTTCCGTCCATTCGTTAAACACCTGCTCACGGTTTCGGTTAAATAATTCTGCTTCTTTTTTGATGAATTGGGTGATTACCTGAAGTTCATCAGGAAATAATCTTGCGAGTAAATAAGCTCTTTCGAGGTTATCCATTTGCTGTAATGTTTTCATTTTAAAATCTTTTGGGGTTAATAAATAGGTGGCAGATTCGTACGGGACTGCCACCTATACATCATTTTTTTAGTTCATCTGGAATACATCCGTTCCGATTTTCTCAAAAGAAGTGCAGAGGTCAAATGCCTTTTGCGTTTTGAGTTGAGCCGTACCGCCCAACACGATACTCTGTAACTTCGCTTCGGCGTTTTTGTAGTTTCTGACGTTCTGAAAATATCCCGTGACTGCATTATAAGCCCCGAACAACGTCCCTTTAGTGGTTTCCATCTGTTGGGTATCGTTCATCATGGCATAGGCGAATGCATCGTCCACAGTGTTTTTGAACATGGTTGAAAGTTCATCGTCAGCCCCTTTTTTTAGCAGGTCAAAGGTTTCCTTATTGGGGCAGAGGGCAAGCTGTATGAGTTTTCGGATTTCACTATCTTTCACTTTGACTTTTGTCCAATTATTGAAAATGCCGTCCATCTGCATCGTCATTGCATTTGCGAGCCCCATTACCTTGTGTGCATCGTTCAGGCGTTGTTTAGCCCCTGCGGTATGTTTGATGCGGACAACATTGCTCATGTTGCGTAGTGATGCGTTGAGGGTATTTTGGCAGACAATACGGATAGGGGTGAAGGCTGCTGTAATGCTACCGCTTCCGTCGTGGCTTGTGGTTAAGAAGATGTATTTTTCGATTACATCGTCCGAGTTCCCGATACGGATATAGTTCGGAAGTTTGGCGGTAATAAAAATGCGTTCACCCTGTCCGAGCGCCCCTGCTGTTTCGTACAGTATTCCACTGCCACCGCCTACAATAGCATCAAAAAATGTAAAGGCATCCTTATTTTGCACGATGTGGTAATCCTTGCCCACAACACCGAGTACGGTATTGTTATCTGTACGGATATTGGCAAAATAGTTGGGTACTTCGATTTCCGTGTCCTGTATGACAATTCCGTCTGCAATCTGTACGATTCCTGAACCTTTGGTGAATAGGGGGCTTTTTTCGACTTCATAGTCAAGCCCTGCGTGTTTGATTGCTTCGGCACTTGTCGGGTAGTCTTCTACGATCTGACCCAGACCGTGCCATGCTTTTTCCTTTACGCTGAAAAACGAATATTTACCGTTGTTGAAATTTAGATTATGTCCCATGATTTCTATTTTTTTTGGGTTGAAAATTTTGTGATTGATTAATGTCAGCTTAGAAAGGCAGGTCATCATCAGCCCCTTGTTTTTGCGCATTCTCCTGATTTTTCTTCGATGTACTTGGTTGTACAGCGTCATCTTCCTTTTTTGATGGTCTTGCCAAAGGCTTGATTGAAGAAGTGTGGAAATTTATTCCTGCCTTTGCTGTTCCGTCACCTGACAGCCACGCCCTTGCGCTTATCCGTCCTGTGAGTTCCACTAATAGCCCCTGCGATAGCCATGCAGCTACCTTAGCGGTAAGCCAATAAGCACAGTCAATAAATACGGTCTGGTCGATTCGTTGTCCGTCCTTGTTTTTGTAGCTGTCGTTTACTGCGATCGAAAAATTTACGACCTGTTTTCCTGTTGGTGTTGTGCTGACGGTTGCATCCTGTGTCAGTCTTCCTGTAATGTTCATAACCTTTGTTTTTAGTTGTTGTACAATCTTGTTACGTTTGTCTCCCTTCCTGTCCTGCGGGCTCCGCCCTAATCATTTTTTTCAAAAGAAAAAACAGGAAAAAAAGAAAGTCAATCAGGACATCGGGTAATGGCGTAGGCAAAAGGAAACGGAATAAAGGATGGGATTTTGCGGCTGCCTGTGTTTATGCCGTAGTCTTTTGCGGGAAGTGGGATGGCTACCCGAAGTACCTTCACTTCCTTTTTATTCTGTTCTTTTGACAAAAAGTGATTTCTTTAATTTTCATAAAAAAAATAGTGGTTAAAAAAAATGCGAATCCATAGGGAATTGGAAGGTGGTATAGTGCGGAATAGGAGTGGGGCAAGCTTTCAATTTTCTATTCGGTGGATAGCCAAAAGCTCTTTTGCAGCAAAGACGAAGTGTATGCTGTAAATGTGCTTTGGCTCTAGAAGGGGAAAAGAATATGCCTTTTAAAATCGAAAATTGTTATGAAAGATATCTCTTTGCGTGAGTGATAGCAACAACATCCTTTTGCGATCAAAAGATAGCGTGGATAGCACGACCATATCCTTGCGTGCTGATTCAATGCCGGGGGAAGAAGGAAATGGGCACGTCACAATACGTGATGGTGGCAATATGAGATGTGGACTAATCCATGGCTGTAAATAATGATTTCAAACAGGTCATAAAGTATTGTTTATTGCAACAAATTCACTGGTGTTACGATCGTAATATTTTTATTTTCTATTAATTTCATGTCACATACGATATTCCATATTTTCTTACATTTAAGCTTCGGAATAATGCAATTAGCGTAACCTCAATTGCACAATGATCCTTTTCTGTAATAAATAAAATATGCACCCATTATGATGAAAACCTATGAAATAAAAATAACCGCCAATACTGCGGAGAATGATCGTGAAATTATCGAAAAGTACTGGGAACTTGAAGACGGAAAATTTGTCTATAGACCTGCGGTTCTTAAAGCGCAATACGGTCTTACTTTAACTCAGCTTGGAGAAATTATTGCTAAAAACTCTTTCTGTCAAATGAGCTTTGGCGCTTGTAGTGAATGCGGAAATGATATTAGTAAGGAGATGACCGCCCAGAGTAGCTTCAAGAAGATTGCAGCACAAGATATAAACCGCTGTGATCACTGTGAAAGACTCTATCAGGAACGTATTGAAGAAGAATGGGAGGAAACCCATCAAGCACTTGAGAAAGGACTAGGGGGTGATCTGTTTGATAAAAAGAAACTTGGTCGCTTAAAGAAACTCAGTCCTGAAGAATTGTATGTTTTGAAACAGATTATATTTCTGAGAGATAAACGGCTGATCTTTTCAGAATTATTTACTAAAAATGGTTTTGATGAAACATGGTCGGTTGTCAAAACTCTTGTACGTCGGGGCTTACTTGAAGTCAAACGCGAAGGGTCGAAAGTAGTGGAATTTATCCCCAGTGAGGACATTGAATTTCTGCAAGGGCAGGATAGTGGAAATACAAGTCGACGTTTGAAAGCGCTGGTCGTTGATGAGGCGATTGATTCGTATACGTTTAATCTGCCCGTCAAACGTGATCCTCCGTCAGCAAGGTCTCCGAAATTCTCAAAGGTATTTACCCTGCCTGTCGATGTAAATTTTGAAAAAGGGATTGAATATGCAATTAGTGGTTGGATGATGGATGACGGCAGTATCAATGTGAGCTTTATACCAACCAGTAGGATCTTTCGATCGAATGATCGGCCAACAACACCGGAAGAGGATATATTTCTGTCCGATTTTCCAATGGATCGATTTGAAGATAGGGTGACTCCTTCAATTCCCAATCAGCATACAGAGATTGGCGAGTTTCCGGAAGATGATGAATCATAAATTCCTATTTTATTCATAAGGAATAAACCGAAAATTAACGATTTACAAATGTCGTTAAGGCTAAAAAAAATGTTAGGTTGTAAATCTTATTATGGAAAAATGACAGTTTTCATCACTGGTAGTTTGTGAAGTAAATTTTTCATTTAACGACAAAACAAAGATTTGTCTTCATTTGTAAGGAATTGAGTCTATTTTTTGCTATGGAGTTATTATTTTTATAGCATGAACGCAAAAATCAAAGAAACAGTTATTAGCAAGATAGAGGATGAAAGTGAATATTCACATTTGGACTTTAAAGAGGAGCAATATCCAATTGAAAGGCAGGCAATGAAAAAACCAGAATTTTTAAAGGATATAATGGCCTTCGCTAATCTTACTACTGCTGAAGATAAGTATATCATTGTAGGGGTTAAAGATGATAGCGATACGGCGGATCGTTTTGTATCAATAGAAAACCTTAATGATCAGGCAACTTATCAGCAATATGCTAATGAATATATCGAACCGGAAATCAATTTTGAGTATTGTGAGATCATGTACAATGAACATAGATTGGCATTTTTTAGATTGTTCGAGAATGATAAGTTCCCTTACTTATTTAAAAAGGACTTGAATGTAAATGGCTTTCGTTTTGATACAGGAAGTGGATTTGTGAGGATTGGAACATCTACAAGAAAATTAAGACGTGACGATTTTGAAAAAATGTATAAATTTCGGCATGCCGCAGTTGAGGACAGGAGTAATGATCTTACATTCCTTGTTTCTAATTTAAATTTTACCGAGCCAGATTTGCGGGGAACGAAATTCAGGCATTTTAAGGTTGATGCCATTAACACCTCCAAGAAGTCTATTGAGTTTGATGTTGAAGTACGAATTAAAAAATCACCGGATTACAGGGTCATTCCTAAACAGGATCTTGAGAGAATGATTGACGAAGAAAAAAGAGATGATGCCACAAATTCTTTTATGCGTGGATTATCTGCAGGTATAGCATCATATGCAATAGCTGTAAGCACCTATGTTGAACACAGAAAGAACTTGAATTATGATGTTTTTGAACGTTTACCCGAACGTTTGGATAAATTTGCGGTAACAGTAAAGCAGGATTCAGAAACTCCAGATATTTTTAATGGCCAGATTGCTATTTTCTTTGACAATCCGAGTGATGTTCAATTGGAGATTATTGCGAGATGTGATGATTTTCTGGATGGACCATTGCGTAAGATTTTTACTGTACCAAAATCTGACCTGTTATTTTAGGGTATTATATCATAGTAAAAAAGACCCGCTATCTATGGAAACGAATCCTACTAATTTATAAACGACCTATTTTAATGGAAAAATCTGAAAATGAAATTAATGAAATACTAGCCAAACATAAAAAGCAAATTGAGCAGATGGGAAAGATGCTCCTAAATATTTATGCTATTGCTAACATTCGGTTTTGGTATTCATGCTTAGCTAATTTTCGAAAATCCGATGACATGCAGAAGGATATTTTGCAAATGGAGGCGCTTACGACCAGTATAATTGTTTCGTACGGAAGAATTTTTGGTAAGGGAACAGGAACAACGGTATTAAAAGAACAAATTATTCCAACTGAACTTATGATTGTTCACAAAGAAATAATTGATTTAAGGCATGCGAAGTATGCGCATCATGGGGAGCTTTCTACTTTGGAAAAGGGCATTGAAGTTAATTATGTAGATTCTAGCTTTATGATCACGCCGAAATTTGAGATTGGGATTTGGTTAGGGGCTCCAAAACATTGGGCTCCATTGTTTGAGTTTTTAGATGGGTATATGTATGAGTCACTACATAATACTTTGACACACTTAACAATGGAAACTGGTGTTGAATGGAAGTTTCCGCATGGGCCAACTCCATCATGGATCTTTTAATTCTGTTATGAACGGTGAATAATAGTATATTTTTACTCAAATTCAGCATCTATTTAGCCATAATTCCTAAAATCCAAAAGTAATTTTTATGATTTACAAAGAAATGACTATATTGCCGCATAAGAAAACTATTAACCGAAAGTATTAACATGAATTTAAGTTACACATGGCAGTCTATTAAGACAAGGTCATATTGGGAATATGCATTATGGACGGCAGATTCTCTAAAAATGTTTTTGGCAGTCCTTGGGGCATTTTGGACTTTTGTCGAAATGGCTTCCTTTTTTAAACTTTTACAGCCTGATAAGTTCCCTTCTTATGTATTTCTTATTCTTGTAGGGATTTCGCTAATTGTTGTCATCATAACAAGAAGACCCTTAACCAAAATAACTTATAAAGTGGCTGGTAGAGATCAGGTTATTATTGTTAAGATCGGAGATCTTTTTAATGAAAAGGGTCAAAAAGTTATCAGTACAAACACTACTTTTGATACAGATATCCAAAGTGGTATTATCGCAGAAGGAAGTTTGCAGGGACAGTTTACCAAGAGATATTTTTCTCAGAACCTTCCATCTCTCGATAATCTAATCACAAATTCACTCGTTGGTATAAATTCAATTAATTTTCAAAAAATAGCAGGGAAAGATAAGAAGTATCCGCTTGGCACTACTGTCAGGATTGATATTGGTGGAGAAACATTTTACTGGCTTGCAATGTCGAATCTAAGTTATGATAATACAGCAGGTTCCACATTAGCGGATGTACTTAATGCTATGGATGGGCTATGGGATTATATTGCGACCAAAGGGGAGAATGATCCTATTGTTTTGCCTTTAGTAGGTACTGGACGTGGAAGAGTAAAAACTCACAGAAAAAGAGTAATTGCACGATTGGCGCAGTCATTTACACAGGCAAGCGAACATAATCTTTTCAGCAGAAAATTGATCATTGTTGTGCATCCTTCAGATGCAGAAGAATTTGGAGTGAATCTATTTGAGGTTCGTGATCTTTTAAAACATTATTTACCATAGAAAAAAAGTAATCAATATGGCATATAGAAACGGGACTTATGTAGCATTCCATGCAAATGGGACAAATTACCCACTTAATTCAGATATAAGATATTATAATTTAATAAAGGCATGGTCGGAGAAAGCAGGTGATGATTTTTGTATAGTGAATAGTCACGATAAAACAGCAGCGGTTCGTGATAGTAGCTCGAAGGAGACATTAAGACGAAGTTTACGAGAAAGGTTAAATAGTAGTAAAAATATGGTGCTAATTATAGGGGAAACAACAAATCAGGATGACGATTGGGTACCTTTTGAAATTGAGTACGCGGTTGATACCTGTAAGATACCAATAATAGTTACCTATGTAGATATTAAGACGCCAATTTATGATTGTGCTCCACTTTTACCAAAGCTTCCTGACGCATTACGTTCCAGAATTCAAAATAAGACTGCTTCAGCTATTCATATTCCTTTTAATAAAAAAGTTCTACAAGATTCCCTTCGTTTTACGTTCAATAATAAACCGAATGGCTATGGTGAAGGGATATACTCAGCAAATGCATATCGAACTTTTGGTTTATAGTGAGTTAGAATTAAGCCTAAAACTTTGGACAAATGACGCACATTAGGATTAGATCAGCTAGATTTCATAATTTAATTCAGGAACTTCTTCGTAGACAAATGCTTTTGTAGGAGTTCCTGTAGTTCTGAAATCTTTTTCAATCGTATATGCTTCCATTTCAGATGGACTGATCTGGTAAGTAGCCAATTCTGTGATCCTTTCTTCACTCAGATCTTCCATCATCCATTCCCAGGCCAGCTCATCAGGGAGCATCGTTGGCATTCGATTTTTAGAGTTGTGGATTTGCTTCATCAAGGCATTGGCTTCTGTAGTTACAAGGGCTACAGTATCCACAGTTTCTCCTGTATCTTTATCTGTCCAATTCTGCCATATTGCTGCGATAAAAAAGTATTCTTTATTCTTTAGTCCAATATGGTAGGGGAATTTGTCTGCTGTTTTTAGCGGCTCACCTGTTCTTTTGTTTTTTCGGAAGATATGCTGCCACTCATAGAATTCACTGGATAGGATCAGACATCTTCTTTCCAATGCTGCCTTGCGAAACATTTTTTCACGACCGGTACTTTCATCTATCATTAAAAGTTCTTCACCTTTTGCATTCAATGTTGTATAAGGCTGATGCCATTTTCCCTTATCGTCTTTGTAACCAAAGCGCATCTTTTTCACATTTTCTCTATTTTTTACATACGAAGGAATAAAGCCCCATTCCATTTGGACGATATCAAAGTTGCATTTGTCCTCTGTGGGACGCAATACCGCAATGTTTTCGTAATTAAATCCTTCGTGAATTTCCTGATCTAGAAAATCATAGTTCATAACAGCTTTCTCCAGATCCATGAGACGTATAAATTCATCTCTTGATACACGTTGTCCATTATAATAACACATACTATTGATTTTTTAAATGTTTACAAATTTCTTTTCCAAATAGCTCTGCTTCGCTCTGTCTTCCCTGGGGTATGCTTGTCCACACTTCGCCGTTCCATGTTTTTGCTGAGGTGATTACTAATGGCGATCTATTATCATCAAAAACAAGGCGATACACCTGCTGATCTTTTAATGTATGTTCAACTATAGCAATTTTCAAGCCTTCTATTTCGATTTCAAACTTGTTTTTATCAAAGAGACTAACCATTTTATCCTCACAATTAGATGCTATATAAATTTACAGATTTTTATCATAAAAAATAACCATCGTAAATCCTTATTTTTTTAAGGCTTTATTTACTTAAAAGTATCTCACTAATAGCATCCAGTCTAGCGGTAATTGTTTTCAATTTTTCATGAAACTGAACAGTTTCGTCATTTTCTTTTTGAGGCTGTAACCCGGCAATTTCCTGCTGTAGTTTCAGTAATAAATCCATAGGATTTTCACTTATTTTATTATCTCTACTTAATTTCTCTTTCAATTGTTGCATTTCTATACTTACAGATTCCTGCTCAGTAATGGCATATTCCTCCGTTTGCTTAACAGAATAATGTCCCATCATCTCCTTTACAATATGAAGTGGCACACCGTTTTTAAGAGTAACGGTACTACCGAATGTTCGTCGCGCCTTGTGCGTGTTCAAAGTATCTTCCAATTCACATAGAACCGCAATTTCTTTGAGATATTCATTCATTTTTTGATTAGTTTTTACGGGTAAAACAGTACCTCTTTGGATACAAAGGGGATGATCCTTATATCGCTCCATAATTTCTATCGCCTTTGGTAATAGCGGAATATCGGTCTCAGATTTTGATTTTTGACGGCTTGACATAATCCATAAACTTCCATCAATTCCTTTTTTTATGTCAGTTGGCTTTAATTGATACGCATCAATGTATGCCAATCCAGTATAGCACTGAAAAACGAATACATCTCTGATTAAAGATAGCCTTTCGGAAGAAAAGACTTTAGCTTCAAGCCTATGAAGTTCATCGGTGGAAAGTGGCTTCTTTTTGATCTTTACTTTTTTGCTCTTAAAAAGCTTAAATGGATCCCTTGGAATAATGTCTTTTGCAATTGCCCTGAGGACTATTGTTTTAAAATTGGCAATATATTTCAGTGCAGTATTGTTACTACAGTTCCGGACAGTTTTTAGATACAGTTCATAATCTCTAATAAAAGCAAAGTTCAGCTCCCTAAATTCAAGATCATCGCGGTTGTACTTGGATTTTATAAACTTTGCCACATGTGATTTGGCAATCTGATAACGTCCATACGTTCCAACTGCATATTCTTTCGTCTCTACCAATGCAAGTATCTCGGCGTTATGTTCAGTAAATTCCTCAAGAACTTTTACTTTCGATACGTTTTTCCCTTTCACAAAATCAATAAGTTTCTGTGAAGTAATCGTCTGGTCATTATTGATCAGTTCAGTCCGATAGTTTGCAATGCGGGTACTCAGGGAATCCAGGAAGTAATTTAAAGACTTAGCATCTTCCTTATTTCCAGTAGCTCTTTCATTTTTTTGATTCCAACGGGTTGATTCCCATTTTCTTTTAGTAGAAATCTCTTTTGGAATTCCATCGACTGTAATTCTAAGATAAACTACTCTTAAATTTTCCTTTTTCTCTGGTGTCTTCAAAAAGAACATAGCACCAAAACTTTTTTCTAGCATAATCGAATATTTTATAAAATTAAATTTCGAATTATGTTGCTCTTAAATCAAGTCGATAACAGGTTTAACACGTTAATTGTCAAAACTTTACATTCATTTTTGTGGCAGTTTTATATTGACTTTATAAACTGCCACAAATCTGCCATGAAAATTAGGAGTGTTTTTGAAAATTTTGGGCATATGCACAAAAAAACAAAAAACCTGTAATTACTTAAAATTACAGGTTTTAAAAGCCTTTAGACCATTATGAAAGCTTTAAGCTTCCTTAATTTGTAGAGAAGATGGGATTCGAACTTATTTCGTTTTTACCCTTGCTAGTGCTGTTTTTCAATTGATCGAAAACCGTTTTGCCACGTTTTTGCCACAATTTTTATTATACATGCCCTAGACAGCATTTTCTTTACTTTTGCAGAGAGGAAGGGATTCGAACTTATTTTGTTTTTAACCCTGTTAGCGCTGTTTTCCGACTGTTGTTTAATCGCTTTGCCACGATTCTGCCACAATCTTTGTTTATGCGCTCAAAACTGCATTTTTTATGTCTCGGCGGAAAGGGAGGGATTCGAACCCTCGATACAGTCATCCCGTATACAGTCTTTCCAGGACTGCTCATTCGACCACTCTGACACCTTTCCGTGTTTCAGTGCACAAATGTAGTAATTTTTTGCGTTATTGCAATACCACGCAGCTTTTTTTAAGAACGATTTTTCCTATGCTATTGATCATAAGCGCATTGTTTTTATATTTTTTTGAATAAAACATATTTCTTATTTTTCAGTATGACAAATACTTATTTAAACATAAAAAAGAATATTTTGGAAGTTGCCCTCGAGCGAACAAATGACCGGATCGCAATGATCGAATCGGCATTGGAAACAGCCAGGGATTCGAGTAATGATGATACGAAAAGTAGCGCCGGAGATAAGTATGAAACCTCAAGGGAAATGATCCAGCAAGATATCAATCGGTATCAAGGGCAGCTTGTTGAGGCGAATAAAGATTTATTACAGCTCACGAATATTACGTCAGCGGTGGGTGATAAAACTGATTTTGTTAAATTGGGAAGCCTTGTCAAAACAAATGTGGGACTTTATTTTATCGCCACAAGTATTGGGGCAATAAAAATTGGAGATAATAATGTTTTTGTCATTTCAGCGGCATCGCCTATAGGGCAGTTGCTCCTTGGTAGAAAAATAGGAGAGAGTTTTCTGTTTAACAGATTAAATCAGACCATATTGGAGCTTTATTAATTGCCGAAAAAGAAGAAAGCTAAACAATATGCCTTCATAATTGTTTTCACTATGAACGAAAATAAAACGATACGATGAAATTAAACAGATTACTTTTGATATTTTCATTCGGTGTTTTACCTTTTGTTCACTCTTGCCGGTCACCAGAATCCGATGATAAGCTAAAGTCAAAAATTGAAGAAGCTTTAATAGATAACCAGGGCATAGCAGTGGATGTAGAAGAGGGTAATGTTACATTGAACGGGCAATTAGGATCGGATTCATTAAAGCAAGTGGTTGAAGAGAAAACAAAGGCCGCGGGAGGTGAAGATGTTAAATCAATCCACAATAATATCATGGTCAATCTTCCTGAACCTGAAGATGCGCGTGAAAAATATCATGAAATAGTTGAGGGAGCGGTCGATTCCACGATCACTAGAGATGTCAATCGGGTACTGGAAGATTTTCCGACTATTACAGCACAGGTAAAGGAAGGAATTATTATTGTAACAGGTAATATTGAAAAAACACGAATGGATTCCCTAAAGAAAAGATTGGAACATATTAAGCCTAAAGGTATTGATATGAAGGGAGTTACCAGTCGTTAGTTTTCGTATTTCAATGGAAATATAAAAGCTACGCATCAACAGATGGGTAGCTTTTACTATTGTGCATATGTTTATTTACCCCTAATTTAAACATTTTCCATCAAATCCCGAATAGCGACTGAGGCAATGGCACCTCCAAATGCAGCGGGTAGATAGGACATTGTTCCATAGGCTGACTTTTTAAAATTACTCCCATCGGTATATAGCAAGGAGCTTTTATCCGGAAGCTCAGTTGAAAAGGCAACTTTAACACCTTCACGGATACCATGTTTACGCAACTTCTTACGAATATGTTGAGCCAGTTTGCAATTATAAGACTTGCTAATATCTGCGATCTCAATTTTTGTCGGGTCAACTTTGCCACCTGCACCCATTGAACTTACAAATGGCATTTTTGCATCCAGTGCCAGCCTGATGAAGAATAACTTCGGTGTAATACTATCGATGGCTTCCACACAATAGTCGGGCGCCATTTCCAATAAAGCCGGAATTTTTTCAGGGATAATAAAGTCTTGGATCACGGTCAATTCCAATTCTGGATTAATGGCTAAAAGGCGCTGTCTCATGATTTCAGCTTTCGCTTCACCATGGTTCGTTGCAAGAGCCGGTAGCTGCCTATTTCTGTTGGAGGGGTCTACAGTATCACCATCTATTATGGTCATTTTACCGACCCCCGCACGGCAGATAAATTCAGCCGCAAAGGAACCCACACCGCCCAGGCCCAGAACCATCACGTGTGAATTCGCTAATTTTTCCAAAGCTGTCCTACCGACCAGTGCCTCGGTGCGTGACAGCCAACTTAAATCTTTCATTTTTTTAATACAATCTTATAATTATGATATAATGCCTGCTTTAACATCTCTACTGGAATAGATCGGACTCGGGCGACATATTGATATAGGGTGGCAACTTCTGTTGCTGTATAGGTATCTGTTTCTAAAAATAAATGTGTAAGGGGGATATTTCTTACGACTTCGTCCTGGCTGCCATCCAAACAATGGACACCGATCGAAAGGTAATAACCTTTATCCATAAGCTGTTTGGCTAAAGTCCAATTCTTGCGATAGCCATGGAAGATAACCGGTAAATGAAATTTAGCTTTTACCAAAGATGCCAAAACTTCCTGAAAGGCACGAACACAGTGAATAATCAGCGGCTTCTGAAAAGTAATGGCCAAGAGAATCTGTTGCTCAAAAACCTGTTGCTGTTTTTCGAAAGGAATAGCGCTATTTTTGTCCAGGCCGCATTCGCCTATTGCCACGACATTCGTTCTTTGTATCATTGTTTGCATCAATTCTAACACTTTTTCCGTATTGCTGTTGATGTACCATGGATGTAAGCCGATAGAGCAGTCTCCGTCAACGACAGTCTCATTATGGTTCAATGCTATATTTATAACAGATCGGTTGAAACCGTCCTGTATCATATCAAGCCGATGTGTATGTATGTCGATATAGGGAACCTGCATTGTCAAAGGACAAAGGTCGAAAAAATAGTTGAAGCAAAAAATATTCTCTATAAATTTAGTATAGTTTTATTGCTCCAACTTGCTGTTGAGTGCCTGCAAGATTGCGGAAGCCTTTAAAAGACATTCCTGATATTCTTGCTCCGCCAATGCTTGGTTGGTAAGGGCTCCGCCGGTATGAAAGGACAGGTATTTTTCGCGTTGATTGTACAGGAGGGAACGGATGACGACGTTAAAATCAAATTCATCACGAATAGTATCAAAATAGCCTACCGAACCTGCGTAAATCCCTCTTTTGGAGCCTTCAATCTGATCACAAATGCGCATGGCAGCAATTTTGGGTGCACCCGTCATTGAGCCAGCAGGAAATGTATGTCTAAAGACGTCTATATTGGACACGTTGGGATCCTGTATGCAGCTGATTGTAGATATCATCTGATGTACTTGTTTAAAAGACTGGATTTCAAACAGACGTGTGGCTTCAACTGTTCCGGGAAGCGCGCTCCGTGTTAAATCATTACGAACAAGATCTACGATCATTACATTTTCGGCGATCTCCTTCTGCGACTGGAGCATACGATTGATAATATCCCGGTCTTCGTGCTCAGTGATGCCTCTTTTAGCTGTGCCTTTGATGGGTTGAGAGATTAAACGGCCTTTTCTCTTGGTCAAAAAACGCTCTGGAGAAGCGCTCATAATAAAATGAGGTCCAACTTTAAAAAAATTACTGAATGGGGTAGGTGAAACTGCATTCAATTTTAGATAGACCTCAATCGGAGAAATATCTGCATTTTCTGCGAAGAACTCCTGACAGAGATTTACCTCGTATATGTCACCACGTTGGATATGTTGCTGCACTTTATCAAAGGCATCAAAGTATTCTCCTTTTGTCCACCGTGAGCGTACGTGCAGATCTAGTGCAGCTTTAGCTTGCGGAGCTGTCGTCTCACAGATGGATTGATACACAGCAACTGGATCGTCGGCTTGGATGTGCACTTGCATACCGCTGATGCTTATCGTAATCGCCGGGACAAAAAAATAGGCTGATGGAAAGCCAAGCTTATCCGTTGTGCTGGTCTGTAATTCTTCAATCTCATTCTTGAGGTCATAGGATAGAAATCCCGGAATAACATCGCACGGATGTTGCAATAAGAATTGCTGTAATTGATCCAGTACATTTTCATCTGCACAAAAAGAATGTAAGGCCTTCACCGCCAGCATGCTCTCAAATCTTCCCCATTGGTCTGGCGACCCATTGCTATTAAAGAAAGAAATTTCATCAAATTGCCCCGACCAGTGCAGGGCTTTCTGATGAAATTTATCTTTAGAATCGAGAAGATCAAAACTTTCGATCCGCATATTTTACTTTGATAAAGCCAATGTTTGTTTACGATCCGGACCTACTGATAAAATCGTGATCGGAACTTCGAGCGCTTTCTCCAAATAAGAAATATAGTTACTTAATGCCTCAGGAATCTCAGCCTCAGATGTGATACCTGTCAAATCTTGTTTCCACCCTTGGATTTCTTCCAAGATTGGCTCTGCCTGATGTGTGATAATCTCGTACGGCATATAATCAATCACTTCACCATTGTAGTTATAATGTGTACATGCGTAGATCTTGTCAAAAGTATCCAATACATCAGCTTTCATCATGATAAGGTCCGTTACACCATTGAGCATGATTGCATATTTCAGTGCCGGAATATCAATCCATCCTGTACGGCGTGCACGTCCCGTTGTAGCACCGAATTCATGACCCAATTGACGTAGTTTTTCTCCTGTCTCATCATGAAGTTCAGTAGGGAAGGGGCCTCCACCCACACGTGTTGCATAGGCTTTAAAAATGCCGTATACTTTACCGATTTTGTTCGGTGCGATACCAAGACCTGTACAAGCTCCAGCAGTTGTCGTGTTGGATGAAGTCACAAAAGGGTAAGAACCGAAATCGACATCCAAAAGAGTACCTTGGGCACCTTCAGCCAATACGCGTTTGCCTTCTTTCAGATATTGATTGACCAAATGCTCTGAATCGACATGCGGAATGGTTTTAATGAATTCAATCGCAGCCAGGAATGCTTGCTCTTTTTCACTGAAATCAGGAATTTCACCATAGTGAGAAAGAATGTTCAAGTGCTTTTCTTTCAACTTTTGGTAACGCTCCTGAAAGTCGGGAAGGGTCGTATCACCTACACGTAAGCCATTTCTACCAGTTTTGTCCATATAGGTCGGACCGATACCCTTCAATGTAGATCCGATCTTGCCGGCGCCCATTTTCGATTCCGAAGCAGCATCCAATAATTGGTGTGTCGGCAAAATAAGGTGTGCTTTGCGTGCTAATACCAAATTGCCTTTACCCACCGGATCAAAACCAGCTGTCTTAAGGTTGTCTAATTCTCTTTTTAGGATAATCGGATCGATAACGACACCATTACCAATAAGATTTAGTGTACCTTCATTGAAGATACCAGATGGAATTGTGTTGAGCACGAATTTTTTGTTATCAAATTCCAACGTGTGTCCGGCGTTAGGGCCGCCTTGGAAACGAGCGATTAAATCGTATTTTGGACAAAATACGTCTACGATTTTACCTTTACCCTCGTCACCCCATTGTAAGCCCAAAAGCACATCAACTTGCATAGCTTTTAAAGTATAGTAATTAAAATGTTATTAATAAAAATAGACTCATTAAAAAAATAAAAATGTTCAGGAATTTTTCTCCTGAACATTCCTGAACAAATGTACTATTATATTTAACAAAAATATAAGATTAATTTGAAATAGCTTCCTGAGCTACGGTTTCTTCTTTTTTATTTTTTTCTTGACAATCTTGACATACACCGTATAAATTTAAAGAATGGTGCTTGATGTCAAACTTCAATAAATCCCCCATGAGGCTTTGGATCTGGTTGATACGTGGGTCGCAAAATTCAACAACCTTATTGCATTCAATACAAATCACGTGGTCGTGCTGCTTGAAGCCATAGGATTTTTCAAATTGAGCCATATTGCGGCCAAACTGGTGTTTGGTAACCAAGTCACAAGAAACCAAAAGTTCGAGGGTATTATAAACTGTAGCACGGCTGACACGGTATTTTTTGTTCTTCATATGGATATACAAAGACTCAACATCAAAGTGATCAGTACGTGAATAAATCTCTTCCAAGATAGCATAACGCTCCGGAGTTTTTCTTAGATTTTTATTTTCTAAGTATGCTTCAAAGATTTTTTTTACAGTTGCAAAATTTTCAGCTTGATTCATAGTAAAAATATTCTTGTACAAATTTACCAATTTAGATTGACATTTGATAGTATTTCTAAATTGTGATATTCATTTGATTAATTTTCGGACTCATACCGATTTACTCCTGTTATTCCCCGGACTTGTTTAAGGTTTTTCATCAAGCTCTCCAATTGTTGTGTATCATTGACATATACCATAATATTCCCGTCAAAAATACCATCGTTACTCGATATGGATAGGGAGCGTATGTTGACCGCAAACTCTTGGGAAATAACCGTAGTAAGCTTATTGACCAATCCGACGTCATCGATACCCACAATATGCAGGCCGGTCAGGAACGCGGAGTCTTTCGTCGATGCCCAGCGTGCCTTCAAAATACGGTACCCGTAATTCGCCATCAATTTGGAGGCATTGGGGCAGCTGGTGCGATGAATCTTGATGCCATCATTGACCGTCAGAAAACCGAAAATGTCATCACCGGGAATTGGATTGCAACAAGGCGCTAGGGTATAGTCAACTTTTTGCATATCATCACCGATCAGGATGGTGTCAAACTCCTTTTTATTGATTTTTTCAACCAAACCGCCAATATGACTGTTGAACTGATTGCCCGAAGAAGATCCTGCATTGATTTCAACCGCTTTTTCATGGGCGACGTACTCCCGCAATTGCTTGATATCAACGATGCCTTTGGCCACGTTAAAAAAGAGATCCTGGGAACTTGGATACTTCAGATAATTAGCAATTTTGTTGATATTATCGGTATTGTAGGTGACTTTCAAAGACTTCAATTTACGCTCGAGAATCTCTTTTCCATCCTCTGCGACCCGTCGTTTTTCTTCTTTGAGGGAAGATCTGATTTTTGATTTCGCTTTTGCGGTAACCACAAAATTGAGCCAGTCTTCTTTTGGCGACTGTTTGCTGGAGGTGATAATCTCGACTTGATCACCATTTTGTAGAACGTGGCTAAGTGGAACCAATTTATGGTTTACTTTGGCCCCGATACAACTTGCGCCGATATCGGAGTGGATCTCAAAAGCAAAATCCAATGCAGTTGCATTGTTGGGTAATTGGATTAAGGTGCCTTTGGGTGTGAAAATAAAAATTTCATCCGAGAACAGATTCATCTTGAAATCATCCACAAAATCCATGGCATTCTGATCAGGACTGCTGAGTACATCACGTACCTTTTTGATCCATTGATCCAATCCTGAATCGGAATTGGATTCTTTGTATTTCCAGTGTGCTGCAAATCCTTTTTCCGCAATTTCATTCATCCGCCTGGTCCGAATCTGTACTTCCACCCATTGCCCCTTGGGGCCCATTACCGTTGTATGCAACGATTCGTAGCCATTTCCTTTGGGCGAAGAGATCCAATCGCGTAAACGGTCCGGGTTGGGACGATATAGATCGGTTACGATGGAATATACTTTCCAACATTCGGTTTTTTCCTTTTCATCCACCGCGTCAATAACGATACGAATAGCAAATAGGTCGTAAACTTCTTCAAATGGAATTGACTTTTTGCGCATTTTGTTCCAAATCGAATGAATCGACTTGGGTCTTCCAAATACGGCGGCTTTAACTCCCTGTTCTTCTAAAATTTCTTTAATAGGACCGATAAAATCACCTATGAATTTCTCCCGCTCTGCCTTCTTTTCGTTCAGTTTTCGCGCAATAAATTTATAGGTATCCGGATCAGTAAATTTCATGGACAAGTCTTCCAATTCGGATTTGATCGCATACAAACCCAAACGATGCGCCAAGGGGGCATAAAGATAACTGGTCTCTGAGGCAATCTTCAACTGCTTATCTCTTGCCATGAATTCCATCGTCCGCATATTATGCAGCCTATCCGCCAATTTGATAAGGATAACGCGTACGTCATCGGCAAGCGTGAGCAACATTTTACGAAAGTTCTCAGCCTGCATCGAGCTATTGGGGTCAAATATTCCGGAAATTTTTGTCAATCCGTCGATAATACGACGAACTTTTTTTCCAAACATTTCCTCAATTTCGTCCAAGGTTACATTAGTGTCCTCAACAACATCATGGAGCAAAGCGCATACAATGGAGGTTGTCCCTAAACCAATTTCCTCGGCGGCAATCTGCGCTACCGCAATCGGATGATAAATATAGGGTTCTCCTGATTTGCGGCGCATCTCCTTGTGGCTATCCAGGGCCAAATCAAAAGCTTTACGAATCTCTTGTTTGTCCCCGCGCTGCAAAGTAGGCTTACAGGCACGCAATAATGCACGGTAACGTTTTCTTATCTCTTTGTTTTCTGCTTCAATATCAATCACATAATCTTTCATAAACGTTGCAGGTAAATGATGTTTTTTTGAGTATTTTTGTTTAATTTAGTTAATGTATTTTGAATACAATTATCAAGCTAACTTATTTTGTAATAAATTTACCAAAATATAATAGCATTGACAAATTAAAAGAGTTATATAGTCGTTCAGATGAAGACAACAGTATGTGTTTTGTTTTTTCTTCTTGGGACTTTGTCAGGCGTGGCAAAGGCTCAGTCTCTGGTTCTTCCTTTATACGGTGAAGGGGCCCAGGAGACAGTGACTGATTATATGACAACAACGCTGCCTTCGGGTGAGATTTTGCCTTGGTTTCCCATTCCTGAAGTGGTTATTGTCAGGAAAAGAGTCTGGTCAAGCGAGGAAGCACGAAGGGAATATTTACGTTTCAGAAGAAATGTGCTGAAAGTGCTCCCTTATGCCATATATGCTCAAAAAAGATACGATCAACTGGATCGGGATCTGGCTATGACATCCAATAAAAAAGAACATGAAGCGCTGGTGGAAAGATGTGAAAACGATGTGAAGCAAATGTTTAATAGGGAAATTAAAAATATGACCATTTCCCAGGGTAAAATCCTAATAAAGCTGATCGATCGCTATACCGGACACACGAGCTATGAAATGGTGAAGGAAATGAAAGGTGGGATCTCCGCATTTTTTTATCAGGGGGTCGCCAAAATTTTTGGGCATAATTTGAAATCAGCATACGATCCAAAAGAGGACTTCGAAATCGAAAATATCATCCGTGAATTTGAACGGTCGAGGCCCAAACCGGTGATGTAGGACCCCATATATACTTGTATATATAAGGCACGAAGATACTTTAACTAGGATCGGGTTCGTTATGTAATACCTAAATTAAGACAATATGAAAACGATATATGACTTTGATGCTTTGCAATTCAATGGAACCATGAAATCTCTGGGAGATTTTGAAGGAAAGGTTTTGTTGGTCGTCAATACAGCGAGTCAGTGTCTATTCACAAGACAGTTTAAATCGCTTGAAAAACTCTACCAAAAGTATAAAGAAAGAGGATTTGAGGTACTGGCCTTTCCGTCCAATAACTTTCGGAATCAAGAACCACTGACCGGCAGTACATTGGAGACATTCTGTAGAATAAACCAGCAGGTCAGTTTTCCGGTTTTCAAACGTAGCCATGTCATCGGCACCTACACGACGGCATTGTATAGTTTCCTGTCAAATAAGGCAGAAAACGGACATATAAATAGCAAGCCCTCCTGGAATTTTCATAAATACTTGATCAACAGGCAGGGGGAAGTTGTGGATTTCTATTATCCTACGACTTCGCCATTGTCAGGTAAAATTTGTCGTAATATCGAACGACTTTTGGAGGAGTAACCTACAAACTTCCTACCTTTGGCCTCGGTTTCATACCAGTAAGACCTGTATGTGCCGGCTGTCTTCAACATAAGCCGGCAATATGGAGTGGTGAATTGTAACATGCTGATTTTACCGATTTTGCTGATATTGGAAGCCATAAACGAAAAAGAAGATATAAATATGCTAAAACTAGATTTACTTGTCATTGCCGTGCATCCCGATGACGCAGAATTGGGTGCAGGCGGAGTAATGGCAAAATATGTTGCCGAAGGAAAAAAAGTAGGAATTGTAGACTTAACTCGGGGTGAACTCGGTACACGAGGTACTGCGGAAACCAGAGCACAAGAGGCAAAAGATGCAGCTGCGATTCTCGGACTGGCAGCGCGTGAAAATCTCGGTTTGAGAGACGGTTTTTTTGAAAATGCCATCGAGGAAAAAATGGCCATTATAAGTGCCGTAAGGAAATACCAGCCTGAAATCGTTATTACCAACGCGATTACTGACCGTCATCCGGATCATGGCAGAGCAGGGCAGCTTGTGAATGAAGCCTGCTTCCTTTCGGGGTTAAGAAAGGTGGAAACCAGAGACCAAAATAATCATATCCAGGAAGCCTTCCGTCCACGTCTAGTGTTGCAATTTGTGCAGGATTATTACATCAAACCCGATGTAGTCATTGATATTACGGACTACTATGCTTTGAAGGAAAAATCAATCCTGGCCTATAAAACACAGTTCTATACAGGCGAAAATATCAATCCTGACGAGCCACAAACGTATATTTCCAATCCGGATTTTATGGAATCTACCGCCGCCAGAGCAAGGGAATTTGGCCGTTACATCCAGGCTAAGTATGCTGAAGGATTTACATCTAAAAAAATATTGGGTGTTGATGATTTATTTGATCTAAGATAGCGAAGTTGCAATAAAAGATAAAAGCCGAGGATTTTATGAGACATAGAATCTTCGGCTTTTTTATAAACGGCAGGTAATCTATCAGGAGATAAAACCTTTTACATATTGTTTTGTGATTTCATGCTGTGGATTTAACAGCACTTGTTCAGTGGGACCAAATTCAAGGATTTCACCACCATAAACAAAAATGATATAATCAGACACTCTTCGGGCTTGTCGTAGAATGTGTGTCACCAGAACAATGGTGTAATCCTGCTTTAGTTCGATGAGTAATTCTTCAATTTTTGCTGTGGATAGCGGGTCCAATGCGGAAGTTGATTCATCACCAAGTATAATTTCGGGTTCTACAGCAAGTCCCCGCGCTAAGCAGAGCCGTTGTTGCTGTCCAATCGAAAGGCCGGCGGCGGAATGCCCCAAACGGTCCTTAACCTCATCCCATAGGGCTACATTGCGCAATTGTGTCTCAACAATCTTGTCCAGTTCTTTTTTATTTTTCGTGCCATGTATACGCGGCCCATAAGCTACGTTGTCGTAGATGGACATCGGCAATGGGTAAGGTTTTTGGGATAAAAGCCCCATTTTTTTACGGATATGCGTTACTTCGGCATTTTTGCCATAAATGTCCTCACCGTTTACAAGCACAGATCCCGTTATTTCAACACCTTTTGTGTCGTCGACCAGGCGATTCAGGGTTTTCAGCAATGTGGTCTTGCCACAGCCTGAAGGTCCGATAATGGAGGTTACGCTATTGTTCGGCAAGGCAAGATTAATATTCTTTAAAATATGTCTCCCATCGATATATACATTGAGATCCTTGATCTGAATGTGAGGATCAGTCAAAGGACTGTTTAACGACGATTCTTTTGTTTCGATTGAAGGATATGCGTGCATACTACGATAATTAAAATGATGATAGTTAAAACCAGGGCCGAAGCATATGCTCGTCCTTGTACCTCAGGAATTGGACTGCTTAACTGAAAAAATATAGCCAAGGGAAGTGTTGCTGCTGGTTCGTCAATATATTTAGGCAAATTGTCACTGAACCCCGTTGTTAACAATACGCCGGCGACATCACCTATTGCTCTTCCGAATGCTAATAGAATGGCAGTCAATAACCCGGCACGAATACTCCGCAACATGACTTTCGCAAGCTCCCAGCGTGTGGTACCCAAGGAAAGGGTGACATTTTTCAGATCTTCAGGAATCGTTTTGATCAGCTCGTCTACTGTACGTACCACAATAGGGATCGTCAATAACGTGACTGTTAGGATGCCGCCCAGTAGTGATGCTCTAATGCCAAAATAGACCATAATACCAAAGCCGACAGCGCCATACACAATCGATGGTACCCCGTAAAGCACATCAAACAACAACTTCGAAAACTGTGTTACTTTGGATTTTGTACCCAAATAAATATTCAGGTAAAGTGATATCGGAATACCAATAAAAGCCGATAGGGCAGTCGCTACCCCTGCTAGATAGAGTGAACCTAATATGGCGTTTAAGATTCCACCTTCTTTGCCGATGTAAAATCCGCCTTTGGGCAACTGACTGACCATTTCCCAATTGAGATAGGGAAGCCCCTTATAGAGAATCGTACCTACAATAAAAAACAGGGAAGCGGTTACCGTGATTCCGGATAGATGCATGAAACCCTTCGCGATCTTTTCACTTATTAATCTTCTTTTGGTGTTATCCATCTAAACCTCCTTCAAGTCGTCTCAATATCAGACGTGATATTAAATTGAAAATAAATATGATGACAAATAGCAATAGCGCTGAAAACATCAAAGCAGACTCATAAAGAGGGATGGACATCATCTCACCAAAATTGTTGGCGATTAAAGCGGGGATGGGGTAACCGGCATCAAATATGGATGTAGGCACCTTCGGTACATTCCCGCAAACCATTAGTACTGCAATCGTTTCTCCAAATGCCCGTGAGGTCGATAAGACAATGGCGGCGATAATGCCGGGTTTTGCCTTTTTGAGAATAACATGTTTTATGGTGTCCCATTTTGTTGCTCCCAAAGACAAAGAAGCGGCTTTTAATTCATACGGAATCGTTTGAAGCACTTCCACCATAATGGAAATCATGATCGGAAAAATCATGACCGCCAATACAATTCCACCGGCTAATACTGAATAACCGGATGTCACCACACCAAAAATCGGAGCAATATAAAGCTGGATCAGCGGGACGATAAATAATACACCCCAAACACCGTATAACACCGGTGGTATGGCCGCCAAGATATTGACAAGAGGAAGCATCATGTTTTTTAGCGCATCGGAAGCGTATTCAGTCAGATAAACTGCCGTCAATATACACAGGGGTATTGCGATGGCAAGCGATATCAATGTAACAGCGAGTGTGCCGGCAATAAAAGGCAGAAATCCGAACGAGCCCTTCATAGGTGCCCATACTTTATCTGTCAATAGCTGAAATATGTTGCTGTATTCAAATAGCGGAATGGATTTTACAGTTAAACCGACCGCAATAATAACGACAACTGATAGGGAAATCAGCAGTAACAAAAATGTGGACCGTTTTACTAAGGTATCTTTAACTAGACGTGTATTTAGCATGCTATAACTTATTTAGTTCGTCATTGATCAGTGTTTCACTCAATGGTACATAACCATTTTCAAGCAACTGTGACTGCGCCTGTTTCTGCAGCACAAAGGAGATGAATTCCTTCAGGAGCAGGGACTCTGTCTTATTGCGTGTGACAAATGTCAGATCGCGGGAGGGAGGCGCGGGATATTTGCCTGCTGCAACAGCTCCGGTCAGGTCTGACAGCGATCCATAGAATTGCTCGTCGGCTTCAATCTGTCCATTTTTATTTAAATCCAATGGCAGTACATCGATATGGTCAAACACTTTGTTTGTCTTTAAATTATATACGTAGTTGATATTGTTGAAGCCAATGCCAAACTTATCATCTTTAATAGCTTGGGCAATACCAGGATCACCAAAGATTCCAACACCTTGCAGGTCTTCCTGTTTACGTCCAAAAAATTTGGCCCAGGTTTCTGCTGCTCCGGCGGCATCCGAACGTACATAAACATTAATCGGATCTGCAGTAAATTGTGGATCAATTTGATTCCATGTCTTAAATTTTCGACTGGCAAAAATCTCCGCAAGTTCCTCCCGGGTTAAGCCGCGTTTCAGTAATGCTTTATAATTCGGGTTAGCAGGATTCAATGTGCATATCACAGCATCTTTGGCCACAATAATAGGGACTGCGCCTTTTTTGACTTCTTGTGGATGCAGATCCCGCGATACCAGCCCAATGTCTACCATACCTGTTAACACGTCGGCAATCCCTTTGCCTGCACCGCCTGCAGAGATATTAAAACGGACATGTGGATGAATTTTTTTGAAGTCTTCACTCCAGATTACGGCCAAAGGGTAGAGTGCAAAGGCCCCTGAAAGTGAAATATTGCCTTCAAATCCACGCTCTTTACTATATCCATTCTTTACTTTTGGTGCGCAGGACGTGATCTTAAATACGGTTATAAAGCTAAAAAACAGAATTATAAAATATCTTTTTATCGTTACACCCATTAGTCTACAGGTTTAGTATATTAAATTTTATACGGCAAATATATATTAATTTGGTAGATATTATAGAATATTAAAAAAATATTTTTACATTTGACTCGAGAAAAGAATACTAAATCAATAGATTTTATTTGTTTTATGCAAAGCTTCCGTACAGAATTAGAAAATCCAGTCGTGGAAAAGGAGATTATTGGACTTGAAAAAAAGATTCGATTATTTCACGAAGGTAAGATCGCTGATGAAAAATTTAGGTCATTGCGTCTAGCCAGGGGAGTATATGGACAGAGACAACCAGGGGTTCAAATGGTTCGTATCAAACTTCCATTTGGAAAAGTTACTTTTAAACAGTTAATCAAAATAGCGGCAATATCTGATGAATATGCAAGTCGTAACCTGCACCTGACCACGCGTCAGGACATTCAGATCCATTACGTTAGTCTGGATCGTACGCCAGAACTTTGGTCAAAATTAGCAGAGGATGATATTACCTTAAGGGAGGCCTGTGGTAATACTGTTCGTAATGTAACGGCTTCACCAACTTCGGGTATTGATCCGAAAGAACCTTTCGATGTCTCACCGTATGCACAGGCAACGTTTGAATATTTTATACGTAATCCGGTCTGTGCGGAGATGGGCAGAAAATTCAAGATGTCTTTTTCTGCAAGTGAAGAGGATACCGCTTTTTCGTATATTCATGACTTGGGTTTTATTCCAAAATTGAAGTATGTGGATGGTGTGGAAGTACGTGGTTTCAAAGTGCTGCTAGGCGGCGGACTGGGGTCGCAACCATTTTTAGCATCGCTAACAAATGAATTTCTTCCGGAAGATGAGCTTATTCCTTACATAGAGGCTACCTTAAGAGTGTTCGACCGATATGGCGAGCGTAACAACCGAAATAAAGCCCGTTTTAAATACCTTATTCAAAAACTTGGCCTGGAAGAGGTGTTAAATCTGATCGAAGCGGAAAAGATTGCTACAAAAGTAAAAACTTTCGCTATTGATCGAACCAAAATTGAGCAACCGCTGCCACCGGACGACAGCCAAATTACCGTACTTGATCTGGATACAGACTTAAACTATCAGGTATGGAAGAATACGAATACATTTGAACAAAAGCAGGCAGGTTATTACGGTGTCTATGTTCGTGTTTCTACAGGGGATATCGGTACCGATAAAGCGCGGTCCTTGGTCGCTGGCTTAAAAGATCTTGTTGCGGATGATATCCGGATAACACAAAACCAAAGTTTGTTGCTGAAGTATGCAACCGAAAAGACGCTACCTCATATTTATCAATTGCTCAAATCATTGGATCTTGCACAGGTAGGTTTTGACAGTACTGCAGATGTGACCACATGTCCCGGAACGGACACCTGTAATCTTGGTATTTCAAACAGCACCGAAATGGCGCGGGTCATCGAATCGTATATAGCCGAATTTCACCAGGATTTTGTTTTCAACAGAGACTTGAAAATCAAGATATCCGGTTGTATGAATTCCTGCGGTCAACATGGGCTGGCGCATATTGGCTTCCATGGCAGCTCGGTTAAAGCAGAGGGCAAGGTAGTTCCCGCTGCTCAGGTTATGCTTGGTGGCGGTACCATCGGCGACGGTGAAGGCCGTGTAGCCGAACGAATTATCAAGGTACCGACCAAAAGGGTATTGCATGTGGTTGAATTCGTATTGAACGATTATAAAAAGAATGCTGAAGAGACCGAGAATTTCCATGCGTATTACGACAGACAGGGTAAAAATTATTTTTACAATCTATTAAAACCACTATCGGATCTGACGACGCTTGCGGAAGATGAGTTTGTGGATTGGGGACATGAGGGGACTTTCCAAACAGCGATAGGTGTGGGTGAGTGTGCCGGGGTGGTGATTGATTTAGTGGCAACATTGATTTATGAGGCGGAGGAAAAACTACAATGGGCAAATGAGACATTCGGGGAAGCAAAATTCGCAGACGCTATCTATCATGCATACAATGCCTTTGTTCAGGCGGCGAAAGCCTTGCTATTAGATAAAGGTATCAGTGCAAGCACGCAAAATACAGTGATCAACGAATTCCAGACACATTTTGTGGAGTCCGGGGAATATAACTTTGATCAGTCATTTCCGGAGCTTGTCTTACAAATCAGTAAAAATGAACCTACTGAGGGCTTTGCAACCGGCTATCTGCAAGAGGCCACAAAATTTATCAATGAGGTTTATCAACGTAAAAATTTAACGCCTGTATTGGCTTAGGAGGGAACGGAATGTCGATAGAAGCAAAAGTAACTTTAGTAGGCGCTGGGCCGGGAGACCCAGACTTGATTAGCCTCAAAGGGATCAAAGCAATCCAGAAAGCGGATGTTATTTTGTATGACGCGCTTGTCAATGATGAATTGTTGGACTATGCGAAAGCAGATTGTATAAAAATTTACGTCGGAAAACGTGCCGAACAGCTTTCAACCTCTCAAGATGAAATTAATCGCCTATTGGTTGACTATGCCTTGAATTATGGGCATGTGGTGCGCTTGAAAGGAGGGGATCCATTTGTCTTCGGACGCGGTGGCGAGGAGATCGATCATGTGGCACAGTATGGTATTGAGACAGCGGTCATACCGGGTATTTCCTCCGCAATCGGCCTAACAGGGTTACAGCAGATTCCTCTGACTTATAGGGGGATCAGCGAGAGTTTTTGGGTGATAACAGGATCAAAATCTGACGGCAGTTTATCTAGTGATCTATACTTAGCTGCGGAATCCAATGCGACCGTGGTCATCCTGATGGGATATGGAAAATTAGCGGAGATCGTGTCCATCTATCAACAGAAAAATCTTCATCATTTACCTATCGCTTTGATTCAAAATGGTTCATTGCCTAATGAAAAGGTTGTGTTGGGCACAATAGACAATATCCTGGATGAATCTACTGAAAAGAGAGTCGGGGTACCTGCTATTATCATCATAGGTGAAGTGGTAGCGAAACACAGGTCATTTCAACAGATTAAAGAAAAAGCACTTGCATTATAAGGATGAATAAGTTATTTCCCATATTCGTTAAACTTGATCAGATCGAGACCTTATTGGTCGGCGGTGGAAAAGTTGCGTTGGAAAAATTCCAGGCATTGATAACAAATGATGAGAGATCGAACTTAACTGTCGTCGCAAGGGAAATTGTTCCTGAATTCGAACAATTGCTCGTCAATTATCCTCATATTCGACTTCATATACGTCCTTTTGAAACACAAGATATCGAAAACAAGCAACTGGTAATTGCGGCAACGAATAATGTGGAACTGAATGATGAACTTCGTGAGCTAACATCACTTCACAATATACTTTTCAATGCAGCGGATAAGCCAGATCTATGCGACTTTTATCTGGGATCTATTGTTACTAAGGGCGATCTAAAAGTTGCGATTTCCACAAACGGCAAATCACCAACGATTGCAAAAAGAGTGAAGGAATTGCTCAACGATCTTTTACCGGACGAAATTGACGAAACGCTTTCGCTGATGAGCGAATATCGTGAACAGTTGAAAGGGGACTTTGAATTTAAAGTAAAGAAGCTGAACGAACATACCAAAAATATATTACGTCATGAGCGTTAAGGAAATTAAAGAAATTATCGGCGATAAAAAGGGGGCGGAGATGCTGCAGACAATTGCATCACTATATCCTTCAGAAGTTGTTTTTTCGACTTCTTTTGGGATAGAAGATCAGATTATCACCGAATGGATCGGCAAAAATAATATCGGCATCGAGATTTTCACTTTAGATACCGGCCGATTGTTTAAAGAGACGTACTCTTTGTGGAGTCGTACATTGGAACGTTATCAGCTGAATATCAAGACATATACACCGGATACAGCATTGCTGGAAGATTTTATCAGCAAAAAGGGACCTAATTCTTTCTATGAATCTGTTGAAAATCGTAAAGAATGTTGTCGGATCAGGAAGATTGAACCATTGCAGCGCGCTATCAAAGGAAAAAAAATTTGGATTACCGGCATCCGGTCTGAACAATCGGTCAATAGACATGATATGGATTTTGTGGAGTATGACGAAGTAAATGATATCATAAAAATCCATCCGCTGTTTGACTGGACCTTTGAACAGGTAAAAGTGTATTGCAAGGAACAGTATATTCCTTATAATGTCTTACATGATAAGGGATTTCCGAGCATTGGTTGCCAACCTTGTACAAGGGCTATTCAGGAAGGAGAAGATTTTCGGGCCGGAAGATGGTGGTGGGAAGATCAGAGTAAAAAAGAATGTGGTTTACATGCTGTTAAATCTTAATCCTAAAAAAGCGTAAACCCGAATTCATTAAATCAAATTTATTATTTCAAAGAATGGACTATTTAGATCATTTAGAAGCGGAAGCAATATATATATTAAGAGAAGTCGCCGGACAGTTTGAAAAACCGGCATTATTATTCTCGGGCGGAAAAGATTCCATCACATTGGTTCATCTGGCAAAAAAAGCTTTTAGGCCGGGTAAATTTCCCTTTCCTCTGGTTCATATTGATACCGGGCACAATTTCCCGGAAACTATTGCTTTCCGTGACAGCCTTATTGAAGAGATCGGAGAAAAGCTGATTGTGGGCTATGTGCAAGATAGTATAGATCAGGGCAAAGTCGTTGAGCAAAAAGGAAAAAATGCAAGTCGTAATGCACTTCAGACTGTCACCTTACTCGAGACAATCTCGAAACACGGTTTCGATGCATGTATCGGAGGGGCGCGCCGAGATGAGGAGAAGGCACGGGCAAAAGAACGTATTTTCTCCGTGCGGGATGAGTTTGGACAATGGGACCCAAAAAGACAAAGACCTGAGCTGTGGAGTATTTTCAACGGTAAGATAAACAAAGGCGAGAATGTGCGGGTATTTCCGATTTCAAATTGGACTGAGCTCGATGTCTGGAATTATATCAAACGCGAACAAATTGCATTGCCATCCATTTATTTTAGCCATGAACGGGAGGTAATTACGCGTAACGGACAATTAATGGCAGCCGCACCATTTTTAAATATGGATGCGGATGATGTTATCGAAACTAAATCTGTTCGTTTCAGAACAGTGGGTGACATGACCTGTACAGCAGCAGTAGATTCCACAGCAATTGCTTTGGATGATATCATTGCGGAAATCAAAGCATCAACAGTCAGTGAACGCGGGGCCCGGATGGATGACAAAGTATCCGAGGCAGCAATGGAAGAACGCAAAAAACAGGGGTATTTTTAATTCCTCAAATCTAATACTTGATATTGACAACAATGAATATATTGAAATTTATAACAGCTGGTTCGGTAGATGATGGTAAGAGTACGTTAATAGGTCGATTGCTATACGATACCAATTCTATTTTGGACGATCAATTGGAAGCGATACAACGTGCCAATCGAAAAAATGATGATGGAACAGTAGATTTAGCGATATTAACGGATGGATTAAAAGCAGAACGCGAACAAGGAATAACCATCGATGTTGCTTACAAATATTTTCAGACCGATCGACGAAAATATATTATCGCTGATGCTCCGGGCCATATCCAATACACGCGAAACATGGTTACAGGCGCGTCTAATTCTGAGCTGATTATTATCTTGGTAGATGCAAGGAAGGGCGTGATTGAACAAACGAAAAGGCATTCATTTATTGCTAAATTGCTGGCAATGAAGCAGGTATTGGTATGTGTCAATAAAATGGATATGGTGGATTATAGCGCCGCTGTTTTTGAACAAATCAAAAATGACTATCAGCAATTGGCTGCCAATCTAGGGCTTCAGGACGTTGATTTTATCCCTGTATCCGCATTAAAAGGTGACAATATTGTTCATAAATCTGAGCGTATGCTCTGGTATTCAGGAGAATCATTGTTGGACTACCTGGAAAATGTTGAAATTCACGAAAATCAGGCAGCGAACTGGAGGTTCCCGGTACAATGGGTTGTCAGGCCACAAACGGATGATCTCCATGATTATAGGGGATATGCAGGTAGAGTATTAGGAGAGGGGCTTACGGTAGGTGATCAGGTAATTATTTATCCCTCAGAAACATACAGCACTGTCAAGGCCATAGAATTTAATGGTCTGCAGCTTGATCGGGCAGAAAATGGACAGTCAGTTATTCTTCATTTAACAGACGATGTGGACATTAGTCGCGGTGACACGATTGCTAATGTTGAAAAACAACCAAAATTTGAGCGCAATATACAGGCAAATGTATGTTGGTTTGACAATAAACCTCTGGATACCGAACAGATCTATTTGCTACAGAGCCATAGTAAATTGACAAAAATAAAAATTGTTGATGTGCTTTATAAATTTGACATCAATACACAGGAAAAAGTCTTTGACGAAACGATCAAGCTCAATGATATTGGCCGGATCGCGATCAAATCTGCTGAAAATCTTGTATTCGATTTGCAGGCAGAAAATGCCGCGAATTCGCAAGCGATCGTGATTGATCCACGGACTAATCTAACAGTTGGCGCGCTGATGATTCAAGCTGTTGATTAATAATTTTATCTGTAAATATTCAACCTAAATATTTATTGAGGAATCCGGGCGTAATGCCCGGATTCCTTTTTTATTTACAATAATTGTTTTAAAAGCCGCTGTTTTCATCCATTCATATAATTGTTATAATTTATATTATGTTAAATAACAATTTATAAATCCACCCCTCTGCACAACGTGACTCCACGACAGCCTTATAAATATCAAAATTTATAAAGACTAGAATTACGTAAATCATTACGTTTAGCCCGTTCTATTATAAAAACGAAAATGATTCTTCTTTTTATTCAAAATGTCGAATAAAATACACGGATGATTTGATTTTGGCTACAATTCGCTATAATCAACCTAAATAAGCCTATATAGTATAGAATTCGAAATTTCATTATAATTGCTCAAAATTTGTAAAAAATTAACAAAAATTGGTTTTCTGTTAAAAAATACATAAATTAGTGCCAGCCAAAGGGAAATTTTACTAATTAAAACATGTCAAAAAATTTTAACGAGTTCATTGCGAGCGTTGAGAAACGCAATCCAAATGAACCAGAATTCTTACAAGCAGTAAAAGAAGTTACAGAGGATTTATTTCCTTATATCACCAACAATCATCCTGAGTTTTTCGACCAAAAAATTCTTGAACGTCTGACCGAACCTGAACGTATTATTTCTTTTCGTGTAACTTGGTTAGATGACAATCATCAGGTGCAGGTAAACCGTGGATACCGTGTACAAATGAATAGTTCTATAGGTCCATATAAAGGAGGTCTCCGCTTCGCTCCTTCTGTGAATCAGAGCATCTTGAAATTCCTTGCTTTTGAACAAGTTTTCAAAAACAGTTTAACGGGCCTACCGATCGGTGGTGGTAAAGGCGGTTCCGATTTTGACCCAAAAGGTAAATCAGATAATGAAATCATGCGTTTTTGCCAGAGCTTTATGACGGAATTATATCGTCATATAGGTGCAGATACAGATGTTCCTGCTGGGGATATCGGTGTTGGTGGACGCGAAATTGGCTTTTTATTCGGACAATTTAAGCGTCTTCAGAATAACTTTACAGGTGTTTTAACGGGTAAAGGTGAATTATGGGGTGGTTCCTATATTCGTCCGGAAGCTACCGGATATGGACTTTTATACTTTGTTGACTGCATATTTAAACATAAGGGACAATCCTTAAAAGGTAAAGTCGCAACAGTTTCAGGTGCTGGTAACGTTGCATTTTATGCAGTTGAAAAAGCAATGCAATTAGGTGCAAAAGTAATTACTGTCTCTAATAGCCTCGGCACATTGCATGATCCAGATGGCTTTGATACTGAGAAGATGGCTTTTGGAGCAACTTTGGGACGAAATTTAGATCAATACCCTACCCGTTATCCAAATACACAGTTTTTGCCGGGACAAAAACCTTGGCAGTTTAAATGTGATATCGCATTACCCTGTGCAACACAAAATGAACTGGATGAGTCTGACGCGAAAACACTTGTGGCGAATGGATGTATTTGTGTCGCTGAAGGTGCTAATATGCCTTCAACAGCCGAAGCAATTAAGATTTTCTTAGATGCCAAAATTAGTTTTGCTCCGGGAAAAGCAGCAAATGCAGGTGGAGTTGCTGTCAGTGGTTTGGAAATGTCCCAAAACTCGATCCGTACACAATGGGGTACCGAGGAAGTTGATAGCCGTCTGAAAACAATTATGGAAAGCATTCACGAGACTTGTCTGAAATACGGCAAAGAAAGTGATTTTGTTAACTACTTAAAAGGTGCCAATATTGGCGGCTTTATTAAAGTAGCCAATGCTATGAAAGCGCAAGGAGTTGTATAATCAGCCTTTTTCTAATCATATCATAATCCTGAACGCTCAAATGTATTTCATTTGGGCGTTTTTTTATACTTTTATGGTAATTTTTAAAACAAAGAGATTTACATGAGATTAATAGCGGAACTCCCCCATCCTGATTGCAAGATTTCCATCTTTGGAATGAATCAAAAATTCATCATCAAATTTGAACAAGGAAATCTGGAGCAATCCTATAAAATTGCAGAGGTTGACATCATAGGCGGCGTAAATGGTGTTTTTGAATTGCTTGATGAGGAATTTCTTAAAAGTGTAATAGATCAGTTCTCTTTAATGCGTCAATCTTTTAACGGTGCTTACAGTAGATACGAATAGCGACAATATGTTAAACTACCTTTATTTTGCGGCATTTTGGGCTTGCCAAATTGTCTCCTCTATCCTATTTAAACTGGGTGGTATTCACCCTAAGTATAAATGGGCTGCGTTGATTGTTGGGAATATTATTTTGCTTTCGGCAAGTTGGTTTCTCATTCAATTATTTAAGAATGTCTCTCAACCTATAGTTATAGCATTATGTTCAGGAGGGACTTTTCTGACGGTTCAGTTGGCAATGGCATTTTACTTTAAAAGTCCACTGAGCTGGCTGCAAGTTGTCGGTATGTTTGTTATCATTGTGGGTATGGTGATGATCACCTTTGGTGGCAAAGATCAAGCGATCTAAAAAATAAAGAGCACTCGCATGCGTACATATGCGAGTGCTCTTATATTGCTATAAATAAGCATAAGTTATTCCGTCTCCACCGCGGTCTTGATGTTCATCTTCAAACCGGCTGACATGACTGTATTTACGTAAGTAATCCCGAATGAATTTTCGCAGAATACCGTCTCCTTTACCGTGGATAATTTTTAGTGAAGGATAGCCTACCATAACAGCCCTATCCAGTACCTTCTCCAATTCATTCAATGCATCTTCGGTACGCATTCCTCTCAGGTCTATTTCCGGATTAAAATCCGCTACCGTTCCAGCTGACAATGATTTAGATAAACTTTTAGCGGATTTCTTATTTTCCCGTCCTTCGAGCTTAAGGACATTCTTCCGCTTTTGTACTGTGCGCAATTCTCCCATGGCAAGGATCAAGTTGTTTTTTGCTATTTCAACAACCTGTGCTTCAGCTCCATTGTCAATAATCTGTACCCAGTCACCTACGGTCAGTTCGGAAGATTCCGTTATTTTCTCTTTGATGACTTGCTTCGCCGCCTGTTCTTTTGGCAAAACGGCTTTCAAAGCCTGATCCAGATTGCTGCGCAGTTCACGGGTTTTCTCCTTATCAGCTTTCGCCGACTTGATCTGTGCAACCGTATTTTCGATTAATTTATTGGAGTTCTTGATGATTTCCTGAGCCTCTTCTTTGGCCTTTTTCAGTATTACCCTTTTATTTTCCTCAAGATAACTTTGTAATTCCAGGTACTCCGATTTAAGAGATTCAAGTTCTTTTTCCCTTTTATTGATGGCAACTTTCGTGTCAAACACCTCTTTCTTTTCCCGTTCGAGGTCGATCAATAAGGTATCTACTTTTTTCTGTTGTACACCAATTTTCCCTTTGGCAGCCTCCAGAATATCTTTTCCCAATCCTATTTTCTGTGCTATTTCGAAGGCGTAAGAACTACCGGGTTTACCGATCTGGAGAATATACATGGGGCGCATCTCGCGGTTATCGAACAACATGGAGGCGTTCTCCAGACCCGTCGTATTGCTCGCAAACACCTTTAAGTTTGAGTAGTGGGTGGTCACCACACCTCTAATCTGCTTTTTATTCAACGATTCCAACACGGCTTCGGCAATAGGTCCACCAAATAAAGGATCTGTTCCGGTACCGAATTCATCAATGAGTACCAAGGTGCGTCCATTGGCAAATTCCGTAAAATATTTCATTTTCGACAAGTGCGCACTATATGTACTGAGATCACTCTCAATTGATTGATCATCACCGATGTCGGCAAATATCTGCTTGAATACGCCTACTTTCGTCGTTGGCTCAGCTGGGATCAATAAACCCGATTGTACCATGATCTGTAGCAAACCTACCGTCTTCATACAGACTGACTTACCACCGGCATTTGGTCCGGAGACAACAATTACACGTTGCAACTGGTCGATCTGTATATTCAATGGAACGACGGTGCCTTTGTGGTGTTCGTTAAGTATGAGTAAAGGGTGGCGCGCATTGATGAGATTGATCTCCGCTTCTTTGGATAGTTCCGGCATCTCGGCCTCAATATCCAGGGCAAACAATGCTTTGGCTCTAACAAAATCTACCTTGGTCAATAAACCATGATAAGACAGCAATAATGGGAGATGTGGACGTACTTTATCTGTGAGTTCCACAAGAATTCGGATAACCTCCCGCCTGCGCTCAAATTCAAGATCTCTAATCTTATTGTTAAGCTGGAATACCTCTTCTGGTTCAATATAAGCTGTTTGTCCTGTTGCTGATTCGTCGTGGATCAATCCTTTGAGCTTTCTTTTGTTCTCCGCCAAGATGGGGATACATAGACGCCCATCGCGTACGGTCAAATTGCCATCCGCCGTCCACCCGCTGTCCTGGGCGTTTTTGAAAATACTATTTATGCGTTTGAGCACATCTTGTTCCGCACGTTGTATTTGCTGGGTGATCTCAAGTAACAGGCGGGAAGCATTATTTTTGAGTTTTCCACGCTCGTCGATGACTGTTTCAATATCACGGATGATTCCCTTCTCTATCGGTAAATGCTCAAATAGCACTTCCAAATTTGGATATAGCCCCTCTCTTTCGTTAAAATATCGAATGATGGCGTAAACAGTTTTCAACGACAACAAGACACGAAAAAACTCTTCTTCAAGTAGAAAAGCACCTTCGACCCTAGCCTTTTCAACAATGGATTTTAAAGGAAAAAAATTCTCGACCGGAAATGCCCCATCGTTGACAAGGAGATCTTTAAATTCGCTCGTCTGCCTCAAAAAACGATCTATCTGATCAAAGCGAGTTTGTGGCTGAATTTTCTCAACCAGTTCACGTCCTGACTCGCTCAGGCACTTTTGTTTTATTTTATCTTTTATCTCGTAAAAACCGAGTTTATCTATCGCATTTAATGGATATACCATAAAATTATATTCTTTGATGGTTAAAGTTTTGACACAGGTTTTAACGCCTGTGGTGGAGTAAGGATAGGTTTCTCAAGCCTTTGCTCCATTTTTTTTGGTAACGTTGCTGTGTCCTTAGCTGAAATGCCAGGTGTTGTCGCCGGGGACGCAGGATTTCCTGAGGATGCAGGTGTTGTTGAACCGGCTGGAATATTTGAACTGACTGTAGAAAGTTGGTTCATCAAATAGCTGTCCAAACTAATGCCTGTTTTCTGCTGGAAATTTTTGTTAAACAGTGAAGATGCCTCTTTAAAGCTGAATTTTTCCTTACTTGGTTTGTAGTGGATAAGCGCATCGATATTTTCCTGATACTGTTGCTGTTGTCGCATGATACGGCTCGTGCTATCCTGAATCCGCGCATTGATAATCGAATCCCGCGTGCGGATAGAGTCTTGCTTTTTACGTTCGATATCCGTATAAAACTTATTCTGCTTAGTCAAATTTTCTTCCACTTTCTTGTAAATGGCCGACATGATCTCAGCATCTTTACCATAATAGTTCAGGTTTTTTTTAAAAGATACGGAGTCCAGTCCGTATTTGTCAAAAGTTACCTGATACAAAGGCACCATCACTTTGCGTGCACTATCAATGGGCAAAATATTGAGATACGAATCTGTCAATTGGATTTCTGTCAAAGCATTTACAAATTTGCTTTGTGAGATAATATCCTTCTCTTCTGGTCTGACACAGGAACCAAATAAAAAAATCACCGCAAGTAGATTCAGTATTAATCGTAGCATTTCGTAGTTTTGTACAAATTTACAAAAAGGACCGACATTTGGCACTTTTTACATCATCAAACTATATCGGAAATGAGTATTGCGAGTAATTTAGAAGCTTTAAGATTGGAAACTGAGGCTAAAGGCGTTCAACTTGTAGCGGTTTCAAAGACAAAGTCCAATTCAGAAATCATGGAAGCCTATGAGGCTGGACAACGTATTTTTGGCGAAAATCATGTTCAAGAATTAATTGAGAAAGCTGAGCTTTTACCCAAAGATATTCAGTGGCATATGATCGGCCATCTACAGACGAATAAGGTGAAATATATTGCCTCATTCGTTAGCTTGATTGCTTCCGTAGATTCCTTAAAGCTATTAAAAGAAATTAATAAACATGCGTTAAAAGCCAATCGTGTTATTGATTGTTTATTGCAAGTTTATATCGCTGATGAGGATACCAAATTCGGTCTGGACCATGCGGAGTTGATCGAGCTTCTTCGTGATGAAGAATTCCTGGAACTACAGAATATCCGAATTTGTGGCCTGATGGGAATTGCGTCCAATACCGACAATGAAAAGGTGATCAAAGCGGAGTTCTACGAATTAAAGATGTTATTTGATGGGATTAAAGCTAGCTTCTACCGGAAAGATGATTATTTTAACATACTTTCGATGGGAATGTCATCGGACTATAAATTGGCGATTGAGGAGGGATCAACTATGGTTCGTATCGGAAGCACAATCTTTGGTAAAAGAGTAATTAAACATTATAAAAACAATGACTAAACCAATTATACGCGCAGCAATTAAGTCCGATTGCCCACAAATGCTTGAGTTAATCAAAGAGTTGGCGATCTATGAGAAAGCTCCGGATGAAGTAACGGTTTCTCTCGCGGAGTTTGAAGAAGCGGGGTTTGGCGATAATCCTATTTGGGGTGCATTTGTAGCGGAAGTTGGTGCAGAAATTGTTGGAATTTCATTATATTACGTCAGATACTCCACCTGGAAAGGAAGAAGACTTTACTTGGAAGATTTAATCGTTACCGAAAAAATGCGCGGACTGGGAATGGGTAAGCAACTTTTTGACAGGACGCTTGCCTATGGTAAAGAATGTGGTTACCATGGCATGGTATGGCAAGTTTTGGACTGGAACGAATCTGCCATCAAATTCTACGAGCGGTATAAAGCTGATTTTGATCCGGAGTGGATCAATGTATCGATCACTTATTAAATTAGAGGGAAACAATCAATTCAATGCGGTTTTATCTTTTTTTGAAAATTTTATTTTTAGGCTGTTTGTTGTACTCGTGTCAAAACAAAAGTGTAGCACCTTCCCTAGCTCAGACTGGGGATACACTCTCCTATTACAAAAAAATGGTTGATGAGCACAGTAATTATTTTCTAAAAGGAGAAGATCAATTGGATACTACTTATTTCCGGGCGAGCTATCCGGTGTTCGATGAAGCAAAAATCAATGATCTTGTCTCATCTATTGTTCATCTTGAAGGAGATACCAGCATGGAAGAAGCCGCCCATCGTTTTATCAATGCTTATAATGAATATGTGGATGATAACAATGGTAAATCTACTGCGACCTGGAACCGGGATCTTCAGGTTGATGTAGTTGCAAATACGCCCATGTATCTGGCCATACGAACAAAACAGGAGGAATATACCGGCGGAGCTCATGGCGACCATGTAACCTTATATTCAAACTTTGATAGGCAGTCTAATAGTCCCATTACAATTGACGATATTATTCGCAAAGAAGATAAAGATAAGTTTATCACAATCGCCGAACAGTGTTTTCGTAAACAAGAGGGACTGCATAAGGATGATTCCTTAAATGGAAAATATTTTTTTGAAGATGGTAAGTTTTCGCTTGCGGATAATTTTACATTTGAAAAAAACGAATTATTATTTTATTATAATATCTACGAAATTAAATCTTACGCAGAAGGCGGTACAGAGCTGCGTATTCCCTACACAACTTTTAAAGATCTGATGTCAGAAAAAGGACTACATTATATCAATAGTATCAATTAGCAATCAACTAAACTCAATAAAATAAATGCAGGTTTTTAAATTTGGAGGTGCATCGGTAAAGGATGCGGAAAGTGTCAGAAATTCAGCAAAGATTATTTCGAAATACAAAGGTGAAGCTTTGTTGGTCGTTATTTCTGCCATGGGTAAGACAACAAACCTTCTGGAGAAATTGACCAGAGAATATTATAATAATACGGGCTTGCAGTTTCAGACCCTTGAAGAAGCCAAAGCATTTCATTTTCAAATTCTTCAGGACTTATTTCCTGGAGGTGAACATCCCATATTCGATGAAATTGCCAACTGTTTCGTCGAAATCGAGTGGGTTTTGGAAGAGGATCCGCAGGACTCCTACGATTACCTGTTTGACCAGATTGTGTCCATGGGCGAATTGATTTCGACGAAAATTGTCGCTGCCTATGTTGCCTTTATTGGGGAGAAAGTTAAATGGATAGATGCTCGTGATTATATATTGACCGATAATACCTACCGCGAGGCTATCGTAGACTGGAGCAAAACAGAAGAGAAAATCCGTGCTGAACTTCCATCCATATTAGACGAATATATTGTCATCACGCAGGGTTTTCTGGGATCCACATCGGAGAATTTCACAACAACTTTAGGCCGTGAAGGTTCCGATTATTCAGCAGCTATATTTGCGTCTTGTTTAAATGCTGAAAATGTAACAATTTGGAAAGATGTTCCGGGGGTGCTCAATGCCGATCCCAAATGGTTTGAAAAAACCGAATTGATCCCCGAACTATCGTATACGGATGCGATCGAACTTACCTATTACGGTGCGACTGTCATTCATCCGAAGACGATCAAACCATTACAGAATAAAAAAATCGCCTTAAATGTGCGTTCTTTTGTTGATCCGGAGTCTCCAGGAACGATAATTCGAAGTACAAATCAGACATTACCGGTTCCTTCGTTTATATTTAAAGTAAATCAGATTTTTATTTCCATTTCGCCACGAGATTTTTCTTTCATCGTGGAAGATAACCTCAGGGATATCTTTAACCTGTTTCATGAACATCGTATCAAAATCAATATGATGCACAATACGGCGATCAATTTCACCGTCGCAGTGGATGATACCGGTAAAAACCTGGTGGATTTAATTAACGATCTTGAGCAACGATTTAAAGTTACCCACGAGTCTGGTCTTGAATTAATTACGATACGTTATTATAACCAGGAAACGATCGACCGCGTTTTGGTCGACAAGGAAGTGATCAGTGAATTAAAGGATAGATATACTTGCCAGCTTCTCGTTAAGAAAATATAAATGAATAGATTGATTCTTCAAAAGGAGGTGCAGCTGTTTTTGGAAAAAAACCTGGATGAATCTCCTGTCAAAATAGCTTTAAAGAAATCTCCTTTTGAAGGAATATCGTCTTCTGAACTGGCTGCACAGCTCGATGGTATACAACGTGCAAGGACTAAAATTCCGTTATGGGCAGCGACTCCAGGTATCTATTTTCCTGCTAAATTAAACCTAGAACAATGTTCTTCTGAAAAAACGGCATTATTTAAAAGTTCGCTTATTCAGGAAGGTACAAATTTAATTGATGCAACCAGTGGTTTTGGTGTTGACAGCTTTTATTTTTCAATGCGGGCAAAGCAGGTGATTTCATGTGAGCTCAATCCCGATCTTGCGCAAATCTCTTCGTATAATGCAAAAATATTGTCCGCAACAAATATCAGCGTTGTAGCGGCGGATGGTGTAGATTACATACTTAACCGTTCGCAGGAGCATTTTGATTATATCTATCTGGATCCTTCGCGCAGGGTTCAAAATAAAAAAGTATTTTTATTGGACGAATGTGAGCCCAATTTGGTTGCATTGCAAAACGATTTTTTTGAACGATCTGATGTTATTATCAGCAAGCTCGCGCCATTATTGGATATTTCTTCGGCATTGAGTATGCTAGTTCATGTAAAGGATGTATATGTGGTGTCCTTGCAAAATGATTGTAAAGAGCTTGTTTTTATTCAAGAGAAAGGCTATGAAGGCGAACCAGTCATTCATGCTGTCCGACTGCTGAGAGAGCAACAGCAGATAGTCTCTTTCACCTATACAGAAGAACGTGCAACCCTTGTGGATTATAGTGGCCCCCTATCCTATCTCTACGAACCTGATGTGGCCCTGACCAAAGCTGGAGCGTTTAAAACAATTGCCAGTCGTTTTGGGTTAAAAAAACTACACAAAAGCACCCATTTGTATACCTCCGATCAGAAAATCTCTGATTTTCCCGGGAAAGTATTTGTAATTAAGCAGGTGGAATCTTTTACAGAATTTAAGAAAAAGAAAAGTCCGCTGATAGCTGATATTATCGCTAAGAATTTTCCGTTAAAAACAGAGGCGATCAAAAAGAAGTTTAAGATTAAAGACGCCGGTGACACCTTCAGCTTCTTCACAACAGTGCTGAATGATCAGCTTATTGTCATACATACGCAGCGAATTCTAGAATAGACAATTTGATTACAATTGTCCTGTTTCTTCTCCGTAATTTTAATGTATGGATAAAATCGTATTATCAGCATTAGATTTAGCTCCTGTCAAAAAGGGAGAAAATGCAGCCAGTGCCATCGCTCGCAGTGTAAAGGTTGCCCAGCATATCGAAAAACTGGATTTTAAAAGAATCTGGGTTGCCGAACACCATAATATGGAATATATCGCAAGTTCGGCAACCTCACTACTTATACAACATATTGCTTCGAATACTGACCGGATCAGAGTGGGTTCGGGCGGTATCATGTTGCCTAATCACGCTCCCCTAGTGATCGCGGAACAATTTGGTACATTGGAAACGTTATTTCCGGGGCGAATTGATCTTGGTTTAGGTCGGGCACCGGGTACTGATCAATTGACTGCAATGGCCTTGCGAAGAAATAACTTAAATACTGCATTTCAGTTTCCGCAGGAGGTCAAAGATCTTCAACGTTATTTCAGCATAGATAATTATGATGCAAAAGTGCGTGCATTTCCCGGTGAAGGGCTGGAAATCCCTCTTTATATTCTGGGATCTAGTACGGATAGCGCTTATTTAGCGGCCAGTTTAGGGCTCCCCTACGCTTTTGCGACACACTTTGCTCCGGCCCAATTTGCCTCGGCAAGTATGATCTATCATCAGAATTTTGTGCCATCGGAGGTGTTGGATAAACCTTATTTTATTTCCTGTGTCAATGTTATCGCTTCAGAAACTACCGAAGAAGCCGAGTTTTTGTCTACCAGCTTTTTTAATTTATTCGCTGGTATTGTAACGAACACAAGGAGACCCTTATCTCCGCCGACAGAGGAAGTAATTTATAAAGGAATTCCAGCTATTGAACAAGCTGTACAGAGCATGGCCTCCTGTGCTTTTGTGGGGGATAAAAACAAGATCGCTCCAGAAATAGAAAAATTTGTCAAAGATCATAAAGTCGATGAAATTATGGCTACTTCCTATATTTTTGACGACGAAAAATGCCTGCGATCATTTTCCTTGCTTAAGGAAGCGCTTGCTTAAGGCGCCCTAGGGGATTATATATTGTGAATTTTTATATATTTAAATAAAAATTCACAATATATGAACAGCTATTCTGCTTTTACCATACTGTTTGGGCTATTACTCATCCAAGCTTGTCATAGTCCCATGACAAAAAGGGAGGATACCTCGATTGATTCAGTTGCCACGAAAGATAGTTCGACTTTATTGTCAAAAGACAGTACGGACTTGTTGAGATCTGCGTCGGCCGATAGCTCAAAAGGGCAGATTTTTTTGGTGCGCAGTTATCGCATCTGGGAAAAAGAGGATCCCACCGCTGTATTGAATAAGGATTGGTTTGATCTCTTTGAGCGCGAGGGAAAATATTATTTAGAGAAAGTGGATTATGAAATTAAAGATGGTTACGACGAATGTGCTCAGGTCCCTTCTAAAAGTGTCGAGTCTAAAAGAAACTCGCTTTTGTTTCTGAATATAAAGGGCTTGAAGCCGGGGGCCTTGGAGAATATGCAGATAAAACATTCGGAGATATGGCCTAAGGAATCCGTAGAATATAATTTCAGAAAACAGCATATTATCCTGAAAGGGTTGGGAGATATTAAATCGACCGAAGTACAAACTGACGAAAAAGGGCATGAAAAGATATTTCATGAAGTAGCTCATTATAAGCTCAATGTCGTCTTTGGAGGAACGCATGAAATGACATTGTTTCAAAAGGATCAATATGAACATGTATTTATGTCCACACAGTTTGTTGGCGATATAGATCGTGACGGGCAATTGGATTTTATCTTTTCAAATCCGGGGAACTATGAGGAAGAAGCGCTGCTTTTGTTTCTTTCTAATGGTGGAAAACCATTGATTTTCGAGGCAAATGAACAGTTTGATTGTTAATTTGCGGTCATGAAAAAAATAAAAACAGTTCTGCATCAAATGAAGTCCATTCATCGGGCTTTGATTGCAATTTGCGTTTTTACACTTGTATATCTCTTCTCCCCGATTGAAACTTTGACCTTGTTAAGCTTGGTTCTGTGTTGGCTTGGCTTTTGTATTTCCTATATATTGGTCTCCTGGTATACGTTTTATACCATGCCGGTGACCACAATTGCCAAGAAAGCGCAGCAGGAAGACGGTAGCCAACTTTTTGTATCCCTATTTATAATATTGGTTACGCTTAGTTGCTTTATCTCTGTGCTAATGATCATTATATCGACTAAGGAAAAACAGCTTGATAATTCATTTATTATCATTATATGTATGTTTGCTATGCTTGCATCGTGGTGTTTGGTCCATACTATATATACATTCCATTATGCGCGTTTATATTATGAAAATGATTCTCATGGAAGTGGCCTGGAATTTCCGGGCGATGATAAGCCGGATTATATGGACTTTGCCTATTTTTCATTTGTCATGGGTTGCACATTTCAGGTATCCGACGTAGGCATCTCATCAAAGAAAATCAGACGGGTTGCGCTGTTTCACGGTCTGCTATCCTTTGCACTGAATACATTCGTGGTGGCATTGACTATCAATATCATTTCCGGTTTTATCAATTGAGTTTTTAAGCTAAAAACCGTATTTTAGTCCAAAATTTATACACATGAAGTCGTTCAAACTCTTAGTCGCGCTCGTTTTATGCTTTATTACCATTGTTTCATGTAAAAAAAATGAAACACCTGATGCTGGTGCGGCTACCGGTATTTCTGGAAGTTTTATTGGCAGGGTTCAATTTCAGGACAATTCATTGTCTGTTGATCGATCCAATAGATTGATCCGCATTCTACCTGACGGCGGCAACCAATCGTTTAAAATTGAATTCTTTACAGGGGTGCCAAATATTACGGGAGTTCGCTTTAATAAGGATAACGACAGCACCTGGATCTCGAATGATACAACAGGACTAAAAAAGGTGACCATAGAGGGCAAATCTCTTAAAATAAACTACCAATTAAATAGTCAACGCTGGATTGTGGATGACGGGATTCGTAAATAATAATCAATCTAAATTGTCATAATAACTTCATTTTTCGTTGGGAATGTATTTCCTTATCGCTATATTTAGCCAAGCATAAGGAAAAGAGAAATGAAACATATCCAGAAAATTGGAGCAATTGCTTCTGTATTTGCCATAGTCATCGCCTTGAGTGGATTTAACTTCCAGCAGGAAAAACCTCAGGAAGAACCCAAGCCTACAAATTTAAAAGTCTTACCGAAAAATATCTCACATGACGAATTGATCGCGACAATGAAAGAGTTTAACGTCGCGTTGGGTGTAAAATGTGGATTTTGTCATGCGCCTTCAAAAGAAGATCCCAAAAAGATGGATTTTGCAAGTGATGAAAATCACAAAAAGGAAATTGGTCGGGCAATGATCAAGATGACACAAAAGATCAACAAAAAATATTTCAATCGTAGTTGGGATAACTCACCGGCCAAAGCAATTTCCTGTAAAACTTGTCATGGCGGCAAGGAAGAACCAGAAATGGTAATAGCGAGAAACTAATCAAACTATATATTCATGTAACACCGTAAGGTTTCTCTTATGGTGTTTTTTTTTGCCTATTCTTCTTAGTTATTGCTGTTTCGCTTAGTCCAGAGGTTTTGAAACTCATCCTAAATTTTGAACATGTGTCTGGGTGATGATATAGGTTTATCTATGACCGAAATTCTTGTCTACAAAATGTCTACAAATTTTTCGGCTTGTTTACTAAATCACCCATGTCAAGGAGTGGTTCTATGTTCCCAAAAGGGCATTTTACTTAAAAAGGGCCTTATCATGTGTAATGCTAAGACCCTTTTTGTACCCGGAGCCGGAGTCGAACCGGCACGGTTTCCCACTGGTGTTTGAGACCAGCGCGTCTACCAATTCCGCCATCCGGGCATATCCGTTTGGGATGATGCAAAAGTAAGGAAAGTTTTTATTTTTCCAAACGATCTGCTACTTCTTTTCCTAAACTGCCTGAAAATGAATTAGAAATTTTTTATAAAACTATTTGTAATACCGCTTCAAAGGCTTAACTAGCATTTTTTTCTTAATTTTAAGCTGGAAATATTAGGCAAATCATGGAAAAGGTAAAGTTAGGAAATAGTGAAATTGAATTCAAACCGATCGTTTTCGGCGGGAATGTATTTGGCTGGACTGTAGATGAGCAACAGTCGTTTGCTCTTTTGGACGCGTTCGTCGATATGGGCTTTAGTTTTATAGATACATCCAATAACTACTCTCATTGGGTACCAGGCCACACTGGATCAGAGTCCGAGTCCATTATAGGTAAATGGATCAGTAAACGGGATGTGCGGGATAAAATTCAGATTGCGACGAAGGTGGGCGGACGTCATGCCGGTAATGACAAGCCCAATTTGAAAAAAGAACATATTATCAAATCTGTTGACGAATCACTTATGCGATTGAAAGTAGATACAATAGATCTCTATCAGTCGCATCACGATGACCTTTCAACGGCCATAGATGAAACCTTGGAGGCTTATCAGCAACTGGTGCATGCTGGTAAGATAAAATGGATCGGAGCGTCTAATTTAAGTCCTGAGCGCCTAAAGGAGTCATTGGTTGTCGCGGAGAAGAATGGTCTCCCTGCCTATGTAGCCATCCAGCCCGAATATAATTTATACGACCGTTCAAAATATGAGAAAGATTATGAGCAACTCGCGGTTGAAAATCACTTGGGTGTAATCACGTACTATTCCCTTGCAAGCGGATTTCTTTCTGGAAAATATAGGTCGGTGGCGGATATTAAAGATGTGAAGAGATCGGATGCCTTAAAAGGTCGGTTTGATAACCGTGGACTTCGTATTCTGGACGCCATAGCCCAGGTAGCCCACAATCAACAGGTCGCTATGTCAACAATCGCACTTGCGTGGATTCTTCATCGACCTTCAGTCGCTGCACCTATTGTCAGTGCCACTTCCCTACAACAACTTGAGGAACTAACTAAAGCGACCAAAATAAAGTTGTCCACTGAAGAAATGTCCTTGCTAAATATAGCTAGCACATGGGAAGAAAATTAATGCGTGTTTGGTTTTAATTTGTTGGTATAGAGGTTTTTAAAATAAAATTCAGTGCTATTCAGAATATTATTTGGTCAGTTTGGCCGTAAAAGGTTTGATAACTGGATTTTTTATGAATTAATTCTTTATATTTAGGGTATTAAACCTCTGTAATTCAATGCAAAAAATATCCTGACAAAATATTATTTTGTCAGGATATTTTCTATGTTTTATTGTTGTAAATAGAACAATCAGAGGTTTGCCGGTCTCTTCTCGTTCAATAGGCTAAGGACCTCTGTTGGTACCATTGCGCTAACATCTCCCCCGTTAAACCAGATATCCCGTACGATAGTTGACGATATGTGGGCCTTCCCGGATCTGCTCATCAAAAAATAGCTTTCGATCGTGGGGTTTAGTAACAGGTTGTTTTGAGCTATCGCATTTTCAAACTCGAAATCTCCCGTGTTTCGTAAACCGCGTAATATAAATTTCGCACCGACTTTCTGGCAGAAATCTACGGTCAGACCACTATACTTTACCACTTCTATCGCTTGAGCACCCTTAAAAAGATGCTGTATGCAATTGACACGCTCCTCATGGTCCAACATGCCTTTTTTGTTCGCATTATAACCTACTGCAATAATGATTTTATCAAATAGTGGCAGGGCTCTTTCAACCAGATCTTGATGAGCTGAAGTAAAGGGGTCAAACGAGCCCGGAAAAACAGCAATTTTCATACTATTGAGGATTTGTGTAAAATGAAAAAGATGAATAACCGTATTTTCTGGTTTCTATAAAATTCGGGTGTTCCTCCATCTGCCTTGTAGAAGGATGTTCTACAATAAGAAGCCCGTTGTCATTCAATAGATTGTGATCGAAGATCAATTTTGGCAATTGGGGCAGTTTTGGAATATCGTAAGGTGGATCTGCGAAAATTAGGTCATACGTATTTTTACAGCTGCTAATAAACTTAAAGACATCTGCTTTCTTTGCTTTGATCTGTTCAAGTTTCATTTTTTTTGCAGTCTCGGTAATATATTGTACACATTTAAAATGCAGATCAATAGAATCTACCTGTTTCACTTCGCGCGAGGCTAGTTCAAAACTAATATTTCCAGTGCCCGCGAAAAGATCAAGGCAATGGAGCCCATCAAATTCCAGACGATTCTGCAAAATATTAAACAATGCTTCCTTAGCAATATCTGTGGTCGGCCTGACCGGTAAATTGGTCGGCGGGTTCAGCCTTAAGCCACCTATTCTACCTCCTATTATTCGCATAATATTGAATCAAATAGTATGTTGTAAGGTGTTAAGCTGCTTTCGATCTCTTGATCCGCCAAGACCACTTTTGTTTTTAGCTCCAAAACTTCGATGTCACCCGCATAGGATGCAATCCGTTTATAATAAGAATCATTTGGAACTTCACCGGAAAGAAGAATCTTATCGATGGAATCACCCAGACTGAACTGTGTCAATATATTCAAGACGTAATAGCTGATATCATCAAGGTTATGAATTTCAAAACTGTTATAAAGCTGAAAACCCCCATTCTTGAATAGATAAAAGTCAACCATGTTGTCAGCTACAAAATGTAATCCCAACGCAGTTCCTCTGATGGATATACGCTCCTGAGCACGGTCCAATACAACGGCAAATTCAGGAAGGATCACAGCGTCAGGAAATAATCTGCGCCAACGATTTAAAAGAAGTTTATCGAACTGATATAAAGCTACTAAACCAAGGTTATCTAAATAGTAAATAAATGTATTCTCAAGATCTGAAGTGCCCAAAAATTGCAGGTATTGTGCAATATTATCCTTCTGAAAAACCTCTTTGGGTATAAATGTAAAACTCTGGTGTGGGATCACAATCCGAACGAATCGAAACGGTAGACTCATTATTCTTGTTGCATCTAAAATTGGCTCCTCTGAGGGATACTCGATCAATATCGGTGCTACTGACTTCTTATCGACTACCGCTAACACATCTTTCTGGAAGCCAGCTTTTACCAAAAGGTTATACTCAGGTAAGTAATGAATGTTAAATTGTTTTGAAATATAATTCATTCGCTGAATTGTAAAAATAAAAACTTGTTAAAGCAAAAATAGCTTTTTCTAGAGGATAAGACAAACCTTTTAAATAACTTTGGGCGTGTTCATCAAAAATCTGCTAATACAACAATTTCCCTGGCAACCAACTGCACAGCAGCTGGAAGCATTCGAGTTATTGGAAGAGTTTCTGCTCGCTTTTGACAGGCAGTCCTGTTTTGTTCTCAAAGGTTATGCTGGTACTGGTAAAACAACACTAATTGCTGCATTGGTCAAAGTGCTTCCCGCATTGAAGAAACGGGCCGTACTCCTCGCTCCGACAGGTAGGGCCGCTAAAGTGATGAGTTACTATTCGGGACGAAAAGCTTTAACCATCCACAAGAAGATTTACCGGAAAAAGTCTGCCATTTCTTTTCAAATGGACTTTACGCTTGCGGAAAATTTACATGAAGATACTCTTTTTATTGTTGACGAAGCTTCAATGATCTCCAATGAAGCGGTAAATATGTTTTCAAAAAGTCTTTTGGATGATCTGATTCGTTATGTGCAATCCGGCAAGAATTGTAGCTTGCTTTTTGTGGGAGATACTGCCCAATTGCCGCCTGTTGGTCTACTGGACAGTCCGGCATTAAATCCCGGCTATCTCGAACATGAATTTCACCTCTGTGTCTATCCTTATGAATTGACTACCGTGGTTAGGCAGTCCCAGGATTCGGGCATATTGTACAATGCGACTAAAATACGTAATGAGATTATATCCGCTGAGGAAGGACAGCTTGATTTCCCGTTTCCTAAGTTCATAACAAAAGGATTTAAAGACCTTTATCGTATGACTGGTGAACGATTGATTGAAGGTATAAATTATGCATATGATAAATATGGTGTAGAGAACACCATGATCATATGCCGTTCAAACCGTTCGGCAAACCTATATAATCAGAACATTCGCAACAGAATCCTTTTTAGGGATGAGGAGTTGACCGGCGGCGACTATATCATGGTGGTAAAGAACAATTACTTTTGGCTGCAGGAAAACAACATGGGCGATGGTTTTATTGCAAACGGCGATATGGCCAAAGTCAGGAAAGTGAGTAATATCCACGAACAGCATGGTTACAGGTTTGCTGATGTTACGCTGGAATTTATGGATTTTGATGAAATAGAACCCATCACCTGTCGCGTTATTTTAGACAGTCTCTATACAGAAGGACCTAACCTTTCGTATGAAAGCCAGAAAAACCTATACGAAGAGATCGGGATGGATTATGCGGATATCCTGGATAAAAAGGATCGACTTGAAGCTATTAAGAAAGATCCTTATTACAATGCATTGCAGATCAAATTTGCTTTCGCAATCACTTGTCACAAAGCACAAGGGGGACAATGGCCCATTGTTTTCGTTGATCAGGGATATCTCAATGATGAAATGTTGGATCTTGAATTTCTTCGCTGGCTATATACTGGTGTTACCCGGGCTACGCAGGAACTTTTTTTGGTAAACTTTAATGAAAACTTCTATCCATCATAGGATTATTACACGAATCATTCTTTTGACTGTGTAATAATGAATATTTTAGCGACCAAAACCAAGATTACACAATTATCTATATTTATTTGATGCATAAGTTCTATTTTATCTTTGCAGCTAGTCTATTGCCTTACTTTGGTGCTGCACAACAGATTGAAAAGCCTCCGGTAAAACCGAATTATCAGTTGGCTGCCAAATTTTCGCCGGAGAAATTAAAGAAAATGATTTTCTCTACGACCATTAAGCCAAACTGGATCAATTTTTCGGATCGTTTTTGGTATGACTATGCCAGCCCACAAGGGAAAAATTGGTATATCGTAAACCCAGCACTCAAAAAGAAAGAGACTCTTTTTGATAGTGAGCATCTCGCTGCTCAAATTACTAAAATTGTCAAAAATCCTGTTGATGCCCAACATCTAGAATTACAGGGTTTAAGATTTACGAAAGATGAAAAAAAAATCAGATTTCAGATTCAAAGCACGAAAGATACTGTAAAGTCCAAAGATGAGATCGAAAAACTTAAAAATAAATCCGATACGACAAAAAAGAAACTCTTCTATTTGGAATATGATTTCGCATCAAAGATAGTATCTGAAATTAGTGATTCTACGAAAGTAAAAACTCCCCTGTCCTGGGCAAGTTTCTCCCCGGATACCAATACGGTGTATTTTGCCAAAGACTTTAATCTGTATTGGATGGACAAAGCCAATTATCTGAAAGCAGTCAAAAATGAGAAAGATAGCACTATTGTCGAACACCAGATTACAAAAGACGGGGTACAATACTATGCTTGGGGCGGCGATGAATATAGTACCACTACGGGTGACGAAAAGGATAAAGATAATGAAACGAAACGCAAACGTGTATGGATAAGCTGGTCACCTGATGGTCGCTATTTTACGCTGACAAGAAAAGACAATAGATCGTTGCGACCTTTGTGGGTGATCAATAATGTGGGTTCTTCCCGACCTACCCTGGAGACATATAAATACCAGATGCCGGGTGAGGTTGACTCAACCGAGACTGAATTCTATATCTTTGAGGCAGCAACAAAGGCTCCGCGCAGAATAAATATCGCAGCTTTTAAAAATCAGACCATTTCCAGCTGGACCAAAACACCAGACAGAAATTCATACAAAGAAGATTACTACATTAATTACTGGCTGGGTAATAACGAAGAATTCTATATTTCCCGTTCCAGCCGTGATTTAAAAAGAATAGATCTGTTAAAGGTAAATGTGAACGGAACAGTAAATCCCATTATTCAGGAACGTTCCAATGTATATCTGGATGTTCAAAAGCCTCTATTGCTCGAAAATGGAAAACAATTGGTTCATTGGTCCGAAAGAGACGGGTGGGGTCATTATTATCGCTATGACACCAATGGTAAATTTATAAACCAAATTACTAAGGGAAGCTTTCACTGTGAGGAAATTACGGGGTTAGATCCGACCACTCAGACCTTATTTTTTACTGCATCTGGTCGTGAGAAAAATGAGGATCCCTATTACCTTCACCATTATAGTGTCAATCTAAACGGAAATGGAATTAAACTGCTGAATCCGGGTAATTTTGATCATCAGATCGAGATGAGTGAATCGTCCAAATATTTTGTAAACAATTCTTCAAGAGTAAATACAACACCCGAATCTGTATTATTAAATGGCAACGGACAGAAGATTATGACGCTTGAAAAAGCAGATTTGTCGCTGTTATTTGCTGCAGGTTATAAATTCCCTGAGCCGTTTAAAGTAAAGGCTGGCGACGGTACCACAGATCTCTATGGTGTCATGTATAAGCCTTTTGACTTTGATAGTACAAGAACCTACCCTATTGTAGAATATGTCTATCCGGGACCGCAGACAGAAGCTGTGAATAAATCTTTTGGACGGAGCATGGACCGGATAGACCGATTAGCCCAATTTGGCTTTATTGTGGTTACTGTTGGAAATCGCGGCGGACATCCATCCCGTTCACAATGGTACCATACCTATGGTTATGGCAATCTGCGGGATTATGGATTGGAAGATAAAAAGGCGACGGCAGAGCAACTCGCAGACCGTTATAAGTTTATTGACATCAATCGTGTAGGCATTACAGGACACTCCGGAGGCGGATTTATGTCGACAGCGGCAATGCTTGTTTATCCCGACTTTTTTAAAGTTGCCGTATCGGGAGCGGGCAACCACGAAAATCAGATCTACAACCGCTGGTGGAGCGAACGCCACCATGGTGTAACAGAAAAGGTTTCGGCAAAAGGTGATACGACGTTTTCATATCAGATCAACAAGAACACGGAATTAGCCAAAAACCTAAAAGGACGACTCTTGATCGCTACTGGCGATATTGACAACAACGTTCATCCGGCAAACTCAATTCGGATGGTCGATGCATTGATCAAAGCAAATAAACGGTTCGACTTCTTGCTCTTACCGGGACAAAGGCATGGATTCGGCGATATGACAGAGTATTTCTTCTGGAAGATGGGTGATTATTTTAGTCAATACCTTTTGGGAGATTCCAAAATGAACGAAGTTGATATGACCGAAATGAATCGAGAGAAGCCGCTAAAATAACAGGTTTATGACCTATCATGAAAAAATAAAGTTTTTGTCCGTTACCTTAAGATCGTTTGAGGTAACGGATTTTTCTTTGGATATGCTTGCTGGTATTAGCCTTCAGGATTTGCTCAACATTTCGCTGGAGAAGGATAAAACACTGTCTTTTCGTGCTGCCTGGGTGTTTGAGACAATTGTTTTAAAGGACACGGCTCTGCTTCAAGGGTTGTTGCCACAATTCTTTGAGAATCTGAAAAAACAAAAAAACTGGAGTTGCCTTAGGAGTTATAGTAAAATATTGATGTACTTAACATCAAAAAAGAATAAAAGCTACTATCTTGATAAAAAGACTGAAGAAGCGCTTATTGAATATGCTTTTCAATGGCTGATTGACCAACAATGTCCCGTAGCTGTGCTGGTCAATTGTTTGGATATTTTAAATAATCTGAGCAAGAAACATACTTGGATAAAAGAGGAGCTTTTTGCTCAGATCAGTTATTTTCAGAAGATAAAACCAAGCCCGGCATTGCTGAGCCGTACGAAGCGAATCCTTCAAAGTAACTGATTGGAAGGGTATTTTTAAGCTTAGTAATTAAAATAACGTGTTTCCTTTTGGATTATGTGTGCGGCCGAGGTGCTTATATGCAGCTTCTGTACATTCACGTCCTCTGGAGGTGCGCATGATGTAACCTTCCTGGATCAGAAAAGGTTCATATACCTCTTCTATTGTACCTTCATCTTCTCCTACTGCAGTGGCAACAGTTTTAAGACCAACGGGACCACCTTTGAATTTATCAATAATTGTGGTCAAGATTTTATTGTCCATTTCATCTAAACCATTTTCATCGACATTAAGCGCATGAAGTGCATATTTCGCTATTTCCTGATCAATGCTTCCATTTCCTTTGATCTGGGCAAAGTCTCGTGTCCGGCGCAACAAAGCATTTGCAATCCGTGGGGTTCCCCTACTCCTGCGTGCAATTTCGTACGCTCCTTCGTCAGAGATCGGCGTATTCAGAATGTGTGCAGAACGGAGTACGATCGTGGTCAATAATTTTGCATCATAATATTGAAGCCGTGAATTGATGCCAAACCGTGCGCGTAGCGGAGCTGTCAGGAGGCCTGAACGGGTTGTTGCACCAATTAGGGTAAAAGGATTCAATGAAATCTGAACAGAGCGGGCATTTGGTCCCGTCTCCAGCATGATGTCAATTTTGAAATCCTCCATTGCCGAATAGAGATACTCCTCAACCAAGGGGCTTAAACGATGGATTTCATCGATAAAGAGCACATCCCCCTCCTCCAGATTTGTCAACAGCCCGGCAAGGTCTCCGGGCTTATCCAAGACTGGGCCGGAGGTGATTTTTATACCTACACCCATTTCATTTGCGATGATGTGGGATAGTGTTGTTTTACCTAGTCCCGGAGGCCCATGCAACAATACATGATCCAACGCTTCTCCGCGCAGTCGCGCAGCTTTCACAAAAATATTTAGATTCTCCAATATTTTTGCCTGTCCCGTAAAATCTTCAAAAGCCTGGGGGCGCAATGCCCGTTCGATATCGCGATCGGTATTGCTCAAACGTTCGGGGTTTGGATCTAAATTCTCATTCATTGACCAATAATATTAATTTCTCTTATAACTTTTTCCGATACTTCCCAGTTTAAGCTGGATCACACCAAAAAAAGCTTCCTTGAAGATACTTGTACTCATTTTAGATGTGCCCTCGGTCCTATCGGTAAATATGATAGGCACCTCCACAACATTAAACCCATATTGAATGGCCGTAAATTTCATCTCAATTTGGAAAGCATAGCCAACAAATTTAATCTTGTCCAAAGGAATAGTCTTCAGTACCTCCCGCGTGAAACAGACAAAACCAGCTGTAGCATCCTGAACTTTAATTCCAGTAATAAAACGGACATATACTGATGCAAAATATGACATCAATACCCTGCTCATAGGCCAGTTGACAACATTTACACCTTTAATATAGCGGGAGCCGATACTCATATCGGCACCATCCACGCAGGCTTGTCTCAATCGGACTAAATCTTCAGGGTTGTGGCTAAAATCCGCATCCATTTCAAAGATGTACTGATAATGTTCCCTTGCGAGCCCCCATTTAAATCCATGGATATAAGCAGTTCCCAAACCTAATTTCCCTTTCCGTTCCTCTATAAATAAACGGTCCTGAAATTCAATTAATTGTAAACGCTTTACGATATCTGCCGTTCCATCAGGCGATCCGTCATCAACAATCAGAATATCAAATGCATGTGATAAGGAAAAAACTTTACGAATGATTTTTTCAATATTTTCCTTTTCATTATATGTTGGAATAATAACTAAACTCTCCGCCACTTTCTTTTATTTAAGACCAGTAAAGGTAACAATTTAAGCTAAATTCTCTGCTAAGAATTTCGATGAAATCCTTACAAAAAGGATATTTCGAAGGAACGTAGCTTGATGTCGCCTGCTTTTAACTATAAAAGTATCTGGCCGATAAAATAGCTGAGTGATAAAAAGAAAAGCCCGTTACTATGGGAGTAACGAGCTTTCATTAACCAATTATAAACTTAAATTATGAGACTGCAAATATGGCGAATATTGCTTATATATGCAAATTTTAATGCGTTTTTATGCAACATTTTCAATACAATGTCTCAGTTTTTGTCAAAAACATTTGATAATATGCACAATACTGCAATTTCATCGATCAACTTCGCCCAGGACAATATCAATTGACCCGAGTATTGCAATGAGGTCGGCAATTAAAACCCCTTTTCCCAATTCGGAAATGACAGAAAGATTGTTGAAACTTGGTCCTCTTGATTTCACTCTTAAGGGAATATCGGATTTTTCTTTCGTTACAAAATAAAAACCAAGTTCTCCTTTCGGGTTCTCTGCACGCACATAGTAATCTTGTGCTTTCAAATTTACTTTTTTGGGCACCAAAGCACGCGGATCAAAATCTGCGGTACGCTTAAAATCTTTTCGTAACCGTTCAAGGCATTGTTCAATGATACGTACAGATTCACGTACTTCATCTACCCTAACCTTATAGCGGTCCCAGCAATCTCCGATACTGCCCATGGCTCCTTGTCCCACCGGGATCTCAAAGTCTATTTCCGGATAAACGGAATACCCATCAATCCGTCTCAAATCCCATTTAATACCCGAGGCTCGCAGCATAGGGCCAGAAACACCATAATTGATCGCAACGTCAGCGGGTAAGACGCCTATATTAGCTGTTCGGGATATAAATATCTGATTCTGCGTTAATATCTCATCAAGCTCAACCAGTTTTGGTTTAAAATAACTTATAAATTCGGAACAACGTGCTTCAAAGCCAACGGGTAAATCGTAGAAAAGCCCGCCTACCCATATATAGTTATATAACATGCGGGAACCGGATACCCATTCCAACATGTTCATGATATGTTCACGGTCTCTAAAACACCATAGAAAAGGAGTTGTTGCACCGATATCAATGCCGTATGTACCGATAGCAATAAGGTGTGATGCAATGCGGTTCAGTTCACATACCAATACACGGATATATTCTACCCTTTTGGGAATCTTACTATCCAGACCCAGCATACGTTCTACACCCATGACGAACGCATGACTATTATTCATCGATGCAAGATAATCCAGGCGATCGGTGAAAGGAATTGTTTTACCATAGTTTAATGATTCAGCATGTTTGTCGAAACATCGATGCAGATATCCCAAATGTGGAACGACCTCTTTCACAATTTCGCCGTCGGTAATCAGTTGCAAGCGTAATACCCCGTGTGTCGACGGGTGTTGCGGTCCCATATTCAACACCATTTCTTGTGTCGAGATCTCCGCTAAATGTTTTTCATAACGCGCTAATGCTTCTCTATATTTTGGATTCGCCATAGGGATCAATTAATGTTAATACCATGATATTTTTCAGCGTCCTGATAATCTTTGCGTAATGGATGTCCCTCCCAATCATCGGGTAAAAGGATTCGTCGCAGGTCAGGATGCCCTGAAAAATAAATTCCCATCAGATCAAATGCTTCTCTTTCATGCCAATCTGCTGTACGCCAAACGGATGTTATTGATGCAATCTCCGGTAGTTCGTCCAAAGACCGGTTCGCCTCCAATTCCACTTTCAAAACAAGTGTATGTTGATAAGGCAGGGAATTAAGATGGTAAACAATGGTAAAGTGCTCTTCGTAATCTACCGCCGTTATATTGCTCAAAAAGTCAAAATAAAGTCCTTCCGTATCTCGTAGAAAAGAACAGACAGGTAGTAGATCTTCCGAGGCGATAAACAAAGCTGGTTGTAATCCAGTGACCTCTTCTTTCAGTATTATCGAGCCCCCCAATGCGGAAACTAGTTTTGATTTAATTTCTTCAAATGTCATATTATGGGGCTAGACGCGTGATTTTCCAAGAATCTGATACTTTTTTATAGACAATACGGTCATGAAGACGGCTTGCGCGCCCCTGCCAAAATTCAAAATAGATGGGTTTTAAGATATAGCCGCCCCAATGTGCCGGACGAGGTACGGGTACATCGTCGGTATATTGCTTCTGAAGCTCTTCTACTCTACTTTCCAAAAAATCTCTATTTGGAATTTCGCGGCTCTGCGGCGATGCCAAAGCACCTATACGACTTGCTTTGGGGCGCGATTGAAAATACTCATCCGAATTGGATTCATTGGCAAATTCAATTACACCCTCAACACGAATTTGTCGTTGTAGTTCGGGCCAGAAAAATAAGAGTGCTGCATGCGGATTGGCTTTCATATCTTCCCCTTTTCGGCTTTCGTAATTTGTGAAGAATACCAACCCCCCATCTGCAATATCTTTTAACAACACAATCCTTGAGGAGGGTAAATGTTGCGATGATACAGTAGACAGTACCATTGCATTGGGCTCAATGACTTCACTATGAATGGCCTCATCAAACCATTTTTTGAACTGAAGGACGGGATCATAATCCACATCCGATTCAGATAGGTTACCTAAAACGTAATCTTGTCTGATCGCTGCAATATCTTTATGTTGAATGGACATATAAACCTATTTCTATATTCTTACAAACTTACTAAAATCATTGCTTTTTCTCTATAAACTTAGTAGAAATTGCCAAAAACGTTTTTTTTGGCACAGATCTCGCATATGTTAAATAAAAATGGATATATTTCGACATATACTTAATCTTACGTCCTATGTTTAATGAATTAGACCCACAAAAAGGAAGTTTATTGATCTCAGAACCGTTTATGCTGGATCCCCGGTTCTTAAGGTCCGTTATACTACTCTGTGACCATAACAGCGAAGGAAGTTTGGGCTTTGTCTTGAATAATAAGACAAATGTTCAGATTGGTCAATTATTGGAGCCGATATCGACATGCACTTTTCCAATTTATCTTGGCGGGCCTGTAGCACAAGAAAGCTTGTTTTTTGTACATAGCCGATTCGATCTTTTATTAAGCGGTGAAGAAGTTGCTCCCAATCTTTACTTTGGCGGTGACGAAGAAAAGCTTATTAGCGCCATTCAACAGCATGAGATTAAAACTGATGAAATTAAATTTTTCATCGGCTATTCAGGTTGGTCGACCGGTCAATTGGACAAGGAAATCAATGAGAATAGCTGGGCCGTTCAAAATAAATACCATCATCAAATTATTTTTGAAGGAAACGGCGAGTTGCTCTGGAAGGACGCCATTATTGGGTTAGGTCCTAAATATGCGCATGTTGCCAATTTTCCGCAGAGCCCAGAGTTAAATTGAGCTATTCTTCTGTCTACGCTATCTTGACATAGGTTTTAATTTCGATTACGAGGGCATATTGAACGTTATGACAAAATGAATGAATTTCTGCCATCCTGTCCTACTATCAGTATTTGGAACATTGATTGTGCATGGATCACCAAAATCATAACATTAAATAGCAACATACAAAATTATGAATCCAGAAAAAGGTAGTATTTCAATCCACACGGAGAACATATTTCCCGTAATCAAAAAATTCTTATACTCAGATAATGAGATTTTCTTGCGAGAACTGGTATCTAATGCAGTTGATGCTTCCCAAAAGATTAAACGTTTGGCTTCTTTGGGGCAATACAATGGCGAAACAGGTGAGTTAATCGTAGACGTCAAGTTTGATGAAGCGGCCAAGACCATTACGATTTCGGATAATGGTATCGGTATGACAGCCGAAGAAATCAAAAAATATATTAATCAGATTGCGTTTTCGGGAGCAACGGAATTTATGGAGAAATTCAAAGAAGCGAACGATGCAAACGAGATTATTGGTCGCTTTGGATTAGGATTCTATTCTGCATTTATGGTGGCAGATACAGTAGAAATTCAATCATTATCCTACCAAGATGGAGCTGAGCCGGCGCACTGGACCTGTGACGGTAGTACCTCTTACGAAATTTCAACAGGGACTAGAACAACACGTGGTACAGATGTCATTTTGCACATCAATGACGAGTCGACCGAGTTTTTGAGCCAAGCACGTCTGCAGGATATCTTGGACAAATATGCGAAGTTCCTTCCTATTCCAATCCGTTTCGGTACCAAGACAAGTTCTGAGGCAGATGGTGAAGATGAGGAAGGCAAGCCAAAATATAAATCTGTAGAAGTTGATAATATAATCAACAATACAAATCCAGCATGGACAAAGTCTCCTTCTGAATTAAAAGATGAGGATTATTTAGCTTTCTATCGCGAACTATATCCTTATTCGATGGACGAGCCATTGTTTTGGATCCACCTTAATGTAGACTATCCATTTAATTTGACTGGTATACTTTACTTCCCCAAGGTGAAAAATGAGCTTGAAATCCAACGTAACAAAATCAAGCTTTATTCGCGACAAGTATTCATCACTGATGAAGTGAAAGATATTGTACCAGAATTCCTAATGTTACTGCACGGTGTAATTGATTCACCTGATATCCCATTGAATGTCTCCCGCTCATTCTTGCAGGCTGATAGTAATGTCAAAAAGATCAATAGTTACATCACCAAAAAAGTTGCTGATAAATTAAATGAAATATTCAAAACTGACCGCAAAGGTTTTGAAGAAAAATGGAACGATATCGGCCTTTTTATCAAGTACGGTATGTTAAGCGATGAGAAGTTTGCAGAAAAAGCTAGTGATTTCTGTCTTTTGAAAAATACAGGCAATGCAAGCTTTACGATCAAAGAATATTACGAAAAGGTAAAAGACATTCAAGTCGACAAAGATGGTAATATCATTTACCTCTATACACACGATGCTGCTCAGCAAGATGGCTTTATCCAAACAGCGTTAAACAAAGGTTATGATGTATTGGTGCTCGACGGCCCGCTTGACACGCACTTTACTTCTTATTTAGAGCAAAAGGGTGGCGAAAAAGTACAGCTTAAACGTGTAGACGCAGATGTAATCGACAAGCTTATTCAAAAAGACGAAAAAATAGAACTTTCGTTGTCCGAAGAGGAATCCAAAAAAGCATTGGAGGTTTTTGAAAAAGCGATTTCTCGTCAAGATATGAAGGTTGAGGTGGATGCGCTCCGTGAAGCTGACTTGCCAGTATCCGTCACTATCGATGAGTTTATGCGTCGTATGAAAGATATGGCCAAAACTGGTGGTGGTATGAACTTCTATGGTTCACTGCCTGACAATTACAAGGTAACGGTTAATGGTAATCACCCTTTGATCAAACGGATTTTATCCGCTTCTGATGAAGAAGGTGCGAAATTGGCGAAACAGGCTTTTGATTTAGCACTCTTGTCAAGAGGTCTTTTATCAGGTGCAGACTTGACGTCTTTCGTAAAAAGAAGCGTTGAGATGATCTAATAAGACTATAGTCTAAATAGAAAAAAGCGATTACTCTATTCGGGTAATCGCTTTTTTATTCAAATATTCAGCAAAAAACGGACATTATCGTGAGTAAAAATACCAAATCTCCATCCGCTGACTATTGCATTCGTTTTTTGTTAAAATTTAATAAACTATCCTTCACCTAGTTGCCTTTAATCGCTGTTTTTTTTCATTTAATTATTTGGAGGGAATAGGGTTTAATTGTACTTTTGTATCATCAAAATCACGGTAGGTATAGCTCAGTTGGTTAGAGCACTAGATTGTGGTTCTAGGGGTCGTCGGTTCGAGCCCGATTACTTACCCAAAAGGCAGATCAGTAAAATGGTTTGCCTTTTTTCATTCCTGCACCTTATTTCGTAGCGTGAGAAATGGGATCAAGCATAATTCTTGGGGGAATTGAAAAAATACTTAGTTTAGTGTTTTTAAAAACTAGAGAACACTTGGAAGCTGCCGAACGTAAATTATTATCCTTGTTAATGCCCGAAGGGCTATTAGAATATTTTCAGATTTTAGAAGTAGATCAGGTAGAAGATCAACTTCATATCTATTTAGATGAGCTTAATATTACTCCAGCGGGTTATGAAAATAGTAACCTAGAATCAAAAGGTTTTATGCCTTCTACGGAGATTTCCGATTTTCCCATTCGGGGGCAGAAAGTTACCCTGCATATCCGTCGTCGTCGTTGGACTGTTTTGGACACTGGAGAGATTATCACAAGAGATTGGAATCTAGTACGTGAGGGTACCCGAATGACAACAGAATTCGGGCTTTTTTTAAAGAAGATATTTGGATAACCATCCTGTAAGTGCCCAGTTAGTAGGTTTGTTCTTTCAGATGGATGGCAAGCTGCTACAAGATCAATATAAGAATCATCTGAGCGATTTCCATGATTGGGATCAAAAATCACATGCAGAGAATTGGACACTATTTCCACAGAATATAGCTGAACACTTAAGTATTGATGAGACCAGTTTTAGTAATGGTGAACTTTATACCATTGTAAGTAGTAAATCTGCAAAAGGTAGGAAAGGAACCATTCTAGCGACAATCAAGGGAACAAAAGCGGAAGATATTATCGCTGTATTAGAGCGAATTCCTCTTGGTACAAGAAACAAGGTTAAAGAGGTGACCATGGATATGGCTCCTAATATGGCTAAGGCTATCCGTAGATGTTTCAGAAATGCCAGGCGGGTAATAGATCGTTTTCATGTTCAAAAGCTAGCATACGATGCTGTTCAGGAACTACGGATCCAGTATCGCTGGGAAGTATTGGATATAGAAAGCCAAAAAATAAAGGATGCAAGAAAGCAAAGTCTTCCTTATGAGCCAGAGGTATTATCCAATGGAGACACCATCAGGCAACTATTGGCTAGATCTAGACATCTGTTGTTCAAGCACCCTGGGCGGTGGACAGAAAGTCAAAAACATCGTGCAGAGTTATTGTTTATTCGCTTCCCAAAGCTAAGACAAGCATATGATTTAGGGATTGCTCTGGGTGCTATTTTTACCAAATGCAAAGACAAAACACTTGCCTTTACCAAATTGGGTCTGTGGCATAATCAAGTGGAGAATGCGGGCATCCTATCTTTTGAGAGTGTAGCAAAGTCTATTGCAGCACACCACCCTGAAATCCTGCATTACTTTGACAACAGGAGCACAAATGCTTCAGCTGAGTCTTTCAATGCTAAATTAAAGGCTTTTCGCAGTGTATTCCGTGGTGTAAGAGATACTACTTTTTTCTTGTATAGGGTGATGAAATTGTATGCTTAATTATCTTTAACCCCCAAACTTTCGGTATGATCCGAGAAACGGGCCATCAGTTTCAAAACTTGTGGAAACGGGATGCATAGGGCTTGGTCTGTTGATGTTAATAGAAGTAAAAAAATGCTATTTTCATCAATCAGGTAAAGGATCTAGCACAGCTGGCTTTTGCGGGTCAAAAACCGCTACACCGACGCGTGAATCAGCACAGCCGTAATATAGAAACCATTTTTGTTTAAAATATACCAAGCCCTCGATAAATACAGTCCCATCGACATATTGTCCGCTCTTTTCAAAAGCTTCCATTGGACGTAGAAATGGTGTATCCAGACGAGCTAATACTTTGGTGGGATCTTTCCTGTCAAAGAGCACCTGCCCTGCTGAATAGGTGTTTTTATTGAATCTTGGATCCCCTTTATATGCATGGTTTTTGCCGTTATAGAGGAGTAGAATTCCTTTCGCTGTCAAAATCGCGGGTGGACCACATTCGGTGAGAGAGCTATCAAAATAGCCCTCGCGTGGCGAAATAAATGCCTGCAACCTTCCCTCTTTATCCACTACAGGTTCCCAGTCGATCAGATTGTCTGATGTAGCACCATACACCCCATATTCGCCCCAATATAACCAGTACTTACCATTTACTTGAGTGATAACCTGCCTATCTCCTACCAATTTTGTGAGAATAGATGCGGACTTATGCGCCATGTTAACAAGGTTGGGCAACTTGTTGGATTTTTGGAAAATAGGTCCATGCTTTGTCCAGTTTCTTAGATCGCTGGAGGTGGCTACACCTAATCGGGGAACCTTGCGATTCCATTGTGTGTAGAACATGACAAAGGTTCCGTCTTGAGCCTGGGCAATCCGTGGATCTTCAGTTCCCCCCGGCCATTCGTTGGCCTGTTGACTATCCTTATCCGGAAAGAATATTGGTGTTTTGCTTCGTTCAAAATGCAGTCCATCCCCGCTCGCGGCAAGTCCTAGACGGGAGGTTCTATGCCCGATTTTTACTCCTGTTTTATCTTCGGCGCGATAAATGACATAGACACTGTCTCCAATGACAGCGGCCGCCGGATTAAACGTGTCATTATCCTCCCAGCGGATGGTCGTTTGGCTAAGAGGATCGTAGAAGCTGGTGCTACTGTCCGGTGCAATAACGGGGTTAATGCCAGTAGGCCGTTCAAATCCACCCATTACCCAGTTTTTTCCATGCTGTGTACTGCATCCATGTAAAATAACAGATTGGATAATAATATAAAGTCTAATAAATGTCTTCATAAAGCCTATTTTATTTCCTCCAGCGCTCCCTGCGATAACGCAAAGGCAGCAATAAAACCGATAATTAAAAATAAGAGATAATCGGCGTGGGCACCCTTTAGTCCATAAGCTGATAACAATAAAAAGAAAACCATTCCAACTGCTCCTGTCAGCAATAATTTCTTACGACCGAAACGATCTCTAATGCTCATCCCCATATACACATCAAATTTATTTTGCTAGTTGACGTAAATGAATTGGTTATAGTTTGACAAAAAAGCAAAACCGATTTTGTCGATTAACCAAATATACTTCTTATTCCAAAATAAATCAAAACCTTTCTTCTGATTGCATTCTTCGATACACATGTATCGGATAAAGTAAGGTTGGCACGGATCATATGTGTTATTTCCTGAAAATCCGATCAAAATAATGAAGGGGATTCATTAAAATAAGCGGGATATTTCTATATTTATGTTTAGGTCTTTCCTAGGTTAGACAATGTCATGAATATTCGGAAGAATATTCAATTTCGGACAACATCGCTACAACAAGATTAGATATAAATGACAAGTACCAAAATCAACACTGGAATTTTAAGTTTTGGCATGTCTGGGCGTGTCTTTCACGCACCTTTCATCCATATTAGTCCACATTTTAACTTAACCGCTGTCGTAGAGCGGTCAAATAAAACAGCGGAGGAACTTTATCCAGAAATTATTAGTTATGACAGTGTAACTCAATTATTGGCTGACGATACAATAGAGCTTGTGATTGTAAATACACCAAACCATACCCATTTTGAGTTCGCTATCGACGCGCTAAAAGCAGGAAAACATGTCCTTATCGAGAAGCCAGCAGTGGAAAATATTGCTCAATTCGACGAACTTATTGAGGTCAGCAAGAAAAGCGGGAAGCGGATTTTCTTTTATCAAAACAGACGTTATGATAGTCATTTCCTTGATGTAAAGAAAGTTGTCGAAAGCGGTGATCTTGGCAAACTGGTTGAAGTATCTTTTCGCTTCGACCGCTATAAACTGGAATTGGGTCAAAAATATTTCAAGGAAAATAATCAATACATCTCCAGCGGTCTCACATACGACTTAGGGCCTCATATAATAGATCAGGCTATCGCACTTTTTGGTAAACCATTAAAATTCAGTAAAACAACTTCAATCAACCGGCCGGATTCCCAAGTCGCGGATTACTTTCATTATCATTTGCATTATCCGGATGGCTTGAATGTATTTTTAACGGGAAGTCTCGCTGTTGCTGAACCTTTACCCGCTTTTGTTTTAAACGGTACAAAGGGGAGCTTTATTAAAACGATGGCTGATGTACAGGAACAACAATTAATAGATGGTATGCTTCCCAACAATTCGATATACGGCATGGAGCCGGAAGGCAGCGAAGGAAAACTTGTGACCATCGATAGCTCAAATCAAAAGCATATATCTTACCTTCGCCCGCATAAAGGAGATTATAATCTATTATTCAATGCTATCTATGAAAATCTTATTAATGATGTTGAATATCCGATTACAATAGACCATATCAGGTGGCAGATTGAAATGTTATCGGCGGAAACATAGGATAACATATAATAAAAAAACCATTCCGATTACATCGGGATGGCTCCCTCCTGTTAATATTGCCAATATCAATTTTTATGCATTAAAACTAACTTTTCAGCGAAGTCTTCCACAATCAGGTTTTGCACCGAAATTCATTTAAAATAATTCAAATTTGAATCCCAGTTGATATTGTTCAATATCCGCAGTCCAATTGTCAATAATATTATTTGTTCTATTAAATTTTCGATACCGAAAATAAACTCCACCCAATTCTGCACCTAAACTGTAGCCTGTTCTTGGTCTACTACGGAATGCATTGTCTCCATTGTTCAATTTATAGCGGTCATCATTGAGTAGAAAATTAAAGTCGAGACCACCCATAATTGCAATAGTACGGGTAAAGTTTAGTTTTAAATAGAGTGGTACACTCATATAGGCTAACTTTCTGGTACCGGCTCCAATACCGTGCTCACGCTGTGCTGTCTGGTCATTATTTCGGATTCGTATCAAGTTATAGACTGGTTCAGCTTGTAAAGCGATGTTTTTATTGAAACGATAAGTAAGATCCCCTCCGATCTGAAAACCGACTCTCTTATTTGAGCGAAAGGCTGAGCCATCTGTACTTGATAGATTGCCTCCTGCCCGAATGCCCATTCCGAATTGTGCTAAAGCTTTGTGTATGGACAGTAGTCCAAAAATTACTGTTACGGCAAATACGATTTTCTTCCTTTTGTTGTCTGGCATACAATGTTATTTACTATTTGAGTTTCTCCTGATAATTCTTTCAACACAACGGAATACCTGCTGACATACAGCCAAAGTTCGTAATCAACAGCAGGAGAATGCTTACAAAAAAACTATTTTTTGAGAAGTAGCTGTTATTTGGCATAAAGCTAAAAGAAAAATAAATACAGATTGACAAAATTATACGAACAGCATTATTTTATATACGAACACGCTAATTAGCATTAGGCTTCGGTCTCCCCGCTCTTCTTCATCACGATTCGAAAAGAGCTTTCTTTCTAGATAATGATCCCGCCCAAGATAAATAAAGTCCAGGGTTTGGGCCCAAAAACATATTGCCAACTATCTCAAGATCAACCGGCCATGGTTGAGTAGAATCGGTCGACGGGTTTTAAAAGGTCAACTTAAATTAATATGTTCAATAGCAACTTAAACATATATTTGTTTATAAACTTCAACGAATATGGGAAATCGAAATGTAACAATTATTTTAGTCCACGGAGCCTGGGGAGACGGGTCCCATTGGCGACATGTTATTGCAAATCTTCATGCGGAAGGATATACTGTTCGAAGCGTACAAAATCCATTGACGTCAATCGAAGATGATATTCAGAAAACGAAGGATTTGATTGACTTACAGACGGGTAAAGTTGTGTTAGTTGGGCATTCTTATGGCGGAGCAGTTATATCGGCAGCAGGGCATCATGAAAAAGTTGTGGGTTTAGTGTTTATTGCTGCCTTTGCTCCGGAGAAGGGCGAAAGCTTAGGCGGGATATTCAGTCGCAGAGAGAAGTCTTCTGGCGCAGCAAGTATTGTTCCTGATGCAAAAGGATTTCTTTGGATCAAGCACGATAAATTCCATGAAAGCTTTGCCCATGATTTAAGCGAAAAAGATGCAATCGTGATGTCTTTGGCTCAAAAACCAACTCATGGCAGTATTTTCGCCGCTGAGGCTGATGAACCGGCGTGGAAAACAAAACCTAGCTGGTACCAGGTATCAGACAATGATCATATGATACCACCTGCAACACAAATAGAAATGGCTGAGCGGATCAACGCAAAAAAAATCATTCATTTAGCAGCTAGTCATGCTTCCCTGGCTACCCATCCAAATGAAATTACAGCATTGATCAAAGAGGCTGTAAGTGTAGTATCGTAAAATATTATCGTATTATAAAAAGAGCTAAATAGATTAAAATCCATTTAGCTCTCTTAAGACATTTCACTTGAACTATTTGTTCGTGTGTTAATTTGCCTTTGTAAGTTCCGTCAATGCTTTTACTATCTCTGGAGCAGCATAGTCTCTACTCCCCTCTAAACGTTCGATTATCTGTCCATTTTTGTCCAGAATGACTGTGGTAGGAATTGATCCACCTAAAAACTCAGGTGGGATTTCTCCTGCGGGAGTGTATAAAGGCAAGTCATAATTGTTCTTTTCCATAAATGCTGCCGATTGATCGATATCATTATCTACATCCACCATCAGGAATTCAATATTTTTATTACCCTTGAATCCTTGTCTTAAGGTATTTATGGACGGCATCTCATGTATACACGGAGGACACCAGGTAGCCCAGAAGTTGATAAACACAACTTTCCCTTTTAAAGCACTCAATGATACGACATTTCCAGACTTATCTTTAAAAGAAACGTCCGCTACTTTTGGTTTTTGCATCTCCTGGATAGGCTGCTCTTTTTCTGTTTCGGGTTTGTTACTCGAAGTTGGATTTCCGCAGGCAGTCAAAACACCTGCCGCGAGAATAAAAAGCCCAATACGCATGGTTATACTGTTAAATCTTATATTCATCATTGTATGTGTAAGTTACTATAGTTTATATTCGAAATTTATTGCCTTAATTTTTTTACCTTGCTAACCTTCAGCTGTATAAAAATGTGAATACAGTTGCTGCCGTTCTGTTGAGAAGACACAAACTTTTGAAAAAAAGATAATCCTAAATGCGCAATGTCTGGTATTGGAGAAAGATAGGTAAGTATTTATCGTTAGCCCGATGAGACTTTTGATTCCACTCTTTATTGGGCAGGATGTGAACCATACGACGACCAACATTAGTAAAGTCATCACGTATTGTCCGTAGTTTTTGAAAATATCAAATTTAATGTAGCCCATCAATGGCTAAAATAAGCTTAATTGTGCAAGCACACAAGTGACTGAAGCTATTTTATTTACTTTAAAGTGCTTGCTATAGCATTCAAAATAATCGCTATAGCAAGCACCCCCTGACCAAAATGCCAACTATAGGCTTTAAAAAACTACCTCATTTAACTAACAAAGAAAAGCCGTCCAGTATAAACGGGCGACTTTTCCTTGATGATTGCAGTTAATTATGCAGAATGCGGTTCTGCAATAAAGCCTTTCTTTTTGATAATCTCCATAACTTCTTCTTCGGATATACCGTTTGATTTCACGGTGAGAATCTTATCATTGTTCGATGTGTCGACATTCCATTCGCAGATCCCTTCGGCATTGTCCAGATCAGCACGAACTTTGGCTACACAGCCTCCACAGTTGAGGTTTGTTTTGAATTGAATGTTTTTGCTTTCCATGTTATTTAATTTTAATATTACTAATTCTATTTTTTCCATTTTAAACGTAAGCTATTACTCACTACACTAACACTGCTCAAGGCCATTGCCGCTCCGGCGATCATAGGATTTAAAAGGAAGCCATTGATCGGAAAGAGTATGCCTGCTGCGAGCGGAATACCGATCACATTGTAAATAAAAGCCCAGAATAAATTTTGTTTGATCGTGGTCACCGTTTGTTTTGACAGCCGGATTGCCTGGGGTATTTTAGTTAGATCCGAGGAGATGATGGTCATTTTTGCCACATCCATAGCAATATCGCTTCCTTTACCCATCGCTATGCTGACGTCAGCCGTTGCCAGCGCGGTGCTGTCATTAATACCGTCGCCAACCATGGCCACCACTTTTCCCTGTTGTTGAAGCTCTTTTACAAAGTCAGCTTTGTGTTGTGGCATGACTTCCGCTTTGTAGTGTTTAATACCGGTTTGTTCGGCAATCGCTTTAGCAGTAGATTCATTATCACCCGTCAGCATATAAAGTTCAATACCCATGGCCTGCATTTCTTGAATGGCCAACACGGAGGTTTCTTTGATTTTATCGGAAATTGCAATTACCGCAAGTGTATTTGTGCTATTTGCGAACCAGATAACAGTTTTGGACTCTTCACTCCATTGGTCTGCCTGACGCTGCAATTCTGCCGCTACGCTGATCCCATTTTCCATCAGCAGTTTCTTATTTCCTACATAATAAGTTTCCGGTCCATAATTCGCTTTTGCTCCTTTGCCTGTTATGCTATCGAATGCAGCTATCGGCGTAATGCTTACACCTTCCAAATGATTGACTACTGCCTCCGCCAGCGGATGTTCTGACTGTTTCTCAATATTCAATAAGATACCATTTGTGGCATCATCATCGTTTAACCATTGTATACCCGTTACCCGTGGTTTTCCTTCCGTTATTGTTCCGGTTTTATCCAATACGATCGCATTGACGCGTTTGGCAAGCTCAAGGCTTTCCGCATCTTTGATCAAGATACCATGCTCCGCCCCTTTTCCTACGCCAACCATGATTGCGGTAGGTGTTGCTAGGCCAAGTGCGCAGGGACAGGCGATAACTAGTACGGTAACAGCGGCCAACAAACCTTGTACCAAGCCGTTATCCCCACCCAAAATAAGCCACATGGCAAAGGTGAATAGTGCAATGCCGATGACCACCGGAACAAATACACCGGCAATTTTATCAACCATTTTTTGTACGGGAGCTTTACTACCCTGGGCGTCCTGAACCATTTTGATGATCTGAGCTAGCATGGTCTCCTTACCCACTTTTACGGCGCGAAACTGGAAGCTGCCTTTTTGATTGATCGTACCGGCAAAAACTTTTTCATTTTCTTTTTTCAGAACAGGTACAGGTTCACCACTCAACATGCTTTCATCCACGTAGGAATCGCCCGATATGACCATCCCGTCAACAGCAATTTTTTCACCCGGTTTTACCTGAATGATATCGCCAACATTGACCGCTGCTATAGCAACCTGTCTTTCAGATCCATCTGCTTGTATTACCATCACTGTCTTAGGTTGCAAGCCCATCAGCTTTTTTATAGCTGATGAGGTATTGCCTTTGGCTTTCTCTTCCAGCAATTTCCCGAGCAAAATAAAAGCAATCACCACAGCGGCAGCTTCAAAATAGACATGCGCATGCAAGCCGCGTTGATGCCAAAAATTGGCAAACAGCATATTGAAAACACTAAATATATAAGCGATCCCAGTACTTAAAGCGACCAGGGTATCCATATTGGCTGAACCATGTTTTGCTTGTTTCCATGCATTGGTAAAAAAGTCTTTTCCCAGCCAGAGTACGACAGGTGTTGCAAAGAACCACATAATCGGGTTCGCATAAGGCATATCCATAAAGAACATGCCAATTACCACCACTGGTAGGGACAGGATGACAGCCCACACAGTTTTGGTTTTGAGCGTTCTGAATTTTTCAGCGTGAATGGACTCCAAGGTTTCTTGTTGTGTGGCTTCGTCCTCTACCAATAAATCATAGCCGCCAGCTTGAACAGCTTTCTGGATTTTCGTAGCATCGGTTATATTTGGAAGATATTCGACAGTCAAATTTCCGGTGGCAAAATTTACGGAAGCATTAACTACCCCCTGCTCGTATTTAACCATACTCTCGGCGCTGCTTGCACAGGAAGCACAGGTCATTCCCAATACCGGAAAAGTCTTTGTTATCGTAGATACGCCATAACCAAGGTCTTTGACAGCTTTTACAGCAGCGGCAACAACTTGGTTGTCCTTGACAGTAATAGCTGCCCTACGGTTATTTAATTCTACGTTGTGGCTCTCAATCCCTTTCACCAGGGCCAGTTCTTTTTCAACAATTAATGCGCAATGTTCGCTTTCGACATCTTCCAAGGGAATGTAAATTGTCTCTTTATAATTATTTGTAGCCATATCTGTATGTTTAATCTTACAATACAAATGTGCGCACAAACTGCTCTGAAATCTTTATGGAATTATGGGATTGATTTGTAAGATTATGGCCTGTTTGACCAGGAAATTTCAATATTTGAAAGCACAATTTAAGTGCAACAAGGTGCCGGAGCAATAAGCAAGTATATCATGTCATTTTTAAATGTTGCCGCAAATATTCTGCTGTTGACGACCTTTTGTCTTTTAATAGATTGGCCACTGTCCCTTCAAAAAGTAGTTCACCTCCATATTTACCTGCCCCTGGGCCAATGTCTATTACCCAGTCTGCCTGCGCGATTACATCCAGGTTATGTTCGATCACTATAACCGTATTCTTATTTTTTACAAGGATATCTATAAAGTTCAATAGCTTTTCCGTATCAGTCGGATGCAATCCGGTGCTCGGTTCATCAAGGACAATAATACCATTGCTTTGATGGAGTTCGCGTGTAAGTTTCAGTCGTTGCCTTTCGCCACCTGAAAAACTATCCAGCCGCTGTCCTAGGCTAAGATAACCAAGGCCAAGTTTGGATAATAAATCAAAGGCGGAATAAAATGGCTCTTCGGGGAAAAAGCTGACGGCCTCCATCACTGTCATATTCATAATATCAACTATATTTTTACCTTTATAATGGTAATTTAGAATTTTAGGCGTAAAGCCCGAACCACCACAAAGTTCGCAGGCCTGCTCAATATCTTCCATAAAAGCAAGATCAATCTTCTCAATACCCAATCCTTTGCAATTTTCGCAGGCGCCAAGACTATTTCTACTAAATAGTTTCTCAGAAACGTTATTGGCTTTCGAAAAGAGCCTTCGAATTACATCCGATAAATTTAGATAAGTAAGTAAATTTGAACGCACATTAGCGGCGAATAAGGTCTGATCGACTACAATAACTTCAGGGTAAAATGTTGGCAAAACCTTGTTGATTAGGGTACTTTTACCCGAACCAGCAACGCCTGTAACAACAGATAGAACCTGTTTTGGTATGTTAACATTGATGTTTTTCAAATTATGTAAGTCTGCCTGTCTTATCTCCAGATAACCTTTCGCTTGGCGAGGGCTTCTATTGAAGTCAAAATGACCTACAAAATAGGTTCCTGTTTTCCCTTTTGAATCTGGAAGTGTGTCAAATTTTCCCTGGTATACAACTTCGCCGCCCGCTTTTCCGGATCCGGGCCCCATATCAACAACCCAATCCGCAATTTTGATCAGATCCGGATCATGTTCAACAATTAACACAGTATTTCCTTTTGCTTTAATCTGTTGGATAATAGCAGCAATATTTTGGAGGTCTTTGGGATGCAGCCCTATGCTCGGTTCATCGAAAATATAAAGCAAATCGGTTAAACTATTGCCGAGATTTCGTACCATCTTGATGCGTTGGGATTCCCCACCGGACAAGGTGTCTGTGCGTCGTTCCAACGTCAAATATTGCAAGCCTATATCAACAATATGTTGTAATTTTCTAATCAGTTCGTTTAATAATACCTCATAGGTGTTTGATCTTATGGTGTTTATGAAATCGAGAAGCTCATCTATTGCGAGCGACGCACAATCGGCTATACTTTTTCCTGATATTTTACAGGATAGCACCTTTTTATTCAGCCTTTTACCATTACATACAGGGCAGTCCGCCGTGGTAATGATCTTCTTGAGGACTTCTTTCCGTGCGACATGCTCTTTCGAATCTTTCTTTAGGAATGCCTTTTCAATGCGGGGGATTATTCCTTCATATTTTACAGTTTTCCCCCATTGTCTATCAGGATGTTTGGGTTTATGTTCCGTCGCATTTAAGAGCATCTGCCATTCCCTCTCGTCGTAATCTTTTAATTTCTTATTGTTGTCAAAGTACCCCGATAGTGTATATCGGGTTAAGCGCCATCCACCGGGCTGAAATGTCGGAAATTTGATTGCACCCTCATTTAGGGATTTTTCCTTATCCAAGAGCTGCCCGAAATCTATGGCCTGCACAAAACCAAGACCTTCGCATCCCTTGCACATCCCCTGTGGATTATTAAATGAAAACACATTGGAATAGCCCACGAAAGGTGTTCCCATTCTAGAAAAAAGTAACCTCAATGAGCTATAAACATCTGTTGCGGTGCCTACAGTAGAACGGGCGTTCCCACCTAGCCTTTTTTGATTGATGATAATGGGGACATTTAAATAGTCAATTTTATCCACTTCTGGTACCCCGATATGTTGTAATCGATTTCTGATAAAGCTCGTTTGAGTTTCATTAAACTGACGTTGGGCTTCTGCTCCGATAGTTCCAAACACCAAGGACGATTTGCCCGAACCGGATACACCTGTGAAAACTGTAATCTGTCTTTTGGGAATATTAAGCGAAATATTTTTTAGATTGTTCTGCTTGGCATTTATAACAACGATATGCTCCATTTTAATTATCTTTGGTATTTATTGCTTAACTAAGTTAAGTATATTATTTAACAAAGTTAACTAATGTATTGTTTTATGAATGAGAACGAAATTGATTTCTATCATGTCTTTACAGACTTACATTGCTATATATTGGCACACATGAATAAGGGCAATGTGCATGGTGTAACTGCTACGCATTATAATATTATTGAGTATATATATAGAAACCGTCAGGTAACTGGAAAACAGATTGCTGAAGCGTTTCAAATCAGTCAGGCTGCTATTTCCAAACAGCTTAAATTTTTGGTTGAAAATAAGCTTATCGAGCAGCAGCAGTCCAGGACAGACCGTAGATTTTTTGATCTAAGGGCGACCGACGAAGGCAAGTATATCATCGATAATTCGGAAAATTTTAGGGAGAATATTGCAAAGAAAGTTTCAAAATCGTTGACAGATAATGAATTGAAAACACTTACGCTACTTTTGCAGCGCGTCATACAAGTTGTAAAGTAGAACGAGGTTAAATCATAATCTTTTTATGTTGACATTCTGCTGTCAGTTCTATGATCTAACTTTGTTTAGCAATAAAATTTTTATACAATGAAATTCCAACTTATTTGGAGACGGCCTGGCAATTCAGGATATATATATTTAAACTATATAGCGCGTATTTATGAGTCTTATTAAGGATATCTATTCCATCAGCTTCTACCAACAACTAGCAGATCAGTTTAGCGGTATAAAGCCTGATTTCGATGGCAAACAATTTATCAAGCGGATTTTTAGCACTAATTTTAATGATTTGGAATGGAAGGAACGGACAAAACACAGCACGCAGACCCTACATGAGTTTATGCCACCCGATTTTGAGGAAGCGGTTGAATTGATCAATCAGGTTGTCAAAAATTTCATTGCCACAGGCCATTCTGCTGGTCTCGAATATATTATTTTTCCCGACTATATTGAGACTTACGGCATTGACCATTTTGAATTGGCGGTACGGTCATTTGAATTAGTTACCACCTTCATAACCTGTGAATTTGCGGTTCGTCCCTTTATTATCAAATACAGAGAGCGGATGATCGCTGTTATGGAAAAATGGGCTGGAAGTCCGCATGCGGCGGTTCGTCGTTTAGCAAGTGAGGGTATTCGCCCACGATTGCCCTGGGCAATGGCTATCCCCTTTTTGAAGCAAGATCCGGCGCCAATTTTACCCATTCTGAACTTGTTAAAAAATGATGTTTCTGAAAGTGTAAGAAGAAGTGTCGCCAATAATTTAAATGATATCTCGAAAGACCATCCGGTTATTTTATTGGACATAGCCCGGCATTGGAAAGGGATTAGTAGAGATACGGACGCAATTATCAAACATGCTAGCCGTACATTGCTCAAGCGAGGGCATCCCGATATTCTGCACTATTATGGTTTGGATGCCACAGATTTCAAGATCACCGATTTATACATTGAAACCCCGGTCGTAAAAATTGGTGGGCAGGTCAGTTTCTCTTTTCAGATTGAAAATGCTCAGCCGCAGCCCAAAGCACTCCGCCTGGAGTATGGGCTGTATTACCAAAAATCAAATGGCTTATTGTCACGCAAAGTATTCAAAATTAGTGAGCGAATCTACCAGGGATCTGAAATTAATCGGATCCAACGAAACCAATCATTTAAAGTGATTACCACACGAAAATTTTACACGGGTAGACACAAAATTTCCATTATTGTCAATGGAGAGGAAACATTGATGACAGATTTTGAACTGATATAAGCTTTGCATTAGGAGCAGCAAAGTATGCTTGGTACGAATGAATGCATGCATGCATAAGTATCGAAACCTATATGAAAATGATCAAGTATTTCTATTATATTATGCGAATACTGACTTTGTTAATCGTCTTCCGATCAACAAAGTCAGTATTCGCGAGTAAAAAAAGTGGCTGAGGGAATGTTCATTAAAATTATCTTAGTGTTAAATTAGATTCGATTCAAATTGCAATTAGATCCTGATAAAGAGACTGAAAGCGAAGTTTTAAAATTATCTTTAACGTGCCAAATATAATGAGCAACAGAAATGGAAAAAATAAGAACTTTTCAGCAATATGAGCTAAATAAAATCAGGAAAAATGTTAAAGATAGCGGACTGCAATTCGAAAAGTTTGGGAGATCTTCAAATATAATGGACTATTCCGATAGGGAAATCAATGAGATGATCCTGGGAATCTATAAGGATAGCAAACATCTACTGGTTGATGGAGACTATTTTATCGATGTTTCTACAGTTCAGAAAGCGAGCTGTATTTTAACGGATATATCCTATTCCCGTAGGATAAAACCTGATAAAACTTCTCCGATCAAACTAAAAGATATCAGAAACTTTTATATTGAGGATTATTTTGTGGAAACAAGTGAAAAGTTCTCAAATTCCTATCAACACAGAATTACGGGTTACCTGAAAAAAATTGGCGGTATTAGTCTTGGAAAAGGAAAGTACAGTCATTTTTACTCTATTCCAAATGATTTCAAAACTTTCTATAAGGGCATCCCGCTAGACCTCTTCTATCCTATCCAGCATTATATTAATAGCTTGTTTTTTGCCGATGATTACCATGTGGCAACATTTGAAGTTGTTGGCAACCTTACAATTATCGACGAATAGTATACGCTGTTTCGCGATTTTTTTTCGTAAATTCAAGTTGCACACCGATATAAGCAAGATATGAGAAAAGTAATTGCGGCAATTAATATGAGCTTGGATGGTTTTTGTGACCATAATTCAGTGGTTGCAGATGATGAAATTCATGCGCACTATACAAGCTTATTATCTGAGGCTGACACCATACTATATGGCCGGATAACCTATCAGCTTATGGAATATTGGCGCCCATTTTTGACAAAGCCTAGTGGTAACAGATCCATGGATGAATTTGCCCATGCTATGGACAGAATATCAAAAATCGTGTTTTCGAGAACTCTTAATAACGTGGATTGGAGTAGCGCTAGGTTAGCGCACCGAAATATGTTGGATGAAGTTATGGCGTTAAAACAACTATCTGGCAAGGATATTTTGGTAGGTAGCCCAAGTTTAATCGTGGCATTAACAAATTGCGATCTGATAGATGAATACCAAATTTGCATCCATCCTGTTATAGTTGGAGGCGGTTTACCGCTATTTATGAACCTAAACCAGCGGATAGTGCTCAAGCACCTGAAAACAAAAACTTTTAATGGCGGAGCATTACTCATTTATTATAAACCAGAAAGCCGTGAACAAAACTGAGCGTTAGCTGGTCCAGCTTAATTTTCTCAATACCTTTAGAAAAAACGACACGACTCAAAGACCGTGGATATCCATGATGACCGGAGCTATTTAAAAATACCATCCCAAGGGTTTGTAGTCTTCAAACTACAGTTTTGGCTACCGATAGACTCACTTTTATATTGGGGCATGACTTTTGCCAACTAAAATTTATAAGTAATAAATAAAAAAAAGATCATGAGAAGAACACCTTATACTACAACAGTTATTGTCCTATTGGTATTATGTGTGGTAGTACTAATGACGACCTGTGCAAGAATCGTATAAATACCAATTCATATCTGATTCATTAGGCCAGTCAATAAAAGTCCAGGCGCATATAGCCCGCAGTCCTTTGTGCGTACGATCGAAGGAAAAGAGAGGCGTGTGAATGTTAAAAATTGAGTAGTTAAAAGAGGCATTAACTGTTTTGGACATTTGGGCCATTGGTATAAAAACTAAGAAACAGACTTTTTAAGCGTAATGACAGTGATCTCTGGCCATACGCCGATTCTACCCTTTAGTCCATGATAGCCAAAACCACGGTTAACATACAGATATTTACCCTGTTTTTGATATAATCCGGCCCACTGTTCGTAAAAATATTGGATCGGACTCCATTTAAACCCAAAGAGCTCGATTCCAAATTGCATGCCGTGTGTATGTCCGGCTAGTGTCAGATGTACATGTTGATCATGCGTCAGGGTGACCCTGTCCCAATGTGAAGGATCATGTGACATCAATATTTTAAAGGATTCAGCTGGTAAAGCGGACGTTGCTTTACCGAGGTCTCCGTATTGATGAAAACCACCCTTTCCCCAGTTTTCCACACCGATCAATGCGATGCTCGCTCCCTTGTTTTGAATTTTGATAGATTCATTCAGCAAGAGCTTAAATCCCATTTCCTGATGAATTTCTTTCAATCTGTCGAGATTGGATGCCTTCAATTCGGCATTATCCCATCGGGTATAATCTCCGTAATCGTGGTTCCCAAGTACCGAAAATTTACCAAATGGTGCCTTTAGAAGTGTAAAATCTGAAATCCATGCTTCCATCTCGGCAGCTTTGTTATTAACAAGATCTCCTGTAAACAGTAAGAGATCACTGTTTTGTGCGTTTGCCAAGGCTATTCCCTTGCGAACACCATCAACGTCGGATAAACTGCCGGAATGAATATCTGAAATTTGTGTGATTTTAAACCCGTCGAATGCATCTGGCAGATCCGGAAAACTTAAGATTTCTTTCCTGACCCGATAATAATGTCTTCCTCTTGTAAGACCGAAAGCGATAACAAGTACGATCAGGGCCGCACATATAAGAACAAATTCGCTTAGATATATATTTCGAGGTGGAAAGCCCCGTGCCATACGCAGTAAATCTTCAGTCAATAAAATTGGCAAGGCCACTAGTTTCGGTATAAACACAATTAAAAAAAAGGTAATTAAATCACCTGCCTGCCGCTGAATATCCTTACCCTGCCGTTGGAAAAAAATCAGTGTTGCGACACCAATGAGCAATGACAAATCTATACACCAATATGCGTTGTGTAAAAAAGGAGTATGAAAAACAGTAGTAAATGCTTGAAAAAAATAAATATCGCCAAGTATAAATACCATGAATATAAACAACAGTCTCTTTGCCATTTTTGAATCGTTTGAAGCTAAGCTGGCGAAAGATATGCCAAAAATAGCCAGATAGAAAATGAATGGCTTCTTGCATGAGATCTTGATTTCTGTGTGACAATTGGTGCTGTAATCACCTGATTCTTATGGGATAATTGACAAATTGACATGCGCTGCAATAGTACTGGATTAAGAAAAAAGAGCGATTCCTTATAACAACTTTGCAATTGATATTTTATAGAAATTCATTTCCTGATAAATATTTATAATAGCCAGTATGATTAAGAAATAATTGATCATTGGCTGGCGTTCCAGTGGTCAGATGTGGCAGAGTATACTACGTCCTTTAAGCTTTAGGCCGAGTTCCGTGAAAAATAAAATGGCTTTGTCGCGCGATTCTACGACGATATCAATACTGTCCATTCTCAGTAATTTGCTCTGTTGTACCATAGCATTATATTTAAGAAACAAGTTTATTTAAGTGGATTGTTCTCAGGATGAAGCTTCTGTTGTCTGCTCTCCATATGCCCAGGAGAGAATTGTTTTAACCGCATTACGTATTCTGTTTAATCCGTCTTCATTTAATTCAATTTCACAAAAGGTGCTATCCGTATTTATTGAATGTAACACTAAATAATAAATTCCTGCGGTTAAAATACTACTAATAGCCCTTAAATCAACATTTTTATCCTTCATTTCCTGATCAGCAAATGCAAAAAACAACGCGCTCATCTTTTCACGTTCTCTGGTAATCTGAGACATAATCTCAGATTTCTCACTTATTTGCCATAGAACTGCTTTTTGCATTTCAGTATTCTTCAAAAAACTGTCCATTTGGTTTAATAACAACGATTCCAAAAAACCTTTTGATCCTTCTTTTGGTGCTGTACCGAAGTATTCAACAGCACCGAGAGTCGCAGATACCCAATAATCTTTACTTCTGATGTATGTTTCCACTAAATTGTCAATCGAACCAAAATAAAGTGAAATGAGTTTCCTGTCAACACCAGCAGTTTTAGAAATATTTGCTATTGTCAATCCTGTGTACCCTTTATCTCTAAGTACTTTGCCTACAGACAAAATAAGTTTGTTCATGGTACGTTCTTTATCGTTCTTTTCTCCTTTATAAGTTTTGCGCATCTGTTGTCGATATGGTATTGATCTGAGTTTCTAAAATTAATGATTCAGATCAATATAATAAATAATAAAAAATTATATAATTTCTTTATCTTGATTTTTTTAAACTTACGGCTTTGCCGATGTCGTCCAATACATTTAATACCTTATCCAAGTGTTCTTTTGTATGTGTAGCCATTAGGCTTGTACGAATACGGGCATCCTTTTTTGCTACACCGGGATACACGATACAATTGGCATAGACCCCACTTTGTAACAACATCCGCGATATCTGGGCGGTTCGAATAGGATCGCCAATTTTTATCGGAATAATTGGAGAGGATGATGTTCCGATATCTGCGCCGAGTGACAGTAGCCCTTCTTTAAAATAGCGGACATTTTCTTTGAGTCTGTTGCGCCAAAAGGGCTCTTCGTCAATTAGATCAATTGCTTTTAATAAGCCAAAACTTGCTGGAGTTGACGTAGATGAGAATACCTGTTGTCTGGATTGATAACGAAGGTAATTAATGATCTCCGGAGTTGAAATGATAAAACCTCCAATATGACCCAACGCTTTACTCAAGGTGCCTGCAATAATATCCACCTTATCCAACAGGTTGTAGATTTCAATAGCACCCCTGCCACGATCACCCATTACACCTATACCATGAGCATCATCGACCATTAAATATGCGCCATATTTTTTTGTCAACGCATAAATCTCGTCCATTTTCGCCAAATCCCCGTTCTGAGAATATACACCATCAATGATAACTAATTTGGTTCTAAATTTGCTTTGCGCCTCAACTAATGCACGTTCAAGATGAATCATGCTATTATGTGGAAATCGCTTGACATTTGTATTTGGCAAACCTTCATATACACTTGCGTGTACTTCCATGTCAACAATAGCGCAGTCTTCTTGCTTCAATAAACTTAGTAAGGTCGAGCTATTTGCAGTATACCCCGTTGTAAAAACTATACTCGATCCCTCAGGACGATTGAAAAATTCACACAGCTTCCGTTCTAAAGCCACATGATATTCATGATGTCCTCCGATTAACGGAGACGCTCCCGCTCCCGTACCATATTTTTCAATTCCAGCTATTGCAGCAGCTTTCACTTTGGGATGTTGAGAAAAATTAAGATAATCGTTTGATACAAGACTTATGCATTCAGTCGGTTTAGCTAAAAATGGAGAAGTTACAATAGCCGTCGGCCCACATCCTTGCGTTATAAACCTAAAGTTAAGATGCTCATTTTCTTTCATGTAATTTATATAGGAATCGAAATACTTTGCAGTATCCATCATATCAAAACCAGCAATATTTTCAAATTCTTTAAAACTTGCTGTCGCAAAATCAATTTGTTGGTTAGTTTCCATAGATATTTTGTTAGGTATTCATAATAATACCATAAATATAAAGTAAAAATTAGATTGCTCATCTTACTAAACATTCGTTTACAAAAATTTCCTGACGGACCTTTCCAAGGTATAGGACAATGTTAATCTCGTGTTGGCTATTGGTATATGTACAGTGAGGATTATATTAATAAATGACAAAAAAAAAAACGTACATTAACAAAAGCTTTAACTTCAACGGAGGGCGGTTGAGTTACGTCATTGTATTAAAAAGAAGTTGTTAAAAACAACAGAGGGTAGCCCCTACAGCTACCCCTGTTATATTATACACCTACCTACAGTATACATATCATATCTACATTTTTATAGGACAAATACATCCTTATAAGCTCACTTAGCAGTTTATAAGAGCTGAATAAGTGAAGAACGCCTCAATGATATACAAATATAGAAAAATAATTTTCCCTTATGGGGTAAAATTAAAAAAAAATAATAAAAATGTGTAATTCGAGCCATGGAGCCCATATACAGCAAACATTGCTAACTGCTATTTCCTCTTTAAAACTATAGTTATTATATTTTTCATCCCTGTAAGAAAATAGTGGATCTTAGATATATTGAATAATAAATTTTCTCAAAACAAGGAATATTGTAAATTATTATTATAAATTTGAAGGATGTCAACCTTTGGGGGCACTAATTGTTACTTTATGCTATATTTTAAAGTAATTAACGATATAGTTTACGCCAAGGTATTTATAGGCTATGAAAAGAAAAATGGCTACTTATCTATTGATTTGTAGCCATTTATGATAGGTATACTGTAGGGTGCTCCGTAATAGTGCTGTAAATGTAAGAAAAATACCCCAAAATATTTCTTTTCTGTGAAAAAAATATTTAAAACACAGGTGAAATTAGTGAGAATATGGATAATAATTTCTTTAGATATTTTGGCAAATCACTAGGAATATCTATTTTGCGTTGGTCTTTCAGATATTTAGATTTTATATTTATTGACATAACAATCAACTAATGGTATGAAAATCCATACGACAAACTACATTGACACATTTATAGAAGTCGCAGAAGATACAGGAGTTTCTAAAGGGAATATACCTCCAAAAAGGGATAGAAAGACTATAGCAGAAATTCAATATGAAATTATTTCACAATTTCCCTATAAATATACTTCCGATGAGTTACTTTTTAAAATTTATGCGGAGCGTAACACTCTTACTGAGGAGGTATATGAAGAAGCGAGGAGGATATTCTTTTCAAAAGGACAAGCCTGCCTGCGTGCTTCCCCTCTTACGAAAAAGTATGGCTTTGGCATCCATAGTGATCATGAAGGGAAAGTAGCTCTCTATGGAATGGAAACAAAGGAATACCTCAATTTTCTGAATGATACTAAAATTAAAAAAGTAAAAGCCATGAAATCAAATAGATAATCCTTTTCGTTTGTAATGTCTGTTAGGACATATAAAAGATGGGGGCCGTTTCTGACTAAATATTTGATCAGATCTTATTGAATAATTTTTGCCTTATCTTTCGATGCAAAAGCTTTTATAATGACCGGTGCTGTCGCAATCAGAACAATAACGATAATGACGAGCTCTAGATTTTCTTTTACCCAAAGATTCTCACCTAACAAGTAACCGAGAGTAACTAGGCTTCCTGACCAGACAATTGCTCCAATCACGTTGTACAATACAAATTTTTTGAACTCCATGCCAACGATGCCCGCAACGATCGGTGCAAAAGTTCGAACAACAGGAAGAAACCTTGCAAGAACAATAGCACCACCACCTCTTTTTTCGTAAAACTCCTGTGCTTTATAGATATAACTTTTCTTGAAGAACCAGCTATCTTCCATACTCATTATCCTTTTTCCAAAGACCTTTCCGCACCAGTAGCCCACAAAATTACCCAGAATTGCGGCCAATGACACGAGTACAATCCAATAAAGCAATGTCGGTATTTGTTCTGATGGCGGAATTGTCATGTTAGAAACAATCATCCCAGCAATGAAAAGAATCGGATCACCCGGAAGGAAAAATCCAATGAGGATACCTGTCTCGGCAAAAATAATAAACAACAGCAGATATAAACCTCCATGGTTAACAATCCAGTCCGGATTTGTGAGGTTATTTAAAAATTCAAAAAAAACATCCATCAAATAAGTCGAATAATATCAAATACAAAACAATCTGCTTTCACTCCAAATTTAAAGTACGCTGCACCGATCAAATTGGATTACAGTCCAAATATCCTAAAGCTATGTGATCTTTAATTAAAGGCGCAAGATAGAAAATCAGCCGCAATTGCAAGCAATTTTTTACACTTATTTTTGGAACAATATAGCATGGCCAAAAAAAAACACAATTTGCTGACATTTTTGACAGACGATAGGGATATTACTGAATTGCTTGTAGGGTGAAGATTGTTTTCAATTTATTTTGCAGATCTTCGCCCCTTAGATTTCGTGCGATTATTTACCGTCAGGACCTCTGTCCCACCCTCCCAAACCTGATGAGACCTGTGGCCATAGCAGCTTGTCTTATGTGAGAGCCTTAATCCAGGCTTCTTTCCGCGCGGCATCATCTAAGGAAATCTTTAGGTTTATTAATCAATATATTACTAAAATAGTAGATTTGTTGCAATTTAATCAATAACTAAATGTCCTGAAGTATCCGTGTATCTGAAAATAGCCTTTTTACGATAGGGATCATTTGCGTAACTTGATTAAGCCCACCGATTGGTACAGATAAATAGGGATCCTTCATCCCATACAATGTTGGGTCTTTAATCTTCATACTCATTTTGGAACTATTTTTTCCAAGATAACGCTTAAAACAAATTTCCTGAATATCATTGATAAAGATAAACTGGTAGTCGCTTGTCCATATCCCGTTAGGGGCTAATCTGATTGTTGTTTTCTCTTTGAGTGGCATCAAAGTAAACTTTATACCAATAAAGAGGACAAAAATACCAGCAATTGACTGCTCACGAAGTATACCAATCGCGGAAAAGCAAATGACCAAACCAAAAATAAGCGTAAATAATATATTTGGGCTTACCGTAAATGTTACTTTATAATTTATTGTGGTTTTACTTAACGCACGCTGATGAATAATTTCATAACGTTGTATAAACTTCTTTTTTCTAGTATCCTCAAACCAGCTCATGAAATAATACACATTGATCAGCACGGTGCCAATTACACAAAAGCTTAATCCGGTTTCCTTCATGTTTAACAGATAATACATGAAAAGATTGAAGGCTACGTATAAAATATTGTAAGCTATGATTCTATAAACTCTTTTATTTTCCATGTTGATTCAACGAGCTGTAAAGATAATCATTTCATTTATCACTCATCCCGCAAGGAATCTACTGGATTAGCAAGAGAAGCGTGTATAGACTGATAGCCTACTGTCAATAACGTAATTCCGATTACCAAAGTTCCCGTCATCGCAAAGATCTCCCATCCCAGGCCGGTTCGATAAGCATATTCCTGGATATAACTATTCATCTACCTGCCAACCGCTCCGTCCGTTGTATTTCCTGAATTTTTTTAGCATACTTCCCGTCTAAAAAATGATATTCGAAGGGATATAGATAACAGGTTTGTCACAAAATTAATCAGCGCAACTGTATTTACTTGCATATTCTTGTGTATATTTAATGCTCAAACTAAGTAATTCGCAATGTCAAATTCGCTAGTACAATTATGGTTATATAACGATTGGGCGAATAATTTGCTGATCGAAAAAATGAAACAGGACGCTGAACGTATTCCTGCGGGCTGTTTACGCTTATTAAGTCATATTATGAATGCACAGTTGATATGGCTATACCGGCTGAATGGCGAAAAACCTCCTGTAGGGGTATGGGATGAACACAGCCTGTTAACCTGTGAACAATATCATCAGTTAGCTTCTTCGGGGTTTACAGAAAAGGTCTACGCTGATGAGTGCAAGATCATGGAAATCGTAAACTATGCCAATACCAAGAATGAGCAGTTCCAAAACTCTTTTGGAGATATTCTGTTACATGTATTTAATCACGGTACATATCATCGAGCACAAATCGCTGTGGAAATGCGAAGGAATGGACTTGATCCCATCAATACCGATTACATTTCTTTCGTTCGGACATAAACTTAACTCCAGCAATAGAAACTAATAATACCCAAAATTTTCATAGCATGGCTTTCAAACATTATTTTAAGGCTACTTTAAGATGGTTTCATCAACAACAGCCTGCATCAGGCGCAAAGTTATATCCTAAGAGTCACCGGATTTCTATCCAGGGCAAAACGGATTTACAGCTTTCTGCAGCAAAGGCCTTTAAGGGTGATCCGACATTATATAATCCTGAGGATCTGCTGCTGAGTAGTCTCGTCTCTTGCCACATGATGTCTTACCTATATGTCTGTTCTAAAAATAACATTGAAGTAATTTCCTATACCGACAATGCCGAGGCAGTTTTAGAAACCAGTCCCGACGGTAGCGGTCGGTTTGTTCAGGTTGATCTATATCCAGAGGTCAGTATATCTGATCCGGCAAAGATCGTTTTGGCGTTATCATTACATCATGAAGCGAATCGGCTTTGTTTTATAGCCAATTCCTGTAATTTTCCCGTACGACATCATGCAGTTTGTTCTGTCTCCTGACAAAAAAACTGTTTTGGAGAATTCGTTTCTCAGCACGACTGAAACAGATTGTATCCAGTTCGATCTTTTATCAATTGACTTTCTCTTTTGAGCTGATAGTTTATCAAAAATTAAGTTTTTAAAATTCAGGCGAATTTTTTTCAGGTTTTTTTTATTTTTAGGCCATGATTGACAGCTCGAAAAAGAAGGCCGCCATAGGCTTTATATTTATTACTCTACTTATTGACATCACAGGATGGGGTATCATTATTCCTGTTGTTCCCAAGCTTATTGAGGAACTTATCCACAGTGATATCAGTGAGGCCGCAAAGTATGGTGGCTGGCTTGGTTTTGCTTATGCGTTCACTCAATTTATATTTTCACCGGTGGTGGGAAATCTGAGCGATAAATATGGACGAAGACCGATTATTTTAATTTCCTTATTCGGTTTTGCGGTGGACTATATATTTCTCGCCCTTGCTCCCTCGATTGGCTGGTTATTTTTAGGACGGGTGATTGCTGGGGTAACGGGCGCAAGTTTTACAACAGCCAGTGCTTATATTGCGGATATCTCTACGGATGAAGACCGGGCGAAAAATTTTGGGCTCATTGGGGCCGCTTTTGGATTGGGCTTTATTATTGGGCCTGTAATCGGCGGATTACTCGGACATTATGGCGCAAGGGTTCCTTTTTACGCTGCTGCGGGATTATGTTTATTGAACTTTCTTTACGGATATTTTATTCTTCCTGAAAGCTTGGATAAAGATAGGCGACGTGCATTTGACTGGAAGCGTGCCAACCCGATCGGGTCATTTCGATTCTTAGGAAAACATCCTGAAATTTCCGGCTTAATTGTAGCTTTGATATTGATCTATATCGCGGGTCACGCTGTACAGAGCAACTGGAACTTTTTCACCATGTATAAATTTGACTGGACAGAAAGAATGGTCGGTATCTCTCTTGGTGTTATTGGTCTATTGATAGGCTTGGTTCAGGGCGTTCTGATACGCTGGACAACACCAAAACTCGGTGAACAAAAAAGCATTTATTATGGATTGATATTTTACGCCTTAGGACTATTGCTGTTTGCATTTGCCAATCAGGGCTGGATGATGTTTGTCTTCCTGATCCCCTACTGCCTGGGCGGGATTTGTGGTCCGGCACTACAGTCTGTAATTACCAAAAATGTTCCATCAAATGAACAGGGGGAACTTCAAGGTGCATTAACCAGTTTAATGAGTGCGACATCCATTATAGGTCCGCCGATGATGACCAATTTGTTTTACTATTTTACACACGATAAGGCACCCTTTAAATTCTCCGGAGCCCCGTTTTTTCTGGCGTTTATTTTAATGACTATTAGTGTGATTATTGTGTATTCAGCTTTTAGACGTAAGACTAAGGAACGACTTGGAGGTTAAGCTGCAGGGACATTTTAACAAGAGTGTGCCAAGTATACCTGTATGTAACGTTACTTATTTTATTATTTTAAGTCAGTAAAATCTCTCATTTAAGAATAATGATTTCTCTTGTGTATATTCGTATAGAAAGAAACGATCCATATGAATAAAATAATTCGATTTTTTGATTTACATCCGGGCGAAGAGCGTAAAGAGGCTGTACTTGAGAATGTCATCAACAATATTTCATTCCGTGGAGCCAATGCATGGATTTTGGCCTGTGCCATTGTTATTGCCTCGGTTGGCCTCAATGTGAATTCAACGGCGGTCATTATAGGTGCCATGTTGATCTCCCGTACAACAATTAAAATTACGCCTTTGGTTAAAAAAACATTTTCCAAAGGATAGCCTTGAGCTTATAGATCGAAGGATCAAATAGTCGACGCACGGAAGATAACCAAGCTACATAGGCTACTCAATAATGCATCTGGTCGCTATACATTGAAGTCAGGGTATGGAAATCCCTTTCCTGTTTCACAGAAGAATTTTAAACTTCGAAAGAATAATGCCCAATCATAACTACAGGAAGCAAATTCTCCGCTAAAATTAGCCCAGCCGTCATGATGGAATAATAAGGTGCAGCCCTTCTGATGGGGTGTCAATTCAAAAGTCAATGTTGTGCCAATCCATTCTTCATAACCTGCCTTACATTTCCATACGACAAGTGAATAAGGACGTAATGCAAGAACTTCCATTTCCTTGAAGTAGTCCGGACCGAAACCAAAACGCAAGACGCTGCCAACTGCCGCGACAGCATTGGTGTCAGGTGTCCACCAGCCCGCCAAGCCTTCCTGTGTAGTAATTGCCCGGTAAACTTTTTCGACCGAAACCTTGATTAATAATCTGTGGTATATGCTCTTACCTGCTTGTTCCGGAAGTAATTCTTCACTAATTTTAGGCGTCGCTATGGGACTTTCTTTTGGAGTCGCCAAGCCTTGTCCGTTCATAATGAATTGATTCAGACTTTCGTGGATGTAATAGGTCCATGCAGCATGGCAGACTTCATAACATTCCATATCGGGAGTTAATCCCCGATGGGTGAATTTTACTTGTGTCTTATCGCCGAGATCAATAATATCAAATATTACATGGCTTCCTACCCACTCCTGCTTATCTACTCCAAATTTAAAATTATTCGTCAATACCTGCCATACAATCCTAACATTGGGTTGTATCTCGGTGATCTTTAGCTCACATTGATGTATATCCTGATAATGATAAGCAAACACCTCATTCAATGCGTCTGTAGATCCTTCAATGTTTTGAGACCACCAGCCTCGCACATCCTTAATCGCTTCAAATACCTCATGGGGCTTTGCTGCAACGATTATTTCTGTTGTAAAATCAAGTTTTTCCATCATCTATTTTTTTGTTAGTATTTATTTTTTCAATTACTTAAACATCAAACCTGCCATATATAAATCAAAGATATCGACATTTTAAATCTAAAACAGGGTGCCAAATAGACATTGTGAACGGTTGATTTGGACAACACATTTTCTTATATTTGAGTATAGATCATCAATCATATTAATCAATGTTAAACCAAGAAAGATGAAACACCTAACAATTTTGGTCCCCGAGGTTCAGACTGGCCCCAATACACTGTCATGCATTGTTGGTACCTATCATATCTTTACCGAAGCCAATAGGTACTACCATCAGCATCATGATAAGACGATGTTTAAAATTGAACTGGTTGGTCTTTCAAAACAGTCTGTTTTCTTGAATGGCTTACTTGCTGTGATGCCGCAGAAAGAAATTACTGACATCATCAAGACCGACTTGATCGTAATTCCTGCCGTCGCCCCGAACTTTACAATGTTAGATACCAAAAACACCCCTTTTCTTGACTGGATACGCAATCAATATACCCATGGTGCCAATGTCGCCAGCATGTGTACTGGAGCCTATATACTTGCCTCTACCGGTCTGTTGGAAAACAAAAACTGCTCAATCCATTGGAGTGCTGAAACAAATTTCAAGCAGTTATTTCCAGGTGTCACCATGAAGACTGACAGCATTATAACAGATGAAGAAGGTATTTGTACCAACGGTGGTGGATATTCATTTTTACACTTGCTCATTTATCTGGTTGAAAAGTATTATGATCGGCCCACAGCAATCTATTGTTCCAAGATATTCCAGATTGACCTTGACCGACAACAACAATCTGATTTCGTTATCTTTAATGGTCAAAAAAGGCATGGAGATGAAATGATCATCAAAGCTCAGGAGTATATTGAGCATAATTTCGCTGAGAAGATTTCCATTCAACAACTTTCAGAACGATTTACCGTAGGCCGACGGAATTTCGACCGGCGATTTATAAAAGCGACCGGTAATACACCGATTGAATATCTACAACGTGTCAAAATCGAATCTGCAAAAAAAGAACTGGAAATCTCTGGAAAAACAGTGAACGAAGTCATGTATAAAGTAGGCTATTCCGATTCAAAAGCCTTTAGGGAAATATTTCGTAAAGTTACCGGCCTCTCTCCTTTGGCCTATCGCAACAAGTATAACAAATCTGCAGTGAAATAATGATTTTTGCCCCGCATTCGTAATGTTTTGGTAAAAATTATTTACTGCCATAAAAATTAAAGCCAAGTTCTACGAAACTACTTATACTTATCCTTAAGATAATATTAGTTATCGTTGATCATATAATGCAGGATACCAGGAATATAAATCAATATCATTAGCCCCTTGTTTTTTAACATTTGTAAAATGTTAAAAAGATATCATTACTGATCTTTGTATAAAAGAATAAAATATGAATTGGGTAATTTTAATCATCGCCGGATTGTTTGAGGTAGGATACACCTACAGTCTGGGAAAAACAAAAGAGGTATCAGGCAATGCTATCTATGCCTGGTACGGTATCTTCGTATTATGTCTCATCGTCAGTATGGTTTTATTGATCAAATCCGTACAGGGACTCCCCTTAGGAACCGCTTATGCAATATGGACGGGTATCGGAGCTGTCGGCACAGTCATCATTGGAATCCTTGTATTTAAAGACCCCGTAAGCTTCTGGCGTCTATTTTTTATCGGTACGCTAATCGCCTCTATTCTTGGATTAAAGTTTGTAACTGGCCATTAGAACAGTAGAGATCTACATCTCCTGCGGCGGTATTATTACACGTTCTTGTCATTCATTGCCGGCATATGAATCTCTTTCACACAACTTGCTTTTGATGTCGAGATAATAAATCTTAACGCCTGAATGGCATCCGATAATGGAATAAGATCGCTATTTGTTTCTTGAGTGGTGATTTCCAGATTATTCTCATCATCAGGCGCTGTTGCCAGATAACCAAGGTTCAATATAGAAACTGCAATCCGATCGGAAGGCAGAAAATAGCTAAAAAATACAACAAATTGATGTTTCCAGTGTTCTATGCTTATGGAAAGAAATTATAACAAAGGAAACACGATTTCTAGTGGTCATAGTACCCACAAAGGTAAGGCTGCAAGAAAGTATATTGTCAGTGAAATTATTCTCAATGACGAGCTTGTCGGTGTGGGCATTTATTATGATGGAACTGACGAACTTCGGGCCGCGGTTGTGGTAAATGATCAGGGACAGGGTGTTGAAATCCGCAATCTTCATGATGAACACTATCCAGAAGCGCAATCGGATGATGACCTAGCGGAGCTCTGGCCACTCTATGAGAAACTCGTGGCAAAATAAATATTAGCTCTTTTCAATTCAGCAACCCCTTAAAAAATATATAAAATCTACACTTATATATCGATAAATCCAATTTTTCCATTTTATTATATTTAATAGCTATATAATTACATTTATATATAATACATTTTAAATGATTAACATGCTATTCTTTTAGACTTCGGAACGATGTCCGTGTTTTACCATTCATTCGGCATATGTTTGGCTTCGATTCGGGGTAGGATATGGCCTTCTTCAACCCTCAGTCGATATAAGATCATAATGAACACATAGTCATACTGCCATCAGACCGTGTTTAACTCGGACTCACCACGGACTCACGTCGGATTCATAGTGGACACAGTCCGAAGCTGGTAAGACGAAAGCTGCACCCAGGTTCGACCAAATCCAGTAAGATACCCGAATCACAGCTGACCATGAGCTCTTTTACCAGAAATTAGTGTATAAAAAGTTTATTAAAATGACCTTACAGCCTTTATTCCAAACTTATTATGCCTACCCTTCCAATATTTCAACTTGAAGGGTAAGCACATCCTAACTAAAAATTGATTTAGAACTTCATTTTCTGGATCCGGATCGCGTTCAGTATCGCGATAAGAGAAACACCAACATCCGCAAACACGGCTTCCCACATCGTAGCTAATCCTCCGGCGCCAAGGATCAAAACCACTCCTTTGACTACAAATGCCAATCTTATATTTTGGTAAACCACTTTTTTGGTCTGTTTACCAATATTAATTGCCATTGGTATCTTAGATGGTTTGTCATCTTGTATAACTACATCGGCGGTTTCGATGGTTGCATCACTGCCCAGTCCCCCCATGGCTATACCAACATCACTCAAAGCCACTACGGGGGCATCATTGACGCCATCACCAACGAAAGCCACACTTTCACCAATAGATTTTATCTCTTTGACTTTATTTACTTTATCTTCCGGAAGAAGATCTCCATAGGCTTTATCAATACCCAATTCCTTCGCTACATAAGCGACGACCGTCCCCTTATCACCACTTAGCATAGTCGCTTTCACTCCTAACTTATGCAAAAGTTGTATGGTCTGTGCAGAATCTTCTTTGATACTATCTGCAATGGTAATAAATCCAACGAAGCGACTATCCAATGCAATGGCTATTGTGGTATAAACGATTGTATTGGGATCGATGGTATAGCTGATATTAAACTTGTCCAAAAGCTTAAAGTTTCCAACCAAAAATACCTTGCCGTCCACACTACCCTTCAGTCCATGTCCCGGTATTTCTTCGACATCAGTCAAATTTACAGATTCATCGACCTCACCCACATATTCCCTGATTGCTGTTGCTACGGGATGACTGCTATGACTTTCGATTTTATTGACCAATCTGAGGATTGTCGCTTCATCAAAATCTGGTTCTAAACGAACTTCCTGCACTTTGAAAACCCCTTCGGTCATCGTACCGGTTTTATCCATGACAACATTCTGTATCGCTGCCATCGCATCCAGAAAGTTACTTCCCTTGAACAGGATACCGTTTCTACTCGCAGCACCTATGCCACCAAAATAACCCAATGGAATCGAGATGACTAAGGCACATGGACAGGAAATCACGAGAAATACAAGCGCTCGATAAAGCCAATCGCTAAATACGTATTGTCCGACAAAAAAGTAAGGCAGCAGACAGATCGCTATCGCCAAAAGCACCACAATCGGCGTATAGATTTTCGCAAATTTCCGAATAAAGAGTTCCGTAGGCGCCTTCTGCGAGGTTGCATTCTGTACAAGCTCAAGGATTTTGCTCAATTTACTGTCTTGGTATGCTGTTGTCACCTTTACCAGACTCACGGTATTCATGTTGATCATTCCTGCCAACACAACTTCACCTTTGGTCTTTGTGTCAGGTTTACTTTCTCCCGTCAAGGCCGCCGTGTTGAAGGAAGCGGTATCGGAGATAAGTTCCCCATCCAAGCCCAACTTCTCCCCGGGCTTCAGCTGGATAACATCACCTATTGTTGCAGCCTCAGCTTTGATCACCCGGCTGCTGTTTGCTTCAACAACGGTCACCTCATCCGGGCGCTGATCCAGGAGCGTTTTAATATTGCTCTTGGCACGGCTGACAGCCAGCGTCTGAAACACCTCGCCTACTGCGTAGAAAAGCATGACGGCAACCCCTTCGGGAAATTCTTTTATTGCAAATGCTCCCAGGGTAGCAATGCTCATCAGTAAGAATTCGGAGAATACTTCCCCTTTGCTGATGCTTTTCAGCGCATCTTTAATTACGGGAAATCCAACAGGAATATATGCGACGACATACCAACATACCCGGATCCAGCCCTTGAACCAGGCCTGAGGCACCCAGTTGTCCATTGCGATAGCTGCACTCAGCAGTACAAATGAAATAATTGCTGGCAGAAAGAGCTGCAATGTATTGCCTTCCGCCACTGAATGATCATGACCATCATCATCATCACTGTGATTATGCGCCTGATTCTGGGCAGGCGCGCCCCGTATTAAACGTTGTGCGCCTGCCTGATTATAAACTTTTTCGGTTTGTGTACAACAAAGCTGTTTACCTTGTGCATCATAAATATGCTTGTGTTCCATAACTTGCCATGATTTTACGCATAAAAAAGAGCGAATAGTTAATGTTCATGTCCGCCGGTATTGCTCATCTTCGCATTGATAAAAAATGCGCTTTTTACTACAATTCTAGTCTGTGCAGGGATTTCCTGTACAGGTGTAATTGCTGTATACCCCATTGCCGAGACACCTTTTTGAACTTCAATTTTTTCAAAATTTATATTTTTACCCTGATCTGTGGCATGCTTAGCGGCTTCCTGCTCATTTTTATGTTCATGTTTTGCTTCGCCTTCATCATGCGCATGACCATGATCATCGTGTCCTTCTTCATGCTCTTCGGGCTGCTTACTTGTCTCTACGAAAATATAGAACTTACCATCAGCCTCTACAATCGCGTCATTGGGAACAGCCGGAGTCGTCACATTATTTATTCCGATCATCCCAGTGATGTTCATTCCGTCTATCAGACCAATCTTACTGCCGATCACGGTACTATGCACGGCGATTGTTTTGCTGTCATTCTCAAAGGAAGATCCGATCGTAAAGACTTTAGCCGCATAGGTTTTATCCGGATTATTCGTTAGCTGAAAATTAATGATCTGTCCGATTTTGATCATCGGAAGATCCTTTTCAAAGACTTGTAGATCGAGATGTAACAGGCTGTTGTCCACAATCTCAATAACCGGAGACGAAACATCTACGTAACTGCCTATTTTTGCGAAAACATTGCTTACAGTACCATTAATTGGACTTGTAACCACAAGTGACGAGCGCAGGTTGGAAAGATTGACACTGTTTGGATTGATACCCATTAACTGAATCTGCTGTTGCAGGGATGCCTTTCTGGCGCGAAGACTATTAAACTCTGCTGTCGCCGATTGCAAGTTCTTTCTCGCCCCGGCATTGCCCTCATTGAGCTCTTGCTGTCTTGCCATCTCCTGTTCTGCAAGCGTAATTTTGCTTGCCAGAGCGACATATTCTTCCTGAAGCTGAATAAATTGCGGATTCGTAATTGTTGCTATAACCTGGCCTTTGCGCACGATGTCACCTAGTTGCACATTTAAAGTCTTAATTACACCACCATATAAGCTTGTCGCATTGGCTTTATTGTTGTTGGGCACGCTGAGTAAGCCGTTGGCTTTGATAGTTGCTGTCAATTCTTTTTCTTCAATGCTTCCGAAGACAATTCCCACGGCTTTGATCTGTTGCTCACTTAGCGCAGCGACCGTCACTGGCCCCTCCTCATGGCCTTCTTCGGCGGCTCCCTTCCCTTCCTCCTTTCCCTGGGGCTTGCCAGCGCCTTTTGAATCTGATCCACAGCTATATAAAACCGATGAAATCGCTAGTGCAAAGAATATTTTTATGATAACTTTCATTGTTGACTTATTTATTATTGAAGTAATTGTATTGTATTGCCGATTGATTGTATTGATTGAGCACATCTAAGTAATTTTGTCTGATACCGATCGCCTGACTTAAAAACTGGCTCATCTCTGCAAAACTTATTTCTCCGGTTCTATAACCGAGGCTCGCCGCCTTAATGATGGCATCCGCCTGCTGAAGACCAGAAGACTCATAAAACTGTAATAATGCACTGTTTTTCTCAATGTTGGCCAGCGCGTTTCCCTTTTCCGTCTGAAACACTTGTGTGTCATACTCCAGTTGTCTTTGTTGTGCCTCCATTTCAGCATTTGCAGCTTTCACCTTGCTCTTGTAAGCACCGAGCCCAAATACGGGGAAGGATGCCGATACGGAGAAACCGGTAAAAGGATCTTTTGCTCCCCAAAGACGTTGCGAGAAGAATCTACCTGAAAATTCTGGCTTATTTATATTTTTCTGAACCCTAATATTAGATGATGCAATATTGACATTCTGTTGTTGCAGTGCTAAAACAGGATGTGAGGGGTCCGCTGAAGGATTTTGTAGGTCCGCGTCCATTTCGACCTTTTCCAGCGGCCGCTCCACAGGCAATAACCAGTCGTTGCGGTTCAGGAGCATCATCAATTGTTGTTGTTGAACCAGTATATCCTTTTTATTCTGCAACAGCTGCGCCTGTAATTCCTTTAATTTCGTTTCTGCGGCTATTTTATCCAGGGCGGCAACATCACCGGTTTTAAAGCGAAGCTCAGTCGCCTTGAACATCGCCGAATAGATACTGTCCAGGTTCACATAAAGCTTTTGTCTGTCCTGAAGGTACCAAAGTTGGTAATATGCTGTGCGTACGTCTTTCTTGATATTCGCATTGAGCACATCCGTGTTCAGGTTAGCATACTTTAGCTGTTGTTTAAAATATTCCTTGCGGGCAGAATAGAGTCCAGGCCATGCAATACTCTGTGTGATTCCGATTTTCATGATCCCTGTTTTATCACTGGGCCGATAATCTTCGTTTTCCACAAAGACACCCGTTTTTGGGATTTCATTGGCTGTTTTGACCGTATAGGTCGCCCCAGCAATTTCAGCCTCATTAACCTGAAATTGGCGGTTGTTTTTTAGCGCGGTACTGATCGCCTGATCGATCCCGATCCGTTCCTGTGAAAAGGCCTTAAATCCAGATGCAGAAAATAAGAAAACCAATACTGTTGCAATGGCTTTGCCTGCATTTCCTTTTTTCATATTCCTTTTTGAGTTAAAAATGATATACAATAGTGGCAGTACAAATAAGGTTAAGAAGGTTGCTGTCACCAGTCCGCCGATAACGACTGTAGCCAATGGTTTTTGCACCTCCGCACCGGCACTTGTGCTGATTGCCATCGGTAGAAAGCCTAACGAAGCTACGGTGGCTGTCATCAGTACAGGACGTAGCCGGGTGAGTGTCCCCTCTCTGACGCGCTGAAAAATGTCATCCATGCCATCTTTCTTCAATTGATTGAAGGTACCGATCAGAACAATGCCATTCAGTACGGCAACGCCAAAAAGGGCAATGAAACCAATCCCGGCACTGATACTAAAAGGCATACCACGCAGCATCAGCGCAAAGACACCGCCAATTGCACTCATCGGGATGGCTGTAAAGATCAGCGTTGCTTGCTTAAACGAATGGAATGTGAAATATAGTAACATAAAGATTAGTAATAACGAAACCGGTACGGCAATCATTAGACGTGCACTCGCTTTCTGCAAGTTCTCAAACTGACCTCCATACGTGAAGTAATAGCCTGCCGGTAACTTAACCTTTGTTGAGAGCTGTTGCTGAATATCCTTGACCACACTTTCAACATCTCTTCCAACAACGTTAAAGCCGATGACGATCCGACGTTTACCAGCCTCTCTGCTGATCTGTGCTGGACCAAGCTTGTAGTCAATCGCTGCTACCTGTGAGAGTGGGATCTGGATGCCGGTGTCTGTTGGAATCATCAGATTACGTACATCATCTATACTATTGCGATGTGTCGTGTCCAGACGCACGACAAGATCAAAACGACGTTCGTTTTCGTAGATCTGGCCTGTACTTTTACCGGCAAAAGCTGTACTTACCACATCATTTACTTCCTGAATAGTCAGTCCATAATTGGCAATACGTGTACGGTCATAAACAATATTGATCTGTGGAAGTCCGGATACCCGCTCCACTTGAGGAGAAGTAGCTCCTTTAACAGATTGAATCTGTGCGGCGACGATATTGGCGTAAGAAGCCAGCGAGTCAATGTTTTCGCCGAAAATTTTCACGGCCACATCCTGACGGATTCCCGTCATCAGTTCATTGAAACGCATTTGAATAGGTTGGTTCTTCTCAAAGAAGACACCCGGTATTACCTCTAGTTTTTCAAGGATAGCAGCTCCAAGATCGCTATAGCTCCGCCCTGATTTCCATTCTTTCTGTGGTTTGAGGACCACCATCAGATCCGTCGCTTCTGGCGGCATAGGATCTGTCGGTACCTCCGCAGCTCCCGTTTTTCCCACAACCATTTTAACTTCTTCAAACTCCTTAATGATCCGGGAAGCTTGCATCGAAGTTTCTATACTTTGTGAAAGCGAGCTCCCCTGAGGCAATATACAGTGAAAGGCATAATCCCCTTCCTGTAATTGTGGGATAAATTCTCCACCCATGTTTTTAAAGAAGAAAACCGATAACGCAAAGAAGGCTACCGCCAAACTGACAATGATGTATTTAAAGCGGATTGCCTTCTGCAGCAACGGTGCATACATATGTTGAAGTTTTTCGATCAGGCGATCACTGAAAGTATTCTTATCATGATGCTTTTTAGGCAGGAATAGGGCACACATCATTGGAATATAGGTCAGCGAAAGGATCAATGCGCCAAATATCGCGAAACCGACTGTCTGCGCCATTGGACGGAACATCTTTCCTTCCACACCCACTAATGTCAATATCGGGATATAAACGATCAGGATGATAATCTCGCCAAAAGCGGCACTTGTCCGTATTTTTGACGCCGATTCAAACACCTCATGGTCCATTTCGGACTGTGTAAGCTTTTCGGTAGACTTGCGTAGCCCCAGGTGATGGAGCGTTGCTTCAACAATAATGACTGCACCATCGACAATAAGTCCAAAGTCTATGGCGCCCAAGCTCATTAAATTGGCGCTCACACCAAACACATTCATTAGCCCTAATGCAAAGAGCAGTGATAAAGGAATGGCCGAGGCCACGATGAGGCCTGCACGGAGATTACCTAAAAATAACACCAATACAAAGATGACGATCAATGCTCCTTCTATGAGGTTCTTTTCTACAGTGCCTATTGCCCGGTTGACCAGATCTGTACGATCCAGGTAGGGCTCAATGACCACATCATTGGGTAGGGATTTTTGGATAGTAGGTAATTTCTCCTTCACACGTTTGACGACTTCATTGCTATTTTCACCCTTTAACATCATCACCACACCGCCTACGGCGTCTACTTCGCCGTTATAGGTTAGGGCGCCGTACCGGACAGCATGTCCAAAACGTACATCGGCGACATCTTTGACATAAATTGGAACAGCACCCGATTTTTTGATTGCGATATTTTTTACATCTTCCAACGATGTTGCCAGCCCGATGCCACGAATGAAATAGGCGTTGGGCTTTTTGTCAATATAAGCGCCACCGGTATTTTGATTATTCTTCTCCAGCGCGGAAAAAATTTCCGGTATGCTGATATTCATCGCTCTGAGACGATTAGGGTCAACAGCTACCTCATATTGTTTCAATTCGCCGCCAAAACTATTTACCTCAGCAATACCCGGGGTGCCATAGAGCTGACGGGCCACGATCCAGTCCTGCATTGTCCGCAGATCCTTTGCATTATATTTGCTTTCGCTGCCCTTCTTGGGGTGAATAATGTATTGGTATACCTCGCCTAGGCCCGTACTAACGGGGGCCAGCTCTGGCCTGCCAATACCTTGAGGAATTTGGTCTACGGCTTCTTTTAGACGTTCGCTGATCAGTTGCCGTGCAAAGTAAATGTCTACATCTTCTTCAAAAACAACAGTAATCACAGAAAGTCCAAAACGTGATATACTTCTGATTTCCTCGATCTTTGGTACCGTAGCGATACTCTGTTCAATCGGAAAAGTAACCAATTGTTCGACTTCCTGACCTGCCAAGGTAGGACAGGAAGTAAAAATTTGTACTTGATTATTGGTAATGTCGGGAACGGCGTCTATGGGCAGCTTTGTTGCACTCCAGCCGCCCCATATAATAAGTAACAAGGTCATTAAGGCGATAATGATCTTATTCTTGATGCTAAATTTAATTATACTATCTAACACAATATACTTGATTAATGCTTAAATAATAGATATATAGAATATCCTATTTCCATGTAGCATTATGCTACAGCTAATTCCCACGGCCAGCACTGATTAGAAAAAAAATTTTCCAATAATGTTTACCGAAGGCTAATAAAAATTAAAATTAAGCATCTACCTTGGGCGGTTGCCAGATAGTTCCGAAGTAGTTCGATAGAATGGGTGTGTCTAAAAGCGGCATGCGATTGTCAAAATAAATCGAAATCGGAATACCCGCAATTTTTGGTAACTGATATTCAAATATCGTAATATTTCCACTGCAGCAGTTGCAATAGCAAAAAATTGAACATGCATCCGTGGTATCTTCACTATGATTATGCGATTCGTTCAATTGTGTTTCCATAGCTGCTCCCTCGGTGCGAATATTCGCATCACTGCATGGGACAAAGGAAAGTCCCAAAATATAGGTGATCAGTATGATAACAGCTAACCTCATTTGTTATACAAATTTAGAAAAATATTTTAAAAATTTACTCTTTTATCATAATAGCATATTTCGTTGTCGGCGCCCATAAGCCTAAAGACTATAACAGTGGTCTTGCTTCAGTGAACAATGGGGCCTGGCGACAATGACAACCGTACAATAGACTGGTAATAAATATCAGCACTATCGGTATGCAAAAAGGCCGAATTAAACAGAGACAATGGTGTTTAATTCGGCCTTTTATTGATTGTAAAAAGTGGTTATAATACCTTCTGCAAACGTTTTGGGAATTCGCTTATTTTTGAAATGCTGAGCTGTTTCATCACTTGAAACAGGTGTGCCTTGAACATATTGATCGTATGTTCACCGCCTGCGTTCCCTAGGGCACCAACACCATACATAAATGGTCTTCCCATGAAATTGAATTCGGACCCAACAGCATGTGCACGGGCTAGGTCTACACCGGAGCGGATACCACCATCCAGCATAATCTTGATTTTGTTTTTATATTCCGGATTGCCTGCAAGATGAATCAATGAATTGATGGATGATTCACTGGCATCAAGCTGTCTTCCGCCATGGTTGGAAACGATGACACCATCTACCCCGAGTGCGATGGCAGCCTGCATATCCTCGTCGGTTGCAATTCCCTTTAATACCAGTGGTCCTTTCCATAAGTTGCGAATGGCTTTGATTTTTTCGACATCTACTTTTCCGGTAAAGGTTTTGTTCATAAACTGCCCCAGTTGGGCAAGGTCCAGACCCTTTTCCATATAAGGCTTTAACGTTGCAAAAGACGGGATGCCATGTCTGAGGGTTTCAATACCCCAGGTTGGACAGGCAAATGTCTGTAGAATATTTGCAATATTCATCTTTGGCGGCATGGACAAACCGCTTTTAATCTCTTTATACCGAAGTCCAAAGGCAGGAACATCGACCAGAACCACAAGTACAGGGCATTCCACTTCCGTCAGACGTCTTAGGATATCGTCGCGCAACTTATTTTCTGTTGGGTGATAAAGTTGAAACCAGGCTTTGCCCTGCGATACTTCAGCGATACGCTCGATACTGCTTGTTGACACTGTGCTCAAAATATAAGGGATATCATTTTCTGCGGCTGCTTTGGCCAAAATTTCGGGTGCGTTGGGCCACATCAAGCCCTGCAGACCGATTGGCGAAACCCCAAACGGAGCACTATATCGGCGGCCAAAGAGCTCTACGGACATATCAATTTCATCGCTCGCTTGAAGATATTGTGGCTTTAATAAAATATGATCAAAATCATTTTCATTCCGGGCGAGATTCAGCTCTTCGTTAGCACCTCCTATTAAATAGTCAAATGCAAATTTTGGGATTCTTTTCTTTGCCTGTTTTCTTAGATCTTCAACAGCAGGATAGCGCGTATTGTATGTAAATTTTTGGCTCATGATTGATGTATTAAATATTGGCAGTGAATTATCTGCGCGCCAAATATACTATATAATTTGAAAATAGTTTGATATTTATCCAATAATATCCTAAGTATTCCGTCGGTAGCCGAGCTCAGCGCCACCGCTGACAGGCAGGTTCACCCCTGTGATGAAACGGGCGCTTTCAGACAGCAAAAAGATACATGCATCTGCAATGACATCCCCTTCCGGACAATAACCCAGAAGGTGTATGTTTTTTAAAAAATCAAAAATCTGTTCGGGCTGCGGTTGCTCGGATGCCCATTGCTGAAGCATAGGGGTCATGACTGCGGCCGGCATAACCGAATTCACCCTTATTCCTAGCGCCGCATAATCTATTGCCATCGCTTTGGTCAGCGCATTGACAGCGCCTTTTGTCGCAGCATAAGCAGCATGATTTTCCTGGCCAATCTCTCCCACCAGACTGCTCGTATTTAAAATACATCCGCAGGAGTGCTTTAGATGGGGAAAGCCATATTTGGTCGTCAGTAAAATACTCTTTACATTGACATCAAACAGCCTGCCCCACTCCTGTACACTGGTGTCATGTAAAGGTTTGGATGGACTCGCCAGCCCTGCATTATTGTGAATGGCGTCCAGCCGGCCAAAAGTCGCTATGGTCTGATCGAGGGCTGCCTTTACATCTTCTTCTTGGGAAATATCGGCACAGATACCCAAATGCGGAGCCCCCAGCAGCTCGCCTGCCGCGGTAACGGACGTTTGCTCCAGACCAATAAAAACAACCTTCGCTCCTGCCTTTGCGTAGGCCTGAGCACATGAAAGACCAATTCCAGCAGTACCACCGCTGATCAATATCACTTTATCCTTTAATGCGTTCAAAATAAATCTATAAAAGGTTATTCAATTAATTCAGGAATCTAAAATACGACAAGTAAGCATTTACTTGAAAATTACATATAACATTGTGACAATAAGAAGTAATATACCGGTTAAGACACGGTAATTCCCCATTCCTTTCCATGCTGCTCCGCGGAGGGGCTCCAATGGACTTTTCCAGTAAAGCAGTTCGCTTTCAGCACTATGCTGTACCGGATAAAGATACGATAGGATGATTTGTATAAGCATGCAGACCAAGAAAAGATAAAAGGCCATCATCATAAATGGCGTCTGTCCGATCCAAGAATGTGGAAAGATCTTATTGATCATAAAAACACCTGTACCTAAAAATGATCCGATCCATAAAGTCATTTTTGCAGATACCGCAGAGGCTTTCCGCCAGAATACCCCCAAAAGAAAAACACAGGTTATTGGAGGGGCGATATGGGCGATCACATCATTGATACCATTAAAAATGCTTTCATACTTGTCCAATAACGGCAATAGGCACAAAGAAAAAACCATGGCAATCACAGCGGATATTTTTCCGATACGAATCAGCTGTTTGTCTGTAGCCTCCGGTTTCCGCTGTTTGAAGATATCATAACTAACCATGGTCGAGATAGAGTTGAGCGCGCCCGAAATCTGGCTCATCAGACCGGACAGCAGCGCTGCTACAAGTACACCGATCAGACCTGAAGGTAACAATTGCGTTATCATCAATGTATATATTCCTTTGGAATTCACGTTGCCTGCAGCATCTACCCCCAAGCTATGAAGATCGAGCTGTCCACTTTTAAATAGGGTATAAGCAAACAGTCCGGGTAGTACGAATATAAAGACGGGTAAAATTTTTAGAAAACCACAGAACAGGGCGCCGACACGACCATGGTTCTCGTCTTTTGCCCCCAATACACGTTGAACAATGGTTTGATCGGCGCACCAATACCAGATCCCCAAAATAGGATAACCAAAGAATACCGCATACCAAGGCATTCCGCTACTGTCGTCGGCACCGCGGAGCATGGACAGCCGGTCAAGTTCACCGGTTGTTGCAAGCACATCTTTCATGGCCATCCAGCCGCCCATACGATGGAATGCTGCAACACTGATAATAAATGCCCCCGCTAATAAAACAATTGTCTGAATGGATTCTGTAACGACTACAGCGCGTAGTCCGCCAAGTATCGTATATATTCCCGTGATTATGCATATTGCTGTGATACTCATGTACATATTGAATCCAAAAAGTGTCTTCAGTACAATGCCGCCCGCTAGCATAGAGAAGGCGATATGGATCACGATTGCAGATATAATGGAGATGAAAGTCAACCAGTCCCTACTGGAACGGTCATACCGTCTTTCTAAAAAATCCGGGAGAGTTGCTACGCCGGATTTGAGGTAAAATGGTACGAAGAACAGGGCTAACAGGATCAATGTAAATGCTGCCATCCACTCAAAGTTACCATTGAGCAAACCGGTATCAAATCCGCTTTGGGCCAGGCTTACAAGGTGTACAGTTGATATATTGGTGGCAAACAGCGCGAGTCCGATCGCTGGCCACCGAAGGGTTTTTCCAGCGAGAAAATAGCCCTCTGCCGTGCCTGTACTTCTTTTGTTACCTCCTATGCCTACAACAATACCCACGATCAAAATAAGGGCGATATAAGCGATAGCAATACCTAAATCTATATTTCCTAACATACTATTATGCTATATTAACTCACAACTACTTCCAGGTTCCATTGCTGTCCGATAAACACCATTCTCAATCCGCACAGGTTGTGCAAAATGAGATTTTAGATGTGGGATGTGTTCAAGGAATAATGCTTGATGACCAAGACTGATGTGGTTGAACAGTACTAAATGCTGGTGCAGTTGCCCCATATCCCCCACATGCGGAACCACAGGGATACCATATTTCCGGCAGAGGAGACTGACACTGATAAACTCACTTACACCACCCACACGGACTGCATCCACCTGTACAAAACCCGCAGCACCCAACTGCAGATAATTTTTGAATACAATGCGGTTGGGTACATGTTCACCCATGGCAACCTTTATGGGCGCAATGGTATCAGTCAGTATTTTATGTGCAACAATATCATCGGGATGGGTGGGCTCCTCCACCCAATAAGGATTCATCGCTTTGAGTTCCTGACATATTGCCAACGCTTGTGGTAGCGTCCACTGTTGATTTGCATCCAACATGACAGTAGCCTGATCCCCTGCAACCTCCCGAACAATATGTGCTCTTCTGATATCACGGAGCGGATCTTCACTGCCCACTTTCAGTTTCATGGCTGTAAAACCATTGGCGATTGCGCGTTTACAGTTTTCACGAACCTGTTCATCAGAATAGTTAAACCAACCGACAGAAGTATCATAACCGATATAGCCCTTTTCGATTATATTCATTCTTTCTTGGCGGCTTTGCCAATTTTCGGCAATTAACGTAATGGCCTCTTCCCGCGTAAGCTCATCTTCCAGATAGGAAAGATCCAGCGTGTTGACAATTTCTTCGGGTGAAAGGTCTATTAAAAGTTTCCAAAGCGGAATACCACGCGTTTTTGCCCATAAATCAAAGCAGGCGTTTGTGACAGACGCCAATGCCAGGTGCACAATACCTTTATGTGGCCCTAGCCATCGGAATTGCTGTTCATTGCTCAAGGTGTTGAATATCGCGCCGAAATTTGCCATTAATTCTTCGATCGGCATTCCTTTGAGGCGTTCGGCGTAAAAAGATGCCGCCCGACAGACCAATTCATTTCCTGCGCCTATCGTAAAAGCTAGTCCGGTTCCGATACGTCCCTTGTCATCTTTCAAACGTGTGACGGCATAGGAATATATAGGGTCTTTGTGTACAGCATCGCTCCCTGCTCCGGTACCTAAAGGAAATCTGCGGTCCTGGATATCATAGGTTGTAATCATTCTAGTTCGTTGTTTTTGAAATTTTTGGATCGATAAAATTATAGCTTCAATTTTTCCTTTAGCTTGAGTAGCAGATCAACATCCGTCTCTCTGATGCGTCCAGCTCTGTCTGGACCGACGTTTAAGATCAGGATATTATCCTGTGCAGTTGCTGTCCGGTAGATTTGCTCCAGCTCTCCCAACGTTTTGTGTTTTTTATCTGTTGTGTTATAAAACCAGCGCTCTCCCAATACCACCGTGGTTTCAAATGGCATGTAGTATGTATTACCTTGTGAGGTAAAGAGTTTAGGGTCAGGTGTGGCAGGTAAATACGGGTCTCCCAAACGGAAGTCGCTCGGGAAGTAACGTATCGGGAATAGGTTTTGCTGATCTTTCGGTAGCACCATATGCTTATCCACATTTTCAGGGGTGCCAATGCTCCAATTGATGCCGACCTGACACTGAGGTGCTTTACTTTTGACCAAAGTATAGATTTCCTGTGCCGGCCACCTGTAATTCTCCTTTTCCCACCCGCCATCTAACCAGAGTTCAACAATGTCCGTATATTTTTGGGTGATATTGAGCAGTTCGCTCAATTGGTTAAGCATATAGGTATTATAAGCTTTGTCTGCTGTCAGGTCTTTTACATTTCCATTTTGTTTACGGTCCCATAGGGAATAATAAAGTCCCAGACGAATTCCCTGATTTCGGCATTCCTTTGCCAATGCCGCTACAACGTCTGTCTTATTTGCTGAGCTCGCCACATCATAGCTTGTATATTTACTGTCCCATAGACAGAAACCATCGTGATGTTTACTGACCAATATGATATATTTCATGCCGGCAGCTTTTGCAGTTGATACCCATTGTTTTACGTCGATCGCCGTAGGAGCATATGAACCCGGAGGTTTCGATCCATCCGTCCATTCCTGATCATGGAAAGTATTCATGCCAAAATGGATGAACATGCCATACTTGCGGTCAATCTGCTCTTGCTGATATCGGTTAGGTTTATCAGCGGCTGTAGGCACAATGGCTTTTGTTTGGGCAAACACCTTTGCGCCCATTAGGCAAAGGGTTAAGCAAAATAATAACTGCTGTTTCATCATTTATTTCGTATAGGTTTTTATTTCAATATGTTGCTTTAATCAATCCGTATGGAACACCTCCTCCATATCGGACCAGATAACACCTTTTGCGTGGGCTTCCGGGAGTGGCATTTGACAGGGGTCTGTTTCTTTCCACCAGCGTTGTGTTTCAGGATCCGATGCCATTCGTTTCATATCGGCCGAAAAATCTGTTCCGGTATATTCAAAATAGCTGAATAGATAATGTTGTCCGTTTACTTCTTTCAAGAAAATAGAATAGTTACGAATATGGCATTCCTTAATTTTCTGGAGCACACTTGGCCATGCTTGGGCATGCAGTTTTTTGTAATAGCCCAATCTATCTGTTTTTAACCCTGTAATGGAGGCATAGCGCCTGACCGATTCAGGCTTCCCCTGTCTTCCGCAGCCCACAGCTAAAAATGTGATTGTATGTAACAGCACAAAAAGCCTCACAGGAAAAAAAATCTTCGATGGCATATTTAGGTGTTTTAGTTATTAATGCTACTTTTATTTACATCTGCTAAACTACAATTCTGGAAATAATAAAACTGTGCCTGGATTGCTCAATATTGACACTATATTAGCGGTATTTGACCTCGTATTTTATATTAGAGATAAAATAGTCTATATTTAAATTCCTTTAAACAATAATAACCAAGTAAATGAAACCCGTTTTCACGAAAATATTAGAGGGATCAGAGATAGCGACATTCGCAACGAAGGAAGTTTGTCAGCCATCTTTTTCCACCGAATTCCATTTCCATCGTGCTTGTCAGATGACCTACATTGTGCAAAGTGAAGGCAAGCGAATTATAGGTGATAGTATAGACAGCTATTCTACCGATGAATTGACTTTTTTAGGGCCTGACCTGCCCCATGTATGGCATAATGATCGCTCGGATAGGGATTCGGTACAGGTGTCGCGTTCAATGGCGCTTTATATCGAACCTAAATTAATGGTTGAGGTATTGGGACATCTTTTTAAAACGCACAAAATAGAGGCATTTCTTAGCGCATCCAAACGGGGGCTTTTATTTCAGGGCGAGACGAAAGAACAACTGAAACGCAAACTGGAACAGATGATCCATATCAATTATGGCATTCAAAAAACAATTTTACTTCTTGAGATTATCGAATTGCTGATTACAACTGATGAATATAAATGTCTCTCCAGCCCGGGGTATACACACAACTATAGTTCGATGGATAATGATAAAATTGACCGGATTTTTAAGTTCGTATTCAATAACTTTACAAAAGAAATTTCGTTGGGTGAGGCTGCGACTTTGGCAAATATGTCCAAGCACTCCTTCTGCCGGTATTTTAAATCCCGTACACAAAAAACCTTTGTGCAATTTGTCAACGAAGTACGTATCAGTGAATCATGTCGACTGATTGCTGAAAACAAATTACAGATTACCAACATTGCTTTTGCCTGTGGTTTCAATTGCCTTTCTAATTTTAATAAGATCTTTAGATCTATTAAAGGACTTACACCGAGTATGTATAGAGCGCAAATACAGACCTAGGAAAAAAGATGACTTTCATTAATGTATAATGCTCTGCTGAACAAAAAATCAGTATGTGTCTACGCGCGAAAGGCCCGAAACCGCAGGGCCATTTAATAGCTTACCTTCAATATCAAAACGGGATCCATGGCAGGGACAGTCCCAAGATTTTTCAGCGGCATTCCAGCTTACTGTACAGCCCATGTGTGGGCAAATTGAACTTAGGCAATACAAATCTCCGTGCTCATCACGGTAAACGGCAAGTGTTTTGCCTTGATATTTCACCACACTACCCTGTTGCAGCGGCACATCTTCAAATTCTTTAATCTTATTAGCAGACAATTTATCCATGATAAAGTGCTGTGTAGCGTTCCATCCCTCCGAGAGTACACTTTTAGCACTTGCAACTGGCTTAACGCGGGCTGGCGATAGCAATTTGGATAAAGATGTTTCTTTGCCCTGGAGCAGATCAGGAATGATTAGAGAAGCCATTGAACCGAAAGTCATTCCATTTCCGCCGTAGCCAGTTGCGATATAGACGTTGGGCTCATGGGGCATGCGGCCAATATAGGGTAAACCATCTGCTGAAACATAATACTGTGAAGACCATTGTGCAGTTAACTCATCGTATTCAAAATGTTTATCCACCAGCTCTTTAAGATCATTAAAATGTTTTTCTGTATTATTTTCATCCCCGGTCTTATGGTCGAATCCCCCTGCGATGAGATAATAAGTGTCGCCATCCCGGTGATATCTAAAGTAATGATATGGATCATATAAATCTGCTGTCTGCGCCAGTATTTCTGGAGGGTTCCGGAGCTTCAACGTAAGCACATAACTCCGATAGGGAGCCACCAGCAAGTCAAACCTATTTTTTCCGGGTGGTATATGGGTCGCCCAGATGATATTCTTTGCTGTAAAAATGCGTTCATCACTTGTTTTCAATCTAATTTCGTTTTCTTGATTTTGATATTCGACAATAGATTGGTTTGTCAATATTGCGCCCCCAGCTTGTTTATAAGCATCCAAAAGCCGAATTAAATATTTTAGCGGATGAAATTGTGCCTGTCCCTCAATACGGATAGCTTTTGCAAAAGGAAGGTTGAACGGCAGTGTAGCACTTGGAGTAGTTTTTACATCCAATTGCTGATGGGCAGCAAGAATGCTGTCAAGCTTTTCATTTTGTTTATCTTCGGCGCTAAAAAGAAAAAAATTACATGTACTAAAATCACAATCTATGCTATATTTCAACACATTTTTCTTGATATAATCTAATGTGTCTTTCGTGCTCTTAACTAACAACCGTGCTGATTCTTCTCCGAATTTATGCATAATTTCATCATACGAGGCATCGTAAAAATTATTGATATGGGCAGTCGTGCCGCCTGTGGTACCGAAACCAGGATTTTCTTTATCCAAAAGCAAGCATTTCAGACCTCTGTCCTGAAGTTCCTTTGCAAGCGTCACACCAGTGATACCCGCCCCAACAATAATGGTATCAAATTCTAGGTCGCTGAAATCCGTTGAGAAATTTTGCTCTTCGACAGTTTGCCAAAAGCTCTCGTTGCTACCGTCACGTTTCATATCGATTCAATTTTAAAGACTGGGAACTTAGGTTTCCAGTTCTTTGTGGTCTACTAATTATGATTTGTACAATAAGAACCAACACCCGAACTAATCGTTTTAAGATTAAATACGGAAAAAAAAGAAGAAATACGTCGTCGTATATAGAAGCAAACTATCCAATTACCACTAATGTTCTTTCCCAAAAAGAGGAAGATAAAAACTAAAGGACCATGACGAATAATTTTAACGATTATGTAAATTCCGTTATCCCACCCTGGGTAAAGGATAAGAAGATAATGATTACTGGAGGTACGACCGGTATTGGAAGGGCCACGGCACTACTTCTAGCAGCCTTGGGCAACGACGTTTTTATATGTGGTCATCATGAACAGCAGCTCCACGATACCTTACGCGATTTTGAAGAATTGAATGCCCCAGGTTTACTGACAGGAATAGCTATTGATTTAGCCACTGAGGATGGCATACGAGAACTTTTTGAAAAGTTTGACCAGATGTATGATCAATTGGATATCCTTATTAATAATGCTGCGATCGCTTTTCAATCTGTCAAAGATGGCAGTTATAACGATCAGGCTTACATTTTACGAACCAACGTCCTTGCGTACCTTGCCTGTGCTCAAGCAGCCTTGTACCGGATGGAACCACGGGGTGCAGGGCACATCGTCAATGTAGGGTCTATGAGCGCAGACATACGTGAAGCGCAAAGTTCTGTTTATGTATGTACTAAAGGCGGTATTCAAGCCTTCACAGAATCGTTGCGGAAGGAAGCTAACCCCAAGGGCATTCAGATATCACTTATCGAACCAGGTTCTGTTGGAACCGACATGCAACCCTACTCTCCAACAGAGCAGCGCAAAAAAATTGAATCGATGGAAATGCTATACGCGGAGGACATCGCCCGGTCCATTGTGTTTATGCTATCTCAACCTGAGCGTACCTCAGTCGTAAGTATGCAGGTAAAACCTTTACGTCAAATTATATAAAATGGCATCAAGCCTAGATAAACGCCATCAAATGATTAAATGATCAAAGTAGAAGGCATGAAAAAAAAGAAAAATTTATTCGAACGGTTTTCAAACTGGGCTACACACGCAACCGGAAGCTCAGCGGCATTTATTTTGGCAACGTCCACTGTTATTGTCTGGGCAGTAAGCGGTCCTATCTTTGATTACTCTGAAACCTGGCAACTGGTGATCAACACGGGTACCACAATTATTACCTTTCTCATGGTATTTCTAATCCAAAAATCACAGAATAAAGATTCCAAAGCACTCCATTTAAAACTCAATGAGTTGATTGCCTCCCATGAAGGAACGAGCAACCGGATGGTGAGTTTAGAGGATTTGAGTGAGGAGGAACTGGACCAGCTTGCCAAGTTTTACGCGCATATCGCGAAACTTGCCCTCAAAGAGAATGATCTAACGCATACACATTCCATTGATGCAGCCCAAGAAAACCATGATTTCAAAAATAAACAGCGTCAAAAACGAAAAGATAGTAGTTCCGAGATAAAACATCAGTAGGACTTAAGAGCAAAAATGCGTAATCCAATTAATTTAATTCCGTATGCTATCAAGCTTATCGCTTAATCCATATTTCTTTATCCCAAGAGCGGGAAAGAATTAGCGGGCCTAAAAATCTGTTAAGCAATAGTTTTAAACAAAAAAATAGGATTGTCCAAAGAATTTGGACAATCCTGTTTCCTTTTCCTTCAATTAGAAGAACAGAGATCCTAGTCGTGGCCTTCAGTTTTAACGATCTTGTTGTAGATACCCAATAATAAAAATGGTGCAGCCCATTGTCCAACGAACAATGCCGTTTTATCTTGCATCATACATTTTAACGCAGCTGATACGCCCATTGCGAGTAAAGCTGCCCCTAAGAATACCGTTGAAGGGACTTTAGAAGTTTGTTTTTCAATTTTTTTGGTGATTTCACCCTCGTTTCCAGTTGTTAGTGCCATAATGCTAAATGTTTATGCTCAAAGAGCGGTTCATTTAACTAAACAGCTTCAAAAGTTTATTCGTTCACATAGATGATTAGAAATCTCCAAAACAAGCATATAATCCTTATAAAAGTTAAAAACCTCATATTCAAGCGATAAAACCGCGTTGTATAAAATGATTGCTTTTACGTACTAATCGTCCCCGAAATCGTACTAATTCTACTAACTATTTGCAGAATAGATCTGTTCGTCGTATGAAACTAATATAAAATAAATGAACAGCAATCTGATTACGCAAGAAAGGTATCAAGGTATACCGATCATTGCATTCACCGTCATTCAGGGTGGTCCAAATGATTTTCCGGAGGATATACCGGATCGACCCGAAGAAGAGATACCGGAAAATGATCCCAATGATCAACCCGAAATCGATCAGGAGGATCTGGACACAGGGGAAGAATTAGACCTTGGTGAACAGGAAGAAGTTCCTGAGCTAGATGAAGAAGAAATCGACGAAAGCGCCAACGATGCGGAAGGTGTTCCCGTAGAACCTCGAAATCCCCCTTCGGACTTAAATGAGACAACAATTTAACAAAAAAGGTATTCATAATGGGCCGTATTAATTTCAATACCGGCCCATTTATCTGGTTTGACAATGCCATTAAGGCAGCGAATCGCTTAACTTAACAGTTTGGTTTTAAATCCAAATCGGATCAATCCGGCTGTATTACGAGAATTTGTTTTCTCCAATAACTGTTGCCGATGGCCTTCCACAGTACGTTTGCTTAAAAATATTTGATCCGCTATCTCGGCATTGGTATAACCTTCAGCAATTCGTTCCAATACCAATAGTTCACGTTCAGAGAGATCATACCTCGTCATAACGTCAGTTTTATTTACCTCCTTTGGAATATGCTGAGCCGAATAATCCATCAGATCAAAAGAAAGTGCGGAGCTGATATAACGCCCGCCACGTTGAACCTGTCTGATACCAAATAGAATCTCATCCAAGTGGGAACTTTTGAGCAGATACCCATCAACACCAAGATCAAATGCATTAGCTACGAGATGAAAATCATTATCCATGGTTAATATAATAATTTTGATGTCAGGATAGCGTGCTTTTATTGCCTTAATAAATCTTATACCATCCATTTTATCCATATGGAGATCTGTAAGAATGAGATCCGGCTGAGGAGCATCTACAAGATACTCCAAGGCATTTTTACCATTTTCTGCCTCAGCAATTACAGTTATATCTTCTTGAGTCTCTAAAATTAATCGGAAACCTGAACGTACCAGTGCATGGTCGTCTACTAAAAGTAACTGTGCCATAGCTATCTGTTTTTCTTCGTGATTTAAGATGAATAAATTGTTTTTTTACTGAAACAACCCTGATAGATGAATAGTTTTTTTTGAATTTATTTTATAGTAGAAACGGACTTTTACGATAAGCCTGCGTATCAGCCACAAATTTTGCTTTAAATACCTAAAATAATGATTTTCAAAACGCTAGTCTATTGGGCCGTGTTCCTAAAGCAATACATTATTTAAGGAAGAGCTTATGTTTACATCCATTATTATTGGTATTGTTTTTATTCTGGTAGCCACTTATATTATTATAAATTATCGCCATAGAAAAAGCGACACACGCGACAAAGAGAATCGTTAAATATTAAATAATTGCATTATGAAAATCATTTTAAGAATCGTTGGCTTATGTATAGCCATAATGACCTGGACAATGGTCATTTACGCACAGGATACTAGTCAGACCCAAGCACAAACTGGGGATATAGACTTTGCTAGTAAAGCGACAGCAAGCAATAACTTTGAAATCCAGGCAGCAAATATTGCGCTGACAAAATCGCAGGATCAAAATATTAAGCAATATGCGCAAATGATCGTCGATGATCATACAGCCGCCGGAAACGAACTGGCAACATTGGTTAAAAACAAAAACTGGCAATTGAGCACGCCCGATAACCAAAATTACACGCAGTTAATCGATCAGTTGAACAATGCGGACCCAGCCAATTTTGATCGTACTTATGTTGATCTGATGGCCAAAAGCCACCAGGATGCTATTACCCTGTTTAAGGATGCCAGCACCGGCACCGCCACTACAGACGCAGAACTGCGTAAATTTGCAACTGACAAAATTCCGGCTTTCCAGAAACATCTCGATCAGCTAAAGACTATGCAGCCAGCGGCAGATACTACAACAAAAGATACATTAAAAAATACGAGCCCGGGCGCTCCTAGTCCGACCAAATTAAAACCAGTCAGACCCAGTTTAAAATAGTTTTTATACTCCAACTTTCCAATGTTGAGGACAAAGCAATCGGCTTTGTCCTCTCCTTTTAAACAAAATAATTATGCAACAGACATTCGATTATATACATGAACTTTTAAATAGACAGATGGCCCTCCGGGCGAAAATTGAAGCCAGCCCAAGTGCCGGCGAAATCAGTTTTAACTATGGAGAGGATTATTATCAAGAAGAAGTCAGAAGTATGGGCCTTGCGATGATCCGTGAGGGCATGAACGATGAAGGGGAGCAACTGATCCTCGACTTTACCCTGGAGCATTATCCAGATAAAATTGATGATGAGCGCCTATGGATACAAAAAATGATGCGCTATCTAAATGCCATTACCGATACGTTGATCGATAATCTTCATGCTGAAGGCTACAAATGGTTACAGGGAAATGTCGATATGCCCAACGAACATGCGATATTCTATCCGATTTATGAACTCAATGCTGATAGTCTACAATCGCTCGAATTGGCACTCAATACAATTGTTGATCTGAGTAAGCCCGAGGAACTGGAAAATCTACAAGGATGGCTTTATTATCGGTCTGAAAAAAAATGCTAATGGTAAGGGTGCATTGTTTCGCTAGGCCGAACTAACTTTCGTATCGTATTTAATCGCTTCAATCCTAACAGTCTCCAAAAATTTACTTCTGAAACGTTCGATCTGTTGTACATTTTGAATACCAACCTGCACCGACAGGATATATGCTTCTGCTGTTATATCTTTGGTGAATATTTTCAGTGGAATACCCGGATCGATTTCGTCAAAGGAAGGGATTATCTCATGGAGCCATTGCTTCCATTGCGCGATCGCCCTTGTTGTAATAAAGGTTAATTGTAGATTTAAGCGGATATCCGCTTCTCCGAATGTCCAATTGACCAAACGTCCGGAGAGCAGGTCGCCATTTGGAATAATGACCTGTGCCCCTTGGTCAGTAAGCAAAATACTGGATCGAATACCGATCTGCAATACTTGCCCTTTTTTATCGGCCAGCTCTACATAATCTCCGACTTTAAATGGCCGTTCAAAAACCAGAATAACCCCTGATACAAAATTATTGATAATGTTTTGCAGGCCCAAACCAATACCAACACTTAAAGCTCCTACGATTACCGTAAGTTTATCCATACTAAGCCCTAAAATCCGTATACCTATCAGAAAGCCGACAATGAAAATAAATACACGGACCAAGGGCAGAAGAGCTGTCCGACGCGGATTTTTGTTGGAGTTGGGGTCATCCAGCAAGTCTTTCAAATTCTTTTGTAGCCAGTTTGCGAGGGCAATTACTGCAATTGCGAGGAGAATGTCACCATAGGTGTAGGTTATACTTCCTATACTATGACTACTATTTAGCAGGCTATCCAACAGGCGGCGCACCTCACTGGTGAGGTGCAGGCTATTTGTCCAAACAATCAGGACAAGAATAAAGGCGAAAAGCCCAACAATTCGGCCCAATGTCTGGACCATTTTCGTCTTATCGAAGCGCCGTATGAAACGTTCCTCGCTTGCCTTTTCATAAGAATTGACGATATCATGTGCTAACATATCCCGAAAAGCCCTTATAGATAAAGCCTGCAGGAGGCCAATACCTACTGCAATACTGCATATCCGTGCTAGATTTAGAAAACCAAAAAGGTTAAATAAAATGGCTAGTATGCCTACCAAAAGCAATATCCATCGCATAAAATAATGCAGGTGATCAAAAGGATTGTTTTCATCGGTATGTTTTCCCAAAGCCCAGACCAAACGTAGACCAGCCAAATTCACCAGCACAGTAATGCCCCTTGTCAGCAAATCCGTGCCCACGACCAGGTGAATCACTAACAAGGCAATATAATAAAGGAAAACTAAGCGCATAATACGAACTTTCTCGACCGAAAGTTCGACATGAAGCAGAATATATAAAAAGATAAATAGTAATAGGTAGCTTAATTCGAGTACCAGCACTGGGATGCGGAATGATGTTAAGGGCAACATAAGAAGAAAGAAAACCGCAAATTTTAATAAGGGAATCCACCAGGGTTGATTACGGTGAAGTGGTAGCTCCTCCCCGGCCCCTACGGCTCGCCGCCGCATCAGATATAAACAATACAAATAGGCTAGACTCACCAGTACCAGCAACAATCGACCGTCCCAGGCAGTATCGTAATAGTGTAGCGATAATCCATCCTGTTCGAGATTATTGCGTATCACGTTTTGTAAATGTGACCAAAACGTACCTGTTTGCGCTGCCCGGACGACCTGTTGCTGTTGTTTTGCTTTCGCGCCCATATCGGATAAGTCAACAAGCAACTGTTCGGCCTCCGTGGCTAAAGTAGCTACGCTATCTTGCACACCTTTCCATGCTGAAGCCATGGAGTCAGGCAGTATGACTCGCTTCTGTGCATTTTTGATTTTATTCCCTAGCTCCTTTACCGGTGGAATGGTTCGGGTGATATAGCGCTGTACCTGCAGTGGAATAGATTGGTTACGTTCTTGACGCTGCCAGGCAATAGTACGCTTGACGCTGTCCAGTTCGGAATAATAGCGATCCAGCTGTGCCCGCCATTGATGGGCATAATTTCTTAAGGTAATAAGGGGGCTCTCCGGTAGCGAGTCCCTTAAACTTGCTGAATCTAAAGGAGCCTTAGTTGAATCTAGCGGCTGCCCATACAGCAGCGCACAAAAGAGGCTCAGGTAAACGAAGCTACCCAGCCTCCAAATGCTGCATTTTGATAGAATTCTTCTTCCAACCACCATAACTTGTATTCAGACTCGCTATTGTGGTTTCGCCGGAGATGGCTGACGTTGTAGGCTATCCGTACTATCTGAAGCAAGCGTATCCCTGCCAGCTGGAGGAGTCTGCCCTTCGTCCGGTGTCATGGATGAATCATAAGAACCGTTTGCCTTATTTCCCTTATTGCTACTGTTGTCGCATCCCCACAATCCAAGAAGTAATACGACTAAAAGACTGATTTTTTTCATATACAAGTGTTTAAGTGTTCAAACTATTTGAATGTTGAACGTTATCAAAAATGGAAAAGTTCTCCTAACTTCCAATTTGAGTACTTGCTAACAATAACAGGTAGAACTACGTAAACTTATTCGCCGTCCTTTTCCCGGTCAAGATTGTCCAAAGGAACAGCCTGATCTTTGGTACCGCTACTGTCCTGAAGTGTATCTGCGGGGCGGCTACGGTGAATATTATCCAGCGGCACACCATGACTCGTCTCTGAGCTATCGGTCGCGATTACATTATCGTCAGCGGTTTTATTCGTTCTATCCTTACATGCAAGCAGCGTGAATGCTACACCCAGAACGCCTATCATTAATTTCGATTTTTTCATTTCTTGTCCGATTTATTTTGATAAATTTTTAATCGTTAACAGATCAGTTCTTTCCGGTTTGTGCATGGGGCGCATCTACGGGTTTGGATTCCGGTGATCCCTTTTGCCTTAAAAAAATTGTAAAAAATACAATAGAAAGTACAGATAAAAATTCACTCTGCCAGTTTTGAAACGTCTCAAACCAAAATTCAGGCATCAGCAGATAAGCTAATGCAGCATCAGGCGGCAAACCATCGAGTGATTGTTCCACATTATGCTGGCGCCAGCTTCCATAGAAATGTGCGGCCCAGCTGATCAGGAAAAGCAGCGCAAAGCAAATAAACAAAGAAGAACTGTATATACGCAGCAACCATCCTCCCTTTTGAACAGGATAAGGTGCATCCGGGCTCGGCTTTGGATCACGATCCACCTCCTCGGGTTCATCCAGTTTTTTTGATTCAGCGGATCCCCATTGGCGCAATCCCACGGTAAGCATGACATAGAGCGCCATCTGTAAAAATTCACTTTCAAAATTTTCAAAAGTGGCCGAAATAAAATGTCCGGTTCTGAGGTAGGAAACTAATGTCAAGGGTACTTGCTCCGCTTGTTGTAATTCCTCGTTGTGCACCTTCCAACCTGTGATAAATTGCATGCCGAGTGCAAAAATAAAAAGGGTTAAGAATACCAGGCTCAAACCATTCCGGTATAAAAAGGAATAAGATTCTTTTGTTTTCATAACTGTTATTTTATCATAAAATATTATGCTTTTGTTTTCAGGGTAAAGCTGATCCGGCCATTGGGTTCCATGAGTGCGATATCAACTTCATCGAGATGTATACTGTGGGTTTCCAGGCGCAAGCTCGTCAATAGATCTGTTCGACTGACTCCTAATCGATCCATCTGATCCCATTGAATCTGATCATTTTTATATAATACAGCGGGTTTTCCTTTGACGAGATTACCTAAATAAGGAAGGCGAGCTGATACTTGCACCAAGATCTTATTGATCATAATCATTACAGCTCCTGCAAATACGGTCGACATAAAAGGTGAAGCCCCTACAATCCCCCGTGCCAATACCGCGCCCAACATGATTATAATAACAAAATCAACTCCTGATTTTCTGCCCAACATCCTGATTCCACCCAAACGAACTAAAAAAAGGGCAACCATGAACATGATGAATGCGCGGATTCCTATCTGAATCATCGAGAGATCCTCTCCCGAGCCGAATAAACTTTCCATGATTTTTAAGTTTAGTTTAATTGTCCGATAAACAAGAGGTAAACTGTTTGTGGTTAAATCCTTTGTGAACAAACAGCTCCTTTTGCTTTGAATAGAACGTCTCCAAGCGTTGAAGCGGTTTGCCTAAGAATGGAAATCAAGTACTTATACCTGAGCTAAATGTGGGGAATACGTTTTCACCTGCTGAATCCAAACTACTACGATTTTAAGGCTGTTTTATGTAAAAATAAAAACGATACTATGATCGATCTTGATAATCCCCCTGAAGAGTGCATTTCATTTTTTAAGGATACGTTACAGCTGCTACATACCAGCGGCAGCTCATTTATGGTTGGTGGTGCACTGGCTATGTTTCATTATACGGGGATTATTCGGCCCACTAAAGATCTCGATATTTTTTGTAAGAGCAGTGCGTATCCCGCGATCCTGAAACATTTCGCAGCCAATGGTTACCAGACTGAATTGACCGATGTCCGGTGGCTTGCCAAAATCCATAAAGCACCTTATTTTATTGATATTATATTCGACAGTGTCAATCATAATTGCACCATTGAACAGGATTGGTACGATCGTGCGCCCGAAGGCATATTATTTGACACGCCCGTACGTTATGTTCCGGCAGAAGAACTTGTCTGGTGCAAATTATATGTACAGAATAGGGAACGTCATGATAGCGCTGACATTAATCATTTGTGGCTCCGCTATGGAAAACAATTTGACTGGAATCATTTATTGATGCGCATGGACCAACATTGGCATCTTTTATTGGCGCAGCTGATTATATTCCAGTTTACTTATCCACATGATTATCGCGAGATCATTCCACGGGATCTGTTTGACGAGTTGATCAAACGCGCACAGGAACAGTATGAACTTCCCCCCTGTCTCGAAAAAGTGTGCTTGGGCCCGATGATCGATCAAACGCAATATCAAATTGATATTAAAGAATGGGATTATAAATCATATACTATAAAAACTGTATAGCGATGGCAAGGAAAACAACAATTGCGGCAATAGGTGATATTCATATGAATCAGAGCCAACAGGGAAAATGGAAAACTATATTTGAGGAAATCTCTCCCAAAGCCAAAGTCCTGCTATTATGTGGCGATCTGACAGATACCGGAGATGAAGAAGAAGCGGAAATGCTCGTCACGGAATTAAAACACTTACAAATTCCGGTGATTGCGGTCCTTGGGAATCATGATTATGAAAAGGGCCGTCAAAAGCAGATTCGTCAGATTCTAACCGATAGCAAAGTCACCGTCCTGGATGGGGAGGCTATTGTCGTAGCAGATATCGGTTTTGCTGGCGTCAAGGGTTTTGGCGGGGGGTTTGACCGCTATATGCTCTCGATGTTTGGCGAAGATGCAATGAAAAGTTTTGTTCAGGAAGCAGTTAATGAATCCCTCCTATTGGATCGGGCTCTTGCTAGGCTAGAGCAGGAATATACAGACATAAAAAAAGTGGCCTTGCTCCATTACGCCCCCATAGCGGATACCGTAGTGGGCGAACCCAAAGAGATTTATCCTTTTTTGGGCTCAACACATCTGATGGAACCTATTCAGCGCCGAAATGTTACAGCCGCATTCCATGGGCATGCTCATGCGGGCAAATTTAAAGCGCAGTCGCCGGCAGGCATCCCCATTTACAATGTGGCCGTTCCCGTTTTGAAGGCGCATCATGGCGATGATACCAGTTTTGCCCTTATCGATATCTAGTGAGGTGCTCACTTTGGGTGATTATCTTGTCGTGACTTATTCCTTGGTGGGTAGCTCTTTTCGTTTCAAAATCTGTTTTAATTGCGCATGTAAAGTAATAATATTCCCCACAAGCAGACGCTCCTTTAACCCGGCCCGAAACCGCTTTTTCATAATGCGCTTTACCAATTGGTGACTTACTTCCCCGTTTTCCTGGACTTTGCCAAGCCAGCGAAGTGAAAAAAAAGACAGTATTGAAGCCAGTAGAAAGAGAAAATTCCATTCATGCAGATAAATCAATTTTGCAACAGATTCCAAATTCGGACTCTTCCAGGAAATGCTGATCTGCAGTTCTCGTGTTGCGAAGTAGTCTACCAGTAAACCACCTAATATAGGCCCAAGTGCAGTAAAAAATGAGGCTACCATATTCTTTACAGTGATATATATAATGGCATCCGTTTTTGGTGCGAGTTTCAAGCCAATGTTTGTGAGCGCCAAATTGATGCCTCCCGTCGAAATCCCAGTCATGATATGGAGGACGACCAAAAGAATCAGATTGGGTAGTGCCCGGGAATAAATGCCAACAAATATCCATAAAAGAATACAGCAGATATAGATTGGTGCCGTAAGGTAAATTATACTTTTATTACTATACCGATCCGATAATTTGCCCCATAAAGGAAGACCTGCAACACTGGCTATCTGACTGACCACGGTCAACAAAATAACAACTTTCATCGACAGCCCCAAGGTTTGGAGCATAAACACCGTGAAAAAGGGAATCGCTAAGTTGATGGCCAGTACCCAGGCGGCATTAAAGATAAGCAGATTTTTAAAGTTTGTATTTTTTAGTGGCTCGAGTAATAATCGGCCTAAATTCCCGCCAGATATTTCTTGTTTAGGCTCGCTGGCCTGTATGAGAAAGAACGCGCCAATTGCGCCTATCAGACCGGCAGCAAAAAAATAAATACCATACAGATTGGGTAATTCATCCCCCTTGTATTTGGTATAATAATCAACCAATGCTGCCACAGCCAGACTTACAGCAATATTTGTTAGCTGCATAAGCCGTGTGCGTTTGGAAAAATAAGTTCCCAACTGTTGTTCGGGAACAAGATCCTTAATCCAGGCATTCCAGCCAGCCCCACCAATTGCACTCAAAAAATAATGAATAAACATAAAAACCAGCAGGATACTAAAAGATAGCTGGGTATTTCTCCATAACACAATTCCGATAATCAACAGCGGCATCTTTGCCAGAAATACCGCTAAGACCGTAATTAACTTTCTGTTAGGGTAACGTTGTATCAATAGAATGGTGAGCAGTTGCGCCAAGTTACAGAGTGTAGGGAAAGAGGCAAGTAAGCCAATCTGGAAGTTGCTTGCTCCGAGCAGCAGTGCCGCGCCGACTAAAATCGCGCCACTGCTCAAACAGACAACCACTTCAGAACACAAGCCATCAATAATGACCATGCGCAGACTTCTATTAATTTCTGCTGGTTCCAGATGCAACTTGGGCTTGATGTCCATAGGGTTTTCTGATGTAACGCCTGCCCGCATAGTTTGGTTGCTCAAAAGTTAAAATATAGTTTTTATACGCAAGATAAAGTATTTCATTCCTTTAAAAGGGTATTAGTCCATTCAACCAACTGCCTCCGTCAGCAGTTCATTAATCAAAAGATAAGTTGATTACGCTTATAGCAGGGACGAACCTGACCTCTATAGTATGGTTGATCTTTTATTTTTTATTAAACAAGAAAATTATGGCACACAAACCACGCGTCCTCACTTGGCACATCCATGGCTCCTATTTATACTATTTATCTCAGGGGGATTACATTCTTTATGTCCCCTATACGCCAGAACACGGCCCCAGATATGTCGGCAGAGGTAGCACCTTCCCTTTTGGAGAAAATGTGATCGAGATTCCAGCAAGCGAAGTACGGAATCTTGAATTCGACCTTATACTCTTTCAATGTGATGAAAATTATCTTCAGGATCAATATGATATCCTATCGTCCGAGCAGCGTCAACTCCCCGGTATTTACATTGAGCATGACCCACCCTGGCAGCAGCCCTGTGACGAGGTGCATCCCGTGACCAATCCCGCAGTAACATTGGTACATGTGACGCATTTCAATAAATTGATGTGGAAAACGGATCTTCCGGACGTACGGGTCATCACGCATGGTGTCGATGTGCATGGCGTTAAATATACAGGGCTTCTCGACAGGGGGATTGTGGTTGTGAACAACCTTCCATCCCGCGGTCGCATGCTGGGCAGTGACTTATTTGAGCGCGTTCAAAAACAGGTGCCGTTGGATCTGATCGGCATGGGAAATGAACCTTGGGGCATTGGGGAGGTACTGCATCCCGAACTTCCTGAGTTCATTAAGGACTACCGTTTCTTTTTCAATCCAATCCGATACACAAGTCTTGGACTGGCAATCTGCGAAGCAATGATGGTAGGCTTGCCCATCGTTGGTCTGGCGACAACTGAACTGTCAACAATTATCGAAAATGGCAAAACGGGATATATAGGTTTGGACATTGACGCCTTGGTTGAAAAAATGAAAATGCTGCTTGACAGTCCAACGCATGCGCAGCACTTAGGTGAACAGGCCAGGCAGAAGGCCGCTGAACTTTTTGATATCCAGCGTTTCGCACAACAATGGACTTATCTCATTCATCAAAAAATTAATTAACTCAAAATATCATGCAAAAGAAAATAGCTTTTATCAGTGATCATGCCTCTCCACTGGCCACTTTAGGTGGTAAAGATAGTGGTGGGCAAAATGTTTATGTTGCGGAGGTTGCCGTTCAACTTGCTTTGCAGGGCTATCAGGTCGATATCTATACACGAAAGGAAAGCGAGGAGCAGGAGCAGATTGTGTATTGGAAACCGCTAATTCGTGTGATACATGTGGAAGCTGGTCCAGTCCGTATACTTCCGAAAGAGGAACTCTATGGGTACATGGACGAATTCAGTTCTGCAATGGTCAACTTTATCCAATGTAACGAGCTCAGCTATCACTTGGTCCATGCCCATTTTTGGCTTTCGGGGATGGTAGCAATGACGTTAAAAAAACAACTTAAAATACCTTTTGTTATAACTTTTCATGCCCTAGGTGCTGTCCGTCGATTACATCAGGGTTGTTCAGATAAGTTTCCTAAAGTACGGGAACAAATCGAAAAAGATATCATTTGGCAGGCTGAGCGTATTATTGCTGAATGCCCAAATGATCTAAAGGATCTAATTCAACATTATCAGGCCCCACAGGACAAAATAGAAATTATCCCATGTGGTTATAACCCCAAGGACTTCCACCCCTTAGACCGAACAGAAGCAAAAGAAAAGTTGGGGCTCGATCCAGCATTTACCTATATTTTACAGCTTGGGCGTATGGTGAAACGCAAGGGCATCGACAATGTTATAGAAGCCTTTTCCCATGCACAGCACTTACTCCCCGAATTAAGGTTGCTGGTTGTTGGCGGGAACCTTCAGGCCGAGGATGATCACGCAGAATTTGTGCGTCTTGAACACCTTTGTAACGCGCTGAATGTAAGCGACAAGGTGATTTTCACTGGTCAGAAAACACGTGATACGCTCAAATATTATTATGCCGCAAGTGAATTGTTTATTACCACGCCCTGGTACGAACCTTTTGGTATCACTCCTTTAGAGTCCATGGCTTGCGGTACGCCCGTGATCGGTGCAGACGTCGGGGGCATTTCATTCACCGTACGCAATGGCGAAACCGGAATCCTGGTACCGCCCCAGCAACCGCAACAGCTTTCCGCTGCGATAGTGGATTTAATTACTGACGAGCGAAAACGTATCAGATTTGCAGTCAATGCACTGAAACATGTGCGAAGCTTTACCTGGAACAAAATCAGTGAAAGTATTGCCCAAGTGTATGAGCAATGTATACCCATGCAGCGAGAAAAAGAAGCGATTGAGCAGATTAAGGATACTTTTATGGGCTCCTCCCGAACCTTTGAACTGGCTGCCGAAGTTTTGGCTGGAGGGATTGCCAGACTGGCTTACAAAATGGTGGATGTCTTACGTCATGGCAAAAAGATCATGATCTGTGGTAACGGCGGAAGCGCCGCTGAAAGCCAACATTTCGCGGCGGAATTGATCGGTCGTTTTGAAATTCCCCATCGGCCCGGGTATCCAGTTATTTCCTTGAATACGGACTCTTCGGTCCTGACCGCATGGGCAAATGATTTCGGTTACGACAGCATCTTTTCACGGCAAGTTCAAGCATTGGGACAGTCGGGCGACATGCTCATCTGTCTGAGCACCAGCGGAAAATCGGCAAATATTATCAATGCGCTTAAAGAGGCCAATAAGATGAACATTACCTGTGTCAACCTTCTCGGAAAAGATGGTGGGCAGGCCACAGCCTATGGCGAATACAATCTGATTGTCCCCTCCGAGAATACCGCACGCATTCAGGAGGTACAGCTCCATATCATCCATCAGCTGTGTGCCCTTGTCGAGCAACAGATGAACATGGGTTCCATTTCCAAGCAACATCATATCGTTCACAAAAAACTGATCGCATAAACAATGGATAAAGCAATATTTCTGGATAAAGACGGAACGCTCATCAAGGATGTGCCTTATAACGTTGATCCTGCACGTATCAAATGTTACCCTGATATTTTTCCTGCGCTCCGGCTACTGCAAAAAAGAGGTTATAAATTAGTCGTCATCAGCAACCAATCTGGCATTGCCAAACGGTATTTTACCGCAGCAGACCTGGAAATCGCGTTTTCAGAACTACGGGATCAGCTGAAAACCGAACATATCATCTTGGACGGGATTTATTACTGTCCGCATTCGGATATACCGGCAGAGGCGCAATGCAACTGCCGTAAACCACTGCCCGGTTTACTTTATAAAGCAGCGAGCGAACTCCATATTGACCTTAAAAAATCCTGGATGATCGGTGATATTCTCAATGATGTAGCCGCAGGACGAGCAGCTGGCTGCCAAACCATTCTGGTGGATAGAAGCAAAAGAGAACGTTTAGACGACCAGATTAGCAATCCCAAATTTACACCCGATTTTGTTCTTGACGATTTCCTTGAGCTCAATCAGCTTATCGCATTAAAAAACAGACATTATGAAGGATACGAGATTAAATGAATTGATAAAAAATGGATTTAACAAACCAAAGGTTTTGGTTCTTGGGGATTGTATGCTGGATATCTATCTGGACGGTGAATGCAAAAGGCTTGCACCAGACGTAGGCGTTCCGGTACTTGATGTAAAGACCGCAGTGCATTGCCTAGGTGGAGCCGGAAATGTCATTGTTAATCTGCACAACATGGGGGCGATGGTATCTGTCGTTACCGTACTTGGAGACGATGCTAATGCAGTGCTTATTGCCGATGAGTTGCAGCAAAAAGGAATAGAAACCACTGGAATTTTGTATAGTAAAAATTGCCAGACACTTACCAAGACAAGACTGCGCAGGGAGCAGCAATGTTTGCTACGTTATGATATCGGTCAAAAATACAGTTTTGACGATGATATGCTGCAACTTTACCTTCTGGCGATTAAAGATGCCCTTCAGTCAGTTGATATTATTTTCGTTGCAGATTATGATAAGGGGAGCATTCCGGACAAATTAATTCAGATGCTTTATCAGGAGCAACAACTGCATCCTAAAATAATTGTGGTGGATAGCAAAGATTACCGAAAATACAGTTGCCTTCGTCCGGATCTGATCAAACCTAACTATGAAGAGGCACGCCAGATATTAGGCCAGCACGAGGATGAAGATCGCGTACATCAGGGGATGCAATGGTCGCAGCAGTTAGCTGAACTCGCTAATGCACATTGGGTAGCCCTTACGTTAGACAAAGATGGTGTTGTGCTCTTTAAAAGGAACGATCCCCCTATCCACTATACTGTGCCTGAGTTAAAAGAAGGTAATTTTTCGGGTGCGGGCGATACATTTCTGACTGCGCTCTGTCTCGCCTATTTTAATGGGCTTGATCAGGACAGCGCTATTGACCTGAGTATCAAAGCAGCACATATTGGAATAGCGAAAAGTGGAACTGCATCTTGTAGCTGCCAGGAGCTGGCTCATAAGATCAGCGAATCAGACAATAAAGTTGTTGCTGATTTGAACGAATTAGAAGCACTATGCGATAGGCTTCGGAAAGGACATCGCTTGGTTTTTACGAATGGCTGTTTTGATATTTTCCACGCTGGGCATGCCCATTATTTGGGCAAGGCAAAAACAATGGGGGACATTCTTATTGTAGGGATCAATACGGATAATAGTATTAGCCGATTGAAAGGAGCTTCGCGCCCGGTGAACAGGCTGGAGGATCGCATTGAGGTACTTTGCGCACTGGGAGCCGTGGATTATGTGGTCCCTTTTGGGGATGCAGGATCGGATAATCCAATCCCACTGTTAGAAAAAGTAAGACCACATGTGTTTGTAAAGGGCGAAGCTTACCGAGATGAAGACATACCCGAAAAGGGATTGCTAGACACTTTGGGTACCAAGCTGGTGTATGTTGAACATGTTCACCAACAGTCAACAACCAAAATCATCCAGCGCGTACAGGAAAATAAGCAAGTATTAAAGAAAATAAGTTAATATGGGACAGTGGAAAGATTGTAGAAACCTGTTGGTCATTCGCCTCGATAATATGGGTGATCTTATTATGAACAATGCAGCGCTGCAGGAAATAAAACATCAAATGCCATTCTGCAAAATTACGTTGCTTGCCTCAAAAATGGCCATTCCGATTATACCCTATCTGGGGACTATAGATGACTATATCCAATACGATGCCCCTTGGATGAAACTGGCGGATCAAGATTCAGCAGCAAGTACCGAAGCCCTTATTCACGTCATCAAAGCCCTGCATTTTGACGGCTGCCTGATTTTTAATGTTTATAGTCAAAACCCCATGGCAGCTATCTTTCTTGCATATATGGCGGGCATTCCCAAACGGGCAGCTTATATGCGGGAGAACCCCTATTCCCTACTCACTGATTGGGTGCCAGACCAGGAACCACTATTTCAGGTGCAGCATCAAATTATACGAGATCTGGGGCTTTTAACCCATTTAGGGATCTCATCGCATACCAATCGGTTGCCTGATTTAAAACTACCGGATCACCCCTGGAATTTGGAATTATCAGCCCCACTAAGCCATTGTATCGTCCTTAATTATGATGTTTCGGAAGAAAAGCGGCGAGTCCCAGTAGAAATCGCGCAGGAACTTATACAAAAGTTACTCGGCCTTGATTATCCGGTGCTACTGGTGGGTAAGAATGATAACGACTACTTAGCTGCGTGCCAAAAAAATATCGAATCACGGCAATTGATCAACCTGATCGGTAAAACATCTATCTCAGATCTACTATCACTTGTCCAGCGTGCCAGAGCCGTGATCACAGTCAATACCGGGCTGGTTCATATGGCGTGTGCCTTAAAGACGCCCACCCTTGTACTTTATGCGCAAACAAATCCTCAACATATCCCTTGGTCGCAGGAATCTGCCTTTATTCTATACCCAGTTAGTGCTGGCAAACAGTCAAAAAATTCGATCAATATTTTTGTCGATCAGCAATATAGTCAGGCTGAGCATGCTCCGTTTACAGTGGATGCTATTCTTCAGAAATTTTCGGATTTGCTGCTGCGTTTCGGCCGACGGGAAACTGAAATTCAAGAAGGGAATCAATTGCACTAAAAATATCGGTTATTTGAATGGATTTTTTTGCGTCAAAGATTCTATGTAGGCGCTTGTTCTGGGGTCCCCATCTTTCGGGTTCGCCATCCATACTAATCACAATACTTCTGGTTTCTAAGGCAGCCGCGATATGGGAGATTCCCGTGCAATTACAGATGACCAAGGAAGCTTGCCGGACAAGACAGCCCAGGACACCCAAATCTAGCTGAGCACATAGATTGAGCGCACCAAAGGTCAGCAGGTTTTCAAACTCGGCAATCCGTAGCTTCTCTCCCAAGACACCTGTAAGCACAATTTGATACCCCCGGTCATGAAGATACTCGGCTAAGCATACAAACTTTTCAAGCGGCCACTGCCTCTTTGTATCCCGACTTCCAACATGGACAATAACAAAAGGATAAGTAAGACTATTTTTTATTACTTCGAAGTCAGCCCAATCCGAGCTAAATAAAGGATATTCCATGGCCCTATTTGTTATCCGGAGCCCCAAGAAATCAATAAGTGCCAGATGCCTATCTACTTCATGCAGCTTATCGGGATATTCTAGCCAGTCGCTGTCACCCGGTGATCCACTCGGCCGAAAGCCAACCAACCGCTTGGCTCCAAAATTCTTTAAGAAATCATTTACGATTGTACCATTTCCTTGCAACTGCAGGAGGAGATCAAACTTTTCGGCTTGCATTTTTTTCATAAAATCCGCCAAAGCCAATGGATTACAGGGTATTTCCGGCAGCTCTGGATGTCCGGGAAAGGGTATAAATTCATCCACGCAATCGAAGCGCTCCAGCAGCGCCTCCATATGCGGAAGGCCAATAAAATATAGCGTAGATTCAGGATAATTATACTTTAATGCGGTGATTGCCGGCATTGCACAAAGCAGGTCACCCAATTGAAGCGCGCGGAAAACAGCGATTTTATGCATTATATTATGGTTTATAAATGGACAATGTTAATGGAGAAAGAGTTTGCGGAATTACAGCTTAATTTGAGATTAATACAAACTTTCCATAAAGAACAACCGTTCAATATAAGAACAAAACATTTCTTTACATGGAAAAATTAAAAGACAAAAAGATCGCCATCTTGGTTGCCGATGGTTTTGAAGAAATCGAATTGAGCAGTCCGAAAGAAGCATTGGAAAATGCAGGTGCCAAAACGCATATTATATCACCTTCGAAAACTAAGGTTCGCTCAAAAAAAGGTGATGAATGGTCTAAAGAGTATGTTGTCGATGTCACGCTTCAGGAGGCCGAGGAAAATAAATACGACGCCCTTCTGTTACCTGGTGGCGTCATCAATCCCGATAAACTTCGCACCAACAAAACCGCCATAGCATTGATTAACGCTTTTTGGGAGCGTAATAAGCCAATTGCGGCCATCTGTCATGGTCCTCAGCTTTTAATCAACGCAGATCTTGTCAGAGGTAAGAAAATGACTTCGGTAGAAGCGATAAAAATAGATTTAATCAACGCGGGCGCCATTTGGGAAGATGCCGCGGTTGTTATTGACGAGGGACTGATAAGTAGTCGCACACCTGAAGATTTACCTGCATTCAATAAAGCAATTATTAATGTATTTGCAAGGACATAGATCTCCTATAAAAAACGTAGAAGTACACGATCTTCACGTAGTAAATCGGTCAACGTTTAGACTCACGAAGCTGTTCAGCTAATAAGTAACACATAAATCAAAATATTATGAACACAGCAAAACGTACTGCCAGTAACACATCCAAAGGACAGTCACATGGTAACACCGACAAAGCAAAAAGTATGAATAAAAGTAACACAAAGGGTTCATCGACTCAACGAAGCACCGAAAATGGCAACGCCAGTAAAACAAAAGATGAACTCTTGCAAATGGCCAAAAAACTCGAAATCACTGGCCGACATGATATGACCAAGGATGAGCTGATCAAGGCTATTGAAAAGCAAGGGAAAAACTAGAAAGGAAATAAAGAAAGTCGCCTACTAAAGCGACTTTCTTTATTTCCTTTTCTCTTTGGGCCGGTCTGTGGGATCATTTGGCATATCATTGAGTTGGTCAACCTGTGGATCCACACCTGCTTCAGCATCACCCCTATCCTTATGACCTACATCTTTTAGCACTTCACCATCAGTGCCAAGTTTAACTTTTTTCTTTTTCTCCATTTCTTTTCCGACCAATCTATTTTCATTTTTTGTCGCCATAATTATTTAATTTATTAATGTAAGAGCATATTATGAAAACCGAATCTGACCAATTCAGCTGTATTTCTTGTTCTCGTTTTTTCGATCAAGCGCTGCCGATGCCCTTCCACTGTACGTTTACTTAAAAATATACGATCAGCGATCTCGGCATTGGTATAACCTTCTGAAATCAATTCAAGTACGGCCAATTCCCGTTCTGAGATATCATATTTAGTCATTATAATACGTTTATCCGGATTATTTTCTATGTATAGTCTGTAATTCTCTATACAGGAAAGACCTAATGAAACACTGAGATATTTTTCTCCGTTCGCAATCTGGCGGATTCCAAAGACTACCTCATCAGCGGAACTGTCTTTGACGAGATAACCGTCTCCACCAGCACGTAACACTTCAAAAACAGTCTGTATATCATTCATCATCGAAAGGGCAAGCACTTTGATTTGCGAATATTTTTCCTTGAGACGTCCTATGAATGTAATGCCATTCATTTCTTCCATTTTAACGTCCGTTAAAATGATATCCGGTAGAATATTTTGTGCCAACATATCCAAAGCCCCCTCTGCACTCTCGACATCAGCCAATACAGCCATATCTTTTTGAGATTCCAAAATTAATCGAAAACCATTTCTCACTAAATGATGGTCGTCCACAAGCATTAACTGTATCATAATTTCTAATTTACATGAACTTATTGTCTATACTAATAGGAACATAAGTAAACTGTAAAAAGTTTTTTACAAAACAATATCGTTAACAGTGGGCGTCAAGATGGTCTATTGTTAAATAGGTAATTAAAAAAACTAAAATTAAAAAGTTAAACGACTCTTAAGTCGAAACTGTTCTATTAAAGACAATGACAGGATTTAAACCCTGTTAGAAAATTTAAACAAAAGATTAGCTTATGAAGAAGACAGTGAAAACCCTTATGGTGATAACATCCATTTTAATGGCAATGTATGGATGTAATGGTAAAACCAATGAGCAAAAATCAAATGAATTAATGCGGGATTCGGTACCAAATGACACGACAACAATCCAATATAGAGATACAAATTCAAGTGAATCGCGAGGTGATATTCCTCCTACACCTCAACCAGACACATCTTCAAAAAAATAAAACGATATGGTTTTGATTGTTGTTCATCCTGTGATAATAGCATAATTATGTGCTCTCCCGTCGGGAGACGGCCGGAGATAGATTTATTGTAGGAAGCTAGACACCTGAGTGTCTAGCTTTTTTATTGTGCCCACCTACCAATGAATTTATTCAAATGTCAGGTTGATTTTTGAAAATCCCAATCCTTGTAATAAAGGTTTAAAGACCGTGGTCGCATTTGCTTTGGTCTGTTGCAGAATATCCGATTTTTTCACATCGTCTGCTACCGCTTTTTCAGCAGTTTTATAGGCTTCATCAACCAGTTCAGCCTCTCTAAGAAATGCCATTTTGGTATCATAAACCTTTGATGCCTCATGGTCAATCTTAATATAACATATTTCTGGCGCCGGCAATTTGATGGAAACAGAATCTCCTATTACCTTAATATCCTCAGGCGTCAGTTTAGTCAAGTTTACACAACCTACAGCATCTGCCTTGACAATGAGTAATACGCTTGCTGTAGGCAAAAAAGTATTGATGTTTTTATGTTCAACAACATCACTGTAACGATATTTAACAAGCTCCAATTTACCCATCGCTTCAATGCGATCGACCAGCAGCTGGTGCTTGCTTTCTACTTTAGGCCCGCTGTTGTATTTTTGATAGACAAACCAAGCCCCTACTGCCAAAACGGCCACGATCAATAAAAATTTTAAAAATTTTCCCATAAATATTATAATACAAATAATAGACCAAGCTGCAATTATAGATATTTGGACCGAAAATGTTGTACGAACACTATCTTATACTACTTTCTAATATCGCTCGGCAAAAATATACCATTTGATAGACAATCGGTTAATCAAAAAGTTTAAAAAACATTTGGAAGATATGGCCTATAGTACTACTTTTGTGACATCAAAATCACGGTAGGTATAGCTCAGTTGGTTAGAGCACTAGATTGTGGTTCTAGGGGTCGTCGGTTCGAGCCCGATTACTTACCCAAAAGGCAGATCAGTAGAATGGTTTGCCTTTTTTACGTTTTAGGCTATTCGTTGTTTTTATAAGCGCCTGTAGCATCCCCTAAATTTTGTCAACCATTCGGTCCATGTCGCTGTTCTTTTGGTGTAGGTTTTATCCAAAATAATATGAAGAATGCAAAGATATATATAGGGACATCTGGTTGGCATTATAAGCATTGGAAACAAACATTCTATCCAGCAAAGTTGAAAAATGATAATCAATTGAGGTATTTTTCCGACATTTTTCCGACGGTTGAAATCAATAATTCCTTTTACAGGCTCCCCACTGACGATATGTTTATCAATTGGTATCAACAAGTGCCAGAGGATTTTATATTTGCTGTAAAAGCCAGCCGTTTCATCACACATGTAAAGAAATTGCATGTTGATCACGATACGATTGATCAATTTATGCAACGGGCAGCCCATTTGAAAGAAAAGCTGGGTCCTATCCTATTTCAATTGCCGCCAAGATGGCATGTTAATACCGAAAGGCTTTATAACTTTCTTGAGATGTTACCTACCGACCATAGATTTGTGTTTGAGTTTCGCGATTCTAGTTGGAACATTCCGGAAGTTTATAAGCTACTTGAACATTATAATTGTGCTTATTGCATTTATGATCTCGCCGGGTACCAGAATCCAGTTATTACCACGGCAGACTTTGTTTACATACGTTTGCATGGTCCAGGAAATAAATATCAAGGCAGCTATACAAAAAATAATTTGATCAGTTGGGTAGAAAAATGTACTTATTGGCAAGACGAAGGAAAGGATATTTATTTCTATTTTGATAATGATCAAAACGGCTACGCGCCGCATAATGGGCAGACATTAATGAAGATATTGAAATAATCGCAAAACTTTTAAAAAACATTCAAACCATCACATTTCCACTGCTGTTCTTCTTATAAAAAAATCAAAATTATGGCAACATCAAAGCAAAACAATCAACAGATGCCAAATGCGCATTTACATGAATTATTTATAGACGAGTTAAAGGATATGCTCGGGGCAGAGAAACAACTTTTGAAAGGCTTGAAAAAGCTGAGTAAGGCAGCTGAAAGCTACGAGTTAAAACAAGCATTTGAGCAACATTATAGCCAAACTGAAGGTCACATTGAGCGCCTGAAAGGAGTATTTACATCGATGGAAATGAGCGCACGTGGTAAAAAATGCAAAGCTATGGAAGGTCTTCTTGAAGAAGCTGACGAAATCGTTGAGAGCTTTGAAGGTGACCCAGCGTTGGATGCTGCACTTATTTCGGCCGCACAAAAGGTAGAGCATTATGAAATTGCCAGTTATGGTTGTTTGGTGACCTATGCAAAACTTATGGAACATAGTGAGGCCGAGCAATTACTTCAGCAAACTTTAGACGAGGAAAAACAGACTGATAGTCTTCTGACAGAAATTGCGATGTCAGGTGTAAATGAATCTGCATCATAGTATTAGAAATGCCCGAATCCTCGGGCATTCTATTTTAAAATTGCAAACCCTGCCACCTAATGCCATCGGTCTGGAGTAATCGACCATATTTAGATGATCCACGAGTAAGACTTTGTAACCTAATCTCTTAAAAAAATTATTTATGATACAAACGACAGAAGTCATGATTCACGCTGCCCGGTTGGGCAACCTTGAAGTGTTACAGGAGCTCATCCGACAAAACGTAGATTTGAATTCACGTGACGTGAAGGGGTATACACCTTTGAATATTGCCTGTTACAACAATCAGCTTGCAGCAGCAAAGCTTTTGCTTCAAGCTGGCGCTGATGTTAATGCACAGGACAGCGGCGGTAATACGGCATTAATGGGTGTCGCCTTCAAAGGGTACAAGGATATTGCCGAATTATTAATTCTCCATGGTGCTGACTTGAATCTGCAACATGGAAATGGTGGTACCGCCCTAATGTTTGCAGCGATGTTTGGTAGAAATGACGTTTTAAAACTTTTACTCGAAAGCGGTGCAAATAGAACATTGGTCGATAGTCGTGGACTCTCCGTTGTGGACTTAGCAGCACAACAGGGCAACGAAGCAGCAATATCACTGCTTCAAAGCGAACAATATATGAACTAAAGGAAAGCCCGGCTATTGCCAGGCTTTCCTTTAATTTTTTGAGATTTCAGTAATTCTAAGCGGGCACCTGTCTAGGTTTTTCGCGTTCCCAGAATCTATGCTGTGCAATCGCTTTGATAAATTTGTCTGCTAGTTCGGACGGTTTCTCCGCGATGACAACTCCTTCAGATAGTACAGTTTCTTCTGAAAACTCTTCAGGTAATTTATCAAAGAAATAGGTGGCTTCCAACACTTGACTCGCCTCAGTATCAGCTCCGATAGCTTTACAGTGCTTAAAAGCTTCATTCAAAAAATGAACAGCATTTGCTTCCGCTTCCAGAGTGGCCACACTATTTTTACCACCTGGTACATACACAGCATCATAAAGTACAGAGGCCCCTGTCAAAAAACTCTCTTCCACAGGAATAGCGGTATTGTCCGATGCAATTATTTCGCCCAGTTTTGGCGCAATTACATGGACTATTCCGCCAGCAGCCAGTATGGCATCACGGACTACCTGTAGGGTGGCCGCATTCACACCGTCGGCAGCGAGCACAGCTACTTTTCGACTTAAAATACTCTCTTTAGTCGTATTCATCATACTCAGCGCATCTGATTTTTTTAACTTTCCTTCAACTTGGATGGGTTCATAATCTGAAGGATCACCGTCAGCAGGGATGCTGCGGTTAATCGGCTTTTCGAGCTGTTGTGGTACTTCAATCCCCAAAGCAAAAGCAACTTCAGCCGCGAGCCCTTTATCCACTAAGGATAAGATGCCGACCATCCGTTGTCTTATTGCTACCGCCTTAACCTTACCAAGTTCAAAGCTAAAAGCATCGATAATATGGTTTTTTTCGGGTTCCGACTGGCTGTGAAAAAATAATCTAGCCTGGCTAAAGTGATCGCGGAAGCTATCACTTCTAGCGCGGACTTTTCGTGCATCAATGCGTTCTTGGTAGCTGGTGAATCCGCCTTCAGCTTCTTTCACCTGTGCTGGATCATTGTTTCCAAGTGAATTCGGACCGTAGCTCGTTTTACCGCGATCGATTCGTTGTCGCATAAATCCATCACGTTGGTTATTATAGGAAGAATTGATCGGACGATTAATTGGAATCTCATGGAAATTAGGACCACCCAATCGAATCAATTGAGTATCTGTGTAGGAAAACAAACGACCTTGCAGTAAGGGGTCATTTGTGAAGTCAATACCAGGAACAACATTCCCAATATGGAAAGCAGCTTGTTCAGTCTCAGCAAAAAAATTATCTGGATTTCGGTTAAGCGTCATTTTACCGATTCTTTGAACGGGAACTAGTTCCTCTGGAATAATTTTAGTTGAGTCCAATAAATCAAAATCAAACTTAAATTCGTCAGCTTCAGGGATAATCTGCACACCCAATTCATATTCCGGAAATGCACCACATTCAATGGCATCCCAAAGATCGCGTCGATGAAAATCGGGATCTTTTCCAGAAATGTTTTGCGCTTCATCCCATGCGACGGAATGCACGCCCAATAGTGGTTTCCAATGAAACTTCACAAAATGTGCTTCCCCCTTTTTATTGATAAATCGGAAAGTATGGACTCCAAATCCTTCCATCATACGGTAACTGCGCGGAATAGCGCGGTCACTCATGAGCCACATTATCATGTGGGTAGATTCAGGCATTAGTGAAATAAAGTCCCAAAAAGTGTCGTGTGCGGATGCCGCCTGCGGAATTTCATTATCAGGCTCAGGTTTTACTGCGTGTACCAAATCTGGAAATTTCATTGCATCCTGTATAAAAAAAACGGGCATATTATTCCCGACCAGATCGAAATTACCTTCCTGTGTATAGAACTTTACAGCAAATCCACGTACGTCACGCGCTAGATCCGTAGACCCTCTAGATCCAGCGACAGTTGAAAAGCGTACGAACACCGGCGTTTCCGTTTCTGTATCATTCAGGAAGGCCGCTTTTGTAAGCTCACCTAATGGTTTGTACAATTTAAATACACCATGTGCGCCAGATCCCCTTGCATGTACTACACGTTCGGGGATACGTTCGTGGTCGAAGTGAGTAATCTTTTCACGCAGAATAAAATCCTCTAATAATGTAGCGCCCCGGTCACCGCCACGTAGTGAGTTCTGATCATCATTGATTTTAACTCCCTGATCTGTTGTCATTAGTTCACCACTAGCATCGGATATATGTTGATTTAATGATTTAATTTTCTCATTTTCTGGCTGTTTAACCATTTTAACTTGTGTGTCTCTCTTTTTCATTGTAATAAGATTAAAATTTATTGTTCTGGAGCAGTGTATTCGATTTGGTTTTCTGCGACCTCATACAGCAATGCATCAGCGGCTTCTTCTTCTTCCAGGGTCCGTTCCAATAGCGAGGCGACTTCTTGCAAACCTAGTGTAAAGGCGAGCTGAAGTAATCCACTATAGCTTGCAATTTCGTAATGCTCTACTTTTTGCGAAGCTAAGATTATGCCCACATCGCGGGCCACAGTGCCGGCCTCGGTACTTCCTATTATCTCCTCTGCTTCTTTGGTCAATCCTTCCATCGCATCGCATTTCTTTTCCAAGGCTTCCTTACCCATTAGCTTGAAGATCTGCTCCAATCGCACAAAATGCTGCTCGGTTTCCTTGAGATGATTTTCGATAGCAGTTATCAAAGCTGACGAATTTGCAGCTTTTATCGTTTTTGGAAGAGATTTGACCAAATGGTTTTCTGCCCAATACAAATCCATAATCCCATCCAAAAACAGCTCTTGCAATGACGATTCTCCATTTAAAAGTGTCTTAGTTTTGAACTTAGCGGTAGTTCCGCTTTCATGTTTCATAATTCAATGTTTAGAAATGTAAATAACTTAAGTTTATTTTATGAACTAGTCCATAGTACAAATCGTTTGTTTTTTATATAAATAAGCAGAATATTCGTAAAATAAATTTGTAGGCTAATACACTTAATGTATAAAATAAAAAGCTAGGTTGGAAAGGAACCTAGCTTTTAAAAAACTTTCTTCACGACTGGGACAAGCAGTCTTTGGTTAAGTACAATCTATGAAAGGACTTAGTTTGTATCATTTCACTTTTTAACCTTTTTGAGTTTCCATTCATTTGAACTACATTTAATAGGATCATATTGTCGAAAAAACGAGTCCACTCAGGGCGGGTATTGAGCACGTTTTGGTCAACAGACCAGATCCCAGCTCATACTTATGGTTATTCGCATCTCCCGTGTCCCACACTAACTGCCATTTTTGGTGTTCATTGATAGAAATATGCTGTATTTCATTCGAGAAATTCATAATTGCCAGGAGCCTGGCCGCACCATTTCCGGCACGTAAAATCAAGGTATTCTGTGTTGGCAAGCAGTCAACTGTTAAGTCTTCGCGCTGGATGTTACTCCAGGCGGGATGGGTTTTACGAAGTGCGATTAAATCCCTGTAGTAAGCCAAATGCTGTTGGTTGGAAATATGATGCTGTTCGCTCCAGTCCAATATTGAACGTTCGAATGTAGCTAGATCCTGTGGATCTGGAAACTGTCCTTCTCCTTGGAAATCAGCAAATTCACTTTTCCTTCCCGCTCTCACCATTTCCACCAATTCAGGCTCACTATGGCTGACGAAATACTGAAAGGGCTTTTTAGTTCCCCATTCCTCTCCCATAAACAACAAGGGAATATACGGCGATAGGAACACTGCCAAAGCCATTAATCTTATTTTTTCATCGCTATAGAGCGAGGCGCTTCGCTCACCTAGCATGCGGTTACCTACCTGATCGTGATTCTGACTAAATACAATAAATTTATTTCCCGAGATGCCTTTGGCATCAGTACCAAAGAACTTTTGACGATGACTAGAGTAGCAACCGTCAAATACGTAAGCCTGCTCGTAGGCTTTGGCAAGATGAGTTATCCCTTCGAATTCTTTATAATAGCCTTTTCTTTCTTCACCTACTGTTACCCGCAAAGCATGATGAAACTCGTCTAGCCATTGTGCATCCATTGCAAATCCATTCTTTTCTAGAGGATCTAGAAATCTACGGTCATTAAGATCGCATTCAACAAATAAGTATCTTTGTTTTCTAGTGCTATTGATAATTGCATTCACTTCCTTGCGTATATCTTGAAGAATGTGTATAGGACCAAAGTCTCTTATTGCATGTACCGCATCCATGCGTAGGCCATCGATATGAAAATCTTCAAACCACATCCGTACATTTGACATTACAAAATCACGAATCCCATGATTGAATTGATCGTCATAATTAATAGCTTGGCCCCATGGAGTATGATACTTATCTGTCAAATACGGTCCGAAATAAGAGAGATAGTTTCCTTCAGGTCCAAAATGATTATACACAACATCCAAAATGACCGCAATATCTGCGTGGTGACATGCATCCACCAGTCGCTGCAATTCATGGGCTCCTCCATAAGAATGCTGCACCGCAAAAGGGAAAACACCATCGTAACCCCAATTTCTTTCACCTGGAAATTGCCCTATAGGCATAATTTCGATCGCATTTACCCCCAGATCTTTTAAATAGGGTATTTTTTCAATTATACCTGCGAAATTGTGATTTGTGCTAAATGTCCCTACGTGTAATTCATAAATGATTAAATCACGTTGCAATGGCGGCACATATCTTTGATCGGTCCAGGGATAAGCGAGATCAACCATAGCAGATGGCCCATGCACGCCCTCTGGCTGGGATCGCGATGTTGGATCGGGATATGGGACCCCATCTATGATGATTTTATAGTAATCTCCCCGTTGTGGCAACCGACTTTCGGTATACCAATAACCATATTCTTGTTTTTCGAGCGGCAATGAATGGTACGTTTTGCTTAACTCGCAATTTACTGTCTTTGCGTTTGGCGCCCATACTCGTATCTGCGCCAAGTCCCCCTCCCAGCGTACCCCGAGCTGTGTAACTCCAGTTTTCTGCATAATGTTGAACTAAATCTGCTGTTTCCTAACTTGACATGAGTACCAAAATTGAACGCGAGGGAACACTAACTCTACTGTTTGCCTCGAAGATAGCATGCTCGGATATTGTATCCAAGTTTGTATCGATAACTTTAATCCAGCTCGTACCATAGCGTTGATCAGGGAGCTGATATTCGACGTCTTCCCAATAGGCATTGAAAAGGAGATAAAAATGATGGTCTGTTATTTTTGTTCCATCTTGACTTACTGATCTTATCCCTTCGCCGTTTAAAAAAACAGCTAAGGAACGTGCAAAATCATCTTCCCAATGGAAATCATCCATTTCAGTAGCATCAGGAAGAAACCATACGATATCTTCAACACCAGTACCCCTTATGGGTAATCCTTGAAACCATTTCCGCCGGCACAAACTGGGATGCTCTCTTCGAAATGCGATAAGGCTTTTGGTAAAAGTCAGCAATGAACTATCCATGTTTTTCCAGTCAAGCCAAGAAATCGAATTATCTTGACAGTAGGCATTATTGTTTCCCTGTTGTGTTCGCCCAAATTCATCGCCTGCAAGCAGCATAGGCACACCTTGAGATAAGAATAATGTGGTGAGCAAGTTCCGTTTTTGTTTTGCTCTCAAGTGGCTGATCTCAATGTTGTCGGTCGGACCTTCTGCACCACAGTTCCATGAACGGTTGTGGCTTTCCCCATCATTGTTATCTTCACCATTAGCTTCGTTATGTTTGTCGTTGTAAGAGACAAGATCCTGAAGGGTAAAACCATCATGGGCTGTGATAAAGTTAACACTAGCCGATGGTCTCCGGTTGTCGCCCTGATAAAGATCGGACGATCCGGTCAGTCGGTTGGCAAATTCTCCAATCATGCTGTCAGCACCAATCCAAAAATCACGCATACAGTCACGATATTTTCCGTTCCATTCCGCCCATCCCGGAGGGAATTCCCCCACTTGATAACCTCCTTCGCCAATATCCCAAGGCTCAGCGATCAATTTTACCTGCGAAATTATTGGATCTTGATGAATTACATCAAAAAAGGAACTTAATTTGTCGACATCATGAAGTTCCCGCGCTAACGCCGATGCTAGGTCAAAACGAAATCCATCCACATGCATTTCCTGGATCCAATAACGCAAGCTATCCATGATCATTCGCAATACATTTGGTTGACGTGCATTCAACGTGTTTCCCGTTCCCGTAAAATCCATATAATAACGGCCGTCTTCTGTCAAGCGATAATAGGATGCGTTATCAATACCCCGAAATGAGAGTGTTGGCCCCATTTCATTTCCTTCGCCAGTATGATTATATACTACATCTAGGATTACTTCGATTCCTGCTGCATGCAGAGATTTGACCATCGTTTTGAATTCGGTCACTTGATCACCCTGAGTCCCACCTGAAGCATAGCGTATATCAGGTGCAAAGAAGCCAATTGAGTTATATCCCCAATAATTAGTAAGCCCCTTATCGATGAGGTGGCGATCGCTTAAAAAATGGTGAACGGGCAATAATTCAACAGCAGTGACTCCTAATTCTTTGAGGTAAGCAATAGTAACTGGATGACCCATAGCAGCATAAGTTCCTCGTATGTTTTCCGGGATATCGGGGTGCAAGGCAGTAAAACCTTTCACATGGACTTCATAGATAACACTGCGATGCATAGGTATGCGCATCGGTTGGTCTTCTCCCCAATCGAATCGATTATCGACCACAACTGACTTGGGTACATATGCAGCGCTGTTTGCGTCATCAAAACTAAGATCCGCTTCTGGCGCTCCAATACGATAGCCGAAGAGCGCGTCATTCCATTGCACTGTACCAGAAATTGCCTTAGCATAAGGATCAATGAGTAATTTGTTCGCATTGAACCGATGCCCCTCTTGAGGACGGTAAGGTCCATGTACACGATAGTCATAACGTTGTCCGGGTTTTATTCCATTTAGATAGATATGCCATACCTGATGTGTTTTTTCTTTTATTTTGATTTTTAGGACTTCAACTTCCTCGTCGGTATCGTTGTATAAACAGAGTTCTACACTTTCAGCATGTTCAGAAAACAAGGCGAAATTAACCCCTTGTCCATCAAATGTAGCGCCGAGCGGGTAAGGTGTTCCAGTATAAATTTTTGGTTCCATTGTGTATTATCTATTATATAATTGCGTGTATTGCCATAATTGTTTTTGAACGTTTTTTTGAAATGCTTGCTTTTTCATACGCCACAGCCAATTTCCTGCGGTACTTGCGGGTTTATTCATCCGGCATGAACCATCTAGTTCCAAAATATCCTGCATCGGAATGATGACTGTATCGGCGATAGAAGCATACAAGAGACGCATAAATGACTTATTAATGTTTGAAGGATCAATAGACGTCCCTACAAAGTGATCTATTCTATTTCTTGTAGACTGATCAACATCTTGGCTATACCAGGAGAGCAACGTGTTGTTGTCATGAGTGCCTGTATAAGCGACAAAGTTCTGACCGTATTGATGCGGAATATGTGGCGAGCGGGGCATGTCTTCCCCAAAAGCAAATTGTAGTACTTTCATCCCTGGTATCCCAAATTGATCCCTCAATGCATAAACCGCCGAATCCACGTCCCCAAGATCTTCAGCGACAAATGGCATATGTCCTAGTTCGTTCTTTATATGCTCAAAAAAATCTGCCCCAGGCCCCGGTGACCATGCACCATGTTTTGCGCTCTGCTCCTCTGCAGGCACCTGCCAGAAGCTAGAAAAGGCGCGGAAATGATCTAATCGAGACTGATCGAATAATTTACAATTATGTCGCAGACGGGCTACCCACCACCTGTAGTCATCTCTTTTGAGTACTTCCCATTGATATATAGGCATACGCCAAAGCTGACCCTGATCATTGAAATAGTCCGGGGGTACGCCGGCGGTTTTGGTCATGTTGCCAGCTTGATCAAGTGTGAAAAATTGTGGATTCGCCCACACATCTGCTGAATCATAGCTCACGTAAAAAGGAATATCGCCCAATAGTCTAATACCATGATCCCCACAATAATGATGCAACTCTTGCCACTGATGATAGAATACATACTGCCACCATTTTATCATTTGGATATCAGCGTTATGTTCGCTCTTAAGCATATTGAGTGCATCTTTATCTCTCAATTTATATTTCTCGGGCCATTTATACCACGGAAGATTATCATGTTTTTCCTTTAATAACATGAAGCAAGCAAAATCCTCCAACCAGTTGGATTCATCGTTGCAAAACGTTACAAAAGCCGTTTCTTCCTCAACCGAGGATCGACTATACGCCATTTTCAACAGTCTATATTTAATCGAGCTTACCTCCTGAAAATTAATTTCGGTGGAATAGGGCCTTTTTACGGCGTGCAATTCCTCTTCCGTTAATAAGTCTACTTTGGCAAGCCCTTCTAGGTCAATAAATAGAGGATTTCCAGCCCATGCACTCAGTGTACTATAAGGAGAGTGACATTGGGTCTCTGCGGTTGGACCCAGCGGAAGCATTTGCCACCAGGACTGTCCACTTGCCTGCAGTCGGCGGACAAAGCGTCGGGCCTCCTTGCCCAGGTCACCGATGCCATATGGAGAGGGCAATGAACTAATGTGCATTAATATGCCTGCGCTCCTTTTTTTAGGCTCGTTTTTATATTGTATAATTGCCAAGGGCAAATCGCTGAATAACTTGTCAATGCCGATTTCAATTTCTTCGCCTTCAGCATTAGAAAGTAAATGCTCCCATTTTAAAGGACGGTTGGTCGGCAATAATATACGCGTATCCTCCCATGCAAAGCTGCCCGGAATAAATTGTGAAAATTTTCCGAGTTCGGCAAGGTGCAGCGGAATGACGATCACGAGCCAATCATCCCCGTATTTACGTGCAAAAGACAAGATGTTTTTTTTATAAGCACCTTTTACTTTAAGCTTTATATAGCTGCTACTAAACGATAACGCAGGATGAGTTTTGCGCAGCTTCACTAGCTTGTTGACCATCCAAAGTTTGATTTTTCCATCGTACCTTTCGCGCCACAATGTTTTAATTATCACGTTCTCGGGAATTTTTGCTATTTGGGCCAGGAGTTCTTTACAACGTCGATAATCTACTGCGCGGCGGTTATCTGGATCCACAAAGCTATGGTTCCATAGTTCAGTCCCCTGATAGATATCAGGCACTCCAGGACAAGTAAATTTAAGTAACTGCTGAGCTAAAGAGTTGATTATTCCAAAATCAGAAATACGCTGCAAAAATTGGTAGAAGCTCGTGAAAAAAGGGCGTTCTTTATTAAGGAGAAAACCTGCGAAATTGCGCACCGCAGATTCATAAGATTCATTCGGTTCTTCCCAACTAGAACGTTCTTTTCCTTCACGGAGATATTTGATCAGGTAATCCAAAAAACGCGTTTCAAATTCACTGTCCTGGGCGTTCTCTTGAGAGCCAAGTGGATAAGATCCTAATAACGCCTGATAAATAAAATATTCGTCATTGGGATGTGGGAGATCACCTCGATATTCATTCCAGACGATATCCTGCCATATTTGTACCTGCTTAACCCATTTATTGGGCATTGCTGTGAGCACAGCTAAACGACTGCGTGTGTCGTCTCCGCGCTTTGTATCATGTGTCGCCGTCGTATTGAGTGAGAGTGGCCATTGCGTTTGCCTTTTTTGCATCAGCCTATGAAAGTTTTTAATGCTAATACCAAAATTACCCGGGTGATCTCCCACCTCATTATGGCCTATAAACCGGTTGTAGGTATACATCAACGTGTCCTCTACCCCTTTGGCCATGGCCGGCCCGGCAAATTGCATACAACGTTTTAATAACCGAATTGTTTCTGGGATTCTAGTTGGATTCCTTCCTTCTTGCGCGTCGCTGAAAAGACAGAAAAACTGTTCTATAGCCTGCTTATTTAAGCTCTGGTCTTTTTTTAATAGTTCAAAGAGATTTACAATCATTCGATAACTTGCTGCTGATAAAGGAAAGTTTTCATCGTAAATTCTGTATATTGGAAAGTTTGCCAAGAAAGTTTGCAGCACAGCCGTTAAATGTTGGCGATCCACGCCGATACTATCGTCCATTAATCGAACAAGCAAATTGACGAGGTTATCAACATCACCTTGCATATACTTGGTAAGGATCTGCATTTTTTTATTTAATTGTTGCTTTTTAAGGGGACGCTTATTTCCTGTTAGCTGATTATAATAAAAATTAAATTGTTTCTTTTCTTTCGCGCAGGTTATTAGATTGTTGCAGGCCGACAGGAATTCGTATCCTGTGGTGCCCTGTATTGGCCATATTTGAGGTAGATCTTCATTCCTTTCCAATATTTTCTCCACCACGATATAAATATCAGGTCCAATATAGTCACGCAGATCCTTCAAGTACTGATTGGGGCTGTATAACCCATCTATATGGTCAATTCGCAACCCATCAATTAGCTTTTCTTCAATAAGTTCTTTGATAAACCGATGTGTCTCCCGGAACACCTCCGGATGTTGGACATTAATGCAGATTAATCCGTTAACTGTAAAAAAACGGCGGTAATTTATACGACGATTAGTAGTCCACCAGGGACAAAGTTCATAAAACTGTGTTTCAATAAGTTCTTTGAGTTTATATTTTATATTATTTACATTGTTTAAATAATTTTGGAGGTCAATATCAGAAATATCAGCAAGTATTTCGTCACGAATTGTTTGCCACTCTTGCTGATTTCCGTTCGCTTGTGCGGTATTTACTCGAACCAAAAATCCGCTAAAATCATTTTTTACTTTTCTGAGTTGGTCTTCTAGGACGGTACAATATGACTCTGGGCTTAATGGATAGCAATTGTCAAAATACTTTAAATATAATCTTCTTTCTACCAATGCTATCGTTATTTCGCCGTCATCGATAGCCTCATGTACTTCCTTTGCCAGTATAGGGACGATTAATTTCCCAGGTTCAAACATATTTCCGACAAAGCAGGTGTCAAAAAAACTAGCATGAGTCGAGGAGGGACCAAACTCGAGTAGATCCATTAACCAAGCGTTGTCTGGGTGAAAGGCCATGTGATTAGGCACAATGTCCTGCAACCATTTTATACCGTACAGATTGAGCTGCTTTCGAATCCGTCTTAGATCAGCGACAGTCCCGAGTTCAGGATCAATCTGTTGCATATCTGTACCATCGTAACCATGCATACTTCCCAGTGTTGAGCGTAGGATCGGAGATGCATAAATCGTATCCACGCCCAATTCATGCAAATATGGTAGGATAGATTCTAAGGCATTAAAATTAAAATCTTTATGAAATTGGATTCTATAGGTTGTATGTGGTAAAGTATGCGGGCATATCGTTCTAAGTCCTTTTGTGTGCATGGTGTTGATTGATTTCATTTACATCAGAACGCTGCTCGATAAAATTAGTTCTGTCTGTCTTCAAAAAATTTAATACACAAAATATGAAATCACAATTTGGTAAAAAAATAATTTAAAATTAAAACCATTCCATTTTAAGGGACGTTCTGCTTATAACAATGGAAATTTTAAAAACAGTTTATTCGTAATATGATGAGAAAAATAGGAATTACATTTTCCGCGTTTGACCTTTTACATGCTGGTCACGTCAAAATGTTGGAGGATGCTAAAGAGCAATGTGACTTTTTGATCTGCGGGCTTCAGACAGACCCCACTTTAGACAGGCCAGAGAAAAATAAACCAACGCAGAGTGTTTTCGAACGTTATATGCAATTAAAGGCCTGCAAACATGTGGATATGATCATACCTTATGCCACTGAGCAGGATTTGGAAGACGTGCTTCGGTCTTATAAAATACATGTTCGCATTCTGGGTGATGAATATATTGATAAGGCGTTCACTGGACGTAAATATTGTGAGGAGAAAGGTATCGAGCTCTATTTTAATAGACGCGAAAATAGATTTTCAAGTTCTTCACTGCGCAAGATCATTGCAAAAAAACAGGAAAATCCACAAGGTGCCATTGTTAAATTGAATGATGAAACAAATTATAAGTTAAAAAGGATTAATGCTTAAAACAGACAGGATATGGTTATAGGAATAATATTTGGGATTTTTGATATGTTGCATGTTGGGCATATCGTGGCATTGCAGGAAGCAAAACAACAATGTGATTATTTAATTGTAGGGCTTAAGACGGATTCAAATACCCAATTAACAGAGGAATACGTTGCTGCGCAAACGATGGTCGAGCGATTTATCAAATTGGAAGGGTGTAAATTTGTAGACGAAATTATTCCGTATGAGTCTGAAGATGATCTCTCAGATATGTTGCAGTCCTTACCAATTCACAAACTATTCGTCAGCGAGGAATATAAGACCTTGGATTTTGCTGGAAGAGACTTTTGTATCGCTGAAGGTATTGAAATTGTATATACTAAGCGCAAAAATCGCTTTTCGAGCCAGTCATTACGTGAAATGGTAAGTGAAAAAGAACTCCAAAAGAAGCAAAATATTTTTGCTGTCGAAAAGATACAATCAAACGCACAGGCATTACACAAAATTCGTCAATGATCTTATAGTTTCAATCTTTTTGTGGTCTGCTAAATCAGAAATGAATCAATTGCTTTCCTATGGAAAAGGTTAATATCGCTATAATTTCCAACGTTCGTAAGCTAAGATGTGCCTACCGGATACTTTTTGATCAAGATGCTCAAAGCCCTGCAAGGATAGTTCTTGAAGGGCCTTCAATTGAAACCTTTGGGGGCAAGATTGACAGCTTGGGGAAAATTGACTTCCTATTTTTAGATTATCGCCTCGTGCTGAATAATACTGCGCTTTTTTTTTCTCTACTTAACGACTATTTTCCTCGAACACCCATTTTTCTTATAGTTGACAAGCAACACTTCAAAGAGGCCCAGCGATGCACAAACTATATTAAAGCTTTTTTATCGACAGATCTTCATCCAGCCCAACTGTTTTCATCGATAAGAGAAACAGCAAAATGCCACAGTTATTTTTAGCTTGTCGAGCCAATCTCAAAAGTCCATTCGCGCTCCTATTTAGCGTGCATGTGCCATCGTCACGGACAGGCTTTTTAAATACTTTTCTATCGAAGTATAGCAAATTCACACATTTGTAAAACTATTGGTCAGTCACACAACTTTTTCGGTTATAGTTACTAGCATATTAAGGCCTAAAAGGCTATTTGATAACTAATTCAACAATTGAATATGATAAACGCGGTCACACCCTGGTCCGTAACAGTCCAATCCGACATTTCGGACAGCGAGCCTATCTATGAGATGGCTATGGAGGCATACTTACTTCGATTTTATAACATTGGCGACAGCATTTGGCTGGTAGTCTCATGGCCGGAAGGGGGAAGCATAGCTTTCAGGCTTGCCTTTGGAATGAATAGTCAGTTTGAAAAAGCTTCGATTACAGAAGCCACAGATGAGATACTCGTCACCGCTTCAACTCGGTTAGCATATTATCGTATTATTCTGTTCATCCCCCAAAGCCCAGCTACCATCTTTCGTTATACGGTGACACTACAAGTTAAGTTTCCGTTGCTTATACCCTTTTGGCCGCGGGATATAGTTCCACTTACCAAAGAAGGAAGAATAGAAAATACCAATGGACTGATCCATGCGAAGCAAGTGGGGGCGCGCTCCGGCCAGCTCTTTTTCAGTATGACAAAGCCTCAGGTCGGCTCAGTGTTTTACTTTCAGAATTTAAGTGCCATGTCTTCGTATTGTCAAGCTGCCGAAGTTTCCCTGCGTGACACTGTTGGAGGGGAATGGCCCGAAATCGGCTTTCAATTTCCTGTCAATGCTGAAAAGCCACTGCCTGCTAATCGCGAATTTATAATTTCTGATGCTTTTGTTCTCTTGCGTGAGGATATACCTGGTGGCGATCTGGCTATTACAACACAGTTCCTTGAACATCTTGCAAATATTTACTTATTGTTGCCAAAGCCAGCACCTGCCAAGCACGATTGGTTGTCTACGGCTGAGAAAGTGCTGATAGATCTCTATAGAAACAAAGGTTGTTGGACACAAACAGGTGGTGTCCCCTATCTCAATGCCTATGTAAGTGATTATGATACACCTTCTGAGATTATGGTACAGCTTGCAGTATTGTTGCCCCTGCATGAGTATCTAAGCTGGACAGGCAAAGCGCATCCGCTTTATGAAGACATAAGTAGTGGTCTCGAGGCCTTCTACGATCAGACCGTAGAGAGTATTGTCAGATGGCATCCAGCTTTGCAACACGGTTTAGATCGATCGGAGGAGCAGAAGCGCGAAATGGTAATGGATTCCTGGTACCTTCACCATCCCCTTTTAAATCTATCCAGATTAGCGTTGCGTGGTGATAAACAAGCTAAAAAATTGTTTCTTGATTCAATAGACTATACAATTAGGGTGGCTCAGCATTTCGATTATAACTGGCCTGTGTTCTATAAAATGACTACATTGGAGGTTTTAAAAGCAGAAACCGAACCCGGCAAGGGTGGCGAAAAGGATGTTCCCGGGAGCTATGCCCATGTAATGTTCATGGCCTGGCAATTGACAAAGGAAAAGAGATTTTTGAATGAGGCTGCAAAAGCAGTTAAAAGTCTTGATGGACTGGCTTTCGACATCTTTTATCAGGCAAATAATACCGCGTTTGCAGCAGCAGCCCTACTTGAATTATATCGCGAAACAGCAGAAAAACATTATTTGGAACTTAGTTATTGCTGTCTAGCCGGGGTTTTTAAAAATTGTCAGCTATGGGATTGCAATTACGGTCATGGTACGAATTTTCCTTATTTCTTCGCCGTGTTCCCTTTGAACGATGCGCCTTACACCGCGGCTTATGAAGAACTAGAAGTATTTGCTGCCCTCCATCATTATTTGGAAGTCGCTAAAGATATGGCGATTTTGCCTTCCCTAAAAGTTTTGCTACCTGAATTTATCAAATATGCAATCGGAAGATTAGCTTATTACTATCCACCCCTTCTACCTGATGAGATGATCGCCGATGAAATCAAGACCGGTGAAATCAAGAAAGATCTTTGGGTTCCGCTGGAAGACATACATGACGGATGGGAAAAAAGTGGGTCAGTTGGTCAGGAAGTCTATGGTGCAGGACTTGCATTCGGAATTATACCGAGACAATATTTCACAATTCAAGGGCTTGGTGCGATTGTCTTTGTCAACTATCCTATTACCGGATTTAGAGTAGGAAAAAACTCAGCCACCTTCCATATGGAGGGCAGTCACCTGCTCCAAGCAGAAATGCAGCTTCTTATGCTGTCTCAAACGGTCTTATCAACAATCAAAGTTAAACAAAAAATTAAGTCAGCATATCGGGAGATAAAGGCGATAAGCCTTGGGCATTTCGCGTTGGACGCTGCAGGAATGATCAAAATAAGTTGGTAAGCTGTTTAGCCTGCTATGATTTGAACAATGGCATCTAGCAGCTGTACTACATACTTTTAAGTATATCATGCATCCATTGGTCTTAGATATTGTAAGGGCCAGTCCCGAAAGTTTAAAACACGGCAATGTCACTTTGCCTTATCACCAGTTCTTTCTGTGCAAACTGGTATTCTAATTTGTGCTTATACTCCCGCCAATAGGACTGGTCAACGACAGGTACCATGACTTCGTAAACAATCATACGATCCTTGACCACTTCTTGCCCCTCATCCGCCCATATTCCTTCGGCGGGAGCTTGTATATAAGCGGTCATCCCACCAAAATCTTTTGTGAGTTGCTTCTTAATATTTTTATAAAGGTAATTTGGAAAAGGCTTTCCTTTTCTGTCTGTTAACGGTACAAAAATCTCAATCTTTTTGGCCGGTTTCATTTTTTTCTTTGCTATTTCTATTGCGTTAAGGGCATCCTTCGCACTCATTATTTTGAGGGGCCGAAAGAGTTTGTCTTCCTGTTTATTATAGCTGATAAAGAAATTTTGCAACTCTTCTAGCACCGTGTCGGGCAATTGTGCCACTCTATGAATATTTCCAAAGATCATTGAAGTTTCAGGAACGACCAGAAACCTGTCATTCTCCACCATCTCACCGGTCTCCTGCTGTACAGCTTTTATTGCGCCTATGACTCTACATTTCATCATGCAGCCCGGAAAAGTTCCCTGCTCAGCTATTATAATAACATCCAGTGGGTCTCCATCTTCACCCTCCGTTCCTGGAATAAAACCAAAATCGTAGGGAAAAACAAATCCCAGAGGTAGGTACTTAGCAAGTACAAATCCTCCACAATTCGGATCGTAATTGTATTTGGCATTTGAACCTTTTGGTGTTTCGGCTGTACAAAAGATATGCTTTATAGTGATCATTGTTTTGTTGTTTTTACTTGTGTCCTGATATTAAACAGGTTCTAACTGTATCTTGAACAACGCTACCGCCATAATAGTTGCCTACCGAAAGGGTGTGCGCTGTATTTTAAGTGAAAACCGAAGCCATCGGGAAACGTAAGCGGCTGGCGATCGTAGAATGTTGAGGTTTATCTTCACGCTATCTATACCGATCAGTTGAGGTATATCGTTATTTTTTTTGAACGATACGCGGTTCACTACTGTTCAGTTTAAAAACTAATTCATAAAGCAATGAAGAAAACTTTTTACATTCCTTAAACACTCTAAAAGTGTAAAGGAAAGATAAAATAGATGCAAAAATCGCACTGTAATCAGTAGGCAAATTGTTATAAATACTTCAACCGTTATTGTTTCCGGGAGGATGTTTGCTATAACATTGGACCACTTAAAAGAAATATTTAATGTCACTATAAAATTCATGCTATGACACAATTCAAAAATCCACACACAAAATATCCGGTGCCCCCATTTCCAAAGCAGAAACAAGAAGTACCGGGAGTAGAACTAGAAATGAAGCCACAAGCTGACCACGGCGAAGAGAGCTATATTGGCACGGGAAAATTAAAGGATGCTAAAGCCATCATCACTGGTGCTGATTCCGGAATAGGTCGTGCGATAGCGATCGCTTTTGCCCGTGAAGGTGCAGATGTGGTTATTAACTATGGTTATGATATCGAGGATGAGGATGCAGCAGCAACTGCACGTCTTGTTGAAAGCGAAGGTCGTAAGGCCATTATTTCCAAAGGTGATTTACGAGACGAAGCCTATGCTAACGAATTGATTGCTCTCTGTGTCAAGGAACTAGGTGGTATTGATATTCTGGTTAACAATGCGGCCTATCAAATGGCTCATAAAACCTTGGAGGAGCTTACATCCAAAGAATGGGATCGTACTTTCGAAACCAATATACGGAGTATGTTCTACTTGTGTAAAGCCGCAGTTCCTTATATGAAACCAGGCAGTTCCATTATTAATACAGCATCCGTAAACTCCTACCATCCCAACGCCGTGCTATTGGATTATGCAGCCACAAAAGGTGCCATTCAAAATTTTACAGCCAATCTTGCACAGATGCTGCTTGAGCAGGATAAGGGAATTCGCGTCAATGCCGTCGCCCCTGGTCCAGTATGGACACCTTTAATTCCATCCACAATGCCCGAACCTGAGAACTTTGGTAAGGATAGTCCAATTAAAAGGCCAGCACAGCCAGCGGAAATTGCCCCTGCGTACGTATTTCTGGCATCAGAGGAAAGCAGTTACATTGCTGGAGCCACTATCGCCGTAACAGGCGGTAAAATTGCAATATAAAATTGTCAATACTGCAAGAGCTAAAAAAGACAACGCAATAGCCACTCTATCTCTGGTAAACTGCGAAGGATTATATATAGCGCACAAAGTCTGTGCGCTTATTTATTTAATTTGATCTGGCTAGTACTTTTGTCGCTCGCTCGGTCCTGCTTCATGAGCATTTCAACGTGCACGATGGAAGGTAAAAATAAAAGAGCCAAAAGGAGATTCCGTTTGGCTCTGGATATAATTATAAAAAATAGTGTACGATCAATTCAATTTATAAGCTTTAAGCTGTTTCTGTAATTTTTTGCGGGCCATATGAATTCTTGTTTTTATTGTTCCTTCCGGCATGTTAAAGTAACTGGCAATTTCATGGTACTTGTACCCATCTAAATATAATCGGAAGATCTCATAATTATCCTGCGTCAGACTACACATTGCCTTTTCGATGTCTTCCGCCACAAATTTGCTTACTCCCCTATTATGAACAGTATTATTGGAACGTTCTAGGTCAATATAGGTCTCTTGGATTTCCCCTACACGTTTAGCCTTACGGTATTTATTAATATATGTATGCTTCATAATTACATATAACCAGCTCATTAATTTGGGGTGATGCACAAATTTATCTATAGATTTTAATGCCCGGATCCACGTTTCTTGGATCAAGTCTTCTTTTTCATCTGGGTCGTTTGTAAATTTAGTAGCAAAATGGTTTAGCAACCCTCTTTTCTCCTTAATTAGTACGTTTAAATTGTAGTTGTTCATAATTTATCCTCTTTGTTGTTTAAAGTTGATCCTAATAGCGTAGAACAAGAAGAATGCTAATTTTAAATGGGTGTTACCTCGAAAATAATTATACTGGTGGCAGGGGTAGAAATACGTATTCTCGCTGAGAATGGTTATACAAGTCCTATTAAAGCCCTTTTCGAGTAAATTATTTCATATTGTTCAAAAATTAATTGAATAGGAAAAAAAATAGATTAGGTAATAAATCGGATCGAAATTGTAAGAAGTACGTTTTTAGGGTGAAAAAACAAAAAACGTTATCCATATCTTTTGTACAAAAATGTAAACGCTTTTCATGTGGTTTTGTGCGCAGTCAAATTAGGTCGTTTGACTTATTCGTTACAAAGCTGTATAATTGTATATTCTTTATAATGATTCTAAACTAAGTCAACCGGATGATCAAGATATTGATAGCATATAGATCAAAACTCTACATACAGGCTATCAAGCAGTATAAGATAAATTTAAGCCATTGATGGAATACGTAAACGAGCTTTCAAAAACCATTGACCAGTATCCCGGATCCATTTTAGTGATGCGTCAACAGATAGAGCAGAAATTGCCGGCCCATCAGCATACCAAAGGACAGTTGCTGCTGGTATTTGGTGGTATAGCCTATCTTCAAACTCTGGAGCGTGATTATTACATTCCCTCGAATCATTATATTTGGATCCCAGCAGATTATGCGCACAACCTGATGTATAATGCACAAGATCTTCATATCATCAATATCTATTTCCCCGCGGCTGATGATGGGGCCTTTTACAAAGAACTTGGCATCTATCCCGTCAGCAGGTTATTGTTTGAACTGCTTGCCTTTAGTGAGACCTGGCAGGGCAATTATTTTGCTGGCTGCTGGGAGTATGAATTGATGTCTACCATGAAAAAGCTGCTCGCACATGAAAATTTGCAGAAATTTTCTATTCAACTACCTACCACGGACGATAGCCGTATACGTGCCATCACCGATGATATGCGCCATCGTATTGGCGAGCCGTTAAGCTTGGAAGAGTCTGCCCAAAAATTCGGTCTCAGTGTCCGCAGTTTGACTCGGCTTTTTCAACAGTGTTTGCACCTTTCCTTTGTTCAATATCTCAAAATGCTCCGCGTCATACGTGCGATGGAACTACTCAAAGATACGAGTCTTTCCATAAGTGAGATTGCCTATCAGGTCGGTTATTCTAATATTTCGGCTTTCAGCAATACTTTTTTCCAACTGACAAATATCCGCCCTTCAGATTTTCGTTCTAAGTTAAAGTAAGGCTATCTTAATTCAATAAGGGATATTATTCTTTCCAAGCTTTAGGACAATATTGCGGATCCTTGGTACCAACAACAAAGCGATAATGACACAAAGCAGTATAACAAGCATTACATCATAATAATCCCGCACCGCTCGTGCAAATAACTGCTGTTTGATTAGCTTATTAAAAAGAAAATCCGATGCGTTTTTAGCCACATACATATCGTTCCCGGCATTTATATAAGTATTTTGAATATCCTGCCATACCGGAGGGATAAGCGGGTTTGTTTCCGTCAGCGTTTCGCGTAGTTTTTCGCGGATAGCTCCCTTTGTATAGAGCTGTAGCTGGTTATTAAGGGCAATGCTACTGCAGAATCCAACGAATCGGGCGAAGATACCTAATAGGGAGGCGTATAGTGCCATCCCTTGTGGCGCTGCCGAAGCTGTAAAAAAAACAATTGGTACAAACAGCGCTCCAGTGGCAAGACCATAAATAAACATGGGTAGGATAAAATCTAAGCTCTCCCCTACCACGGAGACAAACAGGAGCATATAGCCGTAATACATGGCCATAATCATAAATCCCACAAGCATGAGCTGCATCAGATTCGTCCCACTTAAGACAAAGCGGGCCGTCACAAACATGCTTAGTAAGGTTCCTGCAATCACGGCGAGCCAGAGCGGGATTGTGTGTAGGGAATCGGTGGACAAAACATTCTCCACATAGCTATAGGTCAGTCCTGTACTTCCCTTAAAGAGGTAGAAAATCACTAGTAATAATAGTCCCAATACAAAGTTTTTGGTTCCAAAAATGTGAAGGTCAATTAAAGGTCGTTTCAGTCGCATTTCCCGTAGGACGAATAAAATAAGCACAAGACCTAAAATAAGGCTTAGTGTTTTAATGTACGGATTATCCAGCCAGTCCAACTGTTGCCCATATACAAGAATATATCCAAGAGCTAAGGTAATGTAGGTGTAATAGATATAACCGATCCAGTCGACCTGATATAATGGTAGCTTTTTATGAAGCCTGGCGTTTGGATGCATGGTAATCAATACGCTTAGCCCAAGTAGTATAAGTAGCATGATAATACCATAAAATAGCCAATTGAAATCCCTGACATACAGGATAGCGCTACAGAATATGGCATATAGTGGCACTGAAATCTGTATACCAGCATATAAAATTGTGTAGCCAATTACCTTTGCTCTGGTCGACTCCAGCCGTGGAAAGATTAGGTTGAGTACGATACCTGACAAAAGAGCACATGTCATCCCCTGTAAAAATTGGCCGATTATAAAGATTGTCCAATTTCTGCTATAGAAGCAGATCAAGGCACATATTCCATTGATGGCGAGGGCCAGGAGCAAATAGCCTCGCGAAGTAAAGCGTTTTACGATGCGCACATCTAGCGCCAGGAAAGTTACGGTCGAGCCATAAATAACCACCATTCCGTATTGCATGGCCGTAGCATCGATACCGTAGAATCCCATAATGGTTACAGGACTGCTATATAAGGCAAAACAGCAAAGTGATGTCATCAATATCGCAAAGATGACTGCCCGTGCGAGACCTTCCGAGACCCAGTGTTTAAATAAAGGTATTTTATGTGCTTGCATAGTTATTTCTTTAAAACATAAACATTGGCATTCATTCCGGGAGAGAGCTTAGATAGCATCTCCGAATTATCGGTCAATTTAATTCTGACGGGGATGCGTTGGATAATTTTTACAAAATTACCAGTGGCGTTATCCGGTGGCAACAACGAGTAACGTGCTCCTGTCGTTGGCGAAAGCGATTCGATTACTCCAGAGAATACTTCTTCGGGGTAAGCGTCTGTTTCTATAGCAACCCGCTGTCCGATATGAAATGACTTGATCTGTGTTTCTTTGAAGTTGGCGACTACCCATTTTTTTTCGGCCTCATTGAGCAAAAAAGCCAATGTTTGCCCCGGTTGCACAAGCTGTCCTTGTTGAATGGTTTTCTTACCAATACGACCATCAAAAGGTGCCGTTATTACGGTGTACCGAAGATCAAGTTCTTGTCGCTCCAATAGCGCCGTTTTGATATTTATTTCAGCGGCAATTGCAGCCCGCTGAGCTTGTATATCCTTGAGTCTTGATTTGGCGGCCTCCAGAGAAGCTATTGTTTGGGCATAGTCAGATTGTTGGCTCAGTAGTGTTGTATTCACGAGGTCAAACTTTTGTTGTGTGGTCGATTCATCTGCCAGCAGGCTTTTATATCGTTCAAACTCTTTGCGTTGTTGCTCTAATTTTGCCTGGACCCCCATTAATTGTGCACTGATTACAGCTATGTTTTTGGATTGTGTCTCTTCACTTGCCGCCAAGATCGGCAGTTTCGCACGCGAACTTAACAACTCGGCTGCAGCGGCCTTCTGTTTGAGTCGATACTCATCTTTTTCAATCAATACAAGTGTATCGCCTTGATGTACCTGTTGGTTATCGTTATAATAAATTTTACTGATATATCCACCCACTTTGGCACTTATGGGCGATAAGTAAGCATCTATTTGTGCATCATTTGTCTGCTCATACTGTAAATTTCGCCATAGATATAGCACGGCCCAGCCCAGCATGCCCGTAAGCAAGACAATACCAAAGTACTTCGTGGAGATGACCACGACCTTATCTATTTTATTCTTATTCATTATCTGATATCTTTTTAAAGTATCCCTGTTATCGCCAACAATTGGATGTGGCTTAGTTTTAATTCGACCAACGCAGATATGTGGTTAAACTTGGCTTCAAGCAATGCATTTTCTGCTTCTAACAGATCCGTCAGCAAGGATTCCTGATTGAGGTAACTGTTTTTGATGACACGGACAGTTTCGGTGTTTTGCGCGATGTTTTTCTCAGCTGTTATTACCTGTTGTTGGGCCTGTTCGCGCTGCAGGAATGCCTGTCTGATCTTCAGGTTAACTTCTTCCTGTTTGATCTGCATGACTGACTTTTGTTCCTCAATATGTATGTTGGCCTGTGCGACAGCATGTTTACTTTTGAATGCATTGTCAATAGACCATTGTATTTTGAGCCCTGTCTGTCCAAATCCCCATAAATTATTGCTATATGGATAGAATGAGATCTGCGGATAGGTGTAGCTATAGGTCGAGTATAAGTAGAGCTTTGGCCGTGTGGCAGATTTCACCTGTCTTAGTTTTAATTCACTGGTTTTGATCGTGGATTCAATGATTTTAAATTCCTGAGACTGTTGTTGGGCAATGCCAATATAATCACCGTATGTATGTACATCCTGCAGATCAGGGTTCAAGTCTTGTTGAAGTGCTATCTGGAGTGATTCCATTTCGCCGCGACCCATGAGCACATTCAGTTTCTGTTTCGTAAGGTCAATTCTTTTGAGTACTTCAGACCGGCGGAGTTCTAAATTGTCCAATTTAACAGCGATTCGCAGCACATCACTCTTTAAGACAATTCCATTCTTGTAAAGATGTTCGATTGTCGATAGCTGGCGTTGTTCAGCGGATATTTCGGCAGAAATAAATTCCTTGAATTTCATGAATTTGTATAGTTCATAATAAGCGACAGCAGTTATATATTTTAGATTGCTGTGCTGCAATTCGTATTCAAATTGCATGGCCAACTTTTCTTCCTTTTTTAGCTGAATATTTCTTTTATCGAGGCCACCATTGTAAAGATTGAGGTTTAGGTTGTAACCCAGCCCATAGCCATAACCGGATACCGGCACATCCTGTGCAGCAGAGAACAATCCTTCTGGATACAGGAGGAATTTAGTGTTGAGTTTAAAATCCCCGTTGAGAGAAATCGTTGGTAAATACTGATCTTTCGCCTCAATAATGGCAAGTGAAGCAGCTACACCCTTGAGACCCTGTAACTTTAGCTGGTGGTTATGGGAGGCTATTGACTCCCATATTTTTACCAGGTTCATAGGCTGTATTGTATCTCTTACCTGGCCGTTGGCAGACCGTAAAAAGAAAAATATGCCCACTCCAATAGAAACAAAAGAAAGATCCCGCCTCATTTCTTTACTCCTTTAAAAACAACATGCTGTTGCTTGGCGCTATGCCGTTTTTCGGCATATTTCTTCCAGGTTCGCCTCAATTCATGGAGAACGACAGACAGATCCCCCATAGGAAATAGGGGGAATAGATACATACCTGCGTAGTTGAAGTATAGCCTGTTCACTTGTCTATCGTCATCGGCAATCGGGTCAGCCGATTTCTCATGGACGACCTTCGCAATAATTTTTTGTACTTTTTCTTTCATGATAACCTTGTTTAACGCTATTTGACAAAGTTATCGGGAAAGATGCTGTGGGATTTTATATAATTGGCCTAAATTTGGCCGAATCTGGCCAATATATTATTTCAGTTTTTGTTCCACTACCCGTAGGCGCTTTCGCCAGGTCATCATCTGAGGGTCGTCATAGATCGGGTCACCAAGATTGTCCAGCAAGCCCAATGCTTTGGCTAAAATTTCACTTAGATCGGCAGATCTTTAGTAAAACCTTATATCGACCTCTGATGTTCTTAATGAGATAAAATAAATCCTACTAAATAACGTTATTGGGGTAGAGGAATTTATACATGCTACAGCTTGGATTTGTTCATCTACGCCAATAGGCCGGATCAGTTTAAAATATCAATATGAAACATCACTACCAAGCTACACTTATCATCGGAATATTGGCGATGTCGGGATTAAAAGCACAGGAAAATACCAATTTAATCAAATTAAATATCTTGCCATTGGCGGTTGGCAATGTTGCGTTCGAATATGAAAAGGCGATTCAACAACGCCTATCACTAAATGCGACATTAAGTCTTCGTCCTAAATCTGGTCTTCCCTTCCGCTCGATATGGGAATCTGCTATTGATGATCCAAGTGACATTCTGGTTGGAGCGAAATTTGGGGCATTTTCCTTTACACCGGAAGTGCGCTTTTATCTCGGTAATAATGATGCTTTCAGAGGATTCTACTTTGCTCCTTTCGTAAAATATGCGCGTTATAGCCTTAGCACCATATTGTCGGTTGAAGAGCGAGATTACCAAAAGGAAGTTCCGATTTCGGGTGCCTTGAATGCCTTGACAGCTGGACTAGCTATTGGTAGCCAATGGCGTCTTGGCGAGCATATCTATCTAGATTGGCGAATTATTGGTCCCAACTACGGATTTAATAACGGTACCTTTGAGGGGAAAACCCAATTAAATTCCGATGAACAAGAGGAACTGCGTAAACAGTTGGAGGATTTTGACATTGATGTGTTAGACCTCAAAAAAGAAGTTGATTCCGAAGGAGTCACGTTCAAGACGAAAGGCCCATTCGCTGGAATTCGTACCGCCTTATCCTTAGGGTATCGGTTTTAAAGTCGATCGACTTCCTACATTTCGCTATTCAGCCGAGCTTTATCAGGTATTTTTCGGCCCTATTAGACTATGAAATCCCTGTTTTCATGGATTTTTCTGCCTGGTTATTTGTCGTAGTTTTGGGGAAACACCCCACAAAAATAGACAGTTAACTTGGGAAAGGACATACAATGAAAGAATATACATTCAAATACCAGAATAACAGCGGACTTCTCTATCTAATACTGGTTCTCGTTGGGATACCGCTCGGCATTATTCTGCCGACGGTATGGCTTATGAATTATGTGCAGTGGATTTTTTGGCCTAATATTATACTTATGCTTTGCATGATGGGATTTGGTGTCTGGCGTTTTGTCAAGAAATCTAGGGCAATGGATACCATCAGTCTGGATGAGAATGGGTTTACATCCCACAGTTATGGACGTGTTCTTTACAAAGATATTCATAGTATTCCACCCTATGGTCTGCTTCAGGCTCCCCCACCATCTATGCGGATCAAACTCAATAATGGTAAAAAGCTGGTTTGGCTGTTTAATCCTGATCATCCAAAATCAGCCGCCGATATCATTATCTTTACTGCATTCAGGGAAGAGCTTTTGCGTCATCTTGGACAGCAGGCTGTAGTGCTGCAGAATGAACACCTTAAAGAGAATATCGCTACCAGCGGTGTCGCCGTAGGTAGCAAGCAAAAAAATAATGCAAAAGCGCTTGTCTCCCAACTCGAAGAATCTAAAAAACGTGACTACAAATACATTGCACTACCCATATCTGCGGTATTTGCACTCGTCATGCTCATTCGCACCTGTGGCGCTGATTTTATTCAGCAACAACGGGACAAAGAAATGGCAGGTTTTCGAGATGGGATTCTTAGCATAGAAACAGACTACGAAAACAATGTGCAAAAAGCCAAAAATGTGGCCGCGGAATACGGACTTACATTCGGCCCTATATTTTTGTGGACCAATGACCCTCGCGCTACTGTGGTATTTAGCCCCGATATTCCCCAGGATCCTTACGGTGCCGAAATCGATGTGATCGGCCTGCGGCATGTCGAAGATAATAAACTGTTGGAACAGTATATCCAACATCCAGATAGTGTAAACTACGATCTGACAGTAGTCAATCCAGCCGAAAAATTTTACGCCGTGATGAATAAGAGCATATTTAGCCGCGATGATAGTTTAGCCATACCGATTTACCTCACAGTCTATAACCCCAAAGAATCTCTGCCTACTCCATTTGGCCAGCAAGCCGTAGATTCGACTTTTAGACCCATCCGGTATAGTACTTCAATTGCAATGCCGCGCGCTGGAGAACCGAAATCGGAAATCCTCGATAATATGGACTTCGCTTCCGTCCGTTCTATACTTCAGAAATACAAAGGGACCTATTTTTATATGGTTGCCAAAGAACAGGATGGACTCTCTGCACAACAGTTCGAAAAAATAAAAATGCTGGTCTTAACAAACTTTGGGAAGCACGGGGTTGATACGGGCCGATTTGAAAGCAGACGTTACAATAGCAAATAGCGTTTTATTGTCCTAGACTGGACCATAAAATATAACCGCTGGATACCTTGCCTAGGTTGTCACGACAATTGATGTAAACCCAACGGTCGTCGACGATATTTTCAATATTCACTTGGACCGTAGTCCCTTTCCGGAGATAATTTTTCCGTGTTTTAGTAAGTCTTGGATATTTATAAAAATAGGTTTTAGCCGGTCTGGTCCGATAGGTGCCATGCGTTCGTAGTGTCAGTTGATTATAACTACCCGAAAAATCCTCGGGTATATTCTGTCTGTTGCAACCCGAAAATTGAACTTTAAGCTGCTTTCCCACAAAAGTCAATTTCAGTGTGCAGCCCTGATCGTCCTTTTCTTTTAAGATACAGCTATTGCCAGTGCAGGTACCCTTCCCTGAGAAAGTGCCATGGGTGCCAGAAGGAATATTCCACCAGGCGAAAACATCGGCAACTACAGTGGATTGCATGGATCTGATCACCATCGTACTTGAAGCACCAGTGGTAGTCACAAGCCGATAGGTCCCCGTCTGTCCAATAACGGAAACGTATAGAAAAATAAAAAATATGCTGATCAAGACTTTCATGCCTGGTATAACAGTATTGTACTTCTTTTGTTTCTGTTTCTGGTCCCGTCCTGGATGAAAAGAAAAGCATAAGCCCCTTAATATCTTCCCTTGACACTTCTGACCAGGGGAATCTCTAAATTTCTATTCTCATCTCCAGTAAATTGGGCTTAAACCCGACTTTACTATAGGCGATTATTGCACTGTCGTTCTGATCATAAACCTGAAGCCTCACTTCCGAGATATTTCTTTCTTTTGCCCAGCTTAGCAATGCTTCCAGAATCAATTTATTGATCCCCTGCCCACGGTGATCTGGTTTGACATACATAAATCCCAAATGCACATATCGGGCAAACTTTTGATATGGCTTGGCATCGACTATTTTCGCATAGCCAGATCCGACAAGCTCACTGCCGACCACAGCGACCAATACTTCTGCTTCTGGTGATTTTATGAGTTCCAGCAGGTCGTAGTAGTGAATTTCACCTTCTTCCAATGTATCGTCAAAAGGGCGTTCTGCCGCCACGATTCCCTGTTCAAATTCCAATAATACATCGATTTCATGTTCCTGTGCCTGTCTGATTTTTAAATCCATTCCTTATGCTTTTTTATAATGTGTAATGATATCCGCTTAAATTTGGGCTAATAGCGGTTAGCGCAATATACAAAAATCAGCAACCCAATGAACTGCGCAAATGTCAGCTGTCTGTAAATTACCCTGAATTGTATATTCTGTTACAAAAGTAAATAGCACAATCGATTACATTTAATTAATTTTCACAATATGAAAGTTGTTTAATAAATTCGTACTGAACAATTAAAAATAAATTATGAGAAAAATCAAATTTCTAGCACTGCTCGGTGCTGCATTGGTCTGTTTTGTTTCCTGCAAAAAGACTGTGGAGAAAACGGAGACCGAAGAAAAACTATCACTGCGGGCGGCCACCCCGGGGCCTAACGGTTATGAAGTTCCCCTTGGAGGAAATGCCTTTGTCACATCGGCACCTATCGGCGCTGCTGAAGTGATCAATAGCAATGGCCTAGCCAACTGGACCAGTGCCAATAGCATCGTAAGTACTTACGCCAAGCTGCCGCAGGCAGGTACATTAACCGTAAAAATCCGGGCTAAAGTCTTGCCAAATGGGGACAGTAGCGTGGTCAAGCTAACCATTAATGGCGTCAGCAAACAAATTAGTCTAAAAGGCGGTACCGTGAAGGATTATGCAGTGGGCAACTACACATTAAATGCTGCTGGTTACGTAAAAATGGACCTTCAGGGTGTCTCCAAGACTGGGGGTTACTTTGCGGATGTTTCGCACCTTATTTTGAGCGGAAGCGCTACTAGCGGAACTACCATCTATAGCGACAATAATGTCGACAATACTTACTACTGGTCACGACGCGGGCCTTCCTGTCACTTAAGTTATTCGGTGCCGACCAACCAGCAGGTTTCCTACTACTATAGCGAAATCAATGTTCCTACGGGCGAAGACAAAATAGGTTCTTACTTTATGGCCAATGGATTTGGTCAGGGCTATTTTGGCATGCAGGTTAATTCGGCCAGCGAGCGCCGCATTCTGTTTTCGGTATGGAGTCCCTACAGCACCGACAATCCGGCGGAAATACCTGTTGAGGACCGCATTACCCTTAACCGTAAGGGGGCAAATACTACAACAGGCGAATTTGGCGGTGAAGGTTCCGGTGGACAAAGTTATATGAAGTATGGTTGGACAAGCGGCAAGAACTATAAATTCCTACTCAAGGGTGAACCCGATGGCAACGGCGCGACCGATTTTACAGCCTGGTTCAATGATCCGACGGTAAATACTTGGACCTTGATTGCAAGCTGGAAACGACCTAAAATAGCAACTTATCTGACCAATTTCCACAGTTTTTTGGAAAATTTCAATGCGGATAACGGCTATCTTGGACGCTCGGCGGATTATAAAAATCAATGGGTACGCACCGCATCCGGCACCTGGTTGCCGGTGGTTCAGGCCAAATTTACCGTAGACGGCACCTATTCCATCAACCAGCGTATAGATGCCATGGGCGGTACCAATGGAAGCAGTTTCTTCCTTAAAAATGGTGGATTTTTCAATACTGTTGTTAGCCCGGGCACTTTATTTACGTTCAACAATGGTAATCCCGCTCCTGCAATTGACTTCACTACCCTACCATAGCTATATAATTCCGGGTAAGGGTGTCTTGTAATATTCCAATCACAAAGAGCGATATGGCTACAACCATATCGCTCTTTGTGATTTATAGACAACTTTGCCTCAAGGAATGCCTGTGTTAAAAGGTAAACGATTTATGTCCTGGCTTTGTTCATTCAGAAAAGATCAACTAAAAAGAATTATTATGCATCTCAAATTCAAATTTGCTATTGCCCTGATTACTGGAGCAGCATTGATTTTATTCAAGCGTCATACAGAAAAAGTTAAACATAAAGAACAGGAAAAGAAAGCCAAAAATAAATCAAAAGGTAAACAACAAAATAAACCTATCGGTTATCGGCCATTTAAAGATCTGGCTACGGAAATTAATCCAGATATTGTTGCCTTGCAGCATGCTGATCCGCAGGTGGTCATCGACAACAAACATGCCCAAGTGATAAATTCACCTCAGCATGTACCCTACCATCAAAAAGGAAATCGGCATCACTAAGTGGCGTGTAGTCAATGTTCCTTGTCAATGAGGTCACTGGCCGAATTCTTCAGAAAGAACACCTGGAAGGGCTTAACTTCTGATCCGCTCTTTCACATGCCTTATAGGGATAAATACCCATTTTGTTTAAAAAAATACGGTCAATACAGAAAAGGCATATGGTTTGCATTTAGTTTTCAAATTAAAAATTAAATTGTAGGACATTAATTCGTTAGGGTCTTAAACGTATATGGAAGAAAAAAACACGTATATTGATAAATCAAAACATACCATTCATAATTCGAGCAATGATCTCGATCTTTATCTTAAAGCCTTAAATTCCGCCTATTCAGGCATTATTATTACAGATAATATGCAATACGACAATCCGATTATCTATTGCAACAAAGCATTTGAAACTATCAGTGGCTATTCGCACAACGAGATTATTGGGCATAATTGCCGTTTTTTGCAGGCTCAGGATCGTTCACAGCCGCAACGCCAGCTTTTAAAAGAAAGTATCCAGCGGGGTGAAGAATGTAAAGTCGAAATTCGTAATTACCGCAAGGATGGTACACTTTTTTGGAATGAGCTTTTTATATCTCCAGTTAAAAACGAAGCGGGACAGGTAACCCATTTTATAGGTGTACAAAATGATATAACGGCGCGCAAGAAAGCCGAGTACGACCTTAGGGAAGAGAAAGCGCATGTCGAACTTAAAATACAGGAACGAACAAAAGAATTACAGGAAAAGGAAATTTTTCTCTCCAGTATCATTGAAACTGTCCGGGAGAGTTTATTGGTATTAGATGCCAATTATATCGTGTTGAGTGCGAATAAACATTTTTTAAATTCTTTTAAGGTTTCCTCCGAAGAAACGTTAGGAAAACCTCTCTTTGAACTTGGGATGCAACAGTGGAATATCAAATCTTTGAAAGAGCTCCTGACCCAGATTCTACCGACCAACAATCCTGTTATTGATTACGAGGTCGACAATATATTTCCCCATATAGGCCGTAAAGTGATGTTAATAAATGCTTATCGCATTGAATTTGAAGGGCATTACAAAGATCGCATATTGATTGCTTTCGAAGATATTACGGAGAAAAAAGAGCAAGACCAGCGAAAAGACGATTTTTTGTCCATTGCTAGCCATGAGCTCAAGACGCCCCTCACGACGATTAAAGGTTTGGTTCAAATTTTACAGCGCATGAGCCCAGATCATTCGAATGACAAGTTTGTGAGCACGCTCGATAAGATGTCGGCCTATGTCGATCGCTTGAATCTCTTAATCACTAAACTGTTGGATACATCAAAAATACAGTCCGGTCATATTGAATTGCATATGGAGCCATTTGATATTGATCAGACAATTCGCGAGGCAATTGATAATATTACGCTCGCTGTGCCCGGTTATGAAATCCAGCTATCGGGTACTACAGGCGCCATTGTCCAAGGGGACGAGCTACAGATCATCCAAGTAGTTAATAACCTATTATCCAATGCTATTAAATACTCACCCGATTCAAATAAGGTGGAAGTAAGGATGCACAAAGTTGCCAATTTTGTAAAAATCTCCATAAGAGATTACGGCATGGGTATCAATTATCAGGACAGACTGAAAATATTCGAACGATTCTTCAGGGCTAGCCATATACAGAAAAAATTTCCCGGATTAGGGATCGGGCTCTATGTATCGCATGAGATTATTGCCAATCATAATGGAACGCTATGGGTAGAAAGTGAACCCGGAGAAGGGTCTACATTTAATTTCACATTACCAATTACAAATAACGACGAAAGCCATGGAGCGTAGAAAAATAATGATCTGTGATGACGATCAAGGAATAGTAGAGATGCTTGAGCTATTTCTCGAATTAGAAGGATTTAATGTTATATGCGAGATCAACAGTACCAATCTCATTAAACAGCTCACGACGCACCGGCCAGATCTCTTGTTATTGGACCTATGGATGCCGTTGCTATCGGGTGATCAGGTCATAAAAATTATCCGAAATACGCCTGAAGTGAAAGACTTGCCAGTTCTTATCCTTTCCGCGAGTGTCGATGGAGCTGTCATTGCAGACGATTTAGGTGCCAATGGTTTTATTGCTAAACCTTTTGATCTGGATGAGATTACTTCCAAAATCAATACAATATTAAGTAATTAACAGGATTATTCGAATGGACTAGTGGGCAATGCTTTGCTAAGTAAGATGACAAGGCATTGCCGACAGTCCAACAAAAATAGGGCTGATTCCCCTATTCAACCTTGATGCGAACATCCCCCGAAATAAGCCCCTTACTTTTTGCTTTTACGACAATTTGGCCTTTATTTTTACTTGATACAATAACCAACGCTTTACCATGAAATGTCCGTCGCGATGTCGACTGGAAACGCGTATGATCTGTTGTATCCCCATTATCCGTCGCCACAATTTTTGCCCCATCTCCCTCCACCTCAAAATCAATTTTATTTGCTGCATCGGGAACAAGGGTGCCAAACTCGTCCACAACATAGGCATGTACAAAAGAAAGTTCATTTGTCGCGACACTAAGTGAGTCGTTTTCTGCAATCAGTGCTATGCGCTGTTCTTTTTTTGCTGTACGGATTGTTTTACTTAAGACTCTTTTGTCCTGCTGATAAGAGATAACCTCAAGCGTGCCGGGTTCGAATGCTATACCCTTAAAAACGAGTTCGTAACGGTCGGAATCTTTTTTCTTATCGCCTATCTTTTTGCCATTGAGATAAAGTTCTACCCGGTCTGCTTGGTTAAAGTAAACCACCACATCTATTTTATCTCCTTTTTTCCAATTCCAATGAGGCAATACATGTAGGACAGGCTTCGATGTCCATACGCTTTGGTACAAATAATATATATCCTTCGGGAAGCCTGCTAAGTCCACAATTCCAAAGTACGAACTTCTTGCCGGCCAAGTATAAGGTGTGGGTTCACCAAGGTAATCAAATCCCGTCCATACATACATGCCCGCGATATGATCGTACTTTTCCATTAACCTCAAACTCGTCTGATGGTCTGATCCCCAAGGCGTAAATACATGGTCATAAGCCGATATACTCTTATCCTTGTTGCCTCCATCGAAAGGGATATCCCATCTTTCGGGCCACATGCGAACGGAATCATAAGGAATCAAATCATACTGTCCACGACTTTCCAATGCAGAAGTACTTTCCGTTACGATGAACTTTTTGCCAGGATGATCTTCTGGAAAACTTGCCCATTTTTTATGGTTATAGTTATAGCCTATCAGGTCCACTGCAGAACTCATCAGCACCGGATTCGCTTTGGAAAGTTCATTGTTTGCAATGGTAGTCGGACGGGTTCCATCCAAGCTGTCGACTATCGAGGCCAGAGCGATTGGAATAGCTGTTCCATCCGGTTTTGAATGCCACTGTTCTTGCGCTTCATTACCCAGGCACCAGATAAACAGCGACGGATGATTACGGTCGCGTTTAACATGGTCCACAAAATCCCGTTTGTACCATTGATCCCAATATAAATGATAGTCATACGGGTTTTTGTGCCCCTTCCAAACGTCAAATGTTTCACTCATCACCACAAAACCCAAGCTATCACAGAGATCCAAAAATGCCGGTGCTGCAGGGTTGTGTGATGTGCGTATCCCATTGACACCCATTGCTTTCATGGATCGTAGTTGACGTAATGCTGCAGAACGGTTGAATGCCATACCCAGTGCACCGAGATCACTGTGTAGACACACACCTCGGATTTTAAGACGCTTCCCGTTTAGCGTAAAACCCTGTTGAGGATCAAAGTTAAAATTACGTAAACCAAATTTGTTATTCTGTTCATCCAGCACCTGGCCATCCGCAATCAACTGTACGCGTGCCGTATATTGCCGCGGCGTTTCAATACTCCACAAAATAGGATTGTCAATGGATATTTGCTGCTGGATGTGGTGAAGCCCCGTTTTTAATTTTGACAAAATCGTATGTTCACTTGCAATAGACAGGCCGTCTGGCGAAAGCAATTGCGTCAGTACCGTGATCGTTTTTGCTTCCTTAAGGGTCTGTTCAATTTCCAGCGACAGGTTTACGACGGCATGTTTTTCATTGAGCTGTGAGGCTCTTATAAAGGTACTGTTGCTGGCTACGCTAATCGGATTTCGGACAACTAATTTTACATCCCGATAAATCCCGGAACCTGAATAGAAACGCGAGTTGGGCTGGTTGTTGTTATTTACTTTGACCGAAAGCAGGTTCTCCCTGCCATCCTGGAACAGATAGCGTGACATTTCATATTCGAATCCGATATAACCGTTGGGTCTTTTGCCTAAGAAATGCCCATTGATCCATACTTCACTGTTTTCATACACCCCTTCAAATGCAATAAATATCCGTTGTCCCCTTTCAGCCTTAGGCAGCTTAAATGATTTTTGGTACCAGCCAATTCCACCATCGAGGTAAGCCCCGCCGCTAGCCGCAGGGCTGCTTGCGCTGAATGGCATTTCAATGCTCCAGTCGTGCGGTAGGTCAACGTAGCGCCAGCCTTCTCCCCTTCGGTCATCGGTATATTGTTGGCTACTGTCCAGTTTAAACCACCAGCCCGGATTAAAATTAATAACCTGTCTGGATTGCCCGATGGAAGAGCCTGTTGTTACCAATGTTAGGAACAGCAGGCTCATTATTTGGCAATATCCTTTATAAAATAGTCGTTTCCACATAAATTTATCTCCCGTTGTAGGCACCAAATTTGATCAATCATATATTCATTTGTCTCATGCATATTTACTTACATGGACCTATCCTGATGGTGATAGATCGTACAAATGGTATGTATTGAATAAGCTTTAGGTAAATAGTCAGGATCAATTATCTTATTTATCGTTATTGGTTTCCGCTCCATTTTCAGTCAAACTCTCCTTATAGGCTTTACTGATAAAATTGAAGGTCAGCATGGCGGCACCGTCATTCGACAGCACCGGATCCCGTAGTACCGCCAGTTGCATGGTATTTTGCGTCAGCGACATAATACGTACATCTCCCCAGTCGACGACGATCCCATCTTGCGGCTTTCCGTGCAAAGGTGAAGCCCCTGTCATACGCATGGTTTTCTTTTCGGTATCAATATTAAAAGTCCCTTTCTGAACTTTACCCAACATCGCGTGCTTCACGTTGACGTTTGCCCCGCCTTTCAGGTCGAAAGTCATGCTACCATAGTCACCCGCGGGCATAAGCCAGCTGTTGCTTTTCCAATCGGGCTCCCAGCTCCAGCTGTCACTATTGAGCGGCTCACCGGTTTTGTTTATCGTTCCCCACCAGTCTCCTGTGCCGTAAAAATATAGGGGGCCTTTAAAGTAGCGGGAGATGCCATCTGCGTCTAGATCCAGATACCATGTTTTCTCCTCTCCTGCGCCACCCGTCAGCAAAGTCCAGGTCTCGTCGCTGATAAATTCGGCATACATCTGATCGATTTTAAATGACACCGGCTCTCCGTAGACAATTCCCCCTCGGGTTTCGACGCCAAACTTGATCGTGTATTCCCCGGGAAAAGGCATTTTCAGCGTTACCTTTTTTTCCTGGCTGCGTCCCTGTGGATGTTCCCATAAAGGCGTATATTTGGGATCCATTAAACTGGTCAAATAGACAATATTCGGATTATTGGCGTCATGCTCAACGGTATAGGCCTTTCCTTCTGCCAATTGTGTCGATGTGACATCGATGTCACCCAGTGTATAGTTCTCCGGAGTGCAGCTCCCAAAGAATATCATCCCCGCAAAAAAACAGATGATAACTGTTAGTATCTTTTTCATTTTTATCAATTTATTATAGTTAAACCAATAGTCCATTGTACGGTGTTTACGCTTAATTCCATCCCGCATTCTGTTTCAATATACCGTTGGAAAGGGTGATCTGCTTGTTTGGAATTTGCATAAAGCCTCTTGTTGTCAAAAAACGCTCTCGGTTTACAATAACTTTCTCAGGCACCGAACCACTAAGCACATCTTCTGATGTTTGTAGCGTGGTTGCTGCCATATCCAGCCCTTGTCTCAGCACGTCCCAATAGCGGATACCTTCAAATGCAAACTCAAATTTTCTTTCCTTTAGAATATTGCTTTTTGATACGGGCAGCGCTACAAAATTGGCTTTATAAGCCCTTTTCCGCACCTCGTCAAAATATTTTTGTGCATTTACGGAACCCAGTTCGGCTGCCATCAACAGGACATCGGCATAGCGGATCACAAAGTAATCCTGATCCTGTGATAATTGCATATCCTTATCTCCACCCGTATTCGTGGTGCCATCCGGCAATGCGGTGGGTGCATATTTTTTTACGGCGTATCCCGTGTATTCGCGCTGATCTTTGAGGTCAAAACCCGTTATTTTTTCGCCCTCGATATCAATGATGGACGCCGTCTTACGTGTGTCGTTATTGTCAAGCTCATTGAAGAAGTTTTTACTTACCGTGCATACACCCCATCCCTGTCCATAGGGCGACCAATTTTTGCCCCGCAGGCCTAGAAATACTACCCAGCGATTACCATCGACATACCCGCTGTAGTTAGAGGTATTGTTAAATTTCTGCGCAAATACGACCTCAGAATTTCCCTTGCCGGCATATTTGGAAATATCTAGTGTATTGTTGCTGGCATTTGGAATATAACTTGCTGCTGGCCATAGATTCTTAAAATCTGCCACCAGGGCAAACTGTCCGCTGCTGATCACGTCTTCCAACCCCGTCAGGGCTTCTGCTCTGGATACGCCGATGTCCTCGCTGCCATAGTATCCCGAATAAAAGAGATAAACACGGGCCAAGAGCGCTTTTGCAGCAAATGTCGTAGCCCGACCGTCATTGGTGGCGGCTGCCGATTTCGGATAAGCTGTCTCCGGAATGTTCGCAGCCGCAAATTTGAGGTCCGAAACAATCAATTGATAAATCGCTTTAGGATCCGATTGCGGAATATTCTCGTTGGTCGGACTCGTTAACAAAGGTATTCTTTCGAAAAGGCGTACAAGATCAAAGTACATTAAGGCACGTAGGAATCTGGTTTCACCTTCAATTCGCGCGCGTGCGGTTGTGCTTCCCGAGAAGTCGGTGCCATCCAATTTCCCCAGTAGCGTATTGCATCTAAAAATACCGGCATAGTAATCTGACCAGGTGCCGTCAAAGATATTATTGTCCGATTGGGATTGTGCAATATCAAAACGGTCTATTGCTTGAAACCCTCGGCCGTCTGTTGTCCCCCCACCGCCAAAACAGTTGTCCGAGGCGATCTCCGACGTGATATAAAAGGCTTGGCTGCCGTTGGACGTCGTCCTTTGATAACCGTCATAGCAGCCGACTAAAGCCATTTCAGCATCGGCCACTGTTTTATAAAAATTGCTCTCCAAAACGCTTGTCATCGGTTCGACATCTAAAAAATTGGATGAACATGACCCTAATAGTAAGGATCCCAATAACATGGAATGATAGATATAGCTCGTTTTTTTCATGATTTCTTGATTTAGAATTTAACATTTAGGCCAAATAGAACTGTCCGGGGTCTTGGGTAATAGCCCAGATCAATGCCCGATACCCAGCCGTCCGTACCATAGCCAATCTCGGGATCCATACCGTCGTATTTGGTGAATGTGAACAGATTTTGTCCTTGTACATAGAAACGGATCTGATTGCCATACTTCCACTTGATAAGTTTGGAAAGATCATAGCCTAAGGTAACATTGCTGATCCGCAGAAAATCCCCGTCCTGAACATAAAGGTCTGAAAACTGCCAGTTGACGTTCGTTTCAGTGACGCGCGGGATGCTGTTGGAAGTACCTTCCCCGGTCCATCGATCTAGTATTCTCGTTGTATAGTTTGCCTGTTTATTGGTATGATTACGGTAGGACTGTACAATCTTGTTCCCGAGGGAACCATAGGCGTTCACCGATAAATCAAAACCTTTATAATCTAGACCAATATTAAAACCATAGGTAAAATCAGGCATGCCTACTCCCAGATTTGTTTTGTCTGAGGCATTGATAATGCCATCGTTGTTTTGATCTACATATTTTACGTCGCCAGGCTTTACATCCGCTTGCAGGATACCTTTTCCAGCTGCTCGCCAAGCATCAATTTCGGATTGATTTTGGAATAGACCGTCGGTCTTATATCCCCAGAAGTAACCAATGGGCAGGCCATTTTCAGCACGATAGAATTCCTCTGAATTATCGTACAACATGGCCGTCTGTCCGTGAATAATGCCGTCTTCGGTAGGGATCTGGCCAACTTTATTTTTGTTGTAGGCTCCGTTTACCCCCACCCGGTACTTGAGTTCATTGATCTTGTCAGCCCAATTCAGCCCAAGCTCCACACCTGTATTCTTTACATCACCCCCATTGATAAATGGAGGCAGTGTTCCTGTCGTTGCCAAGACTGGAGCTGTAACCAACCAATTTTTAGTCTTTTTGACATAAAAGTCGGCAACCACATCCAGGCGGTTATTCGCAAATTTGGCATCAAACCCAATATTGGTTTGCTCGGAGGTTTCCCAGGTCAAATTTGGATTGGACAAACGGCTTGGATAGGCGCCAGCAATATTGTTGTTGCTTGTTCCGAAGACATAATGCGCTCCGGGATTGGATGAGGTGATACCTGTTGAGGTACTAATGGGCGCTGCATATTGGAAATCAGCAATATCCTGATTGCCCACCTGTCCCCATGAAGCACGCAGTTTGAAGAAGTTTACACCAGCTAAATTCTCCTTAAAGAAATCTTCCGAAGAAATGACCCAGCCAGCCGACACCGAAGGGAAATACCCCCAGCGGTTGCTACGTGAAAATTTGGAGGACCCATCTGCCCGTATTGTCGCATTCAATAGGTACTTTTCCTTGTAATTGTAACCCAGTCTTCCGAAATATGAAACCCTTCGGGAGATATTTTCAGGCTTTCCCGAGACCGTCCTGGTCTCCACGACATTACCCTTTTCATCCAAATGCGCCTGCCCCGTGGTATTGTCAAGGTAAGCGTGCGCAAAATCGTTAAACTGGGAAAGCAAGTTCCAGTTGGATCCTGACAGATAGGTTCCCTGATAACGTAACGACTCCATACCCAGCATGGCCGAAAAGCGATGGTCTGTGTTGATATCAAAGTCATAGGATGCGGTATTTGTCCAGGTAAGCGTATGCCCCTTGCTCATATTCTGCGAGGTAGTCGTATGATCCTGGTTGTAGGTATAAATCGAAAAGCGGTACAAAGGCGTGAAACTCCGATATTCTGAGGCATAATAGTTGAACCCCAATAGCGAGCGGACTTTTAACCCCTTGATCGGTTCGATCTCTGCAAAAATATCGGCTAGCAATTTCTGACCATCGTTATTGTTATTCGAATTGGTCATCATGACACCATATGGATTACTGTCCCCATTATACCAGGGCGAGTTGGAGGTGTCATTGAAAGGACTGCCATATAGGCCATTGTCCGAATAGACCGGTGACAAGGGCGACGTGGCAAATGCGCCGCGTAGCGTATTGTTGTATTGATTGCCGACACCAATACCCCGATTTTTTATATAGTTAAAGTTGAGGTGCTGGCCGATTTTTACAAAATTATCAAAGAGTTTATGCTCCGAGTTTGTTCGAAAACCATAACGCTGGTAATTGGACACCTCTTTACCACCTGCTATTCCTTCTTGACCAATATAGTTCATCGACAAGGCATAGGTGGATTTTTCCGATCCGCCCGTAAGCGCCACGTTGTAATTGTCCATTTTTGCATTGTCCTTGAACATGTAATCCAGCCATCTTGTGTTAGCTAAGCCTTCCATACCATCAAAATTGATCGGCGACGCACCCGAATTCAGCGATTGCTCATTCATGATCAGCTTGTATTGATTTGCATCCAATAACTTCGCTTTGCGCGAAACATTCTGAATGCCTGTATAGCCATCGAACGAAAGTACATTTTTACCTGCGGCCCCCATCTTTGTCGTGACGAGGACAACCCCATTTGCTGCCTGCGAGCCATAGATGGCTGCGGAGGCGGCATCTTTTAAAACATCAATGGATTGGATATCGGCGGCATTCAAGACCGAAATATCGCCACCGGGGACGCCATCAATGACATATAGAGGACCGGAATTGCCGATTGTTCCCAGTCCGCGGACGACGACCTTCATATCTGCTCCTGGCTGACCGGAAGTGGAGGTGATGGATACCCCCGGCGCTTGCCCCTGAAGCGATTGCAGGGGGTTCAACTGATTGCGTTTCTGCAGTTCTTCACCTTCTACCTTCAAATTGGCTCCTGTATTCAATTTCTTCTTTTGCACACCGTAGCCAATGACAACTACTTCTTCGAGATCGGAAGCTTGTGGTTGTAGGCGGATCACCATATTGGGACCAGTAACTGTAATTTCCTCGGTTTTATACCCCACATAAGAGACCGTTAAAATTGTTCCGGTACCGACCGTCAATGAAAATTTGCCCGATTCATCGCTACTTGTTGAAATCTTCTGATTCTTTACTTTGATACTCGCTCCCCCGATTGGCAAGCCCGAATCAGCCGAAACAACCGATCCTGTGAAGGATTGTGCCCAGACCAAAGAGGTCACGCTGGTCATGACCACGACGGCCACGCCCCTGCTCAACAATTGTTTGCTTATCATACGTCTTGATTTATAAGTTGGTTTTTTATTTATTTTAATTTGATCTGTACAGCTTTACCCGTATAGGATACTGCTGTTGATTTTTTTGATGGTACATCCAGCCCGACTACATTCTTGTCAGTGACAAAAATGATATTAAACTTCCTTTTGGTCAGCATCCCGTCGAAATCACCTTTACGTTCTTGCAGGGACAGCGTTTTTGTCGTGTTGTCATAGTTGAAATCTATGCGGCTAAATTTCCCTTTTTCATAATTATAATTGTTTCCTTCGTCTTCATAAAGTGAAAAATGACCATCTGCTCCATCGTAGACATAAAGGTCCAGTATATCCTGTTTTTTCTCTGTTGTATACTGCATGACCGACCCAATGGGTAGTATTGCGCCCGCTCTGACATAGACTGGCATGCGTTCATAAGGTGCTGCAACAAGGAGATCCTGATCTCCTTCGATCTGCTTGCCATGATATAGATCATACCAGGTCGTACCCTTCGGGAAATGTACTTTGCGGGATGTCGCTCCTTTTTCGGTGACTGGATTGACCAGTAAGGATGGCCCCCAGAGGTATTGATCGTTGCTGTTAAAGCCGTTTTTGTCCCGTGGAAAATCCATGGCGAGCCCACGTATCATCGAATAATCTTCAAAAAATGTTTTTGCCGCAAGACTGTAGTTGTAGGATAGCAATTTATAACGCAGGTTGATTGCATAAGTCATGCTTTTATAAGCAGGGTGATCCGAGGGAGCAATATTGTACGGTTCCCGATATGGAAACTGTCCGTGGGCCCTAAATAAAGGTAAGAATGCGCCGTATTGGTACCATCGGCTATTGAGTTCGCGCCACTCTTCCAGATCAGTTGCATTCGGTTTGTGAAATCTGTTTTCGACCAAAAAGCCGCCTGCATCCATTGTCCAATAGGGCGTGCCTGACATCGAGAAATTTATCCCCCCAGCGATCTGATCTTTCATATCATGCCATCTGGAGGCAATATCACCGCTCCAGGCTGCCGCAGCATAGCGTTGTTGTCCGGCAAAAAAGGATCGTGTCAAAATAAAAACCCTTTTATTGGGGTCTGTCACACGCTGCCCCTCATAGATACCCTTGGCATTTTGCAAAGGGAATGCATTGTAGTAGCGAACAGATGATCCTATACTGGGTTGAAAGACCGATTTGCGTTCATCTAAATCGATATTGGAATGGATGTCCGGCTCACTGGCATCCATCCACCAGGCGTCAATTCCAATTTTGAAGAGGTTATCGTCCAACAACTTCCAAAATCCATCGCGCGCTCCTTTATTAAAAGGATCATAAAAAGTAGACGTATACCCTTTTCCTATCCAATCTTTACGGCCATCATAGATATTGCGTGGATAGATCCATTTGTTGGCTTTAAATTCTTGGTATACTGTAGACTCCTCATTGATTTTGGGCCATGCCGAAATCATGATTTTAAAGTGTTGATCATGTAATTTTTTGATCATTGCCTGAGGATCCGGAAAGCGTTTCGGATCAAATTTTTGGCTCCCCCAGTCGTTTTCAGACCAGTAAGACCAATCTTGAACAATATTGTCAATCGGAATTTTACGCTTCCGGAATTCCGCAGCCACCTGTTCAATTTCCTCCTGGGTCTTATAACGTTCCCTGCTCTGCCAGAACCCAAAGCTCCAAAGTGGCATAATAGGTGCCTTACCGGACAATTGGCGATAGCCCGAAATGACTTCGTCCATCGATGTACCCCGAACAAAGTAATAGTCAATGGCATCACCAGCTTCCGAATTAAAAGAGAATATATTTTCACGCGCTGCGGGAATAGGGCTCTGCCAGTTTAAGGTAAAATAAGATTCACCGCCATCAGGTATCCATTCCATTCGGATTTGCTGCGGCTGGTCTTTGCTCATATTCCTTTCGATTTCAAAAGTACCTGCATTCCAGGATTGCCGCCAGCGGTCGGCTACAAGTTCACCGTCTATCCAGACTTTCATATAACCTGAATATTTGAAATGCAGCACATGCTTGCCTGTATAGGGCGAAGCAAGGCTGCCCTCGTAGATGACTTCACTGTCAGCCAGCTTTATCCCCGTTGGAAACTTGTGCTGATCCGTTAGATAACCATAATCGATGATCGATTCCGGTCGGGATACGAACACTTCGTCGGCCTGGTTCCGATTTACATAGGTCGCGGTAAGCCAGCCCGGTTCACCTTCTTTTGACAGAAGCTTGAAGGCATTTAAGGGCAGCAATGGCCTGACGTCACCCGCCTTTGTAATGGAGTAATTGTGCCATAAGATCCCGTAGTTATTGGTTGATAGCAAAAAAGGGATCCCGATTTCCGTATTGTATTGCAGCAAAGAAACTTGCTTCCCACGATTATAGTTCATGACGGCATTCTGATGTTGGCCAAGCCCATAAATCCCTTCTTCGGAATTGACGATAAAGTCTTGGTTGATCTGATAAAATGCATCAGCCTGATAACTGTTCGGTAAAAAGGAATTTGAATTCCGCTTCGCCTCTTTAATGATGGATTGCCCCGTGAGATCCAAGAATTCTACTTTGCCACTTACCAAGGAGACGACTGCCTTTATATTTGCTGTTTGCACATTTACCGTCGAATCGCTTGAACTGACAACCAGTGATTTCACTTGCCGACGCAATGAATCAATAATCACCATGCTCGTTTGTTTTGGAAAGGTGGCACCAGCCGGAACTGCCGTGACACGCACGATTTTATCCGTTACGACATCCAAATAGACATCTTGATCGATGGAAGTTTCCGAATTTTTGAAGCTGACTTTGATACCGGTTGGTGTTTTTTCATAATGAGCTTTGCTGGCCTGTCCGAGCCCTTGCTGCAGCATTGCGAAGAGCATCAAACCACTTAAAGCATACGTTAAGTTGCGCATTTAAAATAAGATTATTGGTTACTATATTTCCCTTGGTTATTACGTGTCCTTTCCCATCGAAAGAACAAATCAAATATAGGGTGCAACCGGTTGTATAAAGGTTATGATTTGTTAACTTTTAGGGGTTGTTTTGTTAACATACAAAATATAATGCAGGGCATTGATTATACTTAAATAGTAGTTTTACAGCTGTTTACGGTAGAATGAAGGCAAATTACCGAAAGCAGATTTAAAATATTTACTGAATTGCTTGGGATTTCCGAATCCGACTGCATACGCAATTTCGGCCATCGATAATTTTGAGTTTTGAACCAGATGCATAGCACGTTTAAGCCGGATATGACGGATATATTCCATCGGTGAATAGCCTGTAATGGCAAGCACTTTTTTATAAAGTCCTACGCGCGTGATATTCATTCTTTTGGCTAGCAGTTCGACAGAAAGCGACGAGTCACTGATGTCCTGTTCAATTTCCTTTACAAGCGTACGGATAAACTGTTCATCGGCAGACTCGATATCGGGTTGCGTCAGCTGTACGTTAATCTGTTTTTTGTACCGTTTCACCAAGGTCTGCTGCTGACTAAGTATTTGGGCCAATTTAGAACGCAGCAGACTCACATTAAAAGGCTTGTTGATATAATCTGTGGCGCCAGCTTGTAGGGCTTCCAGTTCAGTTTTCTGATTGACGATGGCGGTTATGATAAGTACAGGGATATGGACCAGCTTGGTATGAGCTTTTATATAGCGACAGAGATCCAATCCAGTATCGCCGGGCAAGCTAAAATCAGTGATCACCAGATCAACCTGTTGTTTATTTAGAATCAGCTTTGCTTCATTGATACTTTGTACAGAAGTAATTAGATAGGTTGATCTGAGCATTCGCTCAAGGTAGTGAAGAAAGTCAGCATCATCTTCGACCAATAAAATACAAGGTTTATCCCGCGTGCTACTTTCGTTGCTATCGCTGCTCGTCTCCACGCTGTGTATAGGCAACTCCACGTAAAATGTTGTCCGTCCCGCATTGCTGTTCAGTCTGATGTTACCTCCCAGAAACTCTACATAATCCTTGACGATAGAAAGCCCGATACCTGTACCCTGGTTCAGTTTACCATTAGGAACGTCCAGTTGAACATAGCGTTCAAAAACACGGGATTGAAGGGCTTCGGGAATTGTTGTCCCTAGGTTTTGGACTTCAATAGACAATATCTTTGCCATACCTTCTTCACCTATTTTGGCCTTGAATGTCACGATGCCGGATAGTGGGCTAAATTTGATTGCGTTCGACATCAAATTGAAAATAATGCTTTCCAGCTTATTTTTGTCAAACCAGACCGAATACACCTGTGGGGCGAGACTAACCTGCAATATAACTTGGTTGCTCTGTGCCAGTCCTATAAAAGCATCGAGCTGTTCGCGCATAAAACCCATAAGGTCTCCATATTCTTCGCTCAGTTCCAATTCACTTTTTTCCAGCTTTCGGAAGTCCAGGAGCTGATTGACGAGTTTGAGTAGACGGTCTGCATTTTTCTTGATCAAGTTTAAGTCTGCTTTTTTATCCGGATGTTGTTCGCCATCCAACAACTGCTGCGTTGGTGTCAGAATCAAACTGATCGGTGTCCGAAACTCGTGGCTAATATTTGTGAAGAATCGCGTTTTTAAGGCATCCAGTTCTTTGGCTTGTGAGGCCTGTTCCTGCGCCAGGTAGAGTTGATTGCGCGTCTTGGCACGCAGCTTGGTTAAATAAATATACGTCCAAAGTACGACCAATATCAGGCCTCCATATAAAAGGAAGGCCCATGTTGAACGCCAAAGCGGCGGTTGTACGTCGATTGTTAGGAGGAGCACTCCCTCCGACCAGCTATTCGAAGCGATGGCATGCCGGATGTACAACCTATAGGTCCGGCTGTCCAGATTGGTAAAATTGGCGCGCATGGTCCCCGGTTCAAAATCAAACCATTTATCACTTAGGCCACTAAGCTGATATTGGTAGAGACCGTTATGCTGTTGCAGATAATCAAAGGTGGAGAGCTCCAGGGAGATGGCATTCAGGGTGTACGGGAGAGTCAGCTTCTTGAGATTATTTAAGGATTGACCATAAATCACACGACCCGCAAATTCCTCACCTACTGCCACCCGTTTGTTGAATAAGTAGAGATTAGATAAAACCGGCAGTATCAGTTCACTTTTGTCCCTGATTTTTGAAGGATCGATAAAGTTAAATCCTTTTGGCCCGCCGAAAACAAGTCTTCCATCCTGCAATTTTAACGCAGCGTTCTCATTAAATACATTCCCTTGAAGGCCCAGTTCCTGTGTAAAGTTGCGGATAATAAATTTTTGTGCCTGCCCCGTACCGACGACCTCTGACAGTCCTTTATTGGTTGATGCCCAAATATCACCTTGATTATCGACCAGTAAGGCCAGGATCGCATCCTCACTGAGTCCATCTGCTTGTGTCAGGTAGCTAATTTTTTTTTCATCTATCACATGCAGTCCCTCTTGTGTCGCTACCCAAATACGACCTTTTTTATCCTCCTTTATATCATAAATTAGATCGTTACGAAGTTTTAGCGGAGAACTAACGGTGCTGATATAGCTGATCTTATCGTCAGGCGCCAGCAGCGCCAGACCTGTCGCTGTACCGATCCACAGGCGTTTTTTTGAATCCTCAAACAACACCGATATATAATTGCTATTGACAGTTTCACCCCGTCGGGTATGTTTTTTTGCGAAGCGCTGCGTTTTTTTATCAAAAAGATAAAGGCCCGAGCTCAGTGTTCCTACCCAAAAACGATGCTGACTATCTTCATAGATCTCCCATACACTATCGTCGTTTAGCCCTCCGGGAGCCGGATCTCGGTGGAAAACCTGAAAATCTTTGCCATTAAAACGGCACATACCACCTCGATAAGTTCCTATCCAGAGTACATCGTCTGCATCCAAAAATAAGGAGACGATCACGTTGCTACTCAGACTATTTGGGTTAGCTGGATCATGGAGATACTGAGTAAAAGTCTTCTGTTTGGTATCATAATAGAGCAATCCACCCCCATTTGTTCCGATCCAGAGGTTGCCTTTACGATCTTCTACAAACTTATTGACATCATCAAAAGGGAGCGATTTGGGGAGTCCGGGATAATTTTTGATTAGGGAGAACAACAACAAATTGGGATGATAATAGCTGATCCCGCCCTTATAAGTTCCGACCCAGATAATTCCTGATTTATCCCGGTATAGCGACGTAATGCTATTGTAAGGCAGGCTCCTTAAGTCATATCTATCATTGCCAATTCGCTGGATGCTATTATTTTTCTTATCATAGATGTTGATGCCGCCATGATCGGTGCCCAGCCAAAGCTGTCCCTGATCGTCTTGAACAATATTACCCACGAAAGGATTGGACAGTTCTTTTTGTAGATGATGAATTTGTCCGTCTTTGGGATCAAGCCAGTAAACGCCGATCGGAATATCTTTTGAGAAGATCCAGATTGCGCCATCGCGGTCGGTAAAGAGGTTATAATTTATCAGTTTGTTCGGCATTGGCAGCCTGCTGGTCTTTATACTTTGCAGTGACTTTGTATCGATGTTGCCAAGTAGGCCGTTTTCGTAGATTACCCAGATGGTTTGGCCTCTGCCGGGAATTACATCGGTGATTCTGCTGTCCTTGGTCAACTGCGGCACCTTGCGATACGTTTTCTTTAGATAATCGAACAAGATCAGAGAACGATCGCTATACAAAAGTGCAAAGCAATGCTCATCCAAAGGCCTGATGGAATAGACATCCATCACAGGCAGCTTTAGGGCAGTCAATATGGAATCTATTTGTTGGATAATGATGCCCGAGTGTTGATCATATACATTCATCCGATTCGCGGTACGAATCCATACATTTCCTTCGGGCCCTTCAAAGAGCCCAGAAATGACATTGCCACTCAGTCCTGTACGTTTACTGGCTGCATAACGAAAATTTGTAAATTGTACACCATCAAATCTGCTCAAGCCCGATTCGGTACCAAACCAAAGGTAATTATACTTATCCCGGAGTGCACAATTGACGTGATTATGAACCAGGCCTTGGTCAGAAGTTAAGGTTTTAAAAGCATAGCTATTGACCTGGCTCCAAGCCGAAGATTGCCCTAACAAAAGGAGAAAAATGAGGTGGATATACGCGTATAAAAAAGACTTAAGCTGCTGCATTGGTTATGATCTCCCCAATGATACAAAAAATTGAGCAGATCCAGCAAATCCCAATATGCTTTTTTAATGCGAACAATGCATCTTTATTTAAGGTAGCTTATAAAAAAACCATATACCGCAGATAAAAATTTAAGAGCTCAATCATATAAAGACAAGCTTGTTGGCTATATGTTGACAAGCTATGCATCATACAATAAAAATTGCATCATAAATCAATTTATGATGCATTTATTTCGCGCAAACGCTAAAGCAGTATTTTGTGTTCCATCAGATAGGCCAATGCTTCGGTGACTGCCTGTTCGCTGCTTTTGGGGTTAAATCCCAGTTCCGTTCTTGCCTTAGAAATATCGAAATCCTGTTGAAGACCTGAGAACATTGCAATATCTTTTGTCGTGATTATGGGTGGTTTCCCTTTTAACTTCGCTGACAACTGCATCAGTCCAGCAATTCCATAGAGCGCAAACTTGGGCACTGACATTGGAATACGTAAATTGAGCTCAGGGTATAGTTTTTGTGCTATTTTGGTGGTGTCAGTAATGCGCATACACTTTTCGTTTGCGAGTATGTAGCGCTCCCCCGATTTCCCTTTCATAGCAGCGAGGTAACAGCCTTCGGCGACGTCTTTGACATCCACCCAATTGAGGGCAATACCGGTGTCGACGGGAATCTGTTTGTTTAATATCAATTTTAGGATATCATAGGAGACATTCAGGGGAAGAGCAGCTTCAGCGCCGATCATGGCGCCGGGCATCACGGAGACCAATTCGATATTCAGTTCTTCTGCCAGTTTGAATGCCAGCTTTTCCCCGTCATTCTTCGAATTGTAATAGGCATCCCTGCGATCCGGACTGTAACCGTTGGATTCTTTGGTGGGCGTGTAACTATAGTTCAGCGCGGCTATGGAGCTTACATAGACGATTTTTTTGACACCAGCTTCAGCGGCAGCTTCAATAGTATTTCGTGTCCCCTGCATATTCACTTCGTAGATCTCTTTTTGTGGATCTTTCGCCCATAGTTTAAAAGCGGCGCCCACAGCATAGAAGGTTTCGACGCCCTGTAACGCATTTTTAAATGCGGCTTTATCCTCGATGTCTGCCTGAACGACTTCACAGTTTAATCCTTTTAGACTGTCGCTGCGGTTGATATTCCGCACCGAGGCGCGTACTTGAAAGCCCTTTCTTATCAGTAATCTGACAAGGTTATTACCTAAATGTCCGTTTGCTCCGGACACCAATACCAAATTTTTAGTTGTCATGTGCGTTGATTTTAAATGTTACGACAAAGTTCTGCCCTTGCGATTTAAAATCACTTCACAAATGTTACCTAATGATCCGTTTACGGATGCGGCTCAAACTTTTGGGGTTCATGCCCAGAAAAGATGCAATATACTGCATTGGTACGTTATGGAGCAATTCCGGCTGCTCAGCCATCAATTTCAGATAACGTTTTTCAGCCGTAAGTGTAGCCAGTTCCTTTGATCTTTTCTCATTGTAGGATAGCGACAGTTGAAATACATAGATACTGAAATCTTTAAATGCGGGTGATTGTTCCGTTAAAAGGTCAAGATTACTTTTGCCGATTCGCAGTAGTTCACATTCTGTGATGCATTCCAGATTTTCATCCGATCGGGTTTGATTATTGAAGTTTACAAAAGAAGTGATAAATCCCGGTGGACAGTTGATATGTGTAGTTACCTCATCGCCTTTATCATTATAATGAAACAATCGGACAAAGCCCGATACAACAAAATACAGATAAGCGGGCACCTTCCCCTCCTCCTCGATGATATGGTTTTTAGGAAACTTTACCGGTTCCAGATAATGTTGGCACAAATCCTTTTCCAGACTTGAAAGTGTGACCCGTTGTGTAATTAGTTCAATAAACTTCGCGTGCATCTCCTACCGATTATTTTTTTTGCAATATAGGGAATAAATCCATGTATCATAACGATGTTTTTTTGGAAGAGAACCACAGCTGATCCAATCTCATTCAGATGAACCTCAAATCAAATTGGATACCTATCCGGCTCCGACTTGAGGTTGTTGCTACCCGTAATGGCCCGCGGCACACGTTAACCTAAAACAGAAAACTGTATTTCAATACGGACTGTAGCCCACGTAACGGAATGGTTTGCCGATTTTCCAGGTTCGCAGTCAAGCTGTAACTGGAGTATAGTTTTTTATTGAGGATATTATTAATGTTGAGTTCCAAGCTATGTTTGCTTTTAAGAGGTTTGTACCGAATGGAGGCGTCCAAAAAGCTATTGGTAATGGGATCAAGCGTACTGCTTTGATAAGTGCCATAGCTCCAGGTTCCTTTCACAAAGAGGTAGGTACCAACGACATAAAGCACACCTAGACTATGGGTATTTGAGGTATAGCGGTTGGAATTTTGTTCCTGTTCGCCGCTAAGCTTATTCAAAAATCTGCTATAACTATACTGATAGGTCAATGCCGTATGGGAGATTCCCTTATATTCAAGCCGCGGACTTAAGGTCATCGTAGTACCAGTGGCTGCCGTAAATTGACCATTCAGAAGTTGATTGTATCTATTTTGATTTATACTTGCATTGAACCCTAAATAAATCCCCTCTTTCAATAGGGATTTGGACATACCCAGTGTCAGACTATTGGTCGTTGCCTGATTATCATAGGGAAGCAATTTGCTGATGATCCCCTGTTGTGTTATATCCTGACCGATTAGATAATCATTTTGTGTACGTAAATGCGAAGCTGTTACATTCAGGTAAAATAAACTGATTGGCCGTTCGATGTTATAGCGCAATACATAAGCTTGACTGGAAGTGAAATACAACGGTGCAGCAAAACTTTTTATTTCCCTAAAATTACTCAGGATTGGATTCGGGTAAAGCTGATCGAGGTCCGAATTTTCCTGATTAAAACGGAATGATAACAGGAAGTAATCCCTATTGGGCAGGTAAGCTTGCAGGGAGACAGATGGTGTAAACAACAATTTCTTTGTTGTTGTCGCTGATCCTAGCAGACGATCAGCAATATCCCATCCATTCCAGGTCAGAGGAAAAGCTCCGGAGAAGATAAAATCCTTGTTTTTCCAGTCCAGCTTTACACCAGCAGACATTTGTTGTTGTTTCCAGCGTAAATTGTTGTCGGGAAACCTTTCGTTATCAAATACGGATCCACCTGTGACCAAGTTCAATGCTGAATTCAGCTCCTTATCGAGATAATTCAAACGAGCAAAATATGTCCGTTTTAAGCGTGTATTGTTACGTGTATAGGCGACCTGAATATTTCCATTGGTCTGTGGCAAAGAAACGGCTTGCCCAACAGCATCGTAGGGCTGATTTTCATTTAAATAATTCGACATCACACCGGGAGATACTTCCAGCCGGTCTTTATGCCATTTGCGTTCCAGATCCAGATTAAAGGTGATCAGGTCTTTGTTTTTTAACTTGGGCGTATATTCCATGGATTCGGAAATAAAATTCAGCTGATCCCGGCCCCGTTGATCAAAACGTGCTTCATCATCCAGCAGCCAGGTATGGTGATGGTGGTTCTCCGCTTTATAATCGATGGTATTTTTAAAATAAAAACGATTGTCATTGCCCTCCAGCGTAAAGCTACTTCGCCCAAAAAAAGGCTTTTTTGTAGTATTATAGTAATTATTGTAGGTAACCTCACTGCCATCGGCTAACAGATATCTTTGCGTACCATCACTTATGAGTCGCTCCCTGTCGGCCCACAGATTACCATTGAGGCTGGAGCTCCAGCCCTCGGTCCATTTATAAAACTGATTGGTATTAAAGGCTACAGACCTGTTGTTGTAATACTTATTTGTCGGTACAGAAGGAGTAGCTGCTGCAATCGGTTCAGTCAGGTTCAATGACGCAATGGATTCCACATCGTTGTTTATGCGTTCTCCTATAGAATTATACTGCAACGTATTCAGGGTTTTATACTTCTTTTTGAAGCTCATGGTATTCCCGTTGATAAAACCATCTATTGGCGCCGCAATACCAATGGTAGCTTCCCCTGACCAGATCATTTTAGCATCTTCGTTCAGAACGAGATTTAATGCGACATCTTCGGAGTTGCTTACCCCCTGTTTGATTTTTTTATGTTCATGATTTTGGACCAGCTCCACGTCTTTTATCGCTTTGGGCTGTATTGTCCTGGTGCCGACGCCATAGCCATTCTGAAAGATATTATCGCCATCCACGTACATGCGGCTGACGGTCTTGCCATTGTGTTTGATGACACCATTCTCGTCCACCTCAATGCCGGGCATGCGTCGCAGCACATCCCCGATATTTCTGTCTTCGGCGGAGACAAAGTTAGTGACTGCGTAACGCGTGGTATCACCGGCTCGACGTACGGCCAACGGTCTGCTCCTGACAGTGACATCCGCCAGCTGAATAGACTTTTTGACCAGCTCAAAGTTCACTTTCTGGTTCTGGTCTTTATATTCCTTCCGGACTTTTTCATAGGAGATATGACTCACCTCGATCCATTGGACCCTGGACATTTCTTCTTTCGTCAGATGAAATGTATACTGGCCCATACTATTGCTTCTGACCGTATGGAGACTACTGTTGGCATAGCCGATTACGATGGTTGCATAAGCTACTGGCTGCTTGTCGCTGCTGACGATACCATCGATTTTCTCCTGTGCGAAAACAAGTGTGGACAGTATGGACAGGCATAGACTGCAAAAGATTTCTTTCATCGGGATTCTTAATTGATGCTACGTTCAGCCGGGTTATTCAGCTGAAATTTTTGTTTGTCTTTTCCAGCTTCCTTCATCAACGCTTCAGCCTGTTCACGCGTGATTTCCCTTCCGTCCTGTGTCTTGAATTTTACTGTAGCATCGGGCGGTAACTGAGCCATCATCGCTCCTAGTTTGTCCGCTTTGCTGTTTTCAAGTGCTTTGCGATATTTTTCGTAGGAAAGTTCGGGTAATTTGTCGATCTCCATCAGATGCATCTTGTCTGTGACCTTATCCAGTCCGGCATAACGAAAGCGAACTTCATTGGCCACATCGCTGGCTTCAAGGATGGCACCTGGCAGGCCATGCAGCTTCCAAGGGCCGACCGGAAAAGGGATTTCTTCGGTAAACCAAGCCTCATATTTACGTCCACCGAATTGTCCTGTTGCCTTTATGCAGGCATATCCTCCGATATCTCGTTTTTCTTCGGTGATGGCCCAATCTATTTTATAATTCTTGTTGGGATACACCTTATACAATTGACCGAGCATCGTCACTAAACATGGACTGTCGTCTGTTCCGAAGGGCGTATAAAGATTGACCAGTGCGTCAGACTGATCGACAGCATCCATACTGATATGGAGTGCACCTTGCTCCTGATTTTTTTCCATCGGGGTCATCGAATAGAAGGAACCTCCATTACCGATATATAGGTACATGGAACGTTTAATCAGGTTGTCCTTTTTTGTGCTGTCAGCAATATGTTCAAGATCATATTTAATAAACATATTTACCTGATTGTCTTGGGCAAATAACTTCTGTACGAAGAAAAAAAGACCGATAGTAACGGTCAGTAAAAATTTTGTTGTGCTCATTTTTATTATTTTTATCTTATCAATGCATCAAAAGTAACGGGGCGGAACAGCGCTCTCTATAATCGCTTTGTTAAATACTGTTAACCAGATGCTGGATTGTTAATTACTGTTAAGTAGTGTTATGAACTGTTAGCAAATCCCCGTTTTTCACAGATTTTAGCTAGCATTGTAGCTGAGAATTTTATAATGACCACACACAGGAAAACACGCGTTATCATTACCTTGCTCATTGCCAGTACTATAGCTGTTATTGTGATGCAGGTATTTTGGCTATCCGATGCCTTTCGTATCAATCAGCAAAAGGAGAAGATTATGATTCAGGGGGCAGTCAAAGATGCGATAGATGTCGTTCGCCTCAAAACATATTTCGGTATTGACAGCTCTCTTTCTAAAGAACAGTCCTCGATTCTGCGTGCCATGGGAGGCATACTCGATCAGGTTTCCAATAATGAGCTGAAAGGTGTTGAGATCCGGCGACAGATTACGAAGGATTCCACGGCAAAGAAAAACTGTGATACCTGTGCGGCCGGCCCGAAAAAGACTGCACATGAATTTCGAATGGATATCGCCGAACGCGACAAGGATATGGAGAAGAAACTGGTTGATTCAGTCTTAGCGGCCACCTCCGGGGGCAAGCGGCCCAAGAATGTCAAAGTCAGCACACGTCTCGTCAAAGACAGTTTCGTTCAGATCCCTTCGAGCAGCGCTCACAAGATGGAGCTGCGATCTGCTAATACAGGCCGCTTAAAAAAACAGGTTCAGCCGACAAAACTCTCATCAATAGCGCAATCGACCCGGTCTGCGGTTAAGGTTTACGCCAATGATACCAGATCCACAAAAAGTGAAATGGATACATTAGCCATTGGCCGGTTATTGGACTCGCTGATTAAGACCAATTTTGAGAATTTGCAGTTTAAAAATCAATTTAAAGTTGCCTTTTCAGCTCTTGCAGATAGCACAAAACAGCGCTTGGATTCCGTCGATCATTACCTTTTGGTGCGGAGTACCATCAGCCCCGTGTATAATGCCGAAATTACTGTAAAGCCTGATGTATTGACAAGTTTACAAAGTATGAAATGGCTTTTCTTCGTGTCGTTGCTTATTTTGGGCATGCTTTTTTATACCGCGTTAGCACTCATTAATTCCTTCAATCGTGAGAAGCAAATGACCGAGATCAAGAACGATTTTATCTCCAATATGACTCACGAATTCAAAACACCGATCGCCACCGCGAGCCTGGCTGTGGAGCTGATGAGCAAATTTGGGATAAAGGACAACCCTGAAAAACTCGATGAATACCTCAATATTTGTGGAGCTGAACTCAAACGTGTATCCAGCATGATTGAAACCGTACTTCGGCTGGCGCAGGATGATCCTTATATTTTGGAAAAAGAGCCCACAGATCTCAGTCAGATCCTGCATGATTTTCAGCGCCAGACAAAGTCTAAACTAGATGAAGTGAAAGGAACGTTGACACTCACAGTTGCTGACGATTTTCCGAATGTCGTGGTGGATAAGACTCATTTGGAAAACATTCTCTATAATTTGCTCGACAATAGCCTAAAATATAGCCGTCAGGCACCGGATATCCAGCTGCTTGTTAGCCTAGAAAAACAGTATTTCAGCCTGTCATTTCGCGATAATGGGATCGGCATTCCCAAGGACTATGTTGACCGTATATTTGATCAGTTCTTTCGGGTGCCCATGGGCAATGTTCATGCAACAAAAGGCTTTGGTCTGGGCTTATCGTATGTTAAAAAAATCGTGGAGCTACACGGGGGGACAATCCGAGTGGAGAGTCAGCTGGACATGGGGACCACGTTTATCCTTCACATTCCTCTTAAATTTTAATCCGTCTTTATCATCGTATGAACAAAATTAAAGTATTATTGGCCGAAGACGAGCCCATGATGGGTAAGCTGATCAAGGAAGCTCTAGAGCTCCGTGATTTTGAGGTAATCTGGGCTGTTGATGGTCTTAAGGCCTTTTCATCCTTCTGTGTGGTGCGGCCTGACATCTGTATATTTGATGTGATGATGCCCTACAAGGATGGATTTACCTTGGCGCAGGAAGTACGTGGACTAACCAGCGAAGTTCCAATTATATTTCTGACGGCAAAGTCAGCGATTCAGGATCTGGCCACGGGCTTTGAGGTCGGTGCCAACGATTATATCAAAAAGCCATTCAGCATGGAAGAGTTAATTATTCGTATGCATGCCCTCCTCAATAGGCGATCCTCCCTAAAACGTACTGAAAGCCCCACGGCTGAAGAATATGCTATCGGGAAATACCATTTTAACTTCAAAAATCTGCATCTCACCATCGGCAATAAGCAGCAGCAGCTCTCTTATAGGGAAGCCCAATTGTTGAAGCTGCTGGTTGATCATCAGGATGCTGTACTCGACCGTAAGGTGGCGCTGGACTATGTCTGGGGGGATGATAGTTATTTTAATAGCCGGAGCATGGATGTTTTTATCAGCAAACTGCGTAAATTTTTAGAAGGAGATCCCACGATTAAGATTGTCAATATCCGCGGCAAGGGGTTTAAGCTGGTTATTGCTTAACCTATATGCGGAGTTAAGATGAAAAGGACAATTATTAAAATTAAAAAAGCCTATATCCATATGGAGAACAGGCTTCATGTAACAAACTAATGGGGAGTTATTTTGCGTTTTTCTTAGCAGTAACGTCGTTACGGATCTCTTGTGAAAGAGCTTTTGTTTCTTGAAGCGCATTGCGCAAACGTGTGCCTGCTGCTTTGTTGTTTTTGTTAAAGAATGCTTCTGCATCTTTTTCTGCTCCTTCGATAAGAGCTTTCAGCTGATTATACTTATCCATTTTATTATAATTTATTGAGTTAAACTTTTTTCATTTTAGCAAGAATTATGCCTTTTTTGTCGCTCAGAAAATATTTCCCCATGGAGCATATCAGTTTCTTTTTTTCTTTTCCTTCACAATAGCTTTGGACAAAGGCCGCGTATCGGGTGTATTTGCAAAAGCATTACCTTCTTTTTTCAATTCTTTTTCTTCGTCCTTTGCATCCTCTATGCCTCTCTTAGGACCATTGTTATTTATACCCATAATTTAATACTTGAATAATTAATGTTTTATCAGTCTTGCGGATCAACTTTATACATAACAAAAGCAAGGGCAAAATCGTTGGTCTATCATGTAAAAAGTGACCTGAAAAATTCACATAAAACAAGTGTTCTTATTTTATATATTTGAACAAATTTTTAAAATGATGAAGAAGAAAAAGATTGTGCTTATTCAGGATAACGAAGATATTCTAAATATTATGGATGAAGTGCTGGAAGACGAAGGCTATGACGTCACTTCATCTTTGACCACCGAGCCCATAGAAAAAATTGACGAAATTGATCCCAATCTCGTCATTGTTGATGAGCATATCAAGGGCACTAAAAAAGGAGCCAAAGTTATCGAAGAACTGAAATCGGATCCGGACACCGAGGATATATCGGCGGTATTAACTTCTACATCTTTTGATTTACCGGCGAAAGCAAACGCCTGCAAAGCAGATGATTTTATCGAAAAACCTTTTGATCTCGATCATATGGTTGATGTCGTCAAGAAAAATTCCTGACCGTTTCATCACGTTTATTGTTCATGGCCCGTCAGTCCCGGTGATAGCATTTTGAATTACCGCTCTTATTATCCTTTGAATTTAACACAAAACGTCGTGCCTACATTCAGCTCACTCTCTACGGATACTTTTGCGGAAAGTCGATTGGCTATACGCTTCACGATGGAAAGGCCAATACCCGATCCTTCAAATGCCTGTGAGTTGGGCAAACGTTTAAAAATCTCGAAGATATTTGCTTTATCCTGGATATCCATGCCTATCCCATTGTCTTTGATATAATAACAGACTGAATTATCCTGTTTTTCACTATAGACCTCCACCAATGGCTGCTCTTTCTTGCTGCTATATTTAATCGCATTTCCGATCAGGTTTAAAAACAATTGGTACAGCAGGGTCCGCTCGGCCTGCACCGGTAAAGTTTGTCCCAGGACAAACTCTAGATGCGTCACCCCAAACTGTTGCTTGCAGCTTTCCACGATGTTCATGATTTTTATTTGAGGATCTATCAACTCCAATTTAAAAGAAACAGAATTGGATTGTGTCAATTGATAGACCTTATCCATCATTTCGGTGATCAGTGTTGTGGCATCCATGATATTGTTTGCCATTTTACGCAGCAGATCTTTGGGCAGATCATCCTTTAAAAGCATCATCTGCGCCGCAAGTTTAATGGATGACAATGGATTTTTAAGATCGTGTGTCAATGTATACCCGAAGGTATCCAATGCGTTATTCGAGCGCATTAGTTCCTTATTGAGTTGCGCGATCTCACCTCCTCTCTGTGCGATAGCTTGTTGAGTTATTTGTGCAACTTTTTCTACAAAAGCAATTTCGGACCTGCTCCACTTGGTGGATTTACCTTTCATAATTTCACGCCACGCTTCAAAGGAAGTCCGCGGTGACGGAAATTCTACTTTTCGTTCGGGATCATACTGATAGATCTTCTCCGGTTTGCCTGCCCAAACATCCTCGTATACATGTTCTTTTCGGAAAAGATAAATGTACCAGGTATTGCTGGGCAAAATATTTATTCGAATAATCCCCGGGAATATGGTGGATTCCATCGCTTCATTTACGTCATAAACAAAATTTGATGTAGCGAATAGCTCGTTGTCTCCCAGTTGATCCAGATAGCGGTCAATTTGCTGTTGAAATTGCTCTGTTGGAACATCGCCCCAAGTTTTGAAACCACGGTCATGTTTGATCATCAGTCCATCGGCTACTGCGAGTTCCATGATCTGCGGAGCAAAGCGCTCCAGCACCACTGCTATATCGTGATTTACGAGCAATTCAGATTTTAAATCGCGCTCCATGACGCCCATTATTGTCTGTGCAACAAGGTTTTCCTTCTGATGTTCCGAAAGGTAATAATTTATTGCATATTGTGTCAAAAACGCGCATAAATGTCGTTGGGCTAGATCCACATTGAGCGGTTTACGATTCTGGCAAGCAACTAATCCCCAAAGTTTACCTTCAATAACGATGGAAAAACTGGCGCTGGCAAGTACCCCCGAATTGCGTAAATATTGCAAATGTACAGGCGATAGTGCCCTTAGGCTACAGCGGGTCAGATCAATTTCGGCCGCATCACGTCCCTGCACAGCTATTGTGGGGGCATCGATATCCGCTACATGCCGCGCAAGAAACTTGGTGTAGAGTGCCCTTGCCTGGGACGGGATGTCAAATTCCGGATAGCGATAACCGATCAACGAGTCCATATCGTCGGCCAACGATTCGGCGATGACCTGGCCACTACTGTCTTCCTCAAAACGATAGACCATCACGCGGTCAAAACCAATGATCTGTCGGATGAGCACCGTTAATGACTGCCAGGCATTGCCATGCTGCTCTTCTAAATATTTGGCATAGTAAAATAAACGGGTTGCTTTTAAATGATCCTCATTACATATTTCGATTTCAAGATATGTTTTCCTGTCATATCGATAGATACTGAGGTAATAATCCACTTCCTTGACACGTATCCGCTCCACAAAACGAACGAATATCTCGCCATTGATCTGCTTGTCAATCTCTACGAGATTCCATTCCACCTCTGTCGACAATAGCGGGAGTACCCTGTTCATTGGCAATCCCAAAATATTCTTCATTGGTGTCCCTAGGAGCTCAACTAGGTTTTCACTTGCGGCGATACATCCACTGTCATCAAAAATAAATAAGAAACCAAAAAACTGAATCTTACCACATAGATGAATCTCCTCTTCATGGCATTCTATCTGCCGCATAATGCTAATTTTTAGTAATTAAATCTGCTCATCATAGGAAATCTTCCAAGAGATATTTTGCCACAAATAGTTAAATCCTGCACCCCTCTTCAAACAAATCATATTGATCGCTAAATATATCAAAAAAATATTTATCTGAGTTAAATTAAACGATTGTTTTAAATCCTATTATCTTTCAGAATCTTGCTTTTCCTATTCCAATGGTAATCCTCACTAGCCTTTAAACTTAAAAAAAGCCAGGTTGGAAAGGAGCCTAGCTTTTAAAAAAAATTCTTCATGAATGGACAAGCATTCTATATATAACCAACAATACCCAGCTAAAAACTGTTTGAAATAATTTCATTTAGTTCAAAAATTGCCAAAAGAATAGAAGAATAAGTTTGGATAAGTAAAAAAATAAATTATAACAAACGAATTCTCAAAGTAACTTGTTATTTAATTAGTTTCACTAAACATATATATATATGAATTTAAACAAAACATTTTTCGCATCATTAGCGACCGCAGCAATCTTATTTTCATGTAACAATCAAACACCACAGGAAAAAGCAGCCGACAGCATGGAACATGCAGAGGACAAAGCTGCTGATGCGACTGAAGAAGCGATGAAAACTTCAGAAGATGCAGCGACTAAAGATGCTGAAGCCGTTGTTTATTCAAATAAGGCTGCTGCCAATGCAGCTATTGCATCGGTACCTGCCCCAACCCTAACGAATGACAAAGCGAAAGAGCTTTATACGAAATTAGGTAAAACTTGGGTGGACCGTATCAATGCCGACTCACATGAGAAAGCAGTAGATAAGGAAAAAGCGTTGCTAGATATTAAAAATGAGATCGACAAAAACGCGGTCGATGGAAAAATAACAGCCACGGAAAAAGATAATATCATGAAATATCAATCTGACTGTTTGGCTGCAATCAAAGCTGCTCTTTAATAACAACAGATTAGATGCCTGAGGCAGAAAGAAAATACACTGATCTTACAATAGATCAGTGTATTTTCTTTACAGCTTTAGCTCTCGACTACTTTTAAAAAGATTCAGACGCTTGCTCCAGGAAAAGAAAGCCGCGAGTGTATGTTTGTTCAGGTCTTTAAATTCAAATATCCTGTAGGGAAAAGGAATGACATTGGAGTACACCCCATCCTTACAAAAATGGATAAACTGTTTTGTTTTTAAGATATGTGGTTCCGAAAAGCAGCAATTGTCCAACGAAACAATAAAATCTATGCGCTGGTAGTTGTTGTTTTTACCTGTATACCCTTCCTGTATGGATATTTCGTTTCCATTGTCCCAGAAAAAGCCTACGATGTCATAGGTCAATTCCTGCAGTTGTTTATTTTCTATTACTAAATAATGCATTGTTCAAGGTTAAAGTCCGTTTTTTCCCTGCAGCCAATAGCCATGGTGCTTGATCCGCGCTTTCGTATGTATTTTTATCACTTTTCTAAAATTTTGTACCGATTTCACATTTCCGGTAAGCACAAAGTAAGCATCGGACCAGTCCCCATTTTTGAAAATGGGTAAGTCATTGATCTGTTCGAGATGAGCGAATACCGTTGATTTTGGAAAGATGATACTGTTTTCCAGTCCCAGCAGCTCAGGGATAATATTGTTCTCAGCATCCAGTTCAAAAAGAAACAGATACTGCTTTTTTTGTTCTTGCATCACCGGCAAAAAAGAGCAGGCTAATGCCAGTGACGTTTCGTCGCCAAAGAATACGATTTTCTCCGCCGAATGGTCGTAATACTTTTGTTCTGTCCGTGGTTTGTTGAGCATGATACGATCACCTATTTGCAGCCGGTTCATATAGTCACTGCCAAGGCCATGTCCATGGATATGTGCGATTAATTTTAAGTTGTCTTTTTCGTTGTTTATTTCGGCAATGGTATATCTTCGGGCGTCTGTATCAGAGACGCGTATGTCAAAAAAAGCACCTACCGAAAAATGAAGTTTTTCAAAATTCCCCTGTAAACTGATTCGTTTGAGAGAACTTGATAAATGTTCAATCTGGCTTACCCGTACATTGGGAATTTGAGGTACGAAAAGATTCAGGGTATCAAAAACCCATTTTGGAGCGCTTGGCATAATCTTCTATTTTTATTCAATACAAAGAAAGCCAGCAGCGGCAGCAAAAAAAAGAATGGACAGCTGTATTGATTGGACTAATCGTGGTTTTTGCTACGGAACATTTTAGCACTCATGCCGCATATCTTGGTAAAGAGACGGGAAAAATAAGGATAATCTTCATAACCCAATTCAAAGGCAATCTCTTTAACCGATTTGTCTGAGTGATATAGTAATCGTTTAGCTTCGAGAATCACGCGCTGCTGAATATGGTAGGAAACCGAAAAGCCGGTTACATTTTTTACACATTCGTTGAGATAGGAAACAGAAATATTAAATTTGGTGGCATAGTCAGCGGGACGTTTCAGCGTTTGGAAGTTTTGTTCCAAGGCTAGGAAAAAGGCCTTATTGATCCGTTCAAATCGCGAAAGTGAATCCGCCGATTTGGTATATTTTAGATGTATGGAAATCAGTAACCCGATCAATGCATTGCAGCTGTCGCGCAGCAAAGAAGGATACAGCTTGTCTGTCGTCCGCTCATATAACTCAACGCAGAGGTTATAGCTCTTCTCAATAATCTCAAGATCTTCCGGTCCGATCTCCAGAGGCTCTAGAGGCGAGATGCTCTGCAAAATATTCAGGTAGTCGGCGGGAATATTTTCATTGCTCATGATCAGCATAAACATTTCGATGTTTTCCACCTTCAATGCGCGGTGTACCTGGTTGGGCGATTGATAATGGATGGTGGGCTTATCTGTGCGGTACTGCTTAAAATCTACTTCCATGACGGTGACACCACTTTTCTGCAAAACAAAAAAATGATAATCGTGTCGATGGGCCTGCATCGTTTCCTCGTCCTCCCAGAAAGAATCGGGTGAGACTTTTGCGATAGCAATACCATTCCCAAATTCTTTGGGTAGCGTCCTGACGGGAATATCTTTTTTAAGGGGCATACCTTGTTTGAATTTTACCATTGACATTTATTTTCCGGATTAAAACGGCAGCAATAACTCATCCCCAAGGATAAACAATTCCAAGCTGTCCGCCAAATAGAAAATTTGATTCCCCAAGAACATTGTACGCGTGCGCAAAGTTCTAAAATGAAAAAGATCGAGTTTGATAATTCACATAGGTATCCCAGTTCCATCAGGGTGTTATAGGCTAGCTTACATGCTCAGGCAAATAAGCCTCCATCTTGAGCCTTGCCAATAGATAACTTATGGTCGATTCTGCCCCCTGATTAATATTTACGGTACGCTCTTCCAAACCATCGAAACAACCACCCGTCACCGGATTATAAACGATCTGCTGGATATGATTGCGTCCCAGAAACCATTCAAACGCTGTCCGTATCGTGTTTTTATAATGCTCATCTTTTGTATGTCTGTAAAACCTGTCCAGCGCAATAATGGTATAGGCCACATCTATGGGCTGTTCTCCGCCTTTAGCTTCAGATCGCGGCTGTTCACGTTGCGCCCAGCCTTTATTGGAGATAACATGGATCTCATCATCAACAATGATTCTACTCAACAAAAAGTCGAAGGACTGGTAAGCGATGTCACGATATCTTGTATCGGCGGTTGTCTCGTAAGCGGCCAACAATGCTTCTGGAATTACGCTATTGCCATAGGTCAAGTAGGATTCGTACCATTGCCAATCGCCCCTACTTTCATGCGTAAACATCGCGACCAGGCGGTCCGCCAGTACAGTTACGATAGTTTGATAATTTTTGCCTCTCATAAAACTTAAGCCTTTTATTGTAAAGGCCATTGACCGAGTTGAATAATAAAGCAAAGCATGTGCGGAAGCTCGTTCCAAAAGTTCAATCGCAGGTTTGACTATTCGCTCCGGTAAAAGATGGGCTAATCCGACCACTTCGCCCAAAGCCCATACCGCGCGTCCATTGGCATCCTCCAGGTTCTCCTGCTCGTTCTGTTCGGTAAAATGACCGTCACTGTCCACGTAATTCAAAAATGTACCATCCTCCTGCATGCAATAACCTATAAAATCCAGGTATTTCTTGATCAGTCCGAGGTCTTCCTGAGATTCATATAACTTATAGTGATGTAACATCGCAATAAGGGCCCGGGCATTGTCATCTAGCGCATAACCACTGTTCAGGTCGGGCATACTGATGTCCGCGAATTGGACAAACGCACGCTCCGTTGACATCCGAAACATATGGTCCAGATTGAGCGGTGGCATAGAATACATCATGTCCCTTTTTTCGTCGACGAGCAGTTCGAATAGATTGACGTGGGCAATAGCCACGTTTTGCCAAGAAGTTTTAACCATTTTTTGGAGGTTCACATGACGGATTCTCTCCAGCCTCGGTGCATCGTCCAAAATTTGATTGACAGCCTCAGCCAGTTGGTCCGATGCTTCAAAATCGATCATTGTTCCCATGTCTGCCTTCAGAACTTCCCTGACATGGGGAATCGGTGTCGAAACAATGGGACAACCCGAACTCAACGCATAAGAAAAGGTTCCACTGACCGCCTGAAAGGGATCCTTTGACGTAAAAAGATAGACGTCCGTGATCGATAGATAAGCTAACAGCGACTCGATCGAAAGAAATTCATTTACAAACCTGACGTGTTCCGAAAGTTCATACCGCTCAATTATTTCTTCCAGTAGATTTCTATAAGCCTCCCCTTCCTGAAGTAGCAATGTCGGGTGTGTCTGTCCCAGAATAAGAAATAGCACATCAGGATTTTGCCTGATAATAGCCGGGAGCGCATGTAATGTTGTTTCGATACTCTTGCTTGGACCCAAAAGGCCAAAAGTGCTCAGGACCTTTTTGCTCAATAGATTATACTGCTCCAGTGTTTCTTGTTTATTATTTGCGGGAGCCAGATGCGTGCCATGTGCAATCACCGTGATTTTATCTGTGGAGATCCCATAGGTACTCATAAGAATATCAGCAGAATTTTGTGTCATGACGATAATCTGTGAACAGTACGCCGCAATAGCAGTTACCTGTTCAAGCAACCTGCCATCTGGCCTCGGCAATATGGTATGAAAAGTGACCACAACGGTGATCTTTGCCGCATTGAGTTCGGAAAGGAAAGATCTGAATTTCACTTCCTGACCGACGAATAAACCGAATTCATGTTCAATACAGACTAAATCAATATTCCTTTGGAACTGAATGTTTTCAAATAGCGTATCAAAAGCAAGTGGATCGGCAATCTGCAATAGACCTAAAGGCGCCTTGTCATAATTTGTAAGACCTTGAGGTGCTACAATTGGTATGGGAATGAGCTCGTATGAATCCCGAAATTTACTTGAAATAGCCTTCATCAGATCTGTTGTGTAGGTGGCAATACCGCAGGCGCGAGGGGGAAAAGTTGACAGGAATGCAATTCCTCTTTTCATTGTTGAAATCATCGTCGATTATTTATGTGAAGTCCTTGCATACGATCGTCTTGTATCTTGAACAAGGTGCTGCACGTAGGGAGGTTTTATAAATGTACAGAATTAAAACCGGATGGATGGTATAATCCAAAAGAATGTTTCCATTTATCCAGATTCCCGAAATATTTATCCTTTTCTCCGCATAGCTTTTATGGCTAGCGCCGCTGCCATTCCGCCGATAATATACCAGGAGACGGTCATTATTTTTGTGCGTTCAGTCTTTTTTATAGGCTTGGCATCGAGTCCGGCTTGCTCCGGGATTGTCAATGTCGCCAGGCCGACGACTGTCCCGAGCAGCGCCCCGCGGAGAAGGATATGTTTATCGCCGCCATACCCGATCATGGTGTATAACATCGCATTTGAAGCAATATCAGCACCAAAGGTAGCCGCCACCAATGCATTTCCCTTTGGTGGTTCAAATCCGGCAGCTTGCACCGTCTTTTTCATTGCCTCCTCGCCCACTTCATCAATTGCTGGCGCTTCGGTACCAAATCTTTTTGCTGCGCTGTGGATCACATTGAGGATTATCGCGCCGATTAGTCCACCTAACATATTTTTGTTAAATACATTCATTTTATCTTGTATTAGTTTCTCAACCTCCTGTACATCTAGAGGCGGATTACTTGAAGAACATCGGGCGATGCAAAATAGTTCAGTTTGTATCGCACTATTCGGACCACAGTATATCTCCTATAAGAGTTTAAAAGGGCAAATATTTTTCGGGCAGCTGATCAGGTCTATATTGTTTTTTGAAGTTTATCTTCCGGCTAAATAACAAGAGTAACAGGAAACTGACGGCGAAGAATAGACTCCAGCCATAGAATCCTATTTTCCAGGTAAGCGGCAACAAAATAAGGATGACCGACATCAGGATCCAGATCAGGATTTTTTTCCATGAGTTTCCATGGGTGAAGATAATGGGATGACCTGTGCCATCCCTACTGATGCGCTCGTGTAAAGCCGTCACAAAATTACTATAAGCCATCCTATTGGCTTTTACCGAGGCAATATCTATTTCGTTTGTCTTAGGACGCTCTAGTTCTTCTCCGTTCCTTTCGATAAAGAACGTCACGCTTTTGAGATGGATATGTTTCCTGTTTTTAAAATAAATATCGATGGTATGCCATGAGATATCCTGAAGCCCCAAATGAATTTTATGGATGTCTTCATACCGGAATTTATGTTGTTCTGTCAGCCCATTTTTTGTCCGCACCTTACAGTATATGCTATCTTCGTACAGATAACAGCTGATCCGTTTTCTGTTGCGTGCGATGTAATGATAGTATACGGGAAATGAATGCTGCATAATCTGTTTCATTCGAAAATAATAAATATTATACATAACATCAATTCAATCCCTAGGAAAAACCGGATGCTGTAAAAAAGTAGCTCTGCAATACCCGATTATTTTATACTTTTGTGTGAATCTAATAACAAGCACATTTTAGTCAGCAAAACGCATTATGCAATTTAACTTCAACTTTGACTCCAGTCCTTTTAAGATTCTTATCGCCTTTCATAAGATTATCGGATCTTTTGAGGAGACGGCGCTGTCCGAAGTTGATTTTCAGGCTAGCTATGCCCGATCTTTACTGGAAGAAATTAAAAAATACCCAATGCTGACAGATGGGATCGAAAAAAAGGAAGATTTACGTCAATATGAGCCTATTATCAAAGTCCTTTTGGCGGATCTTTTTCCAAGGTCGCTGACTAGGAATGAGATCAAGGCTGTTACGATCCCCTTTTACCTATACACCTTCAATCATACTGAACGCCTGGACAATATCCTCCGCGATGCCGGTGATCATTATGATTTTAATTACCGCGACCTCTCTCCGGATACCTACTATATTCTAAACTGCTGCATGATCATCAGTCAGTATTATGGCATTAAAGTAGATGCCATGGATATGCCGATATTTCTGGATATTCCGGATAAAAATAACATCATGCATCATTACCGGGTGCTGTTCAATGCCGATTTTGTAGATATTATTCCTACGGACCGTGCAGTGGAACTTTCCTCGGAGGACATTATTGAGCTGATTGATAATTTTTCGGATATCGCCCTGTGGAAATCTAAATTTCCTGAACAGAGCTGGATCATGAAGGGTTTTTCCCTGATGACCCTTTTCGATGCAACGACGGAGAACGCTGTATCCAGCTTCAAAAGCAACTTGCTACGTGAAGATACGCCTGCCCAGCTGGAAGAAATTCGGGACATTTTCAGATCCATTTACAGAATAGACGATCTGCGGATCGGGCTGACCTCATTTGAAAAAATCAAGGAAGACTTTAATCTGAGAATCGTCGAAAAACAGCTGTACAGCCACCTGCTTTACGATTCAACGATAGCCGAGTGTGAAGAAATGCTTTGTAATGAAACCTTAGAAAGCATGCTAAAAACCCAGGAGCTTTTGGTTGTTCCGGATATTGACCAGTTGCCCACGTTAGATCCGAAAAAAGAGTTTTTTATCAACAAACTCAAACAGCAACAGGTCAAGAGCTTTATCTTTGCCCCTTTGATACAAGACGATAAAGTGCTCGGCATCTTGGAAATGTCCTCTTCCAAAGTCCGCGCACTGAATTCGGTCAATGCCAACAAACTCAACTTTATTTTACCTTTTATCAAGGACAAAGTATCCAAAGCATTTTCTGAAACGGAGAACCAGATTGAAGCGATCATTCAAAGAGAATATACGTCAATCCACCCCAGTGTCAAATGGCGTTTTCAGGAAGAGGCAATCCACTACCTGAATGACCGAGCCTTTGGAAAGGATTATACCCTACAGGAGATCATCTTTGAAAACGTGTATCCACTCTATGGTCAGATTGACGTGCAAGGCTCTTCGGAATCCCGAAATCAGGCCATTAAGCAGGATCTGATCAATCAGGCGACCGACCTAATCGCATTGTTTACCGCCATCAACCAAGAGCACAGCTTACCCCTGTTTGAACAGAAAATCTTTGACCTGGAGCGAAACCTGGAAACGCTTGATCATACGCTCACAACCGATACCGAACAGGTCATCCTGGATCATTTTAATCTGGATGTGCATCCCATTCTGGACAACTTCCGCAAAAACAATAAAAACAGCGACATTGCAAAGGCGATTGATGCCTATTTCGAACGTATAAACCTTGCCATAGGCGGATTTTATGAGGCACGACAGGATTACGACAACTCGATCACGCTGATCAATAAAAAGCTGGTGACTATTCTTGACGAAAAGCAGGTTGAAGCACAGGAGTATTTCCCGCATTATTACGAACGTTATAAGACCGACGGCATTGAGCATAACCTTTATATCGGTGCTTCCATTGCACCCGATAAAAATTTTGAGCTCTATTACCTCAAAAATTTACGTTTATGGCAATTGCAGGTCATGTGCGAAATGGAAAGTCAGTTTAGGATATTGCAACCCCAGCTCCCGCACCAGCTGGAGGTGACCTCCTTAGTTCTGGTCTTCGCCACCCCGATTTCCATCCGTTTCAAAATGGATGAAAAACAGTTTGATATCGACGGATCCTACAACGTACGTTACGAAATTGCTAAAAAACGCATCGACAAAGCCAAAATAAAAGGGTCTACCGAGCGTATTACCCAAAAAGGGAAATTGGTCATCGTCTATTCTCATGTACATGAAGAAACCGAATATTTAGGTTATATCAATTTGTTGCAGCACAAAGGCTTATTAAACGAAGATATCGAAAAATTTGAGGTGGAGGATTTACAGGGGCTGATCGGTCTCAAAGCTATCCGCGTGGGGTTCCGGGCATAGGATAGATTAGCGGTATCTTCCGATGTAGGTCTACCGCTGCTATGCCAAAAGACATAGAAACATTTTTCCCAAAAACAAAATCTTACAAATCACCTCAACAATTCCATAGGCGCAAATATGTTAATATTGCGAATTTTACCTGTGATTAAACTTGTTATACCCCAAGTTTCTGACAGGATTAATTTCAACTGTACTAACAGAAATTTCTTATGGATAAAAATGATATAAAAAACACGAATCTCGTTCGAAAGTCAATTGCACATACCAAGGATCTTTTATCAACCAGAAAAATACGACAGCTCAAAGTATCAGATCTTATTTCAGCGTTGAATCTCTCCAGAAGTAAGTTCTTTCGTTTCTTTGGAAATATGAATATCATTTTGGAACTGGTCATCTCAGAGGAGCTTGAGCGCAGTTACGAGCTTATCGCGCGTACTCTTTTGGCAGGTCCGGACAATCCGCATCTGATAGCCGAGCTCAATCTTCTTCGGGCAATCTATTTCAGGAAGAATAGTATACTTTATAATTATTACAATGGCATATTTTCCCTTCCCAAAAGATATGGTACATTAATACAGGCCATCACAACAAAGGAGCAGCAACTGTATATGAGTATCTTGTCAAAACAAAAGAATCATATGGCAGCTGACCCCAGCCCGATAAAACTACTGCCATTATTTCAAGATAAGACAATTAACCAATAGTCGCTATCCTTGCATATCAGTAAATTTCACAACTCTTTCACGGAATACTATAGTAATTCCCCGATATGTAATCAGGAAATTTGTAGGACTAAAATAAATTCAAGATGAAAAATGTAGCATTGAGCATACCCGATATGCAGAGCACACACTGTCAAGCAAGAGTGAACGCTGTGATCAACACGTTTGATGATGTCAAAATCGAAAGATTGGAAGCAGGAAAGCTTACTGTCTTAATTGGACGCAATGAAATCGAAGAAGAACTGCTGTCCGCGATCACGAACGCAGGTTATACTGTAATGGCTGAGCGTGATGAAAAATCTTCAAGCTGCACAACAGGTTGCTGTGGTTAGTGCCCAAAAACGTAAAGAAGCAGACTACCTGTTTCTTTACGCTTCTGATAGGAATTTCTGCGAAAAGTCCCTTTTTATAAAAAAGTTATGATAAATATGTACAATTCAGATGAATGGCCGTATATGATAACGAAAGTTTATCGCGTAGCGGAGCAGATCATTCAATCGCAATTGGAAACCGGAAAATCCGTCCAATTCGCCCTGGAACTTAGCAACGAACTAAAAACAGATTATCAGGAATTGAACCGTCTGTTCCTTGCCCGATGTGATATGAGTCTGGAAGCGATTTTTCTAAAACAGATTGTCGAGAAGGTAAAAGAGCTGCTTGTGTATACTGAACAGCCACTGTCACAGATCGCAAAAGCACTAGGTTACGAAACGTCAAATGATCTATCGGAGCAATTAATGCACTATACCGGGTTAACATCGGCACACTTCAAACGTATCCGAAAAATCAAACTTGAGAACATCAGTCGGCAACAGAACAAAATATAGCTGTTTGGCACTTATGAGCATTGTCACACAAGGAATCATAGTATGAAAAAATATATCTGGCATACCCATAAAATTGTAAAGGAAACAGACGATACCGTAACAATATACTTCGATACAGGAGGGCATCGTATGACCCATCTGCCCGGACAGTACCTGAATGTCCGGTTTAATTTCAACGGCGAATCGCTCATACGGTCTTATTCATTGAGTTCCATATCTTCGGATCACTATCCTGCGATTACGGTTAAAAAAGTTGAAGGCGGTAAGGTAAGTTCCTATATTGTAGATCATGCAGCGAATATTGGGACATGGAATATAGAGGGGCCATTTGGGAATTTTATTTTGGATCAAAAGATAGCAGATCAACAGCAGGTTGTTCTGCTCGCAGGGGGAAGCGGTATTTCACCATTGTTTTCGATGTTGAAGAGTATCGGCGTTACAAAACATAATCCCTTATTGATTTACAGTAGCAAATCACCGGAACAGACTATTTTCCAGAATTCATTAGCATCACTTGAAGCGGATCGCAGGCTGGATATTTGCTATTCTTTTACGGATCCGGAATTTGTTTCCACAAAAATGAACCATATCCCCGGGAGGTTTTCTTTACTTGTGCTCCGATCAGTTATCAAAAGGCTTGTTTCGGCAATTAATGACACGCAATATTATATCTGTGGTCCGCTTGCGTTGATGGATCTCTACCGGGATGCATTGATAGGCCTAAAAATTCCGCAGAAAAATATCCATATGGAATATTTCAATGCGATATCCGGAAATGCGGTCAATTTTGAAACCGATGGCTGCACAAATGAGGTTATTGTCACACATTTCGAGGATACCTATGTCGGTGATGAAATACAGACGTTCGAATGCACTTCCCTTATCAGCGTTAAATCGGGGCAATCGATATTGGAGGCCATGAAGATACATGATATCAATGTGCCAAGTTCTTGCAACAACGGAACTTGCGGTACATGCTGGGCGGTCAAAACAATGGGTACAATTCATATGCTCCGTCATGATGCGTTGCCCGAGCAGGATATTGCAGCGGGAATAGTTTTGCTCTGTCAAAGTTATCCCCAAAACGGGGATGTATGTGTTACTCTACAGTAACACATACGGCTCAAAAATTTTCCTTCAACAGTTCCTTAAGATTCCGATGCTGGAGACACAGCTCCGTATACATCGTTTTCAACCTGTTGTTCTCCTCGTTCAAATTTACCAGTACCGCCAGAATATCCGTTGCGACATCTTTATATTTATCTTTCAGTTCGTAAACCGTTGCGCCATATACCCCATATTTATCAAAAAGCTCCAGGCCACTTTTTCCCGAATTATAGTCTTTCAGCACCTTGCTGATCTGATGTTCATTACTTGCTCTGTTCTTCATCTTGCTAACCTATTATGATCTGTTTCAAAGTTCCGAAAGATCAATGGGACCGGCTATATATTTTTTCCCCCTTTATGTTATAACATTTTACGTAGTCAAAAGGAATAACCTAAAATTTCGCAAATCTAAGACGGAATATCATATAATCATATTTAGCACAAATGCTGAATTTTATCCGAATATAAAAAAGAGGGACAAATACATGATGAAAACTATGACTCTGTTAATAAAAGGAATGGTGTGCTATAGATGTATATATGTACTGGAAAGAGAAATGACGATTCTGGGTTTTGAGGTACTGGACATTATGCTGGGGCAAGTCGTACTAAAGGCTACAGATGATTTTCCTCAAAAGATGGATACAATGGAACTGATGCTGAAAGGAAACGGCTTCGAATTGCTTTACGAAAAGAAACAGAAGGTAATCAATGGCATAAAAGAGTATGTTGAAAAAGGTATTGACATGCAGCTGGCGAGTGGGGTTCCGACCCGGTTTGCGGCCTTGATCAGCGATCAGCTAAACAAGCATTACGATACCCTGAGTGCCCTATTTTCGTCGATTGAGGGGATAACGCTTGAAAAATACATTATTTTTAGGAAACTCGAAAGGGTAAAGCAATTGTTGATTTATACCGAAATGTCCCTGACTGAAATTGCCTATGCCATGGGGTACAGTAGTCAGGCCTACTTATCCAACCAACTGAAAAAATACACAGGCTTCACGTCTGGCCATTTTAAACAGGCCAGAAAATCAACTGGGCTACGGAAACACCAGTAGCTCGCCTTGTTTATCCCCCTTTACCTTTATACTTCCCTACGTTTATACACCCTACCTGCGCATTTAATCTATTGGCGACAATGAGAGCTTTACCATCTGATGCGCGGGCAATAGAGTGTAGCATCTAACAGCATTCGCGAGGGTATCAGAATTGCCGTGGAAATCAGTAAATCTTATAAATCGAATAAGGAGTTGCGTACGCTGCGCCTGCACGAGTATCGTCAATTTTGTATTTGGGTAAACCACTGGCGCAATGCCAAGAAAATTCCAATGATCAATTGATAAAGATAGTAGCGTTCAATCATTTATTGCACAATTAAAAAGCAAGACCATGTTATACAAATTAACAAAATCCAGAACGGGCATGTTAGTTCCCCTACTGGGTATTATACTAATAGCCTGTGAGAGCAAGCCCGAAAAAACAGCTGCGGCATCGAGCGGCGCCAAGGCTGATGCCACCCGGTTACCAGTCGATATACTGATCGCGCAGGAGGAGGAACTCCGTCAGGACGAGACCGTCATAGGAACCATGATGCCTTATCGGGAAGTGTCCATTGTGAGCGAACTGTCTCAAAAAATTGCCCGGGTCGCATTTCAGGATGGTAGCTACGTGGAGCAGGGAGCGATACTTTATATCCTGAATGATACCGATATCAGGGCACGTCTCAATCAGGTGGGCGCTGAATTGGAGCTCGCAAAACTGAATAAAGAGCGTTTACAGAACCTGTTGAAAACCGAAACGATAAAACAGCAGGAATACGACGAGGCACTTATGCATTTTCGTTCTTTGACCGCCCAGCAGGAACTGCTTCGTGTCGAACTGGCCAAGACGATAATCCGAGCTCCATTCTCCGGAAAAATCGGTATCTCAAAAGTGCATGTGGGCGCCTATGTCATCCCCGGTACAGCGCTGGTTACCCTGCAGGATCAGCTCAGCCTCAAGATTAACTTTTCTATTTCCGAGAAGCATCTGCCTTTGATCAATAACGGGACAAAAGTGCGCTTCACCACTGCCCTTTCCGCAGCACAACTCGAGGCGACCGTGCTCGCCACGGAGCCGGGACTGGATGCTTCGGGCCGCAGCCTGGAAGTGCAGGCACGCGTGGATAATTCCGATAAAAAATTCAGGCCGGGTATGTCCGCCAAAATACATTTTGACAGCAATGGCAAGGATGCTAAAGGTGTCAAGGTACCCACAGAGGCCCTTATGCCCGGTGACGGCGGATACAATGCCTTTGTTATCGTCGACGGAAAAGCAAAGCCTGTTGCAGTCACTATCAGTAACCGCACGGAAGCGGATGCCGTTATAACATCCGGTCTGAGCACCGGAGACAGTATTATCGTGTCCAATATGTTGCGCATTACGGATGGTACCCCCGTAAAAGCCATTATTCCAACTAAATAAGATGCCATGAGTATATCGTCACTAAGTATAAAAAAACCCGTACTGGCGGGAGTATTTTCTCTTTTGTTGGTCATATTGGGAATTGTCGGATGGAAACAGTTGGGCGTGCGGGAGTTCCCGCTGACCGAACCTCCTGTCATCTCCGTGATTACGTTCTATCCAGGCGCGAGTCCGGATGTCATTGCATCTAAACTTACCCGTCCCATGGAGGAGTCTATTGCCGAAGCCGGCGGGATCCGGACGATCTCTTCGGAATCGCGTGAGCAAGTGAGCGTTATTTCGGTCGAATTTAACCGCCAGACAGACATTGAGGATGCGTTGAATGACGTCAGGGATAAAGTGGCCAAATCCCGGAAGCAGTTGCCGGCAGATGTAGATCCACCCATTGTCCAGAAAGCCTCTTCCGCAGACAACCTGGTTGCCTTTCTTGAAGTAGAAAGTGATACAAAAGACATCAAGGAGGTCAGTCACATTGCATCCACAGTGATCAAAGACAGGATGCAGTCGATTCCGGGAATCAATAACGTCGCTATCGTCGGTGAGCATAAATATGCCATGCGGCTCCGGTTCGACCCAGTTAAATTAGCTTCCTATCAGCTTACCCCCGAAGATGTGAGACGCGCCTTGCTCAGAGAAAATATTGATCTGCCCTCGGGGCGAATCGAAGGCAATCATAGTGAATTGAGCGTCCGGACGCTCGGACGCCTCAACAGTGCAACAGATTTTAATGAGATGCTGATCAAAAAAACCGGCAATAGCGTTATCAAGCTGAAGGATATCGGTGTGGCAGAGCTCGGTGAAATGAATGAACGTACCGCCATTATCAATGAAACGGGCAATCTGAACCGTGTCGGTATCGGTGTTGCGATCCAGATTCAACGTGATGCCAATGCCATAGAGGTGGTGGACGAATTTTACAAGCGCCTGGCCCAGCTCAAAAAAGATATACCTTCCGATTATCGTCTTATTGTAGGATTTGATTTCACGCGCTCTGTTCGCGAATCCATCAAAGAGGTAGAAGAAACCCTATTTATAGCATTCGGATTGGTGGTGCTTATTATTTTTCTTTTCCTTCGCGATTGGCGTTCAACCATTATTCCGGTATTGGCCATACCGGTATCTATCCTATCTGCATTTTTCATTATGTATATTGCTGGTTTCTCCATCAACATACTTACACTTTTGGGACTCGTGCTTGCAATAGGACTTGTGGTCGATGATGCTATTGTCGTACTGGAGAATATTTACAAGAAAATTGAGGAAGGGATGTCCCCGATTCAGGCTGCCTTTAAAGGTTCCAAAGAAATCTATTTTGCCGTGATTTCAACCACAATTACCCTGGCGGCGGTGTTCTTACCTATTGTATTTATGGGAGGTATCAGCGGTCAGCTCTTTCTCGAGTTTGCAATCGTCGTTTCCGGATCCGTCTTGGTCTCTGCTTTTGTGGCTTTGACATTGACGCCGATGCTGAGTGCATATTTCCTCAAAAAGAAAGCCGGTCCGGGCTGGTTCTATCGCGTGACCGAACCTTTTTTCATCCGTTTAAATAACGGTTATACGCAATTGCTGGTTCTTTTTATGCGGGTACGTTGGCTCGCCTGGGTGTTTCTGGCCGTTACTACAGGACTGATCTATTTCGTTGGTAAAAAATTGCCATCTGAACTTGCTCCTGTAGAAGACCGTTCCAATATGAACCTGATTGCAGTCGCTCCGGAGGGAGTTTCTTTCGAGTACATGAAAAAGAATATGATCGAGGTTGGAAAATATGTGAATGACTCCACCGATGGCTTGTATCAGACCTACTCCATGGTGGCCATTTCCTTTATCCCTGCTCCCGCCCCGGTGAATGTCGCGGTGCAAAGTATTTATCTAAAAGACCCCAAAGAAAGGAAAGCGTCAATACAGGATCTGTATAACCAATATGGCGCGGCATCAGGCAATTTCCGGGGCTTCCTCCTATTTCCCTACCTCCCGCCAACCATCGGCACACGGTATGGCGGCGGTATGCCCGTCCAATTTGTATTGCAGGCGCAAAATCTGGACAGCCTGACCGCTGTGCTGCCTAAATTTTTGGGTGCGGTACGTCAGAGCAAAAAACTGATGTTTGCCGATTCGGATCTTAAAATAAACAAACCGGAGGTAAAAATAACGATAGATCGTGAGAAGGCCGCGCTGATGGGCGTATCCATCGAAGAAGTCGCCCGTACCCTACAGCTTTCCCTTTCCGGGCAACGTTATGGGTATTTCCTGCGCGACGATCGACAATATGAAGTGATCGGACAGCTGTCACGTTCTTACAGAAATGATATCAATGACTTAAATGGTATTTATGTGCATTCAACAAACGGCCAGATGATCCCGTTGAGTAACCTGATTACCACGAAAGAAGCCGTAAGCCCGGCGGCTATTTACCGATACGATCAATACACTTCCGCTACCATATCTGCCGCACCCATGCCGGGTGTAAGCCTTGCTGAGGCTATACAGGAGATCGAAAAAATAAAAGCCGATGTGTTGGGTGAAAATTTCAAGTCCTCCTTAGCTGGGCAGTCACGCGATTTCAGTGAAAGTCAGGGCAATATCACCTTCACACTGATACTGGCGCTCCTGCTCATCTATATGATATTGGCCGCCCAGTTTGAAAGCCTAAGAGATCCGCTCACCATTATGCTTACCGTACCGATGGCAGTAACGGGAGCGATCCTCAGCCTACATTGGTTTGGTCAGAGCTTAAATGTGTTTAGCCAGATCGGCATCATTACACTCGTTGGACTCATCACCAAGAATGGTATTCTAATCGTTGAATTTGCCAATCACCTCAAAGATACCGGTCTCTCAAAGTATGATGCTGCGATTACTGCGGCTGAACAACGTTTTCGTCCAATATTGATGACCTCACTGGCCATGATATTCGGTGCCTTGCCTATTGCGCTGACGGCAAACAGCCGTCAGTCTCTGGGTATTGTCATTGCCGGCGGACTTGTGTTCTCCGGTATACTCACATTATTCATTATTCCGGCCGTCTACTCCTACCTGTCAAGCAATAAGCGCAGGGAAGTCATTGTTGAAGCAGATACCGAAAGCCTACATGAAAACGCAACGCACTAATTATCAATTCCAAAGTTCATTACCATGAGAAAAACAGTATATACATGTATTATCACGCTGCTGCTGTACGGGGGCAAGCTGCATGCACAGCATAAAGCGCTATCCCTGTCCGCTGCACTGGAAATCGCAGAGAAAGGAAATAGAACAGTACAGGCACAGCTATTGGAGGAAATACACGCGAAAGCACTTACAGCGGAGAGTAAAGGGGCACTGCTGCCTACCATTTCAGCAAATGTATCCTATTCCTACTACTTTGACCGACAAACAATATTTCTACCGGGTTATTTTGCCGGCACCAGTAAACCCGTGCAAGATGTAGCTGTTGGTGGGAAAAATGCATTTAACGGCATGCTGACCTTATATCAACCTATTTTTGCGGCCGATCTCAATAGACAAAAGAAAACGGCATTGATCAATGAGCAGATCGAACGTCAAAAAACAGCCGACCTTAAAAGCAAGGTTGCACTTCGGGTTTCGGTAGATTATCTTAACATTTTGATTATGAATGAACAGCTTGCTTTATTTGAACAAAATCTGCTCCGAAATATCAGATCCCTGAATGATGCCCGCTCCCTATTTGTACAAGGCAGGGCACTGAAATCCGATACTTTGCGCAGCTTTATCGAGGTAGAAAACATCAAGTCATCTGTTTCGTATCTAAAAAACAGTATCAATGTTTCACTTATCGAATTAAAAAGATTAATTGGAATGGATGAATCCCAACGTATTGTATTGAGCGATAAACTGGAATTTAGCGGCCAGCACGAACCCTATCTGTTGGACGAGCTATTGAAAACTGCCGCACAAAACCGGAAGGATCTCGCGATCAAACAACTGCTCATTGATCTTCAACAGAAAAAAAAGGAAGTCAATGAGGCCGGGCTAATGCCCAGACTCGCCCTGGTAGGTCAATATCAGGTACAGGCACAGGCAGATAATATCCGGCTGGGAGACTATGCCTGGCCCAGGACGTCATTCTTGGGATTGCAGCTTTCCATACCGATTTTCAACGGCAACAGGACGCGATCGCAAATCAATCAGGCAAATATTAAATTAAAACAGGAACAGATACGCTTAGACGATTTTAGAGATGAAATCAAAACCCAGCTGGCCACGATCATCAGCAAATGGGAAGAAGCCATTGCGCAATTGGAAATACAGAAAAAAACCGTCAGTTCAGCAGAACTTAACTATCAGATGAATGAAGACCGTTTCAAAAATGGCTTAGGTTCACGCCTTGAGCTGACGGATGCCGACCTAGCGCTGACACAGGCACGGATAAATCGGCTACGGGCCACTTACAACCTGAGAATGCTCCATACCGAGATGCAACATGCCCTGGGACTGCTGGATCTGCATTCAAAAACAGACCATTAAATTTTACACAGATCATTAAAAGAAGACGTACAAAATGAATACGAAATCAATAGAACCGAAGGGTAAGACAGTGCCCTATCCAAAACGCTGGGCGGCACTTTTCCTACTCTGTACCGCACAGTTTATCGTCATTATGGACACCTCCATTATCGGAGTTGCCCTGCCGGCAATTCAGGCCGATCTAGGCTATTCACAATCTGGCCTGCAATGGATCTTCAACGCTTATGTTATCCTATTTGGCGGCTTCCTGCTGCTCGGAGGGCGTATGTCTGACCTCTTTGGGGCGCGTAGGATCTTTATGTGGGGATTTGGTATTCTCACTGCGGCATCATTCTTGGCCGGTATCGCCTGGTCTGAACTGGCGCTAAATATTGGCCGTGGGCTACAGGGACTGGGTTCGGCCCTGATTGCGCCTGCCGCCCTGACCCTCGTCATGTCCAAATTTACCGACCCAAAAGAGATCAATCGCGCTTTCGGGTTTTGGGGCGCGGCAGCAGCCGGTGGGTCGGCCGGAGTTTTTCTGGGTGGTGTGATTACCGAATGGCTTTCCTGGCATTGGATATTTCTGATTAACATTCCTGCTGGACTTATTGTCCTGCTGTTCAGCAAGCGATTGTTGTTCAAGGGCGATACGAAAAAAGGGAGGATCGACCTTGCCGGCGCATTGCTGGCCACCACCGCACTTGTGCTGATGGTGTACACCATTGTATCTGCGGAGCATGCCGGATGGGATTCCTTACAGACAATAAGCCTGCTGGGCATATCGATCCTATTATTTATGGTGTTCATTATGCTGCAGAAGAAGAAAAGGGATCCACTTGTACCCATGGCTATTTTTAAGGTCCCTAATCTCTCCGCGGGTAACCTGATGATGTCGCTATTGGCTGCGGCATGGATACCTTTATGGTTTTTCCTTAACCTTTACTTACAGCAGATCCTGCATTATTCAGCCTTCCACAGCGGTCTCGCCCTGTTGCCGATGACCATAGCCATTATGATCCTGATGGTAGGTTTTACTGGAAAACTGGTCACTAGGTTCGGATTCAAAACCAATATTATAGCGGGACTGGTTATCCTTGCGGGATCACTATTTCTATTTAGCACGATTCCGACAGATGGTTCTTTCCTTCGAGATGTACTGCCGGCTTCTCTATTGGCGGCTTTGGGGATGTCCCTGGCCTATATCCCCGGGACGATAGCCTCCATCTCAGGTGCCGGGCCGGATGAGACGGGACTAGCTTCAGGGCTGGTAAATACAAGTTATCAGGTTGGATCGGCTTTGGGGTTGGCCATTATCGTTGCTGTTTCCACGGCGAAAACCAATACCTTGAAAATGGCTGCCATCTCCGATGCCGACGCATTAAATGCAGGCTTTCAAACAGCATTTTTCTCAGCCGGACTCTTATGTATCGTAGCCATTTTAATAGTCGTTGGTTATATCAGGACCGCTAAACAATCGTAAAGAAATTCTGGTATGGCCTATGCCTCCGAACTCTGGCAGATCTCCGCTACCGAATGATAAAATAAAATCTTTCGGTAGCTGAGTTTTTTGTTTAAAGGTGTGGAACGAAGAAAATCAACGTCAAGTACCTTTTACTTTCACTCCCGAGCGTTGATCCGCCATTGGCTATTCGCTATAGAACACCTCTTGACTTCGATCGCTTTCTATACTGTTCGTATCTATTGAAGTGACAAAGTAGTAATAACTATTTCCTTTTATTAGCTCTGTATCCACATATTCAAATTGATCGCCCAAGATCGTTTTTAATAATTGTGGATCAGCTTTACCTGAACTTCGGTAGATATTATAAGCTTTCATTGCTGTCGCACTATGATCCCATTGAATGAGCAACCTGGTATCATCAACAGCGTATAGCCGAACTTTCAGTGGCGCTAAAGGCTTCTCGAGTATTCTTTCTACCTGAATAGGGCTACTCAAGGCACTGGTCTTGGTCGAATCGATGACCACTTGTACGGCATAGTCATAGACACCTGCCCGACGCAATGTGTCCACAAATTCATTGGTTTCTACCTTGGCAAATACACTTGTCGGAAATGCAGGTTCGTCTTTTGATTTTCTATACACGTTATAATAATTGACCCCATTCACGATTTTGTCCATATCATACCAGGTAATAGACACCTTTTCTTTGTCCATCCAAAGATAGCGCAATTGCTTGGGGGAGGCGATCTCCACCTGCTGTCCCTTGGGAATAGATAGTTTAACGACCTCAGATAATGGACTCAATGACTGGGTATGTGATACCGCAGCGATGGCATAGTAGCTGATGACATCGCCGATGGTTGCCGAGCTGTCTTGATAGTGATAGAACTGTTCTTTCGTTTGATAAGGGATAAAATTGCTTACTTGACGCAGTTCTCCATTTGCATCAAAGCTTCGGTAGATATAGAATCCCGCCACATTAAGGCTATCAACATGTTGCCATTCCAGGGTCGGCAAATTACCCTTCATATACGCATGTACCTGTGTTGGCGGCAGGATATTGACAATTCCTGTCGCGATCCCCGAAACCCGTGCCGTGGGAAAGGATATGGCAGACTCCCCCTGCATCAGCAACTGATAATAATAATTCTTCCCGGCACGAACGGATTGGTCAACATAGAGGGTATCAGTTACAGGAACGGTAGCTAATAACCGATAATTTGTATCGTAATTATCGCTGCGATACAACAAGATATTTTGTAAGGCATATCGTTGCTCCAATGGTTCCCAATAGATCTTTATGCCGCCATCTATTGCTGCTGTCCGGACGTTAAATCCACGGTTGATATTTCGAAATCCGCCAACTTGAAGCGTAACGGTGTCCGAACTCGTGCCCTGATTGCCAAAAAGATCCTTTCCAATAAGATAGTATTCATAACGGACAGATTGCAATGCTGTGGTATCCTGGAGGTAGTAAATGACCGAATCATTCTGGCTATTCCCACTCAAGCCCCGTGTACTGTATACGGGCCTGAAATCTGAGCCCGAGCCACGCACCCGTCTATAAATTTCAAACAGAGGGGCAGCCTGCGTGATTGCCGACTGAAAGCGGAGTATCGGATAGGCCTCGCCGGGGTCTACCTCAATGCTTTTGATTGCTGCAAAGTCGACTTTAGGTAAATTATAGGTCATCGTTGCATTGTATTCACTCCCATCCGTAGCGATTATTTTGTAACTATAATTTTGGCCCAGTACGGCTGTGGTATCCATAAGTCCCAATCCAAATCCTATCCGAATCTGCGGAATCTGTAAGGTCAGGTACTGTTGCTGTTTCAGGGGATCTTCCCAAGCCTGCCACAGGCCCTGTGATAAACTATCCGAAAGGTTACCCGATTCCGGAAAAATAAACAGGAGATCTTTAATCCGCTGCCGAACAGTTTCCAACGATTGCAGGGCACTAATGTGTTGGATGGGCAAAAATTCCTTGTCCCCGGCTCCTTTTCGCAGGACGAGATAGCCCTGCTTTGCCATTTCCAAATCATTGACATCAATATAAATCCCCTTTGGTGTGCCTGTCATAGCCACTTTTGCCTGCTGTGCATACGACGAGCTGCATACAAGCAATAACCAAAGAATCCATGCGGTATGTTTCATAATCCGTTTATTAATAATCAAAGTCAGGATCTTTGCTACAAGATCCACTATTTCTTGTAAATTCAAATTCAACACCTTTATTGCAGCTCGATCCCGCACACAGGGTCAGTTTGCCCATCACGCCAATGTCAATGCTTTCATCCACGAAGGCACACCATACCCTTGCCCCGATATTGGCCGAAAAGCAGCCCATCACCTGAAAACTTGGGTTGCCACCGGTATTGGCAAACTTGGCTTTCACGCCTACCTCAGCATCTACCGAACCGCTCACGCCACAGACACCGCCCAGTACAGCCATTCGTGCATAAGCATGGGCAAATAACATCGCACCGACACCGATCTCCTGACTTGCCTTGTTAAAACTGCCATAGATACGGGCATCAAAACCAGCGCCGAATCCCACTTCAAAATCTGCTACAACAAAATTGACCGCAAAATGCGTCTCGGGGATAATGTCCTTTCTTCCCGTAAACAAGAATCCGTGAAAGCCATTCTCCTTAAATATTTTCGGCAGTTTCTTCACATAAGACTGACTTGTAAACTTCGCTTCCATCTGTGGAGTGACCGTATTATGATCGCCGATGCCGATACCGACAGCCAATGGGAAAATCAATGGTACCGGTGCCAGGACATCCGCTCCTGCGAAAAAGTACCAGCCTTCTTTTTCAAAAAGCATTTCAAGCTCCACCTTACTTAGGATCACGGCTCCGGCCACCAACCTTGGCATGCTCAGTGCACCAAACATACGTCCGGTCTTGAAATCATAGTCAAATTTTGCTCCCGAGAAACCACCGCCATTCTTTGCCATTCCATCGGCCAGGTTATCGACCGGCAATTCCTCTTGTATGGCTTTTACCGCTTGCATGGCGACCTGTTTGGTTTTTTGCTTGGCAACATCGACAATATCAATACCGAGCGCTCCGCGCAGAACACCGTTGAGCTGCAAAAATCCACCGATTGGATTGCCATCGATCATGGAGTTGATGGCATTCATTCCGGTACCCGCCAACCGCATCTTAGCAGCGATCTGATCGTAATACTGTTTTCCATCTTCACCCAATTTCATCACCTCATTATAGGTGTCATTGGCAGTTTTAAGATTATTTTCAATAAATTCCCGGGTTTGCCGCACATTTTCATCCTTCATCACTTCGTCCAATAGCTGGGCAGCATACTCCTCCCCTTGTTTGCGGTATTCGCCAATAACAATTTCCGCCTGCTTCTTGGCCTCGTCTGCGGCTTGTGAGACAACTGCTTCTGCAAAGGCTTTAGCCTCACCTGCCACTCCCGCTGGTGCTCCTTCCCCTTGTACCGAAGATGTAACCATGCTAACCAGATTGGCCTTGATACCAATATCCGTACCCGGCATCTGTATCATTCCTGCAATCCCCAGTCCACGGCCGCCATAAAGCTGCCCTCCCGCTGCCGCGATGGTTTTGAAACGCGTCCCTCCGTCTCCTGTAAAGGAGAAACTCAAAGGAGCAATAGATAATTTAGGTACACCGGATTCACTTGCGGTATAACTGATGCTTCCATTGATATTGTCCAACAGCTTGGGTAAATGAAGGTTAACAGTTCCGTTCATTGTTAAGCCATCAGGTCTGCTAAAGAAAGATCCCGGAGTAAAAGACAATTGACTTTGCAATGTAATAGGCTTTGCAGATTGACTAAAACCAAAGACTTCCTCATCATTACTCAATACGGAGATGTACCCGATTTGAATGCGGTCACCCTGATGTGTCATCCCCGGAAGTTTCTCCAAAAAAGCAGCTTCACCGTTGTCATTTCGTAAGGTAAATTTAAAATGACCTTTCCCCGGGATATTGCCCACATCGGCATCGTAGGAAAATACCAACTCTGTACCTTGATTGAGGTGAAGTGGTATATTGGCTTTGCCACCTACAGTCAGCTGCTGTGATACATTGTCGGTCTTGTCAAAAATAAGTTCCCCCGGTATTATCGACATTTTCCGCATATTCAGGTCTGCTTTATTGGTAAATATTTTACCTTCATTCAGCACGATACCGCCCGAGTTGGGCGCCAAGACCCAAGATCTGCTCTGCACCTTCCATTTTTCCAGTTGAAATTCCAAGGGTTCATTGCTACGGACAGGCAACAGCATATCTTTGGTAATAATGGCTTTCCCTGCAATTATACGCAGAGGTATATTACCCTGTATCGTGGTTTTTAAGGTAAGGAAGAGATGAATACTATCTTCTTTCATATAGGACTCCCTAGCTCCGTCAATGCCACTTTCACCATCAAAACCCAAATATTTAAACTGTATCGCCTTGCCCTGATCTTTACTGATCGTATACTTTCGTCCTTTGGTGCTTGCGTTCGATCTGAAAACTTCTATATTCATCTTTGCAGGACTGCCGTCGGCATATCTGCCCAAATAAAAATCCTGGTTGCTGATCGTCATATAACTACTTGGAAAGTTGAACGAGTTGTCGACAATCCGAACTTTCCCTTCGATCGAACCTGTCGTATCGTTTTCGCCACGCCGTATGCGGATAAATTGTTCGGCTCCGAGCAATTGTGCTTTATATGACTTAAATGCGGCTATCCGGATATTCTTTTCCAGCAGGTCAATCTTTTCATCTGCTGGTACCCCTTTAGCGACCTGACGGTTATTGACCAGACCTGATTTCTTAATGACAATATTTTTAAACCTCAGCTGCAGCTCCTGTCCCCCAAACTTATCGTCTTTGAAATCAGAGTTTTCCGGCAGATCGACAAGATCGCCCGAAACTAGATATTCCCCCTCTTGTCGTTGCTCCAGTTTATTGATTCGAACATTAAAACCATACAGCTGGCTGAGGTCGATATCATTGAGCTCATTGATCTTGAAATCGAGGGTCTGCTCCGTGACATCTCTTTGCACGGCAATAGATTTGCTTTCGCCCACAAAAGTCCGGTTTTGTGCATGGTAACTGGCCGTCACTTTGATTTTCAGTGCGTTGCCAGGTAACAGTGGACTTGCCGCTCTTGGTTGAGGAACCAAAATGGAATAATCACCATTGGCATCCGTCTCCGTTTCACTTTCTGAATTTGCGCCGGCTCCCTGCTCCAGGTAGACGCGTGCCCCCTGAAGGGCTGTTCCGTCTGCTGCTAGCGTAACCTTTCCAGCTAAGAGATTAGCACGGTCCACTTCGACCACAACCGTGCGAAGTACCTGATCGTCTTCGCTATTTACATTGTTGAGGCTAGTGGGCATAAAGGCGATACCAGCCTGTGCACCGACGATCGGACTTGTTGAATTTTCCTTAGATTTAGCCCTATATTTTGCAATATCATTGGTGACAAAAACATTGAAATTGGTCTTCGAATTATTGACAAATTCAAACCGTGCCTCACCCTGCGTGTTTGTCCGCTTGAAATCATCACCGGCTCCTTCAATATAGACCTTCGCATTGGTCACACGCGAGCCGTCTTTCGTCTTGACGACAATATTGATCCGATGTTTTCTGCGGGTCAGTTTGAAGTCTCCAAGATCTGCATTGGGTTCCTGAGCAAATACGGCCGCAGTTTTAGGCATATAAGCTGGATCATAAGGCAAGATCATAATGGAATCAGGCCTTGTCGGAAGATCAATTTCAAAACGCTGGTAAGGCATATTCAATTGTGAGTTAACCAATCCGACGGATTGAATTTCTTTACTGATGCCCGAAGTGAGCGCAGTGTTTGTTGTTTTCGCATTTGCTGCGTAAACGAAATTGACATTATTTCCAAATTTTGTCTTGGATTGGGTGGCAGCAGCCACTATTCCCGTATTCAGATCTGCTTTGCTTGCTATAAAAACTGTCGTATTGATTTCGCCTTTGGCATTCTTGGTAGATTGTATCTTGCTACCACTGGTGCCAAACAAAATTTCCTTTTTATCACTTACCGTCCGATCGACCAAAGTTTGAAAATTATTGAGTGCAAATTGATTTAATGAATGATTCAAGGCTCCCGTACCCGCCTTCCTACTTAGCGCACCTTCGGTATCCACCCATCTTCCATTCATTTTCAGCTTGACCCGCGCGGTTACCGGCGCATCGTTCTCTGCATCCATCACATAGCCATAAGCTCCTCTTCCAAGCGGTTTAATGGCAAAGTTGCGCACGATCTGCCGTCCGGACAGGCCGGGTTCGAGCGCCCCGATATCCACCTCCTGCTTCTCGTAACCGGGCGCATAGAGTATTTTGACCACATTGCTGGTCTGTGTAGAGACCGTTCCTGAATTAATCGTCTCAGGGTTAAAAGATTCGATCCGTTTTTCTATTGTGGGGAATGAATAATAACCATTATCATCCGTGGTCACAACTTCTTCAAAAAGGAAATTATAACGTTGATTGTTGTATGATTTCCCGTTTAAGATCACGCTAGCTTTGACTTGTACCCCTTTTATACCCAGGGTGGTAAAATCATCAGTGACCCGGCCTCTGATCAAGGTAGATTTGGGAACGACCCTAAATTTATATTCGACCACATTATCGGGATTCAGATCTTTGTTAAACAGGATATCCGATTCTGGGATAAAGCCTTCGATACCCTGTGGCCCATCCGCCGCTACCCTGCGATTGGTCCATACATGGGTTTTGCTCAGTAAGTAATCCTTATAGAAGGCCACGTCGTTCTCCCGGCCCCGGTCGTCAGCTTCCAAAATGTAGTTCAGCGTACCGGCCATATTCAATGTTGTCGGGCGAAGCACATCCTTAAACTCAATATAACCACCGTCGTTGCTGAGATCTCCCTCCCGCATCAATATATTCTGATATTGATTATCCAACGCCGGATTATTCGACTGAACCACAGTTCCATTGCTGAGCGATACACCGGAATAGTTGGCTCCTATATTGGCGGTATAGCTTAAGTTGCTGGCAGCAATTCCTTTGATGGACATACCTGATCCAGCTGCGGCAATCGGTGTCGCCGAATTATTGTATCCCGAATTGGGCGTGGAGGTATTGATATTCTTTTTTATATTTTTATCCAGTCCCGGGATACTGGGCATATAACGGTGGTCCTTATTGCTCAGATCATAATACAGATTCACGGGTACATTGGCAAATGAAATTGCTGTCTGTGGTTGTTCGGCCCGGTCCACACGTCCTACCAGTACCCGAATGTTTTGGGTCTTTACAAAAGAGGTATAGGCACCGATATCTTTACTCTCCCAAGGTTGTACCACAATGGCCTCATCAGGTGCACAATAGAAAGCTACATCGGGCACCAGACGAAAGACTCGCCTGAATTTTCCATCACGGGTAGCGGCCAGATCGCCTTCCCCCCTTGTTACGCTTCCATCGACATATTGACCGGCGGCGTCCGCATTCGGAAAATCAAATTCAAAATTTCCATCCTGATCGGTCATTACAGTTTGCAATACTTTGTAGTTGTCCTGTACACTGCCATTGTCACTATTGATGGATATCCCTTGTTCTACAACTTCTGTTTTTGCAAAATTGGTATATCCAAAGCTTGCCAGCTGTGTGCTGATGCTGTTGTAGTAGTTTCCTATAGGGGAAATAGCTCCGACGTAGCCAGCCTTAGCCGTTTGATCTGGCAGCAATGGTACTGCCGATGCATTGCGCATAGCTGACATGGCTCCGGTTCCGAGAGGTACGTCAACAGCTTCTGCCCGAGGACCGCCGTTTTGCGAAGCTAATCTGGCACCGTGTTGCATATCAGGAATAGTTCCGGCGGTAGATTTCGATTCCACGAAATCATAGGTAACCACCAGTTTTAGCGGCATATTTGCGTAAGGCTGTTTGGGTAGTCCCGCTTTATTTTTATAGGCATACTTTAAGTTTCCCGTCAATTTGGTACGCGGTGCCACTGCCAATTCCTTTTCCAAGGTCAGAAAAGCCTCTTCTGTTTGGTCGTTGTACCGGTAATCTGTCCATTTGTCCTTGCCGAGCACATTTTTGGTGACACCATTGCCATAGAGCGATCCCCCTTTGGCCAGACTGTTTCCCAGGTTTAGTCCCGGTTCATTTTTATCTGTACCTGCGAGCTGTTCGCCCTTTTTCGTATTGCCGTTTTTAGCTGGGATAACATTGACTTGTTTGTTGGACACTTTGAGACCATTGTCGGTCAGCATTTTCAACTTAGCAGACCCCTCCTGCGATTTTAAAGCATGCTCAAACGCATTTCCATTCGTATAGCTGACCAGCTCTGGATCATTCAGCTTTAAGTTGCTGCTGTTTTTATTTCCGTTGACAGTGAGCCCGGCAGCGATAGTGCCATACGACACTTCTCGCAATACGGTGCTGCCATTGAGTAATACGATCTTATAATTATAACTGTCCGAGGGCAGATTTTTAAATAAGGAATTGATCGTTACATACGCTTCGTTACCGTTTTTCTTATCCCTTATTTGTGGTGTTGTGCGCTCGGCGATCAAAATTTTATCGCCCTGTATTGCTTGCTCATACAAACGCTCACTAAGCAGATCACCCTCGTATCGTGGGATTCCGTATTGCGGATTTTCTTTGTTCGTCTTTTGCCTATAGATTTTGATCTTGGCATTTTCAACATAATCCCCCTTAAGGTTATTAAAGATCTCACGAACGTTGATTTTCAAGCTATAAGCATTGGCATCCAAGGTAATCTGGCTAACGCTTTGCTCAGTGCCCGATTTAAAGGAAAATAATTCGCTGCTTGCTTTGAAATGCGGATTGAGCACAGCAATTTTATAGTAAAGCCCAACATTACCTTTCATATTTTCGATATGATATCGCAGACTGGCAGGCATCGCCGAAGCGCCCTGGCCACCGATATTGTTATCCCATTTGTCGTCGGGGATCATACCGCTGCTGTCCTGAGATGAAAAGAAACAGGTGATTTCAAAATTTCCATCCTTATCTGTGGTGACATATTGTCCCCCAAAAACATCTTCTTTATTGAAAAAACTGGCGATATTGCCTGTCAATTCTGTTTTTTGTGCCACGCCGTTGCTATCTTGGGCCACCTTGGCATACACTTTTGAGAGATAGACTTTTTGATTGGCAATGGGAAATACGTTTCCTTTTGCATCATCCTTAAATTGGTAAACCAGTCGTCCTTTGATCTTGGTGGTATCGCGGTGTATTTTGGCATCAAACAGAAAATCTACCGGGATGCTCTTACCCTGATTTTCGAAAATTTGCTGCTGCATGGGGTCATTGGCAATCACCTGTACCTGATAGCGCGCCCCTTTTTTAAGTTCGGGCATCTTTACAAAATCATATAGGAGCTCGTTTTTTCCGATGATCTTGGTGGTATACATCGGTAATGTGCTACTTAAATTCTTGCTGGACTTGCTTGTGCTGATTTTATAAAAATTGACTGTATACTCTGTTGTTGGAGCAGCGTTCAAAATCGGGTTCCAGACCACTTTAAATTGTTCTACGCCCTTAAATGTACTTTGATTTTCGGGACTCACGATCAATGGGGCCGCAATCATATTTCCGGCATAGATAAAGGAGCTCACCTCTGACCAGCCACGATTCCGAAAAGTAGATTTTCCTGTTGGATCCGTTGCCTGTACTCCCATGACATATTGCCTGCCGGGTATGAGGGCAGGATGTGCGGGTCCATATAATAGCATATTGGATCCCAGTGTCTCCTCAAATAGGGGTCTGCTGGACAAAAAAGCATCATTGGGATTACGTGGGACGATCAGCTCGACAATGCGTAGTTTGTACTGGGTAAAGGGCGAAGATCCGGGCGGTGTGGTCCAGGTGATCGGCAAAGCCTGTACGCCTCGGACGTCCACCTTCTGTTCATTAAAAGGACTGATAATGCGCGGGGGCTCCAGGTCTGAGATCCGAAAACTGGTACAGCCCAGCGGTTGTTCCGGACTGATCGGTTCCAGGCTATTGTATTGTAAAGCACGGATACATAACATATAGTTACCCTCCAAGAGGCCAACACCACGGTTCATATCCGCCCGGCTGATGCCCGTATATTCAATTTTATTGATGTCAAAAAGAGCCGCAATGTCATTGCCGTTCAGATTGACTGTCTGACCCGCCCCAATGATGATCGGGCGTGGACTACGGTAGCCGGGTTTGACCCAGGCCGAAATCCCGTTATCCCCGGTTACCTTGGCCGTAAGCTGTATCGACAACTCGACCGTGGAAGTATTGGTCACCGTCACGACCATCAGTTCGGGGTGCGAAGAATAATCAGCTATACGGTTCAAATAAGGAGGCAACACGTGCGATGTGATCTGTATCTGCGCCTTTGAAGCAAAGCATAGGAGCAAAAGCCCAAGTAGGATACATACATTTCGTCTGATAGATGCGATCGGTTTCATAATCCAAAATTCAATTGGTAAGCAATTTCTCCACGGGTTTCTGAAAATGACGGATTTACACCCGTCACAACAGACCCCGGATTGTTATTGGTAAAGTAGACCATTGCCCGGATACTTTGCAGTTTGCTAATGGTATAGGATAGGTTTAGAGAGCCATTGAAGATGCCGCTTTTATTGCCATTGCTATTACCCCGCATGTAACTCAGGTTGGTACCCGTACTGAGTTTATTGTTGGCGATCAAATAGGTAGCCCCGCCCGAAATCCCCTTATAGCTATTCCGATTGCCACTGGATTTTAGCATGGTATAGCTCAGGCTCGAGTTAAAGCTGAGTTTTTCCTGTGGAAGTGACAAGGTATAATTTAGCAGGTATTGACTGGAGTTGATGTCCCTGCTCGGAGCATTGTTTGCATCAAAATAACTGTTATAGTCATTCATGCTATTGAAATTGACTGAAAGCAGGATCATTTGTACCCTTGTCGGACTAGATAGGGTAAATCTCGGCATAATACCGAATGTTCTGGTAGTCTGTACTATTTTGAGGGAATCCGCAAAGCGCAGCGTATTTGGTTTCTGATTATTGGAAAAATTGCTGAAGTTGAGATCAATTCCGAGCTGTTTTGTCAATTCGGCCGTTAGCATTGCTGTACCGATGACACGTTTGGAGGTTGCTTCTTTCTGCAACCGGACATTGTCCTGTTCTATTCCTAGGCTTCCGTTAAAACGAAATCTGCCCGAAGGATGACTGTAGTTGGGCATAATGGTCAGATTTTCAACATCATTGGTAAAGTAATAAGCGCCCATTGAGGTAAATCCGGGTTCCACACGACGATAATTTACCTTAACGCCATAGTTTTTGGCCTGATAGCCAACGCCGGCGTTAAAAGCCAAAAACCATTCGGAAGTACCATTAATATCCAACATCTTACCTAACTTTCGGAGCGTCTTGTCCGTTATGGAATCCAGCGACAAGGTCGAATTGATGTCGCGTGTCAGCAAGCTTACGGCCCCGTCACTTTCGATATAGAGCTGTTTGAAAATCGTAAACCGGGTACCATAGCCGAGCACAGAATTGGCCGCCGGAGTTACTTTTCGATTTGTATTATTGACAATCCCCGCGATTGAGCTACTGTCATCTTTGGCGTGGAGCAGATTCAGGTCAAAGAAATTGGCGTTGGTGCCGTATCCCAATTTTACCGCCAGTCCCTTGCGGGTAAAAGAGTAAGGCACCAGCGACATCGAGGCCGTATCAATGACCGTTGCCCGATTCAAACGACCATACATGAGCCCAAAGCGTAATTTACCGGGATTAAGCTCCACCCCGCCCCCCAAGATGGTATGCCCCGCCAGTGTATAGGGCGAAAAAGTGATATTTCGATATCCGGCATGCAAGGTGATCCACTTATAGGTCGGACTGAGGCCAAATTGATTAAAAGGTTGCTGGAAGGAACTCTGCTTTTTGCTCAATGTGAAGCTAAATGGAATACTCCATCCATACAATGAAATCGTTGGACTTCCGCTGATCAGATAATTAACAGGTTCCATGCGGTCGGCTATTCCGGAGGCATGGTAAAACATGCCCCGGAGCTCCAGATTTCCGTCAAACCGAAACGGTTTTTGCTTGGTAATATTACTAAGCTCTTGTCCCTGTATAGGTCTTAACATCCCCAGGCAGCAGACAACGATTACGAAATGGATGATGGTTTTCATGCTAATCAGCGATCTTATACATGACTTTAAGTTGATTGTAATCTTTCGGCAATGCCTTGGCCAGTCCCTGGGCATTCTTATTTCCGGGAATGATCACAAAGCGGAACAGTAAATTTTCCTCCACCTCTTTCCGCCCGATATCGAATCCCGTATTTGAGATTAATATGCGGATCAGTGCGTTCGTTTGATCTAGGTGGAAGCTATAGTCCACCCAGTCGTATAGGCGTCCTTTGCAATTGAGCTGGCTAATAAAAGAGCCCTTCTCCCCCACATCCTCCCGTACGTAAACCAGTACCGCGGCTTCATCGAGTAATTTGGGGTTATCGTAAAATTCGCGTACAAAAAAATCTCCGGAGATATTTCCCGAGCTAGGCGACTGGTAACTGCCGTATAGCGTCCGCCATTCACTGTAGATAACATCCGTTTGTGGTCCGGCAGGACCTCTTAAGTTCATAATGGGATCCCCCCATCCTGTTGTGGTTTTGGGGCCATACAAATTTCCGGTAGCAATACTGATGTAGTAGTCGCCTGCCCTGCCGAGCGTATCCTGCGGAGTACCATAGCCATTATGGATTTTGGATCCTGCCGCACCATTGGTACCATTGGTTCCCGCGGTGCCTGTTGCACCTTTTAAATTAACGGGTGTACCCCAGGTTGTGGCCGTTTTTGGTCCGTAAAAATCGCTGGTATTGGTACGGAAATAAAAATCACCGATTCGGCCCAGCGCTATATCAGGCACGTTGATGCCGCTCAAGATCTGCGATCCCGGAGCACCATTCAGTCCATTGGTTCCCTTGAGGCTGGTGGCATTTCCCCAGCCGGCTGCAGTTTTAGGTCCATAGAAATCACCTGTATTGCTCCGAAAGTAAAAATCCCCCAACTTGCCGATGGCAGCTACTGGCACCGTTGTACCGGCGAGGATCGTAGCCCCGTTCGTACCATTGGTACCATCTGTGCCATCTGCGCCTTTGGCACCGATCAAGCTAATGGGGGTACCCCAGCCAGCATCCGTCTTGGGGCCATAAAGCTGCCCCGTCGTGGTCTGGAAATAATAGTCACCATTGATCCCCATACCCGCAGCGGGTACGGCGGTGCCATTGTAGATTTTAGTACCATTGGCGCCCTTTAGATTGAGTGCAATTCCCCAGCCTGATCCTGTTTTGGGGCCATATAGATCCGTGTTGCTCCGGTTGAGATAGTAATCACCGATCTGTCCCAAGTTAGCGGTGGGTGCGGTAGTGCCGTTCAGTATTTTAGAACCAGGTATTCCAGGAACTCCGGGAGTCCCCGGTGCACCTGTAGCGCCAACAGCTCCTGTGGCACCGCGCAGATTGACCGGATCACCCCATCCTGTTGTGGTCTTGGGGCCATAAAAATCACTATTTGTCAATTGAAAATAGAAATCCCCGGCGATGCCCAGCGTTGTTGCGGGAATTGTATTGCCGGTATAAATCTTGGTCCCACTGAGACCTTCCAGTCCTTGTGGTCCCACATCTCCTTCTTTGGTACAGGAAAGCAAAAAGACCAATATCAAATTGAATAGAAAAAATCGATTACCTGATAACGTTTTCATATATGATTAAATTATAGTTACTAATTGGTGATAAACTCAGTGGCCTCGGCCAATTGTATTTCCAAACAAATAGAATAATTTAATCCACGTCATTTTTGGAGAATGAGTGAGGAGGGGTTTAAAATGAGTGAAGCAGGGGCATTTTTGAGTAAGTGACAGCCGGGTTGCACATTAAAAATCAGATCTGTCCACGATCTTGTAGATCGCTATCATCCCGGTCGAAGCCAATAATAGGTAAAGTAATGCTGATCTTTGTACTAAACTCCTCCGCGGCAGGCAAAGAACGGACGGTCAACGAAGCTACGGGATAGGGCGATTTATCATTGAGTAGATTGAGCCGGTCCTGCACCCCTTTTAGGCCAAAGGAAGTAGTTCTGAAGTTTTGCAGTCTTGACGTCTCTTTATGTTCAAAACCAACACCATTGTCCAATACGTCAATCACAAGAGATGCCGCAGTCTGCCGCAGTTTGATACAGATCATACCCTGGCGATCGACGAGATGGCGGATACCGTGATGGACTGCATTCTCCACCAGTGGCTGTATCAGCATAGAGGGTATCTTCATGTTATGGATATCCAGCTGTGGATCAACAGCTATCTCAAAGGAAAAGCTGTATGCAAAGCGGTCCTGCTCCAATTCGAGGTACAATTTGATCAGATGAAGCTCGGAGGAAATTCCTACAAGGGCGTAACGCGAATTCTCCAATACGATGCGGCTCAGGGTGGCAAATTTATGGATAAGGCTGCTGGCGCTTTTCGAATCATTTTCAATGACATAGGCTTCGATGGAGTTAAATACATTAAAGATAAAATGAGGATTCATTTGTGAACGGATGGCCTTCAGCTCGCTTTCCATCAACTTTTTTCTAAAATCAGCTTCCAGTTTCTCCTCTTTTTCCCTTTCCAGAATCTTAGTCTGTTCTTTGATCTTCCTTTCATTCGCAGATAATTCATCCTGTAACCGATCCGTATAGGCCAATTGGAGAGCGTTGATTTTTTTCTGCTGGCGCAGTCGATATAGAAATAGACCGGTCACGGTACCGATGACCACTAACAGGGCCAAGGCTTTAAACCAAGTGGTTTGAAACCATTTTGATTGGAGATGGATACCTAAGGTTGCAATCTGCGGAGACCATTGTCCATATTTATTACCGAGTCTAGCTTCGAATACGTAATCTCCACCCGGTAAATTGTTGTATACGGCCTGTGGATCTTCTTTCGTCACTACCCAGTCCGGATCTACCCCTTTCATACGATAGGCAAAGATATAGTCCCGCAAGGCGGCGGCGGGATGCGAAAAATCAATGACAAAATTATTTTCTTCGGGTTGCAGCCTTATCGTCGCAGGACCGAATAACAGGTCACTGCGGTTCCTGTTGGCGATGTAAAATTTACTAAATATTGGTTTTTCTGAAAGTTTGGAGGAAAAATCCAGCCCGGTTACATCCGTCCATAGCAGACCGATCGAGGTACATATTATTAAATTGTTGTCGATCAGCGATAAATCATAGGTCTTTGTCGGCAATGGCGGGATTATCCCCCTTCCACTATGCAACTGGATAAAAGCCTTTGTCCGGGGGTCAAATACCATAAATCCATCGTTGCTGCGTAGCCACAGGCGCCCTTGCTGATCCCTTTTTATATCATTGATGGAATTATGCGGAAAATCATTGTTGTCCCGATAATACTGAATAAATATTTTCCTGTGATTTTGGGTAATAGCACTTAATCCACTGCCGCCCGTACTGAACCAGAGGGTATCCGTGTTGTGCTGCGAAAAAGCAACAATCTTATTGGACCGCAAGCCGCCATTCTCCTTTTGTTGCGTAAACTGCCGCCAGCGAAAATTTTGCTTGTCCAATAGCTGCAACAAGCCGTTTCCATCTAATCCCATCCAGATGGTCTGGTTTCCATCTTTGCCAAGATTAATAATTTTGTTACTGGGCAGCCCCTTACTTTTGTCGTAACGGATAATGGTTTTATCGGATATATTATACTGATATAAACCATTGTTCCAGGTGCCAATCCACAAAAAAGGCTTACCATCGATTGAGTCTTTCAATACCGTATTGCAGTCGGCCACGTCAAAACCATATTTATCGCCAGTAATTGCCAGGGAGCGGATAGCCTGTTTTTTCGTAGTGTCAAAATAAAATAATCCATTATAATAACTGGAGAAATAAATGACCTGATCAATTACATTGACTTGGCTCATACTAACACCATTTAAAGAAAAAGTGGATATTTTCCGCTTTAAATCGGCACTCAATCGGCCAAAATTATTCTGGGTCCTATACCAGAGATCATCGCCCACTTTAAAAACATGGATAATGGGATCGCTATCGGCCGGAATCAGCCGGTTAACCTTATTCATCGATTCTTCATACCAAAAAAGCCCGTTTGAGGTACCCAGCCAATACCCGTTTGCTGTTTTCAGCATCACATTTACTTTGATCGGAAGTTCACATTTAGGACATAATTCACTCCATTTTATTTGCTGCTGATGTCCCGTTGCAGGTTGATATACCGTGATTCCCCTGGACACATGGCCAGCGATGATTTCATCCCTAACCGGATCGAATATCATGCACGGGTAAGTATTGTCATAAAATTTTTTGCTTTTTTGTTCGCCGAGCAGTTTGGTCTGCAATGCATTTTTTGCAGGATTATATTTGACTAGATCATTGTCATAATACATGCAATAGACTTCGCCTTTTCGAAAAACAAAACTGGATGCTGCATTTTCATCCGCTTGCTTCAAGTTAAAATTTTTCGCGATTTTAGTGCGGGGGTCATAGCTAAAGAAGCCTTCATAGCGTGTTCCTATCCACAATATACCATGGTTATCCTCGGTAATCGTATAAATACTCAGGACTTCATTTTTTTTGCTCAGTGGAAATCTAATTTGGTTTATCTCGCCCGTATTTGGATCCAGCACCTGCAGATCCGTTTCCTGCCCACCGAAATAGATCAATCCCGATTTACTTGCAAAGACCTCATACAGTTCATTTTTAAGTATCGACCGGTCCAGGCGGACGGGGAAATAAGTAATGGACTTGGACAGCGGTCTGCGTTTATCATAGCACAATAAGCCCTGATTGTCAGTTGCCATCCACACCCGTCCTATGGCATCTACAGCGATCTTTCCGAGATCATTGGTAAATCCCAAGGCTGCCTGATTGAATGGAATATGCTGTATTTGCGTACCATCGTAGTATGCCAATCCCTTGTTGGTTGATATCCAGACGATACCTTGTGCATCTACGGCCAATCCCCGAATATCATTGCTCGGCAAGCCTGATGCCGAGGAAAAATTGTATAGATTATAAGTCCTCTGTTGGGCGTATGAAATTGAGAACACCATCAGGGCAATAGACAAGCAAGCTATAAGAGATGTCCATTTCATACCATCAGGTTTAATGTCCGGTAAGCCGTTCGATGACCAGGCTTCTTTTTGAAGAAGAGACTTCGATTTCAGAGCCGTCTTCGAGTTCCAAAGTTCCCCCGTCTCCTTTTTTATAGCGCAACACATAATCCAGATTGACAATAACACTCCGATTGACCCGAATAAAGCTGTCCATTTCCAATAGCGGTTCGTATTCTTTCAGGGTTTTGGAAACAATTATTTTGGTTCCATTGACCTGATAGAATACAGAGTAGTTGCTCATGGCTTCGACCTTGATGATATCACTTTTTTTAACAAAATAGATACCTTCTATCGTGGGCAGCGAAATTTTCATGTGATTCGTACCGGACCGGGTTGTTGTGGCCGCGAGCTTTCTTTTAGTAAGTATCTTAATTTTAAGTTTATGAACGGCGCAGCTCAATTCTTCAGGATCAACGGGCTTTAACAAAAAATCCAATGCGTTGGCCCGGAGAGCCTCCAGGGTATATACCTGATAGGCTGTTACAAAAATAACTTCAAACTCAAACTGTCCAATATTTTCCAATAATTGAAAGCCATTCATTACCGGCATCTCCACATCCAAAAAAACCACATCCGGCTGGAGTGCCGTAATCTCACGCAACGCAATTAACGGATCATTGAAAATGTGCTCAACGATCAGGTCTTCGGCAAAATCCTTTAGTTTATGATGAAGTAAAGTACTTCCCTTCACTTCGTCATCAATTATTATCGCTCGAATCATAATTGGCGTAATAAATTAATCTCAACTAAATCTACTCTTTTTTTTAGAATATATACTGTACCGATGAGCGAATAAGCGTTATAAATGAGTGAACCATAGCTGTTAGCTTATCCTGTCCCATTTTAATGCGCATGATGATCATGGTGTCCATTAGCATTTTTAGTTGTTTCACCCGCCTTTGTATGTACCGTAAAATCGGCAGTATGTATCTTTCCATTGGTTTGGAACTCCACCCATATTCTATAAATACCTGCTTTTTTAATATGTGTTTCAGCATAAATCGGGAAGCGTTTGTCTGATACAGGATGAATATGGAGGAATTCCTTCTCCTCTTTGCTAATCATCGCAATATGGGCAGTAGCAGCTAAGTAAGGTTCTATGTCGTTTTCAGTTAATTTTTTACCATCTTTTACAACCGATATTTCCAGCGGCTGCGACCTGTTGGTTTTTAAATCATCACCATTTTCTAGTGTAACGGTATAGCCGTCGACCAGGGAAACAAATTTGGTTGAAAAATCCATCTTGTCATTCCCCCCGCTCCCGCTTACGATAATCTCCTTTTTGTCCACTAACGGCGCTGCTCCATGTGGTTTAAAATCTGAAAACAGAAGATATTTACCGCTATCAGGGAATGTTTCCATGATGCTATATGAGCCATCTGCCTGTTCTTTGGGATGGATGTGACGAAACCACGAAAGGTTTTCATCCACAACCATTAGATGCACCTTCATTTCATGCGAAATATCCAATGGTATGTTTTTGTTGTTTTCCTGAAAAGCGAATATCAGCTTCGCTGCTGTTCCTGCTTTAATCGTTTGTGGATCCGTCAGGAGCTTAACGTCTATTTTTACAGAATTTTCATCGGAAATAGGTACTAGATCCATTCCGCATTTAGGGCATTTGTCGCCTTCCTTCCCTCTAACTTCGGGATGCATAGAACAGGTGTAAACGCTGTCACTGTTGCTGTGTTGATGATTTTTCATAGCTGAAGTTTTTTTTTCTATATTGTTGCAGGCTGTAAAAAATATCCCTGCAACGAGTGAACATATTAGTACTGGTGCTTTAAACGATTTAAACATTTTATTCCATTTAAGATTAGTTATAGATCATACTTATTATTTTTCACGGTTTGCTCAACTTTTGCATTCACGGCACGGTCATGATCGCAATTGCGACATGAGTAATACAGATCTATATTGCAAATTTAGGCACAGGGCGCCCCGCTTTATTGTGCAATTTCTTGTTTGATTTGCAAGATTTACGGATTTACTTTTTCCGCTTCGATCAAACTGTTACTTACCATGGGTGCACTGTTTAATGGCATTTCAGCTACTGCGATCACTGGGATTTGGCAAAGCCATAATCTATCTGCATCAACAGTTTGTAAACCGGCACGTTTCCATTGATGTTTCGATCTGAATGGTGGGGTGCTGAATATTTAAATTTTTCAATTTTTGCAGGACATCTTCCCGTACCCGGCGCATGAGTGTAATATCACTATCCGCCGGTACAACAATGTGGGAAGTCAGAATATGCTTTTCTCCATCCATTGTCCAGATATGAAGATCATGGATATCCGATACATGCGGTATCGCAAGGAGCTCATTGAGCAGTTTACCTTCATCAATCCCATGAGGTTTTGCCTGTAGAAAAATAGAGAGGCCATTACTGATGTTTTTTACAGCGTTAAAAAGGATAAATGCAGCAATTCCAAGTGACAACAATGGATCGATCCAATACCAGCCCGTAAAGTACATAACGATACCTCCAATCAAAACAGCGATCCAACCCAGAGCATCCTCCATAAGATGAAGCATTACTGCTTTTTGGTTCAGTGAGCTCTTATTCCCTTTCTTTAACCTCAATACCGCTGCACCATTAAACAGAAGTCCAAGGATGGCCAGCCAGAGCACCCCCTGAACATGAACTTCCTCCGGATGGAAAAAACGTGGTATCGCATTTATTGTGATCACAACCGATCCTACGAAAAGGATCAGCGAGGTTATCAACGCCGCTAAAGTTGAAAACCGGCGCTTGCCATAAGTAAAAGTCGCTGTTCTGCCCCTTTCGGATTCCTTTTCCAGCACAAGTGCCGAAGCGATGGCCAAGCTGTCTCCCAGGTCATGAATGGCATCTGAAATAATGGCCACCGAATTTGTAAACAATCCTCCAAAAAACTCAATGATCGTAAAGCTGACATTGAGAGCGAGCGCTACTTTCATGTTGTTTGCTACGGGATGGATATGCATTCCATCGTGATGATGGTGACCGTGACCGTCACATCCGGCATCATGTCGGTGTACGGTCTCTTGATTGATATCTTCCATAATTGTAATTTCTTGTGTTCAAATCTATAGCACAAAGAAACGAAATAGAAGAAGTCAATTTATTGGATATAAAGCGGTATCTATAGGACGAAACGATGCTGGGATCCCTATGCTGAAGATTAACTGGGAGAAAGAGCCGTGTATAAAAAATAAAAAAGGGATAAAACGATGTATAAAATCGAAGTGTTTATACATCACGCGTGTTATTGTCAGAAAATCAGGCCGATCGATCAGAAAAGGTGGTTTTCGTTCCTAAATTCATGAGCCGTGATGCCTACTGCCTTTTTGAAAAGCCTTGAAAAATAAGAATGGTCATCGTAACCGAGGTAAATAGCAATTTCCTTGATCGTTTTCTTCGAATGGCAAAGCAGCCGTTTGGCTTCCAATATAATCCTGTTCTGGATATGGTCCGTCACAGACATTCCGGTTGCTATCCGGACACACTCGCGTAGATACGATGGGGAGATATTCAAAATATTGGCATATTCTCCCGGCTTTTTCATGTTCGAAAAATGTTTCTCCAACAGTTCCCGAAATGCTTTGGTGACGATCTGGTATCGGTTTGACTTCTCCGAACTTTGTACATTCCGCAAGTATTGGGATACATATAAGCCAATAAAAGCATTCAGATAATCGGATAATAAGGAACTATAGGCTCTATCTACTGTACTGTTGTATATGCTTTCACACAGCTCAACAGTACCCGACAATATTTTGGCATGCTCTCCTGAGACAAAAATCGGTTTGGCCGGTAAAAAAAGCTGTTCCAGGATATTGAAATATTCATCCTTGATATGTACGCTCGAAATGCCGATAATTGCGAATGACGAGTGCTGAAGGTCCAAAATCCGATGCACCTGGCTGGGGTGGATATAGGCGACAGTGTTTTGTCTGAGTATATACTGCTGGAAATCCAATTCAAGCTGTATTTCGCCTGATTCAATGACCAAAAAGAGGTGCTCGTCATGCCGATGCGCTATATGTTCACTGTCATCAGGAAGATCCTTTTGAAATTTCCTTCTTTTTACCAGTATCCCCACTTGGGGATTATCGGTTAAATTATTTATGGGAATATGTTTGTTGTCTCTTTTCATCCTGACCTTTTAACGATATTCTTTCGTTATTTTTGGCTACCAACCACCACAAATATAGCTCTTTTGGTGTCTCGGGGCATACAATCCTAATTTCTTTTCATCTATTTTATTTTGTTTGTATTGTTCTTTACCTTCACCAACAGTAGCGAAAGTGCTGCCACGAGCAATCCGATGGCCACTACCTTGTACGTGATCGAAAGACTTACATCTGCATCTTTCAGGGCGCCTCCGATATATACCGCGCGCCAAGGACAAAACCAATGCCTATCGTCTATTGCTTATTGATCGTCCGCAATGCTTTTTTAATGATGTACTTTGTTTCTTTACTATCACTCTCTTCTTCCCAACGTTTGCAAAGTTGCTGAACAAATGCGGGTTGCGTTTTACTTGCATCATTTAACCAATTCCCCACACTATCCTGTACATATTTTGCTTTATCGGATTTTAACCGTTCCAATATAGGCAGGCCTAATTCAGGATGTTGTTTGAGCATTTCGATATGTTCGCACCAGACTCCCCTTGGCCGGGTTGCCTCTGTTGCAAATCTTCTTATATTTTCGTCCTGATCTGATGTCCAACCGGAAAGCAGACTGATGCTTTCATCAAGATTTTCAGCAATTTTGGCTCTCACGGCCAGCCAACAGATTTCTCTTACGCCAAAATGTTTATCAGCGGCAAAAGGCTGAATCTGTTTAAGCGTTTCGGAAAGGTTCAGATTTTTATTTTTTCCGATTGTATATGTTGCCCAGCAGCGAACAAGGTCAGCACGATGATCTGACAGGATTGCTAAAAACTCTTTATCATTATTTTGCATCGTTTGTTCAAAAAGCCCTATCCCGATAGCCTCGTTTACGGTATTTACGGTTTGTTTGTTCAGCTGATCAATTTTTGTGCGAAGAGGGCTTAAATAAGCTGATCTTCCATTTTGTGCAAGTAAATTCTCCAATAAAAGTTGTTGGTCTACAGCTAGCCATTCCACGAGGTTGACCGTCTCCATTTCTCCACGGTTTAATTGGTCCAAAATATCTTTTGGAATATCTTTCGTGCTTCTTGCGCCTTTTCTTTTCATGTTGTTTACACTTGTTCAATCAATTCCTGAATATCCAATCTATCTAGAGAATACCGCTAAAACTTCTGTGGGTAGTTGATTTATCAAGTTTTCGTTCAGTTCTTCAATTTGCTGTTTTAAATTTTTCATATATTGTTTTATATTTTTGCAAAGTTTTGAAAGAAAAATCAGAACCACAATACCGCATATAATTATCCCTATGGGATAAAAAAGTCAATTTTATGAAATTAGAGGAAAGAGCAATAGAAGAAAAAATCTGTCCATTGGAATTTGCCGTTAATGCGATCAGCGGAAAATGGAAAATCCCGATTGTATGGCGAATCAATGAAGGCGAGAAAAGGCCAAGCGAGATGCTACGGGGTATCGCCAAGGTAGACAGACGTGTCTTAAACCAGCATTTGAAAGAATTGGAGCGGGACGGAATTTTGTGTAAAAAGAACTTTAATGAATTACCACCACGTGTCGAATATTCACTTACACCACTGGGCGAAAAATTAGTAGCGGTGCTTTGGAAATTGAACGATTGGGGAAAGCTTTTATTGGAGGATGCTGAAAAGGGCGAACGGCTCTAGTCCGCCCTCCCTTCAATCGTCATGCGATTCGAAACGTCCGCTTCCTTGCTCGATGTTGATGCGAAATACGATTAGCGAATCATGAAGCTGTGGATTTATTGCATGCGCAGGATGGCGTCCAGCCTCATTTGTATTGGGCATAATGCGCAGGATCAAGCCCTGCATAACCTGTTGTCGCTCCATATCCTTCAGTTCTTCGAAATTTCCCCACAGAATGACACTTTTCCATTTGAACATGCTGTCAATTTCGTCAACCTGAAAACAAACCCGAGGATTTGCGCGTAGCATTTCAATTTTTTTACCCTCTCCTGCCTGAGCATATATCGCATTATTCTGGTAAACATAGTTAACCGGGACAATGTACGTCTCGCCATTGACGTGGCAGCCTATCCGGCCTATAAACTGGCTCTCCAATAAAGTGATAATTTCTCTTTTACTCAATTCTCCCAACATAATGATTCGTATTAAATTATATAAAAACTCAATCTATGCTCTCCTCATGAGCTTGTAAATTTCAAACCAAAGTACAGATAAACCTGCAACGACCAGCGCTATCGCCAATTCAGATCCACTCAGTGCTGTTACCTCAAAGAAAGCAGCAACTGGCCCACAATACAAGATGACAAATAGCAAGATCAACACAATTAAAGAGATCCCGAACAATAAGAAATTACGATTCTTAAAGCTTTCGATGATACTATAATAGAACGAGCGGTTGGCATAGCTCAACAATATATTCGCAAAGATCAAGGTACAGAACACCATCGCCCTTGTTTTTTCCTCGCTCCCGCCATGCTGGACCGTAAATTGATAGCTAAATAAGACCCCAAGCGTGATCACTACCCCTTGTATGATGCTTATGCCCAGTTCACTGATACTCAAAAAAGTCTTCCCCATCGCTCTTGGAGGCTGATTCATCGTATTTCTTTCGATAGGTTCATTTTCATAAACGATAGAACAGGTAGGCCCCATGACCAGTTCCAGAAAGATCACATGCACAGGGGTAAATATCTGCGGGTAGATCCAGCCTAAAAACAAGGGCAAGGATACTGTCAGAATAATGGGAATATGAATGGAAATAATATACTGCACAGCCTTTTTGATGTTGGTATAAATCCGGCGACCAGCAGCGATGCCGACGATGAGTTTCTGCAAATCATCGTTGGTGATGACCAGTGCCGCCGCTGATTTAGCGATTTCTGTTCCCTTATTTCCCATGGCCACACCAATATGCGCTGCTTTCAACGCCGGACCGTCATTTACCCCGTCTCCGAGCATGGCCACAACTTCACCACTCTTTTTCAGTGCATTGACGACCGCAAGTTTGGCATCTGGAAACATGCGGGTAAATAGCGTGGTCCGCTCAGCCAGCTTTATGATGTCATCTTCGGTATTCCCAATGATTTCGCTACCATTTACAGCCGGCGTATCATTGACAATTCCTGCCTGCAATGCAATCGCGTTTGTTGTTTCGGCGTTATCGCCCGTAATCACCTTTACCTTGATTCCGGCAGCATAAATTTGCTGAAAGACCTCCCTTATCCCCTCTTTGGGCGGATCATAGAACACCGTGAGCCCTAAAAACTCAAACGTAAAATCCTGTTGTTTTGCAGGGAAGTCATTTCCTTCAAAATGTGATTTGGCAACACCCAGAATCCGATATCCTTGCTGAGCAAAAGTTTTAATCACCGCCCTTATCTTATCTCGATCGGCATCGGAGAGCTGTGAAACGCTAAGTATCGCCTCGGGTGCACCCTTGGCCGCGATGATCCGCTGCTTTTCATTATTTTCAAAAAGGTGTGTCATCATTGGCGGCCTGCCTTCGAGCGGATATTCATGAAATAGCTGATAACTCCGTCTTAAATCATTTTTTTGTGTTTTTTCGTATACTTTATGCAACGTGATCTCCATAGGGTCAAAAGGCACGGGCTCGCTGCTCCACATAGCATAGTCAATAAGCTCATGAAGTGCTTCATGCTCAAATTCACCTTCGGCATACACCCTGTCGGAACGATAATCATACAGGTTTTTTAATTGCATGATATTGGCAGTAATGGTACCTGTTTTGTCGGTGCAGATTACCGTGGTACTCCCCAAGGTTTCTACGATACTGCTCCTTTTGATGATAATACCCTCGCGCATGAGTTTCCATGCCCCCAGGGCCATAAAAGTTGTAAATGCGACAGGAATCTCTTCGGGTAGTACAGACATTGCCAAGGTGAGCCCATTGAGCAGGCTCACTACGATATTGTGCGTATCGAGGTAACTGAACATGCAGACCAGCAGGAAAATAACAATTCCGACGATTGCCATTGCTTTGACAAATTTCTGGATCTGGACCTGCAAGGGCGAGATCTCCTCTTTAATCGTTCGTATGGATTCGCCAATTTTGCCTACACGCGTCTCTTTGCCTATCTTTTGCACCTGAAAGACAGCAAGTCCCGACACCGTTACTGTGCCGCTATAAACGAAATTATCGGTTGTCGTACTATCCTTGAACACGGAGAAGCTCTCTCCTGTGAGTGATGACTCGTTGACAGAAAAGTCATTGCTGTGTACGATTACTCCGTCCGCATTAATCATGCGCCCCTCTTCTGTGATACAAAGATCGCCTACAACAATTTCCCGCGTAGGAATCTTGACCACCTGCGCATCCCGGATGACCACACTCAGGGGCTCATTGAGTTTTTCAAGCTCTTCCAATGCTTTCTTGCTACGGTTGTCCTGATAAAAGGAGATCGCGGTGACCGCCACGATCGCCACCATCATAAAAGCTGCTTCAGCATAGTCGCCCACAATCACATAGATCAGTGAAATAACAATCAGCAAGATCAGCATAGGCTCTTTTAAAATACCCAGCAGCAATTCCAGCCAAGTACTTTTATGCGTTTCCGCCAACTGATTATACCCATATTTTGCCCTCGCCTGATTTACTTCGTCCTGGCTGAGACCTTTGAGATGATTGGGGATATTATATGTCATAAAGTGGATATTAGATCGTTAAAACTAGAACCTAGGGGGATGCGTGAGCGCAAATCGCTCATCTTTGACTAAAATCTTTACAGGTATTTCTAGTTCTGTTTGAATCTTTACGCGCAATGCCTCCAATGCACATGGTTCTCCATGTACCAGCATGATCTTTTGAGGAGGAATTTTATATTTTTTGATCCATTCCAGCAGTTCGTATTGGTCAGCGTGTGCCGATAAACCTGTCAATTCTACGATATTTGCTTTTACCGGATAATAACTGCCATGAATCTTCAACTCGTAAGCCCCATTTAGCAAAGCTCTGCCACGTGTACCTTCGGCTTGAAATCCTACGATCAATACCGTGTTCCGGCTATTTCCTATATCATGTTTCAAATATTCAAGCACCCTTCCTCCGGTGATCATACCACTGCCGGCAATAATGATTTTACTTGCTTTATCCTGAATAATCTCCGCAGTATTCATATAATCTCTGTTAATTTCAATACTTTCAACAATTTTCAACCATTTTCTTTTATCAATACTGGTGTATTCGGCATAATCAACCATAATCTTTGTGGCGGTAGCAGCCATAGGACTGTCCAGGATGATGGGCAGATCGTGCGGAATTTTGTTTTGTTCCTTTAAACGAAAGAGCATATAGATCAGCTCCTGTGCCCTACCCACAGCAAAACTAGGAATAATGATATTACCGTGGTTTTTAACCGTAAGGTTGATCCAATGTGCCAGACTATCATACAAATCGGTCTTGTCGTGCAATCTGTCACCATAAGTAGACTCCATGACCAAAAAATCCGCTTCGGTAAAAAAGTCACGGATAGGCAGAATCTCGCTATGGCTTCGTCCGATATCACCCGAGAATACGATCGTTTTGTCAAAGCAGGTAATTGCTACCGAACAGGCGCCAATGATATGGCCGCAAGGTTTGAACTGGCATTGAATCTGATTGCCTAGCTTAATACTGGTATTTTCCTGAACAGTATAAAAATGCTCGAAAGCCTGTTCAGCATCCACTTTAGTATATAGCGGTTTTGCAGGATGATGTTTGGTATAATGATGCTGATTAGCCTTTTTCGCATCCTCTTCCTGTAACTTCGCGCTATCAAGCAAGATCAGTTTGGCCAGTTCCGCGGTAGGCTCGGTCATGTAGATCTTACCTCTAAATCCGTTTTTTATGAGCAAAGGTAGATAGCCGCAATGATCCAGATGGGCATGGGTAAGAATGACCAGATCAATTTCTCCTATCGGAATATTTAAGGATTCCCAATTTTGTTCACGCAAGGATTTAATACCTTGAAACAAGCCACAATCGACTAATATGGTAAGTTCGGGAGTTTTTAATAAATGTTTTGATCCGGTCACTGTTCCGGCCCCTCCGAGAGATTTTATAAAAATAGTTTCCATCTTCATGTTTTTAATGGAGCCCTTGTACGACAAGGCCTTTGACTTGCGATAAAAGCGAATATTGAACGATCTGATTGGAGTTTTCTCTGGCTTTCATAATAAATTTATGTTATGGTTTGATACGTCAAAGTTAGATCTATACTAATATTCAGGTCATGATCACTGCTATTGGATATTATGATCCTCATCACTTTATTTCCAGCAGCAGAAATACAATCTAATTTGAAAACAGCGGATCTTCTCCTTTTATCTACTGACTGTATAAGAAACAATATTTTTCAAAATATGTTCTCCAGGAGGATATGCTAAATTAACAATGATTTAAATACATTTAATCTGAGCAACGATACTATGCTGTCCCGATGCCATTCTTAATTTTGATTAACCTTGTCTTCCAACGATTTGTCGAATTGGTAAATATCAGTGTATACAATAGGCTTTCCCTCTTTTATAAGGCAGGTCAGGTAAGTAATTATAATGGGCAGAGGCTTGTTCAGGACGAAATCTTTCTTTTCGTAGGAGTGTATTGCATCTTCCAGCTCCGAAATTCTGTATTCGGAATCATCATATGATAATAGCATAGCTGCGAGGCGATCCGCATTTTCTACACGTATACAGCCATGACTGAGCGCCCTTTTCCCGCGTTTAAAAAATTGTTTCTGCGGAGTATCATGAACATATACCGCATGCGGATTCTGAAATCTAAATACAACGGCACCCAAGGCATTGTCCTCTCCCGATGATTGCCTTACACTATACTTAGTAGGATTGTTCCTGATCTTTCTTCGTGTTGATGCATTCACGACGACTTCATTGCCCGATCCGTCATAGACAGTATAATGGTGATCAGTGAGATAGCCCCGATCTTTCAAAATTTCGGGCAGTATTTCATTGCGGAAAATACTGCTGGGTACCCGCCAGTCTGGTGCTGTTGAAAAATATTCGATCTCACTTTCCAGAACGGGTGTTTTTGTCGTTGGCTTTCCGACCACTACCTTAAAGTTGGACACCTCATCCCCCTGATGAAATTCCAACATATAGGAAGGGATATTGACCATGATATAGTTTTCACCTTGCGTGCTGATCCATCTCAGGCGTTCCATATTTAGGATGATCTTAGCCATTTCCGCTGTAGAAGGCAGCCCCTTGTTCACTGCATAAAATCTATCCAGATAGGCCTGAAAATCACCATAAGCTTTGATCGTTGGTTGGGCCTGAAGTATAGCGTCCTGAAAATCTGCCTGCAATCGTGCAACAGACAATATCTCATCCGCACAAAAACCATTTGTCCTACTGCTGTCAATGCGAGACGAGTTGTATAGCGGATTATATTTTCCAAAGTGAAGGTTATTAATAAACGTAATCAGGCCATCGGTCAGCAGTATATCAAACAGTACTCTTTCCCGCTGATTCTTTTCGGAAGGAAAATCCCGCCATTGTTTTAATTTTTTAAATGAAAGGCTTTCTAAATGATAATCGGACAGCGAGAGTCCATAATGGTCGGCCTGTGCCAGCAGCGCGAGGGCTATTTCCGATTGATCCCACCCATGCTGACTATCAGTCCAGCTATCCCCCGAATAATTGTCCGTGTAGAACCTGATGACCGATTTTGGATAATTCAGTTTTGAAAGATAGGTATTGTCCTTTAACGCTGTGGTAATTTCCGTACCTATTTTTACATCCTGCGCGTAGGTCGCCGTGTAGGAAACAGCGAATAAAATAACGACGAAATATGAAAGCGCCTTCATGATATCAAATTTTTTTGTTTAAATTTTAATACCGACCTGATGCTATTGCTGTATTTATTTTCGGATGGCCAAACCCTCAAACGACAACATCAACTTATTACAAAGTTCTGAAATATAAACGAATATAAAAGGTATAATATCAGTTAATTTTTATATTATTTGTAATAATGGGCGGACTGCTGAGAAAACCGTTCCCTGCCAATAATCACTTTTTTTGAACCATATTGTTTTGAGTACTTTAATCAGGTCGCGGCGCCGCCGGTATCCGTCAGCGAAGAGGATGCTAAATTTGTCACCGAAGCGGCAAATGGCGGTATGGCCGAAGTAGAGCTCGGGCAGTTGGCCCAAAGCAAAAAAACTAATTGCGCGCTGGATATTTTGGCGCCGGATAATCCCTGTCAACATGCATGTTATTGATCAGAATCTCGTTGAACAGGTGGCGCATTCGCTTATCATTGACAGAAATTTTTATAATTTTGTTGTTGTAATAGACATCGCTTTCAAATTCACGCTCAATTTTCTTTGCGAATTCGGGAGCTAGCGATTTATAGGAAAATAAAAGCTCGGTTTCCATTTCTGCTATTTTTTTTATGGTCACCGTCCATATTAACCCAAACTCAGGAAAGAAAAAGTTTTTTTTCGGTGGTGGTACCTTCAGCTTTTTAGCCTTTAGCGCAAAAGTATACAGCATATGAATACTTGGTTTGGAAACGTCTTTTGCCGCTGCTGCAACCAATTTATTATACTCTTTTTCGTTATCCAAAAGAATTTCAATATTTAAACCTCCCTCCTCGATTTCAAAGCTAGCCGTCGTATCTGTATGGGCCAGCGGCGTAATTTGCATCTTGGTATCAAGATACTGACCAGTCATATCGGGGATAGCTTCTTTTACACGTTCAAAACTTGCCTTTAATTTGATTGGGACCAATTTAGTTGTCACCGTCTGCGCACGTAGGCTACCCATTGCAGCAACAAAAAGAAGCATTATACAAGAATATTTTCTCATCATGATTTTATTAATCTAGCCGTCTAATGGTACTAAGACCTTAATTTTCCTGTAAATTACGTGTTTTCTGCGCGGCTATCTACTTCCATTTCATATTTAACAGCAATCATTTACAATTCGTAACGTATGGATCCATATTCACTGCATCTGGATCTGCTCTTTCTACTTTTACTTTGACATGCAAGGGAATCCATCCACCATTTCCAGCATTCCAATAGTCAAATTCATAAGATGCGGCACATGCTGTCCCACGTAGCAGTTAAGAGCAAGCTAGTCGCCCGCAGTGCTTGAAAACAAGAAATATAGGCAGCTGGGGGCTGAAGGCACCATTGATCGGCTTGGACTATTTGAGTATGAAAATTATGTGTTCCGATTCTGCTGAGCCCATTTCTTCGGTGTGGATCCAAAATGCCTTTCAAATAATCGTCCAAAATAACTTAAATTGCTAAAACCTAATTGGTAACCAGTCTCAGAAACCGATAAATATTCGTCCCTTAACAGTCTTGCGGCCTCCTGCATAAGTATATGCTGGTAATAAGGATACATACCTTTACCAAAGACTTGCGTAAAAAGTTTCCGAAGTTTAATGACATTCATACCACTTATTTTTATTAATTCTTCCTGATGAAATGGTTTGTTTATCGAAGTCGCAATTCTATCCCGGACGCGATATACCGATTCCAGTTCATATTTTGATATATGCTGATGCGTAACATGCGTTCTTAAGGATAAATTTTTAAACAGATAAAATAGTAGTTCCAGCGATTTTAGCCTATAGTAGGCATCTGATAGCGTATCCGGGAATTGTGCGATCGAAATGTCATTGGTTACTTCTGCGATTTCCGGTGACATGAATTCCTCGATCCAAAGCGTTTTTTCATTATCAAATAGATAATCGAACGTAACGTGGTCTTTTCCGATAAAACTTTTTAAATAATCAAGGCTTACGATAATGGTTACCTGCTGGATATTGATATCTTTTGGAAAGCTCACCTCACTTTCTACATGCAATGGTATAATGCGAACATGTGGTCCTGCCTGTGGTATCATTTTCTTAGTTGCGCTATTGATTGTTGAAGGCGAATTGATAATATTTTGGAAAGAAATGGATATTCCGTTTTCAATAATTTTTATTGGTTTCCTTCGAAAACAAAACGTTTCCTTGGCCACCACAGAACGGATCATGACCAGCATTTCGGGTAGCAAATCTATAATTTTAAGCTCATTCAGGTCAAGTTTTTCTAATGCGGAGTCAGCTGGTGCAAGCGAAACACCCAAGCGCTCCACCCAATAGCCCATTTCCTCTTTTCTATGTATGCCACTCATTTTATCAGACTATTTTTGCTTTTTATTGAACTATTTTAGCATTAAAAGTATATATAAATTTGCACTATCAATAAAAAAATAAAAGAAATGAAAAAACATATTTTAATAACTGGCGCAGGAATTGCTGGGTTAACGGCAGCAAATTTTTTAGCAAAACAAGGTCACACCATTACAGTAATCGATCGGTCGACTTCGTTCGATAAAGCAGGGTTCTTGATTTCCCTAAAAAGCTTTGGTGTAAAAATCATGGAAGAATTGGGATTAACCAAAAACTTACAGGCAGCATCATCGCCTTCTGAAACCGTTCATTTCGTAGAAACAAATGAGGACATCATTCGAAGCATTGATTACGATAAAATGAATAAAAACATTGAACGTTCTGTTCTTATATCGCGGGGCGGTTTACATCAGGTGTTGTACGAAGCCATCAAAAACGATGTCCATATACTATTTGATACAACGATTTCACAACTCGAAGAACGGGAAGACTACACGAATGTTACACTTTCAAATGGAAGTACGCTAACGGTTGATTTAGTCATTGTTTCGGAAGGATTACGATCTGCTACACGAGAAAGGTATTTTAGTAATGCGCAATTGGAAGACTTCAATACCCTTTACGTGGGCGGTAAATTAAAGCAAAGACATAATAAGCAAGTAGGCGTTTTTAAGGTCTATATTGATGTCGACAGAATGCTGTCTATCTATCCGATCGCACAGGACGAAATCGCTATCCAATGCTACATACGCAGATCCGAAGACATTGGCACGCTAAAAAATAATGCGCCATCGATCCTTAAAAATGCTTTTGGTAATTACAATGCTGAGGTACAGCAACTACTGGACAGCCTCTTGGATGATGGCCTATTTTTCATTGATAAAATGGGTATGGTACATGCAACAAATCTCGTGAACGGCCGGGTGGTATTGTTGGGCGATGCCGGATATTGTCCCACCGCCCTATCAGGAATGGGCGCTTCGCTGTCTATTTATGGTGCAAAGGCAATGGCACATTTTATTGGAGAATATCCAAACGACATACTAACCGCCTGTAAAAACTATAACACCTTGATGCAACCGATTATCGAAAAATTTCAGACCAACGCAAAGAATAATGCGGCATCTTTCCTACCCAAAAGCGAAGCTGATCTCGAGAAATTTGTTGAAAGCTTTCGGAATGCTAGCGCTATTGATGTTCAAAAAATAATGACAGATCCTATCGTGCTAACAAAGGAGCAAGAAGATTTATCAAAGCTGGCGATCTCAGCCGCAGCTGGCGATGTATAATAATCTAGATAGAGCATATTTATACACAAAAGGATTTTTTAAGTCCAATTGGTCTATATCCTAAACACTTGACGAGCAGCAATAATCACTTTTTTTGAACCATATTGTTTTGAGTACTGTTTATTTTGAAATCAAACTCATAAGCATATGAAAAGAATATTTCTGACCCTAGCAATTGCATTTTCGATTGTTGCCGTCCAAAGTTGCGGCGGCGGTGCAAAGAATGACAGTAAGGAAACGGCAGACAGTATCAACGAAGAAAAGGCGCCTGAAAATATGGATGATAATCAGGTCGCAGCGACGCCTCTATCCGTCAGTGAAGAGGATGCTAAATTTGTAACCGAAGCGGCAAATGGCGGTATGGCCGAAGTAGAGCTCGGGGAGTTGGCACAGCAAAAAGCACAGCATGCCGATGTCAAAGCTTTTGGAGAAATGATGATCAAAGATCACAGCAAGGCCAATGACGAACTGACTACACTCGCCAAGGCAAAAAACATTACTGTCCCTGCTACAGTAGGCGCTGAACAGCAAAAAGTAAAAGATGATTTGGCTAAAAAGACAGGAAGAGAATTTGACAAAGCCTATATCGATGAGATGGTGGAGGATCACGAAAAAGACGTCAAGCTTTTTGAGGACGCCAGTAAAAATCTGAAAGATGCCGAATTAAAGGCATTTGTGGATAAGACCCTACCGACTTTAAGGACACATTTGGAGCACAGTAAAGCTGTAAAAGACAAATTGAAATAATATTATTTGGTGCCCAGCCTTTAAGCTAAGTCAAGTTTTAAAGTGTTTATTATATAAATGCCACGAATAGCGATTATTCGTGGCATTTATCATAAACTATGGATGAATTGGACAAAAGTCATGATGTATTTGAATGACTATTTCTTACAAACTATCGATAAGATACCAACTCAGAATAACTCCAATAATAAAAATCAATACTGCTGTAATAGTGATTCCGAAAGAGCCCTGAGCAAAACTTTCATCTTCGATTTGCCTTTTTGTCTTACGGAACTTAAAGAACGCCAATATAACTGTCAATGCGCCAATGATCACAATGGATACACCTACAACGCCCGAATAGCCATGATGTGATTGAGTGACCGCTCCGGTTTTCAGAACCAGCTCGATCTGACGAATAAAAAGCGAAAACTTAACAACCACAAATCCAAAGCCCATAATACCCAAGCTTGTCCGGATCCACGCCAAAAATGTCCTTTCGTTAGCGAGGTGGTCAGCCACTTTTTTTTGCACAATAGTATTTGCCATATAAGAATTATTTTTTTCAATAACTAAGTTAGGAAATTTAAAAACTTGACCATTCAAATTTATGATTCAGCAGCAAACTAAAAAAAGGGATCCGCGATTATGGAGTAACTTCTGATTATACTGACTCAGGTTTCATAACGGCATTACCCCTAGTTTTTCAAAGGTATGATTTTGTTTTAATGGAATAAAATTGCACTAAATAAAACAATTTTCTTGCTATTTTAGTATATTTATATACAATATGTATCTGCAATAAACAATTCAGGATATGAGAATTCTCTTAACCGGTGTTACAGGGTATATCGGAAAACGTCTTTTGCCTGTGTTGCTGGAACAGGGACATGAAGTTATTTGTTGTGTCAGGGATAAGGATCGTTTTGATCCAGCGGCAATCTCGGATCATGTTCAAGTCGTTGAAGTCGACTTCTTGGATAAGGAAAGCCTAAAAAATATTCCGCTTGAAATAGATATCGCTTATTTCCTGATCCATTCGATGGCTACGCAATCAGGTGATTTCCAACAGATGGAAGCCGAATGCGCGACCAACTTTAGCAACTTTATTGAAAAAACCAAGGCGCAACAGATTATCTATCTGAGTGGAATAATCAATTCCGATCGATTATCCAAACATCTCGACTCGCGGAGAAACGTTGAAAGCATATTGGCAAGCGGGCGGATACCAATCACCACCCTACGGGCTGGTATCATCGTTGGCTCAGGAAGTGCATCGTTTGAGATCATACGAGATCTGGTCGAAAAACTCCCTATTATGATTACACCCAAATGGTTGCAAACCAAATGTCAACCCATCGCCATACGCAATGTGATCGAATTTATGATCGGTGTCATCGCTAACCCACATACATTTAAAAAGAGCTATGATATTGGCGGTCCTGACGTCCTGAGCTATAAAGAGATGCTATTGCAATACGCTGCCGAACGAAAACTGAGGCGACAGATTTATATCATCCCACTGATGACACCGAGGCTCTCCTCCTACTGGCTTTATTTTGTTACTTCGACTTCCTATTACCTGGCGAAAAACCTGGTCGATAGCATGAAAGTCGAAGTGATCTGTAAGCCCAATACTCTAGCGGATGAGCTCGGTATTAAGTTGATCAATTACAGACAATCGATACAATTAGCTTTTCAAAAAATTGAAAGCGACAATGTGGTGTCCAGCTGGAAAGATGCACAGACCAGTAAAATTTTATCGGGCGGGCTCACCAGGCTACTCGAAGTACCCACTTATGGTTGCTTTAAGGATATCCGTCAGGCTCCGCTCCAAGATAGTGAAGCTTCGTTGACCAAAATCTGGTCCATTGGTGGAAATTCGGGCTGGTATTATGGCAATTGGCTCTGGAAAATCCGTGGGTTCATGGATCAATTAGTCGGTGGCGTGGGTATGCGAAGGGGACGAAAAAATAAAAGCGATCTGGCTGCCGGTGATGCACTTGATTTTTGGCGCGTGCTAATAGCAGATAGAAAGACAAAAAGATTATTGCTTTATGCAGAGATGAAACTGCCGGGAGAAGCATGGCTAGAATTTAAAATCGAAGATAATATGCTGATACAAACAGCGACCTTTAGACCCCTGGGTATTGCTGGAAGACTCTATTGGTACGCTGTATGGCCATTTCATGGCTTTATATTCAGGGGCATGATAAACAGGATAGCTCAACCTTAAAAATAAGAATTCACACGTTATGATTTATAATGAAAATGCAATCCTTAAGTATTGATCTCAATACCATTACGTGGCCCTTCTAATCTCTTGGAGTGCGGGCCACGATACAGTAGAATTTTTGGCTTTAAAGGCGATATCGAAGAGATAAATTACGCCAAATCTCTGTCGCAAAGTGCTGATCCGAATGCCTGTTTTCAAAAAACCAGTAGTCGCCCCTTTTTACTAGTTTTTGATCAATTCCGTCGAGCAAAATTGGCAATTCCGTATCGAGCTTTGATAAAGACTTTTTCAACAACACCAGCTGATAATCCTGTCCTTTGTAAGTTAAACGGAACACCTGTGAACGATGTGGCTCGCCGCTTATCCCGTCAATCGTGCCTTGCATAAATATAGATCTTCTAAAATTTTTAAAATACAGCAATTACGCCAATATGATTACGCTAAAAAGTTACTAATCGAGCAAAAATCAGCTTAACAGTGCATAATTTTTATAACGAATATCAACAAATAATCGTGCCAAAGTCGATGATTTTTTTCCCCATTTTGATTTCGTCATTTTGGCTACAACCAAGCTCAATATGGCAACAAATACCCTGTGCCTTCTTTAGACATTTGTATTATTGAATCAGATAATAACACTATGAGAAAGACAATTTTCATTACAGGAGCTTCTTCCGGGTTGGGAAAAGCAACTGCCAAGCTATTCCAACAAGCGGGCTGGAATATTATCGCAACAATGCGAAATCCCGAAAATGAAACCGAGCTTACTGAAATCGAAAACGTTACGCTATTAAAATTAGATGTAACCGATCCTGCACAGATCAAAGAAACTGTTGAAAAAGCAATCTCTTTGGCCAAAATCGATGTCGTTTTCAATAATGCAGGTTATGGATTGATGGGCGCGTTTGAAACCTTGAGCGACGAAAAAATACTTCGTCAAATCAACACCAATCTGTTGGGTGTATTGCGTGTTACACAAGCATTTATCCCATATTTTAGGGCACAGCAAAGTGGTTTATTTATTTCGACCACATCAATTGGTGGATTTATGGGATTCCCGCTAAATTCGATCTATCATGCAACAAAATTCGCCTTGGAAGGCTGGAGCGAAAGTATGTCCTTTGAATTGAAAAAATTTGGGATAGCGATCAAGACTGTTGCTCCAGGAGGAATCGCGACAGATTTTGCAGGTCGTTCATTGGATATGAATCGATCTTCCGACTATGGAGACATCGAAAACAAACTGTTAGAACAAATGGATCTGATGATGCAAAACGCATCCACGGCAGAGCAAATTGCCCAGGTGGTGTATGAAGCCGCAACGGACAATAAAGATCAGGTACGCTATTTGGCAGGCGAAGATGCAAATGCATTATATGAAAGACGTCTAACAATCGGTAAAGAAGCTTTCAGGCAAGAAATCGCGAAACAATTTGAGGCTTAATTTTTAAATCGACAACTGTCTTTACGGGCAGTTGTTTTTTGTAAGTTTGTAAAATAAAAACAGGATGTACATTATCAATTCCATATCCGAATTTCATAAGCAATTGTCATTGCCGGCGCCATTACATCCGCTCATCAGTGTAATTGATGTCGCTGGAATAAAACCGGATGAAAGCAACATTTGGGAGCAGTTCTGCGTCAATTTTTATAGCATTTCCCTCAAAAAAGATGTTACCGCAAAAATAAAGTACGGCCAACAATATTACGATTTTGACAAAGGAACAATGAATTTTATTGCGCCCAAACAGATTCAGTCGTTAACGATTTCTGAAATCAGAAAAATGAACATCGAATGCGGAAAAGGTTACATGCTTATGTTTCATCCTGATTTTTTGTATACGCACACACTTGCAAGCACAATAAAAAATTACAATTTCTTTTCCTATGCCCTTAACGAAGCATTACATCTCTCCGAACGGGAAGAAAAAGACATTGTAGAAATTTTTCTTAAAATCGAAAAAGAGTATCAACATATCGACAAACATACCCAAGGTATTATTTTGTCACAAATTGATATGCTATTGCAATACAGCAATCGGTTTTACGAGCGTCAATTCATTACACGAAAAGCTGTTAACAATGCGCTTCTGATACAATTGGAAAAATTGCTGGATGAATATTTCGACAGCGAAGAAACATTAAAGCAGGGGCTTCCGACGGTAGAGTATTTAGCAGAAAGCCTCCATGTCTCAGCACGTTATCTAAGCGATTTACTACGTTCACTGACCGGTAAAAACACCCAACAGCACATTCATGACAAGTTAATTGAGGAAGCCAAAGAAAAGCTCACGGCGACAAGCCTTTCAGTGGCAGAAATTGCCTACAAGCTCGGTTTTGAACATCCACAGTCATTCAACAAACTGTTTAAGAAAAAGACCAACGTTTCACCTTTAGCATTCAGACAATTATTTCATTGACCTCTCCTCAGGGGTTCTTTTGATTTCCTATTTTTGCGTTTAAAGGTAATTTCCCGCCGTAGAGCTGAATGGTACGACATGAAGTCTGGAGAGAGGAATACAATACCTTCAGAACCCAATACATGAGCTAAGCAATAAGCCACTTATAAAAAAGGGACCGACGTATGCCAACGCGGTCCCTAATAAAACTATAAACTATTAAAAATATTTCCTCCGTTTGGATTAGTATCCAAAGATTTCATTTAAGCTAAGCTTAGTGATTTTACCAAGCGCTGTGATATGGTCCTGGTTTAGGTCCTTCTCCTCGCCCACAATGCAATAGCTATAGGGTTTGCGGCTGATATTATCACTGTGAAATTGTTTAAGATCGCTGTATGACAATTGAGGAATCTTTTCAAAGATCATTTTTCTTGAATCTTCGGTAAGTCCACGGCGTTGTGCCGCCATATAGCTCGAAAGGATACCGGTCCCCGTAATACGTTCACTAGCCAATGATTTTAATAAATTTGTACGTACCGATTCCAAGCCTACAGCTGATTCTGGTAGTTCATTCAAAAGCTCATTCATACCACCTACAGCATCTTTAAACTTATCCGATTGCGTTCCGATATAAGCACCGACCATACCATGGTTTTCTTTCTTTTGTGGTTGTGCATAGTAGGCATAAGTCGTATAGGCTAATGCTTTGGATTCCCGAAGCGTCTGGAAAACAATACTGCCCATACCGCCACCAAAGTAGCCATTGAAAAATGCAACCGTCGGCAGTTGGTTTTTATCAAATAACCCTGAATTTCTGATCCAGAATACTTCAACCTGCTTCATACCATACTGCGCAAAGAATACTTTGTTCTCGTCGGTCGGCTTTTCTACAAACTTTACGCCCTTTTCTATGGTTGCATAGGCCGTGTTGTTATTTTTTAGCGGTGTAAGATTTTTCACCAACGTATTTACAGGCTCCGGTCCATAATAGAGAATACGGTGTTTCGCATTCGCTAACTTATGCAATACCGCGACTAGGTCTGCCGCTTTCAATCCATCCAGTTCCTGATCGGTATAGGTGTAATTAAATGGGTTTTTGGCACCATAACGCGCATAGGCTTTTAGCCCCTCCATGATAGAAGCTTTATTCTCCTTGGCATTGGCCCGGGATTTTTTAACGCGGTCAATGAATGCGGTAAAAGCGCGCTCATCCGCTACACAGTTATGCATCAGATCCTGCAGCAGACCGACTGACTCCTTAAAATTACTGCCCAAACCAGAAATAGAAACACTGCTTTCCTCATTTCCGGAAGAAACTGAAAAATCTGAGGCCAGCTTATAGAATGCTTTGCTAAACTCTTCACTGCTCCTATTCTTCGTGCCCAAAAATTCCAGGTATCCGACGGCCAAGCCCAGTAACTTGTTGTCCCAGCTTCCAAAATCATAATGATAAGTCAGGCTAAATAGTTCGTTATCTTTGTTTTGAACAGCTAATACATCCAAATCCTTCAGTTTTGCTTTGGAAATCTCTTTATCAAAATCTAACCATTTAGGACTGATATTCTGCTCCGGCATAGCATTAATCTGTTTCAAAAATGCAGACTCCACATTCCGATTGACCGTAATAGGCGTAATGGCTGGCTTGACTACTTTATCTACATTGGCGTCCTGCCCTTTTTCCTTGAAAACGGTCACATAATTGACGTCAGAAATATATTTATTGGCAAAGCGAACAATATCTTCTTTCGTAATCTTAGACAAGCGGTCTGTATAAGCCAACTCTTTTGCCCAATCCAACTCCGAATTAAAGCCAGACATCAGCTGCTCGGCGGTACTGGAGTAGTTTTCGAAGAGCTTAATCTGTGATTTTTTTTCATTATTGATGATAGATGTCAACAAGTCCGCAGAGAAATCTCCTTTTTTCAATTTGTCCAATTCAGCCAACAGCAATTTTTTGACATCTTCAAGGCTCTGACCGGTACCTGGATTACCTTGAAGAATAAGCATCGAATAATCTTTTAGAACATAAGGAGAAGCACCTGCTCCCAATAATTTCTGCGACTTAACAAGGTTCAGGTCGATCAAACCGGCAGATCCATTGGTAAGTACATTAGCCATTAGATTGAGGATCTGTGCATCCGGATGTGCTGCACCGGGGAAACGAAAACCCATTAAGACGTATTCAGCAGCAGGGCCTTTGACAGTCTTTGAAATTGGATTTGTGATGGGCTGCTCTTGCTCAAAGGTATATGCCGGCACGGGTTTGGATTGCATGCCCGAAAACGCCTTGTCTATGCGCTTAATCACATCGGTGGGATTAAAATCACCCGACATAATCACACCCATATTATTCGGAACATAATAGGTGTTGTAATATTCGCGGATTGCTTTGAGCGATGGATTTTTAAGGTGCTCCACAGATCCCAAAACGGTTTGCTTGCCGTAGTTGTTATTGGGAAACATGGCCGCAAAAATAGCTTCGATCGACTTTCTGTTATCGTTATCTAAACTGATATTTTTTTCTTCGTAGACTGATTCAAGCTCTGTGTGGAATAAACGGAGGATGGGATTGCGGAATCGCTCCGCTTGTACGGTCAGATATTTATCAATGACATTGCTGGGGATATCTTCCACGTAGACCGTTTGCTCAAAGGAGGTAAACGCGTTCGTACCCTTGGAGCCCATGCTGCTCATCAGTTTATCATATTCATTCGGAATGGCATATTTTGATGCCTCCCCCGATACACGGTCGATTTCTTTATAGATAGCCGTGCGTTCATTAGCATCTGTACTATGGTTGTATTTTTCATAGAGGTTGTCGACCTCGTCCAGCAGCGGTTTTTCTTTGGACCAGTCCAAACTACCAAACTTGTCGGTTCCTTTAAAGAGCATATGCTCCAGGTAATGTGCCAGTCCAGTATGATCTTTTGGATCTGTTTTGCTACCAGCTTTTGTTGCGATATAAGCCTGTATGCGAGGCTGTTTGTTATTGGGGCTTAAAATAACGGTCAATCCGTTTTTCAATTTGTAAAACCGCGTTTGAACCGGGTCGTTGGTCACATATTTATAGGTATAGCCCCCCTCTGAGGTCTCTTTCCATTGGTATTTTCCGACTTGCGCCTGAATACCGGTCGTTATAAACAATAGCGACAGGAAAGCTACTGTTTTCATTTTTCTATTCATAGATAAACAATTTAGCGAACATAATCTTGATAATAGTTGGCAATAATATTTTCAACAATATTAAACTTTAACCAAACAATTGTCAATGTAATAGCTTAAAAACAATAAAATTTATAGAAATATTAATATTAAGCGATACAATGTTCAGAAAACTCATCAGCATGTTATAAAAAAGAAGATTTTTTTCAGCTCACACCCAACCTATTGTCTATAAAACAGAAAAGGGTCTATCCAACTTGGATAGACCCTTTTTCTGTTGTTGTTATTGGTAACCCTGGTTTTGTGTAAACTCATCTTTATTGGTAATGGCATCCAGCTGCGTTTGCGGTATCGGCCTTACCTGATGGTAATCCTGGATATAGGTAGCGATATCGGGGTTGTGTGCTTTCACGCGTTCAAGCAATTTTCCGGTACGTTTGAGGTCAAACCAGCGGATCTGTTCGCCGGCAAACTCCCTTGCCCGTTCATCCAGGATAAAGTCAAGCGTCATCTGTGGTGCTGTGACTTTCATGTCTTCTTCCTTACCGGATTGTGCTGCACGGGCACGGATGATATTGACCCAGTGTGCTGCCGAATCCCTATTGCCCAGACGCAACTGTGCTTCGGCCGCATTGAGATAGAGCTCGGCAAAACGGATCACGAAGACGTCCCGCGCACTCTGCGCTTCATTGGACGAGGGGCGCGTCGGATCCAAAAATTTGCTCAGTGTCGGATACCGCAATTGATCTTTTACCTTGCCGTCGCTGGCATAAATATAGTTTCGGTCGTATACCTTATAGGCTTTGCCCACATTGCTTACCGTCCGGCGCGTAGCATACACGGCGGTATCGCCCAGTTTGACGGTTGCCGTCGGGTTATTCGAATAGAAGACCTCTTTAAACGATGCTGCGTATCTGCTATCCCCTTCGGGGTACAGATCCAGTAGAAAACGTGTTGGCATATACCGGTTGAATGGCCGGCCATTTCCCAGGTCGCGCTGCATGCCCGTCTCCGTGTCGTATTTCATGAGAAATAGCAGGTGGCCGTTGTTGCTGCCCCGGTTGTGTCCGAGGGGATTCAATATTTCATCGCTTTTATCATTCAACGCCAGGTCGGTCGAATAATTGACTGTATAGACCACTTCTTTATTTTTCAGATTGGCCATATTCCAGAGATCCGCATAGTTTTTGAGCAGTTCAAAACCATAGTTGCCTTTGATGACCGACAATGCATAGTCGTTGGCTTCTTTATATTTCCCTTCCGACAGGTACACGCGCGACAAAAAAGCGCGGGCAGCTGGATTGGTAACGCGGCCATAATCTTTGCTTGTGTTAGGTAAATCCTTGATCGCTGCGAGCAGGTCCGATTCAATCAGGGCATAAAACTCTTCGGGCGCCGTTTTATTAGCCGTCGTGATGATGCCTGCGGTTTCCGTGGTGCTTAGGTGCACGCCGCCCCAGGTCTGCAGGATATGCCAATAGTAAAATGCCCTTAGAAAACGTAGTTCGGCCAGTCGGATAGCCTTGGTGTCCGGTGCTAGACCAGCAGCGTCAATACGGCCAATACCTGCGTTACAGACATTGACAGCCGAATACAATGCTTTCCATTCGGTCTCCAGGGCTGCATTATTACCCTGAAGATTAATATATTTCATCAGATCCGGAAAGGTATCGCCGGCGCCGCTCATCCAAAGATCCGTGCCCATTTCGGACATGCTGTAGCCCTCCTCCTTACCATACCACCAGCGCTGATAAGCATAGGCAGCATTTACCAGCGACTCAAAGCCCTCGGGCGTCGCGAAAACAGATTCTGAGGTCAGCCCACTCGGATTGTATTCATCCAGGATTTTTGAACAACTCGACGAAGCGAGCACGACCACAGCAGCTAACAGGATATTTTTAATAGTTCTTTTCATTTTTTTAGCAATTAAAATCCAACATTCACACCGAAAACAAACAATTTGGTCATCGGGAAATTCTCCGACCCACCCCTTTCAGGATCGTATGAGTTCAGCAGATCCGATTTTGTCCAGGTAAAAGGATTCTTGGCCGTACCATATACCCTTAATTTTTTGATAAAGCCATCTTTTAATATGGATTGCGGAAAATTGTAGCCCAGTGATATGTTCCGGATGCGCAGGTAAGACCCATCCACATAACCCAGGGAGCTGGAGTAAAGCGTGCTCGCCAGTGAGAGCCCTGAGTTTGGCCTAGGATTGGCATTAGTCGGATTTTCCGGAGTCCAATAGTCGATGATGGCTGTACTTTGCCCTAGCCCCTGCGGATCATAGCGCCGCAAAAAATTGGGCTGTAGTGTTTGGCCCCAACGTGCAAAAAGCAATATATTGAGATCAAAGCCCTTATAGCTAAAGGTATTGTCCCAGGAGCCGAACCATTTTGGTCTTGGCGTACCTATGATAACGCGGTCGTTGCTCGCATCTATCTTTCCGTCACCATTGACGTCCCTTACACGGATATCGCCTGGTTTCTGGTTGAACTTAGCAGCTTCTTCCTCCTGACCCAACTGCCAAATGCCTAGTTTGTCGTAATCATAGAATACCGTCGTTGGCTGACCGATAAACCAGCCGTTTCCGATGTCATCGGCATTGGTCACCAGTTCGACGATCTCCTCCTTATTACGTGTATAAGAAATGGAGGTGTTCCACTTCAAGTTGCTGTCTTTCAGAATATCCGCGTTTACGGTTATTTCAAAACCGCGATTCCGGGTTTTTCCAATATTCTGGATCACATTGCTTACGCCTGTCGAAGGCGGAAGTCCTCGTTCGAGCAATAATTTTGAGGTTTTGGAGTCGTAATAATCGATGGTACCGGAGATACGTCCTTTCATGAAGCCGAAGTCCAATCCCGCGTTTGTCGTCGCGGTGATCTCCCAGCCCAGATTGGCGTTTCCGATCTGAGGCGCAAAGGTGTATCCCGTTGCCGAGGCATCGTCGTAGGCAAAAGCGACCCGGCTTAAGTTGCTCTGTGTCGAATAAGGCGACACCGCATAGTTACCTGCTCTACCCCAGCTCAATCTGGCTTTTAATTCGCTAAACAAGGTTTGATTCTTCATAAACGATTCATCCACAATGCGCCATCCCGCAGCGATTGATGGGAAAAAGGCCCATTTACTCCCCTTGGCCAATATGGACGATCCGTCAGAGCGCCCCGTGGCTGTAAGCAAGTATTTTCCCTTGTAGCTGTAGTTGACCCGTCCAGCAAAAGAAAGTAAATTATTCATGCTATATCCCGTGGTGGTGGCCAGGTTTTTCGACGCATTGCCCAAGGCATAGAAAAGCTGACTATCCAGGATGAGGCCTTCACCCGATGCATCAATATGGTCAGATCGGTTCCAGAGGATACTATTGACCGCCGTGACCGTCAAATTATGGTCGCCAAATGAGTTTTGATACGACAATACATTTTCCCAATTGACTAAATGGCTATTTTCGGTGCCATAAGTAGCCTTGGACGCCGATCCATTACGGTCAATGGTGTACATTCCGGCAAAGGAACCTTCGCGGTTATTATTCAGTGTCACCCCAATCGTTGATTTACCCGAAAATCCTTTCCAGGGCTTTAGCTCGAGATAACCATTGATGAGGGTGCGGGTCGCAATATTTTGCGCATCATATGCATTCGGCTCGAGGTCGGCCAGCGGATTGATGGCCGAGCCATTTAGTGGATAGAGGATCAAGCTGCCGTCATCGTTATAGATTTTTCCCAGCGGACTGATCTTATTGGCCTGATTTAAGGGATCGCGGGCTGCCTGAATTTTGTAATGTGTCACCTGCGACTGCATCCCCGCCCTAAAGTTGGTACCTAGTTCCTGATCAATATTCAGCCGGCCGCCAAACCGGTTTGATCGATCCTGTTCAAAGATCCCCCGTTCATTTAGGAAATCTCCGGAGAAGTAGACCTTCGTTTTCTCGGTCCCGGCATTAATGCCGACCTGATAATTTTGCTGAAATCCATCCTTGACCAAAAGATCGAAGTAGTCGGTGTATTCGTTATTTTTTATCGCATCGAGCTCGGCGGTATTAAAGATGGCAGCATCATCCGACTCGCTGTTCCATTTACCTGTGGTGCGATAAGCCTCGCGTCGAAGTTTCACCCACTGGTCGAGGTTCATGACCTCGGGATAGCGGGCTACCTTGGATATACCAGCGTATGCGTTGAAAGCAATTTGTGCAGCTCCGGTTTTACCCTTTTTTGTCGTGATAATGATCACACCATTGGCTCCCCTGGAACCGTAGATCGCCGTAGAAGAAGCGTCTTTGAGCACTTCCATCGATTCTACATCATTTGGGTTGATATCCTGAATATTGCTGTACTGGATCCCATCCACAATATACAAGGGGCCATTTTGAGCCGTTATGGAGCGGTTGCCCCGGATTGTGATATTGACTCCTGAGGATGCCGATCCGCTGCTGCGTGTCACATCCATCCCCGAGACTTTGCCCTGGACGGACTCCAGCATATTTGCCGATGGTACTTTGGCAATTTCGTCCCCCTTGACCGAGACAACAGAGCCCGTCAGGTCACGTTTCTTAACCGTACCGTAGCCTACGACAACGACTTCATCGAGTTGTGAATCATTGGACTGGAGGACGATCGAGAGTGCTTTTCCAGGCACGATCGCCACATTCTGGGCATCTGCCCCCAGATAGGTGACAGACAGTTGTTTGACCTCTTTGGGCAGTTTGAGTGAAAAATTTCCATTGGCATCCGATGATGTCGATATAGAGTTGTTGCCCACCGAGCGAATTGTCGCTCCAGACAGCGGTTTCCCTTGGGGATCTTTCACTGTCCCTTTGACACTTTGTTCCTGTCCCCATGCGTTGGGCGCGGACAAAACAAGCATCGCGCTTAGGGCAGTAGGCAGTAGGATCCTACTCTCCCATTCAATCTTTGGTCTCATAAGGTTGTTAAGTTTATAATTTAATTATTTCCCTTTGCGGTCGTGCAACCGCTTGCATTTTGAAATTAAGTATTTATCATACAAACTGCTAAACATATTTACGCAATCGTTGCCGGCAAGACGGAAAAGTTCTCCAAGTGTATCTGGCTTTGGATATCTTCGACTCAGGTTAGAATTTATTGATGAAACATATCCTCTTGCTAAGGCTTGATACGATAGAAAGCAAACAGCACAATAGGGTAATCTTCAATCCATTTGGTAAAAGTTGATCTTGAATATTTGATTATTTTTGTAGTTTTGTTGGACTACTTAACCCTGGTCAAATATGATCTAGCACTTATAAACACAAAATCTGGCAGAACTAGCGTTTAAAGCTTATCCGAAATTTCATTAACAACTTCCATTCAGACCAGCATGGACGAGAACTATACGAATTAAATACAAGAAAGAAAATGGGTCAATACTTTTGGATTGCAATACCTGCACAGCTGTTTTTTCGGTATTGCGCAGAAACGATGGAAAAATATCATGCACACGCCTATATAGAAATGATAAACCGTCGTTCAGGCAAGCGGAATTATGTGAAATATAGCAAGGAAAATCAGTCGGAATTTTTGGAAAGCTTTTCATCTACGGATTATTATGGATTTTTCCTAACCACTTATCCCTTTTCAGATCAGGAGGATATAACAAGCTCTGGTCTCTTCTACGATTCGCCTGTGGCCGAATATACAATCGCAGGAAGCGGCGGGTATGAAACTGATCAGACAAGAGAAATCATCCACCTGCGGCAGATCATGAAGCAAGCTGACAAATCCGCAAAAGCATTTTTTGCGGCCTTGCAGCGCAACCTCAAAAAGATCCCTGATCTACGCGATACCTTGAGAAGTGGAAATAAAAACCATTTTTACCTGCCGACATCAAAAAGCATCATTCCACAAAACGCGCATAGCCGGCTTATAGAAATGCCCTGGGAAGAACATTGCATCAGCAAAGACCTGGTCTATCGGCAAGAATAATTCCTATTAAGTGTACTCCTCGGTTATTGAACCTCCAGCAAAATCAATTGCTGTAAAAAATTAATTGAATTGAGCTCTATATTGCTGTGGACTCTGGTTTGTTTTCAATTTAAATAATCTGCTAAAGGATTGGGGCTGTTCAAAACCTAATTCAAACGCAATTTGGGAAATAGTTAGCGCTGTAGTAGATAACTTATTTTTAGCCCGGTAAATCATTTTATCATGGATAATTTGCTGCGTGTTTTGCCCTGTAAGATTTCGTAATAGATCACTTAAATAACTTGCTGACATATGCAGCTGATCAGCTACATAATTGACGGTTGGAACTCCGGCATTCATGCCCTTATCACTATTAAAATAACCTTCCAGCAACTGAGCTATACTGTCGGTAAGACTAGGATAATTTTGTTTTCTGGTCAGAAACTGCCTGTTATAAAATCGTTGGGCATAATTTAGCAACAGTTCAATCTGGGAGATGATCACATTATGGCTCATGTCGTCTATACGGCTTTCAAGCTCGTCTTCTATAGCTCTGAATAGCGAAAGCATGGTTTCCTTTTCTTTGGTCGAAAGATGCAGCGCTTCATTGGTCGCATAAGAGAAAAAGTGGTACTGATGGATCTTTTGTGCCAGTGGGTATTGCAGTAAAAAGTCAGGATCTATAAGGAGTGTGACCTGCGGACTAAGTATTGTTTGTTCCACAGTTTCCTCTTTATCCTTCTCTTCTATTGAAGAGAGAATCTGTTGTGGAGCCACAAAAAACAAACCTCCCTCTTTAAAGTCAAATTTAGTCTGACCATACATTAACTCTCCTCCAGCATCCGGTTTAAAAGCTATTTTATAATAATTCAGTACGTGCGATCTATTAGGTGCACGACCTTTAAGTGGTTTGTCTACACCGTTTAACAAAACGATTAAAGGGTGCTTTGGGGGCGGAAAACCAGATGCCTCCATTACGTCAGCCAGTGTATTAAATCTTTTTAAGGAATGATTCGATTTTTTTGAAGCCATGTTATAAAAATTCCAGATTACAAGTTAGGCAATATTCGCTTTTCCTCACAAAAAAGAAAAGCGAATAAAAGCATGTCAAAAACATCATAGATGGATCAACCTTGGGCTGCTTCTGAAATAGTTTTCCAAGTTTCCCATTCCTGAATGCGTTCAGCATAGATTTGTTGAATATGTGGCAAATCGTTTTTACCCAGTAGTAATCTCAATGGTGGATTTTGATCATCTACAACAGCAAATATAGCCTCGATAGTGGCAATAGGATTTCCTCGTTCCAGCTTTTGTAAATTTTCCATCAAACTGCTCTTTAAAGCATCATACTCCGACAATTTTTTGCTGGCTATTTTTAGGGATTCAGCACTTCCAAATTCAGTATGATAAGCCCCCGGTTCAATCAGCGTTACTTTGATGCCAAAGGCCGCGACTTCTTTAGATAAACTATCGTATATCGCTTCAAACGCAAATTTTGAAGAACAATAATACCCAATAAGAGGATTACTATAAATACCAACAGCGCTCGACGTCCCCAAAATATGGCCATAACCTTGAGTTCGCAATATAGGTAATGCTGCCTGAATTACATGGATAGGGCCTATAATATTGGTTTCATACATCGCTTTTACCTCATCAGTACTGCCCTCTTCAATGGTTCCTACCAAAGAATATCCGGCATTATTGAATACAATATCTAACCTTCCAAAATATTCATTGGCCTTGCTAATAGCGTTTTGCACTTGCGAGGCATTAGTTACATCCACTTCGAGAATCAAAACCTGATCGCCATACTTTTCTTTTAATGGGAAAATACTATCGATATTACGCGCTGTAGCTGCCACTTTGTCTCCACGCTTCAAGGCGGCTTCTGTCCATATTTTTCCAAATCCTCTTGAAGATCCTGTAATGAACCAAACTTTTTCTTTCTGTTTATTTTTCATTTGTTAATTGTATTAATCTTAATGCAAAGTTGCTCCTAAATAGCTATACCTTACGTTGCCAGAATGAGGATTATCCTAACCAAAACAAAGAAAAACGAACTACTGGTATTGTTATAAAATCACCTGCCCTTTTGAACAAAGCTAATTAGGACTTTTGAACAAAACGGCGCATGTTAATCCGTCCTAATTTTGTCTCAGTAATAACAATTAAACGTATTCAAAATGGAAAAGAATAATTATCAGGGAGTTCAACAACAGCCTATCGGTTCGGGCTTCAATGCAAAATCAACAGCTGATGATGTCATTCAAAACATCGATCTTACCGGAAAAATCGCTATTGTCACTGGTGGCAACACAGGAATTGGGTTAGAAACCACAAAAGTTCTCGCCGCAGCCGGAGCTACAGTAGTCATACCTGCACGCGATATTGAAAAGGCAAGGAAGAATCTGGAAGGAATTAGAAATGTCGAAATTGTCGCAATTGATTTAATGTCTCCCACATCTATTGATGCTTTCGCGGAAAATTTTATAGCCTCAGGAAGGCCCTTACATTTACTGATCAACAATGCAGGTATTATGTGGGTACCACTTCGCAGAGATGCACGGGGTATAGAATCCCAACTGGCGACCAACTATTTAGCCCTATTCCAGCTCAGTGCCAGATTATGGCCGTCACTAAAAAAAGCCAATGGAGCACGCGTGATCAATGTTTCTTCCCACGGTCATCATTTTGCGCCTTTTAATTTTGATGATCCCCATTTCCTCCACAGAGCATATGAAACGTTACAGGGGTACGGACAATCCAAGACCGCTGTCAATCTTTTTTCAATGGAACTGGATGTGCGGGGACAATCTTCCAATATCAGAAGCTATGCCGTTCATCCAGGTTCTATTGGTGGAACTGAATTAGGCAGAGAAGCTCCCCTGGAACTATTTCAAAAAATGGGTTTTGTGGATGTAAATGGCAACATGTTGCCTGAGGTAGCGGCATTATTAAAAACGATCCCACAAGGAGCAGCTACAACAGTATGGTGTGCTACAAGCCCTTTACTGGAGCATATTGGAGGAGTCTATTGTGAGGATGGGGACATTGCAGTACTATCATCAGATATGACCGACCAAAAAGGCGTACATCCTTATTCACTTGATGAAACCAATGCGAAGAAACTATGGAAACTGACAGAAGAGATGACGGGTATTCGCTTCAATCCGTAAATCAGCTTACTACTGGGGCAGGATTTGCATTTTGCCCCAATTTCGCAATGAACTTTTAAACAAAGTAAATGCTATTATTTCTTATCTTTAAGTTATTAATTTCCTTCATAAAAAAGCAAAAATCATGGAATACCAAGCCCGATACATTACCGAAGATATAAAGCTTTCAAGCTACGAAGACAAGTTTTTCAAATCAGATATTATGTTTGACCAGCATATGCTGGTCTGGTTTCTTTCCGGAGAAACCAAGATTGTACAGGCTGATGCTACCTATATATTTGGAAAAGGGGATATTTTTCTAATTCCCAGAAATCAGTTGGCGACTATTATTAATTATCCTAAAGACGGTGAGCCTCATAAAACTGTTGTCATGCATCTATCATTAGAGACTTTAAAGAATTTCTATGCAGGCAAGAATATAAATCCCCAACCCAAAAATTCACCGAAGATTTTTTGTTTCAATAATCACCCGCTCCTGGAAAGTTGCCTGGCATCGCTTATCCCATATTTCGATATGAAGGATATCCCTGTGGATATTGCTTCCATTAAAATTACCGAAGCCATCAGTATTCTCCGAACGCTGAACCAAGAGATCGATCATGTGCTTGCTAATTTTGAGGAGCCCGGAAAAATCAACCTTGTCGATTATATGGAAAAGAATTTTATGTTCAATCTTCCACTGGAAAAATTTGGTTACCTCACAGGCAGAAGTCTTACAACCTTTAAGCGGGACTTTAAAAAGGCTTTCACCATGACTCCACAACGTTGGTTAACCCGTAAACGTTTGGAACTTGCCTATTATCAGCTTACAGAAAAGAAAAAAAAGCCCTTGGAAGTCTGTTATGAGGTAGGATTTGAAAATCTCTCCCATTTTTCATTTGCTTTCAAAAAGCAATTTGGATTGGCTCCCAGTCGTTTGGCCGATCCCCTATCGTAGTTTCAGGCGTTCTTCCTGTAGGTCCAAAAGATACAATTGCCTACAAATCGGGTCTTCGTCTATATTGGGAATACTTACTTTTTGTCTCTGGCTAGATCAGCCCGTACTTTCTGTACAAAATCAAGCGAAACCTCAGCAACACGCACAATAATATCATCGGTAAGCTTAAGTTCATTAATCAAATTTTCCACTACCTCATAGCTTTTCGCCTCAGCACCCCTCTCAATTCCTTCTTTAATCCCTTTCTTAAGACCTTGTTCGATACCTTGTTCAATACCTTGTTCAATACCTGTTTCGAGGCCTTTCTGAATAGCCTCGCTAAGCTGTTGCTCCTGATATTGGCGCACAGCTTCAGCATCCCATTTACGTTTTAGACTTACATCATACATTGCTCGTTCCTCCTTATTCAACTTTGCGTATTCCGCTATTTTAAATAATTTTTCAAATATAGTCTTCTTCAGATAGACCGGGATCTTGTTCAGTTTTGACATATTACGTAAAACATAAAGCCAACGATCAAGATCATTTTCTAATTCTGCCTCTACTTTTGTAAAGTTACGCAATTGAACGTAAATAAACCCCAACTCTTCATAAAAAACTCGACCTGTCTCCCTGTTACACAAACAGATATCGTGAATAACAGCGCTGGATTCTTCTGCTTGTGAAAAAGTAAATCCATCCATGAGTACCACAATGTATACTTCGGTTATCGCATAATTCCACGCTCGCCGTTTTCCTTTGGGAGCCTGATCCGCAATCAACTTACTGCTGTAGTAAAGCATACGCTTTTTCAAATTTATCTGTGCAGTACGTTGTACTTCAATCACAAACTTCTCACCATTATCAGCAGTACAGATAAGGTCAAAGATCACGGTACCGATCTCCTCGCTATCTCCTACATGTTCATTCTTTTCGTACAATAAATCGACAATAGATTTCCGTCCACGGAATAACCCATTCAATAGTGAAATCAATAAATCCTTATTGGGTTCGGATCCAAAAATGCGCTTAAAAGCATAGTCTGAAACTAGATCTATATAAACTGGCTCGCTCATAGATTCAATAATTGGTTGTTGCATGTAAATATAGTAAAAACAAATCAATAAAACTAATATTTTTAGTAAAAAATAAGTTTGACACTTTTTGAATTAGTTTCAAAACTAACGGTGAGAATTATCTACGGATTATGACTATATTAGAAACAAATCCAATGTGGACTAAACAATAGTAAAGATATGAGTATAGAAAATTTTGATGAAATCATTCGCCGCAGTATGGAAATTAGAGAAAAATATCGCGAACTGGAATTGCTGCACCATGGAAGTGAATGGACTGTGGAAGAGGATGCGCTGGCTTATTTAACGGATGCTGGTTTAGTGGGCAGAAACGTTATGTCGCAACAACAACGTTGGCCGAAAGCCGGTTCTGAAGCAGAATTGGAACATAAACTTGGTGAAAACATTTGGTGGCTGATTGTCTTGGCGGAAAGATCTGGAATTGATATTAGGAAGGCTGTTGATCAATTTTTAATCAAAACGGAGGCCGTTTTAAAATAAGTATATAAGTTCATTCATTAGCTAAATGTCTTTACTACGCCTTCCTTCATTAAGGTTTCAATTCTTAATCACGATTCGTGATATTCCTATATATATCCATCACCGACCTCATCTAAATGAGCAAGGCGCACCGTTTGGGTGCGCCTTGTCATCCATTATGGACGTCTTCGCTTACTATAACGACCCAGTAAACGACTGGTTGCAAAACTTACCAGTGTACCCAAAGCAGCCGTAAGGACAGTCCGCAGTACATCACCGAGGGAAATACTCGCCCAGATGGAGCAGATTGTTCCATTGCAAAAAGCGATGATTTTATTGATCGTTATCAAAATTCAACCCTTTTGTTTTCTTAGCAATACAATTTCAGTTGATCTATACTAATGTCAAATCAAATTTTGTTTTGCCCATTGTTCCATGGTAAGCCCAGGGCGTCCCAATACCGTCATTACATCATCCTTAACTACTGTCTGAGCTTCCATTTTACCGCTTTTTGCCAGCTCCATGGTAATGAGTGCACTTTCCATATAAGCTTTCACTGGTACCGATGGGATCTGTTCAATATAAGCTTTTAAAGCTTCTGGTCCTTGCACATTACATTTTATATCTTTTCCTGTAGCTTTAGATAAAATGTTTGCTACTTCTGGTCCAGTCAACACTTCTGTACTTAAGAAATAGTTAGCTCCCCCATGTTTCTGTGGTCCTTCGCGCAAGACAGCTGCCGCAACTTCAGCAATATCCGAAGCGAACACCCAACCTTGTTTGGCCTCACCAAAGAAAATCGAAAATGATCCTACTTCAGTGATGGGAGGGTCAACCACCAGTGTAGTGTCACTTATAACATTCGGGTGAAGGTGTGTCCATGAAATTCCACTAGTTTCAATATAAGTTTCGATAAGATCATGCCAGATAAAGTGTGGTATACGATCGCGACGGGAAGTAAACACCCCCAAGTGCACAATATGACTTACTCCTGCGTCCTCTGCAGCATCAACAAGCATTTTACTTTGACGAAGCATATCTGAGGTATAACCTGTCAATAAAAATACCCTATCCACTCCAGTTAATGCCGCTGAGAAAGTTTCAGGCCTATCAAGATCTAGTATTACGGCCTCATTACCTTCTGTTTTCCATTTCTCCAACAAATCGTTTCGCGTCGTTGAAAGCCTTACGCTCACACCCGTACTATCCTTACGCAGCTCCTTAACAACATGAGATCCCACACGTCCGGAAGCTCCAATTATGAGTACTTTAGCCTCTCTTTTAGCCATAACAAATAGATTTAAAATGTTTAAACTGTTTATAATATACATTACACGAATTCTTCTCTCATTATCTTAAACAAATGCCTAATTCTGTTAATTTTCTATTATAATTATCATTGTTCATATTCTTTAGCAAAACTATTAGAAAAATACTATACTTTTGTTATCTATTACAAAAAGGATAGTAGCTATTAAAAATATAATAATGAAAAAAGAGAAGATTGTGAAGGAGGAACAGACCTGTAAACATGCCCTGACATCAATTCGCGATACACTGGATGTTGTCGGCGGAAAATGGAAATTGATTTTACTTTTTGTACTCTTTGATGGTAAAAAGAAGTTCAATCAAATATCCAAGGAGATTGGAATAAGTCCCAGGATATTATCCAAAGAATTACAAGAGCTGGAAATTAACGGTCTTATTAATCGAAGAGTTTGTGATACGAAACCGATCACCGTTGAGTATGAACTGACGGAATACAGTAAGACACTATCAGAGTTAATTACAGCAATGTGTAAGTGGGGCGAATTTCACAGGCAAAAAATTGTGTCTTCAACTGATTTGTCTGTTTAAAGATCTTTTATATCAGAGTCAGTAGTCGATAGTCAATTTTTTAAAAAAAGGCGCACGACCCTGTGCGCCTTTTTAACCAACTCATTTTTTCCGTTTACCTAATTTGGCCAATAGCCTACTTGTCGCGAAACTTACCAGTGTACCCAAAGCAGCCGTAAGGACAGTCTGCAGTACATCACCGAGGGAAATACTCGCCCAGATGGAGCAGATTGTTCCACCGATAGTGGAGATACGGAGATCATTCAGCTTCATCGGCACCACTCCTTTCTTCGCTAAAGTCAGGGGGACTATCGACAGATGGCTTATTTACTTCTGGCGGTGGCTCGTCATCATCCAATACGGTCTCCAATATTCCCAATCCAATAGCCACATACCGCAATACATTCCCCACCTTACCCGGTAGTTTAACAGGAGCCGCCAGCACCAGCTGCAGCACCTGTCCTATTTTGTTAAAGATCTTTTTCATTTTGTTACGCGAAATAGACATGATGTGCGGTCAGAAGCAAGATATTCCGATTGCAAATTGATGAAGCCAAATGGCGTTAAAAATGAATTCTTGTCTGAACATAGTGAGTTTGAATTCATTTAGCCATTGGGCAATAAACAAATTGCACCAAGGAATATAGCGAATGACCACCATCATGTCGTTTACCACCACACAGCTTTCGATAAACATCGAAGGGCAAGGAATAAAAATTATAGCTTTCTGACTGTCAAGCTTTGACGGGATCTGGCGTAGATATGAATCACTGTCTGAGCGCAGCGAGTTTGATTCATATAGCCAGAGAACTAAAAAGATGACACAAAAGAAAGCAATGATTATTCCCGCCCTTCTATTTATCGAATACTCAAATACACTTCATCACCCATATCCCACAAGCAATACACCAGCGCTTTGAGCTTGGCCAGGGCCTTACCACTTTCAGTGCCCTGCCCCTCGCCGGTCAGGCTGATGACCGGAGCGATACAGCCGAGCAGTTCGTCCTTAGCGTTATTTGCCGCGTGGATCAAGATCCCTTCACGGTTCAGCACATGAGGGATACCGATCTGCTCCCCGTGTCGCTGGTAGCGGATCTTCTCGAGTTTGTACTGGCCGATCGGGATGCAGCTGATCCGCTTAATGTTATTGCGATCCGGCAGCTCGATCGTGTGGCAGATATGCTCGCCCTCGAAGGTAATTGTTCCATTTGTTCCCTCAGCCCCATATTTCCGGAGGAGCTTAAGGGTATGTTTGTTACTCATGGCTTTACTATGGAATATCGACCTCGACAATAGTCATCGCGTTGTAGGGATTGTTCTTGAGCGGATAGAATTCCCCATTGACCTCCTGATACATCGAGATCCCCACGATGATGTACACGACCTTTGTTGGATCCACCACTAACGGCACCCGGATAGTTTGCTCGGCATGTACGCCGATAAGCGGAATATATCCCGATTTTTCCATGACCGGACGTGGCGGAACCTCCTCGGAACTTAGCTCTGCGGCAGCCAGGGTGAATAGCATATGTGTAGCCCCCGGCAGCAACATGACGTCTTTCTGCGGATTGAATTCTGGAATGATCAGTGTCGCTTCGCCAGCGGTACGGTCATAGGCCGTGTCCAGTTTTTCACCCAGCAGCATTTTTAGGCTACTGGCCTGGTTGAACTCAAACCCTTTGAGCATGGCACTATTTTCCTCCAGAAAAATGCGCTCGCCACGCGCATTCAACGAATCCGACTTTTGGATCTTGTGGATCAGCGAAGTCAGCCTGTTGCGAAGGCTATTGTCTGCAAATGTGCGCAGCAGGTTGTTCAGCTGGATCCGCAATAGTTTGGCCGTGCCCGCAGCGGTACCAAATTCGGACATGTTCTCCCGGGTACGCTGAAAATTGGGATCATTCAGGATTCTCGCTTTGTCCACGCCGCCTTTCATGCGGACCTCGTAACCGCGGTTGCGGTGTTTGCTAAAGGAAAGGTCCCCGACCTTGCCTCTAAACTTGATTAAACTTTCTTGTTTTGCCATGATATTAAGTTTTTGATGACATGACAAAGATGCTGAGCACCAAACTGATCCCTGTCCAAAATGGCCGGATAAGGCCAACATGGCTTAAATAGACAGCATAAGGCTGAGAACGGCAGAATATGGCACAATATGTCCATCAAAAGACAGGGCAAAGGTACGGGGAGTGTACCGGGAGTGTACTGAAAAGGTACCAATACCCTACCAAAAAGGTACTAAAGAGCTACTAAAAAGCTACCAAAGAGCTACAGTAACCAGTAGCGTAGCAGTATGTAAAATGAGAATGAACCGTATCCACCTGACGAAGGCCACGTACCCGGATATCGGAAGAATCTATGTGCCGTTATATCGGTTTCTTACCCTATGTAATAGATCAAATAACCTTGGTCAAATTATTATAATACAATTATTTAAAACAAAACAATTGCACAAACGTTAAATGTAGATTATTAACTTTTTTCTTAAGGGCTGTCTTTAGAAGCAGGCATTGTGCAGCTATAGACAGAGAGGTATCCAGCTGACAGGAGAATCATGGTACCATTAGGTATTGTCCTCGGCATGCTCATGCTATGCCCAACGACAATCCGTAGCCCTATTTCCAATGACTAAAAAATACCGACTGTGTATCAGTGCAAAGGATGTCGCATCCGTACTCGACCTTAGCCCCAGACAGGCGCAGCGCAAATATCAACAGGCAAAAGATGCCTATGGAAAAGCCAGGCATCAGCCCCTCACCGTACAGGAGTTTGCAGCCTATTACGACCTACCGCTAGCGGAAGTCATCGAAAGACTTTGAGTCTCAGAACAGCTATATAGACAGGGGGACGGCCTACCGTCCCCTGATTTTAATCCTTATCCCGGGGTAATATTTGCATCCACTCACGGTTTATCTCCAAGAGCCTGTCGTATGTTTCCCCTGATACCTTTAGCCGTTCATTGGATTCGCCAAATAGTTCAACGATATAATCATTCTCATCTCTATATTGATCTTTGATCGCCATATGTTGTATCAGCATCCCCCGACCAGCACGGAAAAATAGGTTGGGCCACATTTTTTCAATTTTGGCTAGCGAATCTATATCGACGGTACCCTCGCGGCCATCCAGTAGGCGAACGTCGACCAGCTTAGATCTGGCAGACCCCTCCTTCAGGTGGAAATACGCAACCTGGGGAATTCTGATAGATTCACTTACAGCTCCAATCATTACCTCAAACTGTTGGGTGGCCTCTTTGAGGCAAGCTTTCAACCTGGATTCATGGCTACTTAAACGATCGTGGTTTGCACGCAATCGCTGTTTCCGACTTTTCAGTTCGTCCAACTCATGCTCATAATGCATAAGCAGCTCATTACTCTTTATTTCCTGCGCTTTTATCTGTTCATCTTTCTGCAAGAGCCATTTTTGCATTACCTTTCCCCGCTTCTTCCTATAGTTATTAATTTTTCTTTCCCTTCGGAAAGCATAATAAAACTGAACCATGATCAGGCAGAACATAACGACGACAAAATCCCGTTCAAAATAATCCCGCTTTTGCAAATCCACACCGAATAGCGCTAAATAGATTTTATACACTACCCGGAGCGCAATAGCTCCCAATAGAAGTACAAGGGTTACAAACTGGATCGGATAACGTAATTTATCGTTTTGCCCCAAGAGAGTACTCGTATCCAGTTTGTATACAATGTAGGCGATAGGCGTTATCGCTAGTAGCATTAATACCCAACTGAAAAGAAATATCACGCCATGTTTTTTCATGGTTATACTCCAAAAAAAAGACTCGTACGTCGTATAAAAAGTGATGAAACAAGATGAAATACCTGCAAATAATAATATAATCCACATGTTCCCATACCACGACCGAAAGAAAGGTTTGAATGTCATCATAATAGGTTGGTAATAATTAATCCACAAGTTAATAAAATATATAATTAATACAGGTAACATTTCCTTTACATTTTTATAGTAGATTTTATTTAATCCTTCATGGTTTTCAAAACTGTCCTAAACGGCTTTAAAACGTGTTTTACATTCGCTTCGCCGAAGAGGATTTCAATCTCGTCGATTTGGGCCTTCATTTTCTTCACTATTTAACGATTAGGCCTTAGCTTCGTTCTTCGATCGAATTATAAAATAAATTAATTTTTAACACATGTGCGCCGCAATTAACAAAGCTATAGTACAGGCATGCCACTATCTACTGTGGGGCATTAAAAAAATGAAAATAAAAAAATGAACAAATACACACTTGATGACCCAGGAGTCAAACGATGGCTCCGGAACTTGTACAGCTCGACCATCGAATTCCAGATGTCTGAGCAAAAGTTAATTCTGCTCTGTTTATACAGCTGGCTTAATTCCCGCTTTGAACTTTCTGAAGAACAACTGGAGTATATACTATCGTTGTCAGCCGACTTCAAAAACAATCTTGCACAACAGATTGCTTTTGCCATTAATAATCAGACAGAGATCACTTTGGACAAGCAGACCAATGAAAAAAACACCAGTACCTTTCCCCGGGATTCGGTCAAGGTAACGGAATATGAGTCAAACAAGATCCAGTCAGATACGTCGGAAATTCCCGTCGAATCTGAAGCGAATGAGATCTTTAGTCGCCGCTTAGAAGGGCATTTAATCGTCAGGATTTACTACACGCTTCTATAGATTAACTAAAATAATTCAACAAAAACGCCATGGGCCATATCTCTCTCATGGCGTTTCTTTTTTTTTATGAACTCTTCATTTACACTATATTAACCGTGAAACGTTTTACCAAACATTTAGATACCTATTTCAATGCGGATGATCCATGTCGCGATGAGCTAATCAAGCATACCAAACTACGCCAGGGGAAGCGTGGACAGATCTACTGTCGGGAGGATGAAAGCCGTCCCTACTGGTGCTATGTGCTTGATGGCAGGATTGGTGCCTATGAGACGAAACTCAAAAAGCCCTATCTCCACTGGATCGCGACCGAAGGAAATTACTTTACCGGCACCAAGCATGAGTACAGTTTTAACAGCCAGGACCTGAATATTCAATTCCTCAAAAAAAGCACCATTGCCTGTATCCCGCTGACTGTTTTGCAGGAACTGCAAGATCAATATCCGAGCATGCATCACTTTGTCAGCATCATGCGGCAGCGGAAATCAGATTTTTTCAATAAAAAGGGACTTATTATGGCGCAGGAGGCGCGTGACAGGTCGGCGAAGCTTAAAGAACTAATGCCTGCACTATGGCATAGTCTGAATAATAAATTGCTGAGCCAATTTTTATATATAGATCCCAAGACTATCTATCGAAATAGAAAATGAAATCACAAAAAAAGTAAAATACTACCCACATGCCCGATTTTAAGCTGTAAAGTATCCGCTCCTTTGTAATAGACAATTACAAAAGAAAAAAATGGTGAGTTACTTTAAATATATCGCAAAACAAATAGTACGGTCAATCCATATCGCAGTGCTCGTACTCCGCTATTCCGGAGCTGGCAATTCCCAATGGGGACAGGATTTTACCAAGCTGTATTTGTGTGTGATGGAAAAAAGAGTTCGCAAAGAGTCTGCCCTGACAAGGTATAGACGTAAGTTTGCACTCTTCCCCCCAATGTGGGTGCCGAAGATATTGGTCTGGCAAATAAGGAGTCCCCGCCAGTACCATCAAGCTTTCTATGCGAAAGCCGGGGCCATCAAACTGCAAAGTGAGATGTGACCAATTAAATAAATTATGATATAGAATAAGGAGGTCAAATGGCATGGTTTTCATTAACCGGATCACAAGCTTCTAATCCAAATAGCTATACATTACAGGGGGCTCAGCCTTCTTGTCCTGGTACAGAACAGATCTGTGCCATTCAAGCAAGTGCCGACAGCAACAATAAACCAGTTATCACAACTGCATTATATGCAGAAATGGTTGATGCGTTGCATGATCAGACTCCCTCTGACAATGTCAAGCTGAAGGATAGATAATAGAAGAACATAGGCAATCGCCAACTGTAGAAGGGTACGGCCAAAACCGTACCCTTATTGCGTATTATTTAAACTCCTCTATAACAATAGCCTCAAAATCTGCCTCACCCTCTACCAAAACACATCCATATTGGCGCAATTGCATATTCAATTCGTCAATATCTTTAAAACTGCCTATTTCCAAAATCTTATCTGACTTCTTTTGATCAGCTATCAAGGGCATTTGTTCGTTGATTGACATAAATTTTGTAAAAACATCAGTTCCTGCATATTGCATCTTATTTTCAATAGTTTTGTTCATTTTTACGGGTGGACAATCTACCAATAATAAGCATTTTTGTTTCTTGGTAGTCCAGTATGATTTTATACCTAAAAATGAGTGGAGGTCGCCAAGCACCAATCTGCCCATAACCGAATCTGGATATTGAATGTTATCCACTCTTTCATAGCTTATAGCATTTTTTACATCCCAAGCTTCTCCTGATTTAGTAAAATTTTCATATATACTGGAATCCCTTACTTTCCATATAATCTGTGAATTACGCAAAATGGAATTTGAGCGTTGGATTTTGTTCCATGCATTAATTAAAGACCTGTATACAGATCGATTATAGAAAGATGTCTTTACATTATTGCTTAAGCTATCTTTTACGATTTTCAAAGCTTGCACTTTGACGCCATTTTGATATCCGGAAAGCCAAACCCCTAAAGTAGCTTTGGCATTATCCTCTGCCAGATCGACCGTACCAAAGTCATCTTTAATAGGCAAGTCAATATGTCCATTCTGCAAAAGGAGTTTGATATTCTCTTCGGTCACTACCCTGTGAAAAGTAATGGCCTGTACCTTTCCCTTATAAATAATTACCACATGCGGTGCAGACTCATGAGGAAACAATGATTTTAGATACTTATCATTGTAAATTACGGGCAAATAGACTTTTTTCTCTTTTAAAAAGGCATTACCATGATAGAACTTTGTAAGTGTTTTTCTATCCTGCCATGCAACATTATAGATTTGAAGATCTTTGGAAAACTTGTTTTGCAGCATTTGCATATTAGGCATAGAGGCAATACACACAGTACAATAAGTATCAAAGAAATCTAAAATGACTATCTTATTTTTGACGGCATCCCAGTTCAAGTTTTTTTCAATACCGCGCATTAAATCCCCGGTTTCAAATCCATTGAATTGATCTCCAATATGTAATGGATTTGTAGCCACACTATTGTTTTGAGCATAGACCATATAAGGACTATAGAAGTATAGGACACATAATAAAATTCGACAAATATATTTTCTATTTTTCATAATTATCTTTGATTTTGGGGAATTCCGCCAAGGTTTACAGCAATTTCTGGTAATCGAAAAGCATATTTTGGGCTATTGGGCTCGAGTGTGTAAATATTATTTCCCAATACGCGCTTTAATGTTATTTTGAACCTATTGTCCAGGTTGAGTCGTTTTAGATCCGACCACCGCCGACCGCGGTACAATAGTTCTTTCCTTCTCTCCTCCAGAATCATGGGCAGCAATTGATCCGCATTCGTTTCGGTCCAGTCCACAAAAGTGCCTGTCTTCCACCTATTTTTAAGCAAAGTATTTATGGTAGAAAGTGCACTACTTATCTTACCTAAACGTACCGCTGCTTCGGCCTTGATTAAATACTGTTCACTCGAACTTAGCCCCACAAATAAATTTCCGGTGGAGCTATCATAGCTTCCTTTAAAATGCTTAGCCCCAATTTTAATCGTAGAGGACTCCAAAAATAAGACGTTGCGCAGATCATCTGATGCATACGATGTACACAATACTGAATCTACAAAAGATACATTAGCGCTCATGATACCAACAGATTTGCTCACTGCCGGAAACAAAACTTCTTTATTAAAACGAGTGAATGGAAGCTCATCTGTACGATTGACCGTATTAAAATCTATCAGATCAGGATATAGTGCAATAGCCGAGTCTGCATATAGAAAAGCCTTTTCAAAATCCCCCATATCCAAGTAAGCCCTCCCCATCGCTGCATAAGCAGATTTCAAAGAAGGCTTTCCGATGTAAGGATTTTCGACTGGAAGACAACGAATAGCTACTTGATAATCACTTAGGATCTGTTTGTAACTATCTTTTAGCGATGACCGGGAAACATTTTCATCGACCTCAGGATTAAGCCTTAATGGAATGCCCTGTTCCGCGGCAGCGCCAGATTCCCTATAGCCATTGCAAAATGTACCTACCAATTGCTGAAAAGCAAAAGCACGAAAGAAATGAGCCTCCCCTTTTAACCTACTGTACTGCGCCTTATCATTCATCGGGTCAAGCGTTTTCAATACATCTAAGACTTGATTAGCATTATTTACCACTTTGTATGCAGCGCGCCATTGACTAGCATCCTCATACGGTAGATCGGCCCATATATAGGCATTTCTCTGATCCAATACAGAGGCAGATTCCCAAAGGTCCTTTGTGAGATAATAATCATCTGAACTAAGTTCTCCAAAATTTGGATAGTTTGCATTCATTGTTGAATAATCGTTCATCAAAAGCTCCAGATCATTTAAACTTTTGGGAACGACCAATTTTATGTCAGGCTTTTCATCCAAAAAGCTGGTACAGCTGGCCTGCAACAACAGAAACAGCGAATAAATTATTAGATTCTTTTTCATCATAAATATTTTATAGATTAAAGTTTAATCCGATCGAATAAGTACGCGGATCGGGTAATGACGCCCCGTATTCTGGATCAACTCCAAATTTATTCGCGCGCCATATGCTGCAAATGTTCTGCGCATAAGCGTATATCCTACTATTTTTCAAACCATATCGCTTTAAGATATCCAGATTTAAACTTAGCTGGATATCGCGAAGTTTAATCTGCCCAGCATTGGATACCAGTACCGAAGAATGTCTATATACATTACTTGAAGAGCTATTTGCAGGATATACAAACGCAGGGACATCGGTCCACAATTCATCTCCCGGCTTTTGCCATCTTTTAGCATAGTCTTGATGACCTAAGTAACTATTAATAAAATCAGCATTATTAAAAGATTCCCTTAAGAAAACATGCCCCAGACTATAACTTATATTAAAGGACATCTCCAGATCCTTCCAGCGAAAAGAATTTCGAAAGCTACCGAAATACAATGGTTTGACAGATCCCATATTTTCCAACGCGTCTACACTTTGAGAGGTGATGCCAATGTAGTCTTTTGAAATCTCACCATTCAAGTACGCTTGTGGAGAGCCATCTATTGGATCAAGGCCGGCCCATTTATACGTCAACAGACTATAAAGATCCATTCCTTCAAAAGGTGTGCTCGCCTGCCCCCCCGGCCATCCAATATATAGAAAAGACAGATCTGAGGGATCAGCGTAGGCTTTTGTAACTTTGGTCCTATTATAGGAAAACACAAGGTTATTGTCCCATTGCCAATTTGTAGACTTTAGCGGAATGGTGTGCAAGGAAATATCCCAACCTCTCCCCTTCAGGTTTGCATAGTTGACACTTAGCGTTGTAAAACCAGAAGTTGGATCAACAGGTGCATTTGAGATCAGGTCTTGGCTATTTTTATGGTAGTATTCTATACTTCCATTTAATCTGTTGCCTTTCAAATTAAAATCCAGACCAAAATTCAAATTGCTTACTCTCTCCCATTTCAAAGATGGATTGGGCGGTTTATTCATCATCGCGTAATTTTGTCCGGTTATATAATGTGGATCACTTGAGATATTCAATACAGCATAAGCAGAGACCGTATTATTGACATTGCCATTGTAACCATAGGTAGCCCTCAGTTTTAAAAACTGAAATGGTAATGACTGTAAAAACTGTTCATTACTCAATATCCATGCGGTACCGGCTGACCAAAACGGTTGACCACGATCATTGGACTTCACCCCAAAAAGGTTGGAAGCATCCTTTCTATAGCTTCCACTCAACACATATCGATCCATGTAGCTATAGGAAGCATTGGCATAATAGGATACGTAACGGTTCACTGTTGCTTCATATCTATTCCGATCGATCAGGTTGTTTGTCCCCATCTTACCGTTCATGACGGGAACAGATTTACCATATTGTACAGATTGAAAACTACCTGTTTCGGGATTATAACCATAATACTGTGACACCTGCATTTGATTCCTCAATTGCCTTATATCATAGCCGACCAATACATTTAGTTCATGTTTGTCCTGCCACCTCTTCCCATATTCGGCATTTAGCCTTCCTTGATGCGCTTTGCTTTCGTTGATCGTATTCAACATAAAATCGCCAACAGGCAATGCCCAGGTCACTTTAGCTGGATTCCAGCTTGCATAATAATTAAGCTCGTTCCGCATGGTATAGGATCCCAGTCCACGCCATAGCTCAATCGGATTGTTGGTCCTTTGAAAAGAATACAGCCCTTTTAAAGACAGTCCAAAATTAAAACTGTATGCAGCTGAGAGATTAGCGACTATTTCCTGTACTTTTTGCGTCTCCCTCGACGCATCCAGCTCTTTTAATGGGGTATAAAACCAATCGAGCAAGCGCCCACTGGCCACGGTGTCAATAAAATTTATATTCTTTCCACTGAAATTTAAGCTCTTAGGATCTCCATTTTCATCAACCAATCTCATGTAACGGTAATTGGTCAGCCCGGAGCCCATATATTGAAATTCGACGGGGTCAACAGGTTTTTTATTTCGGGCATCCGTATATGTAATTCCCAGATCCAAAAGTAAATTCTTGGTAGGTTTAATCTGTGATGTAGATTTCAGCACCAAGCGTTCATAAGAATTTCGGGTCACATTACCCCTATTGTTATCATAACCAGCGGAAAATAGTGTATTCACCTTTTCACCACCACTACGTAGCTGAACATTGTATTGCTGATTAAAGCCCTTCTGGTAAATATATTTCAAGAAATCATCTCTGCTATCTATGGTTCGCAATTTATTCAACTCAGAATCTAGATCAGCTTGTGTTATTTTACCAGCCTGATGATCTTTGAATACCCACAAAATAGGTTCAGGATTTGCGTTATATTTGGTAAAAACAGATTTATACTTGCCTTTATCGAACAAAAACTTTTGTGCATCGATATAATCTGATGTATTCATCAATTTATAATAATAAAGATCGGGTTTGTCTATCAGTGTAAAGTTGGTATTGAAGGAAACCTGTGTATTTTCATTAAATTTCCCCCTCTTTGTCGTAATTACGATAACCCCATTTCCAGACTGTGCTCCCCAGATCGAGGCCGACGCAGCATCTTTTAGCACTGAAATACTCTCTATATCATTGGGGTTAATATTATTAAAATTACCAAGACCATATTCTGCAAGCTTACCTTCGTATGGAATACCATCCACCACAATTAACGGCCAGATATTTTTACCGAGCGTGCTTACTCCACGTACATTGATATTCATAAGCGCCCCACGATTGTCGGAAAACATTTTTCCACTCGATATACTTGGCACCACATCCTCCAGCCTACTTACAAAGTCTGTCGACACCTTACGATTGAGCAGTTTGTTGTCCACAAACTCGAAGCTTCCCGTTGCCCGCTCCTTTGGTATCTTTTGGTATCCTGTAGAGACCACCTCCACCTCATCCAATTGATTCTCCAATGGTATCAACTTTACTGTTAACGATACCCCAACAGAATAAGGTAGCTGTAAGGGCTTGAAGCCAACATGGCTAAATTTGATAGTCCCTGTAGATAATAGCACTGGCACTGAGAAAGAGCCCTCACTTTTGGTGGATACTCTCCCCTTTTCATCTTCTATACGGATCGATACACCCTGTATCGGTCTACCATCTATTATTGATACTACCGTACCAGATACTGTTAAAGGCCCATTAGCCCCGCTGTCCTTGCGGGGCGTCTGAGCAGATAAACTAAACATATGAAATACAGTAGCAATTACTAAAAGAGTCCTTAGGATTAGTAGTTCTCTTAAGCTATATGCTTTACCTTCAATACACGTAGGTTGTGAATTTACTAAATTTACATACTGGGCTGCCTGTTTTGAACAGGCAATACTTTTCCCAGTCCTTATAAAATTGTTCATTTTAAGGTTTTAAAAATGGTCATAATCTTTCCCTTTCCTCGCGTAGACGCTGGATCAGGTCATTAGAATAACTCGTAAAAATGTTCCGATATAGTAGTCTCTAATTGGTTACAAAGCAGATGATATATTTACAATGACACTTTTTTCGGATGGTCATACAGACCTCTAGCCTTAATAGAACTAAGGCGGATTGGGATTTTTTGAATGTTTGTTTTTAATAATCATAACTCACCTTTTAAGGTTATTTGGTGAGTCTCAAATAAGGTAAAAACGTGGGTTACTACCTTGCATTATTCCCCGGGTCTCACTCCTTCGAACTCAGCAGACGATAGTACCCACGCCTTTACCGTTGCTAATATAGCAAATAAAGGCATATGGGTGCAATCTATCGCTCTCGTGTTCGATTAAAATGTGAGACTTGGGAAACGAGACTCTTAAATTACACTAATAGACTTAATAAATTATAAGTCAGTAAAATATTATAACAAATATAGGTATAAATATTTTACAATAAAAGTAAATTAATGATAATTTTTAGCGTAAGTTTTTAACGGAATTTGTCTTATGACAAACCAAGACAAAACTTATAATGAGCTTTTGGCGAACAGATTGCGTGAAATTATGAATATTTTAGGAATGACAGTATCTGGATTTGCTGAATTTATCGGCAGGTCTCCCTCCCATATTTATGGAATTTTACAATCTAAAAGAACATTTAGTCACGCACTTGCGGATCATATAGGAAAAAAAATCAATACAACTGGAGCAAAAATACTGAATTTAAATATTTCTATCTCTCAAAACATCGCCAAGGTTGAATCCGTTGTTAGTTTTAAAGAAGAATACACAAATGTACCTGAGTATTTTTCGGATACGAAGAATGACAGAAGTATTGATGCTTTTATATCAGAAGTTCTTGTTGGATCGAGTTTTCTCAAAACTCCACGTTATTTAAATGAGATTGAGGCTTTTATTGAATCACAGTACTCAAAGACATATATCGGTGACCAGTTGTCCAAGGCACTTAGATATTCTGTAAGAAAAGGTGTCTTACTAAGTGAAAAGAGATCAATCATGTTAACGAATGGCAACTTAGGGAAAAGACAGGTAGATGTTTATTGGGTCAGTTGATTTTACGAAAAAAAACAGAGTATACTATTAAGGATGATTTCTTTAATCTGCACAATATCAAAAGATTCTTACTAAATAACTAAAATTTTAAACACGCCTAATTTTTCTGCATGGAATTCGAGCAATTATTGAGAGATAAAATTTTTAAGCTACCATTACGTCAAACTTCAAATGAAGATTTCAAATCTTTTATAATTACCAAGCTTAAATATTTTCTTGAGCTTGTTAATAGTTTAGACCAGGGGCCCATTCATCCTGATAAACACCACATTTCTACTGAATTTGTTAAAGAAACACAAACTAGTATTATTGAAAGTCTAATTGCTTGCATTGAGGATTACTACAATGGTAATCCATACAAAGCCTATGAGCATATAAATAATGTTCTTCGTAATAATGTTAAGGACTTATATGCGATAGTGAAACAGAAAGTTTATGATTTGAATGAAAGTTTTTTCCGTATTCGATTAAGTGACAAGAATTACTCATATAAAAAGAATGAGATGTTTCATATCCCTTTTGAACTGAGAAATAAAGTGACAACTCAAAGATTTAGTATACCCGGCTTCCCAAGTTTATATTTAGGCAGAACAATTTATATATGCTGGGAAGAACTTAATAGGCCATCGATTGACAAGATTCAAGCGATAAGATATAAAAATATAAAACGAATAAACTTAATTGACTTAACACCCCCAGCCAAGGATTGTAATGATCTTGATGAAAAATATAGGTTCTTTATGACTTTCCCATTGATAATGTGTTGTAGTGTGAAAGTAAAGGACGCATATGACCCTTTTAAGCCTGAGTACATAATTCCACAATTACTGCTTCAATGGATTCGAAATAATGACGATCTTGATGGAATTCAATATAAATCTACCCATATTAATACTGATGTATTTAATGAAAACACTGAGTTAATCAATATTGTAATGCCCGTGAAATCCAATCTAAATAACGGTGTTTGTAAAAACCTTGTTAATTATTTCGAAGGGACTGATGTGATTTCTTGGAATTTATATCAATTTGCAACTGGCGGACAAATATTCATTTATAATGATAAGGATGCAGAAATTGTCAATAAAAAAATTCCAAATCTTGAAATTATAGAAGGAAAGAAATATCCATATTTTTATTCGACTCTTGGTAAACTAGAATATTATCTCGAAATTATAGATACTAGCCCATTGGCAGAATAGATTATTTCTAAGTTTCATGAGACTGTAACGCAAACTGTGTCAAAGGAATAGTTCAATAAGATTATTTATATTCAATTATTCAAACGACACGGTCATGAAAGAAAAAGACCCATTCGACTTTGAATGTTTCAAGGCTGAAGCCATGCAAGGTCTTTACGAAGGTAAATGAATATTCCGACAAAAGTACACCAGATTTAGTGACCAATAACCCGAGCTATTTTACAACTGGATTGTATTAACTTTTCAAACTTAATGATTTTGTAGACTTACCAAAATGGTAAGTCTACCTTTGGAAATGACTCCATAATGATATTTTCAGAACCATATTATTTATATCTCAGTATATTATCGTTTATAGTATTGATAAAATTCGTATACCCCTGAACCACACCTGTCAACACTTTATTGTATGCTCGCTCTGCACTTGGGAATCTTACACCAACGGAATTATCAAAAAATATTAGACACAAACAACAAATAAATCAATTAGTAACGAAAATTAGAAAAGTCCAATCCCAGCTGTCGGAAAATGGGGTACTTACAGTGGTAGCAAAGTGAAAGACAAGTGTCCGAGCTGCCCGCAAAGAAGAAATTGAAGTAGCTATTTCGATACACAATATCTCACGGGAACAGTCATCCATCACATTAAAAGTTCTAAACCTGTTTCCGCTGGCCAAGCTATAGCCCTGCTGTTTCAATCTTATCAATTGTTTTATCTGACTCATGGGGCTTGATTTACCAGCCATTGGAATAACTCTTAAAAATCTTATCCCAAATAAATCAAAATAAACAAGGGGGTCAACATCTGCCGGAATGGCATGCGATAACTCAATGGAATCGCGCATATACTCCAGTGCAACGTGCCGGAATTAAGGAGTCAATTTACTCCGGAATATGCAAATGGACAATTGGGGAACTACAGCTCAGAAATTAGCAATTTGGTTTCCGGGAAGAATGGTGTTAGATTTGCAATAAGCAAAGTGGCTGAATTACCGCCCCGGCGGGGGGTAATTCAGCCAATGACACAGTTTGAGTTACACCACTCCCAAAATGCTAGGAAATAGTTACAAAGGTTCCTTACTTCATTATTCTAATTTTCTATTGAAGGATCTTAATAATTAGCTCTAATTTTAATAGCTTCTTCAATCCAATCTTCTAGATTGTATGCTATTTCGTTATACGCATTATTGTAGCTTGGGCTATAACATTTTACTATCGACGCTAAAGATTTACCATCTCGTTTCATAGTAAATGTTTGAAAAGGGTTCGAACCTTGATAACACTTTCCGTTCCTTGGGCAATTCAGATTGTGAATATAAATCCCTAATACACCTTTTCCGTCATTCCAAGCTTTTTCAATTTCATATTTGACCCATTTACGATTGGCTGTCTCAGATCCAATCAAGACAACTAAACAACTTTTGTAAGACAAGTTTTCATCTATCCATCTTTTAATTGCAGTATCTCCGCCTCTTTTTACTATCTCCCAAGCATTTATAGAAACCGGTTCATTGCCTTCTAAAGCTCCAATGTTTCTAATTTGTTGAACTCTAAAAACGTCATTGTCATAATGAAAACTGTAAAATATTTGTCTTTTTGCCATATTAATTGAGTTTATCGATTAATAGTTCCTGAAATAAGCTCATATAGCCATAGTCATTAATAAGTTTTTCATTTTTAAATTCGTCAACATTGTTATCGTAAATAATTTTTGCGGCTGCTCCGGTGCTTGCAATAGGCAATATTATTGATTTTGGATTTAGTTCTCTAAATAGGCTATACTCGTCTTCAATACCATCCATGCCGCCTATAAAAATACCAGCTTCAAATGTATTTTCTCCCAACATTTTTTCCCTCATTAGGCGCAAACTTGGTTTTAATTCCCCTAAGTCATCTGTTATTACCACCGTTTCAAATTCTTTATTTTCTATAGGGAAAATCTTTTCAAAATATTTTGATTGATACAATTTTACATGACTTTGAATATCTATTTCGTATTTTTCTAAAACATGATATATAATCGGGGTTATAGATGGATGTCCTCCCCAAATCAACCTGTACTTGGGTATTACCAGTGAAGCTAAAGCAATTACTGAATCTCTAATTGCTATTATATCAGCTGTGTTATAATATTTCTCGTGCCTTTCTTTAAATGGAATGCTGGCAGATAAAAATATATTTTTTAATTCTTTTGTAACCATGTGTCAAATTCTTGTTTTTTGATTGTTTTTACATCCAGGTATTCGTTTAAGTAGCTAAGATGTTTTAACCATTTTTCTCTAATCCTTACATCGTCATAAATTAGATAAACCTCTTCAACAGAAAATTCTTTAATTTCCCTTTTTAGTTCAGACGAAGTATTACAGTCAAATGATTGCGGAATTCCCACAGAGGGAATAAAAAGCCTTCGTTTTTTTTCTGTAATATTTTCAGTAATAAATCTTTCAGGTTGTATGGCCATATTTTTGCCATACTTCTGTGCAGTATTAAGAAATTCAGTAATTAGATTATCTTGTCTAGAAGCTAAATTTCTAGCTCGAATTGATTCAACTTGCTTTACTAAAGCATTAACCGTGTCATCATTCAGTTTTGAAATATCTTTTTTATCATAAATGCCTTTCACAAAATTTGCTTCAGAAAGTTGATAAGGAAAACATATCTCTGCAATTCTTTCTAATTTATGAGTTGGCCAAATAACTTGAATGATGCCAATTTGCTTTACTGATGCTTCTGCTATTTCTTTTTCGCACCATTCACTTTCTATAAATTTTGGAGTATTCAAGAGGAGAATCACATCGCAATCTGTCATTCTATGCCATAATTCGTCTTGAAATGGTTCTCCTTGTTTTATTGAATGAGTATCTAAAAAAACATCGAAATTATTATTTTCTAGTGCTTCATAGAGCTGAATAGCTACAGAAGTCGACTCATCTCTCTTATAACTTATAAAGACTTTTCTAGTATTTCTTAATTTACCAAAAGATTCAAGTATTAAGTTAACAATTTTTTCATTTTTAAAATCTTCGTATTTCAATCCATTCTGATTACTTAGTATTTTTGGAATTTCTCTTCCAAATGAATTAAAGAAAATAGGAAGAACAATATTCCCTTCGTCTAATAATTTTTCGATTTGCTCTAGATCTTCAAAATCTCCACTCTCATTACCTAGGTATATGACAAATGCAGGTTGATTGCCTTTATAAGACTTCAAATTATCCTTAAAATATATTTCATAGAATTCTTTTTGAAGTTTTAAATCTTCAATTCTTTTATGATATAATGAAATTATATCACTAATAAATGGTTTGATAGTACCTAAAATAATTAATTGATATTTAAACATAGTTTCAGTTATTGTTTAAGCCATTCTTTCAATAAAGTAATATATTTTATTCCCTCTTTGTTTTCAGGTTTAGAAACGTAATACCCTTCAACAAAATGGTGTCCTTTTATATTTGTAAATGCCTCATTATATTCTATTAATGGATAAATTTGCAGGTATTCATTCCCTTTATATTGAGAATCTCTTTCCCCTTTTTCTTTTATTGGTATTATTGCTATATGATCAATATATTTATGAGTATCTCCTATTCCAAGTTCCCAGTTGCACCAAAATGATTCTATTGCCTTTTCTGTAGCTACCAATATAAATTTGTTGGTGTGTTTTATCACTTCTTTTATTCGAAGCGCAGTTTCGCCAGAAGTTTCTGTAGGCATTTTTTTATCCATACTATCTATGTAGACTTCCGCGCCAAAATCTTGAAGCAATTCAAATATTCCTTTCATCTCTTCCTGATCTTCTAAATCACTATGCTTATGTGAAACAAAAACAGTTGGTTTGTATTGGGGTTGCGATTTGCTAAAATTTCGCGTTGCTTTAAGGGATTCATTTAGATTTATAAATCTACTCGTTTTAAAATGTCCTCTTTCAAATATCATATTCTTGATTAGTTTTAAATTTTAATATATGGTTAGCTTAGCATTATTGAAAATATCCACTAAATTAGTCATAATCGTCCTTTTTCTGAAAATTTGTCTATCCAAACAATATGCCCCAAGAATTTGGTTATAGCTATTATTAAGCTTTTAACGATGATATTTCTATCACATATTTTGGATAAACACTTATTTTATGGATTTAATTATGTTGTAATCATCCTTTTTGTCTCTTAATTCAATTCCCTTGTTTAAATAATAATTTGGTATTGATTTAAAATCTTCCCACTTAACGGATTGTATATATGAGCTGTCACCTGAATATACCCATGATCCATTGCATAATCTTTTGTCAGGTATTTTAATATTAAACATGTTGTCTCTAAGTATTTGAAAAAGGAAATCAGTTTTTAAGGTTCGGCAATTACATTCAGTGTCTGGAGTAATATAATATTCATAACTACCCCATTCATCGGGTAAAACAACAGCAATTATACCGTTGGATAGACTAGTCCTCTCATTTCTAGTATATTCCTTTAAAGAATACGAAATCTCCCAAGGTATCCATTGATCTTTTTCTCTCTCAAATGTTTTCATGCCTTTTGAAACCAAAACAATTGTAATTGAACTATCATATATCCTATCCCGTAATGCAGAAGCAATACATTCATCGGAGAAATCTGCCAAGCTTTGACCATCTTCTTCTCCTTTGTAAATATGATCTTCGCTATTCAAAATGGTAGCTAATTCATTTACATAGTTTCGGGCCTTTGTTTGAACTTTCACATTTTGGCCAAGCCAATTGGATTCATATATATTTAAATCCTCAACATGAGTATCTCCATACTTATATGATACAAAAATCTTTCTTCCCATAATTATAGTTCTTGCAAAATATTAATTGCTTCAATTGTATTTTTGATCATTTCCTCTTTGGTAAGTTGCTCTTCTCCTAGCGCTTTTATAGCATTATGCAATGCCGCGTTATCAGGGTAATATAACTTTAAATCACTTGTTGTTTTTTCCCAAAGAGATTTAGATACATAACCTGTTGCTCCTATTGGAATAGGTATCACATTATATTGTTGACTAATTTTAAACTCCTCTTCCATTCCATCTGAATTTATGACATTATCACCTGACTTTTTATTACCGAAAATGAAAATCGCTATACCAGCTTTGGAAATCATTTCTTTTCTATAATCAGTCCGGATTTTAGAAATATTAGTATCATCAGATTGTGTTTGAGGAAAGGGACGTAAAATCAATAAATCATCCAAATTTCTATAGTTTGAATTTAATTTAAAATCTAATGCACCATTTATTACTATACTTCCAATTCCCAGCCCAAAGCCCGAAATGATTTTGTAATCGTTTTCAGCTAACTTGTAACTCAAAGTATGAATAAGATCAATCGCTTGGTCAACTGTGTAAGGTAGATAATGGTGTGCCGCGCCGGATATAAAAATGTTTTTTCTTTTTAGTCTTTTCTCTATCTCGTATAAAATTTCTGTTATTTCAGAATATTCTTTAACCATTATTGCATGAATACCATACCTAATTAAATCATCAATCTTTAACTCCTGCTTAATTTTTGCATACAAGTAATCTTCCTTATTTTGTTCTGGTGTTTTAGAATCTTCGTTAAAATCGGTTTCTTGAACTTCTTTGAAGAAGCAATAGTGAGTAGGAGTATTCTCTTTCAATAAAATTTTTATTCTCCCTAAAATATACTCCAAATTTGGATCATCAAAACTAAATCCTACAAATAGAAATGTTTTTGATAATAAATCACCCCTTAAAGCAGTAGAAAATAATTCTTTTTTGTCATTATATGTTTCGTAATCATCCTTTGTTAAGACGGCTTCGTCTGGTGAGTTTTTATCCCCATGCATTTTGTAGACAATAGCATCCTTTTTTTTGATGTTTCTTGAGAAATCTACATTTCTAATTTTTATTTCAACTGTTTTACCATTTGCTTCCAGGGATTTTTCTATCAGTTGATCGTAATTTGTTGTCCAAAATGTATCGATACCAATACGAGATAGAATTTTATGGTTTTCGCCCCCACTTGTGAGTGTACTAAATTCATTAATAATTTTGTTATTTATTTTACCTCTTTTAAACTTGTTGAAATGATATTGTGCAACAGAAATCAAATCGTGCTCTTTGTCTATGTCCAACTTCAATTCTAAAGCTAAATCTCTCAATAATTCTTTCCAATTGACAAAACCTAACGCTACAGAAAAACCAGCTCCAGCAAAAATTGCAGCATCACCACTATTTATTTCTATTGCAAAATCTTTTATAAATTTCTTTTGTTGTAGTGTAAGTTCCATATTTACTGTTTTAACCAATCATACAATGAAATCTCAGATTTATTAGGATAGATTATTTTAAAATAATCTCTTGTATATTCACTCTCTTCAATTCGAGGATAAATCTGAAGATACTCGTTACCTTGCCAAGTGAGCCTATTATCTGCTAACGGTAAAATGCAAATCTTATCGTTTGCTAATTTATATGTATCGCCAATTCCAACCTCCCAATTACACCATTTGGAAGTAATAGCATCATTTGTAGCAAGTAAAATAAACTTGTCATTTTTTCTAATTTGACCTTTAATATTCTGTGCTGTTACGCCACTAGTGCGTTGTGGCATTGTTTCATCAGCCCAATCAACATAAATAGAAATACCTAAGTTTTCGAAAAAAGTCTTTGCTTCGGCTATTAATTTCTTATCATGGTGAGAATGCGATAAAAACACACTAGTTTTCGCTGAAGATTGAGAAAAAGTTCTATTCTCATTTAAGGTGGTATGTCCTTTGATTTTTGCCTTATTGTAAGCAATAGTCTGGAACTGTTCTTTTGTAAAAATTGCCATATTATGTTTTTTGTAATACCGTTGTTGTTATTATGTTTGATTCGTAACAGATAGTTGAAAATCGCTTCGGTTTTCGTAATTCAGTAAATAGACTATTCAAATAGTACCTAATCTTTCAATGACTTGTATTCTCCTATTTACCATCCCTTGCACTTCTTCCGGTTTCAAACTTTTCTCCTTAAAACCTCTTTTATCTCGTGTGCATGAGCCACAGTTTGAGTTGTCGAGCTTATTTGTATGACCACATCCACATCGCCACACTTCTTTTCCACTCGAAAACATTCCCTTCGATTCCTCAACTTGCACAATTTCAGGAAAGAACTTTGCTAAAGCATCTCCTTCTAAACTTTTCAGTATAGCTATATCTTCTTTTGAATACCAATCTTTGTCCAAAGAGAATATTTTCAGCGCAATACGTCTAGCATATATATTACTATTTAAAAGGTTAACGGCTTTTGTGTAATCTATAAAATTGGATGAAGTGATAATCGCATTGATACGTTTTACTTGTAAGGTTGTCAAATTGCCTTCTGATAATGCATTATAAAGAATAGCAATGGCTTCCTCATCTGGTAAGTAATCAAAATAGCGAAATAGTATTTCTTGTTTATCTTTTGGAGATTGATCTATGCCAGAATCATAATCCTCATTCATTGCTCTGAAGATAAGTGGTTCAAATTCTCTTAGCCCCGATGTAGCGATGAATTCAGCTGTTTCTCTATTAATAGACTCTACTGTTTTATAATTTTCTAAGATGATATCTGCTCGGACCTTCTGTTGAATCAATTCACCGTCCAATAGATCATCCTGCTTCTCCATCGGAACGCGAGCAACTTCTTTAAGATGTACTGGTGTGCCCACGGCGGTGATCATAAACATCTGGCTCCCCTTTCCTGAGATTTCGTCGATATCTACACTAAGCCCAATAATAGCATCAGCACGAATTGCCTGAGCACGTTGCTTGAGTGTTTCGGTAACACGCTTGTACATCTCCTGCATCTTCTTCTCATAGCTGGTAGAGCGTCCTCCAAAGAAATCTACATAGCTCGCCCCTATATCGCTAAAGATATTGGTGCCGATGACAACATGGGCAGCTATCGGATCATAATATCGTGAAATCTCCCTCCCTTCGATGGAATTGGTCGTGGTTACTATCATGGCATTGTACTTTTCAATCGGGCATGGTTAATACCTAAGCCTAATATACATTATATATTTTGAATTAATATGTTTACAGATATTAACTTTCAAGATTATTACAAATTGTATGGCTAAGATATGGCTTTGAAAGAATGGTTGGTTACGGGAAACCGTAGCTGATATAACAATTATGCCACTCACCAAAACATAATGATAATTTCTATCTACAATGAGTTTCATATTATTTTTAAACAATTCTGGTTTCCCATAATCTCTGATAAAAATTAAGTGTTAATTTTATGGTATGTGCTAACATTTACGGATCGATCATATTAAATATCCACCGTAAATTGCGCATGCGACAACACTCACATTATTTTATAAAACACATCAATGTTATATATCGTACCAACAAAACATGGGTTAGGCTTAGAGATATGGGGATCTTATGATGATCTCAACAATTTTTATGAGGTCGTCGCCAAATTCTGGAACAACGAGGACAAAATAAATCAGAAAGGATTTGAAAATAGAGATACTTTGCTCAGCGGTTTTTCCTATGAAATCCGTAAAGCAAAAGAAGGAAGCCGTCTGAAAACAGACAGAAATCATTTAACCTATGAAGAAGGTGCGTACTTGGGTGTTCAGATTTCTTGGGTTCATTTCCTATTTTCTCTAACCGCTCTAAAATTTAATATGCACTATGCAGAAACTAATAAATTTGACGTAGCACAGATCTTACTCATAGAGTTTTGGCTTGAAAAGGCCATGTACTCTTATGATGTAGTTGGTGCTGCACATCTCACAGGTTTTATCGAGGATGCAATTTATGGCGGCAATAAATACATTTATCAGTATATGAGGAGCATAAATCTTGATTTCTTCCAATTAGGAGGAGGAAAAAAAGCGTTTCGAAAATTACCTGATCTATTGAAAAGAGCTGTTTATTATACTGACGAATATAGGGATTATGAGGCTTTCCTGACCGCGGAAGCTAAAAGACTTAACTGCGAAATTTCAGATCTGGAATTAAGTGACAATGATTTTGATTACGAAACGGTTAAATGGTAAAATCATACCACTGATGAAAATTCGGATCTATTTATGAACGAGGCCCCTTATAAGTGGCTGCAGGTCAAAAAAAACGATATAGAAAGTTATGTTGGGGCTAAAGCTGTGGACAAAACGGAACGCTTTACTTTGATCTGGGGATGTATTCAAATACTATTGACCTAATAAAAAACACATGAGAATTGAGAATAAGAGAGTTGTCATTAGAGGACAGATTAATAAGGCTATTATAGAAGATAATAGCAAAGGTTTAATCTTGACAGATTCTAACCTAAATGCTTTAAGTAATCTTGGTTTCGAAGACTTCTATCTTCTAGATTTTGCCCCTAATGGTAATATTATCCTTTTGAAATCAAAAAATTGGCAGATAATACGAAATACAAATAAAACTACGATTACAGCCATTGACATTGAAACTAAACAACAACTTTTTTCTACCGACAAATTTTTGGGTTATAGAAGTCTAATTGATAATTCGTCCAACTATTTTCTACTTGAATATTATAGTGGATTATGTTGTGTCAATATTAAAAATGGTGAGATTGTTTTCAAAAAAGACAAGATTGACAAAAGTCTTTACAATGCAGATTTACACCTTGAGAGCAATGTAGTTCATATTCCAACAGGAAAGAAATCTATTCTGAGATATAATTTTAGCAAGCATTTCTTTGATGAAATAAAACTTGAAAATATAGGTGGGACGAGTTGGATCAAATTTAATAATGCTCAAACCCACGTATTGATAAGTGACAAAAAAAACTCATTACATTGTTTTACGTACGACAACATAGCCGAACCTATTTGGACAATAAATTTTTCTAAATTGAAAAAAGATAATAGAATTTGGTGTTACAAGATTATAACGACTGAAAGCAATTTGGGATGTATTCAAGGGTTTACTCCAACGAGTGACCAAAATGCCTACGCAGGAGGGACTTTATATATTTTCGATATCCCAACTGGGGAAATTATCGATTCTTTTGATTATGCAAATATTCAAGAAAAAATAATCACAGATTTTCAGAACAATGAAATCATAATTGATGACTTAACATCATTATCATTGAAAACTAAAACATTCCTCCAGACACCCATTTCATCATATTTCAAATAGAACTGAATCTCTATGAATCATTTAAAACCTGAACCATTATGGACATTAGTAGCTAACATAAAACGGGAAATTAGCTATGGTGAAAGGAAGTTACAAACTCGTATCGGCTCGAAACAGTTTAGCCCTGGTACCAAGGTGTATATAATCGACTGGTTTGCCGGGATGACCGAAGATATTACGGTAATTGGATTGGCCCGAGACACAAAAAGATTAATTACAATTATAATCCGGGCGGAATGGGTTGAAAATCTGCGCATCAAACTCTGCTACAACCCTAAAGTTTGTTCGAAAATAACAGCTTACTTTGATAAAGAAGAAACTGGGATGCAGCGATATACAGAACAATTTATCAATAAAATGTTTATCGGTATCCCGCAATGGAATACACCTGAGTCAAGGTAATGTATGGAAAAAATAATTTAACATTCGCAAATGGACGAGCTTGATGATTTTACGATTGGGTTGCACTCAGGGGGGCAATCAATTTCAATTACGGTAATTGGATTATTAGTTATTGATGCGACTAGCAACTGGGATAAGAATTGGTTAAGGACTAAAATCTCAGTGCAGGCTGGCGCTTTCGGTGGCACCTACAATGCAGACCTAACATCATTTGACTTTGAGAATTTTAAACAGGGCCTTTAGGATTTTCTAAAATTCTGATTGATCTCGCTAAATCACATTTTTATTAGCAATTAATAGCCCATTTTTATACTTTTATTTTTAATATTTAGAGAAATAACCGCTCACTTTTAACAATGAAAAGTATCACGAATTCAATCACATCTTCTCATTATATTAAGAGCTTAGCATTTGACTACGTTGAAACCCACTCTCTTCAAAGAGGAGATGAATATGAAGCTGCTATTCAAGTGCTAAAACCGGAACTATATAATTTAAAAGTAAGAAAAGAGAAACGCAATAATCTGACCGACACCGAAGAAATTCGATTGAACGAACTGGACGCGCTATTAAGTGTAACCCAGTACTTAATTGATGATACAGGTCGATTTCATTTTTCTAGTCAAAGAACCAATACTTTTCAGTATGGTAATGAGGCAATCAGTCTACTAAAGAATATTTTGCTTACAAAAACAACTGATGTGTCCAATTGGATGTGTGCCCCCATTTATAGGGATGCTATCGTATTCTATAAAAGCTCGGGCGAAATTGTATCTGCTTTGAATATCTGTTTAAGTTGTGAAGTAATGGCGATAGGTAGTTCTTGCCAGGTTGTCGCTGATTGCAGTACATATGAAATGCTCAGAAAGTTCTTTAAGGATATTGGTCATCCTGTAGAGTCATGAATTAAAGAAGAAGAATTATTCCATATGTACAATAGAACAATACCAATATGTATGATGGCCGTGATGCTATTTTCATGTACTTCGAAGAACAAAGTTACAAGTAATACTGAGAACATCCTTGGACCAACAAATGAATTTGATCTCGCAGATAGCATACCGAAAATAACCATTCAGGATACATCGCTGACATTCCCAAAGCTGTTTGAAGGCAGTTTCGTGAAGGGAACAAAAGTAACGCAATTCGGCACGGAAATTACTTTTGATAAGATAGCTTTAGGAAATCTAAAGGTATCGTCAGGCCAGATTATCGCTACCGACCCCGTTATGCTAAGCGATGCGATAGCTTTTAATGAAAAGTTTCCTGTTGGTGAGTTTCCAGTGGAATTGGCAATGGCAAATATCAACGCTAATAAGGATAGAAGGATCGCATTTGCACGAATAAAGTTCTCAGATAAGCCTATCCGTAGATGGGAGCTTGCGTTATTACCTGGACAGGCTCCAATTCCCATCAAATCCAAAGAAATATATGGCTATGGAGTAGATGCAGGAATAGGTCTTTTCGTCGATCAAGTAGCAAAAAATAGTCTGAATACGCTGCTTGATAAAAATTGGGACAATATATTCTCCGAAAAATTCAAGGATTATTTAAATTACAGTTTTCAAAACCAAAATGCCGTCTTTTTCTCCACGGGGTATGGAGATGGTTTTTATGCTACTTACATCGGAAGAGGCAGTGACGGTAAGATCTGTCAGCTGTTGACTGACTTTGATATTGTACTGTGGCGGAATGTTGGGGAGTATTAAAAAGATGCCAATAATGAAACGACTCATAAGTTCACCTTTGAAAATACTAGGTTTATTGACAATCCTACTCGGATTGCTGATTGTAGTTTTCACATATGGTTACCTCATTGTTTTAGCATTGATCTTTGTTGGAGTCGGATTGATGCTATACCTAATTGATTATGGAATTAAAAGATTTTTGAGAGATAGGAAATCCTTTTGGGCATTGCAATCTATTTTTGCAATCCTGTATATATCTTCCGTCTTTGTTACCTATATGACATGGCAAGAACACAATTATATCATTTTTCCGAAAAACTTTAAAGGTCAGGCAGGGATTATTTTTGGAATAGCAGGTTATCCCGAATTGCCTAAAACAAAGTTTTGGAAAAAGACAATTGTTATGCCTAATGATGGAGTCCTGATCACTTCGACAAAAATGGAAGATATTCCAAATACTATCCGTTATGCTTATGCCGACAGTCCTGAATTCGATAACACCAGTATCAATTGGGATCCTAACTTTGGAATAGACTGTATTGTTTGTGATAGTAGAATAGAAACTTGGCTCTTTCAAACAGGCAGCGAAGGATCAGCGGTTAAGGATATTATGACTTCTTTGTGCAATGAAATAGCATCAAGGAAAATGACAAGCGCTTACAAAAGTATAAGTTCTGCGATACAAACAGACAGCAGGGGGCCGTATCTATGGCTCAACTCAAATAGTTTGACATCGCTTCCTAACGGTCTTGAAAAATTTAACCTTTATAAGGTGATATTGTCAGGTAATAAGTTCAAAGAGGTTCCAGAACAAATTTTCCGGATTAAATCCCTTGAAGACTTGATTATGGCTGATAATCCGATCAATAAATTTCCTTGCAAAATCACACAATTACAATACCTTAAAAGTGTTTCATTTGCAAAGACAGGAATTAAACAAGTCGACTGCGATCTTTCTCAATTGGATAGTTTGGAACATTTTGACTTGTCAGGGAATGAACTGACACTTTTCCCAGAACTAATTAAATCGATACCAAAGCTAACTTGGCTATCATTAAATGACAACCAGCTTTCGGATCTTTCATTTATCGATGGTAGACTAAGGAAGCTTGAAATACTCTATTTATATACCAACAAGATCAAAAACATTTCAACAGAAACAATATTTCTAGGAAATTTAAAAGAACTTTTGCTATTTGACAACGAAATAGAACGCATACCTGATAATATTTCTGATCTTAAAAATTTAGAAAAGCTTGAAATTTGGAACAACCCCATAAAATATATTTCACCAAAAATATCCCAGTTGAAAAATTTGAAGTCAATACGGATAGATGACGATTACTTAACACAGACGGACAAGGACAACTTAAAAAAATGGCTACCAAATTGTGAAATTAATTACCAGACGAGAAATGAAAAATTGCTTGAGCTCCAAAAGTGAGGGACTGTCCCACTAAGTGTGTAAATAGTGCGGAGTTCAGTTATGTTCCTTATAACTGGACTCTTTTTTCAAATAAAGTTAGGAACTGATTTAGGATAATGCCCCAATTATGAATAGGCATAGTCCACTTTTTAGAGATTTCTCTCAAAGCCAAATATACAGATTTTAGTACGGCATCATCACTGGGAAATGACAGTTTATTCTTTGTGTATTTACGAATCTTCCCATTCATGTTTTCGATGATATTGGTCGTGTAGATAATTCTTCGGATCTCAAGTGGAAAGTCGTAAAAGACGGTCAGTTCGTCCCAGTTCTCCTTCCATGATCTTACTGCATAAGGATACTTGGATTCCCATCTATCGGCAAAGTCTGCCAGTGCGGCTTGTGCAGCCTGTTTACTGGTGTACCCACCGCAGTAATCATAAACATCTGACTCCCCTCTCCTGAGATTTCGTCGATATCTACACTAAGCCCAATAATAGCATCAGCACGAATCGCCTGTGCACGCTGCTTGAGCGTTTCGGTAACACGCTTGTACATCTCCTGCATCTTCTTCTCATAGCTGGTAGAGCGACCTCCAAAGAAATCTACATAGCTCGCTCCTATATCGCTAAAAATATTGTTGCCGATGACAACATTGGCTGCTATTGGATCATTATATCGTGAAATCTCCCTCCCTTTGATGGAATTGGTCGTGGTTACTATCATGGCATGATACTTTTCATTCGGGCAAGGTTAATACCCAAACCTACTATACATTATTTATTCTGAATTAATATGTTTACAGATATTAACTTCAAGATTATTACACACTTTGTAAGGCTAAGCTAGTGGTTTATAAAAAAGGTTAGTTACGGGAAACCGTAAGTAATTCTATAAAATGGAGATTTTCCTTATATTGATATCCGTAAAAACACGGATATAGTATTTTGCTTTTGGATGCGTAGTTTTGTTATCCTACGTGTTATCAATCAGAAGAATAAGTGAGATTAATATAATAGTAAACATGAAAATATATCCTCTAAAAGACGGTGATTTCAGTGTCGATAAGAATAAAAATTTCACCTATCTGGAAGATACTGAAAACGATAAAAATTTAAAAATCGCTGTGCAGCCTTTCCTTATTGAAACAGCTGATAACCTAGTATTGCTAGATGCAGGATTAGGCTGGACGGAAAACGGAATTCCAAAAATTCATAATAACATTATAAAAGCAGGATTTCAACCAGAAGATGTTAAGCTAGCTATGCTTTCTCATCTGCACAAAGACCACATTAACGGACTTGTGAATAGAGCGAAAAATGATTGGACGCTTAATTTTCCAAATGCTGAAGTCTATATACAAAAGCGTGAATATGATTTTGCACTTTCAAAAGATGGGAGCCCTTCTTTTGATTTGGATGTTTTGAAGTTCATTGTTGAGAATGCCAATATTATCTGGATGGATTCTGATAAAGGAAGTATTACTTCAGAGATTGATTTCGAAGTTACCGGCGGACATACCCCTTATCATCAGGTTTTCTGGATTAAAGATAATGGAGGGACAGCTTTTTATGGTGCGGACAATCTTCCTCAAATGGGATATTTAAACTATCAAATAGCATTTAAAACTGATTATGATGGCAAAAAAGCGATGGAAGAACGAATCATTTGGAAGAAAAGAGCAAAAGAAGGACAATGGAAAATCCTTCTTTATCATGATATTGAAAATAAAATAATTACCCTCTATGACAAGTAAGCTCCTCCCCTAGCTAAAAGTTGAGATTGCGCGCTCGCGAATCTCCAAGACATTCAACCCTGCCTCTTCCAATTTCTGCGAGGCTTGCTGCTCGATTAAATCCTTTAACAGGACTAAGGTCTGGTCAAATTGGACGTGTTTGCCAATTACAAAAGAAAGATCATACTCAACTTCTTCCCAGGTAGAGATATCCGCATGATTGTGCTGTAGCTGTACCTCTAACTTGTCAATGGCATTGGCGACCTTGGCTTCAAAGGTTTTCTTCTCTTCAAATTCATAGAAAAGATCATAGATCTCTTGTCCGTTACTTGTGGCCACCATCTGCCTGATCTTGAGAATGGCCTGTTCTTCATTTTGCTGTTTGATCTTTCTGATCTCCCGATTGCGGATCTGATCCAATACGGAGACGTCTCCCGCTTCTGCTTCAACAAGGTCATGGATAATGATCATTTTTAACAGACGGGCTAAATCTACCTCCTGATCCAAAAGCGGCTCAATCAATATCGCCATGAGCGACATGCGCCAGGTATGCTCGGCAACACTCTCCTGTCTCCCATGGACAACCAGCTATGCCGTAGTTCGAACTTTAGTTTCTCAGCCAGCTGCAGCACATCCATTATCGCAGCCAATTGTTGTAGCTTAATTTGATCACTCATCATAGTAATATATAATACGTAAGTCTATTTTGATATCTATCGGTTAAATAGCACGACTAATCTACTAAATTCGACGCATGAACGATACTGTTTTTCGATGAACATATAATTCATCACGACGAAAAAACAAATCTGCCTAGCAACAGCGGGGCGTGGTGTAACTACTTGCTGCGTTACCATACTTATCTGTCATATAGTGCATCATTTTTTCAAATAGACTATGTTGATATTTTTTGATCATCATTTCTTATTTGCTTCTCTTTGGATTGATAGGCATTGGATTTATTTTTACCAAATTGCCAGGAGAGCGAAAGCCCAAAAGAGCGGAAAGGTATGGAAAAATTCCCTGTTTGAATAAAATTTGGTGAGGCTGAGTAATTTCCTAAGTTCTTAATATTATTAAAAGGATCAACAATTGAAATCCCAACAACTGCTGCATCTTTCAAAATCTTTTTCTTGAATGAGATATTCAATAAGTTGAATGCGGCAAACTCTCCCTGAAATGTTATTTGAGGTGAATCATAAAACAGATATGAATCAAAGGTATAGCCTCTCCCTAAATTTACATCCATCCCTACAAAGGTCTTATACATTATAGAGGTTTTATTCGGTTCTTTAATGGAATTAGAAAAATCTTTATATGGAGAATTTGAATATGTATAAACATCCAGATTAGCTTTTAAATTAAACCGTTTGAGAAATTTTAAGGATCCATAAAAATTGGTTCCAAAACTTTTGTTCCTTCCAATATTTTCAAATGTTTGCAACATGACTATATTACCATTTTCAATAATCTGCTGTGCTACTGGCTCAATTATATTGTTTGTACTCTTATAATAAAGAGAAACATTAATTTGTCCAGTACTCTTAAAGAAGTTAAAATCACCACCAATCTCAATATTATTGATAATTTCTGATTTAAGTCTTGGATTGCCCTGGATCTGACTTGTTCTATCAGTATTATTCCTGAAAGGGTTTAGATAGTATAAGCTTGGTCGCTGAATTCTTTTTCCATATAGAATTTTAAAAGTTGAATTCTTCGAATATGAATAAGAAAAAGCTATGTTGGGAAATAGGTTATCTGATTTGTTGGAAAAATCAGATGAGCTACTGGTTTCATCCCCTTTCAAAATAGTCTTTTCCCATCTTACTCCACCATTAATATTAAATGATTCACCAATAGGCATTCCAGCTATAGCATATCCTGCTATGAAATTTTGATGATATTTAAACGAGTAACTTCGGTTACTATCATGCTGAATACTTCCATCTGTGCCCGAGGTATCAATGTTAACGACTGAATTAATATTTCGATCTACTATTTTTGCACCAAAATCTAGCGAAAGTGAGCTAATGGGATATTTAAAGTCTAATTGAGCTGTATATTCATGATTGTTGCCAAGATTTCTGCCAGATTCTATGTGATTGTCATAATTGGAATGGTACTTTAAGTCGTTCTTACCTTTTAAATATTGAAATGACAAGGTCATTTCTTTACCACTAGATCCGAACTTTCTAATATAATCTGTACTAAAATCAAAATTGCCTATAGGTTGTTTATTATCTACAGCTCCGACAAATTCATTTTCTGCATAGTGGCTATGAATGTTGTTGTTTGTCATAATAACTAGATTATTAAAATTTACATTCGCAACAAACATTTGAAGTGAATCCAAAGAAAAATCCATAGCAACAGCGAACTGAGTTCCATTTCTTCGATTTCTACTATCATTTTTTTGAGAAAATATTGGTTCTCCCTGGGCTGTTAAATTCTCCGTCGTAATAACACTTGCAATTGGATAACTCCATGAATTACCGATACTCCCTGTAATTCCAAAACGACCTATTCGTCCTGCTAAATTACTGCTCTGATTGCTTTGTCGTGTTCCAAATGTTGCGCCCACGCCGCCATTTAATCCTTGTACCGTTAACCGGTTTGTAATGATGTTAATTATTCCTCCTCCCCCTTCAACATCGTATTTCAATGAAGGATTGGTCATAATTTCAACTGATTTAATCTGACTAGACGGTATCATGCGTAGGGCATCAGCTATATTTCCACTCATAATTCCTGATGGTTTACCATCAATAAGAATCTTCACGTGTTGATTACCCCGAAGTGCAACTTTTCCATCATAACCAAGTGAAACCATTGGTAATTTTCTAAAAACATCCTCACCTGTCGTGCCCAATAAAGAAGGGTCGTTTGAGACATGATAAATCATTTTATCTAATTTGTTCTCAATTACTGGAACGCTTTTCGTCACCAAAACTGTTTCCAACACATTTCCTTTTTCAAGATATATCGTACCTAAATTCAGTTCAATGCTATCATTTGGTGTTTTTATATTTTCCAAATATTTATCCTTATAACCAACTAAACTAATTTTTACATCGACGTACTCGAGTGAATCTAATCTAAATTGAAACTTACCATTTTTATCGGCCACTAAAGAAATTAAACGATTCCCTCTATGAAAAACAGTTACATTTGAAAACTCTAGAGACTGATAAGATATCGAATCCTTTATTTGTCCGTATACTACCTTTTCTGTTTTTTTAGACATCCGTTGCTGCGAAAAGGAGCTTACTGGCAAGAAAACAATAGATAAAACAAGCAGTAAAGAAGTAAAAATAAATCTGATAGCCATTTTTTATTTTAAAATTAGCTCCGGCCATGCCTAGGATTAAAATCTTTTACGTTAACACCTTGATATTTTACGCAAATCGTTAATTGAATTATATTTTTCCTATTAACTTTAAAAACGATATCTTCCATATGCTTACCGCTATTAATTTATGAAACAACGTCTGTAATTATGAATCGAAAAAAATATGAAATAATATTATTAGTCTGGGTCTTGTCATTCGTGTATCTGCTATTTGGCGCTCTTGTATTTAATAAGGCTTCTTTGATAGGCATAACTTTAATAGTAGAATCTCAAATTATTTTATTGATTATAATATTGTTGACTGCAACGTATATTTTTCCGAAAAATTGGGAAAGAAAACGATGGGGGCTAATAGCTATTCAGATAATAGGCTTAAATCTGATATGTGTGCTAATTAAATATGTGATGGAAGAGGAAATCTTTGTAAGCTTTTTAGGCTTTCCCAAAAGCCAGAATTTAAATCCCCTATTTTTTGTATATGATAACTTCTATTACTCGCTACCAAGCTTTTTCATTGGTTTCATTACATTTCTCATTTTTAGAACTTTCACGATAGAAAAACGTAATAGTGAATTAAAAGTTTCAGTACATGAAGCGGAGCTAAATCTACTAAAATCTCAAATTAACCCACATTTTCTGTACAATGTACTTAATTATATGTATTCTATTTCCTTACCCCTTTCGCCAACACTAACCAATACCATCTCAAAGTTGGCAAGTACAATGCGATATACTTTAACGAAGTCCGAGGTTCAGACCTCTCCTTTAAATGAGGAAATCGAATTCGTTCAAGACTATATAGACTTACAATCAACTCAGTTTGATCAAGGAATACATTATAACTTTATTAGGGCAACAGATAATGATAATATAATGGTTCCTACAATGGTTTTAGTTACTTTTATTGAAAACGCTTTTAAACATGGAATTGTTGATGACCCCAGATTTCCTCTTAAGATCAAAATAACCGCACTGAAAAATAAGATAGAATTTGAGATTGAAAACTATATTAATCAAAATTTAAAAGACCCTACTGGCGGCATTGGATTAGCTAATGTGAAACGTAGATTAGCACTCCTATTACCTGGCAAGCATATTCTTCAGATTTCCGCTGAGAATGATCTCTATTCAGTTCACCTCAAAATGTTTTTATAACATGAAAAATAGTATTCAGTGCGTAATAATAGATGATCAAATGTTTGCTGTAGACATTTTAAGAAATCACTTACTCCATTTTCCAGAGTTTTCATTAGCATATTATGGCACCGATGTATATGAGGCTTTAAGAATTATTGAAAGTTCAAAAATAGACCTGATTTTTCTTGATATACAAATGCCTGACATGAATGGTTTACAATTTTTAAAATTGTGTAAAAATAAAAGCAAATTCATCTTCACTACTGCCTATTCTCAATATGCTTTCGATGGATATGAAAACGACGTTATTGATTTTTTATTAAAACCGATAACTTTTGAACGCTTCGAAAAATCAATAGCTAAATTTCAACATATTTTACAGATTGGTTCAAACCAGGAAACCGAATCTCGAAAAGATTACATATTGATTAAGGGGGACTCTAAACAGAAATATTTCAAGGTAAAATTACAAGATATATTGTATATAAAAGGCTTAAACAATTATATATGTGTCTATACAACCACACAGTCCATTATTACATACATGAATCTAAAGGATTTTATAACCACTTTACCGTCACATAAATTTTGTCGAATACATAGATCGTTTATTGTTTCAATTGATCAGATCATATGTGTTGAAAAAGATACCGTTAAGATCTCTAATGAGGTAATACCTATCGGTTCTTCCTATAAAAAAGATTTTTTTCAACTATGGAAATTAAAGGTCTTATAAACGCTTTACATGAATAGGTAAATTCACAAATAGAAAATCTACCTGTTTTTGACCTGAAACGCTTACATTACTTTATTACAAACAACAATGATAAAGTTAACGCTGCTTTTTTATGTTAAATTTAAACAAATCTTAAAACACGTGGCAAAGAATTGAAGAACAAAAACAGCTAACTCGTATTTATACACCCTATCCTTTTTGGACACTTGTTCCTGGACAAATATTGAATAGCCGTGTTGAGATATCAATTAGCAAAACAGGAAAAGAAATAAAAAGAAAGATCGTTAAAATATCTCTTGAAAACCCGTGGGGTATTTATGATACCAATGATGAGGCTATTTTTGAAGTCTTTGATGGGGATGTTGTGATTTATTATCCGCCTCTACTAGTGCTCCCCTCCTATCAAGACAAAGGGGTTGGGCGTTTGATTATCGATAAAATGCAAGAGATTTATAAGGGTTTTCATATGCAGATGTTTATTGCTGATGGAAATGCTATCGACTTTTACAAAAGAACGATTTTGAACGAGCTGGTCAAACAGAGCCGATGTGGATCTATTCTGGTGTTGATCATTAAATTTGAGGAAACAATAAAGCTCGACAGTAATAATAGGATGATACAAACATTACAAATATCATATAGTAATTCCCTATTAGATTCTAATTCACAGATTGAGAGGAATTGGATTTACTATTTAATATCCCAAAGATCTAATTGAGTTAGAAACGATTGAAGAATTACACCACGTAGAGTTCACAAAAGATAACCTTGTCTTTAGTAAGCCAAATAGCATAAAAGGAAAGCCTATTCATTAATTTTGTTGACAACGTATTTGATAAACCAATTTGGAAGCTTGTTTTCCGGCAATAAAATGGTGATCCCGCCGTGCAATACTTCCGCTATCAAAACCATTGTTTCACCAGAGTTATCAAATAAGTAAGCTTTTTCACAAGCTTTAATTGCAGGTAATAAATTAGTAAGTGTACGATAGTATCTGTCGACGATTTTATCCTGTGGCACACCATGGCCGCCTTTTTCCTTTCTAATTTCAACCCGGGAAATATTAATCAATGGATCATCCAAGCAAACAAAATAAAGATAGGTCTTAAATTTTCTTTCACTTGCTTCATCAATTTCCTCCAGTTTGGATGGATGGCTCATTACTGTCTCAAATGAATAGCTGATACCATTTTCGAGTAAATGATAACGTATAAAAGAGGTAATAAGTGAAGCCTCATAACTATGGGTATCCCTAGACTTGTCCACGATCATATTTTCGCGAATAGCAATGGATATAGGATGTCCAGATTTTTCGGCTTTTTGTAATAAGGTTATAGATTGATCCTGGCCAAGAAATCGATCCAAGTCTTCCTGAGTAAGCTTCAATCCAAAGCGACTAAGATTTATAAAGCCTGTTTTACCAATCTCCTGTTCAATCTCGTCCGAATTAACAAAATAGCCAGTATTAAACTGGCTACTGATCTGTTTGTATAAAGTTGATTTACCCGAACCATTTGGACCGGCAAATACCCTTAACCTTTTGGCTCTAGGCATAAAACAATACCTTTTTTTAATTTAATTTTACTCTTTATCCGATCTATTTTTTTTATAATCTGACGGCTCCCGTCCACACGTTTTTCAACGACATATCCGTCCTCGACAACCTGGATCGATAGATCTAAAGCCCGGTTTTCCTTATTCGCAATTTCAGAAGCCTGTTTCGCTGCTTGATTTAACTTTTTGCGTTCTTCTCTCATTTCTAATGTTGATGCCATAATAACCTCCGTCGTCTAAATATACAAAATATTCACCATACTTGTTTAGGATAAGGATATATTTAGAACTAAATCTCGTAAAACAAAATTATGAATTTTTGCAAATGCATTTATAGAATTTTTTCGGCCAATAGTTTCCGGCTTATATTTTTAAATTTGCGAACACATGATACTGGAAATCAAATACAGACCTGCATTAAAAAGTGATCTAGAGTTTCTGTTGGATCTCAGGATACAGACGATGAATGCGCATTTAATAGCTAGCTCTTTACCGGTCTCAGACGAAGCTCATCTGCAAAGAATTAATTATCAATTTGAACACGCCCTAATAATTGAGATAGATAAACGTGCTATAGGGCTATTAAAAATAGTGAGGCAAGCGGATAATATCGAGCTGATACAAATTCAGATAGCTGCCCCCTATCAGGGCAAAGGAATCGGTAGGAGAATATTAAGTGATTTGATAGAAGAAGCTATTGAATTAGAAAAAACGATAACATTGAGTGTCCTAAAGACAAATAAAGCTAAAAATCTTTATTCAAATGTTGGTTTCAATATTGTTGGTGAGACCGATGATTCCTACCTGATGTTGTTTGAAAAGTACAGACCATCATAAAAATGCTGAACTTTTAACGTACCTAAATTAAATTGACAGTTTTATGGAGACTGTAGCGTAAACTGTAATAGCCACTACTTGATCTGACAGTTGGGTGTTCTAGTGGCTATTACACCTTAATCGTATTTGTAATCTAAAGAAACCTTCTTTTTTTTGTAATTCATTTACTACTTTCGCTGGAATAGATAAGTCTTTAAAATAATAAATTTTGAGGATCAAAACTTCAAACAAAATATTCCTTCCTGACATTTCCAATTGCCTAAGCCTCCTGCCTAATATTTTCCCAAGTGCTTTTTGTCATTTCAAACTTAACCTCTTTACTGCCGTGCATTCCGTTTCTCTCCCAACCTGATTTCAGATAAAACCCTTCTGCTCTTGAATTAGGAGCTGTGCCCAGCCATACAAATTTCTTTCCTGTAGAAAAATACCAGTCAAGCATCATTTGATGGAGCTTGCGGCCTATTCCTTGTCCTTCAAATTCTGGTGCTAAGAAAAGTGCCCAGATATTATCTTCTTTTAAATCTGCAATCGCAAAACCTACAATTTGGTCATCTATCTCACAAACCCAGCCCTTTCCCCGCTCAAATAAAAATTCTGCGCAGTCTTTATCACTTACCAGTGTTGGATCAGAAAGCGTATTTTCTTTCACAGAATTTCTAACGATCTGGATCTGTTTAATATCTTCAATTTTTGCTTCTCTAAATTTCATGGTTATAAAAGGCTAATAATTCAATTTTTAAATATTTTGAGCGTGCCAATATAATTATATTCAGCAAATGGATAGTTAATATTCACAAAATATTATCAAAGAAAAATTAATACCACAAGGATTTGACCCAATATATATATTTGAAGAAACAACTTTCTCAATATAATCGAATAAAAATATTATGACCAATAAATCCACAAACCTTAAAGATGGAAAAAGTTTGTAATTTTTCAGCGCTTTAACGGAAGGTGGATTACATTCCTTAAATAGCGCTATTGGTTAGCTGCTGATCCAAATTATCACTCCGCTACCCGACAATCGAACCCAGCTCATGCTGATAGTTATCTACCTCCGACTGGGCATCAGGAAACGTATAGGTCCAAGACCGACCATCGGCAGCAGTTTCCAAAAGGGTGAATGTTTGTCATTATGATTAATATGCATAGTTAAATATAATTCTTTTCTAGCCTATAATATGTCCGTCCTGCGCACTTACACGAACGAGCTTCCCCTGTTTATTGTACACCAGCTGCAGCCCATGTTCCTGCTCCCAATCGCAATCGCAAAGCAGTTGCAGATATACACCTTTATCTTCATACGGCTCGCGGCTTACATATAGCCCGGTAAATTTTACAAACTGCCACACCTCTTCAGGCTGCTTCATCTTCCACATCGCATCATCAGCATCATCGTAACCAATGGCGTCCAAAAAATCCATGCAATTTTGGTACACATATGCCGATACCGTAAGGCGTTGGCTGTTATCCTGTGCCAAGAAGTTACGTAACAGTTCATCCGCTTCCTCGATAAAAGAATGGTCTTCATTTGGATTAAAATCCGTAAACGAAACCGGCATTTTTTCATTGTTGAAGAAGGGAATGTCGACCTCATCTATGGCCGTCCACCAATCATCATACTCCGTATTAGTTAATCTGCCGACAACGGCGGACTGTATCTCGGTTTGGGTGATGGGAGCCGGTTTGGTGACAATTGGCACCTTGTTGGCCAGTGATTCAAAAATAGTACGTTTTGTTGCTTCATCACGCTCGATAAAATTATTGAGCTGCTGTGACAGTTCCTTGATATTAGTGATCCGGGTTATTCCTTTTGCGGATATCCTGATAGTAAAATCCCCTATAGCAGCATCATATTGCATAGAGACATATTGATAATCATAAGTGGGCAGTTCAAAATATGTATAGGCGTTTATGGTATAACACGCCATACAATATCGGAAATCATCTGTTTGATAAGTTTCGTTATTGGGACTGCAATTTAGGGAAGGGTGGTACTTACGTATGATAAGCAAAATATTATGGTCCGCGCTTACGGTAGCCAGCGGGTATCGCTTTAAAAAACCATTCAATGTTTTGTTTAACCTGTTACGGCTAGTTTGCAGCAATTCTCCCGGTTTTTCAAGTTCCCATCCAGTCATTATTTATTATATATTAATGATACTACCCCAAAGTTACTAAAAAATAAAATTTTTCGCTATTGGCTGGCAAAAGAAAAGTCCTGCATGACACATCAGCTATTCACCGTAAATGCCTTTTCATCCCCCCGCTAATCCGCAGCAGTTTATGCTAAATACTTGGGCGATATGGAAGTGCAAGAGATACACGAAAAAATAAATACCACCGAAAATAGTGCAATGGCTAGCGTGCGCATATTGTGATGTTTTTCAATTTCTTTCATAGGCTATGGTTAATATCCAAGCCTAATATACATTGTTTATGCTACCTGCTATTAACTTTCAAGATTATTATAAGCTGTAAGGCTACGATATTGGTTTATAATCGCTGGCCCGTAGCGGGAATTTATAGGGATACTTACCATACACATCAAAATAAGGGGCAAGTTCTGTTTTTGGCAATGCCTCGCTCAAGGCAGTACAAAATGCTTCTTCATCCAATGGATCAATGTCGGAGATCTTAAAGCTATCTAATATCTCCCGCAGCTCTGCCATTTCGCTTTCATAAAAGGCCTGACAATCCTCTCCTGCTTCCATCCGCTGTTGAAGGTCTTTACATTCCCGTATATGTTCGAGTATAGCGGCACAATCGTTGGAACGGAATTCAAATTCATATCCCATTCTTTTTAAGGCCCGGAAAACTGCCCTGTAAAAAATAGCCAGATCAAAATTCATGCTGAATGAAGGGATATTCAATAAATGGTATTCGCGTAAATCCTTACCCAAAGCAATACGATCCTGATCTAAGAATACCGGGAAAAGTGCTTTATATACATCTTCGTCCAAAATGGTGACTCTCATTTGATGGACATCGACCATGTTCCAGAAAAAACTGATTTCTGTAACGATCTTTGTGAGAATATATAAAACCGTTTGCTCATTATTGTCAGTATCGGGCGCTATTTTCTTATCTCTGCTAATACGTGCGATAAACTGTTCACTTTGGATAAGATCGTTTACAGCTACGGGCTTTGGGTCCTGTGATGAAAGCGAAAGATCGTAATGGATCAGATAGGATAAATCGTCTAGCTCACGAACAAAATTTATGTCTCTTCTAAAAATACTTTCGTTAAATGATCTTGCTCCGAGTGTTTTAACGATAGATGGGACTTCATCTTTTAATGAAAAAAATATGGCAATTACTTCTTCAACACTTATAGGTTGATAAGGCAAAAGATCAAAATCAGGAAATCTTTTCATTCGCAATAAAAATAAAGTTAAAGCGGTACTTAGTATAATATAAATACGTGGACGCTTGAAAATAATAGGTTTTAATTTAGCTTAAGATACGACTTTTTATTGTATTTCGCCTAATGAGATGAGATTTAGTTTGAACAACGCTTCAATTTACGTCCTGGAAACATTAGATCGTCGGGCTATCTGAACTCCACTAATTTTTGATTAAATTTTTATATCGTTATGGACGGTAATGGAGATACACATACTAAGGATGGATTGGCGAAACTTTTAGTATATTAGTTTCGCTAATACAGTTATTATCTGAAATTTCCCAAAAGCGATTCACAATGAATGAAGTAGAAAAAATAAAGCAACAGATTGTAAGAAAAGCTATAGAATTTAAAACAGGAGGTTTTAGGCCAACAAATTCCATTTCTGAAAGTTGGATAGGAAAAGTTTACTTATACAAAGAAGATGAAGAAATTCCGAAAGACAAAAATGGAAATCTAATGTTGCCTTTGTTCCAACTTTGCTTAGAAGATATTGAAATTAGACCTGATATTTTAGCTGATACAATGGTAATTACTGTTTTTATAGCAGAAGAACTTCCAATGGATATAACAGCCAACGGAGATGAATGGGTATTGCGAGAATATAAAAAATCAGACAAATTAATAATTAAAGAATTAAACAATCCTGATTCAGGACTAAAACCATTTCCCCTAAAACCTTCAAAAATAGAAGAAGATTATCCTGTGTGGGATGGTGGTGGTTTAACAAGTGAAATGGAAAATGAAATATTAAAACTTGAAGATTCGGGAATAATTGAAGGTTATTATGATATAGCTGCAAATAAATATGGACACAAACTTGGAGGTTATCCAAGCTTTTGTCAACCAGGTGTTTATTTTGGCAACGACTTTGAATTTGTATTTCAAATTGCATCCGACGACAAAGCAAACTTGAATATAGTTGATAGCGGAACGATGTATTTTGCTAAAAATGCGAAAACAGAAGAATGGAATTTCTACTGTGACTTTTATTAAAAAAACAGCAGAGCTTAGCTCAGCACAACTGAGTACTGAGTGGAAACACAAATCATCGAGTTTGAATACCCCTTGTTATCACCTAAAAAGGCATTGTCACCACTCGTGCTTTATATTTACCTTTTTCAATCGTAAATAAAACCGCATATCCACCCGCTCCATCACTATTTACAGAAGTGATATATAAAATATCATTTAAATCATCATAGTAACATGCTGCAAATTCATTGTTGACATTAAAGAGGTTTTCAATTTCCTTTTCCGGAACTAGGACAGTCCTACCCTTTATTTTTGCTTCTATGGATATGTAATGGCTTGAAGGGATTCCACCATCTGTTCCCCATAGCTTTTGCCCTTTAAACTTGTCTACAACGGTATAGCCTTCATATTTAGTCGATGAAAAGTAACTTTTATTTTTTTCGTAATCGAACTTGTCGGACCTCATTTCCACAGTGACATCATTTGATCTAAATGTTGCCCTGCTTTCATCAAAGGATATATTGGGAATATGCTTATAAGATTCAATAAATTTAATTCTTGTATTGTGTACGTATCCAGTAACACTTTTGTTTTGACTGTTGATGTAATCAATACTTACCCAATCGTCGAGTTTTTGATCGGGAAAGGCATAGACAATTTCATCAGCAGCGATTTTGGAAACAATTGCGCTATTAGCTGTGGCTTGTTTCCTCACATTTACATAACCATCTTTGTCAATGATTTTTGCAAACTGTGCATTAGCTAATTGGCTTGCTGCGAGAAAAAATAATGCTAATAGATATCTATGGTTCATTTGCTATAAAATAGTTATCAAGATATTAGCTCCCATTCCTAAACAATTACGTCAAACGATCTGCCAAACTAATGGCTCCTATATACGGGAACCTCGTATTGCAAATTACGAATTCCGGCCCAGGAGATTTTGAAGCAAATTGACCAATTTAAATAAAAACATAAAAGTAAATAAAATTTAGTTTAAACTTCTCAGCATGATAGTCAAAATTGACCAAAGTTCTTCAGTACTATCTCCCAATGATTCGAAGAAAGATGGAACGCCAGACAAACCATCAATACCGGAATAAAGTTGAAGAAGTGATTCATTTATAAGGTCAGCTTTGGGAAACGTTCCGTGAAGTTTTCCTCCTTCAACAAGTCATAGACTTACAACAAGCGACTTGACAAAACAGCTCCACTTTCGTATCTTGGATACGGCTACGTTTACTTCGCCAAGTCACCGCGACAGTTATCTGCAAGCATAATACGATACATCAAGACAATAAAATTGAATATATGACACCGACAGAAAAACTAACATCCATTTTGACCGAACAGTATATTTCAGAAGATGGAGACGAATATAAAGTAGAACTAAAAGGAGGTTTGACCAACCAAGAGATCGACGAATTAGCCACACGACTGCCGACAGGACAAATTCCGACAGAGATAAGAGAATTGCTAAAATTTGCAAGCGGTTTTGAATTTTTCGGACTTGAAGAAGTCACATTTGACGGAGTAGGTCAATTTGGATTTGAAGAGTTTTTTCCTAATTCAGTTCTGCTAGCGGGAGATGGATTTGGGAATTTTTGGATTTTAGATGTTGACAAAAATGGAGGTTGGAGAAGCGTGTTTTATGTGTGCCACGATCCAGCAGTAATCGTAAAACACTCGGACAACTTAACTCAGTTTATAGAACACATTAACGATTTTGGAAAAAATAGGAATAAGTCAAACCTTGACATTATTCACGAAAAAGTGGTCATGGATATTTGGAGCAAAGGAGATGGATTTATTGAACTTGAAAACGCAAGACAATCTAACGACACAACTTTGAAAAACTTTGCATTATCACTTCCTGACAATTTTGTAATTGCAGACTTGAGACACAAACAAATTCAAAGCGGATTTGCGTGGGGCAAATTTGGGCCTAACATTGACAAAGCAAAACGACACGAAACGGAATTAATGTGGGGAATTGAAAAGCCAATAAAAAAAGGATTTTTATCAAAACTATTTGGACGATAATGATAAAATAGGCAATCTGAAAATTTTTCTTTCTTTCAATGATTTTATAAAAACGCTATCTGCTGAACGATGTACTGATTTATGATCATTATCTTGTCCACAGCTGGTCAAAGTTAATGTTGTCAGCAGGACAATCATTGTCAATTGTATCTTCATATCTTGGTTGCATTTTTCTGGTCTATAACGCTCCACGATAGCCATCACATCTTCTAAGTTGCTGATTGATAAATACTCTTCTCCTTTAAATTGACAAAGAAATAACTGGTGCATCTGCTATTAACTTTCTGTAAGACTACGATATTGGTTTATAATCGCTGGCCCGCAGCGGGTATTTATAGGGATACTTACCATACACATCAAAATAAGGGGCAAGTTCTGTTTTTGGCAATGCTTCGCTCAAGGCAGCACAAAATGCTTCTTCATCCAATGGATCAATGTCAGAGATCTTAAAGCTATCTAATATCTCCCGCAGCTCTGCCATTTCGCTTTCATATAAGGCCTGACAATCCTCCCCTGCTTCCATCCGCTGTTGAAGGTCTTTACATTCCCGTATATGTTCGAGTATAGCGGCACAATCGTTGGAACGGAATTCAAATTCATATCCAATTCTTTTTAAGGCCCGGAAAACTGCCCTGTAAAAAATAGCCAGATCAAAATTCATGCTGAATGAAGGGATATCCAATAAATGGTATTCGCGCAAATCCTTACCCAAAGCAATACGATCCTGATCTAAGAATACCGGGAATAGTGCTTTATATATATCTTCGTCCAAAATGGCGACTTTCATTTGATGGACATCGACCATGTTCCAAAAAAAACTGATTTCTGTAACGATCTTTGTGAGAATATATAAAACCGTTTGCTCATTATTGTCAGTATCGGGGGCTATTTTCTTATCTCTGCTAATACGTGCGATAAACTGTTCACTTTGGATAAGATCGTTTGCAGCTAGGGGCTTTGGGTCCTGTGATGAAAGCGAAAGATCGTAATGGATCAGATAGGATAAATCGTCTAGCTCACGAACAAAATTTATGTCTCTTCTAAAAATACTTTCGTTAAATGATCTTGCTCCCAGTGTTTTAACGATAGATGGGACTTCGTCTTTTAATGAAAAAAATATGGCAATTACTTCTTCAACACTTATAGGTTGATAAGGCAAAAGATCAAAATCAGGAAATCTTTTCATTCGCAATAAAAATAAAGTTAAAGCGGTACTTAGTATAATATAAATACGTGAACGCTTGAAAATAATAGGTTTTAATTTAGCTTAAGATACGACTTTTTATTGTATTTCGCCTAATGAGATAGGATTTAGTTTGAATAACGCTTTAATTTACGTCCTGGAAACATTAGATCGTAGGGCTATCTGACCTCCACTAATTTTTGATTAAATTTTTATATCGTTATGGACGGAGCCTTCGATTTAAAAAATTTCATGCAATAAGTATCAAATAATCTCATTGAATTATTCTTCTGTTACGTATCCGCCCGATAAACATTTCCGGTGTCAAATCTCCTAAACAGCTGTGAGGTCTGAAGGTGTTGTATTCCACCTTCCAGACTTCAATTTTTTCCTTGGCATCTATCCCTTCTATACCGTAACGGACACGTGTTTCAGCAATGCTTTTTATGCGAAGGCGTAACGGACCGTCATCGCGTCTATTGTGCTTATAATACCAAACTGAGGTGCTCAGCAGAGATACCTCGCATGCTCTGTGTAGGGCTTTAGACCCCAAGCCATACATAGTTTGACAGCATTGAGTATAAAATGCTTACAGGTTATGCTTATAGTTATCACAAAGAAAAAAATATTTTTTATAGGAGCGCATCAGATTTATGATATTTTTGAATATTTAATTAACCGTATGAATAAACTCAAAAAGTATATCAAAGACAAAAATTGGGTAGAAGTGCTAAATCAATGTAAAGTGCTGAATCCCGATGAACGTGCAGCAACTATACAATACTTGCATTCGTTGGATATTGATCGCGATATTTTAGAAAAGGATGGCCATAGCTTAGATGTAATGGCTCGACTTGATTTTTATGAGAACCGTAAACGGGTTTATGCCACGCTAAATTTTGCACTTATCGCCTGTACCCGCCAATTCGAGGACATCGCAAAGATTGAATACTTAAAAGGAGAATGGCGTTGGAGCCCGTTAACCTCCTACCTAAACAATCCTGCTATTGGTGTAGAACCCTTACTGGCTTTTTATCAGCTATTCCCGTCCGACTATCTAGGTAAAATAGTTAAGGCATCACAAAAGGACCGATTCCGCGGTATTGATTTCAAGGTACTATGGGCATTTTACGAACAAGGTTGGATCGCTTTTGATGAAAGCTATTTTGTTACTCGTTTGTTTACGCTAACAATGTTTGACAGAGATACGGAAGAGGAAGCTGATTTTTTATTGACAAATCCGGATGCCATCGACAAGGTGTTTCTTCGATTCCACAAATATGAGATTCCTGTGCTCGACATTTCTAAATGGAAAGCCCGTGAGGGATTTGTGTGTAAAAAGGTGACTGAATATTGGACGGAAGTTATACAGATCATGCAGGAGAAGGGTTATGTATTTGACCGTGCTATTATTCCCTGTTTAATGGAATCGCTGCTCAACAACTGGAAGAAACCACACTTAGATTGGCATATCCGACTGTTGAGCTTGTTTAATACCACACAATATGATTATCTGCAGCAGCAACAGCTCTTGTTTTCGCTACTAAATACCGGTAATACCAGCCTTATAAATTTTTCGGTCAAACAGATCAAGACAATCTATAAAATGGATGGTTTTGATGAAAATGGATTTATTGATCATGTGAGTACTATTTTCCCAAAGGAGAAAATAGAAAAATCACTGCTGCTGTGCTTGGATATCCTCGATCACATTCTGAAAAAAGAAGAATATAGCACGCTTGACATTTCCACAGAGCTATCCATGCTGCTACTCCAGACTGATTCAAAAGTACAGGAAAAAGGCGCCCAACTTTTAGTGGGACAGGCTGACCCGGAAATACTGAAAGATCTCGTTGAACCGCACCATAGTAATTTAAAACTCAAGACCCTCGAAATTCTCGGCTTAGCGCATGCGACTCCCCACAAAGCGGACGCCGCTTTTGAAGAGGAGGCAGAACAACTCGAACAGGTCACGATTCCTTCGACCTGGGATGCTCTGTTATTTCAGATCGGTGATTTCATCAGAACGAAGTCTGCCTTAGATTTCGACCTCTTCCTCGAAGGGCTGAATCAGTTGCAGAACGATATCCCTAAAGACTACAAAAAACAATTAAAACCCTATTGCAAGCAGCTGTTCAGCCGGTTTTGGGATATTGACTACATGGGCTTTTTCGCTAATTTTATGCATTATTGGATTGGCGATGATAATCTGGAAAAATCAAGCGATGAAAATGACAGCATTCCCTTTACACAGCACAAGCTGGATTGGATGCAGCAAAAGCTCAAAAGTAACAACAGCTTGCCATTTCTGTCCACGCCGAGTCACCGCCCATTTTATCTGCACCCTAAAGTACTGGTAAAACGCCTGCTCGCGTATGAGCAAAAAAAGGTAGCTATTGAAATGGAAGATCTGATCGTGGCCTGTAATAGACTGTTATATAAACAAACAGATGAAGAGACCATTCGCCTTGTGAAGACCTTAAAGGGCAATTATGCTGCAGCAATACAATACTATTTAGGAGCTACAGACGAGGTTAAACCCACAGCGGATGTATTGGCACTCTGGACGCAGGTAACACGGATCAAACAGCTGGATCATATATTTCCGGAATTTGAAAATACAGCGGCCAAAAATTATCCGGCTGTCGCTACCCCATTTGAGATTTCATTCGAAATTATCATTGACAAAAACGAATACTCAACCTGGCACAGGATGTTGCTGGAACATAATTGGAATTATAGTTGGTTTAAAAGGGAAGAAACCAAATATTATCCCCCACTCTTTTATAATACAGCGCCTTTTTCAACGGCATTTCGGGAGGCCATTGCTTTTCAACTCAGTTTAACTCCACAATACATTGGTCCGCTGCTATGTCGGTATATCCCAGATACAGCTTCGGGAAATGAAGTAAGGAAAATGGAACACTGCCTCTACCCAATGCAGTTTTTGATGGATCAACGCCTTGAGATACATGGTAGCGGATGGCTATATATTGCTGTTTGTTTATTGTTTGAAAAGAAAATTTCGAGGGATCTTGCCGCAGAATATATTCAGTTTTCACTGATAGATAGAAAAAGGGATCTTTCTTACCTTGCTCATGCTATCGGCAAACTAATTGCCGGCGGATATGCACCTGTTAATAGGTTTATAGAATATTTAGATCGTCCTTTTGTTTCACAGCAGGTCAAAGAGTTCCAGTTATTATGCTTAGAAAAGACCCTAGAACACCTTGATGGTGAGCGGCTCCCTATAAACAGCAAGAAATTAGTCACTTATTATGTAGAGGTTTCGGCCCAACTTAATAAGGAAGCAAATCAGGCATTTTTAAGTAAAGTAAAACGCAAATGAATGTAGACTTTGAATATCAGTATCAACATACTTCTACGATCGCTATGGAAGGGCGGGATAAATCGTTTATCCTAGCGCATTGTTCTGAAGTTGAGCAGGACAATCAGGTTCCTTGCTTCTTTCATGGCAACATTATCAATTCATTTGTCGCTTCAAAATGTTTAAGTACACTCGGTAAAACAGTACGCTCCCATTTTGCGATTAGCCCAGATCAGCGCATCAATATGCGGGATCCGATCGTTTCTGTCGGTAATGGTCAGCTTCATTTTGAAGCTTTTTCATCCTGTAACAGTGTTTACGCGCGCATTGACGTACAGCAAACAGGAATTGACGGAGAGTTTATTCAATCGGGCTGTACCAATGTTGACTTTAACGATCTGACGATCCGGGCTTTCAATACCGTCGGCCGGACAGATAAGTTGATCGTTGGCGTAGGTGCCAATGAGCTGAAGGTCATTACTGCGCGCACGGAGAGTACCGAGAAAAAAGTGAGTTTGCCTGATCGCTGGATTAAAGGATTAGGAAATGTCCAGGTCTACTTAGCGCAAATGGAGCTTGCTTTTAAATTGAACAAAATTGAAGCCTTGCAACTCTTTAAAGCCATACCTAAAACAGCGGTTAAGCCCGAGTACTTTTTATTTAGATCTGGGAGCAGCTATACTTTTTCCGCCGTTGCCAAACCCAATAGTTTAAAGATAGGTGGTGTTCACAGGCTCAATCTACTTGAAAACCTATTGGTGCATATAGACAGTATTTCCTTCTATAAACACGAAGATCAGCAAAGTACAGCGGTAATACTTGACTTCAAGGACATACAAATGCTGTTTTTACTTTCGGATGGGGTATACCGGGGATTTTCCGGTGAAAGTAAGCATATCGAAAACCTACTGGTTCAACTGCCAGAAGAATGGCTTTTGGGCATCAATAATTATTTTAAAACCAATGAGGTTTTTCAACCCACGCTAGTTTCAATAGAACATGACATTCAGCTGGGGACAATGGAAACTATGCAGGCCTCACTTTCCAGTATGGGATTATTGGGTTACGATTTATTAAACAACAATTATTTTTACAGAAAGCTTCCCTTTAAGCTTTCACGCTTAAAACGCTTTAATCCAAGGTTGCAAAATGCAATTAAGTTGTTTGATGGAGATGCTGTGCGACTCCTGCAGAATGACAAAAATGGTATTAGGGCTGAAGTGAAAGGCAGTGCTGACCTGAGTTATATTGTCGTCGGTAGAGGTAATGATCTGCAATGTACCTGTACCTGGTTTACGAATAACAGGACGAATAGAGGGCTCTGCAAACATATCATGGCGGTAAAGATGAAGCTGAGTGAATAGTCTACTTGTCTTTGTTCATGGTAAAAGTCAGGTTCAACTAGAAATTATTAAGCTATCTATGCTTTCTCATTTTGCATAAAGGCCTCATTAACGGACTTGTGAATAACGAGAAAAATGATTGGACCTACCTACTGATCTCTACCCCAGCTATAACAGATAAGTTCCTCCCCTAGCTAAAATTCGAGATCGCGCGCTCACGAATCTCCGAAACATTCAACCCGGCCTCTTCCAATTTCTGCGAAGCCTGCTGCTCGATTCTTATTTTTAATTCGCTAGGCTGTTTTTGTTTCAGCAATATTATAACCGCATGGTGGCCGTTTTGAAAGCTCTTCAATACCCAAATTAATTATACTCGAATAGCCAGCCATTTTTCAAACAGCATTTCAAATTTAATTTCTCCCATGCCATGTATGCCTATCTCCGTCCATCCTGCTTTTCTATAGAATGCTTCTGCTCTTGTTCCGGGTGCTGTCCCCAACCAGATTGTTTCTTTTGTTTTTGAGAAGTACCAGTCAATCATGATATCATGCAGCTGTTTCCCTATTCCATTCTTCTCATAGTCAGGATGTACAAATAAGGCCCAGATATTATTATCGATAAGGTCGACAATTGAAAAACCAATTATGCTGTTATCAATTTCAAATACCCAACCCTTGCCCCGCTTTGTAATAAAATCTTCACAGTCCTGATTCGTTACCAGACTAGGGTCTGATAGTGTATTTTCTTTTACAGCATTTCTTACTACCTGTATTTGCGGTATATCTTCTACTTTAGCTTCCCTTAAATTCATAATTTTAGATTCTTTGTTAACTCCTTTCAATAGCCTTCTCATAGCAATAGAATTTTCCCTTTCGAAAATAAACTTCCCAACTGGCGCATATCCTTTCTTTAAATAAACCACATTCGCAGTGTTATTATAGGTCAATCCTTTCCTAATAATTTCTTTACCTGATTAAAGCTATTGTCAAAAACCTGATCATTGACACAATTTTTTAGGTAAATAGCATAATTTCCGTAATATGGAATACTGGAACCATGGCTGCTATTCTCGATTCGATTCTTTGATATTTTAACACCATCAGTCGAAGATACAAAGATTGCTGAATTTGCACAGTCGCTGATCGTATTTGCTCGAATGGTTATATTACGATGTACACCAGCGGGCTTATCAATCCCTCCTATCTCATGCCCTGTCTTAACGGCTATGGCGCCATAACCTGTCAGGGTATCACCCCACCTGAGGTATTTGCCACAGTTATTTATCCTGTTACCCGTTATTAATGCCTTCTTCACCGTCGTTGCTTCAAACCAACGATCCATATCGCAGGACAATAATATAGCTGGTCCCGAAATATTCCATATCTTATTATTGCTAACAACAACTTTATTGGACTGGACCACAAATCCTCGGGCACGACTGTTTGAAACCATACAATCCCGTATAATGGTCGATGGTGTACGTGTGTCTTTTGCAGCGAAATCGCCTACACAGATATTCTTTGGAATTGATTGTAATTGATAATGTCCCTTGTCACGAAATCTCACCTTTGACTTGCCCTTTGGCAGGCCCGTCTTGCCATCCAAAAATTCGATAATATCATCCTTGAAGGCCCAATCATCTTCGACGGGAGCTTTCGTCCAACCATTGATCAATAAAACCGAGTCAGCACTGATCTTGCCGATAGTGCACAAACGACTGTGTATATTAATGGCATCATCGCCCAATCCAACAAATTCACAGCGTTCGGCCTTAAACGTACCCGACATAGAGGCTACATGTATGCCATCTGCGCTAATGGACATTAAACGCCCAGATGTGGGCTTTGGTTTCATCTGAATACGTTGTAGTGTCATATCGCTGGATCGATGACGACTGTCTGCTAGGTCTGATACGTACATCGCAAAAGCAGGCCATTGCCAGATGGTAATATCTCGTATTGTTAATGTATTGACACCTAAAAAACTAAAACAGGGATTTCCCGTAATTTTTAGTCTCAGATTGATATGTTCACCTCTAGTGAGCTTATTAGCATGATCATTATAGATTTTCAAACGTAGTGTGCCTAGCTTTTCTATACGGGGATAGTTTCCATTCGCAAGTTCAAAATGGGTGGAAATATGATAATTGGGTGTTCCATCTGCATCATAGCTGAGCTGATGCATGATCTTGAGATCGGCTAAACGGCTTGCGTACTCAGCAAATTCAGGTAAAAGGTCGAGTATATAGAAATTTCCTTCAAAACTGTTGCCTATATCGGCGATCGTACCATTGATACTGACGGGCTTATCAACGTCAATAAAAAGGTCGCGTATGACAAGGTCTTTACAGTCTCGGACCTCCAATAAACTCGTCCAGCTAACCTTGGAACTGAAAGGATCAAATCCGGTAGCCATAAGTGTGGACGTATTCGTACCAATGCTACCATAGATCTCAATACCAATCTTACCGGAGAGTCTCAAAGCCGATGAAAATGAATAGGTACCTGACGGAAAATATACCTTATCTCCGTCTTTGAGGGAATCCAAAATCAACTGTAAAGCCTGACGGTCGTCTTGCCCATCATCTGGTATCACTCCAAACTCGGTTACGTTGATGATGTTTGCGCTTAAAGCTGTCCAACCTAATAGTAATTGAACCAGCATTCCGAGCTTGAAAAGGGTTAATCGTATCATAAAAAACGTCTAATGAGCTCAATACTTTAATCTGGAATCTAAAAGGTTCTTGATTTCCGCTGCCCAAATCTCATAGGCATCCTGGTTGATATGGGTGCCATCGATCGTGTATTGCGCTTTGAGACCTGTAGAAGAACTAAGCTTGGCGTTTATATCCAAATAGTAAACTCCCTTGCTCTGACAATAGGCTTTCAAATAGCTGTTCATGCTATCTACCTGGATCTTGCTCTCTGGATTATCCCGCTGATAGAGGATCGACTGGACGACGGGAATAATCTGATGTTCCAGCAGTCCATCGATGAGTGTACGGTAATTGCTCTTGGTTCGATCCAAAGGGATCCCTACGCCTATGTCATTGATACCGCCCTCGAGAAAACATACACGGGGCTTCAGATCAATGACGTTTTCCTTTAATAGCCAGACAAGATGTGAGGTGGTAAACCCCGGGAAGCCGCTGGTTTTGACGTCTCCCCTTCCTAATAATGCTATCCAATCACCACCTTTGGTGATCGAATCCCCAAACATGACAATCTGTACTTTGTCGTCGTCCTGTTCGGAAATCCATTTAAAACCTGTTAAGACCCCCGTCAGTAAAACTGAGCTTGCGAATAATATAAGTATCTGTCGGATATACTTTCTGTTGATAGTTGTCATTTTTTCACTATTGTTAATCATTATTTAAACCGTTGTACTTTCAGACGGCGAATCTCATCGGTCGTACTGAATTCGGAATTTTTAGCTTCTACTTTCCAGTAAATGGCTGCTTGCTCACCAGGCTTGAAATGCATGGTATTCATCAGTGAGTCCAGAACAAAATGGGTCAGAAAGTATTTCTCTCCTACTCCGGCAGATATCACTTTTCTTTCAGTGGTCAACGTGGGGTCTACAGCAAGAAGAAGGTTGTAATCTATATAGGGTCTTTTTGAAAAATACTCGAATTCGACCAACATACTTGGATTATTCTTATCCAATATAACCAGTGAATCTGCCACCGGTTTGAGCAATATAGTCGGCTGAAAGCCGACCTCATAAAATTCATTGTCGCTTTTACAGGAGAAAAACAGATTTACGCTAATGAAAACGAAACTGATATATATTTTATAGTTCATAATGGCTATCTTAAATTTAGTTCATAATACAACGTACATTATAGTGAAAGTTGCCTCCACCTGCGCTGCTCCTCGATTGTGTATTGATATCTGGATTACCGGGATCGTTGTAAATAATGACAGCTGACGCCTCACCAGTACGGTCCGCTGAAAGTGTTTCCCAGGAATATTGATATCCTTTTAAGGCTGGTGACGAGGTCCAGAATCCACACATTGTTCCCGGATCTGTGAGAAATGAAAGTCCTTCATTCCAATAAAATCCCGAGGGCACAATATTGAATTTGACCTCATCGGTAATCGACCCATTTTGAATCCAGAACTGTGGGTTTTTGACTTTATTGCCTGAGTTTGGTCCGAGGTAATTGATGACTTCTTTCCACTCTGCAAACGCAGGAACATGCCAGCCATCGGGACAAATGCCCTGAATATTTTCGCCAGCCAGGGTTTTCTCCCTTGCGATGGCTTCATCACGGACCACTGTGCCCCATGAATAAAATCCACCTGCAATATTCCGAACGGCAGCTGGACTGTCATCTGGTGCTAGTTTTCGAGGTAGCGGTAACTTGGTGCCATCCGAATATACTGTTGCCCTGAGATTCTCAGACATCATGGTAACAAGTTTGCCTCCGGGCAAGACAAATTGCAATGCCTTGTAATGTTCTTGATCCCGAGGGTCGACAAAGCTGGATACTGAAACCAAAGCATCAAAATAGCGCCATACGCTTTCGACTTTTCCTTGATTTCGCTGTTCTAGCTTCCAAAAAAATCGGCCTGAATTTTTAAACGCTGGATTTAGTTTTTTCAGATCATCCAAAAATTCTTGATTGGGAATTTTATAGCTGGCTTTTGCTCCCACTTCATATCGAATTGGATTGCCAAAATTCTCGTCAATGCCCAGAATTAAGGTGTAGGTAGCTCCCTCCCGCTGTACCCAGCTAAACTCCTGCACGGTCTCATTGTCAAAATAATCAATTTTAATTTGCGTGCTATTCACTGGTAATAGCTGTTGTACCCAAGTAGGGTTAACATACTCGATTTTTTCTGTACAGGACATAAATAATAGGAGTATGAAAAAATAGATATATTGTGTCTTCATTCGTTTCAGTTTTACAATATTTGAATGATTAATATCCTGAGTTCTGTTTAATGTTCGGGTTAGCATTTAGTTCTTCATTGGGTATCGGCCACAAATAATCCCTGTTGGGATTAAAAGACCTGCGGTCAACGACAATAGGAATATACTGCCAGTAGGTTGTAATGTTGCCATCCGAGTACCAGGAAAGCTTGGATTTATCATAACCTAATGCATCGACCATAACGGCTTCAGCTATTTTCCAACGTCGGATATCAAACCATCGTCTCCCCTCCGCAAAAAACTCTACACGTCTCTCATTGCGAATTACCTCTGTCATAACGGCCTGGGAAATATTAGGCATGGCCTTTGAAACTTTCACCATCCCGACACGTGATCTTACTCTATCGAGCAGTTCGTAAACTTGAGCAGAAGGGCCATGGAGCTGGTTTTCCGCCTCTGCCCAGGCAAGCAACACTTCTGCATAACGCATCACAATTCGGTCTGTGGTTTCATTGGTCAGTGTCTTGAGATAGGGATCAACAAATTTACGGACAGTAAAAGATGTGGCAACATCCCAGTTGGCAGGTATGTAATGTGCCTGATACCAACCTTGGCCATCTAATCTAAACTCGGAACCGGGAACAACGATGGATAGCTGCAACCGCGGATCACGATTGTCAAAAGGGCGGTCTTTATTATAACTAGGGTCGCCTGCAATATATGCACCATCGGTGGTACGGATGTCACGGATTGGATATCCATTCGTAGTATAATAACTATCAACCATCTGGAGAGTCGGCGTAAAGTTGTTCCAATTCCCAAAAATTTTAGAGACTTCGCTGCTCTGCAGATCTTTGGCGTAGTTTATTTTAAAGATAATCTCGGGGTTATCTTTTTGCTCAATACCCGCTGGCTGAAAAAGCTCAAAATAATTCGGATACAGCTGATAACCGAGTTTTTGTATCTGCTGGGCCAGGGAAATGACAAGCTCGGGCTTATTCATCCATTCGGCCACCCGAAGTTTCAACATCAAAGCTGCACCTTTGGATGCACGCTCTCCTCCTAATGCGACCGGAAGCTGATCTATCGCATAATCAAGATCGTTGTTTATAAACGATAGTACCGCATCCAATTTGCCCCGTTCGGGATTGTTTAAAACGGTCTGTTCGTCCAAAATGGGTACCTCGCCATAAAAACAGACTAGATCAAAATAATAGTACGCCCTTAAAAAACGCGCTTCAGCACTTATTTTAGCCTTGTCCGAATTAGCGATCGCATCTGCGCCAGCGAGCCCTTTGAGCAATGAATTTGCACGTGAGATGCCTCTAAAGTTATATTTCCATTTGACCAAGGTAAAATCACTGTCACCCGTCTGTGTACCGGATGCAAATTGTGGCGCTGGATCCCAAGAATGCGAATTGAAGGAATTATCACTCATATTGTCGTAGACATAAGGAACCATCTTATCAGGACTGTCATAGTACAATTGATTGTATACTCCGTTTAATAGCGTGTTAGCTTGCTCTACTCCTGTCAGAAAGCTTTCAGGGGTTACTTTGTCTTCGGGAACCGTATCCAGATAACTTTGGCAGGAAGCGGATAGCATTCCTGAAATAATAAATGTATAAAGCAATAGTTTTGAGTTCATGTCGATTAGTTTAGAATGTCAAATTCACGCCAACGGTGTAGGTTTTCACTTGCGGATAGTTTCCAATTCTTGTCCCCTCTCTGGGATTGCCCGAAGCTTCTGGGTCAAAGCCTTTATACTTTGTCAACGTCAGCAAATTTTGTCCGCTGATAAAAACTCTGCATCCTTGGATAGAGAGCCTACGAAGTAGTTGGTCAGCGAGGTTATAACTCAGTTCGAGATTCTTGACCCGAAGGTATGAGAGGTCTTCTACGAAATAACTAGACTTTAGATTGCTGCGCTGATTGTCAAAATAGACACGCTGATAGGTATTATTGGGCCGTTCAGGCGTCCATCTATCTATAAGCCAGCTGGCGCCATTATATCCGCCATTAAAGAATGGTGTAACCAACTGCCCTGCACTCCATCCTTTGCCACCAGATGTGCCCTCCAGAAGAGCGCGCAGCTCAAATCCCTTGTATTGAACATTCAGGTCCGCAGAAAACACATAATCAGGAGCGGTATGTCCCAATACGACCTTATCCTTATCATTGATAATCCGGTCACCATTCTGATCCTTCAACCTGACATCTCCGGGTTGGGCCCGCAGGCCTGCGTAAGAATTTAATAGGGAGTGTCCATCTCCATCGAAAGTACGGAGATGCTGTTGTATCTCCCCTTCACTCTGGTATATACCTTCGGTATCGTATCCAAATAACGAAGTGGACTCTACGCCTTCTTTTAATATAGCGCCATCGTAAATGATCGGGCTCATTCCCTTCAGGTCAGTCACACGATTTCGATTGTGGGCTACAGCAACATTTGCCTTGAAGAGCCATTCATTGACTTTTTTATGGTATCCCAATGCCAGCTCCAGTCCTTTGTTGCGCATTTTTCCTGCATTCTGGAAGGGAACATCTGTAAAACCAAAAGTGCTGGAAATAGGTAACTGTAGCAGAATACCGCTTGTATTCTTAATATAATAATCTGCTGTTATGTTAAAATCCTTGAAGATCTGTAGGTCAAGACCGATATTAGTCTGTGTCGTCTGTTCCCAAGTAAGCCCCTTATTGGCGATCACCGAAACGGCTGCGCCTACGTTGTCGAGATTGTTAAAAATATAGTTGTTCTGCCTTCCTCCTAACGCTAATATATCAGCACCAGCATAGGGGTTGCCGATATTTTGGTTGCCCAGGATCCCCCAAGATCCCCTTATCTTTAGATCCTGAACAAAAGTAAGTCCCTTGAAAAAACGTTCTTGAGATAGGCGCCATCCGGCAGAAAAAGAAGGAAATGTACCCCATTTGTGGCCTCGCGCAAATTTCGAGGCGCCATCGTACCGCAAGTTGCCCTCAAATAGATATTTACCCTTATAGTCGTAATTCAACCTGCCAAAAAAACCTATGGAGGTTTCCTTGCTTCCCCAATCACTATTTTTGGCAGAGGAGGGGTCACCCACACTAAAGTAAGGCAAATTGGCGGACAGCCGCTTGATTGATGTCTGGAAATAATTGCCTTTCCATTGAAATTGCTGAAAACCTGCCAGCGCTTTAAAATGATGATCTTTTGCTAAGTCATAGGCATAACTAAGGTTTGCCCAGCTGGAAATAGTACCATATTTATTTGAGCTTTTGCTGATGGAAGATTCTCTGGAATTGTTTTTTCCAATGATGCTGGTTCCGTCGGCTGCCCTAGTAACCAGAAATAGATCTACATTTGGCGCATAGGATAGCTGCCGGTCGTTGTTGGTCACATAGCTCAGCGCACTTTCAAAAGTCAGCCGCGGTGTTAGATTAATGGTCAAATTGGCGATTGTATTCAAATTGCTATTGTCGAAGGTCTGCCCTCCTCCTGCTTCTTTAATCGCATCGCTATAGAACCAGTCTGTCCATCCGTACCCTTCTATCTTTGGAACGACAAATGGTGCCATTTGGGTAATTCGGGCAATCGTCGCCCCAGCCCCTTCGATCAGGTCCTTTGACTTACCGATATATCCCGAGACAGTAAGGCCCAAATGTGCTTTATTGTTTAAAAATGAATGCTGGGTATTGAATCGGAAATTATATCTATCATAATTCGTACCCTCAACAATACCTTTTTGACTGAGGTATCCTGCGGAAATGGCATAAACAATATTTTCCTTACCGCCACTAAGCTGCAAATAATGGTTTTGCTGTAATGCAGGCTTAAAATAAAAATCTGCCCAATTGTAATCCCTATAGCGTACTGGATCCTTGATCTCTTTATAATGGCTTATGTATTCATCATCATACTGCGGCTGGAAACCTGAATTTATTTTCGCTTCATTCAGTAGCGTTAGATAATCATAGGAATTCAACAATTCTGGATACCGCGTAACTTGTTGAACTGCGGCATATCCATCATATTTTATTTTCAGTTTTCCTTCCTGCCCTCTTTTTGTCGTAATCAAAATAACACCATTAGCGGCTTTATTGCCATATATCGATGCCGATGCAGCGTCTTTTAGTACGGATATGGAGGCGATATCTTTGGGATCTACATCGTTAATTGCTGCTTCAAACCCATCTATGACGACTAAGGGCGACGCATTGTTCAATGTACCGATACCACGGATCGTTAGGGTGCCGCCGTCAGCACCGGGCTGTCCTGAATTTTGCGTAACCTGTAGTCCGGCCACTTTTCCAGCTAACGCCATGGAAGCGTTGGTAATGGGACGGCTTTCTATATCAGTCATGGAAACGGAGGTAACTGCTCCCGTGAGATTTACTTTCTTTTGCTTTCCAAATCCTACGACAACAACATCCTGCAGTCCAAAACTGTCCTGCTCAAGTTTGATCATCAGTTCGCCCATCCCAGATTCGACCTGGACAACAGTCTGTTTATAACCCAAAAATGAAACTTGCAGGCTCTGTCCAGAACCAACGTTGATACTAAACCGTCCCTCACTATCGGTCTTGGTACCTATCTGCGTTCCCGTTATCTTAATATTAGCACCAGCAAGTGGAGCTCCCTGCTGGTCCATGACACGTCCGCTGCGGATTTCCTGTTCGCAATAGCGATCCACAGAAATTGCTTTCGCTCTCCACGCCGCATGAACGGCAGGTGGCTCTAATAGAAAAACAACGAGAAAATAGAGCACATTATGGTTTAACTTTTTTCGGTTCATCTCTTCCTAAATTTGGTAATTGGTTACATGTGCCGCAGAACAAGGTGATCTGCAACTTCGTCCCGAAAATAAGGAGTTATTCTAACTAAAAAAGATAATATGGTTTAAATATGGATGAATTTAATTTTTCATCATTTTTTTTTAAGAAGCTGAACGATATTACAATTAAATAAACGATATTATATTTAATAATCTATATATAGTTGTTTATTTGATGAATAAGCAAAGCCTAAAGAAAATGACTCAAAAAACGTTTTTCATATTTTGTTATCTACTGTTTACCTGTCTATCACTGGAGGCACAGCATATCAGAAAATATAATAAGCTCACACAAGAAAATGGCCTTCTCTCAAATCGGGTAACCGCAATCGCTGAAGACCCCATAGGACGTATCTGGATCGGAACGAGTGATGGCATTAACCTATATGATGGCGCCCACGTCATGGACAATCCAAAGTCCATTAGCGACTCAATCTTTCAACCGGGTAAAATCATCGAAATTAAATCATTCAAACAGCAAATGATCATTGCTGCGGATAATGGCATATATGGATATGATTTCAGCACCAACAAATATAGGCTATTGATCAAAACCGAATTGCATAATACGTCGAAAGCCTTGGCCTTGACGATAGATGGCGTTGTAATACTATGCAACAATACGTTATATAAATGGGCTGAACAAAAGATTACTGTGCTCAATAACAATGTATACTTTAATAGGATTCAGGTAGATAATCAAGGTAACCTATGGGGAGCTACTTTCACCACCGTTGCCAAATGTGACAAAAAAGGGAATGTTTTAGCCAGTTTTAATTTCGCGGAAAGCTATGACAGGGATGTGCTGATTACCTCTCTGTACTGTGATAGTAAAAATCTGACCTGGGTAGGAACCAAAAGGCATGGTATCCTGCGCTTCGATCCTATTCAAAATAAATTTAAGGCACAGCTACCGCAGCCCACACAGATCCAAAATGTATGCAGTATTGCCGAAGATGCAGAGGGCAGACTTTGGATAGGACATAACAAAGGCGTGGCCGTATTTGACTATATCAACCAGTATACAGAGTATCGGATGTTAATAGAGAACTTTGACAATGAGCTTAATTCAACTGTCTGTGCGATCTACAAAAGTAAGCTCGATGACATGATATTGGGGACTTATTTTAATGGAGCATTCTGTCTTTCAAAAAATGACTCTTGGCTAGATTTTTTACATGTCACCAATCCGGAAAGAGCCCGTGGGATTGTGATAAACAATATACTCATGTCGTCTAAAAAACAGCTTTGGGTGGCAACCAACGCCATCGGGATAAATGTATACAATGGGCAATCGCAGATAATAAAAAGGTTCAATCAGAAAAATAGCAACATCAGTGATAATATCATATCACTGGAAGGAGATGCTCAGGGCAATATTTGGGCTGGGTCAGAATCAAACGGTCTGTACTGCCTAGCTGATCAGGGCAACAAAATCAAGCATTACCAATATGATAAGAACAAAGCATCATCCCTGCCAAATAATAGAATATTCTCCATCCGAAACTTCAACCAGGATTATCTACTTGTGGGGACAGATGGTTTTGTAAGCATATATGATCGCCATAAAGATAATTTTACAACCCTAATTAAAACGACCTCGACGATCAATGATATCGCGGTAAACAATAATTTAATATGGATTTGCTGCCTCGATGAGATCATATGTTATGACTGGAGCAAAAAGACAACTAAAATATATAAGAAAGAACTTGATAAGGGAAATAGGGTACAATTCCTCTCCATGCTCCTTGATGGAGAAAATGTTCTTTTGGGAACAAAGCAAAACTATCTTTATTTTATTGATAGCAATGGTCATCTACTGCCTTATCCCGGTCGAGGAAAAATAAATATTCAAATACATGGCATCAAGAAAGACAATTCCAAGCGGTATTGGCTATCAACAACAAATGGTTTATACTGTATTGATACCGACCGGTCCATTAAGAATTTCAATGTCAGCTGGGGGTTAAACACGTCTTGGTTTAACGAGCGTTCCGCCTATTATTACAATGATACCTTATATTTTGGATCTGTTGATGGAATATGTTTTTTTAAGGCGCCACAGCTTGATCCTCTTCCTGCACATAAACCCTTACTCTACTTTTCTGATTTTAAAATATTTAATATCAGCCAACTCAGAAACAAAAAGTATTTTGAAAAAGGTATTGATCACACGAATGAGATCGTGCTGCCTTATGATCAAAATATGATTTCGATTGAGGTGAACCAAGTAAATTTCGATCCGCAAAGCCGCGAAAACTATCGCATATTTTATACTTTAAAAGACATTGATAAGCGTTGGTATGAACTTTCGAAAGCTTCAGGAACAATAACTTTTACTTCCTTGAAATCAAAAAATTACGAACTACATATTAAGTTAGTTGATCTGAACAATAATATCATTGCGACAAAAAAATTGCTGATCAAAATCAAACCCCATTTCCTGCTGAGCAATATTATGCTCTGCGTATATGGGGCATTGGTGATTGTGGCGCTCATCCTATTTAGAAAGTTCTTAAAAAGACGACATTTGAAAATCTTGAAGATAAAACTGGCTGAAGTAGAAAAGTCTAAATTAGAGGAACTGAATAAAAGTAAGCTTGATTTTTTCACCTACATGTCCCATGAACTTAAGACTCCATTAGCCATTATTATGGCGATACAGGAAGATCTTTTCTCAAATAATAAGATTGAAAACATCAAGGAATATGAAATCTCCCAAAAGAATATTAAACGGCTCACGTTCCTGATAAGTCAATTGATGGAATTTAGGGAGATTGAAAGCAGCAATATGCCATTAAATACCATGAATGGAGACCTGGTCTCATTTTGTCAAAATATCTTTTCGATGTTTGCTCCTTTATTTGATCGTAAACATATTGAATATCGATTTGATCACCCATTGACGGAAGTAAATGTCGACCTCGACTTTGACAAACTGGAAAAAATAATCAGCAACTTGCTGAGCAATGCGTTTAAAAACTGTGAGGTGGGTGGTCGGATACTACTGGTATTGGCTGCTTCCACAGGCAGCAATGAAGTTGTTATTCATGTAAGTAACACGGGTAGCTATATACCACAAGAACAGATTGAAAAAATATTTGAACCTTATTTCAGACAAAAGTCTACGGGCGATTATTACGATAATAACGGTATTGGTCTAGCGTTGGTCATAGGACTCACCAAACGTATAAACGCACAAATTGATGTGAATAGCAGTATTGAAGATGGAACACAATTTACACTAACTATACCGGTGGATAATTTTGCGTCCGAGCTTCCGGATGACCCAGATCTCGAATTACATGCAACAATGGAACTCATAGACGACGTGATTTACACTGATAACAGCCAAATAAGATTTGATGTTCCGTCGGAAGGCAATACGCATAAAATTCTTCTGGTAGAAGATCATACTGATCTGGCAGAACTATTTAAAAATAAATTACTGGAATCCTACCATGTCATCATCGCTCACAATGGACAAGAAGCTTTAGAATACATTCGAAATAATCCGATCGACATGGTGATCAGCGATATTATGATGCCTATCATGGATGGATATGAATTATGCAAGCATTTGAAAAGTAACCCGAAGACCAAACACATCCCGATTATCCTAATGACTTCTTATGATACGATTGCCAATAAAATCAAAAGTTATGAATTAGCCGCAAATGGCTATATCAATAAACCCTTCAGCACGCAGGAGCTACTGGCTAAAATGGGTAGTTTATTAAAAAATAAAGCTACGCTACGCCATTACTACAGTCAGGCGGAGCCTTTACGAATTAAAGAAGAAGCAAACTCACAGGAGGAAACTTTTATTTTAAAAGTTCAGGAGATTATCGTTAGAAACATCGCGGAGAATAATTTTTCAGTCCATCAACTAGCGCAAGAAATGCGCATTAGCAGAACCCAATTGTATCTAATGCTGAAAAAAATAACAGATCTCACTCCTACTGATTTCATTATTAAAGTCAAACTTGATTATGCTAAAACCTTATTAAAAGACCCATCTTTTAGCATTTCTGAAATTGCATATAAGTTAGGCTATTCCAATGCAAACTATTTCAGCAAACAATTTAAAGATTTCTTCGGTATAACGCCAAGCCAATATAGAAAGGCTAAATAATCACTATCCATTTCAATACCAAGGATTGAAATGGATAGCACAAATGCTTATTGATAAGCAATTTCTGGATTCCAATATGTAGTATCCCAGCCCGAATTGGAACGTTGGTCCACACGGAAGGATAATTCGTCTCCAAAAGTGACAGGCACATTGATATCATGCCAAAATCCAGTGGTATTGTTGTAAACAATCGTTTGCCAGCTGCCGGATGGCCAGATCATTGCATTATTTTTCCAAATACTCACGTTGACGCCATCCCCGCCCCCGGTATCATTTTTACGAACCAGACCAGTAATTTTTACGGTACCAGATTTTGGCGCATTCCATGCGAGTATCGGCTGGCTATTATCGGGATGAATATAGATGTTACCGCCACCATTCCATATGGCGTCATAGCTACCCGAACCGCGCCAATGATTGGATCCGTCCGGATTCCAGCTCATCAAACTTGTACCTATACCAGCTTGCCAGTATTTATAATACCATCTGCGTGTTCCCTGTGCAGTGGAAAAATCGGTCGATGCATTATATACATCACTATTAACTGTACCCGATGGACTGATGATCTTGACCGCATTTGCATACTGATTCAGCGTCAGATGACTATCCTTAAAATCCTTTATATAATTGCCATTTATCTTCACATTCTCGAAGGTTACTCCTTCGATGCGATGGCTATCATTCCAGCCAACCAGCTTAACTTCGTTGCTGCCTCCGGAGGTAGATGTAATATTCTTATAGAGAATGTTTGTCATTGCTCCGGGCCAGCTCCAGTTTCCTGTCAATGAACCGAAATAAAATGTTTCATCCATCTGTACATTTATTAATCGTTTTGCTTTTTCCACACGGATGTCTTCAAAGGTTATATCATTAAAATAGGTGCCATGTAGGGCAAAAATATTGATGGCGGAGCGATCAGGAAGCACATCTGGATGATTTTTGTCGTCGTAATTGTATAAAATATCGATGTTTTGAAACTTAATGTTCTGAAAATAGGCCGCACGTGTCTCCGCACCGATACCGATTGTATTATTTGCGTCAGCCCACAATTGCGCATTTTTATAGATAATATTGTATACAGGTAGGGAATTGGCCGGAATTTGATCCGACATTCCTTTGATGGCAACTGCATCATCAGCAGAATGGATAAAGGATTTATCAAAAGTAATATCGTGGCTGCTATTGATATTGAACCCATCGGAACTGGCAAAATATGGGCTGACAGCCTTATAATTTGATACGTTGACGAATGAACAATTATGCATGGCAGCAGTCCAGCTTCCGATGTTTCGATTGACAATGATATCTTTCACAGTTGAGTTACTTACTGTCCCTAATGCTAGGGCAATATCATCTGTCGGACTGTTGTAATCGTTAAGCAGAATGCCCCTACCCCTTATTGTCACATTTGATGCATTATCTATTTTTACTCTTCCTCTAATAACTGCTCCGCCGGCGATATATAATGTTTTTCCGGAACTCAAGGTCAACGGTGGCTGCGAGCTCAGATCGTAATATCCCGGAGCATAATACAGTACATTCGGGTCGGTGGTAGATGGAATATTACTTTCCAGCTCCTGTGCAAATAAATGCAGCACCTTTCCCTGGTAGTTGTTGTCCAATACCAGTGATATATTGGTCGGCTGAGAGAGGGTGAAAGTAATTGTGTTGCCGGATCTCACCCCTGTGATGCCTAATGACGCAGGAACTAATTTGAATGTACTAAAGCCGCTGGAGGGAGTGATTGATACCGAAACTGTGCCGCTGAAATCGAAGTAACCATAACTTACACTATTTCCCCAACTGTTATTTCCAGCATGATAGAGGCCGATTGCATTCCCGCCCGCGCTGACTGTATAGGCCGCGGATCTATACTGATTTGGCAGACTGCTGGGCAAAGGATAGGTTGTTACTGCTGTACTTAAACTGGCGCGCGTGCTGTGGTTTTCTGATTTCAACAACGCAGCTTCTTCTTTTGAAGGTGTTATTTTGTCGCATGCGACAAAACATAGCCATACAAATGGCAAAATAAATAATTTCATAGTTGATCTATAAGTGGTTAATTGTTAGGTTAAGATAGGAATCTCTGCGAAAAATTGACACCAACTGATCAATTATTGAACAAAAGTGTAGCACTATAAACTTTAATAGTGATATTAGATTGACGTCTCCCAAAAAATCTGACCTCCACTAATTTTTGATTAAATTTTTATAGCGTTATGGACGGAGGCTTCGATTTAAAAATTTCATGCAATTAGTATCAAATAATCTCATTGAATTATTTTTCTGTTACAGTTTGCGTTACAGTCTCGGTGGAAGGAAAAACTGCTATTATGTGACGTCGGGATTAATCTTCCAGGAAAACTTTTTACAGTTAACAAGGTTTTCAGATTCAAATGATTCTATCCAATCATATTTTCCATCCTCATCTTGATATAAAACTAAATTATCAGCTTTAATATCCTCAATGATTGAAGATAATTCTGCGACGCAAGCTCCTAAATCATCTAACCCATAACATGGAATATGATTATGAATATCTGTTTTTCCATTTGGATCTTCAATTCCAATAGTGATTTCAGTATTATATGTTGCAATCCAAATTGAAAATATTCCGGATTCACTTTTCAATTCACAATCAAAAGATCCGTCATCATGAAATTTTATTGTCTGAGTAAACTGTGGATAATTTCCTTCCAGAAACTTAAGTATTAATTTCGAAAATTCTATTTGTTCCATTTAGCAACTGATTTATAACAATTTCAGATAACTCTTAAATATACGCAATTTGCCAAATTGGAAAGCTAGTTTCAAAGTCAAACATTACTTGTGATAATCCAGATGTAATAATTAAATGTCTCTCTACTGCATATAAATTTCAGATATATCATATAGAATGCTTTCATTCATCACCGTTTTTAGATAGACTTTTTTTTCGCTGGCAAAAATTCCAGTCGGGCTGATTACCACTTTAACCTCGCCTGCATGTACATCGAAATCTAAGGCATTATCCCGTCCCTGTGGCAAATCTATAAAGTTTCCTTTGTCTCCTACCCGGACCATCAATCTTCCAGAAATGCTGGAGGTGGACGAACAATAAAGTGATAACACGGTCTTCTTTTGTGATAAGTTACTTCTTAAGTTTTCCTTCTCCATTTCAAATTCCTCCCGGGTAATCAGGTCTGAGTCGAGCAAACTCTTAAGTTTAAATAATTCATCTGTAAAGGACTTGCCTCTTGCTTCTAAGACCCTGTCAGTTTGCTTTTTCGTATTGGATAGTAATTCTGTTTCAAATTTAACCTGATCGTCTGATTTAGATACCAGTGTGAATATGAGTCCAATAACCGGAGATAGGAATAATGAAAGAAAGAATGCTCCTGCAAAACCTATATTCCTATTGGCACCGATAGCACCTACTGCTAACGAAAAGATAATCCATCCCAAAAATATATCCATTGTCTATGTGTCTACAATAACCTTTGACAAAGGTAAAGCTGATTTAGGATGAAATTATACGGGAAACCGTATGTAATCGGCAAATCAGAATACACAACTTTTGGCAAATAAGAGTGCAGCAAAAATGGCACTAATAAATACATAGTTCATCTTTTGGAACACGGAGTTCCAAAAGAAAAAACAAGCTTTGTTTTAGTATAAAGACAAAGTTATTATGAACTATTATTTAAGTAAATTTATGACCTATCATGAGGTTCACAGAATGCACCGGGAAGGCAATTCGATCCGCAGGATCTCCTATCATCTCGGTCTGAACTGGCGCACCGTAAAAAAGCTTCTGTCCAAAGATGACCGAAGTTACCAAAAAGAACTGGAAGCCCCCTCTTCCAAGAAAAAGTTACTGGATCCCTACCGTGATTTCGTAAGGGAAAAACTGGAGCTGTACAACTACACCTCGGCAGCCAAGATGTGTGACTGGCTCAAAGAGTATGATTCCAACTTCCCTCAGGTCAGCGCCAGGACTGTTTTTAACTTGGTACAGGGTATCCGCATGGAGTACAATATTCCCAAAGAAACCACCGGCCGTGATTTTCAGATGCCCCCCGAACTTCCCTATGGTAACCAAGCCCAGGTAGACTTTGGCTTTTATAACATGACCACTTCTTCAACCAGATCTATGAATCGACTTCCATTATCGTAACCGCCAATAAGAAGCCGACAGAATGGGCCAAGATGCTCGAAGACGAGGTTATTGCAACGGCACTTTTAGACCGGATATTGTTCCGCTGTGAAATCATAAATCTAACAGGAGAGAGCTATAGAATGGAGAATAGAAAAACGTTCTTGGACAAGTAAATTTTATAGCATACTTTTGAACTGGATTGTGTATTTATTAGTGCCAAAAGTGCTGCAAGCCAAGTTGCCAATTATGCTGTATTCTTAATTGCCATTTACACATGTATCCGGTAGGGAATAAATTATCACTTAGATGTAAATAAAATGAAAAATATAATAAGTGTAATTCTGGTATCATTACTGTTTACTGCTTGCGCAACAAAAAGCAAAATTTATAGTTATGGAGCAAGCTACACATTCTGGTATACAACTACCTTTAAGGAGGCAGAAGAATATTATAAAAAAGATTCTGTTACTGTTTCAGGACGTGTAATTCAACCGAATGATATCACTCAAGTAGTATCTGTGAACTTTAGAAGCGCAGGTCAATCTATATATGAGAAGGATAAGACAGCTTATTGCGATAGAAAAGGCAAATTTTCTATAAAACTAAAAAGAAGTAGTTATGATATTTTTGTGAGCAGCCCGTCAATATCGACTGGATTCTTTATTGATAAATTAGGCTTATTAGGCGATAGTGTAATAATCGAGATCTATCCTCAAAAACAGGTAATGAGTAGATTTTTCACCTATGAATAGTAATTACAACTATGGCAATGCAATCCAAATAGCTGAATTCACTGGGAACGCCAACGACGATGAGTTATGTCTTCATTAAAACTTTAGTTCTTAGACTATTGACTTCTGCCATCGCTATTACTGCGATTCATCTATTTGGAAAGAGTAATAAAGATCCATTCAATAAAAACTACTATGGATTTTGCTGGAGTCGCTGGTGCAACAATAAATCCGTTAAAGTTCAATCCAACACAGGATGTAATTAATATGAAAAAAATAATAAAATATCTAATCCCTGTACTTCTAATAATTGTAGTATTTAATTTGAATCCATTGAGACCTCTTTTTGATTGGCTCATAGATACATACCATTACAAATTCGCAAATAGCTCCGGTGACTTCTATATAAGAGCGACTAGTGCTGAAAACTTCGAAGGGATAGAGGAACGTTGGCATGAGTATTTGAAAAAGGGCAATGTAAATTCTAATGATACTACGTTATACCGATTATTTCCGATGAATCCTTTTGCTTTTTGGAGATATTACAATTATTTTAATCCTATTTATAAATTACCTTATAAAAATATAGAAGAAATACCCAAACTGAAATCTGATTAGCATAAACTATTGAACAATACATCGTAAACATAACAGTAGGTAATGGGATCTAAGTAAAATTTATAATATGGTCAAAAAAAGCATTTTAAAACATATCATTTTCAGGGTATCAATTACCTTGCTCATCATTTTAATTTCAATCAATTGTTTTATAGCTGCTAGCTATTATTTTATAAAAAAAATAGATCTGCTTTATTTTTTTCCAACTCCAACTATTTTGCAAAAAACTATACTACATAGTCCAAACGCTCCATTTTGATTTAACTGCAGAAGGGTTAATTTGATTGACTTTCTGATAAAATACATGGAAATTCTTATTCCAAATCGTATAATTATGCGTAAATCTGAAGACAATTTTATTATTATCTATTGTCTGGAGGATGACTTGCCAAACATGATGATTCGTAATTATTACAGCAGTTTTGCTTACATTCAACAGAAACCGCCAAACAAATACCAGCAGAAATATTCTAAGATAAATCCTGTGGTATGCAAACTTTATCTATTGTCATAATAATGTGTGCGACGGTAATAATGAATGGTCGAATTAAATTTCTTCATCCTATTATTATAGTCTTTTCTAAACAGCAACGCTATAATTACAATGATCAAGAACAATGATGAATAGAAAAACAATATATCGTAGAGCATAGATCCTTCCAAATAAAAAGAATCATCTGCCAGAAAAAACGTTTGCTGCTCAGGATTTTGTGGATGGTAAAACAATACATATTCCTTATCAGCTATTTTTCTGTTTACTCTGTCAAACAGTTCAGCCCGCATTTCTTCAAAACGTCGCTGGCTCATAATAGGTAAAAATGCATAGTGCTTTTCAGCCTTATCTAATTTCCGCGAGTACAGCTGTCCATTGGCAGCATATCGGTATTCGATATCTACATACGTGTATTTTGTCTTTCCTCTATGTATTTTAGTTTCAAAGTTTATGATATAGGGTGCTGTTGCAGCCCAGCTCGGATGAGTCAATGCAAACTCTTTGCGCTCCAAAGATGGACTTACAGAAAAAACGGAAATTGTCAAAGCATAAACAGCTGCCAACAGAACAACAAACACAATCCTCTTGCCACCTTGCGTTGTCATGCGTTTTCCATTCACATCACATCGGACTTCCACCCGGGCATACCGGTTAGCTACTTTGCTAAGGATTAATTTTTGCAAAAGCAAATAAAGCAAGGAAGAGCATACTAGCGCATAAATAAAATAACGGTAACTGTTGCCCCAGAAAACGATGGCAAAGATAAAGGCCGCGGCCAACGACCATTCAAGAAATTTCCTAATTGATTTCATAAGAATTTATTTAGAATTAAGGACTATGCATAGCAATAACTTCTTTGTCTTATTTCATTGACAGTTATGTTAATTAATTTTTTTCCATTTTTATGTCGGTTAATCTCTAAATTCCCAAAATAAAAATACAGTATTCGGCAATACCTATGTCCTCCAATTTAAAATCCGTGAACAGAAAATTAAGATTCGCTGAAAAATGCCACATTTAGTGTCTTGATAACTTCGACCGTCCTAGTGTGGAATATCATTTTTTGCGCAAACGTATTGTTTCGTAGTTACTGCATCTTCTTCTCATAGCTGGTAGAGCGACTGCCAAAAGAATCTACATAGCTCGCTCCTATATCGAAGACATTGGTGCCGATAACAACATGGGCAGCATTGGAAGTTTGGAATTGGTCGTGGTTACTATCATGGCATGCTACTTTTCAATCGGGCAAGGTTAATACCCAAGCCTAATATACATTATTTATTTTGAATTAATATTTTTGTGAATATTAACTTTCAAGATTATTACAAACTTGTAAGGCTAAGCTAGTGGTTTATAATAAAGGTTGGTTACGGGAAACCGTACCCTTATTAAATCTATGTTTAAAAAGCTGGACATGTGTATATTACCAATCGTATTTTAAGCCTTTTACATGATAATGTTTTACTCCCGTGCAAACTAAGTCAGCATCGTTAAAGACAGCTAAATTATAGCCTCCGACTTTCATCGCACTTCGATATTCTACCGCATGGAATCCTAATGACTTAATATACTCACAAAGATATTGAGTAGGCAGATAATCAAGGTTTACATCTTGCTTCCGAACTGGTTTTGACAGCTCTTCTTCAAGTTTTAATAAATAAGATCGAACCAACATAAACTCTTCGATATCAAACCCTCGATCCTGAATTTCAAATGGTCCATAGTCTTCAATATTTTTTAATGAAATGATCTGTAAAGGGGCTATTAATGTAAAACGGCCGATACTAATGGACTCATGCAAAGAAACTCGCGTTTCATAAAAGGTCGTCTCCTCACTTTCAGAGATGTATAGATACGGAATGCCAACTGGATTGGCCCTGCCTGGTGTTGTAAACTGCTTGGGTGGTTTACCCAGCTCATCGATCTCAAGTGGGCGATCGCTGATTCTTGCCCTGTAAAAATGCGTTCCTGCAGGATAGGTTTTTGCAAATCGGCTAAAGGTGGATTCCAGCAGCTCTAAATCTAAGGTATTGGTTATAAAAAATCGGTTCTCCTCTTTTATCTCGGATGCAAATTTCTCCCATTGCATCCGATGGGAATCGTCGTTAGCTTCTCCATTGAGGTAGATCTGCAACTCTACTGGTTCCTCAAATAATGACTCCTTGAATCCTACCCAACCCCGACCAATCTGGTTGAGTAACTGTTTTACATCTTTGGATTTTAATTTGTTGCTATCGAACAATTTAGGCCAATAGCAGATTAAATGTTCATGCATTGAAACCGGCCTGTCATCTTTGAGGGATAATGCAGCTGTTGGATGATTGATATAAAGTTCGAAAAGTGCATCAAAGATATCAGATAGTTCCTCACAGGCTATAACAAAAACATCTTTGCTCTCACAAAAATCACAAAGTCCCTTTCCATTGGATTCCGCTTCGATCCTATTCCGCAACCCTTGGTCTGCGAAACAGTTTACACAACAATTCATAGCTTTGAGATTAGGAAATTAACCCTTGGATCAATTCGATGTGGTGCATGATGGAAAGCTTTTTGACAACACCCAAACCCGAAAAAGATTGCTGCTGGTAATGTCTGCGAAACTCTCTTAATGCTATTGTGTCGGGGATATTCTTTTCGTCAACAAATTGTATTAAATCCTCTAAGGCTTCAAAATACTTCCTCGCCGGATCGGATGCATCATCATTTGATTTAGATACAAAGTGTGCAATACGGATATCTTCATCTCCTTCCAATTTATAGGTTAGATGTATGGCGACCGCATAAGCAGGACCTCCGCCCTCACTGTAAGAACTTCCGATAGTTTGGTAATCTGAAAAAGCGATGCATCCCTCATCGGGAAAGTAAAGGTAATCAGTAGAAAATACTTCTTCTTTTATCGCAATGTAGTCCGTATTCTTAGTAAGTTTATTGAAATTATCACTCAATAACGCTCTGTTATCATACTTCCGCTTAAGACCAAAAAGATTGTTTATATGAATGGTATTATAAAGACAGGCTGTATTCTTTGTGAAATCGCTTAAAGATTGAATATCATTCGTTTTATTAAGATGAACCAATGCATAACCGCTATCGGAAAAGCCTCTTTGCCTAATGCTTTCTTGCGCAAAGAAGCTATCACGATCCGTCTTAATTAAATAGGTCGGTATAATGGATGTGACACCTAGATCTTTAAGTTCTTCAATTAAAGTAAAAATGGATTCACTATCACCTTTTAATTCTCCATGCTCAGCATTTACCACCAACTGTACACGGATTTCAGCCCCGCTTAAAGCTTTAAGCGCTGTCTTTAGTGACGAGACATTCTTCTTTACAGGTTCAATGATAGGAATGATCCGCTCTGGATTTAATGGAAGTCCTACAAGTTCACGTAATGCAATTAACTCAAATTGCTTACCTCGAAGATAAGGGAAATACATAAGCACTTTATAATAATAGGTTCTTACTTAGATTATTAATCATAGTAAGATACGACTTTTTATTGTATTTCGCCTGATAAAAAGAGAAGTTGACGAATGAAGGTACATCACCAAGAGTCAAATATAAATTAGTTTGTCGATCGATACGGCTTTTTAGGATATGGCAATACATCGCTTGGACTTCCTCAATTGGCAGCTCCGCTAATATTTCCAAACATGCCCGATAATAAAATACAGGTGTAACATCTGGTAGAAATCCTACCAGTTCTTTTACAAGCCGGCTATACTCAGGTTTTCGCAAGGACGACATCATATAGCTGGCATCAAGAGATGCAGTGTATTTGACCGCAGGCCGATGTTCAGACACCTTTCCTTCTTCTGTATAAATCAATATGCCTACGTAAGCAGGAAGTATTCGTAGATATTTGTTTAGCAAGGAAATGTGCGTAAATAGATAAACCTCGGTAAAAGCTCTATAATAGTCGTTCAGCTGACTTTCTAAGCGTTCAGGAGAATCAAGCTCCGTCTTGATTTCAAAAACTTTATTTGTCCCGTTGACTAAAACAGTATCAGCAATGGACTGCCCTACCCGAAACTCGTTGAGCAGTATGGTGTCGTCTAGCGAATAATGCTTCAGGACATATTCATTGAGCAACTTATTTTTATAGATATATTCGTGCCTGTAATTCTGCTCCAGAATCTGATAAGAATATGCGATCAGATCTCCTAATTGCGTGGGTTTATCTCCAGTCATCTCATACCAGCCCACATACTTTTTCATCTTCCTAATATAAGAAGACTGATTGGTGCTGCTTGAAAGCTTCTTGAATGACGCATGGGACACCAAAGAAGCCAATTCTCGCAATTTCGCTTTGTCGTATGTGAGATCGGATTGCATATAGCAAATTTAAAAACTTATCGCGACTTAACGAAAATGATAAGTGGTGATATACATAAGCCAATTCTTTTTTTTCCTTCTGGAGCAACAATTTTCAGTTGGGTAGTGGCACTAACCAGTTCATTATTTTCCTTTTTTAAGCCTGGTCGGCTATGGTGGGCCGTGAACATATTCAATTGCGAGAAATTTTCATTTTGATAGACGGTCCTGCTTTCCATTTTTCCAAAACAAAAAATCCTCCATCTTTTGGCGGACCATGAATTTCAATCGTCATGTAGCGCATATAAGATTAATAAAGAAAGATTCGGGCGGCCTTCTCCTATTTTCAGCTATCCATAAAATTACATATATTGGATTTGAAATAAAGGCTATTCATATTTAACCAATATTTTATGGGCAACATATTTGACGAGGAAAAGTTATACCCTTATGAAGGGGCAATAAAAGAGCATTTCAAAGATCATTATGACAGTGTTTTCATCGCATTCCTCCCCTTCTTTCAACTTGACAGAAAGGAAACTGATAAAGCTAATCTAAAAAAGGCTAAGCTACTATCGCATGAAGAAGCGCTGAAGGAAATTGATTTATTAAAAAACCTTCCCGAGGCGAATAGGGAAATCTATAGTTACGACAATGACCGATACCCTGCCGATGAAGACATTTTTCGGAAGGGCAAATCAATACTTTGGGAAAATATCGTGAAAGGTTCTGGTCTTGCAGGTTATGCGGAACTCAATACAGCCCTACGAACTTCAATAGGTGCCTTAAACCGAAATTTTACGAGACCGGACCTCATGGAAAAGCTTGACAATTATACGGATAGCGAAAGTATCTACCATCCGACCGAAGGTGCCTTTGGCATGCTTTCAAAGATGGCTATCTATAAAGCGTTCAAACTCCTGGGAAAGAGCCTGATCATGATAACCGACGAGTTTTATGAAAACACCACAACCATGGATCTTGATCGATTAACGGAATATGAATTCTGTGATGAGATCGGCGGCAAAGATTATTACTTATATTCGGCTGATAAAGAAATTCTGTTTACCATTGAGTGGGATAGCTTCTTCTTTCTCATCGCAACGGATCATAAAAAAATGGATCAACTTATCGCTAGCGATTTGTTTGAGGGTTTTCTCTGTAATGACAAGATAGAACATTATTGGGAATACACGGTTGAGATATAAAATAAGAATTATATCCTGAAACAAATTTAGTATAATATAGTACAACAGTCATATATGAAAACAGAAACCCAGGAAAAATTTGACAGAATCATAAAAGAAAGTTTTATTGAAATCTTAAAACCGCTTGGTTTTAAAAAGAAGGCCAACAACTTTTATCTGCCGCTTGATAAAATCGGTCACATCATAAATATTCAAAAAAGTTACTATAGCACCAAAGACGATATCCGTTTCACCATAAATGTCGGGATATTTTCACCCGAGTATTGGTTAGCGCGCTTTAACTATAGTAACAAAGATGTTCCGGCATTTCCCACTGAACCTGAATGTATGATAAGAGAAAGAATTGGCTGTATGAGAGGTCTACCTGATACTTGGTATAATATAACAACGACAACAGATGTTGAAGAACTAATTGTCGAAATGAAATACAATATTTCAAGCTTTATTTTACCATTCTTGGAAAAATTAAACACCGAACAAAAGCTTATCAACGAACTGGAAACTTCCGAACATACCTTACTGCACACCGCCGCTAAAATGACATTTTTCGCAGAGCTAAAGCTCCTGGATAAAGCCAGAACTGAATACAGGAAAATATCAAAAGAAAATTATAATCAATATCAAATAGCAAGACTCAAAGAATATGCAGAAAAGCAGGGTTTAATTTAATAATAAAGGGATTATCCAATTACATTTGAGATAACTATAGGGTTAATTTATATATGTCCAAAGGTTACGTAAAAGCAAATTCAGTCTACTCTTTGGATTAATTAGCATCGATATGAATCATTTGGAGCCTGCACCATTATGGACATTAGTAGCTAACATAAAACGGGAAATTAGCTATGGTGAAGGGAAACGACAAACCCGTATCGGTACGAAATAGTTTAGTCCTGGAGCCAAAGTATATATTATCGATTGGTTCGCAGGGATGACCAAAGATATTACGGTAATTGGATTGGCCCGAGACACAAAAAGGTTAATTACGATTGTAATCCGGGCGGAATGGGTTGAACAGCTCCGCGTCAAACTTTGCTACAATGCTAAAGTTTGTTCAAAAATAAAGACTTACTTTGATAAGGAGGAAGCTGGGATGCAGCGATATACTAAGCAATTTATAAATGAAATGTTTATCGGTATCCCACAATGGAATGAATCGGAGTCAAAGTAATGTATGGATAATATAATTTAACAGTCGCAAATGGACGAGCTTGATGATTTTACGATTGGATTGCACTCAGGGGGCCAATCAATTTCAATTACAGTAATTGGATTATTAGTTATTGATGCGGCTAGCAACTGGGATAAGAATTGGTTAAGGACTAAAATCTCAGTGCGGGCTGGCGCTTTCGGTGGCACCTACGATGCAGACCTAACAACATTTGACTTTGAGAATTTTAAACAGGATCTGAATTCGCTATATGAAAATTTAAATTCCGAGATTGAATTTAAAGATTTGGAAGGTTATTTATGTATGAAAATTAAAGGGAATGGGCTAGGTAACATCAATGCTGAAATAAGCTGATGATGCTGGAATCAACGCTGCTACGTTGAATTTCGAACTTAATTTTGACCAGACTTATATCAAGCCAATCGTTCAGAAGTTAAATAACATTATAAATAAATATCCGGTTTTATACTAATTGTTGTATAGTTAATACCCAAGTCCAATAACAGAAAGCCTCCCTCGATCTATTTATTTATCTAAAATAAAATATCCCCCATCCTTTGGCGCACCGCGAAATTCAATTAACATATTTTATCGGAGTAGCTTAAGATAAAGTTCAACAGTGGAATGACCTCTACCGATAGCAATGGCAAGTTGCTTTGCATTCATACCAGGTATAGCGCTTATAAGAGTAATAAGTTTGCTAAGAACACCATTTACGCCCTCACTTACACCATCTATAACAATATCATTTACACCCTCGCTTACACCCTCACCTATTCCAAGCCCTGGAAACTCAAGTACAAGATGATCGCCGTCTTCTTTCCAATTAGGATCTGCTAGGCCATAAGTCTTACAATCCTTCACCATCCGTTGTGTTCCACTACCTAGCATTTCAATTAGATCATGTACAAAACATATACGGGCAATGTCCGGATTACGCAAAATGGAAGTATGCTCTCTTTTAAGATCTGCAATACGTAGTCCTTCTGGAAGCGTACCCGTATTGGAAACAACCATGCGATTCGAATAAATAGAAATGTGTACGGTACTGGAAACTTTGGTATAGTCCCTATGTACCAGCGCAACGAAAGTTGAACCTTGAACAAATGCCCAATAGAATTAGAAATTGCCAATACAATGTTGTATGCAGTTTTTATTCTTCAATTAAATCAAAGGAATTTATTATAATGTTTTTAGCTCCAATTTCGTTAATAGTATCCAACAACGCGAAAAATGTTTCGGATGTTGAAGTGCCAAAGTCTACTGTGAAAATCGTTGATTTTTCCGAAATACTGGGAATAGATACATTATGTATAGCCTCAAGCAAATCTAATTCATTAGTAGATTCATCATTGTTCTCTTTCAGAGCTGTAGTAGTCCAACTTTTTAACCACTCAAATTCTGCAAATTTTGTATCCAAAATAAATTCAACTCCGTGCCAAAATATAGGGTGTAATTCGATATTTAAATTTTTATATACAAAATTTATAGGCTGATGATTTGAAAATGTATCTGGGTATAATTCTTCGATACCATAATTTCCATCATTATTTGACAAAAAATCAGGTCTTGTTAAATTAAATAATAAGGTTTCTTCATCAGAACTTAATTTTAGTAATATTTCTTTTGCACCATTACCTCTGTTTCCATAAAAGGAAATTAATTGATTGATGTAGGTATTTCTATGATGATTAATTATTTCTTCAAGAGTCATAAAATATAGGGAAGTCTTTTTAAAATTGCATACAACGGTTTGGGCTTTTGTCGTCAAAGCTCAATTTTTAGTTCTTTTGCTAAATCTCTGACATACTCTTTGTGTGCTGATTTCGCTGGTTGAATGCTGTGATAATAATCTTTGAATAATTTAGAACCTTTCGCTTTATCGTCAAACCATACAATTAGTGCTATGTCCAACTTTGCTCTTGGTGTAGCGTCATACGGCAAATGTCCATTATTAGAAATTATTTTTTCTTTCGTTTCTAAACCTGAAAACCACTTAAATGCTATCGTTTCAATTCCTTCAATAATTTCTTGTGTGATTTTATTGTTGTCGTCGGTAATAGTCCACCAATAGTCTTGTCCTGTTAATAAGGTTCCAAGCCTGTCCCTGATTTGGCAATCATATTCCTTGTAATACTTTTTGTTTTCTGTCGGTGATTGAAATTTGTAAAGGCTTTCGATACATACTCCAAGATTTACAACAAACTTTCCGTATAAATTCTCCCGTAACCCCGGTATTTCATACCCCTGACCAATGGGATATTGTCCACTTTGTAAATTGATTACCTGAATTATTCCATCGTCAAGCCGTCTGTTAAACATCCTACCGTTTTTTTTAAAGCCGACTGGTTTTAGTTTAGCATAAATATCTTTCTCAACTATGTCAAGTTGAGTTTTAAAATCTGTCCGTGTTACTGATTGTTCAGTTTCACTTTTGGATTTGTCTTGTCGTTTAAAAATATCAAGTAGTCCCAATTTTATTCTTTCTGTTTGTTACGGAGTGTCTGTTTAGCCTGACCGCTAATTCTTAAATATACGCAATTCACCAAATTAACAAATAGATTTTATGGAGAATGCTACAAATGTTCCACCTCTAAATTGTCTTTGAAATGGCGTTCTGCTCCCTCCCTCTTGTTGATGGTAAGTTAACGCATCTTCGTAAGTATAGTCTCGAGAAAAGCCGTCATCGGCTTCTGCATTCCCATATCCACCAACGGATCAACAACATTCCATCTTCCGATTTCGGAATCATAGAATCGTGTTCCGTAATCCTACTGGTCACCACAACTTTTTCGTAGTCTGTCTGACTGGCTTCCTGTATTGCCTTTGAAAAGTGTATTCATTACTTTTCGTTATCTTCTATCCTATGAGGTTTAAAATCAAAAAATGAGCTGTTAAAATAGAAACCTCATTTTGCTTTAATTTTATCTCTATGCTTTAGATCAAAACAATGGGAGCTTGGCCCTAACATTTATATTTGCTTTATGGGGTATATAATGGCTTGGAGGGATTCTCCTATATTCAACTCAAATTGGTGCCGATGACAACTTTAGCTAAGGTATTGGTTTGATTGAAACGGGATTTATAGGGATACTGCATCTCCTGAAGGTTTGCCATTTCGCATTCATAAAAGGCCCGGCAGTCCTCCCCTGCTTCTATCTGCTTTTAAAGGTCTTTACCGTCCCCGATAAGATCGAGCACAACACCACAATAGTTGGAACGGAATTCAGACATATCCTTTCAATTGGCCACTGTATCCACACGACAATAAGTATATACATCATGGTTAAGGGCGCTGGCGAGCGGAAAGAGAATAAGAAAACCGCCTGCTGTCGACTCACTCGGCACGACTAAATCCCCATGATTATCTAGTGCAAAGCAAATAGTTTGGGTAAAGAATCTATTGACCAATACATAGATGTCAAGGTCTGTATTTCTGAAAGAAACAAAGTTTTGCGGTTCGGACTTGACTTTCCTCGTCCTTTCACGCACGACGTTTCCCAAGGTATCAATTAGTTTGAAATGGATTTTATTTTTTTTGGTGAGCTCCAATGAAGTTTTGTAAAGATAGTGCAGACTATCAGTTTTATAATAATTAGGTTCAATATAGTTCCATAGACAATATTCATTATAGGCTGCACTCTTCTCCTGGCTGCCATGATTATGGCCTATTATCTTCTGGGGATAATTATCAAAGATGTATGTCTTCTTCATTTCTACCTTCGAAACGCTATGTGCCGCAGCAGTTTGGGCCAAATACTTGGGCGATATGGAAGTGCAAGAGATACACGAAAAAATAAATACCACCGAAAATAGTGCAATGGCTAGCGTGCGCATATTGTGATGTTTGTTGATTTCTTTCATAAGCTCTTTTTTGCAGAAATAAATTGTTGGACACTCCTTCGTCAATTGGATATTCTGTTAAAACTCCTGTTAACTTATGTCTATTTATCCATATAACTAAACTTTAAGTTGTTTCTAAACATTAGGTAAGCCCCTCAATAAATTCTGAAAAGGTTTTATTTTTAAAAACAGCTTCTTCATTTGACATTCCAATAAATGGTATTTCATAAATATCACTTGTGCTTTTTTTAACTGCATAGGCTGTACCACCACCATTGGAACCAAAAATAAAAAAATCAGGAGCATATTCGTCAACGTTATAATCTCTATTAAGTTGTATCATATCCGTTAAAGCCCATAAAACTATATAGTTCTCATCTGAACTGATATCTGCACCATTTGAATCCTTAAAAAATTCAATAAATCCCTCTGGAAGCTTAAAATCGATCTGTTTCAAAAAATTTTCAACTTCTTGCTTTATTGGGGCTATGTTTCTATCAATCGTTGCCATCGTTTTATTGTTTAGTATATCTCATTAAATCATTCCAAAATTAGTGTATCGCGAATGCTGAGCATAATTAACCAGGTTGTACAGCATTTACCGCTTTGGCACTCATCCCACTTCAATGTCATACGACCGGTAGTGATGAACGGAAAAAGTTGGACGAAAGATTGGAGGTGCAAAACTGATAAAATTAACCGGAAAATCTGGCATGTTGAACAATTCGACCTGGACTCTTTTCGATCTGCTCAAAATCTTCTATTTTTCTACAATTATTAAAAATAACCTTTTCGATGAATTCACACTGGTTTACCTCCTTTACAGATCGTAAGTTTCTTCCATAGTCGATACGAAGTGTTCTTAGATTTTTGAGCTTCTCGATACCTTCCAAACTTTGCACATTAGTATGATGGATCAATATTTCTTCCACATTTGGAAAAGCATCCACGATCCATTCAATGGATCTGCTTGTAGGGTTGAAATACCATAATGTAATATGCTTTACAGAATTACTGTGATTTTCGAATTTAATGCTCTTATTAAAATCCAAAATATGGATTTCCTCTAGCATACTATATTTGCCTAAATCGATGGTTCCCTTTGTCGATTTCCCACTGCAGTAGAGTTGTCTTACCTCCAGTAAGTTCTTAGGCAGCTCAATATCCAGTAAGGATTCTGAGAAGCTAATTTTTTGAAATTGAAGGCGCTTCAACTGTTCAAACAAACGATTATCAAAAACCTTATCCTTATAACGATCTATTACTAATGTTTTTAAATTTCTTTTATTGAACGGCAAGCTTACATCATACAATTCAGCAAGATACTCATTATAGCCTGGAGCATCATTACGTCGTAGGTATCTTTCAAATTCATTCCAGTTTTCTGGTTTATAACGCTCCACGATAGCCATCATATCTTCTAAGCTACTGATTGATACATACTCTTCTCCTTTAAATTTACAAAGAAACAACTGATGCATATGTTGCTGTTTTATTAGCTCTAAACTTACCAAATTTCCATTGAAATAAGTGTGATGGCTTAAACATTTCCTGCATCTTCTTCTCATAGCTGGTGGAGCGACGGTCAAAGAAATCCACATAGCTCGCTGCTATATCGCTAAAGACAGTGGTGCCGATGACAACATTGGTTACTATTGGATCATTATATCGTGAAATCCCCCTCCCTTCGATGGAATTGGTCGTGGTTACTATCATGGCTTTACTCTTTTCAATCGGGCAAGGTTAATATCCAAACCTATTATACATTATTTATGCTGAATGAATATGTTTGTCAATATTAACTATCTAGATTATTACACACTTTGTAAGGCTAAGCTAGTGGTTTATAAAAAAGATTGGTTACGGGAAACCGTAGTTGCTATTACACTTCCAAAATTAAAATCTAACACAGATTATTAGTTTATTCAGTCAAAGGAGTTATAAAGTTTACTGATTTTTCACGATATTTATATTTATAACTTAAAAAGATAAGTTGTATACAGCCATTATGCTCCTATTTATGATAAATGTTGCACAAAATATAACCAATATCTTGTCTGATTATGAAAATAATCACTTTACAAGTGAGCATGTCTTGGATTGGGTAAGTCAATTTAATGCACCCGATCAAGGTTTTGTATTGGAAGAACTTCAAAATATTTTTCAAAAAACATATTATTCCAAGGCCAAATGCGCACAAATTTTAAAACTTTATATTGAGCAATGGATTAAAGTTTTTAAGTACCCCGACGTGCCCACTTTTATTGCGGAAACTGTGTTTCTTAAACTCCAACCAGATCATAAAAGTCAGTGTGAATTGTTGAACTTATTGGACGAAATCTTAGTTAAATTCTATAATTGTAATTTAGGCTCATCAGGACTAGTCGCCAAACAATACATCTATTTAGATGATGTACTTTCAACTGGTCAAACTATTGGTAGAAACTTCAATGAATGGTTTAACTTATCAAATGAGTTCGACAAAACGAAAACTAACTTTCATTACCTCAAAGATAAGCAAATCAAAATTCATGTATGCCTGCTGTGTGGTCACTCTTGGGGTATTTATAATACCAAATATGGATTAATCAAAAATATTGGCATTGAAGTCGAAGCTATTCTCCACATCCAGGCGTACTATATAATTGAAAATAATATTAAACAATATAACCCAAAACTCAACAACATGATTCCCGTTGATAATCAAGACCCTGTAATACATGAGTATTTGAATTCTCTTAAGGCTGTTAGCAAATCGGAACATGCGTTTCGTCTGTCTACTCAACCCCATGAAGAAAATTTATTTTCTTCTACTGTTGCCAGAAATAGATTAGAAATCTTATTTTTGACAAAAGGCATCGAAATCCTTTCCAGAGTAGGAGAATTAAGAGTAGAGCAAATCCGACCTTTAGGTTATACTGTGAAATCACATAAAACATTTGGCCTTGGAACGTTGTTCTTCACATATAGAAATATTCCCAATAATTCTCCTATAGTATTTTGGTGGGGAAATAATAATTGGAGACCGTTATTCGTTTTAAAAAATAGAGGAGTGCGATAATGTCAATGGAATCAAATAAATATAATACTTATCACATCGATAGTGTGGTTATGTTTTCTAAAACAAATGAAGAGTTTGGGGAATTATCAAATATGTCTTCCAAATTTCCTCTTTTTATTAATGATATCATTATTCCAAGTAGTGAGGCCCTCTATCAAGCCATGAGATATTCTTTATTTCCAAAGGCCCAAAATGAGATCTTAATTCAGAAAAGCCCTATGACGGCTAAAATGATCAGCAAAAAATATCTTTATTATACGAGACAAGACTGGGATTTGATTAAATTAAAGATAATGCGATGGGTTTTAGAAGTGAAGCTCTCTCAACATTGGAATAAATTATCTCCAATTCTAAAGGAAACAGCAGGTAAGTCAATTGTAGAATTATCTCATAAGGATCAATATTGGGGTGTAAAGAATATGGGAAATGGTGATCTTGTCGGAAGCAATTACCTTGGTAGGCTTTGGATGGATCTCCGCGAAAAATATGTTCTCAAAGATCAAAAGCTAGAATGTGTCGATCCGTTAAAAATAGCTGGTTTCAGATTATATGATTTTGAGATTGACACCATCTGCAATGAGGGTCATTTTTTAAGTGATGAAGAGGATCAGCTGTATTTGTTTGCCTGATTTTAGGTAAGGATACTTTCAAAAAGGCTACCCTTGTTTTATCAACTAAGCTGTTTTGAAATTAGGACTTTACTACTTTATTTATCATTAATTCCAAGTCAAAGGATTCTTCTTCAATCCATAATTCTCCTTGTATAAGCTCATGAATAAGTAATAATTCTTGTTTAGAAAAGCTCTCTATAGATAGCCCAGAAAAATTCTTTTTCAGGTTCCAATGACTATAATGATATTCTATATATGTACTAATTTTCTTTTGAGGTTCAGGATATAGAAGCTTTATATTTGCACCCAGTTTCTTTAACTTTTGTTTTATCCTATTGTATATTTCTAATCCTGCTAATGTAGCTTCTACTGATATAATGGATTCAATATCTCATGCTTTTGTAAATCCACTTGCTTATTCTACAGCGAAACCCAGGTCAACATCGGAATCTATATGTTTAGCTTCAACTTAATTAAGCCAATTATTGTGATGAAAAGCCAATGCACTCAATGCAATTTAAGAGTTTTCTATTTTTTTCTTATGGCTTTTAATATTCTTAAAACGTTAGATAAAAAGTGGAAGAAGCTTTCCTGAAATATGGAATTTTACTATATTAATCTCCATAACAAACTAGATATTTTACTTTTTTAATACAGACAATGACAGATAAGGTAATTACGGTTTCGAGTTATGGTATAGCATTACTTTCCGAAAATGTAGTAAACGCATTTTTAAAGGAAAATAAAATCAGGAGCAAAAAAATCCTAAAACTTTTTCAGGAAAATCAAACATTATATCTCGATTCACTAGCCAAAGGAGTTTGGATTCCAATTTTACCGATAGATTCAACCAAGTACAGCATTAAAATTTCAAACCTTGGCGAAGCTTTTGGGGATGAATGGGAAAAGAATGTGGAAGAACAAGGTTTCAACCTGAATGTCGAAGATAGTTTATGGATTGCCAGTATAGGTCTTCTATCCGATCTTGCTAAAGAGAGTTTTAATGCGGAAAACATTTCCTATGAAACTTTGGATGGCAATAAGCTTTATCAGGGTTTCAAGTTCCACTACCCTTCCGGAAAATACACGGTTAAGATCGAAGGCTACAGACGAACCATTGAAAGAGAATTCCCTGAGCCGAACTACGGCTATTTATTTACATTAGACCATGTTGAAGAATTTCAAGGATATAAAGATCCCCGCCAGGATGACAAGTATTTTTTTAATGTTGCGCAGATTAAATAGACTGCATTTTTCAAATTTTTAATTGACTAATATTAAATGCAAAGTGATACTTTTAAAGCGATAAAACTGACTGCAAATGGCCGACAAAATCGAACAATTTTTTAATGCGTATTTGACCAGAGATGTAAGTTCAGTTTACACAGAGGATGTTCCAAAAGAAATGATGGCATCCGAGGTAAACGAAGATGGCTGGTATGAATGGAAACTTATCCCCGGATCATTGACTGATGATGATTATAAAAAGCTCGAATCAGAATTTGGTGCTTCGTTGCCTGTTAGCTTTATTGAATGGCATAAGCGTTATTTCTTTGCTGAGTGTGACTGTTCAATAGCCAGACTTCCTCACTCCTTGCCTGCCCAACCGCTAGCGGAAATAATATCCAATCTTGACTCGTACATCGCTGAACAACTTATCCCCCTTGGCCTGATTCCTTTTGCGAGTGAAGGCAATGATACTGGACCACTGGTATTTGATACGAGAGGCTCCGTCGAAAAAAATGATTATGCGATCAGAGTGTATGACCACGAATATGATGGCGAGCTTGAGGGATTGAGCGATATTATCTTTTCGTCATTCAACAAGATGTTGGCATGCTTAACTCATTTCCTAAACGAAACTAATACAAGAAAACATTTTGAAGTAATCGCTGACTTTTATACTATCGATCCAGACGGAGCTGGGTCTACTGGTCGGTCATATTGGGATGGTTGGATAGAAATGGGCCGGGCCAACTTTGAAGAATTTGGATATTAAAGTCAAAATCCATCAAATGAACCTGTAAAAAATAATATGAAAAAAACTCTTTTGGTATTGGATCTGGACGAGACATTGCTGTACGCTACAAAAGAAAAGCTGATACAGCAGGAAGACTTTGTTGTGGGAGCATATAATGTATATGTCCGTCCAAATTTAGACTATTTTTTATCACGGGTTGCGCAAGATTTTAAACTGGCCATTTGGAGCTCCGCGGATGATGCATATGTGGAAGAGCTCGTTGGTAAAATAAAACCGGTCGCTGTCGATTTTGAGTTTATCTGGGGGCGATCTCGCACGACAAAAAAACGGAAAAGTGTAACTGATGAATACTATTACGTAAAAAGGTTATCCAAAGTAAAACGGAAGGGCTTCCTATTGGAAAGCACGCTTATAATAGATGACACCGCTGAAAAATCAATGTTGAACTATGGCAACGCAATCCAAATCGCTGAATTCACAGGGAACGCCAACGACGATGAGTTACTCCTATTGGCATCTTATTTAGAGAAATTTAAAAATGTTGAAAATGTGCGACAAATTGACAAAAGAAATTGGAGGAATCAAGAGAGGTCTAGTTAATTTAGGAATATGACGATTAACTTAAAATTTTATAACTTAAGGCGAAATTTTATTTTTGTGGTCGCAAAATGGATCTGGACATTTAACCGCTAAAATAAGTACTAAATAAGGATTGTTATACTATATTAGAAATTCGAATGAATATACAGCCTTTGCTCCTACAAGACATACCTTTTACTAGACGGATTCAGCCCCAAGGATGGGGAGATATAACTGTATCACTGATGGAATATTGCCTTCAATCTTTTTGTGAACCTGTCAAAGTTGTCGAGCAAAACAAAATTATCGGTATTGGTGCTTTGATTTTACATAAAAATTCGGCTTGGTTAGCGCACATCATTGTTGACGAATCCTACCGTGGTAGAGGAATTGGCTATCAGATTGTAAAATATCTAGTAGATTCGGCAACTAATAAGGGGGCATTGTCCATAAATCTGATCGCAACAGATCTAGGAGCTCCGGTTTATAAAAAAGCTGGCTTTCGAGTAGTGAGTTCTTATCATTTTCTGAAAAGAGAGCAAAACTGGTTACCGAAAACTTTAGCTGGGCAATTGAAGCCTGCCAAACCTGCATTTTATCAACAAATTATTAAACTGGATCAGGAGATAACTGGTGAGAATCGACAGTCGTTGATCAAAAGTCATCTTAAACAGGCCATAGTTTTTGAACAAGACGAGCTGGTTGAAGGTTATTATCTTCCAAAGCTTGGGCATGGACCGATTTATGCTAAGACTGAACAAGCAGGCTTAGGATTAATGGCACTTAAATATTCCACAATAGATTCAGCTGTTTTACCAAAGGATAACACCATCGGCCTTCAATTTTTGTCTGGGATTGGTTTTGAAACACAAAATACAACTGCTATAAGAATGACTTTAGGAGAGGATTTAATGTGGCAGCCAAAACTAATCTTCAGTAGAATTGGCGGTAATTATGGTTAATTTAAACGTGTAATTCATAAAGTTATTGAAAGGAAAAATGAAGTAAAGAAATTATGATTTTATGTATGGCCCAAAAGTAAGACGGACAATTCAGCGGATTTCTTAAAATTCTAATTGATAACAGTTGTTATAATTTTATTAGTTAATACTAACCCTTTTTTATACTTTTATTGTTAATATTTAGAAAAATGGTCGTGCAGTTTTAACGATGAAAAGTATTGGAAATGCAATGGATAGCTACAATCAGGTTGTCGCGGATTACACCACCTATGGAATGCTTCGAAAGTTCTTTAAGGAAATAGGTCATCCTGTAGAGTCATGAATTAGACAAGGAAAATTATTCCATATGCACAAAAGAACAATAGCAATATTTATAATGGTCGTGGTGCTATTTTCATGTACTTCGAAGAATAAAGTTCCAGGTAATACTAACGACTTTATTGTACCAACATCCGAATTTGATCTGACAGATACCATACCGAAAATAACCATTAAGGACACATCACTGGCATTCCCACAGTTGTTTGAGGGCAGTTTCGTGAAGGGTACAAAAGTAGCGCAATTTGGCACGGAGATAACTTTTGAAAAGATAGCTGTAGGAAATCTAAAAGTATCATCGGGCAAGATTATCGCAACCGATCCTGTTACGTTAAATTATGCGATAGCTTTTAGCGAAAATTTTCCTGTTGGTGAGTTCCCAGTCGAATTGGCAATGGCAAATATCAACGCCAATAAGGATCGAAGGATCGCATTTGCACGAATAAAATTCTCAGATAAGCCTATCCGTAAATGGGAGTTTGCGTTATTACCGGGACGGACTCCAATTCCCATCAAATCCAAAGAAATATATGGATATGGAGTAGATGCAGGACTAGGTCTCTTCGTCGATCAAGTAGCAAGGAATAGCTTAAATGATATTCTTGATAAAAATTGGGACAATATATTCTCCGAAAAATTCAAGGATTATTTAAATTATGATTTTCAAAATCACAATGCTGTCTTTTTCTCCACGGGGTATGGAGATGGTTTTTATGCTACTTACATCGGAAGAGACAGTGACGGTAAGATCTGTCAGCTGTTGACTGACTTTGATATTGTACTGTGGCGGAATGTTGCAAGGTAGCATTCATACCTGTCAAGAATCTTCAAAACTTCTAACCTCATCCTTACTAAGCCATCGAAAGGTGGCTGGCTCATCTGATAGTATCTCAATTGCATTGTCTAAATTGTAAATAACAAAATGTTCGATATTTTTCCTTTCTAAAATGTCATAACTTCCCTCAATGATTGAGTTTAGATAACTCGAAGAAGTGGATCGGGCAAAACCTCTAAAATCTGCATTATCGTTAACCATTTTCATTAAGGCCAAGTCTACCGTGACTTTATAGGAAAGAAAATACTCAAATTTTATCTCAACTATTTGTGTATGGTCAACCAAACTCTTCAACAGGATAATTATCTCATAATACTCCACATTCATTTTATAAAAAAATAGATCTTGTGGCAGGGGTAAATCAATTTCCCAATTTTCGTATTTATCTATCATTTCCAAAAATAACTTAAGTAATTATTTATCTTATTTCGGTTTCTCAAATCGATTAATTCCATCCTATTCCAATCGACCAAAATCATTTCACATTCTTCACCTAAACTATATAAAACTGACTTGATCAATTCAAATTTTTCTACCGAAATTTCCGCTAATGAAACTAGCGTGCTAATCGAAATCCAAATGTGTTTGACGAACTCCCCTTCTGTTTCAAAGAAAAGAGTGAAGTTTGAGAAACCATACGCTTTAGTCTGTCCTGTTGTGCAGTCAATAATTTTATCGCAATTATAATCTATGTGCGTTGCTCTTTCAAATCCAAAACCTTTTAATAGCCACGTTAAATACTCTTCTCGGATTTCTTTTGAAATGGTGGTTATAGGCATTTCTCCATGTTCAAATATTTCAGTAAATCCAAAATCCGTTCGTGACGCTTCAGAAAGTGGTTTTATTTCTGCGATCGATTTTAATACATATGCTGTATTTTCTAATGGAACAATTACAACTTGACAATAATCGTCTTCCCAGAGAAGTGGTAAATAACCGTCTGCCTCAAGGTTCCTTCTTGCTGTTGTCTTTCGTTTAAATATTTTGAAAAAGTCTAATAATTTCATTCAAACGTATTTGTTAGTTATTTTTATATTTGATATTATCAATTGCAAACTCCTTTAATTCTTTTAAAAACGAAAGTCTATTGGCCATTTCCCTATTGTCAAACCGAAAATAAGCAATTTCAAATGTTTTAAGTTTTGCTAGGTTTTCAATTCCTGATAAATCGTCAAGGCTTACTTTTTTGTTACTTTCTGTTGTTGATGCAAAGAGCGATAAGTGTTCAAGGTTTTCGAACTTATCAATCCCATTCAAACTTTTAAGATTTGATGTATAAGTTAACGAAAGGTTTTTAATTCTAGATTTTGTAGCGTTTGGCAAGAAATTGAAGTCTGCTACTTTGTTTAGACTTAAAAGACAAAGCGTGTTCAAATTCGTTAGCTCGTCTAAGCGGTTAAATGAAAAGTCAGCTTTTTTGACATGTGAAATGAATAAATGTGTCAAATTTGGAAACAATGAAATTAAATCCAGATCATTTTGTTTGATGTTCCAAATATGTAAATGGCTAACATTTATTAAATTATCCTTATACTTTTTTAATGCATCAAGATTTTTACTATCAATCTTATAGTTATTGATGGTGATAAACTTCAG
>NZ_QCXX01000003.1:0-326676 GCF_003071065.1 Sphingobacterium athyrii | reverse complement strand
GAAATTAAATCCAGATCATTTTGTTTGATGTTCCAAATATGTAAATGGCTAACATTTATTAAATTATCCTTATACTTTTTTAATGCATCAAGATTTTTACTATCAATCTTATAGTTATTGATGGTGATAAACTTCAGACTGTCATAGAACCTGATATTTTCCAATGTTTCAGTCGATGGTAGAACATACAGAATTTCAGATCTGAAATCTGTTCCGCAAATTGTTTTTGAATAATTGGAATCATCAGGTTGAACAAAATTTTCATTCTTTTGTTGAAACAGAAATCTCTGGAAATCTTGTATATTTTTTATTTCATTTAATTCCATAGGTGCTGGTTAGCGTTATGTTTATTTATCCAATAATTATGTCAATCGAAGGTTTATCAAAGTTTAATGCTTTCAAAATTTTTATTGCTTTTGCCTTATCTTCAATTAAAGCCTTCTCATACTCAAATACAAGTCCGGTGGTAAATAATCTCTGGTCACCTGTAAGTCCGTCAAAACTTATACATTTCTCTGGTATTTCATAGTCAACCCACTGTCCTCTAACAAATCGTTGTAGATGTCCAAAAACAGGCTTTCCGACTTCCCTACCTTTTATCCTTGTTGGAATAATAAAGTCCTGTTGACAATGTATAGGTTGGTCTGCAATTATTATCCAATCCTCTTCATTAATAGCATACTCTTCAATGCAACATTCACTCGCGTCTTCCATAGTGCAAAAGAAGTGATCCCAATCTGCAGAACTGTCCTGTAAGCTGTAATATCCAAAAAGATAAACTCCGCCTTTTGTCTGGCAAAGCATAAGTTTTTTTGTTTTGCCGTCTATGTCTTTAAATACTACTTTTCTCATTATATTTTTAAAAGTGAATGTCTTACTATGGGAAAAAGTAATTCTACCAGATATTTTTTTGGTTCGTTTGTTACAATATAATTACCTGTAATATTTTGACCAGGCTTCAAAATAAGGCTGTAACTTCTCGCTCAGATTCATCTTGACCCATTCCCGATCAACTCCCTCCTCCGTGTATAATATTTCGAGGATACCGACATGTACGATATTGATGATTTCACAGTTGTGGCTTTGCCCAATATAATTGATATAATCAAAGGAACTTTCAACAAAAGAGCTTGTGCGATCAGCTATGATCTGGCCACCGAGATATACCGCAAATTCATTCATAAAAGAATACGTCAAACGATCTGAGAAACGACTATCCTCTCCCATTTCAACCATTTCCTTATACTCCGATACTTTATCAAATAAAATACCTGTTAATGTATCAAAAATAAAAATATCTATTTCTTCTAATGGCTTCATGTGGAGCTTTAAATATAAGTAAACATATGAATTTGCTTTAAACCTGGTATATCTCCCAAACTACACCACCCAATACCAATTTGACAAGAGTCCCATCTTCAACCAACGGATGTAGCAGCTCATGCAATTCCGATTCCTCTAATTTATCTATTCCATATGCTTTACTGGTCAAAATAAATTCCCTCATTTCCCATGTCGAAAACTTAATGGGGTATTCATTGGTAGGCATAAAATCAAATTCACATACAATAGCGTCTTTCTCTAAACGGCAGCCCGCACCATGAAACTGGTAATTGAATCCACCAATATGTCCCGAACGATTCCGGTTGCTCCTTTGTTCAAATTCATCCATATTTGGAGAGAACTGATTTCTGAAGTCATCTATGAAAGCGACATAATCATTCAATACTTTCCTTATAATGAGACTAATCATTTTGTATCAAGATACAAAATAGTCATGGAAATTATAGCTACGGAGTTATATATTTTGTCTATTTAAAACCTCTTTTGTAAATTCAGCAAGTAGTTAGTCAAATCCCATACAAAGTTAAGAGATGGCCTTTAAAAAAGACTATTATTTAATGCTTCACTATGAGAGAGATTTATTTTTTATGAGATGGAAATGATCATTTATTGTGGGATCCAGGCTAGCGGAAAGAGCTCTTTCTACAAAGAAAATCACTTTAATAGCCATGTGCGGATTTCGATGGATCTCCTGAATACACGCAATAAGGAAAATAGGTTCATCAAAACGTGTCTGGAAACCCAGCAAGCCTTTGTAGTAGATAATACAAATCCAACAAAGGTAGAACGGACAAAGTATATTGAAATAGCTAAAGCTTATAAATACAAAGTTATCGGCTACTATTTTAGCTCTAGCCTGGAATCCTCGCTGGAAAGAAATAGCATGAGGATAAATAAAGAAAGAATTCCTGATATCGGCATCCGGGGAACGCATAAGAAGTTACAGATACCTGCTCTCGAGGAAGGTTTTCACGAATTATATTATGTGTCATTAAATGAAGAAGGATTTATAATTAAAGACTGGCAAAATGAAATTTGATGATTTAGATAAGAAACTACGTATTTATGAGACTTATCAGGACAGGCAGGTCCTACCTGGGATGTATATCGTAGCACGGATAGACGGTCGGAATTTCACGAAACTGACAAAAGAAAAACATGCTTTCCAGGCACCATTTGATGAGAAGTTTAGGGATATGATGGTCGAAACCGCCAAGCACCTCATGTGCTGCGGGTTTAATATGATATATGGGTTTACAGAAAGTGATGAAATCTCTTTGCTATTCCACTTGCATGAGAATACATTCGGGCGAAAAACCAGAAAATTGATTTCTATCTTGGCAGGTGAAGCAAGTGCCAAATTCTCATCTATGCTGGGTGATGTCGCTGCTTTCGATTGTAGAATCTCCGAATTGCCAAATGCGCTGCTTGTGGAGGATTATTTCAGATGGCGGAATGAAGATGCTCATCGGAATGCATTAAATGCACATTGCTACTGGAATCTAAGGCGAGATGGGCTTAATAAAAATGAAGCTACCAAACAAATTGAAGGTCTCAATGTTTCGATGAAGAACGAATTGCTACATACGTATGGTATAAATTTCAACGACCTGCCTAACTGGCAAAAAAGAGGGATCGGGATATACTGGGAAAATGTAAAATCAACAGGTGTCAATCCACTTTCGAATGAAACAGTTGAGGTGGTCCGTAGACAATTGACCGTGGACATGGAGCTGCCCATGGGAGACGCTTATAATCGTTATATCGCTGAGCTGATTCAAAAGAATGAAGACTTATGAACTAGAATATGTAGGCAATATTAGAACATGTTTCAAAAAAGTATATAATATCCATTATGTTTCCTATAGATCATGAATTTAAAATTGTCTATGCATTATACATACTGCTGTTCTGCTATATTATCTATCGGATTTTAGTAGGCGGTAAAGGAGAAACAGTTCGACTGATATTCATTGTCTTCATTAGCGTTGTAATTAATGTTTTTCTATATATAGACCCCGTTAATTTTCAAGGTGGAGCATCATTAGGTGTGCTATTTTACTCATTAATCATTTGGTTGTTCACTGCCCTAGTAACAGCTGTCAATTGTATTTTTTCAAGTTGGAAAAAGAAAACTTAGCCATTATAGTTATGGAAAAAGATAAACAAGATTACATCATAAACCATTACCTTCATTTGATGTCCCCAAAAGAAAAGCTTGCTTATAAACATGCGCATTCACTTTTAAAAATAGATCAAAATGAAGATATTGATAAAATAAAAAGAGCCTACTTTAAAGTTGGCTGGCTGACCAAAGACGAAAATGCACTAAGTTTATTGAATAATGGACTAGAGAAATTTAATGAAGATACAGCAACGCGTATTATGCGTGATCATATTTCAGAAATATTTTTTAATTACTGTCCTAATTGTGGAAAGTTGGCAAGGACACCCACCGCAAAACAATGTCGTTTCTGTTATTACGACTGGCATTGAATTGACTAACTTAATCTAAAATGAAAATCCATATTGTTAGCGATCTCCATAGAGAATTTGGATACAACGATTTCAACCTGCGTGTAGCTGATGTTCTTGTATTGGCTGGCGATATTGACTTAGGTGTAAAAGGAATTCATTGGCTCAAATCACTTTCTTTGGATATACCGATCATCTATGTGCTGGGCAATCATGAGTATTATAAAGGAGCCTATCCGAAAACACTATTTAAGATCCAGGACGCTGCGAGCAATTCAAATATCCATGTGCTGGAAAATGAATCTTTGGAGATAGACCACGTTTGTTTCCATGGCTGCACACTCTGGACTGATTTTTCCTTAAACGGCAATCCTGCAGTATATGGATCCCTATGCCAAAACCGAATGAATGATTATAAGAAGATCAGATTAGGTGACAATTATGCTAAGTTGAGAAGTATTGATACGTTTAAGATCCATCAAACTTCCAGACAATGGCTCGAGAAAAGTCTTAGCACCAGCCAAGCGAAACATGATATCGTAGTAACACACCATGCGCCGAGCATTCAATCTCTGCCAACGAAATATTTGGATGATCCGATCAGCGCCGCCTACGTCTCGGATATGGAAGATTTTATCGTAAAGTATCAACCCTCCTATTGGATCCATGGCCATGTACATACTCCTGTAAACTATAAAATCGGCAGCACCGAAATTATATGCAATCCGCATGGTTATATTAATGAAGCTTATAACGGATTTAATAATAATCTTATTATAGAGATATAAATAAAAAACAACAATGAGAATGGAACAAATCGAAGTCCTATGGCAGGGAAAAGTTAATCAATTTCCATATCGGATATATAAATCCGCAACGAAAAACGACGTTGAAACAATGAAGGATTTTGAGAAACTAAGTCTCATGACCCGTCATCATGATGGACATATTCGTGAGGTAGCTATAGCAAGATTAATGAGACTCTTTCCTTTAGAAAGCGTACCATACTTTGTTCAGCTATTGGGAGAATATGTTATGGAAATCCATTTGACCATTATCGCACAGATCACCTCACAGCAAAAACTTTGGATAAATGACTTCTTTACTGAAAACATATCATACGAAAGGGCAATTCGAAGTAGAATAGTAAGCTATTGGAATTGTTACTACAGATTTGATTTTATCAAATTGAAAGATTATCCTACCTTCCAGTTTTTATCTGATTGACTATATAATCAATGCGACAACTATTAATGGGAAATTACCTATTGAGTATGGTCTTCAATTTGGGAAGATCCTTTTCAGTCAATCCGATATAAGAAGATGTCAATACTAACCTTGACTTTAATGCTTGCGGTAAACCATTTAATGATTTGTCATCGTCTATAATGATTATTTCTTCAGTTTGCAGACCTTGACGCACAATCTGACCCAATACCTGATCTTTCCGAGTAAAGCGATGATTTAAGTGTTGTTTAACATTATCCAACAAACTAAGCGAATCTATTCGAATATCCCTATCAAGAAATATCTTTTTCCATTCTACTATGCTATATCTAAAACGATGTGAGGTGGAGAGAATCAACTGATCTTCTTTTGCAATGAATATAGTATTAAATGTCTCTACAGCGGCACGACTGAATACATAGAAGCCATCGGCTGCCTGCTCTACATGCCTATATGGATTGGCATGTACCATAACACCGTCTATATCTAAAAAGAAAATCATAGGGCACTAAGCTAATTAATTAATTTGGCACTTCTACTCCACCCGTTTGCGATTTAATAATAAAAAATATTAGCCATAGATTGATAGTCCAGCCGAATTTCGTAGATTCAAAACACAAGCCATAGTATGAAACAGTTCATAAAACTATCCCACATTTCTGCCCTTACTATCCTCGTTGTTGGGTGCAAAGATCCATCGTGCACAAAGACAATGGATTTTGGTCTATTTACGCTTGAAGTTCCTTATAAATGGCAGCAGGTCAAACAAAATGGAATCGACAGTTATGTCGGCGCAATTTCTGTAGATAAAATAGATACGCTTTACTTTGATCTGGGCATGTATTCAAATAGTTTGACAGAGCATAACATAGAGGTCATTACGAGACAAATGATGGAGGAAAGCGCAACAGACTCTTCGGACTATATTACTGTAAAAGATATGCCGATACTGGATTTTGATCTCGATGCCGATCTGTACAGAAAACAAAATGTATCCTGGGATACCATCGATAACAGAAGAGCCAAAATCGTATTTCCTAGGATATCCGGGAAAGGTACGACTGGGATATACATCGGTAGCTTATGGGGAGACTCTTCAAAAGTCCGATTTAATCTTTACGGAGCAAACCTAAAAGCGCAAACAGAAGAGGATCTTCTCAAAGCGATAAAAACATTGAGATTCTACAAACGTAATATAGATAATGAAGAGAATTAACGCTCCCCTATTTGTGCATCTCTGTTTTGTAGTTTTGACATTTTATGCATTATTAACAGACGGTGATTGGCTGAGGTATTTTACGGGGAGTTTAGATTTTAACTTGATTATTTTTGGATTGCAAGTTGCAGGACTTATTTATGCAGGATACTTACAGGCGCAAAGAAATAGAAAGGTAATCTCCATATTATGGCCAGCATTGATTGGGTTGATAATACTTATATCGTGTGTACTCATCACGGGAAATTATCAGTTTAATAAAAATATCGGAATTACAATCGTGTGGATTATCTTAGAAGCTTATTATATATGCTATGAAATTTTAATCGGTGATCTTATTGAGAAAATACCTTTTTTATTAAATCTCAACTACGGTTTCCAAGCTCAATGCATTTATGTTATTCTTTCCGGCGTATTGATTGGCTATGTTATGTTTAGATCAATAGTAGGTTTTGTTTTAAGTTTAAAGTCTATCATTGATTCCTCTAAGGACAAAAGCCCATAATTTGGCCCACTGCAACCATTCCCTATTTTGGTAATGAAGTCTCTATAATTTTCGGGGAACCTAATCCTTAGATTGCGTTCAATATAAAAAACCTCGGATTCAGGAATAGGAGGATTAAGAAAAAACTCTTTTGGTGTAATTTTATTTAATTTATTCGGGTTATCCTGTAGAAAGCGTAATTTCTCTTTGATTAAATTTATATCCATGCATAATTCTATTTTTGTGACCTTTTACCAAAAAACTGGAATATTAAAAATAAAGAATTCGGTGATGAATTACTAATTTTTAAAGGAAGTCCCTTTTGGTACCATTAAAATTACCAAATTCTTATTATGTACGCTCATATGGCTGGATGGTTCGCCGTCAGGTTTAAAACACTTGCAAAATATGTTGAAGCTTTATTAAGCGATTAGTATGGTATTATTTCAAATGGCATAGGAAAAAAGTTTATAATTTTTCAGAGCTTAAACGGAAAGTGGTTTACTTTCCTTAAATAAAGCTATCGGAATAGTTTGGGTATTAAAGAATAAATCTTGCTGCGATAAAATACCCGCCCCCAATAACTAATAATGGAAGTGCTATTGATAGCAGAAGCAATGTCCATATAAATACTCTGAAGTAACTATACAAAACTACTTTCGACGGATCGGCAGGATCATAGATGACAATTGTTGTCTCCCCTATTTCCCAGGTTGGCGGATCGTTTCCTTCGGCTAATTCGTAAGTAATTAACTGATCATCTTTAGTACGAAAAGTGAAGATCGGCGCAAATACTTCGCCTTCTGATTCGTACCTGTGAAGGTCAATAACAGTTGCAATAGTTTTTTCTCCATTTTTTAGAAATACCATTGTATTGCGGAAGCTAAATATTGCCAGTAAAAGGAACACTATACCTATTCCCAGGATTATATAATATTGCCACATAGGTTTATTTTTAATTTGTTCCACTTTTTAATTATTTTATTATATCTAATTGATAAATAAACATTAACGAATATAAACAATTTTCGAAAAGTCAATCAAAGCCGAAGACTCCACACAAATAAAATTTCATAAAAAAATAAAAGAAGGTATATTTACTTTTGTGTCAGGTAAAACAATGACTAATGCACGATACTTTAATCAACTATATCAATTCGCGGGTCTCCAGACCCCTAGCCTTAGATGAAATTGAGATCCTAAAAAATAATTTTGTCCACCGTAAAATCAAAAAACGTCAGGCATTTTTGCAGGAAGGTGAAATAAGTAATTACATGGGATTTCTTGTTAAAGGTGCTATGAAAAAATACAGTATAGACGCTAAAGGCACCGAGCACATCATGAGCCTTTATATTGAAGGCTGGTGGGTAGGTGATCGTGAAAGTTTTGCAAAAATCACACCCTCCGCCTTCAATATAGAAGCTTGTGTAGATACTGATTTGCTTATCTTGACCAAGAACGCCGCAGAGGAGGTATTTTCCCTTCCAATCATGAATGAACTTACACGGCGGTTGGACGAAAATTATTCCTATGCAAGCCAAAAAAGAATCAATGCTGCCCTAAGTATGACGGCAGAAGAACGCTACAATATGCTTATTGATAGCTATCCTGAATTTACACAGCGATTTACACAGCAGCTGATTGCATCTTATCTAGGCATTACAAAAGAAACGCTGAGCAGAATCAGGTCCCGGGCAGTCAAAAAATAATCGGGATTGATTTACAAAAGGAATTACTTTTGTTCCGATTAATTCAATAGCTCTGAATATATCGTCATTGCTCAGTCCTGGATTATCCATCTGAAATGTAAATCTTGAGATACCACCCAATGCCTGGAATTGCAACAATAAAATGGACACTTAAGTAAGAATAGGCATTACAAACATTATCAAAAGGCAAATTCGTAGGTTCCGAATGCTTTGTTTCCGAACTAATCCAGCTATTTGGAGAAAAATTTGTATAAAACCCTTAGAACATTGTTCCAATTATTCTTTATTTTTAGTCTATGAGTGACTATACTATTTCGCTTGTGCCTAAAGTGTCCAGGTACGCTTTTGATGAAGTTGTTGTAAATGATATTTTAAAGTGCTTAGTCTCGAAAGATATCGTCAAAGCTGAATTATCGGATTGCATACTCGGTAACCTTGGATATGCAATTTCTGATGGTGCTCAATACATTGTGTCGGAACCTCAGTTCCTTCCATACCAACTTGATATAAATGGTCTGGAAATAACAAGTGAGCGCACTGTATTTGATACCGGCCAAAATGGCATCGATCGTATCATATGCCCCAGTTGTACGGAAAATATTGTAGACAATGAATGGGATCTAGATTCCTGGTACCAGGGTTTTACCGATAATTTGTTGTGTCCGATGCGCCACCGAAAGTGATATCCAGCAATATGTTTTTGAACCACAGTGGGGGTTCAGCAATCTTGGATTTACATTTTGGAACTGGCCTGAATTGAGACCTAAATTTATAGTTGAGTTGCAGGAGAAATTAAACTGTGACCTGGCGATTGTAAGATACCATATTTAATCATCATGGAAAAGGATAACAATGAAGGAAGGAGTATCATAAAAGGAAGCGGTTTTCTTCGTGTAAACTGGGGTGATGAGAAAAATGGATCAGTACTATTTTTCCAAGGGGACACGGTCTTATTAGGAATTTGTAGTATTCCCTTTGCCTTATATACAACTGCTAGGTTTGACAAAAATACCTTGCCAAATGAACACGTAAAAAACCTCTACCAGCTTGAAAAGCTGTGTTTAACAGGTGATTATAGTAGCATAAGAGTAAAAGAAAATCGTCCTTATGAGATTCCATTGTGGATAAATGATCTCGAGAATCTGAGCTTTTTGTACTTGGATCATTTTGATTTAAGTGGTTTGACCAACCTTAGAATACAAAACCTAAAAACACTGGTTCTTAAAAATGCTCATATTATTGATATTCCAAATCTTTTAATTGAAATATTAACTTTTAAAAACCTAACACATATCGCTTATGATAAGTCTTGTATCCCATTAATTGACCAATTAAGGGAGCATCATACTGGAGAGATTACTTTTGAGCTCTTAGATGGTTCGAGCTAAATTTTTCCACCAATCCAAAAAGTATTTTTATATATTTAGATGCAAAGTGATACTTTTAAAACGATAAAACTGACTGCACATGACCGACAAGATCGAACAATTTTTTAATGCGTATTTGACCAGAGATGTAAGTTCCGTTTACACAGAAGATGTTCCAAAAGAAATGATGGCATCCGAGGTAAACGAAGATGGCTGGTATGAATGGAAACCTATCCCCGGATCATTGACTGATGATGATTATAAAAAGCTCGAATTAGAATTTGGTGCTTCGTTGCCTGTTAGCTTTATTGAATGGCATAAGCGTTATTTCTTTGCTGAGTGTGACTGTTCAATAGCCAGACTTCCTCACTCCTTGCCTGCCCAACCGCTAGCGGAAATAATATCCAATCTTGACTCGTACATCGCTGAACAACTTATCCCCCTTGGCCTGATTCCGTTTGCGAGTGAAGGCAATGATGCTGGACCACTGGTATTTGATACGAGAGGCTCCGTCGAAAAAAATGATTATCCGATCAGAGTGTATGACCACGAATATGATGGCGAGCTTGAGGGATTGAGCGAAATTATCTTTTCGTCATTCAACAAGATGTTGGCATGCTTAACTCATTTCCTAAACGAAACTAATACAAGAAAACATTTTGAAGTAATCGCTGATTTTTATGCAATCGATCCAGACGGTGCTGGGTCTACTGGTCGGTCATATTGGGATGGTTGGATAGAAATGGGCCGGGCCAACTTTAAAGAATTTGGATATTAAAGCAGAATCCAGCAAATGAAACTGTAAAAAATAGTATGGAGAAAACTCTTTTGGTATTGGATTTGGATGAGACATTTTTGTACATTAGTGGGCGAACAGTTCAAATAAAAACATTTGAGCCATTAGTAAAAGCTGGTGCTGGTAGAGAGTTTACGATTTCAAAAGCCCACTAACGCAAAGCTCGAAACCGTCATCTGCAAGCAAATCAAACCTCTCGTCCTTACAGATATAAACACAAAAATGGAAAAACCACAATTTGAATTAACGAACGAACAAAGAAAATATTTAGGCATTACACCAGTTGAAAACAATTGGGAACTTGTGAAACTTTTTGACAACTATGTTTACTTTGATGGTGATATCATTCGCAAAGAAATTACCGTTTCAGAACAGTCTTACTTTGAACGTGATCTTTATGAAAAAACAGCAGAAAACAGAACTATCCTGCTACCAAAAACAGAGAAAGGAAAACCTAAAAAACTAAATTTTACCGCCACACAAGCTTTTAGAGGAGTTGATGTCTATTTTGCGTTTTCTGATAGTTACCTAACCATTTCAAGCTTTACAACTCAAATCACATATTATGCAGAACGTTTTAAAGACAAAGATTTGGGTTTCCTAAAAACTTGGTTAAATAAGTGGATTGCTGAAACTTCAGAAAAAGATTTGCAAGAAATAGATACCTTCAAAAATGCTGAAAGAAAACACTATAAGTATAAGGAAGGTGATTTTTTTGCATTTAAAATTGGCAGAAGACAATGGGGATTTGGAAGAATTTTAATTGATGTTCAAAAAACAATCAAGGCAAATAATTTCCAAAGAGATGAACACTATGGATTAACCAATTTGATGGGAAAATCGCTCATTGTAAAAGTTTATCACAAAATAAGCAACGACTTGAATGTAGATTTGAAAGAACTTTCTGAAACAATGGCACTACCGTCGCAGGTAATTATGGACAATCATTTTTTCTATGGCGAAAATCCTATTATTGGTCATAAACCACTTGAAAATGATGAATATGATATGCTTATATCCTACAGCCAAAGCATAAACAGTGACAATTATCATAAAGTTTATCTTCAATACGGATTTATTTACAAAGAAATTGATATTTCGAAGTTTAATAAATATCTACGTTATGATGATAAAACTCTTTATTTGGGATATGAGGAAAATCCATACCGAAAAGAAAGTACAGGATATGCATTAAGTACTGATACACTCCAAAAATGTATTGAAACAAAATCTAACTTGCCGTATTGGGAATGTGAGGACGAAAGATATGACAGAAAATTAGATTTGAGAAATCCGGCAAATAACGAAATCAAAAAAGACATCTTTAAAGCTTTTGGTCTTGATGCCGACAAAACTTATGAAGATAACCTAAAAATTGCCAGCAGATAACATCGGCTTGGCAAAATCTAGTAACTTTTTATATATTAATTTCACAAAAACAGTTGTTACCTGCAATGCAGAGACAAACCATTCTATGGCAAAAATAACAGATATTAATCAAGGAGACTTGTTAACATTCAAAGCCGCTGACAATAGATTTAAAATGTTGCTTTGTACGAATACTTCCAAAGAGAGAAGCCCACAATATTTTATTTTCTCGGCATTGACCTACGACAGTTTCGACAAGCCTACGACTTCAAACATTAATATTATCGAATTCTTTGGAATAGGAAATAGAAAGTGTGACTACTTCAAATATTCTGACAATGAACTTAACAAGATGTGGTCAATTCATCCTGAGACTCGGCCGTACTTTTTAGGTTCTTACGGATTTTTAATTGTCCGAAAAGACTTTATGAAGTTTCGAGACAATTTTGAAGTTATTGGTACTTTAAATATTATTGACCACCTAGACAAAAACGGGAATGGTAGCATGAATATAAGTGACTGGGAATTAATTAAGGACTTTTTCGCAAATAGAATTAATTCCGTTATGCTAGACAGAGGACAGAAAACCTTTAAGATAGATGCCATTATTAAAGATTGAGGGAGGACAGCTAGTAGAGCGACCGCCAAGGAAATCTACATAGCTCGCTCCTATATCGCTAAAGATATTGGTGCCGATGACAACATTGGCAGCTATTGGAAAACTGGAATTGGTCGTGGTTACTATCATGGCATGCTACTTTTCAATTGGGCAAGGTGAATACCCAGGCCTAATTCTAAAGTATGGGTTTGAAAGAAAGGTTGGTTACGGGAACTAGGAAAAATTGGCAGAAATGAATATCAACAAGCAAAATCCGTAACTTTAAAAGATGGAACAAAAGGATTTGATGAGGGTGATGAGGGCGTAAGTAAAAGACCCTCTGAAATTGAAGTTTTTTATAAAATAGATGGTAAAGAATATATAAAAACTTTCCCTAATAATAAATTTAAAATATTATGACAGTAGATGAGATTTATATAAACATTGGACAAAGCATAGTAAATGCTATAGAGGGTGAAAGTTGGAGTGAGGCAAAATTAAATATCGAAGTTGTAGGAACAGGTGTGGTAAGCTACAATGGAGAATATATAACGGATAATAACGAGGTAAAAAACATATCTGTAAGAAATATTTCTAGAGATATTCGAAATTGGATCAGAGAATTACACGATATTACGACAGAAGGAGATAGTAATAAATGGAATAAAGCCATTTTTAATCTAAATGCACAAGGCAAATTTAATATGGAATTTATCTGGGATCAGGAACTGCACGATGAAATAGTAAGATTATCAAAAGAATAGAATAGTATAAAGGGTTTCAAATAGTCTTCTGGATCAAATCTTAAAAGGTTTTCTAAAGCATCATAATACGCACTGGTTCCCTTCTTATCCGACGGGAGTTAGCTTAAAATTTCTGGAAAATGATTCTGCCCGAATACGCTAGCGGTTCATAGTTGCAATCTTGAAAAACATTGCTAAATAGCAAGATATTAATGATCTAGTCAATATAATATTTGCTCGAAATGAAATATAGTTCGAAAACAATAAAAAATATAATCATTAGAGCATACCAGATTGAGTTTTTACTTTTTGAAAAAGCGAGTATTAAACATAATGAAATATGGCTTATCATTTTTACACCATATATAGGCATCAAATTTTCAAGATAAACTTGTCCTTTTAGTAGAGTATCTAAAATATCTGCCGCATAAATTATAATTAATCCAAGAAAAATCCACTTCTTCCTTGAAAAAAAATAATTTTTATAACTTTCTGAATAGTCTCTGACATCTGATGGATACAACAACTGACAAAGTGTAAAGTACATCAATATATAGGTAATCACTAAAATATATTCGGTGAAGGTCCAAACTCTTACGTCCCTCAAATTGTACTCCCACCACCAAAAATGAATCATCTGAATAAATAAATACAATACCCATAACAAGTGTATCCAATATGGCTTCGTTCTCCCCGGATGTTGAATAAATTTTACTGTACCATTAAGAAGGCTTCCTATGCTTAAGCCCAAAATGATACTTATCACTGTTTTAATATGGTTGAAAAAATCCATTATTATTTTGTTCTGTTGATATCATTTTAACTTGAATTTTTTTATATCGATAATCAATCATAAATATAATTAAATTTGTGGTATTCTAAGCAAACAGCGAAATTGCAGTTTCCATAACCAAAAAAAACACGAGCAAAATTCGCCTTTTCAGTACATAAGAAAAAAAACAGATATTACATAACATAACATCTGTTTTTTAATCCCTATTCAATTATTCAATCCGTAGTCGTTCTTCCTTTAAATCTAATTTCAGAAGGTAATGCCTGGTGATTCAGGTGTCTTAAGCCATAGGAATAAACCTCCACATACAACAGACAATACACCTGAAGAATGCACTTCCTCCGCTGCGATAACGCTCCCCTATTTGTACATCTCTGTTTTATGGCTTTGACATTATATGCAACATTCACAGACGGTGATTGGCTGAGGTATTTTACGGGGAGTTTAGATTTTAACTTGATTATTTTTGGATCGCAAGTTGCCGGACTTATTTATTCAGGATACTTACAGGCGCAAAGAAATAGGAAGGTAATCTCCATATTCTGGCCAGCATTGATTGGTTGATAATACTTGTATCGTGTGTACTCATCACAGGGAATTATCAGTTTAATACCAATATATTATCCTAAATCAGTTCTTAACCTTATATGGAAACAGAGTCCAATTATAAGGAACATAGCTGAACTCCGTAATTTATTTATACACTTAGTGGGACAGTCCAACAATAGTGAAACTTAGAGTTTTTCGATCTCTTCGACTGAAAGCCCTGTGCCTTTAGCAATATCAGCTATAGGTAATCCCATTTCCTTAAATGCTTTAGCAGTCTCAAGAGCTTTTTTGCGTTCCCCTTCCGCTAGACCTTCTGCTAGACCTTCCGCTTTACCTTCCGCTTTACCCTCCGCTAGACCTTTAGCATGGCCTAAAGCTTCTCCGGATTTCTTGGCCGAATTGAACACACTCTCGGCATCGCGCTTATGTTTTAAACTTGCTTCGTATGACATTAGTTCCTCCTCCGTTAATTTACCTATCTCTCCTATCTCAAAGATAAGACCAAATATTCTTTTATCCAAAAATGATGGCAACCTATCCATGGTACTCAAGTGTTTAAGTAAGTACAACCACTGATCCATAACTGTCTCTAATTCTTCTGGCTGTTTATTAAACAAGGGAAGCGAAATCATCTTATACCCCAATTTATCATAGAATATTTCTTTGGTCAATTTGTCACAGAGCGCCACATCATAAAAATAAGGACGCTCTGTGACACGGGATATTTCAGAACTTCCATTTCTGTCCATGTCAAACTCCAAAATACCGATAAAGTAAACCTCCGGCAGGTAATAATCACTCCCCTTCTTACCTCGTGCTAATTGTTTATTGATGAGACGTGAGGTATAATACACTGCGCGGTCCTTAAAAAATTCTTGAAAGAGCTGCTGCATTTCAATGATGAAAACCTCACCATCGCTGCCGATACAATGTAAATCAAATACAACTCGACGCATTTCCTCATAATCGCCATCTTGTTCTACAGGTTTATATCTTAGATCCGAAATTATCTTCTCTCCATGAAATAGACTATTGAGAAACTCAATTAGTAAGATTTTGTTGTCCTCTCTACCAAAGTAAAATTTCCAACCGAAATCGGTACGTGGATCTACATATCTACCCAAGTGTTTTTTTGATCTAGCCATAATATTTATTAATTGGTTTTCGATCAAATATACAACATCAAATCAACAAAAGCTAAAATAATTAGTAAAAAAACTAAAAGTGAAAGTTGACCTTGGAGATTCAGATGAGCAGATCGCGGAAGGTAAATCTGCCCGTCAGTATACTGCTGGAAATCATCCGTATTGTTGCCATTAAAAAGGATTAAATAGATCTTATAATTACAAGTAAGCTTTAAATTCATGTAAAAATTTTAGAATTACGAATATGTATCAGCACCTGGCCCACTCCGCAACGTTCATTTTCAAATAGATGTCTATGTATCACATCTGTATATTTTTTTGATAGCTCATTTATTTTACTTTATTTAATAAAAAATAATCCACAAATCAACCATATAAATCTATCACATTATGAAAAGACAAAAATTTATCTCGACAATATTGCTGGGAATTCCTTTACTTTCCTCAGCTCAGGTTTTGAAGCCTCGAAGCAAAAAAAATATCGGAAAATCAAATAAAAAAGGTTTTGTAGTTCGGGAAGATGAGAGTCGTTATCACGGTATACAGACGAAGCCTGAAAATGCCTTTCTGCGTTGTAAGCTGTCTTCGGCAGTTTATAACCTTATAAACTGACTTAAATTATTATTGAGCTAATAGTTTTTATTCATAGCGTTTCCTAAACGAACGTATTTCAAATTTAGATTATTTAAAATTCGATCTTCAAAGTTTTTTATAACCGTTTTTCTTACTTTAATTTCTTCTTTATTTTCAGGCTCATGATTGATTCCAATCACTTGACCTTCACGATCTGTAATAGAAATCAGTAATAATTCAGTGTCTGATTCAGACGGAGTTGGAATTAACACTAAATAGCTTTCGCTATTCTTATTATCATAGATATACCCCCTATAAAAATATGGACTATTTTTATCAATTTTGAATATATAATCTTGCGATTCTGAGTCTTGCGAGACGTTAAACAATATAATCCTGTGCATCAGTGAATCTTTTGAAACCTCAAATTTGTACCTTTCTGCCATTAGATTACTACCGGCAGCAATGAAATCACAAGAAAAAAAGAAGCTGTTTAAAATCAGCAACAAAATTATAGCTCGGAAGAATTTAAACATCTCGATATTTTTCATTTTTTACTTTCGTTCTTTAACTATATTCTTAAGACTTGTAAGCTGCAAAATGGCGATTAAAGAATTTTGTAGTCCTTTCTTTATTGTATTTGAAATGGAAATTCTTAAAATGCTGATCCTACAAGTGCCCCTTTTTCAAATTAATAATTATCAATTAAGTTCATTAAAGTTGAATACGCTAAGATCTAGCGGTTAACTGCCGGAATGGCATTGCAATAACTCACAGGAATCGTGTATATACTCCATCCTATAAGGTCTAAAATCAAAAAATGAGCTATTAAAATAGAAACCTCATTTTGCTTTAATTTTATATCTATGCTTCAGTCCAAATTCAATTAAAGCATTGACAACTTCCTCCGTTTCTTTAGCATGTGCCGTAAGGGCATAAGAAACGGTCACAGGCCTGGTATTATAGACCGTTCTGCTAATCAGCAAATTATCCTCCAGCTCCTGAAGTTCTTTGGATAGAACTTTTGGGGATATTCCCTGAGCCATTTCTTGCAGATCTTTAAACGGCATTGTACCCTGGTCCTGCAAATTGCGCAGGATACAAAATTTCCATTTGCCACTGAGCAGTTCAATGCCATCTTTTAATGCCAGTATAGTTTCTTTATCAATATCATGTTTTTTATTGCCCATCAGATAGTTACTTTCCTAAAGGTAATGAATAGTATATATATATTGAATATGCTATAGTTTTGTTGAACAGAAATTAATAAAATCATTATGAAAGTCACAGTAATAGCAAACATTTCAGCAAACGGAAGAGTTTTAGTCTCCGATAACCCGCATCACCAGCTGCCACCGGAAGCAATGGAATTTTACCTGCGATCTGTAAGACGGATTGGAAATGTGGTAATAGGATTGAAAACATTTGAAAATTTTCTGATTTTTCCAGAACCGGTAAAAGAACATTTTAATGGAATAGAAATCATCATATTGGCCGATAAATCTTATACGGTTGATGGCTATAAGACTGTAGCAAGCCCCGAAGAGGCTATTGAATACATGTCTGCTAAAGGCGTACAGGAAATAGCCGTTGGCGGTGGAGCAAATACCTTCAACGCCTTTTTGGACAAAAATTTGGTTACAGCTATTCATTTTAACGTCAGCCCTATAATCACTGGAAATGGCGCTATTTTAGGAAACAACAAAGAGTTAAATTCAAAGTTCACCTATAAAGAACAGAAACTTAAAAACGGTTTTCTCCAATTGCACCTAAAAAAGAAAACTGAATAACTACAGGCCGAAAATGTCTTTTACTTCCCAACAATCACTTTTCGATGTTCGGTTCCCCATTCGGCCAATGTATTGATGATTTTTTTTAACGTCAAACCGTATTCTGCTAGTTGATATTGAACCGTTACAGGTTGTGTGTCGAGAACGATCCGTTTAATGAGCTGGTTCATTTCCAATTCTTTCAGCTCTTTACTGAGCATTTTATTGGAGATCCCTTTCACATCGTTTAAAATATCAGAAAAACGCCGTTTGTTGTAATAGCAAACAGACGATATTATTGAAATTTTCCATTTGCCATTCAACACATCCATAGCATCGTGAACAGCCATAATCTGTTTTCTGTTTGTGTCGTTATTCACACATTCTATTTCCGTCATAAGTTACCTTGTTACTCAAAAGTTACTGTTACTTTTAGTTACAAAGTTACTAAAATAAATTTAATCAATTTAACTTTGCATAGTTAAAGAAATCGATTTCAAAAACAAACAGTTTAAAAAGTCTTGACTAAAAATGAATTTTCAATCATTAAAATTTTAAAAAATGAATTTCACAAATAAAAACGTAGTAATTACGGGGGGAAGTGCAGGAATTGGATTAGCGACCGCTAAAACATTTATTGAAAAAGGAGCAAACGTATTGATAACAGGCCGAAATACCGATACGCTGCAAACAGCATCCGTAAGTATTAATAGCCCAAAACTGAAGACCTTGTCTTCAGATACTTCCAAACTGACAGATATTACACTATTGGCAGAAACAGTTGCAGCTAATGGGAATAAAGTGGATGTGCTTGTTCTAAATGCTGGAATAGCAAAGCAATATTTAATTGAAGATACAACCGAAGAGGTTTTTGATGACCTGTACAACATCAATGTCAAGGGACTATTCTTTACTCTGCAAAAATTAATACCTCATTTATCAGAAGGAGCTTCGATTGTTCTTATCTCATCTGGAGTCTCTGTGAGCGGGTATGCACAAATGGGTGCTTATGCAGCTACAAAAAGTGCAGTCGATGCGATTGCACGTACCGCAGCTACTGAACTGGCAGACAGAAAAATCAGAGTAAATGTGGTTGCTCCCGGATTGACCGATACACCTATGAATCAGCAAACGCCTGCAGATATAAAAAATGCCATAGCAGCAGCAGTTCCATTGAAACGAATCGGACAAGCTGAAGAAATTGCTAACGCAGTTGTTTTCTTGTCTTCAAACGAAGCCTCTTATATTTCAGGTTCATACCTGGCGGTAGATGGCGGTGTTACCATTCGCAGATAAATATGCGTAGTTTATGATATACTTAGTGTTATCCACTAGGTATATCATACTAATCTTGGAATTAACATTTAAAACGCCATCCGCTAAAGCTATGATTTAATATTACTTAGCAATCTAACAAGTTCCTTTACAGATTCGTTAGTTGGTGCGGCAAAATCTTTTATACCATCAATTAACTATCTAGAAGGTTACATACTATTTTTGAGACTAAAGATATAAGGTTAAAAGAATGGTTAGTTACGGGAAACCGTAAGTAATTCTATAAAATGGAGATTTTCCTTATATTGATATCCGCAAAAACACGGATATAGTATTTTGCTTTTGGATACGTAGTTTTGGTATTCTACGTGTTATCAATCAGCAGAATATGTGAAATTAATATAATAGTAAAAATGAAAATATATCCTCTAAAAGACGGTGATTTCAGTGTCGATAAGAATAAAAATTTCACCTATCTGGAAGATACTGGAAACGATAAAAATTTAAAAATTGCTGTGCAGCCTTTCCTTATTGAAACAGCTGGTAATTTAGTATTGCTAGATGCAGGATTAGGCTGGATGGAAAACGGAATTCCAAAAATTCATACTAACATTATAAAAGCAGGTTTTCAACCAGAAGATGTAAAGCTAGCTATGCTTTCTCATTTGCACAAAGACCACATCAACGGACTTGTGAATAGAGCGAAAAATGATTGGACGCTTAATTTTCCAAATGCGGAAGTCTATATACAAAAACGTGAATATGATTTTGCACTTTCAAAAGATGGGAGTCCTTCTTTTGATTTGGATGCTCTGAAGTTCATTGTTGAGAATGCCAATATTATCTGGATGGATTCTGATAAAGGAAGTATTATTTCAGAAATTGATTTCGAAGTTACCGGCGGACATACCCCTTATCATCAGGTTTTCTGGATTAAAGATAATGGAGAGACAGCTTTTTATGGTGCGGACAATCTTCCTCAAATGGGATATTTAAACTATCAAATAGCATTTAAAACTGATTATGATGGCAAAAAAGCGATGGAAGAACGAATCATTTGGAAGAAAAGAGCAAAAGAAGGACAATGGAAAATCCTTCTTTATCATGATATTGAAATTAAAATAATTACCCTCTATGACAAGTAAGCTCCTCTCCTAGCTAAAAGTTGAGATTGCGCGCTCACGAATCTCCGAGACATTCAGTTATGGATATGATTTTGATGTAGCGCATTAAATGCTTGCTCTCGACTCAATCCCATAGCTTGTAGCACAGGGGAAGGTGCTGGATCAAAGTTATTGAGTACCGAGCAGTTGGACACACATATATCATCGAGCTTTTTCACAACAGTTTCGCTGTCAATGCCATCAAAACAAGCATCCCTGTAGAGATGCTTGTGATTAGAATGAGACCTTGCCATGGACAGCCATTGTCCACTCGTCACGTGTCATCCGGCTGATATGTTCTGTACGTATGTCATTCATTAACTCATTTGCGCTAGCTTCTTCCACATGATGATGATGGAAACCACACTTCTCCTGTGCGATCTTTGACTTGGCGTTTCCTTCATAATAGCCGGACCAGATATTTACTAATCTCAAATCTTCGAAGCCATAGCGTACCACTTCGCCGATTGCTTCAGGCATTATACCTTTACCCCAAAATGGAACACCTAGCCAATATGAAATTTCGCCTTCCGACTCAGTGATTGGAAAGTTACTTTTCTCTCCTAAAATCAAACTAATCATCCCAATAGCAATGTCGTTATCTTTAAGTGTGATTGCAAATACTCCGTCTTGCGAAAATATATTTTTGATTACTTCACTACTTTCTTCAACACTCTTGTGGGGAGGCCAGCCAGCAATTGGCCCTACTCTCTCGTCCTTAGCATACTTGAATAAGTCTGCTGCATCAGCATCTCTGAATGGACGTAAAATCAATCTTTCTGTCTTTAAAATCATATCATTCTATTTTTAAATGTACGTTGCAAAATTACAGTCTTTATAGAATAGGGATATATCCAAAATTTTCGTAAAATGGGTACTTTTGAAAACTAATCGCACTTACTTACCATAAATAGTCTAAATTTATGGTAAAAATAAAAAGTACCATAATGAATTACACACCGGATATTTCCTTGGGAAAAGAGAAACTAGCACTAGGAGAAAGTAATTTTTACCAAAGTCTGGGATATCCCCTACGGCTCGGCTATACTTCCTTAATTGTATGTTTGGAAGGCACTTCGGTAGTTAGTGTTAATTTTAAGAATTATTTGCTAAAGACTAATGATATATTGGTCCTGGCTGAGGATAATATTACAGTGGTGCAACGGGTGTCCGCTGATTTCAGAGCATTCTACTGTCTTGTAGATCGAAGTTTGGCTGCAGAAGTAGCCTTTGATTTACCTAATCAACTATTCTTGTTTCTACATCAATCCCCACTTTGCAGACCTCATGGTCCGGAAGTCGCCCTATTACATGGATGGATAACGCAAATAAAACACATCAAAAATACATGTACAACACATCAGCATATTATGTTGCGAAATAGTCTACAAAATTTCTTTCTCAAAATAGCCGAAGGCGTTTCACTGACAGAAATTAATTTAGAACATCAATACAGTCGAAAGGAATTGCTATGTTGGAAGTTTTGGGATCTTATAAGCCAACATAGTACGGAGCAGAGAAATGTCGCATTCTATGCAAATAAACTGAGCATTACTCCCTATTATCTTTCTCAGATCACTAAAGATTTTTTAAATGATTCACCAAAGGATTTGATTGACAGGCAAGTTATACTAGAAATTAAAGTGCTTTTAAGGACAACCGAGCTGTCAATCAAACAAATTGCTGATCGACTTTATTTCGAGGACACATCATATTTGGCTCGCTACTTCAAAAGGCAAACAGGAATAACTTTGACAGCATTTAGAAATTAATCTAATAAACAATCGTCTTGTGTAGAATATTCTCTTACATCACATCGTGAAAAATTCGTAGACGTCCTTTGGCAACTAAGCGATTGCTGCGGTACTTATTATTCTATGGGTGCTTTCTCTTTATCCAATATGGTCATTCTACCAGCCATAGATATTATAACAATACCGAAAACCGACAACAACAGATAAGAATACCTGAGTTCAAATAAATCGGAGATAAAGCCTATCATGGGTGGGTCCATTAAAAATCCAAGGAATGCTATTGTTGAAATCAGCGTCAATGAATTCCCAGCACTGATGGCCTTATGCTTGCCTGCTACACCATACACAGTAGGCACACTACAGGAACTACCTAAATGACCATAAAGGCGATTGTGCATAGTACCACTGTAGGATAGAAAACTGAAATAATTAGTCCTGAACTCATCAATAACGCTATAAATCTAAATCTCACCGCAGAAGAAATTCAAAGACTGGATACATTAAGCGCCGTTTCGTTAGGTTATCCGCATGATCTGCTGAATAATGTTCGAAGTTAGATTTTCGAGCAGTATATTTAAAAAGGTGGCATTCAAAGATTTCACCTTCCCCATTTAACAAAAATCAACAATGAGAATGGAACAAATCGAAGTCCTATGGCAGGGAAAAGTTAATCAATTTCCATATAGCTCGTTTTGTCTTCGAGTTCCCGTGATCCAGCTTCTTTTAACAGTTCATTTTTGATTTCTTACTTGCAGCCATAATTATTTTTTATCGTCCAACATTATCCATACCGGTGCATGATCACTTGATTTCTCCCATCCACGAACATGACGGTCTATTCCTCCTTCTGACAACCGTGGTGCTATAATTGGGCTAAGCAATATATGGTCCAGCCGTAACCCGGCGTTCCGGCCATAGGCATTTCTAAAATAATCCCAAAAGGTATAAACTTCCTGGTCTTTAAAAAGTGTTCGGATCGAATCCATCCATCCCTGGCCAATAAGCTGTTTAAATGCTTTTCGGGCCTCAATCCGGAATAGCGCATTTTCAACATACTTTTCCGGCTTGTATACATCCTGCTCTGTCGGGATAATGTTGAAATCACCTATTATGATCACCGGAACCTCCATTTTCAGTAATGCTTTTGCCCGTTTCATCAAACGTTTAATCCAAGCCATCTTATACTCAAACTTAGGCCCTGGATAAGGATTGCCATTAGGCAGATATAGACAGCAGATTAATATCTGGTTGATAATAACCTCCAGGTACCGGCTATGGCTATCCTCCTTATCGCCAGGCAATTCCCTTGTCACTTCGGTAATCTCGTACTTCGATAAAACAGCTACGCCATTCCAGCTTTTCTCTCCATGCCAGACTGCTTGGTAACCTGCGTCGTTGATGGCTTTTATCGGAAAGCGCTCCTGTGGAGCCTTTAATTCCTGAAGGCAAACTATATCCGGAGATTCTTCTTTTAGCCATCGAAGCAATACAGGTAGTCTCCCATTAATACCATTGATGTTGTATGTTGCTATTTTCATTTAGTGTTATTGAAAGCTGCCATCTCGGTTTAGGCCTACTTCCAGCAAAAGAATAAGTTTGGCAATAGCAGGCTCCCGCCATTCTTCCGCAAGATCTCCTTTAACGTAGGCAAGATGTTCATCTAAAATCAGCTGGCAGCCATCCATTGTAATTCGTGCATACTGTCCATACTCTCCCTCCTGGCCAACTTCAAAATCAAAGTATTTCTCTTCTCCTTGGCTATTGGTCACTGGAATGCCTGTAAATGTGGTAATATCTGCCATGTTTTTATTTTTTAAATATTTTATAATGTCGGTTACGCCAAGTTCTTTTACCAAATAATCTGCTCATGACTACCTGATTACGGTCCCTAGCATCCTTTTTATTTTTATTGTCTGGTTTTGGAATAGAACAAACGCCAACCAATAGCGTTTGAAGCTTTTAAGATATTAACCACGTTGTACAGCATTTACCGCATTGGCACTCATCCCACTTCAACGTCATAAGACCGGTAGTGATGAACGGAAAAAGTTGGGCGATGGAGAATATATAACGGATAATAATGAGGTAAAAAACATATCTGTAAGAAATATTTCTAGAGATATTCGAAATTGGATCAGAGAATTACAGGATATTACGACAGAAGGAGATAGTAATAAATGGAATAAAGCCATTTTTAATCTAAATGCACAAGGCAAATTTAATATGGAATTTATCTGGGATCAGGAACTGCACGATTAAATAGTAAGATTATCAAAAGAATAGAATAGTATAAAGGGTTTCAAATAGTCTTCTGGATCAAATCTTAAAAGGTTTTCTAAAGCATTATAATACGCACTGGTTCCCTTCTTATCCGACGGGAGTTAGCTTAAAATTGATAAGGATCAAGCTGAGGCAAACCACATTTTAGAATCATTACGTTCGTCGGGCTATCTGACCGCTACTAATTTTTGATTAAACTTTTGTAGATATGTACGGTACCTTCGACCGAAAAATCATGTGAGTTCCAATTGTAGGATTGCTTATTACCATTTTGGTTATATTCATGTGGACTTATTATATAATTGATGTATTATATTTGATTTTGCTATTCGGAGAATATTTCATGGATGTTCATTCGATGGAAGAGGACAAATCGTTGCGATAGTTTTTCTGCTTTTTTAGTTTTTAGAATAGATAACATTGGAAATAAAATATAGACCTGCATTAAAAACTGATCTCAGGTTTTTGTTGGATCTCAGCATACAGACGATGAATCCGCATTTAATTGCTAGCTCTTTACCAGTATCTGACGAGACGCATTTACAAAGGGTTGAATATCAATTTGAACACGCCACAATAATTGAAATAAATAAATGTGCCATAGGTCTATTAAAGGTCCACAGACAAGCAAATAACATGGAACAGATACAAATTCAGGTGGCTCCCTCCTACCAAGGCAACGGAATCGGTACGAGAATATTGAATGATTTGATAAAGGAAGCTGGGATGCAGCGATAGTACCTACGATGCAGACCTGACAACATGACTTTGAAAATTTATTTATTTTTAGCTTTCTATCAAATTCTGTAATTTTGCATTAATTTAGAGAATCAGGATTATCGAACCTATTTAGTTCAGTAATCTTAAATTCTACAGAAATCCAAACCTATTTAGATAAATAACCAATTTATTATGCATGAGGAGTATTATAGCTTTGAAAAAACACCTGACATTCACTACTATGAATTTTTCAGTATAGGACCAAAAACGTGTATAATCTTGGATTTGGAGATTTTGATCCTAGCACAAAAGAAATAAGCGATCTAACAACGACAAATAACTTAGATACGAAAAAGGTGCTTTTTACTGTCGCTAGAGCCGTTTTAGACTTTATGGACAAACATCCTCATGTCATAGTGATGGCCAAAGGTAGCACGGCATCAAGAACGAGATTGTATCAGATGGGAATAGCGGAGTTTTGGGAGGATATCCAAGAAATGTTTGAAGTAAAAGCCTATTATAGAGACAATTGGGGATCTTTCGAGAAAGGTAAAAACTAAGATGCTTTTTTTATATTCAAAAAATAATAACGAACTTTGTATCAGGAGATTTAAAACATGAGCGCAAATACGAATAAAAAAGACAAAAATAATGAGGATATGACGGCTCAAGATCGTCAAAGTATTTATAATAAATCTTTATTTTTTCAGAAAAAAAACGAAGATGCTGTTGAGTTCCTGAAAAAGCACCCCATACCTAAGGAGTATATCCGAAAGTAAGAATTTGCATCAGATCTGATATACTTCCCGAACCACTCCACCCAATACCAATCTGACAAGAGTCCCGTCATCAACAAGTGGATGCAGTGCTTCATGTAGTTCTGGTTTCTCTAATTTATCTATGCTATAGGCCTTAGTGGTCAAAATAAATTTTCTGATTTCCCATGTCGAAAACTTAATGGGATATTCATTGGTAGGCATAAAATCAAATTCACATACAATACCGTCTTTCTCTAAACGGCGTCCCGCGCCGTGAAACTGGTATTTGAACTCACCAATATTTCCCGAACGATTCTGGCTCCTCTTTTTCTCAAATTCTTCCATATTTGGAGAAAAACGGTGTTTGAGGTCATTAATGAAAGCGACATAATCATTCAATATCTCCTTTATAATTAGATTAATCATTTTGTATCAAGATACAAAATAGATATGTAAATTAGCTACTGAGTTATATATTAACACAATGGGAATTTCCTGGGTTCGTAAGTTATCATTTATATATATTTTATCAATAGGCCTGTTGTCGCAGGTTTTTGGTCAATCCCTTATTTTGGATTCCATACGTAGAAATTCAGTGTTAATCAATCATCAATCATTGGTTGAGTTCTTGCACGCTGACCCCAAGACTAATTTTGTCATTGATGCGACGGGATATTCAGTAGGTGAAAAAGACAAACTCAATCAAAAACTTGCCAAAATCAAACATCAAATTGTTTCGCTCGATTATATAAAAAATAAGGGGCAGATCGGTTGTAACCCAAATGATGTCATCTTTATCTGCACAAAGGATTTCCTTAAAATGAAACGGGCAAAATCGAAAATAGTACAGCAGGACACAATCACGGATCCTCTTCCAGAAATGAACGAAGTATTTCCTGAGCCCCCCGGTGGCCCAGTTGGGTTCAAAAATTGGGTTATCAGTAATTATAAAGTGCCAACGGCTGCCAAGAAGGCAAAAGTAAACGGCAAACTGATCATCAATTTTACGGTTGGAGAAGATGGTAAGCTTAGTAATTTCCAGATAGCCAAAGATATTGGTTATCAAACTGGTGAAGCGTTAATAACATTGATTGGAAAATCAAGTCCGTGGAAACCGGGATATCAAAATGGACGTGCTGTAAAATGCGGCTATACATATCCCCTATCATTCAGTGATGGTGATTTAAAATTAGAATCTGAGACAAAAAGAACAAGATGAAAATCCATATTATTAGTGACCTGCATAGAGAATTTGGATACAATGATTTCAATCTGAGCGTAGCAGATGTGCTTGTACTGGCGGGAGATACTGATCTAGGGGTAAAAGGGATCAGCTGGCTCAAATCACTTTCGTTGGATATACCTATCATTTATGTGCTGGGTAATCATGAATACTATAAGGGAGCTTATCCGAAGACATTACATAAAATTAAAGATGTTGCAAACAATTCAAATATCCATGTATTGGAAAATGAATCTTTGGAGATCGACCACGTTTGTTTCCATGGCTGCACACTCTGGACTGATTTTTCCTAAAAGGGCAATCCTGCTGCATACGGATCGCTATGCCAAAGCCATATGAATGATTATAAGAAGATCAGACTAGGTGACAATTATGACCCGAAATAATTGCTCAGGGTGATAAATTGGAGAATTCGTTTCAAATAGCGAAATTTGGTCAACACTAAAATCGAAATACCATAATGAACGATAATATAAATATTGAAAATATCAAGCTTGCTGAAAGAATTCGTTTAGGAGTGCAAAAGGCTTTACGAAAATTGGCAGAAGAAAGTGCTGCAAAGGGTGAGAGTTTGTTGGTAAAAGTTGACGGTAAAATTCAAGAAGTACCTGCAAAGGAACTACTTATGAATTTACCAAAATAGTTCCTTTATATCGACTATTACACACTTGCCCTAATTCAATCACGTCTATCTATATCTGCTTCCTGTTTACTCAACTAGGAATTAAAGTATCAGCAAAAATTATCGAATATCATCTTTTCTCCATTTTAGTTCGCCGCGTTGGATCATATCTATGTATTTTTTTGTATGATCGTCTCCCCTTCTGTTTCAAAGAAAATTCGTGCGGTTGTCTTTCGTTTAAATATTTTATAAAAGTCCAATAATTTCATTCAAGCGCTTTTAGTTAGTTATTTTCATATTTGATATTATCGATAATAAACTCTTTTAATTGCTTTAAAAACGAAAGTTTCTTGGCCATTTCAGTATTGTCAAACCGAAAATAACCAATTTCAAATGTTTTAAGTTCAAATGGACAAGATTTACAGCCCTCGAGCAAACCCAGTGTTACCTATCTAAAAACAATTATTGATGGACTCCGGGAATCACATTGGCTGGACAATCCTACTATCTTTGATTATCTTAAGATCAAAAGTGTTATTATAGAAAATTATACAGAAGGCGAACTCTGGTCTATTATTAGTGAAAAGCAGGACTAATTTATTTAAATTAGAGGCTAAATATTCAGAAAACTATATTGAGCTAAAATGAAATCAACGGAAGTATATCGAATAATCAATAAAATTATCTTTCCCGAATTAAAAAGCTTAGGGTTTAAAAAGACTAAAAGCGGAATGTTAGGCTTTTACAAACAATTAAAAGATCACTATTTAGTTATTTGGTTCCAATGTGCCCAAGGTGGTTTTGACGCTTATGCTGGTTCTAAATTCGTCTTTGAAGTACAGATTAGCAGGACCAATGACATCGGTTCTCCTTCAGTTTTCAGGGAAAGAATCCCGTTCTTTTTGACAGTGGACAATCTAGCTAAAGTAACCGAACTCGAAAATAAAGTTAAAGACAAACTGCGTTTGCCACCTAAAACTCATTATATTTTTGGTATGGATGAAAATATACAGCAGTGGTACAAGAAAAAATTTGAGAAAGTTGATAACATCTACACAAATTCTAGTGATATCTGGTTTGTATATTTTGACGAAACAGATATCAATAATTGGATTGAATTCTTACAACCTGTCATAAAAAAGGTCATATCCGATTTTGAACAATCGGATTACTAAATGGACAGTTTTTTAATTTACCGTCCGTCAAATATAATCTCCTCTAAAATTAAACAGTATTCATACTTGAATACCATTTCTTGATTTTTTTTGGATAACGATAATTTAGTTAATTACTTTTACTATGCTACATTTAATTAATTCCAGCGGGTACTATCCGGCATTCTTGCTAATAATACTCTTCTCATTAAGGTGCTTAGATGTAAGGGCGCAATTGTTTAATCAGGACAGCCTGAAATTAATATCTCGGCAGTTTGCCTTTACAGAAGGGCCGGCAGTGGACAAGGTCGGGAATATCTATTTTACCGACCAGCCCAATAACAAAATCTGGAAATACAACACGGAAGGTCATCTTTCTCTTTTTAAAGATTCAGCCGGCCGTGCCAATGGACTGTACTTTAACCATCGCGGTCAGCTCCTTGCCTGCGCAGATGAAAAAAACGAAATTTGGTCAATAAGCAAAGATGGCAAGGTTACGGTCCTGCTGTCGGATATAGATGGCAAGAAACTGAATGGTCCAAATGATCTTTGGGTAGATAAGAAAGGTGGAATTTACTTTACAGACCCCTACTACCAGCGTGACTACTGGACCAGAAAAAAACCAGAGATAGAAGGGCAGAAAGTCTATTACCTCCCTTCGGGAAAAGGTAAAAAGCCAATTGTGGTGGCTGATGATGTAACCAAGCCTAACGGAATTGTAGGATCGCCCGATGGAAAATACCTATATGTAGCAGATAGGGTGCGAAATAAAACTTACAGGTATACCATTGAATCTAGCGGTAAGCTCAGCGGACAGAGGGCAGTCATCGACCAAGGCTCTGATGGGATGACATTGGACAATCAGGGAAATATTTACCTTACGGGGAAAGGTGTTTCTATCTATAGTCCAATAGGCGTACTGATAGGACATATTGAGGTAAAAGAACCATGGACATCGAATGTCTGTTTTGGTGGAAAAGATCGGACTGACCTATTTATCACAGCTTCAACAGCAATTTATTGCCTCCCAATGCGTACAAAGGGAGTTGATTAAACTGTCTGTCTTCAGCAGTTGGCGTAAACGGTCTTAACGAATTTTCAGCTCTCCATAAAATTACATATATTGGATTTGAAATAAAAGCTATTCATATTTAACCAATATTTTATGTGCAACATATTTGACGAGGAAAAGTTATACCCTTATGAAGGTGCAATAAAAGAGCATTTCGAAGATCATTATGACAGCGTTTTCATTGCATTGCTCCCCTTCTTTCAACTTGACAGAAAGGAAACTGATAAAAGTAATCTAAAAAAGGCTAAGCTACTATCGCATGAAGAGGCGTTGAAGAAAATTGATTTTTTAAAAAAACTTCCCGAAGCGAATAGGGAGATCTATAATTACGACAATGAACGATATCCCTCCGATGAAGATATTTTTAGGGAGGCTAAAGTAATACTTTGGGAAAATATCGTGAAAGGTTCTGGTCTTGCAGGTTATGCGGAACTCAATACAGCCCTAAGGACTTCTATAGGTGGGCTAAACCGAAATTTTACGAGACCGGACCTCATGGAAAAGCTTAATAATTATACAGACAGCGAAAGTATCTACCACCCGACTGAAGGTGCGTTTGGTATGCTTTCAAAGATGGCTATCCATAAAGCTTTCAAACTCTTGGAAAAGAATCTGATCATATTAACGGACGAGTTTTATGAAAATACCACAACTGTGGATCTTGATCAATTAACTGAATATGAATTCTGTGATGAGATCGGCGGCAAAGATTATTACCTATACTCGGCTGATAAAGAAATTCTGTTTACCATTGAGTGGGATAGCTTCTTCTTTCTCATCGCAACGGATCACAAGAGAATGGATCAGCTTATCGCTAGTGATTTGTTTGAGGGTTTTCTCTGTAATGACAAGACAGAACATTATTGGGAATATACCGTTGAGATATAAAATAACAATTATAGCCTGAAACAGGGTTTAATTTAATTAAAAAGATTTTTTAATTGGCATTTTATACAGCGAACAAGACAGAATGAAGAAATTAGACTTTTGCCAACCTAATTTATATGCGAAACAAACTTTCGCATATACCATTTTAAGATATGTTGGCGAACTTTATTCCAATTGTTCAAATATAAAAATATTGGGCATTGCAAAGCAAACAGTTTACAATACGTCGGGTCTGGTTTAAAATTCGTTAAAAAAGATTTGATTTGCATTTCAGTGTGCCTGTCAGGCCAAGTTATATCAGACTTTGTTGTCGCGAATGAACTCTTCATACATATCTAGGTAATCCGGAGCTTTCAAATTTTCCAACAATCTTTTCTTAACATTATCCTTATTAATATCATATTTATCAACATACCCTGTGCCATTCTTGTTGTTTAAAATTGCCTGGCTATGGAATTCGGCAAACAATACCCAAGTCATGAGTGACATCCATTCATCTAGATCATTGGTCTTCTGTTCGACATTACCCCATACAAATGATAAATTCTTGAAAAGCATGCCATTCTCGATGAATTGACCAGTTTCGATAGATATCTCGCCTGACCAAAAACTCATAGCTCTATCATATAAAATCTCAAAATCCATATCTAGTTTACAATTCTGTAGTAGGACGCCAAATTATAAAAAATGAATGGAATATTAGGTGACAATCAAATACCTAAGTTATTCATAATCGTCGAAATTCATGCTGAATGAAGGGATATCCAATAAATGGTATTCGCGTAAATCCTTCCCTACTCCGCAATGCTCATTTTCAAACAGATGTATATGTATCACATCTGTATATTTTTTTGATAGCTCATTTATTTTACTTTACTTTATTTAATAAAAAATAATCCACAAATGAACCATATAAATCTATCACATTATGAAAAGACAAAAATTTATCTCGACAATATTGCTGGGAATTCCTTTACTTTCCTCAGCTCAGGTTTTGAAGCCTCGAAGCAAAAAAAATATCGGCAAATCAAATAAAAAAGGTTTTGTAGTTCGGGATGATGAGAGTCGTTATCACGGTATACAGACGAAGCCTGAAAATGCCTTTCTGCGTTGTAAGCTATCTTCGGCAGATACTAACGAGGCATTGTTCATCCAAACTTCCACGCCAAAAGTATTTGAGCGTAAAGGTGGTCCACCACCACATATCCACACATACGAAGATGAAATAATTTACATTGTGTCAGGCGAATTTATAGTACATATAGATGGGGAGGACTTTTCATTAAAGTTGGGTGATACTGCTTTTATTCCAAGAGGTACTTTACATACCGTTACCAATCCCATTGAAAATAATCCTGGTACTTTGATAACCATATTTCAGCCTGCCCCCAAAAAGATTGAGGACTTTTTTGGCTACATCAGTGAAAAGGGAGAAATCCCAAAAGATATAATTCCTAATGGATGGTAAAGATCAAAACTTATAAATTGGAAACCCTCCTATCAAGGCAAAGGAGTTGGCCGTTTGATTATGGATAAAATGCAAGAGATTTATAAGGGCTGTTTTATGGCTTTTGCGTTTATGTGGTACTAACAGATAATTTCTGCCACCACGTAGAGTTCAAAAGATAACATTGTCCTTAGTAAGCCAAATAGCGGAAAACCTATTCATTAATTTTATTGACAACGTATTTGATAAACCAATTTGGAAACTTGTTTTCCGGCAATAAAATGGTGATTCCGCCGTGCAATACTTCCGCTATCAAAACCATTGTTTCACCAGAGTTATCAAATAAGTAAGCTTTTTCGCAAGCTTTAATTGCAGATAATAAATTAGTAAGTGTACGATAGTATCTGTCGACGATTTTGTCCTTTGGCACACCATGACCGCCTTTTTCCTTTCTAATTTCAACCCGGGAGATAATAATCAATGGATCATCCAAACAAACAAAATAAAGATACGACTTAAATTTTCTTTCACTTGCTTCATCAATTTCCTCCAGTTTGGATGGATGATTCATTACTGTCTCAAATGAATAGCTGATACCATGTTCGAGTAAATGATAACTTATAAAAGAGGTAATAAGTGAAGCCTCATAACTATGGGTATCCCTAGACTTGCTTTGAGCTACTTCGATGGTTTTATTCTAATTTATGTAAGGATGCTTTTTCAGATTTAAAAGAATAAGGTAATTTTGATAACATCCACCACACAATGATCAGAAAAAAAATGCCTACCGACAACCCTACTTTCAGAGCAAAAAGATAATCATTCCTGAAGTATTCATGTTCCAGAATCGAGTAAAAAATTCCACCGATGATACTTATTCCTAATGCGGAAGCTGTCTGCTGAAATGTAGAAAATATTCCAGAAGCAGCACCTGCATCTTTTTCCTCAATATTATCCAAAACAACATTCAATAGAAATGGAAGAACTAAACCGTTGCCTAATCCATACAATCCTATCAAGAGCATAGAAATGAATGGAAGGTCCCCGTGCGAAAAGAATATTATTTGTAAAATAAATGATACTAAGATGATAGACAGTCCTAACTGAAGAACACGTTTACCATATCGAGGTAGGAGTTTTCCCGCAAAGACTGATGAAATCATAAATAGAAGAGCATGGGGAACAAAATACATACCGCAGGCTAAAGCTGATATACCCAATCCACTTTGTAAATAAACAGCAACAATCAATAAATAAGCAGTATGAAGCATAAAATGAAACAGTACGGCATATAATCCTACCTTAAAATCTTTTAATTTGAATAATGAGATATCAATCAAAGGATCTTGTTTGCGTGCAAGTTTTCTTTGTTGAATGACAATAAAGCTAGCCAGAAATATGATGGACAATAGAATTAACGTATAGAACCACCAAGGAAATCCATTCTCTCTGCCTTCAGTCAAAGCATAGATGATACAAGCCAATCCGATTGTCAGATACAAAGCTCCTTTGTAATCAAACTTCACTTTTTTCAATAGTGGTGTCTCGGTCAGATAAAATTGTATTGCTAATAAAGACAATATGCCAACAGGGAAATTAATGAAAAATATTAATCGCCAGCCTTCGATTACGAAATTTGTCTCTGCTAAATATCCCCCTAAAACTTGTCCAATAATGGCAGCTATGCTTAATGTTATACCATACCACCCAATTGCAACTGCTCTTTCCTTACTATCTGTGAACAGAACTTGAATTAATGAAATAGACTGAGTTACCATAAATGCGGAACTAACGCCTTGAAAAAAACGTGAAATATTTAATTGTGTCGCATTTTGGCATAATCCGCAAATGCAAGATGTGATTGTAAACGCCAGCATTCCCCATAAGAAAACCCTCTTTTTACCTAGAAAGTCGCCGGCTCGTCCTCCCGTTATCAAAAAGCAGGCACTTCCTAACAAATATGAGGCTATAACTAATTGTATTTCACCATCAGAAGCGTTTAGACTTGTCTTGATGGTCGGAATTGCGATATTGATAATAAAGATATCAATTACGTATAGCAAGGGTGCAGTAAGCACTACGCATAGTGCAAACCATTTGTTAACAGTTTTCATAAGATTAAAGGATTAGTATTGTAGATCGATAAAGGGAGTACCTAGGATTTTTTGCTCTCCAATTCCAAAAGCCATTTTTTACGCCAGATACCGCCTCCATATCCAGTCAGGCTTCCGTCTGTTCCAACAACACGATGGCAGGGTATTAAGATCGAAATTTTATTCAATCCGTTCGCGTTTGCGACCGCTCGTACCGAATCTGCGCTGCCTATGGCAATTGCCTGTTGTTTGTAGGTTTTGGTTTCGCCATAGGGAATGTTTTTAAGCGCTTCCCATACCCTGTTTTGGAAGTCTGTTCCAGGGCTATATAGCGGTACTGTGAATTCTTTACGATTTCCTTCAAAGTACTCTTTAAGTTCCCTTTCCAACAAAGTAAAATGGGGATTGTCCCCCTGGACAATCGTTGCGTTCAACGTTTTCGCTAAATGTTTAAGCTCTGTTTCCAACATTTTTCGATCTGTAAACTCAAGTAAACATACTCCCTCGGCTACAGCACAGGTATACATCGTACCCAAGGGAGTTTCTATTCTTTTTAGATCAATTATGTTTTGTTTCTTGCTATTTTTAGGAGAAACTCCAAAAATATGCCTGAAAGAATCCCCAAAACCGCTAAGTGATTCGTATCCTGAATTAAAAGCGACGTCTGTTACAGATTCACCGTTTTGGATCTTTTTAAATGCTGAATTTATCCGGAACATTCGCTGATAGGCGTGAAATGTGATGCCGTGATTTTTCAAAAACCATCGTCTTAACTGATGGGGCTCGACACCACGCTGACGTAAATCGTAGTCCTTAAATTTTAAGCTTGGATCCGCGGATAACTCGGAGATAATCTTTTTGATATAGGAAGGCGTCTCGCTCAACATTTCAAGTGGATGACATACCTTACATGCGCGGTAGCCGCGAAGGATACATTCCCTAGTCGATCTAAAGAACTCGATATTGTCAGGTTTCGGTTTCCTTGCGGTACAAGAAGGCCGACAAAAAATACCTGTTGTCCTCACGGCAGTAAAAAACACACCTTCATACTTGATATCTCTGTCTAGTATTGCCTGATACATTTGCTCAAAACTTAATTCCATAATACAATTACCTATGATTATAGAACAAATTTACCGGTGTTATAATCGATCTACAACCGAAAAATTAACAAGTATTTTTTCCGCCTAGAACTGTTTGGTTTAGAGATTGTCGCGACGTTGGAATAAGCTTATTTGCAAATTGGACTTCGTGGTCTAAGATACTTTTGGTCCGTACATTAAGCGTTTGTTGAAGTCATCACGAGACAGATGATGATTGTGTGTAGTTTTTTAATTTATTTATTATTTTTCGAGTAATGCTTTCAACATTCTTCCAATCCCATAATTCAGGATTTGTATGTAACCAATTTTCAGCTCTTTTTTTAGAATTTACAGATACACGGCATTCAACATCATTTGAGTTTGTTACTAATTTCAAATCTATGAAGATTACAGCCCAGCCATCAATTCTATAGCGACAAGTATTTCCCTTACAATATTTAGGATTTAATTCTATTTTTGAAATATAAAATTTACCTTTTGATGCTGGATTATAAATTCCAAATGTGAAATTTCTTACATTATTTAAAATTCCTTTTAAAAGATAATCATAAAATTCTGTTGAGTTACCAAATCTAATAATTTCTTTTTCCATATCGGAATAAGATTCATAAAGTTCATTTTTAGAATCTGAAAGAATAAATTCTATTAATCCGATAACCTGATTTTGAGTTAAGATTTCTGTTCTCTGCATTTTATGATCTACATTTTGTACTCCAATAGAAATTTGTATTTTAGTTGAGAGGTTCGGTTTCGGAATCCCCACCTTCGGCAATACTCAAAACGTTATCTAAAAAATTGACTTGTGAAAAAATATTATTTATTTATGTTAGTTTTATTGACTTTTATTTCTTGCAAAGGCCAGGAAAATAAGACAGAACTTTTGGATAAACTAAAATACAATACGGATAAGAGTAACTATGGTATTCAACCAACTTTTTATTATCCAACAGAAATATCAATAAATGATTATCCGGTTTTTAGAGGTCTTGAATTCTTTGGAAATACAATTCCAAATTTCATTGACATTGGGATTAACAAAAGTGGAGAACAAGAATTAAAAATTCTAATCGACTTGGCAAATTACAAAAAGCAAGGGAAACCAATTTTAAAAATACTCTTGATCCGGTCAGCTAAAGGAATATCTATTATTTCGAACGAGACCGATTTTCCTGAAGAAAATATTTTAGTAAATTTTGAGTTATCTGATGAAGATATTACGCAAGAAAACATTCAGAATGGCTACTTTCTGAAAATAATAAATTTTAATGCTAAAATTCCTGTCGAACTATCTTCCTTAAATAATTCGGTTCAATTGAATAATTCACCAGAATTATTTGATAAACTTTATAATGCTCTTGCTAAACTTACGGAGGATTTAAACGCTAAAAACAGTAAAAATGTTTTGAAAATTATCCAAAATGCTGAATTTGAAGTAGCACAATTACGAGGAATGAAAAAAGAATGGATGTTGGACGAAAGAAAAGCGCTTTTATCAAATACTTTCTCATTGTTACCAAAAGATAGTTGTGAAGTCAAAATTTATGGAAACGGGAAAATGGCAACTCTTGTGAAAAAGAATTTGGAAATTATCAAGCAATCTGCGATAACTTCGAAATTTACAACCAAGAATTCACCTAGAGGTAAGGTTATTCAATTTTATAATTTTTATTACAATGTGCCAAAAGGAAAAGAAGAATTAGAACTAATAAGATTTGACGGTTATGCAATAACAAAATACAAAAAAGAATTTTAATTTTAAAAGGGAGGAGACTGATGAAAAACTCAAAAACTCCTATTCTTAGGTGAAAAGGTCCAACCATATATCCAGTCAAGCTGTTTAATTTGTTTTTTTATAAAAAAACAAATTAAATGATCACGAAACCAAGCTGTTATTAGATTGGTTTTTGTTTTGGTACTTCCTACTTTCCTTGCACTTCTTATTACTCTCTCTACTCTGGACTGACGTTCGGCCTGAAAAAGCTGAAAGGCTTGTGCATAGTCTTTGTTTAATTTTAATAATTCAGCAATTACAACCGTGTCTTCCAATGCCAATGATGCTCCCTGCCCAATATGTGGAGAGATACCATGTGCCGCGTCTCCAATAAGACAAACCCTACCTTTATACCATTGCAAAAGCTTAGGTACATCATAAATAGGATATGCAATAATTTGATGGCTATTTTTGATTATTTTGGAAAATAACGGATCGTCATACTGATGAATGTTTGCCAAATAGTCCTGAATTTCGGTATTTAATGTTTTTTCTACTTCTTTTGGCTTCGGTTCCTGTTCCCTAAAATAGTTATTAAACCACCAAACTTCACCTTTGTCGGAAACTGAATAAGCAAAAAATCCCTTTTCACCAAAGTTCATTCGTATGCAATCCAAGGGTTCGGAAAGTTCGGGAAGATTTGCATAACCACCGGTAGAAATGACTTTCGTATACCTAATGACAGAAGCATTCGAAAATAATTGATTTCTAACCTCGGAAAACATTCCGTCACAGGCCAACATAATATATCCAGTAACCATTGTTCCATCAGCAAAATATGCAGTTACCTGTTCATTAGCCTCATGATATCTGACAATTTTTTTGTCGTACCATATTTTTATCCCGGCTGCCTTAGCAGCTAACCGAACGTATTTATTGAGGTTTGCTCTTTTGATCTGAATTGTTTCTACACCGTATTGTTGTTTCTGATAGGCCGTATCGAGTTTTGCTATTTGCTTTCCTTTAGAATTGAAAAACTTCATTGATCCTGGGGTATAATCTTCCTTAAGCAGTTTTAAATCAATAAATTCTTTCAATACATTCAAACCATTGGGTGTAAGGCCCAAAAAGGCTCCCTCGTTGGCATTATCTTCTGATCTCGATTCAAATATTTCAACATCAAAACCTATTTTCTTTAGTTGTAAAGCTAGTATGGGCCCGGCTACCCCAGCACCAATAACGAGTACTTTTTTATCCATTGTTTTCCTCTCTTATTTTTAATCCAAATATCAGTAGAAAGTTCAATGCAAAAAAAATGGCCACGCGCGCATAATTTAAATTGCGCCATTGAGCTGCTTTTTCCTGTAAGTTTATATCAAGGGTATCACTATATGGTAATTGCTGGAATTCCGTGATAAGAGGCGCGAAATAAGTTAATGTCCATATCCGAACTACAATATGGGCAACAAGAAGCAGTAACATTAATTTTCTACGATTCTTTATCCTCCAGTTAAAAATCAACGCTGTAATAAGTACCGTTTCATGAATTCCATGGATTATTATCCAAAACATTTTAAAATCCAATCCGTAAGGATTTTGAAAAAAAATAAATGAAGAAGGTGGGGCTGCTGTCCATGCAGGAACCATTATAGCAGTTTCCCACAACTGGGCTCCATTCATAATAAAGTAAGCACAGATTGAATAAAATAGCCATCGGGTAGCTTTTGGGTATTGGTATGTGTTTCTCATTTGTCTAAACTTCTTAAATTTATTTCTTACATTACAGCACTTGGCAAAAGTACCGTGCTATCAAAAAATACGCTTGCAAAAAAAGGAGTTAAACTGGTAAATTAGGGTGCAATGGGATTTGAATTGAAAAATGAAAAAAAGGCTTTTAAAGTAGCCTTTGATGAAAATGACCTTGGTGATCATGGTTTTAAAGAAAATACCTTTAAAACGAATATTCCTTTTGGACAACTAAATGCTAAACAATGGCTGTTTGACGGTATTAAGATTTTATATTCCGAAACTGATCTTGATGAACCGACCGAATTGGATTGGAAAGGAGATTCAGAGCTGGTAACCATGCACTTTAATTTGCAAGGAAGAACTTCAATAATACAGGACGGAATGAGCAATACCTTTGAATTAAATGGTAATCAGCACAATTTATTCTATGGTACCAAGGCTAATGGTAAAATGAAATTTGATGGTTTGCAGATGAAGTCATTTATGGTACAATTTCAAAAAGATTCTTTTTTAACAATTTCAAAAGATGGAAACGAATCCCTAAAGCTGTTTGCTGATAAAATAATTTCGGGAACTCCGGTTGCTTTTTCAAGTTCTAGTCTAAATATTGACCTGCCAATTCAAACCTGTATCCATTCGATTTTGAGTTGTGATTATTCCGGTGGATTAAAGAGACTGTTTCTTCTTTCGAAAACTATTGAGTTACTTGTTTTGCAGGCAGAGTCTTTAAATAACCTGCAATCTTCAAAATCAAGATACATAAAACATGATTATGATAAAGAGCGAATTGTATACGCCCGTGATTATCTGGTTAAAAATATAGACTCTCCACCAACACTAATAGAGTTGGCAAAAATAGTTGGTGTCAATGAATATAAACTAAAACGAGGGTTTAAGGAAATATTTAATCAAACTGCTTTTTCCTATTTATCTGACTTACGTTTAGATCGGGCAAAAAATGATCTGTTGGAGGGCAATAAGCAAGCAACTGAAATAGCGTTTGAATTGGGATACTGTTCCTTACAGCACTTCAGTAATGCTTTCAGGAAAAAGTTTGGCATTGCGCCAAGTAAAGTCAGACGTTAACGTAGGGATTATTGAGGAGCTTTTCGCTCAATAGATACCCTTTCCGCAGGATGTATTCTGCTTCAAACCTTAAAAAACTCTTGGAAAAGCTGCCGCATCTAATATTTAAATTAGATTTTTTATTGCATATTAGTTCTTACACACATTATATTTGGAAATCTACCTTCCTTCGATAGGATTGGTAGTGTGAAGTAATGCACTAGACATGACCGAGCGTAAAAAGCGTTAAGTCTAAACGCCATCCAAGTCCTAATTTATCTTCTGCCTTCGATTTTTTCAAAATAGTTCATTACTTTCTTGTCTGTGTCGCTATGTAAGATCACGTTACTGTCAAAAAGATCTCTCCTTAATTGTCTGTATAACACCACCCCATTTCTCAAACTTTCTAATAACGATTGCCTATGATACGTTGGAATAGTGAGTTTTAGTTTTTCGAGATCTGCGGGGCATAAATCTGTTTCGACTTTCCTAACACCCCGGGGTAAATTGCCATTTTTAATATGCAATAATGGGCCAAAAACAACTGTCCGTAAAAATGCCATAAAGTCGTATGCTTCAAAATATTCTCCCCGCCCTATTTTTAACAAAGCGTAATGGACCCAAGTCCAAAAGCGATCTTCAATCCATTGATAATCTGGATAGGGAAACTTTGCAACTGTCTGAGAAATTATTTTTTCAAGTTGTTTATCTTTATCGATTAGCAAAGTTGGATTTTCAATACGGACGTGAAATTCGTCAATTGTTAGAAATTTAATATCTACGTGTAAAAGAGGCGCGTCATAAAGACAAATCAATAATTTTGATTCTCCGACGTGCTCTCCTGTAAATCCAGATACAAAATTCCCCAACTTTTTAGCATAGTCCAACATAAGATTTCTGTCGCTAGAAATTCTTTGTCTCGTCACCAAAATTAAATCAAGATCTGAGAATTCATCTATTTCATTGGTAAGCCAGGAGCCTGCAATTGCCAAACCAATCACATTGTCGTCTGATTCTAAAATCTCCTTTGCTTTGTATGCAAATGTTTGTTGTATCATTATTTTAATGTTTATAAATTAAAGCACCCTCATGTCTATGAACTTCGGTAAACTTTGATTTTTTCATCGCTTTTCCTCACTTTTAAAATTAGTAATTCCTCACCGAATTCTCTACTTTTAAATAGCCCAGTTTTTTTTGGGGAGAGGTCAATATCGATAATACAATTTCATTTACATGGCATAAAAAGGATAGCTGGGCAGAATTTATTTCGTATTTTTAATATAAGCTAATCAACAGCTAAAGAAAATCAAAAGTTGATACAAATAGATTGAAGTACATTCTTGTAATTTGCTGCAGTGCCATATACATCACTTTTTTTAAGTCAATTTAATAAAATAAGAATTTTGATAACGATCGATAACTATCTTGATAATCATTACATCCACCCTGGTAATTGGCTCAGAGCCGCTGTGTTTGGTGCGAACGATGGTGTTATCTCAATTTCCAGTTTAGCTATCGGGGTCGCCACGGCCAGCATCTCAAGGGAACCTATCGTATTGGCTACAGTAGCTGGCCTGATTGCTGGAGCCTTATCCATGGCGGCTGGTGAATATGTATCGCTAAGCTCACAGACAGATACCGAAATGGCCGATATCGAGCGTAAAAAAAAGGAATTACAGGAAATACATTTTATGATACAGTGTCCCCATTTAATTAAATAATTGTCGAAATTCCAACGGAGAAAAATCTGTTTTTGCTTTGAAAAGTTTATTGAAGGACTGTGAATGCTCAAAACCTAATTCATAGGCAATTTCTGAAACGGACAGATTTGTTGTTGATAATTTTTCTTTTGCTTTTTCCACGACTACATTCTGAACATATTGTTGTGTACTTAACCCTGTAAATGAGCGTAACATATCGCTGAGGTACCGTTGTGAAAGCTTTAGTTCCGAACTGATATATTTCACAGACGGTAAACCCTCCTTTAAACTTCTCCCATCTTCAAAATAATCATTTAAAAGTTTATCCAACGCCGTTATGATCTCATGATTGACAGTCCTTCTTGTAATAAACTGCCGGTTGTAGAAACGGTTGCTGTAATTCAAAAGTAACTCTAATTGTGATACTAAAACATCCTGACTGAAACCGTCAATGTTATTTGATAATTCATGTGCTATTGTAGAAAATAAATTGGCTACAATAGCTTTTTCCTTTGCCGATAAAAACAGGGCCTCAGAAACATTGTAAGAGAAAAATCCATATTGATGAATTCTTTTCCCTAGTGAGTAATTTCGGATAAAGTCCGGATGAAAATACAAAGCGAACCCTTCATAGCTTTCAGTTTCTTCTGGTGAGAAAACGATTTGTTTCGGTTTCAAAAATGCCAATCCGCCTTCTTCAAAATCGTAGTAGCCCTGCCCGTATTTGATGTTTCCTGTAAATGTAGGTTTAAACGAAATTTTGTAAAAATCAAGACTCAGTTTTTGCCCTTTGAGAAAAGATTCCATCGGCATCTTACAGTAATCTACCAATGCGATCAACGGATGTAAGGGCGCAGGAAGTTCCAATAACCGCATCAATTGCGATATACTTTTAATTTGATAGATGTTAGGCTGTTGCTGCATTTCGTTTACGAATTTAATCAATTTTGTTTCGACGGACGAATCACAATATCACCAACTTCCACACTTTGGGGTTGACCAATAGCATAGCTAACCGCTTTGGCAATGGCATTGGGGCTAATGGCCAAATTTTCCATATTCCGTGTGATAATCGTTTTCATTTCCTGATTCTTTATACTGTCAGCAAAGTCAGTTTTTACAACACCTGGCGAAATGCCAGTAATCCTTATCGTTCCATCTGATTCTTGCCTAAATGCCTCTGCGATAGTTCTTACCGCATTTTTTGTACCTGCATAAACCCCCTGCATTGGAACAATCTTTATTCCTGATGTTGATATAATATTAATGATATGTCCCGATCTTTGTTGTTTGAAAATGGGAATTGCAGCTGCCATTCCGTACAAGACACCCTTCAGATTAATGTCTATCATTTCTTCCCAGCCATCTGTATCTAACTCGTCAATACGGCTTAATTGACTGACACCGGCGTTGTTTATGATGACATCTACTGTTCCGAATTTATCAACTGCTGTATTGATCAACCGAACCAAATCAGCTTTATACTTTACGTCAATTTGTGCAAAAATGGCTTCACCACCTGTATTTTTGATTTCTTCTACCAGTTGTTGCAATTGTTTTGTTCGTCTTGCACCCAAAACAACCTTTGCACCTTTTTTTGCTAACTCCAGCGCAATGGCTTTACCTATTCCGCTACTGGCTCCTGTAATGGCAATTACTTTTCCTTTAATACTTTGCATTGCTGTTCATTTTTATTTATCTAGTTGTTTTTCTAGAAATCTAACTGAATTAATTCTCAAGTACAAAATTTCCTATTGCTGCTCTGTAAAAAGTAGTTCAATTGGTAAATGTTGTAGTCGGATTTTCAAACTACTGAAATGAAGGTCTAGAATTTTAGCTTAAAAAAAAGATTGAGATTTTTTTTTGGCTACATCAGTGAAAAGGGAGAAATCCCAAAAGATATAATTCCCAATCCTTACTTCGGCAGACCAATAAAGCGAATGCGTATTTCATTTAATTTTTCAACATTTTTATCAGTCCTCGGAAATATACTAATCATGAATAGATCATCGAGTATAATGTTTACCTTAGACAGTGTAAAGGCCATTACAGAGATTCCAAAGATTTTATGTTATTTCTTCTGCGCTCATTATATCAATTTTCTATTTCATGCCGAATCATGCACTCTTGACGAGTTAAAAAGCTTCGATAGGGTATTATTTTATTTCGTGGGATTTTTAAAGTAATGCATGGAGATAATTTGCTGTATCTGCCAGACCAGATTTACGGAGGCTATCCAATACTTCAAATTCATTCATTGCTTGGTTACGACGGTTCAGCACCATTTCTTAAAACGCCAGTATAGCCTGTTCCGGATTCAAACGTTGGATAAGTTCGTTTACAGCTACGAGCTTTGCATCCTGTGATGAAAGTGAAAGATCGTAATATCCAAAAGCTCCTGTCCAACGCAATTCAAATGATTTGTCTTTTCTGAAAAGAATGCAAGCTTGATTTTTAAGTTCCTCCATAGCAGGCTCTAAATTCAACATCGCTTTCGGGTTTTTCTGAATCAAGTCTGTAAGGACTGAATTTTCAATTGTTAGAACAAAAGCGCAGTAGATTAGGCTGCACTTTATGTCTTAAATTTAACGATTGAAAATAAAAAAGATTTTACATTCACCCAAATGCATTAAAACTGAATTATGTTATCCTTACAATGTATAGATTATAGAATTCAGCTAAATTGAACCGAATTATAATTCTTCCTATTTATCATAACATTGAAGGATCCTAAGAACTAGATTTAAAAATGTTAAATAGATATAACTCCTGCCCTTGGTGATCAATAATCTGACATTTAACTTCATCTGAACTGATCGAAAAATAGAAGAACCCATACTGGTCTTTCACAAAACGGCTGTACGGGAGGTCAGTTTTGACCGGTGTTACCTCGGGTCCCGCCCCCGAAATAAACTGATGAAAAATCTTACCTTCAACTTTTAAGTGCTGCAACGAATGTTCATGCCCTGAAAGATAGATATCTACGCGCCGTTTTTCAAAGAGAGACTCCAAGACTTTTCGCACTGCCAGGGTATCATAATTCGCCGTACGCGGTCCTGCCGTATACAGGGGATGATGGCCGACGACAATTTTCCAATGTGCATCCGAATCTTCCAGTAGCTGATCCAGCCAGGCCAGCTGTTTCTCGGGCTGCTGCCCCACCACATGTGGTCCATACTCGCTGTTGCTGTAAAATTCAGGGATCATCGGGTTGGTATCGATAAAAGCCATCAGTACCTTTTTCCCGTCCTTGAGCGTAAATGTCTTGCTGTAATAACGCGAAGGCATCTTCCAGCGCCTACTGATACCGCTATAGCGCACCTGCGCGTCGGGATCTGATTTATAATCGTGATTACCTAGGATTGGATACCAGTCCCATTGCAACGAAAATGCGGTATAGATATTTTCAAATGAATAATGCCACAGGGGATCATGTTCACTGACCACACCGGAAGGGTAAAAATTATCACCGGTAGAAATGATAAAGTCATTGGGATGCTGATCGGCCCATCGGCCCATCTGCTCCGCTACAGCCAACTGATGGTCGGCACCGTTGCGTCCCCAGTCTCCTACAGCTAAAAAATGAAGATCAAAGGCATCTTTGGGTCTCAAAAGCTGTTGTATATCTTCGCTCTCTAGCTGGGTCGGTTTTACGGCTCCAAAGCTGTCGAGCGAAATTCCGCCAAGGCCGGCTGCAATCGCCGTGCCCAGGGAATTTTTCATAAAAGTTCTGCGTTTCATCGATAGATTTTTAATAGCCAGGATTTTGTTGCCAGTGGGTGTTTACATTTAAAACGGTCGTTGGCACCGGAAAGATCCGACGGAACTTCTCGCTCATGCCTGCCGGATAAAGCGATCGGAATCCCCAGTTATCTTCAAATTTGCCGTAACGGATCAAGTCATTTCTACGCCAGGATTCGTCGGCAAACTCCCTTGCACGCTCATCCAATACATCTTGTAGACTTGGAGCCACCGTCAGTGCCGGTGCATTGACATAGCTACGAATCTCATTAACCAAGGATTGTGCAGTCTGACCATTGGTCGCGGTAGCACCACGAAGTATAGCTTCAGCTTTCATCAGTAGAATATCCGCATAGCGGAACACTGGAACATCATTGCTCTGATTCCGCTGATTGGCCGACGTTACTGCAACATCCATATAAAATTTGATGGAACGGTATCCCATCGAACGCCCCTTCTGGTCGTTTCCTGCATTCAACGTGGCCGCACCATCTGGACGCAAGGTAATTTCTCTGGTGGTTTCGAGCTGCCAGTCAAACTGCATATCAGCATCAGCACCTTTATAATCTTGGTCTATACCACGTTTGGAGGTCTTGATCATGAAAGGACGTTTTTTGTCCTCAACATAATTTGACCAATAATATTGTTTACCACCGATGTAAGATGCATTTCGCTCGTCACCTTCTAAACTAAACTTGTCCAAATAGGTGGGCAATACCCGAAACGTCCCACCTACACTTTGAGGTAATGATGCAAACTGGTTTTGTCCACTGCGGTGAATCCAGAACCTGGCATAGGTCATGCCCTGCTGTTTTTCGCGGTCATAGGGCACAGCGAAGATAAAATCCTTCACTTGGTAGCCATTATCTGGGCGAAATTTCTCCATAAACTTATGGCTAGTCAAATTAAATTGACCGGAAGCAATGATCGAATCACACATTGCTACCACTGCATTTAACTTCTCATTTGGCATGGATGATGTGTAATTGGTGACATCAGCAGTCATATATACATTCCAATTGAGATACAGTTTGGCCAATAAAGCCTCAGCCATATACTTCGTTGCTTTCCCGTAAGTTGCTACCGAAACTGTTGTTGGCAGCAAATCTTTTACAGCCAATAATTCGGACTCGATAAAACGGCAGATATCGGCGCGGTCCGTTCGCGCAGGTACAGCGTCGATCGGACCTGTGATCAATGGAACTGCCCCAAAATTGTCCATCAATATAAAATAATAGTAGGCACGGATGGCTCGCGCAGGTGCTGTAAACTGTTCTTTATCCGATCCAAATAGCGTGATGGCGTTATTGGCCAATGTGATTCCTGTAGACGCAGCGTTCCAGATGCTCGGTAGCATTCCGTTATCCGCAGTCCAGTTGTGCACATGGAATTCACGGTAACGTCCACCATCGTAATAGTCGGTGCCAATAGCTACGCTGACCGCCTCATCGGCCGACAAAGTCTGTATCATCCAATGATCACGACCTAAAGCCTCGCGATAGGCAGCATATACATCAGCCAAAATGGCTTCGGCAGCACGTTCAGTGTTTGGAAACTCCGTATGTTGTGATTTTATATCAACGTCCAAGTCAGTGCAAGAAAATTGCGAAATAGCTAGAGCCGACAACGCAAATAATCGGATAATAAGTTTTGATTTCATATGTAAATAATGTCTCATTTGTATTTATCTCTTTAGATTCATAAATGCTTTTTGTTTATCTCATGAACCCATTAAGTTTATGATGCCCTTTAATCGGAAATACCCAATTTTCACAGTAGCATCAATACATTTACGGAAACGGCAGGTTCGTCCAATACCTGGTCCGCTATAAATTAAAGTTAAGTCCAAACATAAACGTACGTGTACGTGGATAAGTCTGACGGTTGTCGATTCCCGGCGTCAGTCCGCCCAGCCCTACCTCTGGATCAATACCTTTATATTTTGTTAGGACAAACACATTGTTCATCGTCGCATAAACACGTAAGTTTTTAACAGGAATATTTTTGACCGGAATATGGTAGGCTAAGGTCACATAAGCTAACCGCAAAAAACTTCCGTTCTCTAAATACCGATCTGATAGATAATGAGCATTGATATCCGTCATGCGCTCTGTCTCCAACACGCTGGCAAGCACATTTTTCTGCCCTGCATTCCCGACCACATTCGAATGACGCGCTCGAGTGGCGTTCAGGATCTTTTGACCAAAACTTCCTTGAAACATTCCGGTCAATGAAAGATTTTTGTAAGACAGGTCATTACTCCAACCGAGAGTCAACTTGGGTTGGGGACTTCCCGTGACTACCTGATCTTTCTTCTGTGGCGTAGTTGTTGTCTCACCGGTTCTCCCACCGGTTTTGCTATCATGAACGTAAAAGATTGAAATCCCCTTATCATTGTACCCCGCCCATTCCCATGTATAGAATTGTCCTATCGGAGCTCCCGGAGTCAAACGCTGCTGAAATAAATTACTTTGTCCTGCCCCACCAAGATCCGAAAGCTCAATATAATCCTTAGTAAACTGTTCATTGGCAATACTGGCAACCTTGTTCGTATTGTGCGACACAACCAGTCCGGTATTCCATTTAAAAAACTGTTTATCTATCGCCTTCGCATTCATCGTCAGTTCTATTCCACGATTTTCAATTTCTCCGACATTTGCTGTCAAGACCGGATAGATGTACTTTGATTGACTGACTTGATAGTCATAGATCAGGTCGCTTGTCTTCTTTTTATACACTTCCAACGAACCTGTCAGACGATTGCTTAAAACACTGAAATCCATTCCGAGATTGACCATGCTGGTCGTCTCCCATTTGAGATTAGGATTGCTATTGCGCAGTACCTGCAGCGTACGTAATGGACTGATTAGGCCCGCCGCACTTACATAATCAAAAAACTTAGAGGATGCCCCTTGTACACTCTGTGCGGTGAAGGCGTCAAAGCCGAGCGAATTACCACTCACACCATATCCTGCACGTAGCTTGAGATCGTCAAAAATCCCCATTTCACGGATAAAAGATTCATCAGATAGTCTCCATGCCGCAGATACCGAAGGGAATGTGGCCCAACGGTTGTTCGTACCAAAGGCCGACGAGCCATCACGTCTTACAGTTGCCTGCAGCAAGTATTTACTATTGTAAGCATAATTTACACGACCATAGACCGATATCATACGCAAAGTAGACAAATAATAATTTCCAAACCCGAGTAGATCAACTACATTGGCCATTCCCGGGTTATAATAACTTAGATCATCGTTGTAATAATCCGACGTTGTCAACTGGAAGCCATCGTTATTATTATTCTCTTCCCAGGAGTAGCCGGCCAGCGCGGACAACTTATGTTTTCCAGCAAATGTCTTTTCATACCTTAAGTTCATTTCCATTACCCTGCGTTCATCCTCCACTGCAGCACGAATGGACTTCCCGTTTTGGTTGCGGGCTGCCATTGATAAACTTGAATAGTATTGTGCATTGTTGAACTGTCTGTTCTGTAGAGACAGGTCCATGTTATATGTCAGTCCATTTAGGATTTCATAGCCCAACTTGGCATGTGCCTGAATGACTTTATTCTTGGAGAAATTTGTATTTTCTTCAATCAGTGAAAGCGGATTAGCGTATTGGGAGCGATCTGATTTTTCAAACCAGGACCCATCGGTATTTTTGATCGGTGAGACAGGCAGATAATAATACATAGCATCATATACACTGAGTCCGTCATTTAAAGCAAGTACGTCATGTTGTTTGGTGATACTGGCATTGATGTTGAAAGAAGCTGTCAGGCGGTTGTTGAGCGCCTTTGTTTGCAAAAATGCACGGGCGATTTGGCGCCCCATATCAGTACCTTTGATGACGCCATTATTTTTTATGGTATTGAGGCTAATACTATACTGAGTTTGGTCGCCACCCCCGAGAATAGAAATATTATGATTGTTGGATATCCCTATTCGCTCCACCGCACGCTCCCAATTGGTATCTGCACCTAAGTCGTCAGCAGGTTCCATCGAAAAGCCATTGTCATTGACATACGACCGATATTGCGCTGCATTCATCATCTTATAATGCTTAGCAACCTTGTCGATCGCCAAATAGCCATTATAATTGATGCTGGTTTGCCCAGATTTCCCGCGCTTCGTTGTGACGATAATAACACCATTAGCGGCTTTGGAACCATAAATAGCAGTTGCTGAGGCGTCTCGAAGCACGTCAATGGATTCGATGTCATCAGGGGCCACCAATGCCAGGGAAGCTCCGGGCACCCCATCGATCACATAATAAGGTTCCATGGCTTCACCACTGCGCAATGTTGATGCTCCTCTTAGACTGATGGAAGGGGTGGCATTGGGATTACTATTATTTGTCGAAATCGTTAGGCCCGCAACTTTACCTTGCAGCATCTGCGCAGGTGAAGTAAACACCCCTACATTAGCGTCTTCAGCTTTAACGGTCGTGATCGAGCTTGTCACATCTTTTCTTGATACGCGACCGTAACCGATGACAACTTCGTCCAGTTTAACCGAACTCTGCTGAAGCTTAACGCTTAGCGATAAAGGTTTTCTTGCTTCGACGACATACCCCGATAGTGTATCGGACTGAAATCCTACAGCCGAAAATACAAATTGATAGCCTGCTTGTTCCACTAAATTCTGGAATTGGAATAAACCCTGACTATTTGTACTTGTGGTCACACGCTGGCTACCGTTAACCTGAATTGCCTTCACGCTGACCCCCGGGAGGAATTCCCCTTTTTCATTTTGTACAGCTCCTTTCACCTGTTGCTGCGCATATGCCTGGGAAAGCCCGGCAGAAAGCAACGCAAAAATTAGCAGATTCTTTTTTCGTGGATTTGTTTTTCTGAGCATATCTGTTAGTTGTTTATATGTTCGGTAATGGTATTTTCTTGTTTGTAAAGGGTATAGCTGCCATCCTCATTCGCGACAAAGCGCAATTCATTGATTAAGCAGATTGTTGTGAGGATATCTCTTAAATTGTCTTTGCTCACATCGATTTCACCTGTATAATGAATCGCGGCTATATTGTTGTCACCCAAATGAATCTGTTTTTTGAATGCTGTTTCTAAAGCCTGTAAAACAGCCGGCATTGGTGTATTTTTCAGATTTAGTAAGTCAGCCGAAGCCAAATCCGAAGTTTTCGCTATGACGTCCTTACCGGGTCTGTCCACTTGAGTCAATCCCAACTTATCCACTCGCAGCTTTTGGCCCGGGCCGTCAAGAAAGACTTGTTTAAAACGATTTGTCAGAGAGGACACCAACACCTTGCCTGTATGCAATGTAACAGTCACAGTTTTATGCTTCAATCGCGTATTAATCGTAAAAGAGGTCCCGAGAGCGGTTGTTTTAGTTCCAGCAGCAATCACCGAAAAAGGACGTTTAGGATCAGACGCTATATCAAAGTAAGCTCTACCGACAAGTTCAATATCACGGACATTTTCAGTAAAATCCTTTACATAACGAATGTAACTCTGCCCAAATAAACGAACATGAGACCCATCGGGCAGATCGAGCAACACACTTTGTCGGTTTTTATTTTCGATCAATGTCCAGCTGGTATCTTTCAAAGCCTTAGGCTTTGCCACAACAGCTACTTTACTGGATGACGGCAACAACTTGTCTTTTGTCCACCAGGTAATAAAATGGAAGGAAAAGAAGAAGAGAATCGCCGCCGCCGCGGTATAACTTAGATATCGTATGGTTTTATATTTAAGGCGTAACTTGCGGTCACGGCACTCCTCATGATTATCAATTGCGGTTTGGACTAGCAGTTTCATCTCTTCGCTAGGGACTTTTTCCTCTAGATCGGTAGTTTCGTATTTATTCCAGTCTTCATCCTTAAACAGCTCGTCGACCAAAAAAGGCATTTTCCAGATCGTCTTACGGATTTGATTTTTCTTTTTATCATGCTTCATACTCCTATTACGCAGGCCAGCACGATATCCCTTACTACTTAATAATTATTTAATAATAGAACCTAATCCTTAACATGGAGGACTTACAGCGTAATCGAATATAGGTGCTGTTTGAGTTGAAGAAGCGCCTTACTGATATGCTGTTCCACTGTTTTTGTAGAAATAGAAAAATGTGCCGCTATCTCTTTGTGGGAAAGTCCTTCTTTGCGGCTCAGTTCAAACACCTTGCGGCGCATGGTTGGCATATTTTGAATATCTTTTTCCATCATTCGTAAAAGGTCCTTGTTTTCTATCGCACGAATCAGACTATCTGTAAAGGGAGTGGATGCCGTTTGGCCTTCATATTTGAAACGTGTAGCTTCCTTGCGTAGGAGATCTATCATGACCTGTCTCGCCATACCGAACAACTGCACCAGGATACTCAGTTCTTCATCGAGCTTTTCCCGTTGATTCCACAGTTTGATAAAGGTCAATTGGGTAACTTCTTGTGCAATATAGTCTGATTGTGTCCGTTTTTGTACGAAACCGTAGATCTGACGATGGTACTTTTCAAATACGATATTGAAGCTTTTCTGATCAGCAGATTTGATAGGCTTTATATGTTGCATGCCCAAAAGTAATCCATCAAGGTAAAGTTAAAGTTAAGGTATTATAAATATTAAATAAAGATGGGTTAAAGTTGCTTGGTCGCTTTAGTTGTAAGAGGATGAAACTTAAATACATATTTCGTCCATATATCCACAACGGAAAACAATGTTGAAACGATGATGGGTTTTGAGGAACTAAGTCTAATGACGCATCATCATAATGGGTACATTCGTGAAATGGCTGTAGCGATATTTCCCTCCACTTATCTTGGAATTCTTTTTAAGATTACTCTCCTCAGTCTATCTTCGTGTTGATCACCCCAGCGTCCCAATGCGGAAATTACCGGAATCAAACTCTTCCCAAAATCTGTGAGCGAATATTCTACTTTAGGTGGCACGACTGGATATATTTTCTTCATGACAAGCTCATGATCCTCCAGTTCTTTCAGTTGGATGTTCAGTACCCGTCGAGAGGCATCCGGTATTTTACGCTGCAATTCACTGGGTCTTTTGTGACCTTGTTCAATAAACCAGAGCAGTCGTATTTTCCATTTGCCGTAAAGCACTTCACCTATCAAGTCAAGACCGCAGTTCAGATTCGGAGTTATTTTTCTCTCATACATATTTCAAAATTAAAGGTATGTTCCGATTTGTACAATAGAGGATAAATTTATCCCTATATGAATCGTAACTCCGTACTTGTACAGGCTGTTTTTATACCCCAATTTTGTCCTATAAACAATTCATAAAAATGGAACAATTTAATTTCAACAATGAGTTATCAGACAAGATTGCCTTGGTAACAGGAGGTACAAATGGTACTGGAAGAGCTATTGCGGAAAGGCTGCTACAGGCTGGTGCAACAGTTGTCATTACCGCCAGAAATGCACCCGAACTAGAAAACAGCAATCTGCATTTCATTGCCTCCGATCTGAGTACAGCAGAGGGAGCAAAAAAAGTAGTGAGCGAAGTGCTTTCGAGCTATGGCAGACTAGATATCCTGATAAACAACCTTGGTGGATCTTCTACGCCTGTAGGCGGGTTCGCTGTGCTTAGCGATGAGGATTGGGAATCTACACTACAGGCTAACCTTTTGGCTCCAATTCGTCTGGACAGGGGCTTTTTACCGCAAATGATAGAACGCGAAAACGGAGTGATCATCCACATTGCGTCTATTCAGGGCAAACTACCTCTGTATGATTCAACGTTACCTTACGCAACGGCAAAAGCAGGATTGAGAAACTATAGCAAAAGCTTATCAAACGAAGTTACTCCTAAAGGCATTCGTGTACTGACGGTTTCGCCCGGCTGGATAAATACCACTGCATCAGAGGCCTGGTTGGGCGATATTGCAAAAAACTCCAATAGTACCGTAAAAGAAGCGCAACAGGGCGTAATGGATGCATTGGGAGGAATTCCTTTCGGGAGACCTGCTGAACCTGCAGAAGTAGCTGAACTTGTTGGCTTCCTTGTTTCCCCGAGAGCAAGTTATCTCACAGGAACAGAATATGTAATTGACGGTGGAACAGTACCGACCATTTAATAATCATCTAAATAATGGAAAACATGAATTTACCAATCGTTATCCGCGAACTAGTGAAGGCGCAAAACGAATTTGACAGTGCGGCTTACGCAAATTGTTTTACTGAAGATGCAAAAGTATTTGACGAGGGAAAAACACACAATGGAAAAATTGAAATTGAAAACTGGATTAATATAGCCAACAAAGAATACAGGGCAACTATGACGCCATTAGATCTTAATGAAAGCGAAAACATCTTATCAGCGGAGATTTCAGGTACATTTCCCGGTAGTCCCGTTGCTTTAAAATATCATTTCAAGTTGTCTAACGGCCAAATTAAGTACCTGAAAATAACTACTTAGCTGCGATGTACTAATTAGTTTAAGCTGAAGTATAAACCTCAGCTTTTTGCGTTTACACCTAAGAGTCAAGACGACTTTTTAGGAACTCAAACTTATCTGCTTTGTAAGCAGGAATCCCTGCATGGAACGATTTTCCCAACAGAGGATCTTCTTGTTTAAGAAGTTCTTCGGTATGGAATCGCGCTGTTTTTTATTCTGTTAACGTCATTGGTACAATCTGATTAATTGTATTATCTGACTCATTCGTTTTGGTTTCCAGCAATCAACCTAAATCTAATTCAATTTTGAAGGGTCAATACGCTTCAGTATACCCAGACTAAGAGCATTTAAGAAAAACTGATGATTTCCAGTCGCGTGGCAAGTGTTTCGCTCATCTCTACCAATAGCTCTTTTTTACCAGATACTTTAAATATTACTATCAAATGATCGTCGTCTTTCGCAATTTCTATACGTTCTAAAATAAGCCCCTTTGCCTGTAAAACACTTTCAAGATTTTCAATTTGATGGAAGTTGGGATCACGAAAAGTTACACTCAAGAACTGCTCCTTTTGTAACTGCGCAATTATTCGCTCTACCCTGGTAACCATTAACAAAACTCCAAGTGTAATAAGTGTCAGACAAAGTGCTAAGGCATGGTAACCTATCCCAGCTGTCATTCCAATTGCCGCCGAAGTCCAGATTACGGCAGCAGTTGTCAAACCATGTACTGAAATTTTATCTTTAAAAATGACACCCGCACCAATAAAACCTATCCCTGTTATGATATTTGCCGAAATTCGGTCGTCTGTCTGTGCGCCATGCTGAGAGACTATCGTAAAAATGGTCGACCCGAGTGAAATTAAAATTATTGTACGAAAACCAGCAGACTTATTTTTGTATTCACGCTCAAAACCGATTGCCCCACCACATAATATTGAGACAACCATCGCGATCATATCCTTAATTTCTACAGTAAAATCCATTAGTAAAATGCGCTAAAATTATTTGTTGTTATTGGAGCATCTTGCTCGTTTTTAAAATATTATTTCGAAAATCTATCAATTGCCTATTATGCAAAATGTAGGATGTTCGGGCTTCTTGACCGGACTGTTCCAGAGATTCATTTCGATGCAAACTAGATTTATCATATAAAGTATCTTCCACCATCACCGTTAGTCTTTTAACTTTTGAGTCCATGGAAAAGACCTTTCGGCAAAGCCTGGCTTTTTATAACACCATCCATTTCGAGGCAAAAGTCATAATGTAAATGTGAAGCATCGTGGATTTCGAAATTTTCTGATCCGCTGACTTAGTTTCTGTCGGATTTGACTTTTTTGAATTTGCTATCTGCCATGATCTAATGTTTAAAAAGGATTAATATTTTGGTGAAAAAGAATACAAAAATTAAGCCGTTTAATTATTTGTTTTAGAACGACTGCCGAATTGAAAAAGATTGGCAATTCTTTTTTTGAAGGTAAAATTTTTTGATTTTGGAATGTTTATCTTTTTATCCCTTTCCATTTCTAACGGTTCGTAGGACCGTTTCAATCATAATCCCACAATGTATGCAATCTGCTAAATACAAACTGACAAACGAAATAAACATAAGGAAGATATGGTCGCTCAAGAACATCGTAGTATCTATAAAAATCTTCCTTATTTAATTAATTCCGCAAGTTTATCAGCTAGTTGTTTGCCTTTTAAATTAATGCCTACGATCTTACCTTCAGGGGATATTAGATAATTTTGTGGAATAGCCTGAACACCATATAGCTGGGCAGCGTTATTTTGCCAACCATTTAGATCGGATACCTGTGGCCATTTCAAACCATCTTGTTCGATGGCTTTTGTCCAATTATCTTTCTTTCCTGGTTTATCAAGTGAGATCCCCAAAATCTCAAAAGCAGGTCCTTTAAATTGCTTATAGATTTCAACTAAATGTGGGTTTTCTGCACGACAAGGACCACACCAAGAAGCCCAAAAATCCAACAATACATATTTGCCCTTGAAATCCGATAATTTCAGCAATCGACCATCTGGTGTCAATTGTCCGAAATCCGGTGCTGGTTGTCCAATCCCCAATTTCTTGGCAAGCAAGATTTCCCCTTCAAGTTTCTCTCCTATTGCTGTTTTTCGCAAGTTAGCAGATAATTTGAGAAACATAGGTTCAATCAGGCTGACATCACTTCCATACCGCGCTACCTCCTGAAGTGCCAGTAAGCTAAAATAATTATCCGGATTTTCGACAATAAATTTACGCTGTGCCTGTACACGCAGTTCGTTTTGTTTTTCGACCTCAGTTGACACTTGCTTCATTGCTTCTTCGTTTCGATTTTTATCCTGATACAAATCAGAACGTCGGGATTGCAGAGCGACCAATTGCTTTTCGTAGGGACGTAGATAATCCTGATATTTCTTATAAGCAACCTGCAGTTGCCCCCCTTTTACAATAGATGATTCAAAAGGATCTTTAATAGCTATTTCTGTATTGGCCTCAAGAGGGTCTACATAAAATGTAAGACGCTGCATGGGGCCTCCCTTCTTGTTGAAGAAGGAAGCCCCATCTTTAGAATAAAACAACATAACTTGCATAGGCTCATCGATTTGCCCCTTATAAGTTACATTTGAAGATTTTAAACTGACAGAATCTATTTTCAGTTTTTGACCAACAAAATAGCGCACAAATACCTTGGCCTCTGAAGAATGGATCTGTCCGTTGAAATCCAGCTGAAAATCTTGTTTTTGTCCAACGACAATTCCAATCATAGATAGGCTCAAAAGAGCTGCTGTAAATATTTTTTTCATGTTGATTGTTAAAGTGCTTTGGCACGCTCCAATAGCGCATCTGCCAGTTTAATGATTTTTGAAGTTTCCAGCTCGGCTAAACCTCTCGCGGCTTCTGCCGCTTTGATCGCTTCTTTCTTTTTCTTCAATGCAATGCATATATCTGCCAAGGTACCCTGATTGGAATAGCTTGATGGATTCAGCTCTGCCGCCTGTTTTGCCAAGATATAACATTGTTTAAGGATAACAGGTTTAGCGACATCTCCTTTTGCATTGGCATTACGTCGGGCAATAAAACTAAGCTTCTCATCCTCGTCTTTTAGGAGCCCTTTCCGCAAGTTTTCAGTCAACGAAACAAACTCATTTTCTGTACCATGAGCTGCGACCCATTCAACCTGATACATTGCGGCCTCAATCTTGTACTCCGGTTTATTTGACTCTTCAAAATAGGTCAGCCCCTTTTTAAATTCGTCGGCTTTGTTATCACGGATGTAACCATACATCGCATACCGCAAGAGCTGTATTTCCTTATTTTCAAATTCTGTTGCCAAGGCTATGCTTTTAAAATACGTCTTGTTTGATTCGAAAAATTTACCGTAACGGTCATCTATACGCTGTGCCATCATTTTGATCGTTTCCCAACCATTTGGACTTCGTAAGAACTCATCAGTGGCAACACTGTCCAACGTTTTTTTTGCATCATTTGCAGCCTTATTGTCCGTTTGTTCCATAACTTTTATGTAGCGCAATAGAAAGTTAGATTCACGAGCTCCCTGATCATACTGCCTGCGTAGATTCGGAATCTGATAATTAGGATCATTCGCTTGTTGCGCCTGCTTTAGGAAAAGATCAGCCTCCATACGGGACTGTGTTCTATAGATTAATGTCCCCTGTCCGTCGAGAAACAAATAGGTAGGAAAGCTTTTTATCTGATATTTTTTTGCAATGTCCACTCCCTCACCTACCTCACAATCGAACTTGGTATTAATAAATTTCGAATTAAAGTATTCCGCAACTTCGGGCTGTGAAAACACATTGCCTTCCATCCATTTACAGGGTGCACACCAAGAGGTAAAACCATCTAAAAAGATCAGTTTATTTTCTTTTTTTGCCAATTCCTTCGCCTCGCTAAAAGTTAGCTTTTGGAATTGTATATGTTCTTGTGCCAGCAATATTACAGACTGTACAAAGGCCAGCGATGTTAATAGCAGTTTCTTCATGAAAGTATTTTTTAAAACTTCGAACCAATCTTTGCGTATGATCGGCAAAGATTGATCAGGTAAAAGCATTTATATTTTTTTATCGTTCATACTGAGGAATTCCTGGATTTAAGGAAAGCACTTTTGGCGGAACAGGAAGTACCATCCTAAGGTCTGTTGATTCCATCTCAAATACTTTATCGGCCAGTGGATGCTTAATTGATTTCTTATAATTGTCCGCAATAACCAAACGCTTCAGGTCAATCAATCTATCAGAAGCCGTAAAAGGCATCTCACGGCGTCTTTCTTCTAGAACCAACTGTAGCACCACTTTCGGATCACTAGTTGTCAATGCCCTATTATTTTCAATACGACTATTTCTTAGCGTATTCAAGAAATCTAAAGCCTCTACAGTGTTTCCACTACGCGCTGCTGCTTCCGCTGCGATCAAAAATAATTCTGGCGTATTAAATCCTGTACTGAATTCAACATATGGGGCATAAAGCACACGTCCAGGAAATTTGACTAAATTAGGGCCAAAGGAGGCTTGATCGCGACAGAAAAATAATTCGTAGCGCTTGTCATTCGCTCCAGCTGGAAGATCTTTGGCATAAGTATCTATCAGTTCTTTCGATGCATAAAATTCAGCATTTTGTGTCCCCAATGAACTTGTACCTAATCTTGACCATACGGCTTCAATATTGGTTCTTGAATCTGGGAATTGTACTGTATTATCCGTCTTTAAGCAAACCCTTCCCCATGTTGTTTTGTCCTTATTTGTATATAAGCTATAGTCGATCAAATTTCTATTATTGGCTAGGGCCTGCTTGACATTCTCTAAAGCCTCTTTGAATTTCCCCTGATACAGGTAAACACGACTCAAAAAAGAATATCCCACGAAGCGTACTGCCTGAAATTTATTTGATTGTGTTGTGCTTAAATTAGGAAGTGCCTCATTAAGATCTTTTAATACTTGGTCATAGATAACCTGTACTGACACACGTTCATATTTTTGATTTATATCTTCTTGCAAAACTAACGGTACACCTAAGTCCTTATCCGCACTAGCTGGGTTATAATGGGCAGCATAGATATTGACCAGGCTTAGGTACTCAAATGCACGGCCAATTTTTGCTTCAGCCCATATCCTTTTTTTCTCAGCCTCCGAACCATCGGATGAAGTTAGTACATTATTTATAATTACGTTGTAAGTAAAGATATGGCTATATGCCGTTTCCCAATAGGGGTCATACTGGCCATCTTCGAATATTGCGCCATGAGCAAGACTGTATAGCTGCTTTTTGACATAATCATAGTAATCAAAACTAGCTGCGGACTGCACATCCTGTGGATCACCCGATTGGAGGTTATCCGCCAGATAGTTTGGATAAACGGGAGAGGCACGTACCAACGACTGGTCATTTAATAATAACTTGTAATCGTTAAGAGCTTCTGGAATCGTGAACCCCTTGGGTTTTATATCTAAGTACTTATTGCAGCTGTTCAAAGTCAATAAGCCAAATAACAATCCAATATATATTTTTTTCATTATGTTTTCCTTTTTTAAAATCCTACAGATACGCCTAAATTATATACCACTGGAGCCAATACTCCCCTACTTGGGCTACTTACCGAACTAAATCCGGTCCAGACTTCAGGATCGAGATTATCCTTATTTGCGGCCCAGCGCCAAGCATTTAATACCTGCCCTGTCAATCGGATATAACTCAGTTTGGTCGGTACAACCCATTTACCTGGAAAATTATAGGATAGTGAAACATCTCTCAACTTAATATAATCTGCCTTTTGAACAAACTTATGTGCTGCATTATAGATATCTGAGATATTTCCGGAGGCCGCTGAAATGAAAGCAGGAGCAATATCTGGGTTATTTTCATCCCCCGGTTTTTTCCAGTAATTCAACCAAAGCTTATCGAAGTTACTGTTATAATTCAGTTCGGCGTATTTGCTCAAGAACTCTGGTCGAACACCGCGCATCACATGGCCCCCATTGAAAATAAACATAAAGGAAAAGGTAAAATCTTTATAGCTAAACCCATTTCTTAAAGAAAAATTATACGGCGGAATTGTCGTTCCTTCATAAATGAGATCGTCGACCGTCAGCTGCTGTGTATTCTCAACCAAACTGCCGTCAGCCTTTCTTGCCAAGGGTCTTCCTTTATCGTTCAAGCCAGCATAATCGATGCTATATAAACTTCCCATCGGAATACCGACACGGTTTTGCGGAGCATAATAATAATAGTAAGGCGTATTCTGCTCGACAAACAGATTCGTGATCTCATTTTTATTGTAACTGAAATTCAAGGTACTGTTCCAGCTGAACTTTTCGTGCCGAATAATTTTGCCGTTAAGCCCCAATTCAATACCCCTATTTTGCATATCCCCATAATTGAGCAGCACGACATCCCATCCCAATGTTGGATCTAATGGGGTATTTCCCAAAAGATCTGTCGTTTTTTTGTTATAAATGTCTATAGAAGTGGAAAGTCTATTATGGAATAGGGAAAGGTCAAGTCCAACGTTGAATACACTTGTCCGCTCCCACCGTAACAGCGGATTAGGTGGCGAAGCAATATAGGCCTGCATTTCACCATTAAAATAGTTTAAACTATTACTGACCCGCGAAATCAGATAAGGTCCGTTATCTTTCGGTACATTCCCGTTCACGCCATAGGTCATTCGCAGAGACCAGCGATCTAGCGGCTGCCAATCTATTTTTGGCAAATGATACAACGCCCCTACAGACCACAGCGGTTTATATTGATTTTTGATATCGGTTCCGAACAGGTTCGATTGATCCATACGTATACTTCCACTCAAGGTAAGTTTCTGATTATACGTATAAGATCCGTTAGCATAAAAAGAAACAAATCTATCAATCACATCGCGGAAGCCCTCATCTTTATTTCTGGAAATGGTATAGCTATTGAACAGTGCTTGTGTATTTTGAATTTGGATTCCGAACAACTCTTCGTTAATTCCTTTATAAACTAAACTGCTTTCATCATAGCCATATTTATAGATATTGGTATATCGATTATTAATTTGTCTGCGTTCAGCACCTGCTATGGCAATGATTTCATGTTTATCATGGATGGAGTTCTGATAGTTGAACTGACCACGTAAGGTATAACTATTGACATCATTACGTTGTTCTGAAAATTGTCCTCCCTGGGGAATATTGCGTTTTATTAATCCATCTTTTCCTATCTGTGTAGCATCGTTGACCATGGCACTGACCAATTGTGATCTTTTTCTATTTAATGTTCCATTATAACCTTCGGTCCTTTCACTCTGATAAGATAAGTCGAATTCCAACCCTTTAATGATCTTAAAGTTTGCTGCAAAATTTAAATTGAGATATTTATTATAAAACTTTTCATGTACAGCAGAAACATGATTTAGTGGTATATAAGTTTCGTCTTCCAGGCCTAGCCCATTTAATCGGTCTATTTCAAATTGAGATTTTGAGTTATACCACTGGGAAGCGGAACCGTCCTCATTACGGAGAAGATAATATGAAGCTTTGCCGCCAATATAATTGTCGTAAAAATTGAAACCAATGTCTCCCTCTCTATTTTGATTTTTCCCTAGAATATTCGCTCTTAAATTAAACCAATCAGTAAACTTAAAGTTATTTTTCAAACTAAATCCCACCTCTTTGTTGGTGGGCTTTCCTTTGTTATAGTCACCAGGTTGTGTATAGTTAAGCGAATAGTGATAGGTGTAACGATCCGAACCGCCGGAGATCGCCAAATTATGCTGTTGGTCAAACCGAGTCGTATTTAAGAATTCGCCCATCTGACCAAAACGATCTCTATTTCGGTAAATATCCAACTGTTTCTCCATTTCCTCCCCTGAGATAACACCACCTTTCTTGTTATAGAGAATTCTGTATACGTCATTCATAGCCTTTCTGGGGTCTATCGCAGCATAATCGCCAGAACGATAATCAAACATTTCTTTTTGAAAATCCACCAATTCAGCACTACTCATCTTATTCAGATAATTGCGACTTGGCAGCCCGCGAAAAGACAAGGTATTGGTATAATCGACTTTTGATTTACCAGCTGTACCGATCTTTGTTGTAATGACGATAACTCCATTGGACGATCGTACACCGTAGATTGATGCCGCTGAAGCATCTTTTAAAACAGTTATAGAAGCAATATCATTGGGGTTGATAGCAGTGAGGTCTCCTTCATAAGGCATACCGTCAACGACGATCAAAGGAGCCGCTTGAGCGTTGATTGTTGAACGGCCTCGCACTTCTATACCCAAATTGTTTTTACTATTCTGAGGGCTAGCTGTATTTCGAATCAGATTCAGGCCGGGAAGCAAGCCATCAATCCGATCCAAAAGATTTGGTTGCAGCCGTCCTTCCATATCTTTCGCAGTGACTTGTGCGATGGAACCAGCAGCTCGTTCTTTACTGATTTTTTGGTACCCGGTATTTACAGTTACGTTGACCTCCTGCAATTGCGCATCTATTGCTTGCAGCATAATCTTACCAAGATCAGATTTCACAGGCAATGAAAGTGGTGAAAATCCGACCATCGTAATCTCTAATAAATTCTTCGCACTGACGCTACTTATTTCAAAATATCCATTTTGATCTGTAGTCGTACCTTGCGGTGAACCTTTTACACGAATGGTCGCACCTTGTAATGGACGATTATTATCATCAACGACAAAGCCCTTGATCAGTATCTTTTGATCCGATAGACTATTGTGGTCCGAAACAATTTTCCCTTGTTGGGCTTTTTCATGTACAACGATAATCTTTCCCCTAATTTCAAAACTAAGATTCAGATCATTCAATAATTTTTCAAGTGTTGCATTCAATGTTCCTTTTTCAACATTGAGCTGAACTTTCGTATCTGGATCAATAGTCTTTGCTGCCCATACGTAGGAGTAGCCTGTCTGTTTATTGATTGTCGAAAAGACTCTTCTCAAAGAAACAGATTTTTCATTAATAGATACACTCTGTCCATAAGTTTTAGCTCCGACATGAAGCAAACAACAGGACATCATAATGGTTGTAAGCGATATACGCATAATGTTTCCCCTCCAATGCGACCTTCCCCAAAAGTCTGTGCGATCGCTGTTTTTCATAATTTCCGTTTGGTCGTGTAGGGCACGACAAACTTCTGCATAATTTTTATACATTTGTTTTAGGTTAAGAATTAAAATTCAGTTACAGTTAGAATTGCTTGACCAGAAGCCCTATTTGTTGCAAGCGTATAGGGCTTCGTCTTTTCATTTAGATTGTTTTTTATCTACATAAATTGTATTTTCTTTAAATTTGAAATTAACTTTTCCAGTACTTTCTAATACATTGATAATCTCTTTTAAACGGCTATTACGAGATAGCATTCCCTCAAATTTTTCCAGTTTTATCTCATTGTCAAGGTAAACCACGTTGACATTGTACCAAACAGAAATGTCCTTCATAATAACAGACAGTGGTTCTGAGTTGAATATAAAATAACCATCCTTCAATGCATTGCCGATTTCAGTATCTATGGTTCTACTTTGAATATGGCCCGTATTGATATAAGCCTCTTCACCAGGGGATAAAATAATCTGCCTCTCGCCCTGCTGAACCCTTACTTTTCCCTCGTATAATGTAGCTTTAAAATCACTTAGATTTCGATTTGCCTTGACATTAAAATGTGTACCTAATACTGTCACTTGAATATTTCCGGTTTGAACAATAAATGGTTTCAATTTTGGATGTTCTTCTGAAAGGACATAACTTTTTGCGACCTCAAAATAAGCTTCACCGATCAATTGTACCTGTCTGAGACTATCCATTTCGTAATAATCCAACTGGGTCTCGGCATTCATCCAGACTTTAGTCCCATCCGGTAATAGAACAGCCATTTTACCACCTTTGGGTGTAGAAATAAGCAAGCTATCATTCCCCTTCCCCCCGATATTAGATGGAGCAGCTAAAGATAACACCGTATCTTTAGGCGTAACAGCGATCGAATCTCCATTTTTCAAGTAGATTGTACCAGCGGTCTTGGCGGGAAGGATTTTTACATCTGGATTTGCCTGATATCCTGCGTCCCTCAGGTAACGAACAAAGAATAAGGTTAAGGTGCCAATGAGTACAGCAGCGATGCCATATGACCAAATCCATCTGAAAGGGAATATAATCTTCGGAGTACTCAGGTACTCCTGTTCGAAAGTTTCAAAGGATGCTTCCCAATCATAAGTAGACAAAACTTCCAAATCTCTGGCCAGCATCTCCTTGTTGTCCAACATATCACATACCTCTCGGTTCGGAGCGGCTTTAAGGCGCCAAGATTCTAGCTGTGATTGTTCATCATCACTTAATACCTCAAGTTTTGATTTGCTCAATAAATAGATGATATGTTCGGGTGTGTGCTCCATATTGCTTTATATACTTAAAACAATATTTTGATTTCGTTTCTCTAAAGAGATGAAAGATATTTTTATAATCAATTGGAAATCAAGTTTATAATTTACATCCTAATAATACAACAGGAGTAAAAGTAGACAAAAAAACTGGTCAGGCTTAAGTCTTTGTCTGAGAAGTTCAATGCCTCTTTTCTTTTGATTGTAAACCGTGCTTGTGGTAATACCTAGGGAAACCGCAACTTCTTGTGGACTTAAATCTTCAACGACCAGCTTGTAAATTACATGCCGACACTGTTCTGGCAAGGTCTCTATAGCGTTGTGAACTTCACGTAGCGTTTCTAGATAAATCATTTGATGGCTGACAGGCAAGTCTATCAGATCAGCCTGTGTGGCATAGATATCAGCAAGCTGTTGTAATCTCTTCTTTTGTTGAATCCGATTAATTGCTGCGTTTCTACAACTTGTATATAAAAAACTCCGGATCGACTCAAAATGATTAAAATCGTCACGTCTTTCCCATAGTTTAAAAAATACATCTTGGACAATTTCCTCTATAATAACTTTATCCAAGTTCATTTTTTCGAGAAAATAACACATTGGAGCATAAAAGGTTTTGTACAAGAACTTCAAACCTCCCCTTTCACCTTCACGAAAAGATTCAATGAAATCTTGTTTATTGAGTTCTTGCTTTACCTTGTTTTTCACAGTTCAATATTACTTAAATTTTAAATAAATATGAACCGTCAAAGTTTAAAATTTCATTTTCTGTAGTTATACATATATCTGCTTTTATATTTCAATAAAAAAAAGCATTATTATCCAAAATATTGTAATTTACTTCTAACTTCTTTCCCCAAATCCTGTACTGCTGCTGTTCGAACGAAACCTGTGGCGCCTGTAACAAGGACTTTCGTGTCGAATTTTAATTAAGGCGACGGTCAGGCACAAATGGCTGAAAAATGTAGGAAAAAATGATTTTGTTGTGGCCAGATCTATCATAGCGCACATGACTGGGAGATGCAGCATATAAGTCTTTCCGTCGGTATAGGCTCAACGCCCGGAAAGATAACGGATTATTTACCAAAAAGAAAAAAACAATTTTAGCTATTTAAAAGATACGTTATATTTATTTGAAAGTAGTATCATCACATAATCCCATTACAGCAAATGACGGAAACAGAAAAATATCTCACAGACTTTAAGGAAGCTCTTTTGAACGTGTATCCTATTTCGGATAAGGCATTTGATTTATTGGCCGACACTGTATACATTCAGCAATTTAAAAAAATGAGGTTTTAATAAGAGAAGGGCGTGTCGCCAATGACATTTTCTTTGTGTGTCAAGGTGCTTTAAACTCCTATTTTATAGATGAAAAAGGAGCTGTCTGGAATAAATGGATTTATTTGGAGAGAGATTTTGCAAGTACCAGATTTTCGGCAATCATAAAAACCCCCAACGAATTTACACTGCAAGCTATTGAAAATACCACAGTGGTATGTGTGCCCTACCATCAAACAAGAGCTGCCATTAATCAAAATGATGAATTAAAGAACCTGTACATTGCTTATCTGGAGAAAAAATGGATAGTCATTAATGAAGAAAGAGAAATTTCCTTACTGACCGAAAGTGCGACTACAAGGTATTTAAAATTGCTGCAAACGCATCCGGGAATAGACAACAGAATTCCACTACAATATATTGCTTCGCACCTGAGCATCACCCCGACACAGTTGAGCAGAATACGGAAAGAACTGACCAGATAAAAAATTCATTGCACTCAACCTATGTAAAGGGTATCCTCGAAACCACACATTATTTTTGCCTTATAAAAAGCAAAAATAATGCAGATTATGGGGTGTTAATCTGGAATAAAACACAAAGTATAACTACTTAACTAACTCAATATAAGAAAGTAATAACTAAAAACGAATATTAAATTATGCAAACAATTTCTAAAACACTAAAAATATTTTTAATTGCTCTTATTCTTTCCAATATCGTACTGATGGCTTGTGCAACCTACTTTTATTTAAACAACAAGCAAAACCTAAACGCGGAAAGAATAGATATCAAGGACAGATCGGGAAAAAACCGTATCGTTATTGCAAACACGGATAACATTCCGCAACCCATTATCAACGGCAAAACGTACAAAAGGGCTTATTCTCCTGCAGGCCTGATTTTCTTCGATAAAAACGGCGACGAAAGAGGCGGTTTTGCAATCACTGATAATGAGGAGACTAATCTGAATGCACTGGCTTTTGATTATCAGAATGCCGATGCCATCGGTATCCTGGCACAAGATAATAAACATGACAATTATTTCAGGGCTGGTCTATTGATTAACGATAAAGATCTATCCGGTAAGCCTGGACATAATATCAACCGCATCAACCTGCTAACGGAAAACGGGAATGCATCTTTGGTGATGAAAGATAATAATGAAGTACCGAGAATTGTTTTAAAGGTTGACAGTCTAGGCAACCCTTCTATCGAAATGTATGACCATAACGGAAAAGTAAAGTGGAAACAATAAGCTATGGCAATAAAAAAATAATTGCCGTTAAAATCAATACGCGTTTTATCTTTTAGCTTCTTCCATAAAATTGTGTGTCTTTTATTAGAGGCTGGCTAACTTTTACAAAAAAATCTTATTCATTAATTTTATTAACAGCATATTGAAACCAATTTGGGAACTTATCTTATGACTTTCTTCCGATCCTACAAATACATTTCAAACTGCTTGAGATCTTCAAATTCTTCGTAAGCATCATAATTATTAATACCCTCTACCATTTTCAAAAGACATCGAATTGTCCATTTTTATCTGGTATTTTATCCTTTGTGAACGGATCATTTGCCCATTTCCAAATTCAATTTTCACAAATATGTTCATCCTTATAAAACTAACGAAATTGGATAAATTTCATTTGTAAATTACACTCTTTTGGATGTATTTTAATAACAGTAAACCGATCAATTTGTCTTCATCTAAATATTTTGAAAAGATCCAATAATTTCATTCAAACACATTCTTTAGTTATTTTCATATTTGATATTATCAATAATAAACTCCTTTAATTCTTTTAAAAACGAAAGTCTATTGGCCATTTCCCTATTGTCAAACCGAAAATAAGCAATTTCAAATGTTTTAAGTTTTGCTAGGTTTTCAATTCCTGATAAATCGTCAAGGCTTACTTTTTTGTTACTTTCTGTTGTTGATGCAAAGAGCGATAAGTGTTCAAGGTTTTCGAACTTATCAATCCCATTCAAACTTTTAAGATTTGATGTATAAGTTAACGAAAGGTTTTTAATTCTAGATTTTGTAGCGTTTGGCAAGAAATTGAAGTCTGCTACTTTGTTTAGACTTAAAAGACAAAGCGTGTTCAAATTCGTTAGCTCGTCTAAGCGGTTAAATGAAAAGTCAGCTTTTTTGACATGTGAAATGAATAAATGTGTCAAATTTGGAAACAATGAAATTAAATCCAGATCATTTTGTTTGATGTTCCAAATATGTAAATGGCTAACATTTATTAAATTATCCTTATACTTTTTTAATGCATCAAGATTTTTACTATCAATCTTATAGTTATTGATGGTGATAAACTTCAGGTTGTCATAAAACCGGATATTTTCTAATGTTTCAGTTGATGGTAGAACATACAGAATTTCAGATCTGAAATCGGTTCCACAAATTGTTCTTGAATAATTGGGATCATCAGGCTGAACAAAATTTTCATTCTTTTGTTGAAACAGAAATCGCTGGAAATCTTGTATATTTTTTATTTCATTTAATTCCATAGGTGCTGGTTAGCGTTATGTTTATTTATCCAATAATTATGTCAATCGAAGGTTTATCAAAGTTCAATGCTTTCAAAATTTTTATCGCTTTTGCATTATCGTCAATTAAAGCCTTCTCATACTCAAATACTAGTCCGCTAATAGATAATCTCTCTTTATCTGTTAGTCCATCAAAACTCATACATTTCTCTGATATGATATAATCAATCCACTGTTCTTTTATAAACTGTTGTAAATGTCCAAATGTTGGCTTTCCGCTTTCTCTGACCTTTACTGAACACAGACACTGCTCCCGCTTAAAACTTTTCAGACAGTTTTCGATGATGAGATAATTCTTCTTTACAAAATCAACTAATGCCGCTAGGTGGGAATTCGTCAATGATGATATCTCAAATCTGGATTTTCAGATTTACAACAGACTCGGGAACATCATCTTGAAAATAAATCTCATAGTACGAGAAGTTCTGTTTTAATGCAATGAACCAAATTAGGGATATCTGAATCTTGACTGAAGTCCTTTAACTTTTGAATGTTGCAGATTTTCAAAGGATCTGTATAAATCACACATATAAAGTTTAGAAGACTAACCAAAATTTTTGATGTATCTCTATCATAATTTAATATTTCTTTATTCTTGAGTCTAAAGATGTAATTGTTTCAGCAAAATCAGAATCAGCAAGAATGATGACATAACTATTACTGTCAATATCAACATCAAAAATTGAATAACCCTTACGCTCCAATAATGAACTAACTCTCAAAAAAAAGATTTCCGGCTCTAAATCATAAAGATCCTCATCGTCTTCTATAGGGAGAGAAACATCAAGCTTAGTTGATATTTTTTGAATTTCTTTTTTGGCCGTTGTATAATTTTCTTTCCAGTCGATTTCAAATGCGTATCCTTTTTCAATAAGCAAATCGATCATCTGTAACCTTGTGATATCTTGATCTTCATATGGTGTTCTGAAGAAGAAATCTTCGTATAAGGCGGGATCAGCAGTAACTTCAGAAAGTTTTTTCATAATAATTTCTCTGTCGCCTGAATCTTTTACAATAATGTTGATGATCTGTCTGTAAGTTTCCATAGCTATTTTTTCCAGTGGACCAAATCGTAAGGGTAATATTGTTGGTTCTCCAGAGACGAATCTTCTACATCTAATATTTTCACAAAAGCTGCACTTTCCAAACTCCAATATCCGAAGAAAACCTCATTTTTGTTTTTATTATTATCAAACCAGTATGTAGGTTTCATTTTTTTGTACCAAGCTTTGTCCAAATAGTTTTTTAGATCTTCTATATTTTTTGTTGCATAAAAATTTTTCAGAAAACCAAATTCATTGGGATAAGTGAGGTCTGAAACTGTATTCTTGTCAGAAAACTTAGACGAAATAATGATATCATAAATACCGTCTTTATAACCACTTTCCTCTAAAACCGTAATTATTTTTCTAAACTCTGCATCATCGATGTCTAAAAGAATTGCCACTGAAAGCATCCATAGCATCAAAATATAATCATCAAACTGTATATTTTTGCCCTCGCCTTGCCAGCCCTCTTTTAAAGATTCGATAACTTTTATAAAATCAGTCTCAACTTCCTGAACAGGATATCCGGCAGAATATTTAGCAATTACTGTATGAAGCCCCGTTGTAAAAATTTGTCTTTTCACCGCAGGAATTCTATCGTTTGCAGTCGCTCCCGACTTTAATCCCTCTTCATAAAATTCGATATCTTCCTTATTTAGCGTAATATAACTATCAAAATAATCCTTATCTTTTAAATTTGTTCTCATATTTTTTTCTTGTCTTATTTGATTTTAAGGCTATTTGCCAGCATTTTCTCTAGTGATATATCTGTCGAAATTGAAATATCCAATTACAGTTTTTCGATTTGCATCTACTTTTCCTGTTATCCTTCCGTAACCTGTTTGCGTAATATTAGGCTTGTCTGGAAATCGTATTTGCCGATCTATCGCTAATCCATTGATTAGATATTTGTCTAGTTCAATCAACTAATGTATTGGGACCAGCTTGTATATATTTTGCATCTACAACAACATATGAAGGTGGAGGTCCAGGATTTTTAAGTACTCCGTCTATCCAGTGATTAGCTCCTACTTCAAATATTCAAAACATAAATGAAATAATCAATATTGATTATTTTCCGATTACTCGAAAGCGCAAATATATCTCCCTGAATACTTTTTCACCAAAGCGGAGTATAAATACGACATGGAATATCCTTCAGATCTTTTTTACTTTTTATTCATCAAATAGATCTTTACGAAATTCCATCAATTCAGAGGTGAGCATACATGGACTATTTCTCCTTCCAATATTTTGTTTTTTGTATGTATCCTCTTCTGCTTTACTGCCTAATTATTTAAGTGGATTACTTAAAATATTGACTGGACAGACCACTCAGCAACACATTCACGACAAATTGATTTTAAAAGCCAAAGAAAAACTTTCAACAACAGATCTGTCGATCAGTGAAATTGCTTACGAATTAGGTTTTGAGCATTTACAATCACTTAGTAGGATATTCAAATCTAAAACCAAATTTTCTCCCTCAGAATTTCGAAAATCATTTAATTAAGAAACAGCCTTTATTTTTCTGCACTTTTATAGAGTAATAATAACCAGCTTATTTTTTTGACGACAAAGAATTGCTAGTATAACTAAAAACAAAGTGTACGATAGAAACATTTGGCCAGCCCCATATGAACTAAATAAGAGACTGGCCTCCTGCATTGCCTTTGAAAAGTGTATTCATTACTTTTCGTTATCTTCTGTATCTTCCTCAATTTCGATCTGTGGTGGAATGAGCCTGTACATTACAGGTGTTACAATCCTTGATAGGATTGTTGAACTTATAAGCCCGCCAATAAGTACAATCGCCAAGGGGGCAATAAGCGGATTGGGATTTAATGCAATAGGTATCAATCCGCAGATAGCGGTAATAGATGTAAGCACAACAGGTAAAAACCGTGTCTCACCCGCTATATGGATAGCTTCATCCAAGGAGTGGCCCTCAACCCTAAGCTGGTTTGTAAAATCCACGAGGAGCAACGAATTCTTGACCTGTATTCCCGACAACCCGATAAAACCGATAATCGAAACCAAGGACATCGGATTGCCGGTTAAAAGGAGCGCTATAACACCGCCCAATATACCCAACGGGATAATGGATAATACGATAATAATCCCCTTGAAATTCTTAAACTGTAAAAGGAGCACGCCAATAAAAAGGAAGCCACTTAATAATATGACCGAAAGAAAGTTGCCTCCCAGGGCATCGCCTTCGGACTCGGCCTCACCCGACAATTTATAATAGTACCCCGGCGGAAGCTTTAATCTGTCAAGCTGTGGAACGATGTCCTTTAAAATATCATTGGCATACACGTGGTCTTTAGTCAATGATGTCACTTTGGCAAACCTCGATTTGTTAAAATGGTTGATTGCCGTCGGAGATGTTTCAAAACCTATTGTAGCAATCTGGTCAACCTGTATCGGTGTTCCCTGGATATTGTTGACATAAAGTCCTTTGAGCACATTGAGATCTGAAAACTTTTCTCGTGGTAGGGTAATGATCACATTCCTTGAATCGCCGCGGTCGTCGATGTAGTCACCAACATTTACGCCGGCTACTGCCATACGGATAACCATGTCTACATCACTGGTCAATACACCAAGGGTACGCGCTTTTTCCTTGTCTATTGAAACCTTGACATCTGATTTGTACGAATTTAGCTCGTTGTTCACAAAGAAGGTACCGGGGTGCTTCCTTAAAATTTCCTCTACCTTAAAAGATAGGGATCGCAAGGTGTCCTGATTATCCCCGAAAACTCTGACAACAATGTTCGCCTCAATCGGTGTGCCCTGTTCAAAATCCTTTACTTCAATTCTTGCATGGGGAAAATCAATGAATTTTTTTCTAAGGGTCTTTATCAGTTCTTGTTTGACTTTTGGGCCGGTATCGTCGCCCAATTGAACAAATATTTGTCCAAAATCGGGCTTAATGTCCTGCTGGTGTACATTGTAATAAATCTGCGGATTACCTTTGCCGACATTGGAGGTATAATACACGATTTCCTTATGGCTCTTCAGTTCCTGCTCCACGAGTTTGGTGACGCGGTCGCTTTCAGGGATGTTTGCCTGCAATGGCAGTTTGATATTGATCAGGAACATTGGCTTTTCTGATGTTGGAAAAAGCTTGAATCCTGCCAATGGAAAGAGGGCAAATGCAAAAACACTAAGCGCGATTGAGATCCCTACGGTTACTTTTGGCCATTTGAGTGCGATTGGCATGATACTGCGGTAAGAATAGCTCAAAAACTGCTGTAGCTTCTGCAGGAAGTAATTACCGCCGCTATGTGCATGGGGTTTTAATATACGGCTGCCAAGAAATGGAACCAAGGTAAGCGCAACCAGCATGGATGCCAATACGCTTGTCATTACCGCCATCGGCAAGCTTCGGAGAAATTCGCCTGCCGCATCAGGTAAAAAAGCAAGCGGCAGGAACGCTATGACCAAAGTAGCCGTACATCCTACAACTGCATTACCTATCTGCTTTGTCCCTTTTAACACGGCATCCTTAATGGAATACCCCTCTCTTAACCATCTTTCTATATTTTCGACGACAACAATACTGTCGTCTACCAGCAGCCCCAATGCCACCACCAGGCCAACAATACTTAATTGGTTGAGTGAATAGCCCAGCATGTTCATCGCTATCAAACCCAAGGCGAGTGATAACGGAATGGAGATCATAACAATCAATGATGCCCTGAATCCCAGTGGCAACAACGTGATAACGACCAGCACGATCGCCAGCGCAAAATCAAATCCCAGGTGTCCCAAACGTTGGGCAACCATGTCCGCCTGGTCAAAGTTTTTGATCATTTTTATATTTTCCGGAAGTCCTTTCTGGAATGCTTCCAACACTGGGATATACTCTTCCTTGACCTTGCTAATATTGACATTGTCTTTCATGGCTGCTGTCACGAGCACACAGCGGTGACCATTAAGGCGGGTAATATGGTTGATGGTACCATCCTTATAGCTAACTTCGGCGACATCTTTTAAATAAATAATCTTCCCGTTGGCGTTATATATAACTGTATTGGCGACGTCTTCGACATTCTTGAATTTGCCGCTGGTCTTCACGTTGAAAACTTTGGTATCGAGGTTAACGCTTCCCCCAGGGATATCGGCAGCTTCGCTTTGCAAGCTCCCGACAACAAGATTTAAGGGTATCCTTAGCTGGGCTAGCTTATCCAGCTGCATGTCTATGCGTATCTCCTGCTCAGGAACTCCGGTATACTTAACTTCCTTAAGGTCGGTAATCTTTTCCAGCGCTGTTTTAAGCAGATCGGCTTTGTCCCTAAGTTCTTTAGCTGATGCAGCATTGGAAACCAAAGCCACTTGGATGATCTTTACATCGGAGGATGCTACTTTTTCCGTTTTGATCAGATAGATATCTTTTGGGAGTTCACTGTTCTTTAGCGCATTTATTTCGGTAGATATCTCCTGGTATTTATTGTCGACATCGACGCCATATTTGAATTTAGGCTGTATTACGGCAACACCATCTTCAACAGAAGTAAGTATCTTTTCTATATTTTCAAGCCCGTATATTTTATTTTCAATCGGTTTTACCACCTGTTCTTCCATGTCTTTTGGACTGGTTCCCGGGTAAATGACCGTGATCACATATTGCGGCGGATGCGTTGTCGGATCCTCCGATCTCGGCATAGTGAACAGCGTGAGCAACCCCACTACGGCGAAAAGAACGAACATGATCAGGGTGAACTGATAGTTCTTAACGGCAAAATTTGTTATTTTCATTATGATGTGGGTTTACTTGATAATTTTGACTACGGATTGCTCGTTCAGGTAGGCGCTGTTGGAAATGACAATTTGGTTTATCCCGTCCATTTTGTCACTTAGATACACTTTATCCGTTTCAAACTTCATGATGTTTACAGGAATCTTTTTTACCTTGTCTGCGCCAACAATAGTGAATACGTATCCTTTTTTTCCGTCCGCTTCGACCAATGCATTATAGGGGATCACGATTGCATTCTCCACCTCATCTATCTCAATATCGGCCTTCCCAAACATGCCTACGGGAGGAGCAACGTTATGGAGTTTCAATTTTAGTTCTATCTGGAAAGAGCCTATTTCTCGGTCTGCCGATTGCAATTTTCTGTATACCGTCGCCTCGAATAGCTGATCAGGGAAACCATCTAATGTAACTTTTGCAGCCTGTCCTGCTTTTATACTTGACCATTCACGGTCTGTTACACCTGCTTTGAGAAGATAGCTGGCATTCTGCTGTATGGTATTAGTAAGTAACACCGGCATTCCGCCCCCAATCACTTCTCCTTCATTTGCGACCTTCTTTGAGACAAAGCCGTCCGAGGCGGCATAGATCTTTGCATAGCGCTCGTTGAACGCCACGGCTTCTTTTCCTTTTCTGGCGACATCAAGTGCAGTTCTTGTATTTTGCAGCTGTTCCAACGTAAAGACACTGTCTTTGTAAAGGTTCATTGCACGGTCATAGTCGCGTTGGGCTTTATCCACACCTAGGCTTGACTGGGAAAGCCCGGCTGAAATTTCGGTCGTATTCAACGTTGCCAATAATTGTCCTTTGCGGAAAAAGTCTCCTTCATTGACCAATATACGGCTGATGACACCGCCTATTTTAAAAGAATAGTTTGCCTGGTCTTCTGTACTGACCAACCCGCTTACCTGTACCGAGGTAGGAACACGGAAGGACGACACAGGGGATACCTTTACGGCAATGATATCTGGTTCGCCAAGCGGATTTGTATTTTTGGGGTGCTCTTTGCACGATGACAGCAATAGGGCTGCCGAAATTACTGTAAATTGTATCCTTTTCATTTTTAAAATTATTGTATGTTAAAACTAGCGTTGGCGCGTTCAATGGCAGTAAATGCTATCCATGTATCGAATAGAGCGATATTGGCCTGCAGCTGGGCATCTACCCATTGATTCTGGGCGTCAAGCACTTCAATATATATTGCCATCCCCTCCTTATATAGTTTTGATATATCATTGTAATAGGTCTGGCTTGTCTTTAACTGGCTCTGGGCTGCCCGAAATTCAGCAACAGCACTCTCCATACTGGCCTGACGCACTTTAAGCTCTGTAAGAAGCTGTTGTTGCACATAGTTGGTCTGGGATGAAATTGCCTGCTGCTCGGCAAGGGTCTGCTTCATGCGGCTGCTGTTTCTCCCAAATCCGAAAAGGTTCCACTCTAAAGAAACGCCAAGAAGGTAATAGCGGCTCTTATTATTGAATTTCCAGTCAAATGCCTGCGAACCCAGGTCCAAACTGGCTCCCACCTTTGGAACGAGGTATGATTTTGCAAGTCCCGTCAGGTCTTCATTGATACCCTTGGCGATTTTAAGTTTGGAAAGCTCCTCGCGATTACCGATATCTTCACCTATTAGAGCGGTCTGATCCGGCAAGGCGGTTATTTCATCTATTAAAATACTTTCTGTCTGTGGGCGATTAAGAAGGAAATTAAAATAATACCTGGCCGATTCTTGCGTCTTTATAGCAGTCACGATCGAAGCCTCGATTTTGGAAACCTCATTTTGGCTTCGGACCAAGGCTGTCCGGTTAATCTTACCATTATCCAATAGCTTCCTGTTGACTCTCTCCCCTTCACGCACCAATGCTAAATAAGATTGGTAGATCTTTACAGCATTGGTCGCTTTCAGATAATTATAATAGGCTACTTTAATTTCTTTTACCAATTCTCTTTTATAAAGTAGCACTTCCGTTTTTTGGAGGCCGATCTGCTTTGTCTTAATCTTTTTGTTATAATTGAGCTCTGCATTCAGAATTGGTTGGGTTATGCGAAATTTTGCATCATAGAAATTATCAGGGTTTATCAATACCTGCTGGTTTTGCAATTGCGGAAACGAATTGCTTCCTGTTAACTGATTTAGTGTACTGTACACACCGTTCATCATATCGCCCACAGGAATATCGATTGTCCGTCCGCCATCGGCTTTGGTATAGGTTGTTGAAAAGGCAATATTTGGTAGAAACATACTTTTCGCCTCCGAGAGCGCATAAACATTTTTCTCCAGCATAAAATTTTGCTGTTTTATACTCTGGTTTGATTCCAGACCCTCTTTTATGTATAGGTCAAGCCTACCCTGCGCCCAGCTCTGATGGGCAGTGATCAATACCATGGTCAACAAAATCGACCATAGTAATTTAGGTTTTTGATATAATTTAATCACTGTAATAAATTTAAACACTGTTCAATAAAATAATAAAAAAAAGTGCCTAGCTCTTTTCGAGCAAAGCAACAAAACATGCGTAGCCGTTTTCCATCAGCTCTTCATTTGTTTTGTTTATAAAACTTGTTGTACGGTCCTTGCAAAACAAGGCACAAATTCCATGCATTGCGGAAAGCACCATAAATGTAAAATAGTCTGTATCCATCTCTATGAATTTACCTTGTTGTTGGCAATCGCGGATCATAGAACACATATGATTTATGGCTTCCTGCGCAATTGTGAACCTAGTTTCAGCAGGATTTTTTACGGTCTCCTCCACCATGAACATGAGGTTGTAGTAATCCTTATTTTCCTGCGCAAATTGAATAAACACACGTCCCGATGCCTTAAGTCGTTCAAATGGATCTGCTACGCTGTTCAGCACTTTCAACTGGTTTAGAAGCAACGTGAATCCTTCTTTTTGAAGCTCCTGAAAAATCTCGGTTTTATCCTTAAAATGAAAATAGAGACTGCCAGGACTATAATTGATCTCATTGGCAATATTGCGCATACTGGTCTTTTCATATCCTTTTTCAAGAAATATTTTGCGTGCCGCATTTAAGATACGCTGGTGCATTTCCTGTTTTTCTTCCTGTTTTCTTTCTGCTATACTCATTTTAATTTTTTTTTGGCTTTAAAATTTAAGCCTTAAGCCCCGGACTAATTTTACCCATTATATTAATTGTTGATTTCCTGCTGAGAAACCTAAACCCAAATAGCATCATTCGGTTTTTAAATCCTTGTATTACTCTTGGCTTTTTTCTTGCTGCCAATGCCTTCATAAATTCGTCGGCAACTTCAGAAACACTAGATACGACAAAACTTGGAAATGCACTTGTGTCACTGCCCGAGTTCGAATGGAAATCAGAATCTGCAGCACCGGGATTAAAGCCTGATACAAAGATACCTTTATTTTTATATTCATACCAGAGTGACTCCGAAAAGTTGGCAACAAAGCTTTTTGTTCCTGCATACACGGCTCCACCAGGTAAAGATGAATGAGCCAGTAGTGACCCAATATTGATCAGCGCATTTCCTGATACTGCTTTACTTAAAAATGCATAAGACAAGGATACCAATGCCTCCATATTCAGTGTCATGGTATTTAACTGTTCTCCAATAGGTATCTCTGTAAACCTTCCATAAGAACCATTTCCTGCGTTATTAACAAGAAGATCATAACTATTTTCAGTAAGGTGCTTACTGACTTTCTCAATATCCTCTTTTATGGTAAGGTCTGCTACAAGAATCTGATGTGCTTCCCTCCCAAGTTGCTCCTGAACAGATTTCAATTTCTGTTCATTTCTTGCCACTAAGGTCAATTGGTAATGCTGTTGGGAAAGACGTCTGGCAATTTCCAAACCTATGCCTCCGCTTGCTCCAGTTATTAATGCTTTTTTCATTTCTTAAATGTTGAAATTAATTTTATGATGCAAATATATTAAACAGTGTTCAATTATCCAATTTTTTTTTACACTTCACTATGATATCTGCGGCAAAACACCATATATTGAAGTAATTCAGTTATTTATTTAGTTTAAAGTTGTGTATTACAGCCTGAGCTATTTAAAAATTCAATCTATCTATTTTGTTAAAACAAATATATTTTCACTATATTTGAACACTGTTTAATACAAATAAACAATAGATGAATTGGTTTTGAACATTTAGCAACCAATAAATATTACAAGTATGGAGACGGACAGACCAGAAAATAATAGGGAGATCATAGCTAATCTTCGCGAAGATCAGATAAGCGATGGGACCCCTGAAACCAACGACCTAAGCAGACCGTTGGAAATAAAGGATAAACATCATTTTAAATTTTAATGAAATGACAGATAACAAAAATTTTGACGTAATCATAATTGGCGGTAGCTATGCAGGCCTTTCGGCAGCGATGGCTCTGGGACGAGCATTAAGAAATGTTTTAATTATTGATAGCGGTTTGCCCTGTAACCGACAAACACCTCATTCACATAACTTTCTGACGCAGGACGGAGAAAAACCAAGCGTTATTGGGAGAAAGGCAAAAGATCAAGTGTTAAAATACGACACTGTAAAATTCTTGACAGACCTTGCTGTTAGTGCAACGAAAACTGATAAGGGCTTTGAGTTATCAACTCAATCAGGTAAAATATTTTCAGCTAGAAAACTTGTTTTTGCAACAGGTTTAAAAGACAAAATGCTGAACATTAAGGGGTTTTCTGAATGCTGGGGAATCACAGTACTTCATTGTCCTTATTGTCATGGATATGAAGTGAAAAATCAAAAAACAGGGATTTTGGCAAATGGATATGGTGCATTTCACTTGTCCCGACTTATTAATAACTGGACAAAGGATTTAACGATATTTACCAATGGAAAATCGGAGCTGACACAAGAGCAGACCGATGAAATCAAAAGACACAATATTTCAATAGTTGAGAAGAAGATAGCCTCATTGAAACATACAGACGGCGTAGTTGAAGAAATAACTTTTTCAGACAATTCAATTTTTAAATTAGATGTCATCTATGCTAGACCTCCATTTGAACAACATTGTAAAATCCCCGAATTATTGGGCTGTGAATTGACAGAACAGGGACTTATCAAAGTAGATGCATTTCAGAAAACGACAGTGGATAACATATTCGCTTGTGGAGACAACACTAATCCGCTACGTGCTGTATCATATGCTGTATCAACAGGCAATAATACAGGTGTATTTTTAAATAACGCGCTGGTAGAAGAAGATTTTTTAAAATGAGTACCAAATTAGAATTTCAACGATATTAATATGTCGAAAAACGATTCTACTTATTGAACAGAATGGATTACAGCAACGAGTGCGAACTCCATAAAGGCATCACCAGCTAACTGAACCTTAATGGTTTTTCATGTAAAGTCGGCGTCGGATTAAGTTGACATTTCTAAAATCTCTATGTCAGCAGGAATTTTTGCTTTATCAAAAATTCCTGCTGACATAAAGGCTTAGTAACGAACACTAGCCCGCTGTCGAACGGATCTTATCTAAAGAAAAATAAGGCGCTTTAGTGATGATAACTACATTGAGCCACAAATTGCTCAAACTTCCGATCCTTATTTCGCAGAACCGGTCCATGCCCGAAGCAAATCATAGCGGGGGTCAGCTGTGCTAACTTCTGGAGCGATTTGATATTAAGCTGCTGATCCGTTGTGAACATATTTGGTGGAAGCCGTAAGCCGACTGCTGTTGTGACGAGGTTCATATTTACCGCCGTATCTCCCATTATCAGTACACCATCGCGCTCACGGAATAAAGAGATATGACCTGCGGAATGTCCGGGAGTTTCTATTACCCGAAAGTCTCCAATTTTATCGTTTTCAACGATTGTCCGTCCAACTTTATGTCCCTGGCCTGCCCAGTATCTTTGTTGAAGTTTTGCTATCCAATGGTGCTGCGTTGGATAGTCCATGGTTACCATCCCCGTCTCAGTTCTGAAAACTTCGTTGGGATGGCAGAGTAAAGGTATCTCAAATTCAGCACATATCTGATCGCTGCACCCTTGGTGGTCTGCATGTGCATGTGTGAGTACATGTTGATAAACGTTTATTTCCTGAAGCACTTTCTTTATAGTCGAATATGAACTCCTTATTCCTGAGTCTACCAATACACCTTCGATAATATAACAGTTGATACTGTTTCTTGGCATGAGCGGAATATGGAATACTTCAGTAGCTATTTGATGTAACATAGTTTTTGCGTACAAATCTAGCTCACTGATCCTTAAAGCAAAAGGACATTTGTCCTATAATACGTTGATTTTTGAGATTTGTCCTTTCGCTCTTGTGAGCGACCGTTGCGTGATACCAAGGTATGATGCCAGGTCTTGCACCGGTATACGTTGGACGAGCGTAGGGTCGCAAGAAAGAACCTGACGGTATTTGTCCAAAGCTGACCTGTTATTGTAGTTTAGTAGATAACGTTCCTTTTGTTTATACTCCTGTTCAATCACTGATTTTAAAATTCCATTTAGGGCGGTCACCTGGGCAAGTAGATATTGATAATCAGGATAACTGATTTTATAGATTAAGCTATCTTCAACAGTACGGATACTTCTTCTGGATTTTTCCTGCGTGACAAACTCCGGAAAAGAGCCGGTAAATTCTTTTTCAAATTTGAAGCAAGTTATATTTTCTTTTCCTTGCTGGTCAATAGCGTAGGCTTTGACAGCACCACTAGCGATAAATCCAATATGATTGCAGAATTCATTTTCACGAATAAAAAACGCTCCCTTTTTTAAATGAGCTGGTTTAAAGAACTGTATTGAAAAGTTGATTTCCGCTTCTGAGAGTGCTCTCGTTGAGGAAAGGTAATTTATTAATATGTCAGTCATGCACCACCTTTTTTGTCCTTTTTATTTTATTATTGCCACTATAGCTTACTTAATTCCAGCTCGCAAATTTAACATTATCATTAAAAAAAGGCTAATTTTCTGATAGCATAGCATCAGAACTTGTTTATTTAATATAAAAAATTAAGGATAAGTCGGGTTTAAAAGGCATTATCCCTTTCCTGTGTTAGATCTATAATGTTTCCAGTGTCTCCTACCGGATCATCAGTCTTATAGAAATAACAGGCGTAGAAGCAAAATAATGTAATAAAACGGTCTACTTTTGCGGTAAACTGCTTCTCAAGTTTCCCTTCTCAATTTCAACTTTCTCTCTGGTAAGTATCAACAAACTTGTCTTTTTATAATTCTTCAAATCCTTATAATGAAGAATCTCGAGACAACCAAAGTTTTTAAGTAACTTTAAATAACAGACAAACTGAAGAGATGGCTCATAACAATGAATTTGTCAACCGGGGCCGTGAAAGACTTGCCATAGAAGAAAATATTGAAGTTGAAGAAAAGAGCATGTTTCGTGGATTATCTTTCCTTGTAAATGGGAAAATGTATATCAATGTAAGTCATGAAAATCTAATGTGTCGCTATAACGCTAAACTGGAAGATGAGGTTTAGGAAAAAAAGGCTGCTTGGGGTTTCATCGATAAAGTTAGTATATGGTCTTAAAGGAGCTAATACATCGCTAATCCAGGCCTTGGAAATCTATAATAACAACTCTTGATAAATGGAGGAAATAATCGAAAGAATTAAAAAGGTCCAACATGGTTTTAAGCCATTCGATCAGGAAGCTATTAAAATTATTGACAGTCATACTGCCCAGGAATGCAAAAAAATTGCGCTCGGGCTATTGCATAGTGAATTTTACCAAGTCAGGTGCCTATCAGTTTTTATATTGGGCTATCTTGCTGTAAAAGATTCAACCTGCCTTGAAATTTTGAAAAATCAGGCACAATCGGATAAGAGCTGGCAGGTTCAGGAAATAATAGCAAAAGCTTTTGATCAATACTGTAAGGATAACGGTTATGATAATTCTTTGGGTGAGATTGAAGAATGGATAAATGATGCAGACCCCAATGTATGTCGTGCTGTAACTGAAGGATTGCGGATCTGGACGGGTAGACCCTATTTTAAAGATAATCCCAAAAAAGCCATTGAACTGATCAGCGTGAATAAAAGCAATTCAAGTGAATACCTTCGAAAATCTACAGGAAATTCTTTAAGGGATATTGCGAAAAAATATCCTGATCTAATCACAGCGGAAATTTCCAATTGGGATCTATCCATTCCGGAAATCGCATTCACCTATAGTTATGTTAAAAAGACAAAGTAGGATGCGTTTGTATCCGTTCCACATAGCTCTCGCCTTTTAAGCTTATCTAAAATGGTATAATATTCATATTTAATCGATGAAAAGTACTTTTTGTTTTTCGTATTACTGTTTTCGCATCTCTTCGATTACGAACTGAGTATTGTAATTTCGGGAAAAGGCAATGGACAATTTTTAGGGTTATTTGGAAATTACCTATATTTGGCATTCAGTTGCATATCAAGGCTTTATTTTGCACACAGACAGATAAAGAAAACATGACCGATCAATTTCCGACAATAAACAGTACACTTTCCCCAAATGAACTTTGCAAATTTATTCAAGCACAATATAGACTGAGCGACATGTCGGAATGTGCAATAATCCGGCTTGCAATGAATCACTTATATGCAGTAGAGGATCAGGCTAAACTTTATGTATTTAGGGTTTATAAGCACAATTGGAGGACAAAACCGGAAATCGAAGAAGAGCTAGGGCTGCTAACACATCTCAAAGAAAACAGCTGCGAAGTTGCCAATGAACCATACAGGCAAGTAAATTGAACCGTAGAAGAAAGCGACTTGATTATTAAATAGAGACCTTTGTCTTATAACATTATAATCAATCAAATGTCAGAAATCACTAAAATTCAATTGGGTAAAAATGGACCTATGGTTTCAAAACTTGGTCTGGGATGTATGCGGATGTCATCAATATGGGGCGGGCCTACGCCTGATGAAACCGAAAGCATTGCAACCATCCAACAGGCTTTAGACAGCGGGATTAACTTCCTGAATACCGGAGATTTTTATGGTGCAGGCCACAACGAAATGCTTATTGGGAAAGCCATTAAAGGAAGACGGAATGATGCTTTTATCAGTGTCAAATTCGGTGCTATTTTCCATAACGGCCATTGGATCGGCTTGGATCTCCATCCTATAGCGATCAAGAACTTTGTCAACTATTCTTTAACTCGTCTGGGCATTGACACCATCGACCTATACCAGCCTAGCAGAATGGATGGCAGCGTGCCAATAGAAGATATCATCGGAACGATTGCCGGCCTGGTAGAGGAAGGTAAAGTACGTCATATTGGCGTATCAGAAATCACCGCTGATCAGCTTCGTAAAGCCAACAGCATTTATCCCATCAGTGCACTGGAAATAGGTTATTCTTTGGCTGACCGTCAGATCGAAAGTAATCTGTTGCCGGCGGCTAAAGAATTAGGGATTAGTGTCGTAGCGTTTGCCAATACGGCTGAAGGCCTATTAGCCGGCAATCTGCAAGCTCCAATTCCTATCGATGACCATCGAAATCACTTTTCCCGTTTTCAGGGTGATAACCTGGTCCATAATCTTGAAAAAGTTGGAGTATTAAAAGAAATCGCTCACCTTAAAAATGTCACCCCTACACAGCTTGCGATTGCGTGGGTGAAAGAACAGGGCGACAATATTATGCCATTGGTGAGTATGAGCCGTAGATCAAGGTTGCCTGAAAATATCGCCGCAATGGAAATTGTGTTTACACCACAGGAGATGAACATTTTAAATAGTACATTTGCAATGGGTGCCATCAAAGGCGGTACTTACCTACAAAGATAAATGGAAAGTCCAGCAGAAATTCTTCCCGGCGTGATATTCTACTCCTACCTTTCTTCAGAACGGAAAGAGAAAGCATGCGTCTGGAATCATCACACCCTGGTATTGCAGGTCTCAGGTCAGATGGTTCTCGAAACCTCAGAGCAGAATGTAAACATATCTGCCGGAGAAGTATTGCTAATCCAGAAAAATCAGCTGGGAACGTTAACTAAAACACCTGGACCAAGTGGTCATTATGAAACTATCGTCATATCGCTGCAGGAAGATTTGATGCGCCGGATCGCGTTGGAGGAAAAAATGGAAGCTCAGGGTAAATACACCGGACCTCCGAACATATGCCTCCCCAATAATGCATTTCTCACCGGCTATTTTCAGTCGATCATTCCCTATGCCCGAAGCTCTGGTGATGAAATGACTGACGAAATGGGACTTTTAAAGGTGAAAGAAGGAATTAAATTGATGCTGTTAGCTGTTCCAGCGCTTTGTGACTTTTTGTTCGATTTCTCGGAGCCTTATAAAATAGATCTGGAAAAATTTATGCTGAGCAATTTTTATTTTAATGTCCCTGTTGAAAAGTTTGCACAACTCACTGGGAGGAGCCTTTCAGGGTATAAAAGGGACTTTCAGAAGACCTTCGGCATGCCGCCACGTAAGTGGCTGCAAGATAAAAGGTTGAATGAGGCATGGCATTTAATTGAAAGAAAGAACAAAAAGCCATCAGCTATCTATCTCGATCTTGGGTTCGAGAGCCTGTCCCATTTTTCTAATGCCTTTAAGAAGAAATTTGGAAAAGCGCCGACTGTAGGTGGTAGCAAGCCGATCAAAAATAGAAATGGAATGCCATGAGAAATAGTTTAATTTCTCATGGCATTCCATTTGGTGCTTCTGAAAAGAAAGTCACCAAATGGTTGTAAAAATTAGCCGCCTTTTTGGTTAGATATATATCATCCCGTCCATGCAGAGAGTTCAATAAATAGACCGTCCTGTGTTAATATGCCCTTTGAGCGCAGCTTAAGCCACGACTCTTTAAGCCTTGTTACTATCAATTAAAAGATTTGCGAAATTCCATAGGTGAAATATTGGTCTTGGCTTTGAACAGTTTATTGAATGATTGTGAATGTTCAAAGCCCAGCTCATAAGCTATCTCACTTATGGTAAGCTCAGTTGTGGAAAGTCTCTCTTTTGCTTTTTCGATCACTTTCTCGTGGATTATCTGTTGTGTAGTTTGTCCTGTCAGCGATTTGAGAAGGCCCCGCATATATTGTGTTGACATATTTAGTTTCTCAGATAGCAGCTGTACCGTAGGCAATCCATTCTGAATGATATATTCTCCTTCAAAATATTTGTTAAGAAAGATGTCTAGCTTTTCCAAAAACTGATGACTGGCTTTCTTCCGTGTGATAAACTGTCGCTGATAAAAACGCTGGGAATAATTAAACATGGTCTCCAATTGCGAGATGATGATGTCTTGGCTGAATTGGTCTATATTGCTCTGATATTCCTGCTTGATGTTTTCGATGATCTGTTCCATTTTTAGCTCCTCGTCTTCTGATAGGAACAGTGCTTCATTAACCGAATAATCAAAAAAATCATATCTTTTGATCGAAATAGAAAGTGGCGTATTCCAGAGAAAGTCCGGATGGATCATCAGCATCCATCCGGAAGGATTCTTTCCGTGTTCTTCGCGTATTATACTTAACACCTGATGCGGTGCCATGCAGAACATCACACCCTCGTCAAAATCATAATCTTTTTGTCCATACCTGTACTTGTGGTCCATATCCCGTTTGACCGAAATCATATAAAAATCGAATAGCAAGCTCTGTTTTCCGACCTTGGCTTGCTCGGTCATATCTTCATAATTGATCACGCTGATCAGTGGATGCTTTGGTGCCGGCAGACCCCGAAGTTTATGAAATTCGGAAATGGACTTTAGTCTTATCAGTGTAGTATTGGACATTATTTTACAGATTTTTTATTTAAAATGCACAAGTACAAAAATACAAATTATTGATGCTCAGAAAAGTAATACGGACCTTTTAAATCTTCCAGTAAAGTTGGATGAACCGGGTTCCAATCCAGCGCTTTCCTGGTCCAAGCGCTAGAGCTTTGATTGTCCAGCTTTGCAAAATGTGTAAACCAGGAGAAATGCTGTTCAGCTTCTTCGGGATTCAAAGAAACCAAAGGTATACGCAGACGTTCGGCAATTTCAGCAGCCACCTTTTTAAGCTGAATCCCCTCTTCGGCTACTGCGTGATATCTGGTTCCATTTTCAAAAGGTTTTTCCAGAGCCAAGCGGTAAAGCCTCGCAGCGTCCAAGCGATGCACAGCTGGCCAGTGATTATTCCCGTCGTCAATGATGGCTGAAACACCTCTTTCCTTTGCTATTCTAATGAACAGTGGAACAAAACCTATTTTATCGTCCTCACCATGCACAGAAGGAGATAATCTGATGACGGCAACATTTACACCTTTTGCAACCTGATCGTCCGCCGCATTTTCGGTAGCAATCCTTGGATGTGGGTGATTTACGAGTCGGTCTTTCTCCGTGGTAATTCCATTTTTTGAAAACAACGCAGTACCCGAAGTGATAAGAAAGGGCTTTTCAGTTCCAATCAGAGCATCTCCAATAGCTCCGATCACTTCACCGTCTAAAATACACATTTCCTGAAAACGGCCAAAATCGTGCACAAAGCCCAAATGGATAACAGCGTCGGAAAGTCTGGCTCCAGACTTTAAACTTTCAAAATCTGTCAAGTCACCATGGTGGGGCTCTGCTCCCGCGTCAATTAATTTCTTTACAGATTCTTCTGATCTTGCCAGTCCCAGAACCTCGTGACCGGCTTCTAATAATTCCTGAACTACAGCTGTTCCTACGAATCCTGTAGCGCCTGTTACAAATACTTTCATGTCGAATAATTATTTATGATAACAAAGTTCAGGCCTGAAGGGCTGATAAGTGTAGCCAAAAGTGGCTATGTTGTAGTCAGAAATATTTTTTTGCGTCAGTTTCCCGGTTATTCCAACCAACTATGATGTGATGGCTCGACCTTATCCGTAATAGATGATTTCAATTTTGTAAAGCAAAATTCAGGTAATCCTAGGGAAATGGGGCAGTCATGGAGAGTCTTGAAATTTACGAACGATATATTTTTGGTCTACTAGACCCCGAAAGTTTGGCTCAAATCGAGAGCTTTTTGAAGGTCAATTGATACTTGAGTTCCCATTTATAAAGATCGTCTACAACTTTTAGCAATTCTTCTCCCTTTTTTGTTATTTGTGGAAGGATTGCATTCTCTATGGGGTCTTGTCAACACCCCGCCCTCGAGTACATGGTTTGGTGTAAGACTGTGAAAACTTATCCTTACAACGACTCGGACATCTAGTACTTTTATACTATATGTTGGGCTTAACGGTAAAAAGGGCAGATACGATATGCCACCCACCCTTTTTTCCTGTTCAACCAAAGCTTTATTACCCTATCTGGCTTTGTAAATACTTAACATGCTTTTTATTGAATACTCATACCACCGTCTATAACCTGCTCTGTACCTGTAAGAAAAGAAGACTCATCGGAAGCTAGAAATATGACAAGATCACTAACCTCTTTGGCATCCGCCATTCTACCCAAAGGCGTAACATTTCCAGCACCGCCTCCATCTTCATCAGTCGCCTCGACCATCATCGGAGTCTTGATATAGCCGGGGTGTACAGAGTTTGCCCTGATATTGCTCTTCCCATACTCTACAGCAGCAGCTTTGGTCAGTCCCCGTACAGCGAACTTACTGCCCATATACGCGAGACTTGGGTACCCGGGAATCGCCACTATTCCGGCAACAGATGAAATATTTACAATTGAACCAATGCCCGCTTTCAACATTGAAGGAATCGTATATTTCATTCCGCAGAAAACGCTGTTTTGATTAATTTCTATTACTTTTAAATAGTCTTCTACGGATATTTCGGTGACTGTTTTGATAGGCCCTAGGATACCCGCATTGTTGACAAGAACATTCACATGTCCAAATTTAGCTTCCGTTTCGGCAACAACTTTTTCCCAATCTTCAATTTTGGTGACATCCTGTTTAATGAATATTGCATTTTCTCCTAATTCCTCTGCAATCGCTACACCACGTTGTTCATTAAGATCTGTCAACACGACCTTGGCTCCTTCTCTTATAAATTCCCTAGCGTGGGACTCTCCCATACCTTGAGAAGCACCAGTAATAATGGCAATTTTTCCTTTTAGTCTGCTCATATCTATCTTTGTTTTTCAATTTAATAATTAAAGTTAGATAGTCGCAGCTGTAAAATGTTTGTTCAAACCTACTTATTTTTTGTCTTTTTGTGTACGATCGAATTCTCTAGAACGAAATGCTGATGGAGAAAGGCCTGTCTGCTTCTTAAAATATGTGCTGAACGTATGTATGTCGCTAAAAGACAATTTATCGGCTATTTCACCAATATTATTCTCGGAATCGGAAAGAAGGAATTTTGCTTCCTGAAGCAACAGTTCATTAAGGTACGAAGATGGGGATATATGTCCCTTTCTTTTAAAAATTTTATACAATTGACTCGCACTTAAATTAAGCTTGTCAACATAAAATGTGATTGGAAGTCGATTTGAAAAATTTTCTTTCGCAAGGAGTTTAAACTTATTTATGACTAAACTTTCTTTTTTGGAAGTGGGATTTAGAAAATTTTTATACTTTTTTAGAATGAGATCGGTTTCATTAATCAAAGCATAGATAACACTTCTGGCAGATATCTCCCAACGGTCGGTATATATTGAAGACAGCACATCGAAGATCTTGCCAAACATGGTAGACAACTGATCATGATCGTTTTTATCGATCATAAAATGAGAATCGAAATTTTTGTGTAAAAAGGTTTTGGTAAAAAATGCATCAAAAGAAGGCTGAAAATTTTGAATGAATCGCCTGGTAAACAGTATAAATGCCCCCTCTGTTTCTACTTCTATTTCTACTATTTTCAGGGTTTGTTCGGGACGATAGATCAGAAACGACCCCGGAACGATGTTGTACTGTTGGCTATCTATCTCGATCTTCATCGAACCCTGGTGGATGATGCCAAATGAATAGTAGTTCGGATGTATCGTAAAGGGCTCGAAGGCTGTAGGTATGTGTGTTAGATAGAAGAAATCATCTGACAAGGTCCAATCTAATTTACGATATAGCACAATATTATTTATAGTATAGATATCCATGGATAGGTAATCGTTATCTTAACCATTTAGTACTTAAGTATACTACAAATATACAATAAAGATAGGTCAACAAGCTGACTTTGGGGGTATCTAGACCAACCATAAAATTGCTTACCAAGAAATTAGGGAGAACCATACACATTATAATATCAATCCAAAAAACTGATAAAAGACTTATCTCTTAAATATCAAATCAATACCTGCCTGTAGTGCCTCATCTTGATGCTTTCAGGTTCCATCGATTGTGGGATATATCATCTTATCGGGGACAATATCTATTCGTTGCGTTTCCCTTTTATCAGGATAATAAACTCCTATTCCTGAAAATGCGGTCGAGAAGCGCAATGGAAGTGGAATCAAAATTATATTGCCGTCCACTCCTGCCGTCTGAGAGGTATGTTCATAAAAACGTTATTTGATAAAAAATACTAGAACCAATTCATTGTAATTGGCTAATAAAGCCAAAATCATGGCAGTAATCTGTTCCTGGAGGATTGTGAAGATCATCCGCCACCATTTGTATATTCACCTTCCACATAACCACCGTTAACGTAACGGGAAGTATCATGCGTGTGCCAGGCATAAATCCCCGATATCATTACGCCAAGATCCTGAATGTATGCTAATACCATATTGTCCCAACCGTCAAATGGAGGCAAATGATTCTGTAATAATAAAAATTCGTTTAAATAATCATTATGAAGTTCAAGAGCTTTCATGTAAGCCTCATGAATTGATATTCCGTATTCCTGTTTTAATACTTTGACTAGATTTAAAGTATCACCTTCCCTGTGAAGCTCTTTCGGCAAGGAAATAATATCATTATGAATGGCGATTATTAAACAGCAAAGTGTTCGATAACGTTTAATATAAAGATGATCAAAGATTTCATCAGGAAGCTGACGATAATCTTTTTGCATTGCCGCATAATCACAGTATGGTAAAACTCCGCTTGTGCCCTCTCTGTTGAGCAGGTAAACTGCAAGCGGAGGAATTGAGTTGGTTCTGTAATATATTTTTTCTTCCGCAAAACCTTTAATAGTATCCCTAACTGAACTTATAAACCTTTTGTATAAATGTTTCGGAAATTCAACCTTAAGAGCATCTTGTCTGAGCACCCAAAATAAATGTAATATTCCATTTTCTTTTGGCTCATTTGGATCATCCCCTGTTAATAATGCATAAGCGCTATTCATTACACTATGCATTTTTTCATGGGAACATTTATCAAAATAGTCATCCATCATTGCCCCATTTGCCGTATAATTCGCAAGAGGCAACAATTCATCAATAGCGTGTAGAAAAGGACAGCCACGTGCAGCAATATCACATAAATGATGCTTTTTATGTTTTTCACGGGCTTCTTTGCTATGAATGATATATTCTGTATCAATCCAATTATAATATTCCTGACGTAGCTTTTCGAAATCCGGATGAATAAAATTAGTAAAAGGATATGTAGGTTTAGGCAATTGCAATAAGCCCGCATAAAACTCTTCGTCTGTTAAAGATGTTTTCATAATAATTTTATATGTTTTTTTGGTTGGTTTAATATAAAAATAATTTCATATTATTCAAATTATTAATTAAAAAAATCCTCACAAAATTATTTTTATAATTTTGTGATAGTATCGCCCTAAATAAAATTTACGTTCAAATTATTATGACACCGTTTTCATCGCATTTCTCCCCTTCTTTCAGCTCGACAGAAAGGAGACGGACAAAACTAATCCAAAAAAAGCCAAGTTACTATCTCATGAGGAAGCGCTGAAGGAGATTGATTTATTAAATCCAGCTCTTGGTATTTTTTCCTGATTTCTAAGGACCGACGAATGATGTCGTCAAAACTATCTTTTCCAATGTTTATATATTTTTATATTTACGTGGAAGAAATTTTCAGATTTCTGAAAAATACTTTAGTGCCAGACTGATGGGGGCTCAATAACAACTATTATCCCACACATTCGACACAGCATAAAATCCGCACTTAGCTGTACCAGCGAGGGTGCGATTTTCTAGTACACTACTTATAACCTTGTAAAATATCGTCGATCATATGTTTCATCGAAAAAATACCCCCTCCGGACAAATACCAAATATTGGGATCCAAATAATAGATATCCCTATTTTTGTACGCATTTGTCTGCTTTACAAGTACATTTTCTATTTCATTTTTATTAAACTTATAATTTGGCATAATGGCATTTCTATCGATTATATATAAGACATCTGGATTTACCTTACTGATATACTCACTTGAAACCACAGTTCCATGGATATCTGTTTCTTTATTCTCATCTGCAGGTTCACTTTTCAGTTCTGTAAAAACAAATCCATATCTCGATTTCGAACCAAAAGCACTATAAGTGCCGGCATTATAAAGCAGAATCATGATTTTCTTCTGTTGAGCTGTAATTATTTTTGTTGCATTTTCAATCTCTTTTTCCAGCGTACTAATCTTCTGATCAGTTTTCTCCTTTATATCAAAAATTTCACCAATCTGATTCAGATTATTGAAAACAGACTGTTTATAATTATTGTTATCGACTCCCAGAGAAACAGTTGGCGCAATGGACGATAACTGTTTATAATCATTTGCATGTAGAGCAGATATAATAATAAGATCTGGATTCAAAGAACTTACCTTTTCGAGATCGGGCTGCAGTATAGAACCCACATCTGCTACCTCCAGGTCATCCTTATATTTAAGGAGATGTGGGGGCACAAAATCCTTGGGAATACCAGCGATCGGAATTCCCAATTCCTGAAGGCTCTCCAATGTCCCCATGTCATAAACAAACACCTTCTTAGGCCTTGAAGGAACTTCTGTTTGACCAAGCTCATGCATCATCGTAACCAGAGCAGTTATATTTTTTTGTTCCTCCGAAGGATTATTGCAACCACTCAGCGCAAGAAGCACTGCAGTACATAATGTTGTTATATTTTTTCTATTCATGGTCTTCAATATTTATTGTTGCTTATAGGTTATAGTAATTGCAGATGATATGAGTGTCGTCTCTCATCACTTTAAATTCAATGTCAAATAGAGTCTGTAATATATCTTCCCGCATCATGATATGAGCTGTATCCATAAAAGAGATCTCTCCACCCTTCATCCCGATAATAACATCTGCATAATTGGCTGCAAAATTAATATCGTGCACCACCATAATCACCGTCTTATTATATTCATTTACCAAGCGCCTGGCTACTTGCATGATTTCAACAGCATGCCTCATATCCAAATTATTAAGTGGTTCATCCAACAGGATATAATCTGTGTCCTGTACCATGACCATCGCCAAGAAAACACGTTGTCGTTCTCCCCCACTTATTTCATCAATAAAAGCATTTCTGATAGATGAAAGATTCATCTGTTCAATCGTTTGGTCAATGATTTCGAAATCTGTATCCTGAAGTCGGCCATGACTATGCGGAAACCGACCGAAAGCGATCAGCTCTGTTACACGGAGTTTCAGTTCAAAATTATTGTGCTGCTTTAGGAACCCCAATTTAGTGGAGAAATCTGTTAATGTATACCGCATGATTTCCTTACCGTCAATCGTGACAGTCCCTCGATTAGCTTTTTCCAAACGAGCTATAATAGCGAGCAGGGTTGACTTTCCGGCTCCATTCGGACCTATCAATGAAATCAATTTGCCCTTGGGTATCTTCAGATTAATATCTTTAAGAATCGTGCGCTGACCATATGTTTTGTTTAGTGCATTTATTTCAATCATCTTATTTTCGAAGCAGTTTTAGGATTAGTATTAAAAAGTACAAACCACCGAGCAAATTGATAAGAACACTCAGGTTATGTTTATAATTTAAGGCATGCTCAATTAAAAACTGGGCACTGATCATCAAGATCATGCAGACAGCAAAAGCTATGATAAGATTGATCCGATGTTTTTCCGTCTTGGATATCTGATAAGTGATACCCGAGACAAATATTCCAACAAATGTTATCGGGCCTATCAGTGCTGTGGAAATAGAAACAAGAATCGATATTCCGAGCAATTGTTTTTGTACTACTTTATCATATTCGACACCTAGACCTAACGCATATGACCTCCCTAAACTCAAAATATCTAAAACATTCCGATAGCGGGCTAGGTAGATAAAGACCAATACCATCAGAAACGAAGCGAGCATAAGGGTTTCCAAAGAGATCCGTCCTATAGACGAGAACATCGCGTTTTGTACGTAAGCAAAATTATTGGGGTCGATCGTCATTTGTAAAAATTGCGTACTGGTATTAAAAAAAACGCCAAGTACCAGACCGATTAACAAGATATAGTAAATCTGCTTTTTTCTGCTTCTGAACAATCCGAAGTAGAGCACAAAAGAGTACAGAATCATTACTGCTGTTGATAATAAGAAACTCAGTACTTTTGATTGGAAAAATTGGCTATTACCACCAAATAAGATTAAAAGTGCGAGCTGCAATAAAACAAAGAGATGCTCATAGCCCATTAAAGATGGCGTGAGTATTTTATTGTTCGCTATTGTTTGAAATACCAGTGTAGCGTAGGCGATCGCAGCACTTATGAGCACCAATGCCAACACCCGCTGCAGCCTGCTTGTCAAAATAAACATATTAGTCAACGGTACATCAAAGAAAACAAACAGCAGCAGCAGCAAGACAACTGTTGGAAACAGGAAAACTAACGGATTTTTCATCGGCCTTTTTTAATTAACATGATCAAAAAAACAAAGGCGCCCAATGAACCCACAATCATACTACTAGGTATCTCATACGGAAATATGATCAACCTGCCAATCAGATCGCAGACCACCAGCGTGATCGCGCCATAACAAGCCGTAAAGGGAAGATTGCGACGAATATTGTCTCCATGTATCATGGAAACGACATTAGGGATCACCAAATCAATAAAAGGAATAGATCCTACCGCCAATATCGTGGTGCTTACCATGACTGCGGTCAGCATGAGACCTATATTTACGATAAGCCGATAATTCACTCCCACATTCTTGGTAAAATCACGTCCCAAGCCCACAATGGTAAACTTATAGGCATAGAGATAACAACATGTAAAGAGTGGAATAAGGATATAAATAATTTCATATTGCCCCTTTAGACTCTTGGAAAAATTGCCCACCATCCATCCTTCCATGTTTTGTATAATATTAAACTGTACACCGATAAGATTTGTCAAAGCATTTAATGTATAGCCAAACATGACTCCAAAAACAGGAATAAGGATCGTATTTCTTTTGACAATGTGACTGATTGAAAACGTAAAAATTCCCGATAATACAAAACAAAAAAGAACAGCGCAAATCAGTTTGGTCGGTAAGGCTGCTTCTGGAAGAAATAAAAGTCCACATAGAATGCCCAGTTTGGCAGCGTCCAATGTACCTGAGGTTGTTGGCGAGATAAATTTATTCTGCGTAAGACGCTGCAATATGACTCCGGAAATGGAAAGTCCGGCTCCTGTTAATACCAAGGTTACTGTTCTTGGAATCCGACTGATGAAAAATAGCTCGTTTTCTTTGGAATCACTGTAAAATATTTTTTCTAACGCTATAGACTCTACACCGATCGTTAAAGAGATAGACGAGGCCACAAGTAGACAAAATACCAATAATGATAAGGCGAGTACGCGCTTATAGGGGTAAAAAGGACATTTTTTTGAAATTTGGATCATTATTATCTACATGATTAGAAACGCCTGCTATCGTTGTCGCAATAGGAGGCATTTCATTTTTTACTTATAGTGGTGCTAGATTCTACTTCGATTCAAAAAATAAAATAGTTGTTTCTTCCGACGCATAGGGTTTATGTTGCGATCCTTTGGGGATGACAACAAATTCACCAGTGTTTACTTCAGACACATAACCATCGATAAATTTAATAAATAAAGTACCCTTCAATACATAAAACAGTTTATCGCCTAGCTCGTGAGTATGCATTTCAAACTCGCCTTTTATTTTGATGATATTGACCACATGGTCATTGACATCGGCCACTTTTTTCAACTTCCAAAACTCCTTTAACTGATCTACCTCAGACAGTAGATTGACCTTTCTGATTTCCATAAATGATTAATTTTTATTTTTTGCCTCAAGGGCTTCCGCTGTGTATTCTAGTCTTTTAAACTTCTTTTTCTTGAACTTTTTATTGTACCAGATGATAAATCCAGTAATGGGTAAACTCGTACAAATCAGGCAAACGATGAAGGTGAGTATTTTTCCTATGATACCCCACCAAGCGCCTATATGCAAAGAAATGGTGGTATTGAGCAGGTGATCATCCTTGCTCACTGCATCAGAAATCGGTATTTTTTCTCCTGAATACGAGTTCACAAATTGCTGGTAGCCTTCAAAAGTGAGTAAAGTCGCCGTTTTCTCTAGACGGACTAAGATAGCTCCTGTACGTGACGAAGGTAAGGTCGAAGTCAGCTGCTCTAAATGCTGTAATTCCGGTCGCCATGGAGCAATAAGATCTTCCATAGGCAATTGATTTTTAGTACTATCAACAGGGTGCTTAAGCCTATAAATAGGCTTCTCTTTTCCCGATCCGCCAGCGATCTTAAATACCGCTTCTTTTACAGGAGCATAACTGATCACTAACGCTGTAACCGTCAAAACCAAAGCAAAAGGAATGACATAAAAGCCTAATACATTATGCAGATCCAAGTTTATTCGTTTCCAGTTCGCATTCCGTTTGATCTTAAAACTTTTAGTCAGCGTCGACTTATTCCACCGTTTAGGCCACCACCAGATCAATCCGGATATTAATTCAAACAAAAAGATAACGGTAGCTATCTGGACGATATGCGACCCGACATTACCGAGAAGCAAATTGATATGTATACCTATCAATAATCTAAAGAAAGCATAAGTATGATCAACTTTTAGAATCGCACCCGTATAAGGATCAGCATATACAGAACAAAGGCTTTTATAAGCAGGAACGCCTATATTCATAGCTCTAAAAACCACAGCCTTATTCTTATCGCTATACTCTGTATACTGTGAGGCCACGATATCAGGATATGTTCTCTTAAGATTTTGTAAGATCGTATCGATCGCGATTTTTGATCCCGATACCGGTACTTGAACAAAACGAACCTCCCTATTATTATAATCATTGATTTCTTCATGAAATACAAATAGCGTTCCCGTCAAGCAGACCACAAAAACAATAATACCCGAGCTGAGGCCTAAACATAAATGCAACCAATTACTTATGCGCCTCCAAGCCGGCTGAGTTTTGCCCTTATCTTTCATTAGATTATTCACTTCTTAACTATAGAAAAATAAGTTACTCACCTGTCAACTTGATAAACCCACTTGCTTCTCCACCTCTGGTAATGTTGAAAGCTGGCTCGCCAACATGTGTTGCAAGATTGACTTTATAGTAACCATTTAAACCTTTTGCTCTATCCACAACGCGTAAGAAAACTTGGTTGTCGACTACTTCCACATTACCCGTAGATAGACCAAATACAGTCAGAGGCACGTTTGTAATAGGGTTGACATTTTTAGTTTTTATATCAACTTCAAAAAACTTGTAGATATTGGTGTTCAGATTCGTTAAAGCAGGCAAGATAATTTTGTCCTGTGAGGCATCGACATATAATTTTCCGTTCAGTTCACGGAAACTCCATAAAAGAGCACCAACAGGTAGACCTAGATCCGTAGCAGACAGTTCCCAATTTTTATCAAAATCTGTCTCTCCAGCTTTAATTCTAAAAATAAAAGAATTTTGAGGAGTCATCACCCGATCTTCATTGGTATCCCAACCTGTGGTCAAGAGGTACAGAGCACCGTCCGAGCCATGTATCCAAGCCGGAAATTCGGAGTTTGCACGTCCATGGTTTTTAGCTTTAGGATGAACAATGACTTTTTCAATTTTTTCCGTTAAAATATCAATCACTGCTAAGCGGTAATTTCGCAAATTATCAGCACTGCCATTAACTTTTTCGCTCGCATAAGTGATATTCACATAAAGCTTTCCTTCTTTTGAAATGATCGTCTGTTCTCCAGTTGTCACATTGGTACTTATCCCCGCCCCTTTTTCAATAACAGAAGAGAGGTCAATTTCACCGGTCCGTTCCATCGTGGTTGGATTGAATTTCTGAATTTTGGTTTTCCCCCGGTCAGCATCATAATAGAAGCCTGTTTTCTCATTGACGACAAGATGCTGAGCAGAAGTACCACATTTGATAAAACCGCTTTGAGCAAATTTTCCATTGGCAGACAAACTATATTGCACCACGCCAGTTTCACCCGATAGCGTCTGGCGGTTAAAAATCCAGTTCTTGTAAGTCCTAAAACCACCGTAGTTCCGAGCTTGAAGAGAAAGTCCGCCGATATTGTCCACAGATCCCGTTGGCAATTTATCATATGCAGCATAGTATCCTGCACCATCTGCCACACCCCACTCTGCAGTTAGCAAAATGTATTTACCGTTTGCTGGAGTCTCTCCATGATCATTTTGTTTATCATCCTTACTGCATGAAACAAATGCAGTAGATGTCATTAACAATATGGTCATGACATTTAAAATTTGCTTTTTCATTTTGATGTTATTTATTAATATTTGACTGTGTAATTTAATTTCAAGTGAAAACTTCGACCGGCATTCTGTATTTTAAAATTGTCGTATACCGCCGCATCAAATAGGTTTTTACATTCGATATTGACGGTAACGGGAAGTGTAGACTTCGGCTGCCACAACAATCCGATCGAATGAACCGTCTGTGAGGGAATTATATTGGGCGCATCTACCTTTGCTTTGCCCCAGAGCCCCAAGAAGCCATCAGGTTCAGTATTCTTGGGGATATAGTTTAAAAAGTATTGGTGTACGTAGCTCATGTTGTAATACGCCCGTATCTTATCAGTCTTAGAAAGCACGTCATCAAATTGTAGAGAAGCTCCGATGTTAGAGAAGAAATAAGGCGTATTGCGCAGTCGTGCGCCTTCCAAATAAGACATTAGCGGATCTTTGATATGGTAAAGACGAAAATCCTGATACGTGCTATTGCCGTTCAAGACCAGCCATGGCCAAGGTCTATACCTAATATCAGCTTCAAAACCGATCCCTTTAACCGATTCGACATTCACACTCTGTGCGTAAATCAAATTGACAGGAGTTGAAAGGATCAGATCTTTGGTAATACGGTAGAAACTGTTGATCTCAATATCTAATTTGTCATAAGGAGTGGTACGTAATCCCAAATTGGCATTGCTGCTCTTTTCAGGTTTAATATTAAAGTTTGACAGCACATAGGACCCATTGCCCAAGATTTCTGATTGCTCAGGTAAGCGGGTGGCCAACTCACCGGACAATCGGATATAGGTACGCTTTGACAACATGTATTTCAACGCTTCTGAAATACCGAATTTTGACGTATTGGCTTTTGAAGTCTGTTGATTTAAATAACCGGTATTGACATTTACTTCCTGTCCGCTTGTTTTTGCGCTGTAATATTTAAGTTGGAAAAGATTTTCAATTTTACCTGATGCAAATTGCCCTTTCCAACCTAGACTGGTCACTACCTTCATATAATCAGCTGGCAAGCTTTGCAGATCGACCGGATGCTCCCCGATAGAAGTCGGTCCATAAGGATCTTTACCCGTACGGCTATAATCGTTAATAACGAAATTAAGTGCAATAGACTGTTTATCTGAAAGCAGATAAGACAATCCCGTTCTTGAAGTAAAATTTGAAGTGGTAAATGTCAATAGCGTCGGATTTCCAGATTCGCCACGTCTGTTCACGTCAACAGGTGCGTGATAGGTGCCATACCAATCGTAAAAACCGCTTAATGTATCCGTTTGACTTCCTTTGATCTTGCTATATGCCAAAAACTGATCTAGAGAAAGTTTATGGTCTAAAAATTGCTTTTTATAGCGTATGGTAGGAATTACTGGTGTATATTCCATAGCGACAGAAGCACCAAAAGGTTTTTCCATCAGTCCTGCAAACTGGTTATCCCGATGGATCGTGAATGCTGTGAGCCCTACCCGCAGTTCATCGACCCATGACAGACCAGTCAGTCCGGCATACAATTCAACATAAGCATGTCTATATTGATTATGAAAAAGTTTGACTACGCCTGGGATTACCGTTGATTTTTCAGGATCTGGAATATTAGCTGTAACCTTATAATTATTGTCTGAATAGTTATAGAATGCATCCAATCCCCAGAATAAGTTGCTTCCTTCTTTCTTATGTTTCAAATTTAAGGAAGCACGGTGCGTATTAAAGGATGCTATTTCGTAAGAGACCGCGACATAGCGGTTGGATTCTGTTTTGGATACCATATTGATGGCACCACCTAATGCATCTGCACCAATTTCTGTCGGCAGTACACCTTTATAGACCTCCACTCTTTCCAATACATTGACCGGTGTTGCCGAAATATTATAGCCCGCTCCCAGATAATCAGTAGGAACACCATCTTTCAACATTTTAATTGATTTGCCTTGAAAACCATTGAGCATCACATTCGTACTACTTCCCAATCCACCAGATTGGCGTACACGTACCCCGGCCGATCTGTTCATCAGCTCGACCAGGGTCACTGCTTGAGCTTGAGCAGCTTTCGTATCCACAATTTCAGCTTTCACGATCTCATTCCGTGCCTTTTGATTATCATTTTGACCGACTATCTTCACTTCAGACAACAGTCGCGAATCCTTTGTGAGCACAAAATCAACTCGATTCGCATTATCTTTTAATACATACACCGTTTTGATCTGTGACTGTTCCCCTAAGTAACTCACGCGGATACTGTATTCCATTTTTACAGGCAACTGAATTGAAAAGTTTCCTTTTTCATCCGTCATCACCCGAATGTTCATTTTCACCACTTCTACTGTCGCCGCTGCAATGGGGGTTCCATTTTCAGAATGGACTGTTCCCTTTAAATATTCAACTTTCGTCTGGCCCGTAACCAGCTGCAAAACGGCAAAAAGCAAAAAAAATACAATAGTGTACTTGTGGTAATTGTTTTTCATTGAAACTATTATTTAGAATTAGTTTAAATTAGAAACAAAAGTATCTATATTTGTCTACGAAAATTGCAGTAATAAGTACAGATTTTGCAGTATTACCGGATCAATGAGGCGTATCTATCTACCGGGTGAAAGAATGAATTGCGACCGTGCCTATTAGCAAGAAAAAAGTGACCAAATGAATATTGAATTTTTGAATAGCGATAGAAAACAGCTTATATCTTCACTAAAGGAACCTGAGGGTTACCTGATACCACAGGAACAGAATATCATAGAAACCCTGGATTTCAAAAACGGTAAAGAACTCTATGAAGAGCGAAAGCGCATACATCTGGACGGGGTTTATATCAACTTCTACAAGCGGTCATCGGCAGAAGAAAGGGTAATCTGGGTACGATCTGATGCTCCCTATATACAAATGCATTTTGAAATTTCGGGAGGATCTGCCTACTATTATCATAAAAATAAAAAGTTTGCAGTGCTTACATCAAAGGGCGAGTTTAACACATTTTACGTCCCCTATTTAGACGGGAAACTGATCGATCCACCCTGTAAAAATGCCACAACTGTCGAAATAGAATTTTCAGAAAGTTGGATAAGGGAACATATTGGCGATGCCTCTTCGTTAACCATGAATTTTGTCGATGACATTGCGGCGCACAGACCCAGTCTACTGGGAGGTAAAGCTCATATCATTACGCCACAGATCTCTAAAACAATCAGTGAGCTCTACGAATGTCCGTACACTGGCCATATCAAACGCCTATATTTAGAAGCAAAACTCATGGAGCTGCTGGCGCATCAGCTCCATGGCGTGCATGCTATAGCAAACATAAATCAGCTCAATAAACTGTCCAAGTTAAATATCGAAAACTTACATTTTATAAAAGAAATGCTCATATCCAATCTAGCAAAAAATTATACAATCGAAGAACTGTCTTATTTATCCATGATGAACCGGACAAAACTTCAGGCAGGATTCAAAGAGCTTTTCGGACATACTATACATGACTTTATCGTTCAAAAAAGAATGCAATTGGCCTATCATTTACTCACCGAATCTTATGCTAACCACTGGAACATCTCAGAAATAGCACGGCGCGTGGGCTACCTGCGCAGTAATCATTTTTCTGCCGCTTTCAAAAAAGAGTTTGGTGTTTCTCCAGGGCGGTTTTTGAAAAATAAGATTGAATGATTGGAGATAATTTAATGTTTTTTTATTCTTGAATCTAAAGAAGTAATTGTATCAGCAAAATCAGAATTAGCAGGAATGATAACATAACAGGTGGATCTACGTTCCTATCACGGTGTTTTTTTGATCTTTTTCATAATTTTTAACAATTGTCTATCAGCGAATTACATAGCAATAAACCTAGAAACTAAAATATCAGCAAAATAAATATAAGGGACAATCAATAATTGGGTTTCATGTGTCCAACTACTAATCACGAAGATTTTAATCAATTTTCGACAATTTTATTCATAATATTCGATTTTTCTTTTTATTAAAAGTCCTCCTTCAAATTCGTCTATAGGATTTCTTTCAATTATTTGTTTTTGTTCAATCCAATTCCCGTAATCATCGTATACATATGAATAGTGTGATATTTCAATTGTGGGACTTTTTTCGGATTTGGTTTTTTCTTCTTCTAAATCACCGTGTGAATTGTATTTATAACTTGTTGTTTCTTTAAAATAAGAGGATTCCAACGCTATGGGCTTATTTAAATTATCATACTTTATATTAACTATCCCTGATATATTGCCATCGAAATTTTCAGTCTTTTCTTGAATCATATTTTTATTGGAATCAAATATTTTAGTAAGAATAGAAGCTAACAAAAACTCCCTTTTTGTTCCGTCATATTCATAACGTTTTTCTGTTTCGCCATTTCCATTATAAAAATAATCCGTATACGCACTCAATTGGTTCAGATCTAACCGATTGTCTTTATACTGGTTTTCAATTTTCCTGGTCAATTGCATTTGTTCATTGTAAGAAAACAAAATCTCCTCATATTTATCACCTGTAACGGAACCAATTCGTTCTATTTTGTAGAGTTTGCCTTTTTCATAGACATATGTTTCATTCAAATTTCGGCTAGTTTTACCCTTAGTTTTATCAAATTCTTCGATATATATTTTCGAAATGGTACCATCTACATTGTATTCTTTATATTCATCCAGACCTTTCTTGTCTAATCTGTTAATAGGTCGTCCATCTATTCCATGGTAGGTTATTTCTTCTGTTTTTATCTGAGGCTTAGTGTTCGGAGTGTTTTGTCCAAAAGCAAAAGTGCACAGTAAGAACATTGTTGTAAAGACCGTTATTTTTTTTCTCATATAGTATTTTTTATGCCCCCAATATGTATACTCACTAAAGCTACACCAGCGTTCAATTAACCATTATTACAATAGCACCGCTCACTTCTTGTACGGCCTATAATTTGATTCATCCTATCTGTATAAATATACGGCCGGTCTTTTTGGTATGAAAGACCGTTTTATAATTCGTTAAACTGTATTTATTATCCGCTATCATTTTCCGGTTATCTGTGAATAAAGGTTGCTAAAGCTTTACTATCCAATCTCGCGACCGTGGATAGTCCTTCGTAACCAGAACTGTTTGGCCTCTAAAAGCTTCATGGGTGTGACTTTTACAAAAGTAATATTTTCAGTCATTTTGAAGTTTGCCAGTATCAAAACTTCCAGTGATTTTAAAACGGATAGATTTGGGATTTCATTTTGTTGGTTATTCATCCAACAACTACTATTCCACTTTTTTTAGAGCTCGTTAAAAGCTGAATTGATATATTGTTTTAATAGATGCTGGTGCAGCTATAAGATGAATATATTATGGGAATCCATTTTTGCCATTATCTAATGATACACTTTATAAAGAAATTCGCTCTCTATGAATATTATAAAGGTCAAATGCAGGATGTTTCCAAAACTTTTCTAACCCCAATTTGGAGATAACATCAATTTCAGCTGCATAAATTGGGTAAATACCTTTAATATAAATATTATACCCAGCACCAATATCAATATTTTCATAGTTACTTTTGTCTCTGAAAATGGAGGGAGCAAATACTAAAAAACCGTCCATTTCGGAATCGTTAGCAATCTTTTCCCCAAAATCGATAGGATTTCCATAGGAAAAAGGGCATTTCTCGCAAACTCCCGGAGGTATTCGTTCCATTCCATGGTAAAGTTATTGTGACACTACCACAAGCTCACAATAGCTAAGATGAGTTTTGATAATTACTTCTATATTTAATAGAGATTGTTATTTTGATTCATATTTTCACCTGATCAAAAACAATTGAAATCCAACGCTTCGAAATGGAATGATCTCATTTTTATTATATAACTATTATGTACAGGGCCATTAATGGCCTGATTGACTATGGTTTTGACTACATGAAGTTGCACTCGAAAGAAACACATTCACCGGAATCCAATGCAACTATAACTGTTTTTACCTTACAAAAAGGATTTCAACATATCGTTAGACCAAGCAAAGCAGCATTGAATTCTATTGTAAAAACTGCTGTAGTTGAATTAGCAAAAAAATCAGAGTGATTTAATAAGCACGGTGCTTACAAAGACGGAAATTATGACCAAAGCGGGATTCGACGAAAAACATTGGAAGGTCTCGATGAATGGTTAACCGGCGGATTGATGGGCTTCTCAACAAAGAAATCTGGGCTTTTTAACAAAGCTCCTAAAGAAGCATCGAAGTAATTTTGTGTTAGTAAATAACGATGCTCTTGAGCTAAGTTTTAAAAATAATAAAATGAAAATAATCAATCAGCATTATGTCAATGGACAATTTCGTCTCTCGACAGGTACAGAAAAGATGGATATAATAAATCCGTCGGATGGAAGCCTTATCGGCAAAGTTGTATTAGGCAATGAGCAAGATATGAATGCGGCAATAATTGCCGCCTCAGCAGCTTTACCATCCTTTTCACAAACAAGCAGGGAGCAGCGTATGGATTATCTGCAGCAATTACACGATGCGCTGATGGAGCGTCTAGACGACCTTCAGGAAGCGACTACAATAGAATACGGTGCAACAGTACAAAGGTCACGGTGGTCAAATCAGTATGCAGCAGAAACCTTCCTTTATTTTAAACACATCCTTAAAGATTTTTCCTTCGATCGCCGTATCGGTCAGTCCACAATTGCTATGGTGCCGATCGGAGTAACTGGAATCATGACTGCTTGGAATGCCAATTCCGGATCCATAAGTGTGAAGCTGGCGGCTGCGGTCGCAGCTGGTTGCACAGTAGTGATCAAGCCCAGTGAAATGAGTGCGATACAATCCCAAGTGCTAGCTGAGTGCTTCGAGCGTGCAGCCCTTCCTGCCGGCGTAATTAATATGGTGCATGGTCGCGGAGATATTTTGGGTACAGTATTGTCTACCCATCCAGCTGTGTCCAAAATTCTGTTTACCGGTTCTACTGTCGTAGGTAAGATAATTGCACGTAATGCAGCGGACACAATGAAGCGCGTCACGCTGGAACTTAGCGGTAAATCACCCAATATCATTCTCGATGATGCTGATCTCAATACTGCGATACCCATGGCTGTAAATGCGGCCTTTATGAATAGTGGTCAGGCCTGTATTGCAGGCACCCGACTGCTAGTGCCGGAAGCTGTACTGCCAGAGGTGAAAGACATCTTGCTTAAAACGATGACCACACAAACTGTTGGTGATCCATCGGATGAACGTACGGTCATAGGTCCTATGGCCAGTCAGAAACAATTTGACCGTGTACAACATTACATCGGGCTAGGCATGAAAGAGGGTGCCGAACTTTTAGCAGGTGGACTGGGCAAGCCGGACGGATTACAGGAGGGATTTTATGTCAAACCCACTATATTTACAGGTGTAAGTAATGAGATGACTATTGCTCAAGAAGAAATTTTCGGACCGGTATTATCTGTTATTACCTACAAAACAGAAGAAGATGCCATTGCCATTGCCAACGATACCATATACGGACTGCATGCCTATGTAAGTAGTTCAGACATGGAGCGGGCGCAGAAAGTAGCTGCACAGATCAATGCAGGCAGGGTTGCAATCAATACGATCTATCATGACGCGCTGGCACCCTTCGGCGGATTTAAACAATCCGGCTTAGGAAGAGAGGGCGGCATATATGGCCTCGAAGAACAATTAGAGCCAAAAGTAATTATAAGCTAATCACTATGGAATGCAAAAATGATATCTCCGAAAAAGCAAAAGATGCCGCTACAGGACCTAGAATAGTGTTGAATACCTATTCTGGCAATACGATCGAAGGAGAAGCTTTTTTAGCAGATCATGTCTTCAGTTATATCCTCCAGGGGAAACAGGATCTCTGGCTTGCCGATCAGAAGTATGCTTATCGGGAAGGAGACTTCCGGTTCTTCCGACGCAACCAGCTGACCAAATATGTAAAAAGTACCAGTGACGGACGTTTCAGGTCCATAGCGGTGCATATCGATCAGTATACCTTAAAGGAAATGAGCGAACAGTACGGATTGAAAGCCGATGGCGTATTTAATCCGAATGCAACACTGCTGATACAGTCTAGTGCGCTGCTGAAAGGTTATATAGATTCCTTGGCTCCCTATCTGCAGCAGCAAACAGATGAACGCATTGTTACACTAAAGATCAGAGAACTTGTTTTGCTGCTTATTCAACATAATCCTGCATTTAAAAATATATTGTTTGATTTTAATGAGCCGGGTAAGATAGACATTGAAGCTTTTATGAACAGCCATTACAGGTATAATGTATCTATAGACCGCTTTGCTTTTCTTACCGGCCGCAGCCTTTCGGGTTTTAAACGCGATTTTGAGAAGCAGTTTCATACCAGCCCAGGCAGATGGCTATTGCAGAGGCGCCTGGATGCCGCCCGTTTCATGATCGAACAACGAAAAGAAAAACCATCCGATGTGTACTTGGATCTGGGGTTCGAGGATCTCTCCCATTTTTCCTTTGCTTACAAAAAGGCATTTGGATATGCACCAAATAAAAAACATTCCTAGCATAAAATCAATTAAAATGGACATACAAATAAAGGCAAATGTGTCTTGGTATCTGGATCTATTTCAGGATTAGGCAAAGTCATGGCTAATTGGAGGTTTAAAATAGAAACCTCATTTTGCTTTTATTTTATCTCTATGCTTTAGACCAAATTTAATTAAAGCATTGACCACTTCCTCCGTTTCTATAGCATAAGCGGTAAGCGCATAAGAGACGGTCACCGGCTTGGTGTCATTAACGGTTCTGCTAATCAGCAAATTGTCTTCTAATTCCTGAAGTTCTTTGGATAGAACTTTTGGGGATATTCCCTGAGCCATTTCTTGCAGATCTTTAAACCGCATTGTGCCGTGTTTCTGCAAATTGTGCAGGATACAAAATTTCCATTTACCACTGAGCAATTCAATGCCATCTTTTAATGCTAATATGGCTTCTTTATCAATATCACGTTTTTTACCGCTCATAGGATAGTTACTTTCCTAAAGGTAATGAATAGTAAATATATATTGAATATCCAATAGTTTTGTTGAACAGAAATTTTAAAAAAATCATTATGAAAGTAACAATAATCGCAAACATTTCGGCTAATGGAAGAATTTTGGTATCCGATAATCCGCATCATAAGTTGCCACCGGAAGCAATGGAATTTTATATACAATCTGTAGTCAAAGACTTTATTAAATCATATAAGTGACTAAAAGCAGATATATTGAAATGAGCTGGAAGTATTAGTGAGCTTTTTCAGTTTCATATTTTTCTTCTTTTCTCCAGAATGGTCACAAAATCCTATCGTATATATAGGTAAATACAGTATTTTAAGAATATACGACGGCTAGAAGTTTTTAAACTTCCAGCAATCGCATCCAAAAAATAAAGCTCGAATTATAAAACCATTCCGCCGTCCATAAGGATTTCCGTTCCGGTCATGAAGCTTGCCACATTGTTATCTGACAAGTAAATAACAGCTTTGGCAACATCTTCCACAGTTCCCATTTTTTGTAAAGGGATTCCGCTGATTAACCATTCATCAAGACTTTCCAATGTTTTTTCGTCCAATCCCGCTTTGGTCATAATTTCCGTCTTTGTAGGCCCCGGACTTACCAAATTTACCCTGATTTTTCTTGGAGCTAATTCTGCAGCAGCGGTTTTTGCAATGGAATTCAATGCAGCTTTGCTTGCTTGGTAAATAGAGCTGTTTGGTTTAAAGGTTGTTGCAACGTTGGATGAAAGGAACACCACCGAACCACCGTCGTTCAATAGGGGAATAAATTTGCTTAAAGTAAAATAAGCTCCTCTGAAATTAATACTCATTACATTGTCAAAATTTTCGGCGCTCATATTTTCGATCGAACCTAAAGTTCCGGTGATTCCTGCATTAATAAACAAGATGTCAACTTTTCCAAATTGCTTTTCAACTTCAGTTTTGAAATTGTCAATGTCATCCAATTTCCCCTGATCCGCCACAAAAGAAATGGCACCTAACTCTTGCGCAGCCTTTTCAATGGCTTCTTTTCGCCTGCCGGTGATAATTACTTTTGCTCCTTCTGCGATTAACTCTTTGGCGGTTGCATATCCTATTCCGCTGTTTCCACCTGTTACGATGGCTAATTTGTTATTCAACTTATTCATTTCTTTGATTTTTTTACAAAGTTATATGGTAATGATATACTTTTGTTATCAGTATAACCTAGTATATCAGTATCATCAATTATATCATTTAATTTTACAACCATGGAAAGAGATCAGACAGAAGAACTTAGAGCCTTGCAGGACACCCTTTATTTCATTGGAGGTAAGTGGAGAATCCCTGTCATTAATTCGCTTTGCAACGGCAACCGACGTTTTCGCGAAATTGAAAGAAGTATCCCCGGAATTACCACTAGAATGCTTTCAAAAGAACTGAAAGATATGGAATTAAATAAGTTGGTTAAACGAACTGTTTATCCCGAAACTCCTGTTTTGATTGAATATGAACCCACTGAATATTGCAGGACTTTCGGGAATATTATTTCGGAAATGATTAACTGGGGTAGAGAGCATCGAAGAATGATTGTGGAGGATAAGATTTAGTATCATTTTATTTGTGTTACAATTGTGCAGCAGGAAAAAGCTGAATCATGAGCCTACTTTTGGTTAACTGAGCCGCAGTGCTTTTTATTTTTCAAATTTAGAATTTTTCCAAGCATATATTAAGGGTAATGGAGTACTCAGACCATTATGGAGATAATTGGTTTATTAAAAAACGGTGACCGCATTGTTATTGATATTGACAAACATATTCAACCTGTACTTCTATCGACACCATTTTTAATGGCAGTATTGTTACAGAATTAATGAATAGTCAGTTTGTTTTGTTCCATGAAGATGTATAAGTTCGTAACTTATGGATCAAAAAAGAAAAAATAGCATGAATTTCATCGTAAGGAACTTACTTACTTTGGGGGCGGTTATTCTATTGTTTCTGTCATCCTTTCCCATCAAAATGGGGATTAAGACGCTTATGGGCCTTCCTCAAAAAGTTGAACAGGTTGCGGGTGCAAAAGGTTCTTTTATCGGAGCAAATCATGAAAGCTGCTCAAGCTCGATCTTGACCGATGCTATAACCTTGGAAAAATCCGGTCTACACAGCGATAATATGCTTCCTGTAGCCATTCTAACAGCCTTTATCTTATTCATCTTTTGCACCTTTGGATCAAGAGATGAAATTTGTCCTCGGTACAGGAGGATTAAAATTATTGCCCCCCTTCCAATCTTTCTGCGCGACCGCAAACTGATCATTTAAAATTCGTAACAAATCTTAAGTACCTATTGGATTTTCCAATGGGCTGATTGCGTTTATTATTTTTTTCAGATTGATCGATTCATTCGGTCAAAATCCAACAATTATATTAGCATGATTAATTATCATCTGGTTGCGCTATTTACCGTTGCAGCCATTGGTCTTGCATTTTCCAGTTATGGACAGCCGAGACCCCAAACTTTGGGCAGCCTTTGGCCAAAGGTAGAAAGCACTTATTCAGGGCTTAAAGTAAAAAGCTCTGCTATCGAAGCCGCAGTGTACAATGCGCAAGCTGTAAAAACAAACCGTCTTCCACAAATAAAAGCACAGGCGCAAAATACTTTCGGAACATTTGAAGGTGCCGCAGGTGCCTTTTTTCCACAACCTGGATTTTTCAATGTTTCAGGAAATACTACTGGAACGTCTGGTTCTGCCGTTGCTGCCAATTCATTTGGCTCAGCGACAGTTGAATGGGAAATTTTTTCTTTTGGAAAACTGATGAAAGAATATGAAGCTGCAAAAACAGTTACCGAAAGACGTATCAATGAGCAGGAAGCATACATTTTGACACTAAAAAAAACACTCGCTGAACGTTATGTTATTTTATTGTATGATCAGGCAAAACTCAACTGGAACAGTAAAAATGTTAGGCGGCTCAATGAAATTCGACAATTGACAACGGGTCTTTCCAAAGCTGGTATCCGCCCGGCAGCTGACAGCTTGTTGGCACTTTCATCGTATAACCAGTCCCTTGGTGATAACGAACGTTTTGTAGGGCTCAAAAATGCATCATTGATCAAGCTGACGGAGTTAAGTGGCGATGCAGATCTTGATTATTCCTTATCTCTTTCGCACTTTAACCGACCAAGAAATTTGGGCAGAAACACGACCAACGCAATTGCTGATAGTCATCCGCTCTTAGCAGGTCTAAAAAATGAGGCGGCTTACTATTCCTATAATAGCGAAATACAGAAAAAGGCTTCGCTCCCTTCCATACGTATACTAGGTGGGTATGCTGTCCGAGGTAGCGGAATCAATCCGTCTGGACAAGTATCTGCCCGCTGGAAAGATGGATTTTCTAATACCACCGGAAATTATCTCATCGGTATCGGTGCGGTATGGAATGTTACCAATCTCAAAACCAATAGCCTTAAAAGCCATGCCTATCTGCAAGATGCTCAAAGCACTCTTTATCAGCACCAACAGTATGAGTTGTCCATGCAGTCTGACCTTAGCGCAGTTTATACGAAGATTTCACAGCAATACAAACAGCTTGAAAAGACTTCCACAGCCATGGAACAAGCAGAGGATGCTTATGAAATGTATCTTGCCAGATATAGGAGCGGTTTAATCGCATTGAGTGAATTACTTCAGATCAGGCAGTTACTTGAAAGCGCCGAAAACAATCATATTGAAGCTGCTAAACAGTATTGGCTGTTGATCGCCTATGAATCTGCATTGACAACAGATTTTGAATATCTATTCAATAATTTATAATCCTTTAAAAGAATGAATATCATCAGATTTGCGTTGAGAAAGCCGATTTCGGTCATGGTGGCCGTGCTTGCTATTGTTTTCTTCTCGTATAGTACCATAAAAAAAATAAATGTGGATATATTTCCGCAGGTTGAACTTCCGGCAATGTACATCGCCATGCCCTATGGAGGCTTATCGCCGTCCTATATGGACGGGTTTATGGCCAACGAATTTCAAAAGGTATTGTTGTTTGTCAGTGGTGTCAAAAATATAGATTTTAAGAGCATTCAAGGGTTAACCATGATGAAACTGACTTTCTATCCGGGTACCAACATGTCTCAGGCAGCTGGGGAAGTTTCGGCCTCCGTTTCCAGAGCAATGGGTTTTCTCCCCCCCGGAGCAGTACCGCCAATTGTGGTCAGGTTTGACGGTAGTTCCCTACCCGTGGGACAATTGGTCTTTGAGAGTGATCAAAGATCAATTAACGAAATCCAAACCCTTGTCCTCACCAAAATCAGACCAGTGTTTGTGGAAATACCTGGCATCACTGCGCCAGCGCCGTTCGGCGGAAACGCAAGGTCGATTGTCGTGAATGTCAATCCAGAGCTTATGCAGGCAAATGGTTTGAGTCCAGAGGACATTACAGCGGCAATCACAAAGAACAGCCTGCCCTCGCCTGCCGGAAATATTCGTATCGGCGATGAAAATCTCATGGCTCCGATAAATTCAATCGCCAGGGGGCCGGAAGAATTTCTAAATACCCCAATCCGTTCTACAGATAGCAGAACACTATATATTCGGGACATTGCGACAGTAGAGGATGCTGCTGATCAAACAACAGGCTATGCGCTGGTCAATGGAAAAAGGTCAGTTTAACTTCCTATTATCAAAAAGGCGGATGCTTCTACACTTGAAGCTGTTAAAAACCTGAAAGAATCATTACCTAAACTTAAAAACCTGCTTCCTGAAGATGTCAAGATCAACTATGAATTTGACCAGTCAAAATACATTAAGCGGTCACTTTCCAACCTGATCCATGAGGGTATATTGGGGGCAGTGTTTACAGGACTGATGATCCTTCTATTTTTAGGTGATACTCGTGGAGCAAGCATTGTTGTGCTGACTATACCAATTGCCATTCTCGCTGCCGTAATGGTACTGTATCTTTTTGGACAGACCATTAACATCATGACACTTAGCGGGCTAGCTCTATCCATCGGAATCTTAGTTGATGAAGCAACAATAACCATAGAGAATATTCATCAACACATGGAAATGGGAAAGCACAAACCGCGCGCAATCTTGGATGCCTTATTAGAAATATCAATTCCCAAGCTTCTTATCTTACTGTGTATCCTTGCCGTACTGACACCTGCATTTATCATGACAGGTATACCCAAAGACATGTTTATGCCATTATCAATGGCGGTAGCTTTTGCCATGATTGCTTCATTTATTGCTTCGCAGACCTTAGTGCCTATTTTAGCCAATTGGATGATGAAGACTAAACACAATGTAGAGGCCATTACACCGAAAAAAAGAGCCTTCTTTGAAAAATTCAGGGTCAATTATTCCTACAGAATGCGCAAATGGGCTCCACCCTCCCTTTTCCTATTTTCAATGTATATGCTCCTTTGTGGGGCTATTATTGTTATCCTTCTACAAGTGGTGGGAACGGACGTGATGCCTGTTTCCAACAGTGGAGATTTCCAGATTCGAATCCAGGCGCCGCAAGGTAGCCGTTTAGAAAAGACTGAAAAAATCGTCAAACAGATAACGGCAGAAATAGGTAAAGAAATACCAGAAAACGGTATTACCATATCCTCTGCGTTTGTAGGCCCCCAACCTGCCGGTTCTCCCATCAATCCGATTTTTCTGTTTACCAATTCTTCACATGAAGCTGTTTTACAGATTTCCATAGATCAGAAACTATACGGAGGATCAATCGAACTGTTGAAGGAAAAAATCAGGAAGAGAATCCAGACAAAACATCCAGAGGTAGCTTTTAACTTTGAACCTATGGAGCTGACTGAGAAAATCATGGGACAGGGAGCCATGACACCAATAGAGGTAAAAGTAGGCGCTCCACAGCTTAAAGGTGCTTTTCAATTTGCTTCAAAGATTGAAGATAATCTCAAGCAGATCCCCTATCTACGTGATGTACGTATTACCGAACCAACAGCTTACCCAACTTTGGAAATCGAAGTGAATCGTGACCTTGCAGGACAGTTTGGTTTAACTATGCAGGACATTACACGAAGTCTTGTTGTGGCGACTTCCTCAACTCGCTTTACGGACAAAAATCTTTGGGTAGATCCCAAATCTGGTCTCGTCTTCCAGACTCAAGTGCAAATTCCTGAAGCAGTCGTATCGTCAGAAGAATTTTTAAGATCCTTACCGTTAAAAAAAGGAAATACAAGACCGATCCTTGAAGATGTTGCAACCTTAAAAAGAGTTACAGTGCCTGCACAGGTCAATCGTAAAGGCCCAAACCGCTATGTTACCGTTGTAGCTAATTTGTACGGTAAAGATCTAGGAACTGCATCCAAAGCCGTCAGCAAAGCCATTACAGATGCTGGAACTCCACCACGTGGGATTAGTATATGGACTGAAGGAACACTGCAGCTACTGAGTGAAACACGGGGAAGTCTTCTAATAGGACTGGCAGTAGCCATCGTAGTTATTTTTTTGATGCTTTCAGCTTACTATCAATCGTTCAAAGTGCCGCTTATTATCTTATCAGTATTGCCTGCTGTAATCGCCGGAAGTCTTATCGTTCTTTATATGACCAATAGTACATTGAACCTGCAGTCGTATATGGGGGTAATTATGTCCATTGGCGTATCGGTATCCAATGCCGTTTTACTTGTAAATCAGGCTGAATTTTACCGTAAAGGGCTCCTCCTCAAGCCGGCAAATGCCGCGAGGCTCGCAGCTTCCTCAAGATTGAGACCTGTCCTGATGACTGCTGCCGCCATGCTTGCAGGAATGCTACCAATGGCTATTGGTCTTGGAGATGGTGCAGAGCAGGTTGCACCCCTCGGGAGAGCCGTTATCGGAGGGCTGATAGCCTCTACGGCAACCATTTTGCTACTTATTCCGCATTTTTTCTCCTCACTTCTTTCGCGTACAAAAATACACAGTCCATCACTCGATCCCGATGATGAGGAAAGTCAACATTATAGTCCTATAAACTCCTCTAATTAAAATGAAAAATAAAAAAGTAAATAACTCGCTTACAATAAAACTATCACTATCGTTAGTAACAATCGTGCTCTTTTCCTACTGCGGGCAAGGGGAACAAACTCCAGCTAATGCTAAAAATAGCATACAATATGATCAGGCTTTACCGAAAACTGTTGCGATAAAAATTGATAATCCTGAATATCAGATCTCTGTTCCTGCAGAACTGCGTCCTTATGAACAAGTAGCGCTCTATGCCAAAGTCACCGGTTTTGTGCAAAGATTGTTCGTAGACCGAGGTTCATTTGTAAAGAAAGGACAGCTACTCGCGGTATTAGAAGCGCCGGAAATGGATCAACGCTTAAATGCTGATCGTTCTTCGGAACAGAGGTTATACAGTGACTATCTTTTTGCCAAGCAATCTTTTGATCGGCTCAAGGAAGCTTTCCGTACTGAAGGAGCGGTTGCCGACATTGAGCTTGAGAGAAGCAAAAACGCAATGGAAAGCTCATTAGCCGCTTATAATGCATCGAAAGCTGGCACTGCTGGCACATCACAATTACGGCAGTACCTAAATATCAGAGCTCCTTTTGATGGTGTCATTACGGACAGAAACGTTTCTGTTGGTGCATTGGTAGGCAGCACTACCAATGTTCCACTATTCATGATCGCACAGAGTAACCGTCTTAGGCTAACACTCTCACTCCCTGAAAAACATGCGGCATCCATACATCAGGATATGCCTGCGACTTTTACTGTAAGCTCCAGACCCGGAGAAACATTTAGCACAAAACTTTCCCGATCTGCATCATTATTGGATCAACGGGATCGTTCGCTTAAAATAGAGTTTGACGTACCCAATAGTCAAAATAGATTACAGGGCGGCGACTATGCACAGGTAAAACTTCGCTTGAAAAGGACAAACCCTACCTTTTGGGTACCAGAGAAAAGTGTTATCAATTCACAATCTGGAACATTCTTGTTCATACTAAACCAGGGTAAAATAAAGAAAGTCGCTGTCAAAGAAGGAATTCGTTTAAATAGCTTAACAGAAGTATTCGGTCAGCTGAAACAAGAAGATATGGTTTTACTCAATCCTTCGGAAGAAACCAAAGAAGGCAAAGTAAATACAGCTAACAACATTTAATTTTTATAGAAATGCTAAAAAATAAAATGAATAAAAAAATGAAAGTACATCAAAAAGATAGTTTAACGATGATTGTCGTTGCGACCTGTTTATTTGCACTGACAGCCTACGGAAATTCAAAAAGTACAAAAAATGAAAATACGAATATTTCGGAAAAAGAAATGATCACAACCACAAATGAAAACACAGATCCTGTATCTTTTAAAAACGAAGATGGAGAGTCTATCTCGACGATGGATCTGAAAGGAAAAGTCGTCTTCATTAATTTCTGGGCCACCTGGTGTCCTCCTTGTATCAAAGAATTGCCATCGATCAATGATTTAAAGAAACAGTACGAAAGAAATAAAAATATTGTTTTCCTCATGGTCGATGTAGATGCTGACCTGGAAAAATCAGTCTCTTTCATGAAAGACAATAAATATGACCTGACTGTTTATATGCCAGAAACACCTATACCACCAACATTTTTAGGGAACTCCATTCCTACAACCGTAATTTTGGGTAAGGATGGAAAAATTAAGGAGCGGATAGAAGGAGGGCGAGATTACGCTGCTCCTGATATCAAAGTTTTGTTAGATGATTTAATCGGCGAATAATCAGATTTATTACAAAATAGAGGAGCCAAATGGCTTCTCTATTTTGTATTTGGCCTACATTAGTCTCGCGCTATGCGAGTCTTCGAAAATTATCACAATTCTAGACATGACTTGATCTGTACTTACATTTTAATCAATTCAACTCGGCGATTTTTTGCTTTGTTCTTTTCGGTATTATTGTCAGCCAAAGGTTTTTCAGCTGCGAAACCCTGAGATTTCAAACGATCTTTAGCAATATTTTTTGCCAATAAACTTTTTAATACTGCTTCGGCTCTCTGTTGTGAAAGCTGCATGTTGTGTGCCGTAGGTCCTTCATTGTCAATATGGCCGTCAATGGATAGTTTAAGGCTCTTATTATTAAGATTATAAAGAGATGTACTTTTTAGGAACGTTATTATTCCAAAGTTGTTTTGACACTCCATTTTCAATATCTGACAGATCATCATACATTATATCATGAATCAGTCCTAATTTACCATAATGTTCATCACTATATACGCTCATGAATTCAACAAAGCTTCCGTTTATTGCTGAATTGAACCCTAAAGCCTGCAAAACACTTCTATATTCTTCCTGATATTTAGGCAAAACTTCATCTACCTTATCTTGCAAATATGTTTTTAACTTCTCTGTCAACTTCATATCTTTTTTACTATATAGACAAATATAATAACATATACCAGGCAATCCAGTTTCGAAAATTCTGAGACTTTAACTGGCTTACAATACTATTTACCGGGGCCCCTTATGAATAAGCTAACTTCAATTTTTCCGTAGTTCAGTGAGGTGTGTCCCTTAAAATAAGTGTGGCAACAATAAATTGTATTCAGGTTTTGCTTCGGCCAAACACTAATTAAATGTGTGACGAAATTCTAAAGGGGACATCGCTGTTTTCTTTTTAAATAGCTTATTGAAAGATTGCGGGTATTCAAAACCTAACTGAAAAGCAATCTCAGAGACAGATAAGTTACTTGAAATCAAATATTGCTTTGCTTTTTCAATCAACTTTTCGTGAATATGATGTTGTGCATTTTGTCCTGTAAGAGAGCGAAGCATATCACTCAAATAATGAGGTGAAAGATTGAGTTTGCTGGCAACCGAATCTACTGTTAAAAGTCCGTTCCGCAAACCTTCCTGACTGTCAAAGTAATCATTTAATATCTGTTCCATTTGCGATAACAAATCGTTGTTCACAGCCTTTCTTGTAATGAATTGTCTGTCGTAAAACCGCTTACAATAATTCAGAAGCAAATCAATTTGTGAAAGAATAATATCTTGTGTATGCTGGTCGATATGTTGGTATTCTGTGGCAATCTTTTGAAAAATCTCAATGATATTCTTTTCTTCCCGCTCAGAAAGATGGAGAGCCTCATTTACTGCATAGGAGAAGAAATCATAGTTTTTTATGATATTAGCCAATGGGTGTTTTTGCAAAAAATCAGAGTAGAACAGCAGAGAATATCCTGTACCACAATTTTCATTGATCATTTTAACCTCATCAAATTCAAGCGACTGGACCTGATTCGGTGCGAGAAAGGTCATCGTACCTTTGTTAAAATCATAATATCGCTGTCCGTATTTCAGCTTTTTAGCGATATCTTTTTTTAACGAAATACAGTAAAAGTTTAAGGAAAATTTTTTCCATACATCACTTTCAACAAGCCGTGTTTTGGAGACATCAGCGACGCTTACAAGTGGATGCAATGGTTCTGGCAAAGACAATAGCTTGAGATATTCTGATATAGAATTGATATGATACATAACAAAAAATATAACACTAATATACAAAAATAGATTATCCCAAAATCTGTTTGCTAAGCTCTTTTCTGAATTCTTCTGAACCAATTTCATCACGTCTTGCAACTGTTGCAGTTACATCTGCACCTGCCACATAATGTACCTTATCCTTGCCATCAGTAGCTGCCTGATAAACTACTGCAGCAATCTGTTCGGCAGTTGAAGCAGCACTTGCCATTCCGCTAAATACATCAGTTATCTTTTTCTCCAAGTTCTGATATGCCGGGTGGATGACATTGTCTATATTATCGTTAAATTTTGTGGCAATTGCACCTGGAGCTACTGTTTTTACACCAATATTGAACATAGACAATTCATAAGACAGTCCTTCACTCCAACCTTCCAAGGCAAATTTAGTCCCATTATAGACAGACACCAGAGGAAAACCGACCACTCCGGCTAGAGATGTGGTGGTAATAAACAAGCCACTTCTCTTTTCTCTGAAATGGGGAATGAACGCTTTCGTAACACGTACTGTCCCCAAGACGTTAGTATCAAAGATCTTTACGATCTGCTCATCTGAAACGCCTTCCAATGCAGCACTTTGTCCATATCCTGCATTGTTGAACACCACGTCGATATTGTACAGTTCGATAGCTTTAGCTACAGTTTCGTTGATTTGATCAGGATTAGTAACATCAAGCGGTAAAATAGTTACGTTTTCTAATTGACTAAGTTCTGTTTCCTTTTCAGGGGTCCGCATTGTTGCTATTACGTTCCACCCTTTGCCTTGAAATAATTTGGCAGTAGCTTTCCCTAAACCTGTTGAAGCTCCTGTAATAAAAATTGTTTTTGACATTGTTTCCTTGTTGATATTTTAATAATACAAATGTCGTTGGAAATAAAAACTTCAACGTGTCCAAATTGGGGACAGTTGTATCCAAAATGGACCTATAAGTAGTTTGCTGACACTTTAATTTTCATGTTTACAGTAATCAAGCTTGGTTTTGATTTACCGGCCATTGGAATAACTCTTAAAAAATCTTATCCCAAATAAATCAAAACAACCAACCAAATAATCCTATCAAGGCACTATATTTTAGCCCTTAATCTAACCGGAACCTCTACTTTTAGAAAAAAAAGAGCCCAACAGAACACGTTTGTTCATGTCGGGCTAAACCAAATATACTATCCTGAACTACGCAAATGTTCGGCGGATAATCAAAAAAAGAATTAGTCATGGACCACCTCAAAATTTAAAAACCCAATCGGTAAGCTTTTGCATTGGACCCACATCATGCAGAATGTGCAACTCTAAATGTAACTAGGTTACCTATGGCATCAAATTTATCAGTTCGTGTAGCCTCCGCTGGAAAAAATGGTCTGATCGGTACTTACCACTCCTTAGCAACTAGGAACTTGATTTAAGCGGACAATATTCATAATACAGTAGGCACGAATCAAATTAAGCACTGTTTATCCATAAATAACAACATAGAGATACTTATGTGATATATTTGAGATATATGCGTATCGACGGTATATTTCTGTGCCTCTTTATTTCTTACATCTTTAGATATATTTCAGTGGATGAGTGATGTTATGCATTGTCTGGATTTAGCCCTTTGTTTTGTTAACGATCAATACTATCGCTGCGATCCGTACAATAATAGCATACCAATGATGTTTTGCATTGATTTTTGGTATTTGTTGGTTGTTCAAACTTAATATCAAGATACAAATAAGAAGTGTCGTTACAGGAGCATGCGAAATCTATTGAAAAGCAGTCGCCTTCACGGGCATAAATAGTTAAATATTCACTTGCCCAATAAATTAAAACATTTTTTTATTACTATGCAAAGCAGTACAGATTTTAAACTAATCAATCAGATCCTGCTCTTTCAGTTTATCCAATATCAAGTTTACTACGGCAGAAGCTTTATGCTTTTCAGTATAATTTATCCATTCAAATGAGTGGATTTCGTTTGCAGCTTCCGGCACACCTGAGTAATCAGCAAAATAACATTTCATCCTAACCATGATCCCAGCATCCTTTCCGTCGGCAGGAGCTTCAAATGTACCAAAATAACGGACCGAGTCTTCTTTAATCTCTACATTCAATTCTTCCTTTATTTCTCTCTTCAAACATTCAATATCGGATTCATCGGACTCTCTTTTACCACCTGGCAAATAAAGTTTTAATTTAAATTTGGAAAGTGCCACCAATACTTTTTTATCTAAAATATTGATTAAAGCAACTTTATCTATTATCTTATTATCCATTCTTATTTTTTTGTAAAATTACCCTTTACGTAACGTTTTAAGTCAATTTCAGAATTAGAGATTATGCACTCCTAAACTTCCTAATAGTTTGCTAAGTTATTAACCATGGATATCATTCTTCTATTCTATCCAAATGTGTCCCATTGAATAAGTTCTGGCTTTGCCAGCCACAATTACTCTTTCGTTTTTGTCCTCACAGTAGAGCTGGCCTCCTCTTTCTGAAAGCTGGCGGGAGAAAAGCTTATTTTTTCCTAATCTTGATGACCAAAGCGGAATAAGTGAGCAATATGCTGATCCTGTTACCGGATCTTCAAGAATTGTTGATTGTGGAGTAAAATATCTTGAAACAAAATCACTATCGGTACCTGTCGCTGTCACAACCACTCCTCCCGGATCCAGGTTGATAAGGTCAAAAACGGATCTTTCAATTTTTATATTTTTTATATCTTCCTCAGATTTATATAATAGAACATAATCTCTTGACTTAAAGATTTCCATAGGCTGTATATTAAGCGACTTGATTATAATATCCGGAAGAGTTGAGGGTTCCGGCATTCTTGATGGGAAATCCATATAATAAATGCCATCTTTTATATCAACGTTTAATTCTCCGACTTGCGTTTCAAATATAATTCGGCTTTTATTATAATTTAAATGTGAAATTAGGCAGTGTGCTGCGGCGAGGGTAGCATGTCCACATAGATCCATTTCAATCTCAGGTGTAAACCATCTCAAATGGATGGTACTACCGTTGTCAATAAAGAACGCAGTTTCAGCCACAGCATTTTCTTTGGCTATTTTTAAAAGTAACTCATCAGGCAACCACCTTTTTAATGGAACAACACAGGCTGGGTTTCCGTGGAAAATTTCTTCTGTAAAAGAATCTATCTGAAATAATTCTAATTTCATTGATTATCTATCTATTTAGTTTTTTAATATATAATGTAAGCTTAAGCCTGCTCAGAAGTAGGAATTTCATTAATATGATAGTAGATTTTAAGCCCCCTTTCCTTCGCCAGCCTAACGTCTTGGTCTGCACCTTTTGATTCACCTTCGATCCGCAAAACGGCATCACATTTTTCTAGGATCCGATGGGCAACAGGATACTGAATTCTATCCCATTGTTCATCTCCAATCTTTTGCGATCCTGCTAACTTAATTAACGGAAGTGCAAGCCATTCGCCGACTATAGGAACATGTCCTTTATTAAAAATGTCCAAAGCGAACTCCTCCAATTTATCTAGATTATTCTTTATTAATGTTGGGTCATCATTGGTCCCACCTCGATATGGACCTGAAATCATTATAAGCATCGTTTTATTTATTAGTCTACAGACACAAATTAACGACCATTTCGTTGAAAAAAAAATAAACTACTTTAAGCCTTTTCCCTTTTTATGCTTAATCATACTCAAAAATTCGGGGGTAATTCCCAAATAGGAAGCTATTTGCTTTTGCTTTACGTTTTTTGCGACCTCCGGATATTTGCCAACAAATATTTCATAGCGCGCCTCCGCTGATAACGAAAGGTTTTGAATTACACGCAGCTGTTCTCTTATGTATGCGTTTTGCATCAGAATCCTAAAAAATTTCTCAAATTGCGGTATGGCTATATACAAATAATCTAAATCACTCTTTTTTAATTGGTAAATTACACTATCTTCTATAGCCTCAATAGTTAACATGGCCAGTTTTTGATTAATAAAACAGTACATGTCAGTTACCCACCAGTCATTAATAGCAAACATAATAGTGGCTTCTTTACCGGATTCATCCAGAAAGAAAGCACGTAATGCTCCTGACTCAACAAAATAGATATTTTCACACAATTGTCCTTGACTCAATATTATACTTTTTCGGGGTATTTGTATTTTTTTTAACCGAGATAAAAACACCAAGAATTCCGCCTCATTTAAAGTTATATGTTTACTGATGTTTTCTTGGATTATTTGATGATTCATACTCTTTTATCTGATTTTTTTTGCGATTTCGTATTTAAAATTACTGTAATAAACTTTAAAATAGGAAATAGAAAACTATTTTAGCCTAAACTATTCTATAGAAAAAACAATACCGAAAAAAGACAGTAGATTTCGTAATCTATTAAACAACAACGCCAAAGCGACTATAAAATGGAAGCTAATTTTGAAACTTTTGTAGCAGATTTCTTATCAAATTTTTCTAATTGCCATCATGAATGTCACATTAATTTGGATGCCTATCCATTCGGAGTAAACCGCTCCTATCTAAACTATTCTATTTTCTGTCTCATTGATAAACGCTAGGACTCAAATTCCTCCTACAGGAACGATTGCTACACATCTCGATTCGACGCTTCGTTACTTTAACGCCATCGGTCGAAGAGATAAAGATCACTGAGTTTGCACAGCCAGTGATCGCATCTCCACGGATGGTCAGACCAACGCTCCATATCATAGGGCGATAATATCGCCGGATCCGAAATACTGCATCTTTTGTTATTGCTGAATGGTCGGTGGTGTCTGTCTGTCTTTTGCGACAAAATGGCCTCCTTCCTCGAGCTCATGAAATCAATTTCCAGACTCCTGTATATTATTTGCTATGACTTTCTTATACTCGTTCGGCGTCATTCCAAATTCTTCCTTGAAATATTTTCTAAAATATTTGGTTTCATTAAATCCGACTAGAAATGCAACTTCATTCACGTACATCTGACTTTTTTCGAGCAATTCCGCCGCTCTTTTTAGCCTAATAAAACGAATAAATTCCGATGGTGTTTTATCCGTCAAAGCGAGGATCTTTTTATAGAAATTCACTCTGCTCATCGCCATTTCCTGGCATAGATCTTCAACCAAGAAATCTGTTCTTGCAATATTGGCCTCCACAATGGAAACAGCTTTTTGTATAAACTTCTGATCCATTGAAACGATCTCGGGCTTCGTTGTCGAAATATCAATTTTCGATCTAAACTTCTGCTGAAGCTGCTTTTGCATTTTAGCAATGTTAGCGAGGGTGACACGAAGAATATCGATATTAAAAGGTTTCGAAATATAGGCGTCAGCACCTGCTTCCATACCTTGGTATTGATTTTCATCCGAACACTTTGCAGTGAGAAGCACAACTGGGATATGCGAAGTCCTTATATCCTGCTTAATCGTTCGACAAAACTCATATCCGTCCACATTTGGCATCATCACGTCACAAAGAACAATATCCGGAATATGTTCAACAGCAAGATTATATCCCTCTTGTCCATCCTTTGCAGACAGAATCCTGTAATCGCGATTAAACAGGTCCTTTAAAAACAAACGAAAATCTTCGTTATCATCAATAATCAGCAGCGTGTAGATGCCAGAGCCTGCGTCCATAAACGTTTCCTTCTCTTTTTCGGCGATCTCCTGATCATATTGTTCTACTTCAGCACCAGAATAGATTACGTCTTGCTTGTTTACGCTATAAGATTCATTTGGCATAGGCAGATAGACTGTAAAGGTTGTCCCTTTACCCAGTTCGCTTTCAACTTCGATGGTGCCAGAATGCAGTTTCACAAATTCACTGACAATATGAAGTCCAACACCGGTCCCCGCTATACCATGCGTCTCATTGGACTCGATTCGATAAAAACGGTCAAAAATAAGATCCAAATCTTCTTTTGCAATCCCTATACCAGTATCACAAATACGGATAATCAACTGTTTGTCAATCTGATGATCGACAACCATCTCGGATATATCAATCTGGACATCCACATGTCCCTTGTTCTTTGTGTACTTAAAAGCATTGGATATTAGATTTGACAACACCATATACATTTTATCCTTATCAAATCGCATATCAACATATTGATAATTGGCCGTGAATGTCAATTTGATAGATTTTTCAGCAGCTATAGATAGAAATGATGTGCAGATTTCTCTTACAAATTCGACGATATTGCCCGACGATATATTTAGCCTCGCTTTGTCCTGATCGAGTTTTCTAAAATCCAATATATCATTGACCATTGTCAGCAGTTTTTGTGCATTTTTATACATCACCCCCAATACTGTGCGTTGTTCGGGATAAGTGGAATCTTTCAGCAACATCTCGAGCGGGCTGATGATCAGTGACAAGGGTGTCTTAAATTCGTGGCTGATATTAGTAAAAAACTTCAATTTTAACTGGTCAATTTCATGCAGTTTATCCGCTTCCAACATACGTGCATTTTGGTCCAGTTGATCCTGTTTTCGCTTTAAACGATACCGAATAAAAAAGCGGACAAGCCCGATAAAAGCCATGATATAAAAAACGATCGCCCACCAGGAAAACCAAAAAGGCGGTTTGACTATAATATGCATCACTATGGCCGTCGGTGACCAAACATTGTCCTCGTTGCCTGCATAGACCTTAAGCACATAATGGCCTGGATTAAGATTAGAATAGGATGCAAATCCGGTACTACGGGATGTCTCTATCCATTCTTTATCAATACCTTCCAATTTATACCTATATCTATTTTTCTCAGGATGTATAAAGTTGAATGCCGAAAAACGAATGGTAAAATTTGTTTCATTATATTTGAGGACGATCTGGTCGAGGTCTACAATGGAACGGGGAAGCACCAAGTGATCATTTCTTTTATCACCGGGATTTATGAGTTCATTAGACAATAACAACTCAGTGAAGCGTGCACGGGGAACACTTTTATTGACAGGAATCTTTCTTGGATAAAAGCCCACATAGCCTTCCGTGGTACCCATATATATTTTACCTGTTTTATCCGTGTATACCGCATTGGGATTAAAAACCATACCTGTCAGCCCATCGCTCAGATCAAAGGCCAAAACAATGCTCTTATGTTTGCCCCCTTCACTCGACATGTATTGTATGCGGTTGAGTCCATAGCTTGTACCCGCCCAAATATATCCATCTTGATCCTCGGCCAATGAGCGTACGTCATCACTGGATAAACCGTCTGCCAGTGTCAGTATAGTACAGCCGCCTCGATTACCATCGAAGATCTTTATTCCCCTTTTTGTTGCCAGCCAAATACGTCCTTTAGAATCCTTCATAAGCTGGTACACAGGCACGGCTGATGCCTTATCCTGAAAATCAGGATTTGAGAAATAGGGTAATATGGTCTGATCAGAGCCAATTTTATACACGCCGATATCCGAACTGAAGCTAATCATGCCATCCGCACCCTGAGCGGCTGACAACATGAAATCAGAACGTAACTTGCTATTTTCTCTATTAAAATTACTAAATATACTGCGGCTGGGATCTAATCGGTCAATCCCTCCTCCTAGCGTCGCAATCCATAGATGATGACCCGAATCTTCCGTTAAACCATAAATACTCAGGTTAGAAAGGCCTTTTCTATTTTTCCCCTCCACTTTATACTGCGTAAATCTCTGGCCATCATACACATTCAAGCCGCCCATAAATGTTCCCACCCATATTCTTTTTGTATGATCTTCAAAAAGAGCAGTTACAATATCCGAAGATAGACTGCTATCGTCGCCACGTTTATTCCTAAAAAAATGGCTTTCTCCACTTTGTTCATTTAACTTGATAAGCCCTTTACCATTGGTACCTAACCACAGATTATCATCTTTGTCTTTGATGATGCTGCTACAATCAAAAATAGTATTTCCACGACTGGATCCATTTCCTATTGCCGTACTTGGAAACTTGAACATATCCGGATGATAATAAGAAACCCCGTTTTTATAAGTACCCGCCCAAACGATTCCCTCGGGGTCACAATACAGGCTGACGATGGAATTCTGACCAAGTGAACTGCTGTTGTATTCTTCGTGCTGAATGACCTTGACTGTATTCTTTTTTTTATCAAATAGATTGATTCCCCCATGATCAGTTGCAATCCATAATAATCCCTGATGATCCGATATGATTCCGCGGACAAATGAATTGGAAAGTGCCGGTTTACTGTCGATATCGAGCTGCTGCCATTGATCGTTTGTCTCATTATAGCAAACTGCCCCCTTATTATTCAGCCCGGGATATATCCAGACCATATTGTCTGAATCGATAAAAATGCGTTTGGGAATCAAAGAGTTTATCGGTGTACGCGTCAGCTGATTTTTACGTAAATCGACTTTTCCGGTGCTGCAATTTAAACGCTCCAGTAGCCCATCTTTATGGAGTATCCACACGAATAGACCTTTTACCGCGATCTCGACGATCTCAGTAGATAAGATGGTCGTTGGATCGTTTAACGGTTTATAGGCAACAAGTTTCTTCGTTTTTGGTTCAAATTTATATACCCCTTTATCCGCATAGGCAACAATGAAATTTTTAAGTTGATCTATCTGAATCGAAACGGGATTTGCAGGAAGACCCATCTGTTCAAGAATCGAATCCGTATTGTTGACAAAAACCTCCTTACGCCAGTCAAACATCACATACTTATTGCCCTGCATCCAGAGATTCCCTTTTTCATCTTCAACAATTTTTTTCATTGCATCATAATGGGTATCCGCCAGTGCATCGCTGCTCCGATTGAATACTTTGATTCGCTCACCGTCGTATCTATTTAGACCAGTATTGGTTGCAAACCATACAAAACCTCTACTATCTTTATGGATAGCAACCACCTCATTTCCAACAATTCCATTACGCGTATTTAATTGCGCAAATTTATAAGCTTGCCCAAAGCTGGATATGGTAAAAAAAAGTAAAATCAGAAAGAATAGATGTTTCATTGGTTATCGTCTCAAGAACTAAGCGTTAAAATACAGATTTTATCAAACCTTTACAGCATAAGTAATCATTTTATACCCTAACCTGAAACATTTGGACACCTTACCAAACCTACTTTCCTGAAAAAGATTCATCGGGATTACCGGACGCACCTTCTCGACAATCGCTAATACACCTAGTTTTATAAACATTTTACCCTCTTATCTGCAACATTTGAACCCTATTAATACAATTTGCTATTCCTAATTTTAATCATCCCTTTCTCGGGAAAATAACCAATATCAAATTATAAACTTAAATTAACCATGAAATCAAAAAACGGATCTCAAAAGTTTTTTTGGCCCAAATTACGACATTGGGAGTATCTCATGTCAATGGCCTTATTTTTCCTATTTATCAACTCCTTACAGGCTCAGGGAACAAAAATCAATGTCTCTGGATTGATTACGAATAAGGCCACCGGAGTACCATTAACAAATGTTTCAGTTAAGCTAAAGGGAACAAGTTGGGTAACTTCTTCCGATGAAAACGGCAGGTATACCATTTCAGTAGAAAAAGGAAGTGTACTCATTTTCAATCACTTGGGATTCCATACTCAAGAAATAAAAGTAATGGACAATCAGCAAAATATTCAGCTAACGGAAAATATACACGAAATGGATGAAGTCGTTGTCGTGGGATATGGAAAAATGAGGCGAAGTGACCTAACCGGATCTGTCGTCTCTGTAACGGCAGACGATATAAGCAAATCGGTCAGTACTTCACTTGATCAAGCATTACAGGGACGTGCTGCAGGTGTTTCTGTGACGCAGAATTCTGGAGCACCGGGGGGCGGAATATCGGTCAGCATCCGTGGTACAAATTCGTTCAGCGGTAATGAGCCCTTATATGTTATAGATGGAATTCCCATAGATGGCAATACCAGAGATAATTCCAGTGCGCTCTCCTCCATAAATCCATCAGATATAGAATCCATGGAAATATTGAAAGATGCTTCAGCTGCCGCCATCTACGGTACCCGAGCAGCAAATGGTGTTGTGCTGATTACAACGAAACGCGGCTTAGCCGGAAAAACCAAATTGGGCTATGAAGGATATGTGGGTCTTCAACAGCTGCCCAATATATTGGACGTCCTCAACCTACGCGAATATGCGGTGTATCAAAATCTGCGCAGCAAAGTTATCGGTTTTGGCGATCGGGAGGAATTTAAAGATCCATCCTTGTTAGGTGAAGGAACGAATTGGCAAAAGGAAATCTTTCGGACTTCATTGATGCACAACCATCAATTGAACATTTCCGGCGGAACCGAGCAAAATAGATTTGCGATCACCGGCGGATACCTGGATCAACAGGGCATCGCACAAGGATCCAGTTTTGAGCGCTATTCCTTACGGATGAACTTCGATTCGAAAATCAACAAATGGCTGACAGTTGGCATCAATGCCTATACGGCGAAAACAAAAAACAGGAACACCATAGACAATGGTGGAATCATTTCACTCGCCATTCGACAATTGCCGGAGGTTCCCGCAAAAAATCCAGATGGCACTTGGGGGACACAACAGGAAAATATGTATGGTACCTATTTCGCTAACCCTTTGGAAGAAGCGCTTACCCGGGAAAACTATGCGAAAGGTTCACAAATCAGTGTCAACGCCTATACGGATATCTCTCCCATCAAAGATCTTGTACTTCGGATCGAAGGCAATGGAAACTATAATTATTCCAATTCCTACCAATTCACGCCATCGTATGATTATGGCAATTTCAAACAACAATCTGCAGGGGCAAGATTCGCAAGTAATGGCTCTTTTACAAACTTTAAGACTTATCTGACCTATAATAAATATTTTTCCGAAAAACACAATCTCTCGATTATGGTCGGGCATGAGGCACAGGAAAATAGATGGGAGTCATTGTCTGGAAGCCGAACTAATTATTTTTTAAATTCTGTCCATGAACTGGATGCCGGCGATTCAAAGACAGCCAAAAATAGCAGTTCAAGAAGTTCGGGCGCCATTGAATCTTATTTCGGACGTTTCAATTATGGATTTGACGATAGGTATCTCCTGACTGCTACTTTTCGCAGAGACGGATCGGATAAATTTGGCATCAACAACCGCTGGGGAACATTTCCCTCTCTTGCGGCAGCTTGGAAGATTAAAAATGAATCTTTCTTAAAGGAAAATTCCACAATCGATAATCTAAAACTACGGTTAGGTTGGGGACTTGTCGGTAATCAGGCGGCAAGCTCATATGCCTATGGCGTGACAATGGCCTCAGCTGCATCCATCTGGGGCACGGGATTCTATCCTTCCAATTTTCCCAATCCTGACCTGAAATGGGAAAAGACCAACGCCTATAATCTAGGTGTGGACCTCAGCCTATTTAAAAACAGGATTGAACTGACGACCGAGGTTTATTTAAAGAAAATCGACAATCTATTGATGCAGGCTGTATTGCCAGACTATATCAGCGGCCTTATTTCCGCCCCCTGGGTTAATGCTGGTTCGATGACCAATAAAGGGGTTGAAATCAGCTTAAATACCGTCAATATCAATAAAAATGGGTTATTCTGGAAATCGGGATTGACATTTTCCATGAACAGAAACCGTGTAACGCACCTATATACCGACGCTGCTGCGATTCAAGGAAAAATAGGAGCCGAAACCTTTACAATGACTAAGGTTGGAAATCCTGTTGGCCAATTCTATGGTTATAATGTGATTGGCATGTTCCAAAACGAAAGTGATTTTTACCGCAAGGATAGTCACAATAACCCGGTGTTAGATCAAGATGGCAAAAAAATACCTGTGGCTCTTCCCAAAGACAAAAATATAGGTATCAACGAGATTTGGGTTGGCGATTTTATCTTCGAAGACAAAAACAAAGATGGTAAAATCGATGAGCAAGACCGCGATTTTATAGGCAATCCGGATCCGAAGTTTATCTTCGGACTGAACAATTACCTAGCCTACAAAGGATTTGACCTGAACATCTTTCTAAACGCTGTATACGGCAATAAGATCTATAATCAACTGCGTAAAGACTTTACAAACCCAATGAACAATTCGGGTATGCTCAAAGAAACAACGGGAATTGCCCATATCGAAACGATTGATCCTAGCGGTTCCGACCAGGATATTGCCAATGTACGGGTTTCCAATCCCAACGCGAGCATTCAGCGTATTACCATCAGTGATGCGAATGATAATAGCCGTATGAGCAAGAGATTTATCGAAGATGGCTCCTATTTGCGCTTGAAAAATATTTCACTGGGCTATACTTTCCCACAAAAGCTTTTGAAAAAATATCAAATTGAAAACCTCAGGTTATACGTCAATATTCAAAATCTTTTCACTTGGACAAAGTATTCGGGCTATGATCCGGAAATAGGTTCCTACAACCAAAATGTTTTATTGAAAGGAATAGATTATGCGAGATATCCTTCACAGCGTATCTATACCTTCGGTTTAAACTTCATGTTTTAATATTAAATACTGAATTATGAAAAAGCTATTCTTGATAGCCTCATTGATGGCTACCGTTGTTCTACATTCCTGCAACAAAAGCTTTCTTGAACGGGAGCCTGAAGGTGCTTATGTGGACGCAACCTTCTATACATCCGCCGAGGCATTGAAAGCAGCCACAGCCCCACTCTACAACAGGGCATGGTTTGACTATAATAAGCGACCTGCTGTCGCCATTGGAAGCTTAAGGGCAAATGATGGCTATAATCCTTATATGAATCCCTCCTATACCTTATTCACGGTGACATCACTTGACGATGGGCTTTCGGATTCCTGGAAATCATTCTATGGTGTCGTAACGATGTCGAATGCCATTATCGACGCTGTTAAAAACAAGGCAATCAATGTCACTGAAATACAAAAAAACGTAGCTATCGCAGAAGCACGACTTATGCGTGGTATAGCATATTTTTATCTTTTGCGAACTTGGGGGCCTGTTATATTGATCGAAAACAATGATGCCGTGATCAAAGACCCTATGCAGCCAAGGCATCGGGAAGAAGATATTTTTCGGTTTATCATCGATGATCTCAGCTTTGCCGTTCAAAACCTTCCAGATAAAGCGGATAAAGGGCGCGCAACAAGCTGGGGCGCCAAAGGTATGCTCGCCAAGGTATACCTCTCCCGCGCGGGCTGGAAAACCGGTGGCACTCGAAATGAAGCCGATTTGGCCAAAGCAAAAGAATACGCACAGGATGTCTGTGTAAATAGCGGACTGGAGCTGTATCCAAAATATGAAGATCTGTTCAAATACAAACATAATAATAATCCTGAATCGCTTATCGCCATGCAATGGGTACCACTTGGCGACTGGGGCGTCTGCAATACGCTCTTAGCTGATCTGGCATTTTCATCCGATGTGACGGGTGGTGTCAATGTTTGGGGCGGCGGACTGAACGGAACGATCGACATGCTCAAACAATACGAACGCGCGGATACGCTCCGAAGAAATGCCACCTATTTTACCCAGCACTCCCTCTATCCCTATATCGCCATTGATAAAGGTGGTTATTCTTATCCTAATGCAGGAGCATCCATAAAAAAAGGGGTAATCGGCGGACCAAATGACGATAATGATGGCTTTGTACAGTCGATGAGTTCGCCACTCAATACCTACATTTTACGCTTGGCAGATGTATACTTAACCTATGCTGAAGCTAGTCTGGGAAATAATACTACACTCAGCGGTGGTGAAGCATTAAGCTACTTTAACAAAGTAAGGGATCGGGCCAAAATCGGGAGAAAAACCTCCATTACATTGGATGACATCATCAAAGAACGACGCATCGAATTTGCGATGGAGTATACCAATTGGTATGATATGGTCAGCTGGTATTGCTACAAACCCGAAAAAATGCTGAAATATTTTAATGATCAGCAACGGGGCTGGTCGACAGCCTCCATTACCAAGGATGAAGACGGGAATCTTATTTTTGAAGACCCCACAGCACCTGCAGTACCCGTCGTCGTGACAGCAAACAACATCTTCTTTCCTTATCCTGAAAATGATCTTATCCAAAATCCAAGACTAAAAGAAGAGCCACAGGCTTATCCATTTAATAATCAGTAAAGAATTATGAAAGCAATATACGATAACAATCGCTTTTTATTATTTGTGTTCATAGCAATTATTATGCTGTCTATGCCATCCTGTAGCCGCAACAATGATCTAACAATGACTCCAGTGATAACCCACGTGCGATTGACAGATCCTGAAAAAGCAGATAGTACCTTTGTAGGTGCATTTCCGGGCACAATGGTTGCTGTTATCGGAAAAAATCTAGATGGTATACAAAAAATTTATATTAATGACCAACAGATCGGATTTAATGCAAATTACTGCACGTCAACAAGCGCCATTATTTCCATTCCTGCCAACTTGCTACTGACTGGCACCAATCCAGATCTCCCAAATGAGATTCGGATAGAAACGAGCCACGGTGAAGCGAGATTCAATTTCCATATCTACTCTCCCGCACCCCAGATCAGCCGTATCGAATTAAATTATCCAGCCAAAGCTGGCGAAAAGCTCAGTATATACGGTTTAAATTTTTATGAAGTAAAAAAAATAGCATTCGAAACCGCAACAGGCGGTAGCGTATCAGCTATCGAATATGAAGTCGATAAGGACTATGATAAAATCGATTTAAAGATCCCATCAGGTGTTCAAGATGGTCGTCTGGCAGTCTACTGCATAACAGATTCGGTCAGCATAGCCTTCACAACACATGTTTCGCCGCCAATAATAAAATCATGGAGCAGCGATATGCCTATTATTGGCGATCAGGCGTTTATTACCGGCGCCAACTTCATCAATGTGACCAAACTAAATATCAATGGAGAATTTGATGTTCCAGGTAAAGATCTTATGGTGGCCAAAAGTCAAGATACCATCTATTATCGACTTCCTAAAACCCCTACCAAATCCGGTACAATTACGGTCCATGCGGCTGGCGGGCAATCTAATTCTACCAAGCTATTTTATCCTATTGAAAATCTTGTCCTGAATTGGGACGAAATAGGCCATTATGAATGGGGAGACAACAATATGCCCGTAATGGCAGACGGCACCAAGCCACCTTACTTCACAACGGGAACCGCTTACCGCATCTTCGGATCACCGGGCGCATGGCAATATTGGTGGGGCAACCTGTCCAACAAAGGCAGCTATCCTAACATAAATACAATACCTGCCAATACGCCTATTGGCAATCTTGTACTGCGCTTTGAATGCTTCGTTAATGAGCCTCTGGCGACGGCGACATTTGACCTACAGCTCAAAGGCAACGGGGATAAAATGGTGTCAGATTATGTGCCACGCGATCGAAACAGCAACAAAACAAATCTTGGAAAATGGATGACCTGTGACATCCTCTTCAATAGGTTTACGACAGTTGCCGACTACGGACGTTTTGCTGCCATAGCCAGCTCAGAACTTGGCATTTTTACGAAAAATAAAGCAGACAATGCCAATGTCAAGGTGGACATCTATTTCGACAATTTTAGAATTATAGACACAAGCAAAAACTAAACCCGTATACAACAAATAAGCACTTTAACACTAGGCCGGATACACGAGCGATCGTCAATGCCGGCCTTTAGTAACCAATCATCTTTCACAAACACACACATGAAATTTAAAAAGTCAATTTACGTCATGATCTCCTGCCTATTTTCCATTGCCTTTCATTATGTCATTGCACAAACTGGCTTTTCAAATCCGATTATCAGGGGGTTCAATCCGGATCCAAGTATCTGTCGTGTAAACGATGACTATTACCTAGTTACTTCGTCCTTTGAATATTTTCCGGGCCTCCCGATTTATCACAGTAAGGATCTTGTCAACTGGGAGCAGATAGGTCACTGTCTCACCCGGGATGCCCAGCTACCGCTGGAAAAGGCTGCTGCTTCAGGCGGCTTATTTGCTCCTTCAATCCGCTATCACGATGGCCTGTTCTATGTCATCTGTACCAATGTATCATCAGGTGGCAATTTCTATTGTACGGCGACTGATCCCACTGGCCCTTGGAGTGATCCAATCCATGTGGCCATCGAGAGTATCGATCCCGATATATTTTGGGACGAGGACGGTAAAACATATTTTGTCACGCAGGGAAATGAAGGGATTCGGGTGACGGAGATTGATATCAAAACCGGAAAGGTTATTGGCTCAGAGCACTTGGTCTGGGGCGGTATCGGTGGCCGATATCCAGAAGCGCCGCATATTTATAAAAAAGATGGATTCTATTACCTGCTTTTGGGCGAAGGTGGTACAGAATACATGCATAGTGCCACAATTGGCAGAAGCAAAAATATCTTAGGTCCATACGAATCTAGCCCACTCAATCCCATACTGACCCATGCCAATAGAATTGGTCAGGCAAATCCTATCCAAGGTGTGGGACATGCAGATTTAGTACAAGCCAAAGATGGTAGCTGGTGGTTGGTTTGCCTTGGTTTCAGAGTTACACAACCCTACAGCTATTACCATATTCTAGGTCGCGAAACATTTCTTGCACCTGTGGACTGGCCTCAGGGCGGATGGCCACAGGTCAATGGCAATGGAACAATCAGCCTGGATATGAAAACAGCTACTTTGCCGCTCAAGCCATTCAGCAAACCCGCTACCCTAAGCGATTTTGATACAGAACAACTTGGCCTTGAATGGCAATATTTAAGAAATCCGGTACGGGACAATTATTCCCTATCCGAAAAAAAGGGGTGGCTCAGGATAAAGGCTACTCCAAATACGCTGAACGATGCCAAACCGATCTCAGCTATCCTAAGAAGACAAACGGAACACAATTTTACGGCTAGCACATTCCTGCAACTTGAATCTTCAAAGGACAATGAAGAAGCTGGAATAACATTAATCCAAAACAACAACCATCATTATGATCTATTGATCAAAAAACAAAAAGGAAAGAATATCATTCAATTACGCGTAAAAGTAGGATCACTGAGCTACATCGCTGCCGAAAAAATAGTGCAGGGCAATCAACAAAAATTAAAAATAGAAGGAACTCCACAACAGTATATCTTTTCGGTAGCAAATCCCGACAGTGAAAATTACAGCGAAATCGGGAAACTGGACACACGCTATCTGGCAACCGAAGTTGCTGGCGGTTTTACTGGCGTAATGATAGGGCTTTACAGCACCTCCAATGGTGTTCCGAGTAATGCAAAAGTATTTTTTGACTGGTTCAACTATAAAACACAATAAAATATGAATCTAAAACATCTCCCAATTTTCATTGCTTTTTTCTTACATGCGTTTCTATTAAAAGCCGAGCTTAGGCTTCCCGCTATATTTGGTGACAACATGATCCTACAGCGGGACAGTCCCATAAAACTATGGGGATGGGCCGAAAAAAATGAAACGGTCCATGTCCAGTTTATGCAGCAAAACCTCAAGGCAAAGGCAGATAAAAATGGTCAATGGAACCTCACCTTAGCCCCTACTTCACACGGAGGACCCTATCGTTTGGAAATAAAAGGCCGGAAGGAACAGATCCTTTTAAAAAATATCTTGGTCGGTGAGGTATGGCTTGCTTCCGGTCAATCTAACATGGAATGGATCGTAAAAAACTCCAATGATGCCGCCAGCGAAATCAGCCGGGCAAATTATCCGAACATTCGGTCATTCAATGTAGAAAAGAATATGAGTGATGTGCCCAAACAAGATCTTAACGGGAAATGGGAAATATGCTCACCTGCCACCGTGGGCGATTTTTCAGCTGTAGGATACTTCTTTGCCCTTAAGCTCTATCAGGAATTAGGTATACCTGTCGGAATAATCAATTCTTCCTGGGGTGGTACCGGTGTCGAAACCTGGACCAGTGGAAACAGCTTTAATAAACTGCCCGCACATTTCAACAAACCCTACAAACAAGCCCTCACAGGCGATCTAAAGGGTTTTATGAGCGAAAACGAATTGAAGAAACAGGCCTATCAACAAGCTTTAGCGAACGATCCGGGGATAGCCCAGAAATGGTACGAAAAAAATTCGGACTTATCAACATGGGGAAAAATGAATGTCCCACAATTATGGGAACCCAAATTGGATAATATTGATGGTATTGTATGGTTCAAACGCAGTATCCATCTTCCAAAGGGTAGTGCCAGCAAATCAGCGTCTATCCATCTTGGGACGATTGATGACGATGATATCTGTTGGATCAACGGCGTAAAAGTGGGCGAAACAAAAGGATATACCTTTTCTAGGAGCTACAATATCCCAAAAACTGTTTTAAAAGATGGTGAAAATATAATTACCGTAAAAATTATGGATACTGGAGGCGGCGGCGGATTTTACGGGAACCCTGCACAGCTATATCTCGAAATTGAAGGTGAGAAATTCCCCCTTGATGGCGAATGGAATTATAAAGAGGCCGTCACAACCAAGCAACACGGCTATAAAGAAGTTTCGCCAAATATGTTTCCGTCCTTGCTCTTTAACGCCATGATCAATCCCATGATCCCCTATACCATTCGGGGTGTCATCTGGTACCAAGGCGAACATAATGCCGGCCAGGCTTACGATTACCGCACCCTCTTCCCCAATCTAATACAAGATTGGCGATCGCATTGGAATCAAGAATTTCCATTTTACTGGGTCCAGTTGGCCAATTATATGGCCAAGGAAAAATCACCGGAAGACAGCGACTGGGCAAAATTGAGAGATGCACAGACCCGGACCCTCCGTCTTGCACATACGGGGCAGGCTGTGATCACGGACATTGGTGAAGCAGATGATATCCACCCACGTAACAAACAAGAAGTGGGCCGGCGGCTTGCTTTAATTGCACTGTCCAAAGATTACGGTCAAAAAGAACGCGTTTATTCTGGGCCAACGTTCAAATCGCTGGTAAAGGCGGACAATAAACTCATTATTTCTTTTGATGCTACCGGAGGAGGACTCGTGGTTAACAACAAATATGGTTATGTCGAAGGATTCGCCCTAGCTGGAGCAGATAAAAAATTTGTTTGGGCCCGGGCTCATATTGAAGGTAATAAAATTATTGTTCAAGCAGATCAGATTATCAACCCTGTATTTGTCCGTTATGCGTGGAGCAATAATCCCGATGTCAATTTATTCAATAAAGAAGGCTTACCTGCCGTACCTTTTAGCAATGAGTAATCGAAAGCTACAACGATAATTTACATGATTTAATAAAAAAAAACGATAAAAATTAGAACGATGAAAACATTATTGAGTTATATCATCATGCTGTTGATGCTACCAGCATGCAGCAGTAAGGAGATTAAAGCTAACATGGAGCTCAGTACGCCGGAGGCGAATGAAGAGCCACAACCTACCTATAGCAAATTCTTGATACGGGACAACTTCAGCACCAACCAGCTGGTTGACGAAATGGGTTTAGGGATCAACCTCGGCAATGCATTAGACGCCACGGGCGACTGGATCAACCCAAGCAGCATCGCTAATTACGAAACAGCATGGGGCAGCCCGATCATTACAAAAGAAATGATTGAGGGGTATGCCAAAGCCGGTTATTCTTCACTGCGCATTCCGGTCACCTGGAGTAATATGATGATAAACGAGGAAAATTACAGGATCCATCCGGATCTGCTCAATAGAGTCGAATCGATCTTAAATTGGACACTTGATTGTGGTATGGTTGCCATTATAAACGTACACCATGAGAATGAATGGGTGAAGAAAGTTCCCACAGACAATGAAGCGAAGAAAAAGTTCACTTCCATCTGGGAGCAGCTCTGTAACCGTTTTGAGAAATATGGTGATCACTTGCTATTCGAACCCATGAATGAAATCGGTTACGACGAGATATGGACGCCCTGGAACGGCGGACAGACCGAAAAAGCAAAAGCATTCGGTTATGTCAATGAGCTGAATCAGCTTTTTGTCGACATCGTCAGGAGATCAGGCGGCAACAATGCAAAACGCCATCTTTTGGTCGAAATCTACAATACTGGTCTGGAGTACGCCTTTGACCCGCTGACCAAAATTCCGGCTGATCCGGCAAAACATCTTGCATTGACCGTCCATTATTATACGCCGCCACTATTTGCCATATTGGGCAACGGTGAAGATGCCGGATGGGGTGTTGGCGTTCCGTCCTGGGGTACAGCACAAGAATTTAAAGAGCTCAACGACAATATGGATCTGCTGAAGAAAAATTGTGTTGACAAAGGGATACCTGTCGTTATTGGCGAATATGCCTGTTCTTCCAAGAATAGAACGCAGGATGTGGTCAGGTTATTTAATGTTTCGGTAACCGAAGCCATTTATTCACGTGGCATGTGTCCGATGCTCTGGGATGTTCAGGGAGCTGGGCAATACGACCGAACGACCAGTCAATTTAAAGACCCCGTCTTTTTGGAGCAAATGATGGCAATACCGGCTAAATATCCACGCAGTCAAAAGTAAAGTTTGCCATACACAACTTAGGGAAGCAGTGTAAAAGAACCTTTTGAATAAATGACCCATAGAGACGTACAATGTACGTCTCTAACCTTTAACTTAACGATATACCAAAACCAATGACACCAAAAAACATTTTTTTCCTCTGTTTGATGTTCTTCGCAGTCCTGTCCTTGGAGGCACAACACAAGTTTGATCGCCCCCTTTACGGTGCAGCCTATTATCACGAGTACATGCCGGGCGAGCGCCTTGAGGAAGATATCCGTCTAATGAAAAATGCAGGGCTCAACGTCATCCGTATAGGCGAATCTGCCTGGGGTCTATTTGAACCACGGGAAGGCGTATTTGAATTTGAATGGATGGACCGGATTATCAACAAAATGCACCAGGCAGGTATAAAAATGATACTTGGAACACCTACTTATTCCATTCCCGCATGGCTTGCCCACACACATCCCGAGGTATTGGCAGAATATCAGGGCGGCAATAAAGCGTATTATGGGATCAGGCAGAATATAGATTTTACCAATCCCACTTTTAAATATTACAGTGAGCGTATCATCCGTAAGCTAATGGAAAGATATGCAAAACACCCCGGGGTCATTGGCTATCAGGTAGACAATGAAACAGAAGCACGTGGCGTAAACAATCCTGATTATTTTATCGGATTCCGCAATTACATTAAGGATCGCTTTAACAACAACCTCGATTCACTCAACAAAGCTTGGGGTATGAACTATTGGGGAATGAATATTCGTACTTGGGAAGAATTCTATACCCGCGATGGTGTCACCAATCCCTCCTATAAAAACGAATGGGAACGGTACAATCGCAAACAGGTCGCTGACTTTCTCAACTGGCAATGCGACATTGTCAATGAATATAGACGCAAGGACCAATTTGTAACCCATTGCTTCATGCCTGATTTTCATAATATAGATCAGGTGGAAAGTTTTCGTCAGATGCAATATCCAGCCATCAATATTTACCATGACGTACAGGATAAACAAGATGGACAGCGCATAGCTTACGCGGGTGATTTTGTGCGTACTGTCGGCAAAAATAACTACATCGTAATGGAAACCAACGCCCAGGGCATAGGTTGGAATGCCCGGACACAATATCCTCCCTACGACAGACAGTTACGGCAAAACGTGTACGCACATTATGCTTCAGGTGCCAATATGGTGGAATATTGGCATTGGTCTACCCTACATTATGGTCAGGAAACCTATTGGCGCGGTGTATTGGGACACGATCTGCAGCCGAATCGAATATACCATGAGTTTAAAACTACAGCAGAAGAGCTCGCAAGAATCGGGGATCATATTATCAACTTGAAAAAGAAAAATAAAGTAGCAATCTTGTATAGCCACGATTCGTACCACGCACTGAACTTTATGCCGTATACCTATAAAAACAATTACCCCATCGACATGGTCCACAAATCGCTCTATTTTCAAAATATCGAAGCCGATATTATCCCATGCGATAAAATTTCCGATTTTAGCGGCTATGCCATGTTGGTTATCCCTCCACTTTATGTCGCTACGGATGGACTGCTTCAGGCGATTGATAAATTTGTAAAAGATGGCGGCCATGTCGTCATGATGCACAAAAGCGGTTATTGCAACGAGCACTCGGCCGTTAGGGCCACGGCTGCGCCTGGACCATTGCGGAAAGCCTGTGGATTCTACTATCAAGAGTTTTCCACAATCGGCGATATGCAGCTGAAAGATAATCCCTTTCAATTGACCAACAAGAACCAAATAGGCGACTGGTACGAATTTTTGGTAACCGAGACAGCCAAACCCTTAGCCTATGCCGAAAACCCCTTCTTTGGAAAGTGGCCCGTGATCACAGAAAATACATACGGCAAAGGAAAGCTAACCTATATCGGAACCTACCCTTCACAGGAATTACTCAATGCGATCATCCGAGAAACTGCTAGGGCAGCTAAGGTTACCGCAGTCGACAGCTATACTTTCCCAATCATTCAACGTTCGGGAACGAATAAATGGGGCATGGCGGTACGTTACCTATTTAATTATAGTGCCGAACCAAAACAGATTACATATACAGGTGCTCCAGCGAGAGAACTTATTTCGGGCAATGTGGTGCGAGCAGGTCAACAGATCGTATTGGACCCTTGGGACGTGTACATCATGGAAGAAAAATAATTCACATACCCCTATCAACATATTCACTAATTATCATGAGAGCATTTATTATCATTCTATTTCTCGCAATATCATCTAGCCTTTCGGCGCAGACTTACACATTAAAATCGCCCGATGGAAAAATTTGTTTGGACATTGACCTATCCGATGGCCTCTCCTACTCTGTATCCTACAGGGACAAACAAGTCATACACCCTTCGCCAATGGGCTTTGAACTACAAGATGAACCTGCCATGCATAAAGGCTTTACCTTGCTAAGCACTCCTCAAACCAGCAGTCAACGCGATTCTTGGACACCGGTCGTGAAGAATAAACACGCCCGTATCGACATGCAGTGGAACGAAACTCATCTTGCCCTGATTGAAAAGAAAGGTGAGAAACGGCGGATGGACCTCTTCTTTCGGGCCTATAACAATGGGATAGCCTTTCGCTATCAATTGTATAGCAGTCCGAAAATAGGCAACAGAGCCATCAGCCGCGAGATGACCGGGTTTTCAGTCGCCGGTCAGGCTCACGCTTGGGCAGCAACATATAAGCCTCGTTACACCTCTAGCCAAGAAAGCGAATTCAATAAAGTTCCCTTGGCCGGATTCAGCGATCAGACCTTGACCGGACTTCCTTTATTGATCGAAGTAGACAAGGAAAACTATCTGGCCATCACCGAAGCGAACTTAGACAATTATCCCGGATTTTATATCGGAAGCAGTTCCACTGATACTAAGGGGCAGGCACTGCTCACAACCAAACTTTCCCCTTTGCCGGGTGAAAAAGAAGACGGTATCAAAGCGCGTTTTGCAGACAAAATAAAGACTCCTTGGCGTGTGGTGACGATAGGCGATAACCCCGGACGATTTATCGAATCCGAAATTGTTCAATCGCTCAACCCACCTTGCGCAATCGAAGACCCCACATGGATAAAACCGGGACTTTGCGCATGGGACCACTGGTGGAGCGGCGAAGTAAAAATGGAGACTGCTGTTGCCAAAGAATATATTGACTTCGCCGCTGCTCAGGGATGGCCTTATATGCTAATCGACTGGCAGTGGTATGGACCGTTTAACCAAGCTCAGGCCGATATTACCAAACCCGCCCCCCAAATCAATATGCCCGAAATACTTGACTATGCCCAAAAGAAAAATGTACGGATTTGGCTTTGGCTGTACAGCACCGATGCCAACCGCAACAATGCTTTCGAAGAAGCCTTTGCCCTGTATGAGCGCTGGGGGATCGCTGGCGTAAAAATAGACTTTATGGACCGCGACGATCAGGAGATGGTAAACTGGTACCATAAAGTGATCAAAAAAGCAGCCGATCACCGACTGATGGTCAACTTCCATGGTGCCTACAAACCTGATGGCATCGAACGTACCTACCCCAATATGATCACGCGTGAAGGTGTACTGGGTGAAGAGTACGCCAAATTTTCTGACCGCATCATCCCGACGCATAACGTTACTTTACCTTTTACGCGCATGCTAGCAGGGCCTATGGATTATACGCCAGGTGGTTTTCTCAATGTGAGCCCAGCCCGGTTTAAGAAGCAATCACCGACCATGATGATGAATACCCGCTGTGCCGAACTCGCCAAATTTGTACTATATGAAAGTCCCCTGACTGTGTTCTGTGACCACCCAAAGCATGTATTAGGCCAACCTGGAAGTGATTTTTTGCAGATCGTACCCACAGTATGGGATGATACACGTTTCATAGACGGTTACCCCGGTGAATTTATTGTGATGGCCAAACGTTCGGGAACAAACTGGTTTATCGGTGCCATGACCAACAACATGGCCCGCACCATTGCGATACCGACCAATTTTCTGCCTACAGGCAAATATGTGCTGGAATATTGGCAGGATGCAAAGGATGCGGCAACAACACCTACAAAAATCGATAAAAAAACACTGGTATTTGAGGCTGGAAAGTCAATAAAAATACCAATGGTCAACGGTGGCGGCTATGCCGCGGTTATTAAACCACAGTAGCATCAACAGATTAAACATATTATTCAACATAAAAACACAGCATACGATGAATAAGAATATTTTTAAAATACTATTACTTTTTACAGTCCTCGGAACGGCTTTAAATGCATCCGCCCAACAAAAAAGAGAAACAGCCTCCTCTTCGGATAAATTTCAGTCTACCTGGGAATCCCTGGCGCAATATGAAGCGCCTGAATGGTTTCGCAATGCCAAGTTCGGAATCTGGGCACACTGGGGACCTCAATGTCAGCCCGAACAGGGCGATTGGTATGCCCGTGGCATGTATGATGAAGGCAGCTGGCAATATAATTCGCATCTAAAAAATTATGGTCATCCTTCTATGGCTGGATTTAAAGATGTTATCAATACCTGGAAAGCCGAAAAATGGGATCCTGAAAGACTTGTCGCATTGTACAAAAAGGTCGGGGCACAATATTTCTTTGCGATGGGAAACCATCACGACAACTTCGATCTGTGGGATAGCAAATATCAAAAATGGAATTCGGTCAATATGGGACCCAAACGTGATATCCTCGCCGCATGGTCAAAGGCCGCAAAAAAAAATAACCTTCCCTTCGGTGTAAGCATCCATTCCTCCCATGCATGGACATGGTATGAAACAGCTCAACGAGCGGACCAATCAGGTTCGCTCAAAGGCGTTCCCTATGATGGCAACATAACAAAAGAAGATGGAAAAGGTAAATGGTGGGAAGGCTATGACCCCCAAGAGCTCTACCGTCAAAATCACCCCCTTAGCAAGGGAAGCGAGGATGTGAAATCATTATGGGCGCAATGGGATTGGCATAATGGAGCCTCCATACCGACGCAGGAGTATATCGATAATTTCTATCAACGGACAGTCGACATGGTCGACACCTATCAACCTGACCTGCTCTATTTTGATGATACGACTCTCCCCTTATGGCCTATCAGTAATGTTGGACTCGATATTGCTGCCCATTTTTATAATAGTAACGCCAAGAAAAACAAGGGAAAGGTCGATGCAGTGCTGTTCGGAAAAATTTTATCCGAACAACAAAAAGAGTGTTTGGTATGGGATGTCGAGCGTGGCGTGCCCGATCAAGTTCAAGAAAAAGCCTGGCAGACATGTACCTGTCTGGGCAGCTGGCACTATAATAAAACTGACTACGAAAACGACACGTACAAGTCCAGTAAAAAGGTCGTCCATATGCTTATTGATATTGTCAGTAAAAATGGTAACCTGCTGCTTAACGTTCCGATCAAGGGAGATGGTAGCATAGACGAAAAAGAAGAGAAAATTCTGCATGAAATAGGCGACTGGATGCAGATCAATAAAGAAGGAATCTTTGATACCCGTCCCTGGGAAATATATGGTGAGGGTCCCAGTACAACGGAAAAAAGCCCTTTGAATGCGGCTGGGTTCAATGAAGACAAGGACAATGCCTATACCGCAGAAGATATCCGTTTTGTGCAGAAAGGAGGCGCCATTTATGCTCATATCATGGCTTGGCCAACCGATGGAAGAATTTTGATAAAGTCTTTAGGAAAGAAAAATAAAACAGTTCCTTCAGTGCGCGTTAAAACCGTATCGCTATTGGGGCATAAGAGAAAACTGATATTCCATCAAAATGAAGAGGCGCTTTCCGTTAATTTACCAGTGGAGAAGCCAAACCAAATTTCGCTGGTTTTGAAGATTAATTAAACCGTTTCTTCGGACTAGAAAATAATACAGCAAGGCTTTCTTCGGACATCGCGGAGAAATTAGAAAATTAAAACTATGTGCAACATGAAAATTATATTAGCATTATTACAGTTATTTCCGCTCCTATCGTTTGCTCAATCCGCAATGATCCATATCGAAGGGCGGCAAAGCAGCAGTTTAAATGGTTTATGGAATGTGATTATAGATCCCTTCGATGCCGGGTCTGGAGATTGGGCTGCCTATTATAAAGATCGAAAGCCTTTAAAAAACTCCGACTTTGTCGAATCCGCATTTGAAGGCGGTCCTCAGTTCCATGTGCCCGGAGATTTCAACTCCCAACTTCTTGAGCTCAACTATTATGAAAGTAGCATCTGGTACAAGCGCACATTTAACGTACAAAAAACTGAAGATCGCCGATTTTTTCTCCATTTCGCAGCAGTAAACTATAAGGCTGAAGTTTATTTGAATGGCAGCAAAATCGGTGAACATGAAGGTGGTTTTACACCTTTCCAATTTGAAGTAACAGACCTGCTAAAAGGCGGAGAAAATAGCCTTATCGTGAAAGTAAATAATCAGCGCATGAAGGATGGGATACCCGGACTTGGCTTCGACTGGTTCAATTATGGCGGGATAACGCGTGATGTCGACCTCATAGAAACTCCAAAAACCTATATAAAGGATTACTTTATTCAACTGGCACAGCATGATGAAAATATCATTGACGGATACGTCTCCCTTGATGGCCCTTCAAAAGAACAAGATATAGAAATAAACATTCCGGAATTGCATGTCAGGTTTAAATCCAGAACAGATAAAGAGGGAAAAGCTATACTCAAATTTCCTTTTCGGAAGAAGACTTTGTGGACACCGGAAAATCCAAAGTTATATGAAGTGCGTGTTTCTGCCGAAACGGATCATATAAAGGAACAAATTGGGTTTCGAACAATCAAAGTTGATGGAACAAATATTTTATTGAATGGCAAATCAATCTTTCTAAAAGGGATTAATATTCATGAAGAAGTTCCGCAGCGTCGCTCCCGTGCCTATAGTGAAAGCGATTATCAAATGCTTTTGAACTGGGCCAAGGATCTGGGTTGTAATTATGTGCGCCTGGTACACTATCCGCATCATGAAAAGATGGTAAAAATAGCGGAGAAAATGGGCTTGATGGTTTGGGAAGAATTGCCCATTTACCAGGGAATAGACTTTGCAAATACGGGCATGAAAGAAAAAATGAACTTGATGCTCAAAGAGATGATTGCCCGGGATAAAAACCGGGCGGCAACCATCATATGGAGCCTCTCGAATGAAACCTACTCTTCGCCGTCAAGAGACAGTTCGCTCACAGCATTGTATTACCTGACAAAATCGTTGGACAATACCCGTCTCGTGACCTCAGCGTTTAATAATATGCGCTTTGAGGGCAACAAGGCCTATATTGAAGATAAACTCAATAGTTTGATGGATATCATGGCGATCAATCAATACCTCGGCTGGTATAAACCATGGCCCGAAACAGATAAAGAAGTCGAATGGATATCCAAATTCAATAAACCGCTAATCTTTTCGGAATTTGGTGGTGAAGCAGTTTTCGGAAACAATATCGACCCAAATCGGGCAAGCAGCTGGAGCGAAGATTACCTGGCGGATATTTATATGCGCCAATTTAAAATGTTCAAGAACATACCGTTCCTACGTGGAGCAACACCATGGCTCCTAGTAGATTTTCGTTCTCCGGGGAGAGCCCATCCCATTTATCAAAAGGGATGGAACAGAAAAGGATTATTATCTGATCGGGGAGAAAAAAAGAAGGCTTGGCACATTGTAGCAGATCAATTCATCAACAATTTCAATTAGTTAAAGCGGAGCATAAACAACAGATCTTCCCGATTCATTGGGAAGATCTGTTGTTACTTCCACCGACGTTCAATACAGTGGCATTTATTCCTATGGATACATTAGCGCGTGCATTTTGCTCATAGCGGGGAGAAAGCTGTTTCGACTGTTTTCCCTAGTTCCACAGCGAATAACCGGCATAACCACGTTCTATGGTACCGTCAAGATTATTTAGGAAGATAAACCATGTATAGGTTTGATATGTCCATCTTCATCATATTCAATTTCAACAACTTTCATACTTCTTAGCCAAGTTTTTCCACCCGACGGAACGGAATCATGATAAAAAAGGTACCATTTGCCCTTGAACTCCAAAATACTGTGGTGCGTCGTCCAGCCTACAACTGGTGATAGAATAACACCCTGATAGGTGAATGGTCCATAAGGATTATCTCCTATTGCGTAACAAATTAAATGGCTATCACCCGTGGAATAAGAAAAATAATACTTGTCCTTATATTTATGCATCCAGGACGCCTCAAAAAATCGTTTTTCGGTATCCCCTTGTCTTAAGGCCATACCATTTTTATCCAAGATGACAAGATCTCGCGGTTGCTCGGAAAATTCAAGCATATCTGTAGATATCTTAACGACCTTTGGCGTTAATGCCGGTTCATCTGCCTTAGGCAATTCATTTGGTACAACAATTTTATTATTTCGATAAAATTGAAGCTGCCCACCCCAGATGCCACCGAAATAGAGATAATAGGATCCATCCTCATCTTTAAACGCACAGGGATCGATGCTGTAACTTCCCTTGATCGGATCGTCCTGCGGTATAAATGGACCGTAGGGTTTGTCCGCTAATGCGACACCAAGTCTAAAAATGTCGTTTTTGTCTTTCATGGAAAAATACATATAGTACTTGCTATCTTTCTCAGTAACATCCGAATCCCAAAGTTGCCGGCCGGACCAAGGAATATCTTTTACATCCAATACTTTCCCGTGGTCAAAGACTTCGTCCTGCACATCTTCCAGTGAAAACACATGGTAATCTTGCATGTCGAAATGATCGCCATTGTCATTTTCAGGAATGCCACTCTCCCGGTCATGAGATGGATAAATATAGATTTTATTTTCAAAAACATGGGCCGATGGATCAGCCATGTAGTCCCTTGGATATAAATATTTACTTTTGTTCATTTTCTTTATTACTTTTTTTTTTTGAGTCAATGCTATAATATCTTTTACAAATGGTTTGGGCTGATAATGACGATCAAACAAGAGCGGGTAATCTGTACGTCCCGGAATAGGCCAGCCATTCTTCCACGAATCGCCATCACCAACGCCCCACAACGTCACACGGGATATTTTATCTTGATGCTTGAGATATAGGTTAAAAAAGGCAACATATCTTTTGCCAAGTTCCGCCATCTTGCCCGGAGGCAAACCTTTTTCATAGGGGTTCGTTTCTTTACTGTAGGCATAGCGTTCTCCAATTTCCGCGCCCATGTTGGGTCGGACATGTGGAAGCACCGAAATATCCATCTCGGTTACCATAACTTTTACACCAAGGTCTGCAAACCCCAAAATGGTCTTTTCAACTTCTTCCAGCGACGGATTGTCCAACGCATTATGCTCCTGCATACCAACCCCACTTATATGTCCGCCGGCTGCCTTCACCTGTTGTACCATAGCCATAATTCCTTTTCGCTTTTCGGGAATGGCCGTTGAATAGTCATTATAATACAATTCAGCGTTGGGGTCCGCCTCATGGGCAAATTGAAAAGCCAATTGTATAAATTCTGGCCCAATAATCTGATAAAATTTGCTTTTACGCCATTCGCCATTATCCAATATAGCTTCATTCACAACATCCCAGCCAAAAACGCGACCTTTATAGCGGGAAACGACAGTTTGGATGTGCTTACGCATGCGTTCAATCAATACCTCCCGAGGTACATCTTTTCCTTTTTTATCAACAAAAAACCAAGCTGGTGTCTGCGAATGCCAGATTAATGTATGACCAATAACCTGCATTTTGTTCTGTTCTCCAAATGCGACAAAACGATCTGCGTCTTTAAAGTAAAACTGCCCTTCCTGAGGCTGCAAAAACATACTTTTCATGCAGTTCTCGGCAACAATGGAATTGAATTGTTTTTTGACGACAGCTACAGCTTTAATATCTCGCTCCCATATCTGATCAAGGTTAAGGGCTGTGCCTATAAAAAATTTATCTTTAAAAGCCTCTTTCAACGTCAGTGAATCAGGCTCTCGATTCATCCCTCGCATAGCTGCCGAGATAGGGTTAAAGCCCAATAGGACTACTACGGCCAAAACGATAGTTTTTAGCAAATTCATGATTTATTTTTGATTAGTAATTAACTCTGGATTCTATTTCCCTGTTGATCTTATCTATAGTGGCATCATCCAACTCATACTTGGAAATCACATACATCGCCAACAATAAAAGTATTGCAGGAATAACAGCTACGAGCCATAGAATTCCCTTTTCTGCCATGTCCGATTGTGTCGCTACATTATCTTTATCAAATGCCACATAAGCTAGTACCAATCCCGGAACGATCCCACCCAGTGCCATACCGGCTTTGTAAAAAATCCCTGTCAATGCATTGACAATCCCGGATATGCGTTTGCCGGTTTTATATTCACCATAGGATATTACCTCAGGAACAAGCGCCCACATGTATCCCGTCGCAACAATAACACCCGTAGACTTGATAAATTGCGCACTCAACACCAGCCAGGTATTTCCTTTAAGAGCTTCGTTCGTTGAAATAACGTATAACATGATCATGCCCAGGATTGCAATTCCCAAAAAAACATAAAACATTTGCTTCTTTCCGATCGCACGTTTAATAGCTGGTATAAGCGGCATAAAAATAAATGCCGGTATTGATCCCAAAGCCATGAAATAAGGAAGCATATCAGGTGCATTTACGTTATAGATCATATAGTAGGACCCTGCCGAGTTTCCGATCGCCATCATCGAAAAAGCAGTAATGAAGAAAAATGCCAGTATCCGCAATGGTCGGTTATGCTTAAATTCCTGCCAAAGATCAGACACCTTGACATTTTCGGTATCTTTTTCATCCATAATAACGCGTTCTTTTGTTTGCGAAAAACAAAAGAATAAAAGCACTAAGCCGACCAAAGCATAGATCAGCATTGTCACAAACCATGCCTCAGCCGAATCCTTCGAATTGATCTTTCCATCGGGTGAGAAATATTTCACCACAAGCGGTACACCATATCCCACAGCCAGCCCACCTATATTGGCCATAAACATACGGGTAGATGTCAACTTTGTTACCTCATCCGTATCTCGGGTTAAGGAAGCATTCAAAGCTCCATAAGGGACATTAACCAATGTATATAACATGGATAATCCTATATAGGTGATATAGGCATATGTCAGTGATCCCGAAAACCCATTCCAAAAACAAAGGATTGCAAAACCTGTAAGCGGAATTCCGCCCAAAAGCAAGTATGACCGATACTTTCCCATACGAGGGCTGTTCTTATCGACAAATGCACCGACAACGGGATCCCATATGACGTCGACTATACGAACAATGAGAAACATAATTCCCGCCGAAGCGGCTGAAATTCCATACACATTGGTATAGAAAATCAATAGATACATGGAAACAGTCTGATAGATAAGGTTCTGAGCAAGGTCACCAGCACCAAATCCCATCCTTTGTTTCATTGAAAGCTTGTAAAAGCCTTTTATGGGCTTTACCTCTGTGATGCATTGATCCATATAATTGGTTATTCGATTAGTTTAATTGTCAGGGTAAAACTACAAGTACTATGTTGTCAGCACCCGATACAAATGTTTTATATACCAATAAAAATGTTTAAAAAACATATTATACAAGAAATTACCAAAGACAAGAGCTACCCAAGCGTTTTATGGGCACAAAAAAAGAGGGAATCTAGATCCCCTCTCCTTACACTGAACTTCAAGTTCGACAAATTACCATTGATCTATTTATTCTGTAACATATTTTATCAGATAGCTTTTCATCTGTCCTTTGTAAACACAGTCAACTTGGGCGTGATCTGCCAATGAATTCGCCTGTCTGACCGTAATTTTCACTTCAGGATTAACTGATGATGCTTTTACAATAGGGATATTTTTACCTTTAACTTCAATAGGAGATGCGACCTCGTAAGTATTGTAACCAATGATGCCATTCTCATCCGTAGACCGAATTGGTATAGAAGGCAATTCAAGTTTTTTGCCATTTACAATAATATCGACCGTTGGCGATATTGGACGTACAATTTTCTTATCTTTCGAACTAAACCCCAGTCCGATAAAATCAAAGAGTGGTTTTCCTTCCTCTCCTTCGGCCACCAGATATAGCGCATGCTTGCCCTCCAGGTGATCAACGTATTTTGAAACATCAACTGTTACTTGTGTTACCTCAGGTTTGGAATTAGCCGAAATGGCTATTTGGGCAATCTTTTTCCCCTTCCAGACATCATTCTCCCAAGGACCATCCAACCACACATTCACTTTAAACGCACTTCGTGTTTTTGGAGCGATAAACAGATCGAAAGCGGTGCGATTTCCTACTTTCGTACCACTAAAAGCTTTCAATCCAAACTTATCCTGATCAAGACCACCGAAGCCAAAATATTTAAAACCGACAATATTTCCATTTTTCATATTAGTAACCGGCATATGATTGTCCCAGACATCCCATGAATCCCGCTGTAGGCTGATATCTGAAAGATAACAGGCATATCCGGCAGAATAGTACCTGTAAGGATCTAACCCATAAAAATGGAAGCCTTCGGATGTAACCTCCGCGCCTTTATATTCCTTTCCCTGCTTATCCTTAATGGTCAGGTTTGCATGGTAAGGGTCAAAGGCGCGAATGGAAACCATTCCACCTTCTTTTACAGACTTTTCATCCCATTGCACTTTAATAGGCTCTACCACAGCCTGTCTGGCAAAACCAAATCCCCGCGGCGGTCTATGATAAAAGACATACCATTGTCCATTGATTAATTCAATACTGCCATGCGTATTGTGACCTGCATTACTGGTTTCAATCCCCGAGCCATCTCGATTCAATACTGGAGCTCGGGAGTCAACCAATACGCCACCGCTCTTCCAGGGCCCTAGTGGTGAATCCGCGACGGCATAGCGTAAAGTCGAGTTGGAACTACCGACACCATATTCTGGCCCAGAATAGCCACTGTATACTGTGACAAATTTATTTCCGACCTTACGAATCGATGAGGCTTCAAAGAAATTAAAAGTACCCAAATCTTCTCCGGAAAAAATATTGGGATAAGAAGTTCCTTTGGGATCACGTAACTCACCATATCGCGCACTTGCCGGCAATAGATAATTAATAATCTCAGTTCCCGGTCGCAGCGAATACATTGTTTTCTGATCCAGCTGCGCTGCCATGGATCGTTGAAATCCCCAAAAACCATAAGCTCGGAAGCCAATTTCGAAATCGGGATCGTTCGGATCGGTAACATACTCAATGTATACTGCGGGATCAAATCCCAAGATACTTCCCGGCAAGGTACGCCTACCGTCCGCAGTCAGATTTACCGGTTTAAATGGACCATTGGGTCTTTCTCCTTTAACGACCATGGCTTCACGATGTTCGCCCCGACTATGTGGAAACAAATAATATTCTTTCTTTCCATCTTTTCGTTTGACCTCAACAAGATCCGGCGCATACATGACGTCCCATTTGCCATCCATCGGATAGGTAAAAATCGCCCCCTCATCACGCCAGCTCGTCAAATCCTCAATAGGTGCCGACCACATCCGAATGTCGGGTCCGCAATAACTTGTAAAACGCAGATCGTGTGAACCAATGATATAAGCACGATATTTTCCAGGCCGATCCGGATCTTCAAAAACTCGGGGTTCGCCATCAGGAAGATGCTCCCAAAGTGGCAAGTAGGGATTACCGATAGATTGATGTACAAAACCTTTACTTAAATCCTTCACGACATTTTGTTGTTGCCCTACCACCATTGTCGTCGACAAAATTCCTGCGATGGATAATACAAATACCATTGCCCTTTTTTTTAAGACAATATTTAGTCCCTTCATAAAATTGAATAAATTAGTTATTTAAATTACTGAATTATAAATTGTTCGTTACTCTTTCGAATTGACTTATCTGATTAAATTAGATTTATCCTACCAATTATCGGTACGGAAAGGTGTTGCCAATAGTCCCTCTTTATTGATCAGATTTGCGTCTACAGGATAATTGCCCTAAGCATAGCGCACTGCTTGGGGATGTTTAATATTTGGATACAACTTGGCATGCCGTCCGTCCTTGACAACTGGTAGCATAATATCCCTTATGACCAGTTCGTTGATCTCCATATCGTAGGGGCCACGTGTTTTACCAAAACTTGGCAGCAATAACAGTAACAAAACAATGAACAGCGCCATACTATACTTTTTCCTTTATTTTCCAAACTTCCAACAATCGAAAAAAAGAATATTGGATGGAGCCTTACCTTTAAAGACAAAGTACAAGTCATGGACACCTGACACCTTGTCGGAAAGCGGAGTGTCTATCGTAGTCCATCTGTCGTCTCCACCCGTTATTGGAACTTGTATCGTCGTTAGGATAGGACCATCCACCGCGTTTGACCTCACCTCCATACTGACACCGCCATTGTGTGTTGTGCCTACCCGTGCGAAGAAAGTCGTTGCCCCCTTGTCGCCAAAATCAACGTTTTTTATACAAGTATAAGCACCGTTTTTAAGCGCTTTAATAAAAACGCCCACTTTATTATTTTGGAACGATTTAACATGTTCAGACCAGGAAATTGTTTCGGCCTGTATTAGGCTATAAGGGTCCACATGGGTAAGAGCTTCGGCAATCCCAGCAGTCATTTTCATGGGCAGGATGCTACCATCAGGATTAAACTTCAATTCCTGAACAGCGACTGAGCGCGTGAAACCTCCCCCTCCCGGTAAGGCGCCATTGTGATAGAAGAAGTAACTCTTTCCTTTAAAATCGATCACACCTGGGTGATTGGTAAAAGCCCTCCCTTCCGCAGGCATCACCACTCCACCATATTTCCATGGACCCTCCGCTTTTTTACTGGTCGAATAGCCAATAAATTCAGGTAAAGGTCCTCCCGGCCAAAAAAGGTAATATAGACTATTTCTTTTGTACAACCAGGGTCCTTCCTCGTAATTGGAGGGGCGTTTGGGATCCCCCTCTCTTCTACCGAATGATGCTGCCGTCATGGGAACTTCCACAATATCACCCTGATAGGAGATCATATCTGCATTGAGTTTTACATATTTCAATTGTGGATTACCCCAATACATATGTACCTGTCCGTCGTCATCAACAAATACAGTCGGATCAATATCCCCCCATTCACTTTGCACAAGCGGTTTTCCCAAAGGATCATGAAATGGTCCCAATGGACTGTCCGCAACTGCCACCCCAATTGCTCCTCGATTATTCAATTTGGAGATCACGGGAACATATAAATAAAACTTACCATTTTTCTCTACACATTGCGCTGCCCAAGCGTCACCTTTGGCCCACTCAAAATCGGTATAGGACAAGATCGCACCATGATCGGTCCAGTTGACCATATCATTGGTAGAATATACACGCCAATTGTTCATATTAAACCAGGTGGATTCATCTTCATCATGTGTTGTATAGAGATATAGGCGATTATTATACACCATAGGTGCTGGATCTGCCGTATATGCGGTTTGTACAATCGGATTCTGAGCCATTAATACATTAATTGTTACGAAAAGCATGATGGAAAACCCGAAAATTACCCGCATAAAAAAAAGTCGTTTCATATCGTTTTAATTTGGCGTAATTTGAAAATAATCAATATCAACATAGCCACCAGCTGCCTTACTGGCATAGTTAAAAATTCCAAACCTATACCCCATAAAATGAGGTATCGTATAGCTCATTTTCAATGGACTGCCTATGGCCGTCCAATGCTGTCCATCCGTACTGTAAAAGAACTCGGCAATGTCTCTTTTATTGGTAAAATCACAGCTCGCTTTCAGAAATATACGTTGCTCCTGCAAGCTGATCTTGGCTACTTCTTCCGGAATTCCTGTCGTAGCATTGACCATTACCAGTGATTTGTTGTTTCCCTCCATAAGGACCCCTAGAAGACCATAGTTCTTCTGCAACAGGGACAAGCCAGCGAAATCACCATCTTTCATCTGTGATATATCCATAGCAATGGAACCACTGCATAAAGGTCCAATAGTTCGTTGCGTCAACGTGTTTTTGGCTCGTAAAAAATCATCAGTAAGTTCCCCGGTCTTCAATCGCAAGAAGCCCTTGCGCTCAGTTACCGACCATAGTTTAGGATCCGGATTATGATTCCATTGCCATACCAAAGGCAAGTCTGACTGGCCTTTTTTTCTGTTAAAATCATCTGAATTGACAATACCCGGTATAAGAGACTGATTAGCTGAAAGGTTTAATTCAACTGGTACTTTCCCCTGAACACCTAGTACAGGCCATCCGTTTTCCCAGTCGACAGGCACTAAAAATGGAATTCGACCAACTGCGCCATGATCTTGGAAAAGATAAGCATACCACTGCCCGTTCGGCATATCAATCAAGCCACCTTGTGCTACCCCCTGATCCTGTAGGACCATCCTGCCTTCGTAAGGTCCTTCAAGTCGGGCAGCACGATGCACGATAACCGTACGCATTCCCCCTGCTGGCCAAGAAATATTAAAAAGATAATACATACCATTTATCTTGAACATTTGTGAACCTTCGGCAGGCAAGCCCATTTTTCCGTTTTTCGGCAAGCTTGGCAAAGAAGCATCTTGGATAAGTATCCGCTCCGTCCCGGGTTTTATACCTGAAAAATCTGGTGCCAATTCGGCCATATGCAAACGCCCCCCGCCCCACAATATATAGGTCTTTCCATGCTCAAAGAATAAGCTGTGATCGTGCAGCATTGGCATAAATTCTTTTGCTTCCCATGGACCATTTTCTATATCTCTTGTTGTGTAGATATGCGTTTTTCCTGTATTTGCGGAAAATGTACTGACATAGTATTTACCATCATGGAAACGCAAGCTGCTTGCCCACGAGCCATGTCCATATGCATTTTTATGCTGCGACAGATTTAGTTCCTCGGTATCTCCCAAAATGTTATACGCATAATTTACCAATTTCCAATTAACTAGATCTTTGGATTTCATAATCGGAAGTCCGGGATTCATATGCATGGTTGTACTACTCATGTAATAGGTATCGCCAACACGTATCATCGACATATCAGGTACATCAGCAAAAATGATCGGGTTTTTCGCCTGTTGCGCTGAAGCGATTGTAAACAGGGCAAAAAAAGATAGAGCAAGCACGATAATTTTCATTGTTAAGTTGTTGATCAGGTTAAATAATAGGGTTAATTCCATAGACCAGTAAAAGTATACTTTCCTCCAGGCGCAGTGGGCACGTCATATTCATAATAGCCCTGCAACTTGTTTCCTTTCAAATTTGCGTCCGGCGAAATCATGGCTGCGGGCGTTGTTGCTGGAACTAACAAAGGGTTAGGCTGTACTTTATTAACCTTTTGCAAACCCTTTCCTCGCAGTGCTGATGCTGTTCTTAATCGCAAGTTTCCACCAAGTGATGAAGACACAATAACCTTTTTTATATGTCCATTTTCCCAATAGAGTTCAATTTCAAAACCACCTCGTGCCTTAATCCCCTTTACCGTGCCTTGTTTCCAGCGATCTGGAATAGCCGGTAACAGATGTATAGCGCCGTCATGACTTTGAACCAACATTTCCGCTACACCTGCTGTCAATCCAAAATTGCCGTCGATCTGGAAGGGAGGATGAGCAGTAAACATATTCGGATAGGTTCTTCCATCAGGATGATTTTGATCAGATATTGTCAACATCTTTTTTATGATTTCGTAGGCGTGATTTCCATCCAATAGCCGTGCCCATAAATTGATTTTCCAACCAATAGACCACCCCGTTGCAAAATCACCGCGGTACATTAATGAGTTGCGCGCTGCTTCAAACAATTCGGGGGTACGAACAGGCGAAATCTGATTACTGGGAAATAAGCCATATAAATGCGACACGTGCCTATGCTGATTCTGGGGATCATCCAGGTCCTCTAGCCACTCCTGCAATTGGCTATATTTGCCGATTTGCATGGGTGGAATACGTTTTACCGTTACCAACAGACTATCTCTGAAATGGTTGTCTACACCCAGGATTTCTGCCGCCTTAGCCGTACGGGTCAACATGTCAAAGCAGAGCTGATTGTCCATTGTCACACCTGCAGACAAAGGCCCCTGTTCCGGAGATATAGAAGGGCAAAGTACCCTCCAGTCTTTGTAGGGATACCCCGGATGTCGTATAAGTGCCGAAAGTAGAAACTCACTGGCCCCTTTCATAATGGGATAAACTTGCTTTAAAAATACTTTGTCTCCGCTAAACAGGTAATGTTCCCAAAGATGCTGAGATAGCCATAATCCACCACTGGGCCACATTCCAGCCGCTGCGAAATCAATTGGGCTCGTTACGCGCCATATATCCGTATTGTGATGAGCAACCCAACCTCGGGCATTGTACATCGTTTGAGCAGTCTCTTTTCCGCTTTCACTAAGCTCCTTGATCATCTCAAATAGAGGTTGCAGCGTATGCGAGAGGTTGGTCACATCCGCAGGCCAATAGTTCATCTCGGTATTTATATTGATGGTATATTTACTGTCCCACGCCGGTGACCTAGACCTATTCCATATTCCTTGTAGGTTGGCGGGCTGTCCCCCGGGTTGTGACGAACAAATCAGCAAATAACGTCCGAATTGGACCAGCAGAGCTACAAGTTTAGGGTCTTGTGTTTGTGTAAAGTTAGCTATACGGGTCGGTACCGGCTGGCTCTCTGCATGCCTCTCTTCACCCAGTTGTAGCTTGAAGCGCTGAAACTGCCTTGCATAGATCTCTTTATGATGTTTCAATGCAAGTTCATAACTATGGGACATTGCACTTTGCAACCGATCAGCAGCTCTGGCAAAAGGATCAGCCCCCAAAAGATTATAATGTTTAAAATTGGTCGCAACTGATACATATATCCGAATTCTACTAGCTCCCTTCACCTCAATTTTAGTATCTGAAATATCGACTACCCCATCTGTATTTTGAACGGCTGTGTGCGTTTGATAGACAATTTGTCCCGAGATCCCCTCATGGTCACTTCCCTTTCCCTCCAGGGCTAATGAGCGTGCACTTTTGAAAACGCGATGTCGCGACTCATTTTCATAGCTCAATTCACAGTTTATCCCCCCTTTTTTACTCGATGTGATTTGCATTACAATCACATCATCGGCAAAGGAGGCAAAAATTTCGCGCGTGAAAGTAATTCCATTTACGGTATATTGCGTTAAGGAGATAGCACGCTCAAGATCAAGAGCACGATAATAGTCCTGATATTGTTCATGGCCCGGAAATCTCAGTAAGATGTTTCCCGCAGTTTGATAAGGCATGCCATGTGTTTTTGTGAAAAAAGTTTCGTTTGCAAGTTTATCAGCCGCAGCTAATCTACCAGCGAAAATATCGTTCTGAATTGTTTTTAAAGCAGCTCCACTCTTCTTATTATCATTGCGATAAGGCCCTCCAGCCCATATCGTCTCTTCGTTGAGCTGTATTTTCTCGTGGGCTGGAATTCCATAAATCATGGCTCCCATTCTTCCATTTCCGAGTGGCAAAGCCTGTTCCCAGATCATGGAATCTGCAGGCTGGTCATACCACATGATCAGCTCGGATCTCTTTTGAGCAAACAATACTGTCGTATTCATCAATAAAATGGTCAACAATACACTTACACACTTCACAATGGCATTTTCCATTATCTATTTTGATATTGTTTAAAAATTATTTACTTCCCTACTTCTTCTCCTTAAATAGCAATTGGGAAATATTATAAAGATCATTTCTCCACACATTGAAATCATGCCGTCCTGGTTCCAAATAGTAGATATGGGGCACTTCATGATCTAAAAGATATTCATGTGTTCTTTTGCTAATATTGAGCAGGCCATCTTGATCACCACAGGAAATCCACAACAATTTTAGCTTGTTTTTAGCTTCCTTTGGAAAGGGTAATAATTCCTGCGGCATCTTGGTATTGGGAGCAGAAGAAAATCCACCTACCCAAGCAAATGTATCCATATGCCCAAGTCCAAAATTCAATGCTTGTCCGCCACCCATGGATAGTCCAAAAATTGCGCGATGCTCGCGGTCTCTGACAACTGGAAATTGTTTTTCAATAAAGGGAATCAGGTCGTCCAGCAGATCTTTTTCGAAAGTCGAGAAAGCAGCTACCCGATCCGGCGCCATAACATCCCCTCCGGCGCGGTCATCTTTCATGGCACGACCATTGGGCATGACCACCAGCATGGGTTTCATTTTTCCTTCGGCATATAGGTTGTCAAAAATAATCTGTGGATTTCCATGCCTCACCCATTCGCGTTCATCACCTCCGATTCCATGTAATAGGTATAGAACAGGATATTTCTTGTTAGGATTATACCCTGGCGGTGTATATATCAGCGCTTTTCTGGATACCCCTACCGTTTTTGACGGATAAATAATAGAATCTATCTTTCCAGTCGATACCAGTTTCCTTTCAACGTCAAATCCCTTTGGTGCAACCTCTTGTGCATGCAACAAGAGGTTGAGCGACATAACACATAATGCTGTGCAAATAATCTTTCTCATTTTTACAATTGGTTGATTAGTAGTCAAAATATGGGATGCCCCCATTGTTTTACAATTTGATTTGTTTTCTTTTTAGTACTCGAAGTACAGCGGCCACAATGGCATCGGCATTTAACCCATATTTGTGCATGAGTTCACTCGGTGTTCCCGATTCACCAAAACTATCGTTCACGGCAACGTATTCTTGAGGTACAGGCATTTGTTTGGTCAATAGCTGCGCGACACTGTCGCCAAGCCCACCAATACGGTTATGTTCTTCGGCTGTCACCACGCAACCCGTTTTTGCGATCGATCCCAGTATAGCTTCCTCATCAAGAGGTTTGATGGTATGTATATTGATGATTTCAGCATCAACTCCCATCCCCTCCAATTCCTCACCTGCTTGGATTGCCTCCCAAACTAAATGTCCTGTCGCAAGGATGGTAACCGCAGTCCCAGGATTGAGCATAACTGCCTTTCCAATAACAAAATCTTGATCATCAGGTGTAAAAACAGGAACAACGGGACGTCCAAAACGCAGATAAACAGGCCCTTTATGTCTGGCTACCGCAATTGTTGCCGCCTTGGTCTGATTATAGTCACAGGGGTTGATAACTGTCATCCCCGGAAGCATTTTCATCAAGCCGATATCTTCTAAGATCTGATGAGTCGCACCATCTTCACCCAAAGTAAGGCCAGCGTGGGAAGCCGCGATCTTTACATTTTTATCCGAATAAGCGATAGATTGGCGAATCTGATCGTAGACCCTTCCCGTCGAAAAATTAGCAAATGTTCCTGTAAAAGGTATCTTACCACCAATGGTCAGCCCAGCGGCAATCCCCATCATATTTGCTTCGGCAATACCAATCTGAAAAAAACGATCCGGAAAAGCTTTGATAAATTCATTCATCTTAAGTGAACCGATCAGATCTGCACAGAGAGCAACCACATTTTCATCTTGTTTTGCCGCTTCTACTAACCCAGCGCCAAAACCAGAACGTGTATCTTTCGATTCTGTATATGTATATTTTTTCATGTTAATCAATTTGGAAATTTTATGATTTCTTAGGCAATATAATCTCCCAAAGTTTCTGCATTCTGATTTAACGCGGATGTCAATTGCTCGTCATTTGGGGCTACACCATGCCATTTGTGCGACCCCATCATAAAGTCGACACCATTCCCCATTTCGGTGTGCAACAATACCATCACGGGAACTCGTTTTGCGGTAGAATCCTGAGCCTTTCTCAGACCAGCGATAACGGAACCGATATCGTTTCCGCGTCTAACCTCTATGACCTTCCAACCAAATGCCATCCATTTCCCCGGTAAATCGCCTAATGAAAGTACATCGTTGGTGGCGCCATCGATCTGAGCTCCATTATAATCCACAATAGCAATCAGATTGTCCATTTTATTATGTGCCGCGTACATGGCCGCTTCCCAGATTTGCCCCTCTTGCAGCTCGCCATCTCCCATGAGCACATATACCAACCGATTGTCTTTATTTAACTTTTTTGCTTGAGCAGCACCGATCGCTACCGAAAGACCTTGCCCTAGTGAGCCCGATGCAACACGTATGCCCGGCAATCCTTCATGGGTTGTTGGGTGCCCCTGCAAGCGTGAATTGAGCTTTCTAAATGTTGCAAGCTCATCTATGGGAAAATACCCAGCGCGCGCCAGCACACTGTAAAACACGGGCGATATATGTCCGTTGGAAAGGAAAAATAGATCCTCTCCAACGCCATTGGGGTCAAATTGTTCCTTTCGCTGCATCAATTCGAAATATAAGCAGACCAGCAATTCTGTACAGCCCAATGACCCACCGGGATGTCCAGATTGACATGCATGAACCATACGGACGATATCTCTTCGAACCTGTTGAACAATAGCCTCTAAATTGTGTATACTTTTTTTAGTCATTACCATCTCAATTATTACTTTGTGCAGCAACGCGTTTATGATCAGCTAAAAATTGAGCAAGCCCACTTTCGGTCAGCGGATGTTTCAATAACGAAAATATGGACTGTAGTGGCGCAGTTATTACATCTGCTCCGATTTTGGCACAACCTAAGATGTGGGCACTATGACGTACTGAAGCGGCCAAAATCTGCGTTGGAAAAGCATAATTATCATAGATCGTGCGTATTTCACGAATCAGCGCCAATCCATCAACAGATATGTCATCAAGCCTTCCGACAAAAGGCGATACATAAGTCGCGCCAGCCTTCGCTGCCAAAAGTGCCTGTCCAGCAGAAAAGACCAAGGTACAATTCGTTTTAATCTGATGTGTACTAAAATATTTGATTGCTTTAATACCATCCTCAGTCATCGGTACCTTAACAACAATTTTGCTATCTAAGCCCGTCAATAGCAAACCCTCCTCAATCATGGAGCTATAATCGGTTGAAATTACTTCCGCACTCACATCTCCATCGACAATCGCACAGATTGCTTTGTAATGCGCATTAATATTTTCCGTTCCTGTGACTCCCTCTTTGGCCATCAATGAAGGATTGGTGGTTACACCATCCAATACGCCTAAATTTTGAGCCAAACGAATCTCACTGAGATTTGCTGTATCGATAAAAAACTTCATATTTTTTTTGATTAGTTTAGTACTCGCCGGATCCCCAGCGATTGGTTATAAGGCAAAACTATAATTTTCAATAGGATAGCATTGCAACAAATAAAAAAAAGAAGGGTAAAAATGTATAAAACAGATCACCCTTCCGAAAAATAGTAGCTAAAACTACCTTTTTAAACAACACTTATTATAGCCCGCACTACACTGAAATACTTTTTTGGGCCTGAATATATTCACTAGGTGTCATCTGATATTTTGCTTTGAATACCTTTGTAAAATAATTTGGATTTGCGAACCCCGTTTCGTAGGCTATCTCAGAGATAGACTTATCACTTTTTTCCAATAAGCTAGCAGCCTTTTCCAATTTGACAGACCGGATGAAATCTACAGGTGACATTCCGGTAAGTTCCAGCAATTTATTGTACAAAGAAGCCCTACTCATCGAGGTATGCGCACTTAATGCTTCGACCGATAATTGTGGGTTATCAATATTATCGTGCACATAGTTCAATACTTTCTGTAAAAATTTGTCCTTTTCGGATACAACGGTCAATTCAGGGGCTACGATAGATACCTGCTTGCTATAAACTTCCTTAAACGCTTGATTCAAATGAAGTAAACTATTGATTTTTGCTACCAATACATGCATATCAAAAGGTTTGGTCAGGTAGCCCACAGCACCAGATTCCAATCCGCAAACAAGTCCATTATCCACTTGGGAAGCGGTCAGTAATACGACGGGGATGTGCTTGGTCCGTTTATCCTGCGCAAGCTTCTGTGAAAATTCCATACCATTGAGGTATGGCATCTGTACATCGCTCACGACAAGATCGGGATGATGAAAAAGTGCCTTTTGCCAACCATCTTTTCCATTAGTGGCCTCGATGATCTGATAGTATTCTTTTAAGGATTCCTTAAGATAATACCTAAAATCTTCGTCGTCTTCTATAATAAGGACAAGTGGGGTCTGCCTAGGCTCCAACGATTGATCGGAAGTTATTATTTCCTGCTCAGGCAACATATCATGATCTGATTCCGCCGGATCCAACCACAGATCAAATTTAAAAACACTGCCCCTTTCCGGTTGGCTAGCGACTGAAATCTCGCCATTATACATCTCAACAAATGACTGTGCAATCGACAATCCGATGCCAGAACCTTGGCTAGCAACCTTACCATCGTTGTCGTATTGGAAAAAGCTTTCGAATATGGATTTTTGCAATTGTTCAGGAATTCCAACTCCCGTATCCCTTACTTCAAAGCGCACATGTAGCTTCTTGTCCATCATGCTGACGGATGTTATACTCACCGCTATATCCCCATCTTTTTTTGTAAATTTAAAGGCATTATAGATTAGATTAAATAGAATACGCTCGATTTTATTACGGTCGAAACGGCAATATAATTTTTCCTGGCAAGGTAAAAAAGAATAGTCGATCCCCTTTTGCAAGGCCATATCCTGAAATGACCGATAGACTTCCTCCACAAATGAAACCAATTCGCCATCTTCATCCTGCAACTTCAATTCATGGTATTCCATCTTCCTAAAGTCAAGCAATTGGTTGACCAAATTTAACAGCCTTCGTGCGTTGCGCCTGATTAAATTCAGCTGATCTCCCAATTTACTATCTTTATTTTTTGCTACTAAGGTATCAATAGGTCCCATAATCAATGAAATTGGCGTACGGAATTCATGGCTTAAATTTGTTAAGAACCGGATTTTCATCGCATCTAATTGATGCTTCGCTTCCGCATCCCTTTTTTGTTGCTCGATAAACTGCTTAGCTTGGATACGTTCCTGCTCCAGTGCAAATTTTTGTTTTAACTTTTGGATCCCGCGATGTCTGATCCAGAACAATCCTCCAGCAACTGCAATGACGTAAAATATATAAGCATAGATCGTTCGCCAAAATGGAGGAGCAACACGTATGATAATAGATTTGATTTCCTTGTCCCAAATTCCATCATTATTACTCGCACGTACCTGAAAGGTGTAATCTCCGGGATCTAAATTTGTATAATAAGCACTATTCTCTTTTCCGTTCCTAATCCAGTCTTTATCAAAACCGACAAGCCGATACTCATATTGGTTATCTTCTGGCACCGTAAGATTTAATGCTGCAAAAGAAATTGAGAAATTTTGTTTATACTTTAAATGAATACGATCCGCTGTCAACAAGGACTGCTGTATCGGTCCTTTCTCTGCCGGTTGAATGATAACATTGTCAATTTTTAGGTCGGTCAGAACTACTTTAGCAGGGTTACCATTTGTTTTTAGGTGTGCTGGATTAAAATGATTGAAACCTTTCTGTCCTCCAAAATATATTTCCCCATCGCTAGTTTTTAGAGATGCGCCTAGCATAAAAGCCCCCTCCTGTAATCCTACCGCTGTCGAATAGTTCTTAAATTTGTCTTCCGATGGAGAATAGCAGCTCAACCCCTTATTGGTTGAAAACCACATCCGTCCTTTATCGTCCTCCACAATACTTTGTATGGCACCATTAGCCAAACCATCTTTCTCAGAAAGGGTCTCAAATTGTGTTGTTCCTTTTCGAAGAATTCCTACTCCATTGCCATTGGTTCCAACCCATAAATTTCCATTTTTATCACTATGAATGGCCAGTATATAATTGCTAGGTAGTTTATTGTTTGCTTTATCAAAAACCATAGTACCTTTCGTCCGGGGATTATACCTGACGAGCCCCGAACCATAAGTACCTATCCACATCGTCTTTGTGTGATCCTCTTCCAGAGCCCGTATAAAATTTCCTGGCAGCTGGATCCCATCTACTCCCGCCTCATTCCGTCTATATTTCTTTACAATACCAGTCCCTTTTTGGATAATATTAATACCACCACCATTGGTTCCTACCCAAATATTTCCTTGAAAATCAGTTTTTAAACAAAATATATCGTTGTTATTTAAATTGTCCTCCTTATTTCCCGCAACATATCTTTTTAAATTTCCCGTAAGGAGATCATAACAAAGTAGCCCTTGCTGATAAGTGCCAATCCAAAGTTGTTCAGCCTTTCTCTCCAAGGCCAAAACGGTTAGATCCGAAGGCAGGTTGGTAGATAAGTTAACCGAAGACAATTTATCTGCCTCCTTATCGTATTGCCAGACACCACCACCATCAACGCCCAGAAAAATCTTATTTTGATAAGCAGCAAAAGAAGTTACTATGGCAGGATCACCTGTCATTCCTTCTAAGAAGTCCAAACTTTTTAACCTAAATTGACTTAAATTCGTGTCGTACTTATTCAGCCCTCCTTGAAAAGTACCGATCCAGTAAATACCACTGTTATCTGCAAAAATAGATCGTATAGACTTATGTGACAAGCTATGTACATTACTTGGATCGGGTTTAAAAGTCCGAATGGTTAAATCCCCGGTGTTGAGCACATCGAGTCCGTTATCGGTTCCAACCCATAGACATTGCTGATGGTTAAAGCATAAAGAATAAATTCGCGGACTACTCAGGTTTCCTTTACCCTGCTTTGCTATAAACTTATTGAAATATGCCTCACCGCTATTGAGGTATTTAAGTCCAAGCATTGAACCTATCCAGATCCGGCCTTTATCATCCTCTACGATAGAAGTCACTTCTATTCCATTTCCATAGCCCTCCTGTTCGGACAGCACTTCAAAACGTTTTATTGTCTTTAAGTCATTTGAAATTCGAAAAACGTTCTTCTCCGAAGAAACCCACATGTTGTTTTGCCTGTCGCGAAATACGCAACTCGTCACTTTACCGGCAAAAGTCTCAATGATATGTCTATATTTGGGGTCCGTTTTTTTGCGCAGATCGTTGACATCGAGAATATCTAGCGCGCCATAAGAAGCGATCCAAATATTTCCATCAGCATCTTTATCAATTGCATTAATTGCTGTACTGAGCCATTTGCCATCCGGAGTAAGATTATATGAACGAATACGGTCAGTTTCCCGGTCGTAGTAGCTTAGTCCTCCCCCATTTGTGCCAATCCATATCCGCCCCTTTTTATCTTCGCAAAGTGCCGAAATATGATTTGCCATCAAACTATTCTCTTGGTTGGCATCATAACGATAGACATTGTAATGGCGGCCATCAAATCGATTAAGTCCATCTTCCGTTCCCAGCCAAAGAAAGCCGTAGCTATCTCGATAAATGCTATAAATCGTATTGGAGGAAAGCCCATCTTTCGAGGAGTAACGTTGGAACGTGACAGGCTCATTTTGCCCGTAAGAAAAAAAAGTCAACATCGTCCAGGTTAATATCAGTGAAATCCGTATCATATATTCAGGTGTAATCTTCGCTATTTAAAACAGCACTGTGAACAGCCAACTAATTTATTAAATTAATCCTGACCAAACCAATATCGACATAATTTATACCCTATATTCGGCGGTATTTGACATTCTTATCCTTCATTTAAACATTCTTGCTATCATTACAGCCACGCATTGGCTAGTTTTGGTTTACAATTATAAACTGCTTTGAAAGGCATCTCCATTCGTGGAGGAACTACATCTTAATCGTGCAACCGGTTGCGATGCTTTTACGATCAAAAATTTAACCAATTATTATTGCAAAACATGACAACACTAGATGATCCATGACTGGCGATTCATTTAATCAAAATGAACAAAGGGAATACAGGTACAATCGTATCTAGCCAATTAAAGAAAATTTAACCAAGAATTCTTAAACCTATTTATTAATCCACAAATGCTATGATGATTACATTTCCAATCACATTAGTAAGGCATTGGAAAAAGCTATGGGGTATAGCTAGGCCATTCACCTTACTGCTGTTCCTAATCTGTTTTGGACAGTCAACGCTACATGCTCAGGCCAAAAGGCAAATAAAAGGCAGCATCGTTGATAGCAACCACAAGCGAATAAGCGGTGCTTCGATCAAAATAAAGGGTACATCTTTGGCTACGGCCAGTGATGAAAACGGAAGTTTCACCCTTCAAGTACCTGAAGGTAAAAGTTTACTGACCATTTCCAAACTAGGCTATAATCAGGTCGAGGTTGATGTTGCTCAGAAAATTACGATAGAAGTCCAATTAACCGACAAATCTATTGAAATAGAAGAAACCATCGTTGTAGGGTACGGCCGTCAGAAAAAAGAGACTGTCGTAGGTGCGATTGCCCAGACTTCAGGAAAAATTCTGGAGCGTGCAGGTGGCGTCTCCAGTGTGGGCGCAGCCTTAACAGGCAATGTTCCTGGGGTAATCACGACAGCCAGTACGGGCATGCCCGGAGAAGAAGACCCTCGTATTGTCATCCGGGGTCGTAGTACATGGAATAATACGGATCCATTAGTCATGGTCGATGGGGTCGAGAGACCACTATCGGCGGTCGATATCAGTTCCATTGAAACCATATCGGTACTCAAAGATGCATCAGCAACAGCTGTATATGGTGTGAGAGGAGCCAATGGTGTTATCCTCATCACCACCAAACGTGGTAAAGAAGGCCACATGTTGATACGTGGTACTGTTAATAATGTCGTTAAGACCGTTTCGCAGCTCCCAGGTAAAATGGATTCCTACGACGCTCTTATGCTTCGCAATAGAGTGATTGAGTATGAGTTGGGTATAAACCCCGCAAGTTGGGCTGATTATTCGCCACAAGATATTATCAATAAATACCGTTTCCCGGCCGACCAAACCGAACGTGAGCGTTATGTTAATACCGACTGGGCAAAAGAACTCTTTAGAAGCCAAGCATTTTCACAAAACAGCAGTATCAATATTGCCGGCGGAACACCATTTGTCAAATACTTTGCCAATGCAGATTATCTGTATGAAGGAGATCTATTTCGTCAGTTTGAAAACGCCAGAGGCTATAAAGCCGGTTACGGGTTTAATCGTCTCAATGTGCGTTCGAATTTGGATTTCCAACTTACGCCAACAACCAAATTCTCAACAAATCTCGCGGGTTCACGTGGTGTCCGAAAAAGCCCATTTGGTGGTGGCAACGATTATTCCTATTGGATTGCAGCCTACACCGTAGCACCGGATGTTATCTATCCACGTTATTCAGATGGCACCTGGGGGTTCAATGCACCAAACCCAAATGCTGGAATAAACTCGGCCCGTGTACTGGCCATCAGTGGAACCGAGTACATTACCACGAGCCGCATTACAACAGATTTTACACTCGAGCAAGACCTCAAATTTTTGACAAAAGGTCTTAATCTGCGCGGGACAATCTCGCTGGATAATACATTTGTTGAAGGCAGACGTGGTATCAATGACGCCAACAATAACACCCAAAGCAAGTGGATAGACCCCAAAACTGGACTTCCAACCTACCAAATTCCTTTCGATGGAACCAATAGATTCGATTTTGCCGAAGGCATTGATTGGACGACAGAAGCCGGAACAGTAAACAACGCACTCACGTACAGGAGATTATTTTATCAATTGCAATTAAATTACGCAACTACAATAGCTAAAAACCACAATATTTCGGCGATGGGATTGGTCAACCGCAATCAATATGGAAGAGGTAGCACAATCCCCTCCTATCGGGAAGACTGGGTATTCCGTACAACGTATAATTACAAGAATAAGTATATGCTCGAATATAACGGTGCCTATACGGGGTCAGAGAAATTCGCACCCGAAAACAGATTTGCCTTTTTTAATTCAGGAGGTATTGGCTGGTTAGTTTCGGAAGAAAGTTTTATGAAACCTCTTTCACTTGTCAACATGTTAAAACTACGTGCTTCCTACGGTGATATTGGCGACGATAGCGGTGGCGGGCAATTTCTTTATTTAACACAATGGGCCTACGGAGGTACTTCAGGGATGGGTGTTGATGGGCGATTTTCCTACTCCGATGGAAATACCAGCCCATACGTCTGGTATAAAGAAAATGTGCTTGGAAACCCAAATATCCGCTGGGAAAAAGTTAAAAAGTTAAATTTCGGTGTGGATTTTGGCCTATTCAACGGACAGATTTCTGGAAAGGTCGACTTCTTTAAGGATCATAGGACGAATGTGCTTATTACCGGCGGTGGAAGATCTATTCCATCATATTTTGGCGTAGAGGCCCCAACGGCCAACCTTGGAGAGGTAGAAAATAAAGGTTATGAGGTCGAACTGAAGTTCAATAAGCAACTCAATACCAATTGGAGAATATGGGCAGATATCAATTTTACCCATGCCAAAGACAAAGTCATCAATGCCGATGCTCCTGAATTGTTGCCCGAATATCAGAAACCAGACAATAAACAGGTGAATCAGACCTATTCATATGTTAGCTCCGGATATTACAATACTTGGGATGAACTTTATGGCAGCACCATGCATGAAAGCAATGACCTTGCTAAGCTGCCCGGCAATTATCATATACTGGATTATAACGGTGATGGTATTATCGATACCAAGGACAATATTCCCTATGCCTTTCCCTCTGTTCCACAAAACACATACAATTGTACGATTGGATTCGACTGGAAAAATTTCAGTGTCATGACCCAGTGGTATGCGGTCAATAATGTCACCCGCCAAGTTGTGTTTAATAGCTTTTCAGGTCAGCTTAACTTGGCCTATGAAGAAGGTTCGTATTGGTCAAAAGACAACAGCAATGCCGATGTACCACTACCACGTTGGCTATCTCAATCAAGTAGTTATGCCTCTGGTAACAGATATATGTTTGATGGTTCATACATCCGATTGAAAACCGCTGAAATTGCCTACAATTTTAATCGCGAATCCAGCATGATCAAACGCCTGGGTCTTCAAAATCTTCGCCTTTTCTTAAATGGCAACAACTTGGTTTTCTGGTCCAAAATGCCCGATGACCGAGAATCCAATTACGCGGGCACAGGTTGGGCTTCCCAAGGAGCTTATCCTACGGTAAAGCGATTTAATCTAGGTGCAAACATTACATTTTAAAGCAATTTAGAAAGATGAAAAAGTATTTCAAGGTAATCCTAATAACTAGCATGGTCTGGTCGTCTACATCACTACTGTCATGCAATAAATATCTCGACAAAGAGGAACAGTCCAATATATCACCCAAAGAAGCATTTAAAAACTTTGTTAATTTCCAAGGTTATACCGAAGAGCTGTACAACTGCGTGGTCAATTTCAGCAACAACTACTGGACTAATTCCTGGAACTGGGGTGAGGATGAAATAACCTCCACAGCGAACAATTTTCATTTCGTAAACAAAATAGACCAAGGTAATTTCTGGGGTTGGCAACGAGAATCGGACGGCTGGGGTGCGGGCTGGATGGATCAAGGAGATTTCACCACCAACAACAATGACGTATTTGCCAACCGTGCCTTTCGTGATCTTTGGAGCGCCTCCTGGTTTGGTCTGCGGAAAATAAGCCTTGGCTTAGAGAATATCGACAAACTGACCGAAGCAACACAGGAAGAAAAGGACCTGATAAAGGGCCAATTATTATTTTTCCGGGGTTGGTTTCACCACCGACTGATGGAATATTTTGGTGGTATGCCTTATATTAATTATGTACTGCCTAGCGACGAAAAGCTTCGGTTACCAAGACTGAGCTATCAGGCTTGCGCTGATTTAGCGGCCGCTGATTTTAGGGAAGCAGCCAACTTGCTACCAATCGACTGGGACAATACGACCGCTGGGAAGCGTACACTGGGGAAAAACCAGTTGCGCATCAATAAAATCATGGCGCTAGCCTATCTTGGCAAAAACTACCTTTGGGCTGGAAGTCCGTTGATGAATTTACAGTCCACGGGGAGTAAAACCTATCATGCTGATTATTGCAAAAAAGCGGCTCAAGCTTTTGGCGAATTGCTATCCCTTGTCGAGAGTGGACAGACGAACTATGCCCTTGTTCCCATGGCCAATATCCATTTAAATTTTTACACAACGGGACAAAACTGGGCCATGCCTGGTAGCACAGAAGCTATTTTTAGAGGGCCTTATATTGATGCATGGGTATCTAACTGGGGAACAAGCAAGCAATATATTCCCCTGGAAGTTGGTGATGGCGACCTCAAGTTTAACCCAACAGCGAATTATGTAGATTACTATGGCATGAAAAACGGCCTGCCGATCAAGGACATTACCCAGTCCGATGCGGAGTCGGGATACAATGCCGAATATCCCTGGAAAGATCGTGATCCACGTTTTTACAAGGATATTATTTTTGATGGCACAAAAGTGATTCAGGGAAATATGTCGGCATCAGAAGAAAAAAACCGCTACGCTAATCTATTCACAGGCGGAAGCTATCGGGATATTCGTACAGGAAGTCAGACGGGCTACGTCTTACGCAAATTTATCCCTTTAACATCCAATAAATATGATCAAGCCTATAGTTACGGAACCAATCTTCATATTTACGTCCCTTACATGCGCCTTGCTGATGTCTATCTGATGTATGCCGAGTCCGCCATGATGGCTTCCAATTCGGCCACGGGCAAAGCCGACAATTACGGTAAAACAGCTGTCGATGCCATCAATATCGTACGCAACCGCGCCGGTGTGGGCCATGTAGACAGCAAATTTCTCAGCTCCGCAGCATCCCTGCTCCCCGAGCTACGTCGCGAACGTGCTGTGGAACTTGCATTCGAAGGTCACCGTTTTAACGATTTACGGCGTTGGCTTTTATTAACTGAGGCTCCATATACGCAAAAAAAATCAGTTTCATTTGACCGGAGCGGAACATTCAACACGATAGATCCTTCCAAAAACCGTGTTGTCAATCTCAAAGAAAATATGCTCTTGGAACGCAAATTTACAAGCAAGCACTATTGGTTGCCCCTAAAAGTCAGAGATGTCAACATGTATCACGAGTTCTATCAGAACCCAGGTTGGTAACAAGTTTTTCATTTAATCATTCAAAAAAATGAAGTACAAAAAATTAAGAATAGCACTATGTCTTGGATTGAGCTGGATGGCTATTGCTGAAAGTATAGCCAAAGAATCCTTTCATCCAACCATTGGACAATATAAAAATATAACCCCAATATTATCGGTTGGCAGTCTTCAGGACAGTATCGGCACAGATAGTGCCACACTTGTACAAGTTGCTTTCCAGAAAGTTCAGAAAAAAGATCTCATGGGCAATGTCCAATCCATCAACATCCCGCAATTGCTCGACAAGAGCTACAACACCTTCAGTTTGGAAAATCTCGATGCCTTTATTCCCGGTTATAACGGTAATATCTGGGGGATGAGTAACTACCTGGTCTTAGTGGATGGTTTTCCGCGCGACGCCAATAACGTTATGCCGACCGAGATCGATCAAATCAGTGTACTGAAAGGAGTCAATGCCATCGCACTCTATGGGAGTCGGGCGGCAAAAGGTGTCATCAGTATTAACACCAAACGCGGAGAGGCTGGCGGTCAGCAGATAAAAATCAGGGCCAATAGCGGCATCAATACGGCAATCAGTTATCCAGAATACCTAGGCTCTGCCGAATATATGACGCTATACAACGAGGCCCGGCAAAATGACGGTCTCTCGGCACTCTACAGCGCCGAAACCATCTACCAGCATGCAGCCGGAACAAATCCTTTCCGATACCCAAATGTCGATTACTATTCTTCGGACTATATCAAAGACCATTATAATCGCTACGATGCCACGGCCGAAATCTCAGGAGGAAATCAGCGGGCACAATATTATACCAACTTTGGTTTTTGGTCCGAAGGATCTATGCTCAACTTTGGACAGGCGAAGAAAAATGGTGGTGCCAATAGATTTAATATGCGTGGCAACATCGACGTCAAAGTCAGCGACCTCATCTCATTAAATGTAGATGCAGCAGCCAGTTTTTATATTTCCAAGGGCGTTAACGCTGATTATTGGGGGGCTGCCGCTACGATGCGTCCCCATCGCTTCTCTCCGCTTATTCCGATTGACATGATTGAAGACGGTGATACCAACTCGATGATCTATGTCAATAACAGTAGTTTTCTCATTGATGGCAAATACCTGCTGGGGGGAAGTCAGCTGGACCAGACCAATGCCTTTGCGAATGTTTACGCCGGTGGTACCACGCGTCTTCTCAACCGGCAGTTTCAATTTAATACAGGTTTAAATTTTGATTTGAAAAATATCCTGGAAGGCCTGGTTTTCAAGACCAACCTCGCAGTAGATTACCTTTCCAATTACAGTCAATCCTATAACAACAATTATGCGGTCTATCAGGCTTCTTGGAACAACTATAACGGCAATGATCTAATTAGCAGCTTAACAAAATATGGCGATGACCGTATATCTGGTGTACAAAATATTAGCGGTAGTAACTATCGACAAACCATTGGTTTTAATGGATCCTTAAACTTTAACCGCATATATGATAATAAGCATCACCTGTCAGCAATTCTCTTGGCCAATGCTTACCAAATTGGAGCATCTGGCAGCTATCACAAAACCAGTAATGCCAATTTGGGGCTTCAGTTAGGCTATAATTATTTGGGTAAATATTATGTTGACTTTAGCAGCGCTTATAGCCATTCTGCGAAATTACCGAAAGGAAACAGACAGGCCCTCTCCCCTACATTGGCTGTTGCCTGGCGTCTTTCAAAAGAAAATTTTATGGCAAACAGCAAAGTTGTCAACGACCTCAGGTTATCTGCTTCAGCAGGTATCTTGAATACCGACTTGGACATTAGCGATTATTTCCTGTATCAAGGCTATTATACCTACAACAATGGAGCCTGGTATAGTTGGGCGGATGGCGCATTAGTACACTCTTTTGATCGGCGCAGGGGCGACAATCCAAATATGAAATTCCCAAAACGCAAGGAATTCAACATCAACCTTGAAGGCGGGTTATACAACAACCTGATCACCTTCAATACCTCCTACTTTTTCAATCGTATGACTGGCGGTTTGGTACAAGCGACAACACAATATCCGATGTACTTTATGACAGGCTGGCCTGTTTACTCGGATCTTCCCTATATCAATTATAGCAGTGACGAGCGAAAAGGTGTTGATTTTGGCATTAACTTGAACAAACAGATCGACAAAACTTTTGTATCGCTAGGCTTCAATGGGATGTATTATTCAACCAAGGCAGTACAACGGGACGAACTCTATCAGTTTGCCTATCAAAATAGGGCAGGAAAACCGCTGGATGCGATATGGGGTTTACAGCATGATGGTTTTTATAGGAGCCAATCCGATATTGACAATTCAGCCTTGTCTTCATTTGGTGAAGTAAAACCCGGTGATATCAAGTATAAAGACCAAAATGGGGACGGCACCATTGATACGCGAGACGAAGTCTATTTGGGCAAAGGCGGATGGGCCGGTGCGCCACTTACACTGGGCCTCAATCTAACGGTAAAATGGAACAATTTCACACTATTTGCTGCTGCAACTGGACAGTTCGGTGCCCAAGCCATGAAAAACAGCTCGTACTTTTGGGTAGATGCGGAGGACAAATATTCAGTGGTAGTACGTGACCGCTGGACAGAATCGACCAAGGAAACTGCGACCTATCCTCGCCTCACGACTTTCAATAGTGATAACAACTTTCGAAGTTCAGACTTTTGGCTTTATAAGACCGATCGAATCAACCTGTCTAAAGTGCAGCTATCCTACGATTTCCCCAAACGCATGCTCAATTCGAAATTTATTCATGAACTGGGGATTTATGCCAATGGAGCTAACTTATTGACCATCGCAAAGGAAAAAGAAATAATGCTGCTAAATATTGGGCAAGCACCACAGACACGATTTTTCAACTTCGGTCTCAAGGCCCTATTTTAATCATGAATATTTAAGGAGACAATTATGAAAAGAATATTAACCATAGCTATCCTAGCCAGCCTACTGTTTTCTTCCTGTGAAGATATGTTTGAGCCAGCGATAGAGAATAATCTCGAACTCGAGACAGCGAATAGCCGTCCTTTATATGCACAGGGACTGCTTCTGAACGGTTACAACCGGATTCCCAGCAATAGCTACAGCTTTGATGACGTCGCGACCGACAATGCGGTGAGCAACGATAAGAACAATAGTTATCTAAAATCGGCAACTGGACAGTGGACAAGCATAAACAACCCCTTCGATCAATGGCGCAACAGTTATGCAGCCATACAGTATCTAAACAACTTTCTGTCCTTAACGGATCAGGTCGAATGGGCCATGGAACCAAAAGTCAGCATCCTGTTCAACGACCGGATGAAGGGTGAAGCCTATGGCCTTCGTGCGCTGTTTATGTTCCATCTCCTACAGGCGCATGCCGGTAAGTCAAGCACAGGAGAAATACTGGGTGTACCAATTCATTTGACTCCCGAGACCGTCAATTCAGATTTCAATCAACCTCGGGCTTCATTTGAAGCCTGTATGCAACAGTTGTACGATGATATTAAAAAAGCGGAGGATTTATTGCCGATGGATTATGAAAATATCAGTAACGATAGCCAAGTTCCAGCTAAATATGCAGGTTCAATCAATTTCAATGACTATAATCGTGTATTTGGCTCCACTTTCAAGTTACGGATGACCAAACGTATCGCGCAGGCTATTCGTGCAAGAGCAGCGCTATTAGCAGCAAGTCCGGCCTATAGTGAGGGCAGTAAAACGACCTGGGAGCAAGCCGCTACTTATGCGGGTCAGGTCATCCAGGCAAAAGGTGGCCCAACTGGAATCGATTCTAAAGGGTTTACTTGGTACATCAAGGATGTAGTCGATGGCTTAACCTCCGGATCTAATCCTGCGGAGATTCTATGGCGTACCGATAAGGGAAATAGCAACAGCATGGAACAGGATCACTTTCCCCCTACGTTGTTTGGCAGAGGCCGGCTCAACCCAACGCAAAACCTGGTGGATGCCTTCCCCATGGAAAATGGTTATCCCATTGCAGATGCCAATTCGACCTACAATAAAGCCAACCCCTACGATAAACGGGATCCCCGGTTGAAGGCCTATATCATTGTCAATGGTGCGACGGCGGGTGTCAGCACTACAGCAATCAATACAACAGCCAATAGTCCGACAAATGACGGCTTGAACAAAGTCGAAACATCTACACGAACAGGCTATTATTTAAAAAAGCTCTTACGCCAGGATGTGAATTTAAATCCATCATCTTCTACCCAACAGATGCATTTCAATGCTCGTATACGGATGACCGAAATGTATCTGGCTTATGCCGAAGCGGCTAATGAAGCCTGGGGACCTACGGGTATGGGGACCTTTACGTTCTCGGCCTATGATATAATCAAAGCTATTCGCAGACGTGCAGGTGTAGGCACTAACAATGGAGATCCTTACCTGGAGCAGGTAAAAAATAATAAAGATGAAATGCGGCAGCTGATCCGAAACGAACGCCGACTTGAGCTTTGCTTCGAAGGATTTCGGTTTTGGGATCTGCGCCGCTGGAAAATGGATATTAATGTTGCCGCCACAGGAATAAGTATTACCAATAACAATTATACAGAAATTCCTGTAGAAAATAGGCTTTATGAAACTTATATGAATTACGGTCCAATCCCCTACAGTGAGGTACTCAAATACAGCAATCTTGCACAAAATATAGGCTGGAATTAAATTTAAAATACACACGATGAAAAAGATCAATTTCCTGTACGCGATGGCTTTAGTAAGCCTGGCGTCCTGCAAAAATAACGAATGGGAGTTCCCGGACTTCGAATTTCAATCAGTATACTTCGCCTATCAGACACCCGTCAGAACAGTGACTCTGGGCGAAGACATCTTTGACAACAGTCTCGACAACCAACATAAGGTAAAAGTCATGGCAACCACTGGCGGTGTGTACAACAACGGAAAAGATATCCGTATCGATTTTGTTGTTGACAATAGCCTTACACATGGACTCAGCTACCCTAATGGGCAGCCGATCACGCCATTGCCGACCGATTACTATCAGCTCTCAGGCAACCAGATCAACATTCCGAGTGGTAGTCTTACGGGCGGCGTGGAGGTACAGCTGACCGATGCTTTTTTTGCCGATCCCAAGTCGCTCGAAACATATTACGTCTTACCGTTAAGGATGACAAAGGTTGTCAATGCCGATTCCATACTATCCGGTAAAACTTCCTTACAGACTGCCAATAGGGCAATTGCATCCGACTGGGATGCCGTACCAAAAGATTTTACCTTCTATGCCCTCAAATATATCAATCCTTGGCATGGCAATTACCTTCGTCGCGGCACCGATCAGATCGTTGGCAAAGGTGCTAACAGCAACTTGACTAAAAATGTTGTCAGGCGCCAGGCTTATGTCGAAAAAGATGAAGTCAAAAACCTCACGACGGCGGCACTTAAGAGGTCGATCTTGCCCCTCGCTTTTAAGGGAGCAGATGATGTGGACATCAATGTCAATCTGAACTTAACCTTTGATGACGAAAACAATTGCAGCATTAGCTCCGCCAGTTCCGGGATTTCAGTTACGGGAACAGGAAAGTTTGTCAAACGGGGCGAAAAAAATAGCTGGGGAAATGCGGACAGGGATGCGCTTTATCTATCCTATGCTATTGAAATGACAGAAATGAGTGTTACAAGCAAGGATACGCTGGTGATGCGGGACAGATCCGTCAAAATGGAAACTTTTACGCCAATCAAAAAGTAGTATCAAATCAATCATGAAAAACCATGAAAAAAATCAATAAAACTATCGTCATCCTACTTTCGCTCGGCACCGTCTGGAGTTCCTGTTCCAAATATCACGCTCCGGAATATACAGTCGATAAACCGGAAAAAGTACTCGCACAAGAAGATATAAACGCCTACAATCCCCTAAAAAGTTATTTAGACAAACAGGCAAATCCAGGGTTTAAACTTGGCGTTGCACTCAACATGAATGACTATTTCAACAAAGGGGTACTGTACCGACTTGCAAACCGCAATTTTGAAGAGATGGTCATGGGCTATGAAATGAAGCATGGCTCCATTGTGCAAGCCGACGGAAGCCTGAATCTATCAGGTGTAGAACAGCTGATCACAGCCGCACAGGAAAACAACATGGCGTTATATGGGCATACGTTGTGCTGGCACTCGGGACAGAATGCCGCCTATCTGAATAAGTTAATCGCTCCTGTTGTTATACCAGGTTCGGGTGGCCCGGCACTAGCTGGTCATGCTTTAAAAATGAGCAACCCTTCTGTTGTCAATCCCTGGGAAGCACAGACAGCTTATGGCATTAATCCCACCGAGGTGGGTAAAGAGTATGTCTTGAAGATTGTTGCTCGGGGCACTAAAGCGGGCAACATAGGCATCGATTTGCAGACTAGCTCCAATTTTACCGGGGACAATATGGGTACCTTAGCATTAACGACAAGTTACAAAGAGTACGAACTCAAAGTTACTGCAACTGCTGACCGCAATCGTCTTATCATCAACTTCGGCCAATACGACGGCACTATTTTTATCGACAAGGTCGTGCTCACAAAAACAGGTAGTTCAGCCAATCTGATTGCCAACGGGGACTTTGAAAGCAATATTGATGGCTGGGGCGGCTGGGGAAATAACTCTACTAGAGCACAGTCTGCAGATGGTGAGGGTTATGGCAGTCCTGGAGGCTACATTATTGAAAAAACACCGGCAGAGAAAGAAACCATACTCACCAAAGCGCTGGAGACATTTATTGCTGGTATGCTGGAAAAAACCAAAGGTTATATCAAAGCCTGGGATGTCGTTAACGAACCGATGTCCGACTGGCCAGACCAATATGCCTTAAAGACCGGAATCGGAAAAACCGATCTGGCTGATGACGAATTCTACTGGCAGGATTACTTAGGGAAAGATTATGCCGTAAAAGCCTTCCAGCTTGCCCGCAAATATGGCAATGCCAACGATCTCCTATTCATCAATGACTATGGCTTAGAAGGCAGTGGCAACAAATGTAAGGGGCTGATCGCCTATGTCAGCTACATCGAAAGCAAAGGTGTTAAAGTGGATGGGATCGGCACCCAGATGCACATCGATATCAATACCAGCAAAGACAATATCGTCAGTATGTTCAATCTATTGGCCGCCACAGGTAAGATGGTCAAAGTATCCGAGCTTGATATTGGCTTAGGAAATGGCATCAAGACTAGCAATGCCACTGCTGAGATGTATCAGAAACAAGCTGACCTGTACAGATTTGTCGTTGAGAAATATCTCGAAATCATTCCAAAAGATAAACAGTACGGTATTACCATATGGAGCCCATTGGATAGCCCCGATCATGAGAGTTCATTCTGGCGTCGCGGAGAGCCAATTGGTTTATGGACCGAAGGATTTGTCCGAAAACCCGCTTACCAGGCTGTTATTGAAGCTTTGATGCAAAAGAGATAGATCATAAACTACTAAAACGAAACACTTATTTTTTCCAAATCCCTTACATACATCCTTTTTCGCGGTAGGTAATACTTACCGCGAATATTTTTTTTAACAAAAACATTCAAAATTCACCATGCAACAAAAATTTTCTAACATTTTGCAGCTTCTTATTCTATTTTACAGTTTAACTGCAACAGCAGCTTTCGCCCAAGACAAAAACTTTCATATATACCTTTGTTTTGGACAATCCAATATGGAGGGCCATGGTCAATTCGAACCACAGGATACCATCACCAATAGTCGGTTCCATGTACTTGCGGCAGTAGACTGCCCCGAATTGGGAAGGCAGTATGGCAAGTGGTCTCCCGCCCGTGCACCGCTCACGCGTTGTCATACGGGACTTACACCTGCAGATTATTTTGGCAGAATGCTTGCAGAAAATCTTTCCCAAAATATCGAGATCGGTGTCATCAACGTTTCGGTAGGTGGTTGCCATATTCAGTTATTTGATCAAGACAGCACGGCCAGTTATGTGTCAAAGGCACCGGAATGGATGAAATCCATGCTTGCAGCTTATGACAATAACCCGTATCAAAGACTTGTAGCATTAGCCAAAATAGCACAACAGAAAGGTGTAATCAAAGGCATCTTACTTCATCAGGGCGAATCCAACACTGGCGATCGCCAATGGCCTAATAAAGTGAAAAAAGTATATGGAAATCTATTGCGCGATTTGCACTTGAAAGCAGACGAAGTGCCCCTACTTGCAGGCGAACTCCTATCGGCCGAAGCCGGAGGCAAATGCGCAAGCATGAACAGCATCATCCAGACCTTGCCTGCCACTGTACCGACAGCCCATATCGTCTCCTCAGCAGACTGTGCCGGCATTGGCGATGGACTGCACTTTAGTCCGGCGGGATATCGGCAACTGGGCAAAAATTATGCGACCAGCATGCTTAAGATTCTGAAGAAAACACAGCAATAAAAAAGCTAGGGATTCAATCCCTAGCTATAATATATTCCCGTCGTATTGAAGATCATCAATGTATGTATCTTTCATATACGGCATCATTCCGTTCACGGGTCAATGAACATGCACTAGCTCCTTAGTTTCCAAAAATTTTGGCCAATTCCTGATGCAGCAGTTCTCCTTTAATATTGATCGCAACAATGTTTCCTTTCGGATCCACCAGATAATTCTGTGGCACAGCACGTACGCCATATAATACTGCAGCCTCATTGCTCCAGCCCTTTAGATCTGCGACATGTACCCAAGGCAATCCATCATCCTTAATCGCTTTTACCCAGGCATTTTTCCCTTTTGTATCATCCAGGGATACAGCGAGCACTTCCAATCCCTTACTTTTATATTTGTTGTATGCCTTCAATAAGTTGGGGTTTTCAGCACGACAAGGACTACACCAGCTTGCCCAAAAGTCGATCAGCACATACTGGCCTTTAAAATCGGATACTTTGACCATTTTCCCATTTGTGTCCGGTTGGGAAAAATCAGGAGCCTTATTGCCAATTTTCACACTCCTTTCAGCTAGAAAGCGTGCTTCCAGCTGCCGTGCATTCGTCATTTGACGCACCTCTTTGGACAGCTTCAAAAATAAAGGTTCAATCTCACTGAGCTTGCGTTTATTGGCCGCATCTATAAGCGCATCCACCGCAAAGATTGAACTCGGATTTTTTGCTGCAAATGCCAGTTCCTTTACCCGACGTGCTTCAAACTTTGCCTCAAACTTTTCGTGAATCGCTTTGTACTGTTCATTGGCGTCAGCTGCATTTTTATCTACCGCAGCAAAAGCCCTGTTTCCGGCATCAATAATATCCATGAAACCACCGCCAATTTCATTTAAATAAGCGACATACGCGTTATGCAACGGCGACCCTTTTATGGCAGCGGTACGCAACGAATCTTTGATGGTCATGTTGTAAGTCTCATTGGCCAAATAAAAGTATAAACGGTCACCAATATTCTGTGCGATCAATTTTCCTTTGCCCTCTTGATCAAAAACCATTCTTGAATAAGCAGGCTCCTCTACTGTCCCTTTAAAACTAAACTTGCCATTCACAATAGCAGACGAATCCGATGCCGGAAATCCATCTTTTGTATAATCCAGATACACTTTTTTACCATTGAAAGCTTTTGGTACACTTCCATTGATCTGGAAATTTGCTTGCTGCGCAAATGATGCCACGGGTAAAAATGCCAGTGCCAAAGCTGCTATTTTTAAATTTTTCATGTTTATATGATTAGATTTTATTTTTATTCTTTTTACTTACGCCAGGTCATGTCAACAGGATTTCCCGGAATACCCTCGATTTTTTTGACAAGCTCGCCATTTTTACCGACTTGAATATCGAGATAATAGAGTGTTCCTACTGATCCAACAATAAGAGTATTCTCATCATCCTCTAATTTGAGCATAGTGACCTCGCTCTTAATAGCTGTCTTTAATAGCTGCACTTGTTCACTCAAAGGGTTGTAGCGAAAAACTTGATTTTGTACTGCAACGTAAATATAACCACTACGACTTGCCAACATTTTTGTATCAGCGGTGATCCATTCTGGCCGTATAAAAAGTCGTTTATGACCCGAAGTGAAGTTAAATGGCCCCGAAAAGTTCACATTAAACATCAACTCATAGATTTGACCAGTTGCATTTTTCACATAAGCGTAGGTGTCCGCATTATTGATCTGCACCAACTGCAACAAGTCCATACCTACATTAGTAGGATTAAAAATAGCTGAATTAATCGCACTATACTGCGTTCCAAAATACATCGGTGACCCATAGAGATTAATGCGGACAAATTGTTTCTTATTTTTTTCAAAAGCAATGACCGTATAATTGTTGTTAGCTGTAGAAAGCACAAATTTCGAAGCCAAGTCATACTCCCCATCCGCATACGTACCAAACATCCCATAGGTTGCCGACTGATCCCATGTTGTTGTTGCTCCACCATAGAATTTATCATTGATTACACCCAATAGAACCCCTTGTGGATGCGCCTGAAGATTCCCAACCTTAATGGTCGAAGGAGCTAAAAAGAAATTATCGAATAAAGTCCCAGGCTTTAAACTCTCCTTTTTTAGGGTATTAACATTCAAGCGAACTCCGGCTTGCTTCGAAATAATCCAATATCCTAACGGCGTATTGCTCGTAAATTGGTTCCTTACATAGTGCAACTGCAAAGGGTCTACCGGTAGAGGTTGCCCATTAATAACTTCATAGATATTAGGCTGAACACTGTTGTCAGGTTTAATAAAAGAGAGTTTACCAGTACCCTGATCCTGAGATAAGACCAAAGTACCCCTAGAAAACTCTGTCACCCCCTGGATTTTAAAAGGGTAAAAATATTTCATCCCATTAGCTTTGTTTGTTACAGTAAGCCGAGCGGTATAACGTTTTGCTTCTAGACCAAAAACTATCCTTAGCGCATTCCCTTTATAATGGTTGGCTTCTGGCACAAGGGCCTCCGGAACATCAATACGCCAATCACATTCCAGATCTTCGGTAGCTATACCTGTAATTTTAGGCTGTACAATAAGACTATCGCCTGTCATTGCTTCATAGAGCGTATCCAAATTTTGTAACACCGGTGACTCAGGCATATCGATAACATAATTTCCTTTGTCCTTATAGCAGGCCGCTAACAAACTCAATACGACAATGCTTATTATCAACTTTTTCATTTTATCTAAGCTCCTTTCCTGATTCATCAATAAAGAAAAATTTACCCACGCCAGTATTTTTTTTCAACTGAATTGGTCGATTGGGATTGTCCTTATGGTAGAAGATATAGCTTTGACCATTATCCCTGCTTTCCAACACATAGCCTCTTTCAGGATGGTCCGCTACCCATTTAAAAGGATCATTAAGCATAATGGTCAACAAATTGGCAAAGTAGAGGTTCTTTGGAGCATCCAATCCCTCGGTGGACAGCTGCCGCTGTTCTGTTGCTATAAAAAACAATTGATGCCTTACCCTTGAATATTCACCCAATGGCGACCAATTATCCCACCAATTTGGTTTTTCCAGTTGTGCTGAAAGAACGATATATGTTCGTATCAGCCGCGGATCATCAATACCGAAATCTGGGCTTGCTTTCAATTTTAAGATAAGCGATACTGATTTTTCTTCTAAATCCCTGGTATTATGGATAATTAATGGGACATAGCCAATTCCGCGATCTGCTTCCAAGGGATATTCTGCGAACAATGCTTCATAATGTTCACTACTCCGTGCAGTGGAGGAATCCTTCTCCACGTAAACCTGAAAATGGCGCTGATCTCCCATCCGATTGCCCATTAACCGAACAGGGATATAAAGTGTATCCGATGCTCTGGTCATTTCATAGGCAAAAGTATATACGATACTATCGCGTGCTTGTGAACTCAGATCGAAATAAACATTAGAAGCTGCGTCGTATGTTTTTAGTTCTGTTTTCTGACAAGAAAAGAACAGGAATAAAACAAATGGCAGCAGTATATAACTATTTTTTTTCATTCTATTTTATATTAGCGTTGTCCATAAGTTATTTCATCACTCGGCAATGGCCATACAAAGATTTTTTGGTTTGCTGGAATGACGGTGCCTTTTTCTCCAATAATAGGAGCGTTTAAACGCTTATAAGCATAAAAAAGCTGGCCTTCGGCATACATCTCCTTACGGTATTCCTTGAGTAATTCTGTGCGGAATTTTGTCACCGTCGATACGTCTGCAGGTTCTCCTATACCGCGCTGTATGCGCACCTGATTCAGATATTGTGCCGCTACAGTAGGGTTGCTTTCATAGTTACATTCAGCAGCAATATAGTAGAGCTCGCTTAAGCGTATCGCTGGCGCCATTAGATAATGCAGATTAGCCTCAAAATCATCACTGAATGTGTTTCTATTGTATTTTACTAGCGAACTTAAAGCCGTAGTGCCCACACTCACCGAACCGAACCATTGGGTATAACGAAGATCACCGCCGCCGTTTCCACCAACTTCATAAATTGTCCGTCCCTCTTCTTTATCCAGATTCATCCGCCCCGTACTAAACCATTCTTGATTATACTCCAGGTTCATTCCGGGAATATACCAGGCAAATAAAAGCTCTTTATAAAGAATCCTGTCCTTCTTATCCTCCTTGACGGATTGAAAATCAGTGTTATTTGTCCAAGGAAATTTATTGGACGCAATGACTTCCAGCGCATTTGCTAAAGCGTTGGATTTATCTCCTTTATAGAGATACACCCGGGCTAGCGCACCACATACGGCATAATAATTCAGCCGATGTCTCCTATTTTGCAAAAAGAGACTGCTACTGCTCAATTCTGAGTTCGCCAACGTGTCCCTTTCTGTTGGATAACCTACCACATAAGAAGCCGCGCGTATTGGATCTACCTTTAATAAATCTTTCGCGATCGTCAGATCTGCAATGACAGAATCCAGCACTGCGGACACTTTGCTCAAGGGCGTCGTTTTATTTGAATATTTTGTAACATAGGGAATTGCATCTGCCTGCGCATTCACGATAGGTGCTGGAGCAAACAAACGTAAGGCGTCGAAATGAAGGAACGCACGCAAAGCCAGCGCCTCACCCTTGATCAAAGCATAGTTGTCTCCAACAAACAGATTTCTTTTTCCATCGATTTCGGCTAATAAAAGATTAGCATTCACTATCCCATGATATAAACCTTTCCAAATATTGTCTTTGCGATCTTTAAAGTCACCGTCATCGTATAAAAATCGCGCGGTCTTTTGATAACGAAGAGGATCATTGTTTGGAATGGTATAATTCTGTACGAGGACTTCAGGTGTGCCAATTGTCAATTCTTTACCGTAGAGATCGCCGTTAGCACAGCGGGTATAGATTCCCAATAGTGCTTCCTTAAAACCATCCTCCGTAGTAAAGAGCCGGTCTTTTTCGACCTCACTCTGTGGCTGTATATCCAGCCACTTCTGACAGGAAAACAGAAAGATACTGCAAAGTAAGAGGATAAATATATTTTTCTTTTTCATATGTTAGTTCGTTTGTATCAAGCAATTTTCAAGAATAAGATTGTTATCAATCTACATTCTTGGTCTTAGCAAACCTTATTTAAATCTAGCCTGTAATGTTAAGGTCACTGATCGTGCAAAAGGATAGTTAATGCCGCGCTCCTCCTTCACATTAGACCAGCGAAAAATATCATTGCCGATCAGGCCTATGCGCAAACTCGCCAGCGCCAAGCGATTGGCAAAAGCTTGATTCGCATCATAAGAGATATTCAGGGATTGCAGTGTTAATAGATTGTCTGGCATCACAAAACGAGAAGATAACTCGCTTCGTCCCAAATCCTCAATACTCTTAAAAAACGTGTGATCTCCTGGATTTTTCCATCGTTCCTCAAGCACTCTGGCATCCACATTGTAACGTGGGTCTGCATTTTCCACGCGATCTACGAGGGTCTGGTTATAGGTTTTGCCCCCCATACGCGTTTGGAAATAGGCGACCAACATCCACTGCTGGTAACGTAAGGTGCCCCCGAAAGACCCCTCCATTTTTGGTGTAGCTACACCAACTACCGCGATATCCCGTGGATCCCAGGTATAGGTCAGGCTACCATCTCGTTTCACAAAGACTTCCCGTCCGCTTTCAGGATCTATACCCAACGATGGAACTGCGTAAATGGCATCCATTGACTGTCCTTCCTCATAACGCAATAAGGGCACAGCTTTAAATTCATCTTTCTGCTGCTCCTCATCTGCACGTTCATTGTAACTTTTCAATGCGTTGGAAATACGCACAATCTTATTACGATTTTGTACCAGATTAGCCAGCAAGCTCAATGTCCATTTCTCACTTTTGATCGCCTGCCAATTGACCCCAAGCTCGATTCCCTTATTCTCCATATCGCCCAGATTTTCCTTATAGGAACCAAATCCTGTTGAAGGAGCAATATTGATGTCCGCCAAAATATCCTTCGTAATTTTACTATAGTTACGCAGTGAAAACGTTAATTTGTTACTCCAAAAGCCGATATCTACACCCAAGTCCACCGATTGCGTCCTCTGCCAAGCAAGGTTCTCATTGCCATAATTACGCACCGTACTTCCTAATCCCGACGAATACCAATTGTTTTTATCATAGGAATAAGTAACGCGCGACATATAAGGGTCAAATTGAACTGAACCCGTCAAACCAACAGTTGCTCGAAGGCGTAGCTGACTAATTACCTTGGTGGCAAACCATTTTTCATTATGCATATTCCAGCCGATTCCCGTCGACCAAAAAGGTGCAGTCCGCTTATTTGCACCAAACTTTGACGAACCGTCGATGCGTAAGGTCGCATCAAACAGATAGCGGTTGTCATAACTATAATTACCACTTAAGAAAGAACCAAATAGACGAGAAGCGCCTACTTTTGTTTCGGGGCTTTTTCCCTCTTCATAACCTTTCGCAAAACCAATGTCAGTAAAACGGTCATTCGGAAAACCAATTGCTTTGAAATAGCGTTCATCATAACTTTCCGTTCTTATATTGGCACCAGCGATCATATTGAAATAATGCTTTCCTATATTTCGGTCCCAATTCAAACGTACATTTCCATCCCAATACAACTCGTCGTTGCTATAACTTCCATAGCTTCCTCTTTCATCTGCCCTAGAAGTTTCGTAGGAATAAAATTCGTTAGACAAAGGCGAACGGAAATCGTCACCCGTATTCATCCGTTTCAACAAAGAAAGCAATCCCCGAAGGCGCAGCCCCTTACCGAGATCAACGTCAGCTGAAAGGTTATTCAATAATTCGGTATAGCCCGATTTGTTATAACTGCTCAATGTTGCATCATATGCAGGATTAAGCACATACTCCTCATTTCTATTTCCTGAAGGATCTACCCTGATCCAACGATCCGACAATTGTGTGATGTTACCTTGATCATCTTTCAGTCTATAATAAGGATTCATTTTAACAAAATTTTCAAAACTACCATAAGGAGATTCACGGCCATCGACAACAGTAATGGAGAGCTCATTCTGAAAACGAATTTTATTTTTTGGATTGTAACTAAAATTCAATCCGCCAGAATACTGATTTCTGCCAGAACCTTTCATCACCCCCGGCCGCGTTTGGTAACGCATATCCACACCATAGCGAAAAGTTTGTGCCCCACCTTCCAAGAAAACGCCATGTTTTTGCCCAACTGCTGTGCGTACCGGTTGCGATAGCCAATAGGTATCTATTCCCCCAAGTACATTTGCCAGTTTATGATAGTATAATTCGTCCAATATGTCCTGCGATTGACGTTGTTTCTCACCATCATAGAGCCCTGCAAGCTTCTCATAAGCAAGCTTATCCGTTGCATTTAATAGATTATAACCTGACAAATCTGGCATATTGACATTAGTTTCATGCGTATAGGTTACCTGCAATTTACCTTCTTTGGGAGCCTTGGTGACGATTACCATTACGCCATTAGCTGCACGTGAACCGTAGATAGCACTCGCCGCCGCATCTTTCAACGTGGTGACACTCTCAATGCGCGTCATATCCAAATCCATTACTTTTTCCAGGCTAACTTCAAAGCCATCCAAGATAAAAGCTGGTAAATTCATCGTTGTCGTGACATTATCACGACGCAGCACATCTGTACTTCCACTCGGTAACGCTGAGGAACCACGCACATTAATATTAGGAAGCGCATTGGGGTTAGACCCAGCTAAATTGTTGGGCAAAATTTTAAAAGAAGGATCAAATACCTGCATGGCCTGTAGGACGTTTTGCGGATTTACCTGCCGCAGCTCCTCCCCGCTTTTGGTAATTGCTGTTCCCGTGTAGGAATCTTTTTTTAGCACCTGATAACCGGTAACAACAACCTGCTCTAGTGCATTCGCCTCTTCTTCCATCTGTACGTTGTACTCCTCTTTATTTTCGACCAAAGTAAGGCTGAAGTTTTTATAACCAACCCGACTTAATGTAAGCGGTTGCATTGTACCAACAAAGGAAAAATGTCCCTCTTGATCGGCTACTGCGATGGTATTGCCTAGCTGTGAAATATTCACTCCGGAAAGAGGCATCCGGTCTTTTCCCAGGACTTTTCCCCGGATCTGTTTTTGGAATGATTTTTCCCCTTGCGGAAGGCTTTTGGCTTCAGCTTTCCGTCGACTTGCTTTCCTTTCCAGGAAAATTGTCTTCGATTCAATTGTATAGCCGATTTCCTGCGGACTTAAAATTTTATCAAGAAATAATCTAAGGGGCATTTTGTCCGCTTTGATGGAAATTGGCTTTGCCGATTCCAACATCTTTTTGGCTCCAAGCACCTCATAGTTCGTCTGAAGTTTGACAACCTGCAGCACATCCATCAGCGGAATATTGCGCCCGGCATAGGTTACGGTCTGCGCATTTACCTTATGGCCCAGCTGGACTAAGACAGCAAAAACTAGCCATAAAAGGGGTCTGGTCGCTTGTGAAAAACAACTTAATTTCATTAATTCTAGTTAGTTTAGTTAGGTTAGATTGCAGGATCCATTTGCTTAGATGATAGGATCCACTGCCCAATTTGTTAATTCATATTGTATGGTAATGTATAATTTTTCGTTCTTTATTGCCCTCCTTTCTGTGCTTTAGGATTATTATTTTCAATGATGAGTTTCCCATCGCCCGTCAAATGATACGACAGATCCTGGTCTTTTAATATTTTGAGAATGGTTGATAATTTGCTCGTTCTGAATGTTCCTCCGAAGAAGGAAACATCAGGTACATCGCCCTTATAAACCACATCAATCGCATACCATTGGGACAGTTCATCCATGACCTGCCGAAGTGATTTTCCGTCAAAGTTAAATTTTCCGTATACCCAGGCGATTTCCTGCTGTACGTTGACCGGATGCTTGGTCAGCTCCGTTCCGGTGTTGACCGACTGATCGCCTGGCAGCAAGGTTACTTTTTGGCCTTTGATCAGCTCTTTTACCTCCACTTTTCCCTCCAGCAAAGTTGTTTTTGTCTCTGTTGCTGTCTGATAGGCATTGAGATTAAAGTGTGTTCCAAGTACCTGTACCTGCTGATTTTGGGTGTGGACTATAAAAGGTTGATCTTTCCGTTTTTTAACTTCAAAATAGGCCTCGCCTCGGAGACTGACCTCGCGTCTGTCTTTCGCGAATACTGTCGGGTAAGATAGTATCGTCCCTGCATTTAGTTTGACCAGAGTACCATCGGGCAAAGTGACTTCGTAAGTACCACCACGCGGAGTTTCTATCCGGGCAGATACTGCGGCGTTGATCGACGCAACCTCATGACCGTCATCATAACGTATGCCATTGCCATCGATCACGACTTGTTTTTCGCCCCCATTCAAGGCATACTGTCTGCCGTCCGAGAGCGTTATAATCGCCTGATGCGAAGCCGGAAGGCGGTCATTTACAGCCACCCGCTGCGTTTGAACCGGTCGACTGTTATCCTGATTCCAGTACCAAACGACAGAAAGGGCCAACACCACACTGGCGGCGGCAACATAAGGCCATAAACGCTTCAGTAGCCCAGACCTTTTCTTTGAAGAATGGAAGGAAAGCTTAGCTTTTATCGACTCAAAATTACGTTGCTTTTCAAAATGCTGCAAACTAGCATACCCATCACGCTGCTGTGCCTCATCCAGACAACGTTGATAGATCTGTTTGTTCATTGCGGATTCTTTTAGCCAGCTCTCCAGAAAAAGGCGGTCTCCGTCGCTAAGCGTTCCCCGCATTTCGTGGAGGACAAGCGAACTGATACGAATAAGTTTTTCTACTTCTTTAGAATCCATTTTGAACTATTTCATCTATAGATACCACACCAATTTAAAAAAGTACCAAAGGCAATAAAAAAAAATTAAATTTTTCCAAAAAGAACGATCAACGAGAGCAGATAATTAAAGGAATCGCGTTTCAAATGTTGGCGTAGCAGGCCTAGGGCACGTAATTTTTGATTTTTTACCGTTTGAATATTTAGCTGCAATAGATCCGCAATTTCCTGATTGCTGTTGCCTTCGAGGTAGCTTAGCTGAATAATTTCACGTGCTTTTGGAGGTAGCTTCTGAATGGCATCGTATAGTTCGGCCATTGTTTCAGCGTAGACAACCTCATGCAAATGGGATTTTTGATCCGGCTCCTGTTGCGCCACGTAACTATCGACCCGATTTAATCTTCGCTTCCGGGCGGTCTGGTGATTGATTCCTACATGACGCGTAGCCTGATAAAGGGCTGCCTTCAGATGTGATAAACTTTCAAAGCGCCGCCTGCTCTGCCACAAGCGGATAAATCCCTCCTCGGCAATATCTTCAGCTTCTTTACTTTCATCCACAAAACTCGATGCATATAAACAAATGCGACTAAAATAACGGTTGTATACATGCGCGCAAGCCTGCTCCTCCCCGTTTAGGAAGTCTTCAAGCAGCTCTTTTTCGCTCGTATAGTTCATCGGTAGATCGGTTTAGCAAGCAGTTAATCTTTTCGTGGATAAAGATAACTAAAAAGAATGGATACTTCCTATGGCCGACCTATTTCTAGATTTTTCCTATTATTTTTTCTTAATTTTTCTGTATTAAGCCATAAATTTTTCAGCAAACCGCATTAAAAACACGCTAAGGTCAATAATTTATTCAGAACTGTTTCTTTACCCTTGTTTTTCTGTTAACAAATCCGCTACCTTTGAGCTGTGGCTTTGTAAAGCAAAACCTAATCCAATAAATCAACCTATTTGCAGTATGATACCTTGTTCCAAAAAATTTTCTGAAAGCACCCTCCTCCAATACCTCATTATTTGGACAATTTTGTGCTTGATCACGTGTTACAATTGCTGCTTAGCACAGAGCAAGCAGACCGCTGACCGCGAGATACCGAGATCTATTATTGACCGGGCGCTAGCGGCTTCCATAAAAATGTTCGGTATAGACAGTGTGAGCGGTCAACAAAACAGTGCGCCTTTCAGTGGAGTCATCGTGTGCACGGATGGATCTATCCTCACTGTGGCGCATTCCACGAAGCCGGGCAATTTCTATCGTGTGATTTTTCCTAATGGCAAGCAGGGTCTTGCCAAAGCGCTCGGACGACTTGTCGTCGACCAACAGAGCAACTTGCCCGATATTGCCATGATGAAGATGCAGGGCGAAGGCCCCTGGCCTTTTGCCGAGATGGGCTGGTCCTCATCCATCTCTGAAAACCAACGCTGCTTTGGGCTATCCTATCCCGAAACCCTGCCCTTCAACTTTCCCTTTCTTCGCGCTGGACGCATTCTAAAAAAAATGGATGACTATGGTTTCATTCAAAGCAGCAGTATCATGGAGCCCGGTGATTCCGGAGGCCCCTTGTTTGATGCCCTAGGCCGCGTAATTGGTCTACATAGCCGTATTGACGCTGCGGAGGGTAGCAATTTTGAGGTTCCTGTAAACAGCTATCGCATCTATTGGCGGTCGCTGACTCATCCAACTGCGATCAGCAGTTACCCCACTGATCCCGATTCAATCGGTAGTGATCCCTTAGCAAAAAAGCTCGCGGAATTGGGGCTCAAAAAACCAGCTCAAGATCCGAAAACAAACGTTCAGCCCATCCCCATCGGTAGTACATTAAACGGATATCGAACGCGTATATTAGGTACTGCATTTAACCTGGCAAACAATAAGCAGGTAATTTTATCCAAAAGCAGCCAGGTTGGTGCGGCACCAATCGCCACAATTCAAAACAGAAACTATGCCTTGAAGATCTTGTTCAGAAATGAAAAAAACGACCTGATAGCACTTGTGAGTGACCATAAATTTCCGGCAGTCACTGCATCGAAGATAGCCGGACAAGGCCTTCCTGATTCCTTACTCGGAATAAAGTTGTGGTCGCTGCTTGCGGCCAATCAGCGTAAAACCGGTGTCCTCGGCATGTCGCCCCAAACATTCCCACGAATTCCCATCCCGGGAACGTTCGATGCACAGATGCAGGAAATCCAAGGCTTTCCAACATTAACAAAAGTGGACAGCATGGGTGCTGCAGACCGAGCCGGACTTCTTGCTGGCGACAGAATGATTGCATTAAACGGTCATGATGTGGCAAGCGCCGCCAAAATCAACGCCGCGATGCAACAATTTTATGCAGGTGATACACTCCAGGTTCACTTCCGACGCGGGGTGACCGAGCTACATACGAAGATCATTCTTTCCAGATGGAACCTTCGGGAAAATCCACATCCGGCCAACAACATTCCTCAAGGAAAGTCATTGCGAAGGGATAATTTTCCGCAAGTATTTATCCACGATTCACGCATTCATGCTGACGAATGTGGAAGTCCGATCGTCGATAGCAAAGGCAATTTTATAGGACTCAATATCGCACGCTTTAGTCATACAGCCTGCCTTGCTATCCCTCGAGATACAATTCTGGACGTTTTATCCAAAGCGCAACATCTAATTAGTAGCTCAAAAAGTGAAAATTATTAGGTAATTTTCAATACCGTAGAGACATTGTTTTGAACGAAGCCGTCTGGTAGGGATACTTGCAGGGCATTGTCCAGTTGCCGAAAGGAAATCCGATCATCAGTCCCGAGTAACTGTATCTGACTGACCTTTCTCGTATGGGCGGCAATGCGTCCCAATGACTTAATTGTAATTTGCTTTTCGGTCGTTGTTCCCATGATAAAGGCATACAATGTATTTCCTCTTGTCGTAAAACGGATATCATCGCCGGTAAAAGCTTTTCCCTTTCCTTCATTGAAGCCCTGTACACTCAGTGAAGGCGCTTCCTCCTGTGCCGGCCCTTCGCCAAAAATATGCCATGGACGTGTTCCAATAATGGCTTCTTTATGCACCACCATCCAACTTCCTATTCCCTCAACGACCTCCTTTGCCCGGTCGTCGATAGAACCATCACCGCGCAAGGGTACACTTAACAATAAGTTACCGTTTTTACTGACCACATCAATCAACATATGAATAACGGTTTTGGCCGATTTATAATGATTATTATCGTAAATCCGTCGATCATAATGCCACGAACCGATACAGGTACAGGTCTGCCAGGGTTGCGGTTCAATGGTATTGCTCTGTCCACGTTCGATATCCCATACCAGGCATTTCCGTTGCTGTTCATTCAGGATTTTACCGTTAATCACCACATTGACCTTGCCCTTATTCGCCTGCATGCTCTTATTATAAAAGTCGGCTGCTATTTCCAGTCCAACATTGCTTATTGGATAAAGTGGCAGCACAGTATCGTCAAAGTAAACCATGTCGGGTTTGTAGTTGTCCATCAGTTCAAGGGTACGTGCTTTAAAATTTTCACAGTACATTTTGTTAGGTACGCTCACGCCGGAGGCGACATCCCAATGCCACTGCCGATGAACCATATTGTCGTCATTGCTATCCAAACTAAGTTCATGATCCTGAGCGTAGAGTTCCTGCGGATCGTAATCCGCCCACCATTTTCCTGCACCGTCTTTCTTTGTCAGCTTCCCATCATAAGGTACTCCGGCAAACTTTCCGGCTTTATCACTTCGTTGCGCCGGTTCATACCAGGTCCAGGCATGGGCCGCATGTACGCTCACACCAAATTTGAGCCCTCGCTTTTTAGCAGCACGCTCCCAGCCGCCAACAATGTCTTTTTTGGGACCAACATTGACACTATTCCATTTATGGTGGCTGCTGCGATAAAGATCCAGATTATCATGATGATTGGCCAAAGCCATAAAATACTGTGCGCCCGCATTTTTATAGAGCTCCATCAGCTCCTCTGGATCCCAATTTTCAGCTTTCCATTGATGGATCACATCCTTGAATCCAAAAACGGAAGGATGTCCATATTTTTCGACATGATACCGGTATTGATCCGATCCCTCCTGATACATGCCGCGTGCGTACCAGTCACCCCTTTCAGGTTGACACTGTGGTCCCCAATGGGCCCAGATACCAAATTTGGCATCCCTGAACCACTCAGGTACCTGATAGTTTTCTAGTGAACGCCAGTCGGGATGAAAAGGAGCTTTTCCCAGATAAGCTTGGGCAAGGCTAAATTTACTCAGGAAAAGGCTCGGAATAGTCGCACCGAGACATTTAATTGCTGTTCTTCTATCCATTGTAATCTGAACTTCGATTGGAATGCTTTGAGCGCAAAGTGCCGGACAAAATCATTCGGTTTATAATTTGTTATTTTCTCTAAAATCAAAAATAACTGTATTGTCCTAGGAAAGAAACTACATAATCGATCAATACTAGTACAATATCGACACCGGATTCTTTTTGTTCAGTTGATTCCCAAAAAAGGTGCCCTAAAAAGGGCACCTCCACCTAACACTAACTATGAATAAATAACCAATAACTTTCTCAGATCAATTGTTCATCTCATTACCTTTTAAATTTTTATTATTATCCAGTTCAGCTTGAGGGAAAGGATAATACATGGCTTTTGGCGACCAGCCCCCTTTCTTTAAAGGTTCCAGCCAGGCGGGATCGGCCATACCCCACCGCAAAAGGTCAAAATATCGTTGATATTCGCCCAAAAATTCAACAAATCGCTCATGCACGATAATATTTTTAATGGTAGTCAACGAAATACCGTTTTTCACTAAACCCTGCGCAATCAATCCGTCTACCTCGGGAATTGTTCCATTGGATTTTTGATACCACATGTGAGGCTGCTCATCAGGAACGATATTATTGGCACGTTTACGCACAAGGTTGATATATTGCTTGGCACCGGCTATATCACCTCGTTCGTTAAGACACTCCGCATAAAGAAGAAGGACGTCACTATACCGAAAAATGCGGTCGTTATTGCCATTGTCAAAATCCGCTATCTGCACATCTGGGCAATATTTTCTTGTACCATAGAGATCCTTATTGGTCGCCAGACTTTTCATCCAGTCCGTATAAGTGGTGACCTTACCATCCAATTGCGTAAACTTTGCGCCATTCTCGCACCATAAGGTCATAAACCTTCTAGGATCTCCATCTTCAAATTCATCATGTGCCATTTTATTGGGAGCGAGATTCCACCAAGCGCCACCGGTGCCGTCAAACATGCCGATTTCCTGCCATCGCCACGAGCTCGATATATCGTCCCCGAGCCAACCTGGCCCATTATAGAGTTGTACCTCGAAAACAGACTCCTGATTATTCTCTTTCGTTTCCAAAAAATTATCTCTATAGGAGGACATCAATTGGTACTCCTTACTATCAATAACACTTTTTAATTGAATCTCAGCATTTGCAAAATCCGCCGTCTGTCCTTTTGCCAGAATGGGTTTATAAAGGTAAGTTTTGGCGAGATAAGCTTGTGCTGCACCTTTTGTTGCCCGACCAATCATTTTACTATCGGCATAGAGTGCGGCCCGCGTCGGCAACAATTCCGAAGCTTTTTTAAAATCATCTACGATCAGTGCGTACACAGCACCTGCCTGTGAATTGCCCGGATAGTAATCTTCGTTTGTTTCCACCGGTTTGTTAATCAGCGGAATGGTTTCTCCAAAAAGCATTCCGAGATGCCAATAATGCAACGCTCTCAGGAAATAAGCTTCGCCCAAAAGTCTATTTTTTCTATTCTGCTCTATTTCACCTGCAAAATTTGTTATACGGTCGATGGCCAAATTCGCCGCAAAAACCCCGTTCCAAAAATCTTTCCAGGTAAGGGCTGCCATCCCATCACTAGCAGGAGTATTGTACGTATCCTGATACATGGGCTCCCATTTAAAGGTATGGTTATAATCGTCCCCGGGAGCCAAAAGTTCGTAATACAAACTACGTGCATATCCCCCCTGCGTACGCCCGATCAGTGCCTGGTATGCGGGTACAACCGAATTTTCCAATTGATCTGCTGTTTTATAATAAGTATCTGTCGACAATTCCTGCGGGTTGGAGAGATCCAAATTTGGTTTACAGCTCGAAAACTGTAATAACAGAGCAGCAGCAGCAAGTTTAATATAGTGTCTGTTCATGATTTCTATTTAGTAATTAGAATAAAATTTGAATACCAAAAAAATACTCCTTAGAATTAGGGAAACTCAGTCCCCATGGGGTTTGTCCATCTATTCCACGGCTTAAGTTAGAACGTGTATCACCCGAGCCAACTTCTGGGTCGTAACCCGAATATTTGGTAAAGGTCAGCAGGTTCTTTGCGCCTACATAAAACCGTAAACGATCGATCTTCCAGCGATCAAGCGTCGGGCTAGAAAAACTGTAACCAATATTGACGACTTTGAGCCGCAGATAAGAACCTTCCTCAACAAACCTGTTCGAAGCCCTTAAATTCTGATTAGGATCACCAAGTACAGCACGTGGAATATCGGTATCTGTATTTTTGGGATACACTGTCGTTTCACCGGATACTGGATTTTTGAAGATAATTTCTTCTGCACGGTAGCGATCCAGCGTTGAAGCAAAATTATTATAGTAATGGTACATCCCCTCGCCCCAATAGCGGCTATTGTTGTAGATGTCGTTTCCTTGACTTCCCTGCCACATCATCGACAGATCAAACATCCCTATAGCACTGTTATAGCTAACATCAGCATTGAAACCATAGCTAAAATCGGGTATTGGGCTTCCCAAAAAGTCCTTATCCTGATCATTTAAGACCTTGTCGCCATTTCGGTCGTTGAACCGTACATCCCCAAGTGCTGCATTGGGCGCAAAAGCTTTATCTTCATCCAATTGCGCTTGGTTAGTATATAAACCGTTGGTTGTGTAGCCCCAAAATTCCCCCACTGAACGGCCAACGGCCGTCCTTGTGACATTTTCTCCCCCAGGCGAGATACTTCCCCATAAAATTTCATTATTGTTGCCCAGGCTCAGCACACGGTTTTTCACAAAAGAAATATTGGCGCCGATACGATAGCCAAAATTACCTACCTGATCTTTGTACGATGCCAAGATATCCCAGCCCCGGTTCCGTATGCTGCCGGCATTCAGCACGGGAAAGTTGTTGACATAGCCGGCGGTAAACGAAATGGGTACATTGATCAGCATGTCCTCCGTCTTTTTATTATAGTAATCGACAGTCAGTGCCAACTTATGATCAAAGAGTTCCAGATCGAGACCAAGGTCAGTTGAATACTGACTTTCCCATTTTACATTCGGATTGGAGGGCGTCTGTGGCAGGGCACCCGTGACCATCACATTGTTCAGGTAATACCAGACATGATCGAAACTAACCGTCCGTTGATATTGATATTGTGCAATATCCGAATTCCCCAAAAGCCCATAACTACCGCGTAGTTTCAATTCGCTGATCGCAGGAAAGGCTTTCATAAATGATTCCTGGCTGATCCGCCAGCCTGCTGATACCGAAGGAAAATTGCCGTAACGGTATTGGTTGCTAAAGTTGGCCGATCCATCCCGTCGCATATTAAATGTCAACAGGTAACGATTGTCATAATTATAGTTGATCCGACCCAACATCGAGTACATGGCCGATTGCCCTACACCTGATCCCACAAGACGGGAACTGGCCAAGGAAGCCGAATTGAGGATCAAAACATCTGGACTGGGCAAACCACGGGCACCCGCGTTTACAGCATTGTATCGCGACTCTTCCGAGGTGATCCCTGCCAAAGCAGAAATCGCATGTTTTCCAAAATTATTTTCATACGTCAGCGTATTTTCAAATAACCAGCGGTTATTCTGACTGCTGGATATATTGAGCTCATCAGGACTATGGTTTTGATATTGACCGACCGAGTAGTTGCCGATATATCCCTCATTCCGCACACGGCTAAGGTCTATTCCCATGTTAAATTTATAAACCAGTCCTTTTATGATTTCATAGGTAGCCCAGGCATTGCCGTTTACCGAAAAATTGTCATTGACATTTTTGTTGAGATAAGCATTTGCCAAAGCACTCTGTACATCTGTTCCATTCCCTGCTCCTGCAAATCCTGTGCTGCTGTTCGCATCGTACAACGGTAATGTCGAGGACCACTTTTGTGCATCGATAATATTTTTATCGCTCCAGTTACGACGGGTATAGCCCAAGGATAGTGTTTCACCTATTTTGAGTTTTCCCTTGGTAAAATCAGAGATAAATTGGGTCCCATAATACTTGTTTTTATCCTGAATAATAATGGATTTGTCTGTAGCATAGATACCGCTCAGCCGAAAATTAGCATTTTGAGATCCGCCCGAAACCGAGAGATTATGCCTTTGGTAATTGCCCGTCTGCAACAATTCATTCATCATATTATACCCCTGCCCGATGGCGGACGGTTTGGACAAAGCGGCTAGATAGTCTTGGCGCGAAGGATCTTTATTGTACATTTCCTCATTAATCAGTTCGGCCAATTGTTGACCGTTCAGGAGGGGCACATTGTGAGAAATATTTTTGATGCCGGCGAAAGCATTGTAATCGAGCTTCACATCCCCTGCTTTACCCCGTTTTGTGGTGACCAAAATAACACCATTGGCCCCCCGGGCACCATAAATGGCACTTGAAGCAGCATCTTTCAGAACCTGGATGCTGGCAATATTATTTTCGTCGGGCATAGCTCCACCGATCATTCCGTCAACCACATAAAGCGGATCAGTTCCGTTAATGGATCCAACACCACGGATACGGATGGCACCATTGGTTACCTGCACCCCCGGCACAGCACTCTGAAGCGTGGCAATCGTTCCTCCGGGGACTTTCACAAGATCTTTGGTATCCACAACAGCAATAGAAGACGTCAGATCGACCTTCTTCTGCTTACCGTAGCCCACCACTACAACCTCATCTACCGCAATTTCTGAAGCCACAAGCGAGATACTGATTTCCGAAGAATTACCGATTACATATTCTACATGATTATATCCTACATTGGATACAATAATGGTTTCGCCTGGATTGAGCTTGAGTACAAATTCGCCTTTCTCATTTGTTGATGTACTGAGGGTTTTGTCCTTCACTTTGATCGATGCCCCGATAATCGGTTTCCCTTGATCGCTTACGATCTTTCCGTGAATGACTTTTTCTTGAGCAGACAGTCGCCCAATGGACATTAACATGGAAGCCATTAACAACCATTTTACTTTCCTGTTCCTTTCTTTAGGAAAACAAAAGAAAGAAGACACATAATTTCTGTTCATAATCTTATTTGAGATAAATGTCTTATTGCCCCTAGAGGCGAGTACTTGGTTATTTATTTACACGAATTGGTTATTACTAGCATACTGACTGTAAGCACTAAAAGAATACAAGATGCATTGCTAAAAATTCATTGTTCCCATTCTCGGATCATTCATAAGAATGCGCTAGCGGTTCGCCAATTGGTTATTAAGCAAAGCTATAGGTTTCGAAAAAATGACCTTGCAACAAATAATTAAAAGAAGGGTAAAAATGTCTAAAACCAATAAATTAACAGGTTAATGCCAGGTGTCTTCAATACAAGTTCAGACCCTTCTTCCAAATTTCGATTCGCAGGAGGTATAATCAATATAACATCAATAAGACGTACGACGGTATTCCTCCGATAAAATTGCTTCAAATCAAAGGATCAACAGGCATCTAAATATAGCAGCATAATAAATGTTAAAAAAACATTTAAAAATCGTTTTGTAATTTATATCTTTGGTTTAACGATACAATACTTCGAATTATCCAATAACCAACTTGTTGCATACTTTGATCATGCAGCTGATTACATACCTTAAATTTGAAATGAAATTAAATAGTAGTCTTTCCCAAATAATCTTTGTATTCGCTTTTTGTTCATCTTTATTTGCACAGTCACCCAAACAGCTAAACTATTTCGATCTAAAGGATATTCGATTATTACCGGGCCCCTTTTATCATGCACAACAGCTTGATTTGCAATACCTATTGGCGATGGATCCTGATCGTCTACTTACTCCGTTTTTAAGGGAAGCTGGCTTACCTGTCATTAAAGAATCTTACACGAACTGGGAAAACACTGGTTTGGACGGTCATATCGGCGGTCATTACCTTTCTGCACTCTCACATATGTACGCTTCTACTGACGATCCGCGGATCAAAGAACGACTTGATTATATGATTATAACCCTGCGGCACTGTCAGCAAGCAAATGGAAATGGCTATATTGGCGGTGTCCCGGGAGGTAAACGCATCTGGGAAGAAATTCATATGGGTAATATCCAATCAAGCACTTTTAGTCTAAATGGAAAGTGGGTTCCGCTTTATAATATTCATAAAACCTACGCCGGATTGCGCGATGTCTTCTTGCTGACGGCTAATCAAACCGCTAAAACCATGCTTATTGAGATGACTGATTGGGCTCTGAGATTGGTTTCCCAACTGTCTGAGAATCAAATACAGGATATGTTGCGCAGTGAACATGGTGGTCTCAATGAAATTTTTGCAGATGTCGCTGCAATTACTCAAAACCCCAAATACCTGGATCTTGCGCGAAAATTTTCTCACCAATCCATCTTGGTCCCCTTAAAACAACATCAGGGTAAATTAACGGGATTACATGCCAATACGCAGATCCCGAAAGTTCTGGGCTTCGCACGAATTGCAGAACTCTCCAACGATGTACAATGGGCGGAGGCTGTACGCTATTTCTGGGATAACGTTGTATTGCATAGATCCATTGCCATCGGTGGGAATAGTGTCAGTGAACACTTTAATCCTACAAACGATTTTTCGAAGATGGTTCATAGCATCGAGGGCCCCGAGACCTGTAACACCTACAATATGCTCAGGCTCACAAAAATGCTGTACCGTACAGATCAACAGGCCAAGTATATGGATTTTTATGAAAAGGCATTATATAATCACATTTTATCTACCCAACATCCCGAACACGGTGGACTTGTCTACTTCACGCAAATCCGTCCGGGACATTATCGCGTCTACTCCCAACCACAGACGAGTATGTGGTGCTGCGTGGGGTCTGGAATGGAAAACCATGCCAAGTATGGCGAAATGATTTATGCACATACACAGGATGACTTGTACATCAATCTCTTTGTTCCCTCTCGACTAAATTGGAAAGAGAAGGGAATCGAGATCATTCAGGACAACAATTTCCCGAAGGATCCATATACCTCGCTGATCATTAATTCAAAAAATAAACATGAATTTGCTCTTTATCTACGAAAACCTAAATGGCTGAAGACTAATCCAACTATATCAATAAACGAAAAATCTTATCCCATTACGGATTCCACGGAAACACATATTAAAATAAAACGTACCTGGAAGCCCGGAGATCGCCTGCGTATGGAATTACCAATGGAAATCCAGGCCGAACAGTTGCCTGACCAAAGTAATTATTATTGCATATCCTATGGTCCTGTTGTCCTCGCTGCACGCTCCGGAACAAATGATTTAAAGGGACTCAAGGCCGACGATAGCCGGATGGGCCATATTGCATCTGGAAAGCAGGTCCCATTGCGCGATATCCCTATCCTAACAGGTGATCCCAAGGCGATCCCAACGCTTATCCATCCTGTTTCCTCCAAACCATTGCATTTTACACTCACAGGACTTCACCGAGGAAAAGACACACTAAAAATGGAACTTGAACCTTTCTATGGTATTCATGACAGTAGGTATATTCTTTATTGGCCACAAGCAACCTCTGCCCAACTTCAACAGCTGCAGGATAAAATTGAAAGGGATGAACGCGAAAGCCTTGCCCTCACTGCAATCACGGTGGACAAGGTTATTGCTGGAGAACAACAGCCGGAATCGGATCATTTCTTTCGGGAAGAAAGTAGCAAGGCCGGGAGCACTGACGATACGCGTTGGCGTGAAGCCAGCGGCTGGTTCAGTTACCAGCTAAAAAATACAGATGCTAGTGCATTATACCTGAAGTATATGACAGATACTGCGCTGCGGACCAGCGAAATCTGGATCAATGGAATCCTTGTTGAAACCCTAAAGAGCACTGATAGCAGTGCTGTTGTTAAAACCTCGCGCATAAAGCTTCCCAAAGGAAGTACCGCTATGTCGACAATAGAAGTAAAAATTAAGGGGACATTAACGTCCCCTAGTCACAAAATTTTAGAAATACGGACACTCCGCTCCAATGAATAAATGCATCAGTTAACGATATAATTCACCGTGGCTGCTTTAAGCCACGGTGAGGTGAATCGAATACTGATGTGATCTCCTGCTTTGCCCGTTGATTGTACATAAACGACCATTTTACCTTGGTGGACCCGTTGCCTATTATCCGTATAGTCGCCCATATCGGTATTGTTCCCTGCCTCCATACCCAATAAACGTGCATTACCAGCTATATCGCAGGTAACTTCATCTTCTGAAACAGTCACGGGAATACCCTTTTCATCGACAAGCTGCACCATTAGCTGCAACAGCCCACCTGCTTTGATCAACTGATCCCCAACGCGCACAGCTTGAATAGATACTGGCCGTTGGCTGGATTGAATTCCGTGACGCACAACTTCTTTTCCATTGCCGTCCACCCCGATCACTTCCAGCCTACCAGTGGCATAAGGGATATCCCAATATATAATTCCTGTTTTCGCATCGTATTTTTTCTCTGCGCCCACGGTCTGACCATTCAGTGTTAGTCGGGCTGCAGCACTATTAGTATAGCAAACCACACGAACCTGCTGGCCATCCTGATAATTCCAGATTGGCCATGCATCCATGGAGGGCCTTTCGTTCTTCCGCTGCTCCTGCTCAATTTCTGAAGCTGACCAAACATCAGTAGCGCTAGCTTTCGCTCCCAATGGATAGGTTCCCAAATAGGCCATGGGTTTTTCGGACCATAAAGATTGGCGAAAATATCCCCGAGGTTTGATAAATCCGGCAAAATCAAGTAAGCCCGAATAAAAACCGCGTGAAGGCCAACGGCCCGATTCGCCTAGATAATCGATCCCCGTCCAAAGAAACTGTCCAAATATATGCGCATTGTCGCGTACAGCCAGCCACGCCGGAAGATCATGCCGATTTTCACTACCAAATATGACACGCGTCGGGTAACGCTGGTGGTCTTCCTGATATCGGCTCTCCGTATAATTGTATCCCGCAATATCAAGCGCTCCGGGGTAGGCCGTTTCATTGGACATCGCTACACCCGCCAGGCCTGCCGTTACCGCCCGGCTTCGATCGTATTTTTTTACCACAGCCACAAGGCGTTTGGCAATATCCCCCAAGCGCATGGCATCCGGCGCATCTGTTTTATAACCACCATATGAAGCTTGTGTAAAACCACCTTCTTTTTTTTCGCCATTCAAAATCGGATGCGAATAGGGATCATTTGGATAATCCACTTCATTGCCTATGCTCCAGGCAAATATTGAAAGGTGATTCCGGTCCCTTTGGACCATATCGCTCAAATCCCGCTCCCCCCACGCTTCAAAAAAGTCATAAGCTCCTTCAAAACCAGGTACACCGACATTCCAGCCCTGTAGCCACTTTCGCTTCGGAAATTCCCACTCATCAAACGCTTCATCCATAACCAGCAGACCAAGCTCATCACATAAAGTATAGAGTGAGGTAGCTTGCGGATTATGACTTGTACGTATAGCGTTAACACCCAACGATTTTAAAGTGAGTAAGCGACGCTTCCACACTTCGGTATAGACCTCGGCACCGAGGACACCGGCATCGTGATGCAAGCAGACACCTTTCACTTTCATCCATTGGTTGTTTAAGGCAAAGCCTTTATCCGGATCAAAGGTAAAGGTCCTAAAACCGGTCTTTACTTCAGACTGATCTATCTGTTTACCTTTTTGCCAAAGCGTCGTCCGCAATGTATATTGTATAGGCTGCGTTAAGCTCCACAGCTTTGGATTTGATGCTGTCAATTTCAGGTCTAGGCGTGCTTTATCTGCAGCAGCGATAGTAAGCTGCCCGGATTTTTTCTCAATGAGCCTGCCTTCGGCATCGATGAGCTCCTGCTGCACGGTAACTGGGCTACGCAATGACGAACTGTTGACCACCGTAATTTCAGTATGGAGTATTCCTTTCCCACCCTTAAGTTCCGGATAGGCATATACCCCCCATTGATCCAGATGCACCTGATCGGCCTTGACGACCCAAACATCCCGGTAGATTCCGGAGCCTGTGTACCAGCGCGAATCCGCACTTTTGCTATGGTCTACCTTGACAGCTATGGTATTTTCCTTTCCGAATTCAATATACGGGCTGATGTCATAAGAAAATGATACATAGCCATTGGGGCGCTTATCGACAGATTTGCCGTTGACAAAAACTTCACTGCGGTTGTAAACACCTTCAAAATAAAGAAAGATCTTCTTTCCTTGGTCTTCAGCAGGTATGGACAGTTGTTTTCGGTACCAGCCTATACCGCCGGGTAAATATCCCGTGGCGCTGGCCAGGCTTGGACTCAAGGGCTGCTTCACGCCCCAGTCATGGGGTAGCCTAACCGATTTCCAGGCCTGCTCGTTTAGTGCTGTTGCACTTTGCGCTGCTCCTGCGGTTTCTAACTGGAACTGCCAGTCTGCATTGATCCGCTGAGCGACACCAAAACCCGGCTGGGCGTAAACGGAGCTCAGCCCGATTAAAACTGATGCAGCAAGGATCGCTATATTTTTTATTATTATGCTCATGTTATGTAGTCGTTTAGGTTGATCTGATTGATATTAATGGGTTGGAATGACAGGGACGATCTGGCCATTCGCATCGAAATAAAGCCGATCCATGCATACTTCCCGATGGAAACCTGCTGCATCCCCCATCTTGATCCCATTTGGATAATTAAACCGATGATAGACAATATACCATTCGTCGGTTCCGGGCACTTGCAAGATCGAATTATGACCAGTACCGTAGATTCCTTTCGCCGGATCTTTTTGTAAGATCAGATTGTTCTCGGGCACCCGGATCGGACCATAGGGAGAGGTTGATGTCCCATAGCGAACCCGGTAATTCTCGCTGCGGGTATCATCTTCTGACCAAAGAAAATAGTATATGCCATTGCGAAAGATCACATATACCCCTTCACGAAATGTTTTGTCAGGCGTCAATACCTTCATTGTATTCTTTTTGATGGAGACCATATCCTTATTTAGTTCGGCAACGGCAAGGTAACCGTTTCCCCAATACAAATAACTTTTACCTGACTTGGGGTCATTGAACACCGCCGGATCGATCTCCTGCCCGCCAGTTACGCCGGGAGGTTTGAAATCGATCAACGGTGTGCCCGAGTCCTTGAATGGTCCCGTTGGCTGGTCCGCTACGGCGACACCGATTTTCTGCGCTGCCGTAAAATAGTAGTAATATTTATAGTCGCCTTTGACTTTTTTCTCGGTGATCGTTGGTGCCCATGCATGACGTGGTCCCCAGGCAACCTCTTTTTTAAGATCCAGGATGACACCCTCATCCTTCCAATGGATAAGATCGGCCGAAGAAAAGGTCTTAAAATAGTAGCCGCCCCAGCCATCAAATCCATCACTTGTTGGATAGATATAATATCTTTTAGTCTTGTTGGCGTAAAGAATATCGGGATCTGCATAAAAGCCGTCCAGAATTGGGTTCCTTTTCAGTGCAAGCGGTATATCCTTGGGTTTGCCCCAATGAGACGTCAACTGGATCAGCTCATCTCTGGAAAGGGGTATGATGGTTCCATGACGGGGATGAAAATCCATATCAATCTCTTGGTCGATCACTTTAAAACGATCGAGATCATCGGATATACAGAATTGGTATTTTCCCTTACCATACACATCATACATCAGGATATATTGATCCGACTGATTTCGCTTGAAGACGCTTGATCCCTCCACGGCCTCCTTTGTTTGCTGCTTATACCCAACCTGTTCGATCCATTTTCCCGAAGTCAGGGAATCGGTCATGGCAAGTTTGATTCCATTGCCATGTCCTTCCGTTTTGTAGAAGAGGTAAAAGAGGCCATTCTTTTCGATAATATCGCCATCAATACAGGATTTGCCGTTTTTAGGCACAAAGAGCACCTTTGGCTCCGTTTCAAAATCGGTGAAATCTTTATTGGCATAGGCATAATAAATGATATCCGGACCGTTTCCATGCTGCATGGACCAATAGACCATATATTTTCCTGCTGCCGAATCAAAAATGGTCTGTGGTGCCCATACACGCTTCAAATCCTTCTGACCATTAAATCGCCGTTGGAAATCGATGGCCTGATGCGACCAGTGCAGCAGATCCTGCGATTTTAGCAGGACCATACCGCGATTGGAATCCCAGCCTTTGGAGGAGGTCATATCGGTCAGTACCATATAGAATGTCTTTCCATCCTCAGCACGGAGAATATGCGGATCCCTGACACCTCCGGTTTTACTGATGGTCTTCGAATCCAGTACCGGACGATTACCGTTCAACGCACGGTAGGTATAACCATCGGTGCTAATGGCAAAACAGACAGCTTCATCTGCCACAGCATTGCCCTTAAAATAAGCAAATAAATAACCGGCAAAATCCTTTTCGGTCGGCCCCTGCCTATATCCCTGCGCGTATGCCGATGCCGCAATATTCATCAATAAAAATGCTATAACCGTAAATCGCATGTATAAAATAATTTAGTAAAAGGTTGCTTGATCTGACAACGATGCGCTGGTTCCGAAAAGGCTCCCAGCGCATCGAGTAAGTCTTTTTTTGATTAACTAACATTAATAACCGGGATTTTGTTCCAGTTGTCCGTTCGAGGACAAAATCTCTGCACGCGGTATCGGGAGCCAATAATGTTTCTCTTCAAACCGGCGGCCCGATAATGCTTCTTTTCGCGTATAGGTAAGCCCATTATTTCCCTTTGTCACCGTTATTCCGGAGGCTGGCATATTCTCTGTTATGTTGGCGATTTTCCATCTTCTTACGTCATAAAAACGGTGTTCTTCGAAGGCCAGCTCTATCCGGCGTTCGTAGCGCAACAGTTTTCTAAATTCATCTTTCGATTGTCCAACAGGGATTTCAGGCATCTCTACAGAAGGTCTTGTCCGAACTAAATTTAATGCCTGTCTAGCTGTAAGACTACTACCTGCGGGTAGCATATCCGGACCGTAGGCCTCATTAGCCGCCTCTGCAAAATTTAACAGGATCTCAGCATAACGAAAATAATTCCACGGTTGAAATCCCGCATTTCCCCAAGGATTTTCCAACGGATACGCATCATTCATAAACTTGCGCAGATAATAACCGGTTTTCGATGTGTTCCAGTTATCCCTACCCTCCCTGCTATCCTGTCCGCCCGGTATAAATGTTTCAACCGCACGCCCTCTGTACATCGAACCATTATGTAGGATTGTTGCATCAAAGCGTGGATCACGATTGACATAGGGATTATTGGGATCGTATCCTGAAGCAGTGTTTACAGTTCCATCCTCATTCAAGGGAGCTAGACCATTTTTCATCTGATAAGCGTCCACCAGATTCTGGTAAGGCGTATTTCCACCCCAACCCCCATAGCCGTTCGGTCCGTTTGCAATCTCTAAATGCACATGATTGGCATTTTTGGTATAATAACGGGCAAAGATAGTTTCCGGATTCCGGTCAGTCAAAAATAGGGACTGGTATCCGCCCGTATATAGGCTGTATTTATTTAGCGAAATCAACTCTTGTGCTGCCTGAGCCGCGGCAGCCCAGGTACCCACGTTATAGAGAGGGCTCGCTGCATACAGCAGTAGTCTTGATTTTAATGCCATTGCGGCAGCCTTGGTAGCCCGGCCGGTAACCCAGCTGTTGTCATTGTTATCCAGCGGCAGTTTTTCAATTGCTTCGTCCAATTCTCTTATCACATAATCCATTCCTTCCTGAATAGACTTCCGCTCAAAAAGGCTTGCAGTACTTAAGTCATCTTTCAAACCATACACGGTATCGCCCATCAAGACAACCCGGCCAAAGTTCCGAATGAGATCGTGATACCGAAATGCCCTGATAAACTGTAGCTCACCTTCAAGATGCCGTTTATGTGAAGAACTCATCTGAATAGTAGTCAGTACTTTTTTTGCATAATTACATTCACGGATACTGCGGTAGCTACGGGCCCAAAGTGATCCGGCGGCGCCTAAATTTTCAGGCGATAACTGCCCCCGGATAATGAGCCAAGTATTATCATCATTGGTATACATGGATTCATCAGACAGTGAAGACCAAAGGGCGTATTCAAATCCACGTCCAAACCCCGGATTAGTCCCGTCAGCCTCACTTGATATAATTTTTTCACCGATGTATCTGTTGATAATAAAAGCTTCCAATACAGCTGTATCTGTCTCAATTGCTTCTGTCGATATTCTGTCTGTCGCCGTAACATCCAATAGATTTTTGTTGCAGGCGGAGAAGACTGTCAGTCCCAAGCCCAAAGGCACAATATACTTAGTTATAAATTTCATTGCTTAAGTTCCTTTTTAGAATTTTAAATTTGCACCTACATTAATAATACGTTGCTGCGGATAGAATTGACCGCTACCGCTATTCCCTTCTGGATCATAATCCTTCACTTTTGTGATGGTCAATAGGTTAAATCCGTTGACATAAAACCGAAGTCCGCCCAATTTCAGCCTCGATAAGACCTCACTAGGCAATGTATAGCCTATCTCGACATTTTTCAAACGCAAAAAGGACGCATTATTCAACCAAAAGGTGTTATTATACAAGCCACCGCTCACAGCCGAAGAGGCGCGTTCAGGTACTTTCGGATAGTTTCCGTTCGGATTATTGACTTCATTAAATCGATTGTCGGCCCAGGTACTGTAGAAGTTTCCTACTGTTCCGGATTCCGGAAGCACGTGCTGGCTTACTTTAGCCTGCCCAGCAAAAAGAATGGAAATATCTACATTTTTATAAGCGGCATTCAGATTAAAGCCATACGTAATTTGAGGAATATTACCATATTTTGTCCGTATCATATCATCTGCCGTTATCTTACCATCTTGGTTATAGTCCTGATAAATCAAATCCCCGACCTGTGCTCCGGGTGCCTGTGGCGCCGCAGCGAGATCTGCTTCGGTCCGGTTTAATCCAATGGCGTTATAGAGCAGATAGGTTCCCAGCGGTCTCGATGTCTGGCGCTGATAATCCAGCGTACCGCTGGCCTCATCAATGAAGATAATTTTACTTTTGGCAAAGGTAAAATTACCGGATACTCCCCAGCTGAAATCGCCCGGTTTTTGATATGACAAAGTTCCTTCAAATCCTTCGCTATTCACCTTGCCAATATTCTCCGAAGGGACCAGCGGTTTGGAGCTGTTCTCTTTGTATGGATTGACAATACCTGAAGTTGCCGGAATCGACGCATTCCTTTCCGTTAGAATATCCGATCTCTTTTGTTTGAAATAAATGGCCTCTATCGTAAAATTCTTGAGAAATTGTGCATTTAATCCGACATCTAGCTTCTTGGACACCTCCCAAGTAATCGCCGGATTTGCTAATTTTGCCAATTTAACATTGGGTTCAATCTGGCTTTTATCATTTAGAAGCGCAACCAGACCATTTCCTACCAACGTATAGTTATCGTAGAATTGGAATCCGTCGACATTATCGTTACCAAGGGTACCATAAGAGGCGCGAAGTTTTAGATCATCTAAAAATCCGATCTTGTCTGCAAACCAGTCTTCTTTGCTGATACGCCACCCGGCGGATATGGAAGGGAAATATCCCCATCGCTTGCCTGAGGGGAAAATGGAAGAACCATCTGCCCTGAGCTGTCCTTCAAACAGGTATTTTTCATTATAATTATAAGCTATCCGGCTAATGATACTCTGTCTCGTATAATTAGAACTATAACCAGAGTTGAGATAATCTGTCGCAGCGGATCCACCTTGTGATAATTCAGGCAGCTGGTTGGAGAGATAATTAAAACGCTGCGCGTCAAAATATTCCAAATGCCTTTTACTTTGCTCATATCCCACAAAAGCATTGATTGCGTGGGCACCAAAGGCACGTTCAAAATTCAGTTTTATATTGCTTGTGATTAAGGATTCATTGGTATGCGATTCGGTCAATGTAGCCTTATTGTTATTTCCGCCGACAATAGATTCCTCGTACGTATTTTTTGCCTGGTCATAAGCATTTAACACGTAGGGCACACTGAAGTTTTTGCTAAAATTTGCGGATTTGTCCACCGAAAGAAAACCATCTACGGATAGCCCTTCTACCCAAGGAAGCTGATAGCTTGCTTTGAGTATGCCATTGAAAACCTGTTTGGGATTATTCACGGTCCCACCGATATCCGTGACCATTAAGGCGGGATTGGATCCTTCAATGCCCCGCGTCGGTAAGCCATTTGGATAATATGCGCTTACCGTAGGATACGCTCTATACATGGAGCGAAAAATATCTCCGGCAGATGCGATGGGGAATTTACGGTCTTCCTGTCTTCCCGAGAGAGAGAGTCCGACCTTAAAGCGATCAGTTACATTGGCTTCAAGATTTGTTCTGAAATTATACTGCTTATATTTTGTTACCCCCTTTTGGTATAAGCCATCCTGATAAACCGAACCCAGAGACATAAAATATCGCACATCCTCGGTTCCACCAGCGACAGACAGATTATGCTGACTTTGTATTGCCGCTTTTTTCAAGGTGACATCTGCCCAATCGGTATTGGGGTATAGCAGTGGATCAGATCCGTCTCTAAATTTTTGAATCTGTTCTGCTGAATAAATCTGGTTCATTCCTCCGGAAGAACTATTTCCATAAGCAATTTCGTTCCTTAAAATAGCATAAGTAGCGGCATCAGCCATTTTAGGCAACCGTGTCGGTGAACTGACACCGAGATTTCCGCTATACGTGATCGAAGGTTTACCGCTTTTTCCACGTTTGGTCGTGACTAAAATAACCCCATTTGCTGCCCTGTTACCATAAATTGCCGCTGAGGCATCTTTTAAAACCGAAATACTTTCAATATCGTTTGGATCCAGACGCTCCAGGCCGCCTATTTGTCCGGGTACACCATCTACGACAATCAATACATCATTACTTCCTGTAGTTGCCTGTCCACGCACCGTAATGGATGAACCGTCATAACCGGGCTCACCACTCCGGTTGTTGATTACCACGCCAGAAAAACGTCCGGCGAGCGAATTGGATAAATTAGGCTGCGGACTTTTTACGATATCTTTGCCTTTCACTTCAGAAATAGAGCCCGTTAACGTCGCTTTTCTTTGTGTACCATACCCCACCACCACAACATCTTCTAACACGCGGTCATCTTTTTCAAGCTGAATTGTCAGATTTGTAGTTTCGTTCAAGGGGACTCTGTAGGTCTTGTAGCCAATATAGGAGACAACAAGCACGCCTTTAGCGGCATTCAGTTCAAATTTCCCCGATTTGTCTGTTGAAGTCCCCTTCGCCCCGCCTTCCATAATCACAGTCGCACCTGCGATAGGCTCGTTGGCCTTATTCAGGACCTGTCCCGAAATTTTCCCCTGGGCGTATAACAATGTTGGCGCAACGCTCAACACCGTATACAAAGAAACAATTTTTAGGTTGTTCATAAATTTCTATACGAATTAAACAGTAAATAATACAATCTGGCGAGAATAGACAGCGAAGATGATAAGCGATGGTTTACATAGGTTACATCAGATGCATTGCTACTTCCTGCGAGATTTATAATTGATTATACTGTCAAACTTAGGGGATTTTAAAGCTTCAGACCGTATACAAATCCGTCAAATACCATATAGTTTTCGGTCAAAAAGCGGCTTTTCAACAAAAATAAGTATGTTTTTCGGTTCATGACCTCATCCGTTAGCCCTGGTCACGATCACTTATATCGCGAATGTCCCACAAGATATTTGTTGAGTAATTAACATCAGAAAGAAGGTCAGATGATGCGCCCCTTAGCTCTTCGCTCCCGACTTTTGATATTCAGAAGGAAGCTGTCCGAACTCTTCTTTAAAGCATTGCCGAAAGTAAATAGCGCTATTGATGCCGACCATAAAAGAAACTTCGGTCACATTGTACGCTCCCGAACGTAACAGCTCAGCAGCTTTATGTATCCGTATTTTACGCACAAGTTGATTGATATTCCTCCCCGTAATACCTTTTAGTTTGCGATATAAGGTTGATTGGCTCATATTCATTTTTTCTGCCAGGGTAGCGGCATCCAATACCTCATCTTGCATATGTTGTTCTACGATTGCCACAAAATCCTGAACAAATGCGTTTTCACGCCATAACTCATCTTTTTCGGTTTGCCGGTTTTCTACAAAATCCGTTGGCTGATCCAATTTGATTTTCTGTAAAATAGCATTGTTCATGGCCTTCTGTTTGCGCAACAGGTTATCAATACGTTTGAGCAATAAAGCTGTACCGATCGGTTTTGTGAGATACGAATCTACTCCGAGGTCATACCCCCGTTGCCTGTCCAGATCCGTATCTTTCGCCGTCAACAGGATTAATGGTATATGGCTTGTCGAACGCTCATCCTTCAATTTTTCAGCTAGCAGAAAACCATCCATATCGGGCATCATAATGTCGCTTATTAGAAGATCGGGTATCCTATTTTGTGCAATGTCCAATCCAACTGCTCCATTTTCAGCAAGCAAAACTTCGTAATTTGGGCATAAGGCATCTCCCAGATAGGCGCGTAAATCAGGATCATCTTCGACCAAAAGAATCAATGGGCGACTGAGATCCATAGCTACCTGATCAGATTCCGCGATCAATTCCACTGCTTTTGGAGTATCAACGTCGACTCTATTTGCTAAAAACCGGACTGATACCGTCGTTCCCATTCCCTCTGTGCTTTTAATCTCGATCTTACCTTGATGAATCGCCGTCAATTCTTTGACCAGGGCCAGACCTATGCCCGTTCCGTGGATTCCCCTGCCGGGAATCTGATAGAACTTATCGAAAATTCGGTCCATTTGGTCCGCCGGAATCCCACGACCCGTGTCTTCAATGGATAAAACTGCCCAATGGGTTAAATTTGATTGCTCATACTTAAGGCCCAGCCTGATATGGCCCGAATCGGTATATTTATAGGCGTTAGAAAGCAAATTATCTACGATCAACTGTATGATCTCTGCATCAAATAAAGTACGGTAATCTGTTTCGGGCAAATTTGCATATATCTCAACGTTTGGTTTGTTATTTAAGGTTCGATACTTATCCACGATATCAACAAGCATGTCACTCAAGGTCCCAGCTTCAAGTACAAGTGGTTTAAACTGCGATTCCACCTTCCTGAACTCCAAAAGCTGGCTAACCAAAGTAAAAAGCCGGTTGGCACTTTTTTGAACCGTATACACTAATCCTTTGTTTTTAGGAGATAATTGTTCATCGTGAGACAAATCGTCCAGCGGCCCCAATATGAGCGTCAATGGTGTACGGAGTTCATGCGTGATATGGGTATAGAAATTCATGCGCTCGTTATGCAAGCGTTCATCCTGAAGGTGCTGGCGTTCTTTCAGCTTCAGTTCAGACTCAGCCTTTATTCTTTTTATGTAAAAGAAAATAAGCACATAAATGACCAGCATAAAAATCAGAAAATAAGTAACTTTTGCGGGCAGACTTAGATAAAAAGGTGGTTTGATCTTAATCAGTAAACGTTGACAGGTTTGAGACCATTGCCCATTTTTCATGCGTGTGCGAATCAAAAGTTCATGATCTCCATAGGGTACATTCCGAAAATCAAGATTAGTTTCGTTGCCTAGGAAAATCCAGTCGTTATTAAGTCCCTGAAGCCGGTATCCAAACTCGACCAATCCATCCAGCGCATAGTCCATGACCGCAAGCTCGATACGAAAGCTATTCTCGTTATGATCAAGCCTGATCTCATCGGATGATGTAAGATATTTGTCTTCCTGTGCATTCGATTCGCCGGAGCGGAAAACAATAAATCGGCTCAGCCGAATCGGAGATTTTGGCAGTTTTGAGGGGATTTCATTCGGATCAAAATAACATATGCCGTCTTGCATCCCGAAATACAGGCGTCCTGCCAAATCCCGCCCCACACTTCCATTTATAAAACCTCCCAGTGGTAGGCCGAATGACTGATCGTATTGTAAAAAGCGGTTTTCTTTGGGTAAAAAGCGCAGTATACCTGACTTTGTAGAGCACCAGATATGCCCATTTTGATCTTCTGAAAGGCCATTGACAAACAGCCAGGCATCGTCACCCGGAGGCATTAAAGCTTTCAGTTCACCTATTCCGCGTTGAGCTTCCTGTAAAGCTATTCCCTGATTTGTCGCAATCCAGATATTATTATTTTTATCGCATAGCAAATGGTTGACAGTATTATTTCTCAATCCATTTCCGCTATCCATTTTCCGAATCAGCTGCCGACTATCATTATACACATACAACCCTTGTCCATACGTTCCTACCCACATATTATGCTTCCCGTCCTCGACAAGCGCTCGAGGAGCATAGTCTCCGAGCATCGGATTGTTGATCAGCAATTTTTGCACGCTATGATTGTGCGGGTCATAGATAAACAGACCCTGGTATGCAGCAATCCAGATTACACCGCTGTGATCTTCATAAATTGCGCGAACCTCCGACACTGGCTCTCCAAGATCTATCGTATGCCATGTTGTGGATCCGGCATAGCAAACTGCAACACCGCCTTTTCGTAAACCTAACCAGACATGCTGCTTATGATCCTTAAATGCAGCCAATATAAAATCATCAGGACTGCCGTTCTTTTGTGTCATCCATTTGAGTAATCTGCCATTTTTGCCCATCTCTACGATTCCGGAGCCTTCTGTCGTCAACCAGACCGCGTCTGTACCCCTGACGATAATATTACTCACTGTTGCCAGCTGATCCGGCAATAATGCGCCTGTCGGGAAAACATTAAAAAAGGGTTTGATATGGCTGATCACCCCCACACCACCGCCGTATAGCGCGAGCCAAAGATTCCCAAATTTGTCCGGTGTAATATGTTGGACCATTGAATTATTTCCCTTTCCCAGGTCAAAAAGCTGTATTTGCCGGACACCCTCGACCCTTTTGTCGTATCCATAGCCTAGTTGTATTACAAAAAGCTGAGACGATTCTGCTCCTATCCAAAGCTTACCGCCAAATTCCTTAATTGCATAAATAAAGGGCTCATTTCCATTTTTAGACGACGCAGCCAGAGATATATGCATTAGCTGACCACTCGAGGTATGATAGACGGCAAGCCCTTTCCGGGTGCCGATCCAGATATTGTCATATTGATCACAAAATAAGACTTTAACCTCGTTGTCAGGCAATTCAGCTCCGGAATTTTGGTAAGTCAAGCGTTTTAAAGATCGACGTATTGGATTCAGGATCGTGACTCCCTCTTTTACATGGCCGACATAGAGCATTCCTTTTCGGTCTTCGGCTAATGACCATATACTGTTTTCAGGGAAATCCGGTAAATTACTTTTATTGAGGTGTTGAAATTCTTTTCTGATAGGATCGAAGTGCTGAATCCCCTGGTGATAGGTCGCTAACCATAGGCCGCCATCCCTTGCACGAATCATATCTGTAATATCATTTGTAGCAATGGATTTTGGATCAGCTGGATCATGCACATAATAGCTGAATTTATTTGTCGTTAAATCAAGGACATTTAAACCATCCGCGCGCGTACCGATATACAACTTTTTATCGTCATGGAGCAGCGTATTGATCTCGTTGCTATTGACAGTGTGCCCGTCTTTCCTTTTAGAAGCATAGTAATGCTTAAATGACTTTCCTGCAAATCGGTTCAATCCAAGTTCTGTCGCAACCCACATGAAGCCTTCGTCATCATGTACAATATCAAGTACCTGCTGGTTTGTAAGGCCTTCGCGTAGCGAAAAAAAATGAGTCCGATCCGTTTGTCCAGATACTGGTAGGCATTGCCATATTAAGATGAGAACTATCAGCCATTTCTTCATAGGACAACAAAAAAAGGCAAAAAAAAGAGAAATAAAAAACCTATTTTCCAATCAATATGGCCCCACCACTCGATTGCAAGGTTAATCTGACTGTTTTCTCGCGGCTTAGGCTGATCGTTTTCTGCTCCGACCCGCGCAACTTATTGTCACTGATGCATTGCACGACGTTTTCAGAAAGCATGGGCAGGGTCACCTCAATCGTCTTTTCCTTCCCTTCGGCATTCACAGCAGCAATATACCACTGCTCTTTTTTGCGTCTCGCCAGCACCACATATTTTCCGGGATAACCATCCACAAACCGCGTCTCATCCCATACGGTGGGGACCTGTTTCATAAAGTCGATCACATGCGTGGGCATCTCAAGTAGATTGTTGGGTGTTAGTCCAAAATTCTGTACGGGAGTCTGGAATAATACCGCCGTGGCCAACTGAAATGTTTCTGTTGTCTTACGGACCGTGCCCCCATTGTTTTCACGATTATGTCGTTTGTTGAGCAGCACAGGACCGAAATCCATGGCCCCTACAGCATTACGTATAAAGGGATGCAAAGTAGCATTGAAAGCTTCGTTATCATTGGCGTCTTGTGTAAAGATGAGGTTCTCGGATGCCAATACCGCTTCACTTCCCACAAAGTTAGGATACATGCGTTCCCAACCCCGGGGCAAGGTACATCCATGAAAGATCACGGTCAGCCCATAATCATTTGCATCCGCAAGAATATCTTCATAAAGCTGCAGTGTTTCCTGTTTGTCGCCACCAAAAAAATCGACTTTGATTCCTTTGATTCCGACAGCTTGCATCCAGGCCATTTCCTTTTTTCGCGCAATACCCGTATTCATCCGATTTTTAGGTGTCTGTGGTGCGTCGTTCCAATACCCGTTTGAGTTGTACCAAAGGCAGAGTCCCACACCTTTCTCTCGTCCATAGGCCGCAAGCTCTTCGATTTTACGGTGCCCGATCTCCTTGTCCCACCAATTGTCCACCAGGACAAATTCGTAACCCAAAGCAGCAGATAGGTCAACAAATTTTTTCTGATCTTCGAAATTAATACTTCCGTCCTGCCACTCCAGCCAGCTCCAAGTGGCACGTCCAAAGGTATAAGGCTTACTTGCCCTGTACTGCGGTTCGACTACATCGAAAGGAATCGTGGTCTCCACAATAGGTTTTAACGTACTGCCCACAGTGATTGTACGCCATGGTGTAAAGCCCGGTAGCGCTAGCGTCGGGCCCCGGTCGCCAATGCCATTATTTTCACCTTTCTCGGGAAAGGCAATTTTGTAAAAACCCGATTTTGTGCCTTCGCTGAGCTTGGTGCCGCAGTAACTGCCATTCGATCCAGTTTCCGAAAGCAGTACCCAACCTCTGAACCCTACATGAAAAAGCGCCGGAAAGGTGTAACCAACGCCGTATTTCGACGGTACGCCCATCGCCTGATCCGGTACATAGGATTCTTCATAGCTCGGTTTTGTCTTCTTCCAGCCGATCATCGGTGTAGCTTGTGAGGTGAGAAAGGTGGTGGTTGAATGGGGAAATTTAAAACCGCTTATTTCTTCCTCGACCCGAAAATTTGCGGGTTCCGCCACCTGTGGGATACCATAGCGAAAAGCGATATCATTATTGCTGACCCTAAAAATCACAACAAGCTGTTGTTTTAAGTTATTCTCCAATGTACAAAGCAATTCGTTTGCCTGATAACGTACCAGTCTACGTTTGATTTTAGGTTCCTCATACTTTTGGTCGATTGTCTTTGTGTCGGAAGCAACCAACTGGAGATTACTGGCAAGATCGACCTTGTCGCCCAGCAAGCCCAAGGGCGAATTTTCTAACATCTCCTGTCCAGCTAGGTTCACGCGATAATAAAGTTTGCCCTTTTCTAACGATAAGTTTACTTCCAATTTCCCGTCTGGCCCAGTTACCCGCAGTTCCTGTGCACGCAGCCCCGAAAATAGCATTGTCAACAATGCACTAAGAGTTATTAGTTTCTTTATGGTCAATAAATTAATTTTATATTTCATACCTTTTATCAATCTATTTCATTAAAAGGACCTTCCGTGGTTGTATTAATCCATCTTATAGTACCATCTGCGCGATACTCCAGGTTGTTTATAAAGGTCGATCGGCTATAACTTTTCCCATTCGTATTGATGCCTCCATTATGGTAGACAAAATTAATTAGTGTCAAATTAACGTTTATTTTTTAAAATATAAAAGAATATTTTAATGTTTTAAAAATTGCACTGTCTTTCTCTCATCCAATCACGACAAATGCAATATGGATAGGTACGGGGTTAGTTAATAAAAGATATTCAAATCATAAGATCTTTTCCAAAAGGAAATGCAGACTTCGGAACAACTTGACATCCTGCGTGACGATCTGGCAAAAATTTTTATGGCGCAACAAGGGATAATGTGAAGTATATTTTACATAATCAGATCACGGTCTTAGACCGTTACAACCAAGTTATTGACTTAGGCCATTTTCGATATTGTATTTACATCGTGCTATTTGTTTTTTCATTGCCTTAAGTTCCCCTATCTTGGTGTCAATCTGTTCCAATTTAAGATTAAGCACTTCCATTTTACTGGCTTTAGTAAGCTCCTTTTGATACCATGCATCAATAACCTGTCTAATCTCTGCTAAGGTGAAGCCTACAGCCTTGGCCATTTTTATAAACCTAAGTTTTTCGGTTACTTCATCGTCATAATAAACGTAGTTATTGGATGTAACACCCTGCTTTGTCGTCCCCGAAATAAGGCCACTCTTTTCATAAAAGCGTATAGTTCCAATAGGTATGTTTGCTTCCCGAGACAGCTGACTAATTAATTTCATTGATAATCAATTATTTACAACAAATAACACAAGTATATAGTATACTTCATACTTGTGGGTTGTAAAAATACAGGTTAAATTTGTCAATAGAAAATCAATCGCAATCACAAGTTATCTTTTCATCATGAAAACAGCATATTCAGACAAAGAGCTTATTAAACTAGTACCCGGCTTCACAAACAATTATACGGTAATAAATGATATATCCATGCATTATGTTAGCGGAGGCAAAGGGGAACCTTTAATACTCATTCCCGGTTACCCGGAAACATGGTGGGCATATCATCATATCATGCCGATATTGGCTGAAATTTACCAGGTAATTGTCGTCGAAATCCGGGGAATGGGCAGTTCGGATAAACCGGAAAATGGTTACGAAAAAAAGAACATAGCAAAGGATATATATAGACTAATCAATTATTTGGGTTTTGACAAAGTTTCTATCGCCGGTCATGATATCGGTGCACATGTTGCATTTAGTTTTGCCTGTAATTACCCTAAAGCAACCTGCAAAATTAGTACTGCTGGATACACCACATCCAGACCCAAACATGTATCAGCTGCCCATGTTACCTGTTTTGGGGACCAGTTATCTATATCCCTGGTGGCTCGCTTTCAATCAGGTAAAAGAATTGCCCGAAAAGCTACTTGAGGGGCGCATGTCAATTGTCATTTCTTGGTTATTCGACAACCTTCTTGTCAATAAAGATAGCATAAGCCAATTTGATAAATCCGTTTATAGTGAGGCTTATGACAATAAAGATGGTATTCGTTGTTCTAATGCATGGTATCAGGCCTTTCCGCAAGATATTAAAGACTATGAGAGCTATAATAAATTGGAAATGCCGGTTCTGGCAATCGGTGCAAGTGGCTATGACTTACTTCATCATTCATTACCAGAGATCACAAGTGACTTAGTATTAAAAAAAATCGAAAACTGTGGCCATTTTATTCTTGCTGAAAAACCAATTGAAACAGCTGAATTGATCAAAGAGTTTTTAGCGAACTAAAATGATATCAACTATCAACAGACTTGTTATATCGAAGGATGCAGATTCAACAGCATTATCTTTTTAATTTTCCTTCTTTATCGTACTTTAATGGATAAGTGTTAGGAACTGGCATCATATTTATCTCCAATCCGGATTGCTTTTTTGCAAAGGTCAGATCTTTTTACTTGCTACTTTTTCCATGCTACTTCTTTTGAATAACGACAAACAATATGCGATTTCCATAATGTGTAAAAACCAAATAGCCGTCCTTTCAAACGGCTATCTGCTTTATGCTAGATGTTAGGAAGGTACCTTTCTTGATTTTTCCCTCTCCCAAACACGATGCCCTTTCATGATCGCTATAAAATCCTCGGTGAGATTATCCTTGCTTTCGAAAATAACACCTTTATCTTTTTTAATAAATGATCGTTCAGCTAACTCTTCAGCATCTTGTGCAAATGCGAGCGTTTTACAGTGTCGGTAACCTTCATTGATAAATTGGAGGTAATCGGCATTTTGCGCAAGGGCTTTTACCGATTCACCTGCTGGTGTAAAGAATGCATCGTAACAAACAGATGCTTCAGTAAGATATGAATGCTGAATATCTTCTTCTGTTCCTTCCTTGAACCGGATCTTTCCTACATGAGATGAAATCAGAACGGCTTGTGCCCCTTCCCTTTCAAGAGCAGTTTTCATTTTATCTATGGAGGATTTGCTAGCTCCATTATCAACAAGGAAAGCAACCTTTCTGGTTTTGATTGTTCCCTCGCCATCTTTTACTTTCATGCTCAAAACTGCAGACTTTTCAACTTCTGGCTCGACCGGTTTAAGAGGATATTCGGGGTGGTTCTGGCGTGCAAATTTGAGAGTTAAGGGATCAAGTTCTTTTGGTGGGATAAGTCCGAGGTTTGTACCGACATTTTTTGCTAGTTCTTCGTCGATCTGATTCAAAATTGCCAGTTCTCGCGTTCGTATATTAACATCGTTAACTTTCGAAAGCTCAAAGCTCAAGGCATTAACCATATGGTCCTGTTCTTCTGGACTCTGTGAATTAAAAAACAGTCTTGCTTGTGTAAAGTGGTCTGCGAAGGAATCTGAGCGAGCTCTAACTTTTGAACCATTGATAGGCTGCTTGTGGGATTCAAACCCTACACCATCATTAAGCATTGCATGATAAGGACAGCCCACAGCCTTACTGTTAGGAAAATAACTCACAGCACCTTTGGGGATCTCAGTCCGCGCAAAACCATCTTTTTGGTTATTATGCTTACCCGTCACTGGACGATTGATAGGAAGCTCATGGAAATTAGGACCACCTAATCGATAGTTTTGGGTATCCATATAGGAAAATATCCGTCCTTGCAATAGCGGATCATCCGAAACATCTATACCCGGTACTAGCCTTCCGGGGTCGAAAGCGGCTTGTTCGGTCTCTGCAAAAAAATTCTCCGGGTTGCGGTTCAGTGTCATCGTTCCGATAATCTGAACTGGCACCAGCTCCTCTGGAATAATCTTGGTCGCATCAAGAATATCAAACGAATATTTCAGCTCATCTGCCTCTGGAATCAATTGAACACCGAGATCCCATTGTGGAAAATTTCCGTTCTCAATAGCTTCATAAAGATCCCTTCGATGAAAATCAGCATCAAATCCTGAAATCTTTTGGGCTTCGTTCCATGCGACCGAATGTACACCTAATCTCGGCTTCCAATGAAATTTAACGAATGTACCTACTCCTTCGGCATTCACAAATTTAAATGTATGAACGCCGAAACCTTCCATCATCCTGAAACTTCGGGGTATCGCACGATCTGACATAGTCCACATGATCATGTGTGCAGACTCGGGCATCAGCGATATAAAATCCCAAAAGGTGTCATGTGCCGATGCCGCCTGCGGCATTTCATTGTTCGGCTCTGGTTTTACAGCATGGACAAGATCTGGGAAGTTCATCGCATCCTGAATAAAAAAAACTGGAATGTTATTCCCCACAAGATCGTAATTGCCTTCTTCGGTATAGAATTTAACAGCGAAACCTCTTACATCTCTGGCAAGGTCTGTAGAGCCTTTGAAACCCGCAACAGTAGAAAATCTCGTAAAAACAGGAGTTACTGTTCCTTTTTTTAAAAATGCTGCAGTTGTATATTGGGATAAGTCAGCAGTGGCTTCGAAAATACCATGGGCACCTGATCCGCGGGCATGAACGACACGTTCTGGTATACGCTCTCGGTCGAAATGCATCAACTTATCAAAATAAATATGATCCTGCTGTAATGATGGCCCCCTCTCACCTGCCTTCAATGTATTGTTGTTATCAGAAATAGGCACACCATCATTGGTGGTCATAATCTGTTCAATATTGTCTACTAAACGCTGATCAATCTCAGCAGTTTTTAAATTCTTTTCTTTTTTCATATCCGATTGTTCTCTGGTTTATACTATGTAAGGGGAAAAATATCAATTCGTACAAAAACTAAATTTGAAATAATACTTCTATATTAGTGTAAGAATGAAATCACAACAATATAACTTACGGCAAACCACCCTGTGTAAATCAAGTTTTTGATTAATTGCATGCGGTAGAAAATATTCGTTCAGTAATTTCATATTTAAAACAAATGGTATCTTAAAAGCGTTTGAATTTTGCTTAAAAAAGATCAATAAGAGCGTAATTTCTTAGTATATAAAAACATGATAAAACGTATTGGATTAACAAAAGATTCAGGCTGGCAGTTCGGAATCAGAAAAACATTCCCATCAAATTTAGAAAGTATATGGAAACTCTTCTTTTCAGAAGAGGGCTTAAAATATTGGTCCGAAGGAGTTGAACAGGATTTTTCAACTTTTAAAGAATACTCTCATATACGTACAAAATGGAAACACGTTGGGTTCAAGGAACGCGCAAACTTGCAAATCAGGTTTATTCCTTCCCAAAAGAGTGATAAAACGACAATTTCGATTCATGTTGATCAATTAGAGAATGACAATCAACGTGAGGAGGCGAAGAAATATTGGACAAAAATAATTGAAAATATTCCGCTATTGCTGGCACCAAAGGTCGTAAAAGTATAATAATTTTAAATTGATTAATATTTTACATTTGGCTCTCCGTTTTGACGATTTAAAGATATTCTAAAAACAATCATACAAAATAGTGATCCCGCAAGCAAACCTGCCAAGAGATAGAACTCTAGATGCATATCCTGAAAGCCAACACCGGGTATATCGCCATCCACAGCCAACTCGGCTCTTCTCAAGAGGTCTCTTATTTGAGCATTTTCATATTTTAGATAAATCGCTCTCATAACACAGCCTATAAGTCCACAAGCAATGATAGTTAACAATGAAAGCAGTTGCTTTTTTGCGGAAGTGATTTTACAATAATTCTTGACAAACAGGTAAAGAAAAGGAATATGCGCTAGCGTCTGAAAATCATTTATAGTATTCAATTTTGGTCAATTCTGTATTCAGAAGTTTACCATTTTTAAACTCTTTCTTTTCAAATTCATCATACACGTACTCATTGGAATATGTATTCTTATCTTCAAATAAGATGAATTCCGATAGAAATTGACGTCCTTTCCAAAACATTTTTATTGTGGCGATGTTACTCCAAGAAATACCAAGAATAATCTGGTAAAAAGGGAAATGGACTTAGATTGTAACTGATAGAAAAACCCAAGAAATGGCTTATAATAATGAACTTGTCAACCGTGTCCGTGAAAGACTTTCAATAGAAGACAATATGGAAGTTGAGGAAAAGAAAATGTTCAGTGGATTATCTTTTCTTGTTAACGGGAAAATGTGTATCAATATTAGCCACGATAATCTGATGTGCCGTTATAACGCTGAACTAGAAGATGAGGTTTCCGAAAAAAAAGGCTTCTTGCCGATGATGATGAAAGGAAAGCAGCTCAAAGGATATTGTTATGTAGAACCCAGCGGATTTCAGAAATCTGATGATTTTGAGTACTGGATCAAAATATGTCTTGATTATAATCCGTCAGCAAAAGCGTCGAAGAAAAAAAATACAGGATCTCGTTTAAAAAAAACAAAAAATAGATCATAATGTCAGTTTTTTTATTCATTGTACTTCCGTTTAGGATTTATCTAATCCGCAGATGCTTGGGGAGAATGCAACCCCGGAGAAGTACTGTAAGTCATGATTTCCGTACCATTAGACTTTTTTACAATTTCTTTTGTATTTCTAAGTATTAAAGTATGATCACCAAGTTTGCTATAGGATACAAATTCTCCATCTGGAGTCTGTTTGCAGATGACAAACATATGCCAGCCCGCGTCTGCTGGAAGTGAAATAATCACTTTTCTCCCAGACTTCAATTCATTTTCTACCGTTTGAAAAAGGCTGTCTATCGGAAAGTTTGTATCCCGAGGCAAAACAAATTTTTGGGAGAAAGTAATGCCGTATAATTTTTTATTGTCAAAGTTGCGGAAAGAACCATCAGTTTTGTTCTGCCATTCATTTTGTAAGTCATAAAAATCAAAATCTACCAGGTTATAATACTTCAGTACCATTTCGACAGCCGATGGAATACAGGACATTTGAAAGATTTGATGATGGTTGTTTACCACAGTATCAAAAAAATCGTCCTTATCATTTTCTTGTGTCTGAGCCTTCGCATGAAAAATAAGCGATGTGAATATTAATATGACTAAACTGAAGAGAATCTTTTTCATAATTTAAATTCTTTGTTTATAACCAAAGCCAACAATACAGTGTTTGACCGTCTGAACCTTGCTACAGAAAGCTGCTTGTATCCTGCTACGAACGAGAAAGAATGCTGTACGTCATGATTTCTGTACCGTTAGACTTTTTCACAATTTCTTTTGTATTTCTAAGTATCGTTGTATGGCTTCCTAGTTTACTGTAAGAAACAAACTCTCCATTCGGAGTCTGTTTATAGACGACAAAAATAGACCAGCCTGTTTCGACCTGAAGTGCGATAATTACCTTTTTACCAGATTTCAATTCATTTTCTATCGTTTGAAAAAGACTATCCATTGGAAAGCTTTCATCCCGGGGCAAATTAAATTTTTGGGAAAAAGTAATTCCGTATAATTCTTTCTTGTCAAAGTCACGGAAAGAACCATCCGTTTTATTTTGCCATTTAATTTGTAAGTTATAAAAATTAAAATCCACTGCTTTGCAATATTTCAGCACCATTTCGATAGCTGAAGGAATACCTGAAGGCGGAAAGATCTGGTTATGGTTGTTTACCACAGTGTCAAAAAAATCATAATTATTGTTTTTTTGCGCTTGAGCTTTCGCGTCAAAAATAACCGATGTGGATATGAAGATGACCAAACTATAGAGCGTCTTTTTCATAATTAACTTATTTTCGATCATTCATCATATTTTCTTTAAAAGAGGCATCCCAAAACCTGCTGCTGGCGGTGGGATCAGTTTGCCGCCCTGGATCTTATAGCCTGAAAGATCAACCTCCTCTGACGTGCTCGTTACCCCTTCTATGGTAACTGTATTGCCCAGCCCTCCTGCCAAATGCGCCGTATAGTAAGACTTAAGCAGTGAGCCCCAGGCATGTGGGGAAGCTTGGACCCCGAGTTTCTTCAACTCTGGCATCAATCTTCTCCAGTTCGTGAAACCCAGTCCTTCGATATCTGTCAGATGTACGTCCAGTAGTTTCTTTTCAAAGAGTTCCTTAAGCAGAGCTGGATCGGGATCAGCTTCACCATCTGCCAATAAAGTGCCAATACCTGCTGTTTCTATGTAATTTCTCAATTTTTCATAATCGGAAACGGTTTCATGAAAAGGTTCTTCTATCCAGAATAAGTTGACCGATGGAATACCTTTTAGATATTGAATGAATTGATCCACTGTAAAACCGTTATTCCCATCAACTAAAATGTCACAGTCAGGGAAGGCCTTGGCCACTGCATTGGTTACGTCAATATCACGCTGGAGCCCTTCCTTGAACGGCATCCATTTATGTCCCCTACCGATCTTAAGCTTAAATTGTCTATACCCCACCTCATAATCATATCGACATTCTTCCAGAATCCTGGCTATCCCCGATGGCTTTTCTGATGGCTCCAAATCGTCGAAATAGATCATACCGCTATAATAGTCAGTGACATAAGGTTTTTTACGACCAAGTAGTTCATAAACTGGCTTCTGCAAGATTATCCCTGCAAGGTCATGAAGAGCAATATCAAAAGCTATATACCTGTCATTCAAAGTACCAAAATTGGAAGCAAAAAGTTCAGATACTTTTTTACCGATGAGTTCCACTTCAATCTGCTCCGCATCTTTTCTGGACCCTCGCAACGAAGCCCAGCCCATGGCACCTTTGTCCGTTTTGATCACACAGATTTCTACATTGGGCCCATAGCCGTGCAGGTTCAGTCGGGCATTTTTCCCCACAAGGCGGGGATATTTCATCTGAACGGTTGAATATTTTATTTCCTGTATCCGGTGATACGAGAGTTCCCTATCCTGAATGTTGCCGCCCAAGATAGCTGTTAAGGACATTGCATTTCCCGCACCATGATATAATGTCGCTGATGCTATACCTAAATTTAAGGCCTGTAAAAATGTTCTTCTCTTCATTTTCGGCTTATGTTGATATTAGTTGATTATCAATGATTTTCCTTTTTTTATTGCCGGGACGAGTTCTTGCTTACCCATCAACCTTCGCAAAATAATGTGCTCAATCCATAAAGACTGAATTGCCTACTTTTAAATTTTTAGTGATTATTTAATGCTTTTCTTAAGCATTATGGAATATAATTTAAAGGTTTACACAAGTTCTCGAAAAGTACGTCAAAAACAGAAAAAACACTAGCCTTTCTGTTTCAATTTACTGTCGAATTTTATCATTATGCAAAAAAATATCGGTTGCTTCGCCTCTCCTCTTTTATAATCGTAACCAAAGGAATCCCCTCAAGCAGCAAGCCATATAACACGATGACCTAAAGGAACTGGCAAATATCATTCGGTTTCATAAAAACAATAACATGTAAAAAGAGCAAAAGAAAAACAGGCATAATCATTTTATCTGCTCCTTATCCGATCCCATTTTTTGTGCTGCCGCCATTGAAACGACCAAATCATTCAGCATGGAGCTTGCTGCTGTTGGTGAGTTGGGAAGTAAAACCAAATTGCTTCTGCTATTGGCTCCGATAGCATTCAGTGTGTCATAATGTTGGGTAACCACGATTAAGGCAGAAGCTTCCTGAGCGTTGATATTGGCAGCGTTAAGCATTTTTACAGATTCTTCCAATCCTTTTGCAATCTCTCTTCTTTGGTCCGCAATTCCCTGTCCCTGAAGCTTCTTAGATTCAGCCTCGGCTTTTGCAACAGCAACAATTCGAATTCTTTGAGCTTCAGATTCGTATTCTGCAGCGGTTTTTTCACGTTCTGCAGCGTTAATTCTGTTCATGGCGTGTTTTACTTGTTCATCAGGATCAATATCTGTCACTAAAGCTTTGATAATATCATATCCATAGCTTTGCATCGCTTCCTGCAGTTCACTTTTTACAGCAATTGCAATATCATCTTTTCTTACAAAAACATCATCTAATTTTGTTTTTGGAACTTCAGCACGTACAACATCAAAAACATAAGATGTAATCTGGTTTTCAGGATTTTCCAAACGATAGTAAGCGTCTTTTACATTTTCTCTAATGACCTGATACTGAACAGAAACTTTCATCTTTATGAAAACATTATCCAACGTTTTAGTATCTATAATGACATCCAATTGCTTTATCCTTAGATTCAGACGTTTAGAGATCTGATCCAAAAACGGAATTTTTAAATGCAGTCCGGCATGGCTTACTTTTAAAAATTTGCCTAGCCTTTCGACCACAGCTGCGGATTCTTGTTTTACGGTATAAAAAGAAGCGAATAATGTAATAAGTCCGAAGAAAATTAGAATTCCTAAATATATCATAACCTTAATTTTAGTATTGGTGAATCACAAACTTACGTCTTTACATTGTCATTCCTATAGCAATTCCTTTAATTTATCAAAGTTATTTTTTTGCCAAATTTACTCAAATTGAGGTGAGTCCGTTAATATTGTCAATTGCACCTAGAGCCTTCCGCTCAAGAGCAGCACAAAGAAATAAGAATTTGCCCTTTACAATATGCTTTAGTAATTTCACAAAGAATGATCTGCCGGATGATCATCGGCTGACGAATCAATTGTAATAATAGATGGAATACAAAAAAAGCAAACCTCACAAAGAATTAGAACCCTTCATCCATTTCTACTGGGAACTGAAAGGAAGTGAGCTGGGCAAACAATGTGAGCGGGTCTTTCCCGATGGCTGTGCGGGTATTTTCTTAAATTTGGGAGATCACTGTTTAACAGACAACGGCTCAGTTTCGATAGAATTTGGAAAAACGTATGTAGTGGGTGCGATGACTACTTTCAAAGACAGCTTCATCGAAAGCGACAGCTATTTAATCGGTGTTTGTTTTAAACCGGCCACTTTTGGCAACTTCTATAAATATGAGACACAACAGGTATTAACCAATAATACCATTGAATTTGAAAAATCCAGTTCATTTGACGTAGATAAGATCCTCCATAATCCCTTCGATTACCTTAACCGTTTTTATTTGGACAGAATAATAAATACGAATAATCAATTACAAGCCACCATCAATGATATACATGCATCAAACGGGCGAATTACCGTGCCTGACCTATCCAGACGCAATTTTACTACTGTTAGGCAACTGGAAAGAAGTTTTAAGAAGCATATTGGATTATCACCGAAAGAATATTCAAATATTATTCGTTTTCAACATGCCTTGTGCATGATCAGAAATTCAGATGAAAATCGAAGTTTATCGGATATCGCTTTTGAATGTGGTTATTATGACCATTCACATCTCAGCAATGAAATCAAGAGGAATACAGGAATTCCGCCCTCACAAATTTAATTTTGTCGCATTTTTACAAGGAACGGGTGTCTGTTTAACACTACTTTTGTAGTATCATTAAAATTTAAGATAAATGCGAAAAATATCAATTTTCATTGCAATGAGCCTGGACGGTTACATTGCAAAGCCCAATGATGACCTCAGTTTTTTAAACCTTGTGGAAAAAGAAGGTGAAGATTATGGCTATGCCGAATTTACCGATTCAATTGACACAATAATCATCGGTCGGAAAACCTATGAATATGTCCTTAAAAATATCGGCTCCTCTCACTATGACAACGGAAATCGTGACGTTTATGTCATTACAGGAACTGAAAGACCAAATGTGGGAAGAACCGTCTTTTATACGGGAGATCTGACAAAATTGATCGAAAGGCTAAAATCCGAAAATGGAAAAAATATTTATTGCGACGGCGGAGCAGAAGTAATAAATGAATTGCTAAAGCAGGATTTAATAGATGAATTTGTAATTTCTATAATACCAATCTTATTAGGTAATGGAACAAGGCTATTCAAAGACGGTAGACCTGAACAAACACTTAAGCTAATAACGGCAAAAGCTTTTGAAACAGGCCTTACACAATTACACTACAGTAAAGAAAAATAAACGATAAACAGGCCAATGGCGATCTTATTATGAAAACGGACAATTAAGCAAAACTGGAAATTCAATCAACGGCAAATCGATCGGAGGATGGAAATATTACTACGAAAATCGTCATCCGGAAGCAGCCGAAAATGGTATCACAACAATGGGCAAATAGAAATCACCGGACAATATGCCAACGGCGATAAGACCGATCAATGGAACTGGTATGGTAAAAATGGAAAGTTATTAAAAAAGGTCGGTATACTCGCGGAAAAAAACGGTAAATGGCGAGTCTACCGCATCGAAACGGAACAGTTAAAAAGCATTAGATAATTATAAAACAAATGATAGCTCCTTTGGACGAAGAAGATGGATCATAATCAATACAGATCTTTATCTGAAAATTTAAAATCCTGTATTTTGGGTAAAGGTCTTATTAAAACTCTTTTCTTCCTTACTTTCAATACTTTATCCAAACCTAATCTTTCATCGGTTTCGGTTCTAATCCCTGTAATCAGGTCAAATTTGGTTTCTGTAAATATGGTATTTTCATCAATGTAACCTTTAGTTGCGTCGTATGTGAGCTTATCAATATAGATCAATTCAAAACTGCCCTTATTATATTTGAAGTGGTAGGTAATATTTCCGCCTTTAATCTCGCTCCACATTTTTAAAATTCCTTTTTCTATAAAAAAATTAGGAATTTGAAAACCATTAAACTTGCCCCCGTTTTCAGCAGGATACTGTGGTTCGATGATTTTATCTGAGGATACCGCCAATGTTAACTTTCCACTTGGTTGAGACAGGAAAATTTGCAATCGTAACGGCCTTGTTTCAGTTACGGTATCCATTTTCACGGTTACTTTGTCCATTTTGCCATCATGATTTAGATCCCCACTTTCTTCTCTAACTTGATAAGTATAATTGTTTTTATTTTTAATACTCTGAGAGAATAGCATCATTGGGACTGAAATTAAAATGAATATAAAGCAGCGATAAAAATATTTATTAATTCTATTCATATTATTTGATTTTGACTTGCTTTCCCAGTGCATTATATAGGCTGTCAAGAAACTTTTGCTGCCTATCATCTTCCTTAAAATAACGCTGATAGTTCACGCTGCAATTGGCAATATCAGTAATGTTCTTCGTATTAAAAGTCCAGTCATCTGCGTCTTTGACCAACACGCCCAACTCGCCCCCACAACGCCGCCATAATTCGGAAAATTTGGTTCTTTGTTCATCTCTCAATTGGCTAAAATCGGCGAAAACCGAGTATCCCGTCATTTCAGGATTGAAAAATTTAGTAATCGTATAAACAGGCACACCTCCCCACTCTATTGTTTTTCCTTCGGGTAAATGGATATCGGTAAGTTTTTTTTCATTCATTATTTTGTCCTGTTGTCCTTTCTTAAAAAACTGTTCTTCGTAGATCAGCTTTGTTCCTTTAGGAACAGCAATTTTTTTGACCGTTACTGACTCGGTTGTAATAAAATAAGGATAATCAGGCCCTCGTCCTCCGGTCGGGTTTCCAATTCCGCTCAAAGCACTAAGAAAAATGAGATATCCTATTCCTAATGCAGCGATAAATACTAAAACTCCTATGATGATTATGTATTTTTTCTTCATTAAATTTTATGATGTGCCTGACACTCTTTCTACTCTATTATTAATTACCAGCTGAAATTACCCTGATTACGGCTCTACTAATTTAATTTATTTTTATGATACAGCACTCCCTATTTGAAAGTAAACCACGATTGTGCATTTCTCGCGATAAATATATCATTATAGGATTCTATAGATTCCCAAAGGATTTGGCGGCGCAGAAATCAATTAAAACGATAAATGACTGTCTACAATCCGATACATCAATCAAACAAATCACAATACTTTGTTTTGATGATGAAAACCTCAGGCTACTAACAGTTATTTGAGCTAATAAATACTTGTGATTACAGTATAAAGAGGCGATTAATTTTGGCGATATGCCGCAAGATCCTTTAACACCGACAGTGTTATCTCTTTCCTACAATTGCCAAAGGACGGCTTATTATTTTTACGATATTGTCGCAGTCTGGTCGCAAAGAAATAAACATTGTCATTCGTTGTTAAATAACCAATCCACCAGCCAGTATTGATTCCGTCCTGTCTTGTCCATCCTGTTTTGGACCGGATACTGTATCCTTTCTGTTGTTCGGTGAGCATGACCCGCCTCACAATATCCATATTCCTTTTCGAAAAAGGAAGTATGCCATCATAAAGTTCCTTTAAGAAAATGACTTGATTTATCGGTGATATCGCAAACTTCCCATAATTCCAAAAATCCGGATCAGTCTGGGAAAGATCAAGATTTCCATAATGACATTTAGCCAGATAAGACTTATATCTCTCTTTTCCTATTCGCTTGGATAACTCAACAAAAGCCCAGCCAGCAGACACTTCAAATGCTTCCTTTACAGTTATATCATGATAGATACTTGGCCGATATCCGTATTTCACTGTATCGGTCTTCCCCGGCCATTTAACAATATCATTCTCATCTTTTATGGTTCCAGTTTCCAAAGCAATAAGCATATTGATGATCTTAAACGTGGAGGCTGGAAGATCTTGCTGCTTTGTACCCAGGGTGTCCGACAGTATCCAACTCTTTCTGGCATTGTCATAAATGGCAATTGAACCATCCACCTCACACGCATCAAAATACCGCTTAAAATCGGATCTGACGATTATGGAATCCTCTATTTTTGGACTTGTCAGTCCAAGAGTACCTTGCAGCTGACTATAAGCCAGCACAGGCATAAATACAAAAATTGAGAGAATAAATCGTTTCATACACTTAGGGATCCATTTAGCGGAAAAAATCTCAACAGTGATTAATCGATAAAACATGAACTCCTTTTTTCCATTTTTTTATCCTGTTTCTCGCATTTGAATAAGGAGAGGAGGTATTGAACTGTATCATTCTACCGAGTGTCCATTTTTCGTACCAAGCGGTTTCATAAAGCTCATCATTTGATTTCTGAGCAACCAAATCTAAAATAGCAGATACGGTTTTATCAAGTTCTTGTAGAAGCATCTTAAAATCGAATTCTTTATAATCCTGATAAAATTTTTGAGCTAGCTTGCCGAGTTCATTCCATTTATAGCCTCTTTCGGGGAAGTACACCACTTCGTTACTATCTTTGTCACGATTCCATTTTAGGACAAGTTCCCCCCACCCAATCAAATAGGCCAACAGATTATTAATGCTCATCCATGTACCCTTGCTATGCCCTTCCAGTTCAACTACCATAGTCTGTTGGTGAGGGATTGTAATTAACTCCTTCACTAATTTATCATAATTCGTTTTGATTGCCAATTGCAGTTCTGATTTATTTGTTGGTACAGCCATAGCGTATACTCTGGATAATTTGAGATTAATATATTCCTAATATACGAAATTATTGATGGTTGCCGAATGGTCTCGCCATTAAGGTACTTTTCAGCCGAACCTATTTTAGTGAGGCCTCATGAAAATAGCAAGATGTAATAAAACGCTATGGTTTGCTTTTCGTTTGATTAAATAATTCTTCCAAAACCCGATAACGATAGTCAAAAATTCGCCCTAACTTTCTTTTAACAAAAATCCCATGGGCAACTGTCCCTAAAATTCCCATAGGCAGCTCATAATCGACCGTATCTTTCATTAATACTCCATTTCCATTTGGAATAAATTCATGGAAATGGTTCCAGTATTTATAAGGACCATGAACTTGAAAATCCGTAAAACTTTTATTTTTTTCGACCTGTGTTATTTTTGTCTTCCATTTCAACCGAATTCCGAGGATCGGTGATACAAAATAATCAATGATCAGACCTTCAACAATTTCATCCCGACCAAGGTCGGAAACCACAACAAAGCCCATCTCTTTTGGCGTTATTTCAGAAAGGTTCATCGGGGAAGAAAAAAAATTCCATGCAGTTTGGATATCGCACTTCAGTTGCTGTTCCCTATATAATTTATATCTCATTTTATCAATCAAAGCTTAGACCAATTTGGCCATCTGATTTGAAAACAGTTTCACCATAATTTTGGTTTATTAAATACGCAAAATAGCCAATTACTTTACATAACAACTATAAAACGGATTGCTTATTTAACAGAATAACAATTTATCCCACATACTGTTCTGAAGATCGAGCAGCAACAGATCATCATAACCATCATCATTTACATATCAATTCTGATAAGAAAACTGAACTAACCAGCATCTATTTATTCGGCACAAAATAACAATTGGTTCATACCATGTTTTATAATAATAAGGTAATTACCGGGAGTTAACAGGGGGTTAACAGGGGTATAACAGGGGTAAATCCGTGCTAACTCACTACTATATCTCTGTTAAATTACTTTTATAACTCATTTAATATCGAATATGCTATTCAGTTAGTAGGAAGTTGGCTACTAGCAATCCATAAACAATACTGTCCAATCCTGATAATGATAAGCTGCTGTACACGACTCTTGTCGAATCTTGAAAAATTGAAGCAAAATGACGTTTGGTGAATTAAGTGGGAAAAAGAAAAAAAAGATCAATTTTTATAGTCTTGCACAGTTTTTCAAGCAATCAGGGTGCGTAAATGCCCTATACCTAGACGGATACGTATCCAGAGCTTATCTGCCTGAATAAAACTGGATCCAAAGCGATGGAAACTTAGGAGTTATAATTGCTGTCATTACACCTGCGCAATAATTGCAGATAATATATTCAGTTTTTGATTAATCCTGAAATTCCCGTTTTTCCAACAGCCCTTCCCGGTACACTTCAGTATAAATCAATTGTCCTTTTTGGCGAGTGTTTAATATGGGCAATCCGGTCTCTTCATTATATTTCTGCAATAATTTATAAAATTTCCATTTTCCAACCGGCAAACCATTTTTATAGGTTGCTTCCAAATAGGTATATGGATCCGTAAATGTTGGATAATTTTTTAAATCGATACAGCTGTTTAATTTAAATTCTATCCACCTCCCTTCTCTACTATGATTTTTCACCATGCCCTGTTCTTCGTCATTTTTATAGAAACCATCATGATCATAGTATCTAGAAAATTTTCCTGAGGGTAGAATCCTGTATTTATGCAATGGTTTTATACGAAACGGATCTTCGCTAAATTCATAATCCCGAAGAGAAATAATATAATTCTTGTCTATATTAAATAATGTATAGTTTGTATTTCCCATTTCTCCTTCATGATGCAGAAAGATTCTCTTTATATCAATAAGTTGGCCTTCCTTCGTTGAAATTAAATACATCTTTTCAATAAATGGGTCGGTGTAGCGGACGGTATTATAAACAGCCATAAAATACATTGAATATGTTCCATAATACAGAAAACGGGAAGAAATTTTAATATTGTCATACTTTTCATTGACATGTTTGCTAAATGGCAGAACAACATCGTATTCTTCCGGAAGCAACACAAGGTCTTTTTTGACTGGCTGATCAAATCTTAATGCATTGATTTCCTTTATCATATTACCATTTTCTACCATCGACAGAATGGAGTCGATGCTTAGTTCTTTTGAAATCGCTGAGTAACCAAACGGTAATGTTATACGATCCGCTTTATTTGTATTAAAGAAAATTGCTTCTTTAACCGCGGCATGTACCACAGTATCTATTAGCTTCCTTTTTGTCTGAGCTTTACTGTAACTAGAGAAAAGGAAAAGCAAAACAGCAAAACAAACGATATTAATTTTATGCATATACCCTAAAATAGTATTCTATATTACAATAAGTGAAAACAACGAATCCATAAACTACCGAAATGGCCTTATAAACTTTACTCTTGATGAAAACTATCTCTGGACCTATGCTTCTTGGTTAAATACCTGATCAGATAGGTACGAATATCCTTTGGAAGGTTTTTCAGTGTGGCCTGTAGTGTTCGCACGGGTTTACATTCCACGCCCTCTCCACAGTAGTAATCCAAGTGGAAGATATAGCTTTTGTTTTCATAAAGAACGATATACGACACCTTCATGTCATAACTTTCATATCCCCCACAGTAGTAGAAAGGAACGATCGCCGCCTTACGTCCACCAAGATCTTTAATATGTATTTCTTCCTGTATAAATTGGATGAGTGACATTTGGGGATGGGGATGCTTATAGGTTACCGAAGTCTTGCCTTTATTGTTTTTCAGTTGGACCTCGATATGGCTAAGTAGACCATCAAATCTGGACGAATCTGCATTACAAGGATTGGTGACTTTTACGTGTAGCATATTTTTGCCGTATATGTCCTGATAGCCCCGTTCTGTCACGATGGAATCAAGAAGTACCATCTTCACATAAACACTCGCCAATACATGGGATTGCGTATTTTTTTGTATACTCCTGTGATCGATCGTCTTCCGTGATGCACTGGCCGTAAATGCATATAAAATCAGTACCATAAACAAAACAACGATAGACATGGCAGTAGCACACTCTTGGTTGATTGCCGTAGTCCGCTTCATAGCTATATTTACCAGTCTAGTCATGTGTATAGGTTTATAAAAATATATGTTCAGTTATTAAAATAATAAAGCAAAAGTTGTTCCAGCATAACAGGTTTTTTTACTCCTGCTATTTTAGCTTATCAAAAAAGTTCGATACTTCTTTTTTTTCACTATGGTGACACGATTGTAAAAACATAACTATCGGTTTATATCAACAATTTCCGAAGCGTCGAAATCAATTCTCATCAACATATTTTGCTTGATCTTTTCCCGCGGAGATAACCTTGTTACCGGTTTTTAACAAGTCGTCTATTTATTAAAATTAAAAGTAATCCGATAAACACAAAAACCAAAGCTACGACCAAGCTATTTGTCAGTACATGGTTCATTCCCAACACGGAAACATCAACAAAGGGATAGGGGTAAAATCCAGAAAATGAGCCATGCCACAAAGTATATAGCAGGTAAAAGAATGGATAAAGTAACCAGCTAAAAACAGATTGCCATTGTAGGACAGCTTTATCAAGCGAGCGCCACCAATGAATTAAAACCAAGATAGGAATAATGGAATGAAGCATTTCGTCAACAACCCTGGTTATCCCTACCGGTTGCCACAAGTAGCGCAAAACTGTATTATAGATGAGTCCGACAATCAGAATATATAATGTTATCGCTGTAACTACTGCTGGTTTGGCAAAAAATCGTCCGATGACATTCTGGGGGAAAAGTACGGCACTGCTGCAGCAAATTGCGACCATTAAATTCGTCAAAATGGTAAAGTAGCTAAAAAATCGTACGACCAGATCACCGATCGAAACCGTAGTATCACGCATACTAATCAAAAACTGCGCAATAATCGCAATCCAACTTAACAGCGCGATAAAAGCTACAAGGCTTTTCTTGGGTAAAATCATCATATCCATTTACTATAGTAAAAATAGACAATTTATTAAACAAAGTCCAGCCTATTCTACCAAAGCATGTTTCTCGAACATTCAAGCATACTATTCATTTCTTCGAAAGTAGATATAGCCGTGATGCTTCATTTCCCACGACAATTTTGTAAATTCAATGGTTATAAAAGATCAATTCATAGCGTACCCTAAATTAATGCGACCTATGTCCAAAATAAGCGTAGCAATAACGATCATTTTTCTCCTTTTAATAAGAACCGCTTTGGGTCAAGCAGATAAGGAATTTGCTGTTGGCTATGCTGACAACTATGATAATCTTCCTACGATTCATTTTAAAACAGCTAAGGAAAAAGATTATAAAAAGTCAAGTGCAGTAAATCAGCTTACCCGCTCTATTCCCACTATCAATAGGAACAACATTATTATTCCTACAGGGAAAGGAAAGATCAAGCTGCAAAAATACAACGATTCTCCGAATCAGCCGGATGGATTCCGTGGCTGGGAGTACGAAGGCTATTTTCCCATCCTAAAATGTTACACCCTGATCAGCCATAGTGTTTCGGAACATTTAGATTTCAGCGACTTGGTATTGATAGACAGCAATAGTGCGGTACAAAATACCATTATTTCCGTCGGTGATGCCGCAGTTGAGCTCCCTATTCCCTCTCCTAGCGGCCGTTTTTTGACTTACTACTACAATTATGACTATGAACGCAATAGCTGTTTTATAGGGCTTCTTAAAATACATGATGGAGGGAACCGAAAAAAGGGACGTCTTTCAGAGCTCATGAGCTTTCAAACCAAGGATTGGGCCGTCGACGATATCAGGTGGTTAGATGATAATTCCTTTATCGTAAAAGCCTATGCCATGCAGGGCCAAGGCAATCAAAAAAAGAAACGGTTTATCTACTACCTGACAAAGCTGGATACCGTCGTAAAACAAAACGATTGACAACCCTGAAGCATATAATTTAGCAAAAGGAGGAAAAATTCTGGTTGCTCTTAATAATAATGAGCCGTTGGGCGTTTGTTTGCTCATCAAAATGGATCACCCTGCATTTGATTACGAATTGGCAAAAATGGCAGTTTCCCCGAAAGCACAAGGTAGGTACTATACTGGGGCGCGCGATTATTGAGGAAGCGAAAACCCTGGGAGCTGCGAAATTATACCTGGAGAATCAACGCTGTAAGATCCAAGTGGTACTTGACCTTAGAAACAGCTAGTCAAGAAGAACATTGCTAAGACTAAAGCCTCCAAAGCTTCCTCTAAGGGGAAGCTGTTATTATTTGAATTATTTTTGAAAATAAAAGGTGATACTTTGACCATAATTGGTACATTGTTATAAAAGATAAATATATGCAAGGTGTTAGTAATTCAAATCAAGCAATGAGGCGACAGGCACTTTTTATGGATCTCTATAAAAGTGCGTTTCCTACGGTGGCCAAATATGTAAGCCGTATGGGGGGCGACTTTGACGAAGCGAAGGATGTATTTCAGGATGCCTTGATCATTTATTATGAAAAAGTTATCTTAAGTCCTACGGCATTGAAAAATGATATTGGTTACCTTATCGGTACGGCGAGGAATTTGTGGTTAAAACGTTATTACCAAACAAGCCAACATCTGCCATTGGACCATCTGGAGATCCCTTTAACCGATGAAGAGTCTCCGTCCAGCGGGCGGCTGTTGCGCTTTTTGGAAACTGCAGGGCGCAAATGTATGAATTTATTAAAAAGCTTTTATTATGACCGACTATCGCTCCAGGAAATCGCAGATGAATTTGGCTATTCAGGAACACGGAGTGCCACCGTTCAGAAGTATAAATGCCTGGAGAAAATAAGAGAGACCATCAGAGAAAAATCGCTAGCATATGATGACTTCATGGAATGAGACCAAACAGATAGAAACCCATCTCTTGGGGACAGCGAATCCTGGCGAAGCACTGTTATTTGATGCACATTTGTTGCTAGACAATGAATTGGCTGATAAAGTAATCGCACAGCAAAAAGCTTACGAAATCGTAAAACAGTTTGGTCGCAAACAATTGAAACAAGAAATTGAAGCAATACAGCAAATACTGTTTACACAGCCACAACATATCCGTTTTAGCCAAAAAATAAGGCGGCTATTCAAAAAAATATAAATCAAAAAAATCATGAATATTGATAAAAATGAGTTCCGCAAATTTGCGGTCGGGCACTGCTATGTCCCAAAAGATCGGGTAGATAATTATTTAAGCAGCGTTGAACGCAATAATGTCCCTTTAGCGATGACGCCCTACATTACTGAGGAACGCGAATTAAGGGTATCGCAAATGGATGTATTTTCCAGATTGATGATGGATCGTATTATATTTATGGGGGCACCTGTCGAATCCAATATCGCCAACATTGTACAGGCTCAATTATTATTTCTACAATCTGTCGATCCCAAAAAAGATATACACATGTATATCAATTCTCCAGGAGGCGAAGTTTATGCGGGGCTGGGCATTTATGATACCATGCAATTAATCAGTCCTGACGTCGCAACAATCTGTACGGGTATGGCACTCTCCTTTGGCGCAATCTTATTATGCGGTGGTGCTGCGGGCAAGCGGAGTGCCCTGGCACACGCACGGGTCATGTTACATCAGCCTTTAGGCGGTGTCCAAGGGCAAGCCTCGGACATTGAAATTACAGCCAATCAAGTTTTGAAAATAAAAAAAGAACTTTATGACATTATCGTCAAACATAGCGGACAAGCTTATCAGAAGGTCCATGATGTCAGTGATAGAGATCATTGGATGGTTGCGGCTGAGGCAAAAGAATTCGGCATAATCGATGAAGTGCTGACCTAAGCGCCGATATGCTCCCGGCAGTAAACAATCGCTATTGATAATGTGATATCAATAGCGATTTGTTGGTTTGCTAAAAAAATCAGCTATATGTCTTTTCTACTTTTTTTCCTGAATAACAAAAATTCGACAACTGTGCATGTTAAATAAACTATTGAAAAGAGCAGCAGCAGCTTTAGCGGCGGAAGTACGATATCATATCGATAATAGTTGATCAAAACCTCAGCTCCCAGAACAAGAACGCAGAAGAAGGGTATCCCTGAAAATGTCAAAAACGACAAAAGATAATTATACCTGATTTTTTCAATTTGATTGAGAAAAAATGATAGGGAACTAAAAACGATCACAACAAGGTACACCGTTGATAGCCCCAGATTTATCAATAGATCCAATATACTCATAAACCTTTCAAAAAGGGTATTATCAGCGGAGTTCAGGTCATTGATAACAATTCTATACAGAACAGATAGGGTAATGCTTATCAGAATATTGACCAGCCAAAATTGAAAGATAGTTTTTTTCATAACGTATAAATGCGCGACCTTTTATTATTTAACATATTATTTTAGCTCGGTTCAATTTCCTTCCCTACCCAAAAGATCTTATCTCGCAAAAATGATAAATTCCAATCTTCGGTATAGATATTATTTTTAAGTTCCGCGGACCAACCATCTGTAGTATCTCTCTTTCCTTTCCCCAAACATATTCGATACCGATTTCTGATTCGGGTATTCAACCCTTATTTCAACAAAAAATAGCCGCTATTTGTTCAAGGAAAGAAATTTGCTGCACATTGATTTTCCTCTTGGCCTCTTCCATTGTAAACCAGGCGCCACTGTCTATTTCCGGATATGTCTGTATCCTACCCGATTTTGGTGGCCATTCCAGCTCAAAATTATTACTGACAAGACCGTTTGTGTCGATGTCGCCCTCAACAGCCCAGCACTGTACAATTTTTCCACCTTTTTGCTTAACAGGATTTAATCGTATAAAATTCCCGTGGGGCAAATACCCAGTTTCCTCCTGGAACTCTCTCTTAGCTGCCTCCAGGTCACTTTCATTGTCTTCCACCTCCCCCTTGGGCACGGTCCACCATCCTTCGTCTTTTTTTGCAAAGAAGGGACCGCCGGGATGAACCAGAAAAAAGGAAATTTCTATTCCCTGAAATTTATACAGTAATATTCCAGCACTGAATCTCGTTTTTGTCATTTGAATAAGCGCATTATAAGCAAAGCTTTGCCATTATTACTAATTTTCAATTTTCAGAATGCCGTTTCTTATTTTACACAAATATTCGACCTAATCTTCTTCTAAGTAGATCTTGTGAACGACAAACCTAACATTTTTACTAAATAATAGCATATCATCCACATCCTCAGAACCTATGGCATAAAGCGTATCTACCTCACCGCCATCCAAAAGTTCAGCATCGGGTATCAGCTCAAAAAAAGTGATCCCCTCTATTGTAGATAGTTCCTCAACCTTAATATAGGATATTCCTTGATTTTTCCAGATGGACAGAATCCCGTCGGAAAATAATTGATACGTATTTGCTTGCATTGACATGTCGCAAATTAGGAAAAAAAAAGTCTTAATTGCTTTGTCGTTCCTAGAATTAATTTCGAGCATCTTTTTTTAACGCTGCTTCTCCTTGTCTTTCTGGCCGGCTTTCTAATAAGCTTGAGCTAAACTATCATATAGATTTTCGCTTGCAAGCAATCCATGTGTGCAGCTCGCCTGTTTTGCCTGTTGATAGGCTGTTACTCCGGCATCAAGGTCAATTGACCATTGCTATTGAAACGGGTTGAACAACATTTAGGGTCGGCCTAAATTTTAGAAAGCCCCTACATGTTTTTAAAAATTTAATATATATTTATGTATCTAAAACTTATACATGTTAGAAAATTTCGCATTCTATCTTTTTTTGGTTCTATTGATCACCATGCTTATTATGCTGGCAAAAAAAATTCGGGTCGCCTATCCTGTTTTGCTTGTGGTGGCTGGGCTTTTAATAAGTTTTATTCCGGGAGTACCACCCATAAAAATAGAACCTGAATTAATATTTATTATTTTTCTGCCACCTCTACTGTATGAAGCGGCCTGGTCAACCTCCTGGAAGGAGCTTTGGCGATGGCGCAGAATTATTTTCAGCTTCGCTTTTGTTGTCGTGTTTTTTACAGCATTATCGGTAGCGATTTTCGCAAACTATTTTATCCCCGGATTTTCTTTGGCCTTGGGCTTTTTATTGGGTGGAATTGTTTCTCCTCCCGATGCAGTAAGTGCAGGTGCAATTTTGAAATTTGTAAAAGTGCCGAAAAGATTGGCTTCCATTCTTGAAGGAGAAAGTTTGCTGAATGATGCTTCTTCGTTAATAATTTTCCGTTTTGCGATGATTGCAGCCGCAACGGGACAATTTGTATGGTATGAAGCGGCAGGAAACTTTGTGTGGATGTGTGTAGGCGGCGTAGGTATAGGAATCACAATGGCCTATATTTTTCTTAAAATGCACAAGATTTTGCCTACCGATCCAAATACAGATATATTATTGACTTTCATTGCGCCCTTCTCCATGTATTTGGTTACGGAAGAATTTCACGCTTCTGGGGTCTTGGCGGTAGTAAGCGGTGGCTTGTTTCTATCTTATCGAAGTCACGACTTTTTGAGTAGCGCCTCCAGAATTCGTACTGTAACGGTTTGGGAAAGCTTTTGTTTTCTGCTTAACGGAATTGTTTTCATGCTTATCGGTTTGGATCTACCCGAAATTGTTAATGGATTGGGCGACACTGATATTTATACAGCAATCGGTTATGGTCTGGCAGTTACCGCTGTACTAATTATTGTACGAATTCTCGCTGGTTATGCGGCGGTAATTACCACATTAATTATGAGAAATTTCATCACTGTGGCGGATGCGCAGTCTCCCGGATGGAAAACTCCCCTGATCATTGGCTGGACCGGAATGCGGGGTGTGGTTTCTTTGGCCGCCGCACTTTCAATACCTTTGACTTTGGCTGACGGCACACCTTTTCCACAAAGAAATCTGATCCTCTTTATCACATTTGTCACCATTCTTTTAACATTACTTGTTCAAGGACTTACCCTTCCCTTTTTATTGAAAAAATTCCCGCTTGTAGACCGGGATTTTGTGAGAACGGAAAAGGAAATAGATTACGAAATTCAAAACAAGCTCGCTCAGGTAGCAGTGGATAAAATCCGTCAGGACTATGCAGACAAAGTAGATAGCTTCCCTACATTGAAGGACCAATTGCAGAAATATGAAAATCAATTGATGAGTTCGGAAATCATCATTAATTACGCTGAATATCGAAAAATCTATATTGACATTCTGGAAACTCAACGGGTATGGCTGATCAATAAAAATCGTGAAGAGCTTTTGCTTGATGAGGAAATTATCCGAAAACACTTACGTCTGCTTGACCTTCAAGAAGAAAGAATGAATATGAAAAGCTAGTAAGCTGAGACAAAACCTGCACTAAATCTACTATTTTACCAAAAATTTCACAAAAAAACCTGAAGAAGGCCAATAATGAGAGAGCAGGATGTACGCCAATACTACGGTAACAGAACAGATAATAACAATCGAAATACCAAAAGCCCCAGAATTCTTATGTTCAATATCCATTGTCATTTTTGAATTGTACATTAATGGATGATACCCAAACTCGTGGTTATCCAGGCTAAGAATGTACGCTCGTTGGCAAATGATCATTGATTTTATTTAGAGTTATTCTTTTCCATCATATTTAATAAAATACATTTTTAGGACTCTTCATAAGGCCCTTTTTATAATTCCGTAGATAAACCATAAGCCGGCGCATATTGTTTAGAATGAAGGCAAAAATAAATAGCTGTGGCAAATACTTTTTTAGGCGATGGAATAAATTTCTTTACTAGGGGAAAAATACCTGGTCAAAAAGTTTTTTTGCGGCAAATACACCATACTATACGGATTACACATTTGAAAACTACGGATATGTCATAAATACGGTCTTTTGGGTACAGCTTTTGATTTACGAAAGGAAAAAAAACTATAACACCTTAATCATAATACTTAACATGGAAAATATAGATCAAAAAGCAAAAAAAATGGGATTAGAAAAGGGATATTATCTATTATTGATGGCTATTTTGGATATTCCTGTTGATAACGAGAAAGAAGACAGCAAAAAAGCCTAAGTGTATGAGAAGAATCGTTATTATAAGTACCTATCCGCCCCAGGAATGTGGATTGGCAACTTTCACAAAAGATCTTAAACGAGGCATGAGTGCGGACGGGAATACCATCATAGATGTGATCGCCGTATCCAGATCCGGCGTTGAAGAATTCGATCCGTCTGTTCGCTTTGTTATTGATAAGGAAAGATTGGATAGCTATATTCAAGCCGCTCATATTATCAATGAAGAATATAACTATTGTATCATTCAACATGAGTATGGTATATTTGGTGGTGCTGACGGCCTATTTATTAATCAGCTTGCCAATAGTTTAAATATCCCCTTGCTAACCATCTTTCATACCATATTGCAATCTCCCTCATTGCGTCAAAAGGAGATTATGGAATCGCTCCTCATAAAATCGCAGGCTGTGGTGTCCTTATCACCAAAAGGAAGTGAATTGTTAATGGAACTGTTCCCTATGGTTGACGATAAAAAAATTAAAGTGATTCCCCACGGCGTGCCACAATTTGATTACAACCAAGGGTTAGCAAAATACAGATTAGGTTTTCAAGATAATTTTGTGATGATGACTTTCGGCTTAATTGGTCGAAGCAAAGGACTTGAATATGCAATCCGCTCCCTGGAAGGATTGGATTTAGCAAATTTCAAATACCTGATCGTGGGCAAAACACATCCGAATGTTCTAGCTCACGAAGGTGAATCCTATCGTTTTGAATTACAAAGCCTAGTGGCTCAGTTGAAATTACAAGATAAAGTAGTTTTTGTAGATGAATTTTTAAGCGATGAGCAACTGAAAGAATACTTAACAGCTTGTGATATTTATTTATCCCCCTATCAACATGAACAACAAATCAGTAGCGGGACATTATCATTTGCTGTCGGTGCGGGTGCTGCTGTCATTTCGACCCCATATTGGCATGCAACAGATCTCTTGACAGACGAGCGGGGAATTCTCACTCCCTTCAACGATATTCAAACAATGAGCGAGAATATCCAATTGCTTTATAAATCTCGAAGACTGCTTGCTTGGCATCGTTTCAAAGCGCGTAGTTACGGCGAACAGACAACCTGGAAAATGGTTGCAAAGGTATATCTCGAGGTACTATCCAACTTATCAACGCCGATACGATCCTTAGTACATTACAAGAATTACCGTTCTTTTGATTTAAAACAGGAAGCATAAGGAATAGCGTCTCTCCAATTAGAGAGACGTTTCTATTTATACGCTGATAATTTCCGATCTACTCTGATTCTTTAGAGCCAAGTAAAATGCCCGAAGTGCCCTAATGACATAAATCCTTTGCGCCTCCTCAGCTTTGGTATTTGCTTCTAGTTCCACTTTTTCAGTATGAACAATCCGTTCATGGTAAGCGATTGAAAAAAATGCGTATAATTTCCCTTTTGATTCGGGCACGATAGTCGCATAACCCGTCGTCGCGATTCCCCATTCCGTATGAAATAAAGTCGCTATCCTTACCGCCATTTGTTCAGCGATAAGCGGTGACACACAGTCACACTTTTGGGCTTCCTCTGCATCAACATCCAATAGACGGATTTTTTCGTCTAGGGTGTATGCTGTCATTCCTCCCCCATAGACATCCATCGCACTTTCCATTTGTGCACAGGCAAACTGTAGCAGGCCAGCAGTAACGCTCTCTGCTACTGCTAAACGTTCACGCTGAATCAGGAGCGAGTTTCTAATCTGTTTAAGTTGTGCCTTGAAAAATTGTATTTTGTTCATATCCTTTAGATTTGCGCTCCCTGAAATACAGATCCTATTTCGTTGTTTCCTTAAAACCGTTACTATAAGACAGCATATATACTGACCTGAGGTGTATCGACCATTAGGGATTTCAGGGCAAAAAGAATGTTATTATTATACAACTCCGTTGATAAAAATGCGTGTGCGTCTTCAACCGTATCAAAAACATGTAATAACTGGATATAACCATCCCCAATTAGCAATTCTATCGAAGTTGCGCCTTTTATCTGATCAATAAACGAGTCCCTAAATTTGTCAAATATGCCTGATACGGCACCTTTATCGCTATTATTAATTTTTAAGGTTACTTGTAAATAAGCTTTTGCCATGGTATTAGTTTTTTTAATGATTAAACTTTCTCACAATGGTGATCTTTAACAGGCTAACAATAGCCAACGGAACATAGTTTGTTTTTTATTCCAAAACAATCATTAAACAGCTACTGTTATTAATAAAAAAATACATCAAAATTATGGGAAATTTATTATACATTATCGCCGTTATTTTAGTCATCATTTGGGCAATTAGTTTTTTGGGAGGGTATGCGACAGGAAATATCATTCACACATTGTTGGTTATCGCAATTATAGTGGTATTGTTGCGCGTTATCCGCGGTGCGGCATAAATGATTGTTTTCATAAAAGTTATTCCTTCTATAAAAAGAATTAAAAAAATAGCACAGACCAGGAATATTTCAATAAAATAAAACATTCCTGATCTGTGCGATCAAAACGCTAAATAATAATTTTAAAATTTTTGTCCGTTGCCAGTAAAACAACGCTAAGAATACACATCACCAATGAATTGTAAAAATGTTGGTATTCTCCATGAGCCATATGTGCCGTAAAAGCGCCTATTGCAAATGGAAACAAAAGTAAAATCCCTACGGTTTTGAATTCTGGTTTGTACAAACCAATCAGAAGGAGTAAAACCCCTAGCAACTCGCCTACGCCGATACCTAGTGTCCAGGTCTTATTAAAACCTAAAGAGTCCATGCTTTGCATCATGGACTGCTTCTGAAAAACTTTGAATAATGAGGCATATCCAAATACATAGAGGTAATAGGCATAACTCAACCAATGAACGACAAATTTTATAGTTTCCATTTTATACTTTATGAGGTGAGCTACAAATTTCTTTATTAAATTGCATGAATAACAGTACGCACGAAATTGTATGATACGAACAGAAAAGTAAGTATGAATAACAGAAAAGAAAACTCCACCAACACGATCAACGAAAGCTACTGGAAGGATCATTGTGGCATTGCCTTCACTTTATCTGCGATTGGAGGAAGATGGAAAATAAATATTCTTTCTTATCTCTTGCATGAGGACAAACTACGTTATGGTGAATTGCGAAAAAGGCTCGTCGGCATTTCAGAGCGTATGCTTATTGCTAAACTGAAGGAACTTGAACAGGACAAACTGGTCAACCGTATTGTCTATCAACAAGTCCCCCCGAAGGTGGAATATGAACTAACAGCATTGGGACGCTCATTGGAAAATATTTTAATCCTTATGGATGAATGGGGTGAGACAAATATGTAAAATAGAGTCCCTGTGTTTGAATATACAGGGACTCTATTTTGTTATTGTTGCTCCAGACCTCGGTTCACGGCTTTCACTTGACTGTGGGCATTAATTTTTGGAAAGTGCATAGAGCGCAAAAGTACCCAACCAATGTGAACCCATATAGTCGTCTTTGGAAGTAATATTGGGCAGTGAATATTTTAGATGTTTATTGGCTAAACCATGCAGATGATTTAGCTCAGGAAGTGCCTTTGCAATACCATTTAGACAAGTCGCCCGGCTAAAATTTAATCCATCCAGATGAACCAAGTGCCCGTCTGTACGGTCTTTCACAATGCCAGGTTCCAAGTTAAAATCCGGATTGAAAAGATCAGGCAGAAAATCCTTCAGCCATTTTCGATATTCATCCTGTCTTAAAACCGCACTCATGCAAAGTGCCTCTTCAAGACAGGGTGAAAGGAAGTCGCTTCCGCTAGGCTCAAAGGAGATATTACAATTTTTGTCATGGCTATACAGCCTTACAGCATTTGTCATTAATGATTTTTCGAAAGCAACCTGATTTGTTCCTCGCGCAAAATCCAATGCCAGCGATAGGCCAAAAGCAGAATTATCATGATAGCCAGTTCGAATTGGATAAACCAATTTTGGCAAATATTCCTGATAGGCTTTCATGATATGTTTTACCATCGGATCGAGAATTTTTGCCCAGCGTTCCGCATCTGGATCTTTCCAGGTTAGTAGTTCTTTCTGCAATTGTAATAACCAGGCCCAACCATAGGTGCGCTCAAAGTTTTTATTATTCTTATCCTGAAAGAAAGCTAATTCAGTTGCCGCATTTTCTGCAGTGATATTCCTGTCCAGCTGTTTCCGGATTACGCCGGACTTATCCAAATCAGGAAATTGCTTTAAAATTCGTACGATTGACCAATAACCATGGACTGAGGAATGCCAGTCAAAGCAACCGTAAAAAATCGGATGTAATGTACGCGGTCCCTTCAAATCCTGGTCACTTCCGAGTACTTGTCCCAATTTGTTCGGATATTCTATTTCAATACAATGCAATGGCAATGTAAGCAAATGTTTTGCTTGGGCACTATCCAATTGTATCGGGGCATTATTTGTACTATTATTTACCTTGATCTCTGCGTTATTGTGGCAAGAGATAGCCAATACTGAACTACAAATCAGTCCTATTATTCTTTTCATTTTTTTTGTTTTAATTCCATTTTTCAGGATGAGGTTTATTTGAAGTTTATAATCCGCTGCTACATTAATCTTTAACTGAAGCCTCCTGAAGCAACTGTTTGACCAAGATCGGAACCGCTACGGTGGCTGCTTCTTCAAAACACTTTATCCGACCTAATGTTGTACTGTTCGGGATTTGCTTGTCGATCAAAAAAGATCGGCAATAATGAGGCGCAAATTGCCGCAGCCCGGCGGCTGGATAAACCTGTAAGGAAGTTCCGATAATAATGAGGATATCTGCTCTTGAAACATAGGACATTGCGCGTTCAATCTCCGGAACAGCTTCACCAAACCACACGATATTCGGTCGCAGTTGACTTCCTTTTTCACAAAGATCTCCCATTTTTATTTCTTCGCCTTCTACCTGGTAAATCAAACGATCGTCAATGGATGACTTGGATTGATCCAACCGACCATGTAAATGTATAATCTTTGTAGAGCCGGCCTGCTCGTGCAACAAATCGACATTTTGTGTGACGATCGTGACCTGATAGGCCGATTCCAACTGACGTAACGCGAGATGCGCCGCATTTGGCCTTGCAGCCAGCGCAGCCTTCCGTCTAAGGTTGTAAAATTCCTGAACAAGCGCCGGATTTTTTTTCCAGCCTTCAATAGAGGCTACAGCCATCACATCATGTCCCTCCCAAAGTCCATTTGCATCCCTAAAAGTAGGTATGCCACTTTCGGCAGAAATCCCAGCTCCTGTTAATACAACGATATTTTTCTTTTCCATGTGCTTGCTTAGTCCCTTAAAAATAAATAAATCTGATGAATCTATTGAGCTCAAAAGGATAACTTTTTTAACAAGAGACGAGTTCACTACTCGTTTATCAATTTAATAGCGTAGTTATCAGGAAGCTCCAGCCGAATGGAATCTTTGCTAGCGGCGGCCTTTCGGTTCATCTCATCGAAAGAACGCTGGTAATAAACAAAGGCCTTATTGGGTATATGCAGATCTTTTGCCTGTTTTACAGCAAAATGATAACGGTTATCCGACAGCTTGACATGCTTATAAATACGATAGGTTACAATTTGAATCTGTACCTTGTCAAACTTCGGTATCATTTTCAAATCAGCCGCCTCGTGAAAGTATTTCTCATTGAAATACATAAATTCATCTGAATTGGCCAGCCATTCCAGATTTATTTTTCCCTCAACCACTTTATTGGCTAGCGAATCCGCACGTTGTCGTTCCATTTTATTTCCATCTCCGGCAGCACAGGACACGCTTAGTGCGACCACAGACAGAGATGCAAGAAAAGTATGCAATAGACTCATCCGCCTAATTTAGTATAAAAATAATTCCCGCCATAACGGTGATGTTATAAATTATTTTCAATGGCGCCAACTTTCTCGCGATGCAATGCCAAAGGCGAATCCAATAACACCGCTATAACAGTCATATTTTTATCCAAGCGTTCCTTAGGTGCCTGAATATAAACAATCCCCGGAATACTGCTCCAGTAAAGTTTATTGAAAATCTCATGATTGATCATGGATCCTTCACCCACCAGTCGAATCCGAGCAATACCGTTTTTTATTCCTTTGAGCGCAATAGGGCCTGTTGGCGTCCCTTCGACAAAAAGGTAAAGGGTCTGACGATCCTTTGAAAGCGCACTTAAACCTTCATAATGTCCTTCAGGTAGTCCCTTTCCGGTATCATAAAGTGCTTCTGCATGCTTCTTAACCCAATCTAAAACGGCTGGATTTGTCAAATTTCCCACAGGCAACTTTGACTCCATACCATCTATAGTTAAACCGGAATGATCGAAGATATTTTTTCCACTATGGAGCACTGATGCGATTTGATTTAATGCGGTATTGGTTTGCTTGTTGTCAAGTACAGCTTGTAAACTAATAGCTTCTTCACGAGGTGTGTGCCACTGTACCTTGTCTTTGAATGTCAAGGCCAATACCGTGACGTCCTGATCAAAGTTAACTTTTGTCAGGTCCAATTGGACTTTTTCATCCAACGATACTGCAGTTACCTTAGACGCAGCATCTCCAACAACAGAAACCGTCTGAATAGCATCATTCAGCAACCCCTTTAACTGCAATTGTGGTTTTTGTTCATATAGGTAGAGATAGAGGGTTTTTCCATCTTTTGACAAAGCGGACTTCCCGTTGTAATTTTCGAATGGAATGCCTGCTCTTGTACCATATATTGCCGAAGCGTGTTTATTCGTCCATCTTCCCAACTGCTTCAAAATATTCATCTGCTCTTCGGGGATGCTACCGTCAGCTTTTGGGCCGATATCCAGGAGGAGGTTTCCACCCATGGAAATACAGTCTACCAAAGTACGGATAATCATATTGGGTGACTTGTATTTCTTGTCAAAAGGCTGATACCCCCAAGAGTCGTTCATGGTATAGCAAAGTTCCCAGAATTTAGCATCTGGCCGGCTTACAGGAATCCCCTGTTCAGGAGTCTCGTAATCGCCATGGTGGTTCAAGCGCGAATTAATAATGATGTTCGGGTTGTATTTACGTAGAAGCGACAATGTTTCCTTGGACTTCCACTCTTCGGCGCTATGCTCCCAGTCGCCATCAAACCAGATCAATTCAGGTTTATATTGCTGGGATAATTCGCTGAGTTGTTTTTGATAATATTCGACATAGCGGTTCCAACGATTTGGGTCTTTGACAAGTTCGTAACGTTTTCTTGCACGTGTAAATACATCGTAATAAGGATGGCTCCAATCCGGCAGGGAATAATAGAGACCTGTATGCAGTCCCTCCTGCTGAATAGCCTGAACAAATGGTGTAATAACGTCCTGTTTGGCAGCGGCATCTTTTAGGGTGGTAATCGCTTTATCCGCCTGAGTATTCCACAAGGAAATCCCATCATGATGTTTCGTTGTAATCACCGTATACTTTGCACCTGCTTGTTTGATCAGTTTAGCCCACTCCTTTGGCTTATAATTTTTGGCTGTAAAACCATCGAGCTGTTTGATGTAATTATCGTGGTTAATATAATTATTGAAGAATGACCAGGACTCGGAGATCCCGTCAACGGAGTAGATCCCCCAATGAATAAAAATCCCTAGCTTGGCGTCTTCAAACCAATCCATTTTTTGAGCTGAAATAGTGTTCTGAGCGCTGACGTTGAAACATGCCGACGCTAAAAGAACAAAAAGAGAAACCTTTTGAAACTTCATAGAGTTAAATTATCGATTACATAACGAGTTTAAGCCAGCAAAATACATATAAATCATTAGAATTTCATTGTGTAAGCGATAAATTACAGCGAAGACGCTCTTGCTAAACCGAATAACTCCTTGATATGATAGGCAGATTCTCAGAACATCGCATTGCAGCGCACAATTATAATTGTATTTCAACGCAAATTTATCTAAGTTTGGCGGGTATGATCGAATTATATACAGACGGGGCATCTAGTGGAAATCCAGGTCCGGGAGGGTATGGAACTATCTTAAGGACTATCTATACAGGCGACAATGAGGCGTTCAAGGGAAAATTAATTGAAAAGGAATTTTCAGGAGGATATAGAAAAACAACAAATAACCGTATGGAACTGATGGCCGTCATCGTAGGGCTAGAAGCATTAAAAAACTTAAATCAGGCCGTTACGGTATATTCCGACTCCAAATATGTCATTGATGCCATTGACAAAAAATGGGTATACGGATGGATCCAAAAAGGCTTTGCCGGCAAAAAAAATAAAGACCTGTGGATGCGTTTAATGAATGTTTATAAACTACATAAAGTCAAATTGGTTTGGGTAAAAGGCCATGCTGGCCATCCTTTGAACGAACGTTGCGACCGTTTGGCTGTGGCCGCATCCAAAGATAAGTCCAATTGGAAAATCGACACGGTATTTGAAGTCGAAGAAAACAAGTAGCAAGATAAAATTCAATGGGCGATATTGAGAAATGAGGCAGATAAATTTGGATATTGCTCCAGTTAGCGAAAAGGCACCCGATCCATTGGAACTTGGTGCCTTTTTTATAAAATAATGTAAAGTGAAACGGTTCAACCGCAATCAATCCGAAGCCTAAAACGTCTGTTTCATTGAAAAAGGGTTTGCTTCTTAAAAACGAAATGCTGGTGCAGCGATCTCCTGCACCTTACTTTCCCGAAACTCCTTCATACTACTCGGTTCCTTGCTTTCTAATTCAGCAAATTCCACCACCCCGTTATCCTTGGCCCAACGAAAATAAGCGGTAGATAGGCGCGATACTACATCGTGATGTTGTGCCGCAATATCTTTTCGTTCGCTCGGATCTTGTTCCAGATCATATAGTTCCCACTTGTAGGATGGCCAGGTGGACACCAACTTCCACTTCCCTATCCGTGCAGCACGGTTTCCAGCCCGCTCCCAAAAAAGACCTTCTTCACGCGTTACGGTATCCTGCTGATTGAACAGCACCGGAAGTAAACTTTTTCCGGGAAGCTTATTTGCCTGATGGCCTTGATATTCCTTGGGATAAATGGCTCCGGCAAGTTCATAGAAGGTTGGCGCCAGGTCGATGATATGGCCAGTTCCTTTTTTGATGCCACTGGCGATTTTCCCCGGAAACCAGGCGATAAATGGAGCATTGATCCCACCCTCGTAGGTGTAATCTTTAAATGCCCTGAACGGCGTATTTGATGCATAAGACCAATTTTTACTTTGTGATTCAAATGAACCTACCGTACCCACTGGCCCACTGTTCAATCGGGCGCCATGGAACCAACGGACGAGGTCCTCTGCAGGTGCACCATTATCCGACAGGAACACAATTAAGGTATTGTCTAACTGGCCATTTTCTTTGAGTTTTTGCAACAATTTACCGATTGTCTGATCCAGGCGGTCGACCATCGCAGCGAAAACTTCCATTTTTCTGGCCCACTGCTGTCTTTGATCAAAGGATAAGCGTTCCCAGTCGTAGATATCTTCGTCAGCAATGGAAAGTGTGGTCGTATTGTCAACTATCCCCAGTTCTTTTTGGCGCTTAAACCGTGCCCTACGGATGCTCTCCCAACCTTTATCATAGTATCCCTTATACTTGGCAATATCCTGTGGTAGAGCTACTAAAGGCCAATGCGGTGCCGTATGCGCTAAATATAGGAAGAACGGTTTATCCTGACCCTTGATCTGATCTAGAAAACCTTCGGCCTTCCGATTGATCACTTCCGTAGAAAAAGAACTTTCCAAGGGGTAGCCTGCAGCATCTGTTGCTTCTTTAAATGTCGGGGCTCCTGAATCTGAATTCTTTTCTTCTCTTGGAAAAACGAAATCAAAACCACGGTCCCAAGGTAGGCTCTTGCCTTTGCCAGACACATGCCATTTGCCTGATGTCGCGGTGACGTAGCCGTTGGCACGAAGAACTTCGGCAATCGTCAATGATTCAGCATTGAGATAACCTTGGTAAGCCGGTAAGCCCAAATCATTGGAAAAATACCCCACGCCAGCTTTATGCTGGTACTGACCTGTAATCAGGGATGCGCGTGTTGGCGCACAGATGGAGTTATTATAAAATTGTTTTAACCGTATTCCCTCGCTGGCCAGACGATCCAGATTGGGGGTTGCGATCTCCGATCCATAAGCACCCAAATCGGAGTATCCGAGGTCATCGGCAAGAATCAAGATAATATTCGGCTTGTTGCTTTGTGCCACAAGAGCACTTGCACCACCAAAAATAAGGGCAATACATAGTGTTAGTTTTTTCATTTGATAAGAATTTTTATATGTGTTTAGTCTCCACGATAAAGATGAACTCTCTTCACTCGGTACGAATACATCATCAGGGTTTTCATAGCCTATCTTTTATGCCTAGCGAAACTGACTGTTTATTTTCAGCAGTTTATAGTCCACTACCCCATTCTCTTTTGCCCAAAGCTTATAACGCGCTTCGAGATCTTCAACAATTTCCGGATATTGATCTGCGACATTATTGTTTTCACCCCTGTCCGCATCGATATTGTACAGCTGTGGTTTATTCCCCTCTTTGAATAAAGACACGAGTTTCCATTTACCATACCGTACGGCTTTGTTGCCGGCTCGTTCCCAAAATAATGGAGTCGGACGCTCAACCTGATTTTTATCGGTATGCAATAAGGCTCTCAGACTAATGCCTGGTAAGGGATTGATGGGTAAGTTGCCCTCTTTTGACGGATATTTTGCCTGGGCAAAATCATATAATGTCGGGGCGATATCAATCAGGTGTCCCGTACCTTTCTTAACAACATTGGCTTTCACTTCCTTTGGAAACCAGACAATAAACGGCGCACCGATACCACCTTCATAAGGATTATCTTTATAGCTCCGCAGGGGCGAGTTACCCGTTTGTGACCAATTGCTATTTTGCATATCATAGGAACCAGGCAACCCTACAGTCTCCGTATTCCGTGAGGTATAGATGCGGTTGCGATCACCGCCTTGTGCGCCGTTATCGGACAAAAAGATGATAATGGTATTCTTGTCTTTTTTCAGTTCCTTCAAGGTTTTTCGCACTTTTCCGATACTTTGGTCGACGCGATCGACCATGGCAGCGAACACCTGCTGTCGACGTTGCCAGTATTGCTGTTCGTCATAGGTGAGCTTGTTCCATTCCTGTACACTTGAATCCTTTGTCGAAATAGGCTGTCCTTTCGGAAAAACTCCACTTTGAACCGCATTTTCATAACGTTTCACACGCAGACTATCCCAGCCCTGCCGATATACGCCCTTGTATTTTTGGGTTTCTTCTTCCGGAGCCTGCAAAGGCCAATGTGGTGCGTTAAAGGCGAGATATAGAAAAAACGGTTTTTTATCCTGCTCTTGTTCACGCAGAAAGCCAATTGCCTGATCAGTAATCTCGTCCGTGAGGTAACGTCCTCGCTGTAGATAGAAAGGTTTATTATTTCGATACAAAGGCACGGTAGGATTTTCAGGTCCATTGATTTCATAAAAATTGGAAGCCCCACCCACAAAATTAAAGGAGCGTTCAAAACCACGTTGCGCAGGCCATTGGTCATAATCATCGCCAACATGCCATTTTCCGGAGATAATCGTAGAATAGCCCGCTCCTTTTAGTACTTCCGCCAGCGTCAGCGACTCGTGGTTTAAAAAGCCCTGGTATGCGGGCAGGCCAAGGTTAACATTAAAATACCCCATTCCCGCGCGATGTGCATATTGTCCTGTCAATAATGTTGCTCGCGTCGGCGCACAGATTGAATTATTATAAAACTCCTGGAAACGTGTACCCTGTTTTGCCAGCTCCGTCAAATTTGGGGTATGAAAATCTGTTCCGCCATAAGGCGCTATGTCTGAAAAACCCAAGTCGTCAACCAGAATTAATACAATATTTGGTCGTTTGTCCTGTGCAATACTCCTGTTCAGCGTCCAGCTTAGACAAAGTGCGATAAGAATGTATATTGTTTTCATAATTTATGATGTTTTGTAGTACGAATAAAAATAGAGTGTTCCATAACAGCGATACCATTCGTTATTTAGCCAACCAGTCTGGGTGTTGAACCAATTTTGGATTCAAATTCAGCTCCCGTTGCGGTGTTGGAAAATGAAGATGTCGCGCTGCAGCATTTGTTTTTCCTGCCGTTTTTAGTTTTGTGATGTAATAGTTTGCTCCACGACGTACCAAGTCAAACCAACGTTGGTACTCATAGACCAATTCCTTGCGTCGTTCCTCAAATACCAGTTCCCGAAAGCTATCTTTGCTTTCCGTATCAGACAGCTTTTCAACGCCAGCGCGTATACGGACGGCATTGATCGCATCACGCGCTTCCTGCGTTGGCCCATTTAACTCATTTTCCGCTTCTGCCAAAATAAGCAGGACCTCCGCATATCGTATGATGGGGGTATTCTTTGAAGACTGCGCCTGGTTGCCGACTACGGTCTGGTCATAATACTTATTGAATTGTGGTTTGGCTAGCGCATAATATTTTCCATCTGTGGGTGATATCATGCCAGTTGTAAATGTTACGGAAAGACGTTTATCAGTCAGCGCGAAGCTCTTGTACAGGCCACCTTCGGCATGTAAGGCATCGGCATAATCCCCATTGATACCGGGTATATCTGCCGGAGCGGAACGACTGGCCAATGAGTTCCCTTGATAGCCACTATTTCCTTTAAACTGTGCTGAAAAAATATGTTCAATACCATTTTTTTTATCGATATTGAAGACATCTGAAAAATCCGGAAAAAGTGCATATCCCTCTTTGTCAATCACATCCTTGGCTAACAATTTGGCATTAGTCCAATCCAATCGGGTCAGATATACCTTGGCCAGGAGGCTTTTAGCCGCACCGGATGTAGCACGACCTTTGTCCGCATCGCCATAATTCTTATAATTCGGGAGACTGGAGGCAGCTTTTAGATCGTTTATAATCTGTGCATAGACTTCGTCTTCTGAAGCTTTTGCCACGTATAATTCTTGTGCTGATAAGCCTTCTGTGGGACGTATGACAAGCGGAACAGGGCCAAACCAGCGCACCAGATTGAAGTAATGTAATGCACGCAAAAATTTAGCTTCGTTGACCAGACGTTGTTGTACCGTGGCATCGATCTGATTTTGGTTCATCGCTTCGATATTAATGATATTTAGATTTGACGCGTTAATGGCATCATAACTTTGTTTCCAGAGTTGTTCCATCCGATCGTTTGAGGCGTCGTGGGTTAAATTACTGATGGCGCGCACATGAGCATTTCGCGCCCGGGGTCCTGCTTCATAGTCATCTGTTGCCATCTCCACGCCGATCTGGAATAAGCTGTTGTACAACGATTGCCCCGTCTCATACAGTTTTCGATAAGTACCCGTTACTGCGGCCACTGCTTGCCCTTGATTCAGGTAAAACTGTTCGGAAACCAATGCACTTTCGGGCTTCTCGGTCAATTTTGAACAGGAGATTCCTGTTAACAAAACGAACAATAAAGGAATAGAATAATATAATTTTTTCATTGGGATCTGTAAAAATTAGAAGGTTAAGGATATACCAACAGAAACAGACTTAGCAGCCGGATAAATTCCAGCATCCGTACCAATCTGTACGTTGCTACCTGAGGTTACTTCAGGGTCAAATCCCCTGTAGCTAGTCCATGTCAATAGATTTTGTGCGGCCAGGTATAGATTCAAATTCGTAATATGTGCATTTTTCAACCATTCTTTCGGAAAGCTGTAGCCAAATTGCAGCGACTTCAGTCGCGCAAATGCTCCGCTTTCAACAAATTGATTCGAGAATACCGGAGCAGGGTCAAGTTTGGCTCTAGGATATAGCCGGCTTGGATTGTCTTTTGTCCAGCGGTTTAGCGCATCAATCGATGCGTTCTGTTGACCGGTAAACATCTCGAGGTTTTGGCGGTTGATATTCAGCAGGTCGTTGCCAACTGTTCCCTGAATCAGGAAAGATAAGTCAAATCCTTTGTAGGAAAGCGTATTACTGATACCAAATATAAAATCAGGCTGCGCGTTGCCGATGATGGTCCGGTCGTTGGCAGTGGTAAACTGGCCATCGCCATTGATATCCTTATACAGGCGATCGCCGGCTTTAGGATTTGCATTCCCCGTCAACGCCCCCTTACCATTCTCTTCACCCGATTGTAGAATACCATCGATAACAGTCCCATAAAAAGTACCCAAAGGTTCTCCAACTTTAATAATGTAGTTTCCAGCAACATAAGATGTGGCGCCTTCACCGATAGTTAACACCTTATTTCGGTTAAATGAGACATTTAGATCTGTATTCCAACTGAGGTTTCCTTGTAGATTTTTTGATTTCAGACCGAACTCTAAACCTTTATTTGAAACAGAACCGAAGTTTTGTAGTGAAGTGGCATAACCTGAGGTCCAGGGAATCTCCACATTCAATAAGAGGTCTTTTGTCTTTTTATAATAATAGTCGACAGTAAACTGTAATCGATTTCTCAAAAGTGAAAGGTCAAAACCGACATCATATTGAAAGGTAGTCTCCCAGCCCAGGTTCTTATTCGGCACCCGTTGTGACGCAAATCCTGTGATCACGTTATTTCCAAAGAGGTAATTTAAACTATACAAGGTAGAAAGTGATTGATATTGTCCTATCTCCTGATTTCCGGTTGTGCCGAAGCTAGTGCGTATTTTAAAATCATCAATACTGGGGAAAACCTGTTTAAAAAAGGGCTCGTTTATTATACGCCATGAGAACGCCAATGAGGGGAAGTTTCCCCATTTATTGTCAGCGCCAAATCTGGAGCTGCCGTCACGACGTACACTCGCCGAAACATAATATTTATTTGCATAATTATAGTTGACCCGCGCCAAATAGGAATGCAACACCCAATTATAGGTATCCGAGGTTGGTCTTGTGAGGATAGAGCCACTCTGCAGGTTATTGAAAAGCAAATCGTCTGTGACAAAATTCTGTGCACCGGCGCTGAACACTTCATTTTTATTTTCCTGCTGTGTAAAACCCAGCAACGCATTGAAATTATGTTGCCCGATAACTCCGGTATAAGTTAAGGTATTCTCATTCAGCCAAGAAGTGCCATTTAAATTTCCCAAACTTGCCTCCCCCTTTGATCCCGCACCTTCATAGATATAGGACGGAAGATAGAATTTGTCATTGCGGTTATTAAGATCAACCCCAAGAAGCACTTTCGCCTGTAGTCCTTTCAGAATACGGTACTGTGCAAAGGAAGTACCTAAGACACGTAAACCATTTGATGTGTTTGTGGTTTCTTTCAATGTCGCAATAGGATTAGCAAAGATGTTCTCAAAGGGATTGCGTAGGGTGTAATCGCCGTTGGGCTCGTATATTGTAGCCGTAGGCGGCATAATCAGCAGTGCATTTACGATACCTGATGGAGCGATTTGGGCATTTGTCTTATTAATCGATAAATTGGCTCCTACCTGCAAACGATCGAAGGGATTTGCATTGATGTTCGAACGGAATCCCAAACGTCTGAAATCTGTATTTATAATGACGCCCTCCTGATCGAAGTAATTTGCCCCCAGAAAATACTGCACTTTCTCAGCTCCTCCGGACAATGACAATTGATGGTTTTGTATTTTCCCGGTCCGAAAGGCCTCCTTTTGCCAATTTGTTCCTTCCCCTAATTGATCCAGCTCTGTCTGTTTCCGATATTGATTTTGACCCAAACTAGGGTTGGCATCATACAATGCCTCGTTTCGAAGAACGGCAAAATCATGGGCATTTAAGACGTCAATTTTCTTGAGCACACTTTGTGCACCGATACTACCATCATAGTTCAACTGTACATGTCCGGCTTTTCCTTTTTTGGTGGTCACCAAAATGACGCCGTTTGCCCCGCGTGAACCATATATTGCTGTCGCTGCAGCGTCTTTTAATACTTCAATACTTTCAATATCCGCAGGATTAATACTGGCCAGGGGATTCACGGGGGTTCCGCTCCCAACGCCCGTGCTTTCCGTCTGATTATAGACAGGAAAGCCATCGATGACATATAGCGGTTCATTTCCGCCCTGAACGGATGCACCGCCACGTATACGGATACTCACGCCGCCTCCGGGCTGCCCCGAAGTTTGCGTAACCTGAACACCAGAAATCCCACCTTTCAGGGTCTGATCGAGAGAAGACACAGGTTGCTTGAGCAGATTTTCCGGCAAGGATGCCACCGCTCCTGTCAAATCACGGCGTTTTTGGGTTCCGTAACCCACGACCACGACCTCCTCCAGATCCTCCGATGAAGGAGAAAGCTCAATAACAGCTGGTGAGGTATTTACGATGATCTTTTTCTTCTGATAACCAACAAAGGTTAAGATAAGCGAAAAAGGTAGTTTCTGCCCTGTGACAAATTGGAATTTACCATTGCGGTCTGTTTTTACACTATGTGTCACAGCTTCCAATTGTATGGTCACTCCTTCAATGGGCTCTTTGGTTGTCGCATCTATTACCGTTCCTATTAGGGACGCGTTGATGATCGGTTGAGGCTGCTGTGCTTGTACCGACGCAAAGTTATACAGCAAAAGCACAGCTAAAATAGCATACGAGAGTACACTGAAATTTTTCATTGTCAGTTCTATTTAATGTGAATACGAAAACAAGTGCCAACGCCATTGGTACTTTTGTTTTTTAAAACTCGGATTACTTGTTTAATGAAGCATAAACAAGAAAAAAGAAAGTGCTCAACGGCACATTCGCATTCGACAAATGAAAAGGAAGGAATTAGAAATCGGGCTAGTTTCCCAGTTGCTTACAGAAGCGGTTAGATAGTCGTTGTTCATACTTGTTCAAAATTTGTAGTCTATATTTTATGTTCGTTGCCAACGCCAATTGTTAACGACAGTACAAATATAAAAATAGTTTTCAAAAAGTCTACCAAATAAGTAGTCTTTTTGAAAACTATTTTTACAAGTTGAATCCATCTAATCGAATAGTTGTATGGAAAAAAAATGAACCCGATATTAAATCGGGCTCATTACTACAGATATGTTAATCCGTTTATTTTTGCGGGGACATATACCATTCGGAATTCCCTATTTTTCACCATTCTATTCTCCGCTTTCTTTGGCAGCAAGATATCTTTCTGCTTCAAGCGCTGCCATACAACCGGTACCGGCCGCAGTAATTGCCTGACGGAATATATTGTCCTGTACATCTCCACAGGCAAATACTCCTGGTATATTCGTTGCGGTACTATCTGGCTTAGTAATCAGATATCCTGTTTCGTCCATATCCAATACTCCTGTAAATAATTCCGTATTGGGTTTATGACCGATTGCCACGAAGAAGCCTGTTACGTCCAGATCTTTTTCAGACTGGTCTTTGTTGTTGATGACTCGGATTCCAGTCACTACCTGACCGTCACCTAAAACTTCTTTTGCTTCGGAGTTATAATGTACTTCGATATTTGGCGTGTTCATTACACGGTGTACCATCGCTTTGGAAGCTCTGAATTCATCACGACGCACCAACATATGTACTTTCGAACATAATTTTGCGAGATAAGTTGCCTCTTCTGCAGCAGTGTCGCCGGCACCTACAATCGCAACTTCCTGATTTTTAAAGAAGAAACCATCACACACAGCACAAGCTGATACGCCAAAACCGTTATATTTTTGTTCGGACTCCAAGCCCAGCCACTTCGCAGTTGCTCCTGTGGCAATGATCACCGTGTCTGCTGTAACTTGTACTGTTCCGTCTATTTCTACACGATGTACATCACCTGTAAAGTCTACTTTTGTCACATAACCAAAGCGCACGGAAGTTCCGAAGCGTTCAGCTTGCTCCCGTAAATCTTCCATCATAACTGGACCGGTAATCCCTTTTGGGTATCCCGGAAAATTGTCCACTTCTGTTGTTTGTGTCAACTGCCCCCCCGGTACAATACCTGTATAAACTACCGGCTTCATATCCGCACGAGCTGCATAAATTGCTGCAGTATATCCCGCTGGACCTGAACCAATAATCAAACATTGTACATGCTCCACTTCTTGTTTGAATTCCATAATCCTTTTTCTAAGCTATTAATAAAGTTATTTTTTAAATTTATCTTGCAATCCTTTCAGCATGTCCAGCGAGATACTTTGGGGTGCCTCTTCTTTTTGCTGATTGAATTCCTTTTTAGCAGTTTTTTTATCCTCTACCGAATGGGTAGGTGCCACTTTCGCTTTTTGCTCACTTTTTTCTTTCTTATATCTTATCCAGATATTTTCCAGTACTTTTTTGGTATATAAAGGAAAATCACCATTCTGCATCCAGGCATAATAACTAGGTTCCTGCTCAAATACTTCTACAATGGCCTTACCTTTGTGTTTACCAAAATTAATAGTTTCCAATCCGTCTTCGTTATATACAATCCTTCCGGCAAAATCCACGGGTTTACTTAAGTTTGTAAACTCATGTAATGCAGCCACATCATTGACGACGGGATATGAAACCACGCCATGACGGTCCTCGAATGCGGCCCCCTCATATTTAGTCAATTGCGCTTTCAACACTTCATAGGTAGCCCGCACATCTGCTTCGGCGGTATGCGCATTTTCAAGGTTCTCATCGCAATAGAACCTATAGGCTGCCTTTAATGTACGTTGTTCCATTTGATGGAAGATGTTCTGTACATCAACAAAGGCACGCCCTTCCAAAGAAAAATCTACGCCTGCACGTAAAAACTCTTCCATGAGCATGGGCACGTCAAACTTATTTGAATTATATCCTGCCAAGTCCGACTCACCAATAAAAGCGGCCAATTCTACTGCAATTGCTTTAAATGTTGGCGCATCTTTAATATCTTCGTCACGAATGCCATGAAAAAACGTTGATTCCGCAGGAATCGGTCTTTCTGGATTAATTTTCTTCGTATATACTGTTTCTTCACCACTGGGCATCACTTTCAAAAATGATACTTCTACAATTCGATCGGTCGCAACATTAACTCCTGTCGTCTCCAAATCGAAAAATACCAATGGTCTTTTTAATTTTAATTCCATGCTGGATCGTATGCTTTTTTTAACAAAAACCAAAAATACAAAGTTGGATTTGATTTTTGTAGTCTGTGAAATTTAATTTACAACCGCTTGATGAATCGGTTCGAATTGGTTGAATTTACCCACAACAACCTTTACCATTTGCTCAAAATCAAGGTATTTATCAGCAATATCACGAACTTTTTCGGGCGTCATATTTTTAACTTGCTCCATGTAATAAGAATAATACGTTAGGCTCATGTCGTTCAACAAAACACTCTTGAATTTATCAGCATGAGAAAATATACTCTCCAATGATCCCAATAGAGATCCTTCCATATACGTTTTCACCAAATCCACTTCCTCTTCCGAAGCCAGTGTGGTCTTCAGCAGATTGATCTCCTTCTCTATCTCGACTAAAGTTGCATTGGTTACATCAACACCAACTTCTGTAGCAATGGTTAAGAAACCCGTATGTTTTAACGTGGCCACAGCCGATCCGATACTATAGGTATAACCTTTTTCCTCGCGTATATTGCGCATCAGCCTTGAACCAAAAAAACCGCCTAACAGTGTATTAACAAACTGTAGTGCCGGGTAATCCGGATGCGTTCTCGAAATTGTCTGACTCCCCAAACGAATAGCCGATTGTAGCGCATTTTCCTTTTCTTCGTAAGCTAAACCGCTTGACTCCTGAATCAATATGGGACTCGCAGCAAGAACTGCTGCCTCAGGTCCTTGCCACTCAAAGCCAAAGATCTGTTCCAGCTCGTTGATGAGGTCATTAGAAACATTGCCTGAAACAATCAAGGTACAATTATTAGGTACGATTTCTTTGCGATACAGTGCCGTCAATTGCTCACGGTTAATGGCGTCATAATCGTCAAGTTTTGGTGTACGTCCATAACGATTATTTTCACCGAAGATCAGGTTGTAGAACTTGCGTCGCGCCAGGTAGTCATTTTTTTGAATAGATACCTGAAACTTTTGTTTATTATTACGAAGGTAAGTATCGAGCTCCTCCTGCGGAATCGATGCTTCCGTTAAAATATCTTTTACTAAGGGCAACAACACTTTGCTATGTCGATTCAATGTATACAACGACAAAGACGTCACGTCGAAAGAATATTCGGGAACAAGAAATGCACCATAAAAATCGACCTTGTCAGCAATCTCCGCACTTGACATCGTCGTTGTCCCCTCTTTGAGCAATGCACATAATGCACTATTTAGTAGCGGATTTTCATTTTGTTCATCGAGATACTTATTCTCAAAAATCCATTCAATACGGACAAGTTCTTGTTCAGGTGAATGAAACACATATACAGGTAAGCCGTTTGCAAACTGTTTTTTGACTGGTTGCTTCAAGCTTATATGAGCGATTTCGCGGAATTCGGGCGCTTTTGTTCTATCCAACATGACGTATCTCCTCCTCTTGTGCTTTATACATTAATATTGATGCGTTTTCAGGGTTAAAAATAGCTCTTGCTTGCTGCTGCACTTCCTCAGCCGTTACAGCCAGATATTTTGATACTTCTGTATTGATACCGTTGGCGTCACCGAGCAATTCATGGAACGCCAAATTCATTGCCTTATCCAAGATGGACAGCTCAGCAAACACATTTGTCGACTCGATTTTATTTTTTACTTTTTCCAGTTCTGCCTTAGATACCAATTCTTTTTTCAATAAATCGAGCTCTCCCCATACGGCACGTTCCGCTTCTTCCAATGTTATTCCTTCGGATGGTTTACCTTCGATCACAAACAAGTTATTATCAATACTACCCATTACGTAGGCATTTAATTCGCTAAAAACCTGTTCCCCTTTCACCAGTCTGCGATACAGTCTCGATGAAGAGCCTCTGGACAGGATATCCGAAAGTAAATCCATGGCAAAATAGCCTTCTTCCAGTCGTGCTGGACCATGAAAAGCCATATAGAGCGCATCTAAAGGTACCGGAGCAAAAGCAGTCTCCCTTCTTAATTCCTGTTGTACAGGCTCCTGTGGCAACTGGCGGTGATATTTTTGACCGGGTTCGATATCGGCAAACCATTTTTCAACCAAAGATTTTACTTCTTCATAATAAACATCTCCCGAAATCACCATAATCGCACTCTGCGGATTATAGTGTAGTTTGAAGAAAGCCTTGACATCCGCCATGGTTGCATCTTCGATATGTTTTAGTTCTTTCCCAATGGTAGCCCAACGATACGGATGCACCTTATAAGCCAGAGGGCGCAGCTTGAGCCAGGCGTCACCATAAGGCTGATTGAGATAGCGTTGTTTAAATTCTTCGCTTACCACATTTCGCTGCACTTCAAGACTCTGTGGTGAGAATGCCAGACTTAACATACGATCAGATTCTAACCACAGTGCAGTCTCCAGATTGGAAGAAGGCAACGTAATATAGTAATTGGTGATATCATTGCTGGTGAAGGCATTATTCTCTCCGCCGACTTTCTGCAGTTCGGTATCAAAATTAGGGATATTGACGCTACCACCAAACATGAGATGCTCAAACAAATGGGCAAAACCCGTCTGCTCCGGAGACTCATCGCGTGCGCCTACATCGTATAATATGTTCACACAGGCCATTGCCGTGTTATGATCTTCGTGTATCAATACACGAAGTCCGTTTTCTAATGTAAATTTTTGGTATGAAACCATGTAGTTTTTTTTCGATTTTATGAAATCCAGTTAATACCTTTTCGCAGTAAGGACAAGGTCTTGGCTTCTTCGGAGCCTTCTTCAGGTTGATGGTCATATACCCAATTGGCCTGGGATGGTAGACTCATCAATATGGACTCTATGCGACCATTTGTCTCAAGTCCAAATTTAGTACCGGAATCCCAGACTAAATTAAACTCAACGTAACGCCCGCGGCGGATCAATTGCCAATTTTTTTGTGCCTCATCGTACGCCCTATTTCTGTTTTTATCGACCAATGTGGTATAAGTAGGTGCAAAACTACGCCCTAAATCACAGGAAAATGCAAAAATATCCGCCATGGACATTCCTGTTTTCGCCGTATTTAACTTATCGTAGAATACCCCGCCTATTCCACGGGTTTCTTGTCGGTGGCGAATGAAGAAATACTCGTCGGCCCATTTTTTAAATTCATCGTAAAAAGTTGGATTATGTTTATCACAGACCGTTTTTAATTGCTGATGAAAAAACTGGGCGTCCGCTTCATTCACATAGTGTGGCGTCAGGTCAATCCCCCCGCCAAACCAGCGCATCTCCTCATTCAATTCAAAATACCGGATATTCATATGAATAATCGGTACCCAAGGATTATTGGGGTGAATAACAATGGAAACTCCGGTGGCAAAGAAATCATCTTCGTCTACGCCAAAAGCCTTCTTTATGCTCTCAGGTAGTTTCCCGTGCACAGCAGAAAAGTTGACTCCACCTTTTTCCAGGATATTTCCGTTCTGAATAATCCGCGTACGGCCGCCGCCCCCACCTTCTCTTTCCCATAGTTCTTCCTCAAATCGGGCCGAACCATCCAAACGCTCCAGCGCCTGGCATATTTCATCTTGAATTTCTTTATAAGCTAAAGCAATTGCTTCTTTTGTTATCATTTACTTTATCGCTACGTTTAAGTTAATTTTTCACTCAAAGCTTGAATAATTTTGGATGCGGGTTGATGTGCATATAAAATCTGATATACGGCATCACAAATAGGTAACTCGACAGCATACTTCTCTGCATATTCCTGAATGCAGGCCGAAGCATAATAACCTTCAGCCACCATATTCATTTCGAGTTGGGCAGATTGCACACTATATCCTTTGCCGATCATATTCCCAAATGTTCTGTTGCGGCTGAACTGTGAATATGCTGTGACCAACAAGTCGCCTAAGTAAGCAGAGGTATTGACATCCCGAGACGTGTCCCCATCTACTTTAGCGACAAACCGGCGCATCTCCCGAATGGCATTGGAAACCAGTACCGCCTGAAAGTTATCGCCATAGCCCAAGCCATGACATATACCGCCTGCAAGGGCATAAATATTCTTTAATACGGCTCCAAACTCTATTCCTATAATATCTTCCGAAAGGATCGTTTTTATAACCCGAGAAGATAAAAGCGAAGCAACCAAGGCAGCATTATCGAGATTTTTGCAGCCAAATGTCAGGTAAGACAGCTTACCCAGCGCCACTTCTTCGGCATGACAAGGACCACCTACCACACAGATCTGCCTTATATCGATGTCATAGCGCTGTTCCAAAAACTCACCGATGATCAAGTTATCCTTAGGAATAATCCCCTTGATGGCTGATACTACTATTTTATCTTTGAAATCTTCCTTGGTGATACCACTCAATGCATCTTTTAAATAGGCTGCTGGCGTATTTAAAATAACAATATCTGAATTGGCAACTACATTTTTTGCATTGGTATCAATGCTGGTAATACTCAAATCGACAGCAACGCCACTCAAATAGGTTGGGTTGTGTTTAAACTTTTGAATATATTCTGCATCTTCCTCTTTTCTAATCCACCAAAAAATATGTTTGTCTTGGTCATTTTCGCATAGCATCTTGATCATCGCTGTCGCCCAGCTCCCGCTACCTATTATACCAATCTTTTTCCCCTGCATGTTTTTAATTTGTTTTCGAAAGCAAATATACTTATTTACTGCTTAGATATGCGATTACATCGGGAGATATGATACTTTAGTTACTTTTAGAAGGGAGAAAATTTTGCCAAAAACCTTTCTCAATGCCTACAAAATGGGCACCGCCCTCCTGTTTAATAGGATAAATATGAATAAAGTCATGTTGAGCAGGGGCCCCTTTTCCCGTCACAAGATCAAATTCATGCCGATGAAAGGGACAGATTACTTTGCCCCGCTCACACCAGCCGTTTTTCAAAGGAGCTCCCGCATGCGGACATTTTCTGGAAAATGCATGCAATTGCTCTTCAAACCAAGTCAGGCAAATGGTTTTTCCGCCAAACTTATGTTCGGTTATCCCCTTATCCTTTAAAAATTGGGCCTCATCAATTTTGTACCACTGAAGCATACCACAAGATAGTTAAAAATTACAGTGAATTTTCTATCTTTGTGCAATTTCAAAAATTTGCACTATATATGGCTTTACAATGCGGTATCGTAGGTTTACCAAACGTTGGTAAATCAACATTATTTAACTGTCTGTCGAATGCGAAAGCACAGGCAGCAAACTTTCCATTTTGTACAATTGAACCAAATGTTGGGGTAATTACCGTACCGGATGCCCGTCTAAATAAATTAGCTGAGTTAGTCAATCCACAACGTATCGTTCCCAATACCATTGAAATCGTCGATATCGCGGGATTGGTGAAGGGAGCGTCAAAAGGAGAAGGATTAGGGAACCAGTTCTTAGGAAATATTCGTACCACAAATGCGATCATTCACGTTTTGAGATGTTTTGATGATGGAAATGTCATTCATGTGGATGGTTCTGTAGATCCGATCAGAGATAAAGAAATCATCGATACAGAATTGCAGCTAAAGGATTTGGATACCGTGGTAAAACGTATCCAAAAAGTAGAGAAAATGGCAAAAACTGGCGGTGATAAAGATGCAAAAAAGACTTTTGATATACTTTCCGTTGTCAAAGAACATTTGGAATCAGGTAAATCAGCCCGTACAGCTCCGATTGAAGCCGAAGATTTTGAATTTATTCAAGACTTGGCTTTATTAACAGCGAAACCTGTACTGTATGTATGTAATGTCGACGAAGGATCTGTCAATACAGGTAATGCTTATGTGGAGCGTGTAAAAGAAGCGGTCAAAGATGAGAAAGCCGAAGTCTTGATCATATCCGCGCAAATTGAATCTGAAATTGCGCAATTAGAGAGCTATGAAGAACGCAAGATGTTTTTGGATGATCTTGGTTTGGAAGAATCCGGTGTTCACAAATTGATTAGAGCGGCCTATTCACTATTGAATTTAGCTACCTACTTTACTGCTGGTGTTCAGGAAGTACGCGCTTGGACGATTGAAAACGGTTTTACTGCCCCTCAGGCAGCAGGTGTTATTCATACGGACTTTGAGAAAGGATTTATTCGCGCTGAGGTGATCAAATACGACGACTTTGTTACTTTAGGTTCAGAAAGTGCTGTAAAAGAGGCTGGGAAATTAGCCGTAGAGGGAAAAACTTATATCGTGCAAGATGGAGACATTATGCACTTCCGTTTTAACGTATAAAACTAGCTGATTAATTCATGAGGCTGGAAAAACCGGAGTCCGAAATTATCTTTTCGAACTCCGGTTTTTTCTTTCATATCCGGCATTCCTGCTATCGTTCAGCTGTAACAAAAGTGAATCCATGTGCATTGCAACTTCACGAATCCTTGTTCAGCTTTTTTTAACGAAAAACCCGCCATCCATTGCTATTTAACAAAATAACGATGTTCGATTACTTCCACCTTTTTAACATCCTTATCTTCCAGCATTTTTTTTACGTCACAATGCCCCGTCACGCCACGATAAATTAGTGTCCCGCCAAGTGTCAAACCCGAAATCCCCGTCAGTGGTGATTTAAAAAGCTTTTTAACTCCCAACCCTAAAATAAAGCCACCGGCAATTACAGATAATACACGTTCGGAAGCTCCAATATTCTCTTCAATACAGTCATCCTTTATCTTAGCTTTAATCTTGTCAAATGCAAATGTCAATAGGTTACTCATAATTATCTATATTTAAGTATTGTTTCTTAATGTAAACAAATGATGCCCCAAAAAAGTTTACATATAGAATAATAGTTTTTTATGTGATTTCTCCGATCACATCGCTTATATTCGTATTTATCAAATTCAATGTCCATGCAAGTCAAAAAATATTCCGGTGAATTAGTACCTTTTAACGGTGAGGCCTTAAAGCACTCCCTTTCCCGTTCGGGAGCAAATATGGAGCAGGTAAACCAAGTATACGCTCGTGTTATCAGTGAAATATATGATGGTATTTCCACGAGAGAGTTGTATCAACTGGCATTCGATACGCTGAAAACAGTTCGTAGCTCATTTGCTGCACGCTACAGCCTAAAGAAAGCGCTACGCGATCTGGGACCAGAGGGTTTTTATTTTGAAAAATATATTGCACATCTGCTGCGCTCCATCGGTTACGAAAGCACCACCGGACAAACGGTACAGGGGCATGCCGTTTCCCACGAGTTGGATGTCGTCGCGTATAAGGATGGTAAATTAATGACAGCAGAATGTAAATTTAGAAATGATATTGATGCTAAGATTTCCGTCACCACAGCAATGTATTACCTGTCAAGATTTAAAGATATCAGCGGGATTGATTACGAGTTTTTCGGTAAAAAATTGCAATTTCAGGAAGGCTGGTTGATTACGAACGCCTATTTTACAACAGATTCCATTGATTTTGCAGAGTATTATGGCATCAATCTGCTATCCTGGGATTATCCGAAAGAAAATAGTATCAAAAGAAGAGTCGACAAGGCGGTCTTTTACCCTATCACCTGTTTGACGACGCTTTCGGACCTGGAGGAACAGCAGCTATTAAAAAATCAGGTGATCCTCGTAAAAGATATTGTAAACAATCCTGAAAAACTTGATTTTCTAGGACTCAACAAAGACAGAAAAGAAAAAGTTCTTAAAGAAGCCCGTGAATTATTAGACTATAAGGTAGAAGAAGAATATTAATAGCATCAAGCTGAAAAGTAATAAGCCATACATTTCGCTAGGTATGGCTTATTTTTTCTTTAAAATGATATTATTGCGTTAGCGCAACCGGATAATAAATCTTTCCATATCGGGAAAACTCACTTAGATCTGTTTTTTTCCAGAAAATACCATAAATGGCAGCACCGGAGCCGGACATGGAGGCATATATCGCCCCTTTCTGATACAATGCTTCTTTGATCTCTTTCAATAAAGGATGGTTATCAAAAATATCATCTTCAAAATCATTTCGAATCAGGAACTTCCACTCCTGAATGGGTAAACGGATCGCTTCCTCCAGGTTGACATCCGAAGCCTTTGGCTTCACACCCTTGTACGCCTCAGCAGTTGAGATATGAATATCAGGCATAATAACGGCGATATAGTATTCACTTAGGTCAAGCGATACCAGCTTAAAATCTGTCCCGATTCCAGTCGCAAATACAGGCGTATTTCCAATAAAGAATGGGCAATCCGCGCCTAATTGTGCTGCATATCCTTTTAATTGTAGATCTGTTAAGTTTAATTTAAACAATTCACTAAGCCCTTTCAAAACAAAAGATGCATCTGCAGATCCTCCTCCAAGCCCAGCTCCGATCGGAATCTGTTTGATTAAATCAATCGTGACGGAAGGAATATCAAATTCTTTTTTTAACAGCGCATGAGCCCGTAAGCAGAGATTGTCGGCCTGATCTCCGGGGATACGTTCCCCCTGAACTGTCAATGTCGATTGTTGCTTATCTGTCTCCAGCAGCTCTATAATGTCATAGAGCGGTAGCGGATAGAATACACTATTCAATTCATGGTAACCATCTGGCCGCTTGGCAATCACTTGCAGTCCAATATTTATTTTAGCATTTGCGAAGAGTATCATGTGATATCGTCTAAATCAACAGTTATATTCTGTATTAATAGCTCACTAGTGAACAGATTGTATCACTAAAGCGAGATAACCGGCCTTTTGCTTTGAGAAAGTCCAATGAGATAATGAAGCTATAGGCAGCGATCACTCCGCCCAATTTTTCAATAAGCTTACTAGCCGCCACAACAGTTCCCCCTGTTGCCAAAAGATCATCATGGATCAAAATACGACTCCCCCGCTCAAAGGCATCCTCATGAATCTCAATGGTTGCCTGACCATATTCCAGTGCATAAGATTCAGAAATCGTTTTAAAGGGTAATTTGCCTTGTTTACGGATCGGAATAAAAGGTAAGCCCAATCGGTTGGCCAGTAAAAATCCAAAAAGAAATCCGCGGCTTTCAATACCCGCAATGGCATCAATTTCTATTCCTTGAAGTTGGTCAATAATCGCGTCGATCATTTCATTGCATAGCGCAGCGTCTTTCAACAAGGGGGTAATATCTTTAAATACAATACCCGGTTTAGGAAAATCCACTATATCCCGGATTTCCAATTTCAATTTATCTTGAATCATTCTCAAATATTAAATACGGCGCGATTTTAGCAATAGCAAGATCTGAAAGCGTACCTATCTTGGTAAGATCCTCTATATTAGTGTAATTACCATGTTGATCACGGTAATTGACTATTAATTTCGCATCCTTCGGGCTAAGATACGGATGTTTGCCCAATGAATTCGCATCAATCTGGTTAATATTGATTTTTTTGATTCCTTCTAAATTAGACACCATAACGTTATCCTTAATCAGGTCATATGTTTCGGAAGTGACACCATACACTTCTTTCAATTGCTCTATACGACAAAAACCGCCAAGTACTTCCTTATATTTTAATATACGCTTAGAAAGGATAGCCCCGATCCCCTTCAAACTCATCAATGCGTTTGTATCACAGGTATTGATATCTATTTGTTCAGCTTTATTGGTTTCAAATTTATCATACAATAAGGTCGTTTTATCTGTTCCATTTTCTGTTGCGGCTTCCTTTTTTATACGAATATATGGTTCAAGTTTGCTATACAGTTGTTCATTGATCGAGTACATCTTTTTGACATCGCTTTTCTCTCTAAAACGACCACCTTTTCTTTCGTAATTCTTGATCACTGCAATTTGCTTGGCAGACAGTCCGAGTTTCTGCCAATCATCCGGAGGTAAATTATTGGGGTCAAAATAGAATAGCTTCGTACTCCTTTCTTTACTTTCGGCCCCCGGTTCTACGACAGCTACTTTTTTTTCCAAATCAACATCGGCACCAGAATATTTCTTATTTTGATAATCAACAAGACCGGTTGAGTCATGAAAGGACTGTTCAAAAACCCGCACCTGATGTGCTATTGGATCCTTTTTATCATTCCGACGAACCAAAGAATACACAATACTAAACAAAATGATTAACACCAATACAACAAAAAAACCATTTTGCTCTGTTTTATTAAATCTCAAATAAGTCCATAGCCTTTTCATAAGCCGTTAATGGTTTGGTTTTATAAATTTAATAAATTAGAAGGAAAATAAAAAGGGAGATGTTTAAAAAACACCTCCCTTTGTTAAATATTAATACCGTTATAATTTTATAGTGCCGATTTATCTACTTTTTCCACTTTACTTCCATCTTTTAAAGTTTTGGAAATAGCGTCAAATGGCCGAGAAACAACCTGATCTCCCTTTTTCAGCCCCGTAAGGATAATAATGTTCTTATCATCTTGGATCCCCGTTTTAACTGGCACTTGTTTGACAGCTTCACCGTTTAAGATAAATACATATTCTTGTATTTTCTTATTTGTATTGGTCGAATCTTTATCATCGGATCTTACAGTAACAGACTGTATGGGCACGACCAAACCTTTCGCATGTTTTGTGAAAATCTGTACAGTAGCAGATAATCCCGGCTTGAAAGGAGAAGCTACGTTCTCTTTAACCAAATCTTGATAAGATTCTGCGCTAATGCGAACCTTTACGTTAAAATTTGTGACTTGATCTGTAGAAGATGTTGCTGCAGTTGTCGTTGCTATATTTTTTGATGAACTTGCGATTTCCGTAACAATACCTTTGAACTTTCTATCTTGAAAAGCATCCACTTCGATTTCGGCTTGATTTCCCACTCTCACGTTATTGATGTCGTTCTCGTTGACATCCACATTTACCTCCATCGAAGACATATTGGCGATACGCATAATTTCAGTACCTGCCATCTGCGCCGTTCCAACGACACGTTCACCTTGCTCTATGGACAATAAAGAGATAATACCATCCGTTGGTGCATAAATCGTTGTTCGGTTGAGGTTGTCCTGCGCTTCCTTGACAGAGGCTTGAGATTGATCGATACCATATCTGGTCGATCGGACAGTCTCCCTTTGTGCCTGGATAGCTGCAAGAGTCGAAAAGTATTCCGAAGAACTCTTATCCATTTCAGCCGCTGATATAACTCTCTTTTCAAAAAGTTCCTGGTTTCTCTTGTACGTTGCCGCTACATTTTTGAAATTTTCCTCCTGTTGTTTGAGCTGTTGTTGTGCCGCAGCCAGATTCGCACGCTGCGAATTCATTGCTGCCACAGAGCGATCGTATCCAGATTGCAAGATATCCGGTTTGATCCGACAGAGTACCTGTCCTTTTTTTACAAAGTCACCTTCTTTGATATTCAGTTCTACAACCTCACCCGAAACCTCAGAACTCAGCTTAACTTCTATTTCAGGTTGTATTTTCCCGCTGGCAGATACCAATTCATCCACATCCATATCTTTTACCACATCTACAGCGACTTTGGTTATATCCCCTTTTCCAAACCAGCCGGCCTTAAAGCCGACAAAAACAAAAATTGCCAGAAGCGCTACTACTATTAATAGAATCTTTACTACACTACGTTTTTTCTTTGCCATTGCCTTTGTTAATCAAATAGGTTAATTGTTGTCGAATTGAATTGGATTTCCTAAGTAATAATCAATAATCTTAGATCTGAATATTACGTTATATTTTGCCTGAATTAAGTCAAATTCAGCTTTGTTACGTTCTGTCTGCGCGGTAAACAGTTCCAATGAATTTGCCATACCAATATCGTATCGTTCTTTAGTTGCTTTGTAAGCTGTTTCGGCGCTTTCGAATGCCGCCGTTGCCGAAGTGTATTTTTGCTTGGCAGCATTGACGTCCAATACTGCTTGGTTAACAGCTTTATTTAAATTATTTTTTGCCAATTGTTCTGCTGCTTCAGCCTGTTTTAAGCCAATCTTAGCTTTTGCAACATTGACCTTATTCTGGTTTTTGGAAAAAATTGGAACAGTAAGTGATAAGCCGGTAAAAAATGATTTGTTTTCCGATATTTGTGTGCTAAAAGGTACACGGTATCTCGTTTTGATATCTAATGGATCTGTTTGCCTAGTTGTTGCCGAAGAATAATTTGTACCATAGCTCACACTCAAATTGAGTGCTGGATAATACCCCCCTTTGGCGATATCAATTTGTTTTAATGCTGCATCCTTATCCAAAGCAGATTTATGGATATCCGGTTGTCTCGTTAATGCTTTTTGATATACATCCATGGCATTTTTATCTTCTGCATTCACCAAGACAGCTTCTAAACTTGGACGTTCGAGAGAAATAACAGTTTCAGAAGGCATTTCCATCAATTGTTTCAAAGTTAACAGTGACATTTCATATGAATTCTTTAAATTGACTTTATTCAATTCGTTTGAAGCAACCTGATTCTTTGATTTTGCGAGATCAGCGATAGTCTTATTTCCAACAGAAAATTGAATAGAATCTAACAAAAATTGTTGTTTCGATAAGGCAATCTGATCCTCACTAGCCACCATCAACTCATGGTTTGTAATGGCTTCCAAATAATTCACTAAGACATTTAAAACAAGGTCATTTTTAATCTTATCCACCTGTGTAGCAGCAGACTCCAACTGCAATTTATTAACCTTTATTTGATTGACCTGTTGAAAACCCTGAAATATGTTCACTTGGGATCCTATGGATCCATTGGTTGTTCTGGTCCAAGCATTGTTGACAATTTGCGCCGAAGTCAAATCGAAGGCAAAGCCGTAACGGAAATTTTGATCAACAGAGACACCTAAGTCTGGTAATAAATTACTTTTGGCTTGAAATAAGTCCTGCGCAGCGAGATCTTTGCTCAACTCGGCTTGCTTTATTTGGACATTACGTTCCAATGTCATGCGTATGGCCTCGGCTACCCCAACGACCTGCTGGGCTTGGATCAGGTTGTTCGTTCCCAGAAAAAAACCAGTAAAAATTACTGCAGAATAATAAAATCTTTTCATGTTCATATGTAGAACCATACAATTTTTATAGATTTGAACTTCATTTATCGGTTATGTATTTTGTCAAATCCCCTTTTTTCCTGCGTTGGCTTTATCCCAGATCGATCTGGCATATGCCGAGGTCGGAAAAAAAAGTCTATCTCACGTTTGATGATGGTCCAATTCCTGAAATTACACCTTTTATACTCGATATCCTAAAAAAATATCAGGTCAAGGCAACATTTTTTTGTGTTGGTGAAAATATTAAAAAAAATCCACATTTGTTCCAAAGAATTTTACAAGAAGGACATCAAGTTGGCAACCATACCTACAATCATCTCAAAGGCTGGGATATAGATGATGATTCCTATATTGATAATGTAGCTCAATGTCAGGAACTAACACAAACGGACCTCTTTCGGCCTCCTTATGCCAAAGCAAAAAAATCACAGCTCAAAAAATTATACAACAATTATCGCGTGGTGATGTGGGATGTCATGTCCGGAGATTTTGATCAAAGTTTAAGTCCCGAAAAATGCCTTCAGAACGTCATTCCCAATATACAGAATGGCTCTGTTATTATCTTTCATGACAATATCAAAGCCATTCCCCGTGTTGAATATGCGCTACCTAAAACGATCGAATTTCTCCTGGCAAATCAATACCAAATAGAAAGATTCGAATGAAGATTATGGTCTGCTTCTTGACAACACCACTTCAGATTCATAATATTTTCCGACACTGACGCTGAAGTATCCCAAGACGTTATTAGACAGATTTGAAATTGGATTCGAAGGTGAGGCTGCTCCGGGATTGATCATCTGGAAGCTATTCCAATAATTGTATGCACCGACATCAATGCATTGACGCAAAATACGGACGCGATCTCCGAGTTTAAGATCTCTATCCCGATCAATAATATCGTGCTGTACTTGCAGTCCATTATTATACTTATCATCAAATACATCAATAAAACGTAATTCTCCTCCATTTACGGACATCTTGTACTTGTAGTAGTTTCCCTTCTCCGGCGGATCATTAAAGACTAAAGTTGGATAATAAATGGTATCTGTAAATATGATGCGCTCCGATAGGCCGATCGAATCAACATCAACATAGCTCGGCACCGTCGAAGTTCCTTCAATTTCTTTTCCATCGGCAGTCTTTACATACAGTTGATAGCTGGCCTTTTCCTGTAATCGCAATGTCTTATTGGTATACACGCCATTTGCACCTGGCGAAAAGGTATAAATCCGATTATTTTGCAGACTTCTTACGAAGACTTCCGCGTCTGTTATGGGAGCCAACATAGATTCCTTTAGACCGACTACTTTTTGTATGCTGATCTCATGTTGTTGGTCTGACACCATCAGGTCTGCCGTAATTACAATCTGCCCCGTATTTTCGGGCAGGTTAAGGTCAATTTTATCTTCACAACTGACCAAGGTTATCCAGGTTAAGGCTATTAATGCCAATATCTTTCTCATGTTGTGCTAAAATTTAAAGTTCCAGGTGACTGAAGGTATTGTGCCAAATAATGCAATCCTATAAATTTCGGTTATATTGGATTGTCCCTCTTTCTCCCTAAAGTCAATCAAATAAGCATTTTTGCGATTATAGGCATTATAAATCCCGAAAGATAAACTGGAATACGTATTTTTTGTACGTTTGATATCATAGGTCGCAGCAAGGTCTAAACGATGATATGCAGGCATACGTTGGCCATTTCGTTTATCATAGTAGAAGATCGTCCTATCATCAACAAAATATTTTCCGGCAGGCATTGTTACGGCGTCACCGGTATAATAGACAAAGTTTGCACTTAGATTCCATTTGGGATTCAATTGATACTGTGCCACGACAGCGATGTTATGGGTTTTATCCTGACGCGCGTTAAACCATTGCCCATCATTGATCTGTTCAAATTGTCTTTCACTTTTGGATAGCGTATAGCTGATCCAGCCATTCAACCGCCCCAGTCGTTTCTTTATAAACCACTCGACACCATACGCCCTACCTTTTCCAAATAAGAGCTCCCCGTCCAAAAGTTCATTGGCCTGGAGATCGGCCCCATTCCTATAGTCGATCTGATTTTTAAGGTCTCTGTAATAACCCTCTACAGAAAATTCATATCGATTGGACACGAAATTCCTGAAATAGCCCAGCGAATACTGGTTAGACAACTGCGGTTTGATGGTATTATTGCTCAATACATATTGATCTGTCGGGAGACTACTTGTTGTATTGCTCAACTGATGCAAATACTGAACATTCGTATTATACGAAGCTTTGAATGTTGTCGATTCATTCAAGGCGTAGTTAAGGGAAATACGGGGTTCCAGATAGATATATTTTTTTCCCATCTCCCCACGGCCAACATAAGTGGAATCGACGGCTTCTCCGGCATTGTCAAATGTATAGAAGGTGCCGGGTCCTAAAGTTGCGTAGGTTGTTGCTCTAACACCGTAATTCAATTTAAGCTTATCATTTATCGACCAGTCATCAGAGATATAAGCAGCAATGTCCAGCCCCTTGCGATGCTGAATACGCAATGAATTTACCTTAGAATCTTCGCCGGCTTCAATACTTGCCGGACGGATTTCCTGTAACGCTGCCTGCAGACCAAACTTTAAATTGTGACGGTCCGAAAGGCTGTACTGAAAATCCTGTTTAAAATTATAGTTGAATATATCGGAACGAATCTTAAAATTATTGTCGTCTTCAATCTTCACTTGATAATTAAATTTACTGAATATCAATGTGGTATTACTAAATAGGCGGTTGCTCCAAACGTGATTCCAACGCATGGTTCCCGTCGCATTTCCCCAATTGAAATCAAATAAATCATGATAGGCCATTGCATCTTTACCAAAATATCCCGATAAGTAAAGGGTATTTTTATCGTCGACCCGATAATTTAGCTTGGCATTGAGATCATAGAAAAATAAAGCACTCTTTTTAATATTTTCATCGCTTGAAAGTTTCAGGAATAAATCAGCGTAGGTGCGTCTGCCAGAGATCATAAAAGAGCTTTTTCCTTTCTGTATAGGCCCCTCGACCTTAAGTCGCGACGCGATCAGCCCTAATCCTCCTTCCACATTAAAATGCTGGTTATTCCCATCCAGTGTTGTTATTTCCATGACTGAGGAGATTTTACCGCCATACTGCGCCGGCACACCGCCCTTATAAAAATTGACATCTTTGATGGCATCCGAATTAAATGTCGAAAAGAAACCAAAAAGGTGCGAACTGTTGTAAACCGGAGCCTCATCCAACAAGATCAGATTTTGGTCTCCTCCCCCGCCACGAACATAAAAGTTGCTACTTCCTTCTCCGCCGCTTGTCACCCCCGGAAACAATTGAATCGTCTTTAAAATATCTTTTTCGCCAAATAATACAGGTACTTTTTCAATCTCCTTCGGGCTAAACTGTGTCAGACCCGGCGTAAGGTCTTTGATTGATTTTCTCCGATTTCCGGTGACAACAACCTCAGCCAATTGGCTTTCTTCCGGCACCAGTTGCACAATATAAGTTGAGTCCTTCCCCACCTGAACGGGCAAAACTTTTGTTCGGTATCCCATGGAAGAAACTTCCAGAAAAGTATCCTGTCCACGTAAGGATAAACTAAAGAATCCATATTTATTGGAAGCCGTAGATCTTTTTTCGGCTTCATTACGGACCAAAGCACCGATGATATTTTCACCACTGATACTATCTCTGATAAATCCTGATATAGATTTAGATTGTTGACCATAGGATTGCTGTGCGCAAAACAAAATAGAAGAAAAATAAAAAACAACCTTTATAGGTTTAAGCATAGCAGACTGAATTCAAAAATTTGTTGAAAATAATAAAAAAGCCTTACAATTTGTAAGGCTTAATAATAAGTTTATAATTTGTTAGTCAAGATCTTCTAGAAACAAAAATAGTATTTTATTCATTTAAGCCAAATATTTATCTATTTTTCTTTTTATTTTTTTTCTGGCTGACTGAAAAAATCATTAAAAAAGGCCATTTGATAGATAATGGAGCGTGACCAATACGTCCAGTTATGCCCCCCCTCACTTGTAACAAAGGTATGATTAATGTTGTGGTACATGAGTTTATCGTGAAGTGCAACATTGACAGGATAGAAAAAATCTTCCTTTCCACAATCAATAATCAGGCGAAGTTGATTGTTCACTAATTTGGGAATCATATTGATCACCACGCGATCATCCCAGGCCTGGGTCGAATCGGCGTAATTCCCGATACGGTCCTTAATTTCCCAGTTTAGGGGAAAGGGTCTGAAATCCACTCCGCCGGCGGTACTGCCTGCAGCACCATAAAGCTCCTGATGCTTAATTGCAAGTGACAAGGCTCCATGTCCCCCCATGCTAAGTCCTGTAATCGCCCTTCCTCTTCGGTCCTGAACTGTGGCGTAATGTCCATCTATATAATCAATCAGTTCTTTGGAAACAAATGTCTCGTATTGATAATTTCGATCATTTGTGATATCCCAATACCAACTTCCAAATCCCCCATCCGGACAAACAACCATATATCCATATTGGTCAGCCAGAGCAGCGACATTGGAGTTCTTCACCCAATTGCTATAATTACCCGAATATCCATGAAGTAAATAGAGCACCGGATATTTGGTACTTTCCGAATATCCCTTGGGAAGAATAACGACAGTTTTAATAACTTTGTCCATGCGCTGACTTCGGATCGCTAAAGTATCGACTTTTGCAGCTTTACTGGCTATACAAAAACAACATAAGGCAATTGATAAAACTAATAATTGTTTTAAATTCATGAAATAATGAACTGGGCTGTTCTTTCTATTCCATTTATTCCGTGCTGTAGCACCCATCTGTTTCACTAAAAAAAGTTTGTTATTTATCATTTGATTTAGGATTTTTTCCGAAATAATAAAGATAGGATTTTAAACCGAATGGACGCTCACTGATGGTATAAAAACCCGTCCCATCCTTATCGAATGCGATGGCCTCCCCCTGAGGTTCTACCGAATAAGGCACTTCAATCGGTTTCGATTGAAGCGTTTCGCCCCATGATTCACCCGGTTTCCTTTTCCAATAAAAAATAGTTGTAATGTTCTTGATAAGCAGCTCTTTTCCTGTAGGGTCTATCGCCGCAGCTGTAGCGAAAGTAAAGGGGAGTTCAGCCACTTTACTTAACGTGAAATACTGTTGTTTTCTATTTCGGAAAACTGGCGCGCTATATACAGACGATTGAAATTCGCGCTTCGAAACCACATACAAGGTATTATCTGTTGGGTCAACCATGATAGATTCCGCATCCAACCGTTTCTGCCCCGGAAATTTAACAAATATGGTTTTGATATTTTTCTTTGATATCAGTGACGAATCGCTAACTGAAGGTTCAGGAAACACATAAAGGCACGCCCAAGTCCGCTTCCCGAGATTATTTCCAATATCTGCTAAAACGAGGTAATTTTTATCTGCAATTTTAACACGGTCAATATCTTCACAATCAATTACATCTATTCCTTCTAGTGAAAAGCTCTTGATCAACTTTGCTTGACGATCGATCAAATAGATGTTTGCACCATCGCCACTATCGTTATGAACCCAAAAGGTTCCTTCCTCATGGGCGGCTACAATACCCGACACTTCTTTTAGCCCCGGATCCGTCAATTCACCTAGCGGGACTTGTGTTTTAAAATAATCCTTGTTATTTTGGGCATATATCCGAAAGCCGGACAGAAAAAGTACGATGACTAACAGTACTTTTGTTCGTGCAATATTCATGTTTAAAGATACGTTTTTATTGATATTTAATGCCCATTATGAAGAAATCCCTGAAATCCAGCTTGTTTTTTATGCTCTTATTTCTATTCCCGTACGGTTTATATGCACAAATCAGCACGTTTCGGATAAAAGTTAAATCTGGGCTAGAAAGTACACCACCCTATCTCGTAAAGTATTACAATAGCAAAGACTGGGAAAAATTCTATGCAGAAATACAACAGTTTAACTACAATGCCAACTTTGAATACACGATTCGGGTAAAAAAAACGCAGACCGCGCACAAATCAATCTATTCACTGGCGAAAATCATCAGCAAATCCAAAACCAAAAACGCGGAAATTGCCATTTGGGATGTTGCCGAGAATTATGTAAATAATCCAACTTCGGGAAAATTAAACTGCCTCCAGGTGAAATCCACTAAAAAAAATAAATGGGAATATATTTCTAATCCGATCCTCGGTTTTGATTACCAAGAGCAATATCGTTACCGTATCAAAGTAAAGCAAACGAAAGCAAGAGACACCGACAGTATGCAATATGAATTACTTGATATTATTTCCAAAGAAAAGGTCACCGGGCTACCCAGTGTGGCTTCATTTCTCGCCAGATTCCGGTGGAATTTACTGCAATTAAATGGCAAAGATGTTTCAAACAACAAAGCCAACATTGGTTTCGATGCAAAAAATGGCACCATCGCCGGATCGACCGGATGTAATAATTTTTGGGGTAATTTTAGTGTTAAAGGCAATTTGATCAGCTTTCCGCATCTCGCCAGTACGATGAAATCCTGCAACGGAGCCAATATTGAAAATGATTTCTTTGCAGTGGTGGAGCAAAAGCAGCTTCAATTTGACATCGCCGAGCAGACATTAAACTTTTATATTGATGGAAAATTAGTTATGATCTTCGGGTTGGAGCGTGAATAAGAAAATACCCGAAGCCTGGGGGACTTCGGGTATTTTAGCCATATTATTAACCTATTTTATGAAAAGTATTTATGCCATTTGGAAATGACATAAACAAATATGTGAAATAAAGCGGAAAGATTCGAAAGCTCAGCCTTATTTTAACATAATTTTAACATTTTAAAAATATTGAGAAAAATCAGCATAAAAATGATATTTTATCAGCCATATGCTCCTATAGAATGTATTATCTTAAGCTTTTAAACCATAACGATGATCAAGACATTTTTTACGACAACATCTTTGTTTCTGGCGACGACACTTATTGCGCAAAAGAATCCAGTTTTAAATGGTAATTATGCCGATCCTGAGGGAATTATTTATAATGACAAATATTGGATTTTCCCGACCTATTCAGCCCCCTATGAAGAACAGCTATTTTTTGATGCATTTTCTTCTTCGGATTTAGCACATTGGGAAAAACATCCGCGGGTACTCCAAAATACACAAGTAAAATGGGCCGAGAAAGCGATGTGGGCGCCCGCCGTACTTGAAAATAACGGTAAATATTATTTGTTCTTTAGTGCTAACGACGTACATGAAGGGGAAATCGGTGGAATTGGCGTTGCTGTAGCGGACAAACCTGAAGGCCCTTATACAGATCTCCTAGGAAAACCATTGATAAATGATATTATCAACGGCGCGCAACCCATAGATCAATTTGTTTTTAAAGATAAAGACGGTACGTTCTATATGTATTATGGTGGCTGGAAACATTGCAATATGGTCAAACTCAAACCGGATTTTACGGGCTTGCTCCCTTTTGATGACGGAACTTATTACAAGGAAATTACGCCAAAGGATTATGTCGAGGGCCCTTTTATGTTTATCAAAGATGGCAAATACTATTTTATGTGGTCAGAGGGCGGCTGGACTGGTCCTGACTATAAAGTCGCTTATGCAATTGCCGACTCTCCGTTTGGGCCATTTGAGCGTATTGGAACTATCCTCGAACGTGATCCAGAAGTTGCCGTCGGCGCTGGGCACCATTCAGTCATTAAAGTTCCTAATAAAGATAAATATTTCATCGTTTATCATCGCAGACCATTGGGCAAGGAAGGTGCGAATGAACGTGTCACTTGCATCGACGAAATGAAATTTGACAAAAAGGGGCATATTCAACCTGTCAAGATGACTTTTAAAGGTGTAAAATATCCGCTAAAATAGATTATTCCTTTCGATAAAGTAAGAGCATACAACAACTAGACCTAAAATTAGAGCCCCGATCATTGACCGGGGCTCTTCTTATTTTATTGCAACATCAGGTAATAATTAAATACGCGCTATGGCATTGTTTAATGTCACAGAAGGACGCATTGCTTTTGTCGCTAATTCGTCATTCGGGAAGTAATAACCACCGATGTTCTGTGCCTGACCTTGTGCGCCGATCAATTCATCATTAATCTTCGCCTCATTATCTGTCAATTCTTTTGCTACTGCGGCAAAACGGTTCGCCAGTTCAGCATCTTTCGTTTGAGCAGCCAAGGCCTGAGCCCAGTACAATGCCAAATAAAAATGAGACCCGCGGTTATCAATCTGACCTACCCGACGTGCCGGAGATTTGTCATTTGCAAGGAATTTCTCTGTTGCTTCATCCAACGTTTCAGCCAAAACCAATGCTTTGGGATTATTCTGTGCCTGCGACAAATGTTCCAATGATGCTCCTAAAGCCAAAAATTCACCCAATGAATCCCAGCGCAAGTAACCTTCTTGCAGGAATTGCTCCACGTGTTTCGGAGCAGAACCACCAGCACCAGTTTCGAACAAACCACCACCGTTCATCAATGGCACAATAGACAACATCTTGGCCGAGGTACCAACTTCTAAGATAGGGAACAAATCTGTCAGATAATCACGTAGTACGTTACCTGTTACAGAAATAGTATCTTCCCCTTTACGGATACGTTCCAACGAGAACTTAGTTGCTTCAATCGGAGATAGAATTCGAATATCTAAACCTGTCGTATCAAAATCAGGCAAATATTTCTCTACCTTCTTAATGATCTCTCTGTCGTGCGCACGGTCTTTGTCTAACCAGAATATTGCCGGAGTATCTGACAAACGCGCACGATTTACAGCTAATTTCACCCAGTCTTGAATCGGTGCGTCTTTTGTTTGACACATACGGAAAATGTCCCCTTCTTCAACGCTCTGTTCCATGTACACATGACCATCGGCGTCCACCACACGGATAACACCGTTACCTGCAGCTTGGAAAGTTTTATCGTGAGAACCATACTCTTCCGCTTTTTGAGCCATCAAACCAACGTTTGGAACAGAACCCATTGTTTTGGGATCCAAAGCGCCATTCGCTTTACAGTCTTCTATTGTTGCTTCATAAACACCTGCGTATGAGCGATCAGGAACCATCGCGATTGTATCTTCTTCTTGACCATCTTTATTCCACATTTTACCGCCAATACGGATCATCGCCGGCATAGATGCATCAATAATAACGTCAGAAGGAACGTGGAAGTTTGTAATACCTTTATCTGAGTTGACCATCGCCAAAGCAGGACCTTGCGCAATAGCAGCATCGATGGCAGCTTTCACTTCCGCCTCTTTTGCATGACCTGCAATTTTAGCGTAAACTTCTCCTAAACCGTTATTTTTATTGATACCCAATTCTTTGAATAACTCACCATAGGTAGCAAATACGTCTGCGAAATAAGTTTCAACAACAGCACCAAAGATAATAGGGTCAGAAACTTTCATCATCGTTGCTTTCAAATGCGCAGACAATAACACGCCAGCCGCTTTCGCCTCAGCGATCGCGTCAGCCACAAAACCTTTTAATGCATTTAAGCTTAATGTCGATGAGTCAATTACTTCACCCGCTTTTAAAGGCGAAAGCCCTTTTAATTCAGTAACGCCCCCTTGTGCATCTACAAATTCAATTTTGAACTGACCTGCATTTTCCACTGTTACAGATTGTTCTGAACCATAGAAATCACCGGATGTCATCGATGCAACTTTTGTTTTAGAATCTTTTGCCCAAGCCCCCATTTTATGTGGATTTGCTTTCGCGTAATTCTTGACCGCTTTCGGTGCACGACGATCCGAGTTACCTTCACGCAATACAGGGTTTACAGCAGAGCCCAGTACTTTTGCATATTTAGCTTTGATTGTTTTTTCTTCCTCCGTGGTTGCTTCATCCGGATAGTTAGGGATAGCGTAACCCGCTTTTTGCAACTCAGCAATAGCGCCTTTTAATTGTGGAATAGATGCTGAAATATTCGGTAACTTAATGATGTTCGCTTCTGGAGTTGTAGCCATTTGCCCCAACTCTGCCAAAGCATCGGCAATTTTCTGATCTTCTTTTAAAAATTCGGGAAAGCTTGCAAGAACACGACCTGCTAAAGAGATATCTCTCAATTCAACATCGATACCAGCTGTAGCTGTAATCGCTTGTACAATAGGCAAAAACGAGTAAGTCGCCAACAAAGGTGCTTCATCTGTTTTTGTCCAAACAATTTTTGATTTGTTTGACATAGTAATCTATTAGAAATATGTTTAATTTTTAATGCTATGTGAAATCAATGAAAAATCTAAATTTTTCAAAATTTCGCCTAAAGATAAGAATTAATGCCATAAACCATGCGTTAATCCGACCTTTTTGACAATAAAATTGTGAAAATAAATATATTTTGGCAATCCAGAATAAGTTTGGGTTCCGCCCTCGAAAAGACAGCCCTCTTTACATTTCAGTGACGGGATAATACAATTGAAACCCTAATTTAGTCAAACAAAAAATACGATTAAGCATGAAATCATTCAAATTGAACAATGGAATTGATATTCCAGCAATTGGATTTGGAACTTGGCAAATTCCGGAAGGTGAAGAGGCATACCAGGCCGTTACGGAAGCATTGAAAGTCGGGTATACACATATTGACACCGCAGCCATATATGGTAACGAAAAAAGTGTAGGCCGAGCTATCAAAGACAGCGGAATAGCGCGTGATACATTATTTATAACGACCAAGCTCTGGAATACCGAACGTGGCTATGATAAAACAATTGCTGCATTCGAAAAATCCCTCACAGACTTGGGTTTGGCCTATATTGATCTTTATTTGATTCACTGGCCGGCCAATGAATCACAATTCGAAAACTGGGCAACTATCAACGCTGAAACATGGAAAGCGCTTGAATATTTATATCAACAAGGAAAGGTGAAGGCAATCGGAGTCAGCAATTTTCCAAAAGATTACCTTGCCAAATTATTGGAAACCGTAACAATCGTCCCGGCCGTCAACCAAATTGAATTTCATCCGGGTTACCTCCAACAAGAGACCGTTGACCTTTGCAAATCCAATGGCATTTTAGTCCAGGCCTGGTCGCCCCTAGGTTCGGGGAGAATCCTACAAGACGAGACTCTAATTGCTCTAGCGGAGCAAAAGGACACCAGCGTCGGACAGATTTGTATTAAATTTGCTTTATCTCAAGGCATACTACCGCTACCAAAGTCCACCAATCCATTAAATATCAAGCGAAATTTAACGGTTGACAACTTCGATCTCACGGAAGAAGATATACAGACAATTCGCGAATTGCCGACGATGGGTTTCTCTGGTTCTGATCCTAAAAAAGTTGCATTTTAAATCACAAAGACCATATCCTCCAGTGCTTATATGCTAGAGGATGGTTTTTTAGCATAATACCGGTGATGAACAAAATACAGCTTATAGATCAATCGGAGCTCCTCCAAAAAGTAGGTGAATATATTTACCACCCGCTTAACACGACCTGTATCCTCGTACATACAGGGACCGTTGCCATTGATTGCAACGGCAACCCGGTCCAATTGCACGCAGGCAGTATTTTCTTTATCGGTTATAATAAGTACTATTGCTTTTCGGAGATCAGCCAAGATGCGCAATTCAAAGTATTGAATTACGACAGAAATTTCTCCAACCGAATCCGGTTCTCCATTAGCAAATATGATGCTTACCGTCTTATCCATGCAAATAGTTCCGTTCCATTCAGCCCCACGGCTACTGACTTTGAAACGATTTGGACATTAATTTCAACATTACATCAAAATAGAAAAAAAGCGCAAAATCAAGGGATGGATTTTCTTCAAAAAGCAAATGTTAATATTTTTATGGCAATCATTTATTTACTGGCCGCTGTGATTTATGATGCCGGAGAGCGTCATTTAACAATCCGCAATCAGCGAAAAGAAGAGATTACCGTTCAATTTTTACAACTTGTTGCTGACAATTATAAACAGCATCGGGATTTGGCGTTCTATGCGGAATTACTCCATATTTCTATCAAATACCTTTCTATATGTGTCAGGGAAATCACCAAAGACTCTCCCTCCGCGATCCTGAGCAATTGGTTACTGAGCGAAGCTCGGGCACAATTGATTGTCTCCAATAAAACAATCAATCAGTTATCTCAAGAATTTCACTTTTCTGATCAGTACGCTTTCAGCAAGTTTTTTAAAAAACACGTCGGTATTACCCCCAATATATTCCGGGAGCGACAAGCCACAACTGTTACCAATTGAACATCACAAAGCATTAAATAGACATTTCTAGACATCATACCGGTATGTAACTTTGTATTACATATATAGCACTAAGAAATATACCATGAATATTAAATCAAGCGCACTAAAAACAGGTTTGTACTTGGTCGTTTGTTTCTTTACAACTTTTAGCAATCTAACATACGGTCAGGATAGCATTTCGACCAAAAAGATCAATATTGAAACATTATTTGCGCTCGCCATACGCAATCACCCCAACCTTGCTGTTTCAAAGACAGCAGTTGATATTGCCAAGCAGAAAACTGCAGTCGCAAAATTGAAAACATTACCGGAGATCAGTGCATCAGCTTCAGCGTTTTACCTTGGTGATGCGGCGCTGATCGAGAAGAACCTATCGGGCTCCGAGAAGGTTCCTCTCCCCCATTTCGGAAACAACTATTCCTTGGAGGCCAAGGAACTTATCTGGAAAGGCGGAGTAATCAAGAATTCAATTAAAGCATCTTCTTTGGGAGAAGAGCTAGCGGAACTGGACCACCAAAATGAAGAGCAAAACATCAAAATTTTGGTATTGGGATACTATCTGGACCTCTTTAAACTCGGCAATCAAGAGCAGGTTTATCATCAGAATATCGAATTGGCCCAAAGGCGGCTGGAACTTACAGAAAAATTATACAAGCAAGGGATGATTACCAAAAATGATGTCATAAGAAATCAGTTACAGATCTCCGAATTGCAACTCGCCAAAGAAGTCGTCCAAAATAATATGCGTATTCTGAATGATGAACTTGTCGTTGCACTGGGACTGCCGGAAAACACTCGCATCACACCCGACGACGGTATTCTAAAGGCCCACTTTCAACCACGGGATCTAACAACATTAAAACAAGAGGCTTACATATCAAATCCAAATGTCCAGCTCGCCGCAAAAGAAACAGAGCTTCTTTACACCGAAAAAGATATTACCAAATCCGAGAAATCTCCCGCACTCAGCCTTTTCGCTGGAAATAATCTGGTCAAACCGATCACCAATGTTATGCCTGTCATTGATAAATATATGAATACCTGGAATGTGGGCGTCTCATTGAGTTACAACATTTCTTCTTTATATACAACGGACAAAAAGCTAAAACTAAACGATTTACAAATTGAAAAAAACAAGAAATACGAACAAGCACTGAAACAAAAGACCAGTGTGGCCGTTAATACCGCATACATTAAATACAATGAGGCCTACTCACAGCGCAATGCGCTCGAGTACAACAAAGCACTTGCAGATGAGAACTATCGTATAATTGAAAAAAAGTATTTGAACCAACTGGCACTTATAGTCGATATTATGGATGCTTCCAATTCAAAACTCGAAGCGGAACTGAAGTATACAAATGCTGAAATCAATATTGTGTATGCATATTACAAACTTTTGAAAGAAACAGGAAAGATTTAATATTTTTCGTCTGCCAAATTTAATCAGTTTTATATATGTCAGGTCCCATTAAGTAATTAATGGGGCTTTTTGTGTCCTTTCTCGCATTGACCGTTTTATTTTCCCGGTCATTTATTGCGATAAAAACGGTCATAGCTAAGAATTGAATACATCGATTGAAAAATTAAAGAATAAAACCATCTTTCAAGATGGTTTTATTCTTTAATCTCCACAATACTAAAGGGTACCTTTGTCAAAGGAAAATCTTGTTTATCCGTTTTCACCCGACTTATCTTCATGATGACATCTAGCCCTTGATATATCTCACCAAAGACTGTAAAATCCTGATCAAGTCTGGGCTGTCCACCATGAGCGAGGTATCCATCCCGCTGTTCTTTGCTATATTTAATCCCTTTTTTTATTTCCAAGCTATCGAGATCTGCCGCAGTGATCTTTTTTCCAACTACAAAGTAGATCTGATCAAGGAAGGAGGCTTTCTCCGGATTGCCGTCACGTCCCGCTCCTAATGCCCCCATTTTGTGAAAAGCACGTTCGTCGAATTCCGCCGCCAGTCTAGGTTTTCGGTGTAAAGGATCTGCTGCCTCCTTCTTTTCGATATCTATATCATGTTCACCTCCTTGTACAACAAAATTTTCAATAATGCGATTGAACAGGGCGCCCTGATAAACACTATCTTTAATCGACCTTAACATCAAATCACGATGCTGTGGTGTAAAATCATAAAGTACGACCTTAAACTCCCCAAATGCGGTTTTAAATAATAGGTGTTTCGACTGTGCCTGGGCACCGCCTGCCCAGAACAAAAACACCCCTAAGATCCATGTGATTTTCTTCATGTTTTTTATAGCTTCAACTTATGCAAAATTTGACATAAAAATACATTAAATTTCAATTCGCGGAAATTTGTTTATTACTTATATTTGGAATAAAACAATTCAATTTTATGCAATACACTCCCCATCCCGACCGCTACCAACAGATGATATACAACCGTTGTGGTAAATCCGGACTTCAGTTACCTGCTATTTCCTTAGGTTTATGGCACAATTTTGGAAATGACACGGCACATCAAACCAAGGTTGACATCTGCACAACGGCTTTTGATCTCGGAATCACGCATTTCGATCTAGCCAATAACTATGGACCGCCCCCGGGTAGCGCGGAAATTGCATTCGGACAAATTCTTAAGCAACAGTTTGCGGGATATCGCGATGAGCTGATCATTTCCTCAAAAGCAGGTTATCACATGTGGGATGGTCCTTATGGCGAATGGGGCAGCCGAAAGTATATTATTTCCAGTTGTGATCAGTCCTTAAAACGCTTAGGAACAGATTACGTTGACATTTTCTATTCACATCGCTTCGATCCAAACACGCCTTTGGAGGAAACTATGATGGCCCTGGATCAGCTCGTGCGAAACGGAAAAGCCCTTTATGTCGGCATTTCATCCTACAATTCGCAACGTACCAAGGAAGCCTATGCAATACTGAAATCCTTGGGAACACCCTTTGTTATCCATCAACCGAGTTATTCCATGCTGAATCGATGGGTTGAGTCGGATGGTCTATTAGACACTCTGGGCGAGATTGGTATTGGCTCAATTGTTTTCTCTCCACTTGCCCAGGGCATGTTAACCGATAAATATTTACATGATATTCCTGAAAATAGCAGGGCTTCACAATCAAAATCCTTGCAGACCAAGTTTCTCAGTGAAGAAAACCGAAAAAATATTCAGGCGCTACATGCCATTGCACAACGTAGAGGACAGACCTTAGCGCAAATGGCCATTGCATGGGTTTTTCGAAAACAACAGGTGACTTCTGCACTTATTGGGGCGTCGAGACCGCAACAGGTCATTGATTGTGTCGGATCACTCAAAAAGCTATCATTTACGGCAGAAGAAATCCATGAGATTGATCTCTATGCAAAAGATGGACATATTAATATATGGGCTCAATCCGCAGAGATTGAGAGAAGCTAGATCAATCTGTAAATTATTTTAATATCAAAGGCGTACTGGCTATCATTCGATAATCATTACGCCTTTTTTGATGTTAGCATGCAATAACAATAATAGCCTACTGCATGATCTTCAGAATTTTTTCAAATGTGTTCACATTGCGGCTGGTGAACTTATCCTTCAGACTTTTCTTACCCAATATTTTTCCGAATGTTGAATCCAGTGTATTTCCTTTGGGCACCTGCCAATAAAATACCCCATTAATCACTTTGGCTTTTTCATCAGCTGCTTTCGCACTGTTATTGAATTCTTGCATGAGCAGTTCTTCTACGCCTGGCAAACCTACAAAAGCATAAATATGAAAATCGGGACGAATGTCAAAAGGAATATTACGCCTGAATAGCGTAATTTCTTCCTCCGATTTAATGAACAAAAAAGCATCGTAGGAAAAAGACTTGGACATAGCAGCTTCCAAAACGATTTTAAGTTCGTCCACAGGGCTATCCGATGAAAAAACTATATTTCCGGAAGCCAGCACCGAACTTACATGATCCATGCCCGTATCTTTAAATACCCGGCATACATCGGCCATCTTCATATTGGTTCCCCTCACATTTACTCCCCGTAGAAATGCACAATATTTTATCATTTATCCATTTTTTAAAGTTCATTTATCGGGTTCCAGAATAAATTCTTAAAATCCCTGACCCTAAGATTATTTATCACAATACCTTCGCCCTCCAGTTTAATCTGAAATTCCGGAACGGACAGAATGCCACCACTGGAAATCACCCGATGAGCAGGCACATCTCCGGGACAACCGCCCATTGCTTTTCCAACATGACGAGCGTGATTTGGGTATCCCAAAGCTTTAGCAATAGCACCATAAGTTGAAACACGCCCCTTTGGGATTAGTCTCGTTAATTCGTATACCTGTTTTTTAAATATTTCATCCATATAGATGTTATTACACTATTTAACTCTATCTAGCTAACCACAAAGTATTACCAATTCTTTTGTCTATAAGCTAAATAAACTACAATTCAACGTTTTCTAAAGGTACAAAAATCAAGTATAATAGACTATTTCCAATGAAGCAAAATTCATGTACTACAATAGTTGGACAAACGGTCCCTACCCCTATTTTGCGACTTAAAATAGTAACTCTAATTTTTATACGCCTAACCAAAATACATAGAGAAACGCTTTGAATATTTTCGACCGAGCACTATTTGTCTCCAAATTTTGGTGTAGAGCCCCAATTAGCTAACAGATTGGAAAAATTGAGCAGAGTATAAAAAAAGCCCCTCTGTATTAAACAAAGGGGCTTTTTGTACGCCAATCAGGATTCGAACCTGAGACCGTCGGTTTAGAAAACCGATGCTCTATCCAGCTGAGCTATTGGCGCGTCGCTTTCGGTAATGCAAAAGTAGACATTTGTTCAACAATTCCAAAATATCACTTGCTTTTTTTTATGGTTTTTCAATAACTGATTGCTTTTCAACAAGATTATTTTATTGATCTAGGTCAAACAAAAAGACAAATAACGCTGTTACCTTTGTGTTATTAAACAAATAAGAAAAAACACAAAATTATGGCACAAGGAAAATGGGAATTGGACGCTGCACATAGCGAAATAGAATTCAAAGTAAAACACATGATGATCACAAATGTTAAAGGAAACTTTAACAGTTTTAAAATAGATCTTGATGCAGAAGATGATACTTTTGAGAATGCACTTGCAAAAGTATCTATTGATACTGCTTCTATCAACACCAGAAATGAGCAACGTGATGGACATTTAAAAAGCGCTGACTTTTTTGATGTAGAAAAATATCCTGCAATAACATTTGAAGCAACGAGCTTAGAAAATGATCAAATTAAAGGAAATCTGACCATCCGTGATGTGACCAAGGCTGTAGTTTTTGATCTGGAATTTGCGGGTATTCAAAAAGATCCTTGGGGAAATACTAAAGCTGGGTTTATCGTCGAAGGAAAGATCAAACGCTCAGATTTTGGACTTAACTGGAATGCAGCTTTGGAAACAGGTGGCGTGATGGTAAGTGACGATGTAAAATTTAGCGCTGATATACAGTTTATAAAAGCTAAATAGGAACTATTTCTAAAATAAAATTTGGCAGGAGAGCAAAAATTCGTACTTTTGTCGCGGAGAGTTGGCAGAGTGGTCGAATGCGGCGGTCTTGAAAACCGTTAACTGTCACAGGTTCGGGGGTTCGAATCCCTCACTCTCCGCATAAGAAACCTTTCAGAAATGAAAGGTTTTTTTTATTCGATATGGATTCGAACCAGAAGGGCTGGCCGGGGTTCGAACACTATCATCGCGGGTATTAGCAGCATGGGGATAAGGGACGCGATAAATCCCTCACTCTCCGCTGAGAGGGTCTTTTATTAAAAGACTCTCTTTTTTTTTAGTATAAAAGCAGCCCTTTATCCTTCATTTTTAGGTAATTATGCGATAATATCTCCATCATGGTAGGTGTTCGAAAGATTCGATTTTCATAATAAAGATTGTTGTCGAACACCAAGCTTACAAATTCCCGTTTTTGAAGCGTTTCCGCTGAATCATATACATAGCGTAGATCGGTCAACATATCCAATTTATTTTCCAGTATACCAAATGCAAGACTTCTATTTTCACTCAACCTTTCAATAGCTCCTTTTAAACTTATAATTTCTGCATTGTAAATAGAATACCAACGGTGCAGCATTCTGATCTTTCATTCATCGGATACCACTATAATAAAGACGGATTCCTGATCGGTGCCATGAATCAGGAGATTACCCTGAAAATACATCGTGGCAAAGATGGACGTATCCTGAAAGAACAGCAGGGACAGCATTGGGTAACTAAGGCTTTTGATAAGGAAAGTAATTCATTGCTGGTACAGAGTTCATTGGGAGCTAATATTACCAGTAGGTACGATCATTTTGGACAATTATCCGAAATGGAATCCAAGGATTGGAAGGCTCAGTGGCAGTATGATGCTACAGGACTGGAAATACAGCGGGAACTTACCGGAGGTATAAGCCAGGTTACAGAGCGTGATCAGCAGGGAAGAGTTGTCAGAAGATGCATAAGCAGCCACAATGTGGAGAAAAGCAGAACACGCTACCATTGGGGCAAAGCAAATAGATTGTTAAAATCAATCAATGAGCTTACAGGCACAAGTACTACTTTCAATTATGATACCTGGGATAATTTGGTCAGTGGTACCTATGATAACCGGAAAGATACCCAAACAATCTACAAGGCTCCAGATACTATTGGTAATTTGTTTGAGACCCCTGACCGTACAGACCGTACTCATGGTGCAGGAGGTAAATTACTAAAAGATCTGTGCTATAATTATTATTACTATGCCGAAGGTAACCTGATTTTTAAGGAATTCAGGAAAAGTACAGCACAGGCAGTTTTATCTCCTTCAACCATAGAACATAAATATGGAATTAACCTTACGGGCAGTGGTGTCGGATGGCAGTATGAGTGGAAAGGAAACGGTATGCTTGCAAAAGTGATATTGCCAAAAGGTGGTGAAGTAAATTTCTTCTATGATCCTTTGGGAAGACGTATTTCCAAGGAATATAAAAATAAAGTAACCCGCTGGATTTGGGATGGTAACGTTCCTTTGCATGAATGGGAATATCAGAGGAGTTTCCCGCCAGGATTTACCATTGATGATGAAAATAATATCCAAGAGCTTGCAGAATCTGTAGAAAATGTAATAACTTGGCTGTATCAGTATGGTAGTTTTGTTCCTTGTGGTAAAATTGTTGGTGAAGAGCATTTTAGTATCATAAGTGATTATTTGGGTACACCTACACATGCATATGATGATAAAGGTGGATTAGTTTGGGAAAGAGAATTAGATGTATATGGTTCATTGAGAAAAGGAGGCAATAGCTTTGTTCCTTTTTTATATCAAGGACAGTATGTAGATATAGAAACTGGGTTGGCTTATAATCGTTTCAGGTATTATGATAGCGAGTCAGGAAATTATATAAGTCAAGATCCGATTAATTTACTAGGTGGATTACGATTTTACGACTATGTTAAAGATTCTAATTCATATAGTGATCCGCTTGGATTGATAGAAGAAGTATTGAGATATAATTTTGAACTGTATAAATCATTAAGAAATGCGGGAATGGGTGTATTTACTAGTATGAAAGGAGTATATAAAGCATTTGGAGAGCAATTGAGAAATGGAAAGTACCCATGGACTAAAGTAGAGAATATTGACGTCCGTAGAGTTGCACATCATTAATATAGAAATATGGGATTTTTTGATAATTTATTTGGGAAAAAGATTGTTTTAACGCCAGAGATGAAAATTATGGCGGAAAGTTTAGTCGAAAATGAATGGTTTAGAGCTTGCGGTCAGCAATCTATTTACAATACAGAATTTAAAGTCGAGATAGCAGATAATATAGATGAAGTTGAAAAAAAACTTGCTTATAAACGAGATGTGAAAGACTTTGTTACTTTGGACAATTTGCTTATTGAAGCAGGTCGTCGCAGTCAGCTCTTTCTTTCATTGCATCATAAAAATGAGATGCAACATACGTGGAATAACCTTACCGATATAATTGTTAAAGAGTATATATCAAATCAAAAATTCAATTTTGATTTGATTCAGAATAATTTCAATTCTTTATTGGGGGCACAAACTGATTTGTACTTGAGGCGTGTTTTTATTAATACACTAAAAGAAGTATACTTCAAAGATTTTATTGAAGATTATCCTACCTTTTTAAGCAAGGTAACTGATATTTATTTAAAGGGGAATGTTATTATTGGTTGGATAGGGAAATTCGGTTCTCATGAAGTACAAGTAAAAGAAATATCACCAATTTCAATAAATGACGGAGTTGTTAACATTTGGTAGGCTTAAATAAATTGATAACTTATTTCATCTAAAAATGTCAAAAATGGTATTAAGTGTTCGAATGGACTCCCTCACTCTCCGCATAAGAAACCTTTCAGAAATGAAAGTTTTTTTTTATTCGATATGGATTCGAACCAGAAGGGCTGGCCGGAGTTCGAACACGATCCTCGTTCAATCAATTATTAGATATACTTATTAACAATATCATCCAGATCATCCAGATCAAAGGGCTTGGATAAGAAATCATCTGCACCGGCGCTTACAGCCAACGATTCGATGTCATTATTGGCAGATACATAAATAACCGGAATATGTTTAAACCTATCATCGGCTTTTAAGAGACGGGTAGCCTCTACCCCGCCAATATTTGGAATCCAGTTATCCATTAAAATAAGGTCCGGTTCCGTAGACTCAACTTTTTGAATGATATCATGTGATGTTTCGGAGACTTCAACATGAAAACCCAAATCTGTCAGCACCACTGTTATGACCTCCAATATAATGGTATCGTCTTCAAATATCAGTACAGTTTTTCTTTTGCTCATATCGCTTAGTTTATCTCCCATACATGGCTTTATTAAGGCTTGAATATCGTGCCAAATAAAACCATCTTATTGTGGGTAGAGTTTTTTCCAAATTTTTTGATCACCCACTGCGGTGAAGTTCTGTTGAATACTTGAGAAACGGATGGTTTCCTTACTACCTAGACCCAAAAAACCTAGATTTTCCAGGCTTGCGTCAAATAATCTAAATACACGGTCCTGCAGATCTTTATTGAAATAAATCAATACATTGCGACACAAAATCAGCTGAAAACTATTAAAAGAAGTATCTGAAACCAAATTATGGGTTGATAGGATCATTTTTTGTTTTAATTCCGGATCAAATTTAGCCCAGTCGTAATTTGCTGTATAATAGCTCGAAAAATCCTGCTTTCCTCCAGATTCGATGTAGTTTTCCGAAAAAGATTTGATCTGACTCAGTGGATAGACACCATTGCGTGCTATTTCCAGCACACGTGGATTGATATCCGTTGCATAAATTAACGATTTGTGATGTAGATTGGCTTCTTTAAGCAAAATAGCCAAAGAATAAGCTTCCTCACCACTGGCGCAGCCTGCCACCCAGATCCGGATCAATGGATAGGTACCCAGTTGCGGCAAGATCTCCTCGCGCAGCTGTCGGAAAAATAAAGGATCCCTAAACATCTCCGTCAAATTCACCGTAATTTCCTCCACAAAATGCTGCAGAAACTCCGGATCGTCTTTCAACGCGAATCGGAGTTCCGCAAAACTCGCAAATCGGTCATTCGTCATGATCCGGTTGATCCTTCTCTTAATCGATGCCCGGCTATACTGTATAAAATCGTAGCCATAGCGCTGATAGATATCTTCCAATAAAATATCGATCTCCTCGTCCTTAATTATATTATGACCCAACATCACGATGTCAATCGTTCTATTTCGGTCAACAGCAAATCAACATCAATCGGCTTTGAAATATAAGCCTTCGCCCCCGATGCCAGACATTTCTCCCTGTCCCCGGGCATTGCCTGGGCAGTTACAGCTATGATGGGAATATCGTTGATAACCGTGGAAGCCCGGATCAAACGAATCGCTTCATAACCGTCAATCTCAGGCATCATCATATCCATTAGCACCAATGAAATACCATTTCCCTCTTCCAGAAGTTGAATTGCATCCTTTGCTAAAGTACAACTGACAACTTGGTATCCTCTCGCTCTCAAGGTCAAACCGAGTGCAAAAATATTCCGGTTGTCATCGTCAACAATTAATATCACTTTATTTTGATTCATTAACCGCCTTAATTAATTTTCATATAACCATACTCGCAACAACGACAGCAGCTGGTCTATATCCACAGGTTTGGAGATATAGTCCGAAGCACCAGCTCGTATACATTTTTCACGATCACCAATCATTGATTTGGCAGTGACCGCAATAATGGGCAATGTCGCAAATTGAGGTGTTTGCCTGATATTCTTGATTGTTTCATACCCATCCATTTCGGGCATCATCATATCCATCAGCACGATATCAATCGACTCTCCCGAACGCAGTACGTCCAGTGCTTCCTTACCATCCATTGCCGGAATAACCTCTACCTGAAATTTCTCCAATGCTTTCGTCATTGAGAATATATTGCGCACATCGTCATCAGCCACCAGCACTTTTTTTCCTTTCAGCACATCCGCTAATGCGCCAAGTCCGTTGTTTTTACGTCGCACATCATCCGAACTGTTTATCTCGATCAGATGTAGAAATAAACCCACCTCATCCAAAATCCGTTGATAAGAATGTGCAGTCTTAACAACCACAGAATCTGCATATTTTTTAATCTTCAGCTCTTCTGACTTTGACAGATTTTTACCCGTAAATATGATAATCGGTAAATTTTCAAGTCCCTCATGCTGTTTGATGGCCTCCAGGGTATTATAGCCCATTTCATCGGGAACACCCATATCCAAGATCACGCAGTCCACCTCAGCGGTTCCCAATGCTGTGATGCTATCTTCAACATTATCTTTTACTTCAAGTGAGATATTGAAACTACTTAAAAAATAAGCCAATGCGCTAGCATGTTTAGGATTCTCTTCAACAATGAGCACCTTTTTTGGAGACCTGCTCAAAGCAGATTCTATCTTTTGAAAAACCGATGTCATCTGTTCCAAAGCGACAGGTTTATTGATAAAATCAATTGCACCTTTTAACAGACTTTGCTTCTTCACTTCAAGTGAAGACATGATATGTACCGGAATATGTCTTGTGCTCTTATCCCCCTTTAACTCATCCATCACAGCCCATCCATCCTTGACCGGCAATTGAATATCCAATAAAACCGCCTGTGGATGATATTTCTTGGCCGCCGGCAATGCATGATCCCCACGTACAACAACAACACCCTTATAGTGCTGGCTATGCGTGTATTTCAATAATGCTTTCGCAAAATTGATATCATCTTCGACGATCAAAATAACCTTATCACCCTCAACAATGCTATCCCGATCATCAGGTAACTCCTCCGGAATACGTATTGTGGCTGGATTATAGACGTCATCCGCCACAAGCTCGCGCACCTCCTCTATTTCAGAATGGATCTCTTCTACAAGCAACTCTTCTTTCGTACGCTGTTCCCCGGGATCTACTGGATGATTCGGAATGATAAATAAGAACGTGCTTCCCTTTCCTTCCTCACTCTCCAGTCTGATTTCACCGCCCAGCAAGCGTGCAATCTCTCTGCTGATAGACAAACCCAGTCCTGTCCCTCCGAATTTTCGTCTTGTCGAACCATCCGCCTGCTGGAAAGCCTCGAAAATTATCTTCTGTTTTTCCAGGGGAATCCCTATACCCGAATCAATCACGGCAAAAACAAGCTTATCCTTATCGGTACTATCTTCGTAAATATCCAGTCTTACCTCACCAGCTGCTGTAAATTTAACCGCATTTGAAATCAGATTCCGCAGCACCTGATCAATTCTAAGCCGGTCGCCCTGAAAATTTTTATTGACCCCGGGATCAATATTAATTGTGAAAGCCAGGCCTTTCTCATTGACAATCGGAAGAAATAAATTATTCAGATCCGCCGAGATATCATTTAAATTCAGTGTCGCATACTCCAATGTCATTTTACCCGACTCAATCTTTGAAAGATCCAATATCTCGTCAATCAAGGTTAACAGGCTCGTTCCCGAACTTTGGATCACTTTAGCCGATTCGATCTGGTCAGCGCTAAGATTGTGTTCATTATTCTCGGATAGCAAACGCGAAAGTAGCAGGATGGAATTTAAGGGCGTGCGCAGCTCATGGGACATATTTGCCAAAAACTCAGACTTATATTTGGTACTTAAAGCGAGTTCTTCCGCTTTCTGCTGAATTTCCAGGTTACGTTCGGCAATCAATAGGTTTTTGTCTTCCAACAGTTTTGAACGTTCTTCCAGTTCTTGGTTTGATTGCATCAATTCCTCGTGCTGCACCTTCAGTTCCTCCTCGGACGACTGCAGACGCAAGGTCTGCGCCTCCAATTCCGTATTCAGATTCTCCAGCTCCGCATGCTGCGTCAACAATTCTTCAGATTGTACTTGAGTTTCTTCCAAAAGTGACTGAATTTTAGCACGGCCCCTCGCCGAAGCGATAGCGATACCAAGTTGTCTGGCACATTCCGTCAGAAATGTTGATTCAATTTCCGCAAACGGCTGACGGTGCCCGATCTCCAGCACACCCAACACCTGATCAGCCCATACAATAGGTACAAAAATAAGGTGCTGTACATTGACCTTTCCACTGGCAAAACTCACGATATAGTCTTCCGTGTTTATATTATTTATGATTTTCGTTTCCCGATCAACAAAGACCTGTCCGACATAACCTTCATTTGGGAGAAAATATTGCTGTGCCTTTGGGTCCAATCCGTAAGCACCAGATAGTTCAAGTTTTTCCTCATTAAAAACATAGATCGCTCCAGTAATAGCGCCTATATAATTGACTAATCCCTTTACTGAATCTGTGGTAAGTACCCTTTCGGTTTTGTTACCGACCAATCCGGTATAAAGATCGGCATATCCCATGTGCAGCCAGTCGTTATCTTTAAGCTGATCAAATGATTTCTTTAAGGCTTTTGACATCCGGTTAACGGATTTGGCAATCGCACCAAGGTCGTCTTCCTCAATGTCCTCGGCTTTTACATCATAATCCCCTAGCGCAATACGATTAGTGATCTTCTGAACCATATTTAACCTGCGGGCAATCCCTTCATCCTTCTCACGGAGTGACTTTTCCAGCGCTAGGCGTCTAAGAAAGTCTGCCCTTAGCCGAAAATAAAAGTATGTCGTAATCACCAATGATAGCAATGCACTGATCACGATAAATAAGGTCGTTATAAACGAAGAATTATCTAAATTGCTGGATTTTTGATCGATACCATCATCTTCGTAATGAATAATTTCTTTAATGATGCTACGGCATTTGTCCATTGCGGATTTGCTCTCGTCCAGCTGCGTCAGACTAACAGTCCCGCCATTCCTTTTGACATTCACCGACTCCTTTAATACAGCTAACCTTTGCTGGGCCGCTGTAAATAAGCTGTCTACCCGAACATTTTGCTCAGGATCGGCTTTCGTAAGCTCCTTTATTTCATTCAGCTCAACCGGCAGGCTCGCTAAAGCCTGGTTGAATGGTTCCAGGTAATTCTCCTTCCCCGTGAGCAGATACCCCCTGTTTCCCGTTTCTGCCCCTTGCAGAGAGTTAAGGATAACATTTGATAAACTGATTATTTTTCGGGTAGCGGCCAGCTCCTGACGGTGCTTATTCTGTTCTTTAATCCCCAAATAAGATGCTGTAGAACTCACCAGCAGCGCCAGTAGTGAAAAACCAATTCCTATAGATAAGTTATTAAGTGTTTTATTCGGCATCTGTAGGCAGATTTAATGGTAATGTAAAATAAAATGTGGCCCCCTTACCGGCTGAACTTTCAACGGCAATGGTACCTTGATGGCTACGGATAATTTCCGAACAAATATAAAGGCCTATTCCCAGCCCCTGGAAATCAAAGGAAGTTTCCTCGACACGGTAAAACTTGTCAAAAACCTCCGACAGTTTGTTTTCAGGTATACCGATTCCAAAATCTATAACGCTGACTTTTACGACATCTGTCATTACGCTGCAGTCGACGATCACCTTCTCCGTTCCGGCGGCATACTTATACGCATTTGTTAAAAAATTAACAAGAACCTGCTCCAGGCGTATCTCATCACCGTAGACCATGAGTCCCGAAATATCCCCCTGTCTATATAATTCCATATTGCTCTGATCATGGGTCTGCACAATGGAATCAATGGCATTTTGTACCATACGTTCAAGCGAGAACACCTTTTTATTGATCCGCAGTTTACCATTGTCGATTTTTGATATATCGAGCAAATCCGTGATCAAACTGTTGAGCTTTCCAACCTGATCCTGAACCCGGCCAACATACTTGGCCTCCGGGCAGTTTTTGTCAAGACTCAACTTACGGTCAAGTAGCTGCATATAAGCTTTGATGCTTGTTAGCGGTGTCTTCAGTTCATGGCTCGCAATACTCAAAAACTCATCCTTTTCCTGCTCTGCTTTCTTTTGCGCATCAATGTCGGTAAATGTCCCCACCCAATTATTTTCGCCATTCTCCAAAATTGGCCAGACCCTTAATAATTGATACGAATACCCCGATTCATCCCGCTTTTTAACCCGCACCTCCATTTCCAAAGGTTTACCGGACTCAAGACTTTCCTGCAATTCAGCCATGATCAACCGGTCATCAGGATGCGTCTGCGGGAATGTGTTCTCACTGTCCGAAAACTGGAACCAACGGCCATTGACAAAGCCAATATTACCAAGATGGTCACAGGTAAAAGCAATTTGTGGCAATGATTCCAATAAGGTATGTAAGTAGTCTACTTTCGAACGAAGTTCCAATTGCGCCTGTTTCCTTCTCTCCACTTCCATTTCCAAAGCCTGCTGGATATCCTTGAGGGCCTGGGTCTGCTCATACAGCCGATAGAATGTTTTGACTTTAAGCATCAGAATATCCGGATCGACGGGTTTGGTGACGTAATCCAGTCCTCCTGAATCATAACCTTTCGTAATAAAACGTTTATCGGTATTGACAGCAGATAAAAATATAATCGGCGTCTCCTTAGTCTTACTGAATCCAGCAATGTTCTCAGCAACTTCAAAACCGTCCATATCGGGCATCTGTACATCCAATATGATTAAAGCATAATTATATTTTAAAATCTTCTTTAAAGCCTCTTCACCGGAATGGGCAGTATCGACTTTAAAATTTTTGGATTCCAATAACTTTTGTAATGAATAAATATTATCTGGGTTGTCATCGACTATTAATATCATAGAGCGCTTAAACTAAGAATCAAAGTAAACAAATGTAAAAAAATTAACCGGATCCATTCTTCAGGCAAAAAATTTCCTTACCCCCGCAATTTAATCACTAGGATCGACTTTCACTAAAAAATAAACAAAACTTTAACTTATCCCTGCCTGTTTGAATACATAACATGCTCTATACGGAAGTCATGTTTTCAAAAACAAGGATTCGATATGATTCAATTCACATCAAAAGGCATTTATTGTATTCCCGGCAAATTTTACCTGGATCCATGGCAACCCGTTGATCTTGCCATCATTACACATGGACATGCAGACCACGCGCGCCCGGGCATGAAAAAGTATCTTTGTCACCACCTTACCGTTGGTATATTGAAAAGTCGTATTGGACCTGATATCCGGGTTGAAGGCTTAGCTTACAACCAGACGATCCAGATCAACGGTGTAAAAATTTCTTTACATCCTGCAGGACATATCATTGGCTCAGCGCAAATACGATTGGAATATAAAGGTAAAGTCACCGTTTTTACGGGAGATTACAAAATTCAGGATGATGGCCTCTCCACCCCTTTTGAACCTGTAAAATGTCATGAGTTAATTACCGAAAGCACTTTTGGTCTGCCGATCTATCGCTGGGAGAGTATTGAAATCCAAAATCAACGACTGAAAGCATGGATCACACACAATCAGGGATACAAAAAGACATCCGTATTTATTGGTTATTCATTGGGCAAGTCCCAAAGGATATTAAATGCGGTAAAGGATATGGGCGAAATATATGTGCATTACAGCATCGCCAAATTAAATATGGCCTACAGTGATGCAGGTTTAAAATTACCATCCTACCAGATTATCGACCCGATGACGGACATGAAAGAGCTCGACGGCAAGATCGTATTGCTACCACCGGCATTACTTGATACGCAACTGCTCCAAAAGATACCACATGTTGCCTATGCGATCTGCTCCGGCTGGATGCAAATCCGTGGTGCACGAAGATGGCGCAGTGCAGATGCAGGTTTCGCCATCAGCGATCATGCGGACTGGAATGGATTGCTGCAGGCAGTGAAGGAAAGTGGCGCCGAAAAAGTGTATGTCACGCATGGACAGACAGCCACATTCAGCAAATATCTGAATGAAATAGGTATTGAAGCCGAAGAGGTAAATACAAATTACGGAGAAGAATTAAGCGTATGATAGAATTCGCAACATTGATCAATGCGCTGGATAGCTCCAATAAAGCCAGCTTAAAAAAAGAAGCGATCATCCGCTTTCTAAGCGTTGCACCGGAGAAAGATAAACGCTGGTTTCTCGCTTTAATGACCGGCAAAAGGCCAAGGCGTGCGATTTCGACCAAAGAACTTAAAACTTGGGTAATGGAAATTACCAATATCCCGGAATGGTTGTTTGTCGAATGTTATGCCGCTGTCGGTGATCTCTCCGAAACCTTAGCTTTATTATTGCCTCCCGCATCCGAAAAAATAGACAAAAGTCTCAGTGAATGGATGGAAGACATCCTGCTGTTGGCAAATGCTTCAATGGAAGAAAAAAAAGCTTTTGTACTCGCTTCCTGGAACAGGCTCAATACCGTTGAACGCTTTATTTTCAACAAATTGCTGGGTGGCAGCTTTCGTTTGGGAATATCATCCAAGGGGCTGATAAATACCATTGCGGCACATTTCCAGATCGAACCAAGTATTGTCACCCACAGTATTATGGGCGAGTGGAATCCCCATGACTACGCATTTGACAAACTCGTTCGCGGCGAATATAGCAATACCAACCTTTCAAAACCTTATCCCTTTTGTCTGGCTTACCCCATTGAAAAGGAAGTGGAAGAACTTGGGCCGATTGCGGAATGGCAATGCGAGTACAAATGGGACGGTATACGCGGACAGCTGATCAAAAGAGGCGACGAAATCTATATCTGGTCAAGGGGCGAGGAACTTGTCACCGTACAGTTTCCTGAGATCACCGATGCGCTCAGGCAATGGCAAGGGAGCTTTGTCTTGGATGGTGAAATTCTGGCGTCGAAAGATGGTCAGATATTGAATTTTAATGAACTGCAAAAAAGGATCAATCGCAAGGTAATTTCCAAGACCTTACGTGAAGAAGTCCCTATTGTTGTATACCTTTATGATTTATTGGAGCTGGATGGTAAAGACCTCCGGTCGGAGTCCCTGCAGGACAGGCGCAAGTTATTGGAACAGCTGTACCAAGCTCATGTTGGCCCCACAATCCAACTGTCTCCACGTATTCATGGTGAAAATTGGGCCGACCTACGGAAATTACAAGCGGCCTCGCGTGCGCTGAACAGTGAGGGCATTATGCTTAAAAAGAAAGACTCCGTTTATTATGTTGGCCGAAAAAAAGGTGGCTGGTGGAAATGGAAAGTCAATCCCATGACCATCGATGCCGTGTTGATATATGCGCAAAAAGGCAGTGGGCGCCGAAGCGCGCATTATACAGACTATACCTTTGCCGTTAAAGACGGTGATCACTTAGTGAGCATCGCAAAAGCATATTCGGGACTTACAGATAAAGAAATACTTGAGGTTAGCCGCTATATCCGGCAGAATGCGGTGGAGAAATTCGGACCCGTAAGAACTGTTAAACCCGAACTTGTATTTGAAATTGCCTTCGAAGGAATAGGCTATAGCAAACGCCACAAATCGGGTGTCGCCCTGCGCTTCCCCCGCATTTTGCGTTGGCGCAGGGACAAAAAAGCAACCGATATAGACACATTGGAAAATATCAAAAAATTAATACCATAAGTTGAGTCAGAAGATAATACACAGTGAAGGATTCAAGATCGTCAATCGTTATTTTGAATCCTTGGGCAATACCCCTTTTGGCTTTCAGGTTAAAACCTGGGACCGATACATGCTGGGATACAGCGGAATGGTCATTGCCCCAACAGGATTTGGCAAAACATTTTCGGTGTTTATGGCCGTCCTGATCGATTACATGAATCATCCACAACGCTACCAAAAAGGACTAAAATTACTATGGATCACGCCTTTGCGCTCCTTGGCAAAGGATTTGGCCAGAGCAATGCAGACCGCTATAGACGATATCGGATTAGATTGGATCGTACAGGTACGGAATGGGGACACCGATCCAAAGATCAGAGCGCAACAAACCAAAGCGATGCCTGATATTCTTTTGGTGACTCCGGAAAGCCTTCATCTCCTGCTCGCTCAAAAACAGCGTGACAAATATTTCAAGAATATCCGATGTATTACTGTAGATGAATGGCATGAACTTATTGGAAATAAACGCGGTGTTATGGTAGAATTGGCATTATCGTATTTAAAATATAAATATAAAGATCTCCAGATCTGGGGTATCACCGCCACCATAGGCAATCTGGATCAAGCGATGGATGTACTGTTGCCGGCAGCAAAAACGAGCGTACAGATTATCGCAAAGGAGAAAAAGAAAATTGCGATCAGATCCATCTATCCTGACAAAGTGGAGCTCCTTCCCTGGGCCGGGCATCTTGGAGGCAATCTCGTGAACCAGGTTGTCCCCATTATACTGGAAAGTAAGAGTACGATCCTTTTCACCAATACCCGTAGCCAGAGTGAACTTTGGTATCAGCTATTACTACAAGCACATCCCGATTTTGCGGGACAGATTGCGCTGCATCACAGCTCAGTAGATGCACACATCCGCGAATGGATCGAAGAAAATCTGAGCAGTGGAAAGCTAAAAGCAGTGGTATCTACTTCATCCCTGGATTTGGGGGTGGATTTTAAGCCCGTGGACACCGTGATTCAAATCGGATCCAGCAAAGGTGTCGCCAGATTTATGCAACGCGCCGGAAGAAGTGGCCACAGCCCTTTTGAAACATCCATTATCTACTTCGTTCCGACACATTCCCTGGAGCTCATTGAAGTCGCCGCGCTAAAGGAAGCTGTCAAAACCCGGACCATAGAAAACCGCGACCCCATGGTCCAGAGTTTCGATGTGTTAGTACAGTTTATGGTCACAATAGCGCTCGGGGGCGGTTTCCAATCGACAGAACTCCATCAGATCGTTGCCCGGACCCATGCGTTCCATTATATGGAAGATGAGGAATGGCAATGGTGTATGTATTTTATCACCGCGGGTGGCAAAATCGGCAAACGCTATGAGGAATTTCACAAAGTAGTACAGGACAATGATGGCAACTGGATAATAAAAAATAGACGCATCGCCCTGCTCCATCGGCTGAATATCGGTGCTATTGTTGGTGATGCAATGATGCGCGTAAAGTTCCTCTCGGGCGGATATATCGGTATGATTGAGGAATATTTTATCAGCAAATTGAAGAAGGGCGAACGATTTAACCTTGCTGGCCGGATTCTCGAACTTGTTATGGTCAAGGATATGACTGTATTTGTCAAAAATTCATCTGGTAAGGCCATTACGCCGAGCTGGCTGGGAGGCAGATTACCACTTTCCTCCAACCTGAGCCATTTTCTACGTAAAAAACTTGCAGAAGCAATAAGTCCCGACAACACCGAAAAAGAACTGCGCTTCCTGGCGCCGTTGATCCAGAAGCAGCAAAGCCTTTCGGCCGTGCCCAATGAATCACAATTTCTTGTCGAACACATCAAGACCAGAGAAGGGCACCATCTGTTTTTCTATCCGCTGGAAGGGCGATTGATCCACGAGGTCATGGCTGCCCTCGTCGCTTACCGCATCAGCAAACGCTATCCCATTAGTTTTTCCATGGCCATGAATGACTATGGTTTCGAACTTTATTCCGACAAAGAAATTCAATTGGATCACGCACAATTAACCGAGGTACTGAGCCGGGAGAATCTTATGCAGGACGTGATCAGTAGCATCAATTCCGCTGAAATGGCAAGCCGCAAATTCCGCGATATTGCTGTAATTTCCGGATTGGTGATACAAAACTATCCCGGAACCCAACAAAACAACAAATCCTTGCAAGCTTCCTCGGGTATCATATTTCGTGTTTTAATGGATCATGATCCGGACAATCTATTGTTAAAGCAGGCTTTCACCGAAGTGTTCAACCAACAACTCGAGGAATACCGTCTGATAAAAGCATTTGAAAGAATAAACAATAGCCAAATCATCTATACCTTTGCAGAGGAATATACACCGCTGAGTTTTCCGATCAAAGTGGACAGTTTACGTCAGTCCCTTTCTAGTGAAGCATTAATCGAACGGATTCAACGCATGGAGCATGCAAATAAATCAAAACGTGGACGAAGAAAATGAATATACAGGAACAGCACATTACATTCAATAAACAAACACTCATCCTTAACAATCAACGTACGATCTTTTGGCCGAAGCAGAATACCCTCATTCTATCCGACCTTCATCTTGGTAAAGCCGCACATTTCCGTAAACATGGAATTCCTATTCCTTCAGATACATCTAGCCGGGATCTCGACAGACTAGCTGCGCTAATTGATCACTACCGGGCAGAGAACATTTTGGTCGTCGGCGACCTGATTCATGCAGGAATCAATCAGGAAGTCCTCTTACTGGCAGCGTTTAAACAAAGATATGCTGATCTCAATTTTCATCTGGTCGTGGGTAACCATGATAGAAAGGTGGAGAAATTAGCTGAGCAGGTTGATTTGATCTATCACCACGACAAATTCGAGCTGGAGCAGATCTCCTTTGTACATGAACCGATCATAGATCCGTCGGCTTTCACCATCAGTGGACATATTCATCCGGGCATCCGTATCAAGCTTCCGCCCAATAAACATCTCCGTCTGCCCTGCTTCTGGGTCTCCGCACAACAGATTATTCTACCGGCATTTAGCAAGTTTACGGGACTGGATAGCCGAAGAATGCCGCAGGAGTACAATTGCTATGCTTTACACGATGAAATAATCCTGCCGCTAAAGAACAGCTAATTACATTTTAAGTTCACCCGGTGAGATTCCATAGTATTTTTTAAACGCACTGCTAAAGTTATTCTGATGACCATATCCGGTCAGCAAAGCCACTTCATAAACGGTCATCTTATCATCCAATAGATAACTTTTGGCCTTTTCCATGCGGATTCGGGTGAGGTAATCGTGGATTGTCACTGAAAAATATTCTTTAAAATCCTTTCGCAGCTTGCTTTCACTTGTCAACACCTCTGCCGCCAGTTCTTTTTGTGTCGGCGGATTGGCAATACGCTGTTCGAGAATTTGCCGGGCCAGCTCCAGTCGCTGCACGTCTTCGTCATGGAACAATGAAACGGCCTGATCATTTTTCTCGTTATACTGCTCAAATTGGTACATCAGCAATTCAACAATACGAGACTCGGTATGCAGCCGACGTATCTCACCTTTTTTCTTCGATTCGATGAGTTCGGCTATGGTGTGCTGCATCTCATAAGTTGCCATCAGATCTTCTTCTGAAAACGATGTATACTCCCCTTTTTCGATTTCATGCACAAACTGCTGGTGCAACAACGAATCCCGCTTAATAAGGTTCAGGTAATATTCCTTGGATATCACAGCAATAAAATACGTATACTCGATACCCGGCTCCACTTGATGAACCGATTTAACCGAAGGTATATACCGGATATTGTGCCTGCTCATACCGTAGGGCAATTTACTGTCCACCGGTTTAAAGAATATAAATTGACTGGTAATGGTCTCCCCTTCGATCTCGGTCAATATCTGAACAGGCCGGTCAAATTGCATTTTCGAATGCAGTATGAACAAGCCCGAGGTTGAGAGCTGAAAATTTTCCATGTGAACAGGCTCCGTATGGATTGTGATTTTATTTTCTACCAAAGGTTTGTCAGGCACATAGCCGTCTGGAATTTCTTCTTCAAAAAGCCAATCAGCCAACTCAACTATTTTACTTTTCACCAACATGATTTCAATCCAAATAAGCCCGAAGCAGTTAAAATTAACAAATTAGGATGGTAATTAAAAATTATTTATAATCTATCTAAATAATTCCAGATCAATCTCCATCTCCTCCAATTGTACATACGGTTTTAATGTGCGGGGGTTCATGATCACATTTGATTCCACCGAAAAAATTGTATAGATTTCTTTCTGGGCCAGCACCTCCACAGGTGTACCGTGAAAAAGCTTACGTCCATGTTTGAGCATCAAAATCCGATCGGCATACATTGCGGCAAAATTGACGTCGTGCACAATCAAAATAACCATAAATCCTTTTCGGGCCAATGCGCGAGCAATCGCCAGCACCTTTTGCTGATAATGCAGATCTAAGGCTGAAATAGGTTCGTCGAGTAACAGGAGCGCATCTGGACTATCCCAGATCTGTGCCAAAACACGCGCGAGATGAACACGTTGTTGCTCCCCACCTGAGAGGCTCAAAAAATCCCGGTCAGCGAATGCCGTGACACCACAGAGCTCCATCGTTTCGGCCACCACCTGGTAATCACGTACTGTGGGCGTATTTTTATAATGCGGATACCTCCCCATCAATACGATCTCTTCCACCTTAAAACTCAATGTCATCTGTTGCTGCTGACTCAGGAGCGCCCTGCATTTGGACAATGTCGCTGCGTCATACGCAGACAACAGTTTACCATTGAAATGAATCTGCCCGGAATCAGGCTTCTTTTCGCCGCAAAGGAGCCCCATCAAGGTAGACTTTCCTGCGCCATTGGCTCCAAGCACAGCTAAAATCTCCCCTTTACGAACCTGAAAGGTAATGTCTTTCAGTAGTTTTCGGCCTTTCACCTCATAGTTGATTTTCTCTACACGCAACATAAAAAATAGTATTTAAACATCCGAACGAAGGCTATTTATCCTTGATTAAAATATACAAAAATACAGGCGTCCCCAACAGGGCCGTAATCACACCGATAGGCAATTCGATCGGCGCTATCAATACCCTGGCGATAACATCTGCCAGCGTCAGCACCAAAGCACCTAAGAGCAGCGAGCCCGGAAGTACAAAACGATGATCTGGCCCTCCCATCAGACGTACAGTATGCGGGACAATAAGTCCTACAAAACCAATAATCCCCGAGACAGCTACCGAGGCACCGACAGCCAGAGTCGATAAGATGACCACCCATCTTTTTACACGATCAGTGCGCATTCCCAATAAATCGGCCTGAAGTTCGCCCAGGGCAAATGCATTCAAAGACTTCCCAAAAAATGGAAGAATAAACAGGGATATACATATAAAAGGACCTATGGCCAATAAATTGTCCCAAGTTGCGCCCCCTAGACTGCCCAGCATCCAAAACGTAATGGTGCGGAGCTGCTGCTCTGTAGACATGTAAGTCATCAAACCTGTAAGCGCGCCCGCAAATGCATTGATGGCGATACCCGCCAACAGCATCGTAGTCACATTAGGGCGTCCATTTTTACTGGCAATACGATACACCAAAAATGCGGTCAGCCCGGCACCGACAAAAGCACCAAAAGCCAAAATATAATAACCTAGCCACGCTGAAAGCGAAGTCAGCAGAAACGTTTCAAATGCGATAATCAGTACGGCGAACAAGGACGCACCAGAAGAAATACCGATTAACCCGGGCTCTGCAAGCGGATTTCGAAAAATTCCCTGAATGGCAGCGCCCGAGATACCCAGGGCGGCTCCGACCAAAAGCCCCAGTAATAAACGTGGCATGCGGATCTCAAATAAAACGTCGGCATGCATGCTGTCCTGATCAGAAACTGTCGACAAATGCAGCTTCTGCATGAGCATGGATAAAATATCCCCCGGAGGTATATGATAAGCTCCCAAACCTAATGCAACAATACACGTAATAAACAATATCAGGCTCAAAGCCACTAATATTAACTTTTGTTTCTTCTGCACCTGACCTATTTTGAATCCATTACTTTTCCAAATCCACGGTGCAGCTCCAAGATCGCATCAGGTAACCTGTTACTAAAGTTGACCAGTAAAGAGGCATTCATCACCAGTAAACGCTCATTTTTGCCAGCATTCGTGATACGCATCCCCGGCAATTTAAGAATAGCTTCCTCTCCTCCTAGGCTACTCGCACCAAAATCAAACAGTAATATAATATCCGGGTTGGCCTGCACCAATGCTTCTGTCGTATACGGCTTGAAATCCGAAAATTCCTGTATAGCGTTCTTTCCACCGGCTAAATTGATCATCGCATCCAGGCTGCTACCCTTTCCTGCCACACTCATTGTCCCTGTTCCGCGCGCATACAAAAACAATACTTTCGGAACTGCTTTACCCTTATTTTCTTTTTTCACCAATGCTAGCGTATGATCCAGACTCAGTTTTGTACGTGATGCCAAAGATTTTCCTAAGGATGGCTCTCCGACCGCATCCGCCACATCCTGTATATAGCGTAAAGCACCAGCAGCAGAATAATTCGGCTTTACCGCAATAAACTTTACACCGGCACCACGGATCTGCTGAATGACCGCATTGGCCACATCCCCCTCATTTGCCAGAACAAGCGTAGGTTTAAAAGACAATAACCCCTCGGCAGAGACAGAGCGGTTTTTGCTCACCCGTGGCAATGCCGCTGCAGCTTTTGGGGAGATGCTGGTCACATCTGTTGCGATCATGCGATCACCTAAACCAAGCCCATAAATTGTTTCCGTCAGCGAACTGTTCAATGTAATAATCCGTTGCTGCGCGTTTGCCCATCCGACAGTATGCAGCAAACAACATAGCATAAATAAGTAAATTCTACGCATCTCTTTCTTTAACTTCTTTAAAACTGCACAGGATTTTGATTCCAATTTCCGGCACAGCAACTGTTAGTTGACTACAAAACAAATCAATAATCAGTCTAAATACAAATTATTTTCAATCCCTATAAATAAACACAAACAGCAAGAAAAATAAGATATACAACTGTAAAACAGGCAAATAAAACACAATACCGTCCCCTTTACGGATAATAAAAATCGAATTAAATAGAATTTATGACAATTTGCATATAGAAAAATCCAATAGTATTGCCTTTTTTTGTGACATTATTTAGAATGATTAAAAATAAAAATAGTGTTTAAAAGCCTCTCTTCTATTCGAACAAGCACCCTGATAGCCCTATGCGCCTGCCAGATCTACACTGTGCAAGCACAAGAAAAATGGAAAATCTCGGGTGTATTAAAGAACGAATCCAATAAAGGCGTCGCCAATGCGACCGTCTATCTTTATCCAGATAAATATGCTTTTAAAACAGATACTGCGGGGAGATTTCAATTTAACAAACTCTATGCCGGCCGTTATGAACTTGTCGCACAAGCATTAGGCTATAAGGAACTGCGTCAATTTGTAGACTTGACGGATAAAAACCAGCAACTCACCATCACTTTACAAACCGATAACCGCCAGATTGACGAGGTCGAGGTCAACCGCAAATTGGAAGCCGTTGATAACTTGATCAAAGCTGAAAACGCAGCTATGCCGGTCAAGGTCATTACCAAGAGGGAGATTGAACTGATGGGGAGCCGCAGGTTAGACGAAGTGCTGAAAGAGCAGACCGGTATTGCCATTGTAAACGATATTGCAGGAGGCTCTAGAGCTGTAGGTGTGCAAATTCAGGGGTTTAGCAGCAACTATGTCATGGTCTTGGTCGACGGACAGCCTATGCTTGGCCGTAATAGCGGTAATTTTGACCTTTCGCGTATTTCAGTGACCAATATCGAACGCATTGAGATCATTAAGGGAGCATCGTCCTGTTTATACGGCAGCGATGCACTTGGCGGTGCCATTAATATTATTACACGTCATGGCGCCATTACCCCACAAGCGCATGCTTCCCTACTCTATGGCACATTAAATACGGTCGATGCGACAATAGAGGGCGAAACACCATTTTCCAATCAACGGGGCAGCGCTGTTGTCTCCGGAAACTATTACCGCACGGATGGGTTCAATACAGACAAGCAGTATCTGGATTCAAAGAGTACAACCTTCCCCCCTTATACCAACTATAGCTTTCAGGGACGGGTACGCTACCGCACCAGTAAACAGGGGACGTTGGGCATCACGGGCCGATTTGCGGCGCGTGAATCCGAAATGATCAATGCCTGGTCGGAGGATAGAACGCTACAGGATAAACAAAAAGATCAGGATATCAATCTGTCAGCGAGTTACGATCACAATTTTAAATCCGGATTGCGCAGTATGACACGTTATTATTTTTCCAGATTCCATTCACAAATTGCGGCGCAGTGGCTGCAACAAGGGGTTTTGGCCAGCGCTGAAGAATTTGGCCAAAATGTACATCGCATCGAACAACAATTTGCCTACAGTCCGGTGCAACAACTTAAGCTCACCGGTGGAATAGGCGGCAGTGTGGAGCAAATGGACAATCAGGACCTGGATGCCAAACGCTCACTCAACAGTGCATTTGCCTACCTCCAAACCGAGTGGAAACCCGTTGATCGTCTTCTTACGACACTAGGCCTACGTTATGACCACACCAATGTGTACAATGGGCATTTGAGTCCAAGTTTAGGTTTGCAATACCATATCAGTCCAACCCTATTGATTAAAGGCGGGGTTGGTGCGGGATTCAAAGCACCAGACTACAAGATGCGTTATCAGGTATTTTTCAATCCTGCCGCCAACTATCTAGTGGTGGGAAGCGAGCGGGTAGCCGATGTTATTGCCGCCATGGACCAAGCGGGTGAATTGAGCTATAAAAACAGTTATATGCTGAATTTAGTTGCAGGAAACCTCAAGGCCGAAACTAGCCTTTCCAACAATATTGGGCTGACCTGGAATCCTTCCGGCAAATTTCAGGCAGATCTCTCCCTGTTCTATCATCGGATCAACAATCAGATCAATACCGTCAGTGTAGGTAATGGTACCAGTATCGCCCAGATCTACAGTTACCGAAACCTGCCGAAGGCGATGAACAAAGGTTTTGAAGTCTCGATGAGTTATCAGGCAACCAGGGATCTGCAATTATCCATGGGTTATCAATACCTGATCGCAAAGGATCTCAGTGTATTGGATAGCATCGCAGCGGGCAACTACCCCTATAATCAGATCAATGATGCAGCCACTGATCTTTATCGGCAAAGCAAAAAATCAGATTATTGGGGTATTGAAGATCGCTCGCGCCATATGGTCAATTTCAAAGCACAGTACGAATACAAGCCCTGGGGAGTCAACGTCAATGCCCGTATTAATTTTCGCGGAAAGACCCCCTTTCAGGAATATAACGGGAATCAATTTATTGACAAGTACGACATCTTTATCCCCCACCATACACTCCTGAATATGACGATCGAAAAAAGTCTGATGAACCGGAGATTAACCCTCCGTCTGATCGGCGATAACCTATTCAATTTCACCAGCCGTTATCTCTTAGGACAGCCCGGACGGGTCATTATGGGTGGAGTGAGTTACCGATGGATGAAGGACTAGCGATTGGAGATTGGAGATTGGAGATTAAAGTTAAAGAGAAATACGATAAAGTAGACAAACAATGAGAACAATTAACATCATTATAGCAGAATGTAGTATATGGCTTTCGTTTCATAAGCTTGGACGCTGTATTTTTTCAGGTTTTCTGGCGCTGATGCTCCTATCCTGTGGGAAGGACAAAGACTATACGATTGGATTGGAAGATGGCAAAAGCATCGTGATTAAAGATCTGGCGGGCGATACCGACGCTGCCATGGGTGATGGAGCCGAGGGCAAGGAAAAACGGCCATTCTACACCTTTCTATTTCGCTTTAAAGATCAAAAGCAAATCTGGATCAAGACAAAGGCGGATTCCGCCCAATGGCTGAAGACCAAAGACTGGGATATTGCTTTCACAGGGCCTTATAATTCCGAAGTCTTTGTCAATAATGCTGTGGATGAATTCAATCCCGGTTATCAGGGTGAAGCCAACAATACAGCTGTTATGCTCTTAAAACAGTCTTACCAAAGCCTTACGGTCGCCCCTTCGGATGAAGAATTCAATAAAAGCGGCACTGGTAAAATCGGCTGGGCATCCAACTCTGAATCGCTGGGCTGGTTTCAGTATAGCCTGAGTACGCATATTATGCAGGCCCTGCCGAACCGTACCTATGCCATTCGCCTGCCCGATGGCAAATATGCCAAATTACAATTGATCAATGCCTATAAGGGAAATCCCTCAGCAGTGACCAATATGAACTGGCCTGCCCCCTACTACACTTTTAAATATTATGTGCAGGAAGACGGCAGTAAAAACTTAAATACAAACACATTATAAATAAGGAAAAATTACACAATTAAATTAAAGATGAACAAATTATTTACAACAGCAGCACTTGTATGTGCATTGAGTTTAGGTTTTACTTCTTGTAGCAAGGATGATGATACAATACAAGTTGAAACTCCAAAAGTTATCAAAGATCTTAAAATCAGTTCAAAAACTGATTTTACTCAAGGGGAACTGACTGTTAAAAACAATATTTTTTCGCTGAAAAACTTTAAACAATTCGCACGTGGTGAAGATGGAAAACCGACAGCTGAAGCCGCTAAAATCTATTATTACAACTTCAGTGAAAATGATGGAACAGACAACAAAACAAATATGATTAGCCTATCTGGCGACGCTAAAGTAACACTAACCGCAAATGCAGAGGATGGATACACCTTATCTTATATTGATAAAGCATTCAATGATGTCGTTGCAACAGACAACTTTACAGCGATTGGCTCTAACAGCAGTGCTATCTATAAAATGAAATTTGGAGGAAAAGAAAGCGTTCGTTCTGAATCCGGTTGGTGCAATTATGACGGGGACAACAATCATCTCGTAACTGCCCAGGAAAATAGAACACTTATTATTTCAAAACACGGGAAGCCATTTTTTAAACTTAAGATGAATAGTATTTACGAAAATGAAAAGGCTAATGATGGCGCAAATAATTTCGTCTTCTATTCCATCGACTACCAAGAATTCAAATAAGACAATGGGCAACAGGGAAAATCTCCCTATTGCCTGTTTATTGTTAATAAGCTAAAACCAAAATTAATATATAAAATATCATTTTTCATACACAAGTAATAAGCTAAACTCTTTACCTTTACTATTATTTAGAATGATTTTAAATAAATATAAATATAACACATGAAGATATCAAGACAGCTTACCAGAACAAAGTACATTGCATTGCTCTGCATTGGTCTAGCAATCAATACCGCTTGCAGCAAATCGGATCCAGTAACAGAACCTGTTGTAGAGCCACCCAAAGAGGAAGAAAGTAATACCGGGCTTTACAATAAATTGATTACAGTACGCGATTTTGCCGCTACAGACAAAAACGATGGTAACAACGCCGCTCCTACTGTCTATTATAGCCTGGAGACGAACAAAGGTATACCAGAAACCCACCGACAAACACGTAACTGGGACATTGCCTTCAGCAATATCTTCAACAGCCATGTTTCTGGAAATAATGGGGCAAACAATACAAATTTTGGTTATGGTAACAACGCTACTGGTGGTATCCTAATCGTCGAGAAAGCATTCGACGAAGTAACGGAAGTGCCAGCTGATGCTGAATTCAAGGTGATCGGCGATGCAATCGGGATGGATCAGAATGGAGATGAGGGAAATGGTGTAGGCTGGTGTTTATACGATTTTTTTGGAATCTTAGTCAAACAACATACTTCAAACAGGGAAACTGAACATGTTGCTTATGCGCTTGGAAATGGGCTGACATTACTTAACGGAAAAGTAATTAAACCACGGACGTTAATTGTTCGTACGGCAAAAGGTAACTACGCCAAGATTAAGCCTTTATCCATGTATAAGGATCTTTTAAAACCTGAACAATGGTTCAAAAGTTCTCCCCATGTATTTATCTCTTTTGATTATGTCCTTGTGCCCAAAGGCAGTAAAACATTTGAGATAAAGCCTTAAACAGTACAATTCTTAAAAAAAACCGGATATACGGTCGAGGTACATCCGGTAACAAATTGACTAATTAACATATATTTATTAACTAGCCCACTGTAGAAGTGGCAAAATTACGAAAAAGAAATGAAAATCAAATTCACAACTTTATCCATTGCCTTAGGTCTTGCCGCGATTGGCATGACCGCATCATGTAGTAAAGACAATTCACTTGCTCCTAATATTGAAGAGCAATCACTCAGCAAACGTGCTGTTACGCCTTCGACGACAATTGGCGGTACGGTAAACTTTACCGCAACCGGTACAAAAGGATATTTAAAAACGATCGCTACAGGCACCTATGGTGCTCGGAATTTCCACCAAGGTACGGTGCCTGATTTAGTGGATACCACACAATGGAAAAACCCGGCAAGTACCTATTACTACAATTTGATTACAAATGATGGTGGTACATCCACCAGCTATGATTTTCAATTTAGTGGTACAGCAAATGCAAGTTTAACCGTAAATACGGCTAAATATAACCTGTATTATGTAAATACAGCATTTGAATCCGTGACAACATTGCCTGATGATGCAAATTTAATTTCAAACGGTACAGCCGCTTCCAACAGTACAAATGGAACGGGCAATCCGAGCAGTACTGGCTGGTATATCTATAACATTAGCAATCATATTATGAGCAGCTATGGCCCAAGGACATATATTCTGGAAAATAAAACAACCCATGAATTATGGAAATTGCGTTTAAATAGTGTGTACAAAGATGAAACTCCAAATTCGGGTTTCGCAGCAACAAACTTTCCGTTTATGAGCTTTGATTATAAGAAATTATAACAAGCCTTGACACCCTTATTTTGTAATAAGAATTGTAAATTTTAAATCCGGTGCCAGCCATGCTGGTACCGGTTCTTTTCTCAACTAAAATGAAAAATCAGTTATTAACCACACACAAATTTGTCATCGCCTCGAGCGTTTTCATCAGCAGCTTATTGGCAAGCTCCTGTACAAAAACCGAGACTCAGCCCTTCGAGCAGGAGAGCAAGGCCCGGATCAGCAGTTTCAAGATTGTCAATACGAGCAAAGAAATCATCGGCGCCATAGACAATGAAACCAAGACCATTACGGTCACCCTTCCAGAGGGACTTTATATGACCAGTCTAGAACCCGAAATAGAAGTCGCATCAGGTGCTACGCTAAAACAAGGTACGGATACCCTGATTACAAATATGGTTGATTATTTTGCCAAAGGGCGTACGATTGAATACCCTGTTACCGCTACTGATGGTAGTACAGCGACCTATACACTGATCGTCAAGAGTGACCAGCCGGCACTCCATGTGCAAGAGATTAGTTCAGATCCAAACGCACCAGTTATATATGACCAATCTAACTGGTATACCACCAATACTCTTTACATTTACAACAACCTCATTAGCTACCCCTATATTGCTACTTATGAGAGTGATTTGGAACTAGCACGTGCCAGCTTAGTGGATAAAGATGGAAAAGAATATCCTTTTAAACAAGCCTCTACGGCAAATCCCCCATCTGTTGCAAGTGCTTATATGAATCTTAGCCTGAATAATATTGAAGGACGTTTGACAGGCCCGGCCAATGCGCCAGTATACAACAAAGTGCCAGCAGCGGGTGATTACTATGTCAAAGTGCGTTACTACAGCCGTGAGGAAACCTTAAAAAATCCGATTCGAATTATTTACAACAACTAACTATACATTGATAGCTTATGGATGAAATGCATTTGCTTTTCGCCTTTACAACACATGCCTTTTGACGATAGAAAGTCACCACAACCATGAAAAAAAGAAACACGTTATACCGTATTCCCATTTTGTTGCTCACTATGGGAGTCACACTATTCTCGGCTTGCAAAAAAGAGTATGAAATTGCGCCGACACCTTACACCGAAATCACCTCATTTAAGATTCCGTACAACGCGGGTAAAGATACCATCGTAGCAGCAGTGGATGGCGAAACCATCTATGTCTCCTGGCCTGGCTCTACCGAATGGCCTGTTCCCGAGACAGTTGCTCCCATTATCAACATTTCCAAAAATGCAAGTATAAGCCCTGCTTCTGGAACAGCCATTGCGCTCAAAGACGGACTGCAATATCAGGTTAAAGCCCAGGACGGCACCCTCAAAACCTATACCATAAAACTGTCAAACGGTGCGCTTCTTCCCTCCTTCCAAGACGAAGAAACCCAAGTGACGGCAATTGTCGGCCAAAGCAGTTTTTATATCCGAATGAATAATCTTGCGCTGGATGGAAGCGATAATCTCTACCTCGTCGACGATCAGAATAAAAGCTATAAACTTATATTGAATACATTTACTACTTTCTATGTGGATCAGCAAGATGGTTCAGGTATTCCTGCCGGTGATTACTACGCGCAGGTGATCAACAAATTCGGCATCCCTGTTAAAAGTAGTAAAAAGTTTGTAACCGTTCCTGCCGGCCAATTCCTTCCTTATGTTTATTTTAGCCATACAAAAGAATGGCTGGTCAAAAGAGGTGAAATTATCAATTTGCCCGCAAGACATCTGACCAAAGCATCTGAGATTCGAGCTGTAAATTTAAAATATACCGAAGAGGGTAACGCCAACAGCTTGCCTTTGACTTTCCTCGGTATTTCTGATGATTTAAAATCCATTAAAGTGCAGATACCCGAAGATGCGCCGATAGGACTTACTTCAGATTTAAGCAGTGGTATTAGCATACGTGTAGTATTCAATCGTCTTCTCACACAAACCACTCCTTATCATGCCTATCCAATCAAAATCGTGGAGTAAAATCCTGTCGTTTTTCATAGATGATAAATCAGAAAACAGCATAAAAAATTGGAAATAAATACGAATCTTTGTATAGAATCGTTATAAATAAAAGAATGAACATGTTAAGTCAACATATCAAAGAGCAAACGCACGCTGCTCACCAAAACGTAGAAGGAACGATCGTGCGCCAATTGAAAAATATTCGTTCTGAAGCAGATTATGCAGAGGTTTTAAAAGGTTTTTATGCTTATTTCCGTGCTGTGGAAGATAGCATCGCTCCTTTTGTTACATCCGAAGTATTACCTGATCTGGCGGAACGCCGCAACTCATCGTATATCAAAAGTGATATTGAAGCCTTGGGAGGTAACGTGGAGAATCTTCCGGAAGCAACAGCTCCGGCGGTAACCAATGTACAAGAAGCCCTTGCGTCATTGTATGTACTGGAAGGATCGATCATGGGTGGCCCCTACATCGTACAGATGCTGAACAAATATGGCGTCAACAAGGGAACTTCTTTCTTTGAAGGCTACGGTGACAATAGCCGTGAGATGTGGGCTGGATTTACAGCAGTATTGAACAAATATGCTGCGGATCCTGCAACTTTTGACCGTTCGGTAGAAATTGCAAACCAAACTTTTTATAACTTTGGTGAAGTATTCACGCCTATTGCCAGTGCAAACTAAATAGGCTGAATATTGTTTAACCCTTCAGATGGAGCAAAAAGACAATAATAAAGACAATAAATCAAAATGGTTGAAGCGTGCCGGCATGGGGGCATTTATCTTCTTCCTGGCAAAGGGACTTGTATGGCTGGCGGTATTTTTCTTTGCTGCTAAGTCCTGTAGCTGGTCTATTTAAGTAAAAAATAAAGGAGCAGTCAATCAAATTTGTTATAAAACAATCTTGATGGCTGCTTTTGCTTCCTATCCTATCCTTTCTCAATCCGCGGTTTTGCAGAAATACCAATTGCAGAAAATATAATTGTTAAAAGCTGAATCATACTATTAAAATTCTTGCTATCTGCAACCAACTATTCGAAGGAAACATTGCTAAGAACTGCTTATTTAAACTTAGATGCAGAGATTTCAAAAGGGTTCGCCATTGATAAAGCTACCATTACAAGTCCATTCCGAAACAAATATTCTTGTGCCCTGAATAGGTTTTTTCTTCTTCAAAATCACAATAGAATTTCCTTTACTTTTGGTCAATGTATCACCAATACTCCAATTTGGAACAATACTTCCTAAACCACGATCCACCTTGGCTCTTCCACTTCTATTGAGAATAAGATCCTTTGCATTCATTTCGCAGTAGTTGGGTTCCGCAGTTGTAGGCCCCTCGATCACTAGGTTAAATTCTATGTTACTATTATATTCCATGATTTGTCTACATTTCTCTTCAGTCCTACAACCAGACAAAAAAGGTAGTAAAACACCACTCAAGAAAAGACTAAATCTCTTTTTATTTTTCAAACACATTTTTCTATAAGTAATATTCAACCATTACAATAAGATTTAATCAACCCACCTTATTACCAAAATAAAATTTGATTCATAATCAATACTAAAGTTTATTCCGTACCAAGAATAAACCTTCTTTTTTATCTTCTATAACAAAGTGATCTGAAAACCATTTAGTATTAATTTTTTTTTCATTTAAGACTGTAATGTATCCAACCTGTTCTGGGTTATCAGTATATAAGTCTCCGTAAATATATTCGTATAAATAAACACCAGAAAAATCACGAGGATCATAAATAACATATGACTGGGAATGTATATTATAGCGATTTTGAATGTAAGTTATTAATTTTTTTAGCTCCGAGGTTTCTGTTACTGATAATCCAGGAATTTTTACCAGCTTAGTTATTTCTCTGGGATTGGAATGATTTTTACTTCTGTTATTAAAATTTATTTCATCTTCACCAATTGCAGTATAATCGAAAGATATACTGTTGTCGCCTGAAATAAAAGAAGGATACATTTCTTGATTCTGCGTCAAACGATCAATTTTCTTTTCCAATTCCTCAATTTTAATTAAACATTCTTGAAGATTTCTCATTTCTTCTGATGTATACTTAATTTTATAATCACTACATCCATACAAGATAAATCCTGTAAGAAAAAACAATACTTGTCTCATTTTTTATTTTTAAAATTATTATTCCAATATTGAATACCTTGATTAACCATCTCATGATCTCTTTGATCATCAAAATAAGTAATTAAACTATGGAAAGGCGACTTGGGTTTGGGTTAAAAATTTTATCTTTCACCCGCCAACTAGAGCTTCTCGTGAGTTAAATATCTTTTTTATCGTTCCAGATCGGTAATAAATTTCATAATTTTAGGTTCATCTTCTTTGGAAAAAATTACTTTAAAATAATGATCATCAGTATCTGTCCAGTCTTCAACTGCAGAAAATATTATTTCAAAATAAGTCATTAGTTCTTCCTCAGACAGTATAGGAATTTCTAAATGCACTAATGCAACTCCTCGCTTACTAATCCAGCTAAAATCTCTTAAACAGTCAAATAAAGCGTTCCAGTTATCTCCAAAATAATCTGGAAATGCAAGAATATCATTCAACTCTCTAAATAGGTCATTTTCATCTTTTACTTTTGGGAGATATGCAATGTACTCGGTTTCGTTGCAATAACCCATCGGATTTTCTAAAAATTCAATTTTCTTCATCTTCCTAAATCTAAACAAATCAATTCCTATCTAATGTAAAAATTAACAACTATTTTCGGCGATTAAATTGCTGGACGTGTCGCTGGACTATCTTTCAGGAAAGACTGATACACTATTGGATTCCGCTACGCTCGGCAGGATCAACTATATGTTTACCTAGCCACAACAGGTCTCACACGAAAAATCAATACATTTTGCATGACAATAATATAATGACCTTTTTGTAATTCTCAGTAAATATAAAAGCTACATCCTCTAACTGCAATTACTCAATCTTTTCGTAAAAAAAATTGCAAGCACCATCCAAAACAATAGTGATCTTATTGCCTACTTTTTTTATTTCAAGTTCGTATGAAGCGGTACCACCTGAATAACTCAAAACTAATAGTGTTCTAAAAATCCCGTATTCTATACGATATTCACCATTCCCCCAAAAAGAACTTCTATATTTATTATCATCAAGTAAAGTAAGCGTATCATCCTTATCAGGAAGTTCCCCAATAGCGCCACATTCATGATATTTGAAATAATATTTCCCTAATGCCATTGGGTGAGTAATTAACCTTGAATACGCGATTGCTAAAGCTAATAAAAACAAGATAAATAAGAATGGCCAAATTCAAGTTTTTTTCATTACTTAGAGTAAAATAGATAAGTTTGATATGTATTTGATTCCTTTTTAGTAAATATATTATGTTTTATATTATAATCATCTGAAAATTTAGTTGTTCTCTTATATTTTTTTACAGGAAGATGTAAATAAAAAAATATCCTATACTTAATTTATGAAGCATCGCAAATAAAAAGATCAAATGCTAAGCCATAAGCTTTTGATTCTGCTTAATTAATGCGCTAATGAACAAAATTAGGAGGTTTACTTTACGCCCGAATTCAAATGGAACGCGAATATTAACGAATAAAATTATAAACACCCCTCAGGTGTTCACCATTTTTTAAAAACATACTTACATAAACAAAAATCTATTTAAGTTTACCCTCTAAATTCCAAGCATAATTTTCCTTAAGATTCATATTTATAAAATGAACTCCTTTTTTGTACAACGATTTTGTACCCTCAAAATCTATATATAAACTATCGTTGTAATATTTATCATCATTATAAAGTTTAATCAATCCGTGAGAAGATCGCTGAAATACCTTTGAATAATCATCAATTTTAATAAGTAAAATATTATCATTGGTAAAAACAACACTTGCAAAATCTCGGTCCAAATTCGTTACCTTCACATAGTCATCTGAAGGAATTTCTTCACCTGTATATTTTCCAGGGATAAAATAGATTTCATCATCTTTTCCATTCATTACAGTGATACATTTATTATCTGAAAGACAATACACGGATCTTGGTGATAGACTTATTAAGGCGTCAATAATCATGTATCCAATTAAACCTATAAAACTTATCAGTAAAATTTTCAAGATCATTTTTACCACTTTGGTTGCCCTAGAAACGGGTTGGTTTGCATTAGCCATAGTCTTTCTTTTGTTTCCTGTTCATACTTTTTTAATGGATGCATAGGACTGTACGCTTGTGGAAGTGGCCTGGAAGATTAGCTCTACCCAGGGCCATGATATCGCCACACTGCCCAATACACGAAGATAATATCATAACAAAAATTTATATATAAAATAGTTGTTATTTTTCCAAATATCCCAATTGTATTACTACATCGACGTGCCATCTTTATACAGCTGGAATTCAAATCAATCTTCTTTTTCGTAGTACCGATCGCAAAGGTCGTCCAGCATAATAACTATTTTACTATTCTTCCGGATAACAGACAATTCGTTCGCCACAGTATTTCCTGAGTTTATTAAAACTAACTTAGTAGTGAATACACCAGGCTCAAGCCTATACTCACCACTTCCCCAAAAGCTACTTCTGAACCTATTATTTCCATATAAAGTCAAATTATCATCCATGGTGGGTCTATAAAGGCCAACCTCTACTATGAAGCTTGACCAGAACCTTCTCCATTATTAATCAATGAATGAGAAATGATATATTTACTCAGAAATGTACCGATTCAGATCAATCCAGTTACTTGAGCTTATAATAGTACCGTGTCCGTTATTTTTCAGGTATAAGTGTAATTTGACTTTTCGATCTGAGGTCGACACTCTTAGCTCATTTTGATTCTTCCCAACAAAAAAATTATAAGAAATTACTTTATTCTTTTTCAATATCAAATCAAACTGTTCCAAGAAGGCACAGTTAGGTAATTCAATTGGTATTTGTTTTCCTTTTGGAAAAAACTGTCTCGATAGTAGCCTAACTTCATTATCTGTATTCTCAACAATAATATGATTATGTTTTAAAACATTGGGATTTCGATTTTTATAGAACTCCGTTGGATCTTCCCAATAATCAGGGCAACCTGTCGTAAACATTCTCGCATCTAATTTTAATATCGTATCTTTTTTTGATTCAAATTCAAGTTTAACAACATAATTATTCTTGCTTTCTTCAATTGAAGTATTAAAGCAAATTGGATCCTCACATTTATTAGCAGATTGACATGAAGATAGGATAACTATCATTAAAATATTAAAAAGCAAATTTATTTTCATAACCTTTTGTACCTTTTTCAAATTTTCCAATTGTATTTTGCCAGCTTCTCACAGATCGTTGGTAGCGAATAGCATCTAACTCTAAGTTAGTAATTGTAGGATTTACCAATGAACCATGATTAACTTTTACTGATTTGTTTATGGGAGGCTTTTTAAATTGTCTTTGAAGATCTCTGACATAATCTGTGCTTATGCTGTCCTTTAAGATTTTTTCAGCCACTTTATCAAATTTCCTTCTTCATCACGATAGCGTTTTTCATCATAGTGTAACACATACCATGTTGGCCTTCTCTACTAGATATCTCTTTTTACTATGTCACTATCAGGTTTAACCACAAGCAGCTTTTGAGAATAAACCAGAGCTTCTTCATCCGACAATATTTTTTCAGGAATATGGTTATAATACAAAATAAACTCCAGAATATCTGCATCCATTGGCTTTAGTTTATCCGCTTCTTTCGCATGGTATAGACCTATCAATTCACACCCATCAATATGATTTAAAATGCCCCCCATCAACCTACTGATGGATAAATGTATTCGCCAATCATTCTCTTTCCCCCCTAAAAGTCTTAACATATAAGTATAGATAAAAAAGTTAACATCTCCGTTTTCTGGATTATAAGCAAGTCTATATAAAACTTGTTCAAACTCCTCAAAGTCAATGCTATTAAACAAACTATCAAGTGGATTCAAGCTTAACTCCTTCAAACTAGTCTCCAAATCATTTAATTCCATTTCGCTAATTACTTTGTTAAAACTGGTAACACCTTCCATTTTATAAGTAAACTACAAAGCAATGATCCTCACAAATAAGTCAAAAATTCACGGAATCGTTATTCATAAGAATCCTCTGTTAGACCCGATTCTTTAAACTTGCTTACCCAAGTATCCACGGGTGTACCATTAATCGTACCTCCATTGCAGGTCCACTCTGAGAGAAAGATTCTCGTGCCCAAAACAGCTTTCCTTTTCTTTAACATAACAATGGTATTTCCTTTGTTTTTAACCAAAGTATCTCCAATTGACCATTTAGGAACAATACTAGCAAGGCTACGGTCTATTTTAACTTTACTGCTTTTATTTAAAAGGATATCCTTTGCCTCCATTTCGTAATAATTGGGTTCCGCAGATCTAGGACCTTCTACTACAACATTAAATTCAAGGTTACTGTAATAATTGACAGTTTCTTTACAGCCTTGTTCGGTTAGGCAACTAGATAAAAAAAGAACAATACATGCAAATCTCCAGCCTTTATATTTAGAATTTAACTTCATCTTTTCATTATTAATCGATAAACAAACGTACAATTAAAAATATATGTTTCTTCTAAAATCTTATAGTTTTATCAATACCACAAGAAAAACTAAAACGTACCGAAGGCCAACCTTCTCTCCCATATATTACCATCTTCACCATTAATGAAAGTACCTTTACATGTCCATTCTATTAAAAACTTCCTAGCATTTAATATTGAATCTTTCTTCCTCAATTCTACGATGGTATTTCCTTGGTTCTTTGTTAATGTGTCTCCTATATTCCATATTGGAGATAGTGAGACGAGTTCTCTATCAACAGACAATATTGAATCTTTTTTTGACGCTAAATCCCTTACAGAAAACCGGTAATAATTAGGCTCAGCAACTGGTTTACTTAAAATTACCACGTCAAATTGTACATCTTTATAAAATCCAGTAAACTTTTCACATTGCCTTTTATTGTAATCTGCACAATTAAACAATAAAGGTAAAAGTGGGATTAATAAAAAAAAATTAATAGAAGCAGTCTTTTTCATATCAGAATTTTGTAATGCTATCAATACCAACCAAAGGATATTCCAAAACTGCTTCTAGAATATCGTATACTTAATTTATGAGCATCGTAAATAGAAAGATCAAATGCTAAGCCATAAGCTTTTGATTCTATAAACAAAAATCTATTTAAGCTTACCCTCTGAATTCCAAGCATAATTTTCCTTAAGATTCATATTTATAAAATGAACTCCTTTTTTGTACACCGAGTCTCGTCCATCAAAACAAGTGTATAAACTATCGTTGTTTGCTAGATCATCATTGTATAATTTAATCACCTCACGAGAAGATCGCTGAATAACCTTTGGATTGCCATCAATTCTAATTAGCACAACATTGTTTTTTGAGAAAACCGCACTTGCAAAATCTCGGTCCAAATTCGTTACCGTCACATAGTCATCTGAAGGAATTTCTTCACCTGTATATTTTCCAGGGATAAAATAGATTTCATCATCTTTTCCATTCATTACAGTGATACATTTATTATCTGAAAGACAATACACGGATCTTGGTGATAGACTTATTAAGGCGTCAATAATCATGTATCCAATTAAACCTA
>NZ_QCXX01000002.1 GCF_003071065.1 Sphingobacterium athyrii | reverse complement strand
GACTATGTCAACGAGATAGACGCAATTAAGCAAAAGTTGCAACAACGTGACGACGAAATTATCGAACTTCAGAAAAAAGTTATCGACCTATATGAGCAGTTGTACAAAAAATAACAACTGTAAAATTGTTACCCGAAGATAGCTAAGTGTGGTAATTAAAGTGCTTCAAATTGCACCTCACTATGAAGCACTTACACCCTATCTTCGGTTAACACTGCCTACTGGAATGGCTGGTTCGCGAAGTTTACAACTATAGTTATCGCACATGCAGGTGCACAAAAAATGTGAAGTCCCCGAGCTTCGCACTTCTATTAAGTGAAATCACCTAATGAATAAACCTTATTATCTAAATCACTGATTAAAAATGAATTATCTAATTGTTCTTCAAATTCACTATATATCTCCTCAAACCATGACCAAAACTCCTTGATTTTAGTGCTATTTGTCATTTTTTTTAAATTTTTCTTCCAGTTCTTTCATTCTGTCTTTATTACCTCATTACACTTATTATCCAATTTATCGACACCACCGTGCTCGTCTATAGCTTTTTGTTCTTTATATTGGCCTTCCTCAACGTTTTTAAGGTCATAAGCACCTATTAATTAGGTGTTTTATAGATTTCTTCCATCTCTTGATTTTCGTGTTTTCTGAGGTTCAGGTTTATTATGACGTCCAATACTTCAAATCAGGAAACAACTGCATAAAATCTTCAATAAACAAATCTTTATTTCTCATAAAAAAGTTAAAATTTCAAACTATTGATAGCCTAACGGGAACCAAATTCCTCGCATAGTAGGAGATGACATATTTGGGATAATATGATTTTCATCGAGACTAGATACGTCAATATCACCAATAATTGAAGATATCGGAGGTATAGCTGTGTTAAAAAAGATCTTTTCTTCCACTATTTTAACGCATCGTATTTAGATAATGCGGTAACTTCACAACCTAATTTAATCCCAAAAGGAGGATCAGCAAAATTTTCCAAGTTAAATGTAAGCCAATATCTTATCATAATTCATGTTACTTTAAAATATATAATTAAGGTTTTCCACAACATTCAAGCTTGATTAATTTCATTATCCAATATCACAAGAGCATTAGCCCTTCTCTACGCGACATTAATTCAAATCTTTTAGTTTGAAATCTCTAAAGCTACAATCCCAATCATCAGATCCATAGACAAATATTTCTAGATTAGATAGATACTGTTCACCATATCCTTAGGATAGCCGAAAAGCAGCTAGAATCAAAGCTGGCCTCTGATAAATTCATTATCATTTATCCCCATACCTAAAGATACGACGGCAAAACCCTGATGTCAAGCATTTTATTCATTTTTAATAAATTTCAAATTCGCGTAAAAATGACAATTATAAATATTGCAGTTTTCAAGGGACTTTGTTGTAAATAGCTTATGGGCAAGTTCGCTCCATGCTCGCCCTGCTCCCGACTTGTAAAAAATGTGCACGTACCATGAAAGCACCTTAAAAGGTGGACTCAAGGTGGACTCACTGTGCACTGAACCTGCCTACAGGGCGAGTTTGGTGTTAATTTGGTCTTAACTTGGTCCCCACCTAGTCCATATACTACCCGAAGGTTGACAGCAGACATACCCAAGTCCTACTTCCTCTATTACCTTAATTTCCTGCCGTTACTGTCTAATACTGCATTGCTACGCTATCGCGTTTATCCTCGGGGTAAAAAAGCTTCTAGAATATCCTATACTCAAATTATGAATGCTCTTATTTCGCAATTTTTAATTAAAATAGGCTTCGAATAAATAACGTCCAATTTTTTTAAGTCAATACAATTGGATAACCTAAAGAAGTCAACCTATCCTAGACCAATTTAGCAATGGTGGCATTTCAAAATAAAGAATAAGAGTGGCAATGCGTCAATCCAGCATTTTTTTCTTTAATTCCCTCAACTGCTCGTAATTATCTTTTTCTATGGTATGAGGCACGACAGTCTTAATCAGTGTCAATGCCTGATCACCGGAGTGGTAACCATAGATATGATTTTTATCGCGAAAAAAATAGTTGTATTCAATCACCACGGGTATCTGTCCCCTGCCACCATCACAACCTTCAATGACATCCACTGTAGAACCGAGCAATTCCATGCTCTCCCGATCTGCACTATTGGGGATCTCTTTATTTTCTATCAGCAATTTGTCGTCATAAGCGTAGGCAAGTTTCAGATCTTTTAAAACGGACTGATGTGCTATTGTTCTTTTCTTCGCCAAGGTATTATTATCATCAAATACCAATTGCCTACCATCATCAAAGAAATTGGGAATTCCTTTTTGGTAGGAATAGACTCCATTGACAAACTTGCTGTCTTTATTGAGCCAGGTAACAGGCTCCAATGTTCCCTCTCCATCTTGGTCTTTATAAAAAGCTGTGCCATCAAAATAGAATCCTGAGGCAGTAATCTCCAATAACCTTGGCTGGGCAACAGCTTTCAGGTTCATTGGCGGCTGATCATTGATTAAATCCCAGCCATTATAATATATCTTACCTTCTTTATTGATAAATTCATGCTGCTCATTCAGCCAACGTGCTTTTACTGGATACAAGTAAGCAGTTGTACCGTCCTGCAAATCCAGTCCCGCCGAAATATAGCACCAGATATTTCCATCATTAAAATCAACAAAGGAATTCAGCCAGTTTCGGGCTACCTCTTTAACTGTAAACGGCCGTTTCAGATCAAGACTCAGAAGCGATTCGGTAACATCCATTTGTTCAAAAATACTGACATCATAAATGTAGGCAGTATTCCCATCCGTAAGCAAATATTTATCCTCATTATTTTCTAGTTTGAGGCATTGGATGGTCGCAGGATTCAACCCCTCTATTATTTCAGCGGTTAGCTGTGTCCCCTCATAGCAATAGATATGTTTATCGTCCTTGAGCAGGTATCTACGGTTTTGGAATTGGGCGAGTACAATAGGTTTGTCAGGAAACAACTTGGTTGCTGTCTTGGTTATTTTTTTTGCGTATGGATCAAATGAAAAAGAAAACCATTTTCCATGCATATAAAGTAGATCTGCATCAAATGTAGCCTGCACATCTTTTCTATCTGCAATTTTTACAGGCGTTACTTGATTAACATCAGAGAATTCGGACGCAAGTAAATAGTAAGCATCATCATCCATCAGAAGCATGTTATCTCCATTTCGATTTATCATTTTCACATCGTTACCTACCTGCAACATGGATATACATCGTTGATGCTCCATGCTAATACCATTAGGATCCATAACAGTAATCTCTAAAAAAGGACTACCTTTTACATGAACAATTTTATAAGTTGTCTTTGTATGATAATGATAACATTCGCTTGCCCGCAGCGCAGCCTGGACGAACAGCAAGAATAACATGATTGCAATTACCTTTTTCATTTTCTAAAGCTATTATTTTATCAAGATTACTGCCCAGCATTGACGAATCAAGCAATCCATTATTGGCGATACCGTTGGTGGTAATCTGCGATCAGACTTTTAAGTTCATTGAAATCAACAGCCAATTGATCGGCCGTCACGGCTATTCCATTGCTGATAACAAATTGTTGCAATTGCGATGAAAGATTTTGAATATGATCTTCAGGATTCTGCAATTTCAAAGAGACAAATGGAGAACGATGGGCAATTCCCTCCGATACAGACTGCACCGCATTCCATTTTATTAAGCCTATCGCTTTACCCAAGGGTGTTCCCTTAAAATGTATACCATCCGAATTCAAAATAAGACCAGTCCGATCTTTGTCAAATAAGCTTTTTAGACCGACAATTATAAAATAGATTCCCAAACATCCCAACATTAACATCATTGTACCGTGAGCAATTCTTATTTTCTCAGCAACAAAGAAAATATAGTAAGCAAAGGCCAACGCCGCCACGGTGAACACCACTCCTAAGCATACTAATTTCAGCCGCTTTTTATTATCAAATTCAATAATAATCTCATTCATAATACGATTTTACTTTTTTACACTTAACGCTTCCCTCTTATTGAACTCCCGCCCGATTCGGCAAACAACTTTGCCATGTCCTATTTTCGCTAAAAACATTTTATATATCATTCACAGTCAATTTATCCGCTGACCAAAGATGCATCCGAACCAGCAAACCAAACAAACAGAATAATCAGCCATTGAATAGCGATACAGATCCAAAAAGGTCTATTGTCAGCCTCTGTCAGCATTTCCAATACAGCAATAAATTTGGACTTCACAATATCATAAAAGTTATTATTATTGTCGAGATCTAAGCTGTCAAAGCTTATCTTGTTCAAGCCAAACACCACAATGCGCTTGATCCATGGATTTTCAATCTTTGTGTTTTTCACTTCGTTGATCAACTTGAGTTTCGCAAAAGTATAATCACCCGCATTTTGAACGAGGTCAGGCTGGTTGGATTGAAAAACCAATAGTACTTTGTCCAATGCTGGTATGATAAGATCATCCTGTCTTTCCTCCACTACCTTACCGGCCACCGTCGAGAAAACATATTTATTGCTAAATAAGAAAAGAAGTATCGGTAAAAGGATCAATCCAGTCAACCAGAGGAACTTTCCAACGGTCTGTACGGAGCCGTTCATTGAAAAGAAGGCACCATCTGCATTGCTTCTGAGTAGTAGGTATCCGACTATGAGGTACAATACTGTTGACAGAATAGCTAACAAATAGCACTTAAATAAGGTTTTTGTTGCCAGAACAGTTAACTTTTTAATATAAGATAAATTTGCATTCATAATATTATCGTATAATTTATCGCTCTAAATTAAAACTAATCTCTTCAAATCTCTTATTGAATTCCAATTCGCCCATGACTATTTTAAATTCGTTGAAGTTTAACTTCTATTCGTATTTCGGCGTTCAATTTTGAGGCAATTTTATCAAACGACACTTACTGTTTTAAACGGTCCCCCCCAAGCATGCGGTAATCCCTATTCAAACAGAAAGTCCCAACTTCTGTCAGGACTTTCTATTTGAATAGGACTATTAATTCTTTTTTCGTTCGAGATCTGTAATCGCTGTCCACAAAACACCGGCCTCCCCTCTAAAACTGGCCGATCCCTGAGGTTTGTTATCCGGTGTATACCATTCATAAAAACCATTATTTTTAATTACTCGATCCAACATCGGTTCGAGAGCTTCACAAGCCTCAGCGATAAGACCGTAACGGATCAATTGTGAGATCATACGCCCACCGAACCATGTCCAGTCGCCACCGTTTTGATAGGAATATGGCCCCATACCACCGTTTTTAAAAAGACCTTGCGGATATACCGGGTAAATCGTAAGCCCAATAGTAGCCGCATTGGCTTTTTTGACATTCTCCTGCATTTTTTTATAAGCGACCTTTACTTCCGCCTTACTCAATAAGCCCGCCTCTATAGCAACGGCTGTACCACCATGATAATAAATTTCAGACTCATTAAAAGAGTCCGGAAACGGCGAACCATTCAAATAAATATGCGGTAAAAATTTTTCATTCTTTTTATCCCAGAGATGCTTACGAACATTCTTCGCGATCTTACTTTTTATATCCTTCCAATGTTTTTGCTCTACAGTAGTCAGATCTGCAATTTCCAGAAAATCGTCGATCGCGATAATAAACATCGCGTTGTCGTAGATATCCAGTGTAAGATGGGAATTTTCATCCAAAACAACCCCCCAATCGTGCTCTGGTTGAACGTCCCCCCAATCCACTGTCGTCGCACCCCATAACAAACCGTATTTTTCATTAAAACGTTTGGTCAGGAGAAAGTCCATTGCTCGTTCAAGTCCCTTCTGTACAGAAACGCCACCGACCATTTCTTTCAAAATGCTTTTATCGCCAGTACTTCTAATGTACTTCGCGACAGCCTGTATTAGAGAAGTTTCCTGATCAGTCTCTACAGTATTCTTATGTCCTGCATATTCGGGTGCCAGTGCGGAATGGTAATAATTATAAGGAACCGCCCCTTTTTTTACAGGTACGTAGCCATCTAGGATACCACCATCTGGTTGCTGGAATTGAAAGAAGGTAAGCAGGTGTTTTTTGATCAATTCCTTATCGTTTACGCGGCTAGCCACAGTAACGAAGGTATTCAAATCTCTTATCCATACTTCGCCATAACCATCGCCAGCTGTAAACCCATTCCGGACCAGTTGTTCCGCTTTCATTTTCACAGCGTCTGCTTTGGACTTAATTTCAGCAATTATCTCCGACTTCCTTGCAGTTTTCATGTCTTGACCATACAAGGTATGCCCCGTGACAAAAGTGCATAGCCCCGCTAGCATTAACATTTTTACTTTCTTTTGCATCTTATAATATTAATTGGTTTAAACTCTCTTATTTATTCTTGTCTTTTGTATATACATTCAGCTCTCCTATTGTGACAAAGCCAGCCTTACCCCATGTTTCAAGCACTTTGATACGGATATATCTTACCCTTGGCAAATCAGCTGGCAGAACAAAGTCCTCGCCAGCCTTTGCAAAGGCAATATCAACCTCGTTTTTTTCTATTCCGGGCAATCCTGATGGTTTACGCGATTCACAGCTTGCCAACTTTGTCCAATTATCCCAGCTACCATCCGCCGCGGGATTGCCACTGCCCCAAATTTCAAATTTTCGCATATTTTCTTTTTCATAGATCCTGTCGGCAGCCTGCCAAATCTTGAATTTACTCGGTGATGCAGAGAGCCCAATATCAAAAGTAAACCATTGAGGCATCTGATTAATCGTAGCAAATCCATTATCATACTTTTCATCCCACATATTGGGCATTACCCACCCATGCGCAGTTGTAGCGTCTGTAGGAAGCAGATATAAATTAAACTTGGATTTATCAAGCTCACGTTCGAATCCAGGGACTATAATCTCGGTATAATTGACAGTGAATAGATCCACTGCATTTGAATCAGGCTTAAATAATGTCCTGTACCTAAAGTTTGTGTTTGCATCGAAGTCATACAGGGTTGTATCAGTGCTATTCGGCAGAAACATCTTTGTCCGTATACTGCCGTCTTTATGCTTGTACAGCAATTCGACACCAACATCATCAAGGTTGGGATTCGCCCAGGAGAAATGGAGAATATTTTCGTTAGGACCATATTTCAAAGCTTTTACCCTTCTATTCACCAGTGAATTACTGTAACTTTCGCCATACACAACTCCCGACACATTCAATGCGACAGAAGGGTGATTTTCTTTGTCATAAGTATAAAAGACAAAATTATATCCGCCTTCCTCTAAATTGTCGATCATCAAGTCCAAGGTATCATTCTCTGGGGCGCGTACTATCTTTTGCACCAGGGAGTCTTTGCCTTGATTCCACAAAACCTTAATTTTTGCCACTAATGGATCATTTGAAAGTATGGCGGAAAGCAGTATCCTTCTGTTTCCTGGATGTACAATAACCTTATTCACCCTACTGGCATAAATAAGTTCCCCGTCACCAAAAAATTTCTTATACTCGTCTCCTTTTCTACAGGATGAAAAAACAGCCAGACATAAGAGAAAAGCCAAGCATTCAACAATATATTTAAGTTTCATTTTGTTCTGCTTTATGTTATAATTTATTAGTTATCTCGGATCTCCCCAGGCTTCCAGTTCATTGAAATTGACATAAGTACCATTTGTCCAATTTCTCAATGTCTTAAACCTGAGATAGCGCACTTTTGGGGCATCTCTGGGAATAGGTATGGATTCACCGGCCTCAGCCGCCTCCCGATCTGCCTGTGACAGCTGTCCATCAGGCAGCCCCGATGGTTTAACCTGCATATGCTTTGTCAGTAGCACCCAATTATCAAAACTTCCATCTGCCGAAGGGGCATTGGAACCCCAGACTTCTACTTCACGTGGATTGTGTAAGCCATAATAGTATGCTTGTCGCATAAAATAGACCAGACGGCTCAATTTCGCGGTTACTCCCATATCAAATGTAAACCATTGTGGCATTTTAGCAACATCATTGGAATGGTAAAATGTACCGTCCCCAACGCTTCCGTCAAATAGCCCTGCCATTGTCCCACCGTAATCCAGTCCTGCATCTGTTGGCAACATAAGCCCCCTCATCTTTGTACGGTCCAGCCTTGTCTCGAAATACGGTGTCAAGTTTAGATACAATGTATCTGAAAGATTACCCCATCTGTCGCGTACGAAAAATCCAAATTTAGCTTCTTCCGGCTTCAAGTTTCTGGTCGGAAAGACGCTCTTCTTTAGATTGGTATAGTGTGTATTAACCGGCACAAACTGTCCCAACGAATCATTGGTTAACACAACAATGGCCATGTTTGCAGCGGTAACATTTTCATAGCTCACATTCACGCCTCCAAAATCGGGAACGACAGTGATTGTTTCCTTGACCAGCTTCATCGGCGGTTCCTTTGGGTTGACCGTAACATTGACTACCGCTGACGCATTTTCTCCTTTATCGACAGCGAATAAGCTGACAACATATGCTCGCGTATCGCCAAAACCCTCTACGAGCACTGTATTCTTGTGTTTACTCACTTTTGTCTCGCGAACCTCACCATTGGCTGCGGTATATGCGGCTTTGACATAAAGAAGATCCGGATCTTCGGGAAGCTCGTAAGTAATTTCAGCAGCACCATTTAAATTTTTCACAGTCACATTGCTGACTGGATCAGGTGCTATTCCGTCGCTTTGGGTAGGGCCCATTTCGTCTTGTTTGCAGGCATACATAGACAGCAAAAGCAACACTCCTAAATACTTATATATTATCTGTTTCATTAATATTAGATTTTACGTCGAATTTCAACAACTTACTGTTTACCAACCTATATTTTGTACAAGCTTGGGATTAATCTGCAGCGCATAATCATTGATAGGCCATAAATAATCACGTGGAGCGATAAATCCTTGGTTAAATAAAAACACTCTCGTATTGTACTCCTCGACTGTTTCCTGTGTAATATTCCAACCATAAACAGGTTCATTAAGTGCTCTCGCGGCAGTTTTCCATCTCCGTAGATCCCAGAACCGGCTAGCTTCAAAAGCCATTTCTATGCCCCGTTCACGATGGATAATGTCTCGCAATCCCACAACGGTCATGTATTTATCGGGCCGTTTTGAATGCGTAGCCCATGATTCTTCTATAGATTTAAGTCCCGCTCTCTCCCGGATTTGATTGAGGTAGGGCAAAGCCTCTTTTGAATTCCCGGTTTCATTTAATGCTTCCGCATAAAGCAGATAAAGATCGGCCAGACGCATGATCGGCCATGGATACGATTCAACCGTAGTTGAAGTCTTGGTTGCCACCAAATTCCAATTCACAAGCTTTTTTGTATAATATCCTGTAACGGAATACATTCGAGCCTGTTTTTTGCCACTATGTTCACCGGATTTGCTTTTGATCTGATACTCTTTATTTGCCATCAGCCATTTAGAGCCATCGAAAGCAATATCTGCATAAAATCGCGGTTCACGTCCAAAATGCAGTGCTACAGTCTGATAACCTTCTTGCATAGCCTTGTCCTGCGCTGTCACCGTTTTTAATTCATATCTGTTTGCATAATCCCAATCTTTGTCTTCTTCGATAGGTACACCATTTTTGGAGTAGAATAATTCAGCCATTTTCAGTGTAGGGGCATATTTACCTTTGAGCTCCCTGCTAATTTCATTGGGGTCTAATTGGGGGCATGCGAAAAGCTGTAGCCAGTAAGTCGGTGTTCCATCTGAAGTCGATCCCCAAATGAGTTCTTTATTCCATTTTTCACATACAGCATTTCGGATGTTCATTTCGATCTGTGTATCTTCATCTACCGTCCCGGCTTTTGGGACAAAACGGTATAGCCCAACATCTGACGCTAATGCCATATCAATAGCTTTTTTACAGGCCTCAGTGGCTTTCACCCATTTTTTTTCATCATAAACAGGGTTAAAAAGCACCGTTCCATCATTGTTTTTTAAATTAACATAATCGGTATTCCCGTTAAACAATGGACTCGCAGCGGTAACTAACAACCTTGCTTTGATTGACAGTGCCGCAACCTTAGTCACACGACCGAGTTCAGTAAACCGATTATTAATTTTAGTTGGCAACCCGACGTTGGCATTGCCAAATGAGGCTTCATCAATTAAATTAGCGATATAGTTGACCACGGAATCCACTGGCTGCCGATAAACTTTTACTTCCTCTGGTGTAGCCGTTGTGGAGAAATTCTTATCCAAAATCGGAATGGGCCCGTACATTCGGAATAAATACCAATGAAAATAGGCTTTTAAAAATTTTACTTCAGCTACCCACCGGTCTTTTACATAGGGCTCTAGATCAACAACTTTGTCTAAATTTTCCAGGAAAATATTACAATTTCGTATGCCGGTCCAAAGAGGGCGGCTATCATACCCATCCCAATAATTCATTTTTGGGTTTACTTTGGTCTGTAGGCCACGGGCAATTTCATAGGAATCCAAAGAAAAATAATCAAGTGTCATGGGCCAATAAGTCCAAGTTTCATCCCCACCATTAAAACCTGGATTCATATCGGGATTTCCCTCCCGAGGCAAATAAGAATAACAGGTGAATAGGTATTTTTCTGCTTCAACACGATTTGCAAAGGCATGATCTATGGTCGCTACATTATCAGGCACAACATCCAGAAAGCTCTTTTTACAACTTGAAACCAATAAAATAATGGCAAAGACGCAGTATCCGCCGATATTTCTGCATAGAAAATTCGATTGTTTCATAATTAGTTTAATTGAACATTTACTCCAATATTAAATACTTTTTGAAGCGGATAGCCCAAGCCATTACCGCCTTGTTCCGGATCCCACATTTTAAAAGCACTCAGTAAAAACAGGTTGCTTCCATTGGCATAAAAGCGTAGTCCTGAGATCCGCATTTTTTTTAGCATAGTATCCTGAAAATTATAACCGATCTCCACTGTTTTCAACCGCAGAAAAGATCCGTTTCGCATCCACCAATTTGAAGGTTTATTGTTGTTTTCATTTACTGTCGAACTAAGCCGAGGCCAAAATGCGTAAAGATTATTATTATCTTCAGACCAGTGATCTTTGGCAATCACATCCAATAATCCATTCTGCATGCCTTCTTTTAGTATAAATGGGGAAATCGCTGCGGGGTCTATAAATAAAGACGATCGTCCGGAGCCCTGAAAAAAAGCACTGATATCAAGATTTTTGTAGCCTAGAGAAAAGCCGGCCCCATACGTAATTTCAGGGGTAACCGGATGCCCCAGTCCATTAATCATGTCTAAGTTGGTGATTTCGCCATCGCCGTTCAAATCCCTATACTTAATATCTCCTCCCCTCACCTCACCAAAATTCTGCCTAGGAGAGCTCTTAACATCATCATCATCAACAAAGAGCCGTTCGGCGATAAAACCATAATTCTGAGCCAATGAATGTCCAACACGGGATAAATAGTACATATTATCCGGATAATCAGGCTCTTCGTTGACCAGTAATTTGCTTGTTGCATAGGTGAATGTTCCTCGTGCCTGTAACCAGGCGTTTCCAAAATTCCGATGATAATCCATCGATATATCGATGCCCTTACCCTCGGCTTTTCCTACGTTCGCACTTATTTTGGGTTCCAACCCCACAGTTGTGGGGATATAAACTCTTTCCATCAAAATATTGCTCCGGCGTTGTTTATATACTTCCACTACAATATTTAATGAATTTAATATACTTAGATCCAAGCCGATATTCGTTGTATTTCCCTTTTCCCAGGTAATTTCGTCATTAGCATACCTTGATACCGATACACCCGGCCTTGAGTACCCATAATCTTCACCAAAGAAAGCACCTCTGCCTGCATTATTTAGGTTTACGTCAGAGAGATAGAAAAACCGGTCTTCGGGTTTTCCTATCTGATCATTCCCCGCGAGCCCATAGGTAGCCCTCAGTTTCAGTTTTGTTATCACCTGAGCAATTGGCTTAAAGAAAGCTTCGTTGCCTATATTCCACCCAACTCCAATAGATGGAAAAAATCCAAACCGTTGCTTTTTGGCAAAACGTTCAGATCCGTTATAACCAAAATTGGTTTCAAGTAGATAACGGTTGTCATAGTCATACGTAAATCTTCCTGAAAGTCCCTGATTCCTAAACGGCAACGAGGCCTGGAGGTTTCCTGCGTTTCCATTCAGATAGTTGCGTATAATTGTAATCAACATACCTCCGAAATTATGTTTTTCACCAAATGTCCGGTTATAATTAAGAGCTGCCTCGCCGTAAGTATTTGTGTTTACAATTTTTGCTCCCTCATTATAATTCAAGTATTCAGTTGCCGTTTTCTCATTCAATAAAGACAAATTATAACCGTTGTTATTAGCATTTGTTGGAGTCGCCTGATAAAAAAATGGATTATATTGGCGGCTCAGCGTAAAATAAGAATAACGTTGTGTGTAAGCCATCAATCGACCAGTCAGGCCCTTTGTCAAGAAATTGAAATCTTGTTTTATTTCCAACTGTACATTTAAGGTAGATGTATTGTATTCCTGAAAACCTGATACCATAGAAGCATAAGGGTTATTATAGAATCTATCTTCCGCAAGGACTGCATTTCCAAACAACGGATGTTTTACACGTGGCATATCCGACGCCGGAAAAATCGCAGGGAATAAGACCGGATTGGAGGTCAGGGCACTCTTAAAAATAGCTCCACCTCCCCCTATCGGACCATTATAATCGTCAAAGCTTCCTGAAGTCTTAACCGCCCCGTCAGTTGTCGGTGTCAGCTTAACGTTGACATTGGAACGGATTTCATAACTCTTAAGGTTAATATTATTATTAAAGTTATTTTGCTTATTCGTCTTTAAGACACCATTGTCCTGATTAACTGTTCCCGAGATATAGTATTGAGCAGCTTTTCCACCACCATTCATATTGAAATTGAAGCGCTGATTCATCGTATAATCTTTAATCAGCAAACCGACCCAATCATTGTTAGGATATAATAATGGATTATCCCCGGCGATTGTATGATCAATTTTATTTTGCGAATAAGGCAATACCCCGATTGGATTTCTTGTCAATACCGCTTCGTTCGCCAGTCTCATATATGTGATATTGTCGGCAAGTTTAAAGTTTTGTGTATTGGTGGAGATCGAATTTTCCAGTCTAAAGTTAAATTTGGTCTTTCCATCCGAACCTGTCTTCGTAGTAACCAGCACGACACCATTTGCACCTCGTGCACCATATAGTGAAGAGGCAGCTGCATCTTTAAGAACAGAGAAGCCAGCAACATCATCAGGTTGAAGCCTCGCTAACGCCGTCGGGGTAGATTCCATACCGTCAATCAGAATCAGTGGATCTACCTTCCCACTTCCAAAAGAAGTGATGCCACGAATAAAAAACTGCGCATTGTCCGCTCCAGGTTCACCGCTACGCTGATAAGCAATGACACCAGATAGCCTACCTGCCAGCATCGTGGTCAGATTGCTGGTCGGTCCCTTAAGCTCCTTTGGATTGATTGTCGTAATCGAACTGACCATACTCTCTTTTTTCTGATGTCCATAGGCCACAACCACAACTTCTCCCAATTCGTTTTGATTGTCTTTTAAGACAACATCAATCTGGTTCCGTTCTTTTATTTCCTCTTCCTCCCCCACAAACCCAACAAAGGAAAAAATAAGAGTACCTTTCGTTTCGGGTACTGTGATCGTGTAACTTCCAATGGAGTCAGTTGTCGCTCCGGTCTTGCTATTTTTCAATAATACACTCACCCCAGGCAAGCCCTTCCCGGCTTGATCTGTCACTTTTCCTTTTATTGTAAAACTGCCGGACTGAGCGTTGCATAATTGTGCATAAATTCCTATCAAGAATAGACAGAGAAGAAGTCGCACCATAAAGTAAAATAAGATACTTTGGCTCATAATTTTGGTTAGTTTAACTTGGTTTGTATGAAATTAAATTCAATTTGTATATACATAGTTACATATTAAAATTTTAATTTCAAATTTTTACTTGCTTTTTTAAGAAAAAATTTTATGCAAGCGATTGCACGGTATTAACTAAATATTTCAACCCAATTACAAGTTTTTCCTCCATCTTGACTTTCTTAGAAAAAATGAAATTGCCGTGCAGAAGTGATAACCAACATGTCTGAAACTATAGTAAAAATTTCAATTGTACATACATATAAATAAATTATCTACATATATAAAAATTCCACATTTATTTGATTACAGATAACTACCCAAAATATTCCGTCCCCACTTCTTCCACACATGCAAAAAAATAAAAAAAACTTGCGTAGTTAAATAGCGACACATATATTTGTAGCTAAATAACTTCATAATGAATTTAAGACGAGATGTTTTCCAAGCCATTGCGGACCCAACGAGAAGGGCAATACTCCTTCTTTTGGCTTCGCAATCAATGACGGCAGGGGCTATTGCCGCAAACTTTGATACCGCAAGACCGACCGTGTCCAAGCACTTGCAGATACTCAGTGAATGTGAACTGCTTAAATCTGAACAAAATGGCCGTGAAATTTACTACCAGCTCAACGCACCTAAAATGAAAGAAATAGCAGATTTTATAGAGCCGTTCCGTAGCATGTGGGATGACCGTTTTAATAAATTGGAAGAAATTATGAAAAACTATAAAGACAAATAAAATGGAAAAGAAAACAAAAATCCATGCCGAAGATGGTAAACAGGAAATTTTGATTACCAGAGAATTTGACTTACCCCTTCATTTGCTATTCAAAGCTTATGAAGAAGCTGAAATCTTCGAGCAATGGATGGGGACCAAGGTGTCAAAATGGGAGAATAAACGACATGGCTCTTTTGCTTTTGAAACCTTCCACAACAATATGGTCGCCTTCAAAGCCAACGGAACGATACACGAATTTATACCCAACGAGAAAATCACTAGAACTTTTGAAATGGAAGGTACTCCCTTCCCTGTCCAATTAGAATACCTAAACTTCGAAAAGATAACCGACACGAGCAGCAAACTGATCATGCATATTGTCTTTCAGTCCATTGAGTTTCGTGACCAGCTTCTCCGGATGCCTTTCGCCCAGGGTATCAATATGGCGCATAACAGACTTCAGGATATGGTGTCCAAACTCGCATAAACCTAAAATTTTCACTAAACCAAAGCAACAAAATGAACCTAAAAGCAGCACATTTCTTCGAAAATGCCTCGAGATGGAACGAAGAGTTTAATTTATTACGGAAAATTGTCACCGAAAACAAGGCTCTCGTGGAAGATTACAAATGGATGCACCCTTGCTATACCTTTGAGGGAAAGAATGTTGTCCTGATCCATGGATTTAAAGATTACTGCGCCTTATTATTTCACAAAGGCGTGCTGCTAAAAGATCCAAAACAACTATTAATTCAACAAACTGAAAACGTGCAGTCCGGCAGACAGTTGAGATTTACCAGTATTGAACAAATTATAAACCTGAGCGAGACAATAGCTGATTATATCCAAGAGGCCATAACCGTTGAAAAATCCGGAGCAAAAGTCATTATGCGAAAGACTGAAGATTATCCGATTCCGGACGAATTCGCAAGAGCCTTAAATGAGGATAAAGAACTTAAAGCTGCTTTTTCATCTTTAACCCCGGGCCGTCAGAAAGGATATTTATTTTATTTCAATCAGGCAAAACAAGCAAAAACACGTGAATCAAGAATCGAAAAGTACTATCAACACATTTTGGATGGAAAAGGTATAGACGATTAAAAATGCCATACGCTGGGCAAGCAATGTAATATTACAGCTGACTGCATAGGTTCAGTCCAGAAAGATAGGCTCAACATGGGAAGTGAACTTATGGTGATTGTAGCATATAATATGAGCAAAATTTGATAACTTTGATCTGCGTTGTGAAACAGCGTCTAAACCACTATGCGTGCTATCGGTACATCCCGTACGACTGCATTAAAACACTTAATTTTACACAAGGAGCGTAACATGAATAAAAAAATTTTCCTGTTCATCTGTGGCCTACTGCCATTCCTGACACAGGCCCAGCAACAAATCAATAGCAAAACACGTCCAAATATTGTCTTTATACTGACCGACGACTTCACGGCGCAAGCATGGGGTGTTTATGGCGGAATTTTAAAAGATATTGTAAAAAATCCAAATATCGAAAGCCTTGCCAGACAGGGAGCGATATTGAATAATGCTTTCTGTACAAACTCCATTTGCACGCCGAGCCGGGCAGCTATTCTTACCGGACAGTACAGCAACAAAAACAAGGTATATACCCTTGATGATGCATTAGACCCTAATAAAGAAAATATCGCCAAAGACTTGCAACATGCAGGTTATCAAACGGCTGTTTTTGGAAAATGGCATCTCAAAAACAGACCGTCGGGATTTGATGAGTACAACGTATTACCGGGACATGGTGTTTATCACAACCCTACATTTCTATCCAAAGATAACTGGAATGACAATGAAGAGGCTGGCACTCCCTATCAGGGCTATGTCGATGACATCACGACAGACCTGAGTCTTGACTGGTTATCCAAACGCAATCCGGAAAAGCCTTTCTTTTTGCTTTGCCATTACAAAGCAACGCATGAGCCCTTTGACTTTGCTGACAGGTTCAAGGACTTATACCAGGATATTGAAGTTCCTTATCCAGCAACATTTTTGGATTCTGGCGCAACAACCACAGGGAGGTCTTTTGAAGGCCAGCCACTTGAAGAACTTGGCCATCGTTATGAGCTAGCCTCAACAGGACCTTTCTGGACCTCCTACCCTGATCTTCCCTTCTCTACCAAGGGGATGAGTGCGATCGACGCACGAAAAAAAATCTATCAAAAATTGATGAAGGATTACCTACGTTGTGTGGCGGGCATAGATGACAATCTCGGAAAAATCATGCGCTATCTTAAAGCGGCCAAACTAGACGAAAATACGGTTGTCATCCTTTCCTCTGACCAAGGGTATTTTTTGGGCGAACATAATTTTATGGACAAACGCCTCATGTACGAAGAGTCGCTACGCATGCCTTTCATCATCAGTTATCCCAAAGAAATAAAGGCCGGCAGTAAGCTGAATGATATGGTTTTAAATATTGACTTCGCTGCATTATTTGCGGATTATGCCGGCATAAAAAAGCCGTCTTACATACAAGGAGAAAGCTTTCGTAAAAATCTGAAAGGAAATACGCCAAGTAGTTGGCGCTCTTCCATGTATTACCGTTATTGGCAACATGACCCCATACGTCCCGCCCACCTGGGTGTGCGTGATGAACGTTACAAACTGATTTATTTTTATGGCCAGCCGCTGGAAATGACCGGCAGCGACAAAAAGTCTACAGCAGCCGCCTGGGAGTTTTACGACCTGCAAAAAGACCCAATGGAAACACATAATGCAATCCATGACAAGCAATATGCAAAAGAAATTAGTCGCTTAAAAAAGAAACTCGTTAAACTGAAAACCGAAGCGGGTGACGATGATGAAAATCGGCCGGTATTTCAACAACAATTACGCAAAGAAAATCTGATCGAAAAATAGGTTCATTATAAAGAAGCGGAACTGTCTCCATGGACAATTCCGCTTCCTTGCATATCTATCGTGTAATTAAACTGCAGTATAACCGCCATCAACCAAATAATAACCACCGGTCATAAAAGATGACTTTTCGGAGCTCAGAAACAGCACCAGTTCCGCCACCTCTTCGGCCTTCCCTAAACGACCAATAGGGTGTTTACTAATCAAAGCATGAACGTGCTCCTCATCCAAATTTTTGAGCAGGGGCGTATCGATATATCCGGGGCCTACTGCGTTGCAACGAATATTTTTCTGACCATATTCTGCTCCTATATTTTTAGTCAGACCTACCACAGCATGTTTTGCCGCCGTATAAGCGCTTGACATAGGAGCAGCAACTGTGCCATGAATCGAAGCCATATTGACAATAACGCCAGCACCATTTGCCTCCATGGCCTCAAGCTGGTATTTGCAGCCATAGAATACGCCATTGAAATTAATATCAATCACCTTTTTCCAACCGTCCAAACTATAGTCTCCCGTCAATGCTGCCTCACCTCCGATACCCGCATTATTACAGGCAATGTCCAATTTCCCATAGGTGTTTACTACAAAACGCACCAAGGCTTCATTATCTTCCGCCAATGAACTATCTGCTTTATAAAAAGCGGCCTCAGCTCCTAATGCTTTAATCTGTTGCACCGCATCCAGGCCAGCCTGCTCATTAATATCCGATACCACTACTTTCGCTCCTTCTTTTGCGTATGCCAAAGCAACTGCTAACCCTATACCGGAGCCAGCTCCTGTCACCAAAGCAACTTTATCTGCTAAAATATCCATAGTATATAAATTTTATGACATATACAATTTACCAAAATTTTAACGCAATCTGTCCAAACTGCGCCCCAAAAAAACAAAAAAAAGAAACTTAAATGACATTCCCGCGGCATTCAACCTAGGCAAAAAAATAGCTCCATTGCTACGAACAATGGAGCTATACTACCTTAGCGCTAAGTGTTTTTAATCTTGGAGCTGGGGATATTTTTGATACAGTCGGTTAAGAAAAAAACGACCCATCAACTGAAGTTTTGACTGCGTTTCAAACATACCCGGGCCCGGAGATATCATGCCATCTGGCATTCGCTGAACAGCACCATAATAGATTATATCAAGCCCGTTTCCATTAATGTCAAGATGCATCTTTTTAGGTTTCAATCCCATGATAGATCCCATCCGGGTAACTTTCTCCGAATTACTGATCTGGGCAGGCCGGGCATTCAATAACGTTTCATGGTCAAACACCAAATGGTCCTTTGCTTCGCCGTCATCAAAAAAGACATAATGCAATTCATTATTGCTAAGGACAAGATAAGATGCATTGTCTCGCTCGTGGTAACGTGCTTTGACCCCAACAGCCGCCCAGGCCACTGTCTTAGCGGCTGTTTTCGCAGCCGAAGCTACTTTATCCCCGACCGTCGCAATGTAGGCACACTGTGTAAACGCCTCAATCGGTGCCCCATTCATCTGCTTGCTTAGTTCTTGAAACTCCTGGCCCAACAACTCATCCTTAACCCCAGAGGCCAAAGCAATCCCGGCCTCTCCTTCATACTTTCGGGCGGTCTCTTTTTGTTTTTTCATCATAATGATAGAGATAAAAACACAGGCTGCCACAATCACTACAAAAATACCGATGTATAAAATCATATGATTTATAATTTAGAAATTGGTTAATAGTTCACAAATAAATTTAGCGTCAAAAAAGAGGATATTGATTTTCAGTATCCCCTTACCGTTATATTTCACAACAAAAATTTTGCCAAATCAGAGTATCCGATCCGGATAATAAATATTATTTAATGCCGTTTGATGCATATCTACCCAGATATCGCCGTAAGACTGCTTCAATAACCAATTTGGTGAACTACGCATATCTGCATCTTGATCATTATTATAAATGGAAGGAAATTCCGACTCCTTTACACGTAACAACACTACTATTGTTCCTTTCATCGTGAGCGGAAGATCACCCAAAACGAGGTTATAAAACCCTTCTTCGAGCAAGTCAGGACTGAACTTTTCAAGACTATCGTAACTTCGTTCCAATTTACCAATGAGTTTCTCCAGCTCTTGCGGATAATGACGTTCAACATAAGACTCAAAAAGCCCCGTGCCCCTGTTGTAAGCTCCTGCCTTCATTAAGTTGAGCGCTTCATTGCGGTACACTTGCAGATGACGATCAGCATTTAAATCGGAATACCCGCCATCCAGGGGTTTTCCATCGCGACGTAAGGCCCAGGTTTTAAGTTCTTTGAGCCTTTCTGATTCTGTAAAACTATTCCCTTCCATTGCTTATGTGCTAAATAGTCGTCATTTTATTGCATATTGCTAATGCTCTCTTTCTTTAAGTTCAAGCTGCAGCAGAATGTCCCGTTTTTTGCCCTCGATCAAAGATAAATTACCGGCCACAAAAACGCCTTTTTCCCCAGAATTTCTACTTATGCCATATAGGGTAGATTCATCATCCGGATCTGAGGCCCCTTCATAACGAAACAAATAATCAATTTTAAACTGGTCTGCATCTGCCAATAGATCATCAAATTCGATGTTGTAATCTATTGTATAGCCCATATCACTTAACTTTGCCAATGCTACACTAGCTGAGGAATACCCATGCATTCTTTCCATAACTGAATCTTCTTTGTTTAACCGTTATCACCATTTTTATTATAAAACGATTATTTAACCGTTTTTGTTTTCCTCAATTTCAAATAGTTTATTCAAGATCATATTTCTATTTTTGTGGAACCAAAACGAAATATGATATGGCAAATCTAGCAGCTCCGGCTTATCAACATACACCCCAACTTGCTTTCCAGCGTTTACTTGATGTACTGTACACCTTAAGACTCGAGTGTCCCTGGGATAAGAAACAGACGATGGAATCACTACGCCATCTAACGATGGAAGAACTCTACGAGTTGACGGATGCCATCCTGGAACAGGATTATCCCGAAATAAAAAAAGAACTCGGCGATGTCTTAATGCACCTCCTATTTTATGCCCGCATAGCAGAAGAAGAAGGGCAATTTAATATCGTTGACGTCCTGAATGCAATCTGTGATAAACTCATTACGCGCCATCCTCATATCTATGCCGACACAAGTGCAAATACGGAAGATCAAGTCAAATCCAACTGGGAAGCGATCAAGCTGAAAGAGGGCAATAAATCTGTTCTTGCAGGTGTACCAAAAGGACTACCTGCCCTTGTCAAAGCCTATCGCATTCAGGATAAAGTAAGAGGTGTGGGTTTTGACTGGGAAGATAAAAGACAAGTATGGGAAAAAGTTGAAGAAGAACTTGCTGAATTTAAAACAGAATTCAATATCGAAACAACCGAGGCTATTGACCGCGAAAAGGCTGAAGGCGAATTTGGAGATCTCTTATTCTCGTTAATTAATTATGCCAGACATATCGGTATCAACCCTGAAAATGCGTTGGAACGCACCAATAAGAAATTCATCAACAGGTTTACCTACTTGGAGCAGAGGGCTGCCGAAAACGATCAAAAACTTCAGGATATGAGTCTCGAAGAAATGGACGTTTATTGGAATGAGGCCAAAAAATTAAAAAAATAACAACTATCCATTAAAAGGTGGGCGACTCATGGAATTTAATTCTACTTTGTCAAATTTATCCGTAAATTCGCAGGAATATGGAAACAGTTGTTAGTGGTATCAGAAGTACCGGAAAATTACATTTAGGAAATTACTATGGCGCATTGAGCAATTTTGTGAAAATGCAAAATGAATATAATTGCTTTTTTTTTATTGCGGATCTACATTCGTTGACGACACACCCTACACCACATGGTCTCCAGGGAACTGTACGTCAAGTTATCGTTGAATATTTGGCGGCTGGAATCGACCCTGAAAAATCAACCATCTACGTCCAGTCTGATGTTCCGGAAGTTGCTGAGCTTTACCTTTACATGAATATGAATGCATATTTAGGTGAGCTTGAACGAGCTACCGCGTTTAAAGACAAAGTACGCAGCAATCCGGATAATGTCAATGCCGGCTTACTCACGTACCCAGTATTGATGGCTTGCGATATCCTGATTCACCACGGAACGAAAGTTCCTGTCGGCAAAGATCAGGAACAACATCTGGAAATGACGCGTACATTTGGTAATCGCTTTAACCGTTTATATAATGTCGATTATTTTAAAGAAGCTTTTGCTTTTTCCTATTCAGACAAATTGGTTAAAATACCGGGATTAGCCGGACAGGGCAAAATGGGCAAATCCAATGGTGAAGCCGACTGTATCTACCTTTCAGATAGCGCCGATGCCATTCGCAAAAAGGTAATGCGTGCCGTTTCTGATTCAGGTCCGACTGAAATGAACCAGGCCAAACCTGAAGCAATCCAAAATCTATTTGATTTAATGAAAGTAGTTTCTACGCCTGACACATTACAGCACTTTGATGAGCTTTATAATAAATGTGAGATTCGTTATGGCGATTTCAAGAAGCAATTGGCAGAAGATATGGTATTGGCAACAAATGATGTACGCCTACGTATCGAGGATATATCAAACGATGATGCCTATATCGCAAAAGTTGCAAAATTAGGCGCTGAAAAGGCGGGAGAGTCTGCTCGCAAAACACTGAAAGAAGTGCGTGAGATCATTGGTATCAAAAGATTTTATTAAATAAGGAAAGAGAATATGCATATAGCTATCGTAGGAAATATAGGTGCTGGAAAAACAACGCTAACGGAATTATTGGCGAGTCATTTCAAATTTGAGCCTCAATTTGAGGCGGTAGACAATAATCCCTATCTGGAAGATTTTTATTCAGACATGAAACGTTGGGCCTTCAACCTTCAGATTTTCTTCTTAAATAGTCGCTTTAGACACATCGTAAAGCTTCAGGAAACAAACATAGATATGATTCAGGATCGCACGATCTATGAAGATGCTTATATCTTCGCTGAAAACTTGTATGATATGGGCTTAATGAGTGCACGTGACTTTGAAAACTATAGCAACATCTTCCAAAGTATAATTCATTACATTAAACCACCAGATCTGCTGATCTACCTGAAAGCCTCTGTCCCTACTTTGGTAAACAATATTCAAAAAAGAGGGCGTGATTATGAATCAGCAATCCGATTGGATTATTTATCTAAACTGAATGATAAATATGACAAATGGATCAATAATTATAAAGAAGGAAAAGTGATGATCCTCGACAAGGATAACCTTGACTTTACTTCTAACCCCGAAGATCTGGGTGGCATTATACAAAAAATAGAAGCTGAATTATTCGGGTTGTTTGAATAATCGCAGAAAACAAATAGACAAAAGCCTGTAAAATCATCCATTTACAGGCTTTTTAATACATAAAAATTCGCAAAGTATCATGAAATTTTTAGGCATTATTCCAGCGCGATTTGCTTCCAGTAGATTTCCCGGCAAACCGTTGGTTGATATTGAAGGTCAGACCATGATCCAACGGGTCTACGAGCAGGTAAAAAAATCAAAAAAAATAACCAAAGTAATTGTCGCCACAGACGATCAACGTATCGCATCCGAAGTACGCTCTTTTGGCGGTAATGTGGTCATGACCTCCGAAACGCATCAATCGGGTACAGACCGCTGTGCCGAAGTCATCAGCCATGATCAGGAGTATGATGTTGTCATCAACATTCAGGGTGACGAGCCTTTTATTAACCCTGAACAAATTGATTTACTTGCAGCTTGTTTTGAAAATCCACAGACCAAAATAGCGACTTTAGTAAAAGAGATCAAAACATCGGAAGAATTGTTCAATCTGAATATTCCAAAAGTCGTCCGAAACGTCTCCGGTGAAGCCATCTATTTCAGCAGGCAAACGATCCCCTTTTTAAGAGGAGTTAATCAGGAGCAATGGCTTGAGAAGCAGAAATTCTACAAACATATTGGAATTTATGCCTACCAAGTGGATACGTTAAGGGCATTGACCCAGCTACCAGTCTCGGGTCTTGAGGAAGCTGAAGCACTTGAACAGTTACGCTGGATAGAAAACGGGTATGCAATACAAACCGCAGTGACCACACATGAAACTGTTGCTGTGGACACGAAAGAAGATCTTGATAAGATTTTAAAGTTATTTTTTAACAAATAATTGCGACCTACCGGTGTTCGGTATACAGCAAAGACCGGACACCGTCCAATAATTTCTTTTTGTCCTGCGCATTCAATTGGGCAAGCTGCTGTTTTGTCGCCGTCAATTCATCGAGTTGTAGTCTGGTGCTCACCCCTACCACCGCCGTCGCTACGGCAGCATTGGAAAGTACGTAGGATAAGGCTTCAGTCGTTCTGTCTTTTCCCGATTGTTTCACCATCTTGTCCAGGTTACGGAGCAGATGTGACACCTCCCCCGACGTATATTGAAGATAAGGTTCCACAGGTTTATTTACTAAAAGTCCTTTTGCCAATGTGCCCCGGGCCAGAATAGACACATCGTTTGCGGTCAACAATGTATCCATCTCCTCCTCGAGCCTTCTGTCCAGGAGATTATATTGCATCATGACCGACGAAATTGCAGATTTTGACAGAAATTCTTTAATGACATTAGGACGAATGGACGACAGTCCGTAGGCACGGATCTTCCCTTGCTTCTTCAGTAATTCAAAAGCTTCAATTATTTCATCTATCGGATCATCAATAGTACCGCCATGCAGCTGATAGAGATCGATGTAATCTGTTTTCAATCGTGAAAGAGACCCTTCAATAGCTTTGACAATATAATCTTTTGATGCTTTCCAGTCCCAGCCCGAGCCATCCGCCCGCCAGAGATTACCTACTTTACTGGCTAATACAATTTGTTTGCGAAAAGCCTGTACACTATCACCGACAGCCATCTCATTTTGACCTTTGTCATAAAGGTCCGCTGTATCAAAAAATGTAATCCCTATATCGAATGCCTTTTGGATAATATCTTTGGATTGCTTGGGCTGATTGCTTTTTAACGACATACAGCCCAAACCAATTTCCGAAACCATCAGGCCACTGTTACCTAATTTACGTTGTTTCATTTGTGTTGAAATCAAGCAATTCCACCTCAAACACCAAGGTACTATTGGCTGGAATCTCATTGCCTTTCGCCTGCCCGCCATAGGCAAGTCTGCTTGGTATAAAAAATTTATATTTAGCCCCTTTTGACATCAATGGAATGCCAATTTGCCAACCTTTAATCACTTGTCCCAACGAAAGTTTTAATGGCTCATTGCGATCATAAGAACTATCAAATTGTTTACCATTTAATAAGGTCCCTTTATAATGCACAGTAACTTCATCATTCACAGTAGGCTTCGCTCCTTCTGCCTGATTTAATACAAGATACTGAATTCCCTCGGCTGTTGTTTTCATCCCAGCTATTTTTGCATTTTCAGCAAAGAACTTATCTTCTTGGGCGCGACTTATGGCCTCTTTCTCAGCGCGTATGTCCATAATGGCTTTCTGGATAACCTCTCTTGTTTGTCCATCTTCCAATAAAGTTTTCTCGTTTTTTAAAGTAGCGGTAATTGCTTTTGCGATAAGATCAGCTTTTAAATAGTCTACTTCAGTAGATTTCAGCGATTTTCCGATATCCATACCAAATGCATACGATACGGAGTCAGCTTTGCTAGTTAACACATTGGTTGAACCAGGTTTTGTTGCCGTCGTTTTTTTTCTGACCGAACTGGTCTTTTTTTTCTGCTGGGCAAATCCAGTCGCGGTTGTCAGAGACAATAGGGCTAATGCGATGTATTTCATGTTTACTTAACGGTGCTTTTGCACAATTTCTTCAATAATTTCCTGTGTTATATTAGGGTAATCAACCTCAACCCTTGATTTACTGTTTAGCCAAGCTTCTATGGCTAGCATATTTTTCTGTTTTAAACTCGAAATTACCGGTACCCCCATTTCTTCCAATGATGCGGCATTCAGATGCTGTTCATATTGATTTTTCATTGGGACGACCAACAGTTTCTTTTTCAAATATAAGGCTTCTGCGGGGGTTTCAAAACCCGCACCGCATAAAACTCCTGAAGAAGATGCCATACTATCAATAAAAGCCTGGTTATTGATGGGTCTTATGGTCACATTCTTCATTTCAAACGGTCTTGAATTGTGCTTACTGAATACATCCCACTTCACATCAGGAAATTTCATTAAATGCTTCAGTAAGTGTGCATCATCGTAGGCCGGTAAATAAACCGTATAATGCCCCTCGTCCGTAACACTTAGATCGCGAACAGCATTGCGGATAACTGGTGGAAAAATATTTTTGGCATATCTTTTAAAATGAAAGCCATAAGAATGCGTTGCGGGAGCATAATTTTTCATAATAAACTTCCCTAACATGTCACTTTCTTCTGGTTTAGGGCTTGCGGGGTCCAAGGCACCGATCTGATGGCTCAGTCCAATACATTGGAGATCTTTAGAATGACAAGCCCAGGCCGAAATGGGCTCAAAATCATTAATAACCAAATCATAATCTTCGATCGGCAAAGTCTTGATCTCGTTGGTAAATTTACGTATGGTTGAGCTCATAAAAGTCTTCCACAGATCCACCCCCCCGGATTTTCCAAATATGAAACTTAAACCATGAAAACGATACTTGACTTCGAAAGGCAACGAAAGATCCGCCTGAATCCCACTGACCAAAACATCCACTTCTCCTAAGGCTTTCAAACAGGGAACAATATCCATAGCACGGCTTAGATGTCCGTTACCGGTCCCTTGTACGGCATACAATATCTTCATAACGACTGTATTTTGTGTCGGCAAATTAATGAATTTTAACGAATTTCAATATTATTTTATTGTTTCGTTGGGTTAAGAAAATATAAATTAACACAATAAACCAATCCAGTTAACACACATTTACTTTCTTTTTGCGTATATTTAATACCAACAATTATTTAATAACCAATTTACTATGATAAAGTATCCTCTCCTTTGGACACTTTCCATTGTGGCTCTGCTCACATTTAGTTCCTGGGGATTTTTTGCACATAAAAAAATTAACCATTATGCAGTTTTTGCACTCCCTGCAAAATTGGCAAAGTTTTACAAACCCAATATCGATCTGATTACGGAGAAAGCTGTTGATCCCGATAAACGTTGTTTTATCGACAGTGCGGAAGGACCACGGCATTTTATAGACGTTGAAGATTATCGGGAAGATCGACAAATAGATTCAATACCCATCCATTGGTCACAGGCCAAAGAGAAATTCCAAGAAAGACAGCTACTCAAAAATGGTATCGTCCCCTGGCAGATCCACTTTACTTATCTCAAACTTGTAAAAGCTTTCCACTCGAAAGACTACGACAAAATCATCAAGCATTCGGCAGATCTTGGACATTATATCGCCGATGCCCACGTTCCGCTACATACAACCAAAAATTACAACGGACAATTAACCGGTCAGATCGGCATTCATGCTTTTTGGGAAAGCCGATTACCCGAAATGTTCGCCGACAGCTATAACCTCCTCGTCGGAAAGGCGATTTTTATCGAGGATCCCCTAAGTGAAGCATGGAATATTGTCCGTGAGAGTAACCTACTCGTTGACTCTGTACTTCATATGGAGTCTTTGCTCAACAAACAATTTAAAGCTTCACAAAAAAACTCGTTTATTGAGCGAAACAATCAGTTATTATGGACCTATTCGGACGATTATGCAAAGGCTTACCATCAGGCTTTGAACGGAATGGTGGAACGAAGAATGCGCAGAACGATCCTGCGCGTAGCTTCGTACTGGTATTCTGCCTGGATTGAATCCGGACAACCCGAGCTTTCCACAACGATAAAATTCGAAAATAAGGCAGATAGCATTATCATCAAGGATAAAAAACCAATTGGCCGAGAAGAATGGATGTAATCCGAGCAGATAAATACAACCGGACTACACACTATATTGATACCGGACTATTTACTTTCTTATTCATCTGCACTAGTTTTGCGGCATAAAACCTATGAATGGCCCGACCGTAATTTTAGAATGACACGAAAACGGTCTGGTGCAGATTAATTAAAAGTAATGATGTGAACTTATAGCTCCACCTTACTTTCAATTAGTTCGGATTTAATAGGGCAACTAGATAAATCATGTTGAATAAGAAAACTGCGTTAACAAAACTTGCTATCCTGCTGACTGTGGGCACCTCCTTTGCACAGGTAAAAGATACAACAGCATTGAATGAGGTTGTTATCAATCAGAATAGACTTCAGATTCCCTTCTCGAAACAAAGTAAGAATATACAGATCCTTACTCAGGAAGATATTCAGCGCCTTCCCAACCGTTCGATCAACGAGCTGCTAACGAATATTCCGGGCGTAGATGTGCGGCAGAGAGGACCATTTGGCTCGCAGGCAGATATTAGTATAGATGGTGGTTCGTTTGAACAAACAGCTATCCTATTGAACGGTGTAAAAATTACGGACCCACAGAGTGCACACCATAACATGAATCTACCCGTACCTGTGGAAGCGATTGAACGTATTGAAATCATCCGGGGACCGGCTTCGCGTATCTACGGTATAAATGCCCTGACCGGTGCAATCAATATCGTGACCAAAAAAGTGGAATCCAATCTGATTACTGCACAGGCTTATGGCGGTTCTTCATTTAAAGGCAATGAACAGGCCAGCTCGGGCAAATACTATGGAAAAGGAGCCCAACTGGCGGCACAGTTCAACAATGGGCGTACAAATCATGGTCTCTATCTCGGCCATGAAGATTCCAATGGTCAGCGTTACAATACAGCCTCCAATAACAACAAATTGTATTATGACGGTACCTACCAGCCAAATGAATCCAATCAAATAAAAGCAAACTTTGGCTACATTGACAATCAGTTTGGTGCCAATGGATATTATGCTGCCCCGACAGATAAAGAAGCTTATGAGCAAGTTAAAACAGCATTTTCATCTATACAGTCGAAACATCAGCTGAGTCCTGCATTTTCAATCAGCCCGAGGCTCAGCAACCGATACAACGAAGACGAATACTGGTATTTGGGAAAGGAAACGACCAAAGGACGATCAAAACATTATAGCAACGTCTTCGGAGCTGAGGTAAATGCGGCTTTGGAAAAGCATTATGGCTCCTTTGGAATTGGACTGGAAAGCAGATTTGAACGAATCAATAGCACGGCGATTGGCTCACATAATCGGGAAAATTACGGCGGTTACCTCGAATTTAAGACCGAAGCGATCAGCAAACTCATGGTTAATGCGGGAGCGTATGTAAATTACAATTCCAAGTTCGGATGGCAAGTGTTCCCAGGACTTGACTTAGGCTACGCGATAACCGAACGCTGGAAATTTGTCTTCAGTGCAGGATCCGCTCAACGCATTCCGTCATTTACGGACCTATATACCAATCAAACGGCTAATATCGGAAACCCGGATCTGACATCGGAAAATGCCTACCAGATTGAAGGTGGCATCAAGTATTTATCGAATCGTATTGTTGCTCAGGCAAGCTATTTCCACCGAAATATAAATGATTTCATAGACTGGCAAAAAACCGACGGAGCCGTTGCTGAAGGAACTGTAGTTCCCTGGAAACCTTCCAATATTGGCCAGAACACAGTCGATGGCTTCAATACATCTTTCCGCTACCAACTCAGCGATCCCTCGGCTGCCACCCGATATTACACGACAGTGAGTTATAACTACCTGAATCCCAAAATTAAAATTGAAGACGGACTCCGTTCCAAATATGCGATCGAAAATCTAAGACATCAGGTTATAGTTAATTTTACGGTAAATCATAAAAACTGGATGCTGACAACAGCCAATCGTTTTAACGAGCGGATCAGCTATAAAAACTATTTTATTGCCGATTTAAGAGCTTCCTATCAGTTTGCTGACCTTCTTGTTTTTGCAGATATACAAAATATTTTTGACAAGAGTTATATTGAAGCCGCCGCGGTACCAATGCCGGGAAGATGGTTTAGTCTTGGAGCGAAATATAAATTCAAGTACTAGACCTATCTTATAAAGAGGAAAACACTAAAGAAGATACCAAGGTACTCCCAGCGAAATAAAAGCTTATATACATAATATGCCCCTTAAAAAAACAGCTATTTAAGGGGCATATTTCTTTAAATCCCTAAAAACGAAACACTAATCGTCGATGGTGATCATACTATTTTTTGGGAAGTACAGATAAGATGCCGCCGATCACGTGTTTTTGAAATTTGGGCTCATCATAAGATTCTTCTGTATGCCCGAGTCCTGTATAAAAAACTTTTCCGCCATCGTAATCCTGACTCCAGGAAATCGGGTGATTATCCCCCATTTTTCCGCCATTGTAACTTTTCTCGTCCAAGTTCATCAACACGTGTAGATCATCTTTGACATCTTTAAAATTGTACCATTCATCCTTATGCTGCCAGACGGGATCAAGATGTTTGGTGGCCGCATGTTTCCTGTCGAGAACATCTATCTTTGCTTGCTGTACGGCGGGATGTGAGGTAAAATAGGCTCCCACCAAACCGTTATACCAAGGCCAATCATATTCGGTATCCGTTGCCGCGTGGATCCCCACAAAGCCTTTGCCTGATTGAATATAATGGACAAACGCTTCTTGCTGCGTGTCGTCCAAAATATTACCTGTGGTACTTAAAAAAATGACCGCGTCGTATTTTTTTAATCCTTGATCCGTAAAAAGAGCCGCATCTTCGGAATGATCGGAGGCGATCTTTTCCTTGTCCAACAATTGTTTCAGCACCTGAGCACCTTTTTCGATACTACTGTGTCTAAACCCTTGCGTTTTACTAAAAATCAGCACCCTTTTTTGTGCAATGGCGGTCATGCTCACCGCAAAAAAGAAAAACAGAAAAATGAAGAATTTATTCATGATATAGTTGGTTATTATTAAATTTTAGTTTAGGTTTTCTACAAGTTTGAATCACTGCACTTTTTCATGCATTTAAAAGTTATTTGATAATAGAAAAAGCCATGTACTCTCCCCGTACACGGCTTTTTCAAAATTTTATCGTGCTGTTAGCTCCCGATAGAAATCAAGACTTTCGATAATATCTTCCTCAGAGACGAAAATATCATACTGACAGCTACCAATCTTATCAAGTAGTGCAAAACCGATCTGATTAGACAAGTTTTTCTTATCATTGCGCATCAAATCCAACAAGGTTGTATCTATGGCGGGATTAAACGAATAATCGTCAAAGTATTTTCTGAAAGTAGCAATCAGGTCATTTAATTCATCCAACGAAAGTCCATTCAATTTATGCGAAAGATAACCTTCACAGATCATCCCCACAGCTATTGCCTCCCCATGCAGCAAAGGCTTACGGTCATTCAGCAACGAATATCCTTCAATGGCATGGCCAATTGTATGTCCGAAATTGAGGATCTTGCGAATACCTTTTTCTTTGGGATCGTCTAAAATCACTTTATTCTTAATGGAAACAGAACGCTTCACCAGTGTATTGTCTACTTGAGCAATAGCTAATGTTTTTACATGGTTGTAGTAATCCCGGTCAAAGATCAGCCCATGTTTAATGACTTCGGCAAACCCGGAAATCAATTGCCGTTGTTCCAATGTTTTTAAAAATTGACTCGAAATAAATACGGCCTGTGGTTGTGCAAATGTCCCGATAATATTCTTCACATTACCCATATCAATCCCCGTCTTACCCCCTACGGAGGCGTCTACCTGCGAAAGCAAGGTGGTCGGAATCTGAATAAAGTCCATTCCGCGTTTAAACGTGGATGCTGCAAAACCGCCCATATCGGTGACGACACCGCCACCAAGGTTAATCAGCAACGAATGCCTGTCAGCGCCAAAATCAAGCATATTCTGCCACACGCCAATACAAAAATCTATATTTTTATTCTCTTCGCCCGGATCTACTTCTATGACGTCATAGTTCGTTAAATTAGGTAAGGCCTGTTGAAACAAAGGCAAGCAATTGTCTAAGGTATTGGTATCTACCAAAACGATAATTTTTGAATATTTGCGTTCCGATAAAAACGTCTCCAGTGAGACCAACGTATCATCAAAATATACCTGATAGCCCAAACTTTCTATGACTTCCATTCTACGATTCTTTAAGGTTTAAGTTTTCTATTTACCAATATTGTTTAATATTACACCAATTTTATTTCCATCCCATCAAATTCAACAACATCCCCGGGCTTCAATTTCAGTCTTTTGCGATAATCAACCTGACCGTTATACTTCACATAGCCCTCAGCAACAACCCACTGAGCCATAGCACCATGCTCTACCCAATTTAAAGCTTTGAGTAACTGAATAAGCTGTATATATTCCCCTTCGATTTTAAATTCTTGCATTTCACAAAAATAGTGGTTTAAGCGAGGAATACAAGAATAATCATCGTTTTAATGTTTACTAAATTGCTACATTTGCCTTATTGCAAATAAAGATTATGATTGAGAATTCTGAGCCCAGAACATTGTCCTTTGATAATACAGAGATTGCTTTTAAAAGTAAAAGCGATAAGGATTTAGAAAGAGCGTATTGGTTATTCAAAATAATAGCGAATAACTTTTTGACAAAAGTAGGTCCATCCATGACCAACTTTGCGCTGAATATTGGACTGCCGATCCAAGGTATCATCCGAAGTACAATCTTCAAACATTTTTGTGGAGGAGAAACCATCGCGGGTTGCGAAACAGCGATCAATGAATTGGGTGAAAATGGCGTCGGAACCATCCTGGACTATTCAGTTGAAGGTGAAGAGACAGAAAGTGCATTTGATGCCTGCTGTGATGAAGTGTTACGTACGGTCATTGCTGCAAGCAAAAATAAATATATTCCATTTTCAGTTTTTAAGCCAACAGGATTAGGTCGTTTTGAATTGTTCGAGAAGGTGAATGCAAAAGAAACATTAACAGCATCGGAACAAGCTGAATACCAACGTATGTTGGATCGTACGGACCGCATCTGTAAAGCCTGTCACGAAGCTGGGGTAAAGGTCTTGGTCGATGCCGAGCATTCCTGGATCCAGGATGCTATTGACGATATCGCTCGCGAGATGATGGAGAAATACAATATGGAAAAACCTATTGTCTATAATACCTATCAACTGTACCGCAGCGATAAATTAGCTTCTTTAAAAGCTGATTTTGAATATGCCAAGGTAAGGGGTTTCCATATGGGAGCAAAAATTGTACGTGGTGCCTATATGGAAATCGAACGTGCCCGTGCCAATCAAATGGGGTATGCAGACCCGATCCAGCCGAATAAAGCGGCTTCTGATAGAGACTATAATGATGCAATTGAGTTTATACTGGACCACTTGGATAGCTTTGGACTGATGGCTGGCACGCACAACGAAGATAGTAGCATGTTATTGGCCAAGGAAATTGACAGACGTGGTATCGACAGATCTTCAGACCGTATTTATTTTGCACAACTTTTAGGAATGTCAGACAATTTGAGTTTCAACTTGGCTGCACATGGTTATAATGTTGCCAAATACATGCCTTACGGACCAGTGAAGGCTGTTATGCCATACCTTTTCCGAAGAGCACAGGAAAATACCTCCGTTGCGGGAGCCACCGGCCGGGAGCTCGGGCTTTTGATCAAGGAAAAACAAAGAAGAAAAGCTAGTCGTCGATAACGACTAGCTTTTCTTTTACTGCTTCCCATTAAATTCTGCCTTTTTTAACCTGCAATAGATCCTCGTTATTTCGCAAATCCGGATAGCGTCACGGCTCCCTTACTCCCAAGAGCTAGCGAATAGCTGAAATAGAGCTGCTTTCCAGTCTACCGTATCGAAGTGTGCTAATTACAACTTGATTCCCAATTATTGAAACAATTATTTATGTTTGCAAACTTTTCCCTTAAAATAAAGTTCATAGGAAGAAGGTGTCCCCACGGGATACAAAGTATATATATTTGAAATGGAGGAAAAACTTAGATTATTTGATCTTGCCCGTCATCAGATCAGCAAATATCCCGATCTTGACATGTTTGCACATAAACTGGATGGCAAGTGGAACTATATCAAAACGGCTGATTTTCTTAAAAAAGTAGACAATCTTTCCAAAGGACTGATTGAGCTTGGCGTCAAACCTAACGAAAAGGTTGGTCTTATCGCGGGCAGCAGTATTGAATGGCATATAATAGATTTCGCAATTCAACAAATCGGTGCAGTAGTTGTCGCCATCTATCCCAATATTACTGACGCTGATTATCAGTACATTTTTAATGATGCTGAAATCAGGGTTTGTATCGTCAGCAATAAGGGCTTATTTGACCGTTTGATGAACCTGACCACATCGATCTATACCTTAAAATATATCTTCTGTATTTCCGATCAGGAGTCTACACGAAGCTGGAATGAGCTCAACGACCTAGGGGGCGACTGTCCAGATGAAAAATTAACGCAATTGCGTGATCAGATCAAGCCTGATGATTTGGCGACACTGATCTATACCTCCGGCACCACAGGAAAGCCAAAAGGTGTCATGCTCTCCCATAATAATATTTTTTCGAACGTACTTGGTGCAGCTGAAATTACTCCATGTAAAGCATACGACCGGGGTCTCACTTTTCTACCTCCCTGTCATGCTTACGAACGAATGGTACTGTATACTTACATGTACTTAGGCTTTACCATACATATTGCCGAATCTTTTGACAAAATTGGTGATAATTTAAAAGAAATAAAACCGCATATCATGACTGTGGTTCCCCGTATTCTTGAGAAGGTTTATGAAAAAATCATGAAAACGGGACATGAACTCACCGGATTCAAAAGAAAAATATTTGATTGGGCAGTAACCGTTGCGGAAGAATATGATCCGAATCCCGCAAAAAGAAGTTTCGCTTATACAATGAAGCTTAAACTAGCCAAACAACTTGTGCTCAATAAATGGTATGAAGCACTCGGTGGCGAACTCTTGACTGTCGCCTCAGGATCAGCATCATTACATAACAGGCTGACAAGAGCGTTTTTGGCGGCAGGTATTCCGCTATACGAAGGATATGGCATGACCGAAGCCTCGCCTTTGATCTCTGTCAACCATTACATGAAAGGAATCCGTATTGGTACAGTCGGGCTACCCGTGCGCTTTGTAGAAATCAAACTCGCGGAGGACGGCGAGATATTGGTCAAAGGACCCAATGTGATGATAGGATATTACAAAAATAAAGCTGAGACTGACAAAACCATTATTGATGGATGGTTGCATACCGGCGATATCGGCAAATGGGAAGACGAGAAATTCCTGAAAATCATAGACCGCAAAAAAGAAATGTTCAAAATATCCGGTGGCAAGTACGTGATTCCACAACCTATTGAAACAAAACTTGTCGAATCCAAATTTATTGAACAGGCCATGGTTATCGGTGATGGCATGAAATTCGCCTCTGCCTTTATTGTGCCCAATTACGCTCACTTATTGGATTGGGCCAAAAACGACGCACCTGAACTCGCCGATATGACCAAAGAGGACTTTCTGACAAATCCAGTCATTATCAAAAAGGTGAATCAGGAAGTGCGTCGCGCCAATCAGCATTTCGGCAACTGGGAACAAATCAAAAAACCTATTATTCTAAGAGATGAATTCACGATTGACAATGGCGAACTGACGCCGACATTAAAAATGAAACGTAAAGTCATTCTCGAACATCATCAGGAAGAATTCAATAATCTATATCAGATGGAGACCGATTGATCTCAATCACTCCTACTTTACTGTATTTTCGCAATTATCAATAAAAAGTATCACATGAAATTATTAAAGGATAGAATCCTTAATGACGGCAAAAGCCTCGCTGGGGGCATACTCAAAGTAGATAACTTCATCAACCACCAGATGGATCCCGTGTTGATGAAGTCTATTGCGGTGGAATTTGTCCGTCGTTTTGCAGATCTACCCATCAACAAGATCATAACGATTGAGGCCAGTGGCATCGCACCAGCTATTATGTTGGGATACCTCTTGGAACTCCCTGTTGTTTTTGTCAAAAAGGCTAAGCCCAAGACTATGGGCGATATGTATGTTAGTGAAGTACATTCTTTTACTAAAAACCGAACCTACGATATATGCGTAAGCAGAGAGTTTCTCGCTGCGGATGACAAGGTGCTCTTTATTGACGATTTTCTAGCCAATGGCAATGCAGCATTTGGCATATTAGATCTCATCCAACAGTCTGGCGCAACATTATTGGGTATGGGCTTTATTATTGAAAAGTCCTTTCAGGAAGGAGGCAAAAGATTACGGGAATTATCCGATATCCGAATAGAATCTTTAGCACGCATAAAATCTTTGGAAGTGGATAAAGTCAGCTTCGAACAAGATTAATGGCACAAATAAAAGCCTCATTTCTGTCAAGAGTGAGGCTTTTAAGCTTAAACAACAAGATAAATTATATTTTTAATCCCAACGGTAGTCATCGTAAAAATCTTCGGGGTGTCTGCTGATAGGCACATCTTTTACCACGCGTATATTAGCTGCTCCCAGGTTAACATTCAACATAAAAGAAGGTACACTTGCAGAAAAACTCCATTGTCCATTTCTCATATAAACATATCCATTTCTATAAGGGTCGTAGAATGTTTTATAATCCCTAAAGTAAACGTGGTGTCTATTATCATATCGATGGGCCCTCGCCCATGCTGGAGATCCATGTCGGTATCCTTTGCGGTAATTCTTGGCTACTTTATTGTAGTACTTCCGCTCTTCCTTTTCTCTTTTTTCCCAATATTTGCGTTCTTCCTTATCCCTTTTTTCCTCGTATTTTCTATACTCTTTATCATGCTTCCATTCTCTATCATTTCCGCGGTGTTGAGCTGACGATTCTTTTGGAGTTATCAAAGCAAGTCCTCCTATTGCCAATGCGAAGTATAATATCTTTTTCATAACAACACAATTAAATTTGTAAATCAAGTACCCTATCGCCTATTTTTTCACTTTTTTATAAGCGTTTCTATTGGTATGACTTTCGTGTTTGAACAAAGGTTTAATTGATCCCCATAAAATTAATTTGTCCGGATATGAATCCGTTCCCATTCCAGTCAATTTAACGTATCTTTGCAACATGTCCAATACAGGTTATATTACTGAAGATACGATTGTCGCATTGGCGACACCCTCCGGAGCTAATGGTGCGATTGCTGTAATTCGCGTTTCGGGTCAACAAGCAATTAAAATTACCAATGCCATTTTCAAGGGTAAAGACCTCAGTCAGCAAGCCTCCCACACGATTCATTTTGGAACCATCCGTGACGGTGATGAGATTATTGATGAGGTACTGGTATCCTTATTTGTCGCGCCCAATTCCTACACCAAAGAAAATTCAGTAGAAATATCTACGCATAATTCCAAATACATTATTGAGCGTGTTATTCATTTGCTTATCAAACAAGGCGCCCGGGCAGCCCGAGCTGGCGAATTCACGCTTCGTGCCTTCCTAAATGGCGGAATGGATCTTTCACAAGCCGAAGCTGTCGCTGATTTGATTGCCTCCAATTCCGCAGCATCACATCAAATAGCCATGCAACAAATGCGGGGTGGATTTTCCAATCAACTTAAATCCCTTCGCGAAGACTTGATCCATTTTGCCTCCCTCATTGAGCTCGAATTGGATTTTTCGGAGGAAGATGTAGAATTTGCTAATAGAGACCAGCTAAAGAATTTAATCAATAAAATTAAGGTCATTGTACAAAAATTGATTCTATCTTTTGAACAGGGAAATGTGTTAAAAAATGGCGTTCCCGTGGTCATTGCCGGTAAGCCAAATGTAGGCAAATCAACCCTATTAAATGCTTTTTTAAACGAAGAGCGGGCTATCGTGTCGGACATTGCAGGTACTACACGTGATACCATCGAAGATGAAATTAACATCCATGGGGTGACCTTTCGATTTATTGATACCGCAGGTATTCGTGAGACCGCAGATATTATTGAAGCAAAGGGAGTTGAGCGCACCCGTGCAAAAATGAAGCAAGCGAGACTGATTATTTATCTCTTTGATCCGCTACAGGACAAAGTAGACGAAGTGCAATCACAGTTGCAGGAAATTCAAAACCTTCAAATTCCATTTTTGACCATCATCAATAAGGCTGATCTATTATCTGACCAGCAAAAAGATGAATACGCTTCACTGAATCCCCTTTATATTTCGGCTAAAGAGCAAATCGGTGTTGAAGAATTAAAAGAAGAACTTATCAATAGGGTGCAGCTCGGAAATTTGAATACAGAGGATGTCATGGTCACTAATATCCGACATGTCGAAGCTTTGCAGAAAACATCTGACTCACTTGAGCGCGTACTATTCGGCATTGATAATCCGGTCACGTCGGATTTTTTGGCGATGGATATCCGTCAGGCGCTATATCACCTTGGTGAGATCACGGGAACTGTGTCAACAGACGATTTACTGGATAATATTTTTTCGAAGTTTTGTATCGGAAAATAATCAATCCGATTTTCAGCATATTACCAAAACAACAAGCTTTTTGACGGACATAAAACAGTTTGAAACCGTCAACAAAATTTATGGCAGTTATTTTAAGAATAGTTTACCGGCAAGAAGCACGGTTGAAGTCTCTTCATGAGCTATAAAGGTGTAGGTATCGAAATTGAACGTATTGCTGTTAAAAGGTGAAGCAAATTAATAAATTGAAGTGCAACCAATTGGACAAAGTTTATCTGGAGGAATTATTTGTCAATACTCCGCGGTGGAATGAAATTTCTAAAAACAATATGCTTTCTCCCCAATCTCAAAGTTCACATCTAGATAAACATGATTTAGCTAATTTTCTTTCTGAATATAACAAACAGCTATTTTCTTTCGGGAACCAAAGCCTCCCATTTTGTAAGCAAGTTTAATAGTATAAAAACTATAAAATTTGTGCTGCCGCCCTCTGGGCAGCAACTACTGCTCCTTCCATATATCCTGCATATTCTGTCGCAGTTTCTGTAGCACAAAATAACAGCTTGTCCTTCAAATAATGCTCTAGCAATAAAGGATGCCCATTAAACTGATGTGGGCGTTGAATTATTTGACTGCCACCGAGGATAAATTCATCAGTCCATATTTTATCAAAATAAGATACCGGGTTTGAGGCTTGACTTCCCAATAAGTTCGTTAACTGCAGTACCACATTTTCTTTTCTGACATTGGGAAGATAAGAAGCAGCACTACCATTTAGAAAACCTGTAAATCCAAACTTACTTTCTTCAAAATTTGTGTGATCATACATCTCTGTGATGATGCCTGAATGACTAAACAACATTCCCGAATATCCGTTATCTTTCCAAAAGGGTCGGTCGTATTCAAGTGTAAATTTAAGTGCACCCCCCATCCAGGTATGGACTTTCGATAAAATATTAGTGAGTGAAACCGGTAATTCAGGTAGAAAGCTGATTTGATTTTCAATCAACTGAGGAGGCATACACAGAACAGCCATAGTGGAAAAGTATTTATGGCCTTTAGTAGTTTCTATAATCAGATAATCTTTTTCTTCAACTATAGAAGTGACTTTATTTTTTAAGTGTATAGAGTTCGTAGGAAGTTTTTGAGCAAGGGCATTAATAAGCTCCTGCGTTCCGCCTGCGATCCTATAAGAAGGATTTTCCGATTCAGGGACATCAAACTTTTGCGGCGGTTCAAATGATTTAGTCTGGAATAAAGAAATGCCCTTTGAATACTGCGGATACTTATTTAACCCAAGCTCCTCTAAAAGATTAATTAGGTTAGTATGCATGTCCGACAACCATGTTGCCCCCAATTCAAGAGGCGTTCCCAATGTACCCTCAATTGTATGAATTCTACCTCCCAACCGTGGTGCAGCTTCCAGTACTGTAGTTCTGATATTTCTCTTTGACAGCAGATAAGCTAAGACTAAGCCGCTGAGCCCTCCCCCAATAATAACAATTTCTTCTTTCTGTTCCATGGCACGAAATTGATAATTTACCGAAAAATAAACATGGTAATTATCGGAAAATATCAGGTATTTATCAGCAAATACTGTTCATTTGAAGTGTATCTAACTTTTTCTTGTGCTGTATTTTGTATTTTTGTAAAGCATTACCTGATCTTTCGGCAGGAAAATTATTATTTATGGTGCTGTTTTTAATAGAAGGAAGTAATACCTTTAATCTCAGTATATTAGTATGGCAAAGAAAATTACAACAACTATAAAGGAATACCACCTTAACCAGCACCAGCCAGAAAAGGCCCAATTTACTGTTCACGATTTAAAGGGTTACCTTATAGAGCATCAAGGAAATGCAACCAAGCCTCATATCCATAGTTTCTATCAGATCATCTGGTTTAAAAGCGGAATAGGAAAACATTTTGTCGACTTTAAAGAATATGAAATATTTGAAAATGCCATTTTTTTTATTGCCAAAAATCAGGTTCATTATTTTGATGAGAATGTAGATTACGAAGGTTACCTGCTCCACTTTAGTGAACTGTTTCTAGGGCAGAGTGATAATGGAATTGATTTTCTTGTAAAATGCAGTCTTTTCAATAACCCTTATCAAACTCCTTCTTGTTGCATTGGCTACGGTATTGAGTATATTTTAGAGGAGTACATCAGACTGATCAGAACTGAACTTCTCAGTGGTGCAGGATATTTTGGACAGGAAGAATTACTCCGTACCTATTTAAAATCTTTTCTAATCCAGGTGCAGCGCAGAAAAATTGAATTTGAACAAAATGAAGGAAAGACCCCTTTTGCTCTGGACGATAAAAGGTCACAACTTATTCAGTTTGTCAACCTTCTTGATGAAAATTATACCAAAGGCTACTCCGTGGCTGAATATGCAGAAAAGATGCATATTTCGACTCGCACTTTATCAGACATTACTAGCCAGACATTAAATAAAACACCTTCGCAAATTATACAGGGACGAATCGTTTTGGAAGCCCAACGAATGTTGGTCCATTCAAATTTTAATATTAATGAGATAGGCTATAAACTGGGTTTTGATGATCCATCATATTTTGTTAAATATTTTAAAAAGCACGTCGGTTCCTCCCCGTCTGAATTCAGGAAGTCAATTCAATAGTTATCAATTCATATGCATCATATCTATCATCTCAATGCCCCATATCCGGATTGGTATGATGTAACTATCCATTTGAAGTAAAGCCTGATTTTGTTTCATTATCAAAAACAGTAGAATAAAATTTCACTGTAGCTGGGCTCAGTTTAACTTGACTTCAATGCTTACGGCTATCATAATCAATTGACCTTGGTATTCGATATAATGCTCATTGCTTAGTTGTTTATATTAAAACTCTAAAATCTAAGGTTTTAAACAACGGAAACTACCACATTTTCCGATTTCTACCAGCTTTTTTCGTTTCTGTCCATTTTAGCATCGTATGCTTCTTCGGAACTTTGTATTGTAAAAAATAAATTTATATATCATGGCAAAAGCGTATTTAGAAATTAGTCTGAAAATAAATGATGCAGACAGAGCAAATGCAGCAGGTGTTTACAACCAGTATAAAGCTCCATTTCTGGAACAAATCAAAGGTGCTACATCCAAAGAACTATTGATCAGAGATGAAGACGTACAGGTACTGCATGGTTTTGAATCGACACAAGATGCTGAAAACTATCTTTCAAGTGACCTTTTTAACAAGGATGTGGTCGTAGCCTTAAAACCTTATTTGCAAGATAACCCTGATGTACGTATTTACAGCGTACTGTAAGCAATTTTCCAAACAAGGGAAATGCTGTCATCTAGAGAGATGACAGCATTTCTGCATAGTATAATATTTAAAAAACTATAAAACAATGATACCAACCAAAGGATATGCAGCACACAGTCCAACTACAGAACTGGCGCCATTCAATTTTGAAAGAAGTGAACCAAAAGATACCGATGTACTTATCGAGATATTATACTGCGGCATATGTCACGCAGATATCCATCAGGCAAAAAATGAATATGGGGGAACTATTTACCCGCTGGTACCGGGGCATGAAATTGTTGGCAGAATAAAATCTGTTGGAAGTAATGCCAAAAAATTTAAAGTAGGTGAAATGGTGGGCGTAGGTTACTTTATTGATTCCTGCAAAAACTGCGAAGACGGATCTATTGGCGAAGAGCAATATTGTGACGGAGGCATTGTACCTACTCAAAATTCCAAACTTCCGGATGGTACAGTATCTAAAGGGGGCTACAGTGAAACTATTGTGGTAGATGAAAACCACGTTTTACACATTTCTGAAAAGTTAAATCCCGCTGCAGTAGCCCCATTGCTCTGTGCAGGAATTACAACCTACTCACCACTTAAACATTGGAAAATAGGTCGTGGACATAAAGTTGCTGTACTAGGGCTGGGTGGCCTGGGACACATGGCGGTAAAATTTGCGGTAAGTTTCGGTGCTGAAGTAACAGTTTTAAGTGGCTCACCATCAAAGCAGGAAAGTGCAATGGCTTTAGGAGCCCATCACTTCATAGTCACCTCTGACCAGCAACAAATGAAGGATGCTTCTTCGTCTTTCCATTTTATTATAGATACGGTTTCGGCTAAACATGATTATAACACCTATCTTAATTTATTAAAAAAAGACGGAACTATGATTCTTTTGGGAGTGCCTCCCGAGATGCCACAATTATCAGCATATCACCTCATTTCTAAAAGAAGAAATATTACAGGATCCCTTATTGGTGGAATTCCCGAAACACAGGAAATGTTGGATTATTGTGCTCAAAACAATATAACATCAGAGATTGAAATTATTGCACCGGATTATATAAACACAGCATTTGAGCGCACGCTGAAAGGCGATGTTCATTACCGTTTTGTGATCGATATGAAAAAAATAAAATAAATGCTAAAAACAAGCATTAATAATTTTTAGAATAATTTATGATCTAAAAACATTCATTCGGAAAGGCTTAACAGCTCCATGGTCTGATTTGTAAACAATAACAACCTTAAGCAATAACAATACTATGGCACAATGTAACATATTTGAAGTTTGGGAAGATTATAAATCTTCTTTATTAGGCTTCATCAAAAAACGCATTACCGATCAGGATGATGCAAAGGATGTACTTCAGGAAGTCTTACTTAAGAGCTACCAATACTGTTCAAATGGAAAAGATGTCATGTACTTAAAATCCTGGCTCTATAAAGTGACGCAAAATGCAATAATAGATTATTATAAGAAGAATAATAAAAGAGATGCTCTGGATTTCGAAATAGTAGAAGACGAGCAGGAAAGATCGGTCCTGGGAGAAGCTTCGGATTATATTAAAGTACTGTTGAAATTGATACCTGAGGAATATGCTCAGCCACTTTACCTGTACGATATAGAAGGTAATGATCAAAAGAAAATAGCAGAACAACTGCATCTGACACTTCCTAACACAAAATCAAGAATTCAAAGAGCACGGGTAAAACTAAAAGAAAAATTCTTGGAGTGTTGCGTAGTCAGCTTTGGAGAGACCGGTGAAATGATATCTTTTGATATCAAATCAGAGTGTACATTGCTAAAAAACGAACGGGCAAGCATAGAAAACAGCAAAATAACAACATTGTAAATCAATTAGTTAGAATAATTTTTTAAAAAAATAATTTTTCTTTGCATCTTTTTTAAATGTTTCAGTCTTAGTAACAAATAAAAAAAATATTAACATTTAAATTTTATTATTATGAACACAGGAAACATTCAAAAAAGAGTTTTATTGGTAATGTCATCAGTTGATGAAATGGGTATCAGTGGTAAACAATCAGGAACATGGTTTACAGAATTAGCCGCGCCATACTATATTCTTACAGAAGCGGGGTATGAGGTAGTGTTTGCTTCTCCGGATGGAGGTGATGCTCCGATAGACTTGCTAAGTATGAAAGAACCCTTCACAACAGGATACACAGAACGCTTCTTAGAAGATCCGGTTGCACTATATGCAGCAAAAAATACAAGAAAACTCAGAAACATTGACTACAGCACGTTTGATTCCGTTTTCTTTCCTGGTGGATATGGCTTGCTTTGGGACTTGGCCAGTGACTCTTTCGTTATAAAATTGATAAAAGATTTTTACGAGTCAAACAGACCAATCGCAATGGTTTGTCACGCACCAGCTATCCTGAGAGATGTCAAATTATCAAATGGAAAATATCTGGTTGAAGGTTTGAATCTTACAGGGTTCAAAGATGCAGAGGATAATGAAATAGAACTGGATAAACACTTGTTGTTTTCATTGGAACAAGAACTAAAAAGAAGAGGCGCTAACTACAAAAGTGTTGCGAACTGGGAGCCTAATGTAGTTGTTGACGGCGTATTAATGACCGGACAGAGTCCAGCATCAGCAGCTCCGCTTGCCGAGGCATTGGCTGAAGTACTTTCAAAATAAAATAAATGCAAAATGCTGTTATAATACGTATACTGTAACAGCATTTTTAAACCTTTTAAAATTTAACAAAATGTCAATATTAATAGAAACAAATTACGAAGGAAAGTACAGATCAAGTACAAAAACACCTTTGAGTGAAGAAAGAATTGCAGTTAATGCTGCACGTTTTAACCCGGTAGATCTTTTGGCTAGTGCCTATGGCAGTTGTATTTTAGGAACAATTGATTGGGAGGCGCGAAAGGAACATTTTGAAACTACAGAATCCAAAAGTGAAATTACTTATGATATGAGTGAAGATGGATCTAAAGTGGGTAAGATGAATATAAAAATTTTCTTTAAAAATGATTATACACCCGAACAAAAGGCTGTGATCGAAGCTGCGGCAAAAACTAAATGTCATGTTGGCAAAAGTTTAGATCCCGCAATTGAAAAAAACTACGAGTTTATTTATAAAAACGATTAAGATCTGTAAATATGAAGCTAAAAACAGGAGCTTTGTTCGCCTTACTTTTGTTATTATCGCTACTTGGTTCCTGTTTTGCACAGGAGAGAAAGCAAACTGCCCCTGCTTCTAAGTACGAGGGGCATTCTACCAAATTTGCAGTGATGGTTACAGATGTACAACATTTCAGGGCCTCCATACTTACTGCTAATGAGATGAACGTCAAAGGCAATCAGTATAGTTTTGTGATAGTTGTAGCAGGCGAACTTGCAAAGGATATTGCGGAAGATCCTTCCTTGTTAGATGACATTGCGGCCTGCGAAAAGATTGGCGCTAAGATTGTTGTCTGTGAAAATGCCCTTAGCTATTTCAATATACCTTTGGAAAAACTTGACAAGCGGCTTTATACAACTAAAAATTCATGGATCTATATGTTCCAGCTTAAAGACAAAGGTTATAATACACTGAATGTTTAATAAAAATGATAGTGATGGATCTGTCTGAAATGATTAAAGGGGATCAACTAACGCTGTTGAACTTCCATGCTACATGGTGTGGTCCTTGCCATGTGATGAAACCGAATTTGGAAAAGGTCAGGGATAAGTTTGGCGAGAAAATATTTTACGGGCGTATAGATATAGATCAGCACAGAGAAATAGCTGAGATGTATTCGCGTCACAAAGCTAAATATAAATCTCCCCTTTTAAATAGAGCACTGCTGTACCACCTAGTTCAACTCTGTCACCAAGCAACTTACAGTAAATTTGACCGCTTCTCGCCGACAGCTGAAAAGCTTGCAGATTCGTTTTATTCAATTGCTGTCCCCAATACGGAGCAAGCGTGGTGTGGGCAGAACCACAGACAGGATCTTCATCTACACCTACGGCAGGCGCAAAGAATCGTGACACAAAATCATGATCTATACCTTTTGCTGTGACAATAATTCCTCTTGCATCAATCTTTGATATGACTGTAAGATTAGGTTTCATGCTAGCAATATCCGCCGAGTCTTCAAACACCAGCATAAAATCAGTTTTACCTCTATAAGCAGCAATAGGCTGTTTATCTGTTACAGCAAGTAACTCATCAGATAATGGAACTTCTATGTATTGATCAGTAGGAAAATTCAGTACGAATTTATCTTGTAAAACGGTAACCGGTAAACTTCCACTTCTTGGAGAATAAAAATTGATATGCTGTTCTTGATAATTTTCGCAGTTACGAATTACAAATGCTGATGCGAGAGTAGCATGGCCGCAAAGATCCACTTCTGAGCTCGGTGTAAACCATCGAATATCAAACTGGTTATCCTTCTGCACATAAAAAGCAGTTTCTGATAAATTATTCTCTGCTGCTATTTTTAAAAGCAATTCGTCCTCCAGCCATTCTGTTAAAGGACATACTGCAGCTGGATTACCTTTGAAGACTTCGTCGGCAAAGGCATCTACTTGATAAATTGTAAGGTTCATATAATTTTTTCTATTTTTATTTACATTTATTTATTGAAAGGAGACCATGAATATTATTGCCTATATCATTTGGTAATGATCTAATTAACAACATTAATCGGACTGCCATTAATATACTGCCTGACATTGTCCAAAACCATCTCTGTATTTTTTTTGATTGACTGTACACTGGCAAAGGCAATATGTGGCGATAAAATAAGATTGGAGCCTTTATAATGAAGTAGCGCTTTGTTTTCAAATGTTTCAGCTTCCAATACATCGAGTGCCGCTCCACCGATTTTATTTTGTTCTAATGCTTTCAGTAATGCACCTTCATCGATTAGCCCACCACGACCGCAGTTGATCAGGTAAGCATCATCTTGCATCATCTCAAACTCTTCAGTCGAAATCATATGGTATGTTTCATTACTTAAAGGTGTTTGGATCACAAGAAAGTCACTCTGCCTTACAACCTGGTTAAAGAGCGTATATCCATTACGTACACTAGTCCTGTTTTTATGTTCAGACACTAACACAGTTAAACCCATTGCTTGGCAAACGCTCTTTAAATGCTTACCAAGCATACCATATCCAACGATGCCAATAACTGATCCCCTGAGCTCCTTCGCAGGTTTAAAAGCTATTTCATAAGGCGTTGCTTTCCAGTTCCCGTTTCTTACAAAACTATGATAGGAAGGTAAGAGCCTGTTAAGAGCAAACATACAAGATAAGATATGCTCCACTACGGAATTTGTACACCAATCTTTAATGTTACAAACAGTAACACCAAATTCCTTACAAGCTTCAACATCAATTCGTTCGTAACCAGTACTGTTAACAGAGATCATTTTGAGGTCAGGAAGCTTACTTACTATTTCACGGTTAAGTTTAACACCATGTGTCAAAGCAATGTGAGCACCTGATAATCTCGCTAGAATTTTATCTTCCGGAGTATCATCGTATTCTTCCCATACAGCGCCCCATTCATTTTGAGGGAAATCTGAGAGAAAGTATTTTTTGTCTAAAAGAACTATTTTCATACTTATAAAATTTATTATATCAAAAATATATTACATACCAAAATGATTACGCGTACAGGTACACTATGATTCTCTATTGATCATAGAGGCAGACACCTTTATATCGAAATTTCATTAAATTTTTGAACTGTTGCTGCTAGATTTTACAGTTTTAGTGCTATTTAAAAATCTCTTGAGATTTGCAGTTCTAAGCTCGGATAAAAACATTGCAAGTAAAATCAAGCCACCACCTAAGAATGTATTAATATTCACTTTTTCATCAATAAGAATAACGGCTGAAACTGTTGCAAATATGGGTTCTGTTAAATAAGCAAGCGCTACTTTTTCTTCAGAAATGAAACGTTGAACATAGTTTTGCACCGAATACATATATACAGTTCCAAAAATTGCCGAAAAAATAACACCTTTCCAGAAATTGAAATCTAATGGAAACCACTCTGCGTCAACGGTCATCATTTCACCAAATAAACTGCCTATAGTGCATATGGCCATAATAATGGTGACGCGGGCCATCGGATTTGGAGACTCAGCAAATTTACCTGTTTGAAGCACGTAAAAAGCGAGGGCTATGGCACATGCAAAGGTCCATGTGTCACCTATATTAAGCTGAAGCCCGTTCTTTAATGTAATTATAAACAAACCTATTGCTGCAACCAGACAAGAGATCCAGATGATAAATTTCACTTTTTTCTTGTAAAATATCAGTTTAAAAATCGGAATAAGTAGAACAACCATTCCAGTGATGAAGGCCGAGTTTGCAACACTCGTATAGCGTAAACCAATAGTTTGAAAAAAAATACTAAAAAATAGGGGAATTCCACAGAGGAAAGAAGCTTCGAATGTTCTGATGTTAATCTGTTTTAAGTTTTTGCTGAATATAACAGATAAAATGACTGTGGAAATTAAAAATCTGTAAAAGAGAAATACAAATGGAGAGTACGATGTCACAGCGTCTTTAACAAATACAAAAGCAACGCCCATAAAAGCCATCCCTAATAATAAAAGCCCGAAAGCTAGATTTTTATTCATAACTATATTGTTTCAACATTCAATACAAATGTCGGATGTTACAATAAACAAATACAGATATAGATTTATGTTTTTTTATGGCTACAGATTGATCTGTCTTTTGACCATATTTCCTAAACGTCTGAGATCTTGGTAAACATGTTCATCCCATTTTAATGCAAAATTTAATCTCATGCAATTGTTGAACTGATTATGACCAGTAAATAAGCTTCCGGGAGCAAAGCTTATTTTTTGCCTGATAGCAATATCATAGAGTTCTCGGGTATCAATTTTTTTGTCCAGCTCCAACCATAAGAAAAATCCCCCTTGAGGCTGGGAAATTTTAGTATTATCAGGAAAATGTTCTTCTATGGTTTGTTGGAATTTGAGGCAGTTAGTATATAACGTATGGCGAAGTACCCTGAGATGATGATCATACCTCCCGTTTTCCATAAAATCTGCGATCACTTCCTGTAACAATGAAGGCATCGCAACAGTTTGTACAAGTTTATTCCATAGGATTTTTTCTTTAAATTGGCCTGGTTCGATCCATCCTATTCTATATCCTGGCGCCAATGTTTTGGAGAAGCCTCCGCAACTCATCACTATTCCTGCTTCATCATAATTTTTACACAACGTTGGATGTGTCTCACCAAAATGAAGAACCCCAAAAAGATCATCATCAACTAACGGAACGTTATAATGTGTTAACAGTTCCACTAAGGCCTTTTTGTTTTCATCTGGCATCAAACTTCCTAGTGGATTATTGAAATTGCAGGTGAAACAACAAAGATCAATTTTATTAATATTTTGTTTTAATGCCTCCAGGTCAACCCCTGTAACAGGATGTGTAGGCAATTCAAGAATATTTAATCCCATCGACTTTGCCAATTGCAATATTCCAAAGTATACAGGGCTCTCAGTGGCAATAGTATCTCCTGGTTTAGTTACAGCATTTAAACATAGATAAATCGCATTCATTGTTCCCAAGGTAGTTATAATATCATCTTCACTCAGCTCTCCTTCCCTCGCTAAAGACCATTTAGCAATATTTCTTCTCAAATTCAAACTCCCCTGAGCGGGCTCAAATGCAGTGCCGCTGCCATCAAGTTCCCGCATAACTTTTATTATTCCTTTGTTAAGTTTAGAAATTGGCAAAAGTTTTTCATCAGGAACGCCCAAGGAAAATTGTCTTACGCTTTTATCCCTCAAAACGTCAAAAACCTTATAAGTTAGATATTCAGTTTCATTTTTTGTTGCGGTCACAATCGGGTTACTTACTGATGGAAGCGCCAACTTTCGTTTAGAGGTTCCACTGACAAAATATCCTGACTTTGGCTTTGAAATTATTAAAGATTTACTCTCAAGCAAAGTGTAGGCCTGCTGTGCAGTATTTAGTCCAACGTTGTAAATTTTTTGTAATGAACGTAAGGAGGGTAATTTATCGCCAGTCCTCAAGGTTTCACTTAATATCTGATTTTCTAAAATTTTTGCGATTTTAAGATAGAGAATTTCTCTTGGCATTTTCACGAAGTTTTATAACTCTTAAATTACGAAAAATGATTTTGTATTATCATTCAGTTCCATTAATAAAACTAATTATTTATTTTAAATAAACTCACTATATATATTGTATTTTTTTTGAACCCCATTACTATTTCTTAGCTGCCACAAATGAACAAAATCATAGATAAAAGTATTTGAAGATTCACTCGTCAAGCCACAAACAACCAAATGGCGCCAACTAGAGACAATTGACGCTATTTTTTGTAATATCTGTAAATTTGACATCTTGAAACTATAATTCTCCAAAGCAGTTTGCATTATATTTTAGTCCTCTAAAGCAGCCATTAATATAAGTTATAATAATCAAATAACGAATGATTAAAAAATAAAATCTTATCGTTTATTTTTAAAAAGACCGATTGTTCTATTTTTTTATTTAACTTTGTCCCGAATAAGAATTATTGCTGATGAAAACTCAAAAATCCGAAAATACCAAACAGCTTATCATTGAGAAAACTTCGACCGTTTTCAATGTGAAAGGCTATGCGGGTACTTCAATAAATGATGTAATGAGTGCAACCGGTCTTTCGAAAGGTTGCATTTACGGTAATTTTGAGAATAAGGATGAAATTGCATTAAGTGTATTTGACTACAATTTTGGTAAAGTAACACAGCATATGAAAGAACGTATTTTAGCAACTAATGATTCTATCGAAAGATTGCTTGTTTATCCCCACACATACAAAAACTATTTCAGATATCCGTATTTACAGGCAGGCTGCCCGATTTTAAACACAGCTACGGAGGCTGATGATACACATCCATCACTCCAGAAACGTGTACAAAAAGCCCTGAACTTTTGGAAAACATCTATCGAAAATCAAATCAAACGCGGCATAGATAGAAATGAAATAAAAGCAGATGCCGATCCTATCGAAATTGCAGTAGTAATGATCTCGATGATCGAAGGTGCATTTATGCAGGCAAAGGTCAACAACCATATGACAGAGCTTAATATAGCGATGTCTTTTTTAGAGAAAATGATCAGAAATTTGAAAGCATAATTTTTTTGCTTACAAAAAGACCGATCGGTTTATTTATAGATTATTAAAAATATTTAAACAATAAGATGGAAACATTTGATATTACCGTAATAGGGTCAGGTCCTGGCGGGTATGTAGCAGCTATTAGAAGTGCTCAATTAGGCTATAAAACAGCAATCATTGAAAAGTATAATACTTTGGGTGGCACTTGTACCAATGTAGGTTGCATTCCTACAAAAGCGCTGCTGGACAGTACGCATCATTATGCAGATGCACTCAGTAGTTTCGGAACACACGGCATTGAATATTCGGATCTGCGGCTCAATGTTGAACAGCTTTTTAAGCGAAAAAGCGAGGTAGTGGCCAAAAACACACAAGGTCTGGATTTTTTGATGAGAAAAAATAAGATCACAGTTTTCCAGGGTTCAGGTTCTTTTGTCAATAATGAAACATTGAAAATTGTACACGATGATCAGGCTGAAACTGTAATTAATTCAGATAAGTTTATTATTGCTACAGGATCGAAACCCGCTACAATTCCGGGCATTACTATCGACAAAAAGAGGATCATCACTTCTACCGAAGCGCTGGAATTGCAGAAAAAGCCCGATAGCATCGTGATTATCGGCGGCGGCGTAATCGGTGTGGAAATGGCTTCCATATTCAACAGGATCGGAACCAAAGTGACTATCTTAGAATATGCGGATAATCTCATTGCGACAATGGATAGTGAATTAGGTAAAGCTCTATCGAAGATCTTAACCAAAGAAGGTGTAGAAATCAAACTTCAGCAGGCTGTCTACAAAGCTGAAAATCATGGGAACACGGCTAAGGTTTTTTTCAAAAATAAACAAGGAGAAGAACAAGAGCTCACCGCCGACTATATTTTAGTTGCTGTCGGCAGAAAACCCTATGTAACCGGTCTGGGTTTAGAAAATACCAGCGTGGAATTGAACAACAATGGTACAGTGAAAGTCGATGAATTGCTTCAGACTTCAGCTCCAAACATTTATGCGATTGGAGATGTTGTAGGTGGCGCGATGCTGGCTCACAAAGCAGAGGAAGAAGCCGTATTTGTAGTGGAGAGAATCAATGGTCAGAAACCTCATATCAATTATGACCGTATCCCTTCAGTCGTATACACCTGGCCGGAAGTGGCTTCTGTAGGCTCTACCGAAGAACAATTAAAGAAACAGGGAGTTGAATATAATGTCGGTACATTTCCTTTTGCCGTGAATGCCAGAGCCAGAGCCGGAATGGAAACGGAAGGTTTCGTAAAGGTGCTTTCCGATCCGAAGTACGGCGAACTTTTGGGAGTGCATATCATAGGTGCCCGCGCGGCGGATTTGATTGCACAGGCCGTTGTCGGACTGGAATATGAAGTGACAGCAAATGATATGGCTACAATGAGTTATGCCCATCCAACCTATTCCGAGGTAATGAAAGAAGCTTATACGATAGCATCAGGAAGACCATCATTGAATATTTAATATATTTATATCTATATTTTTTAAAATTATGTCACAACAGATCAGACTGGCAACCATAGAAGATTATCCCAGTATTATGGAAATCTGGGAATCTGCGGTCAAAGCTACACATGACTTTCTTGCCGAAGAAGATTTTACTTATTTTAAAGAAGCCATCCCAAAAGATTATCTGCCCAATCTCGAAGTATTTCTCCTTATTGAAAATGGGAAACCTGTCGGATTTTCATCGGTATCGGAAGGAAGTCTTGAAATGCTGTTTGTTCACAATGATTACCGTGGAGAAGGCTATGGCAAGAGCTTATTTCAATTTATGGATGAAACAAAAGGCATTACAAAGGTTGACGTTATTGAGCAAAACTGTCAGGCCATCGGATTTTACAAAAAATTAGGGTTCAGGAGAGCAGGAAGATCCGAAAAGGATGGCTCAGGTAAAGATTACCCGATCATACATATGCTAAAATGAAATGGTCATAATTATCACAACACTCTAATTATTAAGAATAAAATACATAAAAATGATTGAAGGACTATATGAGACACACATCCAGGTAAGCAACTTGGAAAATGCAGTGCATTTCTATACTCAAATATTGGGCCTGCAGCTTGCACATTATGATGAAACCAGGCCGATCGCGTTTCTTTGGGTTGGAGAAAATAAAAAGGCCATGCTCGGACTTTGGGAACAAAAAGGTAATCTCCATAAAAGACATTTTGCATTCAGCTGTTCCAAAGATTTTATTTTAAAAGATGCAAATACTTTTTTAGAGAAAAACGGATTAAAGGCTTATAATTTTCTCAAAAATGGCAGCAATGAACCAATGGTTTTTGCCTGGATGCCCGCACTTGCTCTTTATTTTGACGATCCAGACGGAAATCAACTGGAGTTTATCCATATTCTGAACGGTAAAAGCCAGCCAGAGCTTGGCGTACTTAGCTACGAGGAATGGCAAAAAATCAATTCATCTCATTAGATAAATACATATGAACATAGAAGACAATTATTTGGAAATAAACAGGGAATCTTGGAATACCAGAACAGAAGTTCACATCAATTCTGATTTTTATAACCTGGATGCCTTTTTGAATGGGAAAAATTCATTAAAAGATATAGAACTTAATTTACTTGGAGATTTGACAGGAAAATCCGTATTGCATTTACAGTGCCATTTCGGACAGGATAGTATCTCTTTAAGTCGCCTGGGAGCGGACTTAGTCGGCATTGATCTTTCGGATGTAGCAATAGATCGAGCACGGGAACTGGCAAAACAGAGTAATGTTTCAACAACTTTTATCTGCAGCGATGTTTATGATCTTCCCAATCATCTGGATCGTCAGTTTGATATTGTCTTTACAAGTTATGGGACCATCGGCTGGCTTCCGGATCTGGATCGGTGGGCAAAGATAATTTCGAAATTCCTGAAACCCGGTGGTACGTTTGTTTTTGTAGAATTTCATCCGGTTGTCTGGATGTTTGATTCGGGGTTTAAAAAGATTGAATACAGATATTTTAATTCCGGAGCCATTATAGAAACTGAAAAAGGAACTTATGCAGATAAAGAAGCGGAATTTGAAGTCAAATCAATTGGCTGGAACCACGGCTTAGCTGAAGTAATAAGTAATCTGATGCAAAATGGTTTAGAAATGAATTCCATTGAAGAATTTGATTATTCACCATACAATAATTTCAATAATTCAATTGAATTTGAACCCGGTAAGTTCAGAATTGCTCATCTTGGAGACAAAATCCCTATGGTGTATGCATTGACAGCCTCAAAAGGGCATCTTATGGATAAGGAACAATAAAATCTGATGTTGTCTCTAAATTAAAATAGTCTGTTTATTCAAATTATATGTTTCTTAGGTTACTATTTCTTTATCTGTCATTTCTTCCGTTTGCTATTAATGCTCAAAATAGTACTCAAAAAAAGTATGTATTTTTTTTGCATAATAAATTTTTGGAAGAACATTCCTTAAATGAATCCCATCCTAAATACGGACCAGCGGCATATACAGCTATTTTAGAAAAACTTCGATCCACAAATTCTGTACTAATATCTGAAAAGAGAAATCCCGGCACTGATCCTAAGATGTATGCAAAAAAGGTGATCCTTAAAATTGACAGCTTACACAGATTCGGAGTTCCCTATGACCGGATTGCAATTGTCGGAACGTCTCAGGGAGGTTATATAGCTCAATACATCTCCTATTATGCCAAAAATCCAGATTTAAAATTTGTAATTATTGGCGCAAGCTTTAAAAATGACTCGTTGAACGAAGATCGAAAGTTCAGGCTCTACGGAAAGGTTTTATCGATTAACGAAAAAACCGATGTCGGCGCTGAGTTATTATCAAGGCAACTTAGGCTTAAAAATTCTGGTTTAAAATCTTTTAAGGAAATTACCCTCAACACAGGTCTGGAACACGGCTTTCTGTTCAGGGCATTAGATGAGTGGATAATACCTGTCAAAGCATGGATCAATAGTAATAACCTATAAATTGATACTAATGAAAGAAGTAAAGCCACAATCGTTTGTCAGATGGTTCGATCGGCAATTTGATTCAAACACAGGTTCGGAATATTTTGACGAATTTCTAAAACGACTTGAACATTTTCCGGCTGTTCTAAATAAGCTGCTGAAAAGTTGTCCTACAGAGGTTTCAACCCGCAAAATGAGAGATAAATGGTCTGTCAATGAGAATATAGGGCATTTAATCCTTTTAGAAGATCTATGGCGAATCCGTTTTAGAGATATAAAGGAAGGAAAACCAGATCTGTCCCCTGCCGATTTAAACAATACAGCAACCGATAAGTCTTCTTTCAACAACATGTTGATTGAAGAGCTTATTAAGAACCTGGTCAGCGAAAGACACAAAACAATTGCAATGCTTCAAAAAATGAGTGAAGAAGACTTGTTGAAGACAAGTATGCATCCGAGATTACATCAACCAATGAATATCATTGACCTGATGCATTTTGTTGCTGAGCATGATTTGCACCATTTGCATGCCATACAGTCTATAATAGGAAGCATGGAAAACATATAATTTTTTAGCCAAAAAAAAACCGATTGGTTTATTTTTTTATAAATATAATAACAACGTATATGACAAAACTATCGATATTAGATTACCTAAATAAATTGATAAAAAGTGAAACTACCGATGACATGCATACGCACATGCATTACCCAACACCAATATCAAAAACATTGGGCATAGACATTATGGAAGTCGGTTTAGGTACAGCAACTGTTCAAATCAATACAACAAAAGAAAAACACAGTAACCAGCAGGGAACAATTCACGGAGGCCTGCTTTGTGAACTGGCAGACGCAGCCATCGGAACCGCACATTCGACCCTTATTCAGGAAGGCGAAACTTTTACATCCGTAGAATTGAAAATCAATTTTTACCGGCCCGTTTTCGAGGATATACTCACTGCCAAAGCATCCCCCTTACATAGTGGAAAAAATTTAAGTCACTATCAATGCGATATTTTCCGCAGTGATGGTAAAAAAGCCGCTATGATAACAAGTACGGTCATGACTTTAAGAGGTGTTAAAGCGACAGGACGTTAATCCAATGCTCAATTACAACTTTATACAAACCATTCATGAATAAATCAATCTTTAAAAGCCCTGAAGGAAAAGACAAAATTATCCGGGCTTACGACGATGCAATAAAAAATGCTTCATTGAATTTGAAAACCGGCGTGCTGAAAACAACTTATGGGGACACCCATTTTTTGGAGGATGGAAGTCAACACCAAGAAATTGTCATCTTACTGCATGGCGCGTCTTCTAACGCGACGTCATGGTTATCAGACATGGCTGAATATTCAAAACAATATAAAGTCATAGCAATAGATATTATCGGAGAGGCAGGAAAGAGCGCAGAAACCAGACCTTCCTATCAAACAAAAGATTTCGCTGAATGGCTAAAAGAGGTTTTCGACAGGCTCAATATCAGCAAGGCAAATATAATCGGATTATCGCAAGGAGGATGGTTGGCATTACGCTTTGCAACAAGCTTTCCTGAATTAGTCGACCGGCTGATTTTGCTGACACCTGCAGGAGTAGTTCCTACCAAAACATCATTTATCATGAAAGCCCTGCTCTATTCCCTTTTGGGAGCAACTGGTCGTATCAAGATTAATAGATTGGTCTTAGGAAGCCAGCGTGTGGATCAAAAAATTGTAGCATTTATGGATTTAATACAAACCAATTTTAATGCGAGGATAGAAAAAGAATATATTTTTTCAGATGATGAACTCAGCCGTTTGACAATGCCTGTGCTATTCATCGGCGGAGAACAGGATGTAATCCGCTCTACTCAGGAAATTGCCGCTAGATTTCAAAATATTATCGACGACTTTACCATAATAACCATTCCGGAAATGGGACATGTTTTGGCTGGATTAGCACCACGAATATTTCCTTTTTTAAACAAAACCAAATGCTAATTAAATCGCAGTACTCTAATGAATATGCAAACAAACTACAGTCACCTCAAGATTCCATTTGATAACCTGGAAATTTATATTCTTTCCGATGGATATTTTGATATAGGATCATATCAACCCATTATTGCGACGGATGCAGCATCTGCAGATCTTCAAAAAGAGCTCAACCGACTGCATTTACCTGCCGATATCTATGAAGCTCCTATTAATGTAATGCTTATCCGAAAGAATGAACAATTAATACTTGTAGATACAGGAGAAGGCATTTATGATAAAAAAAATGCAGGAAAATTATTACATAGTCTGAAAAGTGCTGGATTCGGAGCCAGTGATATTTCCGATGTATTGATAACGCATGCTCATCGGGATCACATTGGAGGCATATTAACCGAAGATGGCAATCTGGTATTTCCAAATGCAAGATTCTATATTTCACGGACTGAACTGGAATTTTGGTTTACACAGCATCCTAATTTCCCCAACAGCAGGAGGCCTGAGTTTGGACATGCGTCTGTTTCACTGGTTAAACAGATATTAGGAGCCATTACCCACCGTTTAGAAATATTTGATGCAGGTGATGAATTATTTTCCTGTATTAAAACGCAGGCAGCTCCGGGACATACTCCCGGACACATTATATTTACGGTTTATTCGGGTAAGCTATCCATTACGCATCTGGTTGACCTGGTTCATAGTCCTGTACTGATCTCCAATCCGGTTTGGGGTACACAATGGGATGCTGATTTTTCTTTGGGAATCAACACCCGAAAAAATATACTGGAACAATGTTATAAGCAAAAGTCTATGGTTTGTGCGTCCCACCTTCCCTGGCCGGGAATAGGGTTTATTGACAGATTTCATGATCAATGGCAATGGACTCCAAAACCATATCTCTCACCGTTGTTACTTACATTTTGATAATGATTTTTTATTCAGTTTTAGCAATAAAATCTGAAATGTCTTTCACCAGTGACGGAAACAGTGAATCCGGTATAGCGTGTCCCATACCATTTTTTATGATCAGCTGAGAGCCGGATATATTATTTTTTATATCGGTCGCATGTTCTATACTGAAAAGCGGATCTTCGTTCCCATGTATCACTATGGTAGGCGCCTGAATATCAATAAGAACATTCGGATTAAATATATAAGTTACGAGGGCAACTATTTGACGATAAGGTCTTACTAAAGAAGATTTTCGGATTTCATCTTCAATAATTAGCGCCTGCTCTTTTTCCTCATTGAGGATATATCTGCTGCCATAAATAGCTTTCATAAAGCCTATTTTTTCTTTCAAATAGGCTTCCCGGTTATCTTCGAAATTAACAGATGAGCTGGTCATTTTTTTTACCAAGGCATCATCAGGCTTCGGAAGAGCAGGATTAAAGCTTGAAGATATCAATAAAGTCAGTGTCTGAGTCATTTCCGGATACCGTGATGCAAATAGCTGTGCTATGATGCCACCCATTGAACGCCCTACAATATTTGCGTTCCGGATGCCAAGTGAATGCAGCAAATCTTTTATATCATCTGCCATATCCAATAAAGAATAAGGGGCAGGATATTTTTCTGGATGCTGTAGAAAATCATTCAAGGAAAAGCTATAGCTGTCGTTGCTATCATAGGTAGTAAAAGTACTTTTTCCACAATCTCTATTGTCAAAGCAGATTACACGAAATCCTTCTTCTGCAAGCTTATTACAAAATGGAAGTTCCCAACGGGTCATTTGTGTGTTTAACCCACTGATGAGTACAATAGTTTTGTTGTTTTCAGCTCCAAATACTTCATAATAGATGGTAGCATTTTTTAGTTCAGTATACCCCATAAATAATTTACTACAGTGCAATTTCTAAAGGTAAAAGTCTGGAATCCAATATAGCAGCCGAGCGATGGCCTGTAATTTTCATATAATCCGGATCTTGCTCAAATGCAAAAAAATCTGATTTACTCTTTTGTCTAACCAGCATACAGACATCCCACTGTTCGTCCTGAGGACCTATCAAAAAGCGGTCTCCTTTTCCAATGAAAAGAATCTCTCCGCCACCCTGCTCTAGAAAAGGTTTGGCAAGTTCTATATAAAGCATAAAAGCTTCGTATCCAGAAATTTGGCCGGCAGGTGCAATTTCAGGAAACTCGGAATAATCAGCAATTTCCTTTAAATGTATCAGATTTAAATTTACGATTGAGCCTTGAATATTTTTTAACATAAGATCCCGGCCGGCTTCGTAGGTTGGATATAAATAGGTTTTGCTTTCCATATCAATATATATTTCTGGCTTTACTTTGCTCTTCTTTCAGATCATTTCTGGCTTTCTGCAACTTCTTTTTATAGTCTATGATGTTCTCTTCCCATGGAACAATGATCGTATTTTCAAAAACGAAACTCTTCTCTCCCAGCCGGATCCAATCGTCCTGTAAGTTTCTGTTATCAAATTGTCCGTTGTTCAGTTCAAACCGGATTCTGTTATAAAGTGCTCTTAAATTAATACTCTCCCTGATAAATATTTTATTTTCTGCATTATTCAGAATAGTCAATACACCCATTAACGGTTTCATCTCTAAAAACTCAGCGTTTAATTTCTTTCTGTACTTTTTGTCCATGTTCATTCATTAAATTTAAAGATCGCCTCCTAAAATTTTCAATTGTCCGGCGAAAACACTTAGATCTTCCGTTATAATTCCTTCTAATAGCTTTTTGGATATATATCCTGCTGTAGTGGTAGCTTCTGTAAAAATTCTTTCTCCGGCAGAAGTGAGTTTTACATAACTCACCCTCGCATCCCTATCACTATTTTCTTTCTCTACAAGTCCCATTTTTTCCATTGGCAAAATAATCCGCGTAATGCCAGAGGCGGTTAAACCTGTATTCTCAGCAAGATCAATTCTTTTTAAACGGTTACCAGGTGCACTACTTAAAATATACAGGATCATATAGTCGGTAAGGCTAATACCATGAAGACTTAAACCGTCAAACTTCTTCGTAATGACAGATTGAACCTTTAAAATATTCAGAATTGTACTTATTTCTTTCATTCTACTATTTGCAATATACTTGATTAGTCAAGTATATTGCAAATATAAGCATTTTGTTTATACGTGCAACAGCTATAGCTAATTTCGTAAACCCGCTTTAATACATCTTGACAACTATTCGATATCATTTAATGATGTTTTCATTTTAACATCAGAATGGATATGGAAAAGAAAAAAGGCGTGATTTAGTTTAACCCAGTCCCCTGGAGATTTACAGCATATTGTAGGATTTCCATCATCAGGTAAATTTGAAGGATTGGCGATCCGACATCCTGGGTCGTATCTCTAATACTAAACAAGATCAGCTAACCAATTGTTACCCATAATTGGGTGAAATATCAAAAATCTCAAAAAATAACTCAGTTTAGAGAAATAATCGAAATCGGCTTAAAATATATTAAAAGCCGATTTGAAGCCGTAATATACTTAGCAAAATGTGCATGTTTACAAGCATTTTTCGATAGTTTCTATTCCCATAGAAGTTCACAAAGTCCAAAAGTAACAGGTTGCACCCATTTAACTCTCCATTTAAAATGGACATACAAATTTTTATGGCATCATAGGAGATCTTGACATCTCATATTTATTAATATTATATGTATGTTTCTAAGTACCAAGTGGACAGGATCGGCTAATCCGACCTGCCCGACAATAAGGATTCAATTCTACTTGATAACTAAAATGGGTTTACACTTATCTCAATCATCAGATTCTCAAAATAAAAATAAAAACCAAAGGTATTCCGCATTTTTTTTGGGACATCTTCAACTCTTAGATATAATTCATCTTTAATTTTATCATAAACGTGGTATACTGAATTTTCATCCTCCTGATAAAATCCAATGTGAAAATTCTTCGGATAATCCGGTTCTTTTTCTTCGTTATTCATTACCTGTCCCCAAATTACCAATGCAAATTTTTTGTTATTTTCCATAACAGCCATCTTACTATTGCGATTGATTATAAGTTCAAAGCCCATATGTGTACTGAATAGTTCAACAGCTTTATCGACATCTCTTACAACCAGATTAATGTGATTTAATTCCATTTTAATTAAGTCTTGTTTATTTTACAAAACAAAATTAATCATCAGATAATGTTGTCAATTGGATAAATCGGTCATTTTCATTTTTTCCTAAAACAGTTGGTCTAGTTCCCGAAAATTTCTTCACTGTTCTTATAAAGTGTGATTGGTCCGCATAACTTAATTCGGGATAAAAGTGTCCGCTTTTTACCTGTTTGAGTGAATTGCAGAATTTGATAATGTCAATGTAGGTTTTTAAAGTTATCCCTAGCCATTTCCTGAAGTATCGGTTTATTTCTCGACTACTCCATCCGATTTCTGATGCAATGGCCTCAACTTTAGTTTCTCCCTTTGAACGATTAATCAGATCAAACAGCTTGACCTTACGAGTATCGATCGGATCTGTTACTATTCGCTGCATGGTAACACATGCTTTCCTGTAGAAGCCTTCAAAATTTTGCATATCCTCTCTGTAGAAGCCCATATAACCAGGTGGTAAAATAATTTTTTTATTAAGGAAGTCTGAAAAGGAACGCTTAAATACGTATTCCGCAGCCATGGGATAAAAACTGATGGCAAACATTACCGATTTGGGAAAAGGATGTTTTACTATGGGTTTATTACATATTCCTCCTATAAAAATTTCAAAATTTACACCATCATCCAGAAATAAGAAAAGATCGATCTTTCCGTCAGGAAGAATTATGGATTCCGTACGGTCCTCAGAATGATTTCTTACCATCCATATACTTTCAATAAGGTGGCTCAGGCATTCTTGCGGTGGCAAAGAGATATATTCCAAATCAGTTTTCAAAAGACAGCAAAAAATTAAATTAATTAAATTATTAATGGACAATTCAACACAACAAAAGTTAATTTATAAGCCAAGTCAAAGAGAATCTTAATTACGTTCTTGGATTGCTGCGCAAAAAAAATATAATAAACACAGCAGTCAATCGCTCTTAATGATACGCACAATTTATTAAATCTGAAACAATATCAAAACATTCGGGTACGGTTCTACTATAAAAAGATGTTACATGCCCTATCTTCAAAACACTACACCGTGCTCAACCTCGTTCAATTTATTGATCAAATGTTCAAAAGACTCCTTTGATTATATTTCATATAAAATTACAATAAATAAGTGTTTCTCAGTATACCATCAACACAAGACGAGAGATGAATCAAGAGTTATGGTGGATGATAAAGTGATCACAATAGCAATTTATTTTAGCTTTTACTATATTTATGTAAACAGATCAATTTATAAATTTTGTAAATTGCTTTATATAACTTTCACTATGGTTCACTTAAACGGTACACACAGAAATAAAACGACATTTCCCTCCGGCTTGTTTAAGTTCTCTACTTACCCTTTATCAATAGTTTTATTGCTCCTTACCTCGTTTCTTTGCAATGCGCAACAAACTATACTTTACCAAGATAGTTTTGATAAACCATTAGATACACTGAACTGGAAAGTCGAAATGCTTCCGGGAAATCAAGCAAAGGTAATTACTGAAAATCAAAAACTCGTTATCAATGCACCTTATGGTGTTACTGTTTGGTTTAGGCATGAGCTTACAGGTCCCGTTAGAATTGAGTATGATTGGAAAGTAGTCATTGCCGATGGCATAAATGACAGACTCTCAGATCTGAATCAGTTTTGGATGGCTACTGATCCTAGAAATGAAGATCTGTTCACACGGAGAGGAAAGTTCTCTGAATACGATTCATTAAGTCTTTATTATATTGGTATGGGTGGAAATAAAAATACCACGACAAGATTCAGAAAATATCAGGGAAACGGTGAACGTAAATTATTACATGAATATACCGATAAATCTCATCTACTCAAGCCCAACCATAACTACCATATCATAATAGAAGTCGCGAACGGCATGACCCGTTTTTTAGTAGATGGAGTCCTGTATTTCTCTTTTGCAGATCCAGAACTTTTAACAAAAGGTTATTTCGGATTCAGATCAACACACGCTAGGCATGAAATAAGTAATTTTCGTGTGTTAAGACCGTGATCTGAATGATTGATATACCTGTAATCCGCATTTCCATTACCCCTTATACATTCTGAAATGATAAAAACCTCCATAGCCACCCAAACTTATTTGATCATCCTATTATGCTGTCTTTCTTTTTTTGCAAATGCCCAGCTACCTGCCTTTCCCGGTGCCGAAGGATATGGTCGTTTTGCCACAGGAGGAAGACTGGGAGATGTTTATCATGTAGCCAATCTCCATGATGATGGTTCTGGCTCCCTGCGGTATGGTCTGGAAACGGCTAGAGGTCCAAGAACCATTGTCTTCGACATTTCAGGTAATATCCTATTATCCAAAAAACTCGTTGTTAATGCTTCTAATCTTACCATTGCAGGCCAAACAGCGCCAGGTGGTGGAATCACCCTGGCAGGCAATTCACTTTATATAAAGGCTGACGATGTTATCATTCGTTACATCCGCGTACGATTCGGAGATAAAAGCGGTCAGCAGGCAGATGCAATCAGTATCATTGGCGGCAAAAATATCATATTGGATCATGTATCGGCAAGTTGGTCTATAGATGAGACCTTATCCTGTCAGAGTGATCACGTAGATTTGTTGACGGTTCAATGGTGCATGATCTCGGAGAGTCTTCAAAATTCCCTCCATAAAAAGGGTTCTCACGGTTATGGTGGAATCATTGGTGCTACACGTCAATCTTTTCACCACAATTTATATGCCCATCACAGTTCCCGAAGTCCAAAAGTAACGGGTCGCAGACATTGTGAGGTGGACTTTAGAAATAATGTCATCTACAACTGGGGATTTAACAACTGTTATGATGGAACAGCATCCTATATGAATTGGGTCAACAATTATTATAAGCCTGGACCTGCAACAGAACAAAAGGTCACGCAACGGATTTTTCAATTAAGCGATGCAGAAATAGCTGATGTCAAAAATAATTCACCAAAGGATTCCAAAGTATATGAAACCGCACTCTATGCCGAAGGGAATTTTGTTGTTGGCTCGCCAGATGTGACCAAGGATAATTGGGCAGGTGGCATTGACTTTGTAAATGGTGCATCGGAAGTAAAAAACAGGGCGAAATCTCCAGCTTTCCCTGCTCCAATGATAACACAACAAACGGCTTTAAATGCATATCCATTAGTTGTTGCCAGTGCAGGAGCTTCTTTTTCTAGAGATGCCATTGATCAGAGAATTGCTCAAGAGGTACTGACAGGCACCTATACATATGGTAAAAAAGGTTTGATTGATTCTCCAAATGATGTAAAAGGTCTTCCCCTACTCACAACACTCCCTCCACCGCTAGACACCGATCAGGATGGCATGCCTGATGAATGGGAAAAGAAAAATAGCCTTGATCCAAATGAGCCAGATGACCGAAATCATTACGCTGCAACGGGCTACACCATGCTGGAGGTATACCTCAATGAATTGTTGTCCAACACCAGGTAAGCTTGTAGCAAGTTCGAAGCTATTCCTTCAGTCGCAAACTTATCCCGATAGAGGCATATGCTGACGATTCCATACTGCCTCCCTGACCTTTCAGGACCTGATAACTGCTATCTAGAAAATCATACTCCCTCATAAATTGCATGCCTACTTTTGCTTTGACCCAAAACATGCCCGATATTTTTGCAGCTGCAGTCAAACCAACCGGTATATTGATCACCCTTGCATTGTGAGCACCAACATCATTTTTTGTACCTATATTGTAAATGCCTGTTTCAAAATTGGCATCAATCCCATATTCCCAGGACTTACTGGGCGTCATGACAAATTGGGCTTTAATGGGAAGCATCATGTCGATTCGATAGTCGGGAGAGGAATAAGTAACTGCAAAAAGCGGTGTAAATGTATTTTTCGTAAAATCTCTGCTGTAAGAAGCACCATATCCCCATTGCAAGCCTTCATGTTTTCCCGATTGATGCATAGCCACCGCAGCCAGCGCTGGAAAAAAATCGCGACTTCCAAAACTGCTCTTAAAATCAGACCGGACAATAAGTTGAGGGACAACAACAAGATTCCAGCGATCGTTTAGCTTTTGTCTGATCAGTAAAGCATATTGAATATCACTAAGATTACCTGGAAAATGGAGACCTTTTTCACTGCGTGATTCCTGATTATAATTCAGAGATCTATAGGCAAACATATTATTTAGCTTGGTGTGTTCACCCATTTTGATCGTCGGCGTTATCAAGTTAATATCAACAACTCCAACACCCAGTTGATCACCATGCTCGAGTTTTGATCTTGCTACACTGGAATAAGTTGAGGAGAAAAACTCTGATTCCTGAGCATCGACATAAAGTGGGACTATGATGAGCAAAAGCAATATTTTACTCCTTCGTAGTTTCGGAATGCATCTTATTTTCTCGCTCATAGATTTGACTATACTTAAAATCGTTTATTTTTGCGCTATCAATCTGCCCAAAGGCCCTTTTTAGTATTGCTGAATGGGCAATACTGATCTAGCGGTGCAAATTTGGATAATTTAATCTGCACCAAACGTTGATCGTAATCAATAATTAAAGAAATAAACACGCTATGGAACTTTTTAATGTCCTTGAAAGCATGATCTCCCTGAATCAAAGACACCGAGATGAAATTGCGGAACTCGTTGAGATCCGCAATTATAAAAAGAATGAAAAATTTCTTTTGAAAGGAGATCCCTGCAGCGTTATCGGTTTTGTAATTCAGGGCAGCTTTAGATATATCATTGATATGGATGACAACGATAGAACATTTGATTTCTCCGTAGAAAATGAATTTATATCAGATTACTATGGTATTTTACAATCCAAACCAGCATCTTTTGAAATTATTGCCAACCAGTCTTCCCGGGTGGCCTGCCTTCCAACCGAAAGAGTACTGGCATTGTTCGATCAGGATATGGTTTATCAGAAGATCGGCAGAACAATTGCTGAAACTGAATTCTGTAGGCATCATGAAAGACTCATATCTCTCATGTATCATTCTCCACAGAAACGCTACGAGGATCTTATGAATACCATGCCAGAGAGCGTTCTGAAGTTACCACAACATCTTCTGGCCAACTATTTAGGTATTACAAAAGAGACTCTAAGTCGTATCAGATCAAGAAAAGCGCGGTAATGTCTATTTGCCAGATCACCCTGACATCGGATATGTGCAAACATATACAACCTCCTATCAAATAGAAATAATTCAAGGATAATTAATAAAAAAGACTGCTTTAGGCAGTCTTTTTTATTAATTATGATTATTGAAGCATCTTTTGTTAAAAATTCGGCTATCGCAGCAGGTTTTATTTTAGGATTGGCTCCAGGGTTGTTTGCCTCAATAGCACCCTCTACGCTTGCAAAATCTAAAGCTTGCTGTGGATCTCCATCACTTAAGAGCATCGTAATAAGTGCTGCGAAATAATAATCTCCAGCTGGTATCGTATCCATAACCTCAATAAACCATGTCAATTGAAAGTTAAGGAATTAACAGTTAACCAACTGACAAATTTCATGTTACAAGCTACTCCTTTATCAATTCTTCCAGTTGTTTTACAAATGTATCCGAACTGTAATCTGCAAAACCTTCGTGATGGAACCTAATCTTACCGTTCTTATCCAGTACAACTGTTGTAGGCAAAGCCCCATTGTAGATAACATGGGGAATAGGACCTGTTGCTTTGAAAAACGGTATCGAAAACTTTTCTTTTTTGAGATAGGCATTTGCCGCAGCGATATCGTCATCTTCATTAATGGTCAAAAAGAAAACCTGTGGATGGTCTTTAAATTTGGAATACAGGAACTCAATGGAGGGAAATTCCGCCCTGCAAGGTGGACACCAGGAAGCCCAAAAATTAATAAATACCACTTTTCCGCGTAGGGAGGATGCATGCTGCACAAGCCCATGCTGATCTTTGAACTCAAAGTCAGCAGTCGACTCTGCTATCGCAGCAGCTTCTTTCTTTTCCAAACTGGCATTGAAAATTCCAGTCTTCATCAATTGTTGAAGCATCCATGATTTCGCATCAGGGCTAACAAATAAGGTGACTAGGAGAATGCCCATAAAAACAGTGAAACCGTTCTTTTTGATGCTTTCCCAAAGGATATTTGTGTGTCGCTTTTCTTTTCGAAGATCTTTGTTATCTGCCATATACTTCATATTTAAAAATTAGGGATTCTTTCCTAGTTACTTTCGATCAATTCATTGAGCGCTTGAGCAATTTCGGGACTGCTGTAATCCCTTCCTCCTTCGATCCTGCTGATCATTTGCCCTTCCTTGTCTAGTATCACTGTTGTAGGAATTGCTCTGCCCAAAAATTCGGTTGGAATACTGCTCTTAGGGATATATACTTGTAAGTCGTAATTATTCTTTTTCATAAATGCTTTTGACTTCTCCATTTTTCCGTCTACATCTACCATCAAAAATATGATATTGCTGTTGCCCTCATAATCTTTTTTAAGCTTATTAATAGAAGGCATTTCATGTATACAAGGCGGACACCAGGTAGCCCAAAAATTAATAAAAACAACCTTTCCTTTCAGGGACTGTAATGACACTGCATCACCATTTTCATTCGTGAAAGTGACATCCGGTCCAGAAGCCGATGTGTTGTCCTCCCTTACTTGTTCCCCTTCAACGGCGTTTACTGATTGTTTTTCTTTTTCTTGCTGACTGCATGCCGCAAAACTAAAGCATACCACCATCACAAAGGTGAATACAATTTTTGCTCTTATATTTCTTTGCATTTTCATATCTTTTAATGATTTAGTTAATTTTTCCCTCTTGAATCTCCTCAGACGGCTTAGTTATGATGTGATCATCTACAGAAAGGTTGCCAAAAACTTCTACCAGACCGTCCAGCTGAATACCTTCTTTTATACTGATTCTTTTTACAATCTTATCGTTAAAAGTCATTACATAGATACCGGACTGTGTATTTAAAATACTTTGAGCAGGTACCCAGTACGAGGGATTTTTCCGTTGTAACTTCAGTTTAACCTGCGCATAGTCACCTCCCTGCAGTTCCCCTGAAGAATTATTGACATCAAATTCCAACTTTAACGAACGATCCTGTTGATCCAGCAGTCCTGATGTGCGGGAAAGATGCGCCGTGAACGTCTTCCCAGGCTGTGAACTAACCGTAAATTCGGCTTCTGCCTTCTTATTGATAGATGATGCATGCTTTTCAGGTAAGGATAAGGTCAAACGGAGCTTATTGCCCTGTGCCATCATAAACAAAGGTTTATCAGACCCTGAACCCACCAAGGCCCCAACAGAGATATTACGTGCTGTAATCACACCATCAAACGGTGCTGTTATCCGCAGATATTGGTTCAATTGTGAAGACTGTGCCGTACCGGCTTTCGAAGCTTGATAAGCTGATTTTGCGCTTTCCATCACACTTTTTGCCCGGTCTATTTCAATGGCAGCTACTGCACCGGTTGTCTTAGCTGCATCTGCCAAGCGGTCATAGGCCTGTTTTGCATACTGATAATCACTGAAGATCTTTTGTTCCGTGGATTTATCAGATAAATACTTTTGATTCATTTCTGGAGCTTCCAGTACAGCTAATAGCTGACCTTTACGAACATGATCTCCAAGGTCTACATATAACTGCTTAACAAAACCCTCAACCCGTGCATGAACAACAACCTGTTCATAGGGTTTCAGTTCAGCTGGTACTGATAGCTCATACTCGGGATTCATCATTTTGATAGCAACCCAGGGGTATGAAGTAGCCTTTGCTTCTTTATTCGTACTTTGTTTTTTTTGATTTCCTTTCTCTGAGCAGGAAACCAGCAGTAAGATCAGCAAGCACCCGATTAAGGTGGTCACCTGTGCTATTTTATTTCTTAAAATTCTATGATACATCTGATTCTATTTTTTATGTTTAAGATTGGGTCTGCTCTAAATAATACCTGCTTTCCTTGTCATCAGGATCCAGCGAAGGGCTAACAATAGCTGTTCTGGACATTAACGACGAAAAGAAATGCGGAAGCAGTAGTAAAATGGTTGCCGTGGATGCGATCAGTCCGCCAATAACTGCTCTGCCCAATGGAGCAACTTGCTCTGCCCCATCGCCTATACCCATTGCCATAGGCAACATACCGGCAAGCATGGCAACAGCGGTCATCAATACCGGCCGCAATCGAGACGAAGCAGCAAGTCGTGCTGCATTCGAAGGTTTTAGTCCCAGTTGTTTTCGGTAATATTCCGCTTGGTTCACCAGCAGAACCGCATTCGATACCGACACGCCTATCGACATAATCATTCCCATATAAGACTGGAGATTTAGTGTACTTCCCGTCAGAAATAAAATGATCAGACTTCCGGCAATAACTGCGGGCAACACAGCAAGGATAATCAATGGTACCTTAAACGATTGATAGAATGCGGCAAGCATCAGGAAGATGGCGATGACAGCAACTCCTAAACCTGCTAATAAACTTCCTAATGTATCATCTAACAACTGTAAAGTTCCCTCTGTCCAAACCGTAGTTCCACGTGGGGGTTCACCGGCATCTTGAATGGCTTTTTTAACCGCAGCTGAGGCCGTACCCAAATCTTTACCATAAATATTAGCGACAACCGTCACGTATCGATTGGGCCCCTTTCGGTTTACCTGTGCTGGTGATGTTACCCTACGGATGGTAGCAACATCGTCCAGTATTGGACGCATGCTTCCATTTTTCAGTGGCAATGATTTCAATTTTTCCTCTGAGGACATAATTCCTTCGGGGATCTGCACCTGAACCTGAAATACTAATCCTGACTTGGGATCAACCCAAAGGTTTTTATCCGTAAAACGTGTGGAGGAGGTCGCTGTAACCACACTCCGCGTAATATCCTGCATGGTTAGACCAAACTGACCAGCAAGATCACGATTGACTTCAATCTCTAATGTTGGATAAAAAACGGGTTCAAGAATACGTACATCTCGCAAATAAGGTACTTTTTGCAGATTGCTTTCAATCTTCGATGCATGGGCAAATGCACCCTTTACCTGACCGGCACCTACTTTTATTTCGATCGGTGTCATCGCTCCCTGACCCATAATTTTTTCGGTCAGTTCTGTCGGCTCAAAATTAAATTTGGAATCAGGGTGTTTTTGGATAATTACTTTTCTAATTTTCTCCTTCAGCTCTTCCATCGATCCACTATAAACAGATTGATTGACCGATACCTGAAGTACGGCTTCATGCGAGGCATTTGTAAATAGAAAAATGGGATTAATCGGAGAACCTGCAGGATGCATTCCGACAAAGGCGGATGTAATATTGATTCCATCTTCCGGAATCTGAGCTTTTATTTCATCCGTAATATCGCGCACAAGACGTTCTGTCTCTTCCAATCGGCTTCCCTGCGGAGCCTGTATTCGGAGCTGAAAATCGCCACTGTTGGACACGGGCATCACATCGGTTCCGACAGTCTTTACTAGCAAGGCTGAGATTCCACCTGTCACAACCACATAGCCGATAAATAACAGCAATGATTTGGTAGACCATTTACGCATCCGATACGAATAATTCACCCTAAATTTTTCAAAGAACGCACGCTTTCGCAGCGTGTTAGCAACTACATTATGCTTGTTCTTCATCATCCAATTGGCCAATATAGGAACGAAAGTTTGCGAAGCTATAAAAGAAGCGATCATCGCAAAGGCAACAGCCATTGATAGTGGCATGAACATATCTTTTGGAATCCCTGTCATAATAAAGGCTGGTGTCAGTACAGCCAGGATACAGAGCAAAATCAATAACTTGGGCGTAGAGATTTCCAACAGCGCATCAACGATAGCCCGCTGCTTGGTTTTTCGCATTTCCATATGTTGATGGATATTCTCAATGGTTACGGTAGCTTCGTCGACAAGAATTCCAATGGACAGCGCTAAACCGCTCAACGTCATAATATTAATCGTTTGCCCCATCAGATAGAGCACCAAAACTGCCGATAGAACAGCAATCGGGATCGTCATCACAACGATCAGTGCTCCACGGGTATCACCCAAAAAAAGCAGGATAATCAGTCCTGTAAAAACGGCACCCAAAATCCCCTCGTGGATCAGATTGGATAGTGATCGTTCAATGTAAGTAGATTGGTCAAACTCGTAACGGATATTTACATCCTCCGGCAATTGGTTTTTCAACAGCGGTAACGAATTTTTCAGGTTCTGAACGGCATCCAGCGTCGAAGCATCTGCTTTCTTGATAATGGGTAGATAAACAGAACGCTTCCCGTTGATCAGGGCATATCCAACGGTCTGATCCGCGCCATCAGTGACATGGGCAACATCCCGTACATAAACGGTTCGACCCTCATTTGTTTTAACCGGTGTATTCAGGAATTCCTCCGGACTCTTGGCAATCGAATTGATAGGAGCCATCAAGTTTTGTTCTCCAATACGAATATTTCCGGCTGCAGACGGCAGACTGTTCCTGGTAATTGCCATGGTGATATCTTCTGCACTTAGACCATTGGACTGCATTGCTTCGGGGTCTACATTGACAACAATGGATCTGACATTTCCACCGAAAGGAGCGGGAGCAGTGATGCCCGCTATCTCGACAAACATGGGTCTGATTTTCGTCAGCACCAGCGTCTGTATTTCGTTGACCGATCTTTTGTCACTTTCAAATACCAGCTGTCCAACGGGTAACGAACTACCATCGAAACGAACAACTATGGGTGGAACTGCTCCCGGCGGTAAGAACCCCATAGCTCTTGAAACAGATGTGGAGACCTCTCCTGCTGCCTGCGACATATTCGTCCCCGGATAAAAGGTCAGCTTCATCAGGGTAAGTCCCTGAACACTTTTAAAATCAATATTTTTGACCCCACCGACAAAAAGTAGTACTTTTTGAAACTCATTGGCCATAAAACCATCCATATATGAAGGAGAAAGCCCACCATACGGCATGGCGATATACATCGCAGGTAATTCAACCTCCGGAAAGATATCTACATTTATTTTTTTTATGGCGCTATAAGAAAAAAAGGTAATAGCCAATACCATCACCATAATGGCTATAGGTTTCCTTAAAGCAAATCTGATTAAATTCATACGTAAGAATTAAAGGTTGTTAAAGAGAAATTCGAAATCAGCAGTTAACGCTGCTTCTGAAGCTAGAAGCAGCCAATAATCGCGTGAAGCCTCTACATGGATATTCTCGGACTGTTCCAATATAGTCCTGACCTGCAACAATTCGCTAAGCGTGATCAGACCGCTCTTATATCTTGCCAGGTACATGCCATAGGCATCCTGAGACTGCCTTACGGCCAGTTTCGTCTTTTGAAGCTGCTCAAACTGATACAAAATTTCGGTCTGCGCAGCGGAAAGATTAGCCTGCATTGCCTTTTCATATTGAGAATGAAGCATTTTGGCTCCTTCGGCTTCTTTAAAAAGCTCTTCTCCTTTATAATGGTTGGTTCGCATACTGGTCAAATTCCAGGTTATACCAACCCCTACAAGGAAATTATTGGTTGTGTTGCTAAATCCATCTTTCCAGTTCCCGGAAACTGTACCATTGGGATGAATCCCTGTACCTCTGTAGGCATATCCTCCCAGAATGTTTAAAGAAGGTAGTGATGCTCTCTTTTGTGCTTCACCGCTCAGGGTATAATATTCCGATTGTCGATCTAAGGCCGCAAGTATGGGATGCGATGTTTGAATGACACTTTCATTATTTTGTTGATTTCCCACGGGATCAATAAAACGAATGGCTGAAGCCGAAAAATCTACCGAATCCCCTCCATACAATTCCAATAGTTTAATAAAGGAAGCACTTTTAACACCATTCCATTTGTCATACTCGCCCATTGCTTGCACATATGATGATGATGCAAGCAGACTGTCTGCAGCAGGCCTAAGACCGGCAGCAGAAAGACCTGTGGTGATCCTGCGGATGCTGTCGAGACGTTCTGTATTTCGTTGCGAGAGATTTAATTTAGCATCATTATAAAGCAAATTGATGTATCGTTCAGATAATATTTTTTTGAGTTGAAGAAGATAGGCATCTTTTTCACTCACTGTTTTATGGGTTAGGCTTTTGGCCGCTTCATTATCTTTTTGTCGCTTTCCGAACGAAAAGATTTCCCACTCGATAGTGGTGGAAGCAAAACTATTGGCAGCAGTAGTACTTCCTGCTATGGGACTCCCTGAACCACTGACGTTAAAAAAGCCTGGTTGTGGAAAAAAGGCTCCAGAACTACCTTCATAAGTGCCATACGAATTTTGCATCTGTGCCTTCAATTGCGGAAGCATTTCGCTTTTAACAGCTTGCTCATGAAGTTTTGACGCGTCTACAGCAGATTGTTTAGCGCCGATACCAGGATAATATCCTGCTACCCTGGACCATAAAGTACCTAAGGAATTTTCTTTTTGCTGCTGCCCGTATACGGGTAACACAGCAGCAATAGTAAAGCACATGCATGTGATTACTATATGATATTTTATCATACTATTTATAAGTTTATGATAGGTCGCCAAGCGACCGATTACTGTAAAAAAATAATAGAAGTTTCCCCGTTGAAACAAGTGGTTCAATAGGTATAAAAGAAAATAAGTAAGGTATTATAGGATAAGTTTACGGTATTGCAGAAAAATTGGTAGACTTCCTGAAATTTTTAAATTTCCGTAGCGGGGATGTGATTTTTCTCGGCCTAATAAATAAGCAAGAAGAAAAAGAAAAGTAACGGTAAATAAAATTACCGGCGAAAAATGATTAATATCTTGTGAGAGATCGTTTGAGATTCGTATTTCTGCCGTTTCACTAGTAAGACATTTCTCAGAACTGTTTCCGGAATACCCGACAGTTCCTTTAGGTAAGCCTTGTTCCGTATTAGACGGAAGGCCAACTAAAGTTTTAATACTGCTTTTAACAGGACAGGAAGTAAGCATGACCAAGATGATCGCAGCAAATACAATTAAGTACCGTTGATAATATTTTGGAATATGTGACAAAATCCTGTTCATTGATCTGCTAATTTACTGCTATTTATTGAAGTACACAAAAAATTGTCTGATTTAGTTGATAAAAAAGGCGGTTGTACATTTATTTTACAACCGCCTTTTATATGGTCCAGATGAAATGGACTGAAATTTAATTTTGTCCTGCTAGTAATCCACCGTCAACAGTCCAAGTTGCTCCGGTAACCCAGCTTGTTTGGTCTGAAAGTAAAAAGTCAATTGTCTTAGCAACATCTTCCGGTTGACCAACACCTCCTAATGGATGGTATGCATCAAATGCAGATAGATTTTCAGCAATTTTATCTTCTGGCATAAATGTCTTGAAGATTGGTGTCACCACAAACCCTGGGTTGACAGAATTTACACGGATGTTAAATTCAGCTAATTCAATAGCCAATTGTTTCGTAAGTGCTACCAATCCAGCTTTTCCAACCATATAGGCTGATGCAGGTCCTGCTTTAAGCGCATGATGCATCAGTGCCGCACCAATATTAACAATAGATCCACCTTTATTTTCTTTCATAATTAAAGCCGCTGCTTGTGTAATAAAAAAGAAAGCTTTGGTATACGTCTGAAAGCTATCATAGTCTTTCTCCGTATGATCAAAAAATGAAATTGGATTATAATGTCCTGCCCCATTAACCAAATACTTCAAATTTGGCAATTCATTTTTTAGGTTACTATTGAAATCAACGACAGCATCCATATCGGAAAGATCTACCGAGTAAATCTTGACTATACCACCTTTTTCTTCCAATTCCGCTTTAGCTTTATTTAAGCTTTCAACACTTCTTCCTACTAGTGCCACTTCAACTCCTCTTCCGATTAATAATTCTGCCGTGGATTTACCTATTCCGGTTGAACCACCTACGATTAATGCTTGTTCCATTTTTCTATATTTTTTATATTCGTTATGTTATTTCCGCCTTGGAAATAATTAAAATTAATATTTATGCGATCTTACCTTCGGATTAAGCTCCGTAAGTAAATTCATAGTTTTTTACAATGGCAGGATTAAGACTGTTGCCAACGTGACATAAATTCTTTGCTGAATTTTCAATCAATTCCTTTTGTTCTGCTGTATAGTCTTTATCGAAGAACAACTTAACGTTGATGGTTCCTACTTGTCCGCCTTCTGCTGACATTTCATAAGACAGTTCACTTCTTGAACCGTTTACCTCAAAATCTTTTTTTCTGGCGTAAAAATCAACTGTAGCTAACATACAGCTTGCATATGACCCCATAAGAAGATCGATAGGACCAAATTTCAGATCTACTTTAATCGGATCAGCATTCGATGTTGATTTTGTACTTGAGTTATATTTACCTTCGTAGGTACTTGCTATTACTTGTGACATGTTGTTAAATTTTTGTTATTAATTTGTATTGATTTAGAATGTTGATGCGGACACCCCCTACGCTATATCTGCTCCGATCTCTATTGGTGACCGCATATCATTCAGTTGTAAATAAATCTTTTCTAAAGTTCAGATCAGTAAAAGATTTACTCTTTTTATTTTGCCTCGTAAAAGAACTCGTAGTTTTTTACGATTGAAGGATTAAGACTGTTTCCTACGTGACATAAGTTTTTTGCCGAATGCTCGATGATTTCTTTTTGTTCTGCCGTATAGGATTTGTCAAAGAACAACTTCACATGGATTGCACCAACTTGTCCGCCTTCTGCTGACATGTCATAAGACAGCTCACTTCTTGATCCATTGACCTCAAAATCCTTTTTTCTTGCATAAAAATCTACTGTTCCAAGCATGCAGCTTGCATATGAACCCATAAGTAGATCAATAGGACCAAATTTCAAATCGACTTTAACTGAATCAGCGTTCAACGGTGATTTGGTACTTGAATGATATTTACCTTCGTAGGTAGTTGCTATTATTTGTGACATTTTATTTAATTTTTTAATTGTGAATACGAAATGACTTATATGTTGAAATTAGATGCTACATCCATCAATTCCGCACATATTGTCTCCAGATTCTTGGGACAGCTTAACCATGCTTTCCTGATAGGTCTGTCCAAGGGCTTTTGCAAAAAGTTCAACAGGCTGTGCTCCCGAAACGGCATATTTACCATCCAAAATGTAATAAGGTACACCTGTTATACCCAGATTCTGTGCCTCCATAATATCCTGCTTTACTTCATAATTGTAATCATCTTCCGATAATACTTTTCGTGATTTTGATTGATCCAAACCCAGTTCATCAGCAAGGGAAACCAAAAACTCAACATCGGCAATATTCTTTCCGTCGACAAAATGAGCTTTAAACAAAGCCTCTTCCATGGCATCAGCTTGACCATTTTCTTTTGCAAAATGCAATAGCTTATGGGCAGGAAAAGTATCTGCAGCAATGACCTGATCGTAATTAAAAGTTATTCCAGAATTTTTGCCCATTTCTTTTAATTGATTTAAGAACTGATCAAGGTTAGCTTTAGAAAAACCTTTACGATTCATCATATACTCGCTGATACTCATATTCCCAGAGTTTTCTTTTAATGAAGGATCCAACTGGAAACTTTTCCACTCCACTTCTACTTCATCTTTGAAGGAAGAATCTGCTAACGCTTGCTCAAAATTTTTCTTAGCGATGTAGCAAAAAGGACACATAATGTCCGACCATACCTGTATTTTCATTGCTTTGTTATTTTAAAAGTTATTTAGAGATTCTCATTGACGATTTCAGTAAGCTACTGAGATGACAGAACACCGGAATGTCTCCATTTCATCTTACCGCTTTTATACAGCATCTTGGTAGGTACTCCCCTAATCTCGAATATTTTTGCTAACCCCGGATTCCGATCGATATCAACCCGCTCATAGTGAATGGCCACTCCATATTTTGCAACGGTTTCATCAAGATGAGGCTTCATGGCGATACAAGGACCGCACCAGGAGGCGTGAAAATTGATCATGGTCAGCCTGTCAGATTCTATTTTATTAGCTAAATTCATTTTTTTGATCTTTAAAAATGGTGAACAACAGCAATATTCCGTTTCAAAACATCGCTGTTGTCATACACGAAATTAGATCACAGCCTTTAGGCTCTTATTGATACTAATTTTTACGGGTTCTGCAATGGTCCGGTATCCCGGAGATACTTTGCGAACATGTTCCGCAATAGCTGCGTAGTCTTCTTCGGTTCCGCTACCGCTAACTTCAAAATTGAATTGAAGTTCTTCAAATCCAACCGAAACATTCGGATCAACTTCTAAAAAGCCACGCAGATCAAGATTACCTACAATCGTTAAGTTAACACTGTCAAGCTTGATTCCTTTACTGGTAGCCCCTACCACAAAACCCACCATCATACATCCGGCTAAACCGCCTAAAATATAATCCTGAGGATTCGGATTCAGGTTGTCTCCCAACAATTCTGCGGGCTCCCCGATCTGATATTTGAATTGTTTTTCAACCGAAACGCTTCCTATCTTTTTACTGTGAGTGATAATTTCGGTATTTACACCACCTTTCCAGGTTGCGGTTACACCTAATGCTGCAATTGCTTCAGTAGGTTTGTTAGAAATTACTTCTACATAATTTCCTAATGCTTCTAAATTTACATTGTTTAACATAACCAATTGTTTTAAATTTTGTACTACAAAGGTACTGGCTAGACAGCTTCAAGAAAATGGACAAAACTGAAAACAAATAGCACTTATTGATTCGATTCCACCCTTTTAGATAGTCAAATTTCCTTTCTAAAATATATTGGCGAAAAGATAAGTCGGACCATCCGAACCTACTTGATTGAAAAATCAAATCACTAGTTACCTTGCACTTATCAAAAAAGGAAGTTCCCCAAATTATGGGAGACTTCCTTTTTATCATGAGGCCTTTTGCTGTTTTGAATGACGTAATTTAGTTTCAGATAAGAAAAGGATAAATAGCTCACTTGACTTCTTCACAAAATCTTTTATAAGAGCTAAACTCTTCAAGTTAGCATCAATGAACTACTCTGAAAAAAAATCTTTTGCAATACCGTGAGCTGATTTAAGCGCATTTAAAAACTCTTTATCAGCATCTGGATTCACTAGATTTCCTAAAAATTTAACCGAATGAACTTCAGTAATACCAACAAGCCCCAACCACCAGTTTAAATAGGTAGACTGGAAATCTAATCCCAGTTCAATCGGTACACCTGCACCATATACGCCTGAGGTATAAATAACACATGCCTTCTTATCTTTTAGTAATGGAAAGTACCCTTCTGCTCCAAAGCCAAAAGTCAGGCCCGGCTGTGAGATGGTATCGATATAGTGCTTCAATACCCATGGAATACCGCCATTCCACATCGGAACCGTGATCAGGTATTCATCTGCTGAGGAAAAACGTTCCGTTACTTCCACAACTTTATCCCATGAACTTTTTAATTCCTCATTTAACGTGCCTTCACCGAAGAAAGTCATCTTGGCCGCAGCTTTGTCCCCGTCAAAGGTAGGAATACTTAAGTTCCAAAGATTCAGTTCATCTATAACAGCATCCGGATTCAACAGTTTATAGTGTTCCATAAATTCCTGAGCAATGGCTCCTGATTTAGATTTTTCCTTTCTCGGCGAACTGATAATGTGCAGTAATCTTTTCATGTTAAGTTCAAGTTTATAGAATTAAAGGTTCTCCTTTACCAACTGACCAAGCTCATGAGAGGGCACAACACCGGAGTGTCTCCATTTCATTTCTCCTTTTTTGAAAAGCATCGTAGTCGGTACACTTCTGATTTCAAATAGGGTTGCTAAATCTGGATATTTATCGATATCCACACGTTCATAATGAATAAGATCATCAAATTCCGCAACCACTTCATCTAAATTTGGCTTCATGGCCACACATGGAGGACACCAAGTCGCATGAAAATTAACCATGGTCAATTGTTCTGATTCTATTTTATTTGCTAAATCCATTGTTTTATATTTTTAAATTATTAACAGTTGTATTGTAATGTATTGTATTAAGGAAATGCAGGATATTTTCTGATTATAATGATCATGTGAGTCATTAAATATGATCTTAAACAGGCATTATCTGATTACGGAAAAAGGGAATCTTAACGATTTAAATCATCCATCACCTCTTTCATGATCATCATACTTTTCAATTTTTCCTTATGATCATAGACAGGCGAATGAATCATCAATTCGTCTACACCTGTCTGCCCTAAAAAGGCCTTTAAGTCATGACGGATTTTCTCCTTACTTCCAACAAAAGAACAGGCCGTCATTTGCTCCACTTGTAAACGTACCTGCTCAGACATGCCGTCCAGGAGCCCTGCTAACGAGTCCACTGGAGGTTGTAAAAATTTCGCTGAATTTTGTGCTAAACTTTGAAACATCTGATACAGACTGGTCGATAACTTTTCTGCTTGCTGATCCGTTTCTGCAGCTGTAGCATTCACAGCTGCTATCGTGTAAGGCTGTTTCAAAACATCAGAAGCTTTAAAATTCTGACGGTACAGTGCAAAGGCCTCCAACATTTGTCTTGGAGCAAAATGACCCGCAAAAGCATATGGTAATCCCTTGGATGCTGCTAAAGCGGCACTCTCTGTACTAGATCCTAAGATCCAGATCGGAACATGTGTATCTTCGGCTATAAAAGCACGCACCTTGGCATAGGGATTCTTATGAGAAAAATACATTTCTAATGCTTCCACATTTTGAGGAAACCGTTGAGATTGCTCATAAAAATCTTTTTGAATAGCTAAAGCTGTTTGGATGTCGCTTCCAGGTGCCCTTCCCAAACCCAGATCAATCCGATCTGGATAAAGCTGAGCTAAGGTTCCAAATTGCTCAGCAACAATCAGAGGCGAATGGTTAGGTAACATAATACCTCCCGAGCCTACTCGTATATTTTGAGTGTGGCCAGCAAGATGTCCAATCAAAACTGAAGTTGCAGTACTGGCGACATGAACCATATTATGGTGTTCAGCCAACCAGAGACGTTTGTATCCTAAATTATCGACCAATTGGGCCAATTCTTTAGTTTTTTCGAATGTAGAACGAGCATTGCTATCTTCAGAAATGAACGCTAATTCTAATAATGAAATAGGTATCATAATTCCCCTTTTTTAAATATGAATGACAGCTACTGAATACTTCTTTGCCTTAGAAATTGCTGGGATTAAATTTTAGTTTTTTATCGACAATCAATCTACAAGTAAGGAAGAACATATATAGTCCCAAAGATCAGTACCATCTGTTTTTAAATTTCCTACTACAAAGGTAATGGCTGGAAAGCATCAAGAAAATGGACAAAACTGAAAACAAGTGGTACTTATTGATCGGATTACACTTTCAAATTCCCATGCGATAACTTTGTAATAAACTGATAATAAGAGGACAAAATCAAGCTGAGTGGCCGAATTTTTGTTGCATATGGAATACTGCTTTTTTTAAAACGAATACCTAAGACTTAATAATAGATGAATTTTGACTATTGAAGGATTCCTGATGATGATCGTTCTTCTCCCCTAACAGATTATTGTCCAGAAATAAATAATCAAAGATTTAGGGTTAGGTAGATCAGAAACAGGGGTAAATCAAATTACTTGAGGACTTAATTGAAATTCCCCAGGTACCAGCTATTCAGAACTCAAATCATAGTTGAGTAAACTTTACATGTTCATATCTTTTTTCATAGATCGAAGCGTGAAAATTTTGCTCTGAGCGGAGCTGAATCAAGATTTCATTTTGAAACTGTAGTTCTTTCTCTAATAACTGGTGCCAAAACTCTGGACGATCAGAAAAATTTTCATAATAGTCCAAGGTGTCAATTATTCCAACTAAAAGTGGAACTAAAGATGCTGAGAATTTCAAGTCAGAAGTGATACCAGCAAATGCATCTAAGATCAAGAGTTCGATTGGCTCCGGCTCTTCATAGTTGTCCGCATACACGTCTGCCTCAGCATTACTTTTTTCAATAGCATCTACGTAATTCTGAAGATGCCCACTACGGATGTCGGAGATTAACTGCCGTTTTTTTATGTTGATGTGGAGGTATTGATGCAGAGTCTCCTTAAAGTTGGGCAATTGACTATAAAATCCCAATAGGGCTATGGCTAAACTTTTTCTTTGCTCCAAGGAAGAATGCATCAGTCCGTCAATCAAGTTCCGGGTATGCTGGCTGATGTGTTTTACAATATCCATATCGTAATAGAATCTCCCGCCCGGACAACTATTGAAAGGATTTTCGGAAAGATGTTGGTGATTGACCGGTATATTTTTTAAAGTATCTGATAAAATAAGATGGATCTTCAAAACCTATTTTATCAGCAATCTGATTGACATTGAGCTCTGAATGAAGCAATAGTCTTTTTGCTTCCAATACGATCCTTTCATGGATCATTTCTGATGGTTTTTTATTGAGCAGTTGCAGCGTAAGATTTGATAAAGTTCTTAGGGAAACAAAAAGCATTTCGGCATATTGAGATGCAGGAAGTCCTTTGGTATAGTTTTCTTCAATCAGATTGACAAAATGGATCAACTGGGTACGTTTCTCATCCACAATAAAAGGCGCAAGTCCCTTATTAAGTTGTTCAAGTTCATATTTACGGCGCTGAACCTGAATCAGAAAAGCTTTCAGATAAAGCCTGAGCAATTCTTCCTGACCATATTTATCATGCTCTTTAAGCTCAGTCTGCATCTGGGAAATATACTCATCCAATTTGTACTCATTTCCACTTCCTACACAGCATGAAGGAATCTGATAGGGATTATTGAACATGCTGCACTTGAGGAAAAAATCAACATCGTTTTCCTTTTGAACCAAAAAATCCTCAGAGAAATGGATGACAAATCCTTGGTAATCTGGATTATGATCAAAAGCATGAACCTGGTTTTTAGCAATAAAGAAGATCGTATTTTCCGATACATCATATTCGTTGAAATCAACAAAATGTTTTCCATTACCTGACTTGAACCAGATAACCTGATAAAAACTGTGGATATGAGGTTTGGCCATATCTTCCTGATGCTCTTTGATCACATCTTGTAAAGACTGGACCTCAAACTGCATTTTGTTTGGAGCATCAGGCTTTAAATGATACTCATAGATAGCTTCCTCTTTCTGCTTTTTCATATGATTTCTTAAATTATGATTAGCGTAATATTTATGCAAATATAGAAGTAATTTCAGATTCACTCACATTCCCGAAGCTCAAAACAGCATGTTGCAGATGAGATAACAATAATTAAAGTCCAAAATGATGATATGCAATTATGCACTCATACAGAAGATGTATTGAACACTATATATTTCACCAAAATTAGTGAGATAAAAGCGCAGACAAATCAGACCTGTAGATCATACAAAAAGCAGCTCCCTGCATGACTTAATTCATTTCCAAAAAATCAGGTATACAGAATTTTAAATCTTTACTTCCGTAAATGATCAGGAACAAACCCGAATGCTGTCTATAAGTACCATTTTTTTTCAGTTTTGTCCATACTTTCGAAGATACCCACAGCCTAACTTTGGGATATTTAATTTATATCAACAACATCCCATGTCAGATTTATCCTATATATCTTTAAGAGGCAATCGAGCTTACAACACTGTTGTTAGACCAGATTTTGAATTGTACTTTGAAGCATCTAAAAACATTTATCATCCGGTAGATAATCCACATGGCACTTTCCCTTTAAATGTAGCGGATAACAATCTCAATTGGTCAATACTAAGTAAAAAACTTCAGCATATATCCGCTACACAAAAAATTCCTCACTGGGTTTCAGGCTATACTTCTGGACGGGGTCATGAAACGTTCCGAGCAGCATTAGCAGAGTTTGTGGGTAATTTTTTAGCAAATCGCCCTTTAGATCCTGAAAATATAGGAGTCGCTGCTGGAGCTACCGCCGTGATCGAACTATCCGCTATCATTCTTGCTGATAAAGGGGATGTTGCCGTGTTTCCAGCCCCTGCATATCCGGTATACAGCCGCGACATCATGAATAAAGCAGGCGTAGAAAGATATGATTTAATTACGCATCATGATAGTGATGCTATCCATCATGGACCAATTCTGTCGATTGAACATCTGGAAAAAGCCAAACAGGATATTGAATACCAAGGTTCAAATTTTAAACTTCTGGTAGTTACCAATCCGGATAATCCGACCGGAGGATTATATACCGCAGAACAATTGGAAACTATCGCCGACTGGTGTATCGAAAGAAAAATTCACTTTATCGTCAATGAAATTTATGGACTCGTAACCATTAACACAAAACACCCATCAATCGTTACTGATTATGCACACCAACATCAATTTACGTCATTCCTATCTATAATTCATCAAAAGAACAGCCCATATTTACATCAATGGTATGCCCTTTCTAAAGATATTGGCATTTCAGGAATGAGAGTCGGTACGGTATACTCACTTAACCAACCTTTCTTAAGCGCTTTTAATAATTTAAGCCTTCCACACATGGTTTCAAATCATACACAATGGTTATTGGAGAATGTATTGGGAGATCAAAAGTTTATGCGCAATTTCCTGGATGCACAGCAGCAAGCCCTGACCAAAGGATATATTGTAGTAGTTGAGATGTTAAAAAAACTAAACATTCCATTCGTTCCTTCCTACGGAAGTTTATTTGTATGGGCAGATTTTTCGAAATTTTTAAAAACAGAAACATTGACAGGTGAAATGGAATTTTGGGAAAACCTTTACAAAAATACAGGTGTCTTATTAACGCCAGGAATTGGATTCGGTCATACAAAAAAAGGTATGTTTAGAATTGTCTATACCTGCTTTGATGATGGATCATTATTGGTAGCGATGGCAAGAATCGCTGATTATCTTTCCAGTTTGTCCAAATCTTAAAAACCAGCTGAATTTTTACAGTTTGGACAGCTACGAACACTGTAAGCAAGAACTTAAAAGTAAAGGGGATTATTATACATGGTGCCTTTCTCAATTTCTATAGTCTTGTTAGAAGATTTTATTCCTCGGTATAATATAATACAAGTATCAACGAAATATGTTAAATTTTTTAAAAAATTTCACAATCGCAGGTCTGTTAAAATTGACTTTTGCGCTATTAATAATTACCACCGGACTTATGGATAGAGAAACTTATATAGTGGTTTTGGGGGTTCTTCTAATAGTATTAACATTCGCAAGTAAAGGTTCGTGCTCAGCTGTAGCCTGTAGGCACTCTCAGCAAAAAAAGTAAATAGATAACTTACCCTACTATAACTATAAATAGCTCTTATCCCAATTAACACATAGTTTTAAAAGAGTTCGAATACGAAAAACCTTAAATTCTAATTGAATGAAACATTATTTAAATTGATTTGGTATTATCCAATCAGATAACTATCTTTGGCACAGTTTATTACAGTTAAATTTATCGTGCGACCTATTTGTCCCTCGAAAATCATAACAAACTAATAAACAATGGTTTAAAATGAGCTCTAAGTTTTGTATCGGCAAGTAAATATACAAAAAAAACAAACCAACAATATACTAATCAACAACTTACATAGACATCAATTTTGTAAGAGATTTTAATATAGTTGGTTTGTTTTGTTACAATTTGCCCCCTATTTGCCCTTCCAACCAATAATATTTTATTTTTTGAAACCAGGATGTTTGATCCTGTCAAGTGAATTTTATAAATGGGTGAAAACAGCCGATAAATCTCCTTAACCAGATTTGACCCAAAGGAAAGGAGTACTTTTATTATTTATCCAATTCGCTGATCGCCTTTTTTACATATTCATCATTGAGTCCATCCCCTGTAATCCTATCACTCCAAGACAAATAGCCATTTTTATCTTTAGCAAAACAACCGGACACCGTACTTTTTACTTTAAAGGTTTTATAGTCTACATTTTTTAAAATCCCCTCACGGTTTTCGTAGATATGATTTTTATCCTTCGCATAACAATCACTAAGAGCTACAAAAGTCGCATGGTCAGCTTCTTCAAAAGTAGAAAAGCTTCCCCCGTAAGCCATTGCATAATGGCGATAAATATGTTTTTTATCTTTATAAAATGCACTGTTTAGCTTTTGAAATGTACTGGTATCAATAATTGTATTCAATGGTTCTTCCGTATTAAATCCCATTCTTGTAAGATAACTATCAACGAAAGTAAAACCCTCACTTCCAATAACGATCACTTCTTTTAATCCGATGTCTCCTTTTTTATTAATCCACAGATCATCTTTCACAAGTCTCCATTTTAAGCTCCTATTTGTGCTATCAATTGCTTGTGCCAGCATTTTGTACCGCTGTCTCTCAAGCTCATTGAGGCATCTAATATTTTGGATTCCTGTAAACGACAACAGCCCACCAAGTTTCTGTAATTCCTTTTCTTTGAGAGTATTTGTTTGTATCTGATAGATACCCATACGGTATCTGTAGAGATTATCCTCTCCGCAGCTATTAGAATAACGTATCGGTTTCAAAAACGAAACAAGACAAAAAATACAGGCAATTATTATTGCCGCAACAGACATAAATTTCAATAATCGCATATTAGGAAATCTGTCGTGAAGAATAGGGCTTTCGGTATATCAATACCACGAAAACAATTAATATCAATTGCAATACAATGATCAAAAGCGCGAATAGTTGGGTTTGAAAAGCCTTCCCCGAAATTTGTCTTTCATTGACACGTTTCAGATCTATCTGATTTTTGATCATTTGTTTTTCGCAGGAATCAAGATCACTCCGTTGATCCACCTGCCACTTTTGCTCACTTGCAAACTGATCATTCTTATTGGACGGAATATCCAAGGAATCCACCAGACTAAGGATAAGCCAACCACAGGTTAGTATAGTTACAACAGCCAAACCAATAACAATGCTTTTCTTTATCGTAAAACTGTATCTCCCATTGTTTCGAGCTATACCATCTTTGTTTTCATTGTCCATAATCATTGAGATAATAGAATAAATATTTTCGGTTAAATATTGCACTGTACCCCAGCAAGTCCATAAAAATCAAGGAGAAGATGTAAATGTGGAATCTTCATCTGACTCAACATAATCTGGATTCATTAATGTTAAATTCTTGGGTTTCGCAATTTCCACAAACTTTTCTTTTTCCAGATCGATGCGCCATATCTTGTTGACTTGCGTAATGATTTCGGCATTAGTGTCATAAAATTCCACAAGATAATCTCCCTGGGTATTATTTTCTATCGCTAATTGAAACTTCCTATAACAGATCCTTGGATAATCGGCCACCACATCCAGTTCGTCTACAATCAAAAAAACAGATTTTCCGTTTGGTTCATGGCGTAAAAATCGCTCTATCACAAATTTGCTCTGCCCCCGCTGGCAATGATCAACACTGGTTGAATACTGTGAAAGTGCATATTTATCCTTTGATACGCCCGTCGCTAACATTGCCCCAAGGCAGGTATGCATCTTCGACACCTCGGATTGATCGGTTGTTTTACCAATAAAAGAAGCGGCAGAAGTAGTTCCCCTTTTTACGGAATCAGATTGAATAGTAGCCTTTATTAACTTAGAAGCTCTTTTTTCCCTGCCCTGATCCTGGGTTTTATAACGGCAGGATTGTAATATCGTCCCAACTGCTAAAATCAATGTAAAAACTTTTTTCATAAGACCTATTTTTATCAGACTATTAGCACAGTGCTATTTTTCACTATTTTCTGCTACACTATCCCTTCTTCCTTGAAAAAGATCGTATTTGTTTGACCAAAAAATAGATCAGCCAACTAGAAAAACCGATATAGGCTACGGTCTGGAAAGCAAACCGGATCGGTCTGTCTGTCCAATTTATCCTTGTATAGCCACCTCCGATTCTGCTAAATCTCAACTTATATTCGCCTTTTCTTAGCCCCTCAATAGCCATACAGACCGTCATTCCAGCCAATCCTAATAGAAATATGAGCATCCCTACGTGCAATACATTATATGCTAAGCGAAATACCTTTTCAATCCGGTCTTTCCCAAAACCTTTTGCCGATATAATCGTAAGTCCCAAATACAGCAGCAATAAATATACACCAGCGATTAAACTGATAATTCCGATGCATAGTATGACCAGGGGTATTTTTTCTATGATATGCATTTTTAGCTGAGATTATTTAACACATTTTGTCTTATGATCTGTAACTAGCCAACGAACACCTTGTTTCTGTCCTTTTTCCAAGAAAGACTTTTTCCAATACGAGCTTAGATAAGCTTAATATCAAATGAACTAATTGACTCAAAGATATCAAGTTATTTTTGGCCGTCACTAGACGAATCTTAAATTAATCCCAACGAATCATAATTGTCTGCGACAAAGAGGATATTCAGCTATTTTCCCCTATCAAATTAATCTGCAACATCTGAATAGCTTTTGCGACATACACCTAACAGCGAAACATACGCTGTGATATAAAATAAGAAAATGCGAACCCAACGGAACCCCTGCACGATCATGCTCAGCCATTCAATAAAAAGATCCATTTTAGTGGTATTCAAAAGCCTATCCTTGTGTTTACTGGCAACTCGGCTCTTAGCCCAACAAGCTCAGAAAAATGAATTTACATTATCGGGAAAAATAGCGAATACAGAAATATCTACACTGGAAATCCACCTATTCAATGCGGATAGCCAGCTGATCAAGACCGAATTCCCCAATCAGCAGGGTGAATTCAATTTTGAAGCACTTCCCAAAGGAGCCTATTACTTCAAAATTCGTCGCGGTCAAGCAGACCTCTACAATTCCGAGGTGATCCAAGTCACACAACAGCATATTGTGTTGCCAGAAATTCGCATTAACGAACAACGGCTGGAGACTGTTGTGATCAACAGGTCACGCCCTTATATTGAACGACACGATGGCAAACTGATCTTAAATGTGGAAAGTAGTCTCCAAAATACAGGCGGATCAGCGCTGGAAGTACTTGAAAAAGCTCCCGGTGTCACTGTAGACGGGAATAACAATATTATTCTGCGGGGGAAAAGTAATATTCTTGTCCAGATTGATGGAAAAAATTCGCCGCTTACCGGTGAGGAACTCGCCAATTACCTGCGCGGACTCCCCGCATCTGCCATCGATAAAATTGAACTCATCACCAACCCCTCCGCAAAATACGATGCTGCCGGAACAGCCATTATCAATATAAAACTGAAAAAAGGAACAAATAAAGGGACCAATGGCAGCTTCTCTACAGCATTAGGCGCGGCCAGATACCTTAAAAATAACAACAGCTTTAGTATTAATCACCGTAATGATAAGCTCAACCTTTTTGCCAACTATAATTTTGCCTATCGTGAGGCTTATAATGATCTTATGATCGATCGAAGATTTTATAAGGAAGGTCATTTAGAGAAAACATTCATTCAGGATAATTTCTTTAAGTTCAGCTCCCGCAACCACAATGGTAAAATTGGCTTCGATTACAACCTGACGGACAAAAACTTAGTGGGTGCCTCTGTCAGCTTCACAAGTAATGTATTTAAACCATTTGGCGATAGCAAAACAACATTAATGGATTCCGATTGTCAACCACTCAACCATACCGCTACACTAAGTCAGACTGATAATATTACAAAAAACATCTCCGCAAACCTCAATCATAAATACCGTATGGATACCCTTGGGTCCGAACTGAGCACCGATTTCGATTTCATTCGCTATATCAACGCATCAAATCAAAGTTTTGATACCAGGACCAGCGATAATAACGGTGCTCCTATAGGTACACCCTATCTCTTAAAAGGCAAGACTGACGGTGATTTGAATATCTATGCGTTAAAGAGCGACTGGATCAAGATCCTTCCAAGAGGTCTCAAACTGGAGACCGGCTTTAAAACGAGTTATGTTAAATCGGATAACGATATCAAGTTTTATGATCATAGTACATCACCGGCAGTGCCTGACAGCAATAAATCCAACCATTACATCTATCAGGAGTACATCCACGCAGCCTATGGGAATGTAACCAAAAAGTGGGATAAGCTGAAAACTGTACTCGGCCTGCGCATAGAAAACACCAATGTTACCGGAACACAGCTCACTACCGACCAAATTAATAAGCGGAAATACACGCAATTATTTCCAAGTGTCGTTTTTTCGTATGAGTTCACAGCAGACCATAATCTCGAAGTTAATCTCAGCCGTCGTATTAACCGCCCCAATTATCAACAGCTCAATCCCTTTAAGTACTATATCAATGCGACGACATACCGTGTTGGCAATCCCGACCTAAATGCGCAGGCATCACAAAACTACGAGTTGACATATAGTTTCAAAGGTAAATATATAGCTACCCTGAGTTATAGTAAAATAAGCGACAACATCACGACTGTTGTAAAACCCATACTCGAAAATGGAGAAAATATCAACGTTCAGACCGAGGAAAACCTGAAATCAGCCGCCTATTATTCGCTCAACCTGATCGCGCCGCTCAAGCTGACCAATTGGTGGGATATAAACAATAACGCCAACTTCTATTATGGTTCCTATACGGGTAACGTCTCGGGCACACAGATCAACAACATTGGTAATTTTACCCTCGATATAAATAGCATCCATACCCTTAAACTGGGTAAAAATTTCGCCGCCGAACTGGCGGCTAGTTATAAAGCTACAGAAGTGTATGCCTTTGCCCGTATCTCCCCTTACTGGAATGTCAATATTGGGTTGCAGAAGAAATTTAAGGAAAAGAACAGCCTGAAACTCGCCCTTACCGATGCGTTTAACAGCAATAATAGAAAGGGACTGACTGTCTACAATAATTACGAGGAAAATTTCAAGAGCAGAAGAGAGCCCCGTATCCTGACCTTATCTTACAGCTATAATTTTGGATCCAGTAAATCAGTTCAGTCACGTAAAACCGGGGCTGCTGAAGATCTCAGACAAAGGGCCGAATAACTTACTGAAAAGCCCAGAACGACAAACCCCTGGGCTATTATTTATCTGCTATCAATGGCCGTGGATCAAAGACTACCTTCACTTTAAGAATAAGTTCGTTTTCAACCTGGTACCAACCGGCGCTAAAGATCTCCTTACCTCCCATATCAATATTATAGAAGATTGCAACATGGTTACCGTTTGTCATCACTTCTTTGATATTATATTTAAATTTCATTTTCTTCATATCCGCAATGTAATGATCAGCCGTGTGTCGGCTCCCCAATACTCCTTCAAAGACCATATCCTTATCCAATAACTCATACGCGGCGGCAAAATCTTCCCTATTTAAACTTTCGAGAAAACTGAGCACAATATATTTCGTTGATTTCATCTATACTGTTTTTTGGTTATTTATGATATATTCAATCGTATTACTACCACTGTAAACATCCGGGCAAAGACGATCAAAATTTGGTTGTAATACCATTTCAAATAAAGAACAACAAAAAGGCTAAAGCGTTTGATATTTTTTATATCCCTTTTCTTCTTTAAATCTGCCAATATCCTATAAAAAATTGTTTACTTAATAGAAATGAGCCCATAGTAACTAACCCAATTGAGCCATGCCTAAAAATAAAACTTTATCCGAATTAACTATCGATGAGTTAAACATCAAGAAAAAACAATCTTTAGGTGTCATGATATCCTTCGGTATTATTATGTTCATAGCCATTGTAGTGCTACTCTATCTTTCTATTAAGACCAAAAAATATGCACTCTCCGGCATTTCAGCCTCTCTATTCTGTGTTTTTATACCGATCTATATAAATCATACACAAATTAATAAAGAAATCAAATCCCGTCAGTCCATGGAGAACTAATATTTACAAAGCACGCAGCTACACCTATACCTGGAATAGGCTTAATAACAACATATTACACCTTTTTACCAAAATAAGGTTCGTCCGATAATGATCAATTCGGTAATTTCTCTTTTTTGGTCTCTGTCGAAGCATGAAAACCTCTTACAAGATACCGGTATTACTTCCAAACGATAATGCAATATACGGGATACTAGCGCTGAATAATGTTTTTTTCAGCGAATAGAGATTCTCCCCTGTCATTTAATTTCGAGAGGACTTTCACTTGTCCCTTGTTTATAAATGAATTGAATTTACAATGGAACAATGAAAGTGGGACGAGCGGTCAGAAGTATTAACAGCTAAAGTTGATCGTTCCAAATATCAAATCCTTTTTTAATTTTCCATGCAAAAGGAAATATGTAAATTTGAAATAAATCAACTCACAGATCAGGTCATGCAGATCCCCCCTTCAAAAGAATTATTGCCCTACATTAAGCACTATCTTTTTTTGGAAAGTAATGCTGCTCAGCAAAAAACACTTCGTTTATTCTCTGATGGTAATACCGGAATGGTTTTTCTGCTTCGTCAGGGCCGTTTATCCCTGAATAATAGTCTTTACTTGCCATCATCATTTTTGTATGGTCAGATAAGTCATTTTCAAGATCTCGTTTTAGCCGAAAAGACATCCTTTATTATCACTGTATTCCAACCCGATGGATTATACCAGTTACTCCGTATCTCAGCCCGTGAATTAAAAGATCAGATTGTCAATACCCGAGATATTTTTGGACAGTCAGCGACAAGACTCCATGAGGCTCTCGTACAGTACAAACAACCAACGGATAAGATACAGATATTAAATGCTTTTTTTTACGATTTAATGAGTCAACGTAAATTTTCCGGTCATCCCCTACTTTCCTCAGTATTAAGACATATTAATCAACACAAGGGACTACTTTCTGTTGAGCAACTCGTCCGATATACTGGCTATACCGAGCGGCACATGGAAAGAATATTTGCTGAACAGATCGGAATGAGCCCCAAGAAATTCACCAACATTGTCCAGCTCCATACTTTTTTGAAGTTGCTTCGCAGTAAATCCGATATAACCAGTCTGACAACCATCTGCCATGAAAGTGGATATTTTGATCAATCTCACCTCATTCGGGCATTTAAAAAATACACTGGTATCACACCTTCCGAATATCTGAACGGTACAAGTAGATTAGCCGTCAATTTTATGGAGTTTAACGACATGCACGACCCAATGTCGGGTTTGTACAATTTATCTTAACTGCCCGGGGCTAGATTTGTCCATAGATCAATCAATGAAATATGGAAAAGCTAAAAATTGCTACTGCACAATTCGAGCATAGAAGTGCGGACAAAGCCTATAACTTGAACGTTATAGAGAGACTCTCTAAAGAGGCTGCTGCGCAGGGAGCCGAGGTGATTGCCTTTCACGAATGCTCCATTACAGGTTATACCTTTGCGCGAAATTTAGACAGGCAGCAGATGCTTGACATTGCCGAACCTGTTCCGGATGGCGAAAGTACGCAGAAGCTGATCGCCATTGCCGCCAAATACAACATTACCATTCTCGCGGGACTGTTTGAAAAAGATGAAAATGACAATTTATACAAACCTTATATCTGTGTAGACAAAAATGGCTTAATTGCCAAACACCGTAAACTACATCCCTTTATAAGCCCACATCTAACAGCAGGACAAGACTATACTATTTTTGAAATTAAAGGATGGAAATGTGGTATTCTAATCTGTTACGATAACAATGTCATAGAAAATGTACGAGCGACAAAATTATTGGGAGCAGATATCATCTTTATGCCACATGTGACCATGTGCACACCTTCATCCAGACCGGGCGCAGGTTTTGTGGATCTAGGGCTCTGGCATAACCGCGAAAACGATCCGACTTCACTACGTCTGGAATTTGACGGAATGAAAGGACGTAGCTGGTTGATGAAATGGTTGCCCGCGCGAGCCTACGACAATGCGGTCTACGTTGTTTTTTCAAACCCCATCGGTATGGATGATGACCAGTTAAAGAATGGCTGTTCGATGATCATAGACCCCTTCGGCGATATCCTGGCCGAATGCCGTACCTTTGAAGACGATTTTGTCACTACCACAATTACACCTGGAAAACTAATTCAGGCTGGTGGACATCGCTATATCAACGCCCGAAGGCCAGAGCTATATCAAGAGATTATCGGCCGACAACATAAATCGGCCCAAAAAGTTATCTGGCTGCAACCAAACAATAGCTAATTCCCCAACAACTGATTTGAGGCTTTTCCAGAAGGCCTTAAGTCAGTTGAATGATAACAGACATCCGTAGCTGCCCCAGCCATCTGTTAACTAAAGTTTTGCGAACATTTTTTTCGTTAAGCATCGCTCTAACACCTTATTTATGTTAATTTAGCAGATTCATATTCACTAGTAGATTAAATAAAATTATGAGCTTTATCCGAAGATATTGGAACATACTTACGAATATCGGTACGCATCCGGATATGTCCTATGTTAACCTCAAAAGGATACAGATGCTCAATCTGATTGCCATGCTCTGTTTATTGCCCACACTCTGTTTTTTTGTCCTTAACACCATGGACCAGCGCTATCTGCTGTCAACCATCAACCTATCCAATTCAATCTGTTCGATTTCTGTGCTCTTTTTGCAATATGATGGTAAACATAATTTTGCAAAAGCAATGTTATTGGTCAGTAATTTTATTTTTTTCTTCTTAGGCGCTATATTATTTAAAAATGGAGGCGAGTATTTTCTGCTGTGTACGTTAATTGCATCAATATTACTCTATGACGACCGCCGCATCCATATTATTTTCTGCCTTGCAACTGCTATTGCTATCACTTTACTCTATTTCTATCCCACGATTGTCCCCCTGGCTCAACGTGTGCCTAAGTTCAGACTGATCTTCAATATCTGTAATGCGCTAGCGTTTATCGTTATCGCAGTTAATTTCTTCCTACAGATTATTTATAATAATACAGAGAAGATCGAGGAACAACGTCGCAAACTGGAATCCATGAACCGTGACAAGGAAAAAATATTTTCCATCGTCGCCCATGACATCAAAAGCCCGTTTGCCAGTCTCGAAGCACTGGTATTGATGCTGCGCGATCAAATACTCAACAATAATATATCAAAAGAATATATACAGCAACTGTATCAACAAATTCTGCATCAAAACCAGGCACTGGACGATTTTCTTCAATGGGGCAGCAGTAGTATGCGCGGAATTACCAGTCCGGCGACATTGGTAGTAATCGAACCATTGGTTTATGATATCATAACCCTATTTGCTGATCAGATACAGGCGAAACAGCTCAAGACTGAAATTGACATACCAGAATTAACTCATATACTCGCGAATAGGGATCATACGATCATTATTCTCCGAAATCTTATTAGCAACGCCATCAAATTTAGCTATGTAGCTGGAAAAATAAGCATCTATTGTACTGAGGATGAAAAGTACACCCATATTCATATCCAGGATGAGGGCATTGGAATTAATCCTTCCAAATCCGCACTGCTGTTCAATGTGATCCAGCACAAATCATTCGGTACGGAAGACGAGCCCGGATCGGGTCTGGGGCTCGTATTATGCAAAGACCTGATCGAACGCAATAAGGGTGTAGTAGATATACAGAGTATCCCCCACAAAGGTTCCATTTTTACCGTTGGCTTGCCCACTTACCCTACAGTGGACGATCCCACAAAAAAAACAGCACAAACCCGTTATTAAAATCAACAACCTATTCAAGTGTGCCGAATTTACCAGCCTGAAAATCTTCAAAAGCCTGATAGATTTCCGCTTGTGTATTCATCACGAAAGGGCCATAACTTACAATAGGCTCGTCGATAGGTTCTCCGCTCATAAACAGTAAGACGGCTTGTTCATTGGCCTTGACCTCTATTTCCTCACCATTATTTTCAAACAGCACGAAACTATGTTCTTTGGCCAACTGCCCATTTACCTCTGCTTCTCCATTGACGACCAGAATAGCAGAATTATGATGTTGTGGAACACTAAACGTTGCCTGGTGTAACTTTTCCAATTTTATATCAAAGAGATTGACTGCCGTATATGTCTCAGCCGGTCCCTTTGTATCCTGAAATGTACCAGCTATGACGTTGATGACACCTGCCCCATCAGGTAGCAGTGCTTTGCCCATCTGATCCGCGGTTATATTCTGATAATGTGCTGTGGCAGACTTGTCTTTTGCTGGTAAATTAACCCAAAGCTGCACCATTTCGAAAGGACCTCCAGTTTTAGAAAAGTTTTCTTCATGATATTCTTTATGCAATATCCCTGCTCCAGCGGTCATCCATTGGACATCACCGGGATTAATAACACCACTGTTGCCCGAACTGTCATGATGCGCTACACTGCCTTTATAAGCAATTGTTACGGTCTCAAATCCTTTGTGCGGATGAACATCTACTCCGCGGATATGATCAGATGGACCAAAATCAAACTCCGCATTAAAATCTAACAAAAGGAATGGACTCATCCGCCTTTTGGTAATTCCGTTACCGGGAATCATATTATACACGCGGAATCCATCACCTACCATACCTGGTTTTGAAGGACGAGGGAATATTTTTTCAATTGATTTTTTCATTTTTAGTACTCCTATCTTATGAATCTATACATCAGCAACAGTACACTTGCTTGCTTTTGTATAGTCAAATTTACGCCATCAAGGAGGTACAAACCAATAACCTAGCTTAAGCGTAAAACTTAATGTAGATTAAGCATCTGCGAACGTATCATGTGCTGTAGGCTTTTTAAAAATGAGTAATAGCAACACAAAAAAACAGCAAGTAAACAATATTAAAACCTGCGGCGAGATTCGCATAAGCCTCCGAAAAAAGCGGCATCCGTGGAACAGAGTTATTGGGTTCACCGGAATGTTATTTATCAGAAACAACATTTAGAAAATAATCGTAACTTCATATAAAGAACGATTTCTTATTGACCACTAGACCTTAATTGTTGTAATATGCTCTACCAATACTTAATTAAACCAGCTTCAGCCCTAACTTTTATTTTCCTTTCCCTGCCGTTTTTTTCAGAAGGACAAGTCCTCAAGCCGGCAACCGTAAACAACATAAAACAGAACGGGACCATCCAATGGGACGATTCCAGCCGACGTCGGATCTCCTCACCCAATTTCGCCAGATATTCCGGCTATGGCCGAATTATCCAGCTATCGGACGAATCGTTGCTCGCTGTGTATGAAGCAGACGGAAATATTGTTGCTGCCAAAAGTCAGAATCTTGGTGACAGCTGGTCAGAGCCCATCGTTATTTCAGCAGCGAAGAAAGGCGTCAAAATGTGCGTACCAGACCTTATTAAACTCGACGATCAGCGTATTCTCGCATTCTATAATGCACGTCCTTATGACATTTCCCCAAGCCGGAAGTTCGGCATCCATCTTAGACAAAGCTCGGACGGTGGACAGAGCTGGGAAGCCGAACAGATACTTTACCAAGCTGGGCACCAATTCGAAAATGGATGCTGGGAACCATCGGCCATCCAATTACCAAATGGCGAAGTCCAGCTCTTTTTTGCCAATGAAGGACCCTACACAAAAAGCAATGAGCAAAATATATCTATGCTGCGATCCATTGACCATGGAGCAAGCTGGAGCAAAACACCATCTATCGTCAGCTTTCGCCCCGGAAAACGGGACGGGATGCCTGTACCACTATTGCTGAGGAATAAAAAAGAAATCGTTCTAGCCATAGAAGACAATGCCGTTCGTACTTTTAAACCCTATATACTACGCAATACACTTCAAAAAAATTGGGCAAATACCATCTCCGGCAAGAGTGCTGATCGCAGTTACGCATTACATGATCCCATTGCAAATGAAGTCTATGCTGGAGCCCCCTATATTAGACAGTTAAGCACAGGTGAGACGATACTTTCCTATCAGAGCACAGAGGGCCGCACCAACAAAATGGATTATGCCGATATGAAAGTGCTGATCGGAAATGAACGGGCAATGAATTTCAAAAACAAATCGGTCCCGTTTGTCATCCCGCAAAATAAATCCTGTCTCTGGAATAGCCTCACCGTACTAAGCGATGATACAATTCTTGCGGTTACGAGTACGAACGCATATTCAGATCAAACCGAAGTATGGATGGTCAAGGGAAAATTTCTTCGAGACACAAAAGATCAGGGAACAAAAGATCAGGGAACAAAAGATCAGGAAAAAACAGAAAAAAAATTCACCATGCTCGCATATTCTGCAAAAAAAGCACGACACAAACATTAATAGTTACTATAATTAAAACAAAACAAATAACTCAAAAACAACATGTTAAAAATATAATAAATCCAAATTTCTCGCTATAAGGCTAGAAATAAGCATCGCTTGCACAAGCTGTACTAGTAAATGATTTTCAGTGCCATGGAGAAAACAATGATTTTTACTGATGGCGTCATCCCATATAAACCGAATACGCACGCAACGCTCGAAATGACACCACAGCACTATCCATTCCAGAGCCCAATTAGCCGCTGTGTTCAATTTTCTTTCGAAAATGAAGTTCCTCTAGGCCGAAAGGGCAAACCTCCCGCTAATCCCCTTATTAATACATCTACATCCATCAATGCAGCACTGCATTGGTTAGACTATAATAACTTCTTTCATATTTACATAGCATGTCAGCTGATATCACACTGAAATGCTATGTAGATGACCGCATCTGCACAAATATTCCTTAGTCCCCGCCATACACCTTAGCCAAAACAACTTTGTTCACAGCAATAGCCAACTTCCCCAATGGGCAAAACAAGGTTCTAAAAGTCCAGAAATTCATAAAAAAACCCAGAAATACTGCCATAACCAATGGTTATATCGACCCACTATTATTAGTACACTTTTTATTTATATAAAAATCATAACAAATTAAACTTCAAACAACAATAATATTAAAAATCCATATTTTAACACGCCCCAGCAGATTAGTTAGAATCCGGTATTTGACAACATATAAAGATCCAGCCTACTTTTCCTTTTCGTCAAATTGCATACCATCGAGTTTGCCTATCACGGTTGTCGCATCTGTAACTTTTGGTATCAACCTTATATAAAACTTTCACACTGCATCCCAGAAAAAGGTTTTCGATAGATTCAGACTGGTGACTACTGGCCAGCCCGCCCCCGCCCCCGAGAATAGGTCAATTCATCTGTCTTAGCATTCGATTGTGGTACAATTCCTCCTAAACTGCAACCCCAAATTTTATAAGTGTTTAGATTTGATGTCGACGTACATAGCTACAAACTTGTCCTTTAAGGTTTAAACAATTATGCTCCGGCAACTGTTCCCCCATAAAAAGAAAGATCTAAAACTTAGCATGATGAAAGATATTTTAATAAGAGATATTAAACAACAATTGAGGGATGTCGAAGCAGCGGACCTTTGGATTGATGAAAATTTTGAAAAGAAGCTGTCTCAGGTGGATGACACGACTGCTTTTGAACGTCCTATCCCCGAAATGCATAGCATGGCAGAGTTAGCATCACATTTAATCGAATGGCGCAGAGAAGTATTAAGCCGATTAAAAGGAAACCCGAGAGGACTTGAAATGAGTGATGCTGCAAACTGGCGAAACAATAATGAGCTAAGAAAACGTGGCTGGGAGAGTCTAATGCAAGATCTTCACACAGCACAGCAAGATATTATTTCTTTTCTGGAAGGAAAAGATGACACTTTCCTCCAAACGACTTATCCACATGCAGTTCCGTCTTTTCCACACGATTATAAGTATCTGTTAACTGGTTTAATCCACCATGACATGTATCACCTCGGACAGATGGGCATCACGATTAAATTCCTAAAAATTCAACATTTGATACGCTGACGAAATATACCCCGACTGTCCCCCCTACTATTGTAAGAATCCCGATAACACGCAGACCAAATAGCCAACCAACAAATTAAGTACTTATGTCATCTCGACGGCAAGTGTTATATAGCATAATTGCAAATAACAAGCCGCTTATTTGCTCAAGTCTTTAAAATTATCGGAATTGTTTTGGTTTCATTTGGCTGGCAGCCTGCTCTGCAATCTCGATAATCCGCCTGTTTCGGGTATCAGGACGTTTTGCCAGAGCAATCCATTGCAGCAGCATTTTTTTTGCTGATCTGCTCAAACCGGCAAAGAAAGCCTCGGCTCCCGGACAACTCTTTAATGCCCTGTCCAGATCTTTCGGGATAAGCAGTTCCTCCACATCATTAAGCACGGACCATGAACCGTTTTCCTTGGCAAGCCTGATTACCTCGAGTCCCGCTTCGGTCATCTTTCCACTGGCTATAAGTTTCTCGACTTTTTCCTTGTTGATCTTCGACCAGGTTCCCCGGGGTTTACGTCTACTGAATAACTGCTGAAAAGTGCCCTTCGTAATCGTTTTTCGTGTGCTGTCAATCCAGCCAAAACATAAGGCTTCGTCAACCAGCTCGCTCCAGGCGACAGCAGGCCGCCCCGAATTCTTTGTATTACAGATAATCCACACGGATTGTTTGACAAAATGATTCTCTACCAGCCACTGCCGCCATTCCGCCTGTGTATGGATGCTGATGAACTGTATATCTTTTGTTTGTTGTGCGCTATTCATTTCATTTTTTTTTACTTCCAGGTCCCGATTATTGGCCATGATTCGCATTTCGCTTCTAAAACGAACACAGCCCGTATTTTCGCTGTTCGTGTAAAAATAATAGAAAGTGCGACAACAGTACGTCAGTATTGTTTATGAGCCATTTTATTCTATTATAAGGTGTTTTGACGCATTCAATGTGATACACTGGTTTAGACTGTAATAACAACAGCTTTTTATAACTGTTTTACTTAAAGTTCAAACTGCTTAGATACAATATGGCAATATTTACAATTCGAATTAATATCCTGTTAAATTAAATCAAACTCATCATTTAACCTTCCTTCATCGATTGTTTGCAATGCTCCCCAAAAAATATTTAAGTTGTTTTTAAGGTCACGTGAAGGTGTAGTCATTTTTTTGAGTTTCTCATCAGGCAACAAGCGTTTTAATTTTTTCTTTATTTGAGAATTAAGTTTAAGCTCTTCCGGACGATGTAAATACACTCTAAAATACAGCATATTTAAGTAGACCGTTGCACTGACCTTTACTAACCAAGGATTGGACATCAACACTTTTGTAGTAACCTCTATATAAGAGATAGTACCATCTTGCATATATACATCTGATTTACGTGGACCTTTCACAACAATTACAGCCTGAAGGCATTTTATCTTTTTTTGATTATTCAGCTCAGATTTATCACTTCTTCGCAAAATATATTCCATTAATGCCGAACAATCCCGTTCTCTTTTCCAAAGAGTCACCAAAGGTTCCAGCGGGAATTCTTTATCCATTTGGAAAAAAGACGGTCTTTTCTGAATGTTTGACCTCTTATCTGGGGACATTAGCATCCTTTTTTCATCAGTTACAATTTCAGTTCTTTCTTCAACTTTATTCATTATTTATTTCATAAGAAAAGTAAAACATAAAATATCTTTTATTGAAATTTTTCAGACAGCTATTGGTATCTTATCAATAATTGGCTTTTACCAAATTTGACGGTATAATAAAGTTTTAGTCGCTACGGAGCAAACATTGATTCGTTTCATTAAATCAAAAACAAAAATTACCGCCAACCCAAATTTACAAAATTTCCTTTAATTATATATTTGTTAACTATTACACTTTCCGTAAAATATTACTGATTCCAACTTTTTATTATTAATCCGTTTGTTTTACCCCTTATACTTTATTTTATTTGTCCAGAAGTTTTAATTCTTACAACAAACCAGTTTTTCTAAATAACCTGAAATATTTCAAAAAAAATCAACAGTTGTATGCAGTCCAAATCATTTCATTTGATAGAAGCAAATATGTGTTTATTAGCGGGGAGTACGCCAACAAAATCCATAAAGGAAAGATTACCAGGGAGTCGTAAACGACTGTTTTATAACAGTAGCATAAAAATATTTGAAGAATATTTAAGTATCGAAAATCTGGAAAGTTATAGCTATACCATTGAAGTCGCGACACACACAGCTATCAATTTTCAGATCCACAATCCTCAAACCCATTTGCTCTACCATATTGACGGGCGTAAGGCTGTTCGATACGGCCAATGCCAGAGCCGTGAGGAATATCTGTTCCCCCCACAACATGGTGTATTCCTCTATGTTCCCGAGACTATCATTAACGTATATTTTGAGCCCGGAAATTACCATATACAAGGATTTACTTTGCCTGTCAACCTAATTGAATTCGGTGAACTGGCCGAATTTGGATTTTTAACCGAAATCATTGCCACAAATAGATTAAAGCCCCGGCAATATAAAGCTAGCATCGGTTTTATAGCTTCACAGCACACCCGGCGAATTCTTCGCGATCTTACTATCGAACTTGGCAATAAGCCACTTATTCCAAAGATCCGCATCTTGCGAAAAATTGAAGATCTACTTTACCTTTGCAAAGATAAATTATTAATAGCCGGACGACAGTTGTATGATCCTGATCTGATAGTACAGCAGGCACGTCTGCTTATCTCCAAATGCATCGCCGAAAGTGATGATCTGGTAAGGATAAAAAATATTGCTTACGCGCTAAATATTCAACCAGCCTACTTAAGTTATCTTCATAAAGAACGCTTTGGAATTACGATTATGAAATACCGTAATCAAGAATTGCTGAAAAAAGCTAAAGCCCGTCTCCATCAAAACCGTTCCATCAAAATGAGCACCATAGAATGTGGTTTTAAGAATGAGTCCAGCTTCTGTAATTTTTTTAAAAAACAAACAGGGCTCACCCCAAGCGGTTATCTCCTTGCCACGACAATACCGGAAGAATAATTGGGATTGTCAACGACAGCTTTAACTGTTGAAATAAGAAGCCCGGTGTAGCAGAAACCCAAAGTAGCCCCGCTATTTGACAATGCCAAATTCAAATTTCAGAACATGGAACTCTGGTCAAAAAAACAGGATTAAAAAATATAGGGCACGGCTTTGTCTGTCCAGTGTAAAAAGGAATTGCTAAAGACCCCAAATAACCATTTTTACGGCAAAAAGCTATGGAAAGGGAATGGTGTTTGCATCAATAAAAAGAGCGACAATTGCATGAAATCACGCAATTCAAAACGAATTAAAATCAACACGCCCGGATAAAAAGACAAGGGAATAAAAAGGGAGGTCATATGAAACAGTTATTTGTGCTGCTGGCTTTGGGCATCGGCCTATTCATTGTCAGCAAGCTCGGCTTTTCACAGAAAGCCGCAGGATCAAAATCAGCTAAACAACATACTATGAATAATATACACAACAACGATCAGGTCATCTATTTCGCCGGCGGCTGCTTCTGGGGGACCGAACATTTCTTCAAGCAAGTTCGCGGTGTCACTGCAACAGAAGTCGGCTATGCCAACGGCAACTTGCAGGATCCTACTTATACCCAGGTTTCAACTGGGAAAACCGGATTTGCAGAAACGGTCAAAGTAAGTTACGATCCGGAGGTCATTGACCTTAAATTGCTGGTTGACCTATTCCTAAAAACAATAGACCCTACCTCACTCAATAGACAGGGCAATGATATCGGTACACAATACCGCACCGGCATCTATTATACCAATGCAGCTGATATCCCTGTGATCAAGGAAAGTCTAACCGCACTGGCCAAACAATATCCCAACCAGATCGTGGTGGAATTAGAACCTTTGCAGAACTACTACGATGCAGAAGCTTACCATCAAAAATACCTCGACAAAAATCCGGGTGGTTATTGCCACATCGGCCCCGATTTATTTGAAATGGCGCGCAAGGCAAATCCGGAAACGACAGAAGCAGCCTCCGCTCCTTCCAGCAGCTATAAAAAGACTGACAAGGAGACTCTGAAAAAGGAACTTACCCCTTTGCAATATGATGTAACACAAAACAATGCAACCGAGCGTGCCTTTGCCAACGAATACAATGATGAGTTTAGAGAAGGTATCTATGTAGATATCACTACTGGTGAGCCCCTGTTCGTCTCGACCGATAAATTTGAGTCCGGCTGTGGATGGCCAAGTTTTTCCAAACCGATCAGCGATAGCCTGGTAGAAAAATTATCAGATAATTCTTATGGCATGCGGCGCACGGAAGTACGGAGCAAAACCGGCGACGCACACCTTGGGCACGTATTTGACGACGGTCCAGTGGATAAAGGAGGGCTCCGCTACTGCATCAACAGTGCTTCGCTCAAGTTTATTCCCAAAGAAGACATGAAGAATAAAGGCTACGAAAAATACCTACCTTTATTGGTTAAAAAGTAACGGTAAGCACATCAATAAAATTGATCGAATTGCATTCCCATATCAGAGGCCATGGTAAAAAGTTACCTGGCCTCATTTAGAATGGCCGAAACTGTCTATTATTTGTCATTGTAGCCATATCGACATCTTAGTACATTTGTAGCATAAAAGTGAGCTATGGAAAACACAAAAAAACAAACAGGAATAAAAACGATTGCACTTTTGATATTACCGGGGGTTCAGTTATTGGACGTTGCCGGTCCCTGTGATGTATTTATGTCGGCCAACTTTTTTACTCCAGTTGATAATGCACCCAAGTACCAAGTTCAGCTGATATCCAGTACACCTGATCGGATTGTATACTCAAATGCTGGAATACCTCTCACATGCAGCCATTCCATTTATGATCACAATTGCTCAATAGACACACTACTCGTTGCTGGTACTGACCTTAATTTGCTGGACGAAGTAAACCCTGATATTTACCATTATTTGCAAGGTATTGCAACACATGTAAGGCGTATAGGCTCAGTCTGTGTTGGTGCTTTTGTTTTAGCAAAAGCTGGGCTACTGGAGGGTAAACAAGTCACAACCCATTGGAAATATGCCGCTATCCTGCAACGGACTTATCCTGACCTCGATGTTAATGTCAATCCATTTTTTATCCACGATCAGGGGATTTATACTTCAGGTGGGGTCTCCTCAGGGATAGATCTCGCCTTGGCCTTATTGGAGGAAGATTGTGGAAAACCATTGGCTTCTGAAGTAGCCAAACATCTCGTTTTGCATTTAAAAAGACCCGGGGGGCAGTCCCAGTTCGGTGATGCGATTACCGATTATGACCTGTTAACCCCATTCACTAAAGCGATCAGAGATTTACTCAAAGATAAACTGGGCCAGGCAATCAGTATAGACTATATGGCTGAATCACTTAATATGAGTGTCCGCAATTTCTCCAGGGTCTTTTTAAAAGAATCAGGCATGACTCCGGGTAAGTTTCTCGAAAAAATGCGGCTGGACCAGGCAAAGAACATGGTAGAATATACCGATATGAGTTTCGAGATGATCGCACAGAAATGTGGCTTTGGAAACGTAATCTCTCTTCGACGCTTATTTCTAAAGTACCTCTCCATCTCCCCGCTCCAATATCGGAAGACTTGTAAAGGCACCGAATAATCCATTTCTACAAATTAAAAATACAAAAAAATGCTGGCGTTCATTCACCGGCAGGGAAAACTATATCTCAATTTAACGATCAATAATAGTATATCATGATGAATCCGAAACAAAACAACAAGAGCATGAACGTAGCCTTTTTTATTTATGATCAGATAGAGGCACTTGACCTCAACGGTCCACTAGATGTATTTGTCAAGGCAAATGTTATAGCTCCCGGGAGTTATAATTGTTACACGGTCGGGAAGACCAAAGAAGCCGTACAAATGGAAGCGGATACCATGGCAATTATCCCAATGCACTCAATACAAACTGCACCCCGACCGGACATGATTGTCGTTCCCGGTGCCAATCCAGACTGTGTTATGGCATACCTGCAGGATGACGATTTCCAGTATACGTTAATAAACTGGTTAAAAGACTACTATGACAAAGGCACAATTATTTTTACCGTTTGTACAGGAAGCATGCTCTTATCCAAAACAGGCATATTGGATCATTATGAAATAACGACCCATGTCATGTTGCTGGATGCCTTAGAAAAGCATAATCCCAAAAGTATTGTTAAACGTGGAGTACGGTTTGTCGACCAGAAACGGTTGATTACTACAGCAGGTATAACCGCAGGAATAGATGCTGCGCTTTATCTGGTGGAGCAACATTACGGAAAGGAACTTGCAGAAACCATTATCGAAATCTTTGAATATCGGCAAAGTACTTGTAACCGTAAATAAGAGGTTGCTGTTGGTGAGATAAGAAAATGCGGGAAGTACCTTTTTAGATGCTGCCCATCACACATAGTTCGGTGAGGGTAGGTACTGGCTTACCACCCTCATCTTCCAGCGTAATGGCAAAGGCTTGTGCTTTAGAAACATCCAGCATCTTGCTCGCCATAGCTTCTTTGGCATTCAGAGGGAATACACCAGCACTCACAGGCTGACCATCGACCATCGCCCAGAGCTGATACTGCTTACCTTTTGGCGCAGCTGGCATCTGTTCGAGACTGAGGTATACCGCCTTTGAAGTCTGATCCCAAAATACGAGTGCATGTAAATCAGGTTTATTTTCAACACCTTTTAGTGCAATGGTTTTTACCGCCGGGTTCTGCACCAAGCTCCATTTCTCCTGTAAAATAGCTAATGTAGCATTTTGCGTATCTAGCGTGGTATTTGCCTGGACAAGCATTTCCTTATTCTCCTTTTGCTGTTGATAGAAGAATAAATTTGCGCCGACGCTGAGTACGAACAATATGCTGGCAGCTATGGCCCAGCCATAGGATCTAGCCGGTACAATCCGCTTAGGCAGCTCCTCAGTGTTCGATATTGGCGCCTGGACAACAGTATCATGGGATATGGCTTCGTCCGTCGACAGACCATCTGGTTGATCATCCTTCAAAACCAGATTTTCAGCTTCAAGTCTATTCCAGATATCCTGTTTTAAGGCAGCAGGCATCGCCATCGCTTGGATATCGGCTAATCCCTCGAGCGCTTTTTCGGCCTCGGCGATAGCTTGTTCCACTTCGACATTATTTTTTCGAATACAGTTCAGTATGCTAACTTCCTCTTCGGAAGCAAGCCCCAAAACGTACGATTCAATAATCCCTGACGATATGTATGCTGCGATATCCAAAATTAACGATAGTCCTTTAATAATTGTTTTAACTGTAAAAATGCAGCCTTGGTCCGTGTTTTTACGGTACCCAAAGGAACATCAAGCTGTTCGGCAATTTCCTGTTGCGTATATCCTTCATAGTAGGCCATCTCGATCAAGATACGACATTCAGGCTTTAATTTATCCAAAATATTTCTGAATCCAATAAAATCTGCTTTCGTATGTTGTTCGCTTCCGCTCTGATCCCGTTCTTCATCTGTATTTACGATATTTGAGAGCGGTTGGTTTTTCATTTCGTTGACCACACCCTTGGATTTGCGGTAATCCAGCGCCGTGTTACGTGCAATATTGATCATCCAGGTGTATAACCGGCCTTTTTCGGAATCAAAAAGATCAACATGTTTCCAGATTTTAACAAATACATCCTGAATCACTTCCTCGGCATGTTCAGTGGAAGCTACAATACGACACACCACCCCATAGAGGGCATCCGCATAGTTATCGTAAAGATAACTAAAGGCCTGCTGGTTCTTTTTTTTCAGTAAAAGAATCAAGGTTTCTTCAGGAAGGTTGTGTAATGGACTCAAATTTCACGTTTATAACGCTTTAAAGATGTAGATAAAAAACCAAAAAACAATGCAACAGCCATAAATCACGTAAAAATACTTAAATCTCGATAAATAACGTGGAAAAATACCTGATGCTGGCACCCCTTAAGATAATGCCGGCCATAATGAAGTAATAATCGCAAACCTTTAAATAAAATCATAAATACCGTTCTTCCAGCCCAATATTTTAGAAGAATCCGCATTTAGCCAGTTTTTCAATAGCGTGACGTACACTTTCCTGAAATCTTCCGAATACACCAGATCGCCGGCGTTGAGGTGCTCCAGATCAGGCAACGCATTGCGCAGGCCCTTCCCTTTTAAACCTCCTGAAATAAAAAAAAGCTGATTTGCCGTTCCATGGTCCGTACCATTGCTTGCGTTTTGTGCTACCCTACGGCCGAACTCTGAAAAAGTCATCAACATGACCCGCTGAAAAAGGCCATTTTTTTTCAGGTCATCCACAAAGGCTTCAACTGCGTCGTTAATGATCTGGAATAGCCCCTCCTGCCTTTGCCGTTGATTAATATGTGTATCAAAACTACCGATCTGCAGGTAATACACCTGCGTATTAATATCCGATTTGATCAGGGAGGCGACCGTCCTGAAATCCTTTCCCAATGCCGAATCGGGATAAGGAGCCACCGTAGACTTCGCTTTGCTTTTTTCAAAGATATAATCCGCATTGTTGATGGTCTCTCCCAATGTCTGATAAAGATAGCCTACTGTCTCATCTTCATGTTGATGGTTTTCATAGAGCGACTTGAAGTATTCTTCTCGACTGGTTTGATAAAGCTTTTTGGGATCTTTAAAAGCAAAAGCTTTTTTGTGTTTTCCTTTGAGGGCAAGGCTCAGCATATCATTGACTTCCAAAGCCTGTGTGGGATGGGTACAGTCGTAGCAGGCTTCATCAAGGTATCTTCCCAGCCATCCGCTTTCCAGATATTCGTCGCTGCGACTTGCGCTGTGCCAGATATCCATGCTCCGGAAATGCGATTTATCGGGATTGGGATACCCCACATTATTGAGCACAGCCATTTCACCGTTGTCATATAATTCTTTAAAAAACCCCAAAGCAGGATTAATACCGGCTTCGTCGGTGAGGGGAAGCGCGTTCGTCACAGCAATCGTCTGCCTTTCGCGAAAATAGATATCGTTGCGCCGGGGGATGATCGTATTAAGTCCGTCGTTTCCGCCGCTCAACTGTAATATGACCAGGATTTTCTGATCTCTTTCCAGGGCATCGGGCAAAGTCATTGCCTTTAAAAAATTGGGCAGCAGCATAGATGCTGTTACTAGGGAACCTGCTTTAAGAAATTCACGCCTTTTGATGATCATGGTCTTATTTTTTTAGTTAACAGAGCTGATATTCGGGCATACTCATGGTTTCAATAATCGACATCCTGATGTCTCCGGCAGCGTATTTTTCAAGTATATGCTGTTTAAAAGAAGGTTCCTTCTGCAACAATAACTGTATTGGTTCCTTGCCTGCAAATGCTGCTTCAACCTCCGGCCAGGCGATCGACATATTCGGATTTTTGAATCCTTTCAGCTTCCGCTTTTGTTTTAAGCCCATGTCAAGGTCGTCGTCCTGCTGTGGGGAGAGATCAAGCGGGCGTAGGCCGCTCCATATCTGCGGTATCTGCATCCGGAGCAAAAGTGTGGAACTGTCGATCCAAGCCTTTCCCGAAGGCCATCCAGCTACGTTCGGTGGATATAATAATAACTGTCCCAATAGTTTTTGATAAACAATCAGGTGTTCGGGATTTTCTATTTTCATCGGTAACATACGCATAATACCAACTATCAGTTCTACTGGTGATTTTATTTTGCTGCCGATATTTTTAGGTTCGTAAAACCAGGATGCGGTAAATATATGATCCAACAACTTTTTGATATCGTACCCCGAATCATAGAATTGTTTGCTCAGCCTATTGACCAGTTCATTGTCTACCTGTTCATTGACCAGAAAACGATACAGTTTAGCTGTAATAAATCTTGCCGTTGCCGGTTGTTCCAGGATGATATCCAGGATATCATTTCCATCAAAATTTCCCGTTTTTCCTAAAAATGTTTTCATACCGGGATCATGAAACTTCTTTCTTTCCATAAATCGGGCATCCCGATCATAGGACCAACCCGTAAATGCGCGTGCAGCTTCACGCACATCCGCTTCGGTATAATGACCACGTCCCATCGTGAACAGCTCCATGACCTCCCTTGCAAAATTTTCATTCGGATGTCCTTTTTTATTCTGCTGATTATTGAGGAAGCTGAGCATAGCCGGGGCTTTGGAAACAGCAAACAGCAGATCCCGAAAATTTCCCAGTGCATTTTTTCTGATCTCATTGAGAATATGCGCGCTGAAAGTTGAATTGACCACGCGGCTTGCGAAATGCCCATGCCAGAAAAAAGCCATCTTTTCCCGCAGCTGATCTTCCGAGTGAACCATAGCTGTCAAAAAATTAAGGTTGATTTCTATATTCTGCTGTCGGTTACGCTGCTGAATTTGTTTTTTCGCCCCCGCGTTCAATTTTGAAAGCGTGACGTAATCAGCATCCGTGTCCGTGTCGTTAAAGCGTATCTGTTCGAAATCCCGTGTCCGAGCATATGTCTGCCAAACTTCGGCGGTAGACAGCCGTTCGAAGGCGGAGATCTGTTCAAGGCTGATTCCAAATCCCGCACGATTCGCCAAATGTTTATTTTTAATAAATTCAGAAACCATTTTATTTCCGTTTATAGCTAATTAACAACTTAATTTGCAAATGTTTGCAGGCTAAGGCAAACATTTAACAAACATTAAGGTAAATTAACAAACCCGGCAGTTGCTCCCCCTCTACTCCTAATTCAAACGAATAATCCCTTTCTGTCGATATTTCCTATACACCGATAAAGTTTCATAACCGTGTACTTTGGGGACGGATTATTCCACCGTAAACCAGCGGTAGCTCTCGGCCGGGATGGTAATGGTCATTGTCATTTTAGCAAGCGGATCCAAGGACATCTTTTTCACAGTTTTATCATCAAAAGTCAGTTTTGCGGAGCCCGACAAACCCGTATAGTAAAGTGGTAGCACCAGCGTACGTGTGATCTCAGTTTTCAAGGGGTTAAACAGCATGCCCAATCCTTTGATCCCTGCCGCCGTTGCATTGACATGCAAAAAACCATCCCAGTCGCGGCCGTCCGCACGACGTAAATGAATCAGATCAGCATTGAGGATATCGCGGTATTTTTTATACCATTGGATCACATCTATCACCGTCTGCTTGGTCTCCTCCGTATCGTAGAGACGGGGACCACGATAACAGGCCTGTACACCGGCACCGTAATACTGCATCATCAGCTGCCGATAATCCTCCAGATGCTCATTTAGCGGTTCGAGTACCGCCTCTTTTCCGCCGCCCTGATAAGCAGTCAATGGGACAAATCCCCAGCCCATGGACGGGTTCTGCTCCCAAAGCGCATCAAAGATATTCTGCCGGTTGAGTATTCGTTGGTTTTCTCTAGGTAATGAAAAATTCACTTCCCGATATCCGATTCCTGTCTTGTTAGAACCATCCAGAAAATACCAGTCCGGCGAATTGATATACACACCGCGGGCATTTAGCCAATGGTAAAGCTGCTTTTGCATGTTAAATTGTACCCATTGGCTATCTTCCAGTCCATGGTGTCCGGGATGACTTATCGAGGCACACTGATCGCCAGGAAAAGGACCATCATTTTCCCAGATATCAAATCCAGTTTTTTCAAAAAATGTCTTGATCCGCTGAGCATAACCTATCCCCCAGTTGGAACCAAAACAAGGGGCATTGCCGAAAAATGTACCACCTGTCTTTCCCGTCTTCGGATTGATGATATCATCCGCTTCACTGATCTTGCGGGAGCTAAACAAAGAATAGGCACCTATTTTAATATTTTTACTGTGCGCATAATCCGCCAGTTTTTTCAGTGCGGCAAGGTTCCCAGCCGTCGTATCCTCCATATTTACGTGGCTGCCGAAACTGAGGATCAGCGCTTCGTATCCTGTGGCAGCGCATTGGTCAATGGCGGTGTAAACCTGCTCATCCTTTTTGCTGACCAGGTGCATAAAGATCGGATTGGCCGTTGTCCAAGGTGCGATGGTCCGATACATTTTGCGGATGGCCAGGCCACGGCGTTCGCGATCATAACTATCCATGAGCAGCTCCCAGGATCGGATGGAACTGAAGTTATCCTTTGGAGCAAGTTTGATGCCTACACCCACAGTGGGGTAGACCTCCATGATCGCCGGTGTTTTTAGGTCGTAATTCACCTGTGAGGTATACGTAGAATCTGCTTTCCAGTGTAAGGACTGATCACTCAGGTGGTAACGCATGGCATTGTTAAACGCAAAATTACTTTCGACGTAAAGGCCATGCTGTTTCTTCATGTCCTCTACCGAACCCACCACGGCGCTTTCCTCTTCGACCAGCGCCAACTTCTCGTTGATCACCTGATTGATCTGCACCGTCTGGTTGCCCGTATTCTTCACGGTCACCCATTTACTGATCAGCGGGATCCCGTCATAGATGGCGTAATGCACTTTTACTTCAATTCCAGATAATGGGACGGCAGCCGGAGCGGCATAGGTAAAGGTCAGCACCTTCCCTTTTCCGGCAACCTTATGTGTAGACCACCATTTATCCCCCTTCCAAGGTAGCAGCGGATCCAGTTCACTGATTTAATGCTTTACATAACTAAAATCTTCGGGTTTTGTCGTAAATGTGGGCATCCATTCCGGTCGCAGGTAAGCGCGTTCCTTTTGCCCATCCACCCCACCGACATTATACCACTTGCCATTGAGCTGCAGCTGGGCTTCGGGTTGTACGGCTCGAATCAGCTGCTGTCCTGTGATTAAGTTGGTAAAATCATAGCAAAAGGCATTCGGCCTGATCCAAAAAGAGCGGCGCACGAGTCCATTCTCCAAAACAATATTTTTGCCGTCGACCGCAATGCGGGATTGATACTGTGCAGTTTTACTGATTAACCAATCTTGCGACTTAGGCTGCGCAGATCCACTATTTGGGGCCATCAGCGCTAGAACGAAGGCTTGGGCATATAACAATAACTTAAATTTCATGGTTTATCTAACAAATTGGACTATGAAATATAGGAGATTTAATCAAGTTAAAAAAAATAATAGGCATGCAATCGATTGGCTAAAATTTAATCTCCTCCACTTGACAAATAGTGACACATTATTATCCAAGAGAACCTCCTTATAATTTTTGATCGTCGTTATTGATCTGTTTTTCTTTCGATCGATAGCTACCATATTTTCCCTTTCCGAATTGCCAGGATAAAGAGAGTCCAAAAGAGCGGAAAGGTAAAGAAAAGTTGCTTTTTTGCATCATATTGGAGGTCTGAGCGTAGCTGCTTAAATTCTTTATCTTATTGAAAGGGTCAGTCATTGTTATTCCGATTGTCGCAGTTTCTTTCAACAGCTTTTTCTTCACTGTGATATTCCAGAGATTGAAAGTGGCAAATTCACCATGTGCGGAAATACATAGCGACGGCCGGAATTTAGCTAAAAGGCATAGCAGATAATTTACGAAGAGAAGCCTATTTACCGAACAACTCCAGTGCTTTTATTATTTTTCGGTCTTTTTTTAAATCTTCCAGGTTATCGCCTTCTAGGACTTCAACATCAGGTAAAATATTGGATTTATAGACTTTTAAATTTCGGTCTACGACATAGTCTGTTGACAGGTTAATTCCTGCATGATCGTTTATTTCAAAGCCCTGTACTGCTGTGGTATAATTGGCTGTTGGTTCCCCTACAATAAATGTGTTATTCCGTCCGATAAAAGAAAGCGCAGTCATTTCACCTGCACTTGCGGTATAGCAGCTCGTTAAAATAACCAATGGAACATCCGTTTGTATCGGATGGAACAAAGCTGTTTTTCTTTCCAGCACATTTCCATCAATCAGCAATTTTCCTGCTTTGATCTCCCAATTGCCCGTAGGTTGATCTTGCCCATTCCTAAACCCACCGAATAGGATATTATTCCCGATAAATTCCTTGAGACCCAATAGTATCGGGTACATATTCCCACCGGTATTTAATCTCAAGTCAATAATCCAGGCTTTGATTTGCGCGGAATTTATAGAATTGATATGCGATACGATATCGTTTGCCAGACTATCTACTTTCAGAAAGGCAAAATCACTGTTTCCAACAATCCGGATATACCCTATTTTTTTATCAATGATCTTACTACATGTTTTCTTTTCAACTTTTAACTTACCTTTTAGATAGGCATTTGTCATTACATCGGGATTGTCCCATCCGTATGTTTTTCCTTTATATTTTAGACTGCCGTGATAATCATGAAGCTGTTTAAATACATCCTCATATAAGGGTGCCGTTTCATCAATGGAGTTTAGGTTTAATGATTTATGGTATAGATCACGTTTTATGGCCTCGAGGTTTTCCGTATGGATTGAGTTGGCTGCTATCAGTTCAATCGTTTTATCGATAAATGATTTTACGCTGTCATTTTTAAAACCTTGCGAAAACGAAAATGTCGAAGATAATAGCAGCCATAGCAATAAAAGAGATCTAGTCATTATGAGGTGTTTGTAGCATGTGATGTGAAGTATTGAGCCACTAAATTTAAGAAATAATTCACTGGTTTGACAACTTAAAGCGTAATAGATGTTGGCTGCATTCCTAAAGGTTAACAGTTTTTTCACTCTGTTAAAGCTGTGGCAATTAAGCTCGGGAAACTATTGCCCAAAGCGGGGAATCTTATTGGTTTAGGAAACGAACACCAGACCCTAAAAGAAAAGCAGAAAAGATAAGGATAAGAAAACAGTGGGATTCAGTTGCTGATGGCGCATCTGCTGCCACACAAGATGGAGAGCTTTACTCAATTGATTTTTGACGGTCTGCAGTGAAATACCCAATTGTTCCGCGATTTCATGGTTACTGAGGCTACGTTGATATTTGAGGTTAAACACAACACGCATCCGGTCTGGCATTTCCACGATAGACTGTTCGATAGCGACCAACACTTCAGTATAGTTTTCTTCATAGCCACCGAGCGGAAACATATCCTGTAGGCCATCCTGAATCATCAGACTATATTGCTCGATATGTTTTTCATGTATGCCAGCCTTTCTAAAATGTTGGAAAAGCTTGTGATATAACGCTGAAATAAGATAGGCCCGCAATCCACTGTGGATATCGATCATATGCCGTCTTTGCCACAGATCTACAAAGAGATCCTGAACAAGATCCATCGCGAGGTCCACATCGCCCAGCTTCTACAACGCGATAGGAAGAAGTGTACGCCAATGATGCGCATAAATCTCATCAAAAGCACCGTAATCTACATTTTTTAGACGTTGTAAAAGTACCGCGTCAATGGTTTTCACAAGCATATTTTGTAGATCTAATAATTCTTTTCCTGCCGTAAAGATCAAAGTTTAATACAAATCCAATATTAAGGCCAGGTAAAGAATATATTAACCCCTAAATTTCGAAATAATGCTTTTGTTTCAGTATAGAAATCATTCTGCATTTGTGTGCTCCGCAGGCGATATGCAGCATAAGAGCGATGAATTAGGAAAGCTTTAGTAGATGGTATCCAAAACACCCGAAATTTCTTTGATGCTATTGATCAATTTGATGTTGTTATCCGTATCGATGTTGGCATTGATCAAAAGTATTCTACCGATATTATGCTCAACATCTATGGAAACGACGGCAAATACCCCCGCATCACTCCCGTTATGGGTCAAACGTCCTTTGTTGTTATAGTTCCAGAACATCGCTTGCTGCGCTATCCCCTTGTCCGTAATGGCCTGTCCATTTTTCCCGGACCTTTTTAGAAAAACAGGGGCGTAATAAGCCTTCGACATCAGCTTCGAGCGACCTTGATAGCCGCTCATGATTTCACTTAAATAAGCCGTCAGGTCAACCAAGGATGTCCTCAGGCTTCCGTCGGGATAGGTAATCGAACAATAATCTTTCAGGCTTTTATCTGCATTCATCAGTGCTTTATAATAGGGTAAATCCGGCACATTGATTTCATAGAGTTTGGCATACCGATCGGATTTACCCTGATCGTAAAACCAGCTGGTACTTTGCAGGTTAAGCGGTTTGAATAGATATTTTTCGGTAAATGCATGAAAGGGCATTTTCGCTTTTACTTCGATCAGATAAGCCGCCAATGCCGCTGCAATATTCGAATAGCTGTATGTGGTTCCGACCGGTTCACTGGCAAAATTATTGGGACTATAGGATCGTCCATTTGCATCCAAATGTTCCTCCAAAAAAGTACCTAATGCAATAGTTGGTGTATTTGAAAGCTGATAGCCGCTGATAAAGGTCTCTTTATCATCAATTATTCCCGAAGTATGTGTAAATAAATGTTCGACACGGATCGTATCATTGGGATGGTGTGGATTGCTAATGTTAAAAGGAAGAATCGTATTGATGGGGGTCTGTTCGGTGAAATAACCCAGTTCAAAAGCTTTTGCCAGTGAAAAAGCAATCACTGTTTTGCTTACCGACGCGATCGGCATAATGGTATTCTCGGAAAATTTAACTTTCTCGCGCAGGTTTGCATACCCATAGGCACCGGAAAAAAGGATGGAATCGTTTTTGATCACGGCAACAGCAAAGCCTGGAAATGATGATTGCTTATAGATTTTATCGAGTTTCTTAGTTATGTTTTCGTTGTCCACCTGTGCTGTAAGCGACAAGGAAAAGAAAGAAATCGCGACAACAGCAATTATGGCTTTTATTTTTATCATCTCTCGGTTCAATAATAAGCGAATACCCTATAAAAATAGTTATTAAATTACTGAATTTAATAACTATTTTCACTTCAAAACTGTCCGTTTCCGTACAAAAACCGTTCGGGATCGAACAAAATTCCGCATGCACAAAGATAATAAATAATTTATTTTCAACACATTACCCGATTGGCAAACGAATTGGTAGCACTAGGAATAAAAAACCGATTCCTATGCTTAAAAATTATTTCAAAATAGCCTTTCGGCATCTCCTGAAGAACAAAGGTTTTACAGCAATAAACATTGTCGGGTTGGCGACGGGAATGGCTGCAGCGATCTTGATTATGTTATGGGTAAAAAGCGAATTTAGCTTTGATCGTTTTTATTCAAGGACTGACCAAATTTATGCCGTCGGCATAAAGGATGTTTGGGCAGGCAGTCCTGTACAGCATTTTTACACCCCCAAGCCAATGGCTGCCGCTTTGAAAACAGACTTTCCGGAGATCAATCATGTTACGAGGGTCAACAAGGGTACCGGATTCCTACTGACGCGGGGCGAAACCAAACTTTCAAAAGAGCAAGGTGTTTTTGTAGACAGTACGTTCTTAAAAATATTTGATTATAAAATTGTCGCAGGCAATCCCGTCGAAGCGCTGAAAAATCCCGGCCAGATCGTTTTGACCAGATCTTTGGCAGCGCGCTTATTTGGTGATACCGATCCCATCAACCAGAGCATCAGACTGGACAGCACCCAGACTTCAACAGTCTCGGCCATCATTGAAGACATCCCCGATAATTCCTTTATGAAAGGAACAGCTTATCTGGTCCCCTGGACATTAATGGAAAAAATAGGTTATTCGGATGATTACTGGGGAAATCAGTCTGTACAGACCTATATTGAACTGGACAAAAATGTCAATAGCGACAAATTTCTGCAGCAAATAAAAGGTTTTATGCAGCGGCATACCGAAACCAAAGTGGAAAATTTTATCGCCCCTATTGCAGATAAATGGCTTTACAGTAACTTTACCGATATGGGCAAACCGACTTCACAACGCATCGGGATGGTATATTCATTTATCGCTATTGCCTCTTTTATTCTGATCATCGCCTGCATCAATTTTATGAACCTAAGTACGGCTCAGAGTGAAAAAAGAGCGAAGGAAGTTGGAGTCAGAAAAGTGATCGGTGCCCATAAAGGATTATTAATCGGGCAGTTCCTCACCGAATCCATTCTGATTGCCTTTATTTCGGGCTTCTTGTCACTGTTGATCACCCAGATCGCAGTCCCTTCCTTTAGCGATTTAATTTCAAGAGAATTATCCATACCATTTAATGATATGCTTTTCTGGTCAGTATTTATGGGCTTTGTACTCCTGACTGGCATTCTTTCGGGGAGCTATCCCGCCTTCTATCTATCGGCATTTGCTCCCGTAAAAGTATTAAAAGGCAAGCTGCTCCATATCCAACGCAAATTTAATCCTCGGAAAGTACTGGTTATTGCTCAATTTTGTATTGCCATCACACTGATTATAACAACATTATCTATCCGGAAACAAATAAAATATGCGCAGGACCGAGAAATAGGCTATAACAAAGACAAGCTTATCCATGTCGTTGATCAAGGCGATATCCGTAAAAACGGGACGCTGATCAAAAATGCGCTGCTTCAATCTGGCATTGCCTCGGATATCGCCAGAACCTCCTCTCCGCTCACCGAAAACTGGAGCAACAACTCCATGGGCTGGGATGGTAAGCCCAAAGACGACAACACCATTTTCGCGCGTATGGGTGTAGACGACAATTTGGTCCGTACCGCTGGTTTGCAATTAGTGCGTGGCCGGGACTTTGACCTGGCCAAATTCCCAACGGATTCTGCCGCCATGCTCATCAATGAGTCTGCCGCAAAGGTGTTCAATTTTGATGATCCCGTCGGTAAGACCATTGTTGATGGCAGGAACTGGCATATCATCGGCGTCATCAAAGATTTCGTACAAGAATCTCCTTTTAATCCCATCACACCGCTTGTTATTCAGGGTGCTTTTTCGGGCTCCAATGTCACGAATATCCGGTTAAACAAATCTATCGAAACAGCGGACGCACTGTCCAGGATAGCGGAAATTTTCAAGAAATACAATCCCGACTATCCTTTTGAGTATTACTTTGTGGATGCCAAGTATGCCGAAAAATTTAAAGATTTCCAGCAGTTGGGCAAGCTTTCCAGCCTCTTTTCTTTATTGACCATTTTTATTTCCTGCCTGGGCTTATACGGTCTGACCGCCTTTATGGCTGAGAACAGAACCAAGGAAATCGGTGTGCGTAAGGTGCTGGGTGCTTCCATCTTCTCTGTCACGCGGATGCTGTCAAAGGAATTTGTTCTTTTGGTGCTTTTAGCCTGCCTGGTCGCCTTTCCGATCGCCTATTATATCACTGAGCGTATGCTGAGCACTTATACCTATCGCATTCAGATGACCTGGGATCTTTTCTTTATTGCCGGAACGGGCGCTTTGGCACTGGCACTGCTCACGGTCAGCTATCAATCCATCAAAGCGGCGATGGTCAATCCGGTGGATAGCCTGCGGGATGAATAGCAAACGGCGGCAGTTAACCGACGAAATCGTCGACCTCCCGCGAATCGTTTTATTTGGACCAGTCTATTGCTAAGTACATTGCAACCAGTGCACTTAGCAACAGACTACGTCACATGACCTACTTGTCGCCGTCTTCCAGCAGTGCATTGACACACCATAAATAAGGTGCCTGTCCATGATAATCGCCCGTATGGCGGGGACGGTCATAATAATACTGTTTGTCGTTCTTTTTATTGGTCCCCACACAGACATCGTATACAGCGCCTTTATCGTCCACATATTTTGTCAATCCCAACCAAGCATTCCGGGCTACCGGGCTATATTGTTTACTATTTAGCCAGCCCTGTTTAACCCCTGATATCATCGCATAGGCAAACATTGCCGATCCGGAAGTCTCCGCCCAGCAATCCGGCTGATCGATCAATTGATTCCATAAACCACTTTTCGACTGGTATTTTTTAAGGCTCTTCATCATCTTCAGATAGCCTTTCAGGATACGGGGCCGATCACGGTGATCACGGGGCAACATCCGCAATAATTCCGTCATCCCTGCTGCCATCCATCCATTGCCCCGCCCCCAGTAATAAGGGACATCCGGCGCATGATAGAACAAGCCATTGGGACGCTGTAAATCATCTAGATAAAGTACCATTTCTTTGGCCGCGCGATCCAGATACTTCGGGTCGCCAGTTGCTCTGAAAGCCGCTGCCTGTACAATTGTAATCATGTACATATCGTCAATCCAAAGACGCGTCTGCCAGGAATACCCTTTTTGTGCCCAGTCTTTTTCAGCCTGACTGGCGTTTTGCGGTACTTCCCATTGCGTATCAGCGTAAGGAAGCCCCAGATCTAGGTAACTTTTATCCTTAGTGAGTTGATAAAGCCGTAAAGGGAGACTTCCGAACATATTCAGGTCGACGTGATTTTTGATCGGCAACAGGTTTTGTTCCACTGACGTTAATTTAGAAAAGCGGTCTTTCATCGCCTGTGTCAGCTGCTGATCGCCCGTCAGGTGGGCGTAGTTAACAGCACCCGTCCAGTAAAAAGTCTCGGGATAGCTGATCCATTTACCCGCATGGAGCATATGTTTGCCCGTGATAAAACGGTGCGCAATCCGATAGCCTACTTCCTTTGGGTCTGCTCCCGCAGGAAAATTTGTTAGCTCCGTTTGTCCAATACAAAATTTAAACGGAAGAAAAAGTAAAAACAAAAACACATTTTTTATCATAACAAAAAGTATTGATTTTTAATCTATTGAACTTTCAAAAACAGGCCTGAGCGATTCGCGTCTGTGCAAATCAGCTCGGACCCTATACGCCTGACTATTCTGCCTTGGCTTCATCCGCAACTGCATCCTCCCACTTTTCCCATACTGGAGTCGCCGCGTTATAGCCGTCGTAGCCATAATTTTGCTTTAATTGCCCTTTAATGTTGGAGGTAATTGCCACATTCGGAATTGGCCAGTACATATTCTTTTTATCCATGGTGTAGTTGATATCACTGAGGCCTGTAGCATTCACATGAATGACGCTTTTATTGTACAGGCTGTAATGCACGATACGTTGGTACCAGTAGCTCCCACCGGTAGCATCTGTACCGCTCTGTTTATCGAAATTTTCCAGATTATACACGTTCCCCCATTCATCGGGTTTACCACTGCGAGCCAAGCACAGGGATACCCGCTTCAGTTCGACATTTCGCCATTCCTCCCAATAGAGTTCACGTGCCCTTTCATTCATAATATCACCGATAGTTACGGCGCCCGGATACAGTTCCGTACATTTTGCCCGCTGACGCACCGCATTCAGATCATCTTTTATCGTTCCATCGGCGGGATTGATATAATATTTTGCTTCAGCACGCAAAAGATAAGCTTCCGCCAAACGGTATAGATACCAGTCGGCAATACTACCATTGGTTGCGCCCCTTGAGCCGTCCGATCCGCTGATATTTGCCTCACTGACGGGATCATCCAGAAAAAACTTATAATGCGGTACGTCGTACCAACGGCGAATGGAATCTGTACATAACAATTTGCCCGTTTCCGGATCGTTCAATGTGATCGGTTTTCCGAAATCTTTTGACGCTTTGTTATTTACCTTATAATCTTCCATGCGCACCCAATTCCCTACTTTGGAACTGTGGCGCAAGTCGCCATCATCCAGTTTACCGTTGACAGACCATACCCCCTTTGACTGGAAAGCCGTGGGCCGGAATGTAGCGATACCTCGGCCGAAAGCGCGCATATAATCATATTTTGCATTATAATCCCCACTGTTCCGTTTAATATTCAGCAAGGCCTGCTGCCCATCGGTGGTCTGGATCCGGCTATCGAATACGAAAGGATATAGAATGCGCATGGTTAACATTTTGACAAAAGACTCCGCATCGGCACCACGGTTGGGCATGCCCATGATCACCTCCCGGTTGGTCGGGATCAATTTGTTTTCGGGGCGGTGCATATCCCAGATGACATTGCGGCTAATGGGCCAGGTCTGCGCCTCACCCCCGTCGTTGAACGTCCCAAAACTTTCGGTCATCAGGGAATAACCCGATTGATCAATCAGGATATCCGTCTGTTCTTTCGCCTTCTGATATTCTCCCAGGGCCAGGTAACATTTTGTGAGCAGCATACGGCAGGCCCCCTTATTGATCATGCCGATTAGGTTCATATTTTTTTGGTCGGGCACCCATTGGACAGCAAATTCCAGATCTTTGGTGATCAGCTGCAGAATAGCGTCGCGTTTGGTACTGCGGTAGTTTTGTTTTGGCCCATCAATAATTGTCGTGACCAAAGGGACGTCACCGTATTGAAATACCAATGCCATATACCGAAAAGCACGATGAAAATAAGCCCGTCCTTTGTAGGCATTTTTATCCTCTTCGCTCAAGGTCTCCACCTGATCCACATACTTGATAATCGTATTGGCATAACTGATGCCTTTATAGGTTTCCTGCCATAAATACCACATACTATTTGAGCGGTCCAGATTCTGCAGGGTGGAGTTGTCGCTGGTCGGCGTCAGCATGTTGGCGACGTCTGCCATCATACTGCGTTTGTCCGTATTACTTGCGACCATCAATTCGGAGAAAATGTATTCTGTCCCCAGGGTCAGCATTTCATTATTATCCGTGGCCCAATACCCTTTCAGATGACGGTCGCAGATGGCCATGGCCGACAGCAGTCCCGACTCGGTATTAAAGGTCTCATTGGGTAAATAGATAGACAGCGGGTCTGGCTGTAGAAATTCTTTCGAACAGCTGCTTACTGCAAGCGTACCGGCAAGCAGTAGGACGATACCCCTGCTGATAGATCCGGTTGTATTTATTGTATATTTCATAGCTATCAATTAATCAGGTTATAAAGATAAATTCACACCGAAGGTAAATACACGAGAGGCCCATCCCTGAGGGTTATTGCTGGGATGAAATGTTTCGGGATCACCATATTCCCAGTCTTTGGTCCAGGTAGCCACGTTGCGCACCGTTCCATATAGTTTCACCCGGTTTAAGTGATACCTGGATGTCAGCGATGCCGGCAGTGTATAGCCCACAGAAATATTGTCCAGCCGGATAAAAGAGCGGTCGTAAAGCCGCTGGGCACCCTCTGCCCCGACAGGTCCTTTGGCTTCGATCCGGCCATAGCGATCCGTTGGGTTGTCCGGTGTCCAGTATTCTTTGGCCGGCAGATTGGCCAGGCCATAGGCCATCCGGCCCCCATCATCATCGTTGTTCAGGTAATTACCTGATAGGCTTTTATGGCCCATCGAAGAGTAGATGTTAAATGAAAAGCTCAGGTCTTTCCATAGCGTAAATTCATTGCGCATCGCCCAACGGAAGCGCGGGTCTGTCTGTCCCAAAAACACTCTATCGTTGTTGTTGTAAACAGGTTTTCTTCCGTCGGCATTCACCACATCATCAGCGGTATAGGGATTGGCTACCTTGGGGTCGCCCGGTGCCTGCCCATATCTCGCCGCTTCCGCAGCTTCATTGGCCTGCCAGATACCCGTCACCTGATAGTCCCAGATCGCGCCAATGGGCTGACCGATAAACCAGCCATTCGAAATCTCGTCCATTTCCTTGCGGCCTATCACATTTCCATTTGCGTCCAGCACATCTTCGTAATTCTTATAAAGATGCACAATCTGGTTTTTGTTGTACGAGAAACTAAAGGTGGTAGACCATTTCAGGTTGTCCTTTTGCAGGTTGACCGTATTTAATGTCAGTTCAATCCCTTTGTTGTCCACTTGCCCCAGATTTGTCGTGATGCTGCTAAAGCCCGTGAAGTTCGGCAGCTTCTGCTCCATGATCATATCGTGGGTCTGCATCAGGTAATATTCCAGACTCCCAGAGATCCGGTTTTTTAAAAATCCAAAGTCCAGACCAAAATTCCATGCAGTGGTCTTTTCCCATTGCAGGTTGGGATTGGCCAGGCGGTCAACCATCAGGTAACGGTATTGGACCAGTTCGCCGGCGGAGTTGAGGTAGCCATGCATTTTTCCACTACCGGCATAGAGGTTCGCAAGCGCCAGATTGGGATCTGCAAGCTGGCGGTTCCCATTTTTGCCGTAGGAAGCACGCAGTTTACCATAATCCATGACATCCGTCCATTTAAAAAATTTTTCCTTGCTGAAGTTCCAGGCCAGCGCCACCGAGGGAAAAGTAGCATAAGGATTCGAAGTACCAAAAGCCGAATAACCATCCCGCCGGATGGAAGTGGTCAGCATATAACGGTCATCATAGGAATAAAACAAACGGGCCAACAAGGCATCAGCCGTTTGATGGCTATCGTAACTATCGAAGCTGCTATTTTCCTTTGATCCATTTTTGGTATTATGGAAACCAAGCGCATCCGATGGTAAAATATTACGCGCTTCAATGCGGTCTTTCCACGATTGCTGTTCCTCAGCTTCCTGCACCAGGGTCACCATCAGACGGTGCTTATCCGCAAAGGTCTGCTCCCAGTTGATCGTGTTGTTGAGCGACCAGTCAAATCGTTTTGTCTGCTCACGGTTGGCCCCCCGATCGGCAGGATTCGATCCGGGGAGTTCGGCCGACATAAAATAGCGGTCATGGAAATATTGCAAACGGGGCGATGCATTAAAGGAATACGTGATATTGAACGGCAGTTTTATTTTCGCATTGAAGATGGAATTCAATACCGTGTAGCCCTTATCCAGTTCAAGATAGTTCTGCAGAAAATCATAGTTATAGCCGCGCTGGCTAAACTGTTCACTCAGCGGATATTGCATCGGGTTGCCGTTGGCATCCGCATAATCTGCGTAAGGACTATTGCGCAGCGTCTGATCCAGATCAATATCTATATTTCCATCAGAGCGATCCTGAAAATTTACATTGGCCCCCAGCTCCAGCCATTTGTTTACATGCGCATTGATTTTCATATTGGCCCGGACGGCCTTGTAGGTGTCACTGATGACGGTACCCTCATTTTTAAGGTAGCCCATGGACAGGTAATAGTTCACCTTATCACTCGCACCGCTGATACTCGCATTATAATCCTGGTTGAAACCCGTGCGAAAGGTATGGTCGGCCCAGTCCACGGCCTTTCCGTTCAGGAAATTCTGTAGGGCATTACCCTGCAGCCCCAGACGGCGGCCCCAGATACTTAGATCGGACTCTCCATTCTCATTTGTTGAAAGCGCACGCCAGGAATCGAGCGATAAAGACGACGGTAGCTGGTCCGGATTAAGGTAAAACCCATAAGGCACCGCTAAGTTACCGTTATCGTCACGCGTCTGATAAGCTTCATATAGCCCTGTTTCGGGATTAATGCCATAGGTATTCTTCGTATACCAATCCTCCCGATGCTGCATGTAAGCGGCGGGACTGAATCTTTTGCGGTAGTTGCTCAATTGCGTCGCACCGGCGTTCATGGTCATATTAATTGTCGGCTTGCCCTGTCTGCCTTTTTTTGTACTGATGATAATCACGCCACTGGCCGCTTTGGAGCCATAAATCGCGGCGGCGGAGGCATCTTTCAAGATGTCGATCTGTTCAATGTCGTCCGGGTTGATTTCCGAAAGTTCACCATAGAATATCATTCCATCGAGCACAAGCAGCGGATTATTATGGCCGCTGTTACTATCGTAAACCGAACGTTTACCGCGCACCTCGATCGAGCCGCCTCCTTTTGCCGAAGCGTCATAGCCGATATTCATTCCCGCTGTACCGCGCAAGATATCCTGCACCGTTTTTGGGTTTTCATTGGCTATTCGATCCGGAAGGATCTGCGTCACCGAACCCGTCAGGTCCTTTTTACGCATGGTGCCATAGCCCACCACCACGACCTCTTCCAACGCATCTGCTGATGGAGTCAAGACTACATCCAATACCTTCGTCGAAGTAATCGGAACCTCCCGAGTTATGTAGCCAATAAGCTTGAAAACAAGCTTTTCTGCCCCAGGGGGTACCGTGATGAGGTACGAACCGTCCGCCTTCGAGGCTGCACTGATCCTACTTCCCTGCACATTTACAGTAACACCAGACAGCGGTTGGCCGTTGCTATCCGCTATTTTACCCGTAATTTCACGGTTTTGAACATTCAATCGATGGATTGATTGTGTTGATTCATTGGCTTTTAACGCTGCGATGGGGCTACCAAAAGCAACCAGGCACATTAACCAGGGAGAGGGCATCCATGTACGCTTTCCAGAGTCAAAAAAGTCGTTTTGTTTTAGTTTACAATTGTTTCTCATAAAGCAATATTCACTTCGAGTTATTTAGAAATTTTATAATTGGCTTCCTCTAGTGGAGGAATTTTAACTGTAAAAGTGAAGATTAACATTAAGAAAAACAGGGCCCTATTGTCTCAAAAAACTACTATTTTGTCTCAATAACCCGATTTTCGATATAAAACAGAAATATATATTCGGGATCCGACGTCGAATTTTTGACAAACTCAGCAAAATGCCTGCGATTTAAAATTTAACTACAACGTTTTCGTAATTTAACTACAACGTTTTCGTATTTTTATTATTACAAACGGATAGGTCTGTGTTTTAATAAAACGGGATGTTGAAATACAGATAAAATCGAAGGACTCTATGAAAAAATCCGACAGATAGATTTTATATTAGAACGACTGAGTACAGGCTAAATGGGGCGATAACCTTAGCATTGAATTGGGGTATACCTCAGTGCAGCGAAAACATTCATTGCACTGAGGTATGGAGCAAAGCTTACCGGAGCTGTATCTTTGTGTCCTGCAAATTAACACTAATAACTGATCACCTTCTCATTTGTTTGGAAATTATCCAGGGAAAACATGGTCTTTTTGTAATAGCTGACAAAAGAAATACTTCCTTTGGGCTGGATGTCAACGGGGAACTCCACGGCAAAATCTAGTGGCGCCAAGAAAAGTGAGTCCCGCTTATTGTCTGATCTATCAAAATATACCCGCGTTCCCTGTAATGGCGTGAAACCACTACCGACCGTTTCAACAAAAAATATAGCCTGTTTTCGGCCACCCGGCGAAGTTGTAAAATTGTTGAATACCCTATTGAGGCTCAAGACCGTCGCACCGTAACGTTCACCCTCCACGGATGTCGTTGCTGTCATCGCCTTCGAACTGTCTCCTTCTGCACTAAAGCCACGGGCACTGACCGTGTAACGCGTTTCCTTCAGTTTGTCCAGAAAGATATTTTTTTCTTTTCCGATCTCTGAAGCTGCAATATTATAATACAATGTGTCCCGCAGCGCATTTAAGTCGTTGGTTACCACCAAGCGTACCCGCTTTATCTTTGGATCGGTGCTCAAACGCATATGCACCTGAGCTCTCCCGTTGCCGGGATATATTGCCAATGAATCCAATGCTCCGGGATAGTAGCGCTCAGCATTCTCCAAATAGGCCTTATAATAGTGATCTTCCTTCTTACAGGCTGCCAGTCCAACTATAAGCGCACATATATATATTATTTTTCTTTTCATAATTTTCACTCATTACTATTAAACAATCATCTGCTAACGTTGTCCCCAGAGGGTGATCTCGGACATGATAATAGCAGAAGGATTTTTGTCTGAAGCTTCAATACCATTCCATGTACTCAATACCTTGATACGGATATAGCGGTTCTTATAACGTGGGTCTGTAGGGTTTACATCCGGAAAATCCCATTCTTCACCTTGTTTTACATAATTTTTGTCATCCGTTGTGGCAGCCTGTCCAAAGGGTAACCCTGAGGGTCTTACACTTTCAAACGTTCCCAATAAAAACCATTTGTCAAAGCTTGGGTCATTCATATCTGGATTGTTAGATCCCCATACCTGGAATTTTTTCACATGGGTGGTCGTATACGATCCATTTAAATCAGACATCCGTGGCCAGGTTTTGATACGGCTTAGGATAGACTGTGCGCCAAGATCAATTGAGAAAGAAAAAGGAATTGGTGTCGATGCAAACCAGGCCTCATCTCCATGTGATGTCATCTTGTTATCCCATAATGTCTTATATTTCAAACTACGCCCGCCGTAAGTTCCATTAAACGTATCCCAATCCCCACCAATGGCGCCTACAGCAATCTGGGTCAGCTGCCAGGTATCTTTGGGAATCAATATTTCTTCCAGTGGAGCCAGTTCCTTTGCAATGGTATCTGAATTATTGCGCCATTTATCCTGAATAAATACCCCAAAGGTGCTCATACCTTCGCTTATGCCGCGTACACGTAGGGTCTGCGTTTCTAGGCTCGTATAGGCTGTATCAATATTTTTCCAGTTGTTTTCCGCATCCTTTTTCATGACAATGACAACCAGCGGTTGTTTCTCCTTATTGTCAATGTAAATATTGACTCCGCCATAGGTGGAATTAAATTTTGAATCACTTTTCAGGCTCTCCGAGATCAGTCGATTGTAAGGAGTAGCAACGTCGACTGTGACGACAATCGGCTTGGACGCGACCTCGCCAACACTTACAGAATAAAGTTCGACATCATATCTGCCCGCAACAGAAAATCCTTCTACCCGAAGAGAATCCTTGTACTGGGTAGATTTAGTCTCTACACGACTGCCGTTGTTCAATACATAGACCGCTTTTACATAGCGGAAATCCTTGTCCGTAGGAAGGTCATATTTGATTACAGCAGCACCGGCCAATGCATAGGTGCGCACATTTGTCACCTGCCCCGCTACTGCGCCCTCTTTGATCGGATGTATCCCCACATCCTCCTTACATCCCTGAAAAAGAGCAATAGATAGCCCCACAAAGATCAAGAGCCTAAGTAATCCTTTTGTGTTATATACTAAGTTCATATTGATTATTTTAAAAACTACCATCCATAATTTTGAACCATTTTGGGATTTCTACGCAACTCTGCGCGGCTGATCGGCCAAAAATAATCCCGCTCTGTAAAACTCGGGGAATAGAATACCATCTGTCTGTAGTAAAGATTGGGGTTTTGCTGATTCACATCATTGCCCACGACCTCCTTGCTCAATTCCTCAGTCCCATCTTTCCAACGACGTAGATCCCAAAAGCGTTTACCTTCAAATGCAAGTTCGATCGTCCGCTCATCCTTTATGATTTTCCGCAAACCATCCTTTGTTGCGGGGCGGCTTGGGTAGATTGAGTACTCCAGCCAAGCTGCTTCTACCCCTTTTAGCCCTGCTCTGGCACGTACTTTATCAATATAGGATACCGCTTCCGCCGTGGGGCCGTTCACTTCGTTAAGTGCTTCGGCATAAAGCAGGTAAAGGTCTGCTAAGCGGATCACTGGAGCAATGAAGGATACAATACTCATTGAATTGGAAGCCCCAAAGGTATTTTCATAGTTCACATACTTTTTAACACCATATCCCGTGACGTTATAGTAAGTACCATTGTTTATCCCCACATTTCCCCCTAGTCGATAAAAGGTACTGAAGGCACCTGCTTCTGTCGCATTACTCCGCATAAAATAACGTCCGCCATCGAAAGAGATATTGCCATAGAAACGTGGCTCGCGGTCCAAGTGTAGACGAATAGTCTGGTTGTTGAGTGCCACATCATATTGGTATTTGGGATCGGTCACATTGACTACCTCAAAACGCTGGCTATAAGGATAACTTTTGTCCTCATCTATGGGCACTCCATTGGCGCTATAGTATTTAGCGATCATATTCTGGCTAGCCGAGAGAAAGGAGCGAATACTTGCATTCGACTGTGTATTGGCATCCCATCCGCGTGGCATATAGGATAACTGAACTTCATTGCTGATAAGATTATTGGAGTAAAACCAGAGTCCTTCGGTATTATCTTTATTCTGGCTAAAAGCCAATCTCGAGCTCAGCTGTGCGATAGCCTCAGGGCGGGTAATATTAACTCCGGGAGGCGCTTGCCAGACAAATAGCGACTTCCCTCCCTGCTCAGCAGCTTCAATAGCTTCCCGGCAGGCATTTGCCGCACTGATCCATTTCTCAGCAGAATAAGTGGTATTAAAGAGCTGCTTCCCGTTCTGATTTTTGATCGTAGCCACCAACGATTGGTTACCATTGAACAACGGACTTGCAGCGTACACCAGTACTTCCGCTTTGATTGCCTTAGCAGCTATTCGGTTCACACGTCCCATTTCGGCATTCACATCAACCACATTGGGGTCAAGGAACTCCATGGCACCATCAATCGTTTTGATAATATAGGTAAACACATCATCGACTGGCTGCCGCTCAACCGCATAGTTTTCCAAATCCGACCCTACAGGGATAAATTTGTCCATAATAGGAATAGGTCCATAACGTTTCAACAATTCATAATGGTAAAAAGCTTTGAGAAATGTTGCCTCTGCTTTCCATTTATCACGTTCTTCGATAGGCATATCCGGTACTTGACCGATACTATCTATAAAGATATTGCAATCCGAGATACCGCGCCAGAGGCTAGATGTACCATCCCATTCGTTCAGCAAGGGACTATCCGTATTCTGTGCGCCACGGAGAATGTTTTTACCGGCCGACGCAATCTGTTCATTTGTCCATATCTCTCCTGCACCCATGATTGCGGGGTTAGCATTGTAACCACTAAAATTGGGCATGGCATTATAACATGTAGCCAGATAGCGTTCGGCCATTACCCTACTTGCAAAAGCATGTTCGAGTATCGGCACATTATCCGGTACAACATCCACATATTTGCTGCAGGATGCGCTGGTAATGACCAATAACACACCAATTAAATATTTTGTAATTTCTCTTTTCATAATTAAAAGCTTGCATTAATACCAAGGTTAAACACCCGTTGTAGCGGATAGCCCAATCCGTTACCACCGAGCTCAGGATCCCACATTTTGAAACTACTGAATTTCAGCAAGTTGGTTGCGCTAGCGTAGACTCTAAACCGCTGAAATTTATAGCGTTTGGCCACTTCCGGTTTTAATTCAAATCCCAGTTCGACCTGTTTGAGACGAAAGACATTACCATTACGCATCCAAAATGTACTTGTCTGCGTGTTATTCGCCATCGGCGTACTACTCAATCGTGGCCATAGGGCATATGGATTTTGGTCACCTTCCGACCAATAGCTGTCTGCCCAGACCTGTAGCACGGCATTCGGCGCCGTTACACTGCCAAATGGAGCAGATCCGGTATAAATCGGATTGATAAACAGGGAGGTCTGCGCCATGCCTGCAAAAAAGAAAGAAAAATCAAGTCGTTTATAGCCAGTACTCAAGCCAAAACCATAATTGATCTCAGGTGTTGTCGGCAAACCAATAGGCACCATGTCATTGGAATTAATGACGCCATCTTTATTGATATCCAAATATTTTATGTCCCCGCCGAGTACCTGCTCAGAAAAAGTTTGTGCAGGACTGTTGCGTACCTCATCATCATCAATAAATAACCTTTCGGCAACATATCCTCTTTGCTGTGTGGCACTTAGACCAATTCTACTTAAGTAAGGGTATTCGTATTGCGGTTCTTCGTAATTGACATATTTACCGGTCGCGTAAGTAAAAGTACCCCGGGCCTGAAACCATAGGTCGGAGTTTACAGATTTTGAATAGTTCATTTCGGCATCAACACCCCGTGAACTATACTTGCCAACATTGGCCAGGATATTCGCCGAATAACCTGCTGTAGATGGAATGGAAGCTCTCGTCTGCACGATATTCGAGCGTTTTTGATTGAAATAGTCAACGGTCAATTTAAATGAGCTTTTAAAAAGTCCCAGCTCAAGACCAAGATTGGACTGTCTGGAAATCTCCCATGTGATGTCGTTGTTCTGGTATTGTCTGATATCGATACCATTGATCGTTCGGCGGGTTTCGCCGGGCATCCCCCATGTATAGGACTGATTCCCCGAATTGAGCTCTACATCCGAAAGATAAAAGAAGCGGGAACTTGTCGCAGAAATCACATCATTCCCCACCAGACCGTGTGTAGCCCTCAATTTAAGGAGTGAAACAACATCCCTATAGGGTTCCATAAAGCTTTCATTCTGTACATTCCAGGCAAGGCCCGCTGATGGGAAAAATCCCCAGCGATGTTTGTCTGCGAAGCGTTCCGAGCCGTTATATCCAAAGTTAAATTCTGCGGAATACCGTTTATCGAACGAATAAGTAAACCGTCCCGAATAGGAAACATTGCGATAAGGCAATGTATTCAGTAAAGACGGGGTACGGGTATCAGGCTCTACACGGTCCTGGATTGCTGTTAAAAACATTCCACTAAGCGCGTGTTTGCCAAATGTACGGTCATAAAGGATCTGGTTTTCCAGGCGAAAGATAGCAGCGTTGGTGCGATCTGCGGGACTATAATCCAGATATTCTGTTCCCTGCTCGGGATTGAGTGGGTTATAATAGGGCGAATTACTCGCATCATACCCCATAAACTCATAATAGAAGGGTTTGTACTGTCTATTTTCGGCGAAATAAGAATTACGCGTCACGTTGAGCATGCCACGATAACGGAGTCCCTCAGTCAGGAAATCCAACTTTTGGTTCAATTCGACAGAAAGCACAATATTGCTGCGTTTGTAGTTTTGATACCCCTTTACCACCTCCGCATAAGAGTTTAAGTAACGTCCATCCTCTGCATTTCCAAACATGGGGTGCCGGATATAGGATTGTTCCACTCCCGGTCTGTATACCGGTTGAAAAAGAACTGGGTTTGAACGCAGGGCATACCTGAATGCATCAGCTCCCCCCACAATCGGACCACTGTAATCCTGAAGATTTGCTAATGCTCTTACCGCAAGTGTGGTTGACTTGGTCACATTGATATTGATGTTGCTCCGAAGGTTATACACCTTGAAATCAACATTGTTATTGAAATTATTCAGGGGATCCACTTTGATCAAGCCAAAGTCCCTGGTCATATTTCCACTGATATTATATTGCGCAATCTGACTTCCTCCTGTAATAGTCAGGTTATAGTTCTGGGTATTGGTTTTTTCTTTGATCAACATACCGAGCCAATCAACAGCCGGATAGGCATAGGGATCATCTCCAATTTCTGTTCGGACAATTTTTTCCGGAGAATATAAGTTGCGACGTTCTGTCAGCGGGTCGCGGGTCATATAAGCCTCGTTCTGCATTTTCATCCAGGTGACCGGATTTGCGATCTTCACTTTTTCCGTGGGTGCCGACAGGCGTTGATCCACACGAAAATTAAGACGTGCAGGGCCCTCTTTCCCCATTTTGGTCGTCACGAGCAATACACCATTCGCTCCCCTTGAACCGTATACTGCCGCTGCTGCGGCATCCTTCAATACCGAAAAACTTTCAATATCATCAACTGGTATCCGGGCCAGATCATTCGCGGTAACCTCCATATTATCAACCAAGATCAGCGGCGAATTATTGACACCGAAGCTTCCAACACCGCGGATAAAGAAGTCAGCATTGTCAAGTCCCGGTTCACCACTGCGTTGGAAGGAAATCATCCCCGCAACCCTCCCCTGTAAGGCCGTGGTAAGATTGCTACTTCCGGTACGCAATTCCTTTGGAGATACCGTAGTAACTGCACCGACCACACTCTCCCGCAAGGTTTTTTGACCAAATGCAGTCACCACAACTTCATCGACATAAGCCGAAGACTGCTCTAGAATAATGTCGATTTTAGTCCGTCCAGCGATTGGAGCCTCTTCCGTACGATAACCCACCATTTTTAATACCAGCACCTCCGTGGCAGGTACCTTGAGAATATAATTACCGTTGAGGTCAGTGGTAGTTCCTACACTAGGCTTGCTTTTGAGGTAGATGGATACACCGGGCAATATGGTACCGAGGGAGTCCTTGACCGTACCTGTGACTTGCACTTCACGCTGGATCGTGCTGCTTACCGTGCCCGGTGAGGGGTTCTTTTTCGTAGGCTTCGGTACGATGACAACCGTCCCTTCGTACATTTGATAATCTAAAGGCTGGTTTTGCAATAATTGTTTTAAAGCAAGTTCCAACGGCACTTTTGTCAAATTGATATTGACACTGGAAGCTTTCCTTAAGGTAGCTTCTTTATAAATAAAGCGAAAACCTGTCTGCGCTTTAATTGCTCCCAAGGCATTTTCCATCGTTGAATTGTTCAATTTAAGGCTAACTTTCTGGGCCAGACCTTTTGAAGCTGCACTCAACGTCCCCATAATTACGAGAAATACAGTAAGTTTCATGGTTAGTAGTGTTTTGAACAGCATATGGCTACGCCATCTGACAAATAGATTTTGCCATATATACTTAAATTCCATACATTTGATTAGATAAGGTTTTACTTGTAATTGTGTTAGTACTATAGTTCGTTTAGAACCTTATATGCTGACTGGGGGTATTCCCGTACCTCCAGTTTTTTTAAGATTCTTGTGTTGTGTTACATATTGATTGCTATATCATTGACCTCCTTTTTATTTTATCACTAATGTTCTATTGTTGATCTGGATATCCAGACCGGTTACCCCCTCCAGTACCGCACATACCGCCTGGATAGATTCGGTTCGTTTGATTCCCCCTTGATATTTTTCATCACTGACCGCATGTTTATATTCGACATCAATATCATACCAGCGTGTAATCTCATTCATGATACTCCTGAGGTCTTTTCCGCCAAAATAAAAATAGCCTTCCTTCCAGGCGAGGGCTTCTTCTGGATCCGCTTTTGCCACAGTGATTTGGCTATTGTTGATCAAGGTCGCGTTCCCTTTGTCTATCAATACAGATTTGTCTGCGACACTTACTTTTATCTTTCCTTCGGTCAGTATTGTCTTGATCTGACCTTGTTTGAGGTGCGTATTGATATTAAAAGCTGTGCCCACGGCCTCAACAGTAGATTCACCCACTTCTACGCGAAATGGTCTCGAAGGATCCTTTGCGACGTCAAAAAAAGCTTCACCCTTAATCGCTACGCGTCGTTCACTGCCCGTAAATACAGAGGGATATTCTATTTCAGAATCAGCGTTTAACCAGACAACTGTTCCATCATTCAACTGAATACGATAGGTTCCGCCAACAGGTACATTGAGTTTATGGATGTGCATCTCGTCTTTGTCTGTCGCTGCATAGTCCAATTGATTATCCGCTATTTTCATCAGATTTCCACCTTCGTGGATTGTCGTACTATCATTCCCGCCCAAGTGTATCGTCTCGCCATTTGACAAGGTCAACACGGCCTGTTGTTTTCCGGGGACTACATTTTTATTTTTTTGAGCAACAATAGGTGCTTTTTCAGCTCCCGAAAAATACGGTACGGCCCAGACTCCAAGGCAGATGGCTGCGACAACAGAGGCTGCCACCAACCATCTTCTTTTCTTTTGTTGTTGACGATAGGATCTCGCCTTGACCAAGGTCGATTCCCATTTACGCTGAATATCGTTGCGCATATACGCATTGAGCAGTTCGCGGATTTCCTCCTGTTTGATCTCCTTATTCTCCAACCAGATCTTTATCCGTGGATATGATTTCTGAAACTGCTGCAACTCCAACAGTTCCTTAGCGCTGATTGTTCCACTGAGGTACCGTTCCATTAATTGAGCTACCCTTAAATAATTTGATTCCATAATTTAAATATATGAGGTCATGTATCCGTTATAGGCGCAGGAAAAAGACGTCATCTATTCACAAGACGCGCGAGCAGGAAGAAAGGATGACAAGAAAATTAAAAAAAATTAAAAAAATAGGATTTTGATGGAACGCAACACCGGAAACAGTACTTTTTTTAGTGCTGCCATTGCCCTGCGTTTTTGGGTCTTGACGGTATTGATCGAAATTCCATAGCTTTCAGCAACCTCCAAATTCGATTTCTCTTCTATGTAAGCCATTTTAAAAATATTCTGACTTGCTTCGGGGAGGTTACGGATTGAAGCATAGAGCTGGTTAATGGCTTCAGCATAAATGATATTTTCTAATAGATCCTCGTCGGATATTTCAGTAGCTGGATTGACCTGACGATAATTGTGGATTACCTTTACTTTTCGGAGATGACTTATCGAAGCATTCTTGACCATCGCATAAATATAGGATTTGGCAGATTGGGTATCTTTTGGGAGGACAGTATCGTTGTCCAGCAATTTAACAAACACATCCTGTACAATATCTTCTCCAGTCTCATTACTCCCCACCAAACGACACGAAAGCTCAACAAGCCCGTAATAATTCTGCTCAAATAGTGCTTTTATCTTATTTTCCATGAGGTTCGACGGCATGAAACTGAACTGGTTAAAATCGATTACTTTCGGTGGTTAATATAGTAATTTAAAACTATATTCATACTATTTTAGCGGAAAAGACCTTACTATCTTTCAATCTGCAAGAATGGCAAAAATGGATCCCGGTATGACAGTGAACAAGGATAAAGCTTACGATCCGATCGGCTCAGTCAATCCGACTGGGAACCCTAATAGTATATAAACGCAAAAAGCCAAAATATTCTTGGCTCAAACACAACTATAGCTGGCATTGGAATCACTACAATAAGGCCGGCGCTGTTTCGTTTTCGATGCTATAAACAAGTTCATATTCACCCTCTTTATAAGGAAAACGATTCATCTCATCAAGCTCCCGGGTCATTTCGATACAATCCAAAAAGTTTTGTTTGCAGCCTTCAATCGTATCCCCATAAGAGGTTAATACAACCGGACAGTTTACTGTTTTGGCCCAAAAGCCTTCATTGTGCTTTTCGATTCTAATTTCAAGTTGGTTCATATCCCTTTTTTATGTTTGGCAACCCCACTGCGGAAAACGCTATTTTTAACTATTTCCCCAGAAAGCAAAGTAGCCTTTCTACTAATTTTGTCGAAAAATAGTAAATAAATTGGTTTATCCCCCTCTTGTTCAAGACCAGATTTCAATCTTTTTAGGACGTCAGACCCTATCCTATTTAAACTTAGCAGGATAAATTTTCAACAATTTGCTGCCTTGATCCTCATCCTTTTGCGAATGAGCAAGCTGACTGCCCATACCGCAAGCAAGATGCCCAAAATTGGACCACTTTTGGTATTCATGTTTGGGAAGAAATTATTAAGAGAATGAAATGCACTGACAGCGATAAGGGAACCCGTGCTGTCGGCGACCTTACCTATCCCCCAGCTTCCCAATACCAAAATCACAAAAAAGGATATTTGTATAGGCGTGAAATCAAAATTCAGATGCCATAAAAACCATAGCACAGACAATAAAAGTATATTATATAATGGTTTCAACGCTTTAAATTCCTGATAGAGAAAACCACGCCAACCTATTTCTTCCAACAAGCCGTAGATCAAAACTGAAGATACTGCTAAATAGGGTATTTTACCAAGTGTAACGTATGACACCATACTAATTAAAGCAATGGGAAATACCCAATAAAGAGTAATTGGGATCAGCATATTTTTATAATTACCCTTGAGCGACAGCACCGGTTTAATATTGAATATTAGAAATACTGCGGTAGCACCAATAGCGGGGCCAACTCCGGTAAGGATAGATTTTAGATATGGGCTTTCGAAACTGCTTAGCAATTCTGTTTTGTTGGTGAAATAGCGGCAGACTATCGCGATAATGTAATAAGTGACAATGGCCCCAAAGTTGATTTTTCTTTTCATAATATGTGTTTCGCATTTTTGCAATGCGCAAAAATAATTGCAATAAAGCCAAAAACACTTGACGAAAGTTAAGAAATCTTCTTTCTTATTCTACTCAGGCTCTCCGGGGCAATACCCAGATAGGATGCGATAATTTTGAGTGGGGTGCGTTGAAAAATCTTCGGTCGTTCGTTTATTAATTTCCGATATCTTTCGGTAGGCGACAGTGTAAGGAGATTTATTTGTTCTGACTGTTTAGCTGTAAACATAATATCCGAAATAGCTTTGCCAATGAGAAGCGAGCGGTCAGATTTGTCGTATAGGCTTTGCAGATTCTTATAACTTACCGACCAAAGCTCCACATCCTCTATGCACTCGGTTTTGATGACCGTAGGTTTTTGAGATAAAAAAGAAAGATAATCGCTAAATACCTGGTTTTCATAATACAAATTGATGCAAATATCTTTGTCCTGATAAGGCACAAAATGACCGACAGAACCCGAAACCAAAATATTGATGAACCTTTCGGTCTTATTGTATTTTTTGATGGTTTCATTTTTTCCAAAGGTCCGGCACTCTACTACTTTAGAAAATTCAATCCAAAATTTGATGTGGACGGGATAATAAGCGTCAAAGATCTGCTTGATATTTTCTGGACTTGGAATTTTCATTTAAATTTAATATAACAATTCTAAAACGATCTAACACTATAATAGTCTATTATTTAACGCAAAGTGCAAAGCTTCATTCATATTACTTACGCCCAATTTTTCAAATAATTTTCGGCGATGAAACTTCACCGTGTCTATTGAAACGAATATTTTCTCAGAAGTCTCGTGAATGGTCAGCCCTCGGTGATAATAGCGTAATATTTCAATTTCACGTTCGCTGAGGTTAACTTTTCTTCGGGCACTCCATCGATCAGTCTGCAGGTCAAGTTCCCAGAGCTGATCAGCATGAAGCTTTTCGATGGTTACATTTCCTGAGGATACGTTTGAAGACAACGATACGATACAAATGGCCTTCCATATCTTTCCGTCTTCAGTCAGAAAACACGGCGTCAACTTATGGTTGATCAAAATGTACTTTTTATTCGCGTCCTGTATTTGAAAATCATAAGATATTACATATAGTTTGCGCTCCTTCAAGGGGATTTTTTGATAAAAATCAAAGCCTGCATTGTTGATCTGGATAAGCATTTGAAAATCTGCCTCGGGAACATATTTTTGGTAAAAGCTATACCCCATTTCTCTAACCTGTTTTGATGTTAACCCGGCTAAAAATAAGGGATTGTCAGAGACAAATTCGAAAGCCTTGCGCTGATAATCGATAATGTATATACTTTGATAAGTAATACGCGCGAAGGCTTTCACAAGTTCGATGTAATTATTAGCCTGCTCGAGATCTGTTGTCGACAGGTTTGTGACCACATTTTGGGATGAAAATAAATCTTTGAAATCCATGTTCAAATTCTATGCTTCGAAATTAAACAAAACTACACTTAGGTGTAGCTTTTATTCGCAAAAACTCTTCTATTTTTGAGCAAATTGGCAATCGATAAGAAGCAAAAAACCACCAATAATGTGGGCAGCGAACGCCATGGATTGACAACCTTGAATTACCTATAGAACTCCTTGAAAATGACAACTTGCAAAAACTGTAAAATTGCGATCAATTCTAATTTCTGTCCCAATTGTGGCCATCCAGCGGTGCTTAAAAGAATCGACGCCCATTATATTGCCCATGAAATAGAACATGTGCTCCACTTTGAGCGTGGTATTTTGTACACGATTCGCGAGCTCATTACCACGCCAGGAAAAAATGTACGGCACTACATCTCCGAAAATCGAAGCCGTCTGGTCAAGCCTATTATTTTTATTATTGTTACTTCACTTATTTATTCAATTTTAAGCCACTTTTTTCATATTGAAGATAAATATATCAGTTATTATGAATCCCAACATTCCACGACGAGTAAGATGTTCCTTTGGATTCAAGGTCACTATGGCTATGCCAACATTATCATCGGGATATTTATTGCCCTGTGGACAAAACTCTTTTTCAAAAAATATGGGTTTAATCTCTTTGAGATCATTATTCTCTTATGTTTCGTTTTAGGAATGAGCATGTTGATCTATGCCCTATTTGCACTGGTTGAAGGTATCGCTCATCAAAGCGTAATGACCTATGCCAGTATCTTGGCGCTGTTGTACGGCGTTTGGTCCGTTGGACAGTTCTTTGATCCTACGAAGCTGTCAAATTATTTAAAAGCATTCTTCGCTTACATGTTGGGCTTTATCACATTTATGCTGTCGGTATTTGCAATTGGTTCGGGTATCGATTTCATTTTTCATTAACCACGATTTATCTCTATCTGGAGCGATATTATCAGATGCATAGCAATTAAAATATTGGGCGGTCACACTAGTCTATATCGAAGGAAAGCTGGGCGCTAACAAAAGTTTAAGTATCTTCATCCACGGAAGAAATAAAAACTAAATTACCTTAGCCCAATGAATCCAGACAGCACACGGAAGAGTCCAACGATTTTAGAACAAATGGTCGATATACCGAGCGGAAGAATTGATTTACGCGATGATCGGACAAAAGAGAAATGGACTGTTGAAATAGCTCCCTTTTTTCTTTTAAAATTTCCGGTAACGCAGGATCTATACTTCAACATAACCAATGAAAACCCGAGCACTTTCAAAGGGGAGTCACTTCCCGTGGAAACAGTTTCATTTAAAGAAGCTGTGATTTTCTGCAATAAACTCTCGATTCAAAACGGCTTAACACCTTGCTATATCATTCAGGATGAAAGCGGAAATATAGGTTTTAAAAAATCAGCGGATGGTTTTCGTTTACCCACCGAGGCCGAATGGGAATATGCTTGTAAAGCCGGGACAACCGGAATTAGGTATGGGGCACTGGATCAGATCGCCTGGTATAAGGACAATTCAGAAAATAGAACGCATGCCGTTGGACAGAAAACACCAAATCCCTGGGGGCTTTATGATATGTTGGGCAACGTTTGGGAATGGTGTTCAGACCTATACGATACAGAAGTATATTGTTCTTACCGTATTTTCCGTGGGGGCGGTTTTTGTGACCTAGAAAGAAGCGTGATGGCAACGACCCGCCGACGGAGCCATCCCTTAAAATTTAAAATTGACGACCTCGGATTTAGAATTGCAAAGAACAAATAAAATAAAAATTAGCCGATATGTTAATCGGTCTGGTGGATTAGCACATCTATATTAACAGTGTATATATGCTGCACAAATCCACCAGCCAATCTACTGGTAGCGATCACCACCCAAATCCATTAAAAATGCAGCCCCATCGACAAGATACACTGCCGCAGGCTACCTGCTGTAATAAAGCCCCTTCCGCCGTAATAATAGTGGGTGTTAAACAGGTTTTCAGCTGTAAAACGACATTGGAGCTGTCGATACGTATAGCCTATATTACCGTTACAAAGTGTATAGGCATTCGTATAAAAACTTCCAGCATTTCTGCTGTTGATTATTAGGTCCTGTCCCACGTAATTGCCCCCGAAACCGATATTCCATTTACTGACCTTATCCACCGAAACTTCATAACTAGCATACCAGGTCGCAGACCATTTCGGAACAGCATTCACAGGCCTCAATCCTTGGACGGCGGCATCGCCAACCGTTATTTTACTGTTGTTATAGGCTGTACCAGCATGTAGAAAAAGATTTTGCAGAGGCTCGGTCTGTACATCAAGCTCCACGCCACGGCTGTACTGCTTCCCCCGCTGTAGGTATTTTGTGGCATCGTTCGGATCCGTAGTCACAGTATTGCTTACACTGATATCATAGTAGCTCAAGGTGAGATCCAGTACGTTATTGGGTACGGCGATTTTAATCCCCGATTCCCACTGGCTTCCATATTGGGGTTTAAAATTATATAAGATACCATTGCTGCTCATTGGTGCTATATTTTGGAATCCCCGCATATAATTCCCGAAAAATGTAACGGTCTTTGGAATAAGCTGATAGGTCAGTCCAATCTTAGGAGTAATGGAAGATTGCTTATAGTCAGCCGTTGTGATGGCCGTCAGCACATCCCGTGTTCCAAAGTTGATCAGCCTATCGTAACGCGCACTCAGCATGATTGTCAACGCATCGTTGGGCTTGATGACGTCCGAAACATAAGCCGAGTACGCATTTTGTGGAGCGACCGAGTTGCTGGGTTGTTTGGATAGCACGATATTCCGGACAAGGTCTGCATTAAATAAATTTGCTGCAGCCGAGTGCCCCGCAATTGATACCGTGTCTACATAGCCCGCACTCCTATAATTTGCAGCATAACTATAGCGGTGATAGTCAAGGCCGACAAGTAATTTATTGTCCCAGTTACCTACCTTAAAATTTCCGATAAAGTTTTGTTGTACCTGATTATTGCTCATGTCTTCTGCTTCATAGCGTAGTACCTTCCGAGCCACAGCAGCATTATTGTTGACCAACAAGTTTGTTTGGTAATCGCCATTTGAGGTACTATATGTACTTGCAAAGTTCGTTTCAGACTGCCAGTTCGACGAAATCGCATAACTTATCTTTCCGTAAAAATTCAGTGAGGAGGTCTTCCACAACAGGCTGTTGTCCGTGTACGATTTTCGGTAGTCGAGCTCAAGCCCTCTTGAATACTGTACATTATCCGGTCCGGCAGCCGTTTTTGGATTAGCAGGTGTGAATAAGGGGCTATTTGTAGTGTTCCGGTTTAAGAATTCAGCCTCCATTCTAATTTTTAAATCCGGAGTAAGCTGGTAGCTGAAACTTGGTGCCAGGAAAAGGTTTTTATTTAAACCCTGATCCTGAAAACTCCTTCTCGACGTATACGTACCAAACATCCGGAACAGTGCTTTATGACCGGAATCTAGCGGCGTGTTTACTTCGATACTGGTTCGATGGAGCGCATTGTTACCCGCAGCCAGAGAAAAATTTGTAAAGGCACTATCGAGGGGAATAGCAGTGAGCACATTGATCAGTCCACCAAAAGCCATGTTGGTGCCGCCAAACAAGGTGCCGCTCGGACCTTTGATAACATCCAGCTGCTGGATGTTGCTATTTTCGTCGCTGTATTGCAGATAAGCATTCAGCCCATTTCTAAAATTACTTCGCGTCCGGAATCCGCGGATCGTAAAGTAAGGGGCCACCCCGGCCCAACTGGGTGTTACACCTGTGGCATTCGACAGCATCGACGTTTGTGTAAAGTAATTCCTATTTTTGGTCAGGTTGGTACCCACGCTGGCCGTTACCTGTGGGTTTTCGTAATCACGAATATTTATTCGCGCAGACTGGAAACTCGATTTGTCTTTCGCCCTGAAATGTGATCTTATAAAAACGGAGTCGAGCTGTTTTGGCAATAGTGTATCCCTGGATTGGGCCTGTACAGTGCTTGTAAAAATTGTAAATATCAGTGTAAAAATTAAAAAAGGTCTTAAATAGCGGGTGTTCAATAGCATTAGAAACTAAATTTGATCAACAATGAATGAGTCTTACTCGTCCCCGACAAGGTCCTGTACAGCAAATTCCAGCCATTGCTTGGTTGCTCTGCAAGAGATTATCATTTCTATCTTGAAAAATGGGGACTATCCAGCTGAAAAGGTGTAAAACAACTGTTATCGCTATGCAATTTTGTTTTACCCATAAATCGCTGGAGCGATACTTAAAGTATAAGAATTTATGCTATTGCTGAGCTGGGTGGCCTGAGCAGTTTGTTAAAGACATCAAATTTGCGGAATGCGACATTGCGTAGCGTATGATGATCTTTACGGAGTGCCGGGACATACGCTTTGTTTACGATCAAAGGAAAATAATGTCGGCAGAACATGATCGGCGTCTTGGAAAAGTTTTCATGAAAGTCTTTTTCCCGTTGTGCTTCCTTTTTGAGCATACGCATCAAAAAACATTTCCCGTCACAGTGTAACGACTGGTTATTTTTATTGATACAATATCTATTGGCGATATCAGTCTGGTTTGCATAAAAACTCACCACAATAAATACTTTGCTAAAGCTTAGCAGAAGAATGCAAAGCAATAGCAAACTTATGGTGCCTAATTTAAAAACGCGCGCGATCATGATTTACTGCCGCTAAGATAAATGTTTTTTAAACATTTTTTTATGGATTACCGTTTCAATAGCAAAATAATGCATAATGATCGTCAATCGACTAAAACTAAACGATTATCATCCAATCAAAGCTTTTAGGTTTTAACAAAAACTACGCGTATACCTGGGAGGCCCTACCCACACTAACGTCATTGTTTCTCGCAATGCGACGAGGTCAGTATGGCTAGGGATAACCGAAAGTTCTATTTCATCGGTGATAGCAAATGTATTTTAAACAACAACTTCTTAAGCGCTTTCAGTCGCTGATAAAAACGATGCGTTAAACCCTCTGATCGCGATAAGATTAAGAATAGCGGCTTCATCGCGTCTTTTGGATCTAAACGTGATCGTACATAGTTTATCCTGCAAATCTGCTGAAATGTATTTTAAATCAGCAATATGCCGACTCAGATAGTTTATGATCTCAGTACGTTTGGTCAGCACCTGGGCCGAAACAGAAAAGGTAAGTAGGTAATATTTCATATTCCACGGAATTTTTGATCCATTGCAAAATCCATAGTTGCACGCTGGTTTTTCCGATCACCCTAGCCGAACTATTTATTTGCAGCAGTAAATATAAAAACTTTTGACCAATAAACAAAAATAGTCAGGAGTAAAAAGATAAATTAATTCTACGTCGCTGATGTAAATGATAGGCAACATGCTCTAAAAAATAGCATGCAATTTCCGCCGACCAATCCTAACAGGGTTTAAAGTCTTTCCCCACATCCATGGATGTCGCAGCAAAAAGGGCTAAAGTAAATATTAATAATTTATTAATATTCGTAACACGCTCAGGTATAATTGCCTACTTACATTTGGTTTTTGCATAACTACCATGGCTAATTGTGAATTTATAACACTTACAGATCAGGAACTGGTGGGCCTGGTCCAACTCGAGGACAATAAAGCAGCCTTTTCCGAACTCTATAACCGCTATTGGGAGCCATTGATCAATCTTGCAGGTAAGAGGACACGCTCACTATCTATGGCCGAAGAAATCGTTCAAGACGTCTTTGTAGATTTTTACTTGCGAAGAAAAGAAATTCAGGTTAAACATTCCCTTGCGGCCTATTTAAAAACGGCCATAAAATTTCAGGTATTTAAAACCTATCGGGCGCAAAAAATCCAGGATAAATATATCGAAACCGTATCCTACAGCGGGTATACCACTCCTATTCAGCCCGATAATATACTCGAGGCCAAGCAAATCCATGCAGAGATTTTTCAGATCACCGAAAAAATGCCGGCCACCTGCAAAGAGGTCTTTCTATTGAGCCGTTTCGAAAAACGCTCCAATCAGGATATTGCCGACCAATTGAACATTTCTGTAGCGATGGTCCGCAAGCACATTACCAAATCCATGAATATCATGCGCTCGGAAATCAAAGAGCATCAAATGGATATTTTCTATCTGGTGCTGCTGCTATATATGCATAAAAATTAAGCAAAATTATTTTTTTTGAAATTCCTGTTCCCGCTTTCCAATACTTAGGGTACTAGTTAGTATAAAGCAAAGGAAATGGACGATCAAAATCAACAGATACTAGATATACTCGCTAAATACGAAGCAGGAACAATAACCGAAGATGAGCTTCAGCTGCTTGAAGATTGGTACGCTTCATTTGAAGCCAATCCGGATCTCATCGAACATTTAAGTTCCGAAGAACGCGCGGTCAGAAAAATACAACTGCAGGAGAAGATCTTCGATCAGATTGATCGGGAGACAACCTCAACGGCAGAAATGCCCAAAAAGCGATTTTTTCTAAATCCGGGCAATAGGCTATGGCAAGCAGCTGCCTCCTTAGCTCTCCTTTGTGCGGTTTCATTATACATCTTCAAGAAGCAGTCCGACAAGCTGCCCGTCAGCGCAAAAGAGCAAAGCAATACGATTAGCCCCGGAACGGATCAAGCTACCTTAACGCTCGGCAATGGCGAAAAGATTCTACTGGATAACTCCAAAAACGGAGAGCTCACTGCCGAAGGAAACATTCATATCAACAAGCTAAAACCGGGCAATCTGGTTTATACGGCGGGTAAGAAGGTCAGCAAGGTATATTCCAATACACTTTCTACCCCGCGTGGCGGCAGGTACCAGTTAACCTTAGCTGACGGCACCCAGGTCTGGTTGAATGCCCAATCTTCGATCACCTACCCTTCAGCCTTCCGTGGCTCTTCACGGGAAGTGACCATCACCGGCGAAGTATACTTTGAGGTAGCACACAACGCTGCCATGCCTTTCCGGGTGAAGTCCGAAAATCAACGGATCGAAGTGTTGGGCACACACTTTAATGTCAATACTTACAACGCTAAATCCATCGCCAAAACAACCCTTATAAGCGGTTCTATCGCCCTGACCAATATACATCAACGCATCATCCTCAAGCCCGGTGAACAGGGTATTGTAGCCGGCCGGTCCATGTCCGTAAAAAATGTGGATCCGGCTGAAGTAATCGCTTGGAAAGAGGGGTATTTTGATTTTACGGATGCGGATATTGGTAGCGTTATCGACGAACTGGGCCGTTGGTATAATGTTGACATCCACTATAAGGGCACCGCAACACAAGAAACCTTTACAGGGAGAATACCACGCTCCTGGCCTTTTGAAAAAGTATTGAATCTATTAAAAACGTTTAAAAGCATTCAGGTAGAAATGCAAGGAAGGAGGCTTATTGTAGAAACAAAATAATACACAACCTGATGCCCTATTCCAAAAAAAAGCCAATAGTGGTCGTAACACTACTGGCCGATAGCCGGAATAGGCAAATGAATTTCTCGATCCGATTTAACACATATTTCAGCTTAACAAATGTATAAAAAAAATACAAAAATAGTATTGAAAATGAAGCTCACCACCTTCATGACAGCTTTTGGCATGCTACAGATCAGCCTAGGGGCGGTAGGACAAAACATCAGTCTCTCCGAAAAGAACAGCTCCCTGGCCAAAGTATTCAAAAAAATAAGTACGCAGACAGGCTATGGATTTTTAGTCGAGGGCAGCCTGCTTAAAATGTCCAGACCGGTCACGATAGAAACCAGAAACACCGATATCAATACGGTATTGGCGGCCATCTTCAAAAACCAGCCCCTGACCTTTGTGCTACGGGACCAATCCGTGCTTGTTTCGGCAAAAAAGACAGCCCCCAGCCCCCTTTCACTATCCTGGGACGCAACGAACATGGCGGCGCAACAACGGGGAACGGTCACTGGAAGAATTACAAACGAAAATGGTGAAGCGCTCGCAGATGCCAGTATCAGCGTGCTCCAGACGGGCCAGTCCTTAAAAAGTAAAGCCGATGGAAGCTATACGTTGAACATCCCCGCCGGAACTTATACCATTGAGGTCAGTTACATTTCCCATCAGACAAAAAGGATCACTGACATCGTTGTCCATGCCGGGAAGCAGACCAGCCTCAGCATCGTTTTAAAAGATGCCGTAAAAAGTCTGGAGCAGGTGGTCGTCACCGGAAGTTATAAACAGGAAAGTATTGCTTCGCTCTATGCCAAACAAAAGAATGAAGCGACGATCTCCAACGGCATCAGCCGCGAGCAAATCGCCGTTCTACCGGACAAAAATGTAGGCGAAACCCTCAAGCGCATCGCGGGTGTCAGCACCAATGACAACCGCCGGGTCGTGATCCGCGGTATTGCCGAACGCTACAACCTTGCCATGATGGATGGTGCTACCCTCCCCAGTACCGACGTGCAGGTCCGGGACTTCGAATTTGATATCGTACCGAGCAACCTGATCGACAATGTCATTATCCACAAGACCGCATCGCCAGACCTGAGCTTTGGCTTTGGCGGTGGACTGGTCAAGATCAACACCCTGGCCATTCCATTGAAAAACTTTACTTCCTTTTCGGTGGGCAGCAAGTATATCAATGGATCAACGGGAAAAGATTTCCTGGGCTATGGCCGTGGCAGCTGGGACTACCTGGCCTTCGACGATGGCACACGGGGCAAGTTCCCGCGGGATCTGACCGTATTCAACGGCATCAATTATGATCCTGCCAACCCTTATAAACCTGTACCCGAAGGTGTGACGCCTTTTACCCCCGAAATGATCGCGGCACAGAACAAACGCATTGGTGGGTTGGAACGTCTTGGTACACGAAAATATACCGCACTACCCGGACAAAACTATCAGTTCAGCCTGGGACGGAGCTACAATACCATGAAAGGCATCTTTGGTTTTGTAGGCTCGCTCAGTTATCGAAATGAACAGTCAATTGATCACATCTCCAATTTTGAGCGGGGCAACTGGCAAAAAACAGACGGGGCCACCTACGACATCAGCACTGGAAAAGAAATCAACCCGACCATCTCCACACAGTATAATTTTAATTCGAGCTTAAGCGGATTGGTCAATTTGGGCTGGAACAGCAAAAATCATAAAATAACCTCCCGCAACTTTTATTCCCGCATGTTCAACAATCAGTTTTCCGTAATCGAAGGTTGGGGAAACGATATTGGGTATGGCTCGAGACCGGCTATCCGGGAGTACGACCGCCCCAAATTTATCGATATGCTCCAGAACAGGCTGGATGGGGAACATCGTTTCGGCCATTTTAAAGTGGAATGGAATATTGCCCGCAACCGGCTGAACAACCTGGAGAAAGATGCGACCGAGGCCTGGCTCGAACCCAGAGGCACCCTGAATGACACCCTGTACAATGTCGTCCCTTCGCATTATGCCAATGCCGGTGACGGGACATTTACACGCTCCGAATACCATTACACGGAGACCAACAGCATTGCTGAGGCTGCATTGAGCTATCAGACGAACTGGCTGGGGCAAAAGCAGGCCCTGAAAGGCGGCTATCAGTTTATGGATCGGCATGGATTGTTCGAATGGGTCTCCCTGCCCATCGTTTCGGTCGGTGCAAATACCTTTTCCCCCGTCAATACCTGGTCGAAGTACCTTGAATTTAAAGATCCCTTACATGGGATGTTCTATTATCCTGCCGCCTTCTCCATCAGTGCCTATGAAGGGAAAAATATCAACCAGGCAGTCTATACCATGCTAGACAACCGCTTCAACTCCTGGATCAGATTGGTCTGGGGATTGCGTGCCGAATACTTCAAGTATAAAAGCCTGCAAAACGGCGACAACGACCTACAGATGGATGCACGCACCATTGCTATGCGCAAGCAGCGCTTTGTCGATCCCAAAACCGGCAAACTGGTGGGTATGACGGCAGATCCCGAGACCGAAGAGAAAACCTGGCGCTACCTGCCCTCGGCGAGCCTGACATTGACACCCGTACAGGATTTCAATATCCGCATGGCCTATTCGCAGTCGGTAGTCCGCCCCGCATTGATCGAAAACTCCAGGATGGTACGCCAGGATCCCGCACTGGGCGGAGCTTACCGCAGGAATGAAGGTGTACTGTCTACCGTCATAGACCATTATGACATGCGTTTGGAATGGTATCCTTCCCTCGCGGAAGTCATCTCCATCGGATTTTTCTATAAATATTTTCAGAACCCGATCGAATTGTACCGGCAGATGATGGACTCCTCCCACCGTATCTATGTCACGACGAACAACTCCGAATGGGCCAAAGTAAAAGGACTGGAGTTTGATATCCGTAAAAACCTAGGATTTATACTTCCGGGCTCCCTGCTGGAGGATTTCAATTTCAGCGGAAACATCACGCTTCAAAGCTCCGAAGTACAATCGGCCGAATTCAGGGCCAAGGGCATCGACACGGATAAGTATGGAAATACCTTTGAATATCGGGAAAAACAGTTTCTGAAAAGCAAGCGCCCGCTCTATGGACAGATACCCGTCGTATACAATGCGGCCTTGCAGTATGCCGGAGACCGCTTAGGTGCCAACGTAGCCTTCAACCATATGGGCTACAAAACCTTTATGACGGCCATGAGCGAAGACCTTATCGAATACGAGCGTCCCCGGAATCAGCTGGACGCACAGCTGAGCTACAAATTATTGAAAAATAAAAATCTGGACCTCAAACTGAACCTGAGCAATCTGCTGAATAGCCCCTTCCGTTTTTATGTGAACAGGCCTGAAACCTACAAGATACAGGACCGATGGAAAGGCCTGTCAAACTCCGAATGGCCGACCCAGGAGTGGGATGAGATCTACGAGTGGAAATTCGGGTTTTCACAAAAATATGAGGAAGGTTACTACGAAACCTCAGCAGACGGAACCAAAAAGATGCGCATAGGCGACAAAGAAACTTTTAACCGCAAAGTAGGCAGTTCCTTTAGCCTATCCATTGGATATACATTTTAAATCAGCCAATATGAAAACGAAAATAATCCTATCAGCCACAGCGATCAGCCTTTTTCTGCTCTTCACCTTCCTGTCGTGCAATAAAGGCGGAGACGAGCTTTTGTATCATTCCAATATACATCTGATCAATTTAAGCGGTTATAATAACAGCAATGAGGAACTTATTCTCCAATTGGACACCTTTTCCCCCACCGTGACGCCAGCGTTCAGCAAAATTGCTTTTGGAGCCACCTACAATTTCAATGACCCGGGCAAACAGCACTTAAAATTTACCATGAAGTCCAAAGCGACCGATAAAATCCTGCTGGAACGGGAAATCAGGGCCAACGAAACGACAGTCGAGACAAACCTCAATGTAATCTATATGAACGGAAAGGTAGGCGATTTCCCCGCGATTCCTGAACTCGTGGAGGGCAAGGTCCAACTGATCTATATGTTCCAGTCCAATATTTTAAATTACCGTGAACCGGTGGATATTGTATTCAAGAAATACTACTTTCTTCCCAAAGTGTTTGAAGAGGTCATCCGCATCAAAAATTTAAAACCCAATGAGTTCTCACAGCCCATATCTTTTACCCCCTTTCCCTTGGGCGTACAGGATTATAATGGGCAGAAAACACCGGTGCTGTTTCGGGCCCATATTTATAAAGCCGGTACAGACATTCCCTATACAGCTGGAACGTCCTATGAATTCAACCCGCTTACCTCGGTTGCTCCGGTACCCTCACCCACAAAGGCCGCTTCCAAGTTGTTTATCATCAACGAAGCTCCGGTGAATAATATCATACAGTTTAATAAGGTTTTAGAATTATAATTTATGAAAAATCTATTGACAAAGACATTTTTCCTATCCATTGCGCTGCTGCTGCTTGGAAGCCCCTTATTTTTCAGCGCCTGCAACAAAGAGACCCCTGAGGTCGAACGTGCGATGCATATTCTGATCAATGGCTACAATGGCGGTGATCATCCTTTGGTCGTGGCGATTGATACCACCGTATTTGATCATAAAGAGGGAGCATTTATTATCAAGCCCCAGAGCAACATCCATTTTACAACGGCCTTTAGCTACAAGGTACCCAAAAAACGGCTGGTTACTTTGACCGATACAGTGACCAAGAAAGTAGTTTATAGCGCTGAATTGCCTGAAAACACCATCAAAGTAAATTTCAACTACCTCTATTTTGACGGAAAGGTACAGGAGCTAACCCCGCCCGCTGCTGACCCCAATGTCAATAAATTGGGCTTTTACATTTATGATAAAAGCATAGATTTCCCGATTGATATTTCTTTACAAAAAGTCAATGCAACTTCGGGCGATGTACGTAAAGAGTACATCGCAAAAAATGTGCTTCCCGGAAGATGGTTCTATGTCGATTATCTGCCGCCCAAGGACTTTGACAAAAACGTCGATCTAATGAGTGCTACAGTCCATTTCACAAAGGCCAATACAGATGAATGGGCTTTTGAAGGCGACGAGACAAAAAGTAAATTACCTGCAGGTGGATTCTTTTTCCCAAAATTGAACGATAAGGGAAAGGTTCAGCCTTATTTTATTGCACCCAAAGTACCGAATCAAACCTTCAGCCGGCTTTTCTTCTATTTGGATTAACGGGATTCACAATTAATTATTGGCAGGAATGCGCGCCTGTCTGGGCGCGCATTCCTGCCAATACTTTTTCAGCTTAAAAACGAAAATACGGCAACTCTTTGGAAACTCAGGGCACAGCAATGGCACGGTAGCCGCATCACTTCCTTGAGGAGTACCTTAAAAAACGATATATTCCAGGCTGCAGTTTGCCTGCCTCTCTTTACCAGTGGGCCTTGATCAGGCTGATAGGAGCCCTAAATGAAGTCTTCATCCAGGTGAAGAGCGCTGTGATCGGGCTTTGTTAAATTTACGCAGCTAATTGATTTATTTACTGATTATGCGCCCTATTTTTTGCCCTCCGACAGGTCTAAGTTTTCACAAATACCGTTGATACCCTGTTTGTCCTCACCGATTAAAAGCGTAACTTAACGCCCTGTTCGAATACCAATTTAAAAAAGTCATGTGACTACCTCTGCTCACTAATTGGTAAAAAAATAGGTGTATAAAAAATGATCATAAAAATCTATCGGCCCCAGAGCCTCCTGTTGAAGCGTTATATTGAGTGTTTCTATATCCTGGAAAAATCCGCAAACGAGAGGCCCGTCACTTATTTTACCTTCCCCGGTATTTATAGCATTGTTACCATCAGTGCGCAGACCAGCACTTTTGTCACGCAAGACAAAATAATCACAAAACATTGTCCCACGGCGTCCATAGAAACCAACCTTGTATGCGATTTTAACGAGCCGGTGCTGATTAGCTACGACGGGAAAATAAATGAAATCACAACATACTTCAAGCCCCTCGGCTTAAATGCTTTTATACCACATGACCTGCGACATTACAGCAGCGGAACATTTCCCGATTTCAATCCCCACGACGATTATAAAGAGGCTATGGCGGCCATTCTTTCCATCAGGGATCATCAGGAGCGTATCAAGGCCCTGGAAGCCTATTGGATCTCAAAACTACGCCCTTTTGCCGATCCTTTGCTGGATCATGTGCTCCGCGAAATGCTCGATGCTGGCAACCTCAATCAATCCATGACCAAATTATCGCATCAAATCGGGCGGTCACGGACAACGATAAATAAGCATTTTGATCAGCATATCTGTAAAAGTCCTTCCCAATTCAAAAAAATAGTCCGGTTCCGGGCGGCCATCCAAAGCCATCTTGACGATAAAAACAACATCGGCCAGTCCTATCATGTCGACTATTTTGACCAGTCACACATGATCCGGGATTTCAAAAAATTAACAGGCTTTACACCAAAAGTTTTCTTTTCCAGAATAGCGGCCCTTGAGCGGAAGGAGATCAAGTGGATTTTTATTTAACGGGTTTACAAAAATACAATGACCGCATTTTTTTTTATGGTAACATTGCTGCATCATTCATTTATGCAACAATATGATGAAGCTTATTCTATTGATCTTCCTGTGTCCGGTTCTGGTTTTCGGCCAGCAGAGCACAGCGGCAAAACTGGCCAATTACATGCAGGCGCAGTCCACTATCAATCACTTTAGTGGAACCGTCTTTGTCTCAAAAGACGGTATCCCTTTACTCAAAAAAGCCTATGGAATGGCAGATTACGAATGGAATATCAGCAATACCGTAGACAGCAAATTTCAGCTGGCCTCAGTGACCAAACAATTTACCGCCACAGCGATCCTACAACTGGTCGATCGGTGCCAATTATCCCTCGATGATAAACTCAGTAAATTTTTCCCTGATTATCCCAAATCCGACAGTGTCAGTATCCATATGCTCCTATCGCATAGTTCGGGAATGGCCATGGGTTTCAAAGAAATCGTTTTGTCCACTATCAGCAGTGATTCCGCCTATGCGGCCATCAAACAGATTCCCTATGCATTTTCACCCGGCACAAATACTGCCTACAGTAACATCGGTTATTATTTGTTGGCCCGGATCATTGAAAAAGTTTCAGGCGACAGCTATGCTGCTTTTCTAAAGAAAAATATATTTGAAAAAGTCGGGATGAAGCATACGGGCGTCAGCAGCAATGATGCGATCGTGTCCAAAAAGGCCAAGGTCTATCGCCGTGCCCCAGATAGCTTTATCCATAATCCCTATATCAACTGGAACATCAATCTGGGCCATGATGGCGTTTATTCGACTGTCGAAGATCTGGCATTGTGGGACAAAGCGCTTTATGGCACCACGATCCTGTCCGCTGAAATGAAGAAAAAAATGTTTACGCCCCATAACGCCGAAAACTGGGGCTACGGATTTATCATCAACCCCTTTTATAACCATGGGCATCAATTGATTGCGCACGACGGTGGCTTTTTCGGCACCATGAGTTCCTTTAATCGCTTTACGGATGACAAACTTTTTATCACCGTCCTTTCCAATAATGAATCGCAGTCTCATATCATCGCTTATGGGCTTTCGGCCATTGCATTTGGAAAAGAGGTAGAACTTCCCTACCGGCATCATCGCGTACGGTCAGATACCGCGTTATACAAAAACTATGTGGGCCAATACGATGCGATTCAGATCCTAGAGGTGGATGGCAAACTGTATTATAATGATTTGGAAAGGGAACTTATCCCCGAGTCCGGTACAAAATTTTTCAGATCAGACGATAACGACAGAACAGTTGAATTTGTGCGGGACAGAACAGGTGTCTACAATGCGATTATTTTAACAAAAGGCGGCGTGAAAGAAATTTTCAAAAGAAACAGGTCACAGGACAATAAAAAACGTCCCGCCAGATAATGCATAGCCCCAGAAAGTTAGCCACTTTCCGGGGGGCAGTCCATAGCGGGACATTTTCAGGAGAACTCCTTTGCTTTTTCAGGTTCCGGTGGTGGTGGGCAGTAAGCTACCCGCTTCGAAGACCAAAAGCGGCATAAAGACCTATTTTTTCGAAAAGCCTGCCATGATATTCTTTGTTTTTAAGCTCTGAATTTTCACGGCTTCCGGTGCATCCGAGTTTAGCAGCTGCGTGCAGGCCTCCCCGATCGCAGTCCGCTGATAAGACAGCGGGAACCAGCTCAGTGCCTCAAGCGCCGTGACCCGGATATCCGACGAATTGCCCTTGTCAAGAGCTGTCGAGATCAATGTCGGCACCATCCGGTGGTAACGGTACAGTCGCATGGTACGGATTTCATTCATTCGCTCTTTTTCCTTTTCGTCTTTGTTTAAGATACTTTTTTCCAGCTTCTGTGTAGCACGCTCACCGGAAGCGACAATCTGCTCAAGCTTTTCGGCCAAAAGCTGGCCATTGCTCAAATTAGGGTTACGCCTGATCTGCCGATCTATTTCCTGTCTGGCCAATGTAGGATCCACAAAACTCAGCGAGGTACGCAGACGGTATCCCACACGTTCCGAATGCGGATCACTGACATACAGCTGGATCATGTCCTTCACAAAATCGTTGCCGCCAAACTCCGCCAGGTCATACACTGCCGAACGGCGGATAAACTCATACGAATCTGATTTCGCGGCATGCAATACCTCAAAATAATCCGGATTTTCCAATTGTCGTAACTGGATAAACGCCTGAGTACGTACCGTTTCAAAGGCCGACTGAAAGTAATACTGTTTTAACAAAGGGCTCAGCTCCTTTTCGGGCAATAGCCGTGAGAGGTAAACCAGAGCCAGCGCTTGCAGGTCAGCATCATTTTCTTTCAGCAGCGTCTTCCAGTAGCTGACACGCCCGTCATGTGTACCTATAGCCGTATTGATTTTCAGCCTTTCCCCGGCATCTCCCGCGAAATGATACGTCGGATCGCCCAGGATATGTGTCTCCAGATACGCCATATGCTTCATCCAGTTTCCTACCCGCACCCCGTGTTGCAGCAAGCCCATCAGCTCTCCGGGCCACAGATCCTGCAGTACGCCGACAGAATTTGCGACAGCAGCAATATTGTCGTTATCTGAAAAAGGATAATAGCCTGCCAAATAACTGGGCAGATGAAAAGAGCCTGTCAGACAGGAGTTCAAATACACCAGCGGTGCTTTGATATGCCCATCCTTGATATCATGGATCTGCATATCCATATCTTCGTTATAGAGCGAGTCTGCGGCAATGCTTTTAGGGTCAAAAGCATCCAGCATCCACTTATCATTTACCCCGAGTGATTCCATAAAGGATTTTTTTACCGCTTCCACATCCCGGCCATCCTCTTTCGCAGCGCGGAGCTTCGAACGCAGATACCGGGCCACATTTTCCATCGACGGCTGCGGATTGGATGCCAGAGGATAGCCGTTGAGCAGTTGCAGTGTCGCCGTTCCATGGCCGGTCATATAAGCAAAATCCAGTCCCTCCCGCTTCAGTTCATTCAGTAGGTTGAATTTAATAAAGGTATCCGAACGGAAATTGATAAACTTAACTGAATTTCCTGGGAGAAATAAGGCCGGCATCTGCGAGCGCAGTGCCAGCGCGTCACCAATGGTCGAATTGACCGAATTGGAGTTGTAACCATGACCTGTAGAGACCACCATATCCCTTAACGGCCTGGCCTGCGTTTTCTGCTGGACGACTTTTTTCAGATAGGCCTTGATTTTGACAATCGGGTCTTCGCCCTTTTCCACAGGTGGCTTAATACGCGCCGAGTAGATATCCATCTGGATATATTGTGGCGAATTAGCATTCAGGCCATAGTAAAAATAATTGCTGCGCGACTTGGCTGTATCCTGCCTGATAAAATCAAACTGCAGGTCAAAATCATCGTAGAAACGGTCCGATGGTACCGAAGACTTATCCCAACGAATATTTTGAGACATCTTGAATGCAGAAGTCAGAAACTGTGCATCCCGGAGCATGGGAACAGGGATGTCACCGATCAAGACAGTCCCCTCCAAGGGCTGCTTTTTTTGATACAGACTTTTCAGTACTGTACGGATTTCATCAGGTTTATTCCAATGATGTGAAATTATATAGGTTCCCAGCCCGTCTTTTTCCACAGCTGCACGATAGGCGTCGATCTCCGCCTTTGCCTGATCATAAGTATGCTGGTCCACAATGATCGCAAAGGTGGTCGGACTCTTCACCCCTGGCTCCTGTATCGATTGTGCATAGAGCTGTGAACCAGCTAATAAGCTCAGCGCAAGGGTCAATGTTGTATATGTAAAATGCTTCATAGTATGATGAATAAAATACGCATAAAAATGCATACAAATGTACATGATCTTTATTTAAAACGATTAAAAATAAATTATTTTATGTCGAATATTGTTACTGAACATACGATTAAGCTAATTTAATTGAAACAATATTTTAAAATTCACTTATTTATAATAAATCTAAATACATATATTTGCAACATGATTTTGCTAACAGGCAAAAACAATTAATCATTAACAGCTAAAGGAATACCTATGAAACATGTTATCATTGCCCTGGCACTCTCCTGGGGAACATTGACCGTATTTGCACAACAACAGGCCCGCAGTCCGCTGGCGAAGGATCTACAGATAAAAATCGCCTTACAGGCAGCACCTGCCGACCAACGTGAGGGAGCCAAGGTACTCGGTTATAATGAAAAGGGTGAATTTGTCACCTTGCAGGAAGGCACAACCGCCAACAACCTGATCTGCCTTGCACCGGACTACAAATCATCGGTACTGTACGCCTATGCCTACCCTAAGAGTCTGGATCCCTTTATGGCCAGAGGTCGTGAATTGATCGCCGAAGGCAAACGCAAACAACGCGATGAAATCCGTGAGGCAGAACATAAAGCAGGTAAATTAAGCATTCCACAAACTCCTACGATCCTGTACGGCTATTGGGGACCATTGGCCAAATTAAATCAAACCACAGGTGAAATTGAAGGCGCACAGCGTCGTTATGTGATCTATGTGCCTTATGCGAAAGCAGCTGATATCGGTTTGTCGACCAAACCGGGCTTACCGGGCATCCCATGGTTAATGGACGAAGGGTCATACAAAGCACACATCATGATTAACCCCGAAAATATGGGACATAGCCATGGAAAATAAAGATACGCCATTGCTGATGCAACGGTCACTCCTATTTTTTGCCCTGCTGACTTTATCAACTGCTACGTTTGCCCTTCCGGCGGCAGGCACAACGCTATCGGTCGAAAGCACTTTTCAAGAAGGTGGCATCCGTGGCGTGATTACTGAGAAAGCAAGCGGCAAAGCATTAAAAGGCGCTACCGTGCAGATCAGCGAACTCGGCCTGTACACCAAGACCGACGAAAAGGGATTCTTTACCTTCAGCCGCATGCCGGCAGGTCAGTATACACTGGTAGTAAGCTACCTGGGCATGCTTACGGTTGAGCAATCCGTCACGTCGGGAAATCAGCCGATTGCCATCGCAATGCAAGAAAATTCAATAGCCCTGGCAGACGTGGTCGTTGTCGCCCGGGAAAACCGTAAGCAAGGTGCCACCTCCACCGTCATCAACCGCAAGGCCATCGAACATATGCAGGCCACCAACCTGGGCGAAGTCCTGCAATTGCTACCGGGTGCGATTACCATCAATCCGGATTTTACCAATGTGAACAAAGCCGGTATCCGAAATGTGGGCAATACCGACGGGACCAATCGTTCGTCGGATTTTATGAGTTCTCTAGGTACATCACTGATTATCAATGGCGCTCCGACATCCAACAATGCCAACCTGCAGTCCCTCGGCTCTGCGGCCATTGTGACGGGCACCTCCGGATCCAGCGGCTCAAGCGGAAGCTTCTCCACTGCTCAGGGACTGGGCGCCGATATGCGCCAATATACGGCCGACAATATCGAATCCATCGAAGTCATCCGCGGTATCGCTGGCGTTGAATACGGCGATATGACTTCCGGAGCCATCCTCGTGCAGACCAAGGCCGGCAAAGAAAACTTGCAGGTAAAAGGACGGATAAATCCCAAACTGACCCAGTTCTGGGCCGGACAGGGTTTCGATCTGGGAAGCAACAGTGGCACCTTATTTGTTGACCTCGACTATACCCGAGCCAACGACAAACAAACTTCGGCTTATGCAACGTATAGCCGGGTGACCGGATCGGCGCAGTATACCAAAACATTTGGCCAGGACAGGCCGCTTTATACCAATACCTATTTTTCCTTTGGCAGCAACCTGGACAAGGTCAAAATTGACCCCGATGCCAATGCCGTACCGGAGCTCAATAGGTCGCAGGAGTACAGCTATCGCTTCTCCACCAACGGAAAATGGAAACTCAACAGCGCACTGGCGCGTCAATTGAATTATACCCTATCGTTAAACTACGCACTTCAAAAATCCTACCTGGAGAATTCCGGAACTCCGGGCATCTCCGCTGTTGGCAGTTCCTATACCGATGGTACATTTGATGTCCCGTATTTACCTGCAAACTATACCAATAAAGCATGGGTGGAGGGAAAACCGGTCAACCTGTTTGCCAAACTATCCGATGAGTTTTATGCCAAGACCGGTCTGTTTACGCACCGTCTGCTGGTCGGTGCGGACTACCGGATGGATGTCAATACGGGGAGCGGAAAGACTTTTGATCCAGATTTCCCCTACCGTACCAATGGCATGAACGGTTACCGCTCCAGGGCATACAAAGATGTTCCGGCACTCCATCAGCTCGGCGCCTATGCCGAAGACCGCATGACAGCCCGGTTTGGCAAGCGCGAACTGTCCATCCAGGCCGGTCTACGCATGGATCAGCTGCAGCCCTTCCGCAGCGACAACAAAGCGGCGCTGTCACCACGGATTAATGTAAGTTATGACCTACTGCCCTCGTTCAGCCTACGTGCGGGATATGGTATTGCGACCAAGGCGCCGACGCTGAACCTCCTATATCCTGAAAATGCCTATTTCGACGTCTTCAGTTTAAATTATTACAAACAGGATCCCAACGAGGCTCTGGCGCTGATGACCACACGCGTCTATAATACAGGGAATAATCAGCTCAAATTAGCTAAATCATATAAAAAAGAAGTGGGTATCGATTGGAAAATCGGGAAAGACAGACGTCTCAGCATTACAGCTTATCACGATAAAATCGACAATGCCTACGATTATATGACCACCTTAAACAGCTTACAATACGCGCTTATCCCGACCTATACCGTGCAACAGGAAGTACCGGGCGGAAAACCGATCCTGAGCGATGTGGTAACCAATACGCCTTATGTGTTTAGCTATGCCACGCCGACCAACGATAGGCAGATCATCAATAAGGGCGCTGAATTTGACTTCGACATGGGGCGTTTTGACGCCATCCGTACCTCCTTTCAGCTCACGGGAGCCTACCAATCCACCAGATCGACCACCACCAGGCCCTACATCCTGGCACAGGAAGTACCCAATAAGCCCATGACACGCGTCGGCGTATTCGCTCCACGCGGTACGGAAGCCGAGCGATTCGTGACCTCACTACGGGCCATACACCATATTCCCGAACTGCGGTTTATCCTAACTTTGACGGCGCAGACCATCTGGCTTGACAAGGAACGGAATGTTGACTTCTCCAGTCTGCCCATAGGCTATATCCCTGTAGGACCGGGCCAGCCTATGGCCATTACCTATTTTTCAGAAGCCGAACGCCAGCAGATCACTTCCGCCGACCGGGATATCTACCTGAGCCTGAATGAGGGAACCTTCCGCAGCGAAAGCTGGAAACCGCTTTGGCTGTTCAATGTGAAACTCACCAAGGAATTTGCCAAAAATATGGGCTTCTCGTTCTACGCCAATAATTTCATCAACAATAGGCCATTGGTACGGAGTACACGTTACCCCGAGCAGTTCACAAAACGTAATATCGATATCTTTTTTGGGACCGAACTGTCTATTAAATTCTAAGAAAATGAAGAAAATCAGCTGTTATATCTACCTAATCGCATTACTAGCTTTATTCTGTGGCTGTCGTAAAGATTTCGCTCCGGTAAATACACTATCCTATACCATCGCCATCCGTTATCCGGACATCTATAACGAGCGCTTTGCCCAGGGAGCGGCAGTGACCCTTAAAAATACCTTTACAGGCCAGATCACCCAATTGACCAGCAATGGCAAAGGTGAGGTAGACCTGCATGATATCCTACCGGGAATCTATACGGTCACGGCAAGCCGCGAGATTACCGAAGCAGAGAGCGTGGCCATCACCGGGCGTGAGGGCAAGGCATTTTTGAATGCCGCCATTGCTTCGCTGCGTATCCAGGCCTCCGGGAGAACAGAAATTCAGCTGAGTGGCGGTGCTGTCGGTGGATTTGTAATCAAAGAGTTTTACTATACCGGCAGCCGGACGCCAAATAACGCTTCCTATCTGTATGACGGTTTTGTCGAAATCTACAACAACTCCACAGACACCCTATATGCAGGCGGAATCTCCTTTGGAGCCACAAAATCAGCATCACCGACGGCAACAAAATTTATCGAAGACCAGGACAACGTCTACCTCGCCTCCCTCTGGACCATTCCGGGTACTGCCGGAGAGGATCATCCCGTAGCACCGGGAAAATCCATTGTCATTGCCGTGGACGGCATCAACCACAAGACAGATCCCAATGGCAATTCCAGCGCACCAGCGGATTTAGGCGCAGGCATAGCGGATTTCGAAACCTACTTCAATCCACCGGGCAACAGCAACGATACAGACTCGCCCGATGTGCCCAATGTGACACTGATCCATAGTTCCTCGCTGACACTTTTTGACTGGCTGCCCGGTGTCAATGGATCCGGACTGGTATTGTTGTCTCCCGATGATTATACCGGCTACGAAACCGTTACCGAACCGGGGGCGACAGTCTCCACGCGCTACATGAAAGTACCGGCAGACAAGGTGATCGACGGCATAGACTGCGTTGCCAACAGTACCATTACATTGGACAAGAAACGCCTGCCGAGCAAGATTGACGCGGGTGTAGCCTTTGTCGGCGGCGGAGCCGGTACCGCAAAATCGGTGATCCGTAAAGTCAGGGACGAGATCAATGGCATTAAAGTGCTGATGGATACCAACAATTCATCCAGTGACTTTGCCATAAATGATACCCCCAGTCCCAAAAGTTATTCCAAATAAGCAGGAGCATCATGAACATAAAATATATTTTATCCCTGGCATGTACAGCCACCTTCGTGAATCTGCATGCACAGGAAAACCCCAATATCAGCTATTCTAAAGAAAAAGAAACTGCGCTGAAACTCCATACCAGTGCCTTCCTGGGAGAACTTGATTTACCGGCTGTGGGCAACACGGAATTGGGTTACTTTTATGAAGGCGGTGATTTTAGGCATCCCTTTACCGGCAAATCTAAACAGGGACTCAATTTTTCGACGGAAAAATTCCAGCGGACCGGCGATTGGACCCTCTACGGACATTTTAATTTCACCACATTGAAAGAGAAGCAGCTGCCCTATGCATCTCTTGTCAATCCGATAAGGGATAATCCCTACCAGATTGTCGATTCGCTCAAGGGAGACTGGAATAAACAGTTTTACGCGATGTCCCTGAAGGTAGCGAGTCCCCGCTTCGCCGGAGGCCGCATGCGTGCCGGCCTTGACCTCTCCTATCAGGTTGCCACCGGAGCACGGCAGATGGACCCACGTTCACTTGATACCGAGAACAAAATCCAGTTGGCACCAAATATCAGTTACAGGATCAGCAAGCGGCATCAGCTCGGACTGGCGGGAATGTACAACTACCACAAAAATGATCTGAGGCTGACCCGCGCCAATGAAAATCAACAGTATAATATCTACAAGCTCTTGGGTCTCGCAGAATATATGGGCGCCGCACCGCTCCTCATGACCGGAGACATCTACCGCAACTACATCACAAACGCGTACGGCAGCGAAGTGAGTTACCGTTATGAAGGCGATCAGCTGCGCTGGTTGCTGTCAGGCAGGTACCTGCATCATAATGAAAAGGTAACTGACGGAGTCACCTATCCGATGAAAGCCGGCAAGCATACTTCCGATCACTATACCCTATTGTCGGCCCTTGATCTAAAACGCGGCACCTACAACCACCACTTCGACCTCAACCTGTCGTATACTGATATTTCCGATACCGAATATCAGCAACTGCAGCGGGCGGATGACCGCAGCTACGAGACCATTTTCGAAGGCACATTGCACACGGCAGTCCGCAGCCAGGCTTCATTGGGCTATATGCTCGCCAAAGAGACAAGCGCATACCGTTCGGACTGGTTTGCCAAAGCTTCTGTAAGCTATTCAGGCTGGGACAACCGCTATGCCCTGCCCCAAAGCATGGAGATCATTGACCGGGTTGATATCGGCCTCCGATTCAACAAGGCACTGTCACGCTGGGTCTTTGACCTGGCCTCCAATTACAGTTTTGCTGTAAAAAATGAGTGGAATTATACCGACAAAGACTATTCGAGCAATTTTGTCGCCAACAACGTTGCGCTGCCCATTTACCAGTACTTATCGCAAGACAGAGTGATCAATGCGTTAAGTATACAATACCGGCTTGCCAGTTTCGGGAGGAATAATAATCAGCTCTATGTCAAGGGATCTGGCAGTTTGGAAACAGCCCTATCTGGCGCAACTGGCCCCTTTGAAAAAGGACAGTCGCGCTATATGGCCAGTTTAACTGTTGGCTTATTGACATTTTAGACCATTGGACAATTGCGGGGCTAAATATGAGCCCCCGCAATTGTTATTCAAAGCCGCTTACCGGATTTTTCAAGCTCCTTGACAAAATCCTTACCCCAATAATGGATATCGTAGTGTTCAATATGCTCATATAGCCTACGCGCCCTGACCTGAGCCTCTCCAGGCTCCATGACCAGCGCTTTTAATAGCGCATCTTTCATGCTCTTGCGGTCATAGGGATTGGTCAATATGGCATAAGGCAATTCGACCGAAGCTCCCGCGAATTCCGAAAGCACAAGAATCCCCGGGGTCTCCAATAGCCCATGGGTCGCAATGTATTCCTTGGCGACCAGGTTCAGCCCGTCACGCAAAGGCGTGATCCAGGCGATATCGCTCAGCGAATAATGCTTGACGACCTCCTCAAAGGGCAGTGCCCTGTAAAAATATTGGATAGGCGTCCAGTTCATTGTAGCGTATTTACCATTGATCTCACCCACAGCCTGGTTCACCTGATCCCGGATCTCATCATAAATCGTCATTCCTTGTGATGGCGGTGTACATACATTGACCAGTTCGATTTTGCCCCGAAATTCGGGATACTCGGCAAGAAATTCACCAAAAGCCTGAATTTTTTCCAACGGCCCTTTGACATAGTCCAGGCGTTCAATGGATATAATACGCGTTATTTCCGATTCCGCTTTGCTTTTTTTGAGTGTATTGATCTCCTCCGTAATGTGATCATCAGCCAAAATATGCTCGATATGATCCCTGTTGACACCGACCGGTTGTGCCCCTAGCCTGATCTGTCTGCCATCCACCTCAATGATCTTGGTCATCTGATCGACCCCGAGGGCACAGCTATAGGTCAGGAACTGATTGGCGACATCTACCTTTTTGACTACTTTAAACGGCGTATGGCTGCGGATCACATCTACAAAATTCTCCACATAACGCGGGATATGAAAACTGATAAAATCACAGAGCAACAGGCTGCCGATGATCTCTTTGCGCCAGGGAATAATATTAAAAATATCTGCTGCCGGAAATGCCGTATGGTGAAAAAAACCAATTTTCAGATCGGGGCGCATGGTCTTTAAAAAAGAAGGCACCATCCACAGATTATACTCATGGATCCAGACCAGCGCCTCCTCGTCGGCCTCGCGGGCGATCCGTTCGGCAAAGCGTTTGTTGATCATCAGGTAATGCGCCCAGTCCTCGTGGTTGAACTTTGCCCGGTCCACAAAGGAAAAGATCGTCGGCCAGAACGCCTCCTTGGAGAATACACGATAGAACTTATCGATATCCTCTTTTGACAACGATATGGTGGAGGCGACCAGATTAGGGTACCGGCTTTCATCCACCAGCTGATTTGGAACAGGCTGTCCGTCCTGCTGGATCACTTCCTCTCCGATCCAAAGGCCAGACCTTCCCTTTTCGAATAGGCCCAGCAGCGAGGGAATGATACCATTCGGACTTTTGGGTGCTACCCGTACCGTATTACCATTGACCGATTCCTTTTCAAAAGGCAGCCGATGGTATACCATCACCAGCTGATCGGATTTTTTGGATTTTCTTTTTTGAGGTATTAATTTTTTTTCCCCGCGGATCAACTGCTGAAACGGGCGGTGCTTGCCCATATATTCCAGTATACCGCCCGCTCCGGCGGCTTCCGCGTTGTAAGCCGTATCCAGCTCAGCAATCGCCTGCAGCAGACTTGGTTCGGATTTTCCGACGGCGACACCCCTAAAGCCGATCTGAAATAAGGCCAGATCATTTAATGTATCACCGGCCACCATCACATCATCCGGATCGACCGCCAGAAATTCAACCAGCTTCTTTAATGTAGTCCCCTTATTGACCCCTCTGGGGAGCAAATCCAGGTATTTATCGGCCGATGTTATAATGTCACATTCATACCTGTCGGCTACCTGCTGTACCAGGCTATGGTCTACCCCAGCTTCATAATAAAAGGAGCTGCGGCGCTGCTGTGGCACATGTTGGTAATTCAGCTGCGGGATTTCTTCCAGTGCTGCCCGGATTGCATACGTCTGCGGCCATTTTTCCTCAATCTCACTCTGCAACGGCTCAATCGCTTCCAGGCTATGGCCGTTAACGACCGTGGCCCCCACATCCGCAATAATGAAGTCCGGCACTGGAATGAGCGGATCGCTCAGCAGCGGCAATACCGACTCCAGTCCCCTTCCGGTGACAAAAACCAGCTGCACGTTCGGGCTGGCCTTGATCAGTCTATATAATCTGAGGCGGTCTTCCATCTTACCGCCTAAAAAAGTTCCGTCTAAATCTGTTGCTAATAGCATATTATCTTATATTCCTTTCTAAAAGTTTAAATTCATCCACTGCAGCCATATGGTTGTATAGCACCCGGTAAGCTGTCTGTAACAGGGGTAAATTGAGCCCGAGGCGCTTTACCGTCGCCATCAGCCCCCTGGTTGCAAAGTATCCTTCGGCGACCATGCCCATGAGCTGACGCGCCTCGAAAACCGAATACCCCTGGCCAAGATATTTGCCGAACGCGCGGTTGCGGCTATGTGCGGAGTAGCCCGTCACCAATAAATCGCCCAAATAGGCAGAGCTCCCCAGCCGGGCATCGGGCGTGCCAACGGCACGCAGCAGCAGCCCCAGTTCGTCGATGGCATTGGACACCAGCACCGCCATAAAATTATCGCCGTAATGCAGTCCTTCGGCCATGCCACAGACAATGCCTACAATATTTTTGTAAATGGCGGCATACTCCACCCCCACCATATCCGGACTGTACTTTACCTGCATATAACTTGAAGCAAACCAGTTTGAGATCTTGCCGATAAAGGTTTCATTAGAACTGCATAGGGTCATATAGGTTTTCTTGTTCCGTGCGATTTCCTCGGCATGGCAAGGACCTGCAATCATCGCCTGCTGAAAATCTTTCAGCTCAAAATACCGGGCGAGATAAGAACTAGGAAGTAGATTGTCGGGACCGACAGTCCCTTTTATGGCGGTGATCACAAATTTTTCGGCGAGGTCCTCTTTGGGAATTGCAGCGCAAACATTGTGCAGGTGCGCACTGGGCACGGCGAAAAGAACTACTTTCGACCGGCCCACGATCTCGTCCAGTTGATCGGAGGCATAAATTTTTTTATTGTCAAGTTTTAAAAACGATAGGTAGTCAGGGTTAACAGCATCCCGGTTTATCGAGCGCACCTGCTCAGAACGCCGCATATACCAGTTGACATGGATGCTATTTTCTGTTAAAATTTTAACCAGGGCCGTGGCCCAACTCCCACCACCTATCACACTAATCTCATTCAAATTGTCGGGGGTTTTAAGACGCAAAAATAGAAAGTTTTCGCCATCTGGTTATCTATTAATTTACGAATATACATAAAAATTAATCAATAAGCAAATAAAACACAGAAAAGCCGTTATTAAAGGGTATTTACCACATAAAAACCCGTTTTTATATTTCTTCGTAAATTTGTCTGTTCATATGAAAAATTTAGACATGCTCAACTTCAGTGAACAACAATCAAGTTCAATTTATCAGTACATCTTCAATCTCTTTACGACATTAGGTTTACCCGAACAGCAGGCCCATATGGGTACGGCAGTAGGTTTACTTCTGGCTTTTGCCCTGCTGCTCTATGCATTGGATTACCTGATGCGCAACATCTTCTATTCGGCATTGAACAAAATTGCCCGGCGAACCTCGACCCAATGGGATGATTTTCTTTTGGCCAATAAGGTGCATGTGCAGCTGAGCCGGACCATATTGACGCTGCTCACCCGGCAGCTGCTTCCGATCATCTTTCTTGGCTTTCCGGTACTGACAGCCACGATTGTCAAATTTTTGGATTTGTTGGTATTGCTTACAGTCTATCATCTCATCAACAGCCTGTTAAAAACCTGCAGGGATATTTTTCGTACGTCAAAAGGATTCAAGGACAAGCCCATCGACAGTTACCTGCAGGTGGTACAGATTTTTTTGATTTTCGTCATCGGCACACTGGCCGTGTCGCTGCTGACAGGCAATTCGCCCTGGTCTTTTCTCGTTTCGCTGGGGGCGGCATCCGCAATCCTCATGCTGGTATTTAAAGACACTATTCTAGGCTTTGTGGCCAGTATCCAGGTATCGGCCAATGACTCGGTCCGCGTGGGTGACTGGATAGAAATGCCCAAATATGGTGTTGACGGCGACGTACTGCAGATCAACCTCAACAATGTGAAGATACAGAACTGGGACAAGACCATCGTCACCATACCGACCTATACCCTGCTAAGTGATTCATTCAAAAACTATCGCGGGATGCAAGAGACGGGCGGCCGTCGGATAAAACGGGCTTTGAACATTAAAATGTCTTCTGTACGCTATCTCAGTGCCGAGGAAATTACAGCATTAAAAAAAATCCACTTGCTGGCCCCCTATATCGAAAAACGGGAGCGTGAGATTGCCGATTACAACAAAACCTGGAATACCGACAGCTCCTCGCCTGTCAACGGCCGAAGGATGACCAATATCGGTCTGTTCAGGGCCTATGTACTTGCCTATGCTAAGCACAACCCCAATATCCATCAGGAACTGACCCTATTGGTGCGTCAGCTCGCGCCCAATGAATACGGCATTCCGTTGGAACTGTACATGTTTACCAAGGGGACACAATGGGTTTATTTCGAAGATACCATGGCCGATATATTTGATCATTTGCTGGCAGCCATTAAACACTTTCATCTACAGGTGTTTGAACTGCCCGCATCCGACGACCTGCGCATGCTCATGGCAGCACGCAATTTCAGTTAAATTTTAAGGCTTCTTCAATCGCATACGGCAGACCATGGCTTAAATTATCAAAAGTACTTTTGCAGCCATGGTCTGCTGTCTTTATGACCTACTTTCAAGCGATATCCAAAACATTATTGAAACAAATCGGACGAGCGACCTATCTTGTTTAAAAAAAAATACTGATTCTATGTTTTTTTAACCCCATATTGTACAAATAACACATATTAAAACTAAAATAATCGCATTATTCATAATCTACATAGCCAATTTCAATCAAATCACTATAATCTATACGAAATTTAGGAATGTATACTATATTTTAGCTGCTTTTTACCTACTTTTAGTGCGCCTAAAGATTTAATTTTAAAATATGAACGATATAATCAATAAAATTTACGACATCATCTGGAGTGATGCTCTGGTATACCTATGTTTGTTGACTGGGATCTATTTTACGATACGTTTCCGATGCCCGCAGCTCACGCAAATTCGGGAAATGATCCGTTTGCTTTTTGATGGCAATAGTTCGGACAAAGGAATTTCCTCATTTCAGGCATTCTCGCTCGCTATCTCTGGTCGTGTGGGTACAGGCAACATTGCCGGTGTTGCAACAGCCATCGCCATGGGCGGTCCCGGAGCTATCTTTTGGATGTGGGTCATCGCTTTTTTGGGCAGTGCATCGGCTATCGTGGAGGCTACGCTCGGCCAGATGTACAAAGAGGTCAATGACGGAGAATACCGGGGCGGGCCAGCATTTTATATTCTGAAAGGGTTGCGTTCCAAGGCTTTTGCCTGGACATTTGCTATCGTCACGATCATCAGTACTGGATTTTTACTCCCCGGCGTGCAGAGTAATAGCATCGGTGCGGCGGTTGAATCAGCCTTCAACTTGTCGCCGAGCGTCACCGGATTGAGCATAGCGGCCTTACTGGCCATCATTATTATCGGCGGTGTCAAGCGGATCAGTACCGTCGCTGAGTATGTCGTTCCATTTATGGCGGGAGCCTATATTCTGATGGCATTAGTCATTATCGGTCTCAATTTTACACAGATACCAGCCGTCATTTCACTGATTGTAAAAGCCGCCTTCAATCTGGAGGCAACCTTTGGTGCTGTGGCGGGCATGGCAATTTCATGGGGCGTAAAACGGGGCATTTACAGCAATGAAGCCGGTCAGGGCACCGCGCCACATGCTGCCGCCGCCGCCGAAGTATCGCATCCTATCAAGCAGGGGCTGGTTCAGGGCTTTTCAGTCTATGTCGATACCATGTTTGTCTGTACTGCGACAGCCTTGATGATCCTATTTACGGGACAATATAATGTGGAAAATCCAAACGGAGGGTTTATCGTACAGCACCTTCCCGCTACGGAAATGGGACCGGGCTTTACGCAGCAGGCCGTGTCACATCACTTCCCTACCATTGGGAACGCTTTTGTCGCTTTAGCCTTAGCCTTTTTCGCGTTCACGACTATCATGGCCTATTATTATATTGCCGAAACCAATATCAGTTTTGTAAGTCGCAAAAAACAGCACAAGACCATACTTATCTGGGTTTTGCGCCTGCTTATGTTAGTATCCACCTATGTAGGCTGCATCAGTACGGCAAAGTCTGCCTGGACGTTGGGCGATATTGGCGTTGGACTCATGGCCTGGCTCAACCTGATCGCTATTCTATTGCTCCACAAAAAAGTACTTACCATTTATGATGACTATCGTGAGCAGCAGAAGGCCAAGAAAGATCCGATTTTTAACAACGATAAATATAATTTTCCGAACATGGAACTATGGTCCAAAAAAAATAGCGACACGCTAAACTAGCTGATTGAAATAGTTGCATTTTTTTCTGGTACTATTAAGTAAACCATGCGCGATTATTCGTCGAATAGCATTTTAAGTCAAATTAAAGTGCTATCCGACGTTTAAACAATAGGTTATCGAAATACCTTCTGTATTAATTTACCAATTTCGGCAAAATCCTGATGGTTGTTGATCGCACGTTTTTCTGCGGCATCCGCAATGCTTTCCGTATAGGGATAAATCAGCAGATAATTATTTTCGATCCGGTTTTCATTCAGGTATTGCGTAATGGTATGGATCGGGGATTTATACGAAAAGCGGTTACGGTCGGCCATCAGCACAATCAGCCCTTGATCGGATTTTAAATCAGCGATGACCTGATCCACTTCGCCCCATTTGGCGATGTTTACAAATGAAGCTTCAACAGCCGATCTTTTAATGATTCGATGCAGGATTTCGATGATATCCGCCGTGGTATAAAATTTTAAAGGCGACCCCGAATTTCGGGCAATATTCCATATTTTTGACAAAGCCTCAAAAAAACCCGGCTCCCGATAAGCCAATGGTGGAATAAGCACGACATATTCCTTTACTGTAGAAATAGGTTGTATGGCACTGTACAAAATCAAATTGACATGTTCATTCTTCAGGTAGCCATTGTATAAATTATACATGAAAGAAGTTGAAAAACCTTTATCCTTATCCAAACCCATCAGTAGATCCGTAATATTTTTCTCTTTGATCACATTGTTGATACCAGCTACAACCTCATTATCGTGACGTGTGATCGGCTGTACCTGCACATCAGCCGCTGCGCCGAGTTTTACCGCTGCCTCCAAGATTTTTGCCGCATTCTTGACTGAGGATTCATTTTTGTCCTCGCTGATAATATTTAGGGCATACAGCTGATCGTCCTTTGATTTCGTACGCATCAACAGTCCTAAATTGATTATCTTCTCGGTCATCTGTTCACTATTGATCGGCAATAAAATATGAGCATTCGGCTGTTTGTCCCCTGCGATGGTATTTTCCCGATCCACCTCCGCAATACGCTGTGCATTGGACATCGCCACAAAAGACGATATGGTACAGGAGATCAGGATCAGCAAAATACTGCCATTTAGTACATGCTCATTGAGCAAACGAATAGGTTCGCCGTCTGCCGTCTGTCCGAGGACGATATTATAGCCTACCATGACCGCCGCTAATGTTGCCGCAGCAGATGCGGCGCTCATTCCAAAAATCAGGAGGCCCTCCTCCTTGCTCAGCCGAAAAGTTTTTTGGGTCAGGATGGCAGCTATATATTTACCACCAATGGATGCGACCAGCATGATCGCTGCTACACCAAGGGTTTCCCAGCTTTTGAAAAAGGCTGAAAAATCAATCAGCATGCCTACGCTGATCAGAAAAAATGGGATGAAAATCGCATTACCCACAAATTCAATCCTATTCATCAACGAAGAAGTATGCGGGATCAGGCGATTGAGTGCCAACCCTGCGAAGAATGCACCGATAATAGACTCGATCCCCGCCAGTTCGGCCAAAATCGAAGCCAGGTAAATCATCACGACTACAAATATATACTGCGATATCTTATCGGCCACATTTTTAAAAAACCAACGGGCTATCAGCGGAAAGATCAGCAGTACAACCAGGGCAAATGCAATCATGGAAATGCTCAGCCGAATCCAAAAGGCCGCATCCACATCACCCTGGGAAAGACCAACGATCACAGCCAATACCAAAAGCGAAAGCACATCCGTAATCATGGTGCCACCTACAGTAATATTGACTGCCGGATTTTTTGCGATCCCCAGGTTACTGACCAAGGGATACACAATCAAAGTATGGGAAGAGAACAAGCTCGCAAATAAAATGGAGGTGGACAGCGAAAAATGCAGGAGATAGTAGCCTCCGATAAATCCGAGGATAAATGGAGCCAAAAAGGTATAGATGGAAAAAGTAATACTTTTCCATTTATTCTTTTTAAAGTCGCCCATATCGATTTCCAGCCCTGCTAGAAACATGATATAGAGCAAACCCGTCGTACCTGTCACCACCACGCTGCTATCCCGCGACAGGAGGTTGAAGCCATAGGGCCCCACAATTGCCCCCGCGACCAACAGGCCCAACAAATGGGGGATTTTTATTTTATTGAGCAGCAAAGGTACCAGCAAGATAATCAGCAGCTCAATAAAAAATTTGAGCAAGGGGTCTTCGACGGGAAAAGTAATATGATGTATACTGGCTATAATCATTTTTCATTGGGTATAAGTTCAACAGAAAAAGTCGCCTGACAATCCCCTTTTGTATAGATTGTCTGCGTTCCACGCATCAGTTTGGTACCGACCAGATCAATGTTGACCTGAATCCCAGCGCTTTTATCGCCGACACTGTCACCCACCCCGACTAACCTGAGCCGATTATCCTGCAAGCTGCCTTTAAAAAGCTGCATGGTTTTATTTTTTGTGGAGGTCTTGACATACAGCCCAGTGGAGTCAGCGACAAATTGCCACTGTTCGTTTCGCTGATCGCCGATGACATAATTACCGCAGGTCGACGAGCGGCAGACCAGACGGCTGCTCCATTGTCCAGCCAATGAATCAGGCCATGCTTGCGTACGGGAGACTGAATCGCTCTGGCTTACTTTGCTCGCCATCAGACTATCACGCATGGCAAGCAAGGCTTTATATTCCGCCTCTTTGTTAGCGAATTCCTGTTCCTTTTGCACGAGTCGCTCTTCTCTTTGCTGAATATCACCGCCCCCATTGTTACACGAAGAGATCAACAAAGTGAGGATTGAGATATGTATTATTTTTTTCACTTGAAATAGTTTTTTTGATTAATCTTAAAAGGCCGCTCTCAAAGCCATATAAGTTGCCTAACCTTTTAACAAGATGATAGCTGCTTATGTTTGTGAAATAATAAAATTTATGTGGCTATAGGTATAGAAAAAGCATTTCGACCTCAATTTTCGGATTATTCTAGGGCTGTATTTTGCTTGTCACAAAACCTAAATAGCACATCGTCGCTGAATTTAAATGGCTACCTTTGCCTTTCTTTTTAAACAGCAGAAACGAATTGATGGAACGACTACACCTTAAAAAGCAGATCAACAAAATAGAAGACAAGAAACTATCTTTCCGTGTGTTTGACCTTGATGCCGAGCATTTACAGGCTTACACAGCGCCACATCAAAAAGACCATTTTTGCATCTTCGTGATTCAGGAAGGCGAACTACGACTACAGATCGAAGACCGACAGTACATCCTGAACAGCAGCCGGATTTCGGTCATCTTCCCGGATCAGGTGCATGCCATACAGGCTTTTTCTGATCAGGTGGCCGGCAAAATCATCTTGTTTGAAGAGGTGTTATTCTGTTCGGATATCCTCAAAAATGAGTTGAGCCCCTATAATATCAACCTGTCAACCCAACTCAACAATACGGTTTTGTCAACCGACGAATTTGCCGAGAGTATCCATACAATCAAGCTTATACAGGATATTTATCAAAATCCAAGTTTGGTCCGCAAAGAAGAAGCACGCTTTTACATCAAGATATTTTTGCTCAAACTCATTGAATCCGTACATGGGCAGCACCCCGTTCTGGGAACTAAAACAGCAGACCAAAGTCTGTATATCGAATTCAAAAAATTGCTCAACGAAAACTACAAAGAAGAGCGCTCGGTACAATACTATGCCGATCAGCTTTACATCACACCCAAAAAGCTCAATGCCATTACCAAAAAACATTGTGGGGACACCGCGATCAATACCATCCACAACCGGATCATGACCGAAATCAAGCGGCAGCTCATGTTTGCAGACATTACCCACAAAGAAATTGCCTTTGACCTGGGGTTCAACTCCCCAGCAGCGCTGAACAAATTTGTGAAAGCAAAGCTCAATGAAACACCGACCCAGCTCCAAAATGAGTTGGCTCAAATGTATAACACGTAGTCCTGTTTGTGTAATAATCGAGGCCCATTGCCACGCTATCTTTGAAGCATTAAATAAAAGATACAACAATGAGCAAATTATTTATTGCAGGAGAAGTATTCCACGGCGCAGGAAGCCTTGCAGAACTGAAGAATATTAAAGGTCAGAAAGCCTTTATCGTGACAGGGGGAAATTCGATGCGTCAAAGCGGAACGTTGGATAGATCAATTGCATTTCTACAGGAAGCAGGTCTTGAAACGTTTGTTTTCGATGGCGTAGAGGAAGATCCATCATCAGCTACAAGTTTCAAGGGAGCAGCAGCGATGCGTGAGTTTCAGCCCGATTGGATCGTCGGTCTTGGCGGTTGCTCAGCGATTGATGCTGCTAAGATGATGTGGGTATTCTACGAATATCCAGAGGCTGATTTCGATGCTTTGGTCAAACCTTTTACGGTACCTACCTTGCGCAACAAGGCAAAGTTTATCGCCATCCCATCCACCAGTGGTACCGGTACCGAGACAACTGGTCTGGCTGTCATCACCGACCGCGAAAAAGGCGTCAAATACCCGATTGTTTCGTATGAACTGACACCCGATATCGCTATTGTTGACGGCGAAGTCTGTGCGTCAATGCCGGCCCATATCACAGCCAACACGGGCCTGGATGCCCTTACGCACTGTGTGGAAGCCTATGTATCCAACATCGATGACAATTATGCCGATGTACTGGCTAAGGGTGGCTTAGAAATTGTGTTCAATAATCTAAAGGAAGCGGTCAACAACCCGACAAATATCCAAGCCCGTCAAAACATGCACGACGCATCCTTCATGGCAGGATTGGCATTTAACAATGCCTGGTTAGGTATCGTGCACTCCCTATCCCATCAGGTCGGCGCACTGTATGGTATTCCGCATGGTGCTGCAAACGCGATCTTCTTACCCAATGTCATCCGTTATAACGCCAAGGTTTCCACGCGTTTCCCTGATTTAGCGAAAGTGATCGGCAAAGAAACAGCTGAAGAGCTGGCACAAGCCATTGAAACGCTACGTGCTGAGGTAAATAATATTTCGTCCATCAAAGAATTTGGAATTTCCAAAGCAGATTGGGAGAAAAATATCGATTACATGACAAACAACGCCTTGCTAGATCCATGTACAGGATTCAACCCACGAGTTCCGGTATTGGAAGATCTCAAGGCCATTTATAATGCCTGTTACGACGGTGTTATCTTTAATGGGTAATCACATTTAAGGGGTTTAGCAAACTGGAATTTCGATCGGATCATCGGCTCATTGGAGTCCAGTTCAGCAGCCACACTTTAAAGCGCACTACAGTAGTGCGCTTTATCCAATATACTTAAGCATCTTGCAATTTATCTCAAAAAACATTGAAAACACTATTCATTTCACACGAGTTAACTACTCAACTCGATTTAATGGTTCTTTTTTCCGTTGATTTTCTGATCACCAATTGATTGGACAATACCACTTTCTTAATCGTTCCCTGCTGCTCTGATTCAGCCAATCTTTTTAGCAGTAAATTAATGGAGAATTCCGAAATTTCTTTGACCGGCTGCGCAATAGCCGTAATTGGCGGATGAAAAAACTTATACATCTTGTTGTCGTCAAAGACCATTATTCCCAAATCTTTGGGAATCTCCAACTGTAAATTAGCAATCGCTTCAAGCCCGTTATCTGCAATATAGTTTGTGGCAAAAAATAATGCATCGAGTTTTCGCTCTCCAAGCAGCAGTCCTTCTATTTCCCGAACACTTTCCCCCTCCTCCCCATGATATTGTATATTCAAGACAACGGGGTCAAGTCCTGCATTGGTTAGGGCATCCGTGTATCCCTGTAAACGGGATTTCATCTGCACCTGGTCGGAAATAAGCGTGATAAAACCAATGGCATTGTACCCATTATTAATCAGATGTTCTGTACCTTGGTATGCACTTTCATAATTATCGACCAAAACGGTATCCGCATTCACTCCCTTCAGCGTCCTGTCAAATAGGACAACGGGATAACCATCTTTGATCAATTCTTTCACTTCTTTTTCTATTCCCGGAGGCGGCGCGATAATGTATCCATCGATCTTCTGACCTCGATACATGTGCAACATCTCCTTTGTCTTTTTTGTATTGTTTTCAGTGCTACAATAAACGATCTTATATCCTTTCTCATACGCAACTTCCTCAGCATGACGGGCAATTGCTGAAAAGAAAGGATCGGAAATATCCTCTACAAGCATACCAATGATCTTTGTTTTTCCTGTGCGAAGTCCCTGAGCAAAAAGATTAGGGCGATATCCAACCTCTTCCATGTATTGGAGTACCTTATCCTCCATCTTCTTGCTTATTTTTGCTTGTTTTGCCTTTCCATTCAATACGAGGGAGACTGTCGCCTTAGAGATGTTCAAAGCTGCAGCAATATCTGATATTGTCAATTTATTATTCATTTTTATGGGTTGAGGTCTATCGCTTTTGTATCAAAATGGATATCATGTTAAACATACAAAAGATCAAGGATGTTTCCACATAAAAATGTTACAGAAATACAAAATATTTTCAGTTTACACTTAAATCCTTTTATTCGACTCTAAACCAATCTATATCTGCCCATGAACGCGGGCTATCGGCAGTACTATTTAGGATAAAGTACCCCATTTTGGCCCCTATCCATTTTCCTTGCCGCATATGAAATTTGTCTCCCAGCGGAAAATAAGCACGACCATCAGTGCTGTATTCAAATCGTGCATCTCCCTTTACATCTACCTGTGTGCGGATCCATAAATCAACTTCTTCGAGCTTAGTCTGATAATTATATTTGACGGTAGGCCTCAGCGCATCCAGTGCCCTATTGAAACGAATTTCTTCGGCACCATTTTGTTCGGCATCCTGGCATTGTACCTGCAGGATCTCGTACCCATTAGTTGTCTTTTTTAACGCGACATATCCGTAGTCCCAGCCCATGATTACGAATCCAACCCTATCACCATCGTTTTTTAAAACGGCTTTGATCTTTGTCGTCGCGGTAAACTGGGGCGCAGTAATTTTCTGCAAAAGAAGGTTGGGCACCTGCCATAAGTTCCGAAAATCTTGGGGATAATATTGACCATACAAGCGTAAGTAGCCATTGGCCGAAGGGAAGCCCCAAGTCTGCCCGGGGTTGGCGTGCCAGCTCCATTGCAAACCGAGCTTAGCCGAATTAAATTCGTCGTTCTCGACAGGGTTCTTCACGGGATATGATTGACCGACATTAGGTTTGCGATAGCTAGTAACCGGTTCGCCACAATAATTCTTATCGTTGATTCCCATTACCGGCCAGCCGTCCTTCCACTGCACGGGCTGCAAATGTGCAATCCGTCCGATCGCGCCAACATCCTGAAAATGCAAAAACCACCATTCTCCACTTTTGGTATCGACAAGACCGCCTTGATGGGGGCCATTGATCGTCGTAGAACCTTGTGCAAGTACAGTTTTCACCTCATACGGACCATATACCTGTTTTGAACGCAAGGCAATCTGCCAGCCTGTTGCTACTCCCCCAGCAGGCGCCAATAGATAATAATAACCATCTTTTTTGTAAAACTTACCACCTTCAACAGTATGGTTGACCCCATCATTTCCGTCAAAGACCATCGCCTGGTCATTGACGACTTTGGTCCCCGTTGCATCTAATTCACAGACCATCATTACACTGTTCATCTTGGCTCTGCTATCGGCCCAAGCATGTACGAGATAGATTCGTCCATCATCATCAAACAGCGGGCTGGGGTCTATCCTTCCCTTTCCTGGTAAAACCAATATAGGTCTGCTCCATTTTCCGCGAATATCGGTGCTCCTGACCACATAAATACCAAAGTCCGGATCACCCCAATAAATCAAAAACTCCCCGTTATGGTAACGGATGCAGGGTGCCCATACACCTTTCCCATGCTGAGGTTTATCGAAAAACCCTGCTGGTGCACCTTCCAATTCGAGGCGCGACAAGGCATAATTGATAATCTCCCAATTGACAAGATCATTGGAGTGGAGAATAGGTAGGCCCGGAACACAATTGAAGCTGGAAGCTGTCATGTAGTAGTCATCGCCCACACGGATAACATCAGGATCGGAATAGTCCGCATAGAGCACAGGATTTTTGAATTTTCCGTTCCCCAGATCTGGGGACCAAACCTTAGACTGTTCTTGACCAAATGCTACGCTGATCAAAAATAAAAATACAATTAAAGTTATCGTTTTAGCATTCTTCATAAGTTGCTCCATGATCATAAGGTGATTTGTTTGTAATCCGAGGCTTCCAGTTGGATGGTCTTATTCCGGAAAGTTAGCTTGATCGTTCGATCACTTGTATAGAAATAACGCCCATCTTTCCGCTCTAGGGTAACATTGGCTTTTTCGGCACAATCGATACTAAATTCCCTTGCAGCTATTTTGTAGCCATTTCCCAAAAATAGCGTAAAATCATCCCCCTGTTCGCTGATCAGTCCATAGGTGCCTTTGACAACTTTATCCTGATACCTGACTTCATCCGCGGCTAAGGAAGAAAAAATATAATCGTGACGTCCCGCCCTGCTTTCCACATCAAGCCCCACAAAGTCTGGAGACACATTCTCTACCGCAAATGAGCTAATGGAAATAATGGATCGCCCTTCTTTTTCAACGGTAGGTTCGTAGATCGCGACAAAAGGATGCTTCCAAGCTTCGCCATGTTGTCTGGCGGCAATAGTCAGATAAGGATCATGGTAAAAATCATAAGGCAACTTATATTCTTTACGGTAGGATTTCACTGCCGGAGCCTTGATCGAAAAAATTTCCCGGCCTTTATACCCCTTCATCCAAAGATGCATATACACATTGTTATCGTCAGGAAAGGACATCTTCCAAGTTGCTTCATAATCCTTGTCCGTCATGGCGGACTGCTTGTCCCACATATAATCCAGGGCAAAGAGATGTCCTCCCGCAAAGCCCATCTCATCACTGGGTTTCAAGGCCAACGCCCGTCCACCTATTTCGGATATTTTCAGCTCCTGTCCCAAGTTATGGTAAAAGTAATCGTGGTATTTCTCTCCTCCCTGTTGTTTTTTTGAACGAAAAATATCCACGTAATAGCCTGTCGTCGGTCCAGTATTCACGATGCTCATCAACCGATTCTGATCACTCTGGCTTTCGGGTTCTAAAAAATACATATCGGAATAAGTAACCCCGGCATAATATCCTGTTTTTTGTCCCGGTTTTGGATAACACCCGAGCAGCTTGAAGTCATGTGTACTTAGCATTTCGGGGTATTTGGATATGCCATCAACCATAACCGTGTTGTGTGCCGGAAACTGGGAGTAATAATCCAAATAAGGCTTTTCAAAATAGGAAGAACCTATTCCCGACTCTGCCCCGAGTACATAGCCCTTGCCGTAAAGCTCCATCGCCAACCCATTGGAATGCATATGATTGCCGAGCGATGCATATTGCGAAATCATCATTCCATTTTCTTTGCTATCATATTTATTGCGTTGTACAAACCAGCTCACATTTGGCGAATAGAACGTCGGTGTCACATAATCCCTTAGCGCTCCCTTGGACACCTTTCTGTCCAGGACCAATGGTTTATCGGTAAAAAAAGAACTGATCTGTGCCGGAAGATGCGCCGGCTGAAGGGGCTCCTTGTCCGTATCCGTATGGAACAGTTTATACATTTTTGTGTACAGCACCTCGTGTTCCCGCTCGTTGTACTTTTGGGTCAACCGAATCATATCTGCCAGCGGTGCAGGGTTCAGGAGCCCGTAATAGGAATCCCCAAATGCTGTGGTCATTCCATTGGGAAACTGGTATTGCGGCAGTGCTTCAACAGCCTTGTACATGACAGGGATATAGGGAAGTAAGTTTTGATTGAATGTGTTATCATAATCCCGGATAAACTGGGTAAGTTCGTGACCTACACTTTGGGCATAGCCAGGACTTTCGTTCCAAATTCCGGTCTCCTTGTCGTATCCATACGCCATAAAGTGCGGTAAGGACCAATGTCGGGCAGCAGTCTTGTTAAGAATCGCATTGATGTAATATTCCCTTCCCTGACCATCTGCATAGTCTTTATCCTTTCCAAGCACCATCGCGACTTTCAGGATAAACTTTGACTTATGGAGGTTCCAATTATTATGGGGTACGCCATTTTTTAGGCTTAGGTCTATACATTTCTTCAGTGCTGTTTCATAGATTATTTTTTTATCAGGCTGAACCTTGTCGACATAATTGTATAGGAAATCATAGGTATAGGCCAATTCGTTGAGGATTCGCTCCTGTATGACTTCGAATGTTGTCATCCCTACGAGCGTCTGTGCATGGCCATGATTGAGGTCAATAGGTTCATTGCGATAATACATCCCTGTCAGATAAGTATCGATTACACCAAACGCCAGGCTAGCATAGACCTGATCATCGGTAAGCCAGTACAAGAAGGCAGCATCTTTTGCCAGTTTCATGATCTCCTCGTTGACGCTTTCGATGCTCCCACCCGAAGCTTGACGCTGATCTACCCATTCCAATGGTGCGCCGGGTTTGGAAGAATTGCAAAAATACACTCCTTTGGTATCGTCCATATAGGGTATGATATCAGCCAGTGCCGGGCGGATAAATGGCGACCCAACGCCTCTGCTGCTACCAAATCGAACGGTCGGCACAGGAGCCACTCCATCAGCTTTGGCATATACCCCACCATCGATATACACTTGGGTAGCTTTGCTCTTCCAGTACATCATCAGACGCGAATACAACCAATCGGGCTGCGCTTTTACCTCGTCGAGGTAAGGATCGATCCGGTTTTTGATCCCTATAAGTACTTCCCCTGCCCATTTCTGCTCTTTCAGCTGCTGGCGCAGCCGCCCCTTCTCCTGATCTGTGGTCAGTAAGCGGGGGTGCCCCTCAAGCAGCTTGACCGGCAGTGGGATCTCTTGCCCCTTTACGGTCAGTAATGAAAAAAAGGCTATAAAAACAGGATATACTAAACGCTTTATCATGATTTTCTATTTTTGTTGCTTAATGAAAAAATGGCGCTCCACAGGTTCTGCAGACTGAATAGTGCCTTTCAGACCGTATTGCCAGGCGACCACAGTTACTTTAATGGGATATTTTGCCCGTGGTGGGATAGCAGTCAATCTGAGCTGCTCCCCTTCTACAGCTGCTGGCCCAGCCTTCACATAATAGGCCACAGGCAGATCGGCATCGGATGAGGCTCCTAAATTGATCGGGGATGTACCCACCTCGACATCGCCCAAGCCCGGAAAAAGGATATGTTGGCGTCGGCCCACAGTGAGTGGATAGTCGATCTTAAGATTTAACTGTTGCACCGCACTTTTATATGGGCGATCGCCTGCACTTGACGCTAATAGCCATATGTCGTTGCTGCGCTTGCCATTGTTCATGCCCATTCGATAAAACTGTACCTTGAATATACTGTCATTAATTTTGTGGATGGGGCCACAGATACGGTCGATCCGAATCCCCCCTTTCCCATGCAAATCTGAAAAGTGAGATCGTGTCGAATCCGTGAAGGCCGCCGACAGTCGGTACGTCAGGCCATCAGCATCAGGCTCAATCTTGGTCTGATATTGGGCATGGCTGGCTGGGTCAAAAGGCAATAAGCGATTTTTCCATGTAAAGCCAATAAATTGCGATTGTTTTAAATTTCCCTTACTGTAATAGCGCTCCGTCGCAGCAGCCATTTCCTGATCGAAATACCAAAAAGCATCATGGGGATCGCCTTTATAGCGATCAAATGCTGCCATAGCAGCCCTTTTTACCTGACCGGGATGCCATCGCTCGGCCAGCCAGCCTGCTTTCGGATTTAAAACAGTTAGTTTGCTGGGCTTATCAATTGCCTGTATCTTGGGCAAACGGTATTGCGCTGCTTTGCGTAAAAATAGACAGATATAGTCGATCACCTGATCCGACACATCAAAATGTCCATGTCCCACATCGCATAAAAAAGATATACAGCTTTGGGGATACATCATACGAAAGGCCAAGGCAGGGTTTACCCTTGCCTCCCACCATTCGTATTCCCCCTCGATCATTAATCCAGGAATACCATCAATATTTCTATGGCGTCCCCACTCCAGATTTTCACGTCCATAGCCCGTTAGATTTGTCCGGGGAGCATCGCCGTGATAGGATATCACCGCCAATGTCTTTTCGGGATTCCAGGCCGCAAAATTCCACGGAAAGGTAGCCATCGCAGAATGCCCGAGCGGAACAATGGGTACATGTTTCAGTTCGCCATAACCACTCGTTTCTGCCAAGGCCCCGATTGCCTCGTTCAAAACCTTCTGACAACCATCCTTCAGGTCCCATTGCTGATTTATTCCCGGCGATATCCATAGGATCGCGAATCCGAGTTCGCCCATGGTCCTGCGGAAAGTGGCATGTTCAAAAATGTTTTCCTCGCACATATTATGCTGCCCTATGATAAGGCCGCGCAACTGTTGGCAATCGGGCGGGATCCATAAAAAAGCTTCGGGATTGGCGTTCGTCTCAGCCGATACATAACCGCTTACCGGCACGGACCATTGATATTCCTGTCCACTGACGGCCAGAGAAAAGAAACACAGCATAAGCAAAGCACAGATCTTATTTTTCATAATTGGTTTGACCGTTTGTCTTTTATTTTAAATCCCAGTACACCACGTAACGCTGTTGATGGATACGATGAATCGGCGCCAACGCCACCCCATCAAGTTTATCGACAAAGACCAATTGTTCTGGATCCGTCATTTTAACCCTATCTGGGAGATTCTTTTCATCGACATGGAGCGAAGTTTTTAGACCCGCTGGGACATGGTAATCATAAGTATAATAATCATTATGTACATGCGGATCTGAAAAGGGCGCCGTTCCGGTCATTCCCTCTTTTCCCATCGTCCCCGCCAGTACAAGCGGCCCGTACATAACGGCTGCTTTGTTGGGATTGTCATTGGTTTTGGCCAAATGAAGATCCATCGGATAATAAATTTCCACCTGATCACCTTTTTCCCACTTTCTTTCGAGGGTAATATAGCTCGACGGATGCTTACTGAGAGCCGCTTTCCTTCCATTTACCTTTACTTCTACCTTTGCGGCCCATGCAGGGTGACGGAGGTACAGCGGCATTGTTACCGTCTGATCCACATCGACCCGCAATGTGACCTTTCCACTGGAAGGAAAATTGGTCTCCTGAGTTAAGCGAAGGCCTTTTTCTTTCCAATGCAGTTCAGATGGAATAAAGAGATTGACATAGACTCCTTTATCATCATGATAATAGATGGCCTCATTGTATTTGGTATGATTTTCAAAACCTGTGCCTACACAGCACCAAAACGATTGATCAGGTGTGCTATATACTTTGTGGGCTCCCGGCAGTAAGGGTAAGAAGTAAGCCACCATACCGGTCTCCGGATCCTGCTGTCCCAAAATATGGTTGTATAGCGCACGCTCATAAAAATCTGCATATTTGGCTTCCGCATCCCAGGTGAACAAGTGCCGCGTTAGCTTTAGCATATTGTTGGTATTACAGGTCTCCTGGGTATACCCAGTCAGATACTGCGAGAGACTGTCCGAGGGAATAAATTTTTCCTTGTGGCTATTTCCGCCGGTACAAAAAGTCTGATGATCCACAACCCTGTTCCAAAAGTAATGCACCATAGCATTGGAACGCGCATTAGCAGACAGTTCATAGTTGCGGGCTTCGCCCAATAATTTCGGAATAAAAGTATTCGCATGCTTAAATTTTAGTTCATCGGTATGATCGGCCAATGGATCAAGAACCGCAGCATGGTAGAAAAATTCGGCCAGCCATTTATGCTGCTCTTCGCCTGTAATGGCATATAGATTATAAAAAGCTTCATTGGTACCGCCAAATTCGTTGCGCAGCATCAATCTACGTTGCTCCTCCGTCAAAGGCTTTAATTTACGATAAGCCCAGGCAGCAGCATTTTTCATGATCACAAGGGCTTTATCGTTGTTTGCGTACAAGTATTGGTCTATTAACCCTGCATACAGCTTATGCAAGGTATACCAGGGCGCCCAAACACTTTTACCCGCAATATTTCGATTGATCAGTCCTTCGCCATACGCACTCAGATACCCCTCACTTCCATTGGCGGTAAAGGTCTGCTGTACCACTTCCAAGCCAGCAACCAAGCTATCCGCTTTTGCCTTATATTTAGCTTCCCCGGTTGAAGCATATAGGTAAGCCAAGGCCGATAAAAGATGTCCTGTTGTATGTCCTCTGAGATCGCAATCCAAAGATTCCCATCCACCAAGTTTTTTAATGGTAGAATAGCCCCCTTCCAAGGCAGCATATGTTCCGGAAGTATTGCGAAAACTCTGTAGCAAGCTATTGACATCTAAAGACATCATCCATTTTGCCGTACGGTCGCGGTTTTGTGTAAATATGGAAGGCAAGAGACGTACATCCTGCATATCAAAACTCATGGCTTTGAATTTCCCCTCGACTCGTTGTAACTTTCGGTCAGCATGTTGCCCAATGTAAACGGACTGCGACTTTACATGCAGGGACGCCGCCAGCAATACGGCTATAGTGATCATTTGTTTCATTTCATTCTTTTTTATTTTCGCTAAGGTCTAATTGAGGCGATCAGGCATTTCATACCTAATTGACAGACAATGAGATTCCCCAAATAAGGGGTTTTCCTCATGATGTTTTTATTTAAACACGACGTTTTCGACATGCTCGCCAATGAAAATACGCGCCATATCACCTGTTTTATACCATTTCGGTTTTTCGGGCATGCTATCCGAGATTAATTTCCCATTGATACGGAGGTTTTCGAAGAATATGTTTTTTATTTTTCGATCTTTATCGTAGCCTGAGATCATCGAGAGTTCGCCACCGCTGCCATTATAGCTGATATTCTTAAAGAAAATATTCTCTATCCCCCGCCCCGGGGCCTTGCAGTATTTCTCATTGAAGAAAATCCGGAGATTAAGAAGTTGCCCTTGCCTAAAATCTTCGACGCGGATGTCTTCAAAATGGATATTTCGGATCAGGTTATTATCACCGGCATTGATCGCCATGCAGCCCTGATAATCCAATTGCATTTCCTTTTGATCGAGAATATCAATATTCCGGTAATACACATCTTCAATAATATCCGACTTATCCGCATTGCCGTGAATACCGATAAAAATAGGATGGGCAACATCCGCCCAGAGGGTCGAATTTTGCATCGTGATATTCTTGCACCCACCTTCGAAGCCTTTTCGGGTTGCATAGACGGTAGTGCAGTCATCAGAATTTCGACAAAATACGCCATCGAATAATACATTATTGCTGGCAAATACATTGAGTCCATCTCCCCAACCGTAATAACTCACGCTTTTCACATTTCTGATGGTCACCTGATCGGAGCCTCCCGTGGCACATTGCGTCGTAAAAACCCCCTCTACCAATATATTTTTCGAACGGGAAATATGAATGCCCATTTTGACCGTATGCTCTACCATACCCCGCCCGATGACCTTAACATTTTCAACGCTGTCTATCAGCAGCTGTCCACGTAAAATGGCATCTCCAGCGATATAAACAGTTTTATTGCTCGGTATTTTGAAATTACCCCCCTTAAATTCATGAATTCCAGTACCGAAATAAATGACATTCGGATCATTTTTAGCGGGGATATTTTCCAGCATTGGATTTGCGAAGAGCAGGAGGTTATGGAAAATATCGTCGTTGATTTCAAGCGAAAGATTTCGGGGTTGATCAAGGACAAAAGTCATGGTATTGCCAGCAACCACTGGTTTAATACCGTATGACAGCGGCCGAATACGTGCTGTATTGATCGCTCCTCTATTGTGGGTAACTGAAACCTCTACTGTCCCCTTAAAATCAAAATAGGCCATTGAGGCATCTTCTACCTGATGCTTCGCATTTCGCACCTCGTCGACCTTAATCAGATGACTTGGCAGATATCTCCATTCCTTCTCACCTTTTTGACGCACTTTGACCGTAAAATCAGTATTCAATAATGCTCCTTTCGGGGCCTCGTATACTTTCAGGTCTGAACCATTTCGCTGTGCTGTTCCCGTGAAGGTTATACAGCACAATAGCAGTAGTAGGATAAGATCCGCGCGCAATTGTTTCATTTTATTATAGGCTTTTTCTTGTTAAAACATTCTTATACTTTACTTTATCCATTTTGGTTGCCGGACGGAGATGCAATGCTGCGCCACCGCTCGCTTTCAGCAGTAGTTGGAGCGATGTTTTCTGATCCACAAGAAAATGGTTTACAGCGACTTTTGTTTTTGTACGCATCGCAGCATCGTCGGTGTAGCTGTCCATGACATATACGGTGTCGGGATTCAGGAAATCTAGTTTCAAATCCAGTTTTCGTTGCTCTGTATTGGTAATAGCCCCCACAAACCATTCGTCAGCGCTACGCCTTGCCGTCGCGATATAATGACCAATCTCTCCCTTTAGGACTTTGGTATCGTCCCATACCGTTTTGACCTGATCGAAAAAAGCGATCTCGGGTTCGCCCTGATACATCCCGGGGGTATCGTACCAGTATAAAAACTGCAATGGACTGTAATACACGACCGACAAGGCCAACTGGTGCGCATGTGTAGTTTTGATCCGGCTGTTGTAATAGCTGATTGTATAATCACCCGCCCCCGCCAGAAAACGGGTAAATGGCAAGATTGTATTATGGGTCGCATCAGGCATTTCTTCATTACCCCGAATACCTTCCTGCGTCAAAAGATTTGGATAAGTACGACTATATCCAGTAGGCCGGTATTCATCATGAATATCGACCAATAGCTGGTACTGAGCGGCCTTCTTGACGGCCTGGTGTAACCATGTTGACCAACGGTTTGAACCGACCTGGACAAAACCAAATTTAACACCCTTGACCCCCCATTTTTGATAAAGGGCAAACAATTCATCCAAATCGTCCATCAAGGCGCGCTGATTGACATAGATAAAAATGCCGATATCTTTCTGTGCAGCATAGTGAATCAGCTCTTGCATATCCAGATCCCTATTCCCTGCGACACGGTTAGCCTTGGAAGCAACTTTCATTTCGGGACCATACCAACCTGCATCCAGATGGACGTAGTGTAAACCGTGCTGCGCCGCAAAATCTATGCAGGCCAATGCCTGTGCAGTGGTCAGGCCAGAGCGGATCGCTTTACCTGGTTTTATCCAGGAGCTATCTTTGATCTGATTCTCGAGGTTTAGATTCAGTACCAAATCATTGTGCTCGATCAATTGCCCAGGCTGCTGGGCAACCATGATCACACGCCAGGAGGTCGAAAAGGGCGGAATAGCATCCACTTCACCATAAATCGAGGCCTGCAAGGTATTGGCCTGACTGGTCGAGAGCTTCAACTTTGTCCGTGCATAATCGACCATCTGGGCTTCGAGAAGAGCAACATATAACCCATTGGGCAAGGATAAAGTCAGTGGCCGCTCGCTTTCATCTTTCCAATTTTTAAGCGGTTGTAGGAAATATGGGCCCTGTGCCCAGCGTTCGTAATAAGCTTTCGTACCTTCTTCAAAAGCAAAACTTGTCTGCTCGCCCGTAATATGCAAAAACAATCCATTGCTATTTTCGGGGAAGAAATACTTAAATGCCACACCCTCATTGTAAGCCCTGAATACAATGTCCAAAGAATAGCTGCGACGCTTGTCATAACTTGTCCCCTGCTGGCCTTCTGTATGTGCAGTTTGCTCATCAAATTTTGTAAACTTTAATACGAGTTCTTTATAATCTTCTTTTACCCGACTGCGCTCACCGTACAGCGGTTTCCATTCCTGCTGCGTTGACTGACGATACTCCTGCGCAAAATCAAGATTTTCGCACCAGGATAGACTAGTATCATTTTCTATCGCCAAGGCCGACTCAAATAATTGGTTGTCGAGCTGTATCCCCAGTTCACTTTTCCCGATGGCTTGTTTGCCCTTGTAGGTTAATGTATAGAATAACTGCTTCTTACCCGTAGCGACCTTTTCCTGGGTAATCTGCATGATATAAGATCCGTCTGGAGAACTCAATTTCCAATCGTGCAACACGGTCGTCTGCGCCTCTGCAGTACCGATTCCCAAGAGTAAAATAAAGAGTAAAAATATACTGCTATTTTTCATGTGCCCCCCTATTTAATGCCCAGTTCAGCCTGTATCTGCTCCAACGATTTCCCTTTGGTTTCGGGCATTACCCGCCAGATAAACAGGAATGACAACAACATCATGATTCCATAAAAAACAAAGGAATAGAAGCCGCCCAAGGGATCACTTTCAACGATAATGGGAAACAACCAAGAAATGATAGCCGCCATGATCCAGTGGGTAAAGCTCCCGAGCGCACTACCTTGCGAACGAACGGCATTGGGAAAAATTTCGGAAATAAAAACCCAGATAACAGCACCCTGCGAAAAGGCAAAAAAAGCAATAAAACCGACGATATAGACTAAAATAAAAGGATTTTGAGACCCGCTTTCATGCATTGAACCAAACGCTGAGGCTGTCAGTATCAGGAATAAAGTCATCCCTGCCGCACCGATCAGCAATAGCTTCTTTCGTCCTATTCTATCGATAATGCCCATCGCCAAAATGGTACAGACAAAATTGGCCAGGCCAATAAATACAGATTGCTGGAATGCATCTGCTTGGTCAAAACCTGCCATTGCAAATACACGGGGCGCATAATACAAGATCGCGTTGATACCCGAGAGCTGATTGAACATTGCCAATAAGACAGCATAGAAAACCGGTTTCTTATACTTGCCATTAAACAGACTTTCTTTTCGCCCGGTCTCTGTCTTATCCTTAGCCGTCAGGCTGATCTCCTGCAAGACGGATAGCTGACCGAGTCTTTCAAACACCTGACGTCCCTCTTTGTCAAAACCTTTGCCAATCAGCCACCTTGGGCTCTCTGGGATCAGAAACAGCAGTAAAAAAAACAGCAATGCGGGCACTGCCATCACCGCCAGCATATAGCGCCAGGAATCGTTTCCACCATAGCCGGCCAATAAGTAATTGGTCAGATAAGCCACCAGGATTCCGCCCACGATATTCAACTGAAACATACCCGCCAATCTGCCCCGGTTGTGCGCCGGTGCAATTTCTGCGATGTACATTGGCCCTACGACAGATGAAGCCCCTACTGCCACGCCGCCAAGAAAGCGGAATAGCACAAAGAACAGCCATGAAGAGGCTGCTGCACATCCCAATGCAGAGACTAGATATAAAATCGCAATTGTAAACAAAACAGGTTTTCTCCCGTAGGATTGTGCAGGCTTACCGACGGCAATTGAGCCCAAAACAGTCCCTATCAAACTGGAGGCTACGGTAAAACCCAACCAAAAGGAATCCAATTTCCATAACTGTTGGATGGTTTGTTCAGCTCCGGAGATAACAGAAACTTCAAATCCAAACAAAAAACCACCAAGTGCGGCTATGAGCGCAATATGAGAAGCATTTTTTAGTAACATAATCTATTTTATAATTGTTTTCTGTGTAAATAAATATGCGCTGCCCACCATTGCGGAGTGTTCGCCTAGCTGGGCCAGATGAAAGTTAGCCCGAATTCCCAACAATTCCAATCGTTTTCGGACCCGGGGCAGAAAGAGGTCCTGAGCTTTGGCGATATTCCCCCCGATAATGATGTCATCAGGAGACAGTTCGGCAGAAAATTGATGTAATACTGCCGTAAGGTTTTCAGTGAATTCGTCAAATAGCTTTAGTGCCAACGGTTCTCCGCGCCTTGCAAGATAACTGATCTCTTGTACCTCAAGGCCTGTTCGGCCCGCTTTTTCATAAGCTGATCGAAACCAGCGCGTCGTCAGAAAATCATCCGCAATGCTATCCTTAAAAGCTGCTAGACCTAAATTTAGATCTTTGGTATCGCCATATTGACTTATTGCCGAACCAAACCCTGTACCGAGCGTAATCCCCAGAATACGGCGATCAGCAGCCAGCGCAGCAGCCATGACTTCCCCATGCAAAAAAGCTTCAGCATCGTTCCGGAAAAGGATATTGGTTTCGTCGATTTTAAAATGACGAGCAACTATGCTTTTTATGTTCTCCCCATACAGGCTTTCATATTTATCCAGCCCCTTGATGAGACTGACCCCCTTTTGATAGTCGAAGGGCCCAGGCATAGCAAACGCCATACGCCGGATGCCCCTATCCTTCTTAAAAGCGAGCTGTTCAAAGGCATCAAACCATGCATTCAAAATTTCTTCCTGTGTTCCTTTACTATTCAATTTAATTCGGATGGTATCAGCATCTATTATTTTTGGAAAACCATGCTGCACAAACCCGACTGTAATATGGCTTCCACCGATATCAGCTGCGGCAATTAGATCATCATTATTAGCTAGCTTCATCAAATCGTTATTTTCATTTTTTATCCATTAATTCCCCAAGTGCTTATAGCGCAACAAGGCTTCCATATAGTAATAATCACCATAATTAATCGAGGTATTGATCTCAGTTCCGTTAGGATAATGCCCAGTCACCTGACCCAAGATCGCCGAGTTCTCATCGGCTGCATGGTAATGTTGGGCTAAGGAATTGAGCATCTCTTCAGCCTTTTTCCGGTACATTGCTCCCTTATCACCCGGGACGTACTGACCAAGTTCAAAGAGTGCAGAAGCGACCACAGCCGCCGCCGAAGCATCCCGTGGTGCATTCGGGATCTTGGGATCATCAAAATCCCAATAAGGAACCAAATCCTTCGGCAATCGATCCAAGTAAACATCAGTCACTTTTTGGGCAAAATCCAGAAAGACAGGATCCTTCGTCTCCCGATAAACCATTGTATAGCCATAGATTGCCCAAGACTGTCCCCGTGCCCACATGCTACTATCCGCAAAACCCTGATGCGTCACTTGCTTTATTCTTCTGCCAGTTTCCCTATCATAAACAACGGCGTGATAGGAAGAATAATCATCCCGAAAATGATTGGCCATCGTTGTCTTTGCGTGACTAACCGCTATCGTATATAAGGAGTCCGCTCCGCCATTTTTCGAGGCCCAAAACAACAGTTCCAGGTTGATCATATTATCTATAATCGTGTTATGCTGTGGCCACTCCATATTGGGTACAGATCGTGGCCAAGAAAGAATGGTTCCGACCTTCGGATTAAAGAGCGTCGCCAGTGAATCCGCGGCAGCCAGCACAACCCGACGATAACTCTCCTCTCCTGTCAACCGAAAGGCATTGCCAAAAGAGTTGAAAACTTGAAAGCCCAGGTCATGATCGATGACCGGCTCGTACGCTAAGGGCTTCAATTCCTTGCTGAAGCGCCCGGCCTGCTCCTTCCATTTTTCTTGGCCCGAAAGCTCATAGGCATACCACAATTCACCCGACCAAAAACCACTCGTCCAGTCCTGATAGCTTACATATTTCCATGATCTGCCGTCTTCCAGGAGACTTCGGGGGATATTCTTTTTGTCGTTCGGGATGTTGGACAGGGTCCGTTCCAGCCGATTTTGGATATAAGCAGTCTCTGCCTCCAGATTTATGTCCGTATTCCGCAAAGACGAACAGGCAGATACTGTGACCAAAACCGATACACAAATTGATTTTATAGCTATTAATTGTTTGATCCTTTTATTCATAATTTACCGTATGCATTATGCTAACTCAAAAAAGTTCGGTCCCCTCCATGTAACCACCTATTGTAGAGGGAACCTCACTTTCATCCAAATCACTTCTATGTTTAATTGCAACCCATCACAGGCCTATCACTTGCCTATAAATTTTGCCAGTTCCTCTTTACTCGCAAATGTGCGGATCCATTCGACGGAATAACCAGCGGTAGCGGTTTCGGCCGGAATATCAGCTATTTTAAACTGGAATGTCTGCCCTGCACTAAATACGATTGGCGAGTTGGCCACCGGCGGATTGGTTCCCTGTCCCAGCACCGAAATATCCCAGAATAGGACATTATCTGCGACGAAGTCCTTTGATTCTTTTTTTGAACCGTTGCCAAAAGCCCCACCGGAGACGTCAAAGGTGTATACGGCGCCCACCGGCAATGCCTTCATCTTGATGGCAACTATCGGATAGTTTCCGGTATGGAGTGTTATCGGCAAATTTGTCAATTTGAGATCCGCTCTTCTTTTATCAGTCCCTGTCTGTGAGTATGTCACATTGAGTGCATCATCAGAAGCCGCATAAATGGCTGATTGTTGTGGTACCCAACCTTCATTATCCGTATTGAATTCAAAGGCAAGCTTGCCTACCGGGATAGGCTTGTCAACCACATTTCCATAAAATTCAATTTCGGCGATATTTCCGTTTCCTTCCGCTGTATAGTAATAGATATATCTGAAAATCTGTTCATTCTCTATATTCGCCTCGGTATAGACACCCGCGGGAGGTGTTGCCGTTATCTTGTGCAGCACAACATAATCGGACAAAGAAGGATCGTTCGCGCCCCTGATCTCTCCGTTGAGCATCCGGGAGGCATGTGTCGAGCGTGGAGCATATCGTACCGATTTTACCATCGCCCCTTTTCCTGCCCCCATATCGTATCCCATATAGCCAATTTTATTTGCTCCATCTACGTAAGTAGCTATATCTCCATCTACAGCAGCCTGGATGGTCGTCGCCGGATTGTTGTTCCATGAGCCAGCATGTCCAAACAAGGTACCCGTCAATTTCTCCATACCTACCATGACATAGGAGCCGACAAGACGCTGCCCATCAACCATCAGGACGATACTCGCAGAAGGACCTTCTGCAACTTTAAATTTAATTTGGTTGGGTGTAACCGACACCACTGTACCCTCGACATTTCCTATATAGGCTTTTACCTTTTGCATATCCGTACCGAAGTTTTCTCCTGTCACCGTAATTTCGTCCCCTACCTGTGCTTTATCCGTACTGGCACTGATAAATTTTGCGGAAGGCATATACACAAAATCCTCCTTGGTCAGATCCGACTTTCCATAAATTTCCACTTTCAATTTGCCTGTAACTCCTTGTTCGGGCGCCAGGACCACAATCTTATTGTCTTCTACGATTTTCACCGAATCGGCCCTTACCTCTCCGAAATACACCTTTACAGCCTTTAGTGTCGTGCCAAAATCTTTACCCGTGATGGTAACAGCACTACCGACGTAGCCCTGCTTGGGCGAAAAGTCCTCCACTACCGGCGCGGGGTAATTAAACTCCCGAAAATCAGGACCTTTTTCGCAGGAACTGAGGAAGGATATCAAAAGCACCAAGGCTCCCAGAAAAGAGTGATGAACTGCATATCTTGTTTTCATTTTTCTTCATTTTTATTGGTTAGAAATTAATAGCGAAAGCTATTAGTCTAATGTATACATCAAGGTTCCAAATCCCAGTTGATCATACCCACCACTGTTTGGGCCGTAGTCACCCCCACCGCCTTCAGGATAGGTCTGCGACATCCCCATTTGCGTATAGGTGGCGTTTTGTTTTTTGATCTTTGTATAGTGGTAATATGGGCCTGTCCACATCGGTCTTTCGGTACCGCGGGCATTATCACTGATCTGGGTATGCACTTCTGTTTGCGCACAATTGGCCGCCCATTTGCGTGTATACTCATGAAAGGGAACGGCAAGTTTGGCGACATTATATTTTGCCGTATACTCGCAGGCCTTCAAGAAACGGTTATTATCAAGTCCATAAAAATCATCACCCTGGTTCCAGGCCATCTGGGCAATATGTCCCATCAGCGCAATACAGAGTGTTGCGTGCCCCTGGTCCCGACCGCTTTCCTGAATCTGCGCCAGCCCTGCATTATCGCCATCAAACACATAATTAATTACCTTAAACCAATTACCGTTGCCTTTGCCCCGCTGCAGGTAGTCCACGGCAAAATTGTAAATCGAACGATTGTCGGTCAAAATACCAATTGCCATCACGGACGCCAAGTTGGCCAAGTCCCAATTTGCCCAATAATGTGAATCACAGGTCCCCCAGTGTGTATTGAGGAAAGCCATATTCAAACTATAAAACACATCTTTCATCCACTTTTTATAAGCCGTGAAGTCCTCTTGTTTCCAACCATTATAATCGCGCAGTAATTCACCCGCAACAGCAAACTGAAAGCCGTAGATTCCACCGGCTAAGGCCGTATTGGAATCCCCGCTTATCCGTTTGCAGGTCGTTGCCCAGGCATTCAAAATCGCTACGGCCGATTTTGCGTAGCTTTCATCGCCACTTATTTTCCAGCGGAGTGCCAATTGGTAAGCCGCGGCGACATCATTGAATGCCCGCCCATAGTTGTCCGGTTCCGGTTCTTCCCTGCTGCCACCACCGCGGATCAATTTTTCAACCGGGCTGGCAATATAACCTGCCTGCGCATGACTGTTGGCAATGAGCTTGTTCCAACCGGCTAAGATGGTTATATCCTGTGCCGCGAGTTTTGTCTTGATACGCTGAAAATCCTCGGGCGTATGTAAGGCCCCCACATGCTTTAGTGCCACAGATGGTGCCAAGGTATCAATCAGCTTGACAACTGCTTCCGTACTTTTGGGCGTATCACGTACGATTTCTGGGAGATCATATGCACAGGCGGCCATCGTTGCAGTTATGCCTGTCAACAGACCGATATAAATTTTTTGTCCTAAATTCTTCATGATGTTAATTTTGCTATTAATACCCTGGATTTTGTAATAGTTGCTTATTTAAGTTGATCTGCGACTGTGGAATTGGATAGAGGTAATGCCTGGCAGCAACAGTATGGTTTTGACTGCTGGAAATCACAACACAACGCAGTTTACCTTCGGGCGTCTCCACCTCTTCCTCCCCCCAGATATAACTACCCGGCTTATACAAACCTGTTGCTGCACCATTGGCATCCTTAAAAGGCGTTGTATAATCATTACCATTTCCGACCACTTTGCCCAGCCGCGAGGTATTCAAAGATTCCACCAGTAGGCCCCAACGCTTGAGGTCATCAAAACGTTTTCCTTCGCGGTAGAGTTCTACCGCTCTTTCCCGACGTATTTCGTTCAACATATTCAAATTGTTGGCCGTCACAAGCGCGTTGCTTAGGTTTGCCACCCCTGCCCGCTGTCTCAGCTTATTGATCGACGCATCCAGTTGCGCATCGGTGATGCTACCATTCAATTCATATAAGGCTTCGGCATAGGTCAGATAGACTTCTGCCAATCGGATAATAGACCAGTTTGCCGACTCTGTATTATCTTTTCGTCGGGTACCATATCCATACACCGCATATTTACTGTTTCCATAGCCACTGAATCCCAGGCTTCCGTAATCCAGCGTCACCGATCCCGGCGCTGTACCGGTACCATAGAGATAGCTTAATAAACGTCTATCACGACTTTGAAACTCTGAGTTAGCCGTATGATACCCTTGAAAGAGCGGTGATTTTTCGGGAGGCAGACCATCTGTACAGACCGCCATGTCAACAAATTTGCGGCTCGGGTACAACTGTCCTACAGTCCAGGTAATATTGATACGCGATTGCTTTAAAGTATAATCGTACACATTGTAAAGGATAAATTCCTTATTGGTGCTTTTATCATATCCGCCAGGATTTGATTCTGCATCCTCCAAGTTGAATAAGTACCACAAGCTGGCATTCGCCATTTTTGCATCAGTATTTTTATTCCATAGCTCATACCCACCATTGGTCATGATATCCTCACATTGAGCTACCGCATCGGCAAGATAACGCTTGCTATTTCCGGCGTCATAACCTGCCGTACCGGCACCTTCAGATGTACCGTTACCATCAGCTTTTTGTCCCACATATTTTTCCCAGGTAGCCTCATAAAGCGCTACCTGTGCTTTTAAAGCCTTGGCGGCCCATTTGCTGATACGGCCCTTGTCCGCACTTGCGATATTCTGTTCGATCGGTAATTTTGCGATCGCTGCATCCAGGTCTTTGAGCACCTGAGCAACAATTTCATAGCGGCTATTTCGTGGCGCAAATAACTCCGGCGACTTCTCGTCAAGCGTCTTTAAAATCAATGGCACACCGCCAAACTGCTTCAATAAACCAAAATATTGATACGCGCGGAAGAAATGCGCCTCGCCGACAAACTGATCAATATTTTCTGTACCGGTATATTCCGCTGCCTTACCAAGCAAAATATTGCAGCTACGGATCCCCGAATAATCCCAGCTTGTACCTGTCGCATTTAGGGAACCATGCCCCTCTCCATACCCGTTGCCATTTGAGTTGGCAGAAAGGTCAGAGCTATTGTCCATGTTGGCAAAACTCCAGCCCTGCAGCCTGCCGTAAAAGCTGGTTGTATAGGACTTAAAATCGCTTGCTTTCTTAAAATAAACGTTATCCAAAAATTCGGCAGGAGGTGTCAGGTCTATAAAATCATTCTGACAGGACAACAAGCCCATACACATTGCACCGAATAAGATATAATTAAATGTCTTTTTCATCTCTTTACATTTTAAGCGTTAGAAACCTATGTTAATACCAAAAGACCATGTACGGGCAAATGGATAGCCGGCATTATCACCATCAGTCGCATTCTCGCCCGTTTCAGGGTCGAAACCATCCTTGATGGCCGTGGCCTCCCAAAGATCATTCCCCGAAAAATAGACCCGCACCTTCTGTAACTTGGCCCGCTCGACAAGCGACTTAGGCAGTGAATAGCCAACAACCAACGATTTCAAACGGATATAGCGGCTATTCTGCAGCATAAAATCATTATTCGCATAGTTCCATCCCGCCCTATCCACATTACTAGTCAAGCGCGGAAACTCCGCATTCGGATTCTCTTCGGTCCAGGTATGGCCTAAAAAAGAAGGATTCTGGTTGGTGTATAATGCCCTAAAAGGATAGGCCATATATCCCGTACGCATAACATTCTGTTTTAAGTGCCCCTGAAAAAAAGCATTTAAATCAAAGCCTTTCCAAGAGCCACCTAGGTTGATCCCATAGGTGTAATGCGGCATGGCATCACCCATATACACCAAGGAACTCTGTGTATTTCCTCCGGCAGTGATATTTCCGGTACCGGCAACATCGACCTTTTTTGTGTCACCCGGGCGCAGTGTTTTCTGGGGATTTGTCTTTTCCAGTCCTTTCAATGCCTCACTATTCCCATAAGCTGCATAATACGCATCTACCTCAGACTGATCCTTAAAATATCCATCCGTCTTAAACAAAAACCAGGATCTGAAAGGATAGCCATTGACAACGTTATTTCGGCCTGCATTATAGGTATCCGCATTTTCCACTTGGTCCACCTTGGTGTTGGCATTGCCCATATTGAACGCTACATTGTAACCGAAATCACCCTTTTGATCTTTCCAACCAATAGAAAGTTCCCAACCACGCGTATAGAATTTGCCACTGTTTGTCTGCGGCGCTGTTCCCCCCAATACCGACGGGTAAACAACCTGAGTGAGCATACCGATGTTTCTTTTTTCATAGGCATCAAAAGTAGCGCTCAACCTATTGCTCAAAAACTTGAGATCAAGCCCGGCATTGGCCTGTATAACAGTCTCCCAGGTCCGGTCATAGCTGATCAAACCATTGTTGGACAAACTAGAATTCGTCTGAAGGGAAGCAGGAAAGCCCAAAACAGAAGTACCAATATTGACCACTGATAAATAATCAAAATCCTTTAGGTTATCTGCCGCGTTACCCGTTGAAGCATAACTAGCTCTCAACTTACCAAAGCTGACAATATCCTTCAATGGAGCCATAAAGGATTCTTCGCCGAAAACCCAACCGGCCTGCACGGAACCAAAACCTTTAAACTTATGTCCTTTGGCAAAGCGTGAGTTACCATCATAACGTCCCACGAATTCCAGTAAGTATTTCTCGGCATAGTTGTAAGTGAATCTACTGATATAGGAATAGCGACCGTTCAGGCTTTTACCACCACTGTTTGTCATTCCTTCCGTTTTACCCAGCCCGATGTCATATATCCCCAGATCATCATAACCGAGCCGTGCGGCATTAATCGTTTGTGAATTGAATTTTTCGGCATTTATCCCGACCATTGCCGAGATATTATGTTTTCCGGCAAGTGTCTTATTATAGCGCAATAAGGCTTCGTAATATTGACTAACCCCATTATATGTACCGGCAGAATAGGTATTATTCGTACCGTCGGTGTTATAGGCATTGGCGACATAATCTCCGTACCAGTTGTAGAGCTTTACAGGAACGACGTAAGACTCACCCGTATAGCGTTCATTCTGCAAGGATGCGGCGGCTTCCAAAGAAATACCGTTCCAGATATCATAAGTAGCGCGCAGATCTACCCGGCTCGTGAGCGATTTTTTGTCAAAACGACCCGCATCGGATGTGGTGGCAGCGGCATTTCTGTTAGCACCAGCATCTATTCCGTTAAAAGGAGCCAACCACTGCCCCATTGGGTTTTTAGCTGGATAAAACGGCATATCAAAAGAATACAGGATATTTCCCAACCCCCTTGAAGGCATGCTCGTATTGGCATTAATGGCGCTGATATTAGATTCCAGCTTTAATTTATCTGTTAAGTTATAGGTATAATTGAAACGTGCATTCCATTGTTTTTGACCATCATAAGCCGTAGCAAGGTTTGCCTGATTATCCGCGTAAGCAAAGGACAACCGATAGCTGGACTTATCATTTCCACTACCCAGACTGAGGTTATGCTGATAGGAATAACGCGTCGAAAACATCTCCTGGATCCGATTTGCGTTGAAGATATAAAAATCAGTGTTATACAGATCATATCTACCCTCGATCCCCTGGGCCATTTTCTTGACATTGTCTTCACCCCATACCCACCAGTTTGGTACAGTTTCCTCTTTATTGGCTTCCAGCCACATGGTTGCATACTCCTGCATTGAGGGTGAATATCCGACCAGCCCATTGGTATTGAAGCGAAAATTGCCGTTGTAGTCGACTTTTAATTTTCCTTTCCCCTTTTTTGTGGTGACCAACAAAACACCGTTTGCTGCACGGGAACCATAGATGGCGGCAGCCCCGTCTTTCAGGACAGAGATGTTTTCAATATCGTCCGAATTTAAATTTAGAAAGGAGTAATCGTTCATTGCCGGCACGCCATCAATGACGATCAGCGGCTTAGAACCGTTGATGGATGAGGCTCCGCGAATGGAAAGGTTAAGCCCTTCATTACCAGGTCTAGGCGATGTCCGTGTAACGGTAAGCCCTGGTGTCTGCCCCTGCAGTGCCAGGGCAACATTGGTGACTGCACGGTCTTCAAACACTTTACTGCTGACGGTTTCAACCGCCCCTGTCAAGGTGGCTCGTTTTTGCGTACCATAGCCGACAACAACCACTTCTTCAAGAGCACCTTCCGTTGATTTTAGTGCCACACTCATATTCTCCTGAGCCTTTTGTATCTGCACCTCATAACCAATTAAACGAAACTCTATGTTTTCACCTGAATTGGCAGGAAGTACATAACGCCCATTGTTGTCCGAGCTCCCCTTTGCCTGATTGTTGACGCGGATTGATACCCCTGATAGTGGCAACCCTGTTTTGGAATCCTTTACAAGTCCTCGCACCTGGATCTGCTGCGCAAACAAGGGGTTGACCTGTACCATGAAAACACTACAGGCAATGCCCGCCACCAAGGACTGAATACTTGATCTACTTTTCATATTTACATGTTTATAATTGTTTATTTCACATTTATAAAAAATCGCAAATAAATCTTTCCAAATTTTTTAAACGTCGGAACGACATTTTTAAATCAGATTAAAAAAAACCTGAAACGATATTCGTTTCAGTCTGAAAGATTGTACAGCAATTAAATATTCTTACGGTTTATAATTACAGGCCCTTTCCTACCTGTGATACAAACATAAAAAATAAATTTAACCGATTTAGTATTTCATAAAATATTTTTTTTAAAAAAATCACAATCAATTAATATACAACCATTTAATTTCATTACTATACATTAAACAGTTTAGTTATTACATGATAATTAAGCATATTTTATTTTGAAAAAATGTGTAATCGGCCGTTTAAAATGGTAAAAGGCCAAAAATAAGGGCGAATACGCCTTATAAAAGTAGGGTAACATAAAAATAACTAAAACGATTAACTTTATTGACACAGCCTCAAAATCCTCAATTTGAAGCTATTTATAATCCTATTAAGTGGAACCTTTGGGATATCAATATATTTTGCTGACATTCTTTAGGCGTTAGCATTTAGGTACGATGAATCTGCTTTAGGGATGGCAAAAATCTGATCAGAGGACAACGACCGAACAGTCGAATTCGTTCGGAACAAAATCGAAGGGTATAATTCGCTAATTTTAATAAAAGGTGGCGACCAGAATATTTGGGAAGCCTTTTTTAAGGGATCGGTAACCGGTATGAATCCCGAATTACGGGCGATATTCGAAATTTTCAATAGCACATCAAAAAAAGGGGTCGCGGAAAGCACACCCCCAGTTATCGTGTTTTCCTTGTCCTGTTCGGCGATACGTTGCGCGCTCGACATCGCTATTAACAATATCGTATGCACATATGTTTTTCAGCGCATCATATTAAATGGTGCTCGCGTGCATATTTTAGCATTTGTGCAATCGTCTGGCAGCCGGCTTTAGCCATCATTTTTCGACGGTGTGTCACTACTGTATGTGGACTTAAAAAGGTTTTTGAAGCCGTTTCGGCCACACTGTAGCCATTCGAGAAATGTTGCAGCACTTCGATCTCCCGTGGCGTAAAAGTTTCCACTCTTTTGTCGTTGCTGGACAAGATATGTTCGAATTCCCTGCAGATGAAGGTCTGCCTACTATTTACTGCTGCCAAACAGGCCTGTATCTCCGCCAGTTCGCAGGATTTGCTCAGTAGACCATCCGGACGATATTGCAACATACTGGCTAACACAGCCGGCGCGGTTGCCCCGGTCAGAAAGATAACCTTTGCGGACCCATTGATACGCTTTATTTCTGTCAGTACGGAGAGTCCATTTTCATCTTGGAGGTAATAATCCAGAAAAACAAGCAGCTCCTCCTTTCCGAAAGCGTACAAAAATTGAAATAAGTCGTTACCCCTGTTAAAGGATTGGACCAGATCTATTTGACATTCACGTTTGAGCAACAGCTCAAACGAGAAGGCGACAATCTTTTGATCATCTAAGATGACTGCATGCCTAGAGGTCTTCATAATATTGGCTTTTTATTAATCTCGTAAACAAATCTAATCATTTGATATAACCATATCAGCGTGTTATTGCATTGCTGTAGCTCAAAAACTACATTCATCGCATATTCATGCGATATTGAAGCCAAACAATCGCATAAACAGGTGATATTCCCTTTCACGCTATCGTTTTGAAGCCATAAAGCCTTTTTTTTACATCAGAATTTAGTTTACGGCCCAATCACATCCGATGCGGCTGCTTAGGATTGAGCCGAAGTTTAAGTTCATGCTGAGCTAACAATAGTGCATAGTATTTACCCTTAATAAAACATATTATTATGAAAAAGAAACCTATCAAACTCCAGTCACGCAAACTGGACTACCAGGCACCTCAGATATGGGTGACTGAGGTATTATTGGAAAATGGCATCGCTGCGGGGTCCAACGCGCAGGCCTCAGGTGATATCCAACAGACCTGGGATAACGAAGAATCACAGACTCACAGCCAGAATGATGGCTGGTGGTAGTCATTCAATTCGCTGTTAATTTAACCAACTAAGAAAATGAAAAATCAGTTTATTCAAGCATTGGCGCTCTTTACCGTACTGTTTACTGCCTGCAGCAAAAATGAAAGCTCGGATCCTGTCGGAACGGAAGGAAAAGTAAGTATCAAAATCGGAGGCGTGTCCTATTCTGACGGGGGCACGGACCCCAAGTTAAAACTATCCAATACCAGCAATACAAACAGTGCTATAGCTATCCAGAAAGCTTCTATCCCGTTTGGAGATGAACTAACTGTACTGGCGACACTGTCGCCGGAGACATCCAATCTATCCAATATTTTGCGCGCTTCAGCAGGGCTTAAAATGGCGACCAGCCCCGAGCCTCTGGGCACCGGCGCCAAATATGCGGTTGCCGCCTATAATTCCGCCGGCGATTATGTTAAAGATTCTGGCGTACTCACCTATACTGGGAGTGGTACAAACTGGAATCTTACGCTTGCCCCGGGTGCCTACACATTCGTTGTCGTCGCTGTGGCAAACGGCCAGATATTTCCGAATATCAATTTCAACCAGAACCTTGCCAACATCACATTTGATGCCCCAGGTGCAGACACGGATGTACTTTGGCAAAAACAGACCGCCAGCGTAACCGCAAATCAGACCCTCTCTCTGGATCTTATCCTCAGCCATTTATTTACGCAGGTACAGGCTACTCTGGAGAGCACATCAGCCAATGTGGTGGGCAATATCACCTCCATTGTTGGTAGCAGCATGTCGCCAAACTACGGTACTGCCAACGTTCACTTGTCTGACGGCCATTTTACACAAGGAGGTTCTTCCACTGCCCGTAGTATCAGTTTCAGTGGATCAGGACTCCTATGGACAAGCAGCCCTGCGCTGATCATTACCGAGGGAACTAGCGCCGGTAAAGTCAGCTTCGGGACGGTCACCTTAAATGCAGTGCAGAATGGAGTAAGATCCGGACTGATCAACCTGTCGGACCTGAACTTACAAAAAGGCGTCAAATATAACTTAAAACTGCGCCTTGTCCCTAAAGGAGCAATAGATGTACCTAATTCCAATTATTATTGGAGTTCAGCCAATTTGACCGGTACATCGCCTATCACGCTGGCTGCTGCCCAATATTTGAAAGGTAGTGTTTATAGTGGTAACGGTTCTGCCTCTTATTGTGAGACGGCCATTGGTACCGGCTGGCGCACGGCAGCGCAAACTGAGTATCAATCTTTGATCAACCAAGGTACCGTACGCGGAAGCTACAATGGGCAGACCGGATGGTTTTTAGGCACTTCTGTACTGCCGACAAGCAATCTGGACAATTACATGTTCTTGCCTGACAACGATTTTACCCAATCCGGTTCTGGTAACAACGACATTCCAACTAATGCTCTTGGGGTATATTGGGCAAGCCCGACCGTACAGGGTAATTCCAAGCCGGCATTGATATTGACAGCAACCAGCGTCTCGATCGTGAATATTCATCAAAATAATTGGGCTGCCATACGTTGTGTGAAAAACAAGTAGCCTGACCCAGATGGTCTCCATTATAACGAAAAAAGGGATCGTACAGTAGCGCTATGCTGTACGGTCCCTTTTCATTAGTATGCACTACATTACCTCATATTCTGCTGCTCGGCCGCCCGCCCTTTTAATACACCGATACTGTACAGCTGGTCAGACATTCCGTCGGTCGTGACAGATCTGCAATTCCGGCCGTCTATCATAGGTTATGCCGTATAAAGATAGGATAAAAGGCTCGCTACCTGACACGACAGTAATCCTGCCGGCATTGACACTGAAACGATCTTGCGCCTGCAGTGCGAATCCCAATACCTGCACGAAAACGAAAAGGGTAAATACTTTAGCATACAATATAAGCCGGCTTTATCCTCCGTGAGAGTGATCCAAACGATCGCAGAAAGCTTTATATCACGCTTCATGTCAACAATCTGGAATCGAAGGCATTGCCCTTGTACAAGTCGTTGGTAGCGGCCGTCAACGCGCTGCTGGATGAGTATAACCCACAGGACAGCAACTGATCATCAGTTTTCTGAGCAGATCGATAAAAATCAACCGGGAGGATATGGAAAAACTGGCCGCAGAGCACTGAAGATTTACCGGCAGCTCCATTGGGTTAACATGGGCCGTGGAAATCCCCCTAGCAGTCCACTGCCCATATACAGCCCTAGTGCACCGGATAATTTTCAAGCACATGCCCCAGCGTTTCGACTAGAAAATCGATAGCCTCCAGATCCAGCGATGAAAATCCCAGCCGCAGGTGATTCAGTTGCGGAGCATCGGCAAACACCAAGCGCTCGTCAAAGGACAATCCCTGTTTCCTGAGCTGGGCGGCCACCCGGCGTACGTCATAGTTATCCCCGAACCTGATCCAAATGGCCATTCCGCCTGCCGGCACCTCAAAAAATAGGTAACGGCCACGGTATACCTCCAATTTAGCGCAGAGATAATCCCGTCGCTCCTTATACATCTTAACAGACCGCCGCAGATGCCTTTCCATAATTCCGTTCTCAAATAGTGTACCCACCGCCTGCTCCTGCAGCACATCGCCCCGTATATCCATATGTTTTCGGATATACGCCAGAGACAAAATCAGATCTTCGGTAGCGACCACATATCCTAGCCGCAAAGAGGACGAAAAATTTTTGGAGATACTTCCCACATAGATTACCTGTCCCTGATGATCGTAACTTGCCATAGGCAAATGCGGAGCCGAAGAATAATGAAAGTCATAATCATAATCGTCTTCGATAATGACAAAATTGTACTGATGAGCCAAAGACAATAGCCGCAGACGTCGTTGCGGGCTCAAGGCGACCGTCGTGGGGTAATGGTGATGCGGAATCACATACACGGCTTTAATCCTTGTCGTGCGGCATATTTCCGCTATCTGGTCCACCTCGATACCGTTTTCATCCACGGGGACATCGATCACTGTCGCTCCGTTCAGTACGAAGGCCGACCGGGCAAGTTCGTAGCCCGGCGAGCCGACAATAAAAGTGTCTCCCGGATGGATCAGTGCCCGCGACGTTAGATACAGACCCATTTGAGCACCATTGGTAATCAGGATATTGTCTTCGGACAGATGGAGACCACGGGAGTGAGCAAGATGGGCCAGCAAGGCGTTCTTGAGTACCGAGCTGGCAAAGGCGGTTCCATAATTTGCTTTTCGTAAGTTATATTGGCGCCCGGTAATAGATCCCAGCTCTAGCAGCAGCCCCTTATAGGGAGCGATCCTCGGATCGGGCAATCCATCATCCAAAAATAACTGGCCCTCCTGCAGTACTTTCCTGACTTTGTCTTTATCGTCAGTCTTCAATGTCAGCGGAAAGTGGCCAGCGAAGGCTGTCGCCGACCCTGCTTGCCCGGTAACGGCCGCCACCTGTATATCCGGACTGATAAAGTAACCGCTTTTATACTTCGTACTTACCCAGCCCTGCAGCGTGAGTATTTCATAGGCGGCCACGATGGTCTTCCGATGGACGGCCAACGTGGCTGCCAGGGTACGTGTGCTCGGCAACCGCATACCTGACTGCATCTTTCCCGATTTCACCAGCTGAATAAGTGCTAGAGCAATCTGCTCATAGACAGCTGGCTTACTTTTGGGGTCGATCGGTATGAGTGTTTTAAACGGGAGCATCTGGACTACTATCTTTTTTCAATCTGTCCCCTAAAGATAGTCCAAAACCATCTTATATTTGAAAATATATTTAAAAAAAACACCATGAAAAAGCGAGAATTTTTAAAAGACGTCGACACCAAGGCTTTTAAGGTCATGCTTGGATTTGAGCAGTATCTGTCCGAAAGCTCATTAAACAGGATTCACGCCGAACTGATCAAGATCCGGGTCTCCCAGATAAATGGCTGCACCTATTGCATGGACAAACATATCCAGGATGCCCTGGCATATGGCGAAGATGCGCGCCGGATATTTGTACTGTCCCACTGGCGGGACACACCTTTCTTTTCGGAAGAAGAACAGGCTATCCTGGCTTTGACGGAACAGATCACACGCATTTCGGTTCACGGAGTGACTGATGAGGTGTACAACAGGGCACTGCTACTTCTGGGGCAGCAGTATCTTACTGAAGTCATCATGGGCATCGTCGCAATGAATGCCTGGAACCGTATTGGAATCACCACAGGCCGCGAGCCGCAATGATCTTTTGACAGGACTACAATGAACACAGAAATAAACTATCAAGTAGGTTTTATACCTGCTTTGGAGCATATCACCGCCCTCTATGCCGCAGCCGGCTTAAAACGGCCCATCGACGATAAACACCGAATGAAGAAGATGTTTGCCAATTCCAATCTTTTGATCACAGCCTGGCAGGGAAAGCATCTGATCGGCATTGCGCGCTCCATGAATGACGGAGGCTTCTGCTGCTACCTGGCAGATCTAGCCGTACATCCCAACTACCAGAAACGAGGAATCGGCAGGCATCTCATCCATTTAACCAAAGCTACGGCAGGCGATGACTGTTCACTCATCTGGCTGTCTGCTCCGGGCGCAATTTCCTATTATCATAAGATCGGGATTCAACAGCTTAAAAACGCTTTCGGGATCGACAGGCTCAATCCAATTTAAATGTGGCGGGCCATCCACTAAACGCTGCAAAAATGTTCGCTTTCGGACAAAAAACGTTCAGGATTGAACATTTTCGCAGCGCACAAAATACATAAACAACACAATATCAATAAATTAAATTATTGGCAAACGAATTGGTCGGATTTCATAAATCCGACTACCATGCTTAAAAACTATATTCTAATTGCATTCCGGAACTTAAAGAACAACAAAGGCTTTACCACCATAAATATTGTCGGGCTGGCCATTGGGATGGCGGCTTCGATAATGATTATGCTATGGGTGAAGAGCGAATTTACCTTTGACCGCTTTTATACAAAGGCCGGACAGATTTATGCCGTTGGGCTAAAAGATGTTTGGGGCAGCGAAACGGTGCAGCATTTTTATACCCCCAAGCCCATGGCAGCAGCATTAAAAACTGACTTTCCCGAAATCAGAAATATCAGCAGGGTCAACTCCGGTATTGGTTTTCTGCTGACCAAGGGTGAGATCAAGCTCGCCAGGGAAAAGGGCGCGTTTGTGGACAGTAGCTTTCTCAAAATGTTTGATTATAAGGTGCTCGCTGGAAATAGCGCCGAAGCACTGAAAACCCCTAATCAAATTGTGATCACCAGATCTCTTGCCCAGCGTTTATTTGGAGCAGGCGAAGCCATCCATCAAACGGTTAAACTGGATAGCACTGCCATCGCAACGGTGGCCGCAATCATAGAAGATATCCCAGACAATTCCTTTATGAAAGGCATAAGTTATCTAGTTCCCTGGACGCTTATGGAGCAAATCGGCTATTCGGATAACTATTGGGACAACAATTCCGTCCAGACCTATATTGAACTTGATAAAAACACCAATATCGGTCAGTTTAAAAAGCAGATTAAAGGCTTCCTTCAGAAACATACGGAAACCAAAGCCGAGAATTTTATTCAACCTGTAGGCAATAAGTGGCTCTACAGTAAGTTTACCGATATGGGAAAACCTGCCACACCGCGGGTCGGAATGGTACGTACCTTTATCGCCATCGCCTGTTTCATATTGATCATCGCTTGCATCAATTTCATGAACCTGAGTACCGCCCAGAGTGAAAAACGTGCCAAAGAGGTCGGTGTACGCAAAGTAATTGGAGCCAGTAGGCAATTATTGATCGGACAATTCTTAACCGAATCCATCTTAATTTCAGCGATTTCGGGCCTTTTGGCCATCCTGATCGTCCTGCTTACCCTTCCGCACTATAGCAGCTTGGTATCCAGGCAACTGCAGATCCCTTTCAGTGATATTGCCTTCTGGTCCGCATTTATCGGATTTATCCTATTGACCGGAATACTATCCGGCAGTTATCCAGCCTTTTATTTGTCTTCATTTAGACCAGTAAAAGTGCTAAAGGGAAAACTGCTGCACATGCAGAGCAAGTTGAGCGCCAGAAAAATACTGGTTATCTCCCAGTTCTGCATAGCCATCATCCTGATCATTACGACCATATCCATTCAGAAACAGATAAAATACGCACAGGATAGAGAAGTGGGGTACAACAAGGACCGACTGATCAATGTCATGGACCAGGGAAGTATCCGTAAAAACAGTAGGCTGATAAAAAATGCGCTACTGTCCTCCGGCGTAGCATCTCATGTATCGAGAACCTCCTCTCCGCTGACCGAAAACTGGAGCAACAACCCGATGCAATGGGCCGGCAAACCCGAGGATGACAATACCATGTTTGCCCGGATCGGGGTCGATGACAACTTGGTCGGTACTGCTGGACTGCAGCTGATCGCCGGCCGCGATTTCGATCTCAGCAAATTCCCCACAGACTCTAGCGCAATGATCATCAACGAATCCGCAGCGAAGGTTTTCCATTTTGACAATCCGATCGGCAAGACCATTGTCGATGGCATCTCCTGGCATATCATCGGTGTCATCAAAGACTTTGTGCAGGAGTCACCATTTAATCCGGTCACCCCGCTGGTGATCCAGGGTGCCGCTTCAGGCACCAGTGTGACCAACATTCGATTAGACGATCGAATAGAAACACGTGACGCGCTTGCGAGCTTGGAGAAAATTTTTAAAGAATATAATCCCGACTATCCTTTCGATTATGTCTTTGTCGACGCCAAATATGCCGAAAAATTCAAAGATTTTGAACAATTGGGCAAGCTTTCCAGTTTTTTTGCGCTGCTGACGATTTTTATTTCCTGCCTTGGGCTTTACGGCCTTACCGCGTACATGGCTGAAAACAGAACCAAGGAAATTGGCGTGCGTAAAGTGCTGGGTGCTTCAGTCAGTTCGATAACTACGATGCTATCCAAAGATTTTGTGCTGCTGGTATTGCTATCCTGCCTGATCGCATTTCCGATTGCTTATTATATCGCTGACCAGATGCTCAGCTCCTACACTTATCGCATTCGTATCAGCTGGGATATTTTCCTGATTGCCGGGACAGGTGCTGTTGCCCTGACATTGCTAACTGTTAGCTATCAATCCATTAAAGCTGCCCTGAACAATCCCGTCAAGAGTCTCCGCGACGAATAAAATAAGGGAGGAGCGCTTGACATCCGACTATTTCAACTGTCAAGCGCTCCTCCTAAATAATCAACTCAAACAGCCCACTTTTCTGCCGAAGGCTTAATTCCCTGCCCGACGCCTGTCCATCACATTTTGTGTGATTCTATCGTCCATCATTTGGGTGCCGGTACGGCAATGGCCAGCTGTGAGCATAAGCCCTGGCTTCCAATATGCATAAGGTGAAAAGTATGCCTGCAATGATTTGTGCATATGGCGTACAATCACCTGAAAATATGATCGCTGTCACCTCTACTTGAAGTGGTTATGCCTACACTCGTATCATGAAAGAATAACTATCATTTAGCAAATCCACAGCAATGAACAGCATCAGCGATTACGACAACTTTTTTCTTCCAGCAGATAATCTGGAAGAGGCAAAAGAATTTTATGGCAGGCAGCTTGGCCTGAAAGTCAAATTTGATTTTACAGACAAAGGAATGACAGCATTCCAGGTAGGCGCCAACGAGCCAGCGATTATCTTAAGCACCCGACATGCCCAGCCGGCGATATGGTTTACGGTGGAAAGTGTAAAAACGGCCTACGAAGACCTTAAATCCAGGGGCATATCATTTCTGAGTGAACCATTTGAGATTATGACCGGCTATGCCGTCGAATTCAATGATCCCTTTGGGAACAAGCTAGGGCTGACAGATTATAGTAAAATGGGGCCATCGTCTTAAAGCTTATCAAAAAAGAAACCGCGCCAAAAATGAATTTGACACGGCTTTCTTTAACCACCTAAATAAAATAGATACCTTTTCCTTAAGCACCTATTTATGTTGTTGTACAGGATAACATCACTTGACTTCAAACTCGTAGATCCCTACGGATACATCTTTGCCCATCTGAAACTTTAACCGGACTTTTTGTGCCGAAACGGTTTCAAAAGTAACGGTATTGGTCTTGTCTTGCTCGTTGGAATAAGCCGTAGTATTCTTTACTTGCACCCAATTGCCATTTGAGTCAAGATATTCTATATGCCAACTATCCGGAATTCTGCTTCCGCCCCAAGGTCGGTCGTCCCACCAATAGACACTTGCCTGGGAGATCTGCACTGGTTTTTCAAACGCATAAGCTATCCATTCCTGCGTTCCTTTCGCTGGCCATAATGCATAAAAAGAGACATCACGGTCCGAAGAGCTCTTCGGCCAATAGCCATCATTAACTTTCGCCAATGAAGCATTTTCACCTTTGGAAGATGTCACTTTTGCGCGTGTCGAATTTGTAATTGCGGGCAATGGTTTTGTATATTCGGCTGTTCTGGGAATCCAGACTTCCATCTCGCCAGCACCACGGTTGGCCCAGGCATAGTAAGGAATTGCCGTAAGCTTTTTGTCCTTCTCTACCATATTATTCTGCCCGTCCCGAGCGATACTTTTACCTTCCATTGCCAGGCTAACAATACCATTAAGTTTATCGGGCTGATAGCTGCTCTTGACCACCACATCATCGGTAAGCACAGCATTCGAGACTTTACCATCATTGTCTGCCCATTCCAGGCAGTATACAATTGGCCCACGTTCCAATGCCACCTTTCCTTTATCATCTTTCACCTGATCATTCGCAATCGTACGTTTTACGTCCATTGGGAATACAATGTCGATGCGATCACCTTTTTTCCATTTACGGTTCAAAGCGGCATAGCCATTTGCCTTGACGGTATATTCGATCGGCTTGCCGTTTAGCTGGATTTCCACTTCTTTTCTTTCGGGCTTAACATATGTATAGAGGTCACTCGGAACCGGACGTTCCAAAGCCCAGCCGGGTATCCTTACCAATACGTCAAATGCAGCAGTTTTTTCCGGAGTGACGTGTATTGTCGTATGGCCTTCCCAGGGATAATTCGATTTCTGTGAAAGGTGGACCTTATTCGCGGGCAGGTCGATTGTCGTTTCGCTTTCCACAAAAAGATTGACATAGATTTCATTGTCCTTGTGCGCATAGGTATATCCCGGTATCGAAGGTATAAAACGACATACATTACTCGGACAACAAGCACAGCCGAACCATTCAGCCCGCGTATGCTGCCCCTCAGATGCTAAGGGGTTTGGATAGAAGAAACGGTCCCCTGAGAGCCCCACACCTGAGAGCACACCGTTGTACAAGGTGCGTTCGATTACATCATAATATTTCGACTCACCATGCATCAAGAATTGGCGATGGTTCCAATACACATTTCCAATGGCAGCACAGGTCTCACAATAAGCTGACATATTCGGTAATTCATAGTTATCACCGAATGCCTCTCCATGTCCCCGGGCGCCGATTCCGCCGGTAACATAGTACTTTTTATCAACCACGTTGTTCCATATTTTGTCGATTGCATTTAAGTAAGCCTTGTTACCGGTAAGTGCTGCGACGTCAGCCATGCCAGAATACATATACACTGCGCGTACGGCATGCCCAACAGCTTCGTCCTGTTCGATGACCGGTTTATGGCTCTGCGCATACTCACCCCGGACACCTTTTCCTTTCAAATCAAGAAAATACTTCGCCAGATCAAGATATTCCTTTTTTCCGGTCACACGATACATCTTTGCCAAGCCCATTTCTACGATCTGATGTCCGGGTTCAAATTTCAATCCACCCACCAAAAAGTCCTTTACCAGGAGATCGGCATTCTTGATGGCTATTTCCAATAATGTACGCTTTCCGGTGGCCAGATAATGTGCTACAGCAGCCTCATATAAATGTCCTGAATTGTAAAGTTCGTGGCTCAGGTCAGGATCTTTCTCCCAGCGATTCTCTCCAGTCCATGGATGTAGCTTTCCAGGCTCGGCTGCGGTACGCGCTGTATACAGGTAACCGTCAGGTTCCTGAGCCTTTCCTATAAAATAGATCAGTGAATCCATCTGTTTTTCCAATTCCACACTCGGACTAGTCTGTATCGAATAGGCCATTCCTTCTATTATTTTATAAATATCCGTATCGTCAAAGGTATATTCGGTATTGAAGTATCCCTTCATCAGGCCACCAGCTTTCTTGAAGTTATCAACCCTTCCGGTGGAGTAACACTGTTGGAGTGCGATAGGTATCGTCACCTGTTGATTGATCTTGAGTCTAGGCGCCCAAAATTTGTCGGTAAACTTCACATCCACAAAAGAAACAGGTTTGATGGGGTAATCGTATTGTTTTACCTCCTTGGTCTGCCCCTGACTTTCAGCAAAAAAGGCAATGGCCAACAGCGACGTCAGTATGGCATAGCATTTTAGTTTTTTCATCTTAACGTTCATTTTCCGTTTCACCTTTATTACTAATATCCAAGGTTTTGAGCCAGGTTTGAATTGGTGTTTAAAGCCGCTCGTGGAATTGGGAACACGTTACGCGTTGCATTCTTGGTTGCCTTATGAGAGAGCCACGATTTAGTGCTGAAAACGCCAAAACGGATCAAGTCTGTGCGCCGGTGTGCTTCCTGGTCAAATTCCCAGCCCAATTCATCCAAAAATCGACCATATTTGATATCAGCTCCCCCCTCCTGGGTGCTTCCGTCGCTGTCGCGCTGACCGTAATCATAGGTACTTCCCCCCTGTAGCTGGCTTCCCGTAACGATTGCTTTGGCAGGCTGATCTGGAAAAGCCCGCTGCCTTACTGTCGTTACAATCTGCGCCGCTTCATCGGCCTTTCCGGATCGCAAGAGTGCCTCCGCTTTCATCATCAAAACCTCGGCGTACCGGACGATCGGATAATCATTACTGAGTTGTACCGCCGCACCTTGCTTTATTTCAAATTTGCCCAAACGGAAACCGTGGATGGTTTCGGAGGCATCAATCGAAGGAACCTCATTGATCAAATTCAAAGGCTTGTCCTTATATGCGCCGAGTCCGACAACAAGTGGTTGTCCCGAAGAAGAATATTGCTGTCCCTGAATCCAGTTACGCTGATTCCGAATGTCATCTTGATCAAAAGAACGAATAAACTGAGGTGTCGCGCACATACCACCCCATGGTGCCGAAAGCAGGTTGTAGGTCGCCTGACTTTCCGAAGGAAGTGACTGCATATGAAGGTCAAATGCATTCCAGTTATTGGTATAATTTTCATCCAACGGCAGGGCAAAAACGATTTCTTTCGAATTCTGGTTATCGGTGACAAATACGTTCTTTTGGTTATTTTCCAGTATATAGCCTGCACCCGAGTTGATAATTGCATCGCAGGTGGCAATTACTTTCTGCCACTGTGCCGTACCACTATACACCTCGGCATTCAGGTACATACGTGCCAACAATGCATTTGCCGCCCATTTATTCAATTTACCATACGTACTTTTGTCATTCTTTTCGCTGAGCAAACCGCTATTGGATTCGATTTCCTTGACGACAAAATCATACACCTCCTTCCGTGAATTTTGTTTCGGGAGAAAGCCTTCGGGGAGGTCAAACTGCGTCACAATAGGAACATTCCCAAAGGCGTCGCATAAGATCGCATAATAAGCCGCCCGGAGGACTTTCAGTTCCGCAATGACAGCCTCCTTATTTTCCGCCACGGGAATCATACCGGATTCGATCTGGTAGATGATCCGGTTGCAGTTTGTAATTCCTGCAAACGTTCTGTTCCAAGTTTGCACCACTATACCTTCATCAGCAGTCCATGTATGCTGATGGATACGTTTATATACACCACCGTCTACCCATCCATTCGGTCTTGCCGGGATGACTTCCTGATCACCGCTGAGTTCCTGAGCCCGCCATAAGCCATCCCAGTCGAGTAGCAAAAAGCGCCAGTTGGAATACGCTGTTCCCAAAAGTGAGGCTAGGTCATCTTGTGTCGGCTGGAATTTATTGGAGATAATAGTGGTATAGGAATCATCTTTTAATTTTGTACAGCTGCTGACCGAAAGAAAAGCACAGCCAACGAATAAAATCTTTGCTAAATTATTTCTTTTCATAATTGACATCTTTTAAGAACTAAAAACTGACATTGACTCCAAAAGTGAAGGTACGTGTGGTCGGATACTTGTCACGGTCATCATTACCCGGAGCCAATCCCAAGCGATTTACTTCAGGATCAATACCCTTGTATCCTGTGATGACAAAAGTATTCAACGAACTTGCATAGATACGGGCATTATTCAACCACTTGCTTTTCATATTTCGGAAAGTATACCCTAATGTAATATTGTCTATCTTCCAATGGTCTCCATCTTCAATGTAATAACTATTGAATTCAAGCGGAGCCGTTAATTTTGCTTTGCCAAATACCAAATCCTCCGACGATGCCAAGCGGTTATAATTCTGCAGGCTAGGATTTTCAAGATACATACGCTGGAAATTAAGAATTTGATAGTCAAATGCGCCGCGCATGGTGACGGAGAGGTCAATATTTTTATAGCGGAAATTGTTGTTCCAGCCTGCATAGTATTTTGGGAGACCATTTCCGAGTACTTTTTTATCCTCAAAGGTATGCCCAAAATCGTTGTATGCTACGCGTGCAGCATCGGCACCTTCATAGATCCATTTTCCGCTATCGTCGATATCCACAACTTTAAATCCGTAGAAATCACCGATCTGCTGACCGATATAGACGATATTTGTAAAGGTCTGTATCGGTTCGCCCGTACCGCCAGTTGTAAAGTAATCATTTGTCGTTTGGTACAGTTCATTGGACAGGCTTTTCAGCTTATTGGTATTTGTCGAAAACAGCAAGCTGGTATTCCATTCAAAATTAGGTTTACGCACCGGCGCTATATTGAGCAGCACCTCTATCCCGTTGTTGCGCATGGTTCCCACATTAGCTCTTGTTGTCGTAACCAAGTTTGGGGGGCTCGGTACTTGATAATCATATAACAGGCCTTTAATATCCCGGATATAATAGTCAATATTACCACTGACAAGGCCTTTTAACAGGCTGAAGTCGAGTCCAAAATTACTTTCCCGTTTTTCTTCCCATCGGATATTGGGGTTAGGATTGGAGGTTGGACCAAGCGATTGTACCCAATGTCCATTGGAATAGATGTAACCACCATAGCCCAACTGAGCCTGTCCCAAAAAGAGGTTAGATGGCGGATTTCCCGTTACCCCATATCCGGCGCGCAATTTTAAGTCATCAAAGACTGTTTGATCTTCCATAAAAGATTCGTTGGAAATCCGCCAGCCTCCAGAAATCGCCGAGAATGTACCCCATGGACTTTTTGCACCTACCAGCTGGCTTGCCCCTTCATGACGGACACTGGCCAGTAACAGGTAGCGATCGTCGTAGCTATAGGTCAGCCGGCCGAAAAAGCTGATTAGATTGGTCTCAAATTTATCGCTACCGATTGCCCCCTTACCATCTTTTATTGCATTACCCAGCCCGATATTATTGTAACCAAATACATCCGTCGGAAAATCCCAGTTTTGGATAAAACTGCTCGAATTTTCATTTTCCTGGTAACCATAACCGGCCAAAATACTCCCGCGATGCTTTCCGATGGTCTTGGTATATTCCGCTGTAAGCTCCATCAGGCGATCGATGATCAATCTATTCCCGAGCGCCGCATAACCATTCCGACTATCCCTTAAATTGGAAATATGGTTTTTGGTCTCGGAATAGCCTGCCGTGATGTTATTTCTCGAGTACGAAAAGAGCGAACTTAATTTCAGATCAGCAATTGGATTATAGGTGATCGTACCAGCCATCCTTGAGTTTACGCTACGGGTCTGGCCGTCACTCTCATAGAGACGAGCGAGGGGATTTTCATAGTTGAAATTACTGGGCTGTTCAAACCAGTCCCCCTTGTCGTTGTATACAGGCGATGTTGGATTAAATATCAGTGCCTGCCTATAGGTATATCCATTAAAAGTTCCCCCATCTTGTGTCTGCGTAAAGCTATTGGTCTGATTGAGCAGGCTCAGATTGAATTTAAGCTTATTGTCCAGCATCGAATGGTTGACATCTATTCTTCCGCTGAATGTTTCATTATCGGAGCGTTTCAGAATTCCTTCCAAATACCTGTAATTCGCTGATGCCAGATAATTTGTTTTGCTGCTTCCGCCGCGAAATGTCAAATTATGGATATGCGTCAGTGGGGTCTGTGAAATTTCTTTTAACCAGTCGGTATCCGAACCTAGATCCCAAGATGCATCACGGGTACCTTCTTTGATCTGCCTCCGGTAGTCGGTGGCCGTGAGGAGCTGAGGCTGGCGCAAAATAGACTGTGTACTCACTGAACCGGCATAGTCAATGACATTTGTTTCCTGGCCTTTTGCCCTTTTTGTCGTAATGATAATGACGCCATTGGTACCCCTGACCCCATAAATGGCCGCTGCCGAACCATCTTTCAGCACATCAATGGATTCAATATCTTCGGGGGCTACGGTATTTAATGTTCCTGGGATTCCATCAATAATAACCAAAGGGTCACTATTTGCACCAAACAATGTTGTATTTCCGCGTAGTAGGATCTGGCTCCCACCCGTCGGATTTCCGCTGGTGGTACCGACACTCAGTCCGGCGACCTTGCCCTGCAGCAGCTGGCCCGCATCCTGAACAGGAGCTTTTACAAAATTTTCGGATGTCACCGTCGCAACCGAACTGGTCAGGTCACCTTTACGCTGCTGACCATAACCAATGACGACCACTTCGGAGAGCTGTTCATTATTGGGAATTAATTTGATCACAAGATTGGATCTTCCGCCAACGCCTACTTTTTGCGTGTCGTATCCGATAAAACTAAATGTCAATGTGTCTGCGGCAGCAGACGGAATGGTAAACTCGCCATCATTGGTTGTAACGGCACCTTTGGCGGTAGATTTCGAGTAGACACTGACTCCCGACAGCGGCTTACCCTGCTGATCCTCGACCCTACCCTTTAATCCCGGCTGTGCCTGCGCGTACCCCTGGGAAGGGAACAGCACACCTGTGAAAATGACCAATCCATACCAATTGATCCATTTTTCCTTCGCATTTCTGAAGCTCATAAAAGTTTATTTAATTGGTTTGATTTATCCTAACATTTTTAAATGTTAAGATGACGTTTATTAAAGCAAAATAAATATCTCCACATCAGCAGAGATTAGCATCAGCATCGTTTTACGTTTATCCTCGGTTATTAGATCAATTTTAAGAAAAAAATAAATGTAAAACAAACATTTAATATATCTTTTCGAAACCACGCAGTGAAGCGGCTGCCTCATCTTTTTTTGCTCCTATCCATACCGTGCTCCATGCATGTCTCCGGGCGGCATGCATGGAGACCCTCCCATTGCGCTGCCCTACTGCATGATGTTACAGGTTGTTCGCTAAATCCAACATAAATTGACTTTCCTAAAAATAAACCCTAATTTTGGCTAACCGACACTTAACTAAGCCATCACGATGAAAGTAGCCCATGTCCGACAATTGTTTACCCAGCTTTATGAAGAAAACTGGGTCAAGCTGTATGTGCATGTTTTTCGGATGCTGGACGACCGCGATGAGGCCCGTGATATTGTGCAGGAGATCTTTGCGAATCTCTGGGACAGGATGGAGCGCCTCGAAATCGAGCATTCCTATAAGGCCTATCTCTTCCGTTCGGCACGCAATCTGGTGATCAACCGTATCGCCAGCCGCGACGTGGGGCGCAGGTACGAAAGTTACCTGGAGCATGCCGGCCCTGCCCTGGAGGTCATGCCCGATGAGCTGCTACGGGAGAAAGAACTGGCCCTGCAGATCGAACATGCCATTGAGAAGCTGCCCCGTAAAATGGCGCTGATCTTTAAGAAAAGCCGTTACGAACAGCGCAGCTACCGCGAGATTGCCGAAGAACTCGATATTTCTGAGCAGACGGTTAAAAAACAGATTTACAATGCGTTGACGCTCCTCAGAAAAAAAATACGGACTATTTTCATTTTTTTCTACCACTAAGCTACCCCTTTCCTGTCTTCCAAGCAGCAAACAGAACAACTGCCCATGAAGAAACCGCTATCCAGGTCATTGCTGCAAAAGTATCAGCAGGGACTATGCAGCCCTGAGGAGACTGCGCTTGTCGAAAGCTGGTACAACCAGCTCAGCAAAGCAAACAACGCAAAGGAAATCCCCGAACTTGATCTTGCGGCCGAAGACCGCTACTTCCGGCAGACGCTCTTTGGCGACGAACTGCTGGCCGGGCAGAGGAAGCGGGCCTATCTGAAAGTCGCGGCCAGCATCGCTCTTTTTATCACGGCAGGACTGGCGATTTACTTTTTTTCCGGTCCGCCGCAGCCACAGCCGGCAGCGCCCTTTAGCATCGGCCAGTTCCAGGCCGAACTGCTGGTCGGCAATCAGGTAGTCAGCCTGGATGAGCGGCAGCCCCTGGGCTCCACATGGATGGACAAGCACAAGGGCAACAAAGTGGCCCTACAGACCAAAAAAGGACAGGAATACCGGATGCAGCTGCCCGACGGCACCACGGTGTGGCTCAACGCCGACAGCAGGCTGGAGATCGGCAAAGACTACAACCAGAAGCAGCGCTCCGTCTATCTGCAGGGCGAAGCCTATTTTAAAGTAGCCAAAAACAAAACTGTACCTTTTATCGTCCATGTGGGCAGCACAAGCATAGAAGCACTAGGTACAGCCTTCAACGTACGGCAGTACGAGAGCGACGGGCAGCTGCTGAGCACAAGGCTTGACGAGGGCAGCGTACGCGTCAGCAATGCTGTCCGGCAGCAGGTGCTGTTGCCCGGACAGGCGGTACAGGTGAACCTGCAACAGGGCAGCTTCGAGCTGCAGCAGCAGAGCGGCCAGCCCGAAGGGGGACAGTGGAAAGACGGTTACTTTATCTTTGAGCAGACACCACTGCCCGAGATCATGGCCGACCTGGCCCGCTGGTACAATTTTACCTATACCCTGTCGCCAACCTATGAAAAGAAAGTCCTCAGCGGAAAGATCAGCAAAAAGAAACCCTTTGCAGAGGTGCTCCGCATATTGCGGTTAGCCGGCATCAATTACACGATCGACAAGGACCAGCTGCTGCTCGCACCCTGACCAACGAACTAAACAAACGAATTTTTAATCTAATACCCTATGAAAAACTCCGTAAAAGCAGTACTGTTCATGCTGATGCATGTCAACGGTTATGCCTTTAGCCAGCATCCGGCCGGTGCGCCAGATCAGATTCAGTTCAAACAGCTCGTCAAAACCATCGAGCAGCGCAGCGACTACCGCTTTGTCTATGACCCCAGCGAAATTAAGCCCGAACTGAATCTAGCTGTGAACCTGGACAATACCAATATTCCGGAACTGCTCAGACAGGCCTTTACCGCCAAGGGCATCCGCTACAGCATTGTCAACAATACCATTGTGCTTCAGGGCAAAGCGACAGGCAGCCCCCAGCAAACCGCCGTCAGCGGTCGAGTGCGCAATGCCGCCGGTGCCGCCCTAGAAGGCGTGAGCGTCCGTGTCAAAAACAAAGTGACCAGCACCGTCACCGATGCAGGCGGACATTTTACTTTACATGGGCTGCAGGCCGGCGACATCCTGTCGCTGAGCTATGTGGGCTACCGCAGCAAAGAAGTTAAAGTTGCCGGCAGCGCCCCGCTTGAGCTAAGCCTCGAGGCCGATCCCGGCAATCTCGATGAAGTGGTGGTCATCGGTTACGGTACCTCCTCCGTCCGCAAAAACACAGGTTCGGTATCCAGTGTGACCAGCCGCGAGATCGGAACACAGCCCGTACTGGATCCCCTCGCCGCACTTCAAGGCCGTGTCGCCGGCCTTAGCATCGCATCCAATTCGGGGCTGCCCGGCAGCTCGTTTCAGGTGCAGCTGCGTGGCGTCAATTCACTGAGCAACGGCAGCAGCCCGCTCTACATCATCGACGGCATTCCCTTTTCGGACGAAAGCATGAACCAGTTTGCCCTGGCCAATGGCAATCAGAGTCCCCTGAGCCTGATCAACCCCAAGGACATCGAACGCATAGACGTGCTCAAGGACGCCGATGCCACAGCCATCTATGGCTCCCGCGGCGGCAACGGCGTGATCCTGATCACCACCAAAAAAGGCAATAAAAGCGGGCTCAAAATAGACTTCAACGCCAGCATCGGTTCGGGCAAAGCCATCCGTAACCTCAAGATGCTCAATACCGAACAATACCTACAGATCCGTAAGGAAGGCTTTGCGAACGACCAGTTTGAGCCGACGGTGGATAACGCACCGGACCTGCTGACCTGGGACCAGCATGCCTACAGCGACTGGCAGAAAGCATTTTACGGTGCCAGCTCACCCTTCTCGAGCTACCAGCTGTCCTTTGCCGGAGGCAACGAGCATACCCAGTATCTCGCCAGCACCAACTTCAACCGGCAGGGCGATCCCCTGCCCGGCAACAAGACCTATCAGCGCGGCGGAGCCCTGCTCAATCTGTCCACCCAGTCCCGCGACCAGCGCTTCAAACTGAACAGCAGCTTCAACCTCAATCTGGACCGCAACAACACGGTACCGACCGATATCGCACAGTTTTATAACATTGCCCCCAACTATCCGCTGTATGACGAAAAGGGCGACTATTACTGGTTCCAGCAGAGTCAGCAGAATCCCGCGGCCTATATGGAGCGCTCAGGGCTGTCGAAGTCCAAATCGCTACTGGCCAATCTTTCTGCCGAGTATGCGATCCTGCCCGAGCTAACGGCCAAGATCAGCCTGGGTTACAACCTCAAAAGCATGGACGAGACGCGCCTGCTGCCCAATGCCGGATTCAATCCAGCAACCAGTACCGGCTCGATGGCCTCTTACGGCAACTCGGACTACGAGTCCTACATCGTCGAGCCCCAGCTCAATTACAGCAAAACATTTGGCAAGCACGACGTCAGGCTGCTCGCCGGCGGCACCTGGCAGCAGCGGGTCAGCGAGGGCAAACACATCGACGGCAGCGGCTACCCGAGTGATTCGCAGCTTGAAAACATGACTGCAGCCGGAGTGCTCGCGGTCCGCAACAACCAATACACGGACTACCGCTACCAATCCGCCTTCGGCCGGATCAGCTACGCCTACGATGAGCGCTACCTCTTCAATGTCAGCTACCGCCGGGACGGATCCTCGCGCTTCGGTCCCAACAACAAGTACGGTAACTTCGGATCAGTTGGCGCGGCCTGGGTATTCAGCAGCGAGGAATTCCTGCGCGGGCAGTCCGTACTGAGCTTCGGAAAGCTACGGGCCAGCTGGGGTGTCACCGGCAATGACCAGATCGGCGACTACCAGTATCTCGATACCTGGGGCACCAACTTCGCCTACCAGGGCATCACGGGCCTGTATCCCACCCGGGTTTACAACCCCAATTTTGGCTGGGAAGAAATCAGAAAGAAAGAGCTGGGCCTTGACCTCGGATTTTTGAAGGACCGCATCTTTATGACCCTCAACTACTACAACAATAGATCCAGCAATCAGCTGATCAATATTACCCTGGCGCCACAGACGGGCTTTACCTCCTATTTTGGCAATCAGCCGGCAAAGATCGAAAACAAGGGCTGGGAACTGGAGCTCAGCAGCACCAATATCCAGCGGGAACAGTTCAGCTGGAACACCAGCTTCAATATCACCTTTCCGTCCAATACCCTACTCGAATATCCGGGGCTTGAAAGCAGCAGCGATGCCCGCCGCTACGTTATCGGCGAATCCACACGCATCGTGCGCGGCTTCCAGTTCACCGGTGTGAATCCGCAGACCGGCATTGCCCAGTTCAGGGATGTGGACGGCGACGGCAAGATTACCGATTTGAATGACTACGTGACCCTGGGCTCGCTCATGCCCAAATACTATGGGGGCATCAGCAACAACCTGAGCTACGGTCCGCTGAGTCTGGGCTTTATGCTGCAGTTTGTCAAGCAGGAAGGCCCTTCCATCGGCTATGGGCCACTGGCGACCGGCATCGGTTCCATGGCCAATCTGGACGAATACGTACTGGGCCGCTGGCAGCAGCCCGGCGACATCACCGATATCCCACGTGCCACTGCCAATGGTGCCAACGAGGCCAATGTGGTGTACCGCAACAATTACCGGTACTCCTCTGCCGTGTGGGACGACGCCTCGTTCATCCGGCTAAAAAATGTGTCGTTCAGTTACGATATCTCCCGATGGGCGCAAAAAATCCACATCAGCCGGGCCGCCCTGCAGTTTACCGCGCAAAATCTCCTGACCTGGACCAGCTTCAGGGGCATGGATCCCGAGATGCCCGGTTTTGACCGCAGCAACCTTTCGGATGTCAACCCCTTCGGGTCTGTACGCCCCAACGCCACGCCGTCCCTGCGTACCTATACCTTCGGTGTGCAGCTTACTTTTTAATGAATCATGAAACGACCAACGAACTATCCCATGAAAAAATATATCATCTACAGCCTCTTTGCCACGCCGCTGCTCCACCTGTCCTGCAGCAAATTTCTGGAGACCGATCCCCCGCGGACCGAAGTTTCCGCCGGTGCGGCTTTCAGCGACGCCAAAACCGCCAGTGCAACAGTAGCCGGGCTGTATACCAGCATGAACAATTACAACAACCAGTTTGCCAGCGGACTGATGACCATCGTCCTGTCCAGTCTGGCCGACGAGTACAATTCAGCCTTCACCACTTATGATGAGTACAAATACAATAAACTCAGTCCCGCCACCTCTTATCTCGACCGTCTCTGGTCCCAGCCTTTCAGCTATATCAACCATAGCAACAAAATTATCGAAGGTCTGGAAGCCTCGGCGCTGAGCACTGAGGTCAAAGCACAGCTGTCTGCCGAAGCCCGTTTTACGCGGGTCTTCTGCTACTTTTACCTCAGCAATCTGTTCAATAAAGTCCCTTTGATCACGGACACCAAAAATCTGGAACTCAACAACCAGAAAGGTCCTGCATCCCGTGAAGAGCTCTATGCCTTTATGGTGGAAGACCTCAAGCAGGCTGCTGCGGATATCCCCGATACCTACATCGGCACTGAACGCATCCGTCCCAACCGCAAAGCAGTGGAAGCCCTGCTGGCCAGAGTATACCTCTACCGGTCGGACTGGGCCAATGCCGAGGCCACAGCCGACAAAGTCATTGGCGACAGCCGTTATGAGCTCTCCCGCGATCTGAATACCGTGTTCCTGAAAACCAGCAAAGAAGCCATCTGGCAGCTGCAGACCGTCAACCTCTCCACTGCCGGCGTCAATACCTGGGAAGGATTCAGCATCGTTCCCCCTGTGGCCACAGCGCGGAGCTTTTATCAGTTGTACAACAGCACACTGGAGGATTATGAGGAGGGTGACCTGCGTAAAGCCAACTGGCTGAAGTCCTATGCCGTCGGTAGTGAGACGCGTTATATGCCTTATAAGTACAAGGTTCGTACCAGCACACCCGTCACCGAATACAATACCGTGCTGCGTCTGGCCGAACAGTATCTGATCCGTGCCGAAGCCCGTCTCAACCAGAACAAGCTCGGCGCCGCCATCGACGATATCAACCAGATCCGTGAGCGTGCCGGACTCGATGCCCTGCCCCACACGATGGCCAAAGCCGATATCGCAGTGGCTCTGGAAAAAGAACGGCAACTGGAGCTGCTCGGCGAATGGGGGCACCGCTGGTTTGACCTAGTCCGGACCAACAGGGCCCTGCCGGTGCTTACAGCAGCCAAAACAGACTTTAGCGAAAGCGACTTAAAAATACCGATCGCAAGTACTATTCTATTGACCAACCCTAATCTCCAGCAGAATGATTAAGCTACTCAACCTTTCGCTGCTGCTCGTCCTGTTGCAAACAAGCCCGATACTGCGGGCACAGGTAAGCATTATGCCGGCAAAAGCCGCGGCTGGTGATACCGTGACGATCAGCTTTGATCCCCGCGGCAGCGCTGCACCCAGTACCGCAGGCCCCTTTTTCGTGGACTTCGGCTACTCCAACTTTTATGAGCTGCCCAACCGCATACCCATGCAGCAGCAGCATGGCCGCTGGCAGGTACAGGTTAAACTGCCGCCTTATGCCAACTTTTCCTGCTTTACCATTTCCGATAAAGACAAGAAATTTGTGCAGCAGGCCAGCGACAGCAGCCAGTACGAAATTTATATCTATAAACAGGGCAAACTCATTGCCGGCAATTACCTGGGCAAATCCTATAGCCTGCCGGTGCAGAACAAGACTTCCGACCGTATCGTCGCCCTACAGGAACATTACTTAAAGGAAGAGCTGCGGCTGTATCCCGACAACTATGAGGCCCGGCTGCGGCTGATTGCTCTGCAGATGAAGGAGGGCAGTCCCGCCCGGCAGGCGCAGCTGCTGAAAGAGGGCCTGGCTGTGATCGAGAAAAAATTCAGGAGCAATCCCCTCTCCGAGGGCAATCTCAACAAAGTGACGATGGGCTATCTGATCCTGGGGCAGAACCAAAAGGTGGACTCGATCCGCCGTGTGGTGGTGGACGAGTTTCCCAACGAAAAGATCGGAATCTCCTACCGGCTCAATACGCTGCTGCGTGAGCCAGACTCGTCCGCTGTGGTGGCTGGGGTACAGCAGTTGCTGGAGCGCCGAAACGACAGCAACAAGGAGGCCTTTGGCAGTGCCTACGAGTACCTGTTCAGCTACCACGTGCAGCGTGGCGACAGTGCAGCGGCACGTACTTATCTGCCCCTGATCACCACCTGGGAGCCGGATCCCTACAAATGGCGCGCGTACCGCAACTATGTGCAGCTGATGCTGGATCACCAGATCCTGCTGCGCGAAGCCTCCAGGCTTAATTTGTATGTTCTGGATAGCGTCGCGGCGTATCCCGTGAGCCTGATCCGCTATTTTCCCGAGACCGGCTATCTGGTCGCCCACGATCCCGCGCGGGCTGACAAGATCGAAGCAGTCAAGGCGGAGATCATGGCCAGCCAAGGGCTTCTGGCAGCCCGGCTGAACCAGCCGGAAGCTGCCCGGCAGTGGTTTGCCCGGAGCATTCCCACACTGAAGTCTCCGGCACTGCTGCGTGCTGTCGCCGGGCAGTACCAGCAATGGAATGATGCGGAAAGCGCCTTACCCGTACTCGAATCCGCCTATCAGCAGGCCCCCTTTGACCCCAAGATCCGGCAGCTGCTGGAGGATGCAATCAGCCTGCGGGGGATCCGTACCGCCGACCGGCAGGCCTATTTCAGCAAGCTCGACAGGCAGTGGAAGCAGCATTACTATCAGGAATTTGCCAAGACCATCGGCAGCAGCCCGTTTCCGGCAGCGTTCAGCATCGTCGATATGGCGCGCAGGCCATTGGGCCCGCAGGACCTGGAAGGCAAGATTGTGGTCATTGACTTCTGGGCAACTTGGTGCAAGCCCTGTATTGCCTCCTTCCCCTACCTGCATCAGGTGTACAAAAAGTATGCAGATGACCCCAGAGTCAAGTTTGTCGTGCTCAATTCAGGCAGCGGCAACAGCTGGGACGATGCCTACAAATGGGCGCAGGCCAACCCGCAATTTGACTTTCCCTTTTATTACAACCAGGATAAGAAACTGAGCAACAAGCTCGGTATCACCTCCATTCCGACCACGCTGATCCTGGACAGTAAAGGCAATATCCGTTTCCGAAAAGTGGGATTTGAAGGCGAAAAGCTGCTGCAGAGTCTTGATGCCATGATCGAATACCTGAAAGAACAGGAATAGCCTACCGGCGGCAAAGCCGAGGATGGTAAACCAACAGCGGGTATCCGAAAGTTCCCCCCCCTTTTTCAATAGGAATACCCAGGGTTTTCAGGCAATATGAAAACCCTGGGTTGTTGAAGCAATTTATTTCTGCCCGATGCCACGACTCAGGTCTATTGGTAAATCAGATTATGACCAACGATCAAAACAGTTTTACCATCGTAGCGTTGACATAGCCTCGCGGAAAGAATCTTTTGATGAATTCGACATGCAACTGGAATAAATAAAAAAATAGAACCCCATTTATAATACCTTTTACGAGGGTGTTGTCTTCGGTTAATGCAAACTGAGTTAATGCGCTGAGCGCACGGCAACACCGTGTGCTCAGCGCATTTAGCCGGGAGGTACCGTCCCTGACTGAACTATGGCTATTCCACCGGATAAACCCTTGAAATTGAACTGATTTTTTTCTTTTTGCCCATTCTTTCACTGTTGCGGATAATTGCCTGATTTATCCAGTTCACTTTCTGCATGTCAAACTTTTCCACCCGGCGATCATAAGTCACCAACCCATTGATTTCATGCTCCACATCTGAAGTCTGGGTGAAGATCGCACAGCTTAAACCGCTGTACAGCATACGCTGTTCGATCTCATTGAGCAGGTAAACGTAGGTATCCGAGAGTATATCTTTATTGATGAGGATCTCGTAAGCGTTATTTGCCACAGGCCACATGTGGTCGCGCACAAAAAGACCTTTTCCACCGAATTCGCCCAAAGATGCGGCCCGGTTTTCGTCCGGCTGCGGAAACGCTTTATCTTCCATCTTTCCATAGTGGTGCTTATCCACGAAGTCGCCATTACCGGGGTCACCTTGCGCAGGCCGGTATCCCGGTGCGTAATTATAGCCCGAATTGCCATTGACTAAGCGCGTAGGATCATATTCTTTTGTCCATTTGGTTATATCCGCCACTTCAAATGCGCCCCAGTTTTCATTGAAAGGCACCCAAGTGACGATCGAGGGAACACTTGACAGCTGATCCATCATTTGCTTCAGTTCGGTCCGAAACTGTTTACGTACCGCTACCGAATCCGTATCGTCCGGGTACCACAAGTTGGGCATATCCTGCCAGACCATCAGCCCAAGCCGGTCACAGTGATAATACCAGCGCATGGGCTCCACTTTGATATGTTTACGGATGACGTTAAATCCAGCCTTTTTCGCCAGTTCGATATCGTACAGCAAAGCCGCTTCGGTCGGTGCCGTAAAAATGCCGTCGGGCCAATATCCTTGATCAAGCACACCGATCTGAAATTGAAATTTGCCATTTAACAAGGTTCTATTGATGCCGTCCACCTTGCCAATACCGATTGAGCGCATAGCGAAGTAAGAGTCTACCTGATCCACCGTACGCCCCTCTTTATCTTTAAGTTCCACTTTCAGCTGATACAGAAATGGATCTTCGGGACTCCATAGGTGCGGATTGCTTACATTGAGGTAAAATGCTTTGTGATCCGTTCCCGTCGCCGTCGCCACCTGCTTTTTATCCGCATAGGCGGTGGCAACCACGGTGAGGTCTTTGCCTTCGGTGAGCGCCGTGAGCTGCAAGCGTTTATTTTTCAGCTCAGGGATCAGTTTCAGCTGCGTGATGTATTTTTGCTGTACAGGTTCTATCCAGACTGTTTGCCAGATGCCCGAGCTAAAGGTATAATCACCTTTATCGCCATTCTTTCCCGATGCTGTTTTACCATCATTCGCATCGTAGGCCCCTACAACAAGACTATTGTCCCCTGTCTTTAGGAAATCCGTTATATCGAGGCTAAAAGCATGGTATCCACCTGTATGATCACCTACTTTTTTACCGTTCACAAAGATCGCCGCATACTGGTCCACCGCGCCGAAATGCAATAAAATGCGTTTGCCCTTCCATGCTGATGGAATAGTAAGAGCTCGTCTGTACCACAGAAATTTCTCGCCGCTCCTGGCAATTCCGGATAGTTCCGACTCAGGGGCAAAAGGCACACGGATTGATTCGGTTTTTGCCGGAAACAGCGGTGGCGCTCCAGCCTGACGCGGATCCAGCAGCGCACTGCCGCCCATATAATCCCATCGTCCGTTGAGATTTTGCCATTCGCTACGTTGCAATTGTGGACGAGGATATTCCGGTAGCGGCGTTTCAGCTGTCAATGCCTCGGCCGTCCAGGGCGTGGGTAGTGTAAAATCATCAAGGGACTGTGCTTTTGCCACTTCGAGTGTCAAATACGCCATGATCAGGATCATCAGTCGACATTTCATTCCGTTTATCATTTCAATTTAGGTATAAGCAAAGATTAGTTGATAACCCAAATATAAGAAAACAAGGGACTAAATCGAATTATTAGGTCAATTAACGCACTAATTCGCCAAGACCAAAGGCCTAAGCCCGGAACTAGGTGTATTTACAGCCATTTGTCGATCAGGCCATTTATCGCACAACATAACAGCAGCATGCCGGTTGAATCGCTTGTCTGAATCTTATCATTTGGCTTCCGGGAACAGGCTGTTCCCAGAAACCAAAGAAATTTAAAACTTATAGGCTACACTGGCCATAAAATTGAATGGCTTTTGCGGACGGGCATAGTAGCCGTCGCTGACCCAGTATTTTTTATCCAGGATATTATTCGCCTTTACGCGGACACTATATTTTGGCCGGTTATAGAAGACTGTTGCATCCAATAGATTATAAGCACCTAAAGTAAAGGTATTGGCAGCATCCAGAAAAGCTTTGGAAATGTAGGAATTACCAACACCAAGCCCAAGGCCTTTTGCTCTACCATCGGTCAATGCATAACTTGTCCAGATGTTCAACACATGCTCCGGAGTTCCTATCGCTCTTTTGCCGATATTGGCGCCACTAATAAATTCGTTATCGTTGTACCCATAGCTGGCCACATAATTAAAGCCTGTGAATGGCTTACCGATTAGCTCGACTTCAAAACCTTTGCTATTTTGCGTCCCTCCTTGAACTGTGAAATTTCCAGTGCTACGCGTTTCAGTATACAAACTGTTGGTCACATCAATATTGTAGTAACTGACCGTTGCATTGAATACATCAGACAATTCGACTTTGACCCCGCCTTCCAGCTGGTTGGCCCGCTGCGGTTTAAAAAAGGAATAGGTCTTGTCCACCTGTTCCCGGCCAGGTATATTCTTAAAACCATTCATGTAATTGGCAAACAAGGAAACCTTATCTTTCAGTATTTCATAGACCAGTCCAAATTTGGGGGACAGTGCTGTCTGATTATACCTATCCTTTTTTTCGATTCTGGTCAATGTATTGCTTAGCCCTTCATTTATAATTCGGTCAATCCGCAAACTGGCCATGGCCGATAAACGGTCGGTCACATTAAAGACATCCGAAACATAAGCACTATAACTGGCTTCCTTTGTGATATTCTGGCCTGTATTGCGTTTGGCCAGCACCGCATTGACATCTTCGATCCGGATTACCGGCGTCTTCGACAGGCTATCGAGTTGGGCTGGCGCAAATACCGGGATTCCACCATAGCCCAATCCATCGTAACGTGTCTTCCGGTAATTTGACATATAGTCCAGCCCAACGACCATCCTATTTCTGAACTGGCCGATCTTAAAATCCCCAATAAAATTTTGCTGGAAATTTTTACGGGCTGATTCTTCATCCGTAAACACGCGCAGGATTCTATCCACCAATTTGTCTGTTTTCCAGATCATATCAAAGATATGGAGATCATCGTAGCTCCCATTACCCCAAGCATATTTGGTTTGCGACTGCCACTGATCCGACAGTTTGTAGTCGGCCTGAAACAAAACATTGCTGGACGACTGCCGGCTTACCAGCGAATTGTCGTTCAGCGACTGTCGATAATCGAGGTGTAGCTGGTCAAAGCTTGTTTTCCCAAGCTTCGGATCAATCATCCATCCAGCAGGCGTAATTCCTTTTACCGAATAGAAATCAGCATCCAATGAAAGTTTTAACCGATCGTTGACCTGATAAGACAGGCTTGGCGCGATCAGCACAGTGGCATTATTGCCTTGGTCCTGAAAGGTATTTTCTTTCTGCCGTGCGAGGTTCACGCGAAAGAGCAAGCCCTCTTCGGCCGCGATCGGCGCATTGATATCGGCCGTCAGCCTATTCATGTCCCAGCTTCCCATGCTGTACCCCACCTCGCCGCCAAATGTTTCATAAGGCTTTTTTGTAATGTAATTCACAATCCCACCAAAGGACGTCATTTGTGCACCAAACAGTGTTGAAGTCGGGCCTTTTATGGTTTCCACGCGTTCTACTTGTGCCAGGTCAATCCCAGTACGCAAATAAGTCGCCATACCGTTCCTAAAATTTTCGCTGGTCTGAAAGCCGCGTGAAAAGAAAGAAGGCATTCCGGCTCCCGTCTTGGATGGCGCCGCTCCCGGCACATTTCGAAACGACTCCTCCAACGTGAGCGCCATCTGCTCTTTGATCAGTTCCTTGTCCACCACACTATATACCTGCGGGTTTTCAAGGTTTTTGAGCGGCAAGCGCGCCACATAGTCACTTTCCTTTTTGGAGGTAATGGCATATTTCTGGCCAATGATCAGGATCTCATCCAGCGTCTTTCCGTCCGCAGATAAGACAAAATCCGCCACGGCAGTTTCCCCTACCGCAACGGATAGGGTCTGCGACTGCTCCGGTAAACCCACAAAGCTCACCGTGACCACATACGTTCCGGGGTTGAGATCGCGAAAGGTATACCGCCCCTCCTTATCGACCCGCGCACTCCTGCCATTCGAAAGTTTAATGGTGCTGTAGGCCGCAGGACTCCCATCACGGGTGGTCACCTGTCCCTGAATAAGGTTATTAGTGTTCTTTTGTGCCAGCACATTTCCAGCATATAGGAAAGCAAGCAAACACAAAAGAAAAGAAAATGATTTACTGTTTTTCAAAGATAGATACATGGTTTTCTGTTGTTATTATTTATTGTTTTTAAATTGAGCAATTGGGTTGATCAGCATCCCGACATTCCTGCGGTCATTATAGCGATCTTTTCAGTTAATATAGTTATATATAATGAGTCTAAATAAATATTAACAAACAAATGTATTTTTAAAAATTGAAAACAACAAGTTTTTCAAGATTTTAAATAAAGATTAAAAAATATCATAGCAACATCTTATTATCGCTGAATTGAGAGCTGCAAATCAGACATATTAAGAATCTGTCGCAATTGTAACATCCGGCAACTTCGGAGCTTCTCAGCAAGATCCACAGTTCTCCCCATTCTTAGATAGTTAATATTGCTTACCTATTTAGTGACTATCTGATTTTCGTGATATTCCCTGTTCAGCAAATTATTACATCCCGGAAATTTGCCTTCAGTTTCGCCAACGCCCACGGGGCATTCACAATCCGTTCAAATAGGGCCTGCCATAGCCCGGCGCTTTTAATACGCATGGAAGCGTACAAATCCCTGATACGCAAAATATGCAAACCAATAGGACGGGACAGTCCTTCCTTTATCGTGTTGAGCTTGGCTCAATGCTGGTTTAATTGGTAACAGCTAAAAATCTATGTATTATGCTTGCAATGAATTATAGGGGGCCCTATCGCGTACGAGCGGATAAAAATGTCCCATTGCCAGAAATCCTCCATCCACAGGATGTCATTGTCCGAGTACTGCGTTCGTGCATCTGCGGATCAGACTTGCATCTCTACCATGGACTGGTACCCGACACGCGGATAGGCTCTACTTTTGGTCACGAGTTCATCGGTGAAGTGGTCGAGGTGGGAACGGCAATAGAAAATCTACAAGTGGGTGACCGGGTGATGGTCCCGTTTAATATTGCCTGTGGCAAATGTGCTTTTTGCCGGCAGGAATTATACGGCAACTGTCATGAGTCCAATCCCGAAGCCACCGCAGTTGGTGGGATCTTCGGCTATTCCCATACCGCGGGAGGCTATGCTGGCGGGCAGGCCGAATATGTGCGCGTGCCCTATGCAGATGTAGGCCCCGTCGTTATTCCCAACTGGATGGATCCTGATGACGCCGTCCTGTTGACCGATGTGGTACCGACGGGTTATCAGGCGGCTGAAATGGCTGGGATACAGCCCGGCGATACCGTCGTGGTATTTGGTGCGGGCCCTATCGGTATTATGGCAGCCAAGTGTTCCTGGCTGTTTGGTGCAGCACGGGTCATTATTATCGATCAGGTTGATTATCGGCTTGAATTCGCTGAACGTTACGCGCAGTGTGAGGCGGTTAATTTTCGTTCAATCGGAGATCCGGTTGTCTTTATAAAGACAATTACCGATTCCCTGGGAGCTGATGTTTGCATTGATGCTGTGGGCTGTGAAGCTGCCGGCAATTCGATAAATACCCTATTAGGAAGATATATGATGCTCCAAGGAGGTTCTACTACGGCGCTTCATTGGGCGATTAACAGTGTAAAAAAAGGTGGCATCGTGTCGATTGTGGGTGTTTATGGGCCTACCAACAGTCTGGTGCCCATTGGTAATGTTCTCAATAAAGGAATCACGATACGGGCTAACCAAGCCTCGGTAAAACGCCTGCTGCCCAAACTGATCCAACATGTACAGGACGGTGTTATCAATCCCAAAGAACTGATTACGCACCGGGTTCCACTGGAAGAAGTAGGCGATGCTTATCATCTTTTCTCTTCCAAATTGGATAACTGTATCAAAACCGTATTAATTCCACCATTGGCTTCAACTTAAGATATTTTATTATGATGACAGATCAAACTACACCCGAAGATTTCATCAATGAAAGACAAGGACAATATAGCCATATTAAAGGCTGGGGCATGGATTTTGACCCCAAGAATGATCCGACCTTTCCCATTAAGAAACGAAATAATGAAGAGCACCAGGGCTATGCATGGCAGCGGCCTCCGTTACAGGAAGAAACGGTTGAAATACTCAAGTCTGTTGAACGGCCGAACCTGACAGCAGTATATGGAACCGACAATCCACCTAAAGGGCTGAGCGGCGCAATTAGGCGCATGGCTTTTAATTATAGCGAATCAAGTTATGGCCGATGGCTCCCACTGGTACTTGCAGACCGCATCAATATGCTGGAAGGTGTTGCACAGGATATCGCAAAAGGCCATCTACCCAACATAGCCAAAGAACTGGGACTCGGTGCTGAATGGAAGTATAATAAAAAGTCCTTTATCAGCAAATCTGTTGTGGTCGGTCTGGTCATTGGATTGGTGGCCTATCAGTTTTGTTCCAAAAAGAAAAAATAAATGGTAACTGTAAATAAACTATGAAAGTTCTCAGCACTAAAATTCATGGCATACTTGATTATATAACAGCGATTTTTCTGATTCTCTGTCCACAGCTATTTGATCTCAGCAATAGTAGCTCGGAAGGAGCAGTATTTGTCATACTCGGCATATTGACCTTGGTATACAGTGCCATTACACAATACGAACTTGGTCTATTTAGGGTTATGCCGATGGATGCGCATCTGGTTTTTGATATCTTTTCGGGTATATTCCTGGCGGCATCCCCTTGGCTTTTGGATTTTAGCCGGTATACCTATTTACCCCATGTCATCATCGGATTCGCGGAGGTTGCTATTGCCTTTATGACACGGTCGCGCGGCATGTTACCACTTTGATTCCAATTTTTTTTATCGCTTATGACAGCATCTTTACTGCAACTTCTGCATAACCGAAATGCTAACCGCAAAAAAGACGTCTCCAATTTAGGAGACGTCTTCCATGCACTGTTTATCGTTGCTTATCGCTTGTCTTTTTATACCACCTTCCGAGTAGTCTACTGGTCGCGAAGCTAACGATGGTACCAAGCGCTGCTGTCAGTACCGTCTGCACCACATCGCCCAGCGAGAAACTGGCCCAGATGGAACAGAGCGTACCACCTAGGGCTGAGATGCGGATATCATTGATTTTCATCGGCTTCACTCCTTTCTTGGGGCAACATTTGCCCCTCGGCATTATCGACCGGAGGCTTCGTAGATGCGGGCGATGGGCCGCTTGATTCCTGTCCAGAGGCATCATCAGAAGACTTTTCAGGCGGTGGCATTTCCTGTTCCATCACTGTTTCCAATATACCCAGCCCCACTGCGATATATTTCAATATATTGCCGGCTTTCCCTGGCCATTTGACTGGAGCCGCAAGAACCACCTGCAGCACTGCTCCTATTTTGTTTAAGATTTTTTTCATACATATTAGTTTTTAAAGAGACTGGATGAACGGTTAAAGCCTAATATTCCGACTTCAATCCCCCTCCAACAACTCACTTCGATAAATATGAAGGGCCAGGGATAGAAAATATAGCTTTCTGATTGTCATCCCATCACCCCCTCTATATTCGAGCAATATAGGAGGACAAAGAATTGACAGCATAACGTTCCGACTGCCTATCGCTGACGCAATATGACGGTAGCATAAATCACTGTCCGAGCACAGCGAGTTTGATTTATGCCGTCATCTTGCTAAGAAGATAGCACAAAGGAATGCAGCAAAAAATTCATGTCCTCCCAATTGTTATCGAATATTCAAATACACCTCATCCCCCATATCCCACAAGCTATACACCAGCGCCTTCAGCTTCGCCAGCGCTTTACCGCTGTAATCCCCCGTACCCTCACCGGTTAGCGTGGTTACGGGTGCGATACAGCCCTGCAGTTCGCGCAATGCATTGTTGGCCGCATGGATCAGGATCGCTTCGCGTCCCAGCACATTGGGGATTCCGATCTGCTCCCCATGCTTTGGATAGCGGCGTTTTTGCAGTTTGTACCGGCCTACCGGAATACAGCTGATCCTAGGCAGGTTGTTATGATCTGGCAATTCGATGCTGTGGCAGATATGTTCACCCTGATAGCTAATCGTTCCATTTGTTCCCTGTGCTCCATACTTTCGTAGGAGCAGCAGGGTGTGTTTAACCGCCATAATCCTAAGGTGTGTACACCTGTTTAATGGTTAAGGCATTGTACTTCCCATTCGCCAAGGGATAATAAGCACTATTGACCAACTGAAAATATTCCAATCCAGCGAGCAGCAATACAGATTTTGCAGCATCGGCCTGCAAGGTCGCCGTTAGCTGTAGATCTATAGGATCGATTGTCATCAGATCTACATACTCCGACCGCTGAATGGAAGGCCTCTGATCCAAATCTTCTCCCGAAAATTCCTGAAGCACCAACATGTAGCGCACATGTGTCGCCCCTTTGAGTTTGGCGATATTCAGCATAGGGATCAGCTGCGCACATTCCAGCGTGCCCGTACCGCTGCTACGATCATAGTTCAATGCAATTGGCAGCAGCGAAATATCAGCCAATTTTGTCCGATTGTTGCACTCGATCTCCTGCAGCATAACCAGATTTTCGGCAACCAACCCCCGTTTGCCACGGATATTGACCGAATCCGTCTGAATGACTTTCAACAATCGGTTTGCCAGGCGTAAGCTGAAACGGCTGTCCGCATTTTGAAACAACACATCCTTTAGAAGGCCGCGCAACTTTTTACCTTCCTGTTGCGCCCGTCCAAACTCGCTACCATTTTCACGAGTACGTGCAAATGCAGGATCACTTGCAATGCGGTCTGCCGATACCCCGGTTTTCATACGAGCCTGAAAACCATTTGTCTTTGATTTGAAGAAGGAAAGGTCCCCGACGTTTCCATTCAATTTGATTAAACCTACTTGTTTTGCCATGATATTAATTTTGTTTTGACAATACGAAGATGCAGGGTGTGCAAACAAAGTCGGGAAGAGATGTCTGCAGTCGGAAGAAATGGCCAAAAATGGCAATAAATGTCAAAAAATAAGTATCTTAAAACCTTTAACATGGTGAATAAAAGCCATGGAGAGGAATCAGACCAATGCTGTCCAAGCCGTAACCAATTATCATCCATTTCATCAATCAGTGTAGATAAAGTCTTGTAGATTCGTTCTATGGGCGGATTTCGCTATGTACTATCTCTTGAAGCAACTATAGTGTCACAAGTGCGTCAATGACCAATCAATAACGCACTATTTACGCATTGCAAACGCTTTAACACTGCTTCAACAACTGATTACCCACGGTCGGATATGACTTTTTGGATCCCTCAAAAATCCAATGAAATGAAAAAACAAAATCGACTGCTGATCTATCCGCGGGAAGCAGCTCCCCTGCTCGGAAAATCCGAAAGACAATGCTATCGCCTATTTGAAGACATACGGGATGCCTATAACCTACCCCGAAAAACAGCAATTCCGATCAAGATATTTGCAGAATATTTCTATCTCGATGTAGAGCAGGTGCACGAAAACGTCGGTTAACCTCCAACAGAATCAGCCGGAGAGGACTGATTCTAATTTCAGCTTGCCTGCTTTTTATTGGCAGCGATGTGCTGCAGCACCGTATTCGCCCTACCAAGTACGTATTTAAAAGCTTAAGTGTATGGCCTAGCTTTGCATTATGAATATGAAAGAAAAAAGAGCAGCCATGCTGTCTATGATATCAGACTGGCGATCTAGCGGAAAAAGCAAGAAGACTTATTGCGCTGAAAACGGGATTAACGAAGCCACTTTTTATTATTGGTTTTCTCGCAGCAAAGGGGAAGAAACAGCCAGCGGTAGTTTTATAACCATCGATAAGATCAGCAGTAAACATGAAGTTGAAGTTATTTATCCCAACGGAGTACGGATTAAGGTAGAGCACGATCTAGCCCTTGTTTCTCAACTGATACAGCTTTACTAATGTTTGCGCTGGGTTCATCACACCGGTTTTACCTTTACGACAGCCACTGTGATATGCGCAAATCATTCGATGGACTATGCGGACTGATCAAATCAGTGATGCAACGACAAGCTACCAGTGGTGAGGTATTCGTGTTTTTAAACCGTAGCCGTACGCATATAAAACTTCTCCACTGGGAAAAAGGAGGCTTTGTGTTGTATTACAAACGTCTGGAAAGCGGAACCTTTTTACCGCCACATGTAAAAAACGGAGAGTTGTCCTGGAGTGATCTGGTACTGATGGTTGAGGGGATACAGGTTGTGAAAAGTATTCAAAAAAGACGGTTTTCTTTGCCTTAAAAGTGGTTTTATATAAGATAAAAGCTACTTTTTGCTTATATTTACACTATGGAAAAAGAACTGGAAAATCTCTCAAAAGAAGACCTTCTCAAGGTTATTTCCAGTCAACAGAAAGAAATTACCGACCTTTCCAAAAGTTCCTCTGTAAAAGATGAAAAAATAGATTACCTGGAATCGCAACTTGCTATGTACAAGCGTATGCAGTTTGGACAGAAGCGTGAACGCTTTGAGGGCGATCCCGCCCAGACCATGCTTCCTTTTCATGCGGAGCCTGCGGAAGTAGAGCAGCAACAGCAAGAAGTTAAGCAAAAAATCGAATATATCTGCAAGCGACCCAACCATAAAGGGCGTGCTAAGTTACCAGCACACCTTCCTGTGGAAGAGATCGAGATCCATCCCGAGGGTGACTTATCCCAAATGATCTGCATCGGTAGGGAAATTACCGAAGAATTGGAATGCGAGCCTGCCAAGTTCTACATCAAACGTTACATCCGTTATAAATATGCTGCCAAAGATAAATCTGCCGTAGCCATTGCCGAACTTCCCGAGCGTGTAATCGATAAAGGAATACCGGGGGCAAGCCTACTTGCGATGATCCTGACCGGTAAATATCAGGATCATCTCCCGCTATACCGACAGAAACAGATCTTTGCAAGGGAAAACATTCAGATAGCCTCCTCAACCATCGAAGGATGGACCAGACAGGCACTAGAAAAACTGGAACCATTATATGAACAGCTCGTCTTCGACACCAAAGCACAGGGCTACTTGCAGGTCGATGAGACCCCAATAAAAGTACTGGACAGCGATAAAAAAGGAGCTGCCCATCAAGGCTATTATTGGGTATACCATGCCCCATTAGAGGGAACCGTATTATTTGATTATAGTCCCACCCGTGGGGGCATTGCCGCTGTGCCTATGCTGGGGAACTTTAAAGGTTATCTTCAGACAGATGGGTACACCGTATATGAAAAATACGGCAAAAAGAAAGAGGTTACACATCTGGCATGTTGGGCACACGCAAGGCGTGAGTTTGAGAAATCGCTGGATAACGATAAGCAAAGAGCGGAAATTGCATTGCTAATGATCCAAAAGCTTTATGCCCCGGAGCGGAAAGCTAAACAGGAGAATCTAAACGCAGAACAGATCAAAGAACTGCGATTGGTAGAATCCTTACCTGTTATCAACGAGCTGGGAAAATGGATCTTCCAGGAGATAAAAAACACACTTCCTAAAAGTCAGATCGGTAAAGCAATGGCTTATGCCTATGCCAGATGGGATGCACTATCTGCATACCTGTATGATGGAAATCTGCTTATTGATAATAATCTAGTCGAGAATGCCATTCGCCCGGTTGCGCTGGGCCGAAAGAACTATCTCTTTGCTGGAAGTCATGAGGCAGCACAGCGGGCGGCGATGATCTATTCATTTTTTGCTATCTGTAAAAAGCACCAGGTGAACCCTTTCCTTTGGTTAAAGCATACCCTAGAAAACATTATGTCCATAAACCATAAAAACCTAAAGGATCTTTATCCGCAGAATTTCAAAAAATCAGCTGGCCTGTAGTTCATAGGGCGGATACGCAGCACCCATTCTTTTTTATACCAGTATGACTTTCCAAATACAATCGGTTTATTTCGATGGATAATCGATAATAAATGTTGATTATTATCTGAATACTGATAGTCCAACAATGCGCTTCCAGCAATAAGATAGTTCCGGGAAACCCTTTTCAGACTCGGGAATAATTTGCCCAATTCCCGGAGCGCAGACAGCCCCGGATAATATCGCGTACCGTCCATCATCACAATTTCCTGATAAGGATCCTCATTTTTTTTATGATATCCATAGCAATAGGCCACATTATCCTCTTTAATAAAAATTTCTTTATCTCTGATTCTTAATCGATATACGCCAGAGGGCTTGGCAGTTTCAGTTATTTTCTTCTCAAGATTTTTCAGTATAAAATCCTTTTGTTCTTCCAGATTCTGTTGCAGTAAACTGTAGTCCATTTCCTTGTTTTCGAGCGCCTGCTGTATGAGAGCTTTTTCTTTTTTAAGCTGATAGCAATATTCGTGCAACCTCAGTCTTTCAGCCTCCGACCCCTCCAATTGACTGCCTAGTTGATCCTTTATCTGACTCAGATCAACACTATTTTTATCAGCAATAATGCGCTCCATTTTATACCGATCGATATCTTTGGTGCGCTGCTCCAATTGCGATCTGTCGCTTTCCACTTGTTGCAGGAGCTGGGCATTTTCGATAGTTGCTGTATTCAGCCTATCCTGTAGACGGCTGCTATTATCCAGTAAAATTCTGTTTGCAATCCAATAATTAAGTAAGCTGAGAAGACCAAGCATAAATATCATATCCCACTGAAAACGGTAGTCATCGACAATGGCAGACGAGTAAAAGAGAACAACTAGTCCAAAGGCAATAATTCCGACGGCTATAACTCCCCCGAAAACGTGTATCAATGTGGCTCTGCCACTTGACTTGCTCCATAGATCATTAACGTAAAGGATATATCCTATCGCAAATTCCAACGCAAGAATTAATGTACCGATAACTGCTGTATTTCTGATCACACGGAGCACATTTTGCTTCATAATATATGCAAATGAGATATCATCAAACGGAAATAGTGCGATAGCCAAAGAAGCAATTAACACTAAAGAAATCCACCAAAAAATCGGAAAAACATGCAAATACGACTTGATATTACGATTCATAATTCTGTAATGGGTTAATTTAAATATATAATACACCTGTTATATATTGACAAAGAAAATATTTATAAAATACAATATAACAATAAATAACTTATAGTACATATTAAATTCGATCACCGATCAAATCGTTTTGATTGTAAAAAAGGCTGTTTTGATTTATTAACGGGCTTATATCATCATTAAAATCAATTTCGGCTGTATATTGGCGAATAAATAATTTAAAACCAATATGGAACATTTACAATTTAATTTCGACAACTCCGGAGTACAAGACTGGAAAAATTATCTCTATTCGCAAACCAGAATCGTAATAGAAGAAGAAACAATGCGCATCGAAACCAATTTCATGGGCTGGGTATCCAAGCGTTTTTATTTAAATGAGAAGCAGTTGCAATATGCGATATCACTCGGCAAGCCGGCACATGATTATTTTGCTTCACAATTGGTAGACGCGATCGATCTACGGATCGATATCCAGCTAGATCGCGAAGACGAAAAAGAAGGTGGCGGCAATAGTAAAACCGGAAGTGCTGCACAAAGTTTTACCCCGGTGTCAGCATCATCCGATGAAAGTGTTCGCGTCTTAAAAATCAGGTTTAATTATAGCTGATCCCGCCGATGGAGAATTCAATTTATAATAAGCAATTGTACGCAATACTGGAAAAGGTTTCACCTGTAGAACCTGCCTTATGGGAGGAACTCAAGGCCATGGTTAAAGTCACCGCGGTCAAAAAGAGGCGTTATATCAGCGGAGAAGAATTTGATCTTCACATTGTCCTGTCAGGGATGATCATCCATCGGCTGGATGGTAATCACAGTGAAGGAGGACAAGTACAAGATTTTATCTCTTCGGGACAATGCTTCCATCACCTGGAAAAAAGAGAGCGCAGCAGTTTTGAAGCCGATGAGGATTCGGTAGTCGTACTGATAAGGAATAAGAAGGTGATGAAACTAATGGTCAAGTACCCAAAGTTTACTGCTCATTTACAGCATTTTTATGCTGAAGCACTATTGCGTCGCACATATCGTGGCACACTGATAGGCCTTATTGCACAGGATCGGAAAGCAAGATTCAAGAAAAATTATCCAGCGGCATATTTAAAATGCAGCATCAATGATAAAAGCTCATTTCTTGGTATGACCGCATCCTATTATAGTAAGATCGATATCTAACCAATTATTTTACCAGATCCATTTAGCCAGCCTTGCAAAAAGCTGGCTTTTTTCGTCCAATTTGTTTTGCAGCACACCTATCAAATCGTGAATATTACAATCAGAAAACACTAACATTTTATAGATAAACTGTTAATATTCAACACCAACTTCTTAAATATCTTGGATTCAAAACCATCGAATGCTATCTAAATTTACCTTAGTCAATAGATCTGAAAATAGCAGATGTCTCCTCTCCCATCTCGTGACCAGAAGATCGGTTGATACAAATAGATATAGATGAAATGATATGCTAGCGCTATTATTACATCTAGTCTGTCGTCAATAATAAAAATAGTCATGAAACAACAACAGACAAACGGCCAAGGACAAGGCAAGCGACATTCCTCGGAGAAACACCCGATCCACGCTATACCAAGCGATCCGAATCGGGACCATTCAGCAAAGCTGCAGGAGGTTGAGGCGCGCCATGCGGGGAATCAGCAGATTCTGCCGGGCGACTGCTGTGAAAGTTCGACTATTAGACGTTACAGACGCAAATTTGCCGTATTCCCGGGTGGCGGTGATCGGAAGAATGGTTTGGCAAATAAGGAGTCCCACCGCCAAAAACCAGAGAGTCCGCTATGGGCGGACTCGGGGCCAATGATGGTATTTGATTTTTTGACCAAGCAAAACACCATCGTTGTGATCAATTCATAAATCTAAGTTAGTTAATTAAAATTTTGCAAAATGGCATTATTTCAATTGAATGATCAAAGCTTACCAGCAGAGTCATCGAGCTATTCTATTCCAACTACAACACCTGTATGTAGTGGAAATGCCCGTATCTGCACCATCAATGCGACTGATGATGGTTCTGGACACCCAGAATTAGATCCAGCAATACTTGGTGAAATGGTAACTGCTTTAAACAACAGGGCTAATACGCCAAACGTAAAACTGAAGGCATAACCTCATTAATAGGTTAAGTCCAAAAGGCCGAAGTTACCCTTCGGCCTTTATCTTTATTTAGCCACAACGAATAGTGTCAGTATTTTCCTCTTTGCCACTTTTAGCCCATAACCATTGATTTTTAATATTTCTTTTAAACTTTCAAAATCTTGAACTGCTCCTCCTTTAATAAGCACATCCTTATCTTCAATTTTATCCAACACAATTGGCGGAAAATCAGGATTAAATATCTCAAGCATGTTTAACCATATCCCCAAAGCTATTTTCTTATTGCCGAGAACTGATTTTTTACTTACACTGTTTACAGACCAAACGTCAGCTATATGTTGATCCAAATTCGCCTCTATCCCCAGTCTGTTCGATAGATCTGTCAAAATTGATCTGTACAATAACTCTTGATTCATACCTTTGGCCCATGTAGATTCGTAGCAGATGCTATATTTTTGCAACCATATCGACATAGGCATCGTGTCTGGTTTATCATATCGTTCCAAATTAAGTACATGTAACACGATACGCTCCTTCTTCATCAATGGCAGTGGAACAATTTTATTAAACAAAAAATTCAATGCACCAATTATTGGCGCATTAGTAATCCTTACACGTACTTTATTGTCAATCGTATCTACCTTATAATGTGTCGTAGCTCCATTTTCAAAAGCACTAAGCTTGCTACTAAAAAACTGCTCGCCGCTCTTTTCTATCGTTTCGTCAACTTGAAAGAAATCATTTTTTATTGGCCAATTTGACACATCGTTCCCTGCGAGCACATGCCTCACATTCTCTTCTGTCAACATATCTCCCATTGTAATTGCAATCAATTTGCCTTTATATATCCATACAACATGCGATACAGACTGATAGGGGAAAATTTTACTCAGCACCGTATCTTCAACACCAATTGTTAGCTGATTTCCACGGACATATTCATTTTTACTAAAAAAGGATGCTGCACGCTCTTTTTTCTCCGACGTAATAGGAATAATCTTAACCTTCTCGCTAAATGCACTTTGTATCCTGTTATTTTTGGGCATAGCCTCTATACATGAGGTACAATATGTAGTAAGAAAATCTATAATCAGCAATCTATCGTCGTATTTTTTAAAATCAATAAGACTATCACCTAGCGCCTTCACTTTGAGATCAAGTTTAATTTCTGAGCCGATCTTAGTACCTGTTTGACATAAACCTATTTTAAGGTTCAGCCAAGAAATAATGAGAATTAAAATATATTTTTTCATTGATTTATGCGTTATGTTTTGAAATTGAATTCGTAACTATATATGATACTGGAGCTCCTTAGCGTGGATTTTGAATAATTTCGGGGGCATATTCCATTACTCCAGATGGTATTAAAAATGTAAATCTTGGATCTCCGGCATTTAAATAATAAGTTTCGCCGTTAATGATTCTCTTTAAGTTAATATTTCCACCGTAACTATTTAAACGACGAATATCAGACCATCTCAGATTACGCATAATCAAACTTTTACGCCTTTCTTCCAAAATTTTAGACAGAACAGACTCTTTCACATCAGATGAGAAGGGAACATATGTATTGGTTTTCCAACGTGTCTGCATCAGTGCATTAAATACGTTTAGTCCCTCTTGCAACTTATTTGTTCTGACGAGTGCCTCTGCATAATTCAAATACACCTCATCCAACCCAACCCCCGCAAAAGAAGCCGCATTTATATCCCCATCATACCTTCCTTTGAAAGCATAGGTCCCATTATTATTATTCTTAAAATAAATACCCTTGCGCAGATCATTTGGTAAATAAGATCTATAAAGCATACTATCTATCTTTGAGACACTCGGATTTAGACAAACGCTCGTCAATGTAGCCGCATGAAATAAAATCTCAGGATTAAAACGACCAAAAGGATTTGCTGCTGCTGCATTAACTGTGTTATAGTCGAGTAAGCCAACCCCTTGATTTAAAACTTCTTTTGAAGCTGATATTGCCAGCTCAAAATCTGAAATAACTAGGCCTATCCTACTCAATGTTGCCCAAGCCGCTAATTTAGTAGGGCGAGTCTTATAAATAGCATCAACAGGAAGCAATGACACAGCTTCTTTTAGATCTGCAACAATTTGTCTATAGGTTTTTAACAGATCTGAACGCACAGACACATAATCTATCGCTGAACTAAACCTTAGCACTAGTCCTAATGTCTGTTCCGCCGATTCGGGGCGATAAGTTGGCGCAAACACAGGTGCTAATTGAGATAGTGCATAAGCTCTAAAAAATAAAGCTTCGCCTTTCAGACGATCATATCGTGTCCTATCATCTTCTCTTTTCAGCTTATTGAGTATCTCTAGGACTTGGTTTGCAACCATAATAGCTTTGTATGAACTAGACCATTGATTTGTAGCAAAGTTTGTATTTGGATTCCATAGGTATGCATCTCTATCTACAATACTTGTTAATGCATTGTAGTTTATTTCTGCCAAATAATAATTATCCGAAGCAACCTCACCGCCCACAGGAAATCTTGAGTTCATCGTGCTCCTATCATCCATTAACGCATCACAGTCCTCAAAAGATTGCGGCACTGTCATTTTTTTATCTGGCTTTATATCGACATATTTCGTACACGATATGGCAAATATTGAAACTATAAAAGTTCCGATTATTGAAATTTTCATTTTTAGATTTTTAATATTCAACCCAATCATTATAGATCCATTTTAGCTCCGAAGGATACTGTAAGAGGCAAAGGCACTGCATCACGGTATTCTGGATCAATACCAAGCTTATTCGCCTTCCAAAGGATAACATTCATATTTTTTATAAAAGCATGAACAGATATATTCTTAATTTTATTCATCTTGCCTAGACGATAGGAAAGAGAAATATCCTGCAACCTTATATTATCACCTTTCACTACGCGTGCCTCTGATTTATTATAAAATTCATCCCGAAAACTATCAATTGGATATACAGATGAAGGAACATTTGTTGTCAGCTCATCGCCCGGATTTTTCCATCTATCGTCATAGTCCGCATACCCCAGTCTATACATAGCCATCATAGAATCTGAAAAACCCTGCCGCATAAAAAAGAATTTTAAACGAGCTTGAAGATTGAAAGAAACTGATAAATTGCCCACTGAGAATTCATTTTCCAACGAAGAATAGTAGATGGGTCTACCCGATCCTATATATTTTAGCTGATCTAACGGACCATATAATATTTTAGAATAATCTTTTGACACCTGCCCATCGAGGTAGCCCAAAGGATCACCATTTTCGGGATCGAGACCTGCAAATGGAAATACAAAAACTGCCCCCTCATCATATCCTTCTAATAAATATGAATTTACCGCACCTGATTGTGAAGCAACGCTACTGGCATAGGGCATCTTATACGGATAAGAGGAAACCATCGTACGATTACGACTCAAAAGAAATCGGCTATTCCAATTAAATAGACTACCAATGATATTTTTTGAATTTAATGTTAGCTCAAATCCCTTCGCTTTTAGCATACCTCCATTTTTACGTACTCCCTCAAAACCTGTCGTAGGGTCTATTTGAATCTGTGCGATGAGCTCTTTCGAGTTTTTATGATAGAAATCCAAAGATCCAGCAATACGGTCCTTCCACAAAGAAAAATCCAAAGCAAGATTTAATGTTTCTATTTTTTCCCAACCTAAAGACGGATTTGCGGGCGATGTTATCGAAGCATACGGCAACCCTGTGATATTATCAAAACCATTGTAGGATAGAAGTGGTAACCCGCTGAAGGAAGGATTTGCCCGTCCGACAAAACCATACGAAGCCCTCAATTTGAGAAGGCTAAACAGATCATTTTTTATAAATGATTCTTTGCTGGCCACCCATGATCCGCCCAACGACCAAAGCGGCTGCCATTTATTATTGGCACCAGCGCCAAATAGATTAGAGGCATCTTGTCTAAAGCTCCCGGAAAAGACATATTTATCCCTGTAGGTGTAATTTAGATTACCGTAGTATGAAATATATCGATTTACAAGATCTTCTAGATATACACCATCTGGGATTAAGCTTCCTCCAAAACCAAGATTGAGAACAGGATATTCTTTGGTGTAGTCTACCTGCTGATAATTGAGGTTATCTTTATTATATCCATAAAGGGTAGAAGAATTGGACGATTGTTGTCGCTGCCGAATTTCACCCCCTATAATAGCGTCGATCCGGTGTAAGCCATTTTTTGAAATGGTATTGTAATCAAACTGTACCCGAGCGGTCTGACTCTTGGTAGATTTGCTCACAAATTGTATCATATCACCGACTGGAATAGGCCGCTGAATAATGCCGTTATCATCCCATTTTGTGTAAAAATTAACTAAATGCCGAGCCCAAAATGAATTTTGGCCAGTCCAGTCGGTTATCGGCCCACTATTATCTTGAAAAATATAAGATGTATTCACTTTAAGCTCAGGAAATATCTTATAAGCCAAATTCAAATTGATCATAAAATCTTTTGGATCAGTGATCTGGTAGTTCTGATCGACTTCTGCGAGTGGATTAAAATCCCAGTTCAATAATTTACCGTTACCAGCAGTATCTCTATATACACTTCTTATTGGTACGATATCTACAGCAATCGGGTTACCATTGTCGTCTACTAATTTGAGGTAAGGCCATTCATACCCTACAGCATTTGTACCTCGATAGGATATCACTTGATTATTTGAAAAGTCTCTGGCATGCACTTTGGAAAAAGTAACATCTGCATTCAACTCCATATTTTTTGTTGGAATCACCTTGACTGAAGACTTTACCGTCATTCTATTATTAGAAGATGTAATCACAGAATTCTTGCTATCATCCAAGCCCAAAGACAATCTATATGCTGTAGTTCGATTACCCCCTGCTAAACTTAATGCATATTGCTGTTGAAACGCTGGCCTATACACATATTTATAATAGTCATCTCTTGTGTCATACTGACGATATTGATTAATCTTTGTCATTACCTCCTGCTCTGTAATGGAGCCCCCTCTCATTTGTCCCAATAACTCTACGACCGGGCTTAATGTGCTATAACTATATGTATCTGACAATCCGTAGTCGAAATATCCCTTATTAAAAAGATCAATTTCGTAGTCAATAAAACTATTACTATTTAAATAAGGAAGTTTGTAAATATTAGGTCTTTTGGATATTGTTTGGTTTGTGGTAAATGACAAATTGAATGGCGCATTATAATTGCCTTTCTTGGTTGTCAACACAATTACTCCACCGCCACCATATGTGCCCCAAATAGAGGCGGCAACAGCGTCTTTCAAGATAGATACAGATTCAATATCATTTGGATTAATATCTCTTAAATCGCCGTCAAATACGGCGTTGTCCAGTATAATTGTTCTGGTAGCTGCACCAGAGATAGCAGATCGTCCGCGAATATCAAAGTTATACTGCGGAATTCCTGCATACTGCATTCTGTCTTGATATAAATAGTCTTTGTCAATACGTAAGCTCACGCTGACATTTTCAAGACGGTCCATAATAGTAGCACCAATCCTTTTGTTTAGCTGGCTATTATTTATCAATTCAAAGCTTCCGGCGGCCCTCTCCTTCGGGATCTTTTGGTACCCAGTAGAGACCACCTCCACCTCTTCCAACTGATTCTCCAATGGTATCAATTTGACATTCAATGATACTCCGGCTGTATATGAAATTTCTAAACGCTTGTATCCCACGTGGGAGAACGAAATTATACCTTTAGGATTGGAAACGGACAGGATAAAAGATCCATCTTTATTAGAAGAGGTCCTACCCTTTTCGCCTTCGGCTCGGATGGATACCCCCTGGACCGGCTTCCCGTCGACAGACGATACGACTGTACCGCTGATGGAAAACGACCCTTCCGCCCCGCTGTCCTTGCGGGGCGTCTGAGCCGATAAACTAAACATATGAAACAAACAAACCAGAATAAGCAGGGCTTGTTTGTTCTTCAATGCCTTTGAAAGACAAATAATAACATTGAAAACTAAAAAGTGTAGATTCAGCGCTAACTGTATCATTCCCTTTCCGCTCCTTGGCATCGGCACAGGAGTACATACCGACATCATCTGCCTCAAGCTATATACTATACAATCGAAGGGATACTTTTTATCCCATGCAAATTGAACTTTTTTTGAATTATTTTTTCCAGCACCATTTATGGATGCCAGATGTGCCACCTTATCCAATAAGGCAGACACCAGATTTGATCTGTTTGTCATCTGCTTATTGTTTAAAATTGCTTATTCACACGGTCAAAGAATTCATGAATCCTTTTTCTGATCATAAAATCAGTATCTATTGTATCTGAGGAGTCGGCAAATAGCAACTTTAGATCATCGATTTTGATCTTTCGGTAATGCACCATAAAGTAAGCGATCATTAAGCGAAGTAACACGATAAAAAATTCGTATTTCTTATTTTGGTCGTTGACATCTATATAGTCACTCTTCATAACAAAACTTTCATACACTTCTTTGATATGCTCATGGCATTCATAAATAGAATAATGGGTCCAAAAGTCCCTGATCGTTTTCAATGGATCATATCCATCAAGATATATATCATAAAATGCTAGCTCAAATGGCAGCAGATCTAAATGTTTTTGGTTCATTTTATAGGTTAAATCAAGATGACTTTAGCCCTACTCTTTTATTTTGAAAAGAGCGTAGCTTTCCCCTTTTGCGATTTTTTCGCAAAAAAAAGGATTGTCATTGGCAGAATATTTTACATACTGCCCATACAACAATTAAAAAATTAACGAATCCGCAAAGCGCCAAAAAGCTGGTTACAAGTCATCAATAGGGGTCGTTATGGCGCTTCCTCCCGGAAAGAAATAAAAACCCGATCTTATTAGTATAGAATAACATTACAAAATTATAGTTTTTAATTTTGTTGTTTAAGAATAAAATGCTACATTTAAGGTGTTCAATGTCTCGTAAGAGCAAAATTATTAATTACACAAAATCAAAGGGTGTAGTGTATCGAATACAAATCGGGAAAACCTAGTCTAAGGGCTTTGCTAGTTAATACTTATTCGGCACCAACTATTATGCGGATGCCGCTATCCCCTATTCTGGTTTTATATTTTTAACCGATTATTCTGGCCCTGGAATAATCTTACTTATTAGAATTGAATAGGAAAACCGAATGCTAACCTCCTTGAGGTGGGCACGGTGTTTTTGGCGGTCTTTGAATCGTTTTGTCATAATCATTGGGTTATACAACGATGTTAACTCTCAAAGCTTGAAACACCCTTTAAATATCAAAAGGGAGAGTTCTAAAGCTTTCAATCAATGGCACCGCCAGGAGCCTCTTCTTCTCATACGCGATGAGTTGAATTTTCCATCGAAAGACTTACATAGAGCTCACCCTTCTGAAGAATATATATCAAAGATATAAATAATTCAGAGATGGGCGAACTCCGTGTCTACTCGCTGGATTAAAACTGGCGGTTTCTTGAGCTGAGTGACATCGTTTAGATCGAGTAAATGTCTCAATCTATTAGTCGCTTATATTTCTAAAACAAAGATACAAAAAGAATCTTATTAAATGCAAAATTAACATTAATTAATTACAAAATATCATCAAAAAAAATATGAGTAACGAGAAGAGATCTGAAAGGATAAAATCTCCTGATTATAGAGTTTTTATTGGTAAGAATTTAAGGAGCCATAGAATAGACCATGGATATACCCTTAAAGACATAAAGGAAATGACAGGTATTCCTATAAATACTTTGATAGATATTGAAAAGGGAGAAGTAACAAATATCGATTACTATGTGGAATACGCCAAATCGGTTAATTATCCCCTGGCGAATTTAAAACAAGCCAATATCATTTTAGAGCCTCTAAATAAACTTTCAAATGAAAGTCTTAAAAGAATTAAGCTTACTAAGGAAATTCGCAAACATATAATTCTAACCGAATATATTTCAGACGGCTTAACCACAAATGATATTATCGAGGAATTAGTAAGAAAAAAGGTTATCAAAAAAGGGGAAGTTACTTCAACTGAGGTTTCAGGTGTCATGAGAAACTTAGCAGCAGATAATATTGTAGAGGTCGAAAGCAAAACCGGCAATAAAAACACTTACATATTGAAAAAATAGGGAGTTCGAAATAACAAAATTAAATTATGGCAACGAGACCTATCATTTTCGGAGAGATTCAGGATATACCAGAAGGGCATTGGTTTGAGGGCAGAAAAGAAATGATGCCTTCAAGTTTTCATCGAAATTGGGGAGCAGGAATCGATGGGAATGGCACTACTGGTACATCAGCAATTGTCTTGTCTGGTGGATATGAAGATGATGAAGACAATGGAGAAGAAATCATCTATACCGGTGCAGGTGGAAATGATCCTAATACCGGAAAGCAAATCGAAGATCAATCATGGAGTAACCGAGGCAATGCTGGTCTACGAAAGAGTCAGGATGAAGGTCTTCCTGTCCGCGTTATTCGAGGACATACGCACAAGTCACCTTATTCCCCTGAGAAAGGATATACATATGGAGGCTTGTATAGTGTTGTAGATTCATGGGAAGAAATCGGCAAAAGTGGATTTAAAATATGTCGATTTAAGCTTCTTTATATGGGAAACAATTTGCTCAAAAGAACACCCGAGCAAATTGAACTTAAGATCACTAACAAAGCCGCTGAAAGAAAGACAGGCGCAGTGTTAAGAGTTATCAGAGATACAAAAGTGGCGCACGATATTAAAAAACTTTATGATTTTAAATGTCAAGTTTGCCAATTTGCTTTGCCAACCAAATCAGGTCATTATGCTGAGGGTGCACATATTAAACCTCTTGGAACTCCGCATAATGGGCATGATAGCTCAGACAATCTTCTATGTCTTTGTCCTAATCACCATGTTATGTTTGATCGTGGTAGCTTCTCCATCAAAGATGACTTAGAATTGATTGGCGAAGTTACTGGTAAGTTGTTCTTACATCCGTCACACAAATTAAATAACAAGAATCTTAAATATCATAGAGAATCACATGGCTATCATTAAAGTAGTTTGCGGAATTATATTCAAAGATGATCTCGTTCTGATTTGTCGACGGAAACCAGAAAAATCTTTAGGTGGCTATTGGGAGTTTCCGGGCGGAAAGGTTGAGGAAGCAGAGTCTTACGAAGAATCTTTACTTCGTGAACTGATTGAAGAACTCAACTTGAAGGTCGAAATTAAACAGCATTTTTTCGATACTGTACATCATTACGATAAAGGCGCTATAGAATTGATTTCTTTCATATGTGAAACTGAAAATATTCCATCTGAATCTACTGACCATGATCAACTTGAATGGGTAAAGGTCAGCGATCTAATAAACTGGAAACTCGCTCCTGCGGATGTTCCGATTGCGAAAGAATTAATTGAAAAATTTGAAGGCTAGAAATAGTAAAGAGTTTTAGAAATAATCCCAGATACTAGGCATAAGAACGCACAAAATGATATTTAAAGATTTTTCAGAAAATGAACTTTGCTTGTTCATGAATGGCAAACTTATATATAAGCGTTGGTTAGATAGTGGTGACTCAAAGGTCTTCGATGTGATGGCATATGACAAATACACCCTTGCAAGTGTAAAAGAGCTTATAAATGAAAATGGATTGTTTATAGTCAAGGCAAGGATAAAGTTAACACCTACTGAAAACGGCGGCCGAAAAACAGGTATCATCTCAGGTTATCGACCCAATCACGTGTTTGAATATACAGCTGAGGGAAAGTTATTGCGGACTTATATAGGTGATATAAATTTTGAAGGTGAGAAATTAATGCCTGGTGAAGAAAGGATTGCTACTGTTCGCTTTCTCCTTGTAAAAGAGCTAGAGCAATATTTGACAAAAGGCCGAAAATGGTGGCTACATGAAGGTCCCAACGTTATTGGCGAAGCGGAAGTGTTATAAAAGTAATTATGGATAAGAAACTAGGACTTAAAGTAAAAGTCAATGGAAATCCAGTCACAAATGCTGGGTTTGACAAGGATGACTATGTATTAGTTGGGAATGTAACCTTTGTGGAACGAAATAACGGAAGTAAGGAGTTCACACTTAATGTAAGCGGAATGGATAATGAACAGGACGACAACGTTTATTGGTACGGAACCGAACTTAAAGAAGGTGATACAGTTACATTTGAGGTGATTGAGCCCCCTTTTGATGATCCCCAAACTAGAACCAAAAGTGATATAGACCAGGAGGCCAGAATAAAAAGTAAACTGGAACACTATCACCTTTTAAAAGAAAAACTTAAAGACCACATCAAATAAGTTTATGGACAATATAGGTATCAATATTAAAATAAATGGGGAACAGATTACAAGGGCAGGATTTAACGAATCCCACTATGTATTGCATGCGATGGCTGCTTTCGCTCGTAGACGAGGCAGCAATGATGCATTTGGTTTCCATGTAGGCGGTCTAGATTCGGATGCAGACAGTCATGTTGATTGGCTAAAAACAACACTTAATCTCGGAGACATAATCACTTTAGAAATTGTAAAAGGTCCATTCGATCCCTCGAAACCTCGCTTACCTCAAGTTATTTCGGAAGAAGATCAGCTAAAGTATGAGTTAGAATTATTCTATCGACTGAAAGAAGAATTGAAAGACCATATTGAGGGTTAGGCTTACAAAATCGATAAACTTTTAAAGCATTTAACCCAATGGCTACAACATTTCAGATAAACGATCCCAGCCTTGAATCGCAATGGCGAGCCATTATTTTGTTTGGCAAAAACTCAGCTACCTATAAGTTTGCTTTCGCCAAGGCTATGATCGAGCTATTGCCATCTGGCAAATCGTCGTTGTCTTTAGAAGATTTAGCAGCGCCCTTCTCGAGGAATGTTGTTGAGCATCTTCGGAAGAGTGATAAGCAAGGAAACTCAACATCAAGCAAATTTTTAAACACCTGCCGTGATTTTGTGGCTGCTAGGATTTCTGAGGATCAGTTGATCCAATCGACGGTCAAACTCGGTTTTGTCAACGTAGTGGACGCATTTCAAAATGTAAATGGAGACATTATCAAAGATCCATTTTATCAAAAAAGCTATGGAGATGGCAAGAAAGAAATCATTCTTACGGACAGCATCTTCAAGCTGAAAGAGACCCTTCAATTCATTAATTTAGAACAAGAAGTTGACGCCAGATGGAACCTGGTTGAAACAGCCTGGAACCTCCAAATAAACCCTAACCTATTAGAAGTCAAACACGATTCTCTAAAACAGGAATTATTCATCGATTCATTCATGCGAAGGATTAATATTACTTCGGTAAGAGATGCTTTAAATGGTTACCAAAAAGGGAAATGTTTCTATTCCTATCGAGATATTTTTGTAAACAAAGGATCAGATAATATTTGTGAAGTGGATCACTTCCTCCCCCATCTCAACAAGCGAGCACATACAGCAGAGGAAGTAAATATTAACGGCGTTTGGAACCTCGTATTGGCAGATCCAAAGATCAATAGCGATAAAAGTACAAGGGTGCCGCATCGCCGTTACCTAGAACGACTATATAACCGGAACGAGTTTTATATTGAAAGTAAGCATCCATTAGCGGAAACAATCATCAATCAAACGGGAAAAACAAAAGAAAAAAGACGTATCTTTCTGCAAGCGCAATACAATCTGGCGCTCTCCAACTCGATTCATGAATGGCAGCCACGGATTGAATTGCTAGGAAATTTTTAGAAAAATAAAACGCCATGAGATCCTTTTTATTAATTGTAATCGCCATCATTGCTAATTTTACGCATAGTTATGCTCAGAAAGATCCGGAGCTAAAAAACGCACTGGCAAAGATGACGACTGCATCAACCGCACACGACGCTCAGGCTACTGTAAACCTCACTTCACCGCGATTGGTCAAACAAATGGGTGGCAGAGAAGCCGCTTTGGATCTTATCAGTGGTGCGTTAGCACAATTGCAAACACAAGAGATTAAAATAGACTCGGTTATCAATTACGTTGATCTAGATATTTATACGCTAGATAATATCGAGTATTCTTTCTTTCCTCAATTAATCGTTATGAGTATACCCGACTCGACCAAAAAAATGATAGCATATGCGACTTTAATGGCGATCAAGGAGCCAAAGTCTAAAAACTGGACTTTCCTGGATTATGGGAACCTGAATGATGATCAAATAAAAATCCTCTTACCCGAATTTGTTGATAAAGTTGATTTTCCAAGAAGTGATATCAAGCCTATGATGGTTCCAAAGGAAGAAATTGCTTCGAATATAGAATTGTTGATGAATATAATTGACGAATCATTAAAAAAGGCAGGATTAGTTGGTACAAAATAATACTAGAATTATTATTGATCAACCATCTACTCTATTTGATAACAGAAAGACCCCTAGAGAAATTTAGCCATGAGCAGTATAAAAAACTTTTTAGAACTACCAACCGACAAACAAATCGGAGAAACACAACATTTCTTCTTGATCCGAGATGGCTTTCCAGTTAGCCCTGGTCATACATTAATTATTAGCAAAGCACTTCGTACTGATTATTTTGAGCTCACTCCCGATGAAAAAGCTGACTTAGATAATGCGATCGGCCTAGCCCGATCCTTGGTAGAATCTGAGTTCGCACCAGATGGCTACAACATCGGCATGAACTGTGGTGAATCTGCTGGCCAAACGGTCTTCCATTTTCATTGCCACTTGATCCCACGTTATATTGGCGACATGGAAAATCCGAGAGGTGGTGTGCGGCATGTGATACCGAGTAAGGGAAGTTATTAGATGAGGTGGTCATATGTTTTTAAGCATTTTATGTTCTATTCCAGCTTTGTATTCTCCTTTTTAGTATCGTACATGTTTGTTAAAAGATATATCGATTCAAAGTGAATTAATTTCAATTTAGAATTGGTTAGAAGTATCGGAATCGGTTTGACAATCTTTGTAAATGATCCCTGTATCCCAAATTATATTCAAATATAAATTGAAATATATTTCAAGATTTGTGTTCTTTGATGTATCTTCACCTTTTATATAGCGATCGTATTTATTAAGTAATTAATGGAACACTACATTAAACAAATTAAGCTAACAAAGCTCTGGGGCAAACATGACGTTGTTTGGAATTTAAACAAAGACATAAATATTCTCTCTGGTATCAATGGAAGTGGAAAGTCAACGATTATAAATTGTATTGCCTCTTATTTTAATAATGATAAATCTCATTTCCTATCTAATCATATTCAGTCTATAGATATTTATACTAACCAGGATAGTCATTTTTATTACACTAAAATTGATCATAATTCAGACTTAAATTCAAATGAATCTCTTAAAAAAGCAGATTTTTATGAATTTATTTCTCAATTTCTAAAAAATGAGGATAGTCGAGAGAAACTTTATAAAAAGATAATCACTATTACTACAAGTAATTGGGATGAAGAACTTTTTAATAATTTTAGGAAAAATATAGAAATAGACATTATTAATACATTCGACTCCCATACAGTTTTTGAGGACGAAATATTTGATGACAATGTAAAATCCGAACTAGATAGAGAACTATATTTTTTACAAAAAAAATATATAAATTATCAACTTGATATATCAAAAAAAGCGTTCACCTATCTTACTGAAAAGAAAAGGAGGACTAAGAATCACTTCGAGAAATTGGACTTATTTAAGACTTATATAAATAAACTTTTCTTACCCACAAAAAAACAGCTCAATAACGAGGATAATCAAATTTCGTTTAAACTAATTGATGAAGAGAAAATTTTGTCTATTTATGAACTTTCATCAGGTGAAAAACAGCTGCTACTAATATTAATTACGTTCTTAATTCAGGATACGAAAAATTCTCTTGTATTTTTGGATGAGCCGGAAATTTCCTTACATTTCGATTGGCAGCGACAGTTAATACAAATAATTAGAGAACTTAATCCTAATGCACAATTAATTATTTCAACTCATTCTCCAGCAATGATAATGGATGGCTGGATGAATAAAGTAGTTAACATTGAAGATCTTTTATCTTAGCTTTAAAAATGTCCTCACTAATCGAAAATTTAACTTCTAATTTTATTTCAGCTATAAATTCTTTAAAACCATCTAATAGTAAAAAGATGATTAAAGTCTATGTAGAGTCTGATCCCGATATAACTCATTGGAATCAGGTATTTTGTAGGTTTAATTTAATGAATGTAGAATTTGATTTTAGCTTACCTAATAAAGATCATTATGAAAAAGGAAAGCAGAATATTTTCAAAAATTTCAAAGATAATCTTGGCGAAAACTTAATAATCTGTGTAGATAGCGATTATGATTTTTTAATACCTGATTTGAATGAGAACTCTTCAATCATAAATAATTCTGATTTTGTTTTTCAGACTTATTCTTATTCGATAGAAAACCTATACTGTTATCATGAAAGCCTATTGAATTTTTGCGTGGGTTGCCTAAATAAAGCTGATATTAAAATTGATCTTGCGAAATTATTAATTAGATACTCCAATATTATATATGATTTACTAGTGTGGAATATATATTTATATTCTATTAAACAGCATGAAGACTTTAGTATTGAGAACTTCGTTGAAATTTGTAAAATTTTAACCGTAGACGATTTTGAGAATAATTACGATGCGTCATTTGAATGTTTAAACACAAGAGTACGCCTAAAGCTTAATCAGCTGGAACAAGCATTTCCCCACTTGCAAGACAAAATTGAAGATTATAAGAGTAGGTTACAGAAAAAAGGAATAGAAAGTGACAATTGCTATATCTATGCTAATGGTCACCTTATTTTAAGTAATGTAGTTTTAATGTTTTTGAGATCTATCGTAAGTAATGAAAAAAGAATAAAATTATTTGAAATAGAGCAGAAATGTTTACATGAGACTCACAAAAAAGAAGAAGCCCGAAAATATAAAAGCGGTATTATCGAAAACAAGAGCATCGAAGGACATATATATAGAAACTTTCAATTTTATAATTCACATACATATAAGCTGACAGAAAAAAAAATACAAGATTTTATAAAAAAATACAATTTAAATTGAAGAATAAAATAAGAAATTTTTCCTCCAATTTAAATCTGTTGTTCTGGCCTTCTAAATTTCAAACAAATGAAATTTTCTAGTATCAAAATAAATCAGCTATTAGTTGCTATAGAGAAAATTGATTGAAATGGATCAAGATAATTATAACCTGTAAATCTGGATTCACCAAAATATATATTTTTGGCATAGTGTAATAAATGGATTGCTATGACAATACGGAAAATCATTCATCTTATATGGTTTGTTCTAATTTATTAAAGTGATATTTAAAGAATTCTCAAATTTAAGTGCATGCCAAAGCTGTAAATATTTGCAAATGAATATAAAATGGCGATATTTATGACATACGAACAATTTTGTGCTTTATAGTTGTTCGTATGTCATATAATTAACTTAAGAATGAAGTTTAAAAACCGTACTGTATCCCAGTTGTCAGAAATCATTTGTGGAAACCAACCGTTATCTGGTAATTTTTTTCCATATAGGAGTAGTAGTATTATCAGTCAATTTTTTCATGACGCAGAAACTGATTATACCCATGACGGATCAACAAGATCTCATTGGGTAGCAAATACGCTTACGGAAATTTTGACTTTGCCATCTTCTTACCATGGCTTTCCTTCTGATACATTCTTAGAAGTTATAAAGGTATTAATGGACCCAGCTGAAGCAACAAATGAAGATCCAGACCTATATACACAGCACTATTGCACTTAAACGATATCCTATCGAAAGAAGGGTTTGAAGCATTTTACGGTAAGCAAATTCAATATCAGCGTTCACAGTAGTTTTTGTTATATTTACACTTAATATTGAAAGGATATAAATAAAAATTCATAGCCAGCTTTCAAATTCTAATAAAAACATAGTAGCCCTTAAATGAGAATAGTACATATCTCGGACATTCACTTATCTGAAAGTAATTTCGATGTATTTGAAACCGATTATATAAAAGCCTTATTGAAAACTCTTAAAGAGGAACATGATCAGGACCCTATTGATATTATTGCAATTACAGGAGATCTTGTTGACCAAGGTGGACATTCTTTGTTTAAAATTGAAAAGTTTAAAGGCAAAACTGATCCCTATGAAATTTTTGAAGATGAATTCATTACTCCCATTAAGAATCATTTAAAATTAAATAATGCAAATTTTCTTTTCATTCCAGGAAATCACGATATTGATGAGAATGAGATAAAATGGGTAGATGAAAAAAAACTAAAAAAAATTGAAGCAGATGGTGATATAAATTCAATTCTTAAAGACATTCGGTTAGATTCACACGAAAAATTTAGCTATCGAATTAAACAATTCAAAGATTTCGAAAAAAGGTTCCATAAAGAAAGTATTGGAACTACATATCAATTTACAAGAAATCAATCCACATACATTTACGAAGTAAACAAGGATATTAAAGTTGGTTTTGCACTAATAAATGACAGTTGGCGATGTAGTACTTGCGAATTGCAAGCATATTTTGGTAATGGCTTATATTTTGGATATAAACAATTAAATGATGCCTTAAATCTTCTTGCAGGGACTACTATGAATATTGTTATGACTCATCATCCAATAGAAAGTTACGCTGAAAAAGAAGATATTCAAGCTATTCTTACACACAAAGATTACCACCTACATTTATTTGGAGATAAACATCATCACCAATTAAGACGGCTGATTTCCTCCTCCGGGGGATGTTTTGGGATTATGGCACGCTCTGCACTAAATAAACCTAAAGAACCCGAAAGTAAATGGCAACCTGGCTTTCATATTATAACTATAAATTTTCAGGAAGCCTGCCTCGAAGAAATACTATATTATAAATATCTCCCCTTTCAATTTTGTTTTACCAACGATGGTGAAATAGCACCAAAAGACGGTAGGGATGTTTCAAAACATCCATTAGGCTTCACTCCATTTATAACAGAAGTGAATAATTCTGAAACTAGTGAGGATGGAAATTTAGAAGATCAAATAATGGAAAATTATATAAAAGACGTTAAATAATGAAATCCGAATATTACGAACTTAGATATATTGAAACATCCACAAAAGAAAGTAATACTTTTTCGTTGTTTGATGAATCTAAAGAAAGATTAACACTTCTTGATCTTGTATATAGTCATGATAGGATCCTGCTTTTGGGTAACCCGGGTATCGGAAAGACAACTGAATTAAAACATCTGTTTAAAATATTATGGGAAGAAAAGAATGTCAACAAACTTGTTCCCCTTTTTGTCAATGTAAAGAACTTTCGACAAACATCAACAATTGATGATATTATTCAATTTGATGGCTGGAAGAAAATGCCTTCTGTTATTTTTATATTTGACGGATTAGATGAAATTGGAAATATCCAAGATTTTATATCTGAACTGGAGAATTTTATGTCTAAGTACTCAAAGCTTAAATTAAAGTTTTTGATAAGCTGTAGAACTAATATTTATCAGAAGTATTTGATTAATATTTCAAAATTTGAAATCGCTTATTTAAAAAATCTCTCATATTATCAAATAGACCAAATTCTTAAAGAAAAATTCAAGTTAGAAATACCTCACAAAGAGGTAGAGCAATATTTTACTTTGTTACAAACCCCATTTAATCTAGACTTATTTGCTTCTTATTATGCTCAAAATGGTAAATTTCCAGATTCACAAAAGGATTCATGGGAATTATTTTTAAATGAACAAATTGAAAATGCCCGTCTAAAGTTAATCAAGAGATTTTCAATTCCTAAGGCACTGATGACTTCTGCTCTTCAACAAGTTGCTGTAACAAATGAATTAATGCAACAAAATGCAATTGAGGAAGAAGATTTATTAAAATTATTGGGTAATAATGGAATTGAAATCTTTCAAGAGCTGCCGTTTATAACCAAGTTACAAAGTACTGACAGTTATGTCTTTATTCATAAAAATTATCAAGAATATTTTGCAGCACAATATATCTCGTCTTTGAGTGATGATGAAATAATTAAATTTATAAGTGCTGATTCGATATATAGAATAAAGCCAAGTTTGTTTAATACCACCACATTTTTACTGAATATTTTAGAAGGAGAAAAATTAGACATTTTAAAGAAATGGTTATTCGATTATGAAATTGAAATATTATTTTTTGCCGATAGCAATCGAATAAATCCAGCTTTACAAAATGAAATTTTTGAAAGTTATTTTAAAGATATCTGTATAAATAAAACTTTTTGGATTTCTCATAATGGAAAAATTCCATTAAATCATTTAGCTAAATTCGCTGGATTTGATTTTCTAATCAAAGAAATAAGAAGTAGAAATAATCAAAACAGACCTAGAGTTTCTGCTTTAGAGGTTTTATCTCATAAATCTCTATTAGATGAAGAAAAAAATATTGTTAAAGAGGAATTTTTAAAAATACTCACAAATGAAGAAAGACCTATCCAGGCTGAAATATTGAGATCAATAAAAAGTCAAAACCTACATAAAGAAGATCCTGGCTTCCTACTTGAAGTTTTACAACTGACAAAAAATTCCGGAAACAGAGATATTGCACATCAAATAATATCTATCTATAGCGATTTAGAAGATTTTGAAAATGACGATGAATTATTAATTTCAGAAGTTAAGTATTACTTTAGTGCTCGCGATAATACAATAAGAGGTACAGAACATCATATAGCACATATGATTCTAAGCACAAATGACAGAGAATTACATTTGAAGTTATTAAGTATTTTATTCGACGATAATTATGGCTTAAATTCAAAAAGTATCTTTTATGATAATTTCAATAATAAGCTTATTGAAAGAGCTAAAATTTTCAGTGAAGATTACTCCTATGTTATAAAATTAACTGAAATAGCCTTTGCAGGAGACCATAGGATTACGAATAACCCTGTTTTACAAAATTTGTTGGTAGAAATAGAAATAACTCCTGAAATAATTGTTCATATATTAAAAAAAGAGCACCTCTCCACAAATGTTTTGTATTCGATTTGTACTTTTTTGAATAAACCTGCAATCGATTCCATTGTAAATAGTTACGAAACGGGAGAATTGATTTTCACTTCGCCAAAAAACATTGAATCATTTAGAAATTGGTTATCGTACCATAGTACTGATCTTGCGTTTTATTTGGAAGATAAATTCGTCAAGACCGGATATATATTTTCTTCTCCCCTTAAAACGGAAGCTGAGATTCAACTATTAATCGATAAACGAAATGCATTTCAATTATATAATTTCAATCTATTATTTTGCAAAAATGAAATAATAGAAGAGATCAAATTGTATTTTAAAAAACACGACGTTGTAGAACTTTCCAATCCAGAGTTTCAAAAACTTTTTTTTAAATGGTATGATGAATTTGGTTATCATGGGGTTCAATATACAATTCATACAGTAATTGAAACGGCATTAAGACGCTATAATGAAGTATCGTCGGAAAAAATTATAAATCTTTTTAATGATCCATACTTTTATCTATCTGTAATTAAAACCGCATTAGGGCATAGTTCCTTAAAAATCTATACAATTGTAAAAGAACATATATTATTGATTGATTCGTTGACAAAATCTATTGTTCCAAAAATTGATTTTAAAAATGTCGTAAGTATAGATCCCAATGACCCCGGAATGTATACCACCACCAAATATTATAGATATTTAAAAATTGTTCTTTATTTCGATCTGGAATATAACATTCAACAAAATAAAGAATTCTATTTAAACGCTTTAGAATTCGGGAACATATCTAGTCATTCATTTGATAAAGAAAACTCATTTATTGATCATGTCCTCAATAGAATTGGGGATGAAGAAGTTATAAAAGCTAAGGTTTCAAGTAATATTCTCAATGGAGATTTGATCTATTTTGCAAAACTTGATCACATAAACTACGCGATTAATAAGGAGTTAAGTAAGTGTTATAAAAAAATTGGCGAATATCTCATTGATGACCAATCAATGGCTCTTCAAGATAATATTTTTGAAAAATATTTATTTTTAATAAAAGATCCATTGAAATTTTTAAAATCATATTGTAAGGATCCAAAAACATTTGAATTCTGGTATGGTATTAAACTAATCAAAAAATATAATCTTGATAATCAATTTATATTGGATGCCGCTTTAAATTATCTAGCAACCGATGAGATTACATTTGTAGACGATGCAATAAATATCTTGTTTTTCCTAAATTATAATGGTGCACTTTTACATTATTCCAAGTTTTTAGAAAAGACAATTTCAACTCACCTCGACTCAAGTGGTACTTTTCCAAATGATTTAGGTAACTATACAATTTTGAATGAACTGAATTTATATGAAAGTTTATTTAACATGGTTTATACTCAATCTGACTCAAATTCATTCTATCTCAATCTCTCAAGAAAATTTATCACTGGATTGACTTCAAATCTCAGTGATACTGAGCAAGGTTATATTGAAATACAGCAAATATTGTTAAAAATAAAAGATAACCTTTTGTTGCAAGATTATAGCAAGGTCGTGGACCATAAATTATTCTACGTAAATGATCTAATTGAAACATCAAATAATAGTCATCTAAAATCTAAATCTACTAAACTATCTTTTAAAGATGCAATTTCTCTCCTAAAATAAATATTAAGAAATCAGATTGTCTTCTGGCAATCTGATTTTTTTAAATAATACGCTATCATTACTTGAAAATTTCAAAATACATCTTGATTTCTCAATCAATATTTTCGAACTAATGCAAAGCTAACCCTTAAAGCTAAGCTATAAAATATGTACTTGGTAAGATAGATACATATAAAAAACAATAATTGTACAATATATAAAAGTTATTAATTCCATTATTTCTCAAAGATTCAAAATAATTCTAACTCAGGCTCTTCATTCCATTCTCTGCCTGCGAGAATACGCCCATTTGCTTTTTTACTTCTTCTAACACCATCATCTCCCCAAGTCCCCCATTGCTTAAAGAAAAATGCAACATTCTGATCATCACACTGCTTCATCACTTTAAGTGCCCATTGCGGTGCCATTGGTCTGGCTTTCGGACCACTCTCACCTCCCACGATAACCCAATGTATATTTTTCAAATCTAGATCACCTAAATCCTCTAATAGTGGTTCAACTGAAAGAAATCGAATTTTTGCAGGAATTTCACGTAGTATATCTATTCTCTTTTTTGCTTTTTGGAATTCAACAGTAACCCCAAGCCAAACATTATCTGGGATCGTCCTAGTTTGACAATAACTCTCTAATATCTTTTCCCTTTTTGTTAAAATTTGATATGTATGATGAGGAGTTGCACGTATTACATCAAAAACTCTATCCAAGAATTCAAAAGGCATTTCCTCATGAAAAAGATCACTCATCGAATTTACAAAGAATTTGGTTGGCCTCTTGATTTTCAAAGGCATTTCTAATCGTTCAGGCATGAGAGTAAATTCAAAGCCATTTTCGTAGCCAGGTGCTCCCATAGCTTTAAGCCGTTTAGCCATTGTCTCAGCATAACAATGTTTACATCCAGCTGTAACTTTATTACAACCTGTTGAAGGATTCCAAGTCGCTTCAGTCCATTCAATTTTTGAAGTTTTCATACTATTTCACTTTAATCTAAAAAAAGCCTTTTCGCTTTGATTATTTTTGTAGTTATCCCATGAAATATAAAAGGATGACTTTCTGGCCCTACTACCGTCTGGTAAAGTTGCAATTAAATTTCCATCATCTTGACATTTTTTCAATATCTGTCCTGTGTGGCTAGGTAAATAGCCATTATGTAACGAAAATTGATATAAATCCTTATTTGAACGTTTTTCCTTCAAAAAAACTTTGAGAATCTTCTCATACTTAGAAATATTAGGACCATTAGTAACTCCCGAAAAGAGGTCTATAGAATTAGAATTAAATTTCCAACCGCGACCGTCTTCCTCATCAATTTGCCATTTAGTATCTAACATTCTATCGAAACCGTAAATATGACTAGTAAAGAAAAATAAGCAAAAGAATTGATTTTTTTCTCTACTAATAATAAAAGAATCCACAAAATAATCGCTACCAAGATTCTTTTGAAATGCTTCTTTTAAATTTTCAACAAAATCCAAGCCTGTTTCACTTTTGGGCCATTGCTCTTTAGGCACAATATCATCAATAAAATTATGTAAACTTTCAGGAGTACCATTCTCATTAAAACGAAACATGAAATGAGTCGGTAAGAAAAGCAATACTTCGGAATTTTTCCCCGTCAATAAATCTTTAATCTCACTAAAACGCACCTCCTTATATCCATATGGATCTATAAAAACAAAAGCTTTTTCATTTTTGGGCATTTTTTTCAAAGTATCTCTCAACTCTCCACATAATATTTTATAATCAATGCTACTAAATGCAATACTACCTATTTCTGCGCAATGAATATTAGCCGCTTCTATATTATTCTTTAATTTTTCAATTAATCGAGGATCGATATCATTAAAATTACACCTATAAGTACTTAAGTCCGCATTTCTTTCTTTTCCCCTCGAATAAACCTCCTTTAGCTTACCTAACACTACCATAGGGCTTCCCTCTCCACCATTATCGTAAATACCGGGACCGCTAAATAAATCATAGTAGTGAACAATATCAACATAAGGTGTATTACTCATAATACTGAAATATTTACTTAAATATTTTCCGAGTAGATCTATCTTAACTGCTGAATGTACAAAAAGGTTGTTTTGTGACTTCTTCTTCATTCTATATTTTTATAGTTGCTATATAATTATCTGTAAACAGAAAATAGATCATGGTCATGAATAATTTAGCCTCTTGACTAAATCATTAGCAATGTTTATTGCAACCTGATTATTAGAAGCTAATACGAAATGAAACATTATTGAGTTGTTTTTATTTTTTAATATATATGGCTTGGAAACAAAGTCGAATACTTCATTTAATCTTTGTAAATAGATATGCTCAATCATTTTTATCCCATTATTTTTTTTAAAAATTTTCTGATTATCACCAAATAATGTTGGAACCTCATAAAAAGTATAAAAATCATGATCCAATATTTCTCTAGAAATACCAAAAAATGCTTCAAGCTTGGCCCACCATGCCTCTGAAATTTTATGATTTTTGGTCAACATACGATTTACCCCAATTCCTGTGGGAATGAGTATCCACATATCAATCGAGAGTCCTTTCAAACATTCAATAGATGCCCAATCAACCTCCATCCCACATGGGTCAATAAAAGCTAATACTTTATGATTTTTTCCCTTCTCTGATTTCAGAAAATGAGACATATTTTTTAGCTTACGATTACAATCATCTTCTACTACAAACACTCCTGCTTTTCTTATCTGATGGAGACTTTGTTGTAAATTTTTTGCTTTTTGCTTATCAAGTTCAACGAAATAGCATATATCGAATATCTTTGGTTCCTTAATTGCGACAATTTTTTTTGCGGCTCCTTCAATGACTTTAGAATCTAGCGCACCATCTATATTAATGTCACCAGAACCAGCAAAGCCATCAAAATACATCAATTTCCAATATGGCCTATTTTTCATGATCTGCAAATATGCTTTTGCGTAGTCCTCTATTATTTTAATTTTTTGATAGGTCCAATTACCGCCAAAACTATTCATGATAATAACAACTAAGACTTTTCCAATCCTTTTTTTATTAAATCTAACATTTCTTCATAGGTAGAAATACTTTTCACTTTCGAAGAATCTGGAAATTTATTCACTAATTCTTCCTTTAGCTCTTTAAATTTCTTTTCGTCCGATACTCTAGGTTTAATCCTAGTTCGAATAAAGGTTTCGTCTTTTATCGACATATATGGTTCATACAATTTAAAATATCCCCTACCAACAGCTCCCTGAAACATATATAGTTTAGGGTTGCTTTCCTGGCTATTTCCTGCTTTTAAAATTTGCTGTCTGGCTATTCCTGGATAAGGATCAATATAAAAAATTTTTGTAATCCCCAATTGAAATGCTTTTTTCGAACATAGTTCACATGGGCTGGCAGTGGTAAAGAGAACCCCTTTATTTAGTGGTTGTCCACCAAATTTTGATATTTGTAACATCGCATTCTCCTCAGCATGTAATGATCTTGTGTGCACTTGGTTTTCTTTCCCTTCGAAAGAATTATGAAAGTCCTTAAAACAATAAGGACAATTATGTCCATTAAGATTGTTAAAAAATTCACTAGTATCTCCATATATCTCAGTTAGCGTTTCATTTACCTTATTTTTAAAAGAAACGCCTGAATAGTTCCCTCCATTTTTTTCATAATCAGAGTAAACTTGCACACGTTCATTATTTATTAGTTCTTTTAAGCTTCGCAGAGAACAAGGTGTTTGCCCTTGAGGCACCTCATTCCAGCCAATAGATTTAACGGAATAATTCGAATCAGTAACAACAGCTCCGACTTGTCTCGAAATACAGCCTGAATTATATTTAGAACTAAATGCCAATTGCATAGAACGTTCTATTGCTGATGGTGTAACGATTCCTGGCTTCTGAACCAGCGCTAAAAACTTTAGAAGTTGAATTTCCAAGCTTAAATATGAGAAAATCTTAGCATCATATTTCTCTTGCTCAACATCAGACTTTTTACCAAAATACACATAATAATCAGCCTTTTGAATACAGTTTTCTACATCTGGAGTGGTAAATTTACCTATTTTAAAATCCTTCGTTTGATAATGAGCTTCGTCTATTAATTTTATTTTTTTGAACTGATTTTCTGCATTATCCCCCTCAAATCCCATCTTATTAATTTTCCTTTTTAAATACTCATTTGCATCATGCTCATCTCTAGCAGAAGCGATTAAATAAAAACCAGAATATCTTTCTCTGAAGTAATTTATTTCTAAAGAGTTTTTTAGAGAATCAATAACTATTCTATTTGGGGATGAAGGGGCACGATTTATTTTTATTATGTTATTAATCGCAACAGCTACAGTGAAAATATACTCAGGCTCTATTTTAATATGTTGTGGTTCCTCAAAATATACCTTTCCACAAGATCTAAGGTTACGTGCAATATCTTGTAGGAAAAGTTGTCGAGCTATCGGATCTATCTGATCAATAAGGCTATATATCTCTTTGGTCAAATTAGAAAAGGATTCAAAAAATATCTTATTTAAATAAGCTAAATGTTCGATTGTGTCTCTATATTGTTGAAAATCTGGTTTTGTAGACAACAGTTGAAAAAGAATACTCACGCTGTTTAGAGTTTCTCTATTATTTTTAAAAAGGTTGAATATATTTCTCACTATATGATCAGTATTTTCCTCCTGTCCTAATCGTCTAGTGACAACAGATTTATTATTATATACCCTTACAAAGGAATTAAGAAGAATCTCATAACTCAAGTTGACAAAATCGTTTTTTACCTCTCTATATAGCTCCTTAAAAAAAAACAACAAAAGAACATCACTATATTTAATTACAGAAAACTTTTGCCATTTATTGGAATCATCAATTAACAAATTTTGACAGATGGTAAATTTTTGAATTTCATTTACGTGCAAATTATCTGGTATAGTGAACTTACCCTTGATAAAAGGGTTCTCTTCACTTTGTAAGAATTTACATATATCATTCGCTCCCCCTCCTGTTCTCCCTGTGAGTCCGACTACCAGGAAATTATTCCGCAAACTATAAAGATTTTCTAAACTCATTTTAGATATTGGTTAAGTCAATAATACAAACGTACTAACAAAAGTAGCGTATCACCTTTTCATATGGCATTTTTTTAAAAACGACCTTATACTAATATACATTATTTATTTAAAATTAATATCTCGAATTTCAAAATTTTCATTTAGCATAATTCATTATTGACCTTTTATTCGAATTAAATATCCACACTTTTTCTAAAACATAATCTAGAAAGGTTAGTCAATACTCACACTTATAAGAATGTCTTTTCACAACTCAATATTTCCCAAAGACGTTGAGGTAAATTATATACTCGGGTTTGCCTTTATAAAAGACAATACAGATGTCAAGAATCTAGCGATCAGAACGATGAAATCTAATTTTTACTACCTGCGTAAAATCCAAAACTATAGTCTAATAATTTTATCAAAATGATAGAATATTTAATTCTTATTTTTTGTATTCCATATAAAAGTAATAAGAAATGGCAAGTAACATACTGTCAATAAATTATGTGTATATCAGGAAAATAGCGGCGTAACAATAAGTTTTTTGAATCTTGTCACATTTAACTAAATTCTCATAATACCAGAATAATTCGTCTGTGACTTTCGGATATTCATTTCGCCAAACAGAGATTTTAATATTAAGTATTTCATCGCTTATTCCGGAAAATATTTCATGCTTTAAATCGGCAACTCTAAAAAAGCTTATATAAGCCTCTCTCCTATTTTGTGCCTCGCAACATTTGATTGCGTGCATCTTTTCAAAAAAATTTATTTACTACCATATAAAGATTGTTTATTTATAAATATCGCATTCCTCTAGACAAGACACTAAATTTTAAAGGATCAGATCAATATGACGTAAATATTACAAAAGTCAAATTTGCTAGCAATGTCTAAAACATTATATAGATTCAATTCCTAAATTGAAAAATTGCTAGCAAAATTCGTCACTGAGAACCAATAGTATATGATTTATCAGTATAAGTTTGAAATATTCTCAATAAAAACATTGGTGAAAAAGCTTGGAATTACCAAAAAAACACAACAATAGTTATACTTGTAAAAAATTAAATTATGATGTCAAAAATATTTTTTATTATCCTAGAAAAAGTAATTGTCGAATTGGCAAAAATTGGGATCTTGAAGCTCTTAAATCACATTCAATGGAAGCAGAATTTCTATCTGCTGAAAAGATTGCTATTAAAACAATTTGATCTAGAAAAGATGGGGCTAAAAGTAAATGCACTATTAAAGTCCGATAGGTGCTATTCTGCGTGCAAAAAGGTTATGTTTATTACCTTACAGAGTACATATGTCATCAGCGGTATGATCTTTCTGATAGCACATTCACTCGGTTGCAATATCTTCTTTGCCACGATGATAGCTTCTTCGCTAATCATTGCTATTGAGATACCGTATAGAATGCTATTAAAGGAGGCTAAGATATAACCTCTACGTCATGGACTTTAAGAATACACAAAAAGAGCTTAGAAACGGAAAAATTCTTTCGGTCAAAAACCTTGTGTATGATTGCGATAACTACGTTCTGAAAATCCTTAGTTAATTCAGCAGATCATATTCTACAGAAAACGTATATCATTATATTGTAGATAACTCTATTGTGAGATAATCATTACCTTTAAACTACTATGCTGCAAGTAACCTGCGCGATAATAGAACACGCCAATAAAATACTGATCTGCCAACGGTCTGCCTCGATGAAACTGCCATTGAAATGGGAATTTCCGGGGGGAAAGATCGAAACCGGAGAATCTAAAGAAGGCTGCAGCTCTACCCTTTTGTATGCAGCCTACAATCTGGAGAAGTAAAAGTGCTGGAGCATGCCCAGGCAATATGGGTAGCGATAGATCAATTGCTTGACTATGACTGGGCAGAAGCTGACCTGCCTATTGTAAACGAGTATATCGCTTACGCTACATCAATCAAATAATAGCAGCTATCTGAGTACATAAAAGCCCTAAAACAAAAAGAGCTTCCCTCGAACCGGCAGAGGGAAGCAATTTGGCTACTTGGTCGATGCTATTAGCCTTGAAACCAACGCGTGGTTTTCTAGCTATAAAGATAAGCAGATTATCTGAACAGCTATTATTCATTTTATCGAAAATATTGATCAAAACACTAAAACTTTAATCATCATCCAGACTCTTAGCGAATAAACAGAGGTCATTATGTTGCTAAAATCCCCGCTGTTCTTAATTTGTTCTTTAAATCCCGAAGTTCAGACAGTATGGACTGGATTTCCATCTGGGTATATGCGGACGATGGGTTACCTGCACTATCAGGAGAAATTGCGGCTTGACTTACGACTCCTTTTGTGGTAGATGAGGCATTAGGAACTGCAGATCTAAAAGCAAATCCATCCCAGATCATAAGTGTATTCGTATCAGTATTAAACCAGTCATAGGAACGCAGTGATCCCTGATCCAATAAAGGCATATTGGCTGTTCCACCTATATTCTGAAAATCATTGTGCATATAATTTTTTAGTTTTTTAAGATGATTGCCCATGTAACTGGTCTTTTGATTGAGTGAACTTAAAATACTTTATTTCGTGTAGAATAGAGTAAAGCTTTTTTATTGGCAATCTACATCATTAACCCCATTTCGAAATAAAAATGCCACCTTATTTAATATCAGGCGGCATTTTTAAATTGTCAACGCTTAATAATTATATTTCAGTAACAGCTATTTCCTTAAGCGGAGATACCACCATCGATGGTAAAACTGCTTCCAGTAATATATCCTGCTTCATCTCCCACCAAGAAATTAACTAACGCTGCGATCTCCTCTGGCTGTGCAAAACGCTTTAAAGGTATCGCGTTCATATAATGTTGTCGGACAGCCTCGTCTGCTTTTTGTAGCATATCTGTATCCGTCGCTCCGGGCTCTACGCTATTGACCGTAATTTGTCGAGGTGCTAAGTCCCAAGCCAATCCTCTCGTATATGCAGAAATAGCAGCTTTGGTCGCAACATAATCTGATAAACCTGGCCCTCCGATCCGGATACCGCCAACGGAGGCTATATTTACGATACGCCCGCCATCTGGCATATACTTTTGCGCAGTACGCACGGCTTCGGTCACCGAACGGATATTTACATCGATTTGGCGATCGTATTCGTGCGATCTTTCGTCAGACGTTTCGATAGTACCTCCCACCGATAAAGCAGCATTGTTCACCAGTATATCTATCTTCTGAAATAGACTTACTGTGTCTTCAATTGCTCTGCCAACTGCTCCTTTTTGTGAACCATCTGCTTTGATTGCGAATGCTTTGCCACCATTTTGATTTATCTCGTCTACAATCTGCTGTGCTACCTGTTCAGAATTTAGGTAGGTAAAAGCAACTGTAGCACCTTCTTTTGCTAGACGCTCCACGATGGCACGTCCCATACCACGTGTTCCACCGGTAACGAACGCTACTTTTTCATTTAATTTTGACATCTTATTTGAATTTAATTTTTTATTCCAATTTTATTAAACGGATATATCTGAGCAGTAAATTGGTCCTTAGGTAATGTCCAGCTTTAGCCTTTTTAATTTGACCTCACGAATTTTCCATTGCCCGTCAACGTATTCATAATGGTTGTAATAGAAGCCAAATCCGTGAAATTTCTTAAATGGACTTTCTTTGTCTGCATCAAAATAGATCCGATCTTCCATGGCCACTATAGCCTTAGCCTGTGCCTCTCCGATCAACTCTATCTCCGCATGATGAATTTGATGAATGGAAACTGCTTCCTCAATTGTTTTACATGCTTCAATGAATTGATCACTGCTATGAAATTCATATAAGATAGATCCATCAACCGCATAAAAAGTTAATGTTGGCTGCTGTGAAAATAATCCCTTTAGCTGATCCCAATTTTTCTGGTCAACAAATCGGCAGTATTTGGCTTGTAAATCTTTAATTGCGTCTACAGCCAGTATATAGTTTATATTCGTTATATCTTTCATATCCGAAATTCCTGTGTTTAGAGAACCTTGATAATCACTTTTCCTGTGGTATGATTGCTTTCTATCGCCGAATGCGCCAATGGGATTTCATCGAGTCCAAATCGCTTGGATATGTGAGGCACTAATTTTTGTTCTTCCAACAATCGGGCAAGTGCTTTCATATCTTGTCCATTTGATACTACGTTATTGTAAAATGCATTAATATTGCGCTGAACAGCCAAATCTGCCCACTTACTGCCTACGATATGATCCCAGAGGCTAAGCAAGGTTGCACCATCCTTAAGCGCCTGCATAGATTTAGCAATATGCTCATCACGTAGTCCTTCGATGACATAATCAACCGGGGAAAGGATATCAAGAAAATTGGTAGTCTGATAGTCTATAAACTCATCGGCTCCCAATCCCAAGACGAACTCTCTTTTAGCGCCTGATGCCAATGCGATAACATAAGCCCCAAAATATTTAGCGAGCTGAACTGCGAAATGGCCTACACCGCCGCCGGCCGCTGTTATAAATACCCGGTCACCAGGCTTGATCCTGAACTTATTCAACGGCTGCCACACCGTTAATGCAGCCATTGGTACTGCGGCGGCTTCTTCATAGCTAATATTCGCTGGCTTGAGCGCGATATCATTTATACTTGCCACCACGTATTCGGCGTAGCCTTTGGCATGTCCCGGTGTCGTATAGGTCGGAAAATTCAACAAACCAAATACCGCATCACCTACTTTGAAATGTGCTGTATCCGCTCCTATCTCCACGATCTCCCCAGAGATATCCCATCCAAGGATCTTCGGTGATTCTCCATTGAAAATATAATCCAATCGACTATCCCGCCTAGCATACACATCAGTCGCATTGATGCCTATGGCATGAACTTTTATAAGAACCTCTCCATTTCCGGGATGTGGTATAGGGAGATCTGCCATCATCAATTGCTCTGTGCCTCCCTGGGATTTTAAAATAACTGCTTTCATTGTGCAATCAAAATTTATTTATAGCACAAAGTTACTATGCTCAGTACTGGGATATGGAGTTACTATCACCGATGATACCCACTGGCTACAAACCCACCTTAAACACTTTGATCAATAGGGGCACAAATTGCTTAAATGAACTAAAAAACTTAATTTAGTACCACAGATATTAGGTTACATATAATGGCTGAAAGTGCAAAAACTAAAATAGATAAAGATGATGTACAGGCGTTACAGGATACCATCTATGTGATTGGTGGTAAATGGAAGCTACCGATCATCTATTCAATTTGTTGCGGCAACAAGCGATTTACTGATATTGAGCGCAGTATTCCGGGTATCACAACAAGAATGCTTTCCCGAAATCTGAAAGAGCTCGAGGACAATATGCTGATTACCCGAAAAGTAGACCCTGACTTCACGACTATCATTGAATATGAGTTTACCGAGCACGCCAAAGCCTATGGCAACTTGATATTGCAAATGATTGATTGGGGTAAGCAACATAAACAACTCATCATTAAAGAGAACAGGTTGCAAAAACAAAAAACACCAATTTTCTAAATAAAGATCTGCAGATCCTATGCTTCCAAAGGAAGAAATTGATTCGAACATAGAATTGTTGATGAATATAATTGATGACGCATTGAAAAAAGCAAAATCACTTGTGGCAAAATAAAACTGGAGTTATAATAGATTAAGTACAAACTCCTTCCCTATTTCATGATGGAAAAAAAACGCTATAGAAATTTAGCCATGAGCAGTATAAAAAACTTTTTAGAACTACCAACCGACAAACAAATCGGGGAAACACAACATTTCTTCTTGATCCGAGATGGCTTTCCAGTTAGCCCTGGTCATACATTAATTATTAGCAAAGCGCTTCGTGAGGATTATTTCAAGCTCACTACTGATGAAAAAGCTGACTTAGATAATGCGATCGGCCTAGCCCGATCCTTGGTAGAATCTGAGTTCACCCCCAATGGCTACAACATCGGCATGAACTGCGGTGAATCTGCCGGACAAACTGTGTTCCATTTTCATTGCCACCTGATCCCTCGTTATATTGGAGACATGGAAAATCCTAGAGGTGGTGTACGGCATGTGATACCGAGTAAGGGAAGTTATTAGATGAGGTGGTCGTATATATTTTTGCACTGGGAATGTACTATACTGCTAGCTGCATTCTTACTTCCGACATTTGGACTGTTTGACGACGATGTAATTTATAAAGACCTTTGGCTTTTTCCTTATATATTCATCGGCGGGACTATTCTTTCACTACCTACTTTGTTCGCTTATGTAGTAGTATTTTTTCTATTGGATTGTTACAAAGTCAATATAAAATGGGTAAAACCGATTTTGATTTCACTAACAGTAATTGGAATTTGCATAACATGCTTTCTGTTGTCGAATACTTGGAACCTAAGATTTGTGTTGATGTATTCCGGTATTGCGGTAGTTTGTGGGATAATATTTAAGGTTGATAAAAAATGATATGTTCATCATCTGTTTGTGCAAGTAGGTTTACCATATCTATTCTGAATTTTTCCTTATCAAAGTCTTTCACCTTTTTAGGTAAACGATCGAAATTGAATAAAGATTCTAAAATTTTGGCTTTAACGATTTCCAAACTATGAAGATCAGTTCCTGATACAAAATCTTCATACTCATCAGGCTCAATTACTATATTATCTATGAATAGTCTGTACATACGGTGTTGCTCGCCTGTAAATCTATTCTTAGTTGTTCTATCAGAAACATATAACGGCTTCTTCTTCTCGAAAAAATGTCCAAATCCTTCTGGAGCCAATACGCTGGTAAAACCTAGCGTATAGTTTAGAAGATCATCGCCATAATCCCTGTCTTTAAAAAATGCCTTCATATAAGTAGAAAGATTCGTTAGGATATGGCTCTTACCTCCTGCCCTAGTGTCCATTGTTAAAGCGATACTAAAATGCATATTTGGTTTTGATTGACTTGTAATAAAATATTGCCACAATGACTAATGTTCGCTTACAACGAATGTCCTATTTCAGGAAGTTATAGACTAGCTGTTTTAACCAACCTTTTTTCGATAAGTTTTCATTTTCCATTTGTGTTAATAGCTCTTTGACTAATTTCTTTCTCTTAACATCTTCCTCTTTTTCATTTAAGTGATTTTTAAGTTCTTCTAAACTGTTATTAAATTGTTGATATTGATATATTGGCCCCAATCGTCCCCTTATGAATTGGTATTGAAGGCAGCTTACTCCTATCAAAAAAAGTAAGGATAGCCCCAAATACTTTATATTTTGTTCCATTGTTAGTCTGGGACAATCAACTTTACCTCCTAAATATTCTATAAGAAGCGGTCCCAAAAACACGCCTATAATTGCAGATAAAACGACAATAAATGACGACAAAACAATTATTGCAGTTTGTTTCCATAACTCTATTCGTTGATCACAATAAAAGATGATTCGATCAATGATAAAAGTGTTTACTTCATCGTTGTTCTTCTTAAGATATTCTTCTAAAAGATTCGATAAATTTTTCGGATCTTCTGATAGGATTACCGCCGACACATTTTTATTGAACTTCGATCGTATTCTAAAAGAGTGATATACGAACAATATAATTGAAAGAACCACTCCTATTAAAGAAAGCAAAACTGAACAGCATTGAGCAATGCCGAGTAGCCTTTCCCAGGGTACATAAACGGATAACATAAGACACATGGCCAATATAAAAACAATAGTGTTCATAGTCATTTGCCTTGTAAAATTTCCGTTTCCGGAGATTCCAACATAAGTGTAGTTGTTGAAATAGTAATTTTTAAATTGTTCGAATAAATTTTCGTAGCTCATTTTGTTAAAGTGTTCAGATTTTGTAGAGGTAATATTCCTACAGTTTACGAATTATTGTTTTATTCTAAAATCAAAAACATTTTTTATTTTTTCTAATAAAAATAAAAATATACACCTACGGATCCAATAGCTATTTAGAATAAAAGTGCTATTGGCAATTCATTGTACTTCGCTAATAATGGCAGAATCATGGCAATTATTTCGAATATAGTCGTATCCGAGTTTTATACAGTTTTTAAAATGATAGTTCGAATATGTGTAGATTTCGGCACCAGGGATTTTTTTAAGGAGATTTTAATCTATACAACTTCAGTGAAAGTTGGAATCAGCCATTTATGAGTTCCAGTGAATCAATAATGCAACTTTGCATTTATTACGATACAGCATAAAAATAAATGACCGAAAAAAGTACGTATCATCCCTTTTCGGTCATCTTTTTCTAATTATGATTATTTGATCATCTATACTCTGATTGCTATCTACTGTAAGATTGCCAGTCAATATTATCTTTCGCCCATTGTTTGGCAGAGGTTGTCGGAATTCCGTTCTTGCCATTGAAGGTATTCTCCAGCGGCCAGGAAACACCTTTTCCTGCTCCGAATATAGAACGGTACTTTTTAACAAAATTGGTAGGATCGTTTTTAAGATCATCTGTAATCTCTTCCATATCAGAAAGCGTACGCTCATACTTCCGGCCTGATAATGATTCTGCAATATCAGCCAGATCTTCGTAAGTGATCGTATCACCGGCGATATAGACGATCTCATTTTCGATCTGCGGTTCTGTAAAAAAAATCTCAGCGGTAAGCCGGCCAATATCATCCGGTGTGGTCAATGTAACTGCCGTATCCCATCCACCTATAGCATTGATCGATCTATTTTCCAGATCTAAAATGCCGAAGAACGGTTCAAAAAGATAACTGGTAAACATACCTGTGGAAATAATAACCCATTTTGTGGCACTTTGTGATCTCAAAAGCTCTCTCACATCAAGCTGCTCATCAAAAAGATCCTGCGCACTTCCCCGCCCTATCACTTCAAAGTCCACTCCGAACTGCCAGGGAAAATATCTTTTGACACCGGCATCAATAACTGCATTGGCCAACTTCAGCTGAAAACCTCCAGCGCCTGTTCCATAACCTGTACACGAAACAATAGCGTCGTAATTTCTGAAAATATCAATAAGATCAGAAGAGGGAGCGGACAGATCCCCTGCGAGCAATTCCACACCCAATTCCCGGATCTCTGTAACATTCTTTTTCTTATCCGGATCTTCAGAGTTGATCGTTGCTTCTCTCAGCAGTACGGTTACTGTGACGTTATTATAGTTTTTAGCCTTTTTTGATATATTTCGGATAACAGGCATACCTAACTCACCTGCACCCAAAATTAAAACTGATGTATTTTCCATATTAAAATAATTAAAATATGAATCCATTATCCTAATGAATTCTTTTTCATATGCAAAATTACCACCTTCAAATCCCAAAAACAATAAGACACCTCATTGTGAGCTACTTACATCGATGTTAGTTTTTTGAGTTTTAGTCACATTAATTTTAAATGAAGGTCAAATTTTATTTTCTAAATGCATCTTTATTATAAAGTTCCTTTTGGCAAAAGTTTTTTCATTAGAAAAATCTATCTTTATTAGCATTAAATATACTTTATGGAAAGACTGATGACGGACGAAGAAATCGTAAACGCCTGGGACGACATTTGCAAGATACTGAACAAAGAACAGGATCAGCTCAAACATGATATACTAAATCATGTCGGCAACAAATGGTCACTCTTTGTCATTCACGCGTTGGGAATAGATGGTAAAATGCGTTTTACAAACCTGGAGAACCACATTAAGGGTATCAGTCAACGGATGTTGACCAAATGCCTGCGCGAACTGGAGAGAGACGGTCTCATTTTAAGGACCGTCCATCCCGAAGTTCCGCCAAAGGTCGAATACGAATTAACAACTTTAGGCCATGGTTTATTGGTACAGGTTACTCCGCTTTGGTTATGGATTGCCCGTAATAGCAATGAGCTCAACCTGGCAAGAGAAAACTACACGAAGTAGGCTAAGCGAATCGAAATTTCTGAAACAAAGTAAACTTTAATGTATTAGCCTATGAGGATTTTATCAGTTAATGTTTTACGACAAAACGCTTTTCAGCACTTCCTTTAAGGATTATCTTCAGTGCCTCCGGCAGATTGTCAATTGAAATGACCTGTACCATTTCTGATAAAAAATCCGGTTTGAAATCATCGGCAAGAAAGCTCCATATTTCCTCTTTAAACGATAATGGCTGCTCCACGGAATCGATACCAATCAATCTGACCCCTCTCAAAATAAAGGGATAAATGCTCGTAGCCAGGTCCCCGGATGCCACATTGCCGCAGCAAGTTACTGCACCTCCGTATTTGAGAGACTTGATCATTCCCGACAGTATGTTTCCGCCAACGCAATCGATACCTCCGGCGAAATCGGTGGCTGACATTGCCCGTACATCATATTTTGAGGTAAACTCTTCCCTGGAAATCACCTCTGATGCTCCAAGTGTATTCTTTATATAATCATTGTTATTTTTTCCGGAGATTGCGACTACATCATATCCGATTTTTGAAAGGATAGCGGTAGAGATACTACCTACGCCTCCCGTAGCACCGCTCACTACGATTTTCCCCTTATCCGGAGTTAGTCCTGATTTAATCAGGTTAAATACGGAAATACCAGCAGTTAAACCCGCAGTACCGTAACACATTGCTTCAAACGACGTTAATCCCTGAGGCAATCTGATGACCCACCCGGCAGGAACACTAATATATTGTCCGAAGCCACCCCAGGTATTCATCCCAAGGTCATATCCCGTGACAATAACAGACTCTCCCTCTATGAATAAGCCTGACTTTGAAGAAACCACTTTTCCGGCTGCATCTATTCCCGGTATATGAGGAAATTTTCTCGTTACCCCCTTGTTTCCGGAAGCAGACAAAGCATCTTTATAATTCACGGATGAATATTCCACTTCTATCAATACATCATTTTCGTTGAGTTCGCCGAATGTTACCTCTTCAACAGCGGTATTGTAAACACCTTCACTTTCTCTCACCATCAAGGCTCTGAATGTTCTGCTCATAAGAATTATTTTTAGTAAATTTGATAATTAAATTATTAACAAACAATAACTTACAAAAAATACATATACTGCATAAAAGTTTAGTTTATTGATTACCAGACGATAAAGTTATGCCAGAGATAGAAAAAACTGAAACGGTCTGCCCGTCGGATGTTTTCCTGCAGGTCATCAAAGGAAAATGTAAAACGACCATTATTGTCCTGATTAAGAAAAAAAGGAACCGTTTCACTGAGATGAAAAAAACACTTCCTACGATCAGTGAACGCACAATCGCCAAACAACTGAAGGAACTGGAAAGTGATGGCATTATTACCCGCAAAGTTTTTAATGAAGTTCCTTTGAGGGTGGAATATTATTTGACAGAATACGGGGAAAGTATTTATCCCATCGTTCGGGAAATGCGTAAATGGGGATATATACATCTCCAACAACAAGATTCCCCGAATATTGAACAGTTGACTAGTGAACTTTAATAAGCTGCGGGATATTAGTAAAGATCTGAGTTAGTACCTAAGTGGCTTTGATATCCCCAATTCTCACCACTGTCATGGCAGAAATGCGAATTTAATTTAAATCAAGGTTTTAAATTATATGGTTCGGATATGTGTAGAATAATGCTTCGACCAATAATAGATAAATTCGTATCTTTGACCTTAAAGAGTTATAGATGTTCTTTAAGGTCGTTGTAGAATGGTTATAGCGTCGATTTTTGCCATTAATTTTTAGTGGCAAAATCATGGCAGTAATTAAAAATACACATCAAAATGAGGTTTTAAAGTGTTTAGAAAGAGTTGGTTCGAATCCCTCCCTACTCACTGCTTAATTGACTTCGAAGCGATTGTCGATCACTATACCTTTGTCAATCAGCTCTATTAAAGTCAAAAGCAAGATTGGCTTATGCGGTGCCAGCCCATATCTGGTACTCCCCCTATTTAAATGGGTAAAAGCATGGAGATAAGTTTGCAGATCCTCGTTCATATGGAGACAAAATAGAAGATCATTTCTATAAAATCAAGCGGTCAGGATCGGCAGAACCTGATTTCTAAAGCTGGATAACGGCGTTTCATATTTTGCACAGCCAAGTCTCTATCAGCAAACTTCCCCTCATCCCATTTCCAATGAACGGGATACAGCTTTTCCTTGGGATCAATGAGTACACGCCAGGCTTCGAATCGCGTGCCGTAAGTTTCTCTAATAATTTCGATATGTTCTTTGAATTCAGTCATCACAATTTGGTTCTATTCAAACTTAAATAAAAACGGCTAATTATGTAGATGTAATTAACAGAAGAAACATGGAAAATTCTTTCGATAAAGGATCTTGACCTATATGATTCTGATAGCTACGGTCTGAAAACCCTTAGTTAATTCAGCAGACCATATTCTTCGGAAACCCTGTATTTAATCTATTATAAGCGATTCTATTGTTGGATAATCATTACCTTTAGACCCGTATGCTACAAGTAACCTGCGCGATAATAGAACACGCCAATAAAATATTGATCTGCCAACGGTCTGCCTCGATGAAACTGCCATTGAAATGGGAATTTCCGGGAGGAAAGATCGAAAGCGGAGAATCCAAAGAAGACTGCCTACGCAGAGAGATTAAGGAGGAACTCAATATTGATATCACCATACACAAGGCGCTCACGATGGTCGAGCAACACTATGCTGACTTTTCGCTGCAGCTTTACCCTTTTGTATGCAGCCTACAAGCTGGAGAAGTAAAAGCGCTGGAGCATGCCCAGGCAATATGGGTAGCGATAGATCAATTGCTTGATTATGACTGGGCAGAAGCTGACGTACCTATTGTAAACGAGTATATCGCTTACACTACATCAATCAAATAATAGCAGCTATCTGCGTACATAAAAGTCCTAAAACAAAAAGAGCTTCCCTCTAACCGGCAGAGGGAAGCAATTTGGCTACTTGGTCGATGCTATTAGCCTTGAAACCAACGCGTGGTTTTCTATCTATAAAGATAAGCAGGTTATCTGAAACAGCTATTGTTCATTTTATCGAAAATGTTGATCAAAACATTGATTTTATAGATTGCAAGCAGACGGTATTATTAACCATTTAATTTGCCTTAAATGTTCACGTTATTTAAGATTTGCAGACGATCGGAATTCCAAATTGGAAGTCTAAAGAAAAACACCCTCTACCATGATAACCTTTAGTTGTTGCATTACTAAAAATACCACTGGTTAACTAAACCCGGAAATTTGCTATCTTCATATAACGATAAAACCCAAATTAGAGCGGACTATCGAATGGGGTATAAGGGTAGAGCCACTCCCGGTAGTATCGCTCTTTGGTCTGGAGACTTACCATTTTGGTAGAATTACCTGTTTTTGAACACTTACCCTACAATGGAAGCTTTTTAATGACAATTCTTACTTCCCCAATATATTTTTTCTGTGATTTGCCCCCCCAATTATGCAATTCCTCAATTACTTTGTCTAGGGTATAAACGTAATCTGCCGCGGTGTACTCCACTAATACAGGCAATTCATCATAACTGTATGCTTGATGAGCTTGTTCTGCTCCAGATCTTTCAGTTCTTTGGCATAGCACTTACAAAGTAGTTTATTGGAGCTGGTGTACGCATTTTTCGTTATAATCCAACAATTGGACACCTGCATATACTCCACGTTTCAATGCGGCGATTTCGCTAGAATACAGCGTCTACATGTCCTGCATGTTGTCCTTAATTAAAAATTTATTTGCCATATATATTTGATTTAAATGTGTATAGCAAAGGAATCTTTGAAATTCAAGGATTATGTCGGCGATACGCTGGAGATATGAGTTTCATTTATATTGACTTGAATTAAAATATTTCGTTCCCTTTTCTTGCGGGTAGCAGTGATAGATAATGTTCAATTGCTCTTCTAAACCGATTGGCTATATCTGGCTCACAGGAAGGATTTATTCGAAAAAAATAATAAGACGTTAAAAGAGTTTTACTCACCGGTCCTTCAGATAATTCTACATACTTTCCTTTCGTAGATAATCCTCCGAATTGTGTAATAAAACCTAAATCTAAATGGATTAAATCTACTTTAACTTGATGTAAAACATGTATGGCCTTCCCAAAATTGTCGTCTTTATCCTTTTTAATTTCTACATCAATTGTCAAAAAATTATCATCGAGTTTCACAGACGTTATTCTAACTTTGTTATTCCGTTTATCGTCTTCCAGAAAACATTCTTTCATCATCTTTTCCGTGAACCACTTTACCGTTTCTTCTTTTGTCTGAGCCTGCATTTTGTTTACCAAACCGATAAACATAAACATAAATATCATCTTTGCAATTGTTTTCATAGCTAATTTTTCAGTTAAATAGTAAAGCGAACTTACCTATTTGATAGATAAAAGTAAATACCACAAATGGGGTATTTTTAAAATATTTACCTTTCCCGATCAAGTAAACAACTTTTATAACAGCCCTAAATCTGTGGACTTTTTAATCAAACTTGCAACGCTATGACAGCCTATTTTTCGGAATAAATTTTTACGGTGTGTTCTACAGGTATTAGTTGTGATACCCAGAGCTTCGGCAATTTTTTCACTCGAAAATCCTTTGGCAATGTATCGTAGAATTTCGCACTCTCTTATAGTGAGTTTCAGAGCTGGGAAGGAATGCATTTTACTGTCGTTTATTAATATTTGATAGAATTCATTATTTCCCCGGATGCCCATAACAGTTACAATATTATTATTGACGCTGGTAATATGTTCTATATCCGTATGAATATTGAGGCTTTTGACCATTCGAAATTTACTGTCCACTACAATAGATATAGACTGGTGATGAAAAAGTCGGTACGTGCCGTTTGCGACACGCATACGAAAACAATAGCAGCATTTCAACGATTGTATATGCTGAATGCCAACACTAAGAATATATCGATGTGCCGCTTCCTCTGCCCGAATCACAAACCCCATATCATCTGAATGAACCAATTCGACTATTTCATTTAATGTTTTAGGTATATCAGCTAGACCATGTGTTTTGAGAATATTCGGATGCTGGTTTGAAATCGCCTGACCAAGTATATCAATGGTATAGTAATAATAATTGCCTGTAAATAGAAGATCTGCTAATAGATCTACTAAACTGAGCTGCTGTTCCACTCCTTTTTCGGGAGAAAATATCTCAGGGTAATTGTCCCATGAAGTCACCAGTTGGTTTTCATTATTTTCCATGATCCTAATGCTTATATTTTCCTATAGAAATAAAGGTTTGTTTACCTGAACTTTCGTTTTTGTTTATCGCTTTTTGTTGTAACTCTAGCGCTGATGCTGTTCATTTCTGCGATCTGATTCACCATGCTCCCAAGAACAGCCATTCGTTCGGGGCAGACAACAAAAGTCCGGAGTCCTTCGCTGATCCAGGCACCGGAGCAACTGACACAAATTTCGATAAAGCCAATTACCTTATTACTATCATCGTAAAAAACAAGCAGATGCCGTGGTTCATAACATCCAGCAACTACCATTTCTTCACAGAGCTGACTTTGATACAAGGTATACTGCCAATCGGAACATTGCACAGAATCCAACTGCACTCGCGCAGCGATGCTGTCTTGCGGGATATTTATAAGTCCATCTGCCATCAGTGCATTGGGATTTTTTCCAGTGTTATGGTGCCACAATAAGCGATTACTGGTGTAGAATAATAGTTCTACTCGTTCAGCTATCTTGAAAGGATCAAAGCCCTTACTGTCCCGCGTTTCAACGACGGGGCTGATCCGTTTTTTTTTTCCTTTGTAAAGTGTTACCTTTTCCTGAGCGGATAGACTCAGGAAAGATAACAGTAGATATAGTAGGATGGTGTAACGCATGAAAAATGGTAACGATAATTCCAAATTACTACCTTCAGCTATTTAATTCAACGTGTGAAACCTCATGATTAATATTTCTCATATTGTTATTTATTCAAGAGCCCCGTCAATGTATTGTAGCTTTCTATAAAATTCAAACCGATGGAAAAATACGGCTTCCCGTGGTTCACTCCATTTATAGTACTTCCAAAACCGACACTTATCATGTTGTAAAATGTAGAGGCTGATACACCGGCACCTATTGTCGTATTATCTCCATTTTGGAAAACGTGAAGCATCGGTCCAAAACTAGGAGAAAAAAAATGGCTCAAGAAACTACTGGAACGACGAGGTTTATATCGAAATGTATAGCCTATACTTGCTGCCGGAGAAAATTCTGTAAACTCTGATTTTGCAATTTTAACGAAACTAAAACCTCCCGTTGGATTTTGTTTCCACCCAAAATCATCATATATAAAGGTCATTGTAAAACCTGTCTTATTTTTAGCTTTGTTGTTTACATGAAGGATGATTTTATCCTCTTCTGCAATTTCTTCCCAAGCTAAATTGATTTCACCAGAATAAGATTCGCCCGATGCTTTATCCGTTTTTATTTGATAACCGTATTGAACTCCTGTAGTTTGTAATAAAGGTGAATCACTTGCATTTTTCATGAGCCCTTCATTATTGGTTTCTTCAACTACTTCTGTAAAACCAAATACGCTCAACGGTTTTATCGTTTTATCTTTTCGTTGAATATATGCTAAAACCTGTAGGTCACAATCTGTCCCTAATGCGTCAATATATTCCTTTTTAAAGTCGAGATGTATCTGAGACCCTTTTTTAATATAATCCATCCCTGCTCCAAGTATAAATTTATAAGTGGTATTATATCCGTTTGCTTTTGGCATTCGCTCCGTGATCGTTACAAAATTTATAGGATTATAAATGTCATCAGATATGCTTTTATTATCTAATTTTAATCGGCTATATAAGGTGTCTTTTGTAACCTGTCCTTGCGCTATTCCTACCCATCCTAGGAAAAATAGCAGTATTAAACTTTTTTTCATAATTGTTATAAGTTTCTATTACCAATACAAGAATACATACTTACTTGAAGTTAACTGACTAAGCCGTGAGTTAATCGTAGTTTGTATAAAATTTGTTTTCATTATCATATACTTTAGGGCCGATTACTGGTGGGATGCACCAGCACAGGATTGGTTATTTTTATCAAAGTTCATTTTTAGGTTGGCTCCTTCGTCACAAAGTTTTTTGTAGTATCTTTTTAACATTGTTTCAATTGGAGTGTTTTTATATTTTTCTTGTTCACTTCTTACATAATCCAATACTGTACGGCTATCACTTATATCTATCATATTAAGGTCTACCCCCATGTTGTAGTAACATCATCGATAAAATCTTCGAATCTTCTGGCAATTGCAAGCTTGGTTATCCATCTAAATTGGCTTCTGTATTGTAGTCATTGGCCAAATTATTCGTAGTTTGTTTCGATTTAAATAATGCAATGATTGTGATAAATTCTTTCATTTTTTTGATCTAAAATTCTACATTAGGTGGAAATATGTTCTATACTTCAGCTTGTTTTAGTTTGCAGGATCTATTGTCATTGAATAGAAATAGAGCCAATGATGCCATTATTATTTTTGATCGCGATATTTGTTTTGAATATCTTTGAATAGAGTTGTTGCTTTTTCACTATCATTTCCCTTAATCGGAAGTTTAACTCCTCCACCTTGGACATAATGAAAAGCTATAAAAGTTTGATCTTTTTCTTTCAAAATTTCAACTTTGCTAATATCATTTAATTTAGCTTGATAGGTAAGATACTTCTTTTTATTCCCATCATTTTTTATTCCCATTTTCCAATAAAACATACCATATTTAAAAACAACCTCTTCTGTTGTTTCATTATTCAATTTGTTTTGATAGGAATTCCCTTCTAAAATTTCCTCCAATTTATTTTCAATTGTTAAAATCTTCTCTGGCATTTTGACGCCTGCTTTTGTCGTTAAATCGATCAATTTTTTATAATACTCGTTTTTTAATGCAACATCTGTAAACTCAATACCGATTTTTTCAATAGTATAGTCACTGGACTTTTTAAATTCAAGTTGGATATAATTGCTTATCTTTTGTTTTTCTATATCTTCAATTTGATTCCACAAAATACTTATTGTTTTTTTATCACCTATACTTTTTATAATCTTTACCCCATTCACATTATATTGAAAATCAGACGACGGAATTATGAAAATGTTGTCAAAGTGAATTTTTACTTTATCATTTTGTGAATTTAACCATTCGATATTTTGTGCGTCAACTTTGCCTAATCCCAAAAAGAGTAAGGAAATTATCAGGAATTTTTTCATTTGTTTTTTATTTAAATGTTAGATATAATTGTCAGAACAGGTATAATCTATGGTTAAATGATGCTTCCTTCAATCCAAACTACTCGAAGATAAGCTGGGAACGAACTAAATAAACGTTTTTTCTAAGATACTATTAAATGTATTCTACAAATTTAACGATGTGGTTCAAGCGTATAAATACCCCAAATGGGGTATTTTTAAAATATCTATTGATATGCAGCAGTTATAAGGGAAGAGTTTGGTGTATAGATAGCGAACTGGGTACCTATCGTCTGGAAGCACGAAAATTATCGATCTGTTTGAGCAGTAATGGGATGTTCTTATCGAGATACTGCCTTTCCATAGGGCTATCAGCAGCAATTTTGAGATCAGATTTGTATAGTACCAAAGACTGCAATATAAATTGAAATGAGCGTGATAGGTGGGATAATTGACTGCGGTGAAAGACCTTGTCCAACGATTTTCCTTTGTTGATTAAGCTGTCAAGCATAACGATCTTTTGTTGTCTTTCTTGTTTCTTAGACAAGGATCTCTGAATATCGAGCAGAAAGGTCTTTGCCAGCAAGAGGCTATCTTTTGGTTGAGTCGCTTGTGCTGACGCGAAATCATCCCATCCAAATAATAATAGAAAGAGAATCACATACAGTCTTTTCATAGATCCAGGGTTATAGCTATTGCTTGCGCATTTTGTTGATCAATTTCAACAATGCTGTTCGATTTTTGGCATCATGGTAAAATTTGGGCAGCTTTTCGAGCAAAGTGAAATGACTTCTTTGTTTATGCTCCCGTAATTTGGCAGAAATATAACTTTCTAAATAATCAAGATGCGCGTAATTATAGGCCCAAACAACATCATCTTTAAAGGTATGTACCAACCACAATTCTGCACTGAAATAAATATGTGCAGCCACCTCTATATGTCCTTTAATTCCAAACACCCGTGCTTCTGTTGTTTTTTCTTTGTTATAACCACAGGATATACATTGCAACCTTGATTTTTTGTTCGCATAATCTACACTTGCCACAGCCTGCCCTCGACATGTCGGACAAACAACCAACACCTCTGTCCGAAAGTCGGTCAACCTCTTGTTCTGATCATTAAAACGTTCAGTTTTCATTAAATTAATATATCATATCGAATGCTAATTTACAGCAAAGCATTTGTTGGCTATATACCAGGGTCAACGCATTTAAATTTGATTAAAAATTTGCATTAGATACTTATCATCCCATCCCGCTTTGAGTCTCTTTGTGACCAATGAGCCCTTTGATGTATCCTTTTTGAGCAGATTGAGTCCTATTTTTCTAATATATGAGAAGTTGTCGGCGGCATTCTTTGTTCTCTTTCTTTGCCTGTCCTCATTAAATATCATATCCAGTGACCAGTGCAACTTGTTTTCCACGCCCCAGTGTAACCTGATATAACTATTGAAATGTGCCGCTTTTTCACTCAAGCTGCTGATATAATAGCGCTGTTCTGTGGTCACCTTGTTTCCTATCTCCCTTGTGGAACTTATGCGTACCACCGATTTTATTGAAGCCCATGAAATACTGTTGTCTATGAAGGTAAGGTCGGTGATCACCTCGCATTTACGGCTTTCTATGCGTCCGTGCCCTTTCTCCTGGGCGAGATCTGCGTCTGCTGGAAGCTGGTTTTCAAATCGACCCTTTATCTGATCCGATAGTTCCTGTTGGTTTCCCTTGACCGATAGGATATAATCCGCCTTGTTCTCTACGATCTTCTGTGCAATATCGACTTGGGTACCCATAGCATCTATGGTCACGATGCTCCCTTCTATGTCCAGCAGTTCCAATAAAAGGGGGATTGCGGTGATCTCGTTGCTCTTATCAGAGACTTTCAATTGTCCCAATACCAGCTCATTACTGGATGCCCATGCGCTCACCATGTGTATTGGACTCTGGGAATGAAAACTATCCCTTGAACCCCTAATGCTCTTCCCATCTATACTGATGACCTCCTTTTTGATCGACTCATTCTTCAGGCTACCTGCCCATTCTACGAACATTTTTTCAAACAACTTGGGCCGAAGACCGCTGAAGACACGATTGATCGTGTCGTGTGAGGGAATCCCATGAGGCAGTTTGAGAAAACCTTTGAGAAAACCAAGCTTGGTTTTACCGAAAGCCTCAATGGAATCCCAGGATTCAGCACCACAAAGTACACCAAGGATCGACAGAATGATGATGTCACTCAAAAGATGCTTCTTGTTCCGGCTAATCCGGTGGTCGGGAAACTGTTCAAAATAGTGATGAAGGGTACTCTTTTTCTCTAACATGATGGAACAAAGATACCTCCATCAGAACATTAACGAAACACATATTACCAACATCGAAAACCTAAAAATGTGGAAACTCTCCTGAATTTTTTATTTTTAATGCGTTAGCCCTGGGCTATATACCCCAATTGAGGTATATTAAAATATTTTTTATATTTTAGTAAGAATAAGTAACCTATTTACTAAGCCACGTTATTGACTATGGACTGAGCGCCTATGGAACCTAAGAAACATCATCACCTCCTCGCCGACCTTTGGGAAAGTTATCCTGATGCATTGTCAAATAATTTTCAATCCGAAAAATCATATGATATTGTTAATCACCTATCAGATCTTTTGGCAGTTGGTCCGTATTACCACTATGTGATCAATATAGCGGACTATTCGCTTTCCCAAGTTTCAGAAAACACCGCAAGTATCCATGGATTGGCAACTCAACCAACGACAATAAGAGAGATCATAGACCAAATACATCCGGAGGACCTGGAGTTTGTCCTGAAAGCAGAAGAAGCTACGTTAGTCAAAATGAAGGAAATTGGATTCGAACACCAACTGTTTTTGAAAACTTCTTATTGTTTTCGCATGCGTGTTTCCAATGGCAGCTATCACCTATTTCATCATCAAGCTATACATTTGGCCAAAGATGATTTCGGAAGGTTGACTTCAGCTTTGAATATCCATACTGATGTACAACACATAACCCAAAGTAATAATAAAATTGTACTCGTGACCGGTATTGGTATGCGTGATGATTACTGTCAGATCGACCTATCTAAACAGCTTCCACAATTTGATATTCCTAAATTTTCAAAGCGTGAGATGGAAATAGTATCCTTGGTTGCCAAAGGGAACTCAAGCCCGCAGATTGCTGAAAAGCTTTTTATCTCGCCCGATACTGTAAGGACACATCGGAAAAATCTATTTCGGAAAACGGAAACAAAAAGTGTAGTTGAATTTATCCGCAAATGTATCGAATGGGGATTATTGCAGCTTATTTGTTTTTCCAATATAGAATTTTTCATTTAAAGTATACATATAAAAGCGCCCAAAATGATATTAAAGATTTATCAGAAAATGAACTCGTCTGTTCATGAATGGCAAACTTACCTACAAACGATGGTTGAATACGGGTGTATCAAAAGTATTTGATAACATGAACGAATCTCACTATAAATATTATTTATGAGTGGTATTAAAAACTTTTTAGGAAATTATTAAATGAACTGGTCATATATTTTTAAGCACTGGGGTTGTACTATATATTGTTATTTTTAATATCACTTGCTATCTATCGCCTCATGTGGGAGCCAAGCCCAGAAACTGCTTTTTATGAACTGCGTTTGGCTTTTCTATTCTCGTTAATCGGTTTGGTGGGAGGCTCTTTTCCAACATTAATCGCTAATATAATCTAATATAATAACATTTAGACAACTTGACTATTACAGGATTAACACTAAATGGGAGAAACCTATTTTTATATCCCTTACCGTTATTGGTTTTTGTTTGACATCTTATCTTATTCTGAGAACTATTCACTTAGGGCTTTTATTGACATATTCCTTTATCGCAGTTGCCTGTGGGCTAGTATTTAAGGCTGAAAAGAAATGATATGATTATCGTCTGTTTGTGAAAGAACAGTTATCATATCCATCTTGAATCTTTCTTTATCAAAGTCTTCCACCTTTTTAGGTAAACGATCCAAACTGGATAGAGATTCCAATATTTTGGCTTTAATAACTTCCAAACTATGAAAGTCAGTTCCTGACACAAAATCTTCATACTGATCAGGAGCGATTACTATACCATCTATCAATAGTTTGTACATATAGTGTTGCTCACCTGTAAATCTATTCTTGGTCGTTCTATCCGAAATATATAATGGCTTCTTCTTCTCAAAAAAATGTCCAAATCCTTCAGGGGCCAGAACGCTGGTAAAACCTAATGTATAGTTTAGAAGATCAGCACCATAATCCTTGTCTTTAAAAAATGCCTTCATATAGATAGAAAGATTTGTTAGCATATGGCTCTTAACTCCTGCCCTGGAGTCCATTGTCAAAGCGATATTAAAATCCATAAATAATTATAGCTGATTTAAATTGAAATGAAAACTACACCGCATTTACATAAAAGTACTGATTTAAAACAACGAAGTCTGCACGGTATCACTTCCTAATGGTGGCAATCCCTCCCAGTCGAAAGCTTCATAGCGATGTTTACCATCAGGTCGATTTGGATATCCTCTCAAAGTATATACAGGATAATGCTTCAACTTTTCATTAGGCATTTCAAATAGGAAAATCGGTGGCATATCTTCTTCATTTATATCATCGATCCATTGACGTTCGAGATCCTCCGGCAAGAATAAGGGCATACGATGTTTATTGGGCCCATCGTTATGGATATTGGCCATCACTTCATTGGCTGCCCGAGTAAGCATCCCAAAAGATCCTACGCGTTCGACTACGCCATCTTGATCTACCGTCTCATGCCACTGATACAAGCCCGGTAGATAGAACAGCTCCCTGCCCTCCGCGCCAATAAAATAAGGGACTTTCTTTTTCCAGCCTTTCACCGCACGATGCTCAAAGGTACCACTCACCGGGATAAGGCAACGCTGCTTGCGCAAGCGGTACCAATAGGATTTTTTATCTTCCAGGATGCGCTCGCTACGTACATTGATCATATTGCGCCTGCGATCGGCCTGCAGCTTGGGATCGTCAATATAGGTGGGCAATACGCCCCACTCCATCTCGGTCAAGGCCAGCTGGCTTGAATCTTTGTCCTTATACAGGATCGGATACTTGGGAAAGGTAATGGCCTGGACATTTTCCAGGTAGTCATAATTGTAATCCAATTGACGACGCTCATCCCGCAACTGCGGAAAGGTCTTTTTGATAATCTCAATATCGGTATGGAGGCTAATATCCCAGCACATAATGGTATCCTTTCTTGTTTTGGATTTGACACGAATATACGCAATTTGTGCTGTAAATAATGATTGCCCTACGACAAGAAAATTGTGCTTTTCAGTTCGGACTAGATCGGGCCTACCGAAGGATGTCTATAGCAAATACTTTCTTTTTGGTCTGTCCATCGGTAATGGTCGCTACTACTCGACCATATTCTAAGGAGAATAGGATATCAATGGGATTTTTACGCTGAAACCTGGTTTTGGTACGTAGGTAATTGACAATATTTTTCTCATAGAGCTTAAGCATGCGCTTGTCCCAGTTCTCTTCCTTGATACGGTTAAGAAAAATACGATAGCCTGATCCTGTAGCTAGCAAGCTTTCGATCTTATCGGCATCTTGCGGCAACTGCAGGGCTCTTCCCTCCTTTGCCCCCAGTTGATGGGCATGCTGATCAGCGCTTTCCTTGTCATCATAAGGCGTGAGTAGAAAGCCTGCCTTCTCTTTGACATCAGGCCACTCAAAGCGCTGCAGCACAAAGTCGGCATAGCCGGACTCGACGAGCTCGCGAAATGAACTTTTGGTGACTTGTTCAAAGGGATTGTACAGCATAAGGCTAAGATAGGATTTATTATTCACTCCGCGGATCGGGCTTTAAAGGCATCTTAGCACAGCGGATCACGTCAATGGAAGGGCAACCATATTCTAAAACGACTTTGCCTTCAACCAGATAGATTCCCGCACCACGGAGTGGGTATGTATCTCTTACTAATTTTTAAGAATAATTTGCTATTCTAGTCTATTCTAGTTATTATTGATTTATAAACCAATAATAACATAGAGGAGAAATTAGATTTTTATCGAAAATACATTCCCTCTCGGTTATATAAAGCGCTAAATTAAAGATAACCAATTATAAAAAACCATGAATACACTAATTAATCGCAAATCAAAAATTATCATTGGGCTCATAATGATCGCACCGGGACTTATAACTATTATTCTATTTTTTCTCAGTATGCTTATTCCGGTCATAAATATTTCAATTGATTTACCGCTGGCTACCCTTTTTGGTTTTGGTCTCATTGCAGGAGCAATTACAATAAAGGCAATTTAACCAATGTAAACTCAGGAAAGTAGTACTATATGTTACAAAATAGATTAATCAAATTTTTTAATATTGCTATTTTATCGTTAGTTTTTCAAACGGCGTATTGTCAGACATTGAAAAATCACGAAATAAAACTTTCTATAGTTGAAGGTTTAGGTCCTGGAGGAATTACAAATATGGTGATATCAAGCCTGGATAAGGAAGATAAGACGACTCAAAAACTGCTGAAAGATTATAATACAGATAATATTCAGGGACTTGAAGGTAAACAGGAATTTGCTTATATTATCAATAAATTTCAATTCTATTATCAGGCATTTAAGAACGGCGATATCTCTAAAGAATATTTTTATGATCAAGCTAATAAATATCAATGGAGCTTAGAAGATTCTATTTATCTGTCTAAAATCCCTTTAAAAAATGTTATCAGGATCCTAACAGGTAAGAAAGGTGGTGATAATGAAAGTTATATTTGCATAGTTGACGCGAATCAAAATGGAACTTATGAAGATGATGTAATTAGATACATTCCAAAAATAAGATCCGTTGTGGAGGAAAATATCTCTCCTATCGCCGTTGAAGTAGATTTTTACAGAAGTGGTTCCATTCGTCAACATACGATAAACATAATACCGTCTTTCGGATATCAGGGTAATCTTGGTATTTCTTTCTTTTCCTTTTATTTAAGTAGAATAAAATACAAAGGACAGCGTTTCATTATATGCTCTGATTTTTTAGATCGAGAGTCGGTTTATATCATACCAGACATGCCGTATTTTTCACAGATTCCAAGGTCTCGTCGCATTTCTGACACAGGAAAAGTTGTTCTTTTAAACGACACCCTGAATGTTTCGTATAATAAATACAACAATACCATAATTTTAACCGATGAACATGGGGAACTCGCTGAAATGGAAATAGAAAATGCTATTTCAGCTTATAAAGCCGATGTCGTCAATATCAATGTCCCATATAAAGACATTCAAGGCAACAATCTATTAAATGATGAAAGTGAATCCCTGGATAAATTCAAAAATAAATGGCGGTTACTCTATTTTTGGAGTGACAACTGTGGCCCCTGTATTCAAAGCCTCCCTACTTTAAATAAAATCAGCAGATACTATTCAAAACAACTCGAAATAATCGGTATTGTAGATATCTTTTGGGAAAAGGAAAATTTTATAAAAATTTTAAAGGAGAATAAGGTGTCCTGGCCTAATATTGAAACTCCTAAGGACAGCCAAATACGACAATTTTATGCGGTACAGAGCTATCCCACTATTTATTTAATAAATCCGAATGGAGAGATTGTAAAGAACTATCTAAATACAGCCGAATTGGAGGATGTATTAAAAAACTACTTAAAGAATTAATCATATATAATTATTTGAAAACTTCGACATTCACTGACACCGAATTGGAATTCTCGAAATGAACTTTTGGTGACTTGTTCAAAAGGATTGTACAGCATAAGGCTAAGATAGGATTTATTATTCACTCCTTGGATCGGGCTTTAAAGGCATCTTAGCACAGCGGATCACCTCAATGGAAGGGCAACCATATTCTACAACAACTTTGCCTTCAACCAGATAGATTCCCGCACCACGGAGTGGGTATTTTACCAACGTTTGTGGAAAATGCACAGTATCAAAAAAACGCCCCTCGGCATCGAGGAAAGTGCCAAATTTCATCAGGTCACCACGCTTGGTCTTCACAAATTTCTCACAAACAAAGTCCCCTACGACACGGACTATTTTTCCTTCATGAAGATGGAGTTCGCTAGCAGGCATATCGCCCCGGTAATCGCTTTTGGTGAGGTCGAAAAGCGTCCCCGTGACGCAGAAGCCAATCAGCTCTATTTCATCGTAATAGTCCTCCAAGATATCTTCTTCCAAAGGGGGAAGAATCGGCTTGCGGCTCTCGGTCTCAAACAGGGCCATGCCGACCGCCACAGGCTTATGCTTGCTCATCATCAGATGGGCTTCCCAGAGTAATTGCTTCTTCCCTGTTCCCGTAAAGCGCAAGGCACCAACACGGATCAGGATAACGACCTGCTCAATACCGGCCTGCGTCCGCTTGACAAAATTTTCCAGACTCGTATACCTGCCATTTGCTTCGCGCTCCTCAATAATGCGATGGGCCAGTTTACCCTCCAAATTAAGCAGGCAGTCAAAACCCAGATAAATATCTTTGCCCTGAATGGAGGTATTAAAGACCGATTGATTGACACAGGGCAGGCAGATATTGCCTCCTGAAATTCGCGCTTCATTGACATAAACCTTGCGATTGTAAAACCCACCATAATTGTTGAGTACCGCAACCATAAACTCCAGTGGATAATAGGTCTTGAGGAAAAGACTCTGATAACTCTCTACAGCAAAGGATGCTGAATGGGCCTTGTTAAAGGAATAACCTGCAAAGCTTTCCATCTGCCTCCAGATCTCGCGGCTGATCTTTTCGTCGTAGCCCTTGGCCTTACAGTTGGAAAAGAATTTATCCTCTATTTCGATCAGGTGGTCTTTGCTGCGATATTTGCCAGACATCATACGCCGCAGCACATCAGCATCGGCCATATCGAGTCCACCATAGGCATTGGCGATCTTCATCACATCTTCCTGATACACCATCACGCCATAGGTCTCTTCGAGCTGTTCCTTAAACACGGGGTGTGGATACACGACCGTCGTGGGATCATGATGCCGGCGGATGTACTCGCCCATCATACCCGAACTGGCCACACCGGGCCGAATAATCGATGAGGCGGCCACCAGGGTCAGGTAATCATCACAGCGCAGCTTGGTGAGTAGCTGCCGCATCGCCGGACTCTCGATATAGAAACAGCCGATGGTATTGGCAGATTTGAGCTGGGCGGCGATATTGGCATCCTGAAAAAATCGCTTAGGATTATCGGTATCAATGACCACGCCCAAGTTTTCCCGCACAATGGTACGGCAATCTTTGATATGGCCGATACCACGCTGCGAAAGGATATCGAACTTCTCGAAGCCAATATCTTCGGCCACATACATATCAAATTGCATGGTAGGCAATCCTTTTGGCGGATTGTCCATCGCTGAATAACAGGTAAGCGGTTCTTCCGAGATGAGCACCCCACTGGCATGGATAGTCCGCTGGTTGGGAAAATCGGCCATGCGGTTGTAGACACTCAGAATGGTATTGGTCACCTCATTCTTGTTGAGCATATGCTCGGGCTCATGCACCAGGCGGTCGATCTCTGCCTTAGGCAAGCCATATACTTTACCCAATTCACGTAGGATACTGCGTGACCTAAACGTGCTCATGGCGCCCATCAGGGCAGTATGTCCTGTCTGATAACGGTTAAAGATATAGTCGTACATCTCGTCGCGTTCATTCCAGCTAAAATCAACATCAAAATCGGGCGGACTCTTCCGCTTGGGATTGAGAAACCGCTCAAAGGGAAGCTTGAGGGCAATGGGGTCAACATCGGTAATCCCTAAGCAATAAGCCACGGCAGAATTGGCCCCCGATCCACGGCCTACATAATGAAAATTGCGTCCACGTGCGTAGCGGCAGATATCGTCGGTAATCAGGAAATAACTCGAGAACCGCAGGTTTTCAATAATCTCGAGCTCCCGCTGGATGCGTTCTGTCGCAACCCGGTCATGACGGCCATAGCGCCTGGTAAAGCCGTCCATGCAGTACTTGTACAGGAGCTGCTTATCGTTGTAGCGATTGCCGGTAAAGGTTGCTTTATTCTTGACACTGGTAAAATCAAAGCTGAAAGAACACTGGCCCAGTATACGGTTTGTATTGGCCAGCAATTGGGGTAAGTCGGAAAATAAGCGCATGAGCTTGACCCGGGGGATAAATACTTCGTCGTCGGCAGCGATCTGCTCATTGCCGAGCTGCGAAATCAGCAGATTGTTGTCAATGGCCCTTAGTTGGCGATGTAAGGTATAGTCGGCCTTTCGGAAACTGACTGGTGCGAGTATCACACAACGATCGAGCACTTTGCGGTCCATCAGCTGGGCGCGGGTACGCTCGCTGGGCCGGATGCCGATGTATTCATAGTCCCTTAGCGGAAAGGCATTGAGTTTGCTAAAGGGATAGATGACAAACACCTGCTCAAAGTCTGGTGATCGCTCTGGTGTAGGACGATTTTCCATGTTGAGCTTGGTGCGGTATTCGTTGATCTCGCGAAAACCCTGCTCGTTCTTGGCGATGGCAACGAAACAGAGCTGATCACCGTGGCGAAACTCCATCCCTGCGAGTAGATTGAGTCCGGCAGCGCAGCCCAGTTTAATAAAATCCAGCGAACCCGAACTGTTATTAATATCGGTAAGCACAGCGGTGTCATAGCCCCCTGCCAGCATACCCGAGATAAGATCCTGCAGGCTGAGGGTACCAAAGCGCAGGCTATAATAACTATGTAGATTTAAGAGCATGCTCCCCTCCTTTCTCTGGCGGCGGTGCACAGATGGCCTTCATCAGAAATTCGGCGCCATAGCGTTTTCGGATCTTGTCCATGGCCTGCATGAGGCTGACCTCCTCGGCGCTGTTGTCAAAGAGGTCGGTCTGATAGGATCCGTAGATCAAGCCCGAGAACTTGATCCCGATAAGCCGGATCAGCATCCTGCGGCTATAGAGTTTCTTGAAGAGCGAAAGCACGACATCGGTAAGCTTTCTATCCGAATTGGTATAACCTATCTGCAGCTGTTGAGTATGGGTATCGAAATTGCTATAACGGATCTTGAGCGTGACACAGCTCGTTAGCTTCTGATCCTTGCGCAGATCAAAAGCCAGTGTATCGACCATGCTGATCAGGGTCCGGCGGAGGATATCCATATCGATGGTATCCTGCTGAAAGGTGTTTTCCTTGGACATGGACTTCTGTTCGCGAAAAGGCAGCACGAGTGAATCATCCAGCCCATTCGCTTTGCGCCAGATGTTGACTCCATTCTCCCCGAGGACTCTTTGCATGGTGACTACCTCCATCTGCTGTAAGGTACCGATCTTGGAAATGCCCATATTCCGGAGTAAAGTGAAGGATTTCTCGCCTACCATAGGAATCTTGCGGATGGATAGCGGAGCCAGGAAGCCCTTTTCGGTCCCGTTTTGCACCTGCTTTTCGCCACAGGGTTTGGCCGTACCGGTGGCAATTTTAGAGACGGTTTTGTTGACCGACAGGCCAAAGCTAATGGGAAGCCCGGTCTCCCGGATAATCCGCTGGCGGAGCTCCTGCGTCCATTTCCAGCAGCCAAAAAAGCGGTCCATACCGGAGACATCGAGATAATGTTCGTCTATACTGGCTTTTTCGACGATGGGCGTTTCCTCCTCGATGATCTGCGTAACAATACCGGAATAGTGACTGTACATATCGTGATCGCCCCGCACCACGACGGCTTCGGGACACATGCGCAATGCGAGCCGCATAGGCATGGCCGAATGTACGCCAAACTTACGGGCTTCATAGGAACAAGATGCAACTACCCCACGGTCACTACTTCCTCCGATGAGCACGGGCACTCCGATGAGCTTGCTGTTCTGCAAGCGCTCGACAGATACAAAAAATGTATCGAGATCACAATGTACTATACTCCTTTCCATGTCTTTCAATTGTATCAAAAGCCCTGTATTGTGCCTTTTGATTTTTGGTAGTTGCTGCACTCAAAATTACTAATATTATTAGTAAACAATCAAGACGCTAGATTGATTTAATTTTTATCACATTCATTGTCAGTGATATAATTTATAGCCCGATCCGCGGCAGCAACAGTATTACCGGAGCTGAGTTCCAGAAATTGGCCGTAACTTTTGGGCTTACCGGAATACTTGCCATTTTTGCGCTCCTGCTTGCGCCAGTTGTAGAATGTCCCAGAGCAGATGTTATGGGAACGACAGAATACATCGGGATCTACATGGTCGCTGACCTGATCGAATGCTGTAAGTAAAGATAAAATTTCTTCCCTACTGCGACGGACCGTGACTCGCTTGGAGGGTGTAGTGATAGAATCGCTCATGCTTATCGTTTTTATAGAAAACAAAAGTAGCTCCTATAAAAAAAATGTCAACAATGTTTATGTAGCACCTATCCAATATAATCAGTTTGCAAAGAAATTTGAATATCATCTGGACGATAATACGCCACTGACGAAGGATCATATCGAAAAATATATCGGAATGATCGAGCGTGGCGAAATTCAGTGGAAGAAAGAGCGATGAAAAGTATACTATTCCACTGCTTGATTGATGGAGAAGTGAAATAAATGGTGAATGGATTATGCATTGCGACAATCGAAGCTGGCTTACCTGCGATGAGCTGTCTATTTTTATTGAACATTTCGAAGCTGAGGTAATGTACGAGGAAGAGATATAAAGAGCTTCCCTCGAACACAGCATTACCACCAAACTTGTTTGTTATTTTGATAAGTAAAAATCCGTTCCTCTGTGCCTTTTGTTTTATTATGTAAGAGGAATAGAGCGTTTAGCGGACAATCGCTAAATTCAACTGATATATCATCCGCTTTTTTTACACCAAGTGATCGCCATACGCCGTTGTTCCAATACATCAACTGATATTCGTCACCCAGCTCAATGTCATTCCCATCCCCTCTCATGAAACATACCACTCGACCGATTTCTACAGGTTTTTCATAGGACATCCCTACCCAGCCTCCTGTCCCTTCGGGTGCATCAAAAAAAGTGAGTAAATCGCGATCAAAAGCGGCTCCTTTTTCATATTTCTTTTCTGGAACAAATGATCCTGTTGTTCCAATAATCTGCCCGACGGAAGGTTTTCTATCACCGTTTTTATAAAAAAATAATTCCGCAATATTGGAATGCCCATTTTCAGCAGATAATACTCTCCAATATCGAAACGATTGACCCTGTTTATTGACTTTGATATCTGTATCAAAATTATCAAATACATGGAAAGTAACCGCATCATTAAAATCGCTTCGGTTAGCACCTTGAATTTTCATACCAAGCTTTCTCAAATTCGAAACATATACATTTTCTAATATGGGATATTTTCTAAACAGCTGTAAATTTTGCTTTTTAGTGGTATCAGGTTGTATCAGCTCTATTGTCCCGTTGAGATGATGAATAAAGGGTGTTCCAATCGCCTCTACACTTAAATCAGCTTGTCTTACTGGTAAAAATAAAGCGTCTTTACCAATATTCTTAAAATAGGCTGTTCCATTATTGTTTTTGGCAAAATCTAGGATTTTCCATTCTGCATTATCAAATACTGCTAAATAAACGTATGGATCGTCGGAGTTTACATTCACTTTAATGTCTGCGGTTTCCATATATTTGTCAGTTACATCTCGCATATAGGGACTTGAAAAAATTACCGGGACGCTCTTTTTTTGATTTTTTATCAATTCCTCAATATCCTTATTTATTTTATATGTCTTGCGGAAGACTTTGACCATAATATGGTCTAATTTATGAGGGCTCCCTACCTTATCGCCTGCAGCCTCGAAGACAACTTCTTTTTTGGTATTATTAAGTAAAAAATTCCAAGAATGCCCCTGGCTTCTAAATGGCCACTGCGGGGTAAAATCCATTCCTGAGGGGATACCATTGGCTCTCATGACAGCATTTGCCAAATAGGTGTAGCTATCGCATGGACCTGAAGTAATTTTAGCTAATACTCTCATACTAATGATCGTATAATTTTGGCTGGAATTTAGCTGAGGGTTCATATCTTGTCTTAATGCCTCGTTTAGGATGTTACATGCGGTATATGAGCTTCGGGACGGTAGAGATGTGTATTTTAAATTAGCTAGTTTATTGTTATATTTTTTATAAAAATATTCTTTCCAGTTATCAAGTATTTGACCATCATAAATCTTATATGGTAGAATAAACTCACAGAATTCATCGAATGATAAATGCCTGGCCCAATTATCATTTTGCCAAATTTTGAATGAATTTTCAATATTATTAATCAGGAATTTGGATGTGATTATTTTGGTATCATCGACTCGTTCGAAAGGAAGCTTCTCATACTTCGCTAGCATTTCTCTATAAATGCTATCCCTTAAGGAATTGGATAGACCTGATACACTATCCATCACTATTTCAATCTGATGTAGGATACTGTCGATCTTCTTATTAGATTTATAAGAATAATGATAGGTCATATTCTCTAGCAGATATCTGGCAGATCTATATTTTAGGCTATCCTTATCATGTCTTGAATAATAATCCAAAACATATTCAAGTTCTGGTCTATTTTTACCAGCTTTCTTTAAGGCATTTTCCAGATCTATATCTGCGGATTGCGAGCATGCATAGCATAATACGATAACAAAAAATAGGAGAAACTTCATGATAAAGCGGTTAAATCAGTTAATAAAAAAACACTAATCGAGAATTGTTCTCGGATCTTCTATTCAACGAGCACAATAGTATATTTACCAAACCCTGGGTCTAAAAATTACGCATAAGACCTTCTTTCAATAGCGTCAGCCTAATCCTGGAAGAGAAAAAAAGCGCAGCGATAAAAGCCAATACAATTGGAATGCAGTATAAAAATAAATCATTGCTAAGGGTGGCCAAAAGACTATCCTTATAAGCTACGTTTGTGATGCAATAATAGAGCGGAACGCCTAAACAACCTGTAAGTATCAGAAAAGTCGCTACGATAATAATGGAGTCAAATCTTTTATCAGATTCCATTTTTGCCATTTCGAATTTATTTATTTCTGACATGATGATTGTAGTCAATTGAGGCCCGGGGATAATAGATTCTTCCAATAAATGTTTCAATTGGGAATGAGCGGATTTGATCTCCTCCAGTTTATCGGCTAACGTTTTATTGGCAGCGCATTGCTGTAACAAATCGTTTTTTTGTTGCTCGGAAAGATTGCCATCGACAAACTTCCAAAGCATATTTTCGGTGTAATCGTTTTCAGACATTTCGGGAAAATTTATATTAAGAGTTTTTTTAATCGTGTTCTAGCGCGATGCAGCCGGGTTTTAACCGCGCTATTCTTGAGATTTAAAATCGTGCATATATCGTCAATAGACTGTTCATTTAAATAATATAATGTTATGATCAAGTTGTCGGCTTCATCGAGATCGGATAGGGCTTTTTTAAATGCCATATTTAACTGCCCTTTATCTAGCCACTCAACTTCGGCCTCTTCTTCATAAATCTCATTAGAATAGTGTTGCTCAAAATCTTCAACTAAAAATAACTTTGACGCTTTTCTATTGGCAGAAATTGTAGTGGTATAGGCGACTCGATACAACCAGGTACTAAATTTAGACTTGAACTCAAATTTATGTAGGTTTTTATAAACCTTGAGCAAAATATCCTGTGTAATCTCTTCTGCAAATTCTCTATTACCGGTAATCTTGATAACAATTTGAAAAACAAACGAACTATACCGGTCTATTAAAATCGAAAAAGACATAATATTTCCATTAAAAACTTCCTCAATAAGTTTTTCGTCACTAGTTTTATTTGTATCAGATACCATTTGTGTTAATACATGATTCTATCAAACATCTCTTCCTTGATTTTTATCTTAGGAATAACTGCTTTCTTTAAATACGCTGGTATCTCACTTCTACTTATTTTTACACCCGCAAATTCTCGCTGCAGGGAATCAGATGTGGATCGTTTCTCAATCTTAGTAGCAAACCAGGTGACGTGATCATGTGGCAATGCGACTCCCAAAATCATCCCGGGCAGACCATTGAAATGCTCAGGTCCACCGGACAACGCGATATCTTCAGTATAGAACGCCACTACATAGATCGAATCGCCAAATACGCCATTGGCTCTAATACAATTATATCCAGCTATATCGCGTGTTTCATCTGTCAATTTCCATTTAATCGCCATTGGATCTTCATGCATATTAATCTTTTTGTCAAAAATGGTCATAGCTGAAATAGCATGTTTTTGATCTAGGTCTGTAAAAACAGTATTTTGAGCAGTAATTTCGCTTAAAATGTTTTTACTTTCAAAGTAATCTTCGGGTTTGTACAAAGTATTATTGTCTGCATACTCCAATGAAAAATAAAACGTATCGAATGGCTCTGTCATCTTTGTAAAATTATCAACCAATCTTTTACCTTGCGGGGTCTGATCATCGAACATATTTTTAAATTGTGCATGGTTATTCACCTTCTTTTGAAAATGAATGATACCTGATGTTGAAACCGTTTGTTGCGCCTGGGACTCCCCCAAGAAGAAAAATAGGACGATAGTAATTAACACTTTTCTTCGAATATTTATCATATCATTTTTGTTTTTTGGTATATTTTGTGATTCATTTTAATTTCCCATTTTGTTAATCTCCCAGATCAAACCAAGTGAAAAGTTTCTTCCGATCGAGGAATAGGTATTTTCAACAATCAAATTATTATTTACAAATCTTGAAAAACCCTTATTTTGATTCAAAATATCATTTGCGGATACTTTAACTATCAAATTTTGATGTTTAAAAAATGATCGAGCAGTAGAGAAATTTATAATACATCGTTCCAACTTTTTACTAAATATATTGATAGGCTCCTGGTAATCGTAAGTACCATTTAATGAAAGCTCATACCTCTTGGATGGATAAAATAAAAATTCTGGAACAATTAAATATGTCCAATACTTAGTATTGAGCTTTTCATCCAATGAAGATGTGATCGTATTATATTTTGTATTTAATAAAATTGAAATATCATATTTTTCGGGATTCCTTTTTGAAAATTTCAATGAGAAATTAAGCCTTTGCACTTTATTTTCATTCAAAAAGTCATTAATATAATTGGCAGTGTTGGCAAAACCATAACCAATATCACTATTAATTTTAATATCAACCGGTAACAGTCTAAAGGAATAAATAAGGTAGGTATCGAATGATTTTTGTTGAATATCTGAAAGATTAGCAAACTCATAAATACTTTTACCAACTGAATCTGTCGTAATTTTCGGAACTATCGAGTGTTGTTCCACTGCATATAGGCCATTTAATAGGATGGTCTTATCTTCCATTAATATGTAATCCCTATAATTTAAATTAAATGATTGCTTAAATGCAGGTTTAAGCGATGGATTTCCCACAAAAACATTCAAAGGATCGTCATTTATCTGCATAGGCTGAACCTGATTTATATTAGGCTGTACGGTGCTGCCATTATAGGAAAATAATAGCCTATTTTTCCTTGGAAATATATATTTAGTCTCAAAATTCGGATACCAATTGACAAACTTTCTATTGAGATTATTATTATCTAAAAAGTCTTCTTGATCTTGCTGATTGAGCTCAATACCAGGAGCAATTTTCACCTGAATACGCGCCTGTGAATATTCAAATGACGTTCTTAATTTATGAGTATTTTGTTTAAGCCTATATTTTATAGCATTATGAACGCCGGTCGAAGTGCTGTCAATATTGGAAATTTCAGTAGTATTATCAGATTGGTGTGATGATATATCATATTCGGATATTAAAGTTATTGATTTCCCAAATTGATTGGTATATGCAATCTTTCCACCATATTGTCTGGTAGTTTTCGTATTAAATCGACGTTCATTCAGCTTAATTAGCTGATCTTCTTCATCCGAAAGATTATAAAATATATTCTTTGCATACAGATTGCGTTCGGCCTCTGTCCTAGCATTCGAGGTGCTTAAACGAATGGAAATAGAACTCTCTTGACTGAATTTCCTATTCCATACGAAGAAACCATTAAAACTAGAACCGTTTCCGTTTAGATAGATATCCCGTTGGCTCTCATTCATTTTAATTCCACTCTGTCTTAGACTACTATCCGAAAACACACTTTGAACATTGTTTTTACTTTTTAGCCCTTCTAGGAAAAAATTGAATGTGTTGACCGAATCTAGCGCCATTTTTATTCTCAAGTCGGCCTTATTTCTTAAATTATTTGTATTGAATTTTTCTTTAGAGAAACGTGTGAAACTGTTGTCAGGTTGAATGTTTTCACTTACGGAATTTTCAAAACCTCGCGTATTATAATCTGCAATTTTGTAATTGGCATTGATATAATACTTTTTGTCCACAAAATTTTCATCAAAATGTGCTCCCCCGGTTTTAACTGTTGGAATTCCTTTACCACCGAAATTACCTCCACCGCCATCAAGCTCGTCGATTCCGAATTCACTGTTACTAAAATTGGTTTTATCTTCCCAACCCAACCCCGTGATTCCGTTATTACTTAATATACCGTAGCCCGCAAGCTTGCGTTTTGAACTGAACGAATTTAACATTGCTTGGGAATCATATATTTTCGGGGTACCTCCAGTTATCTGCATTTTGCCGAAGTATCCATTTTTCTTATTAGCTTTTAAAGTAACATTAACGGTTTTCTCTTTTTTACCAAAATTATTTCCACCAAGTTCAGTTTGTTCGCTATCGCCATCATACAATTGAATTTTTTCGACAATATCTGCACGGATATTCTTAGTTACCAGAGTTGGATCATCTCCGAAAAATTCCTCTCCTTCCAATAGCACTCTTTTTACCTTTTCTCCATTGGCCGTAATATTGCCCATCTTGTCAACCTCAAAATTTGGAAACTGACGTAATAAATCTTCAACTCGTGCGTTTTCTCGCACTTTAAAACTATCAGCCTGGAATTCTAATGTATCTCCCTTCAGGGTAATGGCTGCGATCTTTTTCGACTTGACAAGCACTTCTTCAAGTTTTATGCTTTTCTTTTCGAGTTTTATCAATTCCAGGGTTGGTATACTTCCAGCGCTTGTAACGCTTATTCTCGTTTTGTATGCTGTATACTGTAAATGGGAAACAGATAGTAAGTAGTTACCTGGGCTCAAGCTTTTTATTGAAAAACTACCGTCTTCCTTTGTCCTAGTACTATTAATCAATATCGAATCTTTAGATCTAAGAATAGTAATAGAAACATTGCTTAAAGGAGCGTTATTAACGGAATCAACAACTTTTCCTTTAACCTCGGAATGCCCTTGTGCAAATAGGTTTCTATTTGACATAGTGAAAATTGAGATGTAAAGTAAAAGCAAACATATAACCCGCGATATTAATCCCCTTAGCATATTCTATTTTAAACTTTTAAAATAATAGTATATAATTAAAAGAGCGATTCCGCAGAAAAATGATACGCACAAAATATATAACAATGCGCCAGGTATAATTTCGACATTTATGTATGGTCTTAAAATCAAGCCAACTATAACACCAATACATATCCCCAATAAAATTAACCCACTTGAAAAATATCCAGATATATTAGGTTCTTGTTTTAAATATTGATTTCTGCGGATAAGAAACATGTTTTCCCTATGTTTCAGATACCTGACTCCGAAAATTGAAATGAGTACACTTATCGCAACTGCGATCCAAATTAACTGTTGAAAGTTCATAATCTAAATTTTTAATCTTGCTTTTCTTGTTAGACGCAAGAAATAAATATCGGTTACCCTATTTTTAAAAAAATTATTAAAATTTAAAAAATCTGTTGCTTAATGTCGGGGTGTTCTTAAATACCGATTAACTTCTTTCAAAATCTCTTCTGTGAGGCTTGTTCTAATTTTAATTTTTGAATGCATAATTTCTCTTGCGATTTTTCTGCTTTCGTCCTCTAAATTATTATCGTAATACAACTTAAAACGTAGGTATTTTGGATAAAGATGGGAAGGGTTGATAAGCATTGCCTTCTTATAGAAAAAGTCACTCTTGTCAATATTTCCCTCTTCTTTATAAAGATTTCCTAAATTTATATGAACCATAGGGTTATAGTCGAACGAAAGAGCAGCTATAAAAATATGCTTAGCCTTAGTTAGCTTTTTATTTAATAATAGACATTTGCCATAATTCAGAAGGTAATCTGGGTTACCAGATTGAGAATCCGCTAGCTTCTCAAATATAATTTCTGCTTTTATCGGATCATTGTTGACTAGTAAAGTTTCAGCTTCCAACAAGCTGATTTGATCCTTTCGCATTTGGAATGCTCTTGAGCATAAAAAGACGCCAACCCCGATGAGCAGGAAAACAGTAGATAACGAAAAAAAGCGATTTAGTTTAATTTCTTTATAATCACTGTTGGCTATGACAATCGCTAATAAAAATGTAAATAGAAAAAGGGTCGGTAAAGAATAGAAGGGATAGGAAAATAATCCTGTTATTAAAATGGAAATTATCGAAAAAAAATAACCCAAGGTTTCGCTGCCCTTATCACTTTTTATATATCTCAGAATAACAATTGATAGTATAATAATAAAAATGAGGAAGCCTATTATTCCTTGCTCCAAAATCATTTCCAAATATTCATTATATGATATTTTAACATATCCAGCAATATCTCTTACACGTAGATCACTCAAATATTTTTCATTTAAAAATTGTGGATATTTTTCAAAATATGCTACCTGCCACTTGGTATAATTGAGCTTAAACGAACCATAACCTGTTCCGAAAAACGGGTTTCGAGAAATTATATTGGATGATATCTTCCATATTAATAGTCGGCCATCAGAAGAAGCAACTTTATATTTAATCAAATAAAAAAATAGGGCTATAACCACGGTGAGACTTACCGGTAATACTATTAGGTAGGTTCGTCTTCCGATATCCCTCAGCTTATCGGCAAATTGATAACGATGAAAAATCATTATTGATGATATCACTAAGACAGTTATAAGAGATGCTCTATTCTGGGTGAGAAACAAAACTCCAGCAGTAAAAAGAACGTTAACAATCGAAAGTGTTTTTAAGGAACTATCATTCGTATAAAGTAAAGCTGATAAAGAGACAGGAAAAATAGCACAAAGGAACAATGCTAAAGGCGCTGGATTTTTAAAAGTTCCTGTAACCTTAAAATTATCGTCATAAACAGGAAAATATCCCAGATATTGTAGCAGCACTATGATCAGTTGAAATAAAGACAACAAGGTAAGCGCACGATTTAAAATCCCTTGGTATTTTATTTTTCTACAAGAGGGAATTATGATCCTCACAAGAAAATAAAATAAAACGGCGAGCGAAAGTGTATAGAATTTATCATTATGTATTATATCAAAGTATACTACTCCGATTGTTAAGTATAATGCCCATGTCGCCACCATTATGTCTACTACACTCACTTTAGGCAGGTGGAACTTTTGAAGCCCCTTAAATGTGAGTTGAATTGCAATTGTAATTATACACACTACTATTGAAAGTGTTGCATTAATCACTTTTTCCGAATTAAGATAAAAATCGCCTTGGCTTGAAAAAGAGAGTACTAACGAATAAAGTACCAATGTAGGAGCAATAATATATCTGAGATTCAATAAAACTGAATTTGAATATTGTTTCAACATAATGACAGAATAAATATTGATTGATTATAGATACATTTTAGATAATTTTAATCACTTTACCTATCAGGTTTATTTCTGGAACGAGACCCCAGAATCTAGAATCTTCGGAGGAATAAAAATTGTCACCAAGAAAAAAATAGTAATTATTTTTAAACGTATAATGATTAACATACTCGCCATTTAAAAGGTACTTTCCCCTACTGCGGCTAACTGAATTTCCTTCATATTTCATTATGGAACTATACAACGCAAGGTTTTTCGGATTTAATAAAATTTTCCCACCTTTCTTTGGTACCCAAAGCGGACCAAATTGATGAACTGACCAACGGATAATAGTATCGTGCGGAAATATATTTTTATTGAATCGACCTTGTAAGTTCCTGACTTTGTGACTAAGGTCTTTTCTTAAAATCTTAACCGTGTCTCCAGGTATTCCATAGCAACGCTTTACGAAAACATCTAATTCAACTCGCTTCGAAATGAGTGTGTCTTCAGTAACAGGCCTTTTTATTACCAAAATTCTGTTTTTCAATAAAGAATTATCGCTGATCGTGTCTGAATCGCGATTAAATTCCTTTACCAAAATGTAATCACCGGGTTTTATAGTGGGTAGCATAGATTCAGTTGACACGATGTAATAATCAATTCTCGCATATACTATGCTTATTATGAAAAAAGCAAAAACCACACATAGCCCCAAAAAAATGAAGTACTTTTTTTTATTCATGAGCTAATTCACGATTGCAGTATTTTTTAATGAATAAAATTTCTTTTTAGTGTTTGTCACTAATACTGTATACTGCTCAATGTTACCATGCTTATGGAAGGTATTTATGTTTAGCTTCACCGACGCTGTATCATTAGGTGCAATTTTAAACTTCGAGACATAGAAACTCGTACAGCTACAATCGGGTTGTATATCTGTGATTTTTAAAGTATCGCTACCTATGTTTTTGATTTGATATAATGCCGTTACTAATGTATCTTGTGGTATTATTCCAAAATCGACCTTCTCCTTATCAAATTGAATCTCAGCGTTAGATTGTGTATTAATATTTTGAATAGTATCTGCTTCTGACTTTTGACTATTCTGTACGCAAGAAAATAAAAAAAATGTAGCTACAACTAGAACTAAAAATTTCATTTTATGTGGCTTAATTGGTTAATTTGAATTTATAAATCTTAATGGCATTTTTTGACTGGTCAATGAAAGCGTTGGAATAAACTTCGTTATCAATTATTCCAGACATTCGAAACCCTTTAGGAACATCTATATCTGCAATGAGTGTATTGTCTTTGTAAATCTGAAGTCCGTCACTAGCTTCGCCAATCCCTTTGCTATATCCCCTAAATAAAAGATCTTTATTTTCAAAAAATTCTAGGAAAGTGTAATGGCCATTTAACTTTGACTGTTCATGAAAATTAGAATTAAATAGTTCCATATCTGAAGTATTCTTAAATTCTGTCTTCATATTTCTCCCTTGAAACCCAAAAGATTTTTTAACATTCATGTTATCGTCGATATCATAAATAAGGCTATCCGCACCAAAAGAAACTTTATAATTATTCTTTTGATCGATATCGAATATTGGGAATCCAAATACCATGAAATCAAAATTTTTTGAAAAGAATGGAGGGAATCCGCCATATATATCCTTAATATATCCGTTTTTTAAGGACATACTAGCAAAAATCCGGGCTTCTGCCGCGTAAGTCTTCAATGTTGGATTATAGGCTTGGTGTTGAGATACAATCGGAAAGATGAGATCATCACCGTGTGCTCTTACTTTTCCTCCGTACACTAGTGAGTACATTTCGGGTAATGATGGATCTGGTTTGTCTAAAAGCTCTTCGTATGTATGCGTTGGACGCCAATTGACTGCATAATCATTTATCCTTTCAAATTTTTCGTTAAATATATAACAGTCATATCCCGTACCCATAAAAAATGAGCCTCCGTTGGGAAGGAATGAAAAGAAGGTCACGTTTTTCACTGGAAGCTCATTTTTTCCACTTCCTTGTCCAATATATGAATGAACAATGCTTCCATCTTTCTGAAATTCATGGAGGAAACAGAATCTGGAATCTAAAAAATATAAAGAATTATCCTTAATATATATTTCTCCAACATATGATGTATTGATCGAGTCCAATTGAATAGAATCAATAGCAACGTCATTAAATTTTATTAATTTTTCACTCTTGTTTTTTGCAGTTGAATAGTCCGACTTCTTTTCAGACTTACAAGAGTAAAAACAAATAGAAGCAGCAAGCACTGAAAATTTAACAACGGGTTTCATAGAATATTTTAGCATCTTTTTCATTTCATAATAAAATAAGAGGTAATAATTAAATCACCTCTTACCTTCGAATTAGTTCAAAATCTTAACCTTCACAATTAGAATTGTAAGAAGAACAACTTGACGATCCTGCAGGAGCACATTGACTTCCTCCATTATTTGCGGCGCAGTTATTATTACCACCCCAAAAAGCACAGTAACAGCTAACGTCAAATGCCGCACGCGCAACTTTCGGACTCAACGAACTTTTAAGTGTATTACTTTGTGCAAATCCAACACACATTGTAACTGCAGCAAGGCTTCCTAAAACCGCTTTCATAATTTTTCTTTTGTTCATAATAAAATGATTTTAAATTGAATTAATAAATATTAACTACTCTAATATAACGTTATGTTTTTTTACAAACTCAATAATGCCAATAATTTTCGATGAAATAGATATTTTTTGGGTTTAAATAGTATTTTTGTATTATTATCAAGACAAAGAAGATAAAAAACGATTTATCCAAACAAGAGTTTACCTCCAAGAACATATAAAACAGAAGTGGTTTATATTTTTTCGAAATAACAGTAATAAATCACTTCATACAATAGTACCACTTCAGTAGACTCTTATAAGCCCATTATACTGTATAAATTAGCCCTATATTTAAGACCGATATCTAATTTGAAATTATTTTTTAAGCTCACTTGAATAGCTTCAACGCTCTTTATTTGGTTTACATTGACAATATGAGATTTATGGATCCTTATAAATCTATTCTCGTTTAGCCGTTTTTCAAGATCCTTAAGCGTTGTAGAAACTGTATGGTTTTCATCTTTTGTAATAATCTGAGCATAGTCTCCCATTGCTTTGATATAGAATATATGATCAGAATTGATAAAGATTGATTTGTGCCCATCTTTAAATTTGAGAATTTGATTCAATTGCTTCTGCTGTTGGGAAATGATCAAATTTCGGACCTTGCTTATAGCTTTTTCGAACCGTTCAGGCGTTAATAATGGTTTGAGAATATAATCTACTACATCGAGTTCATAGCCATCAACTGCGAACTCACGGTGATCGGTAACAAATATTACGAAGGGGGGGTTGGATATTGATCTCAAAAATGTTAGAGTATCACTTCCTGGTGCCTGAATATTCGAGATCATTAAATTTACGTTCCCTGATTCTAAAGCTTCCTTTGCGTGTATTAGATCTTCATAACTTCCTGATAGTGTTAGACACTCAATCCTTGCCACCATACTTTCTAATCTCTTTAGCGCGAGAAATTCATCCTCTATAATTATCACATTAATTTTATACATTTCGAAAATATTTATAATACATACTCATGCGCCAAACAGAAACTCCAAAATAGATACCCTGTGTCCGTTAATTTAACTGAAAGCCACCCTACACCTTTAATTATAGTCCTGAGATATATACTGTTGGTCAGTTGCTGATTTTTGTTCAAAACAAACTTTATGCAATATCAAATGATTTATTAAAATATATTTCCAAATATTACAGGAAAATTGACACGGTAATTTAACTCTTTAACACGCTAAACAAACACAGCTAACAATTGATTAAATAGCATTAATTTATTTGTAAATTTTATTTCACATTTCTTTATTATATGAAAATAGCACAAATAAAACAAAAAATATATCCCATTAACAAGCATTAAACTATATTGAGACGATTTGTATAAATATTGAGAAAATAATAACATACTACAGATAAAATCCCAAATTTATTTCTTTAAACTGTTAAAATAGTACTCCGATACTGCAGATACCCCAAATCAAAAAAGTCTTCCTCTTTCAATCAAAGCAAAGCTTTTTAGCATCAAAAATAGGTTAAGCTTATTGTCCACTAGCTCTATCAGCGACCAATTTGACATTCAGAGCACGCCAATAAAATACTGATCTGCCAACGGTCTGCCTCGATGAAACTGCCATTGAAATGGGAATTCCCGGGTGGGAAGATCGAAACCGGAGAATCTAAAGAAGGACTGCCTACACAGAGAAATCAAAGAGGAGATCAATATTGATATCACCATACGCAAAGCGCTCACGATGGTCGAGCATCACTATGCTGACTTTTCGCTGCAGCTCTACCCTTTTGTCTGCAGCCTACAATCTGGAGAAGTAAAAGCGCTGGAGCATGCCCAGGCAATATGGGTAGCGATAGATCAATTGCTTGACTATGACTGGGCAGAAGCTGACCTGCCTATTGTAAACGAGTATATCGCTTACGCTACATCAAATAATAATAGCAGCTATCTGCGTACATAAAAGCGCTAAAACAAAAAGAGCTTCCCCCTAACCGGCAGAGGGAAGCAATTTGGCTACTTGGTCGATGCTATTAGTCTTGAAACCAACGCGTGGTTTTCTAGCTATAAAGATAAGCAGGTTATCTGAAACAGCTATTGTTCATTTTATCGAAAATGTTGTTCAAAACATTGATTTTATGAAAGAGTTACCTAAGCGTAAACTCGCGCACTGTATATTATTTTTTTCTATTTAACTCTTTTCAACTCAATATTATTAGGAACATGAAGTTTATATTGGCTACCTTTTCCATCTATACTTATCATTCCCCCACCTTCTGCTAATATAAGTTTAAAGATTAGTTTATCAGGGTTCCCTTTCACATAGGTTAAGGTTCCTCGAGCATTGACGCGATTTTTAGTTTCTCTAAATCGAAAAGACAATATATTTTCATTATTTACTTTTTTATCAAAAGAACCCGTAGTTATGGTATTATTACCACCAGCATCATAACCATCAATCATTACACCATCTCTTTTATAGGAATGGTAACCCACTGCGAAATCCAATTTATCACCACTATTTTTGTTATAGTATTCGTCTTTTGTTAAGACTATGGTAAACACATCACCTTGCCCCTCATACTTCCAAGTACCGTAAAATTTGTTTAACCCAGCTGGCTTTAGGTGCCTACCTGATTCATTTCTATTATCTTTAGATTGTGCGAAACCAAAGCCTGTGATTAAAATCATCATAAATAAAATTGCTCCTTTTTTCATTTTTATTTTTTTTATCTTTTTTATTGAATTTAACATGGATCGGGTATGATAACTCCGTTGGACACTTTGATAAGATTATAATTTCCATTTGAAAAATCCTTTTTAAATAGCTGCATTCCATTACCCTGAATACTTTCAAGAAATGATCTTTCATAAGCGTTGACCTCACTCATCCCATTAATTGTTTGATAATTTTGCGCATTGTTAAAATAGCTATTAGACCAATTATTAAAATATGTGGCGTCATTTAAATTTGACATAAAGCTTGAAAATTGACTTTGATTAGAAATTTTCAATAAATATTCCGTTCCTTGATTGGTAGTAACACCTAAAGTTTAATACTGCCGGCTTCAATCACACTGCCTCCGTCATCTGGCCCAGGATCTGGATGCCATTTTATAAAAGTCCACCAACTTTTTCTGCTCCAAATTACCCGTAAAAGTAATTCGCTACCAGCCTTTAACCATTCGTTTTAGAACTTTATTAAAATCTCGGTTGCCTGCGATCCTCACCCTAGACGTCAATTCTTTCTCGAAGGTGGTAAGCTCGCCATTATCTTGCCTGTAATAATCTATAAAAAACAAATTGATCATAAAAAACCTGCTTTTATGTCCATTACTTATTTACCGCCTATCAATAATCTATAAGAAAAGTGGATTATCAGGATCGTTTTTAAAATCCTTAATTTTTAGATCTCTATCGTTTCCTTGTGCCGAAACAGTAAATGTTCGATCTGGATTAAGCCGGATAAAAAAATCAATCAGACCAACTCTTTCTCCATTTTGCATTTTTGGTAGGACAAGTCCTTTGGTAGCGGGATATCTTTCTTTGGGCAATGTGGAATTAAATTCAGCATATGTCTTTAAGAAATTTTTGTAGAGCGACGATCCCTTGTGCCCATATAGAATTTCATATTGGCCCAAAGTGCCATCCCGTGTCGTGGCAAACTGGATAATCAATATCGAATCTGCCGCCGGAACCTTTTTAGTTGTATAATTTTGATTTAAAAGCCTGATAAAGTCTTGCTTCCTTTTAGAATTTAATACTGCACCTGGGCCGGAAGCAGAACTGTAGGCTCTATCAACAACTTTAGAGCCTTTGCGAGTTAGCAATATTCTGAACTCTTTACCTTGTCCCGGATGCTCAACTTTAAAAATAAAGTCCTTCTGAGAAACAAACTCGTTTAGAAGATTATACTTTTTCCTTAGCCAAAATTGATCGCCCTCAAAATTCAGGTAATATATTGTTAGCTTCTTTTTATTTCCCGTGTCGGCTAATTCGGCCTCCAATGGTTCATCGACATAAAGAAGTGATGGAATATTATTAAAAAACACAACATTTAAGGAATCAATATTTTTATAGGTATTGAAAATTGCCTGTACCTTCTTCTCATCCGAAGAATCTTTAAAAGCGGATTGGGCACAACTGTTTTCTATAACAGAGCAAAAAAATAGTAATAGCAAAAATAAAAGTTTCATCTTTTTTTAACTTAATCTCCAGACCAATTTTGCAATTTGGATGGAAGTTTTAATTCGACCTGTCCATTAGGTTTTAACCAAGCAAAAATTTTGATACGTGTTGTTTGCGGCCTTGCGCTAGCATTAGTTGCCGCGATCCAATTTGAAGAACTTGGCATGCTGGATTTATTATTTGTATCATTTAAAACCTTGCGTACAATATCAGAGAAATACGTTTCTTCCCCATAAATTAATTCATCAATTTGTAATTTATCCTGATTACGAGACTCTCCTGCTATTACTGTAGCCCGAAAAACAATAATTGAATCAAGATTTGTTTTTACATTAAGATCAGCCAACTTTTGTGAAATCTGAGTTTCCAACGACCTTAACTCTCCCTTGAATTTCGCGGGCTGCCCCCAAAACATAGGTTCTGGATGGGAGTCTGCGCTAAAGAAAAATACACTACTGTCCTTAAATACACCAATCGAAATTAACTTGTAACTACATTCAGGACTTAACTTACCTCGCTTATCTAGAAACTGTAATCTTGGAATTAATGGAACTTCAATACTACTGTAGTTATTCTTAAAAACTAAGCGATCGCCTTCAAAACTCAAGTCAAAATACTTGAAACGTTGTTTCATGCTGCCTTTTAAAAACTCGCGGTTCATGTAGGTTTCATCCTCAACAGGTTTTACAATGACCTGAGACATCGTATCAGCATCAAAGCCATAATGTATACTCAAAATATGACTGTCAACAAAGTTGCTTTTGTTTGGAAAAGTTAATTTTAAATATTTCCCTTCTTGAGGTTTTATTACATTCTGCGCAAACGTGGTTGTACAAAAAGTAAGCAGTAAAATGAAAATGAGTTTATCAAACATAGGCTTATCTAATTATTTTTCTTATAATACACTACATTGTTCGGATCTTGTGGTCTATAATCAATTTGCTCCATTTGGCCTGTAATTGGATTATATTTAGGTTCCCAAGGCTTAAAAAACTCATTTTCTGTCATCCCTGTTCTTAACGGGAAATCACTACCGCCACCTTTTGCACTATAAGTTCCGTCAGCCGCTATCTTACCAGCATGTATAGCTCCACCTGTAGCACTGGAGGTATCACAAGTAATTCCTTTTCGAGCTCGTCAAAAGCTAATTTAAGTTCTCTTCTCATATTAATTTAAATTTTAGGTTTATTGACTCCGTTTACTCCAAAATTGCTTTTCAGACTTTATAATGCTCTGTAATACCATTAAAATAGCATCAGAGGATCGTTCGGATCTTCTTTATAATCCTTAATTCGAAGCTTTCTTTCTCTACCACTTCCACTGACGCTAAATGTCCTATCAGGATTTAAGCGCACAAAGATCTCTATAATGCTGATAAAAGGTGTTCCTCCTGAGAGATATGGCAAAAACAATCCCTTCGTATTTAGATTAGCTTTGTTTTCTTGATTGTAGTCCTGATAATTATCACATATATAGCTATATAATTTATCGTCTTCATCTCCATGCAATAGCATTTTTTTCCCAAGGCTACCATCTCTGTTTACAATAGCTTGAAGAATCAGAATAGAATCACCAGATGGAACTATTGTTTCCTTATAATTAGCATTTAGTTTTTTTTGAAATTCCAACTGAGATGAATATCTAAATCCACAAAAGACTGACCCGTCAAAGGGAGGCTTTATAGAAATTGACTGGGCCTCCACGGTTAAAATAAAATTTCTGTCCTGCCGATCAATAGAATTCATCAATTCTTTATTTTTTGTCAATTTCTCGATTAGAGGATATTGCTTTTTCAAAAAAAATAGATCGCCAAGATATTTAAGCGAGAAATAAGTGTTGTTTTTCGAGCCTTTCAATACATCATTATCAATCGGCCCGTCAAGGTAAACTGCTTCAGCCAAATCATTTCTAACAACAATTTGCATACGCTTAACATCGTTATACTTTGCAAATATTTCAGTCAGACTATCCTTAATATGTTTGTTTCTAAAATCAACTTTATTTTGAGCTAAAACTGAAACAAAACAAATAAAAACAAGCAGAAGAGAACAAATCAATCTCATATATAAGCGGAGTTTTAGTTTATTTTCTTATATGATTTAGGACGTCTGTGATAACCACATGTAGAAATTTCCGCATCTTCTCCCTTTACCTCTACAAAAATATCCATATTACTTTTCACGTGCCGACCACCTTGTGTAGCAGACTTCCACGGTTTTCCTAAATTGACTAACCACTTTTTTAATAGATTCTCATAGATACTATTATCACCAATAATCGTTTTAACACTGCTCAGGCTCCCATCCTCTTTTACAAGACCCTGGAATAGAAATACACTGCCATTTTCAGGTATTTTACTTTTCCCCAAAGTCTCCATAAAAGCGCTAAAGTCCTGTTGTAATTTTTTACTTCCTTGGTAATAATTCGCTGAAAATGTTACCATAGTAGGCTCTCTAAAGGAAGGATCCTTTTCGGCTTCGGTTATTATTGATTCATATTTAACGGAGTCACGATACAGTGTCGCACGGGTATCCACTTTTCTTTGTTTTAGGATTTCCTTTTTATATGGTGGTAGTATTAAGGCTATTCTTGGACATTCAGGAATATTAAATTTCCCGAAGGCTAAGTTCAATAAGTAACGATCGCCCGGAAAATCTAGGTAATAAAAATCTTCAATAGAGCGTTTTACACTATCTAAATAATAAAAACGCAAAGAAATAGGGAGACGGTCCTTGTATACAACGATGACACTATCTACCTGTGTGTCTTTTTTTAGAAATGTATTGTATTCGCCATTCTTTTGGTTTATATATATTCTACCTATATCTGTTATAGATTGAGCAAAACAATATTGAAAAAGGATAACATAAAATGTAATAATGATAAACCTTTTCATATCTTTTTAAATTATTAAAAATTACATTTATAATATGCTATTTCGTAAGAATAAAGGTTTGAATCGCTAGGAAGATGTCCGTCAGTAAATCCCTCAAAAGTGGCTATTCCATGCATGCTATAGTCTGATTTTTGCATGTATTTATTCGTACCATCCACTATAGCGGAATGTGCAATAAACCGTTCACCCGTACTTTTATCGGTCACCATATTACAGCTACGTTGGCATTCGTACTTCCTATTTGTTTTTGATATATTTTCCAGGTCATTACGTAACGCGTCAATATCTGCAGGACACATTTTAACATCAATAGTTTGAATTAAGTTCGGATTAAATCCCATATTAAAAGATGTAGGAGTCGTTAATATAATTGGCTACGGAAAAAAAATAACCCTCTTAAGGAGCTATTAATAAAAAATCGATCTCACATAGAACTACAACACCGCTTAATCAAGCAAATTATTGCACAGATACTTTAATTACAATAAATATATCAAAAACAAAATAAAGAAAGAATTATTTTATCTCTAAACATGTTTCAATAGATTGACACAGAAATTATATTATGTATATTACTTTATTTACCATACGCCCCCCCGAAATCCGTTTAATTTTCTTACATCAAAGCAATATTTCAAAAGAAATAGCCACAAATAATAATTCTTAATCTCTTTCACTAAAAATTGATTTGCCATATTCTTTTGTTTTTATGTGTATAGCAAAAGTATGGCGGTGGCAGTGGCTGTCTTAGTAAAACAAGGTGCATGTAAGCGGTATGTGGAAGATACCGAAAAGTCGGTATTTGCAATCGAAAAATACCAGGGATGTGATATATTCTTTTTAAATTGTACTACTACAATTGGTCATTAACACATATAACTCCATTCACTTTATGCCATAAGAGAGTGAGCACAAGGTGAAGGCACCCACATTACATGGAAAAAAAAGTAGGTATTAAAAAACTATCCTTCGGATGTATATATCTTTTCATTAGTTTGATTCTGCTTCCCTGCTTCAGTAATGCACAAAACAAAACATGTTGCAATTCCAAATATCAATAAATATGAAGAAGTTAATAATGATTGCTGTAATACTCATGTGGACTAAAAGTATCGTTTACAGCCAAGACGCAAATATACATAGGTCAAAATTACAATCAAGTTTTGCTTATCACTTAAGGTATCCAAAGGAGTTGGAGAAAGCTGCTCTCCCATCATTCTTTACATTAAAGGTGCAGTATGATCACAAAGCAAAGCAATACAACTTAGAGTTTTCTGATAGTGCACATCCGCTTATGATTAAAGAGGTATTAAGGATCAAAGATAAATTAGATTTTAATGCAATGTATGATGATTTTAACTTGGGGAACCGCGATATCCCCATCATGATTCCCATCGAGATTAAAATGCAAAGTGCATCTCCCAAATTTTCAGATCCTACAACTAAAATATCTCAACATCTATATAATTTTAAAGGAAAACAGGCTTTCGGAGAGTTTATTTTTGCGCATCCATTGTCCTTATGGTGGTAAACAAAAAAATATTAAATCATGAAAGCAATCAAATTCATACTGATCATCATATTTGCCATGGTCAACAGTGTTTACGCTCAGGACAAGGGAAAAATAGATAACTTCAAGAAGTTTGAAAATTCTTTCCTTAGAAATTTCAAATATCCAGCTCAATTGCAGGAAAGATGTATCCCTATATTGACCCTGATGGTCATTTCCTTTGATCAATCTGGAAAAATAAAATCACTTCGTTTTTCAGACAGTGCATACCCTCAATTTATAGCAGAAGTCCAAAGAATACGAGACAATATAGACTTTGAATCTCTTTATATGGACCTGAAATCACTAGGAAAAGAGAATGAGAAAATAATTATTCCTATCCAAATTGATACAGGTGTATTTGGTGAATGTGAATCGGGTATATTTCAATTTGATCTGATTAATTTGTACTTATTTGAAAACAAACCGCTTCAAGGCAAATACTTTCTGTATCACAAGATTTTATCAAAAATATTCATGGCACGTGCAATCTCTTAATTTTTATTTAATGCTATCAGTAAAATATGCCGCGGTCTTCTCTGCAGCTCTACCCTTTTATATGCAGCCTACAGTCTGGAGAAGTAAAAGCGCTCGAGCATGCACAGGCAATATGGGTAGCGATAGATCAATTGCTTGACTATGACTTGGCAGAAGCTGACCTGCCTATTGTAAGGGAGAATATTGCATACGATACATCAATTAAATAAGCTATTTAAAAAAGATTATAATATAGAGTCGGATATAATTTAGCTTTAAAACTATTTAAGAATGCATATTCCGCACTATACTACACCACCATTCCGCTCCAAAGTACACCAGTGATTCCGCTGCAAAATACACCACTTTTGTGTAATTTTTTAGCAGCCTAATTATAAGTTGACGGTCTTTTAAACTGCTCTAGAAAGACTGCCATTCCGACACAAAGTGCACCAATAATTCCGCGGCAAAGTACACCACTGGATATTTAAGAAAAAAAGATTGCTAAGTTGGGCCTAGTATTAGACCTAACAATATGGCAAACAGATCTCTAAATATGCAGAAGATAAGACAGATATTGCTGTTTTTGGAACGTAGCTTTTCCCAGCGCTCCATCGAAAGGGAGACCGGTAAATACGTCAACTTGGTAAGGGAGAATTTGATCAGAATACGAAATGAGGAAGGATTGGAGGGTTATAAGAAAAAATGGTCTAAACATGACTTTCCATCAGATGAATATGAACTACTGAAGGGTTGACCACTTTTACTAGTTCATTCCGGATATGTGGCAAGTTTAAAAAAGACGTAGGCTCGGGCTACTTTTACGAAAGTCGATACTTGTTTTTTAATAGAGATTCGGACAACGACAGGATAGAAATCTACTCAGTCAACAACGATCGTAACTCTCTTTCCCCAAGGGAGGAAACAAAAGACAGGTACTTAGTGGCATCTATAAATTCTAAAGAGTATAAGATAGAAAAGATCCGAACTGTCTTAGTGCCTTTTTAATGGAAGAATTAGAATATCTCACAAAAACTTTTGCTATAGAGCTAAATGCTGAATTGAATTATAGTGACTCGTATGCTACTGAGGGCAATGAAATATATCAGATCGAACAATTAAATTGTCGGTTGGTCTTCCGAACTCATTTCTGTAAAGAAATGCCTAGAAATTGGAAACCGGAATTACAATAATAAGATAATCGCATTGAGCGGCACAATTGTAAATGACTTAAATGAATCGATCGTCACCTTCCTTCTTTAAAGCAATAGCTTTAATCCAATAGAAATATTACGCCCCGGTAGTGGGGCTAGATATTTGAGTATGGAATTTTGCGGACGTGCTTCAACATTCAATAGATTATTTCCGGAAATAAAATAGACAAATTCATATTTTTTTAGATTCATCTTGTAACCTAATTGACCAGATAGCAAGGAATAGGCCTGCATAGGTGGTTCAATATTGATATTTTTACCTAAATAACGCTGTTTCAGATACCGGTCGAAATTGGCGTTCCCGAAAAACTTTTTATATTGAAGTAACGCGGATATTCCATATCTACTGGTCGGTAGGTTGGGCATATAGTCCCCTTCGGCCCATTTACGCATAGTATCATCTGAGGTATTTATATTTTTGACAAGATCGGCGAACGCATTTAATGCGAGATGGCAATCGGCTGCCCATGCATAGATATAACCTCCTTCCAACTCCCAACCCTGGATCTCGGTGTCTGAAGCACGCCATTCCTTGACCAAAAAACCACCAGAACGGGAAATGCCTGTATGGGCCAAATACAGATAATTTCTAAAGAAGCTGCGGTAATGAGTCGCTGACAGTTTTAATCCACCATATTTTATCCCTCCAGATAACTCATAGGAATTTGAGCTTTCCTTGTTAAGTCGATCATCTCCATTTTCTTCTACCAGAATCGCGAAATGGTCGTTCCCAGCATAAAGTTCATTGACACCGGGTGCTCGTTCTGCGTGTGAAAATATAGCCTGTAAATAGGCAATGTCAAAAATAGAATAAATGATATCTCCCGAAAAGTGGTTTAAGCTAAAATCCCGGGCCGAAAGCTGTCCCCCGGCCATCCCCCGGCTCCGCTGGTAGGTAGGATCGCTCAAAGTACGTCGGGCAACCCAGTCATGCCGGTAGCCCATATGAAGGGCAACCGGATTAAGTTCTATTGTCTGCAAAGTAAAGATCCCTCCTTCCCGGCTCAGATTATTGGGAATATACCGCCGATCCCCCTCGCCCTTTAAGGTTACAAATGAAAAATCAAATCCACTCGTCCCAGACCAAAAACGGGAAAACTGTTGCGATATCTCCGATCGAAGCGCATGACGCTCACTATCGAACTTATTGACACGGTACCTGCCCAGGAGCTCCCGGTCGTCCGACACCTCACCTCTATAATTAAATTTAATCTCCGAGATCAACGGTGTTTTTGGCTTAAAAGAAGACTCTAAGTGCCAGGCATAGGAATAAGTGCGCGTATTGATCGGTTCATATATGGGTGTCCAAACTGTGCTGTGGCTATGGACAGGCTTATTGCGCTGTGCAAAACCAGGAATACCATAATAGCTTTCAAGAGCGTAAAGCCCCAGACCTACTCGAAAGTTGTCCCTGATATAGCTGGCACCTGCATTGACAGCGCTTCTCTCGGCATGACTATTGGGCATCACTCCGCGTTTGACAGGAACATAATCTGTAATTCCATGTACGACTTCGGTGTAAAGTGGTGTGTTGGGATCCTGTCCAGCGATATATTTGTCATTTTGAGGATTTAGGACTTTTGCACCATTGATAAATGAATAATCTTCAAAGGTATACAGGTCGGCCTCCGATAAACCCCACTTTGGATCGCCCATATTATCGAGCACAAACTGACTTAAATAGGGATATAGGGTCAGATTTCGAATCGTCTCGCGATCGACATTTACCTGTGCCATTGCGGCTGTCAAATGATCGATCTTAGGATCATAAGCAATGGCTGCTTTTGTATTGCCCGGGATCCTGAGATTCCCGTGTGTGAGCCTCATTGCGCCAATATGTCCCACCCAGTATTTTCCAAGGTTTGTATTGAAGGCCAGCGACTGGCTATTGTCACTATTGGTTCCTAACTCCGCATTAGCCTGACCTGCAATCTTCTTTGGCAGACGATTCATAGGAATGGTGTTGTCTTTAACATTGACCGCTCCACCAATTGCCTTTCCTCCGAATAACACACTAGCAGCACCCTTGTACAATTCTATTTCGCGTAGATTGTCCATATCGAAATTGGGATTTAGGTTAGGACTGATTCCCGACAAATCATTGACCGAAAGACCATTGGAAAGCACACCTACCCTGCTACCACTGAGACTGCGTATCATGGGCATGCCAGAATTGGGACCGAAAGAAGCGTTTTGTATCCCGGAAATATGACTCAATGTTTCACCGAGCGTTTGCGCCTGAATACGATCTAGCTGATTTCGATCGAGCCTCTTCTTTTGCCCATGCCCTGGCAAAAAGCCTGTTGTCTCTGCGGTGGGAAGCGTATAGCTTCGCAGCGTATCCACTGTTGGTTTACTCTGCGCATGCGCAGTTTTTGCGCTAGTTAACACCACTAGAGATGCTAAAAAAACTTCTTTCTGATACCGTAACATAATGTAGCCTATTCCTGTTTGAGCTGCAAAAATAAAAAAGATAACATTAAATGCAATTATGTTGCATTAATAATTTGCAATTACTACCTTCGTCAAAATTTTACACCATATGAAGTACATCAACACACAAATCGCTCTAGCGGGAGCGCTGATTCTGATGCTCGGATCGGCATCATCCTGTAAAAAGGAAACGGCAGCTATTCCCACTGAAATCTCACTTTCGTTACCATCGCAGGTCAGTATTCGCTACGGCGAAACACAGGAAATTCATCTTCCGAAAGACCTATCTGCAAGTACAGGACTGACATTCAGTTTTGACTTTTCCCAGACTGCAGACATTAATTTAGGCAACGGGATTAAACTCAGTGACAAACTGAACCAAGCCATCAAATACGATAGCGAAAAACAAAGCATACAGATTAACAGTTCCCTACTCTATCCAAACGGGGCCCAATCGAGTAGCTCACGCATTCCCGATGATTATAAAGTCACCGTGATAGCCAAAGAATCTCATGGCACAGTGGTAGGGAAAGAAAATTTTTCGATCAAGATAACAGCTGGATCTATTGCTATCAAAGGACTAAAAAGCGGCGGCGAGTTACCTTATTCGTATGTACTGTATGGCGACCAATCTACTGATTTTGAAATAGATCCTCTCAGCCTACCAATTGATGGTGCTAGCTTTCATTTGGTTAAAAAGGATGGAGAAGAAAACATTGCTTCAATAGCAGGTACGCATATCAAATTATCAAAGGACGCGGGAGATCCGGAAAAAAAAGCTGAAAAGTCTTTCGAGCTGACTCCCGAACTTAGGAAAGATGGCTTTCCTGTGGCTTCAACTACTTTCAGGGTCATTCTGATTCCACAAATTAAGTTCTTGTTTGGACAATATTATCCCGATCTAAACCTGACAATCGACTTTAGTCTGATACACATCGGTCTTTCAAATGGTTATGTCTCTGCAGCACCAACACTATATCCAGAAAAATATAAATCTGCCTTTGAACTGGTTTCAATACAAAAAGATGGACTGCCATTTACAGATAGCGAAAAGCTGTTTAGCGTCAATGCCCAAACAGGTACAGTTTCCGTGAAAAAGAGCGACAGTTTGAAAGCTGGCAGCTATAAGGTAACCATAAAGGCACTGACAACCACAGGGCTTGAATTTACGGCTAACCTCACTTTAGCCATGTCTGAAGGATAGCGGCTCCACCCAAGTTACCGTAACCGAACCATTACGATAACTTAGATACTTCCTTACCCCCTTGCTACTGACAGGTAGCGCCTAAGGGGGTTCGATTGAACTTCTTAAATGCGGCGTCACGGAAAGGAAATGTATTCAATTAACTCTACTTGCTATTATTCTTACTGACATCAATAGCAACGATTACTTCGCTCTTCAAGGTACGAAAAAAAAATATTGTCTGGTGGCTTATACTCATTCCAAACATCTACCTCATCGTGGCGCAAACAGCATTTGTCATCCTATTTTTTACTCGGAGGGCCTGAAAATCGTATTCGAAAGAATGCGAGGAAATCTTTTGAGACACTAAAATAGTTTACAATGGATCATATTTTGTGGTATTTATTTGTCGTAAAGTAAGAGGGTGGCTACACAGAAATAAACAGCTATATTTCCATTTTAGCTCGACAGCGCTTCGAGTATGGCATATGTTTTAAAGATACTGAGGAGAAGCGCAAACAAGAGGCAGTACCAGAACACATCGATTTCCTTGGCCAGTTTGATCGCAAAAACAATGATGAACATCAATGGGCAAACTGCAATAAAAACGAAAATAGCTGTAGCGATCGCTTCAAAAATATCCTCATCGTAATTCATCAGCAAGAGCATGATGCCAATGTAAAACAGCCATACGATCATTGGGGAGACAAAACATATCAGCAACTTCCAAAGTAAGCTGAGCTGAAGGCCTGTAGGGATCGCCTTCCTCTTATTCCTGTACAATAAGAAGCACATAGCCGCTACCGCTAAAGTCAGCATCGCCAATTGCACATAGGTATTTACAATGGTGTCGGCGCGCGTGTTTACCGTCGAAGAGGATTTGAGTTTATCCCCGCTATATTGCTTTACCTGCGTTTTCTCGCCTTGGACAAATGTCTGTACCACCCTATCGTTACTGCTGCTATCCCGGAGTGTCCAGGTAGCATCTTCCAGTCCCATCTTATAAAATCCTTCTATGATCCGCTTATTTCCTTTTGTTCTTATCAATGGTCCATCGAGGCGTCCGCCATTAAATCGCAACGAATCCGTCCACTCATCCGTATGAATGGTGAGCTGGGTGATTGTTCCAGCGGGAATACGCGTTGCGCTATCCCCGATAATGCTTAACACGTCCTGATCGAGCTGTTGGATATTTTTATTTTTATTGTAATCATCATTCCGGACAGGCCTGTTGCGATATAAATAATCTATTTTAACAACAAGCAGCGAATCTTTTTTATAAAATTGAAATCCATAGTAAGGATCAAAATTCTTGAGTGTCGGATGCCTTAGTAAGATATACTGCGGTTGCTCAAAGGCTTGGATATATCGCGGCTGTGTGGTGGCACAAAAAGCGAACATAGCGACCATACCGATAAGGTAAGTACTTAGGCGCAGCATGAATACGGGCCGAATAGCAGGCTGTGATCCGCTTTTCGTATAAAACCAGGCCAAGCCGATCATGGGTAATGCCATGAGATCGGACAGATCTACTGTTCGTCCTACACCAAAATAAGGATTCATCCATTGGATGAGCCCCGCCGAATATTCACTCTTCCAAAAGGTAAACAGTACTGCTGTGGCTATAAAAATCAATGCTTTCCGTTTGGGAAAGATAGCCGACCAGAAAATAGGGAAAATAAAAAGCCCACTAAAATCGGAGAGCTTTCCTGTCAGCACATTGTGAAATGCCCCTTTTAAATAAAAATCGTTCACGAGCAGCAGGATCAGAAAAAGAATAAAAAGTGGCGAAGCGAGAATCCTTAAGCGTTGATACATAATCTAAGTTACCTTTTCTATTGATACCCATTATACCATTTGGTAACCTTTTTCATCGCGATATGATTTAGGAGTCTTAGCTCTTTTTTACTGCTGCGGCTGAGTATACACTAGTGGAGGTCGCATTCTACATTTAAGTTAAGCCCAATCTTTGAAGTTTGCTATACCAATATTTACCAGTAATTGTATCGCAACTTTGTAATAACAGGTCGGATAAAGCAGGTCAGCATATTAAAGCTTGGTTGAAGCAAGTCAAAGTACAGCTAAAAGCGCTATCCGAAATGCCCAATAAAAAACAAGATTATGAGACAGTACAGAAGAAAACTTGCGCTATTCCGGCAATGTCGTTAAGCAGCAAGGCTATCCCGGAAATCCGTCTGTTAGGTGCAGGTGGCTCCGCAGAAAAACAAACAGGAGATACAACAGCACGATACAAGAGCTTATGGAGAAGCACTTTAATACATACGAATATCAACAGGATCAGCCGGCAAGCTCCCCTAAACGCGGTAGTTCAATCCGCTCGGGTGCACGCTGGATCTATCGTCGCTTACCTGGTCTGATCATTTATGGCAATGCCTTTCTCTACATGTACGCGGGATGGGCTAAGTTTATGAACATGGCTGCCTTTATCAAAGGTAATAGCAAGCACTAAGGTCTGTAGGTTTTATCATTGCTTGCATAATCCGAAGGATATGCACCCAGCTTTTGGATTCGGGTATATATCCGGGACGATTCAGGAGCATGTGCACCCAGGAAAGGAAAGAGAACCGTTGTTTTCAGCCAAGTAAACAGTGATTCCGGAGCAGACAATAGCAGATGCCATACTCGATAGGATTGTGCATACGTCACACCGCTTTACTATAAAAGGAGAAAGCTTACGTAAAAAAAGGTAACTTTGTCATGCTAAACAAAAAGCACAGGAGCTAAAACTGGGTGCATATTACTGGAATATGCAGCATATTAAAAAACACACGGAAAGCTTACAAAAAAGTTTTAAAGATCTCTCCGTGGAACAAGTCATTCAATTAAAGCTAATGGCACTGGTTTTCTATTTTAAATTACCTCGATGGAAAATAGTGGTCGAGCAGTATATAAAATCCCCTATTGACAAAGAAAAGTCGATAGCCGATACTATTAAAGAATCTACTAGCAGCTATCAGGAAATTACAGAAAAAAGCTGCTGAAGTAGACGAATATGCAGATGACTATGAAGAACTCGAACCACCGGGATAAGACAGCGCTGCTTGCGCAGGCGGTACCAATAGGATTTTTTATCTTCCAAAATACGCTCGCTGCGTACATTGATCATATTGCGCCGCCGATCGGCCCGCAGCTTGGGATCGTCAATATAGGTCGGCAATACGCCCCACTCCATCTCGGTCAAGGCCAGCTGGCTTGAGTCCTTGTCCTTATACAGGATCGGATATTTGGGAAAGGTAATGGCCTGGACATTCTCCAGATAGTCATAATTGTAATCCAATTGACGACGCTCATCCCGCAATTGCGGAAAGTGTCTATTTGATAGTCTCAATATCGGTATGGAGGCTAATATCCCAACACATAATGGTATCCTTTCTTGTTTTGGCTTTGACACGAATATACGCAATTTGTGCTGTAAATAATGATTGCCCTACGACAAGAAAATTGTGCTTTTCAGTTTGGACTAGATCGGGGCTACCGAAGGATGTCTATAGCCGATACTTTCTTTTTGGTCTGTCCATCGGTAATGGTCGCTACTACCCAACCATATTCTAAGGAGAATAGGATATCGATAGGATTTTTACGCTGAAACCTGGTTTTGGTACGTAGGTAATTGACAATATTTTTCTCATAGAGCTTAAGCATGCGCTTGTCCCAGTTCTCTTCCTTGATACGGTTAAGAAAAATACGATAGACTGATCCTGTTGCTAGCAGGCTTTCGATCTTATCTGCATCTTGCGGGAGCTGCAGGGCTCTTCCTTCCTTTGCCCCCAGTTGATGGGCATGCTGATTGGCTGCTTCCTGATCATCATAAGGCGTGAGTAGAAAGCCTGCCTTCTCCTTGACATCGGGCCACTCAAAACGCTGCAGCACAAAGTCGGCATAGCCTGATCGACGAGCTCGCGAAACGAACTTTTGGTGACTTGTTCAAAGGGATTGTACAGCATAAGGCTAAGATAGGGTTTATATCACAAAAAAGGCCGCTTAGACAATATCCAAGTGGCCTTAAAATCTTATATTGTAATCCGTTTTATTTTCTTTTAGCCTTCTCTGCCTCTATCTGCTTTACAAACTCTACAGTGACGTCTGCTAATTCGGCAATTTCCGAAATCGAAAACTTATTCAGAGACAAAAGGTTTTTTATTACATCTGATTTCCCTTTAGCTTCTCCCTCTGCTTTTCCTTTAGCCTCTCCTTCGGCTCTTCCTTCAGCCATTGCTTTTTCGCGCGCTCGTTTCAATAGCTCTTCCTGACTACTTCGGATGCTCTCCGCATCCCATTTATTTCTTAAACTTACGTTGTACATCTCTCGTTCCTCCGGTTTTAGTTTGCTATACTCTGCTAACTGAAATAACTTTTCAAAAATAGGCTTACGCAAATAGGTGGAAAGTCCATTTAGCGAAGACATATTTTTGAGTACGTAAAGCCAACGATCTAAATCATTAACTAACTCTGCCTCAGCTTTAACAAAGTTAACCAATTCTATATATATAAAGCCTAGATCCTCATAAAATATTTTACCATGATCTCGATAACATAAACAAATATCGTGCAAAAAACACTTCTCTGCACCCGCATCAGGCATTGCAAATCCATCCATCAACACAATAATATAGACTTCACTAATTTCATAATTCCAAGCCCTTCGGTTGCCTTTGGGTGCCTGATCCGCAATTAATTTACTACTGTAGTAGAGCATGCGCTTTTTCAAATTAACCTGTGACGTGCGCTGCACTTCAATAATAAACCGTTCCCCATTGTCTGCCGTACAGGTCAGATCAAAAATAACTGTACCGATATCCTCTGTATCCCCAACATGTTCATTTTTGTTATAATACAGGTCAGCAATAACCTTGCGACCTCTAAAGAGTTCGTTTAAGAAAGCGATGAGAAGATCTTTATTGGTATCTGATCCGAAAACTTTTTTAAAGCCATAATCTGTCGTGATATCGATATATTTAGATTGTTTCAATTCACTCATAATACATTGTTTTAAAATTGGTTAACAATGCAAATATAAGTAAATAAATAATATAATACTAATATTTTTAGTATTATATTATTATTCTCTATAGAATTAAAACTAGGTTCTCGATCAAGAAGGTCATTTCCACCCTACTCACTCCTCGGATCGGGTTTTAAAGGCATCTTAGCACAGCGGATCACCTCAATGGAAGGGCAACCATATTCTACAACAACTTTTCCTTCAACCAAATAGATTCCCGCACCACGGAGTGGGTAATGGTCTTCACAAATTTCTCGCAGACAAAGTCGCCCACATTTTAACGTTTTAAAGAAACTCTCAGCGGCAGCATTGTCCCAGCAATTCCCCTTTCTACTCATACTCCTTGTTACGATTTTATAGGAATCTAACGTGTTACTAAATTTTTCGCATGGATACTGCGTACCCCAAAAGTACAATTGGAAATAAAGGGCATTATGATGAAAAGACAATTGAATTAAGTTCCAGCTTCTTTATCCGTAAAAATCTGGACTCCTGCTTTCTTTTCAATTAACTGTAGCGGATATAATTCAGGATTATATACACCATTAAGAACCTCATTCAAAGCGTTTTTCTTGGATTTACCAAATGTAACAATCAGAATATTTTCAGCTTTATTGATGATAGGTTCAGTCAACGTAATTCTGAACATTTCCTGTGGCTTTAGGTAGTAGGCATCCACCCATTTTTCTTTTTCTTGTAAAATCTTCTCACCTGGAAACAGAGAAGCTGTGTGGCCATCATCTCCCATTCCTAAAAGGATGAAATCAAAAATACCGTCAGCTCCCAAAACATTTCTGATTTGAGCTTCGTATTCTTTAGCATAATTTTCAGGCTCAATTCCGTCTTTATACATGGGGAAAATCTGATTTTCATTGACTGGAACTTTATTCAAAAGGACTTCCAAAGTCATCTTAAAATTACTTTTCTCATCGTCAAGAGAAACCCATCTTTCATCTACCCAAAAAAAATGGATTTTGTTCCAAATTATTTTATCTGCATATTCGGGAGTAGCTAATAAACTAAAGATGGCTTTCGGTGAAGAGCCTCCACTCAACGCAACCACAAATTTATCATGCTTCTGGATTGCTTGTTTCGAAAGCTCAACAAATGTATCAGCGGCTTTTTTATATAAAGCATCCAGATCATTAAATATTGTAATATTCATTTTCTTTTAATTAGATTCTAAACCCACTGATGTCCCTGCCGCTCTACCAGTGCATCACTCTCATCAGGTCCCCAATTGCCTGAAGCATAATTTGGGAAAGATGGGTCTTTGGTTTTTTCCCAGGTTTCCTGAATCGTTTTTATCACATCCCAAGCTTCTTCTACCTGATCAGAGCGCATAAACAATGTCAGGTCTCCCACAAGTGCTTCCAATAAAAGAGTTTCATAAGCTTCGGGCGTATCGGTCTGACAGGCAAAATTATCGAAAATCATTTCCACAGGTTTAAGCGCTAAAGACAAGCCTGGCTTTTTAGACATAAACTGCAATCTGATGTCCATTTGTGGCTGGATATTAATAACCAATCGGTTAGCCGACAGAAGCGAAGTGCTCTCTGAAAACGTCGAATGTGGAAGTGGCTTAAACTGAATCGTTATATAAGAATGCTTTTCTTTCATCTTCTTCCCGGTACGAACATAAAAAGGAACATCCTCCCATCTTTCATTATCCAGATAAAACTTAATAGCGACAAATGTTTCCGTATTGGAATCAGGAGCAATTCCCTCTTCCTGGCGATAGCCATTTACTTTTAGTCCATTTACTTTGCCTCGTCCGTACTGTCCTCTTACCGCATAATGATCTACTTTTTCGGGAGAAATCCTACGGATGGATTTTAAAACATCAACTTTACGATCCCTGATCTCACCCGATTCGAGTGAGGCCGGAGGTTCCATAGCAACCATGCAAAGAATTTGCAAAAGATGGTTCTGAATCATATCGCGCAAAGCTCCTGTCTGCTCATAAAAACTGGCTCTTGTTTCCACTCCTACTTGTTCGGCAACTGTAATCTGCACCGATTCTATATGTCTGTGGTTCCAAAGTGGTTCAAAAATTGAATTTCCGAACCTGAACGCCAAAATATTCTGAACCGTTTCTTTACCTAAATAATGATCGATACGATAAATCTGTTCTTCTTGGAAAGTTTGTGAAAGAAGATTATTCAGCTCAATGGCAGATTCTTTATTGTGACCAAAAGGTTTTTCGATAATAATTCGATCTGTTGCAGGATCAGATGCTATTGACGTATTTTTAAGATGATTTGAAATTACCGATACAAAGTTTGGTGCAATGGACAAATAGAAAAGTCTGTTTCCTCTCATTCCGTACACTTTATCAAAATTTTCCAGTTTCTGATATAAATTCTGATAAGAGCTTTCTTCATCAAGCTGATGCTGAAAATAGCTGATGTGAGCCTGAAAACCAGCCCAATCTTCCTTGATTACAGTCTTCCTGGAAAAACTCTCCAGATTTTCTTTAATATAAGCGCTGAATTTTTCATCCGTATTTTCGGCTCTTCCTAGAGCTAAAATATTAAACCCTTTTGGCATTCTGCCATCGATATATAAATTATAAAAGGCAGGAAAAAGCTTTCTTTTTGCCAAATCCCCTGTTGCACCAAAAATAACGATCGTTGTTGGATGCAGGACTGTATTGTCGCTCATTGTTAGGATCTAGTTATTTACGTTTTGCCATGAAGTATGAAAGACTCCTTCTCTGTCCGTTCTTTGGTAAGTGTGTGCACCAAAATAATCACGCTGAGCCTGAAGCAGGTTTACAGGTAAAGATGCTGTGGTGTAAGCTTCAAAATAGCCTAGGGCCGACTGAATTCCTAAGCTTGGAATTCCGTTTGATACAGCAAAAGCAGCTGTTTTTCTTAATGACGAAATTTTATCTTTTACAATTTCTGAAATTTCCTGATCCAATAAAATATTAGATAAGTTCTCGTATTTTGAATAGGCCAGATAAAATTTTTCCAATAAAACAGAACGGATGATACATCCACCCCTCCAGATTTTAACAACATCTTTTAACGGAATTTCAAACTGATATTCTTCAGAAGCTTTTACCAATAATGCCAAACCTTGAGCATAACTGATTAAAGTAGATAAATATAAAGCATCCCCCACTTCTTTGATGAACAATTCTGTATCTTCAGGCGTTTTTACTTCTTCTTTAGCATATAATTGAGATGCTTTCACGCGCTCATCTTTGTAAGCGGATAAAATTCTTGATGTTACTGCAATATCGATCGTTGGAATAGACACCCCAACTTCCATCGCCTCCTGGGAGGTCCATTTTCCGGTTCCTTTTGCTCCTGCTTTATCTAAAATCTTGTCGACAAGAAAACCGTCTGTTACATCATCTTTTTGCTGGAAGATATCTCTTGTTATTTCAATAAGGAAGGAATTCATCTCGCCTTCATTCCATCTTTTGAAAACTTCATACAATTGTTCATTGGTAAGATTAGCTCCTTTTCTCAGTAAATCGTATGCTTCACTGATTAACTGCATGATGGCATATTCAATACCATTGTGAACCATTTTAACATAATTGCCTGCAGCTCCTTTCCCCATATAAGCGGTGCAAGGTTCCCCGTTTACTTTTGCCGAAATAACTTCCAGCATAGGCTTCACCAAATTAAAAACTTCCAAGTCTCCACCCGGCATAATACTCGGTCCTCTTCTTGCGCCCTGCTCTCCTCCAGAAACTCCCATTCCCATAAAATGAAGGTTTTTAGAAGCTAAATCAGCTCTACGTCTCTCGGTATCTTTGAAATAAGAATTTCCCGCATCAATTACAACATCGTTTGGACTCAAAAGCGGTGTTATGCTTTCAAGAACAGCATCAACCGGTTTGCCTGCAGGAACCATCAAAATAATTTTTCGCGGACTGTCTAAACTTGACACAAATTCCTCTAGAGAAACAGACCCAACAACCTTTGTACCTGAAGCCACTCCTTTACGAAGTTCTATTACCTTTTCTTCATCTAAATCGAATCCTACGGTAGAAAAACCATTATCGGCAATATTGTAAAGCAGATTTCTTCCCATTACACCCAGACCAATGACCCCGTAATTATACTTTTCCATTCTTACTTAAAGTTTATGTTATAAATCAAATTTACTGAAATGCATGCCAGTAAAAAAATTATCTAAAATTTTCTTTCAATCGTTACACTAGTTATCATCAACTGGAAAATGTCATGAATGAATAATTCAATAAGATTATTTATATTCAATGGATGAATATTTAATACGATAAACTCGCTCGTTCGATCGTAATTATTCAATTTGTTACTCTCCCTAAATGAAAACTAGATAATCATCCAATACCTGGTTTTCTTCATTTAGGATCAATATATAATGGCCTAGATTCAATTGTTTTGACCTCAAATTCAGCCTGACTTCAATAACATAATATGCACTGCGCGAATCATTATACAAAATCTTTATCGAGTCTTTTTCAGGTTGAACATCACTGTGGGACAAACCTATTTCACGAAATAAATATCGATTTTCCTCGTTTTGGATACAACTATGATAGGAGTCAATACTGTGTTTAAAATAGTTCTCAACTATCTCTTTAAATTTATTCATTATCATAGAAGGTGCTATTTAAACGTGTTCCAACTTCTGCGCCAATGGCCCATCTTTAATCAGTAAACTCTTTCTTGTTCTTTCGGATGTAGTCAACCTGAATTTTTTGCAAGTTTTTCGCGTCATTAAGTTTATAGAATTCATCGTCAAATTTGTTCAACGGATTGTTCTCATAGGATTTACTAAAACCTTCTACCGTGCCATCCTGATGTTCAGTTATTTTCGATTTCTCTTTTTCAAACGTGTTGTTTGCTCGCTCAGTCAGATCGGCAAATTTAGTTGCGCCGACCAATTTCAACGCTTCTGGTAGCGCTTTAGCAAATTGACCGCTTGAATTGGAATAAAATTGATTATAGCCACCATTATTTACTTCTGCTTCTAATTGGACGATCATATAAATTGCTTGTCTTGATTTGTTCCAGGACATGACGATTTCATATTCTTTATCATATGCTGCCGATAACTTACGATAGAGATTATCATAAACGACTTTTAATAACATTTCATCTGAAGTCGTATCAATGATGTGTTCGGTTAATGGGGTCTGGATTGATGGCTTACTATTGTTTTGCTGAATACGTTCAGAGCAGCCAAACAAACTTAAAATTATTATTGATATAATTCCAATGGTAATAATTTGTTGTCTCATTGATTTTATCATCGTTAAAACTTTTTAGTACGCAAAGATATGCAATAATCCTATTCATGGAGATTTCGGAAGCCTTGACCATACAATTTCGGAAATCGCTGATCAGTTATTTCGAACAAATCTGATCTCAAAGATCGGATCAAGGATGAAATTATAGCAAGTTATTTTAATAAATTTTCTCACTGCATTAACCGCTCGCAAAATTCGATAATTAAATAAAATTATATCCCTTAATTACCAGTGATAGCATTGAAATGATTAATTTTAGTCAATGGGATATGATGAATTGTAAACCACTAAAAATATAGTATGAAAAAAATATTTTTTGCTTCTGTCATGACCTTATCTCTGCTCTCCTGCAGAGATAATAAATCTGTTAATTCCCCTGTAGACAACGTAATAGATAATGCAGGCTCCTCAGCTTCCGGTTCCCTTAAAAGCTATCGGGGCGACGAGCTGACCGTAAACCGTATCTATTTTGAGTTGATTAAAAATGATAAAAATCTGACGGCGCTCAATACCAAAATAGAAAACACCTTCGAGGAGACCGGAAGAACTTTAGCCGTCTATAAAAATATACTTAACACCTCTACCTCTTATTATCAGGATGCTCATCAGCAGACAAAATCTATCACAGATTCATTAGTCAGGCAACAGGTAGAAAAGGAAATTATGGCCAGTTCTGAACAATACAATCTCAACGTAAAAAATATAAAGGAACGGATTGATCTGATCAACAAAAATAATGAGACTTTGACAAGCCTCTATACCACTTTTAAAATCAGAAAAACGCTCCCTGAAATTGAAAAATATCAAAATGCACATCCTTTACAAAAAGATAGTCTGGATCATTTCGTGAATAAACAGAATAGCCTTCTAGATGAATTAAAAAATTTAAGATAGATGTTATGAACACATCAGATCTTATTTTTATAACTTAAATTATGGATAAAAAGAATTCTTTATTTTTTATCATTCTATTTTGCAGCCTCTCGCTGTCCGCCCAGACCGAGCGTAATTTCTCAGGCTGGGGCGCAGTTTTTTCATCCTATAGAATCAGCCCAAAATTCAGCATACATCTGGATGGACAGCTGCGAAGTACAGATGAGATCAGACATTTGCAGAGTTTTCTAATAAGGCCTGGCCTGAATTTTCATGTATCTGGCAATAAAATTTTGACTATTGGCTATGCTTATATCAAAAACCGCCGTGTTATAGACGAAACGGCTTATATGCTGCCCGAACACCGAATATGGGAGCAATTTATCTATAATCAGAATCTGGATATCAGCGATCATACTACCTCACTCCAGCATCGGTTCAGGCTGGAGCAACGTTTTATCGGAAAAACTTATCCGGACGAAAACTCAATGCTGATTGATGGCTATGAGTTTTCGCACCGGCTGCGCTACTTTGTCAGAGGCGTGTTTCCGATAGTTAAAACCAAAAGCTTCACCGACGGTGCTTTTATATCTTTGCAGGACGAGATCTTTGTGAATATCGATAATGCACCAACTTTGACCAACGGAAAATTTTTTGATCAGAATAGAGCATACATGTCTTTAGGATGGCGCTTTTCGCCAAAGTTTGACCTTGAATGCGGATACATGTATCAATATGTAAATGGTAAGAATACGGATGTCAAAAATAATATTATTCAGTTAGCTGCTTATGTACGGCTTTAATTTCTTTACCGTTTTATTTTTAGCTTATTCTAAACAAAGTTGGCAATTATGCTGTTTGCCGAGAGCCTCAAGATAGGCAGTGTAAATGATTTCTTGCTTTAATGACAATATCCTTTACATTTATTTGGAGGCAATTTTATCTATGCGATTAATTTACCTCTCCTCGTTTCTCTACTTTCTACTTTCCGCATTTCCAGCACTTTCGCAGCAGCCTTTTGCCACCCAGCAGAAACACTTGAAAAAAACCTTCAAGACGGAGATAATAAAGCCTTTGGTTGTTGCGAATGAGGAATTATATTCGTCATTCGATTATTTAAAAAAAAATTGATGAGTTGATGAAAAAGATGAAATAAGCAGAAAATTAGTTAAATTGAACAATCCTTTAATTAAACAATGAACCATACATTAGCGATTAAAGTTTGACATGATACAGCTGCTTACGCATGTTCACCAATTGCTGCCTTAGCTTAACCTGATCGGGCGTTACTGGAAGGAAACTGTGCAAGCAGAGTTCTCGAATTTCCTCAAAGAGCTCGTGCGACCAGACAAAAAGCTCATCATAGCTACAGGCGCCATTCTTGATGCGCAGGAGTTCTTCCCTATTGGGACGTTGTATCTGTAGTTCCCTTTTCGACAAAATCTCTTTTGCCTGTTGCAATAGACGTATGGTATGCATCATATTTTTGGCGTCATAGCCCTGGCCATGATTCATTGTCCCTTCAAAGCGCGCTTCATTACGTGCCGACACCCAACTAAAATATTCATTATAGGCCTTGCAATAAGATGAATAAGCTTCGTGATTAACAAAGAGGTACGTACAAAGTGTTTCTTCCCTGGGGATAGAACTGCAAGAAACCTCATTACTCTCCAGTGTAGCTACGACACCTTTGTAACTTAGAGTCTGGCTCTGATCATAATACAGAGTATACATTCCCTTTGCATGTTCAATCTTTGCTAAACCACAGTTTTCCTGTTTCCACTGCCGGCTGCTTAACCATTCTTTCAACGATAAACTTCCGTGACCAGCTATGATAAAGCAGAAATCCAGCAAACTTTTACGTTCACGATCCATTGGATTGTTGATTTTCTTATTCAATCCTTTTGCCTTCCGCACCTGTACCATGGCGTATTGCGCAAAAGTCATAGCTGCCTCTCGCGTGATAAAATCCTGCATTTTAAATTGATCAACTAGTGGATCTTTATATACTATGCAATCGGCAGGACTAGCTAAAAGCTCCATGATATTAGGATTACTCTTTGAAAGGAGTTCTACGAAACGCCCAAGTTCATAGTAAACCTCATCATTGCTGGCATTAGCCACCTGGGCAATATATTGACCGCCCAAGTAATATTCCAGGGGCAGATAAAATACCCCCCTGATATCGGTATCGGAAGATGCTGTGGCCAATCCATATGCCCGGCTGCCGACAACAGCCTCAAACAGGATCAGCCCGTTCTTTCGAAGTTCGTCTATAGTCATCTTAATATAGTTTTAAAGTATTTCTCCAGTCCTTCCTTATCCGATACGGATACGGGAACCTGCCCTACTTGATGCTCTAAATGTATTAACTTTGTTTCGATATAACTCCTTATGATAGCTGAACAGCTGTACACAAACCCTTCATCAACTTGGCTCTTCAACTTTTGTAACTGCATAACTTCGACTTTAACATCATCAGGCAATAATACGGATAGTTCGGCCAATGTCATGGGTGCATAACCGCGATTGGTCATACTCCAGTCTGCTGCAAGTAAAGACCTAAGGATATAAAATAAGCTCTTGAGCTTCATGGTTTCCCGTTGAAGATCTTCTACTTTGCTACGGACGATCCCAAGATAATGATGGGTGTGCCTACGTGCGTCAAAATAATTTTCCATCATTGCCCTAAAACTTGCTTTGAATCCGTTAAACTCGTGATAAACTATTGGTGACTGGATCCATTCAAACGGGCTCACATTACTCTTATATAGCAAGGTGAGTACTTTAAACAGATCCCAACCTGCGATATCGAGGTCATCGATCATTGGAAACCGCATTTCGGTAGGCAGCGGAAACAAACGGCTATAGTCCTCTGCTTTTCTTATATAAATAAACCGAACGTCGTAATCACTGTCGATTGACGGAAATCCCCAACCCCGACTTCCTGATTCACAGGCGAAAAGTATACGTACTCCTTCGCTCGCTTCTATCTCCATTAGCTTCTTGATGATATGTGCTTTCATTTCTTTGCTCCTTTTTTAAATTTTCATTAACACAAAGATCGATTGCGATACTGAAGCCTTTTTGCGCATTCAAAAAAGAGAACAAAAATATAATGAGAACGCTTATTATCAGGAAAATACTTTTCTTATACAAAATTGAAGCTTACACAGGGATATAAAAGTACGCAGATATATTGCGTAGCATAAGGCAACTAAAAGTGTCTATGGTATGTGGGAGGTACCTAAAAGTAGCTAGTTTTGTTATCCAAACAGGGGGCTGATAACACAACATGCACTTAAATAGTGTAAAGCCGTAACATATTACAGCGATCAAAAAAGGCTAGCAAGGCAGTACAACTATTCGCCTAAGCACACTATTCTTTTTGGAATATGGAGACACTTATCTAAATTTGATTTGTAAATAAAAACCTGTAAATTCAATAGAAATTAACCTCTTTCCATGATGCAAAGCAACAATTGGTTCTACCTGTTTAAATACATCCAGCAAAAAAAAATATTTTTGTTAATTACACTATTAACTATTTTTCATCATACAAGCTCTGCGCAAAAAGATCCACAGCTCAGGGAAGCACTGTCTATCATGACAAAAGCATCTATTTCCGGAGATATCGAAGGAATTCTAAGTCAAACATCACCCCGCATAATTGAAAGCATGGGCGGGATAGATCAGGCAACAAAACTGACCAAGGAACTCTATTCTTCTCTTATAAAATACGGGGTTAAAATTGATTCCATGATCAATTATGTCGATATAGATGTCTCAAAAATTGATGGGATAGCGTATTGCTTTATTCCTCAAGTATTGGTAATGTCTATGCCTGAAAAAGGCAAAATGGCAATCACTTCAGCTAACTTATTAGCGTTAAAAGAGGGCGAAACCAAAAAATGGACTTTTATTAATTTCAATAAAATGGATCAGGAAAAGATCAATTTGTTTCTTCCTGAATTTAATGGCAAGGTTTCTCTTCCTCAGGGTCTAGAAAAAAAAACATTAGTCGTGCAGAAAGAAGAGGTAGATAAAACAGTCGATCATCTAATGAAACTTATAGATGAATCTGTCAAAAAAAATTGAAAAATACCAAAATGCAAATCCTTTACAAAAAGATAGCTTGGATCATTTCGTGAATAAACAGAATAGCCTTCTAGATGAATTAAAAAATTTAAGATAGATGTTATGAACAGAGTGGCAATACTTTTATTTCTAATTACCTTAGGTGGTATCACTTTTGGGCAGGAAAAACTTTGGGTAAATCAAACCAAGGTAAATGACGCGATGAAATTCGAATCACAACTGAATCCAGATGCGAAATTTTTAAATCAAAATATTTTCATGTCATCAGATTATTATCCTTACCTCCAAAAGTACCCTCTCCAGAATCCAATAGTTGTAGAACGATCAGCGGTAGATTATTTGCCATTGTCGGTTGAATATTTTTTTTCAGAAAAAGACTCATTACTCCGAATAGTTTCTTGTGACTGGGAGGTGACCAAATATAATAAATCGATGCAGGAGCTTGCTAAAGGCTGGAAACAAGAGAATAAAAAACTTGACATCTATAATAAGGAATACGAGCGAATAAAAAAGAACATGATCCAAATATTTGGTCAGGCAAACGCTGATGATCAAGAACCCAAAAGTGTCAAATCACCATGGGACTCAAGCACATATTTATCCCGCAAAACAGTTTGGGATAATATGGATCTACATGCTCAGCTGGATTTAATCTTTTCAGACAATACGCATCGAGTCAGGTTGACTTACTATTGGAAAGATAAACAGAATTAGGCCTATTCTGCTAGCTCTGATAAAAAAATTAAACCGGAGCTAGCAGAAGTAGTAGCTATCTGTGGAAAACAAGGTGCATGTAAGCGCTATGTGGGGGATGCCGAAAAGTCGGTATTTGCAATCGAAAAATACCAGGGATGTGATATATTCTTTTTAAATTGTATTACCGCAATTGGTCATTAACACTTATAACTCCATTCGCTTTATGCCATAAGAGCGTGAGCATGAAGTGAAGGCAAATAAAACACATTACATGGAAAAAAAAGTAGGTATTAAAAAACTATCCTTCGGATGCATATATCTTTTCATTAGTTTGATTCTGCTTCCCTGTTTCAGTAATGCACAAAACAAAACAGTCTTATCAACCGAAGATTGGACGCGTTTGTTAACCGAACAGTTATTCCCGGGTAAAAAAACTGATAGCGCAGTTTTTCAATTTGACGTCCCCTTTGAAGAGAAGTTTATCAATGTAAATGATAATACAGTTTTACATAGTTTACTTTTTAAAGCTAAAAAGCCTAAAGGTGTTATATTCTATTTACATGGAAGTAACAACGCTTTGGATACGTGGGGCAAAATTGCGCCAATATACACCTCCAATGAATACGATGTATTTATGCTCGACTATCGTGGTTATGGCAAGAGCCAAGGTAAGGTGACGGACGAGGATTCACTGTATCAGGACATTCAAATTGTTTATGATAAACTCCGGGAAACTTATTCGGAAAATCAGATCATCGTTTTAGGTCAATCCATGGGCACCTCCCTCGCATCGTACATAGCCGCAAAGAACAATCCGAATCTTCTGATCCTGCAAGCACCTTATTATAATCTGAAAGACTGGACAAATGATGTCGCTCCTGAACTGGACATCACCAATATTCCCTATAATTTTGATAATGCCTCTTTCCTAAAGAAAGTAAAGTGTCCTGTGATTATTTTTCATGGCAACAAGGACACAGCGGTCTATTATGGTTCCTCTGTTAAGCTCTCAAAACTACTAAAGGCTACTGATCAATTTATCACATTGCAAGATGAAAGCCACAACGATTTCTCGAAAAACGAGGCTTACCTAAGTTCAATAAAGTTAATTTTGGAAAGGAATAAATAGGGACCGGTCGTGAACAAGTACTTTTTTCCCAATCTAATAATGCATTCATAGGGATAGTTTACAAAATTCACGACTTTTGAACCACTGTGCTGCAAGTAACCTGTGCGATAATAGAACACGCCAATAAAATATTGATCTGACAGCGATCGGCTTCGATGAAGCTTCCGTTGAAATGGGAATTTCAGGATGGAAGATCGAGACCGAGGAGCTGAAACTCAGGAAACTTAAAGGCGTTGACGACATTTACATAGAAGACGGCCATATTCGTGGCGTGGTGATAACAGTGGATCGGGATGACTTCCAAGATACAGTATGGCCAATATGCCGAGAACTGGTTCATTCCGAACCTTCACCGCCCAGGGAGACGCTACGTTACCCATTCCAAATGGTAGCGATATCACGGTTAGGTTTACCGACGACTGGTCAAGACTCACGCCGCGCACAACTGTTGCCGAATTGAAAGCTGAACAGGGTACCTGATCTGAAGATCGTATAAGGGAACTGAACGATCTGTGATCGGCAGTTATTGATAAATAAACATTAAATTCATAATTTATGGAGGTCATGAAATCAGCCGGCGGCCATATAAAGATCATATTGAAAGAAATATCTGTGAAAGATTCTGAGTCATTTTACCGATTGTACTTTGGAGATGAGTCAGCCATTCAAGATCAGACAACCGATGAGGGGCATATGAATCCGGTACAGTTTACAGAACATATTTTATCTCTTTGTGAGGAACTCTACAGTATACGAACTGTGGAAAATGAGAATATAGTTATTGGTGACTGTGCCTTACATCACTGGAATCAGGAAAAAAAGAAAATTGAGATCGGTGGTTCTCTGCTGCCCGAATATTGGGGAAAGGGAATAATGTCTGCAGCTTTTGAGTTGTTGATAGCATTGGCAAAAGAAAAGTACCAGGTAAATGTATTGGTCGCAAAGACGGAAATAACGAATCTTAAAGCACTGAAATTTGCTAAAAAATTGGGTTTTCAGAAGATGAGCAATGAAGGCGATATCATTATTCTCGAAAAACGGGCTTTATAATGGGGCTGTACACAGCACACCGGCATGCATAGCGCCCGGTTCTGCATTATTGTGTCATTGCCAAAATATCTGTAGATTAGATGGAATAATAGTTTCATATACAAATAAGCTAAGTTATGATGAAGATATTATTTGGCATGATCCCTCTTCTAGTAGGGTCTTGTAATGATGTAAACGATTTCTACCAGGGCCGAGTAATTGATGAGCAAAACAAGCCACTGAAAAATGTGCTTGTTTCTGAGGATGACACGAAAACGGGAGCTCAGACAAAGACAGATGGTAATGGCTATTTTAAATTAGCCCGCACACCGCAGTGGTTGGGTACATTGATTTTTTATAAGGCTGGCTACAAAGTGGACTCTATCCCCACCGTAACACGGCAATCCGGGGAAAGGGTAAATTACAGCTTTATCAATAAAAACGATACAACAACCATTGTGTTGGAACAGGTCAAATAACTGTCGGGGTTTAATTACTGAAGGCGATGGGCAGAATGACCAATGGATCTCTGAACGATGATGAACAAACAGATAAGCTTGTAGAACAATATGATGCGTTGTTATCTGCTATAGAAAAACCACTGACCTTACAGAGGTGAACAATCACTTTTTAAAAAAGCGGGACTGCAAATCCAAGATGCTCAGCTGGATTTAATCTTTTCAGACAATACGCATCGAGTCAGGCTGACTTACTATTGGAAAGATAAACAGAATTAGGCCTATTCCCCACACAAAACAAGATGCTGGCAATGCACAGCAAGGCCGTACAATATGATGAAAGATTGAACAGCTTGTGTTAAACTGATAAGGGTAGCTTTAAATCATTACCTTTAAATCATGCTGCAAGCAACCTGTGCGATAATAGAACACGCTAATAAAATACTGATTTGCCAGTGATCTGCTTCGATGAAATTTCCTTTGAAATGGGAATTTCCGGGGGGGGGGGGGAGATCAGCAGTTATTTCTATGGTTGTATTCCAACATTCGTTGGATCTACCCGCAGCAATTCCTTTCTTTCCACGTATTGGCGTAAAAGTATCATTGTAAAAGCCAGTACACCAAATACAATGGTTATCCAAGGCGTGAACTGCACGCCTTTAGAAACAATTATCCAACCTCCCACGGTCGTTCCCACGGTTACGCCCAGGTTTCCAAATGAAGTGGCCAGGCTATTCGCAAACTCCATTGCTTCTGGTGCTGAGGAAATCATATAGGTAGAGGCATTCAAAAAGCTTGGCGAATACAGAAAGCCCCATAAGGCGATTACAACAATCGTTGCAACGGTATTTCCTCCCGAAAAATGCAATAGTATAGGCACTATGATTGTCCCTGAAAGAAAAAATAAGGCTGTAGAGGTTATGTTTTTGTTCAGCATTTTGCCTGCCACCCAGTTGGCAAGCACACCGATAATGCCAAATACAAACAACATATAACTGACCATTGTGCTGTCCATACCTTTTGCTTTATTCAGATAATCGGCAAAGTAGCTATAGGTGGAAAACCACGCCGAAATCATAAAGAAATTCATCGCAGTGCTGACTATGAAGGTTGGTTTGGTCAATATTTTCAACTGGCTCCCATAGGATTTTTTTTCTTTTACAGGCATAGGTGGCAATACAAAGTAGATGGCCAGCAAAGCCACAACGCTGATAATTGCCTGCACCATAAACGAATATTCCCAAGAGAAAAGGCTGGCTATATAAGTGGCGAACGGAACGGTCGTTACCATTGCAATGGCAACACCGCTGAATACGATACTCATCAATTCGTTCTCGTTCTGTTTATTGCCCTGCGAAACCGCTACGGATAAAGCTGTTGCGATATAAACAGGCTGTAAAAATGCAGGCAATATCCTCACAAGCATCAACAACCAAAAGGGCGGTGAAAATGAAGATACAACTCCCGTAACAAGAAAAATAAAGATAGCCGTCAGCATCACTTTCTTACGGTCAAACCCTGATGCCAGCAAGGTCATAAAAGGTCCCGTAAGAGCAATTACCAAAGCAAAAGCACTTAACAAATACCCTGCTTTATCAATGCTGATATGGTAATGTTCCGCTACCTGTGGCAAAATACCGATGATGCCAAATTCTGTTGTAATGACCGCTAAAAAACCCAATGCTCCTATATATGCGTATTTTTTCATTTGTTAAAAGTCTTTTTTAAAAATTCTCTGTATAATTCATTGATGCCGGATTCTAAAGGGAAGAATAAACCACGTTTTTGTACAATGTTCCCAAATCCCAATAGGAAGCCGGCAAATATTCCTGCGTAAAAACCAATCCAATAATATTTTCCTTTGGGTCTACCCAATAATGTGTGTTAAATGCACCGCCCCAGAAAAATGTTCCGACATTGGCAGAGTGGATAAATTTGTTTTCATCCGTTACTAGCCAAAAACCGAGGCCAAAACGAAAATCGGGGTCTCCTTTAGAAATGGTATTATCAGAAAGTTGGTTTGTGGTTATTAACGCAATGGTTTTTGAACTTAAAAACTTTTTCCCTTTATAAATACCTTTGCTTAACAACATTTGCAGAAACTTGGCATAATCTTCTGTAGTGGAACTCAATCCAGCTCCTCCAGACAACACAATGCCCTTCTCCAAGGGATAATTGACAGGACTGTTTCCGTAGATAGGATGATTGACTTTTTCAAAGCCTTTAGTTGTTTTTTCTGAAATGGAAACCAGCCTGTTGGCTTTTGACAGTGGAATGGTAAAGTGTGTATCGTTCATTTCCAAAGGCTCGAAAATCCTTTTATGGAAAAACTCATCCAACGGCAAGCCACTTACCACCTGTATGAGGAAGCCTAATAAATCGGTATTCAATCCGTATGTAAATTGATCGCCGGGCTGGTGCAGCAATGGCATTTTCGCCAATATTTCTATCTGATTTTTCAACAGAGCCTTACTGCCTATTCCTGATAAAACTCCCGATTTTTTGTATATGGCTTGTATCCTGCTGTCGTCTGTAATTGATGGATAGCCGATACCTGAAGTATGCCTCAACAAATCACGGATGGTGATTTCCCTTTGTGCAGGAACAGTCGTGTAGCTACTGTCGATAGGATTGAATTTGTCCAGCACGTTCGGAGTTTTGAACGCCGGGATGTATTTGGAAATAGGGTCGTCCAGGAGGAATTTCCCCTCTTCCCAAAGCATCATCACCCCTATGCTCGTGATGGCCTTGGTCTGTGATGCGATACGGAAAATATGGTTGGTCTGCATGGGTTGTTTGGTTGCCACATCCGCATAACCAAAGGCTTTATTGTACACTGTTTTGCCGTCCTTAATCAGCAAAACATTACCTCCTGCAACTTCCTTGTTTGCAATTAACCGATTGGATAAGTCATCTACTCTTTTTTCTAATAAAGGTATTTGTGCCGAACTGGTCAATATGACCTGGCTGGCGATGAAAGTTAAAATTTGTCTGTACATCATTAATTTATTTGAATTGAACACACAAAATTACCCGGTAATAACTAAATTCGCATAGTATACAGCTATTTGTATGGTACTAACAAATTTGTAAGTAATGGGAAAAAGAAAGGAAAACTCAACCAATATGTTGAACGAAAGTTTTATCGTTGAAAGCTGTGATTTGACATATGCAGTTTGTAAAGTAGGTGGTCGGTGGAAATTGCTTATTCTTTGCAAGCTCGAAAACGGGAAATTGCGTTTCAGTGAACTTCGTAATCAGATCAATGGAATAACGGAACGTATGCTGACGCTCCAGCTTCGTGAACTGGAAAAGGACGGTTTGGTTAAAAGAACTGTTCATGCCGAAGTACCACCAAGGGTAGATTATGAATTGACAATAATTGCCAAAGAACTTATACCTATATGGGCGAAACTAAGCCAGTGGGGTAAGAAGCACAAAAAGATTGTTGTGCAACAATAGGGATTTATCTTTCATCGATTTTTCTAATCAGATTTTCTTTAAGGTTGACAAGGAATCTAGTGCAGTTATTCATGGTATTGTTTGTCATTGTAATTTTCCACAAACTTGCCCACAGCTTCTATTTTGACAGATTGAGAAAACTGGATAAAAGCGGCATATTCCGCTTCGCTGATACCCAGATTTTTGTGATATGGGATAGGCTCGCCCGGTTTCAATTCCTTCATTACTTTGAGAACCAGTCTTCATTGTCTTTGATGGCAAGTTTCATTTTCTGAGCAATTTCATTTTGCAATCTGATTTATTGCCATCGGTGTCCCCGAAAAATGTTTTCAGATACGATCTAGTCAACTTCATTGATGTTTCTCACTTTTACAGCTTGCATCGTTTTGAAAATGTCCTGCATGTACTTTCTATGATTGGCCCCAGCAATGACTACGACTCTTTTAGCCCCTACCATCTTAGCCCTGTTGACAACATTATGGCACATGCCCTCATTTCTCATGATCCACCAATGTATTTTTGACAGCATTTCTTCTTTTGGAAAGCCATTCATGTTATACATAATGGGCAAGTAAAAATCTCCCGAGGCAGAAATCCCGGCCGCCTCGTCGGTGTTCAACCATTCCGTTATCGTATTTGAAGACTTTTCGATTTTGGCATATTTCTCAAAACCATTGTCAATAGCTGTCAAAGCTGATTTCAAATAATTTTTAGAGGAGTCAGCCATATCTTTCCTGAACAAGACAAACCTTGCGTCAAATGCTCCCCAAGATGCTTGCCAATTCAGATCATAGTCCTGACAATCCATGGACATCAGTTCCTCGATGCCTAGCTCTTGCATCATAGGGAAGGCTATATAAGCATATTCAGAAGTTTTTAACCTTTTCATACTTCGCCCGGTGGTATCTACCTTAGGGCTCAGCAATTTTTCTATATAGTTTTCAAGTTCAGTATCAGGGTGATGCTTCAGTAGATTATAAACTTGCCAAAACTGATAATGCCCATTTGCCACATCTTGATCAAGATAATAGGCATGCGCTAAATCGGCTCTTACACGATAATCACTGGGTTGCTGATTGGATCGTTTCTTCAAACTGTCAATAGTATGCCGCAGTAATACTTCTTTTATAGGGCGATTGCTCCTTAATTTTTTTAGCCGTTTGATATTCGGTTGCTTGCACCAATAATCCATCACCAACCGCTCATCTTCTTTACTCAAGAACTCGCCAAAAAATGCGTCAGGTTTAAATTTTCTGATTTTTTGATGGATGCTGGAAAAATCCTGGGTTGGATATTTACTATAATCATGGGAAACACCTATCAATAAAACCTCAATATCCTGTGCTTTGGCGTTGATCGAGATTAAAAAAAATAAATAAAAAATATACTTCATATTTTGTGCCTTCTTGTTTAGTTCATTTATTGGGTGTTTCCTTATTCAGCTACACACTTGGTATTACGGTTTACAAATTCACTCTCAGGCACTGTGCCTACAGGATTAAAAATACAAATAAATTCGTACAGTTTACCGCATAGGCCATAGTCATTCGGATCTTCTTTATAATCCTTAATTCGAAGCTTTAACCTTCCAAATTCAGCCACAGTACTTGGGTTAATAGAAATGTCATTTGCGATTCTTCTTTAATTCCGAAAACGATGCGCATAGGCTTTATCTTGCTCAGTTGTTATTTTGCCCGTGCAACGGCAACAGAATTTCCCATAACGGTTCAATGATTAATCCTGGAATTCCTTTGGCTTTAATTTAGGTTACAGCATTTTTAAAACCTTTGAATCGTTAAAATCTGCCTTCGAAGATAAAACATTGATCATACAATACGACCTTAACAAAATTAAATTCAGCTAATCTATTTGCAATAAAAAACCCTATATTTATCTACCTACTAGTAGATAGATTATGACAACAAAAGAGAAAATAGTCAATACAGCAGCAGAGATGTTATCTAACATTGGTTTTAATGCATTCAGTTTCCATGATATTGCAAACGCAATCGGAATTAAAACTTCTTCGATACATTATTATTTCCCCACCAAATCAGACCTAATCGTCGAAATAATACATTATTCTCAAAATATACAAGCCGCTTTATTTGAAGCCATATCGGAGAAGAATCCACAGGAAAAGCTTTCCCTACTGATCGACTTTTATGTGGATTTAGCTAATAAAGGACAGATGTGTCCCATTGTTTCTGTTTCCTCAGATATGAATAATATAGATACTAATATCAAATTGGAAGTAGGTAAATTTTACGATTTTCTTGCTGATTGGCTTACTTCCGTCATTGAAGAAGGAATAACTAAAAATCAATTTGTAACTACCCAAAACCCGCAGGATAAGTCGATTGAAATTTTAAACATTTTGGCAATGTTCCCTATTTTATCTCGTCTAGGTAAGGCACATAAAAGTCTCACCAGCCTTAAGCAATCCGTTATAGATAATCTGACAAATAAAGATATCTCACATAATAAAATGAGCTTGCTAGCGCGAGAGATCAAAAAGCAAAAGGAAACCATTGCACACCAAGCGGCTATTATAGCTGCCCAGAAAAAAGTCATCAATTTATATGAGGCTAATGAGACTTTAGAAAAGTGGAAACAATAGAATTATTACTACGCCATCTCAGTCCGAATCCATAAAAAATAGTAGTACTTTCCTAAGAAAACACTACTATCGAAAAATGACTACTAATTAGTCGTCATTTTTTTTTAATAAGGTTTAAAATAAAATAGTTCAAAAATAATTGAAATACCAAGTTTTCTTACCAGGGCAAAGGCTCGCCGGCCTGGGAAAATGTTCCAGTTGGTCCATCCTCATCCAACAAAGCTAATGAAACACCCGTCTTAGCGCCTTCTTCTGGGGTAAGTGGAGCCTGCTCTGAGCCTATTGAAGTCTGTACCCATCCCGGACTCGCTGCATTAACTTTTATATTGGTCTCACGAAGTGCATTGGCTAAAAATACTGTAAACTGGTTAAGAGCTGTTTTTGAAGCACTGTATGCATAAGGCTTCAGAGTATAAATCCAATGGGATTCATCCAAATGGGCTGCGAAGGAACCGGAAACACTACTGATGTTGACAATACGCCCAGCCTTGCTTTTTTTAATCAACGGCAATAATGACTGGGTTAGCTCCACTGTACCAAAATAATTGATATCAAAAGTATTTCGAAGGGTTTGTATTGGAACAGTTTCAATGTTATTTCCAAACCAAGAGCTGTCCAAAAATACAGCTGCATTATTGATCAGAATATCCAATGAACCATAATTATTTTCAATAAGATTTCTGACATTTTCTATATCAGCCGAACAACTGACATCCAGTTTTATGTAAGTCACATCTAGTGAAAGGCTTCGAAGTGTCTCTTCTGCCCTTTTACCTTCATTTTCATTTCTTGCCCCTAATAAAACCTTGATGTTCTGTTGTGCTAATTTTTTGGCTGTTTCAAAACCAATCCCTTTATTGGCTCCTGTTACTAATGCTATCTTTGTCATATAAAATCTTTTAAATTACTATGCAAAGGTAGAACCGAAGGTATAATCGGAGTTAGTATAATTAAAACCAATCCTTACTAAAATCAAACTTACAATGCTGTCTCACTGCGAACAAATTTTTCTTATTTTAGCTTCCTGTATTGCGTAGGAGAAGCATTAGCATGTTTTTTAAAAAAAAGATTGAAGTGAGAAGGCTCTTCGAAACCTAGTACGTATGAAATTTCAGCAATTTGCCAATTGGTTAGCTTTAATAGAATTTTCGCTTCTTGTACAAGTCGTGCTGCGATAATATCACTTACCGTTCTACCTCTAGATAATTTTACCTGTCGATTGAGGTAATTCGGATGGAGAGCAAGTTCATCCGCAAAATCTTTTGAGGTTCTTAATTTTATAATGTCCTGTGGCGAATCTATGGGGAATTGTGATTCTAACAATCTGATAAAAGAGCAAGCTATAACCTCAGCCGTACTATTTGTTTTCACAAATGAGCTGGCAGCTTCGAGCTTTTGGGCATTGAAAATGATTTCAAGCAGATAGTTTCGTAAAAGATTGAATTTAAAGTCGCTGTCAGCTTTTGATTCGTTATCTATCTTAGTATAGATAGTGATAAAATTTCTGGCCTGCGCTTCTGTAAGAAAATAGATATTCTGTCTCCCCGGCTTATAGATCGGTAATTCAAGCAAACGATAGCCACTGTTCGATTTGGTGATGAATTCTTCTTTAAATACGCAGCTAAGTCCTTTATAACCATCGATAGCGTGTATGCCAAAAGGTATTTTGTTAGTAGTGAAAAGTAAAGAATTTCCGAAGATCTCAATGTTCCGGTCCTCAAATTCAAGTATATAATTACCCTGAAGTAAGGTGGCCGTATAAAATATTTTACGGCTATATTCCAATGGAAACAAAGTGCTGTCTATTGCACCGATGTCAACTATATGAAATTCATCTAAGTCACTTGTTTGTCTACCTCTTTCCACACCATTGCCTTGAAATGTTTTAGGCGAGATTTCATCAGAAATTTTCATATACAATAATAGTTAAAATTTGTCCATGACTTTGTATATCTCCTCTTGCGAAATAAAGAAACTATGGACCAAAATGAGATATATAGGCTCCGTATAAACAACGTAGTAAAGATGTGGTAAGCCATGCTATTTTATTTTCACCACAACCTTTCCCTTTGCTCTTCCAGTTGCCACATAATTCAATGCTTCATTGGTATGGGAGAAAGGATAAGTCTTATCTACTATGGTTTTAATAATTCCATCTTCAATAAGTTTTGTAATTTGCTCAAGCTGTTCGCCACTGGATTTCATAAATAAAAACTGATAACTAACCCCCTTTTTGTTGGCTTTCCTTCTAACGCCTAAACTTATAAGTGATAGTATCATCTTGATAAGCCAAGATGCATGGATTTCCTTTGCAAATTCGGGTGTGGGCGGACCGGATATAGAGATTACCTTACCTCCTTTTTTTAACACATTCAGCGACTTATCAAGCGTTTTGCTATCTTGGCTGTTCAAGACCAAATCATAATCTTTCAAAACGGCTTCAAAATCCTGCGTTTTATAGTCAATTAAAACATCAGCACCTAATTCCTTAAGCATTGGAAAGCTTGCTTTTCCAGCTGTAGTGGCAACAGTAGCACCTAAATATTTTGCCAACTGAATGGCAACAATACCAACTCCTCCGGATCCTGCCTGTATAAATATTTTTTGTCCTTTCTTTACTTTCCCTATTTCTACCAAAGCTTGCCAAGCGGTCAGAGCCACAAGGGGAACACCTGCTGTTTCGTCCATGGAAAGGTTGTTTGGTTTTAAAGCCAGATCTTTTTCTCCGACTGCTAAATATTCAGCAAAGGTTCCGATGTGATGGTCGGAAGGACGGCCATACACCTCATCTCCAATTTTAAACTTTGTAACTTTTGAACCTGTTTCAATGACAGTACCAGCCAAATCATGCCCCAGAATAAATGGTGTTTTATACGGTAATATCTGTTTAAACTCACCAGATAGGATTTTAGTATCCAATTGATTGATTCCTGCTGAATAGATTTCAACCAGGACCTCAGCCTCCCCTATAATCGGCCTGCTAACCTCACGGAGTGTGAGATCCTCTTTTTTACCATAATTTTGAACTACAAATGCTTTCATAAAAAATTTGTTTTTATTGGATAGATTGGTAATGCTCTTTCTTATTAACCAATTGATAGGCTTTATCCGGCGCAATTCGGTTAAGGAAAATAAATAGCCCCCTGTAAATATTTATCACTCGGGATACCCAAATTTAACGGAGTAACACCGACTACCAATTCTTATGCATGCGCTAATTTAGACATAGCTTCACCGATTGCATCTGCATAGATCTTGGTATCTCCTACCGGAATATCAAATAGGTTAGTTTCTAATCCAATCAATAGCTCATCCGCTACTTCACTTGGCTCAATTCCTGCCGCTCCACCTATTTCAGCAGAAAATTCTGTATTGACCAATGGAGGATAAACTTCATAGATCTGAAGGTTTTTCTGCTCTTCATAAGTTTTTCTTAAAGCAGTTGTATAACTATGTAACGCTGCTTTAGTCGCTCCATAAGTTGGTAAGAATTTATGACTTCCAAATACCGCTATGGATGATACATTCACTACGGCAGATTCTTCTTTTCCTAACAAGTGTGGAATCATTAATTCTGTAAAATGGATGATTGCAAAATAGTTGGTGTTCATTTCAATCAATGCTTTTTCGTGTGCATTGGTGGTTTCACTCAATAGATATCCAAAAGCTGCTCCGGCATTGTTGATGATAATATTAACATCAGCATGATTCGTTTTCAAGTCTTCTGCAATACGAATTCTGTCTGCTTCCACTGATAAATCACCTTGAATTGCTACTGCATCTTTCAACTCCACTAAAGCTTTTTGAAGACGTTCTTCGCTACGCCCGTTGATAATGATTTTATTCCCAGCCTCATTTAATTTTTTAGCAATTGCCAATCCTATTCCGGCACTTCCGCCACTGATAAATATGGTATTTCCTGTAGTTTTCATTTTGATTGAATTTATTTAATATTGTATGATACTTTGTTTTTGTAATAATTTATTGGTTAAGAAAAGGATAATCTGTATACCCCTTTTCTCCCGGTGTATAGAAGGTTTCTTGATCTGGAGCGTTAAGAGCTGAATCAGTTTTAAATCGCTCGACCAAATCCGGATTGGCAATAAACGGAACTCCAAAAGAAACCAAATCTGCATCGTTATTTTCCAAAACCTGTGTTGCTGTCTCTTTGTTAAAAGCACGATTGATAATAATAGTGCCGTTATAAATTTTCCGAAAATGTTTTGCCACTTCCTGAATGGCATTGTCATTACCTGTGACATCTGTAAAAGGCTCTATTAGATGAATATAAGCTAAACCGTAATCATTTAATCTGGTAACGATATAGTCATATGTTGCAATGGTTTCATCATCTACAGAAATCCCCATGATTCCATTTAGAGACGGATTAAGACGGACACCTACTTTTTTGAGATCAACAGTTTCTTTGATGGCCTCTAATATTTCAAAAAGAATTCTGGCACGATTTTCAGCTGAGCCTCCGTATTCATCGGTTCTATAATTAGAATTTTTGCTAAAGAATTGTTGTAAAAGATAGCCATTTGCTCCATGTAACTCTACCCCATCAAAACCTGCCGCAATCGCATTGATAGCCCCTTGTTTAAAATCCTCAACCGTTCTCCTGATATCTTCAACCGTCATTGGTTGGGGGGTAACTGTAGGCTTAAAACCTTCAGCTGTAAAAGCTTTCTGCTCAGGATTAAAATCTGAAGGAGCCAATGGTAATCTTCCTTCATGCAGATCAGGATGTGAATACGCTCCTGTATGCCACAACTGTGCAAAGATATTGCCTTGTTTTTCGTGAACTGCTTTGGTCACTAGCTTCCAACCTTCTACTTGTTTATCTGTATATATACCAGGAACGTTAATAAACCCGATTCCTTCCTCACTGATAAACGTACCTTCGGTAATGATAAGTCCGGCTGTTGCACGCTGTGCGTAATAAGTTGCTGTCAGCTCTGTTGCAACATTACCCCAATTAGCGGAACGGGCTCTTGTCATAGGAGCCATTACCATTCTGTTATTGAGTGTTTTTCCGCTAAGCTCGTAGCTTTCAAATAATTTGTTACTCATATCTTATTTTTAATTCATTTCTCCAAAATATACTTTTTAGTATATTTTATATTAAAAAAAATTACAGCGAATAGTGCTCTAATTCTTTCTTAAGATCTTTTATAAGTTCGATCATCAATTTTTTAGAATCTATTGTTCTGCTAATGACAATTCCTCCTTCCACTGCTGACATTATTTTAAAAGCAAAAACATCCGCATTGAGTTCTTTTGAAAACTCACCATTAGCAATACCATCCTTTAAAATAATTGAAAGCCCCTGCATTCCTGTTTCTAGAACTGTTGCAACTTTATTTTTAATAGACGGAAAATGATCATCTGCTTCAACAGCGGTATTAAAAATCGGGCAGCCACCAGCGATATAGGTATCGATTGGGTTCTTATGAAAATCGAGATATAAAAAAATCTTTTCTTTTGCGGTTTTACCCTGGGAAACAACACCCGCCAGCTTTTGTGACATTTTTTTTAATGAAAAGTCCACTACCTGTTCGGATAGATCATCTTTTCCGTTAAAATGTCCATAAATACAACCCTTTGTTAATTTGGTCGCTTCCAAAACCTCATCTATGCTTACGCCAGAAATCCCCTTCTCATTATAAAGCGGGCTTGCTGTCTCTAGGATAAATAACTTCGTTTTTTCTGCTTTTGTTAACATCGTCTTTTAATTTACTTTGCAAATATACTAAAAAGTATATTTCAAAAACAAGTAAAATATACTTTTTAGTATATTTTAACATAGCGCATTCTGAATGATGAGAAGTTGAATTTCCTCTTTCCGGAACTTGTGGGTACATTGGATTTTCCAAGAGCGGAGATAAAGCCTTTGGTTGTTGCAAATGAGGAAGTAAATTCGTCTATCGATTATTTAATATAAAAAATTTGATGCGTCGATGAAAACGATGAAATAAGCAGAAAAATAAGTAAATTGAACAATCCTTTAATTAAACAATGAAAACAACTGCATTTTCTTACATTATATCAGCTGAGGAACAGCAAAACTTGCCTGCCGAAAAATTTAGCGATGATGATATGCTGAATTATTTACTGGATAATCGAATCCTATTACAGATAGACTGGAAGGGAGAGTCCTATTTAAATGAGATTGGCAGCTTCTTACAAGACCGGGCAATAGCATTTGGCTCGGAGGCGTCGATGGATTTTACTCCAGCTTATCAGATGGCAAATGAGCAGGCCGTTACACCCGGAGATTTCGTTCCCGCCCTTCTGAAAGCATCAAATGATGAGCTTAAAAATAAAAGTTTTGAAATAGTGCTACTTGATTTAGGTAACGATAGCTATTACGTAGCTGTTATTGAAAAGGAGAACAGTAAACGAATCAAAAAAGCAGGTGATAACTTTTGGAATTTCAGACCCTGGGGAAGCCAAACCGGAGAAGTTCTTTACACGGTGTACTGTAGCTGTGGTAGTATGAATGTTTGGCAGTTGAAAATGGGCGAATCACTTACTGATGATACCTGCGAGGAGTGCGGTACAGTAATTTTCGATAGCCAAGGTAACTCAAAATTTAAGGTTAGCAAAGATTATATTTAACACTTACAAAAAAAGGTCGAGCTCTTCAAACTCGACCTTTCAATTTGAACCTGGTCAGGCACACCAATGCTATTTTGCCGGATATAAAAAGACTGGACAAATGATGTGGCTCCTGAACTGGACACCACCAATATTCCCTATAGTTTTGATAATGCCTTTTTCCTAAAGAAAGTAAAATGTCCTGTGATTATTTTTCACGGCAACAGGGATACAGCGGTCTATTATGGTTCCTTTGTTAAGCTCTTAAAACTATTAAAGGCTACTGATCAATTTATCACATTGCAAGATGAAAGCCACAATGATTTCTCGAAAAACGAGGCTTACTTAATTCTTAATTTGTTCAAAAAAGTTGTTCAAAAGATTTTTACCATTAACAAAGGACTAAACCCTTGCATAAGAAATTAAAGTTTGACATGATACAGCTGCGTACGTATGTCCACCAATTGCTGCCTTAGCTTAACCTGATCTGGCGCTACCGGAAGTAAACTGTGCAAGCAGAGTTCTCGAATTTCCTCAAAGAGCTCGTGCGACCAGTCAAAAAGTTCATCATAGCTACAGGCGCCATTCTTGATGCGCAGGAGTTCTACCCTATTGGGACGTTGTATCTGTAGTTCCCTTTTCGACAAAATCTCTTTTGCCTGTTGCAATAGACGTATGGTATGCATCATATTTTTGGCGTCATAGCCCTGGCCATGATTCATTGTCCCCTCAAAGCGCGCTTCATTGCGTGCCGACACCCAACTAAAATATTCATTATAGGCCTTGCAATAAGATGAATAAGCTTCGTGATTAACAAAGAGGTACGCACAAAGTGTTTCTTCCCTGGGGATAGAACTGCAAGAAACCTCATTACTCTCCAGTGTAGCCACGACACCTTTGTAACCTAGAGTCTGGCTCTGATCATAATACAGAGTATACATTCCCTTTGCATGTTCAATCTTTGCTAAACCACAGTTTTCCTGTTTCCACTGCCGGCTGCTTAACCATTCTTTCAACGATAAACTTCCGTGACCAGCTATGATAAAGCAGAAATCCAGCAAACTTTTACGTTCACGATCCATTGGATTGTTGATTTTCTTATTCAATCCTTTTGCCTTCCGCACCTGTACCATGGCGTATTGCGCAAAAGTCATAGCTGCCTCTCGCGTGATAAAATCCTGCATTTTAAATTGATCAACTAGTGGATCTTTATATACTATGCAATCGGCAGGACTAGCCAAAAGCTCCATGATATTAGGATTACTCTTTGAAAGGAGTTCTACGAAACGCCCAAGCTCATAATAAACTTCATCATTGCTGGCATTAGCCACCTGGGCAATATATTGACCGCCCAAGTAATATTCCAGGGGCAGATAAAATACCCCCCTGATATCGGTGTCGGAAGATGCTGTGGCCAATCCATATGCCCGGCTGCCGACAACAGCCTCAAACAGGATCAGCCCGTTCTTTCGAAGTTCGTTTATAGTCATCTTAATAGAATTTTAAAGTATTTCTCCAGTCCTTCTTTATCCGATATAGACACGGGAACCTGTTTTACTTGATTCTCTAAATCTATTAGCCTTGTTTCAATGTAGCTCCTTATGGTCGCTGAACAGCTGTATATAAACCCTTCATCGACTTGGCTCTTCAACTGGCGCAATTCCATAACTTCGTTCATAACAACATCAGGCAATACTACGGATAGTTCTGCCAATGTCATGGGCGCATAACTGCGATAGGTCATACTCCAGTCTGCTGCAAGTAAAGATCTTAGGATATAAAATAAGCTTTTGAGCTTCATCGTTTCCAGTTGAAGATCTCCTAGTTTACTGCGGACGATCCCTAAATAATGATGGACGTGCCTACGTGCATCAAAATAATTTTCCATCATTGTCCTAAAACTTATTTTGAATCCGTTAAACTCGTGATAGACCACTGGTGACTGGATCCATTCAAATGGACTGACATTACTCTTATACAGTAATGTGAGTACTTTAAACAGATCCCATCCTGCGATATCAAGGTCATCGATTATCGGAAACCGCATTTCGGTAGGCAGCGGAAACAAGCGGGTGTAGTCCTCCGCTTTTCTTATATAAATAAACCGAACGTCGTAATCACTGTCGATTGACGGAAATCCCCAACCCCGACTTCCTGATTCACAGGCGAAAAGTATACGTACTCCTTCGCTCGCTTCTATCTCCATTAGCTTCTTGATGATATGTGCTTTCATTTCTTCGTGCTTTTTTAAATTTTCATTAACACAAAGATTGATTACGATACTGAAGCCTTTTTGCGCATTAAAAAAAGAGAATAAAAACACCAGTAGATCACTTATTATCAGCAAGATAATTTTCTCAAAAAAAATGAAGCTTACACAGGAATATAAAAGTACGCAGATAGATTGCGTAGCGTAGATTTGTGATTCGTATCGTCCAAAAAAACTTTACAGATTTAACCCTTAGTCCTAAATAGATCTTACAACATTTTTTTGTATTCCTGGAAATCCTTTAAAATTATACAAAGTACTTTTCGCATCTAAAATCCTGATTTAAATTTCCACGGTTGTAGCCACCCATTTTAACTTATGACGGCTTCATGTGTTTAAAAAATATTTCTTTATTGGACCGCGATATGGGTATTGAACTTCCATCTTCTATGTGTACAATACCCTCTCTTGAATAGCTGACTACGTATTTCATATTAATCATATGGGACTGATGTATGCGCATAAATTGAGGGAGAGTAAGGATATCTTCATAGTGTTTGAGCGGCTTGGAAACAATGATCTTCTTGCCATCCACCAGCATAAATGTGGTGTAAGAACCTGAGGTTTCACATCGCAGAATATCATCCACCTTGACTACATGCATAGCTTCTTGGGTAGGTAATACAATCCTATCGGGTGTTTTTTTGTAATCTGTAGCGAGTTGCTGTAAATGGGCATCTAATTCTTTCAGTGCTTTCCGGTCCACCAACCGATCTATTGCCCCTTTGAGTTCTTCGGAGTCAATAGGTTTCAGCAAATAATCTAGCGCATTAAACTTAAAAGCACGAATGGCATGCTCCTCATAAGCCGTAGTAAAAATCAACTGGAACGCTTTGTAGGTAACCTGGTTAAGCACATCAAAACCTGTCCCTCGTTTTAAGATGATATCCATAAACACCAGATCAGGCTTTAGCCGATCGATCAGTTTGACCGCTTCTTCAGCATTTTCAGCATAACCGATGACCTGTATTTTTTCTGGTGCTACCATTTCCAATAAAATCGTTAATGCTTCTCTCAGGTAATATTCATCTTCTACAAGAATAGTTTTATACATAGTGTTTAAATTAAAGGAATCGATAAAAAGACGTGGCAGCCTGCCCCCTCAACGTCCTTTCTATCAGTCATTTTTAATTGGACAAATGGATTATCGGGGTATAGCAGAGCGAGCCTTTCATCTGTTATCTTTGTCGATAAGGAGGTATGTGGTACATTCTTTTTTTTGCTTCTTGACTCCTCTAATCCAATACCATTGTCTGTAATTGTACATTCAAGAACATCAGCATCCATACGGAGGTGAAATGAAATCTTCAAAAATCCATGCCGTAAATCGGCCAGAGGCTTCAATCCATGTTCAATTGCATTTTCGACAAAGGGCTGCAAGAGCAATGGCGGTATATGTACATTCGGATCAACTGTTTCATCCATGTCAATATAGTAATCAAAACTATGATTAAGTCGCAATTGTTGCAGATCCATATAATTCTTCAATGTTTGAACCTCTAGCTCCAGACTGATACGATCCATACGCGATTGTTCCAATACCTGTCGGGTCAGTTTAGCAAATTTACCCAGATAGGAAATGGCTATTAACCGGTCATTTTTCAGAATCATACTTTGGATATTCCCCAAAAGATTGAAAATAAAATGAGGGTTCATCTGAGACTGGAGTAATCTTCGCTCGATTGACAATTTATCCGCCAGGATCTCCAAGGATTCCTTTTCCATCAACTGGACCTTTAACTCGCTATTAGTCTGCTTTTGCTGCAGGATATCTTCCCTATTTTGATAATATCGTTGTCTGTAATAATAAGATCTGTACACAAATACTAAACCCGCCAAAAGAACTCCAGAGATACCATAGCTCAAAAATTTGTTCTTTTTTTCAAGTTCATTTTCCTTTTCCAACTGTTTGATCAATTCCAATTTTTTCTCCGACTCAAACCGGGCATCGGTATTCTGCAATATTTTTTGCATCTCCTCATCATACTTCAGCTTATTATACTTATTGAAATAGATATCATACTCATGGTATGCGGCATAATCTTTTTCTTTGGAAGCAAGCTCCTTAAGACAGCCAAAAAATGCAGCCAATAAATCGTTATCTTTATAAGGTAATGTCTGTTGATAGGCTATCCCTTCTTTAAAAAGATTTTCAGCAGTCCGATAGTCCCCTTTCTGTATGAAAAATTGTCCCCTGAGCCCCAGCGAACTCCGATAAATATTCCTTAAGTTATATTTTCTGCCTATATGGGTCGCTTGTTCCAGATGAGATAAAAATGCTTTTTCATCAATAAGTTTAGGAGCATTCATATACAACGCGGCTATATTTAGATGAGCGATACCGATATTGCTTTTACTGACAATGAATTCCTCAACCTGCTCCGCTTGATGGATAGTTTTTTTGTAAAAAGAGACAGCTTGCTTCCATAATAGCGAGTCATTAGAAGAAGCGCTTTCCAGCAGATAGCTTCCAACCGCCAACCGGGCATGTAATATACTTTCCGGATCATTGGATTTCTCTGCAAAGCGGAGTGCTTCGTCAGCATATTTCCTCATGTTAACTTCTGAGCCTGGATAAAAGAGATAAGAAACGTCTGCTCCTATTTTAGCACAATAAGAATATTCATTCAACTGCGCGAATAAACCATATGCTTTTAGCATATAATCCACAGCGCCTGCCTTATCGTCAATATAAGACCGCAGAAGCCCCATAGCCCAATTGGAATAGGCAATCGCGCGGCTATCAGCTGTTGTGTTAGCTATTCCATAGGACTGCTCTGCATACCGGGTGAATTCCTTAAGTTGGAGAAGACGTCTATAGGTCATTGCCAAATAGGCATAACATATGGCTTCATCAACCCTGCTATTATTTTTTTTTGCAAGAAAAAGAGCTTCTTGCTGAATACGCAAACTTGCAATGGTGTCAGAGAAGCGCATCGCGTAACCTTCTGCAGCCATTTTCTCAATCTGAGTCTGTTGCTGTGCAGAAACCTTCATGGTACAAAGAAGTATAAACATCAGAACTAGAATAGACAAAGCTGTTCGCCCGGTAGCCAAATAGATATTCAAAAACTTAACAATTGCTTCCATTCAGTTTATTAAGACCCTGCTAATTTAATAAATAAAGTCTTAAAAGGTAGAAATCGGTACCCTCAGCATTTTGTTTTCCAATCCATAAATGAATATGCAGATATATATACAAACGTTGACAAGAAATAATTAAAAACCCACACAAGCCAAATACATATTCAAACCTACCGGTTACAAATCAATACGATCTAGTCTGTTATTGAATATTTAATCTTGTATAGTAAATTAAAAAAAACATGAAAATCTCTACACAATTCAAGCCTGTGCTTCTGCTGTTCCTTGCCACTATATTATTTGTCAATGTAGCCCATGCCCAACAATGGGAGCGAAATAGAATGAAGATTGAATTGTCATTACAAGATGGCAAAGAGACAACCATTTCAAAGCTAACGACGGTTTCTATCTCGTTCAATAAACCATCGACAATGACAACCAAAGACTCCGTGAATCAGCAAGTAGCCGATGACTACAATCCCTGTTATATCGTTATTACATTCGACCGGCTGGACATCCCCTTATTACGTCTGTTTATGAAAAAAAACACAACCCTGAACGGTCAGATCACAGTAACGGATTCTTATGGTAAGCTTCCATCTCGAAAAATAGAACTGAAGTCGGTAGTGATGGACGGTATGAATGACAATTTTGTCAACGATGATGAGACCTCCTACATGAACCTTAGTTGCAAATCATTAATTATTGATGGTGTAATTCTAACAGGGTTAAATACGCGATCGTTAAAATAAAATTTCCTTAAGTAAAAAACATACTATAATAAAGGCATGAATACCTTAAAACAGAGCGAGCTAATAGCATTACTAGGTCTATCTTCCACCGATCCTAAAATAGTCCAGTTCTTCGAGCGTTATGCATTAGGGAAACTACCCAAAACAATAACAGCCAACCAAAGCACAAAAACTATCATCTATAAACCATTAAATATTTCATTTTGGTTTAAATACGACATAAAAAACGATCATTTTCAACCACCTATAAGCACAAGCAATGATAGCGGCAAGTTCGTAGCCTACTTATGCAGTATTATGTTCACCCATGTCGATCATTCGAGTAAACATCCCGATTCTAAACCAAAGGACTTTTGGGATGTACTGCCATTACCTGAAGCTCCGCATGAAGAAGTCGAGCGATTGATGGGAAAACCAACGTACGAAAACGAGGTTGAAAAAGCATATGCGATGTCCGAAGGAACGGAAAATATAATTACCATAAAATATACGCAAAGTAGTAAAGGAAATGCATTTTATAGCAGCTGGATCGCTATAAGGCAGCAGTCGGAGATTATCAGTAGAGATTTTTTTAATCGCAGCCATGAATTTGAAAACTTCCCTTTTTTAAGATTGGGACACACCGCTATTATCAAATGGCTATTTGACAACCAACTTTTGTTGATTGATAAAGATTTATACAAAAAAGGTCTGAAACCTGATTCTGAAGAAATTTTAGATTTTGTGGAGCAACACCTAAATAACCATCTTTGGAAAAATCAATTAGCAGATGTCGAATATTTATCATCTTTCTTGTATAACATCACGACCAATAGAAAGCTGACTGATCCAGAAGGCAATCCCGTATCTTTCTATTTCCGTGACATCATTTTATCCGCTCTAAATAAAAAAGATGCATTTGAACGTCTAAGTGAGGAAAATTATGAGGTCGTGGACCGGTTTCTCAATGATATTGTATTCGACGAAGATCTTTACAAAAAGGTCTCTGGTCTATTGACACAAAAATTAAAGCTATTCGAGAGCTGGAAAACAATAGGATAAAAGTATTTATTTTTTCAATCCATCATATGAAACAACATATACAACAGCAGGCCGAAAAGGCATTATCTGAAGGAGATTATGCTACTGCATCCAAAATTTGGATTCAAGGCAATGCCTTGCCTCAGGATCCAACTATTGTAGAATCACTTTTCAAACAGATTTCAGCACTCGTTGAAGCATCCCCCAATCCGGATTTATATGCCATACTCGGTATTATAGCCCTTGATTACAATGAAGTTTTTGAAAGCGACAGGGAAAAAGCGCTTATCGAATGCGTACAATGGAGTAAGAAAGGCTTGGATATAGACCCTGACAACTACAACTGTAACCGGCACGCAGGATCGGCACTTTACTGGCTTAGAGATTGGGAGGCTGCAAAAAAATATTATAAAAAAGCGGCTGAGTTGGTTACCTCTCCTGTTTTACAAATCCGCTTATTCAACATGCAGAACCAGCATAATCCCAACCCTGATTTTGCTACGCTGTCTATTGACATTTTTACAACATCGGGTATGGAGGCTTATAATGCCGGTGTTGAGATCAACTACCTATTGGGTAAATATACTGCTATACCAGCTCAGCAGGCACAACGACTCTCCACAATGAGATACCAATGCTATGAACATGCATATAAGCTCTACAAGGATGCCATTGTAGCGCAAAATGGTGATTTCATCAATTATGCCCCCCATACCTTCGCCATGTGCTGTAACAATCTCGCCAGTGAGTTTCGGTCTCGCCAAGAGCATCAAAAAGCGATTGAAATTTGTACCGAAGGTATAAATCAATCTTCCTTTATGATCATCCTACAAAATAGATTTGGAGCTTATTTGGATGCAGGGCTTTTGGAGTTCGCTATACAAGATGGTCAATGTCTAATCGAAGATTTTGGTGACCAAATGGATTTACTGACCTATTTCGCGACAATTGATAATATATGTGACTTACATATGGAATTGAAAAACTATGAAGAGGCACTGGAGTGGATCAACCTAGGCCTGGAAATCTATTATGAGCTCGATCCCACCAATCCAATAAGCCAGGATCAAGAGCTGGTGCGCTGCTTTACAAACTTCTATATTTACAAAGCCGAGGTTGAAAGTGCCTTGGGTACACAAAGCCAGACTGAAGTCATTTCGGAAGAAACAGATCGATTATTAGAAAGCATGCCCGATAATCCAAGCTTGCTCATCAGCAGGGCGAATTCATTTATAGAGGAAGGCGATTACAGCAAAGCAATGGAGTGTTATGGGTATGCACTAAATTTTGCGAAAGAAAAAAAACAGGACCGTTCTATACAGGTTGCATTATATAATATGGGTTATCTACAAGTTGCCTTTATGAAAAACAATGAAGCGGCCTGCGATAGTTTTGAGCGTAGTATATTCGCAGGAAATCAAGACTTCTGGTGTTACTATTGGGCGACACATTGTACATACCATTTGGGAGATAATGAAAAAACACTACATTATGGTGAGCAGGCGATACAGGCGCTAGCCCAGCAAGATAATGTATCTGATGATGTTATTGCTGAAATCCATGAACACATGGGCATTGCTTTTTTGGATCTGAAACGCTATGATGAATCAATTGAATGCCTTAAAAAATCCATCAGATATAATAATTTGCCAACGACAGTTGAAAACTTAAAAATCGCAGAAGCTAATAAAAACTCAACAAACGGTCTTTTAAGAAAATTATTTGGCAAGTAAAATAGTGCTTTCTAAACCGTAACAGCGTATTAAACAAAAGCGCACTTTGGGTGCGCTTTTTGTTACTTAGGGTCCTTCGTCATCAAACTTTCCGATTCGGGTACTGCCATTACGCTCATATCCGCAGCAAAGGCTGCTCGAATGCCTGATATCGAATCTTCAAAAATTATATATTTTGATGGCATGAGATTAAGCTCAAGTGCAGTTTTTATATAGATGTCGGAGCTTGACTTCCCCTTGCTTAAGCAAGGCGACTTAATCGTATACGCTAGAATAACAAGTGTATTCACCAGGCCGGGGATTTCAAATCGAATTATAAATGCCTATTTTTTTTGCAGTCTTTTTCTAAAAGTTGTTGGACTTACCCCATATTCTCGGTGGAACATCTTATTGAGATGGCTGGTATCCGTAAATCCTAAGTCTAGCGCGATTTCGCTAATTCGCCTGTTTGTATGTATAAGTGCTGCTTCAATCATCTGCAGCCTGTAACTGCGGATATACTTTTGCAGACTCTCCCCTGTCTCTTTTTTAAAATACTCCCCCACATAGTTTGGCGACAAATGAAAATAGGAAGCTAGCTCTTCAATCTTTAGTGCCTCTGGCTGTTTGATATTTTGGTGTACATACCCAAGCATTGACAACGGATGAGCTGGTTGATAAGGATATGCTGTTTGGATGGATGCAATATTTCTTGCGGCGATGGAAATGATCGTGTTCAGCAACTGTTGAATAACTTCCTGATGATGGGGACCTCCATTTTGCTGCTCCCTTAACAGCGCCTCGGCCAAAGCTCTCACCATTGGCTTATCAGTAATCGTTTTAAGAATACAGCCGGGCAAATGGTCATGATTGTAAAAGATGTATTCAAGCTTCTGTACCCATTCTTTATGTTGAGTTTTTAAGTAACTTTCATTAAATCGAATAAAGAAGAAACTCGTTGTCAAGGCTATACGGAAGGAATGTGAATCCTGGGGGAAAATTAAAAAAAGCTTATCGCTATCATAGGGAAGCTCATGCTCATTGATAATCTGAACACCACTTCCTTCCAGGATAAAAACCATTTCGAAATAGGTGTTTTTATGAGGAACGGCAGTATACTCATTTAATGTGAGCAGCTCGATTTCAAATGGTCTGTGCAATGTTTTTAACCTCATCCTAGTTTTTTACCGATAATACCTCCAAATATACCGATTTCCGAGGGTAGATTGATGCAATTTTGAATTAGCAAATAAAATTAAAATAAGATAATGGATACAACAGTTTTCTTACTCCTTCGGCTGGGCATTGCCATCAGTATGTTTGGCCACGGTCTTGTACGGCTACCTAAATTAAACGCTTTCAGCCAATGGATGATCGCCAGTTTTGAAAAATCTTTTTTGCCAAAGGCTATGGTACTACCGTTCAGCTATGTGCTACCTGTGGCAGAATTCACAGTGGGCCTGTTTCTATTGATTGGTTTGTTTACAAAACCTGCACTAATCATGGGCGCAGGAATATTGCTGATCCTGCTTTTCGGCACAGCCATGATTGAGAACTGGGAAGCCCTGCCCTCCCAGTTACTGCACCTTGCTTTTTTTGCCCTACTGCTGCAATTTATTCAGAGCAACTCATGGGCTTTAGACAAACTTTTCAATCTATAATACCTTAATCCATGACCACAAGACGCACATTTATTAAGCAAACCGGAGTCCTTGGTACGTTGAGTATATTGCCCTTTACAAATAGTCCAGGTAACGTCCAAGAAAGCGCTCCAGTAAAACCTGGTTCCAGATGGTCAGACGGCTCACGTTTGATCGTCTCCATATCCATGCAGTTTGAATCTGGCGGACAGCCGGACAATGCTGAAAGCCCGTTTCCACAGAACATAGAAAAAGGCTTTAAAGATCTTCCCGCCGAAACCTGGTACCAATACGGCTATAAGGAAGGTATTCCCAGAATGCTTGATAACTGGGACAGGCTCGGAATCAAAGTTACGTCGCACATGGTCGGTTCTGCCGTACTCAACAACCCACAATTGGCAAAAGAAATTGTCGAAAGAGGTCACGAAGCGGCAGCACATGGGATGAACTGGAGTAAACAGTATAATCTTCCTTACGAAGAGGAAAAGAAATTCATACAGGATGGCGTAGATGCCATTATGCAGTCAACCGGATTTCGCCCCGTGGGTTATAACGCCAACTGGTTGCGACGTGGCGAAAATACACTAAACATTCTACAGGAGTTGGGCTTCAGATATCATATTGATGATCTGAGCCGGGATGAACCTTTTATCATCAAAGTAAAAAACGAGGACTTTGCTGTAATACCTTATACCCTTCGCTGCAACGATATCCAATTGATTGCCGGCGAACATTACTCAACCGATCAATTTGTACGTCAGGTTAAAATGGAATTTGATCAGCTTTATCAAGAAGCTGAAACCAAGCGCAGACAACTGTCGATCAGTTTTCATGACAGAATCGGCGGAACGCCGCAAATGGTAAATGCTACTGAACAGATTATCCGTTATATGCAGCAGCACAAAGGCGTAAGCTTTAAACGGAAAGACGAAATTGCAGACCTAATCTTTAAAGACGAAACTGCGATAAGGGAATGATTGGCTTCTCAAATAAATAATAAAAAAGCGCAAGAGGGTCAGCATCAATCGTTAAACCCTCTGCAATAACAATTATATAGCTAATTGAAAAGTCCCGTGTGTATCTGTAAACTTTAAACAGTAAAGTTCCCTGACGATTGATAATTTGTGACGAGAATAAATACTGGTCGACTCGCTACGTAAACCGATGATCACAAGGACTGAAATCTCCATCAAACAGTAGTTACTCATACCTACTCCAATACCGGATAGTCTGTATAACCTTCTTGTCCAGTTGTGTAAAGGGTAGAAAAATCAACTTGATTAAGCGGTGCATTCATTTCTATGCGCTTTACATAGTCTGGATTTGACAAAAAAGCTCTTCCAAATGCAACAATATCGGCGAAGCCATTGGAAAACGCAGCCTCCGCCGTTTCTGCTGTATAACCCGAACTTGCGATAATTGTATTTTCAAAGGAGGTACGAATAGCTTGCAATGTCTTTTCCTGGATATTAGGCGACATAACAAAATGAATATACAAAATACCGAGCTTATTTAATTCTTTAGCCAGATAAACATAAGTATCATGGACTTGCTCGGGATCATAGGGCTGAAGATTTCCCAAAGTTGAAAAGGGTGAAAACCGAATACCCGTTTTTTCTTTGCCGATAGCTGCAACAGTTTTTTTTGCAATTTCTAGTATAATCTTCGACCGATTTATCACGTCCCCACCGAATTTATCATTTCTGATATTGACATTTGGATTGAGGAATTGTTCCAGCAAATACCCATTGGCACTGTGGATTTCTACACCGTCAAAACCAGCTTTTATAGCATTGATAGCAGCCGTAGAAAAGCCTTCCACAACTTTTTCGATTTCAGTAATGGTAAGAGCGCTTGGAACAGAATGCTCCTGCTTACCCTTAGAATCTGTATAAATCTCTCCGACGGCTTTGATATCAGATGGGCCGACCAGCCGTGCTCCCGGAGGAAGGTTATCGATGTGCCCAATACGGCCTGTATGCATGAGTTGCAAAAAAAATCTTGCTATTTTTACTATGCACCTGCTCGGTTACTTTACGCCATCCAGCAATTTGCTCTTCCGTAAAAATTCCTGGGAATATCTGCTTAAATAAACAGCTTTATTTTTTTTTCACTCATTCCAACAGATTTAGCAAGTTCTGACAGCCTTGGAGGTTTCCCAAGGTCACTAACAACACTAGACCTGGTCTCATATATTTTGTCTAGCTCAGGATTAGTAATGGAAGCGCAATTATCTCCTGCCCTTTTAAGAAGGTTGCTGAATAAATGGTACAAAAGTTCCTGTATCTTTATCCTGTAAAACATATGATATAGCTCATGTGCTTCGTTAGCTTCAACCAATTGCGTGATAATGAGCTGAATTTCATGTGACATTCTTTCATGATAAAAAAAGGTTGTTTGGATCCGAAAATGTTTTTAAGCACACAACTGTTATCGCTGTTAATTTGGAGAATTGATTTTAACAACGAACTATCAATACCCACAACAGCAAAATGAACTTTAGAGCCAGAAGGGAATAAACTTTGCGTTCCAAAGTTACTGGATGATATTTGGATAGCAGAACTATTTGATCTTAGGAATGCAATGGCCTCGTTTTGATCGGATGACTGCTTTGAGGGGATTTCAAAACTATTAAAAACTATTGAAACTAATTTGTTTTCTCCCTGACTTGGCAAACGTTTTAATATTAGCTCTTGGGCCAAAGTATAATGATGAAGTACAAATTTAAAATTCTGATCTAAATTAATCTTTTTTATATATCCTTTTCCTAACCAAGGGGGTAGCGTCAGTTTATCTGATAAGATAGGGACTTGGGATTGAGCTGCCAATTGGGAAAGAATATCAAAAGATTCATTAACAGTAAACTCAACGATCATAACATAAGCTCATATATTTAAAATTACACCTAATTTTTTAATTTAGGAAATAGCAAGGAGCGGCTAATAGCCAATACAAAGTAATGTTTCGCCCTCATTTACAGGCGGAGTCGCGGGAAAAATCTCATGGGTAAGAAAATCGGCCATTACCTCGGTGATGCTTCCTTTTGGATCGCCCGGAAATACACGATTCAGATTGAGGCTGTCCAATGGATTGACAAATGCACGCCGCTGAAAAAATGAGGGTATATTGACGATCGGAATTATGATCAGACTGCATTTTAATCTCTGGGGATTTATTTCTTTCCGTAGTTCTAGCAAAGATAATATGGTGGGGTATTCCATACCGCGAATACCGGCAATGATGGTGAAAGTAGGTCCCTGTTGGGCACCACGTATATACGTTATGGGTATAGCTACTGTATCATGATCAGTTGAATTTAAACGAATAGTCGTGTCTTTAACTGTAGCCTTGGGTATATCCATTAACGGATCGATTCTTGATACCTGAGCGCGTATATCTTGCAACACAAAGAACAGCAGTATCATACTATAAGCTTTTTCATTTATATCATAGTGCAATAAAGTTGCAAATATAAGGATCCTTAATCAAATCGCCTAAATACGTATACAAATCGCTTTGCATTTTACGGAATATCGTCAATTATCATTTAGACGACAAATCAGTATTACCTTGATTAATAACATCGTAAACACATTGGCTCAGGCATTGAGAATTAACTAAAAAAAACAATCATCATGAGCAAAAAAGAATTTAAAACCTTTGATATGCCTTGGGAAAAGGTATATGGCTATGTCCAGTCTGTTAAAAACGGTGATACGATCTGGATCTCAGGTCAGCTTGGACATGACAGCGATGGGCTACTTGTAGAGGGTATGGAAAATCAGTTTCGCCAAACCTATGCAAATATTAAAACTTTATTGGCGGAATATGATGCAACTAGCGATCATATCACCGAGGAAGTGATCTATGTGACTGACATGAAGACAGGTTTTGAGGCAAGAAAAATCACAGGAAAGGAATTCTACGGACAAGATTGCATCGTAGCGAGTACAATCATTGGAGTGACGGAGCTGGCTCTACCCGGACAAACAGTGGAAATCAAAATTGTGGCTAAAATTTAAGCAATGCATCACGACATCTGTCGATGAAAAATCGGATTTTTCATCGACAGATTTTGCATCTTACACAATGTCTTATAATTCAACAAATTGTCGTTTTGAGCTCCCGAATATTTATAATCGAAACCTCTCGGAAATTCCTCCTTTAACTTAATTTGTACTATTAAAGACGGTTTTTAACGCCATTATGCCAATTTGTATGATCATCCACAGTTCCTCAATTGATCAAATAGATAATTATTTAATATCTTAGTGTCAAAAAGCTTTATTACAACCACTTTTTGAATAGTACTAAAATTACCCACCGGGGAGATACCGAAAAGTATGAATTTTTTGTTACCTTAACGGGAGAACCGATTACAAAAGTCCATTGATCATTGGCAAACAAAAGTGAGCTGCCGCTTGGCTTTGGCGCCAAAAGTGGTCATATAAAATCTATGGCGCATTTTTTTAATATAAATTATTACTTTCGTTAAATCGTTTGACCAAACGATGAAAAGTCTAACAAAAAAGCGTCAATTACTAAACTTAGGTAATGTTGACTTGAGAAAATATTATCATGGAATCATTATCAACCTATTCCTGTTGTTAGCAGTGATAATTACTACAAACTTGGAGCTGTTCTCTGAGTTTTCAATCTAATAACACCGATTATGTCGCACAGTCTAAGATGGTCTTATATTTTTAAGCACTGGATAGGTACTCTATTATTGGGTACTACACTTGTGAGCATATTCCCTGTATTTAACCCGTTAAATTCTTCCGGTATTGGTCAAACAATATTCTTTTCTATACTTTGGTTATGCTATAGCGCGATTTATTCTATTCCTACGTTGGTATGTTATATATTGGCATTCAGCTGGTTTAAGGACAATACACTCAACGTTAATTGGATCAAAATGACATTAATACTAGTTACACTGGCTGGAATTGCAATGACAGTGGCATTAACAGTGCGCTCAATGGAATCGGCGATATATTATTCGATCGCCGCAATAATTACTGGGATATTGTTTAAGATTGAGAAGGTATGAATTCAATTGCTACGTTAAGGAGAACATCTCATAAGATACTAACTAACTCCGTCCTTTGTCGGGTAATTGGAGCATTAATAATTCTTTTCAACATACTTATTACTTATGAAGATGTTTATATGCTCTATCAATACAATTTTTGCAAGGGCTGCTATTGGTACATGATGGAGTATGAATCTATATTGTATTTTCGAATCGTCATTGGCATTATTGGTATACTATTAGGAACTATAGTGATAAGTCTAAAAATTAGATATTGGCTCATTATTTTGATTGTCTATATACTAATCTTTAACGCTCGATTTGAGGGGGAAAAAATTATTTATAGAGTCGAAGCCGGATCCGACAACAACTGACGTTTCCGTAAATGATCCTTCTAAAATAACCTCGAAAATTCATGATATATGTTCTTTATCATAGAAACTTCTAGTAAAGGCATTATATATTCTGCTCCAATAGTACAGAAATACTAGCAATATTTGTTCTGGAATAATCAGTCGAAATTTAAATGTTGATCTATCTATACTGAGATCTTAAAACAAAAGAGCTTCCCTCTAACCGGCAGAGGGAAGCAATTTGGCTAAGCAGTTGGTCTAGCCAGCCGTAAAGTTAATGAGCAAAGTGCTCTTAAATTGAATTATAAATAATCTTATTGAATAATTTTACTAAAAAATTCTCGTTACACCCTCATTTTAAGTTACGGATATATGATTTGATATCTTTATACTGATTACTACTTAAGATTATCTTGCCATCTGAATTTAATAAAATGTAACTTGGGAAAGATGAAATGGAAAATTGGGATGTTAAACTATGATTCTCATCTAAATATTGTTCCCATGGATAGTTATGCTTATCCACATAGGATTGAACATCTAACGGATTTTTATCAATTGAAACACCTAGAATCCTAACATTTCGTCCCTTTAAAACTTGAAAATCTTTCATGATCTCTATATGATCACTCACACAGGGAGGGCAATTAACGAACCAAAAATCAATAAGGTAATAGTCCGTATCTTCACGCCGCTCAATCAGGCTACGTGCGCCTTTGAGATTGATTAGGGAAAGCTTATCGATATCAATATGTTTTAGGTTACGAATTTTACTGAGCCGTTCGAAATTACGAATATCAGGAGAACCTTTATAAGCCTTCTCATCGTTCTCGTATAAGGAATAGATCGCATCCACATATTCCCTATTGTTTTGAAAAGTAAATAAAAAGGCTCCAATAGCTTCTAATGCCAAGGGGTTAGCTATATTGGATTTTATATACTGCAGATAGTGCTCGGGGCCATTGGCTTCTCCATTCGAAACCATGTGTATAAACCTAGCCCTTTCATAATATAAGGGCGCATTAATTACGGTATCTACTACAAATTGTTCGGATTCAATTGCACCTCTTATAATTACAGGGCCCTGCGATAAACATATTTTGAAATTGCGATCTGCAATATAAAATGAATAGAAAGTCGGTTCTTTATTATCAAGATGAAAATATGAGGTGTCTTTAACCGGCTGGAATTTAGGTTCAAGGCCATACTCACTTACGCCGATTTCCTTGTTCTTAAAGTCATCTGCATTGGTAATTATTAATGTAATGGATGTTTGACTCTGAACAATTTGAAACCGGATCAGCACCAAGATTAGGATGGTAAATAATGTTCTCATATCCTTATAATTGAGTTTAAGTAATTCATTTGTAACAGAATATCTAATCTCAGCAATATGATCGAAATCATATAACATGAGCGCATTTGAATATCCCATTTGGAAACTTGAAGAAATATCTCTTGCTCAAACTCTTTTTGCCTCTGTTTAGCGGCATTTTCAATTAATGAAATATCTGCTTCTTCTATTAACCATTTAGTTTTAGAATTCCCCCAATCTGAGAGAGGCAAAGTAAATCCAAAATTGATTAAAGAAATAAATTCGGCCTGTTTTCGGTCAATAAATATTGTTTGCAACTACTACTTTATTTAACTTCCTGATTAGTCTTATCAATTATAACTATTCATCTCCATAAATAAAAATAAAGTAAATAACACCCTGTCAAATTATCAATATTATACAAGTATTGGTTAAATTATGGCTAATAAACACGCAACGATAATCCATTATCCGCATTGTACACAGAATTTTATAATTCAATAAGTTGCCGCTTTAAGCTCCGGAATATTTATAATCGAAACCTCTCGGAAATTCCTCTTTTAACTTAATTTGTCCTACAATAAACGACTTTTGACGTCACTATACCAGTTTGTATGATCATCCACAGTTCCCCAATTGATCAAATAGATAATTATTTAATATCTTAGCGTCAAAAAGCTTTATTACAACCGCTTTATGAATAGTACTACAATTACCCGCAACAATTCAAAATTTAGTTATTTTACACTTCTGCTTTTGTTTATGCTTTCTGTCGCTCATGTATCAGGGCAAACCGGAGAAACTTTTCCTCATTGTAACTGCACAGAAATTCGTACAGCAGACGCTTATAAGGTTATATCCAATAACGTAGTCTTAGAAGAACGTCACTTTATAGAAAGTAAACGAGATGGTGTCTGGATCAGCCGGGATGCGAATGGGAATTTACTCAGAAAAGTAAACCACAAAAGGGGTAACTTAGACAATACCTATGAATCATTTTATAGGGCGTCTTCTTTTGATATCAGCAGCGATTATTTTTCGTTTATGGTTAGTACGAATAAAGAAGTAAACTGCATAGTGTGAAACCGAGCGAAGCTATACTGGAATTTTTAAGTGGCTCATCGCAACTTATGATTAATCTTTTGCTCAGATAGTGAATATTTAGTTTGGAAGCAGATTCAGATTTATTTTCAGTTATACAAAAGACCTCAATTTAATACATAAACGATCAAATACGATGAGTTTGAAAACAACGTTATTTAAAGTGCTAAATTCCAAAATATTTCAAGGAATTTTGATAGCCAACATTTTCGCATTCCTAATCATTGGTATCCAGTCTTCATTGGCGCCTGAGGATACAGGTATACTTGTTTTTTCAGAGTTTGTGATTATTCCAATGTTAATGGGTATTATCACGGCTTGGTTTTTGAAAGACATGGAGATAAGGGGAAAACAAATAACGGGATATTCTATCCTGAATGGTCTTATCGCCATCTTAATGAGCTTTTTCTTCTTAGGTGAAGGCTTTATTTGTCTACTGATTGTTTCACCGCTTATTTTTGGCTTTATCATCTCAGGTGCCTTTATTGGAAGGGCTATGTTTAAAAAGAGAAATCAAAAATTGAATATAAGCATTGTAAGCCTTTTAGTTGGAATTTTCATTGTTGACTCCCTGAGCGACCATCATCACGAAAATATGGTTTCTGATGAGCTATTGATTCAGGCAAGTCCGGAAGAGGTATGGAAACACGTGGTCGCCTTCGATCCAATATCCCAAAAGGAAAACTATTGGCTCTTTAAAATTGGGATGCCGAGCCCCATGGCCACAACGGTAAGTGAGCATAGACTGGGTGCAAACCGAAAATGTATTTTTAGCAATGGATATATCTTCGATGAGAAGATTGTAAAATTTGACATCAATAAAAACTTAATTTTTGATATCGTTGATCAACCCAAAGACCCTGAAATTATGGGACATATAGATATAAAAAGGGGCGAATTTATATTAAAGGACAATGGAAACGGCACCACTACTCTTATTGGGAACAGTTGGTATAACCTTCATGTCTTCCCTACTTGGTACTACGATCTATGGGCAGAAAGTATCACCAGAAATGTTCATTTTAGAGTAATGGAACATATTAAATTACTAAGCGAGAGATAGCCTATGTTTTCTTTTGTGGTAAAAAGAGTCGGTTTTTTAAAGGATATCCCTTTATGCGCTATTATATTTGATAGCTTCATGAGATTTTGGATGTTTTTAACGAAACCTGAATTACTGGACTGGATCGACGATCTGGAAGAAAATGTGACACGAATGCCTGGAACTACGATTGGAATACATAAATATGGCGGGACTGAGTTTAATTATATGGGAAGAGAGTTTGCACATGTACATAGCAATGGCTTATTGGACATCTTATTAAATACAGAACTAAAAAATTCGTTAATGACTGAAGGAAAAATTAAGGACCATCATGTATTTAAAAATTCAGGGTGGATAAGCTTTTACCTTCAAAATAAACAAGACGTGGGCTACGCATGTTATCTCCTGCACAAGGCTTACGACCGCATCAAACAAAAGCAGGATTCTATGCAGCTCTCCCCTTTTGTATGCCGTCTACAATCTGGAGTGTAACTGCATCTATCCGTTTTGTAGGGTAGTCAGTTTCCAATTCCTGGATTACAGTTTCCGATTTAAGATAGGTTTCATTACAATATTTGAAATTTCCACCTAGGTACGGTATTGGAATTTTAGTGTATTATTCAGGTCTATCGTCGAGGGCGAGGATTTATAAAGCAAAGCGATGGAGTATTTTGACGATATTACTGTTCTGATACCAATCGTTATATACCAATTCAAGTGATTCTATCTTCATTTCACCAAACTCGGCCGCTCTATAATCTTGCAATTTAGTACCAAACTTGTCCGGAGAACGCAGTTCCTTTCGAAAGCGTACTGAGGTCATATGTGCAGTAGCCAATCGATACCTCGAATCTATATGCTGTTGCAGAGCGGAGGAACTGAAATTACTCCTCAGCCTATCACGAAGTATTTCAAGCCCATCGCCCATCGGAAACCCCTGTATCAGCACGGCCTCCCGAGATGCTGTTATCCCTTTAAATTTCAGCTCGGTGCTGGGAATATCGTTGAGACTTTGTGAAATAATATCTTCGTAATCCTGGATTTGTATATCACTTAGATCAAAACCTTCATAACATGAAATGATTGAAAGTGCCGTCACATGTAGATCCGATGACGGCTGATAATACTGTACTCCGTCGATCTTCATCAATTCGTCCTGAAAAGCTCCAACACGGGCTTTAATCTCATCATTGGGTCGTATCAACAAGGTGAGACCACGACGTCGGTCTCTGTCATTATCTATCTGTTGGTCAATCTCTATCTCTCCCCTGCTAATCTGTCCGATAGACTGATTGAACATATTATCATAATGCTGTATAAGTTTCATAAATTTTTTACCCAAAACGGTTTCTTTACCTCGCTGTCCCAATCGTATAGGATTTACCTATAATATAGCATAAATTATCCGCGCTAATGTCTATGTGATGACGTCGGAGTAGTTGGTCGTTTAGATGTTGAATAACGCCTAATCACACGCTTCTTAAGCTCTCTTTCCAAGATGATACTCGAGCGAATTCCATTAAAATGTTTCGTACTCTTTTCCATAACACAAATGTTATCAAAATTGATTACATTTTCCCCAATTATTTTGATCGAAATCCCCTGACATAACTCGGCAGGATTTCCCAGTAATTAGGAATGATACGAAGCAATGTAGCTTAGCGATCCACCAGCACTTTCACGGATTCCTCATTTTGATCGATAAAGTTAGTCTCCGTTTTAAATAACTGATACCATTTGCGAAATGTACCCATAAAAACAAGAAGCATCAATAGCATGGCCAATATGGCCAGTGATGCTAATAGCAGCTGCCTCTTGGGCAAATAAATATCCACCACCTGCAGATAGCCGGCCCAAAAGGTAATCCTAGCCATAAATACACCCGGTATGGCTGTAAATAAGGCATATTTCTTCCTATTCATCCGAATAAGCATTGTGGTACAGACAATAAGCCCACAGGCAGCCAAGAGCTGGTTGCTAATGCCAAATAGTGGCCAGATACTGCTTACATTTCCCGTAAAAACAAGATAGCCCCATGAAAAAGTGAAAATAGCACTGCATAGCCAAATGCCCGGTTTCCAATCTTTGTCTTTAAAGGCCGGAAAGATATTGCCCAACATTTCCTGCAAAAAGAATCGCCCCACCCGTGTCCCGGCATCAATAGCCGTAAGGATAAATACGGCTTCAAACATAATGGCGAAATTATACCAGTAAGCCATCACGTCGTCCATAAAGGGAACCTTATCAAATATATGTGCCATCCCCACAGCCAGGGAAACAGCTCCGCCGGTCCGCCCATGGAGATCAACTCCTATCCGATCTGAAAAATGTTGCAGATCCACGGCCTTTAATTCGGGATGTTGCGCCAGAAAATGGGCATAGTCACTTACTGGCGTATTGATCGCAAAATAGTCCCCCGGTAGCAAGGTGCAGGCTGCAATCAAGGCCATTAGGGCGACAAATCCCTCCACCAGCATCGCACCATAGCCCACAAAAAGAATCTCTCTTTCGGTACCCAACATCTTGGGCGTCGTGCCCGTGGCAATAATCGCATGGAAACCCGAAATTGCACCGCAGGCAATCACAATAAAAATAAAGGGCAGCACGGGCCCGCCGATCACAGGTCCGCCGCCATGGATAAAATCGGTCAGAGCGGGCATCTGTATCGTCGGATGCACAAAGACAATGCCGACGGCCAACATCAGGATCGTGCCGATCTTGAGATAGGTGGAAAGGTAATCCCGAGGAACAAGAAGCAGCCAGATAGGTAACACCGACGCTAAAATCCATAAACAGCAGTCGCGATCGAAATGGTCTTGACATCCCAATCGAACAGGTTGTGAATGACTGGGATCTCCATCAAGCGATGGCCCGCAATAATGCCCACAATCAATAAAATCCCCCCCAATATGCTAGCCAAGGTAACTGATCCGGCTTTGTACCGCATCAAGAGTCCCATAAATATGGCAATCGGCATGGTCAGAATAATGGTAAATAAAGACCAAGGGGCCTCGTGCATGGCGCTGATACAGGCAAGAGAAAGACCAGCCAAGGTCAGGATAAGAATAAACAGAACAGCTATACCGGTTATACCGCCGACAACGGGACCGATTTCCTTCGACGCAATGGTTGCCAGGCTCTGCCCTTTGTGCCTGACCGACGCAAACAGGACAACCATATCGTGCACACCGCCCCCCAGAACACAACCGATCAAAATCCAGAGTGCCCCCGGAAGGTAACCAAATTGGGCAGCCAGCACTGGACCGACCAAAGGCCCGGCAGCGGCAATGGCAGCAAAATGATGTCCAAACAAGACCTTACGGTCTGTCTTCACATAATCGTGGCCATCGGCAAACTCGACTGCCGGGGTAGTGATGGCATCATTGAGCCGGAGTACTTTCTGTGCCATAAAAACCCCGTAAAAACGGTAAGCGATCGCGAAGATTAAAATTGACGCAAAGACCAGCGTAAGCGCGTTCATATTATCTAAATCCATCCTATATCCAGGTATAATTTTATTGCAATATATTATTTTTGTTCCAATACTTGCCCTGAATCCAGCAGTTGTTTTTTTAATAAGCCGTAATCCACGTGCTGCACAACCCCATCATTATCAAGTGCTAATATCGCTGCGGCACCTGCACTCTGCCCCAACACCATGAATACCGGCTCCATACGGATCGAACCAAAGGCAATATGCGAACTGGAGAGGCAGACCGGAACAAGTAAATTGCTGCATTCATTGCTTTTTGGGATAATCGATCCATAGGAAATGGCGTAAGGCGCTGGCACATGAACGCCGATATCGCCTTCGTTTTGAACAAAGCCTTCTTTGGTCACATAGCGTTGGACATTATGCGAATCTAGGGTATATGAGCCCATACCGATCGGATCTTCCACCCTGCGCTTGCCCAGGATATTGTGTTCGGTCGTCACATATTGTCCCAGCATGCGCCGGGCTTCTCGTATATATAGTTGAGAAGGCCAATTGTCATTATCTTTAAATTCATCTTTTGCCAGCCCCCATTCGGCCATTTTTGATCTGATTGCTGTAGGCACCGAAGGATCATTGGCCATAAAATAATATAGGCCCTGCTGATAACGACGATGGGCTTCGATAATGGATTTTCGTTCCGCATAGCTCGCTTCGGGATAGCGATAGTTCATCCCGATAAAATCGGTACTGAACGGACCGTGGTTATTGGCATCAGTCTTATGGTTGGGCACCAGATCAAATTTTTGAAAGGCTTCGTCCCAGCCTGCCCGGAATAAACGTTGCAGCAAGACATAGTGCTGCGGATCGTACCCCATTGGCTTCACGAAGGGCTTCCGATTACGGACATCGTTAGTCAGGCACATCCGAAAGCAATAGGCCTGCAGCTTCTGATCTGCCGCTCCATATTGCCCGGGATCTTGCTCCGAAACGCCAAATACCAGACCGCTGCCCGGATCTCCTTCGTGCTTATAGGGGCTGATCTGCGCGATAAAGTGATGCCGATGCTGAAAGACCCCGGTCTGAACGCCGTTCCACTGCTCCCCGTAGGTCTGGTTGGCCTCCCGCCCGATCGTGTAACTTACTTTGGCAAGTGCCATCAGATCGCCCTCGTAGGTGGCATCAATAAATATCTTCGCCTCATAGATCTTTCCGTCTAAGGTTTTGATGGACTTGATTGTTGTGCCTTCTTTAGTGACGGCGCTTTCCTGCCGATCTAAATAGGCTCCACGGACGACATCAATCTGATGATCACGCACCCAGGAATCAAAAATGCGCTCGGCTACATGAGGTTCAAAAATCCACATCGTCCGATGCGCGCTGTCCATGGCAACAGTGCCCTGACCCCGATTGCCAAATGAAGCACGGGATTGCCAATTCCAGCTCGATTCTTTGGCGTAATGGTTATATACATCCTGATAGAATTTTTTGGCTAGGCCACCAATAACTGTTTTGTCGCCGGTATCCGTAAAACCAAGTCCACCTGAACTCAGCCCGCCTAAATGCTTATCTGGTGATAAGACGATAACCGATCTGCCGGACCGCTTCACTTGCAATGCCGCTGTGATGGCGGCCGGTGTACCGCCGTAAACCACAACATCTACCTCTTTCGTCGAATGCTGTGCTTCAACCTGCAGAAAAGCGAAGACAAGCACCAATATTACTCCTATTTTTATCTTTTGCATATGTATTTATTTTTGGTCTGAAACGGGAACCCACAAGACGGCATTTGCGGCCAATACGCCGCTGTCATCCGCCGACCTGATCTCAACATAGGGTGTGCGACTTCCCTTTTCAAACGCGTATTCGCCAAGCGCTACCCAGGTACTTGTGGTTTGTCCCAGAATATTGACTTCTTTAAAATTTATCGTTTTTTCCGTCCTCGTCTTCCCTGTATTAATAATAAATTTCCCGGTCGTGGTGCTTTCAGCAGTTTTTGGAAAATAGCTGTAGAGCATATATTTTCCGCCGGCAAAATCTTTGCCGGGAGTAAAACGGGCAACCGCTGTAGAGTCGCCGTCCACTTCCTGATAACTCATACCATAACCTTTTTTTGCGGATTTACGCCAAGTTCCTTTCAACATAACCTGCTCTTTATCGTCGACATGAATGATATAATCAGCCCTACGGCCATCCGCCTTCGGGTTGTCACGCAATGTTTTTTGCACGCGTTTTATATCAACATCCTGAACGGCAATTTTGTTGTCGATCGCTTCGCAGGCTGCCACGGCAGCGGACTGTCCCAGCACCATAAATACAGGCTCCATGCGAATGGAACCAAAGGCAATGTGGCTTGCCGACAGGCAGACAGGGACCAAAAGATTATTGATTTCTTCTTTTTTGGGAACGATAGCCCTGTAGGAAATCGGAAAGGGAGAAAATCCGCCAACCTCAACGTTACCTTCATTTTTGACCATGCCATTGACGATCACTCGGTCACAATTGTGCGAATCCATGGTATATGCGGCATAGCCTACCCCATCGGATACAACTTCTCGGCCCTGACAATGGTGTTGGGTCATGACGACATCGCCAATCATCCTTCTGGCTTCGCGGATATATAATTGTGGCGACCAATGCCCATTGTCGGGATATTCATCTTTGGGGTAACCCCATTTTTTGAATTCGCTTCGGATCGGCTCCGGTACCGAAGGATCGTTTGAGACAAAATATAACAGGCCCTTGGTGTAATCTTCATGAGCCTTGATAATCTCCTTCCGTTCAAAATAATCTGCCTCGGGATAGCGCCAGTTCATGCCTATCATATCGGTTGAAAATCCATTTCTGTTATTGATGTCAGTCTTCCCATTGGGCATCAGACTCCAGATAAATACGTCCTGGATGCTCTTCCAGAGTTGGATCTCTTTTTGCCGCTTTAAAAGTTCGTACTTGGATGCGTCATAATTCTCGGGCTGGGTAATGGCTATCCTATTTTCAGGAACATTGGTCAATGTAATCCGGTAGTTATAGGCTTGGACTTTGCTGTCTCCCGTTCCGTTTTCTTTTAAGGGCTCAGTATTAATCCCCCATAAAATGCCGCTATTGGCATCCCCTTTTATCTTATAGGGATCTACACCATCAGGAAACTGATGGCCATCCAGTAATTGCACGCCGTTGATGGTCTCGCCGTAGGTGCCATTTGACTCGCGGCCTACATGGTAGGATACACCAGCTTTGGCCATGAGGTCGCCCTCATAACTACAGTCCATAAATACTTTGGCCGTGACAGTTATATTTTTGCCGCCCCTGCTTTCACTTGGAAGCAGCGCTATGCTTTTGATCGATCGACTGTCTGTCTTTACGCCTGTCAAACGATACCCCATTAGTGTTTGCGTCCGGGAATGTGCCAGATAGCTCTTAAATATGGATTCGGCTATTTTGGGTTCAAAGATCCATTGCTCAAAACTACCGTAATGCTTGCCCATTTTACGGTAAAAATCAAGGGCTAAGCCTGTCACGACGTATTTATTCCCGATATCTGTCTGCCCCAATCCGCCAGAACTAAGTCCGCCTAGCCTTGTCCCCGGGTCGATCACCAAGACGGATTTGCCGGTCTGTGAAGCAGTATAGGCAGCGATCACGCCAGCAGATGTGGTGCCATAAATACATATATCTACTTGCTTATCGGTTTGCCCCTTGACGAGCTGCCAAAATATGGTCAAAAGCCCTATGGTCATTAAAAGTGTTTTTCTCATTATCTTAGGATTTAATAGCCTGGATTTTGCTCCAGATTTTTATTGGTTACAATTTCAATATTCGGGATCGGCCAAAGGTAATTTTTGTCGGGATCGAACTTGCGGAGCTCGATAACACGCATATCTTTCTGATTGGCCACATTTTTATAATTCACGTAATTATCCGCATCGATCGTCGGCGCATCGGCAAGCAGACCTTTTGGAATGCGACCATAGAGGGTCGAATTCATAAATTTATCGGCCAGTTTCCAACGTCTCAAATCGACCAGGCGAAAGCCCTCATTGGCCAATTCATAAAGTCTTTCTTTTCGTACGATCTCGCGCAGTTCATCCTGTGTTTTACCACTTGGGATTGCTGGCATATCGACGCTGGGACGTTGCCTAATACTATTGATCGCATCATACACCGTCTGGTCTACTTTATTGCTCTCGATCATCGCCTCAGCGTAAATCAATAATACCTCAGCGTATCGACTCTGAATGATATTTAGTTCCGACTCCATGGTAAAGTCCTTGTCCTTAATATCGACATATTTTTTCCAGCAATAGCCCGAAAAGCTTGCGTAAGCATTGATCGCATCCTCATTTTTAATCCGAGCAGGTAAAGATCTATTGTAAGAATAATTCCAACAAGATACACTATCCTTATGGGTTTCAAACTGAAAACCAAAAAATGTGGTACCGGGAAGTGCAATAGTATACCCTAGGCGCGGATCCCGATTGACGAAAGGGTTTTTAGGATCGTATTTTGCGGATTTATCGATGGCAATTCCATCGGTACACAGGTAGCTATCCACAATGGATTGGGATGGAATTTTATTGGAAGTGCCCTGGGCGTTGCGAGACAGAAATCCGCGTGTAGTACTATGGGTCTTGGTTTTTTGTAAGCGTAAATATTGAAAAGCAAAGATAATCTCTTTGGATGCCTCTCCATCATATGTAAACAATTGGCCGAAGTCGGTGTGTAATGCATATACTTTCAGATCCATGATTTCTTTAGCAGAACGCGCTGCTTCTTCCCATAGCCCATTATTAAGTGCTGCCCGAGCCCGTATGGCCAAAGCTGCACCTTTGGTAGCGCGTCCTACATCTGCTGAGCCATAGTTCACCGGCAAGATAGCTGCCACCTCAGCGAGCTCTTTGAGGATGAAGGCTGCGACTTCAGCCTTAGCTGTTTTAGGAACATTTGCATCTGCAAGGCTTAAACCGCTCGTTACTAAAGGCACTCCGCCAAAGTAATCAATGAGATATTGATAGACATAGGCCCGGATAAACTGTGTCTCTGCCTTATAGCGCTGCTGAAGATTGACATCCATCTTCCCATCCAGCTTCTGGATATTGTCCAAAATGAAATTGCATTTGCCAATGACCTTATAGGAGTTGGTCCAGATATTCCGAATATAACCATTGTTACTATCGTGATCTCCCCTTCCTACTGCTTGTAGGTCAGAGGTATTACGATCCCAACCGATATCTGTGGCATCATCAAGTGTCAGATTGATGGGCATATCGTCCGTAGGGTGAAATGCCAAGGCACTGTACAAACCGTTGACCACCAACGTCAACTCATCCTGATTTTTGAAATAATTATCGTCCGTAGGACCATCCAATGGAGATCTGTCCAGGTATTTTTCGCAGGCTCCCATCAAAAAGAGCGTAGCAATAGATACAATATATAAAGCTAGTTTATTTAGAGTTTTCATAATCCAAAGTTTATAATGTAATATCCAGTCCAAAAGAATATACTTTGACCTGTGGGTAAAAATTGCCATAACCCACAGGTGCTTCGACGTCATATCCATCCCAAAACTTGTCTACGCTGAATAGGTTTGAGCCATTGACAAATACCCGGAGCCTATTTAGTCCGATGGACTTTAGTAGGTCTGCCTGAAACGTATAGCCGAGCTGTAAATTCTTCAGCCTAAGGTAGGCGGCATTTTTCATCCAAAACTGGGAGGATTGCTGGTTGTTGTTCTGCCCGAAAGCTAAGCGCGGATATTTGGCCGTGGTATTGTCAGGTGTCCATCGGTCTTTATTGTCCTCACGAATCGTACCGCCAATCGCCCCGGTGGTTGTAAAAGGCTGGATACCGGCACCATAGAGGTAACCATCGGCTTTCCCCACACCCTGTAACAAAAAACTTAAATCGAATCCTTTGAAACTCAAATTGGAATTGAGCGAATAGGTATATCGTGGAATCGTACTACCGATGATGACCTTATCGGATTCATTGACCATACCATCGCCATTTTGATCGCGGTATTTGAGGTCACCCGGAGCCAAGGTACCAAACTGTGTGGCATGTGCTTTCACTTCATCGGCAGTCTGGAAAAAACCTTCCGAAAGATAGCCAAAGATGGAATTAATGGGATAGCCTTCGCGATTGACGGTCAAACCGGTCTGATTGATTCCCTGCATATCCAACACTTTGTTTTTGACATCAGAGAGGTTAACGGTAAAATTATATTTAAAGGCTTTGCCAGGATCACTCCGATAGCCCATGGAAAGTTCCCAACCTTTATTTTCGACGACTCCCGCATTTTGATACGGTTTGTTTAATCCAATAATCAGTGGGATATCTAGTTGAAGTAATATGTCGCTGGTTTTCCGGTTGTATAGATCGGCCGTAATGGTCCAGCGCTTAAATAAGGAGAGATCAATACCGATGTTTTTTTCCTCGGTTGACTCCCAGGTAATGTTGGGATTTGACATATCATTTAGGGCTGCCGTATTGACGATACCATTGCCCAACGTGTATGATCCGAGGTTCAATGATGCCACCGCTGGATAAGTTCCAATATTCTGATTTCCCAATTTCCCCCATGACGCCCTAATTTTCCCTTCTGTCAGCCAGCTTTTGGATGTGGCCAGGAATTCCTCTTCGGAAAAACGCCATCCGGCTGATGCCGAAGGAAAAAATCCATAGCGCTTGCCTTTGGCAAACCTGGAGGAGCCATCATAGCGTGCGTTGAGTTCCAAAAGATAACGATCTTTGAATACATAATTGATACGGGAGAATAAGGATTGTAATGCCCACTCAGAAGCGCTTCCAGTAGCCGACTGATTCAGTGCAGACCCTGCATTGAGCACTTCATAGTCAGGGAGCACATAGCTGTCTCTAAATCCCTGGGTATAATCAATCTTATAATCTTCCCGCGAACCACCAACCAATGCCTTTAACTGATGTGGACCAAAATCCTTGTTGAGCGTCAAGGTGGCTCTCATATTATTAAAAAGTTCCTGGCTATTGTATTGGGTAAGTGCCGTGCGGACCGGAACTGAAAAGCTTGGCGTGCCGTTTGGGAAATACGACTGTACTGCTTTTCTGAAATTCTTGTTAACCTGAGTCGCATATTTCGGTGCATAATTGACCTCAGCAGTCAACCATTCTTTGGGTTTATAGATCAATGAGGCGTTGATACTGCCAAATGGACTTTTGTTGGTGGCAACACCGCCATCGGCTGCCGCCGAAACGGGATTATTTCCATTCCAGCCCAATCCCCATGTGCCGTTGGAATTTCTAAAGGATTGATTGGCCGGAATGCTGCTCATCCACTGAAAAAGCTCTTCGATGCTGGCCGCCGGTGAGACCACGATCGGATTGACGTATTGGAAATCAAATTTTAGGGCCAATTGATCTGAAAACTTAACATCCACGTTGTTGCGTATGGTATAGCGCTTAAACGAACTATTCAGCGTCAAACCTTTTTGATCAAAATAACCGACAGAAGTCAGCATTTTCACCTTGTTTGTTCCGGAATTGACCGTTAGGAAATGGCTTTGCTGGAATCCATTTCCCTGCAATGACTCCTTTTGCCAATCTGTATTTGGATACTCATCCGAACTGCCGTTGCCTTGGTTGCGATATGCGGCAATGATATCTTCGGGATACAGCGGGCTTGCTCCAACATTTGTATAGGCTTCATTTGTCAGGAGCATATGATCTAAGGCATTAACAATCTTCGGCATATTAGTTGCCGACTGCCAGCCGAAATAATTATTGTACGCTATCGCAACTTTATCGGAACTCCCTCTTTTGGTCGTGACCAAGATAACACCATTGGCTGCCCTAGAGCCATAGATCGATGAGGATGCCGCATCTTTTAGTATCGAGATATTCTCGATCAAATTGGGATCTATATTATTGATGGAGCCTTCGATCCCATCTATGAGCACCAGCGGAGCTGCATTACCAAGTGTACCGATACCGCGAATACGGATATCGGCGCCGTCCGCCCCCGGCTTACCGGAACGCTGTGTAACGGTCACTCCCGAGGCCATGCCCTGAAGGGCCGAAGAGGTTTGCCCGGCGGGCCTGTTGTTCAGGTCATCGCCCGACACTGCGGATACTGCGCCCGTCAGATTGACTTTTTTCTGTGTCCCGTAACCGACGATGATAACTTCATCCATCATTCCAGTGTTTGATTTCAAGCGGATGAGCACGGTATTTTTGCTGGTTGCCGTTGCCACGAAATGCTTAACCGAATCGGTGTCGTATCCAAGATGGTGGGCATAGATCGTGTAATTTTCACCAGCAACGAGAGGGCTCAAAACAAACAATCCGTTGTTATCGGCCACAAAATGGAGTTTTTTGCTGGTCTTTTCATGGATAAGATCAATAGTAGCACCCGGCAATGTACTACCTTCGCTGTCCACTATTTTACCACTTACTTTCAGGTTAGATTGCGCAAATCCTACAGAAAAGTATGGAAATAGCAATCCCAAGAGCATTAATTTTATTAGAATATGCTTCATAATTGTTTACAGTTGGTTATTCTGATTTATATATTGGTTTATTTTTCGCGCTGGGTTGATTCTATCCTACTGTACGTCCTCCTTTCTTCCCGAATTACTAATGTTGACAATACCATTATTTACCTGGAATGTACAACCGTTCAATTGGCAGAAACTGGTCAAGAAATTGGTTAGCGATTCCTTACTATTTAAGCTTCCCGTAAATGAACTGTTGAGTAAGTCAGGACTGTCGCATATGACCGAGACGTCATAAAGGCTTTCGATTACTTTTAACAGCTGAACATTTTTGGTTTGGTTGAATTTGACGGACTGATTGCTCCACTCTACATTGGCGGTTAGATTTGGAATAAGTTTCTTTAACTCCTTATCCACGCGGGCGGGATGAGATTTTGTCAATTCGGGCTCAGAAAACTTAATCATCTGCTGTAGATTTAAGTTGACCAACACTTCCTCTTTTGGTTTGAGGTATATTAAGCTTCGGCTATCCCTGGTAAATGGTCCTACAGAGATTTTACCTTCCATTAATTTTATAAGCACATGATCGGCATCCTTGGGGTCTACGCTGAATATTGTCCCCAAGGCTGTAGTCAAATATCCTTTGTAATTGACTTGAAAAGGTGCGTTTTTGTTTTTGTGCACTTTATAAACAACACGCCCCTGCACCTGCTGTACATCACGTTGGCCCCGGCCATTATATTCGAATCTGATTTTTGCATGTGGATATAGGATAACAGTGGTGCTATCAGGAAGCTTCGCGTAGACCGTATAAGCATTTTTATTTTCATACCAAGTGATTTGCTCTTGTGGTGAGGTGGAGAAATTTTTCAAAAAGAGAACCGACAGTACACAGAGCAGCACGGCAGCACAGGAAGCCCAGGTCCACGGGCTTATTCTCCGGATGAGCGCGGGCTTGGGTGGATCGATGGCATAGATATCATCGAGCACCTTCTGATGAACGATGTTTAAATCTGGTAAGGCAATCTGCTCCAACGCTTGTCCTTCATCCTGATCGAGTACCTCAGCGATCCACAATTCCAAAGTTGCAGTATCCATCTCAGCCATTTCGTTAAAAAACGACTCATAATACTGCGCATCCAGGCGATTGTGGATATACGCCAACAATTGATCTTTAAAGGCTTGCTCTTTCAAAATTTTCTATAATTAGTTCAATGCAGTGCTGTATTTGTTTATCTATACGTCTGCCAGAGAGAATCACACTATTGCTTTTTTATTTTTTTTTATAACGTAAATAAAAAAGCCGCAAAAAAACTAATTATATATTCATCGCGGTAGTTTTTTTGAATATATTCTTTGATATCTTTGAGCGCACTCACCAATTGGTTGCTCACCGTAGAGACTGAAATACCCATCAAATCGGCTATTTCTTTATAACTTTTGTCTTCAAATTTGTTAAGCATCAGAATCTCCTTTCGTTTGGGGCTCAGGGAATCAATTGCTTTGGTCAGCATCTGCTGTTTATCTTTGAAAAACAGCTTTTCTTCGGTATGATAATACAATTCTATTGCTGAAGCCCATATTTCCAATTGAAGCGCCTTGTCTCTCTGTACTTTTCGAAAGAAATCCATGGCTAAATTATCCGAAATATGGTTGAGAAAGGAGACAAACCCTTTGGTAGGATCAATCCTTTCGCGATGAAGCCATATTTTGGTAAATACGTCCTGAAGAATTTCTTCAGCAACGCTTTGATCTTTGACCAGTCGGATCAATCTGATATAGATCTTGGGAGAATATTGGAAATAAATTTCATTAAATGAATTAAGGTCTCCATTTTTAAGTTTTTGCAGTGTAATAGTTTCTTTAGGAGATTTCATTTGGTAAATTCATATAATTGGTACGAACGATGAACTTAATATACAGATAAAATTACTAAATCAAAATCATTGGAGCCTAAATAAAATTCTATATTGCTGACAAAATGATTTACTATGAGATGATTTAATGAGGCTTTTATGATCCGTTTTTTAATCCTTTAATAGTCCAATACGGTCTACTGATTTTGAAATAGACCCGCTTGGTATCCCAATTGCTGGCGCTAGCTTTCATTTGATGAAAAAGGATGGACAGGAAAATATTGCTTCAATATCGGGTACGCATATCAAGTTATCAAAAGATGCTGGCGATCCGGAAAAGAAAGCTGAAAAGTCGTTCGAGCTGACTCCCGAACTGAGGAAAGATGGTTTTCCGGTCGCTTCCACCACCTTCAGGGTCATTCTGATTCCACAAATTAAATTTTTGTTTGGACAATATTATCCCGATCTAAACCTTACTATTGACTTTAGCCTGATACATATCGGTCTTTCAAATGGTTATGTCTCGGCGGCTCCAACATTATATCCGAAAAAATATAAATCTACATTTGAACTGGTTTCAATACAAAAAGATGGAATTGCATTTGCTGATAGCGAAAAGCTGTTTAGTGTAAATACACAAACAGGTGTAGTTTCCGTAAAAAAAAGCGACAGCTTAAAAGCTGGTAGCTATAAGGTTACAATAAAGGCGCTGACAACCACTGGCCTAGAATTTACGACTAACCTCACCTTAGCAATGTCTGAAGGGTGATAGAGATACCCAGGTTGCAGTAATAAAATAATTACTGTAACCTCTCTCTTAATTAGAATTTCAATACTTCGTTGGAGATACACTCAGACAACTGTGGGATTTGGAGAAGTTGTATTTCTCCGCTAGGCATTGGAATACTTCGCAGTGAAGGTTCTATTGAACTTCTCGATAATTTATTCTTTGGTTAATAAAAAGGCTAAATCCTGTTTTGCAAGAACGTGGCCTTTATTGACAATATCACTTTTGAGATAAAGAAAACACTGATCGCTGTGATCTAGTTTGCCTACAATAACCTCGACAGATTTTATATCCATTTCCCGCATTTCTGTCGGATCTACTTTATTCGGATCTGCAATTAATTGTCCTTCTTTCCGAAATTCTTCGAGTCGCCAGGAGTATCCTTTCCAAGGTCCAGCTACCAGTGTCGTCCGCTTGGCATCCATAGTGATCTGCCCTTTGTATGGCAAGCCCAGACGATCAACCATGACCCTGTGATCTTTTAAATCGATAACCAGATATTTTAAATAATCTCCGAAATCTGTGGGTTCGAAATGTAAACTGCTGTCCCTGCGGATGACCTTAAGCGCTATCGCTCCTACTTTGTCTATTTTTATAGATTGCGAAAACTGCATAAAAGCGGCATACTCCTCTTCGCTAATGCCTAGATTTTTGTGATATGGCATAGGCTCTCCGGGTTTTAGTTCGTTCATGACTTGGAGAAACCAGTCTTCATTGTCCTTGATGGCAAGTTTCATTTTCTGAACAATTGCACCCTGCGATGCATTCGGCCGGGGAGTTCCCAACACCGCTGCGGTATAGTTGCCTTCAGGAAGTAATCGGTCAACGAATTGAAGCGCAAGAGCATTGCTATCAACACTAGATTGTTTTTGTCCAAAAACATTCGTAGAAAATATTAATGTCGCTAGTAGCGCAGACAAACGAAGACATCGGTATAGAAATATCATGTTAAAGGTATTTAATCGATGAATTTACGGTTTAATGCTGATAATCCCACATCTTCTATGCCAAAGATCCATCTTTAGCGACAAGGACAGAGCAACCCGGACAGGATCCCTCAGTAAGCTTTTCCAATCAATCTGGACGCTAGAAATTGCTTAGTCACTGCAGGTCTATCCTTTGATTTTTCTGATATTTGCTTTTACAAATTGGCCTTGCAAATCGAATAGTAGACTATCACTACCCAGAATATCAATCCGGTAAGTATTATACTCTTTTTCAATGCACTGAATCAGGCTTGCAGGGTGATTTTTGATAATGTAAGATAGAATATTTCTTCTGATATCTTGGGCAGACAATGTTCCTTCCGCTCCTCTTATTAAATTCCAATTAGTCATATCACTCAAGTTTTAATTTTTAAATATTATGATAACCTAAGCTATATATCAATTTAGGAAAGAATTGGGAAAGCGTTTTTAGTTCTGAAACAGGATTAACAAATTCGAATATTTGTCTGGTTGTCATCATCGGTAAATACGAAGCATGCTAGATTATATTGAACAGAAATTATTTTAAGAAATACAATTAATGATTTACTAATACTCAGTTAACTTGAGGCGTCGATATTTGTAGCACTACCATAGCATAATTACTATGAAAAAGGAAGTGTTAACCGTATTGTCAGATTCCATACTTTTGCGCCGCTTTATCAATGGGGATCAGGGAGCATTCGATATGCTGTTTAAGCGTTACCATAGAGCGTCCTTTCAATATTGCTTTAAGTTTATCCGGGATAAACCTATGAGTGAAGAATTAGCGATGGATGTCCTCTTCCGGATTTGGAAAAACAGAGAAAAATTGCCTGAAAATATCGAGTTTAGCTTTTATCTCCGCCGGGCGCTCAAGAATGCGGTCTATAATCACTTCCGTTCCAAGTTGGCTGAAACGGTACACATAGATAATATTCCCGAAGAAAAGCTGCTATCAAGCAGCACGGTAGATGGAAATATCTTGGATGCTGAGATGATTAGGATATATGAAGAGACAATCAATCATCTATCTCCTCAAAAACAATTGGTCTTCCGTATGAGTCGGGAAGAAAACCTAACTTATGCACAAATCAGTGAAAAGTTGGGTATTTCGATCAATGTCGTGGAGAAATACATGGTTTCCGCCTTGGCCATATGCCGCCGCCAACTTGCAGAGAAACTGGTTTCAGTACTTGTCATCCTTTCATTGAACCTCTTTTTTTAATCGCCTCCCCGACAGCCCGCTATTCGATCTCAAGCGGCGCGAAGGATAACCGTCAACGGACAGCTATCTACTATTTTATTCCACTGATTTTCAATACACTACAATTTACTTTAAAGCCCATTGGGTGGTATCAGGAGAAAAATGTGTTTGTGTTTATGTATACGCATTCTTTTGTTGACAGCAAAAATCGTCTTAAAGATTGCCCAATAGCGCACGAGAAATAATTTCAGTGGATGAATGTAAACCAGCGGCAGCGTAAGCTGATAAAAAAATACCTTTTAGGTGATATAACAGATCAGGAAAGACAGGAAGTAATTCTCTTGATATCCGATCCGGGGAATAAAAATTTGTTTGACGATGTCATGGACGAATTAATACCAGATCTGTTGCCTGAAAAAAACACCGAACAGGACGAGTTGAATGACAAGTTATTGGCTTTCAAGACGAGGTATGCTATTCCGATGTCCGAGCAAGAAATAAGGACTGGGTTTCCAAAAAAATGGGGTCCCTATATAGCTGCGGCCGCGGTCTTGATCATGGTTTCTTTTGGCTTATTATTCCATCTTGACAACGGCAGTGAAAACCAGAAAAAGCTGGCGCAGAAAGGTCATCAAATCGTGCCGGGTAGCGACAAAGCGTTACTGACTCTTGCCGATGGATCGACAATCGCATTGTCTGATGCCAAGAGTGGAAAATTGGCCGACCAATTCGGTGTACATGTCGAAAAAACTGCTGCAGGTGAAATTGTCTACCACAGCGAAAGTCAGGCAGCAGTAAGATCGCTAGCCTTCAATAAGGTGTCCACACCCAAAGGGGGTCAGTATCGAATCATTCTCCCTGATGGCTCGAAAGCTTGGTTGAATGCAGCTTCTTCCTTAAGTTATCCGACCCGTTTTGACCAGCGCGAGCGTCGGGTAAAAATGACCGGAGAAGTCTATTTTGAAGTAGCAAAACTAAAACGCCCGCATAGCCACGAGGCTCTGCCCTTCGTCGTTGAGACCGACAAACAAATGATTCAGGTCTTAGGTACGCAATTTAATATCAATGCGTATCAAGATGAGCCCACTATAAGAACCACACTGGTGGAAGGCAGCGTCCGTGTGACATCTTCCCTGAATGGTGCATCTGTCTTATTAAAACCCGGGCAAGAATCCTTACTCTCGGATAAACTATCTGTACATACCGCAGACATTCAACAACAACTGGCCTGGAAAAATGGAGAATTTGTATTTAAAGGCGAAGATCTTGACAAGATGCTCAAACAGCTCGCCCGCTGGTATGATCTTGAAATTAACTGTCCGTCGCAGTATAGTAAAATTAAATTTACCGGAATCATATCCCGTTCCATACCGCTCTCTTCTATCGTAGACATGATCGAGTCTACAAAAGAGGTCAAAATAAAGATTGCAGGAAGGAGGTTGACAGTGAGCGATTAGTTCCCTAAAAATGAGCTTGCTTAATAAAATAGCCAAAGGTGTTTGCACCACCTTTGGCCGAATAGTTAAGCTACCAAAGTAATGTCCTAACATCAATAGATAATTTAACTTCAACAAAAGTATGAATTTTTATCAAATCATGCGTGTTATGAAAATCACCATGGTATTAATGACCTGCTTTTTTGTACAGGTAAGTGCTTTTACATATGCCCAGCGTGTGACGCTGGAAAAACGTAACAGCAGTATATATCTTGTGCTGGAGGAGATCAGGAAGCAAACCGGCTTCAGTTTTCTGTATAATACAGCTATTTTTAATAATGCAAAACCCGTTAATATTCGTGTAACTAATGTCAGCCTAGACCAGGCAATAAAGGCTTGTTTTAGCGGACAACCTTATACATACCTGATCAAAGACAAATATGTAAGCATTTCAAAACTACCTGAAAATAAAACCAGTACACCCGACAGGTTACAACAGCGACAGGTAAAAGGTCGGGTCACCAATATGAGCGGTAAACCACTTTCGGGTGTTTCGGTGCGCGTCAAAGGTGCACAGGCTGCTACATCGACAGACGCAAATGGAAATTTCTCGATTACGATTACCGCAACCGGAGCTTCGCTCCTATTTACTTTTTTAGGTATGGAGCCGCAGGAAATCAAGGTCGGGTCCAATGACAGTATCCTTGTAAAAATGAGCGAAGCGTCTGAAAGACTTGAGGAAGTAGCCGTAAGTGTACAAGCCCGTCGCCGCACCAATACGGAAGCAGCGGTACTCGAAGAGCGAAAAAATTCTTCTATCGTGCAGGATGCCATCTCTGCACAGCTGATCGAACGCACAGCCAGCATCACCACAACGCAGGCTCTTTCCCGGGTAACCGGTGTCACCGTAACAGACGACAAGTATGTCGCCGTACGCGGACTGGGGGATCGCTCCGTTATCGGCCAACTGAACGGTGTCCGTCTCGCATCCTCCGATCCTGACAAAAGCTCCATTCCCTTGGATTTGGTACCGGCCTCGCTGCTGGATAATATCACCGTATACAAAACAGTTACACCCGATAAACCTGCCGATGCTGCCTCTGGGATTGTGGAACTTAAAACAAAGTCAGTACCGGATAGCATGACTTTTGAGCTTATCGCGCAAACGGGATTCAACTCCAATATTGGGGTAGGTGGCCAATACAATAGTTTCTGGAACAGTGACATGGGGCTGCTCGGTACCAAGATCAATCATAAAAACTTGACATCAGATTTTCTGAACCTTTCCACTCAATACCCCAAAGGACTCGGTGATATCCATAATCTGATTGCAAACAGTGGCTACAGTCCGGCAGCAAGAACAGAGGTACAACGGATAAACGGCATCATGCAAAGTTTTGATCCGGTCATGACGACCAAGCACCGACGTGCTCCCCTCAACCAACTTTACTCTGCTACGTTTGGAAATTCATATAAACTATTTGATGACAAGCATACCCTGGGCGTGATACTCGGCGGAAACTACTACCGACGCACAACGGATATATACAATGGGGATCTTACCCAGTATAGTATTTACCAGGGTGTGGTCACAGGTAATCCGGATATCTACAGCTACCGTCATATCCCAAATTATATTACACCAAACAGCTTATATATGGGAAAATATCAATCCTATAAGGAGAATACGGGAGTAGAGACACTTAATTATGGTGTGCTCGCCGGATTAACGTACCGGTTCAATCCCCGTCATGAGATCAGTGCACAGTATGTGGGAAGCTGGGGGGGAGAATCAAAGGCTACCAACATGAGGGGAGCGTATGAATATACCGGACTAACCGGAGATGTTTATAGTACCATCTATTCCTTGAAGCAAACGCTACGGGATTTGCAGACTTTTAATTTTCAGGGGGAGCACAAGTTCTTAAAATCCAGCTATTCTCCACGATTGAGCTATAATCTCTCCATGTCTAAATCTAGCCAAAATGATCCTGATTTTCGCTATGTCTCATTGATAGACTATGTTCCGGTAGGTGGCACCTATTACCTGAAACCAATCGTGGGTACGACAGGTGGCGCAAATAGCGAATGGGCGTACACCGAACATCTTTATGCCCTAAGCTCGGGTTATGTAAACGGCTTTGGTACTTATGGAACCATTCAGGCCGAGCCGAATGGTCGACGCTGGAGAAACCTCAACGAAGACAGTTACAACCATAAAGCGGATCTTAGCATTCCTTTTCCTTTTCTCGGTCAAAAGCAAGAATTAAAAACCGGCGTTAACTATCTTTTTAGAGAGCGCCATTTTACCGAAAATATTCTCTTTCTCCCGGGCTCTAACTTCAACGACCTCGGCCGGATTACACTTCTTGATGTGGAGGGTAACCTCAACCGGATGGTCAGCAACGAAGTAATCGGCATAAAAGTACCCTCCGGCGGTAATGGTGAAGGTGAAATTCCCGTAGGTGGCTTTTTGTACAACAGCAAAAAATCACCCAATAATTATAAAGGTTTCTACGAAACCCGGGCGGCGTACGCCATGCTTGATCTACAGCTGTCCAAAAATATCCGCTTGACGGGTGGTGTACGGGTCGAAAAAACAAATATTCAGACACGGGTAGACACCAAAGACGTTTACGTGGATCCCAAACTGGCCTCTGTGGACGAGGAAGGCAATATTTTAGTCACCCCTTTTGGAGATGCCAACTCGGTATATAAGACGAAATACGTTCCGTATTACTCGGCCAACCTGACTTATAAATACAGAAAAGACATGAATTTTCGCCTGGCATACAATAGTACCTTGGCACGACCTGAACTTCGGGAGATTACCAACGTCTTTGAATTTGACCCTTATCAAATGGGCTTAATCGTCGGTAACCGGGATCTGATCAACCAGAAGACGCAGAACCTCGATTTTCGATGGGAATGGTTTCCGGCGGCAGGTGAAGTATTTGCCATTTCTGCCTTTGGAAAACAAATCGACAATCAATTGGTCAAGGTATTCAGCCTGAAAACGGAGGGTCTCGCGGCGACCTATCCTGAATTTCCGATCATACAGTTTCAAAACGATAAAAATACTGGGCGAGTCTGGGGATTGGAATTTGAAGCCGTAAAAGACCTGAGTAAATTCTGGGGACAAAAAGATGTGCTTTTTTTTGGATCAAATCTGTTGATTGCGCAAAGCGAAATCAAGAAATCCGAAGAAAGACTTGCTGCAAACCGATTTATCGATCGCCATGCTCCACTCAACAGCCCTTTGTTTGAACAGGCTCCTTATTCCATCAATGCCTGGCTAAATTACAACAATAAAAAAACCGGAACAGACCTGACCACGACATTCAATATGGTTGGTGAACGCCTGATCCAGATCAACCTGACCGGGGAACCGGATCTGTATACACAGCCGACACCGACGCTTGATTTTGTCTTTAGCCAGAAAATAGTGTCCCGGTTGACCTTTAAGGGCTATGCCAAAAACATTCTCAACCCAGCGATCAAGACCGTATATGCCAACCCAAACACTGGTGGCAAATGGTATGGAAATGAATACATAAACCGTAGCTACAAACGCGGAAGTGAAGTGATGCTTGGTTTTACCTATAATCTATTCTAGCATATGAAAAGTAGTAAAAAAATATTCGTCCTGCTCCTGCTCGGACTCTTTGTATCCTGTTCTAAGGACAAATTTGTCGAAGAAGTAGATAACAGATACAACACCGGGGCTTCCAAAAGTTCCAATGTGCGCATCGTTAACCTGGGCGGTTCAAATCAGGTAATCGTAAACGGAGACAGTATTACCAATTTCGTTATCCGAAAAGGAGAAACGGATCCTATGGCTGGTAAGTACCCTCCTACCAAATATTTCCCCGTAGATGGTCGCCTCGGAACGCTGTGGAATGTTCCCCAAGACCTACTTAACAAACAAAACAGTGCGGATATCGAGGTTACTTATGTCGCCTATCAGGGAATTGGCATAGGTCTCCAGAAAAAATTTAAAATACAGGATAAAGGCAATTCGGTAGATTATTACACGTTGCTGGGTGATTATTATAATGTAGGGCTCCCCGAAGTAATCGAAGTGCCTCGAAGTGTAGAGTCTCCACGCAACCCGGAGAACTGCAAAATCCGAATTATCAACTTCGCCGAAAAACCGGGTGAGAGCCAGGTCACACAGGAAGCAATAGAAGATCTATACGGGCCTGTAAGTCTGACATGGTCGGATGGAACAGCAATCAACAATGCGCTCAGCCATGTCCCTGTCGGCAAGGTATCGGACTATGTGGAGATCCCTTATGGAACCTATCAACTTAAAGTACTTACGGAAAACCAGAGACAACTGCCCTCTACCGGAAGTCTTACAATGGACTATATGACCTCATCCATCAGTTATATTGAAAACAGAACGGCGGTCATCCCTACTTACCTCACCTACAATCCGATCGCCAACTTTAAACCCGGCGGTGTATATACAGTCGTGGTTTACTCTCAGCCTTTTGATTATCCAAATATCAATGACCCGGAGTATACGCACAATCAGGTTCAGAATGGATTCCAAATTATAGCGGATATGGATCCGCCAGTGAACAATACTTATGCACGTATCCAGTTTGTCAATGCCAGAGCTGAAGCTGGGGCTGTATCCCTTAAGGTTGGTGGTAAAAGCACGGAAGCTGTCGGGTTTGGGTCACATACAGCGTACATGCCTGCTATCCATGGGAAACTTCAATTTCAGGCAATACTCAACAATACCGCTTTGACAGCTGTAAACTATGATGTAAAAGCTGGCGACAACTATACCGTATGGCTTTATAGCACGGCAACGGGCAAAGACAGTCTGGTCGTATCGCACAACAACTTATCTGGTGTCACTTTTGGTGGGCAAAGCGGTACACAGGACGCTACTTACGAACGGTTTAAAACTAACTTTTACACTGATGTTCGTTTTTTCAATTTTAACATAGTTTTTCCCTATGCTACTTTCACCTCCGATAATGGCAAACCGTTCAGCAATAACGGATGGGCATTTAATGAACGATCTACAGAACAATTGACCCCGGGTTACATTCCTTGGATTAATCCTTATGTCAGATTAGTACAAATGGGCGGCAACACCAAAATACAAACACAAAAAATAATGGCTTATCATGCCACCGAAAATACCACTCCCGGATCATGGGCAGACGAGGTAGCCATCTATACAACCCAGGATCTGATTGCGAAGCCAGAGCTTTTCGCAGTACGGGGCGCATTGCCCAATGCCGATATCGGCTCCTACAGCATTGCCCTTATCGGGAAGCAAACGGAGGATCCGCGCTACAAATCCAGAATGATGATCGTTAAACATACCAAATAAATGGGACAATTTAGACAAGTAGTTATGAGCAATGGCACTTTTAACAACAACCTGGTGTCCAAAAAAAAGCAAGCACCCGGAAACGGAACTCCGTTCGGCATGAACGGCAATCCAATAGGCTATAAAAGCAAAGCATTTTGTCTGTTTTTTATCTTTTTATTTCTTGTTTCCTGTACAAAGATAGATTATCACGAGGTCGAAAATCCAGCTTACTTAAGGGTATTCAACAACCTCAACTATGAGGTGAACCTTGGTGACAAGGGGCTTCTCGTACCTTATTTAACTATGCTTATTGATCCCGAATTTGATCAAAACGGTATCCCCGTAAAGGCAGCTATCGTCGGCGATTTTTTAGACAAACGTGCACGGTATGCAGCTCCCTATCCTACGCACAGTGCCGGAAGCACCAAACGAAACAATCCTGAATACCCGGGCAAGGAAAATGTACTGGTAGGTCCTATCATAAATGGATTTGATCTCTCCAGTTGGGCTCAGATCCCTTCGGGCTCCCACAGGATAGTTTTCTACTTTAGACCTGTCAATGACATCCCATTTTTTCAACTGAGCGATGATCTGAAAAAAAATATTGCCGCTGAAGGCAACTATGACCTGAAAGATCGAGAGATTTATACGCTACATGTGGTCCAGAAAGATTTTAAAACGAAAGAGAACGGACTACTCTTACGTCAGGAAAATTTCCACAAGCTACCTTTCTCCGACTCATCGGTTTACCTTAATTTTTATAATATGAGTGCCAAAGGCTTTTCAACCTCCGAGGATAGAAAGCCCAACGGTATGATCACTCTTACAGATGGTATAAAAGACGAAATGAATGTCTATCTATCCCTCTATCCACAGGAGACAACCACATATACGGTTGAAACAGCGTTACCGGGATATCATGCGCGGTTCCTTCAGCCGCTGTACCGTGATACCGAAGAGGCTACCGTAAGTGATTATTTTAGTTTTCCACTATTTGCAGACAGCACAAAAACCATTACCACCAATATGGTACAGCAGGTCACTTTCCTTGCACCGGGGCTGACTTTTATTGAAATGGGTATCGGAGGAACTAATATGCCCAAAGGCTTATGTTCTCATCTAAGCTTCTATGGCCTCAACGAACTTGTACAACTTCCCGGCAGAGGCAATTCAGCACGATTCCCGAGTATGTTTATCAATACGCATTCAGGCCTTAATAATCCTAAATCGTTTCCTGCTGTAAATACCATAGAAGTCGTCAATGGAGAGGCCTATCTCACTACAATTCAACGCAAGTTTGATCCACCTATCTATAAATAATTAAGCTGATGCAACTAACGAAAATTAAAATATATATCCTCTTTCTGCTGAGCTGCATGCTCTTGCAGGCTTGTAGTCATGATGAATTTATGGTATACGAAGGAAACACGGAAACGCGGAACGTGGGGGACTATATCGGTAACAATTTCGACCTGAGCTTATTTCATGCCGCTTTGCTAAAAACCGATCTATTGAAAGCGGTGACAGGAACTGAAAAGGTCACCGTATATGCACCCACCAACGCTGCTTTCAATGCCATAGGGATATACCGTGCCTCGGATTTCGACAAGCTTAATCAGGACAGCCTGAAAACCATGATTCAATATCACATATTGGCCAAAATACTACCTAGTGAGGAGATTCCGGTCAAGACACTCGATGCAAAATATCCCAATATGGCAGGCAAGGATCTCATCATTTCAAAACATGCCGGAACCTCCCAATGGGATAAGACACGGGTATTTGTCAATGGTGTAGAAGCAATACGCATCGATATTGCCTTGACCAATGGTATATTGAACATTGTCAACGCTTGTTTCAAATATCAGGAAGGAAATGTACAGCATTTTCTTTCGAAACGACCTGAATATAGCGTTTTTGTTGCCGGCCTCAAAAAGTTCGGTTATTGGGAACGGCTTGCGCAAGGCGAATGGTCGGTGGTGGCACCCGACAATCAGGCATTTGAGAAAGCTGGCATCACGCTCGATAGCATAAACCGAATGGATCCCGGAAAATTCTACAATCGTTTTATGGGCGTCTACCTGTTTGATACTCGTATTTTCTTAACGGACTTGGAATTATCTGGTCAATCTCTGGCAACGTCCATAGAAGGGGATGTCCGAATGAGCCGAAAAATCTTTTACAACGTAGATATCCGCTGGTTTGCTGTACAGACGCAAGAAGCCGGTCAATACGGTAGGTTCACGCCACTATCCGCCAATAATAAGGTTAATTACCTCACAGACAACGGCACAATACATCATATCGAACAATTATTGTTCCTGCCGGATGAAGCTGTTTTAACAAACACTGGAAATTAAAAGCGTCTACCGATGAATAGAATCATAGCATTACTACTGCTGCTTATCGCAGTGGTATCCTGTAAACAGGAAGAATATATGCCCGAACCTTATGGAGAAAAGGTTCCTTATGTGGAGAAAGATAAAAAGAGTCTAGATGCACTGCTGATGGATTCCAAAAGCCATTTGTTCAAAATAGCACTGGATGGAAGCACCGTGCGTACCTTATTGGATAAGGAATGGAAAAACCTTCCGCTTACTTTTTTAGTCCCGAGCGATGCCGCTTTTACGGCCGCGGGTATGACACAGGAAAAACTGAAAAACATGAGTACTGCGGCTTTGGATTCAATCGTCCTCTACCATGTGTTAGCTGATAAAATAGATTCAGCAAATGTGCACGCCACATACGGAAGCGTTCGGTTGAAATCTAAATTAGAAGATAAAGAACTAAGGCAAGGCAATCAATATGCTTCTTCAGCCTATAGTTATTACCATTATTTAGCCATTACAGCAAAGAAAATTTTGCTTAATGGAAAGACCGTGGGGGATTATCGTATAGAAAATGCGGTAGAGGCTGACGTCATCTTTATCGATACTTTTCTTAAAAAACCAGAGAAAACGCTCTGGCAAACAATGAAAACAGACAGCAGGCTTTCCATGTTTTTAGAAATTGTGGAAGCGAACGATGATTCCTATGCACAATCTTTTAGTTTGGACGAAGATCCTTGGTTTGTCTACAATATGGAAGAAGCGGTCATGAAAAACCAATTGGACTTATCAGTTGATCCGTATAATCCGGGCGCTACATATATCAGCCATCAAACCTCTGTTTTTGCCCCGACCAACGAGGCTTTTATCAAAGCCGGTTATGAAACTGCTGCAGAGTTTATTCGATTAAATGATGCGCATTGGAAATATAGAGGGCAGTACCTCAGGTTTTCGGATGGCGCTCCCTATAATTACAGAACCTTCCACAAAAACGATTCTGTCCTGACGTATCACCACGGTTGGGGCCAGCGTTACTATCCTACAGACGGCGGAGGCAGTGGTTTCTCCACCGTATTTTTTTCAAATGACTTAACGAACGAATACCTAGGCGATTACATCCTGCAGATGGAGAGCTACGATCCCAACAGCCAACCTCGTATGACCTGTCCTTACCGCTTTTCACGCGAAAATGGTCAGCTGAAAATAAGTCTGAAAAATGCGCGAAAGGGAAGCGAGCCAGCTACGGTCGTTGAGCAGGATATTTTAACGCTAAACGGACCGCTCTATCTTGTGGACCGCCTGTTTATACCAAACAAATTTTAAGAAACTATGCAAAATATCATTAAATACGTATTGATCGCTACTTGCTTCCTTACGTGTAGCTCCTGCGAAAAAGAGGATACTAATCACTATTCGTATGATGCGAATCTGATCAGTATGATTATTGCAGACAATGCAAACCTCTCTAAATTAAATGCCGCCAATAAACGGACCGAGTTATATGATATGCTGCTACAGAAAGGTCCTTTCACGCAGCTTGCACCCTCCGATGATGCCTTTACAGTCGACGTAAATTCGGCAGGGTTAAATCGCCTGACCAAAATCATGCGATATCATGTACTCAATGGGGTGTACGATTTCAACAAAATCCCTTTTCAGTTCAACCAGGAAATCTACTCTTACTCCGGAGGAAAGATGTTTGTTACCAAATGGATAAAGGATCGGGACACTGTCCTTACCATCAACGGTGCTATTGTTACTCCAGTGATGAAAAATGCCAATAATGGCAAAATACAGGTGATAAACCGCTTACTCGAACCTTATCTTTTCGACTATCTAAGCGACGCCCTAAAAAATGAATATGACATCACGCTATTTAACCAAGCACTGGAAAGGGTCCCTGCGGTCAAAAGTTTATTGCAAAAACCGGGGGCCTATACCGTTTTCGCTCCCAATAATGCTGCGATGATCAAGCAGGGTTACGGTACCCTGGAAATCATTAATAAAAAACCTGTAGATGAGCTAGAAAGACTATTGCGCTACCACATCGTACCGGACCGTAGATTCTTATATGATTATGTGCTGACAACGCCTACAGATGGCAACACCAATATCAAAACAACAGAAACAATGCTGGATGGCGATAACCTTACCGTAACGCTGATATTTAACATCGGAACAGGATTGTACAATACAATAACACTTTTAGGTACCCGAAATACAGCCGAAGCAAATCTAACCAGAGAAAACCTACTGGCTGGCAATGGCGTACTGCACATCATTGACCAAGTCCTTTTAAACTGATCAATCAAGTGTAACGGATTCATATATAGCGATGGAAATCGATACTTAAAAAATAACAATACAAAAATGAATACTATTCAACACATCATAAGTCTTGCCCTCTTGTCAGCGCTGTTGCTATTTTTCTCCTGCAAGAAAGATGGTCCCGGTGATGAGGTCAGTGCAAACCTGTCGGTAGAACATTATTTCCCAAACAGTGGGAAAGCAGGTACCTTGGTTACCATTAAAGGGACGGGGTTTAGCGAAAATATCGAAGAAAACATTGTGGAATTTGCGGGGGTACGGGCCGAAGTCTTTTCCGCGCAGTCGACATCACTGGTTGTCGTGGCTCCGGAAGCCGCCACTACCGGAAAATTGACAGTAAAAACCGGTGGTCAGGCTATTGAGGTCGGCAATTATACTTACCAGCGCCTGAGTCTAAAGCGGGTATGGCCCGCCAATGGCCCTGCCGGCTCCAATATACGGATCACGGGTGAAGGATTTGGAAGCTTGCAGCAACCTACAAGAGTGACCATTAATGACTCCACCGCCTTGGTCGTCAACATATCCGATACGCTTATTGTAGCAAAAGTCCCAGCCGGAGCAGGTACCGGAGCAGTCAAGGTTTTTGTGGATAATATGGTGTCCATAGGCGAGATTTTCACGTATCAGGAAATCAAGTCCATCAAACCCTTGACTGGCGGCAAAGGCACTAAGATTACCATCAGTGGCGAGGGGTTTGAAAGCGTAAAGGAAAATAATAAGGTCTACTTTAACGACAAACAGGCTACAGTGATCGAAGCGACACCAAAGCAACTTGTTGTAATCGCTCCGGAGGGAATCGAAAGTAATAAGGCTTCTGTTATTATCAATGGACAGAAAACGGTGAGCGCGGCAATCTTTAGTGTGGTTCCCCTACCGAAGATCGCTGCGGTATCGCCTTTAAGTGGCCCAGTTGGCTCCATTATCACCATTAAAGGAAGTACGTTCAGTACGGTTAAAGATGAAAACAAAGTATTGATCAATGGCAAGGAAATACCTCTGGAGACGAACCCCTCCAGTACAGAGCTTGTGGTCCGATATCCGGCCAATATCGGAAGTGGAAAGATCGAAGTACTGGTCAATGATCAGAAGGTCGTGGGCCCTGAATTTGTGAACCAAGAATTGGGCATTACCAAGGTAAGTCCCGAAAGTGGTCTGGCAGGAACAGAAATCACCATTCAGGGAAGCGGCTTTTCCAAGGATTTACTTGGCAACATAGTATCTTTCAATGGTGTCCGGGCACAAATTATCTCTGCCAGCGAAAGTGTACTCAAAGTGATTGCTCCAGCGATGCTGAGTACAGGTCCGGTTAATGTACAAGTAGGTAATCTATCTGCCCGGGCTCCCCTAGCATTCCGTCGTTCAGGAGTAACGACCGTAGCCAAAGGTTTTATGACCCTTGATTATAACTATTCAAAAATAGTCATCGATTCAAAAGGCAATCTATATGTAAATAATCTCACATCTATCATGAAGGTTACACCCGAAGGCGTAAGTGCTATATTAGCAACTGGCTTTACTGGTATCATGGGGATGGACATCATGAATGATGTAATCTATGTTGTCGAATCAACTGTTGCCAAGAAAGTGACGCTGAATGGTCAAGTGACCACCATTCCCACTGCAGCTATTGCTCCCAGAGGCATTACAGTCGACAAAAATGGTAATTTCTATTATCCGAACTCCTGGAATGGCATACTTAAGGTTACCTTACCTACGGGTACGGTGCAGAATATGAATACAGGTGGGGCTTCTGACAAGTGTCGGATTGCAATCGCGGCCGACGGCACCATTTACCACTCTTCTGATGACTATCAAGGAATGATTACCAGAACATTACCCGGTGGTCGAGGCGTCAACTGGATCGGTCAATACGAACGCTATGGTTATCAGGACGGGCCTATCTCTACTGCCCAGATCGGATATGGTCCGGCAGCACTAAAGTTGAATGCCCAAGGTAACTTGATCATCATGGACAGCAATAACAATGCTATCCGAGAAGTGAATCTTCAGGAACAGATGATAAGTACGCTCGCAAAGGTAGAGCGTGGTTTTGCAGATGGTGATCTGAGCTCGGCAAAATGGGGTATCATTAGTGATATAACGATAGATAAGGAGGGTAATATTTATTTGCTCGATGTCACAGGAAGTGCCATCCGTAAAGTGATATTTAAATAGCTGGAATAAAAAATAGTGAGCCCAAAATAAAAATAACGAAATGACAACGATATATTTAAAACGGTGGCGCGATCCGATTATGACGATCTTATTCTTGCTGCTGAACACGCTGTTTGCGACAGCGCAGGAAACATCCGGATCACTAACGGGCCGGATAGTGAATACCCATGGCCAAGCCATTGCCGGCGCAACGATTTTAGCGGTACATACCCCTTCTGGCACACGCTATGGCCTTTCCGCCGATACTGATGGCCGGTATACAATCAATAACATGCGCATCGGTGGACCATACAGCTTAGCGGTCTCTACAGTCGGTATGCAACAGACTATCCGATCGGATATCTATATCCGCTTAGGCGCTGCACAGCTGCTCGATTTTGTATTGGGCAATGATGCACAGGCCTTGGAAGAGGTTACCGTCACGGCCCGTGTGGCTGGTAAACATGCTGATAGCTATGGTACGGGCAAGAATATCAACGCCCGACAGGTACAGGGTATGCCTACAGTCAGCCGATCCCTGACAGATATAACGCGGCTTACACCGCAGGGAAGTCGCGACAATAGTTTCGGAGGCACCAACTTTCGCTACAACAATGTCACCATTGATGGTGCGATCAACAACGATGCCATTGGATTCTCCCCATCATTAGGTGGACAGACGGGTACTTCGGGTATGACCGGAAGTTCTACGCGAACCAATCCGGTCTCGTTGGATGCCATACAGGACATGCAGGTATATCTAGCTCCTTATGACGTGAAAATCGGAAACTTTACTGGCGGATCAGTCAATGCTGTCACCCGTTCGGGCACGAATAAAGTGGAGGGTTCTGTCTATGGTTTTGGTCGCAATGCCAGCCTCATAGGAAAGGATCGTGTGGGCACGCTTGGCAAGATGAACAATGACTTTTATGACTATCAAGCGGGGTTCCGAATTGGATTTCCGATCATTAAGGATAAACTGTTCTTTTTTAGCAACGAAGAGTTGACCCGTCGCCAGGATCCTACCCAATTGGTGGTAGGCAGCAATGAAACCCTTCATATCCTGAGTCAGGAGGATGCAAACAATATCGCCGGCACTGTACAGAGCCGTTACGGTAACATCTTTGATGCTGGTACCGCAGGTTCGTATACTAACTGGTCCAAATCGGTCAAATTTTTCAATCGCCTGGACTGGAACATCAATGATCGTCACCAACTGGCGATCCGTAACAATACCATCCGCAGTTCGGCGACACATATGGACCGTGACCAACAGGATTTCCGATTTTCCAGTATGGCTTTTAAACAAACAAACAATCAGAGTTCTACCGTCGCCGAATTAAAAAGCCGCTTTTCTAACTCACTTTCAGGAAATGCGGTCGTCGGCTATACGCTTGTCAACGATAACAGGGGTCCATTGAGTGATCCAAGCTTACCGCAGGTACAGATTCAGGGGCGGACCCCCGGGAGCACCATCTATATCGGTACGGACCGGGAGGCCAGCATCTTTGACATGCAGCAAAAGACCTGGGAGCTGACAGCCAACCTAAACTGGAATATCGGACGTCATAAATTGCTCTTTGGCACGCACAATGAACTATACGGAATCCGCTATGGATTTGTAAATGCCTGGAATGGTCGGGTGGATTATAACAGCATTGAAGATTTTATCAGCAACACCCCCTATCGTGTGCGCGGTAGCTACAACTACAGCAACAATACCAGGGACTATATTCTCGATAATCCAGCTGCAGACTTTAACGTAAACATGTATAGCCTGTATATACAGGATGAGATCCGCCTTAGTGAACGGTTGCGGATCACACCGGGATTGCGTGCAGACTTAGCCCATCTACCGACCATGCCCACATTAAGTGCGAAGGTAAGTGATATCTGGGCAGATCCGAATTTCGGAACGACTTATAGCTATACCCCATTGAATCGCATCAAAAATGATTTCCTGAACCGTATACAATTGTCGCCACGTGTGGGCTTCCGTTGGGAAGCTACCGAAGACCGTCGTCTGGTGCTACGCGGAGGTGCCGGGCTCTTTACCGGCCGCATTCCCTTTGCATGGCTAGCTTATGCCTATTACAATACGGGTGACAGCTATGGCGCATTTGACCAACGTGCCGATCAAAAAGCTTTCACACCGGGTTCGGACGCTATTAAACCTAGCCCAAATGGTCTGGCGGATTTTATTGGGCAGAATGGAGCCATCGTTGATAATCCCAATAGTGGAAAAACACAAGTAGACCTGGTGGACAATGGCTTTACCTTGCCACAGGTACTCCGTGCCAGCTTGGGTGTGGATTATGAAACGATAGATAACTGGAAGTTTACGATAGAGGGCATGTACACCCGCAACATCAGCGATGTTATCTTTCAGCAATTGAACACTAAAGATAACCCGTTCTGGTATGGATACGACAGAAGCAAACAGCAGCCTGTATACACTGGTACAGTAGACAACCGTTTTTCCAATGTGTATCTCCTGTCCAATACTAGTCAGGGGTACCGCTACAGCATTACTGGGACAATCGCCAAAAACTACAAGGAGCTGAACGCCACGGCAAGCTATACCTTTGGGCAGTCAAAAGATATCTCAAATGGTGTTCGGAACTCCATGGAATCCAACTGGCAGTTGAACCAATCATTAGTCCCAAATGATCCCAAACTTGCCTACAGCAACTTTGATATCCGTCACCGGATAGTAAGCAACTTTAGTTATACGCACAAATGGAGATCGGCAGGCCGTACGAACATCAACCTTTTCTTTTCGGCCCAGTCTGGATCGCCGTTTACCTACGGAATCGTGAATGGCAACATACAAGGACTTCCGCAACAGGTGTCGTTGGTATATATACCGTCACAAGCTGAAGCTATAAACTATTTCAAGGATGTGGAGGGTGGTCTGACCGCTCAGCAACAAGCTCAAGCTTTCAACACTTTCATTGATGGCAACGAATACCTGTCATCAAGACGCGGGGGTTTTACCGAACGGAATACCGCCCGCACCCCATGGAACATACAGGCTGACCTGAGACTGGCACACGACTTACCTGTGATGAAGAGTGGGCAGTTTTTAACAATTTCGGCAGACATCGTAAACCTAACAAACCTGCTTTCAAAGGAATGGGGCGTACAATACTTCTCACCGAATACGTTCAATTCGACCAGTTCGGTGGGATTGACCCCGACACTATTCCCGCCACAGCAGCATACCGGCAACTGGCCGATATTCACTTTTAGTGACCCGGGTAGCCCTTATAGTATAGACTATTTCAATTCGAGAGCACAGGTCCAATTGGGAATTAGGTATACTTTTTAGAAATTAACATTGAATTTGCTGAGCTACAATTACACTTGGCATTACAATACCTGGACCGGTCCTATAAGGGTCCAGGTATTGTAATTTTAAATCGTTAAAAAATGGACATTGTTAAAATTACAATAGCGCAGCAAAAAATGACCCTATTATGCGGTCCTGTTTCCGCTTTTCAAGTTTTTAAGGAAATTGAGCAAGTCAGTAAAAATAATATGCAGGGACCATCGACTATTTGAAAACCACCCATATGATCGGTATGTATAATACCGGATATGATGCTGCTATTACACTGACCAGTAAAAAAAGCAGTGATATTAACTTAATATTTCCTACTTCGGGAAGGCGTGAACTTAGCAGCGGTTCATTATCACTACGAGGACGTTCAGGATATTACGCAACATCTACACAATCCCCTACTAATACTAATCTTAGTAACTATTTTTCAACTAGAGCTGCTCCTTTTAGTTTGGCATCAATAAGTGCAGCAGATAAGCCGGTAGGCATCAATGTACGCTGTATACAGGATAAATAAAAAATTAGACTATAGCTTCTAGCCTTTATAAGGCAGAAGCTATATCTAATTTTCGCTTTTCTAAATACCATGGTTAAATAAGCCAATATTCCAACCTTTAAATATCCTGGATTACAGATAACAATTCCTTCTTGAACGCCTATAAACTGCAGAGCTTCGACGCGTATCAATGTAATGAGCTATTCAAGCCCAGCTTTTGTTCCCTTGACAAATTCTTCCAGTAAAACCACGCAAAGAACGTTGGGCCTGCGACGGTTTTATCAGATAAAAGATTCAGAATCAAATTATTCAACCGGTATCCCCAGATAGCTCAGATAATTACCCAATAGCTCCTTGTCAAAGACGGGCTCATGGATATCAGTACCTTCCAAGAACTGGATTACATTGGAACAATCCCAAATATAGGTATTTTGATAAAGTTCCACCGTTGATAGACCATCATGCATATTGTCCTTGAAAAGACTGGTAAGCGGATAAAGTCGGTTTCTATTATCATCTTCCCATTGTTTACGCCAGTTTTTGTAACTCAATGGTTTTAAGTCGAAATTATAGTAGGTATTTAATAAATTAAAGAACTCGATCAACGTGAGATTAGTTTCGGGTCTTGCAATGAGATTGAATTTTTTACCGATTGCTTCCGGATTGGTGGAGATGTGGCTGATCGCCCTGGTCATGTAATCTACTGTGATGAGTCCTTCCCTAAGTTCGTCCAGCGCTGGATAGCTATTGTAATCAAAGCAATTTTTGACGAGTCCCGACCACCATTGGTAAGGTGCACTTGCCCCACTCCTGCTATGACACATTGCGTAACCAAGCCTATAGGTGATCAGTGGTAAGCCCTGTTCCCTGGCCAGATCGGCTATGGCTTCCATCACCCATTTGCTTCTGACATAACCAATATCCTTGCTAACCGACAAGAGATTCTGGGCAATATCATCATCTTCTTTCATCACCGTTTTTCCGGTAAAAATATGCCCCCAGCTGTATACAGAAATGGTAGAAAGCAGCACCAGGCACTTGGTCTTTTTTAAACTGGCAAAGTGGACAATCTCCCGCAAGCCCTCCACATTTGGCTGCTTCATGTAAGAATATGGCTCGATGAAATTGACGGAACTGGCTGAATGGTAGATTATATCTATTTTATCTGCTAGTTCATCATATCGCATAGTTGAAATTCCTAAGGATTCATGCGTAAGATCACCTATAACGGGAATGATGCGCTCAAACTGTTTATCCGTATAAGGAATCTTGTATTCGTTAAAGCATGCTTTGATCTTTTCTATCGCCTGAAAAGGATTCTGGGCCCTGATAAGACAATAAATTGATGCACTGGTGCTACTAAGTAAATCCTGAATGAGGTGTATGCCTACAAAACCTGTAATTCCAGTCAATAGAATAGCTTGCGGATCAGTAAGCTGCCGAGAATCAAAGGGCTGTGTGAATACAGTCTCTGGCTTAAGGTAAACATCATTTTGGAGTTCGACGTATGGCTCGACATCTTCGACTGGCACCTCCTGCTCTTTTGTCCGAGCGATAAGCATATTGGATAGATCCTGAAGGACCGGATGCTGGTAGATATCACGGATATAGACTTTTGTATTGAGCCGCTCCCCTATGGCGAGAATGACGACTGCAACCAGAAAGGAATCGCCTCCAATATCAAAAAAATTGTCTGTTACATTAATGATAGGACGCTCCAGTTCTTCGCTCCAGATAGTAGCAATCAGTTTCTCAGTTGGATTTGTCGGTGGCTCGAGCAATAGAGAGTCCGCCGCCTCTTGGTCGGCCAGCTCATATAACCTATTCAGGTCTGTTTTTCCATTGGTGGTCACAGGAATTTGTCCGACCTGAATAAGCTGCGATGGAATCATGTACCCCGGCAGGAGTTGCTTTAACCGTTGCCGGATCGCGTGAAGATCTACCTGTATATGGCTTTCACAGACAATAAAAGCGATAAGATACTGATTGCCGTTTTTATTGTCCCGGGCAATGACAATGTTTTCTTTGACAGCTGGTTGTAAGGCAATGGCGCCTTCAATCTCTGCGAGTTCAATACGGTATCCCCTAATTTTTACCTGTTTATCTTTACGCCCCAGAAACACGAGACTTCCATCGGCATTCCATTGGGCGAGATCTCCTGTACAATAGAGCCTCTCCCCCTGCCTAAAGGGATTGGGAATAAATTTTTCTGCCGTGAGTGTCGGATTGTTCAGGTAGCCATCCGCCACGGCTACCCCTCCAATGTACAATTCTCCGGCGGCGCCAATGGGGACAAGCTTTTTCTCTTCATTAAGGATATATGCTCGTGTGTTGGCTATGGGGCCTCCAATTGACGAAATATACGCACCTTCACTATCTTTTACCTTACGGAATGTAGCATACACCGTGCATTCAGTTGGTCCATAGTAGTCAATGAGTTCATAGTTCAGATTCTCAGTGAGAATAGGCTTCAGTTTTTCACCTGCAGTAAAAAGGTATTTTAATTGTAGGTCCCTATAGCTTCTCGAAAGAGAAACCAGAGCCGGTGCCAATACTGTCGGAACGAAACCATGGGTAATATGATAGGTATTAAAGAAAGTGATAAGCGCCGCTGCATTTGTCCGCTCCTCATTATTTGCGATGTAAAGAGTTGCTCCGGAACAGAGTGCAGACCAAGTTTCCCATACACAAATGTCAAATCCCAGTCCAGCTACCAGACTTAGTCTGGAGTCCGGCCGCACCATAAAATAATCATTGTGCCAGGTTATCAGATGTTGAATGCTGCGGTGTTTTACTTTCACACCCTTGGGCTTTCCTGTAGATCCTGAAGTAAAAATCGTATAGGCGACGGTGTCAGCTGTGACAACTGCCTCTGGGTATATCGACTTGTATGAGGTGGCATAGGAAAGACTCGATGGGTCTATGTATTTTACAGCCAGCTGTTCAACCCGATCCAATAAATCCGCACTTATCAGGATCACTGTGGCATTTATGTCATTTATGATATCCTGAATACGCTTACCAGGATAAGCAGGGTCTATCGGCACATAGGCGGCACCTGTTTTGACAGCAGCTAAAACACTGACCAACCAATCGATAGACCTATCGAACAAGATAGGTACATAGCTACCTGGACCGATATTATTTTCCATTAGAAGATCTTTCAGTTGCTCGCTGCGACTTTCCAGTTCTTCATAACTGATGCGTTGACGTCCGAAATGTGCTGCCGCATGCTGGGGATACTTTTGTAAGGCTTGTCTGTAAAGAGAGACCAATGTCGCATCGGTGTCGTAGGACCAGTCCGTTCGATTAAATAAATTAAGTAGTTCATTTTCGTCGATCTTATTGATCGCACCGGGTTCTTGTAAGTTTAACATAATGTTTATTTGTTTAAATGATATTAGCCCAAAAGGTTAGAATAAACTAAAACAATCTCGCAAAAGACTATTTTTTACCTTACAAACAAATACATTAACAAATTGTTCTGAACAAGCACAGTATAAACCCGAAAGAAATTTCAATTAGAAAAAACAGTATAACTCACTAAGATACAACCCTTATAAAATTAATTAATAACCCAATATATCTTTGAACTTAATACATTGCCCTAAAGCTGAAGAAGGGTGGGAATAGTATTGTCTCGCAACCAATAAACTGCAAGCTTATCTCCATACCAAACTGGTAAAATCGCGGGGGCATACCGTTCAATCGTACATCTTTTTTGAAGTCTGGCACCAAGATACAACCTTAAAGGAGATATTAAACAATTGATCAGCTTTAGTCTGCAAAAGAAAGTCTCTCTGGAATGTAAAAGCTCTTTGGTAAAACGGTGGCTGTTAAGGAGAGAGCTTTGCTACTTTTGATCGTTGCGTAGAGAAATTAGTTTAAAAAAAAGCAAACGATCAAGGCTTCTCTTGTGTTCAACTCAAAAACTATGATGACCTTTGTTTTCAATACAAAATATGTGCAGTTAACCGCCCGAGGGATGTCTGCAATGTTGTATCTTATGTCTGTGGTCCTACTAATACTTTTGGGCAGTTGCCATGAAGACGATAGCCCCGCACCCGAGCAGGCACACCTAAAGGTCAAGGTAAAAAGTGACGGTGATCAGTATGATGCAGTCTATCTCAACATCCTACAACTATGGACCCGCACATCTGCGGGTGGAGGAAAAATCGAGGCGAATAAAAAATTAAACATCCTAGGAATACAAAAGGATAGCATCATTGCAGGGGGACTTGTCCCCCATGGCAACATACAGGAAATTATGCTAAAAGTAGTACCTGCTGGCAATCAAATAGTGATAGATGGATCTCCCTATCCTTTAGAGATGCCACAAGGACAATTTATTGCCGTGAATATCGCGGAGAATAAACTGCTCATGCCGAATGAAACGCATACCTTGATGCTTGATATCAATCTATCAGATTTTATCGATGAGACTGTTAATGGAAAATTTGTGATTAATCCTAACATAACTGCGGTATTGGATTAACGCAATATTGAAATGGTACAGCTCACTTTCACCGATAAGGCAAAATGTCAGGTTGATACGTGCTTTTATCTTTTGAGCGGATTTTGCGCTGCGCTGTCCCCAAGTTTCTTGCAGCCTATCTTTCATCAGCAATAATGAACTATGATTTAGCAATGAGTACTTCTTGCTATGATCATCCACTTTCCTATAATCAAAATAGCGCGCTTAGCCCAGACTTAAGATCCGATTACGGACCTGTTGTTGCCCAATTCGCTCTCTCGGTCGCGGTGCCAGGCGGCCGAATCATTGTTATCGCGGTATAAATTTAACAGTACCGAATTAAACGTACAGTGAATCTGTTGTTCGATCCTCTCCTTCAACGCTTTTTAGGGTTCAAGCCATTGGTTTGCGACTATGGTTTTTCCGGCCAGCTGATAGTTCGTGTCCTCCTCACCATACCAGGCCGTCAACCTGGGCGTCATCACCGAATGATCGTATATTTTTCTACATCTCTACTGCCATAGCACTACCGTGAGCAGGAGATCAAACAGCTGATCAGCTTCTTGTTGTGTAAGAAAATCCGGCTCAAAGTTCATGAGTTCTTCGGGGAAATTATATCCTTCATTTTCAAATAAGCTAAGTTGATCCATATTGCCATTATCTTAAATTTTATCGCTGCGCCAATTCTGTCAAATCGCCGTTCCGGCAAGGAAAGAACAATTCTTCCCGCAGAAGGTATACCATTTTAATCAAAAGGCACATGCTACTCGCTCCTCGGATCGGATTCTAGCGACATTTTCGCACAACGTATACCGCGATAGACGGACAATCATATTCTAAAACCTTTGATCAGATAGATGCCAGCGCCATGGAGTGGCTATCTGGCTGGGTGATGCGGGAAATGCATCGTATCAAACACTGCGTGTTTAGAGAGAAAATTCAATTCCGATCTACGTTGTAGAACGTAATATTGAATTCATGAAATCCGTAGGAATAATAATTACTATTTGTAAACGTTATATTACAATAGAACTTTTAAAAGAGTATGAATGTTCTACTAGTTTTTGGATAATATGAATTTCTCATCTTTCAAAATATATCATCATGAACGGAATCATATTTCAAGGAAAAAGTCTCAATGTTGGGTGTACGGCAAAATTTCTGTTCGAACCCCAAGTAAGTGTAGAAAATATTCCGGCAATAGCAGAACTTAGCACTGGTGAAAAAGCATATGCTGAAATACTTAGAGATACCACTCCTCTGATAACAGTCCGTGTAGGTGAATATTTAAACGGAAAAGGGAAGAGAACCCGTGAAACAGCTTGGATTCTCTCCTATAATCATAAATTAAAATCATGGCAAATAACGAAGAGCCTCACCAGAAAATAGCTTGCTTTATTTGTTGAGGATGTTAAAGTTAATTTACAGCACTTATAGCATCCATTACCGTTATTTCTTTTGTTATGCGTTATATTATATTAACTTCTTGAACAAATTTACGGTATAATTATATTTGACTGGGCTTATTGCCATAATTTTAATAAAAAGCTGATAAAACAATTATCAAAAGGAAGTTACAAAATTGCCTGCGTACCGATATGCTCCAATGCCGAACTTACAAAGGATCGAGAAATAACACAAAAGTACATTGACCTCCTAAAGGAAAATATTAAGGATGAACCCTACGGTTGGTTATGGACACATAAGCGTTGGAAGCGGTGAGTTTACTGTACTATATTCTCGTAATCGCGATATTTATGATATCATCAAACAGGCACGCGAAGAGCTCGGGAATACTGGATTATTTTAAGCTACATTCCAATTTTTATTTACTATTATTTGGGGGTTGCTTTGCAGGGCTTCATCTACAAAATTTATTACTTTAAAAATATTTCCGCTCATGCGAAAACGATGTGTTTCTTCTGCTGTTTGAATTGTCACGGTAGCATTGTAACCTTTATAATGTGTTTGTGCGACATGAATACTTACTATATTGTTAAAAGCGATGGTCGTATGACGTAAGTGTATGAAAAAACTGACTGCATCTTCTTTTATAATATAGGGTGGCATGAATTTTTCGTAGAAAGGAGCTTTATCGTTGAATTTTATCAGCTTTTCCATATCTTTTTCTGATAGTGTTCCAATAAACCGCCGATAATTATCAGTGTATTTTCTAATGTAAAGGATAGCTGGAATAACCATCAACATCACACAGCCAAAAAGTATCAGCGCATACAGATAACTGTCCTTCACCCTTGTATTATAGCGTTCTTCACCCAACACTGCTTTGCCATAAGATTCGGTTTCAATCATCGTCCCAACAAAGAAAATAACTGGTATTATCACACTGATCGACAACATAATAGCAATAATAATCAGACTTCGGCGTTGTAGTTCATTTATGAAAAAATTATTCATGGCTTGGTCGAATTGGGTACCGTGTTAGGATACATACCTTTTCTGCTACCTAGTAGCTTGTTATTTTTATCATATTTTTTTATTTCGCCAGTTGAAAGCAGCTCCACTTCGTAATAATCTAGTTTCCCATTTTTGTAGCAATACTGTATCTTCTGTGAATGATCTGCACTATTGCAATTTTTGCTTACAATAGTTCCATTCTCAAAATATTCAGTACACCATTCCTTATCCTTGGAGTAGTAGCTATGTGCTGTTTTCTGTCCATTTTTATTGAAATAAATTTTTTCTTCTGAACCAGAATGATAAAAATATTCTGCTTTCCCGTTTTCGTAAAACAGTCTTGTCGTTTTATTTATATGGTCGTTTTCCGATTTTATATTCCCATTCTCATAGTAGGCCGTCTCAACAGCATCAGACAAACCTACCCCCGTTCTTAAAACTATTTTTTTGGCTAATTTCCCAGTTTGACGAAAATGTTTTACTACAAAAACGGAGTCTTTTGTTTCAAAGTGGCTGATAAGATTTCCTGAAGTATCCTTCAGATCTGTTGCAATTGCCAGGCCATTTTCAAAAGTAAAATACAAGGTATACAATTTCTCTCCTTTGGTTATTTGGGCTTTGGCGGTCTCCGTAAATTGATGTTTCCCATTTATTTTAAACCAAAATTTCTGATTTTTATTCTGTAAAAAATACGTTCCTTCTTTGAGTGTAAGTATTTCCTTTTCACGGTTTTCTGGGTTCGCTTTTATTTCCAAAATACCGAAGCCTTTTTCAAATTTTTCTAAATCCAAAAAATAACTATCATCGAGTTTCCTCACCTCTTGACAATAAGCTGTAATACCAAGAAAAATCAGGATGGTAAGTAAAATAATTTGTTTCATTTTTACGTGTCTAATAACTTTAAAGTTCTGATACCACTGCCTTAACCCATTTTATTGGAAACAGTTTCATTTATCTGTTAGTCAAAAACTAAATTCAGCTTAAATCTAAGGTATTTCTCAAGACAACAGGTTACAATTTTATATTCGAGGGTCATCATTTATAATTCGTTTCAGTAACCTATTTATTTGCGATAGTCCTATTTCCATTTAATTTTCTGCTTGCTTCACAACAGTGTTATTTTAGCAATTCGTGCCTGACCTGCTGCCAGGTTAAAACTTGATACCGGGGAGGTCTCAATACTAAGCGAACTATACCAACGGGGACGAAAAATCACATTAAACCAATTGATGGAAGCAGCTATAGATGGTGATCAACTGGCGATTAATTCATTCTCTCGGATAGGCTATATGCTTGGAAAAGGTATTGCTACTCTAATACATATTATCTATCCAGAAAAAGTGATTATTAGCGGATATGGTGCAAGAATCGGGCAAATATTGCTTCCTCAAATTCAGGCCGCTGTCGTGGAATTCAGCATCAATGGTCTGTCAAAGTATACGAGTATTGAAATATCATCCTTGCTCAATGTGCAGCTGATGGGGACTGCTTCTATAGCAATACTGGCATTAAATGGAGAGACATTAAATATTAACTAATATTCAGTGTTTATGTATAAACCAATATTTTTAAGGCGCCAAATTTCCCAACCTGTTCTACTATATTTCAATTTCAAAAAGAATGGCTTATGGATGGATGTCGGTGGGATAACCAATTTTGATTATCAGGAAATCAAAGAATATTATCATATTGTTGTGATATCAATGCCCAAAACACCATTAATGGTCGAAGAATCGGAATTAGATAATCAATATTCATATTCTATAAAGCTAATGCGAAATTAAGCGTATTTTAAAACCAAGTTGCCTATATTTGGGTAATTGAACTACTATTATCCAATTCAAAATGAAGTTTTTTATCCAGGTCCTCTTCTTACTTATCGTCCATATCAGCTTTGCGCAAAGAAAACAAGTAATCAATAATGAAGTTACAGCTTTTAAAATTGAGAATAAACAAGATACGATTGATTTCATTGTCATTGATCAAGACCTAACAAAGAAAAAACCAATATTTTTATGGTGTCAAGGTTCCCAACCTGTTCCACTATATTTCAATTTCAAAAAGAATGGCTTATGGATGGATGCTGGCGGGATAACCAATTTTGATTATCAGGAAATCAGAGAATATTATCATATTGTTGTGATATCAATGCCCAAAACACCATTAATAGTCGAAGAATCAGAATTAGATAATCAATATTCATATATTGGGGCTTCTTCAGACCATAAAACACCAAGTATTGCATTTCAAAAAGCAGATTACCTTGAAAATTATGTTAGTAGAGCCTTGGCTGTATTAAAATTTCTTCGAAAACAAAAGTGGGCAGACAACTCAAAGTTAATTGTCGCAGGGCATTCGCAAGGCAGCAAAGTGGCCTCTTACATAGCTAATAAGGATAAACATGTATCAAAGCTTGGCCTTTTTAGCGCTAATCCTTATGGAAGAGTTGATGAACTCGTTCGTAATTACAGAAAACAAGCCGAACGAAAGGAAATATCCTGGGAAGAGGCTAACAAACAAATAGAAAAGCAATATCAGTTTTATAGAGATGCAAATGATCCAAAGAAAATCAGTAAATATCCTTTTTTGTTGGCATGGAAATCTTTTTCAGAGCCACTCATTGACGATTGGCTTTCGTTTAATAAGCCAATTTATATGGCCTACGGGACAAATGACCTATCAAGTGATCTTTGCGACCTAGTACCTCTCCTATTTATTGGCAATAAGAAACAAAATTTAACTTATAAAAGATACCTCAATCTTGAACATAACTTTTTTGAAGTTGACAGCGCTGGCACGGTAAATCACTCCAAACCGCATTGGAAAGAAGTAATGTCATCTTTTGTAAAGTGGACGATAGAATAATCATTTCCTCCTTCGTATGTCATGTAATACTATTTTTTACCGGAACCCTAAGTTTACGCTGTCAATATCACATCCGGATTTACTGCGCTTATAATCGGTACAGTATAAGGCGCTCCATTCTCGCCATCATTTGCTCAGTGCAATATATATTCTATGCCGTCACCGCAAAAGTTTCAGGTCTCCTGTGAGTTTCGCAGTTAAAATAAACATATACCAGCATACAAAACTCAATAAAAGCACCTTTTTATACAAAAAAATAAATCGCCAGTAAATAAGTCCGGTATTTGGATCTTTTCAATATATTGTCTTCATTTCTCAAAATCAACTTTTTGCTGCTTAAAGCTGGAGTCATTTTAATTTATTTTCTTATATGATTTAGAACCTCTCGCATAACCACATGTAGAAATCTCTGCGTGGCCTCCCCTTACCTCTACAAAAATATCCATATTACTTTTTACGCGTCTCCCGCCTTGTGTGGCTGCCTTCCAAGATTTCCCTAAACCGACCGACCATTTTTTCAACAGATTCTCATAGATGCTATTATCACCGATAATAGTTTTAATATTATTTAGACTGCCATCCTCTTTCACAAGACCTTGGAATAGAAATACACTACCATCTTTAGGTATTTCACTTTTTTCCAGAATCTGCATAAAATTCGTAAAATCCTGCTGCAGTTTTTTACCTCCTCGCAAATAATTCGCAGAAAATGTAACCGCCATAGGTTCTCTAAAAGATGGATCGCTCTCAACTTCGGTTATTATTGTTTCATATTTAATGGAGTCACGATAAAATATTGCACGGGTGTCTGCTTTTCTTTTTTTTACTAGTTCCTTATTAGACTATGGAAGCATTAAAGTGGCTGTTGGGTAATCAGGAATATCAAATCTCCCAAAATCCAAATTCAATAAATAACGGTCACCCGGGAAATCAAGAAAATAAAAATCTTCAACAGGTCGTTTAATACCATCTAGATAATAAAAGCGCAGAGAAACAGGAAGACGCTCCTTGTATGCAATAATGACACTATCTAACTGTATATCTTTTTTTAGAAATGTATTGTAACCACCATTCTGTTGGCTTACATATACGCTGCCTATATCATGCATAGATTGAGCACAACAGCATTGAGAAAAAATTACGTAAAATACAAAAATGATAAAGCTTCTCATATCTTTTCAAGCTTTCTAATTATTAAAAATTGTATTTATAATCTGCTGTTTCATACGAATAGAGGTTTGGATCGCTAGGTGGATCTCTATCAATAAATCCGCCAAAAGTCGGTTTGAATCTTATATTAAGAGCTGAAAAAGTCAATAATATAAAATCGGCTACAAAAAAAAGGCTTTTAAAGAGCTATTAGTCAAAATCGACCTCACATGAACTACGGAGCACCGATTTATTGATAATGCAGTATGATATAGTCAAAATAAAAGCTAATGCATTTTAATGAGCAAATTTTATGTGAAGAGCAATCCTTTCTTCTATCGGAACATCTAGTTTACGAACACAGACAGTAAAAAATTGAGCGGCTAAAAGTACTCATTCTAAAAATATCGAGGCGATGAGAAAAACTGAAACGTGATTTCAAGAATGGATAAACATAACTACAAGATAATATTTATAGAAACATAACGAAATAATTACTTACAATTTCCTTTTTTCTCGTATTATTGCAAATAGAGATTTGCAGCAAAACAATTATAGCCTTATCTAAAACCTTTTTTTTAAATCATTATGGACAACAGCTTAAAAAGTAAATTTAAAATTTCACCAACTGCCAGCTTAGTACTTTGTTTAGCAAGCGAAATTTATCAAGATGGAAAAACATGCCAGGCATATTTAGAAAATATTGAAACATCAGAAGGGGAATTGCTTTTAAAGAGTTTTAAACAAATTTTCGAACACTCCGAATCAATCGCTGTGCTGAGAAAGAGATATATCCGCAATCTTTTCGACTATTACGCTAATCAATTCACACAATTTCAGGTCTGTATTTTGGGAGCTGGTCTCGATCCAATTTCACTCTATCTACTAGAACAATACGACCATCAAATTGAAACGATCTTTGAAGTTGATATTGAATTCATGGATGAAAAGCGAGCTCTCTATACAGAATTGATCGGTGATCAGAATAAAGTAAGGCTAATCACTCATGATGCTACTGATATTGACCCCTTGTTGGATGAACTAAAAAGATTGGGGCATCATTCATTAAGTCCGACGATATTCTTATTGGAAGGTTTTGTCTATTACATCAGCCGGGATAAGTTCAGTACACTGCTTGAAAAATTAGCTGCCGCTGATGGAAATAAAGTTGTCATACTAGACTACGTTTTACCATTTGAAACCATTCATGAAAGCAATCGGGAGAAATCCCGTCTCATGCTCCGTTCCCTAGAACAGGGCTTAGGCTGGCCAATCATGGTCTATCATAAATTTGATATCATCGGATTAATCCAATTTTTTAAAGGAGAAATCGTAACGTCTGATTCGACACAGTCGATGGAGAAAAAACTATATGGAGATAACGAAATTTATATCTACCCAACTAGCGGCTTTATGGAAATGATAAGTTTTCAGTTTTCATAAAAATCTTGAATTTGACAAATTCAGCTGGGATGCCAGCTTTTTAAGGGTCGGATTATCCCTATCAATGAAAACCAAAGCAGCAACGGGCAATTTTAAAGCGGGCCGTCTCAAAATTTAGTGGGCAGCTTTTAGTACAATAGATTGGAAAATTTCAATTACTGCTATCGCAAAGACGAGGTACTGGTTGATGATGGCGCTATCCGAGGAAGACAATGTGTATGTATGCGGTATGTGGGAAGGAAATAAATTATCAAAAAATCATAGCGCTCAATTCGGCTAAATGCTGCTGTGAATGAAAAAACGTTAGTGCAGTATATAAGGCTGAAATTCAACCTAATATGATTTATCATACTTAACTGACCTTTAAATATTTGATGACTAAATTATCATTCAATCTTGCAATAATCATGTTTCCTTTATGACAAATGATCTGATCACAAAATTTCAAATGCCAAGAAAAGAAACTATGCACCATCATTCTTTACATTAAAAGTGCAGTATAATGAGAAAGCAATACAACTTAGATTTTCTGACGGTTCACATCCGCTCGTGATTAAAGAGATGTTAAGTATTAAAGATAAATTAGATTTTAACTAGTATATGATGATCTTAACATTGAAAACCCTGATATACCCATCATGATCCCCATCGAGATTAAAATACAAAGAACACCGCCCGAACTTCCAGATCCTAAGAGCAAAGTATCTCACGCTCTATATAATTTAAAAGGAACACAAGCTTTTGGAGAGTTTGCTTTTACCCCCCGTTGCCCTTTTGGTGGTAAACGAATAAAATATTAAATAATGAAAACAATCAAATTTATACTGCTCATCCTCTATGTCATGATCAATAGCGTATACGCTCAGGACAAGGGAGAAATCGATAACTACAAGAAGTTTGAAAATTCTTTCCTTAGAAATTTCAAATACGCAGCTCAAGGTCTTATCTTTTATAATTAATATCTTTGGGGTATGAATATCGAACACATCGGACAGCCTTTCCTCAAAAAATTCCCTGGAGATTTTTCCAATAATCCTCTACAGAGAAATACGCCAAAAGTTTTGTTTGCCACGGTTAAACCTGCCGAATTTTACAAGCCTCATTTAATTGCTTTTAACGAAGCGCTCTCTGAGGAAATTGGACTGGGAAAATTTGAGGAAAAAGATCTTAATTTTCTTGTGGGTTCTCAGCTTCCCAACAATATGCAGACCTACGCTACAGCTTACGCCGGACATCAATTTGGTAACTGGGCGGGCCAGCTGGGAGACGGAAGGGCTATTCTCGCGGGAGAAATTACCAATGCAAACGGCAAGAAAACAGAGGTCCAGTGGAAAGGGGCCGGTGCAACCCCTTATTCAAGGCGTGCCGACGGAAGGGCCGTGTTGAGGTCTTCCGTACGCGAATACCTGATAAGTGAAGCCATGTATCACTTAGGGGTACCCACTACTAGAGCGTTAAGCCTGGCCTTTACAGGAGAAGACGTCATACGGGATATCATGTATAACGGGAATCCTCAGTACGAAAAAGGGGCAGTAATCATAAGAACGGCCGAAAGCTTCCTTCGTTTCGGGCATTTTGAGCTGATGTTTGCCCAAGGTGAACACAAGCTCTTGCAGGATCTACTTGATTTTACGATTGAAAACTACTTCCCTGAAATTGTTTCATCCGGTCATCAGAAATATAAAGATTTTTTTGAAAACGTATGTACCCGCACAGCAGACCTAATGGTAGAATGGTTCAGAGTAGGTTTTGTTCATGGTGTAATGAACACGGACAATATGTCCATCTTAGGCTTAACGATTGATTATGGTCCTTACTCCATGATGGATGAATATAATTTAAATTTCACGCCGAATACAACGGATCTCCCTGGAAGAAGATATGCATTTGGGAAACAGGGACAGATTGCACACTGGAATCTATGGAAACTTGCGAATGCCCTTCAACCGATAATCAACGATGAAAATTTTTTGGAAAACACGTTAAAAGATTTTGGAATTTATTTTTGGGAAGCCCATGATAAAATGCTCTGCAAAAAATTCGGATTTGACGGGCTCAAAAAAGAGGACGCAGAGTTTTTCACCAACTGGCAGGGCTTAATGCAGGAGCTGCAATTGGATCACACGTTATTCTTCAATCAATTGGAAAAAATAACACCTGATACAGATTTAAATGAACATTTCAGCCCGGTCGCTTATACTGTTTTCAATGAAGAAAAAATCAATAAACTTGAAGACTTCATTGAACAATACCGATCCCGTCTGCATTCGAATTCGATTTCAAAGCAAGAGTCCCTGAAATTAATGGAAACGACAAATCCTAAATTTATACTGAGAAACTATCTACTCTACGAGTGTATCGAAGAAATTAGTAGCGGAAAAACAGAAATGTTAGTTAAACTAACTCAGGCATTAGAACATCCATACCAGGAACTATTTCCGGAATTTTCCAAAAAGCGCCCGTCCAGCTATAACAATACCGCAGGATGTTCTACGTTATCATGTAGCTCATAACAACAGAGATTTATTGTATTTGACACACTTAATGAGACTGCCTATTGTATGAATTTGAAATGGTAGCAGTTACACTCGGCATAGCCTGACCTATAAGCTCTAGGACGCTGTCGTCAGCCATTTCAGGTTTCCAGTATCTAGTGAAAATTTATAACCGCCAAATAGCATTGCAATGTCCCAGTAAAATATTCGGCAATGCTAATATCAATAAATATAGAAGTTACTCATTTTAAATAATTGTTTATTCAACTCGATACTTTAATAAAAATAAAATAATAATTCTGAATCGAACTAGATGTTGTTATGAATGAATTTATAAATTTTCAAATAGATCCAACAATGAGTACGCTGATCAAAATATAATCTACTGAAATAATAGTGCAGATTTTGCCTTTATGGTCGAAAATATATTATTGCTCATTCGATGGTTTTAAGTCGAAGAGAATTGCATTCTCTTCCATCGAGGACGGGGCTCTGAATCGTATTCGATTAAATTGCCGCTTCTAAAATAAGATCTGGTACAAACCCAAACCAGGAGCAAAAAAATACGGTTTATCTTTTAATGTTATGATTTTCGGCATGGTCATGTCATCGCACTTAAAGCGTTGTTTTTTCAGTTCGTAATAAGCCAAATAATCCGGACTGGGCAGTTTGCCATTATGCCAGCCAATCAAAACATCGTCATCGAATTTAGGAATTTCAGTTTTTGGTATATCGAGTTCGCTTTTAAAAAGGTCTGTTTGTCTAACGACCAAAGTCTGATTGATCACTTTAAATACATCGCAGCGCTCTGTATTCACGATCGTGTAAGGACAAGGCTTTAGCCCATACGGCTGCAGTATCTCCAGCTCGTATCTATTTAAAGCTTTCATCCGCAGACTATCGTTCAGATCTTTCAATTCTTCCGACTTTCTCCGCAGGCTATCTGTGATAACGACCGTTTTAAAATCTTCTTGTTTTTTATAATCCGGATAGAAAAACTTCTTGCCGTTGAGATATAAATTCCCCTGTGTATCAATATAAAATGGCTGTTCCCAGTCGTAAATCTTTTCAAACACAATATTTTTATCCACATCAATAATTTTTACGGGCGAATTACTGTTGCTGGGCTTTAAAAGTATTCTGTCATCATTTAAAAAAACAAGACTGCTTAAGCCTGTCATATCGGTAACTTTTCTGAACTTGTTTTCGTCTTTTAGCAACTCGATCAGTTGAGGCACATCGGGGTGTTTATCTTTTTTAGGGATAGGATTACAGCCTAAAAACACAAGTAATACAAAGAAAGGAAGGTATCTCATCAGTTATTCTTTCGTATAATTTGATTCTCTGTTTATATCAACCGGCTCACCTAAATACTTTGGTCTTCTGTTTCTTATCACATCTAAAACGGCTTTGCTAACCGATAGTTTTTCCCGGGATGCATAGTATTTATAACCTGGATAAACGCCCCTATCTGCACTATAACCGAATGATTTTATTCCCAATTTATCGCCCAGATAAATACATCTGTTCAGGTGATATTTCTGAGATACCAAAATTGCTGTATCAACATAAAAAACATGTTTTGCACGGTACATGGTCGAGTAGCTATCAAACCCAGCATAGTCGATGTAAATTTTTGTGGTATCGACGCCATTTTTCTGACAATATAACTTCATTACTGTAAGCTCATCGTATTCATCTCTACCGTTATCTCCTGACAGCAATATTTTATCCACCTTGTTGTTTTTGTACAGCGAAATCCCGGCATCCAGCCTATCTTTTAGATACCTGCTTGGCTGATCGCCGTTTATACCGGCACCAAAAATGATGGCTACCTTCGTTTTTGGCACATCTTTAAGTTCGGTGAAAATCAGATTTTCTGTTTCTGCCGTTACGTTGCTGTTGGTTACTAAAACAACAAATAGCGCTATTAGGCATAGAATGATAAACGACAAAAGGAACTTTTTAATCTTTTTCATACGCTTGATTTTACAACAATTTATAAAAATCGGTTTTCTTTATCTCTCCGGCAAAACTATTTTCGTTTTTTTGAGACCCCAGAATCCGCCCCCTCAAACCCCATAATGTATTTGATGTTTTCTTCTTCTACAGTAGTGATAAAAGGTGTTACATCTTTAAAATGGTTCCAGCGGTAACTTGGTTTTTTATTGAAATGCTGATACCACTTCCCATCTTCCTTAAAAGCGTAATTGTAGCGGGCGTAAACTTCGTTACGCATTTCTGCAAGTTGCTGTTTACTGTATTTTTTCACGTCTGCCCATGTAAAAATACGAAGTGAAATATCCGTAAAATTCCCTTCAGGTTTCCAATAAACCTTCCTATAGAAACGCTCTCTATCTACATCGTGAATACCGAATTTACTTTCTTTTTCACATTTGTATAGACGATAAAAATGAGACTTGTCTACCCTAAGATAGCTTTCACCCACAAAAAAATCAGAAGCCACATATTGTTTGTTAACTGCCTTTACAGGTGCGAAAATATGGGTACCGATCCAACCGCCATCATGTACGTTGGGCAAACTTTCGCAGAGGGTGACCTGTTTATTGATCAGTCCTTGTTTGCTAAAGCTCAGGTGCTGATAGTAAACAAAAGTACAATAAGACCTTGGGTCGACTATGATTTTGATCTGATAAAGCGAATCGCGGTCTTCGGCAAGATACACACCGTTTACACTGTAAGCAAAGTTGTTGACATCGGTTTCTGTATCGTAGCCTTTTTCAAGTTCAGGTGTCCATACATTAATATCCGATTGGATTGTACACGGACAATTATTCACTTGTTTCGATTGAGCGAAAGTGGTAGAAACAAGTGGCAGCATGATGAAAAGGAGTTTTTTCATAGTTAAAGACTTTGTGGAAAATACCGTACATGATCATAACAAATATGGTATCGGGTAAACCCAGGTGTGATGTTTACGGAAACCTCGCTCCCATTTCCAAAGAACTGATCTTTTTTCATCAAAAGCTATTTAACAAACATTCCAGAAAGCAACATATTATCATTAAAATTCAAGGTCACTTTATAAGGTGAAGTTTTAATTTCGATATAATTGGCAAAATCAACTGGGTGATAGTCTATTTTGAGCTTTTCCAGCAACTTGAGCACTTCATCAAATTTTAAACCCGGTTTTAAGCCATTTTCAAAGGAGATCTGCACCTTTCTAAAGTCGTTGATGGCGAAGCCGTTAATGAAATTTTCCTTTTGATTATCGGGATTGCTGTTGCTTACAGCAAAGTAAAAGTAGAAATCATGATAGTTATTCTGATAATAGATTTCATTTGTTTTTGCCGTGGTCCCATCAATTTCTGCTATTCGTTCAAAACGCTTGTTTGTAGCTGATTTTAGAAAGTCTTCTTCTGTTGTTTTACCAACAATCAAACCATTAATGTTCCAGTTTTTATCAATTTTTATAGTAGGTTTCTCTTTAACATCTTCTGGCCTGGTTGCATTTTTCACCAAATCTGCCATGTACTTTTCATTATCGCATCCGCCAAAATCAATTAAACCATTCATAATATCCCAATAGCACGATTTGGACAGATCCGTATTGTTCAAAATGATTAATCTTCTGTAATCTGGAGCATAAAAAACAAATTTATTTTGAGCCTTTATATTCCAGTACAAACCGTTGTCAGTATTCGGATTTTTAGTGCCCTTACCGTATTTAGCCTCTAGTTTCTTTAAAATATTGGCCTGCAGTTCTGGCGTTTTCAACTCAATTCTTACGCCGTAGATCTTACTTTCAGCATCATAATTTTTTAAAGCCTCATTTAACTCATTGATATTTTTAGCCTGTTTGAGATCGATATGTCCACCGCCTAATCGTGTAATGCTATCTGTTTTCAGTTTCTCCGATTCAATTTGAAAAATAATCCGCTGGCCTTCCAGATCAATTCCGTCAAAACTGTATTTCTTCGATTTTTCAACCTCCAACAACAAACTAAAAGGATATTCTACAGTTTCTACACCGATCAATAATACGTCATCAAAACTGCTGATTTTTTCAATCGGCTCGTTTAAGTTCAAGGTTGCCAGATCTATTTTCTCTTGACTTTTACAAGAAAAAATTAAGGGTAAAATGGCTAATAATAGTCTATTCATATACGATTATTCTAAAATGGAATGTATTAGTTGATGATGTCAGCTTTATTCTATACTCAAATTTAACTGTAAAATCTATAAGAAATTAAACAAATTATAATTCGCTGGCGACGGGTTATCATTCGTAGGCATTTGCGGTTTTTTCGGAATTATCGCACCTTAAAAAATATATAGTTGCTTTCGCCGTATCACTTTCCATCTGAGTTAATGGCTGGAGTGAACATCTATACTTCCCAAACTTTTCACTACCTGCTGAATGGCCTCCTCAACTGTGATCCCTGGGCACTCCGCTATTTCTTGCATCATTCCTTTTGCACCATATTCCCTGTCTTACCACCTAAAGTGGAAAATAGTCTCTTTGAACTTGACAAAACGTTAATTCCAGTAATTTCTATATTGGAAGCACGGGGTGACGAAAAACAGGAACGATTACGCGAATTGATTAAAGTAAGTTCCATTCTCGCACATGAAGGCTGGTAAAAAAAACAAGAATCAAAATTAAATCAGCTTGGAAATATTCATCATGAGCTGACAGTGTAATTTCTATTGACTTAAAAATGCTTCCGTCCGAATATTTCGTTTATGCATTTTCCCCCAATCCGAAAGTGCTATAATAACGTTTCTAAGGGTTCTGCTGTAATCTGTGGAAATATACTCTACGACCACTGGCGTTTGCTCGGCGTGCACGACCCTTTTGACAAAACCGTTTAATTCAAGATCTTTCAATTCATTTGAAAGCACTCGCGCTGAGATGCCCCTAATATTTCTTTGAAGCTCATTAAATCTGATATTCCCGCTTTCCTGCAAAACAATAATAATCTTTAATTTCCATTTTCCGCCAATAACATAAATTGCATCTTCAACAGAAGAAAGATTTTCAGAACATTTTGCAGCCGTGATAGACTCCGCTAAATCAATTGTATTTTCCATGGGATTCAACATTATACTAACCTAAAGGTTACTACTAACCTTTTGATTACTACTAACTTTTAATAAGCAAATATACATAATTTTGCTAAAGAAATTTTAACAAAGAAAAATGAAAAATATACTTCACATTATTTCAAGTCCACGAGCAGAGGTATCTGCAAGTAGAAAATTAGGAAATGCTGTTATTCAAAAAATTCAGGAAAAGTATTCCGATACCATTGTAAAGGAACGCGATCTGACAAAAAGTAAAGTTCCACTTTTGGAGGAGGTACATATAAATACGTTTTTTACACCCGCTGAAAATCATTCTGAAGAACAGCAATCAATTAGCAAATATTCGGAAGGTCTAATTACGGAATTAAAGGAAGCCGACATTATCGTCATTGATTCTCCAATGTACAACTTCTCAGTTCCAGCGACTCTGAGAGCTTATTTCGATTTTACTTCAAGAGCAGGATATACCTTCAAGTATGATGAAAATGGACCAAAGGGCCTGTTGAACGACAAGAAGCTCTACGTCGCTTTTACCTCTGGAAATATCTATTCGGAAGGCCCATACCAAATATATGACTCCAATATTCCTTACATCAAAAATATCTTTGGATTTTACGGTGTTTCTGACATCAGTGTTTTCCGCGCAGAGGGTCTTTCAATTCCCGGGATAATGGAGACATCACTAGAAAGAGCAATTGAGAATATTGCCATTGATTAATATAAAGATCTGATCGGAAATTAATCCTTGTCATTTAAATTTTGGCAAGGATTTTTATCTGGCAGAGAAATCAGCATTTAACAGGAAAATCGCAAATGTATTCAATACAGTTTCCTCTTTCCATAGAAATGCCGAGATAGGAAGCGGTCTTAACATAACTTTTGTTTAGGGAAGATAGCGGATCAGAAAATGGGAAAAATAAAAGTCCACTGAAATCGGAAAGTTTTCCGGTAAACGTATTGTGGAATGCCGCTTTCAGAAAAAAGTCATTGATAATTAACAGGAAAAGAACAAAAATAAAAAGCGGCGAAACAAGATACTTTAAGCGTTCATACATATTTCAGCTTCTACGTTTTCTATTGATACCTATTTGTACAACTTGGCGACCTGCCAACTATACCTGACTCATTAAATAGCTAAAAAACGGAGGCTAGAATAAGCTAAATTTCACTGCTTCAGTAATACTCTTCCTCGATAACAATTGGCGCATACATTAAATTGATAACATAAAAATACATTCAATTTTTGCCCGTCATTACAATTTAGCGAATTTATCCTATCTTTAATACTCGAAATATTTAAATTTTATGAAGGCACATACATACGAAACGCAGTCAACAATTACTCCTGAAAAAGCATTAGACTTCTTAAAAGAAGGAAATCAGCGCTTTGTCAATAATCTAAAAGCAAACCGGGATCTTCTCGAACAGGTAAATGCTACCCGTGAAGGGCAATGGCCGTTCGCTGTAGTATTAAGCTGTATAGATAGCCGTACTTCTGCTGAGCTTATATTTGACCAAGGTCTGGGTGATATTTTCAGCATCAGAATTGCCGGAAATTTTGTCAACCAGGACATTCTAGGCTCAATGGAGTTTGGTTGCAATGTAGCCGGTTCCAAACTCGTTGTTGTATTGGGTCATACCAAATGTGGCGCCCTGAAAGGTGGATTGGATGCTGCACAAATCGAAGGATTGGGCATGGACAACCTGAACCATTTAGTTAATCATTTTGATGCTATTATCAATGAAGTGATAGATAAAGACGAAGAACGTTCATCAAAAAATAGCGTATTGCTGGAGAAATTAAACCAGCAGAATATTAAACACGCCATTAAAGATATTCGCAGACAAAGTTCAACTCTTCGGAAGCTTGAAGAAGAAGGCAAGATCAAGATTGTCGGTGCCAATTACGATGTTGAAACTGGAAGCGTAAGTTGGCTGTAGTTTTACTGACATTGACATATTGATTAAAGCCTGTCGCCGCTATATGAATAAGAAGTGACCTCCTTTTCCTCACTATCTCTCTTTTACATGCAGCCCAGTAACAGCGTCTTTCTCGCACTATTCGACCTGCATCCGAGCAAACAGGATTAGGTGCTAGCTTCGTTATCTCCACGATAAGGGAAGGCAACAGGAAAAAGTGGGCGAAAGATGATTTCACATCAATGAGTATCAACTTTCTTTTGAAATGAATAAATATTTGGTACATCAAAAAAGCTGCAAAGAGTCTCTTTACAGCTTTTTTGATGCAATTATATCCTTAGCACTTCGTCTTCCGGCTATAGATTGTTTCGAAGGTAACCCTGAAAGTTATCCTGAAACTGAAGGCCATTGCCCAGCCTATATTTGCTTAATTTGTTATTTAGCGCCAACCCCCAAAGGATGAACTCGCTCAAAAAATAACGATCTTCGGATTTCGTTTGCGGTTGGTATTGCTCAATCAATGTTTGGATAGCTGTCACTTGGTCCAATTGGCGTTTGTAATCTGCATCTGTAAGTTCATCGGACAGCTCAATACCTTCCGATTCTGAAAACCAGCGAATAATATCGTCGTAAGGATAGCGCTCGTTGTCCCTTTCCAGTTTTTCAATTTTAGGAAATAAAATCGGGAATAGGCTTTTTACTGCATTTTCGATCAACTGCAACGCGACGGTAGCAGCTCCCTCCTGTTCACCTTCGTAAACGAGCTCAACTTTTCCGGTGATAGCCGGGACAATACCCACAAAATCGCTCAGGCGTACTGACGTCTTTTTTGATCCGTTTTTGAGCATGCGCAGTTCAGCTGTGCTTAATAGGTTCTGAAATGCTGTAATGCTCATCCGTGCGCTGACGCCACTCTTTTCATCAACATATTCGCTATTTCGGGCTTCAAAACTGATCTGCTCAATTAATTCACGGGCCAGTTCAGGAACGTATATTTGCTCTTTCTGTGCCACCTCCAGGTTGGATTCCTGGGCAGTAATTGCCTTCGCGATCTCAACTGATTCGGGATAATGTGTCAATATCTGCGATCCTATCCGGTCTTTCAGTGGCGTCACAATACTCCCCCTATTGGTATAATCTTCCGGATTTGCAGTGAACACAAACTGTATATCTAAGGGTAGGCGCAATTTGAATCCACGGATCTGGATATCCCCTTCCTGCAAGATATTGAAAAGTGCCACCTGAATCCGGGCCTGAAGATCAGGCAGTTCATTAATGACAAATATCGAGCGATTTGCCCGCGGAATCATACCAAAATGAATCACGCGATCATCGGCATAGCTCAATCTCAAATTGGCTGCTTTGATCGGATCGACATCACCGATCAGATCGGCTACGGTCACATCTGGTGTAGCAAGTTTCTCAGCAAAACGTTCACTTCGATGAAGCCAAATTATCGCAGTGTCGTCACCTTTTTCCTTCAGGAGCTCCAGGGCATAGCGGGATATGGGGTTATAAGGGTCGTCATTAATCTCGGAACCCGCTACTACAGGCACATATTCATCCAGCAGATTAACCATGAGCCTAGCCAGACGTGTCTTTGCCTGGCCACGAAGACCAAGGAAATTAATATTGTGTTTGGAAAGAATAGCTCTCTCAAGTTCGGGAATAACGGTATCCTCATACCCATGTACTCCGGTAAACACGGTTTCGCCCTTCCTAATTTTTGTAATCAGATTCTGACGCAATTCTTCTTTTATCGTCTTAGGCTTGTAACCTGAGTTTTTCAGTGCACCAAATGTTGTAATCTTTGTGTAATCCATGTCTTCTGATGATGAGGCGCAAACCTTGCGCAAGATTTATATTTTATTGCCGCTAAATGAATTGTTTATCGTATTCTTTTTTTGCGATTTTCTTCGTAGTCTTCAAAAATCATTCCGCCCAGATCTCCAAGTCCTGTGTAATAAGCCTTGCCCTGATTTGAAGCCGTAAATTCGTCGATAAATTGCTGCAAATAGGGATCTGAGGTGATCATAAAGGTCGTAATAGGTATCCCCAATTTTCGGGCCTGCGCGGCCATGCTATAGCACTTTCCGGTGATAAATGGATCTAAGCCCATTGGATTCTTATAGTAGGTCCCATCCGGCATGTTTAAACAGCTCGGCTTGCCGTCTGTAATCATAAATATCTGCTTGTTTGCATGCCGCTTGCGCCGGAGTATATCCATTGCTAACTGTAAGCCAGCGACAGTATTGGTGTGAAACGGACCCACTTGCAGATAGGGCAAGTCTTTGATCGCTATCGGCCAGGCATCATTACCGAAGACAATAATATCAAGCGTGTCTTTGGGATACCGTGTAAGGATAAGCTCCGATAGGGCCATGGCTACTTTCTTTGCAGGGGTAATCCGATCTTCGCCATATAGGATCATGCTATGGCTGATATCGATCATCAGTACCGTACTCATCTGCGATTTAAACTGTGTATCCTCTACAACCAGATCATTTTCTGACAAACCAAACTCGCCTATACCATGATTGATCTGTGCATTTTTCAGGCTTTCAGTCAAAGCAATTTTCTCGAGGCCATCTCCATACTGATAATTTCTAAAATCGCCCATGTTTTCGTCACTCTGGCCTTGTTGGCTGGTTTTATGATTACCGGACTTTCCTTTTCGCATCTTCCCAAAAATCTGGTCCAATGCATTTTGTCGCAAGGCCTTTTCCATCTTTGAGGTAATGTCTACGCCACCGTTGCCATCAAATTCCATTTTTTCCCTGATATATCCCTTATTCTTCAGATCGGCGATGAAATCATCTATGGTATATTCTGGAGTGGTCAGTTTGAACTCCCGATCCAGTTCACGCAGCCAATCAATGGCTTCATCAAAATCACCCGAGGTATGGGTAATCAATTCTTTGAAAATATCAAATAATTTTTCAAAAGGTGTCTGGAACGGCTCGTCATATTGCTTGAAGAAAAATCCCCTATTTCGTTTCGTGCTGCTCATACGTTCATTTATTAGGATGAAGAAGCTATTCGCCCGTTAAAACCAGAATAGCTTCATAAGATAAATTTACGACATAATAATCCATATAAAGAGCCATTCCCCATTTACATTGGAAAATGGCTATCGTCTGCGGTCTGACAACAAGTGGTCGTTTATTTACTCGCTTCGTTTAAAAGGCCAATATCTTCAGCATCCAATGGCAGTTTCGGAGCAGCAAATAAGGTCTCCAGTTGCGACGCACTGGTTGCGCTCACAATCGGAGCAGTGACCAATGGCTTTGCCAGAAGCCATGCTAGCGCTACTGTAGCCTGTTTAGTATCGTACTTTTCAGCCACCATATCCAAAGCTTTCAATACACGTTTACCTTTGTCATCAAAATATTTCTTTATGCCGCCACCTCTGGCGGTATTGTCAAAATCTGCCTCGGTACGATATTTTCCAGTCAAGAACCCCGCCGCAAGAGACCAGTATGGGAATACACTCAAACCATAGGTTTCGGCTATCGGGGCGTAGTCATTTTCAAAACGGCTGCGCTCAACCAAATTATAATGAGGTTGCAATGCGACATATCGGGGTAGACCATTTTTTTCCGCACTATCAAAACTTTCAATAAGCCGTTCAGGAGAGATATTTGAGGCAGCAATAAACCGAACTTTACCGGCCTTTATTAGTTCATCGTAGGCTGATAAGGTCTCCTCAACAGGTGTAACGTTGTCATCAAAATGGGTATAGTATAAATCTATTTGATCTACCCCCAAACGCTGCAAGGACTCGTCAGCTGATTTCAAAATATGTTTCCTGGAAATATCAAAACCATGTTCCTTCGTCTCAGACCCAACCTTAGTCGCTAGTACAATGTCGTTGCGATTACCGCGATTTTTTAACCATTTACCAATAATTTCTTCAGATTGGCCGCCTTTCCCGTTTACCCACCAGGAATAGGTATCCGCAGTATCTATAAAATTAAATCCGGCTCCTACAAATTTATCCAGAATCTCAAATGATTTCTGTTCATCAAGTGTCCATCCGAAGACATTACCACCAAAGTTGATCGGAGCAATCTCTAAATCTGTGTGTTGTATTTTTATCTTTTTCATCAACATTAATCTTTTGTTGTTCGCTTGTAAAAAGGTGCTTCTCAGTCATCAATAACCAGTACCTAATCTAAAGTTACAGCAATTAAAATAAAAATAGGATATGAAGCTGGAACGATCACCATATATTGCACAAGATAGACATAAAGGTATCAAATCCATGCCTATTAGTTGTTGTTGCGATAATGTTCCAAAATAATAAAAGCCTTAGCTACAGTAGCGGACTATTTTTTTTATGAATCCGTCAATCTGTTGCAGATGGTGTTCTCTCACATCGTCTATTGCCAAAGTTCCTCCAAGGATGAACATTTCCTTGTGCTTAAAGCGTTGCCCCAATCGGTCGTCAAGCATAATATGCTGCATGCTTTGTGCAATCCCGATTTCCTCTAAAAAGTTGTTAGGATGGCCTGCTGTACAGATAACTAATCCATAGTTGATTGTTTTCATTTTTGGCAAATCTGGCTTTTGACCATAAGCATAACCAACAGCATATACCCGATCAAACCAACCTTTCATCATGGCCGGGCAATCGCTCCACCAAACGGGGTAAAGGAAGATAATACAATCTGCGTTTCCTATCTTTCGATGTTCTTCAAGCACATCTTTTGAGATAGGCAATAATGTTTGAGAAAGCCCTTCCCGCAAGTATTCTTCTGCAGTCATATTGCTCTGAAAATTATTAGCATACAGATCGGAAACCTCAATATTCCAATTTTGCGCCGACAGAAGGGTCTTTAAATGGTTGAAGATCTCAAAAGTATAAGATCTCTCACTCGGATGACAATAAACAATTAAAATATTCATAATATTCTGAGGATTACTTTTGTTATTCAAAATTTCATTATAAGTTCGAATCACTTTTATTTGATCAAAACAATATCGGCAACTGAACGCTTGCCATCATGATCAAATAATTTATTGTCTGAAGGATAATTAACAATTCCATTTGTCATAGCCCTTTTTAATATAATAATGTTCGGCCCGAAAACTAAATTAACCATTTTTCAGGTAAAACAGAGTCGTTTCTTTACATACCTACGGTCCGAACCAATCTGGTGCATGCCTATAAACTGAACTAGTTAAGGAAATTATCCAAGAAATCCTTAAAGCATCTGTTTATCTGTTTCATAAACCGACCCCACACTGCATCCTGGACGATATAGGAGTGATTGCGAAGAGAACAATCGCCCAGTATTTCGGATCCGTTACAGGTAAAATAATAGCCTCCGAAATTAAAGCACTACCAACCATTTGTTCCTAGCCGTAATGCTCGCTGCTTCAGTCGGCACCCCGAAGGTATTCGCAGCAAAATCAACATTCGCTTTTGTAATGATTTACTAATGACCCAAAGTTAACATTGGCTTCCTTGGTTATTCCGTTAAGAATGAATCAGCCACCCAAGCTTGACCCCATAAAAAAATGTTGCACAGCTGGCAACCAAGTTTTTAAGGATAAATTGCTATTTTAGCGATAGCATATAATAACCGGATGGGACAAAAACGGATGAGATACCGACACAAGTAAACATCTATAGCGAGCAAAACAGAGCTAGTCTAAAAAACTTATTATGATTTATGACTCAAATAAATTTATCAATTGAAATATTAAACTATGGCCTTCAACTATCTATGGAGTTTGGACAAAATTGGTTAAAACCAATTAACGAAAGGTTGGCTACTAAATTTCCAGATCTGCTCCCGCAGCAACTGGAGGAATGCAATGCTCTCTGCAAAAAAGTACATCAAATTGCACACCGTTTTATAGTCGAGAATCCCATTCGCTCCGATACAGGAATTGAATTTGTAGATTTCTACCAATTTAAACAGTTTATATACAAAAAATATAGCTGGCTTTCTTCAGCAAATTTACAACGCCTTTACAGTCAAAGCTGTTATTACGCCTATAAATAAAAGCTTGGTCAATAAAAATTATTTCCGGGCACAATTTGGCATACGCTGTGGTCTTCGGCCCAAACGCCGCAGCCTTACTTCTTTTCTGTGAATATAGTTGCTTTACGTATGGTCAAAGGACTCGCATTTCGAAACTGGGACAATTTAAATGGGCAATGAAAGATATTAATATTTATACCAGCACAAATGGCACAAGCTGGACCTTGATTAAATCCGCCCAATTGAACAAAGTCTCCGGTTCCTGGATCAATGTTAACCTGGATGCAACGATCAGTACCCGTTATCTTAAAGTAGAATCGGTGAATTCCTGGGGTGATTTCTTTTATTCACATCTTGCTGACTTTGGGGTCTTTTCTAATTAGTTTGCAGTAAAGTAAAGCACAAAGAGTAGCCATTATGAAGTAGCTGCTCTTTGTGCTTGATATAACAGTATATTTCCCAATCTATCAGTTTAAAACATAACGGCTAGAATGCCGTTGGAAATTGACAAAAACAGTGATAATGGAGTATAAATATGGGTGTCTCGTGAGGCAAATACAGTATTCCTATACTTCTTGAATACGCCGACATATTTCAGATCCCCGATAAATCGAACAAAGAAAATACCACTGATCATATACATGCCATAACCCGCGTAGTTGTTATCAAAAGGTCCTTTCAGAACGCCAATTGCACAGAGGTTTGTCAAAGCAAAAAATATTAATCCAATCGCAACCAGTAACGTACCGGGCCGGCCTGGATTAAATACCCTTCTTCCATTGAGGTCTGTGGGTATAGTAGCACTTATCCCCCACTTTCCCCAAAATACCCAAAAGAGATGAAGCAACGCTAACAAAATAAAAATAGTGGCAATCACAATTGATAATAAATGTTCCATTGAGTAAATATAAAATATTCTTTACGATCTTCGTACGATTCAATTTTTATTATTTTGACATTATGCGGTATCTTGTAGATTTCATCTTTCGTATAGTTATAGCCCGCTAAATTTGCATTTTCTTTACCAGGCTTTCTCTGAAGTTCAACAAAATAACGCAGTGTAATGGCATTGCCCAAACTGTTCTCCGTTTTCAAATCGGATTTTTCCAATCCAGTTGATGCGATGTCCACTCGAATAAATATTTCCCTGTATCCGAAATTTTAGATTTTCAGCAGCTTTGGAAAGCATAAAAATTTGGTACGGGAGCTGTTTTGCAACATTTATTTGTTACAGTTGGAAAGTTAACACGACAAAAACAACATCTAGCCGCACAGAAAAACAATTAGAAACCGAACTTTAACAACAGGTATTTCAGTCACTTATTGACAAAAATGCCTCTAAGACTACTTTATATAAAATACACACATTGTTTCCAATATTTTTGTATAATAGCTATATTTTAAAAAAATAGCTAGGTAATGTTATCCATCGAATATTATTTCAAAACATATTTTCTACAGCTCTGTACATTTGCCTTTCCATGGGTCAACTCGGAGGAAATAGCTAAGGATATTGTACAGGATGCTTTTATTGTCTTGATGGATAAACCAGAGCTGTTGGAGAAGGGAGAACGTGTTATCAAAAGCTTTCTCTACACCTCAGTAAAAAATATGGCAATGAATGCCAAACGGCGAGATAGGGTATTTGATAAGATACGGGATGCTATTACCATACCGGAGTCTGACGATCGGAATATCTTAGACGATCTTATCAATGCCGAACTGATTGGTGCATTACACCGTGAACTCGACCAATTGCCTGAGGGCTGTCAGCGGATCTGCCGTTTAATTTATTTGGATGGTATGAAATATGATGAGGTCGCACAGGAATTAGATGTTTCCGTCAACACCGTAAAAACGCAGCGTATGCGTGCAATAAACCTTTTGAAAACCAAATTCCTGAATTTAGTATTGAACTTCCTTTTATTTTAAGGATCATTTGCCCTTCTATTTTTAAAAAAAATATTTTTTTTCATTTGGAGTCACCCATTTTGATTCCTCAAGTTATTTAGTTATTGAATTATGATAGAAACAGATAAAATAGTCTTGGCTGAATTAGCTTCATTACTCCTGAAAGAAGGACAACTACCTACTGCACAAGAGAATGAACTAAGACGTTTGCTGGAAAAATATCCCGATGCAAAGGATAGTTTACGCCACCGGCTTGCCAATACAGATATCCATGTTCCATTTGATTTACGTATCACTGACCTGGATCAGGAGTGGAAAATTTTAAAAACCAAATACAATGAACGAAAAATTGCACCAAATTATCATCGGTTAAATGGGAACTGGAAACCCGCTATTAGAATTGCTGCCGCATTATTATTGCTCTTTACTTTTGTCTGGATCTGGAAATCTTATTTAAAACCTGTCAATTATCTTATTCCGGACAAGGTCTATGGACAAAAAAATGATGTTCTTCCCGGAGAAAACGGTGCTATCCTGAAGATTAAAGGACAAGACGAAATTAACTTAATGAATAAACAAGTTGACGGAAGTCTTCCTCAGGGGATTGAATTAAAAGATGGTAAATTGCTGTACTCACAGCTCAAAACCGAAGAGTCTAATCCGATCCACACCTTAATTGTGCCCAAAAGATCTACCATAGCACTAACACTAAGTGATGGTACACGGGTATGGGTGAATTCGGAATCGGAATTGACCTATAAGGCCAATTTCGAGAAAAACGAACGGACAGTAAGATTAAAGGGTGAAGCCTATTTTGAAGTTGCCAAAGACACAAAGCGCCCGTTCGTGGTGGAGGCCAATGACCTTAATGTCCAAGCTATAGGAACAGCCTTTGACATCAATTCCTATAAACCTAATGCTAAAGTTTTACTTACAGAGGGACGCCTAAAAGTCAATGGACAGGAAAATGAGATTTTTATAGATGCAGGAAATGGGGTAAAAATGATTAACAGTCAATTGGTAGCCTTTCCGATACCAGATATGGAAGAAGCAACGGCCTGGAAAGATGGTTACTTCTATTTCGAAAATAAGAGTATGCAACAGATTCTCGATGAGCTAAGCCGATGGTATGGTATCAAAATTGACTCCAACGTCTCATTGGATAAAAGACGTTACAAAGGTGGCATAAAAAGAGATGTGACCCTTGCAGAGGTCTGTAATCTACTAAAAGACCTGACTGGTTATCAGCTGACAATCGACAAAGAAAAACTAATCGTTAATAAGCTGGTCGACAAAAAATAAATAAACTATCTAACCAAGAAAAGGAGGGCTTAAAATATGTAAGAAGAAAAATACCTAAATATTGTATAAAAAAGAATGCAGAAGTACTCCAATACTCCTGCATCTGATTGAATTAACAACTGATCGTAAACTATTAATTCTCTACCAAATTATGAATAATTTATTTTATTCAAAAGGAATTCTTTGTCCTATAGACAAGGGAAAATTTTTGAACAATCTAATCAAAATGAAACTGACAGGAATATTATTGGCAACATCCATGATGGGTGCCTATGCTTCAAGCTCTGCTCAGATTACACTGCACGCCAAAAACGCCAAGATCGAAACCGTCCTCAAAAACATCACCAAACAGACAGGAGTACGTTTTATCTTTATGGAGGGCTTACTGAACAATGAAAAAGCAAATCTTGAAATAACAGATGCACCCCTGAATAAAACACTTGATCAGCTATTTAAAAATAGTGCCTTCTATTACATGGTACATCGTGGCACCGTAGTCATAAAAAGAAAACAGGACGATGCCTCTGATGATCGGTCAGGCAGCGAAAAGCTGTATCAGCAACGATCCATCAGAGGGAAAATACATGACACAAAAGGGAATCTATTAAGTGCGGTAAGTATTTTGCTCAAAGGGACAAACATAGGAACCTCGACAAATACCAGGGGTGAATTTCAGCTTTCTCTACCAGACGGGAATAAGGGCACATTGATTTTCAGCGCGGTAGGCTTTAAACAGCTTGAAATTCCTATCAATAACAAAACCGAGCTCAATATCGTCATGGACAATGACGAAGTCGGGCTTGAGGAGGTTGTGGTGGTCGGGTTTTCAGAGGTCGATAAAAAGCACCTGGCTTCCTCCGTATCCCAAATGGATATGGAAAAAGTAAAAAACCGGCCCATTTATAAAATGCAGGATGCTTTTTCAGGAACAATTCCCGGTGTTACAATGATGCGGGGAAATAGTCTTCCCGGCAGTGTCCCCGGGACGATTTCCATTCGTGGTATCAGCACCTTACAAAATGCCGATCCTCTGGTCATCGTGGATGGAATGGAACAAAGTATTCACGATATCGATCCTAACCAGGTGAAAAGTATTACCGTACTTAAAGATGCGGCTTCAGCGTCTATGTATGGCTCACGTGGTGCCAATGGCGTTATTATCATCGAAACAGAACGTGGGCAAACGGGTCAATTCAAGGTTTTTACAAATAATTGGTATGCCATAAACAAACCGATAGATCTTCCTGAATTTGTAGGGGCAGTTGATTTTATGAAATTGCGAAATGAAACACTGGTCCAACAAGGACAACCTGCGATCTATTCGGATGAAACAATTGAACAATATGCCAGCGGAAAAATAAAAGGGGTCAATTGGTTGGGCGAAGTAATGGAACGAACCTCCACAGCAATTAACAACAACGCCAGTATTTCCGGTGGCGGCGGTGTGGGGACCTTCAACCTTATGTTGGGCCATATTAAGGAAAATGGACTTAATAACATCGAGGGAACACAGAAATTTTCGGCACGATTCAATACCAATATCAATATTGCTGATAAATTCGTCCTCATGGCTGACTTCTATGCGCATCGCTTGCAAGTAGACCGTCTCATGGCAAACGATGATGGTCACGGGCTTTACCAACAAGCCTGGCGCCTGAATCCAACACAACAGATTTATTATAATGCTGACAGACCCGAACCCTTCATCCTCCATAACAACATTAACCCTATAGCTTCGATTAAACATGGGGGAACCAAAAACTATATGCATGATCGCAGTACCATTAATCTTCGCCCCAAATACAATATCAACAGCAATCTAAATATTGAAGGAAACGTGTCATACATGATCAACAAATCTGCTGACAAACAAAGGCGGTTAACCTACAAATTCTTTGATGAAAAAGGGGCTCCGATCAGCATATGGGGAAATGATGTGGATGCTTCACAAGGTGTAAGTGAGAGCCAGCTGACCGCGAGGGCGTTGGTAAATTATAACAAAGAACTACGTCAGGATAAAGACAAAATCTATCTCACTGCCGGTTCTGAGATCATGAGCTATACCTTCACTGATTTTAGAGAAATTAGCAAGGCTTCTTTTTTCGGTAAACTGAACTATTCATTTGATAACCGTTATATATTTGAATTAACAGGTCGATCGGATGGAAGCAGTAAATTTGCACCGGGTCGTCGCTGGGGATTCTTTCCATCGGGAGCTTTTGCCTGGAATTTACATAATGAACGCTTTTTCAAACCTATTCTCGAATCCGAGGCGATCAGCAATATTAAGATTCGTGCGTCATACGGGTTGATTGGTAATGAAAATGTAGCGCCTTATTTATGGCAGGAATCTGTCAATACCTGGGGATGGACGATGCGCGTCCCTAATTCTAATTTTTCCTGGGAGAAACAAAAACAATGGAATCTTGGCCTCGATATGAATGCACTCAAAAATAGACTTTCTCTTACAGCGGAGGTATACCATAAGAATTCGTATGATTTAATCTATGATCAATTTGCTGTCCCCCCATTAACGGGTTCATACACCTTAGTATCCGCAGTAAATATTGGCGCGGTAGAGAACGATGGTTGGGAAGTCTCGGTAAACTGGTCTGACAAGAAAGATGATTTCTCCTATAAAGTCGGTGCAATGCTTTTTAACAATCGTAACCGCATACTCAAGGCTGGCTATAATGAAAATGACCGATTGATTTTCAAAGGCAACAATGACCAGATATGGTATAAAGGGATCCCGATCAACAACTATTACGGTTTTCAATCAAATGGTTATTTTCAGAGTCAACAAGAAATTGATGAAACCGCAGCGAAAATGCCCAATTCCAGACCTGGCGATATCCGCTATGTCGACCAAAATCAAGATGGTTTAATTAACGACAATGACCGCGTTTACCTCGCAGATCCACTTCCGTATTACAATTACGCCATCAATATGGACCTACATTATAAACGCTGGGATTTTTCAGCACTGGGTCAAGGTGTGGGCAAAAGAACTGGCCGATTAGCCGGTCAGGAAGCTTATCCAGTTTATGTCGATGGAAACAGTAATGACCTGGGGGCACCACGTGTTGAATATGTTGCCGACCATTGGAGCCCAGAAAATCCAAATAGCCGCTTCCCGCGTCTCTGGACAGGCTCCACGCCCAATACCCTTTTAAGTAATGTATGGCTCAGCAATGCAGCCTTTTTTCGTGTTAAATCACTTCAACTCGGCTATACTTTTCCATCCATTGGCAAAAGTGTTAAAAACTTACGGATTTATGTAAACGCGCAGGATGTATTCACCATAACAAAGTGGGAAGGTTTGGACCCTGAGCGGATCGACAGCGGTAATGGAAATTATCCGCGGATGGCAACATATAGTTTTGGATTAAGCGCGAGCATTTTTTAATATCATCACAATGAAAAAGAAAATTATTACCCTTATAATAGCGTTGGCAACCCTCAGTAGCTGCGAAAAATTTCTTGATAAACGAGATCCAACAGCAACTTCTTTTGATGAGTTTTTTAACACAGAAGAAGATTTGCGTCGCGTGGTCTACAGTAGCTATTTAGATGCTTTTATGGGGCCAGGTGAACGTCGCCTCCTCTTTTACATGACCGAAGGTCGTTCGGACAATGCTTATGCCCGCATTGAGACAGATCATCACATGATCATCGCCAACGGCAATATGACTAGTAACTCCGCTTTGGCCGTTTATTACTGGAATTTACACAATCAGCATATAGGCCGTATTAACACCTATCTGGCAAATGTTGGGGTGCCATATGTCGAAAATGAATCTACGCGACAACGGTATAAAGCAATTCTCGAAGGTTTGCGCATCTGGCATTACTTCAGGATTACAGAATTCTGGGGTAACGTCCCTTTTGTGCTAACTCCTGTCAAACTGGAGGAAGCAACACCACCGGTGACACCTAAAGCCGAAATCCTTGACAAGCTCTTTGAAATGAGTGAAGATGTTGCCAATAGACTTCCAGAAAATGAAGGTACCACAAACGCATATATGTTCAACAAGTATTCCTTTAAAACATTGGTCATGCGCTACGCACTCTATAATGGAAGGTACGAACTGGCGGCAAGACTTGCTAAGGAGATTATGGATAGCGGGAAGTATCAACTTCATCCCCAATACGCCAATCTATTTAATTATCAAGCAGATAAAACCAACAAAGAATTTATTATCAAGTTTGATATGGAGAGCCATAACAATTCAGCAACAGCGTCATTTCAGCATCTCGCTCCACAATACCGAACCGGAAATGGCCAATCCTATGTTGTTCCCTTAAAAGCGCTCGTGGATAGTTATTGGACGTTACAGGGCCGATCAATTGATAAATGTCCGCTACATACTAAACAAGAATATGAGCTTAATCCAAAATTAAACCGTGACCCACGGTATGAAGCTAGTGTATTCGGTCATGGCGATCTCTTCAACAATGAAAAAATAGATATCTATGATGCTAAAAGTGCTTTTTATTACCAAAACCTACGTAGCAGTAGATCAGGATACTGGTTCAAGAAATTTGTCGACCAAGCCGATGCGTTTCGTACTGGCGGAAATATGCATTTTCCCTTGTCTCGCTATGCTGAAGTTCTGTTAACCTATGCCGAAGCAAAGATCATGTTGAATGATATAGATGAACTGGCTAAAAGTTGTATCAACCAGATTCGTAAAAGAGCCGGACTCGATATGACCATTGCTGATGTCAATTTAACGGCAAAATCACAACAGGAATGGATAGCGCTCATCCGCAACGAAAGGAGAACGGAATTTGCTGGCGAAGGATTACGTTATAGCGATATCTTGCGATGGAAAACAGCAGAAACAGTCCTTAATCAACCCGCTCTCGGTCATATGCGTCTGAATGGAGGTGGACAATCCGAAATACTCAAAATTGAGGACCGAAAGTTCTTAAACCATCAGTACTTATGGCCATTTCACGAAAGTAGTTTTCAGGTGGAGCCCAACTTGGTGCAAAATCCGGGCTATTAATCAAATACAACGATATTCTTTTGTCCAATATTGCAAGAGCGGTATTCCTTAGGGAATGTCGCTCTTGCATTTTTTTTTGTTAAACACAACTTTTAACAGGAATAGCCTACCTAAGTGAAAAGATAGATATTTCCTATAAATGGCAGGAAGTAGAACACCCTTATATGTGCAAATAGCATAGAATTCTTTATTTTTTGCCAATAAATAAACCATCAAGAAAAAGGTATCTGTCTCTGAATTTCTCTGGAGATGCCTGCGCTTCGATATTGAGGTCAAGTATATTCATCACCTTGTCTGTTGCTGTAGTTTTTGGCCACACAGCAAGATTTTTCCCATTCGGATTACCAGTTTTAATAAAATTGATGAAGTAGCGCTGTCCCAGTAGTGAAGCTTTGTAGTCATCCTTCGTCCAGTCAAAAACATCATTGCTCTTCAGATTTCCTAATAGATATTCAATATCACTGGCATGGAACGCTCCCGGGAGGACCGGTGGCAGATTCTCTTTGTCTGCAGTGGTAGATTTTTTTCTTATCCCACCAGCAAGCCCTGTCTCCACATTGTTATAAGCTGCTTTCATCGGTGGCCGTGCTTTGCTAAAGGTGTAGACATAAACAGGTTGGCCGCTGTTTATTCGTTGCAAATCGAGCCATTTCCAAGTACTGTAAACAATAAAATTATCACTGGCTAGCGCGGTCGCCGATGTGATGACTTCACTTTCTGTTTTCCCCGGATACAATTTGAGCACTTCATCAGCCCTAGCACCGAATTGCTCGCGTACTAATCTCTCATAGTTGTCCGGTGATGGGTAAGACTTGCCGGTGAAGGCAGTATAAGGAGCCTCTGTAGACGTCCAGCCTGCAAGTAGAGAAACTTTGGACTGCTCCCCTGCTTCAAATATTTCCAACGGTGATTTGGGGAGAAAATAACCATCTATGATCAGACGTGTCATAAAGGCACCGGGCTCACTGGCCCGGTCAAGTAGTTCTGCGGCGGGAATTTTACGCAATTGGTCAAGGTTGCCTGCATTGACTTTGGTAGCAAATGCTACACCTTTTTGTTCTTGCTCCCCAAGGGAAATAGTGCCATATCTTAAATTAAAAACACTTCCGCTCTGACCGATAGCACGCTTAAATAACCCTTTGGAAAGCGGACTACTCATCTGGGCGGAAACAGACATGCTTCCGGCAGATTCGCCGCCTATGGTAACCTCATCAGGATCACCTCCAAAGGCAGCTATATTCTTTTTGACCCATGCTAATGCCGCATATTGATCCAGGAGACCATAGTTCCCTGATGCATTTTTTGGCGATTCTTGGGTTAGTTCCGGATGCGCGAAGAAACCAAAGATGCCTAGACGATAATTGACGGTAACGACAATAATGCCTTCCTTGGCAAAGCTCTCCCCATCGTAACGATTTTCTGATCCATCACCGGCATTGAAACCGCCACCATAAAAATAAACTAAAACAGGAAGTTTATCGGAGCCCCCAGCCTTTGGTCGCCATACATTCAGGTAGAGGCAATCTTCACTTATACCCGGAGAGCGAAATCTCATGTCCCCATAGATCGGTTTCTGCATTGGTGAATTTCCAAAGCGATCTACCTTGCGGATCCCTGTCCAATGATCGGCAGGTTGTGGTTCTTTCCATCGTAAATTGCCAACCGGTGGTTTTGCAAAAGGAATCCCACGGAATGCCTGCACGCCGCTGGATAACGTAATTCCTTCCATTATACCCTCTTCAACCTTTACTTGGGGCTGTTGGGCAAAAACAAATGATATAAGCAGGAACGCGGCGACGGTAAAAAAAGTCTTTATCATAATAATGTTGTCAATATTTTACACGGGACTGTTCCAATTAAATATAGGAACATTTTTTGCATTTTCCCCAACTAGCTAAATGTTGCAATTGCACGATTACGAATCTCTGAAACATTCAATCCCGCACCTTCAAGTTTTTGTGAAGCCTGTTTTTCTATTAAATCTTTTAACATGACAAAGGTCTGATCAAATTGGACATGCTTACCAATCACAAAAGACAAATCGTATTCGATCTCCTCCCAGGTAGAAATATCAGCATGATTATGCTGCAATTGAACTTCTAATTTATCAATAGCATTAGCCACCTTTGCTTCGAAGGTTTTCTTCTCCTCAAACTCATAAAAAAGATCATATATCTCCTGACCATTACTTGCTGTAAGCAGCTCTCTAATTCTAAGAATTGCCTTCTCTTCATTTTGTTGTTTGATTTTTTTGATCTCTGGGTTGCGGATCTGATCCAATACCGATACGTCACCAGCTTCGGCTTCAACAAGATCATGGATAATAATCATTTTCAATAGGTGGGCGAGATCAACTTTTTGCTCTAAAAGCGGTTCAATCAAAACGGCCATCAACGACATCCGCCAAGTATGTTCTGCAACGCTCTCCTGACGACCATTAGACAGCCAGCTATGTCGCAATTCGAATTTTAGTTTTTCAGCCAGCTTCAGGACATCTAATATCGCCGATAACTGCTCCAGTTTTATTTTATTAATCATCTTATATATATGAAACTTTACTTCCAATCTGATATATTTATATTCTAATTATCAACAGCTAATTTAATATTTCTTACTTAGGATAAAGTAGATCTTCAACGAAAAAAGCTGTTGTCATCAAATACTGACACAAACTTTCTTGTTTTAATCGCGTCTAAAATCGACTAATAAAATTCTTGGAATAGTTATTTAGAACAGACACCTGAGACTATTTATAAGAGCTATTATTCACATTCAAATGCACTCTCGATAAGAGAATATTACAATTGCCACCGAATTGCCGATTACTCTTCCTACCTTTGTTTTCAAATTAAACACATATGCCAAAAGAAACAAAAGCGGGACTTTATCAAGGAGTCATAGAAAAAGATGCAAATGGAAATTACTTTTGTGGCCCTTATCTATTAGATTACCAAACCGTAGAAGCTTATTTTAAATTGGGTGATCGCGTCAGCTTAAAAAGTATTATCAAAAATACCAGCCGCATGAGTATGGAAACTTATCCTCAAAAATCAATTAAGTTTTCATTTGCAACCGAAAATCATGACAATGATTAGCACAATGTAAGCTAGATCTTAGAATACAGAATTCATATTGAATTCAATTGTCTTTATATGCGGTCACTTAAGAGCATATGAAGACAATTGAATAAAATCACCATGGTGTAAGCTCTCCGCGCACGCATAAATTGACATCGACTTTTGGAGACAACAATATCCGGATAAACAATTTCGAATGTATACTGTTAGTTAGAGAATAGATTATACTACTAATGCCTCATTTTATTATAGACTGTTCGCAAGATATTCTTCAGACAATCGCTCCTGCTGAGCTCATGGGAACTGTATACGAGACAGCTGCTGCTGCAGGAATTTTCGCTGCTAATGACATAAAGGTTAGAATTCAGCCTTACCAATATTATCGACTCGGAAACAATAAGACTAATTTCTTACATGTTTTCGGGTATATTATGGAAGGACGAACTATGGAACAAAAAGCAAATCTTTCAAAAACAATCACTGCCAGACTAAAAAAATTGCTTCCTTCAATCTCTTTCCTTTCAATGAGTATCAGCGAATTTGAAGCTGCAACTTACTGCAACAGTTCGTTAATAAATCCTCAGAATATTAATCATGATCGCCATTTTGAATTATAGGATTTAATCCGTTAATCTCCCCGCGAAATGATCCAGCTCATTTACGTTGGAGATATAGATCACATCGATAGCAGATCATTCTTTTTACCTTAGTATATACAAAAAAAGAAGACAAACATGGCAAATACAATGAAAGCTGCACGTTGGTATGCTGCTAAAGATATTAGGGTAGAACCAACAGAAATCCCTGAACCAAAGGCTGGTCAGGTTAAAATAGCTGTCCATTTCGCCGGAATATGCGGATCTGACTTACATGAGTATGTACATGGCCCGCAATTAATCCCGGTAGATCAACCCTACCCGCTAAACGGACACCAGGGAGTCACTACGCTTGGACATGAGTTTTCGGGTGTGGTGGAGGCCGTAGGTGAAGGTGTACAACATGTAAAAGCCGGTGACCGCGTGGTCGTTGAACCGATTTTTAAAAACTTTGATAGTCCCTTTATTGCAAATGGCGCATATAATTTGTCCGAACCCTTGGGATTTATCGGGCTTTCCAGTAATGGCGGATTTGCTCCGTATGTTGTCGTTGAAGACTACATGCTACACAAAATACCGGACAGCATGTCTTTTGAAAAAGGCGCATTGGTGGAGCCTGCCGCTGTCGCGGTATATGCAGTGCACCAAAGCGGGCTTAAAATCGGTGAATCCGTATTAGTATCTGGTGCTGGTCCCATAGGTTTACTATGTGTTCAGGCGGCACTTGCAGCAGGTGCGACAACAGTTATTGTCACGGATATCGCAGACAAACGTCTAGAGAAGGCAAAAGCCATCGGTGCAACACATACCATCAACGCGAAAGAGGAAGGGATTCCACAAAAAATTAAGTCCATTACAGGACTTGGTGTAGACGTATTTCTAGATTGTGCTGGCGTACAGGCCTCCTATTCAACAGGGATTGATAGTTTAAAAAATGGTGGAACAGCGGTTTTAGTAGCTTTGTTTGGCAAGCCGGTTACCACGAATGCGCTGGATCAGGTACTGCGGGAAATCACGATCAAGGGTATTATTGCTTATCGTAACATCTTTCCACAAGTTATTGCGCTTATCGATAGTGGACGTATGCCAGTGGAAAAACTTGTGACAAGCAAAATAAGCTTAGAAAATATCGTTTCAGAGGGATTTGAAGCTTTGGTTAATGATCCTACTGAAGTCAAAATATTAATTGATATACAGAAAAAGTAGTATCGTCAGTTGATACTGCAATGGCCTGTTTATATCAGAAAAAATATGCTGATCCATTCATGAACAATGTCTTTCGGGATATCCCGAAAGACATTGTTCATGAATGGATTGACCTCTAACTGCGCTTATTCGTCAATGGGAAAATTGCACTTTCAACATGGGCCTTCTAATTCAGCTGACGCAATTCATGCACCTTTTTTGGATTGCCATTAGCAAACATTGTTCTGTTCTTTTGGATCTTGTTTGAGATCATACATTTCTACTGTTGGGTTACTGCTCATTACTTTCTGTAAAATAAGTCTCTAGTCTCATTTCCGCAGGATTTGACGCAGTCTATCGACAATCTGACCTACATAGGCATCCATCCATCTTAAATTCTGTTTAGATTTTTATGCTGTAGATAAACCATCATTCCGACCCATCCCGCGACCGCTAGGATCATAACAGATCCAATCGTGCTAATGGAAGAAAACAGGGCGATAACGACGATGACGCTAGCTATAACCCAAGTAATATCTAGTGTGATGATAAACTTGGTCCAGCTGACCGGGATACTTTCCTTCATAGCAGTGGCTAAAACAAATATCGAAAACACAATGAGGAAAACGCCTACCGGAATAAATGTTGTATTATTTCCAGTTTCAAATAGCTTTGTAAATACAGAAGGCATGGTTACCAATAAAACTCCTGTCATTCCTGAGCTGATCGCATTGGTCAGCAATACATTTTTTAGTGTCATAATTTCTTTTTTTTATTACTCAAAAGTACAACTGCTTACAAGGCTTTGGGCTACCAATAGACGACAAGATATTGACATTATACGACAATTTGATACAGGCTGCAAAACATATCAGTACATTTACAATATGAATTATAAACAGACCATGTTGCAAGCCTTAATTGCTTTTTGTGAGGATCGAGGTTTGGATAGCATTAAAATTGTCTCATTATCGGGTTTTTCAATTGCTCAGTTAATGAACAGTCGCCAATTTGAGATCACTGATCAGCAGATTGAAAACGTATGGAGGAATATTGTACAGCTTTCAAAGGATCAACTGATAGGCCTGCATTTTGGAGCAACCATGCAACTAGCAGCCTTAAATATCGTAGGACAGATCATCCAAACAAGCTGTACCGTGAGGGACGCACTGCTTCAAGTGCGATCGCTCATGCATTTCGTCACAGATCTTTATACAATGGAAATAGACTTAAAGCATAAAACATGCGTCATCGAATACCATAAAAATGGAGGTTTTGACCACTTGCCTACTACCCAAAGACAATTCGGAGATTTCTTAATAGCATTCACAATCTATGAATTAAAAGGATTACTCCTTAAAAATTTGAGCCCTATCATGGTAGGGCTACCTAACTTCCAGCGGGAAAGCAGTTCGGCTTATGAAACGATCTTAAGATGCTCGGCAAGAAAATCAACACATTATACCGTAGAATTTCCAAAGGAATACCTGGATTTTCCGATTATTACCGCCAACTACCAGATACAGACTTTGCTCATTAACAAGATAAATCAATTACAAAACCCGAACGAACTGATGGGATCTCTCTCAAAAAGAATATTTAACTATCTTATCGCCAATTCTTACCTCTATTCTCTCTCCATAGAAGCTGTAGCTGGAAATTTCAATGTAAGTGTAAGGACTTTACAGCGTAAACTCAAAGATGAAGGAGCTTCTTATATACAAATTGTTGAGGAGGTTCGTAAATCTCTAGCCATACATTATATGCAGAACACGACCTCATCTGTAAAAGAAATATCAATCATTTTGGGCTATGCCGAACCGAGTGCTTTCGTTCGTGCCTTTAAAAAATGGACAGGAGAAACACCTACTGGCTACAGACTATCCAGTCATTAAGTTATTCCTGTTTAGAATAATACTATACATTTATGCTGTTACAATACTACTTCCTGTAGCGCTTCTACATTCTTCTCTGTCAATTGATAGTCTACGATAACATTCTTATTCTGCGAAGTAATATAAATTGAGCTCTTAATTTACATTGTAAGACTTTCACTAATACTTCCTTTTGGTGTTTGGGCAAACAATGCTTGTGAAAAATAAACAAGTCCAATGATAATGATTGTACCTAAAATAAATAACACATTAAAATAAATAGATTTCTATTCGGTGATCAGCGATTATATATCAAGCTGTACGCCAAAATTGGCCATAGTTCCACGGCCCTTTATATAGTAGCGTCCCTCATTGGTAGCACCGCGCACCTCAGCATGAGTTGGATAATAATTGGCATTGAAAAGATTGTTGATCGAGAATAGAAAGGTAAGTTTTTGGTATTTATATCTGGTTTGAAAATCCACAAGATTATATCCGGAAATAGGATATTTTCCATAATTATATTCAGCAGCAGGAAATACGTCACGTCCACCAAGATGCAGATATTGCAGATATATATTCCACCGATCAGTCAATTTAAAATCGGTATTCAGATTGATTTTAAACGGTGAGATGATCGAATTATCCAATTTATCCTTATAACTGCCATCATTTTTCAAATCTTGACGTCCATCCATATAGCCCAGTACAGTACCTATGGACAACCATTGTGTGGGTCTCAAATTACCGACAAACTCCAATCCATAGATCCGCTGAGGTACCTGAATCAATTCATAGTTGCCCGGAGCAGAGGTCTCGGCAAAAGTATTGCCTTTCTTAGAAGTGCTGTAATAGCCAGTCAGTTGATAGTCCCACATCGTCATCCTGCCATTCAGCCCGATTTCAAAGTTATTAACTACGACTGGTTTGGGATCTATCTGACTTAAAGGGACCCCATTCCGAAGGATAAGTCCTACGTCACCGATAGAATATCCCTGAGAAAATGAAGCAAAAGGCTGTAAATAATTGTATTTATTATACCTTGTCGCCATATTAAATACAAATGCATCTGAGTTATTGCGTTCACCTACAGTTAGCTTCCCTCCTTTGGTGAGATCTCCCACCTTAAACCGTATATTTTCATAACGAAGCCCTCCTTTCAAAATCCAGTTCGTAGCGATATTCAATTTGCTCTGTAAGTAGAAAGCTATATTGTCCATATTCATATCTGGGGTAACCAGATCATCCTTCATCGTTTTCTGTACCGTATGATCTTTCAGCAGGTCTACTCCATAGATCAGAGATAGCGGAGTAGATGTCCCCAGCCGAAAAGGGGTGTTAAAATTAAGCCTCGCCCCTTGATGGTCAGAGTAGGTTTGATTATATGTCTCAAAAACCGTATTCATATCTTCGTAATAGAGGCTTAAACTTGCAGCAGTCTTTCCATATTGGCCGTCATATTTTAGGTGAAATGCCTTATTATAGGGAGTACCACCGTTGATTACCGTATCTGAAGGAATACCTATCGCCGGAGAATGGCCGAAATCACCAGTAGTACCCACATATTTGCTATCCTGCAAACTACGGTAATAATTACCCATAAATTCCAGGCGATGTTCTGGAGCGATCTGATAACCCATTTTAGCCATGGTATTATATGAACGCGTTTCGCCCAACCCATAAAACGGACTCACGACTGTTCCATCCGAACTGCGTATCGCCCCTGTATGACCAATTTTACCTTGTACAACATAATCCCATTTTTCAATCTGACCTGAAAATACTTGTGAAATATTGTAACCATACGTTTCATTTGGTTTTACCAGACTCAAGGTGTTATTAAAATACGTAGAGGAGCTTATCTTCTTTCCTTTCTGCGGCTTTTTGGTGATATAGTTGATAACGCCACCTGCAGCACCATTGCCATACATTGCTGTCGCTCCATTAACAACTTCGATATGGTCAATCGCGCTTGCATCTATCGTCCGTAGATCACGTCCCCCGTTTCGTAATGGCGTGGATTGCGGGATACCGTCGATAAGTACCAAAAAATTTCGTCCACGAATCTTCGCAATAAAATTATTCTGACTCTCTTCACTCGGTGAAATACTGGGGACCTTTTGCATTAGGATATTCGGCAGATTGTCATTAATCTGTCGCTGTTGATCCAGCGCCTTTCCTCCAATGTAAGTAACTGACGATGGTACTTCATTAATATGCTCTGCTAACCGGCTTGCTGTCACAACAACTTCATCCAAACTGTGCTGTTTTGCCTGAAGTGTGATTAATCCCAATTGATGTTGTTCGTGTACGATTTCAATATCCCGGGACACACTTTCAAATCCGACACAACTCCATATCAATTGATATTTACCATAATTAATGCCTGTTAATTCAAAATAACCGTCTTTATCAGATCTAGTACTGTTCAACCCTCGTAACTGGATACGAACATTTGCCAAAGGAAGTCCGTTCGGGTCAACGACGCGACCTGAAATTGAACATTGCTGCTGTCCTAAAGAACGCAGTGTAACAGCGGGATTCCAAATAGCTAAACTATTGGCATTGAGTGTTGGAGATAACGAAAAAGAACAGCATAATAATATGGCAGTGATCTTAGCCATGTGGTATTGAGGATTTGCCATTTGTGTATAAAAACCTAGTAGATGATATTTATTCTGTATTTAAATCAAAGATAATAATGGGGTCAAATATATTATTATTTTGAATAAATCTAAATACAAGTGCGTAAAAAATATGACAACGACGTTTCGACCAAACGATAAAGCCTTAAAATAGAGGATACGCTTACTAAAACAAGAATTAAGGTCATCGTTCGTAGACAAATCTTCGAATATAATTTTCAACATCAATGATATCAAAAGGCTTAGCTAAAAACCCATCAGCTCCACATTCCAAGGATATACTTCTTCCATCGGGACTTCCAGAAATCATGACAACAGGCAGCTTATGATGTTTATCCGAAGCCCGTAATTCGCGAAGTATTTGATCGCCATCTTGGTTAGGCATATGGATATCCATAAAAAGTATGTCAGCTTTTATACCATCCAATACAGCAGCTAAGGCCGAGGCGTTAGCAACCGTTGTTACGACAGTCTGATCGTCTTCTAAGATCATAGAAAATGCATTTAGGATCTCTATATCATTGTCACAAACCACAATTTGTCTTTTCATTGTTATATTTTTAAAATCATACAATGAGCATAGATTAATTCATAAGCGACATAGGTCTTTTGTTAGCTATTCGTCAGAATACAAAAAATTCCGATTGTTAATGATAGATCTTCGCTTTGCTGGTCTATGACACATTTCCTAATGCCCACAACAGTACAATTACTCTGTTGCAGCTATGCAAATTGGTTACTTTGATGGCCCAATACCATTCTTTTAATGTTTAAAATGTCGGGCTTTTTTCTCAAGAGAACAGTTCTCAATGTATATTAGTTCACCTAGAACGAATTTGATTGACACTTAAGGTATATACACCAGGGATAAAGAAAAAATCCTCTTTTATTTATTTTGTGTAGGAATATTACAAATAATTTTAGTAAATTAAAAAAAGGAAGGCTCAGTAAAAAAACGTGTACATTGAAATCTATATATCACTGGGCATCGAAAGAGAACGCTGCGTTTCCACTAGATAAAATACAATTGCTAACTCAATAGTTGAGAAACGGAGGGACATTTATGAATACTAAAATTATTGGGTCGGGCAGCTATCTTCCGGACACTATAATAAACAACACACATTTTGAAAATCGTGTTTTTTTGGATGAAACAGGCGAGCCAATCAAATATCCCGAGTCCATTATAGGCAAGTTTAAAGATATTACCGGAATTTCCGAACGTCGTTATGCTGCGGAGAATCAAGTAGCCTCTGACCTTGCATTTATTGCGGCAGAAAGAGCAGTTGCAAATGCTGGAGTAGATCAAGAGACACTCGATTATATCATTGTAGCGCATAATTATGGAGATGTACGTTATGGAAAGACTCAATCGGATACCGTACCTAGTTTAGCCGCTCGGGTTAAGAAAAAATTAGGAATAAAAAATCCGGGCTGTATCGCTTACGACCTTCTATTTGGCTGTCCGGGCTGGAATGAAGGGATGATACAGGCGAATGCATTTATCAAATCGGGAATGGCCAAACGTTGTATGATTATTGGTACCGAAACTCTCTCCCGAGTCGTAGATCCCTACGATCGTGATTCGATGATCTATGCTGATGGTGCGGGTGCAGTTATTGTAGAAGGAACAGCCTCGGAAGCAGGATTGCTCTCCTATCAGAGTGCAAGTTATACTTTTGATGAATCCGATTACCTTTATTTTGGCAATTCCTTTAACAGCCAACACGAACCAAATACATACTACATAAAAATGAAAGGGCGGAAAATATATGAATTCGCACTCAACAAAGTCCCTTTAGCCATGCAGGCCTGTATGGAAAAAGCTAATTTAGATATTACTGCAATAAAAAAAGTATTAATTCATCAGGCTAATGAGAAAATGGATGAGGCTATTATTTCACGATTCTATGGTTTATACAACATGCAGCCGCCAAAAGACATCATGCCTATGTCTATTCATAAATTTGGAAATAGCAGTGTCGCAACAATTCCAACGCTTTACGATTTAATCAGACAGGGAAAAATGAATGGTCATTCCTTTCAAAAAAATGACATTATCTTATTTGCTTCGGTAGGTGCCGGAATGAATATCAATGCTTTTACCTATAAGCTTTAGTGTTAATGACTCCTGAAATTTTTATTCCTCTTCTGAAGAGAATTTAAACACTTGGTCTTAATCGAAAAAAGTTTAATTAATGAGGCGAGCATAAAAAATTTGCACATAAAAAAGCGAGCAAAAGCATGGTCTAATACTCCATCCTTTATACTCGCTCCAAATTAATAATCTACCATTATTTTAAGACAAGCAATCTGCTACACGGCTTATTTCTTTTTCTTTCGGAAGACATTATCTGTTAAATCTTTTGAAATCGAGTCTTTCTCTTTTTGATAAGAAGACTGCGTTTTTTCTTTGGTGCTTTTTTCCTTTTTTTGATCTTTACTCATGACCTATGAAATTTATATTGTGAAGATACCCGATAACCATAAAAACATTAGCAGCGGGTGATTAAAATTATGTGCGGTTGGTTCTAACAGAAAATTTCGCGATTGGGTGATTGGGGAAATTTAAAGATAAAACAAGAAGCTTTTATCATATTTGGCTTACCGAATGGGTTATGTAAGTAGTAAACCTTATTCCTAAAGATACGAATAATAATTCGCATTAAACCATTTACGAAAAAACAATTATATACACCGGATTTAATATAATTTAAACGGTCGTCTTTTAAAGACCATTCGCATCCGTATTCATTTATTGACTTTAAAAAGTTGATACCTCAGCAGTCAAATAATTTTTTCATTGTCAGCGCTCTTGGCGCGTAAAGTTTGGATAGCGCAAATTCAAAGAAGACAGCAGATAAGTCATTTAAATACTTGTCTTAGGACAAGTATTTAAACCAGAATATCTTTTAGTTTTATAACACAAATCTGTTTTTCTATGCACGTTCTTTTTTCAGTTTTCACCTTAGCATGTATCGTTTTATTTGGACTGGCGTCCCCTAATAAAATGATCATCATTCCTATGATGATATGGTCATTTGCACTTTCAGCAGTCTCATCATTTAATATTTTCCTATCATTTCCACCTTCTTTTGTGCTCATCCTTGTGAGTGTTCTCCTGCTCAGTATAAGCTACTATAGATTATCAAAAAATGTAGGGTTGAACGTTTATTACCTGTTGGGTATCCATATCATTAGAATCCCGATTGAATTCATCATTTTCCAACTTTTCAAGCATAAAATGCTCCCCATCGAAATGACCTTTCTTGGTTGGAACTATGATCTATTTTTTGGTGTCACCGCCATTTTATTTTTAGTATTCAGTAGCCTAAATCCCAGAATATTGACATCTGCACTTTTCAAAGTATGGAATATTTTAGGGATATGTTCGTTATTGCAAGTCGTTGTTATTGGTATATTATCATCGCCATTACCTTTACAAACAATGGCATTTGATCAACCCAATATTGCTGTACTACAATTTCCATATGTCTTGCTTCCAACTATCATAGTACCTATTGTCATATTATCTCACTTTCATCCTTTGAGGAAAGCCATCAAAGTAGAAAAATGGTAGGATGCTGCAAACATCACTTAACTTGTAATTATCATGTTTTTTGCAAATTAAACACTGTACCCGCAGGGTCAGTTATCCAGTGCATATTTTCTGGAAGTTCCTCGATTTCGTCACAGGTTTCCACCCCATTTGATAACAGATAATCGGTCGCCTCAGGGACATTAGGAACAGTAAGCTGCAACCAAGTTTCGGAATGAGTATAATTATCCACGCAATCTAACCAAATGATATTGTGTCCAAATTTCACTTCATGTGTCCTCGAAACCGTCGGGTTATTGATTGGCTTCTCCTCTACATCCAATTTCAGTATATCCCTGTAAAATGCAACAGTCTTTTCGTATTTATTTTTGGGAATTTTTATAGCGATATTAATCCCCGCTTCAAATTTTATGTTCATATTTTTGTTCTTAAATCACAAACAAAATAGTAAAATTAATTAGTCAAAACGCTTGTCCTATGACAAGATTTAGCTTTGGTAGCAGGACAAATCCATATCAGGATTAACATAAAAAATAGTACTTTAGATATAATTAATCAATTTTCGACTTATCCCTTAAAAAGGTAAAATTTTATATGATCCCACAGTTATACACTTACCTAAAAATTATCGTTATATTTCTTCTTTTTGATGTTTTAATATACTTAAGGTTACGCAGACTGGCTGTATGGAAATCACAGCCATTAGTTGCAAACATCATCTGGTGGCTATTGAGTATTTCCTCTTATGTCTGTATATTCTTAAATTTATTTTTTGAATGGAGCAATTTTATCGCTGCTTGTTTCATGTTCTTCCCTATTTCCCTCTTATTGGGAAAAGCGATCCTGTTTCTATTTATTGGCGTTGATGTACTATCGGCGTTCATCATAAATATTTTTAGACGGCCAACAGAGAACAGCATGGTAGTGGATTCAAATGGTAACAGCGCGCGCATGGGAAGATCTGATTTTATTATCAAAAGTGGACTTTTGATAAGCAGTATTCCATTGGTGGCGTTGACCCGTGGGTTTAAGTCCAATATTTATAATTACCGGGTCAAACATGTTAACCTGATTTTACCAAATCTTCCTAGATCTTTCGATGGTATTACTATCGCTCAGATTTCAGATATACACGCCGGGAGCCTTTATAATTTAGATGCAGTAACAAAAGGTGTAGCACTACTGCTTGCACAGAAACCGGACATGATTTTTTTTACTGGAGATTTAGTAAATGATTTTGCTGAGGAAATGGATGATTACCTCCCCATTTTTAACAAGCTAAGCGCCCCGCTTGGCATTTTTTCAATTTTGGGAAATCATGACTATGGAGACTATCATTTTAATAGATTTCATTTCAACAATAAACATACCTCGACAAAGAAGGAGAATTTAGTCAATGTGAAAGACATTCATCGTAAACTTGGTTGGCAGCTCCTTCTCAATGAATCAAAAGAGGTCAGCCTAAATAACGAAAAAATCACCCTCATCGGTGTCGAGAATTGGGGCGTAAACAACCCGCACAACTATGGTGATCTTGATCTGGCTATGTCCAAAGTGGATCCCTCCTCAGCAGTCAACCTGCTGCTTTCACATGATCCCTCACATTGGAGAGCTGAGATATTACCAAAATACCCCATGATTGATGTCACCTTTAGCGGACACACGCATGGCGGACAATTTGGGTTTAGCCATCCTGACTATCAATGGAGTCCAATCCAATACGCATATCGTGAATGGGCTGGCCTATACCAAGAGAAACATCAATCGCTTTATGTCAATGTTGGTTTCGGCTACCTCGATTACCCAAGCAGATTGGGGATACTGCCTGAGATCACGATATTCCATTTAAAAAATAAGGTGTAGCCCCATAAATATTGAATTATGGAACACACCTTTTATAAATTAGAAAGTTTTATCAATAAAAAACTTTCGCTAGACTAAACGACTTACTTAAAATGTCGAAATTCGTTCCTGCCTCCCCTACCTCGGATATTAGTATATCAATCTAGGGTCGTAAGTGGTATGCTTTGGGCTGAACGAATGCCCGAATTCCCTGCGCGGATAAGGTTGATCCCAATCCTGAGTTTTTCCGCCCCGACCAAGGGACATTTGGACTTACCCTATCGCAGCAATTCCAATATACTGTTCCCGTATCCATTTTTTCGAGGATGGTCATGGCCCGCTCTTCGTCACTGGAAAACACAGCCGCGGTCAAACCGTATGTGGTGTCCTGCATTAAACGGACTGCCTCATCATCTGAAGTTACCTTCTGTATGCCGATCAATGGCCCAAAAGTCTCTTCTTTCATCAATTCCATTTCATGGTTACAGTGTTCAAATACCGTAGGCGCATAATAATATCCGTTTTTTTCCAGTGCATGCCCACCTAGGCGCAACGTCGCTCCTTTGGCGAGTGCATCTTTTACTTGTGCATCAAGCACAGTAAGCTGGGCGGGTCTGGTGAGGGGCCCGATAAATACATCCTGCATCATCGGATCTCCAATAGTATAAGAGGCGACCTCTTCAATAAAGGCTTCAACAAACTGATCATAAATCTTATCCGAGACATAAATGCGCTCTACAGCACAGCAGCTCTGCCCATTGTTGTAAAAAGCACCTTCTGCGGCGAGAATCGCAGCTTTCTTAATATCAACGATATCATCGGTGACATATAATGGATCCTTCCCCCCGAGCTCTAGTTGAACCGGAACCAGTTTATGTGCCACTGTGGTAGCGATATGGACACCGGTCTTATACGAACCTGTAAAAAAATAACCAGCTAAAGGCAGCTCCAACAACCGTTGTCCAATTTGGCCATCTCCGACAATACATTTAAATACGTCTTCAGGAATCCCCGCTTGATATAGGTATTTTTCAAATCGTATGCCTGTAACGGTAGCGAACTCGGATGGTTTATAAAGCACGGCATTTCCAGCCGCCAACGCATACAGGAATACATTAAATCCAACGTTATATGGGAAATTCCATGCCGATATATTGGCGATCACTCCCAATGGTTCATACACGATCTTTTCATGTGTTGTCCCTTCCGTCGTAATGAGTTCCTCCGAAAGCCATCGGCTGGCGTTTGCTTTAAGATGCTCAATACGGTTTTGTGCACCCGCAATTTCGTTCAGCGATTGCGTTATAGGCTTTCCTGTTTCCCTTGTCAGGATTTCAGCAAGCTCCTGTTTATTGGCCAGAATTAACTGACCAAATTCAATTATGCAGTCTAAACGTTGTTGTAGTGGTACTTTTGACCAGGAACGTTGCCCCTTTTTCAAAACGTTAACCGTTACATCCAATTCAGCAGCCGTGATGGCAGGGATCACAGCGTCCACCTCTCCTGTGGCAGGGTTTCTAATTTCTATGTTGTTTTGCATGTTCAAGAAAAACATTAAAAATCAATTCTTCATCCAAAAGCTCGCCAGCTTGCGTGCCGGAGAACTCTGGGTGCCATTGTACTCCCATAACTTTACCGGCAGCTACTTTGGTATATCCAAATGCTTCTATAAAACCATCGTCTGAACGAGCATATACTTCCAAATCCTGTCCCAGTTGTTTGATCGCCTGATGATGTACAGTGTTTACCTTAGGGTTAGAAACATGTCCATACAGATCACCAAACAAGGTTCCGGAAACAAATTTAATAGGATGATTAATCGTATCGTATAATTCCGCCGATCGGTGGACTCCCGCAACGGGTACCTGTGAAGGAATATCCTGATAAAGCGTGCCACCAAAATAAACGTTCATTAATTGAAAACCCCGACAAATCCCCAATATTGGCTTCTCCTGCTTAATCGCGTAATCCAGTATTTTTAATTCATACTGATCCCGATAAGCATCTCCTTTCCATCGACCTATTGGAACTTCACCATAACGCCCCGGAGCGATATCACTTCCGCCCTGGAGGATGATACCATCCATCTGATCAATGATTTCCGTCAACAAGCTATCATCCAAATCGGGGAGCAGCACCGGAAGTATGCCCTTTTTCCCGATCCAGCGTGCCATGTCATTTTCCATATAGCTCAACGATTTGGGCCCAAAAACAGCACGATCCTTGTCGGGATAAAAAAAGCATGCGCTTATTCCTATTTTGATCATACTATTTTTACTAAAATGCTGTTTCATAAATAGCTAGAAAGTCTTCTGTTGTAACCGGCTTAGGATTTGAGGGATGACAGAAATCTGCGTATGCTAATTCCGACAATGGTGCAAGATGTTGCTTTTGCACACCTATGGAGGATAAACACGTCGGTAAATTCAAACGTGTATTGAGTTCAAATAAATAGTCTACGACTTTATCCCCAGCATTATTACCGATACCAAGCGCAACTGCAATCTTATCAAAACGATCTTCGAATCCTGCATAGTTAAATTGCATGCCATAGGGTAGATTAATCGCATTTGCAAGCCCATGATGTGTGTCCAACAAAGATGAAAGTGGATGTGCAAGGCTATGTACGATACCCAGTCCCTTTTGAAAAGCCACAGCTCCCATGAGTGAAGCTAAAAGCATCTTGGAACGCGACTGTAAATCAGATTCCTTGGTTGCTTTTTCAATAGACCCGGCTACCATAGCCATCCCTTCTAGCGCAATACCGTCACACATTGGATGATATCCTTTTGCCAGATAAGCTTCCATATTATGGGTGAGTGCGTCCATCCCCGTTGCTGCCGTAACAAATGCCGGGAGGTCCATGGTAAGGAGTGGATCCGCAAAGACTATTTTCGCCATCAATCTTGGACTGAACAGAATACGCTTTTTCTTGGATTCGTCTTCGGAAATAATGGCACTTCGGCCGACTTCACTTCCGGTACCGGCTGTAGTGGGTACCGTGATCAAGTGAGGGATCTCATTGGTCACATAGATATCTCCCCCGATAAGATCGTCATAATCAAAAAGATCACGGTGATGATGCGCGCGAAGTGCTATTGCACGGGCAACATCAAGTGCTGCTCCGCCACCTACACCGATAATAGAATCTCTATTGTTGTCCCGATAAACATCACCGCCCTGCAGTACATCAGATTTAACGGGATTTTTGTGCAGATCGTGATACACGACCACATCAATTCCTTTGCTCATCAATTTACGCTGGATATCCTTAAAAAAAGGAAGCTCAGCAATAGTTGGATCCGTTACTAATAAAGGCCGAATAAGACCATTATTCAACAGGTAATCCGGTAATTCATTGATTGCTCCTGCACCGAAACGAATGGGTGTAGGAAAATTAAAGCCATAAATTTTAGCTGTATCCATCTTGCAGTTAAATAATTTCAAAATATCTTTTTGTTTCCCAATCTGTTACTTGTTCCGAAAACTGACGCCATTCCCACAGCCTTGATTTGCAAAAGTGATCAACAAATCGTTCTCCAAACAATTCCGAAGCGATTTCAGACTGTGCCATCCGACCGGTAGCTTCATAGAGATTCCTCGGCAGAATACCATGTTGTAAATCCTTATAACCATTGCCAACAGTATTCGGATTATCCAATGATAGCTTGTGTTTGATCCCGTAGAGCCCACTGGCCAAACAGGCGGCGATGGCAAGGTATGGGTTGACGTCTGAGCCGACAACGCGGTGCTCAATACGAGTCGCCTTCGGTCCACCATCAATAACACGGAGTGCAGTAGTTCTGTTATCAATCCCCCAGGTTAAGGTCGTCGGAGCCCAAGCCCCTTCCGTGAGTCTTTTATAGCTATTTACAGTAGGAGCAAATAAGGGTAGAACATCAGGTAAACAATATAGCTGCCCAGCGAGAAACTGCTTCATCAATTCACTCATACCCCGTTGGTCATCGGCGTCATAAAAAAGATTTTTCTCCTGTTTGAGATCCCACAGGCTTTGATGTACATGTCCACTACAGCCGGGCAATTCTTTAGTCTGTTTGGCCATGAAACTGGCAACGATACCATGTTTTTTACCGATCTCTTTTACGGCTGACTTAAAGAGTGTGGCCCTGTCAGCAGCTTCAAGTGCATGACTACATTGAATAGCAGCTTCCAGTACACCGGGCCCTGTTTCTGTATGCAATCCTTCCAAAGGGACACCAAACTGTTCGAGCATCGCCAACAGGTCCTGAAAAAAGCTGTAATTGTCAGCCATCCGCAATATGGAGTATCCAAACATACCGGAGGTGATCGGTGTCATGTCTTTAAAACTATTTTGGGAAGATCCATTAGTTACTTTTACAAAATTAAACCACTCAAATTCCTGTGAAAAAATAGGTTTGTATCCCAAATCCTCCGACTGTGCAATGATATTTTTAAGAAGTGCCCTTGGACAGACATTTTTGTCTGTAGCTTCTGACGTCTCAAAATCGGCAAGAAAGAAAGGAATATCTTCTTGCCAGGGTATCTTACGGAAGGTGTTTCCATCTATACGTGCAGGAAAATCGCCATAACCAGTATGCCATCCTGTAATTTCTACATTGTCATAAACCTGATCATTGACATCCCATCCAAATACCACGGAACAAAAACCAAATTCACTGTCCAATGAAGAGATAAACTTGTCCCGATGCATAAATTTGCCACGCAATACACCGTCGATATCCGCTACTGCAACTTTGACATGTGTACTCTTGCTTGCCTTTAATTTGGAAATAATTTCTTTTTTGTCTATCATAATTTGACGGTTTTATCCTTGTCAAGGAAGATTAGGAAATAAAGATATGATAAGATGACAAGCCCAAAGAATAATAAGGCTGTCAATGGGTTATAAAATATCATAGCAACCAGACAGATCACGGCAATGATCAGTGCGAGCATCGGAAATACGGGATATAAAGGAACTTTAAAGGGACGTTCCAATGAGGGTTCTTTTTTACGTAAGGCGAAAAAAGACCACATGGATATGATATATAGACTGATTGCTCCAAAACAGGCAATGGTAATAATTCCTGCTGTCTTACCCGTCAGTAGTGCAACAATACCAACCGCCATATTAATCAATAATGCATTAGCCGGCGTTTTAAAGCGGGAATGAACTTTTCCCAAGATGGATGGTGCATACCCTACCCGTCCAAACTCAAAGGTAGCACGCCCCCCAGCCAAGATAATTCCATGGAAGGATGCAATAAGTCCAAGCAGACCCACGCCGATAAGCAGTTTGTAAAGGATGTGTGAACTATTCATAACGTTGGCAATGGCAAGAGGTAAGGGCGAATCCGAAGCTTCGGTGCTGCCCGGAGGATAGACGACAGCTTCCCAGCCCGCGACTCCGACTGCCGATAAAAATGTAATGATACACAACACGACCAAAGTGACAATAGCCGATCCAAAACCGATCAACACATTTTTTTGTGGATTGATAGTTTCCTCGGCGACGTTGGCAACACCCTCAATGGCAAGAAAAAACCAGATGGCAAAGGGAATGGACGCAAAAATGCCAGAATAACCATTCGGAAGCGCATTTTGCTGTAGATTGGAAAATTCAAATGCCGGCAGTGTCACACCAGCAAATATCAGCAACTCAATAACTGCCAGAACCGTAACAACCAATTCAAAGGAAGCGGCAAGTTTCACCCCTAGAATATTCATCGTCGTAAAAATCAGATAGGCTCCGATAGCAAAAATTAGGTAGTCAACATCGGGATGGAGCAGATGTAGATAAGCCCCTATCGCCGCCGCAATGGCTGGCGGTGCAAACACAAATTCTATATTTTGAGCAATTCCGGCAACAAATCCCAAGTGTTTTCCAAGTCCTCGATTGGCATATTCAAAAGCTCCCCCAGCTTTTGGTATGGCACATGCCATCTCTGTATAACTGAATGTAAAGGTTAGGTACATAATAATAACAAAAATCGTTGCGATGGCTAACCCCAATGTCCCTCCTTCTGCCAGTCCGAGGTTCCACCCAAAATACATTCCTGAAATAACATACCCTACACCCAATCCCCATAACATAACGGGGCCAAGGACTTTCTTTAATTGGGGATCACTCATAATTCTTTTTCTAGGTTGGCAACTGATATTAAGCAAGATGAATTTACTACTTTAATTTAAATTATAGTATTTAAAACCTATCATTATCTTTATTTTAGTAAAATAATATTAAAATATTATTATTTTTGGATGTAAAAACCTAACGATACGCTTATACCCCTTTGTTTTTAGATTTAAATTACTACGACAATGAAATTAGATGAAAAAGATCTGATGATCTTGGACCTTTTGCAACAGGATGCCAACATGAGTAACAAGGAAATTTCCGATCGCGTCAACTTATCCATGACTCCTGTATACGAACGGATTAAGAAATTGATGACAACAACTGTGCTCAGGCAAAAAGTATATCTACTGGATCGGCGAAAACTCGATCTGAACCTTATGGTCCTTGTATCCATCAGTATGGAAAAACATTCAAACGAAAGCGCTTTGCTGTTTATGGAAGAAATACAGAAATTTCCGGAAGTGGTCGAATGCTTCCACGTGACCGGTGCTTTTGATTACCAGCTCAAGGTTATGGTCAGGGATGTCGACCACTATCATGAATTTAACTTCAATAAACTGGCGACGATTAAAGGAATTCGGCATATGGAAAGCTATTTTGTGATGAAAGAAATTGTTAATACTACACGACTGCCACTTTTCCTTTAAGTTGCCCTGCCTTGCAAATCAAAATTTAGCTGTAAATTTCCGGAGCATGATATGCACTTACTTGACGAAAGGTGCAGTCCCTACAGCTTATTAGCCTTCCATTGCTGGTATCTTTTGCGCATACAATGGCCACAAGGTCTATATCCATTGCTGATTGCCTCGGTTTCATCTTTAAAGAAAACCCGATGCTCGACTTTCATTCGTTTACCGGACAGGCAGTCTAAACGGCCATAAATCCTCGTCTTTTGATAGCCACCCAAAGTAATTTCGCCCTTTCGAATGAAGGAATTTAAGGACTTCTTTCTATCGGCAGTTGTCTCTCCCAAATCTATATGTCTGACCATTGTGTAGGACTAGTTTTTTATGATTTAGCGTCATGAAAGATCAAGCCTAAGGAATGCCGATTGCCACTATGAATAGTCGATACACCATGCTTCATGGTCACGCGGTAGTAACCCTTTGCCCCTTTAACCGGACGGAAATTAGTAGCGAACACAATAATATCACCCTTTTTTGGCTTAATGACATGCGTACGGGATTGAGCCATCGGTATATTTTCAGTTAAAATAAACTCTCCTCCCGTATAGTCTGTATCGATATCATCCAAAAAAAGAACAAGCTGCATCGGAAAGAAAATCTCCCCATAAAGATCCTGGTGCATGGTGCAGAATCCACCGGCACCATATCCGAGGATTAAGGCTGTAGCCTTCTCCTGACCATTCTTCCTACACTGTTCAATAAAATCCTGATGTGTTGGCGGATACCGTCTAGCTATTTTTAAAACCTCCATCCATCTGTTGGCAAGAGGCATCAAATAACCGTAAAAGTTTTCCCTTAATTCGGTTAGGATACCGGGCAATGGATAATGAAAATACTTATAAACGCCACGCCCAAAACGGTAGCGCTCCATGACAACGGTCTTCCGATAACGATATTCACTCTTAAACTCTCCTAACAATTCGGCACATTCCTGATCATCTACAACATCGGGAACAACCGCGAACCCCTTGTCGATCAATGCGTCAAGAATAAGATCCCATTGTTTCGTTTTTAATCTTTCTTCTATTGTGTGCATACCTGTTATCTAAATAGTCTATTTTACCTACCTGGCATCCGTTAGCTAAGTCCGTCATGGAATATAATGCCAAGGCTATGCCTCATTCCGCTGTGCAATGGGCTAACGCCGTGTTTCATATGGACACGATAATGGCCTTTAGTTCCTTTCACTGAGCGAAAATTACTCGTAAAGACGATCATATCACCGCGATTGGGTTTTAAAACATTGACCTTCGATTGCGCTCGCGGTATCTGTTCCGTGATCACAAATTCACCGCCCGTATAATCCTGATCCACCTGATCTAGCAACACCACGATTTGTAAGGGAAAATAGATTTCACCGTACAGATCCTGATGTAATGTATTAAATCCGCCCACATTATACTTTAAAATAAGGACGGTCGGTTCCAGCTGTCCATGTTGCTGACAAAGATTTCGCATGGCAGCATGCGAAGCCGGAAATCTTTTATCCATATTGAGTTCCTGCATCCATTGATTGGCAACCGGAGCGATCATACAGTATACTTTTTCCCTGATTGCCGTGATTAGTCTCGGCAATGGATATTGGAAATATTTGTATTCCCCTAGACCAAAACGGTAACGCTCCATCACGATCGTCTTTCGATACCTATTGTCAGCACCGTACGCTGCAACCAGTTCATCACAGTCTTCTTTATTCAGTATATCAGGTACAACCACAAAGCCCCTATCATGCAATTCCTCGGTGATCAACTCCCAATCCTTGTCCAAAAATCTTGATTTCATATTTTTCATGACGATAATTTTCAACAGCTCAAAATTACCCCCAGCAAGCAAGATAAAAAATCCGAAATATGCTATTTTCTCTTTTTTAGAAATAGGATATCAATTGTAAAAAAACACAACGAATTATCATTTGTATCGCTTATCGAAAACCAGTGAAAAGGACCACTTAAACAGCTATTTTTCAGTTGTAGGTACACGAAAGTTTATTTAAGTTAGATCGGCAACACATTAATTACTAAATATTTAGTTAATTATTTCACCGTTCCCTTCGGTCCGCCGCTCACGAAATCTTTGAAGATCTTCCAGACTCGGTCTGTCCCAATCTTCTACTTCACCAACAATTTTCAAAGCAGCTGTGGACCGGTATGAGCGCGTCGGATTACCCGGGAATTTTTTATCTGTTAGATTTGGATCATTTTCAAAGGTTCCCGTCGGTTCAATAATATAGACACGCTCGCGACCTTCTCCTTTTGCCAAAGCAGCAGCGAGTCCGGCACCGCTAACTAGCCCCGTAAAATAAATATGATTCATGGTCAGTTCAGGCTGATAATTCGATTTCCCGCCAGCAGTCAATAGGTCGCCTACTTTCAAGTCAGCTTTGGTGCCATGGTAAAAAGGTCCAGTATCCGATGGTTTTTCGTTCAGGATTGTAGACAACTCAGCATATTCCGCTGATTTTTGGCTATCTCCCAGATCTCCGTAACATTTGGCAAGCTTCTGATACAGGTTCGGTAGCGCACTTTTAACTGTATTGTCATTTAGTTTTAAGGCATGGCTCAAGGCCTTTTCGAGCCATATCAATCTATCTGAAACAGTTTTTTGCTGCCGGGCTACATAATAAGCTGCAAGAAAGCATTCGTGATCGTTGGTAGCTCCGCTCCAGGCCTGCATAAATATTTTAAGGGCTTCTTCAGGCTGTTTTGCTTCTTCCATGCTCATGCCCTGAAGACAAAGTTTAACAACATTGTTGAAAGGTGAAAATTCCATATATGCATTATTTTTCTTACATCGCTGAATTGCCGATAGCACATGGAGACTTCAAGTCCACATGTACAGCTAACTTATGGATTAAAGTTACGCATTCCACCCTTATATTGTCGCGATTGCACCGCATTCGTATTTTTAAACTTCGCTAAATTTGGATTAATAAGCAAACACTTGAAACAATGAGAAAGATCAGAATTTTCGAACACATCTCGCTCGACGGCGTCATCGAACACGATGGAGATTACACTTATGGCGCATGGACAACAGCCTATAGAAGTCCCGCAGGAGCGGAAATGCTCTTTCAGACCTATGGTCCGGACTTTGACCTTCTTTTGGGCCGTCATACCTATGATATCTTTAGCAGCTTCTGGCCTAATGCAGGCGATTTTCCAATGGCCAATGCAATAAATGCTGCTACGAAATACGTCGCAACTCACCGTCCCGACAGTTTAATCTGGGGGCCTGTCAAAAATTTAGGCAACAACATTGAAGTTGCTATTCATACACTTAAATCAACAGACGGTCCCGATCTGATCGTTGCGGGAAGTTCCGCACTGACCTCCCTTTTACTTGAGCAAGGTCTCGTTGACGAAGTCGTGCTCATTACTTACCCTGTTCTGTTGGGGCATGGCAAACGTTTACTGTCAGACAAGGTAAATGCGCAAAAACTCGCTTTTATCGATTCAAAGGCAACTCCTACAGGCGTTTTCATCAATAGCTATAAATATATTGGATTATTAAAAAAATAATAGTTCGACAGGAGAAATAAGGCACTATGCGATTCAAATATCGGTTAAGCATACTTCGAGTTAGTTTTATGTTTCAAAAGGCTTACGCTCAGTGACCTGCAGCCATAAACTATGCGATCACGATGTTATTTATTTAAATATGTCCGGTTTCTTGTATATTTGATTTAAAACAAATCATTTCTATGAAAAGAACCTTATTATTCGTTGCTATTATTTGTAGCTCTTCCTTTGCCTTTGCGCAAAAAACAACCTACAAAGTCAATACACAAACATCAACGATCAAATGGGAGGCAAAGAAAGTCGTCGGTGGTCATGTCGGTACCATAGCCTTGAAAGAGGGAACGATCCAAACTGATAAAGGTAAAATTACAGGAGGCGGATTTACCATTGATATGAATTCTATGGCCTGTACTGATGCGCCGAAATTAACCGGTCATCTTAAAAATGAAGATTTCTTTGATGTACCTAAATATCCAACGGCAAAATTCGTTATCGCCAAAGTGGATAACAGCAAGACTACTCCAATAATCACAGGTAATCTTACAATTAAAAACAAAACGAAAGCCATATCTTTTCCAGCAAAGGTAACTAGCACCGCCGATGGGCTTTCCGCTGAAGCATTGGGTGTAAAAGTAAATCGACTGGATTTTGATATCCAATATCGTTCAGCAAGCTTTTTCTCTGATCTTGGAAACCGGGCTATTGAAGACGAATTTACTTTGGATATTCAGATCAAAGCCACAAAATAACTTTCAGAACAAAAGAGGTTATAGTAACCTCTTTTAACCTGCTATCATTGATTGCTTAAATCAATTCAATTCCCTGTGCGATATATTTATTCATCTGTGGGCTCGTTGAATCGTTCTCCGTGACGATGATATCAAGCTTTTTGGTCTCATCAATGATAAAATTTGACTCCGTATCAAATTTATCCGATGTACACAATCCAACGATCCGGACGCTCTGTTTCATCATCGCCCGCTTTGTTTCGGCATCCTCCTGATAATTGCACGATAAATTTTCGGGAGTAATCGAACAAACACCCAAGAAATATAAATCAGCCCTAAAATTAGCGATACTTTCCAACGTCGTATTGCCAAATGTTGTAAAGGCCGATTTGTAAAGCCTGCCTCCCAAAAATATTATTTCTATCAAAGGATGGTCCTCAATTACACTCGCAACAGGAAAGCTATTCGTAATGATCGTAACCTTAAGATCCTTCGGTAAAATTTTAGTTAACTCTAAAATGGATGTACCTCCATCGAAAAAAAGTACCTGATCATTTTTAATCAATGATAGTGCTTTTTGCGCAATGATCCTTTTCTGTTCCAACCCCGCCTTCTCGCGATCACGATAATGGTATTTTTTTTGAACAATGCTGTGCGCTCCCCCCCTTACCCCGCGAAGAAGATCCCGATCATTCAATTCCTTAATATCTCTCCGTATGGTATCTTCGGATACCGAAAGCTTTTTACTCAAGGTCTGAAATGAAACCGACCCCTCCCTATTGGTGATATCTAAAATGGTTTGTAGACGATCGTACTTTAGCATAGGAACAAATATATAGATTTAACAGAATAAAATAAATTGCAAAAAACTGCTATAATTGCAATATTTTGCAATTATATGATTACATTTGTGCCATAATAAAAATAAAAATTATGATAAAAAAGACAATTTCCATCGATATGGACGGTGTACTCGCAGACATCCAACGGCATTATCTTTCACATTATTTTGATGAAACTGGTATACGGATAAATGAGAACGATATCGTGGGACTAAAAGAAGCGGATTGTTTACCTGATAAAACGGCAGTCTTAAGATATTTGCATAAACCGGGCTTTTTCCGCAGCATTCCCGTTGCACAAGATGCACAAGACGTGGTGAAAGAATTACAGCATTATTACGATATTTTTGTTGTATCCGCCGCGATGGAATTTCCAAATAGTCTTTTAGAGAAACGGGAATGGCTACAGGAATATTTTCCATTTATTTCTTGGAAAAACATTGTGTTCTGTGGGAGTAAAGGCATTATAGACACCGATTTTCTCATTGACGATCATCTAAAAAATTTAGACAGCTTTTCTGGAAAAGGGCTTTTATTTGATACATTTCACAATGTCAATGAGCACCGGTTTGAAAGATTGAAGAACTGGACGGACGCACATCGTTTTTTTACCGCTGATCTCTAAAATAAGACGTCCAACGGTTAAACTACAGCTGGCCAATCGCAAGATTAATTTGCCAGCTATAGCTTACTGGATTTTATTTTCCAGTCTGAAATTTCCAATAGATCCAATAAGAAACTGAAAGCAAAAGCATAAGAAAAGCCACCACCATAAGCGAAGTTGAAATTCCATAAAACTGTGCGACTCCGCCCAGCAAGGCAGGTCCCAATAATTGCCCTGAATGCCCTAAGGTTGACATCACCGGAATACTTGCCGAAGCCCCTACTCCTTTTTAATTTCCGGCATGACTAAATAAAATCGGAACGATATTCGAAGCCCCGAAACCCAGAAGAATAAATCCTACCAATGCCCCCCAATAAGAGGGTGATAAAACAGCTATCAACAGACCGAATACCGCTAAGAGTCCCCCTCCGACCACAACAACACGATGATCTAACCGAACGACAAGCACGTCACCAAAAAGTCGCATTGTGGCCATGGCGATAGAAAATGCCGCATATCCTATACCCGCAATTTCAAGCGGTGCTTTTTTTTCCTCATGCAAAAATACGGCACTCCAATCCAGCATCGAACCTTCGGAGAGATAAGCACAAAAACAGAGCATACCCAGAAATAAAACATGTAAATTGAACCAACCTGCCCATTTGGACTGGCCCACTGCCATTTCCTTATCGTCGTGATGGCTATTAATGCGCGTTTCATCATCATGCGCATACAATCTACGGTACATGACAAACATAATGATAACAATCAATAAGGAGATCGACAACATGGCATAAGTTGCCTGAAATCCCAGCTTTATCAATAGTCCTAAACCGAGCGATCCCGTTAATCCCCCAACGCTAAAGATGCCATGCAGGCCGGATAAAATTGGCCGGTCAAAAAGTTTTTGGATCAGGATCGAATGTGCGTTTGCCGAAACCTCTATTCCTCCCATGCACATACCAAAACAGAATAACGTAATCCCCATAGTGATTATGGAATTAGCTATTAACAACATTGGCAAGATAAGTCCCAGTGTGATGCCCGAAATAAAGATAATTTTTCTTGTTCCAAACTTATTTAGAAGAACGGTCGAAAATGGCATGATAAAAAGCGCTCCACCACCTATAAGAAGCATCAAAAGCCCCAACACACCATCATCTATACCGAGTCTCTGTTTAACATAAGGAACGACAGGCGCCCAACTGGCAAGCCCCAGCCCGCACACAAAAAAGATAAACCTAACAGCATTTCGCGCTGTATCCGGACGAATGGGCAATGATTTAATTTCCATATAAATTGAGATAAACTAAAATAGTATAGCGATAGACTTGTCTAGGCTCAGTACACAAAACTATCAATAATAAAGCATATTATTGCACAATATTGCAAAAAATGCAAATTAAAGCAATAGAACAATTGATATAAATCAATATTACCAATACTCATGTGGCCCCCCGACCAGAACTACGATTTCCAAAAAATGATTTTACACCTTATGTTGGAGGACTATTTTGCCATAATCATGATTTATCCTTAAATTACTGGCATAAACAACGTCTTTCCTGCAAAAAGGCTTTATAGTGAACCATAAAAAACAGCTATTTCACGAAATGAATTATAAAACTATAGGTTATTTTCTTTCATCAACGCTAATTATCGGATTACTTTATACGAATGGCTGGTTTGATGTATCTTACGCATTCCGACAGTTTCTGGGGATTATATTCCTAATACTGTATTTCGTAGGGACGGTCTTTCTTGTCAAAAGACCGATTTTAAAGGATAGAAAGTTAAGAAAACATCTCTTGGTCAGATTGAGTGTCCTCTTATTTATTGCCCTGATCATCGTTATTTCCCAATGGTTTATAGATAAAGAAACTGATCGTCTGGGCGCGGGTTATTTACTCTATTTTGAGCTGCTCGGTTTTGGAATACCACTTATTATTTATACTGCGATAGAATCAATGCGATTGCTTGCTAAAAAGAATTATGCAGCATTATGCATCAATCTCTTCTTAGTGATAGGAATCTATTGTCTTGTTATTTTCAGCGGACTCTTCGGTTTCTAAATAAATAGCATTTTCCGTGACATTACTCGCAAACCTTTAAATTACTAAAAGTAAATAGATTAAATAGTTAAATCTGCACTAAAAATATGCTATTTAATGTATTTTCCAAGGCATCTAGAAAGTCATATACCTGCAATTATAAAATATACAAGAAAGATTGCCAATTTTACTACATGTAAAATCTAAAGGCGTACGGTTCAACAAATATCGGATCAGGCAGAAATTTGGAACAGCTGATTTGTTATGACTTTGTCACGCAGACAAATTTTTCGTATATTTTTGATATTCGCCGCTCCGAATCTTTTGGAAAAAAGATCAGCGACATGCCGCCGGCAAATAATAGGGCAGTATTTATCAATAAATTTAAACGCATGCAAACTCGTGAAGAAAAATTAAGGCAAATTATTGATTGGTCGCAAAACAATCCGGATATCTGCGCAGTCCTCCTGACAAGTTCATTGGTAAATCCTCTGGCTTCAATCGATGAATTAAGTGATCTAGATATCGAACTTGTATTTGATGACAATACAAACTATATTCTGGATAAGAATTGGATAAATAACTTTGGTACCCCTATTGCCATGGTTGAAGAGGATGAAAGCTACTTCGAGTACAAACACGCAATGAAGATGGTTTTATACGCTGATCATACAAAAGTTGATTTTAAATTATACAGTAAATCAAATTTTTTAGAAGAGGTTCACCAAGAGCACTTACCTGAAGACTGGGATATTGGCTACAAAGTACTTATAGATAAGGAAGGCATAACACAGACGCTCCAAAAACCGACATATCAGGTATCAGTCATCAAAAGGCCTACAGCACAAAAATTCGAGCAGCTGCTCAATGACTTTTGGTGGGACTGCACCTATGTAGCCAAGTGTCTCGTTAGAAAGGATATTTTTTATGCGAAATTTATGTCCGAAGATAATATACGTACCAGTTATCTGGTACCATTAATTGAGTGGGATATAGCCAGCCAGCATGAATGGAACATCACAACCAATAAACACGGGCGTCTATTTGAGAAATATTTACCCCGGCAGACCTGGGAGAAAGTAATCCAAACCTTTTCAGGCAGTGATATAAATGAAAACTGGAGGGCATTATTTGCAATGGCAGACCTCGTCGCAGCGATCGGTAGGGAGCTTGCAAGTAAGTTAACCTATGAATATCCCACAAAACTTGAAGCGGATGTCAGGATATATCTCAATGCTTTAAAGACAAAAGAAATATCCCGTAGCCCGTCAATATAGCGATAGTGGTACTCAAAAATGCATCAGACGCTTAGGCTTAGTTATTGTTAACAACTGGAATCGAGAGCAATCTCAGCCTATTTTGCCATTCTTTTCTTTTTGCTCATTTGACTGATTTTTTAATATCTTTAATTATCATATTTTCAAAATTTAATAAGATCGTTATGACACTAAAAACACTAACATTGAATATGTTCTTCTTGCTATTGACCTTAAGCGCATTTTCGCAAAACAATGCAGGTTTAAATTCGCTATTAAATAAGAATTCAGAATTTATTTTTCCGCAAACAGCACAGAAGATTGAAACTGCATTAAATACGAAGACCGTTTACTACGAAGATGCAAATGAAGAAAAATATGCCAAATGGCTAACAAAATCCGGACTGGAACTGTATGCTAGTCTTGGAAAAAATAATACTATTAATGAAGTATCTTTTGATATTCCGGACGATAAACCACTCATCGTAGCGGGGCTTCCTTTCAATCTTGTGATCAACAAAACAACCCTAAAGGAGAGCAAAGCAAAATTTAGCGTATATGATGCTAAAACAGAAAAAATGGAAGCTGGAAGCACATTTCCAGGTGGTACAAAACTCACCTTTAAAAAAGGAAAGCATTATGCTACGCTAATTTTTGACAGCAATGACTTACTGCGATTTTTAGGACTTACAACCGAACTTATCGCCGCTGGAGTAAATTAAGCAACCTTAATTTGATTCATATCAAAGCCTATATCGGAGAGAGATGGCCCGCCAGATGTGATTTGCTAGATCCTGATCTAAATCATTTTGGAGAAAAGACCATCTCTCTTTTTTCTTTACCAATGTTTGTAGCCCGCCATCTAACAATACTTCCAGCGCTGTTTCGTCTTTGGTAGGGCTTTTTTTTAAGAGCTGAACCTGAAAATCCTTTTCTTTAAATGTAATGCGAAATATCTGCCCTTTATAGGATGTATCTAACTGTCCAATCGTCTCTTCCATGACAAGCAACTCAAAATTTATTATTCTATCAAAAAAATGTTCGGCTTATCTAAAGCTCATAAACAAATATGGGTTCCCTAATCTATCGCTGCCACCAATCTAACAATAAATCAATCAATAGCATTATAGTGCAGCAAATGGAACATGTAAATATACAAAAGAAAACATTAAAATACTAATTATTTTAGCTATCAATAATATATCATCCTCTTCAAGACCTTCAAGTCTATAAAAATCAATAGATTGACCAAACGACAAGCAAATTCCGCGACAGTTGCACTTGGCGCATCACACTTATTTCTCGTACTTTGATCATAACTACCTCGTTTTCATTACAAAAAACCAATCGTTAATCTTTTACGGCTACCACAGCATAAACCATAGGAATTTTGTCTTCAAGCTGTTCAATCCGATATTTATTCTTTTCAAATTCAACCGTCCCTTTAAAACAATTATAAGGTGAATAATCAAATTCATCAAGTTTTGTGATACGGAGTCCATTTTTGATCAAATTATTCACCACTTCGCTTATGCTATGGTTCCACATCACATATTCCTGTTTTATAGCTGCATTTTTATCCGCATAGGTTCCAGTTTCTGTTTCTATAATCGCTCCAGAATTAAAATACCTATAACCAACTTTCTCAAAATTATCGTCGAACATCCAAACGACAGGATGGAATTCAACAAATACAAATTTCCCATTGGGTTTCAAAAACCTGGAAACGACATGTGCCCATTTATCCAAATCTGGCAACCAGCCAATTGTACCATAACTCGTAAAAACAAAATCAAATTGCTGATCCAAATGATTCGGTAGATCGTATATGTCACAACAGATAAAGTGAACATTGGCATTTGTCTGTTCAGCTATTTTTCGCGCACTGTCAATTGCCTTATCGGACAGATCCATTCCGGTCACCTCCGCGCCTAGCCTGCTCAGTGAAATGGTGTCCTGGCCAAAGTGACACTGTAAATGCAAAACAGTTTTACCCTCCAGATTACCAAGTAAACCTAACTCGATCTCATTTAACGAGTTTCTCCCTTGCAGAAAGCTGGGAAGATCATAAAACTCAGAATTAAGATGCGCATCTGTTCTATTGTTCCAGGATGTTCGGTTTATGTCCAAATATTGTTGTTCTTTATTCATTGACTAATCTACCCTTTTTATCCAAATAATTTATACGATTCTCCCCATTCTTGCAGAAGAATAATCTCTTTAACGGTAGTTATCACCTTTACTCCCCTATTTTTTTAAAAATATCAAATCCATAGCGGAATGCTGGTAACGCCCCAACCTATTTTTGTCAATTAGCTTAAGCTTCTTGTCTGTACGGACAAATGTTAAGCCTGTAAAATCGTAATAACTCCAATATGCTCGCGTGTAAAAGTGAAATGAGCGAAAAGGGATATGATCAAAATCAAAAAAATAACTTTTCTGCGCTTGCAGACTGTCAATAATTAAAAGTTTATTGCTTTGTGGCTTTTCAATAAGTAAATATTGATGCAATGGGATCTTATCTTTTGCGGCCTCTATCCAACCAAAGTCCCCATCTATTACACAGTTTTTCACCCTAAGCTTTTCAAATCCTCCATTTTTAAACTCAAACGCCTGGTAATATTGCGGTTCAGCGATATTATCAAAATAGATCTTCACGCTGTTGGCATCAATTTCCTCATGGGTTTGATACAAGGGCAGAAATTCTGTATTCGTAGACCAATCCGTTGTAACATCTACCTGCGACGGCATTGAAGAGAAAAAAGTCAACGTATCATTCCTGATTGCAAATGTACCCCTGGATTGATTTTCATACCTCACATCCTCTCCTGCTTTCAAAGGTAAGTTTGTTTCCTTATAAAAATAACTGTGATCACGGAAGTTTAAAACCAATTCATTGGCTGAGTCACTTTTATATTTTACAATTCCGTTGTCATCATCAGTAAGATGTATGGTACTGTCCACGGCTTTCTGTACATGGTTCCCACAGCATTGCAGCGTTAATACAAACAACAGTATTTTGTAATTTTCAAGTGCCAGCATAACAATCAAGTTTTAACTTCTTAATATCACTCATGTATCACCCCTATGCCTGATTCAATAAGAAAAACAATCATTTCGCCTTTTCGATAATAATATCAGATGGTCCATCGCCATAATACGCCGGTTTCTGCTCAACCATTTTAGGATGGCCATTTTCATCTTTTTCTAATTTTTTGATCCCTGTTCTTGGCGGGCGCCTGGTATCCAGCTCCATTTCGAAAGATATAGTAATTTTATCGTTTACGCCAAGACTATTCCCTTCTTTATCAAAAACCTGCAAATCGTCGGCTGTAAACTTATCAGGAATATACATCCCATTTTTATTATCCTTATAGCCCAAATCTATACTGGCGATATAGTCTCCCTTTCCTTTGGGTTGAGAAAACAAGGAAACGGCAATTTCCATGTCGTTACGAACTGTCACATCGCTATTAAGATAAGGATAGCCCGTCAGGCTAAATCGTTTACCGTCATTGTCTTTGTTTTCATATAATTTTTCAAACTGATCCGCATTAATCGGTGTTGCAGGCTGATCTTTCCCTGCTCCACAGCTTGATATCGCTAAAGTCGATCCGGCCAACAGGGTCAAGATTGTCATTTTCATTATTTTCATGTTATTGAAATTAATAGTGTCTAAATAAACGCAGTAGCTATCAGGAAAATATTCCGATATTTAACCCAACAACCAAATATAAAATATGTGTCATCCACTTTTAGATCAGTCTAATATTCGACCGAGCACAATGAATATCCGTCTATAATAACGAAATTTTCAAATAGGCGCTGACGTTAATTGGTTCATTTTTGAAGGTTTTAAGGTATTGCTTTTATGCCCTATTGTTTCTACCGGATTTGATGGTCTTCCCGATTTTCTCAATACTGTAAAAAATAATACAAACGCGTACCTAATGAATAGGCTAATCCTAGAAAGGTGAAAAAAGGCAGGACATATAACAAGATAAAATACCGCGCAATAAAATCAAAGGACCTCTTATCACTTCTCACTTCTGCTTTATCAAAATATTTTTCGACATCCTGTTTTATCTCAACCGGAAGATAATGAATATGCTGTCGGCCTGCTTTCAACCTGATCCGTAATACAAAATAAAGTTTCAACGAGTCAAACAAATGATAAGAATCAATGTCCTGAAAATCAATACGATTTCCATTCAAAACAATATGATTTTCTTCAAAAATCATATTGTCGCCACTCGTTTTTATTTTCGAAACAAACAAGGAGTACGGGAAACCTATAACGAGAATGGCATTCCATAAGGGATGGATATTGCCAATTAGTAGTGTGCTAGCGAACATGAGAGCAAAAGAAATTAAAGCGGCATATAAGCTATACAAAAGTATTCGGTCAAAGTTAAAGGCTTCTGATTGTAGTGGCTGTTTCATATACAATTATCTTTTTTGGATTAACAGCAGGCTATTTTTCAAATTGACCCTTGTCAAACCCTAACGAGTCTTATTTTATCTGTCTGTTGGGATAAAGCTAGCTCACTACCGCCACAATAATAGATTTATTTACAATTCGCGCTATTCCTTTTACAATATGTCCACTTTCATGATTTTTAAGGATCAGTACCAAAGATTTTAAACTTTCGCAGAGTCCATTGACCATCTCGGTAGAAGCGACGGAAAGAATCCCAGAAACATCAAAGTCAAGTGGAATAAACAGTAAATTTCTGGAATTTACGACGAATTGGCTTTTTGTTTTACCGACTTTAAAAGCAAAAGGCTAAAAGACTGAAATAAAGTAATTTATTTTTATTCACCTTTGGAATATCTTCATTAATTTTATGCACATAGTTTCAAGTAAAAAACAAAAACAACACCGTATTACACAAGATTTCCTTAAATTGTATAACTTGCTTTTAACAGGTGTAAGTTGCTATGGATATATTGGATTTGAATAAAGATTATTGGGACAATCGCTATAAAAACATGGAGATCGGATGGGATATTGGTTATGCATCACCAGCGATTATAAAGTATGCAGAGACCGTAATTCCCAAAGACGCATCTATTTTAATTCCCGGTTGTGGCAACGCGCACGAAGCTAAGGCACTTCTGGAGCAAGGCTTTGAAAATATCACCTTGCTTGATATCGCACCGACATTAGTTGATCAGGTTCAAAAAGCATTTGGTGAAATTCCGCAGCTTCAGATTATCTGTCAGGATTTTTTTCAGCATGAACAACAATACGACTATATTTTGGAGCAGACATTTTTCTGTGCATTGGATCCTGCCCTACGAAAAAGCTACAGCAGCAAAATAGCTTCATTGCTGCAACCGCGCGGTATTCTCGCAGGTTTGTTGTTCGATAGGGAATTCCCATCAGAGGGGCCTCCATTTGGTGGAAACAAAACGGAATATCAGCATTTGTTTCATTCAGCCTTTGATATTTTAAAGATGGAGACCTGTTTCAATAGTATATCGCAGCGACAAGGAAGCGAGCTTTTCATCGAATTAAGACAAAAATAACCTACTTTCCGGGCATGACCTGATAAGTTGGGTCATCCTTAATATTAACGACAGCAATTCCCGTCGCATTTTTGAGGAGGGAGCGACAATCTTCACTGAGATGCCAGAGTTCCACCTTCTTCTGTTGTGCTGCATAGCGCTCGGTAATTTTATTTAGTGCATCCACAGCAGACATATCCACTACTCTACTTTCTTTAAAGTCTACAATGATATGATCAGGATCCTCCTGAATATCAAACTTATCTAAAAAATTAGCTGTGGAACCGAAAAACAAAGGCCCATATATTTCATAATGTTTTATACCTTCTGGGTCAACATATTTTCGCGCCCGTATACGCTTCGCATTATCCCAGGCAAAAACCAATGCAGAAACTATGACACCGACAAGTACCGCCAAAGCCAAATTGTGCAATAGTACCGTTATGCCGGCAACAAGGATACCAACAAAAATATCCGATTTCGGAAACTTATTGATAATCCGAAAACTCACCCATTGAAAAGTGCCGATAGCGACCATCATCATCACACCGACAAGTGCTGCCATGGGGATTTGCTCAATAAAAGGAGCTCCTACCAAGATAATCAACAGGATTGTCATCGCTCCGATAAAAGCAGATAACCGCGTCCTGGCGCCCGCATTCAAGTTTACCAAAGTCTGGGCGACCATCGCACATCCTCCCATACCACCAAAAAATCCATTGACCATATTTGCTAGCCCTTGAGCCATGGATTCGCGATTAGCATTCCCTTTACTCGCGGTAATCTCATCGACCATATTAAGTGTCAGAAGTGATTCAACAAGTCCTACACCTGCCATAACAAGGGAATAAGGAAAGATTAATTGCAATGTTTCCCAATTCCATGCAATATGCGGTAAACGAAAATGCGGCAATGACCCACTGACCGAGGCAATATCCACCACCTTTTTAGTTTCGATCCCCAGTAGGGAGACGATAGCAAAAACAACCAAAATAGCAATCAGGGAAGCGGGGATTGCTTTGGTGAGCCGCGGGAATCCGATAACAATCAACATAGTCAATAGCGTAAGTCCGCCCATGATATATAAAGTTGAACCCGACATCCAAACCGCGCCGTCCCCACTATTCACTTTAAATTGGACGACCTGTGCCATAAAAATAATAATCGCCAATCCATTTAGAAATCCATACATAACAGGTTGTGGTATCAAACGGACAAATTTTCCCCACCTAAAAACACCGACCAAAAATTGCAAAATGCCTGCCAGGACCACAGCTGCGAAAAGGTAATCTATACCGTGGCTTGCCGCGAGAGCCATCAGAACAACAATAGTAGCTCCGGCTCCACCGGATACCATACCCGGTCTCCCTCCAAACACAGCAGTCACAAGCCCCATTAAGAAAGCGGCATACAAACCTGTCAAAGGAGGCAAGCCTGCTAATATGGCGAATGAAAGCGATTCAGGTATCATGGTCATGGCAACCGTCAAACCGGCAAATAGCTCGTTTTTCAAATTGACAGACCGTATGTTTAAAAATTCAAAGGTATTGTTCATATCAAAATCAGTTGAACAGTTATAAAGCGTTGCAAAGGTAACATTCCCTCGTGCATATCAGCAACCTAAATGCAGCTAAAAGAAGAAAGAAATGATCATCGTAAAAACACTTTTACTCAATATTTGTTATTGAATACAAATTTTATTGCAAAACAGTATATTGACCCGTATGAAACAAAATCCAAAGTTTTATCGCTATATTTTATTTTTGCTTTTGAATGTATTTACTACCGTTTTTGGCCCCCTAGTTTTAGCCCAGTCAGCTGTCATTGCCGCCGTTCAAACAAATCAAAATAGCCCCCAATATGCCGCTGTAAATCCGGTAAATGTATCGGATAGCACATACTTGCCTACATTGGTAGATAGTGTCGTTCGAGCCGTAAGGAGCGCAAATTTAAAAGACAGCATGGCCGTATCGAGACAACAGGCAAGATGGATTTCCGATCGGATCAATGCCAAACTGCCTGATAGTGTCATCAATTATCAAAAGAAAAACTTTTTGCGGGCGGGCATAGAATGGTTTTCCATTCAGGCAATCCCTGCATCGGTTAATTATTTCATCCGTAAAGATCCGGTCTCCCATATTTCATTCAAAAATTTCTTTAGCCATTTGAAGTTTTCAGCTTGGACCTGGGATGATAATCTCTTCGCTACCAATCAGATTGCCCACCCCTACCATGGCCAGTTCTATTTCAATTCATTCCGGTCCAACAATTTTAGTTTCTTGCAGTCTACATTGGCTACTGTTGCCGGGAGTTACATCTGGGAGACAGCTGGTGAAACGGAACCGCCTTCGATCAACGATATCATTAACACCAGTTTTGGCGGAACGATCCTTGGGGAGATGACCCATCGTCTTTCACATCATATCCTGGCAAGGCCCAGTCTCACAAAAGGACAACGCAATAAAAAAGAAATATTAGCCATGCTGATCAATCCGATAAACGGGTTAAACAGACTGCTTGATGGCCGTTGGGGAAATACCACGAAGGGAGCAGTCATTGACAGTTCGCTGGTTCATACGGAAGTTGAATTGGGAATCCGGAGATTTGATGCCAAAGAACACAATGTCCTAAGTCGGGGAAAGAACGATATTTATGCGCGCATCAAGCTGATATATAACAATGACGATATCGACAAGAAGAAACCATTTGACGATTTTTTCCTGAATCTTGAGATTGGTTCAGACGATAGTTCCGTCGTAAATGCCGTCAATGTTTATGCCTCCCTTTATGGCAACCGTATATTATCCAACTTAACAGGGCGACATCGTGGAATCGTCTCCGCTCATTTTGATTTTCTGCGAAATGAAGCCTTCTATTATGGATCACAGAGTATCAACTATAACATTTATTCCAATTTTAATATCGGCCAACATACCAAGTTGACCACCGTCCTTGCCGGTGGCCCGGTAGTTTTGGCAGCGGTACCAGATCCGTATCTTCATTTTGGCGAAAGCCGCACCTACGACTATGGACCGGGAGCAGATATTCGGGCATCGGCAACCCTAAGTACGCTCAATCGCTTCAAATTTGGAATAGACTACCGTGGAGGCTATTTTGTCACCATCAGTGGCAATAAATCCCATCATTATCTTCATACCGCATCGACTAGCGCTTCAGTACGGATCTGGAAAAATTTTGGTGTCAATCTTTACTCAGGATATTTTAGGCTGGAGGGGCATTACCAAGACCATAAAAATGTGAATAAAGACTACCCTTTTATACGTTTAGCCCTCGCTTATAACTCTGAATATTAAATCGGAATATAAAAAAAGCCTTAACCAATCGCGGTTAAGGCTTTTATCAATTTGTCCAATATTTCTTCAGCGCCTCTTTCAGACGAGGATCATAGCCATAGATATCAGGGTAAGAAACTATTTTACCATCATCATCAAGCCAGGTGGTATAATAAGTAAGGTATACAGGCATCTGACGTTTCAGCGTTACCCAACGGGATTTGGAAATGGAGTCAGAGGTAATTTCTTTTGCGATCTTTTCGGCTTGCTTCTCATTATTGACCAGATAGCTGGCTAAGTCTACAGGTTTTTCAACACGCACACAGCCGTGACTCACGGCACGGTTAGTCTGCCCGAACATTTGTTTGGCAGGTGTATCATGAAGATAGATCGAATAGGCATTTTCAAACAGAAACTTCACATTCCCCAAAGAATTGTCCGAACCAGGGTTTTGCTTAAACCGGAATTTCTCCACCGAATCCGCATTCCAATTGACCGTACTTGGATCAACTTGTTTTCCTTTATAATAAGCCACCATATTACGCGAAGCCAAATAATTCGGATTGTTCCGCACGCTCGCTAACAATTCCTTTTTCACAATGCTGCTGGGGATATTCCAAACAGGATTGACCTGCATTGCATCCAGAATACCCTGCATGACCGGCGTTTCATGGTTTTCACCTTTGCGCGTATAGGCAGGGTTATCAGTTTCTCCAACACATACATTCATCAATTGACTGGTTTTACCATCTTCCATGATGCGCAATCGCTGTTCTGGGATATTGACAAAAATATACTTTTCTGGAAAAGCCTCCCTCATCCAGCGTAGTTTCTCCAAGACCATCAACACTTTAGCCCTTTGCTCATTATTCAGATTACCATTTTCCAACAAATCCTGAAATTGAATATAATATTGGTTTTTCGGTTGTATCTCTGCCATCAGGGGGCCCATCTTGACACTGTCCAACAAGTGAACAACCGCTGTATAATTCATGCGCTTCTGAGGCACAAAATATCTTCCATATAGACGTTTTGGATTGACCACACCATATTTCATGCTGCTGACATAAGCCACAAGACCATCTGTTCCCAAAAGGTCCAGCTTGGCTAAAAGAGGGTAAGATTCCGCGACATCCTTTGGTTTCAGTTTCCGGAGGGAAAATAAGGTTTCTTTAATCTCCGCAGTATGGTAGTAACTGCTACGTATCCCATGTTCTTCACTTCGTTCAAAATAACTCAATAGGGTATCAATGCTTCCATCAAATAGATGTTCAGCGATTAAAGTCATTCCTGCCGTAGAATCAGATAATTTCTTCATCCAGCTCGGATTATGCAGGTTGGCTTTCTGTTTACTATATACTTCCTGAAACACCTTTACATAAGCTGTTGTATCAAATTCCTTATAAGATTTTTGTTCAAAACCTTTTGCCAGCACATCACCATAAGTGGGCGGATTCTCTTTGCAAGAAAAAAATACAATTGAAACGAAGGAAATAAAAACTAAAAAACGTGACATACTAAAAATAATGAAAAAGAAATGGCTTCGCAATAATGAAGCCATTTTCTGGGACAAAGATAAATAATTCTTATTGGCAAACGAATCTTCCCTGTCATCGAATAACTACAGGAATGAATTACTGGTATTTTTGGAGGAAATCTTCAAGGAGTTCCACCATTGCCGTGTTGCCTAAAAATGCAGCTGTCCGTTGGTGCAGCGTCTTGGGTTCGATATCCAAAATACGTTGATACCCATTCGTCGCCTTTCCTCCTGCTTGTTCTACGATAAACGCTATTGGGTTACATTCGTACATCAATCGTAATTTTCCATTCGGGTGTGCTGAAGTCGTCGGGTAAAGAAAGATCCCCCCTTTCAATAAATTGCGATGAATGTCAGCAACCATAGATCCAATATAACGCGACGCATAAGGACGCTGGGTAGCCGCGTCTTCCATTTGACAGTATTTGATATATTGCTTGACACCGTTGGGAAATTTAGAGTAATTTCCCTCATTGATCGAATAAATATGCCCCGCCTCTGGAATCTTCATATCGGGGTGAGACAGGCAGAATTCCCCTATGGAAGGGTCTAAGGTAAAACCATTCACACCTTTGCCTGTGGTATATACCAACATGGTTGAGCTTCCATAAATGACATAACCTGCGGCTACTTGCTTGGTACCGTGTTGCAGGATATCGTTACTATTGCAGGACACGCCAGTATCGGAAAGCCTACGATAAATGGAAAAAATCGTACCTACGGAAACATTGACGTCAATATTACTCGAGCCATCCAAGGGATCTATACAAACAATGTACTTCGCATTTTTAGAAACTCCAGATTGCATGTACACTGGATTTTCATGTTCCTCAGAAGCTACGACGCAGCATTCGCCACCGCTTTGAAGCGCTTTAATAAATTGCTCATCAGCATACACATCCAGTTTCTTTTGTCCTTCACCCTGAATATTGGTTTGCCCGGCATCTCCTAAAATATCGACCAATCCTGCCTTATTAACTTCTCTGTTAACAATCTTTGCCGCAATTCCGATATCACGTAAAAGCCTGGACAGCTCACCTTTTGCATAAGGAAAATCGGCTTGTTTTTCAATAATAAATTGACCTAATGTTGTTATACCACTCATAATAGTGTTTTATTGGATATTTGTTGCACAAAGCTAAAAAAGTAAAATAGATTTTAGCAAGACACTCCCCTCAATCAGCTAAACTTTAGCAGACAAAATACGCAATCGATTGCGTATATCTTTGAAAACTTTCTTTTGCTAAAACGATTACCAACTACAAAAAGATAACAAAGTGTCAGAAGAAGTAGATATCTTCTAAATTTTGAGAAATAAAAAAAAACAAAAAATGATAAGTATTTGGTAATTTTGGCAAAATATATTAATACAATGCAACAACTCATACAGCTCGTTGAAAAGGAAAAGCTAAGTAGTCAGCCCGTTACGCAACATACCTTGATCATTGATGATAAGCAAGTCATTCATGGTGCGCTTTTTTTCGTTAAAACAGCACGTAAGACGTTTAAAATAATGGTTCCCGCTCCTTTTTATGAGGCATTACTCGACAATCAATTAACAATCCAGCGCTTAATGAAACATCCCGAAGCCATGCTACTTTCCTAAATAAAAAACTACCTGACTAAGAAGCACATCCTATTCGCTCCTCAGAGGATGAATTTAACTTGTCTAATATATCCCATAACCTGTGTACAACAGGGATAATTCGTGTAAAACAAATCGCTCCTTTTATTTGTTTATTTTATGTGACACATCACGGCAATTATTTACCCAATACACTAATTTTCTTATTAGCACGACGGATACGCCAGATTGAAATATTACAAAAAAACAGTGTAAAAGTATAACATTCGCCCAGCGATAACCCTTAAATTTATTTTACAATAAAATGCTATGCGATACCAATATAGACTTTCAGGAATGTCCTGTAACGGATGTAGAACCACTATTGAAAATGCGATTAATCAGCTTCCCGAAATTCAGGCTAAAGTTTCACTAGATCCACCGTTGTTGACGATAGAATCTCAGAAAGAAATACCGATCGAGCAACTACGGGAAATCCTATCCAGATTAGGTAACTACCAAATCACCGAACCGGGTCAGCCAACACCTTCCTTAATCGAGACTGACTCATCAAAGCTGTCCTCTTCGGGCAAATACTACTGCCCGATGCACTGCGAAGGGGAGAAAACCTATGATCAACCCGGGCGTTGTCCGGTTTGCAGCATGTACCTCATACCTGTCGAACAGGCACAAAGCAAACACGAGCACAGTCATGGAAATCATTCGGATCATTTCGGACCATCTGCTGCAAACAAAACAACGGCGCCTGAACGGCAGCGACATACCACGGCAGAGGATCATAATCGTCACCCCAATCATGGGTCTTCCACACAGGAGCACGATCATCATGGGCATATGCATCAGCACAATGAACAGTCCGTTGCCGGAGTGTCCAAGCAGCATCATGCAGGTTCTGCAGGAAAATACTATTGCCCGATGCACTGTGAAGGCGACAAACTTTATGATCAACCAGGCAACTGTCCAGTTTGTGGAATGAACCTGGAGAAAGTTCCCGAATTATACAAAACAACACAATATACCTGTCCTATGCATCCCGAAATTGTCCGGGATCAGCCAGGAAATTGCCCCATCTGCGGTATGGATCTTGTTCCGATCGCGGGCGGGAGCGATGATGATGAAGACAGAATATATAAAGATCTCCGCATGAAATTGTGGCTGTCTATTTTGTTTACGGTTCCAATATTTATTCTCTCTATGGGAGAAATGCTTCCCGGCAATCCCATCGGCAAAGTCATTCCACCAAATTGGTCGGGCTGGATACAATTATTTCTGTCCCTGCCTGTTGTCTTCTACACCTGTTGGTCATTTTTCAAGCGTGGGTGGGTTTCTTTCAAAACCTGGCGTCTGAATATGTTCAGCCTGATTGCCCTTGGCGCGGGTGCAGCATTTGTATATAGCCTTGTCGGTCTATTCTTTCCCCAGATTTTTCCGGCTGACCTAAAAAATCATCACGGTTATATTGCTCTATATTTTGAGTCCGTTACTGTCATCCTAACATTAGTTCTCCTCGGTCAGGTGATGGAAGCCAAAGCGCATTCCAAAACCAATTCAGCGATCAAGGAACTCATTAAACTCAGTCCCTCCGATGCTACTCGGGTCGAAAATGGGGTTGACGTAAAAATTGGAGTCGATCAGATTAAGATCGGTGACACCCTGAAAGTAAAACCCGGAGATAAGATTCCCGTCGACGGTCAGATTACCAGCGGGAGCACAAATATTGATGAATCCATGCTGACGGGTGAGCCCCTGCCTGTCGAAAAACAGGAAGGTGACAAGGTCAGCTCTGGTACAATCAATGGCGAACGGAGTTTTCTGATGAAAGCGGAACGCATTGGTTCGGACACCCTATTGGCTCAGATCATTCAGATGGTCAATGATGCTAGCCGAAGTAAAGCGCCAATTCAACGCCTTACCGATAAAGTATCTGAAATATTTGTTCCGATCGTAATTGTAATAGCTCTGTTGACATTCTTTGTCTGGTGGATCTGGGGACCTGCGCCGTCACTAGCTTATGGATTTGCCAATGCATTGGCTGTTCTTATTGTTGCCTGCCCGTGTGCCCTTGGCCTGGCAACGCCGATGTCCGTTATGGTCGGTGTCGGCAAGGGAGCCAAAAATGGTATACTGATCAAGGATGCGAGTGCCTTGGAAAAAATGAACCGGGTTGATGTTGTATTAACGGATAAAACAGGAACAATAACCGAAGGCAAACCTACAGTTGATGACATTCAACCCAGCCCTATAAGCACTATCAGTGAAATATTATCTTTAGCTGCCTCCCTCAACAGCAACAGTACCCATCCACTCGGACAGGCTATTATTGAAAAGGCCAAAAAGGAAAGCAATAAAATAGAGCAACAAGTCACCAACTTCGAAAACGTTTCTGGACAAGGTGTCAGGGGAGATATAAACGGCCAATTGATTGCTCTCGGCAATCAGCTGTTAATGGAATCCATGCAGGTGACCATTCCGGACGGGATACGCAAGGCTGTCGAATCAGCCCAATCTCATGGCAAAACCGTCTCCTACCTATCGAAAGGAAATAATTTACTCGGCTATTTTAGTATCTCCGATCAGATCAAGGCCTCTTCCAAACAAGCTATAAACTACCTGCTTCAGCATGATGTAGATGTCATTATGCTTACAGGTGACAATGCACATACGGCAAAATCCGTCGCAGAGCAAGTCGGGATTAGGCATTTCAAAGCAAATGCATTACCAAAAGATAAATTGCAGGAAATACACCGTTTACAGGAACAAGGACATGTTGTCGCGATGGCTGGTGATGGTATTAACGACGCTCCTGCCCTTGCGCAAGCCGATATCGGTATCGCCATGGGAACAGGAACAGATGTAGCAATTGAAAGTGCATCGCTGACCTTGCTTCAGGGCGACCTAATAGGCATTGCCAAAGCCAAAATACTGAGCCGGAAGCTACTCCGAAATATTAAAGAAAATCTAGGGTTTGCTTTTATCTACAATATTCTAGGCATCCCGTTAGCGGCAGGGATTCTATATCCGAGCTTCGGTATCCTCTTATCCCCCATGATAGCAGCAGCAGCAATGAGCTTTAGTTCCGTTTCAGTTATTTTAAATTCTTTACGTTTAAACCGCGCAAGAATTGGAATAGATAATAAGTAAATAAAAAGAAAAGCGCTTGATAGCACCGAAAAATAGATAATTACCTATATTCGCCATTCCTAATGACATATATTTATCATCATTATGCGCAACATACTTTTAATACTTTTGTCGGTCATCGTGACGCTGGTTTGTGTCAAAAATTCACAAACTGTCAATATTGATCTCTTTGTGGAGGGCAAGATAACATTATGGAAACTCCTGCTGACTTTTTTTGTGATGGGTACTATTTTCGCTTTTTTGTTAAAGGGCGGTAAAAAGAAACAACAGCAGGAACATACAGCAAAATCTGATGAATCGGAAGAGGATTATGAAGAGCCAAAATCCAAATTATCCGATGAAGATCGCGAATTTCTGTCCTAGCAATAAAAAATAAACTACTAAAAATGAAGGTTTAAACACATTAAACCCATTTTAATCGCAGAAATAGTTGCGTAGAATAGAGATTAACCCTATCTTTGCATCACTTCAAACAAGGAACAATAGTTCTAAAAGAAGTATGATTCCGTAGCTCAGCTGGTAGAGCAATACACTTTTAATGTATGGGTCCTGGGTTCGAATCCCAGCGGGATCACAGAGGAAAAGCTAATCGTAAGATTAGCTTTTTTTGTTTAAAGGGATTAGGATTCGAAAGAAGGGCGGGCCGGGTTCGATCCGTCGGAGGCTCAGGGATGTGTACGGGAACTGTGGGGCTGAGCCAATCCCAGCGGGATCACAGCTTTATACGCAAAAATATCCCAGAGTACCCAAGCTTTTGGGATTCTGACAAATCACTCTCCAAATCTCTAGGGGTCTTTGGATATCCATTTGTTATGTTACTGGATAGAGAAAGAAAGTTGCTCTATCAAGGCGCACTAGACAGTAAAGCATTGAGCGACATCTTATTAAATCTACAATAACAAAAATCGAAGAAGTTTAAACTGAAATATGAGAATTGCAATATTTGGGGCCCACAAAGTTGGCAAAACAACATTGGCAGAAGAGCTTCTGGAAAATCTTTCGAGATATACGCTTGAACAAGAACCATATTATCAACTGGAACTTTCAGGCTATGAATTTTTAGAAACTCCCACTCCGGAGGATTTCTTTGAACAATTTAACTGTTCTGCCAAACTGATTTTAGAAAGCGGAGACGATGTAATCTTTGACCGATGTGTCATTGACATCTTAGCTTATCTTCATGTTCTTGATCCAGATAGAAATATTCAACAGCTCTATCAGACCGTTCAGGAACTTATTTCAGAAATTGATCTTTTTGTGTTTGTTCCTATTGAAGAGCCAGATCTAATACCGAGCCATCAGATAGAGTTGTCAAAAATTAGAAAACAGGTTGATCATGTAATCCGTAACTGGATTGCCGATTTTGGAATATCAGTGATTGAAGTAAGTGGCACCTTACCCAATCGAAGAGATCAGGTAATTGCTAGAATCTCACCATAGCATACGAACTATTGCTGATCAGCGATTTCAATTTTTGCGTGTCTGTTATAAAAGTTTAAGTGTAGTTCTTTAAGACAGAAGCAAAATAATTAAGTAAACGAAAGAGAGATTAAAAACCCCTGATTTCATGGATATTAAATCCGCTTAGGTTGCCGTATCTTTGATATATTAGACAAAACATAAACAGATGCGCACCTCTTTCACTCTCCTTTTGACATTAATATGTGCTTTCACTTATGCACAAACTAAGCCTATAATCAACAATTTGTCATACCCCGATTTAATTCCGGTCTTGGTAAACGATAGTCTATATGGTTACTGTGACAGTCTTCTGGACATAAAACTGCCTCCTGTTTACGAAAGCGCAGAACTATTTGAAGAAGATTTTAATTTCCAGATCTTCCATGTCAACAAACCGGAAATTATAAAATATGGATCAGCTGAATATGCGTGGGTCCAACGTAATGGTGAGCGGTACCGCATCAACAAACATGGCGATCCAGTTTACAAGTACGATGCCGCAGATTTTAAAACTGGAGAAACACTCATTCAGCTTTTTAAAAATTCTACATCACATACGATAAATAAAGTGGACGATACTACCCTATTTCAACAAATAAAGAACAATCAAACGGGTCAAATCGCATTCCCTGATGATCAGTCCATGGCTGACTTTAAAGAAAAAAATAAAATGTTTATCGACGAAGGGATTCGATTGATTTATTATCCTAAATTCACAGAAATACCATGCACCTATTTTTCCAACGAACAAACGCTACTCCAGGGCATAAAAAATAAGGAAACAGGTGAAATTCTGATCAAAGCAAAGTATGCTTCCATCGAAGAATACTATAATAATCCCTTACGGGTACATCAATATCCGTTGTTTGTTGCTTATCGTGGGGATCTCAATAAATACATATATGTGGGACTCAACGGAACTGAATATGTACTGTATTCAGCTCAAATAGAAACCCATTAGATTTATTTCCTGAGCGAAAAACCTATCTGTACATGTTGCCCGCCTTCCATCGCCTGATGCGCGCCATGTTTGACGACATTTTCAACAAAAGGAATAAACAAAAAAGGTGGTACCTGCAGTTGCTCCATCTGTTCCTCAATGCACAGGCTGCTTGTGGGATCTGCTTCCGCTTTTTTGCTCGGCAAGAAATGAATGCCCATTGCCAGGATCAATAAACAATGTCGAATCCAACGATATTTTTTATCGACAACAGTACAGCATTTATTTTGTTAACTTTAGCCATTATTGATGGAAATCAACCAGTCAACACGGACGACATTCAGAGAAATTAAGATGGAAAAGCTGCTATCCGAAATGAACAGATACTTCCCGCTCAGCGAGCAGACGATGGCAGCGTTGAGAAAGATCTGTCAACCTAAAAGCTTTAAGAAAAATGAGCTGATCTTACGCGCTGGCGATTATGCAAAATATTATTACTTCGTAAACACCGGGCTATTAGGCTATTATAAATTAGACACAGCAGGTAATATTATTTACAAATTATTTTTTGAAGAAAACAGCTTTTGTGCATCTACAGCAGCTATCATTGAAGAAAAACCAAGTAATTTCAATATTGTTGCCCTTGAAGATGTGCTGTTGATGCAATATTCAGCAAGGCTTTTCCGTGAACTGGTGATACAACACCATGATTTAGCACTCTTCCAAATCGCCTATCTCGAAAAAAACTGGGTAGTAAAAAAAGAGCCGCTTGAAATCAATCTGAAATGGGAATCTGCTAAAGAACGTTACCTTGAGCTCTATAGCAATCAATCTCTCTTTAAACGCCTCAAACAACACCATATCGCTTCATACCTAGGTGTGACCCCTACCCAGCTAAGTCGTATTCGTAAAGAATTAAAACAATAATTCCATCAACATTTGTACATGTTTTTAAACAATATCCTTGAGAATTTTGCAGTATAACAATAAATTCTTAAGCAATGAAAATAGGAATCACCTTTCTTTTATTGGCACTCTACTTCTCCGTTAGTGCCCAACACAACATCCATAGGAAAGTCTACAGTGCCAAAATGCATAAAAATGTAGATGTGATCATCGTAACACCTGATATCCAAAAAGGTGTACGTTATAAAACCGTGTATATCTTACATGGTTACAGTGGTAATCCCACGAGAACAATTGAACAGGATATCCCTAATTTATCTCAAAAAGCAATTGAATTCCAAACGATTTATATTATCCCGGACGGAAATTATAACTCATGGTATGTAGATAGTCCCTTGGATGCACAACTGCAGTACAGTACCTTTATCGGAGATGAGCTGATCCGTTATATCGATCTGAACTTTCCCACACAGAAAAATAGAAATGCAAGAGGCTTACTCGGTTGGAGCATGGGGGGATATGGTGCATTGCATATCGGTGTTGCTTATCCCAAGGTCTTTTCCATCATCGGTAGCTCCTGTGGCGCCATTGATTTTAACCGCTTTGGCAAAGGATACCAAGGTTACCAAGTGGACAAAGTACTCGGCGAGTTAAAAGACCTATCCCCAAGTTTCCGAATCTATAACAACGTGGATAAAATGATCCATAATGAGCAGCGATATATACTGGATTGTGGCACTGAAGATGTCCAAATGCTGGAAATGAACCGCTCCTTGCATCAACAGCTAACGGACAAAAATATAGAGCATCTGTACATAGAGTCTCCCGGGGGACACGATACCGCTTATTGGAATAAATCGCTAGTCAATCAATTGGTCCTTTTTCAAAATTATTTTGGCCATGAAAGATTATAAATCTATTCTTTACGTCGCCGCGGGGGCCTGCAGCTACGGTTTGCTCGCTACACTGGTCAAATATGCCAATAAGCTGGGGATTCATACAGGCGTATTGACTTTTTTGCAATTCTTGATAGGATTCCTGTTTTTGCTGGGATTCAATTATTTTTCAAAATCAAAAATACAGGAACAAGCAAGCCTTCCCGTAAAATTAAAACTAACTGCCTGGGGAATGTCCCTCGGATTGACATCAACGCTGTACTACCTCGCCATACAATATATCCCTGTATCTGTGGGAATTATCCTACTCATGCAATCCATTTGGATCAGCTTAATAGTTGAAGCGCTGATCAAAAAACAAATGCCTTCAAAAGCAAAAATAATAGGTGTTGTCACCGTCTTATTGGGAACCGCTCTGTCAACCGATATCTTCTCAGAAACAAAGGCTTTGGACACAAGAGGCCTATTACTCGGTTTTGGGGCCGGCATCAGTTATGCCGTTGCCATTTTTTCGTCCAGCAATATCGCCAATCAGCTACCAAGTCCTGTCCGAAGCCTGTTTTTGGTACTCGGCGGGCTCCTCCTGATCATTATTTTCTGGAATATACAAATTGTTCAACAGATGACGCTGAAAGCCTTACCTTGGGGACTGATCATTGCCTTGTTTGGCACTGTTCTTCCACCCCTATTCTTTACCCGGGGTATTCCCAGGACCGGTATCGCTTTGGGAAATATCATTTCCAGCCTGGAGATTCCCATATCTACCATCTCCGCAGTCTTATTACTGCACGAAACTGTCTCAGGGATTCAGTGGACCGGCATAGTGCTCATCCTACTTGCGGTCACCGTTATCAATCTCCGAAAATAATTAAAGGATGCTCCATGTTGTTTTTCAAGATAAGCACATGGAGCATCTTTTTCAGCTCCCGTCGCGCAATGATTTATTAAATTTATAATACTCCCACAAAATCAAACTGCAGACCGGCACCGATGTGGCCAGTAGATGCAAGAACCCAAATAAAGTTGGACTTCCATCTTCCGTGATAAATAGATAAGTAAACAGTAGGATCACCCCAAAAGGCAACAAAGTAAAGGATAGAAACACACAAACGCGATTGCTTCTAAAGCGTGAATTGTTATTCAAAAAGATCCCCAATGTAAGCAGGCAAATGCACAGAACACTAAATGATAACAGCAATTCAGTAAACAAAGGCATATAGCAACGGGCCCGTTTTGCAGATTCATTATTAGCCTGAAGTATCGCCGTCAAGATAAAGGTCGTCAAGACACTGAAACCTGTAATTCTTAAGAAGATATAAGCCAATTGTTTTTTCATACTACGTTCATAACCATTTTATGCATGATCTTGTTCTTTGTCCTTTAGAACAACAAATCGGTACAAAAGATAAACTTTTCCTAAAGGTGCAAACTAATCCAAAAATTAAAAAGCAACAACAAACATTCGCAGATATAGAACTCATATTTAACTATTTGCACACAAGATATGTCCTATTCGAACACTTAATACAAATTTTTTATTTTTTTACTAAGATTTCCTCTTCATGCTACGTATCTATCTAAAATTATAAACCATGAGACTAACGGAGGATATCAAGCAACTGATTGTAAAATGCATGCACGACGATTTATCGCCTGTCGAAAAAGATGCTTTGACCTCCTGGCTAGCGGAATCTCCGGCACATCGCAATTATCTTGATGATCTATTGCAAAAAGAAGAACTGATGGTGGATTTGAAGCAATGGATTCTGGTTCAGGAATCTGATACAACAGATTGGACTGAACGTCTCAAAACAAAAACCCTAGCATCAATCCATGCACAGGAGAGCCCCAATCGTGTCCGTAGGATCAGGCGAATTATACCTTTTGCTGCAGTCTTATGTAGTTTTGTTCTCGCTGGTTTGATCTATCAATTTGTTTGGAAACCTTCAGCGCCCAATACCAATAGAATCGTCTTACACGATGTCGAATTACCGAATAACCATGCTGAAATACGACTCTCCAATGGCAAAGTAATCCAACTGGACAATGGAAAAGGCGCATTGGTTACATCTGGCGAACTGAAATATGCCGATGGCACCCTGATTCAATCGACGGATCCAAATACAGATCTGGTCGCCACTGTCAATACACCCGCAGGCAACATGCTCCAAATTACCCTGGCAGATGGATCACAGGTTACGCTCAATGCTAAGACATCATTCAGATACCCATTGCAATTCCCTAAAGACCAACGCCTTGTTGAAGTGAATGGGGAAGCTTATTTTAAAGTCGCCAAAAATAAAAAAGTTCCCTTCCGTGTAAAATCCAATGGCCAATTGATTGAAGTAACGGGTACCGAATTTAACGTCAACACCTATTCAAAACAAAAAAGCAGTACGACACTTGTCGAAGGTTCCATCAATTTATCGGCAAATGGACAGCAAATACAGCTCAAACCCAATCAACAGGCCATCCTCTCAGAAGGACGACTTTCCCAGAAAAGCGTAGACCCGCACAATTACACTGCCTGGATTGACAATAAATTCTATTTCAATGAGACAGACCTCCATACCGCGCTTCAGACAATCGGCCAATGGTATGATCTACAGATTATTTACAAAAACACCATCAAAGAGACCTATTTATACGGGGAAATTCAACGGACAAAAAGCTTATCCGCCGTATTGGAAATTTTAAAAAGAAGTAATATCCAGTTTGAATTGATCCAGGAAAATGGCATCCGTAAGCTCCTGATATCCAACTAACCCATTATATAACCATAATTAAATTATACAGATGAAAAAGCCAACTTAACCAAACGGAACGGCGCCACTAAAAAAGCCGAATAATGCTTCCAACATTAATCGGCCAATCTATTAGCGACCCCATTTTTAACCGATTCACCCAATCAGTGTACAAACAGATTATGTCCCTAATTCAACAAATTTATGAATTTTAAATTTCTTGTCCATAGAAAACCTATTGCTATGGACATCCCCAAACAATGGAAGACCAAAATGAAGCTTAGCGCCTTTTTTACGCTTGCATGTGTTGTCAAACTCTCAGCAGCTGGATACGCACAATCGATTACCATAGACGCAAATAAAACATCGCTTATACAAGTGCTGCGAACCATCCAAAAGCAGAGCGGTGTTCCTTTTCTGTTAAACGGTAAAGAACTCGCCGAAATAAAAATCGAAGGGCATGTAAAAAATATGCCCTTAGAAAAGGCTATGTCAGTATTGTTAAAAGACAAACCCATTAGCTGGAGTTTCAAAGACAATATGCTGGTCGTCACGGCAGTGAAAACAAACAGCTCCGCTGTCATTAGTCCAACAAACTATGCCTTTATGTTGCAGACAAGAACCGTTAAGGGAAATGTCCACGACAGTCAAGGACGCGCAATCTCCGGAGCGACTATCAGCATTAAAGGAACAAACAAGGCCACCACCTCAGATATCAGTGGAAATTTCCAGATTGATGTCAATGACCGTAATGCCTCACTTGTCGTTAAAATGATCGGATTCCAGCCACAAGAAATCGCCTTAACTACGCAGATCTATCTCGACATTGCGCTCAGCCAGCAGATTGACGCGTTAGAAGAGGTGGTAATTGTCGGTTACGGAGCAACCAAAAAGAAAGAGCTGATCGGTTCAGTTTCTCAGATAGACGGCAAACAGCTTGCAAAACGTACCGTTCCCCAGCTGGCGCAGGCACTGACTGGGCAGATGCCGGGCGTGACGGTTATCCAACGTTCGGGGCAACCCGGTGCGGCCAACAATAGCATTCAGATCAGAGGTGTAGGCTCCTTTGGTGCCACCACCGATGCATTTATATTGGTAGACGGCATTCCGACCAATTCGTTCAATGATATTGACCCCAATGACGTTGCCTCCATCTCTGTCTTAAAAGATGCATCATCGGCAGCAATATATGGTGCCAGAGCGGCCAATGGTGTCATTCTCGTCACTACGAAAACTGGTTCAACAGCCGGAAAACTCGCTGTTAATTATAACGGCTATTTTGGTATTCAAAAACCAACAGCCTTTCCTGAATTTGTCAACTCCTGGGAATATGCCAGCATGCTCAATGAAACCACAACTGGGGGCGGCGGGTATACCGAAGAACAAATCCAGAAATTTAAGGACGGATCCGATCCGGACAATTACCCCAACAGCGACTACATCGGTAGCACATTTAAATCGCAGGCAAGCCAGACCGGACACAACCTAAATATTTCCAATACAACCGAAAAGATACAGTATACCGTATCTGCCGGCTACCTCAATCAGAAAGGTATTGTCATCAAAAACAATTTTGACAAGTACAACGTCCGCCTTAACCTGATTTCAAATCTGAACGATAAACTTAAATTAACAACAAGGGTCTCCGCAATACAGACCAACACCGACGAACCCGCAGCACCGGCAACACTTGACTTTTCGCGAATGACAGATATCATCTCCCAAGTCATCCGCTATCCCGCGACTTTTCCGATCCGTATGAGCAATGGCGACTGGGGAGCCGGAAATAACTTAAAAGGAACACCTGTTTCTTTTCTTGAGAGCGAATCTTTTTACAAAGAGAAAGTGTCTGATCTCTCCGGAAATGCTCGTTTCGACTGGACCCCGATATCCGATTTGACACTATCTGCAATCGGTGGCTATACGCAGACCAATGGCCGTTCCAAATTGTTTCGCGCTTCACAACGGATCAATAGCGCAATCACCCTTGCTCCTTCTACGCTGAGCCAAAGCGCCCCTTATACGACATATAAGACCTTTCAGGCATTGGCCGATTATACCAAATCATTCAATAACCATTCACTGAAAATCCTTGCAGGATATTCCTTTGAAAAAGGTTATAGTGAAGGACTCACCGCTTTTCGCCAAAACTTCCCGGGCAATGAGCTTACAGAACTAAATATTGGATCGCCAGATGGACAAACTAATTCGGGCACGGCGGAAGAATGGGCATTAGAATCGCTCTTCGGTCGTATTCAGTATAACTACGCAAAAAAATACCTCCTCGAAGGGGTTATCCGATACGATGGTTCATCTCGCTTCCCGACCAGCAAAAGATATGCTATTTTCCCTTCACTCGCGGCGGGATGGCTGATCAGTGAAGAATCGTTTATAAAAGAGAAATTTGACTGGATTACTGAATTGAAATTAAAAGGCTCTTTTGGTGTTTTAGGCAATCAAAATATTGTCGATAATCTTACCTCAAGAGTAGTTTCAAATTATCCTTACCAAAACATCTTAAATACCGGCTATAACTATCCCTTCGAGAATACCATATCGCCCGGGGTAGCACGCACCAAGATTGTAGATCCAAACTTACGCTGGGAATCCACCCGGACCACTGATGCCGGCCTCGAAATCGCATTATTTAAAAATCTATTGACCTTTAGCAGCACCTACTACAATCGTTTTACGTACGATATTTTGGTCAGTCCGGGCTCAAGTGTATCAAAGGTATTGGGTTTTGAAGTGGGTATACAAAATTCAGGTAAACTCAGAAATACAGGCTGGGAGTTTACTTTAGGTCACCAACATAAGATCAATGAGCTCTCCTATAATATCAATCTGAACTTCTCCACGGTTAAAAACAAAGTGGTCGATCTAGGAGTTGGCAATATCAACCAATCCAACGGTATGATTGGTAATGGATCTGATTTGTTTATCGGTTATCCAATACAGACTTATTACGGTTACCAGACCGACGGTTTATTTGTTGATGCGGCTGATGTAACCTCATGGGTCGATCAAAAAAGTATCAATCCAAATTCACAGCCCGGCGATATCCGGTACAAGGACATCAGTGGACCTGACGGGGTTCCCGATGGTAAGGTGGATGCAACTTATGACAAGACCGTTATCGGATCCCGTATCCCCAAATATACCTATGGAATGAACCTTGGATTTAATTATAAAGGTTTTGACTTAGGTCTTCTACTCCAAGGTGTCAGTGGCGTGCAGGGTTTATTAAATAATTATGCCGGATTTGCGCTAAATCAAAATGGTAATATCCAACGTTGGCAGGCCGATGGGCGATGGACTACCGCAAATCCAGATCGAAACGCAGTGTATCCACGATTTGAGCAATTACCGAGCACCGGAAGCCCCAATACACAATTATCAGACTATTGGTTGTTGGATGCAAGCTATATCCGTTTGAAAAATGTACAATTGGGCTATGCCATTCCCAAAAGCCTTCTTGCCAAATGGAAATTATCAGGCTTGCGCGTCTACGCGAATGCCGAAAATATATTTACAAGCAGCAGTTATAGAAAAGGCTGGGATCCAGAAATCAATTCAAGCGGCGCATACTACCCGATTATGCGCAATTTCACGTTCGGTGTAAATCTTAGTTTTTAAATCTTTCAATAACCATAACATGAGACATATAACCTATAAAAATATAAAACTGGCCCTTTGTATATTTTTTGCTTCCAGTCTAACCTTAAGCTGCAAAAAACAATTGGATACAAACCCACTGGACAAATTCGCCAATGATACTTTCTGGAGCAGTGAAACAAATACACGCCTTGCAATCACAGGTCTCTACAAAGGTGAGATCCAGATGAATGGTCTTGCCGAATTCAGTCCCACAGACTGGTGGTCTTATCATGGTCTGCTTTACATGGAGTTTGCCTCTGACAATGCCTATGACCGTCGTGGGGATAATTCTGCCTTCAATAAATTATCAGATGGCACACTCACCAGTAATATCGGCATTTTGTCTGACTATTGGGGACTCTCCTACAAACGGATTGCCCGTGCGAATTTCTTCCTGGAAAATGTCGACAAAACGCCTGTTTCAGCTGAAATGCTGGCCCGTTTTAAGGCTGAAGCACGTTTTATTCGCGCCTGTCAGTACTTCTACCTATCACAGTACTGGGGGGATGCCCCTTTGGTGACCAAAACATTGACACCTGACGAAGCCAATCATGTCTCGAAAAATAAAAAACAGGAACTGGTTGCCTTTGTCGAACGTGAACTGCAAGAAGCTGCAAATGATCTTCCAAGCTACGGCAAATTACCTGCAGCAGAACGGGGCCGTGCCACGAAACAGGCCGCTTATGCATTTTTGGGGCGTTTACAACTGGCTGAAAAATCTTATGCCGCGGCGATTAAGACCTATGAGAATATCATCAATGCCAACGAAAATAGTATTGACCCCAACTATGCAAGCCTTTTTAACGGCAGCAACGAGTCCAGCAAAGAAATTATTTTTGCCACACAATACCTCGTAGATTTGGCGGGAAATGGTATGTTCCAACATAACTTCCCGGCAATCGCCGGCGGTTGGCATCTGCACTGTCCATTGGGAAGCTTAGTAGAGAGCTATTCCTTCTCGGATGGTACAGCGTTTTCCTATACGGATCCTCGATATAATGCGCAGAACATCACTCAAAATCGGGATCCGAGACTGGGCTTTACAGTCATCAGCAATGGAGACCGTTTTAAGAACCTTCGTTATATTTCACATCCGGATTCAACCTTGTCCATTGACCAGCTCACAACAACCAAGCAAGCGACACGCACGGGCTATGGCCTCCGTAAATTTAACGATGAAAATTTTAGCGGCAACTTACAGAACTCCGGAACTGATCTCCCCATTATCCGTTATGCTGAAGTCCTATTGAGCTACCTGGAGGCCAAACTTGAAAATGGTGATCCTCTAACGGCCGAACTTTTGGATAAAACCATCAATACTGTAAGACGGCGCAGCAGTGTCAATATGCCGCCAATCAGTGTTGCTAGTGTCGCTACAGTTCGCTCTGCATTACGGAATGAAAGACGGGTGGAATTAGCTTTAGAGGGCATTCGCTATTGGGATCTCCTGCGCTGGGATACCGCAAAAGATGTCTTAAACGGTGATTTCTACGGCGCACCATATCCCGATGCCAAAAATATCCGCGTAAAGTCCGGAGGCATCAGAGACAGCTATAGCCGCTGGTATGTAACAAAAAAATCCTTTAGAGCCGGTCAGGACAACCATTGGCCGATTCCGCAAAATGAAATTGATATCAATCCAAATTTAAAATAGTATATTGGGATCTGTCATTTTTATGATGGATCCCTATCAACGTATTTGCACAATATGAAAAAGACCTTATTTCTTCCAATTCTTCTTTCCTCAAGTCTGGCGATAACCCTGCCCATGACCTTACTGGCCCAAAAAATGAGTAAACCGAATGTCATCTATATCTATGCGGATGATCTTGGTTTTGGTGATTTGAGCAGCTATGGTGCCAAACAGATTGAAACACCCCACTTGGATAAATTGGCGCAAAGCGGCACACGCTTTACCAATGCACATAGTACTTCGGCAACCTGTACTCCCTCCCGCTTTGCGTTGATGACAGGGACCTATCCCTGGCGTCAGGATGGAACCGGGATTCTGCCCGGTGATGCCAAACTGATTGTTCCGACAGACAAAATTACACTGCCCAAAGTCTTTAAAAATGCAGGTTATGCAACAGCAATTGTCGGTAAATGGCACATGGGACTTGGGAGCGAAGTCAAAAAAGATTGGAATGCAGCCATCAAACCCGGCCCTAACGATGTCGGTTTTGATTATTCTTTTATCTTTCCAGCAACAGCAGATCGCGTTCCGACCGTATTCTTAGAAAATGATCAGGTTGTTGCGGCCGAAGCAAACGACCCTATCCTGGTCGATTATGAGAAAAAAATAGGGAATGATCCTACCGGAAAAGAACACCCAGAGTTACTCAAAATGCAATCCTCCCCCGGTCAAGGCCACAACCAGACGATTGTCAACGGCATCGGACGAATTGGCTACATGAGCGGCGGTACACGTGCTCGCTGGGTAGACGAAGAAGTTTCCACAACCTTTCTACATAAAGCACAGGACTTTATTTCACAACATCAGAATAAACCTTTTTTCCTGTACTTCTGTTTGACAGAGCCCCATGTGCCCCGTATGCCAGCCACACAGTTTAGAGGCAAAAGCAAGCTCGGTTACCGCGGTGATGCCATTCTCCAATTGGATTGGACGGTCGGACAGATCCAACAGCAATTACAGCTACTGGGCATGGACAAAAACACCATTATTATCTTTAGCAGCGACAATGGCCCTGTACTGGATGATGGCTACGTGGACGGTGCCGTGGCACAGCTCAATGGACATCAGCCGGCAGGACCGCTCAGAGGCGGTAAATATAGCATCTTTGAAGGCGGAACCCGTGTACCGTTTATCGTCAGTGGACAGGGCGTAGCAAAAGGAAAGGTGTCCAATGCACTGATCAGTCAAATGGATCTGTTGGCAACAAGTGCACAACTTGTAGGCGTAAGATTAAAAGCTGACGAAGCAAAAGACAGCAAGGCTTTGTTAAAAACCTTAACCGGTGAAGACCCCAAAGGACGCAGCACCATGGTTCAGCACGCCCAAACCCTTGCCATTGTCAAGGACGACTGGAAATATATTGCGCCAAGTAAAGGTACCCCTTATATGAAATTGACGGATACCGAAACCGGAAATCTCCCCGAAGACCAATTGTATGACCTTAAAAATGATATCGGTGAGAAAAACAATGTCGCAGCTAAATATCCCGAAAAAGTGACCGAGTTAAAACAGTTATTGGAAGGGGAACGGAAAAAATGAAAAAGCAAATAGGTCTTGCTCTTTTCTTATTGGGCTGGAGCGCACTTTTTGCGCAACACAAACAAGTGCAGACAAAACTGCCCAATATCATCTTTTTCTATGCGGATGACCTAGGCTACGCCGAGACGGAACCCTATGGCCAACAGTTGATCAAAACACCTCACCTACGGAAACTCGCACATGAAGGACTTCGTTTTATCAATCATTACACCAGTACACCGGTTTGTGCCCCGGCACGCTGTATGTTGTTGACCGGAAAACACGGAGGACAGTCCTATATCCGGGGAAACTATGAATTAGGTGGATTTGCCGATAGCCTGGAGGCTGGACAAATGCCTCTACCCGAAGGAACCTATACCATGGCGCATCTATTTAAAAAAGCAGGTTACCATACCGGAGCTATCGGAAAATGGGGGCTTGGCATGCAAAATACTACTGGAAGCCCAAACAAACAGGGATTTGATTACTTCTTTGGCTACTTGGACCAGAAGCAGGCCCACAATTACTACCCAAGCCATCTTTGGGAAAACGAGCAAAAATACCCGCTTCAGAACAAAGAAAAATTCGTGCATATTCCGCTCGACTCGACCAAAGCAACCGCTAAAGATTTCGGGCAATTCAGCGGCAAACAATATGCTCCGGAAATCATGACGGAAAAAGCGATGGCATTTATTGACAAGAACCGAAACAATCCGTTCTTCCTCTATCTTCCGTACACACTCCCCCATCTTTCCCTTCAGGTACCCCAAGAATACGTAGATCGGTATAAGAATCTTTTTCATGATCGCCCGTATTATGGACAGAATGGTTATACCGCAACACCGTACCCAAGAGCCACCTATGCTGGTATGATTACTTACCTGGATGATCAGGTAGGCCTGATCATGAAACATATCCAATCGTTGGGTCTAGATGATAATACCATTATCCTATTCTCCAGTGATAATGGCACAGGCTTCAATGGTGGTATTGACTATCGTTTTTTTAAGAGTGTCGATTCACTCAGAGGATTAAAAATGGATGTCTTTGAAGGCGGAATTAAAGTTCCTCTGATCGTCCGTTGGCCCAAGAAAATTAAAGCAAATACCGAAACCGATCTTATCTCCGCACAATATGATCTGATGGCAACCTTTGCCCAGCTGATCCAACAGGATCCCGGCAATACCAATGGCTTATCCATGCTGCCTACCTGGCTGGGACAAAACAACCAGAAAAAACATGCATACCTATATTTTGAATATCCTGAAAAAGGTGGTCAGGTAGCCATACGTGAAGGACAATGGAAGGCCGTCAAACTGGACCTGAAAAACAATCCCAAGGCAAAATGGCAATTGTACAATCTAAAAACAGATCCTTGGGAACAAGAAAATATCGCTGAAAACCACCCCGAACTGCTCGATCATTTTGATCAGATTGTCAAACAGGAACATCGCCCTGCGCATATCAAAGAATGGGAAATTATAGACAGTAAACTGGTGAAAAAATAAATTTTACCAAACCCTATTTGTCAACGGTTAAAAAACTTGGGTTGTTATGTTTGAAACCATAACAACCCAAGTTTTTTTTATGTAACTTCGTTGTTAACATCAGTAACGGGAAACTGACTCGTAATATTCTATTGAAAAACAATAAACACCGTAACATTTGTCATCATGTCCAACTTGGGGCAATAAAAGAAAACTATTGATAACCAAACATGCTTCAACTAGAGTCGCATATTAACGCATTAAAAGAGGGACAGGAAAGCGCATTATGCTTTTTTATGGATCATTTTGGTCATCCCTTACGTTATTTTGCCTTTTCCTACCTACGAAGCAAAACTGATGCTGAAGAGATTGTATCTGATGTATTTGTCAAACTGTGGCATCACCGCCAGAAGGTGGAAAACTATGAAAGCCTCAAAGCATTTCTGTATATCGCCACAAAGAATGCCTGTATTGATATGAAAAGATCGGCCAGATTTAAAATGCATACTGAAGAATTGGATATACTGCAAAACCTATCCGTTCCGGAAGACGATATTCTAAAAAAAATATTCAGAACAGAACTGACTGAGTTGTTACTGGCTGAAATCAATAAGCTACCAAAACAGCAAGCGAAAATATGTAAATTGAGCTTTTTAGAAGGCCTGGAGACCGAAGAAATCTGCAAAGCACTGGACACTACGCCGTCAAACATCTATTATGCCCGTTCCAAAGCACTACTCGCCTTAAAAGAACGTTTCAAATCTAAGAATTTTGAATACCTGCTCCTGATTTCAATGTCTATTTTACATACCCTCAAAAACTAAGCAGATCGCTTATCTATAGAATCCAATACCATTAAGGGGAAAAAAACACACTAAAAGAAGACAAACGCTTGTAAAACAACGATTTAATTTAAAATAAAAAAAGCTTAGCATCCGGTCGGGCGACCTGCTAAGCTTTTATAAATACCTCTTTGTAAGAGGCAATCAACCTAAACCTATGACAAAGATAGTGCTTCCAATGATATAAACAAAAATTTTGTAATATTTTTTTTCAACTCCCATAAATTTGTTTTGGCATAGCTATCACAAAAGGAATAGTAAGTGTACATTATACACACAATCTTTTTGCTATTTCTAATAAGCCCTTATTTATCATAGCCTATTAATGCAGTTTCTATTACAGTATTTATCTTGGTCATGAATTATGTTTACGATAGATTATTCTGTCATCCATGCGTCTATTTTGTCCACAAAAACAATGTTTCCTTTGATTATTTAGTAACTTTGATTCAATCAAAATTTTATTGCATGTTTACCGGAATCATAGAAACCTTAGGAAAAATCGAACATATCGAACATGAAAAAAGCAACATCCACTTTTATGTCAGCTCCCCGATCTCCAATGAATTTAAAATAGATCAGAGCGTAAGCCACAATGGTGTATGCCTAACGGTCGTCGGATTGGATGATCAGGTACACAAGGTAACAGCGATTGATGAAACCTTACAAAAAACCAATCTGGCACAGTTGAAAACCGGAGATTTGGTTAACATTGAACGATGTACTTTAGCTGGCGGAAGATTTGACGGACATATCGTCCAGGGGCACGTCGATCAGACCGCGATCTGTATCAAGAAGACAGATGAAAACGGTAGTTTTATTTTTACTTTTCAATACGATCCCAACAAACAGAATATCACGGTAGAGAAAGGCTCCATCACCGTTAATGGTATCAGTTTGACTGTGGTCGATTCCCGTGATGATCGATTTTCTGTGGCGATCATTCCCTACACCCTCGAACACACCAATCTTCAACAGGTTGAAGTAGGCTCGACAGTCAATATCGAATTTGATATTATTGGAAAATACGTCACAAAAATTATGGCGATGCGCGGCTAATTCAGCCCGAGCAATACTTACATGGATTAATATCAAATAATGGATAAGTCCATGTAAGTATCTGATATGTATCAAGATAATTGAGAAGAACAGTAAAAAATTTTGCTAGCGCCCTTATTAGCGGTCCAAAATAGGGTTTTACTCCAGATAATGTCCCTGACGGATAAGTAGTGCACGATATTTATTAAAGACGCTGGATTTGGATACAAAGCCCATATATTTGTTTTCATCCCCAAGCACAGGTAATATCCATGTGTCGTCCTTGTTCATCTTAGCCATGACAATTTCCATATTCTCATTGATCCCAACGGTATCATTTGGCTTCTGAGCCAATTTTTCAAATGGAGTATCCCCCCCTTCTACCTCTCCTAGCAGAACCGAAAACAGAAACTCACTATAGAGAAGCCCAATAAATTTACCTTCATGGCTCACCACGGGAAAAATATTGCGTTTGCTATGAATGATATCTGTCTGTCGGCTTTTAGGTGTCTCATCAGGACGTAAAATCACAAAATTTGTTTCCAGAACATATTTAATCCGCATCATGCTCAACACAGAGCGGTCCTTGTCTTCGTAAGAAATTAAGTCGCCCGATTCAGCCAATACTTTTGTATAGATCGAGTGTTTTAATACAGCGCGGTTAATCAGATAAGAAATTGAACAGACCAGCATCAAGGGAACCATCAGTGTATAACCGCCCGTTACTTCTGCGATCAGGAAGATACCCGTTAACGGTGCATGCATAATACCGCTCAGCGCGCCCGCCATGCCAGCAACCACAAAATTCGGCACATTTAATTCCGCAATTCCGGTCAGATTTATACCGTACGAAAAGGCAAAACCCAAGAGGCCACCCATCACCAGGCTCGGCCCGAACACACCACCATTTCCACCGCCGTTCAATGTAAATAATGCGGCAAAAGATTTTCCAAATAAGGTCAGAACAGTATAGCCCAGCACGACTAATCCCATGTCTTTATAATCAGAAAACAAACTGTTTTTTACAATCGAGTTAAATTGTCCATTGAGAATCTGCTGAATCGTGATATAGCCTTCACCGTAAAGGGCCGGAAAGACAAAAATCATAAGCCCCAGGGATATTCCGCTTACCCAAACTTTATTGTACGGATTTTTTATTCTTGAAAACCATTTTCCTACCGTACTGGAGACACGTGCAAAATAAATCGTATACAAGCCGATCAATACCGCCAATAATAAATAAAACAGCAACGCTGAGATCTGCCAGTCCGAATTGAATGTACTGAACAAAGGCTCACTGTACAGGAGCCGCGATACGACCGAAGCAAGCGCCGAAGAAATCAAAAGTGGAATAAAAACCGGAATGGAGAATTCGGGAAGCAATATTTCTATCGCAAAGATCATTCCCGCTAAGGGACTGTTAAACGCTCCCGAAATTCCCGCCGCCGCCCCACAGGCCAAAAGCATGGTGACTTCTTTATATTGCAGACCAAAAAAGCGGGCAATATTGGAACCAATTGACGAACCACCTAAAGCAACCGGAGCTTCCAATCCACAAGATCCTCCAAAACCTACCGTAATTGCCGAAGTGACAACCTGGGAATAGATATTGCTTGGATCCAATCGGCTACCCTTGCGGCTGATGGCATAGATAATAGGTGTAATACCATGTTCCATCTTCTTGCCCTTCAAAAATTTCCGGACAAAAAACACGCTCAGTAATATCCCGATTAATGGGAAAATCAAATAAACGGAATACTTAACCTTCCAATCAATGTCATCCTGAATTGTCGCCGCAATAAAATGCGTTAGTCTTTTTAAAACAGACGCCATCAGACCACCAACAATACCAACTAAAAAAGCTAAGAGAATAATAAAGTTCCGGTTCGAAACTTTTTTCATCCGCCATTGATTGATCTGATCTATCTTCTTAAAAAAACGTACACTGAGATTTGCCATGTCTTCTTATTGAAAGCTCAACACTTCCTTTTTCTTTTTTGTTTTGAATTTATCGGGTACCACTGCTAATATTTCTTTTTCCAACGCTTGGATTGCATGCCGTTTAACATAATTCTGAGTCGTGACCAAAGATATTTCCCGCACAGGCTCAGGTGATTTGAAATACCGGATCTTATCCAGCTGCTCGTCCACGTAATCCGAAATTGAAAGCTCAGGCAATATTGTTATACCATCATTGATATCCACCATTCTTTTGAGGGTTTCCACGCTGCCGGTATTATATTCAAAACGTCCGGAGAGATCCTGATTATGTTTATGATGACAGATATTGAGCACCTGCCCACGCATACAATGTCCTTCATTGAGCAGCCAGAGCTTGTCATCAGCAATATCATCACCACTTAACACTTTTTTTGAAAACAAGGGACTATTTTCAGAGATATAAGCGACAAAATTTTCATAAAATAAAGGCGATTCTAATATGCCCGGATCATTTAACGGTGTCGAAAGCACACCACAATCCAAAAGACCAACTTTCAGTTCATGAACTATACGTTCGGTTGTATATTCCCAGATCTGCAATTGTAGCTTAGGATACTTTTCCATAAAAGTTGCCAGTACTTTGGGCAGCAGATATGGCGCAATTGTCGGAATAACCCCAACTTTTAACGTCCCCTCGATCTCGCCCTTTTTATCCTGTACAATCTCATTGATTTTCCGGCTCTCGGTCAAGACCAATCTAGCCTGGAGAATAATTTTCTCCCCAATTTCAGTAGGTACGACAGGCTGGCGGCTCCGGTCAAAGATTTTAGCTCCCAACGATTCCTCCAGTTTCTGGATCTGCATACTTAATGTCGGTTGTGTCACAAAACACTTTTCTGCTGCAGCGACAAAACTACGATAAGTATCAACAGCAATGATATATTCCAATTGGATTAAGGTCATGTTAAAATCTTTAAAAGCGCAAAATTACGAATACTCCTGTAAAACGATGGCAAATACACCATATTTTAAGGCTTGACCATTGCCCGCGCTATCATATAATACAATAAATACCTTGCCAAAAAGCTGTAATTGTCCTGTAATTATGACAATAGTTGACAGAAAAGTCGAATCATCAAAAAGCTTTTCTTAAATTTGGAGATTTACAACAGTTGACATTTAAGAATCCTATGAAGTTTAGACATCATACTACAATTGCATTGGCACTATTGTTATCCGCTACAAATGTCCCGCTTGGTAAAGCAAATCCAGACGAAGGGATGTATCCGCTGAGTGACCTGAATAGAGCCGGATTAAAAAAAGCCGGACTAAAGATCAGTGAAAAGGACATTTACAATCCCGGTCAAGTTGGATTGGTGGACGCTTTGGTTCAGGTCAGCGGATGTACTGGATCTTTCGTTTCCAATCGCGGCTTGATCATTACCAATCATCACTGTGCGTTTTCAGCCGTTCAATTGGCCAGTACTGCCATCAACAATTATCTTAAAAATGGTTTTGTGGCACAAAATCAGGAACAGGAGATTGAAGCAAAAGGATTAAAAATAAGAATTACAGATTCATACGAAGATGTATCGGCCAAAATATTAAATGCTGTAGCTAATATCAGCGATCCGGTCGAACGCATCAATACGATCAAAAGAAAACAAGAAGAACTTGTTAAACAGGCCGAAAAAGAAGATCCAACGATCAAAGCCGAAGTCTCCGAAATGTTCATCGGCAAGAGCTACGTGCTGTTTCGCTACAAAACGATCGAAGATGTTCGTCTGGTGTATATTCCACGTCAAAATATTGGTGAGTTTGGAGGTGAGACCGACAACTGGGTATGGCCACGCCATACGGGCGACTATTCATTCCTTCGAGCCTACGTTAGTAAAGATGGAAAATCAGCACCCTTTTCGAAAGATAATGTGCCTTACCAGCCAAAAAAATACCTGAAAGTCAATCCAAATGGCGTGAAAGAAAATGATTTCACCTTTATCTTGGGTTATCCGGGCAAAACATTCCGACACCGTCCCGCACAGTATATCAAATACCAACAAGATTATTTATTACCCTATGTTTCTAATCTGTACGATTTCCAGAATAGGCAAATGGAAGAAGCAGGTAAAGACAATACGGATATCGCACTCTCTCTGGCAACACGGATCAAACGTAACGCCAATGTGCTCAAAAATTACCGCGGTAAGCTAAAAGGGCTGCGTGGTATAGACCTTCTCTCAACCAAAAAGCAAGAAGATGAGGCGCTAGCCGCATTTATTTTAAGCAAACCGGAACTTAAAGATAAGTATGGCAATCTGTTGAACGATATTGCGGCCTACTACCAGGTCAGTGATCAAGATGCGTTGAAAGAGCTCTGGATTAACAATATTTACAACAGCACCAGTTTACTGAAAGTCGCCCGGGATCTGAATACCTTAAAAGTTGCAATGCGTAAAGAGCGATCTCCACAAATGGCTAAACAGTTGTTTGATTACAATGTTGAACAGCTTAAAAAGAGCATCCAGGAAACTTATGAAAGCTACAACAAACAGGCTGACGAACGTATTTTTGGGAAAATGCTTGCCGACGCTGCCGCTTTTCAGGGAAAAAATCAGATTATGGCAGTTCAAAAACTTCAATTGAATAACGAATCAGCCAATAACTTTGCGACACAAATCATCAATGGCAGTAAATTAGCTGATCAAAACTATATTTTAAATACAGTTTTGTCCAATGCAAACGCCTTACAGCAATTTGATGATAAGCTGCTGGCTTTTCAAAATGAACTGAATAGCGATATTGTCATCTTCGCTGCTGAACAGGAAAGACGTGAAGGTGTCCTCAACAAACTGATGGGTGACTATGTTGCTGTAAAGGAAATCTTTCAGGCCAAAAACTTCGTTCCGGATGCCAATTCCACCCTGCGTTTAACCTATGGGCACATCAAGGGATATGCTCCTGCAGATGCCACCTATATGAAACCTTTCACGACCATTGAAGGAATTATTCAAAAAGGAAACCTCGGTCTGCCCGAATTTGACTATCCGCAGGAAATCAAGACCGCTTATCTCAATAAAAACTTCGGTCCGTACCTCAAGAAAGACTTAGGATCGGTTCCTGTCAATATACTGTATGATATGGATACCACGGGCGGTAACTCCGGCTCCCCCATCATGAACGCAAATGGTGAGTTGATAGGTGTAAACTTTGACCGTGCTTACGATGCCACAATTAACGATTTTGCTTGGAATGAAAGCTATAGCCGATCCATTGGTGTGGATATCCGTTATGTGCTTTGGGTAGCTGACAAAATTGATAATGCAAATTTTATCTTAAAGGAAATGGGTATATAACCATACCCACTTCACCGCAAAGTACCTCCCAATAAAAAAGCACCTGAATCAATTGTTCAGGTGCTTTTTACAAGCAGCATATAACCAATTTAGTTCAATAGTACGTTATTCTCCTGGCAGACTCAGCAGTACCTGTTTCAATCTGTTTAACCCCTCCTGTAAAACAGTCCTGGCACAGGCAATATTCAGACGGATAAAAAAATCACTTCCCTTACCGTACATGGCACCAACATTCACCTGTAAATGAGCATCCTCTAGCAACATCTGTCCCAGCTTTCGGCTAGGGATTTTCATAGCCGTACAGTCTATCCAGACCAGATAAGTCCCTTCCAACGGAACAACTTTCAACGCTGGCAAATGCTCATCCATAAAATTTTTTAAATAACAATAGTTATGATGGATATAGGCCAGCACTTGTTGCAACCAGTCCTCACCGTGTTGATAAGCAGCAATTAGCCCCGTGATCGCAAATGGACTTATACTTGCAATCTCATTGACCAGAAAAGCATGCTGCACCTTCTTGTTCAGCAGCGGATCTGCTACAATGACAGTGGCAACTTGTAACCCGGCCAGATTAAAGGTTTTGCTTGGTGCAATGCAGGTTATCGTATTCGCCAGGAAGGCCGAATTGATCGCTCCGAAAGGAATATGCTGATGTCCTTCAAAAACCAGGTCGCAATGGATTTCATCCGAGACAATAAGAACATCATGCTTTAGGCAGATTTCACCAAGGCGTTCAAGCTCCACCCTGGTCCATACCCTACCCGCAGGATTGTGTGGACTGCAGAGGATAAAAAGTTTTACCTTTGGATCGCTCGCTTTAGCTTCGAAGTCTTCGAAGTCTATCGTATATTGTCCATCTTGGTACCGCAGGTCATTAGAAACTACCTCACAGCCATTGCGTTCGATAGATGAAAAAAAACAGTGATACACAGGTTCCTGAATAAGCACTTTGTCTCCTGTTTCGGTCAGTGCTGCAACAATAGCCGACAGAGCCGGCACAACACCCAAAACCGGAAGTATCCATTCGCGCTGCAATGGAAAACCATGTTTACGTTTAGACCAGTCTGACACCGCTTCATAAAAAACATCAGGAACTTTCGCATAGCCATAAACGCCATGTTGAACACGTTCGGTCAGCGCCGCCATAACCTGCCTTGAAACAGAAAAATCCATGTCAGCAACCCAAAGCGGGATTAAATCAACATAGTCCTGCTGGTTCCATTTTACGGAATCGGTGCCCCTACGGTCGATTATTTTATCAAAATTGTAGATCATTAAGCAATTTACTCAAAAATAGAACGTATTGCCAATAAAATCATTGGGAAAAAATTGCTTACCAAAATGATTAAATCCAGCTCAAAACACAATGCATACCCCTCGGCAAAAAAAACTACAGATCGGTAAAGTGAACTATTGGCAAAAGTTACCGCAAATTAGAGCAACTTCAGTGGCAAACATAAATTAAGACAGTGCAAAACAAAGGGAAAGATTATATTTACATTAAATTTAGGAACGAATATGGCCAGGAACAATTTTTCATGGAAAGATAGAATCCGAAGTTTTAGTCATGCCTTCAACGGATTAAAAATTGTTGGGCAAGAAGAACATAATTTCAGGATACACCTCGTTGCAGCAATTTTAGTAATTATACTTTCCTGTCTGCTCCGAATCAGCCGTTATGAATGGCTGGCCATTATTCTTTCCATCGGTTTTGTTCTCGTTTGTGAATTGCTTAATACCGCCATCGAACACATCGCTGATTTTATCTGCCAGGAAAAAAATCCCAGCATCAAAAAAATCAAGGACATTGCCGCGGCAGCGGTTCTGCTAAGCAGTCTAACGGCCTTGCTGATCGGACTGATCATATTTATCCCAAAATTCCTATCAATGAGCTCATTGACTCATCTTTTCTAAAACAAATTTCTGATCATACACCAATTTTTCCGGAGCAACAAATGACATCTTATCGCCTTTATCTTCCATTGCGCCATACCCTTCAACGACGCGGTTTTTACCAAATTTGAAAGCTACCTGACGAATGGATTGCTGTCCCTCGGAGGAAAAGGTATAGTCTGCCAATAAAATGCTGTCTTTAAGCACACCATCTATATGTCCTATATTTCGGTCTTTCTCTTTCCAGATGTAATTGAGATCGCCATGTACTTTATCGCCATCAATAGCGATTGTTAACGAAATTGTATCTCCATTTTTGAGGTATTGATAAGTTCCATTTTCAGCAACTGTTGCTGTAGCACTTGTGGTATCTGACCCCATTTGTACATGGTCACTTTGCTTTTTTCCGGTTTGCTGACAGGCAGTGGCAAAAACCAGTAATGACAATCCAAAATTGATTATTTTCATGTGAATAATTTCTTTTAAAGTATGCAGCTAAAGCTGATGAAATACGCGTTGGGGAAAGTCTGTTCATACCGCGATCGAAACTGCGGAACAGCTTATATCCTCTACCTTTGTTTATTAATATGAAGAGCAATCAAAACAGTATATTGTTTTAAATAACTAGCATTTAATATTTTGGAATTAAGAAAACAAAAATCACACCAATATTGTTTATAAGTTATAATGCGATAAAAGATTAAAAATAAACAATTTAGTAACAATAAAATTATCCTTAGCGTATTGTAAAGCTAATTTTTATTAGTAAATTGTACTCTATAAAATTCAGGAATTCTTAACCAATATTAGTATGAAAGATGTAAGCTTTAAGAAATTTGATAGTGGGTGTACATCCCTCACTAAATTATCCATTGAAACAGATTTGGCTATTATTGTTAAAGAGAACGTTTCTATTTCTTCGGAATCGAAAATAGAAAAGCTTCGACGCTGTAAAGAAGAGTTATTGAAAAGCCTTTGGTTCGTTCAGCGCCAGTGTTGATCTCTAATTCATTAAGTTAATAGTCCGAACATTTTTTTCTTGAAAAAGAAAGCCTCCCCAACTATAATTTGCATTGGAGAGGCTTTTTTATGATGGTTTAAGCGTTTTGTTCAGCATTATCAGAGCGATTTCAAATGCTTATAGTTTGATTTGATGGTATCCCAGACTTCTTCAAAGTTACCTGAAAGCATCAATTTCGCCATACTTTCAGTCATTCCCTTCATTTGGCTAAAGGAAATTTTAGGAGGCATGGCCAAGGCATTTGGACTGGTATAAATATCAATAAGCACAGGTTCATCCGTTATGCGAAATGCTTCACTGAGCACACCATCGACCGCTTCTGGTTGAGTCACGGTAAATGCGCGAATTCCCATCGCCTGTGCGACCAGGGCAAAATCCGGATTGACCATATTGGTTTCCTGATCCTTCAAACCGGCTACCTGCATCTCCAGCTTGACCATCCCAAGCGAACGGTTATTGAATACGATCAGTTTTATTGGCAGATTATACTGTTTTATCGTAGCCAAGTCCCCCAGCAGCATCGAAAGACCTCCATCACCGCAGAAGGCTATAATCTGTCTTTCAGGATGTGTCAATGCTGCACCAATTGCCATCGGCATCGCATTTGCCATGGATCCATGATTAAATGATCCAAGCATCTTGCGATCCCGCCGCTGATTGATATAGCGTGCCCCCCAAACACAGGACATTCCCGTATCCAGCAAAAATATAGCGTCGTCGCTTGCCTTTTGATCGATCATATGGGCTACAAATTCTGGTTGAATAGCACATTCACTGCCCGAATCATCCACATAGATCATTAAATCCTCTTTTACTTTCTCGTAAGCTGCCAATTGTTTTTCAAGAAAACTTGAATCGCTTCTTGCCTCCACAAATGGTAAGACAGCTTTCAGCGTGTGCTCAATATCGCCGACCAGACCATAATCCACAATTGACCGTCGGCCGAGTTTCTCCCCTTCGATATCTATCTGAACAATCGTTTTATTGGTAGGTATAAAATCCTTATAGGGAAAATCTGTTCCCAATAACAGGATCAGATCGGAATGGTGCATACTCTGAAAAGCCGACGCAGTTCCCAAAAGTCCTGTCATACCGATTTCATTGGGATTGTCCCGTTGGATATCCAGTTTAGCCTTAAACGAATAGCCTACCGGTGCATGAATTTTCTGGGAGAGCTGAACAATCTGTTGCTGCGCATTCTTAGCACCAACACCACAGAATAAAGTTACTTTTTCTGCCTGATTGATATATTGTGCCAAACGGCCAATTTCCAGATCAGAGGGTCTGATCTGTGGCTGTGTAAAAAACACTTTTGAAGAAGTATTCATATGAACGGATTCCATTTCGGAAACATCTCCCGGTAAGCCGATGACAGCAACATCGCGTTTGGAAATCGCTTGCTGTAATGCATTTTGAACCATACGCTGCACCTGTTCCGGGCGGGTAATCATCTGATTATAACAAGAGCAGTCGTCAAACAATTTAATCGGATTGGTTTCCTGGAAATAGTCTGTACCAAACTCATAGGTGGCACAGGTCGAAGCAATTACCAACATCGGAACACGTGTCTTATGCGCCTCGTAAACACCATTGATCAGGTGGACATGTCCCGGACCACTGCTTCCCGCACAGCAGGCGATTCCATGTAAATCTGCTTCCGCTGTCGCGGCGAATGCGCCAACCTCCTCATGCCTAACATGTATCCATTGCATGGTTCCATCCTCATGAACAGCCTCATTGAAAAAATTTAAACTATCTCCTGTTACGGCATAAATACGTTTGATTCCCGCATCTTTTAAAATACCAACGATTTGGTGTGCTACATTTTTCATACCCATATAATGATTTAAGAAGTTGATAATGCGACGATGTATTAATCATGCGACCGCCTCCTTATAACAACAATATTGGGAAACAATGGTTTTGGATATTCTGCCATTGCGCGAAAAAGATAAATGGCGCCGGACTGACCGTTTTTCAGACCGAAACCACAAATTGAGCATCACGGCTCAAAGAAAAAAATCAAAAAAAAACTGCCCCAATACGATAAAGGGGCAGCCGGTACATCCAAATGTCCTGTGATCTGTTTATTTGATCTGACTGGATAATGCATTGACAAACGCCTTCGCATCATTGAGGTCTTTATTCCAGTCCGCATAACGTTTGGACTTATTTAATTTGGCAATTTTGGCATTCAATTTTGCTAAATTTGATGCATCATTCGCCTCTTCTAATTTCGCTTTCAGGATACCGACTTTTGTATAATCCTGAATACCTTCCAGCATACGTTCGTAGCGAATTGAACTTCGTCCCTGCGGATAAACAATATAAGTATCCCCCGCCGGCCATGTCCGAAATCTCGAATCCCTTAAAGGATCAACTACCCAAGAATTAAAGGCCCAACGCAAAGCTCCGTCAAAACCTGCAGCAAGCGCATACCAGGCCATATAAGTAGACTCCGCAGGATCAGAAAAGGTAAATTGATTCGGAAATTCATCCGAACAGCAAACATAAAATGTTGTGATATAACCCTTTTTACGTCGGTCGATAAGATCATTATGGTCAAAAGGATCGCCCACAGCCACGCTAATATCTGTACTTTTTTGATAGCGTTGGTAGCTTTTATGATTATCTGCAAACGCAATTCCAAATTCAGGGGCCACCCGCTCCAACAGCGCTACCGCTGGATCCATTTCCTCGCGGCTCCTTTCGTCCATTGCGATATTGGTAATCTTCAGCCAGCCTTTAGCACTGACATGCTTACTAAAATCCTTTAAAAAAGGTGTCCACAGCTCCTCAAACACCGGTGTTCCCGGTTTCGCAATGACATTCACAAGTTCATTTTTTGCTTCATCGAAATAATGAACTTCATTATTCCATGGCAATAAAGAGTAACAATTGATTTGTTTATTGACCCCTAAGTCCATCATAAATTGCACCCACCTGTCAAACACAGCATAATCATAGCTCCAGGAGCCATCTTTTGCTTTCTTCCAGCTGATCATATCTGCATAAGGGTCATAGGTCTGTACATTCCAGGCATCTTTATTAAGTGTTGCCGTTATCACTTTCTGTCCCGCTGCCGCAAGCTGTTTCATTGTTGGCTTTAAGGCTTCAAAATGCTCGTCGCTCCACATCTTAACATTGTTGACACGGGCCACGGCCGATGGATGCTGCCATTGATCCAAATGAAATGACCATTGTGAGGCCGGTGGCAAAACCTGATTTTGAACATTCACGGTCAATATCAAGTTCTGCTTCACCTTACCTTTTTGTTTAACGGCAATTGTCGTTTTATATTGGCCCGCAGTAGCTCCGGAAGGTATTTTGACCGTAATCCACACAGGGCGAACACGCTTCGCTTCGAGATCATAACTTTTCAGATCGTCCAACATATCTGCAGAAAGGGAAGCTTTAAAATCTTCAGGCTTACGATGACCACAGCCACTCGCAAATTCGTCTGTCATCACATAACGAACGAATCGTGCCTGAATTGCATCTGCACCAATAGATTTTCCATTACCTGCTTTTAGTTCACCCGGCGCAACAACAACATCTGCTGTTGCAGCATTGGTCCATAGAAGTACTTGAGCAGATACTTGTTCTCCTTTCCAGGCATCCAATGTAGCACTGTGCTGAACAGTGACATTGGGATTCACTGACTTTGGATAACGTTTATCTATGGATACAAATGAAGCATGCAGACCTGCTTTAACATTCGACCAGTTAGAAAGCGTATCCTTTGTCGGATCTGCCATTTCAGTAAAAGTTGTCCCCACGGCATAACGCTCCTGAGAATAAACTTGATTATTGCCGCAAAATAATAGACATGCGAATGCAATAGTAGAATAAATAGTAGTTTTAGGCATAACAGTTGTAATTAACAAAAAAAGCAAACATTTTCTGTTTGCTTTAAAAATACTAAAATTTTATTTATCCCCACTTAACTTTGTTCAAAAATTCTAGAAAGTGCTGTATAAAGTTCGGGATGGTTCTTTTGAAATTTTGCCGGATTTTCAAAAAAATATTCGGAAGCAACAGCAAAAAACTCTCCGGGATTAGTCATCCCGTAAGTGTCAATATCGGATCTATCTTCTTTGATCTTGTTAATTTCCTCCCGTATTAAATTCATGAAAGGAATTATGGCAGCCTTATCCAATAAATAAGTTGGAACGCCATCTACTGTACCATCTGTTTTGTCAATGAGATGCACAAATTCGTGGATCGCGGTATTCTGTCCGTCATTTGGATTTTCAAAACCATATTCCAAAGCCGATTTGGATAGAATCATCTGTCCATTCATAGCGCCCTCACCTACCATGCCCATAATATTCCGGTCTGCATGTCCTTCGAACTGGTAATCTGCATTAAAGTGTGATGGGTAGACCATAATATTGGTCAAGTTGGGATAAGTCCATTTCTTAAAGGCAAATATCGGAATAATGGCGCTCGCAGCAATGAGCATATAATCTTTCAATTCCAGGGTTACTCCCACGCCTTCAATCTTGACCGTATCCAAAAATGCCAGACAGCGCGTTTCAAACTCCTGTTTATCGGCAACCGAAAGGTGACGATAGTAGGCAACCTCCTGTTCCAGGATGTTTTTCCCCTCATCACTCAAAACACGTTTAATTGCCGCATTATTTTTAGCCGTACGGTTCAATAGGTAATAGACAACATAAATCACTACTGGTATGAGCAGTATAATAAAAATCTTTTCCAACATATTATTTTATCTTTATCCAACGTGGGTCTCTGGCTTGCAAATTACGCAAAAAGCCTTTAAAATGAGATGTACCAAATAAGATTAAAATTTTCTGCTGAGGGGCATCAGCCACCAGGGAGGCTAGATTTTCTTCTCTTTGCTGCATAACAAACTCTTTGTCAAACTTATTTTTGAGCGCTGTTTTTATCGGTTTGCAGCTGTAGGGTGCATTTAGTGGGGTATTGTAGTCGCAGGCATCCAGCTGTATGGTACCATAACGGAATTCAAAATCATCCAGTAATTTGTTTTTAGGAATATCAGCGTTGACAGCAGTTTCATAGTTGACCAGAAAAAAAGAATAATCCGGCTGGCTGATAATACGCTGTCCCAGTTTCCGATACAAAGGAGCTCTCAATACGCGGGAGGTATCTCCAGGAGTCTCAATGCATTGCTGCAGTCCGAGCCGGTTACCGGTCAATTTTCTAAACTTGCGGTCATAAAGGTCGCGTTGTGCCGCGCTATCCACCTGATAGGCGATACTTTCATAAAAAACGACATATCCTGATTTTTGAAGAGAATCTACAGCAGTCTGTATCTGATCATAATATACGCGAGTCCCTAAATGCCGCATCGGAATGTAAATGATACGACGATCGCCGTTATGGAGTTCAAATTTCCGCGATGCATCCCGCAAAACGCCTGTACTCTGCACCATTAGGGAAGTATCACAGGCGGTCAGTGCGATCAACACAAAAAGAAGGGAGATAATCTGTTTTAACTGCATTTTTTTATTACAATAACACGCAATTATAACAATATATTATCTCCCTTGTTTAAATAAATTTATACTGTTGTCAGCCCGATGGTGGTACCACTTGGGATAACGGCATTTTTCTTGATAACCACGATGCCATCACAAACCGTGTAAGTCTGGTGGTTAGCATCCAATAAATGAGGACCGCCATTGATGCGAACATCATTTCCAATACGACAGTTCTTATCCAGAATGGCATTTTCGATATAGCAACGTTCTCCTACTCCTACAATAGGCATATTTTTTCTTTTGGCTTCGTCCATATCCGAAAAGTCCTCGTAATAGTCTGATCCCATCATATAGGTCCCGCGTACCACCGAACCGATACCGATACGCGAACGCACACCGATCACAGAACGGTCGATCTTATCGGCATGGATAATACATCCATCGGAAATAACGGAGTTAAGCAGGGTTGTCCCCGAAATCTTAGATGGTGGCAGCATCCGCGGTCGAGTAAAAACTGTATTTTTATCAAATAGGTTAAAGGCAGGGATATTATCGGTCAGTCCAATATTGGCCTCATAAAATGAGCCGATCGTTCCGATATCTGTCCAATAGCCTTCATATTGATAACTGAGCACTTTTATATTCTCAATCGCATCCGGGATAATCTCTTTTCCAAAATCCATCCCACTGTTTTCTTCCAGCAGACGTTTTAGTACACCTTTACTAAACACATATATACCCATGGATGCGAGGTATTCACGTCCCTCCGACTTCAAATGGTCGCTCACTTCTGAACTCCAGTCCACCAGCTGTTCCCGATTGGGTTTCTCTATAAACGAGGTAATGTGGTTGTGCTCATCCGATTTAAGAATTCCAAATCCTGTTGCATCTTTACCGTTGACGGGAATGGTCGCAATTGTCAAATCACCTTCATTCTGTACGTGGAAATCCACCAGCGCATCAAAATCCATCTGATAAAGCTGATCCCCCGACAAAATTAAGACATAATCATAATCTATGCTTGCCAGCTTCCTGAAGGATCTGCGTACGGCATCTGCTGTACCTTCAAACCATTTGTCACCATCATTGGTTTGTTCAGCCGCTAAAATGTCGACAAAACCCTTACTAAAAATACTAAAGTTGTACGTATTCTTAATATGCGAATTCAAGGAGGACGAATTGAACTGTGTCAACACAAAAATCTTATTGAATCCCGAATTGAGACAATTCGAGATGGGGATATCAACCAAGCGATATTTTCCTGCAATAGGAACAGCTGGTTTAGACCGTTGGTCGGTCAAAGGATACAGACGCGAGCCCCTTCCCCCGCCCAGAACGATAGCTACTACATTGTGATGTGACATATCAAATTAAATTAATTGGTTATATAGACTTATGTATTTTGCTGCGGATTTATTCCAGGAAAAATCCAAACTCATTATTTTGTGCTGGTTGTCCTCAAATTCAATCCTATTTTCATAGTATTCGACCGCCCGGATAACCGCCCTTCTGATTTCAGCCACCTCAAGCGACTCAAAACCAATGCCGTATCCATTGTTTTCCAAATCAATGACTGTATCTTTCAGACCACCCACACGGTGTACGATCGGCAAAGTGCCATATTTCATGGCATAAAGCTGATTGAGCCCGCAGGGTTCAACCCGCGAAGGCATCAAAAGAAAGTCTGCGCTTGCATAAAGCCAGTGCGCTAGATTTTCATCATAACCAAAGAACACATCAAAATTTTCTATCTTTTCATCCACGAGCATTTTTACCCGTGACTGAATTGCCGGATCCCCGGCACCTAATATAAATATACTCAATCTGTCCGAAAAATTTTCGGTCAAATCCAAAATTATATCCGGCAACAGATCTGCGCCTTTTTCGGTCGCAAAACGTCCTATAAAGACGAGCAAAGGGAGCTTAGGATCAATTTTATATTGCTGCGCCAATGCCTGCTTATTTTTAAGTTTACCGGCAAAGGCTGATGCAAGATCATAATTTTCAATCAAGGTATAGTCTTTATCCGGGCTCCAGATATCCCAATCAATTCCATTGACGATACCGACGGACTTGTGACGCTCATCATAAAACAGATGCTGGAGACCATTTGCCTCCATATAGAGTTCCTCAAGATACCCCTCCGAAACGGTCGTATAGGCGTCACAGCACTTAATCAATGCGGCAAGTGGATTGATCAGACCATCCCAATCCAAAAGTCCCCATTTCCAGCTGTCGAATCCGGGTAATAGAATTGCCTTGCTCCAATGCGTCCAGCCCTGGTATTGACCGTTGTGTACTGTCGCAACAGTCTTCACGCCGGAAAGGAAATTATACTCATTGCTATACTTCATCAGAAAAGGCATCAAGCCAACATGATGATCATGGCAATGCACAATGTCCGGTACGATTGCTTTCGCTTTGAACCAGTTTAATACTGCATGCTGAAAAGCTATAAACTGCTCTCCTTCGTCCGGATAACAGTAGACCTCCTGACGATCCAGTTTACCCGGTATTTTTATTAAATAGAGTTCAAAACCAAGTGTGTTTTCTTTTTCTTTAAAAACAGAATAGTTCAATAATTCAGACCCTTGATAAAAAGTTCCCTCTTGAATTACATCAAAGGAATGCTCCCTAACAAATGGGCGATCATACCAGGGCATGATCACCGCCGCTTCCACCCCAAGTTTAGTTTGATACTTGGGCAGTGCACCAACGACATCCGCGAGACCACCAACCTTGGCGATTGGGTAACATTCAACACTTAAATGAAATACTTTCATCTGTACATATTTTTTTTCCATCGCTCAGATGGAACCTATCCTATTAAAATTTACTTCACCAACTTCTCCGGTCATGGATGCATCGCCCTAGACAGGGACACGTTCCGCAGACTTCACTGGAGTGGTTTCTTTCCGATCCTGCTTACGTTTGAGGATATAGCCACCAAGCGGTGGAAGATCTACCTGAGCAGACTGCGCTCGATTCATCCAATGCAGTTGTTCACTTGCAACATGTTGGCTACAGATTCCTGAACCGAAATAATGGAGATCGTCCGAACTTAATACCACTTCCCATTCACCGGCATAAGGCAGACCTATTCGAAAATCTTCACGGACAACAGGCGTCAGGTTGATTACGATCACCGTGTCATCCCAAGAATCAAAAGCTTTACGCCAATAGACCAAAACCGAATTTTCCCGGTCGCCGGCATCTATCCATTCAAATCCAGATGCATCAAAAGCTTTTTGAAAGAGACTGGGCTGCTGCCGATACGTCGCATTTAAGTCTGCCACAAATTTTTTCATTCCCTGATGCGGCATAAATTCCAACAGATGCCAATCGAGCGATTGATTCACGTTCCATTCAGACGTTTGGCCGAACTCGCCCCCCATAAACAGCAGTTTAGTTCCTGAAAAAGTATACATAAACAAGTATAAAGCCCTCAAATTGGCAAATTTTTGCCACTCATCACCGGGCATTTTATAAATCAGAGGCTGTTTTCCATAGACGACTTCATCATGTGACAAAGGGAGCATGAAATTCTCGTGAAATGCATATACTGTCGCAAAAGTGATGCGATCATGATGGTATTTTCTATTGATCGGGTCTTCCTTAAAATAATCCAGTGTATCATGCATCCACCCCATCATCCATTTCATTCCAAAGCCCAAACCACCGGCATAAGTTGGCTTACTCACCCCCGGCCAGGATGTGGACTCTTCAGCGATCGTCTGTACATCTGGAAAATGAGCATAAACAGCCTCGTTAAATTCTTTTAGGAAATGCACAGCCTCAAGGTTTTCATTACCACCAAACTCATTCGGAATCCATTCACCCGCATTTCGGCTATAGTCCAGGTATAACATCGAGGCCACAGCATCTACACGAAGCCCATCGATATGAAAGCGATCCAACCAATAGAAAGCATTGCTGATCAGAAATGAGCGCACTTCATTGCGTCCATAATTAAAAATATAGGACTGCCAGTCTGGATGAAAACCTTTCCGCGGGTCTTCATGCTCATAGAGACTCGTACCATCAAAACGAAAGAGTCCGTGGGCATCCCCCGGAAAATGTGAAGGCACCCAATCCAGTAGCACGCCAATACCCGCAGCATGTAATTCATCAATCAAGAACATCAGATCCTGGGCGGAGCCATACCGCGAACTTGCTGCAAAATAACCTGTAATCTGATAACCCCAGGAAGGATAATAGGGATGCTCCATCAGCGGCATAAATTCCACATGTGTAAAATTCATTTCCTTAACATAAGCCACCAGCTGCACAGCGATCTCACGGTAATTTAACAGCGTTTCCGGGCTCTCCGGATCCCTTACCCATGACCCTAAATGCAGCTCATAGACCGACCAAGGTTGATCCAGTCTATTCTTTACGATACGCTCCTTCATCCAGTTGCCATCATTCCATTCATACCAGGTCGAATGGACAATGGAAGCCGTCTTAGGGGCCACCTCCCATCTGAATGCGAATGGATCACCTTTTTCCAGTTCCTCTCCCGATGAAGTCTGAATACAATATTTATAGGTTTCACCATTGGCTATTCCGGGAATAAATCCTTCCCAGATGCCACTGGTATCCCAACGGACATTTAAGGGATGACTCCCCTTGTCCCAAAAATTGAAGTTTCCCGTTACGGAAACGGATTTTGCATTTGGGGCCCAAACCGCAAAATAAACGCCTCTTTCACCCTCTACTTCCAGTTCATGCGAACCAAATTTTTCATACAGTTTGAAATGCCTGCCCGCCTGGAACAGTGCGACATCAAATTCCGAAAAAAGACTATGCGGTATTACTTGATTGGCCATGTTTAACCCTCGATCAATATGTTGTCAAATTCACGTGCGACATTAATCCAATATCGCCCCTGTTCATCTTGTTGTATTTTTGTGTCTATTCCATCTGTTTTTACTTTTTTTACCCTAAACGGCAACCCGATCAATTGCAATTTATATTCTTCGTACCGTTCCGTAAATAATCCGTCACGGGTCTGTTTGATTGACAGGGAATCTTTTAATCCGGACACTGTAAAGCATTTCTCCAGATAAATATCCTGCTCATACGCGAAGGTATCACCATGGTCGGAATACACGTAAGAACGATGCACGCCCTCCGAAAAATAGATATTCAATTGCAGTTCCTCCACTTTCTTTTCTCCGGTATATTGCATGACGGGATATTCCGGAATAACGGATCCACCGCGAATAAATAGTGGCATTTCATCCAAAGGTGTTGCAATGGTATGTTCTTTGCCGCCCACGTATACCGCATTATTGAAATAATAGAACCAATCTCCTGCGGGAAGGTAGACAATCTTGCTTTTCTGGCCGGGTTGCAACACCGGCGACACTAATATTTTATCGCCAAAACAGAACTCCTCTTCCCGCTGCCAATTGGTCGGAATATGCTGCTCAACCATCGAGATAGGACGTAAGATCGGATAGCCGTATTTCGTTTGTTCCCAAAAACAAGTGTAGATATATGGCAAAAGCTGATAGCGCAGCTCAATAAACTTTTTATTTATTTTTTCCCAATCTTCACCAAAGCTCCAAGGCTCGCGGTCACGGGTATCCCCGGCGGAATGTACACGCATAAATGGTGAAAAAACGCCAAACTGCATCCATCGCGTAAAGAGTTCACCATCCGGTTCCCCTGTAAATCCGCCAATGTCGGTTCCACAGAAAGACATTCCTGAGGTGGACAAGCGCTGCAACTGTAAAGTCCCTAATTTGAGATGTTCCCAGCTAGCCAAGTTATCTCCCGTCCATACCGATGAATAACGTTGTGTGCCGGCATAAGCCGCTCGTGTAATGGTAAATGGCCTTTTATTCTTATACAATTTCTTTAATCCGTCATAGGTAGCCCGCACCATCTGCATGCCGTATACATTATGTGCTTTTCGGTGCGAGCCGCGATGGCCGTCATATTGATGCCTGACATCATCCGGAAATGTCCCACGACCAAAAACTGCAGGTTCATTCATATCATTCCAAAAGCCCGCAACTCCGTCCTCCACCAGTCCCTGGTATAAAGTTCCCCACCACTGCCTAACTTCAGGGTTCGTAAAGTCAGGAAATTGACAGCGCCCGGGCCAAACAAATCCTTCCATAAAATAATCATCGCCCCGTCGACAGAAATATCTATTCTCCTTTCCTTCTCTAAATACCCAGTAGTTTTCGTCAACCTTAATTCCCGGGTCAATCATAACCACTGTCTTAAAGCCCTCATTGGCAAGATCGGCAATCATTTTCTTCGGATTTGGAAAGTATTGCTTATTCCAGGTAAAACAGCGGTATCCGTCCATATAGTCGATGTCCAGGTAAATGGCATCACATGGAATCTGTCTTTTACGGAATTCTTCGGCCACCTTGCGTACATTCGCTTCGGGGTAATAGCTCCATCGGCATTGATGGTACCCAATAGCCCATAATGGTGGTAAATAATGTGTGCCGGTCAAGGTATGGTACCTCCGGATTACATCAATAATATGGGGGCCATGAATATAATAATATTGCAATTCCCCCCCCTCAGACCAGAAACTAGTCTTACCCTGATCTTCAGCGGCAAAGTCAAAATAGGTTTTAAAGGTATTATCAAAGAAAATACCATAGGCTTCCCCATCTTTCAAACCGATGTAAAAGGGGATCGTTTTGTACAAAGGATCCTGATCGTAAGCAAATGCATAGGTATCCGAATTCCAGTTTTTTAATCGCTTACCGCGGAGGTTAAGCTTGGTCGCCTTGTCGCCTAGCCCATAAAACGCTTCGTTTTCAAAAGCTATCTTTGTACTATAGACATAATATCCGCCAAAATCCGGATTTTCCTCCCAATGCATAGGTGCCTGATCCGCATTAAACAATTTGCCGGCCCGATCCGAGAAAGAAATCAAAAAATCTTCTTTATTGATCCGACAGGAAATCGTGTTCGTATGCACACTATAATGATCTTCTTCCTCTTTACACTGATGGATGCTGACGCGATGATCTTTCTTTGCCAGCGCATAGGAAAAGTCTTCCAAAAACGTTCCTTGTGGTGCCAATCGAACACGGACAATCTCATCAGTTACGATCTTAATCTCAACTGTTGCCTTACCATCGGAAAAATAGTATGATTTATCGTTTTGGTTGTGGGATACAACATTTTCGAGGTATTTCTTTTCAATTTTGGGCAGATCCAATACCGGATTATTCACATGATGCATACTCTCCAAAGTACCATCATTTTCTTCCTCGTTTAGTGTGGTTTGATTTAGGTTGTCGTCTTCAAGCATAGCTGTATTATATTAAATGTTTCTGAAGGCTTAATTCCTCTTTAAGATAGAAAAATTATCCCGCGCCGACAACAAAACGAAAAAAAAAATCCCGACCCATCAGGATGAGCGGGATTTTTTTCAATAACCGTAGATGAATTGCTACATGCTACATAATGAAATGCGCGCGCAGCATCCAGGCCATTTTTTCATGTTTTTCCAATAGCCCAACCAAAAAGTCCTCCGTACCATTGTCTGCCGTTCCTTCGACTACAGCAATATCTGCACGAATGGACATCGCAATAGACTCATGATCCGTTAACAGCTCCTTATAATAAGACTGGCTATCGGTCTTTTCGGAAGTAGACTCTGTCAAACGTGTTAATTTTAGATATTTATCAAAGGAGCCCACTGCATAATGGCCCAAGGTACGAACACGCTCCGCAACTTCATCAATCACTTCGGCCAGCTCATCGTATTGGGATTCCAAAAATAAATGAGCAGCATGAAAATCAGCTCCTTCGACATTCCAATGCGCATTGCGTGTTTTCATGTAGATAATATGTTCATCGGCCAATAAGACATTGAGCAATTTCGCAACTTTTTTTAAGTCTGCATCTTTAATTCCAATTGAAGTTTTCATATTGTGTTTATTTGTTAACTATAGCTCCTTCGCTTAGTTAAATTTACCCAAAAAAAGCAGGGAAAACAAAAAAAACGGCGTTAAAATGTCATTTCAATCGCATAATAACCGTATTTTTGCGAGCAAAATATTATTAGAGGAAGACTGTGGGTACTTTAGACAACAACGCTTATTTTCATGCATTCAAGGAGGATATTTCGGGCATCGAACTCCCGTCGCGATTCACTTTTCCGTTTTGCTATGAACCGCATCCGCTAGCCATTATTGCTGCGCAGGAACTCCAGGCCTACCTTGAGATACAAAACGAGTGGACACATAACTTTGGTCTTGAAAAAAATAATGACGGTCATGCCATAGGCAAGATGTTTGGTATATTGGTTGTCCGCGATCAGCAGCATCGCCTCGGATATCTTGCAGCTGTATCAGGCAAGCTTGCTGGCAGCAACAAACACAGCTACTTTGTGCCCCCTATATTTGACATGCTGGAAAAGGATGGCTTCTTTTTGAATGAAGAAGTACACTTAAATGCGCTCAACAGAAAAATTGAACTTCTTGAAAACAGCGCGGAACTGGCGCAAACAAAAAGCAATCTCAATAGACTAAAAGATCAATGGGACACAGCCCTTGACCTGCTCAAAACAAAACTCAGAAATCAGAAAAAAGAACGTAAGGAAACCCGAACCAGATTGCGCCCTATCCTGTCAGACGAAGCGTATGAAACGCTGATGGAAGATATGCGCAGCCAAAGCTTAAAGGATAAACAAGAACTTCAGCGCTATCAATATGACATGCATCTGGCCCTGGAACCGGAAAACCTTAAGCTCCAACGATTGCTTTCCGATATTTTGGCAATGAAAGAGGAGCGCAAGACCCGATCGGGCAATCTGCAAAGACAACTTTTTGAACAATATAATTTTTTAAATGCTGAAGGGCAGCAAAAGAATGTGATTGCCATTTTTCAGGATTTTGACCAAAGTACACCTCCTGCAGGCTCCGGAGAATGTGCTGCGCCCAAATTATTACAATATGCCTACAGCCACAATCTTACCCCTATAGCACTGGCCGAATTTTGGTGGGGCTGTTCCCCTGCTTCCGAAATCCGTAGACATAAAAATTACTATCCGGCCTGCCGTAAAAAATGTGAACCTATTCTGGGTTACATGCTTCAGGGACTTAGGGTCGACCCGAATCCCATGCAACAGGAAACCACCTTGCAAACGGAACTCCCGCAGATCTATGAGGATGAAGATATTATTGTCTTCAACAAACCCGCAGAGTTTTTATCCGTTCCCGGTATATATGTGAAAGATTCCGTCTATACTCGTGTTCTCAAACGCTATCCAAATGCCGGCCCGATTATTATCCACCGGCTGGACATGTCCACTTCGGGGCTTTTGGTGGTAGCCAAAAACAAGATGGCGCATCAATTCATCCAGGACCAATTTATACAACATACCATAACCAAGGAATACATTGCTTTACTCGATGGTGTTATTGAACAGGAATGTGGACTGATTGATCTGCCTCTTCGTGTAGATTTGGATGACAGACCCCGACAAATGGTCTGTTATACCTACGGAAAGCCGGCACAGACCAAATGGGAAAGAATTGCTGTCGAAAATGGTAAAACACGCGTTCGCTTCTATCCTTTAACAGGCCGGACACATCAACTCCGTATGCACGCTGTACACCCAGAAGGGCTGAATACCCCGATCTTGGGTGATGATCTATATGGCAGAAAAGCAAATAGGTTACACCTGCATGCTGCTTTTATTAAATTTATTCACCCGGGCTCCAGACAGGAAATCTCTTTTCAAATCCCGTCGGATTTTTAGCAGCACTGACTATATCGTTACAAAAGTCAATAAATAGTGGGCTGGAAAATCATCGTGAAGTCAAAATGTGGAGGTTAAATTATTGATCTAAATCAATAATTTAAGACAAACCGCTAAAAAACAACTATTTAAACCTTAAAAGACGGAACTACGTTTCTTTTATTACATTACAATAAGATTTTAATTATTCTTAATTTTTTGTTTCCTTTGTTCACTGATTTTTTGATTTTAATACTTATAAAGTCAGAAATAAAGTAAAAACAAGAAAACAATTTTGAATTTTCAAGATTATAGCAATATAATGGAAGCTAAAATAAACGCACAGACCTTCATAAACAAACTCTTTTTCTCGATAACATTTTTGCTATCAGCATCTCTTGCATTCGCGCAGACCAAAACGGTGACGGGTACGGTCAAAGATGCAAAGACAAAGGCCCCCATTGCTTACGCCACTGTTGCGGTCGTTGGCGCGCCTGCTGCTGCAGGAACCTCAACATCGACCAATGCAAATGGTGAATTTAAGCTGGTTTTCCCGACATCTTATGTCAAAATCAGAGCAAGCTATGTTGGCTATGACAATAAAGATGCTTTCGTTACCAACGATGCTGTACAGACCAAGGAAATCCTGATGGATGCACAGGACAATATGCTGGAGGAAGTTGTTGTCAAAGCCAAAAAGAAAAAATACAGCAACAAAGACAATCCTGCCGTTGCCCTGATACGTAAGGTGATTGAAAATAAAGATAAAAACCGTTTGTCGGGACAACAATATGCTGAATTTGATCAATACGAGAAAATGTCTTTGGGATTGAGCAATCTTTCAGAAAAATTCGTCAACAAAAAGATCTTTAAGAACTATCAATTTCTTTTCGAAACCGATGACTCGGCTAAAACCGCCAATAAATATGTTTTGCCGGCTTTTATCGAAGAGAAAATATCCAAAGTGTACTACCGTAAAGATCCGAGCAAAACCAAACAATATATTTTGGGGGATCAACGCGCGCAGTTTGACCCTAAATTTATAGATAATGATGGTCTGGCGGCCTATTTTAATAAACTCTACGAACAAGTTGATATCTATGACAACAACATTTCATTGGTAACCAACCAGTTTTTGAGTCCGATTGCGAACTCTGCACCGACGTTTTATAAGTTTTTCATTACCGATACCATCAAAACTTCTCAGCCTTGGCTGGTCGAATTGAGCTTCGTTCCCCGCAATAAAGCAGATATGTTGTTTAAAGGGCAACTATATGTTACGCTGGATGGCAATTATGCCGTTCAAGGAGCGAATATGACTGTTGCGGATGATATCAACCTAAATTTTGTACGCGACCTTCAGGTTCAGCTCAAATTCGAAAAAGACAATAAGAGCAGATTCTACCTGAAGACAAGTACATTGGGAATTGATTTTTCATTAACTGAAAAAGGAATGGGTATCCGCGGAAGCCGAACGGTCGATTACAACAACTATAAAGTCGGTGTGCAACAACCCGATAGCATTTACGATGGTCCATCAACGGTAATAGCTTACAATGTCGAGAATAAAAAAGCGACAAAGTCCTTATTTGAAACACAACGTCCGTTGGCTTTGGCACAGAATGAACTGAATATCTACCACAATATAGATACGCTACAGAAAATTCCTTCTTTCAGAACCTTCATGGATATCGCAGCCCTGCTTCTTTCGGGTTACAAACAAGCCGGTCCGGTGGAAATTGGTCCGGTAAATACATTCTACAGTTTCAACCCTGTTGAAGGCTTTCGCTTGCGTGTGGGTGGCCGTACGACCGAATCATTGAGCAAACGTTTCTATGCAGAGAGCTATGCGGCTTATGGATTCAAGGATCAGAAATGGAAGTACTTTTTCAGTGGGACTTATGCCTTTAACAACAAGTCGGTATACTCCTTCCCTATGCACTATATCAGGGCCTCTTATAAAAAAGACACGAAGATTCCGGGACAAAAGCTCGAATTCGTTCAGGAAGATAACTTCTTGTTATCTTTCAAACGTGGTGATAACGACCGTTATATCTACGAAACCAACTACGGACTGGAATATAAAAAAGAATTCTTGAACCATTTGACTATTGGTGCTGGATTTAACATTAACAAACAAACTCCCGCGGGTAGTCTAACCTATCAAATGCGGGATGAAAATGGACAAAACAAATTGTTCAACGAATTAAATACAACAGAATTGTCGGTCAACTTTAGATACGCTCCGCACGAAGAATTTTACCAAGGTAAAATCTATCGTACGCCGATCTTCAATCAATACCCCATATTCACATTCAATTATACAGCAGGAATTAAAGGTCTGGCAAAAGGGGAATATAATTACCATAGTTTTAACGTGGGCGCATTCAAGCGTTTTTACCTAAGTCAATTTGGTTTTGCCGACGTTACAGCAGAAGGCAACTACATCGCTGGAAAAGAGATACCATTTCCTTTCCTGACAATCCATCGGGCCAACCAGACCTATGCGTATCAGTTAAACTCGTATAACTTGATGAACTTTCTGGAATTTGTCAGTGATCACAACGCTTCCATCAATGTGCAGTATTATATGAATGGATTCCTGTTGAATAAGATCCCATTGATCAAAAAGCTCAAGCTACGCGAGGTATTTAGTTTCAAAGGTGTATATGGTGGTCTTCGTAAAGAAAATGATCCAGACGACCCAAATTATGGCTCTAAAGTGTTTGCATGGCAACGCAATGCACAAGATATCCAAAGTTCATATACCTTCGGTTCTGAACCTTATATGGAGGCCAGTATCGGTTTGTCCAACATCTTTAAAATTTTGCGTGTGGACTACGTCAAACGTCTGAATTATCTTGACCATGTGGATGCTCCAGCCTGGGGGATCCGTGCACGGGTCAGATTTGACTTCTAATAGTTTCCGTAAATTTATATTATAATTTGAGGCCCTGTCAATCGAGAGAATGACAGGGCCTTTTTTCTTATTTATAGCGTCTCCCATTTGATCCTTATCCCGCGGTATTTCCCCATCTTTCTTTGTCGATTTATCCGATTGCGGTTCGGCTTGGCGAAAAACCCCAAAAACTTTAACCCTCACTGACTCCAAGTTCGGGGAGTTATTCGGGGCATATTTGTATCTGATTCGGGACAGATTTGGGACAGATTCGCCTCTGCTACCAGGTGTGAGCGTGATTACTACGCCATGAGTATCTGATAAATGCGTCCTAGACTCGGACTCAACACGGACTCATCATGGACTCAATACGGATTCACCCCGACTTTAGGGTGAAGTAGATACGACACTGTGCCGAAGCGTTGGCGAAGCGAACTCGATGGTGACCGAAAGAATCCCTAGAAAAGTATGATATTAAGAAGCATTGCATGGTCGAAAAACTAAGGTTTACACAAAAAAAATCCCCCTTGCAAACAGCAAGGAGGATAAAATTAGAATATGACGATGGTTAGTTTTTCTTTTTGAATGCATCTACACCGCTCTGTAGAAATGCTTTGTATTCTTCAACATTGTAATTTGCCCCACTTTGAGGAACCAGCACCCGACCGTTCGGATCAACAATTACATACAATGGCTGCGAATTACTATTGAATGCGGAAGCTTGAAAATCGCTGTTTTTGTTTCCGATAGTCTTTATTTTTTTGTTGCTGTATGTAGAAACTATCTGCTCATTGACAGGCAGTTCAGTTTTATCATCCACAAATAACTCGGCCATTACAAACTCTTCTTTCAACAACTTGGCTACCGCAGGATCTGTCCATACATTTGCCTCCATTTTACGGCAGTTAACACAATTCCAACCCGTAAAATCAATCAAAACAGGTTTATTAAGCTCTTTAGCAGTTGCTAAAGCCTGATCGTAATCATAATAGGGATCAAAGCCTTTTGGTGTACCACGCTCGTGAAAAATTTCAGCATATTTTTTGACTTTTCCATCTGTATGCGCAGCAGGACCACCGCCAACTCCAGTGGATAAATCAAAATCCTGGGTTGCCGATGGCGGCAAAAAGGCTGAAATAGACTTTAAGGGAGCGCCCCATAAACCGGGAATCATATACACCACGAAGGAAAAAACAACAATAGCGAGTATTGTTCTCGGAACAGACAGAAATTTAAGGTCGCTATCGTGGGAAAACTTAATTTTACCGATCAGATAAAGCCCCATCAAACCAAATACGGCGATCCATAAGGAGAGGAATACTTCTCTGTCCAACCAGTTCCAATGGTAAGCCAAATCTACATTCGACAAAAATTTCAATGCCAAAGCCAGCTCCAAAAAACCAAGCACCACTTTTACACTGTTCAACCAGCCACCTGATTTTGGCAACGATTTAAGCATCGATGGAAACATAGCGAATAGGCCAAATGGAATGGCCAGGGCAATGGAGAATCCCAACATACCTATGGCAGGCCCCAATCGTTCACCTTTTGATGCAGCTTCCACCAGGAGCGTTCCGATAATCGGCCCCGTACAGGAAAACGACACTAACGACAGACTGAATGCCATAAAAAATAGCCCTACAAGTCCACCTTTATCCGACTTGGCATCCATTTTATTCACAAAAGAGCTCGGCAAGGTAATTTCAAATGCACCGAAGAATGAGGCCGCAAATACCACCAACAGCAAAAAGAAAATAAAATTAAAAATCCCATTGGTCGAAAGGGCATTGAGTGCATCAGAACCAAATGCAATGGTAATAATCATTCCCAAAGCGACATAGATCACAATGATGAATAATCCGTACAATAAAGCCTTACTAATGCCACTGGCACGGCTACCGGACTGCTTAGTGAAGAAGCTTACGGTCAAAGGAAGCATCGGAAATATACAAGGCATCAACAAGGCCGCGAAGCCTCCGACCAAGCCTGCGATAAAAATGCTCCAAAGTGACTTTTTTCCACCTTCTGCCGAACCACCTGCTTTAGCTGTGGCAGCCACCGTTGTCTTACTGGAGTCAGCTTGAGCTGTAACCGTGTCAGGTGACTCTTCAAAAGATAAAGAATCCGGGCTGATTGTACCATCCGTGAATTCGATACCATCCGGGCTAACCGTACTGTCCTGCTGCGCAAACATAGCAAGAGGAAAGATGAGCAGGAATAAAAGGGTTAATAGTTTAAAATTAGTTTTCATCAGAATATCATGTGTTTTTCATAATTTATTTTGCTTTGAGACCTGTTCATTTGTTCTTGTGTAAATAAAACCCGAGGAGCAATACACTCCCCGAGTTCACTATAAACATATGAAACTAAATCTTACTATGCTCCAAATACAGGATTTGGCAGCCTACAAATTGGTTGAAAACCCAGAAAATCAACATCGCTGGATAAATAGCCCGGTTTAACAGGCTCTTCTTTCACCAAATCCGTACTTAAATATTTTTTATTGTCATCACATAGTAGCGTGACGACAACTGCTTCGTCCCCTAACTCCTGTTGTAACTTAATTGCTCCAATAACATTGGCTCCCGAGGAAATTCCAACGGCAAGCCCCAATTGCCTTGACAGCTTCTGGGCCATAATGATCGAATCGCCATCGTTGGCACAAACAACACGATCCAGTTCATCCAAATTCACTATTGCCGGAATAAATTCATCGGATATACCCTGAATACGGTGTGAACCAACTTTATGTCCTGTTGTTAATGTTGGACTCTCTGCCGGTTCCAAGGGATGTACACGAACATTTGGATTCGCCTTCCGCAAGCTGCGCCCTACACCCATGACGGTCCCACCGGTTCCCACTCCCGCCACAAAGGCGTCAGCGATCAAACCCTGTTCTTCCAGTTGCTTCACAATTTCATAACCGGTCGTTTTCTCGTGTGCTTCAGCGTTATATTGATTTTCAAACTGTCGTGGAAGAAAAACACCACCAGCGGCAGCAAGCTCTTCGCTCAAACGAATGCTCCCCAAAAAACCACCTTCTTCTTTGCTGATCAGCTGAATATCAGCCCCCATGCTTCTGATAATATCGGTACGCTCTTTACTCAACCAATTTGGCATGATGATCTTTACCTGATGGCCTAAAGCTTTACCAATTGCCGAAAAAGCAATTCCTGTATTTCCGCTCGTAGCTTCAATAACAACATCCGTCGGTCTAATCTGGCAATTCATATATGCTTTATACAGGATATATAAAGCCATTCTGTCTTTGATACTACCTGTTAAATTATAATTCTCACATTTCACGAACACCCGGCCTGGCTTACCTTTGTAGGTATACTGCAATTCCAACATTGGCGTATTACCGACCAATCTCCACAAATGCTTAAATCTTTTGTCCAATGCAGGCGATAAACATGCACTTAGTAATTCTTGTTCAGCCATTTTTATATAAATGATTATTCTGTTGCAAAATTGGATAATAACAAGATATTATTCAATACAAAACTATAATTTCAATAAAAATTCAATAAAAAGACATAACTAACAATAAATTATTCATTCCAACATTGTAATTTTGCAACAACACCGAAAATATTCATATTATGGAATTGGACGATATCGATCTAAAATTATTGCGCTTATTACAGCACGATGCTTCATTAAGTAATAAGGAACTCTCCTTTGAATTGAATAAATCAATCGCAGCAGTGCACGAAAGGGTAAAAAAATTAAAAAGACTGGGGTATATCAAAAAAACAGTAGCGATCCTGGATCGGCACAAAATCGGGATTGGACTGATTTCATTTTCGCAGGTATTCCTGAAAGCACATACCTTTGAGGTTTTGAACGAATTTGAAAAAGAAGTGGCGAAGTTTCCCGAAGTTATGGAATGCTATCAGATGGCTGGATCTTATGACTTCATGTTGCGTATTGCTACCAAAGACATGGACGCTTATCACATCTTTCTAAGACACCGTCTGGCGGTGCTCCCGCAGGTCAATACCGTACAGACTTATTTTGTATTATCGGAAACAAAGAGTGAAACTGCTTATCCACTATAATACGTAGGGACACGCCAAGTACTCCCCAAAAAAAGTATGAGGTATTGATTTCAATAAGATCAATACCTCACCTGTATCATTCAGTCTAATCGAACAGTAAGGTCCCGGTGACGTTCCAGCTGCTGAAACTTGTTCCCTCCGGAGCGCCTTGTGGGATCTGAACCTGCAATTTGTAATCACCAGCTTTTAAATCACCTAAATCGATGTAAATCGGAGGTGTAACCGTTCCCGGACACCAATTGGAGCGACTTAAATCGGACGAAGATAATCCCGTGGCAAAATTACCCGAAGCGGGATTGGACAGACGGTAAGAACCGCAATCGTTACGCCAGGGTGTATATTTAAACAGTAGGGCATCGTTTAGAAAAATACGGTTTTCTTTGGGTACAAATTCATCGCCATTTCCCCAACCACCATGACCGGTTGTGATATAGCGTAATTGTACATTTTTAGCGTCCTGATCCAAACGAAACGAGAGCGTCAGCCCTTTATCTTGATCAAACATGGATCCATACTCCTGACCGCCCATTTCCATCACATTGGTCGTCGTAAATAAGGACATGGTCTTTTTTAATTCTCCTTCCGATCCAGCTTCAAAACCAGGGTGAATGGTGAGCTCGACGCTAACTTCATGACCATTCTTATCATAGTTGCCAATAAAAGCGCCTACGTATACCTCCTGCTCGCTCAACATCCCAGCGAGCTCCGACACATCCTGCCTGTAAAGTACTGAATCCTGCCAAACCTTATCCTTTAACTGAAGATAGTTAAACTGCTTAACACCAAAGGGAGTAAAAAACCGCATCAATTCAACGATAGGTTCGAAAGTGGCGGTCCTTACCACACCTTGGTAGCTTTTCCCATTACCATTTTCATACTTCGGCAAGGTCGACATCCCGCTTTTCATCCCATCCAAAAAGCTCTGTGCTTTATTGGCAGGGATAATAAAAACAGATCCGGTGCGGTCATAGGCATCCCCTTTTGATTGCTCCACAAGCTGAACAAACACATTATCGCTAAGTTTGATTTTCGGTATTTTCACCTTCTTGACAATGACTGTACCATTCGCAAAACGCAGGATTGAATCAGATTTGACATCCTCGGAAAAACGAATGCGCTCTTTTTGAAAGATAGGAAGCCGGATAAAACGATTTTTCCAAATAAGGTCTTTATAGGAAAGTTCATCATAGCGCTTTTCGCTTCCTTTTAGCTTCAATTGATCAGGGATTGTATTGACTTTCTCTACTTTGGTTGCGAAAGTCCTTGTATTGCCATTTCTGATTACTTCCAATACTAACCCCAGATCCTGCCCTAGTTCGCTCGGGGCTCCCTTTACCCCTAGTTTATCCGTATACCATAGCTCAATCTTATTGGAATTGATACTGGTTTCCACCTTTTTACAGGGATAGCCCAAAATGGTCTTAGTCTCATTGGTCGGTGTAAATTTCTGCTTGGAAAGCGCCTGAGCATCCCCTGTTAGGATGAGGGAACCATCTTTCAGTTTCGCAATTTTAAGCAGGTTATTTCCGGCTGACCGCTCCACCAACACACGCTCGTAGGGCGGCGATAATTGTCCTTTTAGATCTTTCTCCGAGCTGACATACGTTTCATTCACATTGGCATACACCACTACCCCATTCTGATTGGCAGGTGTATTGCCATTAAAACTTTGATTATACTGGATCACATAGCTCGTTAGCTTCTGGGCATAAGAGGACAATGACAGACATAAAATTGAAACAAAAAGGATATTTTTCTTCATCGTATACATATTGGATTAGACACAAAAATAAGAAAGGCTTTAGGAATTCCTAAAGCCTTTCTTATTTTATGCTAAAACGTTTATTTTATCAACCAGATATCCAAAAGATAAAAGACCGCAAAGATGACGGAAGCGTAACCATTGGTGGTCATAAAATCGCGGTTTACGCGACTTAGATTTGTCGACGAAAACAGCGTATGCTGATAGATCAACAACCCACCATAGAAAACCACACCTAAATAATAAATCCAGCCGACAGGCATTAAAAACGCTGGTATTAAAACAAATATAAAAGACAACACGTGTAAACATTCGGATACCCGCATCGCTCCTTTTGTTCCCAACCATACCGGAATGGAGTTCAGCTTATTCGCCCGGTCAAAGGCCTCATCCTGCAATGCGTAAATAATATCAAAGCCACTTACCCAGGTCAATACAGCAAAGCCGTACAGAACAGGGACAGTTGCAAATTGTCCCGTGATCACCAAATATGCCCCTATTGGTGCTAAACCCAGCCCCGCACCAAGGACCAAATGGCACAACGGTGTAATGCGTTTGGTGTAAGAATAAAAAAGCACAACGAAGAGTGCAATGGGCGACAGCATAAAGCACAGGGAATTTATAAAATAAGTCGCCATGACAAAAAGTAAGCAATTGACTATGGTAAAGATCAGTGCATTCCGGGCTGAAATCTTCCCTGCCGGAATATCACGCATTGCCGTCCTGGGATTAATGGCATCAATGTCCCGATCCAAATACCGATTGAAGGCCATGGCTGCATTCCGGGCCGTTACCATGCACAATAACATCAATAGCAACAGTTTCCAGGAAAAGGTATATTCAGTGGTATGCAGGGCCAAAAAGAAGCCTATAAGGGCAAATGGCAATGCAAATACACTGTGTGCAAACAAAACTAAAGAAAGATACTTCTTCATGCGGTGATCTTAATGGATTTTAAAACGTTCGCCAAACTCTGGGCAATGATCAGGTTGACCATGCCATGATGTTAACGAATTTTAATTTTTTGAACTACTTAAAACGGCATTCTTTCTTCCGGCTCAGGCCCCACAAATCGGCGATTGACGTCATCAATGGTTTCCAGAATCGACTCATGACCGACTTTCTTCTCAGCCGAGGTCAAAAAGATCGGCGGCACCTCCTCAAACCATTGCAACAGCTCTTTTTTAAATTTTGCAATATTCGCATCAGATTTTACTGCTGATTGTTTGTCTGCTTTGGTAAAGACCAACATAAAGGGTAAACCGCATTCACCCAACCAATAACAGAAATCAAGGTCGATCTTCTGTGGTTCGAGACGACTGTCTACCAAAACAAATACACATTGTAAATTGTCTCTATGCGTGAGGTATCTGCGAATGAATTTTTCCCATTCATTACGACTTGTTTTGGACGCCTTAGCGAATCCATAACCGGGTAAATCGACCAGATACCAGGTGTCATCTATAATAAAATGATTGATCAACTGAGTCTTACCGGGTTTTTGAGAGGTTTTGGCAAGCCCCTTCTTATTTGTCATTGCATTGATCAAAGAAGATTTACCTACATTAGAACGGCCTATAAAGGCGTACTCAGGCAAATTTGGCGCAGGTAATTTGTCAACTCTCGTGTTGCTACACACGAATTCGGCTTTTTTTACTTCCATGGAACAAAGGTACATTAAATGAATCCGTTTGGCAAGGTTTCACCCGGCTATGCGGTAAAAAACTGAACGGCCAATCTGTAACATTTTAGGGTGGCCGCATACTAATAGTCAAAATAAACAAGCGTATATTTGATAGCAAACGCTATATGCTATATTTTTCGCCATACTGAATTTAATTAAACCCTAAAAAGATGTTACTAGAAATCAATCATGTCACCAAGGATTACGCCAATCATCGTGCATTGGACGATGTTTCCATTCAGATTCCAAAAGGTAAAATTTTTGGGTTATTGGGACCGAATGGAGCCGGCAAAACATCCCTTATCCGGATTATCAATCAGATTACCGCTCCCGATTCCGGCCAAATCCTCTTTAACGGCGAAGCTTTGGGACCACAGCATATTTCCCAAATCGGGTATTTGCCCGAAGAACGGGGGCTCTACAAAAAAATGAAAATAGGTGACCAGATGCTTTATCTGGCGCAGTTGAAAGGGCTTTCTAAAAAAGAAGCTTTACATCGGATACACGACTGGTGCGAACGTCTTGATATATCCTCATGGTTGGACAAGAAGATCGAAGACCTCAGCAAGGGTATGCAACAAAAAGTACAGTTTGTCGCCACTGTTATTCACCAGCCTCAATTGATTATCCTGGATGAGCCTTTTTCGGGATTTGATCCGGTCAATGCCAATATCATCAAGGAGCAGATTTTACGATTGAATAAGGAAGGGGCCACCATTATCTTTTCGACACACCGCATGGAAACGGTCGAAGAACTTTGTGATAATATTGCGCTCATCAACCGATCAAAGAAAATACTGGACGGCTCTGTTCAAGCGATAAAAAAAGAATACCGGAATCAGACTTACAAATTGGAATATACAGCAACCGAAGATAATTTTCTTCTGTCCAACGACGCTCTCTTCGAGGTCATAACGTCCACAAGGGTTGAAAAAACATACATCACTACAATTCAGTTAAATAGCAATATTCATATAAATGATGTATTAATGCATTTTGTACCACAAATACAGCTAAATCAATTGATAGAAATCGTACCTTCTATGGCGGATATTTTCATCCAAAAAGTTACTCAAGTCTCACCTAAAGCCAACGATCATGCATAAAATATTACTTATTATTCAACGGGAATATTTGTCCCGCGTCAAGAAAAAATCTTTTATTGTGATGACCTTTGCCGTGCCCCTATTCTTTTTTGCATTGTATGCGGGCATGTTTTACCTGACTAAAAAAAGCTTCAAAGATGCCCACACCGAGGTCTTTGTGATTGATGAGCAGGGTGAATTTGCGGGGAAACTCCAAAGCAATAAAAACGTAAGCTATACGGTCAGCAAGTTAGATCTAAAGGCGCAAAAAAAGCAGCTCACAGAGAGCGAAGGAAAACAATCGATCTTGTACATTCCCAAGGATATTCTTAGCAGCCAGAAGGCCGAACTGATTACCAGTGGCAAAACAAGTTTTGTCACGCAGGAGATCATTGGCGGACAACTGGAAGAAATCATCCGCGAAAAAGAGTATAAAGCTAAGGGAATAGACTTGCAGATTATCCAGTCCATCAAACCCAAAGTCGCTATCGATGCCAAAGAGATCACGGCTGACGGTGAAGAGAAAAACAGTAATACGGCGATTGCCATGGGACTTGGTGTCGCACTGGCCATCCTGGTTTATCTCTCCCTGTTTCTGTATGGCGCACAGGTGATGCGTGGTATCATCGAAGAGAAGAGCAACCGTATCATCGAAGTTATTATTTCCTCCGTCAAGCCTTTTCAGCTTATGATGGGTAAAATTGTTGGGATTGGGATGGTCGGGCTCACTCAATTTGTGATGTGGCTGCTGCTTACAGGAGGCCTTTTTATAACGGCAACACTGTTGTTTGTCAATCCGCAGGATATGCAGGAGGTTGCTGCCAGTCAGCCCGCAGCTGGCAATATGGGAACGGTATCCAAAGCAATCGGACAAGGCGGATCCGCCTCCATTCTCGCCTCCATCCAAAGCTTTAATTTTACCGAAGTCATCATCTTTTTCTTTCTGTTTTTTATTGCCGGCTACCTGCTGTATAGCGCTATTTTTGCCGCTGCTGGTTCCGCTGTAGACAATGAAACAGAAGCCAATCAGTTTTCCATGCCCATTACCATGCCCCTATTGTTAACATATATCCTTTCATTTGGTGTTATTATCAACGATCCCAATGGGCCTATTGCCACTTGGTTGAGCTTTATTCCGTTCACATCACCTATTGCCATGTTGGTTCGGATACCTTTTGGCGTGCCGATGTGGCAGATATTAACCTCATTGACCTTGTTGATCCTGACATTCTTATTGATCACTTGGGTGGCTGCCCGAATCTACCGTGTTGGCATCCTGATCTATGGTAAAAAGGCAAGCCTTAAGGAAATCATCAAATGGTTCAATTATAAAAATTGATCGGGTTGATCACGATAACGAGTCAAAAAAATAAATAGAAAAGGCCAGATCGCATTGTGCAATCTGGCCTTTCTGATATCATGTATAGGATAGAATCTTCTCTTATTTTGCTACAAAAGCATGCTTTTCTGGTAAGACACCCATCCTATAGAACGTTTAATACCGAATATTGAACTTCCGAAACACAAAATGCCATAACCATATCGGGCCAATGAGCAGGAATTGCAGAAACTGTTTTCCGCTGATTGCTTTTTTCTCTTTTCCTTTACCAATATACAACGCCGCAAGTGCGAGCAAAGCAATCGCAAGGCATACCCATATCACTGCAGGGCCACCATTTTTTTGCACATATTCCAATTGCACAATAAAATAGCTCATTGCCCCGATCGAGAATAAAATTGCATAAGACAGGGTTGCGGATAGCTTAAGATAAAAATAGATCACAACCGCAATGAAGAAAGAACCCCAATTCAAAAAAGTATGCCAATTGAGCTTCACTAAAAATTCAAACTGTGGGAAAGGAATCATCCAGATACAGCCCATCACGCCAAAGAATAGCAGCGGCAAAAAGATAATCTGAATCATGCGATTGGTCGGGTCTTGAAAATTAGCATCCAACTCCTCAAAATAGGTATCTACCGGACGCTTCGGTTCTACTTCCTGAACTTTCTTCTTTTGTTTCATTCGGCAAATTTAATAAATATTGATCTGCCGAGACGGTTGCGCGCCATAATAATATTATTTTTTTGGTCTGATGCTTGTCATTAAATGCATTCTTCTGGCTTTAGCTGGCAATCTCCTATCCAATTCCGTAATATTGCAGCATGAAGTCTTATAAACACATCTTATTTGATCTTGATGGAACCTTGACCGACCCTGCTGAGGGCATCACCAAATGCATTGCTTATGCACTCGAAGCCAAAGGAATCATTACGCCCAATCTGGATAGTCTTAAACCGCTGATCGGGCCGCCATTGAAAGATACGTTCATGCACAGCTACGGATTTGGGGAACAGGAAGCTTTGGCCTGTGTGGACAAATACCGTGAGCGCTTTGCCATGCAGGGTTTGTATGAGAATATGCTGTTTGATGGCGTTCCCGAGCTACTGGAAAGACTCAAATCGAAAGATTATAAGGTTTACTTGGCGACATCCAAACCCGAAATCTTTGCGCATAGGATATTGCAGCACTTTGCTATAGACCAATATTTCGATTTCGCCGGGGGAAGTGCCCTGGACGATTCCAGACCTACAAAAACCAGTGTCATTCAATATGTGATGGAAAATGCTCGTCTAACGAACCCGCATGACTGTATCATGATCGGCGACCGCAAACATGATCTCATCGGCGCCAGAGAGACAAACATGGATGCCATTGCTGTGCTTTATGGTTATGGCAGCCAAGCGGAACTCGAACAGGAATCGCCAGCCTATCTCCTGCACAGTGTTGCAGATTTAATTGAATTTTTTGGATAATAAAAAAGCTCCAACCTATAATAGATTGGAGCTTTCTTAGATCGATCCCTCAGGATCTATTTTGCGTAAGACACGGATCTTGTCTCACGGATAACCGTTACTTTAATTTGTCCCGGGTACGTCATTTCCGTTTGGATACGGTTGGAGATATCGGCAGCAAGTATCTCTGACTGTGCGTCAGACACCTTCTCGCTTTCCACGATAACGCGCAACTCACGTCCCGCCTGAATGGCGAAAGTTTTTTCCACACCAGGGTAGGATAATGCTAGGTCCTCCAGTTCTTTCAGACGTTTGATATAGCTTTCAACCACCTCACGGCGTGCTCCCGGGCGTGCTCCAGAAATGGCATCACATGCCTGTACAACAGGCGAAATCAACGCTGTCATTTCGATCTCATCGTGGTGCGCCCCGATTGCATTACACACATCAGGGTGTTCTTTGTATTTCTCAGCAAGCTGCATACCTAAAATTGCGTGTGGCAATTCCGGGTTATCGTCAGGCACTTTACCAATATCGTGGAGTAATCCGGCACGTTTTGCGTGTTTGACATTCAGGCCAAGCTCTGCCGCCATTGTTGCTGCGAAATTGGCAACCTCACGGGAGTGCTGCAGAAGGTTCTGACCATACGACGAACGATAACGCATACGTCCGACCATACGGATCAGTTCAGGATGTAGTCCATGAATCCCAAGGTCAATGGCTGTACGCTCACCAATTTCAACGATCTCATCTTCAATTTGTGTACGTGTTTTTGCGACAACCTCCTCGATACGAGCAGGGTGTATACGGCCATCTGTCACCAGGCGGTGCAAGGCCAAACGGGCAATCTCACGACGTACGGGATCAAAACCAGACAAGATAATTGCCTCTGGTGTATCATCAACGATGATCTCTACACCTGTTGCCGCTTCCAAAGCACGGATATTACGGCCTTCACGACCAATAATACGGCCCTTGATCTCATCATTTTCGATATTGAAAATAGACACTGTATTTTCGATTGCGGATTCGGTAGCGGTGCGTTGAATTGTTTGGATAACGACTTTTTTCGCTTCTTTCGTCGCGGTCAATTTCGCTTCGTCCACAATATCTTTGATCTGGATCATGGCCTGGGAGCGGGCTTCCTCTCGCAATGAATCCACCAACTGGTTTTTAGCCTCGTCCGCCGTAACACCGGCGATACTCTCCAATTGTTTGATCTGTTGTAATTTTAAAGCCTCAACTTCTTCGGATTTCTTTTCATTGAGTTCAACCAATTTATCCAGTTGCTTCTTTTTGGCGTCCACCTCCTGCTTATCGCGATTGATGCTTTCCAGCTTTTGGTTAATGGATTGTTCTTTCTGTCTCAACGTATTCTCCTTTTGGTTGATGGTATTGTTACGTTGATTCACCTCCTTTTCGTGTTCGGATTTTAATTGAAGGAATTTTTCTTTCGCCTCTAATAAGCGTTTCTTTTTAATGTGTTCTCCTTCTTGCTCTGCATCTTTTAGTATGCTATTTACCTTATCTTTGGCTTCCTGTTCTTGTTTTTTGAATAACAGAACCAATAGATAACGACCTATAACTACACCAACAATCAGAGAAATTATGATATAAATTGCGACGTCCATGTATGTATAATTGTATTATATATGTTTGTTTTTATTAATTACTAAATTTTTCAGATAAAACTCTCCATTCTTCCACTACCCTTGCATAAGCTGACTTATTCGCATCGGGTATTCTATTTACAGTCGCTATTGGAAATGCAGGGGAATTGAATCCAATCTGATTCACTCCGCTTGCATACCAGCCAATTGCCCGCTGATTTCCAAACAAAAAAAAACCGCAATTAAATTTAAACAGGTCTCATGTATTATTAAACTTCGTGATTACATAATTAGGCTTAGATTATGACCCAGATGGCTTTCGCAAAATGGCCTATATCTTTTTGCGCCTGTAATATTGAAGCGTTAAGTTTAAAATAGTGACAACCCGAATTTAATTGCGGCAAATTCGTCGTTTTAAGCTCTAAATATAAAGAACGTAAATTTATTTTTTAAAGAAATCCGTCAACAACTGATCAAGCTCCTGTACTGAATTCTCCAGTCCCACTTCGTGGTTCTGGGATTGTCGCTCCGCATTTAACATCCGCGTAGCAAACTGCAATACACACATGGATAACAGATCCTGCTTATCTCTCACAGTATAGTTTTCCTGCAATTCCTTTACTTTTTCATTTATCAATTTCGCAGCATGTCGAATCACTTCCTCCTCCGCGCTTTCCACCCGTAGGGGATAAACACGGTCTGCGATATTTATTTTTATGGAAATCTCTCCCATTTCTTTGAGCTTTTTAACGTTGTATTAGTTTAAATTCCGATGATCTCCAAATTCCAACTACTTCAACAAACTAATACACTTGTCTATTTCTCGCACAAAATCGTTAATTTTTTGTTTTGTGTCAAGTATTTTTTCATTAATTGCCTCCTTATCCGTTTCCGAATCTAAGGTTCGGGCTACTGCCAGTGCCTTGACCTTCTCTTCCAGCTGCTTGCTTTTATCGTTGCTCGCATCGAAAGCCACTTTTAAGGATTGTACCTCTAATTTAAGCAAATCATTTTCTTCTTGCAAGACTTCGCACATTTGAATTAAGTTTTTCGTTTTCTCAACGATCAGATTCATTTGTGAAGACAATGTTGCCATAGCGTAAATCGAATATTACCAATTAATGTTATATCTCTGTTTAACCACGCACCTCTGCGCTTAGTTCCTTCTCAAAATTAACAATTAATTTTTGAACTATCGCATCAATTTGTTTATCGGTCAATGTTTTTTCTTCATCTTGCAAGATAAAGCTCAGAGCATAAGACTTTTTCCCTTCCGGAATTTTATCACCTTTATACACATCAAACACATTTACCTCCTTTAAAAGCTTGCGTTCGGTCTTTTGAGCAACAAATTGGAGTTTATCAAAGCTCACATTTTCGTCAATTAACAGCGATAAATCACGGCGCACCGAAGGGAATTTCGACACTTCTTTGTATTGAATACTATTCTTGCGAATGATTTTCATCAGGACATCCCAGTCAAAATCCGCGAAGAAAACCTGCCCCTCAACATCTGCTTTTTTCAGGTTGGCATGAGCTACCGCACCGAAAGAAACCAGACATTTCTGACCTTTCATATAGCTCAATCCGTAGGCAAAATGATTGCTCGGCGCATCTTGTATTTGTATACCCTCAATCTTTAGGCGCTTAACAATCGTATCAACTGCAGCTTTGAGGTTATAGAAATTAACGTTTCCCTTTTTACTATTCCACTGTTCGGCCTCTTCTCTACCGCTTATTGCAAAAGTCAAATGTTGCGTTTCTTTATATCCTTCTCCATCCAACGCATAGGTTTTACCAAATTCGAAGAATTTCAGATCAAAATTTCTGCGTTTCTGATTATATTCAATTGCATTTAACACCGAGAACAACATATTTTGACGCATGGTATCCAAATCCGAACTCAACGGATTGAACAATTTTACCGCGGTCTCGCTGTCATCCGCATAATCAAGCTTTGTCAACGAATTCGCTAATATTTCACGGAATCCGTTACCAATCAACAAATCAGCCAGCTGATTTAAAACCACTTCTTTATCTGGCTTTTCAACAGTGTTTAATGAAGCTTTGATTTGGGATTTTAGTTCAATGTTATTGTAACCATAAATCCGTAATACTTCTTCGACCACATCCACTTCACGAGTTACATCAACGCGATATGCAGGTACTAAAACATCGAGTCCCTCGGCTGTCTCTGAGGCAACCTCAATACCTAATGCCTTAATAATAGCTTTAATTTCTTCGTTAGGAATGGCCTGTCCGATCAATCGCACCACATTCGCATAACTGACAGGGAATGAAAATGGCTTAACTTCTACGGGATATTCATCTTTCAATGTTGAAGATATGGTACCACCTGCGATTGACCTGATTAATAATGCAGCCCGCTTTAACGCTTCCACCGTAATATTAGGATCTGTACCTCGCTCAAAGCGAAAGGAAGCATCAGTTTTTAAACCATGCCTTTTGGATGTCTTCCGTACTGAAACAGCATTGAAGTAAGCCGATTCCAGAAACACATTCGTTGTTTCTGCGGAAACGCCTGAATGTGCACCGCCAAAAACACCTGCAATACACATTGGTTTTTCAGCATCTGCAATCACAAGATCTTCGGCAGAAAGTGTCCGTTCCACAGCATCTAGGGTCACAAACTTCTCCCCTTCTTTTGCTGTACGGACAAGCACCTTGTTACCAGCAATTTTATCCGCATCAAACGCATGCAATGGTTGCCCAAGATCATGCAATATATAATTCGTTATATCAACAATGTTATTGATCGGGCGTACGCCGATTACATTTAGTTTTTCCTTCAGCCAGTCTGGCGATTCACCTACCTGAACGCCAGAAATATTGATTCCACTATATCGTGGACATGCAATAGTATCCTCAACAACAACAGCAGTTCCCACTTCCTCACCGGGCTGAAATGCGGAAAGATCTGTTTTTTTGATATCCGTACGGAAGTAAGCAGCGATATCGCGTGCCACACCTAAATGGGAAGCCGCATCCGCACGATTCGGTGTAAGACCGATTTCATAACGATAATCGTCCTGAATATTGAAATGGTCTTTTACCAATGTGCCTACCGCAATATCGGCAGGTAATTCAACGATGCCGGCATGGGATGTACCCAAACCGATCTCATCCTCACCACATAACATTCCTTCGGATACTTCGCCACGAATTTTAGATTTGGTAATCTTAAAGGGTTCTCCGCTCAAGGGGTGACATGTTGTACCTACTGTTGCCACAATTACTTTCAATCCAGTACGGCAATTTGGCGCCCCACATACAATATTCAATAATTCAGAAGCGCCCACATCAACTGTCGTGACGCGTAATTTATCCGCATTGGGGTGTTGTTCACAAGTTTTAACCTCGCCAACGACCAAACCATCCAATCCTCCCGGGATACTCTGTACGACATCCAGTGCTTCTACTTCCAATCCTGTATTTGTCAAGATCAAAGATAATTCCTCCGGAGTCGAATCTATATTAACGTGTTGTTTTAACCAATTATATGAAATGTTCATCTCGAATTTGATTTGATGCACAAACTTAGATAAATTTGAGGTTATATACAACGTCAATTTGGTGATCCGCCCCAGGGCCCCTGCATTCCATCCGCTAAGTTTTAATCCAAAGACAAGCCAACGTGCAGGCGGGAAAATAGACACTTATCCAACACAAAAATAGATAGGCGATAAAATATAATATAATAAAATGCCCATCCAATAAGGAATGTTTAACCCAAATAACCTAGAAAATTTATTGATTATGAGCGGCTTTGAGGCTTCCATCCCAATACAGGCTAGCATGATAACATTTATTTACAGGAATTAACACAACTTACATTTAATTACATGAGAACAGCTATTTTACTCTTTTTTAAAACGGACGAGCACCTTGATTTTTTAATCAAAATTCAATCATTTCCATAAAAATAATATGTAACTTTGTGCTTTAATTTGAAGAACGTTCAAAACAAACATTTATAATGATTCATTTCTTTGAGAACCCATCGAACACCGTATATGGTGTTCAAAGCGTAAACTCTTTATCACAAGAAGACATTACTAAACTCAACTGGCTATTCGGCAACGCCAAAAAACTCGACGACCAAACCCTTAACCATTACTTTGTAGGCCCCCGCGCAGCGATGGTCACTCCTTGGAGTACCAATGCCGTAGAAATCACACAGAACATGGGTATTGAAGGAATTGTTCGCATCGAAGAATTTCAACCGGTACCAGCAGATTTCAATGATTTCGATCCAATGATTTCGCAAAAGTTCAGTATGTTGACGCAAGACATGTATACAGTCAACATTAGTCCGGAAGCTATTTTGGAAATTGAAGACATTGATGCCTATAACAAGTCCGAAGGATTGGCATTAAATCCGGAGGAAGTAGCTTACCTCAACAACCTTGCAGCTAAACTGGGCCGTCTGTTGACAGACTCTGAAGTTTTTGCTTTTTCACAAGCCAATTCCGAACACTGTAGACATAAGATCTTCAATGGAACTTTTATCATTGACGGTGAAGAGCAACCTACTTCTCTATTTAAATTAATCAAGAAAACTTCGGAAACAAATCCCAATGAGATTGTTTCTGCCTATAAAGACAATGTAGCCTTTATTAAAGGTCCACGTGTCACTCAGTTTGCGCCTAAATCGGCCGACAAACCAGACTTTTATGAGGAGAAATCCTTTGATTCGGTCTTATCGGTAAAAGCGGAAACACACAATTTTCCAACGACTGTGGAGCCGTTTTCCGGAGCTGCTACAGGTTCCGGCGGTGAAATTCGTGACCGTATGGCCGGTGGTCAAGGTGCTATTCCTTTGGCTGGTACAGCTGTCTATATGACGGCCTACTCCCGCTTATTACAAGATCGTCCTTGGGAGAAAGCCATGCAAGAACGCCAATGGCTTTACCAAACTCCCGTGGATATCCTAATCAAAGCTTCGAATGGAGCTTCCGACTTCGGTAATAAATTCGGGCAACCCCTAATTACAGGATCTGTACTTACTTTCGAACACGAAGAGGAAGGCCGCAAACTTGGCTATGATAAGGTGATCATGCAAGCTGGCGGTGTGGGATACGGAAAATTAGATCAAGCCAAAAAACATACCCCAAAGACAGGTGATAAAATCGTCATTTTAGGTGGTGAAAATTACCGCATAGGCATGGGTGGTGCTGCTGTATCCTCTGCGGATACGGGCGCTTTCGGTTCGGGCATCGAACTGAATGCGATCCAGCGCTCAAATCCGGAAATGCAAAAACGTGCGGCCAATGCCGTTAGAGGCTTGGTGGAATCAGACCATAACCCTATTGTTTCTATCCATGACCACGGCGCTGGCGGACATCTAAACTGTCTATCCGAACTGGTCGAGGAGACAGGCGGTTTAATCGACCTTGATGCGCTTCCGGTGGGTGACCCTACACTTTCAGCGAAAGAAATCATTGGTAATGAATCGCAGGAAAGAATGGGCTTGGTGATTGCTGAAGCTGACATTGCAACGCTTAAACGTGTTGCTGACCGCGAGCGTGCACCAATGTACACTGTAGGTGATGTCACTGGTGACCATCGTTTTACGTTTGCATCCAAGAGCAATGGTGCAAAGCCAATGGATTATGCTTTAGAGGATTTCTTTGGTTCATCACCAAAAACTTTTATGCATGATAAAACCATCACCCGTAACTACGCAGATCTTAGCTATGACTCTGCCAATATCCCAAGTTATTTAAATCAGGTTTTGCAATTGGAGGCGGTGGCTTCCAAAGATTGGTTAACCAATAAAGTGGACCGTTGCGTCGGTGGCCGTGTTGCCAAACAACAATGTGCAGGCCCGTTGCAGTTGCCTTTAAATAACGTTGGTGTCATGGCTCTTGACTACAAAGGAAAAGAGGGTATCGCAACAACTATAGGACACTCCCCTGTCGCAGCATTAATTGATCCAGCAGCGGCTAGTAAAACTGCCATCGCAGAATCATTATCAAATATCGTATTTGCACCGATTATAAATGGTCTTTCAGGCATCTCATTGTCAGCCAACTGGATGTGGGCAGCAAATAACGAAGGTGAAGATGCTCGGCTTTACCAAGCCGTGAAAGCATGTTCGGATTTTGCAATCGCACTAGGAATCAATATCCCTACAGGAAAAGACTCCTTGTCGATGAAGCAAAAATATCCAAATGGTGAAAATGTAATCGCTCCCGGCACATTGATTATATCTGCTGCTGGAAATTGTACGGATATTACCAAAGTCGTAGAACCTGTCTTAAACAAAAATGCGGGCTCCATCTATTACATCAACCTATCAAAGGACAACTTCAAATTAGGCGGTTCTTCTTTCGCGCAGGTTGTCAATAAACTGGGTACGGAAGTTCCGACAATCCAAGATGCTAACTATTTCAAAACAGCATTCAATACCGTTCAGCAATTAATCAACGATAAGCAGATCGAAGCCGGTCACGATATCGGATCCGGTGGTCTGATCACGACATTGTTGGAAATGACATTTGCCGATGTTAACCTAGCTGCGAACTATGATCTTTCAGGTTTAAATGAATCCGACAGTGTAAAAGTACTGTTCAGTGAAAATATTGGACTTGTGCTACAGGCGAAGGATGATGCTGTTTTCGAGCAAGCTGTCAAAGAAGCTGGTGTAGATGCCATAAAAATCGGTCAGGCTATCGTAGGAACTACAGTGACCATCAAAAACGGAGAAGAGAACTTCAGCTTTGATGTTGCGGCAACACGTGACGTGTGGTCGACCACTTCATTCCTATTGGATTCGAGACAATCGAAAAACGGAACTGCACAACAACGTTTCGATAATTATAAAAATCAACCGTTAACTTTTACTTTCCCAAGTCAGTTCGATGGTAAAAAACCAACGATCGACGGAAGTAAAGCACGTCCAAAAGCGGCCATTCTTCGTGAGAAAGGTTCCAATTCGGAGCGCGAGATGGCAAATGCAATGTTCTTGGCAGGCTTTGATGTAAAAGATGTGCATATGACAGACCTGATTTCAGGGCGCGAAACATTGGAGGATATTCAGTTTATCGGCGCAGTGGGTGGCTTCTCGAATTCTGACGTTTTAGGTTCGGCAAAAGGATGGGCCGGAGCATTTCTCTACAATGAGAAAGCGAAAAAGGCATTGACGGACTTCTTTGCCCGTCCGGACACCCTTTCTGTTGGTATCTGTAATGGTTGCCAGTTATTTATGGAATTGGAAATGATCAATCCGGAGCACGAAGTTCATGGTAAAATGTTGCACAACACTTCAGGAAAGCATGAGTCAAATTTCGTTTCAGTGAAAGTTCAGGAAAATAACTCCGTTATGCTTTCTACATTAGCAGGCAGTACGCTGGGAGTTTGGATTTCACATGGTGAAGGAAAATTCAATTTACCACTTGCAGAAGAACACTATAATATTGTAGCCAAATACGGTTATGAGCAATATCCACATAATCCAAATGGTTCAGACTACAACACAGCAATGATCTGTGATAAAACTGGACGTCACTTGGCAACGATGCCTCATATCGAGCGTTCGATTTTCCAATGGCATTGGGCAAACTATCCAAAAGGACGCCAAGATGAGGTTTCCCCTTGGTTAGAAGCATTTGTCAATGCACGCAATTGGATTGACAAGCAAAGCAAATAAGAAGCGAAAAGATAAAAGCTCCTTCATCTATGAAGGAGCTTCTTTTTTTAGATATCCCTTTTGTATCCAGGTTTGTTCATCATATTGTCAAGGGAGTATTTTCCAGATCCCATGACCATAAAAAAGATCAACAAAAAGAATACGACTATCGAAAGCCATAATTCGGAATTCAAATAACTAAAGCCGTTGGTGATGTTGACAAAAAAGACAGCTCCCACCAAGACAGGAAACAGCAATAAGGCCGCTAAACGGGTTTGAAAACCCAAAATAAGAAACAGGCCACCGACCAGATGCGTAAAGACCACATAATGAACAGCTCCCCATATGGATAGGTGGAAACTGCTCTGTTCAATCATGTGCTCAACCACTTGCCTATCGTTTACGAAACTTATCCCCTTGGCAAAAATCATGATGCCCAGGGCAATTCTTAGGTAATCAATCCATTGTGGGTGATGGACGTTTCCCCAATGTTCAATTCTATGTATCAGGTTCATAATATACCTCCTTTTATAGATGGTTATACTGCTATAACAGCTGAAACACAAAAAAGTTGTTCCTAGTATCATTTTAATACACAAGCTATTGCGGTCGCGCGGTCTAAAGAGGATCAAAAGGTCGTGAAACAGATCAGGCTATCACAAACTGAATCACTAGATCCCATAATGCAGTTGTTATTAGTCCCGCTACAATACTAAACCCGATCACTAAGTTCACCAATTTTGTATTGAGGTGATATTGTTCGGCAATAATACCCGAAGTGACCAACGTAGGCATAGCAGCTTCGAATATGCTGATCCGTGCCACAGGACCTTTTACGCCCAGCAGCAGTGCAAATGACAAGACCAACAGTGGAGCCAAAATCAATTTATAGATCATGGCTGTACTGATCTGTGCGGCTTGTTGGCGCCAGCCATCAAACTTCAATTGTAAACCGATAGAGAATAGTGCCAATGGTCCTACCGTCGCCACAAGCTTATCAAAAAAAGGTTCAGCCATACTGAAGTCAACAAATTGGGATAAGGTCAATGCGAGGAGACATCCGATCAAAGGTGGAAAAGTAATCAGCTTCTTCACCATAAATTTTGCATCAATGGATTGCCCTTCATGCAGATTTGCTTTCAGGGCATTGATAATCCCCACAGTGGACAATAAGATAAACGTTGTCTGGTCACAAATAATAGCTATCGGCAACTGCGCCTCTCCGAAATAGGCCATGATCAAGGGAAACCCAATAAAGGACGTATTGCTGTAGCCTGCCGCCAACTCCAGACTGCTTCTGGAACGCTGTTTATAGGATTTTCGCTTACAGTACCATTCCATAAATAACCAGCTTCCAGCCCATACCAAAATTGCTGAAAAAATCGGAAACAACATCGCTGAAGACCAGACAATCTTTGGGATATACTTGAAGGAAACCGCCGGAAGCGCAAAATAAAGTATCCAGGTATTGATTCCTTTATGTGCCTCAGCATGGATCAACTTTGCTTTCCTTAACAGCATACCAGCAGCGATACAAAACGCAATCATTATAAAATTAACCATGTTTTTCCTACAATTTAAGACAACACAAAAGTGCAATAGTAGTCCTAGGAAAAACATGTATAAATACATTATTTTTATGTACATTTAGCACTATCTATCAAAAGAACATGCGAAAAAAACAATTTGAACCGTTATTGATCAGCGAATTTGTGGAAGATACCTTTCACCTACCCATGCATGAGCAGAATTACTATGAATTAGTTTACATTCGCGCCGGAAGTGGGAAGCAGGTCATCAATAAATTTGAATTGGATTACGAACGTGGTGATATTTTTCTTGTGAGTCCCGCAGATAGGCACTACTTCAACATACAGGAAAAAACACACTTTCTGTTTATTCTTTTTACGGACAGCTATTTTCTGCAAAATCGACGTCAGCAAAAACTATACGCCTGGATTATGGAGTTAATGAACGACAGAGGGCTAAGAGAAAATAAACTCGTCCTGACCGAACACCACCGTTTGATCTTTTCTCATCTTATGGAGGCAGTCAGGTTATACAGCCTCGCAGCAGTCAGCCAGACCGCACAGTGGTTATTTGATCAACTACTTGCCATCTTTGGACTTTATAAAGAAATATCCGAGATAAAACGCTTGCCGCAAACACATACACTTCAGCTGGACAGCTCGATTTCGGCTTATATCCATCAGCATATTTTTACGCCTGAGTATCTTCAGATAAAAACAATAGCACAGAAATTTAATATCGCTCCGACTTATTTTGGCATCTATTTTAAGAAGAACTTTGGCAGTAGCCTAAGAGACTACATCAACATGTACCGCATCGAATTAATCGAACATAGGCTTAAATCCACTGCATACACACTAAAACAGATTGCTCAGGAATTAGGATTTGTTGATGAAAGCCATTTGTCCCATTTCTATAAGCGTACAAAGGGATACAGTCCAACAACCTATAGAAAACTCCAGACGAAATAATCCGCAACACTACAAGGGCTAACAAACTCTTTTAGTTATTTTTAGGAGATAGGATACTATAGAATTTCAATTCTTTTTCTTCAAACTGCTTGTAAAGGATAATCAGCACATCATTTTTAAAAGATGAGACATTCGCGGCGAAATTCACCCAGCAGGAAACGCTTAAATAGATCATTTCTTCGCTGATATCTTGCACACTGATGCCGCTATCCCGTTCTTTGACGAAATATGGGCTCGCCGTCATTGCATCATTAATCCATTGCTTCGCCTGATCAAGGTCTGCCTTCCGATCAATATGAAGCACAAAACTTGCTTTGCTATACTCTTGAGATAAGGTCCAGTTGACAACTCTACCCGAAAGTAAATCACCGTTGGGAATAATCACATCGGCGCCGTCTGCAGTTTTCAATACACTGGCACGGATACCGATCTCTTTGACACGCCCTTTTTTGTCGGCCAGTTCGATCTGATCCCCCACCCGAAAAGGCTTATCAAAAACAAGAATAATCCCCGACACAAAATTATTAATGATATTTTGCATTCCTAAACCGATCCCAACACTCAGTGCTCCAATGACGACGGTAAGTTTATCAAGGCTCATACCCAAAGCCGAGATAGCCATAAAAAAGCCGATCAGAATAATCGCCAAACGAAATAACGGAAAGAGCGTCATTTTCTGATTATAGGCCTGATTTAGCTGGCCATCTTCACCACCGAGCACAATGAGACTGATATTCTTTTGAAACCAATTGGCCACAAGCAACAGCAGTACCGCAACAACGAGATTGCCTAAGGTAAAGGAGATGCTGCCGATGCTACGCACCTTGCCAAAAAACGTCTCACTAAGTTCCAATAAGCGGTCAATAAACTGGAGGTTATTTGCCAGGACAATAATTGCCAACAGGACACATACAATACGAAGGATATCTGTTATAATCGCCAAGGTGCGCTGCTCATTAAAGCGCATCCAGAATCCCGACACCAAACGGTCTTTTTTGAATTGATAGCGGACATCTGCTCTGATCATATCAGCAAAATACTGTAAGGTAAATGATTGCACCAAGCCTACGGCACATGCGATGCTGAAACTGCGTGAATGCTCCACATGTCCAATGACATTCAATGTAATCGCCGTGATATTTAAGACAGCAAACACCACATAGATAAAATTACTGATATACCCCGGGCTCTCCGGATTCTTGATACGTCTTTTAGTATAACTTACCAATCCCAATGCGATCAGATTAAAGCCGATACAGATGATACGCAAAAACAGATCATCACTTACAATCATATTGACAAAGACATCCAATAGGTAAAAGATGATCAGAATCAGGGCAATCTTACGCTGCTGTCCCGTCATTTTATGCCGCAATAGATACATGAAGATTAACATGATCACCAGCTGAGAGGCCTGTAAAATAAAGGATGGTGTAAAGAAATTGACAAAGGGCAGTAATGTCAGCAGCAAGATAATGGTTTTCCCGACAATGGCATCAATGGCAAGCTTATGTTCCGGATCGTTCTGTTTCAGAATATAAGCCACCCGTACGATCCAATACGAATAGGCCAGCCCGAGCACAATTAACAAAATCCGGCTCGCCCAATCCGTGCGATTGACATATTTGTCGATAGATTTATTATTACTATAATTACTGCGAATATTGTCCAAGAGTACATCTTTCGAAATACTTGTTGTATTGGCTTTCCAGATTGAGTTCTTGCCCGGAGCAACATCCGCTTTCTTAGCAGCAGCTTTTGTTTCGGGAATCAGGTCTAATCTATTGAGATGCCGCTGATCCTTGATGATAAGCTCATCAATTGTACGATTGATCGATTCGAGGGAATCCATCTTTGCAGCCAGCCGAAGTTGGGCATTATTAAGATATTGATAGGCGCGCGCGTGATTGCTGGCACTAATAGCATATCGGCTGATGATACCCCGGATCTGATCTTGTGTGCTACTTAAACTGCCGGAATAATTTGCAATACTTCCTTTAATAGATCTCAGCTGCTTAATTTCTTCGGAAATTGCGTTTTTTATGGTCGCGACGGAGTCTTTTGCTGAGTTGCCACTAGTCGCCGCATACGAATTGGATCTTTCATTTAGCTGAGCCACAAATTCCGCCATTGATGCCGTGCGAATATTGGATAGGAACGTCAGATTGACTTTCCGCAGATCATTGCGCAGCGAATCATTCCCCATTCGAGTCGAATCGGCACTGAATCTTCTATTTAAACCCGTATGTGATACCGACCCGTCGATATTGCCCGTTCCCCCTCTTCTTACCTGCACCGAATCTTGTCCGAAGGCGTAGAAATGTAATGTCAAAAAACTGATAACCGCAATGAAATGCTTAACGCTGCTCAATTTCATATTCCCAAATTGTTAATCTCTTTCAATAATAGCCATTTCGATCTTAGAAGAACTACAAAACGAGGTTTCAGAATAAAAACCTATCCTATTATTTTCCAGCAAAAATAGTTTATCCAAGTCTAAAATCGAATAGCATCCGATAATTTAAGTTCTTCCAGGCGTTTGGCCTTATCATCTCGGTAAAAGAGATTCATTGTCTCAAAGGGGATTAGTTTCAGATCTTTATTGACAATATGTACGCATGATTTTTTGACCGCGCGGACATCGAAATCATAGGCATCCATAAAATTCATGATAATGATGCGGAAAAGATTATCATAATCGAGTTCAGGAGCACAGACCTCAGGCAGACAGCATAACAGCTGATTCACCTTCGGTTTTACTTTATCCACCGAAATACCCGTACTAAAAATATCCAGCAATTGCATCTGAACACCGGTATCCTGTTCATATACAATGGTATTACGGGATTGATTATTTAACAGTACGGCGGGATCAATATGTCGTGTCAGTGGAATCTTTTCCTCACCGATCTTTAGCACATAGCCCATCGCCAGCGCGTCGGGGTTACACGGAACCGGAATGATATCATGCGGATTCAACAAAGGATACTGGTCGAGGATCTCCTGCCTGACCTCAGTCAGTGTCATTTTATGCTGCGGGGCATCCTCCGCATTTCTACCGGCAATCTCCACGGGCTGAAAGGTTACCCCACGCACACAGCGCTGATTCAAAGCATAATCCAGTATTGCTCCGATCTCGTCGTCATTGGTACCCTTCTCCAGGACCACAACGAGCGTTGTGCTCAGATTTAACGCATTGAGCTTTTCAATAGCTTTTTTGCGTACATCAGTCAGATCCTTTCCTCTAAACTTCTCAAGCACTTCCGGTCGGAAAGAATCAAATTGCAGATAAATTTCAAATTCTGGCGCGTAAGTCGCAAGTTGTTCAGCAAATCCGGGATCATTTGCAATCCGGATACCATTGGTATTCAGCATCAAATGTTTTATCGGTTTTGTTTTTGCGATATCCAGTATCTTAAAAAACGCTGGATGAATAGTTGGTTCTCCCCCACTGATCTGAACAACATCCGGCTCACCTTCGTTTTCAACGATCTTGTCAAACATACGCTCGATTTCCTCCAGCGAACGATGCCGCCCATAATGAGGCGAAGACATAGCGTAGCAGGTGGGGCATGTCAGATTGCAACGGTCGGTCACTTCAACGATAGAAAGACAGCTGTGCTGTTCATGATCGACACATAAACCGCAATCGTAAGGACAGCCATAGTGGACCTCATTTTCAAATTTTAACGGTGTCTCAGATGCCTTATTATAGTTCCGGATATTTTTATAGTATTCCACATCGGTTGCGATCAACGTTTTAAAAAAACCGTGATCAGGGCAATTTTTGGTCATAAAGACCTTTTCATCTTCGATGATAATCTTTGCACCTACACGCGAAAGACAAGTCGGACACAGACTAATGGTGTAATCGTAATAGGTGTAATTTCTAACTGGCATATATCTATCGCTATTAATTTAGTGCTATTCCACAGGCAACCCCGCCAGCAATCATTGCTCCAATTCCGCCCAATAATACTTTCAGCCAAGGGTTAACATTAAATGTAGATTCTTTATTATTGGATTTTATAATCGAACCGATAATGATGACCAAAAGTGCTATTCCAATAACTATAGCACCTCCAAACAGTAAAAACAAGCCCAACATAGCTGTGTTTTCCGAACCAAATGATCCTTCGAGTAAATACATAATTTAGACCCTCCTTTCTATGTGTGCATTCTTCAATAAATAAATATAATAAATTATTACAATAAGACAGGTAATCTGTATGGTACTGATCCCAAAAAGAATGATTGCCCTTGGCTTGATAAAATCCAATAAAAAACGAAAGCTAAAATAACTGAGCATAAAGAGTTGAAAGAGTAAACCATTATGGAATATAAACCTTCGCTTAAACCACTGCAATGAAACAAATAACAGCATCAGAAATGCAATTTCGTATAAGGCCACCGGATGTCTTCGATAAGCATCACCAAGGTACATCCCCAATGGGCAGTCCGTAGGCAGTCCATAAGTCTGCTCAAATACCCCCGTATAAAAACAACCTATCCTTCCGATCATAATCGCAACTATCAGGGGAAATACCATGAGATCGCCGGTGCTCTCTATCTTACCCATGATTTTCTTTATCAGTTCCACCCCGAGCAGCCCACCCGCCAAGCCGCCTACAATGGTATTATTTAACCAGATGTAACGCATTTTGCTCACGGCATTCAACAGCTCCTCCGGACGTTCCAGCGAACCAATGATATGGGATCCGATCAAGGCGCCTAAGGCCGCCGCAATAACAATCAAAAGTGAATTGGTATGCCCTAAACTCTCCTTATCCTTCCATTTCAGGAGCTGATAATAACGCATCCCCATAAACATCCCCAGTCCTTCCATAAACGGATGTAAGAGAAAGGTTTTTCCAAATAGGTCAATGGTAACCGGAAATTCAATCGCTGTAAGCATAAACAAGTATACAAAAGACATTTCAGATATCTATACATGAAAACTAGAAAGCCGGTCCACAAAATGAACCGGCTCTTTAAATCTGTTTTCGTCTAAAATCGTCTCTTACAGTTGATCGCTGTAGACAAATCTGATTTCTTCTCTCAAATTATAACGGGAAGCCATTACCTCACCATAGGCTCCTGCTGAACGGATAGCGATCAAATCCCCCCGTTTTGATACAGGCAAAGGCACTTCCTTCCCAAAGCAGTCCGAGGATTCACAAATTGGCCCGACAACATCATAGTTTAGCGCCTCCGCTCCCGTGCCTTCACTGATATTTTCCATTTTATGGTAAGCCTGGTACAAAGCCGGACGCATCAATTCAGTCATTCCCGCGTCCAGTACCAAAAAGTTTTTCTTGACGCCATTCTTGACATATAATACACGGCTCACTAAGCTTCCACACTGAGCGACCAAGGCTCTACCTAGCTCAAAATGAACTTCCTGATGGGGTTTGCGCTCCAAGAAACGGTCAAAAATATCGAAATAGGCTTCAAAATCCGGAATCGGATTACCATCCGGATCTTTATAGTCTATCCCAAGCCCCCCACCAACGTTCAACACACGGATCTTTGTCCCGCGTTCCTCAAACCAGTTCTTCCACTCGTTGACCTTTACACACAAACTTTTGAATACCGTCATATCGGTAATCTGAGAGCCCACGTGAAAGTGTAATCCTACCAACTCTATAAAATCACATTTCTTAAGGACAGCAGCGCATTTCTCTAAATCCGCATTTGGAATACCAAATTTGTTCTCGTCGAGTCCTGTTGTTATATAATGATGGGTATGCGCATCAACATTGGGATTTATTCGCAAAGCAACATTGGCTTTTACACCTTGTTTTGAAGCCAGTTCGTTGATAACTTCAAGCTCCTGAATAGACTCCACATTGAATGCAAAGATATTTTGCTGTAGTGCATAATTGATCTCCTTATCCGATTTTCCAACGCCGGCAAAAGTAATATTCTGGGGCGCGAAGCCACATTCAATAGCCTTTTTCACTTCATTTCCGCTCACACAGTCCGCACCGAAACCGATCTGTTGCATAGCTTTTAATAACACATCGTTAAAATTGGCTTTCAATGCGTAATGAACATGGAATCCCCTTTTTTGGGAAGCAGTATAAGCCGCTTCCAAGGTTTTGTTCAACACGGCCAAGTCGTAGTAATAAAACGGCGTTTCTTTCTCTGCAAATTTTGCCGCAATAGCTGTATTTATCATAAAACCTACTTTCTTAAAATAAACGATTATGCAATGAACGTAAAGCCTCAGTTTTATGATCCGAATTCAATAAAATGGATACATTAAAGTCCGAACCACCGTATGAAATCATACGAACCGGAAGATGTTTTACAGCATCAAGTACGCGTGCGGCATAACCATGGCTATTCAGACCGAAATCACCGACCACACAGACAATCGTCTGATCACCGTCTACGGTAACAGAACCAAAGTCTTCCACCTCTTTAATAATATCGGCTAAATTTGTCGTATCATCTATGGTCAATGAAACCGCTACTTCTGAAGTAGTAATCATATCGATAGGTGTTTTATAGCGTTCGAAAATTTCGAAAACGCGACGCAAGAAACCGTAAGCAAGTAACATTCTTGAGGAATGAATATGAATGGCGGTGATACCGTCTTTTGCAGCGATTGCCCTGATACAACCTTTTTGTGCACCATCTTTGCTAATTAACGTTCCTTTGGCGTTCGGTTCCATCGTATTTAACAGACGAACCGGCACATTGTATTTTTGTGCAGGAAATACCGATTGTGGATGCAATATTTTTGCCCCAAAATACGCCAATTCGGCAGCCTCGTCAAAGCTAAGATGCGCAATTGGCGTGGTCCCTTTTACGACACGCGGATCATTGTTGTGCATACCGTCAATGTCTGTCCAGATCTGAACTTCATCGGCACGGATAGCTGCTCCGATCAATGAAGCTGTATAATCCGATCCACCGCGGCGCAAGTTATCAATTTCACCAAATGAATTTCTACAGATGAATCCCTGTGTGATAAACAAAGTATTCTCCGGGTGCTGAGCCAAAATTGTGTTCAATTTTTCACCGATATATTCCACCATAGGCTCATTGTCCTCATCGATTTTCATAAAATCCAATGCTGGTAACAAGACGGATGAGATACCGATTTCATTGAGGTAAAAATGCCATAATGCGGTAGACATCAATTCCCCTTGTGCCAAAATAATTTTTTCTTCAATTGGCGTAAACAGCTCATTTGCCAAGCTGGAAATTAGGTTAAAATGATAGTCAATGAGCTCCTTGCCATTTTTATAGCCAGCTTCAGTATTAAAAAGTTCCTTAATAAGGTCTTCGTACTTATCCTTGTGCTTCTTGATCAAATCCTTAGCCTCGTCCTTCTTACCTACTGTGTAAGCCTGACCAATTTCCACTAAAGCATTTGTCGTTCCAGCTACCGCGGACAACACAACGATCTGACGTTCCGAAGGGTTTACAATATCCAACAACCCTTTGATACGTACTGCACTTCCTACTGAAGTACCACCAAATTTTAAAACTTTCATACTAAAGTTACAATTATTAAATTTCTGTGCGCCAATATAGGCAATTCATGAATTTATATTAAAAAAAATGCGGCACAAAATCATGAAAGTTTTGTGCCGCATATATTAATTCTATGCGGAAGAATTACTTCTTTAAGTTTTCGATCAGTAGACCGGCCAATTCTTCGCCGATCCTTTCTTGTGCTTCATTTGTCGCTGCGCCAATATGTGGTGTCAACGAAATCTTTGGATGCTTTAAAATTTCCTCACGCGGTGTAGGTTCGTTGTCGAACACATCTAAACCCGCAAATGCAACTTTGCCAGCATCCAATGCCTTCACCAACTCCAGCTCATCAATAACACCACCTCTGGAAGCGTTCACCAAGCCAACACCATCTTTCAATAATGGGAATTCCGCAGCACCGATCGCTGGTTTATCCAAAAACGGTACATGCAAGGAGATAAAGTCAGAAACTTTCAACAAGTCGGTCATTTCCACCTGTTTGATCGGAACCTCAACCTGAATACCTCCTGAAAGCGCAATGGTAAGTCCTTTCGGGCCTTCAAACAGATCTGTATAAACGACATCCATTCCCAAACCAATGGCGATCTTAGCGACCTCACGACCGATACGGCCAAAGCCTACAATACCGATTGTTTTTCCGCGAAGTTCAGTTCCCGCACCGTACGCCTTTTTCAAAGCACCGAATTTGGTATTTCCTTCAACAGGCATTTTCCTGTTGGAGTCATATAAAAACCGTACACCATTCAATAGGTGTGCAAAAACCAATTCAGCAACGGATAAAGACGATGCAGCCGGTGTATTCACAACAGCGATGCCTTTTGAACGCGCATATTCCACGTCAATATTATCCATTCCCACACCACCACGACCAATTACTTTCAGATTAGGACAGCCGTCGATCAGCTCTTGGCGTACCTTGGTTGCACTACGTACAGTAATAGCGTCATAAGCAAGTAACTTTTCCGCTAACTCTTCCTGAGGTATATGGTTTGTATCTACAGTATGACCGGCATCTTCCAACATTTTCTTTCCTAGCGGATCGATACCGTCATTTGCTAATATTTTCATCCTTATAATTATTTATGTGGGCCGATTTTCATTGTATCAATGACTCTGTTAAACCCTGTTTGCTTTTTATGAGATGAGGCAAACAAACCTTTTGCAGATCAATGATGATCTCCGTAAAGCCGGTTTATTTCATCAGCATACTTTTAATCAATTTTATTATTTGTGCGTATCTTCAAATTCTTTCATCGCATCGATTAACGCATTCACGCTGCTCAATGGCAATGCATTGTAGATTGAAGCTCTAAATCCACCTACCGAGCGGTGACCTTTAATACCAATCAGATTACGCTCTTTCGCCAAAGCCAAGAATTCCGCTTCCAGTTCAGGCGTATCCATGACGAAAGTCACATTCATGCGTGAACGATCTTCAACAGCTGCAGTTCCTTTAAATAAAGGATTACGGTCGATTTCATCATACAGTGCACGTGCTTTAATGATATTCTCCTGCTCCAAAACAGCAACACCACCTTTTGCTTTTAACCAGCGTAAATTCAACATCGAAACAAAGATCGAATAAACCGGAGGCGTATTATACATGGAACCGCCATCGATATGCAATTTATAATCTAACATCGAAGGCAGTACACGTCCTGATTTACCCAAAATATCATCCTTCACAATAACCAAAGTCACACCGGCAGGGCCCATATTTTTTTGTGCTCCGGCATAGATCAAATCGTAATCTGCAACATTGATCTCACGGGAAAAAATATCTGAAGACATATCCACAACTACTGGCAATTCCGTAGCTGGTTTTTCAAACACCTCGGTACCATAAATTGTATTATTTGCGGTATAGTGAAAATAAGCAGCATCCGAAGGGATGGAATATCCTTTAGGAATATAAGAATAGTTCTTATCTATTGAGGAGGCTACAACATCTACTGTTCCGAATTTCTTCGCTTCTTTTAAGGCCTTTGTCGCCCATACACCTGTATCTAAATAAGCAGCTTTACCGCCTTCAGGTAAAAGGTTTAGGGGTGCCATCGCAAATTGCAGACTTGCTCCACCTTGCAAGAAAAGAATCGAATATCCTTGTGGTACGGCTAATAATTCGCGTACTAACTGAGTCGCCTCATCTATCACTGCTTCAAACTCTTTGGAACGGTGAGAGATCTCTAAAATTGATAAACCTGTGTTGTTAAAATCAATTACAGCTTCTGAGGCTTGTTGAAATACTTCCTTTGGCAGAATACATGGACCTGCTCCAAAATTATGTTTCATTGATGTTATAGTTTGTTTGATTGCCCTTTCTGAACCCTAGTAAAGCAATCTGTTGTTTAAAAACCAAAGGTAAAATAAAATTATATATTTTTCAACTATTCTGTTTTTTTATTGATAATTTACAAAATTATGATTCATTTCAATAAAAATATCACACAACAAGATGCCGATTGATTATTAAAATAATCAAAGAAGAAGCACCTTCCAGGCCATATCTAATTGATTATCTTGCAAATACTCTTTCGCTTTAAGCTGAAGATGGACATTGCGTGAGGAATGATCACCGATGAAGGCATTTAATAATTCATAAATTTCAGGCAGGGATGTAATTTCATCTACTTCTTGTGATGTAGGCAAACGGTCTATCTGAGCCAGTTTAGTTTTATCTTCCAAACTAAATACGGTGGATTCTTTTACAAAAGGGGGAAGTTGATCATAGTGCATAAAAAAGCAGAAATTTTAATCAAATTTCTGCTTAATATCTTAAAAAAGAAAATTCTTATAATTTTTCAATGATCCGATCTGCGAACTCACTGGTTTTCACCAATGTTGCATCATCCATTAAATTGTAAAAATCTACGGTCACCGTTTTTGCAATAATGGTTTCCCCGAGTGCCTTTACGATAGCTGCCGAAGCCTCTGTCCAGCCTAAATATTCCAGCATCATCACTCCACTGAGAATAACAGATGACGGATTCATGGTATTTGTATTCGCAAATCGCGGCGCTGTACCATGCGTAGCTTCAAAAACGGCATGCCCTGTCTTAAAGTTTATGTTCGCTCCCGGCGCGATACCTATCCCACCGACCATGGCTGCAAGGGCATCAGAGATATAGTCCCCATTTAAATTTAAGGTTGCCACCACCGAAAAGTCACGCGGGTTAAGCAGGATCTGTTGCAGAAAATTATCCGCAATAATATCCTTAACCAAAATTTTACCGGCAGCAAGCGCATCTTTTTGTTCCTGATTGGCAACGGTCTCACCTTTCTCAGCCTTGGTTCGCTCCCATTGTCCCCAAGTATAGGTTTTATCCGCAAATTCCGTTTCAGCGACCTCGAAGCCCCAGATTTTGAAGGCTCCTTCGGTATATTTCATGATATTACCCTTGTGGACGATGGTCACCGAAGGTAATCCATATTGAATGGCATGTTCGATCGCTGCACGAACCAGACGTTTGGATCCTTCTTCAGAAACCAGTTTGACCCCAACCCCTGTCGTACTCGAAAAGTTATAATCAATATCAAGTTCGTCATGAAGGAAATCCTGCAATTTATTGGATTCGGCACTTCCGGCCTGAAACTCGATACCGGCATAGATATCTTCGGTATTTTCGCGGAAGATAACCATATCCACATATTCAGGATGTTTGACTGGAGACGGTACCCCCTCAAACCATTTCGTCGGCCGCTGACAGACATACAGATCCAGGTCTTTGCGCAAGGCAACATTCAATGAGCGGATACCACCGCCTACAGGAGTAGTCAATGGCCCTTTTATGCCCACCAGATATTCGCGTAGTACAGCTAAAGTTTCCTTTGGCAACCACTCACCGGTTTCATGAAAAGCTTTTTCTCCCGCCAAAACTTCTTTCCAGCTGATTTTCCGCCGTCCATCATATGCCTTCTCTACAGCCCGATCAAAAACACGCACTGCGGCATGCCATAGGTCAGGACCTATGCCATCACCGATGATAAAAGGAATCGTTGGGAAATCTGGAACCTGTAATGTTCCTTCGTTGGACATTGTAATTTTATTTGACATAAATCTGCGTTTTTAGCGGATAGCAACTATCCTTTATTAAACATATTTCCAATCTCTTTACTAATCTTCCGGAATATCGGTGCAGCCTCAACATCCTCGTATTCGTCGATATGCGCATTCTCTATTCTACTAGGAAACACCAAAACAAGGTTTTCGTTTGCGTAGATACGATCTAATTTTTTTGCAACACCATCCAGCGAATCCCGATAGGATACTTCCCCATTCCGTGCAGAAACAAAGATAAACATGGACTCTTCTTCTTTAAACGCTTTTAGTCCCTGTAAATTATCCCAATCATCGTAATGCCTGAACGTCACGGGAACAGAGTTTTTGATTTCGGCGAGATGCCCTTTGATCGCCGAAGCAGACCGTGTATCAACGACAAAAGAAATGGGAACAGAGAGCTCCTGAGCAAGCTTGATAACCTTTTCCAACCAGTATTCAAAACCAAACTCGGCCTCACACATCGGCGGAGCAAACACAACAATGGATTTATTGGAAATAAAAGGCTTTTTAAAATGACAGAGCATTACATTGGCCGACGTTCTGTTGAGAATACTTTCTGTTTTTTCGCCGACAAATTTATCCATAAAATTGGCTGCGCTTGGCCAGCCCAGCACAATACAATTGGCAGACACCTCTTTTGCTGACCGGGCCACACCGCTGGCAATATTTAAATCTATCGTTGCACTGATATTGACATTTGTCTCCGAACCCGAAGCATAACGTACCATATTGTCCAGATTCTTACGCGCACGGGCCATATTCAGTTGTGCCTGCTCATTATCCTTTACTACAGATACAATACTCACTGGATAGGTACACTTTTTACTCTTGATGTAGGTTGAAAAATCAAGGATCGGCTCCATATTATCCATATTAGCAATAGAGATCAAGATGTTTTCATCTTTTTCTTTTACCACATCTGTATGCTCCTCATCCTGTTCGCCGTCCATAACCACTTTTTTAGAAGCATTTCCCGTGACGATGGTCGCAACTATACAGGTTACCAAAATGAGCAAAATTGTTCCGTTCAGCACATTTTCATCTATAATTCCGTTTTTGTGACCGACCATAATAACAGCCAATGTAGCTGCAGCATGCGCACTGCTCAGACCGAAAATTAGGTTGCGCTGCCCACGGCTATACTTGAATATTTTCTGTGTCAGCCAAGCCGCCGCATATTTCCCTACAATAGCCACAATCGTAAGCGTACCGGCTATAATTAATGCCTGTGGTCCTTTCAAAATAACACTTACATCCACAATCATACCGACAGATATCAGAAAAAAAGGAATGAAAATGGCATTACCAATGAATTCAATTCGATTCATCAGTGCTGAAGAATGTGGTATCAATTTATTCAAAGCCAAACCCGCCACAAAAGCTCCGATAATGGGTTCCAAACCCGCTATTTCTGCCAGAAAGGCCGCAAAAAATACAACGGAAAGTACAAAAATATAGTTTGCTGTTTTTTCACTGCCCAGCCGCTCAAAAAACCATTTCGCAATCCTCGGAATAATACCAAACATAATAAAGAGGAAAATCGCAAAGGAAATACCGAGTGTAACCCAAAATTCATTTCCTATATTCCCTTGTGAGACACCTGTAATGACAGCCAAGATGATGAGCACCGCCGTATCAGTCAGAATCGTTCCACCAATTGTAATCGCCACCGCTTCCATCTTAGAGATCCCATAACTATTCACGATGGGATAAGACACCAAAGTATGGGTCGCAAACATACTCGATATCAACAAACTCGCCAGCACATCATATCCCAATAGTAAATGACAAACGGGATAACCGATGCTTATGGGAACAATAAATGTAAAAAAACCAAACAGTAAGCTTTTATTTTTAGTCTTTTTGAATTCATTCATATCCAGTTCCAGCCCGGCAATAAACATGATATATAAAAGCCCTATGGTTGAAAACAGGTTAATAGCTGAATTTTTCTCCAGCCAATTTAATCCGTGGGGACCAATAATGACACCGGAGATAATCAGTCCTATAATACCCGGTACTTTAATTGGCCGAAGGATGATGGGGGAAAGAAGGATAATAAAGAGTACCAGTGAAAAAATAAGTACGGGATTTTGTAAAGGCGCTTCAAAAGCTTGGGAAATATGCTCGAAAGTTTTATTCATATGTGCTCGTATGCTATCGGTAAAATGTATCTAGCTATTTCCTTACTAGCCGAAAATAGCTAACAGCCCTAAAAATACGATTTTTCCAGCAAAACGAGTCCTAAAAAAAGGCTTACTTAAAAGAAATTGCTTTTATCGGACTAATCTTGGTAATTAACATCGAAGGAATAAACAGGGAAACCATACCAATAAAGACTACAGCAAGATTGACCAATACGACGTCTGACCAATAAAGCTTTACGGCCACATAAGAAATATAGTAGGTTTGCTCATCCAACTTAAAAAAATGGGTATAATCCTGTAGAAAATAAAAGCCTAAACCGATGAGATTACCGATCAGCAGGCCAAGACCGATCAGGTATAATGCGCTATACATAAACACCCGTCGAATACCTGCATTATGGTAGCCTAGCGCCTTTAAAATACCGATCATGGAGGTACGCTCAAGAATGGTAATCAATAAGGCCGAGATCATATTGATAATAGCCACCACAGTCATGAGTATAAAGATAATCTTGGTATTCATATCCAGTAGATCCAACCACTGGAAAATATCCGGCACCTGATCTTTAATATTGATTGCCTGCATATCAATCGGCAGCATATCCTCTATCTTAGCTGTTGTCTGTCCCAGCTGACTGAAATCTTTAATCCGAATTTCATACCCTCCTACCTCATTGTCATCGAGATTGCTCAGTTTTCTAATGAGGTTAAGCGATCCGATCACGTACACCTTGTCCAGTTCTTCTGAGCCCGTATTAAATATTCCTTTAATGACAAACTTTCTTTTACGGATAGGCTCCTGAACAAAATACATAATAAAATCATCACCTACTTTTAAGAGAAGCCGGTCGGCCAGATATTTAGAGATTAAAATCTGATTATCGACAGTCTCTGATTTAAAATCTATGGTATTCCCTTCGAGCAGCATATTTTTTATCGGCTGTTGATCATATAGTGAATCAATTCCTTTTAAAACAACACCTTCCACCTCATCATTCACATTGATGATGCCAGCCTTCGTTGCAAATGCATTGATGGAATACACTTGCGGATTCGCCAATATGGCTTTATGAAGTTTGGGCGTAAGTGAAATAGGTGAATTTTCGTAGGATTTATTTAGATCATAACGCAAAACCAGTACATCCGCAAAAAAGCCGCGTTGCTTGCTAATAATTTCCCCTTTAAATCCCCGCAAAACAGCAATAGAGATAATGATGGCGGCAATGGCTAGCGCAATTGCACCAATTGTAACCCGAACAATCAATTTAGAGAAAGTCCGTTTACCGGAAAATGCTATTCGATTTGCTAAAAAATAAGGAAAATTCAAGCTTTCAATATATTTATGTAACTTCGCAAAGTTATAAAAATTTGTTATTTACAAAACTGTAATAACAAATAATTAGCGCTTTCGCGGCGGATTGATCATCTGCCAAGTTATTGATTGATTTTAAGAATTTTATAAAAAACACCTCTACTATGCGTATCATTTTCATGGGAACTCCTGACTTTGCTGTTGCTTCACTTGAAGCACTCATTCAATCTGGCGAACAAGTCGTTGCTGTCGTTACAGTACCGGACAAGCCTGCTGGCCGGGGACAGAAAATACAGGAATCAGCCGTTAAAATATACGCCACACAACATCATATTCCGGTTCTTCAACCGGTCAAACTCCGGGACGAAGGCTTTCTTACTGAACTAAAGAGCTATCAGGCCGACCTTCAGGTCGTAGTCGCATTCCGCATGTTACCCGAAATGGTCTGGGACATGCCGAAATACGGTACGATTAACGTCCACGCTTCTTTACTTCCGCAGTACAGGGGTGCTGCACCGATCAATCATGCCATTATGAACGGTGAAAAAGAATCTGGGGTGACCACATTCCTATTGCAGCATGAAATTGACACAGGAAATATACTGTTGGCCGAAAAAGTTGCTATCCGTGAAACTGATACCGCCGGAGATCTTCACGACAAGCTAATGCATGCAGGAGCCCGAACATTGCTCCAAACAATCCAGGCGTTAAAAGCAGGAACTCTGCAGCCTAAAAGCCAAGACAACATCGTTCCAACAACCGCATTGAAACATGCACCAAAAATTTTCAAAGACGATTGTAAAATCAACTGGAATCAATCTACCGACGTTGTTTACAACTTTATACGCGGACTTAGTCCCTACCCTACAGCATTCACGATCCTGAAAGACAAAGTCTTAAAAATATATCAAACGGAAAAAGAGCAAACAGCTACCGCTGTCGCTCCGGGAACTATAGAGACAGACCAAAAAAGCTATTTAAAGTTTGCAACGCAAGATGGCTATATCAGCGTATCAGAACTGCAGCTGGAAGGCAAAAAGAAAATGAATGTCGTAGACTTTTTAAAAGGCTACAGATTCTAGATTTTCTCATCACCACCGTCATAATATTGCAACAAATCACCGGGCTGGCAGTCTAGTGCTTTACATATTGCTTCAAGTGTATCTAACCGCAGGGCCTTGGCCTTTTGGTTTTTTATGATTGAAAGATTAGAAAGCGTAATCCCTACACTATCACTCAATTGGTTAAGTGACATTTTTTTCTCTTTCATTATTTTATCCAAATGAATTAAGATTGGCATATTATAATTTTTATTCCTTTAAATTTATTTAATGTCTCTAGTAAAACAAAACATATATCTTTTTGTTTTATCATAAAATTATCATTTTAAAATAAATTGAAAGAATGGAGCACACGTAACATATCTGATATCTTTAGATAAATTACTTGAGAATAGAAAAAAAATAAAAATTGTTAGGGCTTTAAATATCAATCAGTTGAATATTAAAGCTACAATTGAGGAAGAAAAACAATATTAAATGGAATAGTTTTTGATAGTGTAAAATGAAGGTCTACCAAATCATAACTCATTATAGATGAGCGGATAGATAATCCATTTTCCATTAATAATTCAAAAATTTTTCGTATTTTCGCAAACATTTCTTAGAGAGGAGAATTAATAAAAATTAATGAGACAGCTCAAAATTACACAATCTATCACCAATCGTGAGTCCCAGTCTTTGGACAAATACTTACATGAAATTGGTAAAGTAGACTTAATTACAGCAGAAGAAGAAGTAGAATTAGCACAGCGCATCCGCGAGGGCGATCAAGTTGCCTTGGAAAAATTGACTAAAACCAACCTTCGTTTCGTAGTATCAGTAGCAAAACAATATCAAAATCAAGGATTGACCTTAGGTGATTTAATCAATGAAGGCAACCTGGGCTTAATTAAAGCAGCTAAACGTTTTGACGAAACAAAGGGTTTTAAATTTATTTCTTATGCCGTTTGGTGGATTCGCCAATCTATTCTTCAAGCAATTGCTGAACAATCACGTATCGTACGTCTGCCATTGAACCAAGTCGGTTCTCTAAGCAAAATCAGTAAGGCTTTCTCAAAACTAGAACAGGAATACGAGCGGGAGCCATCTCCGGAAGAACTGGCAGATATCCTTGAAACCACCGTTGATAAGGTTTCGGACACCTTAAGTAATTCCGGCCGTCACGTATCCATGGATGCACCCTTTGTTCAAGGTGAAGAAAACACACTCTTGGATGTATTGGAAAACCATGACCCAGACACAGATAGCTCTTTAATTGATGAATCTCTATCAGAAGAAATCAAGCGATCATTGGCAACTTTAACAGAAAGAGAACGTGAAATCATCGTTCTATTCTTTGGATTAGGTTCCAACCACCAACTGTCGCTTGAAGAAATCGGCGAGAAATTCAATTTGACACGCGAACGCGTACGTCAAATTAAAGACAAGGCTCTTCAACGTTTGAGACACACTTCAAGAAGCAAAATCTTAAAATCTTATTTAGGTTAAAAAAGATATTTATTGAAATTTTTGGCAATCCCAATCAGAAATGATTGGGATTTTTTTACAATAAAAGGGTCGTTTACTGCATGCAGTAAACGACCCTTTTATTATATGTGCAATGGATTCTACCCTATTTAGAATCTGGCATCAAAATAAATTCAAAAAGTCGATCTTTTTTCAAATATTTCCCCGCGACATCCTGTACAGATTTCGGCGTGACTTTATTCAGGTTTTCCGTGCGACGTGTATATCTACTGATATCCAGATCATTTTGGTAAGAACTGGAGATATAATTCAGCCAATAGCCGTTCTCCCGCAGGTTTAATTCGTTCTGTCTTCTTTGTTCAGCCACAAATTTCTCAATATCCACCTTCTCCGGCCCTTCGTCCTGAATCTTTTTCACCTCGTCCAAAGCAGAGCTGATCAATGGGTCCGCCTTATCCACTGCTGAACCAAAACCAATTGAAAAGGCATAACGTGCTTTAGGAAGTTTATTGAAACCGGCACGGGCACCGACGCCATACACACCGCCTTCTTTCTCCCGCAATCGTTCAAGTAATTTGATCGTCAATACACTTTCTAAAGCTTCCATATTGACATTTTCATTTTCATTATAGCTATAGTCGCCATAATAAGCCAATTGTGTACTTGCCTTCTGCTCCTTGCCTTTGTGCACGACAACACGCTCCCCTTTAGCTGGCTCCAGAATATTTAAATCTTTATAGTTCTCTCCCCGTTTGACCGCAGGCAGAGCGGCAAGATAAGTCTCAATATATGGTTTAATCTGGTTTTCATCAAATGATCCCACAATAGTAAAGACGAAATCCGAAGCATCTGCAAATCGCTCTTTATAAATTGCCAATGCACGATTGGGATCAATCTTTGTAAGCGTTTCGACTGTCGGGTTTTGTCTCCGTACATTATTACCATAGAGCACCTCTTTTACTTTATCTGAAAAGACATTATTGGGGTCGCTCAGCCTGTTTTCCAATGCCCCTTTTGCTCTGGTCATGGTGCTCTGAAAGACATCACTATCCAGCCGTGGTTCCGTAAAATAACCATAGATCAACTCAAAGGCATTTTTCAGGCCTTCCTTATCTGTGCGACCAGAGATACCCTCATAGCGCTCGGAAATATACGGAGAAATCGATACCTCCTTCCCGGCAAGGTATTTCGTTAATTCGACATTACTCATTTGTCCGACACCGCTCGCATCGACTAATGAAGAGGCATTTGAAGCGGAGAAGTAATCAGCATCAGCATACAACGACGTTCCTCCAGGACTATAGGCCATAATCTGGATTTCGTCATTTTTAAAATCTGTAGGTTTTAAAATCACCTTCACGCCATTGCTCAAAACCAATTCTTTAGCTTGGACAGCTGTGACATCCTTTGAGGACACGATTGAACCCTTAGTAGGTTCTTTGGAAAGCAAGGGAAGATTGGAGACCTTATCCTCATAAGCAGAAACCGGAGTATCTTCGACCGCCTTCACCCATCCCAAAACAGCTTGTTCTGTAGGCAGGTTCGCCTTTTCCTTTTCTGGCCCCATAATTAATATATCACGATTTAAATCGGTATAATATTTTTTGACCAGGGCATTTACCTCTTCCAGTTTTAAAGTGGGCAATAATTGTTTTGTTAAGTTATAGGAAGCCTCGTTACTCAAGGCAGGCTCGTTGTCGATAAAGTAGTTCAGGTAACGGTTGACATAGCTATCGGATTTTTTCTTATCCCGCTCGATATAGGCCATTTCATTGCCCTTCTTCATATCAGCAAGTGCCCGATCAAGCTCAGTCTGTGTAAAGCCGTATTTTTGAATACGCTCAAATTCGGTCAACATCGCTTTAAACCCTGATTCCAGTTCTCCCGGTTTAGGTACCACCACTAGGGAGAACGTATTTAGGTTAGCCACTAAATCGCCGATACTACCTCCTGCTTGCATAAAAGGTGGATTAGGTTGCTGCATCAGCTCAGAAAAACGGCCAGCAATCATCTGATTGAAAATGCTTTTGAGCAATTCATTGCGGTAATCTCCAACGGTAACCACCTTTTCCTTTTCGTTCTTGATCAGGATCTGAGCCACGGTATAAGGAAGTTCTGGATCCGAGATCGTCAAAAATTGATTTTTATTCAATAGATCCACCCGAAACGCTTTACGTGGAAGAACCTTCTTTGGCATCGTCATATCCGAAAATAACACCTTCACTTTTTCTTCGATTGCTTTAGGATCAATATCACCGACGATAATGAGCGCCTGCAGATCTGGGCGATACCAGTCCTGGTGAAACTTACGTATTTCGGTATATGGAAAGGTCTTTAAAATTTCTTCCGTACCAATCGGCAAACGTTTTGAGTAAAGAGATCCGTTGAGTACCATCGGAAAATACTGATCTTGTAGACGTTGTTGCACGCCCCTTCCCCCGCGTTTCTCTTCCAAAATTACCCCACGTTCTTTATCAATTTCCTCACCATCCAATAGAGCATCCTGCGCCCAGTCGCGCATGACCTGCATTCCATTTTTTAACAATTCCGGATCATCCGACGGTATAGGTAATTGATAGACCGTCTGATCAAAACTGGTATAGGCATTCAGATCTGAGCCAAACCGGACACCTGCTTTTTGGAGGTAATTGACAAGTTCATTTTTTGGAAAATGCTTCAGACCATTAAAGTTCATGTGTTCCAAAAAATGCGCCAACCCGAGCTGCTTTTCATTTTCCAGGATCGAACCGGCTTTCATGCCCAAATACATGGTAACACGGCCCTTGGGCTCTGTATTTTTACGGATAAAATATGTAAATCCATTTTTTAGTTTACCGGTAACAACTTCATTGTCGAAAGGTAATTTTTGATTTAAGGCCAAACTATCCTGTGACAGAATAGCTCTGGCTTCCGCCCTCAAGGTGGTTGGCATTTTTGCTTCTACTCCATAGAAAGTCGCGGGTAGTAAAAAGGCTAATGCAAGTGGTTTAATGAATTTCATACAAAAAAATCTCTTTTTTAGTTATTTTTTGCTAATTGTTTGTATTAAGGTAAACGGGATTGGAGACCAATTCTCCCGATAGATAGTAAAATACGGATAAAATACTTTTAATTTCCCTTATGGGATGGAGCTTCTCATTGCTATTGTAAAAAATACGCTTAAAAATACAGAATATCTTTCGAAAAGAACAATAGTTAATTGTAATTTTGTTGCAAATGGATTTCAGCAACTGGCAGGTCATTAAAAAAGAATTCGAACAATTTCTAAAGTTCGAGCGGGGTTTAAGCATCAACTCGATAGACGCTTACCTGAACGATGTTTCTAAATTCCAGATCTATTGTGAGGACAATAACCTCGGTTTAAATCAGGTTGCCCGCAAAGATATTCAGCATTTTCTACAGTGGTTGCAGGAATTTAACATCTCGCCGTTCACGCAATCACGCCTGATATCCGGACTAAAAACATTTTTTAGTTTTTTGATTATCGAACATGAACTGGACAACAACCCGACAGAGCTGCTGCAGGCACCACGGCTGAGCAGAAAACTGCCGAGTGTATTGAGCATTCATGAGATTGACCAATTAATTGCAGCCATAGATCTATCTAGCCCTGAGGGTGAGCGCAACAAAACAATTATTGAAGTATTATATGGCTGTGGACTGCGGGTATCCGAACTCGTCAACCTCAAGATATCCAATTTGTTTCTCGATGTAGAATTTATCAAAGTGGAAGGCAAGGGCAGTAAAGAACGGCTGATTCCCATCGGTCAGCAGGCGATCAAACATTTAAGGCTCTATTTGGATTCCGTTAGACCACATATTAAAATCAAAGATGGGAATGAGGACATTGTATTTCTGAACAGAAGAGGTTCGGCTTTATCCAGGGTGATGATCTTTCTGATCATTAAGGAGCTTGCTCAAAAAATTGGATTGCAAAAGACGATTAGCCCCCATACATTTAGACATAGCTTTGCCTCTCACCTCGTTGAAGGCGGTGCTGATTTAAGGGCTGTACAAGATATGCTGGGGCATGAAAGTATTACAACAACTGAAATATATACACATATTGATCGGGATTACCTCCATTCCATCATCACACAATACCATCCCAGATCTTAATTTTAGCATAGCGAATCATATTGTTCACCTTTGGACATTCGGATAAGGTGTGCCAAATTTTTCACAGCACGGTCATGCTTCACAACAAATGGATTATTTCTATCCCAGACGTATCCCGCTAATATAGCACAGATGCTTCTTTTAACTTCTGGGTTCTCCGGTCGATGATAAAACAGCTCCTGTAGATTTCCGGTATACCATTCCTGGATGTAAGTGGTAAAAACAGCAATCCCTCCTTTCATATAATCTTCAAACTCCGATTGCCAGTCTACCGTTTCCCCTCGCACTTGTCTTAAAGCCAATTTTGCGGCCAAGATACCGGACTCCGTGGCAAAACACACACCTGAAGAGAATACAGGATCAAGGAATTCAGAGCTATTACCGGTCAATGCATACCCCTTTCCGTACATCTTACTTACCGCTGTAGAATAATTACTTAATTTGCGCGGTTCAAAAATAAAAGGCAAATCGCCAAACCGCTTCACATAGTAATCAGAGAGTTGAATCGCCTTGTTCAATGCAACAGTTGTATCTGCACCAAGATTGTCAATAAAGGAAGTTGGCCCCACGATCCCGACGGATGTATTACCATTGGAAAATGGGATAACCCATAACCAGACCTGCGTTTCCAATATATCAAAAGATATCAAGCTACCCTCCTCTCCTACTGGCCTGTTTACATCGCGAACATGGCTAAATATCGCCGAATGCGGACTTAATCTAGAAGGTTGATCCAGATTTAACATACGGGGCAGTACCCGACCATAGCCAGAACAATCTATCAGAAAATTTGCTTTAATGGTTGTCTCTAGTCCTTCTTTGTTACGTGCAATGGTCACAGACATTTCATCCATAAACTGTACATCGATCACTTCAGTTTCAAATTGTAAATCCACACCTTTTCGGATGAGCTCATTTGCCATTTCCAGATCAAAGTCTGCTCTCGGAATCTGCCATGTCCAATCCCAACCAGGGGAAAACTTATCAGAGAAATCGAAAATACAGATGTCCTCGCCACGTATAAAGCGTGCACCAAATTTCTTTTCAAAACCCTGGGCATCCAACGCGTCAAACAGTCCTGCTTCATCAAAGTGGTCCATAACCCGCGGAATCAAACTCTCCCCAACCACTATCCTTGGAAATCTGCTCTTTTCAACTACTTTTATTTTCACCCCCTGTTTTTGCAGATAACCCGCAGCCACTGCTCCTGAAGGACCAGCCCCAATGATCAAAATGTCGACCTCTTCAACGTTCATTATTACGCTTTGATTAAAAGAAAAAAATATTAATTTCGTCTCTGATTAATAAATGCCAAATCTATTCACAAAAAATAATATAAAAAAAACAATTTTGAGAGTTTTTCAAAATTGCTATTCCATAACCCATGAGCTCACTTGCAAAGCATTTAGATTTAAAACAGTTTGTCCAAATAACCTATAGCAATGAACAATTAGCTATTGACGACGAAGTCTGGGAGAAAGTTGATGCTAGCCACGATTTTCTTCTAAAATTTGCCAATAACAAAATAATTTATGGTGTCAATACCGGCTTCGGCCCTATGGCACAATATAGAATTAAGGACGAGGATAGAATCAAACTTCAATACAATCTGATCCGAAGTCACGCATCAGGGACAGGGCGGCTTCTAGACTCATTGCAGGTTAAAAGCACCATTTTAGCCCGCCTGAATACACTAACACTTGGTTATTCTGGTGTTCATCGTTCAGCGATCGTATTAATGAAAGAACTCATCAATCGCGACATTACGCCGATCATTTTTGCGCATGGTGGTGTCGGTGCAAGTGGCGATCTTGTACAATTGGCTCATCTGGCATTAGTGTTGATCGGTGAAGGCGAGGTAATCTATAAAAATGAACGTATCCCTGCCATGCAGGCCTTTGAAGCAGAGGGGCTCAAACCTATTCAAATTGTCCTCCGTGAAGGTTTAGCATTGATCAATGGAACTTCTGTCATGACAGGCATTGGTATCCTAAATTGGAATCAGGCCCAAAAGGCACTATCCTGGTCTATCAAAGCGGCATGCGCTATCAACGAAATTGTGCAAGCGTACGATGATCATTTTTCAGAAGCGTTAAATCAAAGTAAAAAACATATTGGACAGCAGAATATCGCAAGGAAAATGCGGGATCACCTTGCCTCTAGCTTATTGATCCGAAAACGTGAAGATCACCTGTACTCAGGTGAAAACCAAGAGGATATCTTCAAAGACAAAGTTCAGGAATATTATTCTATCCGTTGTGTACCGCAGATCTTGGGACCAATTTCAGATACCATTGACAATGTCGCATCTGTACTTGAAAACGAACTCAATTCCGCCAATGACAATCCCATAATTGATGTGGAGAGCAAACATGTATATCATGGTGGTAATTTTCATGGTGATTATATTTCACTTGAAATGGATAAGCTCAAACTGGTGATGACCAAAATGACCATGCTGGCTGAAAGACAATTGAACTATCTCTTGAATAGCAAAATCAATGAGATTTTCCCACCTTTTATGAATCTGGGAATCTTGGGACTAAATTTTGGTATGCAGGGAGTACAGTTCACAGCGACCTCCACTACTGCGGAATCTCAGGCTTTAAGTACATCCATCTATATCCATAGTATTCCCAACAATAACGACAACCAAGATATTGTCAGTATGGGTACAAATGCCGCAATGTCCTGCAGTCAGATTATTGAAAACTCGTTTGAGGTATTGGCTATAGAATTTATAACTTTAGCTCAGGCAATTGACAATTTGGGCTGTCAGGAAAAATTAGCAAAAGAAACACTATCTTGGTATATGGACCTTCGCAAATTATTTCCGGTCTTTAAAGAAGATCAAGCGATGTATCCGATTATAAAAAAAGTAAAAGACTATCTGATAAATAAAAATGATGATTAAGAAGCTCACCCTTGGCGGACTGTTTATACTATCCTGCTCCATCACATCCGCACAGCAATTAGCTCGGGTTCAAGAAAAAGGACTTGTCGGATTTATCAAAAAAGACGGGACATTTCAGATTACCCCTCAATATAAAGATGCACAAGATCAGTCCGAAGGAAAGATCGCTGTTTATAATGGTAGCAAATGGGGATTTGTAGACAAAGACGCCAATTATATTGTTCAGCCACAATATGATAATGCCAGATCATTCAGTCAGGGAATGGCTATGGTCAAATCCTCGAAAGGCTGGCAATATATTGATTCGTTAGGTCAGGAAATAAAGGCAATTTCCAGTAAACGTGTCTACGAATTCAATGACGGTGTAGCCTTCTACCGTGACGACTCAAACTTAGTCGGGCTTATTAACAATAAACAAGAGGTTGTGCTCGCCCCTACTTATGATGTTATCCGTCCGTTCAAAGGTGGCTATGCCAAAATTGCAAAAAACAAAAAATGGGGTATCATTGACAACTTGGGGAAAGAAATTGTTGCACCTGACTATGATGATATCGGAGACTTCAATGCGGGATTCGTTTGGGCGAAAAAACAAAATAACTGGTATATCGTGTCTGGTCAAACAGAAATCCTCGTACCGGCTGTTTCAAAAATTGAAAACATAGAAGATCCAGACTTTATTATTGTTCAACAAGGCAATAAAGTAGGTTTTATGACAGCAGAAGGTAAATGGGCAATTGCAGCGACTTATGATGATGCCCGAAATTTCCAAAATGGTCTAGCGCCTGTGAAAATGAATGGGAAATGGGGATATGTCGATAACACAGGTAAAATGATTATTCCTTTAGCTTACCATGATGCCCTATCTTTCTCTTCCGAAGGACTTGCTGCTGTCAAAGATGGCAAATGGGGATTTATCGATAGAAAGGGCGAAGTTATTATTCCTTTTCAATATGACATTACAGCGGCATTGACTTTTAAGAAGCAGGAAAAGGGCTTTATTGATGGACTTGCCCGTGTCAAACTCAACGGTAAATGGGGATTCATTGATACCAAAGGAAATCTCTTAGGAAATAAGTGGTTTGACAATGCAGAATTATTTCAAAATTAATATACATACCGAAGGATGAAGTGTGCTTTAGTTACTGGTGGATCTAGAGGAATTGGAAGAGCAATTTGTATTAAACTAGCTCAGGAATTAGGTTATCATGTATTGATTAATTTTCAGCATAATGAGGATGCAGCAAAGGTAACACTTGCTGGCATTGAGGCGACAGGTGGAACAGGAACTATTTTAAAATTTGATGTGGCAGACCATGCAGCGGTCACCAATGCCCTCTCCCAATGGGAATCCAGTCATCCAGAAGCCGTTATCGAGGTCATTGTCAACAATGCCGGTATAGCCAAGGATGGCTTATTTATGTGGATGTCCAGCGAAGACTGGTCTTCAGTCATTAACACGACTGTAAACGGTTTCTATCATGTCACACAATTTTTCATACAGAAGCTTCTACGCCAACGTTATGGTCGTATCATCAATATTATTTCAGTCTCTGGCGTCAAGGGAACACCGGGCCAGACCAACTATTCAGCTGCGAAGGCCGCTTTGCTAGGTGCTACCAAAGCATTAGCACAAGAAGTCGCCAAACGGAACATTACCGTCAATGCTGTAGCACCGGGGTTTATCCATAGCGATATGACAGCTAATATGGATGAAAAAGAATTAAAAAAATTGATACCCGCAAATAGATTTGGTGAGCCCGAAGAAGTCGCTGACTTAGTCAGCTTTTTGGCTTCTCCAAAAGCGGGATATATTACAGGTGAGGTGATTAACATAAATGGAGGAGTTTATTCGTAAAGCTATGGAACAACGAGTAGTGATCACGGGTATGGGGATATATTCCTGCTTAGGAACATCTTTGGATGAAGTAAAGCAATCTCTTCAAGCAGGAAAATCGGGTATAATCTTCGATACCGAACGTAAGCAATTTGGATTTCGCTCAGCACTGACAGGTGCTGTGCCCCTACCTAATTTAAAAAATGAATTAAACCGTCGCCAACGGATATCCATTGGCGAAGAAACCGAATACGCCTATCTGGCGACGATGGAAGCCTTAAAAAATGCGGCCATTGATGATACTTATCTAGATCAACATGAGATCGGCATCTTATATGGTAACGATTCGGTATCTAAAGCAATCATTGAAGCCGTTGACATTGTCCGCGAGAAAAAAGACACCAGCCTTATCGGTTCGGGGGCAATTTTCAAATCAATGAACTCTACGGTGACCATGAACCTCTCCACCATATTCCGATTGAAAGGAATCAATATGACGATTTCAGCAGCCTGCGCTTCGGGATCTCATTCCTTGGGTCTGGGATTCAATTTAATAAAAAGTGGAATGCAGGACATGATTATATGTGGCGGCGCACAAGAGATCAACAAATATGCAATGGCCAGTTTTGATGGTCTAGGTGTGTTTGGAAATGATGCTTTACCAGCCACTACAGTTTCGCGCCCTTTTGATAAAGACCGCTCTGGCTTGGTGCCTTCGGGTGGAGCGGCTACGCTAATTATCGAAAGTTATGAATCAGCAATACGTCGAGGCGCGCCTATCCTCGCCGAAATACTCGGTTACGGTTTTTCATCCAATGGCGGTCATATCTCTACGCCAAACGTCGATGGCCCAGCTCTGGCTATGCAACGGGCGATTAAACAAGCAGAAATCAGTCCCGCAGATATCACTTACATCAACGCGCATGCAACATCAACACCTGTAGGTGATGCAAATGAAGCACAAGCAATCCTGCGTGTATTTGGAGAAAACCAACCTTTTGTCAGTTCTACAAAATCAATGACTGGACACGAATGTTGGATGGCTGGCGCCAGTGAAATCATCTACTCCAATATTATGATGCTAAATAATTTTATTGCCCCAAACATTAATTTTGAAAATCCAGATGAGCATTCGGCCAAATTAAATATTGTTAAGAATACATTATTTAAAGAATTTGATCTATATTTGTCCAATTCTTTTGGCTTTGGGGGAACTAACTCCGCCTTAGTTATTAAAAAAATTAATGATTAACTTATAAAAATGATTTCTGAAAAGATTAACGAAATACTTGTTGATGAGTTTGAGGTGGATGTTGACGTAATTCAGCCGAATCTAAATTTAAAAGACACTTTAAATCTAGACAGTTTGGACTATGTCGATCTTGTCGTTATCATTGAGTCCAATTTTGGTGTTAAATTAGTAGAAGCAGATTTTGCGAACATTCAAACCTTTCAAGACTTTTATGATCTTTTAAAACATAAAACCGGTCAGAACTAAGCCAAACTTTACTAATGAGCCACTGGAAAGGACAATCCAAAGGTAGTGTCTTAGGATATAGAATTTTTGTCTTCTGTATTCAAAAGCTCGGAATTCGTACAGCATATCTGCTGTTGGTATTCGTGGCTTTTTATTATTTTATAACGGCCTGGAATAGTAATCGATCGTTGTATTATTATTTAAGATATCGTCTTCGATATTCCCTTGGAGCAACAGTTATTGGTTTCTACAGAAGTTACTTCACATTTGGTAAAGTACTTATTGACAAGACGGCAATCTCTGCCGGAATGCGCAACAAATTCACCTATGAATTTGATGGGATAGAGATATTAAAATCAGCATTGGAGAGAAAAAATGGCGGTATCCTGCTCTCAGCCCATATCGGTAACTTTGAAATTGCATCCTATTTCCTGGAAGATATTAATATCGAAAACCGGATCAATCTGGTAATTTCAGATCGGGAACATCAAACAATCAAAGCCTATCTTTCAAAAGTAGCCCGTAAATCTTCCATAAAATTCATTGTTATCCAAGAAGACCTCACCCATGTTTTTGCGATAAATGAAGCGCTGACCAATAACGAATTGATTGTCTTTACTGGTGACCGTTATTTGGAAGGAACTAAAACACTCCGCGCCCAGTTGCTTGAAAAAGAGACCCAATTTCCGGCGGGACCATTTTTGATTGCCTCCAGACTTAAAGTACCTGTTATTTTCGTATATGTTATGAAAGAGCCTAATCTTCATTACCACTTATATGCGCGGGAAGTTGAAATCAAGCATCGTGACGCCCAAGGACTGCTGCAATCCTATTGCGAATCCCTCTCAACTATGATCAAAAAGCACCCACTTCAGTGGTTTAATTTTTTTGATTTTTGGAAAGATTATTCCAAATAAACCAACTATCCACCAGCATATTATTTATTCTATTGAACAAAAAAAAGTGATGATTAAAAGTTAAACGCTTTCAAAAAGCGTAACATAATTTGCAAGTACAGCAAAACAAACTATTACAATAAAATTAACACCAAATACCCCTTTCTAAACCCCATTTCATCCATTATGATGCCTTAAAAGCAATTTTAAAGTTCCTGCAATCGCTGACTTTGTCTTTAAATTACTACCTTTGGTGCAACTTTAATATAAATGACAGCAAGCCCATTTCCAATAACCGATAGCATATTATTGCAGGAATTGCTTCCGCATCGTGCCCCTATAATAATGATTGATACCTTATATGATTTTACAGACACTACCGTGCAAGCTGGTTTAACTATTCAAGAAGATAATATTTTTGTTGAAGATGGCATATTCCTCGAAGCTGGTATTTTAGAACATATGGCCCAATCCATTGCTTTACATACTGGTTATAGCTTCTATATCCAACAAAAGGCTGCTCCAATCGGTTACCTTGGTACAATAAAAAGTATTGCTATTGATTATTTTCCGATGATTGGTGAAGATATATCGACCAGCGCTACAATATTGCAGGAATTTATGGGAGTCACACTTGTCTCGGTAGAGACCTTCATAGGAGATAAACGCATCGCCTATGCCGAGATAAAAAGTGTAATAGCGTCTTAATTATGGCAAAAAACAAATTACCAGAACCAGCTAGTCAAGTCAGTTGGACAAGTCCTTTACATATACGTTTTAATGAGGTCGATTCGTTGGGAATAGTATGGCATGGTCATTATATCAGTTATTTTGAAGATGGCAGAGAATCCTTCGGAATCGAACATGGATTGACTTATCTGGACATTCATCAGCAAGGCTATACCACGCCTATTGTGAAAAGCACCTGCGAGCACAAATTGCCTTTACGTTATGGTGAACATGCACGCATTGAAACCTCCTTGGTTGATTGCAAAGCGGCAAAAATAATCTACCGTTACCGTATTTTAAACGATGACAATCAGATTGTCTGTTTAGGCGAAACAATCCAGGTTTTTTTGGATGCAGACGGAAACCTGCAGTTGTATCTCCCAGAATTTTTTCAACAGTGGAAAAACTCGCTCCATTTTTCCAACAGATGAGAAAGGTATATATAGGCCCTTACAATTGCATATCCTCCTTGGGTTATACGCTTGAAGACACATGGAGCGCTGTTGTCGAGGGGAAATCAGGTATTACTCTTCAAGAACCAATCGGTGAAATTCCCAATACTTATGCTGCTATAATTGCCAGGGATGAACTCGACAGCTACTTCACAGCGCAACTACAGGATATAAAGTTATCCACGCCTTTCAGTTTCACAAAGCTGGAAAAACTGATGATTTCGGCGCTGTTACCAATAGTCAGAAACCTTGACATTACTACGGAGACCGAATTGATCATTTCCACAACAAAAGGTAATATCGACCAATGTGATGACAAAGATAAAAATGGTGCAGCTGCCAGCCTCCCTGCACTCGCACAGCGGATAGCATACCTATTTGGCTTTAAACGTAGCCCTATCGTTATCAGTAATGCCTGTGTTTCGGGTCTACAGGCTATTTCAACGGCTAAACGACTTATCCAGATGGATTATTGCAAAGATGCTGTCATTGTTGCCGCCGATTTGGTAAGCGAGTTTGTCCTTTCGGGATTCCGATCGTTTCAGGCATTGAGTGATGGGATTTGCAGACCCTATGATGAAGACCGAAAAGGCCTGAATCTAGGTGAAGCCGCAGCAGCGCTGTATATCAGCAAACAACCAATTCCAGACCAAAAGCAACAATTCTATGTCGCTGGAGAAGCCTCAATTAATGACGCAAACCATATTTCTGGCCCCTCACGTACAGGAGAAGGTCTGAAGTGTAGCATAGAACGAGCTTTAGCCGAAGCCGCTATCTTGCCGGAAGCGGTCGATTTTATCTGCGCCCACGGAACCGCCACAGTATATAACGATGAAATGGAGGCCATAGCGCTGCATCGCACGAAACTGGCCGACAAACCGATCAATAGCCTGAAAGGCTATTTTGGACATACATTGGGTACTGCTGGACTAATAGAAAGCATTCTCTCCCTGGAGAGTTTACGAAATAATATATTATTACCCAGTTTAGGTTATCAAAAACAGGGAACCTCATTGCCGCTGGCGGTGATCACAGAAAGAATTCACAAGCCACTCTCCCGCTTCCTGAAAACAGCATCTGGATTTGCGGGCACCAATACGGCAATACTGTTCGAGAAGGAGATCATATAGATGGAACGTAAATATCATATCAGCAAGCACTGTCGTATTGATCATCATGGTGTACTTTACAATGGTCAACCCTTGTCAGCAGAAATATCAACGGAATTTTCCATCTTTTCGAAGGCGTTTTATTATTCGCTGGGAACGACTTATCCCAAATTTTTTAAAATGGATAATCTCAGCAAATTAGCCTGGCTAGGTGCTGAAATATTGCTAAAAGAGGAGCTTTCCAAAAATATTGCAATCGTGTTATCAAATCGTTCCAGCAGCTACGATACAGATCTAAAGCATATACATACGATCAGTAGCACGGAACAATACTACCCAAGTCCTGCAATTTTTGTTTACACCTTACCGAATGTCTGTATCGGTGAGATTGCGATTCGACATCATCTGCAAACGGAGAATATATTTTTTGTTTCGGAGCAGTTTGACAGTCAACTCACAGTAAACTACTGCAATTACCTTTTAAACAGCAATAGAGCAGAAAAGGTATTGTGCGGCTGGGTAGAATATTTGGAAGAAAACTATAAATTGGTTTTGTATCTTGTGGAAAAAACAGGCAATTTAGCGCATGATTTAAACGTCGTAAGACAATTAATGTTATAAAGGAATGGAAGAATTGAAATCTGAATTAAAAGCAAAGATAATAGAAGCATTAAATCTGGAAGAGATTGCGGTAGAAGACATTGAAAACGATGCTCCTCTGTTTGGAGATGGCCTTGGGCTCGATTCGATCGATGCATTGGAACTAACCGTATTATTGGATAAAGATTATGGCATCAAAGTGACTGATCCAAAAGTTGGAAAGACAATTTTTCAGTCCATTGACACCCTTGCCCACTATATTTCAGAAAATAGAACAAAATAACCCATGAATAATGCGATTGCTGTTACCGGAATGGGAATGATTACCGCTATCGGAGATGACGTAGCGCAAAACTATCATTCATTACTCCGGAAACAGCATGGTATTAAACCACTTCAGCATATTGCGGGAAAACATCAAGCGTGCACCCTTGTCGGTGAAGTCCCTTGGACAAACCAGGAGCTAGTAGAAAAGTTGGGAATTACCGTTCCGAAATACAGCTCACGCACGAGTTTATTGGCCGCCATTGCTGCCAAAGAAGCCCTGACACAAGCAGCGATAACAGATCTAGGAAATATACCCGTTATTATGGGCACATCTGTCGCCGGAATGGATATTTTCGAACAATACTTTCCACATTTAAATGGCGATAGAACGCTCATACAGAGAAGAGATGTGGGAGATTCGGCATCTGTGCTTTCAAAATTACTGGGTGGTAATGGTTTTGCTACAGCGATCAGTACAGCTTGTTCTTCGGCGGCCAATGCGATTAGTTTTGGAGCCCGTTTATTACTTTCAGGTCGTACAGAACGTGTTTTGGTCGGCGGTTCAGATGCATTATCGCGGTTTACAATCAATGGATTTGACAGCTTGATGCTCCTATCTGACAAGCCTAATCGACCATTCGACCGGAATAGAAACGGATTAAACCTCGGTGAAGGGGCAGGCTTTCTGGTACTAGAGTCTGCTAAAGCATTAGAAAAAATACCTAAGCCTATATTAGGTTACCTTACGGGATTCGCCAATGCGAATGATGCTTTTCATCAAACAGCTACCTCAGACAGCGGTGAAGGGGCTTATTTGGCGATGAAAGAAGCTTTAACAATAAGCCGGTTGGCTCCTGACGCAATTGATTATATCAATGCACATGGAACAGCAACAGAAAATAATGACCGAACTGAGGCGATGGCCATACAGCGTATATTCGGGGACAATGTTCCTTCTTTTAGTTCAACAAAAGCTTATACAGGCCATACATTAGGGGCCTCCGCTGGTATAGAGGCGATTTATGCATTACTGGCAATCCAGCATCAATTGGCTTTTGCCAATTTAAGGTTTGAAACAGCAATGGAACAACCTGCACTACAGCCAGTAACCGATCATCGATCATCCTCCATCAAACATGTCCTCAGCAACTCTTTTGGATTTGGCGGAAATTGCTCAACTTTAATTTTTTCCGATGCAGAAAGTTTATATTAATGGTAGCAGCGTCGCTGTCATTAACTCAGCTCAGCTGGATACTACAGAACAGTGGATAAAGATCAACTTACCAAAAATAGATAGCGAGCTAGTCCCCCCTGCTGCCACAAGACGCATGTCCAAGGCCGTAAAAATGGGCATTATCTGCGGGATGGAAGCGATGCGGCAAGCGGACTGCCCCAATCCTGATGGTATATTGGTCGGTACAGGTAAAGGTTGCCTGGTTGACTCTGACAAATTTCTAAAAGCGATCATTGAACAAAAAGAGGATTTCTTATCTCCTACGGCCTTTATCCAGTCTACCCATAATACCGTCGCAGGGCAAATTGCATTACTGACCAAAAATTCAGGTTATAATATGACCTATTCTCAAGGGCGAATATCCTTTGAATCCGCCGCGTTAGACGCCTATATCCAGCTTACAATGAATGAACGCGCGTCGCTATTGGTCGGTGCCGTTGACGAGCTCTCAGATATTAGCATTGAAGTAAACCAAGCAATCGGCGAAGATCAGGTAAACGATACAAACGGCATTCAAACAGAAGGTGCTGGTTTCTTTGTATTTTCCAATCAAAAAGACAGCCACACCCTCGGCGAATTAAAGGATATTGACATCTATCGTAATACCGCTGGTCACTCATCGGAAAAACATATCGGCGAATTCCTCAAAAGAAACCAACTAACTATAAACCAAATTGAAGCCATTATTTATAGTTCAACAACAGTAGAAGCTCCCTTTAACACTGTATCACCAACATTGGAGAAAATCAGTAAAATAAAGTATAATTCTCAGACCGGAATATTCGACACAGACATTGTGTTTGCTTTTGATCTGGCTTTAAAACGACTGAACGATCAAACCTTTTCAACATCTATCAGTCTAAATGAAGGTAAAAAACAACATGATCGAAATATTCTTATCTGTAATTTTGGAGAACAAAACAGTTTAATGCTGTTATCAAGATGCTAAATTTTAGAAATACAACATACGGATGCATTGCACTACTTTTAATGGCAATATTACTATGGAAAGAATATCAGCTCTATTATCCATTCCTTGTTGTATTGCTACTATATATCGGCACCTTATCCTGGGGGGCTTTTGACCTCCGGTTGAATTTCTTTATGCAGTCCACCTATGACCGTAAAACCAGTACAAATCAAATCGCCATCACCTTTGATGACGGCCCCACACCCTATACGCTGGAAATTCTAGATTTATTAAATCAGTACGGTGTCAAAGCAAGTTTTTTTTGTATCGGATCGCAGGTACTCAAATATCCCGAAATAGCAAAACAAATTGTTATGCAGGGACATGTTATCGCCAACCATAGTATGAATCATCCTAATTCGATCGGTTTCTTTTCCAGTGACAGCGTCGCTGTTGAAATGAAACATGCAAATCAGGCGATTGAGAAAATCACAGGAAAAAAAACATTGCTGTATAGACCGCCATTTGGCGTCAGTAATCCGCATATTGCAAAAGCATTAGACTATTGCGCAATGACATCGATCGGCTGGAGTATCCGCTCTTTGGATACCCTAAATCGAGATGAAAATAAAATTTTCAAACGCATAAAGAAAAGACTCCGTCCCGGTAAGATTATTTTGCTGCATGATACATCCAAAAAAACGGTCCATGTTGTTAAAAGTTTATTAATAGAATTACAGACAAACAAACTAGAAGCGTTAAATTTAGAAGATTTCTTAAATCAAAAAGTATATGAAAACTAAGCTCATTCTACTCATTATTTGTTTATTTCATTTTGCTTACACAAAAGCGCAAGAAGAAGCTATGTCCAATGCTGAGATCAGCAACTTCAAACAAACGGTAGTAGCCGAAGCGCAAAAAATTAAAACATTAAAAACAGACTTTGTGCAATACAAGCACCTGGATTTTTTGTCGAAGGAAATTACGTCCAGCGGATCAATGCTCTTAAAAAATCCAAATAAATTATTGTGGAAATATAATAAGCCCATTCAATATGGGATTCTTTTCAAAGACAATAAAGTGCTCATAAATGATCAGGGCAAGAAGAATAAAGTGGATCTGGGCAACAATAAGAAATTTGAGAAAATCAATAAAATGATCATTGGCAGTATCAGCGGCGATCTTTTTTCGGCAAATGATTTCAATATCACATTTTATAAAAATAAAAACCAGCGGATTGCGAAATTATCGCCCAAAACCAAAGAATTGTCCACTTATATACAGACAGTTATTCTTTATTTTAATAATCAGCAGCTCACGGTATCCGAAGTACAATTAATAGAACCATCCAAAGATTACACAAAAATTGTTTTCAAAAACAAACAGATCAATCAACCCATCGCTGATGCGTCATTTAGCTTTTAGTACACTACTCCTATTGCTCCTAACCGGCTGTAAGGTATACTACCCAAACCATACACAGCAGGATTACAAACAAGCGGATACAGTTATTCAGAACCCTTATTTTGCAGATCTAAATGATGAACGTCTCTATCGGGCAACGATCCGCTTTTATAAAAAAGAGTTCTCGGGTATGTTTGTGGCTAAAAGAATAAATCAGCAGGAACACCGCATTGTGCTTACTTCTGATCTGGGGAATACATTCTTTGATATGACGATTGCCAAGGATAAGCATCAGGTCAACTATATCATGCAGGATCTCAACAAAAAGATCATCATCAATACGCTTGTTAAAGACTTTAGGACCTTAACACAAGTGAATTATCCAATTACATACCAAGATTCATCTTCGCGACAATTTTTAAGCACAATGGATGGGAAGCGATATTTTTTGAATCTAAACGATCAGGGGAAATTAGTCAAAATTGAAACCGCATCTAAATATAAACCAAAACTCAAAATCCAATTGAGCACTGATTCCATCGGCAAACTCGATAAGTTTAGTATACAGCATCATGGTATCAAGTTGCAAATGGAATTTGTAAATATTCCATTTTAACTGACTTGATACACAACTCAGCTTACGAAAAATAAATAAAGCTGTATATTTGGGATATGGTTTTAGCAGACTTTTATAAGATACATGGACGTCGATTGAGTGCAGATGGAAAACACTTGTTGGAAATAAGTCTCAATCCGAATCATTCTATTTTTAATGGACATTTTCCAGACAGACCGGTTACACCGGGGGTATGCATGTTACAGATCATTAAAAATATAAGTGAAGATTTACTTCAATCAAAGTTGCGTATGAGCGCCGCAAAAAACATTCGTTTTTATGCGATCATAGATCCTTTTGCTCATCCAAATCTAAGTTTAGAATTAGCAATCAAAGAAGCTGATACCATCCAGATCAAAGCCAATTGCTCTTTTGACGAAACTATCGCATTAAAAATGGAGCTCTTTTTTCATCGCTATACTAATTCCATTTAAATAGCTATGTTAAATTCGCAACCTATCCGTGAAATGGCGATCCCAGCAGATGTATGTGTACTAATCCCTACATACAACAATGCAAAAACTTTGCAGCGGGTTCTGGATGGAGTATTGTTCTACACCGCACAGGTCATCGTCATCAATGATGGTTCAACAGATGCTACAGCCGAAATTTTGGCAAAGTATCCATCCATTGAGATACAGCATCTTGATAAAAACTCGGGTAAGGGAAAGGCATTGCGAATAGGTTTTGAATTAGCGAGAAAGCAAGGTTTTCACTATGCGATAACAATAGACTCAGATGGGCAGCATTTCCCCGATGATCTTCCAACATTTATGAATGCCCTTGACCGGAGTGATGGTCGGGTTTTATTGATTGGTGAACGTCAGATGGATCAGGTCGGAATACCAAAAAAAAGTAGCTTTGGTAATAAGTTTTCAAACTTTTGGTTTTGGTTTGAAACCGGCATTAAGCTCGCAGACACGCAATCTGGATATCGTTTATATCCGCTAAACCTCATACCTAAAAAACTATTTACCAATAAGTTTGAGCTCGAAATTGAAGTAATTGTTCGCTCGGCATGGAAGGGTGTTAACGTAAAAAATGTACCCATTAAAATACTTTACGACCCCTCGGAGAGAGTTTCCCATTTTCGACCATTTAAAGACTTCACCCGGATCAGTATACTTAATACGTTTCTGGTATTGATCAGCCTACTTTATATATTCCCAAGAAATGCTTTCCAAAGTTTCAAAAAAAAAAGCTTTAAGCAATTTCTAAAAGAGGACATTCTAGGCACCAATGATTCGGATCTAATTAAATCTATCTCCATCGCATTGGGTGTGTTTATCGGCATTGCTCCAGTCTGGGGATTTCAGTCTTTTTTGTCCATCTTTCTCGCTTCCATTTTTAGGCTTAACAAGGGGCTCTGCTTTGCCTTTTCAAATATCAGTATTCCCCCTATGATACCATTAATCATTTGGGGATCTATACAGACCGGCAAACTGATCATTCCGAATGCCAGACCGCTGCGAGATTATAGCAATATTGATTTCCAATCCATATCTGAGCACTTTCTGCAATATATCTTTGGTAGTCTTGCTCTAGCCCTGTTTACCGCTGTTCTATTTGGACTTTCATCATTTACTCTATTAAGGTTAAATCAACGACGTTAATATGCAGCACTATTTCTATCAGCTCTATTTATTTTTTAAGAAGAAGCCCTATATTGCCTGGTTAATTGCACTATTTTTTTTGCTTGCTACCGGATTTTTTGCTTTGAAACTGAAATTTGAAGAAGATATCACCCGGATAATACCGAAAAACGAACGAACAAACGAAATAGCCAAAATATTAGCGCAACTGAAATTTTCTGATAAAATCAGTGTAATCATCGAGCGGGAGAAAGATGCTTCAATTGATGATATGGTTGATATGGCCAACTCTTTTTCAGATAGCATCGTGCTTCTTGCCCCCTACTATCGGGCTATCCAAGGACAGATTAGTGACGAAGAAATGGAGAACACCATGAAATTCGTCTACGGGCAGTTGCCTACCCTGCTTGATGAAAACGATTATAAATCAATCGAAGAACGACTTTCCAGTGATAGCATAGCCCAGACAGTTGCGGCTAATTACGCGGCATTAATTTCCCCTACCAGTATTATCGCAAAATCTTTTATACAGCGGGATCCATTGGGAATTGGTTTCTTAGCGCTAAAAAAATTCCAGCAACTCAATATTGCCGGTGATTTTCAGCTCTATAATGGTTATATTATCACGAAAGATTCAAGCAAGCTATTGCTCTTTATTAATCCGAAATATTCGGGTTCAGAGACTGAACATAATGTCATTTTTGTAGACGGGCTCAACCGGATCAAAAAAGATCTCAACCAGCATTATAGCAAGAAATTGAAATTAAGTTATTTTGGAGCTTCACTGGTGGCTGTTGCCAATGCAAAACAAATCAAAACGGATATCCAAACAACGATCCTTATTTCAATGAGTTTATTGATGCTGATTTTGATTCTTTTTTATAAGAAAATACAAATTCCCGTCATCATCTTTATCCCATCATTATTTGGGGCATTGTTAGCGCTCTCATTTCTCTACTTTCTGAGAGGTACTATTTCGGCTATATCGATCTCCATCGCAGCGGTCCTGATAGGTATTACCATTGATTACGCGCTCCATATCATGACACATTTCAAACAAACGCAGGATATCAAGCATCTGTATAAAGAAATCACCAAACCGATATTGATGAGTGCCGGAACGACAGCAGTATCTTTTCTCTGCCTCTTATTTGTCAATTCCGAAGCGCTAAAGGACTTAGGAATTTTCGCATTTATTGCTATTCTTTTTTCAGGAGTTTTTTCCTTGATTCTCATTCCACATATATACAAGCCCAATAATAAACGTTCGGATGATAAAAATCATCTTATCGATCGCATATCTGCTTTCAGTTTCGAGAGAAATAAAATCCTACAGGTCTTTAGTTACCTGTTAGTTGTTGTTAGTTTATTCACTTTTTGGCGGGTGGGTTTTAATAAAGATCTGTCGGCATTAAACTTTTTCCCAAAGGAGCTTCAGGAAGCAGAGCAAAAGCTTGAAAATTCTGCGCAACAGCAAAGCAAATCATTATTCTTAATAAGTTACGGTAATAATTCCGAACAGGTTCTTTCCGAAAATACCGTCTTATATCACAGGTTAAAGCAAGATACAACAATCACATCCATTAGCTCAATAGGTGAAATTGTTTTATCGAAAAAGGATCAGGCGGCAAAAATTGCACAATGGAATGCCTTTTGGACTAAGACACGTAAAAAAGAAATCCGCAGTAATCTCGTCCGTTCAAGCGCTGCCTTTGGGTTTAAGCCCGATGCATATCAAGCTTTTTTTGATCTCTTGGATCAAAAATTCTCAGCCATATCATTAGCTGAGTACCGCACGCTGAATAGTGGTATCTTATCGGAGTATCTGAGTTCAAAAAATGGATTTCTTACAGCAAATACTGTCGTAAAAACAAGGGAAAAATACAGAGAAAATCTGATCGGGCAATTCAACAACAAAACTACTGTTGTGATTGACCGAAAAGAGATGAACGAAACTTTTCTGGGTCAGCTCGTAAATGATTTCAATACCTTGGTTAATTACAGCTTTATCGCGATATTTATTATTCTCTGGTTGTCTTTTCGTCGTATTGAGCTGACATTGGTCAGTATGATCCCCATTGCATTGACAGGATTGGTCACTGGTGGACTCATGGGCCTATTTCATCTTGAATTCAATATTTTCAGCACGATCGTATGTACATTAGTATTCAGTCATGGTGTGGATTTTACGATATTCATGACAACGGCCTTACAGAAAGAATACAGTACCGGCAAAGATGAGATGCCAACCTACCGAACATCCATTCTCCTTGCCGTATTGACCACAATTTTGGCTATCGGTGCACTAATTTTTGCCAAACATCCGGCGTTAAAATCTATTTCCGCAGTCTCTTTGCTCGGGGTAACCGCCGCCGTTTTAAACACCTTCGTTCTCTATCCTATTATTTTTAGGTTATTGTTTAGCCGTAGGCCAGCAGCAGGTCGTTCTCCATTGACGCTGCGTTTGCGATTATTCGCGCTCTTTTCTTTTAGTTATTACATCATTGGAAGTGTTGTTTCTGGTTTTATTTTCAGTCTTATCCGCAACCGATCCTTGATAACAAGGCTCATGTCCCGCTTTGGGGATTCCGTCCTAAAATCAAATCCTTTTGTCAAAAAGCAGCAATTCAATCCACACGGAGAGGATTTCAAAAAACCAGCGATCATTATTGCCAATCACAATTCCCTATTGGATACTTTGCTGATCGGGCGTTTAATGCCAAAATGTATTTTTGTGACCAACGAATGGGTTTATAAGTCACCGGTATTTGGAAGAGTAGTTCGGCGGGCCGGATTTTTGATGTTAGATGATGATTTAGAAAAGACCAAAACAATATTAAAGCAACGGATAGATGAAGGGTTTTCTATCGTTATCTTTCCTGAAGGTACGCGATCGGCGACCAATGACATTCAACGGTTTCACAAAGGAGCATTTTATCTGGCCGAACAATTGCAATTGGATATCATCCCAATTTACATCCATGGCGCTGCAGATGTATGTCCTAAAGGCGATTTTATTGTCTATGACGGTACATTAAGCACAGTCATAGGGAAAAGGATCCCTGCCACAGATCAGCAATTTGGTGATAATTATACCCTGCGTTGTAAAAATATCAGTCGCTTTTTTAAACAACAATTTGCGGATATTAGAAATAAGTTTGAAAATCCAGCTTATTTTAGAGAAAAAATCAGTTTAAACTATCGTTATAAAGAAAGTGAAATAGAAAAAGCCAGCCTAAAAGCCTTTGACCGCTTTCAGACATCCTACGCTGCATGGAATAAATTCATTGCAGCAAATGCAAAAATTTTGCATATTGGAGACAATTATGGTCATATTGAATTTTTGTTAACCATGCAACAGGCGCAACGGCAAATAGAAACCTTTATCCGGGATTCAGAAAAACGCATTATTGCGGCAAATAACTATTTGGTTCGAAAACGTAAACTAACCTATCTAAAACATCTTGCTGAAAGTCAATTAAAACTGGATGTAGTGATTTTCGGGAGCAACGACGAAAACTATGAAATTGCAGATTCAGTACAGACGATCATATACTATGATGTTGTACAAGCACCGAGCTACCTAGGTTTTGAACAGGTATTTAGTGACCAGCACAGTTATGTATTAAAGAGAAAAACGAATGGGTAAGGTCTATGATAGTGTGATCATCGGTTCAGGCCTCGGCGGTCTCGTTACCGCTGTACTGCTGGCCAGATTTGGGCGCAAGGTATGTGTCATTGAAAAGAACAATCAATATGGTGGCAATCTACAGACCTTTGTACGCGACAAGGAGATCTTAGATACTGGAGTACACTATATTGGCGGGCTAGGTGAAGGTGAAAACCTGCATAAATATTTTGATTACCTGGGCATCATGCAGGATCTAGCCATCCAGCGCATGGATATCGATGAATATGACCGAATTTCATTTGAAGGAGATCCGATCAATTATCCGCACGCTCAAGGTTATGATAATTTCGTCAATCAATTGCTCCCCTATTTTCCGGAAGAAGAAGAAGCTTTAAGAAATTACTGCAAAAAAATACAGGAAATCTGTAACTCTTTTCCGATGTATAATCTTCGGAAAAGCTTTGGATTCAATGAAACCGTCCTAGGGACCTCATTAAAATCTTTCCTAGATGAGCTGACCGACAATGAACTACTCAAAGCTGTCCTTGTTGGTTCCAATTTCTTATATGTTGCCAAGGCCGAGAGTACGCCGCTTTATGTCCATGCGCTGACCATCAACTCCTATATTCAATCTGCTTGGCGATGTATAAATGGAGGAAGTCAAATCGCAAAATTACTGATACGCCAATTGCGAAAATATGGTGGTGATATCTTGAAAAACAAAGAAGTCATTGCTGTAGAAATGGAGGATCAGTTGATTAAAGCCATACGTACAGATGATCAGCAATTGATTTATGCAAATGAATTTGTTTCAAATATCAATCTTCGTCATACTTTTGCGATGCTACCTGAACGTTTTCAGAAGCAGGCCTATGTCAAACGTATCCACAGCCTCCCCCTGAGTCCTTCTGTATTTTCGGTCTACATCGTCTGTAAGGAGGATCTTATTCCCTACCAAAACTACAATATATACCATTATAAAAATATAAAGTCAGTGTGGTATGATCACAATCAATCGCCTTTGGTCATCTCCATGAGCCGTAACGATCAAGATCAAACCTTTTGCAGTACAATGACCGTCATGTGCTATATGACGGCAGCAGAAGTACAGCAATGGGATAAAAGCTTCAATCGCTCAATTATACAGCAACTGAGTACCAGAGGAGATAGTTATGAAGCATTTAAAACCGCAAAAGCCAATCAAATTATTGAAGAGCTGCAGCATTTGTTCCCGAATATAAAGGATGCAATCCGATCGGTCCATACCTCTTCCCCATTGACCTATCGCGACTTTATTGGCGCGGAAGAAGGCAACATGTATGGTTACCTGAAAGAGCACCAATATCCCTTGAACAGCTTGATTTCTACAAAAACAAAAGTCAAAAATTTATTTTTGACGGGGCAAAATGTCAAGATGCATGGTGTATTGGGCGTTACGATTACAGCCTTCTCCTGTTGCTTAATGATGCTTGGAAAGGAATTTGAAGATGACCTATTTAAAGAGAACGATGAGACAGCTGTGGCTAACGAACTGGATACTATTGCTATTTAGTTCATGCAGCCTTAATGGCGCACTGAAAGAAAAAGCTCAATTTGAAACACAGACTATACCAGAACTGAAGTTATCCGATTCGGGAAGCAATTACATTGCTGTAGACAGTAATTTCCTATTACAGAATAGACAGGGACTTTGGGAACTCTATGTCACTGGAAATCCAATGGAAATCGGGTTAAAAACAGGCTTACTGACACGATCGTTATATGCCTATCAGGAAGATGCATTCTTTTCTAAAATACAGGAATTTATCCCCTCTACGAAGAAACAGAAATGGATGATGCGGCTGACAAAAATTTATAATCGTAAAATCCATAAATATATCCCATCGGAATATAAAAAGGAGATTTTTGCTTTGTCAACCTATGCTTCTCCACGTTATGACGCGCTAATGGATCCCTATCAACGTAATCTTTTTCTACACGGAGCACACGACCTGGGCCATGCTTTTCAGGATCTTGCTTTGGTCGGCTGCTCCTCTCTGGCAGCCTGGGATCAGAAGTCCGCGGATGGAGGCCTAATTATCGGCCGAAATTTTGATTTTTATGCCGGTGATGATTTTAGTAAAAATAAGCTCATTTCCATTGTTAAACCTGATTCTGGCTATGCCTTTCTTTCCGTCGGCTGGGCTGGGATGATCGGAGTTGTCTCCGGAATGAATCGCGCAGGACTTACAGTGACACTTAATGCGGGGAAATCTTCTATTCCTTGGGCTGCAAAAACCCCAATATCTATAGTGGCAAGAGAAATTCTCCAATATGCACGAAATTTTAAAGAAGCGATTGCAATTGCAAAAAAACACCCCATTTTTATTTCTGAATCATTGATGATTGGTTCCGCAGATGAAGGAAAAGCAATATTAATTGAAATGTCGCCTCATAAATTTGATGTATACGAATCTGAAAACACGAACCATCTGTTGTGCACGAACCATTTTCAAAGCCCTGCATATCGTTCGGACAAACGCAACCTAAAGCAAATTGAGGAAAGCCACAGTACCTATCGCTATCAATTGTTGACAGCGCAGCTACAGGAACATGACAAACTCACTCCTAATAAGGTCGCAACCATATTAAGGGACCGGAATGGTTTAAAAAATAAGGAAATAGGTTTAGGCAACGAAAAGGCACTAAACCAGCTTTTAGCGCATCATGGCATTGTTTTCCAACCCGAAAAACGTCTTGTCTGGGTATCAGCAAACCCTTATCAGCTCGGCGAATTTGTCTGTTACGACCTAAACAAGATATTTGACAGTACTTTACACAAAACCGGTCATTCGGTATCTAGTGCAGGATTGAATATCCCTCCGGATCCGTTTTTAAATAGCAAGGCATACCAGGATTATGAACGGTATCGTAATTTTGACCGCATTATAGACCATAAATTAAAGACCAAAGAATCGATTTCCGAATCGGAATGGCAGAACTATCAAGAATTAAACCCATTGTTTTGGGCAGTTTATTATAAAAAAGGAAAATACTATTTCGATCAAAAAAGATACGGAGAGGCATTGGACCAATTCCAACGGGCTAATGCACTTGAAGTAACAACCGCGGTTGATCAAAAAAATATTGCTTCATATATCCGAAAAATCGAAAAGAAAGGAGATCATCGATGAACCCAAACATAGAACAAGCAAGTATTGAGGAAATAACCAGCTTTCAAGATGAAAAGCTCAGGACTGTTTTAAACTACTTAAATACACATTCGAGTTATTACAGACGATTATTCAAAACTGAAGCGATCAATATTCAAAGCATTCACGGTATCAGAGACCTGCCCTTACTTCCAACCACATCCAAAGAACAGCTGCAACAGTTCAACTGGGATTTCTTATGTGTTCCCCAAGATCAGATTATAGACTATTCTACCACTTCAGGAACACTGGGTACACCGGTTGTATTCGGACTTACGGATGCAGATCTGGAGCGGCTTGCCTACAATGAAATGATTTCATTTCAACGTGTTGGTATACAAAAGGGTGATCGTGTGCAGATCATGACAACCTTAGATCGTCGTTTTATGGCGGGTCTGGCCTACTTCCTCGGTCTCCGTAAAATTGGCGCTGGAATACTCCGTATCGGAGCGGGTATACCGCAAATGCAATGGGATTCAATACAACAGTTTAGACCTAAATTTCTCGTTGTTGTTCCTTCGTTCCTACTTAAAATGATCGCCTATGCCGAAGATCACAACATCGATTACAATAATAGCTCTGTGAAAGTGGCTATTTGCATTGGTGAAAATCTCAGAACAGCCGAATTAAAAGATAACGAACTCGCCAAACGTATTCAGGAGAAATGGAATATTACCCTATACTCCACCTATGCTTCCACCGAAATGAGTTCGGCATTTACTGAATGTGAAGCTTTCAATGGTGGTCATCAGCATCCAGAATTGATTATTACGGAAATACTGGACAACGATGGCAATGCCGTACCTGACGGGCAACTTGGTGAGCTTGTTGTAACAACTTTAGGTATTCAAGCAATGCCATTATTGCGCTATAAAACCGGTGATATGGTTAGACGGCATGCCGCCCCCTGCACCTGTGGCAGAAACAGCTATCGATTAGGTCCAGTCGAAGGAAGAAAACAGCAGATGATCAAATATAAAGGAACCACCTTGTTTCCCCCTGCGATGTTTGATGTATTGGCCAGTTATGAAGAGATTGAACATTATCAGATTGAGATATCCAGCACAGTAATTGGTACCGACGATATTCGAATTTTAATCTCTGCCAAACAAGAAAATGCCACTTTATTAAAGGAAATAAAAGATAGTTTTCAAGCTAAATTACGTGTAATTCCTATAGTGGAATTTGAACGGGAAGAGATACTAATTAGCAAAATTTATAATCCACTGAACAGAAAACCGACGTATTTGCTTGATAAAAGAGAGCAATAAATCTGGTAAAAATGAACAATAAGCTCAATAAAAGAAAACGATAATTTGACTATTGACGAATTAATCGCGTAAATACGTCTAAATAGGTTTATCATCAACGGCCTTAGTTCTGCAGTCAAAAAAAAAATTAAACGCTCAGATTTAAATATCCAGCTGACCTTGCCTGATAAAGAAAGGCTACAATACCCTATTTGGTTGAGACCAATTAAAATTACTTTCACGCATAATATTAATAGACAAAAAGTTAGCGCAGAAAAGCGGAATGACGCAAATTCTAAAAGCGGGGACGTCAAAAAATAGGAAAGATATGCTCCATAAATTCCCCACTCAAAAGTTTAAATTTTATAGCAAAGATTATTTGTAAGATCTAGAAAATAGTATATCTTTGCGACACGTCCCCGTAGTTCAATGGATAGAATTTCAGATTCCGGTTCTGACGATATGAGTTCGAATCTCGTCGGGGACACTTCCTATTTAACACTAAAAAAGACGATCAATTGATCGTCTTTTTTTCTGAAAGTGTCTATTTTCAAAGGCCATCAAGAACTTTCATGACTGTTGGTGATTCAATGGAATCATGAAAGGTTTTATTTAACAATTATAACTCCAAGTTCTTCAAGGATCTCCAGCTAAAATTCTATTGCAACATGCTTGTCTAGCCCGACGTTTAGGACAAATTCTTTTGCAGTAATTTATGCTGAGATGCCGTAAATATATTCCGAAACAAAATATTGATTTCATTGTCAGTGGCTGCGCCCGAAATCCCCGTATGGGGATAGAGTTTAATGACATTGGACAGAATAGTTTCCACAAAGTCTCTACTTTCTATCGCTATACGCTCATATAACGCGGTATTATCAGCTTCGTCCTTGAGATTATCCCAAGATCGAACAGCAAGCTCCATGATACTATTTTCCCTAGCTGTATAGTCCTGCTGCATTTCATCCAATTTCCGAAAAGCAGCTTTACTTTCCATTTGCTCCCATTTCCCCTGATTGGACTTCAATACAAATAACTTCTCGATCAAATCTAAAAACCGATGATACATCCCCATAAAGTTTACCAGTAAGGTCAACTCGGCAAACGGCACAAAAGGGTATTGATAGAGCAGCTCAGTCCGTGTACTTTTTGAGGCATCGATAAAAAATGACTGGTTTTCGTCTACCCGTATACTGTCCAGCGAAAAGGAATGCGATGCTGTCGCCTCCAGGCCAAATGTATCCCAATCATAATGAATCAATACAAATTCACGCGCCACAAAGAAAGATTTTACAAGTGGATTTCCACCCTCATCCAATAGCGGCCTTCCATCCTCCTGAATATAGGCGTTCAACGTAAAGTGTGTCAAGTGGGGAGCACCGGTAGCATATTTCCAAAGCCCTTTCAGACGATAAGATTCACCCTCACGTTCAGCGACACCAGCAACCTGCCCACTGCCGCCAAAACATACCGTTTTTGAGTTGAAAATATCCTGCCCGACCGCTGGATCAATAAAGCCAACAAAAAGATTCGCACCGGCACATAAAGTTACTGTCCACGCCAATCCGCCATCCTGGTAGGCCAGCTCCTTCAACAAAGAAAGCCCGCTGACCAAATCCAGCCCCAAGCCATCCAAAGATTGTGGTACCCAGATTTTAAACCACTTGTTCCGGTATATTAGCTCAAGCTGCTCATCAGACAAACTCTTTTGCTGAATTCCTTTACGTTGCTGATCTTTTAGAACAGCGATAGCTGCATCAGTCAGTTGCATATTTTTTTTCATCACTTAATATTCTCCGCCAATTAAAATAGCCACTAAAAGCCATCACAAATAAAAATAAGGTTAAAGCAGCATACAGGAATAAACCCTTGTGCATAAGCAAAGGAATCGCCATCAGGTTACTGATGTTCAATAAAATCCAATTTTCAAGTTTACGCTTCGCCAGCAGCCACATCCCCGCCCAGGCTGTGCAGGAAACAAAGGAGTCCCATAGCGGAACATCTGAATCAGTTAAATGCACCAGACCAAAATAGAACGATAGAAAACCTGCCACACAGATAAAACCAACAATCTGCCAATCTCGGGCTGTACTACGACTGATCGGCACAATAATATCACTGCTATATTTCCAATAGATCCAACCATAAACGCTCATGACAAGATAATACAGGTGCAACAGTATTTCGGCATATAATTTTGCATGGAATAAGACATATACCGAGATGATGATACCAATAATCCCAAAGAGGTAATTGACCGATTTATTCTGTCGTGAAAACCAAACCTGCAAGATACCAAAACAGACCCCCAGCCATTCGGCTATGGAGGCTTGTTGTATTTGTTTAATAAAAGCTTCGAAAATTGTCTCAGAAGTCATTCAATTGTTTATTATTTTGTGTAATTACATAATAAACTTATGAGCGGAAAAACGGATGTTTTTATTGAAATTAAAATCCCTACGCCAGCATTACCCGGATCAGGTATATAAAAGCGATTGTACAAGGCCGTACAATCGCTTTTATTGGGTATAATCTCAGCCCGGATGACATTGTCATTTCCGAGCACCCCATAAGTATATTGTTTATTGAAATTAATCTATAGCAATTAATTTCAATGCTTTATGCGTACGGATACGAGTTTCACGACAAAGCTCAGCATCATCATTTAATGACTTACCGTGTGAAGGAATCATCTCGCGTAATTTCTTGCGGTATTCATCAGATTTAGCACGCTCAGGGAAACATTTCTTCAAGAGACTGATCATGATCGCCACCGAAGTAGATGCACCCGGCGACGCGCCCAATAAGGCAGCGATAGAACCATCTGCACTCGATACCACTTCAGTACCAAACTCTAAAATCCCTCCTTTTTTCTCATCCTTTTTAATCACCTGTACACGCTGGCCAGCTTTTTCAATAACCCAATCTTCTAATTTAGCGGTTGGCATAAATTGTTTCAGCGACTCCAATTTATCTTTAGGAGATTTCATAACCTCTGTAATGAGATACTTGGTCAATGGCAAATTATCAAGTCCTGCGGATAACATCGGACGGATATTGGATAATTTGATTGATGCCGGCAAATCAAAATAAGAACCCTGTTTCAAAAATTTGGTTGAGAAACCAGCGTAAGGACCGAAAAGTAAGGCTTGTTTACCATCGATATAACGGGTATCCAAGTGTGGTACAGACATCGGTGGAGCACCAACAGATGCTTTACCATAGACTTTAGCGTGATGCGTATTGATAATTTCCTCGTTTACGCATCTCAACCATTGGCCCCCTACAGGGAATCCACCATAACCTTTTGCTTCTGGAATACCGGATTTTTCAAGCAATAACAATGAGTGACCTCCAGCGCCTATAAAAACAAACTTCGCTTTTAGCTCTCTCTTCACCCCTGTTTTTAGATCTTTCACTTCGATTTCCCAACGGCCATCATCCTCACGGTCGATGTCCACAACTTCATGGTTTAAGGAAATTGAGATATTCTCTTTGTTTGCAAGGTTGTTAATCAAATCACGTGTCAATGAACCGAAATTCACGTCAGTACCTAAATCCATCTTGGTAGCAGCAATTTTCTCGCTTGCATCCCGTCCTTCCATCATCAAAGGAATCCATGATTTCAAGAGTTCTGCATCTTCGGTATATTCCATGCCCTTGAACAAAGTTTGGGTATTCATCGTCTCCCATCTTGTCTTCAGGAATTTCACATCTTTTTCACCAAAAACCGCACTCATGTGTGGAATGCTGCGGATAAAATTCTCCGGTTGGGCAATAATGCCTTTATCAACCAGGTACGACCAAAACTGCTTCGATACTTCAAATTGCTCCGCAATTTTAACAGCTTTATCAACTTTTACCGAACCATCTTTTTGTTCCGGTGTATAATTCAATTCGCACAAGGCCGAGTGGCCTGTGCCAGCATTATTCCAAGCGTCAGAGCTCTCAGCCGCCACAACATCCAAACGCTCAAGAATTTCAATATTAACGTCTGGGCTTAATTCATTGATTAGCGTACCCAAAGTAGCACTCATAATACCGGCGCCGATTAGAACAACGTCAACTTCTTTATTTGATTTTTTGCTCATGTTTTTGTGATTGATGCAAATTTAATATAGTTTTTGGTAAACGCCCAAGTCTTTTGTCAAAAAACTGTACTTTTTAGGAACACTTATTCAAAAATACCATTGATTTATTAAAATAATCCTAAGTGTTGGCAAAATTCCACTTTTCAGGTTTCCGAACACCATACACATGATATCGCCTATTCTGCCGGCCATGAATAGCCACAAATCACACCAACACTTGGCGCGTTTTAAATCCTTATTTATCGAAAGATTTTGTGTTATAATATAGTTTTAACATTTTTGCAAAAACATCAACGAATAACATTACACTCTTATATGAAACTACTTGAAGGAAAAATTGCTTTGGTAACTGGAGCATCAAAAGGAATTGGAAGAAAAATTGCCGAAGTGTTTTCACAACACGGTGCCAATGTCGCTTTCACTTACCTTTCGTCTGTAGAAAAGGGACAAGCGCTGGAAAAAGAGCTTCAAGCCTACGGAACAAAAGTAATCGGCTACCGTTCTGATGCTTCAAAATTTGAAGAAGCAGAACAACTGGTCAATGCGATCGTTGCAGATTTCGGAAGCCTGGATATCGTAGTCAATAATGCCGGCATCACAAAGGATGGTCTGCTGATGCGTATGACAGAAGAAAACTGGGACGATGTATTGAACGTTAACTTGAAATCCGTATTTAATGTAACAAAAGCGGCCTCAAAAATAATGATGAAAAACCGTAAAGGCTCTTTCATCAATATGTCTTCCGTTGTTGGCGTTCAGGGAAATGCTGGTCAATCAAATTATGCCGCTTCCAAAGCAGGTATTATAGGATTCACCAAATCCATTGCGAAAGAATTAGGTTCTCGCAATATTCGCGCGAACGTGGTTGCTCCAGGATTTATCCGTACGGAAATGACAGATATATTAGACCCTAAAGTGATCGCAACATGGGAAGCCGGAATTCCATTGAAACGCGCCGGATCTCCAGAAGATGTTGCCAATGCATGCCTATACCTTGCATCTGATTTATCGGCATATGTCACTGGACAGGTTCTTCCTGTTGACGGTGGTATGCTGTAACATATAGCTTTCGACATAAAAGCGCCTGCTGCTGAAATTCAGCAGCAGGCGCTTTTATGTTATTCCTACTGCCGGCTCCGGCTTTGCTACTCAATATTTCTAAATTTTAGCTAATTTTGTCCAACAAATTTAAATGCTATGACGAATTGGACGGATTTTCTTGAAATTCAAACGGAAGACGATTTTAATCAACATTGTTTAGAAACTTATCACTTCCAGCTGCAGCATTGTCAGGTCTACCGCGACTATGTTTCGCTAATAGGCAAAGAAAAAAATCAAGTCCAGCATTATACGGACATCCCCTTCCTCCCAATCGAATTTTTTAAAACACAAAAAGTACTGGCTGCCGGAATGACCCCTCAAATTGTATTTTCAAGTTCAGGGACAACGGGCATGGTCACTTCTAAGCATCTTGTTGCTGATGTATCCATCTATGAGCGTACTTTTCGCCGTATATTTGAAGATTTTTACGGTCCAACTACAGATATCGCTATTTTAGCCCTGCTGCCGTCCTATCTGGAAAGAAGTGGTTCCTCCTTGATCTATATGATCGATGACTTGATGAAACAAAGTAAACAAGTGCAGAGCAATTATTTCCTCTACAATCATCAGGAACTATATGATACACTTGTCCAATTAAAAGATAACGGAACCAAAACCATCCTTTTCGGCGTTACCTATGCCCTGCTTGATTTTATTGAGCAATATGCCTTTGACTTTCCGGAGCTCATTATCATGGAAACTGGCGGAATGAAAGGTAAACGTAAAGAAATGGTCAAACAGGAGATCCACCAGCTCCTCGAAGATGCCTTCAAGGTCAGCGGGATCCACTCAGAATATGGCATGACCGAATTGCTGTCACAGGGCTACTCTTCGGGTCAGGGAATTTTCCTCCTACCTAAATGGATGAAAGTACTAATACGTGATACAAATGATCCACTGAGTTTAATCTCCTCCGATAGCACAGGCGGCATTAATGTCATCGACCTGGCCAATCGGTATTCCTGCTCATTTATTGCAACGCAGGATTTAGGAAAAGTGTATCAAGATGGCTCATTTGAGATATTGGGCCGCTTTGACCAAAGCGATATTCGGGGCTGCAATTTATTAGTTCAATAAAAACACCCTACAAGTTTTGTCCAACTTGTAGGGTGCAGTTCAATATAATGCTTCTCTTATTTATAGATACAACTATCCGGCAACCTGTTCTTTATTATCTCAGGCTTGGATCTTCAAATGTATTTCCAGCACGCATATCGCCAGAGTCATATCCTTTCTTAAACCAGGCCATACGTTGTGCTGAGGTTCCATGGGTAAAAGACTCTGGCACGGCATACCCCTGTGCGGCTGTCTGTAACTTATCATCACCTACTGCCTCTGCCGCTTTCATCCCATCCATAATATCGTTATAATCTATTTTTATATCCGTATATTCATTGAGATAATGTGCCCACACTCCGGCATAGAAATCGGCTTGAAGTTCTGTCATAACCGATATCTTGTTATTTTCACTCTCACTGAGTTTACCCCGGGCTTGATTCGTTTTAGGTAACAATCCCACCAGTTGCTGAATATGATGCCCGACTTCATGCGCAATCACATAGGCCATGGCAAATTCGCCCTTCGCCCCGAACTTATCAGAAAGTTCACGGTTAAAAGTCAGGTCCAGATAGATTTTCTGATCTCCGGGGCAATAAAACGGCCCATATGAAGCCTGTCCCATTCCACAACCATCTGTTTGTGTACCACCATCGTAAAAAACCAAGGTAGTGGGCGTATAATTTTGCTGCATTTGTTCCTTAAATAATTTAGCCCAGACATCCTCTGTACTCTGAAGTACGGTCAAGGAAAACTCTGTCAGTCTCTTTTCTTCAGGATTTAGTTCGCGCGGCTGTCCGGACTGCTCCGTCTGTGTACCCATATTTTGCGCCTGCTGCAACAACTGCATGGGATCTCCCCCCATCAGAAAACCAATGACCAATACGATGATCCCCCCAATACCTCCCAATGCAATCTTTCCACCCCCAGACATCCCCCTACGATCCTCAAAATTGCCACTTTGTTTACCTCCTTGCCATTTCATATGCTATATTCTTATTTCAGTTAATAATCTTTTCCAATCTCGTTAGTGTACAAATTCAATACCAATATAGCGGTATGTCCTTATTTTTTTTGCAAAAAACCAGCTTTATTTTAACAGTTAGAACTTACTACAATTTATATTCTTATTTTTGGGCTTTTATAGAAACAGATATGAAATTAGAAGAACAATTACTCGCGCGGGCTGGAGGGAAATGTGAGCTAACAGGCGCTGAAACGGATGTAGTAACCTATATTTTACCACCGGAAACCAGTTCTACTTTGGATAACACCCTACTGATTTCAGCAACCCTGGCCAATCAGCTCAACAAAACGGAGCAATTAAATCCAGAAGACTGGAAATTCTTGCCTAACGCCATGTGGTCAGAAATACCTGCCATACAAATTGTCTGCTGGCGTATGTTAAGCCGTCTGAAAAATGAAGGCTGGGCTTCCGAAGCACTCGATATCCTTTATCTTGATGATGAAACGTTAACGGAAGCAAAGAAAACCGGTGATCATGAAAACGATGGTTATGTTTCCTTTCATGAAGATAGTATTGGTCAAAGACTATTGGAAGGCGATACCGTTGTATTGACAAAAACACTGGATGTAAAAGGTTCTTCACTCAAGGCAACCTTAGGTACCGTGGTTAAAAATATCCGTCTAGTAGCTGATAATATTGAGCAGATCGAAGGAAAAATAGAAGGCCAGACCATCGTCATATTGACAAAATACCTGCGCAAACAAAATTAAGAAAAAACAGCCTTCCACTTATAAATTTAGCCCCAAACTAGTTTCGAAAGACGATTAGTTTGGGGCTAAATAATAATAAATAGCACAAATGCCCTATTTTGGATAATTACGCATAAACTCAAAACGATAGTTTGGATGCTGTTTTAAGCTGTCAATCAAATCTGACAATAATTTTTGTCCCTTTTTTGTTTGGTACATATTATCGTGCGTCAAAAGTACCACATTATTTTTTGTATAAGACGTACCTTTCCGAAGTAAGTTTTTCATCTGTGTATACAGCTGATTGACCGTTAAATCTGGTTTACCGGTCACCCCATTAATTTTCCATTCACAGTCCCAGCCCATAACTTTATAACCATTTTGATGTAAAAGCTCGGCAGTAGAAGCACCGCTTTTTAGATCAACCTTTTTACGGTCACCCACATACCAGATATTTCGCCCCGGAAGTCTAACGATTTTATGTTGCAAACCCAGAGACTGTTCTGCCAATTCGAAATCTTCAAATGCCGTCTGTGGATTTGAGTAAAATGTAGTATACTTATCATGTGCATGCCAGTAACTATGATTATAGCAATCGACCAACGGATTATTTTTATAACGCTCCGTAAAACCATGCAGTTTTTTACTCATTTTGTCATGAGCTCCAATCAAAAACGCATTGATTTTAATGCCCTTAGCTGTAGCGATAGAATCCAAATATTGGCTACCATTAAGGGGACCGTCATCAAAAGTAAGGTAAACGTAACGCGGTGAAATCGAGTCCGTGAGTAGAACCGTAGTATCCTTAACGCCAGTATAAGAGGTATTTTCCTCCATTTTGGTAATAGAATCTTTACGTAATGAATCCACTTTCGTAATGGAATTCTGCACGACAACCAGACTATCGTTCTTTTGTTGTACAGAATCAACAGAAACATTTTTCTCTTCTTTTTTACCGCTATTTTGATTACAAGACACTAGTCCCAAAGCGGTCATTCCCAAGCTCATCCATACGAGGCTTGATTTAAATATTTTTCCCATCACAAAAATTAACTTACAGGTCACATGCTACCTCAAACATGCAAAATCCGCCCTTTTAAAAGTTGCTTAGCATGTTCGTGTCGCAAAATTAAGATTATTTTCATGAATCAACGTGTTATATCTTTCAATTTATTCTCCACATTATATTTTATTGAACATAACATTATAAAATTTTAGCATAGGCGAAGGCACGCGGAGCTGAGCGAATGCCATGTTTTATCAAAATAATAACAAAAAAAAGAACCTACCACAAGGTAGGCCCTTTCTTATTAAACGATTAAGATACTCAAAATGGGCACTTTCTTCATCCAACTAATCTCTGTGCCTTCCTCCATGCCCGTGATCGTGTCCACGTCCATGCCCTCTACCTCTATCATGATCTCTTCGGTTTTCTTTCCAAGAATGATTACGGCTGACCCTACGCTCGCTTGCAAAAGAATAGCTGCCGTGTCTATGATGACTATCACGGATAGACACCTGTCTACCACGTGAGTGACCGTATCTACTTCTATAACGGTCATGATGACGCCAAGGATTACGATCATTGATCACAACTTTATGTGCTCTGTAAAAATCATAATGTCGATATCTTCTCGGCAAGCTTGCTCTTCGTATCCAGCCACCATTATCGTAATAAACGTAACATCTTGCAGGCACATCATAATACATATTATATTCAGGAATATAATAATAACGGGCATAATCATAACCTACCGGTCCCCAGCTTGGCTGACTTCCGATATTTACGCTAATGCTGACCTGTGCATCGGCCTTCCCTGTCACGAAAAGTCCTGCAACAATAACAGCGGTGTACAACAATTTTTTCATAAGTAGCTCCTCCCTTAGTTTTGTAATTTCTTCTTTACATTACGACACAAACTGTATGCAAAAGATTAAAAGATAAATGTTAATTTTTGTTAACAAAAACTTAACCTATTCAGCATAAACAGCTTAGTTTTAACTTCATCTTATTTTACAGGGAAACTTTTTGGGATAAGAATTGTTCAACCAATAATACTTTTCATACATTATCTGGACTTTGGAATGAATACTTACAACATTGGAATCATCGTCGGCAGCTTAAGGAAACAATCCTATAATAAAAAAATAGCAGCGTTTATCTGTGAACAACCGGCCAATAAGTTTAACTATCGCGTGATCGAAATTGGGGATCTCCCCTTATATAATCAGGATTTTGATGATGAAGGCAACCCACCTGAAAGTTATGTCCGCTTTCGAAAAGAAATCGCTGCACTTGATGCAGTTCTTTTCATAACACCTGAATATAATCGCTCCGTCCCCGCCGTCTTAAAAAACGCCATAGATGTCGGATCCCGGCCTTATGGTAAAAATAAATGGGACGGCAAACCCGGCGCTATTATCTCCTCTTCAACGGGAGCTTACGGGGCGTTCGGAGCAAATCATCATATCCGGCAGTCACTGGTATTTGTTAATATTTATCCCATGCAGCAGCCGGAAGCCTATCTCGGAAATATAAAAGACTGTATCGGTGAAAATGGAAAAATCGAACTCCAGAGAACAAAAGATTTTCTACTCAGCTTTAAAAAAGCTTTTGAACATTGGATCATCCGGATCGTACACACAAAAGGCCAAGATTAATCTTGGCCTTTTGTCTTTGTTATTTATTTGTGCAAGCTTAATTTTGCTCCTCGTTTGCATCGTAATTCCAACTTAACAGTTTGTCCTGCAATATACGTGAGATCTTATTGAAATAGCGTTTTTGTTTATATCCCATGACCCATTGCACCCCTTGTACAGCGTTTGTACAAAAAATTTCATCTGCCCTTTTCATGATCTCGGGGCTAATCTGCGCCTCCACTACTTCAATCCCTTCAGCCCTCGCCATATCCATCACAACACGACGCATGACCCCTTCAATACAACCTTCAGAAAGCGCAGGCGTATAAAGTATTTTCTCATAATACACAAAGATATTGGAGGTCAGAGACTCACAAAGGTAGCCCTCCTGATTTAAAATCAATACATCATCAAAGGCCATTTTTTTCTTGTATATGCCCGCCAGCACATAAATTTGCGAATTGAGTGATTTTAATCTTGACAAGTCACTATAAGGTTTTTTGAACTCATTATATAAACCCACAATCAGACCGACTTTCTTATCCCTCAGATTGGGCTCAATACGTTGTACTTGCAAAACAAATCCAGGTTTGTTTGTCGTTGGGCTATAGAGCCCCCCACCCATTCGGAATACAATCAGCCGAATGCGAACCTGCTGTCCCAACATATTATTCTTGCGAATCAGCTCCTCTGATCTTGAACGAATAAAAAATTCATCGAAAAGATTTGCATCATCAAGATGTATCAATTCCATTCCCTGCTGTAAGCGCACTACATGAAAATTCAGAAAACGGATATCACCATCCTTATACAACATGGTTTCAAACAATCCATCACCATAGCGAAAGCCTCTATTTTCAATGCTAAATATTTCCTGTTCTTCCGGCACTACATTGCCATTAAAATTGATATAGTTTGTCGGCATCTTTGTTTATTTTCTAAATTTTAATCATTTTCTACAGCCATGGAATTTGCGGCGTAACCGCGCCACTTTTCTAATGCTAAACGAAAATCTTCGGGATATGGTACCTCAAAATACATATTTTCTTTTGTAGTTGGATGAATAAATCCCAATACCTGCGCATGGAGCGCCTGACGTGGAAGCAGGGCGAAGCAATTGTCCACAAATTGCTTATACTTTGAGAATACAGTACCTTTTAATATCTTATCGCCACCATACATTGCGTCATTAAACAATGGATGGCCAATAGACTGCATGTGGGTCCGGATTTGATGCGTACGGCCTGTCTCCAGCTGACATTCGATCAAGGTCACATAACCCAATCGTTCCAGCACTTTGTAGTGCGTCACAGACCACCTTCCCTTATCTTCGCTATCGTACATAGCCATAATACGTCTATCTTTCAAATGACGACCAATATATCCCGTAATCGTTCCGTCTTCCTTCAGATCTCCCCATACCAGCGCAATGTATTTGCGGGTGATACTATGGTCAAAAAACTGTTTGGCCAAAAATGCCATCGATTTTTCATTCTTGGCAATCACCAATAATCCTGAAGTATCTTTGTCTATACGGTGTACCAGCCCCGGACGGTCTGAATTTCCAGGCAATTGCGGCAGCTGCTGTATATGGTAAGTCAATGCATTGACCAAAGTACCCGTATAATTATTATAGCCCGGATGCACAACCATACCGGCTTCTTTATTGACAATTAATACATCATCATCTTCATATTTTATGTCCAGGGGAATATCTTCGGGATAAACTTCATTGTCACGTGGTGGATCGGGCAATACCAAAGTAATGACATCATCCGGTCTGACTTTATAACTCGCCTTGATCTCTTTACCATTGACCATGACAGAACCCGCTTCAATGGCATGCTGAATTTTACTTCTTGTCGCATTTTCCACCCTATTCATCAGATATTTATCAATACGGAGTAAAGCTTGTCCCTTATCCACTTCAATTCGTAGATGTTCAAATAACTCCTGTTCTTCTTGATCTTGCGATCCCATTTGTTCGGTCATGCTACAAAAATAAACCAAATGAAACAATTTTCGTTAACTTTGTTTTCATTTAATGTTATGTTGCCATTCAAAATCCATAGCCCCGAAACAGAAATCACGTTACCTCTATGGGAAAAAAAGCATATTAAGGTGACGCTGAAGCGGGATGATCTGATCCATCCCTTCATTTCAGGCAATAAATGGAGAAAATTGAAATACAATCTTCAGGAAGCTTTACAGCTTCAGAAAAATCATCTCGTTACTTTTGGAGGTGCATGGAGCAACCATCTACTGGCGACTGCTTGCGCAGGAGCTACTTTCCGGTTCAAAACAACAGCTTTTGTCAGAGGTGATGAACAGGCGAACAACCCTGTTCTAACCATGTGTCAATTATTTGGCATGCGACTTATTTATGTGGACCGCGATTCCTATCGGGACAAAGAGCAGCTCTATCGTATGCATTTCGATCAGGATCCAACAACTTTCTATATCCACGAAGGTGGCTACGGACTCCTAGGCGCCAAAGGATGTGCCGAACTTGTCGATGAACTCCAACAGGATTACCAACATATCTTTACCGCCTGTGGTACCGGAACCACCCTGGCCGGAATTGCCAATGCAATTGATAAAAAAGATCTTTTCACACAGATACATGGTGTACCTGTACTAAAGAATGGCGGTTTTATCAATGACGAGGTCGCTCAGCTTTACCCTCAACTTCCATCCCCTATTTTGCATCTGGACTATCATTTTGGCGGTTATGCCAAAACAACACCGGATCTCCTCGCATTCACTCAGCATTTTATGAGCAGCACGGGAATTATGATCGAACCCACCTATACCGGAAAATTGCTCTACGCCGTGGATGATCTGATCAGAAAGGATTATTTCACACCCGCGGATCAACTGCTGATAGTACACACAGGCGGACTCACCGGGCTGCTCGGAATGTACCAACGGTTTGTTTTTAATTGACCTAGATCAATAAATGTGGTATTATGCCCTCAGCAGACATTCGACTGACATTTTTTTTATGATTATGTTGTAAGTTTGACCAGTTTAAAAATTAAAAACTTATACACAGATGAAAATATTAGCATTTGCAGGAACAAGTAATAAAAACTCTATCAACAAAATCTTTGTAACGAGTACCTCTAAATATTATAAAGAAGCGGATGACAGCATAGAGCTCCTTGATCTCAATCATTTCGAAATGCCTATTTATTCTTATGATAAGGAAGTAGAATTGGGTATTCCACAGTTGGCCCATGATTTTGCCGCAAAGATGGATGCTGCAGATTTCCTACTCATTTCATTGGCAGAACACAACGGATCCTACACTTCAGCTTACAAAAATATTGTAGACTGGGTTTCCCGCATCCCAAATCGCAAAACGTTCAATGGCAAACCAGTTTTCTTATTGGCAACCGCTCCCGGACCAATGGGTGGATCTACTGTATTAAATGCTGCAGTCAATAGAATCACGTGGGACGGTGCTGAAATCCTGGATTCATTCTCCCTTCCTGAATTCCATAAAAACTTTGAAGAAGGAAAAGGTATTATCAATCCAACTTTAAGAAGCCAGCTCGAAGCGAAAGTACGTAAGACTAAACGTGTGCTTGCAGAGAAATTGGCTGTTCAAGGTTAACAAAAGATTAACAAATAATCATTGTGAAAACCTCTTTTAATACGTAAATTCAAAACCTATTAAAAGAGGTTTTTGATATGGCAAAAAAAATATTATTACTGGTTGGAGACTTTGTAGAAGACTACGAAGCAATGGTTCCATTTCAAGCAATGGGATCAATAGGAATAACAGTTGATGCCATCGCCCCCGATCGAAAAAAGGGTGATGTCGTACCCACTGCTGTACATGATTTTACTGGCGACCAAACGTATAAGGAACTACGGGGACATAATTTTGCGATCAATAAGGATTTTGACCAGGTTAATCCCGAAGAATATGATGGACTCTATATCGCCGGTGGCCGTTCGGCGGAATATATCCGCCTTAATCAACGCGTATTGGAGATTACTAGACATTTCTTTGAAAAGAATAAGCCTGTCGCTGCAATCTGTCATGGAATTCAGGTATTGACAGCGGCAAAGGTTTTGACAGGACGTACCTTGACCGCCTATGTAGCGGTAGGACCAGATATTGAATTGGCTGGCGGAACTTGGAAAAATATTCCAGCTGACCAAGCGATTGTGGATGGAAATCTGGTGACCTCTCCTGCTTGGCCGGGACATCAGGCTATCCTAAAAGAATTTTATAAATTATTGGCTATAAACATTACTATTTAAGCGTATTTTAATGAAGAAGAATAAAAAGGTATGGCTTTTGGTCATTCCGATTTTAGTGTTGTTGGGTTTTATTTTAAAAGATACTTTCAATCAGAAAAGTATAGAAGATCTTCCCGGCGGGTTTAAAGAAGTTGCTTTTGTCAGGAATGAACAAAATAAAGGTGGAATTATCCGCATCTATGCCGTGACAGTAGGTGATGTGTTGAATGCAGATTACACGGGCTGCCTGGAGCTGCTACCGGTCAATGATTATGGTAGTACAACAACTGTATATTTTTTCGATCGTACGGCTCCTTATCCAACAAGCCTGTCAATTGATGCCCCACATTTTGACAGCAGCAAATATAAAGCGATTCAGATCTCCAAAAAATACGGAAAAAAGTAATCGTCAGGTACAAGATTGCTGTTTACCCCAAAACGTTTCGCACTTTTTGGGGTATTTTTTTTAGACAAGATGAAGAAAAAATAAATTAATAATTCTTTAACACGAAAAAGTTCGTTTATCGCACCCATAGCTCTAGTTTTGCATCTTAAATTTATGTATATTTAGCTATGGCGAAAAAATTTATTCCTAGAGATATCAGTTGGTTAAGCTTTAATGGCAGGGTATTGCAAGAAGCTGCAGATGAGTCTGTTCCTTTACCCTTAAGGATCAAATTTTTAGGTATATTTTCCAATAACCTCGATGAATTTTTCCGGGTTCGGGTTGCCGGACTCAAACGTGCTATTGACCTCAAAGACAAAAGTGCCAATCAATCTTTTTATGAAGATCCGCAGTTGATTTTGGAAGAGCTTAATGTCCGGGTAATCAAACAGCAAAAGAAATTTGACAATACCTGGAACCGAATCCAAAAGGATATGGCCAAGCAAAATGTCTTTATCAAAACGAGTGAAGAACTAAGTCCGGAACAACAAAAATTTGTCAGCGAGTATTATCAGGATGATGTGGAATCAAATGTCATCCCTCTGATCCTCGATGATGTCCGTCCAATGCCTTATATCCGTGATAAGAGCCTCTATCTGGGTATTGCTATGGGTAAAAGTGAATGGCAATATGAAACTAAGTTTGCTTTAATTGAAATCCCTACGAGCCAAAATGGACGCTTCGTCCAGTTGCCTGCACCAAAGGATGAAAAACATATTATCCTTCTCGAAGATGTCATCAAGTTCAATCTTCCATTGATATTCTCCTATTTTGGCTTTGATGTTTTCCATGCACATGTGTTTAAAGTCACAAAAGATGCTGAATTTGATATCGACAACGACATCAATACAACCTTGGTCGAAAAGATAAGTAAAGGGGTTAAGAATAGACGTAAAGGTAAACCGACGCGTTTTATTTTTGATCAGGAGATGAATCCAAAACTCGTGGAGTTTCTGATCAAAAAGCTCAACCTATCAAAAAAAGACAGTATCATACCCGGACAGAAGATCCATAATTTTAAACATTTTATGGACTTTCCGAACGTATTTAAGTCCTATCATCAACCACAGGAACGAACTTCATTCCCACACCCCTATTTTCAAAATTATGAGCGGGTCACCGATACTGTATTAAAAAAGGATGTGCTGCTGTCTTTTCCCTACCATGAGTTTAGGCCAATCATCGATTTATTACGCGAAGCAGCAATGGATCCGGATGTAAAAACAATACAGATTACCGCCTACCGCTTGGCTTCAAATTCCAAGGTCGCCAATGCATTGATCAATGCTGCACGAAATGGAAAGGAAGTAACGGTCATGCTTGAACTGCGGGCGCGATTTGATGAAGAGAATAACCTGGATTGGAAAGAGAAGCTAGAACTTGAAGGAATCAAGGTACTTACAGGTATTCCCAATAAAAAAGTACACGCCAAATTATGTGTCATCAAAAAACGGACAGGTGCAAAAACCATTCAGTATGGTTTTGTCAGTACAGGAAATATCAATGAGAAAACCGCTAAATTATATGGAGATTATTGCCTCTTGACCAGTAATAGGGATGTCATCGCCGACATCAATAAAGTATTCAATTACCTCAGACGGCCCAAATCCAACCCAGCTGACATGATCAAAAACTGTAAAAGTTTATTGATCTGTCCCATAGATATGCGTAGGGAACTGCTGCATTTTATCGATCTGGAAATAGCAGAGGCTAAAGCTAGCCGAAAAGCATCCATCATTATCAAAGTAAACTCGCTGAGCGACAAAGATATGATTAAAAAGCTCTATGATGCGGCAACCGCCGGAGTTAAAATAGATCTGATTATTCGGGGAATTTATTGTGCGACGAACCAGAAAACATTTAAATTACCCATGAATGCGATTTCAATCGTGGATGAATATCTCGAACATGCAAGGGTCATGTATTTTTACAATGCCGGTAAAGAGCTGATGTATATCTCCTCAGCAGATTGGATGACCCGAAATCTAGATCACCGTATTGAAGCCGCCGTAAAAATCACGAGTAAGAAGATCAAGGAAGACCTAAAGGAAATGCTTTACATACAGCTCAGTGATAACGTCAAGGCTCGTATGCTGAACAATTCCTTAAGCAATCATTATGTTGAAAATAAAAAAGACCCCTGCCGCTCACAGATTGAGATCTACAAATACTTAAAAAAGAAAATAACGGATCATTAAGATAAGTTCCAACAAACCTCAGGCCTTCATTGCCTGAGGTTTTGCGTATTTACCATCCTTATTATCAGCTATAAGGGCTATGTAGCCCACATCTCGATGCTGGAATTGAGCATCTAAAGTTGTATCTTCAACCCATGAAACTCAATTTTTGTCTATCCATTAGTCTTGTATTTTTTGCTTTCCAATTGAAAGCCCAGCAAGAAATGCCGCAAAACTTCACCTATGTAAAAGAATTTATTCCGACAATTAGCTTGGATATGCGTTACTTTGGAAGCCATAACTTTACGGGCCGCCCTGTTCACGGCTATGAAAAACCAGTTGCCATTCTGACCAAGCGTGCCGCATTGGCCCTACAACAAGTTGAAAAACATCTGAACAAACAGGGTTTGGCATTAAAAATATTCGACGCCTATCGTCCACAACGGGCTGTCGATCATTTCAAAGCTTGGTCACTGGTCATCAAAGATACCATTGCTAAACGTGAGTTCTATCCACAGTTAGATAAAAAAAACTTATTTAAACTGGGCTTTATTGCCGGCAAGTCTGGCCATAGTCGAGGTAGTACTGTCGACTTAACCTTGATCGATCTCACTAATAATAAAGAACTCGATATGGGAGCACCTTTTGATTTCTTTGGTGATATCTCCCACCACAACTATTCAAAACTAACAACAAAACAAAAAGAAAATCGTAAAATACTTCGCGAAGCCATGGCTAAATTTGGCTTTAAAGCCTACGACAAAGAATGGTGGCATTACACCCTAAAGGATGAACCTTATCGTAAAACCTATTTTGATTTTATTGTAAAATAATATGCCTGTCGTCGATCAACATCTCAACAACAAAGATTTTTTTGCTTTTCATATCAAAGGAAACAGATCCAAGCCAGTATTCAGTCCGCAGCAGCAGCTTATATTGGCGAACAAGAATCTTTATTCACTCTGTTTAATAAAAAAGGGGGAAACATCTTTCATGATTAATGATGAGCGGGTACAGGTTGGTCAGCATCACCTGCTATTGACCAGTCCATCCTCGAAAGTTAACGGTGCATCTGTTGCCAAATCTTGGGACTGCGAAGTTTATCTGATCTTCTTCAGTATAGATTTTATCTTCAAATTGGACTTTCGAAAGGATTTTTTTGATCTCACAAAAAAATCACTCGCCTTGGATAATAGTCATGTGTTCGCTCTTTCGGTGCAGGATGCCACCAACCTGTCCAATCTGTTTAAACAGTTTATCCATTACGAGAAACAGGGGCATGATTATATTTTCAAACCAAAGATTATCAAATCTCTGGCCGAAGTGCTGTTCTGTGAAATTGCGCGCCTGGCAAGTCAAAATTTCAAAAATATCCCCGTCGTACCCTCACGAAAAAGAGAAATATTGGCCAATTTCTACCTCCTGCTAAAACAGTCTTTTCGTCAGGACCATACCGTGCAGTTTTATGCTTCAGAACTTGGTATCACCCCAAAACATCTCTCGGTGATCACAAAAGAACTTACGGGAAAATCAGCGATAGAATTAATACAGAATGTATTGGTGGAAGAGGCTAAATGCTTGCTCCGCCAGGGGCTTTCGATAGGCGAAATTGCGAAGCAACTGCATTTTTCAGATCAGTCTTTTTTTGGGAAATTCTTTAAGCGAAATGTAGGCATATCGCCTAAAGAATTTCGTCAAAAAGCCTGATTAAACGAAATCATGGAGATCAAAAATTGTATTAAATTGCCTATCCGCAGCAGAAGTATCCTGCAACTTATCTTCTCCCCAGGTCTGTCCTTTCAACCATAGTGTCTGACAACCTACAGCCTTAGCTGGAGCCATATCTTTACTATAGGAATCACCAACGACCAAAATCTCCGCAGCAGGTAAACCCATTGCTTCGACACCGAGCGCATAAATCGCGGGGTCTGGTTTACGTACGCCCACGACAGCTGACTCAACAACCGCTTTAAAATAAGATAAAATACCAAAATCAGCCAGCACAGCCTTTAGATTGCCATAGAAGTTGGAAACCATTACAATAGGATACTCTTCGCCTAGCGCAACCAATAATGGCTTTACCCGGGCTACCGTATCCTTGGCAAGAGAATAACCATCAAATGCAATTTTATCGGCCAGTTGCCTATCCAGGTCATAGCCAGCAGCAATAAGGTACTCAAACTGCACTTTCAATTTTGCTTTAAGTACCTCCAAGAAGTTAAACTCCGGTTTGATGATCGGCTGAATCGCCATCTGCCTTTCGGCATAAGCATATGCTTCTTGAAATGAACTTAAGTTGACCGGAACTTGATACTTTTCGTAGCCGGCCCATATTACCGCCCCCCAGTGTCCCCCATTTGTATCCAACGTACCACCGTAATCAAAAATAATTCCCTTAATTATAAACTTATCCATTGTTATTTCTTTTTAACTAAACTCATCCAGCCCAAACCGATAATGATCCAAACGATTTCCCGGATTCTGGTTACAATTCCCATAAAAATACCGACAGAAGCCGGTAGGCCGATGCTCATTACTGCCATCGCCAACCCACCTTCACGTGTCCCCAACTGCATCGGGAAGAAAAATACCAAATTGGCGAATAAAGAAGATCCAGAACTAATGATCATGGCATCAATAAAATCTATATTGATATCCAAGGCCAGACCGATAAAATAAATCTCCAGACAGCCGACTACCCGAGCAACAAATTCCCAGAAAAGAGCCGTATAAAATCGGCCCCTACGGTTTTGAAATAAATTCTTGACTTGTTGATCAACATCATTCAGTGTCTCGAACTTCGCCTCCAGCAGATTATTGATTTTCTTTCCGACCAAAGGCAAACCTGACAAAGCTCTCAATAACGAAACCGTAATTCCCTTTTTATAGAATTTGGTAAACAACCAGGTACATACGATGGCCATCACAAAAATTACGGCACAGGCGACATCGACTAATGTACTGGCCGGTACAAACCAGAGAATCAGAAAAACAGACACTACCCAAAATAAAATATGGGATAGAATATGCATAACACCATACAAAAGAACGGATGAACCTGCTTTTGAACCACCAACATAATTTTTAAGCTCAATAATTCGGTAAGGCTCCCCCCCTAGTGCGACAAATGGTGTAATGTAATTAATCGCATACCCCGATACCGTCAATTGCAATACTTTCCAAAAAGGAACATCGGTCTGCGGCAATTGCGGTTCCTGAATAATCGCTTTAAACGCGATGGCATTCATCCAGTAGAGGACAGCCCAGCTACCCAGTACCGGCAAAAACCACCAACCGATTTTCTCCAGATTAGTCCAAATCTCCTCAACTCCCATCGCACGAATCATATAAGCCAAGGTGCCTATACCAATCAGCATAAAAAGGACCTTATAGATTTTACTCCCCATAGGTTGGATCGTTTGTTAACTTATCTACAAAATAACCACTTACCTTTTCCTGTCTGTTGCACATATAGATTAAGATTGGATTTAATACAAACATGTCAAAGAAAAAGTAAATCCATGGTTGCCCGATAAACAACCAAACGAAGAGAAAGATTACCCGGGTATTGAACTGTACAATATTGGTGTATTTCATCAATGGCTTATTTTTCATTCTAAAATCAACCATCAATTGTTTTGGCAAGTCGTCTTTATATCGTGATTTGACGATATGCAGCAGTTTCTGCAATTTTGGGGATAATTTTTCCTGATTTCGGGTATACCCCATGTAACCGTTCAACACAAATTTGCTGAAAAAGTTTTTCTTCCAGGAAAGCGCATCGTAATCAACTTTCAAATCGCGTGTATTATCCAACTCACTACCAGCTTTACCCTTAATAAAAAATAGGTGGACATTACGATAATAGTCGGCCATTGCAGATTGTATCATATGGGATACTCCGGCAAGGATACAGAACACCCATAGCCAATCCGTCCAGCCTTCGTTGATACTGCGCAAACAAATAGCGATATGAATGGATGCAAACCAAAAATCACCTGCAAAACCATCCAAAATTCGACCAAAACGACTCTTATTATCTGTCATTCGTGCCAATTGTCCATCTGCGCTATCCAAGGAGTTCGCGAAGATCAGCAGCAACATCCCGATCACATTTATCCATAAATCGCCATAATAAAATAGAATACCCGCAGCAACACCAAAGAAAATACTTATAATAGTCACTGCATTGGGTGTAATCCCGATTTTAGCGCATATCTGTGCAATACGAAATCCAATAGGCCTATAAAACCAGATATCTATTTTTTCTTCGGTATCGTTGGATTTTAAAGATTGTTCGAATGCACTCAAATTCTGTTCTTCGACTACATTAACTTGTTCTCTCTGCATTTTGGTTCTTTTCAGTAAATTTATGGTAAACCATTTGCGCAATGGCTTCAGCGGCTTCGGCTCGACAAGGGGCAAAGCTTGGCCAATCATTTAGATCAATAATATGAAAATCTCCGTTTGGATCGATTATTACATCACCGCCATAGATATGGACATCCAACACTTCTGCTGCGCGGTTGGCTACTTGCTTTAAATCAGCCAAATCAAACGGAAAATGCACAACTTCATCATTAATTTGCTCATACAAATCATATTTATGATGATTGTGCTCGTAGGGATAAAAATAGAAAAAGAAATCGGTGTCCCTCACTGCATAAAACTTGAGTAAATCCCCAGCCAAATGTTCAGATATTACCGCTTCTTTAATTCCCCGAAGGGCGTATTCGTTCAAGATATGCTGTGCTTCTTTGAGGCTAGCAGCAAAGGTAACGTCCTCTTTATGGATGGCATGGAAATCGCCGCGTTTGATCCAGACGCCTTTCCCCTTCAACTTTTCAAAAATTGACTGCATATCTGCGACGGTAGAGATAACAATACTTTTAGGGTATGGAATCCCACCTTCCAACAATTTGAGTGTCATGTTTTTTCGAAAGCAGTTTTCAATACCAAAACCTGAATTCAATACATGAACACCATTATTTTGAAGTGATTGCAGCTTCTTAACCAAGGTTTTTGTTCTTCCCATCGTCAGGATATTTCCCTGTTTGACGGAATCAGAAGCTAAAAATTCATCCTCATTGCAAATTTCAACGGCTGCACCTTTTTCGGTTAATTTTAGCACAACTTCGTTAAATATTGCAGCATCATTCCCCACGTGATTGGGTGAAAAGCGATTTTTACGCGTCACGCCTAAAATAGAAATCATTTCGCTCATTTTATTAACTAACTTCCTCACTCAAAAACCGTTCCGCTACAATGCGATCCTTTAAGTGATCGATATCCACCACCTTCTCGAATACAAAAGCGTCAACGTTCAAATCGTTTTCTAAAAGCGCACGTTGAAAATTACGCATCCTGGAATTTCCGGCGGCGACAGAGCGGAGTGCGCAGTCCATCGCAGCCTTGCGAAAGCAATAAATCCCTCCCGAAACAAATTTTGTCCCGGCTGTGGCCTTGTCCAAAAATGCTTCCACATGTAATTCATCGTCTGTATTCACATAAAGTGGGCTCTCGTCATCCACAAATGGTGTCACAGCCATAAAGGCGTCTGCATCTGACTTCTGATGGAAAGCGGTGAGGTATTCGTGAAATTCGTGGGGTCTAAAAACAGTATCTGTAGTCGTCAGACAGCAGGAAGTCCAAGCAGGATTGTTTTTGACCAACAAAGCAAAACTATGCAAAGAACTGGGGGTGTCCTCCTCGATCAGGATGATAGGGAGTTCAAATGCTGTATGTGTTAAAAACGTCTTCAATTCAGGTGATTGTCTATTGATAATAACATGCACTTGCTGCGCACCTTCTTTAGCAAAAACGCGAATCAATCGTTCAATCAATGGAACTCCATGTAAGGGTAGCAAGGGCTTAGGTAAATTAAACCCCTCTTTTCGCAATCGAGATCCTTCTCCCGCCGCAATAATAGCAAATTCCATTCCTTCTAATTGCAAAATAAAATCATTCATTAAAAAAGTAAAACCCCTGTCACCATGCTAGCGTTTGCAAACGCAAAAGTTTACAGCGGGTTATTGGTGGGTAATTATTTGGTAGCATCCCTATCCTATTTTTTAATAGCGCAAATCCGGAGGCCACGATATAATTATCCCGAAGAAAAAGGGGAAGAATCACCCGAAGTAATTGTTCCCCTTTTTATAAAGGTAATCTATTGAATACTATCTACTAACTCTTGGTAATAATCCAGTCCCAAATGAGTAATCAAGTCCTCGCCCATAATGTGACGCAAGGTATTTTGCAATTTCATTAATTGCTTGAAGATATCATGCTCAGGAGGTAAACCCGGTGCCGTTTGTGGTGATTTCAAATAGAAAGACAACCATTCTTGGATACCTGACATACCAGCACGTTGTGCCAAATCAATAAACAATGCCAAATCCAAAGCAACTGGAGCTGCCAAAATTGAATCTCGGCACAAGAAGTTGATCTTGATTTGCATTTTGTAACCCAACCAGCCAAAGATATCGATGTTATCCCAAGACTCTTTGTTGTCTCCGTGTGGAGGGTAGTAATTGATCCGTACCTTGTGGTATAAATCACCGTATAATTCTGGGTTCTTTTTCGCATCAAGAATTTCTTCCAATACGGATAATTTAGAAACTTCTTTTGTTTTGAAGTTTTCTGGATCATCCAATACCAAGCCATCGCGGTTACCCAAGATATTTGTAGAGAACCATCCTTCTACCCCTAGCGCTCTTGCCTGAAGACCAGGAGCAACAATTGTTTTCATCAATGTTTGACCTGTTTTGAAGTCTTTTCCAGCAATTGCAACGCCATGTTCATGAGCTAATTCTACAATAGCAGGAACATCACACGTTAAGTTAGGCGCACCGTTAACATAAGGAGCACCCTCTTTTATAGCCGCATAACAATAGATCATGCTAGGTGGAATACGTTGATCATCATTATCCAAAGCCTCTTCTAACTTTGCAATTGTTGAGAAGGCTTCATTTGTCTCAATATAGCGTTCAGTAGAACCACACCATACCAATACGACACGGTCTAAGCCGTTTTTTTCTTTAAATTCACGGATATCACGTTGTACGGCATCAGCCAACTCACGACGTGTCTTTTCCGTTTTAATGTGTGTACCGTCTAAATTCTTTACAAAATTGCGATCAAAGACAGCTTTCATCGGCTGAATAGCTTCCAGTTCAGCTTTTACGGCATCAAGTTGACCTTGTTCCAATACCTGTGCTTTTGAAGCTGCTTCATAGACGTTATCTTCATAAACATCCCAACCACCAAAAACTACATCTTCCAACTTTGCCAAAGGGACGAAATCCTTTATTAATGGATTTCTATTCTCCGTGCGCTTACCTAAACGGATTCTGCTCAACTGCGAAACAGATCCTATCGGTTTTGAAAAACCCTTGTTTATAGATGCCACACCAGCGATCAATGTTGTAGCCACAGCACCCAATCCCGGAATAAGAATACCCAATTTGCCATTGGCATCTTTCACTTGTTGTCCCATATTAATTCTATATACTTAATTTGTTATTTAATTGATGTTTTATGATAAAATAATTCTTAAAATTAGCTTAAAAAAACATATTTCACACCCATTGTCACTTTATTTATAAAATCGTGACAATTGCTTTTTCAAGGCCTATTCGAATACAAAAGAACTACAATAAAATACGATTCCGACCGAAGTCGTCATCACTCATCTCATTGAAATTTAAGTCATTTGAACATACCTTGAAAAATAAAATATAATCATAACTAATTTTACTCAATATATTAACATTAAAAAACTAATCCAAATACAATTCAAAAAAAGTTATTCTTTCTAAAAAATTGGTCAATTTTTCTTTTTGTAATCCATATAAATATGACAATAAAATTGGAAAATGATTTCGGGAGCATTACCTTTAGGCTTAAATTAATGCAACCATCGTGAGCTCAAATCAGCTAACAAAACCGAAAATAATTTCGCTCATGATAGCTACATTTCCATTAAGAAAACAAACCGAGTGTAAAGAATCCATGTAAAACATGATAAATCGACATTCCTAAATCATTATTTAAATGAAAACTACAATTTCGTTTCTGGCTTTAGCACTTGTTACGGGAAGCCAGCTACATGCACAGACGACCACAGATTCCGCTTATGTCAGGGATCATTATGAAAAAACCGAAGTAAAGGTTCCGATGAGAGATGGTAAGAAATTGTTTACTGTGATCTACAGCCCCAAAGACAAATCCAAGAAATACCCTGTTTTATTGAATCGAACACCCTACACGGTAGGCCCTTATGGCCAAAACGAATACAAAAAGAGTTTAGGCAACTTTCCTGCAATGATGCGGGACGGTTATATCTTCGTCTATCAGGATGTGCGTGGAAAATGGATGAGTGAAGGCGATTTTGAAGACGTTCGTCCCACAAACCTCAGTAAGGATAAAAAAGCGATTGATGAAAGCACGGACACTTATGACGCATTGGAATGGTTACAAAAAAACCTGAAGAATTATAGTGGCAAAGCGGGGCTTTATGGTATCTCTTATCCGGGATTTTATTCTACGGTCGGACTGATCAAAACGCACCCGAGCCTCAAAGCTGTTTCGCCACAGGCTCCGGTAACAGATTGGTTTATCGGTGATGATTTCCATCACAATGGTGTTCTATTCTTGCAGGACGCTTTCACATTTATGTCGACCTTTGGCGTTCCGCGCCCTAAACCAATTACGCCGGATCAATTTAACAGTAAGATTCAGATCAACGAAGTGGATAAATACAATTTTTTCCTTGAAGCCGGAACCGCCAGAGAACTCAAAGAAAAATATTTTGGCGATTCTGTCCTATTCTGGAATAACCTCTTTAAGCATCCGAATTACGATGACTTCTGGAAAAGCCGTGTCGTCACCAATTATCTACAGGACGTGAAACCGGCAGTCATGGTCGTTGGTGGCTTTTTCGATGCCGAGGATGCTTACGGAACATTTAAAACTTATCAATCCATTGAAGAAAAGAGCAAAAAAAACAATTCAATTCTGGTTGCAGGCCCTTGGTATCATGGTGGCTGGGTACGTGCAACAGGAGATTACTTAGGTGACATCCAATTTGAGAAAAAAACAAGCGTCACCTACCAGGAAAAATTTGAACAACCATTTTTCAGTCATCATTTAAAACAAGAAGGAAGCTTCTCTCCCGCCGAGGCCAATATCTTTATTTCCGGAAGCAATGAATGGAAGCAATTTGAACAATGGCCACCAAAGAATGTCGAAACAAAAAAGCTTTATTTTCAGCCACAGGGTAAACTTGGTTTTGAGAAAGTTCAACGTACAGATTCATGGGATGAATATGTAACTGATCCCAACAAACCGGTTCCGCACCAAGGCGGATTAATCCAGAACCGTACCCGCGAGTATATGGTCGATGATCAACGTTTTGCAGCCAGCCGTCCAGATGTCATGGTCTATCAGACAGTACCATTGACGGAAGACATCACGATTGTCGGGCCGATCAAGAATTTTCTAAAAGTAGCATCAACTGGTACCGATGCGGATTATATTGTTAAACTCATCGATGTCTATCCCAACGATGCGCCGAATTTTGATGGAAAACCAATGGCGGGATACCAGATGATGGTCAGAGGAGAGATCATGGCGGGCAAATATCGAAATGGCTTTGACAAACCGCAACCATTGACACCGGGCATGGTGGAAAAAGTAGACTTCGTTATGCCTGATGTTGCCCATACCTTTAAAAAAGGACATCGTATCATGGTTCAGGTGCAAAACTCGTGGTTCCCATTGGCTGAACGAAATCCGCAAGTATTTATGGAACCCTATACAGCGACCAAAGCCGATTTCCGTAAGGCTACACAACGCATTTTTCATGATGTCAACAATGCGACCTATATCGAATTTGATATCTTAAAAGATTAAGGCTAACTGATCACTGGATACCTGGTAGCGAAAATCAACCAGTCGCAAAACAGATTCGGGCCGATATTTAAGAATATCGGCCCGAATCTGTTTTATGAAGCACTGTTTTTACTGTTTCAAGATTCTTCCACGAATTTGTTTTCCGCTGCTTTTATTCCTGTAATCAATAGGAGGATAATGCTACCGGCAAGAAAATAAAAAGAGTAATTCCAAGAGGGATCAACCTCGTGCAGTTTTCCAAAAATTGGTGGACCAAATGCAGCTATCAGATAACCGACCGACTGTGCCATTCCCGAAATTTTAATTGCATTTGCCGTGGTTTTTGCCCTTAAGCTAAAAAAGAGAATAGAAAGGCTAAAAGACAAACCATTGGAAAGTCCGAGCAATACGGCCGCAACATAAATCCCCTCAAGCTTAAACAGAAAGAAAATCAGTATACTGCCCAACATGCCAGCCGCAACAGCAACAGCCATTAACCGCTGATCTTTCATCCGGTGTGCAATAATAGGTCCGAAAAACATAATGGGAATCATCGCAATCTGAATCAGAAATAACAACCATCCCGTATCTTTAGCCGCCATTCCATAGTCGACTAATACCTTAGGTAACCAAGAAATCAAGCTATAATAAACCAATGATTGAATACCCATAAATATACTGATATACCAAGCCAATCTGGATCTAAAAATATGGCCAATACTGCTCTTAGATTGCTGCTTTTGGCCGGGAGCAGTATCTTTCGGTCCAGCGAATTGATCAAAAAAGACAGCGATAATTGTGAATATGGCCAATATGCCCCACAGCCCTAAAGAACCTTGCCATCCCAATCCTGTCCATTCCCCAATACGTAGGCTAAAGCCCGATGCAAATGCCGCGGTCAGATTCATTGCTACGGCAAAAATTCCCGTCATCAGTCCGATATGATGGGGGAAACTGGTTTTAATATAACCCGGTGCCACCACATTACCCACACATATTCCTAATCCGATCATAACAGAACCTACAAATAAAGAGCCTGTATCACCCCATACCCTGACAATGATCCCAACAGCGAGAATGATCAGCCCAAACAACAAAAAGCGATGCATGCCCAGAACATGAGAATACTTACTAACAGCAACCGAGCAAGTCGCAAACATAAAAAGAGGAATGGCGGTCAATAGACTGCTTTGAAAACTGTCCAATGTGAGGACCTCGCTGATCTGTCCCAAAACAGGTCCCACTGCTGTAATCGGCGACCTTAGGTTCGTGGACACCAAAATAATGACAAATACAGATAACCAGCTCCAGGTGACAGTATTTGATTTGTGTAAATTGCTATTCATAGAAATTAATTGTTTCTTGTGCATAATGCACACTGAATCCATTCCGCTGTGAAGCGGCAATATATCTTTATGGATTTCCCTACCATGATGATTTGCTGCAAAGATATGTTCAGTCATTTAATTAAATTTGCCATTGATTTAATTTATAACGACATGAGCTGTTCGAATCATATTGAAACAATTGAAGGGATCGAAAAATCTAATTTTGTCTGGTTTGAAGAAAACTGGATTCACGACAATGCCTTGCATACCCATCGGAAGGCACAGCTGATTTATGTCGAGCAAGGTTTCCAATACCTTACTGTGGCAGGAAAAATGTACCTACTCCCCCAAAATCATGTTGCATGGGTTCCCTCGAATGCGTTACATAAGACCAATTCGCATTCGGAAAGCATCAAGTTAATGATCCTTTTTTTCGATATCGAACAAGACGATCCATTTTTCGAAAACGTTCAGATATTTGCAGCCCCGAAAGTATTACGGGAAATGATCCGCTATGCTGAAAAGTGGTCAAAATTAACGGAAGAAAATGAAAACGAAAAAATCTTCCTGCGCGCGCTTCTCAACGAGCTCCCCGCATTCGGAGCGCGGTTATTACATTTGGAAATTACGCTGCCGAATGAAAACAGATTGCAGACAGTTTTAAGTCACTTGCATGACCACTATACCCATCCCATCAAAATGGAAGAGATTGCCCTGTTATCCAACCTTTCCTTACGTACCATCGAACGATTGTTTAAAAAAGAAACAGGAATGACACTTGTCAAGTACCAACAATTGCTTCGGATCATTAAAAGCCTTGAGCTTTTAAGTATAGGCGAACTGACCATATCTCAAATCGCTTATAAAGTGGGCTATCAAAGCATACAAGCTTTCACCAATAGCTTTTATACCGTTATGGGCTATCGCCCATCTGCATTTATTCAGCGTTGATCACCGGTAGCACGCTCTCGGCAGCGCGTCTTATATCATTTTAATTTCATCTGCTTTTTTTCAAACTTCTTCGACCATGACCTGCTCCATTGCGAAACCTTCCGTACCATATTTGGTAAAGGAAAATACCTGATTGATACCAACTTTTATAATAACCTAGTAATTACTGGGGTTTTACAGGGGGTTTACAGGGGTATAACAGGGGTATATCCCTTTTATACCCCTGTTAATATGGTTTAAATATAGTGTTATTTCGATTTTAAATACGGTTTTGGCCTTATCTTGATATAAAGTTGGATCACGGTAATTATCAAGTTTATAAATGTGGTTTCGAATTAAAATCTGAAACAGTGGTCAATTTTTACCTAAGATCATATACCGGCAATACGGATATGGCGAACTTCAGATGATCATTATGTTTGAAATCAGGATAGCAAACGGAGTCTGTAGTTTTTTAGCCACAAAAATAATTGCTCAATAAAAAAAAATTAAACAATACTTGCATAAGTGTGAAAAACACACTATCTTTGTATCATCATAATTTAGGTTTATAATTGGTTATTTAAGGTTTTCATTCTCCCCGTTTGAAAACCTTTTTTTGTTCCTACGCTTCTTCCTATTAAGCGCTATTTGATGTTCCTCTTCCGATGTTCTTGTTATCATATTATTCATAAAAGAGGATAGGAAATCTTTCAAAATAGTGTCCCTCAGAAAATCATCACTCAAATTAAATTTTCAAAAAATTCAATAATTCTTCAACAATAACGTATTTTTAACCGTATGTTCAAAAAATAGGAAAATCCTATTGGTGGCGTACACATAATAATACATCGAAATATAATTAAACATATATGGCAGAACATGGGGATTTACAAATCGCAATATTAATCGATGCGGATAATGTTTCTTATCGAAAGATCGAAGAAATTCTGAACGAAGTCAAACGCTACGGTATTCCTACGATCAAACGGATCTACGGTGACTGGACAAATCCCTATGTCGAAAAATGGAAGGATAAGCTCCTCACCCATGCGATCACCCCTATCCAACAATACAGTTACACTCAGGGCAAAAACTCCACGGACTCGGCACTCATTATTGATGCGATGGACATCCTGCATTCCGACAGGGTTGATGGGTTCTGTATTGTATCAAGTGACAGTGACTTTACTAGGCTGGCGACACGGTTAAGAGAATCCGGCAAATTGGTGATCGGTATCGGAGAGAAAAAGACGCCGAAGCCTTTCATCGCTTCTTGCGACAAATTTATTTATGTTGAGATCTTTGAAAAGAATCCAAAGAAAGAACCTAACACAAAGAAAAAACAGCAAAATCAGCCCAAACCTGTCCCTGTAGACAATCCAACCAGTATAGCTGTGCTTGATGAAGAGACGCTGGAATTATTAAAAGATACTGTTGATGACACCGCAGATGAAAATGGCTGGGCATTTTTAGGGGAAATTGGCAGCCTTTTCAATAAAAGAAAACCAGATTTTGATGCGCGAAACTATGGTTACGATAAAATGTCCCACCTTTTTAAAGCCTATACAGAAGATTTTGAAATTGAAGAACGTAATACGGACAAATCGCGTATAAAACATTATTATATTCGAAATATTATCAAAAGACCTTTATCTGCCGCCGCCCCTTCACCAACCGCTGAAGACAAAAAAACAGTATCGACTACTGATGCAAAATCGCAGGAAGTTTCGACAAAACCTGCCAATCAAAATGCAAGAAAAAAAGGCCGCCAAAATAAAAAGCCTCAAGATACAGTGCCAGCGGAAAATCCTCCGAAAGAGGTTGCGGCAGTTCAACAGAAAGATGAACAACAAGTAGTAGAAAACATAGCTCAAAATGATTCTCCCAATCGTATGTTATTTCCAGCAGCAGGAAATAAAATTACAGCGGATGATGCAAAAAAATCGCAAATCAGAATTACGAAAGATTTTAAGCCTTTATTTCCAGCAAAATCACAAAAGCTCCGGATCGTGATCGATTCCAATGAGTATGAATGCAATTTCACTTACCGTGGTCGTGGATTCCATGTCCTTAAACTAGGGAAAGAAGCAGCTACACAGCTTGGACTTGCAGAAGGAATTCAACTGGAGATAACGAAACTCAACGAGCATACCTATGCGCTCCAAAATCAACCCAGCTAGGATGACTTTTTATTGAGTAAAAAAAGACATGATTGCTGATCGAAGGAAAAGATAATCGTTCGGTCAGCAGTCAATATAGATTCTCCTTCCCTTCTCGCTCGCTATAAAATTCCCTGAAAACAGCTAGAATATCCTTCCTATTTCCAGTTATATTTGTAACTATCCGAGAGGCTCCAATTTTTTGGGGAAATAATCTACGGTCTAAAAAGAATTCTTTACGTGCTAGATGGTTGGTCTGATTGCCGAAATGTAAATCTTCGATGATGAAAATGAGTCTATATTTTGTAATAACAATGTTTTTATCTATTCTCCTGTTGCTAGCCTGTGATCCTGTACGAACGATCCAGATTGAAGCAAAGAAAAAGGATATACATATTTTAGTATACCTGAAATCAACTGACAGCAAGCACGTCGGAATTTCTTCGAAAACAAATCCCATTGATGTATCCCTGCATACGAATCCGCAATTCAGGCAGCATTTTTCAATTGGAAAATGGGATGGAACCTCGATTAAATACTTATTGGTCGATCAAATTGATTCGATAGTCATGCTAAACAGACAGCAAAAACAAGCTTATACAACGCCGATATCTATTCAACAATATTTAATATCTAAACGAAAGACGTTTTCAAAGCATGTAATCCAGATAAAATAATCTGTTTATGTCCAATAAAATCGTCTATCTCGCACATGGACAAGCTGGTTCGCTGATAAATTTCCAACTAAACCAGCGTTAGGAAAACGGTGACCATCAAGCCTGCTAACTGCTAAAAAGCTATCTTCCACCAGCAAATTCCATTGTAAAATGGTAGTTTTCATCGATCGGAACAACGTTTCTATCAACCTTCCGAAAATCGCGGGCCTGTTCCGTCCACAAAAAAGGATAAAATGAAAATACTTGATTACCATCCAATTTTTGCACATCATTGGCCCAATCCTTCCATTTAAATGTTTCATAAAATTGACGGATATCCCCCTTCAGTGTCCAATAAATAAAATCAGAATAGCCGCACTCTAAGCTTTCCCATTCCAAGGTATCCTGTGCAAAATAATAGACCTGTCCTATGCCCTCGCCCAAAGCCCCCGCATTAATCGCAAAATAGCCACCCAAAACATCATCGGCAATTAATAGAAAACCACCTTTCTCTCCTTCTTTGTCAAAACTCTTTCCTTTGTTCCACTCCATAATACCCCGATTCAATTTAACTGAACCCGAACCCAATATCCGTAGCCACCCATTGTCAATCAGTATTCCTCCGGTTTGATGAATTATAGCGCCCATAGGTGATTTTGTAGTGATCTGAGCTCTTAGCAGCTCCTCATCTGCACGTTTTGCATTTCTGGGCAGTACCTCATAAGGATTGCTAGCTCCCTTCATCCATTCTTCGACCAGGCTCCATCCTGAATCTGTCGGATTAATCAACTCATTTAAACTCTTCATTCCTTGTGCTTTATATCCAAAACAAACCGTCCTTACCTATTTTCCTAACTCATCGATTATAGAAAAAAAATAAAGTGATGCATCTCGAATTGCCGAAATTACCATAATTCTTCCTGTCATCCAAATCACATAGGTAGGTTTATTAAAGTCCAAAAGATGATCTGACCGTTACTTTACACATAAAACATACGAACCTTCAAGCAATTTTCGTTAAATTTAAACCATGCAACATGAATTAGAAAAACTTCGGTATCCCATAGGCCGCTTCGCCGTACCAGATCAGATTAACAAGCAATTATTGAGCGATTGGATAAAAACAATTGCAGACTTCCCGACCCGCCTAAAATCGGAAGTCAGTGACCTACCGGATAGTGCATTGGAAAAACGATATCGCCCAGATGGCTGGACGATCAGACAAGTGGTGCATCATTGCGCAGATAGCCATATGAATAGCTTTGTCCGTTTTAAGCTAGCCCTGTCAGAAGATGACCCTACGATAAAACTCTATGAAGAAAACCTATGGGCCGAACTTCCAGATGCAAAACACAATCCGATAGAAAGCTCGCTGCGTCTATTGGAAGGTTTGCATCAACGTTGGGAGATTCTTTTGAAAAGTCTAAGTGATGAGCAACTTGAACGTGCCTTTATTCATCCCGTTACCAAACGATATATTTCACTTAAAGTAAATATTGGATTATATGCCTGGCATTGCAACCACCATCTGATGCACATTCTCAATGCAAAAAATAGATCAGTCTAACGATAAAGTCCTATTTTCAGGAGCAGAGTCTACCCAACGACAAAAGCTCCTGAATCAAGTTGTGTGCGAACTACAATGATTGTACCCACATCATAACGATTAAAGCGCCCAATGCAAGACCTATAATCCCCGAAATCAAAAACGTCCGCAGATAATAGCCGAACGTTTTGGTCTTTTTCTGGATAATATGGATAATCCCCACAATCAGGGAATAACCTGCACCTACGCCAAAAAATAGCATAAAGGCTATGTCGATCAGCATACCTGTGAAATCTAAATTCGCAGAAGATAACATCGTGCAGATTATTTTTTCTTTTTAAACAGTTTACTAAAAAAGGATGAACTACTATTTCCTGTAGGTTCGTCCTGTGCTTCTACTCCCCCACTTTTCTCATTCGCCCAAATCAACAATTCGGGTTCAATATCCAATTCGTGTTGTCGGGCAAAGTCCGACCAATAGGCGTGTTTTTCCTGATCCATAAAATTGGGATCATTTTTATAGTAACCCAATAAGCTTTCTGTAGCAGACTCATAGACACTATAATGATTTGCCCGCTCAAAATAATGAATGGCTTTTTTGCTGTCCTTTTTAAATTTTAAACCCGCATCATACATCAAACCGTAATAAATGTTAGAATAGCTATTCGCTTTATCTTTCTTCAGATAAACAAGTAGACGGTCATAGTCATCTAAACTATAATAAATCGAGGCAATATTGCCATTATTTTCAACCAGTTTCAATTCCGCTTTTTTGTAGTAATCCAATGCTTTTTCAAGATCTTCTTCCACGTAGGTCCCACTAAAATAGAAATAACCCAGATTGGATAATGCATAGCCATCCCCAAGATCAGCCGCTTTGGTATAGGCCTCAAAAGCTTTTTTTAGATCCGATGTATAGCCTATTCCATGCTGGTAAAGATAACCGATGCTATTCCAAGAAGCTGCATACCCCTTTCCAGCAGACCGCTCATAGTATGCAATTCCTTTTTTCAGGTCTAGAAAACGCTTATTTTCATTATCGGTATCCGTATAGATATTACCAAGTTCATACATACTGCTTTCATTGTCCTGATCAGCTGAAAATGTAAAGTAACGGATAGCATTTTCGACGTCTCCATTTCTACAGCAATCCATGGCCATGTGATACAATGTATAGCTATCATAGGCAGATTCAAAATCTACGCCCCGATCCGATTTCCACTGCGTAAAAAAATGGTCAAAAACCTCAAGTTCCTTTCCTTCCAGCTTGTCCAATGCCTTGATATAATATCCATATTGATCTTGGGGCACCTCTTCCAATCCTTCATATCCTTTATTAAACAGTTTGCCGTCACGCAACATCATTAGATCTTGATAATGTCTTACACTACCACAGATGAAATCGAAGGATTCACTCAGTTCTTTGCTATCAGTATCGTAGTAATAATACCCGCCCACCTGATCTTGCAGGATAAAATAGTCCATCAGCGCGTAGCTGATTGTGGCATAATGTGCTGACAATGGAAGCAGCCAGCTTTTAGTCTCAGTGTGATAGATTCCTCTTTCCGATTCGGTTTCAATGATATAACAATTATAGGCACCATTACCAAAATTTGCACCTCCCTGTATAGATTTAATCGTCAGATCTTGCAGAAGAAAATCCCGACTGGCGAGGTCATACAGAAAATATTTGCCCGCTGTAAGGTAATACAATGCACTGAGCCCATTCATGGCATTTAGCACAGCCACATCTTTTACCAAAAGGGAACCGTCTGCCGCATGGACTGATTTCTTTTTTTTATTGTTTAAATTGACCGCGTAGAAATCAAACAACAATTCGTTTAAAACCCCTTCTGGATACTCGCCCAATAGAGCACCCTGATTGGAATAATATTTACGTAGTTTGCTGTTCGCTATTGGTTGGTAAATAAAGCCCTCGTAGTCTATTTCAAAAGGCTCATCGGAGCTCGTCGTATTCAAGCCCTTACCTTCAGCATCGATAATGTCATATTTTCCATCCAGCTGTCCCTGGTAGAATCCATAAGCAAAATCGTCCAAAACCGCATAGTTCAAGGGAATAATTGTAGCTCCAGTCTCCACGTCCACCAAGCCATATTTGCCCGCTAAACTCACTTTTCCTACAATCTTACCACGGCCGCTCTGTACAGGCTCTGCAGAGGCGTACATACAAGGGATGGTCTCTTCGCCCTTTCTATTTATATAGCCAAACAAGCCTTCTTTCTCAACAACTGCAAAGCCATTGTAATCAAAGTCTCCGATCTCGTCATAACAGGGTTCGACTTTCACCTCACCCTTCGCATTCCGGATCCCCCAACATCCGCTTTCTTCAAAAAACTGGTTATCAAGGCTATCAATCGCTTCCCCATTCCACCAGCCCAATCCATAGTTGCTCCACTCAGCTTGTAACATCGCTAAAAAGGAATCATAACCTGAGCGGCTCAAAATAGGATAAAGCGCTGATAACGACTGCTTCTCTATTGCTTTTTTGTAATACAGGTTCTTCTCCTGAATTTCAAATGCAAAATCCTTTGCTTGTTGGCTGTGTTTGACCTCAGACATATTAAAAACATCACGCGCATTGATCTGGAAGCATTCAAATGGAAGTCCATGCAGAAAATCGAACATTTTTTCGATGGTCAACAGGACAGCAGCATTGGATATCAAGTTATACTCCTGTATAAGCAGATCGTAGAATTTCCTTAATTTTAAAACACCCGCTTCTTTTTCAGCATATACCAAGGTACCTTTCGCTTTTGGATTTGCGGCAAACAAAGGCAGCAACAAATCTGGAATGACATAGTTCCATTCACCCAAATAAGCATGGAAATACTCCTGATCTTTTTTATCTGTGTTATAAATATAAATTCGATGTGCCATATTCTTTTTTTATTCTTCAATATCAACCGCATTGTTTTTGGCAAAATCCAACCAAAAGTTGTATTTAGCGGAATCTGCAAACGCTCCATTTTTATAGTAATACAAGAGACGATTGACGGCATAAGCATAGGTCGCATTTTCGTTTGCCTGTTCATAGTAACGCAGTGCCTTCACCATACTCTGTTTTACGCCCCAGCCTTCTTCATACAAAATACCATAATAAATCGCAGCATATTGTCCGTCTTTATCCTTTTTAAGATAGCGTAATAAATTGGCGTAATCTTTCTGTTGGTAATAAATTTCGGCTACCTGCGCATCGTTATTGATACCTTCTTTTTCAGCCTGTTTAAAATAGTGTAAGGCCTGCACAAAATCCTGTTCCAGATATTCCCCTTCATAATACCAATTGCCAAGATTGCTCATCGCCTGTGGTTCCCCCAATGCCGCAGCTTTTTGGTAGGCCTCTAAGGCTTTGGGAATATCAAGCGGAAGGCCGAGGCCCGTAGCATATATGAACCCTAAGTTCGTCCAAGCCTGCGCATGATCCTGCGCAATGGCCTGTTCGTAGAAGCGAATCGCTTTAGGAATATCCAGAAAATCTTCATGATCTGTATCGCAATAGATATTGCCGAGAAGGTATTGGCAGTCAGCGCTACCTCGGGAGGCACCGATGGTCAACAAATGTATCGCCTCGTTTTTCTTACCGGCCCAATTTAGTTTCTGTGCTTTTTCGTATAGCGTCTCATTATCGAGATAAGATTCGTAGCCCGCCCCCTTTCGTTTTGTCCATGCTTGATAAAATTGTACAAAGTAATTCTGGTCAGCTCCCTGCAAATTATATTTTTCGGCATACAAACGGCCAAATGCTGTTTCAGGAAATTCCGCGACATTTCGTTTTAGATCTACATAAAACAGCCTTTCTCCTTTAAATAAGAGTAAGAATTCACCTTCGCTTCGTTCCGGATGTGGATCATGAATCGGCGCACTGACATAATCGTAAAGCGGACTACGGAAATTTACTTTTGTATCAAAATAGCGCATGCCTTCGGATTGCTGGATACGCATAAAGTCCAGATAGCAATATTCGATTTTCTGATAAGCCCGATCAGGTTCGAGCAACCATTGATCAAGATGAGCTTCATATATCCCCTGCCCTTCGGCACAGGCGACAACAAAGACATCTTTTCGAAAGTTTTTAATGCTATCGACCAAGACTTTGTCAATGGTCCGATCGCCTAGGCGGAATAGGTCATGCGCAAGTGAGTAAATCTGCCATTGTTTATTTTTCAGGTAAGCGATACTGCGATAATCATCCAGAACGATGATCCGATCAATCTCTTCATCAAGCACGTTACCATCGGGCTTGATGACTGAAATCTTCCGCTGTAACTTGTTGGGTTTGATCCAAAAATAGGCGTTGGGAAGAGCCTGTAGGCTATCTTCCAGAAAACTGCCCAAATAGTGACCATCCATACGAAAGTATTTCCGCTTCATTGTACCTTTTTGCCGCTTATAAAAAAGCTTACTGTAATCGTATCCAAAAGGTTCATCCGCTGATTCGTCAATAACCTTTACCCCATCAGCAGCAAAAAGAAAATAGTCAGCACCTTGCTTTGCGTTCAAAAAACCGTGGGCAAACCAGTCCAATTTGTCATAAGCAGCAGGTAGGGAAAGTTGTTTGCTTGCAATGTGCAATACACCACGCTTGCCTTCGATTTCAACTTCCGCGTAATTAACACCATCGATAACACGCGCGTCAAATGCTTCAACGTACTGACAAGGTATAATTTCCTCTCCTTGCTCATTGATATAACCAAATAGGTTATCCAGCTGAACCACAGCAATCCCGGCTTCGTTGAATTCAAATATTTCATTATATTTTGCAACAGCCAGGATATTCCCAAGTCTGTCTTTCAATCCCTGTTTTCCATTTTCATCAAAGACTTCGACCCCATGCTGCTGAAAAGCATGTTCTTCCCAAAGACCCAAGCCATAGTTAATCCAGTCTGTCTCGAGCATTTCCAGGAAAGTATGGTAGCCAGACAATCGCAAGATCTTCTGTAAAGGATCCAAACTTTGTTGCTCAAACGCCTGTGTATATACTGCTCCCGTCGTCCTGATCTCAGCGACCCAGTCACTTGCCTGTTCCGTATGTTTTTCCACATTCATGTTGAATACATCCCGTGCATCAATCTGAAAAGTATCGAACGGTAAACTTTCCAAAAACTCAAACATCTTATTGACGGGTTCCGTATATTTCCTTTTGTAATGCAATTGATAAACATCGGCAAGCAGCGCATAAAAATAGCGCAGTCTTGCAATACCATCTTCCTTATTGGCATAGAGCTGTGTACCCCTGGCATGGATACCCGAAGAAAATAGCGGGAGCATCAGGGCTGGAATTTCATAATTCCATTCGGCCAGATATGTTTCAAATGTTTCTTTTGTTTTGGAATTGACGTTATATATGTAAATGCGATGTGCCATAATCTGATTGTGCAATAGTCTTAAAATAGATGTATACTGTTTATCTCAATAGGATGAAAACGGTAAACACCACATCTAAAGCAGTAAAAATACAGCTATTATCAAATATTCCATTTAGCGGAAAACAGGGATTTTTTAAATAGGTACGGAAGGTGGTTTTACAGAAGCCCGGGCGATTGATAGACACCTTCATGGTGACGCTATCAATCTTCGGAAATAATATCTAGCCTATAAAAACCAGCTCGTTTGTCATGTGGTGCTCCATAGAAAAAATTCCGAAAGTACACCTGCTGATCGCCTTTCCAAAAGATCTCTTTTAATGTACATAGCTCAAAGTTGTCGTTCCAGTCCAGGGGAATCTGCGCGTAAGTCAGATAGCCTCCATTTTCCTTTTTTTGCAAAAAGTAACTGGAACATTCCTGCCCGTTAAACATGCCGTTCAACCTATATTTCTTATGTTTCGAAAAATAGACATAATCCAAATTACCGATCTCCTCGACGTCCCATTTTCCCTGACGCAAATCAAGTGCTTGATCTGTCGTATGACCACCTTCAAGCAGCATAACCTCCTCTGAAGGAAAATATTTCACAAACATATTCTCCAACAGATCAATGGCACCTTCTGTTTTTCCGGCCGATAGCAATCGACCATCATTAAATCGTACCAGAGCAATTAAATTTCCCTCCACAAGGGTGTCGACTTCCATGTCCTTACCCGGAGTATAGCCTCCAAATTTGACACGTCCCTGCAACATCTTCTTTACGACATTTATGTCACTGACTGAAGCAATGGTATCTCTCCGATAATCGGCCTGTTGTTGCTCCTTAAAAAAGCTGATGGAATCTATCTTATAAATTCTGATCATTTTATCCTGAAAGACAAGCGAGTCCACAGGTGTTTTCTTCGTTGGCGCAAGCTTTCCGGCGGAAATGTTCGTGGAAATGTTCGCAGCATTTTTTACCTGATTTCTTTGACATGCCATACACAACATTAAAATAATGGCAGCGCAATAAAGTACTTTCTTCATAACTAAGTTACCCATAAGATATTTTGTCTAATATCGTATTTTAGCCACACAATACTAAAGGTAACTCAATTTACGGGCCGTGACAATCAATATTCGACTTGTAAAGATTAAATAGTTAAATGTATATTAGGCTATTGATATTTAATAGACGATCATTGGTATGAAATTATATCCGACAATACTCTTCTTGCTGGTCTTGCTTTCTATATTCAGCTGTCATCCGGAAAAAAGAGGAGACAACGTTGTCCGCAAGCCTAGCGCAGCAGTCAAAGATACGCTCGTACAAAAGGAAACGGTAAAGGCGAAAGAAAAACCCTTATTGACCGCTACTGATCCTTTGAAAATTTTTCACAAACTCTATCCGATTGACATGCTAAAGCCCGAAAGCAAAGATACATTTAAAAAATATGGCATCGAATTTTCGGGTATCTGCTATTCCTGTGATCTAGCGGAGATCAAGGTCGAAAAAGATCTGGTCCAGTTTGTGAATGTCTGTGATTCGAATGAAATCTATCAACTCAGGAATTTCAGCTATACTGCCAACGACTCTACACTCCGTATAAAAACCGAGCGTTCCGAGTTTATCCTGAGGAAAGTTGAAAAAGAGCCAATTTTTGAACTAAAGATTATTGGCGAACCATTTCTTCTGAAAAACAAGAGAATCGCCAAATTCTACACACAAGATGGGTTAATTGGCCAATTTGAAGTACATGACTGTGGAGACTTTCAAGGGTAACTGTGCCCTTCAATGGATATATCCACCAAGCATCATTTGACACGCATATGAGCATGGTGGATCGTTAACTGCGCTCAGATTTCAAAGTAAAATCCGCTTTCCTTCAGTTCCTCGTATTTTACTTTGTCAAAACTATAGATTTTTGCTGCTCTGGCATGTCTATCCTTCTGCATGTCGCTGTGGTCAATTAGCAAGCCCATGCTTAGCATCTTTTTACGAAAATTGCCCCGATCTATTGAACGCTGGAGGATTGTTTCATACAAGTTGTGTAGCTCAGGTAACGTAAATTGCGCTGGCAGCAATTCAAATCCGATCGGTTGGTAACGGATTTTACCTTTCAGCCGTTCGACCGCAACAGACAAGATCTGCTGATGATCAAATGCCAGATCAGCCACCTCTTCTAAACCAAACCATTGCACCGCATCGATGTCAAGTCCCGCCTCTAGCGTATATTCGGTCGGCTTGACCAACGCAAAATAGGCTACACTGATGACCCGTCCCCGTGGGTCGCGGTTCAGCTCTGAGAAAGTATAAAGTTGCTCAAGAAAGATATTACTTAGCCCGGCTTCTTCGGACAGTTTACGCAGCGCACATTCATCCGCAGTTTCATCTTCCCGGATAAAACCACCGGGAAATGCCCATTTCCCTAAATAAGGTTCTATCGCCCGTTTGGTCAATAACAGTTTAAGCTGATTTTTCTCAAAACCAAAGATCACACAATCGACTGTAACTGCAGGCCTTGGATAATCGTAGGTGTATTTTTTTTGAGCGGTAGCCATCGTCTTATAAAATTATGTCAGTGGACTTTTTGATTTGTATACCATACTTTTCATGTAGTGATTCAAAGGCTTGCCGCGTAGACTCTTCGAAACCCGCAATAGGTGACATACAGTCAATCAGTAAGGTAATGCGGGAGGTAATCGCTTTGTCCTTCGCAAAATATTCCAATATCTGCATTGCAGAGGCCAATACACAGTGACTTGATGCCTGCCCAGCAATATAAATTGCATCATAAGCCCGAATAGCTTCAAGTACAGCGTGATTGACAAATTTATTGTTATCATATTCAGCCTTGATAATGCCATACATTTCAGTATAGGGATCCTGTCCTTTATAGACTAAGAGAGGTTTGGACTGGCGCAGGGCACTGTGAAAATAGAGCATATTGGCAAACTGGCTTTCCAGTTGCCCTCCGTAGCTACCCTCCAGGCAATGATATGGCCAGATGCACAGTTCTTTTTTCCCTTCGGTTTCTAAATTTTTAAGATAAGCCAATGAACGTTCCAGTGTATCCGCATTGAAAACAGTCCAGGTCCCATCCACAAGATCCTGATAACGGATGACTGTAAATGGTTTAGGCTGATTTCCTTTCTTGTCCACCCACCAGTCTGCATGAAAGATCTGTAGTAGCGAATGACAGTCGAGGCTGCACATAACCTGGGTCAAAGAAGCCATATTGTTGTACATCCATTGGGTCAGCCGGTGTACATCAGCACGCGAACCAGCTACTGGTAGACTGCCAATGGATTCCATAAAATCATTTTGTATGTCAATAGCCAAAAGCAGTGTCCGTTTTTTATCGGTAGAAGCGGGCAGGATTTGCTCCTGCCCTACCAATGACAATATGGACGGAATATGATCCCTTTTTTCGGATGCTATATGTCTTACATCAACGATCTGTTCGTATCTTGTTTTCATCTGTCAGTAATTCAATATTTATGTATTGTATGTGTTCAATTTCACATTCCTTTAGGTGATAAAATTTTAAACCTAACTGATTTCTAGCTTTAATTTTTTTATCAGCCCTTAAATGTTGGAATTGCAGCAAACTTATGGGCAGACTGTTGTTGACGTCTATGGATCAGTTCATCTATCGCTGGTTCTCCGGATGTTCCGGTCAGAATAAATGCGTCAATCTGTGCATAGCTCATTCCCAGCTCCTCTTCATCCGTCTGTCCTTCCCATAGCCCTGCTGAAGGACTCTTATCTTGAATGGATTCGGGGACACCCAGATATTTTGCCAGTGTATATACTTCTTGTTTGGTCACCATGGCCAGGGGGTTAAGATCATAAGCACCATCTCCCCATTTGGTAAAGTAACCCACAGTCGCTTCGGCCATATTACCGGTACCGATCACAAAACGGCTTCCCAATTGTGCAAATTGATAGAGATAAGTCATGCGGACCCGCGGCCGGATATTGGCCAAACTCAAGACACGGTTGGATTCACTAGAAGCTGCAATATAAGCTTCATTATTGATGGTCAGCGCATCGACCGCAGGCTTGATATCAAAGATATGGTAAGGAAAATTAAATTTTTCGATAAGCTCCATGCCATGTGCATGGCTCTTGCTATTGTTCATGTCACTACCATAGGGCATCATGATCAAATGTACATCCACGTTGGCCAAATGACATAGGCAAGCAACCACACTACAGTCAATACCGCCACTCATGCCAAGCACCAAACCTTGACGGTTTGCCGCATTCACCTGTCCCGCAATCCATGATGCCATTTGTTGTGCATACTGTTCGACGTTTTCATCATTGATGAAAAACGGTTTTCTTAGGTTATTTTCCATATACTCTTATTGATTCTGTTTGTAATCTGTTTCTTATTTCCTTAAAACTAACGGGGCTGACAAATGCTCCGTCCAAAAAGCACTCTTTAAGCAAGTTGCTATCGTTCAATTGTTCGACGGTCGTTGGATTGAGATCATCTATCAAGCGAAACTCATTGTTTTCGAATACGACAGCAACGATGCCCTTTTGGGATTTCTTAAAATTTCCGGTATCTGTGGCCGGTCTTTTCTGAATAGCTTTAAACTGACCGTCAACAATTTCGGCTGTTCCCTTTAAGGCAAATCCAAAGGTATCTCTTGTCACATACTGATAGGTATAAGATCCTATTCCAAGCGCCGTATTGGTCGAAGCAAAACCTTTGGCCATCAAACCTTCGCAGATCTTAGCTGCCCGTTCCACGGTAATGGAATCGCCATACACAACACCGATATGCGGATCAAGTTCTTTGAAACCTTTCGCATTAACTGTCCCGCCAAAGAGTTCAAATAATCGCTCGACAATCCCCTTTTGAACTGTTTCATGGTCTGCCAGCGGATCTCCACAGATAATCTTAACAGGGTCGCCACTATCCGGCCGAATGATAACTTTACCTTCCCGCCCCATGATCAAATCTTTCAATTGTGGCAATACATGATCCACAACATGCCATAGGTCATAGGTATCGGACACAATCGAAATGTTACCACTCGGATAGACCTCCGTAATCAAATGGCGGAAGGCCTCTACTTCGTGTTCACCGTAAGAACACATTACACTATGTTCTGTGGATGGTGTATACATCATGACGTCGCCTGTTGCACCATAATAGGTTTTGAGGTATTCCCGAACCGAGAGTGTTGCTGAAACACCAAAACTCAGTAAATGACCGCCCGCAGTGCGATAAGCTGTTTCCGGTGATCCCATACCGCGCATGGAGAAGTCACCGGCCTGTGTAAATACCTTATTGACATCGCCTGTTTTTTCTGCAAAGCCCATCAACAATCTTTTGTATTGATCGGCAATAGTTGCAGCAGTCATCGGGGACCAGATATAGGCAGAGAGTTGCGTTTCGAGGTAACCCGGTAACCAGAAGAAATCCGGGTGGGTATTCTCGATCGTAAACATAGGCACCCCTATAGGCACGAGACTCCCTTCCTTCAAAGCTTTCACCTTGATCGGAAGGTAACCCAAGCGGTGTAAATCGCGTATATGTTGTGACTGATGTGTGTCCGCAAAATTACGGTTGGTCATCGCGAACACTTCGCGGATGGCTTCTTCGTATTGTGCGACAACAGCATCCTCCGGCTGGGCGAAGAAATATTCATCGAAAGAATTGCTGATCTCGGCCAGGGCACCCTGCAAGCCGAAGAAGACAACATGGCTTACTCCTGGGATCCGTGACATCCGGGGAGTCCAGGTTTCGTAAACCCACGCTGTATGTGTCGGATACTGATCTTTGTGACACAATTTGTAACCGTCCGTCCAGAGAATCGGATTTTTGCTCATTGCTCTAAACATAGCTTTCAGTTGTTAAGTTGATATAATTTAATTTTGGATGCATGGTGTTCATCATCGAATCTGTCGTGAAAACAAGGTCGATCGGTGAATCTTCATCCAGTAAAGCCCCCTTGAAAACCCTTGGCTCACAGTGCGTCACCAACAGATAGATTTCACTTGCTCCCATCTCCTTTAGAATTTTTCCCGCCCAAAGAAACGTTCCACCCGCAGAACATAAGTCATCGACAATAATGCATTTCGCCCCCTTTTCAATGTTTCCTATTTTCAATTCCATCGCTTCGATACGCCCCGTTTGCGGATTGCGTTGTTTTTCAAAGACACAGGCATCGTCGTAACCGCTATTTAGATAGCGTGCCGCCGCCCCTTTATCCGGAAATACTATGCGGTCATTGTCCGAGAATTTCAGTTTTTCCATCAGTTTCGGCAGCCAGTCCAAAGCAGGATAGATCGCTATGCTATTTTCCAATAATGTGAGGGTTGTTTCGGAATGTGGCTCAACAACATAAACCTTATCAAACTGTAAACTATTGATAAATGCAGCGACATATTTTAGCGTAAATAGGTCCCCCTCAATTTTACGGTCCATACGACTGTAGGGCATATAACGAATCCATAATTGACAGCTTGCCCCTGCTTCTTCCAATCGCTTCCTGACAAAAAACAGACGAATCAAATCGCCATCTTCCTGATAGGTAAATTCAAGCAGGTTTTCCGCTTTGATCAACTGATCGAAATCCTTCACCTTCGTTTCCCCATTGGGAAACTGTTCGGTGATAAGCTGATGTTTATTTAATATAATCATTTTTCATTTTTTACCACTACTCTATTTGAGTACTTTTTACTCAACAAAGATGCACATTATTTTTATTTCACCAAAGTTTATTGAGTAAAAAATACTCAACAAACCCATACTAAAACATAATTAATTGATTTTAAACTAAATAATTTAAAACCCTAAAACTACCAATTCATTTAAAACATAAGGATATACCTTACGTAGAATGATAATATTCTTCAATTATCGCAGAATGGCTTGAAAGTGAGAGAAACAAAAAGATAAAGAAAGTCGTAAAAAATTGGCTGAATATAGGGATAGTTTCTTTCATTGAAAACCTGATCTTTGCCCTTAAGACAAGCGCTCAAGCGAATTGATCACTATCGTTGACTGCCAAAGAGGATAAAATATACACATGAACACATCAGATTTAATCAATAAGGATATCGAAGCTATTTTACAAATTGAATATCAGGATATCACGGATCTGGTCAAAGATTATCAGGACGTTCCGATCAGTGAGGAAAATCAGGAAGCCTTATATGCCTATAATCTGCTTTACATGAATATACATTCCCTATCGGAACAAGAATATCTTGATGCGTTTAATCAATTAGGTGAAAAATATCCCAATTATGGTCTCGCGGGAGAAAATGACCACAGCAGAACAATTGCCGAACTGGAAGGATTGAAACGGGCGCTCAGCCAATTAAGTTTACAAACCCAGCAAGGACAATATTTACTTCAGCTCAAACTCAGCGTTATTGAACTGGATATACAGGTGTATCAAAAATTGATGCAATCGCCGATTACACCTGCCATTCAAGCAGAAATAGACCTACTGGAATCAGATGCCTATAAAATTATAGATGAAATCAACACAATTTTCGCACAATATGATGATGAATAAATTGTCTTTCGTTCGAGCATTGTTCTTGAGAACCTCAGCGTACATTTCCTGTTTACACGTCAGTCTAAGTACACTTTTAATACCACTCGAGACCTTTACATTATAATCTACCGGTAAACGATAGCAGCTATCTTGCTATGGCACTGAATCGGCACAATCTGCTCCTGCGCACAAATGTGGAGTCATAACATACTAATAATCGCTTAAATAACGTTATCAAATTATTATCGGACAAGTAAATCCGTCAATTAAGCCGGTACGTTTTACGTCTTGTTGGAATAAACACTTATTACTTATTGGAGATTTAATTATGCTACATGAAAAAAAAAGCTGTATTTGTCCTATTGTTAATTTGCGGCCTCTTGATCGGGCGGGCTTATTTCCGGATCAATGAAACAAGAGCCGAAACTGCTTCTACTGGCAAAAACGTTTCAAACCGTTCAATTTTACCGGAATTAAAAGATGGGGATATGATCTTTCAATCCTCGATCTCCCCCCAATGTAAAGCTGTACAACTAGCGACTCACTCGCCCTATTCCCACTGCGGGTTAATTTTTCATGAACAGGGAAAACCATATGTACTAGAGGCTGTTCAGCCCGTAACAGTTACCAGCTTAACAGATTGGATCGCTCGAGGAAAAAACGAACATTATGTCATCAAACGACTTAAAGAAGCAGACAAAGTACTATCGGCTGAGGTTTTAGCTAAAATGAAAGGGATCGGTGAGGGATTTTTGGGTAAAAACTATGATGCTACATTCGAATGGTCGGATAACAGAATTTATTGTTCGGAACTGATCTGGAAAATATACCAGCGGGGGGCCGGAATTGAAGTAGGCAAACTGGAAAAACTCAAAGATTTTGATCTCAGTAGCGCCGAGGTCAAAAGCAAACTCAAAGAACGTTACGGCAATCAGATCCCTTTGGAGGAAACAGTAATTTCACCGGCATCGATTTTTAATAGCGATCTTTTGACAACAGTAGCAAGCAACTAAACAAGCCTTACACGACATCGGCTTCGAATTAGCCTACCTTTTGCAGTTTAACGGGCGCGCCGCCATTCAATTTGCTCTGTTCCGCAGCATCAATAAAAGCACAAATTGCTAAGGTTTCCCGCTCATCCACAGGACTTTCTCCTGTTTGAAAAAAGGGAAGTATACGATCGAGCAGGGGACCATAACCCATAAATTGTCCCAGATGAACAATCTGATCTTTCAGAAAGACGGTACCACCAAAATCGTCCTTCCCTTCGCGAATACCGCGAACCGAGGCAATCCGGCCATCATCCCATTGACCAATGTACATGGAAGTCCCCCTTTCCTGTACCGTTCGCACCGACATACAGCCCGGCCCCATTAGGGCAAATAACATTTCCACTGCATGAATTCCATACCAATACAGATCCTTGTGCGACGGATCCGTGACAGCCGGACTATAGACATCAGCTCCAACAACTTTACTTTTATCAAGCTCCTGCAGGCCTACAATGTAACGTAATGAACTGGAGGAAAAAACAGGGCAACCGTATTTTCGGGCAGCTTCAAATATTTTTAGGGCATCGGTATACGAATTGGCTATAGGTTTATCGATAAACAAGGGTTTTCGAGCCCCGAGAACCTCAAGAGCCTGTTGGAAATGCAGGTTTCCATCGTTCGTCTCCAAAAACACATAATCCACTTGTTTGAGCAGCTGAGCAATACTGGAAACAACCGAGACGCCATATTGCTGAATTTCGGCGGTGATCTTTGGAATACGCTCCGCGCTAAGCGCGATCGTTTTACTACCATAAGGATAAGCCGCAACAACCGAAAATTGCCCATATAAACTATCGGCACTGGCCGTATTAATCGCTTTTGTAAAAGCAATGGAATGCGTACTGTCCAAACCGATAATGCCGATTTTTTTCTTCTTCGGCTTTGGTAATATCAGGTTGAACCCTTGTTTAGAAAAATCTGCCTTTGTTTGAAAAGAAAGCCCCAACGGCAATAAAGAAAGTAAGAAATGTTTTCTATCCATTGGACTCATTCAATAAGGAAACAGCACTATTCACCAACGCTGAAATCGCCGTCTTAAACGCCTTTTCATCAAGATTGAACTGCGGATTATGAAGCCCATATTGGGTATTGATGCTGTCATTATTCGTGCCCACCAACATAAATAAAGCGGGGTACCGATATGAGTAATAAGCAAAATCTTCTGCTGCCATCCAGATTTCCAAATCTTGCACGACTTCATTTCCCATGCTTCTTTGTAGGATATCTTTTACTTGCCCGGTCAATTGGGGATCATTGTTCAATGCAGGATAGCCATGGCGCACTTCCACATCCGCTGTCGCGCCCAAGGCCTCGGGCAATGTCCGGGCAATTGTCGCTACAGTCTCCAACGCCTCCTTGCGCCAGGTTTCATCCATGGTACGAAAGGTACCAGCCAACTTGACCTCTTCGGGAATGACATTCGCCGCACCATCGCCGATAAAACGGCCAAAAGTCAATACAGATGGGATATCAGGGTTTGCCTTACGACTGACCAGCTGCTGTAAAGTGGTCAGCAACTGAGCGGCAATCATAATTGGGTCAACGGCACGATGTGGCTCGGCCGCATGACCGCCACGTCCTTTAATGGTAAAATAAAACTCATCGCTTGAAGCCATAAAGCGCCCCGGGCGTAAGCCTATTTTCCCTAAAGGTACACGTGGACTGACGTGCAAACCCAAAACAGCTTTGATCTTTCCACCGAAAGACTCCAAAATACCAGACTGCAAGATCTGGATCGCACCTCCGGGAATCTTTTCTTCCCCAGGCTGAAACAAGAGCACAATTTTTCCTGAAAACTCGGTTTTATATCCCTTTAAAACAGTAGCGACACCCAATAGATTTGCCGTATGAAAATCGTGACCACAAGCGTGCATAACACCTTCATTTGTGGACTTGTATAGCACATCATTCTGCTCGTGAATAGGTAATGCATCAATATCAGCTCTCAAAACCACGATATCGTCACTTAAGGACTTTTCGCCCTCAAGCACGGCAACCACACCTGTATTGGCAACAACTTTAAACGGAATATCGAGCCGGGTCAACTTCTCTTGGATATATGCACTCGTCTCATATTCCTGAAAAGACAGTTCAGGGTGCTGATGGATATGCCGGCGGATCGCAACAATCTCCGGGAAAATAGCTTCAATTTCAGCGTCTAATTCTTTCAACATAGCATTCTTCATCGATGTATTGGTAAAAAGATATTTCAATTACGATACTTTCATAAGGAATCGTCCAACAAGTTAAGTTAAAAATAGCGCACATAAAAATACAGCACCATCACTGTAATAATGATCCACCAGAGGGTTGGATTCCGAAAGCCACGGTAAGAAGCTCGATCCCCTTCGGGCATCTGAAACGAATCGCGTGTCAATATCAGATTTTTCAAACGCGCTTCCGGAACGGCCGGTGTACATAGACTGACCAGTACACAGGCGATCATACAGGTCCAGAACACAATGCCGGTTCTGTTAAAAAATGGCATGTCAGGAAGTAAATACTCCAAAAGCAACGAAAGTGGAATGGTCAATAAGCCAGCCGTTAATGCGCCCTGTGCCGTAGTCCGCTTCCAAAAGACCCCCATCAGAAACATGGTAGCGATACCCGGTGTAAATAAACCATACAGATTCATCAGGTAGAGAAATACAGGTTTGTCGGAATAACTAATCAACACGATAGCACTCATAATACCAAGTACAATGATGACGACTCCTGCACGTTTACCAAAGCGGATCGCTTGATCATCAGAGGCGTTTTTATTGATGTATTGACTGTAAATATCCACCGTGAGTATGGTAGTACACGAATTTATAGCGCCTGAAATATGGGACATAATCGCAGAGATGAGACCAGCCATGACCAGCCCGATCAGCCCTTTAGGCAACAGTGTTTCCACGAGCGTCGCAAATAACAGATCCGGCTGATCCAAATGCGGTAAAAATTTGGGTGCTACCAAAGCGGGGATGGTTATGATCAGCGGCACCAGGAATTTAAGGTAATCACCGAAAATAACCCCCATACGGCCATGCCATTCATTTTTTGCTGCCAAGACACGCTGAACAATAAATTGATTGGTCGCACAATAGAATACGCTGATACAAAGCAAACCTCCCAGATACATTGTCCAGGGAAAATCGGGATCAGACGCCGGATAGAACATCTTCCAGTCTTTGGATGATTCCACGACGGATTGAAATCCGCCCGCCGCATTAATGGTAGCGAAGGTCAGGACGATACCGCCGAGCACCAAAATAACAAGTTGCACCATTTCAGTCCAGATAACGGCTTTCAGCCCTCCTAACACGGTATACAAGCCCGTCAAAATCGCCATCCCAAAAATACTATACAAAATGGGAATACCAAATAAAGCATGTAAAGAGAGTCCACCCAGATAGAGCACCGCACCGATCTCCACAAATACATAGGTAAATAAAATCAAGATTGCATAGAGTACCCGTGTGGCATTTCCATATCTTTTTTCAAGATATTCTGGAATTGTATAAAAACCATTGCGGATGTAGAAAGGCAGAAATATCCAAAGCAGCGCATTAAAACCGATCAATATGGCCCCCCATTCCAAAGTGATGGCCACAAACCCACGGCTGTAGGCCGCTCCCATGGCGCCGACAAGATGATGGCTACTGATATTTGCGGCAATAATACTCCCTCCGATCATCCACCAGGGCAACTTATCACCAGCCAAAAAATAGTCCCGTTTGGACGAAGAACTTTTTTTCGAAGCATATAATCCCAATACGACGATACCGACTATGTATACCGCAAAAATAATGACATCAATCCAATCTAGTTTCATCAGTCAGTAATGTTTGAATTCCTAATTTCGTTTGTTCAATAAGTATCTCGAGGCTACCCCGTTCGTAAGGACTCTGCCATACGGCATAGATATCTTTATCATAGAGCTGCGCTGGCGCGAGGTAGCCCACATAACCATTAGCGATATTGATAAAGACAATGGTATGATTGGGAAATTCGGCCCGTATAATTGACTGGTAACAAGAGTATGCTTCATTGGCCTGAGCCACCAAAATCGCGTCCCCCATTTTCCAGAGCCATACCGGAATGTTTGCTTCGCGCTGATCGGCAATGGTTTTGCGGGTATTGTATTTTCGCCAAAGGCGGTCTTTTATAACCCGATCCGAACAGCTTTCGTACTCCTCGAAAATAGACTCAAGGCTCGGTAAGTTTTTGTAGGGCACTTGGACCGTATGCACAAGTTGCTTAAATTCAGTCGATAGCACCTGTTTCTGAAAACTCCAACAAGCCAAAGGTGCTCCCGAAATTAACGCTTTGTCAAACGCCCAACGCTGAGCTGCATGATCCTCCTGAGCCAACGTTGCAAGCACCGCATAGCCCAACTGTCGACCATTGGCTTCGACCAAAGCAGGATCTTTGACATATTGACGCTTGGGAGCCAGATCACCTGATGCGCCCTGTAGGAACAAACAGGGAACTTTCACGACCGCTTCCACCGTATGCCGCATTTCACCAACAAAATCCGGAGAAAGCAGTTCATTTTCGTGGGCAAAGCTCGTCGGATGACAGGCATAATTGCAGATCAACGCCTTCAATTTTTCGGTGTTATCGTATACACGTCCGAGCAATAAGGTATGATCAGCTTCTTTTACAGGATTAAACCCGATGAGGTATTCGCCATTAAGTTCCAGATCCCGATTACAGGCCAGATCACATACCCCATAACTCCAATGTAAACTTCCTTCAAACAATTCATCCTTTGCCCGCTGGATACAGCTGATCGCCTGCGCTTTTAAGAATTCCAGATACGGTGGAATCAACTCACCTCCGGGTTGATGTATATCCGTAGAACAGATACTGGGGCCAGCATGCGTATGTGAAAGTGTAAAGACCAGCTGTGATGCTGTCAGATTGAAATGATCAAGCAATGCAAAACGCAATGTCCGTTCGTCTTCCGCATTTTTCCACCAGCCCAGATCGGCTGTCAATATAATGGCAGGTGGAGAATCAACAGGCGCCATATAGAGACAATGCATCAGCAAGGGTTGGTGCACGCCAACAGCCCGATCAGCAGTAGCAGCCCCCCAATTGCGTGAGTAGATCCCTAAAGTAGGTGTAATATCGCATTGGGCAAGTCCAATTTTGGTCTGTAAACCACCTGTTGTTTCTTTTCTTGGATCCTTTTGTTCCATGATCTAAGGTCTAATTAATGAGAGTCCCCCATCCAGTACAATACTTGTCCCCGTCATCTGTCTGCAATTATCGGAGCATATCCAAAGCACCTGTTTGGCGATTTCCTCCGCTTCGAGGATATCCCCCAGCGGTACTACCGCGGCAGCCTTTTTTTGAAGCGCGGCATCCTTGGACCAAACCACTTTACTCAACCCCGCGTTGACATAACCGGGTGCAATTTCGTTGACACGGATTCCATCAACAGCATATTCGAGCGCCATGGCTTGACAAAGCATCCGTAAGCCAGCTTTGGAAACACTGTATGCGGGCAGGTTCTGATGCACGGCATGCCCTGCCCAACTACCCAAAAAGACAATATTCCCGCGAACACCGGTAGCAACAAATGATTTCGCACAGGCGTTGGCCAGAAAAAAAGCACCGTCCAGATTGACCGCCATTTCATTTTTCCATGCCGCATTGCTGAGCTCCCGAAAATTTTGAATCGTGACACAGGCCGCATTGGCAATACAGATCGCTATTGTTCCGAGCTCCCGCTGTATACGATCAACCCAAGCCTCTACCTGATCAGCATCTGAGACATCAACCTGATCGTAAAATAAGTTGACCTGAGATTCATCGAGCAAGGGCCAGCGCTCTTTCGCGAGCGCTGGCACAAAACGATCCGCAATACAGACAATTGCCCCCGACGTCAGGAAAGCCCCGGCTATTGCCCTGCCAATATCACCAAGTCCACCACTGATCAAAACTACTTTGTTTTTATATTCTGCTCTCATATCTACTTAAAATCTACCAGTCACCAACACTGCCATCTTTGTAAAATGTACGCTGTAAAATTTCCTGCTGGAACGGGTGCTTTTTCACTTCTTCTTCATTGATTTCAATACCCAGACCGGCACGTGTATTGGGGAGGACAATACGGCCTTTTTCTTGCACCGTAAATCCTTCACTGACGACATCTTGCCGCCATTCAACATCTTTGTGAACACTTTCACAGATAATGTACGAAGGTGTTGCAAAGCCCAACTCGATAGAGGCAGCTGTGCTTACAGGTCCCTGTGGATTATGCGGCGCCATGGACACGCGATAAGCATCCGCCAAAGCAGCTATTTTACGGGCTTCGGATAATCCACCGCAATGTGTAATATCAGGTTGAATAACACTTACCGCACGTTTTTCAAGCATATCCCGAAAAGCATGCACACCGATCAGGCGTTCGCCGGAAGCGATAGGCGTCGCCACTGCCCGTTGGATCAGGGCGATATCCTCCATGGTTTCGGGCCAGCATGGCTCCTCAAAAAAGTACAGACCATAAGGTTCCAGCGCTTTGGCAAATTGCATGCCCATGCGTGGGCTAGGACGTGCATGACAATCTACCATAATATCGATATCATCACCTACGGCATCGCGCATTGCCTTTACACAGGCTTCAGCATATTTAATCGGACGAAGCCCTTCTAGGGACATCGTTTCCGGAACAGCCATGGATTTAAAAGCCGTAAAACCCTCATCAACGGCTTTTAAGGCAAGATCGCCAAAACGTTTAGCGTCGTCCGGTGCTGTTTCGTAAAAATCTTCCATTCGGCCACCACCCAAATGACAATAGAGACGGATATAATCCCGTACACGACCACCCCACAATTCATGACAGGGCACGTTATGAATTTTACCTAAAATATCCCATAGGGCGATATCAATACCACTGATTGCCGTTCCGCGGACAATTCCGTTCCCATGCCAAAAATGCTGACGGTACATCATCTGCCACAGATATTCAATGCGCCGTGGATCCTCGCCGACCAACAGCTGAGATATATCTTTAATTGCACCAACGACACTTTGTGTATGCCACTCCAACGTCGCCTCACCCCAACCCCAAAGTCCGGGCTGATCGGTTACAATTTTAACAAAAATCCAATTTCGCATGCGCGCATGGCATACAAAGGTTTCGATAGCGGTTATTTTCATAGTTAGGGTTACAAAGTTTTTATTACACGTGCTGTCGCTTCTAAGGTTCGGTCAATATCATCTTCCGTATGCGCAAAGGAAATGCTTCCCTGCTTAATTGCAGCCGGGAAATTAAAGATCCCTTCTTTTATGAGATTTTTGCGGTAGCGGATATCCAGTTCGAAATCATGATTATCCAGAATATCGTGAAAATTAAGCGGCGCATGATCCATAAAGTAAGTACAGAAGGCCGAGCCTTGACGAGCGACAAAAAATGGTATGCCTAATTTAGGAAATATTTCCTGATATCCCTGTTCCAAACGTGCGCCCAAACGTTCAACATGCTTATAGACTTGGTGCTCAGGACTAGAAAGTTTCTTCAATGTTGCAATTGCCGCAGCCGTAGTCAACGGAAAAGCATTGAATGTTCCCGCAATCATGACCCGCTTGGCTTTATCTGGATCAACAAAATAATCCATATACTTTTTCTTTCCCGCTATCACGCCCAAAGGATAACCATTCGCTACCGCCTTTCCAAAGGTGGAAAGATCTGGCTGAACACCACAAATGGATTGATAACCACCTAAAGCATGTCTAAATCCGGTCTTTACCTCATCAAAGATCAACAAGAAACCCTGCTCATCTGCGAGCTTACGAAGTCCTTCCAAGTATCCCGGTTGCGGCTTTACGATACCGATATTCTGTAAAATAGGTTCCAATAAAATACAGGCTACCGAATACTTCTGCAGCACATAGCTAACACTATCCAGATCATTGTAATTGATGACATGTACCAGATCACTATGGTTTTTGGGAACCCCGGCACTCAGTGAGTCAAATGGGTATTCACCAGGACTTTGATAAGATCCGATATCAGCTTTTTGACTGATTACATTGCAGGCCACATCATTATGCCAACCATTGTATCCGCCCTGCATGACGATGATATGATCGCGTCCTGTTACCGCTCGGGCGATCCGGATCGCATGATAAGTGGCCTCGGATCCCGTTGTGGTGATCTGCACGCTCTCGGCATTGGGCACCGATGCACAAAACAGTTCCGCAAACTCCCCTTCCAATAAAGTGGGCCCTGCTCCCATCAGCACCTGTTGTTCCTGAAGCGTCTTCAATACCGCAGCATTGACATCTGGATCATTATGACCAAGAAAGGAAGCGGCAAATCCAGCCTGATAATCGATATAACTATTTCCGTCGATATCCTCCACATGGCTACCATTTCCCTTAACGAAGCAGATATTGGGATCCGACTTTCTGTTCAACGATACCACACCTCCTGGTATCCATTTTGCATTCTCGCGCAGTATTGCGGCTGATCTTTCGTTTTCTTGCATGCTTATTAAAAGTTTTGCTTTTATTATTTTTATAATTGGGGTGACTGCTTCGTATCTAATCCGTGATACAGCAATCTTGTATTTAAATACACACTGTTTTATGTATACCAAATTACAATATTTTTGTATACATTTAAAATAAATTTTAAAATAATTCAGATGAACATACTTATTGACGACCTACATTTTCCAGAAGGCCCCGCCTTTGATCATCAAGGCAATATATGGCTGGTAGAAAAAAATGCCGGCAACCTGATTCGTTACCGGGACAACAAGTACGATCGCATACCTGTTGACGGGCATCCCAACGGAATTGCTGTTGCGCCAGACGGAACAATCTGGTTCTGCGATGCATTACAAAACAGCATACGTAGGTATAATCCCACCGACAACAGCTGCGACACCCGCCTTAATAAACTGGACAACAAGGCATTAAAAATGCCCAATGATTTATGTTTTGACAGCAAGGGAAACCTGTTATTTACCTGTCCGGGAAGCGAATTGACAGATGGAACGGGCTACATCTGCTGCCTACGGACCGATGGCACCGCTCAGGCAGTCCATCAGAACATGTACTATCCAAACGGGCTAGCCTTTGCCCCCGACAGCAGCAAACTATACCTTGCTGAAACAGGCAGTAAATGGATTTGGAAAATGAACTGGAATGCCTTATCATGCCAAATGGATTCCATTGAGAAATTTGCACTTGCAGGTGGACAGATCGGACCCGATGGGATCGCATTTGATGAGGAAGGCAATTTATTTGTTGCCATATATGGCTCTTCGCATATCTTAGTACTGGATCAATACGGTACAGCCACTGAAAAAATTCAAACATCAGGACAAAACCCTACCAACTGTGCGCTAGACCCATCCGGGGCGATGGGATTAATTATTACAGAAGCAGAAAAGGGTCAATTACTCCAACTGAATCACATAAAAAAGGGGATATTATAGTCTATATCCCCTTGTCTTTCGTATGTTCCAGCGAGACTTTACACAAGTTCCAAAGCTTCCTGCTCACCTCGATCGAGGTGATGCACCAAAGTCTCATAAGCCTTGTTCCAATCATTCGCTTTTAATGCATCCACAATTGCACGATGCTCTTGTTCGGTGTCCAGATAATCCTCCATCTGCCCAAGAATGGCCCCTAATTTCATGTGAAATAAAGGAATATTGCTATTTTTATAAATAGCGATTAATCTGGAATTGCAAGTACCTTCGATAATTCGTTCATGAAAGCGTACATCGGCCTCACAGGCCCCACCATAATACCCTTTGCTCACCATATCCGAAAAGTCATTGCAGATCAATTCCAAATCATCAATCAGTTCGTTATTCTTTTTTGAAAACAAAATCTTTAAAGCACCGACTTCAAGCAATTCACGCAGTTCACGGATGTCCCGCACATCCTCGACGGTCATCTTTTTCACAAAGCAACCTCCTTTTTCACCAAACTCCACCAAACTCTCTCCGGCCAAACGCATAAAGGCTTCGCGAACAGCTACCCTGCTTACAGCCAACTTATCAGCCCAGGCACTTTCGACCAACCGCGCCCCACCAGCGAGCTGACTTGATAAAATCTTCTTGCGGACTTCCAAATAAACCTTATTGGCAAGCGAATCCTCTTTCATATTGTATACAATTTTCTACAAAAATAAGAATACAAAATCATTTAAAAAATTTAAACAATATATTCCTTTACTAAAACGTCCCCTCACGGGCACCATACTGTCTCCCCGGTGACAAATAGAATAGTTCTGCCTTAGATTTCCAACTGGTCGTATGATTCCCTTTGAGGATATTTATATTAAAGCTACTATTTTTCGATGGATTTTTCACATTCCAGAAACCATCTTTCAGGCCCACGACAATCACTTCGTATTCTTGATCCGCAGGAACAGCGATTTCAATCGTTTTATCGAGATACCGATCGGGTTTGGCTATAACGAGCATACGGTCTGCAATCCGAATCAAGTAATAATCTTCCTTTTCCTCGTAATTCACCTGTAATTTTGCTTCGGCACTTTCCGCCATTTGAAAAACCGTCGCATAGCTCACCTGTGTGCTTTTAGCTTTTGGACTAACCAAAACCCGCGCCCCGCGCGCCTCAGGCCAGGGCGATTTCACCTGATACAGGTCCCCAAATACAAAAGCCGTGGAATCACCGGCATAAACTTTCACCTCCCGATCGACCACAGCAGGCTTAAACATATCGACATAAGTCGTTCCACCCACATTTTTAAACTGACTATTCAAAACAAACCCTGCTTCATTAACGACCGGTTTATTCAGCGTATTAATCTGCCAGTAGGGCTGAAATTCGCTATTATTGGTTTTCAATTCATCCAATAACACAATCGCAGCAGGCACATCTTTCCGTTTCAGATTCAAAAACAGAAAACTCTTTGCATACGACTTTACTTTAGACGAATAGGCAGCAGTAAGGTCCACATTAAAGTAACTGTAAGCAGGTTGGATAGGATCCGCACCAAACGCCGAAGCCCTGATTTCCCCAGTATGGTACCAGGAGTCACCGAGCACTTCCGCTACGGTACGCGGAAAACGCTGACTAAAGCGTGTCCCACCATCATTAGTTTTGGTCCTGAATAAAAGCGGTTCAGCAGGATCGCGAACCAATAGCATACTATGCGCCGCGGAGCGCTTATTAAAATTAAAGTCATAAGGTGATCCATAAGAAAGATATAAACCCAGATCACCCACCTGAATACCATGATGATAAATCTGCAAGGCACCGGCATCCGCATGTTGATGATTTCCAAAATGATAACCACCGCCTTTAATCTCAGCAACAACCTCCTTACTTGTTTTCTCCTCACTCCATCCCGTCCGGGCGACCATAGCCCCCAAAACCGATCCAAAATCTTTGGTCAATGGCAGCTTTGAGCGATCGAAATCTGCTTTGAGCTTCGGATCATTTAACAACAGAAACAACACCGGATTGTCGGGCAAACCACCCTGTTTCAAAAACTCTGCCTTGATCATCGCATTTCCCGAATAGGCATAACACAGCAGCATTGTCTGGGGATTTTTCCAATAAAAATCATCACTGGAATTATACTTCACATTAAACATATCACCGTCGCGCAGCATTTTACCGTCAGGCGTACGCATGTACAACCAATAATAGGGCATATTCTTGATGTTATCATCAAATACGGGATAACCCAACATACGGTAATACAACCAGGCAGCATGCATTTCCCAGCCAAAGCGATAACCACCATAATCAACCCCCTGGTTGTGCCGTGGGGACTGATATTCGAACTTACGCATCGGCACAAGCTGCTCCAGAACACTATAAGCAACATATTTATAGGGCTCAGGATCTTCATCATATACCGCCAAACTCCAGGACAGCATATCCCGGCAGATCTGCGCTTCGTTACCATGACCGTTAATAATACTTTCCAGTCCGTAAAATGGCGGCCAGCCCACCTCCATATCCATGACCAATCGCTTAAAATCCTTCCGCATCTGACTTTTAACACCGGCATCCATCAATGGATAACACCAATCATAGACCAGTGCCCCTGTATAGATCGCACGCCCCAATTCGCGGGTAATATCACCGTGTGTTACATTCCCAAATTCCAGAACTGACAAATAACGCGAGACCAGATCCACAGCTTCCCTGCCAACTCGTTCATCCTGCGTCATAAGGTAGTAAAAAGCTTTCTGCTCAATGATATGCTCTAGCCCTTCATTGTAAAATATTTCCTGATGTTCATTGGTCGGAAAGGTATAGGGAGCCAAAGCCGAGACTTTCACTTTATTCCATGCCGGACCATTCTCTTCAGATAAAAGCCGCGCCCTGACAACAGGCAAGCTTTCTTTATTCACCCACAACCTTGGCCTTTCTTGCGGCGGCGTAATTTTAGGCTGATAATGTGCAGCCTCTAAAGGTGCCACAGGCGGAACATAGGGCCTGATGCGTAAGCCCTGCAACATTAAATTTGCAGGCAGCCAGATTTTTAATTTTTCCGTTGTATTCAGGAGTTCAAATTTTCCAAGCTCCTGATGCCCACCTTTCAGTTTATCATACACGATACGTTTTGTCACCCGCTGTCTACCCAACTGAAAATAGGCGACTTTTGTCAGTAAGCCCGTTTCATCCTCCTGTTTTAACCGCTCCAGATCCCGGGGCCGAGCATCTGACTCCAGCACATACCACCCTGCCTGCGGCACCTTAACCGCAACTTCAATATCTGCCAAACGATCAGGGTAACCTGAAACGGGAACGGTTTTCAACACCAGCCCCCGCTCACCTTTTCCTTTTGGTTTTTCATAAACGACGGTCTTTTTATTTAAGTCACCCCGACTCAAATCAACTAGAATCTCTTTTTGCTGCGCATGGGAGGCCGACGTTGACACCAACACCAAAAACAACGAAAAATATATTTTCATCCAACTCATTACCAATGATACAATATAACTATTTAGCCAACAGCCGGAAGTATTTTTACTCCCAACCTGGATTTTGTGTCAAATTTGGATTCACATCCCTTTCTGCCTGCGGAATAGGCCACAGATAATAATGATCCGGGAACCCCCGCTGCCTGATCTGCGTCCCGTTAAAATCTGTCATCCAAACTTTATCCACGACATCTTTTGCGATTTTCCATCGTCGAATATCCGAATACCGCTGCCCTTCACCGGCCAGCTCTACCATACGTTCGTGACGTATCTTCTCACGCATCAGTTCCTTACTCAAGCCAGAAGGCAGATCAGGCATTTTAACTCTTTTACGAACCGCATTCACTGCATCATAGACCGTTTGATCAGGTGCACCCAAGGTTTCATTCTTTGCTTCAGCATACATCAAAAGCACATCCGCCAGGCGAATCAACGGAAAGTTTTGCGGCATATTATCCTGAAGCGTATAAACAGAACCTGTCTCCACAAATTTGCGCCATGCATAGCTACCATTTGTCCACACGGGCACATAGGCATTCGGGTCGGTGCTCGCTACCGGAAACTTGTAGAGATAAGTCACGCCACCTCTCCCCACAAAAGTTGACCACGGCACAACAATGGACTGCTGCAAGCGCGGATCGCGTTTTTCAAATAGCTTACGCACCGAAGCCTCGTCTTTCCAATCCTCCGCACTATTGGGGTTAAAAGGCTGCCCTTTTGCATTGGTATAATTCGCAAAATTAAAAGCCGTTCCATCTTCCATATCAAAAGCATTGACAAGCTGAGGCGTGGGCCTTGTCCTTTGGGACCCTGTCGTCGCACCTCGGGCATTACCGTAATTACGGTCGGTCGCTATACCATGCCCCTGTTCAGCAATATATTGCACATCAAAGATCACTTCACTATTGTTATTGCCGGCAACCCGAAACAAAGTATGGAAATCAGCAAGCAACTTGCGGTCACTGTTATCCATCAGCTCCTTAAAATCAGCAGCAGCTTTTGCATATTCCTTCGCCCAAAGATGTGCTTTGCCCCGCATGGCGAGGGCAGCCCATTTGGTCACACGTCCCTTATTTGACGCATCATAAGTATCTGGCAATGTCTCATAAGCTTCGGTCATGTCTTTAACAATAAACTCGTACACCTCTTTCTCTGTATTCCGGGGCTCATAAGATTCATCCACATTAATAGGAGTTTCATACAAAGGAACTCCACCGAAATAATCCCATAATTTAAAATAAAAATACCCCCGGAAAAACTTAGCTTCGCCAATACTCCGTTTTTTTATAGCTTCACTCATTGCGATAGCAGGAATATTCTTCAGGGCCGTATTTGCACGATACACTCCTTTAAAAAAGATCCCCCAGGAGGTGAGGTAAAAACCTGCGTTGGCAGGAAAAACACCCGTTGTCAATCCTGTTGCAAAAGACTGATAGGATATATCGGTAAAATCATCCATCATCCCATAAATCACGATACTATTGGTAAATTCCCTATTGGCATGGTAAAGGGTATTCACCCCCATGACAGCATCTTGCTCAGACTTCCAAAAACTCTCCTCCGAAAGACCGACCAGTGAGTTTCGGTCCAAAAAATCACTACAAGAACTTAGTAGCGCCAATGCAAATGATGCAATTATTATTTTGTTAAATTTCTTAATCATGGCTTTTCGTCTTAAAATGTTACATTTAAACCAACTACCCATTGTTTCATTAAGGGATAAGAGACACTGGCGTTCTCCGGATTATAACCTTTGAACTTTGTGAATGTAAAGTAATTCTCCAGATTAGCGAATACACGTAACCTATCCACTTTAAATTTTGCCGAAGCCTCTTTTGGCAAAGCATAGCCCAGCTGTAGCGATTTTATTCTCAAAAACGAGGTATTATGCAACCAGTAGTCACTGTATACGGTATTTAAAGCACTGCCCGAAGTACGCAGTCGCGGATATTCGGTAGAATGGTTTTCAGGTGTCCAGCGGTTTAATATTTCCGCATTCTGCAAGAAACCTTCATTGATGTTGAAGGTATTAAAACCATCGTTACCCCAATATTGCTTCACACCACTAACACCTTGTGCCACGACGTTCAGATCAAAACCCTTAAAACCTGCATTCAGACTCAATCCGTAGGTAACTTTAGGCAATCCCGAATAATTCTTGACAACCCTATCCTCCTCATTGAACACCTTGTCGCCGTTCACGTCTTTGTACAACATATCCCCCGGTTTAGGTTCTCCGCCCACATATGTCCCAAAAGTATAACCATCAGCCTTCAATTGATCAATTTCACTTTGGTCCTGTATAATTCGATCAAATTCAAGCATATAAAAACTATTGAAAGGCTTTCCTTCCATGGTAATATAACTTTCATTGATTGATCTATTACCGTTGAACTTAATCACTTTATTGTTCAGGAAGGACAGGTTACCATTCAGACCGTAGGACCAATCTGCACCTATTTTCCCAAAATATCCAAGCTGGAGATCAACCCCTCTGTTACGCATCTCGGCAATATTCTGCCAGGGTGGCGAGAAGTTACCCATAACCATAGGAATAGGGATCTTTGTCAGGATATCCGAGGTGTTACGATCAAAATATTCCGCGCTAAAAGTCAACCTATTATTTAACAAAGCAAGATCCAAACCGATATTAGCGATCGTTGTCGTTTCCCACATAATTTTACTGTTCGCAATTTCCTTTGGCGCCACCCCTTGCTTCAGCTGACCACCAAATGGATACAAATAGGAACCGTATACGACTTGATAAGTATAATCGCCGATTCTATTATTCCCCAGCTTACCCCATGAACCACGAATTTTAATTTCATCAAATATAGCTTTCAAAGGCTGCGCAAACTCCTCTTCCGTTACACGCCAGCCCGCTGAAAAGGACGGGAAGAACCCCCATCTATTCTCCTTTGCAAACCGGGAAGAACCGTCATAGCGTGCATTTGCTTCAAATAGATATTTTCCTTTAAAATCATAATTCAAACGACCAAAATAAGACTGAAGAGCATCATCTGTCCCGGAACCATTGATCGCTTCAAGGTTTGCCCCCGCATCCAGAATATAGATCGCATCATCCCCCAATATATCATTCTTTTTTGCATCAAATTTGTCCATACGGTTATACTGCTGATCAAAACCAAGCAATACCGCCAAATGATGATTGTCCGCAATTGTTTCACGGTACCGCAACAGGGTATTCAGCACCGTTGTATAATTACGGATGCTACCATTGAACAAACTACTTACGCTTGGCTTTTTTTGATATTCCAATCCGGTCTGTAAGTTCCACAAGGAGTAAGGCCGCACATATTCCCAATTCCGGTTATTGTTGTAATTAAAACCAAAACTACTCTCCCACTCCAGATTTTCCATGAAATTCACTATACTAAAAAACTTAAGCCCAAGCTTTTGCCTTTCGTAGTCACCCCGAATATTATCTACATAAGCTCTTGGATTAGACCCCTGAGGCAGCCCTAGAAACATCTCCCCTCCATAACGGCCGTCCTCATACTGTGGCACAACTCCCGGCGTCGTATTACGGATCGCTCCAAAAAAGCTATTCACATCCAGAGGCTGCCGGTTTGACCAGGTACCAAAAACATTTCCGCCCAAGGTCAAGATATTCTTGATCTTCGTATCGGCATTGATCCGAAAATCATATTTTTTGAAACCGGAATTATCCACCACCCCCTTGTTATCCAGAAAACCCAAGGACATGGCAAAATTCCCTTTTTTACCGCCGCCACGAACAGACAGTGTATGTTCGGTTAACGGCGCGGTATTCAGCATTTCCTTGTACCAATCTGTATTTGGATACAGCGGATTACCTGCCGCCGACTCCTTTCTCCAGGTATCAATTAATTCAGCGCTATATTTTTCCCGCCCTTCCGACTCGTTAACAAGCTCCATATGGGTTGCCATATCAGTTATAAAATCGATATTTTTAGCCACTTGCTGGCGCCCGAAGTACCCATTATAAGTTACAGTAAAATCTTCTCCCTTCCCGCGCTTAGTAGTTACCAGTATAACGCCATTCGCAGCCCGGGAACCATATATTGCAGCCGATGATGCATCCTTCAACACGGATATACTTTCCACATCATTGGGATTGACATCATTCAATGCACCGGGCACCCCGTCAATGACAACCAAAGGAGAAGCATCATTCATTGTCCCCTTACCACGAATCAACAGATCAAATCCTTCTGCACCGGGACTACCGGAGGTCTGCGCAATATTAAGTCCAGATGCCTTACCGACCAAAGCGGATGCTAAATTCATGTTTGGTCGGCTCACCGTTGACTCATCAAACCTAACACTGGAAACAGAACCTGTCAGCGTCTCTTTCTTCTGCTTACCATAACCAACTACAACGACTTCATCAAGCGTACTTTCATTCGTTTCAAGCACCAAAGCCTGCACATCCCTTGCCAAAGCCACCTTTGTACTAAAACCGATCAGGCGAAACTGAATCTGATCCGAAGAAGACCCATTCAATTTGAACCGCCCCTCCTGATCTGTCACCGTAACGGATGAGTTTTTAAGATTGCGCACCTCCACTCCAGCCAGTGGCTGACCTTTCGCATCGAGCACCTGCCCAACGATCTGCTGTTGAAAATTTACTGCGCTCCCTGCCGAATTAAGAACGCGTTGAATAGGAATCTTTTCCAGATAGGGAAAAGAGGGAACAGAGGCAAACGCACCCATTGAAATAAAAGGCAGTCCAACCAAAAGACAGTTCCTGTTTATCACATCCCGTATTTTAATCTGTTTTAGTATCATGAATACTCAGGTTAAAGTGGTTAAATAAATGATTTATAAGCTCTTCAGTTTATTGGTATTTTAAAGAAGCGGCATTTCGTTTTATAATTTACAATGACTTCGCTCCTATACTTTATCATAGTGAATACAATAATATATATTTTTTGTATACAATTCAATATTTTTTTTACTTTTTTACAAAGCATCCTCCCTAATAAACACAGATCAACCTAGTAAAACTATCTATAGAATTAACTAATAACAACACTAAATCGAATTTAGCAATACGTATCTAATAATTTTGTATACAAATTACATTATTTTTTGTATATTTATTTTTAATAAACTAATTTTGACATAACCAGATAAATCAAAAAAGTAACCATTGACCGACAATGAAACAACAAATAAACTATGTTTGGTTATTGCCATTGATGTTCTTTCTGTCTTCCTGTTCTACAAGGGACGAAAAGGAGACAGTGATAATCAATAGCATCCAATTGGAGAACAGCATACTTTCTTTATCCAAAGAGGCCACTGGCCTACAAGTTCCATGGGACTTACAATACGATCATGTAAACGGGGCTATTTTATTTTCGGAAATTGGCGGAAGTATCCGAAGGCTGGATATACAAACAAAAAAGGTCAGTTTAGTCGACAGCCTAAAAGACGTCTACCATCAGCGTACGCTCGGCTTGTTAGGTATGTCCCTGTATCAGCCTGAACACGAGCAGGCCTACCTCTATCTGTCGTATACCAGTAAAAGAGACAGCCTTATTTTTTCAAATTTGTACCGCTACGATTATAGTGCCGATGGCAGACTGTCCAACCCTAAGCTCCTGTTGCAGATACCCGGCAATACCGGACACAATGGTTCGCGTGTCATTGTATCTTCTGACAAGAAAGTGTATTGGGCGACAGGCGATGCGGCAAGTGATACCTTTGCCCAGGATAGCTGTTCGTTAAATGGAAAGATCTTACGGTTAAACTTGGATGGTACGATTCCTTCGGATAATCCGATAGCAAACAGTTATGTTTATGCCTGGGGTTTCCGTAATATGCAGGGACTTACCCATAACGACAAAGGAACAATCTACACCTCCGAACATGGGGATGCCATTGAAGATGAGATTAATCTTATCCAGCCCCTTAAAAATTATGGCTGGCCGCAAATTGAAGGTATGATTGATACCGAAAAGGAAAAAGCTATAGCCACGCTAAGCCCTCGAACTGAACCGATAAAATCGTGGACACCAGTGGTTGCCCCCTCCGGAATGGCTTATTATGGTGCCGCAACCATCCCTGAATGGCAGAACAGCTTGATTTTAGCAACGCTAAAAAACCAGTCCTTACGGATTCTGAAATTATCAGCCGATGGCAAAAAGATAACCGATGAAAAAGTTTTATTTAAAGATCAGCTTGGCCGCTTGCGCTCGGTTTTGGTTTTACCCAACGGTGATATCTATTTCTGTTCGAGCAACCGTGACTGGAATCCGCAAAAAGGATTTCCGAAGCCAGATGACGATGTTATTTATCGGCTTCGGCTTTCAGACAAGGCGGCCGCTCCCATCCTTAAGCCACAAACGGCCAACAGTATCGCGCCGACCGTAAAAAACGGGCAAACATTATACGATTCCTATTGCGCTTCCTGTCACAAATCTGACGGTAAGGGACTGACAAATACATTTCCGCCATTAACACAGTCAGCCACGGTCATTGGTGAGCCCAAACCCCTATTAAAGCTGCTTTTACATGGACTGAACGGTCAGTCGATCAATGGGGTCAACTATGAGGGTGCAATGCCGGCATTTTCGTTTCTCAAAGACGAGGAGATCATCGCGGTTGCAAATTATATTCGAACTCATTTTGGGAATAATGCCTCTAAAATCAACCAACAGAACTTAACCTCATTACGCTAAATTTATGGAACAGCAACAAGCTCCCAAACGCTCCTTATTCAAGAACTGGTTATCCATCCTGGGACCGGGTGTCATTACTGCGGCTCTGGTTTTCGGTCCAAGTAAAATGACCATTACATCAAAAATGGGCGCCGATTACGGTTTTTCACTCCTTTGGGTCGTCGTTGTCGCCATCTGTTTTATGACAGTTTTCACCAATATGGCGGCACGTATCGGCATTGCCCGTGACGAATCCCTCCTCACTTTAATCCGAAATAAATTCGGGAAGACAATATCCATTGTTATTGGCATCGGTATTTTTCTCGTCGCCACCTGCTTCCAATCGGGCAACGCCACCGGGGTATCCATTTCCATTTCGGAGGCAACAGGAACAAATCCGCAAATTTGGATTATTGTGTTCAATGTGATCGGTATTCTGCTACTCTTCTTTAAATCATTCTACGCACTGCTGGAAAAATTAATGCTGGCATTGATTATTCTTATGCTCTTTGCCTTTCTTTCAACAGCGATTATGATTGAGACCCCTGTAGGCGACTTTCTTAAAGGATTTGCACCAAGTATCCCACCTGGCTCAGTCGGCCTGATCATTGCTTTTACGGCTTCCTGTTTTTCCATTGTGGGCGCTTTCTATCAGAGCTATCTCGTACAATCCCGGCGCAAATTATCCGGCGACCAGCAGACGACCCAAAGGCAGCTCATGGGAAGCCGGATCGGTATCATTATCCTGGGCATTATGAGTGCCGCCGTAATGGTATGTGCGGCGAACACACTCCATCCTCAGGGCATCAAACTGCGTTCGGCTGCTGAAATGGGTCGTGCGCTGGAGCCACTTTTGGGAACTTATGCTTCGCACCTCTTTTTCGTCGGACTGTTTGGAGCCTCTTTTTCGTCCTTAATTGGAAACGCCGTCCTCGGCGGATCATTACTCGGTGATACCTTTGGTTATGGCAATAACCTGAACCATCCGAAAGTCAAGCTGTTCATTTCCATGGTTATGATTTTTGGTTCTGTCATTGCCCTTATCTTCGGAAACCTACCCTTGGAACTAATTGTTTTTGCACAAAGTATCACCATTTTCCTTGTCCCTTTTATTGGTATTATCCTATTTCTCATCGCCAACGATCAGGAGATCATGGGCGATCTCCGAAACAAACCATTGACGAAATTGTGGACCGTCCTGGGACTTGTATTGCTCGTCGCCCTCGCTATCAGTAATTTTTACAATTTAATCAAATAAATCAGCTATGGATAACAACACTTTAGCAGCATTAGAGCAACAGATACTCGCGCCATCGGCGGAGCTCATTGAAGACATAAAAAAAATCCAGGGAGACATCCTATTCTTAGGAATCGGCGGAAAAATGGGGCCAAGCATGGCTAAATTGGCTATTCGGGCGATTGAGGCTGCTGGCATTAAAAAAAAGGTTATTGGCGTATCGCGCTTTTCAACGACAGAATTACAGCAGGAATTAGAAGATATCGGTGTCTCGACTATTGCCTGCGACCTATTGGATCCCAATCAGCTCAAGGAGCTTCCGCAGGTCCGCAATGTTATTTACCTGGCCGGGCATAAATTTGGCACAACGGGAAATGAGGACTTCACCTGGGCGATGAACACCTACCTCCCCGGAATGGTTGCCTCCCATTTCGAAAAATCCAATATTGTCGCCTTTTCATCGGGTAATGTACTTCCTTTTGTGCCCATCAATCGTGCCGGAGCATCCGAAGAAACTACACCAGAACCTGTGGGTGAGTACGCACAATCCTGCTTGGGCCGAGAGCGCATTTTCGAATATTTTGCCAAGAAAAACCATACACCGACCCTTATCTATAGACTAAACTACGCTGTCGATTTTCGCTATGGTGTATTGGTTGAAATAGCAAAAGCTGTCAAGGAGCAATTGCCCATAGACCTGACAACCGAAAACGTGAATGTAATCTGGCAAGGGGACGCGAATGAAATTGCTTTAAGATCCCTATTGCACTGCCAGACTCCTGCAAAAATATTGAATGTGACCGGTCCTGAAATCCTATCTATACGTTGGATTGCTGAGCGATTTGGCGAACATTTCAACAGTACACCGGTATTTATAAACCAAGCTGCAGGAACAGCCCTGCTCAACAATGCCTCTGAATGTCACCGCCTATTTGGCTATCCAAAAACGACCATCCGGGAAGCCATTGCTATTACGGCACACTGGTTAATGAACGGCGGTGAGCTCTGGAACAAAGACACCCATTTTCAAGAAAGAAAAGGGAAATTCTAAAGAAAAACAATTATTCCAATGAAAAAATTAGACGCTAATTTACAACAACATCTCCAGGCAGGAACGGTCATCCCCGCCCATCCCCTGGCTCTTCATGAAGACCGCAGCATAGATGAAGAGTCTCAACGCCTTTTGACAAAATATTACATCGCAAGCGGAGCTGGAGGAATTGCCGTCGCCGTACATTCCACCCAGTTCGAAATTCGTGATCCAAAAATCAACCTATTCGAAACTGTTTTAAAATGGGCCAGCGAAGAGGTGGACAAGGCGCAGCTTCAACGCCCCTTTCTTAAGATTGCGGGCATCTGCGGACCTACCGAGCAAGCGATACAGGAGGCAAACACAGCACTTATATATGGCTATGATATTGGCTTATTAAGTATGGGCGGGCTCAACGGATGGACAGAAAAGGCTATACTTGATCGGGTACGTGCAATTGCCGCTATCATTCCGGTATTTGGATTCTATCTCCAACCCTCGGTGGGCGGACGTATTTTTTCCTATTCCTTTTGGCAGGAGTTTGTTGCGATAGAAAATGTTGTTGCTATCAAATGTGCTTCTTTCAATCGCTACCAAACACTGGATGTCATGCGTGCGCTCGCAAATTCAAATCGTAGTGATCAAATCGCCATGTATACAGGCAATGATGACAATATTGTCAATGACCTAATGACCACTTATCAATTTCCAGTGAACGGGAAGATTGTTGAGATTGATTTTAAAGGAGGCTTACTGGGTCATTGGGCCGTGTGGACGCAAAAAGCAGTAACACTTCTGGATGAAATTAAGGCTTACAAATGCAATCCTGATAATCAGACAGCAAGTCACCTATTAAGCAAAGCCATTGCAATAACCGACAGCAATGCTGCATTTTTTGATCCGGCAAATGCTTTTCACGGCTGTATACCGGGGCTCCATGAAGTCCTTACGCGTCAGGGCTTGATGAAAGGTACTTGGTGTATCAATCCAAAGGAACAACTATCGCCGGGGCAAAAAGAGGAAATCGACCGTGTGTACAGCGATTATCCAGAACTAAACGACGATGCATTCGTACAAAATTTCTTAGGTCTAAGATAACTTACTGCGTACTACTTTACAAACTAAATTATGGCAAAATTAACCAATATCTCCTGCCTTTTGCTCTGCGCAACATGTGGCGCCAGCCCGCTGTTTTCAGTAGCCCAACAAGCAATAACCTACGATGGTTTGGTCAAGGATAAGCAGCTTAATGTTGGACTAGCTGGAGCTACCATAAGAACCTCCAGCGGAAAGTACACCTCAACAGATAACGAAGGAAAATTTAAGCTCTTGGCATCACCGGGGGATTCCCTGACCATCACCTCCGTGGGATATGATAGCTATCGGGTAGCCCTGACCAGTACCCCAACGCTTATTATCCCCCTAGTCAAGGCGGCAACCCAGTTGGAGGAAACCGTTGTCATTGGCTATGGTTCGATCAAAAAAAGCTCGCTAACCGCCTCGGTGTCAAAAATTGAAAATAAAAATTTGGACCAGGTTCCAAGCGCACGGCCGGAGACCGCACTTCAGGCTAGATTACCAGGATTAAATATCTCGCAGACCCGAAGTACCCCTGGTGCCGCTCCCGTCATACGGATTCGTGGTATAGGCTCAATTTCTGCTGGAAATGATCCGCTTCTGGTGGTTGACGGATTCCCCGGGGCGAGCTGGTCCAATATCAATGCAAATGATATTGAATCCATCGAAGTATTGAAAGATGCATCAGCGGCATCAATATATGGGTCACGAGCCTCTGGTGGGGTCATCATCATTACCACAAGAACAGGGAAAGCGGGCAAGCCCGTTGTACGTGCAAATGTCCTGGCGGGATGGTCACAACCTATCCTACATGACGATTTTATGAGCAGCCAAGAGTATTATGAAACCATTATTAAATATCAGAATCGGGAATACTTTTATGTAGGTGGCGATACCAGCCTCCCACTGTGGGGGGACTCACGCCGCCCGGCAGGCTACCAGGTGAATCCGGACATACTGAATGGTAACGACGTCAACTGGCAAAATGCAGTAACCAAAAATGCGCCTTTTCAAAGTTATGATCTTTCTGTAACCGGGGGTACTGAACAGACTAAATATTACCTCTCTGCAGTTTATAAAGACCAGCAGGGAACGCTGTTAAACACCTTTTTCAAGAGTTATGGCATGCGGGCTTCCGTAGATACGAAGATCAACGAACGGTTCCAGATCGGTGCAATGCTCAACCCAACCTATCAGTCAGCTCGCACCTCCCCGTTGACAATGGACTCCTACAATAAATACCCACCTTTTGTTGCGATCCAAAATCCGGATGGAAGCTACCCTAAAGCACGTGATTATTGGGGCTTCAACGTATCCTCACAAGCCAACCCAATGGGAATCTTGATGGGAACCAATAATCAGGGACAGACACTCAGTGCATTGGGCAATATCTATGCCGTCTACAAAATCCTCGATGGCCTGACATTTAAAACGACCCTGAATGCAAATATGTTTTACAACAATACGGATAAGTTTCAGGCTTCTTGGGCATCCAATACCGGACTTTCCTCGGGCAATGCCGCAGATTCCCGCATCATCACGCTGCTCAATGAAAACACGTTAAATTATAACAGGACGTTTGCTCAACATCATGATGTTTCTTTAATGGCAGGCGCTTCTTACCAAAAAGCTACAAGCCGAAATATCAATTTGCTGGCCGTCAACGGAACATTCAACAACAATATAATTGAAACATTAAATAATGCCTTGATCAATCCCAACGGAAGCAATACCTTAAAATCCGTCTGGGGAATGATTTCTTATTTTGGACGTGCAAATTACGCTTATAAAGAAAAATACTTACTCTCTGCGTCCATCCGTACCGACGGTTCGTCGCGGTTTGGACCCGATAACAAATGGGGGCTGTTTCCCTCAGCCTCCGCGGCCTGGCGCATTAGCAAAGAAAACTTTATGCTGGACCAAGATCTGATCTCAGACTTTAAATTGCGTGCAAGCCTAGGAAATTCAGGCAATATGAACATTGGCGATTTCGCTTATTTAGGCCTGGTCACTGGCGGATTATATACGGTAAATGATCAAACACAGAACTGGCTAGCACAAAGCAGTTTTGGCAATAATAAACTAAGCTGGGAAAAAACCAATGAGTTTGACCTTGGCATTGACCTGTCGTTTTGGACAAATCGACTTTCGATCACCGCCGACTACTACCGTAAACGTACAAAAAACCTGCTCTACCAAGTCTCCATCCCCGGTACAACCGGCTTTACCAGCTCTCTATCCAATATTGGCGAAATCGAAAACAAAGGTTTCGAATTTGATCTGAACAGCAAAAATCTCATTGGCAAATTGAAGTGGAACACAAATTTCAACTTCTCCATCAACCGCAACAAAGTGATTAATCTGGGCGGTGTCAATGAAAGGATGACGTCCATTTCCTATGGTATGAACTGGCTCCTTCGCGTGGGCGAGCCGATGTTTTCCTACTACGGATATAAACATATTGGCGTTTTCCAGAGTGAGGAACAACTAAACAGTTTACCGAAACTGACGGGCGAAAAGCTTGGTAATCCCATTTATGAAGATATCAATAAAGATGGTAAAATAACAGCTGACGACCGCAGCATCCTTGGTAACTTTATGCCTAAAAGTTACTGGGGGATGACCAATACATTTTCTTACCGCAACTTCGATCTTTCTTTCACCCTGCAGGCCGTAATCGGATCAAAAATGTACAATTTCGAGAATCAGTTTTATCAGGGTTCTGTATTGGGGAATATGAGAAAATCGCTGGTTGCCGGCTCTTGGTGGTCGCCACAAGACCCTGGCGATGGCCATACTCCAGCCTTGTCTCTGAGCCAACTAAGCTTTAACGCCAATTCGGACCTTTACATCGAAGATGCCTCCTTTTTGGCTTTACGTAATATCAATTTTGGGTACACTTTCCCGACAGATTTATCTTCAAAAATGGGCATAAAGAGTCTTCGGCTATTTACCTCGGTAAACAATGCTTTCTTGTTGACAAAAAAAGGTTTTCACGCCTACAATCCTGAAGGTTATACGGGTGGTGAAGTCGGTGGTATCAGCAGCACGCCCGGTTATAATGTGGGCTCTGAACCCATAAGCCGTGTGTACACCTTTGGATTAAATCTCAGTTTTTAATTATTAATGTGTGCCTATCATGAAATTAAACACAACAACCCTGCTACTGGCTTCAAGTTTGCTGTTCGGCAGCTGCACGGATGAATTATTGAACACAATTCCACCATCATCACTGACAGACATCAATTATTACAATGATGCCAACGATATGGAAAAAGCCGTCCTCGGTATTTATGCTAAAATGCAAAGCCGGAAGCCAAATGATTATCAGTTGCTGGAGCTTTGTTCCGATAATTTATATGGATCAACCAATACCGGTTTTGCGGGTATTCCTGAAATAGATGCATTGGCCATCTCTCCAACCAACCCTATCCTGACCACTTTCTGGCAGGAAAGCTATGCGGGAATTTTTAGGGCCAATGCCGTAATTTCGAATATAGACAAACCTAAAGATTATACCGTGAGCAAAAAAAATCAACATCTGGGCGAAGCTAAGTTTATGCGGGCTTTATTTTATTTTGATCTGGTCCGAACTTTTGGTGCTGTTCCTAAAGTACTTACAGCATTGTCGATTGACGAAGCCAGACAATACAAAAGAAGTGCTACGGAAGCAATTTACGATCAAATTATTCAGGACCTGAACGATGCGATTGAAAAACTTCCGTTAAAATCCGCTTTATCCAGAAATCGGGCAAGTAAGGAAGCAGCTCTTGCACTGCTTGGCAAAGTATATGTGGCAAAAAAAGACTGGACGAACGCTGAGACAGTGTTGCGACAATTTTTCACCAGTTATGGAGATAATTATACGCTGGTCGCTGATTATAATCAGTTGTGGTCACTGGAAAATGAGAACAATAGTGAGGTTCTTTTCAGCATTGGCTATACGGACGGTACCAACGGTCAAGACCTGTCTACAGCATTTGTTCCTAATGGCGGAATTTATAATTTGGTGTCCCGTGGTTCTGAGGTTGCACTCCCTTCCTGGAGTCTACATAAAAAGATTCAGACTGATGATAAACGTCTTCGCAAAACGATTGAATCAAATTATTTTTCCGCAGTATCAGGTGGACAAAATGCCATCTATTTTCCATATGCCTCCAAATTTATTGTCAAACACACGGCATTGGCAGCGGGATTGGATCTTCCCATTCTTCGATTGGCCGATATCATTTTACTGTATGCAGAAGCGCTGAATGAAAACGGCAAACTTGGCGATGCAATAACACAACTCAATAAAATACGTCAAAGGGCATTCGGAAATCAAAATCATAACTACAGCATTGATCAGCTGACGCAAAAAGACCAATTTGTTACCGCATTGCTCGATGAACGACAGATCGAGCTAGCCTTTGAATGCGAACGCTGGTACGATTTGGTCCGTAAAGGAAAAATGACGGCAGTGATGAAGGTCGAAGAACGTAATTACAATCCTTCCTCACAAATCGCTCAGAAAGTCACGTTATCACCCAAAGATTATATGCATCTTTTCCCGATTCCACAAACAGAAATCGATCTGGTCGGAAAGACCATCCTTGAGCAGAATCCAGGCTATTAAAACGCATATATAGCAATGTTGGCCATTGCCAGCATTGCTATCCTGGAAGTTTGCCGCACAGGCTGTTTGATTTTCACAATAATTTGTTTGAATTCTATATATTTTGTTTCCATCAATGGAATTATTTTTGTCGACAAATTATCAAGATGAAAAAAAACGCTAAACCCCGCCAATCTTTTATTCCGACGATACTGGCTTTTGCACTTGTTCCCATAACAGGGCTTGCTACCGACATCTATCTACCTTCGATGCCACAAATGGCTCTGGAACTCGGTCTCAGCGAAGGTCACATCCAGTTAACGCTTTCATTGTTTCTAATCAGTTATGGTGTCGCACAATTCTTCACTGGCGCACTTGTAGATGCCTGGGGACGATATAAAATTAATCTGATTTCACTGTTTCTCTTTGTCCTTAGTTTTTGGATAACCGCAACTACACATGATATCTGGGTCATTTACGGTATGCGTATTCTCCAAGGAATTCTGTCTGCGTTCGTTGTGATTTCGAAACGGGCCTACTTTGTGGATGTGTATGAAGGAGAGCAGCGCAAACATTACCTCAGTATTATGACCATCGTCTGGTCGATCGGACCTATTATTGCTCCTTTTATTGGCGGATACCTGCAAACACAGTTTGGATGGCGGTCTAATTTTATGGTTCTTGCCGTTTATAGCGCTATCCTTTTTGTGCTGGAATTGATCTTCTCCGGAGAGACGATCAAACAAAGAAAACCATTGCACATCAGCTATCTTATCGGCGAATTTAAAATGATGTTAAAGACAAATGACTTCACGTTCGGCGTATTGATGTGCGGGATATCTTATGGACTTGTTATGTTTTATAACCTTAGTGGTCCATTTTTCATCGAGCACCAATTGGGTTACGGGGCAATCACGACGGGGTACATATCGCTTATCATGGGATTGGCCTGGATGTGTGGAGGCTTTATTGGAAAAGCATTGATCAAAAGAGCCCTCCTCCCTAAATTGCGAATGGCAAATTTTATTCAGATCATCTTGGTGTTAGTCATGATTGTGGTCTCTCCCTATATAGCAAATTTATATACCTTGACATTCTTTGCGTTTGCCATCCATTGTACAGCCGGATTTATATTTAACAACTATTTCAGTTATTGTCTGGGCAGATTCCCCTTGTCGGCGGGGATTGCAGGCGGATTAGTCGGTGGAATTACCTACCTGGTCACATCCTCCTTAAGTTATGGCACTGTCAGCTTGGTCAACCCTTCGTCTCAGCTTGAAATCGGACTGGGCTATGCTTTATTTGCGGTACTGGGCTTGCTCACTCTTCTTTTCATTAGTAAGTTAGCTAAAACGAATAGGCTGTAATATAAACAGATAAAACTACATTGTAGATTTTAAGCCACACATTCCGATAAGGGTGCTATTTTATTTTTGGAATAAGTTTAAAAACAGTTATCTTTGTATCATCATAATTTAGGTTTATAATTGGTTATTGAAGGTTTTCATTCTCCCCGTTTGAAAACCTTTTTTTATGCGATACAATTTCTCTTAATTTTCTTTCACATTCAATTTCTCGATGTACGTACGCGGGCTTTCTTTATAGAATTTCTTAAAGGTCTTACTAAAATATTTTGGATCATTGAAACCGACTTGATAGGCAACTTCACTGATACTCAGTTCGCTGTTGTGTACTAATATGTGGGCGGCCTTTTTTAGACGGACCATATTGATAAATTCGACCAGATTGAGACCAGTTTGCTGTTTTATTTTGCGGTATAAAACGGATCGGCTCACCCCTATTGCCTTCGTCAATTCCTGTACACCGAAGTTTTCACAGCCCAGGTTTTCCTCCACGATACCCAATACCTGATCCAAAAAACGCGTTCTTTCGGTTGTCTCTGTTCCCTGGCCTCCCAGCAGATAATTCTGCACAAACTTTTCTTCCAAACGTTTTCTTGTCTGTATAATGTTGGCTATTTTCTGAATCAGGTGTGGCATACTAAATGGTTTGGTAATATAATCGTCGGTACCAACTTCAAAGGCTTCAGTAATATAAGGATCTGCCGTTCGGGCAGTCAATAAAATAACAGGGATGTGGTTTGTGCTATTATCATTTTTTATTTGCTGCAACAATGTTATCCCATCGCAATTGGGCATCGTTACATCAGAAATAATAATGTCAGGTTGCCTCGTATGAACTAATGCCAGCGCCTCATTTCCGTCATTGGCCTCTAAAACCACATATTTCTTGCGTAAATTTTCAGAAAGGAAACATCTGAGTTCCACATTATCTTCGGCAACGAGAATAACCGGTTTTTCATCCGCTATGTGCTCCGCCTCGATATCGTTTTTGTCGTGATCATCCACCTGTTGATCCGTGTGTACGGTCACGTCGGATTCAGCCATATCTGTTAAAAGATCCGTGGTACTTGAGGTATCCATACTCAAATTCTGCTGTGGCAGACTAATCCGGAAAACAGTATTGTACGCCAGAGCTTCTTTTGCCATATTACTTTCAACAGTTAACAAGCCCCCATGTAAATGGATGATGGATCGTGACAATGCAAGTCCAATGCCACTGCTGGTGGCGACGATTCTGTCGGTATTTGCCTGGTAAAATTGTTCGAATACATGGGGAATATCTTTTGCCGGAATCCCTCTACCGGAATCCCATACGGAAATAAGTAGTCTGGTATCACCTCCAACATCCTGCAATTCGCTTTGTACTTTTATCCGTCCCCCCTTATCTGTAAATTTAAAGGCATTGTAGATTAGATTGACAAGTACTTTTTCAAACTGTTCAGGATCCAGCGTTGTCCTGTAATCGACGGGGATATTATTTTCGAGAAAAAACTGGATATTATTCTTTTCTGCGATAAAATGGAAGTTTAATAAAACATTTTTAAGGTATTCGGCGACCAGGACTTTCTGATAATTCAGTTTCATTTTTCCACCTTCCTGTTTTCGAAAATCAAGCAGCTGGTTAACCAGATTCATTAAGCGGTCAGCATTCCGTGTGGCATATCCCAAATGTTCTTTTGCGTACTCCGATAGGGAATGATCCGTTTTCAACTGGTTCAAGGGACCTATAATCAATGACAAAGGTGTACGGAACTCATGTGAGATATTTGTAAAGAAATTCAGTTTAGCTTCGTGCAATTCTTCTTGTTTTTCTGAAGCGAGCTTCCTAATCAAAAGGTCGCGTCTTAGTTTATTTCGACCATGAAAAAAACGAATAATCAAAAATACAACAAACCCTAAAATCAAAAAATAACCGGTATAGGCCCACCATGTTTTCCATGGCGCAGGGAGAATCCTTATTTTTAATACCCGTGGCTTATCATTCCAAATACCATCGTTATTAGATCCTTTTATCCAGAGTTCATAATTGCCCGGATCTAAATTCGTGTAGGTTGCTACCGGATTTGTTACGTAATTCCAATCCTGATCAAAACCTTTTAAATAATAGGCATATTGGTTTTTTTCGGGATGGACATAATTCAACACGCTGAATTCTAAGCTAAATACATTCTGATTATGATCCAGCACCAATTCATCAATCATGGAAATATCCTTGGCGATTACGCCATCCACGTCAGGTCTGACAGTACGGTTAAACAATTTGAGATCAGTAAACTGTATCGGCGGCACATAACTATTCACACTCAGACTATCGGGATTGAACAGGGTAAAGCCGGAAAAACTACCGAAAGCGAATTTTCCGTTGCGCAGTATCGTGGCTGCATTTTGAATATACTCATTCCCCGGCAAGCCATCCACTTTTGTATAACTTCTAACACTCCCCGCTTGCGGATCGAAACAGGTAATCCCAGTATTGGTACTCAACCATAATTTGTTTTTAAGATCGCTCAAAATACCAAAAACATTATTTATCGGTAGACCATTCTGTTTATTGAAACGCTTAAAGGCTTTCTTTTCGGGTAGATACCGATTTAAACCTCCCATATAGGTTCCAATCCAGATTTGTCCTTTTCTATCTTCATGAATACTAATAATATCATTACCACTAATCGAAAGGGAGTCATTTTTGTGATTCAAAAACGATATGAATTTATCGGTACCTGCTATTTTAAGATTTAGTCCATTAGAAGTGCCGATCCATAAATTACCGCTGGAATCCTCCATGAGTGCTCTGACCATATTTGAGCTCAACTGTTTACCGGCGACGTTGAAGGTCTGGAAATAACCGGATTTTTGATTTTTCCGCTGTACCTGCAAACCGCCACCAAATGTTCCGATCCAAATATCGCCCTGGCGATCTTCCAACAGCGCATAGACATTATTGTTAGCTAGCCCATTTGCCGCATTTGGATCAAAACGAAAATGTTCGTATACCTGCTGCCCCTTGCGTCTCAAATTTAATCCACCATCATAGGTACCGACCCATAAATTTCCCTCCCGATCGCGACAGATAGATTTCACATTGTTATGGCTTAAGCTTCCAGCATTATTTTTATCGTGTCTTTCATTAAAAAATGAACCATTATATCGGTTAAAATAATTCAATCCACCACCTTCTGTGCCTATGACTAGTTCTCCATTCGGATTCTCCAAAAAAGCACTGACAACATTATAGCTCAAGCTATTTCTTCGGGACTGATGGGTAAAATTTTGAAAATTAGGTATATCCTTATCATAGATATTAATTCCGCCAAAATAGGTCCCGATCCAAATAGAACCTCTTTTATCCTGAAAAATTGGTCGAATAGAGTTGTTACTTAAACTATTGGGATTATTATCGTCAGCCTGTATAAATAATAACTTTCCATTTCGATACAGATAGAGACCGTTGAATGTTCCAATCCATATGCTGCCATCATCAGCCTTCTTTAGTGAACGGACATCTTGGTTTGCTAAATTTGCAGTCTGGCTATCATGACCCATTAGGGAAGATACTTCGCCCGTATTTTCATTGATTATTTTTATTCCATTATATTTTGTTCCCACCCAAAAGACTCCGGGAGCAAATTCCAGTACAGCCTGAAATCGCTGATTTACTTTATTAATCAATCCTTTCTGATTGAAATAGGTGCGTAACACTTTCAACCTATTGCCGCCTCTAGAAGCTGACTGCATGAGTACAATTGCATCATCTGTGCATAACCATAATCTTTTCTTCCCGTCTTCGTAGATTGTTCTAAAATTCCTAAAATACGAACGCCCATTGCTCCCTTCTACCGTAATCTCATTAAAAACAAGCTCAGCTTCCAAATGAGCTCCTTCTTTTATCCGATATAATCCAACATTTGTTGCGACCCAAATTAGGTCTTTAGAATCCTGAAAAATCTGATGCACATTTACTTCTATCTTCCCACTGTTGCTCTCTACTACGGGCAAGGAGATCCGCGCAAAATTATCTGCATCACGATTGTATAAGTTAAGGCCGCCTGTTGTACCTACCCAAAGTCGTTTTTTTTTGTCTTCAGTGATCGCCTGTATAAAATTATGCTCTAAAGAAAGACTATCCTGCGGATTGCTTCTATAAATTGTAAACTTGCGGCCATCATATTTATTCAGGCCGTCACGGGTGCCGATCCACATAAATCCCAAGTGGTCCTGTTCAATAGCAAAAACACTCCCTTGCGATAAACCTTCGTTTACATCCAGATGTAAAAAACGATAGTTCTTTTCCTGTGCATGAGAAATAGAAAAGGTAATCAGTGAACTAAAAACCCAGAGTATATAAATACGCAATGGCATCATAAGGAATATAATTGAAATGGATAGGCTAAAAATAATCATTCCATTTTATAAAGCACCAATAGTTATTTATTTAACCTATCGTTTAATTGTTGCTCATAAAGCGACTCAATCTGCATTTTTTTGTTTTGATTTTCCCAAAATCCAATGGGCCTATCTTTAAATCTTCCGGGGATTTTTTCGCCGCTTACTCCTATTGCAAAATTTTGTCCTGATGCCCAGGGTCGCTGTACCGCCGCTCCCCGGACTTTGCAATTCCATAATACCTGTGTAACTCCGGCCCAACCGTGCCCACTTCCCCAGTTGCCCCGGTCCTGAACATTAATTTCGCCATCGGTCGTAATCTGATCGTACAAGGTACCTACAGCCCAACGATGATGTGGACCAATATCCGCGTGCGTATCCGTTGCAGCAGACATACTAAATACATTTGGCCCCAATGTTCTCGCCCCAGTGACGTAATCATGCCTTCCTTCTGTGGTATATAATTGCGTAAACAGGTTGAGCTGTCCATTGTTATTGAAAGAGTACCGACGCCCCCCTGTAATTTGAGATTTAGCATCAAGACATTTTGACCTGATGACTGTTGTCTGTTTTGCTAAGGGTCCCAAGCTTACTGCCGCATAGCCGAAATAGCGAGCTGTAACGTTGCGCACCCAGGCATTTTCAACTTTATCAAGCTCAACGGCTATCCAGCCATGATTTTCGTCCGTTTCATTGGTAAATTCGGATTCAAAACGTAGATTTTCAACCCCTACTTCCTGAATACGTCCCGGAAACTTAAAAGGTACGACCGATACTTTACCAAACTGCGGATCTATGGCCATAACGACCGGATTATCCAAAAACAACGTATCTCCGCTAATGGCTGCGATAACACGTTCAAATTTCAATTTATATTCTTTGGTTGTCCATTGTTTTGTTCCTTCCCTTGCTATAATTTGGTCCATTTTAACTGCTTTAATCCAGGCCGCATTGAGTTCATAAGAAAGAAGTATTGATGCCCCTTTCTGAAAATCGCGACTGTCGTCCACAACGACATACTTACTTCCGACGGGGATATATATTGACTGAACCACATGTCCTTTAGCCTGGTCTTCGACATAGTTACCATCACCTGAAATTTTCAATAGGCTACGCTGTTGCTTTCCTGTGGCACGCAATAGCGTTTCACCTTCATCATCCCCTTCTCCTCTCAATACGATACCACTCGATTTGATCAGTAGACTGCCGGGTATATTGTAAATTCCTTTTTTCAGCGTTATCGCCCCTCTATATCCGTTTTTATCAAGGGGTTTGTTTGAGATTTCATCGATGGCACGTTGTATCATCTGCTGATCAGTTCCATCTGCTGTAGGATGCAATGAAATAGTGCTGCCAACAGCTGGGAGCGGTCGATTTCCTTGGTGATAACCAACCCGACTGAAATCAGGTACCATATTTCCCTTATCATCCGGAAAATAAATAAGTTTACCTTCGGGGTCTTTTCGAACCAGGCTAGACTGTGCCCGTCCCGAACGCAAACTTTCCTCCCGAAGCAGGGCTTCCAAAAAATAGTAATCGGCATAACTTAATGGCTTATCTACTTCGGTATTGGAGGGTTTTGACCCGGTACTATGCAGTAATATAAACCCTTTATTTTTATTTGGAGGGGACATGTAGTGGTCAATCAGATTAGACATTATTGTCCGCGCTTTGCTCAAATAGTCTTTCCCCTGATTGCTAAATGTACTCAGCTCCAATAGTCCCGACGCGATCACGGTGGCAGCTGAAACATCCCTCGGTTCATTCGGAATATGAGGTGCATCGAAATCCCAATAAGGGATTAAATCCTTGGGCATACGTGGATGGCCAAAAAGCCAATGCGCGACCTTTTCAGCTTGCTGCAGGTATTTTGGATCACCGGTCTCACGATAGCACATGGTATAACCATAGAGTGCCCATGCTTCTCCCCGAGCCCAGGTAGACTCATCACTAAACCCTTGATGTGTATTTTTGTGCTGGACTTCACCTGTTGCAGGATTATAGTCAATAACATGATAGGTACTATAATCCGACCGAAAATGATTTTTCATCGTTGTGTTTGCATGACTTACAGCGATATGATAATAGCTAGAGTCCCCGGTCAATTTTGTTGCTTCAAAAAGCAATTCCAGATTGAGCATATTATCAATAATGACCGGAAAATCCCAACGGTGGCTATTATGATCCCAGGAACGGATGCATCCGACCTTGGGGTTAAATCGTGTTGCCAAAGTTTTAGCGGACTGGATTATAACATCCCGATAATGTGTATTGGCCGTAAGGCGATAACCGTTACCAACACTACAAAAGATTTTAAAACCCATATCATGGGTCTTCCCATTATATTGTTCGTCTTCTATTGAGCTTGTCAATTCGTCCGCCAGTTCTTTCCATTTTTGTTTTCCGGATTTTTCATATAAATACCATAAAACCCCGGGGTAAAAACCACTTGTCCAATCGCCTCGTTTAACGGCCACCAGCTCGTTATTTTCGGAAAGCGTACGTGGGGAAGCTAATGTGGAATCAACTTTTTTTAGCACCTGCAGTTCCTTGTAGAGCAGCTGCGACTGTCGATCCGCAAGATCCCAGGCTTTTTTCAATTGCTTTGCGCTCTGCGCTTTTGTTTCCTGAATGCCACAAAGGATAGTTGTCAAGCCCAGTATCGAAATGATAAATCGTCTTTTTCGGATAAAACGATTCGAAACATCAATATATTTTGATAGCAGTGTATTCATATTGAACATGATATTACATTTAGGTTTGTTTAAGTAAAAGGTTAATCGGTAAGATTTACACGCCGGAATAAAATTATTATCCCTGCATTACAACCATATTAAAGGATTACGGATAGGCAAGTTGCGAATGACCTCTTCCTCCTTGGGGTTATGATCCAGCTTAGCCCAAAGTTGCAAATAGGTACTATCTTGGTAAGCATTTGCAGCAAAGACAAGAGCAGGTTGGGCGACAGGCCATTGCTCCCAATACATCACGTCTTTTTGATAAGGCCATTTGTTCTTATCACTGATATAAGGTATCACAAAATCCACTCCTTTTTTGATGGTACGTCCATCGGGTAACGTATATTGCCACAACGGTTCATTTGTTGTAGACAGGATATGGCAAATCATGGTCATCGCATCAAGGTTAAAGAGGGAATAGCCAAAAGGCTTGGTCCGTTGGAGCTCCCGCGGAAAGCTACCATCTTTTTCCATCTGATTGGGTAATAAAATTTGCTGGTAGCGTTCAGCACACATCTTGAGCAAAGCCGTATCCTGCACTAGACTGGCAAAGGATGCGACCTGCATCACCCAACAGGTGCCATGATTGTTTGCTGCATCCATTTCATCTTTACCATATTGGTGTTCTGTCAACCAGCGCAGATATGTCGCAAACCAACGATGTATGGCACTTTTGGTCGACTGTGGAAAATTTGGGTCATTTTCGAGCACTTTGACACCCTGCGCCACTTCCATTAAATGAATGGTATCAATAATGCCTATACCGCGACCTGTAAATCGACCTTGTACAGCTTGGGCATACAGCAGATTTGGATTCATCATCGTCTCCGAGTCGACAAACCAAGCTTGCAAATGAACCAACGCCTGCTGCACATATTTTTTATCCGGATTCAAACGGTAGGCCGAAGCTAGGGCGCCGATAATTCGGCTAAAACGGATCATGGCTTTTCGATGGTCAACAAAGTTGGCTGGATTGCTCATACCATCCCGTTGGACATAGGGGCCGCCCGCATCCATTGGATCTGGCCACCAATAGTCGCCTTCCGAGTAAAAGTCATGGATACCACCACTACTTCGAACTGCAGGGTAAGCCGTCACAGTCAAAGGCTTTTGCTTCATGGCCCATTTTGATTGCTTTTTTATAATAGGACGCAAAACCGTCATGATTTTACTCTTGAAAGATCCATTGGGTTCATTGGCCTCAGCGAATAGGGGGAGCAGCACAATCCCAATACATGTGCAAGCTAGTCTGAAGATTGATTTTAAATTCATTTCCTTAGATTTATATAAGCTATATCGGGATAATTCGGTACTCCTTGCCCTTGACTGTTTGAAATTCAATTTCAAAAGTTTCTTTGGTTGATAAAGGCGATAATTTTTCGCGGTCAAGGATATGGTATTCTAATGAACTTGGTTTGTATAGCAATTCATTTTCAGCCCCATTGGCTTTATTCCCATTTGTTCCAATTACTTTCACTGGCATAGAGGTCCGCAACTTGCATATTCCACCTATATTGGAAACGATGCGTGCCTCTTGCAATTTATTATCCTTCCAATCGATGTCTACCGTAAAGTTTCCTCTTGCTTTAATTCCCTTGATATGCCCTGTTGACCACTCATCGGGCAGCGCTGGCAACAGATGAATAGCACCATCGTGACTTTGCAAAAGCATTTCAGTCATTCCAGCTGTTGCGCCAAAATTGCCGTCGATCTGAAAAGGGGGATGTGCATCAAATAAGTTCGGATAAGCACCACCTCCGCTCATCTGAGCGCGATCCAGTTTGGGATCAATAAAGTTCAACGCATCCTTAAGAATTTTATAAGCGTGGTTTCCATCCTGTAATCTTGCCCACCAATTTGTTTTCCATGCCATGGACCAACCTGTGCTCACATCACCGCGCAAAAGCAGTGATTTTTTTGCTGCAGCGGCCAATTCACTATTTTCTGTAACGCTAATCTGGTTGCCCGGATAGAGGCCAAAAAGATGCGAAATATGCCGATGCTGATCTTTGGGATCATCCCAATCTTGAAACCATTCTTGCAGTTGACCATATTGTCCAACCTGATAGGGATATAATTTTGCACGCGCCTGTTCCAATATCGACTTAAACTCAGGGTCGATCTGCAGTACATCGCAAGAGCGAATAACCGCAGTAAATAACTCGCGAATAATGGCCATATCCATCGTCGATGCCATGGTCAATTGATATTCCTTTCCTGCTATTTTAATTGTATTTTCAGGCGATGTGGAAGGATTTGTTATCAAATATTTGTTATCAGGATCAGCGATCAGCCAATGCAACATAAACTGAGCCGCCCCCTTCATCAGTGGATAGGCTTTAGTTTGGAGAAAAGATTTATCTCCTGTAAAGCGATAATGCTCCCACAGATGTGTGCTGAACCAAGCAGCGGCCATTGGCCACGCAGACCATCGTGGCATACCTTTAGGGTCCCAGTCATACCCTCCCGGAGGAGAGGTCTTAGCCCACAAGTCCGAATTATGGTGAACTACCCAGCCTTCCTTTATGTTGTAATTTACGGCAGCAGTTTTCGCTCCATTGACGGCCAGTTCCTCCATAAAATCAAATAGGGGCTGATGGCATTCGGACAGGTTGGTATTTTCCGCCAGCCAATAATTCATTTCGGTATTGATATTCGTGGTGTAATTACTTCCCCAAGGCGGCTGTACATGATCATTCCAGATGCCTTGCAAATTGGCTGGTCTTCCCCCTTGTCTCGAACTAGCGATCAGCAAGTAACGTCCAAAATGATAATACAAAGTCAGTAAATCCAGATCTGTAGGGCCTTTTGAAAATTGCATAATCCGCTGATCCGTAGGTAAATCCACATGTGTTGAAGTTCCAGCCAGTTCAAAATCTACCCTGTTAAATAGCGATCTATAATCCTTCTGATGATCAGCGAGCAGTGTTGTAAAGCTTTTTACCGCGACCTGTTTCATTAAACTGCTAACTGTCGCCTTTACATCTTTTCCAGCTTGGCTCGGCGATTTGTCGAAACCATTAAAACTGGTCGCTTCTGTCAGTAATAATAGCACCTCATCAGCACCAATGATACGAAGCTTATCCTTTTCTTGCTGGACCTTCCCTCCTTTTGCCTGTACGTTAACACGCATTTCGAAAGTCATCCCCTTTCCCTCAATGCTATCGTAAACCACCTGTTTAGGTTCGTAATCCCGATTGGCCACAAAACTGGGGGCTTTGCCCACAAGGCTTAGTACATCGTTGCCGAGTGCTGAAACGGTACTTTTCAGTTTACTGGTCATGGACAGATCCAAAGTGATCGATTTAGCTTTATTTGCTTTTAAGCGAATGACCAAAGCTTTGTCCGGATAACTGACAAAGCTTTCTCTTTGATATTGGACACCTTGATACAAATAACTTACCGTACTTACCGCCCCCTCCAAATCCAAATCCCGCCGGTAAGCATTTACCTCCTTCTCGTCTTGATGAAAATCCAGCCACAGATCACCCATGGGTAAATAACGTGCTGAATAAGGGCCTTGCATTTTCTTCCAGAGCACAGCAGCCTCTTCATATTTCCCAGCTAAAACAGCTTCACGTACCAATGGTAAAATTTTCGGACCATTGGGATTGTTTCCAGCCTCAGGTTCGCCCGACCACAGGGTATTATCATTAATCTGAAAACGATCCCTGCTCACCCCGCCAAAGACCATTGCTCCTGTCGTACCGTTACCCAATGGTAGTGCCTCCTCCCAATATGCAGCAGGTTTATCGTACCACAGTTGGCGCTTCTTTTGTTTATGTTGTGCATGACCACAGGTAGCAATGGCCATGATTCCGAGCAAAAGAAAAAAGCTCAAATTAGTGTTTAATTTTAACATCTCACTATTTTTCAATTGTCAACAACGTACTTTTTGATTCGTCCATCCGTCCGGACACAACTGCTTTTCCCGCGGATAAGCGAAGCCGTATCAAGGCTCTTCCATTGTATGCCTGTACTTTTCTCGCCCCTATGGATGTTCCCTGATCAATGATCAGCTCACCATCTCCTGTAGCATCAAAATAGATCCAGTTTTTGGCATCCAGACAAAGAATACCATCTTTATCCAATACCTTGGCTTGTACGGTTATGATATCATCTTCCCGTGCAATTTCTTCAACCTGTAATTTCGCAGGTTTGCCCCAACGCTGTGTCTGATACACCTGCTCAATTTGATCTGTTATAAGCTCCTTACCATTTTTGGTAATAGCTTTGATCTGATTTTTTCCCTCACGTAACTTCACCATCCAACGCAATCCGGCAGCAGGAAAATCTTGGCTATTTCTTTTCTTTATCCCCTGACTTTCGCCATTAACAAATAGTTCGACCGCCTTTGCATTAGAATATACTTTGACCATCTTTGCTTCATCTGGCTCCCCCCAACGAACAGGCCAAGAGTGTCCGTAGATATGCAACATGGGTTTTGAAGTCCAATACGACTGAAACACATAATAGGACTCCTTCTTCGTAAAATCGCGTTCGACGACACCTTTCTGGTTGACGTAGGGAATTGGATTATCCGGCCGAACAGGTGTCGAAAAATCTTTAAAGGGCCAATATGCGGTACCCGTAAGCCAAGGCATGGTTTCTTGCTCCTTGAGGTGCCAATCGATCAAATTACAGATATAGCTTTCACTCCAGTCACCATCTTTGGAAACTCTTGCAGCCCCCCCCACGAGAGATGCATCGCCAGCCCGTTCATCGGTGGCACCATCACCTTCTATTTTGGCTAGTGCCCGATCCGGATCCTCGGCATGGCGGCGAGCATGGCTATCTCCGCCCCATTCCACATGAAGAAAATGTCTAACCTTTTTCATTTCCTCTGCCGAGGCCGTTTTATAGTCTGTATACACTCCACGATACCAACCAGCCCAGATAGAGGGTGAATACACATCCACAATATCTTTACAAAAGTCACAACGTCGTATGGCTGTTTTTCGACTGGGATCCAATTGGTGGGAAAGGACGTGCAATTCACGCATAAATGTCCTGATTTTCTCTTTGTCGAATTCGGGGAAATCGCCGGGCCAATCATTTTCATTACCGAGCCCCCAAATAATGATCGAAGGGTGATTATAGTGCTGCTCAATCATATTTGTCAGCATCCGTTTCCCTTGTTGCTGATAGATTTCACCACCCAAGCCACCCCGGCACCAAGGGATTTCCTCCCAAACCAAAATACCAAGACTATCACAGGCTTCGAGCACCCTGCGGCTTTGCTGGTAATGCCCCAACCGAATAAAATTGACGCCCATCTCTTTCATCATCGTCATTTCCTGTAAAATCTGTGCATCTGTCATTGCCGCGCCTACAGCAGCATGATCTTCATGACGATGCGTGCCCCGAAGCAAAAGTCTTTTTCCGTTTAATAAAAAGGGGCCATTATCTTTAAATTCTACATGCCGGAAACCAAAAAGGCTCTCTTCTTTACATGTCTGTCCATTGCTTTTGACAATGGTTACCAAACGATACAAAGCGGGATGATCAGGGCTCCACAATACTGGTTTTTTAACCGTTAATTTTCCAAAGTCAAGAGATCCTTCCACCGAACGAACAACTGGTGTCTGACTCAGTAGCAATTTACCCGAAGGGTCATAAAGCTGTGTTTCGACATCAAAATTTGAGCTGTTGGATGGTGTTAATAGCCGACCACGGATTTGCAATACCCCCTGTTTTCCATCTGCATCCACTGTAGGGCTAACAAAGACTTTTTCTAAGGCTGTCTGTGGTACATATTTTAAATTCAGATGGCGGTAGATGCCACCATATAGGTTAAAATCGGATAGATCCGAAGGAATCATTTCGAGGTCACGCGAATTATCTACCCGAATTGAAAGCGGTATCTTCCCTTTAAACTGTGTTTTATAGGCTTCCGTTTTTTTAAACTGTTCGACAGCCTCAGTAATATCTACTGTCCATTCGTCATAGCCACCGACATGTTCCCCAACCTTTTGCGTATGGATATAAACCGTAGACTTTTGTCCTGCACCTTCAAAATGAAGCAATGTACGACCATTTGGATAGGGATTTTCAATGGTTAATGTCTTTCTATACCAACCTGGGCCCTGATAATAATTGACAGCTGGATCAACAGCATCTAAAGCATTATAACAATGAGGCAAACTAACTGTTTGCCATAGGGGAACGGATTCCGGATTACCAGCTCCGACCGGTCGTACAGCCTCCCAAATCCCTCCGAGATCACTCTTCAGAAAGTCCCATTCTTGGTCAACGCGTCTTGATTCCTGCGCTTGGAGTTGTAAGGTGCCAAATCCCAATAGCAGTGTCAGTATCTTATAAAATTTATTTTCTGTTATCATTAATATGCTTCTCTTTTCTTAATCTTTAGATCTGGGTTATTCATCCAAGGCTCCGGTTTTCATTTTCTTTGCTGTGGCGGTCTTCTCTTTTTCTAGTTTTCCAGCCAACTCAATTTTGATCACAGTTGCGACAGGATCAATTGCCTGTTTGGCAACCTCAATTTTGATCGCATCAGACTGCGATTTCACTTTAAGCGTTTTACCATTCGCTAAAAAACTGGCTTTTAAAACTTTATTTTTTATTGGAAGAACGATCGTTCCATCTTGAGGCCAATCAAATATGGTCAGGTAAAGCAGGGTCTTGTCGCCCTGTTCCTTCATTGTGCATCTTCCCCACTCAAAAGGTTGCAGCGGACTGCTTTTGGTTGCGTAAATTGCTTCACTGTTTATTTTCATCCACTTGCCTATCGTCGCCAACCTATCTATGCTTTCCTGCGGAAAGCTTCCATCGGGTTTCGGGCCGACATTGAGCAAATAATTCCCGCCTTTTGATGCGATATCAACCAAATTACGGATCAATATTTCTGCCGGCTTCCATTTCTGGTCAGACGTACGAAAGCCCCAGGTTCCGTTCATAGTCATACAAGTTTCCCAATGCTTCCCTTCCAATTCGCTCCAATCTGGGATTTTCTGTTCAGGCGTCTTTGTATCACCCGGAAAATTTGGTCTTTTCAAGCGGTCATTGGTAATAATATTGGGTTGCAGGCGCAGTTGTTCCTGTAACATGCTCGCCGCTTCATCGGTCATATTTGTTGGCGTATCCCACCACAAGACGGAAATATCACCATAATTACTCAAAAGTTCTTTCACCTGTGGTACAGCTACATTTTTGATATAGTCGTCAAAACTCGCAGTTTCTTGCTTTGGGTCCCAATGGCCTTTATGTGCTAAAGTATAGGCATCTATTTTGGCTGAATCCGGATTAGGCCAGCCTTCGCGCATGAGTTTTCGGGCGGCCGAACCTCCGGGATTATTCCAGTCCTGCGCTTGCGAATAATAGAATCCTAATTTGATTCCATACTTTTTACAAGCTGCGGCCAAAGGCTTTAACAGATCTTTACCATAGGGAGTTGCATCAACCATATTCCATTTGCTGGTTTTTGTCTCGAATAGCGCAAAACCATCATGATGTTTGGCCGTAATAATGAGGTATTTCATACCGGCATCCTTTGCCATCCGCACCCATTCATCGGGGTTATATTGTACAGGATTAAATTGGCCTGCCATAGCCTGATATTGGTCAACAGGGATTTTTGAACGGTTCATAATCCATTCCGCTCCACCCCGAGCCTGTTCATGACCACGATAGACACCGCCAAATTGTGCATATACACCCCAATGGATAAACATCCCAAATCTGGCTTCCTCCCACCATTTCATCCGTAGACTATCAGGTAGTTTATTTTCTTGCGCCATTGATGCGCTACTGGATATTCCTGAGATCAGGAGTATCAGGAATAATATTTTATACATCTTGAGTTTAGTTTTCATGCCTATAATGGTTATATTTTAGAAACCTTTTGTCTGCGTAAATTTATCATTTCCCAAACTTTTAGCAATATCTACTTCGGACTGTGGTACAGGCCATAAGGTATCCCGCTCAGCAAATAAGCGCATTGCACCATCGGGATCTTTGGTTTTGTCCATGACTTGTTTTATAAGTCCCCAACGCTTTAGATCAAAGTAACGCTGTCCTTCCAGCGCCAATTCAACACGTCGCTCGTGACGGATAATAGCGCGAAATTCTTCTTTTGTCAATCCGGAACTAAATTGCAGCAAAGGCATTTTCACATCTGCACGGGATCGTACCTGATTCAATGCATCTACGGCTGTTTGCTCAGGTCCAGCACTTTCGTTTTTTGCTTCTGCATACATCAGCAGAATATCCGCGTAACGAAGAAATACCCAATCTTGATCACTTTGTGTAGCGTAGCTGGTTGGCCATTTGGCTTCATTGATATATTTCCTGGGCAAGAAGCCTCCCTTAACATCCGCCGCCACAGGATCAAAGGCAGAAGAAGCTGTTGTTCCACGCCATACCCCCTGATAGATAATAGTTGCCTTCAATCGGGGATCACGATTTTCATAAGGATTTTTCGCGTCATATTTGGCAGAAGTACTAATATCTTTGCCATCAATACAATAATAAGAATCAACCAGATACCCCAGCGGTTGTACCGTCATTAAATAGGAGTACATCATATCTGCGGGGCTATACATATTAGGTGGTAAAAAACGCGCTGAAAACATAATTTCAGGATTACTATTTTGGCCAGGTTTTCTAAATAAATCCCGATAGCCGCCTTGATAGATCGAAAATTTGTTTTCATCCATCACCATCTTTGCCACTGCGGCAGCTTCAGTCCATTTTTTATTTGTCAATAATACTTTTGCTTTATAACCGAGTGCAGCACCTCTGACAGCATGTCCTTTATACGCGGTATTTGGCAACTTTTCAATGGCATAATCAAGATCGGCTAAAACAGCTTCTAAAACTTTGCTTTTTTCAGTCCTTCCCAGTCTAGCGCTGGCATCATCCAAACCCAGGGGCTCAAGTGTCAGTGGCACATCACCGTAGAGATTGGTCAGTAAAAAATAATAATGCGCGCGAATGAAACGGGTTTCGGCTTTATAGCGATCCCGATCCTGCTGGCTCATGCTGGTGATACGGTCTATATTGGCAATCAATTTATTACAGGCTGCGATTGCTTGATAGGAGATCTCATAACCTTCCGCCTGCATACCGCCTGTCGTTGAGGTCAATCCACCTCTAGAAATCGTATTAAAATTATTGGATGTGCTGGATATGAATGCATCATCGGACAAGCCATCCCAGAACATGCTGGCCCCACCCCAGCCCCCCCGGGCATTGGAAGAAGATGTAGAGTTATATCCCCTACATAAGAATTCATATACGCCCGATAGTGCAAGGTCTGCATCCGCCTGGGTTTTCCAAAAAGTTGATTCAGGTATTTTATCAGTTGGATTTTTATCTAAGAAATCTTTTGCACAGCTGCCCAGCGCTGTGGTAGCCGCCAAACAAAAATATAGATATGTTTTTTTTAGTTTAATTTTCATGATCTCATCAGTTAGAAGGTGATATTAGCACCAAATGCAAAAACTTTATTTTGAGGATGGGTTACATAACGTCCTGAGGTCGCCCCACCACTGGACGATACGCCGCGTTCTGGATCTAAACCTGGGAACTTCGAAAAAGTAACCAGATTATCCGCGGCAAAATAAACACGTAGTCCCGAAATACCTGCCTTTGATAATGTATTCTGTGGGATACTGTAACCTATTTGAATATTTTTCAACCGTAAGAAAGATCCATCTTTCAAGAAAAATGTAGAGGCCGTCCGTACATTATTTGCTGCAGGCGAATTGTCCAATCCTACAATCGGCAATGATGCATTTGGATTTTCCGGTGTCCAGGCGTCCATCCATTCTCGCGTGAAAGTCCCACCTTGTCTAAAAGGAACGATTCCCCATTCGCTAACAAATATTTTTTGGCCTTGAGATCCAAAGAAAAATGCTGTAAAATCAAAGTTTTTCCATACTGCGGTTGCATTAAATGAATAATCAAAATCTGGAAATGCCCCAGGTACTACAACGCGGTCATTATTGTCCACCTTGTTATCACCATCGACATCCGCAAATTTCAAATAGCCAGGTTGCGCTGGGACTTGTTGTTTTGGCGAACTTGCGATCTCTTCCTTCGAGCGAAATATTCCTACACTTTCCAGCAAGTAGAAACTGCCATATGGTAAACCTTCCCGAATAATGGTATTTCCTGAAATACGTTCAGCCCCATATTTTATAACCTTATTGCGATTGGCCTGGATATTACCATTTAATGTTAAGGATACCTCCCCAATTTTTTCACGGTATTGAAGTCCGAGTTCGATCCCTCGATTACGCAACGTTCCATAATTTACGGTCGGTGCAGTAAGACCGATATAGGAAGGGAATGCTGTCGATGATGACAGAATATCGGAGGTCACTTTATTGTACCAATCAAAAGAGGCTGTCAACTTATTATTCCAGAATCCAAGATCAATACCAAAATCCAATACTTTGGTACTTTCCCACTTGATGCGTTCATTTGCCATAGCAACCTGACGTGCTCCCTGCTGTAGAGTTTCTTCAAAGGGATAGGCGAAAGCTGAGCTGTAAACAGTTTGATAGGGATAGTTTCCGATATTCTGATTCCCGAGGGTTCCGATAGAAGCCCTAAGTTTAACTTCATTGACTGTCTCTTTAAGTCGTTCTCCAAAAAAAGCTTCATCTGAGATCTTCCATCCTGCTGATACCGATGGGAAAAAGGCCCATTTACGATTTTCGGGAAAACGTGAAGAAGCATCATAACGGGCATTTCCTTCCAACAGGTACTTGCCTTTGTAGTCATAATTCAAACGTCCATAATAGGATCTTAGAGACCATTCATTCGTGATACCACTATTGGACTGTTGTCCCGCCCCACCACCATCCAATTCAAGCAGATCCTTATTAGGGAATTGTAACCTACTGCCAAATAATTTTTGCGTTTTGTTATATTCTGCCTGTGTACCGGCAAGTACTTTCAAGTTATGATCTCCAACTGACTTGTCGTAAGTCAGTTGGGTATACCCAACAGGATATACATTGTTATCATCAGTCACCTCCAATCCTTGTCCTCCGACATCCAATTGACGTGCAGGCAGTGCATCTGGTTTTGCCTGCCACATGTATTGATTGATCACAGGCTTGTTCGTATAGTTTTTGGTAAATCCATAGGTCAGACCACCACTAGTTTTCCATTCTAACCCCTCCAACAGTTTTACATTGACAAAAATATTGCCCTGCATAAAGTAATTGTTCAGTCTTGTGAATGCATTTTCAGCAACGGCTACAGGATTTTTATTGGGTGACTGAAAAGGATATGCTCTTGAGGTATATCGTCCACTACCATCCGGAAGTACAGGACCATATAATGGAGATTGACTTATTGTTGAAAGGAACTGATCTTCGGCTCCATTTCTGGGATATTTTCGATCACCGTAATTCAGCGTAATGCTTGAACCAAAACTTATTCTATCATTGATTTTTGAGTTCAGATTCAATTGGAGATTATATTTCTTAAAGGAAGTCCCGATCATAATATCGGGCTGATAAACATAACCGAGGATAACGTTATAATTGGTTCCATTGGCACCACCGCTTAAACTTAAGTTATGCGTTTGCACCGGTACAGTTTTAAACACGGCATCCAACCAATTAAAGTCAGGATAAAGCGTTTTGTCTGTCGCATTTTTATAAGCATCAATCATTTCCTGACTGAACAGCGAATTCGCATTGGTGATCCCTGAATTTTTAGCAGCTTGATTATAAAGGGTCATATAATCTACCGAATTATAGACCAAATCAGGTAATGCTGAAGCCTTTGTTATTCCAACATTGTAATCGTAGCTCAGCTGGGCTTTCCCGGATTTACCCTGTTTGGTTGTCACGAGGATCACCCCGTTTGCAGCTCTTGCCCCGTAGATTGCTGCTGAGGCTGCATCTTTTAATACCGTAATATTTTCAATTGCCTGTGGATTCAGGTTTTCCAGACTACCGGGAATCCCATCCACAATGACCAATGGTGCGGAAGAAGCACCATAAGATCCTAATCCCCTAACTTGTAAATTCACATTTTCATTACCCGCCTCTCCGGATCCCTGTGTCACACGAAGTCCTGGCATACGCCCTTGAAGTAATTGGGTAGGATTAGTCGCAATTCGTTTATTCAAGGTTTTTCCGTCTACTGCAGCAACTGCTCCCGTCAAATTGCTCTTTTTCTGCGTTCCGTACCCTACAACGACGACTTCGTCCATTAGGCTACTTGATTCTTGTAGTACGAGATTGATATGCTCTTTTTTATCAACAGCTATTTCTGTTTTTTCTCTACCTACCAGTGAAAAAATCAGTACATCAATATCCTTGGCAAGAATCTGATAATTGCCGGATACATCTGTAACGGTTCCATTCTTTGCGCCTTTAATCTGTACTGTCACCCCCGCGAGTGGTTCGCCCGCCGGTGAGGTTACTTTTCCTGATATTTTCAACTGTGACTGTGCGAACACTTGTGGTGCGGCCATACTCATTAGCGAAAACAAAAGCAACCCTTTCCCTACCGTTTTGGTTATCGGTGCTATCATAGTTGTCTTGGTTTATTTGGTTATTTAACTCAATAAATGAAACCAAAGATCAAGAATAGCCCCCGTCCAAGCGGGGTATTTTTCGTTCAAATAGGTGGAAAAAATGTCTTTTTCCTTGATTTATGACAGAATTGAATGGATTTTGAAGAAAATTAAATTTTTAATCGCTGTTTCTTTGTTGGAGATAGCATAAAAATGCGATGTCTATACTCAAAAAGAAAATATCAACCTATTTATAAGTTGATATTTTCTTTCATTTAGCTTCAAAGTAGTCTGATACTAGTATTTTAATACCCTGGATTTTGGGGGAGTAAATTTGTATTACGTGCGATTTCATCCTGAGGAATAGGCATCAGCGCATGAAAATCTTTTACTTTTGGCTGGCTTTCATAGGCTCCCTGCCTAGTAAATGCATCCACTACTTGTCCCCAACGTTTGATATCATACCATCTTTTCCATTCAAAAGCTAATTCAACACGACGTTCTTCCTGCACAGCTTTTCGAAAGTCTGTCTGCGACATACCCGTTGCCAGGTCGGCAGGATAATTCTGTACTCCCTGTGGTGTATATCTTGCTCTAGCCCGAACCGCATTTATATAGGTATATGCTTTCTCTGTCGGTCCACCTTTACTTTCGTTTAATGCTTCAGCTGCCATTAAAAGAACTTCAGCATAGCGAAAGATAACATGTTTGATATCCGAATCCGAACCATCCGCTCCAGCATTCGTACCCGGATGCAAACACCATTTTGCTGTATGTATACGAGGCCATTTCCATTTCTGATAAGGTGTCATCACTCCTTTTATCGGTGTTTCGGTCAGAAAACTAATTTTCTTTCTGTAATCTTGATCAGAAAAACTACCATATACGCCAGTTGATGGTACAAGAACGCTCCAACCCAACATATCAGCGTCCCGCACACCGGTCATCGGTGCCGTATAATCTTGATTGGATGAATTTTCTCCGGTAATTCCGCCCAGAAAATCAACGACCCAGACATGCTCAGTCTGAAAACCAAGATCAGCATCCCATAGGTTATTATAATCTTTAACCAATGCATACTGGTATTTGTTTGCATCATTGATCACAGTCTCAGCCATCCTGGCGGCATCATCCCATTTTTTTAAGACCATATAGACCGAAGCCAACAAAGTCTGAGCGGCTCCTTTAGATGGCCTCGCTTTGTTATTATTGGCATGGGTATCCGGCAAATTTGCAACCGCATATTCACAGTCTGCGATGATATTGTCATAAACCTTTGCTGCCGGAGTTTTGCTGATTGCAATTACTTTACTTGGATCACTGACGAATTCACCGATATATGGAATATCCCCAAATAGCTGCACCAAGTGATAGTAATACAAAGCCCGGAGTAGCCTCGCTTCGGCAATAAGTGCCGATTTTTTAGTCTCATTCATTGTTACGGCCGGGATACCATCTATTGCGGCATTTGCCGCGCCAATACCCAGATAAGCGGTTTTCCACACAGCGAGCAGATCCTGATTGCTCGCATCATGCGTAAAACTGTTCAATTGAATCCGACTAGACTGCGTACCTATATCAGCAATATCAATGTCATCCCCCAGCAATTGCAGTACCATGGTCAATCGCCGCCCATAAAAATCGGCATTGGCTAACAGCCCATAAATCCCCATCACGGAAGCTTCTGCATCCGCTTCTGTCTTAAAATATTGCTTGGGATCCAAAATACTTACCGGTTCCTCGTTCAGTTTGGTACAGGAAAACAGGCTGGTAAAACACAGCGTCGTAAGTATAATACGATATATCGTTATCTTTTTCATTAGCATAAATTATTATTAACAAGTGCGTATTTCGATTTGTTAACTGAAATGATACACTCTAATTATATATTATTTATCTTTAATTCACTCATCATTAACACCTTAAAATATTATCCGTGCTATTAAAATCTCAGATTTAGGCCAAGGGTGTACGATTTAATGTTGGGGTAGCCCATGTAATCTAATCCGACATTTCGGTTAGAGTCCTGATAGCTTACCTCAGGATCAAAACCCGTGTAGTTGGTCCATGTCCATATATTTTGTGCACTGACATATATTCTTAAATATTTTAGATGAATTTTTTCGAGTGACTTTTCAGAAAAATTATAGCCAAGAGCAAGATTCTTTAACCGGAGGTAAGAGCCATCTTCTACCCAACGCGAGGAAACTTCGGGATTGTTAGTTGAGCTTGCCCTTGGTACGTCAGTATTGGTATTTTCGGGTGTCCAGCGTCGCAATGCATCCTTAGTGGCATTTCCTTTCCCGGCCATCCAGTCCAGTTCCATTCGTGTGATGTTCAACATATCATTGCCATAACTTCCTTGCATAAAAATATTCAGATCAAAATTCTTGTACTTAAAATCATTGTTAAAACCGAAGGTGAAATCAGGATTTGGATCGCCTATAATTGTACGGTCATCGGCATTCACAACACCATTTGCGCCAGCAGTCAATTGGTTATTTTTATCGCGGCCAAATAAATCCTTATAGCGAATATCACCGGGTTTCTTATTTGGCTGTGCGCTAAAATCATCACCCTGCTGATAAATTCCATCTGTCACCCATCCAAAAAATGCACCGAGTACCTCTCCTTCACGGAGCAGCTGCGAATCCGTTGAAAGCATGTGACCAGGGATTGTATTATATCGAATCTCGCCTCCAGGAAGCTGCAAAATCTTGTTGCGATTGAAACTGATGTTAAAATCTGTTTTCCATCCAAAGGCGCCATTGAGATTGGTTGTCTGCAAACCAAATTCCCAACCTTTGTTTTGTACACTTCCTACATTCTGAAGCGCTGTAGTAAAACCCGAATAGAGCGGCAGTGGCACCTGATACAAGAGATTGATCGTTTTTTTGTAATAATAGTCTACTGATAGGTTGATTCGGCTCTTTAGAATGCCGATATCCAATCCGGCGTCTGTCTGTTTGGTTGTTTCCCAAGTCAGATTCGGGTTGGCGACATTCGTGGGACGCACTGCGTTAACTGGACTTCCGCCCATTGTTGTCAAGGTAGGTGAGAATCTAGCCAAAGATTGGTAGGAACCAATTTCAGAGTTTCCAGTTTCACCATAACTTGTTCGCAATTTTAAATTGCTCAGCCAATCGATCGATTTCATAAACGGCTCCTGGCTCACATTCCAAGCAAGCGCTCCAGAAGGAAAGAAAGCCCATTTATTGTTGTCACCAAACTTTGAGGATCCATCGTACCTGCCCGTAGCGGTAATAAAGTAGCGATTTTTGTAATTGTAATTTAAACGTCCATAGAATGAAGACATTACCCAGTCTTCAAGATTTGAGGACGCATTTTGATAATTGGACCCAGCACCTAGATTCCAATAGCTAAAGCTGTCTGAAATGAAATTTCGATTATTGGCCTGCCAGGTTTCATTTCTAGAACTCTGATAGGAATAACCAGCCATAGCATTCAGATTATGGTCTTCGTGAAAGGTTTGTGTATATGTCAGGAAGTTTTCATTGATCAAATTGGTATTTTTATGTGCCGCGATCGATCCAACTCCACCGAAATTCCTCCCTTCGACAAGTTCTTTTGATACATAATTACCTGTACGTTGATTACTGACCTGTACACCAAAGGTGCTACGAAAGATCAGATTTTTGAGGATCCCCAACTCCACAAATCCATTCCCCTGAAATAGATCTGTAATCACCTCGTTTTTTCTTTCCATCGCAGCAGCCACCGGATTATCATGCGGATCACCGAACTGCTTTAAGGTATATTTTCCTTCCTCATCGTAAACTCCCTGTGTGGGTTCAAAGCGCAAGGCTGCAGAGATCACTCCCGCACCTGTCGTTCCGCTACTTCCCTCCTGTGTCCTTACACCATTTAACTTATTGCGATTAAACAGCAGTCTGGTTCCGATTTTGATTCGATCAGAAACCTTCATTTCTAAATTTGAAGTTCCGGAAAGTCTTCTAAAATCGGAATTGATCACAGTTCCTTTTTGTCCAAAATGACTGACGGAAGTATAGTATTTTATATTGTCACTGCCTCCCGACACGGAGACTTGATTATTCAACTGGTTTCCGTTTCTAAAAATAAGATCCTGCCAATCGGTTCCTTCACCCAGGGATTTCGGATCTTTGAATGGTAGATTATTGTTTCCAGCATTCGTATAGGTATCGTTAATATAAGCGGCAAATTCCGACGCATTTAATAGCGAAAGGCGCTTCCCTACTTTCTGTGAAGCAAAGGAATTATTTAATTCAATAACAGGTTTGCCTGAACGTCCTTTTTTTGTTGTTATCATGATCACTCCATTAGCCCCTCTGGAACCATAAATAGCTGTTGCAGAAGCGTCTTTTAATACTTCGATAGATTCAACATCTTCAGGAGCGGGGGCCGAACTACCCGGAAAGCCATCAACCACATACAATGGATCACTACTCGCATTGATGGAACTACCACCCCTAATCCGTACACGAGGAGCTTTACCGGGCTCTCCATTCGTGCTGGTCACTGAGACTCCGGGGGCTCTTCCCTGCAATGCTTGTGCAGTACCGGCTAATGGAAACGCATTAATTTGATTTGCATTAATGGAAGAGACAGAACCTGTTAAATCACTTTTTCGTTGTGTTCCATAGCCCACGACAACAACCTCATCCATAAGTGACTCGTTCGACTGTAAGGTGAGCTGTACTGTCTTTTGATTCGCCCCAAGTTTAATTTCTTGTCCAGCGTAGCCTATGGATGAAAAAGTTAAAGTTGCATGTGCAGGCACCTTGATCATAAATTCCCCTTTATCGTTGGTCTGGGTACTCCGATCGGGGATTCCTTTTACACTTATGGATACTCCCTGCAAAGGAGAATTATCTTTGTTGACAACCTTACCTCTGATTTCTAATTCTTCCTGATTAATTTGAAGATGGGTACTTCTGTCTTGGCTTTTAGTTATTCCCAATGATAGTCCCGGTGACAAAAATATTGCCATGGAAGCATAGGGAATAAGCGCACAGGGCCCTCTTCCGAAAAGCTTTGATTTCATAATTTTACTGTTTAGTGTTTTTTGGGTTTACGTTTTGATTGATGGATTCCCTCCTTGAGCAATTCGTTTGAATCCAAATCTAATTTTTAAAGATTTGTTCAAGTCATAGTTGTCTTTTGTTTGGTTATTTGTTTCCAAGGTAATTAAAAAACGAATAGACTTCATGGAATTAGGGGATTAAAAATGCGAAAACGATTTCGACTATTTTGTTTAAAAAAATAGCTTAAATGTCTATAATAACAATCATCTGCGGCTCGCATTCGCCCATTTGCGATAAAATCTATATATTGCTTTTCAAATCAATTTAAAGTGAGATATTCGATGATATCAAAAAAATATAGCATTGCCTGTATCTTTTGGTTTTGCGCTTTTTTTATTCTTAATATGGATACCGGCTATTGCCAGACAATCATACCTACGGGAACACCATTTGTAAAGCAATACAAAAAAAGCCAATACAAAGCTGGAAACCAGAATTGGTCATTGGCTATCGATCAAGAAGGACGGGTCTATAGCGCCAATACAGAAGGTTTGCTACGATTTGACGGACAATTCTGGCGCATGTACCCACTTCCCAACCACTCAACAGTACGTAGTGTCGCTGTTGATAAAGCTGGAAGAGTATATACAGGCGGACGAGGTGAATTCGGCTACTGGACTTCAAAGGCATTTGGAGAGATGACCTATCATAGCTTATCCAAATTGGTAGCAGACAAGACTTATTTTCCAAATGAGGAGATCTGGAAAATTATCGTGGAGGATCATCGTGTATTCTTCCACACTTTTTCTAAGTCCTACATCTGGGAAAACAATAAAATCAGACCACTTATAGCTAAAGGTGAACCATTCTTATTTCCCCATCAGCTCAACAATCAGCTATTTTTTGAACAGCTCCCCAGTGGTCTACATGAATTTAGAGCCGGAAAGCTGGTCCCTGTACAAGGCAAGGAGATTCTCCGGGATAAAAATATTTTAGCGATATTACCCTTTGATAAGGATCACTCAATAGTTGCTACTGCCCGACACGGGCTTTATCTGATGGCGTCCAACGGTTTAATTAAACAATGGTTAATTCCAGCCAATGCTATTCTTAGTCAATCTCAAATAAATAACGGTATTTATTTATACGATGGTCAATATGCTTTTGGCACCATTCAAAATGGCGTGATTATTATCAATAAAACTGGAGAAATTGTTCAACATATCAATAAAAACAATGGTTTACAGAATAATACGGTACTTAGCATCGTAAAGGATAAACAACAAAATATCTGGGTAGGCCTCGATAATGGAATTGACCGTATCGAAATCAACTCATCTTTATCTTTCTACACCGACTTTGTAGGCAAGATAGGTACTGTGTATACTTCAATTATTTACCAGGGGAAAATTTACTTAGGGACAAATAAGGGCTTATTCGTCAGTGAATGGAAGGGTTTAAACAATTATAATTCATTAGATTTTGTACAAGTCCCCAATTCAAATGGTCAAGTCTGGACATTGACCATTTTCGGTGAAGACCTCATTTGCGGTCATAATGAAGGAACCTTCAAACTGGTCGGTGGTAAATTGGAAAAGATCTCCCAAATTACAGGGGGCTGGATATTCAAACCTATCTTTGGAACAAAAAATATTCTTCAGGGGAATTATACCGGATTATCAAAATTCGTTTTTGATGGTAAACAAATTCAATTTGTGCAGCAATTTTCTTCAATCAAAGAACCTGTTCGATTCCTTGCCCAAAAAGATAACCATTCATTTTGGATTGGGGATTGGGGACAGGTACAGTTAATTAATTTTGATCCGAGCTTCCAAAAAGCACATATCCAATTTACATCGATGCAAGACAGTCTCGCTGCTAAACGAAGATTTAATGGAATTTATACCTTAGAAAATAATCTCGTTTTCGCCACAGACAGTGGCTTCATGCAGTTTGATAACATTGTCAAACGCTTTAGCTATTCCGATGAATTGAACAATGCATTAGGAAGTTACAAAAATTCAAATAAGATAATTCCCATCAACACCAATAGTTATTGGTTTATTCAGAAGACAAAAATTGCCAAAGTGGATTTTGATAGCAAAGGAAAACTGAAGATAGACTCCAATCTCCTCAGCCCTTTGCAAGATCGTATGATGAATAATTATGAAAACATCCTACCCATAGAAAATCACTACTATCTCATTGGCTTGGACGATGGTTTTGCCATTTACCGAAATTCTGATGAGCCCGCTAAATTTATATTGCCGCCACCGCAGATTGCTCAATTGACCAATCTCACAACCGGAGAAACTATCTTACCGGGGGCTGACCTTGAATTGGCCTCATCCGAAAACAATCTCCGGGTGAGCTTCTCAAGCCCTTATTATTCCTCTTCACCATTACAATACCAATATTACCTCGACGGGTATTCAGGAAAATGGTCTGAATGGAGTGAAACAGCCTTTCAAGATTTTACAAACTTGCCCTATGGGCATTTCGAAATTAAAGTAAGGGCCAGAACCAACACTGGCTTGACTTCGGAGGTACAGACGATTGCTCTCACCATTAAATATCCCTGGTACCTCTCCTGGTGGGCAAAAAGCATTTATATTTTGATGTCCGGCGGAATGGTTTATCTTCTTTATAATTTTAATCTTCAACGAGAAAGAAAGAGACAGTTTCAGGCGAAGCGAAAATGGCTGGAAGAGAAGAAAATTGCATTGGAAAGAGAAGCCGAACAGCAGGAAAAGGAATGGATTAAATTGAAGAACCAACAACTGGAAGATCAACTTAATCTAAAGAACAAGGAACTGGCCAACGCTGCACTCAATATTGTCTATAAAAATGAAATGTTGAACAATCTGCACGATGAACTCAAGCAGCTTAAAGATGCAGAAGGCAACAAGCTAAGTTCTGACGAACTGAAAAAAATAAATAAGCTGATCGAAGATGCCCATAACGATGATCGTGACTGGCACATTTTTGAGAAGAGTTTTAATGAATCGCATGAGAATTTCTTTAAAAAATTAAAGCATGAATTTCCAGACCTTGTCCCCAATGATCTAAAATTATGTGCTTACCTGCGGCTCAATATGTCGAGTAAAGAGATTGCTTCATTACTCAACATTAGTACGCGGGGGGTAGAAATCAGGCGCTATCGTTTGCGTAAGAAATTGGGTATTCCAACAGATAAAAACCTCTCTGAATTCCTATTGGAACGTTAAAATTTCGCCACAAACACTACATCATTACCACACACATGCGTTAGTGTCACCTTCACACTAACGCATGCTTTTTTTTGTATAAAAACACTTCTTTATATTTTTACTATCAGCTATTTAAAGTAAAAACAAATTTACTTTGAGAAAGTAAAAATTAACTGTAGTAGTGATGTGAAAATGTTAAATTTTGGCGAAGTTGTACTACATCAACATATTTGCTTCAGGGAAATAACCAACTGTATTTTAAACAAACACCAAAAATTTACGATATGAGGAATCTATCCGCATTATTTTTGACATCCATGGTCGTCTCGGTAGCCTATGGACAAACTTCTATACAAGGGGTAGTCAAAGATGGCTCAAGCATGGTATCCATGCCTGGGGTCACCATTAGTATTAAAGGGAAAACAGTATCTACAAAAACCGACGCAACGGGGAAATTTCAGATCAATGCCGCTCCTACCGATTCACTGGTATTTAACTTTCTAGGTTATCGCAAACAAACGGTATACATCGGTAATCAGACGCAACTCAATGTATTTTTAGAGAATGAAAATAAAGCCTTGGAAGAAGTTGTTGTCATCGGTTACGGTACACAAAAAAAGGCTGACTTGACAGGATCAATTAGCTCCTTGAAGTCATCCGATATCACGAAGCAACCGGCAATGTCTGCGATGCAATCCATACAAGGCAAAGCTGCAGGTTTAAATATCATCGCAAATGAAGCACCAGGCTCTTCGCCAAATGTTATCATTCGTGGATTGGGAACGGCTTTAGGTGGAAGAAATCCATTGTATATCGTTGACGGTATTGCACAAACGGACATCAATAATATCAATCCTTCGGATATCGAATCGATGGATGTATTAAAGGATGCATCTTCGGCTTCCATATATGGTCTTCGGGCAGCAAATGGTGTCATTATTGTGACTACAAAAAAGGGGAAGGCTGGTTCTGTTAACATCAATTATGAAAGCTATGCTGGGCTGAAGAAAATTCTCAACCGTGTTAAAATGGCTAATGCATCACAATTTGCACAATATGCAAATGAATATTGGTCTTCGACCGGGGAAAAATATAGCCTAAAAAAAGAACAAACCTATGATACGGATTGGTACGATGAATTATTAAAAACAGGCTCAGTATTTAATAATTCGGTTAATATTTCCGGGGGCACTGAAAAAATAGACTACTTCGTATCTGCCAACAATTTTACCGAAAATGGAATTTTGGATGGTTCAAAATTTGTTAGAAATACCTTACGAAATAATAATGTATACAAATTTTTAGATAATCGTCTGAAATTCAGTCAAAATTTAAATTTAACTTTAACAAACGCCACTCCCAAACCGTTTAGTGCATTTAACACCGCTTATCGACAAGCGCCAATAATGCCCGTCCGGTATGACAATGGTCGGTATGGCACTGGATATTATAATCAAACTACCGGTCTGGGGGGAATAACTGGCAAATCTGGTGATATTATTGCCAAATTAAATGATGAAGGAAATCCCTTGTACGAGGTGCTACGTCAAAATGAAAGAACAAATACACTTCGTCTACAAGGCAGTTTTGAAGGTGAATTTAAAATTACCGACTATTTAAAAGTCAATTCACGCATTGGTGGCAATAAATTTTATTCCAAACAACGTATTTTTACTGATATAAAAGATCGTTGGCTTAACGCTAATCCACAGAAAACAGCAGAAGATTTTGCCTCGAGCAAAGCGGCATCTCCGGATGATATTCAATTTGCTAACAACAGTTTAAACTACGTTGATTTAGAACAATTTCGTTGGTCATGGGAGAACTTTTTGACATTTAATAAAAGTTTCGAAAAACATCATATTGAAGCTGTTTTAGGTATGTCACGGGAAAAATATGATATCAATAGCATGACGAGCATGACTGGATATGATGTTCCTGAAAAGGAACAATATTGGAATATTAACCTTGCTAATAATACACCGGGAGCAGACTATGATCGTATTGCATTACAGACCTATTATACCCCCCGAGCACTAGCCTCCTATTTCGGACGTGTCCAGTATAATTATGATAGTAGATACTATTTAACTGCAACATTGCGACGTGATGGTTCTAGTGTCTTTCGCAATACAGGAAAATATTGGGGTACTTTCCCTTCCGTTGGCTTAGGATGGACTGTTACCAATGAAGATTTCATGAAAGATGTTAGCTGGATCAACCTATTGAAGGTTCGTGGAAACTGGGGAAAACTTGGTAACCAAGATATCCCATTAAATGTATCTACCATTCTACAGAGTCCGGAAAGTTCAAATTACAACTACGTATTTGGCCCCGAACAAACGATGGTATTTGGAAGTGCTTATGGTACCCCTGCAAAAAATTTGAGTTGGGAGGTTACAGAAGAAACTGGAGCTGGGCTAGATTTTGCATTTTTAAATAATCAACTTTCGGGTTCGATTGATTATTATCATAAAATGAATACGAATGCAATCTTATTGGTCACTCCGACGTTCACTTCTGCTTATGAAGAAAAATTTTATGATCACGGGGCCAAAATCTTAAATCAAGGGGTTGAATTCGCCTTAAACTGGAATAAATCAATTTCTCCGGATTTCAGCTATACAGTTGGCGTAAATTATTCTTACAACAAAAATACTGTTAAGGAAGTCAAAGCAGCATACGATGGTGATCAAGGCGGCAGTCTCAACAATGGAGAATTAACAAAACAATTACGTGTTGGGCAACCCATTTATGGATGGTGGATGTATGAAACAAATGGTGTATTTCAGAATGCGGAAGATGTCAAAAATTATCCATCGAATGGTCCAGCTAGACCGGGATATCTGAAATTTAAAGATCAGAATAACGATGGTATCATTGACTCACGTGACCGTATATTCTTTGGTTCATTTTTACCATCGTCGACTTACGGTATAAATCTGGGGATCAATTACAAAGCAATAGACTTTAATCTTTCGGGATATGGGGTTTCGGGCAACAAAATCTACAACGGATTAAGAAGTGCACGTATGAATGCTGGTCAAAATGTTGATTTAGAAACTTTTGAAAATCGCTGGACTCCAGATAACCATACAAATGCGCATCCGGGAGCAGACAGATCGTATTTACCTTCTAATTATTATTTAGAGTCAGGAAGTTATTTCCGAATCAACAATATCACTTTAGGTTACACCTTTAACAATTTATATAGCTCGAAATCTAAATTACGTTTATATGTAACGGCTCAAAATCCGTTTATGTTTACAAATTATAGTGGTTTTTCGCCAGAATTAGCCGGTGACGGAAGCCCGAATTTAACTTCAGGAATTGAGCTTTCAGCTTACCCAACCACGCGAAATTTCCTCTTTGGACTTAATATGCAATTTTAATCTCTAAATGATGATCAACATGAAAATTAATAAACTCTATATAGCAGTTCTTCTAACTTCGGGATTTGTATTACAATCCTGCAAAGACAATAGTTTTCTTGATGTTCCGTCAAAAGAACGTGTGGAAGCAGAAGACAGTGAAACTGTAAATACCCCAGAACAATTTGTCAATGGGATTTATGGCATGTTTACAGATTGGGACTATGCTTTTTCTTTTCTAGGAGTGACGGAAATGATTTCTGATAATGCAGATAAGGGTAGTTCTTCTACTGATGCAGGTGGTGATAAATTATTATTGGATAACTTAACCTACACATCAACAGCAGGATCTTTCCTATCGATGTGGAAGCGGTGGTATAAATCTATTGGGCGAGCTTCTCAGGCCATCGATTATACAGAAAAGTATGGGTTAACGGACGAGGCTTATAAAAATCGTCTGATTGGCGAAGCTCGTTTTCTGCGCGCATTAAATTACTTTTATCTAGTCCGCGGTTGGGGCGATGTGCCTATCCAAGATCGTGATTTGATAAAACGAGAACCGGCATCTGAGGTCTATGCCTATATTGAAGCCGATCTACAATTTGCTATTGACAATCTACCTATTAAATCTGCATATGCAGCTAAGGACCTAGGAAGAGCAACCAAAGGTGCTGCGCAAGGATTATTATCAAAAGTGTATTTGTATCAGAGCAAATGGCAACAAGCTGCCGACCTGGCAAAAACAGTTATCAACTCTGGAGGCTATAGTTTAGAAACTGATTATGCAAAAATCTGGAGATTAGAAGGTGAAAATGGTTCGGAATCGCTCTTCGAATGGCAGGCCCGAGGAAGCTCCATTGCCCATGGAATTCAACAATATAGTCAAGTGCAAGCACCTCGTGGAGGAGCTGTCAATTTAGGTTGGGGTTTTAATATCCCAAGTCAAAACTTATTGGACGCCTTTAATGCCGAAAAAGATAATATTCGTCGCGATGCAACGATTATTTTCAGAGGCGAAACACTTTACGACGGCCGTCTGATTGACAATGGCGTAGAAAATCCGATGTACAATGAAAAAGCGTATTCGTCTGCGAACGGTGGAGCTGGCGACACAGATAAAAATGTACGTTACCTGCGTTTGGGCGAAATTTACTTAATATTAGCAGAAGCTTCCAACGAATTAGGAAACAGTAACGAAGCTTTAAATGCTTTAAACACTGTCCGTAAACGGGTAAAATTAGCAGAAATAACGACTACAGATCAGACGCAGCTTCGTCAATTGATCTGGAAAGAAAGGCGCCTTGAACTCGCCTTTGAACATGACCGCTGGTTTGATCTCATCCGTACTAAACAAGCAAAAACAGCGATGGCCGCGGACGGAAAAACCTTCCAAGACAAAATGCTGTTATTTCCGATTCCGGAAGACCAACGTATTCAGATTCCGGAAATGCCGCAAAATTCAGGCTGGTAATACACACAAACTATAACTTTGGTTCAAACGACCATAGGTCGTTTGAACATTTTTTTAAGACTTTAAACAACACTAGCCATGAGAAATCGAACAGCATATCCTTACTTAACTGGTATTGCTCTGGCGCTTCTTCTCAGCAGTTCATGCCAAAACGCCTCCAATAACCATACAGACAGCCCATCAAAAACTGATTCAATCAATGGTCATCATTTCAACGAAGATTCGTTGTTGACCAGTATTCAACAACATACCTTTCAATATTTCTGGGAAGGCGCCGAACCTACTTCCGGCCTTGCTCGGGAACGTATTCATATGGACGGTGTCTATCCAGAAAACGACCGTAATGTAATTACCATAGGTGGTAGTGGATTCGGGATTATGAGCATGATTGTCGCCATGGAACGTGGATTTATCAGTCAGGAACAAGGTGTCCAAAAGTTGGATCATATCATGAATTATCTAGGCAAGATCGAACGGTTCAAAGGCGCATGGGCACATTGGTATGATGGAGAACTGGGGACGGCCAAACCTTTCAGTGAAAAAGATAACGGAGGCGACATTGTGGAAACCGCTTTCTTGGCTCAAGGTCTGGTTACCATCCGTGAATATCTAAAGGATAAAGGTGATTCAGCTCAATTGGTTGCTCAAAAAGCCGACAAACTCTGGAAGGGAATAAATTGGAATCATTATACGAATGGACAAAACGTCATTTATTGGCATTGGAGTCCAAAATTTAACTTTCAGCAAAACCACCCTGTTAGAGGATATGATGAATGTCTTATTACTTATATCTTGGCTGCCTCCTCTCCCACTCATCCCATTGCACCCGCTGTATATCATGAGGGCTGGGCAAGATCTGGAGCAATCAAAAGCACAGCCAAAAAGTATGATATTCCGCTCATACTTAAACATAATGCCAAAGAAGGTGAAGTTGGTCCGCTTTTTTGGGAGCATTATTCCTATTTAGGACTAAGCCCCAAAGGATTAAAAGATCAGTACGCAGATTATTGGGAAGCAACAAGCAACCATGCTAAGATAAATTTAGCCTATGCCAACCAAAATCCAAAAGGATATAAAGGTTATGGTGCTGAAAAAGGCTGGGGTTGGACAGCCAGTTATTCTATTAAAGGCTACGATGCACACCACCCGGACAACGATCCCGGTGTAATCTCACCAACAGCAGCCTTGTCATCTATGCCCTATACACCTCATGAAAGTATTCAGTTTGCCCAATACTTGAACAAACAATTTGGTAATAAAGTCTGGGGAAAATATGGATATTATGACGCTTATAGCGAAACTGCAAATTGGTACCCTCAACGTTATCTTGCCATCGATCAAGGTCCCATTATCGTCATGATCGAAAATTATAGAACAGGAAAAATCTGGGACTTATTCATGCAAGCACCAGAGATTCAGCAGGGATTGAAAAAACTTGGTTTTACAAGTCCCTATCTAAAGTAGTGGGAAATTCGGAATCATTTTTAATCTGTCACACGTTGAAAATGGTTCCCTCCACGAAAATATAAAATTGTCAACAAGAAGCTCTTAGTCAACACAAGCTTATTTTATAAAATCAGCAACTAAATCGGGTGTTATGCACTCAATTAAAACATTTAGTTCATAACGTACAAAAAAATACAATGAAAAAAGTAGTAGGAACATTCCTTCTTGCATTTCTTGCTTGGCATGTGAGTCCAGCACAGTCAAATCAAAAAATGGATGAGTTCATTAACCAGCTTATGGCCAAGATGACAGTCGAAGAAAAGATCGGGCAGCTAAATCTTGTTACCGGCGGCGAGGCGACAACAGGAACAACGGTTTCCACAGACGTGGACGCTAAAATTCGAAATGGCCAGATTGGTGGTATCTTTAGTATGAGTACGCCATCCAAAATTCGCAAGACCCAGGAAATTGCAATCAAGCAGTCTAGGCTAAAGATTCCAATTATCTTCGGTATGGATGTCATACATGGCTATCGCACTGTTTTCCCTATTCCTTTGGGCCTTGCGGCGACATGGGATATGGGTTTAATTCAACAATCTGCCCGCATAGCGGCAGAAGAAGCGACAGCAGATGGCATTAACTGGGCTTTTTCGCCGATGGTGGATATTTCCAGAGACCCGAGATGGGGACGTATCTCCGAGGGTGCTGGTGAAGATACTTACCTAAGCTCAAAAGTAGCTGAGGCTATCGTCCAAGGCTTCCAGGGGGATAATTTAGCAGCACACAACACAATGATGGCCTGTGTCAAACATTTTGCACTCTATGGCGCAGCAGAAAGCGGACGGGACTATAATAGCACGGACATGAGCCTCCATCGCATGTACAATGAATATCTACCACCTTACAAAGCAGCTATAGATGCCGGAGCTGGCAGTATAATGACCTCCTTTAACGATATTAATGGCGTACCCGCATCAGCCAACAAATGGTTGATGACCGATGTGCTACGCAAGCAATGGGGTTTTAAAGGCTTAGTTGTAACAGATTATACGGCTGTCAATGAACTAACAGCGCACGGCCTCGGCGATCTACAACAGGTTTCGGCATTAAGTCTGAACGCTGGTGTTGATATGGATATGGTAGGTGAAGGTTTTCTCACAACACTGAAAAAATCGCTTGACGAAGGCAAGGTTAAACTCGCTGATATCGACAGAGCTTGCCGTTTTGTGTTGGAAGCAAAATATAAATTGGGGCTATTCGAAGATCCATACCGTTATTGTAATGATCAGCGTGCGAAAACTGTGATAGGTTCGGCTGCAAATCATGCCAAGGCAAGAGAAATTGCCGCTAAATCATTCGTTTTGCTGAAAAATGAAAATCAGATTCTTCCGTTAAAAAAAACGGGCACAGTTGCCGTCATTGGCCCTTTAGCCAATTCAGGAGCTAATATGCCGGGTACCTGGAGCGTGAGTGCAGAATTAGAGAAAACAGCATCATTAGTAGAAGGAATGAAGGCGGTGCTGGGTAATAAAGTAAACATCCTGACACATCTTGGAACGAATCTGCTGGAAGATCCTACCTACCAAAAGCATGCGACAATGTTTGGGCGTACAATAGTAAGAGATCCTCGGAAAGAAGAAGAAATTATCGCAGATGCCGTAAAAGTTGCTCAACAATCAGATGTTGTTGTTGCCGCACTCGGAGAATCTTCAGAAATGTCCGGAGAAAGCTCAAGCCGCTCCGAGCTGGACATACCTAAAAATCAACAAAACCTTTTAAAAGCATTATTATCAACAGGAAAACCAATTGTGCTCGTATTATTTACAGGGAGACCGCTAACGCTTACTTGGGAAGATGCCCATGTTCCGGCGATCTTAAATGTTTGGTTCGGCGGCTCGGAAACGGGAAAGGCTGTTGCTGATGTCTTATATGGAGATGTTGTTCCTTCAGGAAAGATTACAGCGACTTTTCCGCGCAATGTTGGTCAGATCCCAATCTATTATGCACATAAAAATACAGGAAGACCTTATGGAAACTCCGGGGATTTTGAAAAGTTTAAATCAAACTATTTAGATGTTAGCAATTCCCCACTCTACCCTTTCGGTTATGGATTGAGTTATACGACCTTTGCTTATGGAGAGATTCATCTGGATAAAAACACATTGGACAACGATGGCACCATTCAAGCACGTATTGATATTAGCAATACAGGTAACTACGACGCAGAGGAGACCGTTCAATTATATATTCAGGACTTAGTTGGTTCTGTCACCCGTCCGGTTAAAGAATTAAAAGGTTTTCAAAAAATATTTTTGAAGAAAGGCGAAGTCAGGTCAGTTAAATTTGATATTCAACTCAAAGATCTCAAGTTCTTTAATAATGATCTTAATTATGTTGCTGAACCCGGGGATTTTAAAATTTACATTGGTCCCAATAGTCGAGATGTTAAAGAAGTTTCCTTCAAACTGCTTTAAGCTAAAGCAAAAAAAGCGACACCTTTTGAAAAAGGTGTCGCTTTTTTTAAAATTTGATTCATCTTTTACTTCATATTTCCATCAAAGCCCTCGAACAAGGTTCGAAGTTCTTGCGCTATCTCCGGATAATCCATTATGATATTCGTTCTTTCGCTCGGATCCCATGCAATATTATGTAATTCTTCTACCGCATCATAAGGTTTTCCAGATATCTGGTTGACACCAGCTGGTATACGCCTATATTTCCAATCTCCCGACCGGACAGCTTCTACATGGCCGTAGTTTACCAAAAATATCGGGCGATGTGGTGTTTTTAGATCTTTCGCTTTACCATTTAGTAAGGCATCTATCGCCTGACCGTCGATGGATTTTTTTGGGAGAGGGGCCCCTGTCCATTTTGCTATCGTTGGCAACAGATCCAAATTACTGATCGCTTGTCTAATTACCTTACCTTCCTGTGCATATCCTTTTCCGTACACGATGAATGGGACACGGACCCCACCTTCAGTAGTTTCAGCTTTCGATCCTTTAAATACACCGGCTGTCCCCACATGCCAGTTTTTGGTCGCATGGTCGTCCGACATCCTTGAAGGATATGCAATCCAAGGACCGTTATCACTGGAGAAAATCAAAATCGTATTATCCGCCAATCCTTTTTTCACTACGGTCTTCCAGAGCTCGGCAAAATTATGATCTAACTCACGCATGATTGCGCCCAATGGTCCTGCATTCTGCTGATCAACAAACTTATTCTTTTTGTTGGCAAAAGCCAATGGTAAATGAGGAAAATTATGCGCATAATACAAAAAGAAAGGATGATCTTTATCCTGGTTTTCTATAAAACTCACCGTTTCCTTATGATATAATGTACTTAAATCTGAATCATCAGGTGCTACAACCTCTGGCTTCCTATTTCTAAAAATTTTTATGACTGAATCTGTTTTTACATAAGGGTCTCGATAATCATGGCTATATAACATACCATAAAAAAAATCGAATCCTTGCTTATTGGGATGATGATACGCCTGTTTATCGCCAAGGTGCCACTTACCGATCAGACCTGTCCTATAACCTACTTTTTTTAGCAGCTCGGCAATGGTTTCTTCTTCATCAGGTAGTCCGAGATTTGATCCCGGACCAATTGGCGCCGGTAGATTATAACGAGAAGCATATCGTCCGGTCAGCAAAGATGCCCGAGAAGGGGTACAAGAGGGAGTTGACACCATAAAGTTTGTCGCCCGCACGCCTCGATTGGCGATAGAATCCAAAAAAGGGGTTGAAATATTTGGACTCCCATAGCAGCCGAGGTCACTATACCCTAAATCATCTGTAAGAATCAGAATTATATTGGGCTTCTTATTTTGTGCATTAACAAATGTAGCGAAGAGAAACATGGTCATTGCCATGAAAAGTTTGGTATACCGTATCATGATAGCATTATTTAATTGGAAACATTGTCGCAATATAAGAAATTACCAATTTGGATTTTATGCTAAATTAGTATTTTGGTTAGTCTCATTTGAAAAATGGATGACAAGAACTATTTTTTGGTCAAAAACATGCTTTTCTAATGTTTTCTTCAATGATAATCTCAACATTATTATTTCGATCAATAATGTCAAAAACATCTAAATAGGATGTTATTCCTGAATACGAACAAGTGCCAACGCCAATCGAAAACTTGTTTCTATTTTGAAGACATTGAGGGAGGCGAGCGCCTCCCTAATGTCAATTTGAGAAAAGATAAGGGAAATTTATCCTATAATACACATTCGCATTTTTCTTACAGAAGAGGATTTAGCCATTAAAGACTTTACAGTAATATTTATAACGAATGTGATTTTACTAATGTTGATATAGTTCACCATGTATTAAAATTTTATTCTGCCAAGAAGACACCATTTTTTGTCTTTAATATCTTTGTTGTCTCCCACAAATATAAAAGATATTTCAATATAATCTACTAATTCTATAGATATTATTAAAAACACAGGCAAAATCTGATCTGCAATGAACAAAAAAAAGCTCTCCACACACTAATTATCAGCACTTTAAAAATTTATTAAATATTTATTTGAGGGACTGAAGATAGCTTTTAATTAGCGTTATACCCTCCTCATGAAGTAGAGTAGTTCCTTTTTGAGGCATATGCATCTCACCCAATACCGACATTCGTCCAATAATTTTTGCCTGTTTAAGCCAAATTCCGGTTTCGTTAATCGGAGCTTCGAATCTAAGATCCAGCATAGTCATATAGGCTGTTCCCATAGGGTTATGGCAATGTGCGCAATTCACCTCCAGATAGGCTCTTGCCCTATGCGCAGTAGATTGGTTCAGGTCATCGTAGCTAGGCAGCGAACCTAGTCTCAATGGTGGAATATCTATTATACCTCTAGCTTTCAAATATTCCAATTGTTGGATTGTATCACGGTCCCGCAAGACTACCCGATTTAAATTTCTAATCTTGGGACCTATAGGTAGTATGCGATCTCCCTGACGATGACAGGCAATACAATCTGTGCGGGACGGAATAATATAATTTGTCTGCCTTTTTACGCTTTTACCATCTAAAAATAAAACGGGAACCGCTGCGCTGTCAGCTAGTAAGAACGCTTCATCTTGAGTCGAATTCCATTGATAGGTCGCTGCATTCCATTGCCCACTTTCGTTAATCAGGAGGCGCGTTTCCAACAATATTGATTTTGACTCTTGGGAAGTACCCCTTTTCGGGTAGAAAAAAGTTTTAGCAATAATGGTTCCGTCCGGAAAATTTGGCAATCCATTATCTGATGCCACAATTTTCTTTCCTTTTGGAAGGAAAATAACACGTTTTTTTTCGGCATAATCTGTAAATAATGCCGAAGCTAATTCGTAAGAAATACCTTGGTCATTTGGTACAAGATCGGCTATTTTCCCTTTAAACAATCCATAGTCGGATAATTTATCTCGAAATATGATATTATCCTTCGAAACTTTTCCCCTGTCCTTATTGTTGAGCACAATAAAAAGTATAGGTATCAGCAAAATACCCATTAAAATTATCGCTTTTTTCATGTCTCCGATGTTTCTCTTCTCTTTTGCTATTTTCCATTATTTGGACGAAGATAAGACAAAAAAACAGACTTATTAAAAAGGCTATTTTATCTGGTCGATCGCTGATCTATTTTCTGTTATGGATACAAGTTAACGACAGTTAATTTATTCGACAATATTGCATTTTATCAAAAAAAATAAAGCGAATTAAGAGGCCGGCACGACAAAAAAATGGTTATATTTAAATGTCATTAACCAAAACTTCGGATCCATGGAAGACATGATTCTTTATAATCGGCTTCAATTTGCCTTTACAATCACATTCCACTATTTATTTCCCCAATTGACCATGGGATTATCATTGATGATCGTCTATTTCAAATGGAAATTTCTACAAACTCACAATGAAGATTACAACAATGCTTCAAAATTCTGGATGAAGATCTTTGCACTCAATTTTACCATGGGTGTTGTGACAGGTATACCCATGGAATTTCAATTTGGCACAAATTGGGCAAAATTCTCTGAACTTACAGGGGGGATCATTGGACAGACCTTAGCAATGGAAGGAATGTTTTCATTTTTCCTGGAGTCTTCCTTTTTGGGAATGTTTCTCTTCGGAGAAAAATTACTTGGTCACAAGCTACACTTTCTCTCCGGTTTGATGGTATTCATTGGATCTTGGGCCAGTGGATTTCTAATTATTGCCACGCATTCCTGGATGCAGCACCCTGTAGGCTATGAAATTCTCGAAAATGGCAAGTTTGTGCTGAACAATTTCAGTTCTTTATTTAGCAATCCATGGTTATGGCCTTCTTATCTCCACAATCAAGCTGGATCTTTAGTTACAAGTTCTTTTTTTGTTGCCTCTATCGGAGCTTTCTACCTCCTCAGCGATAGACATAGCAAATTTGGAAAAATATTCGTAAAAAGCGGTGTTATCTTTGGCGCCATTTCATCCGTTATACTCGCATTCCCAACAGGCGACCTTGCCGCCAAAAATGTTGTTAAATACCAACCAGCATCATTCGCAGCGATGGAGGGTATCTTCAAAACAGAAAAAGGGGGGTCCGAGATTGTCCTTATCGGCCAACCTGATATGGAAAACAAAAAACTTGACAATAAAATTGCTGTCCCAAATGTCCTAAGTTTTCTTACCTACCAACGCTGGGATGCTGAAATAAAAGGGCTAAACGAGTTCGACGGCTCATTACATCCCACAAATGTTCCGGGGCTCTATTATAGCTATCACATCATGGTTGGTTTAGGGACAATATTCATTGGAATCATGGTATTGGGCAGCTTTTTACTTTGGCGAAATAAGTTGTATCAGACCAAATGGTTACTGTGGATTATTATGTTTATGATCCCTTTTCCCTATATCGCCAATACGGCAGGCTGGTATACATCCGAACTAGGACGACAACCTTGGTTGGTCTACAATCTGATGCGTATGGTAGATGGCGTATCGCCCACGGTATCTTCTGGTAATACGTTATTTACCTTATTGGGATTTGTCGGACTCTATATTCTTTTGGGATTGTTGTTCCTTATGTTAGTATTGAAAATTATTCGAAAAGGCCCCGAGCCTCATACTCCTATCGCTTTAAACTAATTTGTCATGGAAATATTCTGGTTTGTTGTATTAACTTTCATGTTGGGTATCTATGTAGTCCTCGACGGATATGATTTTGGAGCGGGAATTGTGCATTTATTTTTTGCTAAGACCGAACAGGAGAAGAAGGCTGTAACAAATGCAATCGGTCCATTTTGGGATGCCAATGAAGTTTGGCTGATCGCATCGGGTGGAGTTTTATTCTTTGCTTTTCCCACACTTTATGCGTCATCTTTCAGTGGATTCTATCTCCCTCTCATGCTGGTATTATGGTTACTGATCTTTAGGGCAATAAGTCTTGAACTGAGAGGTCAAGTGCATCATAGGCTTTGGGAAACCCTGTGGGACAAAGCTTTTGGTCTGGCGAGCCTGCTTCTTGCGCTTTTTTTTGGAGCCGCTTTAGGCAATGTAGTCCGAGGAGTTAACCTCGGCATGGTCGAAAATGGCGTATCTACTCAGGAACCGCATTATTTCTTCCTAGCACTCTGGAATCCCACCTTTGATCCTCTTGCCGAACATCAAGGCATTATTGACTGGTTTACGGTAATATTAGGTTTAGTGGCAGTCGTTACGCTGACAATCCATGGTGCTGGATGGGTCATATTAAAAACATCCAGTACTTTAAATCAACGGCTTAAAAATATCATATTTAAACTGAATTTCGTATTGCTTGCATTAGTCCTCCTATCGGCTTATGTCTGGCATTATGTAAAACCGATATCCCTGAATAATCTGCAAAATCATTATTGGCTTTGGATCTTCCCATTGATCGCAACTATTGGCTTGTTTGGACAGTTTTGGATCAGAACATTCAAAAAAGATGGCATCGGTTTTCTCTTCTCAGCGCTATTTATACTAGGAAGTTTTGCGACGACAGTAGCCTCCATGTTTCCTACCCTACTTCCTTCGACCAATACTATAAACCCATCACTGACCATACAGAATGCTGCTGCAAATGAATATGGGCTCGCTGTAGGTTTAGGATGGTTTATTTTTGCGGCAATTTTGGTAGTCGCTTATTTTATCATCCAATTTCGAGTCTTTAAAGGAAAATTAGATGATGTAGGTTATGGTGAACATTAAAACAATTATATGACGTTTTAAAGACCTAATAATTTGTGCTTCAAGGCAAGTTGCACCAATTCGACCATATTTTTCACCTTAAATTTTGTCAAGAGATTGCGCCGATGTGTTTCTATCGTAACGGGGCTTAAAAACAGCTTCTCAGCGATCTGATTGCTGGTGTGGCCATTGGATATCATAATTAAAATCTCCTTTTCCCTTTGTGTTAAACGAGGAAGAGATTCCATAGAAGATATTGCCCCAACATAAAGCGCCCTTGCACTATCGCAGAGCGCTTCTTGTCCATTTAATGCAAGCTCTACACAACGAAGGAATTCTCCGTTAGACACATCTTTTAATATGTAACCTTTTCCCCCATTTCGCATAAACTGAAAAATAAGATTACGATCTGCCAGATTACTCAGTGCAATAACCGGAATCATGGGAAACAGCTTCTTCACTTGCAAACAGACGTCCAATCCGCTGGTATTCACAAGCTGCATATCCATAAGCACCAAATCTACACTTGTACTATCCAAAAATTCGATCAATGATACTTCCTCCAGAAATGAATATACTTTATACCCGTTTTGGTTATTGAGAAAAGACGTTACGCCTTCCAATAATAAAGGATGGTCATCCAATATGGCAATAATTTTCATACATTAGTCTTTAACTAAACACTTACTCCTACTTCAATTTGGGTACCAGATCCAATTTTACTCTGCATATCAATAGATCCATTAATCCATTTAATTCTCTTTACCATATTATTTAATCCCATTCCATAATTTGCGACGGAAGAATCAAACCCTTTTCCATTGTCTTCTATCAAAATCTGCAATATCCCCTGTGATTTACTTACCTGAACAATAATGAGGTCTGCATCTGCATATTTCAATGCGTTTGAGATCGCCTCCTGGACAATCCGATATATTGCCAATCCTTTTTGGAAGTCCAGGCGCACTTCGTCCTCATAATTTTCAAATTGGATCTGAACCTTACTATTTCTCATCGAAAGACACAATTGTTCCAATGCTGCTATCAGACCAAATTGCCGCAATGACTCGGGCATCAGATTATGCGATATCCGTCGAACTTCGCCCAAAATATCGTTCAGTTTGTGAGGTAATTCATCCGTCAAATTGAATTCATCAGTCTGCCCTCCAGCGATCTTAAACTTTAATCCTGTCAACATTCCGCCAATACTATCGTGCAAATCCTGTGCGATACGCTGCCGTTCCTGCTCTTCAGCTTTGAGCATGGACTCGGAAATTTGCAACTGCTTTTCCTTTGCCAATTTCTCTAAAGCAATCTCATGGTTCATCTGGATCTGTCCATTCAGTTTCCGTTGTTTTTTATAGGAAAATGTAACAAATAAAACAACGATAAAAAGTAAAATAGCAATACCTAAAACAAGCAAGATCTTTAATTGATTGCGATCTTTTTCTGCACGTAGATTTAAAATCAATTTTTCTTTTTCTACGGTTTTGTATTTAGCCTCCATTTCGTTCATCTTCTCCAAAAGCTGTACCTTCTGTATACTATCAGAGAGCTTACTCGCCACATTGGACATCTTAAGTGCTTCTTTGTAGTCCCCCATCAATTCATTCACAGTAGCCAATTGGCTATAAACAATTTTACTGTTGTAAAGATCACGTGTCAACAATCCATTTTTTATAATCTCTTCCAATGAAAGTTTCGCTTCAGCATATTTTTTCTGCATCAAATAGACATTAAACTTTCTAAACAGCATCATCTGATAGGATTTCCAATTGTTCATTTTCTTCGACCATTTCAAACCAATATTCAACATACGTAACGCTTCATCTGTCTGTTGCTTTGTCGTAAAATAGAGCGCTTCATTGTAATAGTAATTGGGTAACTGAGAAGAGTTGGGGTTGTCTCCTAACATTACCTTGACCTTATCTAACAATTGCCGGGCCTCTTTTGATTTTACTTGATAACAATATGTACTAACGGCATTTAAATAGGCTACCAGTAATGCTGTGCTCGCTGGTTGTTGTTCGAGCTGTTTGATCGCCATCTGATGATACTCATCTGCTTTTACCAATTGATTGGATGACATAAAGGTCATACCGATCATCGTATTTATCGCACCTTCCATGAGGGGATCGTGTGCTTTGGCATATGGCAGGCATTTACCATTGAGTATATCCAAAAAATCAGCAAACCCTTTTTTCGGAAATCGAATTAAGCCCAGATTATACCAAGCTTTGGCTAAGAGCTGCTGCTGAAAGGGCTGCTTGGCATTCCCCAGGATATCCACGCATTTTTGGGCTTCAACCTTTGCACGCTCACTATCTAAAAATTGGCCATAGAAGAAGCTTTTATAAAGTGCCCCCATGGCCTGAAGGCTTTTGAATGGTTTGGCCATCTGCTCCCCCCGCCGCATATTTTCCCAGAATCTCGCTGTATCACGAAACCTGTAGTAATCCGCCAAATAAAAGTACTGTAGTGTTTTTACGCTGTCATCTGAAGTTGATTTCAACAGCATTTCGGCATCAGCCCGATATTTCTCCTCATTTAAGGGCAGAAAACCCTGCGCTTTTGTCGTCTGTGCAGCAAAACACATCGCACAGCATACAATTAACTTTAACAAAACCCGACATTGTAAGCCCATTTAATCAGATACCTTATATAACATGAACAATAAAAACAGTTTATTGCATTTTTAGCGAGATGCGCCTCGTTAAATGTGTGATTCTGGAAAATTCGGTGGACACGAACTCTTCGACACATGGTCCTTCAAAACTAAGCAATTTTAAAAATATATAAAGCACCTCGATAGTGATCAAGGTGCTTTATATTCTCCGACGCAGCAATTATCTAAACTGCTTTTATGAAAATAAAATTTTTATGAACGTCCCGATAATGTTTCAAACACTGCGGTTCTAGTTGTTGCGATATTAATCAACAGGTCTAATTTACATTGATAGGTTGAAGAAAGCTTCCTTGAACTAGAGGTTTCAAATAGTCCACTTTTAACAATAGGCACGCTAAAAGGCAGGGTCCATGCCCGTAATGATTTTGCTATCGTATCCATTGCGTTGATCCCTTGTAAAGCCTGCACCCCATCTGCCCAGCAAACCAGCCCAATATTTTTATCCGTAAGATATGCCGGACTATTTTTTGCGCTTATCTCCAGCCAATCCAAACAGTTTTTCATTACACCAGGGATACTTCCGTGATATAAAGGAGATAGCCAAAAATGTACATCTGCCTCCAAAAAAAGATTATTCATAATCTTTACACTATTCGGAATCCTGCTAAGACTACTATCAAAAAGTGGAATACCACTATCAGCCAGATTAAACACGCTGTTCGCTATCCCAAGCTGATTCAGTTGTTCAGCGAAATAATCAGATAATATACCCGAAGTAGATTCTTGTCTCCGCTCCAAAGCTCCATTAAATATTAATGCTTTCATGATTTCTTTATGTTCTTTTAAAAATAACCTTTGGCATACCGATTTCCCCGTACATCAATGTTTTGACAATCGGAATTAAACGTGAAGTAGCCAATATATAAAGTGATTCAGGCATATTTGGTCGCGCCCTTATAACAACTTTTTGATCCCGATACAAGGAAAGATCCGCGAGCTTCAAATGCTGTGTCCATAACTCCAGTTCCATTGTTTCCACACTTTTAAAATCATAATATACTACGTCAGGATGGAATTTTTCGGCTAACGCCATATATACCCAAGGTGGAATAATTGCGTCAACGGAGCAAGTAAATGCGACTGCTTTGCCTATAAAGGGTGTCAATTCCAATGCGGCAAGAGCCGCTTTAAACTCCTTTTCTTTGACGATCATTTCTTGGTAAAAAAGAGCTTTTATGTCAAATTCTATAATTTCAAGTGTAGTTTTGAAATCAATGAGATCGAGCGCCAATATACCCGAATTTTCAACCTTATTTACAAACATGTTATTTTATAATTAGTATATCCGCTTAATTGAATGTTCAAGGTTTTAAATCAATTTATCGATCACTTCTTCGTACTGCTTTTCGACGGCAGACCAATCTAAGACAGACCAAAACGCATCCAAATAGTCGGCTCTTTTATTCTGATATTTCAAATAATAGGCATGTTCCCATACATCAACACCCAAGATAGGCACACCCCTACTCGTCAATTGGGTATCCATCAAAGGATTATCCTGATTGGGCGTCGCTACTACATCCAAAGTACCATTGTATTTAATATAAAGCCAAGACCATCCAGAACCAAATTGTCCGAGTCCTGCGTTTTTTATCCTTGTTTTCAACTCATCTAAGGAACCAAAAGTTGCATCTATTTCCTTTGCTAACTTTCCAGTAGGTACTGTTTTCGGTGTTGCAGATAAAATTTGCCAAAACAAGGAATGATTGTAGTGCCCTCCGGCATTGTTGCGAATAGCTGGGCTATATTGGCTCACCTCCGCCAGAATATCCTGCAATTCAATAACTTCAGCACCTGTACCGACTACGGCTTTATTTAAATTATCAACATAGGCCTGATGATGTTTTTGATGATGAATCGTCATTGTCTCCTGATCAAAATAAGGTTCAAGTGCCCCATAGGCATATGATAAATCTGGTAATTGAAATTTGCTCATGTTATTTTAGTTTTATTGTTTTAATAATGAATCAAAACTAACTAATAGACATTAATAAAACAACCAAATAGTTGTTTTATTAATGTCATAAAATTTATCCTCTGCTAGACAAAAACTTTAATACTATTGATTATAGCAACAATTGAAAAAATAGTATCTTTGTTCAGAAAACATTAAAACAACTTTTTTATTGTCAAATGCAAAAAACACCTGCAGATAGAATATTGATGTTATTAAAAATGCGAGGTGAAGTTACCGCCGCTCAGGTTGCCACGGAGCTTTTGATCACGAAAGAAGGGGCTCGCAAACACCTCCTCAACCTTGCCAATCAAGGGCTTATTGAATCCTATACAAGAAGCGAGGGGATCGGTCGACCGTCAACCTACTATTGTCTTTCAGCACTGGGACTTTCAAAATTTCCAGATAGTCACGCTGATATTACCGTCCAACTGCTCCAATCCATTAAACAATTGCTTGGCGAGAATGCGCTCGATCTGTTGATCACTGATCGAGAGTCAAAAGTATATCAGCGGTATAAAAATGCATTATCTGGCATGGAGACGCTGGAGAATAAACTTGATATTATGGCAACGAAGCGAACGGAAGAAGGATATATGGCGGAATGGAAAAAAGAGGGAGAATCTTACCTTTTCATTGAGAATCACTGTCCCATATGTGCTGCGGCAACAGAATGCCAAGGTTTCTGCCGTTCAGAACTTCGCAATTTTCAACAGCTTATCGGCCCATCATATTCGATCAGCAGAATAGAATACATTATCGAAAATGGTTCCCGTTGCACTTACAGCATAACTGAAAGAAAATAATGTAACTTTTTCAGTCGCATCCTACAGAAATTAATAATATACCGAAAAGTATTTTTTATCTTTGAAACCAAAGAACAGCGTCATCATGTCAAAAGCAGAACAGACCCGACAATTTATCATTGAGAAGACAGCCCCTATCTTTAATAAAAAAGGATACTTTGCTACTTCACTTTCAGACATCACTACAGCTACAGGTTTAACTAAAGGCAGTATCTATGGTAATTTCAAAGATAAAGATGACCTAGCACTTCATGTTTATACCTATCAAAGTAAAAAAATCGCTGATGGTGTAGATCAGCTGATTAGTCAACACAGAACTGCTTTAAAGAAGCTTTATGCATTTTTTGATTTTTACAAAGAAAATTTCAAAAACATCGCTGCATCAGGAGGATGCCCGTTGATGAATGCTGCTATTGAGGCTGATGACTCGCTCCCTTTTTTAACGCCAAAAGTCAAACGATCATTTACGCTTTGGCGGCAACGATTGATTTCTATATTAGAAGAAGGAATTACGAGTGGAGAGTTTAAACAGCATATTTCTGCTGAACACTTTGCAATTACCTTCATGGCGATGATTGAAGGTGGAATTTTACTTGCAAAAATCTCCGGACGTGGTAAAGATCTTACCATCGTAATAGACAATATGAAAGACATGGTGGATCGGGAGATAAAATTTTAATTTTCTCAACAAAACACATACCAATCGGTATATTAACACATTAATTCTAAAAAAAATAAAAAAATGAAACGAGTTGTAATTACCGGAATGGGGACAATCAACCCATTAGGAGATAACATTGATACATTCTGGGATAATATTTTACACGGTGAAAACCGTACAGCTATCATCAGCCGCTTTGACGCGTCTCTATTTCGGACGCAAATCGCGAGCGAAATCAAAAACTTTCAACCGGAAAAATACCTCGATCGTAATGAGATCAAGAGAAGTGATCTCTTTACACAATATGCCCTATATAGCGCATCGCAAGCCTTAGAAGATTCCGGTCTGGATCCGAATACAATGGATCCATTCGATTTTGGTGTTATTTGGGGTGTTGGACAAGGGGGAATGGAAACATTCGAAAATGAAGTTGAAAACTATGTAAAGGGTAATTATGTCCCTCGATTCAGCCCATTTTTCGTCCCAAGGCTTATTGTTAATATGGCTTCGGGAATGATATCAATGAAATTCGGTCTGAAGGGCATCAATTATACAACTGTATCTGCCTGTGCAACCTCCAATACAGCGTTCATGGATGCTTTCAATTATATTCGGTTAGGAAAAGCAAAAGTCTTTATTAGCGGCGGATCGGAAGCTCCCATTACTCCTGCCTCGGTAGGAGGTTTCTCTGCCATGAAAGCAATGTCGGGTAGGCATGATGATCCCAAAACGGCAAGTAGGCCATTTGATCGAGATCGGGATGGGTTCGTCATGGGAGAAGGCGCCGGGGCCCTGATACTGGAAGAATATGAGCATGCCAAGAAAAGAGGTGCAAAGATCTATGCTGAGCTTGTCGGCGCGTCCATGACTGCTGATGCCTATCACATGACTTCGCCTCACCCAGAAGGCATAGGTGCAGCAAAAGCAATGTCACTTGCTCTGGAAGAAGCCCAAATAAACAGTGATCAATTAGATTACTTAAATCTTCATGCTACTTCTACTCCCGTCGGTGATATTGCTGAACTGAAAGCGATGCAACTGGCATTTGGTAAATCCAGCAACCTCTGGGTCAGTTCGACCAAGTCAATGACCGGTCACCTGCTAGGTGCTGCAGGTGCAATTGAAGCGATTATTGCGATAAAATCCATAAACAACAATGTAATTCCTGCAACTATAAACATCGAAAATATAGACCCTACAATCCCCGATGGAATCAATATTGTTGTAAACCAACCGTTGGAAAAGACAGTTCAAACAGCCATGAGTAATGCCTTCGGTTTTGGTGGGCACAATTCAAGTATTCTTTTTAAAAAGATTTAACATTTTTTTTGAAATAACTCTTGACAAAGTGTAGTAAACACACTATCTTTGTAGTATCATAATTTAGGTTTATAATTGGTTATTTAAGGTTTTCATTCTCCCCGTTTGAAAACCTTTTTTTATGCCTATTCAATTTCTTGTTATCAGCAAACTAGATTTCTTATTTTTAACCGAGTACGACAATAAGTCCACGTAACAAAGCTACTTTTCAGAACTGAGTCAATGTCTTATCGACTAGTTACCCGTTCTTCGAAGATGATTCGAGGCATCTTCCAGCCTTATTCGTACTTGGGAGCAGATAAGAGCGTTTTCTAACAGCCATGCTACTGTCTTATCTCCGAGTTAAACTCGGACTCACCACGGACTCATGTCGCTCTCACCACGGATACATCCTGATCCTGATACGAAGATGCATCGAAGGAGACACGGAACGATAGCGAAGCAGAGGTCTTGCGTCCATGCCATAATCAGAACATTCAAAATCTCGCCTCTATCATTTATGACTAATTGAAGTTTGAAGTTATGGAACCAGTCCATTGTAGATTTTCTAGCTACAGCTATTCCTTTAAATACCGTCTTCGCCTTGATGCGCTTATTCTTGCAAACCGTAACCGCTGTCGAATTGAGAAAAGAAACTCCGGCACAAACCGTTGATCAACAAGTTTTTTTTAAAAAAAATAATCAGGGAGAGTACAACTAAAACAGCGAGATAACCGAAGTTACCCCGCTGCGTAAAAATAAACATATGAAACTATTCTTTACCGTTATCTTTAGCCCACCATAGTCGCTTACCCCAATTATAATCAACCGTTCCACTTGCTGCAGCCTTAACATTTTCTGCATTATACAAATATTCATTATTCGGATACGGCAAACGCCATGGTTGATCGGTGTGCACTGTTTCGAATTTTTGAATTTTCGAAGGATAGTTTGTAGTTGGTATACCAGTTCTCCTATATAAGCTCCATGCCTCAAAATTTTCTTTAAACAACGCTACCCACATATCCCAGTAAATACGGCTTTTCGTATCATCAAACTTACCTGCATCAGCAAGATACGTTGTGATATCTTCAGCTGCTACATTATTATCTTGCATAGAAAGCGTAACTGCCGTTTCATAAGCTGTTTTTGCGGAAATTCCAACATTGTACCCTGACAAAGCTGCCTCTGCTAATATGTAATAAGTTTCACAAGCCCTATAGAAAGGTACTGCTCCAGCGGGATTGTTGATATAATGATCACCAATCCAAGAAATCGAGGTTGAGGGAGAGGGATTGGTCAATGAACCGTTTACAAATCCGACATACTTACCCGCATTATTTTTTCCTGCAATCGAAGCTATTCTTGGATCTTTTGTGGCAATTAAATGATCAATAAAAATATCAAACATTCCCCAATTATTGATACGCTTACCGTAGATACCGGATTCATACCAAGGCTCCATATAAGGTAGAGTACCAGGGAAGAACATCTGACAACTTTCGGCATTTGTTTCAATAACAGGATATTTTTTTGTATTACCCGCAATTTCCTCAATAGTGGATTTCGCTAATGCCGGAGCAACGGAAGAAATTCGCATCGCCATACGTAAACGTAGTGAATTACAGAATTTTTGCCATCTTAACATTTGTTCCTTTATGTCTGCACTACCGCTATTGGCTTCTCCATAAATAATATCATAGTCACCTATTTCATCTGTACCTATCCCAGCAGCCAATTCATCAGCTATAGTTTTAAGGTCTTTTAAGACCGCAGGAAAGATATCTTCTTGTTTATCATATTTGGGTTTCAAAATAGATCCGTCTTCTGGTCGACCCTGAAACGCCTCTGAATAAGGGATATCTCCCCAACCATCCAATAAATAGGACCACATGTAGTTATTCCATATTTTAGCAATAATTCGGGTATTTTTATATCCTTCCGCTTTATCCTCTGTTTTCTTCAATAGATCCATCATTTGGGTGATATTGTAATAACAAGCTGCCCAACGATTACCGTAAGTATTATTCGAAGGAATCAGCCCCCCTAGATTATCTGGATATTGAATTTTAACAATGTAACCTGCAAATGTACCATACCCATCTATATCGCCACCAAATTGATCTCCCGCATTTCTCATCACATTTACCAGCATATTCTGTGGTGGAACATCTGTTAATGCATCTGGATCCGTATTAATTTTTTCAAAATTTTTGGTACATCCCGATATTAAAAGTGCTGCTAGAATTGGTGTATATTTTAGTTTTTTAATAAAAGTATTCATAATCATAAATTTATTTTTATTTAGTTCTAAACTTTATCCTGAAATTTAAAATGTAAAACCAAGTTTAAGACCTATACTTCTTGAATTAGGGACAGTCGCTTGTTCAAATCCTACTCCTCTTGAATCACTCGAAACACCTCCCGCTTCCGGATCTAAACGCATCGTATTAGATTTATGCACCCACAACATAGCTAAGTTCGTTCCCGTGACAGAAATATTAGCACGCTTAATTCCTTTTATTTTACTATAGAGATGTTTAGGTAAGTTATATGATATATAAGCTTCTCTCAATTTCAAAAAGGAACCATCAAAAACATACATTTCAGCAATTCCACCGTTTTCGTACCAATCTTGAGCACTGGTCTCGATCGTATTTTCGACCCAGCCACCATTTCCATCCGACATCGCAAATTTTTCGTTCGTCATTACATCTCTACCTGCCACAATTGCGCGTTCACGAATGCCATTAGCAGCTGTAATTTCAGCTATACCTGTAACATAACCATGGGACATGGTTTGTGACCATACATCACCACCTTTTCGAAAATCAAGCATAAATCCAAATCTGAAATCTTTGATGGTAAAATCGTTGCGCATAGAAGCTAAGAAATCCGGCACAGCGTTACCAATATCCTGAGCATCTAGCGGGGTAGCAACCAATCCATTATTACCAATTTTTATCGCTCCTTTCATTGGACCATCCTCTACACGATCAAAGCCAGGGCCAACTAAGTTCCCCCAAGGCTTACCCACAGATGCCATATTGGAAATACCCCAAGTCCAGCCAATCCTGTAATCTTTTAAATCCAATTGTGGATAAAGTTCAACAACCTTATTTTTATCCCTCGAGAAGTTAACTGTTGTTGTCCAATTTAGTCCATCTTCTCTTTTTAGAATATCCCCTCGTAACTGCAGTTCAACACCCTTACTTTTGATCTCACCGGCGTTCAGGAAGATCGAGCTAAAACCAACCACATTGGACGTTGAAACCTGAAGCAATTGCTTTTTATTTGTCTTTTGATAGTAGGTAAAATCTACGTGTAAACGATCTTTCAATAAACCTAACTCTGTTCCGATTTCGTATGAAGTAATTGCTTCTGGTTCTAAGCCTTCAATTGCATAAGTCATACTCTTATACATCTGAGCTAAATTATTATAAGAATCTGTCTGTGCATAATAGTAATTTCCATTTTGATATGGACGCGTCGCATTACCGACCTTTACGATATTAAACCGCAACTTCCAGAAATTCAGGAAATCACTTTTCAATCCTTCAAAACTCGTTGTAGGTAACCAACTTAAACTAGCTGACGGATAAAAAAACGATTTTTTTAATGTCGACGACCAATCGTTCCGCGCCGTTACATCTAAATACAACTGATCACGCCATCCTAAATTGGCTTGTGCATAGACAGAATTTGAACGTCCTTTAGCATGATCCATCAAAGTATAAGCATCCCCAATTTTATTGCTGATTGTATATACGCCTAATACATTCAATCCTTTCGCTCCTAGTGTATTTGTTTCAAATTGGTAATCTCGATAATTAGCACCTAAAATTCCTGTTAAACTTAGATCACCAAATTGTTTATTAAAGTTTGCGATAAAGTCTGCATTGAATTCAGAATTGCTATTCTTCATTTCATTGAATTTTCCGTTCTGATTGTCATAGTTAAAATAGGTTGTTTCGAAAGTATGCGTATTATAATAATCTAAACCCACCCGGCCTTCAAATCTCAAAAAATCAAAAGGTTGATAATGCAATGAAGTTTTTCCGAAAATACGGTTCATTTTAAGTGCATTTTGAGACTCATGCATGGTATAAAATGGATTCATATGATACGCGGAATTCCAATTATAATAAGTGTAATTTCCTTGCTCATCACGCTGATCCCAATTATTCTTCAGATCTTGCATATCTACCTGTCGTCCAAACCAGATCAATCCATTCATCGGATTCGCGCTATCGTACCCTTGCATAACTAGGTTATTACTTTCGGTACGTGTGAAATTACTCATTATGTCATAAGAAAATTTGTCACTAATTTTATATTCATTATTTAACTGAGCTGTATATTTTTTTTGATCTGTATTAGGAACAGTTCCACGTTGATCCCTAAAAGAAATAGATGCACGAGTCGAAGAACGATCTGTTTTAGAAAGCAGGGAGATATTATGGTTTTGAGAAAAACCTGTCTGAAAAAATTGCTTTACATTATTTTTATGGGAAATCCAAGGAGTAGCCTGACGTACATCATTTACAACCGGACTATTAAATTGTGGAATCATCAATCCAATATCCATCCTTGCCCCCCAAGATTCATCTATATTATCATTGACGCCAAATTCCCCCGTACCATCAACATAACTAAAAGCATTCTTAAGAACATAGTCCTGATACGATTCTCCTTCTCCTAAAGTTTTGTAACTATACTCATCTCCTCTAGACCCTTGGCCATAAAGATTTTGGTACTTTGGTAAATTGACGGCCCTATCAATGGAAAAATTTCCATCATAGGAAATTTGTACCCCATTGGCTGCACGTTTACCGGATTTCGTTGTAATCATAATAACGCCGGCCCCTGCACGCATACCGTAGAGTGCTGCCGCCCCACCTTTCAAAATATTAAAGCTTTCAATATCATCCGGGTTAATATCGTTCAATCCCGACCCATAGTCAACCCCTGTGTAGGTATTATCACCCGAACGTTGTGCATCATTTGTAATTGGGATACCATCAACAACAACCAATGGTTGCTGATCTTTTTGTAACGAGGAATTGCCTCGAATTGAAATACGAGCTGAAGAACCTATTGCACCACCAAATTGATTGACTTGCACTCCCGCTGCTTTACCCGCCAAAGCGCCTGTTAAACTATGTTGTCCTGCATCAGTTAACTCACTCGCCTTAATTTCTTGAGTAGCATAACCTAAAGATTTTTTTTCTCTAGTAATGCCCATGGCGGTTACAACTACCTCTTCCAAATTTCTTTCATCGGACAATAGAGTAACTTCTAGTGTCGTCTGGTTGGTCAGGTTAACCTCCTTACGATTGTAACCAATAGCCGAAACACTTAGTTGCCCGGCCTGTTTGTAGTTTATTGTAAATTCTCCATTTTGCCCAGTCTGTGTACCGGTTCCATCTCTAAGTGTGATTGTAACCCCAGGGATAGGTTTCCCGTCTTGGTCGACCACCTTCCCCTTCAAAACTGTTTGCGCATATACTGCCGAGCTTACTAAGACTGTAGCGGCTAGCATAGCAATGCTTTTTCTGTTCATAAGTTTAGTTTCAGATGTTTAGTTTATAGTGCTTTTTATTATAAACTAAGTTATCGACCTCTCATCCTCTTTACTAACCGAATCTTGACAACTATTACCCGATTATTAACCACAAATGTTAAATAAAATCAACAAATATCAAGACACAAAACCGAAATAGCACAAAAAAAACACATTAACAATCACTTTTCCATTACATCCCAATAAAAAACAAACAAAACCAAAATAAAAAACAAAAGTTTAAAACAAAAAAAACAAGATCAAGTAAAAAATCATCCTATATTTGAAATTCAAAGACGAAATATTAGGAAAGAATTACATTGCAAGGTTCTTATGTTTATATAACTGAGTAGAGTGTCTGTTTATAGTGTTGAACATATTCTTTAGGATTGCAGCCGATAATCTGTTTAAATACACGATTAAAATTGGTAATACTATTGAATCCACAACTGTACGCGATAAACGAAACACTATCTAGATGATCTTCGTTCAATTGATTACAAACCTCTTTAACTCGTATTCGATTTAAATATGCGACAAAAGTAACCCCACAATGTTTTTTAAAAAACCTACAAAATGCCTGAGGCGTCAGGTTTGCGTGGTCAGCGACATCCTCGAGACTAAGATCATGTTTATAATTTTCTTTAATATAATTACAGATTAGATCAATTCGATTGGAGCTATGAATCGGGTCGAGTATCACTTCACCTCTTTCCGCGCAAAGTGGATCTGTGTCCCTCGATATAGTCGCCAAAGATCGCAAAAGGTAGAAAAAATGCATCAATTTATCCATCTGATCTGAAGATTTCAATTGTAAAATTCTCTCTGAAATTTGCATGAAATATTCATCTGGGATCTTAAAACCACATGAATTGTTGTAAATAAACTGATTTAACGATTCAAATTCCTCCAAAGAAAACATTAACTTGAGCTTACCGTTTGGATCAAAAAAAATAGAGATAGAGCGGGATTCATTTGAAAAACCATCCTGAGAAGACGACTTAAATACATGTGGTTGATTTGCCCCCAAGAAGAAAATATCATTTTCCTTAAAAGGGTGTAACGTATCTTCAACAATCAATATTCCCTTTCCTTTTATTATCCACATGAGCTGTGCTTCTTGGTGTCTGTGAAGGTGCGGATAAAAAGTTTCTAAAATATCTTCTTGTACAGTGAGGCTTTGTCCCTGCATACAGGGCACATTAAATTGGAGCGTTTTCATAGGGTTTCATAAGTTTATGTTCAAAACTACTACTGTTAAGTTAACATAAATATAACAACTACGAAACAAGTAAAGATATCCCCCGCGATAGATATAAAAACAAAAACAAAATATGTATATAATGGGATAATATTTAGCATATCTACCGATTATGCAATCGGTAGGCCATAAAATCACATAACATAACCTAATATTTTTCAAAAAACAAGGTTAAAATACAATTAGACTTTGATAAATTGTGATAATTAATATTCAATGGAAACTTCGAACTTTATTTAATACCAATATTATTTTGTTTTGATGCATAAATCACTTGAAGTAAGCAATTGTAACAGCGTAAAAGTATCAAGCGTATAAACAATTTATTGACGACACTTATTTCACGGATCAAAAAATAAATTTTTAACGATATTAGCTAGCATATTATAATATAAATGACACCATTTGAAATCTCAACTAAACGCTACCACACAACAGAATAAAAATAATTTTGATATTTTCATCAGATAACGGCCCCATTGCCGCTCTTAATTTTCAAAAATTTATGTTTAACACAAATATCTATATTACCCGCAGGAACGAACTCACTACAAAATTTACTTCAGGTAAAGTTTTGTTGTTGGGAAATATTGAAAATCCGATCAATTTTGAACACAATACTTACCCCTTTCGTCAAGACAGCAGTTTTTTATATTATATCGGCATAAAAAGCCCTCGATTAGCCGCTGTGCTCGATATTGACCTGGGAGAAACCGTATTGTTTGGCGATGAAATGACCATCGATGAAATTGTCTGGATGGGACAGCAGCAGACTCTGACAGAAAAAGCTGCACTTTCAGGTATCCATAAGGTACTTCCTTTTGAGCAACTCTTTGACTACCTAAAAAAAGGCGGAAAAAATTCGATCCATTACCTCCCCCCGTATCAGTCACACAACAAATTATTGCTTGGGAAATTGCTTAATTGTCCGGTTGAACAGTTTCAACCATCTATCGCTTTAATTCAGGCCGTAGCCGCACAACGCAGTATTAAATCAGCAGAGGAAATTATTGAATTAGAGAAAGCTGTGGACGTCGCTGTGGATATGCACCGTCTTGCCATTCAGATGACCAAACCCGGTCTTTATGAGTATCAGATCAGCAATGCCATGCAGCATTTTGCACAAGATCAGGGCATGTCTTTTTCTTATCCCCCGATCATTACCAAACGAGGTGAAATTTTGCATAACCACATGCAATTTCATCAAGTTCATGAGGGAGACCTCCTTTTAAACGATTCAGGTGTTGAAACATCACTCGGATATGCCTCCGACCTAACGCGTTCCTTTCCCGTAGGCAGACGCTTCACGTCTTTACAGGAGGAAATTTATCAGATCGTTTTACATGCTTTTAAATCTGCTGAACGCTTATTAACTGTTGGAGCTCGCTTTAAAGATATCCACTTAAAAGCCTGTGAAGCTCTTGTCGAGGGCCTGATACAAGTTGGATTTATGAAAGGTAACGTGCAAGATGCAGTAGCTAACCATGCACATGCTTTATTCTTTCAATGTGGACTCGGCCACCTCATCGGTTTGGATGTACATGATATGGAAGATCTCGGTGAACAATATGTGGGCTATACCGAAACCGAGCCTAAAGACACCAAGACTTTTGGTCTTAAATCCCTACGACTGGGCAAGCAGTTAGAAGCGGGTAACGCACTTACCGTTGAACCGGGCATTTATCTCATCCCCGAGCTGACACAGCTTTGGGAGCAGCAAAATCTGCATAGGGATTTTGTCAATTATGATTTTCTGAAAAAACACCTCAAATTTGGCGGTATCCGTATCGAAGATAATTATATTATTCAGGAGAATGGGGCAAGACGTATGGGAAAATACCTGGAACGGGAGGTAAATGAAATCTATCAGCTTAAAGACAATGCTCCCAATTAAGGATACCGGAAGCCGAAATGGCGAAACGCTGTGCGTTGAATATTTGACTTACAAACATCATAAACAAATGAATCGAATTAGACATTTTATTATAGTCAATCTGTTATTAGTTATCTACGTATCCAATCCACTCTTTGCTCAGAGACTCTGGATGGAAAATGGTGATCAATATTATGAATTTTCGGATAAAGGAATAGAAACCGTCAATCCTAAAAACGGTTCCAGAACAATCTTTTTATCTCATGAATTACTTGTTCCTCAGGGAATGAAAACAGCATTAAAAGTTGAGAATTTTTCCATATCCAAGAATAAGGAACTAATTTTAATCTATACAAATAGTGCGAAGGTGTGGCGCGAGAATACAAGAGGGGACTACTGGGTGTATAACAAACAGTCAAACCAATTGAAACAATTGGGGAAGCAGTTTCCTTCAGCTCAGTTGATGTTTGCAAAGTTCAGTCCCCTAAATGACAAAGTGGCTTATGTAAACAAAGCTGACCATAATATTTATGTTGAAGATTTAACGAATGGAGCCATCAGTGCAGTCACAACCGATGGTACTGACCGAATGATCAATGGAACATTTGACTGGGTCTATGAAGAAGAGTTTGGTTGCAAAGATGGTTTTAGGTGGTCTCCCGACGGCCAATCGATTGCATACTGGAAGCTTGATGCACGTAGTATCCGCAATTTTCTAATGATCAATAATACGGATAGTCTCTACTCTTTTACCATCCCTGTCGAATACCCAAAGGTAGGACAATCACCAAGCGCGTGCTCGATTTGGACCTATGAACTTGCTAGCAAAAACAGCCATCATATCAATATCCCTGGAGATCCTGAACAGCATTATATTCCGCGCATGGAATGGTGCCTGGACAGCAAACAGCTTATTTTTCAGCAACTCAACAGGAAACAAAACGAGAGTAAAATTTACACAGCTTCTATTGCTACTCATGAAGCTCAAGCAATACATCGCGAAACGAGCAATTCATGGATCGATATCAAGGCAAGATGGAATAATAACGACCCTTCGGGCTGGGACTGGATCCAGGAAGGGAAAGCATTTATATGGGTTTCTGAAAAAGACGGCTGGCGAAAAATTTATCAAATCGACTTAAAAGGTAATGAAAAGCTCATTACGAAAGCAGATTATGACATTATTAATCTTGATTTTCTAGATCCAAAAGGAGAAACAATCTATTTTACTGCTTCTCCTACTAATGCGACTCAAAAATATCTGTATAGCGTCTCTACTAAAGGTGGCTCTCCCAAAAGGCTCACACCTACATCGTTTGAGGGAACTTGCGACTATGATATCTCTAAAGACGGTAAGACGGCGATCTTTAACTTCAGTAATCGTGCTGAACTTAAATATGATGCCGTAGTATCACTACCGAACCATCAAACCTTAGTGGACTTTGAAATTAAGCGTCAAAAGAAAGCAAGTGACGGTATTGCAGAATTTTTCAAAATCAAAACTGCCGAAGGCATCGAGCTAGATGGCTGGATGGTCAAACCCCTTGATTTCGATACCAGCAAAAAGTATCCGGTAGTTTTTATGGTGTATGGCGAACCGGCATCGCAGACTGTACTGGACAATTTCGGTGCTGGATACAATAGCTTATACAAAGGAAATATGGCTCATGACGGCTATATCTATATTTCGCTTGATAACCGTGGTACTCCTGCTCCCAAAGGCAATGTATGGCGAAAAAGCATCTACCGTAATATTGGACAGCTCAATATCCGTGATCAGGCACTGGCGGCACAGGAAATATTGAAATGGTCTTTCGTAGATAGCTCACGCATTGCAGTCTGGGGATGGAGCGGAGGTGGCTCAAGCACACTTAATCTGCTGGGACAATATCCACAAATCTATAAAACAGGAATAGCGATAGCTGCAGTAGCCAATCAGCTGCTTTATGATAATGTTTATCAAGAACGTTATATGGGATTACCTCAAGAAAATCTAGCAGATTTTGAAAATGGGTCGCCATTAAAGTATGCCAAAAATATTAAAGGAAATCTACTATATATACATGGTACCGGTGATGACAATGTACATTATCAGAATGCCGAAGTGCTGATTGATGAACTGATAAAAAACAACGTTCAGTTTCAATTGATGTCCTATCCCAACCGCAGTCACGCTATCAGTGAAGGAAAAGGCACCAATGAGCATCTAAAAACATTATTTACGAACTATTTAAAATTACATTGCCCTCCAGGCGGAAGATAACCCATGAAAAGAACACATTTAATTGCACTTGTTGCCTATGCCATTTTAACCGCAAACAGCGAGCATGTGGCCGCGCAGCTGATGAAAGTCAAAAATGAATTCACGCGAGCAGATTCACTTAGGGGCAACCTGACACCCCTAAGAACTTGCTATGACATCCAATATTATAATCTGGATATTAAGGTAGATATTGATAGCAAATTCATCTCGGGCTCCAATTTATTCCGCTTCAGGGCAGCGGAAGATTTTAAGCGTCTGCAATTCGACTTATTTGCGGATTTAAAAGTGAACAAAGTCGTTTATCAGGGAAAAGACCTTCCTTTTACCCGGGAATATAACGCGGTGTATGTAGATTTCCCAAAGATAATCGACAAGGGCAGCCAAGAAGAATTCACGGTCTATTATGAAGGACACCCTACAGAAGCGATAAAAGCACCTTGGGACGGTGGAATCGACTGGAAAAAAGACAGCAATGGAAAAGCGTGGATAGCAACAGCCTGTCAAGGCATGGGCGCTAGTGTATGGTGGCCAAACAAAGATCATCAATATGATGAAGTCGATAGTATGCTCATCTCAGTCGCAGTCCCAAAAGGACTAATGAACGTATCCAATGGTCGATTAGCAAAGGTCGAAAATCTGAACGACGGATATACAAAATTTCACTGGAAAGTAGTCAATCCTATCAACAATTATAATGTCGCTATCAATATTGGTGACTATGTTCATTTCCAGGAAAAGCATCAAGGTGAAAAAGGTCCGTTGGATATAGATTATTATATCCTGCGGGAGAATAATACCGCTGATAAAAAGGCGCATCTTCAAAACAATGCAAAGCGTACAATTACCGCATTTGAACATTGGTTCGGCCCTTATCCATTCTACGAGGACGGTTACAAATTGGTTGAAACTCATCATTTGGGAATGGAGCATCAAAGTGCTATTGCATATGGAAATGGTTACCAAAATGGCTATCTTGGCAGCGATGCGTCAGGCACAGGATGGGGAAAAAAATGGGATTTCATTGTCGTACACGAATCAGGCCACGAATGGTTCGGCAACAACATTACCGCTGCTGATCTCGCTGATATGTGGATTCACGAAAGCTTCACTAACTATTCTGAAGCCTTGTTCATTGATTACTTTTATGGAAAAGAAGCTAGTCAAGCTTATGTCCATGGTATTCGACGTGGCATTCAAAATGACATCCCCATTCAGGGGCCGTATCACGTTAACAAAGAAGGTTCCGGTGATATGTATCCAAAGGGTGGTGTTATGCTCAACATGATCCGTACGATGATAGCCAATGATGATAAATGGCGCAAGTTATTACGAGGCTTGAACAGCAAATTTTACCATCAACAGGTTGACTATAATGATATTGTCCGTTATTTAAGCCAGCAATCTGGTTTGGATCTATCAAAAGTATTTGAACAGTATGTTCAGCATGCATCTATTCCGACATTAGAGATCCAACAGGATGCTTCCGGTGCAATACTGGGAAGATGGATTAGCGAAGTCAAAGGGTTTCATATGCCAATACATATTGGAATAAAGGGTAAAAACAGACAGTTGGTCCATTTAGATCAGCATTTTCGGGCAATTAAAATTCCAGGATTAAATAAAGAAAATATTGATATAGACACGTTCAATTATTATGTTGGGGTTTTATCGGAGTAATATTTCTTCAAGAATCAGACACTGTGCCCCAACAAAAGTATGTAGCTATTTTTGGAGCACAGCATTTATACGTTAATTTTTAATTTCTTAACACCAATCTATATACAGCTACGTCTCTTGGTCTTCTTATGAATTAATCAACTCTGAACTAATATTGTCCCTTTTTTCGGTACATAAGATCAGAGAACCGGAAGAAAAAGAAATTGCTTCTATTCAAACTAGAAAACATAAATAGAAACTGTTACCCGGTGAGTCCATAACAAACAAACTTAATCGGCACCTTCATTTCTATATTATTTTTAAAAAAAACTTGCAGGTGTGTATAAAACACACTATCTTTGAACTATCATAATTTAGGTTTATAATTGGTTATTTAAGGTTTTCATTCTCCCCGTTTGAAAACCTTTTTTTGTCCTTAGCTCTTACCAAGATAAATTAAATTTAGCGCGTTAAGATTGATTGAAAATGATAAATTCTTTTCAAATTATTCTTCATTAAACGATTATAATCTAATAGCCATCGAATTTCCGTACTTTAAGTTTCTGGATCATCATTTATTCAAATTAGTGAATGGTATAGCGGTCGAAATATTAGCTAAAAGATATTGCCAGCACACTTTGTAACTCTCAAAAGCATCTTATCAGAATAATACAGGAAACACGTGAAAACCATCCTTGCTATTTTTATGTACATAAGATAAACTAAAGATGCCTTTGATTTTAAATGACACAGGCCTACTGAATCACCCACGACCTTAATTTAGTATCAGACGCCTACAACTATTCTAAAAAGTTAAGATACAGTGGAACACTCCGTTCGACCCATTCTTCCGAAACATTTTGTTCAATGCCATAGTATGCGAAAAGTGGACGATAATTCGCGTGAATATAATTGAAAGTAATTTCAAATGGACTAGTCAATTGATCCAAGTTATATTTGTACTTGCCTGTAGTAGAATACTCTTTTTCATCAACCCCAACAGACAATGCCAATGCGATTCTTTTTCCCGCTAACTTATAACCACTTGATTTTCCATAAGCCCAACCGTATGTTAACACCTCATCCAGCCACTTTTTAAAAAACGGGGGGCAATTAAACCAATAAAAAGGAAATTGAAATACAATTTTATCATACTTTTCAATCAATTGTTGTTCCTCCTTTACATCTATTATTTCATTGGGGTACTTCTCATGCAATTGATGGATTTCATAGTTTTCCGGGTATTTTTTCAATTCTTCAATCCACCTTTTATTAACGATTGATTCGTTTATATTTGGGTGAATTATCATTACTAACGTTTTCATTATATCTAGTTATTCAAAAGTTTTATATACTATTTACCACGCAGCATCTGATAACTGTAATAGTTTCATTAGTGTTGCTATCTGGGATTAAAAATAGATAGATATTTCTTATTTTGGTACGGTGGTAACCCAATGTTCGGTACTATAAAAAATGTAGGTGATGACAAAAATCAAAGAAAGTTCCAGTAATTTCGCCAATAAGCAAATGTTAGCAAATGAGTGTCCTGAAGTATTTGCAGCTCATATTATTGGTGGTCAATGGTCTTTAGCTATCTGTTGCTATTTAATCAACGGAAGTCTTCGATATAATGAAATCAGAAAGTGTCTTCCTAATATTACCGAACGTATGTTGACCTTGCAATTGCGAAAATTAGAGGAAAGTGGAGTTGTAAAACGTACGGTATATCCAGAAGTTCCACCACGAGTAACATATGAATTGACAGCAATTGGCCATGAATTATCTCCAATTATTCACGAGCTTGGAAAATGGGGAGAAAAACTAAAGGGACTCTCTCTTTAGGATTTATTGACATTTCTAAATAAGATAAGCAAAACATTGAATTCCAGCTTGACCCAAACAGCTTAGCGTTAATTTATATAACATCAAAAAGTTTGATCAAAACCTCTTTTGAAATAGCCATTATCATATTGATATTTTTATTTTAAAATAAATTTGCATAGTGTATAAAATACACTTATATTTGCACTATCATAATTTAGGTTTATAATTGGTTATTGAAGGTTTTCATTCTCCCCGTTTGAAAACCTTTTTTGTTTGTATCTAAATCCATTTTTTTACTCCCTTTTTCCTCCCATTAGTCAGACCAGATATTAGTTCTCATCATAACTATCCTAAGGCATTTTAACAAAAAAATTTACAATAGCTCATATTTCCATCAAGATAAATCAAAATACATCCGATTTGTCTCATGCAATACAATGCATTTGAATACAGTGGCGTTTAACGTCATAGTAAACAAAGTTAGCTCCTCGATAAAAGTCCAATAAAAAAAAGCGAGGTATAAATTAAATATCCCTCGCTTTTTTTATAAATCAAAATGAACAGTTTACATTTTATAATACTGCTCCCAGCCTCTTGCGGGGGGCGGTCCTGCCAACAGTGCATTGGCAAATTTATCGTTACTGATCTCCCTTTTTGTGGGATCAAAGATCAATTTGGTATTTAAACGCTGGGCGATTACTCCCAGACAAAATACTTGACTCAGAGGTCCGGCGATCTCAAAAGCAGACCTTGTTTTTTCTTCTCCTTTACTCGCTTTTAAGAAGTTAGTAAAATGATTAGACGGTGAGTTTGGAATTTCTGGAAGACGGGATTCCATTTCCTTTGCTTTCGCTTCGGGAATGATTTGCAAAATGCTTGCATGAGAACCACCTTTGAACGTCAGATCCTTTCCATAAATAATTTTTCCGGGGTTTAATTTTGCTGGTTCCAATTTACCTGTACTAGGAGCTGGAATATTCGGATCCAATCCCGAAACTCCATAACCATCTGGTATAGGTGGTAAATTATTTAACCCATCATACCAATTAATGTCAACAGCAGGCATTCTTTTCCGTTTGGGAAAATGAAATTTAAGTGTCGAAGACATGGGGAAAAAATACGAATTATGTCCATCAAGTTTAACGGCACTGACTTCGGTTGGTAGCCCAAGATCCAAGAATTCATGCGCAGTATCTAATATATGTGCTCCCCAATCACCAAGAGCTCCCATCCCAAAATCATACCAACAACGCCATTGGCCATTCACAAAATCTTTATTATAGTTGTGACCTAGTGTTTGCATTTGCCATAGTTCCCAATCTAAAGTTTCCGGGATTATTTCAGCGGCAGGAAATCCTTTCATATTCACATCCCATCCATGCCATCTCCGCGGCATGTTCATATGTGCATCTATCCGAGTGACATCTTTAATTATTCCGGCTTCCTTCCAAGCCTTAAATTGAAAGTAATTTGCTTCGGAATGTCCCTGATTTCCCATTTGTGTTACAAGCTTTGGGTTCTTCCTGGCTTTATTGGTCATTAATTCAACTTCGAGGAATGTTCGCGCCATTGGCTTCTCCACATAGACATGTTTTCCAAGATCGAGAGCTAACATCGTTATCGCAAAATGGGAAAAATCAGGTGTCCCAATACTAACCGCATCGATCTGACTTCCCATTTTATCAAACATAACTCTAAAATCTTTAAACTTTGGTGCATCAGGAAACATTGCCAGAATTTCCTGCGTTTGCTTCGCACCCAGATCAACATCGCATAATGCAACAATATTACAAAGTCCGGTTTTATAAAGTTCTTTTATAATATCTGCCGCTCTATTCCCCAAACCCACACAGGCCAAATTGACCCGTTCATTTGGTGTTGCCAGATTGACTTTCCCCAGGACACTATTCGATAACATTACAGCACCAGCTGCAATAACAGATTGTTTAACAAAGCTTCTGCGTGATAAATAATGGTTCATAAACTCTAAGCTTAGTTTGGTGTATTAATCTTTATACTGCGAAATGAAACCTTATCTCCGTGATCTTGCAATAGGATAAATCCCTCTTTTGCCTCACCAAAGTTATCCCAGTCCTTATATTTACTGATAGCAACAAGGTCCTTGAACTCCTTCGATCCTCTTTCGTAACTCAGCATCTTAATTCCATTCAGATAGTGTTCAACTTTATTGTCGGCTGTCACCACTACTCTTCCCCTATTCCATTCGCCTATCGGTCTCCGCGCACGTCCATCCCTATTTGATGTGATGAGGTCATAAAGAGAGGCTAAAGTACGATTGCCATCTCTTCCTAACTTCGCATCGGGATGCAAGTCATCGTCGAGCACTTGGTATTCAAGACCAATAGCCGATCCTTTAGACTTTTCTTTTAATGTTACAAAATACTTGACACCACTATTGGCCCCGGGGCTCAGCTTAAATTCAAAAGATAGATCAAATACGGCGTATTTATCCTTTGTTACAATATCACCGCCATTAGTAGACTCACCGCCATCAGATTTCAAAACTGTCAATTGCCCATCCTTAATCTCCCAGCCGCGATCAGGAAATTTATTCCCATGGATGCTGCGCCATCCATTATTTGTTTTTCCGTCAAATAAAAGCTTAACTCCTTTTTTCTTTTCGGCATCAGTGACTTCATTTGGTTTTAAATTGACAATATAGACCTCCTTCGGAAAACCTTTTGACTTTAGATCGCTTGTCTTGATTTTAACATTTTTGAAATAGACCTTCTTTCCATCTAATTCTGAAGGGATACTATGTACTTGTAGTCCGATGAAGCCTGTCCTGTCAATTGTGTCCACTACATAAGAAACGGGTACATCGTTGATCCAAGTACGCAGCTCATCGCCAATCGCTTCGATTCTAATGTGGTTATATTCTTCAGCTTTATATGCTTTTTTAGCGTTTTCATTGAGATCTAAGGGATAGATCCAACCACGACGTGCCTCATCATAGATACCACCTGTCCACGCTCTGGATGAGGGGTCTATCTCCACTTGTCTTCCGTACACTCTACCACGCCCATCATTAGCTTTAGGGTCTAGATGACTCCGGGTCTGGATTCCTGAATTTGTTTGACTACCTTCGAGCTTAACATCTAGTTCCAATATGAAATCACCGTATTCTTTCTCGGTAATCAAAAATGAATTGGGAGTACCTTTCGTCATTCGCCCCACGATTGCATCTCCCTCAATAGAATAAGGAGCTTTTCCGCCTACAGATTTCCAGCCATTCAACGTTTTTCCATCAAAAAGGTCTGTCCACCCTTTTTCCGTATCCTTATTTATCTGCGCATGCGATAAAATTGAATTTCCAACCATCGCTGCCATCAAGACAGACTTAAATATTGTGTTTCTCTTCATTGTGATAGTTACTTCTTGAGCTCGTATGCTCGGTTTATTTATTGAATATTGGTTTGTTACTCATATCATGTGCACCTATTTTTCAATATTGGGATGCTAAAGTTATTATATAATTTAATCCCTTTCGATCCAGGAGATGGGTGCGCTGTCTTTACCTAATGGTTATTTATCCAATTGCTTTAATAAAACAATATATTAATTAATATAGGTCAAATGAACCAAGTTGTACGATTTATTTACGAAAACGTTTGAAACATCAAAAAATCTAATGGCGGAAGGAAAGCCTATAAGTTGCATATAAATATATCGCATAAAACTGGGAGGTGAGATACCTAACGTGTAGATAGGTCTATCTCCAAAAAATCACCAAATTCTAAAAACAGTTTTACATCTAAGCAATACGCGTGAACAAAAAACGAATTTAGTTTTATGGCCTACAAAACTGAATTAACCCGTAACATAGCTTCATCCCTATGGATACCATTTAACCAATCCTGTACCAAGTGGTGTTCCGATTCGTAAGGTATCAATAGCGGACGGTACCCATCTAATTGGGTAACAACCTGCATATAAAGGCCAATTGTTGAGGTTTCATAATCCTCTATTTCATTACTGAGCATCCCAAAATAGTTTTTTTCCTCGGCTTCTTTATTTGCAAACATTAGGCGGTATTCGTCCATCGTTTCATTACTCACCGAAACCCAGACACCGTAATCCAAAGTTTCATCATGGCCCAAAATCGGAACCTGCAAAACTGCACGAATAAAATAATCTATCTGGTCTTCGTGGTGAATCACGCAAAAATCATCATCTTTATCCGTAAATTTTTCTTTATCCACAGAGTTTAATATATCATAGTGAAAGGGGGCATTAAACGCTAAGGATGGCAATTCAGTATGTTCTACACCACAATTTTTACAAATAAAATTATTCATATATCTTCGTTCAAAAAAAGAATTTTCTCTATTACAAACTTAATCAAACTTTTAAATTCCCATAAAATTAATTCTATTGTTAGAAATCATCTGCTAAGTTTAACCACCAGAATTTCGGCCAAAACTTCAATTACTCGATAACTTTAATCTTCTCCGTGTCCCCAATTACGATTGGGGTTAACGCTTTTTCTACCAAAACTTAAAGTAACTCGATTAAAACCCTAACTAGCTATTTTTAGCGCATGCTTCCTGCTGATTAGATCACCTCTATAATTTTTTCACGATTTCACCTTTTCAAAGTTATATTGGAGGGAGTTTGGCAATACTGGGATGTTCTTCAATTTTAAAAAATAAAATAAAAACAATCAGTAAAAAATTTGGAGAAAACGAAAATTATATACAACTTTAAAGCACAAACATATATTCCAAATAGGCTACAAAGTAGACAAAGGAAATTTTTTATTTTAAAAAGACGATTTTATCCTTGAGCATATCAATGATAGAATTTCAAATTAGTTTTTTTGCAGAAAAACTTTACTTACATGTATAGACAGTAGCATTATAAAATATGACAACCACCCCCATTAAGGTATATACAGTAGTTTCAAAAGAGATTAAAGAAGATCCGGATGTATTCACCAATCTAGAGGGTGTTTTTTCTACTTATGAAAAAGCACAGGAATATATCGACCATTTTTTTGGCAATGCGAAATATGGCTATCGTTCCATCGTAACGACGCTTTTAGATCCCTTCCAAGATGAAATCCAAAATAACGATTCTTATTACAGTATTTCGTCCCAGTTGATTGACAACAAATTAGAAATAGAGATCTGTAAAACTTCATTTGCAGTGGTTCTTTCCGAAGTTGGAAAACTGCGTATAGAAGAAGCTACTTCCGAAAGACCGTTGGAAATCAACCTCCATTGCTTTGCTAGATCTGAAGAAAAGGCTATTGAAAAATTCAATAATTTAGTTAAGAATTATTCAAAAGAACATAATCTTTACTTTCAAACGCTACCTTACCGGATAACAGATTCGAATCAATGCTATTAGTTTGCAAATTGTTTTTTTAAGCCGATTGTATATTTTAAGAACCAATTTTTTTTCGAATTTCACTCAGATATTCTGGAGTAAAACCTAGAAAAGATGCAATAAGATATTGCGGTACACGTTGCACAAAGTCTGGATACTTACGTAGCATGTCGCGATAAAACTGTTCTTTAGGCAATGAAAAAAGGTATTTAACACGCATTTGCGCAGCTGCATAAGCCCTCTGATACACAAAACGAAAATAGCGTTCCATTATAGGAAATTCTAGCATCAATTTCTCTTGATTTTCTTGACTGATATATAAAATCTCTGATTTTTCGACAGCTTGAATATAGAAGGAACTAACAAGCTTATGTTCATACGCCATATTATCTGTAAGCCACCAGTTTTCAATCGCAAATTCTGTTGTTTGCTCTACACCTTTTTCATTGACAAAAAACTTACGCAATATTCCTTTCAATACAAAGTAGTGATATCGACAGACTCTCCCCTCTTCTAGCAAGTTTTCTTTTTTAGCTATTGAAATAACATCAAAGTACTTTGATATTATTTCAAATGTATAATCATCGATTTGGATAAATTTCTCTAAATGTGTTCTAAATGTTTCCAATACATTTTAATTTATTCTGATAATCAAAATTTCACCTCCAATTGCATTCACCAAAAACAACCTGAGGTGATATGATTTTTGTAACTAATCTCACAAGGTTATTTTTACATCAGACTTCTTTTATTTACTCATTATTAAGCCAAATAAAGTACCTCGTGTGCCTCTGTCAGCTGCGGGACTTCCAAATTGTGGAGCATTTTATCTAATACTACGTCCGGGAGAGGATAGGCCCTATTCCGATTTTGCAAACGCCATTGGCTGTACGGTTTTTCAATATAGACCAATTTAACATAGGCCTGATAGCTAACAAACAAATCGATCAACTGTTGACGCATTAATGTTGTAATATTAGTTGCATTCCAGATAAAATCCTGTCCCCTGCGCAAATAAATCTTTGCCTCTTCTTTTGCTTGCTGCACTACCCAGCCGTTCCGTTTTCTATCTGTTGGATCTATACTGTATCTACGACGAATATCATCTAGACTAATGACAGGGATATCCTCATTATGATTAGTTACATAATGATCTTTGCCCATCCCCGGTAATCCAGCTAGCATAGTAACCTTAGATCTGAACCTATCAAAAGGAACGTAATCCACATAACCGTCCGCTTTGTTGAAGTAAGTAAATTGTGCATTCAGTGTCGCAAAAGATCGTGGTGAATACCAACAACCAATTTCTCTTGTATACAGTTCAAAAAGCTCTAATACATCAAGTAATGCGTTTTGATCCCGACAGATTCGCCCTTTGGCGTCGGCTTCAGCCAACAGTTTCAACTCGGGCATATTTACCCGCAATGATACTTCCAAGGCGCTACGCATTGGATCAACTTTATCCATCAGCCACAACGGCAGTCCATGATACCGGACCAGCCCTACGATTTCTTCCCGAAGGGCAAAAGGTGTCTCCACATCACGGAACAAAATTTGACGTGCTGTCTGCGCCCCCTTCCGCGCATGACCAGGCGAACTGACCCTTCCTTTTCTGTCTACCGATGTGGTAGATCGTTTTTCGACATCATGCAGCAATGCCGCTGTCCAAAGCAGCTCCTGCCGTTGCCTATTAAGCCCCCTGTAGTCACTGGATTGTTGTAACTGCTCAAGTACCAATTGCGTGTGGATAGCAACATTCCCCTCTGCATGATGAACGGGATCCTGCGGAACATTCTGCATGTCCGCTACCCAGGAAAACTGTTTTTCCAATTTCAACCAGTCTTTATCTGCTGTTAATTTCCATTCCATCTAGCTAATTCTCCTTTCCCAAATAAGCTTTGTTCTTTTCCAGGATTTTGTCCAATGTTCATCCGTCTGTACATGTCCTTTTCGCACATACTTAAAGACATTATGTTGAAACCTGGAAACTGGATAAGCATCCGCATTCCGACAGACTAGACCTTCTGAGGTACATTCGGTGCCCTGTCTTGGATCGATAGAGCCTAACACCGAAGGCTGGGAAGCTAGATTTTGAACAGTTTCTTCCAATTGCATTATCTGTTGTATGTCTGCTACCTTTTCAGACCTCAACAACGGTACCAAAGGCAAATCAAACAAAGCTGCATAGAAGCTTACTTCCTCCCATGAAAGCCAAGTATCTTTAACCCGAACGGCAAACACATAATAATAATGTTCCAATTGCGTATACTCGATTGAATGTACCGCATAAAGGTTTTCACCAAAAAACTCCAGATTACCTAAATCATTCTTTAAGCGTCCCCAATGTTCACGCAACCGCGCGGTCCAAGGAGATGTTGTCGGTGCCGCATGCGACCGGGCAAATACCCCCCGCCTGGATAGGCAGTTGTTTTCGCCATCCAATTTTTCGGTATAAAGTAAATCTGAGAAAGATTGAATATCCTTCCAGTATTCATAATTAAAACGATCGTTGCTACTTGTCCCGGGTGAAAAAGGGAAATGATAGGTGCGACCATATTTTGTTGATTCCATTTTTTTAAACTAAAGTGAATAATGTTGATTTAAACACACAGGTATAGCAGCAATCAGTTTGGGTATTCTCCCATCTGATTACGTATCCCCATATATTTGGTACAGCATTACATGACTCTGTGTTTAAAAAGATATAACATTAATGATCTATTGAGACAAAAATAGATAATTTTCTTAAAATAAAAAACCGTTATACCAGCAGGCATAACAGAATAACCAAAACCTATAAATAAAAGTTCTTATATTAATGAGGTTCGATGTTATCTAGATGTTAATAGGCGTATCCCAGCCAATACGGGAGTAATTCTCTTGATTGTTTAAGAAAAGTTTTACTTGATGCCCCCTAAGCCCTTTTCCAGTCCGCAGTATTTCATTAAGCTGCTCCTGTCGAATATTTTGCAGCAACATCTTCTCAATAAAGGGTTGCAGCTTCAGGTCATCTGCCACACGCTTGATCGGATATTGCACAAAGAACATATTTATTGCATAATTTTTTGATATTTTGACAAGCCAGTTTTCCATGCCAGCCTTTTTTAGCTGATCGAAAATTGTCGGACAGTCCAATATCGTTCCGTTACGCAAGATAATGCATTTGGTCTCTGCTGTAGTGTAGACTGCAACAAGATCAACAAATCGCAGCTGTTGCAGGTTGATCTGTTGGACAAGCTCTCCCCTTTTAGCCAGTAGGTCAGCCAATAGATAGACGTCGATGTTGTCGATGTCCATTCCATAGAATTGCTGTTTCTTCTTTAAGCTATTTTCTTTTATTTTCCAGGATTCATTTAACGAAACGATCGGTGCAGTTTGTTCAAATTGTTCAAAAGTCGGTCTTTTTTTTATCAAAGGTCTTCTCTGTGTTACCATTTGCCCAGAAACAGCTAATTCTTTCTCTGAACTCACATTGCTTACAACCTGCATAAGTGGTCTGTTATAGAAAACAGCCAAATTCTGCCGTTGGCCAATGGAATGATAGAGTAGTGACCAATTTTCACACATATACACCATCAGGCTGTATGATACAAAAATAGTAGCATAGCGTATTCCATAGATTTGCATATGAAGCTCAAAAAGAACCGAACGTTCAACCGAAGACTGGCTATAAACGAAGATAATCGCGACATACAATAATAAAAATGGAAAAACAGACACTAAAAGGAGCGAAAAAAAAGCGATAAAATGCAGGATAATATCAAGACCGGGAATGTTTTTTGCAGGCTCCCCTATTCGTTCACGCATATAAGGTACACTCCAATATGTTGGCAGATTAAGCACAAGTGATACCATTGTTGCCCCAATCCAAAAAACACAGATCATTATGACAACCAAAATCCAATATTTAAACTGATCTGATCGTTCCAAAAAACCTTGAAACGATATTGTTTTCAGATTAAAAACAATAGACAGCATCAGCGAGCAAAAAAAATAAACGATAGATTTCATGACGTTTCTCCGAAATAATCTGGTTAGGACAACAAAATTAAATAAATTACTTACAAAAGTATACCAATATAATAAATAATATCGAAATTATAAAACAGCAAGACACACAAACGATAATATTTACAAAGTAATTAACAAAATCATAACATTCTTCCAAGCCAAGACTGAAGGACAAACCGTTAATAATTGCTATTTTAGATCAATATTCGTTGCTTTATGGAGGTTTAACTAATCAATAACCTACATTTCATTGTCGTGTTATCATATTTTTAAGTAAAAAAAAGATAATTTATAATAAAATTTTGAGATATTGTAATATAATGAATTCAAATAATGAAACAACAATTCAACAACCATGGCGTAGCCAAAGTACAATTTCGAATCTTGGCATTGCCAGCAAGTTTATTAGCAATTGAAACAAATGCTATTCGTCGAAATTTTCTATCTTGGATGGAAGCAAATTTCGCACTGACTACTAGCCAAAAATTTCAATTGATGACCATGCCTGACGATCTACAGGATACCTTAAGTCAAGCTATTGCAAATAGCTATGAGCTCGGACAGGCCGTTCAATTTTTCAAAGAGACAACTTCTAAGGACGATCAGCCCGATTTAAAGGACATCGTGATCAATGGTGCCGAAACAATGGCGGAACTAAACAACACGAGTAGAACAGCAGCTTTCGTGGGACAATTGGCGATCAATATTCGCTATAAAGTAAACATGTAATTTATCCAGGATAATATTACCCCACAATGGACTAGCCTTACAAGTACCTTTAACATTTATATCCCGTTTACGTTCAATCTCTCGAACAGAAAATAAACGGGATATTGTATTCAAAGCATTCCAGATAATAATTCCTGTCAATATGAAAAGATTATGCAACATAATCAGCAAGGGATTTAATATGTCGTAAGTGAACAATGCATCTGACTACCCAATATCATATGCACTGTGCTAATATTGTCCGAAGCCGTGTCCGTTTGTCAAATAGGCCAATTATCGCAGATCAAACAGCGTATCCCATCCACAATAAACTATCTTAGATCTGCAATTGTAGACGGATCCAGTTTAAGACGAAAAGTAAAATGAATGCAGTTAACACATAAACTTCTATTTTATTTACTTTAACCGGCCCAAATTTCCAGACGCAGATACGATCGATAATAAGCAACAGCAGGATTGGAATTAATCCGAATATCCCAATGTATATCGCCATTAATTTATCGGGAGCAGAGTGTCCAGTACCCAATATTGTAACCGCGACGGCAACACCGATAAACCCCAATATCCCAAGGATTAAGAAAAGAGTACCTTTTGTTTTTAAGAATTTTATCATTACTTGTTGTTTATCACCAGCTTTTCCAACACATCATACAGTGACAATTGGCTTCTACCGCCTGTTTTCCAATTTACACATCCCGATGCGCTAAAAAATTAAAAACAAGCCCCCGAAAGCCGGGGGCGAGTGGCTCAAAGCCGGTTCATTTTTCTAGTTCGCTAGGGAATGTTCCGAGCCTCGCAGCCAAAGATAATAGCTAAGTTAGTTAATTTAAATCATAGTATTATGCTCAGACTTCAATTTAGGTTCAGACCCTATAGATCCTGTACATATAGATCAATTCTTGAAAAATATCTATATTTAAAGACCGGACATGAGGGAGTTCGGCTAATCTATTACACAAAAGATGAAATTTAAAATTTTAATATTATTTATATTTATCCATTATCTATGTTCTGCTCAACAAAAATAAGTAGTCAACAATGAAGTAACAGCTTTTAGCCTACAAACGAAAAGGGATACCATTGATTTTATTGTTGTTGACAAAGCGCCAAATGAAAAGAAACCAATATTTCTATGATACCGCGCGAAAAATAAGAAAGTAGAGAAACCAAAATATATTGAATTCATTGATCGTAGAAAAGAAGTGCGCCCACCTGGGCTCGAACCAGGGACCAAAAGATTATGAGTCTTCTACTCTAACCAACTGAGCTATAGGCGCAATTTTCCACTTCTATTTTGAAAGGTCTGCAAATATATAAGATCAAGATAAAAATTCCAAAAAAAATAACTTTTGGAGTAGACACTGGTCTTCGTTAAAAGAAATCCCTACAAAGTCCATATGCCTCATTAATAAATTTGTTCAGTTTATTTTCCAGATCGCATTTATCTAAGGTTTCACTATTATTCAGTTGTTTAACAAGGGCAACTACAGCCTGAAAGTTTGCACTGGAGAATCTAGGAAGAGGATAGTTTTCAATATATTGAGAAAAATAACGTTTTCTTCCAGCATAGAGTTTATTGTTATACATCAGTGAATGATAATAATTCATTAATCTAGAGTTACAGACGCCCTGAATGAATAAAAGAATATCAAGATCTTTCTCGTTTGTCGCCGCCATCCAATAGCAGTTTCCGTTCACCAATTTACCACTGGAGTCAAAACAAAATCGGGGCTCAATACTAATATCCGGAAATACAACTTTGGGGAGTTTCCAGAGAGCCGGGTTCTGGGGAACCCAGATTTCATACCAGCCGCGCCCAGATTTTAAAACATAGTGCCTGTTATTTAGTACTTCGAAATTACTGAGCAAATATTCTTTTGTCCTAGGATAATCCTCTAGATTTATTCGATTACGTTTACCCTTGTTATCAAAATGAGGATATAGTATTCTTAAATCTGTTTTAGGTGCCCCCCACGCTTTAATGTTCTCTTGTGATATCAAATCATACATTAATTCTGCCTCTGGCTCAATGATATCATAAGCACCCCAATCTTTACGAATAAACACCTTATCGGCTGTTGTTTTGACGCCTATTTTTACTTTAAAATGATCTCTTACTCTGGAAAAACAAGCCGCCTCGATTTTGCGCACAAATTCCTCTTCCCTCAAATCGAGCAAAATCCAGTTGCTTTTATTGGATGAATCAAATTTTACAGTACCAGATGTACATAGATAGGAATTCTCATTGTGTTTAAAATTGCCAACATAGTTATTTTTCAATGCCTCATAAATTGACATTTTTTTACCTCCTGGCTTCGTTTTTCTATTAAAGTCTTGATAAATTTTAAAGAACTGGCAACTTTCCGTGTTATCGGTACGTGTTTTTCTTCCTATGAATATAGCCGGCAATACTGCAGCATCGAATAATTTTGTATCGCCCAGATCTATGATTTCCAATATCTCATAATTCTCCCTCAGAAACTCCCGGATGCTTTCTCCACTTTTTGTATTCAAATATTTGTTTGATGTAATAACACCCAAAATCCCCCCCTCTTTTAAAGCAAATGTCATTGCCTTAATAAATGGAAAGTACAAATCCACTTTCCCTTTAAGTCCATACTTTTTGGATATCTGCTGAGCATAGTCCGCGCCTAATAACTGCGTTCTTACGTAAGGCGGATTGGCAATAATAATATCAGCACATTGATTCATATCCATGGAAATACCATTAGACGTTCCAAAACGGGTATCATCAAAGGAAATACTTTCCAGAAAGTCAGCATACTGAACCTGGTATCTCGATTCGCCAAAATGACTTTCAAGCCTTTTCTCTGCCTTACCCAAGTAATTATAATTGATATCAACACCCCTCAACTCAAAGGTTATTTTTTTCGAGACCAATTCCTTTCCAATGCTAAGTAATAAGGCTCCATCCCCACAAGAAGGATCTAACACACTGACCGAATCTTTATTATTGTATTTTAGTATTTTTTCCGCCAAAAATTCAGCAAGCAATACAGGGGTAAATGTTGCTCCATTTTTCTTGATATTTAGACCGTCTTTTATAGTATTCATAAATATGCTCAAAGTTATCAAATTACACTTTACTCGCCCCATCTTTAATCTGAGAAAATTCTTTCGGATGATTTTTGTTATCTTCAATAATTAAATAATACAAATGGACAATAATATCATTGATAAGGTCGCATTAATTCACATTTCTAATAAGAAAATCTTAAGTACACAGTCAAAAGGTAAAGACAAACTTTATTTCCCCGGCGGAAAAAGAGAACATGGTGAAACTGATATAATATGTCTAAGGAGAGAAATCCGTGAGGAGTTAAATGTAGATATTATCGAGCATTCTGTCAGATTTTTTGGCACTTTTGAAGCTGCGGCTGATGGGCGCGGAAAGAATGTTATTGTACAGATGTCCTGTTACTTTGCCGAATTTGCCGGTATTTTGACAGCTTCCAACGAAATAGAGCGCTTTGAATGGATCAGTTTTGCTGATAAGAACGAGAACGTGTTGAAGTTAGGCAAAGGATTGATGAGCAGCTGGCAAAAAACTTGAATTAATGGAGAACCATTAGCATGGCTAAACTAAAACACGACTTTATTGTTCTTTTATTTAGTTTGTAATGTTTTAAGTAACCAGAAAATGACATTTATTTTTTTTTCAAACATAAAATCTTCTTACTCTATTATTTACAACCATTTTATAATACCAAAAGGATGAACGACTTTCCAAGATTAGAAACTGAAAGACTTATTCTCGACAAAATAACAGTGGAAGATATTCCACAGATTGTATTATATCTTCAGGAAAAAGTATTTTCCGATTATACGTCGAATATTCCATACCCGTATCGGAAGGAAGATGCTGAGTTTTGGCTGAAACTATCAACCGAAAGCTTTCAAAACCGTAAAGGAATCACCTTTGCAATTCGAGAAAAAAAAGGAAAATTGCTCGGTGCCATAGGACTTCACGATGAAGGCTCGGATAAAGCCGAATTAGGTTATTGGATAGGCATTCCAAACTGGAATAAAGGCTATGTCACTGAAGCTGCGAAAGCTGTGATTGACTACGGTTTCAACCAACTGAATTTCAATAAAATATTTGCGACTTATTTCCCTCATAACCCAGCCTCTGGAAAAGTTCTAGGCAAGATAGGAATGAAAAAAGAGGCCGTATTAAAACAGCACCTAAAGAAAGATGGCAAATATTATGATATCCCAATGTATTCAATTTTTAAAGAAAATAGATAATACTAACGTGCCAGAAAACAACATTCTAATTTCAATACGCTATCAGCAATAATCATAATTTTGCTTCATTCCCACTGTAGAATAAGCTATCCAAGAGGATAAAATATGACCTATGACGCTACTCCTTTTTTAAAAAGGAGATATCGACCTTTCGTTGTATTGTCTAATACGTATGAGCGAATAATGAAATAACGAATTATCTTATTTAAAAATTCGGTAAATTTAGACTATAGACAACTATACAAAAATATATCATGAAAATATTTGCCTTTGCCGGAAGCAATTCCTCCACTTCGATCAATAAACAATTGGTCAAGTTTGTTCTAAAAAGTTTTGGTAACCATGAAATCAACCTGATTGATCTAAATGATTATAATATGCCTGTTTTTTCTGTCGATTTGGAAAAAAATGGTTTTCCGGAAGAAGCACATCATTTTCTGGATAATATTACCAAAAGCGATATTATTATCTGTTCATTGGCGGAAAACAACCGCTCCTATAGCGTTGCTTTTAAGAATGTTTTCGACTGGGCTTCCCGAATAAATGTCAAGGTGTTTCAAGACAAACCAATGTTATTAATGACCACCTCTCCAGGCGGTTATGGCGGCGGAAATGTGATGGCCGAGGCACAAAAATTCTTTCCACAATTTGGTGCTATCATCAAAGAAACCTTTTCCCTGCCAAAATTCTATGAGAATTTTGATCTGAACAATGGTGTCATTAACCCAGAACTTTTAACGGCACTTAACCTAAAAATAGAAAACTTTAAGAAACAACTCGTATAACAAAATTCTATTATATGTTAAGATTGCTCCATAGGATTTATCTCCTTGCCTTATCTATAGCACCATTTTTTCTAAGTGCACAAACCAAGGAGGCTGGTCTTCTTCTTCCTACCGTAGACACTTTACGCTATACGAGCAAATATTGTTGCATTCTATCCCCAAAAAACGGATTTAAACTATACGATATGCCAAATGGAAAAGTAATCGGAAAATTAAAGATGGAGATCAGGGAAGACGACAATCAATCACCATATTTCATTTTTTTGGCAACAGCCGATGACAAAAAGAAACTTACGACAGATAATTTCAAATTAATTGGCAATGAAGTTTACGCTATTCCATATTATGAAAAGCGGGACGGTTTCATTTGTGTTCTAACAGAAATGGGAAATTATTGGATTTCGGTTAAAGAACTAAACAATATGTACTTTTCAGCGAGGCCATGGATTAATTTTCTATTGGAAGAAAATGAAAAAGTACTTGGTTATTATGCGAAAGTCCCGGGACTTCGAATCAGAAAAGAACCTAATACCTCAAGCGATATTATTGAAGCCATTCGAGGAGATCTATTCGAAATCAAACTATCCAATCAAATAAAGGGACAATGGTGTAAAGTCAAGGTGACAAAATATAGAGAACATCCTTGTGAAACTGACCTTGATGACAAGGACAATATTGAACGCATCATCCAAGGTTGGATAAAAATTATCGATGATGATGGTGATTCAAATCTCTGGTATTACGCTAAAGGATGTTGATGGCCAAACAAAGCGATTTGATGAGAAATCAAATTGATTTGCTATCAAATGGAGATTCCTTCTGCATAATGTTCCTCATTCCATTTCGCTAACTGACACATAATTGGAATAAGTGCCTTCCCTTTTTGAGTCAGCGAATATTCTACCCGAGGAGGCAACTCTTTAAATTCTTCTCTCAAAAGAATGCCATCTTCCTCCAATTCTTTTAACGAGGATGTCAGTACTTTTCTTGAAATATTTTCGATCAATGCATCGAGTTGTCCAAATCGGGCTTTCCGATCTCTTAGCGTGTATATAATAATGGGCTTCCATCTTGTTCCCAAAATTCCCATAGAGCGTTGCATCGCGCATGAACAATTCTTAAAATCAGTTCTTTTCATCGTCAAAACATTTGATAGTTACACAAAGGTAACTACTTTACACTATCAATAGTTACAAAAATACACTATTTAAAATATATTTGTGAAGAAATTCGTAAATGATATAAAAAAATGAGCATACAAACACTTTTTAGTTCATTCCAATACAAAAATCTTGTATTAAAAAACCGTTTCGTCATGGCCCCCATGACACGAGCATTTTCTGTTGACGGAATCCCTGGAGATGTCGTTACAGGTTACTATGAACGGCGGGCAGCCGGAGACGTTGGTTTGATTCTAACCGAGGGAACCGTCATCGAGCGGCCCGCATCAAAAAACTTAAAGGACATTCCAAATTTCTATGGAGACCAGGCATTGAAGGGCTGGAAAAACATTGTCGAGGCTGTCCACGCAAAAGGAGGTAAAATAGCTTCTCAACTATGGCATGTAGGGTATACGCCAATGCAGTGGACTCCACCGGCGGCTTTTGAAAGTCCCGACACAATGACTTTAGTGGATATAGAAAATACTATCCAAGCGTATGCCGATGCTGCAAAAGCTGCAAAAGAGCTAGGTTTCGATGCCTTCGAAATACATGCTGCACATGGTTACTTGATTGATCAATTCTTTTGGGAGGGAATGAACCACAGATCAGATGAATTCGGTGGTGAAACGATAAAGGAGCGTTCCAGATTTGCCGTCGAAGTAGTGAAGGCAATGCGAAAAGCCGTTGGACCTGACTTTGTAATTATCATAAGACTATCACAATGGAAACAGCAGGATTATGCGGCAAGATTAGCCCCTACCCCAAAGATGATGGAAGATTGGATCTTGCCATTAGTTGATGCCGGTGTAGATATTTTCCATGGAAGTCAACGACGTTATTGGGAACCAGAATTCGAGGGCAGTGATTTAAATTTTGCCGGATGGCTGAAAAAGGTCTCTGGTCAACCGACAATAACGGTAGGTTCGGTAGGACTTGACAAAGATTTTGGTGAAGTATTTACAAATTCAGAATTTAAGTCATCCCCAGCTTCACTGGATGAATTGGTACGTCGATATGAAAGAGGGGACTTTGATTTGGTTGCTGTGGGTCGGGCAATTTTGCAAGATCCGAATTGGGTAAAGAAAGTTCAAGCAGAACAATTCGGAGACTTGTCTATCTTTGAGGCCAGAAGCTTAGCAACTTTGTCTTAAATAGATCAATGATCTAAGTGCGCTAAAAATTTATATTAACAGTCATATGCTAAAAATCCATAAAAGACGAATATTCATTTTTATGGATAAAACAAGATATCCACTCGTCTTTGGGTATCTTGCTTTTTTTTTAAGAAATCATATAAAATTCCTTAGTTTAATATTTTTTTGACTTTGGATATCAGCACATTATTAATAAATTGCAGTGAAAATGCTTTTAAACCGATCATCATGTCCGATACCCATATTTATATACTTAGTGGATTAGGTGTAGACCGAAGGGTATTCAACAAAATAAATTTTAAGGGTCTAAAAGTTACCTATCTGGAATGGATCTCTCCAAGTTCAACAGAATCAATTTCTAGCTATGCACGACGATTATGCGCTAAAATTACGACCGAACATCCTATAATTATAGGATTATCTTTTGGCGGAATGGTTGCCATGGAAATTGCTAAAATTATTGATGTAAAACAGGTCATATTGCTCGCTTCAACCAAAGCCGACAACGAACTTCCTAAACTTTATAAAGTTATTGGTTTGATCAATCTTCATAAATGTATCCCTAACTCATTGCTAAAATTACACACTGTGTTATCAAATTATTTATTTGGCATCCATTTAAAAGAGGATAAAATGATGCTTAAACAAATATTAAGAGATACAGATGCTGAATTTCTGGCTTGGGCAATCAATCAGATCATAAATTGGAAAAACAAGACTATCCCCGACAACTTAATCCATATCCATGGCAGTAAAGACCGGATAATTCCGATCAGAAATATCACCCCTACTTTCCTCATTCAAGGAGCTGGTCATTTTATGACAATCACTCACGCAAAAGAAATTGAAAAACTGATAATCGGCCTGTGTATCCCCGAAAGCTCTTTCCTCAATAAAAGCAATCCTTTAACTAGAGAAAACAAGTTTAAAAAAAAGTAATAGAATGCCATTGATGTTCCAAAATCTTTCTTATCCTTTCATTTATGTCTAAAAAACATGTCCTGCTATCGCATGTAGCAGGACATATTAAAAACTATATATTGTAGAGGCGTTCGTACTGATTTGACTTCTTACTACGTTGTGCAGCCTCCATAAATCGGAATATCTCTAATGTCTCCTCCACATGCACCGGCGCTCTCCCTGTATCAAAAAAGTCAAGTATTTCTTTTACTAAGGGACCGTAACCAGCAAAAGGTCCCAACGCAGCAATGCCATCTTCGCCAAAAGCTGTCCCCGCGATAGCGTTTGCGCCTTTCCTTATCCCACGCACAGAGCCGATACGCCCGTCTTTCCAATACCCAACGGCTAACTCCTGATCGGGGTGAAAAATCCGAATTACTTTCTCACAGCCCTTGCCCATTACTGCATAAAGCATTTCTACCCCATGAATCATATACCAGGCCAGATCCAGATGATGAGGTTCAATCTCGGCATAAGTATAAATCTCTGCCCCCATTACGCGTCCGATTGAACCGTCTTTTACCTTTAGCACGTTGGAATCATAACGTAAAGATGAGCTTGAGAACACAGGTACCTGCTTACTTTTTGCATAGGCAAAAATTGCTTCAACGTCTTTCAGATTCTGGGCCATGGGCTTATCGATGAAGCAAGGCTTCCCAGCCGCTATAACTTTTTTGGCTTGTTCCAAATGCACCCTACCATCATTCGATTCCAGGAGTACATAATCCACTTCCACCAATAATTGATCAATGGAATCCACGATCTTTACCCCCATATCCACCATGGCTTTAATAATGTCGGGTTTCATTTTCAGAGCGGATGGAATATCTTTACTACCATCAGGATAGGCCGCCACAACTCGATATCCCCTATCGGAAAGCACACCTTCATTGATATCTTTGGTGAACATCTGACTATGAACAGTATCTAATCCGATGACACCGATTCTTTTTTTCTTATCTTTTTTTGTTTTAGCGGGCAACTGATTTGCCCAAACGAGACCTCCCCCCAAAAGGACCATTTGTGAGAGGAATTTTCTTCTATTATTCATGATCATTTTATTTTGGCATTGCTGGTAGCGTAAAACCATTTCGGTAACTGTGTTTGATCCATTCTTCAGCGCTTTCCTTTGCATTTAGCTTCACATAATCACGGATAAAGCGAGGATCGCCGTCGACGACCTCAAACTCATCGACCGATACCACCCGAAGTTCATCATTGGCGCTTATATTGGTAAACTTCATATTTTCGCCGTCCCAAAGCAGATCCCTATTCAGTCCCTGTAGACGAACTGCCAATACACCCATAACGACCATTTCATTAAAAGGTCCCGAGAAAGAGAAATTTGAACTTGCCTCTTTTCGATTGCCTTTTGATTCCTTTGCTGCTCTGATCCAATCCTGTTCATGTGCATTGGTACTCCATATATCTCCATTACCGCCCGGGATACGAGGGATCCAGGGTTTCGGTTTTTGAAAATGAGCCATATTTTCTACAGGCAAAAGTGTGGGATTCATTCCATAACAGCCTGTCATAATCTTTCCTTTTTTACCCACAAATATGATCCCTCCATTTTCATCGCCCATCATCACGCCATCTTTGAGTTCCTCCGGACGTTCAGGGCGCAATCCACCATCATACCAATAAACATCTACCGCAGGCATGTTGACCTTGCCCATTTTTGCTCTAGCTGGAAAAGTATATTTTACCATTTCAGCATGAGGTGGCGAATATAAATTACTCAGTGTCGAACTACCGTTTACTTTTACCGGATATTTTAGACCCAACGCCCAATAGACAGGATCCATAATATGGCAAGCCATATCTCCTAATGCTCCGGTACCAAAATCCCACCAACCGCGCCAATTCCACGGTGTATAAACACTGTTATAGGGCCTTTTTTCAGCACTTCCAATAAACAGATCCCAATCCAGGGTATCAGGAATAGCCATGGTCTGCTTTGGTTTCATCAGACCTTGCGGCCAGATCGGGCGATCTGTCCAACAATGCACTTCGTATACCTCCCCAATACTATCGGACTGAATCCATTCAGCAATCTCTCTGCACCAGTCAAAAGAGTTTCCCTGATTTCCCATCTGTGTGGCAACCCCATATTGTTTGGCAAGTTTGGTTAATAAACGTGATTCATACACCGAATGTGTAAGTGGTTTTTGCGTATAACAATGTTTCCCCAATGTAATGGCGTGGGCTGTAACTCCTGCATGTGAATGATCCGGTGTCGCAACCATAACTGCATCAATTTCCTTTCCCATCTGGTCAAACATCAGTCGCCAGTCTTTGAATCTTTTTGCTTTCGGGTGATCGTCAAAAGTTTTTTGAGCATACTTCCAGTCTACATCACAGAGCGCGACAATATGCTCTGTTTTCATGTTTGACAAGTTTCTGCGGCCCATTCCTCCGACACCAATACCTGCTATATTCAATTTATCGCTCGGAGCAGTATGCCCAAACTTTTTTCCTAGAACGGTATTTGACACAATAGTAAAACCAGTCAATAAGGCTGTACTTTTTATAAAATCTCTTCTCGAATTTTCCATTTTATAGTGCTGTTTTTTTGCATTAATAATTTTCGTTTTGAGCCAATAACCCATTGGATCGGTCGATTTCTACCTGTGGAATAGGGAAAGGCCAGCTCTTATCGCTTGCATCGCGTCCCTTATTGGCAAATCCGTATTTCGTATGGAAAGCCTTCATGGTAGTTGCGTAAGTACCCCAGCGAATCAGATCGTATAATCGAAATCCTTCGAGAGCAAGTTCATGCCTTCTTTCCTGACGAATAGCCTCCAAGACATCTGCAGAGGGCTTAACTGCAAAATTGCGCTGGAATTCTTGCTCATTAATTACCTTAAGGTTTTGTCCAAATAGACGAAAAACTGCTGGTTCATCCACTTTCTTCGTTGTGACAAAAGCTCTATGCCGAACTTGATTGAGTTTGTCCAAGGCATCATTTACATTCCCGCCCAGTTTCATCATTGCTTCCGCATAGATCAGGAGTATTTCTGAATACCGTATCCAATACGGCTGCCAATTGCTCCGTTGCAGGTCGTTGTTCTGGCGGTATTGTTGCGGGACAAAAGCTTTTCTGCTCTGTTGTAAGTTAAAGTCGTTGAAATAGCCCTTATAATTGTGGACTTCTTCTCCACCTGTCGATGTTTTAAATATATCATTATGGCTGATTATTGTCATCATCTTGCGCGGATCAGCCGGTTCAAAACTGCTTGCCAGATCACGTGTAGGAGTATCTCCCCCCCAGCCACCGACATTGTTTCGCCCTACATTCATAATCGCAAAGGGATCACCGCCAAGACCAAAAGCAGGATCATATTGATGCAGGACTCCAAAGATACATTCCGACGAAAATGGTCCTATTTTATAATCTCCACGAAATAGATCATTAAAATCAGCCAATAGCCCGAGGTTTCCCTGTGTAATGATATTTTGGGCCGCTGACTTAGCCAATTCATACTCAGCTTTTGCATCCCCCTTCATACGGGACTGTTCCATTAATCCGGCAAAAAACAGCGCTGCCCTCGCCTTAATAGCCAAAGCAGCATCCTTAGAGAGGCGGCCAGCTTCAGCCGTTGTCAGTTGAGAACGCCGTGGAAAACTGGGTTCGGCAATTGCCTCATCCAGATCTTTAATCAAATGTGTCCGTATATCTTCAATCGGCGACTTCGCTTTCCTCACTGTTGGTTCTTCAACGTTAACAATCAGTGGTATATCTTTGAAAACCGTCACAAGATCAAAATAATACCATGCACGTAACATCTTTACTTCAGCAATGTAACGTGCCAATACTTCCTTAGGAAGTTTTACGCCGTTTTGAATCAAATTATCTCCCTGTTTTATCAGCCCTTCTAAAGCCTGATTGCACTTTCCGATCCCCCTGTACCGGTTAGACCACGTTTCGTTAAGCAATGCATTGGAAGCTAGAGGACGCCCTGTCCCCACTTCAGTTGTCTGTGGTCGATCACCCGGATCCGATCCACCAGCATCGGCATTGTCTACACTTTCATCCATAATAGCAACCTTATTTACCGTATACCCCCATCCGTCAGCCAATGGTTGATAACAGCTCGTGACAAGCTTCAAGCCCGCACCATCGGTTTTAAAAAATTCCTCCTCATTGAGTACGCCGTATGGATCTCGGATTAAATAATCTTTTTTACAGCTCGTATTTGCACATAGAATACTGAGCAACAATAGGGTCAATTTTGTAATTTTCATAACTAAAAACTTAAGTTTAAACCTAACATCCAAGATTTTGCTACCGGATAATATCCTTGATCCACCCCCATATTTAACGGAGAACTATTCCCTATTTCGGGATCAAGCCCAGAATATTTGGTAAACGTAAACAGATTATAGGCGCCTGCCCATACGCGCAATCCTTTCAGCTGTAACCTTTCCAAAGTAGGTGATGGCAATGAATAGCCCAACTGAATAGATTTGATCCGTAAGTATGATCCATCCTCGACTAACCAATCTGAGATCTGTAAATTATTTTGATTCGACGAACTAATTTTAAATTGACTCTGGCTAGGGTTTGTGGGGGACCAAGCATCATTCAATAATTCTTTTGGGGCATTATACCATCCTACACCAGACTTCATGTCTATTTTTACGATATTCATGATGTCGTTGCCAATTGTCCCCTGAGCTAATACTTTTAAGTCAAAGTTTTTGTAGTCAGCACCTAAGGTAAATCCATAAGAAAGGTCTGGAAATGGATCACCGATATATGTTCTGTCACTGCTACTGATAATACCATCCTTATTGACATCAACGAATCGCAGATCGCCGGGTACAGCTCCTGTTTGTCCCGACTGGTCTATTTCAGCCTGATTTTGGAAGATTCCATTGGTTTTAAAGCCATAATAATAACCGATAGGCATATTTTCCTCCGTCAACGTCGTCGTATAACTGATCCAACCACCCCCCGGAATGGGCTCTCCGCCACCGAGCGACAATACGCGATTTTTAAATGTAGAAGCATTTGCACCAATGGAATAGCCAAACGCACCTATCTTATCGTGATATTTGACAGCAAATTCCACCCCCTTGTTTCTGACAGATCCTGCATTTGTCCAGGGACTGTTTGAGTAACCCAAATAATTCGGCAACGGTACAGTCAGCAACATTCCTTCGGTGTCCTTTTTATAATAATCAATATTAAATTCCAGCTTGTTTTGCAAAAATGAAAGGTCTAAACCGACATCAAGCTGCTCTGTTTTTTCCCACTGAATATTGCTATTTCCAAAATAATTACTACCTCCACTTAATTGAGGAACATAATTACCGAAGTAATAATAGCCCTGATTACCTGAATAGGTTGTCAAATAAGCTCCCCGACCAATATTCTGATTACCTATATTTCCCCAGCTCGCGCGCAATTTACCTTTTGAAAGCCAGGTAATCTCGCTTACGAAATCTTCATCCGCAAAATTCCACCCCACAGATAGAGAAGGGAAAGCCCCCCATTTCTTATCGGTTCCAAAATTGGAAGAACCGTCGTAACGGAAGTTCCCCGTAAACATATATCTATTTTTGTAGGAATAAAAAACACGTCCAAAATAGGAATTAAGCGCACTTTCCCATTTGGTACCCGAAGCCTGAGGATTAATTGTCCCAGCATCGATGATCCATTGGCTTGGAGCGTTTGATACAAAGCCTTGCTTCGATGCCCCCGAAGATTCGAATGACCACTGTTCGGCCGAGGTCCCCACAAGAGCTGTAAAATGATGGTCATTCCATTTTTTTTCAAAGCTGAACGTATTTTCCCATACATAGTAATCTGTTTTAGAGTTATAGGCTCCCACGGTGGCATCCGAATTAAACTGGTTTCCATTGAGATAGTATTTGGGTGCGAACGAATTGGATCCCCCATTTGCAAGATCCAAGCCCAAATTGCTCCTAAATTTGAGCCAATCCGTTAGTTTCACATCGATACTTCCTCCTCCTTTGATAGCTTTTCCTTTCCATCTATTCTTTTCATAAATAGCAGTCTGTGCAACAGGATTTTCTTTATTCGTCATTAAAATTGGACTATAGAAAGACCAAGGGTTATTGATATCGATCTTATCCAGGAAAAGTGCATCTTTTAGAAATCCCGGAATATCTTTTAAATTATTGCGGTATACCGGAGAAATAGGATCCGCAACAAAAGCAATGAATGCGGTATTAAAACCTGGACTATTTTCAAGCACATTTCCTCTTCCTTCGCTCACGATACCAATGTTGACAGACAATTTCAGCCAGGACCTAAGATTATGTTCGATATTTGTTCTGAAGGAAATCCGGTCATAATCAGATCCCTTAATAATCCCTTCTTGATTGAGATAATTGAGACTTGTCCGATAAGATAAGTCTTTCATTCCGCCAGCAATTGAAATATCATAATTTTGGATCAATGCATTCTTTTGATTCACTTCTTTCCACCAATTTGTTCCTTCTTCATCACCATTATTGCTCCTCAAAAATTTAAGAACCTCTTGTTTATTTGATTCCGTAAAATAAGGTGCTAATCCTGCATTGGTATTTGCCAGGTTTTTATAGTCCATAAACTGAGTCGCATTCATCATATCATATACCTTTACAGGATTCTGAAATCCGAAATAAGTATCAAAACCAATCAGATTGGACAGTTTATCCCCCCCTTGGCTTCCCTTTTGCGTAGTGACCATAATAACACCATTAGCCGCCCTGGATCCATAGATAGCAGTTGCTGAAGCATCTTTAAGCACCTCCATGGACTGTATATCATTGGGGTTTAACCAACCTATATCAGATTGGGGCAATCCATCGACAACGTACAATGGATTGTTGTCATTCACAGTCCCTATACCGCGGATACGAACTGCCGGCGGAGTTCCAGGACTTCCACCGGTAGAAGTTATTTGTACGCCTGCAGCTTGGCCCTGAAGTGCTTCTGTCGCATTCCTTACGGGCATATTCCGTAATTCTTTACCTGATATTTGGTCTACCGCCCCCGTAAGATCACGTTTGAGTTGCGTACCATATCCAACGACAACGACCTCGTCCAACCCTTTCACCTGGGACTGTAATATGATCTGCTGCAAGTCATAAGTTTGAACCTTCCATTCTAATGCATCAAAACCCAGCAAACTGATTTCAAGTATTTGATTCAGCTCAATATTCTCAAGCAAAAAGTTGCCGTTTTGATCGGTTGAGGTAGCTTTGTTTGTTCCCTGAACCTTTACAGTGACTCCAGGCAGAACGTTACCCAAAGAATCTGTTACAATTCCTTTCAACTCTTTTTTTTGTCTTGCTCCAGTAGAAGGGTAGGAATTCGTTGTAGACGATTCACGAATAAAAATCGTCTTATCTTTAATCTCATAGACAAGGTCATAGGGACCCAGGCATTTGTGCAGAACATGATTAATATCAGCATTTTTAAACACCAGATTAATACTTGATATTCTATCCAATTGCTTTTGGCCGATAAGAAAATCATAATTGGTTTGCTTTTGAATCTGTGATAATACAGATTTCAGTGAAGCATTTTTCATATTAAGGGTCAACTTTTGGCTGTAAGCATGTCCATATACATGTACAAAGCTGCTTGTCAATAAGATCGTCATTACCCGGGACAAGGAACGGCATCCTATAAAATAACCTGAACAGCCTTTCATCGCGGATGATTTAAACTTCTTTATCATAATAAATGGTATAAAAATTAGATTATAAGTAGTTGATGGTTATAAATAGTCTAGTCTCTGATCAACACCCTCCTTTCTTTGATTGTAAAATGGTTATTGGAAATTTTTTCCAATTGACTCAATATTTCAACAATGGTTTTATTTTTATTGAACGAACCAGTATACCGGTCGCGGTTCAGGCTCCTATTGTCGATACCCCGAATGTCAAACCAATGACTTAATTCGCCAACAATTTCTTCGACAGATAGGTTATTGAAATAAATAAGACCGGTTTTCCAAGCAATGAAATCTTCTACATTGACATTGGAGCGATTGATATTACCCGATTTCCTCACAATCGCCTGTTCCCCCGGAACGAGTAGTGAACTCGCGTTGGAAGAATTAATACGCACGGATCCCTGTAGAAGAGTGGTCTGTATCTGGTTTTGATTTGGGTAAGCTTTAATATTAAATTTAGTACCAAGAACAGTTACTTTCGAATAATTAGATACAACGATAAAGGGCTTCTGCTGATTGTGGGCTACTTCAAAATATGCCTCGCCCACAACCTCAACCGTCCTATCGGTTCCGCCAGTAAAGCTGACCGGAAATTTAAGCGAGCTGCCGCTATTAAGCCAAACCCGAGTACCATCTTCCAATATAATATTCGATGTCGCTCCTCTCTTTGTAGAAAAGATGTTCATCCCGACGTTTTTATGTTTAATGATAGGGATAGCAGGGGCTAGAGCATAACGTATTCCCCCACCCGCTATAAAATCAATTCGACATCCATTTTTATAATATACGGATGATTGGTTCTGTTGTTTTAGGTCTATCACCTCCCCATCGGCCAGACGAAGTACCGTGCTGCTACTGTCCAATATAGGTATGGATGAATCAGGTTGAAAAGCAACCGGTGTCTTGTCCTTCTTCACGGGAACAAAAAACAAATCCCCACGTATGAAAAAAAGAAATATAGCAGCAACTGCCGCCGCTGCTAGCCACCGGAATGGATATGTTGATTTTGAGAATGGTTTTATCTCGCGATGAATAGATTGAAGGACACGATCATGTGCATACCCGATCTCTAGATTTTCAAAAAAAGGATCCGTTGTATTTACTTCGTCATAAAGATCATAAAGTTGTTGTTGCTCTAAATTTTCAATCCATTGCGAGAATTCTATGTGTTCTTCCGCACTTAAATCTTCAGAAAGATATTTTCTCAGCAAAAACTTCAATCTATTGTTGTACTCCATGACCAATTTTCTTGTTAGGTTTATATAGAGTACACCACTGGTAATACAGGAGGACTAGAAAAATTTAAAAAAAATTAACCGAGATAAGGAATACAGTAATGGTGATAAATTCATGACCTTTAAAATGCACTTTTAGTATAGCCAAAGCAGCCACCATATGATTTTTGACTGTATTTGGAGAAATAGATAAGCGCTGTGCAATCTCAGCATGAGTCAGGTCCTCTTCCCGACTCATCTGAAACACTTTTCGCTGCATGACCGTCATCTCAGCCATAGCCAGCTCCAACAGTTTTTTTATATCTTTGACCCCGAAGTGATTCTCAACAAAAGATTCATTGATTTGCATCTGATCCACTTGGTGTTCTTTGTGCTTTTTATAACGCAAAACGCTACGTAATTTGTTAAGTGATTTCTGCTTACACATGACATACAAAACCAGCCAAAGTTCTTTTTCTTCACCGAGACGCTCCCGGCAATTCCAAAGATGGACAAATACCTCCTGAAGAATATCCTCAGCTAAAAAGCGGTCTTTGATAATATAGAAAGCCATGGCATATACCCTCTTTGCATATTTATTATAGAAAAAGGTCAACGCTAGTTCGCTTCCTTGTTTTAACTTATTCAGGTTTTCACAATCCAGTGATTTGGTACTATTGATCATGGTCGAGATAAATGCATCGGAAAGACCAAACTACAAAAATTTATGTAAAATAATTTAATTAAATTATTTCTTCCATTGAGATAATATATAAAAACAGACCTGCTCTTAATGAATAAGGTAGACCAACAAAGTCTCCATTCAATGCATCTCTTAAAGCAATAATGCAGAAAATGAAGTTATAAAAAAGAGTATTCGTTTTTAAAAAACCATTATCGTTATTCGGCACAATGACCAGATCTTAAATAAATACCTGATATGCTCAAAAAACTTACATTTTTTATCCTATCCGTCCATCTGTTAAGCTTTAAAATGCAAGCACAAGACAAACTCGCACTCGATTCAAAACTGGAAGTTGCGGCATCTTTTGACTCTTATCGTCCCATAGGAGTTAGCGCAACTTCAACAAACAGACTATTCGTCTCATTTCCTAAACTGAACAAAGACTATCAGTATGCATTGACAGAAATCATCGATGGCAAACCCATCCCCTACCCGAACCAAACATGGAATGAACAAGGGAACGAAGATTCCCATTTTGTAAATGTTCAGGATATATTTGTAGATGCAGCCGATTACTTATGGGTATTAGACTCCAAACCATCAACTTCGGGGTCCATTTTCGGTCCAGATGGGGCAGCTCCCACTGGACAATTCAAACTCCTAAAAATCGACACAAAAAACAATAAGGTCATGCGTATCTACACATTTGATGACCTGGACAAAACGAAATCGGGTTTGAACGATGTCCGCATTGATATACAAAAAAATCTGGCGTATCTTTCAGACCCAGGACAGGCGGCAATCATTGTCCTTGACCTCCAAACGGGAAATAGCCGAAAAGTACTGGAAAAAAGCTCCTTCACATTAGCGGATCCCGAAGTTGTTATCTCCTATTCGGGTATAGAAATGCGCAATAAGAACGGCGCTCCATTCCTCTCCCATGTGAACGGAATAGCACTAAGTCATGATTTTAATTACTTTTACTTTAAACCGATCAATAAAAATCACCTATATCGCGTCGCAACAAAGTATCTTTCGGATGTGAAACTCTCCCAACAAGAGTTACAGAGCAAAGTAGAAAACATGGGAAATGTAGGTGTTACACATGGCCTGCTTGCTGACCGGAACGGTAATATTTATTTGACCACCTCAATGGATTACAGTATCAAATACTTGAGTCCGGACGGACAAATTCATCTATTGACACAGGACCCCAGATTGTTATGGCCCGATTCTTTGGGTATAGATGGTAATGGTTATCTTTACTTTTCATGTGCACAACTATCCAGAGATCCGCAATGGAACAATGGCGTAGACCGGGTTGAATTACCCTATCGTGTTTATAAAATAAAATTGCCGAATTGATTACTTGAATCTTAAGCATACATAAATGAAATTATTGACCAAACAGTTCTCTCTATTGCTACTCATCTTTGTTCATTCGCTGTCCAAAGCGCAGACAGATCGTCCTGTGCTGGATATTATGCTCAACAACTATCAATATCCCTATGAAGTAAATTATCTGTCGCTCAAAAGTCAAACAGAAGAAATAAAGATGGCCTATATGGATGTCAAGTCACAAAAGCCAAATGGTCAAACAGTATTGCTGCTTCATGGCAAAAATTTTAACGGAGCGTACTGGGAAACAACCATCCAAGCTTTAAATACAGCAGGATATCGCATTGTTGTGCCTGACCAGATCGGATTTGGTAAATCCTCGAAACCTGCAGATTATCAGTTTAGCTTTCAGCAACTGGCTGAAAACACAAAAGCACTGCTAGACAAATTAGGTATTGATAAGATCAATTTACTTGGACATTCCATGGGTGGGATGCTTGCTACCCGATTCACATTGATGTATCCTGAGACTGTTAAAAAACTTATTTTAGAAAATCCCATTGGACTCGAAGACTGGAAACTTGTCGCTCCCTACACTTCCATTGACCAAAATTTTCAAACGGAATTAAAAGCGGGGTATGAATCTACAAAAAAATACCAAAACGGATTTTACTACGATAACAATTGGAAGCCAGAATATGATGAATGGGTATACCTACTCACGGGCTGGACAAAAGCTAAGGATTATCCCATTGTTGCCATGGTGAACGCAAAGACATCAGACATGATCTTTACCCAACCTGTTGTCTACGAATTTCAATATATCAAAACACCCACCCTACTCATCATTGGTACAAGGGATAGAACAGCCATTGGCAAAGCTAGTGTTAAAGATCCAAAAGTGGCCGCAAAAATGGGATTATATCAGCATTTAGGAAAGGAAACACAACAAAAAATCAAGGGATCAAAACTCGTTGAGCTCGACAATGTTGGACATTTACCTCATATTGAAGCTTTCGAGCGATTTATCAAGCCCCTTGTTTCTTTTTTAAAAGACTGATTCTATCGCTTCCTTAAGGTTATCATACGCACAAACAACCTTCTCTTTTGTATTAATGCAGAATAACCTCTGTACTCCGCCTTTTAATATCTATCGCGTAGATGTTTTCTCTAAGAGAGAAACCATCTACGCGATAGATCAGCGCTGCAACTATTTTTAACATGATCGCTCAAGCAGGCAAATAAAAACACATTGACATATTAGCATAAAAAAAATGCTAATCAGCTCCTTTGAACACCATTAATATACTTAGCAAAAAAAATAAATAAAATTTTTTAAAACTAATATTTTTAGTATATTTGACTATCAATTTTAGACAACGTCTTTATGGAACAGGCAAAAGGATATGACAATAAGGAATTGCATGTTGGCGATATTGTTCGCTTCCATACCCCCTATCCCGATGAGGATCCTGATACTATCTTTATTGTACTTTGGTCATACTATGATCCTGAAGGGAAATCATCCAGAGCCGAAGTAGTAAAATTTGACCCAGTTATTAAACATTATCCTGTAATCCAAAAATGGTTTATTCGGGATCTGGAAAGAGTTCCTGAAGTCAGCCCGGAATTATTACAACAAATTGCATTATTTATGAAAAGTAAATTGGGGAATGCGATCATAAGCAAGCTGATCGTTTAAATAAAGTCAAACAAAAAATAATTTATAAGTAACACAATGGAAAATAAATTCAAAGCAAACCGAGAATTCATATCACGATCAATATGGTCCGACTGGCGAGAACGGCTTAAAGACAGCGAAATAAATGGTTTACGCCAACGACTTGAAGTGATGGATCGGGAGGTCCTTATTGACTGGTTGCAATGGTACAATCCAAAGGGTAATTACACAGATCGTAAATGCATGGACAATGGCGTAAAACCACTTTGCAAATCAAAGGCTGTCGAATATACTTATAGAGAGATCTTACGAAATCATACGAAAAAGCTATATAATAATTTTTCGAATGGCTCAATACAACTTATGTTTAACAACTAAATGCTGAATTTATGGAATCTTTCATCAAACAGATTATCGGTTATCAACTGCCAAAAATCCTAGCAATGGAATCACAGCGAAAAGATTGGCGTTATCAGCTACTGGATTTAAAAGATAAAACTCTTTTCGACAGACTTTCACTCATGAAACGGCAGGAATTACTCGAGTGGCTTCAATGGAATGACTCTGATGGAATTTATGGAGATTATGACTGTATTCGTAAAGGTATCCCGTTATTTACCAAAGCACAGGCTTTAGCGGCAGTCTATCATCACATTATGCGTGACCATGAAAGCTGGGATGGCTATATGGGAAAGGAATATATCCGTGGGAGTATATTTTAAACCATTCCTAAATTATCATTGTTTAATATAATCTTCTAATGTTCTGAGATTAGCGATAGCGGCACCGATAGTATTGTTAAAATATACATAAACTTCTTTTCCTTCAGCTAACCATTCCTTGATATAACCACTATATTCATGTAATACGTCATCTTCATAGCTTCCTTTATAATTACCTTCGGGTCCATGAAAACGCATATAGACCATATCACTACCAATGTACTGTATGGCTATTCCCTTAGCATCTTTATCGTGTAGCACCAGATTCATACCATAAGAATTTAATAGTGCCATTGTTTGCTGGCAATACCAAGACTGATGCCGAAATTCAACACATACATGCCAGCCTAAACTTAGCATATTCGTTGCAATACATCTTAAAAGTTTATCTAAATGACTTAGCGAAGAGAATGTGGTTGATGGAGGTAATTGTATCAACAAACATCCCTTCTTTTTATCCACAGCGCTAATGACATCCAAAAATTTAACAACATCACTATGATCAAACATTAAATCCTTTTGATGCGTAATTCCCTTCCAAAGCTTAAAAGTAAAACGAAAGTTATCATTCGTTTCTAGAGACCATCGTCCAACAGTTTCCCTGCGGGGTATCTTGTAAAATGAGCTGTTAACCTCTAAAGAATTGAACAATAGACTGTATACAGCAAGTCTGCTCTTATCCTTTAAATCATTCGGATAATAGCTCTTGTTCTTATACGGCAACAGAATTCCACTTGTGCCTGAAAAATATCGGATCTCCATAACGCAATAACAATTAAAACCAGGACAATAGTTCAAACAGTCCACTATAGGTTTCTTTAGAAACAAGTCTCATCATACTAACGTTTTGACGGATAAAAAACGCTATCCAAATTAAGTCATTTAGTTTCGCCATATTTAGAGACGCCAAGTCTACACTTTGGAATTAATTATTCGCTAAATATTCAAAAATTTGAGTATACTTTGATCAATGGAGCACCAAAGTATACCAATATGCATTCAATAAAACCAGGTCCTCTTATTTGGCCGAAGAAACCGTACAGCCTGTTTTATTAAACTTTGGAAAAATTTAAACATAAAGAATATTGATTCCACAGTAGGATCTCGTTTTTTTTGTATTGCTAAAACAACGTCCTGGATTTAATCAAAGAGGAATATAACAGAAAGAAACTTCTTCAAGCAGAAAATCAACTCATTCAATACCTAATATTTCCCCGACCATGATTTAGGTTTCTTTTGAAATTATATTTATCTTACCTCAGGTATAAAACAAATCTTACTATTCTAAAGCTTTTTAAAAATGAAAACGATTCCCTCCTTATTTTTGCTAACAGTAGCATCTCTTTTTATAGGATGCGGAGAAAACGGTAAAAAAAAGACATCACCTTCTTCAGATACCCTACCAAAAAATAACCCGAACTTTAGTTTCGAAGGGATCAAACAAGATTATACAACAAATGAAGAATTATCGTTTCAGATTACAAGGACGCCTAATTTAAAAGTTGATTCCATCCACTATTATATCAATGATAAGCCAATTGCTAAAGTTTTAGAAAACACGAGGATAACCTATAGATTATCGCAAGAGAAATTTGGCAAACAAATTATTAAAGCGATAGTATTTAGCAACGGAGAATCCGAAGAAAACACCGTAAACATAGACTTTTCACCTCCAAACCCACCTCAAATTTTAACGTATCGTATTGTAAACACCTACCCGCACGACATCAAGGCATTTACACAAGGCCTAGAATTTTTCGGAGATAACCTAATGGAAAGCACTGGCAATGGTGTTGGGGTAAGTGGAAGTAAAGGGAAGTCAAGTATCCGTATTGTGAATCCAAAGACAGGAGAACTGATCAAAAAGGTCGAATTAGCCGACTCAATATTTGGCGAGGGTGCGACCATATTAAATGGCAAATTATATCAATTGACTTACAAAAACAACCTCGCCTATGTCTATGATATGGCAACATTAAAGACAATTAAAACACTACCATACTTCCAAAATATGGAAGGATGGGGACTGACCTCAGACGGCAAAAATTTGTATATGTCCGACGGTTCAGAAAACATCTATGTATTAAATCCCAATAATTTTTCTAAAATTGATTATATCCGTGTTGCTACAAATGAGAAAATCGTCAATCAGATCAACGAAATGGAATGGGTAAAAGGGAAAATTTATGCTAATTTCTTTATGGAAGACGTCATGGGAATTATCAATCCGAAAACAGGGGCCATAGAAGGTTTAGTGGACCTGTCTAAATTACGAGAAAATGTGACACAACACGTCGATCTTGATGTACTGAACGGAATTGCCTACAATAAAAAATCAAATACCTTTTTTGTAACAGGAAAAAATTGGGACAAAACATTTGAAATACAGCTATCGGACTAACCGTTATCTACCCTATTTATAACCTAATTATTTTAATTCATAAAGTGCTATTTCCTCAATTGTTTACAATTAAAAAGCAGAAGTCTTCGGCTCAGAACTATGTCTCATCTGTCAAGGCATTTCTTCAAACTTGTTAAACCCCGTTGTTACCATTTGATGCAATTGAGGTGTAAACAATTGAGGCGAAAGCGGCATTTTCTTGTCCTCTCTATTTAACCTCCATTGCGCACGCTTCTCAAGCAGAAATTGCAATCGCTGCAGTGGTGTCAAGCCTGGCAATGTATAATATATACTATTTTCGCCTTCTTTCCCTTGCATTTGAATATATCTCCCCATAGTTACCTTGAATTTATTTCTTTCTTCAAAGCCACGGACAAAGGAACTATCCTGATCAGCGATATCCCACATTGGATCACGGGGGCAACAGACAGAACCATAGCTTTCCTTTCGGTACACGGTTAGCATATCGTCAGGCACCACAGATTTGTCAAAATCAAGTGCTGGATTTTCCAGCCCTCCAAGTCGAGTACTATCAACTTTTACATTATCCTCTTCACGTCTGATATAGTAGTAAAAATTGGTCGTTTCTGGCTCAACGCACATCCCCTCCTTTGACGTCGTTTTACTGACCTCAGCATAGAATTTCCAGTCGGGGACAATAAGAATAAACTGCTTTAATTCGGGGTAAAATCCCAATGATTCCTTAAAGAGTTCTACCGGAATTTTTGCGTTCAAATAAAATACATAGCTTGAATCTGTATTAAACTGCAAAGGCATGTCCACGAGGTAATTCCCATTTAATACAGCCACATGGTCATCATCAATCATTGTCACCTGTGAATACTTTTCAGCTAACCAGTCTGGTCGTGCAATTTCCTGTTGATGGAGAAAGCTGGCCTTCTGCTTTATAGCTTTGCTTTTACAGGATACAACAAGTGAGAGTAATACTCCAATTAAATAAAATCTGTGATTGATTAAAGATATTCCCATTTATTAGAAATTAATCGTGTTACTGCACAGCATTTACCTTTATCCCCGCCCTGTTTAAAAACTCCACCTGTTTCTGCAAACAAGTATCCGCCAAAGCGGCTATTTTATCTTTTTCGTCTGTGATATCCCTTAATAAGGCCTGTCTTGCCCCTTTTTTCTGTTCGTCTACATATTTGATCAACAATGTTCCATAACCATCGGCAATTCTTGTCATATAAGCGATTGTGGTCAAATGAAAGTTCTTTGCAGCTTCACTGGGTTTTAGTTCATTCACTTCACTTCTTATGCCTTTGACATAACTGCTCAGGGCCTGCGCCTCCTTTAGTTTCATTTCGTATGATAATTCGTCAGCCTTGTCCACATCATAGTTACCTTCCAACAGTTTGTTATAACTCTCATCTAACTTCTCTTTACAGCCATGAAAAAGGCCAGCTATCTTCTCGTTATAGCCGAATTCCAAATTACCGCCGCAGGATGTCAACGCGAATATACTGATGATTAAGGTCAAAATAATAATTCTCATTTCTTGATTTTTCAACAAATAACGTATTTTCAATTGCCATTATCCCTAGTAATTAATATTCGTTGCAGATCTTTTAAGATTCGTTGTCAATTTGCCCGCTCTTCCCGCTCAATCAAATAAAAACCTACAATTAATAATATATGAAACTTATTTTTAGTGAAATACAATAAGCAGAAACAGTAAAATAATAGAAGATAATTATCATTAAGAAAATCCAGCGACATAGGTCAAGTGCGTTGACTTGTTTCTTACAAAAGAAATACAGAACTTAGAAATAGAATATGACCAAATCAGAAGTTCCTTGATTTTAGTGGTCTTAAGGAAATCAATAATGAATCAAATTGAGAAGGACTAATAATAAAACAATATGAAACGATTAGCTTTATTGATCATGCTCATCGTAATGTCTAACGTGGTTTTCGGACAAGAAATTGACCGTTCTACGACCCAGACAATTACACAATCCGGAATTGGACTTGGTTCTGTAATTGCCGTGGTTACTTCGTGGGATCGCAACAAATCTATCCTCTGGGCTCTTATCCACGGTATCTTGGGCTGGCTATATGTAATCTATTTTGCGTTTACAAGAAGCGACAAATAATAATTATACATTTCATTTTCATAATAGAACTAGTGGTACAACATAGGTTGTAAAACTGAAATCATAATGCAGTCAAACAAAATGAGAGGTCATGAGTATGATACAGAATTTTCTCCGGGTCAATTTGGAGACATTAAATAGCTTTCTCGCTGATAGCAGTGTCTTAAGCGATATGGTATATAGTAAAGAAACCATCCATTTGGACAATTTGATAGATATTGATAAAGCCTGGGAAGGTATTTTCTTTCTATTGACAGGAGAATCAATTGGCACCTATGATCAGGCATCCCCCCCTTTATCATGGATATTAGTTGGCCCTAATGACATCGACCGCAACCAGGATATGGGTTACGGCCCAGCTACCTATACCAATATTGAACAAACACGACAGATCAGTCTAGCACTACAAGATATATCCATGGAAGAGTTATCTCAGCGTTTTGACGCGGCTACCATGCTGGAAAAAGATATTTACCCCGATATCTGGGATGATGAAAATGCATTAGATTATCTGCTTCAATACTTCGAAGATTTAAAAGCATTTTATCAGATGGCATACATGCAAAATGAAGCCGTAATTCTATTTCTCAATTAATGAACAACTATTTCATACGTACTAAAGACAAAAAAAACATGCATATTTCTAATAGGGGGAATATCCTCATCGAAGAACTAAAGGAAACGAATAACACCGTAGTTTCGGACTTTGTAGAATTAACATTAAATATTGTCCGGGGAGGAGCATCAGTCGGTTTTATGCAAGATATAAATAAAGAAAGAGCTTTTGAGTTCTGGAACGAAGTGCTGGCAAAGGTACAACAGAAAAAAATAGTACTACTTATTGCAAAAGACACCTTATCGGACAAGATTATAGGCACTGTACAATTACAGATAGATCTTCCTCAAAATCAGCCTCACCGGGCCGATGTTGCAAAGATGTTGGTACACTCATCTTTTCGACGCCTCGGCATCGCTGAAAGTCTGTTGCAACACCTTGAGTTAATCGCATGCAAAATGAAAAAATCGCTGTTGGTATTGGATACTGTAACAAATAGCCCAGCTCATGCCCTATACCTTAAATGTGGATGGAAAGTTGTAGGAGATATACCAAATTACGCACTTTTTCCCGATGGCACCCCTTGTAGTACAACCTATTTTTATAAAAATCTTGAATAGTATTCTATTCGTAAAAAAATCTCCAATAAGCGTGAACTTATTGGAGATTTTGTAGGCAAAAACAAAGAATTGCTGTCAGCTATTTTTTATACCAAACGGGACCGGGTTTACTTCCCATTTGGAAAACGAGGGTAGCTCCGGACATGATCTGCTCATGCGTGATATAACTTGTCTCGAGGGGTTTTCCATCCAAGGTAACCGACTGAATATAAATATTGGTCTTATTTACATGATTTGCTTTCACAGTAAACTTCTTCCCATTCGCAAGTTTAAATTCACTATGCTCAAACAATGGTGTACCGATTTCATACTTCCCACTTACCGGATCAACAGGGTAAAAACCCAGTGCACTGAATACATACCAAGCAGACATTTGTCCACAGTCGTCGTTTCCGCTTAGTCCCGACGGGTTGTTTAGATAGAGTTTATGCATCACTTCAGCAGCATATTGCTGCGTCTTCCAGGGTTGTTCAATTGCGTTAAATAGGTATATTGCGTGATGACTTGGTTCATTTCCATGCGCATATTGTCCGATCATACCCGTACTGAAAATAGGCAGTTTACTAGTATCTGACGGGTGGAAGGTAAACATACTATCTAATTTCTGTCCAAAGCGTTCTTTTCCGCCGACGAGATTGATCAACCCCGGGATGTCGTGTTGAACAGACCAAAAGTACTGCCAAGCGTTGCTTTCGCAGATATGAGCACTGTAATCCTCCGGATCAAATGGACTAACAAAAGCACCCTGGCTGTTACGGGGTTGCATAAATGATGTCGCCGGATTATAAACATTTTTATAATTTTTTGCCCTTTTAGAGAACGTAGCGGCCACCTCTTTGTTTCCAATCTTGTGTGCCATAACAGCAATACAATGATCATCAAAAGCGTATTCGAGCGTACGTGACAAAGACCAGTTCTCGGCATTATATTTATCAACAACGTCATAGGGAACGTAACCTAACTTTTTATAAATTCCAATACCTCTGTAATTATCGATATTCGCTGTTGCGACACAGGCTTCCAATGCCTTTTCAACATCAAAATTACCTATTCCTTTCAGATAGGCATCTACAATAACCGGGATTGCATGATTGCCAATCATCATATCAGTTTCACTACCATAAATATTCCATACCGGCAGGCGACCATGCTGTTCATAAAATGCTATAAATGATTTAACCATATCATTTACACGATTTGGATCAAGATAGGTAAACAAGGGATGTGAAGCACGGTAGGTATCCCAAAGCGAAAAAGTACTGTAATTCGTCCAGCCCTCTGCTTGATGTATTTTTCGGTCAGCACCGAAATAAGCTCCGTCCACATCTCCAAATATGGTAGGAGCCAACATCGAATGGTACAATGCTGTATAAAATTTTGTTTTTTCATCTTTATCACTCGTTTGGACACGAATTTTCCCTAGCTCCTCATTCCAGTTATCTTCAGCTTGCTTGAGATAATAATCAAAGTCATCTTTTACCACCTCAGCTTTCAGGTTTTTGGAAGCCCCATCCATACTTACTCCCGAAAGGGCTGTACTAAGCGTTATCTGCTCGCCAGCAGTTGTTTTAAAATCAAAACGTGCCTTGAAAGCCGTACCGATACGCCTGCTCGTTTTTGTTATGGTGTCAACACTTGACTGTATTGCTGAACTGTCTATATGAACTGCGTGGAATGGCTTTGAAAATCGGGTTTCAAAATAAACACGTTGCCCTCTCGCCCATCCTTCAGAAAATCGATAGCCCCGTACAGTGACCGAATCGACCACCTCGATGTATGAATCTGTTGTCGCATCCCAGTTCATGGCTTTTTTTAGATCCAAAAAAATAGCGGATTGTGCCTCAGGAAATGTATAGCGTTGGATACCACAACGTGGAGTTGCTGTTAGCTCTACATCAATATTGTAGTCTGTCAGCTTGACTTTATAGTAGCCCGCATATGCCTGTTCGTTGTGATGCGAAAACTTGGAATGGATACCCAAAGGTGCTGCTGCTTCCTGATAAGGCAATGTAACGGGCATAAATGATATATCGTACAGATCCCCGGCACCTGTCCCACTTAAATGGGTATGGCTAAAGCCAGAAATGGTACTATCGGGATAAAAATACCCCGAAATACGATCCCAACCGGGTAATCCATTATCTGGACTCAATTGTACCATACCAAAGGGGGATTGTGCTCCGGGGTAGGTGTTTCCAGTAAAATCTGTCCCTATAAATGGATTGACAGATTTTGCATAAGAACCTTCTGCTGAATCTCTCTGTGAAGCGCAGCTCAGGATACCCAATAACCCTGCGCATGCCAGGTATTTCATATATTTCATAGTGTAGATAGCTTCTTTAATCTTTATGTGTTATCTGTTTCCGGTAACAATCAGGATATCTTTGCTGTTGACCAAAACCTGATGGCTTATCTTAAAGCCTGCTAATAACTTTCCATCAACCACAATTTTTTTGATATATTCTCCATCGCCTTGTTTTTCGCGTCTGATGGTTACCTTATCAGACTTAGGATAATATTTTTTATCAAGTTGAATAGTGACTTTGTCAAATACAGGACTCACAATCGTATAATCTGGTCTACCGGGACAAAAAGGGTAAATTCCCATCATATTCATTAATGCCCAGGTAGACATTGTGCCTGTGTCATCATTACCGGGAATCCCTCCGGGACTATTCGTAAAATGTTTGTCCAGAATTTGCTTCACCAACTTTTGCGTGCGCCATTCTTCACCTTTTATTTCCGAAAAAACATGCGGATAGAGCATATCTGGTTCGTTTGTGACATCGAAATACCCCTTGTCAAAGGTTGTCTGTAATCTGTCTACAAATTTTTTCTTACCACCCATCAATTGAACTAAGCCGGGGATATCAAATGGTATTGCAAAGCTATAATTCCAGGCATTCCCTTCATGGAATCCATGATTAGGTTCGAAATTAGCGCCCATCAATGGATTGAAAGGGGTCAAAAATGATCCATTTGGAAGAATAGGGCGGAATGTACCATATTCCGGCGAATAGTAAAGTTTGTATCCTTGCGCTCTCTTGCCAAAAGTTTGTGCGTCTTTAGTTTTCCCCAGTGAGTTGGCCAGCTGCGCCAAGTTCCAATCAGCCATATAATACTCAATCGCGTGAGAAACTGAATTATCGAAAGAATCGCGAAGAGGAACATAGCCATATTTTACATAATCGGCATTGTCAGGACGAATTCGATTCGTCGAATCGATTGTGGTCGCTGACTTCAGAAATGCTTCATAAGCGGTATCGATATCATAATCCCGAATGCCTTTCATCCAGGCATCCACGATGACAGGAACCGCTGGATCACCGTCCATTGTATAGCTTTCACGGCTATAAAGTTCCCATTTAGGCATCCATCCATTTTCTTTATAAATATCAATCATGGAACGAATCATGCCCACCTGTTTATCCGGATAGACCAAAGACATAAGAGGCTGTACATTTCTATAGGTATCCCATAGGGAGAATACTGTATAACGGTTGTAATCCGCAACGAGTGTCCTCCTATTTTCCATAGCAGGGTATTCACCATTGACATCCTGTAGGATATTTGGATGGATCATCGCGTGATACATGGCCGTATAAAATACCGTCTTTTGATCTTCGGTACCTCCTTCTACCTCAATTCTCGATAGCTCGCCGTTCCATAGGGATGATGCTTCCTTTCTTGTTTGTTCAAACCCAAAACTTGGCTGCTCGGCCTGCAGGTTTTTTCGAGCGTTCTCGACACTCACAAAGGATACAGCCAGTTGAACCTCTACGCTTTCATTTTCCTGAACATCGAAACTCAGAAACGCGCCCAGATCATCTCCAGACAACTGATCCGAATAATCGGTAAAAATCTTATACTTGCCCGCATCTTTGTTCCAATCATTCTCCCATTTTTCACCAGCACGCTGAAATTTCCAGTAACCTTTCTTAGTGGGCTTTTTATTTACTCGCATCACAAAGAAAATCGGATACACAGCCTGATTATTGGTATAACAGAACGAACCTAATAATTTCGAACCTTCAAGTTCCGTATCACTGACATAACGAACTGTGGCACCTGTTTCATTCGTCAGTCCTTCACCTAAATTAAGCAGAATATTAGCCTGTCCTTTAGGAAAAGTAAATTTAGATACTCCCACACGGACGGTTGCGGATGCCTCCGTTTTGATACCGTATTTTTTTAACACGTTACTATAATAGCCCGGATGGGCCTCTTCCTGTGTATAAGTACTTCCATATTGATGGTAGTCAACTTCTAATTTTCCGGCCGTTGGCATCAATAGCAAGCTTCCCATATCAGGGCAACCTACGCCGCTTAGATTAACATGCGAAAAGCCTGTAAAATAGCTATTGCTATGTTCGTAAGGCGTAGACCACCAGTGTGCATCTTTATCGAAGGCATTAAGTGATGATCCCATTACATTAAAGGGGGATACATTCATTAAACCATGAGGTACTTGAGCCCCCGGATTGGTAGTACCATAATTACTGGTACCGATAAAAGGATTGACATAGTCTGTCGGTAGTTTTTGCGCAGACGCATTCTCCCAAACAAATAATCCCAAAAGGAAATAACGGATAAATTTGATCATATCTTGATAAAGGCAAACGACCTGTCCATAAATAGGGAACAGTAGTTGCTCATTTTTAAGTGTAGTCACAATACTACAGATAATACCAAAGATTTACAAATATCCACGACACATATATCTATCATTTTACAATGTTAATAGGTTTTAGCAGAACTAAAAATGGCATTGAATTCGATGAGTCGACCCTTACAAAGTAAAGTCAGCGTATTCCAATGGAATGGTCCGTGCAGCATTAGCTCAACAGCGAAAAGCACCTCCACAAAAAAAATCCTGAAGCTGGGAACTTCAGGATTTTTACTAACTAACCAATTATTAACCTAAATTATGAAAACTACACTTATAACGCCACTCCTCAGATATTGTTATCTTCCGCACCCCTGTTTAACCAAACTTTAACAAAAATTTCGGCTTTTTGAAAAAGTAAACAATAAGGTTAGCATAGTCTTTCGACAAAAGACATAGTAGTACTAATGCGACAATCCCCATTGCATATTTGGTTTATCTCCCATTTCTAAAACTAATTCGCCGCCTTTCAACAGTTCCTCGGCGTCAAAATAGAATGTGTGCAGGGGCTTCCCGTTCAAAGTCGCTTGCTGGATATACATATTCTTTTTGCTTGCATTTTTAGCTTTAATGATGAATTGCTCCCCTCGACCAAATTGTCGTCCCAACTTAATTTTAATTTCTTCAAAAGATGGGCTACCAATTTCATAAATCGGTTTTGTTCGTGTCCCTCCGTCCAACTGAAATAGTCCTATGGCATTCATGATATACCAGGCGCTCATCTGCCCTTGGTCCTCATCTCCTAAATAGGCATTAGAAATACCCTGTCCGTAATAGCGTTCGCCGATAGACCGGCTCCATTTTTGTGTAAGCCATGGCTTGTTCAACCAGTTAAAAATATAAGCAAAATGCATGGACTGCTGATTTCCCTGGACAACCGGATAATCCCAATACTGATCATTTGGTCCATTATAGCGCCATTTTTCACTCTCTCCAAATCCCCATTCCAAACGTTTTAGAAAAACATCCTCTCCGATCATTTTTGCCAACGCGGAAATATCCTGAGGTACAAAGAACGTCAATTGCCAGGCATTGCCTTCAACATAATGATGATTGGCCCCGGATTTAAAGGGATCAAAATCCTGATACCATTCTCCCTGAGCATCTTTCATCCTTGCGTAGCCGCTTTTGACGTCTATTGCATTCTTCCACCAGCTTCCCCGATCATTAAAATAGCTATACTCCTTTTCTTTTCCCAATGATTTAGCGAATTGGCCAACTGTCCAATCGTCAAAACTATATTCCATCGAATTCGAGAAACGCCCCAAGTCATAAGGAACATATTTATACTTCAAATAGATATCTAAATCCCGATTACCAGCAAAACCTCCTTCAAATTTTAGCGGACTCGTTGTCTGCATTTTCTTAACCGCTTCAAATGCCTTGGTAACGTCATAATCCCGTATTCCCATCTGGTATGCCCCCACGATTAAAGGAATCTCATGTTCAGCAACCATCACTGGAATATATTCCATCCCAGCAGGTCCTTTTGCCAGCCAACCATTGGCATCATACATAGCCAACTGTGATCGCACCCATTTATTCGACCATTCTGGAGTAACCAGGTTCCAAAACTGATTTAAGTTCCAGAATGTATTCCAAAAAGCATCACAGCCCAAGGCCAGATCTCCCGGATGTGTCATCGTTCTGATTGCCTCGTCAGAAGACCGCCATTGGCCATTGACGTCGCTAAATGTATTGCGACTAGCCAAGGTTCGATACATATTTGTGTAAAACTTCTCTTTTTCCAAATAGTCATTGCTCTTTATCTCCAGGCGCCCCAATAAATCATTCCACACCCGATGTTGATTGGCGACCACGCGTTCAAAAGACCAACCAAACGGATCAGAAAGTTCTGTTTTCAGATTTTCAGCAGCATTCGCTACACTAACATAGGAAATTCCGGTCCGCAATTGTACCTCGTTATCTTTGCGGACATCAAATTCAACATACATACCCGCAAATTGAGCACTGTCAGCAACTAGATCAGACTTAGCTGTTATTTTACCGTCATGCCAAGTTCCAAAATTGATAATTGGTTTATCAAACTCCATTACGAAATAGACAACATAATCTTGCTTTGCATCCGTAGACCAGACATTTTCGGACAACGGGCTACTGTAGCCAATAACCTTATAGTCAGAAACTTTTTTAAGGGAAAGATCTTTGATTTTATAATCATATTCGCCGTTCACTTTAAGATCAATCATTACACGTCCGGTATCCGACTTATGATAAGTATATTTTTGAAAACTGGATCGTGTGCCCGCAGTTAGTTTTGCATCAATATCCTGATCGAGAAGATGGACAGAATAAAAGCCTAATGGCGCCTGCTCACTTGTTTTATCTATTGCAGAACGATAGCCTGAATTCACAGAATATTGATCCCCCACATTCGTTCTCAATTGGCCTGCTGTCGGAAATGTCCCCAGTCCAGCCATTGTCCATTCGTGTATATGACTAAATGTACCAATGGATTCTATTGAAGGTTCATACCCCGCTTGCCAACCAATATTCTGATTATCCGGACTGATCTTCACCATTCCGAATGGCATCCATGGCCCCGGTGCCAGCATCCATCTCGAATGTGCCGCCCCTATCATGGTATTGACGTAATCCGAAACTCCGCCTAATCTTTTGGGTGAACGTTGTATGGAAGATGAGCTGATCAATTTATCGTTGACATATATCGCATATTTGCTTCGGATCTCTTTCGATATATAAGGCATTGGGATTTCAAGTCGCGACAATCCCTTCTCATGGGTTCCATCATAAATTTTCTTTCCATCCAACAATACTTTTATGCGCTCCTGATCTTTCAATTTCAATAGATCAACGAGCATATACTGGATGCGTTCGTTCCCATTTTTTAGCTCAAAATCCGACTGGCGTACTGCTTTGACTATTGAAGTGTAATCTGTCAACAATTTCGCTTGATCAGGCCCCAATAATTTAAAGGAATCAAACTCGACCCATCCCCCCTTTATTACGGTCAGTGTAACCTGGTTAAATCCTTCGGAAATAAGATGTTCAGGTAACGTGATCCGTATCGTAGAGGCTCCGGGCTTTGAACCTGTACCTGCCGGATCAGCAGGGCCGTCCCCATTCTTCAGTTCGTAATTATAAGGTTTACCATTGATTGCGATTTGTAAAGTTGGTTTATTTTTGGGGTCGTTATTTGCTAATTTTACTTCCAGCACCCATTTCCCATTTTCAATATGACCACCTAAGACACTGTATAAATTCAAAAAGTGGGTTCTTAGACCAGAAGTTCCACCTGTCCCACCCCATTCATTGGCAGGTCCGGGCAATACATAAGGAAGATCCCGGGATAACGAAGACTGGCCAACAATAAAGTATTTGTCCTCATAACCAAAATCATGTTCAAGAAATCCCTTGTAATCGTGCGGAGCCAAGGCGAATTCCTTACTGGAGCCATCTGGATTGCCCAGCTGCCAAACAGTATTCTCCTGCCCCGAAACAAATCGCCCTGAGATCAACAACATGCTTGTGAGAATGGTAGTGAGAAAATGCTTTTTCATAATTGATGGATTTTAGAATAAAAAATATGCGAGTCTTTTTGTTCAGACAGTTATTTGTTTCCATTTATTGCTTGCATCGGAATGAAGATGAAAAACAAAAAACACCCATCAATACAGAAAATCATCCTCAAAAATAATATTGTACATACATAAAAAACAACAATAAAGTTGTTTAAAAACATAATAAATCCCTAAAATAATAGATCTAGCATACAATATTACCATAAATAATAATAAATATCAAACAAAAAAAAATTAAATGTACATACATATAGATAAGCTATTTAAAAGGGATAAATCAAGTATTTACATACCTACTAAGGTCCACGACGTAAATTATAATGATCATTTAGCATGTTAAGAAGGAGAGTAGGATTGAAACAATTTGGAGATAATTTCGCTACGATTTGGTATCGCATTAAAAATTCCCATTAAAAGCAAAGCTAACCATTGGGTATTTGAATCCAATAGAGTATATTTATATCATATTAATTGCTTTGAAGATATTAAAGGTACAAAGTAAAATACAACATTTTATCATGGTGAGTAATATTCTACCCATTTGTGTAGAATATTACTCCGCTATGTTAGAAGGGTTTAATAAGAAAAATTAAATACTCTTTTGGCCAAAGTACTAGATAGACTAAGGTCAGAAAAGCCTGTTTTTTGTTAATTACTTTGGGCTGAAAGCTTATTCTTGCATTTGCGAGAATAACATTAGTCTAATTGGAAATTTCGAAGTGACAATAGATCATCTTTGTGATTTAAACTATGAAAATAAAAATTGAAGATTTTTTTAAGCCGATACATGTTAAAGACAACTTTAGCAAAGATGATTATGAGATCGTAAACGCATTTATTAATTTCGCAAGATCCCTAAGCCGACTAACCTATCAAAGCATCTATCTTATAGATTATTCAAAGAAAAGTTTTTTATTTGTTTCCGACAATCCCATTTTTTTATGCGGAAGTTCCCCTGCAGAAGTAATGAAAGAAGGATATAATCACTATGTAACTAATGTTCCAGAAGGCGATCTTCATTTATTAAAGAAAATAAATGATGTTGGTTTTGATTTCTATGGTAAATTAGGCGCTGATGATCGTTTAAAGTATTCTATATCATACGACTTTCATCTGAAGCAGCCCGGCAGCAAACCTTTACTTGTTAACCATAAATTGAAACCGCTGTTGCTGGACAACCATTCAAACCCTTGGATTGCGCTTTGTTTAGTTTCTATGTCTTCGCATGCAAATGCAGGTAACATCAGATTTAAATCTGATGAAGATGGAAGACAATTTGAATATGATCTGGTCAAAGATATCTGGGTGGAAACGCCGCGTGTAAAATTAAAACCGCGAGAAAAGAATATACTACTTTTTTCAGCGCAGGGTCTTACAATGGATCAGATTGCAGACAGGCTCTATGTATCTATTGATACCGTTAAATTTCATAAAAAACAGATATTTTCAAAACTAAAAGTAAAGAGTATAACGGAAGCTACTGCTTTAGCTATCGAGTTGTCTCTCTTTTAATAGTTCTTTCAGTACTAATTTTTTTTGGAATCGAACAACATATCTTTTGACATCGTTATAAATTTTTGAATGTCCTTATCATTTTCGGTACTGGAATGTGAAAGTTTATTTTTTTTGATAAAGGTTTCCAGCCATTGAGATTTAATATATATAGGCAATGTTTCGGAATAAAAGTAAATAATAGCATCTCCCAATTGATAAGATTCAATTTCCAGCTTACGCAACGTGTTCACCACCTTCCGGTCACATTCTGCAATTATTAAGCCGCTGCCTAAACTATAAGGACCATAAAAAGCATCGAAAAGCATTTTTTTAAGAATATTAATCCGATTTCCAATAATTTTCCCAGAAATTACAAAGCGTCCAATATGCCAAAAATTGTCAACGTTGGGTATCAACAGGTCTTCGGTCTTAATATCGAATAACTTCTGAATAGGCAAACAAGTTTCCTTATCCCAATAGGTAATCCGAATTGAAGCATGGATCGCATTATTTATCTTATTCCGCAGAACATAATAAATGGACCGATCAAAAAAGACGGAATCCTCCCCGATCAAAGATTGGTAATCGATATCATAATCCTCTTCGGAATACTCCTCGAGTTTATAATGTTCTTGGACGGTAACCAAATAAAAATGAATAAGTTCAGGCAGTTCTGCACTATTAAGTTTGGTAAAATAATAATTTTCGGGCGTCCAGTTCATGCAGTTGAAATTCAGAAATGCTTTATTAAAATAGATTTGTTGATTAGATCCTCACAGAGAAGTAGATTCAATACAAAAGGTAATACTTATTTAGCTTCTTTTACTCACGCATAGATAAATAGTACGATTCAGGAAAAACTCTTATCGCTTTATCCGTAGCAATATTGAACACAACTTGGCAAACCATCCCGGCTAATAAATATAGACCCAATGATAACTGTGGCGGTGGAGACTCCATTGCGATTTTGCCATATTCCAAAAGAAAATCTTCGAGCCAATTCGTATCAATATTTTTTTCCTTTAGCCTATCGACAATATATTTCCCGACATTTATCTCAAATGCATGGTGCTCTTTATCCAAAGACCGCAAATTGCGGCTCTCGGGGGTAATAACAGTTAAAAAGCCCGCCCAGCCCAAATTGTAGGGATGAACAACAACGATATTTTTCTGTGCCATATATTCATCAAATAAAAAAGGAATATCTGAAGAAAAATCCAAGGCATTAATAGCTACGTCACAGTTCAAATCAAGGCTATACAAATTGTTTGTATCAAGAAATTCGGGATAAGCCTTGATCTTTGCATCTGGATGAATGGCTATCAATCGGTCTTTTAAAGCAATAGCCTTATTTACCCCAATATCACCCTCCACATAGTTCTGGCGATTAAGATTTGTCAGTTCGACAATATCGCCGTCAATGATGGTCATATTTTCAAACCCCATGCGCAACAAACACTCAGCGATATAACTACCAATACCGCAGCCCCCAATTAGCACCCGAAAATCCTGAATGCGTCGCTGTTCCCCTTCTTTTATATGAATGGTATTACGTTTGTACCTCAAACTCATTTTTTAACGACAATTTTGTATCCTATAAAGATAGGACTATAATTTAAAAATTATTACATCATCTTTACCGATTAATGTCAAAGATTCTTTCTGACGGACATCTAACAGTAAATAAGTATATTACGCCCACGTTCACTATATTTACTGTTACAATAGAATCAAGCATAGGAGCGATATGAACAAAATCTACGCAAGAAGAAGTGTTTTAAACAACAAATCACTATAATGAAAAGAAAAATACAACTACTATATATTATCATTACGTTATTACTGAGTATAGATATGCTCGCTTACTACCTGGAAAAGATAAGTTTAATCGGTTATTATAGTGACGTCCTACTTTTTTGGACATGGCTAGGACTGAGTATACTCGTGATTGTCGTCTTCTGGAAAAAGATACTGGCAAAGATTATGTTGTCCGGATTAATATTGGGGTTAATTTGTAGCATCCTGCCAATGATGCTACCCTTTTATACCTTGATATTGTCTATGTCTCCTTTCGGCTTGGAGATGACGAAAGATTTAGGCGAAAATTATCGCGCCCAAATCGTTGGGTATAGTGTTTTATCCGCACCCTGGTTAGAAGTAATTGAAAAAAAAGGAATTATTGAAAAAAGAGTTTTTAGCTGTACCGACAATGCATTAAATCATGACGGGACAGCGACAAGAATAGGAAACACAAAAGATATCATTTTCAATTCAGAAACGGATACAACACTTCGCATAACACTTTTTTATGGAAGCCCCAACAAAACTATTACTTTTGATAAAAGAACAGGGAAAATTATATTTTAAAGAAGTTCCATACTCAAAAAACGATAAATTAACAAAAAACATCAACGATCATTAAAAGAAAAATGGACAATACTAGAATATATCGCATGTCATTTGCCGGTGTGTATCCACATTATATACAAAAGGCGGAAAAAAAAGGCCGCACAAAGGAAGAAGTCGATGAAATTATATTTTGGTTAACAGGTTATGATATACCGGCTTTACAACAGCTCATCGCCGACAAAACAGACTTTGAACATTTTTTCAACCAAGCGCCCCATTTCAATACCAATGCAACAAAGATTACTGGTGTTATTTGCGGCTATCGTATAGAAGATATTGAAGATCCTCTTGTTCAAAAAGTTCGTTATTTAGATAAACTGATTGATGAACTGGCAAAGGGTAAATCAATGGAAAAAATTCTAAGAAAATAAATCAACTCCAAAATACGACCATACAGAGATTATTCAACGGCATAAATAGCGCCGTCTGCGGCCCCAAAATAAAGCGTCCCGTGTTCTATCCAGATCGTGGAAAAGATACTGCCCATTTGTAAATAGGCGGCGAACAACCTATTGATATTATCTCCATACTTCTGTTGCAGATTGGTCTTTAATTTTCCTTTTTCATCCACAAATAGACGGCGATTTCTTTTACTGGCTGCGAACGAATTTCAGCGGCAGCGATATAGTTAAGACGGTCCGCGCTTCGCGCTAGCTGTTGCCCGGAGACCACGCTTAAATTTGCGATAAGCCCCCATAAGAAAACAACATAAAAGCAATAATATCTTTGATCAAACATCATTTATTTTTGAGGGTTAAATAGTAATTCCCCAATAAATTGGGGCATAGGCATTTATCACTTTTGCAAGGACATTGACAACTCCGCGCAAAAGCTTCCGGTACCGATAAATAGGTTAGGGATAAATAAGATATTTCTTTCTCATTTCTTTGTAACGTCCTAATCCCGGTTCCCAGCTTTTTCGAATTTCCGCTTCCGAAACCCCATCTGCAATCTGTCGTCGAAAGGAATCAACACCAACCAATTTTTCTATACTGCCAATCTGCTTGGAAAATGACTGATCAAAGAATTTATCTTTTTCAGGAGAATTCTGATAAAGCTCTTGCATCCAGGAAAGATTTATTTTCTTACTATCCACCAGCTTCTGCAAATCATATTCCCGTAAATCCAAACCATAACATTTTTCATTCATAAAGAGTGGCGTTTCACTCATTCCTTTTTTACTCACGGGGGTAAACGAAAAACTATACAATCCTTTATAAACCGGACTTCCAAAAACCGTGAAGGGGTAATCTGTTCCCCTCCCATGATTTATCTTTACTCCTTCAAAAAGACAGGTACTTGGATAGAGTAGAATACTCTGTTCGGTATTTAAATTTGGAGAAGGATTAACCGGAAGCTTGTATAACATTTGATGATTATATCCCGCTACGGGTATGATCTTTAGCTTACATTTTTTTGTCGTTGCCATCCAGCCCTCGCCGTTAATCATCTGGGCAAACTCAGCGATTGTCATCCCGTGAGCAATCGGAACCGGAAACTGACCAATACCCGATTTATGTTTCATATCCAGTATAGGGCCATCAACTAAATACGCATTTGGATTGGGGCGATCTAAAATCAAGAGTTCCTTCTCATTTTCGGCACAGGCTTCCATGATGTCCCGAAGTGTATTAATATTCGTGTAAAACCTCACCCCCATATCTTGCACATCAAAGATAAACACATCAATATCTTTTAGATCTTTCGCCGAAGGCTTCTTTTTATTTCCATAAAGTGAGATCACCGGAATTTTAGTTGTCGGATCGATTTCATCCCCCACTTTCGTTCCGTTGCTGGCATTTCCGCGAAATCCATGTTCAGGTCCAAATATTTTTACGATTTTAATTCCCCTGGCAAGTAGGCTATCCACAAGATGTTTTTTCTTGATCACGGTAGATGGATTACCCAAAATAGCTACACGCTTTCCATTGAGGTAAGGTATATATTGCTCAGTTCGTTCTGCACCCGTTTGGATGTAATCATTGCAGTAATTGATCCGGTCCTGCGCCCGAACAGCAACAAAAGAAAAAAATAATGATAAAAAAACAGATACAATTTTCATACTCGCTCGGTTTATAATAAAGAAGTCGTTGAGAAACAAACGATTCAGATTTTGCTAAAGATTAAAGCTAATGATAAACCTTCGTTTTCCAAAATCATTTTTTATCGATCATAACTATCGCCCAGGTCTTAAATGGTTAGAAAATCCGATTAGTTTTTTACCCTTGCATAAAAACGATCATGGAGTGCCGCTATTGGCAGCAATGGCAGCATATTGCACCTATTTTTAAAAATCATCATACATTTTATATTGACAAAGCTATTTTATCGCATTACCTTTGAAATATTATACTGATATTACGTAAAATCCGTTTGCAACGCGTCATATTAATCAGAAAATAGGAGAATTTGATGTTTTGCAAAAACATAATGGACAACAATGGAAAAGCAGGTAAACGCAGGTGAATTTGTAGATCGGTTTATGACAGGTAGTCTGGAACACCTGAGGTACCAGCAGTCTCCAGTTAAAATATTCCAGCTTAGTGAAATTGCCCCTTATATCAAATTCCCCACTCCTCCCATTTTCTTGGGATACAATCTCCTTGTACATATAACAGAAGGTTATTTTAAACACAAGATTGGAGCAAAAGAATATGTCGTAAAAGCACCGGCGATTCTCATTAGCAATTACGGCAATATTTCGACGATCAAATCTGTTGACAAATCGGCAAAGGGACATTGTGTACTGATCAATGACAACGCCATGACTTCCATATTTAGGGAACAAGAGATCCTGAATATTTTTAATATTTCGCCTCTACTAAACCTATCTACACAAGACAGCACAGATCTTAACGAACTCTTCAAATTACTTTACAACGAATTACTTTCTGAGTCGCCTTATAAAGAATTGTTTGAAAGTTTGCTAAAATCCCTTTTATTAAAGATTATTAAGCTATCTTCTTCAAACCAGGCGCTCAACCGAAGGCAGGAAATTGCAATGATGTTTAAACAGCTTGTGCACAAAAACTTCAAAAAACAAAAGCATATTGCTTTTTATGCAGATAAGCTCGCAGTATCGACCAATTACCTGAATCGCTGTGTATTTTCAGTGTTCAAAAAATCCTCTAAAGAACTGATCTTAGAAGTACTTATCATGCATAGTCAATTTCTTCTGTTTGAATCAAATAAAAGCATTGCCGATATCTGTTATGAGCTGGATTTTTCTGACCCCTCCTATTTCTCCCGTTTATTCAAAAAAATCGTAGGAATTTCCCCTACTTCTTATCGAAACAAGGCAACCTAACATTTTTAGACATGCACGATTTGTCCTATATTTTATACAAAAGTGGACAGACCAATCACAGCGATATGAATTATTTTTGTATAGCGATGGGATGTTAGGAGTAAATCACAGCTATCTTAAATAAGGGATATATCGTATACATCTACTATTGCAAATGTTTTATCATTTAATCAATATCTAGCGATGTCTAACGTTTTAGGACAAAAAAAACAGATCGAAGATTTCGATTTATATATCGGAAAATTCAAAGAGCGATTGTCAAGCTTATTCCATACGGAATATGACTATAATAACCTGAGTTTAACACGTGGTTTACCCCCGCAGTTTTTAAGCGAAATCATGGCAATGAGACCATTGTCCGTTGCTATTCCTGAACATCACGGTGGCCGTGGATTACATGTAAAGGAATGTCTGGGGGTGCTTGCCGCTGCTTCCTATGAGTCTCTGTCACTTTCCCTGATCTTCGGTATCAATATCGCTTTATTTTTGGAACCTTTTGCCAAGTATGGCAATACTTTACTTCAGGAAAAAGTATTCCATCAATTTTTAGAGAATAAAGCCATGGGCGGATTGATGATCACAGAGCAAGCTTACGGAAGCGATGCCCTCAATATGCGTACCTCCTACCAACAAGCGGGAGATAAATATCATATTAGGGGAGAAAAACATTGGCAAGGCTTGACAGGTGCTGCAGACTTTTGGCTGGTTACTGCTCGAAAGAAAAATGAGCATGGTGAACTTGTACGGGATATAGATTTCTTTGTGACCGACAATTCCATCGAAGAGCAGAAAATTGAAGTACTGAAAAAGTATAATAGTCTTGGTCTATATGCCATTCCTTACGGCATCAATAAAATAGACATCAAAGTACCGGTAGATTACCGTTTAACCCCGGAGAGCACTGGTATAAAACTCATGTTGGACACCTTGCATCGAAGCAGGCTTCAATTTCCGGGCATGGGTATGGGTTTCATAAAACGGATGTTGGATGAGGCCATGAAACATTGTACCGAAAGACGTGTCAGTGGAATTCCTTTAAATGAATTGGATGCTGTGAAGTTTCAATTGTCCCGTTTACAAGCAGCTTTTACGATATGTTCGGCGATGTGTGCATATAGTAGTTCGATCAGTTCAATTCAGAATGATCTTTCTGGCCACAGTGTAGACGCCAACAGTGTCAAGGCACTGGTAACAGATCTTATGCACGAATCTGCACAGATCTGCGTACAGTTGTCTGGGGCAAATGGCTATAGACTGGATCATGTTGCCGGACGCGGTTTAGTCGATAGTAGACCTTTCCAAATTTTTGAAGGTTCAAACGAGATGCTTTATTCGCAGGTTGCGGAGGCAATTGCTAAACTGATGCGCAAAAGCAAGGAGAGCAATCTACTTTCATTCCTGAAAATAAATCCTGCAACCGAACTTGCGGCTCCATTTTTCTCCTCCATTTTAAATTTCGACTTCCCACTTCAACCTAAACAGCGCGAGATGGTCACCTTAGGAAAAATAATTGCCCGTGTTGTTTGCTTCCAATATGTCTTACAAATCAATAACGCTGGTTTTAATGATAAAATGACTGAAATTACACGTCAACACGTTAGTATGGACCTTTATATGTTGGTAGGTCAACTATCTAATAACAATAATGCAGAGCCGCTCATGAATTATGACGAAAAGGCTGACTGGATGAATTTCACCTCTTTATAAAAATCGAGAGGGACTGCGAAAAGAATTTTTCCACAGTCCCTCTTTTCTATTACATCTCCGCAATATCCCATTCCCAAACACTATGGTATTGGCCGAGACTTTCTGCATAAGCAATAAAGTGCTGGTAAAACGAATGAACCCCTATCGTTGCACTATCGCCAATGACAACCAACTTTTTCTTAGCCCTTGTCATGGCGACATTCATCCGGCGCACATCGGATAAAAAACCAATCTGTTGTTCGGTATTGCTTCGCGTCAAACTGATATAAATAATATCTTTCTCCTGCCCCTGGAAACTATCTATGGTTTGTACTTTAATAATGGCAGCATACGGCCGTAATTCCTCATCCTGCTCCAACATTTCCTTTAATATGGACACTTGCTTCCGGTAAGGTGCTATTATCCCAACACTAGGCCATTGTTCGATTGGAGAAGATCGTACCCAAGTTGCGCTGGCTGTCTTTAAATGAGATTTCAGAAAACTGGCCTCCCCAAGATTATAGATTGCACCATCACTTTCGGTTTCCTCAAAACCTGCCCCAGCTGTATCAATATATACGATCGGTTCCGTATCGTTTGCTATTGTCCAATGCGCTACTGAGCGATCAGCCTTCAACAGACCTCCATATAGAGCTGAGGAAGGATAATTCATGATTTGTTCATTCATCCGATATTGGGTATCGAGCAACGAAACTGCTTGAGGATAAAGATTGACAAGCTTCTCAAAAAGCGTATTACTAAGCTTATTGTCCATACCATTATTTGATTTCACTGTTGGCGAAAGCTGGCAATGATCCCCAGCCAACACCAATTTATCGGCCTTTAATATCGGAATCCAACAAGCAGGTTCCAGCGCCTGGCCGGCTTCATCAATAACAACTGTCTCATATGACCGACTTCGGATGACATCTTGATTTGCCCCTACCAGCGTCGCCGTTATTACCTGAGAGCGATCGAGAATATCCGTCACGATAAAATCCTGAATCCTATCCACATCTTTACGAATTCTGTAAGCCTCGTCAAACAATGCTTTCCTTTGCTCCCGTTCGGCCTTACCAAAATTACGTTTATATTTTTGGGCCATATCCGTATAGGTTCGAACTTGCCTTTGCAAAGACTTTATATCCCTATTTGCGCTGTGTCGATCTATTTTACTGTCAAGGGTCAACTCCTGTAGGTGTTCAGATACTTTAACGGGATTACCGATTCGTGTGACGACTATGCCCGCAGCATCCAAACGCTCCGTCAATAGATCAACCGCAGTATTGCTCGGTGCTACAACGAGTATCTGCTTATTATTGCTCTTTAACAACGTGGCTATTGCCTTTATCAATGTGGTCGTTTTCCCCGTGCCGGGAGGGCCATGTAAAAGTGCTATGTCTGCTGTGCCCAAGACCCGCTGAACCGCCTTATTCTGGCCGTCATTGAGGTCTGGATGCTCAAAAAATAATTCTTTTTCTTCTGTATATAATTGTTCTGCACCAATAAGCTTTCTAATCAATTTGCCTTGTCGTGGATCAGTCGCGATTTCCTTTGCCTGTCGCAACGCATTAGTCATTTCACGGTATGAATGCTCGTCAAATAATAAGTCCACACCGAGTTTTCCTCTTCTGCTCCAATCTGGCAGTTCTTCTATACGAAATGAAATCCGCATACTTTCCTTATTAACTGAAGATATAACACCATCTATCCTGTCCGCCTTTGGGTCATGGTTTGAAAATAGAGAAACAGGCATCCCGAAACGGAACCGATGATCAACATCGAGATGATTTGTTTTTTTTAAACTAACTGACAGATAATCTCCCCGCCCCAGTTCACTATCTGTAATCTGAATGGGAAACCAAGTCATCCCCTGCATCCTTCTTTCATTTAAACTGCTTTGCAACAATATTGCTTCATGCTGCATCTTATCATATTGCTGTTCTTCATTTAATAGGGAAATAAGTTCATCGAAATAATTCATACCTGTGCATTCGCTTTGATCAGACACAAAGTAACAGTTTTTTCCAACACCTTGCCGATCAGTTTTTAGATGTTATCGGATTTTTCTCGAATAAATCAGGTTATTTTTCTTTAACGACAGATGCTGTTCAACAACTTTTCAAGCTGAGCTACAAAAGTCATATTTATTTGCTATTATTGGCAATAACGATTAGTTGCTTAATTTTTCAAAATATAAACGATTAAAATGAGTGAGATATTCCTACACGATAATGCGCAGAGCTGGACGAACCTAGGCGATGGTGTACAACGTAAAATATTGGTCTATAACGATGAATTGATGTTAATGAAAGTCCGTTTTCAAAAAGGTGCGATCGGTGCCTTACACCGACACCCACATACACAAATATCTTATGTCAGCGCCGGAAAGTTTAGGTACCACATTGATGGCAAAGACGAGATTTTAACTGTCGGTGATTCCTGTATCATTCATCCAGATTTAATCCACGGCTGTGAATGCCTTGAAGAAGGCGAATTGATAGATTCTTTCACGCCACATCGAGAAGATTTCGTTAGGTCATTGTAACCAGTAAAAAAAGGAATTAAACAGGTCCAACTCAACAATATTCGTTCCGAACAATCGTTTATTTACTTATGTTCAAAAATACTATTTCGCTCTTCTCCGCAAAAGTAGCTACGCTACTTCTCGGTCTTTCTTGCTGTGTATTGCCATCTTTGCGCGCACAGGAAAAACCATTATCCATTGAAAAGATCAATTCACAGCTATATCTTTATACGACTTACAATACCTTTGAAGGCACCAAATATGCCGCTAATGCGGTCTATCTAATCACCAAGAAGGGTGTTATTCTATTTGATACGCCTTGGGACTCGACACAATATCAACCGCTTTTGGACAGTATTAAACAAAAGCATCAACTACCTGTCATTGCGGTATATGCCACACATTGGCATGAGGATCGCGCGGGAGGGTTTGCATATTATAATCGTATCGGCATTCCAACTTATGCGACAAAAATGACCAACGACCTGCTTAAGGCAAATCATAAAGCCCAAGCTACGCATCTCGTCAAAATCAACAAGACCTATAAAGTCGGTGGTCAGTCCTTCGTTTTGAACTTTTTTGGTGCAGGACATTCTTTGGATAATGTCGTTGTCTGGTTTCCGGACTATCAAATTCTGGATGGGGGTTGCTTTATCAAAAGCTCGGAGGCAAAAAATTTAGGTAATATTGTTGATGGTGACGTCAAAGCCTGGAAGCCTGCATTAGCCAGATTATTAGCGAAGTATCCCCAGATAAAAATGGTTATCCCTGGACATGATGAATGGAAGGATAATCAGCAGATACAACGTACCGAAGAGTTGCTTAACGAGAAGCAATAAATAATAATACTAAAAAAAATAAAAAAGCAATTTTGTTTTTACAAAAAAGGTATTATCTTAGCGACAGAAAAACAAAGGGGGCATTAGCTCATCTGGCTAGAGCGCTTCGCTGGCAGTGAAGAGGTGATCAGTTCGATCCTGATATGCTCCACAAACAAAAGAGGCTACTTTTCACAAGTAGCCTCTTTTGTTTTTATACATTGCTCAGTTTCCCGAAACATCATTTGGATCATACCGAAAGTTTGGGGGTTAAAGATAATTAGGCATACAATTTCATCACCCTATACAAGAAAAAAGTAGTATCTCTTACACCACGGAATACACTGCGAAAAGCCTTTAATTTAGCATTGAAAGACTCAGCTGAAGCATTTGTGCTCCTGTTGTCAAAGTAATGCAGGATTTCAGGGTGGTGTGCTGCAATAGACTTTGCTACACTCTCAAAAGATAGGATGCCCGCATTCTCCACTTGATTATGCCACAGACCCAATTTGGTAAAGGCAAGTGTTTTGTCTTTGCATTTGGTAAAAATAGCACCCAGAGCAATCCCTAAATCATATGCTTGTCTTAGCTTTGGGAAGCGAATAAACAATAACTCTGCACGATGTTTTTGACTTTCTGTCCACCGCCCAGGGTGCTTGAACAACAGATGTCTAGATCTAGCCAATAGTTGCCTGATGGTGTCTCCATTGGATAATACCTCTGGCTCATAAGGAAGACTTTGCTTTCTTGCATCCTTTATTTTTTGGCTTTCTATATCCAATACTTCCCAGCGATACTGGATCCGTAGTTCCTGAACAGCATCGTATGCTAGCTTTTGAACATGAAAACGATCTATTACCCGCCTGGCATTTCTGAAACATCTACGGATAGCCTTAGCCATATTAGGAGCCATATCCATGGTCACCTCTTTAACCTTGTTTCTTGTACCAAGAGGAATTCGCTCTAATACAGCGATAATATCTTCCGCTTTTGTTCCCTTGATTGTCGCTAGAATGGTTCCTTTCCTACCTTTTGCAGATTTACTACTTACAATGGTATAAAGTTCACCATTACTAAAACTGGTCTCATCAATACTTAAGTGTTCAGCTATATTCTGTGGAAATAGTGTCCAATTCTCTGCATGTGATTTTTGATCCCAATCATGGAAATCGCTCAGATGATTCTTATATTGATCTTGTAGCAGCTTGCCATCCATCTGAAAGAACAAACCTACTAACTGGGCACTTACAGGATGGTTATCCAAATATCTTCTTTAAAAAAAGCCCGAATTCTGTTGTCATTCGGGTACCCTCACGTACTAGATTCCAATCTCTTGTGATAATCTCTCCAGTGTCCAAAACAGTCCAACGACGACGACGGATATGCAGGGTAACTTTCTGCCCCCGAATGGGAAAATCGGAAATCTCCGTAGAAGGCATAAAACCTTTTGATTCTAGGTTACTATTTTCATAACCCGCTGGAGTAATATTAAGCTCATCTAAATAGATATGAAGTTGATCTTCTACCTGATCTACTTCTAAAATCTGAAAATATTCTAATAGCCCTTCGGGCATTAACAAGGATAATAATTTACGTTCGGCAGCTTCCAAGTGTTCTCTAGTTTTTAAAAACACTAAACTAAGTATTTTTTCAATTCCCCCCAAGAATTCTGCTTGATCCCATCATTTCAATTTGTGGCAGTAATTCCTATTTGTAAGAGTTAACTGATTTAGAAATTTTCCAAGCACCGTTTTCCTTCACAAGTGTGATCAAATCGGTCTTAGAGAAACCATCAAATTGCATGGTTACTTTCGCAATAGCATAATCTGGTAATTCTTCAACGATCTGCGTTGTTGTTTTACAGTTCATTTTTATTCCTTTTTGTTTTTTCAAGAACTCAATCATCTCCGATCGGCTGTGATTTAAATCTTGTTTACCACAGATTTTCTGATTAAAATCAGAAGTGAATAGCCTATCTAAATTCGCTACCTGACCTTCGGTCATTGCGCCAACATATTCATCAATTGCCAAATCAGCTGTAATTAAATTACGTTCTTCTGGTTTAACCGAAGCCATTGAGCAAGTGGAGATTGCTATCATTGCTGTTGCCACAAATGTTTTTACTAAAGTTTTCATATCTTTTCTATTTATAATGTATTAGTATATTTTCTTATTCTATAGTCGCACACAACCTAAATTTGTTGCGCTTTTTTTTCATTTACTTTCTGATTCAAATTTAAGACAACTCATGTGTTGATTCCATTACATTTAGATTAACATTACATTAAAATCGGTAAATGCCGTTTTTTTGTAGGTGAATAAAAATTCGGCTTTGTCGACTTATCGGTAAAACTCCACAGAAAGAATAATTTATTACACAGAATATTGCAATTCTGTCCAATTCCTCTTAGATTGCGTGCTTTCATGGCACACTACGACAGACGACATACTTCTTATACTATTTTCACCCTTTTGATGGTTTCGTTGGTGATATACCAATCTAAATTATACGCACAACGACCAGTCAATGAAATAGAAATTACCAAACATGTTGCAGATACAAGTAAACAGCGCGACCTGATCGATATTGGAAAAGCAATCCTTAAGATAAAGCCACCGCAGTCGGTCGATAGCACAGGAAAAAAGTTTTACTTTTCTTTTTTGCCGTTTTCAACAAACGTTCCGGGAGGTGGGCATGCGCTGATCACAAGTACCACAGCCGGATTCTACCTAGGTGAACGCAAGAGCACCTATATGTCAAAAGTCACTTTCACACCCTATACAAATTTTGGAAAGCGATTTGGCCTCCCTATCCGCTCCTATGTATGGCTGAAAGATAATACCTGGGTGATTGATGGTGATATCAGACTATTAAAATACCCCCATGAAACCTGGGGAATCGGAAAAGAACATCATGGTGACCAGCAGATCAATTTGGATTATAGCTATTTTAGGTTATATCAACACGCGCTAAAAAGAATACACGGGGGACTGTTTATGGGAATTGGTTATGATCTGGATTACCGAATGAACATCAAATCTACCGGTGATATTCCGCTTGCAGACTACACCTCCTATCCCTATGGCACGGATTTAAAAGATCATACTGTTTCATCGGGTCTGAGTCTCAATCTCATTTATGATACGCGTGCGAATTCTATTAATACCTGGTCTGGCAATTATGCCAATTTACAATTTCGCGTAAATCCGGTTTTTATGGGGAGTGATCAAAATTGGAAATCCTTATTTCTCGAAATCAGAAGATATCACCGATTGACTCAGGATCCCAACAAGCAGAATATGATTGCTGTACGTAGCTTTTTCTGGACTGTTTTCAATAGTAAAGCGCCCTATCTTGATTTACCCAATTTGGGCTGGGACCCCTACAATAGTTCTGGAAGAGGTTTCCCCGTAAGTAGATTCCGAGGTAAATCATTGTATTATCTGGAAACAGAATATCGTCGTGACATCAGCAGCAATGGGCTGTTTGGCTTTGTTGCTTTTATGAATTTCACGACTGTGAACGGCCCCAAAAACAGCATGTTTGCAGACTGGAATATTGGTACAGGTGCAGGTGCCCGAATTAAATTCAACAAAAATTCAGGCACCAATATTGGCATTGACTACGGCATCAGTACGAATCACCGTGGTGTGAGACTGACTTTGGGTGAAGTATTTTAATACTTAACTCAAGTGATAACTTTGGTTTTTAAACTCCATGGAGGCGTAATATCTATACTTTTCTTTGTTTAATGGATAATCCCAACAGCCCATACGATGATAAATTTCACCTCCAAACCCGGTTTTAAATCTATAAAGTCCGTATAGGGGATGTGATGGATCAGCTTGGGGAGATACACCAAAGAAATCATATTCGGTACACCCCATTTCCTTTGCAACCTGCATGGCACGCCATTGCAAAGCATAAGTAGCCATATAATTACGATTTTCAGAAGCCGATGCCCCATATAAATAGGTGCCCCGATTTGCCGCTATGACGAGAAACATTGCAGCTAAGGGCTGACTTTCCACCTCTGCAACCAACAGGTAAACGTCCGCCGGCGACAATGTATCGTTTGCTCTTGCTGAAAGCACAATCTTAAAATAGTTGATATCATGTAAGAAAAAGTTATTTCGGGCAGCTGTCTGCCGATATAATTCATACCAGATCTCCAGACTTTCCAGGCCAAGGGAACGCACCTTTACACCTTTCCTTTGTGCCAGATTAATATTATATCGCGTTTTTGATTTCATATTGGCCAACAAATGATCTTCTTCGCCCTTAAGGTTCATAAAAATGGTATTAGAAGGAAGAATATCCGTATTTGCCTTATGAAAATTCCAATGTTCCGTATTAAAATTAAAGCGCATTTCCTGAATTCGTTTTTCTGGAACACCTAACCAATTTCCATAAAGGTCATAACAATCATCATCCTTCGCCCAATGTGATTCCCAGGATAAATCATAACGTATCATAATACAGTTTTGAGGCAGATACCCACGTAAACTCTCGGAAAGTTGCTCTAAAAAATGGCCTTGATTTTCTTCTGATGGTTCAATTTCAGGTCCATACGGTACATAAGCTATGCTATGTTCATGATCTATCGTCTGGATTATAATCAACAGATCTCCCACAAAGTAAGTATCCTCTTCAACTCCTATATAAAGATCCGAACGTTTAGATTTGAAATTAAACGCTTTAGACGCTATCCCCTGCATCTTTTTCACAGCGGACCAATAGGCTGTCTGCTGAATAATACCTGTTTTGTAAAGGCCGCTGACCTCTTTGTCACTTATATCTGCTATCATAACACCACTAATTGTTATCGGATATTTCAAAAAACACAATATCCTCTATCGATTTCAATACCCAAAAACGACAAACTTAGCCAAAATGCTCGGTTATACAGGTGTTCATTTGTCACGTTGTTGTTAATTTAATAAAACAGGGAATTATTCTAATAAAAAACGGCTTTTTCACATTATTTAACGGGATTATATTGTCAACTTCGTTGGTATTTTGGTTCAAAATTTAGGATATTTGTAGCCTAACAACTCACCGACAATGATGGACAATAAAGCGATCTCTAAAATTTTTAAATTGTGTAGCCAATTGATGGAACTTCACAACGAAAATCCGTTCCGGACAAAGGCAATGGCTAGTGCATCTTTTAAATTGGACAAATTACCTTTTCGTATCGATGAAGCCTCGCTTGAAGAATTGAGTGCACAACAGGGTATAGGAAAAAGTACAGCCGAAAAAGCAAAAGAGGTGGCACAAACGGGAATGTTTAAGGAGCTTGATGAGTTATTGGCAAATACGCCATCAGGGGTTGTTGAAATGCTAAACATAAAAGGTCTAGGCCCCAAAAAGGTGCAGATTATCTGGCAAGACCTAGGGATTGAAAGCGTCGGTGAACTACTGTATGCCTGCAATGAAAACCGTCTTGTTGAAGCCAAGGGATTTGGATTAAAAACCCAGGAAGAAATAAAAAAATCCATCGAATTTTCAATATCGAATCAAGGGTGGTTTCTGTATGCAAAGGTATTGCCTCAGGCCGATGTATTCTACACTGTTCTAAAAACACACTTTCCTTCTTCGCTCTTATCTTTCACAGGAGATTTTAGAAGAAAATGCGAAGTATTAAGTACGGTAGATCTTCTCATTTCCGAAAGCATTGAAGCCGTAGAAAAATTTCTGATTAATTACACATTGGTAGAGAAAACAGAAAATTCTTTGGAAATCACAGATGAATTCGGTTTTACATTCAAGGTTTTCAGTACGAATATCAATGATTTCTATCGCGACCTCATTCTCAGTACAGGTTCTGCTGCACATTTGGATCTTCTGTTCAACATTCTTTCTGATCTACCTTCACTTTCCAGCGAAGAGGCAATTTATCGCAATTTAAGGCTTGATTATATTGAACCAGAATTACGTGAAGGTCTCGACGAAATCGAACGCGCTCAGAACCATACTCTACCACAATTAATACAATTTAAAGATCTTAAGGGAACACTACACAATCACTCAACCTACAGTGATGGTGTACATAATTTAGAACAAATGGCTCTTCATTGTAAAGATACACTAGGTCTTGAATATCTTGGAATATGTGATCACTCACGGACTGCCGTCTATGCAAATGGCCTTTCCATCGAGAGATTGGTAGAACAATGGAAGGAAATTGCCAGCTTAAATGAAAAACTAGCGCCTTTTAAAATCTTTAAAGGGATAGAATCCGATATTCTAAGCGACGGATCACTGGACTACCCCGATGAGGTACTAGCACAATTTGACTTTGTTGTCGCCTCTGTTCACTCCAACTTAAAGATGGATGAGGAAAAAGCAACCGCCAGATTGATTAAAGCAATTGAAAACCCATATACAACAATTTTGGGACATCCAACAGGCCGTCTTTTATTAAGTAGATCGGGCTATCCACTCGACTTTAAAAAAATAATTGATGCCTGCGCCGCTAATCAGGTCGTCATTGAAATTAATGCGAACCCTTTAAGACTAGATTTAGATTGGAGATGGCATCGCTATGCTGTGGAAAAAGGTGTATTGTTATCCATTAACCCCGATGCGCATCGCACTGAGGGTCTACTGGACATGCAGTATGGTATTTTTGTTGCACAAAAAGGTGGACTTGAGTCAAAAAATTGCCTTAATACATATACGTTGGCAGAGATTACAAACTATTTTACAAATCGCAAAAGCGTATAGAGATCGTCATGTCACATAAAACAAATGCCGTTCGTCTTTTAGATACGGCAAAAGTAAAATATAGTTTAAGAGAATATGAAGTTGATGATCATGATGTAAGTGCTGATCATGTGGCTTTATCCTTGGGTCTATCCCCTGAAACACTTTATAAAACACTGGTATTAAAAGGAAATAAAGATCCATACATTGTTGCCGTAATTCCCGGAAATGCTCAGCTCGATTTAAAAAAGATCGCAAAAGCCGCCAACAATAAAAATTGCGAAATGCTCCCCATGAAAGACCTGCTAACTGTAACAGGCTATATTCGTGGGGGTTGCTCCCCTATTGGTATGAAGAAATTATTTCCGACATTTATCGAAGAAGCCGCTCAGTTAGAAGAGGAAATTTCTATAAGCGCAGGAAAAAGGGGCCTTCAGATGATACTAAATCCTAATGACCTCGCAACGTTGACACAAGCCATCTGGTCAGACTTAATTAGTGTTTAAAATTTTCCTTTTTAATCCTTCCGTCCATACAATAGAATACGTTTGAAAGCGTAGATCGCCGGAAATTTCGAAAAAAATTGCTTTATGCGCATTTTAAAATCAGCAATGAAATCAGGGCGCTTATCTTCGTCCAATCGTTCGATATAAGGAATCAATGCCGATCCAGAAATAAAGTTATAAAGTGTATCCGATTCTGCTGCAATAATTGGATATATACGAAGGGACAGGTTCAATTCCTTCAAGCCCGAATCAAACAAAATTGATGCATAATCGTCTATACTTAGCACGGATGAAGGTCTGTTCCAGCCAGCTAAATAATTTCGATAAGGCTCTTCCTCAGCCATGTCAAACAAAATTTTATTTAATACATTGTCCGGTTGATAAGGCATTTGGACAGCTAGCTGTCCGCCACGGCTCAATTTGGAAATGAGCCGTGGGAAAAGTACACGATGATCATCCAACCATTGCAACGCCGCATTGCTGAATATTAGATCCCATGAACCCGCCGTTTCCAAAAAATTTTCAACATTGCCGTTCTCAAACCTTAGACGCTCATTTTCGAGTTTACTACTCGCCGATAACATTTCCGGAGAAGAATCTATTCCAAGAAATGTTGCCTGTTGAAATCTGTCACTTAAAATAGCCGTTTGCTCGCCGGTTCCGCATCCGAGATCCACGGCTTTCATCGTTACCTCCGAAGCTATTAGTTCGGATAGATCATAAAAAGGCTTGAATCGAATGTCTTTAAACTGATTATATACATCTGGGTTCCAAGGCATAATAACTTTTTTTTTATTTCAGGCCCTACAGGACTGATAAAACAATTTTTATTTAAACAATTCCAGTATTTCAGGCGCTTCAACTTTTCCAAAATAAGAAGTTACATCTATCGAATTCAGCAGAGCAGCAATTTCTTCCAACTGATGCTTTTCGCCAATTAGGAGTTCTTCCAACTCGTGAATAGATTTAGAAGCAAAAAAATCCCCAAAAATCTTGGCATGTTCAATATAACCTTTATGTACGTCTAAGTGTAATTCGATAAAACCCGCAGGAATCTTGATTGCCTTTTTAAAATTATAATTCGGAGAGAAACCGAAATTCCAGTCCCAGGTTTCATATTTTTCCTTCACCAGATGTTCGATATTCTGGATATCAGTTGCTGAGAAATGAATGACCTTCGCATCCGGATTTTCACGCTGCATCTCTGCGATCAAGAGTTCCTTAAATTTTATTGTTGTAAATTCCGGTGGGAGATAATCGATCAGATTTGTTACACGCGCCCTGTTCGACTTGACAGCCTTATCAATAAATTTAAGCGGATTTACTTTCAGTGCATCATTCAATATCTGCATCTGCGAATCGATTAAAATAGTACCATGTTGGATCATTTTACCATTTCTCGCGAGTTTCGCATTCCCACTAAATTTTTTTCCATCCACCAAGAGATCGTTTCTTCCTTCCAGTCTTGCTGGAATATTCAATTTATTCAAAACCGAAACAATAGGTTGTGTGAAAGTCGAAAAATCCATAAAATCCAAATTTCCCAATAGCGTATGAAAGGAAAAATTGAGGTTTCCTAAATCATGATAAACAGCACCACCACCGGACATCCTCCTAACGACCTTAATCTTATTATCGTTCACGTAATCAAGGTTTATTTCAGCGAGCGTATTCTGGAATTTACCAATGATAATTGACGGTTCATTCATATACAGCAAAAATATAGGCTCTTTGGGATATTTGGTGAGCAGATATTCCTCCGAAGCAATATTAAAATAAGCATCATGAGAAGGTGAATCTATAATAAACATCGTATTTTTTTATTTTCTTAAAATTAGCAAGAATTCAACTGGCTTGATTCATCTCAAACTCATAATTTTCATCAATCCCGCGTTTTGTCAGTTTCCTACTACAATCCTAATTACCGCCAAGAGATTTCAAATAACGCCAAAAACAACTGAGTTCTCAGAATCAGGTATGCTTTTAGACAGTCCGTTCAATTATTGATCTCTGCTCCCTTATTATAAAACCAATTACATATAATCTCCTTCATACACCCGATGAATTTCTAGCAGATCCTATTTTTTCTTCAAGGTTTTTGATAATCAATGCGGAAAAATCTTCTTTTACAATCTCCTCTGTTTGGCATAAAGCTCCCGGACTAAAAACATTTATTTCCATAATATGATCGCCCACAATATCCAACCCCACGAAGTACATTCCATCCTGTATCAATTTGTCTTTGATTTTATCAACCATAAGTAGCAGCTCCGGCGAGATTATCGCGGCTTGAGTTTTTGCCCCTTGATGTACATTGCTCCGGATCTCATTCCCCTGCTGCACACGATGAACAGCAGCATATTTTCCATTGATGGAGACGGGTTCACCATTCAACAGAAAAAAACGGATATCACCACCTGCCGCTTCGGGAAGATATTCCTGCCCGATCACATAACCGTCCCGCGCTATGGCTTCTACTGTCTGCTTTAGATTTTGTTGATTGTCTTTATTGATCAAAAACACATTTTTCCCGCCTGAACCTTTTAGGGGTTTTAGAATAATCAATTTATTTTGTTGTTCAAAAAACTCGACTACGTCTGCATAATTCCTGGTTACAATTGTCTTAGGCCGAATAGATTCGTCAAAACCTTCGAGATACAATTTGTTGCTTGCCCTACTCAAACTATCTGGATCATTGATGACCTGTACCCCTTTTTCTTTTAATAAGGAGGCGAACTGCAGCGCGGATGAAGCTGCCCAGGGTCTATTCACCATATCCAAAACCGGATCGAATCTAAGCCAAACCACATCCATCTTCTCCATATTCATTTTTGTCTTTGTCGTGGCTCGTAGCACCTCCATCAACCGCTTGGCTGAAGTAACCTTCTGCTCAGGCAATACTTCCCGCACATGGGCAGCAATATGGGCAGATTCATAATAAAAATCTGCTAATCCGATGTAATAAATCGCATGTCCTAGCTGATGCGCCTTCAATGCGAGCAGAGTTGTTGTGAAACGTTCCGTTTCTTTATGCGTTTGATTAATAACAAATGCTATCTTCATATAGTGTCGTTAATTATTGTATCATCTGAAATATTCCTTTACTTTTCTTTAGGTTGGCCAGTACATCCCTATAAGGGGATGTCAGGTATTTAGGTGTCAAGACCGGAGCATTCAGAATCCCTTTAAGCATCAGTTCCTCGACTATCGGAATATAATCCTCCCTGATCTTACCCATGGTCAATAGGGTGAGATCCCGGCCACTTTTTATATAATTTATTAGTTCAATCAAACCACTGAGGTATAACGCATCTTTTGTGAGTCCGCCACTTCTAAAAACACGCATGGTCATCTGAAAAGCTGTTTCCGGTAGGAACTGATACTTATCAACCAACAGCGTGAATGTATCTAAAAACGTATTTCCCTGTTGCATGTGATATACCGCGACGACCCGACCGGCCAATATACGCAACCGATTATTTGTCAATCCGCCAACTAAATATTCGGCGAGTACTGCCAGACCCTCCTGAAGCTTTTCATAGCCCGGCACACCCAATCTAAAAAGACTGAAAGGTTGCTGTTTGCCATTGTAATAAGTAACGATATGTGTTCCTACTTCGTGCTGGATTAATGCCTGCACCCTATGCCTTGGCAAACTATATTGTTTACTGATATTTAGCACCCCCTGATTGACCATGACCCCGTATATATCATCCCGAAGCCGTACAGTAGTTGAAAAATTCGGATCCTGACTTTTTAAATAATCCAGTTCCTCTTGCGCTAGTTTCGCAAACTCTTCTGCATAGACGATATCCTCTTCCTTTGTACGATGTTCTCTGTCCGTCGCTGTAATTGTTAATATGGCTTGCGCTTTTTCCAACAGCTTTTCGTTGACGGTACCAAACACCTGCATGCTGCCGAGTAAAAATCCCTCTTTTCCCCGTTCGCTCAGCATGCTCATCATCTGATCAAGCTCTTTGCGTTTATCCCGGAACAAATAAGCAATCGATGGATCGTAGAGATCTTCAATATGCAAATTATACAAATTGCGTTTAATAATATCGGGGTCAATGGGCATCGGCCGGTAACGAAAAACAGGTACTTTGCGATAATTTCCTTTTCTGAACTGTAGCCATGCATCGTAAGAATTTGTCGGTGTAATTAATAATAGAAAATCAAAGCGTTGACTTTCACGCGCCAATTTTTGATCAATTTCCCAAGCCAATGGAAGCATCTTTTTGGGATGACTTATTTTAAACGATGTCGGTTTTGAGAGGGTATGTATCCGAATAAACTCAAAAAAAGTCTTGGACAGGCTTCGAGATATCGCTTCTCGAAAATGCCGCAGGTCAATCGGCAGTATTTGCTGATTAGTCCCTAACAGATACTTTGGTTTGATTTCCAGCCCCATGTACAAAATATTGCTATTTAACTTGTCCAGTTGAATACTTGCAGGTGAAAGACTCTGTGTCGCATTGGTTTTCGATTCGGTCACAATCTCAACCTTGGCAATAGATTCCTCTGTTTCCAATTGTTTTCCAAGATACTGAGCAATGGATTGTACATTTTTCCGGGCAATATGGATCTGGATATCCTCTTCCTGGCCTTGCCCTGCGGTCCATGCCTCTATAATAAGGCAGGCTCCAAATTCTTCTACAAGCTGATTGAGAATTGGAGCAATCCAGTCTGACACATTCATTTCGGAATCCTTCACCCTAAAATATGCGGGCTCTGATTTCACTAATTCCGCCAGCATCGGATCTGGACTAAAAAACTGTCGATAAAGAAATAAGTAAGGTACAACCTGATTGAACACCATTTTATTCTTTGGCGGTATCTGAACATGAAAAACCTCTTTATTTTTGATCTTTTTTAGAATGCCCGCCAGCTGCTTTGCATCATCTTTCATAGGCAAAATAGGATTCAAGGGTTTCTATACTCTGCATTAACAACTGTTTATACTCCTGTAGCTTTTGAGGGTAGACCTCTCCTGTCCATTCATTCATAAAGTCCTTGCGAAACTCAATAGAGAAAACACAACCCTTATCGCCGAATTGCTCATTTAAATAAGATGACAAAAAGCCGCCCTTAAATTTAACATTCTCACGTACATCATAAGCCTGCCCATCTTTACCAGTACGAAGTACATCCATAAATGAGCGGGTCAATTCCTGCCATTTGCTGTGGTTGTGTTCTGTACCAATATTAATCTGCGGATTGTTGATTTGGTCAACAACTGTATCCGGACCATCGCGGCGTGCATTGTAACTATGAATATCGTAAACGACAAAATAACCATACCGATCGATGGTATTTTGAATCTGCTGTACTATTTTTTGATATAAGCGATCATAAGATTCATACAGTTGATCTTTATACTGCTGTGGCAAATCTGTTTCCCATACCTGTATTCCCCATGACTGTTCAGGTGTCAAATAAATTGCTCCGTCTTTATTCCGATTCAAATCCAATTGAAACCTCGATGTGCCACAAACAAAGCGATTGAAAGGCAATTCTGCCAAAATAGCAGTATACGGATCCTCTTCTCGTAACCGATTTTCGGGAGAAATATGCAAATGCGGTTCTAAATCCGCATCGATATGATGGCCATCGTGGATTGCAAAAGCCCAAAAAGGACTTCTATAATTTTCGAATTGATAAAGATAGGACAGCGACATGTACTTTATTTTAAACAGTTTCACATATTATTTGCTCACTCTGCTTAAGTAAACGTTTACAGGCAATAAAAGGTTTGAAAAATAAAATAACAGGTTAAGGTTAAAGTCTCTTGCCTATCGCCTGTATATATAAAGCGTTAAAAATCGTTAAACCGGCAGGTCGATTTATGCCTTGGCATTCTTATTGAAAGTTATTTACTAGTTTCATAAATTTAGGTTAATAATTAGTTAGTTTATAAAAAACCTGTTAGTCCCCGCTAACAGGTTTTTTATTTTTCTAATACGAAAAGAAGATGTTTGCTATAAAGTCTTACCGAAAATCAATATAGAAATACTAAAAAATGTTAAAAAATCCAGAAAAGTGAAAATAGTTGAAACATTTTATGTTGAGATCACGTTATACTTGTACTTTTCATAAATTTAGGTTAATAATTGGTTAGGAAAACTCCTGTTGCTCCCCGCTTCAGGAGTTTCTGTTTATCAGTATCTTAAACAATAAAAAATGGTAAAAATTCTCAATACCCTACAAACCTTAATCCGACTGTAACTGATCACGATTCAATCGAGAATTAACTTTTAAGAATCAACGATATGAGGTGTTTGTCCAAATTGGAAGTGAAATCATAAGTTAACAAAAAAATGACAATTTATTCATCTTAGGTAAATAAGTTTTGGCACAGGTATTGCACTGTTTTAAGCATTCATAAATTTAGGTTAATAATTGGTTAGTTAAAACACTTGAAGTTCCCCGCTTCAAGTGTTTTTCGTTTAACGACTCCTGTAAAAGAATTAAATCAGTTGTTTTAAGGCAATTTCATATGCTCTAGAAGAAATCTGTGTGCGATCGGCGGAAGAATCTCTTATCTTTTTCAAAGCCTCAAAAATCACCTTTGAAACATCAGAGAAGATCGCATCATCACTCATTTCTATATTCCGTTGCATTAAATAGGCGAACACCCGTGCCATACCGCAATTCGCAATAAAATCAGGTATCACCGCAACATGCTGATCCGCAAACTCCATCACTGGACCATAGAATATTTCCTGATCAGCAAAAGGTACATTTGCGCCAGAAGCAATGACTTCAAGCCCGTTTTCCATGAGCTGTTGGATCTGATCTTTGGAAACCAACCGTGATGCAGCTGCCGGGACAAAGATATCCGTCCTCAATCCCCATATTTCCTTCTGAATCTGTTCAAATGAAATCAAATCAGGTGAATTCAGTTCATTTCCCCTACGATCCAGAAATAAGTGCGTAATTTCTGCTTCGCTAAAACCTTCACGATTGATTAAACCACCGGCCCGATCAATAATTCCGACAATTTTCACCCCCAGCTTAGAGAGGTAAAAAGCCGCGGCGGCAGCAACATTTCCCCAGCCCTGAATAACTGCACGTTTTCCTTTACAGTCACTGCCAAAAAGCTGATAATAATGACGGATAGATTCGGCGACTCCATAGCCTGTTATCATATCTGCAACCTTATATTTACGCTTTAAATCCGGACTATAGGTATTGTCCTCCAATACTTTGGAAACGCCATAGCGCAACTGTCCTATTTGGTGGATACGGTTGCTCTCATTTACCTTAAAATGTCCATTCAAGATTCCTTCCTGCGGATGCCATAGCCCATATTCTTCGGTCAATGGAATGACATCATGAATTTCATCGATATTAAGATCCCCTCCTGTCCCATAGTAATTTTTTAATAGCGGTGTCACTACTTTAAACCAACGGTCTAAAACCTCATTTTTGCGTGGGTCATGTGGATCAAAGTCAATACCAGATTTGGCACCACCAATAGCGGGACCTGAAACCGTGAACTTTACTTCCATTGTTTTGGCAAGGGACTCTACTTCATGCCGATCCAGGCCTGCCCGCATCCGTGTACCTCCACCTGCTGCACCACCCCGCAACGAATTGATAACAATCCATCCTTTGGCATCAGTTTCACTATCTTTCCACTCAAATACGATTTCTGGACTCCTGTGCTCAAATGCGCGCAATAATTCTTTCATACCCAACATATCCTTATAGATTACCTCTGCGTTCCTGCTCACGTTCGATTGCTTCAAAAAGTGCCTTAAAATTACCTGCACCAAAACTCTGGGCTCCTTTTCGCTGAATAATCTCATAGAACAAGGTAGGTCGGTCTTCTACAGGTTTGGTAAAAATTTGGAGTAGATACCCCTCTTCGTCACGATCGACCAAAATACCCAGTTCTTGGATGATCCGGATTTCCTCATCTATCGTTCCGACCCTTTCCGGTAGCATGTCATAGTATGCTTCGGGAGGAGCTCCCAGAAATTCGACACCCCGGGATTTGAGTTCCCTCACTGTACGTACAATATCCTTCGTCGCCAATGCCGCATGCTGCACACCTTCACCTTCATAGTATTCAAGATACTCCTCGATTTGAGATTTCTTTTTCCCCTCCGCAGGCTCATTGATCGGAAACTTTACATAACCATTGCCATTACTCATCACCTTGCTCATCAATGCCGAATATTCAGTATTGATCTGCTTATCATCAAAGGACAAGATGTTGACAAAGCCCATCACATCCTGATACCATTGGACCGTTTCATTCATTTTATTCCAGCCTACATTGCCTACACAATGATCGACATAGAGCAAACCAGTCTCTGCAGGGTTATAGTCGCTTTCCCATTTTTCATATCCGGGCATAAATAAACCACTGTAGTTTTTTCGCTCTACAAAGAGGTGTACCGTTTCTCCATAGGTGTATATCCCTGCAGTCCAGACCTCCCCTTGTTCATCTTTGAGAAGTTGCGGTTCTTGATAAACCTTTGCTCCCCTTTTGGTCGTCTCTTCAAATGATTTTCGGGCGTCATCGACCCATAAAGCTAATATTTTGACACCGTCGCCATGCTTTTTGACATGTTCTGCGATAGGATGGTCCGATTTAAGTGCCGTAGTCAGCACCAATCGAATTTTATCTTGTTTTAAGACATAAGACGCCCGGTCCCTAATACCGGTCTCTGGCCCTGCATAAGCCTCCGACTGAAAACCGAAGGCTGTTTTGTAGTAATGTGCAGCCTGCTTCGCATTCCCCACATAAAATTCAATGTAATCAGTTCCATTAATAGGTAGAAAATCTTGCGCTTGGGCAATCTTCTCTGCAAATGTATTTGCCATAATTTATATAAAGGTTATTCGTATTTAACTTAACTCATCCAGGATTTAAAGTAATCGGGATCTTCAATTTTTAACGCTTCTTCGGTCAGCATCAGGGGACGGAAAGGATCGATCATGACCGCTAGTTCCTCGGTTTTAACTTGTCCAATACTTTTTTCGACCGTACCGGGGTGTGGTCCATGCGGAATACCGCCCGGATGTAATGTAATCTGTCCTTTTTCAACCGATTTCCGGCTCATAAAATCACCATCCACATAATATAGCACTTCATCTGAGTCTACATTGCTGTGGTTATAAGGCGCAGGTACAGCTTTTGGATGATAGTCATACAGACGTGGACAAAAACTACACAACACAAAGGTATCGGTCTCAAAGGTCTGATGAACAGGTGGTGGCTGATGCAATTTTCCAGTAATTGGCATAAAGTCATGAATGGAAAATGCCCAAGGGAAATGATAGCCATCCCAACCAATAAAATCAAAAGGGTGGCTTCCATAGATGTAAGGATAAATCAATCCCTGTTTCTTGATTTTCACTTCAAAATCATCCAGCTGGTCAAAAGTTTCCAGATCCTGTGGTACACGGATATCACGTTCGAAAAAAGGTGCATGCTCCATCAGCTGACCAAATTCATTCCGATACCGCTTTGGCGTACGTACCGGGGAAAACGATTCAACAATAAATAATCGGTTGTCAGTCTGATCAAATTCCATCTGGTAAATTGTACCCCTAGGGACAACCAGATAATCACCATACTGAAAGGAAATGCTTCCGTATCCCGTCTTGAGTTTCCCTGTTCCATGGTGCACGAAAATAATCTCATCGGCCTGGCTATTTTTATAAAAATAATCCGTCATGGACTGACGGGGGGCAGCCAGTGAGATGTGTAGATCCTGGTTGACCAGAACAGGTGTGCGGCTTTCCAGGTAATCATCTTTGGCCTGAACCTGAAATCCTTTTAAACTGGTATGTTTAAGATGTTTTTCACGGGCAATCTTTGGAGTAACATCATAAGGTTCACGGATCTGTTTGACCAACGTAGGCGGGTGGCAATGATACACGAGCGAATAAAGACTGGAAAAGCCATGGGTAGAAACCAGTTCTTCTGCATAAAGCGTGTGATCGGGCTTTCTAAAAACAGTATGTCGCTGTGCTGGAATTTGCCCTTGTTTAACATAAAATGGCATAATTCTACGATTTAAAAGGGTTATAAAAAATAAATGAATATCAACGTTGCCAATAGCATCGATTGGCAAAAAATTCGAAGGGATTAGTATTGGGCAAAAACGATATCAGCTATAATTGCTCTATTAAAAGCAATATAGGGCATGGATGACGCAAAGCGATGTATTCCACGATTGATCATTTTTACTAGTTTATAATGTTATAATAAAGGTAAGAATATTTTTCTATTTTCAAGCGAAGAAATATTTTTTTCAAAACTTATACGATATATTTGTGTCGCATTCAAAGATTGAATAACCAATAGAATATTCTGATATGAGAATTGTTACGTGCACGAAAAATGGCCAACATGAATTAGGTATTGTAATCAATGACCGGGTATACACCTGCTCGGAGATAGCACCTTCCCTTCCGACCGATATGGCTGATTTTTTGATCCGTGGAGATGAAGCCATAAATGATTTAAAGTATTATCAAAGTGCATTGCTGGAGGGACGGATGTCCAGACCTTACCAGTTATTGCAAGATATTCAGCTTGTTGCACCGATACCGCATCCGACATCAGTGCGTGATGCCTATGCTTTTCGGCAGCACGTAGCGACGTCAAGAAGAAACCGCGGACTGGATATGATTCCTGAATTCGATGAATTTCCTGTTTTTTACTTCTCCAATCATCAGGCCATACAAGGTCCCGGCCCGATACAATGTATGCCACTGCATCTTGAGCAACTGGATTTTGAGCTTGAAGTGGCCATCGTGATCAATAAAACAGGTATAAATATCCCTGCCTCAGAGGCTGATAAATATATTGCCGGATACATGATCATGAATGATTTTAGCGCACGAAAATTCCAGATGGACGAGATGAAATTGAGCTTGGGGCCCGCAAAAGGAAAGGATTTTGCTACGGCAATTGGTCCATGGTTAGTCACCAAGGACGAATTGGAACCTTATAAAATTAATTCTTCAGGAGATCATATTGGTGACAGATACAATCTCGACATGTCATGCCGCGTGAATGGTCAACAGGTTTCTTCCGGTAATTTTGCTACAATGCACTGGACATTTGCCGAAATTATCGAACGCGTCTCCTATGGTGTACGTCTCTTTCCGGGAGATGTGATCGGCTCCGGAACAGTTGGAACAGGATGTTTTTTGGAACTCAACGGCACTGGGCGCATGGAGAATCCCGCTCATCAGGATCAATGGCTACAGGTAGGCGATCAGGTCGAGCTCGAAATAACTGGCTTGGGCAAACTTTCCAATTCCGTAGTATTATACCACCAATAAATCTATTCAAAAAATGAATTCTTCTTCTTTCGATACAGTCACTTTTGAATCCTCGGCTGATAAGGCCATCATTGATAATTTAATCAAATATGCCATTGCACCTCGTCCCATCTGTTTTGCGAGCACCATCGATGCGGCGGGCAATGTCAACCTGAGTCCTTTCAGCTACTTCAACCTGATGTCACACCAACCACCAATATGTGTATTCTCACCCTTGCGTCGCATGCGTGATGGCAGTACCAAACATACACTGGACAATATTCAGGAAGTCAATGAGGTTGTCATCAATATCGTAAACTATGCGATGGTACAGCAACAGTCACTGGCCAGTACAGAGTATAGCAAGGAGGTAAATGAATTTGACAAATCTGGGTTTACACCGATCCCATCATTACATGTTCGCCCACCACGGGTAGCGGAATCTCCGGTTCAACTGGAATGTCGTGTGAGAGAAGTGATCGCCCTAAGTGACGAACCCGGAGCAGGAAATCTCGTTATTGCGGAAGTACTCTATATGCATGTACACAAAGAACTCTTACACAAAAACAATACGATAAAACAAGAGGAACTAGATCTGGTCGCCCGTCTCGGCGGTGACTGGTACTGCCGTGTAACCAATGAAAACCTCTTTATTGTTCCTAAACCACTGCGCAGTCTGGGTATTGGCGTAGATCAGCTGCCCGAAGGTATTCGACTTTCCAAAGTACTTACTGGAAACCATCTCGGCTTATTGGCCAATGTAGAATCCTTACCAGTTCTAGAGCAAGCCACCCAAGAGGATAAATATTTAAACTATCTCCGACTGAATTTTCAACAAGGTTCACCGCAATTAACACAAAAAGTACATGCTTACGCTGCGCAATTATTGGATACGGAGCAATTAGACAAAGCATGGCAGGTATTATTAAGCCTATAAAAAGTTTCGTTGCATAATACTACAAATAAGCAAACCTATAAAAATATCGGGTACGCAATACCTATAGCAGCCCGACAGAAATCCGGAAGCATAGACAGACAGCTATGCTTCTTTTTGACCAAGGTCAGCGAAAACCTGATCGGCTACGGTGATTCCCTGATAAAAGGCTTCCTCAAAAATAGATATACCACTTAAATCAGAATGTGCAAAATAGACTTTATCAGCAATAGGTTTTGCCAGTTCTCTACGCGCTTCGTCTGATAGAAAACCACTGACAGGGCTGATCATACCATGTCCGTGTCGAAAGACTTCTATACTGATGACTTCATTTTCTATTCCATAATGTGCCTTCTCCAGATCTTCCATAATAAACTCTTTCCATTGCTGGTCTGTCCACTGATATAGCTGCTTCCGGTTTCCATTAAGGTCCCCATCTCCCAGGCTATGATAGTAGGTAATCACAAAAGGGCTTTGCAGCTGATTCAGGCTCTGGTGTTGATCATACACATAACCCAATCCCTTTCCGTTATAAATAATATTTTCCCAGGAAAGTGTCGCACCATCCGTAAAAGGGAAACGATGCAATACGATAGTCGCTACGATCCAAGGTGCATAATGAAATTTTTTCGTCAATGCCGTACGGTTTGGCAACAGATACTGATTGACAAATTGTGGGCAGCAATTGATCACCTTCTGGGCTTTAATGGTTTTTGACAATTTCTTTTTATCATCGAAGACGGACACTTCCACAGCATCTTGCCCTACATGTATCTGATAAGCCAGATGTTGATTCAATACCCTACCATCCGCATATTTTTTCAAATGGCTGACCAATCGTCCATTCCCTTCTTGCCAGGTGAGCACCAGATCCTGATAGGCAGACCAATCGTGCTTTCGGCTCGCAAAATAATGTATAGCAGCAAAAGCAGAAGTGGCCGCGATACCCGTTCCATAATCGTCACGGCAACAGTAGTTCACATAACTAAAGACAGGCTCCGTCTTATACCCCTCTGATTCCATCCATGAACGCATTGTCAGGACATCCAATCTTTTGAGATCGTCAGACTGCGAAGCATTGCGCATCGGGATATCAAAAACATACTTTCCGTCAGCACCTTTCAAGTGTTTAAACTGACTCATTTTCACCATAAAACGTTCTATTTCGGCCGTCTCCTGCGGGGTTAATCCATAACTTGGAACAATGCCTTCCTGCCAGATGTTATGGATAAAAAGTCGTTCATGAGGCGCAAAGGACAATTGTTCCTCATCAAATAATGGAACACCCTCATTCGTCCAGCCGACGATAATTTTCGATTCCTCCAAAAACTGCAGCAGTTCCCTATTGGAAGCATTCGGAATAGGAAGATAATGTGCTCCTAACGGATAACGGCTATAATCATTCTCGCCATGACGCGCATTACCCCCTACTTCAGATTCCATATCCAAAAGTAGAAAATCATTCATTCCCTTTTGTTGCAAACGATAGGCAGCAGATAGTCCGCTTACACCACCACCGAGAATCAGAATGGGTATTTCAATAACTTTTGTAGATTTGGGAAAATCCGGGAATCGCAGACGATGCCCCAAAATATGATCTGTCCCTGTGAGACGCAAAAAAATACGGTTCATCTTTTTCTTACAGGCCTGAGCAAACTGCAGGCCGATTGCCCCCAAAAATGCAAGCTTGAGAAAACCACGCCGCGAGGGATTAAATCTTACTCCATTCTTCATCAAAATACCGCACTAAAATCTGATTGTCCAAACGGTTTATTTCTACATGATCCGCCCGCATGTCAGCCGGAAACTCTGTCAATTCCCCAAAATGATAGTTATAATAACGCAGCTTATCCACCCGTCGGGCAACACGCTTAAATTGCTGTGTCATATCTGCTGAAAATAGACAGAATCCCCATTCGCCAAAGGATGGCACATAGGTATGATAGGCGACAGTATTTGGAAAAACCGTGGTGATTGTCTCATGGATACACCAGTAAGATTTGGGTGCAAAATAAGGCGAAGTTGTCTGTACCGACACCATGGTATAAGGTGTCATAAGCGGCAATAGACTTTGATAAAAACTTGTCGTATATAATTTTCCAAGACTATAGTTTGACGGATCCGGAAAATCTATAATCATGACATCGTATTTTTCCTTTGCAGATTTTGCCCAGATAAATGCGTCCTGATTGATCACTTTTACCCTTGCGTCGTTCAGCGAGCCCTTGTTGTGACTGACTAGTAATTCATTTGTCTGGAACAATTTGGTCATACCCTCGTCCAAATCCACCAATGTAACCTTTTTTACACCTGGATATTTAAGAACCTCCCGGACAGCAAGCCCGTCTCCACCGCCAAACACCAATACATGCGATACATCTTTGGCCATAGACATCGCCGGATGCACCAAAACCTCATGATACCGATATTCATCTTTGGTGTTGAACTGTAAATTATTGTTTAGAAACAATTGATATTCACCCTTACTCTCCGTCAGAACAATACGTTGATAGGGTGTAGAATGCTTATAGACAATATTATTCCCATATAATTGACTTTCGGAATATTTAAGCAAATCATCGGAATAAAAAAATACAACCGAAAGCAATACCAGACAAACTAGTGACTTAGCTTTAATCCAGTTGGGATTTTTAAGTCTTTTAGCAAGATAGAATGATAGAAAGACGCCTACTAAAATATTGATGATCCCAAAAAACAGGGATGTTCCCATCACGCCCAGCCTCGGAATCAGCAGGATAGGAAACAGTACCGAAGCGATCAAAGCGCCGATATAATCAAAAGCAAATACATTGGAAACCAAGTCCCTAAACTGAACCCTATCTTTTAGAATATTCATCAATAAGGGTATCTCCATACCGCAGAGACAGCCTGTCAGAAAAACAAAGAAATAAAGTACAAATTGAAAGTGTTCAACCTGCTGAAACAGTAAAAATAAAACGACAGAACTGCAACCGCCAATGACCCCGATCAAGAGTTCAATATCAATAAACCGGTCAAAGAGGTTTTTGGTGATGTACTTCGCTAAAAAAGATCCCACCCCCATCGAGAACAGGTAGGTACCGATAATAAATGAAAACTGCTTGACTGAATCTCCCAATAAATAGCTCGCCAATGCACCCGCAACCAGCTCGTAAATAAGCCCGCAAGTTGCAATGACAAATACCGCAAATAAGAGAAAAATGGGCAGATTGCTCTTTTTACCCATGTATTGCCGCAGCTATTATAATCGATATGCCTAATATAAAAGCCGCAAAAACAATCGCTAAAGCTATATTCTTGTTCTTTACGATCTCCTGCCAAGATTGTTCCGGTGTCAATCGCTCGATAAGCCAATAGGCCAATAACAATACAGCAATTCCAATAAGCGAATAAATCAATGATGCTGCAATTCCTTTATAAAACAATTCGTAATTCATTTTTATATTAATTTTTATTTATGACCTGAACCATATCCACTATAACTACCTCCGCTACCATAAAAGGATCGACGATAATGCGATCTTGATCCTGTATAAGTATGGTCTTCCAAGGTGCTCGTCCGCATTGTAGTCTTACAATCTGTAGAGGAATTTACAAATAGGTTAACAGCAACAAAAAAGGCAAAAAAAGCAACTAAAGCTACACCCAGCCGATCAAATTTTAAGATATCGAAATAACCTAAACCTTCAGCCCGAGCAACAAAATCTTTATTTTTAATCGCCAGAATATTATGTCTAAAAATCCCCACAAGTATAACAATGCTCACCAAACAAAGAATCAAAAAGGTATAACTGGTACCTCCGTATGTTAATTTATAGTCCTCTGTGAGTTCAAAATTAACATCCATATCGGCGGCACCATTGGTTGAAGAGGTCACAAAAACCAGGTGATAGATCCCGGGTTGGATACGACAAAAATCGACAGTCAATCCACTGGCATAATTAACATCATTATTCTCGTGGACAGCTGTACCTGACTCAATAATCTCATTTGTCTTTTCATTGACCAATTTGATCATCAGCTGGATAGGATGGCTTTTAGATTCAGATATTCCCTCCAGGACCAGCTTCTTGGGTTTATCGCCTTTTAATTCGAAAGAGGCGCCAACAAATTCCGAGTTTGCCTTTTTTCCGGGGAATTTTTCATCAAACTTATACGTATCCTTACCGATCTGTCCCCAGTTTAAAATCCAGAATAGAGCTGCCAATAGCAAAACAGCAAAGACACCAATATTTCTCAGCTTCGTCCCTACAATCTCCTTTTGGGCAATATAGTCGTTATAGGTGTCAAAAATTTTATAATAGCTCTCATCCTCCAGGTAAATTCCCTGATAATACTGTACATCGTTATCAATAAATTCCTGAGAAATAAAACGATCCTCATTAACTGTTTGAATATAGGTAAGGGTCGTTGACATCGATTCCAGATCTTCAAATACAAAGCCCTCCGCATAGACAACAGTTTGCTCCTCGGTATACTCCAGATCATAGTGTCTATTACCAAACTTACAGGTGTTGCCTTTTGGTAAAAGCGTCACCTGCTCTCGATCAATGGTATGTAAGGCACAAGCATAGTCTACGCCATCGCTGAAATAAATATCGTCTTGATTCGCGTTTAACCCCACAAACTCATTTCCATATTCGCCGCTTTTTGTAAAGCGCTGTATCTTGGAGATAATATAATAACTATTTCTCTTGAATTGAACGGATTCACCTAACGTAGCCCATTGCATGGCTAAAGGGGCCGAAAATTCCTTCACATACGTTAAGGTTTCAACTGTCTTACCTTTAAAATAACTATGGCATTTTGCACAAACGAAACCTGAAAAGTCGGTTACCTCGATCTTAAATCGGTGTGCATGGCCACATTTTTTACATATTACGTCCATAAACTACCGATTAACCACAGTTTCGTTAATAACTATCGCATTAAAATAAGTTTTGAAGAGCTTACCCAAATGCAAAACTTTTTCACTGTTATCTTTTAGATAATTACAGAGATAAACATCTAATGTCAATTGTCCAAATTCCGGCCAGGTATGGATACAGATATGGGATTCCATTAAACAAATAGCAGCGGTAAATCCACCGCCCTCAAAAGAATGGGTGGAAATACCTACAATTTGCAAATTATGGACATTCATCTGCTTTTTGGTAAATTCCAAAAAAGCATCTATGGTTGTCAATAACGATACCTCCTCTACCTGCAATGTCATCAACAGGTGTTTTCCGGGAGTATACTTTTCGTTCATCAGAAATAACTGGATAAATTAAACGTTCCAAATATAAAAAGTTTTACCAGATTTTTATACTATGGGAATCAATCATTTCACTCAATGATTATTTAAGGGTTCTTCTTTCGCTACCCGGATACCGTCATCTATCAGCTTTTTCAAGTTGGGTCGTCTTGTAATAATATTTAGAAGCTTGCGTTCAGCACTTTCAGCTAAATCATAGGCATGATGTGCCCAGGCGATTTCGTAAAGCTCGACGAGCGCGAGCCAGTGATCTGTGGTGTCGGAATCCAGCTGACCAAAGATAGCCGTCCAATGCTCAGCATCAAAAGATCCCGAGCGGAGTGTTCCGATCTGTGCATGCAAGACAAGCAATTTTGAGTCTTCAATCTGCGTATACGATAAAACGGATGGCTTCTCCGTCTCTTCTTCAATAGACTCATAAGCATCTTTGTCGGCAGCCCCCGCAAATACTGAAATAATCTCGGTCCCTACAGCCATGTCGTAAACTCCCCATTCAGGTTTAAAATAAACTTCCCTCCGGTCATTTCGGTAGACTTCACAATCTTCAAACGAAATCAACACAACTTTACCCGCCTGACGTACAACCTTCAAAACAACGCCCTCAACTTCAACCCCTGAATAAAACCGTAAAGAACATCGCTTTCCTTGACTAATACCATAAGTGGTCAAATCTTCGTCTGAGAAATCCTCCAAATCTTTATTGCTATCTGCGAGAAGACCGACCGGAGAACCATAGCCCTCCCGATGATAATTTATCCCGTGTCCTTCTAATTGCTTCCCAGAACACGCCAATGCAGTGGGGCCTACTGTTTGTATATAGGAAATAGACTGATCTGCATTTGCCGCCTTAAAAACACCGGACACCTGCAATCCAGAACTATAAACAATCGTGCATACAGCCTGACAGTCAATCGCTTTTTCCAAACTTTGTTTTCCGCCAACCCGGAAGGCCATAGTATCTGCAAACTGATTCAGGACATCCATTAAATGTTCAAAATCGGGTGTTACAAACAACTGTGGCTGTGGCTTAGTGATATCATAGGTATATGCTACAGTATTTAAATCATAGGGAAGCTTAGGTACCGATTTCTGCATACAGCTGGCACTTTCACCAATGGAAGAGAGTAGCCCCGCACCATAAATCTTGGGATCTTCCAGACTACCGATCAGACCATACTCCACAGTCCACCAGTGCAATCTACTTAGCAAAGCCATTTCCGAAGGTTCGCCCATATTATCCTGGACAATCTTCAACCGGTTTTCAGCTTCCGCCAATTCGGTTTCGGTTGTGCCCGCATGCTCTTTTAAAATTGACAAATGACGAATAGCCTCATATAATTCGAAGTCCTTCCGGGACGACAATGCTTTTGTCCCGATTTCGCCAAAGTACTGTAAATAAACAGCATAGTCGGGCTCACCAATAATGGGCGCATGTCCAGAAGATTCATGAATGATATCCGGTGCTGGTGTATATTCGATATGCTCCAATTGTCGGATATCTGCGGCAATGACCAATACCCGATGCGCCTGAAATTCCATAAAAGCTGCCGGTGGTATAAATCCATCAACCGTTACAGCCCCCCAACCGATTAATTTCAAACTATCGTTCATTTGTTGCAGATCCGGTATGTGCGCAATGGAAAGCCCCGCTTTCTTCAATCCTGGTATGTATGGGTAATAAGCGACATCTTTTAAAAAGGAATAATTTTGGCGCATGACATAGCGCCACAAGGCTTGATCCAAAGCCGTATAACGTTCGTATTGCTGGGCGACTACATAGCGCTTTAAATGTTTGGGCAACTGCTCCAAAACAACATTATTATATGTTTCCATTTATAATCGGTATCAAAATAAAGTGTGAGACTTTGTATGAAGGTAGAAAATATTTATGGTTTCCGAAAGGGCAACTTTATATTCTCGTGCTTTTTTACAAAATATATCAAAGGTATGACTCATAAAACCTTCCTAAACAAATCTAAAAAAACTTCTTTTTCCTAATTTAATTCTAAAACCAGTCGTCAGGTCAATAGGCAGATCCGGATCCAGACATTTAGTCGAATCAATCTGAACTGCTCCTTCGGATATGAGTCTACGGACAGCGGACTTGCTCTGATCCTTTTTTAAAAAGTGACAAAGATCAACAAGCTTTGTAACAGGACCCAATTGTGTCTTGGCAAGTGGCAGTGATACCTCTACAAAACTTTTATCATCAAAAGACTTTCGCTGAAATTGTTTGGCAAAAAAATCCGCTGCGTCCATTGCCGCCTGCTGGTCGTGATATTGACATACAAGATTATGTGCAATAAGCTTTTTGACTTCCATCGGATTTTCGCCCATTTCCATGCGTGACTTTAGCATTTTCTTCTCCGCCGCAGTAAAGTCTGTTGTGAGATCAATATAATCCGGGATTAAGCTGTCGGGAATAGACATTGCTTTGCCGAACATTTCATTCGGCTCATCCAACAGACCAATGGTATTGTGCAGTGATTTGCTCATTTTCTCCTTACCGTCCAATCCTCTGAGCAGTGGCATACAGAGCACAACCTGAGGATCCATACCGAAAGATTCCTGAAGCTGTCGCCCCATTGTACAATTAAACAATTGGTCTGTCCCCCCAATCTCAATATCGCTTCTGATGTGCACCGAATCATAACCTTGTAGTATCGGGTAGATAAGTTCATGCATGGCAATAGGCTGATTTTCCGTAAAACGCTTGTGAAAATCATGTCGTTGCATAAGCTGCGCTACTGTCACTTTTGAAACAAGCTGAATAACCTCCGAAAAATCCAATTTATCTAACCAATCGCCATTAAAGACAACCTTTGTCTTTGACATATCGATAATTTTGGCTAACTGTGCGATATAGGTTGCAGCATTCTCAGCTATTTTTTCCTGATTCAACGGTTTACGCGCTTTATTTTTGCCAGTTGGATCTCCTATCCGCGCAGTAAAACTCCCAACCAAAACGATGATTTGATGGCCCAATTCCTGAAATTGCTTAAGCTTTTTCAACACGACAGCATGCCCCAGATGAAGATCCGGAGCAGTAGGATCAAAGCCCAGTTTAATAATCAGCGGACGCCCAGTTTCTTTAGATTGTTGCAATTTGGACCTCAGCCCACCCTTTGGCAACATAATTTCAATGTTTTCTTCTAAATCTGTTAACATAATGCTATAAAAACAAAAAAGCCCGAACGTTATGTTCGGGCTTAGCTATATAAATAATTAAATTTTCTAAATTTTAATAGGCATAAGGTTCCCGAACTACTATCGGGAGATAATAATTAAAGAAAAATGGAAGACGTAATATGTTGTTCATTTTCTTCATTGCCTAGGCAAAGGTAATGCTATAATTTTAAAATTCAAAAAAGGCGGTATAATACGTGGTCAGCTTCTACCGAAGGCCGGGTTTTGCTTCCTACTGATCAAAAACGCTATTATACATTACTCCCGTCTGTCTTTTTCAAATTGCTGCCTTCACTTTTCTCCAGCAATTTACCCTCGGCATTATATACATATCTTTCAACTCGGCCATTTCGTTTTTTCTCAACAATTTTCTTCAATAATAATTGGTTCTTAAAATATTCCCTATAACTCGAACCATTGAATTTGTACAGTCTCTCGACAAGGTTATTATGCTGATATAAGTCGGTGTAATTGACTTTATCTTTTTTATAGGTATGTTTAAGTAGTTGGCCGTCCCTGTTGAACGACTTCGATTCGACGACCTGACCGACACAATCCAACTTCGCTTTATAAAGCAACTTGTTATCCAGGCCATACTCCGATTTACTGTGGTCAAACTCGTTTTCAACGATATAGTAGCTGTCAAAAAAAGTCTTTAATACTTTCTTCTTTCCTATATTAGGTTGATAAATCACTATCTTTTCCTGGCTGATTTTACCGTTTCGAAAATCGCGCTGTACACTTGAAGTATCCGTAATCGTATACTGAAAATCCATTACTGCATCCGCTTTCACCTCCATTTGCTGCATCACACCGTGCCTGACCTGGACCAAAGCACGCTTTCCTTCCTTTTCAATCTTAAAATTTCCATCCACTAAACCGTCTTTGTTGACCGCAATAAAGGCATTAGACGGGCCCATAAATTGATTTTGCTGCACAATATATTTTCCTTGCTTCAATTTAGTGACTTGTCCTTTTTCAACGATGTTAATAGTATCTTTTGGAGATTCTGATAAATGTAACTGATACCTGTCTTTATCCAAACGAACATACTCCTGAGCTACGACTATTTGTCCCAACAAAGCAATACATGGGAACAAGAAGAATTTCAATTTCGACATATTGTAATAAGTTTGTTGCAAAACATATAGTACAATTATTACACCAAAAACTGCAAGTCCAGATGAAACTAAATTTAAACAGGGAATATAAAGCGCTAAAACAACAGCATACAGAAAAAAAAAGGAGAAATATCCCTAAGATAGATCTCCTTATATTTTATTCAGGAACTGATCTTATTAGACCGACTCAAGGTATTGAGCATAACAGTACCCTTCTTCATTATCGTTGGTCCTCACTAACCACCATTGGTCGTTTGCTTTGCTAATCAATGTGATAATTTCGCCCTTCGCTGCTTTTCCTACAATAGGCTGGTCAGTTCCGGGGCCTTTTCGAATATTTAAGTTGCTATTCTCTGTAATTACCTTCACCTGGCTTCCGGGCACCTCTGTAGCCACATCAACATTTAAGACGACATCACCTGTCTGAAAGTTTGGATCTATATTTCCATAAATTTCCCACAGTTTATTTTTCACATCAGCGGTAGGCGCAGTACCCCTAATCTGAAGCACACCATCCATTTCAGCATAATTCAGATCATTAACACCTGAAGATTGCGCAGTATCCAAAAGAACTTTATATTTTTCTTGTAATGACATAATTTTTGCTATTTTATTTTTTTACAACAATACCACTCAAATCCACTTTTTTTGGATTTAGATTATCCAAACCTTGTTTCAATGTAACAATCTTTGCCTGTTCCAACGTTCCTGTTACCGAAATAACCCCATCTTTAACACTCGCCTGAACGGATGGAAAATCTTTCATAAACGTATTTACGGCTGCGCCAAGTGTAGCATCATTATTCGATACTGTAATCGGTGCCGGTGTTGCTGCAACAGGTGCACTCACAACGATATCATTTTGAATAGATTTGACATCCTTATCCCCTGCTGTTTTTGCGATCGATTCAATCTGTTGTTTTTCTTCCTCTGACGCTACAGTGCCGCTAAGGATTACCTTTCCTTTTTCGACCTCAACATCAACAGTTTTACGTCCCGTAAGTGCATTTTCTATCTTTTCCTCTAGTTTATCATCCGATAATCCTGATTTACATGCAGAAAAAGAAAGTGCTGCAGATGTTGCCAAAAGGCAAAATGTTAATTTGCAAAATTTCATATGCTCAATATTAATTTATAATTTCCAACAATATCCTTAACAAACTGATCGATCAATTGTTTGTCAGATAATTTTTAAACAGCAAATCACTTGTTGGATCCTAATTATATCATTAATTTTAATAGCAAAGATGTAACAGTTTTTACATACAATATAGGGATTCAATCGAATAAATAGGAATTATGGGATTTTTGAACAATATTTTTGGTAAGAAAGAAAATAAAAAAGATAGTATACAGGATTTCTGGAATTGGTTTACAAAAAACGAGCAGGCTTTTTTCCAAACAGTAAAAAATAGTGATGATATCGATCAGAATTTTTTCAGCAAACTTTCTCCAAGAATTGACGCACTCCGAAAAGAGCTCTATTTTTTAACAGGAATGTATAACGATAATACAGCTGAACTTGTCATTACTCCTGATGGCGTTGTAAAAAATATCGCATTCGTTGAGGCCCTAGTTGATGCAGCGCCTCCCCTTCCAAACTGGAAATTCACGGCTTTAAAACCGGCAATCGAGGATATGGAGAAATTCAAAATAACAATGTATGGATTTTCCTTTGATATTAACACGATGTATTTTTACCCCATCGAGCATAGATACCGTCCCGATGATGTCGATATAATTATTGTCCACCCCGATTATACGGAAGAAAACAAAGCTAACATCGCTCATGGCGTTGAAATCTTCTTGGATAATTATATCGGCGAGCTAAATTCGATCATCACCATTGACAACTTAAATGTCACGTCAAGCCAACAAGCAACTGGAGAGCTCATCCCGCTGAACAAGTTAAAAGACTATTTAATATGGCGGGAAAAAGAATTTATTGAAAAATATACAGATATAAGACACGAAATCGAAAATGATTCCTACGCTGCTTTTGAGGGTGTAATGGAAAATGACCTACCTATTTTAGCCATAATAAACACAACACTATTAGACTGGGACGGAAAGGCCTCACACCCCTGGATCGTAACATTACGGATCAATTATGACGGAACTGCCACAAACGGTATGCCTGACCAGAAAACATACGACTTAATGGATAAATTTGAGGATGAACTCATGGCTAGTCTTCCACATGATATTGGCTACCTCAATATTGGCCGGGAAACTGCGGACAATTTAAGGGAAGTTTATCTCGCTTGCACGGAATTTAGAAAATCCTCCCAAACGATAGATCAGCTAATAACACAGTATCAAAATCAGCTCCAGATAGACTATACAATCTATAAAGATAAATATTGGAAATCTTTTGAGCGATTTAACAGAACAGTGGAATAACGATATAAACCGCAAAAAATAGATAGGCATCCCTTTATAAACAAGAAATTATTTCTAATAAATGAATAAACTTATTGCGTTCATGATCATAATCGGGATCGGTTTAATCGCTTTCAAAATATCCCGAACTAATAACTGGTCCTTTGCAGAGCGCACTGAAAACACGACCTTATCAGACCAGGAGCGGTATAATAAAGCCTTCAATCGGGTCAAAAGCCTGGTTGAAAATAAAAAAAAATACAATGAAGAGATTGCTTTTCTTCTCGATATGAGAAGACCCTCAGGCAGGAATCGTTTTTTTGTTGTCGACCTTCAAAACAACCGGATACTGGATCAGGGTTTAGTGGCTCATGGCTCTGGCTCGGAAACCGGAAAAGCTGGTCAACTTCATTTCAGTAATACGGAAAACTCTTATGCTACTTCATTAGGCATGTACTCGATCGGCCCATCTTACAATGGCCACTTCGGAAAGGCTTATAAGTTGTATGGACTTGAAGATTCCAATAGCAATGCCTATAGCAGAAACATTGTTTTGCATAAATACAATAGCATGCCCTATGATGAACAGGTTGCTTCCATATGTTTGAGCCAGGGCTGCCCGATGGTAAATGTAAAATTCTACGAAAGATTGCAGGCTGTTATTGACCCTTCTCCAAAACAGATCATCTTGACTATTTATTATTGATCTTTTTTCAACTTCAATGTTCCGACCAGATGCAATAAAGCTTGATAAGGACTTTCCGATGTGATCAATGATTTTAACCAGGCAATAAATCCCAGCACAAATAAATCTTGATTTTCGTTATCTTGAGCCATGCTGTCAATGGCGGCGATAAAGGTTTTATTTTTCACCATCGCCGGGTTTTGGAGATACTTTTCAACCAGTCTTAAAAAATGGACAACGCGACCTTCCCGAACCGTCTCCAAGTATCTTCTATACCGACGCTTAAAGCTTTTCATACGCGAAACTGCAAGGTCAATATCCCCAAATTGAATATGGATCAATATCTCCAACAAACTCTTGCGGATCGTCCAGAGCATACCCATTTTCTTCTCATACCAAGCATCCGTCCTAATCATTTTCCTTAATTCTGTCAATGCTAGTTTATCTTGAAATTGCGTCAAAAACATAACTAGACATAATTGTAAGTCGGCAAGATCAGCTTCATTGGACTTCAATGTTGATTGCTGGATCCCAAGTCTTAAAATAGCAAGGGCCTGTACTCCTTCGCCCATATAATGGTAGTTTAAGGCCTTTAGTAAATAATAACGCAAATGAAATTGAGCACGAAGCACTGTCCCCGGAGGACAGCCTGCAATCAACTGTTCTAAATAGGTTAGACTTTCATCAAATAGCTTATTCCGTAAATTGAAATTTGCAAGGTAATAAAGGATATGCAGGTAGTAAAACGAGTGATGCACTGAATTTACCTTTTGCCTTGTTATAAATTCGTCACTTGTTTTCAAAAATGACCGAACCAACGCATAATTCTGATGGATCATTGCATACTCGTTAGCGATAAACAAAAGCTGATAAAGCGACTTAAAAGACAATAATTCATGTAATGAAATATCATATTTACCGATTGTATCAAGCACTAATTTATTCAGATCTACAATCTTCCCCTTTAAATGAATATCCTGCAATTCGACCCTGAGAATTGCATAAGCAATTTGAAACTTTGCTTCCTGCTGCATTTTATGCTGGTTTACTCTAAAACGATCCACCAATAGTTCTAATTCAGGATGAGATTCCAGATAGGCATATTGCAACCTAACTTGTAGGATTTCATTGAGCAGACTAAACTGCTCCAGAAGTAAAGCTTTATGCTCAGCCCGTTGTAAGCATTTAAAGCCCGGTTTTATCAGGTGATTTTCCAGTAGGAAACGGCCAACGATCAGCAATCTCAGCGCTTCATGTGCCTCACTATTATCGCGTTCAAAAGTCTTGTTTGAAATAAAAAATAAAAGACTATCATGTAATCTTTTCCTTAGTGCATGATAAGCATCTTTATTTTTTGAAGAACCATAAAGTTTTTTTAATCTATTTATATCATCAGTTTCTAAAATTTCAAACAACCTGATATTCTTGACATCGTTTCGTTTGTTTTTCTTTTTTAAAAACCCCTTAAACTCTTTAATATCTTCATTATTTAATATACCAATAAGTTCTGCAATTGAATCCATAACTTCAAATTTACATCAAAATCAAATCTAATAAATAAAAAAATATCATCAGTATTTTAAATAACTTGATTTTCTATTAGCTCAGATCCTTCTGATATTTGAATCAACAAATAAAAAAAAAACAACAATAAAAAATAAAAATTATGGAACCGCTAAAAAACATGATTGAAGAAAAAATTTCGAAAAAGGATTCAAACACAAGAAATCCTTTCAAACCAACAGGAGCGTTCATTGGCGCATCGTGGACCGCATTGCTGGTTGGAACTATTGGTTACTGCATCGGGCTATGGAATGCCTCAATGGCATTAAATGAAAAAGGATATTATTTTACCATCCTATTGTTTGCCTTATTTGCAGTTATCTCTGTTCAGAAAAGTGTCAGAGATAAAACCGAAGGGCTTGCAGTAACTGAACTTTATTACGGCTTAAGTTGGTTTGCAACCATTGCCGCCGTAGTCTTACTTGTGGTAGGATTATGGAACGCAGATTTGCTGCTGAGCGAAAAAGGGTTTTACGCCATGTCTTTTTCATTAAGTATATTCTCGGCGATTGCCGTTCAGAAAAACACACGGGACGCTAAGCTTATTGACGATAATGAAATAAAACTTTAGCGGTTTGCCTGTCCTGCGGCCGCTGCTTGGCACGCCGCAGGATTTATTGTAGATCACTAAAGAAAACAGAAAAAGGTCATATCAAAAAGCGATTTTTTCAAAAAGAAGCAATGAGATATGGCCTTTTTCTTTGGTTATTCTTTGCTTATTCTTTGCTTATTTATTACTATTTCTCTGCTTATTTATCGCTTATTCTTTGGTGATCCTTTGGTTATCCTTTGGTGATTCTTTGGTGATTCTTTGGTTATTATAGGCCGTTTCTTCGTACTTTCTAGGGACCTGACTCGCTTCTGCTTTACTTCTGCTTCTCTATTTCTTTGCTATTTCTCTGGTATTTGGTTGTTGTTTCGTTGCCTTTTCGTTGCTGTATTGACCATGAAAAAGTAATGAAAGAGTAAGTAAACGGCAATAAATGTGCTATGTTACCCCAAGCTTGGTCGTAAAAAAGACCAACCAAAAGGCCTCTGAATGGAAAAACCGCTCTATTTTGAAAATAGATTTAAAGATTGATAGGGTTGCGCTATTTAGGCTACAGGGAGAAAAAATGAAAATGTGCTTCCAGCACCATATTCGCTTTCCACGCTAATATTCCCGCCCATACTTTCAATAAATTCTTTGCTAATACTCAACCCTAAGCCTGTACCTTCTTTGTTTGTCCCTGGAACACGAAAATATCGTTCAAAAATTTTGGCAAGGTATTGTGGCGCGATTCCCTGCCCTGCATCCTGTACACTTATAAACACTCCTGACTCGTGCTTGCTGACTAGAATAGAAACTGAAGTCCGTTCATTGGAATACCGGATTGCATTAGACAGTAAATTCGTCAATACCCAGGCCGCTTTTTCACTATCTGCCATGACTAACGGCAAATCTTCCGCTACATGAACATCAACATGAATTCCTCGCTGCTCAGCCATCGACTTATTGGCCAATACAGCATATTCTACTATTGGTGCTACATCAACTGGAATCAGTTTCATCTGAATTGCACCACTTTCGACCTGAGCCGTATTCAACAGCTCACCAGTGATACGTAACAAACGATCTGTATCGTCGGCAATGCTAACAAGCAATTCTTTCTGTTCGTCATTCAACGCACCGATCTGCTTATTTTCTAACAACTGGACTCCCATTCGTATGGAAGCAATCGGTGTTTTCAACTCATGAGAAACTGTTCCGATAAAATTTGTTTTGGCGACATCAAGCTCCTTAAATGTGGTTATATTCTTTAATAAGATAAACTGTCCTATATATTGAAAATCACTTTCTCCTGTTGGAATAATGTTAATAGGGATAATCTCTTCCTCAAAATAACTCTCCCTACCATTGACAAACACCTTAATCGGGTCTGCATTCGTTTTCTCTCGGTGCTCATGCGACAGCTTACCTGTTAAACAATTTACCAAATCGTTAGACAGAGCAATGTCCTGCAATTTTCTTCCCTCAAAATCATTCAATTTTACCCCAGTTATCAGACAGGCTTGTTCATTCGCAAAAAGTACTTTCCCCTCTTCGTCAACGCCGATAACCGCATCATGCATATTCGCTATTAATGCTTCAATCCGCTTTTTGTGAGCCAATATTTTCCCCAGCTTACTTTCGGAATATTCTTCAAGCTTTTGAGCCATGGTGTTAAAGGACTGGGCCACGAGACCAAATTCATCATTTCGCTCAAAACGCAAGCGTCGTCGATAATTTCCATTGGCGATCTGCTGTATGCTCTCCGTTAATTGGGCAATTGGGTTTGCGATTGTCGCAGGAAGATTAATAAGCAGCACAAAAGCAATCATAAAACAAATCGTTCCTGCTACCGATATGGCTAGAATTGCTTTTTCTGCCGTGTCATCTGCTATTTTACTTTTGTGCTCAATCGCTTCCATATTCAGATACATCAATTGAGATATATCTTTCCTGAGATCAGCGATTAAAACAAGATTTGATGGCTGCCGTTGGAGTGCTGAAAAATGTAAACTCACACGTGCGGTAGCTTCTTTTTCTCCATTTTCGGTCATATTTTGCTGTTGCAATTTTAAGTTCTGTGCAAAAAGCTCCAGCCCGCTCAAGTCGGCATGAAGTTGCTCCAAGGCAAGCAGCATATTCCTTGAATACTGTAGTGTATTGTAGTTTGCAACTAAAATATTATTGGTATCCTGTTTTAAACGACTGATTTTCCAGCCACTTAAAACGGCCAAAAACAGGATCATGGAAAATAAAAAACCTACACCGAAAGTCAGCTTTGCCTTAAGTTTCATTGTATTTTATATTCCTCAATTTTTCGATACAAGGTGGCTACACCGATCTCCAACAAGCGCGCTGCTTCTGCTTTATTTCCATTTGTGTGCTGCAATACGCGCTGAATATGCTGGCGTTCTACAGTTGTCATGGAAAAACTGGAGGATAACACATCGTTGGCTTTCGAACTATTCACTCCAAAAGGAAGACTGTCGACATCCAGCCGTCCATCTTCGCTTAATATGACACTGCGTTCAATTACATTTTTTAGTTCACGGATATTTCCCCGCCACACATTTCGTTCGAGAGCAGCGACAAATTCGGCTGTCATTTGTAAAGGTTTGATATTCGATTTTAGGGCGAAAATATCGGCATAATATTGGGCCAATAACCGAATATCCTGAACACGTTGGCGCAAAGGCGGTAGCTGTATCGTAAAGACCGATAGTCTATAAAATAAATCGCTTCTAAAATGCTCGGCATCAATTTCAGCTTCAAGATCCCTATTGGTTGCGGCAATAATACGGACATCCACTTTTGTTGGCCTGGAATCACCTACTTTTAAAAATTCCCCTGTCTCTAGTACACGTAGGATTTTGGCCTGAAGTTCGATCGCCATCTCCCCGATCTCATCCAAAAAAATGGTCCCCAAATGCGCTTCTTCAAAGAGACCTCGCTGGTCTTTTGTTGCGCCCGTAAATGCACCTGATTTATGTCCGAACAATTCATTTTCCAACAGATCCTTCGTGAAAGCCGCACAATTTATTCCGACAAAACTACGTTCCTTTCGCGGACTAGCTTGATGGATCGCTTGTGCGAACACCTCTTTACCTGTCCCCGTTTCCCCGGTTAAAAGCACAGTCGTATTCGTAACAGAAACTTTTTGAGCCAAAGCGATTGCAGACTTTATGGCAGCAGAGCTTCCTATAATTTTATCAAATGAGAGTCTAGCACCCAACTGCTTTTCCAATTGTCTCACCCTTCGGGCGAGCGCAACCTTCTCACAGGCTTTATAGAGCAAAGGAATAATCCTGTTGTTGTCATCACCTTTGGTTATATATTCAAATGCACCATTTTTTATTGCCTTAACTCCATCTGGAATATTACCATAGGCAGTCAATAGTATAATTTCAACAATAGGATAACGTTCCTTGATCAGTTTTGCGGTTTCCACGCCATTGCCATCGGGCAACTTAACATCACACAATACAACATCGATATCGAAAACATCAAGCTTTTTCAAGCCAGATTTAATATCAGCGGCCTCGATTACCTCGAACCCCTCCAAAGTGATAATCTTAGCGAGCAGTTTACGAAGTTTCTCCTCGTCATCTATAAGAAGTATTTTATTTACCATGTTTTTTTTCAAAATTACGATTTGTTCCACGCAAACAGCAATAATATACACTCAAAATTCAACCTATTACCCTATATTTTTGTAGCCAAGTATTAAGGAATTTGACTATAGATCAAAAACAAACTTTTGAGATCAAAAATAAAGCTGTATATTTGCAGTACCACAACTAAATAAAACTGTATGTAAGATTAAAATTCTTTAGAACGTCATCAATACCAGCGATAAATGGCTTATCGAAATGGTCTGTTTTAACATTTAAAGAATTTTAGCATGATTTCATTACAACAGGTATCCTATATACATCCAAATAAAGATTTATTGTTTGAAAACATAAGTCTATCAATCAACTCGCAAGAGAAAATAGCATTAATTGGCAACAACGGTGTCGGTAAATCCACATTACTGCGTATGATGGCCGGAGATCTATCTCCCAGTGCAGGAAGCATACACTGCGATACCCGCCCCTTGTACGTCCCGCAGGTTACCGGACAGTATGACGAGTTTACTGTTGCCCAAGCTTTGGGCATTGACAAAAAGCTGGAAGCACTATATGCTATTCTAGAAGGCGATGCTTCCGAACAAAATTTCAATGATCTTCAAGAGGACTGGACACTGGAAGAACGCTGTCAGGAAGCTTTCAGGTATTGGAATCTACCAGAAATTCATTTGAAAAAGAAAATGTCCGATCTCAGCGGCGGACAAAAAACTAAAATACTGTTGGCCGGTATCCAGATTCACGCTTGTGAACTTATTCTTTTAGATGAACCCAGCAATCATTTGGACTTTGAAAGCAAAAAGCAGCTTTATCGCTGGATAGAATCTTCAAAGCAAACCATCATAGTCGTCAGCCATGATCGAATGCTCCTCAACCTTCTGGAAGATACTTTAGAAATGACAGTAAAGGGCATCAAACGGTACGGCGGAAACTATGCATTTTATGAGTCGCAAAAAGAAATAGAACGTCATGCTTTACAACAGGACATACAACATCAGGAAAAAGCAGTCAAAATTGCAAAAGAAAAAGAAAGAGAAACCATTGAAAGGCAAAATAGATTAAACAACCGCGGTCAAAAAAAACAGGAGAAAGCAGGTGTTGCCCGTATTATGATGAACACATTACGGAACAATGCGGAAAAAAGCACGGCCAAAATCAAAAGTGTTCACCAAGACAAAATTGGCGATATCCAATCCAATCTCCAAGGGCTTAGGAGTACAAAAGCTGCATTGGATGAAATCAAAATTGATTTGGGAAACAGTATTTTCCCACTCGGAAAAAGCATCATTAAAGCCACAGACATCAATTTTCAATACAATTCAACTGCACTATGGAAGGAAAATATTGACTTACAGCTATTCAGTGGAGACCGAGTTATTATAAAGGGCAACAATGGTTCCGGCAAAACGACATTGGTTAAATTGCTCTTAGGCCGTCTCACTCCTACGCAAGGTCGAATTGAACGACATAACTTCAGCGCTATCTACCTCGACCAAGAGTATTCACTTATCGATCCGCAGCTGAGCGTTTATGAACAGGCTCAAAATTACAATACAGAATCCTTACCAGAACACGAAATCAAAATTAGACTCAACCGTTTTCTATTCGGGAAAGATGACTGGGACAAATCTTGTAAATTTCTAAGTGGCGGAGAGAAAATGCGTCTGATCCTGTGCTGCCTAACAATTAAACAGCAGGCTCCGGATCTGATCGTATTGGATGAACCTACCAATAATTTAGATATCCAAAATATTCGTGTACTTACCCATGCAATTCAAGGTTACAAGGGTACACTGCTTGTTATTTCGCATGATGAAATATTTCAGCAAGAGATTGGAATAGATAGCACAATCAACTTAAAAAATTAAGTCAGATCAAGCGGTAACCGATATTTCTTGTGCGAGTAATATCGGTACCATTTTACGCTGGGCACCCACATCATGCTCGTTTCATTCAAATAATCAACACGACATTTGTAACAATCTTCTATTCTTTATTTAGAAACTTGCTAAAACGATAAATTAAATTGAAAAAAAATAAAATTTTATCAATATATTCACGATGATTTTAAACATGAAACAATAACCATCAATTAATTGAACCGTCCCATAGATAGCTAAATCGCTCAAGAAATGTATCTCATCGGGTATTCAATTAATTACTCAATTTAATTATGTCAAATTATCAAATTAAAGAAAATCCCGAATTGTTTGACGCGATCGTAGTCGGCTCTGGTGCCGGAGGGGGTATGGCCGGATATATCCTGGCGCATGCAGGTCTCAAAGTATTGATGCTGGAGGCTGGTCCCTTTTATGATCCGGCAAAAGATTCGTTACAGTTACGTTGGCCATGGGAGTCCCCACGAAGAGGAGCCGGTACCACACGGCCTTTTGGCGATTTCGACGCTGCCTTTGGCGGTTGGCAACTTGAGGGCGAGCCTTACAGTAAAGTAAATGGAACCGAATTCGAATGGTTCAGAGCAAGAATGCTGGGTGGTCGAACAAATCACTGGGGACGTATATCTTTGCGGATGGGACCTGATGATTTTAAACCGAAAGATGGGGTCACGGATGAATGGCCGATCACTTATGATGAAGTGAAACCATTTTATGATCGCGTAGACCGCATGATCGGTATTTATGGAACAGCGGAGGGCATACATAACGAACCTGATGGTATTTTTATGAAACCTCCAAAACCTCGACTCAACGAATTATATATTGCAAAAGGCGCCAAGAAAGCCGGTGTACCTGTCATTCCGGGGCGTGGTGCGGTACTGACCGAGGTTTCCAAAGACATTAAAGACAGAGGGACCTGTTTCTATTGCGGACAATGCGGCCGTGCATGTAAAGTATATGGGGATTTCTCATCATCATCTTGCCTGGTGATTCCAGCAATGAAAACCGGGAATCTAAAAGTGATCGACAATGCAATGGTTCGGGAAGTATTGACCAACGATGAGGGCATCGCTACTGGAGTTTCCTATGTTGACACAAAAGATTTACAAGAATATACCGTAAAAGGAAAAACGGTTATTCTGGGTGCGAGTGCCTGCGAAAGCGCCCGGATCATGCTAAATTCAAAATCGAAATCGCACCCCGGCGGTGTAGGAAATAGCAGTGGCTTAGTCGGAAGATATCTCCATGATTCGACTGGAGCCAGCCTGTCTGGATATTTACCCCAACTTCTCGATCGTAAGAGATATAACGAAGACGGGGTGGGGAGCGTGCATATCTATTCACCATGGTGGGAAGACAACGCAAAACTGAATTTCCCAAGAGGTTATCATATTGAATACGGCGGTGGTTTGCATATGCCATCCTATGGCTTTTTAAACTGGGTACCAAACGTAAATGATACCGGAAAAGGTGCCAATGGAAAAACAAAAGCGAAAGGCGGATATGGCACAGCGCTGAAAGAAGATTTCCGCAGCTACTATGGTGCAAATGTTGGTATGGCAGGTCGCGGTACAGCATTGGCAAGAAAAGATAATTATTGTGAAATTGACCCTAACCAAGTTGACAAATTTGGCATTCCGGTACTCCGCTTTAATTACAAATGGGCAAATGAAGAAATAGCACAAGCCAAACACATGCAAGAAACATTTCAATCCATTATGCATGAAATGGGTGCTGTCATTACGTCTAAAATTCCGGGTGCAGATACCTTATACGGTTTGGAAGCCCCAGGAAAAATTATTCATGAAGGGGGCACAACCCGAATGGGCAATGATCCTAAAACTTCAGTATTAAACAAATGGGGACAAGCCCATGACTGCAAAAATCTCTATGTAGTAGACGCCGGTCCATTTGTACAACAAGGTGATAAAAATCTCACATGGACAATTCTGGCTCTATCAATGCGCACGGCAGAATACATATTACAGGAAAAGAAAAAATTAAATGGTTAAAGCATGAATAGAAGAGAATCTCTAAAAGCATTAGGCTTTATTGCGGCTGGATCTGGTCTTTTAACCGCAGCTTGTAATTCCAAAGACGCTAAAAACGCTACAACTGCAAATAATGCGGATAAATTGCCCGGTGTTCAGGATTTTGAATATGAAAGGACAGCGCAGTTAAAGGCAGAAAAGTTTTTTGATGAACATGAAATGGCAACAATTACTGTTTTAGCCGATATCATTATTCCAAAGGACAGCACATCAGGAAGTGCTTCAGAGGCGGGAGTGCCCGATTTTATCGAGTTTATTGTCAAAGATTTACCCGACAATAAGATCCCGATGCGGGGCGGTCTACGTTGGCTGGATCTTCAGTCTAAAAGACGGTATGGTAATGTATTTATAAAGTGTGCCAGCAAAGATCAACTTGCACTCGTAGATGAAATTGCTTATCCTGAGCTGGCAAAACCAGAAATGCAACAGGGCGCCGCGTTCTTTTCATTGATGCGCAACCTCACCTCTTCCGGATTTTATACCAGTGAGATAGGTATCAAAGATATAGGATATGCCGGCAATAAACCGGGGGTCTGGAACGGTGTTCCAGACGATGTACTGAAGGAACATGGTTTTGATCCAAGTAAATTTTTCGGGTAAATAAAAAATCCTTTCCAAAGATCGGAAAGGATTTTTTATTTAAACAGTATCTCCTATCGCTCCACGGAGCGATATTGGGATTAACTTATTGTTCCGGTGTTACCTCAGTTGGCTCCGGGGCTTTATCAATCAATTCCATAAATTGATCCAGCTTCGGTGTAATAATAATCTGTGTCCTACGGTTGCGTTGCTTTCCAAGAGCGGTTGAATTATCTGCAACAGGATTATACTCTCCTCTACCCCCTGCTGTCAATCGCTTGGGATCCACTCCGTACTTAGTCTGTAAGGCCTGAACAACAGAAGAAGCTCTTAATGTACTTAAATCCCAGTTGTTCCGGATGTTTGGTTTTGAAATGGGGTCAGTATCTGTATTACCCTCAATCAATACTTCGTAATCTCTGTAATCCTGAATAATCTTCGCTATTTTGCTCAGCGTCATGTCAGCACGATCACTGATTTCATAACTACCAGACTTGTACAGCATATTATCTGCTAGCGATATATATACTACACCTTTTAAAACCTGAACATCAACCTCCTGTAACTCCTCACGGCTCAGTGATCGAGTCAGGTTATTTGTCAACACCAAATTCAACGAGTCAGACTTGTTCTTTGTTTCAACAAGATGTTTGATATACTTATTTGAAGCATTGATTTCATCAACAAGTTTGGAAATATTGACATTTCCCTGTGAGTTTTGATTGATACTCTTATCCAGAGAACTTTGTAACGCTGCATAAGCCGCCTTAAGATCAGCATTATTTTGCCGTTCTGAAGCCAATTGATCTTCCAAACTCTTAATCCGTGACCGACTTTCAGTCAATTGAAGTTGGCTATCCTGATATTGTGTCTGCAAGGTTTTATACTCTGTCTGCAAACCTACATATGTTTTTTTACTGACACCACATGCCGTAAAAAGTAAACTTGCGGTCAGTATGGACATCGGAAAAACTATATTCTTCATAGCATTCTAATTTTGTAGATGTTGAATTAATTCGTCGAACTAAAATAAAGCAATATTGCAGCCAAAAAAATAGCATTCTATTGAATTAACATCCTTTAACGTCTATTGTCCAAGTTCCTTTAAATCAACCGTAGTGAATATCTGCCCCCCTTTCAGATAGGAATTGGCTCCTTTCAGGTAATTGTAAATGATTGATTTTGCTTCTTCATTTGGCAACTTATGAAGATTTTTGATAAGGAAGTTCTTATCTTCAATAATATTATCTTTATATCCCAAAAATGAAGGCGCGTGGACCTGCACACTCCATCGAATAAACCTGGCTTCTATATGATTGGGATTATCTTTAATCAATTCTTCCAAATGCTTCTTACCTTCTTTAAACTGACCGACTTTTTTAAAGGGGTTACCCATGTGTTTAGCCATTAATATCTCATAAGCCGCCCGGTAAACTTTTTCTGTAGTGGATTTAGCACCTTCATCGAGTATTTCAAAATTCCGTTCACATAAATCCTCATCCTTAACGGCCTCAGCATAATCTTTCCGGATCTTATCAATATTCAACTGCTGCCCCAGCCCCATCTTTGCCATTGTAAACAGAAATACTGTCAATACTATTCGTGTCATCATAATTATAAATCAGGCTATTTCAAAAAATCATTTTCCGACTTAAATTACTAAAAAAATCGAATTCAAATATTAATTTTCAATTATCATACCACAAAGCCCATAGTTTCATGTCATGATATGACTACAATAGGCTTTTTCTCCAGCAAAATTCTTTCTTAACGGATTTTTTTAATGCATTTTTACAGCATGAAATTAGCGTTAACAACAAGCCCTATCTGGTTAAAAATAAGTCTATCCGTTATTTCCGGCATCTTATTGGGATGTTTATTAGGTGAAATGATTTTCAACCTCTTAATGTCTTAATTTGCGTCTGGATGGCGTACAAAAAAAATAGCATACACGCCACTTCCAAAGAAATCTTGCTTCCATCCTTGCCCAAAATAAAATTATTTTTAGTATATTGCTTATACCAATATAAATTTAAAGTGAGCTATGGAGACAAAAGCGGAGTATCAGATTTGGGACACTATAGTCAATAGTGCAAAAACTAAATTCGATTATAAGCATATTCGTGCTATGTTCAAAAAGGAAGATGACGAAATAACCGATAAATTTCTATTCCATATTATTGCAGGATTTGCCTGTGGGGAAAATCATCAAACAATCTCAACCAACCTGTTCAACGAGTTGCAAAGTATAAATTTCGAATGCAATGAGCAGCAGATCGACAAGTTTATTTCAGACAAACATGTTAAATTCAGTCCTGAGATCTATGCAACATATCTCGCGTTTTCGATGCTGGAGGATGGTGAAGATATCGATAATATCACCGAAGTCATTAACAATCTACTACAAATAGACAAATAATATTTTTAAAGCTATCGTTTAATTTTGGACAAAAACTTATATTCGTAAACAAATTACGCCTAAGTTATGCGCCATTTTTTAACGCTATTTTTAATATTTTATTTTTGTCCAACTATATTTGGTCAAAATTTCGATTTTGGTAGAATCTCTATTTCGGATTTTTCGCCTACGCCACTCGACAGTAATGCCGATGCTATTGTCTTAAAAGAATTTGGGCAAAGCGCAGTCTTCGTCGATGACTATGACCACCGGGTAAAATTAATGCATGAGTACCATGTGCTTATTCGTATAAATAACAAAGAAGGATTTAAAAAAGCTAACTTCGAAATACCATCCTACAAAAGAGGGAGTTATATCCGTGACCATCTGGACGAGTTAAAGGCTGTTACCTACAATTTGGAAAACGGGCAGATCAATCGAACAGAACTTGAGAATAAAAAGGTTTTTAAAGAAAATTACTCGGCTTACCTTGATCTGAATAAATTTACGCTTCCCAATATTAAAGAAGGATCCATCATAGAAGTTTCTTATCGAACACTCGAACAGGATCTATTTAATTTTAAGACATGGGTATTTCAGGATGATATTCCTAAATTAAAGAGCCAATGTATCGCTATTATACCTGCATCTTTTACTTATAATGTCGTATTGCGTGGTCCATATAAACTGGATGACCAAAAAAAAGGAGAAGTTTTGAAGGAATATCTCTTTTTGGATGGAATAAGAATGGATTGTTCAAAGCTCACCTATACGATGTCCAATATTCCAGCTTTTATTGAAGAAGACTTTATGACTTCTCCAAAAAATTTTAAATCCGCAATATATTATGAACTCGAATCTATATTCTATCCAAGTACCGGTGTTAAAAAAACCTTTAGTAAGACATGGAAAGATGTTGACACAGAATTAATGAATGAGAAGACCTTTGGTGGACAATTGAAGAAAACAGATCTCTTCAAAACTACCTTGTCAACGCTTTTATCTCCAAATGATTCAAAATTGGTAAAGGCCAACAAAATCTATGACTATATCAAGAAACAGATAAAATGGAATAACTATCTCGGGAAATATGCAGAAAGCGGAATCGAAAAAGCTTTGGAAAAAAGAACCGGCAATATTGGTGATATCAATTTAGCGCTGGTCACGGCTTTACAGGCTGCGGATTTAGACGCTTATCCAATTATTCTATCGACTAGACGAAATGGCACCCCAAATTCACTATTCCCTGTATTATCAGATTTTGACTATGTTATCGCCTGCGTTGACATCGATGGAACAAAATATAAACTGGATGCATCGAACACCTATCTTCCCTTTGGCTCATTGCCACTACAATGTCTCAATGAACGCGGCAGAATCATATACTCCAAAAAGAGTTCAGACTGGTTTCCATTAGCTTCCGAAGAGATATCCGAACAATACTATACCTTGATAGGCGTACTAAACGACCAAGGCCAGCTTAAAGGAACACTCACCATAAGCAGTCAAGGCAATAAAGCGCTTTTGAAAAGACAACATATCGCCAAATTCAACTCCCTCGAAGAATATTGGGAGAAACTGGATGAAGAGATGCCCAACGTCAGCCTTACAAATGCTAAAATTGAACATCTCAACGAGGTTGATCAGGTATTAAACGAGACATTTGATATTACACTAGATGTCAATAAGCAAGAAGGAAGTACTATATTATCGTTTGCTCCTAACGTCATCGACCGTATATCCTATAATCCATTCAAAATTCAGGACCGTACCTATCCGGTAGATATGGGATTTAAGTCTAAGCTTCAATATACTATCCAATTGGAAATCCCGGAACAATATGACGTAACTGATAAACCTCAAAACGTATCTTTGGCTCTTCCTGAATCCGCTGCGCGATATAAATATATGACACAACTAAATGACAATAAACTGGAAGTTCTGGGAAGCCTGAGTTTTAACAAGCCCATATTCACGGTAGACGAGTACTTCTCCTTAAAAGAGCTTTATTCACGTATTATACAACAGCAAAAATTAGATATTAGATTAACCACAAAAAAATGAAAACGTTAATTGCCAATTTAATCTATTTCCTCCTTCCAATTGCCGCTATTGGACAAGATAACTATGATATTGCCAACATTCCGAGTGCATTAAAGAGCCGGGCCGTAGCCACCGTTAGAAATGACAAAACCGTGGTGGACGTAAAATCCCCGGAGCAAGTTATTGAAACCGTCACGCGCGCCATTACCGTTTATAATAAAAATGGGGATTACTATGCTGCCCTTCCAATACATTATAACAAATCAAATGAGATCAAGAGCATCAAAGGAGCGATTTATAATGAGATGGGGATATTACAGAAAAAAATAGCAAGTAAGGATTTTAAAGATCTTAGTGCTGTCGACAACAGTACGATGTTTGCGGATTCGAGGATGAAGCTCTATGTTCCCGATTACCACAGTTACCCCTATACAATTGAATATCAATACGAAGTAAAACATAAACAAAACTTGATTATTCCTTCATGGACTCCTGAAGTTTCGAACAATGTTTCCATTGAAAAAAGCAGCTATCAATTTATAACACCGATTGGCACTGAATTCCGCATCGAGTCAAAAAACTATAAAGGTGCTATTAAAGAGGAGAAAACCGACAAAACAGTCAGCAAAATCTGGAGCACAGAACAAATTCCCGCTAAAAAAGAGGAGTCTTATAGCCCCAATCCCAATCTAAAAAGAACAAGTGTATTGATCGTTCCTAAAAACTTTGTCTACTACGGAAAAGAAGGCAACTTTAGCGACTGGAAAGAATACGGAGACTGGTTTACAACCAAATTATTGAGCAAAAAGGAAGATCTTACCGAAGCCTCAAAACAGAAATTCATATCACTGACAAAGAATGCTTCATCGGATCGGGAAAAAGCAAAAATTCTATACGATTATCTGCAAAAAAACACGAGATACATCAGCATTCAGATCGGAATAGGCGGACTTGAACCTTTTCCTGCATCTGAGGTTGACCGTTTAGGATATGGTGATTGCAAAGCCCTGGTGAACTATATGAGAAGTATGTTATCAGCAGTTGATATACCTTCTTACTATTGTATGGTTGAAGCCGGAAAACGCAAGGAGAATTTCCACAAGACATTTGCAAACGTACAGGATGGCAATCATGCAATCCTATGCGTCCCCTTCAAAAATGACACGACTTGGCTGGAATGTACCAGTCAGAACCTTCCTTTTGGATTCCTCAGCAATTTTACGGATGACAGGGACGTCATTGCCTGTACCGAAAATGGCGGGGTGATTATGCATACGCCAAAATATAGTAACTCAACCAATCTCCAGCTTCGCAATGCTGACCTGACACTCGCTGATGACGGCAGCATAAAAGGTGTTTTAAACACGAAGTTTTATGGCACGCAATATGAAAACCATATGGAGATACTTTTAGCGAACAACAATGAGAAAACCAAATTATTGGCCGAGTATTATAACATCGACAATATCAATTTCGACCAGGTAAAATACGCCGAACACAAACAGGAGAAACCATTTATTGAAGAAAACCTAACGATTTTCATTAAAAATTATGCTGTGAAAAATGGTAATAAAATGCTGATCCAGCCCAATATCTTCAATACACAATCCAGCATTTCTGAGAATAAAAATCGTACAGAGGATATTTTTATAGAACGTGGGTTTATTGACATTGACAGCATTAGCATCACACTCCCGGACAACATCGTAAAAAATATAACACCTGAACAGAAGATCATCGAAAAACCATTTGGTAAATATGAATTTAAATCAGAAATAAAAGGAAATAAATTATTAACGTATCGAAAATTGGAGCTCTTCGAAGGGAATTATCCAGCAAGTAACTACGAAGATTTCTTCCAGTTTCATAGAGAAGTAAGCAGTTCCGATAAAGGTCGTTATAATCTAGGCATATTGTAACAGTATCCTAAAATATTTACTGGAATATGAAAGTCGACAAACAATCAAATAAAGCAATTATTGTATATTAGCCAAATGACAGAATACGCGGCAATTTTTGACATGGACGGGGTTATAAGTCACACAAATCCCTTCCACGCAGAAGCTTTCAGAGCTTTTTTTAAAAACCATAACGTACAGCAGGCTACTGAAGAAGAATTTGAACAGCATATGTATGGCAAACACAACAGCTATATCATGCAGCATTTTTTTAAACGACCAATATCTCCTGAAGAATTGCGTACGCTTGAATTTGAAAAAGAACAGCTTTTTAGAGTGATCTACAAAGAACATGTAGCTCCTATTAAAGGTTTAATAGAATTTTTAAAAGAGTTAAAAGACAATGGATTTAAACTTGCAGTAGCAACATCTGCACCCAAGGAAAATATGGATCTGATCTTGGATGAGTTAAAGATCCGGGATCTTTTCTCGTCCACATTAAGCAGCGAAGATGTGAAACTTCATAAACCACATCCCGAAGTTTACTTGAAATCAGCTGAAAATCTTGGTATGCCGATTGAAAAATGTATTGTATTTGAAGATTCCTTTTCGGGTATTACAGCTGCTAAGAATGCGGGAATGAAGGTTGTTGCTGTATTATCAACGCATAAACAACAAGAGCTTCCTGTAAGCGATACTTATGTCAGAAACTATACTGAGATTTCAGTAGCAAATGTGAAAGCAATACTGCAATAGAAAAATCTTGATTAGACAGCTTATTAAATCATGTTAAGATTATTTTAACAATACAGCTACTTAACCATGATTTTTAATGTAAAATACATCGCTAGATTAATATAAAATAAGGGCTTCTTTTGAAAGCCCTTATTTTATATTAATCTCTTTTGAGACCAAATTTCTCAATTTTACTATAGAGATGACTACGCTGTATATCGAGGTCATCCGCAGTCTTGGACACATTCCAATTATTCTTTTCCAATTTATATTTTATAAATTCTTTTTCCGCATGATCCTTATAATCCTGGAACGAATCAAACGAATCCATATCCAACCCATAATTTACTGCCCCTTTTTCATAGGCAACTCCACCTACTGGCTCACGCGAAGGATTAGCGAATGCAACAACATCTTTATCAGTAATGGATTTATCACTCAAAATAATTAGACGCTCGATCATATTCCGCAATTCACGAATATTTCCTGTCCAGGGGAGATGGCTCAATTCTTTCATTGCAGCATTCGTTATTTCCTTCACAGGAATACCGTACTCCATACATATTTCTTCGCAAAAGTTGGTGGAAAGCAAAGGGATGTCATCAACGCGATCAATTAATGACGGCACATGGATTAAAATTACCGAAAGACGGTGATACAAGTCCATTCTAAAATTACCCTCTTCGATTTCTTTTAGCAAATCTTTGTTGGTTGCAGCGACAACACGTACATTCACATCAATTTCCTTATCTCCCCCCACTCTGGTAATTTTATGTTCCTGTAAAGCCCGCAAAACCTTAGCCTGAGCAGAAAGGCTCATATCACCTATCTCGTCCAAAAACAATGTTCCACCACTGGCCTGTTCAAACTTACCTATCCGTTGTTTAATCGCCGAAGTAAAGGAACCTTTTTCATGCCCGAACAATTCGGATTCAATCAGTTCCGAAGGAATCGCAGCACAGTTTACCTCGATCAATGGTGCCTGTGAACGATTTGATTTTTCATGCAGCCAACGGGCCACAAGCTCCTTACCCGAACCATTTGCCCCTGTAATCAATACTCTTGCCTCCGTCGGAGCAACACGATCTATTGTTTCTTTGATCCGTTTAATTGCTCCGGATTCACCCAATATATCTTTTGTCTTTGAACTGCTGACTTTACGTTTTAATACCTTGGTTTCGGTGACTAGTGAACTCTTATCCAATGCATTTCGAACCGTAATAAGCAATCGGTTTAAATCCAATGGTTTTTCAAGGAAATCAAAAGCACCCTTTTTTGCCGCCTCAACTGCTGTTTCAATCGTGCCATGACCGGAAATCATAATAAAAGGAATGTCTGGGCTGGTCTGATGTGCTTCGGACAGCACCTCCATTCCGTCCATGTTATTCATCTTGATGTCACATAGCACCAAGTTGATCTTTTCTTTTTTTAAAATATCCAATCCATCCCGGCCATTGTCAACATCTAAAATCGTATAATCTTCATATTCCAAGATATCACGCAGAGAACTTCTGATGGCGCGTTCATCGTCAATGATTAAAATTGTACTCATAAATTCAGCGTTATGCTATTTTCAATTATGGAAATCAATATAAGGTTTTTTTAGCAATTAGCGAAAAAGAAGCAAACCTTGTAAGCCGGGTTCTGTAGACCACCGAAGTGGAATTTCTATCATTTATCTAGATTTGCCATCGCTGACAAACTCAATCAACCTACCCATTACGAATTCCAATAAATTGAAAGAAGACGAGCAGCCTTCAGATTTCGTAACCTATTTGGTCTTTCAACACACGAGGTTTACCGTAATATATGTTACCATACAAGACCGTAAGCTCTTACCTTACGTTTTCACCCTTACTCCGAAAAGCGGTATATTTTCTGTGGCACTTTCTGTCTGCTATTTTGATAGCATCCTTCCCGTTAGGAAGCGTGTCGCTCTATGTTGCCCGGACTTTCCTCTCCTCCCGAAAGAGCAGCGATAGAACCAGTTTGCTTCTCCGCAAAAGTAGCTATTTTACTTGGATAAACAGCGAATTTCCTTAAAAATTCAATGCTGCTCCTTTAACGCGTTGAAGACAGTTAAAATTTACGCAGTCCCTTTGCGTAGATAATATAAAGTTTGTATTTTCATCTAAACTTCCATCAGTAAACATATGGCATTAAATAAACTCGCACTTATCCGTTACAAAACAATAGACAGCTGTCTGCGTCTAAGACATCGTAAATGGACTTTAGAAGACTTAATGGAAAAGGTTTCCGATGCACTTTATGAATTTGAAGGAATCAAAAACGGTATAAGCAAACGAACTATTCAGGGCGATATACAGTTGATGAGAAGCAATAAATTGGGATATAATGCCCCCATTATTGTCACACATCGCAAATTTTACACCTACGAAGACCCAAAATACAGTATCAGCAACTCGCCTATCTCTGTTGGAGATATGCAAAAAATGAAGGAAGCTGTAGAGGTTTTAAAACATGTCAGCGGTTTTTCAAGCTTCGACGAAATGAGTGATATAGTCGCACGCCTTGAGGACAGTATACACACTAAAAAAGACAATCAACCCGCCATTATCCAAATGGAGAGTAACAATCTTTTGAAGGGGCTATCATTTATTAGTCCCCTCCATCAGGCCATTCGTGAAAAAACACCACTTCTCATCAGTTACCAGTCTTTCAAAGCAACGCAACGGCAGGACCTCATTTTCTCACCCTATCTCTTAAAAGAATACCGTAACCGATGGTTTCTGATTGGCCACCATAAAAAAAGCGAGGGTTTGATGACACTTGCGTTGGACCGAATTAATACAATTGAGGAGATGGGTAAAAATTCATACATCGCCTATACAGGAATAGATTTTGAACGATACTTTTCCGATACCATAGGAGTTACTAAAACACAAAAAGATCGTGGCCAACGTGTGATACTAGAGATCAACGCCAGAAATGCGCCTTATGTAGAAACCAAACCGATACATCCCTCTCAGCAGATTTTAGACAAAAAGGAGGACGGATCAGTCTTAATCCGTATAGATGTTGTCCTGAATTTTGAATTGGAGCGGGAAATTTTAGGATTTGGCGAAGCGATCAAAGTATTGACTCCGCGCAATTTACAAAGCCGGATAAGACAACGTTTAACTGCGGCAGCTCAATTATATCTAGATCGGTCGGAAAAGCCAACTGATACCGCACAGAATCAGCACGCTTCTAATCGTCTTTCCTAAAAATCTGTATGTAACGGTATTGAGCTATGATCGTTCCGCAGTTCACCTTCAGGACATTTCCCCGGTAAGCCGGCTGTTTATCTTGGGCGCTAAATAGCTTGCGCAATCACATAACCGCTTGCCCAGGCCCATTGGAAATTATAGCCACCAAGCCAGCCTGTAACATCGACAGTCTCACCTCCAAAATAAAGACCGGGTATTTTCTTGGATTCTAATGTCTTGCCGCGCAATTCCGCTGTGGAAACACCACCACGCATCACCTCGGCTTTATCATATCCCTTATCACCTGCAGGTTTGACCTTAAAACGATGAACCGTATCAACAATCAACTTAGCGTCAGCTTTGCTCAGGGATGCTATTTTGATATCCAATGCAAGGAATTTGCCGAGCGCATCCACCAACTTTCGACTAAAATAGTCATTCAGCAGTTGTGAAACAAGCCTCTTTCCCCCGACTTGGCGCTCTTGTTTGATAAGATTATCTAAATTAAAATTAGGCAGCAGATCAAGGATAATTTCCTGCCCCGGCCGCCAATAACTTGATATCTGAAGAATTGCCGGGCCACTTAATCCCCAGTGCGTAAACAGAATATTCTCTTCAAAAGACATACCCGCAACAGATACTTTGGAGAACACGGAATTCCCTGACAACGAACTGTACCAATCTGCATCTTTTCCCGTGATTGTCAAAGGAACCAATGCAGGAGCCGTAGCAACAAGCTCCAAGCCAAACTGTTTTGCAATACGTAATCCAAAATCAGATGCGCCCAGCTTCTGAACTGGGAGCCCCCCTGAAGCAATCACCAGCTTTTTAGCTCTATACAGATGCTCTCCTTTCGGACTTTCTACATGAACCGTAAACCCATCAGCATTCTTTTCCACCGATTTCACGAGCGTGCTGAGCGCTATATCCTGTTCAGTTTCATAAAGAATCTTCGAAAATACCGCAACGATATCTTTCGCTTTATTCGTTGCTGGAAACAATTGCCCTAAAGTCTTTTCTTGCCCTTTAATACCGTATGCTTCAAAAAAATCAATGGTATCTTCGACTGTCCATTGCTTAAATATGCCGTGCAAAAAATCCGGGTTTTCAGAGATAAAATTAGCAATTGTAGTTCCGGTATTTGTGTAATTGCATCTTCCGCCACCTGAAATCAGGATCTTGGCTCCCACTTTATCATTGCGTTCCAACAACAATGTTTTCTTTCCCAACAGTCCAGCTTGTGCCGCACACATTAAACCACAGGCACCACCGCCAATTATAATCGCATCGTATGTATTCACAGTCTTATATTAATAAGCAATCAATTGATCTTCTGTAGAAATGACCCGTCTTTCCGATTGACTCTGGTAACCAAGTTCGATGATACGAATCACATCTCGAGCCTGTTCCGGCGAAGCTATTAAGGTGGCTTGACCTAAAATAGTATCCGCAACATTTTGATAAAAGTCAGGATAAGAACCTTTTTCTGATACAATAATTTCTTCCACATCTTTACCTTCTTCAACAATGTTCAGTTTACCATAGATACTGGGCTCCTCTTCGCCCCAATTGGGGTCCTCATCAGGGAACTTACCGTCCCGCAATAATGCTTCTTGGGGATCAACACCATTTTTTACAAAATTTCCGTTCATACCAAAGAGGCGATATCGTGGAGTCGGTTCTTTCGCAAGCATTGATCCTTTGAGCGAAACTCTCAAATTATCGTAGTACAAAATACAGTCAAAATTATCAATGGTCTTTGCGTGATCCCGTTGTATCGCAAGGTCTGCAAATACAGCATTCGGTTTTCCAAATAATTGCAAAGCCTGGTCGATAAGATGCGGACCCAAATCGTAAAATATACCTGATCCGGGCAAATTCTCTTCACGCCATGCATTGGGTCTCAAATAATTCCGAAAACGGTCAAATCTTGATTCCAGATTTACGATCCGTCCCAATCGGCCACCTTTTATAATTTTCTCTACCGTTCGATAATCCGAAGTAAATCTCAGATTATGATAGGGAGCAAGCACCAAATTCTTTTCTCTGGCGAGCGCAATCAACTCATCTGCCTGTTCTACCGTATTTGTAAACGGTTTTTCAACAACGACATGTTTTCCAGCCTCCAAAGCACGTTTTGCCATTGGATAATGCATATCGTTAGAGGTAGCAATCACGACCAGTTCGATGGTTTCATCAGCAAAAATTTCATCAGCGGACAGTGCAGTCTCCGCTTGCGGAAAGCGCTCTTTCAATAGCGCCTGTTGCTCAGCCTTGCGCGCGGTAACCTTTACAAGTTCCAGTGCCACGATAGAACGCATTACAGGAGCATGAAAAACCTGTCCTGAAATACCAAAGCCTATAAGGCCAACACGAATCTTCCTCATATCGTTACATTCTTTCCGGCACACATATACCCAACAACCCCATTCCTTTGGCGATAACTTTCGCTGCTGCCGCTGATAGATGTAATCTAAAATTCTTTACATCGTTGGCTTCGGCCTTTAATATACTCTCTTCGTGATAAAATTTATTATATAACTTGGCAACCTCGTAAACGTAATTGGCCAATTGCGCTGGACTAAATTCCTGTGCAGATGCCTCAATAGTTTCCGGAAAGGCACCCAACTGCTGAATCAGATCACGCTCATAAGATGAAATTGAAGGAAGTACCGATACCGGACTATTCGCATCAAATTCAGCCTTACTCAAAACAGATTTGATGCGCGCATGTGTATATTGGATAAAAGGTCCGGTATGACCTTGAAAATCTACCGATTCGTTTGGATCAAACAATAGACGTTTCTTTGGGTCTACTTTTAATAAGAAGTATTTCAACGCACCCATCCCGATGGTGTTATAAAGTGCAGCCTTGGCATCTTCAGCCAAGCCTTCGGTTTTCCCAAGTTCTTCCGTACGTTCCTGTGCTGTTTTAAGCATTTCGGCCATTAAGTCGTCGGCATCCACCACCGTTCCCTCACGTGACTTCATTTTACCGGAAGGTAAATCAACCATGCCATAAGATAAGTGGAACAAACCATCCGCCCATGATTTACCCAGTTTTTTGAGGATCAAAAACAAGACCTTGAAATGGTAATCCTGCTCATTACCGACAACATAAATGGATTCACTCATTTTGAACTCATCATATTTAAGCTGTGCAGTACCCAAATCCTGTGTAATATAGACTGAAGTACCATCCCCACGGAGAACCAATTTTTGGTCTAATCCTTCGTCTGTCAGATCTATCCAGACCGAATTGTCTTCTTTCTTAAAGAAAACGCCTTTGTCCAGTCCCTCCTGAATAATATCTTTACCCAAAAGATAGGTGTCGGATTCGTAATAATATTTATCAAAGTCTACCCCCAACTGCTTATAGGTTTTTTCAAAACCGGCATAGACCCAACTATTCATGGTTTTCCAAAGCCTGATTACCTCTTCGTCTCCTGCCTCCCATTTTTGAAGCATAGACTGAGCCTCTTTCATCAATGGCGCATTCTTTTTCGCCTCATCTTCGGATTGCCCCTCGGCTTTCAGCAACTCTATTTCTTTTTTATACTCCTTGTCAAAAACGACATAATACTTACCGACAAGGTGATCACCCTTCATGCCTGTGGATTCAGGCGTCTCCCCCGCACCAAATTTCTGCCAGACCAACATGGACTTACAAATATGGATACCACGATCGTTCACCAAATTGGCTTTGATGACTTCATAACCATAGGCTTTGAGAATTTCAGCAACAGAATACCCTAATAGATTATTTCGGATGTGCCCCAGATGTAAAGGCTTATTCGTATTCGGCGAAGAATATTCCACCATCAACTTCTTTCCATTAGCTGGAAAGATGCCAAAATCTCTGGCAACAATCGTATTGTTCAATAAGGAAACCCAGTAGTCATCAGAAAGCACGATATTCAAAAAGCCTTTTATTACGTTGAAGTCTGAGATTTCAGTAATATGCTGCTGTAAATAGGTACCGATTGCTGCTCCGGTCTGCTCCGGAGACAATTTTGAGAAGCGCGTTACTGGAAAAGTTACGATCGTAATCTGCCCTTCAAACTCCTTTCGGGTCGCTTGTAAAGCTATCTGATGTTCTAAAATATCTGCATTGTAAAGCGCTTTAACAGCCTGTACTGTGACTTCAACAAGTCGCCTTTGAATAGAATTTGCCATTTAATGATTTTGTAAATTTTACAACTTCCTGATAGTGAACTGGAAATAAATAACATTCCTTATTTAGGTATTCACCATTAAAGTATATCTTTGCAAAAATAATAAAAAATGCAGAGCTATCAGGAATTTCTTGACTTAAGTGTTGGTTTTCCCCAGGACGGATTCGAAATCATCGACGACGAATTGTATTTCCACGATTTGAATTTAATGGAAATGATAGAAACGTACGGTACGCCGTTACGTTTTACCTATTTGCCTATCGTCAGCAAAAAAATTCAACAAGCGAAAATCCTTTTTCAGACCGCAATTCTGAAACACAACTATCGCGGATCTTACAAATACTGTTATTGTACTAAATCTTCCCATTTCAAGCACATTGTAGAAGAAGCCTTGAAAAATGATATCCACCTTGAAACTTCATCTGCGTTTGACATGCCGATGATCGATTCATTGGAAAGACAAGGTACCGTAACAAAAGACATTACAGTCATCTGTAATGGATTCAAAACCTATCAGTACAAACAGTATATTGTTGATATGATCCATGATGGTTATACAAACATTATTCCTGTCTTGGACAATAAGGAGGAATTCAATCTCTATGATGATGAGATTGAATTAGACGAACCATGTGCTTTGGGGATCCGGGTCGCTTCAGAGGAGCAGCCAGATTCTCAATTTTACACCTCCAGATTGGGCATTCGGCAAGAAGATGTCATCGACTTTTACAATAATAAGATTGTTGACAATCCAAATTTTAAGGTGAAGCTACTTCATTTTTTTATTAATTCGGGTATATCAGACACACCGTATTACTGGAATGAGTTGGAGAAATACGTCACGCTCTATTGTAAATTCAAAAAAATAAATCCTGATTTAGACACTTTGGATATTGGTGGTGGCATGCCTTTTAAGGATTCATTGGTACATGATTTCGATTATGAATATATGGTCAATGAAATTGTCAACAGGATCAAACAGATTTGCGCGCACCATGAAGTCATGGAGCCGGATATCATTACTGAATTTGGCAAATATACAGTCGCTGAAGCGTCAGGAATTCTTTATAAAGTTTTGGGACGTAAGCAACAAAATGATCGCGAACGTTGGTTTATGATTGACGGGTCTTTCATCACCAACTTACCAGACGTTTGGGCTTTAAACCAAAAATACATTTTATTACCAATCAACAATTGGGATTCGGAATATGAACGTGTGAACTTAGGTGGGATCACCTGTGATGGCCAGGATTATTACAATCAGGAAGCACACATGAACTCTGTATTTATGCCTAAAACACGTAAAGTACAATACCTAGGATTCTTCCACACCGGAGCTTATCAAGATGTATTGAGTGGATACGGTGGAATTCATCATTGTCTGCTTCCTTCGCCTAAACATGTATTGGTACGAAGAAATAGAGATGAAACTTTCAATTACGAAGTCTTTGGGGAGGAACAAAATTCCAAACAGGTCATGAAATTATTGGGCTACCAATAAAAATAAAAAATTATAAAAAAATCCTGTCAGTTGACAGGATTTTTTTATTTAGCCACCCAGGCATTGAAAAATTTCAATACTTTTTCTTCGTCATAACTTTTATCCTTTTCCAGACTGCCACTTTCCTGTACATGAAGTGTCTTTCCGTTTATATCCAATACAATAAAAAATGGATATCCTAACTTTCCACCCTCAGGTGCATACTTCTGAAAAACCATCTCATTCTTGTTTTCTTTCGAATAATTTAGGTGATAATAGAGAAAACGACTTTTTAACAATTTGTCTATGCTTGCCGTTTTATGGATATAATCATTAAATCGCAGACACCATACACACCAATTCCCACCGGCCTGAATAATGACATTCTTCTTTTCCTTCTTGGCCAATTTCAATAAGCTATCAATGTCTTTCTGTGCATCAGCCTCTGGATGATATGGCTTGGAAAGTTCCGATTGAATCTTCGGGGCTTCCTGCGCAAAGGCAATTGAATGCGGCAATTGGACACCCATTAATACCCCCATTCCTAAAAACAACAATTTAATCCTTCTCATTATTCAACAAATTATTAATGATTTAAAATTACAAAATCATTTTCCCAAACCAAAACATAAGCCTATTATAATGGTTAAACATTATATCGTTCTTTTCGAAAAAAGGCAAGGGACATATATAGGGCCATAGTAACAATGTTACCTTAATTATTTTTAAAATTTTCACAAAAAACACCGGTGGTAACGAACTATTTAAAACACTAAAAATATAGATATCAAAACAAAACAAAAGAAAATAAAACATAAAATGTTTTTAAATAATTTTAACAAATTCCTTTAAAATCTCATAAATATACTATAACTTAGTACTAATCGGCTAAAACGATTCATACTAAGGGATATAACCTCAGGACCAAAAACGAAACAAAATGAAACAAAAAGAATTCAAAAGGTCAAGATTAATAGAAAGAATAAAAGACACAAGTGAGTGGGATGTTATTGTGATAGGAGGTGGAGCTAGTGGCTTAGGTGTGGCACTAGATGCACTTAGTAGAGGATTCAAAACGATATTATTGGAACAAGTCGATTTTGCAAAAGGTACATCCAGCAAAGCAACAAAGCTTGTCCATGGCGGTGTACGTTACCTCGCCCAAGGAGACATCTCCTTAGTCAGAGAAGCACTTCATGAAAGGGGGCTATTACAGCAAAACGCACCTCATCTAGTTAAAAATCAATCTTTTATAATTCCTAATTACAGTTGGTTTGACGGCCCTTTCTACACTATCGGCATGAAAATATACGATTTCCTAGCGGGCAAACTAAGTCTAGGAAAATCCATACATATCAATAAGGAGGAAACACAACGAAGAATCAGTACAGTGAGGACAAAAGGGCTCTATGGCGGCGTTGTTTATCAGGATGGTCAATTTGACGACTCAAGACTCGCGGTCAATGTGGCACAAACCTGTATTCAAATGGGTGGTGTAGCATTGAACTATATACGCGTAACCAACCTTACCAAAAATAATGCAGGCCAAGTAAATGGTGTTATTGCACAAGATACTGACACTGGAGAAGTTTTCACAATCCAAGGCAAAGCTATCATCAATGCTACGGGAATTTTTGTCGATGATATTCTAAAAATGGATAAACCCGAAGCAAAACAGATGGTAAGGCCAAGTCAAGGTGTCCATCTTGTTTTTGACAAATCTTTCCTCCCCGGTGACGATGCGATCATGATCCCTAAAACGGACGATGGCCGGGTGCTCTTTCTTGTTCCATGGCACAATCGGGTTATTGCAGGAACCACAGATACACCTATTGACGAACATAGTCTTGAACCTGTAGCACTCGAACAAGAAATCGACTTCATCTTAAAAACTGCTGGACGCTATCTCACCAAGCAGCCCACCCGTCAAGATGCACTTGCTGTATTTGCCGGTCTTCGACCCCTCGCGGCTCCAACCGGAAATTCCAACAAAACCAAAGAAATTTCCCGAAGCCACAAAGTTATTGTCAGCGATTCAAAATTACTGACGCTAACTGGAGGAAAATGGACTACCTTTCGCAGAATGGGACAAGATACAGTCGATAAAGCAATTAAAATTGGCTGTTTACCCAAAAAGGAAAGCAACTCAGCGACACAAAAGATTTATAGCGCCATCCCTACAACCGACAGAAGCAACCACATGTATATTTATGGCGCTGACCAGGAAGCGATACATGCGCTCGCGCAAGAAAATCCTGTCTGGAATGAAAAAATAGTGAATCATCTAGAATTTAAAAAAGCAGAAGTGGTGTGGGCTGTTCGCAATGAATTGGCACAAACGGTAGAAGACGTACTTTCACGTCGTGTACGTATTCTATTTCTCGATGCCAGAGCAGCCATTGCCGCAGCTCCTGAAGTCGCTAAAATAATCGCTCAAGAATTAGGCAAAGACGAGAACTGGCAAAAAAATCAGATCGAAAACTTCGAGAAAGTAGCAAAAAATTATATCTTAAACTAATATAAAATAACCAGCAGTAATCAATTATGGAACAACAATACATCTTGGCCATGGATCAGGGTACAACAAGCTCCAGAGCCATCATTTTTGATAAAGAAAGAAATATCGTTTCAATTGCACAAAAAGAATTTACACAAATCTTCCCAAAACCGGGATGGGTAGAACATGACCCACATGAAATCTGGTCCACACAAGCCGGTGTCACCGCCGAAGCAACAACAAAGGCCGGACTGAATGGCAAAAACATCGCCGCCATCGGAATAACCAATCAACGGGAAACTATTGTTGTATGGGAAAAGGAAAGCGGCAAACCGATCTACAATGCCATTGTATGGCAAGATAAACGTACTGCGGATTATTGTGATGAACTCCGTCAATCGGGCAAACATGAAATGATCCAGAAAAAAACGGGACTTATCCTGGATCCTTATTTTTCGGCGACGAAAATAAAATGGATTCTTGACCATGTCGATGGCGCAAGAGAAAAAGCCCAAAATGGTGAGCTGATCTGCGGCACTATTGACACCTGGCTGGTATGGAATCTTACACGCGGAGATGTTCACATTACCGATGTGACCAATGCTTCACGTACACTTCTGTTCAATATCCATACCATGGACTGGGATGCCGAGCTTCTTGAATTATTTGATATCCCCGCCTCCATGCTACCTCAGGTGAAGGAAAGTAGCGAAATATATGGTGAGTCCAGAACAACAATCTTCGCACATAAAGTCAAAATTGCCGGAATTGCCGGGGATCAACAAGCAGCGCTTTTTGGTCAACAATGCATTGAAAAAGGCATGGTAAAAAATACTTATGGCACAGGATGTTTCATGTTAATGAATATTGGCAATAAGCCAATTATGTCCAAAAACAACCTACTGACAACCGTAGCCTGGAAGATTAACGGAAAAACTGAATATGCTTTAGAAGGAAGTATATTTATAGGCGGCGCGCTGGTTCAATGGCTACGGGATAATCTTAATATTATTTACAAATCCGCGGATATTGAACAGTTGGCACTCTCCGAAAAAGATAACGGTGGAGTAACCTTTATTCCCACTTTCGCGGGGCTGGGCGCGCCCTACTGGAACGCTAGGGCACAAGGCACGATATTCGGACTAACACGAGCAACGACAAACGGGCATATTGCCCGAGCTTCACTGGAAGCTATTTCACTCCAAACCAGTGATGTTTTAAAGGCCATGGAAGCTGACAGCGGAATACCGATCAAGGAACTTCGTGTAGATGGCGGAGCAACGGCAAATAATCTTCTGATGCAGATTCAGGCCAACGTACTGAACAGCAATGTCATTAGACCTAAAATCACTGAAACAACAGCTCTGGGAGCAGCTTACCTGGCAGGATTGGCAGTTGGCTTTTGGAAGGACGAACAAGAACTTTCAAAATTCTGGGCGCAAGACCGTCTTTTTGAACCGGAAAAAGAACAAGAAGAACAAACCCAGCAAATTATTAAGCAATGGACCAAAGGTGTTAAAGCATTACAATTCTGGACCGAAAACTAACCAATACTTATGAACCATTATTTAGCAGAATTTATCGGCACCACACTCCTTCTACTTCTTGGTAACGGTGTTGTTGCGAATGTGATCTTAAAAGGAACAAAAGGAGAAAACAGCGGCTGGATCGTCATCACTACCGGATGGGCTTTAGCCGTATACATCGGAGTCGTATTCGCAGGCCCTTACACAGGCGCTCACTTAAACCCGGCAGTGACAATCGCCATGGCACTTCATAAAGCGCTACCCTGGACAGAAGTACCGGGCTATATTCTTGCCCAAATTGCGGGCGGTTTTTGTGGAGCATTGCTAACTTACATTATACACAAAGATCATTTTGATGCCACAGCCGACCCTACCACAAAACTAGGTGTTTTCGCTACGATCCCAAACATCCGAAATACCGCGACGAATCTAGCGAGTGAAATCATCGGGACTTTCGTCTTAATTTTTGTCATCTTTTTTATCACCGGACAAGATGTGACCATCAATGGAAAGACTGAACCTATTGGAATGGGCTCTTTAGGTGCCATACCTGTTGCTTTTTTGGTTTGGGCTATTGGATTATCATTAGGCGGAACAACAGGTTACGCAATTAACCCTGCAAGGGATTTGGGTCCCCGTCTATTTCACGCAATCTGGCCAATTAAAGGGAAAGGAGATTCGGATTGGTCGTATGCATGGATTCCCATTATAGGACCTATCACCGGAGCGGTGCTAGCGTTTGTTGTCTATATTTTAATAAAATAAATAAAGTATAAAATAACAAAGGGATTCAATAAATTGAATCCCTTTGTTATTTTATACCCGTTTTGGTTTTCGGCAACCATATTCACGGTCCCGCTCAAAAGTATTCATGTGTCGTTCCTTTTTTACTGGATAAACATCTTCAATAACAATCAATATCCCTTTCTCTTCTACTGTACCGAACTCATCATTTCGGGCAGTGCCAAAAGACTTCATCGTTGGTGACAAGTTCATGTAAGTATTGATTAAGGGTGGAATGTTTTCACCTAATGCCCTGACATGACTATTTAATATTTTATACCCTTCCTTATAATCCAATCCGTCAAAAACACCCACAAAACGATCATAGTCATTTTTAATTTCAAGGTCAGGAAGTGGAACAACCAATTTATCGTGATCTGGAAAATAGTAATCCATAAAGTAAAGCAGCATATCTCTAGCATCCTTATTATAATGCGGATACATCGTTACTTTTCCAAAAAGGTACTTAATTTCAGGGTTCAGCATAACCAAAGCGCCCAAACCATCCCATAAATTGTCTAGCGAAAAAATCCCCTTTCTATTATCAATTGCCGGCTGGTACCTAGGCTGCACGAACGATCGGCCCAGTTCAATTGTATACGGTAAATAATCTTTTGTAAACTGGTCAGAAAACTGAAAATAATGAGCTGTAGATAAATTGGGAATACCGTTTGACTCTCCTGCTTCGGCACATTTAATCACGCGATATCCCGCAACAACTTCTTCATCTTCAGGATTCCAAGCGATCAATTGATCATAGCAGTCTTCGCATGTATCGTTTTCATCAATATCGATGGAAAGCCCTGTACCTCCTCCTGCGCCACGGAACGTCAACTCTCGTAACCGACCGATCTCACGCATCACATTTGGTGAGTTATGATAGTTGATTAAGTATATCTCGTTATTTCCATTGTTGGTATAGCGTAAAAAAACCTCCTTATTCAATTCGGCTTTCAATAATTCTCTATCAACTGGAGGTATAATTTCTTGCATAAATTCTATTTTTCTTGAGCTAATCCATAAACCCTTCTTTTCACTTCTTCAGCCCAAGTCTTTTCGTTTTTTGATTGATCAAACGCTGTATAAGGGATTCTCTTTCCTACTATAATGTTAACGGTATGCCCGCGCTGGGCAAACATTTCATCGGGTAAATATAACATTTCAATGTTTACCTTAAGACCTATTTTTTGTCTAAGCCTTGCAAAATTATAAAAAAACTTAGAGTTTTTGCCGTCAATCAGTACCGGAATGACATCTTTTTTATATTTTTTCGCTTTACTAATAAAACTTTTTTTCCATTCCAGGTCTTCAATACGCCCATCTTTCTGCTTTCTAGAAACTAGCCCCGCGGGAAATACAAGCAGGGCATCATCCGCACCGTAAGCTTCCTCAATTGCCGAAATGGCTTGTTTACCCTGACTCCCTAATTTATTCACCCCCACAAATAAAGGCCTCAGATTACCTATATTCAACAAGATATCATTGACCAAAAATTTCACGTCCCGGCGATGCTTTCCGATCGCATGCATAAATGCAATACCATCCAATCCACCCAGAGGATGGTTAGATGCAAAAATTACCGAATCAGACACCGGAATATTTTCTGCGCCGTATAAGTTCACCTTTACCCCCAGATCATTGATTAACGCGTCGACAAAGTCCAGCCCTTGCAAATCGGCAAAGCGTGTCATGATATCATTGATTTCATCCTCATGGATCGTTTTCTTCAGATAGTTCAGCAGGAAAGATGGAATCCATTTTGCTAGTCCAGCATTTTTTTTGTGAATAACTTCGCGTATATCAATAAATTTTTTATTCTCACTCGTAATCATCAATCTTATTTTTCTGACTAAAAATACCTACTTGCCCTATTTAAGCATATATCAAATTGCTGACAAAAATACTAACAGAATGCTAATAAAAGTACAATTTTAAACATTAAAATTGTACTTATTTGCAATAATGTGATTACTTACTTTTATTTTATCCGTTAAACTCAAAAAAGCCAATGTTTCCTGAAGGAATCGGATCTGTAAAAATTTCCCTTTCACATCATTTTTTTTTATTAAGTTTGGGTATGTTAATAGGACAATTTCTTTCAAACGCAGATTTCAGCATTCAAAAGGCTGATTCAATACAGCAGGCATTAGAAAAACTACAGGACATGCTTTGTAAAGAATTGGTTGTTTTAAATGGAGATGAATATATTGGATTCGTCAACGAGTCAATTTTATTGGATGCCGACAATGAAGAAGCTCCTATTTCCGCTATTAAAATTAATACGGCGCCGATACAGCTTAAATTTAACCAACATCCCTATGATGGCCTGGTCATGATGACTGTATATAATAGTTCATTGGTGCCTATTTTGGACCAGGATAACAAATATGTTGGTGTTTCTACACAATTAGATATTTTAAAAGCAATTTCATTGATCCAGTCTCAAAATGAATCCGGAGCTATTATTGTCCTATCAATTGGATTACATGACTTTTCATTATCTCAAATTGCGCACCTGGTAGAAAGTGACAACTGTAGAATCCTCAATTGCGCTACAAAAATAAATCTCGAAAGCGACTCGATTGAAGTTACGCTAAAAGTAGATAAATCCAATATCAATGCATTGCTTAATTCATTCTTAAGACATAATTATATAATTATGGAGACACACAATACTGTTGCCGCATTTGATGACACAGCCGAACGGTATCAGCAGCTTATGAATTACATCAACATTTAATTAGTTAAGATTAGTTTTTTTCTCATCTTTGCCCCATAAATTCAAAAAATATGAGAATTGCGATATATGGACGAGAGTTTCAACCCTCCGTTATAGCACATGTGAAGCACTTATTTAAATACCTCGTTAGTAAAAACGTTGATATTTGGGTTTACGCACCCTTTTATAAGTTCTTGACAACGCAGTTTGAATGTGATTTTAATTTCCCTACTTACCATACATACGAGGAAATTAAAAACAGTGCAGATCTTATGCTCAGTTTAGGTGGCGATGGAACGATGTTGTCCGCCGTATCACTCATTAGAGACTCTGGGATTCCCATTGCAGGAATTAATTTTGGACGTTTGGGCTTTTTGGCCTCCATTAATAAAAATGATTTCGAACATGCAATAGATGATATATTAAACAATCGTTACGATATCCAAAAACGCGTTCTTCTTTCCGTAGAGTCTGAACAGATCAATTTGTTCCAGGGCAATCATTATGCGCTTAATGATATTACGGTATTTCGTTATGACAGCTCTGCCATGATCACAGTCAATGCACGAATTAACGGTGAACTGCTCAATTCCTATTGGGCGGATGGCTTGATTATCGCCACCCCTACTGGTTCTACAGCCTATTCACTGAGCTGTGGAGGCCCGATCATTATGCCCGAAAGTGGAAATTTTGTCATTACACCGATTTCACCACACAACCTTAATGTCAGACCAATCGTTATTTCAAATCAATTCACGCTTGAACTTGAAATTGAGAGCCGAAGCAATCAATACATACTCAGCTGTGACTCAAAAAACGAGTCTATTGACACCTCTGTCAAACTGACAATCAAACAAGCCCCATTTACGATTAATCTGATTCGTCTTCCGCACGAAAGCTTTTTTAGCACATTAAGAGAAAAGCTGCTCTGGGGTATCGATGTCAGAAACTATTAATCTTTATCATATTGTACTTCTGAATTTCCAATTAAAAATCGATATTTGGAACAAATAAGCATAATAAGGTACATAAGGTATCTATAATGAGGATTCAACACTAGTGATCAAACGAATTCATTCTGCGAGGTCAAAATTCGTTTAAAGATAATACACAGACAACCAGTATCTGGTTTTTAACACGCAAATAAGCTGTGACTAAGCTAAAGTGTTAATTTATTGAAAATAGCAACAATGAGCTTTTTAGATCAAATTGATAAAATTAAATTACCCCAGCACATTGCCATTATCATGGATGGTAATGGCCGTTGGGCAAAACAAAAAGGCAAACTCCGTGTATTCGGACACCAAAATGGCGTGAAAGCAGTAAGAGAAGCCTTAGAAGGATGTGTTCAGGCCAACATCAAATTTTTAACGCTCTACGCATTTTCGGCGGAAAACTGGAATCGGCCAAAATTAGAAGTGATCGCACTGATGGAACTTTTGGTCTCCTCTTTAAAAAAAGAAATCAAGACATTTCAGGAAAATGGTGTTAGATTAAATGCCATCGGAGATATCAGCAAGCTCCCAACAAATGCACAAAAAAAACTTCAGGAAACAATTGACGCCACCAAAGACAATACACATTGTACATTAACGCTTGCGCTGAGCTATAGTTCACGTCAGGAAATTGTGGAAGCCACCCGAAATTTGGTTAAAAAAGTAAATGCAGGTGAAATAGCCATTGAAGATATCAATGACGATATCTTTTCCGCTAATCTCTATACCCGAGATCTTCCGGATCCAGATTTATTGATCCGAACCAGCGGAGAACTTCGGATTAGTAATTTCCTTCTGTGGCAAATTGCTTATTCTGAACTATGCTTCCTAGACAAGATGTGGCCAGAGTTTACAAAAGAAGATTTATATAAATCAATTGTAGAATATCAGCAACGAGAAAGAAGGTTTGGAAAAACAAGTGAACAGTTATAAATGATTTTATTAAATTTGTCAACTGATTTGAATAAAAAACAAGCTGGTTAAATTTTCTTAATTAACAAAAATTAACAACTGATTGGTGTACTTTAGCGCCAATAATTCAAGATAAATGAAGCGTATACTACCCGTAATACTATTTTTTGGTCTCTCATCAATGCAACTTGTCTACGGACAGGAAAAAGGTGCGTTCAACTTAAATGACCCCGAAAAAATCAGTTATCTCAACCCTAAAAACTATGTAATTAGTGCTGTTGATGTAACCGGAACACAATTTTTGGATAAAAACGTATTAATTACCATATCTAAATTGTCGGTAGGTCAATATTTGGAAGTGCCAAGTGAAGCGACTGCAAAAGTAGTAAAAGATATGATGGCTCAAGGCCTCTTCGACGATGTCGAATTATGGGCAGACAAAATTGAAGGCGAAAACATCTTTTTGACCATCCGCGTAGTAGAACGCCCTCGTTTGACCCGTATTGACATTAATGGACTGAGCAAAAGCCAAACGGAAGAAGTCCGTAAACGTTTAAATAGCAATACGGGTAAAATCGTCAATGAAAATTTGATGAACACCACACGGGCAACAATCCAACGCTTTTTAAAGGAAAAAGCATACTTATATCCGGAGATTAAACTAAGAACAGTTAAGGATTCGGCACAGGCCAACAATGAAATCCTGATTGCGGATGTGGATAAAAAACACAAGGTAAGGGTTAAAAAAATGACCTTTACGGGCAACGAGCATTTTTCTCAGAAAGAACTGCGGAAAATGGCCAAACCAATCAAACAGAAAATGTGGTACCGCATTTTTGGCCCGGGTAAATTCAAAGAAGAGAAGTATAAGGAAGGTAAAGAGAACCTGATCAAAAAACTGGCGGCCAAAGGCTATCGTGATGCCGAAATCTTAAAGGATACGGTCATTCGGGATGGAGAAAAAAATGTATTGGTAAATTTTGATATTTACGAAGGACCTAAATATTACGTTGGTAATATTGTATGGACAGGAAATGCAAAATATTCCGATACCTTATTGAATAAGATTTTAGGGATTAAACGCGGAGATGTATTCTCCGAAGAAAAACTGAATACCAAATTGTTGGGCGGTGGTCGAAATTCCGATGATATTTCATCAATCTATATGAACGATGGATATTTGACTTTCTCCGTAGATCCTGAACAGACACGTGTTTATAATGACACCATTGATTTGAATTTACGCGTCTATGAAGGTGCTCAATATACCATTAACAACGTTATTGTAAAAGGTAACGATGTCACGAATGACCGTGTGGTTTTACGTTCTATCTATACGAAACCGGGGCAAAAATTCTCAAAAGAGCAAATTATGCGAAGTGTGCGTGAAATTGCCCAATTAGGAAATTTTGATGAGCAAAAAACAAATCCGGTTCCAACCAATTTGAACTATGCAGAAGGAACGGTAGATATTGTTTACAATGTGACAGAGAAACCCTCTGATCAAGTAGAGCTTTCGGGAGGTTATGGAGCTGGACAGATCATCGGTACACTGGGATTAACCTTTAATAACTTCTCTACAAGTAATTTCTTTGATAAAAGTTCATGGAAACCCCTTCCTCGTGGTGACGGTCAAAAATTAAGTGTACGTGGTCAGACTTCTGGTAAACGTTACCAATCATACAGCTTCTCTTTCTCAGAACCTTGGTTAGGTGGAAAAAAACCTATCTATTTTGGTTTAAGTGCTTATACCTCTAGTTCATCCTATGGTGGATTCAATTATTATACTGGTGAGCAAATTGTAAAAGATTCGGAGTTGAACCGGATTTGGATGACAGGTATTACGGCAACCTTAGGTAAGCGTTTACAATGGCCAGATAACTGGTTCCAAGCCAATACTTCATTGTCGTTCCAACGTTACAAACTTCAAAATTATGGTAATTATTTCTTGTTTGACAATGGTACGGCATACAATATTAACTTGACACAAGAATTTAGCCGGAACTCGATAGATGCACCGATCTACCCTACTTCGGGTTCGAACATCAAATTCTCAGTGCAATTAACGCCTCCTTATTCATTGTTCAATAATATTGACTATAAAAACGGTACTCCTCAAGATCGTTACCGCTGGACTGAATACCACAAATGGAAATTCGATTCACAATGGTATGCAAAAATTGTAGGAAAGTTAGTATTCAAAGCTCAGGCACAGTTTGGTTTCTTAGGTAAGTATTCCAACAAAACAGAAATTTCCACTTTCGAACGATTCAAGCTTGGTGGTGATGGTATGCAGGGATTTGATTACCTTCAGGGTTCAGAAATTATCGCTATGCGTGGTTATGCAAATGGTGTGATTATTCCAGAAGGTACTCAAAATGTAAATGTAGCAAGAAACTCAGGTAGCCCGATCTATACGAAATATCAAATGGAATTGCGCCATCCTGTGATGTTAAATGATCAGGCGACGGTATACGTACTGGCATTTGCCGAAGCGGGTAACACCTGGAACAAATTCACTGAATACAATCCATTTAAAGTACGTCGTTCAGCAGGTGTAGGTGCCCGTATCTTCCTACCTATCTTTGGTATGCTGGGAATTGACTACGGTCACGCATTCGATCCTATCCCAGGATTACCGAGCAGTACCTGGAAACAAAACTTTACATTTAGCATTATGCAAAATATGGGTGGATTCTAATTGGGGATAATTACACCCTTTAGATCAATCTTAATAAAGAAGCTATCGTACAAACTACGATAGCTTTTTTTGTATCAAATTAATTTTCAAATTTGATGCGAGATATATTTAAATCTTCCTATATTGAAGCAAGCTTATTTTCAGCAACAAAGGTTAGACATACCGCCCTTTCTAGAAAGGCATCGTGAGAATCGGCCAACAAGTTAAATAGTGTTAAACCCGAGAAATATCTGTTAGATTGCATCTTTTTTGTTATTTTTGAGCCGTAAATTTATTTAAGGCAATTTGTCAGATTAAACTTTTGAGCTTGTACATTGTCATAAAGTAAATTAATGTTAAATAATAAATTATAGTCTATAAAACTTACAGGAAATATGAAAAAAATATTGTTAGTTATAGCTTTTGTAGTCGTGAGTGCTACAGCGACATTTGCTCAACAGCTTGCGTATGTAGATTCAGAATATATCCTAAAACATGTCCCCGAATATACCGCCGCACAAAAACAATTGGATGATCTTTCTAAGCAATGGCAGGAAGAGGTGGATCAAAAATATGCTGAAATAGAAAAATTATATCAGGCTTATCAAAAAGATCAAGTTTTATTAAACGAAGATATGCGTCGCCGTCGTGAGGACGAAATCGTTACCAGAGAAAAAGAAGTAAAAGATTATCAAAAACAAAAATTCGGATTCGAGGGTGAACTTTTTAAAAGACGTATACAACTGGTAAAGCCTATTCAGGACCGTGTTGCAAAAGCAATACAAGAAGTGGCTTCGGCACAGAATATTGATTTCATTATGGATAAAGGAAAAGAGTCCACATTCCTATATGCGAACCAAAAATTGAACAAAAGTAATGAAGTCATTACAAAATTAGGTTATAAACCTAATCCTAGTCTTGCAAACTAAGCTGGAGTTTATTATCATTGTGGACACAAGTAATACAAATAGTAATTAATTAGAAAACTAAAAGATTGCCATAGAGATGGCTTATTAGATTAAAATGAAAAGCATGAAAAATTTATTAAAAGGTGCGGTTGCTATAGTGGCAGTATTTTTCTCAACTCAATTCGCAAATGCTCAGCAAAAACTTGGTCATATCAATTTCGCTGAAATCATTCAATCCACTTCAGATTATAAAACAGCTGAAGGCCAATTGAAAACATTGAGCGATGGTAAAACAAAAGAAATTCAAGATATGGTTACCATTTATCAAACCAAACAAAAAGAGGCCAATGATAAATTACGTAACAGAAGTGAAGCGAATAAAGAGACCGTTGATCCTGAAATCAATAAATTAGGACAAGAGTTACAAGATATTCAATCGCGTATTCAAACAGCACAACAAGCTGCGCAAGAGGAGTTGGGTAAAAAAGAAGATGAGTTAATTACTCCTATTCAAAGAAAAGTGGCTGAGGCGGTAAGCGCAGTATCCAAAGAAAAAGGTATGGCTTATGTATTTGATATCTCAAGCACCAATATTCCTTATTTCCAAGGTGGCGAAGATTTGACTGCTGCCGTTAAAACAAAATTAGGTATTTCTGCTACAGCAGCACCTGCAGCACCAGCGAAAAAATAATAACATATTTTACAGCATAAAAAAGGGATTATTCAGATGAATAATCCCTTTTTTATTGCCTCTTTTTATTACCCACTCCCTGAAATTAGCAGTTAATAATGTTACAGAAATAGCTACTAAAGTCGACTCATCAATAGGAAAAAAAATCTGTCATACGATTTTCTTGCATTTACCAGCTAAAATTTAGATATTGTAAAAAAATACATATCTACCCTAATGAAAACATCATGAGCTCAAATTTGTTTATTAACGAACAAAGAGGACAGCTTATGAAAGCTTCATTGCTAAAAATGGTTTTAATCGCATGAAATTATCATGGGCTTAAATCAGCTCAAAGGCTTATATAACTCAGTCTATGATAGCTTCAGTGCTATTAAACCGACGAAGGCAGCATGAATGCCTTTGAAAACAAATTGGTAATGAATAAACAAATTATTCTAATGAAAAAGAAAGTAACTGAGGATCATCCAAAGAAAGAAAGAAAAGTAACATCTGGTCCCATCCGGGACAAAGAACGGACCAAAGCACGGATGATTGCTGCGGTAGGAAAAGTCATCCAAAAGAAAGGTTATCATGCCTTGAACGGTCCGAATATCGCACTTGAATGTGGTTTAAATAAAGCGCTTATCTGGAACTATTTTGGCGGTCTTGACCAATTGGTTGAAGCTTATCTGACACAAAAGGACTTTTGGCAAATCGGAGATAAAGGAATTTTGGAACAGATGATATCAAATCCAGAGGATATTGATGTTGACCTGGTAAATGAATTACTTAAATCCCAGTTGAATACATTTTTAAAAGATAAAACCAAACAAAAAATCATCCATTGGGGGCTGGGTGAAAAAACAAAAGCACTAAAAAATATAGCTGATCGCCGTGAAGCTCTTGGCGAAGAATTATTTAAATACTTTGATCCAAAATTTGAAAATTCTGAAAACGATATAAGAGCGACATTAGCTTTATTGGTTAGTGGAATTTACTACCTCAGCTTACAGGCCAAATCGACGGGCAGCACGTTCTGTGGCATAGATATCAATACAGAAGAAGGAAAAACACGTATCGAAAAAACGATTGGAAGAATTCTTAAGCAGACATTTTCCGACGTAGAATAACTTGATAAATAAAATAACCTCAGCTTCCAAGAAATGCCGATAATTTCTTGGAAGTCTCTTTTCCCATTCCCGCTATCTCTTCCTTAAATATTTTCAGAAAATGATATGAACAATCTAATTTTTTGATTTATTTTTACTATGTTAGCATAACAAAATAATATGGTATATTTGTTATGTAACCAATATTCGAGCATATGATAGGTCAACTAATATTTGCAGTTTGTTTTCTGGGCGCGTTATTTTTTTTTAGTAAAAATGCACGGCGGATCTATAGTAATATCAAATTAGGTCGGGAGTTAGATCGTTCTGATAGGCCTTCGGAGCGTTGGAAAACAATGCTTTTGGTTGCCTTTGGGCAAAAGAAGATGTTTAAGCGCATTATTCCTGCCATTCTGCACTTATTTGTCTATTTAGGCTTTGTTATCATCAATATTGAAATGCTAGAGATCATTATTGATGGTTTATTCGGAACCCATCGGGTATTTTCGTTTATGGGAAGCTTTTATAATTTCTTGATCGGTTCATTTGAATGGCTGGCACTTGGGGTACTGGTGTCCTGCTTAGTCTTCCTGATTCGAAGAAATGTCATTCGGGTAAATCGCCTGAGCAGTAAAGAGCTTAATAATTGGCCCAAAACCGACGCTAATATCATCTTGGTCACAGAAATTCTGCTGATGTCGGCTTTTCTGCTGATGAATGCGACCGATCTCAAATTACAGCTTTATGGATTCGAGCATTTTAAGTCTGTTGGTTCGTTTCCGGTGAGTCACTATCTCTTGCCCTATTTGCCTACCTCAACTGCGACTTTATATACCATCGAAAGATCTTGTTGGTGGTTTCATATATTAGGTGTATTGGCTTTTTTAAACTACCTCCCCTATTCAAAACACTTGCATATCATACTCGCTTTTCCGAACACCTATTTTTCAAATTTGGATGCCAAAGGGAAATTATCCAATATGGCTGCTGTGACAAATGAAGTAAAAGCAATGCTTGATCCAAGCTTTACGCCACCATCTTCGGATGGGATAGCTCGTTTTGGAGCCAAAGATGTCCAGGATTTAACCTGGAAAAGCCTTTTGGATGCCTATACTTGCACCGAATGTGGCCGTTGCACATCCTCCTGTCCTGCCAATATCACAGGAAAACTTCTGTCACCACGAAAAATAATGATGGACACAAGGGATAGGCTAACCGAAGTAGGTGATAACATTAAGGTAAACGGCAGCTTCGTGGAGGATGGCAAGTCTCTTATCGATACCTATATCAGTCGGGAAGAATTATGGGCTTGTACGAGCTGCAATGCCTGTGTAGAGCAATGTCCTGTCAATATTAACCCATTGGACATTATCATAGAACTTCGTCGGTTTGCGATTATGGAGGAATCTCAGGCGCCCGCAAGTATTAATAATATGTTTGGAAACATTGAGAATAATGGTGCTCCATGGAAGTATGCACAAATGGACCGCGCAAATTGGACTCAACAACAATAGTTTAATGATGGAAAATGAATTGAAAGTTCCAACAGTCGCTGAACTGTTAGCTAAGGGAGAAACTCCCGATATATTATTTTGGGTGGGTTGTGCCGGTAGCTTTGATGAACGCGCGCAAAAAATAACACGTGATATCTGTCGAATTCTCCAACACGTTGGTATTAACTATGCTATTCTTGGAACAGAGGAAAGCTGTACCGGTGATCCTGCTAAGAGAAGTGGAAATGAGTTTTTATTTCAGATGCAAGCCATGATGAATATAGAGGTTTTGAATGGCTACGAAATCAAAAAAATCGTAACCGCTTGTCCCCACTGTTTTAACACGCTTAAAAATGAATATCCTGCTTTGGGTGGTCATTATGAAGTCATTCATCATACGCAATTGATCCAGAGTCTCATCGACGAGGGCAAGTTGAAACCGGCTGACAATAATATTTTTAAGGGAAAAAAAATAACCTATCATGATCCCTGCTACCTAGGGCGCGCAAATGAAGTCTATGAAGCACCTCGAAAAGTTCTTGAAAGTCTAGATGCACAACTTGTTGAATTAAAACGCTGCAAGAGCAACGGTCTATGCTGCGGCGCCGGCGGGGGCCAAATGTTTAAAGAACCCGAACCGGGCAAGAAAGACATCAACATTGAGCGCATTGAAGAGGTAATAGGAATACAGCCACAGGTTGTTGCTGCGGCATGCCCTTTCTGCATGACGATGTTAAAAGACGGTGTAAAAATAAAAGAGAAAGAGTCCGAAATAGAGGTACTCGATATTGCAGAAATAACAGCCCGGGCAAATAAACTTTAACTATTTCAGTTTAGAAATCACGATATAAAATAAGAAAGGCTCGATCCGAAGATCAAGCCTTTTTTGTTAAAAGGACACTACCCTTTAACGTTTGCTAAAAGTTAGCTGTCATAGGCACCCCGCCGGTTAAAATATGGGTACCTATGATCGAGCTAACGATGGGTAAATTTCTCTTATTCCCCATCAATCAAACCAAGTTGATAGCCATTTCAAAGATAGAGCGCATTGCCAAATTATCTATTGACCATTTTCTAGAAAAAATTGATCAAATTGTAAATTTCAAAAAAAAAACAATCGTTCCCCAGAGGAGGTAGCGAAATATTTCAGCATAACATTTAAGGGAACGTCCGGGCTATCAGACCTGTAAAAACAAAATCAAATTTGTCTGTTACAAATGTAAATCCCAGAAAACAATAACATGATAATCTATAGACAAATGAATGCATTGGAAACTTGTTTTACTTCATGGATCATATTGGGAGAGAGCAATAACTGTCACATGAAATCCTCCGTGCATCAAGACAGAAAGGAGCAGTAATTAATAAAGGTATAGCAAGGCTTTTGAATTATAGCATAATTAGATAAAGAATTTTTGTTACAAAACTCCGAAACAATATCAAAATGCAACAAGAATGGTCTCCACAAAGAATAAGAGCCATATGAAGACCATATTAGAAAGCACCCCCGTTAAAACAACAACGTTTTTTTAAATCTCATTTTTTTCGATCCATTTCGTTACTGCCGGCGGGGCATAGTTTTCCATCTTATCTAAAAGTTCTTCAATTGTCTGGCCGACCAACAGCATCTCGCGGTTCTCCGGCCTTAAAAGACCTTCATGAACCATGTGGTCCATAAACTTGATTAGGTGGTCATAAAACCCGTTAATATTCAACAATCCCACAGGTTTTCTATGTAGCCCCAGTTGCGCCCAGGTCGTCATTTCAAAAAGCTCCTCCAGTGTTCCAAATCCACCGGGCAGTGCAATTACTCCTTCAGCGTATTCATTCATGATTCTTTTACGATCATGCATACTGTCTACTATGATTAACTTCGTTACACCTCGATGTTCCCGCTCTTTTGAGTTTAAAAAATGGGGAATAACGCCAATGACCGAGCCACCTTTTTCCAAAGCGGCGTTTGCAACCACGCCCATTAATCCAGCGCGTCCACCGCCATATACCAATTGAACATTCCGTTGCGCAAAAGTATGACCTACGTATTTCGCCTGATCTTCATATATGGTGGAATTGCCCAAACTGGAAGCGCAAAATACAACAATGCTTTTGATTTTATTCATATACAAGTATAAAAAATAAGCAGCCTAAATCCATTTTTTTAGCAATTTAAATATTCCATTTTTATAAGGCGGATAAATCCATTTCGAAAGATCATATTTAGATTGACGCATTATAGCACGCTCATGTGAAAATGCCTTGAAGCCAAAAAAACCATGGCAGCTTCCTTGGCCACTACCGTTGACTCCTCCGAATGGTAAATGGGGATTAGAGACATGGATCAGCACATCATTGACACAGACACCTCCGGAAGCTATCTGTTGGATGATAAGCTGGGTATGATGCCTGCTTTCGCTAAAAATATACAATGCCAATGGTTTTTCGCCTTGATTTACGATAGAAATTGCATCTTCCAAGTTGTCATAAGTTATAATCGGAAGGATGGGACCAAATATTTCTTCGCTCATGATCGCATTATCCAAAGAAACACCCGTCAACAAGGTCGGATTTAAAGTTAAATCCTCCGACAGCTGGCCTCCTTCAACCAACGTTGCCCCATCTTCAACCGATCTGGCGATCAAAGTACTGAGGCGATCAGCATGCTTCTGATTGATAATCTTCGCGTAACGCGTCGGGTCTATTTCACCGCTCCCTGTAAAAAACATTTTTTTCACAGCATTTAAGTAATGTTTTACAAATTCATCACGCAATCCTGTTGGAAGAAGAACATAGTCCGGAGCAATACAAGTCTGCCCAGCATTGATCAATTTCCCCCAGGCGACTTTATTTGCCGCCTTTTCGAGATGAGCTGTTTCATCCAGTATAACCGGTGATTTCCCGCCGAGTTCCAAGGTTACGGAACTTAAATGGTCAGAAGCAGCTCTCATAATCTGTTTGCCCACCACTGAACTACCAGTAAAGAAAATATGATCAAAAGGAAGTTTCAGAAGTGTCTCCGCTGTAGATTTTTCACCTTCGATACAAACGATTTCTTTGACATCAAATGCTTCGGAAATCATCGTCCGAATTAGGGATGCAGTATATGGACTGTGTTCAGACGGCTTCAAAACAATACAGTTACCTGCAGCAACGGCTGATACCAAAGGGCTCATGGTAAGCTGAAAGGGATAATTCCAGGGAGATATAATCAGAACAGCCCCTTTGGGCTGATATACAATCGAACTTTTTGCCAGTAGGTTCGTCATTGACCTCCCCACGTGTTTTGGCCGCATCCATGTTCGCAAATGACGAATGGCAAACTCGATTTCACCATAAATAAATAATACCTCGCTTATTGCAGCTTCATTTCTTGATTTGCGTAAATCTTTTGCCAGCGCTTCATAAATTAAATCTTCGTTGCTTTCAATTACGCGGCGTAATCTGCGTAACTTTTCTATCCGTTCATGGACATCGCTATGTCGCAATTCAATTTTAAAGAGTTGCTGTTGCTGAAATATGGAATCTATTTGATCGATCATGCTATTCGAATTAATATAAATCGGAAGGTGAAAATAATGTTACTTTTTCTTTGGCATATTATCTATCCATTGCCGAATCAAATCCACACCTTCCTTATGGATTATACTTCGGGCCAATTCAGGCATTGCTGTCCCGGGTTCTATACTATTCATTCGATACAACAAGATAGAATGCTCCGAATCCCCGGGTATAATATCATAGTTTAATCCACCTGCTCCTCCTCCTGCTGATACAGGAGCCTTATCCACACCCAGATGTGCCGGTGTATCCTCTTCGTAGTTGAGGAATAATCCTGTATTAAACGCATCCCCGCCCTTTGTATGACAATGGGCGCAATTGACATCTAAATAAGCCCGGGAACGATCTTCGAGACTAAATTTGGTCTTATCCGTCCATATCGGCAATTGCGCGACATGTTTTAAGTCGGGCATATTTTTCAACAATCCCCTGGTACTCCAGTGAGCCAATTGATTGACAGAATCGCCTGAACGGACAAAATTCAGATTACGGGCTTTAGGACCTATTGGCATTAATTTCGATGCATTATTATGACAACGCTTACAGTCATTGGTATTTGGCACCATGTAATTTGTCTTATTCCTATTCCCATTGTTATCGACCAAAGTGATCGCCAATTTTGCCCCCCGAATATGCTTAATCGCATCTGATTGCTCCACATTCCAAAGGTAGTTCATGACTTTCCAGTTATGATCTGCGGGGTCTTTGACCAATAAACGTGTTTCAATAATAATCTTCTGCCCCTGAACATTGATATAGGAGAAATTTTTAACGATTATTGTTGAATCCGGAAAATCTAAAGGTCCTTGTGACGTGTACGCAATTGATTTTCCAGTAGGAAGAACAATAAAACGATCTTTAACAGTATAATCTGAAAACAAAGGTGTACTTAATTCATAAGGGAGAATACCTTCTTTCGGCAATAGATCACTCAACCTTCCCTTGAAAAATCCATAATCAGAAAGCTTTTCTTTAAACACGAATGAACTACTGACCTGTTCCGATTTATTTTTCCCTTGCCGGCAGCTTTGTTGTAAAATCAATAGGAACACACACAAAATAACAATCCCAACTAGGGTTAGTTTTATATTTTTCACGGCTATTTACATTGAAATGGTTTCACATTGCTTGATGGTTTCCATTTGTCTCCCTGGCCCGCATGTTTAAAATCTGCGGACACAAACATATTTTCGCCGGGCTGATCAATGCAAATAGCATCCGGATTTGGGGCAGTACCATTTGTCATAATATTACTGGAAATACCATCGTATAGAATTGCAGGAATTCTTTTCACTGAACGATTGGGTTCCACGACATTGAGCTGCGCCTCAGTAGCAATAATTAATTGGCCAATGCGGTGTTCATAAGCAGGCTGAGGAAACTTGTCTCCCATGCTTATTTTATTTCCATGGATTTTAATCTGCGAGGGTATTGGCGAGTAGTTGTTATTGATGCGCTCAGCGGCCTTCTCATCCACAGCAAAACCAGAAGCTATGGTAATAGCCGAAGTATTATTGTGTTCAATCGTATTGTTATACAATTCGATATTTGATGTGGAAAGGATAATAATTCCACTTCCGGGAGAGGCATTTCCGACACCCCAAAATGTCCCAAAACTACCTCCTTTTGCAAAATTTCTAAAATTATTATCATAAATCTTATTACGATAAGCCTTCACTCGTCCGCCCCGTTGGGACAGGTCGGGCAAATCAAAAATTAAAAAACCGGCGGTATTTCCATAAAACTCATTGTCATACACCTCCGCATCAGTCGTATTTTCAATTTCACAGCCAGCTACATTTTTGGATGCCTTACATTTTCTTACCACGACTCCTTTGGTTTGCCCAACATAAATACCTGCATCAGAAGCGCCTTCGGCATAGCAATTCTCGATAAGAACATTCTTACAGAGCACCGGATAAATTCCATATCCGCCACTGGTAGAGTCAGCCGAACTCCATATACTATGCAGGTCTGCAATAATAATGTCCTGGCTGTTGTTTATCTTCAATAGATCTCCTTTTGAATCCCGGATCGTCATCTTTCCGATTGTCAGCCCCTTGACATCAGTAATACGGATGCCCTCTCCCCCCTGTGTCTGGCCCGAAAAGTCGATGATGGTTTTTTCGTGCCCCTCGCCTTCAATTTTAATATGGTTGACCTGGGCTATACTCAGGTTATCAAAACGATATTTACCTGATTTCAAATGTATATTTGTACTATCTTTAATCGACAGAAAAGCCTCTTCAATTGCTTCCTCCTGCCCGGGACCAAAAGTCAGCACATGATAATCTTTACTTTGTTGATTCTTGCAGCTCCAAAAGGCGAAACTTATGAACACCATTATGAGCCCGTTTTTTACATATCCTTTCATGATTTATTTTTTTATGATTTATTTTGGTTAAAAAATATTATAAGCATAGGTGACATAATACACCGCACCGATGCGAGGGTTTGCGATACCTGTAGAATAGTATTTGTTCGTAATATTTGTTCCACCGACGCGAATACCAGAACGGGCTTTAATAAACTTATAGCTCACTTGCGCATCAATTACTGTCGAACTAGGCACCTGTCCCGCAGCAAGACCGCCTGAAACAACATAATAATATCCGGGTCTATAACGAAGGGATGTGCTAAAAGACCAGACCTGCTTTTTACCGAATCCACTATTTGCAAATTCAAAATTGACATGATAATTCGGTGTATTAAAGTTGTTGATCTGGCTATTATTTTTGTTCTTAAGATAATCCGAATAATAGTTTGCCTTTGTCATAAAATTCCGACCTAGATCTATACTCACACTTGCGGCATAGCCGTATGTATTTACGGTTTCTCCACCATTAAAGGCCACATTATATTGGACATAGGTTGCATGATCCTTAAAAGCATTGATATCGTCAGTGCCCGGTGTATTTGCGACATTGGCATAACCGATAAAATTCTTCCATGTTGAAAAATAACCGAGTACATCAACCATGACACGCTTACCAAACACGGCTGCATATCCCAGTTCAAAAGCATTTACGGACTGTGGTTTTATATTGTCAAACTTAAATTGCTGAAGTACCTTCGGATCATTTGTCGCCTGAAATTTTTGCACACTTTCCAATGTGTAAGGAGGATAACGGTCAAATTGATAATTATCGATCAATAATAGCGAGGATCCACCGGATGAAAAACTATTATAGCCGTTCAATGTATTTTGGAGCGCCTGAATATTTGAAGGAAAGCTATACGCATTTTGATAAGAAAAACGTAAATAATTCTGTCTTAGCACTTCGTATACCATTGATGCACGCGATGTAAGTTTCGGTTGAGCAAACAAGGTATTCTTATCATACCGAAAAGAAGTAGCGATATGCATCCGTTCCTCCATAATCTTTTTCGCGAGTTGAAGGTAGGCACTATATTCATTGACGTGAATCGGTTTATCCTTATCCGGAAATAAAGTATTTTTAGAATTCAGGCTATATAAACGCCAATTTACGCCTGCTATGACCTGCATAAATTTGATATGTTCCGAGAAATTATACTGTGCTTCGGTATTATATAGCTTACTTCGGTCCAGAAATAACGTTCCCCCTTCAGAAATTGGCGTATTACTAATGCTGTCTTTGAGTCTATTAAATAGCGCAGTACCTAGTTCCGCCCGTCCTTGATCCGCCAAACTACGTCCTTGCAGATGGGCATCTGTAAGTGCTGTCCCCGAGGCCAGTGCCTGAAGGAGACCAGCAGTATATTCAGGGTACCAGCCCCCTACATTGCCATCGTAACTGGTTTTCCATGACTCATTGATATATTGCGCAGTCGGTCCGGCCACGAGTGTTTTGCCTGAATTTTCCTGAGTCGTATACGCCCGGACAAACCACTTGTCACTCCGTACCTCCAAACGGTATTGGCCTACTTTAAATCCTTTCAACTGATAGCGGGTATCATTGGTATACACAATATTTCCGGTACCGAAAGTCGCTGAGGCAATCGCTTCGATATCAGGTGAAATTTTGTAACGAAATTCGCCGTTCACCTTAAAAAGTTTTGCCCGATTATCGAGATATCCATACTCAGGGTAGCCTGTCCGCGAGACATAATTTGGATGGGCAAGTAAAGGTTCAACAATAGGCCTCAAATCCGGATTTCCTGCAAGAGCAGCTTCCAGGAAAGGATTGATATCTACCGAAGTTGCCCCACCATACCTATTCACACCATTATAATTGGGATCTGTGAGCGCTGTACCCAAACCGTTTTTGTTTGTCTCATCATTGGCGACCCAGTCCTTTGCTTGTGTATATTGACCGTTGATCTTAAAAGCAATCCGATTACTGAGCTGCTTGGCATAGCGAACGGACCAGTCATAGTAGGGTGAAGTGGGGACTGGATCATTGTTCTTTTTAGGATTTAAATGATTGACCCCCTGAGTTACCAATACACTTAATCCCTGATATTTGAATGGATTCTTTCCTGTAGCGATCATGGTTCCATTGAGTCCTCGTGAGCCATATAAAGCGGAAGATGCGCCAGACAATAACTCAATATTGTCGACATCAAGTTGGGTCAGGCCAATCACGGAACCCAACGGAAAGTTTAAGCCCGGAGCTTGGTTGTCCATCCCATCAACAATCTGTGTAAAATTTGTATTTCCACTCGTATTGAACCCACGTGTAGTGACACTCGTAAAACCAATACTCGATACGGTAACATCGACTCCCCGCAGCCCCTGCAGCATATCCATGTAATTTATCTGCGCTGCGTTATGAATATCTTTATTACTGATTTGCTCAATAGTTACCGGAGAAGAAAGTTTGGTCTGCACCGTTCGGCTTGCAGAAACCACCACCTCCTGTCCTAAGATCGGCGAAACATTCAGCGGAATCTCCAACGTGGAAGCCAAACTTTCAACAACAACCTCTTTGGGTTCAAAACCGATTGCAGAAATAGATAGGATGAGTGGTAAAGTTTTGGTCGTTTTCAATTGAAAACGACCTCGATCGTCCGAAAAGGTGCCTTCTTTACCGTCTTTTATACGTATGGAGACTGCATAAGCTGCTTCTCCGGTCAGGCTGTTACGCACGCGCCCGTTGATCGTCTGTTGCGCAACCAACGACAGTGGAGCGCAGAAACAGAGAATCTGGATGAATAAGGTAATTTTTTTCATGTTTATATTGGTTAGCGTATAATATTCGCTTCAATGCTTCACTTTACCCATCCATGATTCCCTAAAACAGGTCATCATCCCCGCTTTCTGATTCCCTTAAAAATCAGGGAAACCAAAAATTTAGTATCCCGAAGACTTTGCGTATAGTCGATTTCGACTTGCTTCTTTAGGATTGCTTGTTGCTCGGTACTATGCTTTAACGCATTCGCAAAATTGATCAATACCGAGGCCGTATTATCCGGATCTTCCATATCTAGCTGTTCTTGAACGGTGGCTTGCACTAAAAGCTTTGTCAGAAAGTCTTTCTCTTGCACCATCATCGCATCATACAGTTCAAAAAAACGAGGTAAAATCTTATCCAGTGACTCTACCGATACCCGATTCATATTCAGTACATTCGTATAATAGTTCAATCTTGATTCCAGATAAAAGGCAATCTGATGCTCCACTCCTTTTTTCTTTAATGTACTCTGCTGCAACGCACCTATAAAGGATTCCCCTTCACGGATAGCAACCTCTATAAAAATATCTTCCTTGTTCTTGTAATAATAGTAAAGAGACGTTTTGTTCAATCCAACCGCTTTTGCGATATCGTCCAATGTTGTCTTTTCCAAGCCATATCGCTCAAAACACTCCATTGCGGCCTGACCAATCCGCACCTTAACCTGTTCCTTTTTGTTCATCTGAATTAAAGTTAGTTATATATTTTCAATTTTCAAACATTTTAATAAAATGTTTGAAAATTGAAAATATATAAAATAAATCTTACCTATAGTCCTTTTAAATAAGCCATTAGGTCCTCCTATTGATTCCGGCCTATTCTTATTATAAATTAAATTTAACATTTCATAAGCATTTTTAGATTTACTATCGTAAAAAAGGCAGTCTTTAAAGGCATACATCCTATCCTATTTCTTGCCTTATGAAAAGAATAAAAAAACAAAAATGAATTATAATTGTAAAAAGAAAGTGACGTTTAACAATTAAAAAAATTATAAACATGTACAAGATTATGAATATGATAGCGATTGCCGGCTTTAGCGCAGTACTCCTTTCATCAACCCCAGCTCCAAGACAAGCAGCAAGTCAGCACGATGCTATTGAAGCAATTGAGCAAACTACACGCACAAAAGAGCAAGAGGGCACAGATTCCCTATTGCAGTACTTCAATGAGACGACGAACGAACTCGAAAAACAAGTTTCAGGACTCAGTGAAGCTCAGTTACAATTTAAATCTGCTCCGGACAAATGGTCAATCAGCCAATGCCTGGAACATATTGTACTATCTGAACGAATGATATTTGACATGGCAAAGGCCGCATTGACCAAGGCGCCACAGCCCGAAAGAAAGAGCGAGGTGCAAATGACCGACGACAATCTAAAAACGACAATTACAGATCGAAGCCATAAATTTCAGGCTCCAAAAGAACTTCAACCAACCGGCATATACAAAGATTCAAAAACGGCATTGGCTGATTTTCGTGCTGCGCGACAACCAGTGATCGATTACATTACGAAAGCGGATGCAAAAGACCTTCGCAGTCATATCAACGATTACCCGACAGGCGTCGTCGACGGTTACCAAGGTTTAATGTTTATTGCCGCACATTGTGCTCGACATACCAAACAGATTGCAGAGGTAAAAGCAGATCCTAACTTCCCAAAACAATAAGAATATGAAGAAAATGAATTATCAGATCACCATCGACGCGCCGGTCGATCATGTATTTAAAACCATGCTCGATAAAGAAACCTATAAAAAGTGGACGGCTGCTTTCAATCCAACTTCTGACTTTGAAGGTAGCTGGGAAAAGGGTGCCAAGATTTATTTTATAGGCATTAATAAAGATGGTGAAAAAGAAGGTATGGTTGCGGAGATAGCCGATCATATTCCAAATAAATACATATCCATTCGTCATTACGGTATATTAAACAAAGGCAAAGAGATTACCGAAGGACCCGCAGTCGAAGACTGGGCCGGTTCGTTTGAAAATTACACCTTTGAGGATCTTGGCAGTAAAACCCTGTTAAAGATCGATTTGGACACCAATGAAGAGTATTTGGATTACTTTGACGAAACATGGCCAAAAGCATTACAAATACTGAAAGAAATCAGTGAGAAATAGCAATTGATAAGTTCAATCTTATGCTTGATCCAATCTCTTCTTTTAAAAAAGATGGGATCGTTGAAATAGAAAAAAGGCCAAATCTTTAATTAAGATTTGGCCTTTTTTAAGTGCCCAGGAGCAGATTCGAACTGCCACGCCCATACGAGCGCCACCCCCTCAAGATGGTGCGTCTACCAATTTCGCCACCTGGGCTCATATTCGCCTTTGGTATCACAAAAATAAATATTTTTCCTTCTTTTGCAAGGCGAAAAATGCTTTTTAATGCTTTATTTCACTAAATTCCTATTGATCAAGGTTCTAATTACTCCGTCAACCAATCCAACGCGGGGTACAATGATCTGTTTTAGCCTGCCATGCTTCATAATCGTCAGAAAAATCTCACTTGCAGGAATGATGACGTCAGCTCTATCTTCGTTGAGTCCCAATAAAATAATACGTTCTTTTAAAGAAAATGATGCCAAATGCTCATAAACAGCTTTTAATTTGGCGTATGATAATGGCTTATCAACTTTTTCATCAGACAACCGTGCCAATTTATTGATGTTGCCTCCTGTTCCGATCCCAATGACCTGTTTATACATATGCGTATTGCTCCGGACCCACTCTTTGAGCTCGTCCCAGGTCTCTGTTTTATCCTGATTATCCAAAATACGTATCGTACCTAGATTAAAGGACCTGGAATTTACCAGAACACCATTCGCAAATAAAGACAATTCAGTGCTACCACCACCTACATCAATATAAAGATACACTTTATCTTTTTCCATCTTATTATCCCAATGGCTATTGTAGATAATCTCAGCTTCCTTAGCCCCCTCGATAATATCTATATTGATCCCGTTTTTCTTAATTTCCGCAACAATATCCGGACCATTTTTGGCATCACGCATCGCAGAGGTCGCACAAGCCATATAGTCTTCCACTTGATAAACATCCATCAATTCACGAAATGCCTTCATTGTTTTTATCAAGCTCTCCGCCTTTCGGGGAGAAATTTCCTGTTGAATAAATGCATCATCGCCCAGACGTAAAGGAACACGTAAAAGCGTATTTTTTTTAAAATTGTATTGATCCTTTTGGCCAATGATATCAGCGATCAAAAGACGGACCGCATTGGAGCCTATATCTATAGCAGCGTATCTCACGTTATGTTGTTTCTTATATATTATTTGATTAAATCATGCTAAAATAAACACAGTTATTAACAACTGCATTATAGTAATGTTAAGTTATTATTAATTTAACAACTCAACAAATTATTTCTTTTTTGATTCTCCTGCATGAATGGAAAACCGGATCTATTCCCACCCCGAAAAATAAACCCTATATTGAATTACAGCGTTTAAAATGAGACTCAGAAATCTTTTGAAAATCCCAGTAAAGATCTTCGTGCAGTTCAATCGTTTTCACAGCGGTCTTATTTGCTATGAGTATAGACCAATCATTTATCTACAGGGAATGACAAGGAAACAATCGCATAAAAAAAGGAATATTCACCGGAGTAAATATTCCTTTTTCTTCTTATATAGTCGCTAATTAGTGATGACCGTGCCCTTCAACTTTACCACCAGCCAATTTATAGATTTCTTCAACTTTCTTCAAAGATTCTTCCGAAATATGAATAACCTCTTTGTTGGTGTTATGTTCTTCGTGAGACAATCTGCTATTGATCTCACCTTGTTTTTCCAATACCAATGCTAAAAACGCTTTATCATTGAATGCCGCAGTGCTATCTGATCCGATTGACGCCGGAGTTTGAAAAGCAGGCACACCACGTTGTGCATCACCTACATGCAGTTCTTTTGCCAAACCGTCCAACTCGGGCAATACAGTCGCGTAAGCTTCTTTAATTTTAGCTGCTACATTCTTCACCTCTGTTGATGCGGATTGCTTTGCAGCCACATCAGCAAGATTTACTAAATAGTTTCCTTCCTCACCAACGAATTTAATCATGGCAAAGGCATCGCCGTCTGCTAAAGATGCATTGGCATATTGACGCTGTCTATTTGCAGCTGTTTCACCACAAGACGCAAATAAAGTACTCGCACAAGCAGCTACAATAAATAACTTATTAATCTTCATATCAATTTTGTTAATTATACAAAAGTAGATAAAATATACATTCTTCGAAACCTAATCGGCGAAAAGAAGCAAAAATTAAGCAACATTTCTTCCCGCATTAATCACACCGAATATTGTGCGTGCGATCAGTTTTGAATAATCCTCACGCTGTGCCTCATCTAATTTATCCGAATTGAGTGCACGAATCGCATAATGTTGGATCACCAACAAAGGCAATACGATGCTTTCTCGCGCCAAAATTGACTCACGATCGACGGGGTAGTTCTCCATCAATTTAGATGTCCCGCTGAGTTTTAACAGATACTCTTTGGTAATCTGGTATTCCGCATGAAGATTTTTCCAAAATTCACCATACACCTTATCGTCCTTCATATAAGCTGTGATATCAAAATTAGATTTGGTCATGGACATCATACAATTGTCAATCAAGGTCTGGAAGAAGCCCGAAGAAACATATAGCTGTTGCACGTCTTTCCATAGATTATTTTTCTCGGCCCATTGCAAAGCAGTCCCTACCCCATAAAATCCAGGGATATTTTGCTTCAGCTGGCTCCACGAAGTCACAAAACTGATCGCCCGTAAATCCTCAAGACGCAACTCACGTCCCGAATTCCTTTTCACGGGACGACTTGAAATATTGATGGATGAAAGTGCTTTCAACGGAGACATCGTTTCCAGATAAGGCAGGAACAACTTATTGGTACGAAGATCCATAAATTTATGATGGCTCAATTCGGCCAATTTATCAATAATTTCTTGCTGATGTTTGGTCAGCGTATCCCCTACCCGTTGTTTTAAATCAGAGATAATACCGGCATGTAGGAGCTGCTCGATATTAAATCGAGCCGTATCCAACGAGCCATATTGGCTACTGATCGTCTGTCCCTGTATCGTTAATTGAATATGATCATTGGCAATTTCCTTACCCATGGAAGCATAAAAACGTTGTGTTTTACCTCCTCCACGTGCCGGAGGTCCACCACGGCCGTCAAAAAAGACAAGATCAATATCATATTCACGCGATATTGCAGTCAACTCTATTTTCGCTCTATAGATTGACCAGTTTGCCATCAGATATCCCCCGTCTTTTGTGCTATCCGAATAGCCCAGCATAATGGTCTGCTTGTTTCCTCTGCGTTTCAGATGTGCCTTATATTCTTTATTGCTATATAGCGTTTTCATGACATCAGCAGCTCTGGTCAGATCATCCACTGTTTCAAATAGTGGTACAAAGTCAATTGTTAATGCATCTTTCTTCCAGCCAGACCACAAAAACAACTGACGCAATCCAAGGATATCACTTGCTTGCTGGCAATTACTAATAATAAAACGCTGTGCAGCGCGCTCAGACCCCGAACGTTGGATCTCCTTAAGCAATTTGATTACGCCAGAGGTGTCTTTTGTCAATGGATCTGCATCATCACCTACACTTAGATCCAATTCCTTAAACTTCAACGCCTTTTGTTTATCCGCTTCATTCAGTTCCAAATAATTCAATGGAACGCCAGTGGCCTCCTGATTTTGTTGAATCAAATAATTTGTTGCTTCACGTAGAATACGGCTATCCTGTCTAATATCTAAAGTCGTGAAAAAACAACCGAATGTCATTACCTTACGAAGCAAGTCATCGACAATCTCAACAAAAAGACCATTGTGATATTCTTCCAGAACATTTTTAATAGCTTTTAAGTTCGTAATAATGTTATCCGTTTCATCTGCGGGGTTTTCAACAGGATTAAAGCTATTGTCGTAAAATAAGGTCTGCAAGTTCTCCATATACTCTTCGACCCCTCTGAATGTAATGCGGCGTCTTACAATACGGAAATCGCGGTAATAACATCTAAACAAAATAGTACGCAATAAAGCCGCCACCTTCTTGGTGCTTTCAACGCTGACATTTGGATTTCCGTCACGGTCTCCTCCTGGCCAAAAGCCCAATTCGATCAGCTGTTTTACTTCCTCCGTATCGACATCCAATTCATCGTCAATAAAAGACTGGATCTCTGAAGCGACTTTATAAAATACATTTTCCAGAAACCAGGCTAAACTGGCAGCTTCATCTACCGGTGTTGGCTTATTTTTATTGATGAATGGCGTCTTGCCAAGCTGTTGCAGTAATAAATGTATGCTATGAAGATCATTGGTCTTTATCGCATCAATCAAATCATTGATAATCCCCAGTACTGGCCCTGGATAAAATTGAGTAGGGTGTGCTGTCAGTACCAGACGAACGGAGAAATCCTTTAATTTGGAAACGATTTTGCGTCGCATGTCACCATTGCCTTCGGCATTTTTGATCAATGCACCCAATACATTTTCATCGTCGCCGCGGCCCACCATTTGAAATGATGAATCCTCTATCGCATCAAACAATACCACCTGGCGTTCTATATACTGCACAAAACGAAACAATAAATCAATACGCTGTTCTTCCGAAGAAAACTCTTCATGCTGATCAAAAAAACTCTTTATAATCTCATCTGGAGTTAAATGTTGGTCAACCCCCTTCTCACATTGCTTTGCAAAAAATGGCAATAAAGTACCTGTATCCTTAACACGTTGGAATGGCAATGTTAAAAACAAACTTTTAAAAAGCTCAAAGCGTGTCAATACCTCGTCCTGAAAGACGGCTTCATTTTTACTTTGCTTCATATTTAAATCTTTGAAAAATGGTCAAGAGAGTTTAGGCGACTCTTGATTTTCTGTATTATCTGAAATTACCCTACGCACCAAATATAGCAATATTATATTTAAACAAATAAAAAAATATAAATTAATCAAAAAAAACATCAAAATATTATAAAGATATTAATGAAAATTCGTAATTTTTCGTTTTTAGTATATTATCGCAACAAGCAGGGAAACCTCAGGCTAATATAGCCTTATCTCGTATATTTGTGCTATACATTATGAAACAGACACAAGAAATAAAAAGTTTTTTCTATAGTCAATATTTTGCGGATGGATTGCGAATTACCATCGGATGCATTGTACCTGTCCTCATTTTTGCCACCATAGGCCAGTTTACCAATGGAACCATTGTATCCCTGGGCGCCCTTTTGGTCGGGCTATCCGATACGCCCGGAGCACCAAGCCATAGACGAAAAGGTATGTTTGCCGGGGCCATACTGACCACCCTGACATTTATCCTGACCAATATTGTCAATCAAAATGTATATCTCCTTGCCATTTTCATCGGAATCGCCTGCTTTATCTTTGCCATGTTTGCCGTATTCAATAGCCGGGCAGCCAATGTTGGCCTAATGTGCATATTGATGATGCTAATCCACGTGCAGACGCACTATCCCTTGGATCAAGCCATCAGTTATCTGGGCTTTTACACCCTTGGTGGACTCTGGTATATTGCGATCAGTCTTTCTATTACACAGGTACGCCCCTATCGGTTAGCCGAACAGGAACTTGCAGAAACCATCCGTTATGTTGCCGATTATATTCGATTGAAAGCTAATTTTTACGATGCGAAAATTGACAATGACAAAAATTACCTGAAATTGATTGACAAACAGGTTGAAGTGAACCAACATCAGGAAAATGTAAGGGACTTATTATTCCAAAGCAAAAGATCCATTAAAGACACCACAAAAGTAGGCCGGTATCTCACCTTGATCTTTAACGATATTGTCGATCTATTTGAGCAAAGTATGGCCGCGCATTATGATTACAACACGATTAGCGAACGTTTCGGCCCAACGGGTATCCTAGAGGACTTCAAGAACGTTATTTTAAAATACACGAACGAACTCGACAATTTGGCCTACCAGCTCAACACGAATATTCAGCCCAAACCCCTCTATGATTTCGATGCAGACCTCACACGTCTCCATGCTAAAATTGACCAGCTTGACAAAGAAAATCAATACAGCACCTTTGCCCTGCGTAAAGTACTGATCAATTTACGTGACCTGGTCCGTCGTATAAAAAATATCTACGGCTATTCTCACCTGCAACCTGACGACGTCAAAAAGAAAGAAATTGATGACGCCAAACGTTTCGTTCAAAGTTCAGCCATCGACCTGAAGAAATTCCGTGAAAACCTGACCTTAAAATCGACAATTTTTAGACATGCCTGCCGCATGGCAATCGTGATGTCGGTCACCTACTACGTTTTTGAGACAACCAATATCACCAACAATGTCTACTGGATACTGCTGACGATCATGGTTATCCTAAAACCCGGTTTTGGCCTTACGAAAGAACGTAATATACAACGCCTTATCGGAACGACCATCGGTGGATTGATCGGAGCCGGCATCCTATTGACAATACATGATCCAACCATACTATTTGTACTGCTGGTGTTTTTCTTCCTGACAGCATACAGCTTATTCAGAGTCAATTATGTCGTTGCTGTACTTTTCATGACGCCTTATGTATTGATCATGTTCAGTTTTATCAGTTCCAATACGCTAGAAGTAACCAAAGAAAGGATCTTGGACACATTTATTGGGGGAATGATCGCCTTCCTCTCCAGCTATATTATTTTCCCGAATTGGGAAAGCATGCAAGTGAAGGAATCCATGCGCAAGCTTTTGATCGCCAATTATAATTATATCTTTCAGGCATTAAAGGAAATTGCGGGCCAGGCGCCATCGATTACAGATTACAAGTTAGCAAGAAAAGCCGTTTATGTCGAAACCGCAAATATGGGTTCCACTTTTCAACGTATGCTGACTGAACCCAAAAAAAGGCAAAAATACAGCAAAGAGGTCAATAAGTTTGTCATATTCAACCATATTCTGGCCTCCTTTTCTGTTACACTGATGAACCATCTGGATGAAATGGACAATAACTACCTCAACAAAGACCATGTTCGGACCATACGGAAAATATTAAATAGCCTGGACCAATCTATTCAATTGCTTTATTCATCAGATTCCAGTAGCGTATTTTCGCCCATGGAAATCGAAATATCGAATCATCGCTTCGACAACAGCGACATCAATTCTGCTGACGGAAAACTATTGGAAGAGCAATTGGAATTCCTGTACAAGATTGCCCAGGATTTAAATAAGATTGTTCGGGATCTCCATGATAAAAGTGCCGCCGAACAAGCAACGGAATTATCTAAACTGGCAAGCTAATTTATCCCAAAAATTCACGAAATTTACATTATGAGTGAACATACAACAGCCTCCTATGACATCATTATCGTTGGCGGAGGCCCCATCGGTCTCGCCTGTGCCCTGGAAGCAAAACAGGCCAATCTCAACTATCTTATTCTGGAAAAAGGATGTTTAGTCAATTCGCTCTATAACTATCCGCAAAATATGACCTTTTTTTCTTCTTCTGAGCGACTGGAGATTGGGGACATTCCCTTTGTGACCACCAATCCAAAACCGCGAAGAACCGAAGCGCTGGAATATTACAGACGTATCCAGCAAAAATTTGAACTGGATACCCACCTGTTTGAAGAAGTATTGGATATTACAAAAAAAGATCCTGCTTATTTTAACGTCAAAACCAATAAACGTAATTACACGACAAAAAAAGTCATTATTGCTACGGGTTTCTATGATATCCCTATGCTACTCAATATCCCCGGAGAAGAACTTGGCAAAGTACGACACTATTACAATGATCCGCATTACTACAGCGGACAGAAAGTAATCGTTGTTGGAGCAAGCAATTCATCCATAGACGCTGCCCTGGAAACATTTCGAAAAGGTGCTCAGGTAACATTGGTCATTCGGAGCAATGAAATCAGCCCAAGAGTCAAGTATTGGGTAAAGCCGGATATCGAAAATAGAATTGCTGCGGGAGAAATTGATGTACTTTACAACAGTGAATTAACAGCGGTTACCGAAACAAGCGTCACCATTCAAACACCGACAGGCATCCTGGAAATCGAAAATGATTTTGTACTTGCGCTGACTGGATATCGGCCAAATTTTGACTTTCTACGCAAAATAGGAGTTGACATCCCAGAACAGGCTCCTTGCATCCCTTGCCACAATGAGCAGACAATGGAAACAAACATAAAAGGCCTATACTTAGCAGGGGTTGTCTGTGGTGGATTAAATACCCACCTTTGGTTTATTGAAAATTCACGTATCCACGCCAGGCAGATCATCGAACATATACAAACAATGCCGATTTAACGCTGTTGATACCGCAAACCATTTAAGAAGATTTTCATCATTTTCTTCTGTAAACTGAGGATATGATCAAATTCTTCTTTCGTGGGGAAGAGCATATTTTTCATATCTTTCAAGATCCCCATTCGCATACCAAATAACGAATACAATAAAATACGGGCTGTCTCGTTGAGATCATCTACCTGAATCTCCTGGGCGTCTATTCCAATCTTCAGAATTTTTTCAATGATTTCAACCTCCCGTAGATAAGATTCTTTGAATACTTGTTCCAATTCATCCGGAAGTTCTTTGACCATCTTCATGGTGTATTCAAACAAATTGTAATATTGATTGATTGCCTTGACACGCATATCAATGGAGTACATCATGATTTCTTCAAAATTTCCACCTTTGTCGATAACTGTTTCGATCTCCTCGATCATCTTATCGATAACATATTCAAAAACAGCAGAATACAGACTGTTCTTGTCGGGAAAATAATAATAAAGCAGTGCCTTTGAAAAATTAAGATCCTTAGCAATCTCCGACATTGTCGTTTTAGCCATTCCAAAGTGTGCAAAGCGCCTTGTTGCAGCTTCTAGAATTTTGATCCTTTTTACATCTGCGTTACCCATTAAACTTATATTTTTTATCGTTAAATAAACGGTTTATACTATCTTTACCGATTATCATGCTAAAGATAGCGGATTTTTTTGAATTTTTGAAAACTAAAGTCAATATGGAATTAAACATTCAATCGAATATCTCTTTGAAACCTTTCAATACATTTGGAATAGAAGAAAAGACAAATTTCTTGATCGAAGTGAATGATAACGAGACATTGACCGAAATTTTTAAACAAGGGCTTTTCAACAAAAACTTTTTTGTTCTTGGCGCGGGAAGCAATGTTTTATTCACCAAACCATTTGATGGGTATATTATCCGAATGACCAGCAAAGGTATACAGGCCAAAATTGAATCGGATCATGTATATGTCACCGCAAAAGCCGGGGAGATTTGGAATGACTTTGTTTGGCATTGCATCAGACAAAATTATGCAGGAATAGAGAACATGGCTCTTATTCCCGGAACTGTAGGTGCATCGCCCGTACAAAATATCGGTGCTTATGGGGCCGAATTAATGTATGTTTTTCATACCTGCGAAGCTTTTGACACCAAACTGGGCACATTTAAAACATTCAAAAAGGAAGACTGCAATTTTTCCTACCGCGACAGTATTTTTAAAACGGAGTACAAGGGCCGCTTTATTATTACGGAGGTAACCTATAAACTAAGTCTTACACCTAAAATAAATACAAGCTACGGTGCCATTGAAGCTGAACTCGTAAAAGAAAATATAACTCAACCATCCATCGCTGATATCGCAACCATAGTATCAAAAATTCGTGTGGAAAAACTACCGGACCCAAGTACAGTTGGCAACGCCGGAAGCTTTTTTAAAAACCCAGTGATCGCTGCGGATAATTTTGAAAGGTTATTGGCACTTTATCCAGCGATCCCACATTATCCGATGCCCGACCAACAAACAAAACTGGCCGCCGGATGGTTAATAGAACAATGCGGCTGGAAAGGAAAAGATTATGGTCAAGCTGGTGTCTGGAAAAATCAGGCGCTTGTACTAATAAATAGACAACATGCTAGCGGTCAGGAAATTTACAACCTTTCTGTCCAGATTATTAAAGATGTACAAGACAAATTTGGCATTACGCTCGAGCGCGAAGTTAATTTATTGTAAAGAATCAAAAAAAATATTTGTATCGCTTAGAAACTTAAAAGAACAATAATATAGCCTCTATTTCATCTCAACATCAACTAAAGCCCGTCTTATTTACTTAGGGTTAATACACGCACACGATTGCATGCCTTAAAATAATCTTAAAATTACATTAAGAAATCCATTTTTTAAGGATTTTGGCGCATTATTTGCCTCATACTTAACGAACCGCATTTATAAACTTACTGTTTTCTAAAAAGAACAGTTATAATTCATTAAGCTATGACAAAGAATGAATTTGACAGCATGGTTATTGAGCAATCGGACTCACTAAAACTCTACGCCAGAAATTTTACCAGCGACTATGAAGATGCTAATGATCTTGTACAGGACACCATCCTCAAAGCTGTAACCTATTTCAAAAATTTTAAAGAGGGCACTAACCTAAAAGGATGGCTCTATACCATCATGAAAAATACGTTTATAAATAACTATAGACGGATTGTAAAAACGAACTCCTTTATTACAAAGGATGAGGATATCTCCAATTCAAATCTATTAATATCCGCTTCAAGCAACCAAGGAGAAAGTAAGTTTGTCATGGAGGATATTCACGAAGCCCTGTCTAATCTTTCAGAAGAATACTACGTCCCCTTTTCCCTCTATTTCGAAGGATTTAAATACCATGAGATATCAGAACATTTAAACATCCCTATCGGAACTGTAAAGACAAGAATACATGTGGCACGGAAATTAATGAAACGGTCACTATCTGCTTATAAAGTCGCCTAGTTTTTTCTATCTTCGCCTTCTGATAGATCGTGATGACAAAAGAAGGATTACCCGAATATAGTAAGAGCCAGCTCGCATTGCGAAATGGACAAGATAAGCCGCAAATTTGGGTGGCTTATAATAGTTACATCTATGATGTGAGTGATAGTAGGCTTTGGAAAAATGGCTTGCACTATGAACATTGGGCAGGCCAAGATCTAACTGAGGAGCTCATAGATGCTCCTCATTCAGATACTGTATTTTCTAAATTCGAAGTTATTGGAATCTTGAAAGGCTAATTAGAACTTATAGACTAAACTGTGACAGCGCAACAAAGGCATTCAGACGCTTCTGTATGTCTCCATCGGTGAGCTCTACAAGACGATCTGTCCCAAACTTCTCTACACAAAAGGAAGCCAATACTGACCCAAAAATCAAGGCGTTTTTCATGTTGTTAAAGTTGATGCTTTTCACTTTGGCAAGATAGCCGATAAAACCACCTGCAAAAGAGTCTCCTGCTCCTGTAGGATCAAATACATCGGCTAGAGGTAGTGCTGGCGCAGAAAAAATCTGATTTTCACCAAAAAGCAATGCACCGTGTTCCCCTTTTTTGATGATTAAATATTTTGGGCCCATTGCCAAAATAACTTCTGCGGCTTTGACCAGAGAATATTCACCTGATAGTTGTCTAGCCTCAGCGTCATTGATTGTCAAGACATCAACCTTTTGGAGAACTTTCTTTAAATCATCCAAGGCAACATTCATCCAATAATTCATCGTGTCCAGCACCACCAGTTTTGGTTTCCTGTTTAGACGGGCCAACGTCGTTAACTGCACCTGAGGTGTTAGATTCCCGAGCAGAAGATACTCACAGTCCTGATAACTATCAGGAATAATCGGGTCGAAATCTGCCAGTACATTTAAGTCAGTCGCCAACGTGTCGCGGCTATTCATGTCATTGTGATATCTTCCGGACCAAGAAAATGTTTGTCCTCCCGGAACTATCTGAACACCTGAAACATCGATACCATGATCTTTTATAAGTGCTAGATTGGAGCTTCCAAAGTCTTCTCCAACAACACTGACCAATTTGATCTGATCACATAAATAGGATGCCGCTATACCCGCGAAGGTACCGGCACCACCTAGAATTTTGTCAGTTTTACCGAACGGTGTTTCAATTGTATCAAAAGCCACCGTACCAATAATTACTAAACTCATAGTTTTTTAATAAGCATGGTAAACAAAAAAACCGGCATAAAGCCGGTTTCAATATTGCTCCTGAAGCTGGGCTCGAACCAGCGACCCTCTGATTAACAGTCAGATGCTCTAACCTGCTGAGCTATTCAGGAATTTTTATTTTTCCGAGAAACTTCTTTCTCATCGAATGCACAAAAATAGCACATTTTTATAGTATTCGCAAATAATTTTATCATTTGCTTATTGCTCCTGAAGCTGGGCTCGAACCAGCGACCCTCTGATTAACAGTCAGATGCTCTAACCGGCTGAGCTATTCAGGAATGAAAAACTAAATACTTTAAAAACTCCGGTTATGTAAGTTTCTAATTGCTCCTGAAGCTGGGCTCGAACCAGCGACCCTCTGATTAACAGTCAGATGCTCTAACCTGCTGAGCTATTCAGGAGTATTTTTTTCAATTTTTCCGGAGACTCTATCGCGTTTCCGTGATGCAAGTATCGGAAGATTATTAGAATACTACAAATTTTTTGAACACATTTTTTACAACTTCCTAAAATCCAACAAGAATAATTTATTTTCCTTTTTTGGAATCATGGGCAAAAACCTCCTTTAAGCAATTCAAACAGCATAATCCAGGTTTTACTGCCACATAAAAAGACACCTTTAGCGATTGCTCCCAACGAATCAAATCAAACGGACCTTTAGAGCAACACCCCTTTCAGGATGAGTGTGGCCACCGTGAAATAAATGAGAAGACCTGTAACATCAACTAGCGTGGACACAAATGGTGCCGATGAGCTCGCCGGATCCGCTCCCAATCTTTTCATCACAAAGGGCAACATGGAACCCATAAGCGACCCCCACAGAACAACACCGATCAAGGATAATGAAATCACTAAAGCGACCAATACCCAGTATTCACCATAGGTATGCGCAAAAGACTGCCAGGCCATAATCCTCAAAAAGCCCAATGCACCCAAAATAAGCCCAAGCAGCAGACCGGACAATATCTCCCTGCGCATAACACGCCACCAATCCGAAAGAGTCACCTCACCCAATGCCATCGCCTGGATGATCAATGTCGAAGCCTGTGAGCCACTATTGCCACCACTGGAAATAATGACCGGCATCAAAGCGAATAACATGATGGCACTTGCCATCTGCTCTTCGAAATGCTCAATGACCGTCGCGGTCAACAACTGCCCCAGAAATAAAACAATCAACCAGCCAGCCCGCTTTTTCACGAGGTTTTTAATAGAAACATCCAAATAGGGTTCATCCAACGCCTCAGTCCCTCCAATACGCTGCATATCCTCCGTATACTCCTCATTGGCCAACCATAAGATATCATCCACGGTAACGATCCCAAGCATCACCCCCTGCCCGTCCACAACCGGAAGCGCAACCCTATTGTTCATCCGGAAAATATTAATGGCTTCCTCCTGCGGATCATAAGCATTCAGGGAAATCAAGCGGTAATCAATAAGGTCCCCTACAATTGTTTCGGGCTCCGCCATCAAAACATCTTTAATACGAATATCATCGATCAATTTACCATTTGAATCTATGACATAAAGCACATCTATGGTCTCAGAATCTTTCCCATATCGACGGATATGCCCTAATATTCTTTCGATACTCCAGTGTGCTTTTACCGTAATATAATCTGGCGTCATTAACCGTCCGACACTGTCTTCAGGATACCCCAATAATGCGAGCGCCTCAACCCGATCTTTAGGCGGTAATAGTAATATTAAATGCTTAATATCATCCTTCATTTCGGAGAAAAAAGAGGTCCGATCATCAGGAGGTAATTCATTAATTAATGCACTTATTTTAGCCTTAGAAAGTCTTTTAAAAATTCGATTTTGAGTAGGAAAATCCAGGATACGAAAAACGTTTACCGCACGATTTAAATTTAAGGATTCGATAAAGAGTGGACCATGTTCAGGCAGTTCATCAATCAGCTCCTCTACTTCAGAAATATTCAATTCATTTAGGAATTCCTCCAGCCCAACAAAGTCTTCATTTGCTATCAATTGTTCTATTTGACTTACCTGCATTTCCAGTTCTTCCATATCTTCCTTTCGATTTTAAAATCCTACATCGGTAAAAAATTATATGTTACAAAAATCGCTTTTTTAACGTAAATTCTGAATAAAAAAATAAATAATAAAAAGATATCGAAACTGTGGTAAAATCCCTCTTTCAATCATGCACCTAACAAATGCAGTTCTTTTAAATAAAGACATTTTGTCATCATCAAATGTATCACAAAAACAACCCAGGATTCGATCAAGAAAAATGGAAGGGCCACTTCTCAATAAAATCTTCCCCCGGGCTTTTTCCTTTATAAAACCCATCAGAAAATTTAAAGGATCCACAAGTACAACACTACAAGAACTGCAGCTTCGTCAGACCTTATCTCTAAATTCTTAGCTGCAAAAAATATCCAAATATTTTTTGACACGCGCTATCTTATGGATGAATATTTAAGTATATTCGTCACATACTTCTTTCCAGTTGAAAAACAAATTTCCACGACGAAAGCAGTTAACTAAAATCAATAAAAAACAACAAATAGACAGCAAAAAACATAAACACAATAAAACCATAAATATATATAAATCAACATATTTATAAAATCAATAAAAACATAAGATTTATATAAAATCAAAATATTTAGCTAAAAAAAATAGCAAATTGAAAAATAGCCATATAAATGAAGTATAAAAATATAATTACCAGCGCTTTAACACTATTAACATTAACAATATCTTCAAAAAGTGCTTTTGCACAGTTTTTTGAGGATAGCCAAGCCCCCTTAAGTCAGAAATGGTTCAAAATTGAGACACCTAATTTTAAACTCATTTTCCCTGAAGAGATGAAAGACAAAGCCCCTACCCTAGCAAATCAGGTCCACAACTCCTTGCGCACAACAAGTAGAAATTACAAAATAACACCTCGAAAAATTCCTTTCATTATACACAACACGAACCTAGAGACAAATGGTTTTGTGCAATTATCTCCTCGCAAATCCGAACTCTATAGCACCGCCGGAGCTGAACCCGACAACCAAACTTGGCTACCTAATCTGATCCTCCACGAGTCTAGACACGTTAGTCAATTTGACAAATTGACAGGAAAATTGGGAGCTCCTTTTTTTGAACAATTAGCCTTAGCTTATTATGGACTTACAGTTCCTTCCTGGTTTTTTGAGGGTGACGCCACACTAACTGAAACCATTTATTCTCATGGCGGAAGGGGGCGATTGCCTTCTTTTGAAATGCCGATCAAAGCCAACTTCCAATCGAAACACAACTACAGTTTCAACAAATACTTACTCGGATCCTTTAAGGATATTGTCCCCAGTTACTACACCATTGGCTACCTGATGACATCAACGCTGAAGTCTGAACTGCCATCAAATTACGAAGCAGATTTATTTTCAGAGCTCAACAAACGGCCGCTCTACCCCTATAATATCAATCGTGTATTGAAGAAAAAAATAGGTGGAAATAGCAGTTATTTATTTAACAAAACGATCGCAAAATTGGACACGATATGGAAGGCAAAAACAGCAAATTATTCCGCCCAAAATTACGTTGAAATTTCTGGTCAAAATAACCGCTATTACAACAACAATCTATTACCAAAATCAAGTGGAAATTTGATTTACTTCATCAAGCAAAATCCAGAAAAAACAAATGCGATATATACTTATGACAACGATAAGAAATCGGAAGCACAACTTGTAAAAACAGGTATCCAGCTGACACCGCATTTCGACATCAACAGCACATACATCGTATGGGATGAACTCCGAAAAGATCCACGTTATAATAAGAGAACATACAGTGTCATCAACTTAATGAACCGGAAAACTGGAGAAATTAAAACACTTACCAAGCAATCCAGGTATTACTCACCCGTATTTAGCCCCATAGAAGAGTCTATCGCCTGCATCGAAGTAGATTTATCCAACACAAGCTATCTTACGCTCATAAGCCTTAAAAACGGCTCTGTAATCAAGCGTGTAAAAACCCCGGGGTCCGAGCAGCTTCAGCATCCTGCATTTAATGCCACAGGCGATAAAATCATTGCGATCCGCCTTTCAGAAATTGGAACGGCACTCTGTGAGATTGATCTTAAAAATGATAAAATAACAAACCTGACTCCTTGGGGCAACCAACAATACGAACGACCTCAATACCTTCCGGGTATGAATATCCTTGTCAAAGCAAACTTTAATGGTATTGACAACATTTACAAGATAGATCGTCAGTCGGGCGCCAAACAGCTCTTGACGAAAGCGCCATTTGGTGCTTTTAATCCCTTTTATGATAAGGACACCAAGCGATTACTTTTTAATAACTATCAGTATAATGGCTATAAAATCAGTCAGACAAACATAGACACCGTCTTTGAAATCAAACCGGAAACTGATTATTTTTCCCATTACTATTCCGCAGCTGTACAAAAGGACAGTATATTCAATATTGCCGCCACTGCACCGGATTCCAGCCAAAAATACATCATCACACCCTACAAAGGACCCGGCCGAACATTCAACTTCCATAGTCTCTCACTAAGCAGCAGCAATTTTGAAAGTTTCGACAATTTCAAACCGGGTATTTTTTGGCTTTCAAATAACATTTTAAACACCACCCAAATTGCACTTGGTTACGAATACGACACGGACATCCGAAAAGGTATTTATTCTGCCGAGCTAACGTATAATAAATATTTTCCAAAATTCTCCCTCCGTTATGAAAACAGAGGTCAGATCGCAGCTGCGACGATTCCCAACAAACCGGACAGCAGCATTAGATTCGACTGGAGAGAACATTACGTTTCGTCACAGATTTCCATCCCGTTGTCCTTTTATAGACTTGATTACAATTATTCAATGGGATTCAATTTTGCAACGGCTTATTTGAAACGCTACAATTTAAGTCGCAATGACCTTAAAAACTTTAATTACGAGACTGCATTTCCATTGACTTACCAACTTTATTTCAATCGAAATGCCCGCATGGCAACGATGGACCAATATCCGAGATGGGGACAGAATTTTAGTGTAACCTACAGACACACTCCTTTTGAAAACAAGGCCAAAGGTGAAATTCTATCCGCACGAACGGTATTCTATCTCCCCGGATTCATGAATAACCATGGATTTCAGGTCCGCTTAAGCGCACAGGCGGGAACAGGTATCTATGAATACATCAACGACATTCCCTTGGTCAGCGGGTTTAGTTATTATAAATATGAGAAAGTGAAAAACACGTTACTGATCAACTATAGATTCCCTATTGCCTATCCTGATTTTGGGGTAGGATCACTAGCCTATATAAAACGTATAAAAGGTGGTTTATTTGCGGACTATCAGAATATCCATAAACATAAGGAAGCGGCACCGAAGAGCTTTGGAGCATACCTTTCCTTTGATTTCAATGCTTTTAGATATCCGCTGCCCGACTTTGAGTTTGTCGTGAAAGGCACTTACATCAATGATAATACGACAACACAGCGCATCGTACCAACCGTAAGTTTAAATTACACCTATTAAGGATGAACGGCCCAATTAAAATTAGCCGCTAAAGCATAGTGATCTGACAAAGGCAAGCCCCTGACATTCGTAAATAGGTTGTGTTCTATATTATAATCACGGGCGGCCAAACTCAGATGGCTATTGCTACGATAGAGAATCTTGTCTATTGATTCGCTCTGATTACCGATTGACAGCATATGAGGCGGTTTAAACGCATGCTTTGCTTCCGGTACAAGTCCTCCGTTCTGGAGTTCAACCCAACTGTCTACTAATGTGGTTGACTCCATAAAATCGTGCAGGTTATCATCACCGAAACTATAATGTGCATTAAAGTCCCCCATAACAATCAGCGCGTTTTCACTAGAATTCTCGCCGATATAATCACGCAACTGATTAAGATTATCCCTTCTCGCACTGGAAGCCCGTCTATTATTCTGGGCATTCGCATGTACATTATAGACATCTAGCCATATCCCAGCAACGATCTCCACCTTGACCAGGGTAAAACCTTTGGGTGTCAGAAAATCAGCTCCGGTACGCTTTTTCCAAGGAACTCGCACAACATCCGACATAGGGAAATGGGACAAGGTATTGAGACCGTCTCCAAAGGGTACGCGTCCCTTAGGTTTGGTACGATAAGGGTGTTGATTCCCGCCCAAATAGAGACTATTGTTATAATTGAAATCCTCTTGCACGTTCACAATATCAAAAGGATTAATCTTTTTGCCTATTTCAGCAATACTTCTGCTTCTACCCGTAATCGCAGAAGAAATAAACCCCGGCAATCCCGCTACATTATAAGTCAACACCGAAAAAAAACCCGAACTATCTTTATCTTTTTTGTGATTAGCATCCATCAATAAAACCTATATAATCATGTCATCATAAATTTAAGAAATACAATAAATACTCGCCACTGCCATACAGATATTTAACAGATAATTGATTTAAATCTGACATTAGCGAGAAAATATGGCTCATTCTAAACCAAAGCTGTCTTTTTCAAAACCATTGGCGCCTAATACTAAAGCATGCTTCTCAACCGAAACAAGTTTCAATGCATGGATAAGAAACATTTTGCAATAAAAAAGGGATAACACAATATTATCCCTTTTCCATACTATTTTTTTTAAGCTATTACTCTTCCAGTGCTTTTACACCGGGAAGAACTTTTCCTTCCATATATTCCAGCAATGCGCCACCACCCGTACTCACGTAACTGACATCTTCAGTCATACCAAATTTACTTACAGCAGCAGCCGAATCTCCACCTCCTATTAAAGAAAATGCACCATTTTTCGTCGCCTCGACAACCGCATCGGCCACAGCTTTCGTACCTTTTGCAAAAGTATCAAACTCAAAAACTCCCATCGGACCATTCCAAAGGACTGTTTTTGAATCTTTGATAATAGACGCAAAATTCGCTGCCGAATCCTGACCGATATCTAAGCCCTGAAGGTCTGCAGGAATCTGATCATTTGGACCATCATATACATTTGCATCATTAGAAAATGCATCAGCGATTTGCGCATCTGTAGGAATAACCAAATTTACTCCTTTTTCTTTCGCTTTCTTTACCAATTCATTGGCTAGGTCAAGCTTGTCCATCTCCACCAATGACTTACCGATTTCGCCACCTCTTGCTTTGATAAACGTATACGCCATACCTCCACCAATCAGTAAGTTATCCACTTTATCCAATAATGCCTCAATGAGCTGGATTTTATCAGAAACTTTCGCACCACCCATAATCGCTGTAAACGGTCTAACCGGATTATTTAACACCTTCTCCGCATTACCTACTTCAGCAGCCATCAAATAACCGCTATATTTAGCTGAAGGGAAAAACTGTGCGATAATCGCCGTTGAAGCATGTGCTCTATGCGCAGTTCCAAAAGCATCATTCACATATACATCACCTAACTTTGAAAGCTTTTCAGCAAATCCTACATCACCTTTTTCTTCTTCTTTATAAAAACGTAGGTTTTCAAGTAATAAAACTTGACCAGCTTGCAATGCCGCAGCTTTTTCTACAGCTTCATTTCCAATACAATCATTGGCAAATTGAACCTCTGTACCTAACACCTTAGAGAGGTGAGCAACAATATGTTTTAATGAATACTTATCAGTAGGACCATCTTTTGGTCTTCCTAAGTGGGACATCAATATCACACTTCCGCCATCATTCAAAATTTTCTTTATTGTCGGAGCAGCTCCCTGAATACGATTATCATCCGTAATATTGAAATTCTCATCCAAAGGAACGTTGAAATCTACGCGAACCAAGGCTTTTTTACCTGCAAAATTTAAATCGTCTACTGTTTTCATCATATAACTTTAATGTTTTAGGATCTGTCGTTTGCCAAACGAACAGCTAAATATAGAAAAAAGGCATTTATTTTCATCAAATAAATGCCTTTTTATCGGATTAAATTATCATTAATGAATTTCTACGGTGTAAGGTAACCTTGCCTGAATACCGCTTTGTGTAGTTGCCTGCCGCATCACATCGAAATAACGATAGTATTCGCCCATTTGTTCTTTCGCTACCCAAGCCTGAACTTTTTCCTTTGAATTGTTCAATATCGAAGTGAACGGATCTTCCTTTTCAGGATATTGCGTTACTTTATACTTGTTTAGATTAGCCTTTTTAGCTGCTGCCTGAATAGCAACATCAAGATTGCCCAAACGATCAACCAATTTATTACTTAAGCCCTGAGCACCTGTCCAAACCCGGCCTTGACCAATGCTATCAACATTTGGCAAGGGGATCTTTCTCCCTTCCGCTACAACTTTTGTAAAGGTAGCATATACCTTATCAACCTCACGCTGGATGATATCCCTTTCTTCAGCTGTCAAAGGACGATCAAAAGTCGTATTCAAATCCGCAAATTTTCCGGTTTTCACACCGTCGTAGTGCACGCCAATTTTATTGTTCATTAAATTCTGGAAATTCGGTATTACACCAAATACGCCGATTGATCCTGTAATGGTCGTTGGCTCGGCAAATATTGAATCGGCAGCAGCCGATATATAATATCCTCCTGAAGCGGCAACATCACCCATTGAAACAATGACAGGTTTAACCTTTTTAGTCAAAATGACCTCACGCCAGATGATGTCCGAGGCAAGGGCTGAGCCTCCGGGAGAATTCACACGCAACACAACAGCCTTGACAGCGTCATCCTCTCTCAACTTACGTAATTCCCTTGAAAATTTATCGCCACCAATTTCACCCGGGCGCGTCCCTTCGCCATCCACAATCTCTCCAACCGCATAAAGAACAGCCACCTCAGATCCACTACCATCATCCTTCAGCTTCCTATTATAATCTAATAACGAAACAAATGATATTTCTTCCTTCTCCCCTATCTTCAGTCGTTTTCTTAAATCAGCCAACAATTCATCTTTATAAATCTTAGCGTCCGCGAGCTTATAGCGCACCGCATCATCTGCACTTCTAACCAGGTAATTGTTCGCTATACCGCGTAACGTGTCCGCAGGAATATTCCGGCTTGTCGAAATCTCATTAATAAAAGTTTCGTATATACTTCCCAGATATGATGTCACCTGTAGACGGTTTGGATCACTCATTTTATTTAAGAAAAAGGGCTCCACCGCACTCTTAAATGTACCTACTTTCACAATCTGCATCTCTACCCCCACTTTATCCAATAGATCTTTGTAAAACATGGTCGAACTCGCAAGCCCCCTAAAATCAATGGTTCCTTGTGGATTGACATACACTTTATCCGCAATACTCGCCACATAATATGCTTTTTGATTGTAGCCGGCATTGTAAGCAACGATAAACTTCCCTGTTTTCTTAAAAGCCAGCAGTTCATCCCGCACCTCTTTCAAACTCGCAAAACCAGTCCCGATACTTCCCGCATCGATATAAATTCCCTTAATACTCCCGTCCGTTGCTGCATATCTGATTCTACCCAGGATATCATCCAAACCAATACTCTTGGTGGAATAACCTGGAAGATTTAAGCTTCCAAAAGGATTATTGTCGTTCCGTTCATTGATATCATAGTCAAAGGATAAAAATAACACCGAATTGCTTTTGACAACAACCTCCGGCTCCGAAGACGCCGAACTGATAAGCGCCCCGATGATACCCATAACAACAATAAACAAAATCACAAAAGATATCACAATCCCTGTAATCGTAGCCAATACATACTTAAAAAATGATCTCATATTTTATAATTAATCCCAATTTTTACAATCTTGCAAATGAAAAGATTTATTTTACACTAAAGGTAGTGCAATATTTTTTATTCCCCCAGTATTTTATTCTATAAAGCCTTAATTTAGTAGGATGAATAAGATTTTTATATTATTAGGGACCAACTTGGGAGATCGTCTGCGACAACTTTTACGGGCAAAGCAAGCGCTTGAAAAACAGGTTGGAGAAATTTTGATGGCATCTTCCATTTATGAAACCGCCGCCTGGGGTGTTGAAGACCAACCCGCATTCCTAAATCAGGTCATCTTAATAAAATCCGGTTTATCCCCAATGGATTGTTTGAATCGCACACAGCAGATTGAATCGGATCTGGGAAGAGTACGTCTAAAGAAATGGGGCCAAAGAGCGATTGACATTGATTTACTTTATTTCAACGACGAAATTGTCAACTACCCAAATCTAATTATACCACATCCGTTTATTTCAGAACGACGGTTCACCTTAGCGCCCTTAGCAGAAATAGCGCCGGACTACATTCACCCCGTTTACAAAAAAAATAACGTATATTTATTGCATAACTGCAAGGACGAATTACCCGTAAAGAAAATTAGCAACGATGAACCATATCGACATTGACCTGATCAAGCAAAACATGTTTGACAATTCAGATTTGATCAAACAATTTGTATCAATGTATCTTATTCAAACCCCCGTAGATTTGGACAACTTACGAAATGCACTAGCTGAAGGTGACCATCAAAAAATTGCTGATGCCGCTCACCACATCAAACCGACGATGGACTATATCGGGGCATTCCATTTAAAAGCCAAATTTGAAGAATTGGAAATGAATGCCAAAAATCAGGAATCCTTAGAGGGACTCCGAGCGACTTTTCACGTCTTGGATATCGAAATGAAAGAACTGTTATTTGAACTTGAACAATACGAAAAAACGATCTAAGCCAGATCGTTTTTTTTATTGAAGTGCAAGGCCGACAGTATAAAATACAAAAGTAGAATAACTGGTAAAGCCATAAACTGCCCGATTGCAAATAAAACCAAAGTTAAGAATAGAAAAATAAAGCGATATTTATTCGTCGCCCAGTCCATTGAACTGAATTTCATCGAAAACAGTCGAATCTCGCTAATCAACAAGTAACTAGTCAAGAGTGCACTACAAATCAAAAATATTGGATTTATAATGAGTTCAGGATACTTATCCGCAATATAAGGCAATGAAAGTACATAAAAAGTATTCATTGGGGTATTAAGTCCAATAAAATCGGAAGTTTGTCGTTCGTCCAAATTAAACTTGGCCAAACGCAAAGCCGAAAATACGGTTATAATAAACCCTAGATACGGCAGTAAGGAAGCATCAGGAAGCGCTTTCTGCAACAATGTAAACATGATCGTACCCGGTAAAAATCCAAAACTGACCATATCAGCCAACGAATCCAATTCTTTGCCAATAGGTGATTTTACATGGAGTAGTCTGGCAACCATGCCATCGAAAAAATCAAATATTCCAGAGGCAAGAACACAGATGGTCACTGCTTTAAGATTCCCCTCCAAGGCCATCAGCACAGCAATACAACCACTAAAAAGATTCAGACAGGTCAGCAAATTTGGAATATGTTTTTTCATCTAAGTGATTTATTTTTTATAAAAAAAGCCATCATTCGGTTAGAAATGATGGCTAAAATATCAAAATTTGATGGGATTACCCATTCATACTGATCAAAAATTCTTCATTTGATTTAGTACCACGCATTTGTCCCTGTAAGAATTCCATTGCTTCTGTAGAATTCATATCCGACAAGTGATTACGAAGCACCCAAATGCGTTGCAATGATTCTTTGTCTGTCAATAGATCATCACGACGCGTACTAGATGCTGTAATGTCAATTGCAGGGAAGATACGTTTGTTTGCCAATTTACGATCCAATTGCAGCTCCATATTACCAGTTCCTTTAAATTCTTCAAAGATCACCTCATCCATTTTGGAACCTGTATCTGTCAAGGCTGTCGCAAGGATTGTCAATGAGCCGCCGTTTTCGATATTTCTAGCCGCACCAAAGAAACGTTTTGGTTTATGTAGCGCATTTGCATCCACACCACCGGACAGGATCTTACCCGAAGCGGGAGCAACAGTATTGTAAGCACGAGCGAGACGAGTGATAGAATCCAACAGGATAACCACATCGTGACCGCACTCTACCATACGCTTCGCTTTTTCCAATACGATATTAGCAATCTTTACGTGACGATCAGCAGGTTCATCAAAAGTAGATGAAACAACCTCCGCACGTACGCTTCTTGCCATATCCGTAACCTCCTCAGGACGCTCATCAATCAATAAGATGATAAGGTATACTTCAGGATGATTCTTGGCGATTGCGTTAGCAACTTCCTTCAACAAATTTGTTTTACCTGTTTTTGGTTGCGCAACAATCAGTCCACGTTGACCTTTTCCGATAGGTGTAAACAAATCCATGATACGTGTAGAGTAATTACCCATACCCATATCTAAATTTAAGCGCTCATCCGGAAATAATGGAGTCAAATAGTCAAAAGGCACGCGGTCGCGTACTTCTGCAGGATTCTGTCCGTTAATAGCTTCTACTCTAACCAAAGGAAAATATTTCTCACCTTCTTTTGGCGGACGAATACAGCCACGAACGGTATCCCCTGTTTTCAGACCAAATAATTTGATCTGAGACTGTGATACATAAATATCATCCGGAGATGTCAAGTAGTTATAGTCCGAAGAACGCAAGAAACCATAGCCATCAGGCATAATTTCCAAAACACCCTCATTAACGATAACATTGTCGAAATCTGTACTGGAGGAAGTATTTTCAGCTTTAGGAGTTTGAAGAGTTTTTTCAGGTTGGGAACCTTTATCTGTTGTCGGAGTTGTATCTACCGCAGGACTGCTTTCTTCACTTTCGACAGCCTCACGTTTTCTTACAGTCACAGGCTCTGCGGTTTTCACCGTTCTCACACGTTTACGTGTACGTTCAGCCTGTTCCTGATTGTCTTCCTCCACTTTAGCAACATTTTCTGTAGAAGCCGGAGCTGCTTCTTCTTCCCCACCGGTATTGCTAATTCTTTCTATTAATTCTTGCTTACGCAATTTATCAGCATCTGCGATACCGATCAACTTAGCAATCTCGCGCAATTCCGATACGAGTTTAGCGTTTAATTCGTTAATATCCATTAATGTGTTGTGTATGATTTTTGGATTTTCTTTTGAGCTTTATTCTGATTACACACTTAAGCTTGTTTCCTTGTTTAAGTGAATGAAGAACTTAATGATTTCTTTTAAACCGAAGTGGATTAAATCTTGAGAACCTAGACAAAGAAAAAAACAAATTTTGTTATTTCAAAATATTTCAAAAAAAATATTTACTATTGTAGCTAGTAAAACGATTTAACAACATTTTTAGATTGAATTTTATATTTTTTTTCATAAGTTCGTACCTTTCAAAATTTAAGTTTTTAGATCCCTTATATGGAACAGCAACAAACTAAAACCAATTACCCCGCACTCTACACATTGATTATTGTGTTTTTCTTTTGGGGGTTTATTGCGGCGGGAAATAGCGTATTTATCCCATTCTGCAAGAATTATTTTCACCTGGACCAATTTCAATCGCAACTTATAGACTTTGCCTTTTATACGGCATACTATATCGGTGCATTGCTCCTTTTCATCTTTAGTTCGATAGGCGGCAAAGATCTCGTTGGAAAATGGGGTTACAAAAAAAGTATCGTTTATGGTCTATTATTTTCAGCACTTGGTGCGGCAGCAATGATTGTGGCAGTCGAGGTGAATCTATATATTGGCATGTTGTTGGGGTTATTTGTGGTTGCACTGGGATTTTCCTTGCAGCAAACTGCAGCCAATCCCTTCGCCGTCTTATTAGGGGATCCAAAGACAGGAGCTTCCCGTGTCAACCTTGGTGGTGGTATCAACTCCTTTGGAACAACCATAGGCCCCTTAGTGATTGGGTTCTCCCTTTTCGGAACATTCGAACCTATTTCTGATTCTGAGATTGCCAATCTACCTTTAAATAAAGTGGTCTACCTCTACGTTGGTGTGGGTCTGTTGTTTCTCCTCGCTGCGGCATTGTTCAACTTTAGCAAAAAAGTACCGGCTGGAATCAGCAATGAGCCAATGGAAAAAGCCAACAAGGCTTTACGCACTTTGATCATCATGACGGTGTTATTATTCGGCATGTTCGCACCTGTATTTTTAAGTTACAAGAGTGACCTTGCATTGCACATCGAACAACTACACCAACAAGTAGCAAGCCTGACCGACCAGGTTCAGATAGATCAATTAAAAGCACACATTAAGGAAGTTGCCAAACCGCTGGAAACACAACGTATGCTATGGTTAGCAGGTGCTTTAATCGTTGTCATCGGCGGCTTACTCTTTTCAAACAGAAGTGCTAAAAAGAATCCGGAAGGATGGGGAGCAATGAAATACCCACAACTAGCATTGGGAATGCTTGCATTATTTATCTATGTTGGTATTGAAGTAGCGATTGGTAGCAACTTAGGTGAGTTGTTGACTTTAAAAGAATTTGGTCACCTACAATCTTCTCAGATCACACCCTATGTATCCATGTACTGGGGAAGTATGATGATCGGTCGATGGGCAGGTGCAATTACTGCATTCAACCTGAGCAAATCGACTAAAAACGGTTTACTAATCATCGTCCCTTTGGTTGCGTTTTCGATCATTGTTGGTGTCAATACACTTGCAGGCTTCGAAATGTCACACCTTTATTACTATGTGATCTGTATTATTCTGCAAATCGTGGCTTTCTACCTAAGTAAAGAAAAACCTGCACGTACATTGATTATTTTTGGTTTATTTGGAATCATTGCCATGTTAATCGGGCTTTTCTCTTCAGGTACAATTGCTATTTATGCATTTTTATCAGGAGGTCTTGCTTGTTCAATTATGTGGTCATCCATCTTCAGTTTATCAATCGTTGGTCTTGGAAAATATACCGCTCAGGGCTCAGCATTCTTGGTTATGATGATTCTTGGTGGTGGTGTCCTTCCTCCTATCCAAGGAAAATTGGCCGATCTTATCGGAATACACAACTCCTATATCCTACCATTAATCGGATTCTGTTATATTGTTTTCTTTGCTGTATTTGTCAAAGGAATTTTAACCAAACAAGGAATCAATATTGATGAAATCGAGGCTGAAGGAGGTCACTAATCGCATCAACTAATTGTAAATAGTACACTATTTAAACAATTTTATTACACTATTCAAAAACTGGCTTAACAACACCGTTAAGCCAGTTTTTTTATATAATGAGCAAATTCTTAAAATTTATTTTTTTAAAAATACATGGATAAGTTATGATATTTAAAATTAAAAAATGTATTTTCGGGGAATTGATTAATGAATTGATTACTCATTTTATAACGATAAACACAATTAAAACTACTCAATAATGATAATCATTGCTGACGGGGGATCAACAAAAACAAACTGGTGTTTGTTAGATGATTCAAATAAAAAGATCTACTTCAATACCGAGGGTTATAACCCTTATTTTGTTGACAGTGAATACATTGTAAACTCCCTAAAAAAAGGATTACCGCAGGATTTACCTTTTGAAAAAATCGCGGAAGTAAATTATTATGGTGCTGGTGTCCATAATAAAGAAAAAGCTCAAATTGTAGTTGATGCTTTAAAACAAGTATTTACTACTGCGAAAGTGGAAGTAGGACACGATCTACTTGCTGCTGCAAGAGCATTATTAGGATCTCAAGCCGGATTTGCTGCAATTTTGGGTACAGGAACAAATTCTTGTCTCTATGATGGTAAAGAAATTACATTAAATATTGACTCCGGAGCTTACATTTTAGGTGATGAGGGATCGGGTAGTTATATTGGTAAAAAATTACTTGCAGACTATGTTCGTAATTTAATGCCCAAAGATGTTAAAGAAGTTTTTTGGAACACGTACAAAATGACAAAAGACGAAATCATGGATGCGGTTTATACCAAACCAATGCCTAACCGTTTCTGTGCAAGTTTCAGCAAATTCGTCTATGACAACAATGTGAACATTGAGTATACACGTAATATTGTCGATGAAGCATTTGAAGCTTTCTTTAGAAATTTAGTCAGCAAATACCCTAATTATCAAAGCTATACCTTCAATTGCATTGGTTCAGTAGGTTACAATTTCAGAAACGTACTGGCTGAAAAGGCAGAACAATATGGTATGAAAGTAGGCAAAATCCTGCGTTCTCCAATTGATGATCTTGTCCAGTTCCACATTGATAGAGCAGCTGCAGTTGCCAAATAAGAAGGTAAATAATCTTTAACATATTATAGGGTGTCTGATCTGGATCAGACACCTTTTTTATTGAATAAAAAAGCTAATATTAAATTCTAATAAACTTACTTATACTGCTTTACAGGATATTTTAATGATTTAATAACAGGAATTTCATCAGTACACAATAAATTTACCTTTTTTTTGTAAAAAGAATATTTATAGTTTATTCCGATGAAAAGAAGCCTTGATATACTTGTACTCTCAGACATACACTTAGGTACATACGGAAGTAGAGCCAAAGAACTTTTACTTTACCTGGAATCTGTCGCACCCAAGATATTGATCCTCAATGGCGATATTGTCGATATCTGGCAATTTAAGAAAAGCTACTTTCCGCAGGATCATTTAAAGGTTATCAAGAAGATCATTGACATGAGCTCAACGGGTACCGAAGTCCATTACATAACCGGCAATCACGACGAAATGCTCCGCAAATTTACGGATCTTAAACTTGGTAATATCAAACTGAGCAACAAACTCCTTCTTTCACTCAATAATCAAAAAGTATGGATCTTTCACGGGGATGTTTTCGATGCATCCATCCATCACTCGAAATGGCTGGCAAAACTTGGCGGCTGGGGTTATGATAAGCTGATACAGCTCAACAATGTCATTAACTATTGCCTGGATAAAATGGGAAAAGAGAAATATTCGCTTTCAAAAAAGATAAAAAACTCTGTTAAAAAGGCCGTCAAATACATCTCGGACTTTGAGCATACAGCAACGGAACTGGCGATTGAAAAAAATTATGATTTCGTGATCTGCGGTCATATTCATCAACCCCAGATAAAGGAAGTTATCACCCGAAAAGGCACCTGCACCTATATGAATTCCGGTGATTGGATCGAAAATCTCAGTAGCTTAGAATACAAAAATGGTGAATGGAAGCTATTCTATTTTGAAGAGAATAAGGAACATATCCTTAAAAACAAAATCATTGACACTCCCCTTTTCAGCTTAGAAGATCTCAAGAAAATCGTTATCTCATCCTAGGCGGAAAATGGGTGCCACATAGCTGCACAGAACTTATTTAAGCAAAAAAGGCCGAACTAGTTCGGCCTTTTTATCTTTTACAACGTTATTGTTTCCCCTATTTTTGGAAGAGAAAGTGAAATATCTTCGTTTTGAAATTTGTCTAAAGCCTTTTGTTTATCAATCTGAATTGGCGGAAATGAATCGTAATGAATCCCTACCACACGTGAACAGTTAATAAACTCCGCTGCTTTGATCGCGTCATCGACATCCATGGTATAATATCCACCGATTGGTAAAAATGCCCAATCTAATTTCAGATCTGCCAACAGTTTCATTTCCATGGTCAACGCTGTATCGCCGGCGAAATAGATCTTTTTCCCCTGTACATTAAAGACAAATCCAACCGGAAATCCACCATATTGCCCATCGGGCGTACTATTCGTATGTGCAGCATAAACCATCTTGACAGTGCCAAAAGGCAGCTGTATCGTACCGCCAAGGTTGAACTCAATCACCTTTTCGTTTGGCACGCCCTGTCTTCTTACCCATGCCGCTGTTTCTACAATGGCCAATACTGTAGCATCGCTATTCTTTTGGATGGTCGCCATATCTGCGACATGATCCTGATGTCCGTGGCTTAAAAAGATGTAATCGGGCTTAATCGCATTTACATCAATTGCTTTCGCCAGTGGATTATACGTTACGAACGGGTCCAATAATACCTTCGTTCCATCAAAATCAAACTCAACACAAGATTGACCGTAATAAGTTGCTTTCATGATCATATTGCTATTGATTAAATAAGCCGCCTAAACCGCCTAACATATCCTTACTCGCTGCCTGCATTTCAGCCTGACTGATACTCTCTGCTTGGACGATTGCCTTGTTTAAAGCAACAACCAATAATTCCTCCAATTCTTCTTTATCTGCATTAGACAAAAAAACAGGATCTATCGTAATCTCTTTAATCTCTTTATTGGCTGTTGCTACTACTCGGATCAAACCACCTTCAGCCTCACCGGATACCGAAATTGTATCTAGTCTTTTCTTGATTTCTTCTGCCTTTTGCTGTGCCTGAAATAATTTGTCAAACATATCTATCACATTTATTTGATGCCAATTTACAAAAATCCTCCAATACCTACTATTGCTAATTTACTTTCGCTAATGCTCGCCTTTTTGTATTTTTGCAGCATGCAAAGCAATCAGGAAAAATTAGTTGCCCATTTTTTGGAACAGCTGAATCTAAATAATAGCACTTTCTCACCGGAAACATACGCTAAGTTAGCAGCAAAGCAATCGGCAATCGTGAGCATCGAAGACGTCATTGCTTATATCAATACGCTTGGCGAAGAATTAAACAGCGAAGAAAACATCAATGAGCTTATTGAAAAAATAGAAGATGAAACCAGCATCTTGGTTCACAAGCTCAAATTTATAACGGCCAGTGACAGACCCAAAGTATTGGTTTTAGATCAAATTGAACCACTGGAAATCAATGAATCGGCCTATCTTCAGGAGTCTATCAAAATAGCAGGCGGAATTCCTACGACAACTCCGCATGAGGCAGATAAAATTATCCTTATCGACAGCGACGAAACTGTATTTACCCGTATTCCGCTATTATTAAATGATCCCTCAATTGCACAATCAAAGGCAATTGAACTCGATCAGCTTTTTATCATGACAAAACCCGGTTTTGCCCAGACCCCGGGATACGAATACCTTACGGAGCTGGAATCGTTAGCGGAGATCTTTCAGCCAAAATATTTCGTTTATGGCCACGAAGGCAAAGACTGGTTACAATTTCAATTGAAATAGTAGTGAACAATTTAATATCTCTTTCATAAAAAAAGCATCTTTAAATTGATTAAAGATGCTTTTTTTGTGATGAAATTACGCACTAGCTATACCTTCTCCGCAATACCTCGTATAACTTTTCAACGGTATGGGGTTTATCTGCCCACCTGTTTTTGATCGCGTAATTGGTTTGCAAAAATGCATCAGCTTCTGCATAGCTGCTAAATCTGTTTAATAACTCTACCGCTTCGCTATAAGCCAAACTATAGCCATTAAATAAGTCTTTAATAAATAAAAGCTTATCGTTCAAACTTATTCCGGTTTTGATATCTGTCAGTTTATCTGAACTTCCGGATTGATTGACTTGATATACCCGGTTCTGTACTCCGGCCTGCTTTTGCTGTGAGATAATCTCATTTAAGGTGAGCGGTCTGGAAGGAGCCTCCTCCATTACCGTATTGACCTCTTCCTGGATAAGGTTCTCTTGAACTTCTTTGATGATCACCTGTTTTGGTTCTTCTATAACCTCGGTCACCACCACTGGTTCCTCATCAATGAGATCTATCTTGGGTTCATTTATGGTATACTGATTTTCTTCAACAGGTTCTACAGTAGCTTCAGGTGTTGTAGGTGGAGCCTGATCAACGGCTGTTGAATTAGCCTCATCAGCGATCTTTGGCGTATACGAGACTGCTGGCAGCTCCACTGTTTCTTCTACTTCCGCTTGTGCTTCAACAGCAGCTTCATTTGAGTTTTTAGATGTGCCGCTATCCACAATATGCTGTACGGTGTTTTCAGTTTCAACAATGGGCGGGTTAGCTATCCGTATCGAAGAAGGTGGTGTAAAATAATCATTGAACGCTATTTTTTTGCTCTCCAACGCCGATTCTTTTAAGGTATTTTGAACTTGCCCGCCTTGTAATACAGTGTCTGTCTTAAGTAAAGTGATATAAGCTGCCACAGATTGCGCTTTCGCTTCCAAACTCACCCAATCACTTAATTCAGCAGTACCGTCTTTTTCCGACAAATCCAAATACTGTGCATTCAAATCCTGTAATAAATCTCCTATCTTATTAAAAATTTCTTCTTTAGTACCCATAATTCTATTTGAAATCGCCTGTTAATCGTTTATAATTCCTTTACATTCCTTACCTTAAAAAGTGGAAAACTCAATCCTTTGATTTATAAATATTTGAATTTGCAGTCACTTTTTTGCTACTCAAATTTAATATTTAATTCTGATATTAGCATTGTCAAAAACAGAATATAATAGGAGGTCTATGGACAAATAATACCTTATTTGCTGGCCATCCGAAAAAAATAATTTAATCAAATGCTTTTTTCCGAACATAATCTGACATTGAGACCGGCTCGATATGGAAGTATTGAGGTTATCTGTGGATCAATGTTTTCAGGCAAAACCGAAGAATTGATACGCAGGCTAAAACGCGCACAATATGCACGCCTAAACGTTGAAATTTTCAAGCCTGCAGTCGATAAACGATATGATGAAAAATTGGTCGTTTCCCACGACAGCAATAGTATCCCCTCTACTCCGGTTGAAAATTCTTCAGCAATCCTGCTATTGAGTTCGGCTACTCAAGTTGTTGGCATAGATGAAGCACAATTTTTTGATGACGGATTGACAGAAGTGTGTGTCAAATTGGCAAACAGTGGAATTCGTGTGATTATTGCCGGATTGGATATGGATTATAAAGGTCAACCCTTCGGTCCAATACCTAGTTTGATGGCGGTAGCTGAACATGTCACCAAAGTTCACGCAGTATGCATGCAATGTGGCGCTCCAGCGAATTATTCTTATCGGCTCACAGATGACACACAAACCGTGCTACTCGGTGAAAAGGAAGCCTATGAACCACGCTGTAGGCAATGTTATTACCATTTGGATCAACAGGGTCACTCGCGTAATCAACGTTAGGAATACGACCTCCACTAGTCATTTCATTCTTCTACTGGGCATCTGTCGTTCCTTCCGATCAAAAACAGCTGCTTGCCGATTGCATTTACCGGATTTATTTATAACATTTCTGTTAGAAATAACTGCCAGATAGACCCAGAATCAATTTGGCATAGGATTTGAAATATACTTTACAAATAAGAAGATATACGCTTTCAAAAGCGACAAAATACTTTTCATAATTTAGGTTTATAATTGGTTAGTTTGCACCTCCTTGCCCATCAAGGAGGTGTTTTTTTGTGCTAAAAAAAAACGCTGCCTTTTTCAAGAACAGCGTTTATATTGTATTACGTTAAGCTCAATCTCATTAGGGCTGTACGCGATAGTTGATCACTTTTCGACCGATATTACCCGTCTGATCCATCCCTTCGACAATCACTTTATAATTGCCGTTTCCATCCGCATTGTAGAATTGAACGGCGGCCTCACCAGTCTCGGTGATTGTTACTTTTGGATTCCAATAAATGGTGGTCCGTAGGTCGTTTGCCGATTTTCGCTCTGGTGTATCATATTTTGGCGTGTAGAACTTACGTTCTTTAACATAGCCTAGTGGGAACATGTCTATAACATTCGATTTTGGCAGGAGTTTCTCAATTTCACTCAAAGCCATCCGAGGTTTCTTGGCCTCCACTTTCTTAGTATAAATAGAGACAACACCATTGTTTTGATACATTCTTGATACCGTACCCAATTCGTCACGCAAAAAGATTTCTATTCCCTCGATATCTGCTACATTGATGCTATTCAATCCGGGCTCGTCTATAGCCATACCATTTAGGAAAAACTGAACGGGTGTACGTCCACCCGCATTGTAATCACGCGAAACATAATATTTCAATGTTTGGGGGTCGTAGGTGATTCCCGTTAAAACAGTCTGCAGACACATAGTCAACACATTACACCCTGTTAAGCGTTCTGGCTCGATACGATGTTCAGGCATAGACAAACCCGAAATCGATGGAAAATCCTTATTGGTGATGACCTTTTTCTGAACTCCCGTCACCTCTACTTCATCCAACAGAATGGATTTTCGGTACTCTTTTCGGCTATTATCCAGATAAGGCGCAATTGCTTGGTCTATATTGGGGACAAAGTAGCTTTTATAGCCATTATTCTTATCTATTTCGGGATAATAACTCTGATCCATATTGATCACCAAGCTCCGGTAATTATCATTTGACCGCGCATTTACAGTCACTTTAGATGAATCAGGAAAAACAAGGTCTTTGAATGTAAATCGGCCATTTTGATCGGTGTATACATCCTTTTTGATATTCCGTGAAGGTACAGACAACAACAGACCTCCGTTCGGATATGGACGACCGGTATTCATACGCAGAATCCCCGATAACTCGATCCCTTGTTCAGGAAGAAAACTAACCGGAGGTAACTTTTCAGCGATTAATGCAGGATAATCAAAACGGCGATAGCCCTGTGTCATTAATAAGGCATCCAAGGCCTTTTCGCGGTTTGGATTTTTTTCATCAAAATAAGCATTCGGGTTTTCGACATTTCCTTTCAGATCCGAAGTCAGCAGGAAATTGCTAACGATGGAGAGGTCAGCTTGGTCATTATAAGGGACCTTAGACTCATCAATTACTGAAACGGAATAACTGCCTGGATATTTCTGTCCATTATTATCAACGGAAAGCTTTAAATTGACCAGATCTTTCGCTTTATAACTTTGTTTGTCACTGGCGATCTGAATGTTGAGTAATTTCTCACTCTGTACAAATGCCAGGCGTTCGCTTACAGGTTTGCCGTCAGGAGTCATTAAAGTGACCTGAACGATACCGTTAGGTAATCTTTCTTTTGGAATATTGACCAGCGCAGATGAAGATTTTAGATTAACCTGAGCGCCAAAACAGAGATGACCATTCGACTGAACCAATACATAGTAAGATTGAGCAGGGTTTTTCGAAAAATTATCCTCGCTAGTCACAACAGCAAATTCGGCATTTATTTCATCCTGCTTGACAAATACAACATTTGCCTTATCATTAGCAACAGCCGGAAGCTTATATTTACGTTCCTGTCCATTGTCAAATTTGATGACGGCCTGGTAGTTTTCTCCAGCTAAAGGCAACAAGGAGAAATACCCCATTCCCGATCCAAAATCTTCAAATTCTGCAACAGATTTTCCTTTTGAATCGAGAATTGAGCCTTTTACTTTCAGGCTCTTGCCATCAGATCCCACAGCTTTAAAAGCCACCTTTTTAGCAAGTCCGGCGATTAAGTCTCCACCCTCAGGAAAAAATTGCACATCCGCATCCCAGAGGGCATTTTTCAGTAGAAAAGAACTGGACAGCGGTTTTTCATTTTTATTTTCCTGGATACTCACCTTTAATTGTCCTTTCTCCAGATTAGCCTTTTCTTTTGCCGATAAATTGATCGTCACCTTCCCCATGGCATCCGTTTCACCTTTGCCTTTATCGACAGTTTCCCATCCAGACACAAATTCCCAGTTGATCTTTGAATTAATCATAGGCTTGCCTGTACGATCCCTGAACTGTATGACGGCCTGACTTTTATTTCCACTGAGGTTATTCTGAAATTCAATATTTGTGGTCAATTTCTTATTGATCACATCACCTATTGGAACAATTTTATTGAAGAAGTAAGAAGCGTCAAAATTTGACATCCATTTGGTATAAGCTCTGAAGCGATAGTTATCCTGCACCATGAACTGTGGATCGAGCACCATCTGGCCATTGCCAACACCTTTATCCAACGGAACCCTAAAGGTCTGAATAAGTGAATCGCGGCTATTCAAAACTTCTACATAGGCGATTTTGCTCGGCTCATATTCTGGAAGATTCCGGGATAAATAAGTAGAAAACCATAGCGTGTCCCCCACGGCATAATAAGGTTTATCAAAGTGCAGATGTACTTTTTCTGTTGGGTAACCTTGAAAATATTTTTGAACTCGTTCTACGATCGTATTAATAGGTAATGTAGGTGCAGTCTGTGCGTATGTTGACCCGACTCCTAAAATCCCTATCGATAAAGTCAATAGTTTTATGTGCTTCATTGAAAGTCTTAGAATTAAAAAAAGAATAGCTAAATATATTCAATTTTACCCAAAGGCCAGTCCTATTATGGCATTTTTAACATTTATTATAACATTATACCTGCATTCAAGCAAACTGCTAAAGTAAAGGCGCCAATAAACGGCAGATGGAATCGACCCCCCGTTTCCAGCGGCTTCTTTGCATCCATTTACGAATTGTGATTAAATCCGAAGCTTCAATATCCGCAAGAAATTGATTGTTCAGACGTTCACAAAGCGCTTTGTCAGAAACAATCCCCGATATCTCAAAATTGATATAAAAACTTCTGATATCCAGGTTGGTCGTGCCAATATAGGCTAGTTTACCATCGATACAGATCGTTTTGGCATGTAGAAATCCTTTGGTATAAAGATATACATTTACTCCCCTTTCGAGCAGCGGCTTGATAAAGGAAAAGGAAGCATGCTGTACAAAAAAGGAATCAGATTTTGCCGGCAACATCAGATCAACGCGAACCCCTGAAGAAACTGCCAGCATCAATGCTGTCGTCAGTTGATCACTCGGAATAAAATAAGGTGTACACAATTGTACATATTCCTTTGCTTCATTGATTCCGGCAATAATTGCCTCCATATTGAATGGAGCCGGAGAGCCGGGATCGCTCGCTGTAAAGCCAACACCACTCGCGTCCTCATCAGCGATCGGAAATCTATTTAAATAGCCTTTACCTAGTTCAAATGATTCTGCATCCGTTTGATTCCAGCTATTCCAAAACTGAATTTGCAAGGTATTTACGGCCGCTCCAATGATCATCATTGCTGTATCGCGCCAATAAATATCATTTTTTCCATTATTGATATAACGATCTGAAATATTGATTCCCCCAACAAAACCTACTTTTCCATCGATGACCGCAATCTTTCGGTGATTTCGATAATTGCTATTGGCCAAGGAAGAAAAAGTGACGGGAAGAAAGGGCTCAAAAAGAAAATCAGGCTTATGTCTATGTAAATATTTAATTACATCAGGAGCACCAAAACTGTCCAGGATCAAACGTACTGTCACTCCTGCTTTTGCTTTCTCTTCTAATATTTGCAATATTTCGCGTCCGACCTCATCCATTTCCCAAATATAGTATTCCATATGAATGGAATGTTTCGCATCTTTCAGTTGCTGAATCAATACCGGAAATTTTTCCTCGCCATTAATAAACAATGTCACATCGTTATTTAGGGAGAATGTGGATATTTTCTGGTTTTTGAGGTACCGATAGACCATAGCCAAACTCCCTATGCGTTCGTTCAGGGTATCAATATGTTCCTCCATAATTTCCGATTCCTTGCGCCAGGCATCTAGTAATTTTTTTGATTGCTCGCGGTACATCCGCTTCATTCTTTTAACTTTCTTAAATTTTTGACCAAAGAAATAATAACTGAGCAGACCGATTACAGGCAGAAAAACAATCACCATAATCCAAGCGATCGTTTTGGCAGGATTACGGTTTTCAATCAAGATGGTGCCGATTACACCAATATATAAGACAAGTAAGGGAATCCAGTAATATTGTAAAGCAATTTGTAAAATATAATGAAGTACCTCCATATGATGCGCTAAGTTTAATATCAAATATAATACTTAGCCCCGACAAATTGTATGCCCTTAAGCACAGTTTATTGCACCGTCAATATGGATAAGAGGACTTAAATAAGGGATATTTAAGTTCGCCCCTCTAAGTATAAACCAGATCCCCAATAGGAAATATAAAAAAGGTACCCATTTTGAAAAGCTAATTTTGAAAGATCTGGAGAAGTTCCCCAATAAGGAAAACAAAAACAACAGTGGAATAGTACCCAATCCAAAACACAACATAAATAGGAAACTCTGTTGTGGGCTGTCGGCATTCATTGCGGACATTAACGCCATATATACCATACCACAAGGTAATAATCCGTTCAATATGCCCGCAATAAAACTCCCCCCCGGTCTATACAACCATTTCGACAGAAGTCTGACAAAGGGCTGCACGGAACGAGTCTGCAAGCGGGCTATAATAAGGTTGTTTTTCCCTACAAGCTGAAACACAGCGATCAGCACCAATATTACCCCTGTGACCCAGCTCAATGCGCGTTGCCAGCCCTGAATTTGTGCAAATGTACCAATGGTTCCCAAAAGAAATCCCAGACTACCATAGGTCAAAACCCGGCCTAATTGATACATTACCTTGTTCAGAAAAATAGACCAACTCAGCCCATGCCTGCCCTCAATGGCAAAAATTAAGGGACCGCACATGACAGCACAATGTATGCTTCCAAATAAACCCATAAAGAATGCAAAGTAGGTATAGCTCATGCTCCCGGTTTAAAATAAAATATGCTCCTCAAATAAAAAATCCTTGCCTTCACTTTTCCAGTCAACATACAAATTCCACATTCCTTTGTCGAATGTGGAAATAGGCAATGCCAGCACATTGCCCGTTGTCTGGAATGGCAGCTCCCTATCCAGCTTACTATCCGATGGTTTACGAAATAATAGTTTCCCTTTGTTCACTTTCGAGACAAAATGTATATAAAGTGTATCTTTTCTGAGCTCAACCGTCGGCGTCTCTTTCATGCTCAGCACATTCTGTTTTTTTTCATAAGCCTGATCATAATTCAAGCCTTGTTCATAATAATCGTCTTCTTCTAAGCTGTCCGTATCTTGAGTGACCATGTAAAATCCAGCCGCAACGATGCACAACATAAATACCGCTAAGATCAAAAAAATTTTTGTACCCCAATTCATTGTTCTATTTGTTAATTCATCCCGGGAGGAGCAATAAAAGTTGTTTTTAAGCTTTCAACTTTTTTATCTCCTGAATAGATAGATAATTTGATATTACTTTTATATGTTTCGACATCCTTGTTCGCGATAATCAGAAAAAAGCTTAAAGTTGCATGTCCATCTTTACCAAGCTTTTGGATAGGATTAACCAGTTGAATTTTGAGTCTCGGATCCTCGCATACTAATCGAAAAGGCATCTCTTTGCCAGATTTGTTAATTAACTCCAGGGCGTAAAGATTACTGATTGTCTTATCATCCCGAAGCTGATAGGTACTTCCTTTTGCCCGTAACAATCGACCATCAACCTGGGAGCGATTGAACAGCAAAAAACCAAATACCGATAGCAACAGCACCAAGACAATGGTGTATGCCACCGCCCGCATATTGCTTTTCTTCTTGAGCGTACCTTCAATCTCCCCCATGGGGTAAAAACCGATCAGCTTTTTGGGCTTTCCGATTTTTTCCATAACAGCATCACAGGCATCAATACATGCCGTGCAGCTCACACATTCCAATTGTAGGCCTTTACGGATATCAATTCCTGTAGGACAAACGTGCACACAGAGTTTGCAGTCCACGCAATCCCCATGCGAGGTAGAAGCGCCTTTTTGCTGCTTTCCTCTGGGTTCACCACGTCTATGATCGTAGGCCACTGTGATACTTTGATCATCCAGAAGGACACCTTGCAATCTTCCATAGGGACAAATTGCAATACAGACGATTTCCCTGATATAGGCAAATACCGCATAAAATACCAGCGTGAATACGATGATGGAGATTAAGCCGGCAATATGCTGATCCAATGGATCGGTGACTATTTTAATCAATGCATCCGAACCGATGATATAAGCCAAAAAGATGTTCGATATAAAAAACGAAATAATCAGAAATATGCCATGCTTCAACAGCTTCTTCATCTGTTTCTGATCGGTATTGGGACCTTCATCGCCCTTTTTTTGTTGCTGCCAATCCCCTTCGATCCAATATTCTATCCTCCTGAAGATCAGTTCGAGAAAAATTGTTTGTGGACATGTCCATCCACACCAGACACGTCCAAAGACCACTGTAAATAACACCACGCAGACCATGACGATCAGCATCCCAAAAACAAATATATAGAGATCCTGGGGGTAAAAAAGGTTTCCTAAAATCGAAAATTTCCGTTCAATAATATTGAACATTAAGAACGGCTCACCATTTATTTTGACGAAAGGAGCTACAAATAAGAACAGTAGTAGTGTATAACCAACCCACTGTCTCTTTTTATAAAGTGCTCCCTGCGGTTTTTTTGCATAGATCCACTGTCTCTTTTTTGACTTAGATCCACCATTATTGGCATTATTAACTACTACTGTACTCATTTCAATCTTGATTTACTATTCAGCTTTTTTTTCTGCCCCAGTGCCGTCATTTGCTTTGGTTGTACCCTCAGCATTTCCATAGGTAGCTTCTTCTCCTTGTGGTTCTTTTGGATTGGCAGGGTGTGTATCCCTCAGCGTAACTATGTAATTTGCCACCTGTGCAATTTGCGCCGGACTTAAGGTCTGCTCCCAAGGCACCATTCCTTTATCCGGAACACCGTACTTAATAGTTTTGAAGAGATCTTTAATCTCACCGCCATGCAACCAAAATTTATCCGTCAAGTTGGGGCCAATACCACCCTCCCCGTTTCCACCATGACAGGCGACACAGTTTGCAGCGAATATTGCTTTTCCTTCAACCGCCATGTCTGGTTCAAATTCAACCGTATTTTCATCAACATTGCTGGCAGAAGCAGCTAAATACGCCTGTCTTTCCTTTTCCGCAACAACCATCTCATGCGCGTACTCCTGATCTTGATTCATACCAATCCCGGAAACCTGATAGATGAATAAGTAGACCACCCCAAAAAAGATTGTTCCATAAAACAAAAAATTAAACCAGATTGGAATGGGGTTATCCAGTTCCCGGATACCATCATATTCGTGATCGATGACTATGTCCTTTTCCTCAGAGATAGGTCTTATTCCCATGATCTTATTCCAAGATCGTTTCAACCATCCTCTATTGGCTAATTTCTTGAGCTCTCCCTCTTTGATCAATTCAGGCATCGTAATCTTAATAATAGATTTCATTGCGCGGTTAACCATGAGTGCCGAGGCCAGAAGGGCCAACATCACGACTATCAATACGATAATTAAGATATCTGTGTATAAATTATCTGTACCAAAACCCCAAGAAGACGGAATGGCTTCTACTGTAGCAGGTGCAGTATCTAATAATAAACTCATATACTATATACTTTCAGGTGAATGATTCGTTTCCTTTTCAGTTTCCTCCTCCAAAGGCAGCTCCTTCATATAGTTTACATAGTCCTTTTTCATGCGAAACAACATGATTGCGACCGAAATAAAGAAAATCAGGAATATCCAAAGTGATACAATAAGGTAAAGCTCACTTCCGTTCAAATTTGTGATTTGTTTAAACATAGTCTTATTGAATTACGTTAACATCCTCAGCCGCTTTCGGAGCTGCTTTTATATCCGTTCCGAGTCGTTGTAAATAAGCGATTACTGCTATAATTTCGCGATCGGCCAATACATTGACTTGATTCTGTTTCAGATCGTCAGCAATTTTTTGCGCCTGTTTATGCAGATCTTGTTCCGCATTCGCTATCGCCACATCCGTATAGGGAATTCCTAGTTTGCGGAGAGCTTCCATTTTATCTTTCAAAATAGAGTTATCCAACTGCTGGTCTATTAGCCAAGGATAAGAAGGCATAATACTTCCCGGAGAAGTTATGGTTGGATCCAAAAGATGATCAAAATGCCATTTATTTGGATATTTGGAACCAATGCGATGTAAATCCGGCCCGGTCCGTTTCGATCCCCATAAGAATGGTGTATCGTATACATATTCGCCAGCTTTGCTATATTCACCGTAACGGGCAGTCTCCGATCTAAACGGGCGGATTGTTTGTGTATGACAATTGACACAGCCCTCTCTGACATAAAGATCACGTCCCTGCAGTTCCAGTGCTGTATAAGGCTTCACACTTGCAATCGTCGGTACGTTTTTGGAAATGGTAAATGTAGGAACCATCTCAACCATACCACCGATCAGAATCGCGATAAGCGCCAGTACCATGAACAATATGGGTTTACGCTCAAGACGACGGTGCTGGGACTGTTCATTGACCTGAACCGGTAATAAAGCTGGTGCTTCGGCAGGCTCATTGGCCATGAGCTTACCTTGCTTCATGGTCTTAATCAGGTTGAACGTCATCAGGAAGACACCTGATAAATAAAGTGCCCCACCCAAAGCTCTCATCATATGCATTGGTAAAATTTCCAATGTTGTTGCTAAGAAGTTTGGATATTTCAATACGCCTTCTGGTGTAAACTCTTTCCACATTAGCCCTTGTACAACCGCTGCCCAATACATCGGAATAGCGTAAAATAGAATTCCAAGTGTACCGATCCAAAAGTGAGTTGAGGCTAATTTCTTAGAGTAAAGTTCTGTTTTATAAATACGTGGGATTAGCCAATAGAGGATACCGAATGTCATAAAACCATTCCAGCCCAATGCACCAACGTGTACATGCGCAACGATCCAATCGGTAAAGTGTGCAATCGCATTTACCTGCTTTAAAGACAGCATCGGTCCTTCAAACGTTGCCATACCGTAACAGGTCAGTGCGACGACCATAAATTTCAACATAGGTTCAGTCCGTACTTTATCCCAGGCACCACGCAGGGTCAACAGACCGTTTATCATACCGCCCCAACTTGGTGCAATCAGCATAATCGAAAATACTACGCCTAGGGACTGAACCCAGCTTGGTAATGCGGTATATAACAAATGGTGAGGTCCGGCCCAGATATAGATAAAGATCAATGACCAAAAGTGCAGAATACTTAATTTATAGGAATAAACCGGACGATTAGCCATTTTTGGCAAAAAGTAGTACATCATTCCCAAGTAAGGAGTAGTTAGGAAAAACGCTACAGCATTATGGCCATACCACCATTGCACAAGTGCATCTTGTACACCTTTATACACATAGTAGCTTTTCCATCCTGCCACCGGCAGTTGAATGGAGTTGACGATATGCAACACCGCTACCGTAACAAATGTGGCAATATAGAACCAAACTGCGACGTACATATGACGTTCACGCCTTTTGATAATTGTACCAAACATATTGATCCCAAACACCACCCAAATAAGGGTAATTGCGATATCAATTGGCCACTCCATTTCGGCATACTCGTGACTTGAAGTAAGTCCTAGTGGAAGAGTGATAGCCGAGGCGACAATAATTAACTGCCAACCCCAAAAATGGAGCTTGCTTAAAGCATCACTAAACATTCGCGCTTTAAGTACCCGTTGCAAGGAGTAGTAGACTCCCATAAAAATACCATTACCTACGAACGCGAATATCACGGCGTTGGTATGTACTGGGCGTACACGGCCAAACGTTGTGTATTGTAATCCGAAGTTCATTTGAGGCCAAACAAGCTGCGTTGCCACAAGCAATCCTATGGTCATACCAACTATCCCCCAAATAATGGTAGCGATTCCGAAATTTCTGACAATTTTATTGTCGTAATTAAATTGCTCTAACTGCATTACTTAAATTGTTGATTCTGAATCAAAAGTAAGCAGCATTTTATGACAATCTAATGATGTACAAGGCGTACAAAAGTGATGTACATCACTTTATATAAATTGCGATAATCTGTTTTCTGTCGTCTGTTTTGGTTGATTTCAAGATATTTAAATCAAAAACGTAAGAAATAAAATAGTTTACTGTACAAAGTCTAGGAATAAAAGTGATATCTGTCACTTTCGCCAATAGAATCGCTAGGTTGTTATTACTATGGAAAGCACATTGGAAACTCGATTTACCCTCATTTTTAGCCTAATTTCCTGTCGTATTTTGTTCTCTCCTCTCTATACCTCTTTTCGGGATACCCCGCTATGCAAGAAAGTTAAGATTCTTGTACCATTATGATTCATTCTGGCGGCAAATAGGTATTTGTAGTAGACAGAATAGCCAAACTCGCTCGCATGGATTACGTGTTGCCCATTCGATTTCTCTTTGCTTGTTCTCTTCAGCTCCATCAAAAGAGAAATTTAACATGTGCTAAGTCAGTCCTATGATATATGACCGACCTCCGGCGACTCTAGCCATCGTAATGATGTATCGTTTTTCCTAAAACTTCGGATCGCCGTGAATAACCTACCATCGAACATGTATTTTTAACAATCAAATGTATTAAGATCGGTTGTGGGATTAGATCATAACCCAGTTCTTTCGAGGAATGCTATTCTGAATGGTTTTTTGGATCCTTGTTCCGTAGCTGTTCCCCAGGGTTTCCCTGCCCGGCGCTTCTTCATAGAGAACATCGGCCGGAAGCATAGTATCGGCAAAGGGGGATAAAAGAACTGGGGGACAAATAAAAGATCTTCCGGAAAGGAGATATGACCTAAACGAAAGAAGCCCTTGACTGTTTCCAGCAAGGGCTTCCGTGTAAAAAAAGGCACCGACCTACTCTCCCACCTGTTACGGCAATACCATCGGCTCTGGCGGGCTTGACTGCTCTGTTCGGAATGGGAAGAGGTAGACACCGCCGATATAGGCACCTAAAGATCTTTTTAGATGTGAGATATGAGATATGAGTATTGAGATCCTGTTAGGTCCCAGATAGCACGTATCCATGTCCACGTCTAAATGACATATATATTGAAAGATTACTTCAAAAATTAAAGAGGAAGACAACAGTGTCTGTCTGCTTGAGAAAGCTTCGGGCTATTAGTACCACTTGGCTTTGGTCTCTCAACCTTTACACCTATGGCCTATCAACGTAGTCATCTCCTACGACCCTATAAGGAAGTCTCATCTCGTGGCTAGTTTCGCACTTAGATGCTTTCAGCGCTTATCTATTCCAGACGTAGCTACCCTGCCGTACACCTGGCGGCATAACAGGTTCACCAGAGGTCTGTCCAACCCGGTCCTCTCGTACTAAGGTCAGATCCACTCAAACTTCCAACGCCCACAACAGATAGGGACCGAACTGTCTCGCGACGTTCTGAACCCAGCTCGCGTGCCACTTTAATGGGCGAACAGCCCAACCCTTGGGACCTTCTCCAGCCCCAGGATGTGACGAGCCGACATCGAGGTGCCAAACCTCCCCGTCGATATGAGCTCTTGGGGGAGATCAGCCTGTTATCCCCAGCGTACCTTTTATCCTTTGAGCGATGGCCCTTCCATACAGAACCACCGGATCACTATGTCCGTCTTTCGACCCTGTTCGACTTGTAGGTCTCACAGTCAAGCAAGCTTATGCCATTGCACTCC
>NZ_QCXX01000017.1 GCF_003071065.1 Sphingobacterium athyrii | reverse complement strand
GTGTAGGATAGGCGGGAGATGTTGAAGCGGCTTCGCCAGGAGTCGTGGAATCAACCTTGAAATACCGCCCTTTCTGTATCCGGTTTCTAACTCGGTATTACCGAGGACATTGTTTGGTGGGTAGTTTGACTGGGGTGGTCGCCTCCAAAAAGGTAACGGAGGCTTTCAAAGGTAAGCTCAGTACGCTTGGTAACCGTACGCGGAGTGCAATGGCATAAGCTTGCTTGACTGTGAGACCTACAAGTCGAACAGGGTCGAAAGACGGACATAGTGATCCGGTGGTTCTGTATGGAAGGGCCATCGCTCAAAGGATAAAAGGTACGCTGGGGATAACAGGCTGATCTCCCCCAAGAGCTCATATCGACGGGGAGGTTTGGCACCTCGATGTCGGCTCGTCACATCCTGGGGCTGGAGAAGGTCCCAAGGGTTGGGCTGTTCGCCCATTAAAGTGGCACGCGAGCTGGGTTCAGAACGTCGCGAGACAGTTCGGTCCCTATCTGTTGTGGGCGTTGGAAGTTTGAGTGGATCTGACCTTAGTACGAGAGGACCGGGTTGGACAGACCTCTGGTGAACCTGTTATGCCGCCAGGTGTACGGCAGGGTAGCTACGTCTGGAATAGATAAGCGCTGAAAGCATCTAAGTGCGAAACTAGCCACGAGATGAGACTTCCTTATAGGGTCGTAGGAGATGACTACGTTGATAGGCCATAGGTGTAAAGGTTGAGAGACCAAAGCCAAGTGGTACTAATAGCCCGAAGCTTTCTCAAGCAGACAGACACTGTTGTCTTCCTCTTTAATTTTTGAAACGAAAAGAATAACAAAAAGAAACGAACCTCTTTCAATATATATGTCATTTAGACGTGGACATGTATGCGTGCTATGTGGGACCTAACAGGATCCCGGTACTCATATCTCATATCTAAAAAAATCTTTAGGTGCCTATATCGGCGGTGTCTACCTCTTCCCATTCCGAACAGAGCAGTCAAGCCCGCCAGA
>NZ_QCXX01000016.1 GCF_003071065.1 Sphingobacterium athyrii | reverse complement strand
CATATATTAGAAAAATAGGACTCAATCTGCTCAAAAAGGATACATCAAAGGGCTCATTGGTCACAAAGAGACTCAAAGCGGGATGGGAGGATAAGTATCTAATGCAAATTTTTAATCAAATTTAAATACGTTGACCCTGACAAATGATCATGTATTTTGTTGGTTTATCAAAAAAATCATATCTTTGTAACACATAATTGGGGTTGACCGGAATTGACAGGATGGAGACGGTTATGTAAGCATGTAGTGCGTTGTTAGTAGAGCACTTTAATCTGAACTTTCAGAATTATAACTGGCGAAGAAAACTACGCCTTAGCTGCTTAAGTTAGACTTAACATAGCTATTTGTCCCGTTAGATCCTGTTCTTTGGTTTAACATTCGGGGCATCGAACGATAGAACTGGCAAGTGTGATGTTGCTAAGCACTTGTGAGAAACAGCAACTACGGCGTACGGTATAGGTAAGCGACTCACCTTCCCTCGCCCGACAATTAAAGAGAAGCTAAACATGTAGAAAGCGTATACAGTACCATGACTGGACGAGAGTTCGAATCTCTCCAGCTCCACTTGACGGGATAATTGAAAAATTATCCCGTTTTTTTGTATAATCTAAAAATCCCTTTTCCCTCATTTTCATTTGATTACGAACAAAAGGTTCCATAATATACGGAGTTCGATAGATACCATTTTCATAGTATAAAAAGTCGTCGAACACCATTTTAATGAGTTCCTGTTTTTCTATTGTGTTAGCTTCGGTATAAACATAATTTTGGTCTGAAAGGTAAAACAGCTGATCTTGTAACAATGAATAAGTCTTATCTGAATTATGTCTTAATTTATAAATTTGATCTTTTAGAGATTCTTTTTTTATAGTCAGCTCGTTATGCGTATCCGTCCTACCAAGTACATATTGACTTAGGTTCTATCAGTGGTTAGCGTTGTTGCTATGAACAACATTCAAGAAAAACGTGAGCGTATGCTGTCTATGATAGCAGACTGGCAGCAGAGCGGAAAAAGTAAGAAAGCTTACTGCGCGGAAAATGGGATCAACGAAGCGACCTTTTATTATTGGTTTTCGCGCATTAAAGAAAATGACACATCCCGCGCAGGGTCAACGCATTTAAATTTGATTAAAAATTTGCATTAGATACTTATCATCCCATCCCGCTTTGAGTCTCTTTGTGACCAATGAGCCCTTTGATGTATCCTTTTTGAGCAGATTGAGTCCTATTT
>NZ_QCXX01000015.1 GCF_003071065.1 Sphingobacterium athyrii | reverse complement strand
GGTAACGGCTTACCAAGGCGACGATGTCTAGGGGCTCTGAGAGGAGAATCCCCCACACTGGTACTGAGACACGGACCAGACTCCTACGGGAGGCAGCAGTAAGGAATATTGGTCAATGGGCGGAAGCCTGAACCAGCCATGCCGCGTGCAGGATGACTGCCCTATGGGTTGTAAACTGCTTTTGTCCGGGAATAAACCCAGGTACGTGTACCTGGCTGAATGTACCGGAAGAATAAGGATCGGCTAACTCCGTGCCAGCAGCCGCGGTAATACGGAGGATCCGAGCGTTATCCGGATTTATTGGGTTTAAAGGGTGCGTAGGCGGCCCATTAAGTCAGGGGTGAAATACGGTGGCTCAACCATCGCAGTGCCTTTGATACTGATGGGCTTGAATCCATTTGAAGTGGGCGGAATAAGACAAGTAGCGGTGAAATGCATAGATATGTCTTAGAACTCCGATTGCGAAGGCAGCTCACTAAGCTGGTATTGACGCTGATGCACGAAAGCGTGGGGATCGAACAGGATTAGATACCCTGGTAGTCCACGCCCTAAACGATGATAACTCGATGTTGGCGATAGACAGCCAGCGTCCCAGCGAAAGCGTTAAGTTATCCACCTGGGGAGTACGCCCGCAAGGGTGAAACTCAAAGGAATTGACGGGGGCCCGCACAAGCGGAGGAGCATGTGGTTTAATTCGATGATACGCGAGGAACCTTACCCGGGCTTGAAAGTTAGTGAAGGATGCAGAGACGCATCCGTCCTTCGGGACACGAAACTAGGTGCTGCATGGCTGTCGTCAGCTCGTGCCGTGAGGTGTTGGGTTAAGTCCCGCAACGAGCGCAACCCCTATGTTTAGTTGCCAGCATGTAATGGTGGGGACTCTAAACAGACTGCCTGTGCAAACAGTGAGGAAGGTGGGGACGACGTCAAGTCATCATGGCCCTTACGTCCGGGGCTACACACGTGCTACAATGGATGGTACAGCGGGCAGCTACATAGCAATATGATGCTAATCTCTAAAAGCCATTCACAGTTCGGATTGGGGTCTGCAACTCGACCCCATGAAGTTGGATTCGCTAGTAATCGCGTATCAGCAATGACGCGGTGAATACGTTCCCGGGCCTTGTACACACCGCCCGTCAAGCCATGAAAGTTGGGGGTACCTAAAGCATGTGACCGCAAGGAGCGTGTTAGGGTAAAACCGATAATTGGGGCTAAGTCGTAACAAGGTAGCCGTACCGGAAGGTGCGGCTGGAATACCTCCTTTCTAGAGTATCGCGGACCGGTGCTCGTCACGTTACATATGATTGCAGATAGTACTGAGAATTGAGATATGAGTATTGAGATAACTTTATGGCGACATAGAGGGTATCCTTTACGCATAAGGAAGACTCACTGCTAAAAAAGAAAAAACATCAGAAGAAAGTGCCCGCCCCTAATGGAGCGGTCCCTGAGAGAAGAGATGAACAGAATAGCTAGTCCCGTAGCTCAGTTGGTTAGAGCACTACACTGATAATGTAGGGGTCAGCAGTTCAAATCTGCTCGGGACTACGAAAACATAAGGGGAATTAGCTCAGCTGGCTAGAGCACCTGCCTTGCACGCAGGGGGTCAACGGTTCGAATCCGTTATTCTCCACGTCTCCGGGGATGCGTATAACGGTACACATCATAAAATACCGGAAAAAGAGTTCTTTGACATATTGAAAGAGAAAAAAAATTACAAGAGAAGACAACAGTAGAGACAATGCTGGTATGTGCCTGATGTGATGAGGAGACCCTCGGTCAAGGCCGAACGAATCATTGCGTAGCATGCTGGTGTATATATCAAAAGCAGCCGCATAGTAGCAAAAGGCTATGCCGGTGAAGAAAGTAAATAAGGGCACACGGGGGATGCCTAGGCTCTCAGAGGCGAAGAAGGACGTGATAAGCTGCGATAAGCTTTGGGGATTGGCAAATGCGACTTGATCCAGAGATTTCCGAATGGGGCAACCTGACTATTTGAAGAATAGTCGTATAAAACGCGAACGCGCTGAACTGAAACATCTAAGTAGGCGTAGGAGAAGAAAATAACAATGATTTCCCAAGTAGTGGCGAGCGAACGGGAAATAGCCCAAACCGATCATGTTACGGCATGGTCGGGGTTGTAGGACCACGACATTGTACAGCGCTATGAACTGGAAGCAGGTGGGAAACTGCGCGACAAGGGTGAGAGCCCCGTACAGGTAAAGAATGTTGACATAGTGGTATCCTGAGTACCGCGGGACCGGAGAAATCCTGTGGGAATCCACCAGCACCATCTGGTAAGGCTAAATACTCCTGAGAGACCGATAGTGAACCAGTACCGTGAGGGAAAGGTGAAAAGAACCCCGAACAGGGGAGTGAAAAGAACCTGAAACCGTGTGCTTACAAGCGGTTGGAGCAGGCAGGTCCTGTGACAGCGTGCCTTTTGCATAATGAGCCTACGAGTTACTCTTGTCTGGCAAGGTTAAGTCCTTCAGGGACGCAGCCGAAGCGAAAGCGAGTCTTAATAGGGCGCATAGTCAGATGAGGTAGACGCGAAACCTTGTGATCTACCCTTGGGCAGGTTGAAGTTGCAGTAACATGTAATGGAGGACCGAACCGATAAACGTTGAAAAGTTTCCGGATGACCTGAGGGTAGGGGTGAAAGGCCAATCAAACTGGGAAATAGCTCGTACTCCCCGAAATGTTTTTAGGAACAGCGTCGGCATGGAGTCTGATAGAGGTAGAGCTACCGATTGGGTGCGGGGGAGTCAAATCCTACCAAATCCAGACGAACTCCGAATGCTATCAGATATGGCCGGCAGTGAGGCTTTGGGTGCTAAGGTCCAAGGCCGAGAGGGAAAGAACCCAGACCATCAGCTAAGGTCCCCAAATCCGTTCTAAGTTGAACTAACGAGGTCCGGTTGCCCAGACAGCTAGGATGTTGGCTTGGAAGCAGCCATTCATTTAAAGAGTGCGTAACAGCTCACTAGTCGAGCGGCCGGGCGTGGATAATAAACGGGCATCAAGAACGGTACCGAAGCTATGGATTTGCATTGAGATATATGCATCTGGTAGGGGAGCATTCCATATGGGGCGAAGATACCTGGTAATGGGTGTTGGACCGTATGGAAAAGCAAATGTAGGCATAAGTAACGATAAGGCGGGTGGGAAACCCGCCCACCGAAAGACCAAGGTTTCCTGATCAACGTTAATCGGATCAGGGTCAGTCGGGACCTAAGGCGCACCCGAAGGGGGCAAGCCGATGGACAACTGGTTAATATTCCAGTACTCTTCATAACTGCGATGTGGTGACGGAGTAGTGACACTGCCGCGAACTGACGGAATAGTTCGTTGAAAGGCGTAGGTATTGGAGTTGTAGGCAAATCCGCAACTCTAGCTGAAACCCAATAGTACAGCAAAGCTCCGGTGGCGCTGATAGAGCAGGTAAACAGACTTCCAAGAAAACCCGCTAAGCTTCAGGTTATGAAGACCCGTACCGCAAACCGACACAGGTGGTCGAGGAGAGAATCCTAAGGTGCTCGAGTGAGTCATGGCTAAGGAACTCGGCAAAATGGCCCTGTAACTTCGGGAGAAGGGGCGCTGTCTCAGTGATGAGCAGCCGCAGTGAAAAGGCCCAGGCGACTGTTTAACAAAAACATATGGCTTTGCAAAATCGCAAGATGAGGTATAAGGCCTGACACCTGCCCGGTGCTGGAAGGTTAAGAGGGGATGTCATCGCAAGAGAAGCATTGAATCGAAGCCCCAGTAAACGGCGGCCGTAACTATAACGGTCCTAAGGTAGCGAAATTCCTTGTCGGGTAAGTTCCGACCTGCACGAATGGTGTAACGATCTGGGCGCTGTCTCAGCCATGAGCTCGGTGAAATTGTGGTATCGGTGAAGACGCCGATTACCCGCAACGGGACGGAAAGACCCCATGCACCTTCACTATAGCTTAACATTGAGATTGGGTACAGGATGTGTAGGATAGGCGGGAGATGTTGAAGCGGCTTCGCCAGGAGTCGTGGAATCAACCTTGAAATACCGCCCTTTCTGTATCCGGTTTCTAACTCG
>NZ_QCXX01000014.1 GCF_003071065.1 Sphingobacterium athyrii | reverse complement strand
GGGATAAAATAGATTTCATCATCTTTTCCATTCATTACAGTGATACATTTATTATCTGAAAGACAATACACGGATCTTGGTGATAGACTTATTAAGGCGTCAATAATCATGTATCCAATTAAACCTAAAAAACTTATCAGTAAAATTTTCAAGATCATTTTTACCACTTTGGTTGCCCTAGAAACGGGTTGGTTTGCATTAGCCATAGTCTTTCTTTTGCTTCTTTTTAAGTGAACTTTTCCATTTATTTCCTTTTTCATTTATTCCGCGATATAAAAAAACTATCTACCGAAAAGTGAGTTGTAAAAATACTTTTTGCATGGCGCTGACATGCTTGGCTTTAGTTTTTCAATCACCTAATTTTTCTTTTAAGGCATTGAAGAGCATCAGAGCTCTTATGGTATTAGCTCTGATGGTTTCTATGTTTAGTCTATTGGCTCAGACGTGCCGCAAGGACAGGGAGCCAATGGCTATCCGGTCTTACTCTTATTTTAGGCATCTATCCTAATCATCAAACCCATGAAACACCCAAGTATTATATCCTTTTACTTTTAAATACAATTGCTTTTCACCCAAGCTATCTTTTCTATAGATAAAGAGATAGGGAGAATAGCTATCACAATGATAAACGCTGCATAAAAGAGATAATTCGACTTAAAATTTTTCATATGGTCTTTTATTTACTCCGTTAACCGCCACAATAACTGCCTTTGGTCCCATATGTGCACCTACCGTATAATTAAATATTGAATAATTTTTTCCACCTCCAGACTTATAACCCAAAATTATGAACACAATTTACATTTTTTTACCTTGATCCCGGTGTCTCTTTTAAAATGCCTTTATCTAAGATAATGGAAGTGTTGGCCTCATTTCCATTGTCATCCACTTTAATTAATCGATCAAAATTATCGTCAGTTTTACGAACAAGATTTATTTTGCCAAAATCATCAACAGTGTAGTCATCTTCAAGCATCCCTGTTGAATCAATAAACTTCATTGGATTATTATAACCATAGCGATAAGGAGACCAATCGTAAGCTTCACTAGCCAGCGGATCCTCAACATTCCACCTGCCTATCTCTGCATCATAAAATCTAGCCCCATAATCACGCTGATTCCAAAGCTTCTATATCGATATTATAGTGTCCCCTCTCAGGTTTGAGATGGGAATCGGTTCGTTTTTAATATTCTTATTATTCTATATATCAAAACCATATTAATAATCACACTTACTCCTAATATGAATGTAAATAATGTAAGAGGAATATGATAGGTATTTTTATAGTTCAACCAACGAACCAATTCTTTATTATCGAAGGAATTATAAATATCATCATTTTCATTCATAGGTTTTGGGGAGATTTTATAAATTTTACCATATCGAAATTCAACTATGATTTTAATATTATTTTCTAATTCCACTAAAACAACAAACCTATTTTCCCTCACATAATATCCAAGAAGTTTTGAAATAACACCTTTTCCTTCGATTGACATTCCTTTGTAAAGAACCAAGCCTCCAGAATTATCTGTAATCACAACTCCATAATTATTCGCTGAAATATCGTAGCCCCAATAATCTATTTTCAAATCATGTGCTATATAATATTTTTTTTCTAAGCTAGATTCAGAAATTGAATATTTAATATTATCATACCAAAATCCTACTGAAATAAAATTAATGACAGTCATTAACAAAGCTGATATAATCGTTAGGACATCCTTCATATTAATAAAATGGAATAGTAATTATTGTTGGATTATAATCATATGGAACTCCCCCTCTTTCCAAATTTGAACCTTTCCCATCTGGCACAGCCTGTGACCCTGATAATATTTTTCATCAATAAAATCTGGATCCCAAAATCCATCACCTTCAAATAAAGTATATGTTACCTCTCTCTTAAAAGGATCAGCAAAAATATTAACGGTAGTCCTGCCAATGTAAAATTTATGTTTCGTAAAATTAATTCCTGTATTTGTTTTAAACCTTCCTTTTGAAATTTGTTTATGTAGTTCGATAAAAACAGGTGACAGGAGCACTTTTTTCAAGGATTTTTTCCTATTGTTACCGACTGTCCATTACCATTATAATAATGTTTGACCGTCTCCCAATCGGAATCTACAATTACTCCCTTCATATCTAATTTGTCCACATTTCTTGAGATAGCATAACTCAATCTGAAATTTCTAGAATTACTATAAGAAGTTCGAGTAACCACTGCCTCTTCCATTTGTACAACATCTTTATCTACCTTATAGTTCTTCATAACTAAATTATTTGATGAAACTGTATCAAGACCGAATAAGTCTTTAAAAATAATAGGATTATTCATTACATAATTGTATCCATTAAGATTATAATGCATCTCCGCCAGCGGATCCACCACATTCCACCTTCCTATCTCCGCATCGTAGAACCTCGCTCCATAATCCACTGGTAATATTTATTCGAATTTTCTGGTTTTAAAAGGGTTAAAATCTATTGGTATACCATCAGATATTATTGAATAAATATCCCAAAAATCAGCAGAATACATCTTAGTGTCAAAATAAAGAGAATCATTTAGAAGAATCTGAGTTCTACTATAACCTTTTGCACTTTCAACTTGCTTTTCTCTCAATCGTTCCAGTTTCCTAAAGAAAAGTGGACTATTTTTTATAAAAAACGTCGTACTGTCTGTCGTTGACTCTGCTAAAAATTTATCTTCACCAATAGAATTTGATCTACCTGTCTTGGCCTTTGCCTGGCCAGATTCGTCAAATGACAGTTCAATGTACTCAAAACCTATTCGATAAATAATATTGGCTTCTTTTTTACTTTCACGTTGTTGTCTACAAAATGAAAATAAAAACAACAACGGTATTAGACGCAATACTTTCATTTTTTACTTGATAAAATTTCAAATAATTTACTCTTGGTTTTAATCCCTGTTCCAATCGTAATGTATTTTCGGAAGGATAACGATATCCAGGATAAATTTAGATTGGACTCCACTATTAAAAACCGTAGCCTCCTACATAATCCAGCTCCAGTTCTACCTGTTTCTCCTTGCCATTGTATTTGTAAGGGTTAGAATTACTCAATGCATTCCCCTGATTCATCTCCATACCAAATGGATAGTAATACTGGATCTGCTTGATCTTCCCACTATGGTCTACCACGACAGGTATATTGCCAAGATGATCCTTTAAAAAGTATTCATAAATATGAGAACTGCCATTTGGAAGAATCCTGCCCTCCTCGGTCTGAATAAACTTCAATACTCCATTCTCGTACTGGATACGGTCAACGTCTGCATTACAGCAGATTCTAATGTTTTTATCAGCTTCCTGCCTATTGCATCATAACTGTACAAGACGTTTTCAGTGCCTTTGACTAGCTTTACAGGTAAATCTAAGTAATTATAATCGCTTTTGGTGATTTCGACCCATGAATTTGTATTACCGGTATCATCTACATCGTAGGTAAAGTTATTCAGATTAGACCAATTATTTAGCTTCATGAAGTCACAGTATGCGAGGATCCTATCTAACCTCTGTCATAATGTATTCTCCACATAATCATTAAAATTTTAAATGGGCACATTAGGAAAAAAAATTTGATTACTTAGACACCAAAAAGGCTGGAGCCAAAAGGATGCTGCGACACAATTGGATATATCAATTCCAGCATTTTCTAAGATTGAAGCAGGAATCACAGATATTAATCTCTCTCGGATAATCCAAATCTCAAAGTTATTTAATGTCTCGGTTTTACAGCTTTTATCTTCTTCTGACACAGAAGAGATTAAAGACTATGTCAACGAGATAGACACAATTAAGCAAAAGTTGCAAGAACGTGACGATGAAATTATCGAACTTCAGAAAAAAGTAATCGACCTATATGAGCCTCGTGTTTGCTGCAGCTTTCTTTGTCCTGGATAAACTGTATCGTGTCCATTGCCTTACCATTCTTTGAGCAATTACCGCTAAAACAGAACACCGTGTTCGTATCTGGGTACACCTACATACTCGGGGTTCGAACTCGACAAGGCCACGCTCGACAGGGTGCAGAAAGTCACCAAGCTCTCCGATAAGGACAAGGAATATATTTTCGTAACCCTTGATGCACTCATCAGGGATTTTACAAATAAACAGGCATACGCTAAATAACAAAAGCCACCGATTAGGTGGCTCGCTGTTAGGATACTTTTTTTAATGATTTTTTTGCTTCATCACTGATTACCTTATCATCATCATTGACCAACCTAAGTAATACATCTTTTACATTCTCTGCTTTTATTTTACCTAAGGCAGATACAAACATTTGCCTTGATAAGCCATTCTCTTTGTTTAGTACTATAGGAAAAATATTAGCCACTTCACTTTTTGTGATTGTTACATTTACAGCATTTCCAATGACCCATTTTAAATTCTCCTTGTCATTGGATAATTGCAAATATTCCCTTATTAACAAAGGCACTACAATACCTTTTGCTTCAGGAACAGTTAAAGCTCTGACTATACCTTCTTTATTTCTGACATAGTTTACTAACGGTAAATATTTCATTAAAATAGGAATAGCTTTTGGGTACTTGCTTTTAGTATTTACTAAATCCCAAATAGAATTTATTTTAATATCTAAAACAGCAAGTTCATCTATTAATCCTTGATATTCTTTTGCTCGTTCTAACTCAATCTGCTTGGCTAATAAAAGAGTTTCTTCTATTTCTTCTTTTGTCTTTGGCTTGCTTGCCAACTCTGCCCATCGCTTTTCTAAAATTTCTATATCAACCATAATTAATATTTTAAAAGCCTACAACTTTATTGTGAATAATAGTTCCGTTATCAATTAATTGTTTAAGTGGTTTGGAAAAAGTAGTACTTGGACGAGTATGCAAAATCATCTGTAAACCATTCTATTGCGAATAGTTCAAATAATCCCTTAACTGTTCTGTAAAATTGAGGTGTTTAACATTCTTAGATTCCTCAAGTAACCCATTCGCTAATCTATCTGGAAATCTTGTTCTACCACCGATATTGATTGCAGTTTTAGAACTCGACATCCCTAAAGCCTGCTCCATAGCACTGCCCATTGCTTTAGAATTTGCAATTCCCGTCTTAGCGGCCTATCTTGTCATAAAGAGGTCCTATACCATTACTATCGAAGTAATATTCCTCATCATTGGCATTATCCATTTGGCCTATGAAATAATTAAAATTATACCTATCACAGAAATTATTAGCCCACGTTTTTAAATGATCAACTTTCAACTTATAATTATTTCCATCTAAATCTTTAATATCAAAATAAAATAACAGGTCAAAGTCATCGTCGTTTCGTCCTATGTTGACAAACACATTTTTAACATCTCTTCCATTTACATTCAACTTGTCAGTAGTAATTACTAGATCTACATAACTGTTTAAATTGAAGATTTTAATGATCGTTTCTAGTTCATACGAAGATGAAAGTTCAGGAAGGTTAAACCTTATTTCTTTGGCTCCAAATAATAACTCCGATAAAAAGCTAATATTCAAAGTTGAAAATACACCCTTAAAAATTATTTCAATTAATGTTGATGTTACCATATCAAATTGATTAATCAAAAAATCCTTTAAACATCCAATTGTCCTGCAATCTTATACCCCTTCCATCTGGCAGTCTTTTCTCTAAAAATCCCCCAACTTTCTGAAACGATCCTGGAGCTTTCCAAATTTCTTGAAATGTTTTATACCCAGCTTCATTAAAAGTAGCTGGATTCAATTTGGCTCCTTGAGAAATTGCATCTCCCCAAGAACCTCCTCTACCAAAATGCTTTTGAAATTGATATCCAACTTCTGTGTAATAGCCACTACTTGATCTGACAGTTAGGTGTTCTTAAAAATTGTCAGATTGCCTATTCGAATATAGTGATGTTTCTTCAAAATCTAAAGATGTGACTTGTTGCTTATTCTCCTGTATTGGATAAGTAACAAGTTGATCTTGTGTTAGCGTTTCCAGCATCTTTTGCTTTGCCAAATAAATTGTATCGTCGAAGGTCTGCCTAGGTGTCTTCCCAAAGCAGTATTTTCCAGTGTGGGTACGATCCTGATTATAGTAAGTCATCCAACGATCTAGATCATTTTGGAGCTCCTGAATGCTACGATATACTTTCTTTCTGAATGCAACTGCATAAAACTCATCTTGAATTGTGCGATGGAAACGTTCACAAATGCCATTTGTTTGAGGGCTTTTTGCTTTGGTTTTCGTGTGATCTATATCTTCGATTGCTAAATAGAGCTGATACTCATGCTGATCTCTTACACCACAGTATTCTGTTCCGCGGTCTGTTAATATCCTTAACAATCTTATGTCATGTTGCTCGAAAAATGGCACCACTTGGTCGTTTAGCATATCTGCGGCAACTAATGCATTCTTCCGATCATACAGTTTTGTAAAAGCGACTTTGGAATAGGTATCTATGAAAGTTTGTTGATATATATGCCCGACTCCTTTAATATTTCCAACATAATAAGTGTCCTGCGCTCCTAAATATCCAGGATGATACGTTTCTATTTCGCCGTGTGCCTTTTTTTCTTCTTTAGCTTTCTCCAGTGCTATAAGCTGGGCTTCCGTCAAAACAATACCTTCCTGTGCCGATTTTGCTTCTAAAGCCTTTAATCTAAGCTTAAAAGTTTGCAAATCATGGCGCATCCATATGCTCCGAACTCCTCCAGGTGATATCAATATCCCTTGCTTTTTTAACTCATTAGATACCCGTAATTGACCTAAAGCGGGTTGGTCTATGGCCAAATCCACAACAGTTTTTTCAATATGTTCTTCTACTCGGTTCTTTAACACTGGCTTTCTTCTAGAAAGTTCCTGAAACGCAAGTTCGCCTCCCTGATCATACAATTCTTTGAATCGATAAAAGCTGTCTCTGGAATAGCCCATTACTTTACAGGCTCTTGATACATTTCCTAAATGCTGGGCAAGTTCTAAAACACCCAGTTTGTTCATGATGATTTTTTCTTGTGTTGTCATAACTCTAATCTATTTTACAGTCGTTAATTTATTGCAACTGTCAGATTAAGTCTTGACTACTTCACAATAAATAAACAATAGTGCCAACCTTTTTCAAGATTGGCACCGCTGTTTATATACTAGTCTTCAGTAATATCGAAACTACGGAGTGTATTGTTTTAAGACCTTTACTTTCTTATCATTATTCGTAGCTGGCCAAATAACTATACGATAAAAATCATCTCCTTCATCCCCCTCAACAGTCGTCAAACCTTTTGAATAAACCCGAACACTATACAATCCCGATGGTAGCTCAACTTCTTGAACTACACTTGATGTAGGACAGTCCTGAACTTGTAAAACACCTTTCTCAATATCGATTTTACCTTCAACAACATGATCATATTCCTCTAAATTTTCAATATTAGATCCATCATTCTTTATTTCCAACTGCCCCTTTACTGGACCATAACATTCTGTACCTACAGCTAAAAAACCTTTATTTACAGCCATTCTTTCATGATGAGTTTGCTCTGTCCACAGGTCACTATCAGGAAATTCATCAGCCCCATCAGTCAAATAAAATTGTCTATACTGGGTATAAAAATCCAAAGGGTATACATCCTCATTAATCATATTTTTACAAGAGCTAAGATTTAATAAAATCAATAAAACAAACAACATAAAACTATCCTTGATTATCAAACTCATAATTACCAGTCTGGAAAGATTGTGGAACAAAAATCGGCTTAGTTCCTTTCAGATCCAATGGATCGCCTCCAGTTACAATACGACCTGTAGATGGTTCAGGCTGCCTTCTTATGTAGGGGATAGGTATTCCTAAAGTCATATCCATTCCAACTGTCCCGGATTTATATCCTTGATATGTATCAAAACCAAACCTCGCTACTTTCTAAATTAGAAAGAGAACAAAGAAAAAGCAATCTTTTTATCACCGCTTTACAATGTAACTTCTTTTTTCGCGGTAATCTCCAAATTAGTAACTTCAAAATTATAATCTGTTCTAAATTCCCGCTTTAAAATAACTACGAATTAACGTCACCGCTATCAAAATAATAAACGCTGCATAAAAGAGATAATTCGACTTAAAATTATTCATATGGTCTTTTATTTACTCCGTTAACCGCCACAATAACTGCCTTCGGTCCCATATGTGCACCTACCGTATAATTAAATATTGAATAATTTTTTCCACCTCCAGACTTATAACCCAAAATTATTAACACAATTTACATTTTTTTACCTTGATCCCAATAATCTCTCAGTATTTTCTCCAGGTCATCAACATAAATATTTAATGAAAACATCGGTATTATCACTGGAGTTCGATAAGTAGAGTAGTTTCTTTTCAAAGATAAACGGGAAAAAAGACTTCGTCTTCTATTTATAAAACTGATTGGATCAATTAATAATACTTTGATTACCGTTGTACCATTTATTTCTATTTGCTGAATATCTCTAACTTCATCCCATTTTATAAATCCAGCTTCACCTCCTACGCTCGACAAATCTGTAAATCCCTCTTTTTCGATAATCAATGCAGTTTTTCTAATCATTAATTTAAATGAGAGAACTAGCATTGATCCGAAAATAAAAATAGTTAATCCCCCTATGATTTCAATCACCAAATAATTATGAATTATCCATTTCGTTGAAAGATATTCAGCATTAAGCAGCAGCCACATGCCAATTATAATAAAGGCTAACATCATTATTATAATTAATATTTTTCTTTTAATGTTAAAGTTTATTTTTATTGTATCCATTTTAATTATATGCTTCCTCAGCAATTAAACTTCCCCCTATTCCTCCAGCAATTCCTCCTATAATACCACCGGCAATAGCGCCAACCCCATTCCCAAGAATTGGAAAGAATGAACCTAAGACACCTCCAGCGGCGGCTCCTATTCTGGCCCCTGCCCATGCCCCTGCCATTCCTGTTGCCGCCTTTCCCATTTCCATTTCCATTGTAGTTTTTGGCCCTCGATATCCCTCTTCTAAATAAGTATTTGCAACGGTAGCAGCAGAAATTGTAATGCCAGCGATGTTCGCTGTACGGCTTAAACTTTTTCCAATGTTACTTTGAATTACAGGTTTCATGTAAACTCTAAATCCATATGCGACACTTGGCCGTATTTGGCCAATATACAACTTTGCACTATTAAAGCCATTAGTCTTTAATCCTTCAGCTAATCCAGATATTCCATCATTTACTTTTCCAAGTGTATTGAGAGCATCACTTAAAATATTTTGTGATGCAACATTGTTTTCCCTTAAATCAACCAATCGCATCGTAGCGCTTACATTATCTACAACGCCCAATCCGAGAAAGATTGGGCGCTGAAACAAAAAAAATTACTCTTCTATTATTTTTATCTCAAAAGCAACATTCGGTTCTTTTCTATAAGCAAAAAAGCCAGGCTCCATATCAGAAAGAGACAACAGCCCCTCATCTATGTTCAATATCTCTTCCATAGAAATAACTTTATAGTCCGATTCTTCAACCGCTCTTTCACTAATAAATTCCCACATTCCATCCTCTTGATGATGATACACTCTAGTTATTTGATCCGTCTTATTCAAGACAAATGATGTTGTCAAAACTGCCTCGGTGGGATCAGAAAAATAATTAATTAACTTCATTCCAGATTGTTGCTTGATTTTTTTATATTTTATTTCATTGATATAGCTCTCTGGTTTGAGTTTGAATTTGTAATGAGAATAGTAACCTTTCTTTATATTAGAATTTTACCCATCTCCACCACTGTTATCACCTGTAATCCAATCCGAAATTTACTAAAAGTATTTAAATTTACTAACAGAGACCCTCTTAAACTTTAAAATTTTCAACTCGCTGCCCATAATGATTGATCTGTTAAAGTATTCCTTTGATTTCTTAAAACAGTGAGCCTGTTTTCCGGGCTAATTTTGTATCAGAAAATATAACTGCTGAATAGCGGTATTTGTTAAATCTTAAAAATTAGAAAAAATGAAAACTAAAGAAGAAATCAGAAATGCAGCACAACAGACATTTAAAAACCATTTGGAATTTTTGTCAACAGGTCAGATCGAAAAATGGGTAGACCTATTCGACGGCAGCGGTTTATTGGAATTTCCATATGGGCCAAAGGATTTCCCTACGAAAGTGAGCGGAAAAGATGAACTATTTGACTACATGAAAAATTTTCCAAAACACTTCAAAGTCAAATTCGAAAACCTCCATTTTCATCTGACCGAAGAGCCGACACTTGTCATAGCAGAGTTTACGAGTGATGGATATGCATTATCTACAGGTAAGCCCTATATCCAAAAATATATTTCGGTGGTGACCACTGATACAGCAGGTAAGATTCTGAAATATGTCGACTTTTGGAATCCAATGGTCGCACTTGAATCGATCAATGCACCTCTTGCAGACTTTGTACAAGCGTAAAATATGCAGCAATAAAGTCCAAGTAGTTTAGCTATTTGGACTTATCTTTTTAAATAGATATACTATGAAAAAAAACAGTATTTTTGGCCATTTAAGAGAATCAATCAAGCTTTTAAGGCGCTTAAGTATGACAAAACCCGAGACACTGGAAGAATATTATGCCACGCATGAATTTGTTAAATCATTCGACCTCAATAGTCCACAAGGTCATTTTAATATTTTTGAAATAAAAGAACTTTCTCCCCAGTATGCCAAACCCGTCACTTATGGGAGAAAGGACTATTTTAAGATATGTGTGGTCTCTGGTAAGAGTAAGATCCATTATGCGGATAAAAGTTTTGAGATCATGGAAAACGGTCTGCTATTCGCTACCCCATCTATTCCCTATGATTGGGAACCGCTTGATGTAAAGCAGTTTGGATTTAGCTGTATCTTTACGGAATCTTTTTTTAACGAATTCGGAAATATAAAGAAATATCCTGTTTTTCAGCCTGGAGGATTCCCTGTATATGAGTTAACAAGCAACGAAAAAAATTCACTTATACAGATATGTGCTCAAATAATGGAAGAACAGAAGTCAAATTTTGAGTATAAAAATGATTCCATTAGAAGTCACATCTTGCAACTGATACATTCTGCCATGAAGATGCGACCTTCCACCTACTTTCTCCCTGAGAAAAACAACGCCGCAAAGCGCTTGACTACCTTATTTTTAGATCTCTTGGAAAATCAATTTCCGATCCAAAATACCATGGATGGGCTTCGACTCAGAAGTGCCTCAGAATTCGCTGATCAAATGGCTGTCCATGTCAATCATCTTAATAAGTCCGTAAAAGATACTACTCAAAAAACTACTTCTGATCTAATTTCTGACAGAATACTTCGGGAGGCAAAAATAATGTTGAAGCATAGTTCATGGGCGATTTCTGAAATTGCCTATAGCTTGGGGTTTGAGGGCCCCTCTCACTTCAGCACTTTTTTTAAGAAAAGGCAGCATATTTCTCCAAGTCAGTTTCGAAGTATGATTTAAAAATGGTACCAGTCATACTTTATCTAACCCAAAACATAATTTTTGCTAATTTGTCTCTGTAATCTCACCCCTTGAATTTGTAACACCGTTACCGTTTACATCGTAGGTAAAGTTATTCAAATTAGACCAATTATTTAGCTTCATGAAGTCACAAGTATGCGAGGATCTTATCTAATCTCTGTCATAATGTATTCTCCACATAATCATTAAAATTTTAAAAAATCAAATATATTCTAATTAAAAGAATATTTTTCGTGTCTTAAACTTTAATTAATTTTTAAATGAGCACATTAGGAAAAAGAATTAGATTACTTAGACACCAAAAAGGCTGGAGCCAAAAGGATGCTGCGACACAATTGGATATATCAATTCCAGCATTTTCTAAGATTGAAGCAGGAATCACAGATATTAATCTCTCTAGGATAATCCAAATCTCAAAGTTATTTAATGTCTCGGTTTTACAGCTTTTATCTTCTTCTGACACAGAAGAGATTAAAGACTATGTCAACGAGATAGACGCAATTAAGCAAAAGTTGCAACAACGTGACGACGAAATTATCGAACTTCAGAAAAAAGTTATCGACCTATATGAGCAGTTGTACAAAAAATAACAACTGTAAAATTACCAATCGGAATACGGCACCAAATTCAAAGCTGACTTAGGAAACCCTATTTTTGTATTAAGGCCAAGGATATGGCATTTTAATAACTGATAGGTATGCCTCTTGGACAAAGACTGATAACATTGAGAAAGGTTAAGAAACTCTCACCTCACAGAGCTATCTTGGCAAGAAAGTGAGACTTCCAGCGATATTATCGGCCTGTATGAAAGGGACGAGGTTATCCTCTTTGTGGAAGTGGCCTCAAAGCTGGAAGATGTGCTCGGTGTTTGCCGGATTATCTTTTAGGAAAGACAGATACACTTTTGGATTCCGCTACGCTCAGCAGGATCATGGAGATATCCGTATGCCCGCGAAAACGGCCAAGAACAAGTATTCTTGTGCGTGATGCACTTATAAGAGTCTAAAAGGCTGGAAAAGCATATTTGTAATGTCTAACTAAAGCCCGATCTTGGGCTTTAGTTAGACATTCTTTTTTTATATGCCTGACCATTTTGTATTCATAAGCAAGCATTTGCTAGTATCATTTTACCCTAATCATTTCAATTTTTTAGGCATATAGCAATTAGTGCTTTCGATCTAAATGCAAATAAATTCAAATAATTTTGGTCCAATTAGTCTTAATATAAGTATTGAAAATCTGCACTATTCAACTTGGAGCTTATTTTGAATGTAACACGCTAAATTTGGAATATCAACAATAGCTTGATCAATCATTTGTCGATATAAATTTTCTCCATATTTTGCTAATAAATGCTCATTTAAATCACCACTCGTTGGCCTTCCGTCACTATAGACATAACTAGGCAAAATTAAATAATTTGGCACATCATCATAGGTTATCATTTCCCATGTCAATAACCCTTTAAAATTTCTTACTGCATCCCTGATTTTGCTATATATAACATCATTTTTATCTTTGTCCTTAAATCTGAAACGTAGAAATGGGTATACCGCATACCGATCATCAATTGACATCATTGATATTCTACTTGTCGCAATTGGGCAAATATCATTTAATGTAAAAAACAAAACTCTATTTATTTCTTCAAAATTCATATTACAGCCGTTTTAATTTAATTCCTTTCGGACTCATGCTTTAATGAAATCTGATGTTAAAATTGGTTTCTTTCCAAACATAGAGCCACTTTTGCCGTTAGGTTTGTTATTGGCTCTCTAATCTTCCGTTCACTTTTAATTTTTGAGCCTCTTCTAAAATCTCCTTTGCCAAGATTTCATCATCAATTTCGACTTCAATAATTTCGTTGTTGTCAACTAATCTATCTTTTAGATTTTTTGCTTCTTGTAAACTCACCCCTGCTTTCTCATTTAAGAGCTTCATGAATGGAATTTTCCTCATCCCAACATCCCAACTTTCAAATATTATTTTTACCATTTTTAGTTAATTTTAAATATTAATTGAGAAGGTATTTTTCCAGGACTTGCACTTCCTTTGATGCAACTTGTTTAGAAGATACTAAACTCTCAGTAACTACAAGTTGAGCCGGCTTGGCTGTGAAACCCATCCCAAATGTAAATATATCAGCAGTACCATTAGCCATTCCTGCTGCAGCTCTAACATAATCTCCCCGTTGTATATCGTTGATGACATAGCGAGTGTATTGATGTCCAGGTATTCCTGATTGAAATTCATCCCAAAACTGCGGCCATGTTAAATTTTTAAAATAATTTTTTGTGGATTTAAACCCATTGACGACGACTTCATATAACTTAAAATGTGCCACAATTGGTCCACCTGGTTTTGGCCCCCCACTCCATCGACCATCGACATCAGAACCGCTCACCGGATTATTTCCCATCCCAACATAAGGTGATATTGACCATAAGGATCCGTTGTCAGCCATCTGCCTATAGCAGCATCATAGTTCCTCAGTTCAAAATTATTCCAACCTGTTTCTTTGTCTTTCTCCGCATACAGACCTTGATAACCGAATCTATTTTCAATACCTCCAGAGCGCGCCTCCATTCCAAATGGATAGTAGTCTGCATAATAAACAATGTCGGCAGCGCCGCCTGCCGTCTTATTGCGATTGATCACTATACGCGTATTGCCGACATGGTCAGTGATCGTGTACTGATAATTACTGCCAAGCCTGTAAAATGTACCTAATCTGTCAGATCCATAAGCCGGTTGTTCCTTCAGCTGCACTGCGCCTGTACCCTGCTGTTCAAAGATCGCTGCCAATACTCCCATCACCATCATAACTATACCACGTCACCGCGCCGGTACGATGATCTTTTTTCATTACACGGTTGCTGTCTTCGTCATAAACAAAACTAAGAATTATTATGTGTTTAGCTTCTTGTAATGTGCAAAAATGTGTTTTCTCAAATTAATATTAGTTCCTTCATCCTTTTTCAAAGATTATAATATTTGACACCGATAATGATTACTTCACCTTTTTCTGATAGTATAATTCCGGATTAAACGTACCTTTTTTCAATCCGTTAAGCAGCGCTTCCGGTGAATCAAATATTTTCTGAATTTCGTAAGGGTCATGGATTAGCCCATAAATGGCTCCTTGAGAATTGATAGCCAAATAATTCCCATCACCAAAGTCGTTAATTACATAAAAATCACCTTCAGACACATTGATATGAAAAGTTGATTTTAGATCTAATAATTTAACTACTTCATCGTAAGATCCTCCTAAAATCATTCTTAGATTATTTTTATCTTGGTCTTTAAAATTCTTCTCTTTAATATGGGAAGTATCGATTTTACTTAAATCCAAATCCTTTATATTACCATTCAAATAATACCCAGCAAGCATCCCTTGAAGAATATCGAATTCAACAATATTGTATCTTTTCAGTTTCGTATCAAACACGCGTATATCCTTAATGATAAAATATTCTGGCAGGTTTGTATTTAAAAAGTGAGATTCTAACTTCGCGTTTAACGTAAATACATATGCGCCTAAAGCCCCATGTTTATTTATTTTTTTGCCAATAATAAAGTCTTCCGTCACTTGTGGTTTTAAATATGAATATTTATCAGGAAGGCATTCTACAATACATTTTAGAAATACCAAATCATGGCTAGATAAACTATTTCTTTTGAAAAAATTAAACATACTATTTCCATTTTAATTTATAAAGGTCTTTCGCCCATGCTAGAGCAAACCTTGCTCTAAAAGGATCCATTTTTGCATGTTCCAGACTACTAACTGCTTTTAAATTCCAACTATTATTTTTCAGCCAATTGGGCGCTCACTTCCATCTCTGGGGGATAAATCTGTGGTGTAATTCTGTATACTGTTTCCGAACCTGTCCAGTTTCCCGATTTATTAATGATTCAAGTGGAACTTTTACTCTAGTCGACCAATACATTGCCCTATATTCAGCAAAGGTAAGCTGTTGACTTATTATCTTATTAGCCCCCTTATAAAGACCTTCCCCACTCCCACTCCTACGTCAATTATCCAATTAGCATCTACCAAAGCTCCGCCCTGAATTGGCATTCTCTGTCATAATGTATTCTCCACATAATCATTAAAATTTTAAAAAATCAAATATATTCTAATTAAAAGAATATTTTTCGTATCTTAAACTTTAATTAATTTTTAAATGAGCACATTAGGAAAAAAAATTAGATTACTTAGACACCAAAAAGGCTGGAGCCAAAAGGATGCTGCAACACAATTGGATATATCAATTCCAGCATTTTCTAAGATTGAAGCAGGAATCACAGATATTAATCTCTCTAGGATAATCCAAATCTCAAAGTTATTTAATGTCTCGGTTTTACAGCTTTTATCTTCTTCTGACACAGAAGAGATTAAAGACTATGTCAACGAGATAGACGCAATTAAGCAAAAGTTGCAACAACGTGACGACGAAATTATCGAACTTCAGAAAAAAGTTATCGACCTATATGAGCAGTTGTACAAAAAATAACAACTGTAAAATT
>NZ_QCXX01000013.1 GCF_003071065.1 Sphingobacterium athyrii | reverse complement strand
GGAGTGCAATGGCATAAGCTTGCTTGACTGTGAGACCTACAAGTCGAACAGGGTCGAAAGACGGACATAGTGATCCGGTGGTTCTGTATGGAAGGGCCATCGCTCAAAGGATAAAAGGTACGCTGGGGATAACAGGCTGATCTCCCCCAAGAGCTCATATCGACGGGGAGGTTTGGCACCTCGATGTCGGCTCGTCACATCCTGGGGCTGGAGAAGGTCCCAAGGGTTGGGCTGTTCGCCCATTAAAGTGGCACGCGAGCTGGGTTCAGAACGTCGCGAGACAGTTCGGTCCCTATCTGTTGTGGGCGTTGGAAGTTTGAGTGGATCTGACCTTAGTACGAGAGGACCGGGTTGGACAGACCTCTGGTGAACCTGTTATGCCGCCAGGTGTACGGCAGGGTAGCTACGTCTGGAATAGATAAGCGCTGAAAGCATCTAAGTGCGAAACTAGCCACGAGATGAGACTTCCTTATAGGGTCGTAGGAGATGACTACGTTGATAGGCCATAGGTGTAAAGGTTGAGAGACCAAAGCCAAGTGGTACTAATAGCCCGAAGCTTTCTCAAGCAGACAGACACTGTTGTCTTCCTCTTTAATTTTTGAAGTAATCTTTCAATATATATGTCATTTAGACGTGGACATGGATACGTGCTATCTGGGACCTAACAGGATCTCAATACTCATATCTCATATCTCACATCTAAAAAGATCTTTAGGTGCCTATATCGGCGGTGTCTACCTCTTCCCATTCCGAACAGAGCAGTCAAGCCCGCCAGAGCCGATGGTATTGCCGTAACAGGTGGGAGAGTAGGTCGGTGCCTTTTTTTACACGGAAGCCCTTGCTGGAAACAGTCAAGGGCTTCTTTCGTTTAGGTCATATCTCCTTTCCGGAAGATCTTTTATTTGTCCCCCGGTTCTTTTATCTCCCTTTGCCGATACTATGCCTCCGGCCGATGTCCTCTATGAAGAAGTGTCGGGCAGTGAAACCCCGGGGAACAGGCTCGGAACTCCTGAGACCGGACGGCCACGTATTGTACTCAGTCAGCAGCCGAATAAACCATGGCCCAAGTGCTGTTGATAAGCACCCTGTCCGGAGAAAACTTGCCTTTCTTGCGTTATCATTGTAATTCTACGAGATATTCTCTAATTTAGTCGTTATAGCAAAGCAATTTATGATGAAAGCGAAACAGATATTCTTACTTAGTATTTTATTACTATTTTTTCTTAGTGGCAGGAGATTAAATGCACAAGAACAATCCTTGGATGATGGTGTTTTGCGTATACTGGCCATTGGAAACAGCTTTTCCGAGGACGCGATCGAGCAAAACCTTTATGAATTGGCCAAAGCGGGAAAGAAAAAAATCGTAATTGGTAACCTCTATATTGGCGGTGCGCCATTAAGCCTGCATGTAAGCAATGCAAAAGAGGATAAACCTGCTTATCGCTACAGGAAGATCAATCTGGAAGGCCATATGTCCGAGAAGACAAACGAACGGCTTTCAGAGGCTTTGGTTGACGAAGCCTGGGATTACATCAGTTTCCAGCAGGCAAGCCCTTTGTCGGGAGATTATGAATCCTATGCAAAGGATCTACCACTTTTATATGAGTACGTCACAAAACATGTAAAGTATCCGGAAACAAACTATATATTACATCAAACCTGGGCCTATCAGAATGGTTCATCGCATGAAGGTTTTGTCCGGTATAATCGTAATCAGAGTGCGATGTATAAGGCTATCGTAAACACCTCTCAGGAAGTCTTTAATTGGGGTAATTTTGATGTACTCGTGCCTTCGGGGACAGCTATACAAAATGCACGGTCAAGCTATCTAGGCGATCAATTCACAAGGGATGGTTATCATCTTAACTTGGATTATGGACGTTTTGTCGCGGCTTGTACCTGGTACGAGGCACTATTTAAAGAAAATGTTGTCAATAATACGTTTTTGCCACTCAAAGTGACCTATATTGAAGGACAGATAGCGCGGGAGGCTGCGCATCAAGCGGTGGTATCTCCTTATGGGGTTACCGTATTAAAGGATTTTCAGTTGATGAAATAATGTATTTATATGAGTATCAAAAAAAGCTATTTGATCGAACTGAATCACGAAACAAAAAATACGAGATGTATTTTAGATCAGATACCAGATGAAAAACTGGATTGGCCGCCGCATGAAAAATCTATAAGCCTAGGGGAGCTCACAGCGCATGTTGTGGAGTTGCATGGTTGAGTGTATAAAAATAAAGGGGATCAATTTTGATCCCCTTTATTTTTATATGCTTAACGGACTAATTATTTAGCCAACTCTTCTGCGATTGCTTTTCCGATTTCAGCTGGAGATTCAACTACACGTATACCACACTCACGCATGATTTTCATTTTTGCAGCAGCAGTGTCATCCGCACCACCAACGATTGCACCAGCGTGGCCCATACGACGTCCCGGAGGCGCTGTTTGACCAGCGATAAATCCTACAACAGGCTTAGTGCCATGTTCTTTGATCCAACGTGCAGCTTCAGCTTCCATTCCACCGCCGATCTCACCGATCATGATGATAGCTTCAGTTTCTGGGTCGTTCATTAATAATTCAACAGCTTCTTTAGTTGTTGTGCCGATGATGGGGTCACCACCGATTCCGATAGCTGTCGTGATTCCTAATCCAGCTTTTACAGTTTGATCTACCGCTTCATAAGTTAAAGTTCCTGATTTAGAAACAACACCTACGTTACCTTTTTTGAAGATAAATCCTGGCATAATACCGATTTTAGCTTCACCTGCAGTGATGATACCAGGGCAGTTTGGACCGATTAAACGAGATTTTTTGTCGCTCAGGTAAGATTTTACCTGGATCATGTCTTTCGTAGGGATACCCTCAGTAATACATACAATCACTTCGATACCCGCAGCGGCAGCTTCCATGATTGCATCTGCAGCAAATGCTGGAGGTACAAAGATAATAGAAACATTAGCTCCTGTAGCGTCTACTGCATCTTGAACAGTGTTGAATACAGGACGGTCTAAGTGTTGTTGACCACCTTTACCGGGAGTCACACCACCAACTACATTTGTTCCGTACTCAATCATTTGAGTCGCATGGTAAGTACCTTCGTTTCCAGTGAAACCTTGAACGATTACTTTTGAATCTTTATTAACTAATACACTCATTTCTTCTTTAAATTTTGCACACAAATCTACTATTTTGCTTTCTAAAATGGAAGCAATGTGGATAGGAATATGACCTTTATTGATAAATTTTTAGTTCAGATTGCGTTTTTGGATAAAATCCCAAAGGATAATGCCAATTGCGACAGATACGTTAAGTGAATGCTTGGTGCCATATTGAGGGATTTCGATACAAGTATCGATCTTTTCCATCACCTCTTCATCGACACCATTGACCTCATTTCCAAAAATTAAAGCATATTTTTTATCGGGCTTTGGTTCAAATTGATGTAACATGACACTATCATCGGCTTGTTCAATGGCAATGATGGTATAACCTTCCATTTTTAGCTGCGCTACGACATCGGTCGTTTCTTTGTGGTATTCCCAAGAGACAGATTGCGTTGCTCCCAAAGCCGTTTTTTCAATTTCTCGGTGTGGTGGCGTTCCGGTAATGCCACATAAGTATATTTTTTCAATAGCAAATCCGTCCGCTGTACGGAAGGCAGAACCTACATTGTGCATACTACGAACATTGTCCAAAATGATTGCGATAGGCGTTTTTTCTTGTTTTTTAAACGATTCAACATCTGTACGTTGAAGTTCATCCATCGATAATTTTTGCATGCCGCAAATATACTAAACCTAAAAAACAAAATAGATTTTGAATATTGAAAATAAGGTGTTATTTTTGCAGTCCGAATTACAAGAAAAAATTGAATAAAAATTAGCTAAAAAAAATGGCAAATCATAAATCAGCGATCAAAAGAATTAGAGCAAACGCTACTAAACGTTTAAGAAACCGTTACCAAGCAAAAACTACGCGTAACGCAATCAAAAAATTACGTCATACAACTTCTGCAGAGGAAGCAAAAACATTGTTACCACGCGTAATTTCTATGCTTGATCGTTTGGCAAAGAAAAATGTGATCCACAAGAAAAAAGCTTCTAACAACAAATCTAAGTTAACTAAATTCGTTAACGGTTTAGCGTAAGCTTTATGTATAGATATTGAGGGGTACAGCTCGCTGTATCCCTTTTCTTTATGTTATATACTTTGGATTTCTCTTTCCAGGCGAATAGTAATAAAAAAAGCATCAGTACTGATGCTTTTTTTATTTTATGTTATTGGCGCAGAATTATTGTTTTAGATTGGGCAATAACTCAGCGATGACTTTTTTCAATTTATTGGGATCTTTCATGTAAGGTTCCAGATCATATAGTTCCACCTTTTTGAAATCGATCGGGTGACTCTCGCTCTGAAGTGAGATGCTTCCTTTTTTCAATAGCTGCCCATCTTTTTTTACGGCAGGGTCAAAGTCTGTTACACTGCCACCTCCTATTTGAGGCTTGGTATATTGTAATACCACTTTGTCTTCAAGGATATGCTGTACAAGTGAATCTCCCAATACGAGGAAATCAGCCGTTACCCATTGATCGCCAGCATAAGTTTTTGATGTCGAGCTGACACAGTGCGGCGTAAAGAGTTTGTTATCGATGACGACATTCGTCCCCGGTGTACACAGATTGCTTGTTGTGCGTTCGTCCTTGCCATTACCACCCAAGAGCTGACCTTCGATAGATATCGGAAAATCCTGGTCTACGCCCATCGTCTTGGGATCTTGTCCATGTAGCATGGCACCGCTATTGCGCCAGGCCCAGCCTTCACCACCGGGAGCCTGCTCGCCTACAAAACGATAAGTGACACGTAATAAATAAGCGGAAAATTCTTTATCGTAGAATAGATGGCCATATTGAAAATTGAAATTATCGTAGCCATCATATCTGACTTTCAATAAACCATCTTCGACACGGAATGTGTTTTTATAGTTATCTCCAACCTTGTGGTTTCGGATTTTAGGAGTCCAATTTTTTAAATCTTTCCCATTGAACAATTGAATGGGCTTGGGTTTTTTGTCTTGAGAATTGCCAAATACGGAAGTACTGAGTAATAAAATTCCAGCACCATAGATAATATGTTTGAATTTCATCCTGAATTAGGTTTATTGACCTAATTTAGGTAAACATTTTTAAATAAGCAATTCTTTTTGTTTGACATACTCGCTGGGGCGAATACCTACGACCTTATTGAATGTATTGCTAAATGTAGGTAAACTGTTATAACCGACTTTCAATGCGACCTCATTGACACTGAGTTTTTCATCCAGTAACAATTTAAGGGCAGTTAGCATTCTGAGGATCGTATAATATTGAATAAAAGACATGTTTAATTCCTTCTGAAACAATCTGGCCAATGTACGTTCGCTGATATTAAATAGGCTCGCAAGTTTTTTAAAACTCACATTTTCTTCAATATTTTCCTCCAGATAAGTAACGATATCTTTTAATTTTTGGTGGCTTGGATAGGGCAATGCCAGCGGGAGTTCGTGCAAGGACAACTCAGGGAGGATAAGCTTAAATGCAGTCGCTAAGCTATATTTTGGTTCCTCGACGGGAAATATATTGCCATTCCAACGGTTGGTAAACATAATCAATTCAATCAGCAGATCGTTTACCGGATAGATCCCCATTTTACTGTAGAATGCAGTATCGCTGTTCGTCTTTGGAAAATATAGATTACGCATCACAACCTCCGGTGTACTCGGATGGATACTATGCTTTACACCCGCAGGAATCCACAGGTAATGCCGAGCTGGCAAAAAATATGATTTTTCATCCGTTTTGATAAAAACGACACCACCCTCGGTGTATAAAAATTGATCCTTATCATGACAGTGCTCAGTGATATGGTTCTCCGCTATGATGGCATGGTGACAATAAATGCTATCCTCAAATGAGTCGACCTCCGTCATGTAATAGCGGTTGACATATTTTGCATCGCTCGTTGTATCTTTTGTGTTCATTTTTTCCTATAAAACTACGCTGCAAAGGTAAGACTTTTTTACTAGACCTGACCTTGTTGCGCGTAAAGTGAGTGTATGCTTACATTAAAATTGCAAATAAAACACCGGAGAGTTAGTATTTACTTACCATGATTTAAATTTATTGTTTTTAATTTATTGAAAATCAGCTTTATATGAAGTAGGTCTCTTTTTTTTATAAAATAATTAGAACTATATTTTAATTTATTTTACTGATATACAGTTGTTTACTTTTGTTTCGTCTCCATTGAATAATTTTGTGTCGAATGGTAATAAATTCACGCTAGAAAAAAACACTAAAATTGTTTGTTTGAGAAATGTACACCAGGGTCTAATATCTTTTAAAATAGCGGATGTAAATAGGTTTCAATTTCTTAAGTTTACATGAATAGCGTACATAAATAAAATTATAAGGATATGGCTTACGAAAGGATAAAAATTCAGAGCTTACACGATAAGGTTATTACAGCTGCCGAAGCTGCAAAATTATTTCAGGATGGTATGGTCGTTGGGTCGAGCGGTTTTACCAAAGCTGGCGATAGTAAAGCTGTATTACCGGCTTTGGCGGAAAGGGCCAAAGAGGATCCTTTGAAAATAACGTTGATTACGGGTGCTTCCTTAGGTCATGGTACAGACGGTAAATTGGCTGAGGCCGGAGCCCTGTCCAAACGGATGCCATTTCAGGTAGATCGTACCCTCCGCAATAAGATCAATGCTGGGGATGTGCTTTTTATTGACCAGCATTTAAGCGAGACTGCTGAACTGTTGCACAATAAGAATTTGCCGCAAGTTGATATTGCCGTTTTGGAAGTCGCTGCGATCGAATCAGATGGCAGTATCGTTCCAACAACCTCCGTAGGTAATTCGGCAACCTTTGCTGCATTGGCTAAACAGGTTATTCTGGAAGTTAATACGGCTATTCCGACCACTATTAAAGGAATACATGATATCTACCAGGCTGAAGACTATCCGCGTCGTAATGTTATCCCTATTGTAGCGCCTGAAAATAAAATCGGTCGAAAGACAATCCCATTGGATCCCGGCAAGATTGTGGGTATCGTGTTTACAAATGAATTAGATAGTCCGGCCGATATTGCTGAGCCAGATGACAAAACAACAGCAATAGCAAAGCATATATTGGCTTTTTTTGAGAATGAAGTTGAACTTGGGCATCTGTCCGAGAGTCTGATGCCGCTGCAGGCGGGAATTGGAAAAGTGGCTAATGCGGTACTTACAGGCTTTATCCATAGTAAATTTCATAATTTAACGATGTTTTCGGAGGTATTACAGGATAGTACATTTGACTTAATTGATGCGGGTAAACTGGATTTTGCGTCAGCCTCTTCCATTACCGTATCAGAAGAATGTTATTCCCGTGTATTCGATCATTTGGACAAATACCGGGACAAGATCGTGTTACGCCCTCAGAACATCTCCAATACACCGGGATTGATCAAACGTTTGGGTATCATTGCGATTAATACAGCGATAGAATTTGATATATACGGCAATGTAAACTCCACCCATACTTCAGGTACCAACATCATGAATGGTATAGGTGGCTCCGGAGATTTCGCCCGGAATGCTTACTTAAGTATCTTCGTCACACAGGCGGCTTCCAAAGGCGATGCGATTTCTCATATAGTCCCGATGGTATCCCATGTAGATCATACGGAGCATGATGTTGATATCTTGGTGACAGATTACGGTTTGGCTGATCTGCGCGGGCTGGCTCCTCGTGAACGTGCGAAAGTTATTATTGAAAATTGCGTACATCCGGATTACAAAGCACAACTGTTGGATTATTACAATCGCGCCTGCGAAAGAGGTGGGCACACGCCACATTTACTGGAGGAGGCTTTCAGTTGGCATATCAATTTGAGAGAAACAGGAACCATGAAAAAAAACTAGCCAAATATAGCGCTGCTGGCTGAAAAAGAATAGGGCTACCGAGCAGATTCGGTTAGCCCTATTCTTTTATAATTTCGTACTTATTTTTCCGCGGTATCGTTTCAGATATTCTATTCCCGGGCGGCCCCTTTAGCTGTTGGACCGCTTTTGAGGATGCACATGTTCTTCTAACTGTCTCATTTTACCACGACAATTCCTAAACCAGCGGCTGTTTTTACAGGTCAGGATCTTTTTCTCTGATCCAATTTCATCAGTCCTTTAAGAGGTTACATTCGATTGTCTATTTACCAGACTTTCCCAATGCTATCTATAATGACGTAGCTGCCTTGTTCCAATTCAGACCTATGGTAATTTTTGTTCGAAACCACTGTTTGGTTTCTAAAGATTCAATCCTGTCCATGTGACGCGCTATGATTGTAGGGTGGAATTTGGCAATGGTTTTAGCACCCCAACCGATTCCCTTTTTGATATGGAAATCCGTTGAACCGGATAATGACAGCATCAGTTTGAACATGGCTTCAGCAAATTTCGGTGCCAGGCCTTTCTTTACGGCATAATGTGTGGCGACACCGACCGAGCGGACAACCCATTTATTCGAATCTTTGGTAAGCTGCTCCAATAATGGGATTGTTTTTTCTGGAAAAGTAAGGAGTGCATGTCCAAGTACACGTTCACCTATGATGTCACAGACATACCATTGGTCTCCTTTTATCATATACCCGCATGCTTTCTGGATCGACTGCTCCAGATGTATGGGGAGCTGTAGTTGTAAGATCATCCCCGCTATGACATAACTTCCCATTTCATCGGTAGCGCTCAGTGCATCCGTAAAAACGGTCTGTTCATTTTCGGGTATCCACATTGCTATTTCCTTTGCGGCATATTCCAGAAGAGGAAAACTCACTTTCTTTTTTACAAGTCCAACTTGTATAGCTATGAGAAGGGCGTCCGGTCCCTGCTGTTTCCAGCCCAGCTTAGCCTGCTCCAGGATTTCTCTGACACGGACTTTACTTGTGATTTTTTCCATCGCGGTAACCTCTTTATTTATTTTTGGTCCTTATAGATATTCCAAAAATTGTAATCTGTCATTGGTGCGTCTGTTATTCCGATATTTCGGCCTATGGTGACGATCTGTCCGCGGTGATAAGTTCGGTGGATCATCAGACGCTGAATATATTCATATACTGAAAAATCACATTGGAACCAAGGTGATTCAACTTTGACATTTTTTTCTAAATCTTCTTCCGAAAGACCTTCTACATAATCCTGAATTTTTTGCGTACTCTCAGTAATGGCGCTGAAAATACCCACTTTTTTACTGAAGGTTTTTTCAAAATCAAAATCATTGCGTTCCGAAATATGGCTCCACCAATACTCCTGTGTCTGCCAGATATGGTTCAATGTTTTTAAGCTCATAATTTTTGGTTGATTGTTTTTACATCTTTAGGTAAATATAAATATCTTTCCATACAGATTTACGATATTTAGTTCAAGTATGGAGTATTACATACTGATTAGACTATGATTGGGAAGCCTGTTAGTTTGGAATTGCATGAATAGACAGTAAAATAGAAGTAACACACCGCGAATCGAATATTTGATAGTTAGATTATAGTGTAATAAGCGCTTAATAGATGCATATGAAAGGCGATCGGCTTTTTTGGACAACAGCTAAAAAACAAACTGACAAAATAAACGGATTTTTAGGGATAAATTCTTGTATTAAAGGCATCTTTAATACAAGGAAACTGAATGATAAAAACTAAATTGATCAGAAAAATAACCAACATGAAATACTAATATGATGAAAATACAATCGAGCCAAGTTGCGGGGCTATTTTTTATTGGAATGAGCTGCTTGGCTATACCCGCCGCACAGGCACAGCAGTCGAGCACCGTCAGGCGTATTTATATCAGTCCAAAAGGCAGCGACCAGAATACGGGGACATCGGTAAAGCCTTTTGCCACAGCTGATGCAGCCCTCCGTGCCGCAGAAAAATATAAAAAGGGAAAGGCCGGTTACGGCATCGAAATTATTTTTAACGGCGGAACGTATTACCTCGACAAACCGATACAGCTCTTGGCAAATCACTCCGGTAGTAAGAGACAGCCCTTAAAGATTAAAGCCGCCGATGGAAAGCAGGTCATCCTCAGTGGGGGTAGAACCCTTGATCTAAAATGGGAACAGGGCGATAAAGGGATCTGGAAAGCTAAAGTTCCTGCTGGAGTGAGTTTCCAGAGTCTCTATGCCAATGAAAAACATTTGGTTCGGGCACGGTATCCCAATTATGATGCCTCCATATTACCCTTTCAGGGCTATGCGTCAGATGCACTGAGTCCAGCACGTATCGCGACCTGGAAAAACCCGACCGGGGGTATTGTGCATGCGCTGCACGCAGGCCGTTGGGGTGGGTTCCACTACCGTATCACAGGAAAAGAGGACTCGTCAAAAGTTATGCTTGAAGGTGGAGAGCAAAATAACCGCCCAAGCAAAATGCACGAAACCTATCGCTTTGTCGAGAATATTTTTGAAGAACTTGACACTGCTCAGGAATGGTATCTGGATGAGGCTACAGCGACACTATATTACATGCCATCCCATGGTAAGGATCCCAATCAGCTTAAGTTTGTGGCTCCCCAACTTGAAAGTTTAATCACTATTTCGGGTTCCGCTTCCGGTCCGGTACACGATATTGAAATCAGTGGCTTATGTTTTACGCATACGGCACCTACCTTTATGAAAACTTCGGAACCACTGTTGCGCAGCGACTGGACTATCTACCGGCAGGGAGCGGTAAAGATTGAGGGCGCTGAAAATTGCACCCTTCGTGCCAATGATTTTGTCGAATTGGGCGGGAATGCTGTCTTTGTGAGCAATTACAATCGCGGCGTAAAGATCAGCGGCAACCGGATTGAGCAGATCGGTGCCGGAGGCATCAATTTTGTAGGTGACCCCGAAGCTGTACGCTCACCCGCATTCCGTTATGAAAAATTTGTTCCGCTCAGTCAGATAGACACTCTCAGAGGTCCTAAAACCAATAACTACCCGATGGACTGCGAGGCCAGTGACAATATGATTCATACGATCGGTCTGATTGAAAAGCAGGTTGCCGGTGTACAGGTTTCCATGGCAGAGTCCTTGCGGATCCTGCACAACACGATTTATAATGTGCCCCGTGCGGGTATCAATGTCGGTGATGGCACCTGGGGCGGGCATGAGATCGCCTACAACGACATCTTCAATACCGTGTTGGAGACCAGTGATCATGGCGCTTTTAATTCTTGGGGACGTGACCGTTTTTGGCATCCCGACCGTAAAGAAATGGATCAGATGACAGCAGCCCATCCCAACTTAATTTTACTGGATGCGGTCAGAACAACAAAAATTCACGACAACCGCTTTCGTTGCGACCACGGCTGGGATATTGACCTCGATGATGGATCTTCCAACTACGAAATCTACAATAACCTCTGTTTAAGCGGCGGATTAAAATTGCGGGAGGGCTTTTACCGCAAAGTATATAACAATGTCATGATCAACAATGGTTTCCACCCACATGTGTGGTTTAAGGACAGCCATGACATCTTTCGTGATAATCTGGTGATGCATAGCCATCAGGATATTCAGGTTAAGTACTGGGGGGATGAGGTGGACCATAATATTTACACAAGAAAAGAAGACTTACTAAAAGATCAGACCAAGGGAGTGGAAAAACACGGACGTGTTGTTCCGTTGAATTTTGTTGATGCGATTCAGGGCGATTTTCGGTTGAAAGACTGGAAAGGAAATGGCTTCACAAATTTTGACATGCTACATTTTGGCGTCAAGGACAAAAGGCTGAAATCCCTTGCTGCCAGCCCCGAAATACCACAGTTGATCCGGTCAGGAGCGAAAGAACAGGGCCTGAAATGGGGATGGAAAGGGGGGCAGTTTAAATCTGTTGAAACTTTGGGCGAACAGTCCGCGGCTGGACTTCAATCCATCGCTGGCGTATTGGTTCTCCAGCTGGATGAAAAGAGCACACTTTACAAAAGCGGACTACGTGCCAATGATGTGATCCTGGATTACCAGGGCGAGAAAATTGAAAAATTAACCGACTTACAGCAGGCTATTAAGAAGCTGATCCATGCAGATCAGCCTAAAGTTGTTGTTGTAAGAAACCAGCAACAGCAGAAATTGGCTTTGCAATTATAACATATGATATGCTGCAAGATCAATAGTTGAATAGAAATAAAAAGAGGCTTTGGAAAGCCTCTTTTTTCTGTTTAAGTCGGGTTCGGGCCGAGTAAAGTTATTCTTGACTAAAAATGTACGATCATTCTTAACTAAACATAGGGATTAGTTTTTTGAAATCTATACTTTATTTGATGTAAAATGCTTAACTTAAAGGGATTAAAAGCTAAAAATTATGAAATTGCCAATTATCGCCTTTTTTATTTTTCTGAGTTTTTCGTTTGCTTCAGCTCAAACTGTATCAAAACAAACAGGAACTGTTGATCCTAGGGGCTGGATGAAACAGAAACTTGCTGCGGCGAAGGTCAAAACCGTGCTTAAAAACTATGATAAAATTTTTTTCGGATCAGATTCTGTCCGTATCATCGGTTTTATTGAAGGCTATAGCCCAAAGCTCGGTTTTAATAGCGGCATTATCTATTGCGGCAATCAATTGACCAAAGAAGACTATCCGGCCACAATTCGGATATATCCCGATGGCCGTTTTGAGAGCAGTTACCTGGCGGTCAATCCGGAAATGTCTTATCTATCCATCAATGGGCTTAATTACTATTATTATATCGAACCCGGCCATACCTTGGCTATGACATTGAAAGCTTCGCCGGGCGGCCAATTGGAGCTGTTGCGGTACGGTGGACCGCTTGCTCCGGAAAATCAACAGCTTGCGGATTTTAAATGGGAAAGCAACCGTAGGAAATTTTATGATCATATTCAACAGCTGTTGAAGGAAAGACCTACACAGCAGGCCAAAGAGGGAGTTATCGCTACATGGGATTCCGTCCGGCAGGATGTAAATGACCGTCTGAAGAGAGCTACCTATACCCCTAAGGTAAAGCATTTGATCCGAAGTGATGTGGATGTCAATTACGCCGCGCAGCTGATGGATCTCCAGATGTATCGCCAAGGGATTTCAAAAAGTGACAGCCTAAATCCCTACCTTAAATCCCCCCTTCCGGAAGATTACTTTGATTTTATAAAACGCCTGGACCTGAATGATCCTGCCTTATTTGTCCCGCGGGAGTTCTCGACACTTATCAACCGCTTTGAGTACTCACCGTTGTTTCCTACCACCAGCCTTTATAGCTTAATGAACAGCCAGCGGAAATTAAACTTCTACCAGGCATTGGACTCCTTAAATCGAAAAATGAATGGACCTATAGCCGGTACGCTGGTTACTGAAGCAGCAAAACTCCGGACATTGAAATTCAGGATGTCAAATGCAAAAGACACGGTACAGATGACGGAGATTTCAAATGACCTATTGAAGGTCCTGACCAATAAGGACTTGAAAAAAGAAGCCCTAGCGTTGAACGAAAGAGTGAAAAAATCCATGGGAGGTTACATTTTGCCACAGACGGCATCTGCGGCTGTATTTAAAAAACTGACCGATAAATACCGTGGTAAGGTCGTTCTTGTTGACTTCTGGTCAGAATCCTGTGGGCCCTGCCGTGCTGGGATTGAGGCGTTGAAAGAAAAACGCCTAAAACTAAAGGATAATCCCAACCTGGTATTTGTTTTCGTGACGGACAGCAGCGGTACCCCTGATATGAATTTCTATAACGATTATGTGGTCAAAAACCACATGTTCGAAAGCTATATCGTTTCGCCGGATGAGTATCTGGCGTTGCGGGAGTTATTTAAATTTAACGGCATACCTCGGTATATTCTAATGGATCCCGACGGCAAGATCCGGAATGACAATTTCCCGATGCATAACTGGCGTTATGAACTGCCCAAAAGCTATCCGCAGCTATTTACTTACGAGCAGTTGCAAGGAAGTTAAGGCGAGAAAAGCGGAACTGGTGTTATTTTGTAAAGCCATACGTAATCGTATTAGCTGTTATACGCCCGTTTTTTTAAACTCCTTAGTTATTTTTCTTTATCTCTGTTGAGTTTTTTAGTTATTTTTTCGAGTGTCTTTTGTATTTTTGATAACAAGCCGCAGTAGAGAAGAGGCTGCCGTTCGGACCTATTGTATAATGTATATACTTTTTCGTAATAGGACAAACCAAATGAATTGTTTGAATGTCATAGAAATAAACAGAGGAATAGCCAGATGAAACTTAGAGGAGATTTACAATTACGCAAATTGGGCGATGACCATATCTTAGTCTATCCCGGGCAAGATCAATTGGATGCATCCAAGGTTTATACTTTTAATGAGACTGCTGTGCAGATCTGGCTAGAACTGCAAGGAAAGGAATTTAATGTTGAAAGTGTCACTGCAGTTTTATTAGATAATTACGAGGTAGAAGAAAGTGTGGCTGAAAAAGATGCTGAAAAATTGGTAAAGCAATTTGAAAAACAAGGTTTTTTGATCTAACTGATGGACCGATAATTTTAGGAGGCATTCAATTTTAGATTACGCCTATGTCACTTTTTCTACTAGCATCGGCGACTTAATACTTCGGTCTATTCTTTTTTTTTGAGATAGATACAATAGACAGGGGATGATTTTTTACGCGTTTTGCCAGCAAAAACAGTAACTACAATAAGGTGATCTATAATAGATAGATTTTGAAATAAAATGATAGGTGATATTGGACTGTAGAAATTTAAATGGTACATTCAGCTGTGGATAAATTTGTTTCTCCTACCAGACATCGCTGGGGCGGGAACGTTAAAACCGGATGCTTTTATGATTACAACAAAGTATTTTAATTACAAACAGATCTTTAATCTTGCTGGTGTCCATTTAATCTGGCTGACGGCTTGGTGTTCTCTTGTTACCCTCGTCTATTATTTCTTTCAGTGGGAATGGATGATTATTCCTTGGCTTCCCTTGGCGCTGATTGGTACAGCAGAAGCATTTTATGTGGGGTTTAAAAATAACCAGGCTTATGATAGATTATGGGAGGCCCGAAAGATATGGGGCGGAATCGTCAACTCCAGCCGCTCATTTGTATCCATGCTTTATGCCTTTAATACCGGACAGGGCGATCAGCAGTATCTGGAAGAAATCAGAAAGAAATTAACCTATCGCCATATTGCCTGGTTGTACCAATTTCGCGAGCAACTGCTCGTTCCGACCGAATGGGAACACATCAGTCTGAAGAAGCATATCGGTGCCCTGAATGTCAAGCGACATCGGCTGATCAAAGCCGGTTTTCCGGATTATAGCCGGACGCCAATATTCTTGAATAAATATCTTTCGAGAGAAGAATATGCGTTACAGTCGGTCTATAAAAACTTTGCAACTTATCTGAACTCCCAACAGGCAAAGGATGTCAATGATTTAAAAAACGATGGGCTTATCTCGGATTTCAATCAGATGCAATTGCAGACCTGCCTCAATCAGTTTTATGATTTTCAGGGACAGGCCGAACGGATCAAAAAGTTCCCCTCGCCAAGGCAGTTTGCCAGCACGGCATTTGTTTTTAATGTTATTCTGATCATGTTAATGCCTTTGGGGCTGGTCAATGAATTTGCTAAACTGGGCCACTGGGGAATCTGGACTAGTATTCCTTTTTGTGTGGTCATTGGCTGGATCTATATTGTGATGGAACTGGTGGGGGATTATACTGAAAATCCTTTTGGCGGACTGATGTTTGATATTCCGATGTTGTCCATCTGCCGAACAATAGAAATCGATTTATTGCAGATGACAGGTGAGGAAAATCTACCTGATCCGATTGCTTCGAAAAATGGTGTTCTGGTCTAATATGCTATTCTTGTTAGGCAGGGGCTAAATAAGAATAGTCATGGTATTCTTTACCTCTGAGATCATAAAAGAGCTGTGGGTGCTCGCTATGTGCTGTAGGGAGGTTAACTTGGCCAACATAAAATGTCGATAATCTTCCATATCCCGAACACAGATCTTTAAAATATAATCGTAGTCGCCACTGACATGGAAGCATTCGGTGACTTCCTGTAAATCCATTACCTCCCTTTCAAACTGCTGTATATATTCTTTTTTATGTTGTGTGAGCTTGACATGACAGAGCACCATAAAATCTTTTGCGATCTTTTGTTTATCAAGTAAAGCGACATATTTAGAGATCACCCCGGTGTTTTCAAGTTTACGTACACGTTCATAAGCAGCCGTTACGGATAATCCGAGCTTATGAGCAAGCTCTTTGGTGGTCTGTTTGGCGTCTTCCTGCAGAAGTTGGAGTAATTTTTTATCAGTTTCGTCGAAGTGCATAGATTATTTTTTGGTTTAAAGCAGCTGTATGTAGTTGTTGTAGATATATTTTCTAAAATTTATCAATATATCAGATTTATAATCTAATATACTGATAAAGTGTTGTAATAAAATGTAAAATAACCCAATTTTATAAATAAAAAATTAGGAAGATTTAAAAATCAAATTATATAAAGATGGAAGATTTTAATGCAGCAAATGAAATACAGGATTTGCAATATTTTGGAGAGTTCGGCGGTGTAAATCCTTCGATTTGGGATAGCTCGACCTATACCTTTCTGTCCGCTAAAACCATGTTTGATACCTTTGAGGGCAATGCGGATGGCTGTTACCTATATTCGCGGCATTCATCGCCGATGAATCTATACCTTGCGCAGGCGCTGGCCAAGCTGGAAAATGCGGCTGCTGCCAATGTAACGGCTTCGGGAATGGGAGCGATAACAACAGTACTTTTGCAACTCTGTAAAAGTGGTGACCATATTATTTCCAGTCGAACCATCTACGGCGGTACCTACGCTTTCCTGAAAAATTTTTTACCGCCGTTCCATATTGAAACGAGTTTTGTTGATATTGGTAATTTTGAAGCGATCGAAGCTGCGATACGTCCCGGGACAAAAATAATTTATTGTGAAAGCGTCAGCAATCCCTTACTGGAGGTAGCTGATTTAAGAAGGCTTTCTGCCATCTGCAAGAAATATAAACTCAAACTTGTTGTAGACAATACCTTTTCGCCGCTGTCCGTCTCACCGGGCCTGTTAGGTGCAGATGTCGTGATCCATAGCCTGACAAAATTTATCAATGGTAGCAGCGATACTGTCGGTGGTGTCTATTGTGGTACACAAGAGTTTATCAACGAAACAAAAAATGTCAATTCCGGTGCCTGCATGTTGCTTGGTCCGACGATGGACAGTCTCCGCTCGGCCAGCATCCTGAAAAATCTCCGTACACTCCATATCCGCATAAAGCAACATAGTTATAATGCACATTACCTGGCCGAACGCTTTGAAAAGGATGGACTGAAAGTTTCCTATCCCGGATTGCCCTCTCATAAGCATCATGAGCTGATGAAAAACATCATGCATGCAGAGTACGGTTTTGGCGGAATATTGACCTTGGACGCCGGAACGACAGATCGTGCCAACGCGCTCATGGAGCTCATGCAAAAGGAGAACCTTGGCTATTTGGCCGTAAGCCTTGGCTTCTATAAAACGCTATTTTCCTGTTCAGGCAGTTCGACGTCATCTGAAATTCCTGAAGAGGAACGGGTGAGCATGGGAATCTCCGACGGACTGATCCGTTTTTCTATCGGCTTGGATCATGATATTGAACGTACTTATCAGCGGATGAAAGCCTGTATGGAAAAAACGGCTGTTCTGGCTTAAGGAAAATATATATGTTTTCACTTTTTATTGGGACTATTCGGCAATTCGATTGTCGTTTAAATGGTGTATCACGGTTTAATGGAGGTGTGCACCATATAAATTCTTATTCGTATTAATTGATGTTATAAGGCCGTTCAGTATTTAAAGTGCTAGCGGCCTTATTGTTGTCGGTCAGTTGATTTCTTAAACTGGTTTAAGTTAATCTGGATATTGTTGCCTTATATTTGATCTTAAAAATTTAGAATGATGTATAGTCAATTTTTTGTGCGCTTAGCTGTGGCCACAGCCTTTTTATCTGCTGTGGCGGATCGTTTGGGTTTTTGGGGAGCCCCGGGTACGGCGAATGCTTCCTGGGGAAATTGGGCCAATTTTGTCGCTTATTCCGATCAGCTCAATTTTTTTGTGCCTGCGTCAATAGGAAGTCTGCTCGCTATCGGAGCGACCATACTCGAGGTCGTTTTGGCCCTGTTGCTATTGATCGGTTATCGGACACGTTTCGCAGCGCTGTCTTCAGGGATTCTATTAACTGTTTTCGCGTTGACGATGACACTGTCTTTTGGGATCAAAGTCACGTTTAACTATTCGGTTTGGGTAGGGGCAAGTGCCTGTTTTCTCTTAGGGAGCTATCGGGATTTTCCATTTAGCTTTGATCGACTGATGAAGAAAAATCAAAAGAAATAAATATGTCTTTATTTTTCCTACATTTCCTTTAAATTCACTTCTTTCTTTTCGCCGTCTTTATCAATGCTGATCCGTTTTTCGATAGTCGCTTTATCGGTATAAGATGATCTTCCGGTTCCATAATTTGTCGTGGAACCGGTATATCCCCAATAATTGTAATAATTGGTATAACCGGATACATACGAATAGTTGTACGAATTGGTAAAGTCAAAGCTGGTCATAATAATATAGTTGCCCGGCATTAGCTCTGCAAATTCAAAGTGTCCTTCATCATCATACACCTTGGAGCGCTTGATAGCGTGTCCAAAATCTGGATCCAGTGGAACCTCGGCAACTTTTTTCTGTTTACGGATTTTCTTATTGACCTCAAGCCATTCTTCGTAGTATGCTGAATTTGGAAAAAGCATAATCTCGGTTCCTTTTGGCGCATATTGTTTTTTCGCCGTATTGACAAGACCGCCTAATCTTTTACCTGAACTTGAGCGCGCATAAGCGGTCCCGATGATGACGCTATTGCCGTTGGAGATCTGTCGGATAGCCAGTTCCTTGTCGAACCGATTTTTGATGGGCTGATAGTCCAGTTCCTCATTGACCGTGATTTCCCATTTGCCGTTGCCCATGGACATCTCCCGCTGCCAAAGTCGCCGGTCTTTCTTGTCTACTACATAATTGTAAATTGCACCTGTGTTTTCTTCCAATAAGGTGATCAGCCAGGTATCATGCTTGCCGGTTTTCGGTGAACCATAGCTATAGCTTTTGACCTCCTTGATCGTATAGTATTCAACCTGTGTATTGGATTCGTCATTATAATAGAATTGTGGGATCCGAGCTTTATAGCCTACATCCAGCGGAAGCGTCCCAATCATTAGATCCGTCCAATTAAAATCAATAAATGGCTCGGTAGGACGCAAACTCAGTTTTTTATCTTTTTTAGTTTCTTTGGAATAATAATTACCGGTGATGGTCTCGCCAAAGCTGAGATTTAATTTTGTTTTTTTGCCATCACTGGCATAGCTGATGGATTTTAATGTTTGGGGATCCACAACACTTGTCCTGACATTGATCCAGGAATTGTCCTTGGGTGTGTAGGAATTTTTTAAGGTCAATTGATTGCCTGTAGATGTGATATCATAGACCAATGATCCCTGCTTGTCCCAGTTATTATCTTTGACATAATATACGGTATAAAGCGATTTCTCTGGCTTTATATATTTAGTGTTGATATCAGGGCTTCCGGGGGCGACCATCTTTTGGCTTAATGCCACAAACGGGAGCAGGCCTGCCGCTAAAACAAGTGCATACGATTTCATATCTGTATTCCTATAGTGAATGAAACAAGCTGGTTTTTTCTTGTTTATTTTATCAATCTAAGGTAGTAAAAAAGTTTTTTATTTTTTCTCGGGGTAATTGTAAGTTTCAACCGTCATTTATATTCGTAATAATCTATAAATACTTGAGCCGTATGAACGAGGAGTTTATGCAGCTCTTTGTGATATCCGATTACCGGCAATCTTTTTCTGATCAGCTCCCGAAGAAATGTTTTACGATCAGGGAACCAACCTTGTGACTTGTAGATCAGCTACCAAGTGCCTTGAAAAAGCAATTATCTTGGCTGTTTCTCCTGCTGTTAAACCTAATGTGTCGGTAGGCGGGGATCGTGGTACCGAAATCAACTGGATGGTAAAACTCGACGGTGACAGCGGTGCAAAAAAGAAGTATATCGATGCTTTGAATACAGAGATAGAACAGTATGCCACCGGACTAAGGAACTACCTAACATCCACACCGAAGGTGATTCAGGCGGTACGTATGCAATAAACTGTTGGAATATAATACAGCATATTTGATTTAGCGATTTTCACATATGCATGTTGGGTTGATTGGAAAACCGGAGGAAAGATCGTTCCTCCGGTTATTTTTTGTCTTTTGAAAAGGAAGTTTTATGCTACCTGATCTAAGTTTTGATTACTTGGACAAAGGGGGATTTTTAGGTATTTCACCTCGATACTGGATTCTGACCTCCTTAGGAACCGGCGCATTTTTTTTATCGGACTCTGTGGCGTTCTCCTTTGCGGGTTGGCCTTTAAGTACAATTCTATCGGCTTGCGTTCCGTTGTTTTCTTTAGCTTCTGAGACGATGGTGCCAGCGGAACGCACGTTTACTTTTGTTATCGTATTTGGTTCTGCCGACCTTATTTCTGTTACCTTTGCTGATCCAGAAGGTGCAGTTCCTTTTTTTACCGTTACTACGGCATTGGGATCATTCACTTGAACATTTGAATTCAATGAAGTAGTGGCGCTCATATCCGCAGTGCCGCTTAACTTGATCCGCATAGGTTCCTGAAACTTTGCATTTCCGTTTGCATTGCTGCTTTCTACATATACTTCTTCTATTTTAGCTGGAGCATATGCTGATTCTTCTTTTTTGGAAGCGGCGTTTTTCTTAGGCTTCATTGGCGGTGCCATTTCTCTTTTAGGAGGTTTGGGCCGCATTTCTTCGGCTTTCGGAGCACCGGGCTGTTTAGCCGCAGGGGGTGCTACTGCTGGTTTGGCGGGCGCGGTCTTTTCTGTTTTGGCCGGAGTTGTTTTCTGTGCTTCGACATGTGTCGAGAACAGTAGACTAATTGCTGTTGTCAGCAATAGGGTAAGCGCAGGCATCAGCAGGAGCTTACCGCCGGTTGTTCTTTTCTGTAACATAATTAATCGTTTTTTTGTTGTTAAAAAATTAAAATTACTGGCCGGTAATGCGTTTATATCGGGTGAAGACATGCTCCACTGGATGATCAGATGTTGGTAATTCGTGCGTTCATAAACCTGTACAACAGCATCATCTGCCAAGTACTCGTGGTTTTGTCGAATGGCTTTATCGATCAGATAGACGAAGGGGTTGAACCATAATATGACCCGGATAAACTGCATGGCCATCACGTCGATGGAATGCCGTTGATTTACATGTGCCTGTTCATGTGCGATAATGGAAGAATCAATCTCTCCCCGTGTAAAGGCTTCATGGGGAACATATATACGTCTGAAGAATGAGAAAGGTGTTTTGAGGCCTTGAATAGTATAAACAGAGGGAACCGACGTAACAGATCCGCGACCAATGTAAGAGGTGAACTTGCTATAATTCAGGATATGTTTGACCAGTAGCAGCATCGCAATCAACAGATAGATCAGAACAACGGATGTATTCGTGTCCATTATCGGTTCCTGTCGATCTACTAGCGCCGGTGCGACGGCGGGCTCCATAGTTTCAGGCAGCACGGAAGCCGGATCGGTACCAAAATGAAAGAAATCAGGAATAAAAGATGGCAGGGCAGTTTGTACCAGCGGAGCAAAAAGGGCAATCGGTATAATGGCAAGCAAATAAAACCGATTAAACACCAGGAGTTTTTGCCGTTGCAAAAGAAAGATGTATACAAGATACAGTAAGCCTGAACAGGCGATCAATTTTCCCAAATAGATAATCATGTCGCTTTGTTTTTAATTTCCGAATCAATTATTTTTTTCAGCTCTTCCAGTTGCTCCCTGTTCAACTGCGATTGTTTGGTGAAAAAAGAAGCAAATTTTAAAGCCGAATTATCAAAATACGTTTCAACGATATCATTGACGTGCGCGAGATAATAACTGTCCTTGTCAAACAAAGGGTAGTACTCTCTTGAATTACCATATAGTACATAAGATATAGCGCCTTTTTCAGTCATTCGCTTTAATAACGTTGCAATTGTTGTCGGAGCAGGTTTGGGTTCAGGATAGGCTTCCATAAGATCCTTCATAAAGGCCTTTTTCATGTCCCAGATATACCCCATCAATTGTTCCTCGGTCGCTGATAATTTATTCATACTACAAATATAGAACATATTCTACATTGTGTAGAATTAAAAAGTGTTAAAAATCTATTTTGTGATTTATTTTGTTGATTTTAAATATTTTATGGTGGGAGAGAACCTAAATATTGCGAAGACTTTTTCTATAATAAAGGTTTCTTTTTAGGATTGGTATTGAAATATTCTTTTTTAAACTGGAACATTTGCGCCATCTTTTGTGCACGCCATTTGGCTTCTTCGGCTTTTTCGCCCTTGTACAGACGGTCCACAGTCGCTTCAAATAACAGAAGCCAGTGGTCGAAATGCTTTGCTTCGATCGGAAGGGGAATATGAGGTGGAAATGGGCTGCCGAAGTAGGTATGTTCATCCAAGAGGATGGTCTGCCAAAAGCGATACATCTTTTCCAGGTGTTGGGCCCATCTGTCTTGGATGCGTTCCTGAAAAATTGGTCCAAGAAGACTATCCTGACGGACAGTGCCGTAAAACTGATCGACTAATATTTTGATGTCCGCAATGGACTGAATATCCTGCTTCATGGGAATACGTGTATAGTTTTGTGAAGCGGATACTGCTTAACTGTAGCTGCCCCACGGTATATAATAAGTTAAATTTAAGTAGAATAATGGAGAAATGAATCAGGCTGATGTAAAGAAGCCTGTTAAAAATATTGGATTTTTCTTTTATTGTGAGTAATTTGAATGCACATTTAGGGAAAAAACAGATGGGAAAATACACTTTTTTTGTCCTGCTGCTGCTGGGATGCTCCGTCGCGCAGGCACAGATTACCGATATTACGGTCAATAAAGAAAACTTTCAATCTTCGGGCTTTCCGTTTAAAGGCAAACGGGTGTTGCAGGTTGAGCGTATACAGACCGCAAAGGAAGATAATTATATCATTTTTTCAAAAGAGGAACGTGGAGCAGATCCAGATAAACTGTATGCGCAACAATTTCAACGAATCGATGGTATGTGGGTGCCAATAGTGGAAGAAACTATTCAGGAAGATGGTATTATTACTTCCGTCTGGGAATCCCGAAAAGCTTTTTTTGATGCAGACAAAGACGGAAAATTGGATGCGGTGTTTATTTATTCCAGACATCCGAAGGATAATGTCGAAAAGCAGTTGAGCTGTATTGCGCTGGTTTTATACAAAGGACAATTTTATCGTATGCGAGCAGAGGCGGAGGACGGGTACGAAAAAACGACGTACTCGGATAATTACGCTTCTTTGCCCGCGGAAGTAAAAGAGTATGCGGAACGTTATTGGCAAAACCTGGACAAAAGATAATTTATTATTGTCCATCTGCCCGCAATTCTGCTTCAAAAGGCAAAGAATGCTCAGACTGGTTATTGTTGCCGATGTAAACTTTTGATCGCTGGGAGCCTTTATTGAATGGATGCCAATAGTTGCTTTTCCTCTTCGTCTTGAGTTTTACCGATGACATAACGGGAAATGTTCTGATGTTTGAGCTCGTCAATGGTTCGGATGACATCTTTCGTCCGTGCTTCTTTGCTCGGTTTGATCAGGACAATCATATCTTTCGTATTGGGCATAGTACTGATCTTCCCTTTGAGCTGTGCGACCACCTGTGCCAATGTCTTTTCTATATCGGCTGGTTTTTCAGATGAAGCAATAGGTTTCTTAAAGTCACCATGATACCACATAAATTTTCCATCGCCAAGGATCAGGGTTGCTGTCCGGTTTTCATCAATAAAGACCGGGCTATCCACATCGTCTTTTGTTTTGTCTGGCATGGCAATATCCATTGCCGCAGGTTTGTTTAGGGTTGTGGTCAGCATGAAAAAGGTAATCAGAAGGAAGGCAAGATCTACCATCGCCGTCAGATCCACCTTTGGAGCCATTTTACGGCTTCTAATTTTTTTCTTTCCGCTTTCCCGTGTTTTTTGGTTTAATTCTGCCATGATCTTTATTATTTAGGTAACAACTATTGTTCATTCTCATAGATATGATGTTTAGAATGCGCGAATTCCATATTTTTTTATAACGAAATTCATTTTATCTTACTTCTTATAGAAGTAATTTAGGATTAAGGTCAGATAGGAATGGTATTATAAAAAGAGAAGCAATGTTTCCTTTGTCGGAAATGGAATAAAAAAGATGAGTAACTTGGTAACAAAAAATATGGAACAGGATAATGGACTTGTCTACACGGATATTGCATCACCTTTAGGGAAAATAAGGCTTGTAGCTACCATTCGTGGTCTTACTGCTGTATTGTGGGAAGGAGAAGATTATACCCGTACAAAGCTATCAATACCGCATAGAGATGATGATGCTCAAATATTATTGCTTGCAGCGCAACAACTTTTTGAGTATTTTGATCGCAAACGTACTATTTTTGACCTGCCGCTGGATATGCAGGGTACAGCTTTTCAGCTTAAAGTCTGGAATGCCTTATTGGCTATTCCATACGGTCACACGACAACTTATGGGGATTTGGCGCGCCAGCTAGGTGATATAAAAGCTGTGCGTGCAGTCGGAGGTGCATTGAATAAAAATCCGATATCTATTATTGTACCTTGTCATCGGATCATTGGTGGATCCGGTAAACTTGTTGGTTTTGCTGGAGGTCTGAAAAACAAATCTATTCTTATTGATCTGGAGAGGAAAGATCGGACACCTACGCTTTTTGATTGAAAACAACTCGACCAGTCTTTACTTATACACCCCTTACAATTTTTATCGACGATAGTATTCAAACCCCGCAGCGGTTTTTTCCAAAGCCCGATAGCATGCAAAAAGCCTTTCATTTCTGAAAGGCTTTTTCTGCGGAGAGTGAGGGATTCGAACCCCCGAACCTGTGACAGTTAACGGTTTTCAAGACCGCCGCATTCGACCACTCTGCCA
>NZ_QCXX01000012.1 GCF_003071065.1 Sphingobacterium athyrii | reverse complement strand
GGAGTGCAATGGCATAAGCTTGCTTGACTGTGAGACCTACAAGTCGAACAGGGTCGAAAGACGGACATAGTGATCCGGTGGTTCTGTATGGAAGGGCCATCGCTCAAAGGATAAAAGGTACGCTGGGGATAACAGGCTGATCTCCCCCAAGAGCTCATATCGACGGGGAGGTTTGGCACCTCGATGTCGGCTCGTCACATCCTGGGGCTGGAGAAGGTCCCAAGGGTTGGGCTGTTCGCCCATTAAAGTGGCACGCGAGCTGGGTTCAGAACGTCGCGAGACAGTTCGGTCCCTATCTGTTGTGGGCGTTGGAAGTTTGAGTGGATCTGACCTTAGTACGAGAGGACCGGGTTGGACAGACCTCTGGTGAACCTGTTATGCCGCCAGGTGTACGGCAGGGTAGCTACGTCTGGAATAGATAAGCGCTGAAAGCATCTAAGTGCGAAACTAGCCACGAGATGAGACTTCCTTATAGGGTCGTAGGAGATGACTACGTTGATAGGCCATAGGTGTAAAGGTTGAGAGACCAAAGCCAAGTGGTACTAATAGCCCGAAGCTTTCTCAAGCAGACAGACACTGTTGTCTTCCTCTTTAATTTTTGAAGTAATCTTTCAATATATATGTCATTTAGACGTGGACATGGATACGTGCTATCTGGGACCTAACAGGATCTCAATACTCATATCTCATATCTCACATCTAAAAAGATCTTTAGGTGCCTATATCGGCGGTGTCTACCTCTTCCCATTCCGAACAGAGCAGTCAAGCCCGCCAGAGCCGATGGTATTGCCGTAACAGGTGGGAGAGTAGGTCGGTGCCTTTTTTTACACGGAAGCCCTTGCTGGAAACAGTCAAGGGCTTCTTTCGTTTAGATACTTTTTACAGAGCTTTTTGTTCAACAGGGATATCGGATCCGGGGGAAGTCCGGGGAAACCGGCCCGGAACAGGAGGCCTGGAAACCAGTCAGGGCCGACGGAAACGTTCAACTAAAATCACTTGACTCCTGCAACATTATTATTAGACAATCGTTTGCATTTCGCAAGCTCTTTTTTACTTGGATTTACTATTGTATTATTGTTATGTTAATTTAACAGCATTTCGCAGCTTTCTCATGGGTGGAAATACAGCAATGCGATTTAATATTATAAATGATACACATGAAGATATCTTTTTGGAGTACAAAAGCGCAGGTTAGTTTATTGGTGGGATTGGCTTCTCCGTTTATTTTTCAATCGAATAAGGTCGGTGCGATGACTCATCCGCCTGCTAATTATAAGATGGAACAAACCGCTACTGTTAGTAAGATTATTGCTGTACAGAAAATTAATCCAACAACAGTGGAGATTGTATATGAAAACAACCAAAGGCTGACATTGGATTTCTATGGAAATCATATTTTCAGAATGTTTCAGGATACACACGGTGGTATTATCCGCGATCCGGAAGCGAAACCTGAGGCAAAGATCCTTGTCGAACAACCGCGAAAAGCGGTGAATGAGCTGGAAGTAAAAGATGAGGGAAGTCGCGCTACAATAACAACCAAGGACATTGTGTTCTCCATAGATAAACAAACCTCTCAGTTTAGTATCCTCAATCGTATCACGAATAAAGTTGTAGTCGAGAGCTTAAAGCCTATTGCTTTCGAATCTAAACAAGTGACCTTAACGTTGAAAGAAAATAAGGATGAGTACTTTTTCGGTGGTGGCGTACAAAATGGACGCTTCTCCCATAAAGGTAGAGCGATCGCCATTGAAAACCAAAATAGCTGGACCGATGGTGGCGTAGCATCTCCTACACCTTATTTTTGGTCAACGAACGGTTATGGCTTTATGTGGTATACGTTCAAAAAAGGGAATTACGCATTTGGGGCAAAGACAAAAGGTACCGTAAAATTATCCCATGACACGGATTATCTGGATGTCTTTTTTATGATCAACGATGGTACGGTACCCTTACTTAACGATTTTTATCAGTTAACCGGTAATCCTATACTTCTGCCAAAATTTGGTTTGTATGAAGGTCACCTCAATGCATATAATAGAGATTTTTGGAAAGAAGATGAAAAGGGAATTCTGTTTGAAGATGGAAAACGCTATAAAGAAAGCCAAAAGGAAAACGGCGGTATAAAAGAGTCATTGAATGGCGAAAAAGGGAATTACCAATTTTCGGCCCGTGCTGTTATAGATCGCTATAAAGCACATGATATGCCTTTGGGATGGATTCTGCCCAATGACGGTTATGGCGCTGGATATGGTCAGACCGAGACTTTGGACGGAAATATTAATAACCTAAAGGAATTTGGTGATTATGCCCGTAAAAACGGCGTGGAAATTGGCTTATGGACGCAGTCTGACCTGCACCCTAAGGATAGTATCAGTGCATTACTGCAAAGAGATATTGTCAAAGAAGTGCGTGATGCAGGTGTCCGGGTGTTAAAGACGGATGTCGCCTGGGTAGGGCCCGGTTATTCCTTCGGCTTAAATGGTGTCGCTGACGTTGGGCATACCATGCCTTATTATGGTAACAATGCACGACCGTTTATTATTTCATTGGATGGTTGGGCAGGAACGCAACGCTATGCCGGTATTTGGTCGGGCGATCAGACTGGTGGGGTTTGGGAATATATCCGATTCCATATTCCGACGTATATCGGTTCTGGTCTTTCCGGACAGCCAAATATTACCTCGGACATGGATGGAATCTTTGGTGGAAAAAACTTTAAGGTGAACATTCGGGACTTTCAATGGAAAACTTGGACACCAATGGAATTGAATATGGATGGATGGGGATCCAACGAAAAGTATCCACATGCTTTGGGCGAACCCGCAACTTCCATCAACCGTCTTTACCTGAAGCTGAAATCCCAATTAGTTCCTTATAGCTATAGTATAGCTAAACAGGCTGTCGATGGCCTGCCGATGATTCGTGCGATGTTTTTGGAACAGGCAAATCAGTATACACTTGGAAAGGCGACACAATATCAGTATTTGTATGGACCTAATTTTTTGGTGGCACCGATCTATCAGGAGACACGCGTGGATGAGAAGGGCAATGACATCCGAAATGGTATCTATTTGCCTGATGGAGAATGGATAGATTACTTTACCGGTGACAAATATACCGGTGGACGTATCATCAATAATTTTGATGTACCAATTTGGAAACTACCAGTTTTTGTTAAAAATGGAGCCATTATTCCAGTTACGAATCCAAATAATAATGTACAGGAGATCAAAAAGGATCAGCGTATTTACGAGGTATATCCGTTTGGAAATTCTGAATTCACGGAATATGATGACGACGGAAAAACAGAAGCTTATCGTTATGGAAAAGGCGTAAATACCAAGATTTCTTCCATACAGAAAGACGACAAAGTGCTGTTCACAATAGCGCCGTCAGCGGGGGAATTTGAGGGATTTGAAAAAGTGAAAGCGACAGAAGTCCGTTTTAATGTAACCGCTGCTCCGAAGAAAGTGACTGCTAAAGTCAATAAAAAAGGAATAAAACTTCAGGAGGCACATTCACTGGCTGAATTTAAAAACCTGGAAAATGCCTACTTCTACGATACACAATCTGATCTGAATCAGTTTGCAACAAAGGGATCCGAATTTGAAAAGGTCAAGCTGATCAAAAATCCGATGGTATTAGTACGTATCGGTAGGCAGGATGTGTCAGCAGCAGCGCTAGAAATACAAGTTGATGGGTTCAGATTCACGCCTAATGATGCGCATTTGGCACAGACGGGAGCGCTTAGGCCTCCTAATGCCAATGTAACGGAGAGTAATACCCAAGCCTACACATTAACACCGACATGGGAGAAGGTCGCCAATGCAGACTATTATGAGATTGCGTTTAATGATCTGATATACTCGACCATTGAAGATAATCAGTTGTTATTTGAGGGGTTGGATGCAGAAACTGAATATAACTTTAAAATCCGATCTGTTAATAAAGCTGGTGCTTCTGATTGGAGTACATTTAGTGCAAAAACAAAAGCTAATCCGTTGGAGTTTGCGATCGAAGGTATTAAAGCGGAGACCTCCGTAGACAATCAAGGAGGCAACGGCATCAATAAACTGTTCAACTACGATGAAGGGGATATGTGGCATACCAAATGGGGGCAAACTGCGGTTCCGTTTGATATTACGCTAGATCTGAAATCCGTCAATCAGCTGGATAAGTTTGAGTACCTTCCTCGGACGGATGGTGGCAACGGCATCATTTTAAAAGGTAAAGTATTTTATAGCAATGATAAGGATACCTGGTCTGAAGCCGGAAGCTTTGAATGGAAACGTGATGGCGAAATGAAGGGCTTTAGTTTTGGTCAGCATCCTGTCGCACGCTTTATTAAGATTTCGGTTTCGGAGGCTGTCGGCGGCTTCGGTTCAGGTCGTGAGCTCTATGTCTTTAAGGTGCCTGGATCGACTAGCTATTTACCCGGCGATATCAACAACGATCGCCTGATCGACCATAACGATCTGACTTCTTATATTAATTATACCGGATTAAGAATGGGGGATGGTGATTTTGAAGGCTATGTGAGTAATGGTGATGTCAATAAAAATAAGTTGATTGATGCCTATGATATCTCAAATGTTGCCGTGTCGATCGAGGGGGGAGCCAAACCAACCAGAGCGGAGAAAGTTGCTGGTAAGCTAAAATTGACAGCATCCAGGACGTCCTTAAAATCTGGCGATATCGTTGAAATCACCGTAAGCGGCGAAAACCTTAAAGCAGTGAATGCGCTTAGCTTCGCATTGCCTTATAATCAGGGCGATTTTGAGTTTGTGGGAATAGATCCGCTACACCTGAAGGAAATGAATAACTATACCAATGACCGTCTTCATACAAACGGCAGCAAAGCTTTGTATCCTACTTTTGTGAATTTGGGCAATAAGGAAACACTGAATGGCTCGGAAGTGTTATTTAAGATCAAATTGAAAGCCAAACGTAATGTTAACTTCAATTTAAAAGCGATAGACGGTATTCTAGTTGATAAGAAACTCAATTCGATCAGTTTTTAAAGTAGATTTTGCAACGACGATAAAAAAGGGGAATGTTAACATTCCCCTTTTTTATGCAATGGTAATCCGATCAGGAATACGAGCATCTGGCTTACGCATACCGCTGGATTTAGCCGACGGTAAAAGCAATAAAGTGAGGCCCTATTTTGATCGTATCTCGCTTATTTGTCGCTCCCAGATGATAGTGCATTAATTTAATATCATGTTAAGATCCATCAGGAGGATCTCCGTATCGGGCGAAGTGGCCATGAGTTTAATTTCCGAAACGTCCCAGATACCAAAGCCATCTCTCGTTTCCAACTCTTGTCCCGCTACGTTGACGCTTCCGCTTAAGACGAAAATATAAACGCCATTTCCAGCTTGCTTAACTTTGTAATTTGTTTCGACACCTTTGTCAAAATTACCCATATGAAACCACGCATCCTGATGTATCCATACTCCTTCGTCGGCAGGATCAGGTGAGAGGATCTGTTGAAACTTATTGTGTCTTTGTGATTTGTCCAAGGTGATCTGATCGTATCGGGGTGCTACATTGCGTTGGTTCGGGTAGACCCAGATCTGCAGAAATTTAACAATCTGATCGGTATTTTTATTGTACTCACTATGCATGATACCTGTTCCTGCGCTCATCACCTGGATATCTCCCTTTCGGATGATGGCCTGATTGCCCATACTGTCTTCATGCTCCAGGTCCCCTTCCAAGGGAATACTGATAATTTCCATATTGTCGTGCGGATGCAATCCGAACCCCCTGCCTTCGGCAACAATATCATCATTCAGTACCCGGAGTACACCGAAATGCATACGTTCGGGATTATGGTAATTGGCAAAACTAAAGGTATGGTTACTCCGCAACCAGCCATGATCCGCATAACCCCGGCTTGTTGCTTTGTGTAGTACACTATGGTTTTCCAGTTGATCGGAGTTGTATTGCAACGCATTGGCATCCAGTGTTTCCAAAGGTTCTATTTCATCGATGTCATTCTTCATGACATCTGCTGACTCAGTACTTGATGCAAATATTCCGGAACCTAAAAGTCCCTTTTTTATAAAGTTTTTTTTATTCATGATCTTACGATTTATGTATTCAAAATTAGCCTGCTAAGGAGTGTTTCTCATTGAACTGGTTTAATAACCGAAAAAAACAGAACATTCCCGGTGAATTCATTTATTTGTCAGGAATCAAATCTGGGAATAAACTATAGATTTCATTTTTCAAAAGTCCACTTCCACCGCCATAATGTTTTATCAAACCAATTGGATGGTCTAAATAAGAAAGATGGTCTATGATCTCGGTTTCTTCCTGTGTTGATAAACCTGAGCTCAGCAGCAGGATGTCGCCAGGGTAACTGGAGAGGTATTTCTTACAAGTGAGGAGATCTTGTTGAATGACCGCTTGCCAGCCATTTGTACCTGTTATGATCCGCTGTAGTGTGTGGAGAATTTCCTCGTTTTTTCCGAACAAAATAATGATTAAATTTTTCATTTAATTGTTTGTTTTCATGATTGTATTTACCACGGCATTACCTTTTAATATCTTTGAAATCGGACATTCATCAGCAATTTGCTGTAAACGTAATACCGTGTTTTCTTCGATTGCATGCCCGAATGAAATTTCTCGGTCAAAATAGGTCACTACTTGCTCTTTTTCAATTCGTAAATACATATTGGCCGTGACTTGTATTTCATCGATGTGAAGTTCTTTTCTGTCAATATACATCCGTAAGGTTGCTAATGTACAGGAAACGAGGGAAGAGACCAATAGGGTGTATGGGTCAGGCCCGAGATCTTTGCCACCCAATTTTTCAGGTTCATCGGTAATCAATTCACCGTTGCGCCATAGAATGGTCGTTTTATATTTTTGCTGGCCAATATGACCGCTGACAGGATTCTCTAAGATATATTTCATACGATGTATTCCTTTGATTTGATACAACAAAATTAAAGTCCATTTGATTCAATTCCATTGATGTAGTTCAAGAAATATGGAAAAGAAGGACTTATTTGACTACCTGAATTTGACAGCGTATTCGGCATGATAGAACAAGAAATAATTGTTTGAAAAATAAAATGGCAATGTGAGCTCAATCGCCTAAATTTTCTTAATTTTAGATTGTTTTTATATTTTTATGATGAAGAGATTTTTACTTCTTGCATGTATAGCCTGTATCGTTCCGTTTGCGGCTTTTTCACAATCCCATGAACTTCGTGTCGGTGTAACTTCCGGTGTCTCCAATTTTACGGGGTCTGGAAGCATCGCTAAAAGCACTTTAAATGGCTCTGGTCAGCAGGATTATTATACCAATAATCCTTACGGTAAAAAGTATGGAATTAATTTGGGGGCTGCAGTGAACTACCGTTATGTCTTTGCAAATAATTTTCTTTTAGGTGTAGAAGGTGCTTTTGAACGTTTACAGACCAAGGTTGACCTAGAAGGCAACGAATTCGCAAATGGCAGTCGTGGACTGACCAAGCTCAACCAACAATTTTTGAATTTTAATCCCTTTGTCGGCTATCGTGTTTATTTTGAACCGATGACAATGGATATGCAATTCGGTGTTGATGTAGCGAAGACGTTGAGCATCAAGGAAAACGGAAGTATCGAAGATAAGAGTGGCAATAAGACAAGTTTTGAACGGGATAGAGGTAAAGTAATTGATGTCGATATCCGCCCGCGATTACAGTTTAATGTCAATTATGACCGTTATACGATTTTTGCAGGCTATTCTTGGGGCTTGAAGGATTATCATGATGGAATGCTTGGCGCCGATCCCGGGCCGGCACGATTGAATGTGTTTCGCCTGGGACTGCAATATCAGTTTTTAACTCCGATTTATAACAATGACTAAAAGTCGGCTGGAAGCATTTAGTGATGGCGTATTGGCCATCATCATTACCATTATGGTACTCGAACTAAAAGTACCTGAAGGTTACACTTTTGCAAGTTTAAAACCCCTGTTTCCCAAAATCGTCTCCTATGTAGTCAGTTTTGTCTATGTCGGGCTGTATTGGAATAATCACCATCATCTTTTTCAGATTGTTCAGAAAGTCAATGGGAAAGTATTATGGGGAAATTTACACCTTTTATTTTGGCTCTCCTTGATGCCTTTGACAACCAACTGGATTGGTGAATCCCATTTTGAACGTGATCCCATTATTGCCTATGGCGTTGTATTGATCATGTGTTCCGTAGCCTACAATATTGTTGAATATTTTGCGGTCCAGACGGAAGGAGAAGAGTCCGCTTTAAAACGTGCCGTCAAATCGAAGACCAAGGAGAACATTTCTACAGCCTTGTATTTTCTCGGGATCGGTATATCTTTTATAAATCCGTACGTCAGTCTGTTGATGTATGGTACAGTAGCCATCATGTGGTTAATTCCGGATCGTCGCATCGAAACCTTAATGAAAGATCAGTGAGTAGCTAACCCGAGCGATTCGCAAATAAATTGATAGCGTAGTTCGACGGATGTTTTAGGTACTTCTATGACCTCATATCCAAGCCGTTCATAGACACTTTTCATCTGATGGAATGTAGCTTCGGCTTCTTCCCAAGTCTGCTTTCGCTCATGATCGGTTTCATAAATTTCCTGCCATGGCGGAAGGATAAATATTTTTTTATGATAACGGTATTTTTTAGCTTCTTCAAGTAAGGGAGCTGCAACAGTTAACTTTTCCATGTCGATATAGGCGAGTGTATCTGGAATACCTCGGTCAAAAAAGACATACTCTTGGCGTTGGGTGTTTTCTTTGATTTCGAGAAGGTAACGAGCATTGGACGCTGCCAACATTAATGAGGCATAATGTTGCTTATTCTTCCAAGGTAAGCCATCGCCGTTTTTTGCCACCTGTTCTTGAATGATTCGACGTGCTTCTTCGGGCACGGTTCTATAGCCTTCTTTTTTTAGCTTGTTGAGTAATGTAGTTTTGCCGACTCCGGGTCCCCCGGTTAGGACAATAAAATAATCTGTCTGATCCATATAAAAAAAATGTCATGATCCTCCAATGCATTGAATATTGGTGCTTATTTGAAGGATGTAAAGATTGAAATGATTAGGTGTATTGCTTGGCGATTTTCTTCTCGGGCTCTACATAAAATAGATAAAGGAAGAAGAGAAAAGTATACTCAAGTGGTTTCATTACCCTATAGGTTAGGTTTGATGCCCCGACCGAGTTGATTCTGGTAGAGATGTTGTATCCGTATCTGTCGTAAAAATAACGTACATAACGATGCAACTTGGGAGATAGGTCGCTTAAGATTTCCTCAAAGGCATTGGCCACCAACAGTTGACGGTTAACGATGATCGTATTTCCATGCCGATTCCCTAAGCGTAAGGGTTTTACAATTGCTGGATCACCTTTTGCTGCCACGGTACAGAGGTAATGTCCCCGATGGTCTAAAATAGGTGGATGCATTTTCTGAGAAAAAGCCCAGGTAGTGGTCTCGGTGAATACTTTGGCCATTGAGTCACTATCCTGGCCAAATAGGATAAGAATAGCAGTCATGACGACAAAGAAAGGAACGAGTAAGATCAGCGCCCATACCGGATAGTCCATCTTGGACGAAAGCTGCCTATTGATCTTGTTCAGTATGGGATTTCGATAGTTTCTGTGGATCGCTGTTGCCTTCTCCTCCTGAATGATCTTCCAGATAAAACCTATGCCAAAACAAAAACAGAAAAGCGGTGTGAAAATAAAGTAAAAGGTTCCTTCATTCCCGACATAGCTACTTAAGGTTGATGTATCGTGATAGCTTACCTGAGTCAGCACAAAGATACTGATTATAGATCCCAACATCAAAATAATAAGGGCAAGGACTAAAGGGATCGGTGGTATTTGCCGGCCCTTTATCCAAACGGCGATTACAGCAACATTGAAAGCAACAAAATAGATAAACAGCGATAAGGCATGTTTCCCACCAAAAGGTAGGTAGCAGGCGCCATCAACGGGATCGACGGCCTCATGATATTGACTCGAATGGGTCAACAGACCAGCTCCAAATAAAGCTATGGATAGTATGTAGCCAATAACAACAGTATATTCAACGGAAGATATCTTTTTATTTTGCTTTTTAACAGCGGAACGAAGTAGATAATTTAATCCCGCAAAAAAAGCAATGATAAGGAATAAAACAAGGTACATGGCAGCGAATAATAGGAGTGGACGAAAGGGGTTAAAATTCTTCGAAGGTATTGGTAAATCCTGCAGGCCCCAACCAATTTTCCAAATGAGCGGGATTGGCGCAAGCCTCAAAGACCCGGTCTATCGCTGCGTGGACGATCCTGGAGCTAAGGATTTCATTGTCAGGTGAATGTGTCGGTGGGATTTGTAACATTGTCTCTCTGTGCTCGGATTTAACCAAATAAACGCTTCCAGAAGTTTTTCTTTTTGCTGATTTCATGTGTATTCTCCGTATCTGTTTCCGCAGGATCTACATGTACTTTTTCAACTTTCACATTGGGTAGAATCTCATTTTCAGGGAGACCATTACGCTGTTCGATGTCTTTGATCTGCTCGAATGCTGTGGTTTGATAAAGCAATGGACCTTCTTTGTCGCAGTTAAAGAGATTAGAATAACTTTTAGACTCATTCAGATCAAAAGGCTGAGGTTCCACAACTTCTGTAGCTTCCAGGAGGCCTAGACCACGCTCTTTGGCAAAATTCAATGCCTTTAAGAAAATCGTGATGCGTCCCTCAGAAAATAATTGATCCAATTCCGACCTAATTTCAGGATTATGGTGATAGTCTTCCAACAGGCGAATGACCTGATCGGCTGAAATATATACGCCGGAGCAATAATTTTCAATAAGCTTGTTTTGTATTTTTTTTGTGAGCGAAGCTATTGGAATAAATTCTTCCCATTTTTTATAATAGGAATCTAATAGTGTATTCGTTGAAAAAGATAATGCGCCGCCACGGACATAGAAATAGGTCTCAAAAAAACCTTGAACGACGGCGATAAAGAAACCATGTGTTTTGTCGAAATAATCATTTTGATCTGTTTCCCGACCGGCGTTTATGGTGTCCTGATATTTTGTTTTATAGAAATCATCAATTTGATACTCGGATGCCAGCGTTTCTATTTTTTCAGGATTTGCAATCAATTCAAAGTACCAGGCGTTAATCTGTTCTTCAGAAATAGGATGGTAACTAATATCAAAGCCCATAATCAGCGGTTTTTAATCTGTTGTTCTATAACTGCTAAATTATTAAAATTTAGCGTGTTGGTCAAGTGAAATGCAAAAGATAATATCGGGGTTGGTGCGGTATACGTTTTTTTAGCCTATTAAGGATGCAATAGTGAAGAATTGGATGGTTTGCCGGTTTAACTAATATTAGTTAATTTCGGACAAAATAAAAATTTATATGAAGCACTTACTATTTGTTATTTTCATGTCGGCGAGTCTATTTTTCACCGCCTGCCAAGCTCCAAGCCCAGAAAATTTTTTCGGAAAAGTTGTTCTAAATACCAATCTTATAGCCGATTTTGCTCCTGATCGTTTTGGTAAACGCCTCGAACAGGAGACTGTTGAATTTGCCGATATCCCCGCGAGTAAGAACGCAGGTGATGAGGCGCAGAAATCCGTGGACATCAAGATCCAGACAGTAGAGAAAGCATTAAAAGATATCAATGCACTCAATGTTTCGGATGATGATGCAAAAGCATTAAAAGAAAAATCCATCGCCTTATTTGAAAAGGTGCTGCCAGTCTATAAAAATGAGTATACTGCTTATGCTAAACTTTGTGATACAAAGGGATCTGCTGAAGAAAAGCAGGCATTGCTACAAAAAATACAGCACGATTACATGCCGGGGATTGATAAAACATTTGATGAGGTATATGTTCTAGGAAAAGCGTATGCCGAAAAGCATAATCTTAATGTCAACTGGGGCAACTAAAATGGATCAGGAAGTAAACTTATATAGAAATAGAAGCAAAACTGCTAAGCTTCTAAGCCTGTCAGGCGTGATTTGTATCGTTCTTTTATTGCTCTTTTTGTACTGTATCGGAATATTTGACGGTGAACTAAAAGTGAAACCTGCGGTATTCTCGGGCGGAATATTGCTTATAATGCTAGGTCTCTTGGTGAATAGCTTATTAAGTCTTCGGGACAAGTCTGCGCAGATTTCATTACATAAAAGTCATTTCTCCGGAAAAACTACACCAATGGCAAAAGCTTTCGGTGCCGGTAATTGGGATGACGTCACAGCAATAAACTTACAGAAAGTAGGTGGAGATACGTTAGTGATTGTCACTTTAGGCAATGCTTCCAATTATAAAGACCGGCTTCCAGCGATGTTATGGAAAATGGCTTATGATGAAGCGTCACAACAGCTAAATATCATGTACTCGGCTTCTGTGATAGCAATCGAACCCAGCGAACTTTACGAACTTTTTATGACGTATTGGCAAAACTCAAAAAAGGGATCTATGATCAGCTAAGGCATAAGAATCAGCTGATTATAAGAGCTGACAAAGTGTAACGGATCGCGAACTTTACAGCATATTGATCTTGCGTTGGATAGTTTCCTGTTCCAGGGAGCTTTTTGCCAATGCCTGTGCACGCTGAAAGTTCGCGATTGCTTTTTGTCGATCTATATCCTTATAGAGCTCTCCCAAGAGTGTATAATAAAAGTGGTTATCCATTAGATTTAGTTTTTTTGCCTCGGTCAGTGCAGTTTTTGGACCTTTAGCTTTGTATAAGGCAAAGTTTCTGTTGAGTGCTGCACCCGGCGAATAATTCACCGCCAGCAAACGATCGTAAAGCTGAAGGATTTCGTTCCATTTTTCTACGGTATCTGCTTTTGCACAATGCCACTGTGCAATTTTTGCTTCGATATGGTAGGAGGTCAATTGATCGCCATCTGCCGACAGATTCAAAAAATAAATTCCCTGATTGATTAAGGCTTGGTTCCAAAGTTTCTCATTTTGTTGTTCATACAGAATGAACTCTCCATCGATACTGTGTCGGGCATCGAAGCGTGAGGAGTGAAAACAGATTAACGCGATGAGTGCATTCGTTTTGGGGACATTTGTCTTTTCGTAAGTGGATAACATGAGCGCCAGGCGTAGGGCCTCAATACACAGATCCTTTCTCAGAATCTCATTCTGGGTCTTGGAGTAGTACCCTTCGTTAAACAAAAGGTAAATAATATGCAATACGTTATCCAGCCTTTTCACGATTTCCTTTTCAGAAGGCAATTCAAGCTGGATCTTTTCTGTGCGAAGCTTTTCTTTTGCCCGGAACAACCGTTTGTTGATGGTTTCCTTGTTTGAAAGAAAGGCTTCGGCAATTTCTTCAATCCCAAAACCACAGAGAATCCGCAGTGCAAGACCTATCTGGGCTTCACTGGCAATCGCAGGAGTGCAGATGGCAAACAGCATCTTTAACTGACTATCCTTGATGTTCTCTTGTGTGAAACTAAATTCATCGGTATAATCCACGGCACGCTGATTTTGATGTATTTCCGGAATCACTTTGTCTTCGAAAATTTTATTCCTTCTAAAGTGACTTAAGGTTTTCTGTTTAGCTACAGTATACAGCCAGGCGGTTGGGTTTGCGGGCAAACCTTTCGTTTGCCATGATTCCGTAGCCAGCAAAAAAGTCTCACTGACAATATCTTCGGCAGTTTCGATGTGTTGTAGCCCAAAACGTTTTGAAATTACAGCGACGATCTTGGTGAATTCTTGTTGAAAAAGCTGTTTTAGAAAGTTAGATTCCATCATACATAATAGGGCAGTTGCATAGCATACAACTGCCCATAAAGTTTTTTTTAAACCAAAAGTGCCCTGATTTCAACGCTGCCGCTAGATTCCAAAATGGGACAACCATGCGCCAATGTCGTCGCTTCTTCAAGGTTTTCTGCGGAGATGACAATAAAACCCCCGAGGCTTTCCCGGATCTCCACAAACGGGCCATCCGTAATAATCCCGCCCGGTTTTAATACTTTTCCACTTTTTTCAAGACGTGAGCCGTGGTCAGATAGTTTTCCCTGTGCTTCAATACCACCGATCCAATCCTCCCATTTTTTGTTTATTTTGGCAATTTCTTCTTCGTTCAAAAGAGGCTGTTCTCCGCCGGCCTGCCGAAATAATAAGATGAAATCCTTCATGCTTCGCGTTTAATTTGTTAAATAAATTGATTTATCTCGTTTTAGCTTAGTTATGCTGTCTGCACTTTATGTTGGCCCACTTTGTATCCGCCAGCTTCAGTGCGGAAAGAAATATTAAAACGGTTGTATGCATTGATCGTGGTTATAGCTAAAGTCAGGTCGATGAGTTCCTCTTCAGAAAATTCCTGATTTGCAATGGCGTAAACTTCGTCAGGTACATCTCCATTGGTTATTTTCGTTACTGCTTCAGCCCAGACCAACGCGGCGCGTTCACGTGCACTATAAAGTGGTGCTTCACGCCAAGCGTCCAATAAAAATAGACGTTGTGGATTTTCACCTGTGGCAAGCAAATCTTTTGAATGCATATCCAGGCAATAAGCACAGCCATTGATCTGTGATACTCTAAAATAAATCAGATGCAAAAGCTCTTGTTCGATGGTACATTTACCTAGATAAGCTCCCAATCCAAACATAGCCTTCATCGCGTTTTGGCCTTTTGCGAAAAAATTGATTCGTTGTTTCATTTTATTATTGTTTTAAGTGTAACTGTTTTACACTACAATAATGATTGAAGTTAAAGAAATTGGACATAAGGCGCTAAATATTTTTTTATTTGTTTTTAATGTATTGTTTATTAATTACTTATGTTTTATTTTTTCTGACAAAATTCTAATAATTTTCTATTGGATCTCTAATGGGCATCCTCAGGACGATTGCGGACCTTTGCAGGCAAATTCCATACTTGACTGAAGATCGGAAAGATGCAGCGATGTGAATTGTAAAATCCTTGAGGTGATTGATCAACAATCAACAACAATTGCTATTTTTAGTCAAATTACTCCAATGAAACTGATAACATATACGTTCACTATCCTGAGTTTTGGAATGCTGGCGTCCTGCGGGTCGGGTTCCGATACCAAAAAAGCCCTTGCGGATACGACCTCCAATGCAAGTTTTAAAGCTTACGAAGATAGATTCATCGAGCAGCTCTGGAAAGAAAATCCGGAATGGGCCACACAGGTAGGTTTTCATCGATACGATTCGTTATTGACGATTCCTGATGCTAAAAGCAGGGCATCACGCTTGGAATTTTCAAAACAGCAGCTCGATCAGTTAAAAAGCTTTGATCTGCATGATCTGAATCTCTCGCAACAAACGGACTACCATTTGATTCAGAATTATCTGGAATCCAATGTGTGGTCGATCGAAAAGGAGCGGGCTTACGAATGGAACCCCTCTGCCTATAATGTAAGCGGCACCATCGCCTTTATGTTGGCTGAGAACTATGCTCCACTGCACGACCGCCTACATGCTATTGAACAGCGCATGGCGAAAATTCCAGCCTATTATGAAGCCGCAAAAGGGCAGATCAAGAGTCCAGCTTTGGTATTGACAGATTTGGCCATACAGCAAAATTTGGGCGGATTATCCGTATTTGAAACGGATCTGCGTGATTCTCTAAAAAAATCCAATCTTCCGGCAACTGAAAAAGCAGCTATTCAAACGAAAGCCGACCAAGCTGTAAAAGCAATAAAGGGATTTGTGACCTATTTAAAGGAGACATCCAACCCGTCTCCGCGAAGTTTTAGATTAGGGAAGGAATTATATGATCAAAAGTTTAAATTTGACATTCAGTCAGGATCTACCGCTGCGGAGATCTACGATGCAGCAAGGGCACGTAAGCGTTATTTGCATACCGAAATGCATAAAATCAGTAAGCAGCTATGGCCAAAGTATTTTGGAAAGGCCGTGCAGCCCACAGATAGTTTGGTCCTGATCCGCAAGATGATTGATACCTTGTCAGTCAACCACGTCAAAGCGGAAGATTTTCAGTCTGCAATTGAAGCACAGATTCCAAAACTGGTGGAATTTGTGAAGAAGAAGGATCTCTTATATATTGATGACAGTAAGCCTTTGGTTGTGCGGAAAGAACCTGCTTACATGGCCGGTGTGGCCGGAGCCTCTATCAGTGCTCCCGGTCCCTACGATAAAGGTGGAAATACATACTACAATGTCGGTAGTCTTGTGGGATGGACCAAAGAAGCTTCAGAAAGCTATCTGCGGGAATACAATCACTATATTTTGCAGATTTTGAATATCCACGAAGCTATTCCCGGACATTATACGCAATTGGTGTATGCCAATCAGTCACCGAGCTTAATCAAGAGTGTTTTGGGCAACGGCGCGATGATCGAGGGCTGGGCCGTATATACCGAGCAGATGATGCTGGAAAATGGCTATGGTGACAATGCACCTGAAATGTGGTTGATGTGGTATAAATGGCATCTGCGGACTGTGTGTAATGCAATATTGGATTATAGTGTGCATGTGAAGAATATGAGTGAAAAAGATGCAATGCATTTATTGGTTGATGAAGCATTTCAACAACAGGCCGAAGCCGCTGGAAAGTGGAAAAGAGTATCCGTTAGCAGTGTGCAGTTGACCTCCTATTTTACGGGATATAAAGAAATCTACGATTTAAGAGAAGCTGTTAAAAAGGAGGAGGGTGCTCAATTTAAGCTGAAAGCCTTCAATGAGAAATTTTTAAGTTTTGGCAATTCACCGGTAAAATATATCCGGGAAATGATGCTTAAGAAGTAAGTTTAACGCAACTTCAGCAACAAGCCACACGATTATCGTGTGGCTTGTTGTTTTATTCCATGCCATTCCGCTGCGTTTGCGAGGTAGTCTTTATCTTATTAGGCTACTTTGGCAAATTTGTTCCGATATTCTATGGGCGTAAGGCCTGTTATTTTCTTGAAGATATCCCGAAAGGCTTTGGTGTCTGTATAACCCACATCATACATTACTTGCGAAACATTTTTCCTTGATGCCTCAAAAAATTTCTTGGCAGCCTCTATCCGCACACGCTGGATATACTCGACCGGTGTATTGTTTGTCGCTTCTTTAAATCTGCGCTCAAAAGTCCTGCGGCCAATGTTTGCAAAATTCGCAAGGTCCTCAACAGTAATTCTTTCCTCATATTTCAGTTCGATGTAATCCTGTGCTTTCTGGATATCCACATCGTCGTGATTTCGCTGTCCACGGAATATTGCAAACTGTGACTGACTGTCCCGACTGATATCCAGCGCAAAATATTTAGCTATCATAACAGCTGTTTCGCGGTCGGAAAACTTTTCGACGAGATACAGAATTAAATTCCAAAGGCTGCTGGCGCCGCCGCTGCTGTATATATTGTCGTTTTCGGTGATAACGGCGCCATCTTCGATTTCTATTTCGGGGTATTTTTCCTTGAACTCGCTGATATAAGCCCAATGAGTCGAGCATTTTTTTCCATTTAAAAGCCCAGTTTCTGCCAGAAGAAAAGCTCCCACGCATAAGCTGGCCAAGCGGGTGCCTTTTAAGTGAAGTTTTCTAAAATAAGGTATGGCTTCGGCATTGTCCCTTATTCCGGTGTCAATATCACCAAAAGTCGGCGGTATGATCAGTAGATCGGTACGATCGACATTTTGCAGTAAGCGATTTGTTTTTATGGTGTACTCGCCGCTATTGGCTGGCACATATTCACTCAGGCCTACATACTCAACATTGAATATCGGTTTTTTTCCAAAAGCCGATAAAAATTCATTGGCCGTATGAAAGGTTCTAAATGCTGGCGTAATACCTTCAATAGTACCGTATTTGGGGACAAAAACTGAGACTTGCATATCTTTTGGGTTTATGTGATAAAGGTACAAATTGTTTTTGTCGTAATCCACCCCTAAAGTTGTCGGTTTTACAATACGCCGGGCTTTAAAATCCTTTGCATCTTTGCTATATCATTATAAACAAATAAAAAGAAATCATGGAAACACAAACAAAAATCAACGTGGAAGCCACAGTAAATGCACCGGTAGAAAAAGTATGGCAACAATGGAACGCACCAGCAGATATTATGCAATGGAATACTGCAGATCCAAGCTGGCATTGTCCGAGCAGTCAAAACGACTTGCGTGTGAATGGCACTTTTAAAAATCGGATGGAAGCAAAGGATGGCAGTTTTGGGTTCGATTTTGAAGGAACTTATGATAGGGTTGAATTGCATCGGGAAATCGCCTATACCATGTCTGACGGCCGGACAGTAAGCACACTGTTTTCTGAAAGAGATGGAAAGACAATTATCAGCACCACTTTTGATGCGGAGCAGATGAATGATCCTGAATTTCAGCAACAAGGCTGGCAGTCGATCCTTAATAATTTTGTAAAACATGTTGAATCAACGAATTAATCACCTTAAAATAGCAACATCATGAAAAAGAATAAAATTATCTTCTGGATAGCGACGATATTAATTGTTATCTGGGAAGGCGTTATGCCGCTTGGCACATTACTATTTGCACCGCAATATATGAATGCTGGAACCAAACCTTTAGGTTACCCGGACTATTTTGCCTATGCTCTTATTATCTGTAAAGTGCTCGGAGTCATCGCTATTGCCATTCCACAGTTTCCGGCTAAATTAAAAGAATGGGCTTATGCAGGATTGACATTCAGTTTGGTATTTGCCTTTATCAGTCATGCCTGCGTGGATAAAAATATAACCTTTATGTTATTGCCCCTTATCGTACTGGGTATACTGATGTTATCTTATGTCTATCGGTCAAAGATAGCCGGTACAAGTCGTGCCGCACAGCAGCATACCTATACAGGTGCATCAGCGGTATCTTAATATCATGGTGTTCCCATCGGAAAGGATGGGTTGATCAAAAATTTATTAGAAAGAACAAAAAGATCATATTATCTATTTACATTATAAACAATCAAACGAGATGAAAACAAATAGTGTTTCTTTACATCGGGTTATTCAGGCGAGTCCTGAAAAAGTCTTCCGCGCATTCGCGGATCCGGTAGCGCATGCCTCCTGGTTACCCCCTTATGGTTTTGTCTGTACCGTACAGCAGATGGACTTTAAAGTAGGCGGTCAATTCAAGATGACATTTATCAATTTTGGTACGGGCAATGGTCATTCCTTTGGCGGTGAATATTTGGAAATCATACCCAATGAATTTATCAAATATGTTGACCGCTTTGATGATCCCAATTTACCCGGAGAAATGACAACGACAGTTTCGCTGCGTGCAGTCAGCTGTGGTACTGAACTTAAAATAGAACAAACAGGAATTCCTGAAGTTATCCCCGCCGAAATGTGTTACCTGGGATGGCAGGAATCGTTGGAAAAAATGAAAAAACTTGTGGAGCCCGTCATACCGGATGCATAGTTTAATTCAATTTGTTTAGGATATGGAACGGTTAAGAAGCGGGGTTTTTATCACATTTTCGGGGGATTGTAGAAAGGCGCTTACGTTTTATCAGTCATGTTTTGGCGGGAGCCTGGATTTTGACAGGCTAGATAAAAAAATAAATGGGTATTCAGAGCTGCCTATTGTAAGTGCCTCTCTTATTTCTCCCAGTGTGGTTATCTATGGTTCGGATCTGGTACACGATGATGGTCGAAAAATTGGCAACTATCTTTCGGTGTTTTTGCCTTGTACGAATGTGGCAGACCGTGGCCGGCTTGTCGCTAAGCTGGCGGCAGGGGCTGGTCAACCTGTATTAGGTAACAACGAGACGGATCAATTGGTGGAAGTGACAGATATTTTTGACGTAAAATGGATATTGGGGATCTTGGGATGAAAGTTTATTCCGTTGTAGCCAACAGCTATTATTGTGGCAATTTGGGCAAATGGCAGCAGAAACTGATACCCTAATATAGCAATGATCTGTATCCATTATCATTATTCGCGGAAGTGTATTTTTGTGTATGCTTCAGGCAAAGTTGATAACAGTAATTAAGTGATAATAATGGAATTACAGATACGGAATAGCACCCCGCAGGATATTGATTCGATTTTTAAGTTTTATAAGTTTGCGACAGATTTTCAAAAAGCAAAATCCATGGTTTCTTGGCCTGAATTTGACCGGAAGCTTATTGAGCAGGAACTGAAAGAGCATAGGCAATGGAAAATGGTTGCCGGTCGGGATATTGCCTGTGTCTGGGCGACTACATTCGACGACCCTGATATCTGGGAAGAAAGAAATGAAGATCCGGCGGTTTATATTCATCGCATTGCCACAAATCCCGATTTTAGAGGTAAGAATCTCGTTCAGTACATTGTGCATTGGGCGATTGAATATGCCATTGCAAATAATAAGAATTTTGTTCGCCTGGACACGGTGGGGGAAAATAAGGGACTTATTGAACATTATACCAGATGTGGTTTCGAATTTCTGGGATTAAAGAAACTTCGCGATACATCCGGTCTGCCCGCACACTATGATAAGGCCACGGTAAGTCTATTTGAGTTAAAGCTCTAAGCGGCCATTCCAATCTGCCTATACGGTTTTCATACCTCGATGAACTGTATGGGCAATAACTGTTTTTAGTTGATATTTTATTGAAAAATAGGTAGATCTACCTGTTTTCTTGTGAACTTTTGTTATATTGTTGTAACAAATTGTCGTTGCTGTATACTAACGAATTATTAACAGTTAAACTTATTTATGAATTTATCAATAGAAAATCTCAGTAAAACCTATCCTAATGGTGTAAAAGCACTAGACGAAGTAAACTTAGAAATAAAGCCGGGAATGTTTGGTCTCCTCGGACCAAATGGAGCAGGAAAATCATCCTTGATGCGCACTATAGCTACTCTTCAGAAACCCGATCATGGCCGCATTACTTTTGGTGATATTGATGTCCTTGGAAAGCAAATGGAACTGCGAAAAATTTTGGGTTACCTACCACAGGAATTTGGTGTTTATCCGAACCTTTCGGCGATAGATTTATTACACTATTTCGCGAAACTCAAAGGGATTAAGACGGGTGCTGATCGGCAGGCTATCATCAAGCGTGTACTGGAAGTAACCAACCTCTGGGATGTCCGAAACAAGAGTGTGAGTGGTTATTCGGGGGGAATGAAACAACGCTTCGGCATTGCCCAGTTATTGCTGAACGATCCCAAACTGATTATTGTTGACGAACCTACTGCGGGACTGGATCCGGCTGAAAGGCATCGTTTTTTAAATGTATTGCGGGAGATCGGAACCAATCATACGGTTATTTTTTCGACACATATTGTGGATGATGTCCGCGAATTATGCCATGAACTTGCTATTCTCAATGGGGGTAAAATACTATTGCGCGGCACGCCAAAGGAGACAATAGAACAATTGGAAGGCAAGATCTGGGTACGGATCATTAGCCGCGATCAATTGGATGAGTATACACAGAAGTATAATGTAATTTCTACAAACTATAATCAGGATAATACGCTCAATATCCGGGTTTATAGTGATGTGCAGCCAGATGAATCCTTCGTAAATGCACAAGGGCAACTGGAAGATGTCTATTTTGTTGCACTAAAAACTGACCAGCGCCATGTTTAGTCCAATTTTTAATTTTGAGTTTACACGTTGGTTTAAGAATGCTGCCGTCTATATTTATATGGCTTTATTCTTTGTCCTGTCGTTGTTCATCATGTTGTCCTCACTAGGGATATTTGATGGCGTCACAGCGACGACATCATCCAATACCATCAGAAATTCGCCTTGGGCTATTAATGAGATGATAAACGGGATGTCTTCCATTATCTATTTCTTAATTCCCTCGATTGTGGGGGCCTGTGTTTATCGGGATTTTCAATATAATGTACATACCATTCTCTTTAGTTATCCGTTTACCAAAACAGATTATCTATTGGGCAAGTTTTTTGGATCGATAGCCGTCGTACTCGTCATCGTACTGGCATCCACCTTAGGTATTGTTGTTGCACAGTTCGTTCCAGGGATTAATCCAGATTTGTTGGGTCCCATACATATTTTAGCCTACTTCCAGACCTATCTTATTCAGGTTATCCCCAATCTGGTTATTCTCAGCGCTATTATTTTTGTATTGGTCACTTTTACCCGTAATGTATATGTAGGTTTTGTTGCGGTGCTGGTGCTTATTATTGTACAGGTACTCGTGCAGAATCTGACAACAAACGCTGATCATCGTTATCTTGGGGCATTGATAGATCCCTTTGGTGATAGCGCCATTTCTTACTATACGCAATATTGGTCTCCTGAAGAAAAGAACACAAACAATCTTCCTTTTCTGGGAGCAATTATCTATAATCGTCTGATATGGCTTGCTGTAGCCGCATTGTTTATTGGCGGATTTTACCTTTTATTTTCTTTCTCACAGGATTCCATTTCAGTGAAGACAGGCAAGAAAGGAAAACGATTGACAAAAAATAATTTTGACAGTGTTTTTCGGCTCAATCTACCGAAAGTGAACTACGACTTTTCAATCGTCCACTATTTGAAAACGACTTGGACACTTGCGCGGTATGACTATCGATACATTGTTAAAAATCCGGTTTTTTTGATTCTAACCCTGGTCGGCGTATTGTTTATCATCTTGATGGCTAGTACAATCGGTGCGATTTTCGGTACCTCGACTTATCCTGTTACCTGGAAAATGCTGATGATACCGGGAACGACCTTTAAATTCTTTTTGTTGATTCTGACTTTTCTCTTCAGTGGTTTATTGGTTCATCGTGGCAGCATTACACGGATGGGCGGATTATTGGATGCGACACCAGTTCCGAACTGGGCGCTCATGGGCTCCAAAATAATCGCGATCATCTTAATGCAACTGACCTTGCTTGCAGTGGTGATGCTCACCTGTATGGCATTTCAGGTCTATCATCATTATTATCATTTCGAAATCGGGCAATACATCATGCACTTGATGGTGTATGGTATGTTGGCAAATATCGTATGGCTATTTGTGGCCATCTTTGTACATACGCTCTTCAAAAATTATCTGGCTGGTTTTTTTGTCCTGTTAACCTTATTTATCGGATTGCCATTTTTATCGATGGTAGGCGTGGAGCAGGCGATTTATCAGTTTAACCAAGGGCCGGGGCTTGACTATTCAGATATGGACGGTTTTGGCTATATCTTACCCTTTTTAACCTATCGTGTCTATTGGCTGCTATTTGCGGTGTTTTTTCTTACGATAGCCCTCTTACTTTGGCGTAGAGGTGGATTTTCGGGGATGAGGGAGCGTTGGGAAATATTAAAAACAAACTTAAGCCCGGCGAGTATAACTGTCCTTCTCCTGAGCTTTATTGGCTTTGTGGGGATCGGTGCGGGCATATATTATGAGAACCATATTAAAAATCCTTATTATACAAGTCTTGATCATGAAAAGCAGTCCGTGGAATGGGAAAAGAAGTACAAAAAATATCAATTTCGGCCTCAGCCCCGTGTTGTTGACATCAAGTTCAATATGGATATCCATCCTTCCACGCGTAGCTTTAAAGCACAGGCTTCTTATGTGCTTAAGAATAAGACTACGTTTACCATAGACTCTATTTTTGTCAATTATAATGACTATGACTATACCTTTTCTTTCGATGTGCCTCATAAGCTGATATCGGCCGATGATATTTATAATTTCAATATCTATAAGTTGGCCAAGCCAATGGCACCGGGGGATTCTATCATCTTAAACTTTAGTACAGTTAGTCCGGTTAATACGTGGGTCAATGAAAAGTCTCCTGTTAAAGGCAATGGAACTTTCATTAACAATATGCTATTTCCGAATATCGGTTATTTAGATCGGGGCGAGCTGGTGGATAATGATATCCGTAAAAAATATGGATTACCTTACCGGGATCGTATGGCTTTGCCTACGGATTCCAATGCGCGAAAGAACAATTATATTTCAAATGATGCAGACTGGATTCGGTTTGAGGCAACTGTAAGTACGGATAGGGATCAATTGGCCATTGCTCCGGGGTACTTGACCAAACAGTGGGAGAAAAACGGAAGAAAATATTACCAGTATAAAATGGATTCAGCGATTCTGAATTTCTTTGCTTTTAATTCCGCTCGATATGAAGTGAAAAAGGATCAATGGAATGGGGTTAATTTGGAAATCTATTACCACAAAGGGCATACCTACAATCTTGATCGGATGATGGCCTCGAGCAAGGCTTCCTTGGCCTATTATACCAGCCAATATAGTCCTTATCAACATCGGCAACTTCGAATCGTTGAATTTCCCCGAACAGCCGGAACTTTTGCGCAGTCTTTTGCCAATACCATTCCCTTCTCGGAGGCGATAGGTTTTATTGCGGATGTGGATGAGAAAAAAGACGATGCGGTGGATTATCCTTATGCTGTGACCGCGCATGAAATAGCGCATCAGTGGTGGGCACATCAAGTTGTCGGTGCCAATACACAGGGAGCCACATTGATGTCAGAAAGTATGTCTGAATATTCCTCTTTGAAAGTACTGGAAAAGAGGTATGGAAAAGGACAGATGCGCAAGTTTCTCAAAGACGCACTGGATGGCTACTTAACTGGAAGAAGCGCGGAGAAATTAGGGGAAAAACCGCTCATGTACAATGAGAACCAAATGTATATCCATTATCAAAAAGGCTCATTGGTATTGTACGCGCTGAGTGACTACCTTGGGGAAGATGTATTCAACCAAACAGCAAAAGCTTATTTGGAAAGTACGGCCTTCCAAAATCCACCTTATACAACATCCTTGGAATTTGTGGATTACTTTCGCAGAGCGACACCTGACTCCCTGCGTTATCTGATTAAAGACATGTTTGAGACGATCACCCTGTACAATAATAAAGTGGAGAAGGTGAGTACTAGAAAGTTGAAAAATGGAAAATATCAAGTGGATATTCAATTCGAAGTGGCTAAGTATCGCGTGGATGCCAATGGGAAAAAGAGTTACAATGATCAAGGAAGCAAACCGTTGTTATTTAAAAAATCAGATCGGGTGACATTGAAATCCTTGCCGCTGAGGGACTATATTGAGGTTGGTGTTTTTTCAAAAGCGGCGGATAAGAACAATGGCAAACCACAGGAAATTTACCTCAAAAAACATCGTATTGATCAGATCAATAATACGTTGACATTGGTTGTAGATCAAAAACCTACACAAGTCGGTGTGGATCCGTACAACAAACTGATTGATATTGATTCAGATGATAATAGAAAAGATATCTAACGACATTCCGGTTTGTTGTTATCCTGGGCATTTGTTCTAACGAATTGTAAAATGGCTAAAACAGATGGTAAACCTGTGCAGACGGTAATAGGTACTATCCGGCGAAAATAGGTGAAGAGCGGGAATTAAACGCAAAAAAGTCGCTTTCCAATATGGAAAAGCGACTTTTTGTTTTGTGCTCCCACCTGGGCTCGAACCAGGGACCAAAAGATTATGAGTCTTCTACTCTAACCGACTGAGCTATAGGAGCAGGTCGTTTGTTTTGTCAATTTTAGCATCGGTTATGCCGTTTTGACGATGCAATTATCGATATTTGTATCGGTATTTCAAAATAATTCGATGGAAAAAATTAAAAATATTGTTCTTGATTATGGAAATGTAATCTTCATGATCGACTTTATGAAATTGAAAGTTGCTTTTACTCAGTTAGGTATAGAAAATGTTGACGAAGTTTTTGGGCATCATGGCCAAAGTGCACTTTTTGACGATTTTGACAAGGGAAAAATTAGTGCTGCGCAATTCCGGGATGGGATTCGTGCGATTACCAAAAATCCAGCCCTGACCGACGCGCAAATTGATGGCGCATGGAACAGTTTATTGATTGGCGTTCCGGAGGGGCATCATGCGTTATTATTGCAATTGAAAGAAGAGTACCGTACTTTTTTGTTGAGCAATAATAATGCTATTCATTATGCGTACTGTATGAATGCAATTTATGAAAAATATGCTGTTGCCGACAACGAAGGATTTTTTGAAAAAACCTATTATTCGCATTTGGTGGGCATGCGTAAACCGGACGCCGAGATTTTCGAATTGGTCATGGCGGAGCAGGAATTAAATCCTGCGGAGACGTTATTTATCGACGATAGCCCGCAGCATTTGGCCACAGCGAAGCAATTAGGCTGGCATACGGCATTGTGTACCAAGGAGAAACCTTTGAGAACGATTTTGGAGGAATTTGGATTAATATAAAATTTATTTTTCTTTTCTTATTCAATGTAAATATCGTACCTTTGTCCCACTTTAAATTTTAAAAGCGACGAAAGGAGGTATATACAACGCATGATTATCGTAAATGTAAAAGAAGGAGAATCTTTAGATAGAGCATTAAAACGTTTCAAGAAGAAATTCGAGAAAACTGGCGTTTTAAGAGAGTTGCGTTCACGTCAAGCTTATGAAAAGAGATCTGTAACTCGTCGCATTCAAGTGAAAAAAGCGATTTACAAACAATCTTTGAATCAAGATGTGGCTAACTAATTGATTCGCTGAGAATTTAAAAATATAAAGGGAAAAGCATTGCTTTTCCCTTTTTTTTGTGCTTTTAAGTTTGTAATTTGAGGATAGTATAGCGAGGGAAATTATGTTGGAAAAGGAGTTTATTCGGTATTTGCAGATTGAAAAAAGATATTCAGAACATACGGTTGTTGCCTATCGGCACGAGTTGGAGATGTTTTGGTCTTTTTTAAATGCTGAGGGACTTGTGTTATCGGATGTTGTTTACCGGGATTTACGGCATTACTTCGCGAAGATGATGGAGTCCGGTAAGAATGCGAGTTCAGTCAATCGAAGCATGTCTTCGTTGCGGACCTATTTTAAATTTCTTCAACGTGAGGACTGCCTGGATAAAAATCCGATGACCCTTATTAAGGCCTTAAAGACTGCAAAGAAGCTACCTGTCGTTGTGGAGAAAGAAAAACTGGTTCGTCTGCTGGATCATCTGGAACAAGAGCAGGATGATTTTGAGTCACGCCGCAATTACATGGTCATGGAACTTCTTTTTGGGACGGGAATTCGTTTGGCCGAACTGTTGAAAATTAAGGAGCAGGATATAGATTTTTTTAACAAAAATATTCTTATATTAGGTAAAAGGAGCAAAGAAAGGCTTGTTCCGATAAATGATCTTTTGGTAAAAGAATTGAAAAACTATTTGCAACAAAAAGCGTCGCAATTTGTTGATACTAATAACAGCTTACTGATTGTTACGAAAGAAGGGAAACCAGCGTATGCCAAGCTAATCTATGATATTGTGCATCGTTATTTAACACTGATTTCCACACAAGGTAAACGGAGTCCTCATATTTTGAGGCATACGTTCGCAACGGCCCTACTGGATAACGGGGCAGATTTAAATGCAATTAAAGAACTGTTGGGACATGCAGGACTTGCGGCGACGCAGGTGTACACGCACAACTCAGCAGAACGATTGAAGTCTATTTATAAACAAGCTCATCCAAAAGCTTAAAAAAAGGAGGAAAAATGAACATTACTGTGCAATCCATTCGATTTAATGCAGATCAAAAGTTAATCGAATTCATTAAAAAGAAGACAGGAAAATTAGAGCAGTTTTTGGATTCAATTATCGGTGGTGAATGCTACCTGCGATTGGAAAATGTCGATGACGAGGCAAATAAGATTTCAGAGATCAAACTGAACATTCCCGGAAGCCAACTTTTCGCAAAAGGGCAGGCGAAGAGTTTTGAGGAGGCGACGGATATCGCTGTAGAATCCTTACGTAGGCAGATTAACAAATATAAAACAAAGACAAAAAATACAGTTATTAGCAATCGCAAAGAAGTACTTTCTGTAGAGGAAGAAGAAGAGGAAGAATACGATTAAAAAATATTACATACTTATAAGGAAGGAGGTCAGTTTAAGCTGACCTCCTTTTTTTATGGGAACCATCGAGTTGTGCCGGCCTTTTTTTAGGTATTCAAGCGCTGCTCGCTTCTTCGGCTTGCTTGTTTTTTTAGCCTGTTCGGGGAGATTCGCGACTTACCAGCAATACCGGACGGGGAGCTTATTTATATTAAATCAAAATAATTAGCTGTTTTACTTGGATTGATTATAAATAATATTTATTTTTGAGCAGTTTAAAAGAGAAGGTAATAAAAATGTCAAAATTGGTTTGTCCATTAGCGCACGTTGAAGAAGTATTTTCCACTACAGCTGGTACGGTTTATCAATGTAGCCGTAAAAATTGCTTCTGGTTGGAGTATAATAACGAAACGACATCTTTTTCGGTGTCAGACTTTTTGAAATTCAAAAAGCGTATGGATGCCATTGATGTAGAATACATGATCAATGATACCACGCGTTCATCTGATTTTGAGATTGTTATGCCTTTTCGGACAGAGAGATGCTTCATTCTTGCCGTAGAGGATGTACTTCAGCTTCGCGAGCTGCTGGATGGCGCTAAGTTTATGATGGAATTAAATTCGGTTATCCGGACCTGTCTACAGGTATCGCCTTTTGCTGTCTTGGCATAAGCAGATATTTTATATAAAATAACAGAAAAAGCGGTGTGTCTAAACAAGAGATATACCGCTTTTTCTGTTATATGGTTTGCTTATTTAAATTAAAATTAAATAAGTATCCTTTTCTTATCCTGCTTTATTTATTGAAAATCGACGTTTTTTTTGGGTAATGGGCCTATCATTAATTAAATTTATGGGTTATTGAAAGTATCTATGAGTGGTATTTGTAATTGTATTGATTCTAAACAAGTTGCGGTTTGCCTGTCTAATTTAGACTGAATTTGTATTGCAGATTATTTATACAGATTTTCCAAATCCGATGTATCTTTGTAATGTAATCGGATGATAAGGTATATCACCTGATATTGTTTTAGAAATTAAACTTAAGGTAAATATGAAAGATTTATTGAAATTAAAATCTTCTTTGAAAGAAGAGATCGAAAATATACTAAATGCACAGATCAAAGTAGAAGCACACTCTTCGGCACTATATCTGGCGATGTCTTCATGGTGTGATGATCAAGGTTTAGAAAATGCTGCTGAGTTTTTTGCAAAGCAGTCTAACGAAGAGCGTGAGCACATGTTGAAACTTTTCAACTACATCAACAATCGTGGTGGACGTGCAATCTCTCCGGAGATCACAGGTATCCCACAAGATTTTGAATCATTCCGTGGTGTATTTGAGCAGACTTTGGAGCAGGAAATGTTTGTAACAGAGCAATTTAATAATATTGCTGATAAATGTGCCAAAGCGAAGGATTATGTAACCTTCAACTTTGTACAATGGTTCCTTGAAGAGCAGGTAGAGGAGGAATTTGTTGCGCGACGTATCCTGGAATTATTTGATGTCATTGGTGAGGATGGTACTGGCCGTTGGGAAATTGACAAACATCTTGTGAAGGTTACCTTTGCTGGTGAGTAACAGATTATAAAAAATTAGTTGAAAGAACGAGTTGTTTTCCTAACAACTCGTTTTTTTTTATACAAAATCACAACTTTTTACGTTAATAGCTTAAGAATTCTTATATTGAATTGTATTATTGCAAAGTCTGTTTGATGAAACTAAGGGGCGGGGATATAATCCGGTTTATACTTTTGTTATCCATTATAAGCTTATTTTTTCTGCCTAAAAGCACTTTTGGTCAGGCGACAAAAAAAGAAGTTTATGGAATTGTTGTAGATACTGCCGGCAGTCCGCTGAAAGGTGTTAGTGTGCATTTGACGAGCTCGCGTGATACCTTATTTACGTCAACTTCAGCTACCGGCTATTTCCGCTTTGGACGGGTTCTGGGCAACGACATTCGCATAAGCTGTAGCCAGATAGGTTTGAGTATTCTCGAAAGAAGTTATCCACTATATAATAGCAGCACAGCCAAATTAGATGTGGGGAAATTGACCATGTTTCCACATGTGTCCTTGCTCAAAGAAATCGTTATCCAAAAATACAAACCTATTGTCTATAAGCAAGATACCGTGCAGTTTAATCTAGAGGCTTTTCAGTTCGATCGAAGGGCACTTTTAGAGGAGGCGCTCAAAGCCTTGCCCAACGTGCAAGTATCCAGAGACGGATCCGTCTATGCTTTTGGGAAAGCGATATCTTCGGTAAAAGTTGATGGTAAAAAATTCTTTGGTGGCGATGTGCTTACAGCTACACGGAACCTTCCGGCAGATTTCGTGAAGAGTGTGCAGGTCATTGATTTTTATGGCGATGAAGCCACGGCCAAAGGGATCAAAAGCGCAGAGTCCGAGAAAGTACTGAATATTGTTCTTAAGGAAGATAAGAAAAAAATCACCTTTGGGCAGGCGACATTGGGCGGGGGAACCGCGGAGCGCTATTTGGGAAGTATCGGGGTGAATAGATTTGATAATGGAAAGGAATATTCCATGGTGTCTTCGATGAATAATACAAATACCAATCTCTTTTCCTTCGGTTCTCCGAATGGAGGAGAGCGGGAACGGGAGATGGGCGAACTGGCGGATTTTGCTGATCCCACCGATGGTGTTAATAAGATAAGTTCTATTGGGGCAAGTTTTTCCAGTCCGCTTTCCAAAAAGGTGAACGCCAGTGGAAAATATTCTTTTACACAGCGTAATAATAATACGGTAGGAAATTCTTTTTTGCAGTCCATCTATGGCTCTGGAAAAGGAAGTAATACAGCAATCAGTAACTATGAGGATTACAAAATAAAGTCGGTTGACCGGACACACAAGATGGACTGGGACTTTGACATGAAGCTGTCGTCTAAAGATCAATTAAAGATCTCTCCAAAACTGTCCTGGACCAATTCCACAAGCCGAACATTAAAAGATCGGCGGATAAGAAACAATAGATTGAGCAGTACGGGTAAATATGAGGCCGCGAATAGTACCGAGAGCCCTGCAGCAGCCCTTAATCTGTTTTATGTGCGTAGTTTTGATAAACCGGGCCGAAAAATACTATATACTTTTCATTCAGACTTTAACTCCTTGGATAAAGATGAAGTATTAAGTGATGATAATACAGCAATAGATAGTAGCCTGACTCCCCCTAAGGTCACAAATACTTACCTAAATCAAATGATCCGATCCAATAACGAAAGTAAAAATATCCAAAGCCGCTTGTCACTTGTTGAGCCTGTGGATCTGGGCGGTGTTTTGGAGATCAATTACGATTTTGATTACACAAGAATTGATGCCAGTCGTTCGACTATCGATAATACACTTCAATCTGAGATAGATTCGTTAAGTTTAAAATACGATTATTCTTTTGCTAATAATAAGGTCGGGATGGTCTACCGTCAGGATATAGGAAAAAATGTTAAGATAAATTTGGGTTTTGCGGTCCAGGCATCGGAATTAACCGGGGCTTTAACAAATGAAAACATACGAACTTCCTATCCGAATGTCAATCTTGTTCCTTCGGCAGGGCTAAAATGGAAGTTTACGAAAGACGAGGATCTTGCCATAGATTATTATGGACGAAATAATCAGCCTAGTTTTTATCAGATACAACCTGTAGTGGATAATACCAATACCCAGAATATTGTTATTGGGAATAAGGATCTGAAATCTGAATTTGCACATAGTATCGTTTCAAAATATCGTAAATCCATGACACGTAAAGGACAATATCTTGAAGCTAGTCTTGCTTATAACCTTGTCAATGATAAAATTGTGGCAAACCGCACGATCGAGCCTAATTCAACAGTGCAAAAAACAACGTACCGCAATACTGAAGGCTATTTTGATCTCAAAAGTTACTATCTTTTTACAGCTTCTTTGTTTTCGGATAACTTACAGATGAGCCTTAACGGGAATGCTGATTACTACAACAATATATCGTATGTCAATGATAAGAAAAGCTTTGGTGGACATTTTTTATTCACACAGGCGATTCAATTTCGCTATGCCTGGAACGATATTTTTGAGGCGGAGCTCAATGGTAATTATTCGCTGAATCGGGCGACATTTGATTGGCCCGTTCGCGATAATATTACGGCGCATTCGGGGATTGTGGGCTTGGGTTCAAAGGCGTATATGGGTAAGCATTTTACCATAGGACTGGAGTTGTCCCAAAAGTTTAATGCGGGGTATTCGAGTTCATGGAGCAATATCAATCCAACGATCATCAATGCCTATATGGAATATACTTTTGGACGTAATAATCTGGGTATGCTGCGGTTTCAGGGATTCGATTTGATGAATCAGAATACGGGAATCTCCCGTGCTGTTGTCGGTAACGATATATTGGATGTTCAAAATAATCGTCTAGCCCGGTATTTTATGCTCTCGCTCAATATTCGGTTACAAAAATATCCAAAGAAATCCTAATAAAATACACAGACGAAGATGTCGGCATTCCGGGATAGGTGATATGGAAGTTAAACGATGGATAGGCCTATCGGATATTGGGAAGAAAAAATAGAGGTCTCTAGAAGAGCACAAAAAAAAATAGAATAAATAAGTATTCACAGATGAAAGCAGTAGTTATAACCGAGCCAGGAGCTCCAGAAGTATTGCATGTTGAGGAGCTTGACCAGCCCCAGGTTGGGGATCTGGATGTGCTAATCGCGGTTCGGGCCGCAGGTGTGAATAGACCTGATGTCTTCCAGCGAAAAGGAAATTACCCAGCTCCCGCTGGTGTCGATCCGCGTATTCCGGGACTAGAAGTGGCGGGTGTTATTGTCGAAAAGGGGCGTCTGGTCGACCGTTGGAACATTGGTGATCCGGTATGTGCCTTGGTCGCTGGCGGCGGGTATGCGAATTATGTTGCCGTGTATGAGGGCCATTGTCTTCCTATTCCGCCCAATCTGACTTTTGAAGAAGCTGCAGCACTTCCAGAAACCGTTTTCACGGTGTGGGATAATGTCTTTCGCCGGGGAAAACTGCAGGCTGGGCAGCACTTTTTAGTCCATGGCGGAGCCGGCGGGATCGGAAGTACCGCGATTCAATTGGGAGCCCTATTTGGGGCGGAAGTCTATACGACCGTAAGTTCGGAAGAAAAAGGCCATTTTTGCCAATCCCTTGGTGCATCGAAAGTAATCAATTATAAAAGCGAGGACTTCCAGCTGGCATTGGCCGATCTGGGGGTTGATGTGATCTTGGATAGTATTGGCGGTGCTTATTTCGAAAAAAACATAGCTCTTCTGAACCCCGATGGGCATCTGGTTTATATCAATGCCATGCAAGGCGCAAAAGTGGAATTGAACTTACTGAAATTGATGCAAAAGCGGATTACATTGACTGGAAGTACCCTTAGAGCAAGGGATCGTCAATTTAAAGAACTATTGCGTAATGAGATCTGGGCTAAGGTGTGGCCTAAGATTGTTTCCGGAGATTTTAAACCGGTCCTGTATCGTGTTCTTCCATTTGAGGAGGCCCCGGCGGCGCATCGTTTAATGGAAGATTCCGCCTTGCTGGGCAAAGTCGTCTTAACTTTTTGATTTTTGATAGTTGAGGGGCGTTGTACCCGTGATATTCTTGAAATATTTGTGGAAACTTGAAAAGTTTTGAAATCCGGATTCGAAGCAGATTTGTTTGATTGTCTGCTTGTTTTCCATCAGGAGATTACATGCGGTCTTTACACGCATTTCAATTAGAAACTGAAAAAGTGTTTTCCCGAGCTGTGATTTAAAATAACGACAAAAAGAATTCGGAGTCATACCTGTCAATGAGGCTAGTTCCTTTAGACGGATTTGATCCCGATAATTTTCACCGATGTAATGCATGGCAATGCGCATACGGTCCGCATCCTGGTCCTGTGACTGAATCGTAAAGCTTGTGCTGGTTAATAGGTCATGTTGTTCTTCTGCAGCAATGGTCACAAGAAGCTGGAGCAGGTGAATAAGGCGGGCGGTGCCAACACTATCCAATATAGCATCAATATGCGCTATCGTTTCCGTCCGGCATGAACTGGAAAGTGCAATCCCCCGTTTCGAAATTCGCATCAAGTCTTTGATATTTTTGTTTTCCGGCAAGTTGGTGAATTCATGCCCCCAGAAGTTTTCCTTAAAATGCAGTACCCGTATATCTGCCGCCTGCGGACGATCATCCCGTAGGTAGATCTCATCAAACAACCAATAATGGGGAAGATTGGAGCCTACCAAAGTGATATCTCCGGATTCAAAACGTCGTACACTATCGCCAATAAATTGTGTACCAGACCCTTCAGCAAAATAAATCAGTTCGAGCTCTTCGTGATAGTGCCAAATATTGTGATATTGCGGCGTATCGTCTCTTCTGGCATTGAATGAATGGGTGAGGTCGTTGTCTAAATGCAGTAACTGTGCTTTCATGACTATGAAATATATGCATTAAAGTTACTCATTTCTGTTTGGATATGGTAATATAGCTTAATAAATTGATAATATACTTGAATATTGTCTAGGTTTTTTAGGCTTATTTTACATAAAATAACTACTTATAACCATTTGAATATATGACTAACAAAAAGAGTTACACATTTGCCTTGATTTTGGTGACCTCCTTGTTCTTCTTTTGGGGATTTATCCATAACCTTGATCCGATCTTGATTCCACATTTGCGGAATGCTTTTAGTTTATCGCATTTCCAGGCATCTCTGGTTGACTCAGCGGTATTTATCGCCTATTTTGTGATGGCGATTCCAGCGGGAATTATTATGAAGCGTTATGGTTATAAGGCCGGCATTCTGATCGGATTGCTATTTTTTGCTTTGGGCTGCTTTTTATTTGTTCCGGCAGCGAACACGATCAGTTATGTTTTCTTTTTGGGTGCGCTATTTGTTGTTGCCTGTGGCTTGACGATCTTAGAGACCGCTGCCAATCCCTATGTGGCGATACTTGGTGACCCTTCAACCTCGGCTCAAAGGTTAAATTTTGCACAGTCATTCAATGGACTTGCAGCCTTTTTGGCACCTATATTCGGCGGGAAATTTATTTTGTCGCACGAACCCAAATCGCAGGAAGAACTTGCGCAAATGGCTGAACAGGCAAAAATGGCTTATATTCAGTCGGAAACTGCTTCCGTAAAAATGCCTTACCTTGTTTTGGGGGTCTTGATCTTATTGATCGCAGCTTTATTTTTCTTTACCAAATTACCGGATATCAAGGATGATGAGGAAGAGGGTAAAGCTGGCTTTTTTCACGCGTTGAAACACAAAAATGTAAGATGGGCTGTTATTGCACAGTTTTTTTATGTTGGTGCGCAGGTCTGTATTTTAAGCTTTCTGGTATTATATGCGACCGAAGTAGCGGGAATATCAGGTAAAGATGGGGCAGACTACGCTGGTTTTGCCGGACTGGCATTTATGTTGGGTCGATTTATCGGTACTTTCTTTATGCGTTTTGTGTCTGCGTCCAAGTTGTTGATCATCTACTCGTTTGTGACGATCGTGTTATCGCTGTTCGTTATTTTTGGAACGGGGGTACAAACATTATATGCCTTGATCGGAATCGCATTTTTTATGTCCATTATGTTCCCGACCATCTTTGCCTTTGGTGTACAAGGCATTGGCGCAGATACTAAATCTGCCTCCAGCTTAATCGTTATGTCTATTGTAGGCGGGGCCTTATTGCCGCCGCTTTTGGGTTTGATATCGGATAAAACAGGCCATTTTCAATACGGTTATTTTGTGCCTTTAGTCTGTTTTATAGTGGTATTAGTCTTTGCCTTTCAAAATAGGAACGTGCGTATTGCCGAAACAGAAAATCTTAAATCACATTAATAAAGAGCAATGAAATCATCCTGATTTATTCAGAGCGAGTGAACCGAACGAAGTGAGTCATGAATACCTTAGCGTACGAATTTAATGCGTAAAAGAGTTCATGAATACAACTAAGGAAAATTATGAATGCCGCTTAAAACATACACTCGACGAATAAATCTGATCGCTTCATCACGAAAAAAAACAAATATATACAGATGAAAAAATATGTCATGGCATTGGATCTTGTCAATGATCCACAATTGATCAAAGAGTACGAGGACTATCACCGTGCGGTGTGGCCAGAGATCAAGCAATCGATCTTGGATGCTGGCGTAACGCAGATGGAGATCTATCGTTTTGAGAATAGACTATTTATGAACATGGAAGTTGGTGCGGATTTTTCATTTGAAAAGAAAGCAGCTATGGATGCGGCCAATGAAAAGGTACAGGAGTGGGAGCAACTGATGTGGAAATATCAGGCTGCGATCCCGGGAGCCAAACCCGGTGAGAAATGGGTAATGATGAATAAAATATTTGAATTAGTTTAAATTATGGCCATACAGCGCTATTTACAGATCCATCCGATGGATAATGTCCTGGTTGCTTTACAGGACTTGGCCGAAGGAACGACAATTGTTTTCGAAGGCAACGAGTTCACTTTGAAACAAGCCGTTGCGGCCAAACATAAGTTTACCATTCAACCAATGAAGCGAGATGCCGAAATATTGATGTACGGTGTTTTGGTCGGTAAACTGAATGCGGATTTAAGTGCCGGTGAATTGATTACAACAGAAAATCTACGTCACGCATCCGAAGATTTTAGAATGGGAGACCGCAAGACCGCTTGGATCAAACCGGATGTCACTGCATTTAAAGACAAAACATTCAATGGGTTTCACCGATCGAATGGTACGGTGGGGACAGCGAATTATTGGTTGGTCATTCCATTGGTATTTTGCGAAAACCGGAATGTTCTGACGCTTAAAGCGGCTTTCGAAGAAAAACTGGGCTATAAAGTGAAAGCCAATAATTATATCGCCGAAGTAGAAGACTTAATAAATCTATACAAATCCGGAGCAGATGTGAACCAGATTCTCGGGCAGGACTTATTGGCCAATCCAGCTTCAAATGAACAAGAACGCTTATTTAAAAACGTTGATGGTATCAAGTTTCTGAATCATGAAATGGGCTGTGGTGGTACGCGTATGGATTCTGATGCTTTATGTGGTTTGCTTGCCGGTTATATAACCCATCCAAACGTTGCGGGAGCGACTGTATTGAGTTTAGGTTGTCAACATGCGCAAGCCTCCATTTTAAAGGCTGAAATCGAGAAAAGAAATCCGGGATTCGACCGGCCGTTATATATCTTTGAACAGCAAAAAGAGGGTACGGAGAAAGAACTGATGCAAAAGGCGATCAAAGCGACCTTTGCGGGTATGATGCAGGCGGATAAAAATGAGCGCAAGCCAGCCACATTGGATAAACTATGTATAGGCTTGGAATGTGGTGGCTCAGATGGGTTCTCAGGCATTTCTGCCAATCCGGCACTGGGTTTTGTTTCCGATATTCTGGTAACTTTGGGCGGTTCGGTCATTTTAGCTGAATTTCCGGAACTATGTGGTGTGGAGCAGGAACTTAGTGACCGTTGTGTGGATGAACCTACTGCGGAGAAATTTATGAGCTTAATGCGGACCTATAACGCTAAGGCGGAGGCAGATGGTTCGGGCTTCTATATGAATCCATCTCCGGGCAATATCCGTGATGGCCTGATTACGGATGCGATCAAGTCTGCAGGAGCAGCAAAAAAAGGGGGTACCTCACCGGTAGCGGCCGTGATTGATTATCCCGAACTTGCTAATGGTGCAGGGCTAAACCTACTATGTACACCGGGTAATGATGTCGAGAGTACTACAGCAGAGGTTGCTGCGGGAGCTAATATTGTCCTATTTACGACAGGTTTGGGTACGCCGACTGGAAACCCGATTACACCTGTGGTAAAACTATCGACCAATACAAAAACTTTTGAAAAGATGCCGGATATCATAGATCTCAATTGCGGTACCATTATCGAAGGTACGGAGAGCATTGAACAGGCTGCGCATCGCATCCTTGATTATGTGATTGAAGTTGCTTCAGGTGAAATTAAACCTAAAGCAGTCTTGTTGGGACAGGATGATTTTATTCCTTGGCGAAGGGGCGTTTCTCTGTAAATAACCAAAATCAAACATAATGAAATTAAAACATGTCATCTGCAGCCTGGCCTTGCTCATTGGATCCATTTCCTATAGCTATAGCCAGCAACATTACCAGCCAAGCCCTGAAAACCAAAAAAATAGGGAGTGGTTTGAACAATCTCGATTCGGGGTCTTTATTCATTGGGGGGTATATAGCGTGTTGGGGGATGGCGAATGGGTCATGAACAATCAGAACATCAGTCTGGATGAGTATGCATTGCTGCCTAAATTTTTTAATCCCATTTCTTTTGATGCAAAACAATGGGCAAAATTATTTAAGCAATCGGGTGCCAAGTACATTACTTTCACAACCAGACACCATGACGGCTTTTCGATGTGGGATAGTCAGACTTCGGATTATAATATTGTGAAAAAGTCACCGTTCAAGCGCGATATCGTGAAGGAACTTGTTAAAGCATGTCGTTCCGAGGGAATCAAAGTCATGTTTTACTATTCGCTACTGGATTGGCATCGGAATGATTATTTGCCAGCAGGTAAAACAGGTAGTGGCATTGCAGGGCGTGACTCCACAAAAGGCGATTGGAATCATTATGTGCAGTTTATGAAAAGCCAGTTGACCGAGCTCCTTACGCAATATGGGCAAATTGACGGAATCTGGTTTGATGGTCATTGGGACAAACCAAAGGAGGATTGGCATCTAAGCGAAATTTATGAATTGATCCACAAATTACAGCCCCAATGTTTGGTGGGAAATAATCATCATCTGGCTCCTTTTGAAGGGGAAGACTTTCAGATGTTTGAACGTGACCTGCCGGGGGAGAATACCACCGGATTTGGAACAAGCGCACATGATGTCGGCAAATTGCCCAAAGAGGTATGCGGTACAATTGCTGGATCTTGGGGTTTTGAACTAAAAGATAGGACACGTAAATCGTTCAGAGAGGTTTTGACTTACTTGGTTAAAGCGGCCGGACATGGCTCAAACCTGTTACTGAACGTGGGACCGATGCCGAATGGCGAGATTCAGGACTATCAACAAGATCGCTTAAAAGAGCTCGGAAAATGGTTGGCTGTATACGGTGAAACCATTTACGGAACCGAAGCAGGGGGAATAGCACCTACGGATGATTATGCATTGACGCGAAAAGGAAATCAAGTGTTTCTGCATGTCCTTAAACCGGGAAAAAAAGAATTAGTTATTGCAAAACTTCCTTATGAGGTGACGAAAGTAAAGACATTTATCGGAAATAAGGATATTAAATTCAGTAATATAGATCATAGTTTACGATTGGATTTGCCCACATCAAATGATGAGGCGGATCTAGTTTTAACACTAACAATTAAATAACAATGGGAAAATTAGAACAAAAAGTAGCTGTTATTACAGGCGGTGGTAGTGGAATTGGCCGTGCGATCAGTGTGCAATTTGCTAAGGAAGGAGCGAAAGTCCATATTTTGGATTTAAATGAGGAAGGTGGGCATGCTGTAGTGGAAGAAATTTTGGCTCTAGGAGGACAGGCTGTGTTCAATCGTTGTAACGTAACCGATCAACAAGAAATTGGCACGATAGCCCAAAATATCGGAAAAATTGATATTTTAGTGAATAATGCTGGTATTGCTCACGTTGGCAATTTAGAAAACTGCAAATCCGAAGACTTCGAACGCATTTTTAATGTGAATGTGAAGGGCGCATACAATGCATTATATGCAATTGTACCAATCATGAAGGCGCAGGGGGCAGGGGCTATCCTTAATCTGGCTTCAATTGCGGCATGGGTTGGGATTACAGATCGTTTTGCCTATTCCATGAGTAAAGGTGCGATCTATGCGATGTCCATGTCTGTAGCACGTGATTATATGGCTTATGGCATCCGGTGCAACAGTATCTCGCCAGCCCGCGTACACACCCCTTTTGTGGATGGATTTATAGCGAAGAACTATCCCGGTAAAGAAGAGGAAATGTTTGAAAAGTTGTCTGCAAGCCAACCGATAGGCCGTATGGCACAACCGGAAGAAATTGCTAAATTGGCACTTTTCCTTTGTAGTGATGATGCGGGTTTTATTACCGGCAATGATTATCCTATTGATGGCGGTTTTATTAAATTGAATAATTAAATATTAGATACTAGACAAATCTCAAATCTATAAAACTATGAAATTAATACGTTTTGGAGCCTTCGGCAAAGAGAAAATCGGAGTTCAGATTGACGGTGTAAATTACGATGTAAGTGCATTTGGTGGTGATTACAATGAGCAGTTCTTTGCAGAAGACGGCTTGGCTCGTTTGGAAGAATTCGTCAAGGCAAATGCAGGTAAGCTTATTGAAATACCTCAGGAAGAACGTATCGGAGCACCTTTTGCCCGTCCGTCCAAAATTGTCTGCATCGGATTGAACTATATGGATCATGCAAAGGAAACCAATGCCCCAATTCCTGCTGAACCTATTATTTTTATGAAATCCACGACTTCTTTAATAGGACCATACGACAATGTGATGATTCCTAAAGATTCTGTAAAGACAGACTGGGAAGTGGAGTTCTGTATTGTGATCGGTAAAAAAGCTTCTTATGTGGAAGAACATGAAGCGCTGGATTATGTGGCGGGTTATGTCTTGCACAATGATGTCTCTGAGCGCGAGTATCAGTTGGAACGTGGTGGCACCTGGGATAAAGGAAAAGGTTGTGATACCTTCGCTCCGATGGGCCCTTTTATGGCCACCAAAGAAGAGATCAAGGATATCAATAATGTGCGCATCTGGTTGAAAGTGAACGGAAAAACCTATCAGGATGGAAATACCAAAGATTTAATTTTTTCGATTGCCCATGTTGTATCCTACGTCTCCAAATTTATGACGCTATTGCCGGGTGACGTGATTTCAACGGGAACACCAGCTGGTGTAGGCCTTGGTTTCAATCCTCCAATTTATTTAAAAGCAGGTGATGTGATCGAATTGGGAGCAGATGGCCTCGGCGAGTCGCGTCAGACAGTGGTTGCTTATTCCAAAAATTAATTTAGCTAACATTTTAGGTTTTATTATGCGTATAGATACCCATCAGCATTTTTGGCAATACGATCCCGTTAGAGACAGTTGGATTACCGACGAAATGCAGGTCATCCAACGGGATTTTACGCCCTTGGATATGCAGTTTGTTTTGGAGCGAAATGGATTCGCAGGTAGTGTGGCCGTTCAGGCCGATCAGTCTGACGCGGAGACAAACTACCTGGTGCAGCTATCCAAAAGTTACCCCTTTATCAAAGGTGTTGTCGGTTGGATCGACCTTCAGGCCGAAGACATTGAGCAACAGCTGATCAGCTATAAAGAATTACCGGTAATCAAGGGTTTCCGTCATGTCGTTGAGGGGGAGTTGGATCCAGATTTTTTGATTCGGCCCGCTGTATTGAACGGGTTGAAAGCGCTGGCCGCTTTTGGTTACACCTACGATTTATTGATCCGTCCACGTCATTACGCGGCTACATTGCAATGTGTACAGCAGAATCCAAACCTGCAGTTTGTGCTGGATCATATCGCCAAACCGCCCATTAAATCAAAAGAGTTTGATGACTGGGCCGCGTTTATCGATAAGCTTGCTGCCTTTCCAAATGTCGTATGTAAAGTGTCCGGACTGGCAACGGAAGCAGATTGGTCAGGATGGAAATTGGATGATTTTACACAATATATCGAACATATTTTTCAACGTTTTGGAAAGGACCGCATTATGTATGGTTCAGACTGGCCGGTATGTCTCCTAGCAGCTTCCTATGAAGAAAGTATCGCAATTGTGGAGGATAAACTGGGCAGCTTTACAGCATCGGAAAAAAAGGCGTTTTGGGCTGAGAATGCTATACGTGTATATAATTTATAAGAAAGAAATCAGTATGCATGAAAGGGAAAGAATGCATACTGATTTTTTAAGACAGCCAAATAGCGGGAATAAATAACGCGAGGTTGTCGACATAGGTTTTAATCAATAACCAGTGAAACGAATTCATGGATGCGGACAGGTTGGAGGCATCAATGAAACACACAATTCAATAAAATTATTATGGATCTTCATTTAAAAGATAAAGTTGTTATTGTTACGGGGGGCGCGAAGGGGATCGGACGTGCTGTTGTGCATGCTTTGGCCAGGGAGCAGGCTATTCCTGTCATTGTTGGACGTAAGCAGGCCGACAACGAGAAAGTCAGGGAAGAGGTGAAACAGTTTGGGATTGATGCTTTGTGTATCGAAGCTGAATTGTCCAAACCTGAAGATTGTGAAAAAGCAGTACAAAAGACACTGGAGGTCTATGGTCGTATCGATGGTTTAGTGAATAATGCAGGACAAAATGATGGGGTAGGCTTAGCTTCTGGTAATTACGAAAAATTTGTAGCCTCACTCCATAAAAACCTGATCCATTATTATTTAATGGCGCATCACGCCCTCGACGCCCTGAAAGCATCTAAAGGTAGTATCGTCAATATTTCTTCCAAAACAGGAGAAACCGGACAGGGCAATACTTCGGCCTATGCCGCTTCCAATGGTGGACGGAATGCGCTGACACGTGAATGGGCGGTAGAACTGTTGCCTTATTCCATCCGTGTAAATGCGATTATTGTTGCCGAATGCGCAACGCCACAATACGATACCTGGATACAAACTTTGTCAAATCCAGCGGAAACTTTGAAAAAGATCACAGATCGTATTCCTTTAGAACACCGTATGACAACAGCAGAAGAAATTGCGGATACCACCGTATTCTTACTGTCTGATAAGTCAAGCCATACGACGGGACAATTGATCCACGTTGATGGCGGTTATGTTCATTTAGATCGTTCGATTATCGCGGAGTAGCAACAAAAAAAGCTTGTTCATTTGAACAAGCTTTTTTTGTGGTGCCACCTGGGTTCGAACCAGGGACACAAGGATTTTCAGTCCTTTGCTCTACCAGCTGAGCTATGGCACCAGTTGACCTTTTATTTAAATCTGTGATCATCAGATTGAAGCGTGGTGCCACCTGGGTTCGAACCAGGGACACAAGGATTTTCAGTCCTTTGCTCTACCAGCTGAGCTATGGCACCGCTTTTTTGCTATGGGTTTGTTCCCCTATTGCGATGCAAATATAGTGTGATAATTTGAATTCTAAAATTTTTATGTGGATTATTTTTCCTCTTTTTTCGAAAGTGTTGATTTTGATTGAGATAAAATTACAAGAAACTAACATAGAGAAAAAGGAATAAGCTGTATCTTTGCATTTCAATAAATAGCGATGAGTAAAAGAGGAAGAGTTTTAGTTGCAATGAGTGGAGGGGTCGATAGCTCCGTTGCTTCTGTCATGCTCCACGAACAAGGATATGAGGTCATAGGTATTACGATGAAGACTTGGGATTATGCGTCCGCGGGTGGTTCATCTAAGGAGACGGGATGTTGTAGCCTCGACAGTATCAACGACGCTCGTACATTAGCCGTAAACTATGGTTTCCCTCATTATATATTAGATATACGCGATGAGTTTGGAGACTTTGTAATTGATAATTTTGTAGAGGAATATATTGCTGGGCGTACACCCAATCCTTGTGTTCTTTGTAATACCCACATTAAATGGGAAGCTTTGATGAAACGTGCCGATAAACTGGATTGTGAATTTATCGCTACGGGCCACTATGCCAATATCCGTATGCACGATAATGGCCGTTATGTGATATCAAAGGGTAAGGATGAAAATAAGGATCAATCCTACGTCCTATGGGGAGTATCGCAGGAAAACCTAGCGCGTACACAGTTCCCATTGGGCTCCTTCACGAAAAAGGAAATCCGTCAGATGGCGCTTGACATGGGACAGAAGGAACTTGCCAATAAATCGGAAAGCTACGAGATCTGCTTTGTGCCGGATAACGACTACCGCGCGTTTCTGAGACATAAAGTGCCTACATTGGATCAACAGATCGGTCCGGGCAATTTTATCCTTTCAGACGGAACAGTTGTTGGTAAGCATATTGGCTACCCATATTTTACCATCGGTCAACGTAAAGGTTTGGGCATTGCTTTGGGTAAACCCATGTTTGTGATCGAAATTCTTCCTGAAAGTAATACCGTGGTATTGGGAGAGGAGCATGAACTTGAAAAGTCACACGCTTACGTCCGGAATGTAAACTTCGTGAAATATGCAGGTCTTGACCAACCGATGGAAGCTATTTCGAAAGTACGTTATAAAGACTCCGGTGCTTTGTCGACAATCTCACAAGAGGGCGATAAAGTACGTATAGATTTTGTGCATAATGTAAAAGGTATCGCGCCCGGACAGTCGGCTGTATTCTACGAAGGAAATGATCTCTTAGGAGGTGGTTTCTTAATGAAATAGTAAAAACTGATCCAAAATTCAGCATAAGAATTCTAATCCCTATACTGTAGCTACAGTATAGGGATTTTTATTTGTTCGATCCAATCTCTGGTAGACAATAGAGCTAAGCTATTTTCATAAAGGACTATTTCATAGACATCTTCAACGGGTAATTGAAGCAGCTCCATCTTATCTATATCTGGAATATGGAAAAGTGGGCTAGGCTGTATCCATAATTGTTTTTTAGCATTTTAAGCGCGTTGAAAATTGTGATCATGGGAACTTTAATTTATTGCTCAAATAAAAAGCAATAATCGGCCATAATTGCTTTTTATTTGAGCAATTATGGAAGATCAAGAACTATTTGAAAATGAACCAAAATACCGAAACTCAAATCATCAATGCTAAAAATGTTTTTTAGTGTTCTAAGCTCCGATAAGATGTTAATGAGTGGGGGGATTTTCTACTACATTTACTTGTGCAGTAGAAAATAAAATTGTATTTTTCGTTGAGATCATTGTTTTTTGGACGTATATCCGTTGGATGTAAGGAAATGACTTATTAAATCCATGAAGCCAATTTTAAGAAATCTATATTTACTCGCAATCTTAATGATTTTCAGTCCTACAACTAGCGTTTTTGGACAGCAGAATACGATATTGGATTCGGTCATTCGTGTTTTAGAGGCAAAATCAATTTATAAAAACCGCGTGAATTGGAATCGTATAAAGATAACTACTTCCGAAACGCTAGACCGTACTGTGCTGGATCCTGTCGAACAGGCTCTTCCGGCAATTCGAAGATTGTATACTGAATTAGGTGACAAGCATGGGATATTTATGACTAAAACAAAATCAGTCAGATCTTCTCGAAATGATGAGCACTCAACTTCGGACTCTATTTTATATCAATATGCTTTTAATGAAAATTATGCATTCCGAACCGCTGTTATTGATCATAAATATGGGTATTTTTCACTTCCTTCCTCACAGCTCACGCTCGAGGAATCTAAGGATAGTTTAATTGCAGTAACACGTGTGTCACAAATGGCGCAGCAGTTACAGGATTCACTATGCTCGCTGAGTAATTATGATTTAAAAGGCCTCATAGTAGATTTAAGGTTATGCATGGGTGGAACTCTCTGGATAGACTTGGGCGCTTTAATACCTTTGCTAGGCGATGGGAATCTTTTTAGTATAACAAATACTGGTTCGAAAGATGAGCAAATTAGACTTGTTAACGGCAGTATTTATATTAACAACACAAAACAGGTAAGTACATCGCTGCACAGCTGTTCCTTTAAAGGGAAAAAGATTGTTGTGATTACAGGGCCGATAACAGGTAGCGCCGGAGAACAGACAGCAGTTGCCTTGAGAAAGATTAAAGATGCAAAATTTATAGGTGAACCTACCGCTGGCTATCTTACAATGACAGATCTTCATCACCTTTCGGACGGAGTTTCCTTTACGTATTCTGCAGGCTATGCCAGGGATAATAATAACCAAGTATATGGGGACAAATTTGTTCCTGATATTCATATTTTAGGCGGAGATAATTTCCCGTCATTGAAAGATGATGAAAAGATAAAAGCCGCGATTAAATGGATGGAGGGTCAATATTTACCTCATAGCGTCAACTGATAAATTCCAGCACTTATTTTTTAGTTTGAATATTACTAATAATTTTAGTAATTTTAAATTATGAATCCGTCAGAATATTTTAAGGGCAGGGGGGCACAGATCAATCCCAATAACAAATTTTTTTCTAACCAGTATGTGCAGGAGCACATTGAAGGGTTGGACGAGGAATTTCTTGGGGCCGAAAAAACACAGTTTATTCCGACGCATCCGAAGTCCATTATCTCCAAATCCAATAGTCCAGACCTGCGCTTTGAAAGGTCTATAAATCCTTATCAGGGCTGCGAGCATGGTTGTATTTACTGCTATGCCCGCAATTCGCATGAATACTGGGGCTTTAGTGCGGGACTGGATTTTGAGCGTAAAATTCTGGTCAAGCATAATGCGGCGCAGCTCCTGGAACATGAGTTTCGCAAGTCGAGCTATCAGCCTGATTTGATTATGTTATCCGGCAATACGGATTGCTATCAACCTATTGAGAGAAAATTGGGGATCACACGTTCGCTTTTAGAATTGATGCTTAAATACAGGAATCCCGTTTCCATTATCAGCAAGAATGTATTGATGCGAAGAGATTTTGATCTCTTGCGCGAACTTGCAGCACTGAATCTGGTATCCGTTGCAGTGACCATTAATTCGCTACGTGAAGAGGTACGGCAGAAGATGGAACCCAGGACCGCTACAGCGTCAGCGCGGTTAAAACTGATCGAGGGATTGACTGGGATAGGTGTACCGGTAATGCTAATGATGGCACCCATCGTTCCGGGAATCAATAGCGATGAGATTTCAGATTTGATCCGTTCGGGAGCAGATGCAGGAGCAATTACAGCGTCTTATACCATCGTAAGGCTTAACGGACAGATCGGTGGCATCTTTAAAGATTGGTTGTATCAGAATTATCCGGATCGTGCTGAAAAGGTATTGCATTGGATCGAGGCTTGTCACGGAGGAAAGATTAATGACACTGATTTCGGACGACGGATAAAAGGGGATGGCAATATGGCCGAGAGCCTGCAGCATCTGTTTAAATTGTCGGTCAAAAAATATATGGGGAATGGCACCTTGCCTTCCTTGCGAAAAGATCTTTTCCGCTTACCGGATGCAGGTACGCAACTGGGCTTATTTTAACAGAATAAAGGTCCCGATTTCTAAAACAATCGGGACCTTAATTTCGAACGGAGATCGTTGGCTTCTGAAATGATGAAACCGCTAAAATTGACTTTTAATCCTTATTTTTTCTTTTGATCAATACATAGCTGAGATATAATAATACGAGCCAGACGGGAATCAGTTCAACCGGCAGTTTCATGCCTGTTATCCACATAATGCCCAGTACAGCAATCAGAAAGATCAGACAGATGTAATTGCTCAATGGATAGAGAAACGAAGGGAATTTCGTTTGAACATGTACATCGAGTTTATTTTTTCTAAAATACAAATGTGTAATTGAAATCATTACCCAGTTGATAATCAGTGAAGATACGACCAGCGACATCAGGATCTCCAATGCATTTTTTGGAGCGACATAATTGATGAAAACACAGATTGCGGCAAACACCGCCGAAACTAGAATAGCATTGATAGGTGCGTGGTTTTTGTTGAGTTTGGATAAAAACTTAGGGGCGTTACCCTGCTCAGCGAGACCGTAGAGCATTCTGCTATTACTATATACACTACTGTTATACACCGATAAGGCCGCAGTAAGAACAATCAGGTTGAGTGCGTTGGCTATAATTTTTGTGAACTGGAATGTTTTTCCAAATAGGCTAAACTCAAAACCATTGAGCTTGTCAAAGACCAGAACAAAGGGGCTGGTATCGGCTGTGATATTTGTCCACGGGGTGAGCGAAAATAGGATAATTAGCGCACCGACGTAAAAGATTAGGATCCGATAGATGACCTGATTGGTGGCTTTTGGGATATTTTTTTCAGGGTGTTCGGCTTCCGCTGCGGTGATGCCGACCAATTCTAGTCCGCCAAAGGAAAACATGATCAGTGCCAAGGCCGATAGCAATCCTTCATAACTTCCGTCTCCGGTCTGGTTAAACCAGCCTTTCGGGAAGAAGCCGCCATGAGATGTCAGGTTACTCAGGCTCGCCTGCTCGCCACCGGTGCCACTGACCAAGAGATAGACTCCAAATACAATCATGGCAATAATAGCCACAACCTTGATGATCGAAAACCAAAATTCGGTCTCGCCATAAATTTTTACAGAAGCAAGGTTCAGGGCATTGATAGCGAAGAAGAAAAATAAACTCGATCCCCATAATGGGATTTCTGGCCACCAGAACTGGACATATACACCGATAGCGGTTAACTCAGCCATGCTCACTAAAATATAAAGCACCCAGTAGTTCCAGCCGGAAGCATAGCCGGCAAAAGATCCCCAGTATTTATTCGCGAAGTAACTAAAGCTCCCCGAAACGGGTTCCTCAACTACCATTTCTCCCAACTGGCGCATAATGAAAAAGGCAATTATTCCAGCAAATGCGTAACCGAGTATCACTGCCGGTCCTGCCAGTGTCGCTGCTTTTCCGATTCCCAGAAACAATCCTGTTCCAATGGCACCGCCGAGAGCGATCAGCTGAATATGTCTATTTTGTAGTCCCCTTTTTAATTGTTTCGAATCCTTGTTATCCTGTTTCTCCATCTGTATGGTTAATACGGTTACTTATTTAGTGTTGGCCGGTCTGGTCTTCAACGGTTATATCGCTGCTGTCCAGCGCGGAATCATGATGCACAGCAACTTAGCCGCAAAGTACCACAAATTATTCATGTTGTTACCATGATATTTTGACCTAAGCGCATAAAGTTAATAAAACCCTTAGGTATTTTATGCACCTTAGGCATCCCTTTTTGTTAAACTGGTAAGTAATCTTGATTTATGTTGCTGAATAACATGATATTTAATGCAAAACGCTACCATGAGAATGGTAGCGTTTCTTTTGTTCGTAGCTAGTGTGATTTTTGGCCACTCTACCTTAGAACGAAATTTTGTTTGCAAATGATACAGTAAAAGATAAATTAATTTGCTTTTTGAGGTTTTTCCACTGTTCCGCAGCTGCATCCGCAACCTTTGGAGCAACTTGATTTACCTTTCAGTGATTTGCGGACATTTCCAACGACATACCATACAGCCGCTAATACCAAAACTCCAACGATGAGATACTGTACTGTTAAATTATCCATGATCTTTAATTTTTAAGGTTGTGAACGTCCAAATGATGGCACTCGCACAACGCGTTAATTTATTTTAAAAGCTGATAGGCAATCAAGGCACTGAAATAAGCCAGGCCTGTCATAAAACCAACTTGAATTAATGTCCATTTCCAAGATCCGGTTTCCCGTTTCACGGCTGCTATTGTACTCATACATTGCATGGCAAAAGCATAGAATAAAAGCAGCGATATGCCTGAAGCAAAATTATAGGCTGGTAAGCCCGTGTTACGGTTAATTTCGCTCCGCATTTTGCTTAATACTGTAGTCTTCGTAGCTTCATCTTCAATATCCACTTCGTCACCAAGACTATACACGGTTGCCATTGTTCCCACAAAAACTTCCCTTGCCGCAAATGAAGAGATCAAACCGATTCCCATTTTCCAGTCATAGCCCAGGGGCTCCACTACAGGTTCAATTGCCATGCCAAGATAGCCAAGGAAGGAGTGCTCCAGTCGGTAAGAAGAGATCTCATGGTCGAGGTCCTCGCCCGTGAGGTTAGGATTGCTTTGTGTCACATATTCTTCCGCTTTGGCGAATTTGTCATTTGGACCAAAGCTGCCCAATGCCCAAAGGATAACGGAAATCGCCAAGATAATCTTACCGGCGCCGAAGACAAAACTTGCCGTTTTCTCCCACACATTCAGAGCGACGTTTTTCCAGTCCGGAGACTTATAGGTCGGAAGCTCAAATATTAAAAAAGACTTGTGTTTGGATTTAATGATTTTGGTCAAGAGTATCGCTGAAAACAATGCGGCAAATATTCCCAGGAGATACATGACAAATAAAACCATACCCTGCAATTGAAATCCAGCATATTTGGTATCCGGGATTACCAGTCCGATCAATACGATGTAGATAGGGAGGCGGGCAGAACAAGTCATGAACGGTGTGACCAGTATCGTGACCAGTCGTTCCTTGGCATTTTCGATATTACGTGCCGACATGACGGCCGGTACCGCACAGGCAACGCCCGAGATCAGCGGAATGACGGATTTTCCATTTAGTCCAAAAGGTCTGAGCCAACGATCCATCAGGAAAACAACACGGCTCATATAGCCCGTTTCTTCCATAATGGAAATGAAAATATACAGAATAACAATCTGTGGAATAAAGATGACGATACCACCAATACCCTTGATAATACCATTGCTTAACAGATCCGTGAGTGGACCTGCGGGAAGCGTGGTCTGCGTATAAGCCGCAAGATCACCAAAAAGTCCATCAATAAAGTCCATGGCTGGTCCTGACCAGGTGTAGATTGCCTGAAAAATCAGGAAAAGAATACCAAAGAAAATCAGGTAACCGAAGATCGGATGAAGTAGTATCCTATCAATGGCATTTGTCTTATTTTTGTTGGATGCATCGTCCTTGGTATAAATTTCGGATAAGCTATGATCCAAGGATTTGCTCCGTAGGATGGCTTCTTCTTTTTGTAGTTTCTCGGCTTTTAACTCATGTTTGTCACGAATTTGCTGAATAGCCTGGTTTTTTTCTTTGGAGAGAAACGAAACTTCACCTTTAGCCAAATATTGCCAGGTATGGTATTCTGTATCCAACGGAAACAGCCTTTTGGTTTCTTCCAAAGCTTCATTTGCTATTGTCGGCAACTGGAATTTGCTGATATACATCGGTGGTACCGCATCAAAGCTTTTGATCAGCTGATCGATGCCCTGTCCAGTGCGTGCATTCGTTTCGTATACTTTTGTGTTGAGTAACTGTTCAAGTTTTGCGATATCTATGCTGATTCCTTTTTCTTTGGCTTCATCGATCATATTGATCACAAAGATGGCCGGCAGCCCGAGTTCGCGCGCTTGCTGATAAAGGATGATGGATCTTTTCAGGTTGGTCGGTTCGGCAACGACGACAACGAGATTTGGTCTAAAGCTGTTTTCTTTATTGACCAGGGTATTGAAGACGACTTCTTCATCCATTGAACTGGGGAACAAGGTATAGGTTCCCGGAAGGTCAATGATGCGATAGGTCTTATTGTTGGCTTTTACCTGGCCCTCACGTTTTTCTACGGTGATACCGGGATAGTTTCCTACTTTCTGGTTTAATTTTGTAATCCGGTTAAAAAGGGAAGTTTTACCCACGTTTGGATTACCCAAAAGTGCAATAATCGGGTTATTCATTATTTCTGATCAATAAGGATGACTTTAGCTTCTGATTTGCGAATGGCAATCAAGGCGTTATTAGCAATAATATTTAAACATATAGGACCGTCGAGCGGTGCGATATGTTTCACTTCTACTTCAGTACCGGGCACAAAGCCTAATTCGAAAAATTTAGCTGGAATATCGTGCGAATCAAAATCAATAATCACCGCTTTTTCCCCTTTTTTTAGCTTATCTAAGCTGCTTTTATCACGCATCTACCTATTTTTTTGTATCCTCCAAATATACAGATTTTCTACCATTTAGAATGATTCTAATGTCATAGTTATGTATTTAGCGTAAAAAACAGCTATCTTTACGATTAAAAAGGGATTAATTATCAACCAAAATGAAAATCGAGCAGGAAATCAAAGTAAGCAAATTCAGCAATGAATGGCATCGATGTACCGTAAACATCCTATACACGTACAATTGGCTCAATAATGAACTTGAACAAAGGGCAGGCAAAGAGGGGATCACTTTGAAACAATTTAATGTCTTACGTATCCTACGAGGTCAATACCCAAAACCGGCCACCAATAACCTGATCAAATCAAGAATGCTGAGCAACACGCCAGATATTTCCCGGATGATGGATCGCATGGTCACCAAAGGACTCGTATCCCGCTGTCAATCCGGTGGTGATAAACGTGCTGTTGATCTGTTCATCACCGATAAGGGCCTGAAGATTCTTGAAAATCTTGAGGAGCCTATGCTGATGACGGATATTCTACCCAATAGGATCAGTGAAAAAGAAGCCATCCAGCTCAGTGCTTTATTAGACAAATTAAGGGGCTAATTAATGTGCATGGTCATGATGATCATGATCATGCCGTTCTTCTTGGTGGCTTTCTCCATGGCCATGTGCATGATCGTGTTCGCCAACGAAAGCAAAGCTTGCCAGGGCAATGGCCACGCCGGCAATCACCGCAATCATCTTTTTCTTGTTGAATTTGTGATGGTCTATAGATCCGGATTCAAACAATATGGTCGTGGATATATGTAGAAATATACCGATGACAACAGCCATAATCTTATCAAAATACTGCTGTATATCACCGACTTCGCCAGCACTGATGGCCTTACTCAATAGAAATCCAAATGGCGTCATCGCTGCAAATAGCGCAAGCGTGATGATAATGGTATTTTTTTTCAGGTGCGTACTGATGAGAATACTGCCTAAGGCAAACGCTGCCGGAATGTGATGGATCGAAATCCCTAACGCGAGTTCGGTCTGATGTGTTGCCGCCAATGGCATTCCCTCCAAGAAAGCATGAAGGCATAAGCTAAACATAATACCGATCGGAAAACGATGGCTATGATGTCCATGCTCATGCTCCGTATGGATGTGTCCGTGTTCAATCCCCTGGGAAAATTGCTCAAGGAATAACTGGAACAAAAAGCCACCGAGTACATAGATGCCCAATACCTCGGGGGAAGTATTCGTTGACTGATAAACATGCGGAATTAAATGCAGTACCGTAATGGAAAATAGGTAAGCCCCACTAAAAGAAAGGATCAATTTTAGAAAATTTGTCCCTTTTTTCTGGACGAAAAAAACAGCGATTCCACTTGCAAATGCAGGTATGAATAAAATTAAAATCAATAAAATTGAATTCATTATACTTGTTCAGTTTTAAAAAAGCTAGGTACGAACCGCTTAAACAGGTAACCTGTAGCCAATCCAACCAGGATTCCCAGCGCGGAGCCACAGAGTATGTCAAAGGGGTAATGGACACCAACATAGATTTGCGAGACCGAAATCAGAAATGCCCAGGCAATACAGAGCCATAGGACATATTTCCATCTTCTGCGGAATAGCACGATCCAAAAGAAAGCCAAGGAAAAGTGATTGGCCGCATGAGAGGAGGTAAAACTAAATCCAGAGCCACAGCGTACCCGGATATTGACATTCTCCTTAAACTCCACATCATTGCAGGGCCTGATTCTCTTAACATTCTTTTTGATCAAGTGAGATGAAATACCATCGGATATACCAAAGGTAATCAAGGTCATCGCTACAATCAGTATACCTGTTTTTCCATACGTTTTGATGAAAAAAATGATCAGAAAAAGATATAAAGGAGCCCAAGTGTATGGATTACGCAATATAGGCAACAGCCAATCGAACACGGGGTTACTCAGGCCCTGGTTGATGGCAAGAAAAATCTCTTGATCGATGTGTACTAATTGTTGAATCATAAATGTTGTTGATTACAATGAAATTCCCAAACTTTTAAAAACTCGCTTTTCAAAAGTAAAAATAATTTCATTGCAAACGATTGTTTCTTTTAAAAACAACTTTGTTGCAACAAAGATACGTTAAAAATTCAATAATTATAATTTTAATTCGAGATTTTATTGGCATAATGCTAAATTTACACGTTAATCAATTCAAAGGAAATGACTTTAATTAAATCAATCTCAGGAATACGTGGTACGATAGGCGGTCGTGCAGGAGAAGGACTTACGCCAATAGATATTGTTAAATTTACAGCTGCATACGGAACGATCATTGTAAAACAAAGTGGCATAAAGAAAATTGTAGTCGGAAGAGATGCCCGTGTTTCAGGCGAAATGGTCAGTAATCTGGTTATCGGTACCCTGCAGAGTATCGGTGTCGATGTGATTGATTTGGGATTATCGACGACTCCTACAGTCGAGATTGCTGTTCCCTTGGAAAAAGCCGCTGGCGGTATTATCCTGACAGCTTCGCATAATCCGGGACAATGGAATGCGCTTAAACTGTTAAATGCAAAAGGCGAATTTATATCGGATGCGGAAGGTCAGGAAGTATTGGCACTTGGAGAATCCCTGGACTTTGATTTTTCTGCCGTCGAAGAACTCGGATCGGTGCACAAAGACTATTCATACTTACAAAAACATGTTGACGCTGTATTGGCCTTGGAATATGTTGATAAAGAGGCGATCAAAGCAGCCAACTTTAAAGTTGCTTTGGATGCGGTGAACAGTACGGGGGGAACATTTATTCCGGCCTTGTTGGATGCATTGGGGGTACAGACAATTTATAAAATTCACTGTGAGCCCAATGGTAATTTCCCGCATAATCCGGAACCCTTAAAAGAACATTTGACAGATTTATCTGCTGCTGTCATCGAAAATAAAGCTGATTTGGGCATTGCTGTCGATCCGGATGTGGATCGTCTGGTATTTATGATGGAAGATGGCGAGCTATTCGGTGAAGAATATACACTTGTTGCCGTGGCAGATTACCTTCTGCAGCATAAAAAAGGAAACACGGTATCTAATTTATCTTCTACACGTGCTTTGCGTGATGTGACCAAAGCACATGGCGGTGAATATTATGCTGCTGCAGTCGGTGAAGTCAATGTGGTCACCAAAATGAAAGAGGTGGATGCCGTAATCGGTGGTGAAGGTAATGGTGGTGTTATCTATCCGGCTTCGCACTATGGTCGTGACGCTTTGGTAGGTGTGGCCATTTTCCTGACACATTTGGCAAAACTGGGCAAGAAAGCTTCAGCATACCGTGCCTCATTACCGCAATATTTTATGTCTAAAAATAAGATCACGTTGACCCCGGAACTGGATATCGACAATCTATTGGCGAAAATGGAAGAAAAGTATAAAAATGAAGAGCACAGCACTATTGATGGTCTGAAAATAGATTTTGAAAATGAATGGGTGCACTTACGTAAATCCAATACCGAGCCAATCATTCGGATCTACTCTGAAGGCCCTAGCCCCGAAGCTGCTGAGCAGATTGCTCAAAAGATCATTCGCGAGATCGAAGAAATAATTAAATAAAACAAAAAGCTGCAGATGCAGCTTTTTGTTTTATGATCTACATGGAAATATATTTCCACAAAATAAAAACACGTTTTCATAATTTATGATTAAAAAGACCTATATAGCGATTTATTGTTTTTTAAGCCTGTTTTTACTTGCCGTTTCGTCTAAGGCTCAGGAGCCTGTCAACGCGATCAATGCTACCCTGGATGCCTGGCATAAATCTTCGGGCGAAGCGAAGTTTGGCCCTTTTATCAATTCACTTGCGGCAGATGCGGTTATATTGGGGGCAGACCGACAGGAACGTTGGGATAAGAACCATAGTGATAAATTCTCTGAACAGTATTTTAACCCGAAATATGCCTGGAATTATACCTATCAAAACAGATATGTGCATTTTAATGGCGATAGTACAACGGCCTGGTTTGATGAAACCTTTAAGATAAATACGAAGTACTTTCGTGGTACCGGCGTAGTGAGCAAAATAGACAACGATTGGAAGATCAGGCAGTATAATATCGCGATGCTGGCGCCTTATGAAGATGTTAAATCTGCCTTAGGAGGAAAGCAGGGACATACTATACACAACAATCTGCTGCTGGTGATGGTGCTATTTTTCTTTATGGCGATGCTGTTTGTCCTCAGTCAGCGCTTAAAGATATCCTATCCCATCCTGTTGGTTATTGGCGGCTTAGGTATTTCCCTTATTCCCGGAGCACCGGTCATTAGCATAGATCCGGATATTGTCTTTTTGGTATTTTTACCGCCATTGTTATTTGAGGCTGCCTGGTATACGAATTGGGGAAACTTTTTGAAATGGCGCCGATCTATTTTTATCATGGGCTTTGGCCTGGTCTTTTTCACATCCTTGGCAATCGCTTATTTTTCGGTCAGCATTATCCCGGGCTTCACCTTAGCCTTGGGTTTTCTGCTGGGTGGAATTATATCACCACCAGATGCCGTCGCTGCGAGTTCGGTGTTAAAGGGGATCAGTATACCCAAACGGGGGATTGCCATTCTGGAAGGGGAGAGCCTGGTCAACGATGCGGCCTCTCTGACGGTGTTTCGTTTTGCGTCCATCGCTATTTTAACAGGTCAATTTGCCATGGGTACGGCAACAACACAATTTCTTGTTCTGTCCGTGATGGGGGTCGTTGTTGGTCTGGTGATCGGCCATATCTTGTATTTCTTTTTGCGTTACGTGGCCAAATCCTCCAGCATATCAACTCCGATCACCTTGATTGCCCCATACCTGATGTATATTGTTGCGGAGCATTTTGAATGGTCGGGCGTTCTGGCAGTGGTCAGTGGCGGATTATTCCTTTCCTTCCGTGCAGGTGATTATCTGAACTATCATACCCGTATCCAGACCAAGGAGGTTTGGGCGACAATAGGTTTTCTATTGAATGGTTTTGTTTTTATCCTGATCGGGCTTGAACTTCCCGTGATCATCAACGGATTGGGTGAGTACTCGATGGAAGAAGCCATAGATTACGCCTTGGCAATCTGTGTTATTGTCATCGTCCTGCGCTTGGTAGCGGTTTATCTCTCAGCCTATGTGCCGCGTCTATTGTTCAAGCGGGTGCGTGTCAAAGAAAAAGGTCCGGGCTGGAAACTGCCTTTGGTAGTCGGTTGGGCCGGTATGAGAGGTGTTGTTTCACTTGCCTCGGCCTTGGCCATTCCCATGACATTATATGACGGAACAGCTTTTCCGCACCGTAATCTTATTTTGTTTATCACTTTTGTCGTTATTCTAGTGACCTTGGTGTTTCAGGGACTTACCTTGCCGCTGTTAATTAAGCTAATAAAAATTGATGAGGTCGACGAACAGGTATCCGTGGAAGAACAAATTGATGAGATCCGTGTTAAGCTCGGTAGGGATTCGATAGCTTATCTGGATAAGCATTATGCCAAAGAAATGATGGAATATGAAACCATTGCACGGGTCAAAGAGCAGCTTATCAGAAGCGTAAATGCTTCTGAACGTGCTAAGGAAGAAGATACCCGTGCGCAACTCTCAGCTGTACGGGGATTATATAACAAAATTATGCTGGAAATTCTGGCTTTGCGTCGCGATGGATTAGCGAAGATGAAAGAGAGCAAAGAATATGATAGCGATGTGATCAAAGAACTGGAGTATTCGCTGGATCTGGAAGAGTCGCGGCTGTCACGCAGATAAGACGATTACCCGGAGAAAAGACGTCAATTCTTTTCGTAGCATCCGGCACCAAAAGCTGGGAAGCTCAAAAAATAGCAAGGTTGACCTATTGGACCAGCCTTGCTATTTTTCCTTTATCCCCAACCAGAAAAACAGCTTTCCCTTTTTTTGCTTTTTGCACCGCATTGTAGCTTTCCCGGGAAATGGTATGCCATGTTTTTCCCTGATCATCCGACAGGTCTGTGCCTGATGTTCCGGTGCAAATAAGCTTTTTGCTTGAAAGATAAATCACCGCTGACTTAAAGCCTGATAGGGGCTGACGGGACGGATGCCAGGTTTTACCGCCATCATGACTCAGAAAACAGGCCTTTTCCGTATTCTTGTCATTCCGGTAATCTCCACCGACGACGATGCCTTTTTTGGGTGAATGAAATGCTATGGAAAATGGCCCACTGCTATTTTGCCCTTGCGTGATGGGGCAACTGTAACGCTGCCAGGTGTCCCCCTGATCACTGCTCGTGTAAATATTGGAAACCGTTCCGCCTGTTGCGATCCAGAAATTCCCCGTCGGCAGACTAAAGATAGAGGTACCGCTGGCGGCAAAACCAGCCTCACCTTCGAAAATGGTATAGCTTAGATTGGAGGATATATCCTGCCAGGTCTGTCCAAAATCTGTCGTTTTCAATAAAGGCATCTTCCCGTTGATGGCGTCACCAAAAGCGATACCAACACCTTTAGGTGTAAAAGCAAAGCCATCATAAAATATTTCAGGTCGTGTATCTTTAAAAACCTCTTTCCAGCTTCTGCCGGCATCAGTGGTGCGCAGGATCAAGGCCGGGGAACCGGCGGAGATAATCAGTGCCTCATTTTCATCAAAAGCTTCAATATCCCTAAAGTCGATTTTTTCGTAGCCTATGGGGTTGATCCATTGCCAGTTTTTTCCTGCATCCGTACTTAATCCGACTGTTCCATTGTTTCCGCTGACCCAGAGCGTCTGATCGTCAACTACGCTTAGTCCACGGTAACTACTGTTGCGTTCTTGGTTCAGCAACTGAATCGTGTTTTTTTGTGCGGATAGTGTTTCGGTCAGAAAGACCTGAATGAGGAAGAAAAATAAGAATGGTTTCATGTGGTTATACTAGTTATTGCAGTAAATTCAGCCCTATAATTACATTAAATTCAGTTATATCATTGCCATACGGTTTATTTGCGTTAAATTCGATGGTATTATTGCATAATTCCGCTCGCGTTGTAACAGTAAATCTACCTATATTATTTCGATAAATCTGTACCTCTTCTTTTTCTCCTGCGCCCTTTTTTTAAGATTGTTTTGCGCAACTGCAGAAAACCGACCGTCATTTTTCTAGGTGATTTAAAATAGGGGATACTCAATACTACAAGCAGCGATATACAGGCCGATGTCCCCAATGCGCCGCCATATCCATTAAAGAACTTGCTGGTATTGAGCAGGATGGTGGTGAAGATTACGCCGGCCAAAGAGAGCCCGAAATAAGTGGACAACTGCGTTTTGGACACCATTCCGATAAAAGATGCACCGATAAATACGGCTGGAATATACTGTGTGAGATAGCTGGACAATAGCTGTGGAAAAAAATAGAGAAAACCGGACACGATCAAAGTCAATAAGGCGGAGGAACGGACAGCCCCCTGTTTGTATCGGGTATTGACATAGTATGTTGCTGTACTTCCGATAATTCCGACAAGATAGAGAATGAATGTTTCCATGTTATTTGAAAAGATAAAGCAGTAAATAGGTCATCGAAACACCAAGAAAAGCCAATGTTCCCAATTTGCCACCGATCCCATTCAGCAGGCTTTTTGAAATGACCAGAAAGATGGCGGTAAAAACACTCGCGGTCAGGATAAAAGAAAAACCGTGGGCAACCTGCGCGCTGGACATGCCGACAAAGGCACCACAATAGACGGCGGCAGGGAGGTGGGGGAGATAACCGGACTTTTTATTGATATTGGGGATAAATGATGCCAATGTTCCTGTCAGTGCAGCACCCATCACTGGGCCAAGGCCAAAAATCTGATTAAAATAATAGGAGGCAATAGCACCTACGGGCACCCATACTGCTATTTTGATCGACTCATATTCATGTATATGATGATGTATAGGCGACTTAAAGTAGCTATATAACATGAATAAAGAGAGTAATCCGATGAAAGACAGGACAATATATGAACTGGTGTTTTCAACAAAGATGGCTACTAGAAAGAGTGCCTGGATAACAAATAGTAAGCAAATACTTAGAATTCTAAACTTCTGCCGGGCTTGCATTTATTTCAAATTTCGGCAAAGTTATTAATTATTTGTCTATTCTGCAGGTAGATTTTCTTTTTATCAGGATTGGATCGAGGACAACCTGCTGGATATCTTCATAAGGATCCTTTTGTTTGACCATTTGTAAAAAGAGCTTGGCACATTCTTCCCCCATTTTGTTGGCCTGTTGATCGATACTGGACAGGGTCGGTGTGATAAACGAAGAGAAGGTCTGATTTGCGAAACCGATCACACCAGTTTCGGGGATATTTATCTGTGCAGTTTTAAGCGCCTGAATAATCCCGACAGCAGTAAAGTCATCCCCGCCAATGATGGCATCCGGTTTAACGGAAGATTTCAAAATCTGCTCTGTGCCTTTTATCCCCGCCTCGATAGATAGTTCGCCCTTTACAATAAGTTCATCGAGTTGGGGAAGGTCCGCTTCCTTCAACGCTGCTTCAAAACCGCTGAAACGATCCTGAAAAATAGCGATTTCTTTGTTTGTGGTGATAAAACCAATTTTTTTATAGCCCTGTTCGATCAGATGTTTAGCCGCAAGATAACCCGCCTCAAAGTCGTTTAGCTTGACGACAGGGGCGGCAATGTCCTGATGTGTACGGTCAAAGATGATCAGGCATTTGCCTTGTTTGATGACTTCCTGAAAATGTGCAATATCCTGTGTCTCTAGGGAGAGGGAAGCAATGATTCCGTCTACCTGTGCTTCCAGTAAGGTTTTTACACCATTTACTTCATCCGTATAGGATTCGTTTGACTGATAGAGCAATAGGCTATAGTTGTGTTTCTTTAATTCTTTTTCAATACTGTGAACAGCTTCTGCAAAAAAGTGGATTTGCATCGTCGGCACGATAACGCCGATGGTATTGGACTTGCCCGAAGAGAGCGAAGACGCAATTTTATTGACACTGTAATTCAGTTCTTTGGCCTTTGCCAGAACCAGCTGCCGTGTAGCCTCACTGATGGTAGGTACGTTATTCAAGGCACGGGAAACCGTTGAAACCGTGATTCCAAGCGCCCGGGCAATATCATAAATCGTTGTTTTTTTATTCACGCCCCAAAGTAAATAATTTTATTGAATATTTTGGAAAATTCAGAAACATATCCTACTTTTATGCAACCGGTTGCAATGTTGTTTCCGCTTATTGTTTTAAATAACCAGTTTTAAAAGAAAATCAGATGTATTTTTTAGGGATAGATATCGGTACATCTTCGGTCAAGGTTTCCATTGTCGAAGCGTCCTCACAACAAAAGATCTGTTCAACGCAGTATCCCGCTGTTGAAGCACCCATTTATTCGCCGCAGCCCAATTGGGCAGAGCAGGATCCGCTCGATTGGTGGAGCTATTTCAAGCAGGCCTTATCCAAGGCCAATGCCACGGGCTTATACGATCCGAAGCAGATCACGGCCATCGGCATCGCTTATCAAATGCATGGACTTGTTGTGGTCGATAAGGATCAACAGGTATTGCGCAATGCGATTATTTGGTGTGACAGCCGGGCTGTTGCATTGGGAAATAAAGCTTTTGAGGAGATCGGAAAGGAATTCAATTTAAACCACCATCTCAATTCTCCCGGTAATTTCACGGCTTCCAAGCTCGCTTGGGTGAAGGCAAACGAGCCCGAAATCTATCATAAAATTGACAAGATCATGCTTCCCGGTGATTTTATTGCCATGAAACTTTCGGGATCCATCAGTACATCCATTTCTGCTTTATCGGAAGGGGTATTCTGGGATTTTCAACAGAATGAACTTTCAACAACGCTGATGGATTATTACGGTTTTGATTCCAAACTGATTCCGTCAGTATTACCGGTTTTTGCTGAGCATGGTCAGATCAAGAAGGCAGTGGCCGAAGAACTGGGGCTTTCATCCACAGTGACCATCAATTACAAGGCCGGGGATCAACCAAACAATGCCTTGTCATTGAATGTGTTACAGCCGGGTGAAGTGGCTGCCACGGCGGGAACTTCCGGTGTGATCTATGGGGTGAGTGATCAGCTGATCGCTGACCGAGAGTCCCGTGTCAATACCTTTGCTCATGTCAACTATCGGGAAGATGCGATCCGGACAGGTGTATTGCTCTGTATCAATGGTACGGGGATTATGAATAGCTGGGGCAGGAAACTTTTGGGAAAAGATTTATCCTACGATCGGATCAACGCCATGGCTGCTACTTCGCCGATTGGAAGTAAGGGCTTGCAGGTTGTTCCCTTTGGCAATGGTGCTGAGCGTATGTTAAATAATCAGCTGGTAGGTGCTTCGATCTCATCCATTGACCTGAATAGACATGAAACATCCGATATCTTACGGGCTATTCAGGAAGGGATTGCCTTTGCTTTTCGCTATGGCTTGGATATTATGCGTGAAAATGGCCTTTATCCGCAGATGATCCGTGCCGGACACGCCAATTTATTTATGAGCCCGGTATTCCGCGACTCATTCGTGGGGGCGACCAATGTTCCTGTGGAAGTATATGATCATGATGGTAGTGTTGGCGCGGCCTTGGGAGCAGGCATCGGCAGCGGCTATTATAGTGATCTCACCGAAGCTTTCAGGAGTTTAAAACCTGTTTATACCGTGGAACCCCAATATGTGGAACAATACGAAGAAAATTATCAACAATGGAAGGAAATATTAGAAATTAAAATCAATAGCAAATAAAAATGAATATTATTAAAGGACAAAAAGAGTTTTTCAAAGGGATCGGGCAGATCGAATTTGAAGGAAAAGAAAGTAAAAATCCATTTGCTTTCCGTTATTACAATCCGAAACAAATCGTTGCGGGTAAAACGATGGAGGAGTATTTTAAGTTTGCCTGTTCCTATTGGCATTCGTTCAATGGTGATGGCTCGGATCCATTCGGCGGTGCTACGCACAATTTCCCTTGGGATGAGAGCACGGATGCGATCACACGTGCAAAGGACAAGATGGATGCCGCTTTTGAATTTATCAGCAAAATGAATATTCCATATTACTGTTTTCATGATGTGGACTTGGTTGATTATACCGACAACGTGCTGGAAAATGAAAAAAGATTGGCAACTATCGTGGATTACGCCAAAGAGAAACAGCAGGCGAGTGGTATCAAGCTGCTTTGGGGTACAGCCAATCTTTTTAGCCATAAGCGCTACATGAATGGGGCAGCGACCAACCCGGATTTTCAGGTATTGACACACGGTGCTGCGCAGGTAAAAGCTGCATTGGATGCAACAATTGCCCTAGGTGGTGAAAACTATGTGTTCTGGGGAGGAAGGGAAGGTTATATGAGCCTACTTAATACCAATATGAAACGTGAACAGGAGCATCTTGCCAAGTTTTTACACTTAGCGAAGGACTATGCGCGTAAAAATGGTTTCAAAGGCACATTCTTTATCGAACCAAAACCATGCGAACCGACCAAGCACCAATATGATTACGATGCGGCCACGGTGTTGGGATTCTTAAGACAATATGATCTTTTGGACGATTTCAAACTTAATCTTGAAGTAAACCATGCTACCTTAGCAGGCCACACTTTCCAGCACGAATTGCAGGTCGCGATTGATGCCGGAAAATTAGGCTCCATTGACGCCAACCGAGGTGATTATCAAAATGGCTGGGATACCGATCAATTTCCAAATGATATCAATGAACTAACCGAATCTATGTTAATCATTTTGGAAGGCGGCGGCTTCCAGGGTGGTGGAGTTAATTTTGATGCCAAAATTCGCAGGAACTCAACCGATCCGCAAGACCTATTCTATGCCCATATCGGAGGAATGGATCTTTTTGCAAGGGCTTTGCTTACCGCCGAACGCATCTTGGAAGACTCTGAGTACCGTAAAATACGGGCCGACCGCTATGCTTCTTTCGATAGTGGCAATGGGGCTTCTTTTGAGCAAGGAACCTTGAGTTTGGAGCGTTTAAGAGATCTGGCCGTAGAATTCGGTGAGCCACAAACGATCAGCGGCAGACAGGAGTATTTAGAAAATTTGATCAATAGATATATATAGTTATTCAAAATATTTCTATATTAGGCGATCAAATTAAACCAATTACCAACACATGAATAATTATTTAAGTACAAAAGATTACATCGTTTTCCTGATATACTTTGTCATTGTTGCAGGCTATGGATTATGGGTGTATTATCGCAAAAAGTCTGAATCTGTAGGCTCAAAGGATTATTTCCTTGCCGAAGGGTCCCTTACTTGGTGGGCGATCGGAGCCTCGCTGATTGCGTCCAATATTTCTGCGGAGCAATTTATTGGTATGAGTGGTTCGGGCTTCAAGATGGGACTAGCGATTGCGACTTACGAATGGATGGCAGCAATTACCTTGATTGTGGTTGCGGTATTTTTTATACCGGTCTACCTCAAAAACAAGATCTTTACCATGCCACAATTTCTGCACAAGCGATATAATGGTACCGTTGCCATGATTATGGCCGTTTTTTGGTTGCTGTTATACGTTGTGGTCAACCTGACTTCTATTCTTTATTTGGGAGCCATTGCCGTCAGCAGTATTTCGGGTATCAGTCTGGAAGCATGCATGTATGCCATTGCTATTTTTGCCGTTATCATTACCTTGGGCGGTATGAAGGTGATTGGCTATACGGATATTATTCAAGTGTTCTTTTTGGTGTTGGGTGGTTTGGCAACAACCTATTTGGCATTGAATCTGGTTTCAGAACATTACGGTGGTTCGGGCATATTGCAGGGCTATCACTTGATGACAGAGAAAGCCTCTGATCACTTCCATATGATCCTGGATCGTAAGAACGAAAACTACCTCGATTTACCGGGATTAACCGTTTTGATCGGTGGTATGTGGATTGTAAACCTAAACTATTGGGGCTGTAATCAATATATCACACAGCGTGCATTAGGCGCTGATCTAAAGACTGCACGCAACGGAATCTTGTTTGCAGCATTCTTAAAATTGTTAATGCCGATTATTGTGGTATTGCCGGGTATTGCCGCTTACGTGATGTGGAAAGATGGCTTATTCCAAAATGAAATGATGCAACATGGCGAGGTAAACCCAGATCATGCTTACCCTGTTTTATTGAATCTGTTGCCGTCAGGACTGAAAGGACTTTCATTTGCGGCATTGACTGCTGCGGTAGTTGCTTCGTTGGCGGGTAAGGCAAATAGTATTGCGACAATTTTTTCGCTGGATATTTATAAAAAAGTATTCAATACCGAAGCTACTGACAAGAAATTGGTCAATATTGGTAAACTGACTGTTGTTGTTGCCATGATTCTGGCCGTGATCATCGCGCCACATTTGGGTATCGACAAAAAAGGTGGATTTCAGTATATTCAGGAGTACACCGGATTTGTGTCGCCGGGTATCTTTGCCATGTTTATCTTAGGATTCTTCTGGAAGAAGACGACGTCCAATGCTGCGTTATTTGCGACGATCGGTGGATTTATCTTGTCTATTATTTTCAAAAAATTACCGGACTGGGCAGATCTTTCGTTCTTGGCCTCTACTGGATTTTCTATTCCAAATCCGACAACCGGTGTTTACGAAATTCCGTTTTTGGATCGGATGGGCTTTGTCTTTGTCATTTGTATTGTTGGTATGATCATTATCAGTATGATTGACAACAAGCGTGGTGTAGTGCCTGCGGGACTGGAAGTAGATACGACAATGTTTAAACCGCATAAAGCATTTTTGATCGGAGCATTGATTGTTGCCTTATTGGTGACAGCATTGTATTCCATCTATTGGTAATCCGATCATCAAAAAGGCCGTATAGAGAGCCCATATCAACATCAGTTGATATGGGCTTTTTGTTTTCAGAACAATTTTTCAGGCCTTTTATAACCTGGATTTGCAGCAATGGTCTGATGGTTTTTTAAAAAATTCCTATCTTGTCTTCAATAAAATTACATGCGCTGCTATGCGCAAATCCGGTCTGGTATCCTTATTTCAACATCGGAGGAGACTAGAATTGCGGACTTTGGACACTAAAATAATAACAGGGATGAAAAGAAGATATACGCTATTTACTGCTCTTGCAGGGATAATGACCGCATTGGTGCCGGTGCAGGCCCGCGCACAACGGACGGAGAAACCGCCTTTGCACGGCAAGCATTGGATGGCCATCACCGGAAAGCCTTTGGCGGCCACTGCCGGTGCACAGCTGTTCCAGCAAGGTGGAAATGCGGTCGATGCGGCCTGTGCGATGCTTGCGGCAACCTGTACCATGTGGGATGTCCTGAGCTGGGGCGGGGAAACACAGGCTTTGATCTATCATCCAAAATTGAAAAAGGTAATTGCCATCAATGCTTTGGGCGTGGCACCGACAGGAGCAACGGTCGATTTTTTTCGGTCGAAGGGTTATGAATTCCCGCCGGAATACGGTCCGCTTGCTGCGGTTACCCCCGGCACACCCGGAGGCTTATGTTATATGTTGGCACAGTACGGCACCAAAAGCCTGGCTGAAGTCCTGGCGCCAGCCATGGAGATGGCGGCGGGCTATCCCATTGATGCCCAGACGGCCAATAGCATTGAACGTGGTAAAGCACGTATCAAAGAATGGCCTTACAGCAAAAAAGTTTTTCTCGTGCATGAAGGCAAGGAAAGGGAAGCACCCGAAGCAGGGGAAATCTTTGTACAGCAAGACCTGCACGGGACATTAACCAAACTTGTTGAAGCTGAAAAGAAAGCCCTTGCAGCTGGCAAGGATCGGAAAACAGCGATTATGGCCGCCTATGACCGTTTTTATAAGGGCGATATCGCCGATGAATTTGTCCGTGGCAGTAAGGAACAGGGGGGCTTGATCTCCAAAGCGGATCTGGCCAATTGGAAACCCATTGAGGAAGAACCTTTACATGTCAACTATAAAGGTATTGACGTTTATAAATTGCAGGAATGGACACAGGGACCGGCCATGCTACAGAGCTTGCAGCTGCTGAAAAATTTTGATTTAAAAGCCATGGGATATAATTCAGCTCCCTATATCCATACGCTTTATCAAGTGATGAATCTGGCCTTTGCTGACCGGGATTTCTATTATGGTGACCCCTATTTCAAACCTAAAGCACCTATTCGGGGGCTCTTAAGTGAATCCTACGCCAAGGCGCGGGCTGCCACCATTGACCCGGCACGTAACAATCCGCAGGTACTTCCGGGTGATCCTTACCCCTATGAAGGGAAGCAGAACCCTTTTACCGGCCTGCTTCGGGAGCGCAGCAAGCAATTCACGCCGAATACCGAATCAAACAAGGATTTTGTGCCCAAGCACGATGTGAGTTCCACCTCATCTTTGCTATCCCTGTCAGATACTGCTCGTTGGGCATCCCAAAACCCAGATAGTGTGTATATGGACCGCTTATTGCGCGGAACCACAAGTGTGGAGGCAGCGGATGCCGAAGGCTGGGTTGTTTCCATTACACCAAGTGGAGGCTGGTTACCGGCCTGTATTGCTGGAAATACGGGGGTAGGCATGAGCCAGCGTTTACAAAGCTTTGTCCTCGACTCCCTCATTAATCCTTTCAATGTGGTGACACCGGGCAAACGCCCTCGGGTCACGCTCACACCTTCTTTAGCCTTGAAAGATGGAAAGCCTTACCTTTCTTTTGCGGTGCAGGGCGGGGATACACAGGATCAAAACCTGCTTCAATTCTTTTTGAATACTGTAGAGTTCGGCATGACGCCGCAGCAAGCCAGCGAGGCGCCAAATATCAACAGCAATCAGTTGTGGCTGTCTTTGGGCGGTACCAAATTGGATGACCGAAAACCACGCGCGGGAAGTTTGCTACTGGATAAACGCACAGCGCCTGAAGTCGTCGAAAAGCTTCAGAAAATGGGTTACAGTATACAGTTTGGTGAGCGCAACAGTGGTCCGATCAACGCCATTTATTTTGATCAGCAGCATGGTACACTCTGGGGCGGTAGCAGCAATAATGGGGAGGATTACGGAATCGGCTGGTAGCATCTGTACATGCTGCAGCTACCGCTATGAGCCAGGCAACGTCTGAGCAGAAGAGCCGCATCGTTTTGTTATCTCCATCGGATTTGGTATCTTACCTACTGATCAAAAGTTGATTTTTTGTTATGGAGGGTAGCGTCAATAAATATTCGTTTGTTTTTCAGCCTGATGAAGCTGGTTTGGTATTGGTAGATGGGTTAAAGCAGCGCTTGCGGGCAGCATTGGCGGAGGAATTTCCGGATAAGGATAAAGGCTGGTACCACAGCTGCAATTCCAAAGCCCATGTGACTATTTGTGCTTTTACAGGAAATGAGGATACGTTGGCACAGGCTATCGCAGCATTGCAACAATCCCTGCGCTGTGAGCGCAGCCAATATGTGTATTTTGATCACTTTGCTTCCTTTGCTGGTGGTGCTTTCTATATCGGTCCGACGGTACATGCCCGTAGTTACCTGAAGGATAGAGCACGAAAGGTTGTGCACACATTGAGTCCCTTTGACCTGATCGAGATCAGTGATGAACCCCATATCTCCATCGGACGCCGACTGGAGCCTGCACGACTTGAATTTGCAAAGAAAATGCTACGTTCGGTCGATCTGAGCTTTATGTGTAACGGTGTTTATATCCGCCGCTTTAATCCTGATATGGGGCAGTATGAACCGGTTGATTTTGTTAAATTCGGCAACCAGTCGAAAGAAAACTCGGGCCAACTTACATTTAAATTCTAATTATATGGCTGTTTAATTGCCTAATACTGTAAAGCTTTTTATCTTTAGCCCTAGCAATAAAAGATATTGTCCTAATGTAAGCTATGCATCACGACGACTCCCATCATAAATCATTATCCGATATCCACGAAAGTGTGGATGTCAATCAAGGAAAATCAAAGTTTAAAAAGGTACTCAGTTTTTTTGGCCCTGCCTATCTGATCAGTGTAGGTTATATGGATCCGGGCAACTGGGCGACGGATCTCGCCGGGGGGAGCCAGTTTGGCTATGCCTTGATCTGGGTGTTGCTGATGAGCAATATTATGGCCTTATTGCTGCAGAATCTCTGTGCCCGTTTGGGAATTGTGCGGGGTAAGGACTTAGCACAGTGTAATCGGGAGACCTATCCCAAGCGCATGAATTTTGTGCTGTATATCCTGGCCGAGATTGCTATAGCCGCCTGCGATCTGGCCGAAGTGCTGGGGATGGCCATTGGGCTTAACCTGCTCTTTGGCATTGATTTGCTCTGGGGGGTGCTGATCAGTTTTGCCGATACCTTCCTGTTGCTCTACTTGCAGAAGCTGGGGATGCGCAAGATGGAACTCTTTATTATCGGTTTGATTTCCCTGATCGGTATGTGCTTTATGGTGGAGATGTTTTTGGCCAAACCTGATTTTGCGGAGGTGGCTACGGGTTTTATTCCGAGCATTCCCAATAGTGCCGCACTTTATATTGCCATTGGCATCATCGGTGCCACGGTCATGCCGCACAACCTCTACCTCCATTCAGCTTTGGTGCAGACCCGAAAGATTGACCGCAATGAAGTCTCCATACGGAAATCCTTAAAATATAATTTCTGGGACAGTGCCATTGCATTAAATTTGGCATTTTTGGTCAATGCCGCCATTCTGATCCTGGCAGCATCAGTGTTTCATAAGAATGGTATGCACGATGTCGCCGAGCTGGAAGATGCCTACCACCTGCTGGGGAATTTACTTGGCACCGAATGGGCATCGAAACTATTTGCGGTGGCATTGATTCTGGCAGGACAGAGTTCAACGGTTACGGGCACACTGGCCGGACAGATCGTCATGGAGGGCTACCTGCGTCTGCGGATCAGTCCTACGCTACGGCGGATTATTACACGACTTTTAGCGATTATACCTGCGGTCCTGGTGATCCTGATTTCTGGCGAAGGTCAGGTAGGGCAGCTGTTGATCTTTAGTCAGGTCATCCTGAGCATGCAACTGGCCTTTGCGGTGATCCCGCTGATTCACTTTGTGAGTGACAAGGCCAAGATGGGAATCTTTGCGATTAAACCGCTGACAAAAGCATTTGCCTGGCTAATTGCCGCTGTGATCGCGGTGTTGAATTTTAAACTGGTTTATGACGAGGTCAGGGGCTGGATTGCCGAAGCAAACAATCCTTTGGTCACGGTGTTACTTATTCTGGGTGCTGTTGGTCTGCTCTTTTTGTTGATCATGACCGTATTGATTCCCATTTTACGTAAATCAAAACCGATCGAATTGGAAGTACATCCCCCATTTGAGGCCCTACATTTTGAGGACAGAGGTTCGTTCAAGAAAGTGGTGATCGCGCTGGATTTTTCAAATTCGGATCAGAAAGTGATCCAGTACGCCCTGCAGTTGTCACATCCCGATACCAGCTTTGTCGTTGTCCATATTGTCGAAAGTGCCTCTGTCAAATACACCGGCGAGTCTACTGATGATTTTGAGTCGCGGCAGGATTTGGAGCGCCTGAAGCTATATGCAGATTTTTTACTGTCCAAAGGGCATCAGACGGAATATGAACTCGGCTACAACAATCGGATCCGGAGCATTGCCGAAGTTTGTGAAAAATATCATGCAGATCTATTGGTCGTGGGGAGCCACGGTCATACCGGAGTCAAAGACTTTGTTTTTGGAGAGACCGTCAACAAGCTGCGCCATGCTGTAAAAGTTCCGGTTTTTATCGCGCAATAAGGCTTTGAAACCTATCTCGAAGAGGCACTGTTGATTCACTGTAATTTTATTACGGAAAAAGTGTGGGTAGGGGGTAGTAAGTTCTAAATAATTCTTATTTTTGCGACATCAAATCAAGATATGAGCGACGCTATTAAACACGAGTGCGGAATCGCACTAATTCGCCTGTTAAAACCCTTATCTTATTATCAGGAAAAATATGGTACGCCATTCTATGGCATCAACAAATTGTACCTATTAATGGAAAAACAGCACAACCGTGGTCAAGACGGGGCTGGAATTGCAACCATTAAATTTGATGTTAAACCTGGAAATCGTTACATTTCGCGTTACAGAGCTATGGGCTCAACTGCCGTGGCAGATATATTCGAATATGTACAGAAAAAATTTGCTTCTGTTCAGAAGGCATTTCCAGAAGAGTCAAAGGATACCCAATGGTTAAAAGATAATGTCAGTTTTACTGGAGAAGTACTTTTAGGACATTTGCGTTATGGAACGCATGGAAAGAACAGTATCGAAAGCTGTCACCCATTTTTAAGACAAAACAACTGGATGTCACGCAATCTTGTTGTTGCGGGTAACTTCAACATGACCAATGTGGACGAACTTTTGCAACAGCTGTACGAGTTGGGCCAACATCCAAAAGAAAAGGCGGATACCGTCACCGTTTTGGAAAAAATTGGACATTTCTTAGATGATGAAAATCAGGAGCTTTTTGATCAATTCAAAAAAGAAGGTTATTCTAATGTGGAAATCAGTTCATTGATTGCCAAAAATATTGATGTTTCCAAGATCCTGAAGCGTTCAGCGAAAACTTGGGACGGTGGGTATACCATTGCCGGTATTTTTGGTCACGGGGATGCTTTCGTGATGCGTGATCCTGCGGGTATCCGTCCGGCATTCTACTATCAGGATGAAGAAATTTTGGTGGTCGCTTCGGAAAGACCTGTCATTCAAACTGCATTCAATGTACCTATCGGTGCCGTGAAAGAAATTAAACCGGGGCATGCGCTGATCGCTAAAAAAGACGGTACAGTGTCACAGGAAATGTTTAGACAACCTGTTGAACAACGTTCTTGTTCTTTTGAGCGTATTTATTTCTCACGCGGATCGGATGCTGATATCTATAAAGAACGTAAAGAATTGGGTAGACTACTGGTGCCTCAGGTGCTGGAATCTGTCAAAAGTAATATTAAAAATACCGTATTCTCTTTTATCCCCAATACGGCCGAAGTATCTTACTACGGTTTAATGGACGGTATCAATACTTACGTGCGGGATTTTCAAAAAGAAACCTTGTTAAAACGTTCGGAGAAAATTTCTGACGAGGAGCTGGATGATATATTAAGCATCAAACCCCGTTTTGAAAAACTGAATGTGAAGGATGCCAAATTGCGTACCTTTATTACACAGGACGCCGATCGTACGGATATGGTACAACATGTGTATGATACCACTTACGGTATCGTTAAAGATCATGAAGATACCATCGTTGCGATTGACGATTCCATTGTACGTGGGACCACGTTGAAACAAAGTATCCTGACGATCCTGGATCGTTTGAATCCAAAGAAAATTGTGATTGTTTCGTCGGCTCCTCAAATCCGTTATCCGGACTGTTACGGTATAGACATGTCACGTATGGGTGAATTCGTAGCGTTTGAAGCGGCAATCAACCTGTTGAAACAACGTGGTATGGCACATATTATTGATGACGTATATCAAAAATGTCTGTTGTCGATGACCCAGGATGTCAATGAAATTGAGAACTATGTAAAGGCGATTTATGCGCCATTTACAGATCAGGAGATTTCCGAGGAAATTGGTCGTATCGTCAGACCGCACCATTTGAAAGCCGAACTTGAGGTGGTGTATCAGACATTGGATAACCTGCACAAAGCATGTCCGGCACATACCGGTGACTGGTACTTCTCCGGTGATTATCCTACTCCGGGTGGAAATAAGGTTGTGAACAAAGCCTTTATGAACTGGATTGAAGGTAAAAATGTACGTGCCTACTTTAGTAATTAAAGACTAAAAAATATCAGAGGAAGGGATGCATTTATGCATCCCTTTTTTTTATATTCGTAGGACGGATTGATTAAAATGGTGCCGCACATGGCGTAAAGTGTTCACTATATTTTGCCAATATATACATTTATGATTCGATCAATCTTTTCCATAATGAAATTATGGTTTTTAACAGCTTAAAAAATAGCTTCATGAGAGGACAACTTTTCTATTTTTTTCTTCTTTTTTTAATGGTTTCCTGTGGAATAACCCATAATGTACCCAAGGACCCATATCCCAATTCATTCGATAAACCGAATATCGTCAATTCATTTGTAGACCAAAACGGCAATTTCTATCCGGATAATTGGCGTAAGACGTATGGTGCCCCCCCTAAAAGTGGTGACATCAATGCCTACTCGCTGATGAAGATCGCAACGGAAAAAGGCCTGGAAAGCCAGCTGAAAAGTTTTGAAAAGACCCGCATGTTGGCTGTGAAGAGTAAAGTGAAAGCGAAAGACCGCGTGTTTATCTTTGTACATGGTTTTAATGCACCGTCTGATGAAGTCAATGAGAGCTATGAATATATGCGTAAGCTGTTGAAGCTCAATTCAAATAAAGATGAGGTCGTTAAATTTTATTGGGATGGTTTACATACCACGAATCCCTTTAGTGGCGCCAAAGTTTGGTTTTCTGCTACCTCATTCAGTCAGATGGCGGGTGAATTTGGACTACGGAATTTGTTAAATAGCATCCATAACAAAAAGATCGTTTTAATCTCCCATAGTCGGGGAGCATCAGTTGTGCTGAGTGCTTTAAGCAGTGCAACATTCAGCGAGAGTTTTGCCAAGGGTACACTGGAGAACCACAACGTAGATGTTGATGCGGCAAAAAAGCTTGCGGAAAATGGCAATGACATTACCTGCATTATGCTCGCACCGGCGATAGGTCTCGATGACTTTAAGATCAGGGATATGACTTCGGGAACGGATTCATTCTGTAGTTTGAGCAAACAGGTGAAGAAAATCCATATCACCATCAATAATACCGATGTGATGTTGAAGAAGTTTGTTGGTTTTTTATCCAATAAGCTGAAAGCAACGGATTTAGGGTATAAAGCTGATGTCTGCAATGAGTTGGTAAAACATTATCCGATCATGAAGTATACGGATTTTACCGGTATGAAAAGCCATGATTTTAATAAATATATCCGCAACCCCAAATTTAAAACCATGTTGAAGGCCGAGGGAATTGCCGTTAATCGTTAGCACCATGAAGCATATTTTTAAGAGTCTCTATTTTCAGGTTATCGTCGGTATATTGGTCGGTATTTTCTGCGGCGCCTTTTTTCCGGATTTTGCCGTAAAGCTGAAGCCATTGGGGGATGCCTTTATCAAACTGATCAAGATGGTGATTGCCCCCCTGATCTTCAGTTCGATCGTCATCGGAATTGCCGGAATGCAGGATGTGAAAAAAGTGGGCAAGATCGGACTCACCTCCATAATTTATTTCGAAGTCATGACGACGGTCGCATTGATTATCGGTTTGATCTTTGTCAACGTGATTCAGCCCGGTACAGGCATGAATGCCGATCCGTCGACCCTGGATATATCCTCGGTGTCACACTATATTTCGGAATCCAAGAAACCGCATAGTTTCATGGATTTTATCATGGATATTATCCCGGAGAATGTTGTCGCTTCAGTGGCTTCAGATAATCTGCTGCAGGTACTGGTTTTTGCGGTACTCTTTGGGGTCGGCATGACCAAGATCGGTAAAAAGGCCTCAGAGCCGGTGATCAATGTGCTGCAATCTTTTCTAAAGGTACTTTTTGCCATTATTAAGATGGTGATGTACCTGGCGCCTATAGGGGCGATGGGAGCGATGGGGTTTACCATTGGCGCATTCGGTATTCAGGCCCTGACCAAGCTGGGGATGTTAATGGTAAGCTTCTACCTGACTTGTATTATCTTTATCGTGATTGTGATCGGGGCCGTATTGCACTTCTATGTCAAGGTTAATATTTTCAAATTTCTGAAGTATATCAAAGGTGAAATTTTGATTGTATTGGGCACCTCCTCTTCGGAATCCGCATTACCGGGCATTATGCAGAAAATGGAAGATGCGGGCTGTGCCAAATCGGTCGTGGGACTGGTGATTCCTACGGGCTATTCCTTTAATCTCGATGGGACGAGTATTTATCTGACAATGGCTGCGGTATTTATTTCACAGGCGCTGAATATGCACCTGAGTCTGGAGCAGGAAATTACCTTACTGCTGGTGCTGTTGCTGACCTCAAAAGGAGCTGCGGGTGTGACGGGAAGCGGCTTTGTGACTTTAGCGGCAACGCTCCCTGTTGTCGGACATGTGCCTGTCGAGTCCGTCGCATTGGTCTTTGGCGTAGACCGCTTTATGAGTGAGGCAAGAGCCATCACCAATCTGATCGGCAATTCAGCGGCGACGCTGGTGATCTCAAAATATGAAAATAGCCTGGATGAGGAACTGCTACATGAGAAACTTGGCTGATAGCGTATGCTGTATTGATTAGTTGACCTGCAACCGCGAGGGGGTCAGCATAAAAGAAAAACAGGGCGTTCAATTTTTATTGGACGCCCTGTTTTTTATCTATTATTCTAAATTTCTGAGCGGCGATTACCCCTCTTTTTTTGTGTTTTCAATTCCCTGGGATAGATCTAAGGCGCCATCTACTTTTTCTTCCAGAAGTGCGAGCTTGATTACCTGTGCCATTTCGGTCACGTAGTGGAACTGCATATCTTTGATATAATCTTCCTTGATTTCAAGAATATCTTTTTCGTTGGATTTGCACAGTATGATATCTTTGATATTCGCCCGTTTGGCGGCAAGGATTTTTTCTTTTATACCACCTACCGGTAACACTTTTCCACGCAAGGTAATTTCCCCTGTCATCGCCAGTTTTTCTTTCACCTTACGTTGTGTAAATAAAGATGTCAGCGCAGTGAGCATTGTTACGCCAGCGGATGGACCATCCTTAGGAATGGCACCTGCCGGAACGTGGATATGGATATCCCAATGGTCGAATACGTGGTAGTCAATGCCAAAGTCGGCTGCATGTGCTTTTAAATAGGCTAAAGCAATGGAGGCGGACTCTTTCATGACATCGCCCAGATTACCTGTCAGGCTCAAGCGTCCTTTTCCGGGACTTAAAGAAGATTCGATAAATAAAATATCACCACCTACCGAAGTCCAGGCAAGCCCGGTTACGACACCGGCGACATTATTGTTTTCGTAAATATCTTTATCAAAGATCGGTGCCCCCAGGATATCCACGACATCCTGATCATTGATGCTTGGGTTGTAATCTTTTTCCATGACGATGCGTGTGGCAATACCACGGACGATCGAACCAATTTTCTTTTCCAGTCCGCGCACACCGGATTCACGGGTATAGTCTTCGATGATTTTCTCGATGATCTTACCTTTTAGGGCAACATCCTTGGCAGCCATCCCGTGCATTTCGCGCTGTTTTGGAAGCAAGTGTTTTTTCGCTATTTCAATCTTTTCTTCGATGGTGTATCCATTGACTTCGATGATCTCCATACGGTCCAATAAAGCGGGCTGGATGGAACTCAGCGAGTTGGCTGTTGCAATAAACATCACTTTGGAAAGGTCAAATTCCATTTCGACATAATGGTCATAGAAATGCGTGTTTTGCTCAGGATCCAGCACCTCCAATAAGGCCGAAGAAGGATCGCCTTTAAAATCAGCATTCATTTTATCAATTTCATCCAGAATAAACACTGGATTGGCCGTGCCTGCTTTTTTTAGCGATTGGATAATACGACCGGGCATGGCACCGATATACGTCTTGCGGTGGCCTCTGATTTCGGCTTCGTCACGTACGCCCCCCAAGGCCATACGGGTATATTTGCGGCCCAATGCTTTGGCGATAGAGCGGCCCAGAGAGGTCTTACCCACTCCCGGAGGGCCTACCAGACAAAGGATCGGGGCTTTCATATCATTTTTCAATTTCAATACCGCAAGGTATTCAACGATACGCTTTTTGACTTTTTCCAATCCATAGTGATCTCTGTCCAGGACTTTCTGCGCCTTATTTAAGTCAAAATTATCTTTGGTTGTTTCATTCCATGGAAGATCAAGCAGGAGCTCCAGATAATTCAGCTGAACAGAATAATCTGCCGCTGCTGGATTGATACGTGATAATTTTTCAAGTTCCTTGTTAAAATGTTTTTCAACATCAAGAGACCATTTTTTTGTTTTACCACGTTTCTTGAGCTCTTCAAGTTCCAGGTCAGGTGTGTTTCCGCCCAGTTCTTCCTGGATGGTTTTCAACTGTTGGTTGAGGAAATAATCCCGTTGTTGCTTGTCCAAGTCAACGCGCACCTTGTTTTGGATCTGATGTTTCAGTTCCAGCATCTGGATTTCTGTGGTCAACAGTTCCAGAAGGAGTTTGGCGCGGTTTTCCACTTTTGGGATTTGTAGCAACTCTTGTTTTTTGATCATTTCGACATTGATGTTCGACGAAATAAAGTTGATCAGAAAAGAGGGACTTTCAATATTTTTTATTGCTATACCAGCTTCGCTAGGTAGGTTTGGTGAAAGCTGAATAATCTGCAATGCCATTTCTTTCAAGGTCGAGATTGTCGCTTTGAAATGTTTGGTCATCTTAGGTTTCGCCTCGTTGAATTTCTCGACACGAGCTTTCAGATAAGGTTCGGTCTCGACGATTTCCACCAGGTTGAAACGTTGCTTTCCCTGAATGATTACGGTGGTGTTTCCGTCGGGCATCTGAAGTACTTTAATAATATGGGCAACAGTACCCACTTTATTCAGTTCTTCAAATCCGGGATCCTCTACTGTCATATCCTTCTGGGAGACCACACCGATTGTTTTGCTGCCTTTATAGGCTTCTTTAACCAATTTGATGGATTTATCTCTTCCTACAGTGATCGGAATGACAACACCGGGAAATAATACGGTATTGCGTAAAGGCAAAATAGATAGTGCTTCTGGAATTTCAGCGTTAGCCATATCGTCTTCATCCTGCTGTGTCAATAAAGGGAAGAATTCGGTGTCTTCCGCAACAATTGGAATAGCCTGACTGAAATCAAAAGTTTCGAATTTGCTCATAGTGTTTATTTTGTGTATTTGTCAGTCGCTGACATGTTGTCGGTAGACGTTCAAATTTTAAGCTTCAAATATTGTTTCCCCTATAGTGCAAGGGAAGTGCCAATTGCTAAAAGGTAGCAAAATTACAAATCTATTTTTTAGAATAGGAAAAAAAGGCAGGTTAAATAAAATTTATCTGCCATTTATTGGATAAATAGGCATAATAATTGTAATATTGGAATGTGAAAGAATAGACGATGGCAGATTCTTGCGAGAGGTGAAGCAATGGGGTTATTTTTTCATAGGGTAATAAACGATCAATATTGGTCAATAATAAGGTATATTGAAAAAACGTAACTATTTAGATATGAACTTAAAATCACTTAAATTAGGTTTGTTCACAGGAGTTTTTGCTTTGGTCGCACTTAGCGCCAATGCACAACAAAAACAAGCTGAGCATAGCAATGCCAATGTGAGAATGGGGCAAAAAGCTCTTTTGGACGGTGACTTCAAAAACGCAGAGTCATACTTGACAAAAGCTTTACCTGAGGAAGGCAAAGATCCGGATGTCTTGTATATGTTGGGTTACTCCCAATTTCAAAATGGTGATTATAAAAAGTCTGCTGAAACATTCGGAAAGGTGGTTGCTTTAAATCCTAAAAATGCAAATGCGCTTTACTTCAAAGCGAAAGCAAACAACACGCTTGCCATTCAGGCAAACAGAGTGTCTGCGGCAAACAAAGAGCAATTGTTGCGCGTAGCGATTGAAGATTATTCAAAAGCGATTGCCATCACACCTACAGACTCCAAATTTTACCAAAATAGAGCGATCGCGAACCGCGATCTAGGAATCTTGATCGGTACGGCAGGTACACCTAATTACAACAAAGCAATGGCTACAGATGCTTATAATAATGCCATCAAGGATTATGAAAAAGTATTGAGCTTTGATTCGTCTAAAAAAGACATTCAGACAGAAGTCAAAAAAGCTAAAGTGTATAGAGATAACTTGAAATAATCTGTACGACAGATAATAAAAAGGGAAACCCAGCCGGGTTTCCCTTTTTTTGTGTCCGGCTGTCCCTTACCTTTTCTATTCTGTCTGCTGAACCAATGCCTTGCGATGGTATCTGCGTTTTGACAGGTCGGTTCTTTACGCTGTCTTTGACAAATTTGCAAACGAAATGTTGGGCAATACTGTTCTATACTTGAATCAACAAGAATTTAGTATATGGAAACGAATCGATTGTCAGCGGAGATGCAGGACATTTTAATCAGTCAGATGACGAAAGAAGCAGAAGCCGCACAAATTTATTTGGCTCTGGGCGTTTGGGCCGATGATCAGGGCTACGGTGGAATTGCCAATTTTCTATATCGGCATGCGCAGGAGGAACGGAATCATATGACAAAAATCATGGGTTACATCCTCGAGCGTGGTGGCCGTCCCCGAATTCAGGCGATAGCGGCACCGCCATCAGATCCGAGCACTCTGACTGAATGTTTCCAACGTGTATTTAAACATGAGGTGGACAACACCGAAGCAATTTATCGTATTGTCAATCTGGCTATGGAACAGAAAGATTGGGCGACATGGAATTTTGCGCAATGGTTTGTCAAAGAGCAGATCGAAGAAGAGAAACTTGCTCTTGAGCTGATTGATAAATTAAAGATTGCAGGTGGAGACCGGGCTTCGGACGAATCACTGTTTGCATTGGATTCGTCCTTAGAAAGCATGCCTGACGACGTGCCTTTGGCACGCGAAGCAACAGCTAACGCCCCCAAATAATAATGGCCCCAAATAATGTCAAGGAGCTATTCTTGTATCATTTGAATGGATTGGAATAGCCCATAAAAAAGCAGGGATTCTTTTTGGATCCCTGCTTTTTTATGTTTTTTTTAATTTTTTATGCTGAGTGGGAGGTAGACGCCGAAGGTCATATTCCTTCCCATATTGTAAACCCCATAGCTCGGATCGTCCTGCGATAATCTTCCCGGGCGTAATCTGCTCAAGGCATCGTAATAGCGTTTGTTGGTTAGATTGGATGCCACTGCATATACCTTCACTTGTTGTTTTCCTACGTGTAAGGTCGTACCTATTCCAGCGTTGATCAGTGAATACGAATCTGTGGCCGTTTCAAAGGTTTCGTCAATGCGATTCTGTTTAAAATAATTGTCTAAACCTACCGATACATAGAAAGCATGTAGGCCATTGATCTTAGGTTCGAGACGTAGCGTGTTATGTAAAACACCTGCAGGGATCAATGCCAATGGCCGGTCAAAAGTCTTGTTTTGCGCATGTGTATAGGTAAACGTGTTGTCCAGGTGAACCCAGTTGAGCGGATGGAAGTTTAAACTCCCTTCAAAGCCAAAGAGATTGGCATTGACCTGGCCATAGCGATAGACATCGTAGGTCTGTTCGTTATTATCTTCATCAACGATGGTTTTGGTATCTCCTTTTTTAGCCGAAGCATAAATAAAATTATGGATATAATTTTCGTAGATGCCGATGCTGCCCGTGACGATGCTATGTCCAAATTCGAGGGTGGCATCTGCCTGGAAACTACGTTCTGCCTTTAGGTTTTCATTTCCGATTTCATAGCGGGATGTCCCTTCGTGTACACCATTGGAACCAAGTTCCGCTGGGTTAGGTGCTCTGAAAGCTGATCCTGCATTGGCTTTAAAGTTGAAATCTTCACTGAAACTATGCGTATACCCCAGCGCGCCGCTAATATTGCTGAACCTGTTTTTAAATCCCGGAAATTGTTCCTCATTATCGACAAGGAGCTGTTTACCTTTGGTATGGACGAAATCGTACCGTAATCCCATATTAAAGGTATTCTCGCCCCAGCTTTTCTTGGCATAACCAAATGCCCCCAGTTCGATCTGGTCATAAGCCGGGATCAAAAATTCAACGCCCTTATTGGTGCTATGTTCCTGACTGGCGCTGATACCAACAACATGCTGCCAACCGTTTCGTTCCGCCAGGTAATATTTAGCATCCAAAGAATAAGTATTTAAATCGAAAAAGAGGGAAGGAGTTGCCGACTCCAGTTCGCGACGTTGATTTTTTTGGTAGCCCAGATCCAGTTTTAAATTTCCCGAACCGATCACAAAATTATTGTTGAGGGCAAGCTTATAATGACGGATGTCCTGTTTTGGGAAATCCAATGTCCGGCTTTTGGAATTATTGTATAAAGGATCTCCGGGGTCGGCATCGTAAAAACCGATGTTATTTTTGAGGTAAGAGAAGTTGAGGTGTGAATATCCCCATTGTTTGTTCAAACCCAGCATTCCGCTGAAATTCGTATTATTAAAACCGCTATTGATATAGCGTCCTTCTGGTGTATTGTAGGCATGAGCATTTTGATAAGATCCACGCCCGCGCCATACAAAGCCATTTTCATTACCTGTAAGCATCAATGAATTATTGGTCAGACCATTGTTGGTCGAGTAGCTCGAAAGTAATTCACCTTTTATCTGACCGGCAGTGGGCACACTGGGTTCAAGGATATTGATGACACCACCGATGGCATCCGATCCGTACATCAGCGAAGCTGCTCCCCGCAGGACCTCTACACGGTCCGGTTGGTTCTGGTCAATCTCGATGCCATGTTCGTCTCCCCATTGTTGGCCCATTTGTTTTACACCATCATTGACGGTGACAACGCGGTTATAGCCAAGACCGCGGATGACGGGTTTGGAAATTCCCTGTCCCGTTGTAATCTGGCTTAATCCGGGTACCTGACGTGCAAGTGCGTCGATTAGGTTTGTCGCACCACCCTGCAGTTCGTCTTTGGAGACAACGGAGACAGAGGTGCTGTTTCGGCGGCTTTGTGAAGTGACAAGCGTACCTGTAACCACGACTTCATTTGTTTCGATAATACTTTCATTCAATGCAAAATCGACAGTCACATCTTCCGATGTCAGCGCTATCGTTTTGATCAGCGATTGGTAACCAATAAAACGTACTTCGACGAGATAACGTCCACTCGAAGGAAGTGATTTGAAAGCATAACGTCCCTGTTGGTCAGAAGAGGTGCTCGAGCGCAGCTGGAGCAGCGAGATCGTCGCTCCGGCGATCGGTTGATTTGTTTTTGAATCTGTCACTCGACCAGATATGGTTGCAGCAGTAGCAGAAAATAGCAGGAAATAGCAGACAAGCATGAGTATGCCGTCTTTAATTTTGAGTTTCATCTGTAAATATTTTTATGCCATGAGTAGATGGAAACCATCCCGATGATTCCATCGAATTTAAAAGCTGAACTTCATCTGTTGTGAAAATCGCCATTGGGTTCGAAGGATCCATCAGATGAATCACTTTGATTGTTGAATATGAAGAAAATTCATGATGAAAACGGCAGCACTGATCGCTAAAACTGGGAACAGGGAAAGCCGATATATCATCGCATACAGCCGCTTTTGATAAAAACAGCCATTGTTGCATATTGGATCAAAATCAACACATGGGGGGACCGCGATTGCCCGATAGCAATGCCCTGACCATCTGGTCGCCGGGTACAAAAAGACCAAATACTATTTCCCGTTCGGGAAGCAAAAATTCGCTTTGGATGAAACTAAAGAGTAGTTGCGGATGTGAATTTTGGTCGCAGATGGAGCATTTGGGATGATCTGCATGATGTTTTTTCGAATTGCAGTCCACGATACTTAATACCGACGGCTTATGGGAATGGGTATAGACAATGAACTGACCGATTAAAAAGGTCATTAAAAGCGTAAACGCTACTAATTTGTTCAATGGAATACCGCGCACCTTGTTTTTTCTAAACTGTCGTCTTTGTAGACATATAATGGGCAAATATAGGTAAAAAAATAAATAAAGCAATGATGTTGCATTTATTTGTTTGTATTGGAAGGGGAAATAAAAAAAATGTCCTTATGGATTCACATAAAGACATTTTTTAGTAGTTTATTTTTTGGATTGTACAAACTTTCCTATAATCTCATATTGATTTGCATCGAGACCTTGTACATCCTGTAATTTTACGATGCTATACAAGGAGTCGCTATAGTAATCCAGCTTTTCATTGCTATCGTACAGGGAGTTTGCAATCTTTTTATCGATATGGATATGTTTGACCTTTTCGTTGTTGCGATCAAATTCGATCCTGAGTTTTTGTATCTGCAATTCTTCCTTTTTAGCGGTAAACTCTGTCACACAATCTACAGCTTTGACATCATAGAGGGCAGGATCGAAGTTTTTACTGATATCTGCCGACTGAAAAGCTGAAAGTTCATTTTTCCAGTTTGCGATTTTAATTTCACGTTGTTCTTTTTCGCCGTCTTTATTGACAGATTTTAATACCGAAGGATTGAGCTGCTGCAGGCGTTGCGCTTCGGCACTGAAGAAAGAGTCTACTGAAAAGATATCCGTCGTCTTTTTAGCTTTCTGTTGACCCGAGGGGGAGCTACAGCTCCAAAAAAGCAGCGCACTTCCCACCAGTAGTGGAAGTGCGCTGCTTAATTTTTTATATAGATTCTTATTCTGATACCAATACATTTCCTGTCATTTCAAGAGGGATATCTACGCCCAAAAGTTTAAGGACGGTTGGAGCGATATCTCCCAATTTACCATCTGCTATTTTTTTGTAATGATCATCTATCAAGATGCATGGAACCAAATTCGTTGTATGTGCTGTATTTGGTGAGCCATCCTCATTGACCATAAATTCTGAATTGCCGTGGTCAGCCAGGATGATAAATGAATAACCATTTTTCAATCCAGTTTCCACCACTGTTTTTGTGCATTGATCCACCGTTTCTACTGCTTTTACAACAGCCTCAAATACGCCGGTATGGCCTACCATGTCCGGATTGGCAAAGTTAAGGCAGATAAAGTCAGGCTGAAGGGTTTCCATATCATTGACGATGGCTTCGGTGATTCCGCTGGCAGACATTTCAGGTTGGAGGTCGTAAGTGGCTACTTTCGGTGAAGGTACCAAAAGACGGTTTTCACCTTCGAATTGTTGTTCACGGCCACCGGAGAAGAAGAATGTCACGTGTGGATATTTTTCTGTTTCAGCGATACGGGTCTGTGTTTTCTTGTTAGCTTCCAAAACTTCACCAAGTGTATTGGTCAGGTTATCTTTTTGGAAGACAACGCGTACGTTTTGGAACGTTTCATCATAGGCAGTCATGGTGACATAATACAGGTTTAATGGCACCAGATCATACTCAGGGAACGCTTTTTGTGTTAGTGCAATCGTGATTTCACGACCACGGTCTGTTCTGAAATTGTAACAGAAGACCACGTCACCGTCCTGGATTGTTGCTACTGCGGTACCATCTGTATTCACCAATGAGATGGGTTTAACGAACTCGTCGGTTACACCGGCATCGTAAGATTTTTGGATGGAGGCAACCAAGTCATTGGATTTTTCGCCTTCGGCTTTCACCAATAGGTCGTAAGCCAGCTTAACGCGTTCCCATCTGTTATCACGGTCCATCGCATAATATCTACCGATGGCAGAAGCGAAGGTGCCTGAGGTTGTATTTAGATATTCTTGTAGATCTTTGACATAGCCGATCCCGGAATTGGGGTCTGTATCACGACCGTCAAGGAATGCGTGGATAAATACCTGGTCACTGTTTAGTCCGGCATGTTTTGCGGCGTCACAAAGACCTTTCAGGTGTTTGGTATGCGCATGCACGCCACCATCGGAAAGCAAACCGATAAAGTGTACTTTTTTATTGTTTTCAAGCGCGTATTTAAATGCGTCCTGGATAACGATATCTGTATTGAATACGCCGTCATTTACGGCCTTGTGGATACGTCCTAGTTCCTGGTAGACAATTCTTCCGGCGCCAAGATTCATGTGACCGACCTCTGAATTTCCCATCTGTCCGTCGGGAAGGCCCACGGCTTCACCGGAAGCTTCCAGACTTGAATTTGGGTATGTGTCCAATAAATGATCTAAAAATGGGGTATTTGCAGCTTCAACTGCATTTGATTTATCATGTTTTCCGTACCCTAGTCCGTCTAGGATCATGAGTGCAACTTTTTTCTTATTCATCGTATAACAAAGATAACCTTAATTTTAGAATCTATCAATGCATCTTTAAAATCTTCCCTTGTTTATATCTAATAATTTTATAGGTTTGTGGCATAGTTTATGTTCGGTGTAAACTATGCTACCTAATAATTGATACATCTATTGTGGAAACTGTTCTATTTTATTCTGAGCTATATGAAACTTTTTAGCTATTGCGTATTTATATTTGTCTATAGTCTTTTTATACACACTGACGCCTCAGGGCATAATTCGAAAGATTTTAATGACTTAGCGCAGCCTGCTTTACAGGTCGAGGAGTTGTCTTTGGGAAGTATTTCCGAAGAACTTAAAACCTATTTAAGGGAGGGGAACGCAAAGAATATAGCTAAATATTTTGGATCCAATCTAACCTTGTCCATTTTGGGTGAAAACGGGGTGTATACCAAGTACCAGTCCGAGATTATGCTAGCTACATTTTTTAATCAACATAAACCCAAAACAGTCAAACTGACCCAGGCCAGCAATGCGAATAATGGTTATCAATACTACACCTTTTCACTGGCTACCGAACAGGCAAACTACCGCGTATTTATTAAGATCGGAGCTGGATCCAATAATCAGTCCATCGAGGAACTTCGGGTCGATAAAAGTTAAGCCAGACACTATTTTTTTTATCATTCTATTTTCCGATTAAAAAATTATTCCACATCTTAGCCCAATAAATTGTATTTATGGAGAAGGAAATCAAGGACTATTTGGCGCAATTTGTAAAACAATCAGTCGCGGAGGATGTTGGGGATGGCGATCATACCTCATTATCCACGATTGCGGCAGGAGCGCAGGGCGAAGCGAAACTGATCGTGAAAGACGATGGCGTTTTGGCGGGTGTTGAAGTTGCTCAGGCGATCATCAGCTACATCGATGAGACCTTAGCCTGTGACGTGTTTATTCAAGATGGGAGCCAGGTAAAAGTTGGTGATATAGCCTTTTTTGTGCGCGGGAATATTCGGAGTATTTTGTTGGCAGAGCGTTTGGTGTTGAATGTGATGCAACGTATGAGTGGCATTGCGACGACAACCCGAAAATATGTAGACCTGTTGAAAGGTACAGGTACCCAAGTATTGGATACCCGTAAGACGACACCTTTACTCCGTGTATTGGAAAAGGAAGCAGTCAAAATTGGCGGGGGCACCAATCACCGTTTTGGTTTATTCGACATGATCCTGATCAAGGACAACCATGTGGATTATAGTGGCGGAATTGTACCTGCATTGACACGTGCAAACGACTATCGAAAGAAATTAAATAAACCGATAGAAATAGAAATTGAGGTCCGAAATTTTGCGGAACTTGACGAAGTTCTTAACTTTGGCGAAGTGGACCGAATCATGTTGGATAATTTTTCACCTGTGGATGTGGCCGAAGCTGTTAAAATTATCGGTCATCGATTTAAGACAGAAGCCTCTGGAGGAATAACATTTGAAACCATTCGGGCCTATGCAGAGGCTGGAGTAGACTATATCTCGGTGGGCGCTTTGACACACAGTGTCAAGAGTTTGGATCTTAGTTTGAAGGCCAAATTATTATAAGAACTGATTTAATTTAATGATATCGATTTATTTAGTAATTGCAGTATTACTAGCTTATTTGTTTGGTTCTATACCTACAGCAGTTTGGTTGGGTCAGGCATTTTATGGCGTAGATGTGCGTGAGTATGGGAGTGGTAATGCTGGAGCGACTAACACCTTTCGCGTATTAGGGCCGCGTGCAGGTTCCATCGTGATGTTTGTGGATATATTTAAGGGGTGGACGGCGACAAATCTTGCTTACCTGATTGAGCTGGGGCAGAATACCAGTGATGTTCAGTTCGTTAATTTTCAGTTGGCACTGGGGGTGATTGCTGTGATCGGGCACCTATTTCCAGTGTTTGCAGGCTTTCGGGGAGGAAAAGGGGTGGCAACATTGTGCGGGATGATCCTTGCAATACATACACCTGCGGCTTTGGTCTGTGTGTCCGTATTTATCATTATCCTATTGACCACCCATTATGTGTCTTTAAGTTCGATATCTGCCGGATTTGCCTTTCCGTTTAGTTTGGCATTTATTTTTAAGACCACGATTCCTTCAGTATTACTTTATGGTATCGCGATCTGTATACTCTTGTTAATTACCCATCAAAAGAATATTGAGCGTCTGCTAAAGGGACATGAATCCAAGATTTATCTGTTCAAGAAAAAATCGAAAGAAAAAGAATAGGCACAATAATTGTATCCTGTAAAACGGATTTTAATAGAATATTATGAAAGGCATATTTAAGTATTCGGCTATGGTTTTGGCCTGTGTTGCGCTAGCATCGGGGATGTCAGGTTGTGCAACTTCAGCGGTTACTGGAAAGAAATATTTGAAATTGGTCAGTGCTGACCAGGTGAATCAGCAGGCAGCATTAGCTTATAAAGATTTTTTATCGAAAAATAGTGCAAAGGTGATTACCGGTACAGCCGATGCGGCGATGGTGAAACGTGTGGGTAACCGATTGGCAACAGCGGTCAACCAATATCTGCAAAGCAAGGGTATAGCCAATAAATATAATTTCAACTGGGAATTTAACTTGGTGAAGAGCGACGATGTGAATGCTTGGTGTATGCCGGGCGGTAAAGTTGCCGTTTATACAGGAATATTACAGGTAACGCGTACGGAAGCAGGTATGGCGACAGTCATGGGGCATGAAATTGCCCATGCGATTGAAGAGCATTCCGTGGCTCAGGCATCCAACCAGATGGCTTTACAAATGGGCGGTCAGATCTTGGGATCAGCAGCGGGGATGACGGGTAGCAGTTCACTAGGTATTTTTAACAACCTATATGGCTTGGGTGGCAGCTTGGCACAGTTGAAATTCTCACGAAGTGATGAGTCTTCTGCCGATCAAGCAGGTCTGATTATTATGGCATTGGCCGGTTACGATCCGAATGAAGCCATTGGATTTTGGAAGCGTATGGCATCGGGCAGTCAAAAAGGGCAACCTGAATTTTTGAGCACCCACCCGAGTGATGCCCGTCGTATTGCGGATATTGAAAAACAGATTCCAAATGCAATGCGGTATTACAAAAAGTAGAGATGTAACTAAGATTACAAGCATAGTCTATACGCTTGATATCGAATAATAAAAAACGGGAGTGTCCAATCTTTTTGGACACTCCCGTTTTTATTCATTTTTTTAGAATCCCTCTTATCGTTTATTTTTGGTTATTCGACACTAAACCTTTTTTGAGAGACCATTTCTTTGGGTTATTTTGAAAACCTAAAATTAGAAAAGTAATAAACGATATCTGCCGGTGGACTGAATGTCCCTCCGGGTTCACCACCAATGTTAATCACGATGACCCTGTTGTGTTTGTCTTTTGCCGAAGACAGATCAATGGTTATATCCTTCCATTTTGTTAGGTCGCCATCCAGAATTTGGTTGGCATTTCTGTCCATATCCCAGTATTCCTGACCAAAAGTACTTTCACCGGAAAAAGCCCACATGTAGTTCATAAATCTTGGCCACAATTTTTGAAAAGCGCTGTAATTACCTGTAAACTTAGATTTGTCGGGTGCATAGACCTTAAATTTGAGATACTTATAGGTAGCGATATTAAACCGATATTCCTTAGGAAGCGTAAATACAAAAGAAGAACTCGCGGCCTTTAGTGTTATTTTCATCGGATTCACAATATCTGTTCCTGCAGGAGCGTCCACCGCCGGATTGACAATATCCGTTGCCCAGTTATTGTCCTGAATCTTTCCGTCTAGGAAGAAATTCATCGGAATCAAACTTTCATCCGGAGGTGTCACCCATTCGACAATGTTTTTGCCATCATAGCGTTTCAGTAGCTCATCTATTCCTAACGAATTGGGGATATATTTAATTTTTTTGATTGTCCCTAGGTCCAGGAGATCCAACATCGCTTGGGCATTAGCATCTGATATCGCAGATACGTGGCGTATGAATGGCTGAAACTTGCCACCGCCTATCGTTTTGACCACGCCATTTCTGTTGTAGTCAAGCGTTTTAACATTAAATAAGTCACCACCGGTCAGGTCCAATTCTGTTACATTGGAAAAATAGAATAAATCCTGTAAGCTATTGGTGTGGATTGGAAAAGTCAATTTCTTAACCGCCGCCGCAACATTCGCATTGAAGGTTGTGATTCCGTTTGTGACCAGGACATCCCTTTCTGTTGGATTGAAGGTCGTCTCTCCGGTAGGCAAGGTAATATCGAGCGTCTGAGTATAGGTGATGGAGTCTACTATTTCCTGTCCGCCGACTTTCGGAATCACATTATAGGATAGTTTCATCGACACCGTTGATCCGGGATTGAGGTTTGCCGCAAATATACGCGGTGAGGCCCCTCGGGTTCCTGTAATTACTTTTCCGGTTTTATCTTTGTATTCAAAAGAAAGGCTTTTATAAGTCAATAAGATTGATGACAGCGAACTTGTCCAGTCGATGACTATCGCATTTGGCGAGGTCATAATCCGCGGTGAGGCGATGACCAGGTTTTTTATATCACTTTCGGTAAATGGAATCACAGCAATTTGCTGTGGCACCGACTTATTCTCAAATTCGTCTATGGTATAGACTTTGAAACGGTATAATTTAGACTGCTTGAGTTCTTTGATATTTAACCAGGAAACCAATGAATCAATGATGATTTTCTGATTGTCATATTCAACAATCGTTTTTTTGGATTTTCCCATCCGGATCTGATTCGAGGGAATCCGTCCTGCCTTTATCAGATCAATTTCGACCCGTTCATAGCCGATTTTGGCAGTGATGGTATCGTAGCGTTGCGGATACACAGTTTCCTCCGCGTAGGGTTTTATATTATCGTACATTTTCTTGCAGGAAAAGCTAAAAGCCATTAACGTCAAGACAACTAAAAACCCAGCTATTTTTCTGAACTTATTTTTTGTTTTCATACTTTATGTCTTTATTGTTCCTATTTAATTGCTTTTGCGTCCGTAGAGCGTGATTTCGGAAAGACAGTTCGCATCATCTAAGGTATAGTCAGATGTAAAACCCTTTACTGCTTCATACCTGAACCATCTTGTCTTCTTTGTATACTTTGGATTGTCGGGATACATATAGGCCATGTCACCGGCTTCGCCTTTTTTCACATATTCTAGTTCGCTGAGCCCGAACGGCACAGGAATGAAGTGCTCCGATACCAGCTCCCAATCCTGTCTAGCGTCGTCCCAGATATACATTTTGTATCTTCCGACATTTTCGCTCCGATAATACTGACCTCTGGAGATATTGGCTAATCCTCCAGAATGCCGTTGTACGGTAATAATGCGGCTCAGTTCATAATGGGCACCCAGGTCGATGATAAAGTTCCACGGCATATTGCCATCAGCCGTTTTTCCGGTTCGTCCCCGTCCGTGCGTATGCATGAAGTTGAGGTTGTCACCACGGTCTATGATATCGTCTATCACATAGCGTGAGCGCCCTTCCAACCCGTCACCGAATGCCATCGGGACACCACCAATGAGATCAGCCGTTTTAGGTAATACCCAGTCTTTTTTCGGTATTTTCGTATCTTCGAGGAGGGATATATTCCCTTTGTCTATTGTTGCCGTGGTATTTCCATAGCTGTCTTCGACACGAACTTTCACACTTACTTTTTCTGTCGACGGGAGCACCAGGTCGTTGATAAACCTGCGGTCGGTCGGTAGATTGGACGAAAAGACCGAGGTCAGACTGCGAGGCGTACCATTTTGATTAAAAGTAAAGTCGACATAAACATTGACATCCTGTTTGAGCTCATTTTCCCAGTCCAGGAAGAAGGAACTGAAGCCTGGTTTTACCTGTATGGAACTGGCCACCCGGGTAAATGCAGGTTCCAGCGACTGTACTTTTACATCCAGCGGTTCTGACCTGTTACCGGTACGGTCTACGGCATACAGTTTTATGGTGTATTCATCGGTGCTGGGCAGCCCATACACATCCAGGGAATCCACAAAATAAGATGCCGAAAAGGTGAAAGACTTCCCTTTGGGGTTGGTATAAACGGCTTCGATGCTGATGAGATCTTCATCTTTTGGTATATTATAAAAAAAGCGTGCTCCACCGTATAAAGGGGTATACTTGCGCAGTTCTATCTTTCCGGGCGGCGTACCATCGTCCGCAGCCGGAGAAAATCGTTCAGTCTCTTTACAGGCAAAGAAAAGCAAAAGGAAACTGAATGCGATATATGGGAGATTTAATTTGATCATGTTTGTCTTAATTAATTGTTACAATAAAAATTTAGCATTACCAGCCCGGATTTTGAATAAGTTTACCATTTGTATTCATCTCGTTGAGATCAATCGGCCATAGGCAGTCCCGAATGGTGAATCGTCTTTCCTGTTTTACATCAAGGACAAAGAACGAGGTTCCCGAGGTACCTGTATGGTTCCATCCCCATATTGGCATTGAGAATGCGGATGTTGCCCGTTTGTGGCGCATCATGTCCCAGAAATGGATGCCTTCAAATGCAAACTCAATACTGCGCTCCTGCAGAATAATGTCCCGAAGTCCCTCTTTCGAGCGATGTTTGTTGACAGTCTTGGCGAGTGATGCATCAGACCAGGCTTTTTCCACAGAGGGGATTCCAGCGCGCTCGCGAATACGATCCAAGAGCGTATATACCTCCTGTGAGGGGCCTGAATATTCATTTAGCGCTTCCGCTTTCATCAGATACAGGTCTGCCATTCGGATAATGGGATAGGGGAATTTAATCGTACGCTGCCAAGCACCGGACTGTGACTCTGGGTGCACCATTTTTTGTGTGCCAATACCAGTGGCAAAAAAATCAGTGGTATGCTGCGATGAATTGTAGCCGCCATGTGAATTTCCATAAAACATGGTATTTATGCGGACGGTATGTGACCGCCAATAGCCAGCTGTAATGCCTAAGTTGGCGTAAAACCGAGGTTCTCTGTTCATATATAATTTGATGGTTTCGGTATTGGGCTGCATATAGCCGTTCCATTGCGTATAGCTGCTTTCACTGGATGCTGGTGTCTTTATGATTTCATATTTGTTGCTGAAATCATAGGTCAGATCCTCATCAATGGGTAATCCATTTTCGGTGTAGTAACGTTCAGCCATTTGATAGGTGGCACCCATCCATTGCCAAGAATAAGAGGGTTCGTTCACGACCCCATCACCATAGCCTTCAGGCAAGCGGATATTGGAGGAATGAGCCAATTCACCTTGGTCATAGTAATTGAGGTTTGAATTTCCCCAAACTAGTTCTTTATTCCATGGATCTACAATAAGCATGCGTAGGTCATACAATGTTTGCATTCTTTCGGGATTGGCCGTGAACGCGGGACGGTCGTAAATAAAAGGCTCCTTGGCAAAATGATAGAGTCCCAGTCCATTTGCTTCGCACAACGTAATCGATTCGTTAAGCGCATCAATAGCTGCTTTCCATTTCTCTTTATCTTCGGCTTGTGGAAAAAAAGGCTGGCCATCACTGTCCATAAAATCACCAAAGTATTCGCGGTTACCATTGAAAAATGGACTTGCTCTGAACACAAGCACCCTAGCTTTGATTGCTTTGGCTGCCACTTGGTCGATCTGTCCAAGGTTGTTGGACGATACACGTTCGGTCAGATTCGGAATAGCCTCATTCATTAAGTTGAGTACATAATTAAAGCAGTCTTCCACTTTGGAACGACTCAAAAACAATTCCTCTGGTGTGGATGTAGGTGATGCTAGGCCGGTAGGTAGGACAATAGGTCCATAGCGCTGAATCAGTAAAAAAGCAAAATAGCCCTTCAGAAATTTGACTTGGGCCTTCCATTCCGCTTTCTCCCCTTCGGTCATATCACGAACTTTGTCAATATTTGCCAGAAAGACCTCACATTGGCGTATGCCCTGATAGAGCGGTTTGCCACCTTCAGTACCAGACCAAAGACCCAATTGAGGTGAGGTCTGTGATTGTAATCCCCGCATAATACGGATTGCCCGTAGGTTGCCTGTATTCGTATTTAGATCTAGCCGGCCAAGCCATTCGTCTCCCAGCGACCAGGACGTGACATGTGTCTGATCATCATTGGGCAGGTAGCTGTATACTTTTGCCAGTGCGTTGTATGCTTCAACTTTGATGTTGAATATATCTTCTAATTTTAGGGTATTGTCAGGTACCACATCGAGGTACTTGGAGCAAGACCCCAAAAAGAATGCTGTTGCAATTGCGATATATTTTATTGTTTTCATGTGTAAGTCCGTTATGCGTTAAAATGATAATTGAATACCAACATTAAACCGTCGGTTTGGCGGATAGCCGAGTCCATTTCGTCCCGATTCCGGATCCCAGAGTTTGAATGGGCTGAATACAGCCAGATTTTCGCCACTGATATAGATCCGGCTGCCTTTGCCAAAGCCAAAGCGTTCTAAATTTCGCGGGCTATAACCGATTTCAAGCGATTTGAGACGGATAAAGGAACCATCGCGCAGCCACCAGGAAGATTGTTGTGTATTATTATTAATGGGATCAGTAGACAAACGAGGCCAGAATGCATGGGTATTTGGGCTAGTTTCGCTCCAGTAGTCTTCGGCGATAATAGCCAATGCATTTCTACGGAAAGCAAACGGAGCTATTCCATAAGATCCGGTACTTGGGTTGGATTCAGCCGTGGAGTTAATAAAGAAAGAGACATTTTTATTCCCCTGAAAGAAAAAGGAAAAATCAAAAGCTTTATAACCCGCAGACATACCGAAACCGTATTGGATCTCCGGAACAGTAGGGTATCCCATTGGGATCCTGTCGTTATCATTGATAATTCCGTCACCATTGATATCCTTGTATTTGATATCACCTGCCATGTATTCACCGAAATCCTGTTTGGGTGAATTATCTATTTCATACTGATCGACAAATAGTCTCTCGGCAAGTAGCCCCCATTCTTGCCTCAAATTGTGTCCTAGTTTCTTTAGATAGGAATCTGCATAATTTTTCTCGTCCAGTGCAAGATATTTGTTGGTTGCATAGGTGAAATTGGCCCGGGCCGAAAGCCAGAGATCCGATCCGAAGAATTTTTGATAGGTCAGCGAACCATCAAATCCCTGCGAACTGACTTTACCCACATTACCACTGATTGCCGCCTCCAAACCGGCAGATGCAGGGAAGTTTTCCCGTCGCATGTAAATTTTGCTCCGTACATCTTTAAAAAAGTCACCTTGCAATTTGAGTGACTCATTAAAGAAATTGGCTTCTATACCAACATTCCATTTTTCAGACTCTTCCCAGGTGATATCTGGATTAGCGTAGCGGTTTACATTAAATCCATTATAAGCATTCATAAAATCGGTTCCCCAACGATACATGGCATTACCACCCCTTGAAATATCCGATAGGTAAAAGAAACGATCTTTCCGCTCGGCAATGGCGTCGTTTCCGACACGTCCCCAGGTACCACGTAGTTTTAATGTACTGACGACAGATTTAAGTGATTCAAAAAAGTGTTCGCTCGAGACCATCCAGCCTCCACCCAAAGAAGGGAAGAAACCGAAACGTTTTTGCCCCATGAATTTTTCCGAACCATTTAAACCATAAGCAAATTCCGCGAAGTATTTATTGTCGAAATCATAGGTCAGACGCCCTGAGTTCCCCATATTACGTTCGGGTAAGGTTTCGTAAATGGAGTTGCTATTGCCGGATGTTAGTAATTTTTCCTCAATCATACCTACGGTCATGGCGCCTAAGTTGTGATGACCAAAACTACGGTTCCAGTTAAGCCGGGCTTCGAAATAATAATTGGAGCTGGCATCCCTTTTGGGATCGACATCGCCCAACGTAGCTCGACCTGTTGTGGGGTTGAGTGCATAGAGACTGTATTCGCCAGTAATCTGGTTGTAATTTTCCAGATCGTAATAAAAAGGATCATAGCTTCTGGTGCCGGCATATTTGCTCCATGTTGTTACCGAAGCTCGACCTTGGAGTTTTAGACCTGGAGTCAAAAATGCCAGGTCCTGCATCAGCGTAGCCTGCGCCGTGATGGTATTTTCATTACGGTCCTCATAGCCCCTTACCATTTCCGCATAGGGATTGTTTTTGAGTGATCCTGTTACAAAAGTATTTCCAAATAACGTGTGTTGAGTAAATTCGTTTTTGGCATCAGGAGAAAACACCGCCGGAAAATCAACGGGATTACTGTTCATTACCATCCGGAAGATATCGCTTGCCGATCTGAAAGGACCGTTATAACGTTCAAACCGACCTTGGATCCGAGTATCTAAGGTGGTGGTTTTTGTCAATTTGAAGATCACATTTGACCGGATGAAAAAACGGTTGATATTGATGTTGTTATTGAAATTATTTCGATCATCTACTTTAAGCAATCCAGACTCCTTATCAAAACCACCTGATACATAATATGTGGCCACTTGTCCACCACCGCTAAGATTGACATTGGCCTTTGTATTGACAGTATAGTTTTTGAGTAGGGTGTTGTACCAGTCGATGTTAGGGAAGATCATGGGATTTTCATTATCTATTGTCGACTGTATTTTCTGCTGAGAGTAATAAGGACCAAGAATGGGATCTCGGGTCATGCGCGCCTCATTATAGAGTTTCATGTATTCAATACCATCAACCATTTTAATCATTCGGGTAGGTGATGCGGTATTGACATCTACACGGGCATTCAATCCTACAGGACCTTCTCTTCCCGCTTTGGTGGTGACCATGATAATACCATTAGCGCCACGGGCTCCATAGAGTACGGTTGCTGAGGCGTCTTTTAATATTGAAAAGCTTTCTATATCATCTGGCTGCATTCGGGCGAGATTGTCTGTAGTCGATTCAAAGCCGTCAATCAGTATCAAGGGAGAAGCCTGATAGCCGAAAGTTGTTACCCCACGGACAAAGAACTGGGCATTATCTGCGCCCGGTTCGCCTGAATTCTGAAAGGAAATCACACCGGGTATGCGCCCTGCGAAGGCACTGGTGAGGTTGGTTGCCGGAATTTTTAAATCCGAGGCTTTCACCGTTGTAATGGCACCGACTACCGTTGCTTTCTTCTGTGTTCCGAAGGCGACGACGGTGACTTCATCAAGACTCTTTCCATCATCATACATTAATACTTCGATAATGTTCTGTGGACCGATGACACGAGTTTCATCTTTCTTTCCAACAAACTTAAAGACTAGGCTGTCGCCCACAATACCAGAAAGTTGAAACTCTCCATTCGTATTGGATTTTGTTACCGGAACTTTGTTTTTGAGGATGGTAACACCTTCAATTTTCTCTCCATTTGACGCATCTTTCACAATACCGGTAAGCTGCTTTTGAGCAAAAGACAGCATTGGTAAGGTAAAGAGCAATAGGAAAAGAAACAGTTTTTCTTTTCGTTTTTGCATAATTGTTAGGTAATTAGATAAATAAATTGGTTGATTTACGCTAGGAAGAAGATGCGTGATGTGCTGATCAATTCTTCCTTTTTAAAGACAAGGGGCCCCCAAGACAGGAGTTGCCATAAAAAATAAAAATGGTTAAGTGGTGTTTTAAATAATTTGGTTACTTCTTCTTTATTCAGGGGTTCGGTACAGCCCAGACTGTCTGTTTTAGCAAGCTCCCTAATTAGCTAAAGCAGGTTACAATGGTAAATAATTCTCTATTTTTTGCATAAAGGTTAGGTTTTGGGTTATACAAATTGGTTATTTTCAAACTGAAAGCTTAAGAACTGTCGATCTTATTTTTCCTTTCACTATTGCTATAACGATTTAAATCAGATTTTGTTTGGAAAAAATAAAATAAATAGAAAATATTTTTGTTGTTAGCAGTTTAGTTTTTTGCAGTTTAATTATTTGTTGGTTGTTCTTTTTGGTCTGACCAATAATTGCTTGATTAGAGGAGGGGAGTTTCTAAAAAAACATGTCGAAAACAATTTGTTTCTCTGATCGTATCGTTAGGATTGATGTAAATAGGATAAGAAAGGAGAGGCCATTGATAGACAACGGAATAGTGGAACTATTCCGTTGCTAGTCTGTCTCTGATCTATACGGCAGCTATCGCATCAGAGATACCCATGACGATGCCGAGAATAAGGCCCAGAAAATTAAATGCGATCGTGATAATGACGATGATTCCGATGAATTTATAATGTTTTTTTAGGGCATCGAGGCAGAGTTCAAGCTGAATGCTATCGCGGTTTTCTATTGCTTTTCGTGCTTTGGATCCGAAATTATACAAATAATAAATTGGGAGGCAGGAGAAAGCCAGGAACAGGAGATAGAGCACCCCGAAGGTGGATATTGTACCGGCCGAGACATATTCGCCCTGACCGAGGGATAAAGCACTCGCGCCAAAGATCAGGCTAATCATGGTGATGGCCGATATTCCGATAAAAATAAAACAGACAATAGCCAAAAAATTGGCCCATTTAGCTGCTGAAGCTAAGAAAGCGAGCCCTGCTGGAGACAGTTTAATGTCAGCGGGTTCGTGAAAAGAAGAATTTTGAATACCGACTTCCATGAAAAAGAGAATTATAAAGGTGTGCGAATTTCTAAAAAGTTATCCATTTTTTAAAACAGATTTTTATTAGAAAACTAGTTCGCAGGGACAATAGTTTACTGTTTTAATACAAATCCTAGGTTAGTAGCGTCATTGCTACAAAAAAACGAGTTGATTAATAAAATGCTCGGTTGACAGAAAGTTAGTGAATTTTTTTTAAAAAGCTTTCTTTATGATTGGAAGAATGTTGTTACAAATAGGATGGTTTGATGCGGTGTGGAAAACTATTTTGTTTGGATTTAATTCTTTGTTAATGGCAGTTTAAAAGGTGTTATAACGTTTTTTTTATTTAAAAATTGTGTTAGAAAGCAGGAATTTGCCGGTAAATGTTAGGAAATGAATGTGCTGTAGTGTGTTAAGTTTATATTAAGTCCTTTGTTATTTGAAATCTCTTAGTAATTTTGCTTAACATTTTTTAACAAATCACATTATATGAAAAGATCTTTACTCTTTTTCGCTCTTGTAATGGCCAGTTATGGTGCTGTACAAGCTCAGGTCACAACAAGTAGCGTTACAGGTATTGTAAAAGAAGCAAATGGCAGTCTAACTTCAGGAGCTACAATCAAGGCAACGCACGTGCCCTCGGGAACGGTTTATTCGGGATCGGCAAATGCTGCTGGACGGTTTAACTTGGCAAACATGCGTGTTGGGGGACCTTACAAAATTGAAGTGACCTATGTTGGACAACAGCCTATCGTTTACGAAGATGTTTACTTACAATTGGGTGAACCGTTTGTTTTAAACCCAGTTTTTGGAGATAATGCAGCGACTAATCTTGAGGAAGTCCTAGTAACTCGCGGAGCTGCTTTAAAAAGTGAAAAAAATGGTGCATCTACGATTGTTGGACGTCGCCAGATTGAAAATTTACCTTCTATCACACGTAGTGTAAACGATTTGACACGTTTGACACCTCAAGCCAATGGAACTTCAATAGGTGGCGGTAACTTTAGATCAAATAACTTTACGTTGGATGGAGCGAACTTCAATAATCAATTCGGTATTGGTAGCAACGTTCCTGCTGATGGGTCGCCAATTTCTATAGATGCGATTGAACAAATTTCAGTTAATGTGACTCCATATGATGTACGTCAGTCTGGATTTACAGGAGCAGCAATTAATGCAGTTACGCGTTCAGGACGAAACGAATTCTTTGGTTCTGCCTTTTATACGGGACGTTCAGATAAGCAACAAGGAACGAGAATCGGCGACGTATTAACGCCCGTTAACCAATTATCAGTGAAACAATACGGAGTAAGTTTGGGAGGGCCTATTGTAAAAGATAAGGTCTTTTTCTTCGTCAATTTGGAGCAAAACAAAACAGAACAACCTGGGCCGGTTAAAATAGCTTCAAAGGGGGATGAATTTGGTAAACCGGGTACACCTAATTTTGTTGCCAGACCGAATGAAGACTTTATGAATGAGGTGTCGACATTTTTAAAAGAAAAATATGGCTATGATCCAGGACCTTACCAGGGTTATTCTAATAAAAGCAATAACGATAAAATCTTTGCACGTATAGATTGGAACATTGCCGAAAACCATAAAATTAACTTTAGATACAACCAGGTTAAAGCAAAATCACCATCCGAAATAAGTAATTCCTACACAAACTCAGGTGTTTCGGGTTTAAGCCGTACGGGAAGTAATGCCTTACATTTCTCAAACTCAAATTATTTCCAGGAAACGAACTTGTTTTCCGGGACAATGGAATATACTGGTAAACTTGGTAACGTAAATACCTCTGCACGGATATCTTATGTCAATCAAGACGAGCCGCGTTCTGTTAATGGTGGTGAATTCCCACTGGTAGATATCAAAAGAGGAGACAATGTAGTCACTACTTTTGGTTATGAACCATTCTCCTATGGAAACTTGCGGTCAGTGAAAACTTGGACAGCAAATTTGGATGGAAACTACACATACGAGAATCATGATTTTACATTCGGTGGTCAATTTGAAACTAGCGATGTAAAAAACGGTTTCCAACGTTTTGGGGCAGGATATTACTTGTTCAATTCATGGGAGGATTTTAAAGAGGGAAAAAAAGCAATTAATTATGCGTTAACATATCCGTTAACACCTGATGGATCCCAAGCTTTTCCTAGATTTAAGTTTAATCAGATCTCTTTATATATTCAAGATCAGTTTACAGTCAATGATAAATTGAAATTGACTGGAGGCTTACGCTTAGAATTGCCAGGGTATCCAGGTGTAAGCGAAATTAGAGAACATCCACTCATTTCTGCGATGACATTTGCAAATGGTTTGAAAGTAAATACAGGTGTATTACCAAAAACTAAGGTAATGTTATCGCCTCGATTTGGGTTCAATTATGACGTGAAGGGTGACCGTTCTTTGATGCTTCGAGGTGGAACAGGAATTTTTACCGGCCGTATTCCATTTGTATGGATCGTATCGCAATCTGGTGATTCAGGAATGCTACAGGCATTGGTTAATTCCCCTGCAGATGGAAGCGCAATTCCAGATTTCAGCCCAGATATTCGTGCGAACTATCCTAAAACGATTGCCGATCCTACAAAATCGATCTCAACGACAAGTGTTTCTGTCATGGATCCGAATTTGAAATTCCCGTCCACTTGGAAGTCAAGTTTAGCAGTTGATTACAAATTGCCATTCGGAGTTGTTGGTACTTTGGAAGCCATTTACAATAAGGATATCAATGCGGCCGTTGCAAGAAATATCAATTTAGCTGACCCAACACAAATGAGTATTTCTGGTTATGGAGATAATCGTTTCATATATGCTGATGCTAATAAAGATAAGTACATTAATAAAGTGGACAAAGGTCAACCTTCTACTACTGGAACAGGTGCATTTTCTGCAATCCAAATGTCTAATGCTAAAGGTGGACACTATTGGTCTGTAACTGCTCAGTTAGCGAAAGCTTTTGAAGATGGTTTCTCGGCAAGTTTAGCCTATACAAGAAGCGGTGCTAAAAACTATGGTGATGGAGCTGGTAGCCAGATCGCAAATTTATGGTCACTACCTTACCAGTCTATCGGTAATTCAAATGACCCTACACTAGGTTACACAGATAATGTTTTACCAGATCGCTTGGTAGGATCGGTATCCTATACGAATAAATGGATTAAAAACCTAAATACCTCAGTTACTTTATTTTATTCAGGTTCTTCAATGGGTCGGGTATCTTATGGTTATTCTGCTGACTTTAACCGTGATGGACAAAATAACGACTTGATTTATGTTCCTAAAGATGCATCTGAAATCAAATTTGTAGATATCACAGCGACACCGGGTTCAATTTATGGTGGAAAAGGTTATACAGCAAAAGAGCAATCAGATATTTTCTTTGCAATGATTGACGGTGATGATTATCTTAAATCAAGAAAAGGACAGTATGCTGAGCGTAATGGTGGAATTATGCCTTGGAGACATCAGTTTGATTTGAGATTTACACAAGAATTATTCAATGGAATTGGTGGTAAGAAAAATTCATTGGAGTTTTTCTGGGATGTGTTTAATATTGGTAACTTATTTAATTCTGATTGGGGGGTGTTCAAAACTAGTAACAATCAATTGTTGATTCCAACAAATATGGTTAGCACAAAAACTACTCCGGCATTGGATGTACAAGGTAATGTGAAACCAGAATTTAGATTAAATGGTGCCAATGGTGATGTAATCAGAGAAACTACTCGTGTAAATCAGACGATTACTTCAACATATTATATGCAATTTGGTGTGAAATTTAAGTTTAACTAAAATTTTTGGAATATAATTTTTTTGAAGAGGTTGTCTCAAAAAGACAGCCTCTTTTTTATATTATTTCATTATGTTTAATTTGGTTCAATTAACTGATTTTCATATATTTAAAGTGTAAAAAAAGATATATGTCATCTCAAAGACCTACTTTTAAGCCTTACTATCAGGACCAGATTATGGCAATTCCTCCAACTTTGGACGAATTGGTCTCCAAAGGACATCCGGTACGTATTGTTAACGATGTGATCAACCGTATCAACATACAGGGTCTTTTGGATGCCTACAAGATAAAAGGCTGTTCCAGTTATCATCCGCAAATGCTGTTGAAGGTTCTGGTGTTTGGCTATGTAAGCAATGTCTACAGCAGTCGGAAACTGGAAACAGCCTGCCGGGAGAACATCAACTTCATGTGGCTGAGCGGCATGAGCTACCCCGATCATAATACTATCAACAGATTTCGTGGTGTCCGCTTAAAGGAAGCACTTCGCAGTGTATTTGAAGAAGTTGTTAAGCTCCTGGCCGAAGAAGGGTTGTTAAGCATAGAAGATGTCTACACCGATGGCACCAAGATAGAGGCTAATGCAAACAGATACACTTTCGTTTGGAAAAAAGCTATCCATACCAATAAGGAAAAGATGAAAGCTGCTTTAAAAGATATATGGGACTACGCCCAAAGTATCGCCAAGTCGGAGGACAACCTTCCGGATCCTCCCGATCTGACGACAATTGACAGCGAAAAAGTCCGGGCTACGGTCGATAAGCTGAACAGGGTCTTATCCGACAAAGCTTCGGTAAATAAGAAGATGAAAGCAAAGTTGCGTTATGTAACCAAAAACTATCCGGAGAAGATCGCACAATATGAAGAGCAGGAAGCTACCCTGGGAGACAGAAACAGTTATAGCAAAACAGATCCCGATGCCACCTTTATGCGGATGAAAGAGGATCATATGAAAAATGGCCAGCTCAGACCAGGATATAATATCCAGATATCCACGTCCAATCAATACATTGTCAATTATACCATACATTCCAATCCCACAGATACCAGAACATTATCCGGTCATTTGCAACAACATGAGGACAGCTTTGGAAAAACACCGGGAACCCTTACCGCGGATGCCGGTTATGGCAGTGAAGAAAACTATGCATTACTGGCAGCAAAAAATATTGAGGGCTATGTGAAATATGGTATGTTTGACAAAGGGCAGAAAAAGAGCTGTCGGGATAAGAAACCATTTTCTGCAGATAAATTACATTATAATCCTTCACAGGATTGCTATATCTGTCCAATGGGACAGGAAATGCATTGTATAGGTACATTTAACCAAAAGACCTCCGCAGGCTTCCGGCAGGAAATCAAAAAGTATCAGGCAAAAAACTGCACAAACTGCCCGTTGAATGGCGCCTGTCACAAATCACAGGGAAATAGGATCATCGGGGTGAATAAGCAACTTGAGATGTACAGGGACAGGGCATACGAATTGCTCAACAGCGATGTAGGTGTAGCCAAACGAAAACAGAGGTGCCATGATGTCGAACCTGTCTTTGCAAACATTAAACAGAACCATGGGTTCCGAAGATTTATGCTCCGGGGTAAAGAAAAAGTGTCCATAGAATGGGGATTATTGGCAATAGCGCAAAATCTAAGAAAAAAAGCGGCCTAAAAAGCTACTTTTTGTTCATTTTTCTCTTTCATATGAGTCTTTTTCCAAAATAACCAACAAACAACACACAGATCTATCTCATAGACTTTTTAAACAAAAAAACTGTCCCAAATAAATTTGAGACAGCCTCTTTTAATTTAATCTGTTTGAAAAAAAAAACTGCGAAATCATAGGTGACTAATGAAGAAAAGTAAGGTCGCCGCCGAACAAGCGGCGAAGTAGTTCCGAATGAGTTTCGAAGATAGGATCAACAACTAGTACAAAATATCCTTCGCACTAACTTCCTATTTTCTTCGCCATTTTTCCTGACATTATTTGCCCTTTGTCCCTCTTTTGGTTTACATTTAGCCTACTGTTTACCTATTACAGTAGGCCAATAGTAGGCTAAATGTAGGTCAACAGTAGGTGAAACTTAAAACCAAGCTAGGAAATCATAGAAGGAAAGTGTATAGTTGAGTTCTGAAGGTAACTACTGTCGAAAGGTTGGACTCAAAGAAGGTCGAATGGTTGGCGTTGAAGAAGGCAAACATCAAAAAGCTATTGAATTTGCACGTACAATGAAACAAGATGGCGTTCCAATGGCGCAGATAATGCGTTATACAGATTTATCTGCCGAGGAAATCGAAAAGCTTTAATCATATAGTCCACTACTACCTAACAACCCAATTATTTTTTGATTATCGTCCGGTATTTATAATCTTTGTGTAGATTATAATAAATAAATTATGGGAAGTTCCCACGAGCAGTCTCTAAGTATAGCGTTGCCAAATCCCATCCGGTATTATCCCATGGGCGATCAGGCGATTGTCCTCTCTTTCGGCGATACGCTTTCCGAAGCGCTCAATACGCAGGTACGTAAGGTTGTGGCTTGTCTCGAAAATTGGTCACAGCCCGGTCTTATCGAATGTGTTCCGGCCTATACGACGATCACGATTTACTATGATCCGCTGACGATTACCTATCAGGAGCTATTGTCGGCGCTCCAAATGATTGTACAAGATATACCAGAGGATACAGAATATAAAGGCCTAAAAAAGGAAATCCCTGTCTATTACAATGGGGCTGATCTAGCTTATGTAGCCCAATATAATGGGTTGACAGAGGAAGAAGTTATCCGTCTACACAGTACCCCCGAATACCGAGTATATATGATCGGTTTTGTTCCCGGATTTCCCTATATGGGCGGTATGGACAGTCGGATCGCGACGCCACGAAAGGAGGTGCCCCGTTTGAAAATAGAAGCGGGTGCAGTGGGCATCGCGGGGGAACAGACTGGCGTTTACCCAATCGAAACTCCAGGTGGTTGGCAGATTATCGGACATACGCCGCAGCAACTGTTTGACCTAACGCGGGAGAGCCCTTCGCTGCTTGAAGTGGGTGACCGCGTATGCTTTGTTCCCATAAGCTATGATGAGTTTGTACAACAAAAAACGAAAAGCAATGGGCATTAAGATCGTCAAAGCAGGTATGCTAACAACGATACAGGACCTGGGGCGCTACGGGCTACAGCGTTACGGAATGGCTGTGAGTGGGGCGATGGACAGCTATGCGCTCCGTCTTGGTAATAACATCCTCGGAAATCCGGATAATGAAGCCGCGATAGAATGTACTGTTCTTGGACCGATAATTTGCTTTGAACAGGCTCAACTTATTTGTTTGACAGGGGCAGACCTGTCGCCCATGATTGATGGTAATCCACTGCCCATGTGGAGACCAGTCCTGGTTGAGGCTGGTTCACTGCTCTCTTTTGGCCGACCACATTTAGGTTGTCGGGCTTATATTTGTTTTCAGGGTGGGCTTGATATCCCCGAAATATTAGGAAGCAGGTCGACCTATAGTAAAGGAGGATTGGGTGGCTGGCAGGGAAGAGCGCTTCATGAAGGAGACCGCATCGCTTTCCGACATCACTATACGGGCAAAGATAGCTTGTTCCATTGGAGCATGGATCCCGGCCTATATCCTGACCTGACCACGGAGATTATTCGGGTGCTGGATGGACCTCAATTTACCTGCTTTGAAAGTAACGCGCAAAAAAGCTTCTTTTCGGATGTATTTACCATCAGCAACAACTCAGATAGGATGGGGTACCGGCTGACATCCAAACCGCTTCGGCTAACAGAACAGAAGGAACTGTTGTCAACGGCGGTGACCTTCGGGAGCATACAGGTGCCGCCTGATGGCAATGCGATTATCCTAATGGCTGACCATCCGACCACAGGTGGTTATCCGGTGATTGCACAGGTGGCCACCATAGACCTGCCACTTCTGGCTCAAAAAGGACCAAATGATCGTGTCAGATTTGAACGGATCAGCCTGGATGAGGCACATGGCCTACTGAAGAAACAGCATACGCAATTAAAAAAACTGAAAAGTGCAATCGCATTGAAATATGAATAAACAGCTTACCGTAGATTTGAATTGTGACCTGGGCGAGAGCTTCGGCTCTTGGAAAATGGGCGATGACGAGGCGATCCTGCCTTATGTTTCCGCAGTAAATATTGCCTGCGGTTTTCATGCCGGAGATCCCGCAACGATGATGAGGACTGTTCAGCTCGCTCTGAAGTACAAGGTCAAAATAGGCGCCCATCCCGGCTTTCCGGATCTGGTAGGTTTCGGTAGGCGTGAGATGCAGCTTTCAGCGCGGGAAGTGTATGAACTGGTCGTGTATCAGGTGGGGGCGCTTGCTGCTTGTGCCAAAGTTCAGCAAACGACTTTGCAACATGTAAAACCGCATGGTGCGCTTTATAATATGGCGGCAAGAAAACCTGAACTGGCAGATGCGATAGCAGCAGCCATCTATGATATAGACCCCGGACTTATATTATATGGGCTCTCGGGAAGTGAACTCATCAGAGCTGGCAGAGCAAAGGGATTGAATGTTTATAGTGAGGTCTTTGCCGACCGTACTTACCAACAGGATGGCACATTGACTGCAAGGTCAGATAAACATGCGCTGATCCATGATCCTGAACAGGCCGCCGAGCAGGTGGTTGGTATGATTAAAACCGGAAAAGTTATTTCCCTGCAAGGTACTGCGGTCGATATCCGGGCCGATACCATCTGCTTGCATGGCGATGGCGAAGAGGCCGTTCAATTTGCCAAGAAAATCAACCAGACGTTAAAAGACAAGCAGATACTTATCCGATGAAACAAAAAAACACCTCAGCGCTTATTGGTGCGGCATTGTTGATGGCGACATCGGCTATCGGTCCGGGTTTCCTGACCCAGACCACGGTTTTTACCAAATCACTGGGCGCCAGCTTTGGATTCGTAATTCTGGTTTCGATCCTGATTGATATTGGCGTTCAGCTTAATATCTGGCGTGTGATCGCCGTATCCGAAATGAGGGCACAGGATATCGCCAATAAATTGCTGCCCGGGCTGGGGGGATTTATTTCCTTGCTTATTATCCTCGGTGGACTGGCATTTAACATTGGTAACATCGCCGGGGCTGGACTAGGGCTGGAGGCGCTCTTTGGTGTTCATGTCATGACCGGGGCCTGCATCTCTGCATTGATCGCCATTGCTGTTTTTATCAACAAGCAGATCGGCAAAGCCATGGACCGTTTTACGCAGCTCATGGGAGCAATTATGATATTGGCTTTTATCTACATCACACTGATATCTTCGCCACCATTGGGCGAGGCGGTACTGCGTACGGTGGCTCCTGCGAAAATTGACTTTGTCTCTATCATTACGCTGGTCGGAGGAACTGTCGGTGGCTACATCACTTTCGCGGGTGGTCATCGTCTGATTGATGCGGGGGTAAAGGGATTTGATGCTTTACCTACCGTCAATAGGAGTGCTGTCATGGGGATATCTGTTGCTTCGCTGGTCAGGGTATGTTTATTTTTGGCTGCACTGGGCGTGCTGAGCCAGGGTCTGCTGATCGAGGATGGTAATCCTACAGCTTCGGTCTTTCGGCTTGCTGCTGGCAATTTTGGTTATCGCCTGTTTGGCCTGGTGATGTTCGCGGCATCGATTACCTCCATTATCGGTTCGGCGTATACTTCCGTATCATTTATAAAAACATTCAGTGCACGGATCGCTAAAAATGAAAATTGGGTTATTATTGCCTTTATCTTGATTTCGACCATCATATTTGTTTCTGTAGGTAAACCCGTTCATTTATTGATTATCGCCGGTGCGGTAAATGGGATTATATTGCCCGTCTCGCTGACAGTGATGTTAATCGCTGCATATAAACCGGCAATTGTCGGTGTCTATAAACAACCGTTGATCCTCACGCTGATTGGCGTGACAATCGTTGTCTTAATGGCCTTTATGAGCCTGCGTGTGATGATGGATCTATAATTTTTTGATGGTGCAACCGCAGATGTCAATATTTCCACCTAAATGACCGAAAATTACCCCTCAAAAAAGCAGCGGCATAACGATATTTGGTATAATAACTAAATATAAACCCAGCTGATGATAACTTTTATGAGGTCGATACTTTCGGGTATTGCTGTGTCTTTGGCACTATATGCTCCGGCACAGCACATAGATTTAAAAAACTGGCCCGAAGGGGCCAATCCCATGACCGTTGGCCGTTTGGTCGCACAGCGTTTTGTCGAAAGTCCACATAACAGCTTTAAACCGCCGGCACCGCCCAAATCCATTACTTATCCTGAAGTATGTACCTGGTATGGGGCATTGAAGTTTGCGGAAATCTCTCAGGACAAAGCGCTGCTCGATAAGCTGACACAACGCTTTATGCCTTTTTTTGATACCGAGAAGCACTTGGTACCGCGACCCTGGCATGTGGATTTTGCGGTGTTTGGAACGGTTCCACTTGAACTTTTCCGGCAGACAAAAAACAAAACTTTTCGCGAGATGGGGATGCGTTTTGCCGATGCGCAATGGAGTATTCCTATTGATTCGCCCCAAACGGTGAAAGATTCCTACCAAAAGTTTCTGGACAAGGGGCTGACCTGGCAGACACGCTATTGGATAGATGACATGTACATGATCACCATGCTGCAGTCCAAAGCATTTCAGGTGACCGGGAAGCGTAAATACATTGATCGTGCAGCACATGAAATGCTTGTCTACCTCGATACCATTCAAAAAGAAAACGGTCTATTCTATCATGCCCCGGATGCACCTTTCTTTTGGGGTAGGGGAAATGGCTGGATGGCAGCCGGGATGAGCGAATTGCTATCTGCTTTGCCCAAGGATAACCTCAATAGACCTGCCATTTTGGCCTCTTACAAAAAAATGATGGCCAGCCTCAAAAAATATCAACGTGAAGATGGCTTGTGGGGGCAACTGATCGATAGACCGGAATCCTGGGTAGAAACTTCGGGGTCGGCCATGTTTACCTATGCGTTGATCACAGGCGTGCGGAACGGCTGGCTTGATGCCAGTGAATACACGCCAATCGCACGTAAGGCTTGGTTGGCGCTGGTCGGGTATATCAATAAGGAAGGGGATATTGCCAATGTCTGTGAAGGGACAAACCGAAAAAATGATGATCAGTACTACCTGGATCGAAAACAAAAGACAGGTGATATGCATGGGCAGGCGCCAATACTCTGGTGCATATATGCCCTGTTAAAAAAATAACCATTATGGAAAAAATCCTGATTATCCTGTTGCTGTTGCTCTGTAGCCATGTAAAGGCACAGCCTATCCAATGGAAAGAACAATATCCCGGTGTATGGAAGGGCACCTTTGGTCAACCTGAAAAATACACCCTGCTGGGTGCTGCAGATAGTAAACCGCGCGCTGCAACACTTGAACAGCTGCAGTCAACGGACTTCCCGCTGCCGAAAATGGAGGTTCATGCCGAACTGATTGACGGGAAAACCTATGTGCGGATGCCATTGACAAAAAATGAACAGATCTATGGTCTGGGACTGAATTTTCAGACCGTTCACCAGCGCGGCAAGATACTTAACTTGCATGTGGACCATTATGGCGGCAAGGACGACGGACGCACACACGCCCCCGTTCCTTTCTATGTCTCCTCCAAGGGCTATGGTGTACTTGTTAATTCCGCACAGTATCTGACCTACTACGTGGGGACTGCTGTTCGTAAAGACGCCAAGGAGCCGGCAGAGGCCAAGGATCGCAATACCGATAAAAGCTGGAACTCGCGCCCGTATTCGGATGCGGTGGAGATCTATATCCCGACAGCAGGTGTAGAGATCTACGTCTTTGCAGGTATCAATCCCTTGGATGCAATCAAACGGTATAATCTATTCTGTGGCGGTGGTACATTGCCTCCACGATGGGGGTTGGGATTTACACAGCGAGTACAAAAACTCTATACGGCCGAAGAGGTACTGAATGAAGCCGCCCAGTTCGAGGAACACGGTTTTCCGCTTGATTTCATTGGTCTTGAACCCGGATGGCAGTCGCGGGCCTATCCATGCACGTTTGAATGGGATAAAGGGCGTTTTCCGGATCCAGCTTCTTTGATCAGGAAATTGGCTGCCAAGGGAATCCGTCTAAATCTTTGGACAAATCCGTATATCTCACCCGAAGCCGGGATCAGTAAGGCGATCGAACCTTATACGGGCTCCCATACGGTGTGGAATGGTACAGTTCCCGATTTGAATCATCCCGAAGCCAAAAAAATCCTGGCTAAACAATTCATGGATGCGCAGCTCAAGATTGGCGTCAGTGGTTATAAAATGGATGAAGTCGATGGTTACGATTATTATCTTTGGCCCGATATGGCCAAATTTCCATCGGGTATCAGTGGTATCCAGATGCGGCAGACCTATGGTGTACTCGCGCAGAAATTAACCGATAGTTTGTATAGAAGTCTGAATAAACGCACCTATGGACTGGTACGCGCATCGAATGCCGGAGCCAATAGTTTGCCCTATGTTATCTACAATGACTATTACAGTCATCAGGATTTTATCACGGCACTGGTCAATAGTGGATTTTGCGGTGTACTATGGACGCCGGAAGTGCGGGGATCGACAACAGGGCAGGAGTGGCTACGTCGCTTTCAGTCCGTTGTCTTTTCGCCAATGGCCATGATCAATGCCTGGTCCAGTGGGACAAAACCCTGGTCTTTTCCCGAAGTCGCTGATCAGGTGAAATATTATGCACAATTGCGGATGGAGCTGATGCCTTATTTATATTCCGAATTTGCAAAGTATCACTTTGAGGGTACGCCTCCTTTCCGGGCGATGGTATTGGAGGAAGGTTTTCAGGGGCAGTCCAAGGCGGTGCTGGGCAATCAGGATCTGGAAACAAATCCATATCTCGAAGCCGTCAGCAGGGAAGTCAAGGATCAGTATATGTGCGGTGAATATATACTGGTCGCGCCCTTATTCGCTGGAGAGTCATCCCGAAAAGTGTTGTTGCCAAAAGGTAATTGGTATGATTTCTATACAGGAAAATACGCGGGTAATGGAGAAGAGATCATAGCCTCGCCGGATATGGACCGCATACCGGTCTACGTCAAAGATGGTGGTATTATACCCATGATGGGCAGCCGTTTACATGCGCCACTTTCAAATGAAAAGGTTGATTTGACCATCCGTCATTACGGGGAGAAAGAGGGAAGCTATCAGCTGTATGATGATGATGGTGTGAGCTTTGACTATGAAAAAGGAAGCTATGCCTGGCGTAGGGTGTTGGTCAAAAAAAATGAAAAAGGGAGTCTGAGTGGCGAAATATCCAAACCGCAGCAAGGAAAACCAAATACGTTTGGAAGGGTTCAATTTGAATTTATGACAAAATAGGAATAGTAAAACCGCTTGTCACTGATGGTGGAATCAGGTGCTTTTTTGGATAAAATGACCATTTTTTACTGCTAAAAAGAACAGAATTTACCCCCTTTGACAAGAGGAAGTGCCCGATATTTGGGTAATAACGAATTATAAACAATAACCAAATAGGGAAATACGGGTTAGTCTGTCATTAGCTTCGGTCGATAGCGAAGCCGGGACGAAATGGGAGCATGATGGTCCGAATTCCATAGTATAGTAAATAACCAATTAATAAAAATCTAACTTATGATGAAAAGTATCACAAAAATGGGGTGCTTTGTACTCTGCCTATTTTTACTAATGGGCAGTATGGGCTTACCGCTCTTTGCCCAGCAGAATATCCGGATTTCAGGCAAAGTGAGCAACAGTAAAGGCGATGCGCTACAGGGGGTGAGCGTCCGTATTAAAGGAAAGAGTCAGGGAACGAGCACAGATGCCGCCGGGAAGTATCAGCTTGAGGCTGCTCCTACGAATACCCTCGTATTTAGTCAGGTCGGCATGAAAGAGGAGGAACGGGCCATTGGCGGTCAGCGACAGATTGATGTACAGTTGGTCGAAAGCGATAATGCGCTGGATGAGATTGTAGTGACCGGCTATGGTAGCGTCGCCAAAAAACGAGACCTAACCGGGGCAATATCTTCTGTCAGCGCAAAAAAAATTCAGGAAAGACAACCCATTAATCTATTTGATGCCTTACAGGGACAAGCTGCCGGCGTACTGATCGTTAACGATGGTGGTGGTGCTCCGGGGGCAACAGGCTCCATACAGGTGCGGGGAACCTCAACGTTGAATGGTGGCAACGGGCCTTTGTATCTGGTCGACGGTGTTATCAATCCGGATGGCGCAAACATTAACCCTACGGATATCGAAAATATCGAAGTGTTAAAAGATGCTGCCTCTGCCTCAATCTATGGATCGCGCGCAGCAAATGGTGTTATTTTAATCACAACCAAGCGTGGTGCAGAAGGAAAACCGCTGATTAACGTCAATTACAACCACCTGTTTGGCCGTCTGGCACACTATATTCCGGTGAGTAATTCGGCTGAAGTGCGCGAGTTTAGAAACATACAGGGACAAAATAGCAATATAGACTCGTTAAATCCGAGCTTTAATGCGGATAATGATCTTCAAAAGTTGCTTCTCGGCAATCTTGCGCAAAAGAAAGAGATCAAGTTGAGTATAGGTGGTGGCCAAAAAAATCTTCGTTATTACAGCAGTTTAAATTATCTGGATGATAAGTCCATTATCCTGAATAGCTATGCAAAGCGTTTGCAATCGCGGATCAATGTGGAGTATCAGGCCTCATCGAAACTGAGATACTCCAACAATATTTCCTTTGCCTGGCAAAAAGGCAATAGCATTCCAATTGCCAATACTGTTCGTGTCGTTATGGACAGGCCGGCCTATTCGCTGATCTATTATCCTGACGGATCATTGACGAGTTATGTTGGATCTAAACGAAATCCGGTCGCCAATGCATTGTATGAGCAAAATATTGACGAAACCTATTCTGGTCAATTTAATAACCAATTGGACTATCAGTTGACGAATGATCTCAAATTGACGACTTTGTTCAATGCACGGTTGGATAACTTGCAAAATACAGGTTTTTCGCCTCGTTTTCTATCGGCCAATAAAGATCAGAACAATGGATCGAATGAATTTACCAAGACTTTCTCCTGGGAATTCCAGGCATTTGCCAATTATAACAAAACATTCGCACAGGACCATAACGTATATGCCCTGTTGGGATTCAGTGCCGATCGTAGACGTTTCGATCGCTTCCATTCTGAATATCTGAACAGTGTAAACGAGGAGGTCCTGGTCACATTTCCGGATTATCTAACCTCATCGAAGACGTATACATCGGCGACTGCAAATGCAACAGCCTCGTTATTCAGCAGAATTGGCTACAACTATAAAAGCCGCTACCTCTTGCAAGCTTCCTATCGAAGAGATGGCTCCTCACGATTTGGACCGAGCAACAAATGGGGGAATTTTTTCTCGGGATCTGCCGCTTGGCGTTTTTCGGACGAAAATTTTATGAAATGGGCTAAACCGGCATTACAGGATGCTAAACTCAGATATAGTTTTGGGCAGCTAGGAAATGATAAAATAGGGGATTACGAATCTTACGCCAAAGTAGCATTTGGTGGAAATTATAATGGTGTGGGGGGAGCTTCAATGACCCCGACATTAGGTAATTATTTGATCAAATGGGAAATGACCACACAGAACAATGTGGGTTTGGATCTTACATTCCTCAATGGAAGATTGGGCTTTACTGTGGACTACTATGTGAAGACAACCACGGATCTTTTATATCCAAGAGAATTGCCAAAAGAAACCGGATACACAAAACTACAGGTAAATGTGGGATCAATCCGGACCCGCGGAATGGAGTTTGTCGTTAATGCCCGACCGATCGTTCAATCGAATTTTACCTGGGAAATCAATGGAAACATCTCCTTTGAGCGTGGCAAGGTCGTGAAACTCGCCGACGGCATTCCCTTCTTTCCGGGGAATAAATGGTATCTCGAAGAGGGAGGACGCATCGGTAATTTTTACGGATGGCGTAATCTCGGTGTATATGCTTGGGATGAGTCCAATGCCTACAACGACAACTGGGATAAACTGACCCTCGTACTTGATGACCAGGGGAAGCCATTGTATCGTGACGGTAAGCCTGTTTATACATCAGACGGTCAAAATTACGAGGGTCCGGTGCATCATCTATATGCTCCCGACGGCAAGCTGAAGGGGGGCGATGCCGAGTGGTTCAACAACAAACGCGATAGCTTGATCAATGACGATGATCGCATGATCCTGGGAAATCCTACCCCTGATTTCTACTTTGGTTTTATGCAGACATTTACCTACAAACGCTTTTCTTTAAATGTGCTATTCAATGGGGCCATTGGTGGAGAAGTGTATAATGCTTTGTTGCAACGCCAGAACTATCCTTCAAATACCGGAGCGGGGTCACCGGATATGGTATACAATGTATGGCGGAAACCGGGGGATGAGGCCAAGTATCCTTACTACCCTGAAAGAAATAACCGTGGAAATATGAAGACGAACCAAAACAGTCTGTACATCGAAGATGCTTCGTTTATTCGACTTGCCAGTGCACGTCTGGCCTATACGTTTAGTCCAAATTTGGCCAATAAATTGAAAATGAAAGGCCTTACAACCTATATCTATGGAACAAATCTATTGACCTGGACGAATTATAGAGGCTATGACCCTGAATTCAGCACAACGAATCCGTTGACACCGGGCGAGGACGATGGCCGTTATCCAAGAAGGAGAGAGTTTGGTTTCGGTGTAAATGTTAATTTTTAGAAGATTTCAATTATGTACAAAATAAAAATTTTAGCAGCATTACTTTTTTTAGGCACCTTGGGTGGCTGTAACAAATTCCTTGACGAAAAACCACTTGCAGATGGGACATTGGATCAGCACTACAAAAATATGTACGATGTACAGGCTGCAATGGCCGGCATGTATAGTGCTTTTCAGCTGGAAATGGTCGGGAAAGAACAGTATACCGAGAAATATCTTTACTGGGGAGAATATCGGTCCGATAATTTCGATCGCTTTATTAGTTATACCAAGGACTATGTCGATGAAATTGTGTTGAACAGTATCACTCCTTCGAATGATTTTTCAGATTGGAGTGGCCTGTATACAACCATTGGGCGGGCGAATAACAACATCAAATATATCCCGCAGGCGGCACAGTTGGATAGTCGGATAACAATGGCTATGCAAAATGATTATTTGGCCCAGAGCTATGCGCTTCGCGCCATGTCTTACTTTTATATTGTTCGTGTCTGGGGTGACGCACCGATCTGGTTAGAACCCTACGAAGATGTGCAGCAACCTGTTGAAAGAGCGCGTGAACCGAAGGAGAAACTCCTAAAAGATGTAATTATTCCAGATCTGGAAAAAGCCTATTCATTGATTACCAAAGATGCCAGAAGCCCCTTGTGGACAATCGGTGAGGCTGGAATATGTGCGATTATGGCCGATGTATATATGTGGCAGGGAGATCATGAAAATGCGATCAAGTGGATAGAGAAATTATTCCTGGCAAAATCACCGACCAATGTTACTTATGCTGGTTTAAATGAAACCAATCTACAGGATGCTGCGACCTGGAAAACCATCTTTACAAATCCATCTTCCAGCAAAGAGACCATCTGGAGTATCCACTGGGATTACCTGAAAAATGGCTGTGCCTGCATGCAAACTTCCTGGACATCAAATAACAAACAGGTGATTGTGGATGAAGGGATCTGGACCAGCTGGTTTCTGCCACAGACAACAAGTACACCAAGTCCGGATATTCGGCCAAAACAGACCTTGGATGTTTATTTCGGTATGCCAAGCAATAAGCGGGATCGATTTATTAAATGGTATCCGACAGAAGCAAATCCAACTAAAGCGGATCCCTGGCCTGCAACCAATCAATTGCTTCCGGTCTATCTGACCATGTACCGCCTGAGTGACATTTATCTACTGTATGCCGAGGCCCTGAACGCAAGGGGCGACAGGGAAAAAGCCATTAAATACTTGAATTTTGTGCGCAAACGTGCTCAGCTTCCAGCATATGATGTGAGCGCACCCGAATTGGCAACCCCTTATGCACTGGAAACCGCAATTCTGAACGAGCGGCAGCTGGAGCTTTTCGGAGAAGGGAAAAGATGGTTCGACCTGGTCAGAACAAACCGTGTCAAGGTCGTGATGGACCCTATTCTGAAACGTAGACAAGAGGATGCCGGAAACCTGGAAATGCCGGGATTCTTAGACCCTAAAAATCGAGCTTACTGGCCATTGAATAGAAATGTTTTGAACTCCAATAGTTTGTTGGTTCAAAATCCGGGGTACACAGATTAATGCGGGAATTTAGAAAAGGAAATTATGAAAAGAAATTTTAACATCAAGTGGATACAAGTGGGAGTGATGCTCCTGACTTTACTGACAACTGGCTGTTCCCTTTTTGATATGGAATTGCAGGAAAATTACGATTATGAACATAAAACGCTCGATCCTAATATTGGCATTAGCGCGAGGAAGTTTTTAGAAAACCGTTCCTATGGAACTCCTGAAAATCCAACAGATACCGCCTTCAAATGGATGCGCATGGGTTTGGAATACGCCGGCATTGATCTGAATGAACTGGAAAAAGCAGATCGAACATTTATTTTTTTGCACAATGATGCCATTAAAATCTGGGATGTGAAGACAAAAAAGGTAACGGGTGGACTCTTTTTAGATTTTCCTATTGTGACAGGAGTAGATGGAACCGGAAAGCCACTGACCAAACCTGCGGCGAAATGGGAAGATTATAGCAAAGAGGACGTACGGAATTATTTTCTTTATCTCATCTTGCAAGGGAAATATAACTTCGCTGATCTGAGCATCGACAATGTGAAAGCAAAAACTTTATTGCCGGCAAATACGGTCGCCAGTAAAGGATCGCTGCTGGGCTACCTGAATGAGGGGAAAGGTTTTGATCAGGAGGGAGCCATGTATTTAAAGCTGGTGAACAATAGTGATCTGGCTCCGATTCAGATTAATAATAAAACAACCAATAGATCGGGGGGATATGGGGTCACGAATGGTGTGGTGCATGTTTACGGAGTAAAGGGAAACACCACTGTCTATCCTTTTATTTCCTTACAGTAAATTAAAGACCTTCGATAAACTTAAATATGAACGCAAAAAAAATGGTATTTGCTTCGCTCTCACTCTTATTCGTGATCGGGAGCAGCTGTGAGAAACCGGTTATGATCAACATGCAATTAAATGGTGTCGCCTGTGTGCAATGTCATACCATTCAATCTGCGGCCGATCTGCAGGCCCTAAGTCTGCATCCGGGTGATACGGTGATTATGAAATCGGGGCAATGGACAGACCAGGAATTGACCTTTGCCGCCCAGGGGACAAGTCAGCAGCCTATCGTGCTGATGGCTGAACAACCCGGCACAGTGATTCTGAAAGGTATGTCTTCCGTTAGTATTACGGGAAAATGGCTTGTGGTCAGCGGGCTGGTTTTCCAGAATGGATATACATCAGGCAAAAATGTCGTTGATTTCACCTCATCTTCATCGAATTGCCGGTTAACAAATAGTGCTATCGTGGATTATAATCCACCTACGGCAACAACGGACTACCGTTGGGTTTCGATCAATGGCTCTAATCACCGTGTTGACCATTGCTATCTCAAAGGAAAATCACATCAGGGCCCTACGATGGTGGTCTGGGGAACAAACAAAACCATGAAGCACCGGATAGACCATAATTTTTTTGGGGAGCGGGCGGAACTGCCCAATAACGGCGGCGAAACTATCCGTATCGGAACGAGTGACTGGTCCATGACCAATGCCTATACGACGATCGAGGATAATATCTTTCAGCGTTGCAATGGTGAGATGGAAATTATCTCAAACAAAATGGGAGCTGATACCATTCGCAATAATTTCTTCCACGAGAGTCAAGGGACATTGTGCCTGAGACATGGAAACGGTTCTGCCGTCTATGGAAACTATTTTGTCGGTAACGGCAATAGCGCCGCCGGCGGAATCCGTATCATCGGTGAGGATCATATTGTTTACAATAATTATTTTCAACATATGGCGGGAACGGGACAAAAAGCACCCTTGGTTTTAATGGACGGGGTACCTAATTCACCATTAAGCGGTTACTATCAAGTAAAACGTGCAAAGGTGGTGGCCAATACCATGATTAAATGTAAACAGTCATTTGATATCGGTTCGGGGAAAGGGGGGAGCAGCCGTACCTTGCCACCGACAGATGGACATATCGCCAATAATGTGGTGTCGCAAGCGGCGACTTCAACCATGCTGACCTTCACAGATCAACCCGTTAACTTTACCTATCAGGGAAATATCGTCTATGACGTGCCGACGAGCCAACAGCTTCCGGCGGGCTTTACACGTCAGAATCCACAGTATACATTGACCGCTGAGGGAATCTATGAACCGACCGGAAATAGCCCGGTACTGGATGCTTTTGTAGGTAACTATCCTTTCGCGGCAGCAGCCGATGCCGGAGCTCCGAAACTGGACAACAAACACCGTGATCTTCTGAAAGCACAAAATATCGGTCCGGGATTTATGACCGGATTGGGAAATAGTTTGGTTATTAATCCTTAATGATCCTGAACATTATTTTTCTTCATTGTACAAGGAAACCTATTCCCCACCTAAAAGTATGAAACAAACCGATGACTGTTCGGTTTTTCCACGTGGGGAAATCAAACAGTCCATCGACTGAACGAAAAACTCCCCTGACTGCAACAAGCAGTCAGGGGAGTTTTTCGTTCAGTTACCCGGGAAGATGAGACAAACACGCGTTTGTTTCATTTTTCCACGAGGGGAAATCAAAGTTCCATTGCTTTGTTTGTAGCAGTCATAGGACTTCGCGAAACTTCCATGAGACTGGATCGCAATTTTACTGTGCGAAACCGATCATTTACTATACTTTTTGACAGGTTTTGGAGAATGCTTTTTTCGGTATTCTTTATAATTTCCATGTTTTTCGTATTCCAGTGTACCTTCCTCACAATAACTGCTGAGATACACAGAAAATTTATTGCTTTGTTCTTTGTTGGCATTCAGTTGTCGTATGATATCAGAAACGCGGCGGGGTATTTCGAAAAAATTGGAATTGTAAACAAGGTCATCCAGTTCTTTGGTCATTTCGATGCGGCGCTTTGACTCAGGCGGGATATTGTAGAGCGGTGTTAAATCTATCTGTTTTTTGAATATGGTATGTGGTTGAATTTTCAAAGCACGGCAGATCAGGATAAAGTTGTTCAGCGAGGCGCCTTTTCCTCTTTCAACAGCCGCTATTGTATTGGTCGTTAATCCCGTCATATTGGCTACATCTTTCAGTGAGTAGTATATTTTCTCACGTTGAATGCGCAATTGCTCGCCAATTTCCTCAAGTATTTGCTCATTAATATCTCCCATATACAAATGGAAAACTTATTTGCGCATTTTTAGAATAAATAAATTTTAATTTTATTTGCGCAAATAAATATTTGTTTTTATATTTGTTTCAACGAGAGCCGATAAAAAATATGGGAGGCAACAACAGCCTTGGAGAGGAGGTTGAATCTGTTGTTTATGACTAAAATCTAATGAATGAGAAAGTTAAGTTTTAAAAATATCGCAAAGTCACCAGAATAAAATTGATTTCAATTTTATAGACTTGTATCTAGCATCCTATGTTGATAACCCCTATTATTGACTTGTAACTGCCATTCAAAGCATAGGATTAATAAAAAATAAAATATTTGAATCGTTGAAATGGACTCCTTAAGGAGTTTATTTGAGCCCTGTTTTTGCGCAAAAATAGCATAATTATTTTGCGTGAGGGATGTTCTTTGACTTATTGGTATTGAAAAAGGAGAATATAAAAATATAGGCTGATCGGATGTTTTGCTGATCGGTTTGATGATGATAAGAGGCATCTTGTTATGCCGTAGGGTGAGCGCAGTGGCGACTCACTGAATACCCTTTTTTTTAAAAGTGTCGAGTTACATTCTATACTATGTCCTTGATTCTTATTGAGATGCTGGGGGAGGATGTTGATGATGTCGAAATGAAGGGTATACACAACTGATCCTGTAGTATGTATTAAGGAATTCTGGATGTTGATGATCTCAAAATGAGGGGTTTCCACAGCTTTTTAAATAGGGTCTGCTGATAAAGTCAGGCAGTCTCTATAATAATTTAATTAATGGCTAAAGGTAATACAGCGGTTATCGTACTAGGGGGGCTAATCGGGTCAACTTTACGTCCGGTAGGGGATAGTTGTGAACCGATAGACCCTGTCGGCTGGCATTTTGGCTAAAAAACGATGTTTGACGGCAATGGAGCCCTGTTTTTTGGTGAGTGTTTGCTTACCGTTTCGTATACGTTTTGCTCCAAAACGTATACGTTTTTCCTCATTTCGTATACGTTTTGAAGTGATTTTCATACGAAATGAAACAAAATGGAACTGTAATGGAGCATCCTGTATCCTTTTTGGGCCAAACCGTAAGCATGCTGTCGCACAACGGACCCGTTATGCACGGGAACGACAGCGCGCTGAAGCAACTTAGTTCTGTTTCGACCCATAGGGTTAGCGATTTACGCCAAGATAGCTGCAATTTGTCGTAACTTATATACGGTTCGGGGCATCTCGATGGCGAGTTGGAGCAGAACGATCCGAAGATATGCCATCATGTCTTTGATTCGGTATAAAGCGCATGCATTTTTTTTAAAATAGCTTCTTTATATGTAGACAATTGTTGCCACTGGCTTGTCGGCGAGAACAATCCAGCGGTTGCTTGGATCCAGATTATGTTGATGATCTCAAAATTTAGGGTTTATGCAACTAGCTCATGGGCTACTACTGTTTCTTTGCGTGATATTAGAATTTTCAAAATTATATATTGAGGCATCTTGTTATGCCGTAGGGTGAGCGCCAGGGCGACTCACTGAATACCCTTTTTTATAAAGATGTTGGTTAAAATTGATGCTATGTTATTGATTATTATTATGATACTAGAAGGTAGGATGTTGATGACCTCAAAAAGTAGGGTATACACAACTAACTATAATTATATTCGGTTTTACAAAAAGATGTTGATGACCTCAAAATATAGGGTATATACAACTGTAAGTCTATTAAATCAGAGTCGTCGAATGCTGTTGATGATCTCAGAATGTGGGATATAAACAGCTAGATCAATGGATGTATCGGATAGATAATCGATATGGGTAATCTCAAAATAAGGGGTGGTAACAACTCGTAATTCCGTTTCTGAACTTGGTTTGAAATTGCCAGTGATAAATAAAAAAAGGGATATACAAGTTCAAACGTTCTCTGGCTTAAAA
>NZ_QCXX01000011.1 GCF_003071065.1 Sphingobacterium athyrii | reverse complement strand
AAGCCCGATAGCATGCAAAAAGCCTTTCATTTCTGAAAGGCTTTTTCTGCGGAGAGTGAGGGATTCGAACCCCCGAACCTGTGACAGTTAACGGTTTTCAAGACCGCCGCATTCGACCACTCTGCCAACTCTCCGCGACAAAAGTAGAAATTCTGAACAGATTTACAAAACTTATTTTGCATTTTTCTCTGTTTAATGTGCTGTATGAATGGTTTGTTCTGGGGATATAATTGTATATCAGGTTTTTATTTCAATGTCTTATTTAGATCATCAAAACTTTTTCATACGAATCAGGCCTTTTCAGCCGGATATCAACGATTAAAAAAATAGTGGAAGAAATTCCTGTTGGGATTTATGATTCTGATAAAGAATGTGACTCATTTTTTGACCTCCGGTCGGCCCTTTTTTCCGAAGCCCGATAGCATGCAAAAAGCCTTTCATTTCTGAAAGGCTTTTTCTGCGGAGAGTGAGGGATTCGAACCCCCGAACCTGTGACAGTTAACGGTTTTCAAGACCGCCGCATTCGACCACTCTGCCAACTCTCCGCGACAAAAGTAGAAATTCTGTATAGATTTGCAAAACTTATTTTTGTAATGATGTCTTATGGTTTGAAAATGAGCTAGATTATTTTCAAAACGCTACGCCAGAATAATCTCGTGGCAGTGTTTTTTAATATTAGCCGCGATTTTGTCAATCGGTAGGTCGTCCTGGTCTATACCAAAAGGCTCCTCGATGGACTCCCCGATTAATTCCAGTGAAGCGAGTACATATAGGATGAACGGAACGGCAACAACGACAAAGTATCCGATCGAGAAAACGTAGCCTACAGGTAATGTCATCGTATAGAAGATAATGAACTTCTTGATAAATGCACTGTAGGCTAAGGGGATCGGTGTATTTTTAATCCGCTCACATGCGCCACAGACGTTGGTCATAGACACAATCTCCTCGTTGAGTATGATCAATTGGTCTCCGCTGACTATACGCTCCTTATAGAGCTGGTTTATCTTTTGAAAAATCATATTGGAAACCTGATTTGGACCATGCTTTTTGCTATCCAATGATTTAAGCTCAGGATGTTCATTTTCATCCAGCATAAACTTGGTATAGTCAGACCGTAAAAAGTCATATAGGGTCTCAGCAAAAAGCGGGATACTTTTTCGGAAGAAGCTGCGATTGACCTTGTCTTCTTCATCAAGAATCGCGTTAAGCTTATAGGCAAAAGCCCGGCTGACATTGGTTAATGTACCCCATTGTTTGCGCGCCTCCCACCAACGGTCATAAGCCGAGTTGGTCCTAAAGACCAACAATAAGGAGATAACGAAACCTAAAAGATTATGGACGATAGTGATATTCTTGACCCAGCTCCTTTCGCTCAATTTGAGGTATTCCAATTCGAGGTAAGCAATACCCCAAGAATAGATAGCGATAAAAATAAGAAAGGGAAACAGCTTTTTGAAGGTGTCTGATTTATGCAATTTGAAAGTTGCTGACAGCCAGTCTTTAGGATTGTATACGATCATATACAAAAATATAAATTGTTACGAAAATTTTGCGAGTTAATTGTGATTCCCGTAACTTCATCATCGTATGGCGCAACAGCAAACAAAACGAACAAAAACTGGCAGGAAGCAGCAGCAGTCTCGAGAGACCAGATGGATCTGGGTGATGGCAGGGATGCTTATGTTTCTCTTATGTCTTGTTGCATGGCACTATAAAGCTGGAATCATGTATTACTTCCGCGTGGCGACATCAAAAAATAAAGCGTTAACGAAGGATGCTAAATATGATATCCGTAATATCGAAATCATGAGTAAGCATGATGATAAAGTGTTTGGTATTGATGTTTCGACTTATCAGGAAGATATAGATTGGCAGAAAGTGAATACGATCAACGATCAATTTCCAATAGATTTCGTATTTATCCGTGCGACAATGGGGGAGAAGGGGATAGACGATAAATTTAGCCGGAATTGGTCCAAAATACAAAATCGTGCAATCCTAAGGGGAGCATATCATTACTTTCGACCAAATGAAAATTCGGTAAAGCAAGCCAAAAATTTCATCCGTAAGGTAAAGCTTCATCCGGGGGACCTTCCGCCAGTACTGGATATCGAGGAACATCCGAAGCGACAGTCCATGGATAGCCTTAAAGTAGGTTTGAAACGTTGGCTCGAAGAGGTGGAAGTGCATTATAAAGTCAAGCCCATCCTGTATTCCGGAGATAAATTCTATAGTGATTTTTTAGAGAAAGAATTCGCGAACTATACCCTATGGATCGCGAACTATAATTTTTGGATCGAAAACCCAAAAGAGCATTGGGCATTTTGGCAATTTTCGGAAAAAGGAACAGTAACCGGTATCCGTGGAAATGTCGATCTGAATATTTACAACGGAAAAATAACGGAATTGGAAAAATTGCTTATTCCCTTTAAATAGTAAATAAGATGAACAAAGTTTTAATAACCACGATTATATGGGGTATCTTGACATGCAGTAGTGTCCTGCCCGCTCAAACAAAATCACATCTGGGACAGGAAGTGCCCCAATCTACTGTAACAGGCTTACCCGTACTTTCCCTGAAGCAATTTAAAAAATTACGCGCTCAGGGTGATGTGGTTGTATTGGACACGCGATCTGCTGATGAGTTCTTAAAAGGATTTATTCCGGGAGCGATCACCATTGGTTTTAAAGGTCCTTTTGATACCTTTTTGGCAGAAGTCATTCCGAATAGAAATCAGAAGCTTTTGCTTGTGATTGAGCAGGAGGATCATACGGCAGTGGGGGAACGTCTGGTGCAATTGGGGTATACTGCGGCGATTGGTGTATTGGACGGTGGCATGGAGCGCTGGAAAGAGCGAGAAACGGTAGATTCGGTTGTTAACCTAACAGCACAGAAATTTGGAGAAAGATCAGATCCAGGTCATATTGTTGACGTACGGACGGAGAAAGAATTTGATAAAGGACATATTGACAATGCAATGAACATTCCGTTGTCGGATTTCGCTAATTTTGGTAACACGCTGAAAAAAGATGGCACACAGTTGTATGTGCATTGTCAGTCAGGCTATCGCAGTGCGGTCGCCGTGTCTATCTTGCGTGCAAAGGGATTTAAAAATGTGTGCAATATTCAGGGTGGATATAAGGCATTGAAAGATGAAATAAAGGAGAATTAATAATGGCAACTTTTGACCAGATTATTCAATCAAATTCGCTGGTTTTAGTGGATTTTTTTGCGACATGGTGCGGTCCATGCCAGACGATGGCGCCGGTATTACAGGATGTGAAGGAATTTTATCAGGAAGATCTTTCCATCATAAAGATTGATGTGGATAAAAATCCGAAAATCGCTTCCATTTATAAAGTAAGTGGTGTGCCTACATTTATCTTATTTAAAAATGGTCAACAAGTGTGGCGCCAAAGCGGGATGATCCCAAAAATGGAATTGCATAAGCTGATAGACCAAGCGAAGTAAATCGGTGGGCTAAAAAAATAAGGCGTTCAATCAAATTGAACGCCTTATTTTTTTTAAATGATTCTCTGGTTTTAATAGGTAGTGTTATATCGCACTAAATATTAAAATTCATCATCATCATCGAAGTCATCCAATCCTTCAATTTCAGGGATTTCGAAATCATCGTTATCGAAATCATCTTCATCGTCATCAGGTCCATTGAAAGATGCGAATTTTACTTCTTCAAGATCTTCGGTAGCTAATATTGCCGTGTTCATAAAATAATACTTTATTGTTTCTTATTCAATGTTGTAAAATTAGAGAAGAAAACTATTTTTTAAAACTTTTTTTAAAAAAAATATTGGTATTTATTTTTCTGTTAATCAGTATGTTGGATTGTTTTTTGAAAATAAAAATTTATTTTATTTTATTTACTCATTTGTTTCGCCAATTGCGTTGTCTTCTGTGACGATATCTTTTAGCTGCGGAAGATCGCGAACGCCATTGATTCCGAAATGATCCATAAACTGTTGGCTGGTCGCATACAACAATGGTTTACCAATTGTATCGGCTTTTCCGGCTATTTTGATCAGTTTCTTTTCTAAAAGTCTCTGGATAGAATAGTCGCAGCTGACCCCTCTGATCTGTTCGATCTCAAGCTTTGTAATCGGCTGTCTGTAGGCGATGATGGCAAGTGTTTCAAGTGCCGACTGACTGAGCTTACGTTTGTTGTTGTGATTTTGCAATTGCTGTATTGCCTCATGATAAACTGCTTTGGTCAAAAACTGATAAGCATTATTGATATACCGTAATTCCAGCACATGCTCTTCATCTCTATATTTATCTTCGATCTTTTTAATCAATTCACGCAGTTCCTCTCTGGATACTTCAATGGCAAGCGCCTCCTGCAAGATCTGTTTGATATCCGCAAGATCTATTCCTTCCGCAGAAGCAAAAATAATTGCTTCAATATTTCTGATAACGTCTTTCAATGTCGGGTATTAATAGTTAATGACTTGCTCGACCATGTGAGCAGGTAGTTCTCTAAAATCATATTTTTGTGTTCTCAGCTGTGGGGCAAAGCCTGCTTCCAAAATCGCTTCCTGTATAGATTTAGAAGTGAATCGATGGGGAGCACCGGCTGCCGAAACAACATTTTCTTCAATCATGATGGATCCAAAATCGTTGGCTCCGGCATGCAGGCACAACTGCGCTGTACGTTTTCCAACTGTAAGCCAAGATGCTTGAATATTTTTAATATTGGGCAGCATAATTCTGCTCAAGGCAATCATACGGATATACTCTTCTCCCGTCACATCATTAGTAATGCCGCGTAGTCTTTTCAGTAACGTACCGTCATCTTGGAAAGGCCATGGAATAAAAGCAATAAAGCCATACGAATCCTGCGGTTTTTCATCTTGTACTTCTCTGATCCAGACCAAATGCTCGAATCGTTCTTCGATGGTTTCGATATGGCCAAACATCATTGTGGCAGAAGTAGGCAAATTGATCTTATGCGCGGCACGCATCACATCAAGCCATTCTTTGCCACCACATTTTCCTTTTGATATCAAACGCCGGACACGGTCATTGAGGATTTCTGCTCCGGCTCCGGGCAACGAATCTAACCCCGCCTCTTTCAGCTGCGTCAATACGTCGATATGACTCATATGCTCTAACTTGGAAATATGTGCGATTTCGGGCGGACCGAGTGAATGTAGTTTTAAGTTAGGGTAAAGCTCCTTTAATTGCCTATATAAATTTTTGTAAAATTCAATACCCAAATCAGGATGGTGACCGCCTTGTAACAGGAGTTGATCTCCGCCATATTTAAAGGTCTCTTCAATCTTCTGTTTGTAGCTCTCAATATCGGTGATGTAACTGTCTTCGTGGCCCGGACGACGGAAGAAATTGCAAAATTTGCAATTTGCAACACAGACGTTGGTCGTATTGACATTCCTGTCGATCTGCCAGGTTACCTTGCCGTGTGGTACTTGTATCTTACGCAATTCATTGGCTACGAAAGTCAAATCAGCTGTCGGTGCATTTTGATATAAAAAAACACCTTCTTCCTTGGAAAGGAACTCAAATCGGAGCGCCCGTTCTAATAAACTACTTACATTCATCAGAACAAATATAAGTACCTTTTAGCGTATTTAAATGTATTTGGCGAATATTTGACATTCAGGCTTGATATAAGGAGAAACCTGATCAAAGAAAACCCATGAGTCGTCTTTTGTAACAAAAGTATAGCGGTAAGACTTAGTGTATTAATTACAATAACTTGATTTATAGTGGTTTGTAATTTAATTAAGATTTTTCTTTTTTTTTACATTTATTATTCTTTACATTTATTTAACAGATTTTAACATTTCTACGAATAACCAAACTAAAGGAAAAAATGATAACCAAAGGGCTCGCTGCCTGAAACAATGCATATTGTTTCCGCTAGAGCAGAATGACCAATAACTTAACAACCAACATCAAATTAAAAACAAACAGAGAAATAAACATAAATTTTTTTAAACCACCTATTTATAAAATTATGATGAAAAAAACGGACCAAAAACGCTGTTTTGATCTCATATTGGGCCAAAAGTTCAATAAGAGTTTTCTGCTTATGAGTTCTCTTCTCATTGCAGGAGGAATGACCGCTCAAGTGTCAGCCAATGGAGTAGTTGCCCATGGCAGAATTGAAGTCGTTTCGTTAACGAAATCCAAAGAGTTACAAGAAATACCCATTAAAGGTGTGGTGAAGGACGCCACTACCGGCCAGGCCATCACGGGTGTCTCCGTTAAGATCAAGGGAACCAGCAAAGGTACATCAACAGATGCGGACGGCGCATTTACGATCCAGGGGAAGGTAGGTGATGTATTGGTTGTGAGCTACATCGGTTACACAAGCTCCGAAGTTACGGTCACAGGAAAGGCTGATTTGACGATTTCCTTAAACTCTTCAGAAGATGCATTGGAAGAGGTCGTCGTGACAGGATATTCAACGCAACGCAAGAAGGATCTGACGGGGTCTGTTGCTGTAGTCAATACGGACCAATTGAAAACTACACCGGCAGCAAGTGCGGTGGAGTCCCTGCAAGGTCGCGCGACGGGTGTTCAAGTTGTCACAGATGGTGCACCAGGTTCGACACCACAGATTAAAATCCGGGGCTATAGTACCATTAATAATAACGAACCGCTATATGTTATTGATGGGGTGCCATTTGAAGGTAAATTGAGCTGGCTAAATCAGAATGATATTGAAACAATGCAGGTGCTGAAAGATGCATCGGCAGCTTCTATTTATGGTTCACGTGCAAATAACGGTGTTGTTATCATTACAACCAAATCTGGGAAATCTGGGAAACCACAAATTAATTTTGACGCTTATTATGGCGTACAGGTACCTAATAGTGGCCGCTTCCCCAAAATGTTAAGTCCACAGCAGATTTATGATTTGAATGGTAATAAAGATCCGCTGCCCGAATATTTGCTTGCAGGTGCTGTGTCTGGCAATAAGGTGACGCCTGCTGATGCGGATATGTCCAAATATAATTATGCGGACAACAAAGAAGAATTTTATCAAATTACAAAAGCGAATCAAGCAGGAACGGATTGGTTTAAAGAATTAAGCCAGAATGCGCCGACACAGTCTTATCAATTAAATGCTGTGGGCGGAGGTGAAAATGCTTCGTATGCCGTTTCGGGAGGATATCTTGGCCAAAAAGGAACGGTTATTCATACTGGTTTTGAACGGTTTAATGTTCGTTCAAATACAAATTTTTCAGCTTTTAATAAAAAACTGCGCTTTGGCGAAAATATGCAATATAGCATGACCAAGGGGCATGGTATAGGTGTGAATACAAATACGGCCGGCGATTATATCGGTGAGGGCAGTGCGATTGGATTCGCCTACCGGATCAAAAATATTATCCCGGTATATGATGAAGGTGGTAATTTTGCAGGTTCCAGAGGTGGTTGGGGAAATGGAGAAAACCCTGTAGCGATCGCTTACCGCGCTAAGGATAATATGAACAAAAGCAATTTTTTCTTCGGTAATGCTTTTGGAGAGTATGACATATTAAAGGGATTAACATTTAGAACAAGCTTCGGTATCAAATATGAAAATTATTACAATTTAAGTTATACCTATCCAAATCTGGAGTTTACAGAGGGTAGCGCAAACAGTGCATCGTCAGAGACCTCAGGTTATAATACGGAATGGACCTGGACAAATACATTGAACTATAAGGCTAACTTTAACGATGCCCATAGCTTAAATGTGTTATTGGGAACGGAGGCTATTGATAATACTTATCGCCAGGTTCAAGGAAATGGCAATGGATACTTTATCACAAATAGTACGGACTTCTTTTATGTGAGCCAGGCTTCCAAGAATTCGGCTTCAAGTGAAGGGGCCTTGGGATCATTGTTTTCCATTTTTGGAAAGGTAGATTATTCTTATAAAGATCGCTACATCTTAAGTGGAACAGTCAGAAGGGACGGCTCGTCAAACTTTGGCTCCAAAAACAAATATGGTACTTTTCCTGGCGTAAGTGGTGCGTGGCGGATATCGCAAGAGGAGTTTATGAAAAGTGTAAGCTGGTTAAGTGACCTGAAATTGAGAGCAGGTTACGGTATTACTGGTAATCAACGCATTCCATCTTATCAATATTTAAAACGTTATGCAACTTCTATTAATTCGGCTTCTTATCCGATAAATACTGATCTTGTAAGTGGTCTATGGATCAGTGATTATCAAAATGAGAATGTAAAATGGGAACAGGTTGCTTCGTTAAACTTAGGACTGGACTTCTCGATTTTGGGAGGTAAAGTTGACGGTGCTTTTGACTGGTATAATAAGAAAACTTCAGACATGTTGTTTGCTTTGCCACTGCCGGCAACAGCTGTTGGCCGGGCAGCTTCACCTTATGTAAATATTGGTGATATGCAAAATAAAGGGGTGGAGTTCTCGTTGAATTATCACCATAAACAAACTGATCCGAACAAAATCAACTTTGATATTGGAGCAAACATCTCACGAAACAAAAATACAATTGTTGGTTTGGCACCCGGTATCAACGATGTGGTATACGGTGCTTTCCGAAGCATGGAAACCTCGATTTTGAGAACAGGGCAACCTTTTGGCGCGTTCTATGGATTCAAAGTAGCGGGGATTTATCAAAACGAAGCTGAGTTGAAGCAATATCCTTCCTATGAAAAAGCCCGTGTTGGAGGTTTTAGATTTGAAGATGTGAATGGCGATGGGATCATTGATGCAAAAGATAATACAGTTATCGGAAGCCCGCATCCAGATTTCACGTATTCACTTAACGTCAATGCCAATTATAAAAACTTCGACATGATGATGTATTTCTATGGCTCGAAAGGAAACAAGAACTATGAAGCAACACGTTATTTTACGGATTTCGGGGTGTTTGATGGTCAAAAGAGCGTACGTGTATTGGATGCATGGAGTCCAAGCAATACATCAAGTTTAATTCCATCGCAAACAAAAGAAGAGGTGTCAGCCAATGAATATGCATCTTCTAGCTATTTCATACAGGACGCCAGCTTTTTTAAGATGAAAAACTTACAGATTGGATATAATTTCTCTACTGATAAACTCTTTGGGACAAATACAAGCGTGAAAAAATTAAGGGCTTATGTCGGAGTAACAAATCTATTTACCATCACAAAATACGAAGGTCTTGATCCAGAGGTGTCGGCAACACCGTCAGATTATCCAGCATTGGGGGTTGATTTTGGGGTATATCCGCAATCTAGGCAATATATGTTGGGTGTAAGTTTAGGTTTTTAACGAAATTATAAAGCAATTAAAATGAAAAAGAGAACTATTCTATTATACAGTCTGTTGGGACTGACAACTTTTGGCATGTTTGGATGCAGTAAAGGGTTTTTGGAAAAAAATCCCCAAGGCGAATTGATCGAAGAGCAAATTGAGGGAAAAAAAGGAGTAGAAGCCACTCTGATCGGTGCTTATGGAATTATGAACGGTAATATAAATGGTACCTGGGGGAACTATGGCTCAGCGCCAAGCCAATGGATCTTCGGCGAAATAACTTCCGACAATGCACACAAGGGGTCGGTAATTACTGATCAGCCGAATATGAACATGATCGAATCTTTTACTACCATTTCCTCCAACGACAACTTGAGTACGATGTGGCAGGTGTATTATGAAGGTATACTTCGGGCAAACACGACCCTCCGCTTATTGAAGCAAGATCAAGATGGTGGCAAAACAGTTAAAGCGGAACGTGCAAAAGAAATTGAAGGCGAAGCGAAAATGTTAAGGGCGCACTATTACTTCTTTTTGTGGCGTGTATTTAAAAATATTCCTTATATAGATGAAAATACAAGCATTGATGATGCAAAGCTTGTTAAAAATGACAAGGATGTACAACCGATGATTGAAAGCGATCTAAAAATTGCTATTGCAAATCTACCAGATAAGAAGATCAATGATGAGGGGGGGCGCATGGATCAGCGTATTGCAAAAGCCTATTTAGGAAAACTATATCTCTATCAGAAAAAATATGCTGAAGCATTGGTTTTATTTAAGGAGGTTATTGGAGGTAGGGATATTACGGCAATGCCTTTCCAAGATAATTACGATGTGAATAAGGAAAATGGCCCTGAAGCGCTTTTAGTTGCCAAGCATGCCATAAATCCTGATGGAGGTGGCGATAATGCCAATGTGGGCGATATGTTGAGCGGATTGAATGGAACGAATCCTGTTGGTTGTTGTGGTTTTTACCAACCGTCCATAGATCTTGTTAACGCTTATAAGGTGGACGCAAATGGACTTCCAATGTTAGATGATTCATACCGTGATAACCCTTATACATCCGATATCTTGCTGACTGATACAGCTGCCATCAAAAAATATCAATTAAATCTGAATTTACGATTTGATCCGCGTCTTGATTATACGGTTGGCCGACGTGGTGTCAACTTCCTGGATTATGGCGAATTCCCTGGTGATGCCTGGTTACGTCCAGAAGAAGGTCGTCGCCCACACGGAGGTCCATTTACGGGTATAAAGACAATGATTCCAAAGAGTCAACATGCTGCGCATACTCAGGCCGGAGCAGCTTATGTAACCGATTTAGATGTGAATATCATGCGTTTGGCGGACGTAATTCTCATGGCTGCGGAATGTGAAGTTGAACTGGGGAATCTGCCGAATGCTTTAAAATATGTCAATTCAATTCGTCTGCGCGCCGCAAAATTACCAGCGAAATTGACAGAAAAGGGAGCGCCAGCTGCGAAGTATGAGGTAAAACCTTACCAGGCGTTCACAAGTCCAGATCAGGCGCGCAAAGCGGTTCGTTTTGAAAGACGCTTGGAACTTGCCATGGAAGGCCATCGTTTCTTTGATTTGGTACGTTGGGGCATAGCGAAAGACGTTATCGCAAACTATGCGAAGTTTGAAGGCGGTATTCTCCCGGTCTTTAAGAGCAAAGCATATGCGGATAAAAATGCTTATTTCCCAATTCCACAGGAGGAAATCAATAAAAGTAACGGTAGCCTCACACAAAACCCAGGCTATTAATAGTTGGTTAAATAATGCAAAAGGAGGAATTAATTCCTCCTTTTGCCGTTTTTAGCAATTTGTATCTGAATTTTGGCAATAGGAGAAAAGGAGTTGCTGCTCTTTTTTGTATGTTTGAACCAATGAAAAATTTCCTGCGTACGATATTACTGCTTTGGCTTGTCCTATTTTCTACCCGCATAGTAAAGTCACAAGATTTTGAAGACGTCTACCGGATGCTTCAGGAATCCAAAATATTGAATGACCATTTTTATGGATTTTCACTATATGATTTAACGGCAAATAAGTTTGTCATGGATGTCAATGGCAATAAACATTTTACACCAGCTTCGAATACTAAAATGTACACGACTTATGCCGCACTGGAACTTTTGGGAGATTCCATACCCGGGTTGGAGTACGTCGAACGCGGGGATTCTTTATTGATCTGGGGTACTGGGGATCCAACTTTTTTGCATAATCGGCTGGATACACGGGTGGTCTATAATTTTTTGAAAAAAACGAATAAGACCATCTACGTGGTGCCCGGGACAATGAAAAATAAGTTCTATGCCCATGGTTGGGCTATGGAAGATTTTGAGGCATACTATCAGCCTGAAATAAGTACCTTCCCGATCTATGGAAATGTGGTTACTTTTCGTCAAAAGGGATACAACCATTTAAACACTTCCCCGATGGTTTTTCAAAAGGATCTGGATTTTTTACCGGAACCTAAATCGGGTGACTTTGAACTTTCACGCTCGTTTCGGAGCAATACTTTCTGGATGTCAAAACGCCCTGTTCCGAATGATTACGTTAATGAGGTGCCTTTTATCTATTCCGATAGTTTATTTGTGAAATTACTGTCGGATACATTGGGGAGGGAAGTAAATCTCATAGCTTATAAAAAGCCGAATGATACAAAAATAGTGTACTCTGGAGAGACCAGAAATCTTATCCGGGAAATGATGCTGCCTAGTGATAATTTTATTGCTGAGCAATTTTTGATCATGTGCTCGTGGAAACAATTTGGCCAGTTCGATACCTATCTGGTTCGGGATTGGATGAAAAATAAGGTCTACACCTTTTTTTCGGATGAAGTCGCGATTTTCGATGGGTCGGGATTATCTTCGTATAACAAAGTCACGCCACAGAATAATATTGATCTTCTGGTTCTTTTGAAGAATAAGATACCTGATGAGCAGCTGCGTTTTCGAATGTTTCCCGCAGGTGGAGTGGATGGTACATTGAAACGAACCTACAGTAAAGACCAAGGCGTACCTTTTGTATTCGCAAAAACCGGAACAATCACGTCAGTGTATAATCAAAGTGGTTATCTGATCACAAGATCTGGGCGCCGGCTTGCTTTCTCTTTTATGAATAATAATTATATTGATGATCGAGCAGCTGCAATTCGAAAAGAAATGGCTAAAATAATTACTTATATTCGTCAAACTTATTAAGCCAATTTAAATGGAAGCAATTGCAAAAAACAATAAAAAACTGATTCGTTCCTGGGCGATGTTTGATTGGGCCAATTCCGCTTACAACCTTGTTATTACCTCCACTATTTTTCCGGTATACTATACCGCAATAACGACGACAAAAGAGCATGGGGATGTGGTTAATTTCTTTGGTTTCGAGATTGTCAATACAGCGCTTTCCAATTTTTCACTGGCTGCAGCTTACTTGCTGATGTCATTTTCTTTGCCTTTTATATCATCCTATGCTGATGCGAAGGGTTTAAAGAAACAGATCATGAAACTCTTTACCTATGTTGGTGCAATCGCATGTATGTGTCTGTTTTTCTTTAAGCTCGAAACGTTGGAGATTGGTATTGTCTGTTTTGCTTTGGCTGCAATGGGCTATATTGGCGGTGTGTTGTTCAATAATTCATACCTGCCCCTGTTAGCGACGGTAGATCAGCAGGACCGTGTGAGCGCACAGGGCTTTGCTTTTGGCTATATCGGTTGTGTAACTTTACAGATTCTTTGTTTTATCGTGGTCTTGAAGCCGGAATGGTTTGGAATTACCGATCCATCGCTGCCAGCCCGGATATCTTTTCTGATGGTTGGGTTGTGGTGGTTGGGATTCTCCATGATCCCATTTAAGCATTTACCTAAAATTGAACCCACGGGCAATAATTTAGGGAAAAGTTTTGTACAGAATGTGCGGGACGAATTTAACCACGTGATCCATGAAATCAAAGGCATCCCTGAGATTAAACAGTTTTTGCCCGCTTTTTTCTTTTATGCGATCGGCGTGCAGACACTGATGATTGTCGCCTCATCATTTGGTGAAAAAATTCTTCATCTTGGTGCCGAACGACTCATTGCAACCATTCTTTTAATCCAGCTTGTCGCAATTTTAGGAGCTTTTTTGATGTCCTATTTATCGAAGCTTTTTGGAAATATTAAGGTGTTGATCGTCGTTGTGATGATTTGGATCTCAATTTGTATTGCCGCATTTTATCTGTCCACTCCGATGCAATTTTATATTATTGCCGCATTGGTCGGTCTGGTCATGGGGGGAATACAGTCCTTGTCGAGATCAACATACTCTAAACTGATCCCAACGGATATCAAGGACACGACGGCCTTTTTCTCTTTTTATGATGTTACAGAAAAAGTGGCAATCGTCATCGGTCTGTTCTCCTTTGGCCTGATTGAACAGATCACACACAATATTCGTTATTCTGCACTGGTACTTTCTTTATTTTTTGTAATTGGATTGTTACTTTTGGTACGGATATTAATATCCAATAAATCTTAATTTTATTGATTGAATTAAATATGAAGGTAGAACTTTTTGTTCCTTGTTTTATAGATCAGCTTTATCCGGAGACCGCTTTTAATACGATTCGTTTATTGGAAAAAGTAGGTTGTGAAGTGCTTTATAACCCCGATCAGACCTGTTGTGGACAGCCTGCCTATAATGCTGGTTTTTGGGATGATGCAAAGCAGGTAGGAAAGAAGTTTCTAGAAGATTTTTCGGGCGATCATGTCATTATTTCTCCTTCGGCTTCCTGTACCGGTATGGTCAGAAATAGTTATAGCGACCTGTTCGCGAATTCGGCCGATTCTCACCAATGCCATAAAATACAACAGCAGGTCATGGAGATTTCCGATTTTTTGGTCAATGTGCTGAAAAAGGATTATTTCGGAGCTGAGTTGGAGGGTGTTGGGGTATATCATGACTCTTGTTCGGCCCTGCGTGAATGCAAGATCAAGGATGAACCCCGGAAGTTGCTGAGCAAGGTGCTGGGATTGGAAATGCTGGAGGTAAAGGACAGTGAAACCTGTTGTGGTTTTGGTGGAAGTTTTGCCGTTAAGTTTGAAGGCATATCGGCCGCCATGGCAGAACAAAAAGTCAGAAATGCCATGGCATTGAATGCTGACTATATTATTTCGACGGATTCGTCCTGCTTGTTGCAGCTGCAAGCTTATATTGATAAACATAAATTACCTATCCAGACCATGCACCTTGTGGATGTACTGACCACTGGCTGGGGAAATATATAAATAACACACTTTAAATCTAAACACATGAATTCTAGAAGAGATTTTCTTAAAAACCTTGCATTAGCCTCTGCCGGTATAGCATTGGCTCCATCGCTGGAGAGTTTTGCCGCAGCAAAGAAAGATTGGTTTGACATTTCCTTAGCAGAATGGTCATTGCATAAAACATTGTTTAAGGGTGATTTGAACAATTTGGACTTTCCGGTCGTAGCGGCTAAAAAATATGGTATTTATGGTGTAGAGTATGTCAATCAGTTCTTTAAAGACAAGGCTAATGACAACAATTATCTGACTGAACTCAACATGCGCGCAAAAGATAATGGTGTAAGAAATGTCTTGATTATGATTGATGGTGAGGGAAATCTAGGTGATGAAGATGAAACCAAAAGAAAGCAGGCTGTACAAAATCACTATAAATGGATTTCTGCAGCGAACTTTTTGGGCTGTCATGCCATCCGTGTAAATGCTGCCGGCAAGGGAACTCCCGATGAGGTTAGCAAGCGTGTGGTGGAGAGCCTGACAACCTTGTCTGATATCGGAAAAAAAGCAGGTATTAGTATCATCGTGGAAAATCACGGCGGTATTTCTTCACATGGCGACTGGTTGGCCAAAACTTTAAAAGCTGTAGGAAGCAAATATTGTGGAAGCTTACCTGATTTTGGTAATTTCTATGAATACGACCGTTATCAGGGTGTAACTGACTTGATGCCTTATGCGCATGGGGTCAGTGCCAAAACACATGATTTTGATGCTAATGGTAATGAAACCCAGATCGACTATGAACGCATGTTAAAGATTGTGAAAAAAGCAAAATTCAAAGGATATGTGGGCATTGAATATGAAGGAAGTAAATTAAGTGAAGAAGAAGGAATCTTCGCAACTAAGAAATTATTGGAGCGCTTGCGTCCATTGATCTAATATAAAAACATAAAGTTCTTTTCATGCATTTGAAAAGAACTTTGCTTTTAAAAAGAGTCTTTTCCTTGAACGGATAGACCCTTTTAAATTAAATCTAGATTTTTGTCCATATTTAACTTGTAAACTGATTCGGTTGCCGGATGTGTTGTAACAGCCCTCTTAACTTAACATAGCGTAATTTGGCTGGCTAAAAATGGATAAGCTGAAATCGCACTACCTGAAATTGAAAAATAACGATTAGAAAACATGAATTTTGAAAAAGATGCTGTTCTGGAATCTCATTTAAATAAAGTGGGCGCTGAACAAGTGTTGGTGAAAGGACATCCTGCAGGATTATTTGTCTTGTTTTTTACGGAGATGTGGGAACGTTTCAGCTACTATGGCATGCGAGCGCTATTGGTAAACTTTTTGGTTTCCACCATTGCTCAACATGGCTGGGGCTGGACAAATTCGGAAGCAATGAAACTGTATGGTCTATATACAGGGATGGTGTTTTTAACGCCCTTGTTTGGTGGAATTATAGCAGATCGGCTGACTGGCTATAAAAAATCCATTATGGTAGGCGCGATCATCATGACCCTCGGTCATATTTCGATGGCCATGGAGGGATTCAACAAAAATTTCTTTCTCGCGGGATTGGTACTTATCGTTCTGGGAAATGGTCTGTTCAAACCCAATATTTCTTCGATGGTGGGTAAACTTTATCCCGATAGGGGCGGGAAAAAAGATGCCGGATATACGATCTTCTACATGGGGATCAACGGCGGTGCTTTCCTGGGAATGATGCTGTGCGGTTATATTGGAGAGAAAATAGGCTGGCATTATGGTTTTGGACTTGCTGGGATATTTATGTTTCTGGGCATGTTGCAGTTTTACTTTGCACAACGCATTTTTGGAAAAATAGGAGATACGCCAGAAAAAGAAAACACTGTTTCGGAGGAACTGAATCCCGATGATGAACATCCGAAACATATTGTACGTGACCGGTTGCTGGTCATTGCGATTTTCATGTTTTCAAGTATTGTATTCCACTTGGCTTTTGAACAGGCCGGAGGCTCAATGACCATATTCGCCAAAAATTACACCCAGCGTGTATTGAGCGGAGAGGCTGCTACCATTTTTAAATGGGCAGATTTTGCATTAACGATTGTGCCCATTGTTGTGATTACTGCTGTATTGCTTGTCTTGGCGAAAAAGATAATTCGTAAATATCCCTTAATTATTCTTTTCTCCAGCATTTCATTTGTGATTATCTGGTCTTTGTGCCTATGGAAGGTCTATCGCGAATACCATGGTATGAATTCAGAAGTGACAGTTTCTTGGTTCCCCATGCTCAATTCTTTCTTTATTATTACACTGGCCACTTCTTTTAGCAAGATCTGGGAGCGCGTCTGGAACCCGTCGGGGCCAATTAAGTTTGCCATGGGCTTGACCTTGGTGGGGGTTGGATTTGCTGCCCTTTCCATAGGGAGCGCCGAGATTCCAACGGGAGCGAAGACGGCTTCGGTCAGTATGATCTGGTTGGTGTTGGCCTATTTTTTCCATACAGTTGGTGAGCTGTGCATTGGCCCCGTGGGCTTGTCTTATGTAAGTAAATTGTCGCCAAAGAAATTCTTGGGACTGCTATTTGGCTTCTGGTTTTGCGCCAATGCCATCGCTAATTTTATTGGTGGATTTATTGGTTCTTACATTGATAAGATAACCGAATCACATTCCATGTCATTTTTCTTTGCGGTGTTTACCGTGATACCCATGATAGCGGCTGTATTTCTGCTGCTTGGTAATAAAAAAATAAAAAAGATGATGCATGGAATTGACTAATTCATAGAAAAATAGTGTATCTTCATGCGATTTTTATCAAATTAAAAACAAAACCTGAGTTATAAAACAATTATTGAAATTATATGAATCAAGAAAAAGATCAAGTTCTTGTAGCACATCTGGCCAAGCAGGGGATAGATGACAAGATGGTAAATGGGCATCCTGCCGGACTATTTGTGCTATTCTTTACCGAGATGTGGGAGCGTTTTAGCTATTATGGCATGCGTGCGCTGTTGGTTAATTTTCTCATCTCGACCATTGCGCAACATGGATGGCAATGGACGAATGCAGAGGCAATGAAACTATACGGATTGTATACATTTGCTGTTTATCTCACACCGCTTTTTGGCGGAATGATTGCCGACCGATTGACAGGATATAAGAAAGCGATTTTAATAGGCGCTTTGATCATGACCCTGGGGCATGCATCCATGGCGCTGGAAGGCGCTTCGAAGGGTTTCTTTTTTCTTGGTCTTATTTTGATGATCTTAGGCAACGGTATGTTTAAACCAAATATATCATCGATGGTAGGTAAACTATACCCGGATACAAGTCCGAAAAAAGATGCAGGCTATACGATCTTTTACATGGGGATCAATGGTGGTGCATTTCTGGGGATGCTCCTTTGCGGTTATATCGGTGAGAAAATCGGTTGGCATTATGGCTTTGGATTAGCAGGTGTATTTATGTTCTTCGGAATGGTTCAGTTCTACTTTGGTCAGCGTATTTTCGGAATTATAGGCGAGACACCTAAAGTAATTCAAGCGGATCACGACAAAAAAGTGAATGCTCACGAAGAAGAGGAGGAAGAAACACCCGCACATATCGTGCGCGACCGTCTGATCGTCGTTGCTGTTTTAATGATCGCGAGTATCGTATTTTTCCTGGCTTTTGAACAGGCGGGAGGATCCATGACAATATTTGCCAAGGATTATACGCAACGGCTGTTGAGTGGTAGTATGGCTTCAGGTTTTCGCTGGCTGGATGCCGCACTGACGATATTTCCTATCGTGGTGATTACAGGAGTGCTTGTTTCGTTGGCAAAAAAGATTTATTCAAAGTATCCTTTGACGATCATATTTACGGGAATTTCATTTGCCATCATTTGGATTCTATGTATCTGGAAAGTACATCGTGAATTTACAGCAGTGAATACTGAGGTAACAGTATCTTGGTTTCAAATTTTAAATTCCTTCTTTATCATTACACTTGCATCAAGCTTTAGTAAGTTCTGGGAGAAAGTCTGGAACCCATCGGGACCGATTAAATTTGCCTTGGGACTGATCTTGGTCGGTATTGGTTTTGCTGCATTATCTTACGGGAGTCTCTCCATTCCCCAGGGAGCTAAGACAGCTTCTGTAAGTATGATCTGGTTGATATTGGCTTATTTCTTCCATACCAGCGGCGAATTGTGCCTGTCGCCTGTGGGACTTTCTTATGTGAGTAAATTATCTCCGAAAAAGTTTTTGGGACTGCTATTTGGCTTCTGGTTCTGTGCATCTGCCATCGCAAATCTTATCGGTGGGTTTCTAGGTGCATATATTGACAAAATTACGGAGACTCATTCAATGTCTTATTTCTTCGGGATTTTTACGATTGTACCCTGTATTGCTGCATTGATTTTGATCGTGTTGAATCCGATCTTGAAAAAGATGATGCACGGCATTAACTAAGATGTCCGTCATAATATTATAGTAACGACAGAGGGCCGATCATTTATGATCGGCCCTTATGTATTAATGGAATGGATAGATTCCTTGTTACTCCTCAATTTTTAATAATAGCTTATCTATTCGGTTGCCATCCATATCCAATACTTCAAAAATCATATTTTTGAAACGTACGCGTTCGCCTTCTTCTGGTACGTGATCCAACAGCAGGAAAACCAATCCGCCGACTGTAGTGACGTTATTAATGTCATCTTCATCTTCTTCGGAAAGTCCTATTTCAAATTCGTCCAGGAGGTCCTCAATCTGATATTGCCCGTCCACGACATAATCCCCGCTGTCCAGTTGACGGATGGTCGGGCGTACACTGATATCGCTTTCGGTGATGTTGCCAACGAGATCGCCTACGATATCACGCAACGTTATGATACCCTGTAGCGAACCGTATTCGTCAATCACAACAGCCTGGTGTACCCGAGATGTTCGTAACGTATTCATGATGCTGTAGGAAGAGCTGAATTCATTGACAAATTTGATCGGAAGCAGGAGCTCCCGGAGATTAAAAGGCTTATTCTGAAAACATTGCCTAAGCAGGGATTTGACATGGACCACCCCTTTGATATTGTCAAGCCCACCTTCGCAGACGGGATAGATAGAATGGTCATTATCAAGGATAATCTGTCTATTTTCCTCGAAGCTGTCTTCCAGATCCAAAAATACAATGTTTTTACGGTGAGTCATCAGATTGATGGCCTTTTTGTCGCCTAAACTTAGGAGACGATCCACAATATCATGCTCGATACCTTCAATCACGCCACTATCGACCCCCTCATCCACCATTGCTTTGATCTCTTCTTCGGTGACACTGTTTCCCGTACTCTTGATATTAAGGATCTTGACAATAAATTCAGTAGAGGCACTCAATAGCCAGACAAAAGGCTTTACAATCTTGCTGAGCAAATTCATGGGGTAGGCAATGAGCATGGCATATTTTTCAGGAATAGCCATCCCGATACGCTTTGGCACCAGTTCACCAAGAACCAATGAAAAATAGGTAATGATCAGCACCACTAGAATAACCGCCAGCTGTTGACTGTAGGGAGCGAGTAGGCTCGATTTATTAAAAACTTCGATCAGGTACGCAGAGATGCTGCCTCCAGAAAAGAAACCTGTTAAGATACCGATCAAGGTGATCCCAATCTGCACTGTTGAAAGGAAACTATTGGGAGATTCCTTGAGATGCAGTGCAATCTTGGCGGCAGGATTATCCTTGTCGCTCTCCGCCTGTAAACGCGCTTTTCTGCTGGATACGATTGAAATCTCAGAGGCAGACAGGATTCCATTTAAGATGATTAGTACTAAGATTATAATTGCTTCGGTGAGCATAATGTTATCGAAAAATTGTTTGTGAAGGCTAATTTAAGAAAAAGGAAGGCTAAATGGTAGAACTATCGGGATTATATTAAATGGTACAACGAAAGAAGCTGTATCTTTTCGGGATACAGCTTCTTTCGTTTATATTATTTTTTTTGATCTTACATACCGCTATCATCAAGCATAAAGGTATTTTTCTTTGTTCTCCATTTTCCTTTTGTGAAATCTGGGAACGCTAACGTTTTATTTCCTTTTTTGATAGATTCTGTAGAAAGTGGGAATACCGCACTCATGGTCACCGAATCATAAACGTCGATCGGCGTTTGAACTTTTTGTTTCACTGCTTGGATAAACGCGTTGAACACAAACCAGTCCATACCCCCATGACCTGAACCAGTTGCTAATTCTTCATATTTTTTCCAGATCGGGTGGTCATATTTTTTAACCCATTCGTCTGCCGGATCCCAAGTATGCGGTTTGGATTTACCTTCGATATGGATACCTTTAGCGACATCCATCCAGATACCGTCTGTACCCTGTACACGGAAGCCGATAGAATAAGGTCTTGGTAAGTGCGTATCGTGTGTCAATAACATCGTTTCCCCATTTGCACATTGCAACATGGTTTGTGTAATATCTCCGTTTTTATAGTTTAGTTTACTATTTGGATGTCCCGGTGATACTTTATTGACATACGCTGCCAGGCCACGCGCTTTGCTTGAGTAAGATGTAATGTGAGTAAATCTATTGCCTTTGTTGATGTCAACAAATTGCATGATCGGGCCTAAACCGTGTGTCGGGTATAGGTCACCATCTTGGTCTATGTTGAATTGCGTACGCCATTGAGCTTCCGAAATTGCCTTCGTTCCGTACTCAACACCGTGTCCGTAATAATTTTTTCCGTCATTGAAAAGAACTTCACGTAAATCATGTTGATATCCCCCTTCAAGGTGTAACAATTCACCGAATAAGCCCTGTCTGTGCATATTTAAAACAGCAAGTACATCGCGACGGAAAGCAACATTTTCTAATGTCATGTAAGGCTTGCCAGTTTCTTCAGATGCTTTTACGACATCCCAGTGGTCTTGTACGGTTAGACCGGCGATAACCTCACAGCCTACATATAAACCAGCTTTCATGGCATCAATAGCCTGGTCTTTGTGAAACTGCCAAGGTGTTGCGATGATTACGGCATCTAATTTTTCACTGCTCAGCATTTTTTTGTAAGCATCTACTCCTCCTGTATACTCTTTTGGAAGTTTGGTGCCTTTGGCATTGAACTGTTTGCGGCATTGTGCAAGAGATTCTTCTTGTGTATCACATACAGCAACAATTTCTAAATCGTCTCTGTTTAAGGCAATCTGAACATGGTTACGGCCGCGTAGGCCGACTCCGATAAAGCCGATTTTTATTTTCCCATTTGTTTGGGCGAATAAGTCTGTGCTTGAAAGAACGCCTATTCCAGCGGTAGTGATGGCAGTTGATTTAATGAAATTTCTTCTATCCATTGTTTTGAGATATGAGGAGTTTGTATATTAGTTATTCCTTCTTGATAAGAACCATCTATGAGACTGGCTCTTATCAACAAATATATTATTTCATTTGCTATAAATGAAAGTGCAAACGATTGTTTAAATTTATTAAATTTCATGCAATCGTTTGATTGAAATAAAAATTCTCATTTATTAATTCAATTTGTGATATTGCAAGCACATTGATGATTTAAAAAACATAGTTTAATGTCTGATTTTAACCAATTAGTAGTAGAGAACGCAGCAAAACAATTCACATTAGAAGGAGATATCATTTCAGTGCAGCCTTTTGGTTCTGGTCATATCAATGATACTTACCGTGTAATTACTTCCATAAATAGTGGGATATCGCATTTATTGCAACGCATTAATCATCACGTTTTCCCAAATGTGGACGGTTTAATGCATAATATAGAAATTGTAACAAAACATCTTAGTAAGAAAGTAAAAGTTGCTGAAGGAAAACGGGTCAGTGATCATGTCCTGACGATTATTCCTACGCTGGAGGGGAAGTTATATACGAAGGACAGTCAGGGGAATTACTGGCGCATGTTTATCCTGATTGAGGATACAAAGAGCTATGATATCGTGGAGACGGAGGTGCAGGCAGCCGAAGGTGGACGTGCCTTTGGACTGTTTCAGAAGCAGCTTTCTGACCTCGATGCTTCCCGTATTGTTGAAGTACTTCCTAATTTTCATAATATAGAATTCCGGCTTGATAACCTCAGGAAAGCTATCGCACTGGACGTTTGCCAACGTGTTGGTCTGGTGAAAGATAAGCTGGATTTTATATTTAGCCGTGAAGATCGTATGAAGACGATTCTGGAATTAGGGAATAAAGGCGCATTGCCCTTACGTATTACCCATAACGATACAAAATTTAATAATGTGCTGCTGGATGTCCATGATAAAATGCAATGTGTGATCGATCTGGATACAGTAATGCCTGGATATGTTGCCTATGATTTTGGAGATGCTATCCGTACCATTATTAACCCTGTTGCCGAAGATGAGAAAGATGTGTCGAAGATTGTGCTGAACCTTTCGTTGTATAAAGCCTATGCAGAGGGCTATTTGGAAGAGGCAAACGAATTTCTCACGACCTTGGAAAAAGAAACCTTGGTCGACGGTGCCTTTTTATTACCCTATATGCAAGGTGTGCGTTTCCTGACCGATTATATCGAAGGTGACCATTATTATAAGACCAAATATGACGATCATAATTTGGTGCGCACAAATACACAGTTGAAATTGGTGGAGGAGATGGAGAAGAATGAGGAATTTATGAGAAAGGTAATTTTTGATTGTATTTAACGATTTTATACCTTTAATATTTTGAGAAGCTTCCATCGGATGATGAAGCTTCTTTTTCTTAACTTTATTGCATATGAAGAAACTAACCATGCTGCCCATCGCATCAAATTTGACAGGCAGTCTCAATTTTAATCAGCTTTCGGACCTTGTCGGCGATTTCGAATGGCATACGTTAGACCATAGTAATTGGAATGAGTCGTATCCTTATAAGCCACAGGTGAAATTTAAGATCGGTTATACAAAAAATGAACTGTTGTTGCGGTTTGATGTCGCAGAGGAGCAATTGCGCGGAAATTACTCGGATGTCAATCAAAATGTTTGGGAGGATAGTTGTGTGGAATTTTTTATTTCGTTTGACGATCGTAAACATTATTATAACATCGAATTTAATTTAATAGGAACCGGTTTGATCGGTTATGGATCTCCTGATAAATCAACGAGAAACAGACTTAGTGCAGCTGAAATAGAGACGGTACAGGCATTTTCCATGATTGAGCGCCATAGCGGCACTGACAAGCGTTGGAGCATGATCCAGGTTATTCCGCTAGCTGTATTTAAATTTGATGATACAAGTGATCTGAAGGGGAAAACAATACACGGAAACTTCTACAAGTGTGGAGACAACCTGAAAAATCCGCATTTTCTGTCATGGAATAAAATAGATAATCCAACTCCTAATTTCCATTTGCCTAAATTCTTTGGAGAATTAGTCTTTGGGTAGAAGTTGGATTATAAAATGTTGTTGCTTATTGGTAAACGGATTCTTTTTTGAATTTTTTTGCCAATAAAGCATATACCAAAACGCGGTATTTATTTTTATTGGATTTACCAATCGTGGTAATGACTTCTTCTAATGCCTTGTCTAAATCAGGACCATCTTTAAGACCTAATTTTTTGATCAGGAAATTTTGCTTGACACGTTTAAGCTCCTCGGGATCTGATGCTGCAATAGTTTCTGAATCTGGATTGTAAATGGAGGGGCCCATTCCTTTGGTCACTTTGGCAATAAATGCATCATCTAGTGACAGACCTAATTTTTTTGATTCTGCAGTATATGCAGCAATTTTTTCATCTAATTTGCTCATAATTACGTAAATGATTTAATTGTAGTAAGTTAAGTTAAGAGAAAAAAGTTGGAATACAAAATAATTCTTGGGAGATAAATAAAGATTGTTACATTTGTAATTGTTTAAGTGCCGGTAACTGAAAGTGTGGAAAAATTCAGAGAATTATTCTCCGTAATTGTTGCAAATTACATTTTTATAAATTATCTTTGCACCTCAATAATTGAATATACGTAATCATATATAATAATGAAAAAAGATTTGCATCCTTCAAATTACAGATTAGTTGTATTTAAAGATATGTCAAACGACTATGCTTTTATTACTAAATCTTGTGTTGACACGAAAGAGACTATTCAGTGGGAAGATGGTAATGAGTATCCAGTTGTAAAATTAGAGATTTCTCATACATCACACCCTTTCTATACAGGTAAAATGAAATTGGTTGATACTGCTGGACGTATCGACAAATTCCGTAGCCGTTACAACAAAAAATAATTGTAGCAGATCTGTATATTACAATATTAAGAACTCGATAAATGTTATTTGTCGGGTTTTTTTTGTTATTTTTATTTTGTGAAAATCTTTTTTGTAGATTGTTTTGATGCTGTCCGACCGTTGGATAAGCTTACTTTCCCGCTGACTTCTTTTGATAAAAAGAGCTTATATCCTTTTACCTTTATTAAATCCTGTCTTGACTTACGTGTCGGTATCCTGACGCTAAGGGAGAAATGGCTTAGGTTGGCCTCAGTATTCGATTTGGAACTTGCTGAAGGCGAAGTGCTGGAGGACGGAGCTGTTTGGGTGACCAAACATGTTGTTCCTTCTGAGGTGCTTTTACGGGCTGTTTTGGCCATGGAGGAAGGAGATGTCTTGCGGTGCGGCGGTAGGATCATTGCCTTGCGGTATAACAGAAGCTGTGCGCTTAAATTGAAGGATATAACCGAAGAAATTGCACTGTTGAAAGGGGTGGAAGATTTATTTTTATTGACAGGGGCTGAAATTGAGCGTGATTTCAAGCTTTTGGCAACTGAGACATCTATTGCCAATGTTTCCCCGACAAATCAGCTGTTAGGGACGGCGTTTTATATTGCGAAAGAGGTCACGATGGAATGCGCCACGCTCAATTCGACCTGCGGACCTATTTACATTGATGAAGGCGCCACCATCATGGAGGGAGCGCATTTACGCGGGCCTTTATACTTAGGAAAAGGGGCTGTCGTAAAAATGGGCGCAACGATTTATGGGAATGTATCGGTTGGCCGGAAGAGTGTCGTAGGCGGCGAGGTCGGCAATGCGGTTATCGGTGATTTTTCGGCAAAAGGTCATCACGGCTATCTGGGCTGCTCGGTTATCGGCGATTGGTGTAACCTCGGTGCAGGAACATCCAATTCGAATCTTAAAAATAATCTGAAAACGGTCTCAATTTATGATTATAAGCTGGAAGGGTTTAGAGATACCGGCTTATTAAAGTGCGGCGTTTTCATGGGAGATTATACACGAACGGGTATTAATTCTTCTTTAAATACCGGAACGGTAATTGGAATTGCAAGTATGCTGGCAGATACAAGTTTTTATGCTAAATTTGTACCGTCGTTTGCCTGGGTGTTTAATGGGGATACGCAACACTATAACTTTGATAAGTTTATGGAGTATCTGGAAACGCTATATATGTCAAAAAATGAAGAACTGCCCGAACGGCACAAGAGGGAATTGAATCAACTTAACAAAAAATATAATTAAATCGTAAAAATCATGCGTAAGAAAATCGTAGCTGGTAATTGGAAAATGAATTTAGACTATCAATCGGGATTAAGTTTATTCTCTGAAATTATCAATATGGCCAAAGATGAGGTAATCGGAAATCAAGAATTGGTTGTTTGTAGCCCTTTTATCCATTTGTCAAGTCTTGGACAACTATCCAAGAATGTGACAAATGTAAATATTGGTGCACAAAATATTCATCAGGCAGAATCTGGAGCATATACAGGTGAGATTTCAGCAGCTCAGGTAAAATCGGTCGGTGCTTCACATGTTATTTTGGGACACTCTGAAAGACGTGCTTATTTTGGTGAAACAGATGCTTTGTTGGCTGCTAAAGTAGATATCGCTTTGAAACATGGCTTGACGCCGATATTTTGTATTGGAGAAACGAAAGAAGAACGTGAGTCCGGTGATTTCTTTGAAATAATTAAAACACAATTGACTGATGGATTGTTCCATCTATCCAATGAAGCTTTTGCAGCTGTGGTATTGGCCTATGAGCCAGTTTGGGCAATTGGTACAGGACTTACCGCCAGTCCGGAACAAGCGCAGGAGGTACATCAATTTATCCGTCAGGTTGTGGCAGAGAAATATGGACAGGAAACAGCCGATAATACAAGTATCCTTTACGGCGGATCCTGTAATCCGGGCAATGCAAAGGATTTATTTGCGCAAGCGGATATCGACGGTGGTTTGATCGGAGGAGCTTCTTTGAAATCGAGAGATTTTATTGATATTGCCAAAGTGTTTAACGGCTAATTTTTAGAAATGAAATACATAGAGGTTATCTTTCAAATGCTATCAGGAGAGGAATGGCAAAAGGATCTATTGGTATCTGATTTGGCAGACATTGGTTTTGATACTTTTGAAGATACCGAATCAGGATTTGCAGCTTATATACCGGCTGCAAATCTTGATTTGCAGGCATTAGAAACATTAATGCTAAATCTGGATGCTGGACTTGAAGTGGACTATAAGGTTCAGGAAATAGAAAACCAGAACTGGAATAAACTTTGGGAAAGTAACTTTAATCCCATAGAAGTCGGTGGACAGTGTTATGTAAGGGCTACATTTCATGAGTCAAAACCTGATTTCCCTTATGAAATCATCATTGATCCTAAAATGTCTTTTGGGACAGGGCACCATCAGACTACATCAATGATGCTTCAATATATCCTGGAAAATGATTTTGAGGGCAAGCGAGTATTGGATATGGGCTGCGGTACAGGTATTCTAGCGATTCTGGCATCAAAAAAAGGAGCTAAGGCCATATTGGCAGTGGACTATGACGAAATCTGCGTGGAAAGTGTCGCTGAAAATAGCGGGCTTAATCATGTTGACAATATCGAGGCTGTATGTGGATCCTTTGAGGTGTTAAAAGATCGTCTTTTCGATACGATATTAGCAAATATTAATCGAAATATCCTGTTGGAGCAGTTGCCGCAATATGCATTAAGTATCAATAAAAATGGAGAGTTGTACTTAAGTGGATTTTATGAACAGGAAGATTTGGCGATGTTGCGTGATGCCGCTGAGTCTTTGGGGTTTGAATTTATCTCCAAAAAAGTTTTAAATAATTGGTGTGCAGCCAAGTTTGTGAAACGGTAATAGAGCGATGCGTATTCATTTTATAGCGATAGGTGGTAGTGTGATGCATAACCTTGCCATTTCATTGGCAAAGCAAGGGCATCAGATTACTGGATCTGATGATCAGATTGTGGAACCTTCCCGTTCCCATCTTATCGAAGCTGGATTATTGCCAGATCAATTGGGATGGTTTTCCGGCAAGGTGACGGATGATATTGATGCTGTTATTTTGGGAGCACATGCGGAAGCAAATAATCCCGAATTAAAAAAAGCACAGGAACTAGGTTTAAAGATCTATTCTTTTCCGGAGTTTATACAAGAACTCTCGCAGGATAAGATCCGTGTAGTTATCGCAGGTAGCTATGGGAAGACAACGATCACGAGCATGGTCATGCATGTGATGCGATTCTTAGGTAAAGATTTTGACTATTTAGTAGGAGCCCAGCTGAGAGGCTTTGATAAGTTGGTAGATATTACAAAAAATAATAAGATTATTATTATCGAGGGAGATGAATATGTTTCGTCCAAAATTGATCCTAAGTCCAAATTTTTGTATTATAAGCCTAATATCGCCTTAATTTCGGGTATTGTATGGAATGAATTTAATTCCAAAATATCCAAAGAGGAATATATTAAACAGTTTGAAGATTTTATTGACTCCATACCCCCTAAAGGTACGCTGATCTATAATAAAGAAGACGCTGTCCTTCAGGGTGTTTTACAGGATACCAAAGACTGTAAGATCAATAGGCATGGTTATAAAATACCTGATTATACCATTAACAAAGGGGTTACTTATCTGAATACAGCAGATGGAGATGTCCCTTTACAAATATTCGGAAAGCATAATCTGTCTAATATTGCCGGCGCTTATACGGTATGTGAATGGCTTGGTATTAAAAAGAAAGAGTTCTTTGATGCGATAAAGAGTTTCAATACCTCTATCCGTTATCTGGAATTTGTAGCAAGTTCTGAGGGGTCTGTCGTTTATCAAGATTACGCCTGTAATGCAGATAAGGTTAAATCAAGTATTCACGCCGTAAAAGAACAATTTCCTAATCAGAAATTGGTCACAATTATCGAAATAAACTCGTATGATAGTTTGGATTCAAGCTTTTTGTTACAATATGCTGACTCCATGCGTGAGTCGGATCTCTCTGTTGTCTACGTGAATATCAACTCCTGTAAGGAAATGAACAAGAATATTGAAAGTGTTCCTGAGAATATCAAGAAGAGTTTTAATAATACTGATTTAGAGGTTGTTGTGAGTTTGGATGGCTTGTATTCTTTTTTAGATGGAGTAAAATCCAGGGGTTACAATTTACTGCTTATGAGTTTAAATAATTATAACGGGGTTAATCTGTCCGTTCTTGCTGATCGTTTTTTTAGGGATTTTTAAAGAAAAAATTATAATTTAATGTAAATTAATTTTTAATTGCTATTTTTGTTTAAAATATCTACCAGATGAATGCATTAGGAAAAAAAATTAGATTACTTAGACACCAAAAAGGGTGGAGTCAAGAGGATGTTGCAAAGCGATTGGATATCTCAATCCCGGCATTTTCGAAAATTGAAACAGGAATTACAGATGTGAATCTGTCTCGCCTGAATCAGATCTCAAAATTATTCAATTTGACAGTTGTCCAGCTATTATCTACTTCTGATTCAGAAGAGGATAAAGAGTATGTTAATGAGGTCAATGCGTTAACGCAAAAGTTGCAACAACGCGATGGCGAAGTTATCGAACTTCAAAAAAAGGTCATTGATCTTTACGAACAATTGCACAAAAGATAGGGCATATTAAAATTGTTACTGAAAAGGTAATCCAAAAGGGTTACCTTTTTTTGTTTATGCAACTTTATTTTGGTCAAAAGTGATTTTGTTTTTGTTTCTTTGTAAGTATTTTATAAAAATAAAGGTTGATTACTTATGGGGAGACTAAACGGGGAAATCACTACAAGCCCGTCGAATGATTTTTTTAAATCAAATGTACTAGGACAGCGCTCAGGGCTGTTTGTACTTTTCTTTACAGAAATGTGGGAACGATTCTCGTTCTATGGAATGCGGGTCCTATTGATGCAATTTTTAACTGCTGCGGTTATCCAGGGGAGTCCATTCTCTGGCTGGGCCTGGACTGCTCAACAGGCAGGTGCATTGTATGGGACTTATGCCATGATGCTTTATTTGACACCAATCCTAGGAGGAATCATTGCTGATAAATATATCGGATCCCGGAAAGCCGTTATTATAGGTTCGGCAATCATGACATTAGGGCATGCGGCAATGGCTTTTGATACCGCCATTATGTTTTTCTTGGGGTTGATCTGCCTGGTTATCGGAACGGGCTTTTTCAAGCCGAATATGCCTTCAATCCTTGGCGAGATGTATAAAGACCTTCCTGAAAAGAAGGATGGCGCATACACCATATTCTATATGGGCGTTAATGCGGGCGCTTTCTTTGGGATGATGCTCTGCGGTTATATCGCTGAAACGTATGGATGGCATTGGGGTTTTGGGTTAGCCGGTATTTTTATGCTCTTAGGTACACTTCAGTTTGTTTTCGCAAAACCGCTCATGGGCAACCTCGGTATTTTGGACAAGTCTGTGACCGGTGAAAAGAAAGAAGTCACGGTTAGCGATACGGATACCAAAAATCCGTTTACATTAAGAGATTATGTGCTGATCGCTATCGTATCCATTATAGGTTTTGTCTATGCTTTTAATGACCCATTGTCGAAAAATGGTATTATTGATGTTTTTGCCGGACTGGATACCTCTTTTCTGAGGGGACAGTATATCATGGTCATCGTCGCATTGATCCTTTTTATTTATTTGATTGTTTCCCGGATTTTGCGTTATGACAAAACTGTTCGGGACAGGATGTTTGCCGTGGTGCTTTTGGCATTTTTCCTTATTTTCTTTTTCATGAGCTTTGAACAGGGAGCAACTTCACTGGTCATTGTCGCAAGAGATAATATCGACCGAGCGCTTACAGGCACTGCATTGACAACATTTAATGTGGTCAATGGTTTGTTAACGATTGTACCGCTGTCAATTATCAGTTGGGTCTTAATTAAATTGGCTAAGGTGACATGGGATAAGATCGCAATATCCAATATCGTTTTATTTGTCTGTTTTGGACTGATCTGGGGTGCGGCGATCTGGATGCTTTATCAGGAGTTTAACAAAGAGGCTTCAGAAATCAAAGTCTCCTGGTTCTCAATTCTTAACTCCTTTTTTATTATTGCATTAGCGTCTACAGTTTCCAAGATCTGGGAATCGAAATATAACCCTTCGGCAGCATTTAAATATGGATTCGGCTTGATCCTTGTTGCAATTGGGTTCTTGATTATCGGATTGGGATCATGGGGGATAGCACCGGGAGTGAAAATCTCAATGGTATTTCTTGTCCTGACTTACCTGTTCCATACTTTGGGTGAATTGTTTATTTCACCAGTAGGTTTGTCTTATGTTTCCAAGCTGGTTCCGGCACGGATGCTGGCTTTTATGTTTGGTATCTGGTATCTTGCTATTGCGATCGCTCAAAAGGTCGCAGCAGTATTGGGGGGACAGGTGGAGACAATTCAACAAGAATACTCATTAAGTCACTTTTTCTTTTTATTTACAGCCATTCCAGCTTTTGCCGGATTGCTAGTGATGTTATTCAATCCTTTGATCAAAAGGTTGATGCACGGAATTAAATAATAACTATATAAGCTTCTTTTACGAAAGAAGCTTTTTTGATTAATATAAATACAGTATGGAGGCTAGTAAACGCGAGTCGTTAGAGGAGATTCAAAATTTTAAGGGCAAGTACCCTCGGCAAATCTGGAGCCTGTTCTTTTCGGAAATGTGGGAGCGGTTTTGCTTTTATGGCATGCGGGGCATGTTGGTGTTCTTTATGATCACCGAGCTAGATTTTGCAAAGAAAGAAGCTAATTTACAGTATGGGGCTACTCAGGCATTTGTCTATGCTTTTACATTTATCGGTGGTCTTTTCGCTGATAAGATTTTAGGTTTTAGAAAATCATTGTTTTGGGGCGGCTTATTGATGATCGCAGGAAGCCTTTTCCTGGCAGCGGATCCACATCAATATTTCTTTTTTGGTCTCTCATTTATTATTATCGGTACCGGCTTTTTTAAGCCGAATATCTCTACGATGGTGGGAGAACTCTATCGTGATGGAGATAGCCGTCGTGATGGTGGCTTCTCGCTTTTCTATGCGGGGATCAATCTAGGTGCATTTTTAGGTGGCTATGTTTGTGTCGCTATTGGTAAAGGGTATATGTTGAGTTCGGTTATCTCCGAACCTCACCGTTGGAATGTTGCTTTTGGTTTAGCTGCAATAGGGATGCTGGCAAGTTTGATTAATTTTCACTTTACCAAAAGACATCTCGGACCTATCGGGCTGCAACCTGGACACCCAGATGCTATTGTAAAGACGAAAGCCTTGCCAAAATGGGTTGAATATGCGGTATATGCCCTGACCTTGATCTTTATACCTGTAATTCAGATCATGGTGTCGAAAACCCAATATACCGATTATTTTATGTATACTATCGGGCCATTGACATTGTTGTATCTGTTCTATGAAATGTCACAAGTAACCAGAGAGGAACGAAAAAAATTAATTGCTGCGCTGGTATTTATTTTGTTTTCCATTATCTTTTGGGGGATATATGAGCAAAGTGGTGGCTCTCTGAGTATTTTCGCTGCAGAGCATCTGAATGACTCTTTACTTGGGGCGGTGACACTTGATCCAAATGGTGTCAATAATTCTGGAGGTGCATTATTTATTATCGCCTTAGCACCATTATTTGGACTGTTCTGGATCTGGTTGGGAAAACGTAAACTTGAACCGAATACCATTATCAAGTTTGGATTGGGCTTTGTTTTCCTAGGGCTAGGATACTACGTGCTTTTTGCTACGCGTCTTTTTGCCCATGATGGGATGACCTCATTGGATATCTTTACACTTGCTCTATTAGTGATTACCGTCGGGGAGCTCTGTCTCTCGCCAATTGGACTGTCCATTATGACGAAACTGTCCCCGGCAAGGTTACAGGGTATTATGATGGGAATGTGGTTTTTGGCGAGTGCTTATGGACAATATGTGGCGGGCTTGATCGGTGCGGGTATGGCTGAAGCAAAAGAGGGAAGTTCGCTGGCGGATAACTTAGTGACGTACACCGAAAGTTATAAGCAATTGGGTTTGTATTCTTTAATTGCGGGTGTGGTGCTCATCGCATTGTCGCCTGTTGTGCGGAAGCTTATGGGAAATGTGAAATAATTTCTGATTATTTAAGGTTCGCCATTCCTACGGTAGTGATTCGTGTCTGCTTCGTATCTGCTTCGGGATATAGTCGTATCAGCTTCGAGGTGAGTCAGTGATGAGAGCGTGGTGAGTCCGTGGTGAGTCCGAGTATAACACGGATTCACCGCACAAATACAGCATTGACAAGTCGCTCTTACCTGCTCTCAGGGGTGGAGGAGGGCCGAACCTGTCCCGAAGTATAATCGAAAGATAGTCGAATCATGCGTGATACTCGGACTCTGTTCAGGAAATTAATTGCAAATAAAAATTTCAAAGTAGTGTGGACATTAGGGAAAGCCTACTGATTCTTGTACTAAGATTTCTAATTTTTTTTAGCGTATATAAGGTCTGAGGTATAGAAGAATAAGGCTGTCGTAGAAATTAAGGAGGGAAGTAGTAAACAGAAAAGCCTGATTATTTCTAATCAAGCTTTTCTGTTTATCCGTATATCCATTTGAATTTATATTCTTTTTCGGGAATCTTCATGCGATCTGCTAATCTTGCCAGACGATCAGGCAATTTTAGGAGATAGTCTCTTGCTTTTTCTCCCTGATCATTTAGTCCTGAAACTTGATCAATCTTCCATTCATTATTAAGTTCTTTCAAGATATCAACATAATCTAAAGCGGTATATACGCCTAATCGCTGTGCAGCATCTGAAAAATGAGCAAAGGCGTCACCCTGAGGTTCGCCTGCTTCTCTTAAAAACTGTGCCGGCATCACGATTTTCTTACGCATCATATCTTCAAAAGCTATCATCACTTCGCTAGGGTCTACAGTCAGGGCTTTTGATATGAAAGACATATAGGCCTTGGCGTGACGTGCTTCATCCGATGCAATGACACCACACATCTTCGCAAGAAGCTTATCACCACTTTTTTTGGAAAGTCCCGATACCCGACGGTGGGATACGTTGGTGGCAAGTTCCTGGAATGAGGTATAGATAAAGTTACGGTAAGGATCAGCACCAGTCCCGATATCAAAACCATCTTGTATCAGGTATTGTGTGGACATCTCAAACTGTCGCATATCTATTCTGCCGGATAAGTAAAGATATTTATTCAATAGATCCCCGTGGCGGTTCTCTTCGGCAGTCCAGGCGCGAACCCATTTCATCCATCCACCTTGTTCATTTTTATCGACATCCTCGACCATAGTCAACCAGGATTCGTAGGTCGGAAGGGCTTCTTCGGTGATTGTATCGCCAATTAATACAGCGACCAAGTCATACGAAAGTTCTTTGGCACTTTCCTGTAAATCTCTTATTTCCTCAAAAAACGTATCCCTTGAAGCGTCTGGAAGGAAATCAGCGGGTTGCCACATTTCTTCTACAGGCTTCAGGTATTCGCTCATTTCATTTAACATGAAAGGCTCCAAGTAGGCCATCACTTCTTTACGTGAGCCTTCTGGTAAATTTAGAGGTAATTCTTGCATATCAATACAAAGGTAAATAAATAGCTCCAATAAATTATAAAAGCAAGATAGAATTGTTTAAAATGGTAAAAGGGGATAAAAGGAGCATCTTCAACCGGATTGAGTCACGTTATACCGCGGTAGACAGACAGCTTGGGTAATTGATAATGACATAAAAAACAGATTGCTCAGCCCGTATTCGATAAAATACTATTAACTTTGTATAAATTATGGAGACGACTTTGGAAACATATAACATAGATAAAATACGGGCAGATTTTCCTATTCTAAAAAGAGAGGTGAATGGCAAACCTTTGGTTTATCTGGATAATGGTGCGACGACACAAAAACCCACGGCAGTAATAAATGCCATTGCACATTATTATACGGATATGAACAGTAATGTACACCGGGGTGTTCACTACCTGAGCCAGATATCAACGGATGCTTTTGAGGTTACCCGTAAAAAGCTTCAATCTTTTATCAATGCCCCCGAAGATAAACAAGTGATCATTACCAAGGGTACGACTGATAGTATCAATCTGGTAGCGACTTGTTATGGAAGGGCATTTATACATGCGGGAGATGAGATCATCATTTCTGCGATGGAACACCATTCCAATATTGTTCCCTGGCAGATGCTCTGCGATGAAAAAGGATGTAAAATCCGTGTTATTCCTATGAATGACAAAGGGGAGCTTGATATGGAAGCTTACCAAAATTTATTCAATGAAAAGACCAAGCTAGTTGCCGTAACCTACGTCTCTAATGCATTGGGAACGATCAATCCGGTGAAGGAGATGATCTCGATCGCACATGACAAAGGAGTGGTTGTCCTGGTTGACGCGGCACAAGCTGTCCAGCATATTCAAGTGGATGTGCAGGATCTTGATGTTGATTTTTTGGCATTTTCTGGACATAAAATGTACGGGCCGACAGGTGTCGGTGTGTTGTATGGTAAGGAAGAGTTATTGAATGCAATGCCTCCTTATCAGGGTGGCGGTGATATGATTAAAGAGGTTACTTTTGAAAAGACAACTTATAATGAATTGCCTTTTAAATTTGAAGCTGGAACACCTAATATCGAAGCTGGAATCTGTTTAAATGAAGCTATTGACTATATCAATTCAATCGGCTTGAAGAATATCGAAGCTTATGAGCACGAGCTGTTGGACTATGCCCTGGAAAAATTGTCCCAGATTCCCGGGATGAAATTTATTGGCACCGCCGACCAAAAATGTTCCGTCATTTCATTCATTATCGAAGGTACGCACCCCTATGATGTAGGTGTAATTTTGGATAAATTGGGAATAGCGGTGCGAACCGGTCACCACTGTGCACAGCCTGTGATGGACCGTTTTGGTATTCCGGGCACAATCCGGGCTTCATTGGCACTTTACAATACAAAAGAAGAAATAGATATCTTGGTAGCGGGCATTCAGCGTGCTGTCAATATGTTGGTGTAATAAAAATGGTTATGACAATTAATGAAATACAAAATGAATTAATTGAGGATTTTGCTTTCTTTACCGATTGGATGGAAAAATACGAATACATCATTCAACTTGGCAAAGAGGTTCCTTTAATTGATGAGCAATATAAAACAGAAGAATATATTATTAAAGGCTGCCAGTCCAAGGTATGGCTGTATCCTGAGGTTAAAGACGGAAAAGTGTATTTCACAGCTGATAGCGATGCAATTATCACCAAAGGTCTGGTTAGTCTGATGGTCAAAGTACTGTCTGGACATACGGCAAAAGAAATTGTTGATGCAGACCTGTATTTCGTTGATGAAATAGGCTTAAAAGAGCATTTGTCGCCGACCCGCGCTAACGGTTTATTGTCGATGATCAAACAAATGAAATTATATGCACTGGCATTGCAGGTCAATGCTTAGCTGATAATGAAAAGGGGATGATCGTTATCCCCTTTTTTTATGCATCTTTTAAGCAATAAGCGCTTGGTTATCGGCTGACAAGCTTATCCTATTAAATCTTTTATAATGATTTTTTTCATCTTCATCAGCGCTTCTCCGGCTCCGGGATTTTGAAGATATGTGGCAATCTTGGCAGGTACAATTTGCCAGCTTACTCCAAATTCGTCCTTACACCAACCACACAAGCCTTCCTGTCCCCGTGCGGTAATGCTATTCCAGTAATTGTCAATTTCTGCCTGATCTTTGCATAAGACGGAAAGAGAAATTCCTTCATTAAAAGTAAAGTTCTGCGTGACACCACTATCCATTGCCATTAGAGTAAATCCATTGACAAGGAATTGTGTATGCTGAACCAAACCTTCGTAGTCACCTGTTGCATAACGCATGATACCGTTGCTATGAAAGTCGTCGAACATATCTTCATAAAACTTTAACGCGGCTTCACATTTACCCTGCTGGGCCCCACAATACATCAGGGTAGGGACAATAGCTTGCTGATTCGTATCACTGAGTTTGCCTTGGTATAATTGCCAGTTTACACCATATTTATCCGCTATCCAACCATAGTATGGGCTCCAGGGATAACTGTCTAAGGGCATTAATGTGTTGCCACCTGCTGAAAATGCACTCCAGATGCGATCAACTTCTTCTTTTGATTCGCAGATCACCATAAATGATATGGATGGGTTGGGTTTAAACGTCGGACCGCCGTTGATGCCGATAAATTTTACGCCATTGAGCTGAGCCTCGACAACGATCGGGGAGTGGCGGGTTACATGGCTGTTTGGAAAGGTCTGAGAGTATAGATCAAAAGCCTCTTTCGCATTTTGATCAAACCAGATCGACGGTATAATTGAATTTTCCATGTGCGTATATTTTTTTGTTGAAATTCATTATTTATATTTATCATTTAATCCTTTGTTGGCGATAATCATCGGTCTGATTTTTTCGAGACGGGATAATTTGGTTTTTTCCTGCTTTGCCTCGTCGATATATTGGATATATTCTTTTTGTTTTCCGGGAGTTAAGGCATTGAAATGATCATGAAATACCTCATCTGAACGAAGAACTTCCAGTAACAGACCCGATGGGGGGATAACTTCTTTTTTAGCTGGTTTAATTTCTTTTCCTTCGTCAACAGTTTGAATAGATTCTTGGATGTATGCTTCAATTTTGGCACTATCCATCTCATTCACGTCCTTAAAACGCCATTGGCGAAGTGCTTTGGTTTTTCCTTCTGAAGCATTGATCAGAAAATTTTCCTTATCTTCTAAAAATACGCCATTGTAAAACCAGAGGGAGAAAAAGTTTTTGAAACCGCCCCATCCGATAACATTCTTTCCCTTGTGTGTATAAACGTAAGTTCCCCATTTGAATTCTTTTTTCAGTGTGGTTTTTAACATGATCTGTTGCATCATTTCTTCAGCTTCCAGCCAATTTCCACGGTTTTTATGCCAGTTGGGACCTTGTTTATCTTTGAGTTTTTCGATGTTGAATGCAACAATATCCAGGATGATTTTTTCGGGTATGGGTTGATCTATCGGGATCTGAATGGCACCTTTTGTTGTTTTGAAAGCCTTGAGCCGAGGAGCGAAATGTTCAATGGCGTCCGGCCCGGGGTATATTCCGAGATGCTGCTTATTCATGGCAAAATGAATCAGATTGCCATTCAATCGGAAGGTAGGCATCTGGTAGGAAATGGTTTCTGTGGTCGCCGTGGGGACCACCCCGGCTATAAGTTTGTAGACTTGGATGAGATATGCTTTCTTATCCCCCTCGAATTGGTTTATATACGCGTCAATTGTTGAAAAGCTGCTTGTCATACGATTATTCCTTATCCTTGATCCGTGTGTATTTTGTTGATAAAAATTGGATAGTCTGCTGCATTAATGTGGTCAGATGATCCGTATTGATGTCACTTAGTTTTTTAATGTAAATACAGGCTTTTCCCTGTTTGAATTTACCCAATTTTTCCACCAATGGCCTATGTTCGTCGAGTCCGGTATACACATAAAGCGAGATCGCCGCTTTTCGTGGGCTGAAGCCTATCAAAGGGGCATAGCCTTCGTGTCCGCTCGCGTATATATAATGATACTGTCCAAAGCCAATGATGGATCCGCCAAACATCTTTGGCGCTTCATCTGAGACGGAATGCATCAGATGGATAAGCCGGATGCTATCTTCTCTTTTTTGCACATCCGATATTTCTTGAATAAAGTCATTGACATTCTTTTCTGTGTAGGAAGTTTTGTTTACCACCATTTCCCTAATTGCTATTAAAACATAAAATCAAACGCACCTTTTCGAAGATTGATATTATATTCGAGATAGGCCTTCATGCAAGCTAGAAAGTTTGCCCATCCTTCCGTTTGTCGCATCATGATCAAAATGCCATCTTGATCGTTGTTCATTTCGTGTTCCGTAATTCTGACGACGGTAGCGTCTTCCCCGAAGGCAGAGAGGTTGATTTCAACCAACTGGTTGGCGACCCCACCGCTCCAGTCAAACGAAATATAACTGTCCGGGTGAATTGTTTTTCCGGTTACGGGAAAACTGTCAGGGAATTCGGGGAAAGTCCATTCTACGGTTTTTCCGGTCTCTAATCGTCCAGTTGCGGACTTAATAAAATAATGATTCATCTTATTCGGGTCAACAATGGCTTCAAAAACTTCACGGATGGGTTTTTGAATCTGAATGCTTGCTTTTGCAGTTAGCTTTTCCATGATCTTAAAATAAATTTTAAACAAATATTATATAAATACCGATAGCTTGTAGCTCCTTGGAATAAAAATAGGCCAAAGAGATGGCATCTTGGGAACAGTAAATGTCAAGATGCTATTTTTGCGCGTACTTACTGAGCCCATCTTGAAATTCCATGGAAGCATGTTTACCATCGCAAAATGGTTTGTTGGCCGATTGCCCACAATGGCAAAGGTTCTGACGGTTTCGCACCCTGACGATCCGGAATGATGTATTGCAAATGAAAGGGTACTTGTCCGTGTAAAATATACGGACCGTCTTTGGTGACTTCGATAAAGATTTCACTGCTGTTGACTTTCGATCCGATTTGAACATGCCAATAATCTGAAGAATTGCTCATGTGTCCTTAAGTTTATAATATAAGATAAACAGTGCAGGGCTGGATAGGTTTTATCTTTTTTGACTTATGTGCTATTACCCTAAAATGAACAAAAATTACACCTTATTCTTTTCGTTTTAAGCTATTTTTGAAAATAGTATACATTATTATAGTTGAACCATATGCGCCTCTGTGCTTGCGTTCGGCTTAAAGAGACAATTATAAATCGAAACTTATGATCAATACTAGGTATTGCCTTGTTTTAATGCTTTCAGCAGCTGCTATGGTGAGCGTAGGGCAGGTTAAAAATGCCAATAGGGGAAATGAAGCCGCAGCGATGTTTAATGATCCTACTGCAAGAGACAGTCTTGCGATATCGGCTGCGGAGACCGGCTGGTGGAAGCAATCTGCAACAGGACAAAAACGGCGTGTTCAAAAATGGAAAAAGGCCACCTTTGGCATGTTTGTCCACTGGGGTGTTTATTCGCAATATGGTAATGTCTGGAAGGGAAAAAAAGGAGGGGGGTATGCCGAACATCTCATGCGTGTCATGCAAATTCCTCGTCAGGAATACTTGGATTCTGCCGCCAGATTTAATCCCGAAAAGTTTAACGCTGAAGAATGGGTAATCTTGGCGAAAAATGCCGGTATGAAGTATTTTATGATCACAGCGAAACATCATGATGGCTTCGCAATGTATCCATCACAATATGCTAGTGTTTATTCGATAAAGAGTACTGCATTAAAAGAGGATCCATTGATGCAACTGGCGCAAGCTTGCCATAAACATGGTTTGTTATTCGGATTTTATTATTCACATGCATTTGACTGGGAGCATCCCGATGCACCGGGAAATGACTGGGATTATAATAACCCAGGTGGGGACAAATTGCTTGGGGGAGTAAATTGGTTTGACAGTCATCCGGAATGGTTGCCTAAAGCAAAACGCTACGTCGATGAAAAGGCGATTCCGCAAATAAAAGAGCTGATCCATAGATATCATCCCGATTTGCTCTGGTTCGATACACCACATAAGCTGCCTTTATCCGAAAATTTAAGAATTCTGCAAGCAATCCGGGATACTGACCCCGCTATCGTTGTTAATGGACGATTAGCGCGTACAGGTGACCGGAATTACGGTGATTATTTGAATACTGCTGACCGACCGGAAGAGTTTTATCCTGTCCCTGCAGGAGCTTATTGGGAGGCTATTCCCACAACGAATGATTCATACGGCTATTCCTCGACGGATAAAAATCACAAACCTACAGCACATTTTATCCAATTGTTGGCCAAAGCGACTGCTATGGGTGGAAATATCCTAATGAATATTGGCCCGAAAGGCGATGGTAGCATTGATGCAGCTGATGCGATTATTTTGGAAGGAATAGCCACATGGATGGCAAAGAATAAGGAAAGTGTCATCGATGTGACGCCTTCGTCCTTACCGCGTCAACAATGGGGAGTGATCACAAAAAGAAACAGCACCTTGTATTTGCATGTCTTTAAAAAGCCGAAAGGAGAGAAATTAACTGTAGGCGGACTTACGATGGCGGTTAAATCCATTTCTCTGCTGTCTTCAAAGAGAAGGATCAAAGGTTATTCTTCAGATACCACCGGCCTCCATATTCCATTGGATCAAATAGGGGATGATTTGGCTGACGAAGTTATTGCTGTTCAGTTAAAGCGGGATAGCATTGCGCCTGAATCCAATGATCTGATTTATGTTGATGCACAGGTCACTGAAAATCGTTTATTGTCTTTCTATGCGAAACAGTATGGAGAACCGATGAAATTCGGGGATGGAAAAAGAGACCGTTACTATGTATCGGGATGGAGAAATAGCAATCAGTATCTTGGATGGGATATCAATGCATTGAAACCTGCGCGGTTTAAAGTCTCGGTACGCTATGTCAAAGATGTGGAAAACACAGGCGGGGAGATGGTTTTAAAAATAGCCGGAAAAGAAATCAGCTTCGCCATTGATCCGGCATCGCCTAAAAGCAGGCTTGGAAACTCCCTTATGCTCGGACAAATAGATCTGCCTGTCGGAAAGCAATCGGTGGAACTCCATGTGAAAAATATTGTAGGAGCAGAGGCCGTTAAGTTTTTGGAGGTTGTTCTGACACATGATTAAAAACCGAACCCGGCCGGCCCTCCGTTCGAATCCTAATTCCTTAAACAAGAAAAGCTAATCTTGCGATTAGCTTTTCCTCTGTGATCCCGCTGGGATTGGCTCAGCCCCACAGTCCCCGTTCACATCCTTGAGCCTCCGACGGATCGAACCCGGCCGACCCTTCGTTCGAATCCTAATTTCTTAAACAAGAAAAGCTAATCTTGCGATTAGCTTTTCCTCTGTGATCCCGCTGGGATTGGCTCAGCCCCACAGTCCCCGTTCACATCCCTGAGCCTCCGACGGATCGAACCCGGCCGGCCCTTCGTTCGAATCCTAATTCCTTAAACAAGAAAAGCTAATCTTGCGATTAGCTTTTTCTCTGTGATCCCGCTGGGATTCGAACCCAGGACCCATACATTAAAAGTGTATTGCTCTACCAGCTGAGCTACGGAATCCTTTCTGTTTTTGAAAGTGATGCAAAGGTATAAAAAGATGTGATTGTGTCCAAATGTTTTTGTTCTTTTTGTTTAAATATTTTGTAACAGTTTATAAATTACGCTTTTATTTTTTTTAGAAGAACGGCTTCTTGTTTGAGAAGGCAGGAATTTGATTGTGAATCGAGCGATTCTGTGTAGGCAGTGTTTACCTTTTTTAAAAATAAGCTGCTGTTAAATAAGAAAAGTCGGCATACCCTGCCGACTTTTCTTATATTTTTGATAAATATGGAGATGACATTATTCTGTCACAACGCCCATATTACTGAATTTGTCAATGCGTTCCTTGATCAATGTATCGCTGTCTTTTGCCGTCAATTCAGCAAGATCTTTCAATAGTTGCTCTTTCAGATTAGCGGCTGCCTGTGCTGGATCCTGATGAGCACCGCCCAATGGCTCAGGAATGATTCCATCTATTAATCCATTGCCTAACATATCACTGGAAGTTAGTTTTAACGCTTCTGCTGCTTTTTCCTTGTGATCCCAGCTTCTCCATAAAATCGAAGAGCAAGATTCTGGCGAAATAACGGAATACCAAGTATGTTCCATCATATATACACGGTTACCTACTCCGATACCCAAGGCCCCGCCCGAAGCACCTTCACCTATGACCACACAGATGATAGGAACTTTAAGTACTGCCATTTCCATTAGGTTGCGTGCGATAGCTTCACCTTGTCCACGCTCCTCAGCTTCTAAACCTGGATAAGCACCCATGGTGTCGATTAATGTAATGACGGGTTTATTGAATTTTTCAGCCATTTTCATCAGACGCAATGCTTTACGGTAACCCTCTGGATTGGCCATGCCAAAATTATGGTATTGACGCTCTTTGGTGTTTTTACCTTTCTGATGACCAATGATCATGACAGGATTGCCATCGATGGAGGCCATGCCGCCTACAATCGCCTTATCATCTTTTACCGTACGATCACCATGCAATTCGATAAACTCATCGCAGATTGCTTCGATATAATCATAGGTCTGTGGACGATCCGGATGACGTGACATTTGAACATTCTGCCATCCTGTTAAATTGCTGTATATTTCTTTTTCCGTAGAAGCAAGTTTTTCCTCAAGTTCACGAACGGTTGCGCTCATATCAACTTGAGTTTTTTCGGCAACTTGTGTTACCTTTTCAATCTGCAACTGCAAATCTGCAATTGGCTTTTCAAAATCAAAAGTGGTTTTCATATATCTATTTTATGAAAATATTCAGGGGGCTAATTTAGCGCATTTTTTCCGAAATTAAAATTTGAGCATACAATATCATTGGAAATCCTTTGTTACATTTGCGTTATAATCATTGTGGTGGCTTAGTTTTTGATTGTAAGCCTGTGAAAAATGTTGACTTATGCTGAAAAAATACTTTTACTTTCTATTTCTGTTGATTTCACCTATACTTGCCAGATCAGAAAGCTATCCGGAGGTACTGTTTGATAATAGTATAATCAATGGAAGTTATGCGAAAAGCATGGCACATTATACAGGTGAGTCCTGGATACAAAATGTGAATCACAGCCTTCCGGTTTCAGATAGCTTGTTTTTTACTCCGGGGAATTCTCTTTCCCTGCGTTACGTTTCCTCTCCAAATGGAAAATGGGAGGCCAGTATATTAAATGATAAACAGAAATTTCAGTATATGATTGCCAAGGATGATCATTTAACCTTTAAATTGTTCATTCAAAGTAATACTGAAAAGGGGCAGCTGCCTAAAGTTGTCCTACAACAAAATGATGTACGCTCCAATGCATTGGATATTAGTTATTACATTGATGACTTTGCATATGATACCTGGCTCAATGTTTCTATTCCCGTGTCAAAATTTGAAGGAATTGTCACAGGAAAGGCTGTGTCTTCGTTGTTACTTGAACAAAATGGTACCGGTACAATTACGCATCAGCTTTTTATAGATCAAATCGAGTTCCTCCCGAAAAACTACCCAAAGGTTAAGCTGTCATCGGCTGCTATTTTGTCTAAAATAGGTGCAGTGGACAAGCAGGTTGAACTTGTATGGCAATTGCCATTGACTCCGAGTATTCGCTACGTGAAAATTTATAGATCGGAAGATAAGCTGAATTATCAGCCAATCGCAGTCTTACCGATTTATGTGCAGAAATGTCTCGATAGGGTGAACGAGTATAACAAGAGTTATTATTATAAAATAGCCTGGGTAGATTACAACTACGTAGAATCCCCATTTTCAGATGTAAAGGAAATACAGACCAAAAAGGGAACCGATGCGGAAATGTTAAGTTTTATTCGGAATGCGCACGTGAATTATTTTATTGATAATTATGATGTGAACAGTGGGATGTACCTTCCTGACCGTGGGAATCGTCAGGCTATAGTTTCAACCAATGAAACTGGCTATGCTATCCTGGGTTTGCTTGTTGCTGCTGAAAACCAACTGATGTCTAGACAAGCTTTGTTGGCACGGATGACACGGATGGTGAAATTTTTGAGCGCGGCGCAAAATCATCAGGGAGTGTTTACTGCCTTCTATGATGGGAGATCGGGAGTACCTCACTATCGTGATTCTGTACCGACCTATGATGTAAGAGGCACTTCACATCTGATGGAGTCATTATTGATCGCCCGTGAATACTTTAGCAAAGATGATCCACAGGAGCAATCGCTACGGAAATCAATTACGGCATTATGGGAACGAATTAATTGGAGGTACTTTACTGATCCAAATAACTCGGATGTCCTTTGGAACAAGTGGTCTCCTATAGATACTACGGCGAGATCCCGTCAATTGGGCGGGTTTAACGAGAGCCTTAGTACTTATGTGCTTGCCATGTCGTCTCCAACACATCCTTTGGCTGCTTCGGCTTATACAAATGGATTTGCAACTAAACATGCGGACGGAATAGATTTTAGTGATGAATTGAGCGCTTTGGTACCGGAGATAAGGACAAAGTTGAATGATTCTCTTGCGCAAACGATAAGTAGCAATCCCCTGATCGGTAACATAGAGAATGTACCCGTTTCGATTTATTCGGACGATAAGGTTATTTTTGCTAAAAGTATCGCTGGAGGTAATCTGACGGAATCGTTGATGTCTGTTTATAGGCCATTTTTGATCATGAATCCGAAAGGGAAAGTGGATAATTTTGTGGACTATAAAAAGTATCTGTCAGACTATATACTTGCCTATAAACGGAGAGATAATGAGTTGAATATCGGAACACGATTTACGGATATCTGGGGTGTTGAACAAGCGGATAATGCTTACCAGGACCAGGGATATCTTGTGAATCCGGCCATTTCAATAGCCTCTTATCCCTTTGAAAAGGAAATCGGTTTGAAAGCTTTGCGTAAATTTTATGAGGAGTATGCAGATGTCCTGTTTACACAATATGGATTTAGAGCTTGGATCGATCTCAAAAATAATGATGTTTCTGAAAGTTACCGGGCGAGAAATCAGGCCACGATAGCTGTAATGATTGAAAATGCCAATTCAGGCATGATCTGGAAGTTGTATGAGCAAATTCCTGAAATTAAAAAGACATTGGATATGGTATATTTGAAGAAATAGATTTGTTACGATCCGATGAACGGAAAGGAGCACCTTTTTTGGTCTTTTTTCCTTATATTTACCCTGTTTAAATCGACATTAAATACGTTAAAAACGATGCTTAGAAAAATTAATTTGGGACTATTGGCCGTATGTGCAGGTTTATCATTATTTTCTTGTAAACAACAGGCTATTGTAGTAAATCCTGGAGCTGTTGTCACAAAAGATGGAACTGATGATGGTTTGAAAAATGTGAAAAAGGACTTTAATGATGCGAAAAGGACTGACGAGGGAATTAAATTCAGTATTTCGTCGGATCTATTGTTCCCAACAAATTCTTCCTATTTATCTGAAAAGGCAAAGACTGAAGTAAGTAAGCTGGCCTTAATCCTGCAAGAGAACAACAATAAAATTAAAGTTGACGGCTATACAGATGCTACCGGTACCGTCGAGTATAACCAATGGCTTTCTGATAAACGTGCTGCGTCCGTAAAAAAATTCCTTGTAGATTCGGGTGTACAAGAGTCTCGTATTACAGCAAAAGGTTTTGGCCAGTCAAATCCTGTTGGTGATAACAAGACACCGGAGGGACGTCAAAAAAATAGAAGAGTAGAAGTAACCATCTTGGATAAAAAATAAAATTATCAGGGTCTTTTTCCTGAATGGAAAGCGAGATATTTTATAAATATATCGCTTTTTTTATGCCTTAAATGGAAGCTGATCGGCTTTTTTAACGGGTTTAATCGGGTAGCTCATACCCTTATCGTTGCAATTATAATCGTCATAATATAAATATAAATCAGATTTGGAAAAACCTGTCGCCATTGAGAGAAATGAATTGTTTAAGCCTAGTTTTCGGGAAGCTATCCGGTTTTGGTTTATCCTGGGCTGGATAAGTTTTGGTGGAACGACGGGGCATATAACGATCATGCATGATTTTCTGGTGGACAAGAAAAAGTGGGTAAGCAGCAAAAAATTTTTTCGGGCGCTGAATGCCTGCATGCTGCTACCGGGACCTGAAGCACATCAATTGACCATCTATCTCGGCTGGAAATTACATGGTCTAAAGGGTGGAGTACTGGCGGGACTGTTTTTTATATTACCTTCTCTGTGTATCATATTGGGACTTAGTCTGGTGTATGTATACTTTGGCAATTCTGCGTTTCTATCTGCACTGTTCTCTGGCTTAAAACCCGCAGTGCTGGCAATTATATTGTTCGCAACTTACAAAGTGGGACAGAAGTCATTATTGGGTACATGGCATTATATCGTCGCTTTGCTTGCTTTTTTGCTTTCTTATTTTGTCAAAGTCCCTATGCCCTGGATTATTTTGGGGGTTATGGTTCTGGGATTTTCACTTTATTTCTTAAAGCCCAAGGAGGAAAAGGGTAAATCTGAACAGGAAGAAGAGGTCGATAAAGAGCGGTTTTATCACGTCAATTCCCTGGAGACAGTACCGTCAATTTCCGTACGTAAGATCAGTGTTCAGTTTCTTGCATTTTTTTTGTTGTGGTTGGGCCCATTTATGGCGCTATACCTGTTTATGCCAGATGCTACATTTTGGAAAGATCTCTCTTTCTTGTTTACAAAATCGGCGTACCTTACAATCGGGGGGTCTTATACTGTTATTCCCTATGTCGCAAATTTGGTGACGGAAAAATTTCTCTGGCTGACAAAGACACAAATGATAGACGGTTTCGCATTGGCCGAAACAACGCCGGGGCCATTGGTTATCGTGTTGGCTTATGTGGGATTTATGGCCGGATTTAATCATTTTGACCACTCCTATGCAATGGCTATGGTGGGTCTGGCGGCTACGGCTTACTTTACTTTTTTGCCCAATTTTGCATTGATCTTTATCGGTGCGCCGCTTATCGAACGCTCTCAAAAAAATAAAGCCATCCAGTATGTACTCTCCTTGGTCACCGCTTCTGTAGTAGGTGTGATTGTTAATTTAGCTTTTTATCTAGGGCAGGGAATTTTGTTTCCAACAACGTCCGGTTTGGCAAATTTGGACTGGAAGGCGTTACTTTGGGTAGCTATTTCAATTTTCCTCTTATTTAGATATCGGATCGGAATGCTGCAGCTTATACTTTTGAGCCTCGTTTACGGATTTTTACTGTACCTGTTGCCATAAACAAGAAAAGCCCATCGACTGATGAGCTTTCTTGTACCTAGGGCGGGAATCGAACCCGCACTCCCTTAACGGGAACAGGATTTTAAGTCCTGCGTGTCTACCAGTTCCACCACCTAGGCAGGTGAGCGAAAAACGAGATTCGAACTCGCGACCCCAACCTTGGCAAGGTTGTGCTCTACCAACTGAGCTATTTTCGCTTGGAATTTTTATTTCAACTTTAAAAAGAACCTCGTGTTCCTTTTTGGTGATGCAAATATAGAGCGAAAAATTAATATTGCAAAATATTTATTTACTTTATTTTGTTGTTTTTTATAACTCCTTTGAATTCAGTATAGAAAAAATTAAATCGCTTTCAAATCCTCTGGACAAAGCAAATTGATAGACTTTGTTCTTGATGATGAACGAATCTTTGTCTTTGATCTCCCGAATTTTCTTGTCAATAATATTTTCCAAGATGTGCTCATATTCATCTGGGTCGATCTGTTTGAAGGCAATTTTTATCAGCTGTTCCGAAACACGCTTTCCTTTTAAAGCTTGTTTGATTTTAATTTTTCCCCAGCCTTTCATGCGTAGTTTACCGTTGCAATAGGCTATCGCAAAGCGTTCTTCGTTCAGAAAGTTTTCTGCGATTAAATTCGCTATACAATTTTCAACGTCTGCCTCGTGTAGCCCCCAGCTGTAGAGTTTGTCCCTTACTTCCTGCTGGGATCTTTCCTGATAAGCACAATAGCTTTCAGCTTTTAGCTTAGCCTGACCGGGGGTCAGTATCTTTTTGTTTTTTCTATCTTCGTCGAACATATTGTCAAAATTTCAAAAATAATATGAAATAACTAAAAAAATGTTCAGTTTTGATCCAATCAAAATACAGGAGAATGTACAAAATATCGGAAATCGTCCAGATTTTACATCCTAATCGCACGTTTATCACGGATCCCAATTCTTTAGTTCAACATTTATTTTATGATAGCCGAAAGATTGTTCAGGCAGATAACGGTGTGTTTTTCGCGCTGCAGAAGAGTAGGGATGGTCATCATTATATCAAAGAGGCCTATGATAAGGGGGTAAGAAACTTTGTTCTACAACTTGACGAAGAACAGGAACAGTTATTTCCGGATGCAAATTTGATATGGGTCACCGACAGCCTCGAATCCATGCAGGTATTGGCGGCTTATCATCGGCAGAAGTTTAGCTTTCCTGTTATTGGGATCACCGGGAGCAATGGTAAGACAATAGTCAAGGAATGGTTATATCAACTGATGTCCCCGGAATATAAGATCTACCGAAGTCCCAAAAGCTATAACTCTCAATTGGGGGTAGCGCTTTCTTTATGGGGCTTATCCGATCAGTATAATCTGGCGATTATCGAAGCGGGCATTTCGGAAAAAGGCGAAATGGTTAAGCTCGAAAATATGATAAAACCAACGATCGGTCTGCTGACAAATGTAGGCGTGGCTCATAAAGCTGGTTTTGAATCAAAGGCGGAAAAGATCTACGAAAAGATAAATCTGTTCAAGGACGTTGAGACAATGATCTTTCCCAACCGTTATGTAGAGGATATTCAACTGCCTTATCGGCCTCGAAAATTTTCGTGGGGATACGATGAGGGGCTTTCATTGGAGGTCTATTCACTCAAACAGGTGGACGATAAATTTACGGTAGCCACACTTTTCTATGGAGGGCGGACATTTGCTGTTGAGGTACCTTTTGTTGACAAAGGAAATATTGAAAATGCCATCAACTGTGTTGCGGTAATGTTGCGTTTTGGTTATGAAAGAGAGGTGATCGCATCAAGAATTAAAGAGCTGCAGCCTGTCGCCATGCGGCTTGAACTGAAGAAAGGTAAAAAAAACAGCTCTATTATTGATGATTCCTATAGTAACGATTTGGATGCCCTCCAAATTGCGCTTGAATTTTTAAATCAACAGGGACAGCATCCCCGAAAAATCCTGATTCTTTCGGATTTACCCGGGGTTAGTTTAACGGATGAGAAAAGCTTGTCAAAACTGAAACGGCTACTTTCGGAGTACCGTTTGGATCGGTTGATCTTAATCGGGGAGATCTTGACGCAAGTTGCTGATCAATTTGCTGTTCCATCGGTTTCGTATGCCAGTACCACAGCATTTTTGGATGATATCAGGTCACTTCAATTTGAAGATTCTACTGTTTTATTAAAGGGGGGACGGGAATTTCATTTTGAACGGATCAGCCGCCTATTGGTGGCAAAATCCCACGATACGGTGCTTGAGATCAACCTCAATGCAATGGAAAATAATCTGAATGTCTATCGTCAACTGTTGCCAAAACATGTGAAATTGATGTCTATGGTCAAAGCTTTTTCCTATGGGAGCGGAAGTTTTGAGATTGCAAACCTGTTACAGTTCAATAGGGTGGATTACCTTACTGTGGCATTTGCAGATGAAGGTGTCGATCTAAGGGGGGCTGGAATCACATTGCCTATTGTTGTGATGAGCCCTGACGAAAATACCTTTGAATCTATCGTTCAGTATAATCTTGAACCTGAAATTTACAGTTTTAGAGTGCTTTCTTCCTTTTTGAATTACCTGAAGGGAAAGGGGATTTCTTCCTTTCCGATACATATCAAAGTGGATACGGGCATGCATCGCCTTGGTTTTATGCCGGATGAAGTGGATAAACTGATTACTGAATTAAACTCTAGTGCTATATTGCAAGTAAAGTCGGCATTTTCCCATTTGGCTTCTGCCGGCAATAAAGAAGACAATACTTTTACTCAACAACAGATCGATCTTCTCGATCAATTTACAAGACGCCTTGAAGAAGGGTTGGGCTATTCTTTTTTACGTCATATTGCTGCAACTTCAGGTATCGAACTATGGCCGCAGGCCTATTTTGATATGGTTCGGCTCGGGATCGGACTGTATGGGATTGACGTCGAACGGCATGATCTTCCGCTTCGGGAGGTCAGTAGTCTAAAGACCAATGTAACTCAAATAAAGCACTTGGCTGCGGGAGAGACCGTTGGTTATAATCGGCATGGGGTATTGCATCGGGATAGCAAAACGGCAACGATAAAAATTGGTTATGCGGATGGATATGACAGGCGTTTTGGGAATGGTGTAGGCAAGATGATGGTTAATGGCCAGCTCGTGCCAACAATAGGAGATATCTGCATGGATATGTGTATGCTTGACGTGACGGATATCGAAGTGGCAGAAGAAGATGAAGTGATTGTTTATCCGGATATTAAGCTCGCGGCAAAAGCTATCGGTACTATCCCTTACGAACTCCTGACGAGTATTTCGCAGCGGGTAAAAAGAGTATATTTTTATGAATAATAAAGGATATTCTGCATTTTTGTATAAATATATTTGATTTTCTAACTCATGCTCGGTAAATTATTCAGGGGATTTATTAATTATTTAATTCGAGGTATTCTCGTTGTTGTGCCATTGGCGGGTGCTGTTTTTTTGATCGTATGGGTTTTTGCATCGATTGACTCAGCGCTGAACCTGACAGAACATTTTCTACAGGACGAAAAGGGACATCCTTTATATATTCCCGGAATCGGAATCTTAACTGTGATTCTTATCCTTGTTCTGGCTGGCGTGATATTTACGAATTTTGTGACCGACCCGATCAAAGTATGGATCAACCATCAGATCAAGAGAATACCACTCTTAAATACCCTGTACACGTCAATAAAGGATTTTACGGAAGCCTTTGTTGGGGATGCTAAGAAATTCAATGAGCCTGTGCTGGTCACCGTTAATGAGTTCGGGCTCAAGAAGATCGGTTTTCTGACACAGCATGATTTAAAAAGTTTAGGTCTTGAAGATGAGGTTATGGTTTATTTCCCATATTCTTACTCTTTTGCCGGTCAGGTTGTTATTATTAGTGCGGATAAGGTCAAAAAATTAGATATGTCGCCCACCGATGCAATGAAACTTGTTGTCTCCGGGGGTGTCAGTGGTATTGAGCATTCGTAGGCTAATGCTAGCAATAAGAAAGGGCTGGAATTTTAAATTTCCAGCCCTTTCTTATTGGTTGTAAAACTGTTGCATTGATTTATATTAGGACTTCCTTTGGCCTAAAGTTGGATTCACAGGTGGAATGGGAATGTAGCCATCATCTCCGGGAACTTTTGGAAATTCGTGTTGTTCCCATTTATTCCTGGCGATTTTTAAGGTTTCGATGTCAGAAGCGACAAAATTCCAGTCGATGTAGCGTTGTTCAGGAAAGGGTTCACCGCCAAAGATATATACGGAGGTGCCTGCTTTCATTTCGAACTCACATAACTTGGCATCCTTTGCAACCAAAATTTGCTTTGGACCAAACTCCTGGCCTTCAGCCTGTACTGAGCCATGAAGAATATACAAACCGCTTTCGCCATAGAGATGTTCGCCTAGTTTAATGCGGGAATCCTTTTCCGCTTTAATTTCAATAAGATATAAAGGGCTGTAAACCGGTACTTCCGAACGATGGCTGTTGATTTCGCCAGCAATCAGACGATAACTTACACCGTCTTCGGTCCAATGCGGAAGTTGTGGTTCTTCGATATGAACGAAGTTGGGTTCCATCTGTTCCAGATCCTTAGGCAAAGCGACCCAGATCTGTAAGCCATGGAGGTCATGTTGCGTAGACCGTAGGTAATCCGGCGTGCGCTCGGAATGGGTTACTCCTTTTCCGGCTGTCATCCAGTTTACCGCTCCGGGTTTTATTTCAACGGCATTGCCTAAACTATCGCGGTGCATGATACTTCCCTCAAAGAGATAAGTTAACGTGGATAATCCGATATGAGGGTGTGGAGCAATATCCATGAAGTGAGGCTCGGAGATGGTGTCAGGCCCCATATGGTCAATAAATATAAACGGACCGACCATACGTTTTTGTCTGAAAGGAAGTAGTCTCCCTACCAAGAAATTGCCTATATCTGCGGCTCTTTCTTCAATCACTATTGCAATATTTGACATAATGTTTCCTTATTTTTGTGTGTTTATTCTAAAGCAATTTAAGAAATGTCAGGTATAATTGATCGTATTCTAGGTAAAAAGTCTGTAAGAAATGAGGTGGCAATGGCGCTATCCAATAGATTGTCATTTGAGAACAGTCAATGCGACCGTTTTCTGCTGACGAAGGCCCTGACGGAGGATGCGGCATCGGAAACGGAATATATGCTGTTTCAAAAAAAGCTATTGCTTTTGGAATTGGATAAACAGCAGGCTATCGAAGCTGAGCTGGACTTGCTATCGCAATATATCGCAATGGTCAATATGTTGATGCCTGCTGGTTTTTTACTCAAATGGGAAAATCGTTTTCAGCCGGAAAAAGAGCTGCTGCTGCCCCCGCTGATCTTATTTCCCATGGTGCAACATGCCGTAACAAACGGATATAATGGTATGTCTTCCCATCCCATCCGGGTTCGTCTCTCAGGATCTTCGAAAGTGCTGCTATTTGAGGTCAGCCATCGTGCAAACCATTATCTGGAGGGCCAATTTAAGCATACCTTGATTGAAGATTTTCAGAATAGACTTGAGTTTCTTTTTCCAGAACGACATAGTTTGCTCTTGAATAGCAATAGCAATACCTGCCGCGCTACACTCACAATTCATTTCTAGATAACCCCAAAGTGCTTTAAGGCATTCCAGATGCCGTTGCTGTCTACATCGTCGGTAATATAGTCCGCGATTTCCTTTACTTCGGGATTCGCATTTCCCATAGCTATACCAATCTGTGTGTGGGCAAGCATGGTAATGTCATTTCCTCCATCACCAAAAGCCATGGTTTCGGAAAGCTCAATACCGAAATGTTTTAGAAAAACATCTATACCTACTTTTTTACTTTGTCCCATCGGGTTAACATCGGCAAAAATGGGCGTCCAACGGGAAGCAACAGAGTTGGGCATAACATTTTCCATAAACTCAGCTTCTTGTTCCGGGTTGATAAATACATTGACCTGCATGACGGATTCCAGATCAAAGTTGTCTTCATAGTTGCGTATCGGCGGGGTTTTTACGTTAACTTGCTGATACATCCTGAGTACTTCGGGCGTAACCTGATTTAAGGAGATCTCTTTGTCTGACATAAATGAAAACGTGAGTTCGGGATGATACTTTGCGTAATCAAGTAATGAACGGATGTCTTCTTGAATAATACTATTTTTATAAATAACCTGTTCATCTTTGGTGACGCAGTATCCGCCATTGAACGTGATAAAACCGTCGAAGTCAAGGTAACGGATATGTCCTAATTGATTAAAGGACCGGCCGGTAGAAACTAAAACTTTTATATTTTTTTCTTTTAATAATTGAAATGCCTGCTGTGTGGAGTCGGGGACTTGATGTGTTTTGAAACTTAACAGTGTCCCATCTATATCAAAAAAAATCGCTTTAATCATAGAAATTGGAGTCAAATTCAAATATAATAAATAACTGGGATAGTGTCGTAGGTACAATATTAAATAGCTGTTATGATTGTGTGGGATTCAATGCTTTTTTGCCTGTTAAGCTTTTTTTGAAGTACTCTGCTTTTTTCCTAAATCTGTGAAGATGCTTAAAAGCAGTCATTCCGAAAGGCTGTCAAAGGGTCTGCTCAAATAGCTGCGGGAGCCAGCGATAAGAGCTGTGGACCATTTGTGTAAATTAATTTTTTGGATTGGCAAATTTGGTGATGCCGGACATCTGAGTTGGTCGATAAAAGCAGATTTTATGCTGTTATTTTTCGCAAAAATCTGACAGAATGTTCCCTAAGAATTTCGTAAATTTCAAGTTCAAATAAATGTAAATTTGATTACATTTAACGTATTGTATTAAAGAGGTTTAGAAATTTATGTATATTATTTTCGATACAGAGACAACGGGTTTGCCAAAGCGTTGGGACGCGCCAATTACGGACACGGATAATTGGCCGCGTTGTATTCAGCTGGCATGGCAGATTCACGATGAGATGGGAAATTTGGTCGAACATCAGGATTTTCTGATTAAACCCGATGGATTTGATATACCCTATGACTCTGAAAAAATACACGGTATATCTACCGCATTGGCTGAAGAACAGGGGGTGCCACTACAGGTTGCTCTTGAAAAATTCAATGCAGCGTTAAATAAAGCGAAATTTGTTGTTGGGCAGAACATTGGTTTTGACCTCAATATCATGGGCTGTGAGTTCTATCGTTATAGTATGGATTCCAAAATGGCGAGTATGCCTGTTTTGGATACCTGTACCGAGGTGACTGCGGATCTGTTGAAAATTCCGGGTGGACGTGGTGGTCGGTATAAACTGCCTAATCTGACCGAATTACACTCCTATTTGTTTGGGGTTCCGTTTGCTGAGGCCCACAATGCAACGGCCGACGTTGAGGCGACAACACGTTGTTTTCTGGAGCTGGTCAGAAGAGAGGTCTTTACGGCCGAGGAACTTCAGGTGGATACGGGGTATTTTGTGGATTTCAAAACGAGTAATCCCGGTCCTGTTCCTACTGCTGGACTTAAACATATCAATCTAAAAGCGGCCTCTGATGAGATCAGAAAACGCGCTACGCCAGACGAATTTAGTGTTGTCGTCGATGCAGATGCCTTATCCGCCCTTAAGGAAGCAAAATTTGCTCACTTACATAACCATTCACAGTTTTCTATTCTACAGTCGACCATGTCGTATGACAAGTTGGTTTCGGCTGCGGTCAAAGACAATATGCCTGCCGTTGCTCTTACCGATCATGGAAATATGATGGGGGCATTTGAATTTGTTTCTAGGGTCATCAGTCATAATAAAGAGGTGGAGGCACAAAATGCCGAAGCAGTCGAAAATGGGCAGGAACCTACCGGTCAGATTCTAAAACCTATTGTAGGTTGTGAATTCTTTGTTTGTGAAGACCATAAAGATAAAACCAGAAAGGATAACGGTTACCAGATTGTGCTGTTGGCAAAGAATAAACGTGGTTATCATAACCTAGCCAAGTTAGCTTCTTTTGCTTATACCGCAGGATTCTATTATGTCCCCCGCATAGACAAAAATCTCATTCTACAATATAAAGAGGATGTGATCGTACTTTCGGGAAACCTCCAGGGAGAGGTGCCTAGTAAGGTGCTAAATATTGGTGAAAATCAGGCGGAGGAAGCTTTGCAATGGTGGAAGGAACATTTTGGAGATGATTTCTATCTTGAGTTAATGCGGCATGGACAAGAAGATGAGGATAGGGTCAACCAAACTCTATTGAAGTTTGCCCGTAAATATGCTATTAAAGTTGTAGCAACCAATAATACCTATTACGAAAAGAAAGGGGATGCACACGCCCACGATATCCTGTTATGCGTGAAGGATGGCGAGAAACTTTCCACACCCAAAGGGAGAGGGCGGGGCTTCCGGTTCGGTTTGCCCAATCAGGAGTATTATTTTAAATCTTCTGAAGAAATGAAAAGCCTGTTCAAAGATTTACCTGAAGCAATTCTCAATATACAGGAGATCGTGGATAAGGTAGAGGTCTTTAAATTGAACAGGGATGTCCTCTTGCCCAAATTTGATATACCCGAGGAATTCCAGGTTGCAGAAGATAATGAGGACGGGGGGAAAAGAGGGGAAAATAAATATCTCGCCCACTTATGTTATGTAGGTGCCGAGAAACGCTACGAGGAAATAACGGATGATATTCGAGAACGTCTGGATTTTGAATTGGCAACGATCGAAAAAACGGGATATCCGGGATACTTTTTGATTGTACAGGATTTTATTGCTGCAGCACGTGATATGGGTGTTTCTGTTGGGCCCGGTCGGGGATCTGCGGCGGGATCTGCCGTTGCGTACTGTCTGGGGATTACAAATATTGACCCCATAAAATACGATTTGCTATTTGAGCGTTTTTTAAATCCCGACCGTGTATCCATGCCTGATATTGATATTGACTTTGATGATGAGGGACGTGGACGGGTGATGCAGTATGTGATCAATAAATATGGCGCAAGTCAGGTGGCCCAGATCATTACTTACGGTACGATGGCCGCGAAGTCTTCGATTAAAGATACCGCACGTGTGCTTGACCTGCCTTTGGGCGATGCGAATGAAATAGCCAAACTGATTCCCAATCTGAAGCTTTCCAAAATCTTTACGCTGGATGAGGCAGGTCTAAAGGAAAAATTGCGAACGGAGGAGATCGAGGCGGTCAACCGGTTAAAGTCAATCGCTGACGGTGCCGGACTTGAAGCTGAGACGATCCGTCAGGCACGTGTATTGGAAGGCTCTGTCCGAAATACGGGTATTCATGCCTGTGGTGTGATCATTACACCGGATGATATTACGAATTTCGTTCCTGTTTCTTTGGCCAAGGATTCCGACCTGTATGTGACACAGTTTGATAACCACGTCGTTGAAAGTGCCGGACTGTTGAAAATGGACTTTTTGGGGTTGAAGACCCTGACGCTTATCAAGGATACTGTTGAGAACGTTAAATTAAGTCATGGTATCGTGTTAGATCCGGATAAATTTCCGATAGATGATGTGTTGACTTACGAGCTTTTCCAGCGTGGAGAAACAATCGGTGTATTCCAATATGAATCTCCGGGGATGCAAAAATATATGCGCGATCTGAAACCAACGGTATTTGCCGATTTGATTGCGATGAATGCTTTATATCGTCCGGGACCAATTGAGTATATCCCGAGTTTTATCAAGCGTAAGCATGGAATAGATCCTATTGTATATGATTTGGATGCCTGTGAGGAATATTTAAAAGAAACCTACGGCATTACGGTATATCAGGAACAGGTAATGCTTTTATCCCAAAAGCTTGCGGGTTTTTCTAAAGGTGATGCCGATGTTTTGCGTAAAGCGATGGGTAAGAAGCAAAAGGCTGTACTTGATAAAATGAAGCCGAAGTTTGTTTCACAGGCTGAAGAGAAAGGACACAACGCGAAAGTACTGGAGAAAATCTGGACTGACTGGGAAGCTTTTGCCAGTTATGCCTTCAATAAATCCCACTCCACCTGTTATGCATGGGTGGCTTATCAGACTGCTTATTTAAAGGCGCATTTTCCGGCGGAATATATGGCAGCGGTACTTTCCAATAATATGAATGATATCAAGCAGGTGACATTCTTTATGGAGGAATGTAAGCGTATGGGCTTGGAGGTATTGGGACCTGATGTAAATGAATCTTACTATAAATTTACGGTCAACGAACGTGGAGCGATTCGCTTTGGTATCGGTGCTGTCAAGGGAGTCGGTGCCGGTGCGGTAGATGCTATTGTGCAAACGAGAAAGTCTGGATTGTATAAATCTGTTTTTGATATGGCTAAGCGCATAGATCTACGTGCGGTCAATAAAAAAGCTTTTGAGAGTTTGGCGTATGCCGGTGGTTTTGATAGTTTCGAAAGTACACATCGTGCGCAGTATTTCCATGTCGAGGATAATTCAACAGGGATGGAAAAGGCGATTCGGTTTGGACAACGCTATAAAGAAAATGAAAACTCGGCACAGGCAAGTTTGTTTGGTGCGGGTGAGGCTGCGGAGCTGCCGGAACCTGTGCTGGCGCCTTGCCCACAATGGGGATTGATCGAAAAGCTTAAATACGAAAAAGATGTTATTGGTATTTACCTGACTAGTCACCCCTTGGATACCTATCGGTTTGAAATTGAACATTTCTGCCATAATCCAGTGTCTGATCTGTCGTTGATCAATAAAGCTAAGGCTGCTGAGGTGGATGAGGAAACTCTGCTGGAGTTTAACCGTATTAAAAATAAAGAATTGGTTATCGGTGGAATTATAGCCTCGGCAAACCACCGGTTGACCAAAAATGGTAAGCCCTTTGCTTCATTTATAATCGAAGATTATAGTGACTCTTATGATATGGCGGTGTTTGGCGAAGAGTATGTGAAATTAAAAGGATATTTACAGGAAGGTTATTTTGTTCAGTTGCGTGGGTTGGTTCAGGAGCGTTTTAGGCAGGTCGGAAATTGGGGCTTTGAGTTGAGAAGTGTGCAGTTGCTTTCAGAGCTTCGTGAAAAAATGGCAAAGAGTTTTACAATTAATATTCCTTTACCAAAGCTGAATGAAGAGTTCTTGGATGGGATTAAAGATATCTTAGCACAGAATGAGATTGAAGGTGTTGTGCCAAATTGTCAATTGAAATTTAAAATCTGGGATCCCCAAGATGAAATCTCTGTCGAAATGCCAGCTAAAAGTCTAAAAATAAACCTTACAAATGAGTTTTTGGACTGTATAGATAAGTTTGAAGGTATTAATTACCGATTGAATTAGTTTGGATTAGATTTTGTGTAATTAAGATTACAATTACATTGACAGTTGTTACTATCTTTGTTTATTGATTTTAGCAATTAAGTAGTATCATAAATATAACTTCGGTTTATAAAATTAAAAGATTATGGCATTAGAAATTACAGATAGCAACTTCGAAGAAGTTGTTTTGAAAGCGGACAAACCCGTATTAATTGATTTTTGGGCAGAATGGTGTGGTCCATGTCGTATGGTAGGTCCTGTTGTTGAAGAGCTGGCTAAAGATTATGAAGGTAAGGCTGTGATAGGAAAAGTAAACGTGGATGAAAATCCAGAAATTTCAGTTCGTTACGGTATCCGTAATATTCCTGCTTTATTGTTCTTCAAAAATGGAGAAATCGTAGATAAACAAATTGGAGCGGTTCCAAAATCGGTTTTAAATGAGAAATTAGAGAAACAATTAGCGTAATAATTCGTTTTTAATAAAAAAGACCTGAAGTATTTTTATTTCAGGTCTTTTTTTTGTTTTTATCACTTTATTTTTGTTTTTGTTTTGATTTTATTAAAGTTTTTTGTGCGTGTTTTGCCTATGTATTCAGTTTTGTTGTGTTATTTGGTGTTTTTAATATGTTTTTTATGGTTTAAAATCTATTTTATCAAAATAAAATAGATTTTATTTTGATAAATGGATATTTTTTACTTCTTTTGAATATGAAAACGGAGGAAAAACGAATATTTGATTGAATTATTTGTTTTATTTTATGTTTTTTGTTGATATTTTGATATAAATAAAGATTTTCCCTTTCAAATACCCTAGATTATGCCTCGCGTTGTTCTCAGCAGCGCGAGTTTTTTGTTTTTAAGGTAAGGTAAGGTAAGGTAAGGTAAGGTAAGGTAAGGTAAGGTAAGGTAAGGTAAGGTAAGGTAAGGTAAGGTAAGGTAAGGTAAGGTAAGGTAAGGTAAGGTAAGGTAAGGTGCAAATAAAAGCGGCTATCCATTGGGATAGCCGCTTCTTTATCTTATACTAAATAATAAACTTATTCAGCTACTACTTCGAAAGGAACTTGAACTTTAACTTCTTTGTGTAAGTTTAAGTTAGCGATATATTCGCCGATTTCTTTAGGTTCAACTTCGAATGTAATACGACGACGATCTACGTCAAAACCTTTTGCTTTCAATGCATCAGCAATCTGGATGCTATTTACTTTACCAAAGATTTTACCAGATTCACCTGCTTTAGCGCCGATTGAAAGTTTTACAGCTTCCAATTTACCAGCTAATTCAGTAGCGTCTTTTTTGATTTTATCTTGTTTGAACTGAGCTTGTTTGATGTTCTCAGCTAAAACTTTCTTTGCAGATTCAGTCGCTTGAATAGCAAATCCTTGGGGGATTAAGTAGTTACGACCGAAACCTGGTTTTACATTAACGATATCGTTTTGCTCACCTAAGCCTTTGATATCTTGTTTTAAAATTACTTCCATTTTCTATCGTCCTCCTTATTTAATTGCATCAGCTAAGTAAGGTAACAAACCGATGTGACGAGCACGTTTAACAGCTTGAGCTACTTTACGTTGAAATTTCAAAGATGTACCAGTTAAACGACGAGGTAAGATTTTACCTTGATCATTTACAAATTTCATCAAGAAGTTAGCATCTTTATAATCGATATATTTGATACCATTCTTTTTGAAACGACAGTATTTTTTACGGTTGTCCTCTACTTTAGGAGCAGTTACGTATTGGATATTTTCGTTAGCCATTAGTTTGCGCCCTCCTCAGTTTTAGTTTCAGCTTTTTTGTTGAATGCACCGCTACGTTTTTTCTCGTTGTAAGCTCTAGCATGTTTGTCTAAACTTACAGTCAAGAAACGCATAATGCGCTCATCACGTTTGTATTCAACCTCTAATTTGTTGATTAATTCACCTGGAGCCTTGAATTCAGTTAAGTGATAAAATCCAGTAGATTTTTTCTGGATTGGATACGCTAATTTTTTCAAACCCCAATTGTCTTCAGCGACAATCTCGGCTCCGCCTTCTGTTAAGATGTTTTTGAATTTTGCGATTACTTCTTTCGCAGCATCTTCAGAAAGCAACGGGGTAAGAACGATTACAGATTCGTACTGTTGCATTTTGTTAATTAATTTTGTTATTTAAAATTCCACATTTGTGGAAGTGCAAAGGTAGGTATTATATTGTTATATTGCAACGCCTTAAAATAAAAAAGTTTAGATCTGCAGGGAGATCTAAACTTTTTCTGTGACGACAAAATAACCGCTTAGTTTAATTTGCTCATTTCTTCTTTTATAGCGGCCTGTGTTTTTTCACTGACACTTACCAATGGTAGGCGTAAAATATCGTTACCGATACCCAATTTTTTGAGGATGTATTTAACACCAGCAGGATTTCCTTCTACAAAACAAAGTTCTGTTATCTGCAGTAAATCGTTATGTATTGTTCTTGCGCTAGCATAATTGCCTTCTGCACATAACTTTGCCAGTGTAGCAACACGCTTTGGAAATGCATTTCCAACAACAGAAATAATACCCGCCGCACCGAGTGCCATCATCGGTAAAGTGACCGGATCGTCGCCGGAGATCAATAGAAAATCTGTCGGTTTGTCCCGTAAGATCTCGCTGAATTGGGCAAAATTGCCGGAAGCTTCTTTTATTGCAACAATATTTGAAAAATCATTGGCCAGGCGCAATGTTGTTTGTGCGGTCATATTACTGCCCGTACGGCCCGGTACATTATATAATATAACAGGCAGTGGAGAAACTTGTGCGATAGCTTTATAATGTTGGTAAATTCCCTCCTGTGTTGGTTTATTATAATAAGGAGATACAGATAAAATAGCACAGAAACCGGTCGGATCAAACGCTTTGATCTGTTCTACAATCTCTGCCGTATTGTTGCCGCCTATACCAGCCACCAAAGGAAGTCTACCGTTCACGCGCTTGACAGTGAAATCCCAGATACGCTTTCGTTCTTCTTTAGTCAATGTGGCAACTTCTCCAGTTGTACCTAAAGAAACCAAATAATCCATACCCTCGTTAATTTGCAAGTCAATGAGTTGACCTAATGCCTCGAAATCAACAGATTCATCTGAGTTGAAAGGAGTGACCAATGCTACTCCTGCGCCGTGAAGCTCGTTCATCTTGTTTTTGTATTTATATAAATTTAATTAAAAAATCCTATTTGGAATGAATAAGGTCTAATAGATCTTGCTCATTAATCATCGGGATGCCCAGTTTCTCTGCCTTCGCTAATTTGGAAGGCCCCATTTTATCTCCTGCCACCAGATAATTCAATTTTGAAGAAATGGAGGAGAGCATTTTCCCCCCATTGCTCTCGATTAATTCCGCTAGCTGTTCTCTGGAATAATCTGCAAATACACCTGAAATCAAAAACGTTTTTCCGCTGAGATTTTCACTGGCTAGAATAATTTCCCTTTCTTCAATTTCCAGCTTTAAGCCATAATGTCTTAAGCTAATGAGCTGTTGCTGATGAATGGGGTTGTCCAGATATTCTTTGACACTTTCAGCGATGCGGCGTCCGATATCCTGAACACCCTCGATTTCTTCTGTAGATGCCTGAGCAAGGGCATCAATATTCTTAAAATGCTGCGCTAGTTTTTTTGCGATTGTTTCGCCGACATGACGTATTCCCAACGAGAATAATACTTTCTCAAAGGGTTTTTCTTTTGATTTTTCTATGCCTGCCAGCATATTGTCGATTGACTTTTGACCAAAGCGTTCCAATTGTTGTAAGTCTTCTTGATGGTCCTTTAGTCCGTAGATGTCAACAATGTTATGCAATAGTCCTTTTCTGAAGAAAGTCTCCACGGTCTCGTCGCCCATACCCTCGATATCCATCATTTTACGTCCGATAAAATGTTGCATTTTACCAACGATCTGTGGTGGACATCCCGTTTCATTGGGACAGTAATGCACGGCTTCGCCCTCTTGTCTAATTAATGTTGTACCACATTCCGGACAGCTGTCCGGGTAGATGAAAGCTGTTGTATCCGGCAATCTTTTTTCAAGGTTGACACCAATGATTTTGGGGATAATTTCGCCTCCTTTTTCTACATAGACGGTATCGCCCTGATGTAAATCTAAACGGGCAATTTCATTGGCGTTATGCAAAGAGGCGCGTTTGACCGTCGTTCCTGCCAACAGGACAGGTTGGAGATTTGCTACAGGTGTGACTGCGCCGGTACGCCCTACTTGGTAGCTAATGGTATTGAGTGTTGTCTCAACACGTTCCGCTTTGAATTTATAGGATATCGCCCATCTTGGGTTCTTCGCTGTAAAACCTAAATCTTCCTGTTGGGCATAATCATTCACTTTGATAACGATACCGTCGATTTCATAGCCGAGATTATGTCGTTCGGTGTCCCAATAGTCAATGAATTCAAAGACATCTGCCAGTGAATTACATTTTTTTGTGTGTTCACAGACATGAAATCCCCAGCTTTTCACATGTTCTAAGCTGTTCCAGTGATCATGAAATAGGTTGGTTCTATTGTCGCAGTATAAAAAGTACAGAAAACAATCTAAAGGTCTTTTGGCTACCTCCGCGGAATCCTGAAGTTTTATTGTGCCCGAAGCAAAATTGCGTGGATTGGCATAAGTCTGTTCCGCGTTCTCTTCGCGTTCTTTATTCAGGCGAAGGAACGCAGATTTATGCATAAATATCTCGCCCCGGATTTCAAACTGGCTAGGATAGTCACCCTCTTTGAGTCTGATCGGAATGGATCGGATCGTTTTGATATTGTTTGTCACCACATCACCTTGAGTTCCATCCCCACGGGTAACTGCTTTTTTGAGTAGTCCATTTTCATATGTTAGGCTTATGGAAAGCCCGTCGAATTTTAATTCACAAACATACTCAAACTGATCGCCAATGATCTTTCGGATCCGTTGATCAAAATCAAAAAGCTCCTCCTGGCTGTAGGTATTGCCCAACGAAAGCATGGGCCAACGATGTTTCTCTGTTTTGAATTTGGAGGTGATGTCACCCCCAACGCGTTGTGTGGGAGAGTTAGGATCAGCGAACGCTGGATATTGACGTTCCAGTGCTTCGAGTTCCTTTAGCTTGAGATCGAAGTCATAATCTGAAATAAGACTATCTGCCAATACATAGTATTGATAGTTATAATGATTGAGTTCTGCTGTTAAGTCTTTTATCTTTTTTTCAATATCCATCACCGACATGTTGCAAAATTACAAATAAAAAGTACGTTTAAATAAAATAAATAAAGAATCTTGTTGATAAGAGTGCCTTATTTTTAAAATGCGTTTTTGTGCATTTTATGTTTAGAGGGCTCAGTACCCTATTTAAAATCTTTCGGATTTAATTGCGAAAATTTATGTTTATTATTCGCGTAAAAATCAATAATGACAGAATTATTATACAGCCCTTTCTGATTTTCTGTCGCCTGATATTTCTTTCGTTTTCTAGCATTTTTGAAAATATTCAGGAAGAAATACTGATGGGCACGGCTGATCGCCCAGGCATCTTTCGGCTTTCGGTCAATGAGAAATTTCATCAATGCGGCAAAATCAAACCAGAGGCGCAGGAAAATTATCCAAATTGCCTTACCCAAAGGTAGATTCTTTTGCAACATAACCAGATTATTCCTAAAATTCAAATAGGTCTTCTTGGGGTTGCTCGCATTTAATGTGCCACCACCGACATGGTAAACGACAGATGTCGGGCAGTAGCCAATAGCATAGCCCATTTTTTTTAACCGCCAGCATAGATCAATTTCCTCCATATGGGCAAAAAAATCCTCATCTAAACCATTTGCTTCTTTCCAGGCTTTTTCCCGAATAAAAAGTGCAGCGCCCGATGCCCAGAAAATTTCAGATTCCTGATCATATTGACCATGATCTTCCTCGACTTCATGCAAAATTCTTCCTCTACAGAATGGAAAGCCAAAGTAGTCCATATAACCTCCGGCGGCACCGGCATGCTCAAATTTCTCTTTACTATGGAAGGAAAGGATCTTGGGCTGTGCGGCCGCAATATTCGGGTTGCTTTCCATATAAGCAACAACCGGTTCTATCCAGTTTTGAGATACTTCCACATCCGAATTCAGCAAGATATAATAATCTGCATCTACACGTTCCAGGACCTTGTTATAACCTCCGGCAAAACCATAATTCTTGTCGTTTTCAAGAATGGTAATGGTGGGATAGTACTGCTTGACGAATAAAATAGAGTCATCATCCGATGCATTGTCTCCAATGACGAACTCAATATTTGGATAAGAACTGTTGTAGACAGAAGGTAAGAATTTCTCCAGGAAGAAACGACCATTCCAGTTCAGTATGACAACAGCTACTTTTGGTAATTTACTCATTTTCTACGTTTCCTTTTCCAGCGATTATGCGACCAAAGCCAATATTCGGGATTTTCACGAATCATTTGCTCGGCAAAGCGATTGTGTAAATCGGTTATTTCATGTTCGGCAAATTCAGAAGGGTCTTCCACCAAAGTCACAAACTTACAGAAATATTGTCCTCTTTTTGCCTTTCGGCCAATATAACAAAATACAACAGGGGCTTTGCTTATTCTTGATAGCCGCTCAGCTCCCGTATAGACCAATGTTTCCTGGTTCAGCCAATTGATAAAATAATCAGAGTCTGAATATAATGGGGTCTGATCAGCGACCAGCATACTAACATTGGGCTGCCCTTTTAATTTGACGATATGTCTAAGAATCTGTTTCATTGGAACCATTTCCGCGCCAAAGCGACCCCGCATGGTATTATATACCGTATCGATATCTTTGTTATTTAGTGGTTTATAAACTATCAGGGTTGGGAAATCAGTAATCAGACTCAAGCGATGAATTCCAAGTTCCCAATTGGCATAATGTGAGGTGACTCCAATTACATTTTTTCCGGAAGCGAGATGACGGACTAATTCTTCCTCATTATCCAAAGTCATTTTTTTTCTGACCTCAGCAGCGGTAATTGTTTTTAATTTGATGGATTCTACAAGTAAGTCCGGAAAAAAGCGATAGAATTTTTTTGCGATTGCTAGTCGTTCGGCATCGCTCTTTTCAGGAAAAGCATTTTCTAAATTTTGAAATACAATAGTCTTTCTATATCCGATAATGTAATAAAGAATATAATATAGCCCATCGGAAATCAAATATAGAAACCAATAGGGGAGAAGAGAGATGATATAGATTAATGCGCTTAACGCTTTTTGTTTCATGCTATAGCTAAAATTCCCAGTAGTATTTTACAAATATCCTTAATTTAAGTTATTTTTGCGTCACTTATAACAAAAATCATCAGTTTTTATGGAATCGCAGTTATTACTTCCAGCATGTTATCTTCCGCCGATATCTTATTTTCATACCATACAGGAGCATAATCTTCCGCTTGTCATCGAAAAATACGAACATTTTCAAAAACAAAGCTATCGCACAAGGGCCCGTATTGCTTCTGCCAATGGGGTGCAGGATCTAATAGTTCCGATCCAACATGGCAACAAAGATCGGGTTCCGATGAAAGATATCCGGATCAGTTATGAATTTGACTGGCAACGTTTACATTGGTTGAGTATTCAGACAGCTTACAGAAGCTCTGCGTATTTTGAATATTATGAAGATGATTTTAGTCGCTTTTATCACGAAAAATTTGATTATCTGTTGGACTTTAATGTGGCGCAACTGGAACTTATACTCAAGTCAATTAAACTACGAAGAACACTTTCCTTTACAGAGGAATATCGCATAAATGATTCGGCAATAGTTGACTATCGCGAAGTGATACATCCAAAAAAGGAAAGCATTTTGGTCGCTCCCAAAGAATATTATCAGGTTTTCCTGGACAAGAACGGTTTTTATCCGGATTTGAGTATTATTGATCTTTTGTTTAACCAGGGGCCTCAATCCAAAAGTTATCTTTAAAATATTTTTTAGAGCTTGAACATTATGCGTTTAATATTGTTCTTATTCAGTATTAAACGCTTTTAAATGAAAAGATTTCTTCTTGCTTTCATTCTTCTTTTGTTGCTGAGCATGGATACCTATGCTCAGGGCGGTGTTGACACGATTCATTACCGAAAAGTTTATTATTGGGGAACAACTGGAATGGGTTTCCCCATTGGCAAGACCAAAGATATACTTTCCCCTAAATTTTCAGGTAGCATTGGTTTGGATATCTCCCTCAAAAACTCGATGTTTTTTGTCTCCCCGACATTGTATACTTTGTCATTCAAATACAAGCAACGTCTGCCTGATCCCGATTTTGCCTATCGTATCGAAGATGCAAATACGAATTTTTATACCTTTGCTTTTTCAGGTGGCGTGCGCAAACAGATGCGCAGGCTGAATGTTTACGGCTTCCTGGGACCGGGGGTTGGATTGACCAGTGAGCCCCGTGCGAATGTGCTGATCGATGAGAAACTCGTTAAGATGGAAAATAAAAATCATTTTAATCTGTCGAGTAAATTAGGTGCTGGAGCTGATTATAAATTTAACGGCTTTTTTCTTGGCTTGGAATTGGGTTACCTGCATAATTTTAGAAAAATACAGCATACACCCGTCAATATTTTTACCGTAATGATTGGCCTGAAATCAGATATCACACAAATTGGTGACAGAGTCATTGACGTGATTGGCATCGATGGCTCCATTAGTGGGAAAAAAGAGAAAAAATAGTGCGGTTACTTTAATACCTGAATCGTATCGCCGATATGGGCCTCGGCATCGGTGCCCATTTTCTTTACTTTTTCTGTTTGTTCAATGGCAACGGCAAATGCCGAGGGGACAATACCTGCACCAAATTTGATCGCATAAAATTTGGTAAATTCTGCTCCAAAGTAAAGTATCGCGGCTGAATAATAGATCCACAATAACATGATGATGATCGAACCAGCTGCACCATAAAAACTTGCCGTGGAAGAAAGGTTGAGATAAAGCGAGATACCGTAACGGCCCAACATAAAAAGAAGCCCGGTGAAAATCGCCCCGCCGAGCATATCACGGAATTTGACCTTAGCATCGGGCAGAAACGAAAAGATAAATCCAAAAAGTATAACAATAACAGAAAATGTGATGCCGGTATTGACCCAAGATATCAGGGCAATCGGGATGATGGGAAAATAAGTCATGACCAAATTGGTCACCGCAACGATAACCCCATTTATCATCAGGGAAGCAATTAACAAAAAGCCTAAAGCGATCACGATGGAAAAGGAAATAAGTCTATTAATGATCAGTTTTAACCATCCTTTCTTGGGTTTGGGCTTTACTTTCCAGATGTTGTTTATTGAATCTTGGATATCTACAAACAAAGTTGTGGAGGAAATGACCAGGGTGACAATACCGATTGTGATCCCCATATTGGATTTATTTTCAAAAGTAATTTTCTGAAGATAGGACTGAATCTGTGTGGTCACATCTTGCCCAAAAAGTACCATGACCTCTTCGAGTACCTGATCCTGTGCGGAAGAACCACTTTCAAGATGTTCTCCATAAAAGAAACCGATACACCAAATGACGATCATCAGCAAGGGACCTATGGAAAAGATTGTATAATAAGCCAGTGATGCACTTTTCTTCATGCATTTGTCATCATTGAATCCATTGAAGGCGTCAATCATGACTTGCCAAATATTTTTCCAGTATCCGAATGTAAATAGATCTTTTAGTGTAACCTGCTTCATAATAAGATTATCCGCTCCAATAATCGTGCAAATTGTTATTCTTGATTCTGCTCTACATACAATTTGTCGATCGCAGCTTCATTCTCTTTTAAAATAACTTTTCGTTTCAAACTCAATTTTGGGGTCAACTGCCCCTCATTTATTGTCCATTCTTTTGGTAGAAGGATGAATTTCTTGACAATCTCCCAATGGCCAAAGTTACTTGATAATCGGTTTATTTCATCTTGATATTTTTGAATAACTTCTGGATTTTTGATGATTTCTTCATTGGAATTACTGGTTATCCCTTTTTGAGCAGCCCATTTTGAAAGGACATCAAAGGCGGGAACGATCAGTGCGCTTGGAAATTTTTTGTTTTCACCGATCACCATGACCTGTCCGATCATGGTGGATTCCATTAATTTATTTTCGATAGACTGGGGGGCAATGTATTTTCCGCCAGCAGTTTTAAACATCTCTTTCTTCCGGTCGGTGATTTTTAGAAAACCATCCGGAGTAATTTCACCGATATCTCCGGTTTTGAAGAACCCATTTTCATCGAAAGCTTCTTTCGTGGCCTCCTCATTTTGATAATATCCGGTAGTAATACTGGGGCCTTTCACAAGAATCTCACCATCTGAAGCGATTTTTACCTCAAGGTTCTTAAGCGGCTTTCCGACTGTTCCAAATTTTAACCCATTGGGTAGATAGGAGTTTACGGCGATAACTGGCGAGGTTTCGGTTAAACCGTAGCCTTCAAGTACTTTCAGGTCGGCTGCCCAAAATATGCGTGCTAAACGCTCTTGAAGCGCTGCTCCACCAGATACGATAATCTTAATATTCCCTCCTAATGCTTCCTGCCATTTCGAAAAAATGAGTTTGCGGGCAATACGCAGTTTCAAACTGTAAAATAATCCATTTTTGCCCGGCTCCTGAAATTTTAGCCCTAAGTCCACGGCCCAAAAGAACAAATTCTTTTTAATTCCGGTGAGCGCCTTCCCTTTTTCAATAATCTTGTCATAGACTTTTTCCAGTACACGCGGTACTGTGGTAAAGACATCTGGTTTGACATCATTGATATCGGCAACGACATTATCCAGGGTTTCTGAGAAGTAAATTTGAATCCCCTTTGAATAGTACATATATACCACCATACGTTCAAAAATATGACATAAGGGAAGAAAGCTGAGTGCCGTTTTGAAATCTTCCCGTATCAAATAATTACAGGCGGTGACATTGCTATAGACATTTTTATGCGAGAGGTACACCCCCTTGGGACGTCCAGTAGTTCCTGAGGTATAAATTAAGGTCAACAGGTCATCCTCCGTGACGCTATCGCGATGGGCGGATAGATCGGTGGTTTCATCTACTGCACTGGCTATTAATTCGTTTAAAGGGGTATGATTTTCAATCTGGTCAAACGTATACACCCGTGGCTGTATACCATGTTCTTTGATTGCTTGCCCAATACGCGCAGTCAATTCTTTATTGCTTACAAATAGTACTTTGACATCCGAATCGTTGACGATGAATGACAGATCCTGTGCCGACAAAGTAGGATAGAGGGGTACTGTTGCAAGTCCTATTTGATTGCAGGCAAAATCAACCAAATTCCATTCAGGCCTATTTCCGGACATTATTCCCACACGATCCCCCTTCTTCAGGTCCAACTTTAGGAGTGCCCTACTCAAGGTGTCGATTGCTGCTGTATATTCTTTGGTAGAATACGTTTTCCAGCTGCCACTGGCATCTCGTCCTGCCACCATAATGTCCTTTGCGTATTTTTCTTTATATAAGGTTATAAAGTCAAAAATTCTGCCCATATCACTTCAGTTTATTTGGTTACCACTACTGACTTAAATATAAAAAAAATATCAGAAATAAAGTTGTTGATATTGGATTAATGTCATAACAAATTAAACATTGTGTCGTTATAGCTGTAATTGTTACTTTTGGAATATATAAAGAAGCATATAACGCGTTCAATTTTTATGAGAAAAATATTTTTGGCTGTCGGTGGAATGCTGATGTTTGGTGCATTGTCCAATAAAGCTGTAGCTCAGTTGGATAATAGAGGCGCTATTGGAGGGCGATTTGGTTCTGCTCAAGGAATTACTTACCGTCATACGCTTAATTCGAATCACGCTTTGGAAGGTATTATGAGTATTCAGAGCAATTCCGATTATCGACGATTTCGTGTCGTTGGATTATACGAGATTTACAAACCTTTGACAGCTGGTCTAAATTGGTACTATGGCTTTGGTGGAAGTATCGGTTCTTACAAAGAAAAGGATAAAATTATAGAGGGGCAGCGCCATTCGTTTGACTCCCATCTTAATTTAAGTATAGACGGTATTGTGGGGATTGAATATAATATCCCTCAGGCTCCCTTTCAGATTTCATTGGATGTAAAACCTTATTTTGATTTTCTGAATGAATCCAGTCTCAAGATATTTGATCCTATCGGATTCTCGGTAAGATATAAGTTCTAAATAAACAGCCCCGGCAAAAATATATTTTTGCCGGGGCTGTTTAAAGATTGCCGGTGGCTAAAGCGTCACGATGTAATTGTCTCCGGAATATTCAGGTCAGGCCATCCAGATTTTTCCCAGTAGCTCCTGTAAGAATGTCTGTTCTTTTAGCTGGCGGATCTCATAGATTTTCTTGTTGTTCTTTCTGATTTGGACCGGTATTTCCCGCACGATCCCATCTCTTGCAATAAGGAAATTCAATAGGTCGCCGTCAGCAGCATGCTGTGTAATGAAATCGATCTCCTTGTCTTTTACATCTAATCTGACATTATTTATTGCAATCAATTCATCTTTTACACTCAATCCTGCATCATAGGCGCCAGTTCCTTTTTCAACGGTCGCGATGCTGATCAATCCATCTATTTTGTTGGTCGTGATGCCCAATGTTAAGGTCTCCTTATCTTTGTTGCTGTCTACAATTTCATAACCCACCAAATTGAAATAAGCATTGTAATCGAGTTCACCGTCCTGGTGGGCTGCCTGGAATATGTCATCCAGTGAAGTGCCCGCAATACGTTCCGCAAGGCTCTGGAATTCATTTTCTTCGAATCCACGGTCGAGGTTTAAGAAAAACTCTTCGTAAGCCGCCCGGATGATATCATCCAATTTTATTTTTCCATCTGTGGCTGCGATGACTTTGATGTCCAGTAATGCGGTAAGCATTGCTCCTTTATTATAATAGGAGATGGACGAATTGATCGCATTTTCATCCGGCCTATAATATTTGATCCAGGTGTCAAAGCTCGAGGCAGCAGCAGATTGTATTTCATGCCCCGGACGGTTCAGGACAATATTGAAGTCATTTGCCAATAATGTCAGGTATTCCTTTTCATCATAGAATCCACAGCGTTTAATGATTAAATTGTCGTAATATGAGGTGAAGCCTTCCATGATCCACAAGCCCGTGGTATAGTTCTCTCCATCATAGTCAAAAGGTCCTAGTGCTTTAGGGCGAAGTCGCTTTACATTCCATAAATGAAAATATTCATGGGCAACGAGGCTCAGGTATGTTTTGTAACTATTTTCATTTCGATAGGCATTTCTCGAAGCACCCAATACCGTGGAGTTGAGGTGTTCAAGTCCTCCGCCACCGGACTGATAATTGTGTGTGATGATGACGTAACGTTTATTGGGATTTGATCCCCAGATACGGGTTTCTTCTTCCACAATACGTGTAATGTCTTTTGTAAGGCGTTCTTTATCATAGGATCCACCGCCGACCATGGCACACTCATGTTCTACTCCCGCAGCCTGAAACTTCCAGATATCCTGATTTCCTACTTCAATCGGACTATCATATAAAACATCAAAATTAGGTGCATGAAAAGTATGTTGAGTCAGGCGTTCCAGTCCGGTTGAAATATTTTTCCAAGTCTCTTTTGGCACGATAACAATTCGCGAAGGAATGTTGATATAACCGTCAATATGTAGAAATGTGGCTGTTGGAACTATAAATGCGTGGTCGCTGTCGAAAAAGTTCGTGCGGACAGAAACTTCAAAGCCATATACGGCATAGCTGATATCCAGCTGATCCAGTGCATCTGTTGTAACACGCCAGGTATTTTTTGAAATTTTGCGGAAAGGAATGGGATTTCCGTCGGTATCAACAGGTTTAAACCGCTCTACATTTTTTGCATATTCACGAATTAAATAGGAGCCTGGCGACCAAACTGGCATTTTGAGATCAACATAAGGCTGATTGAGTTTTTTTATGCTCATTTTTACGTTAATGTAATGAGCCTGTACTTCTGGAAAAGATACCTCAAAGTTTATTATGGGTATATTTAAATGGTCACTATCCATGAAAGATGATTTTAGTATGCGCTACAAAATTAAAAGTATCTTATGCTTAAATCAAACAAAAAAATGTTTTATTGGTTCTTCAATAGTTCATTAAATCCCTTAGACTTTGATTGATTTAAAAAGTTTCATTGGATTGTAAAGATGTCACATAAGAAATCCAAGATACGTATTTTCTTTAAGAATCGTCGTTTCAGTTTGGACGTAATTTTTGTATATTTGATACACTAGTTTATCAGGGGAAAATAATCAAGAATTTGTATGATCTTAGTTGTTGATAGTGGCTCGTCAAAGTCAGATTGGAAATTGGAATTGCCCGACAGTGCACCTATTTCGTTCAGTACAAATGGACTCAATCCTTTTTTCGTTAACGAAAAAGAAATTACACGGGTTATTAAAGAGATACCCGAAATAATACCTTATGCGGATGAGGTTACGGAGCTTTATTTTTTTGGAGCTGGCTGCATTACCCCAGATCGCCGTGAAATGGTTTCAAATGCCTTGACCCCCCTGTTCGAAAATGCTTATATCGCTGTTGAGAATGATCTTTTCGGATGTGCGTTGGCAACCTGTGGCAATAAAAAAGGATATGTTGCCACGCTTGGTACAGGATCAGACCTGAGCTTTTTTGATGGCGAAGAGCTGATGCCTTCGCACAATGGCAACGGTTATGTGTTGGGAGATGAAGGCTCTGGGGCCTATTTTGGGAAAAAGCTTCTTCGTTTATTTCTTTATGGGCGTATGCCGAAAGATCTGAACGAGAAATTTGCGGTCAAATACCGCATAAATAAAGAGATTGTTATAAAAAACGTGTATCAGAAGGAACGGCCAAATGCTTTTTTAGCATCTTTTGCGCCTTTCATGTCTGATAATATTACCCATCCATTTATCATCGACCTGGTAAAAGGTGGTTTTGAAGAGTTCGTTCAGGCATCTATTTTAACTTATGCTGATTATAATCAGTATGAGTGCCACTTTGTGGGGTCAATTGCTTACAGTTTTGATTTATTATTACGTGAAGTGTGTGAAACGCATCAGATTAAGGTCGGAACAATCCTCAAGTCACCTATTAATGAATTGTTCAATGCAGTATTGGAAAGAGAGAGTAACTCATTGTTGAGTCTTTAAACTAAAAAAAATATGATTATAGCAACTATTATGGTGTATATGTCAATGTTATTTGGCAATCCCGAAATTTATAATTTCACTTTTAAGACCCTGGAAGGGCAGGAAGTGAAAATGTCCGATTTCAAAGGCAAGAAGATTTTGATCGTCAATACAGCGTCTAAATGCGGTTTTACGAAACAGTATAAAGACTTGGAAGAACTGCACAAGACCTTTGGCGATAAATTGGTGATCATTGGTTTTCCGGCGAATAACTTTGGACAGCAGGAGCCGGGTTCCAATACCGAGATTCAAGAATTTTGTGAGCGGAATTATGGTGTGGATTTTTTAATGGCAGAAAAGGTAGATGTGAAAGGTGATCAGATTTCGCCATTATTTAAATATTTGATCACACAAAATAATCCTGATTTTACCGGCGATATTAAATGGAACTTCGAAAAATTCCTGATTGATGAAAATGGTCAGCTGGTACACCGCTTTCGATCAGCAACCAATCCATTGGATCCGGCAATTGTAAACTGGGTTGAGAATAAAAAATAAATCAATCCATACGCTCAACGATACGATACCCCCAAAAAGTCGAACACTATTTGGGGGTATTTTTATGGGTTGTTGTGGAAGCTGCTATCCATTTAATTTTTTTCTTTACTGCTTGAAACAGACAGTCAGACTCTGTCTTTAGACTTCAGCCTATTTTATAAAGCTATCATACAGGGCTTGGATGCAATCTTTAAGCAAAGGATTGAAATTTTCGCTATCTGGTAAGTTGCAGCCGTTGGTGATCACTACGAATCCATATTTTTTTGCGGGATTAAAAAATAGCGCACTGTATAAACCATAGGCAGATCCGGTATGTCCTGTTAAAGTGATGCCGGGAATAATGCTGCTTTCGTTCATGATGGCGAGACCATAACCCGATTGCTTGTTGACCGCCGTTTGCATGATCTTTGCATATTTTTTATCCATTATTTTTTTCCCGTTAGCCGTACCATAGTTCATGTGCATGAGCATGTATTTTGCAAGATCGAGTGCTGATATTTTCATACCACCAGTGGGTGAGAGTACAGGGGTCGTATAGCCTGGTTGATAGGCTGCAAGTTCTTCGCGTCTTGGGGCATAGGCGTTTGCTTCTTCGATAAAATTAGCTTTGTCATCGAATGAGTATAAAGGGACTAATCTCGAATGATCCAGCGAGTCAACACAATAGCCACCATAAAGTTGCAATGGCTTGAGAATGTTTTTGGAGATATAGTTATCAAAACGCATCTGCGTCAGTTTCTCCAATACGGCTCCCGCCATATTAAAATTTAGATTACAATACTGATATTGGCTGCCCGGGGCATAACTGTTGTATGAATCTTGCCAGTTCGGATTTTTGGATGGATTGATCACATCCAGATTAAAATAACCGTTTTTATCATTAATACTGGAGGTGTGGGAAAGTACCATCCGCAGGGTAATTTTTACCTCAGGGTAGTTTGGATTTCTAATCGGGAAACCAATTAGATCGCCGAAATCATCATCTAAAGAACAGTGGCCCTGTTTTAAGAGTTGCATAAAAGAGGTGGCTGTAAATGACTTTGATATGGAAGCTATCCGGAAGATGTCGTTGTCCTGTAACGGGGTTTTGTCTTTTATATTTTTGTAACCATAGTTTTTATGAAAGTCAATCTGGTTGTTTTTGACGAGTACGACACTTAATCCTATTGCTTGATAGTGCTGCATAATGGCCTGCAATTTCTGGTCAATTTCTGATGCCTGCTGTCCGAACAATAGTACGGGGAGCAACAGCGTTAATTGTAGCAGGGAAATGATGGTCTTTTTTCATTGTTTGAATCAGGACAAACCAGTCCGGTTTTTTTATTATGCTTTATTAAATTTAAGGTATTCCTTTTGAATACATTGAATGAACTCTCCGAGCGCACTGTTCTTACTTTTTATATTGGAAACCAAAATTACTTCTGTTTTGCTATCTATATCATTTAGTTTCATGATCTTTAATTTCAGATGAGGATACTGTTTTATCGTTGATGCAGGAACAACAGCTAGTCCTAAACCTTGTGACACCAATTCGAGGATGGAAGACATGGAATTACTCTGGTGCACAATCTTGGGCTCAAATCCCATGCGATTACAGGTATTGATTGTTAAGCGATGATATTCAGAAGCATATTTTTGGTTGAAGGAGATGAAATTCTCGTTGAAAAAATTGATATCCTTGAAGTCGACTGCTGTGGACCCGACAATGACCATTGGGTCTTCGAATAGCGGTGTGATCAGGAGCTCGCTAGCGTATATGGGCGCACGCATAATTCCGAGATCCAATTTTCCGTTTTCTAACGCTGCTTTTTGTTTTTGTGTGGATGTCTCAAATAGGCTGACCCGTAGATAGGGGAATTTTTGCTGAATCTGCTTTAATACCGTCGCCAACATTTGTTTGGGAGTGGAACTGATGTAGCCTAATTTAAATTCTCCGGAAATATTGTTATGAATCTGTTTGGTGATTGTTTTGCTATGCTCTAAGTTCTGGAGGAGCTCGCCCACCTCTTCCAAAAAGTATTTACCAGCCTCAGTCAGTTCCACCCTTTTATTTGTTCTGAAGAAGAGTATAACACCAAGCTCATCTTCAAGATCTTTGATCTGTCTACTTAGCGGTGGTTGGGACATAAATAAACGCTCGGCTGCTCTTCCGAAGTGAAGTTCCTCGGCTACTGTTTTGAAATAAATAAGATGTCTGATTTCCATTGATACTTTTTTGGTATGAATCGATGACAAAATAAATATTTTTAATGAATTCGAGTTAACCCTACCTTTAAATAATTAAAATTTATATATCCTATCTTATCGGAAAAAGCCTGACATGCTTTTCAAAACGACCCGGATACGATGTATTCATTGAAAGACAACAGAGCATAGTTAGCTCGTAAATAAATATATTACTATGAATAAAGCAACATTACAGGAGATTGAAACGCGATTTGACAAGGATGTCGAACGGTTTGCTAATTTAGAGACAGGGCAGGCGACGACATTGGATGCCGTATGGAATATGGAACTTATAACGGATGCGATTTCATCCCTTTACCCGGATCTCGAGCGGGTGTTGGATATTGGCTGCGGTGCAGGTAACTATGATGTCAAATTATTGCAAAAAGTCAGTTCCAATCCAGATGTTACCTTAGTTGATCTGAGTTTACCGATGTTAGAACGTGCTAAAGAACGTGTCGGAGCACTTACCAGTGGGCGGGTGCATCAGGTCAAAGGCGATTTTCGGCAGGCCGATCTATCCGAGGGAAAATATGATGTAATAATTGCGACAGCGGTATTACACCATCTGCGGGACGATCAGGATTGGGAGACTGCATTCCGGAAACTATTTAGATTACTCAAAAGTGGTGGTAGCGTATGGATTTTCGATCTTATCGAACAAAATAGTGCGCCTCTCCAAGAGTTGATCTATCGCGAAAAATATGGAGCCTACTTAACGAATTTGCAGAATGAAGCCTATCGCGATCATGTCTTTGCCTATATCGAACATGAGGATACACCGAGACCGTTGGTGTATCAGCTTGAGCTATTGGCAAAAGTCGGATTTAAAGATATCGATGTATTGCATAAAAATTTGTGTTTTGCCTCTTTCGTCGCATTCAAATAGGATCCGCAATTGTTGCTGTCGTTGCCGGGGTTTGAAATGAGAGCGAGTATCTAACCGTGCTCCCGGGATGTATAAAAGAGGATCATACCGAAAGTTTGGGGGTTAAAGATAATTAGGCATACAATTTCATCACCCTATACAAGAAAAAAGTAGTATCTCTTACACCACGGAATACACTGCGAAAAGCCTTTAATTTAGCATTGAAAGACTCAGCTGAAGCATTTGTGCTCCTGTTGTCAAAGTAATGCAGGATTTCAGGGTGGTGTGCTGCAATAGACTTTGCTACACTCTCAAAAGATAGGATGCCCGCATTCTCCACTTGATTATGCCACAGACCCAATTTGGTAAAGGCAAGTGTTTTGTCTTTGCATTTGGTAAAAATAGCACCCAGAGCAATCCCTAAATCATATGCTTGTCTTAGCTTTGGGAAGCGAATAAACAATAACTCTGCACGATGTTTTTGACTTTCTGTCCACCGCCCAGGGTGCTTGAACAACAGATGTCTAGATCTAGCCAATAGTTGCCTGATGGTGTCTCCATTGGATAATACCTCTGGCTCATAAGGAAGACTTTGCTTTCTTGCATCCTTTATTTTTTGGCTTTCTATATCCAATACTTCCCAGCGATACTGGATCCGTAGTTCCTGAACAGCATCGTATGCTAGCTTTTGAACATGAAAACGATCTATTACCCGCCTGGCATTTCTGAAACATCTACGGATAGCCTTAGCCATATTAGGAGCCATATCCATGGTCACCTCTTTAACCTTGTTTCTTGTACCAAGAGGAATTCGCTCTAATACAGCGATAATATCTTCCGCTTTTGTTCCCTTGATTGTCGCTAGAATGGTTCCTTTCCTACCTTTTGCAGATTTACTACTTACAATGGTATAAAGTTCACCATTACTAAAACTGGTCTCATCAATACTTAAGTGTTCAGCTATATTCTGTGGAAATAGTGTCCAATTCTCTGCATGTGATTTTTGATCCCAATCATGGAAATCGCTCAGATGATTCTTATATTGATCTTGTAGCAGCTTGCCATCCATCTGAAAGAACAAACCTACTAACTGGGCACTTACAGGATGGTTATCCAAATATCTTCTTTAAAAAAAGCCCGAATTCTGTTGTCATTCGGGTACCCTCACGTACTAGATTCCAATCTCTTGTGATAATCTCTCCAGTGTCCAAAACAGTCCAACGACGACGACGGATATGCAGGGTAACTTTCTGCCCCCGAATGGGAAAATCGGAAATCTCCGTAGAAGGCATAAAACCTTTTGATTCTAGGTTACTATTTTCATAACCCGCTGGAGTAATATTAAGCTCATCTAAATAGATATGAAGTTGATCTTCTACCTGATCTACTTCTAAAATCTGAAAATATTCTAATAGCCCTTCGGGCATTAACAAGGATAATAATTTACGTTCGGCAGCTTCCAAGTGTTCTCTAGTTTTTAAAAACACTAAACTAAGTATTTTTTCAATTCCCCCCAAGAATTATGCTTGATCCATAAAAGACTCTAAATAAAGGTGTCAGGTGGCAGCGTATAATAAGACAAAAAAATAAGGCGATACGGGGAGTATCGCCATAAAATCACACTAACTATTAAAAAACCTATAGGACTAGGAATTTACAAATTCAATAAACCAATGTCTGTTTGATATCGCTTTTCTCTTCACTCATCTCGTCTTACGAGATATCAAAAAAATAATAAAATGTAATTATTAAGGTCAATACTTTAAAAAAACAAAGTATTTCCATTGGTTTACGTAAAGATATGTGTTTATTTTTTAAATACAAATAAAATTGACGAAAATTAAAAAAAATCTTATCATTTCAGCGTTTTCAAAAATTCTGTCCAGGCAACTTGATCGGTTTTAAATGTTAGATCTGCTATCCTAAGTACATGGACAGGAACCCATCGGAAAGACTGACGTTTATTATCTTCCACTTTCTCGTTCGGATCAAAGTCAAATGCCTTGGAGGTTGTTCTAATCTGAATGGCTGAAGTATTTTTGACCTGATAGTAAATTGATATGATCTGACTATCATTGAAACTTGATTTCTCGTAAAAATCAGTTGTATAGATATGCTTAACGACGTCAATGTCAAATGCACACTCTTCTTGGTATTCTCTGATTAGAGCCTCTAATAGCCCCTCTCCATATTCTAATCCTCCGCCCGGAAATTTGGTAAATGAAACATTTTCCGTCCTCTCGTCACTGATCAGCACTTCCTCTTTCTCGTTGATCAATATTCCGTATACTCTTACGTTAAATGGAAACATTATTTATTCTCTATTTATATAATCAAATTTTTTCTTTTACAATGGCATAAAGCCATTTTCAATCGCAAACTCATCTAATCCGATATAGGAATAATGTCTTGGCAAGAACCAGCCGATTGCTTCCATGATATTCGTGAATTCTTTTTCTGTCCTAAATTGATTGGCAACAATATTAAAGACCAGATCTTGAGACACTTTTTCTTCGTCTTTATAATTACGTGCAATAAGCATAATTTTGGCGTTCTTTACACCATAATAATCCAAAAACTCACGGAGCTGTGTCCGGACATGACGCGGGAGGATTGTTTCCGATGGTTGACCAACTAATATTTCTTCATCTTTACCAATGGTGGTCTGTTCATTTTTTTGTGAAAAAATGCTCTGGTCTGTATAAAACTCGTCGTTCAAGAAATAATTAACCAAATCGCCATAGGTAAAGACCCAATCCGGGTTTGCATTTTGTGTATTGATGGCGATACCAAAACCTTTCGGCAATACAAAATCTTTCAAGCGATTTTTGATGACGAAAGCCTGAAAATTTTGATCCTTGGGCACACTTTCCAACTGAAAATAAGGAAATCCGTCCGGACCGATCACAACTTCAGTTTCAGCAAGCTTTAGGGTGCATTCTGCTATGTTGTTTAAGAAAGTATCGCGCCATAATTCATCCCGCTCGTCAAAAGGAACCTCCATCAGATTGTTGATGATGATGGTTTTTTCGAGATCCCCCAGGCGATTGTCGTTCGCATTATTACTATCGTCAAATAAATGTATTGTACTCATCTTGGACTGTGATTTTGTTAATTGCAGGTAAAAGTAAAAGAATAATTATAATTTAACGACGTTTTCTCGATTTTGATTGGCCTTTTCGGGTATTGCTTTGGCTACTGGACAGCATTTTTTCCCAACTCAATAAAAATGGATGTTGATCGTCAATCTGTATCTGTTTATTTAGTGCTAACTGTAGCTTTATCCATTTCTGATTGTCTTCTGCGTCGCAGAGTGTGATGGCTATGCCGTCAGCCTGAGAACGGCCCGTTCTTCCGATCCGATGTGTATATGTTTCAGGGGAATCTGGTACTTCATAATTAATAATAGCTTCAAGATTTGGGAAATCCATGCCTCTGGCTAATAAATCCGTCGCTATTAATACCCTGTTTTCTTTGTTTCTAAATTTACTGACGATATCCTCCCGTTGCTGTTGCGACTTGTCGCCATATAAGGCGAGAGCCGAAACACCATTTCGCTGAAGGTCTGCTTCAATTCGTTCGACAGCATGCACGGTACGTGTGAAAATAAGCACTTGCGATTTTATCCTGTCTTCAAGCAGATATCGGATGAGATTTTTCTTGTCATTTTTATCAACATACAACACATATTCGTGTATTTTTCCTTTTTTAAGTTGATTTTCTACGACGATTTCGATTGGATTTTTGAGCCTTTTATGAATTATTTTATCCATTTCCGCCGTGCGTGTTGCCGATACGAAAATAGACTGTCTTTCCGTAGGAAGTGCCAGCATAATTTTATTGATTTCTAGTGCGAAACCCAGATCGAGCAGTTGGTCAAATTCATCAATGACTAAGGTGTTTATAGCTTTCAGGTCAATAAGCTGTTGTTCCAGAAAGTCGAGCAGTCTGCCCGGAGTGGCCAGGATCAGCTGAGCTTTGGGATAGGCTGCAAGTTGGCTTTCGTAAGTTCCGCCGCCATAAAAGCAAGCGATATTGAGGCTTGTGCCTTCGATCAGCTTAGCGATTCTATCTTTCGTTTGGATGCAGAGTTCACGTGTTGGAAGCAGAATAAGAACGGAGGCATGTTCCTTTTGATCCTTTTCTAATAAATGTTGAACGAGGGGGATGGCGAAAGCTTCGGTTTTTCCGGTCCCCGTAGGGGCAATCGCCAGACAATCTTTGCCATCCAATAGGGCAGGGATAACCTGTTCCTGTACGGCTGTTAGTACCGAAAGCTTCTGTTTTTCAAGGTTGGAAAAAAGGAACTTATTGAGTTGTAGTGTTGAAAAATTCACAGTAAAAAAATAAAATTAATTCCTATCTATAATAATTAAAAATCTGCAAAAATTAGGAATTTTTCTCAAAAAGTACTAATTTGAGAAATTAGAATATTCTATTTCAAAATCGAACTATTGATTGTCAATTTATTTGACAAACACCAATTATATAGAATAATATTTTTGTTAAATTTGTTGAAACAAAAAAGAATATGCTTGATACTGCATTTGACCAAAACAATGAATCTATTTCCGCTTTGAGCTTTGACGAGTTCAAAAAGATTATTGTGAATGATTATCGAACTGCCTTGGAGAGTCGTTACGTGAGTTTATTGGGGCGTAAAGAAGTGCTTACCGGTAAGGCTAAGTTTGGTATTTTTGGCGATGGAAAAGAATTGGCACAAATTGCGATGGCTAAGGTCTTCAGAAATGGCGATTGGCGGTCGGGATATTACCGTGACCAAACATTTATATTTGCTTCGGGCATCAGTGATGTCTATCGTTTTTTTTCTCAATTGTATGCACATCCTGATGTTGAGGCAGATCCTTCTTCTGCCGGTCGGCAAATGAACTGTCATTTTTCTACACGGGTGTTGGATGATCAAGGGAATTGGCTTGATCAAACCGTGCAGAAGAATTCCTTCTCAGATATATCCACCACAGGTGGGCAGATGGCGCGGGTGCTGGGACTCGGATTGGCCTCTAAATTATATAAACAAAATAGAAATTTGGATTATTTGTCCTATTTCTCGAATAAAGGAAATGAAGTTACCTTCTGTACCATCGGGAATGCCGCAACGTCGGAGGGGGTATTTTTTGAAGTTATCAATGCTGCCGGAGTACATCAGATACCTGCAGTTATTTCTATTTGGGATGATGGTTACGGAATTTCGGTGTCGAATGAGACGCAGACCACAAAAGGTGATATTTCTGAAATACTCAAGGGTTTCCAAAAAGAAGAACTGACCAACGGAATTGAAATTTTCAAGGTCAGAGGTTGGGATTATGCGGGCTTGTGTGAAACATATGAGCAGGCCGCCAGCATTGCAAGAGAAAAACATATCCCTTGTTTGATCCATGTGACCGAACTGACACAGCCACAGGGGCATTCCTCTTCGGGATCCCACGAGCGTTATAAATCTCAGGAACGCTTGCAGTGGGAAACGGACTTCGACTGTATCGCCAAAATGAAGGAGTGGATTCAAAGTTCGGGCATTGCTACGGATGAAGAGTTAGATCAATTGGATCGTGAGGCCAAAGATTTTGTTCGTCAGGAACAAAAAAGGGCTTGGGCTGATTATATCAGAACTTTGACACTTGAAGCAAAAGAAGCCATTGATTTATTGGCTCGAATTCCAAATGAGAAAGCGGACTTTGCGGCAAAAAAACTACAATCGATGGTAGAACCTTCTTTGAAAGAGGTCTATGGACAGGTCCGGAAGGTGCTCCATGAGCTTAAAGGAAGTCAGACTGAAGGCCGTCGGGAATTGTTGGACTGGTATAAGGTTAAACAGGAAAATAATGAAAAACGGTACAATTCCAAACTTTTTACTGATGGAGTTGATTCTCCGTTGAACGTGCCTGTGGTTGCTGCAAATTATACGGAGGATGCCAAGATCGTGGATGGTCGGGAAGTATTGAATCTTTGTTTTGAAGAAAATTTTCAACGCGATGAACGTTTACTGGCATTCGGAGAAGATGTTGGAAAGATCGGGGATGTCAACCAAGGATTTGCGGGCCTACAGGAGAAGCTCGGCGCGCATCGCATATTTGATACCGGAATCCGTGAAAATTCGATTATCGGCAAGGGAATCGGGTTGGCGATTCGCGGCTTAAAACCAATTGCCGAAATTCAATATTTAGATTATTTGATCTATGGAATCACTGTTGCCAGTGATGATCTGGCGAGCTTAAGTTACCGTACTTTCGGAGGGCAAAAAGCACCAGTCATTATCCGTACCCGCGGACACCGTCTGGAAGGTATATGGCATTCCGGATCACCGATGTCCGTAATATTGGGGGCTTTAAGAGGATTGCATGTCTGTGTACCACGTAATATGACACAGGCTGCTGGAATGTATAATACACTTTTCCGCTCTGATGAACCGGCTATTGTCGTTGAATGTCTGAATGGTTATCGCCTCAAAGAGCGTTTGCCGGAGAATGTTGGTGAATTTACGGTGCCGATCGGCTATGCAGAGCGTATTAAAGAGGGAGAGGATATTACGGTTGTCTCCTATGGCTCAACGTTACGCGTTGTCGAAGAAGCTGCGGTAGAATTGGAACGTCTAGGGATATTTATCGAAATTATTGATGCTCAGACTTTGTTGCCGTTTGACAAAGCACAATTATGTGCGGAGTCTCTGAAAAAAACAAATAAGTTGTTGGTGGTGGATGAGGATGTCCCCGGGGGTGCCGCCGCATTTATATTAAAGGAAATACTTGAAAATCAAAATGGTTATTATTTGCTTGATAGCCAGCCTCGGACATTGTCAGCAAAAGCGCATCGACCTCCTTATGGTTCGGATGGTGACTATTTTTCGAAGCCCTCTTCGGATGATGTTGTGGAAACGGTGTATGCAATAATGCATGAGGCTAATCCAGAAAAATATCCATCTATGTTTGAATAGATGGATATCTCTTTGGATCTGTTACGCTAACCATGCTATTCAAAGAGCTCCTTACGAGATGCTTTTTGAATAGCATTTTTTTTGGGGAACGTTATTTTCTGTTTCTAAACCCCTGGATTAACTGAATATACTTGCGGCGCCAATCATGGCAGCCTTTTCTCCCAATATAGCTGTATGGATGGTGAATCTATTGAATTCTTCCCGGTCCGCGATAAAGATAGGAAGTGCTCTCGCAATATTACCACCAATAATAAAGATATTCGTCTGATATTTTTCTTCAAAAAACTGCATAAAATCATATAGATGTGTTGCGTATTCATCTTTGATGGTTGCGAATGCAGCAGTTTCTCTATGATTGTCCAAAATTTCTTTTAAACCAGTGACTTCTTTCCCTGTGATTTCTTTGAACCGTTTGACAAACCATCTTGTTACAAGATATTCTTCAAAGATGCTTTCCTGATAAGGTGTATTCCAGAGGTCTGCATCGAAGGCCTTCTCGCCCTTATTCCATACCGCAGATCCTAAGCCTGTCCCCAAAGTAATCCCGAGTATTCTCGGATTGGTCTGAAGGTTCTGTACAAATATTTCCCCCTGTAAAAAAGCTGCTGCATCATTGATAAAGTGAATGGCGGTAGGCGGTAGACCCAACTCAGCGGACAATAGGTTCTTAATATCTTTGTCGTACAAGTCATCGTACTTGCTTTGTCCTAACATTTTAGAAATCCCATTTTCATAGTCAAATGGTCCCGGCATAGCAATGCCAATGAATTGAATAGCAGTGGGTGAGGTGATAATACTATCCCGTATTGTGGAAGCCCAGGTGTGTAAAATCGTTTTAGCATCTCCTTGAGAAAAAACGTGGTTTCTGACCACGTTCTCTAAATGTATATTCCATTGTTTGGTGTCAATGATACAGGCGGAAATATGAGTGCCTCCAATGTCAACACCTACGACATAATTATCTTGCAGCATGTTTGTAACTTTGATGTTTAAGTAGATGATCCGCAATCACAAGTGCCGCCATGGCTTCTACAATAATTACCGCCCTCGAAACAACACAAGGATCATGTCTTCCCTTGCCACTTGCGATGGCGGGGTTGCCATGGATATCGACTGTTTCTTGATCCCTCATGATGGTGGCAACAGGCTTAAATGCTACTTTAAAAGTAATATCCATACCGTTTGATATACCGCCTTGTATTCCCCCGGAGAAATTGGTATGTGTATGCACTTGATTTAAATCATGGTCATCTGCTACAAATATATCATTATGTTCGGAACCTCGCAACTCCGAACCTGCAAAACCTGATCCATATTCAAATCCGTGTACGGCATTGATGCTCATCATCGCTTTGGCGAGGTCAGCATGAAGTTTGTCAAATACAGGTTCTCCAAGTCCAACGGGGACATGTCTTACCACGGCCGAAATGCGTCCACCTACTGTATCACCTGCTTTTCTTACGGAATCTATAAATTCGACCATTTCATTGGCTGTAGCTGGGTCAGCACAGCGTGCAATATTAGATTCCCGAAGCTCAAGCAGGGCTTTAAGATCTTTCGTGTCCAAATTCGGGGCTTCGATTGTACCTACACCGGAAACATGCGCGAAGATCTCGATGCCAAATTGTTGTAAAAAGCTCTTTGCAACAGCACCTGCAGCAACGCGGGCGGCTGTTTCACGGGCTGAAGAGCGGCCACCGCCACGGTAGTCACGGATACCATATTTCATCTGGTAGGTGAAGTCCGCATGGGAGGGTCTGAAGATATCTTTAATATGGGTATAGTCTTTGGAACGTTGATCTTCATTAGGTATAACAATGGCAATCGGTGTTCCGGTCGACTTCCCTTCGAATACGCCCGATAATATCTGAGCAGTATCGCTTTCTTTTCGTTGTGTGGTAATCCTGGATTGTCCCGGTTTCCGTTTATCTAGTTCCGACTGTATAAACTCTTCGTCTATCGTTATATTTGAGGGGCAACCATCAATAATTACACCGATCGCTTTACCGTGTGATTCGCCAAAAGTGCTGATTCTGAATAAATCGCCAAATGAGTTTCCTGCCATAAAAATTAAATTTCAATAAACTTAGATAAATTTGCCTTTAAATGCAATGAAAACACTACTGTAAAACCTAACTTTATCAATTTTGATTATTTTTAATCATGTCTGGGTCTGTGTGCGGGTAGTACTTCTTTCGTTGCCATTAAAGCTATTAATAGCGTGTATATAGGTTGTAAAAACCGGGAGCATACATCTTCCGGTTTTTAAATATTAGTCAATGATAAAAGATTGGGCCTGCAGATGTTTCCAGAAATCAGGATACGATTTTTCTACAACCATTGGCTCCGCAATCTTGATCTGGTCAAAAACCAATGCAAGGGGCGCAAATGCCATTGCCATACGGTGATCCTCATAAGTGTCAAAGGTCACCTCTTTTGGCTGGAATACCTGGGCTGTTTTAAGATGATAGATTTCGTTATCTGCTATCAATTCAGCGCCAAATTTTGCTATTTCAGTCTGTAAAGCGGCAATTCGGTCCGTTTCTTTGATCTTTAATGTCTCAAGACCTGTAAAAGAAACGTCACGGCCTAAAGCTGCAGCGACAACGACGACAGTCTGCGCGAGATCGGGGCATTCTTTGAAATCAAATAACGTTTTTTTCGAATCTATTGCGGTTTTTTGAAGATGCAAGCCATCGGCTTCAAAACTGGATTGCACGCCAAAATGCGTCATAATATCGACAATTGCAATATCTCCTTGCAGACTGTCTTTTTTAAGCCCCGGTAAGATAATCGATGCACCGTCTTCAGCCAGCGCTACAATAGCGTACCAGTAAGATGCAGCGCTCCAATCTGGCTCCACATAAATCGTGCTTTTTGAAAAAGTCTGTGGGGCGATATGTATTTCATTCGCTGTCCACTCATGCTGTATGCCGACGCTTTTTAGCATATCGAGGCTCATGGATACATAGGGTCTGGAAGTCAGTTCGCCCTCAATTTCCAATGTGAGCCCTTTTTTCAATGCAGGAGCAATTAATAGCAGCGCCGAGATGTATTGGCTACTGATATTTCCTTTTATACGGACACGGTCCTTCCCCTGAAATAAGCCTCCTTCTATTTTTAGGGGCGGATAGCCGGCCTTTTTTTCATAATGAATGTCAGCGCCGATCTCCTTCATGGCATCAACCAATATACCAATTGGCCGTTGTTGCATGCGTTCGGTCCCCGTAAGGATAAAGTTTCCTTGGACAAGGTTCAGATAGGCCGTTAAAAAGCGCATTGCTGTACCTGCCGGACCGATGTCAATCGTGTTGTAGCCGGGTTGGGGATCTGATGCGATCTGCAATACACGGTTTAACGTCACCGTATCAGCAGCCTCGGAAAGATTCGCTATATCAACCTGTCCCTTGCTCAACGAGCGGATAATAAGAGCACGGTTGCTCTCGGATTTTGATCCTGTCAGTTGAACCGTGCCTTTTATTTTTTTTGATGGGTGCGTCAGCTTGATGACTTGTTGATTCATTATGCTTCTGCTGTTGGTTGTTCCTGTGAATTCATTACCGCGTTTTGCTTACGGATAGATTCATTGTGAATTAATTCTAGGAATTTTGTTGCAAACTCACTACCCAAAGAAAGTGCTTCAGCAAGTTTTGTACGTTTTTGAACAATCTCATCCCAACGGTTTACCTGTAAGATCGTCACATTGTTATCGCGTTTGTATTCACCGATTTTCTCTGCAATTTTCATACGCTCGCCGATCTTTTGAATAATCAAATCATCCAATTTATCAATGTTGCTGCGCAATTCGGCTAATTTGTCCTCAAATGATGGGTTGTCAGAATCAGCTTTACGTAATGTCAAATGATTGATCAACTCTGCTAAGGCTGCCGGCGTAACTTGTTGTTTGGCATCTGTCCATGCAACAGAAGGATCAATATGTGATTCGATGATCAAACCTTGCATGTCCATATCCATTGCTTTTTGTGCGATGTACGGTAACAATTCGCGGTTACCACAGATGTGGCTAGGATCATTGATGATAGGCAAATTAGGGCAAGCAGTTTTTAACTGGATGGCTAAATCCCACATCGGCTCGTTGCGGAATGCTGTTTTCTCGTAAGAAGAGAATCCACGGTGGATAGCACCTAATTTTTTGATGCCAGCGCGGTTGATACGCTCCAAAGCACCGATCCACAACGATAAATCTGGATTAACAGGGTTTTTTACGAAAACTGGTACATCTACTCCCTGTAGTGCATCAGCAATTTCTTGTACTGTGAACGGGTTTGCAGTTGAACGCGCGCCTACCCAAAGTACATCAACACCAGCTGCCAAAGCTTCTTCGACGTGTTTTGCTGTCGCAACTTCTGTAGCTGTCAATAAACCGGTCTCTTCTTTTGCTCTCTTCAACCACTCCAAACCGATGGAACCGATACCTTCAAATTCGCCTGGACGAGTACGTGGTTTCCAGATTCCTGCACGTAAAATATTTACTTTTCCAGTATTAGCCAATAGATGTGCCGTCGATACCAACTGTTCTTCTGTTTCAGCACTACAAGGACCTGCGATAATTAAAGGTTTGTCTCCAGTATCCAACCATGATTTCAAAGGAGTGATTTCTAATGTATTTTTCATCGGAATAAATTTTTAAAGGTATTTGAGTCTGTTAAGCTGTTATGCTTGATTTGTAAGCTTTTATCGCTCCAACAGATTCAGTGTAAGTTGATTTTTTTAATAATTATTAAGTTGTTGATTATAGTTTCTCGTTTTTGATGTATTCGCCCATAATATTGAAATTGACACTATGTTTGAGTACTTTTCGGATCGCAGCTTCATAGTCTGATTGTTTCTTCCATTCAACATCAACGAAAAAGTCATATTCGTTGCGTTTTCCGATAACAGGCATAGACTGAATCTTGCTCAGGTTGATGTTTTGCTCAGCAAAACACTGTAAAATAGTCGCTAGTGATCCAACCGTATTTCCCGTTTGGAACGATAAAGATGCTTTATTGGCATTTTTGTGCTCAACCACCTCATTTGAAAGAACTAAAAAACGTGTCGCATTCTTTTTATTGGTTTCGATTCTTTTCTCTAAAATCTCAAGCCCATAAATCTCCGCAGCCAAAGTGCCCGCAATTGCAGCTGTATCGGTCAATTTCCGTTCAGCAATCATTTTTGCTGTAGCTGCGGTGTCCGACCCCTCTGTGATGCGTACACCTTCCAGCTCCGAAAGAAATTCTTCGCATTGACGGATGGCGATCGGATGTGATTCGATATGCTTGATGTCTTTCAATTTGACGCCCGGTAATACCATCAGATTCTGTTGAATGTTGAGATAGACTTCACCTGTGATATGGAATTTATAATCCCGAAGCAGATTGTAGTTTGGTAATAGGCTACCCGCTATCGAATTCTCGATCGCCATAACAATGTAATCTACTTTTCTTTGCTTAAGCAATTCACAGGTTTTTTTGAATGAATCACATTCAACGATCTCGACTTCACGTCCAAAGTATTTAAATGCTGCTTCCTCGTGAAATGAAGCTTTTGCTCCTTGTATCGCAATTTTTAAACTCATTTTCTTGTTGCTATTTTGCCCTTAAACAAGAAAGAGTCCCGATGTTCTAAACCGGGACTCTTTCTTGTTATATTTTTAATGTATACACAATCTAATCCCGGCTCTTATTTTTAAAATAAAAGAAGTTAAAATAGAAATATGTATATGATCTGTTCATCCTTGTGTTGTTTGACATTTCAAATGTACGAATGTTTTTGAAATATCAAAGAAAAAATAAATTTTTTCATAATAAATATATCATTTATAGCTGTGTTTTTGTCGCTTTTTTTTGCTATTTTTTTTATGTTAAAAATAAATGTTTTTTATAGTTTTTTGAAGTGTTTTGTTTTTATATCTATATTATATTTAATATTTTATGATTTTTATTGTCTTTTTTAAACCTGTTTTTTAATGATTTTTTAACATAAAAAAATAGGTGAAAAATAGAGTATTTTTAAGTGTTTTTTTTATTTAAAAATAATAGTTTTTTTGTTGAAATATGTTGTGTTTTATCCGTTGTTTGCTGAAAAAGTATTTTACTACCTTTGCGCAAAATGTGATTTTTATGCTAAAGCGATTTAATTTTTTGGTGAGCGCAACGATCATCTGTTTCTTATTTTTAGGTTTTTCCTATAAAGGGGAGGAGCGGTATGCAACAGTACGACGGGTAATAGACGGGGATACCTTTGTCATTGATAATGGTCGTAAAAAAGGTGAGCGGGTCCGGTTGATCGGGATTGATGCTCCCGAAACAAGGAGAACAGCACGAAAGGAGGTTGGTTACTATGGCCCGGAAGCAAAAGAATATCTACAGGCTATGTTGACTGGAAAAAATGTAAAACTTGTATTTGATGTCGGTAAAAAGGATCGGTATGGAAGACTTCTTGCTTATGTGTATCTTAGGGAGAAATTTGTTAACGCGGAGTTGGTAGCGCAAGGGTACGCCGTGACATACACCTTGGCGCCGAACGTTCAGTATGCTGATTTTTTTGTAAAATTAGAACGGCAGGCCCGTCAGGCCAAGCGTGGGCTTTGGAAATAATTTAGTAACAGAACAATGATTTTTGTCCTTATAAGTGTTATCTGTAGCGTCACTGTAGCCGTATTATTAAAATTGGCAAAACAGTATGGCGTGGAAACAAAACAAGTGATTGTCTGGAATTATCCAATGGCGGTTGCTTTGACCTACTTTATATTACGGCCCGAAATAGAACAAATTAGCTGGACAGCTTTACCATTCCCGTTGTATACGGCGCTGGCGGTACTGTTACCGGGGATGTTTGTCTTTATTGCGTTATCCATCCGCTATAGTGGATTGGTAAAAACGGAGGTGGCGCAGCGACTGTCTTTATTTATCCCTCTACTGGCCGCGTTTTTTTTATTCAACGAAAAGCTACAGGGAAATAAACTGTTGGGGATAGGAATAGGGCTATTGGCTATTATATGTTCCATCGGCTGGCGAAAATCCCATCTTAAAATAGCCCGGTCAAATACAGGATATCGAAACAGTCTCTATCCGTTGCTTGTTTTTATTGGTATGGGGGTTATTGATATCCTTTTTAAGCAGGTGGCATTGCATGTGACAATACCTTATGTCAGTTCGATGTTTATTATATTTGTTATGGCCATGCTGATCGCATTTGGTTTATTAGGCTATTTTATCTTCGTTGACAAGCAGACCTTTTCACCTAAAGCAGTCGTCTATGGCCTGATTTTAGGTGCTTTCAATTTTTGTAATATATTATTTTATATGAAAGCCCATCGGGCATTGCCTGAAAACCCTTCCATCGTATTTACCGGGATGAATATTGGTGTTATCTCGCTGGGTGCTTTGGTCGGTGTATTATTTTTTAAAGAAAGACTATCATGGTTGAATTACCTCGGGATAGTACTTTCCATTGTTTCAGTTTTAATTATCGCATATCAGTGAGTTTATTTAAAGATACTTATCGAACGATCGATGCAAACTATGAGGGAATTTTTAGAGATAAGGGAAGCAAATTTATTGCCTATGCATTTCCTTTTAAATCTGAGGAGAAATTAAAAGATGTTTTACAGGAAGTGAAATCCCTTCATCCGAAGGCAAGACACCATTGTTGGGCTTATCGGCTGACTCCGGATCGGAATGTATTTCGAATAAACGATGACGGTGAGCCCTCTGGTACCGCGGGACGTCCTATTTTAAATGCTTTGCTCTCGGCGGATATTACCAATATATTCGTTGTTGTCGTCCGTTATTTCGGAGGAACACTGTTGGGCGTACCAGGCTTGATTAATGCCTATAAATCGGCAACTCAGGATGCCTTGGATCAAGCTCAAATAATCGAACGTACTGTTAACGATAGTTATGGGCTGACCTTTGATTATCTAAATATGAATGATGTCATGCGTATTATTAAGGAGGAAGGGCTGGAAATCGAGAAGCAGGAATTTGACAATAATTGCTACCTGGAATTTGAGGTACGGAAAATGCAGGTGAACCGTGTCGTGGAGCGTTTTTCCAAAATTGAAGGTTGTCAATTGAATTATTTAAGAACGATATGATAAACAATTCAGAACTCATTTTAAATTCAGATGGGAGTATTTACCATTTGAATTTATTGCCAGAGGATTTAGCCCATACAATCATTACGGTAGGAGATCCGGACCGTGTGACCAAGGTGTCGAAATATTTTGACCGTATTGAACTCAAAAAGGGAAAGCGTGAGTTTATCACCCATACAGGATATATTGGGACTAAACGGCTGAGCGTGATCTCTACAGGAATAGGTACAGACAATATTGATATCGTATTGAATGAACTGGATGCTTTGGTGAACATCGATTTTCAGCATAAGGAGGTAAAAAGCGAGCTGACCTCTTTGGATATCGTGCGTATCGGTACTTCGGGTTCAGTACAGACAGGTATCGAAATGGGCAGTATACTGGCTTCAGAATATGGGATTGGCTTTGATGCATTGATGCAATTCTACCAAAAACCTTACGATGAGACTGAATTGAATCTCCAGCAGGCTCTGATCCGGTATTTTCCGCAATTGAGTTTAAAACCTTATGTAGCACAGGCAGGCAAGCGTTTATTAGACCGAATTGCGTTTGATCTACCTAAAGGGATGACATTGACGGCACCGGGGTTTTACGCGCCACAGGGGCGTTGTCTACGATCAGACAATACGATCCCGGACCTGATTTCTTTGGTAAATTCATTTCGGCATAATGATTCCCGTTTGACCAATCTGGAAATGGAAACTGCCGGTATCTATGCGCTGGCGAACATGTTTGGTCATCAGGCTTTATCCATTAATGCCATTTTAGCAAGTAGGGTAGCGGGAGAATTTTCCGCGAATCCTGAAGCGGTAGTGGAAAAAGCTATTCAACTGGTACTGGAAAGGATTTAGAAAAACCTCTCCCAGTACCGACTGCAAACTATACGACTCCTTTTCTATTGGAGTCAAATTTGAGCATGATAAAGAGCAGTATGGTGAAACTCCAGAGTGAGGAGCCTCCATAGCTGACAAAAGGCAATGGAATTCCGATGACAGGGATGATTCCTATGGTCATTCCGATATTGATAAACAAGTGAAAAAATAGGATGGAGGCCACGCCGTAAGCGTAGATTCGGGCAAATGCCGAACGCTGTCGCTCCGCGATATGAATGATACGCAAGAGCAGGGTGAGATAGATTGTAATCAGTGTTACTGAACCGACAAATCCCCATTCTTCCCCTACGGTACAGAAGATAAAATCTGTACTCTGTTCGGGAACAAAATTATACTTGGTTTGTGTACCCTGTAAATATCCCTTGCCCCAAAATTGACCTGATCCAATGGCAATTTTAGACTGGTTCAAATTATAGCCCTTTCCTCTGAGGTCTTCCGTTTTGCCTAAAATAATGTCGATCCGATCGCGCTGGTGTGGTTGCAATACATGGTCATAAACCAAGTCGACGCATAGTATAAACGCTGTACAGGCTGCGAAAAGAATGCTTAGGTTAATAATGTATTTCCTCTTTTTTCGGAAGCTCCACATAAAAAATCCAATGATAGCCGCCAAGACTAAAATAAGAATCCATGGATTGAATAACAACGCCAAAACGAAAAGCAAGATGCACAGGCCACCAAAGATCAGTAATTCATTGTTCACATAACCTTCGCGGTAAAAAACGAAAATTAAGGAAAAGAAAGCCAATGCAGATCCCGTGTCGGGCTGTAGCATAACGAGGAATACAGGGAATAGTACAATGCCTGCACCCATGGCCAAGGTTTGCATAGTGGGGGCTTTATTGCTCTGGGCACTTAAAAAATTGGCGAGCAACAGACAGGTGGAGAGTTTGGCAAATTCCGATGGTTGCAACCGGAAGAACCCCAGATCAATCCAAGCTTGATTTCCACCTACATTTCGGCCGACAACCAAAACAATGACAAGTAAGATCGCCGTTATTCCGTAGAATATCGGTGAAGCTGAACTGAAAAACTTGGCATCTATGATCAAAATGGATATACCTAGTATAATCGCCGAAACAAGATACAAAGACTGTTTTCCATAGTTGGTCCCCAAGCTGAAAAAACCGGGCATATCTGGATTAAAAACAGCTGCACGGATATTGAAAAGACCGATCAGACACAACGAAAGCCAAAGAACGATTGTCAGCCAGTCAATTTTTCCAAAGAAACTATTTTTTTGATTATTCATATCTTCTCTTTACCTCGCTATGGTGAACAATTGTTTCCTTTGGTTTGACCAGGGCCGCCACTTGACGTTTTGATTTGACAGTATCTGTTTTTGATTTGATCGAATCCGCTTTCTTGACATCTTTACTTTTTGGGTCTATTACTTTCTTCGGTGCAGGGAGAAAGTTTGCATTATAGATGCGGTCCTGAATATATTTTGGTGCCGTAATGGTATCTTTTAAGTATTTCTCCACCATCATACTGGCGATCGGACCTGCCCAAGTACCGCCATAACCTGCATTTTCAACAAATACCGCTATGGCAATTTTGGGATTTTCCCGCGGGGCAAATGCGAAAAATACGGCGTGATTTTCACCGTGTGGATTTTGTGCCGTACCTGTTTTTCCGCACATTTCAATCCCGGGAATTCGATTTGACCAAGCTGTCCCTTCAGGTGTGTTTACGGCATCACTCATTCCCTGGATCACGACAGGATAATATCGTTCATCTACACCAGCGCTTATCTTTTCCGTAAATTCCTTTTTGGCGATTTTTTGCGCACCGATACCTTTAATAAGGTGGGGTCTATAATAAAAACCTCTATTCGCGACAATAGCCATGATATTGGCCATTTGTAATGGCGTGATACCCATTTCACCTTGTCCAATGGATAAAGAGATATTAAAGCTTGAACGCCACTTGTCATTGCCGTAACGTTTTGTATAAAATTCCGATGTAGGCAATAAACCTGCTTTCTCCCCGGGTAGATCTATCCCTAATTTGTGTCCGATTCCAAACTGTGTGACTGCATTTCGCCAGAGGTCGTAAGCTTTCGGGCCGGAAAGACCACGGCCATCGATCATCTTTGCATAAGTAAACCCGTAGTAGGTGTTACAGGAAACTGCGACAGAACGTTGTAAGGTCGTTGATCCATGATAGTGGGTACAGCCCATCCAACCTCGTCCGCCACCATAACTATAACCGTGTGGACAGAAAAATACCGTATTACGGTCGATGACGCCAGCTTGTTGCGCCGTTAAGGCCGAAACAACCTTAAAAACAGAACCTGGAGGATAAGATGCTTGAATGGGGCGGTTAAAAAGGGGTTTTGTTTGGTCATTTAATAAATGCATGTAACTATTTCCAAATTGTCTTCCCACCATCATGTTAGGGTTGTAACTTGGGCTACTTACATAAGCCAGGATTTCGCCTGTTGCCGGTTCAATGGCAACAATGGAACCTAACTTATTTTTCATGAGGTTTTCACCTAATATTTGTAGATCCTTGTCTAGAGATGAGATAAGTCCTTCGCCGGCAACGGCCAGGGTATCGTATTTTCCCTCCATAAATATGCCCTTGGGACGATTTAGTGCATCCACCATTAAATTTTTAACCCCTCTTTTACCACGGATCAGATCTTCGTAGGAACGTTCAACACCACTTTTGCCTATATAGTCGCCACTACGGTAAAACCCATTGGATCTGTTGATGTCATTGGTGTCAACCTCTCTTACATAACCTAGAAAATGTGCAGCTATACTATCGGGGTAACTCCGGATTGTTCTATTCACAGCATAGAATCCACGGAATTGGTATTGATATTCTTGATATTTTGCATAGGTCCGGGCGGATAACTGCTTTTCAAAAATTGATGCCCTGTACGGGGAGTGTGCCCTAGCTTTATCCATCCGTTTAATAAAGCCTTCTTTGTCGATCTCGATTAATTTGCAAAACAGAGCTGTATCAATTTCTTTCACCTCGCGCGGCGTTACCATCAAATCGTAGACAGGCTCATTTTGTACCAATACCTTACCCTTGCGGTCCAAAATTACACCCCTTGCAGGGTAAACAATGACCTTGCGCATGACATTGCTATTGGCCGAATGTATATAGGAATCGTCGATGATCTGTAAATAAAATAGGCGGGCGACCAAAGTCAGCGCAATGGCAACAAAGATTCCGGAAATGACGTACTTGCGAGCAAAAAAACTATTCATAGAAATAAATTTCTATCCATCGATCTACTACAACCGATCTTTCTTTTTGTAGAATAATATGCTAAATAATAGCATGATAATTACTGTAAATATACAACTTAAAACAATACTGAGCAGTGTGTATTGAATATGTTGAAAGGAGAAAGATTCCAGTAGATACAGGAAAGTATGGTGAATCAATGTACCGAAAAAGATATAGGAAAAAAACCATCTCACATTCATCAATCCCAACATTGGAGTAAGAAAGGAATCCCTTTCCTCCACCTCAAGCGTGATTTTCATAAAGAAAATGCGGAAGGCAGCCAAGGCTACACATGCGGCAGTATTGACCCCCAGCGTATCGTAGAAAGAATCTACCGTTAGTCCCGTTAGAAATGCGATCAGATACACCAGAAAATTAGGTGTTCCCGTTGGTAGCAAGAAGATGAATAAAATATAAGGAAACGCTGCAACCAAGTTGTAATAACCGATATTTTGGAATAAAAATACCTGCATTCCAATCAAGACGATAAATCGAATAATGTTAAATATTAAAATCCTAGCCATTGTCCTTAGTCGATTCCTCCAATGTTTTTAATTCATTACTTAATAAATCCTTTACGACATATACATGCTGTAGATTGGAGAAATTGGTGCTTAAAAGAATGCGAAGATCCAAGAATGCATCTCCGGATGAAATGCCTGTTTGAATAACTGTCCCTACAAAAATACCCTTGGGGAAGTGTCCTGAATATCCTGAGGTATAGACTTTATCGCCTTTGTTTACTTTGATATGATTAGGAATTTCCTTCACTGTTGCGGCCCGATAATCTATATTGTTACCCCAAACTAAAGATCCAAAGACCTCACTGTGGCCCAAGGTTACCGATATGCGGGTATCGGGGTGTAGGAGGGACTGTACTGTAGAAAAATTCGGCGAAACGTTTAATACGATACCAACAACACCATTGGGTGCGATGACCCCCATTCCTTTTTCTATCCCATCTTTACTGCCCTTATCCAAGGTAATTGTATTCGCTTTTTGATGGATACTATTGTTGATTACATTTGCAATAACAAATTGGTAACGGCCAAATTCGCTGCTATCCATAACCGGCACAGGACCAATTTTGATACTGTCGGTCGATTTATATGCCTGTAGGTCTTTCCGTAATTGAGCGTTTTCTTTTGCTAATGCATCATTTGTCTCCCCCAGATGTAAATAGCTTTTCCAGGAGTTTATTTTTGCATAAAGACTGCCGATTACATGGTTGGAAGAGTTTAACACAGAATTGCGTTGAAACGAATTGTTGGTAATAATCATAAATAATGAGAATCCAAAAAATAGGATAAACCAAAAGAATGCATTATATCGTCTCAGGAATAACCAAAGGTTTCTCATTTTTTATTGTGGGTATTTAATAAGCAAGCGATATAATAGTTTTGCATATTATATCGCTCTTTAATAAAATCTTGTTAATTATCGAACGTTAATTATTGCATCAAGAATTTGAATCGACCAATATTTTTAAGCGCAATACCGGTGCCTCTGACAACAGCACGAAGAGGATCTTCGGCAATGTGTACTGGAAGTTTTGTTTTCGCTTGAATACGACGATCTAAACCACGTAATAACGCACCACCACCAGTCAGGTAGATACCTGTTTGATAAATATCGGCAGATAGCTCCGGTGGCGTAATTTCAAGTGCTTTTAAGATGGCTTCTTCGATTTTAGAAATTGATTTATCCAAGCAATGGGCAATTTCTGTATAAGAAACCGTAATTTGTTTCGGGACACCAGTCATCAGGTCACGACCTTGTACCGCAAAATCTGCAGGTGGCTCCTGTAACTCAGGAAGTGCAGCCCCAACTTCAATCTTAATCTTCTCAGCAGTACGTTCACCGATCATGATATTGTGCTGTCTACGGATGTATTGAACAATGTCAGAGTCAAAGTTGTCACCCGCTACACGGATGGATTGATCACAGACGATACCGGATAGTGCGATGACAGCAATTTCTGTCGTACCGCCACCAATATCAATGATCATATTACCCATTGGTTCTTCCACGTCGATGCCAATACCTACAGCAGCAGCCATTGGTTCGTGGATTAGATAAACTTCTTTGGCTCCGGCGATCTCCGCAGAATCACGTACAGCCCTTTTCTCCACCTCAGTGATACCTGATGGAATACAGACCACCATGCGTAAAGATGGGAAAAACCAACTTTTACCATTGTTGACCAATTTCACCATCCCTCTGATCAAATGTTCAGCAGCCGTAAAATCAGCAATTACGCCATCACGTAAAGGTCGTACCGTTTTTATATTGTCGTGTGTTTTACCTTCCATTTGCATGGCCTGTCGACCAATGGCAATCACTTTGTTTGTGGTGCGGTCAAATGCAACAATAGAAGGCTCATCCACTACTACTTTGTCATTATGAATTATTAGGGTGTTCGCAGTACCCAAGTCAATCGCAACTTCTTGCGTAAACCAATTAAATAAGCCCATTTGCTAATCCTTAAGCTATTTTAAAATAATATGCAAACCTACACAAAAAAAATTAATCTTTTTGAGGTTATACATCAAAAAAAACTATATTCTGCAAGTAAATTCTATCTGGAAAAAACCGTTTCTAAATTTAACGAATATAATCTACAATTGTTACTTCTTGTGCTAACTTATTTTTTATTGGATGCAATACGAAATGTGAATTAAAAATGTGTTTTTGAAATATTTGCCACCTAAATAAGTGCTGTTGTTCTCTAGATAGTGGCTTTGACAACTATATGAAAATTGGCCGTCAATTTTAATAGGGAATAATTTTTTTTGATCAGCTTTCGATCATTTTTGGGGGAGGGGAGAAAAGAAGAATGCCATTATTCTTATTGAAAATAATGGCATTCTTTTTTGACTGAAAAACAAGGCGATGCTGTTTTTTTATAATGATTTCGTGATCGACTTTATTGTATCGTTTTGGCTTGTTCTTCCGGTTTAGGCTCATCATACTTATGGAAGATTAAGCGGACACCACTGTTTTTCGTGAAAAACTTCACCGACCAGTTTACAAATGTGATCAACTTATTTCTAAATCCATAAATGGACATCAAGTGGACAAACATCCAGGTCATCCATCCGAAGAAGCCGCTGAAGTGAATTTTGCCCATGTCAACCACAGCTTTGTTACGCCCTACTGTGGCCATTGAGCCCTTGTCAAAATAGCTGAATTTTTCCGTGGGTTGATTGGACATTGTCTGAAGGATGTGTTTGGCCACATATCCTCCCTGCTGTTGTGCTACTGGAGCAACACCCGGTAAACCACGAGGTAGATCATCTGTAATAAATGCTGATACGTCACCAATGGCATAAACCCCCGGCATGTCAATAACACGACATTGATCGTCTGTCTGTATACGGTTACCACGTTGGATAACTTCCTTTTTGAATCCATCCGGATATTGACCTGCAACACCCGCACCCCAGATTACTGTTTTTGTTTCGATGCTTCTGCCATCTGCGAAAGTAATGGAGTTACCGTCGTATCCGGTTACCTGTACGTTCAACAGTACTTCAACACCAAGATCTTTTAAATATTTCTCCGAATTTTTTGATGCTTTCTCCGAGAGATTGGCCAAAACTTTTGGTAGACCTTCCACCAGGTAAACAGACATTTCCGATTTCTTCAATTCAGGATAGTCTTTTTCCAGTACATTATTCTTAATTTCCGCAATAGCACCAGAAAGCTCTACTCCGGTAGGGCCACCACCCACGATCACAAAGTTCAGATTAGGCTTGCGATCTTCAGGATTAGGGATCATTACCGCTTCTTCAAGATTCTGAAGTACGTAGCTCCGAATATTAAGGGCCTCCTGAATATTTTTCATCGGCAAAGCATATTTGGTGATCTGCTGATTGCCGAAAAAATTTGTCGTTGCACCAGTAGCAACAACCAGATAATCGTAGTCAAAATCTCCAATATCAGTCTTAACAACTTTAGCCTCGTTATCGATGCTTTTGACATCGGCAAGTCTAAAATGGAAGTTATCCTGATTTTTGAACATTTTACGGACAGGGAAGGAGATAGAGTCCGCCGATAGAGTACCCGTAGCAACTTGGTACATTAATGGTTGAAAAGTGTGAAAGTTGTTTCTATCTAATAAGAGAACTTCAACCTCCTTATTTTTAAGCTTTTTAGCAACTTCAATTCCTCCAAATCCAGCACCAATAATGATTACTCTTGGGAATTTTCTATTTGAACTATTGCTTGGCATATTTTTAATAGTTTGTTGTAAAAATTCGTACAATCGAATTAAGCTGCAAATATCTTAAATTTTGAACCAAAAAGCTAAAAAATATTTATTTATTATGGCAATACGTTGTGAAATTTATCGTTACGAGGTCAATTCTTTTAATAAAATATTTTGTAGTGTTTTGGTTTTAAGTCTTTTATACCCTAGAACGACTCCTAAAAAAAACTTGCACAGATAACAAAGTCATTGTGTATTTTATACACAATGACTTTGTTATTGCAACGAACCTTTCAGCTTGATTTTCATACCGTTGTTATTCGGATGGAGATGCAACTGACAGGCAAGCCGGCTTTGTTCGTCGGCATCAGGTAAGGTGTCAAGCATATCCAATTCCTGATCGCTGGCTTCCGGAAGATTATCCAGCCCCTCAAGGACTTCGACATGGCATGTGGCACATAGGGCCATGCCGCCGCAGGTGGCCAGTATATCGTATTCAGATGCTTTCAGAATTTCCATTAAGGAAAGGTTGACATCGGTCGGAATGTCTATTGTATTTTCTGTACCGTCACGATCGATAACAGTTACTTGAATCAAATTATCTTCCATGGTTAAAATGTATTTATACCATTAACGGTTGTGTATTTAAAGGTCAATTTTTGATCGGGATAAACAAATTTAAAAGCACTTTGGCACATTAAGGCCGCCTCATGGTATCCGCATAGGATGAGTTTGAGCTTGCCCGGATAAGTGTTAATGTCACCAATGGCATAGATCCGTTCGACATTGGTCGAGTAATCAAAAGTATTGACTTCAATCGCATTTTTATCAATATTTAGTCCCCAGTCAGCAATTGGGCCAAGCTTGGGTGTCAGGCCATATAACGGAATAAAATAATCGGCTTCGACCGCAATTGTTTCTTTTTCCTTACTTACGGTTTCAATAGCCGTAAGGTTTCCGTTACCCTGTAGATTACTTAAATTATGGGACAAAAGTAAATTGATTTTACCTTCTTGTGCCAATTTAAAAACTTTTTCCGCAGAATCGGGGGCGCCGCGGAATGAGTCGCTCCGGTGAATAAGTGTAACTTGTTGGGCAATATCAGCCAAATGATAAGTCCAATCCAGTGCAGAATCGCCCCCGCCGGCAATAACGATCCGTTTGTCCTTGTATTTTGCAGGATCTTTTACCATATAATCCACACCATTACCTTCATAGAGATGCAGGTTTTGAATTTCAGGCTTACGAGGTTCGAAGCAGCCCAATCCACCTGCAATGACAATCACTTGCGCATGAACTTTTGTTTGATCGCTCGTGGAGAGGATAAAGGAACCATCATCCTGCCGTTCGACATGTTCGACACGTTCGCCTAATGTAAAACTGGGGGCAAAAGGTTTTATTTGCTCAAGTTGATTATTGATAAGTTCCTGTGCGGTGATGCTCGGGTAGCCAGGGATATCATAAATCGGTTTATGTGGATATATTTCGGATAATTGACCGCCAACCTGAGGTAAAACATCAATCAGGTGGCATCTCATTTTTAGAAGTCCAGCTTCGAATACAGCAAACAACCCTACTGGTCCAGCACCGATGATACAGATGTCAGTATTTATCATAGCTATTATACATTTAAATTGTTATAGATCGTGTTTAATATTCTTGTAAAATCCTCGAAATCTTTTTCCGTCAGTTTCTCCCATGCTTTCATCCGGATTTCTGCAACGATGGGGGATAGGGATGCAACCTTAAGTTTTCCCTCTTCCGTCAAATGAAGATAGAGACTCCGACGGTCTGTTTCATCAATGACACGCTCGGCCAAACCTTTCTTCAGTAGAATATCCACGATACGCGTCAATGTAGGCTGGTCTTTGCCACATCGTCTGGCTAAGTCTTTCTGCGATAGCTGTTCGGTTTCGTAGAGTGCCTTTAAGACAGCCCATTGATCCACTGTAATATCAAATCCCTTTTCCGTAAAAGAAGATTGTGCGAATTGTTTTACCTTCTTGGCGGTTTGATCCAGTATGAAGGAATAACGGTCGAATTTTTCGTTTAGCATACAAATATTTAGTATGACAAATATATTTAAAATATTTAGTGCAACAAGTAATCTGAATGCAATAAAAAAGGCGTTCAAAAACTTGAACGCCTCTCCCTGATATTTTTTAATCTTATTATGGTCTTACTACTTCAGCTTTTTTTGCAGCATTACCTTCAGCTAAATGCTTTCCTTTACGTAAGTCGTATACAGAAGGCGCAGCCAGGATAATGGAAGAATAGGTACCTACAATAACACCGATTAAGATCGCGAATGAGAATCCACGGATAACCTCACCACCAAAGATGAACAACACCGCAAGAACGAAAATAATCGTCAATGAAGTAATGATTGTTCTACTCAATGTTGAGTTGATTGCGTGATTGACAACCTCGCCAAGATCTTCGTTATGCGCATTAGGTTTTGATACGAACTCTCTTAAGCGGTCAAATACAACCACGGTATCATTCACCGAGTATGCGATTACTGTTAAGATGGCCGCCACAAAGTGTTGGTCGATATCCAAAGAGAATGGTACAATACCATCTAATATGGAGAATAAACCCAATAGAATAATGGCATCGTGGATGGTTGCAATTGCTGCACCAACAGAGTATTCCCATTTGCGGAAACGGATTAAGATATATGCCGCTACGATGATAATGGAGAAGATTGCTGAACTAGTCGCTCTTGACTTGATGTCTGATGCGATACTTGGTCCTACTTTTTGTGAAGACAGGATTTCATGCTTATTGGAAGCATCTACTTTAGACAATCCTTGATTCAACTTATCCAATACTTCTTTATCGGCAGCATCGGAAGTTTCTTCGATATGATATGTTGTTGTCACACGAAGTTGGTTGGATGCACCAAATACTTTTACTTCAGTTGTTTTTTGGAAGATATCATCCAAACTGGTACGAACAGCTTCTGGATCAACTGGTTTATCGTAACGAACCGTATAGGTACGTCCTCCTTGGAAATCTACACCTAAACTGAAACCTTTTGTGAAAATTGAAGCTGCGGAAATTAATACTGCTACAACAGAGATTGCATAGAATACTTTACGTTTTTGAACGAATTTGAAGTTTGCATTATGCAAGGTATTTGCAGACCAAGGGAAAGATACTTTAATTTTAATATCTTTTTCCAGCATCCATTCAAAAATAACACGTGTTACAAGTATTGCTGTAAACAATGATGTAATTATACCAACCATCAATGTTGTTGCGAAACCTAAAATTGGACCACTACCGAATAAGAATAAGATGATACCGATTAAGAATGTGGTAATCTGTGAATCTAAGATAGATGGTAAAGCGTGTTTATAACCATCAGCAACTGCCTGACGAATTGATTTTCCTAAGCCCAATTCCTCACGGATACGTTCATAGATCAGTACGTTAGCATCAACGGCGGTACCCATTGTCAATACGATACCAGCGATACCAGGTAATGTCAGTACGGCATTGAGTGAGGCTAATACCCCCATGATAATGAATACGTTCAACAATACAGCAATGTTAGCCACGATACCTGCCGTGTTGTAGTAAGCAATCATGAAGATCATCACCACGATAATACCGATTACTGCTGAATTGATACCTGCATCAATTGCCGCCTGTCCCAATGTAGGACCGACAACTGCTTCTTCAACGATTTTAGCTGTAGTCGGAAGACGACCAGCTTTTAATACGTTTGCTAAATCTTTTGTATCCTCTACAGTAAACGAACCTGAGATCGATGAGCTTCCGTTTGGTATTTCACCATTAACAGATGGTGCGGAATACACTACGTTATCTAATACAATCGCAATGGCATCTCTATTTTGAGCCGCTTTTGCTGTGATTTTCTTCCATGCATGTGCACCTTCGGTATTCATTTGCATACCAACAACAGGTTGGTTTTTCTCATCAAAGTTTGCATTTGCATCAGTGATGACGTCACCTGTCAATACAGCGCCATTATCTGCCCCTACGGCTTTGATTGCATATAAGGAAAGTTGCTCTGGTGTTTTTTGCTCTGGTTTTACAGCCCATAAAAGCTTTAAGTTACCTGGAAGAATTGATTTTACTTCTGGGCGTTGCAAATAAGCATTTACTTTGGCCGTATCTTTCAATGAAGCAATACCAACCATTGCACCAGGCATAAGTGCCATTTGCTGGTTTTCGCCCATATAAACAGCGGGGCGTAAAACTTCAAACAATGGGTTTTTCTGACCTAGATTAAGTGCTGCACTATCTTTCTTAGCTTTCGTGTCCTTCTGTCCACCGGTTAAGTTGGACAATAAATCGTCTGACTTTTTCGTTGTGTCAGCAGCAGTTTTGTTTGTCGCAGTTGTCGCAGCTTTTAAAGTAGTTGCTAACGTTCTGTCAATATTTTCTAATACAGGATAAACTTCTTGATTGGTATAGGTCTCATAGAACTCCAATTTCGCCGAACCTTGAAGTAGATTACGAACACGGCTTTCGTCTTTTACACCCGGGAGCTCAACTAAGATACGGTTTGTACCCTGTTGAATCTGAATGTTTGGCGAAGCAACACCAAATTTATCAATACGTGTACGTAGTACTTTGTAAGAATTTTGAATGGCGTTGTCGGCTTCTTTTTGAAGGAATGATTCAACTTTTGAATCGGAATCACCCGGTTTAATTAAAGAAGCGTTGTCTTTTGTCGAAAAGAATGTTGAAAGTGGGGTAGAAGCTCCAATGGATTTGTACTCTTCCATGAATAAAGCAACGACCGTTTTTTGACTGGTTTTGCTTTTTGCTACCGCTTGTTCCAACGCTTTGTTGAATTTCTCATCTTTTGGATTGTTAGCCAGATTACGGATCAACTCATCCAATGAGATCTCCATGGTGACATTCATACCACCTTTTAAATCCAAGCCTAAAGCCAGTTCATTTGCTTTTGCTTCCCTATAGGTGTATTTCGCAAAACCCAAATTATACACCACCTCACCTGCCATGGAGTCTAGATAGCTCTTCTCTTTTGCCAAATCTCCTTTGGCAAATTTCTCAGCATCCTGCTCCACCTTGCGGGTCACCCAAGTAAATGATAGGGAGTATAGACACGCTAATGACACCACTATCACTAAAAGTTTAATCAGCCCTTTACCTTGCATCGTCTGTTATTAATTGTATTAATTTTAATGTTAAATACTGTTTATGTAATTGATAATTAGTTCTTGTTTAATCACACTTTACCAAGAATGGCAAAGGTATAAAATTTTTGTAGAATGAAAAGCTTTATTTATGCCATTTAGGTCAAAGGCATAAAATTAGAAGAATTGCTGAAAAAAAGAAATTATTTAAGGAATTTATTTTACAAAAAAAAGGCTCTGTTCAAACTTGAACAGAGCCTTTTTTATCTTTTCTTTCTACTATCTTAATGTATATTTAATACCGAAAGTGAAAGTTGAAGCGTCGAAATCATTACCGTGATTTAATCTCCAGTCTGGTTTCCAGTCTGCGTGAAATCCGATAGGAGCAGCAGGGATTTTAAATTCCAAACCCAATTGTGGTCTCAAACCAACAAGCGTCATATCGTCATTTCCAGCGTCAAGAAATGTCAACTGCGCACCAATACCTGCATACCATCCTAGTCCATTTACACCACGGAATGGTCTAGCGTATTGATAGTCAGCTCCTACAGCAACAATGTTATCATCAAACATCACTTGTGCTTGACCATTATTTGTTCCGCCAAAAGATTGCTTGTATTGAACACCCCAAAGATCACCACCTGTTCCGTCAAAAACAACACCGATAGCGGCACGTTGTGGAGATTGAGCTTTCGCTTCTTGTGCTCCAAATGCTAATGCTGCAACAGCAGCTAATGAGAGTAATGTCTTTTTCATAATTATCTTTACTTTATATTTTCATTAATTAAAATTACTTTTCGTGTAACCAAAAGCAAATAGCTTGCCAAAAAAAAAGAGGCAATCCGTTGGAAGGCTTAATTGCGTCAATTCATAATCGTTCTAATTTGTCTTAGGATTGTAATTTGTATATTATATTTTTTAATATTGCTTATTTTTCTTAGATTTGCCTGGCAAATAGAAAACCCAATACATATTTGCCATGCAATTAGATCCACAAAAATTCGTAGCAGAAGGTCTCACTTACGATGACGTCTTATTAATTCCAGCTTATTCTGAAATTTTACCACGTGACGTCGATACGAGTACCTCGCTGACAAAAAAAATCAAATTAAATATTCCATTGGTTTCTGCAGCAATGGATACGGTAACTGGTGCTGATTTAGCAATTGCTATAGCACAAGCGGGCGGTATTGGTATGTTACATAAGAACATGACTATTGCAGAACAAGCCGCTGAGGTGCGCAAAGTAAAGCGTTCTGAGAGTGGTATGATCCAAGATCCCGTAACACTATTAGCGACTGCTAATGTTGGAGATGCCTTTAATATTATGAAGGAACATAAGATCGGGGGGATTCCAGTAGTGAATGAAAAAGGCCAATTGGTGGGTATCGTAACCAATCGTGACCTTCGTTTCCAAAAAGATATGACTCGTCCGATCAGTGAGCTGATGACAAAAGATAATCTTGTCGTTGCTCCCGAAGGGACGGATTTGGTCAAAGCAGAGGAAATCCTTCAGAACGAAAAAATCGAGAAACTTCCAGTTGTCAACAACGAAGGCATCTTGAAGGGGTTGATCACCTTTAAGGATATACAAAAATATAAGCATTATCCCAATGCTGCCAAAGATAGCCACGGCCGTTTGTTAGTAGGTGCTGCAGTAGGTGTTACTCCAGATACCTTGGACAGGGTGGAAGCTTTGGTAAAAGCCGGTGTGGATGTGGTGACCATTGATACTGCACATGGGCATTCTAAAGGTGTAATCGATAAGTTAAAATTGGTAAAATCCAAGTTTCCAGAACTACAGGTGATCGTCGGGAATATCGCGACAGGCGCAGCTGCAACAGCATTGGCTGAAGCTGGTGCTGATGCCGTAAAAGTAGGTATCGGACCTGGCTCGATCTGTACAACCCGTATTATTGCAGGTGTGGGTGTCCCTCAGCTGTATGCGGTGTATGAAGTAGCTAAAGCACTTAAAGGAACAGGAGTACCATTGATCGCCGATGGTGGTATCAAACAAACAGGTGATATCGCAAAGGCTATTGCTGCTGGAGCAAGCACGATTATGGCGGGTTCTTTATTTGCCGGAGTAGAAGAGGCTCCGGGCGAGACAATCATTTACGAAGGTCGTAAATTTAAATCGTACCGTGGTATGGGATCTATCGAAGCGATGGAAAAAGGTTCTAAAGACCGCTATTTCCAGGATGTGGAGGATGATATCAAAAAGTTGGTTCCGGAAGGTATCGTCGGACGCGTTCCTTACAAAGGCACGTTGGCTGAAGTTGTCTATCAGTATATCGGTGGCTTGCGTGCTTCAATGGGCTATTGTGGTGCTGCAACGATCGAGAAGCTACAGCAGGCGCAATTTGTTCGCATTACAGGTGCTGGCTTGAGAGAGTCTCATCCACATAATATCTCTATTACAAAAGAGGCGCCAAACTATAATAGCAGAGGCTAAACAAATGACACGATAAAAATCCGACGATTTTAAATTGTCGGATTTTTTTGTGCAAAAATATTGGCTTGATTGCCTTAGTGATCGATAGGAAATTTGTACTTTTATACCCTATTCTCAGGTTTTAAAATTTAAGGAGTTAATTTGGATTATTTAGCGGGTTTAAACCCTTCACAACGAGGAGCCGTAGAGCAAACAGAAGGCCCTGTCATGATTGTTGCAGGAGCTGGTTCAGGAAAAACACGGGTAATTACGTACCGTGTAGCACACTTGATTCAAAAAGGCGTTGATCCATTCAATATTTTGGTATTGACATTTACGAATAAAGCGGCCAAAGAGATGCGCGCGCGTATTGTATCTGTCGTAGGAAGCGAAGCGAAAAATATTTGGATGGGAACATTCCACTCCGTATTCGCAAAAATACTTCGGGTAGAAGCTGAACTGATCGGATACCCCCGAAATTTTACCATCTACGATACGGACGATACCAAAAGCTTGCTGCGTGCCATTCTCAAGGAGATGAACCTGGATGACAAATTATACAATGTCAATCATGTCTATGGCCGCATATCACAAGCCAAGAATAATTTGATCTCTCCACAGGAATACAATAAAAATGAGGCCATATTGGCCGAAGATATTTCGAATGGGCGCGGGCAATTGGGGCAGATTTACATGACCTATGCACAGCGCTGTTATCGCGCGGGTGCCATGGATTTTGATGATCTCCTGTTCAAAACAAATGTTTTATTGAATAAACACCCGGAGGTATTGCATAAATACCAGCATCAATTTCGTTACCTGATGGTTGATGAGTATCAGGATACCAACTTCTCGCAGTACCTAATCGTCAAAAGACTGGCCGCCGTCAATGAAAATATATGTGTCGTTGGTGATGATGCGCAGTCAATATATGCCTTCCGGGGGGCCAATATTCAGAATATCCTGAACTTCCAGAAAGATTATCCAGATGTCAAGATCTTTAAATTGGAGCAGAATTACAGATCCACCAAAATGATTGTCAATGCGGCAAATTCGGTGATCGCCAATAATCAGAACCAGCTGGAAAAGAATGTTTTTTCGGATAATGAAGAAGGTGAAAAAATTAAGGTTTCACGTGCTTTTTCCGATAATGAAGAGGGGAAAATCGTTGCAGATCAGATTATTGAAGAGAAATCTCTGAAAGGACTCAATTACAAAGATTTTGCTATTCTTTATCGGACCAATGCGCAATCACGGGCGATGGAAGAAGCCCTGCGCAAGATCAATATACCCTATAAGATCTATGGTGGTACCTCTTTCTACCAACGGAAGGAAATTAAAGACCTGATCGCGTATTTCCGTCTTACCTTCAATCCCAATGATGAGGAAGCATTGAAACGCGTTATTAACTACCCACGTCGGGGAATCGGAGATACAACGATTGAAAAGATCATGATTGCTGCCGATCAGAACCAATATCGCATTTGGGATGTGGTGGCCAATGCGGCACATTTCCTGGACGGTCGCAGTGCGACTTCCGTGGGAGGTTTCGCACAGATGGTACAAAGTTTTCAGGCCCTGGCTAAAAATAGCAATGCGTTTGACACGGCGATGCATATTGCGCAGCACTGTGGTATATTGAAAGAACTTTATGAAGATAAGTCGGTAGAGGGACTGGCACGTTATGAAAACATTCAGGAGCTACTCAATGGTATCAAAGAGTTTTCGGAACGGGAAGATATTGAAGACCGTGGCCTTGACATATACATGCAGGATATCGCTTTATTGACCAATGATGACAACGATAAAGATCCGAATGCAGACACCGTTTCTTTGATGACCATACACTCTTCTAAAGGACTTGAATTTCCGGTTGTTTTTATTGTAGGCTTGGAAGAAAATCTGTTTCCATCTCAGTTGTCATTGAATTCCAGGACAGAATTGGAGGAAGAACGAAGACTTTTTTACGTTGCTGTTACCAGAGCTGAAAAAAAATTACTACTTTCGTATGCTACTTCGCGATATCGTTGGGGGACGTTGAATAACTGCGAACCCAGTCGTTTCTTGGATGAACTGAATCCTGCTTGTCTTGCATTGGATTTTAAACCCCGACAAACTTCCGCTTCAGCCGGAAGTTTTCAAGGCGAACGAGTCGCGTGGCAACAAAAGGACAGTGATGATGTGTTTTCGAAACCTAAGCCTAAGCCAATGGTTAAAACAACGTCTATACTGCCCAAAGCCCACAAACCTACTGCGGGTTTTGCTCCTTCTGATACATCAAATCTTCAGGTCGGCATGGAAGTTGAACATGAACGCTTCGGATTTGGTAAAGTTGTCAACCTAGAAGGAAATAAAGGAGATATAAAAGCAACTATTTTCTTTAAGGAGTTGGGACAGAAACAATTGTTGCTTAAATTTGCAAAACTTAGAATAATTCAATAATAAAATACCAAAACGAGATCTTAACCGTTTAATAGGTACTTATATTAGCTATATGAACTTTGACTACAACAGCACCAGGCCAAAATTGATCCTTGCAGAATATGGCCGCAACGTGCAAAATATGGTAGATTACATTTGTACTTTACCCACAAAGGAAGAAAGAAATAAACATGCCCAAATCGTGATCGACATGATGGGGGTGTTGAATCCACACTTAAGAGACGTTTCAGATTTTAAGCATAAACTTTGGGATCACCTCCAGATTATCTCGGATTTTAAGCTTGATATTGACTCACCATATCCAATCGCTACCGCAAAAAGTGTGAAGCATGAAGTGGAACACTTGGGCTATCCGCAACATTCCATCAAATTCAAACACTATGGATTTACGGTGGAAAAAATGATTGATAAGGCCTTAAAAGTGACCGATGAGCCTAAACGCGAGCAGATGGTGATTGGTATCGCCAATTTTATGAAAATGGCCTATGTTACCTGGAACAAAGATTCCGTATCTGATGAATTGATAATCCAGGATTTGAAGGAATTGTCCGGCTACCAATTGACTTTACCCGAAGGTACGGTATTGACTAAACTTGATTTTAAAACTCCGCCTCCTGGAAACCGTGTTAAAGGTCCTACAACAGGCAATTCAAGCGGAAACAATAATAATAGCAGCAGCAACAATAATAACTCTTCAGGTTATCAGTCGAAAGGCAGCGGTGGTAGTGGCAAGCCTCGTATGTCAAACAACAATAACAACATGAAGCGGAACAATTTTGGTGGCAGCAATAACAATAACAACAACAATAGAAACAGAAAACCTCAGAATAATTACAATAATAATAAAAGAGGCTAGTTCTTTAAGTTTTTAATTTATAAGAAGCGGGCAATTGCGAAGTGATTCATATATTTCTTTACAATTGCCTTCTTTATTTATGGAATGGATTTGTTTATCAGTTCCGGTCAATAGGATCTGACTGAACGGAATCTGTGCATTGGAAAATTCCATAAACTTTTTTCAATACAATTTTGTTGATTTTAAGAAGTCCGGATTTTCATTTAGTGACATCAGGAAACTAAATTATACCTCGGGTTTTGTTGTAATAAGAAGATATCAGTTATATAAATGAATGCATTTGAAATAATCGGTGGAAAACCGTTAAAGGGAGAGATTATTCCACAAGGAGCAAAAAATGAAGCTTTACAGATTCTGTCAGCAGTTTTACTGACTGAAGAACCCATGACCATCAGTAATATTCCGGATATTAAAGATGTCAATAAGTTAATTGATCTGTTGGCTGCATTGGGCGTTAAAATTGATCGTATAGATAAAGATACTTACGTTTTTGAAGCCAAAGACATTAATATAGATTATTTCCAATCGCCTGAGTTTAAGGAAAAGGGCGGAGGCTTACGTGGTTCGATCATGATTGTAGGGCCATTATTGGCTCGCTTTGGCAAAGCTGCCATTCCAAAACCGGGAGGTGATAAAATCGGGCGTAGACGTCTCGATACACACTTTCTGGGTTTTGAAAAACTAGGTGCCAAATTTGTCTACGACGCATCCACACACTTCTTTAATGTAGATGCTACCGAACTGAAAGGTAATTATATTTTATTGGATGAAGCGTCCGTAACCGGTACGGCAAATATTGTTATGGCTGCGGTATTGGCCAAAGGAACGACAACTATTTATAATGCGGCCTGTGAACCTTATCTGCAACAACTCTGTAAAATGTTGAATCGTATGGGGGCTAAGATATCGGGCATCGGATCTAATTTGCTGACCATAGAAGGGGTGCAACGTCTTGGCGGAACATCGCATCGTATGTTACCTGATATGATTGAGATCGGTTCTTTTATAGGTTTGGCGGCAATGACCGGTTCAGAAATTACTATTAAAGATGTCTGTTTTCAGGAATTGGGTGTAATACCTTCGGTATTTTCCCGTTTGGGTATTCAATTTGAATTGAGAGGAGACGATATCTTTATTCCGGCACAGGATTCTTACGAAATTGATACTTTTATAGATGGTTCCATTCTGACCATCTCGGATGCACCATGGCCCGGATTTACACCGGATCTTTTGAGTATTATTCTTGTGGTCGCTACACAGGCGAAAGGGAATGTATTGATTCACCAAAAGATGTTTGAAAGCAGATTGTTCTTTGTCGATAAATTAATAGATATGGGTGCACAGATCATTTTGTGTGATCCGCACCGCGCGACCGTAATCGGAATGAATAAATCCCATTCTTTGAGAGGTATCGAAATGACATCTCCTGATATTCGTGCAGGAGTATCCTTATTGATCGCGGCTTTATCTGCAAAAGGAAAGTCCGTGATCCACAATATCGAACAGATCGAACGTGGATATCAAGATATCGAGGAACGCTTACGCAAACTAGGTGCAGATATCAAACGTGTGGACGTCGAACCAAAAGGTCACTAGTCAAGTATTTGCATAGTACGCAAAAAAGATTATTGCGGAAAACTAAAAAAGCCCCGGAAAACTCGTTTCCGGGGCTTTTTTTATCCGGCTATCTGGATTATACCAAAGGAGCTGGTGCTTCTTCTTCAAATAAAGGGAATTCCTTGATAATGTTGTACCAAGTGATCACCTTCTTGATATCTGATGTGTATACACGAGATTCATCATGGCCTGGAGCAACTTCACGGAAGAAATCCCGCAATGTAGCGCCGTCTGATTTCGTGTCAGGTAATGTCAAACCTTTTTCTTTAATGGTTTCGAAGATATCCAAAAGACGGATTTCCTCTTCGTCACCATAAATGGTAATATCTTCCAATGTTGCCATTTTTGTCGAAGACAAACTTACCACAGTTTTAATTTTTGCTTGATCAAGGGTTTCTAAAATAAAACCGCCTTTGTTTTGTCCAACCAATTTGAACAATCCTGGTTTACCAGTTACAGATACTAATGCTCTTAAATTCATCTTAATTTTTTTTAAATCTCCAAGAATTAATCTTCGATTACTTCAATTGATAAAATACGGTCTCCTTGTCTGATATCGTCTACCACATCAACATTCTCGATTACTTTTCCGAAGCAGGTATGGTTACGGTCTAAGTGAGCTGTATTATTGCGGCTGTGGCAAACGAAAAATTGAGAACCCCCTGTATTGCGACCAGCGTGAGCCATTGACAATACACCTCTGTCATGGTATTGATTTTCACCAGTTAATTCACAATCGATTTTATAACCGGGGCCACCTGTTCCGGGGATACCTGCAGCACCTTCACGTGAATTTGGGCAACCACCTTGAATAACAAAATCAGGAATAACACGGTGGAAAGCCAATCCGTCGTAATAACCTGATTTAGCAAGTTTAATAAAATTTGCTACTGTATTTGGAGCATCGGCTGTGTAGAATTGCACAGTCATGTCGCCTTTTTCTGTTTTAATAATCGCTTTACTCATGTTCAAAAATTTTTATGAAATACAAAGATAATGTTTCAGAGTGAAATGCGAAGTAAATCCCAATCTCCATTTTTTTTTAATCACGTTATTTGTAGGAATTTGATCTCAAAAATAATGCGAAATATTTTATATATTTATGTTAGCTAGCCGGTTATAGTTTAAACAATGTCAAATCTGCATAAATTAGTTATCAGGGAATGGTCCGAGGCCGACCGTCCCCGCGAGAAATTATTGAACCAGGGACGAAGGGCCCTTTCCGATGCGGAGCTGTTGGCTATTCTGATCGGATCTGGTTCAATGGACGAAAGTGCCGTAGGACTTTGCCGACGTATTTTAGCGGATGCCAACAATAGCCTGGATACACTTTCCAAGATGGAAGTCAATGAATTGAGTCGATATAAAGGTATTGGTGAGGCCAAGGCCATATCGATTATTGCAGCCTTGGAGCTGGCGCGGCGCAAGAAAGAATCTCCGGCAGAAGAAAAGAAGATTTTAAATAGCAGCAAGCGTGTGTATGATTTTATGAAACCAATCCTACAGGATTTACCCCATGAGGAATTTTGGACACTTTATCTGAACACGGGATGCAAATTGTTGGATCAACAGCTTATTGGCCGCGGTGGAAATGATTTTACACCAGTCGATGTCCGAATTATTCTGAGACATGCCCTTGCAATAAAAGCGCATTCTATTGTACTGATTCACAACCATCCTTCAGGGACTTTGCAGCCGAGTAATGCTGACAGAATTCTGACGCAAAAAATTGTCGAAGCATCAAAAATTATGGATATTAGGGTGAACGATCACCTGATCTTTACGGACAATGGATATTATAGCTTCAGAGATGAAGATATAATCGATTAGCTATAGCAAATCTGATATGAGCAAAAATAGTATTGAGCGATTCACCGACAGGGTTGTGGATTATGAAAAATTCAGACCCAATTATCCCAAAGAAATTATTCAGATTCTTCAGGAAAAGATAGGTCTGAATAAAAGCTGGCTGGTAGCGGATATCGGCAGCGGTACCGGCTTATCCACTCAGTTATTTTTAGAAAATGGAAATGATGTCTTTGCTCTGGAGCCCAACAGGGAGATGCGTGAATCTTTGGTGCACCATTTTAAAACATACCGGAACTTAATTGCATTGAACGCCACGGCTGAAGATACCGCTATCGAGTCCGGTTGTGTAGATTTAATTTTCGCCGGGCAATCTTTTCATTGGTTCGATCGGACCGCCTGTTTTAACGAATTTAATCGCATTCTTACAAAAAACGGTCATATTGTGCTGGCCTGGAATCAACGTGATCCGGAAGATGCTTTCCAAAGGGAATATGAACAATTTTTACACAATCATATTCCCAGCTATCAATCTGTCAGTCATAAAAATATAACCGATGAGGACCTTCGTAGTTTTTTTGCCGATAGACCAATGACGAAGGTATCCTTGCCTAACCAACAAGTATTTGACTTGAAATCCTTTTTGGGAAGGGTAAGATCATCCTCTTATTTTCCTAAAGAGGGGACTGAGAGTAAAAATTTATACGATGACCTTCGCTCGTTGTTTGAAAAATATGCGATCTCCCAACGTATCGTGTTTCGGTATATTACAGAGATTTATATCAGTTAAGATTAAGCGACCGGAATCTGTAGGGCTTCTTTTGTTGTATTTTTTCTTTTCCAGTTGAAAATGCGTCTGGCAGGGGAAGAATGATAAGGAAACACCAAAATGAGGAATACGAGGATCAATCCCACAATAAACAATCCGTTATAACTGTCCCGAATGGCAAGCAAAGAGGCTTGTACTTGTACCGATTTGCCGATATTGGCTGATTGTAAAACCAGGCTATTCGTGTTATCTATGATGTTAGCCAAATTGCCTGTTTTAATGACCTGTTGACGATAATACCAATTGGCAATAGTATTGCTCCACACAACGGGTACCAAGAAGGAACGGGTCAGGATCAGAAAAACCAATCCAGATAAGTAATATTTATTTGGAATATTACCCGCCATATATACGCCTATGCCAATGTACGATGTAATCACAGCGATCCCTCTTAAAATCATAGGAAGGTAAAATAGGGTGGTATGTACCTGTAGACCGGCAATCTGTGCAAAGAAAAAAGAAGATAATGCATAGCAGATAGCGGAAAAAGCCAAGATGAATTTACATTTTTTGGTAAACTTAAAGTATGCATACGAAATCAGCGCACCGATAAGGTATCCGGGAATGACGTAAGTGTTTACCTTTGCGATCTCCAATGGGTTTGTACCAAGTGTAATTCCCAATAGTGAGCTATATAAGGATGTGGAACTGTAAAAAATTCCGAATAGAAAGATCGTTCCGACGGATATGGGCAAAGTCCGCGTTGAAAAGGCATCAAAATTCATCAGCGATTTTCGGATGATAACACTTCTATTTATAAAGAGAGCAAGGAATAAAATTGCCGCAGCTCCTGTCAGTATAATCAATTTGGAGTGAAACCAGTTTTGTGTTAATCCATAAGTACTAAAATACGCCATATTCAGCAGGGAAATGCAAAACAATATGCTCCCAAACCAGTCATACTGGTAAAGAGGTACTTTTTTGAAACTAGACGATTTCATAAAAATAATGCATAGCAATAAACCGATAGCCAATAATATATTCTGGAATAGAAATACAGTTTCCCAGTAGAATGTTGTTGCGAAAATAGTGGCTATATAATTTGCTATTGCCGGGAAGATCATTGTCATCGGGTAATAAACTGCATAAAGCTGGTAACGTTCTCCACGTGGCATCAGAAAAGGAATCATTTCCCCGATAATGGCCATGGTGACGATAATTTTGGCACTTCCAATAAAAAACGTAGCCATACAGATATTGATGCCATTGTTGGCATGTTCCAAAATCGCATTTGAAAAAAGAATAACAATGGTGGAAACAATCAGTATCGTTTTTTTGGGAAGAAGCTTAATCAACCGAAACACTAATGGAATTGCACAGACCATACCGGCATAATAGCAATATGTTGCCATATTGAGATCTGCACTTATGCCGGCGTAACCGTTCATGACATACGTATTGACCGACGATGGGATTCCGTTATTGAAGGAAAATATAATGTTGAGCAAGAACAAAAAGAATAGTTCCCATGTTGGGCTCAGCCAATCTCTGAAAATACGATCTTTCATGATTACTTTATACGTATAATAGCATTCATGCCCACGCGGAGAAGATCCATATCCCGTCTGGAGTTGGATGCCGTGAAATTGATACGGACGGGTATCCGTTGCTGTACTTTTACAAAGTTTCCCGTAGCGTTGTCGACAGGAACAGCCGAATACTTGGATCCAGTTGCCTCAGATATTGCGACTACTTTACCTTCAAAGGTTTTTCCCGGCAACGCATCAATTTCTATGTTGACTTTTTTATCCATTGTAATGTTTTTCATTTGGCTTTCGGTGTAGTTTGCCGTTACCCATTTCTGTTCATCACGGACGATGTTGACTAGTGGTGTGCCATTTTGCACCAACTGTCCCTCTTCGATATTCCGTCTGCCCAATACCCCATCATAAGGAGCAGTTATTACGGTATAGGATAAATTCAGTTTGGCTAAGTCTATCGCAGATTCGGCCTTAAGCAATGAAGCATTGTTGACGGATACTTTTTGTACGGATTCATGGCTGTTGAGTTTGGACGTTTGTTGCTGTGCAAGCAATGCTTTGTATTTGGCCGACATGGCTTCATACTCCGATTTTACCTGGTCAAATTGGTAACGGGTCACTGCCTCGTCTTTTACCAGACTCGCGTACCTGTTGTAATTGGCTTCCATATTGTCCAGCCTGGCCTTCATTTCCTCAATATTGGCATTGGCGATGGCCGTACCAGTATTGGCAATGGCGATTCCCGATTGTGCTATGGTCTTGTTGGCTTTTGCATCCGCTAAGCTGGCTTCGGCATTCTGTAGTAAGATGCGATATTCTGAATCGTCTATAATCACAAGTGTGTCGCCTTTATGTACTTTTTGGTGTTCATCAAAACGTATATCCTTAATATAGCCGCTGATTCTTGAATTGATCGGTGTAATATGGGCATCTACTTGTGCGTCATCCGTATAAACAGATTCATTGATGTGAAAGAAAACCATAATCCCCCATACAATCGTTACGACAATAACTAACGCTGATACACTATTGATCGCCCATATTCTTCTTCTTCGTTTAACTTCTTTCTCACTTAATGTTGAACTATTCATGGCTCGTTTTTACTATTCGTCCTGTACGGAAAAGTATTACTTTTCGTACATCATATTTATTTTTTACTGTTTATCAATGATCAGATTCAATTTTTCCAAAAGCTCAGTGATCTCCGATACTTTTTGCGGCGTGATTTCCTTTAGGATCACCTGATAAAGATCTTGTTGTACAGGATTCAATAATTCCCTGTACGCATCGCCTTTTGAGGTGAGTTCAATTAAGTTGTTCCTACGGTCATTAGGATCACTCACACGCTTTACAAGGTCACGTTTGCAAAGATTGTCTATCAGCGGAGTGACACTCGCTTTGTTTTTCTGTATCGCAACAGCGATATCCTGTTGATTCATGCGTTCCTTTTTCCAAAGGGTCGCCAATACCTGCAACATCTCATAGGTGATATCCAATTGTTGCTCCTTGATTTTCTGGATATAATATTGTTTTAAGCTCGTTCTTAACGAGATGATAGCATCCACTAGGGGTTTTACCGGATTGGGCGATTCATTTTTCATGAAACAAAGTTAAATATAAAACAGTTAAATATCAAACTAATATACGCTGATCGTTAAAAATATGTTAAAGATATGACGGGAATAGGTGTGTGGCATTTTATTTGGAAGTGTTTTAGGCATAAGTAAAAAAGATATGCTGAGAGTTGAATTGATATTCTTTAGACGCTGCTTATTTTTACTGCCAATTTTTGTATTCGCAAGTAGAGTAAATGGTCAGCAGCTTACTTCCTTAAATAATTGGGATGAAAATTTCCCTATTGTAAATCGTTGGATAGATCCTTTTTTTCCTGTAAACATGCAATCTAATGTCGTTAGTTTGGAACGAACGGCTGATAAAGGTAAAAAGGCTGTCGCAAAGGAGCAAACGATGGATAAAGTAGATGCGGCGTCTGTTGATCTTTCTAATGTGGTTGTTGCCCGTAGTAGACATCAAGGAGATATCAGGTATTCTTCTTCGCGTTCAGGTGCATTATACCGCGTTGCTTTGGACAAACAGACCGATGAACGATATGAGGGTAAGCCTGTTTTTATAGATGCTAAAGGAGTAAAATATATAATTGACTCGAAATATAGAAAGCAAATTATCAGATAACTGAATAACTAAATTAAAAAGCTGTAAGGCAATAAATCCTACCGTAAAATCTTAAGTAAATAATCCTTATCAAGGTAAAAAGCATCTAAGCTTCCTCCATCTTCAAGAATAGTGCTACTGATTTCCTTTTTATGCTGCTGAAGTGCCTGAATTTTATCCTCAACGGTATTTGGACTGATCAGACGCACTGCGGTGACATTCTTTTGTTGGCCAATACGGTAGATACGATCAATCGCCTGTTGTTCCACAGCCGGATTCCACCAGGGATCAACGAGATAAACCACATCTGCGGCAGTGAGATTAAGTCCTGTTCCTCCGGCCTTCAGGCTAATCAGAAAAACCCGGCTATCTTCATTCGATTGGAAATCACTGACAAGCTGTCCCCGGTTTCGCGATTGACCGGTGAGGGTGAGCGACGGTATGCCATTTTTATCCAACGCTTCTTTAATCAGATGCAACATGCTGACAAACTGCGAGAACACGATGATTTTGTGCTGATCTTTTTTATGCTGGATTTGCTCGATCAGCATTTCAATCTTTGCTGAATCTTCGGCAGACGTTAAATCTTCGCTCTCGAGCAATTTACTGGAATTGCAGATCTGTCGTAATTTGGTCAGACCTTTCAGGACGTGCATCGGACTTTTCTTGATTTCATCCCCATCTTTAGCAGAGATAAACTCCCGAAATTCTTTTTCATAGAGATCATATATCCGTCGCTGTGCGGTTTTCATTTCACAATAGAGTACCAATTCATTTTTTGCGGGAAGATCATCCAATACATCCCGTTTTGTTCTTCGAAGGATAAAGGGTTTTATTTTTTCCTTTAGCATCTTCTTTCTTTTGCGGTCGTGAAAAGCATCAATTGGCGTCGTATAGACGTCTTTAAAGTACTTTTTATTTCCCAATAAACCCGGAATGGCAAAAGAAAGCTGCGCAAACAAATCCATGGTATTATTCTCAATAGGTGTTCCTGTTAGTATGATACGATTTCGAGCGCGCAGTAAATTTACTGCTTTGTACCGCTGTGAATCCGGATTTTTTATATATTGAGACTCATCGAGTATAACATAATTGAAGGTCAGTTTCTTTAACCTATTGATGTCGGTCAGTAGATTATGGTAAGAAATAAGCACGATATCCAGTTCTTCAAACTGCTCGCTTATGTCGCGTCGGTTTGGCCCCTCTAGGACGAGTGTATTAAAAGAAGGTAAGAATTGCTCAATTTCGCGCTTCCAGTTAAAAATCAGCGTCGTAGGGAGAACCAGCAATGTTGGTGTCGTTATGCCTTTTGCTTTTTGAGAGGCTAGAAAGGCCAGGATTTGAACTGTCTTTCCCAGCCCCATGTCATCCGCCAGGCAGGCACCAAAATTTAATTTGTCCAAGAAGTTGAGCCATTGTACCCCTTGCTGCTGATAGTGACGCAAATCGCCGACAAAAATGTCGGGTAATTGCACCGGCGGGTAGCTTGCTAATGTGGAGAGCTGATTTCTTAAATAGTCGATCTCGACGGATACGGCATGATCGATCTCTTCGTTGGAAAAGAGCTGGTCGATTTCATTAAACTTGAATTTGGGAATCTGAAGAAGTTCGTCTTCTATGACTTCCGCAGCATTAAAATAGGCCTCAAATTTTTCCAGCCATTCCTGAGGTAAGACACCAAGTGTGCCATCGTCCAGGGGAATAAATTGGGAACGGTTGCGGACTGCTTTTTCCAGTTTCTTAAGCGAGACACTTTTGGGACCAAATTTGACTTGAATATTGGCATTAAACCAATTTTGTCCACTTAATACCTCGATCTGTATTTTGCCTTTGAACCTGCTCAGTTTATTGCCTCGTATGGTATTGAATCCAATGATTTGGACTCCGTGTTGGTGCCACTCTTCAAATGCATTTAAAAACCAGTTTTTATCGAGAAAATATTTACGGTGTAAATAAAGGTGTTGAAAACTATCATCTTCCAATTGCTCCTGAAAATAAGTATGCTGCTTGAGCAGCAGTGAGATGACTTTTGTTTCAGCCTCTTTTTTCCGCTCTACCAAAAATTGGGATCCTTTCGCATCTGTTCCAAATATATTTCTTTTACTCAGGATCGGAACCTCAACATCACCGTAACGCATGACAGGAATGATATTTACAAAATCTTCCGATTCCTCCAGGAAGATAAGTGCTTGCATATCCTGATAGTAGAGGTTTTCTTTCAGTTGCGGTTTATTCGCCTTGGGGATATCCTTAAAATTTAACGCAACCGAATTGGCCAGAGGGGCCAGGAATAATTCGTTAAATTCTTTAAACTTATTCCGGTGTATACGCAGCTCATTTCCTTTGTTTCCGAACAAACGAATCAGTTTGAGATGAAGCTTATTCTCAACAAGATATAGGTACTTTTTTATGGCGATAAAATGATCAAAAAGAATAGTCAGATCCTGTAGTTCGTAGGTAATGCCATGAATGGATAATTCTCCTTTAATGCAATAAAAGGAACCGCGCTGTTCGATCAGCAGTTTGATTTCGCCTTTGCTGAGACCGATTTGAATCGGAGATAAGGAAGTGGCCGTTATATTTTCTGCTTTTTCATAATCATGAAGGAAAAAATCCAGGGCCAAAGGATTCTTGGCAATGGCCCGCAGACTTCGGCCAATGGGTGTATCTGTCTGTTGTAGGGGTTGAGCCAATTGGCTGATCGCCGCAAAAAACTGGGTTTCGTCAATGGAGTCTGTTTGCCAGATCCGTGATTGGCTCTCCACTGTGGAAATGGGGTTTTTCGGCGTGCCCGATTTTGACAGGGGTGCCTGACATAACAGGACCTGTAATTGTTTATAATAGCGATTACGTGTCAGTACAATGAAGCTATGCAGTTGTTCACCGTGAATTTTAGTGGGTCTTGTTTGTGGTTCCAGGAGATCAAAATCGTCTATGGATGTCAGGTGTTTATCTTTGAGAACAAATTGCAGCGCTGCATCTTTAATATGTGCTGAAAAATAGTTTTCCAATAAGGGCTCATGTTCTAAACCATATTGTACAGCAATCTTTTTTAAAAGATTTCGATACCGGTTAAAGTCAAAAAAAGACAACCAGTTTTCTTGTCCGAATAGCCTTGTCAATGTCGCTTTCTGGTGACTACAGAAACCTGTCTCCCCACAATTGCAGAAAAGCGAAGTTACAGGTGATCTGTAGATAACCATCACCCGGAAATCCCTGTAATTTTCGAGGACCTGAAAGGTCGCCTGATTGAATTCCATCTCCACGACATTGATTTGAATATTTGCCAGGGCACTATCCATCCAAGAAAAATAAGAATAACGGCTTACTGAACCGAAATCTATTGTTGTCAACGTATATTGATGGAACTCCATATATCAGGGGATTAAAAATGAAAACTCATACCGCCATAATAATTTCGCAGGGGAGCAGGATTGAAATATCGGCCACCAAAAGCATTGATGTCATTGCCGAGACTATATTTTTGGTTCAACAAATTGTCGGCACCGACGAAGAGATTGAGCTGATATCCTTGACCTATCGCTTTACTCCACGATATTTTGCCCTGTAAAAGATGATAGCGGTTGGCATAGACTGTATTGGCATCATCCAATGGTATTGCGGCGGTTAAATTCGAAAGAAGATCCAATCGAATTTGGTAGGGAAAAAGGGCATTTAAGGTATTGACCCAAACTGTTTTCGGTACCGCTGTTAGTTTGTTGCCACTATAATCTTTGTCTCCTACCTTATAATTTTTGAAAGCATAATGATTTAGCGAGAAATTGCTCCCCACCTGTAAACTACGGATAATCCCCGAAGATTTTGGAGTCATCAAGTAGGTCAATATAGAGGCTTCGATTCCCTTTTGGTCTATCTTTCCTGCATTCTGAAAATATTCTGCTCCCGTTTCACGTACTTGTCGAATAATGGCATCATTCATTTGATAGCTGTACACTGAGGCATCAAAAATAACTCGACGGTTCCACAAATGCCATCGAACACCAAATTCATGGTTGGTGCCGGTCTCCGGCTTGAGTTCGTTATTAATTATATTGTCGGATGAGCGTACTTCAGCAATTGTCGGCGCAGAAAATCCTTTTGAGATCGAGGCCCGAAGGGCGAAAGTTGCTGTAGCCTGGTAGGAAACAGCTGCCCGTGGCATCCAGGTATTCCCGAAATCGATGTGTGCTTTATCCGCCTGGGCTACAGGATAGCGCTGTTGATAAGCGATTTTGTTCTCATTGAGTCCGACAGATAATTCGACCTGAAGGCGTTCCAGCCAAGATAACTGTGTGCGTGCAAAATATGATTGCTGGCTGTTTTCCAATTTATCTTTCGCTTGCGGATTACCTATATTCCCCTGGTTATTATCATAATTGTCAATATCGTACCAGCCTTTTTGTGCTTCTAAACCAAATTGCAGTTCATACTTTAAGTTTTTGCTGACCCGGTCGACATAGGATAGATATAGTCGCGTCCCCAGATTTTTCTCATCCCTTTTTTCATAATTTGTGATAAAAGGATTTTTAATTTGGTTGGATGAACCGAAAACACTGGCAAATAAGGTTAAATTGGAACTGATATTCGTTTGGTTGCTCAGACCTCCGAAAAATGTTTTATCGTAGATTGCTGCTTTTTGTTCAGCCGCACTTGGGTTGGGCCCAGCTTTGGGGCGGGACTGCCGTCGATCGTCATCCATTTGTGCAATAGTCAGGCCGCCGGGAGTCTGATAGCCCAGATCAGTGTAAAACCCTGTAAATTTTAGTTCAGCATGTTTGGCATATTGCCAATTGTAGTTTAGCTGGATGTTCTTCTTATTCAAAGATGAATGCTGTCGATACCCGTCACTACGCGTCCAACTTTGATTGATGGCCAGCTGTTGTTTCTGCTTTATGGGCAGCATGGCATTGAGCTGCTGTTGAAATAACCCATACGAACCTCCTGTTAGCTGTAGGTTGACTTCGGGCTCGGTCAGGGTATTATAACCTTTGCTGTAAAGTGAAATTACACCACCGGAGTTTGCACCATAAATGGAACCATCAGGACCTTTCAAAACATTGATCTGGTCTATCGTGTAAGGGTCGACCAGGTTTAAATAAGTGTTTCCACCTGCATCTGTGAGCGGAAAGTCATCCAGATAGATCTTTACATTACGTACACCGAACGGAGAACGCAGCATGCTGCCACGCAGTGCCAGTCGGTAACTCCCCGGAGAACGCTCTTCCATACGTAATCCGGGCACCGTATTCATAACGGAGACAAGCGCCGGCGATTGCTGTGATTGTAACCGTTGTTGGCTTAACACAGCCGCCGATGAGGTAAGTTTTAATAAAGGCTGTTTAGTAAAATAAGCTTTAATCTCCACTTGTTCAAGCCTATTGTTGGTGCTGTCAGTAGTCTGTGCATATAATTTGCCACATAGACAAAGGGCGGCGAGTACGTAATTTCTTTTCATGGCTAATGGTTCGATCGGCTAGTCCGCAAATTCTTGGCTAAAGTAAATTTCAAAAATCTCTTTGGTCTTATTGTATTTTAGGCATTGATAATTCGCATATACTGAACTTGTCGGTATACACAAGGTATTAGCCATGCTATTTTTCGAAAAATCTTTGCTTAGGCATCCCCTTTTCAGATCGATGTTGTTATTTTTTGAGATATCATCAATGGAGAATGCCTTGTCATCGATCAAGTAATTTGATTGACTCGAACGGATATAGTCTTCCTGATAGATCAGTTCGGCGGCAATGCTATAATCTATTGTGCCATTGGTATAGTAACAATCGGATTGTTGCAATAAATTGGATACATGTACATCTCGATACAATGTTTTAAACCGTTTGCTCTGCTGGTCAAAAAGAATGATTTCAATTTGATGTTTTTCTTTATCATAAACGACATAAGCAACATCATTTTCCTTGTTGCCAAAGATATCCCCATTTGTGTGAGCCAGCAAATCGAGGTTTGTATGGCTTTCGAAATAATTTTTTTGGTTTTCGGCAAGGTCCTTAAGCAACTTTAGATGTAATTTTTCAAAGAGCCCCTCATCAGCCAATTTGACGAGCTGTTGTCGTTGCTGATTAGCCGTCTCTTCGGTTCGCGGATTGGCATAGGTGGATGTATCAAGTAGAGGTTTCACTATACGGGGGCTTTCAGCCACCTGCCGATTTTGGTTGTTGACCGCACTATCTTTTGTCGGGATATTTTGAGAATTAGATTGAATTGTCTGCTGACAGGAAGCGAATCCAAAAAGCAAAAAGTATAGAAAAATCGTCTGTAAATTCATGCGTATTTATCTTCAATGGGAGACTCCGCCTATTGGATTTTAGGCGAAGCTACAATATCGGCTAATTTAATGATTTTATAGAAAAGAAGTCTTGCTGCTTTCCATTAAATTAAAACGCTTCATTCAATCCGAGGAAGAATCCACGGGATCCATATTTTCCTATGGCGTAGTCCAAACAGAGATTTGTCCGGGTGGCTTTGTTAAACAGGACGCGTAATCCTGCGCCGCCTCCCGGTTGCCATCTTTCAAAAAGTTTTGTCCCTAATTCATCGCTTGCACTTTGGAGATTAAAAAATGCTGCACCACTCAAAAAACGGTTTTTTAAAATTGGAAAGCGATATTCCGTTTCTGCGTAGGCAAAAGATATCCCCTTAAAATAACCAATTGTATAGCCACGGCCTGTTCTTACAGCGGCATCCCTTCCTGTCCCCGGCAGATCAAAGTAAGGGAGGACACCCCCCAGCTTATAGGAACCCCAATACCAGAATGCAAGCACATGTGCGGGATCGGATTGCGATACACTAAAGTATTTACGAAAGTCAGTCGTGAGTTGGACGGCACTTTTGCTACTGCCCAGTAAGGTTGTATTCCATCGCAGACCTATATCCGAATAGATTCCCTTATAAGGTCTGTTGGGATTATCTCGGGTGGTGTATTGCATATTTAGCAACAGTCCGTTTGAATTATAGCTATCTGGGGCAAAACCATGTTTTTCCGTGTAAATGGTATTTGGTGTAATATTCCCGTTAGGACCACTGCTTGTTATCTTTCGACGAAGGTCGAATGCTAATCCAGCTCCTAGAAACAAATCATCGGCAACCTTTTTGTAGACCTTCTCATTAAACGTAAAGGCATTGTATTTGGCACCATATTTTTTATGTTCGGGATTCGCAAGTATTTCCTCTTCTTCATTGTTCCATTTGCCGTAAGGAGTCATACCCAAACCCGCATCCAATGCAACCATTTTGACCAAAGCGAAAGCTCCTTGAAAATTCAGTTTATTGTTTGGGGTAAACACATTATGGCTGATGTAGAAGACCATAATGTTTTTGGTCGTGATGGACGCTGATGTTGCCGCAATTGACATAGTTGTCGTCTTTGGGTCCCCCAATATTTTCCCCGCAACGGCTTTGACACCGATCTGTCCACCGATCGTAGGGTTATAGGCGATATTAGGCATTAGCGTAATCGGAGAACGTTTGCTCGATCGTTCCTTTTTGCGTTTAGGGTGAATAATGCGACCGATTAAGTCCGATATATCATATTGGCTTGCCAAAATCGAATCGCGTTGTTTTTTATAGAATGAAGCAGAATCTATTTCGCTTTCAGATTGAGCTACAAGCGTATTGGATATCAGCAGTAGGCACGATAGTAAAAAACAGAAAGTGAATAAATAGTGATTACGTAATAGTCGCTGCATACCTTCGGGTTTATCTTAGATTTAAACGTCAAAAATATTAAAATGTTTTCTAATCGGGCAAAGCCAATTCCGTAAAACATTGATATTGGCATAAACGGATAAGCGTGTAAAGGCTATCGGTCCGGATGAATGATCCGGGGTTACGGCTCAACGGTGCGGGGCGGAATATTTTTGGCAGTAAGGGAGAATCCCGTAATTAAACTTGGAAATAAGCGCAAATTTATCTTAGTTTTGATTATTTAATTCGGAGATATGATCAGACAAAACATATATCGCTGCGGTTTGGCTTTACTATTGATGACAGGCTTGACACACGCGCAGGAGCTCTATACACCAAGAAATATTAAACAAGCCATTGAAAAAGGTACACGAACCACTACCGGAGAGCCCGGTAAAAATTACTGGCAAAACTTTGGAAAATACGATGTCAAGGTACAATTGGATCCTGCGACGAGGACTGTTCGTGGAAATGAGACAATTTTATATACCAACAACAGCCCTGATACACTGAAGCAATTGGCTATCCGATTTGTGAATAATGTGCACAAGCCCAATGCCGTGCGTGCTAACTATGCCTCGGATGATTATTTGACCTCGGGGCTGAAAATAAAATCATTCACGCTCAACGGACAGGTTTATGAGGTAAATAGTGCGGATTGGGGCACAGTGAAACTTGGTGATTTTGGACAGAAAATACTCCCCGGTACCGTGGCGACCCTAGCGATCAGCTGGGAGTATCCTTTATCGGTTGAGAGCGACCGCGATGGCATGCTTAACGCATCTACTTTCTATTGTGCTTATTCCTATCCACGTGTTTCTGTCTATGATGATTACAATGGCTGGGATGTTTTGGAGCATAACGGTAGACAGGAGTTCTATAATGGTTTTAATGATTATCAGTTTGAAATTGCTGTTCCTAAGAACTTTGTTGTATGGGCCACAGGGGAGCTTCAGAATGCTGCGGAAGTATTGCAGAAGCCTATTTTAGAACGCTTTGAGCAATCGAAACAGAGCGATGAGCCTATCCATGTTGCTACAGCATCTGAAATGAAGGAGGGCAGGGTAACGACACAACAAGAATGGAATAAGTGGAAATTTAAAGCAACTTATGTTCCTGATTTTTGTTTCAGTGTGAGCGACAATTATATATGGGATGCTGGTAGTGTGGATCTAGGGACCAAACGCGTCAGTGTACAATCCAGTTATGTTGCTGGCACGCCCGATTTTGAACAGTACATTGGCTGGCAGCAATACTGTATTGAATGGTTTTCGAAAAACTGGCCCGGAGTGACCTATCCCTACCCCACGATGACAGCAGTACAGGGATTTGCGGATATGGAATACCCGATGATGATCAATGATTCGAGTGTGCCCGATAATTTTGTTGATGCCCGACAAACAGCGGATCATGAGATCGCCCATACCTATTTTCCTTTCTATATGGGGATCAACGAGACCCGATATGGGTATATGGATGAAGGCTGGGCTACGGCTCTGGAATTTTGGATCGGTAATGCAGAGATTGGCGCCGAAAAGAATAAGGAGCTGTTTAAAGATTCGCGTGTGAAACGATATATCTTCGATCCATCGACCGAGGAGGACCAGCCATTGATTACGATGACTTCACAACTGAATGGTCTGGGGTATGGAAATAATGCCTATATCAAAGCCGCCTTATCGTATATCGCGCTGCGGGATTATCTTGGCGATATACAGTTCAAAAAAGCGTTACATCATTATATGGATCTATGGCATGGTAAGCACCCGACACCATGGGATTTCTTTTACAGCATCAATGCTGGAGCGGGTCAGAATTTAAATTGGTTTTGGAAAAACTGGTATTTTACCAATAATTATATTGATTTAAAGGTGGATAGCCTAAAACAAGCTGATAATAAAAATACCCTGTCGATCGCTAATGTTGGCGGATTTGCAGTTCCTTTTGATGTCTTGATCACCTATGCGGACGGGACTTTGGAAACAAAGCATCAGACGCCTTCGATTTGGCAGCCCAATGAAAAACAGGCAACAATTACCTGGTCATCACCTAAGAAGATAAAAAAGATTACGCTGGATGGGGGTGTTTTCATGGATTACACAGCCAAAGATAACGTTTGGGAAGCAGTAAACTAATGTATCAATTCAATTGGATCAATCGCTGCGTCAGGAGAGATTGATCCAATTACTCACCCGATAAAGTTTATGCTTGCTCAAGTCATAAATGTTGTGCTGATATTCCTCACGACGTATATAATTCGGTTTAAATGAACTGCATTTATGATTCAGATGTTTTTAAAGGAAATTGTCGATGGTTCGGAAAGTAAGATTGACACGTGGTTTAAAAACTTTTTTTGTAGGGGGGAGCCGATGCAACCAATAGGTCTGTGTGAAGCCTTTCATGACCAAGAGACTACCATTTCCCAAAATAAGATCTATCTTTTCTTTTGTGGTTTTATGTTTGAACGCAAATTTTCTTTCGGCTCCAAAACTTAAAGAAGCAATTGCCCCATTTTTTTTCAGGTCTTTTTCTCCGTCACTATGCCAGGCCATGCCTTCGTCACCATTGTGATATAGATTTAATAAGCAGGAATTATAGGTTTCCTGTGTTTTCAATTCAGCAAGTGCTTTTAGCTCGAGAAGTTCTTTTGTCCAAGGGAGAGCCCTTTTTGTGGTGTTGGAATAACTATATTCAAAGGCCTGCTCGCCGTACCAGGCAACTTTGCGTTTGGTGAAAATTTCGTTTCCAAAAATAATAGCGCGATCATTTACCCATTCGATGGAATCCATTAACCGGTCGAAATAGTGATTTGCTTGGGCCTGATCTAGTATTTTGCCGTAATAATTGACTGTCCCATCATAGGGTAGTATATTTTTGTTTCCATCAAAAAGATTGTCGAAGAGTTCCATGATATCCTTGCCGTTTTGTTTTTTTATATTGCGGCATGGAGGCTTTCCCAACCAATCATCGCTGTTTTCCGCATCGGATCCCAACGATAACCGCCAAATATACCACTGTTTTGAATAACCCGATGACAGGGAATCAGATACGCAATCGGATTGCTGCCAACAGCAGTGCCCACTGCGCGTGAAGCCTTGGGATTGCCAATTTGAGAAGCAATTGAACCATAAGTGCTTAAATTACCCATCGGAATTTTTAATAGTGCTTCCCATACTTTCAATTGAAATTCCGTCCCCTTGAGGTGCAATTTCACCTGACCGATGTCATTATCCTGTGGATTTAGTGCTTTTAATGCATTTTCGTGCATGATATCTCCTTGTTGTATAAATTTGGCGTTTCGAAAACGCTTTTGGAGTGTCTTGAGCGCAGCGTCTTTATCTTCTTCGTAGGCAATATGGCAAATGCCCTTTGAGGTAGAAGCGATAATGATAGGACCAAAAAGCGTTTCATAGTAATGATAAGAAATGAGTAAGTTGGCGCCTTCATTCTTGTATTCAGCGGGTGTCATCCCTTCGATATTGATAAAGAGTTCGTGCAGCCTGCTACTACTTGAAAGACCCAGCTGAAAGGTGGTTTCTGCAATATTGTTTTCTTTCAATAATGATTTTGCGTGATTTAAACTGATATATTGCAGGAATTTCTTTGGGCTTGTTCCTGCCCAAGAGGTAAACATCCGTTGAAAATGAGCTTCACTCATGTAGACATGGGAAGCGATCTGCCCTAATGTGGGCTGAGTTCTAAAATTTTCCTGCAAGAAATGTATTGCCTTGGCGATACGTTGAAAATCTACTTCTTGTTGAATAGTCATGATTGTCCATTTAGTGTACACAAAGGTGCTAAGAAGAAGAAGTTTATAAAATCCGATTTATGCTATATTGAAAGAATGCTAGGAAGTTTTGTCCGAGTGTCCCAATGATTTTTCAGGAGCGACAATATCCCGGATCAGTTGTTTTAGCTCCTTTATTTCCGGGAATCGGCCGGCTCTCTTTCTATCGAAGATTTCTTTGCCGTCTATGCGTATGGTATAGCGGCCTGAAATTTCACTTGGAATAAGCAGGACCCCATGGATATCTTCTGTGAACGAGCTCAGGATTTCTTGGGACATATAGGCCGCACGCAACATCCAATTGCATTTTGGACAGTACTCGATTTCGATAACAGGTTTCGTTGCCATGATTTAAATTAAGCGATTATGCATTCTATAAGACAAATGTACCGATCTCTGTGCTACCGTCAAAACATCCATAAGAAATCCCGTCGTTTTCATTATCCGATTTTTAATGAGGTCATGGTGAGGGAGCCTGCTACAGAATTGTCATTGAACAAAAATAAATCTTCATTTTTTTCCTGTAAAGCCAGGCTATAGATTAAAGGAAGATAGTGCTCCGGTGTAGGGATGGCTAGATCAAACTCTTTTCCCTGCTGCCTGAAATCAATTAAAGCCTGATGATTGCCATCCAGAATAAACTTTTTCATCTTATCATTGGCAAGGGTAGCCCACTCGTAAGCATATCCTGTTGTATTGAGTTTGTCCCAGGCAACCATCCTGAGGTTGTGGACCATATTTCCACTTCCAATAATCAAGACGCCTTTTTTCCGTAGTTCCGCCAGTTGTTGCGCAATTTCATAATGATAGGAAGCAGGCTGGGTATAGTCAATACTCATCTGAATAACGGGGACATCAGCATTGGGGTACAGGTGTTTGACAACAGACCAGGAGCCATGGTCCAAGCCCCATTTATCGTCTAGATGAACCGCTGTTTTTGTGACGATGCGCTTTGTCTCCTGGGCTAATGAGGGGCTTCCGGGAGCGGGGTATTGCACGTCAAACAAAGCTTGCGGGAAACCGCCAAAGTCATGGATTGTAGCCGGATGCTCCATGGCCGTAACAAATGTTCCACGTGTCTCCCAGTGTGCTGAGATCACTAAGATTGCTTTCGGTTTTTCGAATGTCTGTCCTATTTTTCTGAACCCTTGGACAAACTCATTGTCTTCAATGGCATTCATGGGGCTTCCGTGTCCTAAAAAAAGAACCGGAAATTTGTCTGTAGCAGCAAGGTCAGTAGAAAATTTACGTAATGAACTTGCGGGGCCTGCTATGCCTGATAGGGGGAGTGTTGCCATAATTTTGATAAAATCCTTTCTACGCATTTGAATGATACGAATAGCGTTAATTATTCGTACAAAATTAGGTGGTCTGGAACGGTATCAGGTATTGTTTTTTAGCCAAATTGTTGTATTATTCGGAAATCAGCTTCTGAATCTCATGTCTAAATTCAGATGGGGTCATCCCAGCTTTCTTCTTAAAAACATTGGTGAAATAAGCTTTTTCCTGATAGCCCAATTCGAAACCTATTTCTGAAATGGTCTTATTTGTTGTTAGCAGCAGGTTTTTGGCCTCTATCAGTTTTCTTGTTTCGATGATCTCCGATACACTTTGTTGCAATATACTTTGGCAGATCAGATTTAAATTGCGGGCAGACATAAAAAGTTTTTCCGCGTAATAGTTAACGCCCTCCGGTCGTCGATAATTTTCTTCCAGTATAGATAGAAAACTGGTGAATGTTGTACTTTGGTTTTTTAATTGTTGTTGTGTGGCAGGAAACTGTTTTTTTCGCTCAGACTCTATCATAATAAATATTGTGCTTAACAACTGCTTAATTACCGCATAGTCAGCTACGGCTTGTTGCGTTTCCTGTTGCATCATTTGGCACAAAATCACCAACCTGGAAAAACAGGAGGGCTGAAAAAAGGTTAATGTCGCATTTTCGTGAAAATGCGCATAGAGCTGGAAGGTCGTTTCGGGAATGAATTCGCTTTTAAATCTGATTACCCAAAAGTCAATCTCTTGGTCCAATAGGAGAGGTGTTACCCGATGATTTTTACCTTGCGCGACAAAACTGATGAACGGAGCTGTATAGGTTTCCGCTTTAAAATCGATAAAATGTTTTAATTGTCCTTTGACACCAATAATCAGTTCTTCGAAATCATGTTGATGTATTTCGTTTTTCGATTCTTGGATGCGTAGTGCTTCATTCGCATCAAGCTGGTAAATTTTGAAAAGTTCGTTCAAAATCGGGGATGGTGATTAAATATTTCTTTTATCCGAATATACGGCTTAATTCATGATTTTTGACTTTTCAACTTCAAAAAACTGCGTTTCCACTGAATTTTACGCGTTGTTAGCTTATATCAATTTCTTTTGGCTGCGGTTCGGGCACTGTTCGCCTGCGAATCGGGTTTGATCGCGACCGAAATGGTTGGTTGGTCCAAGTGAATTTAGAGAGGTCGGATTTGGGATCGTTCATGTCGCACCTCCGCTTTTAGTCATGTTATGATCTGTTCAAGTATTGATTTTATAATAGTTTAGAAGTAAGCTAGATTTAAGTTAGGAATTAGTTAGGTATTCATTAGCTTTTACCTAAAGAATACCTAAACTAAACCTAAACAAAACCTAAGTAAACCCTAACTAAACATTGGATCTGTATCGGCATTGTTGTTGCTGCTTCTGCCTTGTTTTTCTATGGCCCAAGCGGACTGCCCGGCTACGGCTTTTATGCCTGCCCAGGATTCGGTCTCCCTGACCGGGGTGATCCGGCTCATTGGGAGTTTTCCGATTCTGGTCTTTTGCCTATCCGGCCGGGGTGCGCTCTAGTTCCCCTGGAGGTCTACTGTTATCTGATCCCAGACCTTGCATCGCTGACCTTTCCGATCCACCGTCTCCACGCCTGTGCTCGATTCCCTTTTCTTTTCCACGGCATCCGCCGCGCCTGAGTTCCGATTTCCGTTCCGGAAAGGACCCGAAATCCTCCATCCGGGCATCAGGATACTGTAAATAACGGTAAACCCATGCCCATATGGTTGTTTTTGCATTGCCATGTCCTTTCTGCGGTACACGATTCTCCATTTTTAGGCTTCCTGTACCCTGTTCTGCAAAAACAATCAGCCACCTGTCCAGCGAGTTAGGGGTAAAATGAAATAAATAAGAACAAAAGGCTTGGAAGTTTGTTAATAAACTCCCTATCTTTGCACCACTCCGCAAGGGAGGGACGGTTGCTTCGAAAGAGGGAGCCAATGAAAAAAGAAGGGTTTAACGGGAGTTAGGCGCAGAAATTGGAAAAGAAAAAGAAAAAAAACTTCAAAAGTTTTTTGGAAGTTCGGAAAAGATTTCTACCTTTGCAGTCCCAACGGAAACGGAGGGAAGCAGAAAAAGATAAAGACGGCGCAATGCCATCGGAATATAGCGGATACGGAAGTTGAAGCGAGAAAAGTTCTTTAAGAAAACACAATCATGTAAGCGTGACGAGTAGGAGACGAAAGTCATGAACAAATTCAAGAATTGGTTCAATTCGGTCCAAGATCAGAGATATAAAAAAAGAATTCTGATTATGTAAATAGTTGGAATCAAAAACTTCATTTTACAATGGAGAGTTTGATCCTGGCTCAGGATGAACGCTAGCGGCAGGCCTAATACATGCAAGTCGGACGGGATCCATCGGAGAGCTTGCTCAAAGATGGTGAGAGTGGCGCACGGGTGCGTAACGCGTGAGCAACCTACCTCTATCAGGGGGATAGCCTCTCGAAAGAGAGATTAACACCGCATAATATAACTATTCGGCATCGTCTGGTTATTAAATATTTATAGGATAG
>NZ_QCXX01000010.1:320213-323768 GCF_003071065.1 Sphingobacterium athyrii | reverse complement strand
GCATTCTTTGTTCTCTTTCTTTGCCTGTCCTCATTAAATATCATATCCAGTGACCAGTGCAACTTGTTTTCCACGCCCCAGTGTAACCTGATATAACTATTGAAATGTGCCGCTTTTTCACTCAAGCTGCTGATATAATAGCGCTGTTCTGTGGTCACCTTGTTTCCTATCTCCCTTGTGGAACTTATGCGTACCACCGATTTTATTGAAGCCCATGAAATACTGTTGTCTATGAAGGTAAGGTCGGTGATCACCTCGCATTTACGGCTTTCTATGCGTCCGTGCCCTTTCTCCTGGGCGAGATCTGCGTCTGCTGGAAGCTGGTTTTCAAATCGACCCTTTATCTGATCCGATAGTTCCTGTTGGTTTCCCTTGACCGATAGGATATAATCCGCCTTGTTCTCTACGATCTTCTGTGCAATATCGACTTGGGTACCCATAGCATCTATGGTCACGATGCTCCCTTCTATGTCCAGCAGTTCCAATAAAAGGGGGATTGCGGTGATCTCGTTGCTCTTATCAGAGACTTTCAATTGTCCCAATACCAGCTCATTACTGGATGCCCATGCGCTCACCATGTGTATTGGACTCTGGGAATGAAAACTATCCCTTGAACCCCTAATGCTCTTCCCATCTATACTGATGACCTCCTTTTTGATCGACTCATTCTTCAGGCTACCTGCCCATTCTACGAACATTTTTTCAAACAACTTGGGCCGAAGACCGCTGAAGACACGATTGATCGTGTCGTGTGAGGGAATCCCATGAGGCAGTTTGAGAAAACCTTTGAGAAAACCAAGCTTGGTTTTACCGAAAGCCTCAATGGAATCCCAGGATTCAGCACCACAAAGTACACCAAGGATCGACAGAATGATGATGTCACTCAAAAGATGCTTCTTGTTCCGGCTAATCCGGTGGTCGGGAAACTGTTCAAAATAGTGATGGAGGGTACTCTTTTTCTCTAACATGATGGAACAAAGATACCTCCATCAGAGCTTTAACGAAACACATATTACCAACATCGAAAACCTAAAAATGTGGAAACTCTCCTAAATTTTTTATTTTTAATGCGTTAGCCCTGGATCATTTGTGAAGCAATCCAGTCGAAAATATTATGTATCCGTAGCCTTCTGGATAAAATTAGGGCTGCTTTTTATTTATTTGATCAATCCTGCCCGTTTGAGTAGGGGTTCAACAGATGGTTCCTGACCTCTGAAACGCTTGTAAAGCACCATTGGGTGTTCTGTTCCCCCTTTGGATAAGATGTTGTCCTGAAATTTATGGGCAATATCAGCGTTGAAAATGCCATTTTGTTTGAAATAATCAAACGCATCCGCATCCAGTACTTCGGCCCATTTGTAGCTGTAGTAGCCTGAAGAGTAGCCGCCATTAAAAATATGGGAGAAGGCTGTGCTCATCGCATTTTCTTTCACATCGGGATACAACTTGGTGGATGCGAATTGCTCATCTTCGAATGTTTTCAGGTCAGCAATGGCATTTGGATCCTGTCCATGCCAGCCCATATCCAATAAACCAAAGCTTAACTGGCGCATCGTCGCCATTCCTTCCAGAAAAGATGCGCTCTCACGGATTTTTTCCACCAGTTCCATTGGGATCACTTCGCCGGTTTCATAATGTTTGGCAAACAATTCCAATGCATCTTTTTCGTAACACCAGTTTTCCATTACTTGGCTTGGCAATTCAACAAAATCCCAATAGACAGATGTACCGGATAAAGTCGGATAGATCGTTTCCGCCAACATTCCGTGCAGAGCATGGCCGAATTCGTGAAATAGTGTCGTTACTTCCTGAAAGGTCAATAAGGAAGGTTTCGTTGCCGTGGGACGTGTGAAATTACATACGATGGATACATGCGGGCGTTCTTGCTTGCCGTTTTGTACATACTGTGGTTTGAAGGAAGTCATCCAGGCACCATTTCGTTTCCCTTTACGTGGAAAGAAATCGGCATAGAATATAGCGACGAGCTCGCCGTTATCTTTAGTAACTTCAAAAGTCTGTACTTCTTCGTGATAGGTTTCAATGTCCTTGACTTCTTTGAAATTGATGCCAAATAGTCGGTGGGCAACCTCAAATGCACCATGTAGCACATTTTCAAGCTTGAAATAGGGCTTAAGCTTTTCATCATCCAGATTAAAGCGTTCCTGCTTTAGTTTTTCTGCATAGTATGCGCCATCCCATTTCTCCAGCTGTTCAATGCCGTCCAGTTTCTTGGCAAAAGCACCCAATTCGGCGAACTCTTCCAGTGCCGCGGGTTTTGCTTTTCCAAGCAAATCATTCAGAAATTCGGTTACTTTCGCTGGGTTTTGTGCCATGCGTTCTGCTAATACAAAATCTGCATGGGTCGCATAACCTAATAATTTAGCGCGTTCAAAACGTAGTTTTACGATTTTCAATACGTTTTCGACGTTGTTGTATTCATTGTCCTGAAAGGCCTTTCTTCCTGCCGCCAAGGTAATCTCCTTACGCAATTCGCGGTTGTCGGCGTAAGTGACGAAAGGAAGGTAACTAGGAAAATCCAAGGTAAATAGCCAACCTTCTTTTTCATTGGCTTTGGCCAAAGCATGGGCTGCCTCAATGGCTCCCTCCGGAAGTCCGGCTAGATCCTTCTCTTCGGTAACAAGGAGCTGATAGGCATTGGTTTCCGCTAGGACATTCTCACCGAATTTTAATTTTAAAAGCGATAGTTCGGCATCGATTGCACGTAACTGTTCTTTCTGCTCATCGTTCAGTAGTGCTCCATTGCGGACAAAATCTTTATAGGATTTTTCCAATAGTGTGGCCTGCTCCGCCGTAAGCGACAGCTGATCTTTTTGATCGTAAACTGCTTTTACGCGTTTGAAGAGATCAAAGTTTAACGTGATGTCATTGCCCAAAGCGGATAATTTAGGCGCAACATCCTGCGCAATTTTTTCAAGTTCATCATTGGTCTCCGCAGAATGTAAGTTGAAAAAGATGCTGGATAATCTATCCAGCGTTTGCCCCGAATAAGACATCGCCGCAATGGTGTTGTCAAAGGTGGGTGCTTCGGAACTGTTGACGATGGCGTCAACTTCATCTTTTGTTTTTTTGATTGCCGCGTCAAATGCGGGGATATAATCTTCGTTTTTTATCTGTGAAAACGGAGCGGTATCGTGCTTCGTTTTGAATTTTTCTGTTAAAATACTCATAAAGGTAAATGTAATAAATATTTATATGAAGCGCTAAAATCAATGAAAATTATCAGGGCTAACGCATTAAAAATAAAAAATTCAGGAGAGTTTCCACATTTTTAGGTTTTCGATGTTGGTAATATGTGTTTCGTTAAAGCTCTGATGGAGGTATCTTTGTTGCATCATGTTAGAGAAAAAAAGTACCCTCCATCACTATTTTGAACAGTTTCCCGACCACCGGATTAGCCGGAACAAGAAGCATCTTTTGAGTGACATCATCATTCTGTCGATCCTTGGTGTACTTTGTGGTGCTGAATCCTGGGATTCCATTGAGGCTTTCGGTAAAACCAAGCTTGGTTTTCTCAAAGGTTTTCTCAAACTGCCT
>NZ_QCXX01000010.1:613-320203 GCF_003071065.1 Sphingobacterium athyrii | reverse complement strand
GGAACAAGAAGCATCTTTTGAGTGACATCATCATTCTGTCGATCCTTGGTGTACTTTGTGGTGCTGAATCCTGGGATTCCATTGAGGCTTTCGGTAAAACCAAGCTTGGTTTTCTCAAAGGTTTTCTCAAACTGCCTCATGGGATTCCCTCACACGACACGATCAATCGTGTCTTCAGCGGTCTTCGGCCCAAGTTGTTTGAAAAAATGTTCGTAGAATGGGCAGGTAGCCTGAAGAATGAGTCGATCAAAAAGGAGGTCATCAGTATAGATGGGAAGAGCATTAGGGGTTCAAGGGATAGTTTTCATTCCCAGAGTCCAATACACATGGTGAGCGCATGGGCATCCAGTAATGAGCTGGTATTGGGACAATTGAAAGTCTCTGATAAGAGCAACGAGATCACCGCAATCCCCCTTTTATTGGAACTGCTGGACATAGAAGGGAGCATCGTGACCATAGATGCTATGGGTACCCAAGTCGATATTGCACAGAAGATCGTAGAGAACAAGGCGGATTATATCCTATCGGTCAAGGGAAACCAACAGGAACTATCGGATCAGATAAAGGGTCGATTTGAAAACCAGCTTCCAGCAGACGCAGATCTCGCCCAGGAGAAAGGGCACGGACGCATAGAAAGCCGTAAATGCGAGGTGATCACCGACCTTACCTTCATAGACAACAGTATTTCATGGGCTTCAATAAAATCGGTGGTACGCATAAGTTCCACAAGGGAGATAGGAAACAAGGTGACCACAGAACAGCGCTATTATATCAGCAGCTTGAGTGAAAAAGCGGCACATTTCAATAGTTATATCAGGTTACACTGGGGCGTGGAAAACAAGTTGCACTGGTCACTGGATATGATATTTAATGAGGACAGGCAAAGAAAGAGAACAAAGAATGCCGCCGACAACTTCTCATATATTAGAAAAATAGGACTCAATCTGCTCAAAAAGGATACATCAAAGGGCTCATTGGTCACAAAGAGACTCAAAGCGGGATGGGAGGATAAGTATCTAATGCAAATTTTTAATCAAATTTAAATGCGTTGACCCTGATAGGTTAGGAGTTAGTTTGACTATTAAAAAATTTTTGGGTAAACGATTTAAGAAGAATCCTCTATATTTTTAAGTTTGTTGATTATCGGGGTTCAATTAGAATTATTTTATACCATTCCTACATGGCCAATCATTAAAATATACCCCAAGGAAAGAGCAAACTCTTAGGCCAATAAATATAGAATGATATCAATCTCATTTTATTTGAAATTGACAAGTGATTTAAAAAATTTCTACAATAAAACTTTCTTACCATAATTTGATCACACTCAAGAATTCATTTTTCATATAATTCACTGAGAAATTGGAATTAATTTTTAGTTAGTCTATCAGGGTCCCCTCCACGCCTTTAATTTAATGCTTCCCACCAACTTTTCTCGACCAACTATTCTCCGACCTATTCCAAATATATCGTATCCTCGACGAACGGGAACACCTACATAAAACAAAGAAAATCAATAAGATAAATAAACATATAGAGAAAAAAATGGGTTTTATATAGGTCGCAGCGCCGTTGGTCGAGAATATTTTTTTATGGATGATAACAGACCGAGTTTAGCAAAAAAATAACGGTCACTAATTCATAAAAAGATGGAAAATTTTAGCAAAGAACAACTTGAACAATTCCTAAAAATTGAAAAACAAATTATAGGCAATGCGGACCATGTCGCAATATCGAAAAAAGGAATTTTCGACGATCTAGATGGTGAAGGAGTAACGCAGATGACTACCAAAACCTATCAATAATATATTAAACCTATCAAGAAGGATGAAAAGGTTTTCATGTATTTTGGTCGAGGACGATGCGTTGGCAATTGATATGTTGGAAGATTATATTAATAGAAAACATGAACTTATTCTAAAAGGTGTCGGTACTGAGTTATCTGAGGTTAAGCAATTGTTAGAAAGTATTGATCCATCAATCATTTTTCTGGATTTAATAATTCCCCCTGGTGAAAGCAATGGCTTTCACTACGGGGAGATATCAAATAAATCTTTTATTATATTAACATCCGCTATTCCACTTCACCTATACAAAGGTCCGCTTCCAAACGGTCCTATTTTTGAGCTTCCCAAACCCATTTCTTATGAAAAATTCAGTATATGTGTTGAACAGGTAATAGTGGAATTAAAAAATCAAAATTGTGAATAGCTCCAGAACATTTGATTTTTATTTATTAAGAAGCCCATCCTTTCCAACGCAAGTATTAGAACAGATTAATAATAATCGGAGTTTTATTGAGCTAGCTGATTTTATTATCGAGTTTTTCAATAATCCTATTGCGTTAAATGCGTTGTTTTTTTCAAGTATCGAAGTCTACGAACAATTTGTAAATCTCAAGAATGATATAAGTTTTCAAAATGAAAAACTATTATTGACACTATATAAGTATATATGTCGAATGTCCAGTCGCCCCACACCATTTGGTCTGTTTTCAGGAATAAGTTATGGTCAAATAACCGTTGAAAAAACTTCCCTTGTCTTATCTAGTGAAATCAGACCATCCATTCGATATGATGAAGAATTCATTTTAAAGCTTTCAGAACAATTGTCCTTATTACCTGATATAAGATCAAATATAAAATTTGTAATTAATAATACAATAGCTATTAAAAACAATACCATAACATATATTGAGTTTATTGACGAAGAATATAATAGGCATTTCCAATGGAGAAGAATACAGTTAAATCCGCTTCTGGAAAATATTTTGGCATATTGCAAGAGTGGTATTGAATACAAAAATATAATAGCCCATCTTGAAAACTTTGGAATAAACACTGAAAAAGCAAAAATTTTTGTCGATGAATTAATAGCAATTAAATTACTTATTTCTGAATTAGAACCTGTCGTAACAAAAGAAGATACAAGCCAAATACTTTTTAAACTGAATGAAATTTCAGTTGACACCAAATATTTCCCCTTTTTAAATAGCATTTCTAAAACTTTAGATTTAGAGTTTAATATTCAAACTACTGAGTATCTGAGTAAATCGCGAAATAAAATTGAAAGATACGTGCATTCTTCCATGAAAAATATCTATCAAGTAGATTCCAAGCTTTCGACATTAACTAATCAAATTGAAGAGTCATTGATAAATGAAATCGCCAAAGAGATAGACGAAATTTCGCTTTTGAATAAAACAAAACTTCCTGACGACCTTAAATCATTTATCTCTTCCTTTAAATCAAGATATGAAGACAGAGAAATTCGTCTAATTGACGCCTTAGATCCAGAAATAGGAATAGGATATGGAATACCTAATAATGAAATTGAACAATCATGTCCTCTTCTGGAAGGAATTGTAAATCAAAAACCAAATCCAAAAGTGGAAAATTTTGATACTTATATTCATGACATCCTAGAAAACAAGTTCAATTACCATTGTGCTTCAATTCCTAGTATTGAAATTACTTCTAATGATCTAAAAATGCTAACTAAAGATTCTGAAAAAAATGAAAAAAAATATCCAATTGGTTTTTCTGTTATCGGCAATTTACTTTCTGAAAAAAATACGACTATTGATAAGAATAATTTCAGATTCAATTTAATAAAAGTGGGTGGGGTTTCCGGGTTACCACTTTTAACTCGATTTAGCCATTTAGATAAGCGACTAAAATCAAAACAATATGAGATTGCTTCACATGAAGAGGAGTTAGCTTCAAATAGAATATTAGCAGAGATTGTTTTTCTACCAAACAGAAGAGCTGGAAATATCTTAACGAGACCATCTTTTTATCAATACGAAATTCCTATTATTACTCACGGTACTGTCGAAGAAGATCATGTTATAAAACTTGAAGATCTTTTTGTTAAAATAAGAAATGGACAAGTTATTTTAACTTCCCACAAACTCAAAAAGGAAATTATACCGAGATTAAGCAGTGCACACAATTTCGCTTATGGAATGGTCATCTATCGGTTCCTATGTGACCTTCAATTACAATCCAACAATTTAAATGTTTATTGGGATTGGGGAAACCAGTCAAATAAAAAACTATTACCAAGAGTAACCTATAAACATTTGATTCTCGCTCGTGCCACCTGGAATATAAAACAACAAAAATTCCCTGGCAAGGATGAAATAGATATTGAAGACGCAATAAATACACTAAAGAAAAATTATAATTTACCTGATCGTGTTCTCTTGATTGAAGGTGATAATGAGTTATTCATTGATCTTACCAATTCTTTTGGACGAGCTATTTTTCTTAAGGAAATATCAAAAAAAGATATTTCAGTCTGTGAATATATCTATGACAATTTCCAAAGTGCATTAAAAAATAAAAACGGCGATTACTTCAACAACGAGATTGTAATTCCCTTTAAAGGCAATATAAACTCTGAACAATTACCTCTACTTCTACCCCAAAATTCAATAACTCAAAGACAGTTCCCACTTGGAAGCGAATGGGTATACATCAAAATATACTTATCAGAACGGATAGCCGATCATATATTAGAATACTCCATTCAAAACTTGGTGATGGAACTAAAGAAAAAGAATTTAATTTCTAAATGGTTCTTTATTCGTTATAATGATCCTAATCCGCATTTAAGAATCAGATTTCATTTATATACTGGTGATAATTTGGCATTAGCAGATACCCTACTATTAATTAATACACATGTAGGGCCACTTCTTACACAAGATAAAGTATCAAAAATCCAATATGATACTTATGAACGAGAACTGGAAAGATATGGTGCCAGTAATATAGAAAACTGCGAAAATATCTTCTATTTACATAGTGAACTGATCTTACATTTATTACCTGTTATCAAATCAGATTTAGGCAATGAAATGAGATGGCTGATCGCAATGAAAGTGGTAAATGAAATTCTGTCCGTCTTTGATTTTGACCTGAGTGAAAAAATAAATTTTGTTGAAAGAGAAAGAGACCGCTTTATAGAAGAGTTTAAGAAGTATAAAAACTTAAAAATTTCAATGGATAAAAATTACAGAGAGAAGCAGCGTATTATCCAAGATTTTTTTTATCCCAATAAAGATTCTGCTACAGAAATTCATGCTTTACTTTTAGACCACCAAAATTTAATAAACAAATTCTATCTCCAATGTAAATATCGCATCGGATCAAAGAGACAACAAAGCGCAATGATTGCCTCTATAATCCACATGTTCCTAAACAGAATTTTTTCTTTTAGACAGCGAGAACAGGAAATGGTAGTTTATCATTTCTTATTAAAATTTCTGATAACAGAATCTAAGAAAAATCTATAATGGCTAGATAGTATAATTTATTCCCACAACCCCAGCCTTTTGTATAATTCGGATTTATATTGTCCTCCAATTGGAATATCTGGAAGGCTCCCCTTCATTTTCATAACATTTCCCTCTACCCGCTTAGCAAAATCCAAATTAACTATAAATGATTTGTGAACCCTGATAAACTGTTCTGCCGTCGAAAGCTTTTCTTCCATATCTATCAACTTCTTCCATACATTGTACTTCTTTTCCAATGTCTCGATCCAAACATAATCTTTATCCCCCTGTATATAAAAAACCTCATTATAAGGAGAAATAATAATATTTGATCTATCCTTAATAATAAGAAAATCTCTCTTCGATTTTACCCCCTTCTGATCCTCAAGAAACAGTTGAGCCTTATCAATAGTTTTCATCATTCTATCTACGCTAAGAGGTTTCAAAATATAATCCAAAACATTTAATTCATATCCTTCAAGCGCATAAGTTGGATCTCCTGTTACAAATACAAATAATGGAGGTTTTTGTAGAGTTTTCAACAGAGTAATACCGTCCATATCGGGCATTCGAATATCACTAAAAACAAGATCGACCTTGTCTGATTTTAAGATTTGTATGGCATCGAAAGCATTTTCGTATACTCCTAATATCTCTATTTCTGGAATCTTGTCTAAATGTGACACTACAACCTCTCGTGCCAATTCTTCATCATCAATTACAATACACTTAATCATTTTACTTATTTTAAAGTTTTATTTTCAAAAAAACAGCATAATATTCCTCTTCTTGAATTATATCAAGAGAGTAACGGTCATTATAATAAATATCCAATCTCCGCTTTACATTCTGCAATCCTATTCCTCCGTATTGGTGTTTCTCCGCAAAGTTGTTTACACTATTAGAAATGTTATAGGTTAAAATATCATCATCTATACTTAGATCTAATTTAATCCAGGCGTTTTTTCGGCTACGATCAGGTCCATGTTTTATAGCATTTTCTAGGAAAGGTATCAAAATCAGAGGCACAATTTGGTAAGGCTCATTAACTTCTTGTACATTAAATTCAAATTTAACACTATCTCTATAGCGCAAACTCATTAGGTCAATAAAACCCTTAAGAAATTGAATTTCATGACTCATAAAGATCTTGTCATCTTTCGTCTGGTACAGGATATGCCTTAGCAGATTTGATAAGTTTAAAATAGCTTTTGGCGTATTGGTATCTTGAATCTCTGCCATACGGTAAATACTGTTAAGCGTATTAAAAACAAAATGTGGCGAAATCTGAGATTTTAAAATATTGAGTTCCATCTGGAGATTATCACGTTCGAGACTCAATTTATCTTTTTCAAGACCTAGATTATCCCGCTCCAACTCCATCTTATCTCTTTCCAAAATAGTAAGACGATGTGCGCCATCAAAGATCACTTTGGTAAGTTTAGGTGCCAGTGGAAGTGATACCAAAAACAAAAAATCCAAAATTAAATCAGATGTTTTGTCCAATCTAAAAAGGCCAAAATAACCTTCTTCAAGAAAAAACTGAAAATATGAATATATATTTTTCTCACTTTTTGGAATAATATACACTGCAATTTTGCAATCTAAATATGTAATTGTAACCCACCAAAAATAAGAGAAGATTATAAATAATAACGACGGAATTATTTTGCCATTTGACACCCACTTTGGCATAATCCAAGAAGCTATATAGAATAAACTTGCAGTAACAATCAGGTCTTTTACAGCAAAGATCCAGAAATACTCTCCGACCATCCTTTCGTAGGTAAGATAATATAAAGTGGAAATAACCAACCAAAAAAATAAATGCGTAAGAATACGAGTTCTCGGAGTATACCATTTTCCCCAAATTAATTCTCTTTCCATCTATATACAGCAAAATTACTGACAAGTCATTAGACATGCAATAAGTAGGAAAATTAGAAAAAATAAAACAAAAAAACTAACAAATAAATAGCAATTACTTTAATCATACTGAAATAAAAAAAGGCAAAATGCGCAAACAGCTATTATTAAGCATTTTAAAAAACATAAAATAAACAAAATATGTATTGTATTAATGTTGTCGCAGTTTAATTTGGAAAATATAGATATCGGGCTAATTACCTTAAAAATATAGGTCAAAATGGAGTTGGTCGAAAAAATTTGATTGATACACCTTTATAGTATAAATTGATCCTATTTATTTTTTAGCAACTGGCACATCTTATTTAAAACATCAAGATTTATACAAATATTAATTTCAACCCAAGTGTGCCAATTTCTAACATCAAATTATGAACGAAGTCGTCATTATAGAAAGTTGTGAAGAAGAGATTTATGAGTCAAAGATCACTAAGCATAAACCCCAACACTGCAAATTTCCAGTATTGAGGTTACCTTGGTACGTCTCCCAACATACTGAGGTTATAATCTCCAGACAATCCAGCTCTATGTTGCCATATATCTTTTTACGGAATAATATACCGAGTCTAGCCTTAGAGTCATACCCCGTCTACACACTTAGAGGATATCCCAACCGTCCAGATGGTAAGCATCGTTACGAGCCATTTGATGGTTGGGAACGATTACCTCCGCTGGGCAATGATAATGTACAGCAATCTCTATTTTAATTCAACTCATTATATTGACAAAAAAAACACTGTTAGGCTAATCTAACAGTGTTTTTTTATATTAATTATTCAGTTATTCTTACAAATGAAACGGAAATCAGTTGTCGTAATTAACTTTCGGCATGAAAATTCCCCGGCTCTATTTCATCTTAATTTTTAACTCGCTTCTATTTTTTATATTCCCTATTAACCGATCAGTATTAAAATAAAATGAATATCTATCCTTCCTTATTTTACTACTAGCCTTTAGTTCCATTCTTTTCTTTTCCATTCCCAGAATCCAAGCAATAGCTGGGTCATATTGCATTCCAAAGTCAGTATCTGTATCGTCATTCAAGGAGATATCAGCTTTGATACCTTTGAAATAGTTGTTTTCCCTATTGGCATTTTTGAGTTCATACATCCCTAAATACAGGTCAAATTGATCCATTGGAATTCCAAATGATCCAACTGGCTTTCCGTAAGTATATACAGCAGAAAGGTTATCCTCTGATACGCCTATGACCTGAACATCCATATACGGTTTTAAAATATTGATCAGTAACTCACTTGCAGATGCAGTTTTGTTGCTCACTATAAAGTAAACTTTTTTTAAATCCGTCAACCCTTCATCTTTATGAAAATACGTTGTATTGGCTTCCACGCTATAATCAATATCATAAAGACTTATCTCTTTACCATTAATGATAACAGGCCGATTATATTCATCATACAATTTGTAGTTTTCTAATACTTTTGAATTCCCACCCTGCATTTGCCTGTTGTAATGTTCAGTATACATAATCTTGCCATTAGTAGATATAGGTACAACCGCATTTGCGATATAATCGGCCGTTACCTGATATCCCCCCTGATTGTACCGAAGGTCAATAATTAGTTCGTTAATTTTTTCCTGTGAAAAGGAAAGAAAAATTGGTGTAAGATATTTCCGTGCGTTTTGAATTGGGGTGAAACTATTTAATGCAAAATAACCGATTTTCCTTTCTCCATTTCTCAATATATTTTGCTTTACCACCGGATTTATTTCATACGAAGCTGCATTTAAACGCACTTCACGCTTTTTTATACCATCCTCTGTCACTTCTAACTTAATGAACGACATGGAAAGTGATTTTTTCCATTGCTCTAGAAATGAATCTTCTGCTAACACATGTTCTCCATTTATGGATAAAATTTGCATACCACGCCTGAGCCCTGCTTTACCTGCTGGTGAATTGGGATCAACATACAATAAACGGAGAATATTATTTCTAATCACTACGGAAAGACCAAACGTATTACTTACATTATAAACATTCTGAGGTTCTCTTTCTTGTAATTCTCTGAATACAATACCGGAATATTTAGGTCTATTCAGATCTAATAGATTCTGTTCATAGAGCGCTCCTGTTTCCACATCTTTCGCAAATTGTGTTATTTCAAATATTTCATTTTCATAACACCGAAACTCACTCAGACCCGGATTATAAAACCGCAAGGGGTTGAAACGATCAACCGAAGGAAGTTGATCGTTCCATAGATATACCCCTTTTGCGAGAAGAAAAATAGAATCCAAATTTTCAATTATTCTTTTTTGCTCTTTAGATACTTGAGGTATATCATCATTCTTTTTAGTACAAGATTGCATCACACTAAAAATGGCAATTAATATAAATATATATTGTATTCTAGTCATCACTAATAACTCTCATCAGACCTCATAGCATTGTAATGATCGTAGACTTTAGAAAGAATACGATAATTTTCACTTGCTACCATATCAAAATGTGTATAATCTCTTGAAGTTGTAGCATCAGACCCATATTTAACATAATAGAATACTTTTTTATTTTCGATTCGCTGATTCGCCGTCGGATATTTTAGAACCAAATCATCCGTTCGTTTAGACGTACTCCAAGACCCCGCCCAATTATAGGTACTTTTCGAACCAAAACTCCTTTCATATTTATATGTTACAAAAATAGGAACATCTTTATAAGGGATTGTTGCAGCTGGATCTTGATAAAAGCTCATATAAATATCGGAATCTGTATACTTTGGGTTTGAGGATGAATTAGCTTCCCAACTGCTATTTTTATATTCAATTCGGACATAAGGTTTTTCAAAAGGCCCATAGTTAATCTGAAAAGGCGCTTCGACCAATCCGTTCCCACTGTTCAAGTAAGCAAGTTGAAAGGCAATAGGCACTCCAGGACTTGCCTTGGAATACGTTGTATTAGCACTTAATACTTGAATAAAACCATTTAATCCAGCAACAGCTACAGCAGGAGAAGTATCCGTGCCGATCCCCGTATATTTAACTTTTATCGTTGCTGAATTTATTATATCTTTCTCTTCATTAGTTAATGAGGTACCGATTCCAATCAGATTTTTTAATATTCCGAGCTGTTTATATACAGCATTATACAGTTTAGTTGAACTATAGGAAGATTCGATTACCATTATACCCATGCGACCATAGGTCACACTTTTTACATAGACCGGAGTTACCCCTCCAGTAATGGCCTGCATATCCAGACCTGTAGGATCAAATAGTTGAGTATTATTTTGTGGCACATCCATGTCTATTGTAAAATTGTGCTGGAAAAATTTAATCTTAATTGCCGATGTTGAAGCAATAAGATGGTTCTCCCCTTGCTGCGTTGTATTGGTGTTAACTAAAAACGCATCTATTCCTTTATTAAATCCATAAATAGTTTTCAATTCCTCATATACACGAAAAGTATCCATTTCTACTATCAAAGACGCAGCGCCGACTTCACCGGGATTAGTATTCTCTAAATCTGTCAGTGCCGCATTGTATAATGCCGCTTGAGAAGTTGGACGGGGAAGACTGGTTCGGGCAACTGCGGAACCAGAAACTGGCATAGAAGTAGATATGGTAATCGGGCGGATATTATTGGAAATCCCTGTTAGCATCTGTGGGGAAAAAATACCTTCAATGCTCTGTCCCCTTAGAATGGCGCCCGGATAAATATTAAGTCCCATAGATTGATCTGAAATAGTGAACATCTGGGATTTATATTTCTGATAGAAATATAATTTATTTGGATCAGGGGTTGGAGCATTACTACCATTAACAATGATCCCGGGTCCGTCTTTGTAGCCACCCGAACCTGCTTTAGGTTTAAAAGGATTATCTTCATCTGGCGGTGTAGTTAAGTCTGCTCTTTTCCCTCCTGCTGATCTTTTGCCAGACACATTATTTTCCGGGTTAGATTTTGAACCGACAGTAAAACCTTGGATCTTCGGTATTCGTAGTTTATCAAGAGCTTGTTTACCGTTGCCATTGTTAAAATCGGAATCCAGTTTCGAACAACTGATGGCGAAGATTATCATCAGCACCAAAGGAACATATTTAATGATACCTTTCAAGAAATAATTAATTCTCCTTTTCATATTTTAAGATTTTATAAGCATAGGTCTCCCTGACATCAGGAAACATGATGCTAATTGGTTAAAAAAAGTGTAATTACTTTATCTAGAACTTTACGTCAAGCTTTAAATTTAATTCATTTGGATATTAACTACCTAACGGCATTCCATTACCTATTGACCATTTTCGGATCCTTTTCTCTTTTAGCTGACCTTTTTCATCATAGATATTATAGCTAGCGCTTACCACATTATTCTGAACATTATAATCAGTAATTTTTATAGAATAGTCTGCCGGAATATTATTTGTCTCCTTTAGGTTATCTCGCCAAATCACAACCTTCTTTCCTGCCCACTTATCCTCTACACTGGTGACAATTTGCATCCTACCCACGTAACCGTCATTTAAGAACAGCATATATTCATAGTTGTTAATCGGGATATTCCATAAATTACCAGAAGGATAGTAAGCATCAGATGCATCTATATCCTTCGTATAGCGAATGGAAAAATCACGTTCATAACAGACCAACTGCGTTCCCCGTTGTCCGAGCCCCATATTACCTCCGCCTCTGTTAAGATCTTTTTCAGTACCTTCTCTTACTAATAAGCCATTTCCATACCATTGAACTAATTGATTGTCCAGAACTTTATAAGTCCAGTCTAAGGGTTCTTCAACTTTATACTTTTTGGTATAAAATTTCTTGCTGTCAAGATCTATATTCGCCAGAAGCTGAATATGTTTTTCTTGTATATCTAGGTTATCAAGCACAATCCTTAATGAAAGCGTGGCATGATTGGCATTGATATATTTACTGGGTGCAACGAGAAAGATAAAAAGCTTTCCTGAACTTTCAGGGATCTCACTTGCTTCTATAGTCGGGCAAACCTCTGAAAAAATGGTCTTCCCGTCTTTATTATTGACCCTGATCTCTAAAGTATTGTCCATCGTATTTACCACATAGTATTGGTTCCCCAAACTATCGGTTTTAGCTTCCGTTCTCCATTTTTCGTTTTTCTTCTCAGGAACATCTGGCGTATCTTTTTTACATGAGAATAAGAAGCATGCCATTAGTAAACATACACTTAAAATCCCTAAACTCTTTTGTCTATATGCTGTATTCATCATCATAAAATATATTTAATGGTCAATTCTAAACGTCGTTTTAAATGGCGAGTTATCTTTTAGATATTTTGCAGTATAGTAAATCGGCACACCTGGATCACTCGCCGTAAATGTACCTACGTTCTGCGCGATAAAATCAGATACACCATCAGGACTTGGATTTATCAATAGTTGTATCACATTATTCCCGATAGTACTTCCCAAAAGATAGATCGTTATACGACAACTTGCAAAAAGATTTGTTTCTTCCTGAGTATAGGATTCTGTAGTCTTTTTAAGGATCTTCTTCACCATCTTCTGAAAAGCACTTCTCATTTCGGAGCTATTGTTGTTAGATTCAAGCACTAATAATCCAAACCTACCATAAGTTACGGAATTAATATATACCGGAGAAATTCCATCAAAAGCATTGGCGGGAATAGAAGCCATATCAATCAGCTCATTAGCAGCAGGATCAGACATCGAATAGGTAAAATTCTCTACTGTGTAACTGGCCATGAATTTAGTGGAGTAGTAGGTTCCGCTTGAATAGGAATCAAAATTTGTATTAGTCGAAGAAAATAGCTTATGCTGATTTACATTATAGCCAAAAGCATATTTCACTTCCTCATATTTTGAAAATGCGGCAAAATAGTCTGAGTAATTAAGTATCGTATTACCTGAAAAACCTGGGGCCAAAAGAGCATTTCGTAAAAATATCCGGCTATTGGATAGACTTGGGACGGAGAGAGTTCCTATTGATAAACTGGAAGGAAATGACAACTGGACACTGATTGGCGCAGTTTGATAACCAGAAAAGGTCTCAAATTGGTCGGATGCTATTGACGCAGCCTTTAAAAGTGAGCCGGGATAAATATAACTTAGATTCCCCGGTGTTACGACCATCTCATCAGATTCATAAAATGAGCTTGTTCCCGTCCCATTTGTCCATACACTATCCCGAAGATGTATCATTCCAGCAGTTTTTTTGCGGTCAAATACTGTTTTGATGTCTTTATTTTTATTCCTCAGATCAACAATATCCAAGGGTGCAATACGAAGTTTACTAAAATATTCCGAGAGCAGTTTCCCATCGCCTTTTTCAGCAGGCGATGGGTTTTGAATTTCTTCCTTTTTACATCCTATAAATGAAAGGAGGAAAAAAATGGCTATGATTATTTTGACTCTCATACCAAATAAAATTGAAATGACCTAATTGGCAATATTAATCTTGAACTGATTCCTAAAGGTGGCAAAATCATCGAGATAATTTAAAGAGTAATAAAGAATATCCCCTGGACTATCTTTTGTAAAACCACCATTTCCAGCCAAAACCTCTGCAAAACCTGTTAGACCGGTTGTTATTGCCTTAACGATACTCTTTCCATCAGCTCCGATAATATACACTTTCATCCGCGAATTATTTATTATAGTTTTCTGCGCATTAGTTAGTCGCAAGTTCAATGCTGCTGAAAAGGCTGGACCTAGACTGTCAGTCGACGAGACGTTTAACATTTCTGCGGATAATGTTAGCGCGACATTAAGTGTTTTTTTGACCGCGGTGTAAGAGGAATCTGACTCCATGATAAAAATCCCCTTTCTTCCATAAGTTACCGAACTGACAATTACAGGTCTGATTCCATTGAATATAGAGTAGTCAAAATTGCTCTTGAGAAAAGGCTCATAAATTGGAGGTTCGATAGCGATGGAAAAGTTCTCTTGCGTAAATTCAGCCCTTACAATTGTTGTAGCAGTTGAATTTTCAAGGGTATCCAGATAATTAACAGTTAAAATTTTAGCAAGATTCAAATTTGCTCCAAAAGACTTTTTTAGTTCCTCGGTCTTTCTAAATTGACTTTGTTCGTAAGTAAAGGATTGGATCTGGTTTCCTGCTGCCGAACTCAATGCTGCGCGCAGATAACTAAGATCTTGTATTTTAGAAGGAATGACAGTTCTATAGATACTATCAGTAGGGAAATTGGCGTACATGGTGATCGGGTTTCTATAAGCAACTGGTATGAAAACCGGATTCACATTGTCTACATCAATTGCCGCCTCCCCCTTTAGAATAGCACCCAGATATAATTTTCTTCTCGTCTCTTCTAGAACCGCTGGAATATCTGTTGTTTCATAGAAAGAGGTCTTTCCTGTATTGTTGGGCCAAATACTGTCTCTGAGGAATGTAAGGGAATTTTGTTTACTTTTTTTTGTAAAACCTTGTATTCCTGCCGTATCAAAACTTGAAAGGTTTATCTCGGTAGGTTTAAAAGTGTAAGTTTTAAGACCTTTAAGTCCAGAACTTGGCTCAATTGTTCCGCCCGGAACGAGATCTTTAGAACAGGAAGTGATTAAAACCACAAATGATGCTATTAAAGCAATACAATTTAGTTTCTTTTTCATAATCGGTAATATATAAAGTTTAAAATTGGACAATTCATACCCAAACTTATCCCCTTCTTCTTTTATAATTTTACCGATATATTTATCCCCTAATTATACCATGTTGGAATTAAAAGTAGCAATCTAAAATACTTTCATTTCGAATTATAAAAGGTCTTCTTTCCCTAATTATTTATAATTCTAAACCTTATTTTATTTATAACCAAATAAACTCGACGAACGAAGTTTCGACCAATACAAACATACCCATTGGCACGATGAAAAAAAAACAAAACTTAATATCCAATACTTCTAAACTAAAAACGATCTCCACAGATTTCTCTCCAATACCAATTTTAAGGATAGAATAAATGCTAAAGAAAGGAGGTAAGTACTTTTTCCTTGGGAAAGTAAAATATTATCACAGAGAAAGAAGTAAAGATAAAACTAAACTACTCGCTTGTGCTTGGTGGTGATAATGTAATATTGTTTATTGTTAGTTTCAGGCCAAATTAAAATTACTATATTCAAGTAAATAATTGGAATCTTCCCGGCTTTAACCTTAATAGTATTTCCAATTGTCTATTTGCTTTCTTTCTAATGACAAGAATAAATATTTAATTTTATTTTTTGTTACTGGAACATTCTTAATAGGAATTGCCGTATATAATGTAAATGAAATAACATTATGACAACAAAAGAATTTCTACAAAGCCAAAAGCAGGAGTGGTTTCCCAAATCTTCGACTTTTGATCGAAATGAGTATCCAGTTTGTGGAAGCCTTTCTGGCTCATTCTTCTACAGGTTGATCCCTAATCCCACTGAAAGACATCCTCCTGAATTCGTATTTATAAAACCGGATGACAATGGAATCCATTCATTAGCGATGAAGGGGCACATAGCTCAATGGAATATGGCATGGGAAGCGGGGCATTTGAGAGGAGAAATACTAAGGGCTGAGATGCCCGAATCGTTCAGTTGGTTAGATAATTATAAGGATGCAAACATTTACTTATTACCTTATTCTGCGAAGCATGGTTATTATGCACACCAACATTTGCTCAATCTATTACCTGCTAGAACAAGAGAGAAATTTGGATTGCCATTGACAAAAAGAGGAATATGGCCTACAGAGTCGGCTCATTGGTTTCTCGACAGAATACTGCCTAAAGATTTTGATCAAAGACTGTCAAGGGCAATGGCCTACCATATTTGGCCTCTTATCAATAATTCTTCAAGAATTAATAGATATACTAAATCAGAACCGATTTCGCTTTTAACACATAATCTTAATTAACGGTCTCCATTTCTAAACAAAATAATTGAAGAAAAGTTATTACTGGCTTCGCCTACTCCATATAAAAATGAAAAAGATAGGCGTAACGCAGTAAAACAGAACAAGATAATGCCACAGGGCATATATATGGATAGCCCCAGAATGGGAGAATTTGCTTGGTATGGAGAAGACGAGGCATGGGAGGTTACCAAAGAGCTGGTTGGTTTAGCCAATAAGGACGGGCAACTTTCCAATATAATTGATGCGATAAAATCAAATCGGGTTTCTGATGATTTTTCCGAATTATGGAGTCGGGAAAAAGAAGATTTTGAACGTAAAATATATAGCAAGCGATCAAAAATTAAGGTTTCTTTCGTGGAGATTGATAATGCAATACCAGTACACGGACCGACCTCCGAAGTACATGAAGACTTAATTTGGGAAGATTTTATTGCGCTGCTCAATCCAAAAGAAAAGCAGATCGTTATTTGTCTGAAAAATGGCATTACGAAGCTCTCTGATATCGGGCAATACCTCGGTTATGCCAATCATAGTCCTATTTCGAAAGCGATGACAGCAATTAGAAAGAAAGCTAAAGCATTGATAAATCTTTAATACATATGCTAGTGATAACAGATTTTAAGTTTTCTGAATTGCATTATAGACGGTAAATTAATGAGCAATTATTTTCTGACCAGGATAAACTAACTTATTTTTACCTTCTTAATAAACTGTAATAAAGGCACTAATAGTTCTATTAAACTTTCGTGCCCCCCACTAGAAAAACCATATTCAACATTGCGTATGGCTTTTCTTTTTTAGTCCCTATCCCGTACGAAACTGTTTTCTATACTTTAAGGGTGATACCTTTGTCACCACCTTAAATTGTTTGCTGAAATGTGCCCAACTGTTATAGCCGCTGTCATAACAGATATCCAAAATCGGCCGATCCGTATCACGCAAAAGTTTGCAGGCATGACCAATCCGGAGCTCCTTGATAAAATCAAAATAACTCTTTTTAATGTTCTTTTTGAAAAAGCGGCAAAATGCCGAAATCGACATATTCGTGCTGGCGGCAACCTCTTCCAAGGAAATAGGATTTAAGAAATTCTTGAAGGAATAATCTATTATCGCTTCGATAACGATGTTTTCATCACGGCCTGCAATCGTATCAAAAGCCATTGTGATCACCTTTTGCTCCTCTGATGCCCCGATCCTATCCATACAGCTTAATAATAGCTGGATACGTTCAAGCCCCTCCATATTTTCAATCTGACGGATCATAAGAGCGATCTCTTTCGAAAGATCTCCCGTAAGCTGGATTCCCGTGCTATCATTTTTCAACAAGCCCGCGATAACATGCATCTCGGGCAGCGCTAAAAATCCCGCTCCCCAAAAATCCTTTAGAAAATGAACAACAATCGCGCTCCCCATAGCATCCGACTTTGATTTGCGGAACCAATGCGGCAGATCCGAGCCAAGGAAAAATACATCGCCTTGTATGTAATCACCGATGTAATCACCAATAAGCGCTGTACCGTTTCCCTCGGTGATCAAAATCAGCTCACACTCGGGATGCCTATGCCAAGCCGTTTCAAAAGTCGGTGTTCTGTACGTTCTACAGGCAAAAGAGTATTGTTCTTCAACGTGTATTTTCTGGATCAGTGTTTTCATTATAGAAATCTTATTAGCGAATACATCTGCTATCTGAACACATAATATACGATTATAAACACAATAAATGGCAAGATAGCATATTTTTTCAGCCAAATAGCAGTTGAAAGATGCTCGTTGGATACTGTAAATTTATCATACGACAAGGGAACCACATGTGAATCGTATGCGGCTATCGCATAAAAAATAAACCAAAATAAAATTATGAACTCAACCTCAATAATATCAACCATGGAAGCTAATACGTATGATGCCATCGTCGTAGGCTCCGGCATCAGTGGCGGATGGGCCGCAAAAGAACTTTGTGAAAAGGGATTAAAGGTCCTGATGCTGGAACGTGGAGGCCCTTACGAACATGTCAAAGATTATAAATCTGCCTTACGCGAACCATGGGATCTCCCGCACCGCGGACGTACAACTACAGAACAGAAAAAGAAGTATCCTGTTATCCATCGTGGCTGGGCTGCCTCAGAAGCCGTCATGGACGGTTGGGTGAATGAGGAGGACTGTCCTTATACCGAATTGAAACCTTTTACCTGGTGGCGTAGCTACCGCATGGGCGGGCGCTCTACTTTATGGGGCCGGCAGTCCTATAGGTTTAGTCAAATGGACTTTGAAGCCAATGAACGGGATGGAATCGCTGTATCTTGGCCCATTGGCTATCATGATATCGCCCCTTGGTATGACCATGTTGAAAAATTTGCCGGTATCAGCGGATCCATAGAAAATATCCCACACTTGCCCGATGGACAGTTTCTTCCCCCAATGGAGCTGAACTGCGTCGAAAAGGACGTAGCCAAACGTATTAAACAAGAATATGGAGACAAGCGACACCTGATCATTGGACGAACCGCAAACCTAACAGCCCTGATTCCTGGCCGGTCAAAATGTCAATTTAGAAATCGATGCTGGGAAGGATGCCCTTTCGGAGGCTATTTTAGCACACAGTCCTCTACCCTACCCGCAGCAATGAAAACCGGCAACCTGACCGTCCGGCCCTACTCGCTGGTTCGGCAAGTCCTCTATGATAAAAATACCAAAAAGGCTAGCGGCGTAGAGGTGTTGGACACCGAGACCAACCAAACCTATGAATTCAAAAGTAAAGTGGTCTTTCTATGCGCATCGGCTCTCAACAGTACATGGATCTTATTCAACTCCGCAACAGACATCTGGCCCGACGGTTTGGGTAGCAGCAGTGGGGAACTAGGACATAATGTGATGGACCATCATTACAACATCGGTGCTTCTGGAATCGTGGAAGGCTACGAAGACAGGTATATATTCGGGAAAAGAGCCAATGGCTTTTATATTCCGCGATTTGTCAATATAGGTAACGACAAAAGAGACTACCTACGTGGTTTCGGTTATCAAGGAGGCGCCAGTCGTGAAGGTTGGGGCAGAGAGGTTGCCGAACTCAATATTGGCGGTGATTTCAAAGATGCGCTCACCGAGCCCGGTCAGTGGACCATCGGCGCCACCGCTTTCGGCGAGATACTCCCTTACCACGATAATAAAATCGCACTGGACAAAGAGCGAAAGGATAAATGGGGATTGCCGGTACTGGCCATGGATGCTGAGCTGAAAGAGAATGAGCTGAAGATGCGGAAAGATATGCAGGAAGAAATGAAAGCCATGCTTGCCATCGCGGGAATAAAAAATGTGAACACCTGGGATAATGGCCATGCCATGGGGCATGGTATCCACGAAATGGGAACCGCAAGAATGGGGCTGGATCCCAAAACCTCAGTACTCAACAAATGGAATCAAGTATGGGATTGTCTCAATGTATATGTCACCGATGGCGCCTGCATGACCTCCTCGGGCTGCCAAAATCCTTCGCTGACTTATATGGCACTGACTGCAAGGGCGGTAGATCATGCCGTCAGTGAGCTCAAGAAAATTAACAGTTAAGCCAATGGAAAGAAGAACACTTTTAAAGATGATCGCCCTGCTTACGGGCGGAGCCGTAATTGGCGGCAATGCTTTTCTGACGGGCTGCAGCTCCAGCAAAGAACACGACCTTAAGGAACGCCTCAAGTTAACTCCACAGCAAATCGCACTTTTGGATGAGGTGGCAGACACCATACTCCCCACCACGCAAAAAAGCCCGGGAGCCAAAGCAGCTAAAGTCGGTTCTTTTATGACAGTCATGGTGAATGACTGTTACGAGGTCCCAGATCAGCAAATATTTCTCGAGGGGATGGAAAAATTGGAGGCGGCATGTAAAAAAATGCATCATCTGGGATTCGTGGAAGCCACAGCCGAGCAGCGGCTTGCCCTACTAACAGCTATTGACAAGGAAGCAAAAGAATATGCACAAAAAAAAGGAGAGGCACCCAATCATTATTACACCATGTTTAAGCAGTTGACACTCCTTGGCTATTTCTCCTCGGAAATTGGTTATAAACAGGCACTCCGTTATAATCAGGTTCCGGGCCGATATGAAGGGGATGTTCCCTATAAAAAAGGAGATAAAGCATGGGCTTAAAACAACCAACAGAAAAATATAAGGCCACCCCCTATGGGCAATCTTATTTACATAAAAAATATTTATGACAACAATTAAAGGACCTGCTATTTTTTTAGCGCAATTTGCCGGTGACAACGCGCCGTTCAATACCCTGGAAAGCATCTGTAAATGGGCTGCCTCGATCGGTTACAAAGGTATCCAGATACCTACCTGGGATGCTCGATTGATCAATCTCCAAAGAGCTGCGGAAGATAAAGATTATGCATTGCAGCTCAAGACTACTGTGCAATCCTACGGCTTGGAGATCACCGAACTATCCACGCACCTCCAAGGGCAGCTGATTGCTGTAAACCCTTCTTTTGACCCGTTATTTGACTCATTCGCACCGTCAGAACTGCATAATAATCCCAAAGAGCGGCAGCAATGGGCTGTACAGCAGCTCTACTACGCGATCAAAGCCTCCCATAACCTCGGACTGAAGGCCCTTGCGACGTTCAGCGGTGCATTTCTTTGGCCCTACGTTTATCCTTGGCCGCAACGTCCGGAGAATCTAGTGGAAACAGGATTCACGGCACTCGCCAATATGTGGCTCCCCATATTGGATGCCTGCGAACAATACGATGTGGATCTCTGCTATGAACTCCATCCCGGTGAAGATCTGCACGATGGTGTCACTTTCGACATGTTCCTTGCAAAAGTCGTTTATCATAAACGGGCAAATATCCTGTACGATCCCTCACATTTCGTACTGCAATGCCTTGACTACCTGCAATTCATCGACATCTATCACGAGCGGATCAAAATGTTCCATGTAAAAGATGCTGAATTCAATCCATCTGGCCGTCAAGGTGTATATGGTGGTTATCAAAATTGGCAAGCACGGGCTGGCCGTTTTCGTTCCATTGGCGATGGGCAGGTCAATTTTAAGGCGATCTTTACCAAGCTGACGCAATATGATTTTAAGGGCTGGGCAGTCCTGGAATGGGAATGTGCCTTTAAAAACTCCGAAGATGGGGCCCGTGAAGGCGCACAACATATCAAGGATTACATTATTCGGGTAAGTGATCATGCATTCGACGACTTTGCATCTGCTGGTCCTGATGACAACCTGAATCGAAAATTGATAGGTTTATCAGACGATTAACAGCCTAAAATACAGTTATTATGGAAATCAAAAAAATCAGGATGGGCATGGTGGGGGGTGGCAAAAATGCTTTTATTGGTGCCGTACACCGTATGGCAGCAGGTATAGATGGACAGATCGAACTATGTTGCGGCGCATTAAGTTCGGATCCCGTTAAAGCACAGGAATCTGGAGAACTCCTTTCGCTCCCCACGGATCGAATCTACGCAAATTTTCAGGAAATGATCCTGCGCGAAAGTCAGCTACCACCTGACGAACGGATGCATTTTGTAAGCATTGTAACTCCAAATGTTGCCCATTTTGAGCCAGCCATGCTAGCCCTGACACACGGGTTTCATGTGCTGCTGGAAAAGCCCATGACATTCACGCGCAAAGAAGCGGAATTATTACAGCAGAAAATCAATGAAACAGGACTCCTGCTTTGCGTCACCTATACCTATTCGGCATATCCCATGGTCAAACAGGCGCGCCAGCTGGTACGCGAAGGCAAACTTGGCAATATCCGTAAAATCATGGTAGAATATCCACAGGGCTGGCTGAGCACGTTAATCGAGACGGAATCTCCACTTGCTGCCTGGAGAACAGATCCCGAAAAAGGTGGATTGAGCAGTTGCATGGGTGATATCGGAACGCATGCGGCCCATTTGGCTGAATATATTTCCGGCCTAAAAATAACCCAAATATGTGCCGATCTGCGAACCGTCGTGGCTGGAAGACGATTGGAAGATGACGGAAATGTCCTACTGAGATTTGAAAATGATGCGACAGGAGTGCTCTCAGCCTCACAGGTAGCGGCAGGCGAAGAAAATGCTTTAAAAATACGGATATACGGCGAGAGAGCAGGGTTGGAATGGAACCAGCAGGATCCGAATACTCTTCTACTAAAATGGCTCAATGAACCAGCTCAAATATTTCGTGCAGGACAGCAATATCTTTCCTCCCTCGCCCAGCACAACACTCGCTTGCCGGCCGGACACCCGGAAGGTTATATCGAAGCATTTGCCAATATCTACAGAAATTTTTCAGCTACAATTCTCGCCAACTTAAACGATACCAGTCCTACCGAGGCCATGTTGGATTTTCCTACGGTAGCAGATGGAGCAAGGGGAATGAAATTTATCGAAACAGTGATAGCTTCTGGACAGTCCAGTCAAAAATGGACAGCATTCTGATGACCATCACGACAATATAGACTTCAGCAATAGATTCCCTTACCGAAATTACTGCATCATCATCAAATAAGAAGCCTTATAGATAGTTCAGTAATTTCGGTTTTCACAATTTTTAGGAATTCTAATATCAACGTATAATACCCTTATACACCGCATCTCGCAGTATGCCCCCCTCGGTATCACCGGCATACTCCCAATACATTGCACCTAGTAATCCCCGCTCATGCACATACTCACATTTCAGGGCAATGGATTCGGGCGTTTCAAAAGTTAATACCAGAGTTCCTTGCGCATTGACCAAATAGTGTGCCTTCGCTTCATCATCCCATTTCTGTTCAAAACCCTGCAAATTCAGGAGATCCTTATAGTCGATAAAACCTTTGATATCGGTTTTATTTCCGCGTCCATAAAATGGAATGCCAAGCACCAGCTTTTCGGCAGGCATACCGCCAGCGATATGCGCCTTAACGGCCTCAGCACAGGTCGTGCGCCCCGATAAAGATGAACGGTGCAGGCTCGCATGATGATAAGGAGGATTGCCTGAATCATAGGTCATGATATTCACAAAATCCACGTCGTTTTTAATCTGGTCGAATGCAATATATTGACCACTTGATACAGAGGCCAGTGTCAATAACTTTTTCCTACCGATGGCCTTACGAATATCCCGCATTAGCAACGTAAAATTTTCTGTATCCGATTCCGTCGCGGAAATACCGGCAGAAGAGTTGGTCGGGTATTCCCAGTCAATATCAATGCCGTCAAGCTTAAACTCTTTTACAACACGTGCGCAATCCCCCGCAAATTTTCTCCGATTAGCAGCATCAGCAGCCATCTCACTAAAGCGGCCACTTCCCCAACCTCCAATGGAAAGCAGTATTTTAAGGTGAGGATGCGCTTTCTTCAGATCAGTGATACTCCTTAATCTTGTTTCATTGTCAATGCGCACACCGTCAAAATGATCATTTACATGACCAAATGCATAATTGATATGTGTCAGGTACGTCGGATCCGGCATCACGCTTGACCAGGAAGTCACATAAGCAATCACCACTTTTTTATTTTTTTCAAATGCATAGCTCTTTTGGGGACAAATAATCATTGTCAATAAAGCTATCGCCGCAAAGCTAAAGGCGAATAGCTTTAGAGGTTTCGTAACATGTTTAGATTTCATACTGATTATAATAAAAATTGAAAATTAATAATGCTAATTCTGGGCCAATCAACTTCATGATGACCTCTGGCAAACAACAGGATAAACAGGTTATCACCCGCGGATTTTTAAAGTTTTAAATAGATATTCATCTTTTTCAATAAAATAGCATACCACAGCATGGCGAAGGCCCATAGCAACGAACCACCGACTGCCAACACCATATTACTCGATTGCTTATAGAAAAATAAAGGAATCTGAAATCCCCAACAGATGAAATAAATCAAATCCGGGGCAAGGTAGGTGGTCAGCGAATTCTTACCGGCCTCCTCAAAGACAAATATTCCATTATGGTATTTCCGGATATCTATGAGGTAATAGATAAGTAGCAATAACAGTACACTTATACCGCAACATAGCAGCGCCCAGCTCGGCGTACCATGAATTTTGGACAGTATAAACCAGGAGCGCAGCACAAATCCGCCAGTCAGCCACAGTATGCCAATAACCAGCAGTCGACACAAAAGCATTTTAGGTGCAGTCGCATATCGTCTGATCAGTATACCAATGATTGTCCCGGCCAATACAATGCAAGGAACATTGCCAGACAACAACACATTCAGGTAATTTCCGAGGACCGGAACATGTAATTTGAACGTTGTTTGGGACAGGATATTCAGAACGAGAAACAGCAACCATGCGCATCCCACAACAGCAAGCCGTCCCCTGCTTAATACAAATGTGGCAGCTGCGGCGAAATAGCCCCATCCAATCAAGCCCAGGATTCCCCACCAACCGATTTCCAGACCTTTACCATCGGAGGCTTTAAAACGATAGACCAGGTAACAGATCCCCAAGATCCCAAGGAAACGTATCCCCTTAAATAAGGCTTGATTTCCCGATTTCGTCGGAAACCTATTCCAAACCATAAATACGCAAAGGTACAATAAACCTAACCACAAAAAATTGGACATCCCTGTCAATGTGGCATCCAGACGGCCTCCATTCAGAATCAAAACACCGATCAGGATCAGGCTCGCCGTACGGATGACAATATGGGAAAAGATAAGCCCCATGGACTCCCCCGTCTTTTCCCGCGCGGCCACGGCATAAGGTACAGCCATTCCCACCATGAAAAGGAATCCCGGAAAAACCCAATCTGCCAATCCCATGCCATCGACATCCGCTTCCGTATGCAGCATCCACTTGGGAACACCAGGAGCGAATAAATCGTTGACAAATAACATAAGAAATAGCGTCATACCACGCATGACATCCATTGAGCGGATTCGAATTGATTGTTTAGGTTGTTGTTGATCCATAATGCTATCGATAAATCCCAAGAAATCAGCTGTCACACAGGCCAAACACTCAATTCCTATGCTATCCCGCATGATCGGCAGCTCCAAAGAATTAAGAACCACAAGATATAGCCATCATAAACTGAGCGTATATCATTTTTCTTGTACTAAGGTTTATATTGAGCAAACAAAAGCTATTTGCTTATCCTAAGATGATAAAATTAAGTCATATTCAAGCGAAAAAAATGTTCAAATTAGTGTAATTTCTGCTCTTATAAGTTGGTAGTTAGATCATATCACAGGTGAATGAGTTTTTTGAATAGCATATAGATGTGATTACCCCTTGCATAAGGCCAATGATAGACCACCGTTTACACAAAATATTTAAGTATCAATCTGTTTAGCAATTTTGTAGCTTTTCAAAAGACAACCGTGCATTCATCAGGAGTAAAAACTTTGACAAAAAGCATCAACTATACGGTAAAACTGATATTTTTGGATTAAGATCTAAAATAACTTGTAGCATGAGTCAGTTAATATTTCGGGACGCCAGCCGGGCAGACTTACCCCGTATCGTTGCGATATACAATACCACCATTGCATCCAGAATGGTCACAGCTGACACCAGTCCAGTGTCAGCAGAAAGTAGACAGAAATGGTTTGACGAGCATAGTCCGTCAAAAAGACCCCTTTGGTTGGTAGAGGACGAAAATAACAATATCCTAGGCTGGGTGAGTTTTCAGTCGTTCTATGGCCGGCCGGCCTACGATGCCACAGTAGAGATCAGCATTTACCTGGATGAACAGCAACGGGGCCGTGGACTGGGTAAACAAATCCTTCAGTATTGTATAGACAAAGCTCCGGCACTCGGAGTACATACCTTATTAGGCTTCATCTTTGCGCATAACGTCCCGAGCATTACACTATTCGAAAAAATGGGATTCCAGGAATGGGCGAATCTCCCAAATATCGCTACGCTGGACGGTGTAGAACGGAGTTTAAAAATATTGGGTAAAAGGGTAAGTTAAGTCACCCAATTGGCTTTCAAGAGAAAAATCATTAGCTTTAAGTAATTATTTTATACGCTTAAAGCCACAGGTATGACTCCACAATCACACACATTGCTATTGTCGTTTCTCTCTATATTCTTTTGGATCAATCCAGCCTCAGCGCAAAATCCCGAGCGGACCAAGACCATCATGATCCCTGCAGATTCTGCCTATACAAAAATTGTACAGGCTCTCCATGAAAGCGGCTATTATATTGATAAATTAGACCGTTCTTCAGGTTTTATACAGACAAGTGTATACAACAAAAACACAGGATTATTTAGTAATGAAGGCGATACAAAAATTTCCAATTTTTTGGTTAGTCCCTTATCCGATGGAACAGCTAAAATTGTCCTCAATATATTCCTGATCGAACGCCGTAGAGGCGGAAGCTTTGATTCTCCCAATTATTACGACGAAAATAAAGGTATCATTCGAGATGATAAGATTTACCAGCAGATCTGGAACAAAATTTTACCATTATTACAATAAAACTTTTAAAACAAAAGAAAGCCTGTCAAAATTATGTTGACAGGCTTTCTTTAATCCGATCGTACAAATAGTTTATTTGATTACTCAATTTCGACTTTTAATCCTTCTTGCCAATCTTTTAGTTCTTCGGTATAATATAAATAGCCCGAAGATGCGGCGCCCTGATATTTTCCCGGTACCTGGGCTTTGAGGTCTATGGACAGCTCTTTAGCTTCTTTGGCGTCAATTCCGCGCCAATATAACACCAGGTAATTCTCAAAAATTTCATAGTAATCCACAAAACCTTTTTCCATTAAATCCCTCAATTGCTGTGGTTCGGGAGTTAGTCCCCCTGGAATACCGATCTTCGCCAATGGCATAGAAGCCGCCTTATCCCGTGTATTGTATAGCCGTACCTTGAGTACTGTATTATCGCCCATACGAATGCGATTGCTGGATAATGATGTCGAAAGATCCAATACGCGATCCCTAGCGCTTGGCGGCACCGTTGTCATATAATTAAACCGGTAGGAAGCCACAGCATAATCCATGTTTTCCAAGCGGATGGAGATTTGATGCTTTCCTGCAGGCAGCTCTGTCAAAAATAGTCTGCTCAGCGAATCAGCCTGGAGTGTGGTATCGCGGATCAGTAGTTGACCGTCCAGCCATAGCTCCATCTTTTTTCCTTTTTTCGCGCGCATATCCTGATCAAACAGTTGATAATATCCTGTTGCAGCTTTCAAGGCGAGTCCCGTTGCCTGGGTTGAACCATAGTAACCCCGATCTGCAGATTTTACAAGTGCATCCATACAAGCGGTCAATTCCTGGGATGCTTTGTTTTCCAATTGAAAAACAAGAGCGATCCAGGCCAGCGTTTCATTTCGCAACGAGCGTCCATCCGAATTCGTAATACTTCCTTCGGCCAAGCCTTTCTTATCTTCAATTACCATGGGAAGCAGTTCCTTGATGCGTAATTTCAGGCTTTCCAATTGCTCTGCTTTATTGAGATTTTTTGCGGTAAGCGCTATTATTGCCATACGATAAGGATCTTTTGACCCCAGGACTTCCTGATAAGCCTTTTGAAACTCCAGCTCGATCTCCGCCCCTACACCTGCAACGCTTAATGCATAAGTGATATAAGCATTATTTATCAACTCACGATTCCCCGAAAAAGCGTACCTTCCCGCTCCCTGATGGTATCCACCCCGACCATCTTTTTTTGATAAAAGCCAGTTCTGAGTACGTTCGATCATCTTTTGATCTACAGCGATAAATGGCTTCATTTCCATAAATTCAATTAAACCAAAAGCTGAAAGCACCTCATGTGCCGGCGGTTTTCCATACCAATCAAAGCCCCCTCCTTTGATTTCGTAGGCCGCTAATTTTTTATAACCACTAGTCAAAAACTCTTGTGTTTTGCGTTGCAAGGATTCATCCCCCCTAATTTGCTGAAGGAGGGAAAGTGCATATATATTGGGATAGACGGATGAAGAAACCTGCTCGAAACAACCGTATGGCTCACGTACAATGCGTTCCAGTCCCTGCGTAATCTGCTTCAATGGATTGAGATATAGCTCCACCGAAAGCCGTTGCGAACCCTTGATTGCATTTTTAAGTTCAAATTCATATTCCAGATATTTAGATGTTGAATGCCCGAACTCCACAGGAAATCCTTTATTAAACAATTTGATATCCTTTATAATTCCCAGTACCGTGGAATCGCTACGGATAGAAAAACGGATCTTGTCTTTTTCATTCGAAGGCTGCTTTACTTCAAGTGGTACAAGCAACGGGCTTTGTTCCTGTGCCCCTATTTTTGTAGCGTTAACCTCAGATTTCCATTCAAGGTTGTTTCCAATCAAGTCGACCCGGCTACTGACGGATAGCGGCTCCTTCCTTGTATTATCAACCAGTAATTGCGCATTGATCAAATCTCCCTGAGAAGCATACAAAGGCAGTTTGACGTCTAAGCCTATTTCGTCTTTCACTTGATATGTTGTCTGTTGACTACGTCCTATTAGACCATTTTTACCAACCCCTTCCGTTATGATCCGATAAGAAGTATGCTCATCCGCATTAGGAAAGGTAATCTGGGCCCGCCCTTGGGCATCGGTCTCGATATGATAATTCCAATAGATATTATCCCGAAAATCATCTTTGATCAAGGCCTGTCTGTTTTTATACTTGGGTATATAAAACTCCTGTGGCTGATCAAAACGAACCTTTCGAAATACCGTGTTCAAGGCCAGGTATTTTTGCCCCCCAACAAGATGGCTATTGCTAAAAAGGCTCCGAGCATCTCCCTCAATCCCTTTCCCGCCTTTCGTTGTGATAAGAATCACACCGTTAGCTCCACGGGCACCGTAAATAGCTGTTGCCGATGCATCTTTTAATATCGAAATACTTTGGATCAATTCAGGTGGAAATCCAGCAAAATTCGTCATATTGGCTTCGTTATAGGCTACCCCATCCACAACAAAAAGAGGACCACCGGTGCCACCAATGGAGTTCATCCCACGAATTACAACTGGCGCATTTGACCTTTCAGCCAAAGGGCTGACAATCACTCCAGCGACCTTGCCCGATAAGGCCGAGATTAAATTCGCTTGTGCATAGAGATCGCTGCTACTGATCGCCATTGTTGACCCCGTCACTGTTGTCTTTCGATCTACATTATAGCCGAGGACAACCAGTTCTTCCAGGATCGCATCCCCATCAGGTGCCTGTGGCTCCATTTCTATTTTCGGCGGAAGGGGCATTTCATCATTGATGTGTTGGACCAATGGAGTCGTCTCCAATTTCACCAAAACAGGATCAGTCGCCTGCCGCTTTTGCCTTACTGAGACCGCGACTTCATCTTGAGATGCAGCAACATAATAAAACTCATTTTTCCGATGTGTGGGGATATAGATTCGCCAGAAATCACACGGGATAGTACGAATTGCAAAACGTCCTTGTTTATCCGGAGTTACCGTGTACAACAAGCTATCTGCAACGACATACATTTTTGAAGAATATGCCGTATTTCGTCCCTTGCCCTGTCTATAGACTACTCCCTTGAGCATATTATTCGGCTGTGTCTTGACCACCGTAAGCTCTTCGTTGCTCAACACCTTATCCCAGGTATAATTTCGCCAGCCCTGTGTCAGCATAAGCATATCAAGGGCTTGTGTACGTTTGTCTTTGCTTGGATCAAAATAGAAGGCGGGTTGATAGATTTCGCCTTGCACTGCGGCGCCCAGCCACATCCAAGAGCGTATATCATGCTGTTTATCGTTCAGATAACTTAAAACCTTATCATCGACAACACTCAGTGATATCGCTGCCGGCACAGATTTACCCCTAGCATCCTGAGTCTCAATCGTCAGCTTCACATCCTCACGAGTCTTATAGATCGCTTTATCGCTCGTTACATGAATCTGTAGTCCATCGTTCATCGTATTAAAGAATAACCGTTCGCTCAAGATTTGCCTACCCTGCAAAATAGAGATACTTAGTACCCCCTGTGGTAAGCCTTCTTTTGATAACCTGAGCGAATTTGTCCCCTTAGTTACTGTCATCTCGCCTGTACGAAAGATTTTATCCTCCTTCCGGATAAAATAACCCACTCGGCTGTCCATACTACTGATGACCCGCAAGCTCAATTCATTTTTTGATTGCTCTTCCAGTTGCACCTTTATACCGCTGTTTTTCATCGTAGGCAGCGCAATGGGCTTATTGGTACGATAAGGCTTTTCCAATTGCGCATAATAGGTTCGCCCTCTTTTAGGGATGAATGAAAACTTCCCCATACCTTGATGAAAGGAGGAAAAATTGCAGATCTTATTCCCCCCATCGTCATAGATGGCCCCCGCGATATCAGCCGGAAATCCCTCTGCATTCAAAGCTTTAAATGCCACCACGTTAGAAAAGTCTTCCAGAAGATAGCCACCTTCAGGCATAAATTTAAGATCGATATCTTCGAGAATAATAGGGACATTCCTAGATATCGACTCAATCAGCTGCTGGTGTACAAAACGGACATTCAAGCTCACATGTTTATTTTCCAAAACTGCCGGCAATGCAAATGTTATTTGGGATTTACCTAAATGGTCAGTCTTAGCCACCTGTGAAAGATACAACTGACCACCGATACTCACTTCATAAGCAAAAGACTGATTTGAAAGTGGGTGATTCCCCAGGTCTTTAATCACAAAATCTGCAGCGACAGTTTCTCCTTTTCCGTAAGATTCCTTTTCAAGTTCCAACTGCATGATGAGCCGTGGTGGATTGGTCCGCATGACAGTGATGTCTTTCTCATAAGCGAGATTTGGGAAATTGACCATCCAAGGAGTCTGCACTTTCAATTTATAAATACCTCCTGCAAGCTGTCTCCCCAATTGGAGACTTCCTTTGGCATAAATTGCATTTGCGGCAAATTGCTTATGTTGAATGACCTGTCCATTTGGTGCAATCAAGTCTACAATAACAAGATCACTCCGATCGGATTCACCGAAGTCAGTATTACAGAGATAAGTTGTAAAATAAATTGTCTCTCCCGGCGCAAAAATCGTCTTATTTGTATGTGCATATACACGTTCCAAAGGCAGAAGACCGGCGTACTCCCTTATTTTATTTTGGACTATCTGTGCCTGACCAAAAACACTAACTGTAAATAACACATATGTTATTGTAAAAAAACAACTCAAAAAAGATCCGATATAATTTTTCAGGTTATAGTGCTTTCCCTTTTTGCTTAGCCGCGATCTGGTCTCAAACACAGATCCTTTATCCAGCCTTTTTCCCTTAGCATTTATATTGTCGTTAATCATGGCATCTAGGTTAAAAATTCAGTACAACGTTAAAACCAAAAGTCCTCATCAATGGTGAGTTAAAGTAATCCAAGCCCACGGCATTACTCTGCCCTAAGAGGGATGCCCCGGGATAATTCCCTTTATATCTACTCCAATACATCAGGTTCTCCGCATAAAGCGTCAGATCAATTTTGTTGAGATATGGCCAGGATATATCAAAACTACGTGAGAGATTTATTCTGGAAAGACGTAGGTAACTTGCGTCTTCGATAACATCTTCTGCCACTCCTGATAGACCGTAACGCACCCACCTATTATTTTCAGTACCCGCTGCTGGATCATAATAGTCTACCAATTTATTATTTCTATTTCCCTGTGCGTCAATCCCCGGAAATAATTGATCTTTTAACAATCGTCCGGAGGCGGTTTCTAACGAGCGCCCCATATAATTGAGCATTTGTCGTGTTCCATTCCAGACTTTACCTCCCCTGCTCCATTCGAGATCAATATCGAAACGGATTCCCCTATATTGCAATGTATTACCAAAGATCAAAGCAAAATCGGGATTTGGGTTTCCCAGAATCTTTTGCTCAGGGGCCACAATAGGATAGCCATCTCCATCAATCTGTAGCTGGCCGTCAGCGGTACGCGCATATGCTGTTCCCATAATCACGCCGACTGGTTGTCCAACAATATAGTTTTTACTGATCTCCTGCATACCAGCTATCTGGATACGATCAGCTTCCAAATGGATTTTATCTACCTTATTGATATAGCGGTGAAAATCCAGTCTTGGATACCAGTTCAACGGGCTATTGAAGATTCCAAACTGAGAAGAAATGGCCATCCGAAATCCCTTTTGTTGATAATCAACCGCATTGTTCAAGCGATATTGATTGTCTTGCCAAATTGGGGCATAACCGTTCTTCACATAAAATTGATAAAAATTCCCTTCAAGGCTCCACCCATGTCGTTTTAGAGAAGCACCGAACTCATAATTAACTTTCCGTTGCAATTTATCCACAGGATCCCGCAATAGCAATTCGTCCATGGGTAGGAAGGATTGAAAATCCTTGATGGAATATCGCATCAGACCAAATTGTATATCATTATTGATCTGATTGGGTTCAAGATGTGAAAGATTGAATTGCCCCCATACATTAGCGATAATATCTCCCCGGTCAAACAAATCAAAATCAAACCTTCTTTCCACTTGGCCAACAAAATTGAAGACTGTCTTATTTTTGCTTTTGTTGCTTACCAACATACTCGGCAATAGGTCAAAGGTCCAGTTGTTATTGTAACCACCAAATTCCTTCGCTATCAGTCCGGCCTGGAATTCCGAAGACCGATGTAGCAAAGAGACCGGCGCAAAACTCGCTACAGAACGGTTTAAAGACATCCATTGGTTTTTGTACCAGAAATTCCCCTGTAAATACAACTTTTTGCCTGCCGCCAAATAATACTTACCCTGTATATTCGTATCAAACAATTTTGTTTTTAATTTACGGTTGACAAATATATCCCGATCCCCTTCGTCCATGTTTCCAACAAGGCCATAGTTTAATGTATTTTGTTGGTATTGATAACTGAGCTGTGCCCCCCAAAAAAAGCGGTTATGATCCCATTCATATTTCAGTGTCCCTAGATATTTCTGATTGAATTGATTATCGCGATTATTTTTTAATAAAAACCAGGGATTGGTATATACAGTTGAAATATTAGCATTCGGTTGTGATTTAGCATCAAAATTTACTGGCGATAGATAGGCTCCCATGAGTACATTAGCGTAGTTATTACCTATCATAGGCATTTTTTCATCGGATTGATTGAATTTATTCAAAACCTGGAGCCGATGTCCTATTCCAAATTGACGGGAATAATTTAGCTGCGCCCCCCAGGAATTAGTTTTGTTCGGATCAAATACCCCCTGCTTCTTGCTATATTCGACTTCTCCATAGAATTTTCCCAGGCCATCTTGCTTATAGGTCATATCCAGTGTCGTGGAGGCTTGATATCCGCTCCGATAGATATTTTTGTTATTGTAAACTGTAGGTAGGTCTGTCTGGGCGACCAAAGGTCCCCAGCTGTAAGGAACATCTTTCGAAGCCACCAATTGCCCACTCAGCGCATGCCCCTGTACATAATCCCTTTGTAATTTTACACGATCATCCGCTTTATTGATAGATCCACCAAGTGTCAGATTGATATCTAGTAATCCATACCCCGGCTTTGGGTTCTGATAGATATACACTCGATTTTTGTTCTCACTCATACTATAGTAAGAACCGCCATTATTTCTCAAAACGACAGGCCTGGAGGAACTTCTGGCGATCGAGGTATCCATTGGAAACAAATTCACGTCGGTATGTTGTTCTCTTGCCGCCACAAGCTCCACAAGATAACCTCCGGACTTATTAAAGGGATCCGATCGAAACTCATATAACTGGTAAGCCTTAGGTAACTGAACTGGATATTTCCATAACTGTATTTTATCACGGTCATTGAGATCCATTCCAAATACACCATTGATATCAGTGTGTATCACCTTGCCTTTATGTAATCCGGCATTCAGTTCGTCAAAACTGGATACGACATTGTCGGCAACACGAATCACTGCAGCATCTTTCAATGGCCTTCCGAAGGCGTCTGTAATCTTACCTTCGTAACGTTGTACCTGACCAAATAGCGTCTGAGCAGCACAGATAAATAAACACAAAGAGATATATTTTATCATCTTTTCAAGTAATAATTTGAACAGGGATGCAGCAAGCAACGGAATTCCATAACGCATATTATTTTTTTTTGAGACTTTTTACAGAACTCGGTTAACTATCTTTTCGGATAAAAATAAAATTAAAAAACAATAAATTTATATTATTTTGGTAGTGAACTATCCTTGGGATCGTTCACATTATTAAATTGAACGGAGACCATGCGTATAACCCAAAGGACCAAACGTTATTCATTGCTAACCTTGCTTATTCTTTTAGTGGTTATTGCATTCCCCATTATCCATCTCCTCAGAACCAAATGGAGAGAAACAGATAATCACAGGGTGCTTCCTGCTCGGCATGTGGATGATGCTAGCGCGCTTAACCTGACCAGAGTCGATACCATCATTGCTATACCAAAAGACAGGTCGGCAATTGAAAATCAATTGCGGCAAATTCTGCATTATGCAAATACCGAGGGGTTAAAAATAGCGTTGGCTGGAGCCCGTCACAGTATGGGCGGGCATACAATGTATCCCGGTGGTATAGTGATCAATATGCTCCCTTATAACCACATGCAGCTTGACACAGTAAACAATATACTGAGCATCGGATCAGGTGCACTTTGGTCGGATGCCATTCACTATTTAGACCATTATGGTAAATCAATTGCTGTGATGCAAGCTTTTAGTTCATTTTCTGTTGGCGGATCACTGAGTGTCAATGGACATGGATGGCAAAAGAATTCGCCGCCCTTAGCTTCCAGCGTACTTTCCTTTACACTAATGAATGCCCGAGGTCAGGTACTCCTCTGCAGCCGCGACGAGAACACGGAACTGTTTCATCATGTGCTTGGTGGCTATGGTCTATTTGGTATTATACTCGATGTAAAGCTCAAAGTTGTCGATAATCAGTCCCTAAAATATCATTACGTCAACTTAGCTCCAGAAAATTATACGAAGTATTATAAAAAATATATTCTTGACAATCCGAAAGTAGATCTGGTTTTTGGGCGATTACGCGTTTCCAAAAAACATTTTCTAGCGGAGGCGACACTCAATTATTTTGAACAGACAGAAGAACCGCCGATACAGCTTTTCCGACAGGAAAAGAAAATTGAAGAAACCAAAAGACTGATATTTAGGGGTAGTGTCAATAGCGAATATGGAAAGCGGCTCCGCTGGGATCTTGAAACATCTTCGGCCATTCCTGCACGGCATCTCACATTTACCCGAAATGAGATCATGGATAGCCAAGTCTCCTTAATCGAAAACAAAGATACCACATCGACGGATCTGCTCCACGAATACTTTATTCCAGAACGAAATTTCATGAATTTCATCCAGGACATAAAACCTATTTTATTAAAATCGAAACTGGATCTGCTGAACATTACCATCCGCGCCGTCAATCGGGACCATGACGCTTATTTAAATTATGCGCGGGAAGATGTATTTGGTTTTGTGCTCTTGTTCAATCAGAAAAAAACAGCCCTGCAAGAGACTGATATGCATAGCCTCACGAATCTTCTGGTAGATGCAGCCATTAAAAACGAGGGGACATACTATCTCCCCTATCGCCTACATATCGCAAAAGACAAAATGAGAAAAGTCTATCCGCAAGCAGGCAGTTTTTTCAGAACTAAAATAAAATACGATCCTTCGGAACTCTTCAACAACAAGTTTTATAGACACTACAAATAATCCAGGAGACCTGACCAATTATATTGAAATGGTCAGCAGCGGAACATCCAGGCCTGAGGCCATCATACGCGTTTTGCTCCGATGCGTCAGTGAGTTCCAGAAACCATATTTATAGGGAATCATGACCAAAAGATCAGTATTACTTTCTTTAACCTCGTCACGAATGGCTTTGACCACCTCATTAGACGTTACATTTTTATAGTAGTAGCTGACAATGCCCATGACGTCTCCGATTGCCGCCCGGGTTTCATTTCCCTTTTCTTCATTTAGCTGCTCAACGGTTTTACGGATATTAAGCACTTCCAATACGGCATTAAAGTCAGTTGCGAAATCTTTCACCTTTTCAAGAATCTCTTTTTGCACCCCGCGTACGATGTCGCAGGCGAAGAGGATATGCTTAAGCCCGCTAAATTGTGCCCCAAGTGGAACAGATAGAATAGGAATTTTTAGTTTACTGATGGCAGACGTAGTAGTATTACCCAACATATCCTGGTCAAACGAACGTTTGGCCATACCCATGACTAATAAGTCGGCACCCGTCTCCTGAATACATTTTGTAATCTGATCGTAGAATAAACCCGTTGCCAGATAAGGAAGAGCAGGCACCCCACTTTGCCGCGTGATACCCTCCGCTTTATCGGTTAAAACCTTGTTTTGATGTTCAAAAATTTTGAACATGGAATCGGGAGAAAGACGTGCGTTCATCGCATGTATTGAAGGGTTCTGCAGGGAGAACAAGATGATCTCATATTTTTTACCAGCAAAAACTTCGAGTATAAACTTTAGGGCATGTTCTGCCTCTTCAGCATAGTCTGTAGCAACAATAATCCGTTTCATATTTTCCGTTTTAATACGATTAAAAAATCCCTTTTTAATCCACTCAAGTTAACGAAAAATAATAAATCTATCAACCGGACAATTGTCTCAGCATCGTCAATTTTCTCCCGATTAACGGCTATTTAGAATAGCTGGCCTTTACAAAAGGAGCCTTTTTCAGGTAGTCTATACTTTGCTCAAGACCTGTGTAAATATCATTATGTGTTTCTTCCAATTCAACAAACAAGTATTTCAGTCCACCTGTTTTGACATTATTAAAGATCGCATCAAATCCGACCATTCCGCTTTGACCGATTTCACGGTGGTCTTTAATATGTAAAGCCTTAAATCTACCCGCATATTTGTTGAAGTAATCAACCGGACTGACATCACCGATTACTGCCCAGTAGACATCCATTTCGAAAAATACATTTTCGGGATTGGTATGCTCCAGCATGTAATCGTACATTACTTTATCCTCAACCTTTTTGAATTCATGAGCGTGGTTGTGGTATCCATAAAGCAATCCCTGCTCACGGCATTTTGCCCCCACAGCATCTAGATAACGGCATTGTGTTTCTAAGTCTTTGAGTGTCTTAGGCACATCCATCCAAGGTGTCACAATATATTTCATTCCAGCGGCCTTGTGGGCAGCGATACATTGGTCCCACCATTTCAAGGATTCGGAGAAATCTCCAGAGGCAAGCTCCTGCGCAGACAATGTTTTGGTTGCATGGGAAGAAAGGACCTTCATCCCTGCTTTTTCTACCTTGGCTTTAAATTCCTGCGGGCTCAGATTGTATAGTTTGCCAGCATTATAACCGGCAGCTTCTACGCCCGTATACCCAAGTGCAGCGATCTTTTGTAAAATTTGATCGAAATTTGGGTTCTTGCTGATTTCCTCACGTACGGAGTACAACTGTAGACCAATTTCTTTCTTTGCGGCTTTCTGTTGCGCAAAAGTCGGATTGATGGCCAATAGCATACAGCCAGCCATGAATGATCCGATAAGCGTTCTTCTTTTCATGTGTTTTATTTATTACCGACCTATCCAACACGAAAGTTATGGTAAACATACGTTTACGGGTTGTTTAGGTTTATTCGTGTTAAGTGCAGTTGCAATGTATGCAAATACTCTAAAAAACGCAACGCTTTTGGACTTTTATTTATTCACACCGCCTGTTCTCTATAACAAGAGGAATCTTTTTTCTTCCAAAAAATTGAACATCTTAAACGATTTACCCACCAAACATGTTCTATGCATAGGACAACACAAAAAAAAATGGAAAATCAATTCAATACTCCAGAGCATAGCCAGGACAAGCCGGAGGAAAAATTACCTGATGTAGCCGTTGAAGAAAAAGACGATGCACCTGCAGGCCGCAATATCAAACGCACATTAATCATTGCCGTTTGTGTGCTGATTGTATTTTATTTGATCTATTATTTTATGAGTGCAGATTAAAGGTGAGTGCACGTTTTTTGTGTACCGTCTTAGCTTTATATTTTATCTTCTCGATAAAATTGTAATAATTCCAATTGCACAATTAGAATGCATGGATGCCAGCTGGCATCAAAGGAGCTTATCCGAGTCAAAGTGTGCTTAGCCACTTATGCGCTAGACCCTTACATTACATGTATACTCTTGTGCAACCTACCCCAGCTTCGGCGAAATTGACGGATTCGATGGAATGCCGGAGCTGGGCAAGTTGACTTATTTCTATTGCTTTTCATTGGTATGTACCGGTTTATCCCGGAACAACAGATATAGGGAAATTTTGCAATTTTTAAAATGCGCTGACCAAAAAGAAAACATCACTTCAACAACATATCACTAAAAGAACAGATATTTAAAATTGAAATACCAAATATTCTCTAAATATCATATTACAACGAATATAAAAAAGAAAAATATAACTGCAAATTTTTAAACAAAATTTTAATAATATTATTGCGCAAAATATCATTCAATTCGTTGCATGACGGATAACGATAGAGGAAAACTTCAAGCTATAGGGCTACGGTTTCGTGCAAAACGGCATGAGCTTTATTATTCCTTACGGGATGTATCAAACCTGACTGGAATTTCTACAGGTACACTTAATGGAATAGAAAAGGGAAAAGACCTTACCCTAACGAACTTTTTGTTATTATGTCAAAGTCTCCAGATCCAGCCCAAAACTTTCTTTGAAAAAGATATCGAATTCAAGCCTCCTTATTCCCTACCTCCCGATGTACAGGAAAGAATTGCCCTTAGCAAAAAGTTGGACGATCTGGTTTATCATTCCAGTTTCTTTCATACGCCTAAGCGCGTAGCAGAGGTTCTAGATGAATTGGGCGTGGATAAAAGCCAAAGCAACAAGTTCTCCGTGCATCTTTCCGCTTACTGCGAGGAGGGTGCACTGGAATATAAACAACGGGGTAATTTTAAGGAATATCGAAAAAAAAGCAGCACTACGTCGAAACCTTCCGAAAACGGTTAGCCCTTTTGAAAGTACCCAGATCATTAAATCGAACACCGTACTTCCGTAGCACTTCCTGAGTTTTCTTGCCCGATATGACATACATTGAAAGTTATTGACGACAAAATGATGAATGCTGTGTGTCCAGCCAAAAAAGAAACAGAAAAGTACAGATAGCCACATTTATACTTATCAACATGTTATCCACATAGTGTGGATAACTCACTTCTAAAACATAACACCCATTTAAACAGCGTAATAGAACATCAGAAAAGAAGAGTTTCCTTTCTCGACCTCCCGGTCCATATCACTGAACATACGATGCAAACGAAATAGACCGCCCAAAATGACATCCGCCGTTATCAACAGGTGTTTTCGTCCCAGGCTCGCCATTGGTCACTTTACATCGCCGATCTTTTTATTAGAATAAGGGTGGCTATAAGATATTTATCACATTTTTTAAAAAAACTGTAACATAATTCCCGATGCTCATACTAATTTGAAAAATAAACATATTAAACTAGACAATTATGGAAAAGAGATCTATTTACAACTGGAAAAGCAATTTATTGGGAAATAAATCAAAGTTATATAACAATGATAGCCTGATCGGCTCGTTGGAGTCCAATGATTGGACATTAGATGCCAATGTTTCTATTCGCTCAGATCAATATAGTTTTAAAAACAAAGGGCTTTTCAACCCATATACTGAAATACGCAATAAACATGGTGAACTGATCGGTGACATCGAATACAACGATTGGACCGGTGGAGCGACCATTAGCCTCATTGAAAAGAAATACAAATGGAGCCCGCGAAATATGTGGATGTCAGCCTGGAAAATCGAAAACGAACAGGGCCAAATTGCCGAAATAAATCCCTCTGCTATGGGAAATAGTGGAACAATAGCGAGTGTGGAAAACAACGAGCTATTACTATCCATCAGTCTATATCTCCACAAAAGGACAGTTGTCATGTATTCCTTGGTTGCACTGATTCCTGTCTTCGCAATACTCTTATTTTAAAACATCCCCGCAGAAATTCTTTATGATATAATAACACGAAAACAGGCTTTTGCCTGTTTTTTTTTGCACGATCCACATCTCCTCCTCCCGTCCAACATCAAAGCCTACATGCAAACCCTATTGTATATCTTTCTTCATTTTTCGTGTCCGCTTACCCTTTTTTGCTAAAAAGTTCATAAAAAGTGATCGGTTTTCCGCCAAAGGGACTCAGGAGTGCAATGGGCAGATAACAGAAAATATATTTACAAAATATGACTTCACAATAAGATAACATAACGCTAACACAAAATCATTCTTCTTCTGTTTAACTTAGTAAGAATGAATAACATGACTTTCCATCGTCTTATTTCTACTGTACTTTTAAGTTTCAGTATCCTCTTATGCGCCTGTGGAAATAATGACCATACCATCAAGATGAAAGGTTCCGATACCGAGGTCAACCTTGCTGTTAATCTTGCCGAAGCATATAACAAGACGGATCCAACCTTCAGCATAGCCATCTCCGGCGGCGGCTCAGGTTTGGGTATTACTTCACTTTTGAATGGACAGGCAGATATTGCCAACTCCTCACGCCCGCTTACTGACGAAGAGAAGACACTCTTTCAAAAGAAAGATATACGGCTGAAAACTGTTGTTTTTGCCGAAGATGCTACCGCTTTCGTTGTTCATAGTGACAATCCGATCACGGAAATCGATGTAAAAACACTTTCAAAAATCATGAGTGGACAGGTTGAAAACTGGAAATCAATTTCTGGACAGGATGTCCCAATCAATATCTATGGTAGACAGAGCAGTTCGGGAACTTACTCATTTATTCGCAAGAAGCTAAAAATAGCCTACAGCCAAAAGGCCAAAGAAATGACCGGTAATGCACAGATATTGGAAGCCATCAAAATCGACAAGTCAGGTATCGGTTATGTCGGTGCCGGTTATATATCCAAAAAGATTCAGGACAACAAAGGAATCAAGGTATTGAAAATCAAAAATGAAGTAGATTCCAATGCCATTTCCCCCTTAGATCCGACAGCTATAAAAAATAGGTTGTACTTTTTCCAACGGCCCCTCTATCAGTTTATTCCCGAAAAATCATGGGACAAGGTCCTGTCATTTATCCAATTCGAGACCAAAGGGGAAGGAACGAAGATTATTGAAAACTCAGGTTATTACCTTATCCAATAAAATAACATGCAGTACAAAAAACGAATAACCATCGATAAGATCGCCAAAATCATATTCAAGTCTACCGGATATTTGGTTCTTGCGCTTCTGGGAGGCATCTTCTTTATGTTGCTCTATAACGCCATTGCCTTCTTTCTGGAAGTTTCACCGCTCGATTTTATTACTGGAAGCCAATGGAATCCCACTGCTGCAGAGCCTGCGTACGGTATCCTGCCTTTAATTGTGAGCACCTCGATTGTTTCGCTGGGCGCCATGCTAATTGCCATCCCACTTGGTGTGGGAACAGCAGCTTTTATTTCCGAATATGCGAGTCCCAAACTCAAAACAGTTTTAAAACCGACCATAGAGATGCTTGCCGCAATCCCTTCCGTCGTGATCGGCTTTTTGGGGATCGTGCTCGTTGGTCCCGGAATAGCAGATCTGAACAACTTGCCCAATGGACTAAATGCGTTAAATGGTGCGATCTTACTAGCGATTATGGCCCTGCCAACCATCATTACCATTTCCGAAGACGCCATTCATGCGGTACCACAAACCTATCGTGAAGCAAGTTATGGCCTCGGCGCATCGCGTTGGCAGACATTGCGCAAGATTACGATCCCGGCAGCAGCTCCGGGAATCATTGCAGCGGTCATGCTGGGACTGGGAAGAGCGATCGGCGAAACCATGACCGTACTCATGGCAACTGGCAATGCAGCGATCTTTCCGAAAGGATTTTTTGATTCGGTCAAAACCATTACCGCAACGATCGCCATTGAAATGGGTGAAGTACCTTATCAGACAACACACTATTATGCCCTATTTGCCATAGCGATTGTCTTATTCTTTATGACTTTGGTAGCCAATCTAATTGGTGAATATTTTATTAACCGCTTTAGAAAATATCATGCAGCATAAATTCAAAAAACTGGCGCCGATCGTTGAATGGGGTACACTTCTCCTCTCCACAGGACTAGTCTGCTTCTTTTTATGCGTGATCCTATACGATATCTTTACCAAAGGCTATCACGTGCTGTCCTGGGAATTTGTCTCCAAACTGCCTACCAATGGCATGACACAGGGCGGCATTCTAACCCCGATTATTGGTACTGTATTTCTGACATTGATCACAGCGATCTTCTCCATTCCCTTTGGAATATGTTGCGCCATTTACCTCAACGAATATGCTGAGAACACCTGGCTGACCCGAACGATCCGTGCTTCCATCCGTAATTTATCCGGTGTCCCATCTATTATCTATGGTCTCTTTGGTCTGGCGTTGTTTGTTCAGGCGTTGAATTTCGGAACTTCAATTTTATCAGCTGGACTGACCTTGGGTCTCTTGTCCCTTCCCTATATTATCACAACAACTGAGGAGGCCCTGCTCCGTATACCCCGGAGCATGCGTGAGGCAGCATTGGCCGTGGGTGCCACCAAATTCGAATCCATCAAAGACGTAGTGCTTCCCGCTTCCTTGCCCGGCATACTGACGGGAATTGTCCTGACACTCTCCAGAGCTGCCGGCGAAACAGCCCCCATTCTCTTTACAGGGGCTGCATTCTATATCACCAATTCCTTTGGCAACATCAATCAGGAGTTTATGGCACTCCCCTATCACCTATATATGTTGTCAACACAACATCAGTCTATCGAAGAGGTCAGACCCATCGCCTACGGTACCGCTTTAGTTCTTATCGTCGTGGTCTTCCTTATGAATTTAACAGCTTTCTATATTCGGTATAAGTTTAGAAATAATGAAAAGTAAATTGGTCGCTGAACATCTCAACCTATGGTTTGGGAGCAAACAGGTGTTGAAGAATATCAATATCGAATTTGAAGAAAATAAAGTTACGGCATTGATCGGGCCATCCGGCTGTGGCAAGAGTACCCTCTTGCGAAGCCTCAACCGGATGCATGACCTCTATCCGGAAGCCCGGATAGAAGGACAGATCAAACTGGATGGCCGCGAGATCTATCAAAAGGATGTGGAGGTCACGGACTTGCGCAAGCGTGTGGGAATGGTATTCCAAAAAGCCAATCCGTTCCCCAAAAGTATTTACGAGAATATCACCTATGGCCTCAAGATCAACAATCTGCTTGCTGATAAGGCAACCGTGCAAAAGGCATTGGAAGAAGCATATATCTGGGAAGAGGTCAAAGACGATCTCAAAAAGCCTGCTACCCGGCTTTCCGGTGGACAGCAGCAAAGACTCTGCATCGCCCGCGCGGTAGCCTTGCGCCCCGAAATTATTTTGATGGACGAACCGTGTTCGGCATTAGATCCGGTGAGTACCCTGAAGATTGAGGAACTTATTCACCATTTGAAAAAAAAATATACGATTGTCATCGTCACACATAATATGCAGCAAGCACAGCGTGTGGCCGACAAAACAGTTTTCATGTATCTCGGTGAGATTATCGAGCAGGGGGATACTCAGCAGATTTTTAACAACCCACAACACGAAACCACCCGTAATTATATCAGTGGACATTTTGGTTAACCCACTCAGCAACTCCGAAACACACCTTCTGTGTGGAGGTCCACTGCTTTCTCTTATGTTCGGCGAGTTCGTGTATCGCCGAACATCTTAGAACACAAAATAAATTTAACAACGGTACCCTATTCAGCTATTAGCTTCCAAAAGGATCAGTCTTCTTTTCTGTTTTCAGGATCCCGATCAGATGCTGTAAGGCCTTTTGCAAACGTTTGGCATCATCTTCGGTCTGGATAGCCCATAAGATTTCTTCGGTACTCGCAGCCGATTTATAGCGGATCTGATAGCCGGCCTTTACCCTTGCGATGATAAGGGGTTCCGACTTAGAAATATCACTCCGGTAATGTTGCCCTGTTGACAGAAATACAGTCAGGACTTTCCCGTCCACCGTAACGGTGTCAATTTTGGTTTCTTTGTAGTGGTAAGCCATCTTATACAGCTTGTTAATATAGGCTATGGTTTGCTGTTTGTTGAGCGCCGTATGTTGCCCCTGTGACGGTGTCCCCATTCCTATTAAAAGGAAGCAACATAAAAGGAAATTTTTCATTCGAAATTTGTTATTTATCTGCTCTTTCTGAATCTGTACTGGTGTTCATGCCGGCACACAAAACGGTAAGCAATTATTCGGCCTTAAAAATATCTATTTATTTATGATTTTCCGATGCCTATTTTTCAAAAGTCTGCTTGCACAAACTTAACATACAACAATTTGATAGCTATTCTTTCTGTACAACACTTTAAAATGAATCAACCCGGTGCAATTTGTCAATCCATTGCACCGGGTCTTTCCCCTTCTTTTCCTCAACACGTTATTCCTTTAAATTTAAACAGGGCAATTAACTACAATTTTGCTTTCGATAAGTCACGTGCATTTTCAGCCATCCGGATAAATTCGGCACGGTAGCCTTCATCGTCTGCTCCCTTTGCGGTCTTCGCCCGTGCGATCAAACGATCAAAATCAGCCTGCTGTTTAAAGTCCGAATCACGAAGTAAAAGTCCCAGTTCGGCCACTGCAGTTGCAAAGCGTAAATCTTCACTGACCTTATTCAAATCAGTTACCTTAGTCGGCACGACCTGCTGCTGCAATTTGCTTTTTTCACCCTCGGGTTCTTTGTAACGAAATTTGACTGCTGCCAATTCCCCATTTCCCCTGACCTCAATGTATTTCGTCGAATTTTTCTGGTATTTTAATGGATCTACTGTCCCAACCATCGTCGAATTGACCCCGACAGGAACGATCTCATAAAGCGCGGTAACCACATGACCTACCCCCATATCGCCGCCCATCTTTTGATCGTTGTTGAAATCTTCCGCTTCAAGCAGGCGGTTTTCATAACCGACCAGGCGATAGGCCTGAACATAATTTGGATTAAACTCGACCTGAATCTTGACATCTTTGGCCACTGTGAATAATGTGCCGCCAAACTCGGTGACCATCGCTTTCCTGGCTTCGGAAATATTGTCGATATAAGCGTAATTGCCATGTCCTTTATCGGCTAAAATCTCCATCTTACCATCTTTCAAATTTCCCATACCATAACCGAGCACGGTCAGAAAAACCCCCGATTTGCTCTCTTTACCAATCAGTTCTTCCATAGACTCATCGCTACTCTCCCCTACGTTGAAATCGCCGTCACTGGCCAGAATAATTCGATTGTTTCCACCCTTGATTAAGTTTTGGCGGGCAATAGCATAGGCTTTTTTGATCCCCGCAGCACCGGCGGTACTTCCTCCGGCCTCCAGCTCGTCTATGGCCGTTTTGATTTTCATTTTCTGACTACCGCTGGTACTCTCCAATTTCACGCCGGCCGAACCAGCATAGGTGACAATAGCAACACGGTCAATATCGCGCAGCTGATCCACCAACATTTTTAAGGAAGATTTTACCAAAGGCAATCGCCCGGCGCCCATCATTGATCCGGATACATCAATCAAAAAGACTAAATTAGAGGCTTTGAGTTTGTCCGTTGGAATATCTTTGGCTTTTAACGTCACACGCATCAACTGATGCTGATTGTTCCAGGGGGCCTTGGTCAATTCGGTTACAATATTTACTGGTTCGCCGTTCTTCGGTCCTGCTACGCGGTACTGAAAATAATTGATCATCTCCTCAACACGTACGGCATCTTTATCGGGTAAACTGCCAGCGTTGATAAACCGACGGATATTGCTATATGAAGCAGCATCCACATCAACAGCAAATGTTGACAGCGGCTCTTTCAGTGGATTGATAAACTTATTTTCTTTGATTTTTTGATAGGATTCCTGATTTTGATCGGGTATATACCCTCCACGAATATAGAGTCCCTGAGTCTGGCCTGCTAAGGCCGTAGAGGCAGTCATCATATTTGCTGTATTTCTTTTCGCAACTTTACGATCCCCCATAACGACAACTTCATCCAGTGCACGGTTATCCTGCACCATGGCTACGTCCACTTTCGTCTTGCGCTTTACCTGGATACGTTGTGTAATATAACCGAGATAACTGAATTCCAGGATTGTCGTCCCTGCTTCCGCCTGAATCCGGTAATTCCCATCACGATCGGTGGATGTGCTTTCTTTCGTTTGCACATTTGTTACCACCACGGCACTTAGCGCCAATTTTGTCGTTGCATCCGTTACTTTCCCTTTCACCTCATATTTTTGCCCGGCATATCCACCGATGGATAACAGCAGGCTTATTAAAAAAAGTATTGTTCTCATATCCTTCACATTTTTGTCAAGGGATGCGACAAATATTAAATTTCCATAAACCAGAAAAAAAAAATATTTTTAGCAAATAAAATGTTCGCATTCAAGTCGTCAAAAAAGGATTCAACGCAAGACCATGAGCTCTTGCAACAATATCAGGAGACAACAGATCTCAAGGTATTGGGCGACCTCTATCAACGACATACTGAAATGGTATATTATGTCTGTTTACGGTATCTTCAAGATCCGGAACTGAGCAAAGATGCAGTGATGAATATTTTTGAAGAGCTCATCTACAAAGTTAATAAACAAGAAATCAAAGACTTTCCACGATGGTTATATGTATTGAGCAAAAACCATTGCCTGATGTATTTAAGATCGAAAAAGAACAAATCACAAATTTCTTTGGATGAATTTGTGAAATATCCCGAAGATCTGCATCAGTATGAACAACATGATGAAAAAGAGGAACAATTGACGGCCATGGAAGGCTGTCTGGAAAAACTACCGGACAAACAGCAACAGTCCGTCAGGCTCTTTTTTCTGGAGGAAAAATGTTACAAAGAGATCAGCGACTCGACAGGATATAGCTTAAATGAAGTGAAGAGTTATATCCAGAATGGGAAGCGGAATTTAAAAAATTGCATGGAGGCTTGGAATGAGCGACAGTAATTACGACATAGCATACTTAAAGAAATACGTCAACGGCCTACTTTCTCCCAAAGAGATGTACGCCATTGAACGTGAGGCCCAACGTGATCCCATGTTGGCAGATATTCTTATGGGTATAGAAATAGATCAAAAAAACGCTGTTCCTTCCGATCTCAATGCACGTATTGCACGACGTGTCGAAGACGATAGAAAGACAAAAGTAAAAGTCTTTGACTGGAAACGACTGGCCATTGCCGCCAGTGTGGTTACTATTTTAGGCATAGGAATTATCTATTTCCAACAACAGAAAAGCCCGTCCGAAGCAAACCGTACAGCCGATGTTGCCTTGCCGGCTGATGCACCGTCATCAAAATTAAGCCCTCAAGCGGATTCTGCTGCCTCAACTGTTATTGAACCCGATCTCAAGGAACCGGATAATCCTCGTTTGGCTAACAACAGCAAGCCGTCCGATAACCCTCAGCACAGACAGGAGGAGAGCATCCCCCCTCTAAAGGAACAATCCCTGCGTGTAGCCCCGGTTGAAATGAACAGGGGTATTCAATCGGATAGATCCAATCGCGATTCAAAATTGATGGACAGTGCCGTTGTTTACGGTTACGCTCCAAAAGCAAAACAGCGTGTCACAGAAAGTAATGTTATTATCAGAGGAGACCAGCTTAATACCCTTGCCGGCCGTGTAGCTGGCATAAATGTTAGCCCGCAAACGAGCGGAAGCCCTTTACAGGTCACTGTACGTGATAAAGAGACAGGTCTGCCGATATCGGGTGTTACGATCATGCAGCCAAATAGTAAATTGGCTACAAATACCGATGCACAAGGCAAAGCCACTATTCAGCCAAGCACAGTAGACTCGCTGGTTGATATTATGGCTGTGGGTTATAATACAGTTGCATTAAATATGCGCCGCAACAAGAACCTGAACGTAAAACTACAGCCTTCCGGCGCAACACTGGACGAGGTGGTCGTCACAACCATGTCCTCCCGGAAAACAAAAAGCGCAGAACCGGTCTGGGGCTGGAAATCATTTAACAATTACGTCAAGAAAAAAACAGCCAACAGCCGATATGAAGGCACGGTACGCCTAAGTTTCTATATAGATAAAGATGGGTTCCCGTCCAATATCAACATCTTACAAAGTGCAAATGATTATTTGGACAATAAAGCCAAAGAGATTTTACTTTCAGGGCCAAAATGGAAAGGTGAAGACAACCGATACGTCACACTAACCTTCGATTTCACCTATTAAAGTCCGACAAAACCAGGGCAATAATAAAACCTATATAATTAGCATCAACACGAAATTTTAGTTGATAAAATTTAAAATTATTTCATACATTCGCTATATAATTCTTAACCATATAGTGACTTTTTATGAAATGTTTTTTCACCGGTCTGCTTCTTTTCGGCAGTTTTTTGGCTCATGCCCAAGATTTTTCATTTGGTAAAGTAAAAAAAGAGGATTTCTCCATTGATATTGGTAAGCTGGACACCGCAGCCAATGCATTTGTGATCCGAGAATACGGTTCCGCCCAGGTCAACTACACTTCGCATGCCGGCCTTGTTGTCGAATTCGTCAAACACGTCCGGATCAAAATATTGAACAAGGAAGGTTACCAGCATGCAAACTTCAGCATCCCACTCTACAAAAGTGGAAATGACCGCGAAACTGTCACTGATATCAAAGGAGCCTCCTATCATCTTCAGGGAGACAAAGTTGTCGAAACCGAAATGACAAAGGCCAATATCTTTAACGAAAATTCATCGGAAAACCTTTCCCTAACCAAGGCAGCCATCCCACAGGTCCAGGAGGGAACAATTATTGAATATCGTTATAAAACGGAATCACCCTTTATTTTCAACCTCAATGCCTGGGAATTTCAGGAGGAAATCCCCAAGATCTATAGTGAGTATGTCACGCGTATACCGGAAATCTGTCATTATAAATCCAATTTAAAGGGGGGATTTCCCATCAAAGACCGCAAAACAGATAATTACAACACAGGATTGCATAGTGAAATCGGTGATATTCTGGGCAATAGAACGACCTATATCATGGAGAATATTCCGGCCTTCCACAGTGAAGACTATATGACCTCTTCGAAAAACTTTCGGTCTATTCTATTTTTTGAACTCGGGCGGTATAGTATCCCAATGGGTCCCACAAAAGACTTCTCTCTTACTTGGGAGAATGTGCGGGAAAAATTGGTCGCAGATGAAAGTTTTGGTGGCCAGGTTAAACGAAAAGGTGCGCTGAAGGATTTTATTGAACCTGTATTGCGGGGGGCAAATAATGACATCGCAAAGGCGTCACGTCTCTACACCTACTTCCAGAAACAGATCAAATGGAACAATAAGCACTCCATCTACGCAAAAAACATTAAAGAAGCGCTGGAGAAAAGAACGGGCAACAGCGCCGACATCAATCTTGGACTGGTCAATGCGCTTCGTTACGCGCAACTGGAGGCTATCCCGGTTATCTTATCAACTCGCGACAATGGTTATGCGGGACTGTATGCGCCCGCAATATCGGAATTCAACCATGTCGTTGCCCAGGTAAAACTTGGGGAGGAATATTATTTATTGGATGCTACTTCGCCCTATGAACCCTTCGGAAATATCCCCTTAAAATGTGTCAATTATCAAGGCCGTTCTATTCCTTTGACCGGCGAGTCCGACTGGGTGAAACTGGAATCAAAACTATCTTCCTCGCAACATAATTTCTTTTCCGGTGAATTAATGGAGAACGGCACGCTTAAAGGAAAATGGATAACCTCCCGGAATGGCTATATGGCGTCAAGAATGCGTGAACGTCTACAAGAAAGCAACTCTGAAGAGGAGTTTTACGAAAAATGGGATGAGGAAAACAACCGGATCAAAATCAACAGCTTTAAGGTATCCAATCGCGATTCTCTGGACAAACCGCTTAAAGAAGAGTTTGAAATTGAAATTGAAAATTTTGCCAATCTACAAAATGACCAACTGGCATTTAATCCCTATCTTGATAGCAAAACCACCAAAAACCCGTTTAATCTGACCGAACGTAATTACCCGATTGATTTTGGCTCCCTGATCCAGGAAGAAAGTTACATGGAGATAAAACTGCCCAAAGGATACACCTACGCTCCCGAAACAAAATTAAAAAATATCAGCATGGCCTTACCTGAACGTGCAGCCCGTTATATTTTTAAAGTCAGCAATACAGATCCGAATGTCCTTCTTATTGAGAGCGCAACCCAATTCAACAAACCACTGTTTCTACCCGAAGAGTATTTTGATCTAAAAGAGTTTTTTAGCCGGATCATCCAAGCACAGAAACTGGATATTTCATTAAAGAAAATCTAATCGACACCTTAACAAAAACTTCATGTTATATTGACGATAAGCTTAAATAAGGGGGATAAATTTGAATATCAAAAAAGAAGAAATAAAATGATTAAAGATTCAGATTTATTCGAACTAGAACATACCTTCCTTGGTGAAGGTTTCGAGTTAGATGGTGATGACATTATCACCGATGAAGACTAGGTCTTCACTTTTCTAAGCAAGTATTATTCCCCTTATATAATCTCTAAGCCCGGTTGATTCCTCTCCGGGCTTTTTCCTGTCATTTTTATTTTCGCTTCCCCGGCATGATGCTCACTCCGACAGCAATCAATCTTCGATGGATCTTCTCTCCTTCTCCGAATGCGGCTTGCGTAGGATTTTCTGCCCGGATTTTATAATTAGTTATATTTACCCCATCCCTACAAACATAACAATCGTCAATAATTCTACAATCCGCCATATATCTTCAGCATAGGGCATAATAGGTTTTAGACTACAAGCACAGATTCCAGTTCCTGATAAGCCTCATGCAGTAGCTGAATTGCTTCGCATAGGTCCCTTTCATCGAGATGGGCAAAACCTAATCGGAGAGCAGTGATGGTCCTGTTCTGATACAGGCAATTACTGGGCAGCAACACACCTTTTTCTTTTGCTCTTTCCTGCAAGGCGGTTAGCGAAAAACTGGAATTAAACCGGACCCAAAAGGCCAATCCCGACACCGGAACCTCAAAGGTGATCTGATCTCCAAAATGGTTATGCAGCAGTTGCGCAAATAAGTCTTTTCGCTCAGCGACTATTTTTTGAAACTTGCGCTGATAACGAAAAATATCACCTTGATGGATAATTTCACCCAATGTTTTTTCAATCATAAAATTGGGCTTCCCAAAGAGACTGAGGTATTTTTTCCCTTCTTCCAAAAGATCCTGGGGGGCAATCAAAAAATTCATTTGAAAGCCGGGATCCAGAAAACGGCCGAAAGTACCTGTGTAAATGACACGCTGACCGCCATTCTTCCGAAAAAGGGATTCCTCTTTGCCCTTGACCAGCGAAGACTCAAAATCAACATCATCTTCGATCACTATAAAATCATACTGCTCGGCCAGCTGCAGCAGTTGTATTTTTCTTTTTTCCAAAAGGCTTACGGTAGTCGGGTACTGGCATTTTGTATTGATATACACACATCTGATCTCACCCGGCTTAAATTGTGCTGCGATGTAATCAATATCCATCCCCCCGGCATCCAAAGGCACCGTTTTAAGCCTGGCGCCGGCTTGGCTAAAGATCATATTCGGCAAAAAATAGCTTAAACTCTCAATCAGCACGATATCTCCCTGCTGGATCAATAAACGTGATAAAATAGAAAAGATCTGTTCCCGGCTGGCAATGGGCAGTAAAAAGTTGCGGGAGAGATGAAACCCACGTGTTAGGTTGAGATAATAACTCAATTGATCCCTGAAAAACAGATTCCCGTCAGCCGTGGCCGGCAATTCATCGCTCTTCTTTTTCCGTTTCACCATCGAAGCATAAAAACGTACCAGTTCTTCGCTCTCTATGATCCGGTAATCCGGGGTACCGTCTGTAAAATAATATTTTTCGGGAATCTCAAACACAGGCGTATCCAGAATCAATTCCCGTCTAAAAGGATATGGAGCCCGATCCGGAGGCTGCCGAAAAGCTGCAGCCGGAGAAGCTGCACTAGCAACACGTTCGGGGTTTTTCACAAAGGTACCTCGGTTTGGCAGTATCTCCACCCAGCCCTGCTCTTGCAGTTCGGCTAACGCGGCGACGACGGTTTTCCGGTGTACCTTCAGTTCCATGGCAACCTTTCGGCTTCCCGGGAGAAGATCCCCCTCCTCCAGCAGGTTGCGTTTGACAGCATTAATAAATTGATAGACGATCTGTATATAAACAGCATCCTCCTTGCGGCGATCAATCTTAATAATTGAATGAAAAGCTATATTTACCGGACTACTCATTATGTTTATTTCGGACTACCAAAGTTAATGTTTAAACTGTAATCTTTGCAATTCATCAAAAAAAACACGTCTATAAAAAATTAAAACACAGGTAATTTCACAACAACAACAACAACAACAACAACAACAACAACAACAACAACAACAACAACACACTGGTTTACAAACGATCAAACAGAAGAACATGAGTATAGAAAGAAAATGGACACAAGCCGAAGTCGTCGCCCTATATAACAAGCCGATTATGGAACTACTGTACGAAGCGGCGACAGTCCACCGCCGTCACCATGACCCGAATAAAGTACAGGTTTCCACATTGATTTCCATAAAAACAGGAGGATGTCCGGAGGATTGTGCCTACTGCCCCCAGGCGGCGCGCTACCATACTGATGTGAAGGCCGAACGACTGATGAGCGTTGAGCAGGTCAAAGCGCAGGCCCTGGCCGCCAAGGCTGGCGGGAGTTCGCGGATATGCATGGGTGCTGCCTGGCGTAATGTCAAAGACGGGCCTGAGTTTGACCAGGTATTGGATATGGTACGTACACTCAACAGGCTTGACATGGAAGTATGCTGCACCTTGGGGATGCTGACCGAAAATCAGGCACAACGGCTATCGGAGGCCGGACTCTATGCCTATAACCACAACCTGGACTCTTCTGCCGAATATTATGAAGAAATCATCTCGACCAGAAGTTACGGTGACCGTCTTGAGACCATCGAAAATGTGCGTAAAACCAACATTACTGTATGCAGCGGCGGTATTATAGGTATGGGCGAAACCATAGCCGACCGTGCGGATATGCTGATTACACTTGCCGCTCTCCTACCACAACCTGAATCAGTACCAATCAATGCGCTGGTTCCCGTCGCGGGCACACCGATGGAAGCAATGGAGGCTGTATCCATCTGGGAAATGGTACGTATGGTTGCTACCGCACGTATTTTACTGCCACAGACACAGGTCCGTCTATCCGCAGGCCGTAGTAACATGAGCCGCGAGGGACAGGCACTATGCTTTTTTGCGGGTGCCAACTCGATTTTTGCAGGCGACAAACTACTTACGACCCCCAATCCCGACATCAATGAAGACCTCGCGATGTTCAAAACTCTGGGCCTGATTCCGCAACAGCCCTTTGAGAAAAAAAGCCAGCCCGAAACCATCGCGGCAGAAGCTGCCCAATATCATGCTTTGGGCGAACGCCCGCAATGGTCGAGACCTGATCATAGCATTGAACGAAACCTTGCCAAACAACAGGAGAAATAAAACAAAGTCAGTGTTCAGCTTTTGAAAACAAAATAAAAATAATGACACAATACAACGCTACGGACGATTTCGACAGACAGCATTTATGGCATCCATATACCCGCATCACAGATCCGCTACCGGCCTACAAGGTCCGTCGCGCCGAGGGTTGTACCATCGAACTGGACAACGGGCAGCAGCTTATCGACGGGATGTCATCCTGGTGGTGTACCATCCATGGCTATAACCACCCGGTACTAAATGCTGCGGTAACTGCCCAGCTCGGTAGCATGTCCCATGTGATGTTTGGCGGATTGACACACGAACCGGCGATTGCGCTGGGTAAAACACTTCTCGAGATCACTCCACCTTCGCTCGACAAAATATTTTACGCCGATTCCGGTTCCGTTGCCGTGGAAGTGGCACTTAAAATGGCCGTACAATACTGGGTAGCGCAAAACATGGTTCACAAAACTAATTTTGTCACCGTTCGTTCAGGCTACCATGGTGACACCTGGAATGCCATGTCCGTATGCGATCCTGAAACCGGAATGCACCGCATTTTCGGCAATTCCCTTCCAATACGTTATTTTGCAGAAGCCCCCAAGATCGGGTTTGATGAATCCTGGGACGAAAGCGATATTGCTTCCCTGGCAGAACTGATCCGAACACATCGGGACGAACTGGCCGGACTAATCCTTGAACCCATTGTCCAGGGTGCCGGCGGGATGCGTTTCTACCATCCCGAATACCTGCGCCGGGCAGCTAAACTTTGCAGAGAGCATAACATCCTATTGCTATTTGATGAAATTGCCACGGGATTCGGCCGCACGGGAAAGCTCTTTGCCTACGAACATGCCGCCGTAGAACCGGATATCCTCTGCATCGGCAAGGCATTGACAGGTGGGTATATGACCTTATCGGCCGTCATTACCTCTACTGCTATTGCAGAAAAGATTTCCAATGGTAATCCCGGCACATTTATGCACGGCCCGACTTTTATGGCAAATCCGCTGGCCTGTGCTGTAGCTCATGCGTCAGTCAAATTATTGTTGTCTACAGACTGGAAAGCAAAGGTAAAATCCATCGAAGCACAGCTACTTCAAGCGCTTGCTCCAGCAAAAGACTTCCCTCAGGTGGAAAATGTAAGGGTGCTGGGCGCCATCGCTGTTATCGAGATGAAAAGCCCAGTCTCCATGGCCGACATACAACAACGATTTATTGAGGAAGGTGTCTGGATCAGGCCTTTTGGCAAACTGGTTTATATCACGCCGCCCTTTATCATTAGTACAGCGGAGCTAGACAGGTTAACACAGGCTTTACTCCGGGTTGTCAAAGAAATCAATTAATGGAAAAAAATCGATTGCATAGCTTCGCGGAAGAGCTCCACGAACTCAAAAAACAAGGTAATTGCCGCGAGCTCCCCTGGATTACCCAACAGGGAAATACCATACGAAAGGGAGAGCAAACGAGCTATAATCTTTCCTCAAACGACTACCTGGATCTCGCAAGAGATACCGCACTACGCGAAGAATTCCTTCAGTCGCTCGATAAGGACAATGCGTTTTTCAGCGCCTCATCCTCACGCCTGTTGACAGGCAACCATATGTTGTACACAGCACTTGAAACGCAGCTCAGCATGATGTTTGGGACTGAAAACGCACTGGTTTTTAACAGTGGCTACCACATGAACATGGGTATCCTTCCTGCCATTTGCCATAGCGGCACCCTCATCCTGGCCGACAAATGGGTACATGCCAGTCTAATTGACGGCATCCGACTTTCGAAGGCTCCGCATTTCCGGTACCGGCATGGCGACCACGCCCATCTCGAAGAATTATTGGCAAGGTATGCTTCCCGCTTTGAGCGCATCATTATCGTCACCGAAAGTATTTTCAGTATGGACGGCGACTGCACAGACTTAGGTTACCTGGTCAGTCTCAAACATCGCTATGCCAACGTTCTGCTTTATGTCGACGAGGCGCATGCCGTGGGTGTCCGCGGTGTAAAGGGGCTGGGTTGTGCCGAAGAACAAGATTGCATTGCTGAGATTGATTTCCTGACCGGAACCTTTGGAAAAGCGCTGGCTTCCCTGGGCGGCTATCTGGTCTGCCGGCAAGTTATCCGCGATTATCTGGTCAATAAAATGCGAACACTACTGTTTACAACAGCTCTTCCTCCGGTCAATCTCATGTGGAGTTTATTTGTCCTAAAACGCTTGGACGGTTTCACAGAGCGCCGTCAGCAACTCCATAAAAACAGCGAATTGCTCAAACAGCAGATCCTCGCAAAAGGTTATGATTGTCATTCGGAAAGCCATATTCTTCCCCTGATTATCGGAGACAGCAAGACGGCGGTACTGAAAGCCGAAGACCTACAACGGAAGGGGTTTTATGTACTCCCTATCCGCCCACCCACCGTACCGGAAGGAACCTCAAGGATACGCATTTCATTAACAGCAGGCATAAAAACGTCACTCATCCATCAACTTGCAGCAAGCTTATGATACTCAAAAAAATCCCCCCGGTGCTTCATACCGTAAAGCCGGACAATCCAATTCTGATGGATTATATCAGCCCGCCCAACAAAAAGCTCATATTATTCTTTGCGGGCTGGGGAATGGATGAACAGCCCTTTTTATCAAACGGTAGGTCCGACCGGGATCTGATCATTGCCTATGACTACCATTCCCTGGCACTGGACGAAAGCCTGCTCCGGGGATATGAGGAGATCCAGGTTTTTGCCTGGTCTATGGGGGTATGGGCTGCCGCACAGGTATTACCCGGACTGAAATCCAGAAATTACCCGGTTCGTACCTGTACAGCCATCAATGGTACAGCGTTTCCGATCGATGATGAAAAAGGTATTCCCAACCAAGTATTCAAAGGTACCCTCGCTACCCTGAGCGAACGGACACTGGATAAATTCCGGCTACGGATGTGTGGCTCAAAGGAGCTGTTGCAACAATTTCTTGCCAACACACCCAAGCGTGATATCGAAAGCCTGCGAAAGGAGCTGATCGCTATTGGGGAGCAGGTCGCAGCGTATTCAGGCACAGCCTTTCAATGGGATCAGGCTTACATCGGAACGGAAGACAGAATTTTTAGCCCAGAAAATCAGCGACGCGCCTGGAATCATACCCCACATAGGTTTTTCGATGCTGGCCATTACCCCCAAAAATTAGTTCAAGAGCTTTTGCTGCAGGTTTAAAATGCATATAGTTTAAAATGAAAATAGCGATCGACAAACAGCGTGTTAGATCCCGCTTTTCCAAAGCCGCAATGAGTTATCATTCCACAGCGGTGATCCAAGGTCAAATTGCCGAAAAAATGATCACGCTGTTGCAGGGATTTATTCCAATGAAACCAGACCGTGTATTGGAAATAGGCTGCGGAACCGGCCTTTTCTCCAGCCTATTGCTCCAACATTTCTTACCAAAGCATATCATCTTCAATGACATCAGTCCAGAAATGATAACCCGGGTGACGGATATGGTGAAGCCGCAACACCCTTCAAGCCAATACAGTTTTATCTGTGATGACGCCGAAAGCTGTCCCCTCCCCCAACAATTGGATGTGATTGCTTCCTGTTCCACAATCCAATGGTTTGAAGGCCGCGGTTCTTTCTTTGCACGCTGTCATTCCACCCTCCTTGAAAATGGCATTCTGGCTTTTAGCACCTTTGGCGAGGAAAATATGCGCGAGATGAGTGCAACAACACAAGTCGGTCTCAACTATGGTTCGAAATCTGAACTTGTGGCAGAACTAGTCGCCCTGGGGTATGAAATCCTGCTCGCGGAAGAAGAACTGCTCAGACTATACCTTGAAAGCCCTTTACAGGTACTTAATCACCTGAAACAAACCGGCGTGACAGGCATAACAAGTCATCGCTGGACAAAAGGCAAACTGCAGGCGTATTGTAACGCCTATACGGCACGCTATACGGTAGGAAGGGAGGTTACACTGACCTACCATCCCATCTATATCATTGCAAAGAAAAGAAAGGATCGCTAAACAGAAAAAATGCATGTATACACATCGGCTGATCGAAAGAAAAATCTATCGAAGGACAAGCAAGCAGTTAATTAAATGATAAAAAAGAAATGAACAACAACATTTATTTTGTCTCTGGCATAGATACAGGGATCGGAAAAAGTTATGCAACCGGCTTTATCGCAAAACAATGGAATGCAGCGGGGCTGCGCACAATAACGCAGAAACTGGTACAGACAGGAAATACGTCAATTTCAGAAGATATTATCCTACACCGTAAACTTATGGGAATCACTTTTACGGAAGAGGACATGCAAAAAATAACCATGCCTGAAATTTTCAGCTACCCGGCCTCTCCTCATCTGGCTGCATGCATAGATAAACGGGAAATCAATTTTGAAAAAATCAGGCAGGCAACAATACAATTAAGCCAACGTTATGACGCTGTACTGATTGAAGGCGCCGGAGGCTTAATGGTGCCGCTCACTGAGAATTACCTGATTATAGACTATATCAAGGAAATGGACTACCCTTTGCTTTTTGTAACGTCCGGAAAATTAGGTAGCATCAACCATACCCTTCTTAGCCTGGAGGCGATTGCCAGACGTAGGATTCAACTGCACACAGTGATCTACAACACATTCCCTGTACCTGAAGACAATACCATTAGCGCAGAAACACAGCGCTATCTGCGGACATATATTCAAACCCGGTTTCCGGAAACCAACTTTATTGTCATATAACAGTTGATCCCTTATAATGTCATTTGGCAGTTCGCAGATCCGACTTTACCGTTATCTGCCACGCGTTAAGGCAAGTCACGGTATCTTCACATTGCGGTATTCTATGCATAATTAGCCAATGCCTAATTAACGACGCAAAAGATCTCGCAGCGAATTCAGTTCTGTTGCCGCAATCTTATCCCGTCTATACTGCCGAACAAAAAACTAGGCCAATAAAGGATCAGTGGTGGTTTCCGTGCCATTCTCCAATCGTCCGGCAAGCTGCAACCCGAAATTTGCGCCACCCAGCCCCAAAATGGTAAAATCATACCAATTGCCCTGTTCGGCAACATCCAAAATCAGGACCAGTTCTTTGCCCGCTTCGATTTCTTTTGTCGTTCTATAGGTTTGATAATTCAAACTTTTGACTTCCACCTGAACGGTCTTGACGTCAAGGTTCTTCAAAGTCAGCAACAGCTTCCCGCTTGGCGCTTTGGTCAGTGATTTAAATTCCGGCGACACCGTAGCCACGAGGGCCGGCGCATCTTTATGCCCCGCGAACCTCCGGTAAAAGCCATTTGGCCCATGCAGCTCAAAGGCATATTCTCCACCTTCAAACTTATTAAGATCCCATCGATAGCTAAGTCGATCTCCCGCCTTAACCGCAAAATTCCAGTTTCGATAGGTTTCGGTTTGTCCCTCCACATCGGTATAGGCAAGCGGACTATACACATTGAAAGGCGCACCACTGGTCTTCTTGCCAAACAGGGCGGTATCTACCAGCATCGTCATATGAAATTGACCGTTCTGCACATAGCCAAGGGCATCATGGCCATAAGGCAAACCGGGCGATTTACGAATTCCCTTTTCCTGTATACGGTTGAATTGCGGCATCCATACCTGCTGTTTAGCCCGGTTCAGATCGGTGATCTCCGCAAATCCGCCGGGGTCTTTCTTGAACTGTGCATTGTAGATAGTTTCTATATATTGATTCCGCTCCAGAAAAGGAAGCTGTTCTTGTCTTTGGACGAAAGGTGTAAAGGCCGATGTCAGGTCACCGCAGATTGTTCTTCGCCAGGCACTGATATGATCTAGCCGGATATTCTTGTTGTATTTATGATTAAAGAAGTATTCTAAAAACTGTAAGGTAGACGTATGGTCGAATACCTGTGAACAGACTTTTCCGCCACGCGACCAAGGTGATGCAATATACATCGGCACACGGAACCCTAATCCGACAGCCCCTTCACGGGCCTGTTTCTTCGGAATCCCCTGTTTGAGTTCATTGTCCAACCGCACCATTTCCACCTCGCTGTCGATCCCCGCGGAACAGGCCCCGGTATCTTTCTTCATCAGATCGGGAATCAGGAAAGGTTTCACATGGTCGTAATACCCATCATTTTCATCGTAAGTAATGATAAAAATAGTCTTCTTCCAGACTTCGGGATTTTTGGTCAAGATATCCAAGACCTCCGAGACGTACCAAGCACCATACCAAGGTGCGCTGGGATGATCCGAAAAGTTTTTAGGACCAGCCAGCCAAGATACCGCAGGCAATTTTCCGCCATCAACATCTTTTCGGAACTGATCGAGCACGTCACCCTTGGGTACTTCGACCGTCCGTTTTTTACCTTGATCTTTAAATTGCAGATTCTCAAGCTTACGATAATTATCATCCCCATTATTTATGGTAAATGCGCGCTGATGCAGCGATTTGGTGAAATCAGAAAGCTTATTATATTGATCGGCATTGAATTCTTTCAGTTCGGCTTCGGCCCGTCCCAGCGCTTCGCTTTTCTTACGGATATCAGCACGGATTTTCTCTGCCTTTTGCTCCGATTCGGGCGACCGCTCTTCGAGTGCCGAAATCTGCCCCGGCAGATCGCGCACCTGCGCTGCAAGGTTGCTGACATAGGTATCTTTGAACTTCACCTGATAGGCCTGAAAAAATTCCAGCAGATTACAGCCGAAGTTGGACAACCAAGCACGTTCTTCACCCGATAAGCCGCCGCCACAGCTTGTTTCATTCTGATAAAAGCGCCAATCGATGCCATTCTTTTCCAACAGCTCCGGAAAAGTCTGCCAGGTCATTTTGCCATAACCAAAATCATCATTGCGAATATTGACCTTCTGCAGACCATCCTTCATCTCGGTGATCTTTCCTGTCCAAAAGAACGATCGGTTGGGGGTTGTACTGGTCATACCCGAACAGAAATTCTGATCACATACGGTAAAAGCGTCTGCTAGGGCATAATGAAAAGGTAAGTCTTCGCGGTTAAAATAACCCAGTGTCAGGGGCATGGCGGCATACTGCTTATTCCCGGATTGCTTTGCCGTCAACCATTGGTCGTATTTCCCCCCATTAAAGGCATCAACCTGACTTGCCCTGCTGTGCGGAAGCGAGCCCATCCAGGTCACCTTGCTGTCTTTGAGATTTAAGCGAAAAGGAGCAAATACCTTACCCGATTTATCCGTCTGATACCAGGCAGGCAGACCATTGGGCAGGCGTACGGCACGGGGATCATTGAAGCCACGTACACCGGATAGGCTTCCCAGGGTATGATCAAAAGAACGGTTTTCCTGCATCAGTATCACGATATGCTCCGCATCCAGAAAACTGCTCCCTGCCACGGGATCTATCGCGAAGGCTTTTTGAATGGATGCCGGCATAAAGCTGGCAATACCAGCGGCCCCTGAAAATAACAAGGTCTTTCGAAGAAACTCTCTTCTGCTTTCCATAATGTTTATCTATAATTTCGATTTGAATCTACTTAGATTTCTTTTTGTTTCATATTTCTTCGTGTAAATGTTATGTTACTAAATGATTTACCAAAAGGATGCTATCCCAAAGTTACTTTTGATGCGGTTGGCAAAATTTGTTTACTTTTACGAAACGACAATGCATACATTATGGTGGATATTTTGCTACTCGAAGATGACAGGGTTCTTTCGACTGAAATCAAATCCTTTTTACTGAGTCAGGGCTTTACTTGTGATCTGGCTTATGACGGCATTGAGTTTCTAGCGCAGACGCATCAAAAAAAATATGATTTTTACCTGTTGGACATCAATGTCCCAAAGATCAACGGTCTTGAAATCTGTAAGAAGATAAGAAGCCATGATGCGCTGACCCCGATCATCATTCTTTCAGCCTATGATGATATCGACGACAAAAAGGAAGCATTCCTACGTGCCGCAGACGATTATCTGGTCAAACCCTTTGTGCTGGATGAGCTGTTGATGCGCATCAACTCCCTCCTGCGCCGGCAACAGTATAAGGAAAGCCTCAGCTTAAAAACTTTGGTTATTGATGATCTTGTTATCTATCCCGAAGAAGCCCGCGTCCTCCGGGCCAATGAAGAAATCAGCCTGACACAAAAAGAATTTCAGTTACTACTAATCCTGGCTCAAGCCAATGGGCGCACCTTGTCCAAGCAGTATATCTCAGAAGAAGTATGGAAGAATCAATTTCAGACAACACAAAATACCATCGAAGTCTACATTAATTTTTTACGTAAAAAAATAGACAAGAATTTTGAAAATAAGCTTATCCACACCCGCCCCGGATTTGGTTATTACCTTGCTGCCGATAAATGACTTTAAAAAAGAAAATAGCGATCGGTTTTAGCATTGCCTTCTCCATTTTATTTGGAATCGCAATGCTAATTATCTATTACGCCAGCGTCGATTTCAGGAATGATCAATTCCGCCAGCGCCTGATAGATAAGCTGGACTATATTTCACATTACATTGCCAATACCCCTTCCTTTGACCGCGAATCTTATAAAATCTACTTCCAGGATATTGAAGATGGACTTTCTTATGAAGACGTCATTATCCTGGACAAGAACAAAAAACTTATTTTCAGCACGGTAAAAGACAAAACCATTGCCTGGGATCAGCGCATTATCAACCGACTGGAAAATGAAAAACGCATCTTCTATAAACAGGATCAATATGAAATATTGGGCAAATATTATCTGATTAACCAACAGGCCTACTATCTTTTGGTAAAGGCCCAGGATTATTCGGGCAACGAAAAATTGGACCACCTGGCCATCGTATTAACCATCTTATTTTTACTGAGTGCCCTGCTGATCTGGTTTTTTAGTTACAACCTTATTCTACGTTTATTAAGTCCTTTAGACAGGCTAAAAAATGACATCACGCAGATCAATGCCAGTAAGCTGACCAATCCGGTTAAATATGCCGGAAATACAGACGAGATCGCGGTATTGACCCAGGCATTCAACACCATGTTGAAGCGGCTGTCCAATGCATTTGAATCCCAAAAAGAATTCAATTCCAGTGCCTCCCATGAGCTGAGGACACCGCTGGCCAGAATGTCATTTCAACTGGAGAACCTCCGCCATCAACATCAGCTGGATGAAGACGTCAGCCATATACTTGACAATATCTCAAAGGAGACACAGCATCTTTCGGAAGTAACAAACTCGTTGATGCTGCTTTCAAAATTTGATTCGGCAACACTACAGACCACTTATCAGGAAGAACGCATCGATGAGATTATTTTTATGGCATATGAAAAGGCAGTAAAGACCTTTCCCGACCTGCAGATCGACTTTTCTATAAAAGGCGTCGCCGACCCTACACTGAGTATTTTTTGCTCCGCCCAACTGATTGAAATAGCATTTGTCAATCTTTTCAAAAATGCAGCACTCTATTCCTATCATCCCGAGGTGACTGTTGTTATCCATGAGTCCTCGAGCCAGCTAAAAGTAGTGGTCAGCAGTCATGGTGCCCCGCTCAGCACGAATGATCAAAAGCGTATTTTTGAGGCCTTCAGCCGAGGGGAGAACGCTTCAGAAATTACTGGATCGGGCCTAGGCCTAAGGATTGTCAAACGCATTATGGACTCACATCAAGCAAGCATTGAATACAAAGCCGATATGCAGCAATCTACGCATATATTTGTGCTAAAGTTTCCCTTACCAGCAGCTAAAGAGGCAAATATCCTAACCAATGCTCAATAGACCGCTCCTTCAAACCCATTCGCATTTTTACCCATAATGGGTTAAAAAACAAATCGAACCATCTTTTATTTATCGTCAAACAGTTAAATTTTAAGTTTTTTTTAAGCATTTATTAAGGCGCTTTTAATCTATGTCCTTTTTCTTTGCTTCATATGATCATGATGACAAAGAAAACCTTGCTATTTTTTCTATTTTTAATTTCAATTGCATTCGCCCAACAGAAAACGGCTATAACCGCCAATGCTACTGGTCAACAAAATATTGTTGGCAGTCCTGAAAACACTGCTGGCAAAACAATATTGCAATCTTCAAACAGAAAGATGACGCTGCTGCCTACGCCGTGAGGTGTAAGGCAGCATCTCTTTCACCGGATGCAATGGGGCACCTATTGATGTAACATTTGTATCTATTCGGGCCACAAAGTTTCAAAAACAACAAAAAGCCCTTAAGTTTACAGCAAATTATCTTCCGGAGGCTAACTGATGTCCCCGGAGCAACAAACAACTATATGACTATTCTCACCTTTACACTCATCCTCCTTTTGGGTGCATTTGTAGCAGGACTCTTAGGTTCGCTGACAGGCTTAGGGGGCGGGGTTGTCGTCATTCCACTGCTGACCCTCCTGTTCCACGTTGACATCCGTTACGCCATTGGGGCAGCATTACTGGCGTCAATAGCAACCTCTTCGGGTGCAGCTACAGCCTACGTCAAAGAAGGGATTACCAATATTCGGCTCGGGATGTTTTTGGAAATCGCAACGACAATCGGCGCTGTCATTGGTGCCGTTATCGCGATCTACATGCCCACCAACACCATTGCCATTATCTTTGGTGTGGTATTGATCTTTTCGGCCGCAATGACGGTGCGCAAGAAAAATGAACATGCGCTATCCGGTGGTTCGGCTTTGGCCGAAAAGTTAAAACTGAACAGTACCTACCCTTCGGAAGGCAAGCTCGTTCCCTATAAACTGACTAATGTCGTTGGTGGCTTTTCATTAATGGGCGTTGCCGGGGTGCTCTCGGGACTACTGGGCATAGGTTCAGGTTCCCTGAAAGTACTCGCCATGGACAGCATGATGAAAATTCCATTTAAAGTAAGTACAACAACAAGTAATTTCATGATCGGGGTGACGGCAGCGGCTTCAGCCGTGGTTTACCTACAACGGGGTTATATGGATCCTGGTATTGCCTTTCCTGTCATTCTGGGTGTACTTTGTGGCGCTATTACAGGGTCAAAGCTTTTGAAACGAATGAACCCCAAGACCTTGCGTATTATTTTTGCTGTAGCCATCACATTGGTCGCACTCGAAATGATTTTTAATGGATTTCAACAAAAATTTTAAGCAGCAAATCTTTAACGAATAACAATAATACGTTTCGTTTTGCCGTTGGCGATAAACATTTAAAAATAATTATTTGCAGATGAAACAGGTATTTTCAAAAAACTATTGGGGTGATAAGGATATCTCACTTTTGGTGGGACAAATTTTACGCATAGGCGTTATCCTGGCCTCCTCCATCCTGGTGATCGGTGGTATCTGGTATCTGGTAGTCCATGGACAGGATTCAGTACCCAACTACAGAGACTTTATCGGTGAGGGAAAATCAAATACCACCATCCATGGGATTATTGTTGGGGTATTCAACAAAAATATTCCCCAAATTATACAACTTGGGGTTTTGCTCTTGATCTGTACACCTATTGTACGGGTAATCGGCTCCCTCTTCGGTTTTATCATTGAAAAAGATAAGCTCTATATCATCATTACATTGATTGTATTGACCGTTATTATCGGCAGTATATTGAGCGGAGTCAAGGGATAATTCAGCTAAGCAACAGCTGTTTATCGCTTGGCTCTGAGCCATGTGGACTTATCCAGGGCATATTCAAAATTCTTTCGTTCGGGCTCGTTGACATAAGACACCATTTTCTCGGCCACCTTGCTCGCACCCAAACGTTCTACCGCTTTTTGTGAACGGTAATTTTCGGCTCCTACGTGCAAATAAATCCTATCCACAAAATTAAAGGCAAAGTCAAACATCATTTCCTTGACCAAAGGATTTATTCCTGCTCCCCAATAGGCTCTCGCATAAAAGGTAAAACCAACGAAAATAGACTTTTCAGCTTCATTCAAACCATAATACCGGGTGCTTCCTATGCATTGCCCGGTTGTTTTATCTAAAATAAGATAAGCTGCTTTGCTCTCCAGGGCCGCATCAAAAAAAGCACGAAAGACATCCTCCTTCCAGCGGTCTTTATTAGGATGTTGTTCCCATATCAAAGGATCTTTAGCCACTTGATACAGGACATCAAAATCGACCGGGTCAATCAATTTTAATACGACCTTATCATTTTCAAGTTTATTCGGTGCTACAAACTTCATTAGAACATGTTTAACGTTGGACTTCTACCAAAATTTAAAATTTCAATAAAAGATACCAATTATTGATGAAACCAAGTTGAATTACGTTTTCTTTATTCAAATATTACACCAAAATGTCCAAATTACTAGATACCTGAACCATCATATTGTTCATATTCAGCAAATACCGTTATTTCTTTCACCCAAAGTTTCGCCGCTAAGTTATTTTGCCTTAAAATTGGCTGAAATCAACCAGCGTATTAAATTAGCAAAGCAAAATTTTGTATTTTGCACCCTAATGGAACAATTCAAGGAATTTGTAAAAAAGCGTATCAATGTCAGCGAAGAAGAATTAGATGATATTGTATCGCGTTATCATGTCAGAAAAATCAAGAAAAAGGAATACTTTTTAAGGGCCGGTGAAATCTGTCACTATGAAGCCTATGTCCTCAGTGGTCTGTTTAAATCATTCTATGTCACAGCCGACGGTATCGAACATATCCTGCAATTTGCCATTGAAGACTGGTGGGTTGGTGATATTGCCAGTTTCAATTATCAGGAACCGGCCCTGCAGAATATTCAGGCCCTAGAAGATTCGGTTGTACTTACCTTATCAAAAACAGATAAAGATAAATTGTACGAAGACCATCCGATCTATGAGAAGCTTTCCAGAATTATGGCCCAACGGGCACAAATCGCCTCCCAGCACCGCATCATATCAAGCATAGGTTTTACAGCCCAGGAACGCTACTTGGATTTTATCAAAAGGTATCCTAAAATCTATCCACGGATATCAAATATGCAACTGGCCTCCTATCTCGGGGTCACACAAGAGTTTTTAAGCCGTTTAAAAAGACAAATTTTAAAGCCCAATCGAAATTCTTGACCTACATCAATTTTTTCTATTTAAGATTATCTCACCTTTGCAAAAGCTTGTTCAAACAAACATTTTGAACAATTAAACGTTTGATAAATAAACAAATAGAAAACAACATGAATAGATTTTTCCAATTTCTGGCAGTAGCAGTGTTAATGGTTAATGTTGCTGTAGCACAAGTAAAATGGTCGGCAGACCCCGGGCACACCAATGCACGATTTGATGTCAAACACCTTGGCATCAGTTTCGTTGACGGCCAGTTTACCAAAGTGGAGGGAACAGTTGAAACTGCAACCGCAACAAGTTTCAACAATGCAAAAGTAAATTTCTCCATTGATGTCAATAGCATTGATACACGCATTGAAGCACGTGACAATCACTTAAAAACGGATGATTTCTTTGCCGCAGAGAAATTTCCAAAAATGACGTTAAAATCAATTACCTTCAAAAATGCCAAAGTGAAAGGTAAATACATCATGGTAGCAGATCTGACCATCCGTGACGTAACGAAGAAAGTAACCTTCGATGTCACCCAAAATGGTGGAGTCATTACCGATCCTTGGGGGAAAACACGTGCAGGCTTTACAGCAAAAGCTAAAATTAACCGTCATGATTTTGGTATAAAATACAACGACAAATTACCTTCGGGTGTAGAAGCTGTTGCTTCTGATGTCGACATTATTGTCAATACGGAGTTGGTATTGAACTAAGCAAAGATTATTAAATCACACAGACTAACGAAAAGTGGCTACTCAAGATTTTGGATAGCCACTTTTTTTTAAAGCTTACAGCTTACTTAGCCAAAAGCTCCCTGTTCCCGGGCGAATTTCTTTTTTACCTTACAAGCCTTTTAACATGCCGCCGTCGAGGGGAATATTGGTCCCCGTGAGATAATTGGCGTACTCCGAGCAAATAAAGGCAACCAGATAACCATATTCCTCGGGCTTGCCCAGGCGTGCGGCCGGCACTTGTTTTAAACGCAACTGTAGCGCTTCCTCATACGATATACCTAACCGCTGTGCATCCAAATTGGTCAACGATTGAATCCTTTCGGTATCGAATAACCCTGTTAAAATACTATTGACTGTTATGCCATCTTTTGCGACATCATCCGAAAGCGATTTGCTCCAGCTGATCAATGCGGTACGGATGGTATTGGACAAAACCAGATTGGATACAGGTTCCTTCACTGTAGAGGACGATACATTGATCACCCGTCCATATCGATTTGCCAACATATAGGGCAATGCGCAGGAAGTCGTATAGCAATGATTCTGGAACAAAAGTTCAAAGGCATTCTGGTAGTCCGCCAGGTTTTTCTGGTCGATCGTCCCCGCCTGCGGCCCATTGGAATTATTGACCAGAATATCCACTTTATTTGACTGAAAATAGTCATCTATTTTTACCTTATAAGCTTCGTGATCATTGTAGTCGACCAGGATATATTGGTGCCGCTGCCCTTTTGAGGTATCCAAGCTTTCCAACGTATGCTTCAATTTCTCTTCACTGCGTGATGCCAAGGTAACCGAAGCGCCACAGGATGCCAGCACTCGGGCTATGCCCGCGCCGATACCGGTAGAACTGGCACCGATCAGGGCCTTTTTTCCAATTAGATTGATTTCCATTATATGTGTTGTGCTATTAGATTATCCGAGATTACTCATTGCATAAATCATTCAAAAAAATAGGCTAATGCCAGCAAGCCATTTAATCATTATCCTTCGCCCTGATCATGGCGATAAACAAATATACGGCAAAGATCCAGGCTGACCCCAGACATATCCAGGCAAAAACAGGAATCCCCAGCCATTGAGGTTCAATACGTGCGACAATAACCATTCCACCCAATAAGTTGAGAGACATAAACATAATACCGATCACAATCCGGTTTACCCCTTTGCGGAGAATGGCATTGAACGAGCGCGCGCTGATCAAGCGATGGTTAAGCGTAAAATTCCCTGTACGAAAAAGGCGCACCAGAGCGCGCATGTCTTCCGGAAGCTTTTCCACATCCCGTGCGAAAGATTCGATCTTATGCTTTCCTTTCTTGAAAATAGCTTCGGGCGAAAGCCGCTCCATCATAATCCGACGTGCAAAAGGCTTAATACTTTCCATGATATTCAGATCAGGATAAAGCTGACGGCCGATGCCTTCCATCAGTGAGATGCCGCGCATCAGCTGATAGATATATTCTGGGAAATACAAACGATTATCACCGATGATTTTCCAGAGTTTATTGAACAGCAGATCGAGGCTAAGATCACCCAGGGAAACATTATCGATCATATCGAATATTTCGTACAGGGAACGCTCAAATTGATTTCGGTCAGGGATATGGCTCACGACAGCCACGTCTTCAATAACGTCGGCGAGTCGCACTGCATCTTCGGAAATTGCAGACTGAATAAACTCTTCGAGCTGCCGTCGGTCAATTCCGAGCAATTTCCCCATGTTGCCAAAGTCGAGAAAGGCAATACGGCCATCAGGCATTACCATCATATTACCGGGGTGCGGATCGCCGTGAAAGAAGCCATGGATAATCACCTGTTCCAGGTAAAGGTTGATCCCATTTTTCACTAAGGTCTCCACGTCCATTCCTCGCCGTTTTATTTCAGCAACATCCGTCACTTTGAATCCGTCGAGGTATTCCATACAGAGCACGCGGTCGGTAGACAGATCAGGATAGACTTTGGGCACTTTGATCAGTTTGTTGCCTTTAAAATTCTTGGCAAAGCGTTCGATGTTATGCCGTTCAATGACCAGGGACATTTCTTCCTGCAGCGTCATTGCAAAAGATTCGACAATCAACGAAAGATTAAGATTCTCCAGGGCATCGTTGTACATGGTCAGGATCTTGGCGATATCCCGCATGAGCGCAAGATCGACGCGCATGACCTCATCTATTCCAGGCCGGCGTACTTTTAAAACGACTTTTGTTCCGTCTTTTAGCGTTGCCCGATATACCTGTGCGATAGAGGCTGCGGCAAAAGGTTCGGTCTCAATGGTTTGAAACTGCGCTGTAACGTCTAATCCCAGTTCCTCAGCAAGGTATTCCCGAATGTTGACTTCAAAGGGTGGCACATTGTCTTCCAAACGTTTGAGTTCCTCGACCAGGTCTTTTGGGAGCAGCCCTTCACGTGTGGAAGCAGACTGCCCTAACTTAATAAAGGCAGGCCCAAGCTCCTCCAAAGCCATTCGGATACGTGTGTATACACTAATCTTGTCAACATCAATATTACGTTCTAAGCTCGCTCTTGACCCTTTCCAGGGCAGCCGGGCAATAGCATCCTTGAAACCATATTTTGCCAATATGCTTAATATCTGGGAACTTCGCTGTAACTTCTTGGTCGGATTGTACATCATGGACAAGGATTTTCGAAAACAAGATACGGAACAAAAACCTTACCTTTTTCGCTTTACGGTTTGCTGAAAGTAAAAATTCACTTACTCCAGCAGGTTTCGGCCGTCCAAAAACAAGCTATTCAGCTTCCATCTGATCCAAATTTTCTTTAATCTGTTTAACGTAATCCCCGTAATAGACACGGATCATAATTTCAGTAATCACTACAATAATTACGATAGAAATAATTGCAGACAAGATGATCCAAAAAATAAAGTTAGGATCCTGCTGTAAAGTTTCCTTGAAGTGATACAATTTTTCAAACCAGGCGACTGCCCTATTTTGGCCAATCATAATGAGGTAGAGAAATAAGCCCTGGGGAATCATGACGTAGGCGACAATACGATAGGTCTCTACGGCATATTTGAGATCATAATACAGTTTGAGAAGGTGCTCCCTTGATGCGAGCAGATCAATCTGTTTGGCACTTTTGATCAGATAATAAAACCGACGATAGTAAAGCAGGCTTGACAGGGAGATCTGCACAATAAAAAAGTAATAGGCAAAAGCCGCATATCCGGAGATTTTATAGATAGGAAGCATAGGTACGGCAATCAGGAAAAACATGCAGACTACCCAGGAAATAAATTCACGTTTGATATTACGTCTTAGTTTGGCCATGATATTGCCGACTTCCTTATAATGTTTAAGATTTGGATTTTGCAAATCCTCATCCATGGGCTGTTCTTGCCAAGATTTTTTTAATTCATCAAAATTCATAATTGTATTTTTTAATGATTTGTTGAATCCGCTCTTTGGTACGATTTAATTTAACCCGCGCATTCACTTCAGATATCCCTAAATACGCGGCTATTTCGCGGTGGCTCTGACCTTCCAGAAATAAAAAGATCAATGCTTTTTCCACCGCGTTTAATTCATGTACTGCCTGATAGAATATTTTTAGCTGCTCATCTTTATCCGGATTATAGGACTCTTCCGCAAAATCATGACGTTCCTCGAGGCTATCGTAAATCTGCTGCTTCTTCTCTTTCTTTAAAAATACCATCGCGGTATTTAGTGCGACACGGTACATCCAGGTCGAAAACTTACTTTGATTCTTAAACGAGGCGTAAGACTTCCAGAGCTGATATACAATTTCCTGATAAAGATCCTGCCGCCCCTCATGGTCATCCATATACATACGGCTCACCTTGACGATAATTCCTTTATTTTCGTCAATCAATCGAAGAAATTCTGTTTCCGAATGAGCCAATGGTAATTTTTTTTAGATCTTTTCAGCTAATAAGTATAGCAAACAAACAAAGTGTTACAGCTTAATTTAAAAATATGTAAATTGTTCATAAAAAGGAGGCAAATCAGGATAATAATTATGGAAAATATATTTTACGAAGGCCAGGTCATCTGGGCGCAAATCGATGCCAATAGACATATGCGCCATTCTGCTTATGCGGATATTTGTGCACAGGCACGGAGCAATATGTTAAACAAAATGGGCTTTTCGCTGGATAAGTTCGCCGAGTTTCAGATCGGACCGATTCTATTCAGGGAAGAGCTGATCTACTCCAAGGAAGTACATCTCGACGAGTATGTACAGGTAAAGGTCGAATTAACCAAATACAATAAGACAAACAGCCGATTTTCTTTTGTACATCAGGTCTACCGCAAGGATGGTGCGCTGTGTTGTACGGTCAACGTTGACGGCGCCTGGCTTGATTTAAAACGACGAAAGCTGACCAAACTGCCCGAAGAAATGGAACCCTATTTGGCCAAAGTGCCACGCGCCACAGGATACGAAGAAATTGGATAAAAAAATCCCCCGGAATCTAAATGGATGCCGGGGGATTAAAACATAAACTAAACCTAAAAACTATCTTATGAAACATCCGTCGACCTTAAGTCAGACGATACCTGTTGTATAAACTATTTTACTTCGATCAAACGCTTTGCAATGATCGCGTCTTCTTTCTTACCGACAGTTAAGATCAATATTCCACCTTCGTACGCTGCTTCAATATTGCTGTAGTCAACAGTTTCGGGTAAAGTAAATGATCTTGAAAACGAACTATAATTGAATTCTTTTTTGCTGTACAATTTGTCCTCACTTGTTTGTTCGTCTTTTTTCTCTGCTGAAATCGTGATCAAATTTTTATCCACATTGATTTTAAAATCTGACTTATCCAATCCCGGAGCGGCCATTTCAATCTTAAATGATTTTTCAGATTCCGAGATATTTACTGCAGGAACACGTGATACCAAACGATCTGAGATAAAATTGTCGTTGAACAGATTGTCAAATACGGTATTCACAAATGGGTTTACTGCATCGGTGTTTAAACTTTTTGTAGGGAATTTAATTAATGCCATTTTTTGTCCTCCTAATTTTTTTATTTTTTGTTAAGCTTTATTTTCTAACTCTTTTGTAGGGAATATTCAATTCACGTACCAGTCGTAAAACAAAGACAAAATGTCATTCAATTACAGAAATAAAAGACATATTGACATATCAAGATTTAAAACAGCTTTAAAATTGAACGATTTTGTCACTAGTACGGGCCGATGTCCCATTATCCGTTATAGCATTAACGTCACAGTAGGCAAACTGTTTTCAGAAGAATTTAATTTGACAAAACATCAAAATACGGCTTTAGCTTTCCTGTCCCTGCTTTTCTCCATGTTCCAGCGCCGCAATCAGTAAAAATTTGACCGCGTTATAGGTATAATCTTTTGCTTCGGCATAAGAAATTCCATAGACGCGTGATACCAGGGCATCATATTGCGGAAAAGGCGAAAACAACTTATCGTAATAAGCATCCAACTGTACCTGAGTGGGCAATTCAAAAGCCAGGCGAAGCTGGAATCGTCGGATAATCGCCGTGTCCAGTATTTCGGGATGATTGGTTGCCGCAATCAATACTGCTTCAGCTGGAAAATAGTCGATCAGCTGGATAATCGTATTCACGAGGCGTCGCATCTCACCCACATCTTTTTCTTCACTGATGCGTGCTTTCCCGATCTGGTCAAACTCATCCAGAAACAGCACCGCTTTTTCACGACCTGCCTTATCAAAGACCTGTTTGATATGCTGTGAAGTTTCACCGATACGGGAGGAGATCAGATTGCTTAAATTCAATACATAGATGGGCTTCTCAAGTGCTGTCGCCAGCGCTTTTGCCGTTGTTGTTTTTCCACAGCCAGAATAACCGTGCAATAGAATCTTATTGCTTACAGGTAGGCCATATCCCGAAAGTTCGCGGATATAACGATGTTCCTTGATCAGCTGCAGAAGCTTCTGCCGGCTATCAGCCGCTAAAAAAACATCTGCTAGTGCTATCTTTTCCTTATCGGCTATAACAAGATCGTAAATATTCATTTAATCAGTTTAATACTTTAATACAATGGGTCTGCAAAATTAAGCAAGCATTCCGGGCTTCCGCTGGTCCAGTTTGAAAATTAATCTTTCAGGTATTTAAGACTGACCTCCGAAAAGGACAGATCTCCGCCGAAAGGTGGGTTTGATTTACGAATAACAACCACGATTGTTTCGGCATGTGATACGGCCGTTCTAATCTGCTCCAGAATCTCTGCGGCGGCAGATTCCAGCAATTTCCGTCGGGGCTGCATCACCTTTGCCGTAATCTGGTACAGCTCTTCGTAGTTTAAAGTATTGCGCAAATCCTCTGTTTCCGTGTTATGAAAAGGAAAACAGACATCAATGGACACAAAAAATTCATTACCGAGAATCTGCTCTTCTTCGTAATAGCCAATTGGCGCATAAAATCGCGCCTCTTTCAGGGATACTGTCTGTAAAATGGTTGCCATGCACAAACCTAAGCAAATTGTTCCAAATCAAAAAAACAATGGTCTCCGCGAATTCCATGATGTCCAGCTCATGCAAACGGCCTCAATACGCCAACATTAGCAGCGGGATACGCGCTATTCTGAAATTATAATTGTATATAAAAACAAATTTTCCTAAGTTTAAATACAACAAAAACCCAACAGATGAACTTTTCTTTACCTTCGGCACTAACGATGGCGATCCTATGCGGCGCCAGCGCAGTCTATGCCCAGACAAATATGAAAGCTAGCGACACAGAATATTATAGTCCTGTCCCGCCTACGGTAACGCTTGACAAAGGAATCCCGAGCGATGCCATCGTACTTTTTGACGGCAAGGATCTGAGCAAATGGAAGAGCGAAAAGGGGAAAGCAAATTGGACGGTAGCCAATAATACGCTTGAAGTAAAACCCGGAAGCGGAAATATAGAGACCACCGAGCATTTCACCGACTTTCAGCTCCATATTGAGTGGAAAAGTCCTGAACTGATCAAAGGTGAAGGCCAGGGTCGGGGCAATAGCGGCATATTCTTGCAGGGCCTCTATGAAATCCAGGTCCTCGACAACAACAACAATCCAACCTATGTCAATGGCGGCGCCGGAAGCCTTTACAAGCAGCGTCCACCACTAGCGCAGGTTATTGTAGCCGACAAATGGCATGTATACGACATTATCTACAAAGCACCTCAGTTTAATAAAGACAGTCTATTGATCAGCAAAGGTACAGTTACTGTCCTTCACAACGGTGTCATTGTCCAAAACAACACCCAGATTGACGGTACAACGGAATACATCGGACTACCGAAACAGGTGAGCCATGGGCCGGGCCCTATTATCCTGCAAGATCATGGGGATCTGGTGCAGTTCAGGAACATCTGGCTCCGCAAATTATAGGCATTGGCAACAATTTCAGTTAGACAAGCAACAATTCTGTACTAGGTTTTATAGGGCTATTTACCTAATTTAGCCCTATAAAATTTAAAAGCAAATGCCATCATAGCGACAAAAAGCACTTATGATGGTACAGCATCATTAAAAATAAAATATTCTAATGAAAAGAATTGCGCTATTCTTCTTGTTGGCAAGCGCTCTAACCAGCCATGCCCAACGAAACCTTAATTTGGAAGAAACGGTATTTGGACCACGCACCTACGCACCAGCATCCATCCCTGCCACTTCCTGGATCCCAAAATCAAACAGCTTCTCTTACCTCGATAAATCGTACCAAAACCTGTTCTCCAAAAGCGCGGAAAACAACTGGACTGAAACAAGCTTGCTGTCGAAAACAGAACTTGAGGCAGCTTTAAAAGCCGCGATTCCAAACGAGACATTCCATTTGCAAATGTTTCCTTATGACTACAAATGGCGTGACGGTAATTCATTGTTGCTTCAGGTAAACGGAAAGGAAAAGGTATACACCGTAACCTACAACGTCAAATCAAAAAGCATCGAAAGTTTTATCGGAAACGATAGTCAGGGAGCAAACCGTGAATTGAGCGCAGATTTTTCAAAAGTTGCTTATCTACTCGACAACAACATTGCTATCGTTGACAAAGATGGAAAAGTGACTGCAGTTACCAGTGACAGCGACAAAGGTATCGTCAATGGCAGTGATTATACCCACCGTCAGGAGTTTGGCATAAAAAAAGGAATGTGGTGGAATGCTCAAAATGACAAGCTGCTCTATTATCGCAAGAACGAGACTATGGTTGCCAACTATCCACTGCCACAATGGAGCCCTAAAGTAGCCGAGATTAAATGGATAAAATACCCCATGACAGGGCAGAAGTCAGAAGAGGTAACCTTAGTCATCTATAATACAGTGACAGGGCAAAAGGTAACATTACAAACCGGAGACCACAGTGAGCAATACCTAACCTGCGTAACCTGGGACCCTTCAGGTAAATTTATCTATGTGGGTGTACTTAACCGGGATCAAAATGACCTTAAGTTCAATAAATACAATGCCGAAAACGGCGCATTGGTCAAAACATTGTTTGAGGAAACTGCAACGACCTGGGTAGAACCGGAAAATCCGCTCACATTTTTACCTAACAAGCCAGACCAATTTCTTTACCAGTCCGACAAAGAGGGCTACAACCAGCTGTACCTCTACAATACAGAAGGAAAACTGATCAAAAAATTAGGTTATCAGGATATTGTGCTGGACAATCTATTGGATTTTTCTGCGGACGGAAACAAAGTAAGCTATATCGGTGTCACCAACAATGGCATGGACCGTCAGCTATTTGAGGTAGACCTTAAATCCGGAAAAACGGTTCAGTTGACAAACGAACCCGGTATACACCAGGCCTCGCTGAGTGATGACGGAAAATATATCTATGATCAATATAGCGATCTCAAGACGCCGAATATGATCCAGGTCAAAGCGGTCAAATCAGGCAAAGGAACAGTACTGATCAAAGCTGACAATCCGTTCAACGGAAAAATCAATAATCCAAAAATAGAATTTGTCCAGCTGACTTCGGCAGATGGCAAATACCCATTGACCGGCCGCATTATCTATCCAAATGATTTTGATCCGGCCAAGAAGTATCCGGTCATGTACTATTTGTACGGTGGCTCCCATTCCCAACTGGTTTCCAACAAATGGCTGGGTGGTGCAGGCTACTTTGATCTCTATATGGCGCAACAGGGATACATCGTATTTACCATGGACAATCGCGGCACCAATTACCGGGGCCGGGATTTTTATACCGCTACCCATCGTAACCTTGGTCAAAATGAAATGGCCGATCAGCTAAAAGGAATTGAGTTTCTGAAATCAAAATCCTTTGTCGATCAACAACGCATGGGCATCTTCGGCTGGAGCTTTGGTGGTTTTATGACAACGTCATTTATGTTGCATCATAACGACATTTTTAAAGCAGCAGTCGCCGGGGGGCCGGTGATCGACTGGAAATTTTATGAGGTTATGTACGGTGAACGCTATATGGACACCCCACAGGAAAACCCTGAAGGATATAAATTGACGTCTTTACTAAATAAAGCGGATCAACTGAAAGGACGTTTATTAATCATCCATGGCGCACAGGATCCGGTCGTTGTACAACAAAACAGCATGGAATTTTTGGAAGCATGCATTAAAGCCGGAAAACAGGTCGATTATTTCTTATACCCTACCCACGAACATAATGTAATGGGCAAGGACCGCATTCATATGTACGAGAAAATTGCCGATTATTTTAATCAGCACCTTAAAAAATAGACGAGCATATAAAAGGCGCCTTTCTTTCCGATCGGCGCCTTTGAATAAGGATTTGGCCCAGTATTATTAGTCGATTAGAAGATACCGGTATTATTCTGCAATCCGGTTACGCAAGGGAAAGACAATAAAAAAACATAACTTATTACCATTGCCAGGAATCAGCACAATGCTGCCATTGCGCACCTGCTGCCCTTAAGCCAACCAGGCATCGGAGCCAACGCTGATCAGACCGTAAGATAGCAGTTTCTCGCTGACGGCACGGCCGAAGACCAACCCCGGACAGCGGAAAAAGACAGACGGCACAAGTCCATTCTTCAGCATCAATTACCACTTGTTCTTTTGGATTGTAAATTTGTCGGCCAGGACATTTGTTTACCTGCCTTATCAATGGGCAGCACAATTTTGTCGCGCGACACCAAGGTCGGTTCCTCGCAGGCGAGGTAAGTCAACACCGCGACGATAATCGCATTTTGCCGAACCTCATCAAAGACAATTTTATCGTAAGTATCCCGATTGGTATGCCAAGTTACCTTTCCATAATCCCAGGAGGTGGAAGAAAGACCAAAAGCCGGAATTCCTTTTTGGACAAAAGAAGAGTGGTCACTCCCACCGGTTCCCGGCATTCCAGGAAAGCTCGTCTGGATTTCAGTACGAAATTCTTCGGGTAGATATTGCAACCAGCGGCCAATATATTCATAAGCTTTTTCAAAACCACTTCCAGCGATGCGCACAATACGTCCGGTTCCATTATCCTGGTTCCAAACCACCTGAATATTTTTAGCGACATCGGGATGATCTTCGACAAAAGCCGACGAGCCGTTCAGCCCCTGTTCCTCGCTGCCCCAGTTGCCCACCAGAATGGTTCTTTTGTTATCAGGGTACACTTTTCGCAGGATACGAACAGCCTCCATCATCGTGATGACCCCGGTTGCATTGTCCGTTGCCCCTGAAGCTCCATCCCAGGAATCCAGATGCGCCGACAGGACCACATATTCATTTGGTTTTTCTTTTCCCTTGATCTCAGCAATGCTGTTATACGTCTTCGCCGTTCCCAGTTCCCGGGATTTTCCCTGCAAAAGTATGCGCGGCTTGACACCACGTTCAGCCATGCGATAAAGGAGGCTATAATCTTCCAAAGCGATATTAAAGACCGGAATCTGTTTGGATTTTGCGTCAAAAATACGGGTAATACCGGGCAGTTCGGTCCAATAGGAATCGATTACCCCTATAGCTCCGGCAGCTTCCAGTGCCAATGGCAAAGTCCGTCGCGTACTCCCCGTATAGGACATACTGAGCTCCCATTGCCTAAGCTGCTCACTTTTGAGCGCCTGATATTTTTCATAAGCTTTGGCAGAAGCCGATTCCTTCCAGTTGGCATCGGATCGACCTGAAATGGGGTTCATCCCGATCAGGACAATTTTACCTTTAACTGTCTTTAGCCAGGACTGGAAGTCAGCTTGAGAACGAAATGGCGGCATCGCCACCACCTCAGCTTCCACACCTTTTTCTTTTGTCGCCGGACTAAAAGCCAGCTGTGTTCCTTCGAGCGATTTAATCCGCGGATAAGTCATGGTCACCTGGGAGGTGCCCCTTTCCCAGGAGCGCCATTCACCGTAGGCCTCATTACGTGCATCCGCACCCAGCGCGGTATACTGCTTCACGACCCAGTCATGTGCCTGCTGCATCTGCGGACTTCCGACCAGCCGTGGACCGATCATATCAACGAGTTCAAACGCATAGTTTTCGAGCTGCGAATTGACCTGAGCTTCCTGGACAATGGCAGCAACGACGGCATCCTTATTTTGCGCAAAAATAGCTGTGCTGCTCAACAGCAAAAATGCCAGTCCAAAAGACTTCAGATTTCTTTGTTTCGTATATTCTTTCATTCGTATGTTAATTCGTTCAGCATCCTGTAGGTTCGGCAGGATTGGTTTTCGGAAAATTACAAAAGATAATTCAAAAAACATACGCATAGCCCTTGTTTATGTCAAAGCAATTCTTCAGCTGCCTATGCCTTTACGAAGCAGGGATCAGACTTTGAGAATCTACAGCTCAAAAAAATAGGGATATCCTCGGATACCCCTATTACAACATTATATGAGATTGGTTGATTAGTTACACGGCTTCGACTTTGGATTTCTCATAACTTTCCTGATGTACGGAGGCTACAGCCCTACCCGATGGATCGTTCAGGTTCTGGAATGAAGCATCCCATGCCAGTGCCTCTGGCGTGCTACAGGCGACAGACTTCACTGACGGAACGGTCTGCGCAGCTGCAGTAGACGGAAAATGCGATTCAAAGATTGTACGGTACAAAAACTCCTCCTTATTTTTTGGCGTGTTGATCGGAAAACGTTCTGCAGCGGCAGCAAATTCCTGATCTGAAACCTTGCTTTCAGCCTGTTCCTTTAAGGTATCAATCCAGCTATATCCGACCCCATCTGAAAACTGTTCCTTTTGGCGCCAAGCAATGCTTTCCGGAAGATAATCTTCAAAAGCCTTACGTACGACCCATTTCTCCATTCGGCCATCACGGATCATCTTATCCGATGGATTGATACGCATGGCAATATCCATAAATTCCTTATCAAGAAAAGGAACACGCCCTTCAACACCCCAGGCTGCCAGTGATTTATTGGCACGTAGACAGTCGTAGAGATACAGTTTTTTTAGCTTACGGACAGTTTCTTCGTGAAACTCCTGTGCATTTGGCGCCTTATGGAAGTACAGATAGCCCCCAAAAAGCTCATCAGAACCTTCACCGGATAGCACCATTTTAATGCCCATTGATTTAATCACACGCGCCAAAAGGTACATTGGTGTTGAAGCACGCACGGTCGTGACATCATAGGTCTCCAAGTGATAGATCACGTCACGGATAGCATCCAGGCCTTCCTGAATGGTAAAGTTGATTTCATGATGGATTGTTCCGATATGATCTGCTGCTTTTTTTGCAGCGATTAAATCCGGAGCCCCTTTCAGCCCCACGGCAAAAGAATGCAATTGTGGATACCAGGCCTCTTCTTTATCGTCCGTTTCAATACGCTTGGACGCAAACTTTTTGGTCACGGCAGCAATCACCGAGGAATCAAGTCCCCCCGACAGCAATACACCATAAGGTACATCCGACATCAGCTGACGATGTACTGCATCTTCGAGGGCTTTACGCAAAACAGCAATATCCGTCTCGTTGTCTTTTACCGTATCATAAGTTTCCCAATCCCGTTGGTACCAGCGTTGTGGGGCCATACCTTCTTTGCTATATACATAATGTCCCGGAGGAAATTGTTCAATCGTTTCACAGAACCCCTCCAGTGATTTTAATTCAGAGGCCACGAACAGTTGTCCCTGTGCATCCTTTCCATAATACAACGGGATAATTCCCATGTGGTCACGGGCTACAAAAAATGAATCATCACGTGAATCATATAGGGCAAAACCAAAGATACCATTCAGCTCATCGACAAACGATGGCCCCTTGGCCAGATAAAGCGCCAATATCACCTCGGAATCACTCTGTGTTGCAAATTCATAATCCGGAAGACTATTTCTTAATTCATGGTGGTTATAGATTTCGCCATTCACAGCCAGTACTACTTTGCCATCCGGACTGTACAAAGGTTGACTACCCGATTTCGGATCAACGATAGCTAATCGCTCATGCGCCAATAAAGCCTTCTCGCCAGTGAATATACCAGACCAATCTGGACCACGGTGACGAATACGTTTCGACATTTCCAATACTTGGGATCTCAATGAGTCTGCGGGTTGCTTCAATTCAAAAGCGCCAATAATTCCACACATATTATGAAAATTTTAAATATTTCGTTTTTACATTATGTTATTGATACAAAGTAAAACAATTAAAAACTAAATTCATAATAATTTTTAAATTTTATTATATTTTTATCAACAAACATTATTCAAACAAATCAAATTAGCAACAAAACAGCTTTTTGTTTACAATAATCACACATCAAATTAACAAAGCATTTCAAGATTTATCTTTAAATTCACTACGTAATCAAATAAACCAAGGACAATGGATCTAATAGGAACTTTTTACAGTGGCCTCGCTATCACGACGGACGAACTGAATTCCATAAAAGAGAAACACCAGGCCATTACAATAAAAAAAGGCGATTTTATCTTAAGCAAAGGGCAGGTTTCCAATGCCTATTATTTAATAGAACATGGACTTACACGGTCTTTTTTACACGACTACGAAGGCAACGAAGTCACCATCGGTTTTTGTAGTGATAATGACGTAGTGATCGAGGTCGCATCTTTTTTCCAGCGCACCCCAACCGTGGAAAATATACAGGCGCTTACGGACACAAAACTTTGGAAAATACGATTTGAAGATCATCAGGAATTATTTCATCGCATCCCCGAATTTAGGGAATGGGGGCGTTCATGGATGGCACAGGAACTGGTTCACAGCAAAAATAGAGCTATCGCAATGATTACCGAGCCAGCGACTAGCCGCTATCTGCACCTGATAAAAGAAAAACCCATCCTGATTCAGCAGGCCCCGCTGAAACATATTGCTTCTTACCTGGGCATCACAGATACTTCGTTGAGCCGAATCCGCAAAGAAATTGTTCACGGCAATTAATGCTCTTCCCATCGACAAAAGTCTATTTTCAAATCTTGCCTTAGGGCAAGATTTTTATCGAAAGTTCCGCTTAATTTTATCTTCACTTCCGAAGATAGCCCTCCTGGTTGCTATACTATAGGAAAGAAAAATTTGAGAAAATCAATATATCCAAAAATTAGAAATCATGGCAAAATTACACGCTTATTTAAATTTCAACGGTAACTGTGAAGAAGCTTTCACATTTTACGAAAAAGTCTTTAAAACAAAAAATCCGGGGTACATGCGATATGGTGATATTCCTGCAGATCCGCAAATGCCCCCAGTTCCGGATGAAGCCAAAAACAAGATCTGTCATACCGCCATTTCAATCAATGGCGAGAGCATGCTTATGGGAGCAGACGTTATTCCTGCTTTCGGCCAGCAATATGTACAGGGCAACAATACCTATGTCATGTTGATGTGTGACAATGCTGATGAAGCCAAAACACTCCATGAAGCCCTCAGCGTCAACGCAAAAGTAGTGGAAATGCCTTTGGGTGAAACATTTTTCGCGGAGCTATACAGCTCATTCCAAGATCAGTTTGGCATCTGCTGGATGGTCTATTTCGGTGGCAGCAAAGATGAAGATTGTGAAAGCAAAGACTAAAAAAATTGTGATGCGATAGATCAGCATATAGAAAAGGGGCTTCCAATTGAAGCCCCTTTCTATTTTATGGTAACAACACCATTCTGTGCGACATTGGTTTGCATTCGACTAAACGGCAAAGCTACCTACCTGATTTTACTTAGCGCTTAGGACCTCGGCATCAAAAACAACACCGTTCCAGCCATTCGCCATAAACTGTCGGATATTTTGATGCCCTTCGCCTGTTGGGTTATCCAACACATTTTGATAATGCTCGGCAAACAAAAACAAGGTGTCTGCTGCCGAAAGATCGTGGCGTTTGGCAAAATACAATACTTTTGCACTTCCCTGATTTTCCGTTGCCATATTTTTCAGGCTTCCATTTTGAAATGCCGCTGGACTATAATGATAGTTTTCTGCAATATGATCCAGAACCTCCTGAAACTGCAGCTGATTCTCTTTTGATCTGGCTAATAATTCTTCTGTTTTCATCAGATTAAATTGTCTATACTTATTTTGTTTAGTTGTCCTTAAATAATTCCGTGCAGCGAGCCCCCTTTAGCTCCCAATTCGTCAACTCGCTTCTCAACGGCCGCATCCTTGATCAGTGCCGGGGCATGATGTGGTTTGCTACGTGCATCAATAATAATTGGCCCTTCACAGCCCCAATGTTTGAATGCAGTAAAACTCTTAATGCCATGAATATCAAATGCGGGGTTACTGCGTGTAAAGGTTGTCCAGACAAAATTATTGACTGTCTCAGCGGTAAAACCAGCATCATCGCACAATACCAACAGCGGAAAGCCTTCCCAAGCCAGCCCTTCGGCGGCACGGCACCATTCCCTGATCAGCGTAGCTTCATCCGCATAGTTCGTAAAGGCCGCACCTTCAACCGCCAATACACCCGGAATAACAAACTTCGCCCGGTTGAAAGGTCTTGGCAGATCAAAATTTGCCGGCAGTTCACGCGCAAGCACTCTTTTCTTGGTCCCTGCAGCGGCAAACACCACCTTTGACCCCGCGTTTAATCCATCACCTGAATAATCCAAGGTATCTATCGTCGTATTGGTCTGAAAATGGAGATCTCTAGTCGGATCAATGCGCTCCAGGATATGACCGAAGAATCCCGGAATATCGTGGATATCCAATTTGGGATTATCCTCATGCGCCGAGATAAAAAGATATTTGGCTAAACTCAGCTGATTTTTTCCGAGAATCTGATTGGCAATGGTTAAAATTTCCTGCGGACGGTCCACGGTCTGATAAGGTGTATAGCGCTCCGATCCGATCGCAAACAACAAGGGATGCACACCTGCCGCATCTACTGCGTTGACAGCATGCAGTCCGGAGATCTCCTGTGGAATCGCAGCCCCTGTGATTTCATGAATAAGTGCCCCGAAGCTTGTATCCTCCTGTGGCGGGCGTCCTACCACGGTAAAGGACCAGATCGGATCCTTCTTATGGTACACATTATGTACTTTCATCAGGGGAAAAGGATGGGTAAGACTGTAGTAGCCAATATGATCGCCAAAAGGCCCCTCCGGTTTGTTCTCATTGGGGTATACTGTACCTGTAATAACAAAATCTGCATCTGCCGAAACGCAAAAACCTTCATTATCGTAAAAATAGCGAAACCTTCTATTCCCCAATGCGCCGGCAAAGATCATTTCAGAAAGTCCTTCGGGTAGCGGCATGACCGCAGACAAAGGATGCGCCGGCGGACCGCCCACAAAGATACTGACCTTAAGTGGTATACCGAGCTCATTGGCTTTCGTTTGATGAATACCTATTCCGCGGTGCAACTGATAATGCAGTCCAATTTCCCGATCCGGAATGTAATTGTTGCCTGAAAGCTGAATCCTGTACATGCCCAGGTTGGCATGCATGATTCCCGGCTTAGTTACATCTTCGGTATACACCTGTGGCATGGTAACAAAGGCCCCACCATCCATTGGCCAATTGACAATTTGAGGAAGTTTACCAATGCTTGTTTTACCATGTAGGATCGGAGCCCCTGATTTCTTCTTCCAGGGCAAGGCGCCCAGGGCGGTCATGGATGAACCGATATATTGGAATGGCTTTTTTAAAACAGCCCCCGGGTTCATTTTGACATCTACCAATTTTTTTAGATGGTCCAATGAATCACGGAACATAAACTTAGAACGGTCCAACGTTCCAAATAGATTTGATACGGCAGGGAATTCCGACCCTTTGATATTTTCAAAATACAGTGCCGGTCCGGCCACATCAAACACCCGCATATGAATTGCAGCCATTTCAAGGTAAGGGTCGACCTCCTCTTTAATCCGGATTAAATGACCATGTTTCTCAAGATCCGCAACACATGCTGCGAGACTATTGTATCCCATATATTAAATCTGTATCAACGCGTTAATCCACAAATTTAACAGAATAAATCAGAAGTAAATAATTATTCACACCAGAAAAAACCAACTCGTGCACAATGCATCAAAGACCGTAAAATCAAAGGAAGGGATTACACCTGACTGGCACTGGATAAACAGGTATTAGACAATCAGGTATCCATACTGACATAGGCTTTCAAAGGGGTGAATTCAAAGGTCTGGACTTTCTGCCAAGTCGAGTTGTCTACATTTTTTTCGTAATAAAGCACCCGTCTAAATTCATCAATATCTTCTTTATTGATATCGTTAAACCGGCTCAAGAGTAATTTCGCAAAGAATTTATTCACTCCGATCTCGCGTTTTTGTGAACTGGAAGTGGAGCTAAGAAATTGATAAAATAAGCTTCTAAATGTCACCTCTTCATGTCCGCCGAGGTAAATCACCTCAGAAATAAAATTGTTTTCCCAGGGCATTTCCCGAAGCCAGCGATAAACATCCAGCAAAGGTAAAGGATGAAATTTCAGGGAGGCCACCCAGTTCCAATAGAATATAGTCTGCTTTTTGGCCAGTTTGCCAAAGATTCGATTTAAGACACTTTCCTTTCCGATAACGCTGCTTTTGACTACAATGGTATACTGTACGCGCAAAGCCTCCAGGAGGTTGCGAACAGGATCCAAAAAATGTTCATCCATTAATCGAGCCACATAAATCACGCGATCATTGCCCGACCGCTTACAGATTTCAACAAAATTACGGAGCCCCAGCAGTTCCAGTTGAAGCTGAATATCATTATCGAGCGAAGGAACCTGTGTAAAATAAATACCGAAATTCAAGTCACTGATCTGAAAATTATCATACGCAGGTCCCTTTCGTAAAAGATCCAGCTCAAAAAGTTTTGCCGTCACCTTCTCTTTCACAATTTTATTAAAAATAGATAGGTTTCGCACCAAACCCGTAACATGAAAATCTTTCGTTTGTAAATAGCATGACGCCCGCCGTCCTAAATAGGTATTTAGCCCACTGATTAAAACCTTTTTCATCCTTATAATTATTTCTGAGCACTCGCTTTCAATGGCATAAATGAGTTGATTTTATCGGTCTATCCCATTCGAGCTGTCCAATAAATTGTGTAAGCTCCAGATGGTTTTGTTTTCCAAAATGCTGACTAACTAATATCATAATTCCCTGATTTTAGAACAGAGAAACATCAAATAAGTTTAACACTATTTTTATTTTTCTACTCGGAGACCTTGTTTTTCCTACCAAAGGGATGATCATCGGTCAGTTAAGCCATTTTCTATCACTGAATTAAAAACCGGCAAAGACACTGTTCGGTATTTATTCCCCGCCGCAATTTTGTCCCAAACCTCTTCTTTGTCCTTTTTATGTCAATTCATGCCCAAATATTTTCATAAACACAATATCCTTATATATTTGTAAATCTTCTGAAAATAGGCTGCACTAAAAAGTATTTATCTTCACCTCTATGGACAAAAGGGCTACAATGATCTGGTTTAGAAATGATTTAAGACTTCATGACAATGAAGTATTTTATCAAGCCTCTGAGAAGAGTTCTTTCATCATTCCGGTCTATTGTTTTGATCCCCGTTATTTTGAGCGCAATCGATTTGGTACGCTAAATACAGGTGTGCTGCGTGCAGCTTTCGTGATCGAAGCGGTCACGGCCCTAAAAGAGAAATTAAAAAGCCATGGTAGTGACCTGCTGACTTATATTGGCAAGCCGGAAGATATTATCCCGCGAATTGCTCAAAAATACCAGGTCAACGAAGTCTACCACCACCGGGAAGTTGCCCTTCGCGAGACTTCTATTTCCGAGAAAGTAGAAAGTGAATTATGGAGCAGCAAAATCAATCTCCGTCATTTTATAGGCCATACACTTTACCACAAAGAAGATCTCCCTTTTCCAATTAAGGATATTCCTAATGGATTTTCCATTTTTAAGAAAAAAGTAGAACGTGAAAGTTCGGTGCGCCAACCGATTCCTTTCCCGTCAAATTTCTTGACGCCACCACATCTGGAAGACACCAAGATTCCAACGCTAAAGGACCTAGGCTATTCGGACCAGCAGATTAAGTCTGTTGATGACATCTATATATTGGGCGGCGAAGACACGGCATTGAGTATTATGCATTCGGTTTTGTCCACTTATCCGGAAACAGAGCAGGATCCGGTCATATTGGGTCCCTTTATCGCTGCCGGAGCCTTATCGCCAATTCTTCTTTACAACAACATTAAGAAATTAGGAGAAGGAAAAAAAGATAAACGATTTGAGAAAATAATAGACATTTTACTTTGGCGGGACTATTTCCGTTTTATGCTCAAAAAATATCCCAATATATTTTTCAAGCCTTTGGGCACGAAAAATAGCAATGCAGTCGATATTCCATCATTAACGGTAAACGAGGATCTATTTGAGAAGTGGAAATCCGGACAGACGGATCATGACTTTATCAATAGCACCATGATACAACTCAAAAAAACAGGTTACATCCCCTACCAGGCCGGATTAATTGCAGCAAGTTACCTTGTGCATGAATATCATGTGAATTGGTTAAAGGGCGCTTCCTGGTTTGAAGAACAGTTATTGGATTATTCTCCGGCTACGTTATATGGCCAATGGTCACATGTCGCCGGTGTCGGGACGAGTGACAAGGACAATAAGGCCTTGGACTGGCAAAAACTTATCAAAACAAATTTCCCAAATGGACTTCCAAAATTGGATGAAATATTGGCTAAATAAATCTTCGGCAGAAATAAATAATTTCAAAACAAAAGAAATTTGTAAGGCACTGTAAGCCCTTTTTAAATCATGCTAAAAATGTTAAGAATTGGATAGATTTATTGATTAAATTATTCAATTTCAGTATTAGAAACTCTTTTTTTATTCATAACTTTGACAAATTTCATAGTTTTAATTGTAAATGGACAATCTGACATATTTGAGTAATGCTGATTCGGCTTATGTCGATGGCTTATATCAATCGTACAAGCAAGATCCCCAATCGGTAGATTTCGGATGGCAAAAATTCTTTGAAGGTTTTGATTTCGGTCAAAATGCTGGTGGAACGACAAGTTCAGTAGGCGAAGCTACTCCTGAGCACGTATTGAAAGAAATCAATGTGCTGAACATGATCAACGGTTACCGTGACCGCGGCCACCTCTTCACACACACCAACCCTGTTCGCGAAAGACGTAAGTACTACCCTGGGAAGGAATTGGAAACCTTTGGTCTTGCTGAAGCAGACATGAATACGGTTTTCAATGCAGGTGTCGAAGTGGGCTTAGGTCCAGCAACATTAAAAGACATCCGTCAACTGGTTGAAGACACTTATTGCCGTTCTATTGGTGCAGAATTCAAATATATCCGTAATCCAGAAAAGATAAAATGGTTGCAAGACCGCATGGAAGCGGATCGTAATATGCCAAAATTTTCTTTGGATACCAAAAAGAGAATCTTAAACAAACTTAACGATGCTGTTGCTTTTGAGAACTTTTTGGGAACCAAATTTTTGGGTCAAAAACGTTTTTCATTAGAAGGTGCGGAAAGTTTAATCCCTGCATTGGACTCTGTCATCGAGAAAGGTGCTGACATCGGTATCCAAGAGTTTGTGATCGGTATGGCGCACCGTGGTCGTTTGAATGTTTTGACCAACATTATGGGTAAATCCTACAAATCCGTATTCTCTGAATTTGAAGGCAAAACCTATGCGGATGATCCTGAAGTCAACTTCGGTGGTGACGTAAAATACCATTTGGGTTTCTCCTCAGAAGTAAAAACCAACGACGGCAAATCTGTGCATCTTAGTCTGGCACCAAACCCTTCCCATCTGGAGACAGTAGATCCAATTGTCGAAGGTATGGTACGTTCTAAAATCGACTTCAAATACGATGGCGATTCATCGAAAATTGCACCTATCATTATCCATGGTGACGCTGCAATCGCCGGTCAGGGCGTTGTCTATGAGGTCACTCAAATGTCCAAACTAGATGGTTACAAAACAGGAGGTACCGTCCATATCGTTATTAACAACCAGATTGGCTTTACAACAAACTATAAAGACGCACGTTCTGGCACCTATTGTACAGATGTAGCAAAAATTACGTCTTCGCCCGTATTCCATGTCAATGGAGATGATGCTGAGGCTGTCGTTTACGCGATCAACTTAGCTGTTGAATACCGTCAAAAATACAAAACAGACGTATTTATTGATTTGTTATGTTACAGAAGATTTGGTCACAACGAGGCGGATGAGCCTAAGTTTACACAACCTTTGTTGTACAAAATCATTGAAAAACATCCAAATCCGAAAGAAGTATACGCAAAAAAATTAATTGCTGAAGGAAGCGTTGATGAAGCGTATTCGAAAAATATAGAGAAAGAATTTAAAGCGGAATTGCAGACTAAATTTGAGGAAGCAAAAACAGTTGAAGTATTGACTGAAGAAATTCCGATGTTTAAAGGTGCATGGGAAGGATTACGTCCAGCGAAAAAAGGAGAAGTATTAACAACAACCGATAAAACACAAGTTGCGAAAGATACGTTCCTGAAATTAGCGAAAGAGATTACCACATTACCTGCGGACAAAAAATTCTTCCGTAAGATCACCCGTTTATTTGAAGACCGTGCCAAAATGATTAGCAATGATGCATACGATTGGGCAATGGGTGAATTAATGGCCTATGCGACCTTATTGGATCAGGGCAATCGTGTTCGTATCTCCGGTCAGGATGTACAACGGGGCACCTTCTCACACCGCCATGCGGTATTGACGCTAGAAGATTCCGAAGAGAAATATGTTCCATTGGCAAATATCAAAGGTGGTGACAAGTTCTCGATCTACAACTCTTTACTTTCAGAATATGCTGTTTTGGGTTTTGAATATGGTTATGCATCTTCTAATCCAAATTCATTGACAATCTGGGAAGCACAGTTCGGTGATTTCTACAATGGAGCTCAAATTATCGTAGATCAATATCTGTCAAGTGCGGAAACAAAATGGAAACGTTCAAACGGTTTGGTCATGATGCTTCCACATGGTATGGAAGGACAGGGGCCTGAACACTCTTCGGCACGTATCGAGAGATTCCTGGAATTATGTGCGGATGAGAATATGATCATGGCAAACTGTACATCACCGGCAAACTACTTCCATTTGTTGCGCCGTCAACTGGTACGCGAATTCCGTAAGCCATTGGTGGTCTTTACGCCAAAATCCTTGTTGCGTCACCCGAAAGTGGTTTCTCCATTGAAAGACTTCACGGAAGGCGTATTCCAGGAAGTGATTGACGATGCAAATGTTGCTGCAAAAGATGTAAAACGTGTATTGTTCTGTTCTGGTAAAGTTTACTATGATTTATTGGAAAAACAAGAAGCTGACAAACGTAAAGATATTGCAATTGTTCGCATCGAGCAGTTATTCCCAATTCCGGCTGAGCAGTTGAAAGCGATCCGTAAAAAATACAACAAGGCTAAAGAGTTTGTATGGGTGCAAGAGGAAAATGAGAACATGGGCGCATGGTCTTACTACTGCCGCAAACTGATGGGTACCGACATTGCGTTTACAGGTTTCGTAGCACGTAAAGAAAGCGGAAGTACAGCGACAGGTTATATGAAACAACACGTTGCCCAACAAGCAGCAATCTTAAATAAATCATTCGAATAAAAACAATTTAAAATCAATTGCGTCTTATCTACAGGACGCAATTGTCAATAAAGAACATTATATATGAGCTTAGAAATTAAAGTACCAACCGTAGGTGAATCTATCACGGAGGTAACCTTATCACAATGGTTGAAACAAGATGGCGATTATGTGGAGATGGATGAAAACATCGCCGAACTGGAGTCAGACAAAGCAACGTTTGAATTACCAGCTGAAAAAGCAGGTATCTTAAGAATCATTGCACAAGAAGGTGATACTTTAGAAATCGGTGCTGTCGTTTGTACAATTGAAGAAGGTGAAGCTCCTGCTGGCGGTTCAGCTCCGGCTGCTGCACCTGCTGCTGAGGCATCATCAACTGCAGCTCCAGCTGCTGCTGCAAAAGACGAAGATCCAGATAGCTACGCTGCTGGTACGGCTTCTCCTGCTGCCGCAAAAATTTTGAGAGAAAAAGGAATTGATCCTTCAACAATAAAAGGAACAGGTAAAGATGGCCGCATCACGAAAGAAGATGCTGAAAAAGCACAACCTGTTGCTAAAACTGCTGCTCCAGCGGCAAAACCTGCGGCTCCGGCTGCTACTCCTGCAGCGGCTCCAGTTGCTGGTTCAAGAAATGAACGTCGTGAGAAGTTATCGTCTTTACGTAAAACAATCGCAAAACGTTTGGTAGCTGTTAAAAACGAAACGGCCATGTTGACAACATTCAATGAAGTCAATATGCAGCCAATCATGGATCTTCGCGCCAAATATAAAGATACGTTCAAAGAGAAATTTGGTATCGGTCTTGGTTTCATGTCTTTCTTTACTAAAGCAGTAACAACAGCATTGGCAGAATGGCCAGCAGTAAATGCTCGTATCGAAGAAAATGAAATCGTATACTCGGACTTCGCTGACGTTTCTATTGCAGTTTCTGCACCTAAAGGTCTGGTTGTACCTGTTATCCGTAATGCGGAATCTATGTCTTTGGAGCAAATCGAAAAAGCGATTGCTACATTGGCAGGTAAAGCACGTGACAACAAATTAACGATCGACGAGATGACTGGTGGTACATTTACAATCACTAATGGTGGTGTATTTGGATCCATGATGTCAACGCCTATCATCAACGCACCACAATCAGCAATCTTGGGTATGCACAACATTATTCAACGCCCGATCGCTGAGAACGGTCAGGTTGTGATCCGTCCAATGATGTATATCGCGCTTTCTTACGATCACCGTATTATTGACGGTCGTGAGTCAGTAAGCTTCTTGGTTCGTGTAAAACAATTATTGGAAGATCCAGCTCGTTTATTGTTGGGTGTATAATTGTTGCCAAAATATGATAACAAAAAGACCTATACGATTGTCGTATAGGTCTTTTCTTTTTGCGGATATTAATCATTGCTCCCTATCCCGCACCACATTAGACCGTCCAACGTACCTTTTGCCGAACTTGCCGCTGCGAATCTATATCAAGGTTTTCATTTCTTCTTTTTAATTTATACTTTCACCTGTAGATATTTGTTTGCTAAGAAGCAATCAGCGAATTAAATAAGCCTACGAGGTTCATTTATAGCCAGCGGAATGGAAGATGCATTAAATAAACAATTATGAACAGTAAGATAATAGGTCTAACGATTATTCTTTTGCTTTCGGTGTTGGCACTCTCAGCCAACATGGCCAATCCATTTGGTCCCCATAGCATTACGGCCCAATTGGTTCCTGCGGGTAAAGCAAAAGTACTTCGCGAACGAATTGATATACACCTTGTGCGCGACACGGTAGATTATGATTATCAGAGCCTATTCAATATCGAGTATATCATCCATGCAGAGGAAAACATGGACTTTCCCTTGGTGTTTCTTGCGCTCAATTTAGATGGATTAGAAAACGTGACTGTTAACCAAAAAGAGATTAAATCTATTCCATTAGATCAAAAAAATCCTAAATTACCGTTTTTACGGTTCAAAGATGGCTACTATGAGATCAGCTATGGAAATGCGGAATGGGAGCAAATTAACCTAAATGACGCCTTTTATTTTACAGCCAAACTTCATAAGGGTGAAAACAGTATTAAAATTCAGTACCGTGCTTTGATGGGTTATGACCGTCGGGATATCCTCACAAAATATGAAATTGAATACCTCCTATTTCCTTCGAAGTACTGGTCTTCCTTTGGACCAATTGATCTGTACCTGCATACGGGAAATAAGATGAAGGCTTATGCGCAGAATTTGGGCGCTCCTAAACAGCAAACAGACACGCTCGTTCACTGGATCATTGAATCCCCCGGAAAACAAAGCAGTTTTAAAATCGAGGTAGGTGAAAAAATAGCGTTCCCCGCAAAGGCACTCCTTTGGATCCATCCCGAAGTCCTTGCCCTGATCGGATCCATTCTCCTGCTTTATTTACACATCAGGTATATCTACAAAAAATACAAAACCGGTGCTTATCGCTATGCGCTACTGCTGGGAAATCTTATTGTACCGGCATCATTTTACGGCTTTTGCTGGTTTTGGACCAGTCTGGCAAATTACTTGGTCAATGGCATTTTTGCGCATAACGCCCGGGGTTATATCCTCCTGGTTCTATTTACGCTACCTCTGATTTATATTATCTATGGCCTCGCCTTATTTGTTGTTGACAGGAGTATCAGGGCTAAATTTCAGCAAAGACAACCGGAGTAAGCCGGCCTATTTTTTATAGGTCAGCTTATTTTCAATCATTCGATTGTTATATTGCTGAATAAAAGCTTTCATCTTGGTTTCCATTGTATCTAGGATCGCAGGATGCTGTTTGAGTAAATCTTGCTTCATCAAACGATCTTGCTTCATATTATAAAGAGATACCGGTTTAAGACCATCATAAGACATCATGTAATCTTTATAATAAAAATTATAGCTTCCTGCATTATTGTTCAGCACAAAATTATCCCGCCCCGGCTTAAATGCATCAGCGCCAAATGCAAAATAAGGTTCGTCATAATGGAGGTAATTTAAGACTGTCGGCATAATATCAATTTGTTGGACCAATTTATCCGCTTTGCCGACCAATCCATCTCCGGGGGCATAAAATATGATCGGAATTTGAAAACCACCCGCTGTGGTCTGATACTCCGGCAGGTAACTTACGGTGGCATGATCGGCACAGATTACAAATAAGGTATTGTTGAACCAGGGCATTTTAGAGGCCGTCGCAAAAAATTCACGCAGGGCATTGTCGGTATAGCCGATCGGCTCCTGTACCGGCAGTGGTCCTTTGGGAAATTTCCCCTGATACTTTTCAGGCACCTTAAAAGGATGGTGTGATGACAGCGAAAAGAAACTTGCAAAAAATGGCTGTTTTAACGTATTGATCTTATTGGCGGTGAATTGTAAAAAGGGTTCATCCCAGATTCCCCAGATACCGTCAAAATCCTGATCGTTATTGTATTCGGTTTTGCCAAAATAGTGTTGGATTCCCGCTAGTTTCATATAGGCCGAGAAGCCCATACTTCCGTTTGGAGCACCATGAAAAAATGCAGTCTCATAGCCCTTTTTCCCCAGGAGTTTAGCTAGACTGGTCGTCTCATTACCAGAATACACCGAGAGTACAAAGGGCTCACCGATGGAAGGGATACCCGTAATGACCGAAGGCAATGCATCAATGGATTTACGACCATTGGCATAAGTATCTGTAAAGGTATAGCCATTGCGAATCAACGAATCTAGAAAAGGTGTATAGCCTTTGTATTGACCACCTTGAATGTCTTTGTTCAATTCACCAAAATGTTCTTTCGCGAAACTCTCCAAAATCAAGACAACGACATTCTTTTTATTGAAGGGCTTGCCCGTTTGCGGCAGATGAATTGGATCATAAAGCTTTACCAGCTCCTGTTCCGGATAATAATTCACTGGCTTAAGGCTCACGGCTTTTAAAGTTTTCAAAATGCTAAATGGCGTATTCAGCACAATATTCATTTCCTCGGGGGTATCTACATAATCACCGGCATTGCTCAAAGTGATCGGACGCGTACTGTGTGCCCATCCGCCACGGACACCACCTATAAAAAGAAAAGCGGTCAGTAGAAAGAAAGGAAGCTGAATCAGGAAAGGCTTCCAGGAATAACGTTTTGGTTGTTCCAGTTGGATCAACCGATACGATTTGGACAGGCCATAAACGAGCAGTGCAAATACCAGCAGGAGATACCAATAATCAAGACAAAAGTCAAATGCCAATTTAAAAAGATTGGATTCATTTGAGAATTGACTTAGCACCGTACCTGTCGTCCGTTTTAGTGTAAAAGGATAATAGGCATAGTCGATTAGATTCAACGCGATCCCCAGTGAATTGACTACGACAAAGATCCATTTGGAAACCCGCTGATAGGTCGGATTATAGATGAATGGTCCGGGTACCGTTTGCATAACGATGTAGAGAATATTCAGATAGAGCAAAGCAACGGTATCAAAACGGATGCCCCCGCCAAACATCACAAAAAGTTTTCCCGTATTTACGTTGGGAAATAAGGAGGAATTCAATAGGTAAAATCCCCATCTCAGCAGGGCATAAATGATTAAAAGAAAAGCAAAACGAATGGCGACTGCAATATAGGGTGCTAGTATTCCTCTTAATTTCATCCGGTTAATATTTTAGAAATTCACGATAGACCTGTTGATAATATGCTTTGGCAATATTTAAAATACTGTCTGTTTTAGCTGCAGGATAATCTTTGTTAGCTCGATAATTGATAATTCGGCCCACATTATCAAAAGATACCGCCTGCTTGGCTGTGATTGCACCAAAGGCGTCTTTGGAGTTATAGAACGCAATTTGCGATGTCGTTGGGTTAAATAAATCACGGCTCCAATGATATCTATTGGTCGGGAGCTTCAGTTGCGTTAATAACGTGGCTGCTAAATCTGTTTGATTTCCGATGCGATCGAAGATTTTGCCCCGATATTCAGGCTTAATTACATCGCCAAAAAAGATCAATGGAATATGAAATCTATTCGGGTGATAAAGCTCCCATTTTTCCGAGGGCAAACGATGTCCATGATCCGCAACAATGACAAAAAGCGTATTTTTATACCATGCTTCCTTTTTGGCTTTGCCAATGAAATCGAAAACAGCCGAATCCGTATAGTTGGCCGTACTTCTAAACTTATCCGCATTATTGGTACTGCCAAATTTATAACCATGCTTTAATTCGAATGGTTCGTGATTGATTAAGGTAAAGATTGTTGAAAAAAACGGCTGTTTTTCTTTGTTAAAATCTTTGATCATCTGATTAAACACGACATGATCGTATACGCCCCAGGAAGCTCTTTCGGCATCCAGTCCAAAACTGCCATTATCAACTACTTTGGAGATACCGTGTGTCAGCATATAGGACTTGAAATTATAAAATTCACTTTGTCCGCCATGATAAAATGAGGTTTCATAGCCCGCGTGATCAAATTCCTGCCCAATGGCAGGCATATTTTCATGCTTGTCGATGTATTTAATGATACTTTCCGGTCCCTGGGCCGGAAAGCCGCTTAAAATAGCAACCATCCCCTTATCCGAACGGTCAGCCGCCGAGTAGATATGATCAAATAAAATCCCGCCTTTGATCAGTTCTTCCATATGCGGTGCAATTCCCTTCTCACCGCCCAAAGATTGAACAAGATCACCGACAAAACTTTCCAGCATGATGATCACAACATTCGGACGTGTGGTGGTTAATACCTCAACTGCAGAATCGGGCTGGCTCTGAAAAACTGGCTTTAGCAGTTCCTGAATAGCCCTATCGTCCGATCCATAGAAATCATATGGACTTTTTAACTTGGTGCTTTTCGTAAAAAAGTCACGCAAAAGCGACCACTGTGTATTCACCGCCGCATGATTATAAAAGGTCACTTCGGAATAATAAGCTTTACTGGGGTTTAGTGTCGCGCGGCCATAGCCCCCGCGGATAAAGGTAAAAAGAACAAAGGCGCCTACCACCAATTTGAAAAAATTGCCAATCGGTGATTTAACATTATAAAAATGTACCTTTTTAAACATCCAGCGATAGAGAAAATAGCCACAGAATATGCCCGCTAACATACCCAATATCGGAAGAAAAACCGGTGTAGATTCCGCTGAAGCTACAGCTCCGGAAGGCGAAGCCAAGAAAGCATCTATCGCACGTTTTGATATTTTGTCGCCCCATTCGCGATAGATATTGACATTGATAAAGCTTGTTACGAAAAATAAAACGAGTACAATAACGGTATAAATATCAAGGATGGTACGCTTTGGTTGAACCTTTGGAAAGAATCCCAGAATACAATAAATAAGAAATGGAAGGGCGCAAATATAGGATACTGCTGAAAAATCAAGGCTTAATCCATGAAAATAAATTCTAAAAATTTCGGTGAAATGCCCTGCTCCGATCTTCTCAAAAAAAGCAAAAATAAAAATAAATCTATCTAGAAAACAGATAATTAGCCAAAACAAGAAATATTGTGTTAACGCTCTAAGTTCGTTCGCAAATCGTTGCATCCCTTCGTGTAAAAATAAAACAGGCAAATTTACATTAATTTACATTAAAACTAGGCTAATTGACTAGTAATATGAAGAAAAGATTAAAAAAGTATTAAGGTTTGAGTATTGCGCCCCTATCCTTGGTCTTTGATCTACAATCAACAACAAGATCAATGATAACAAGGAAAATAACATAGAATTCCTTACTTTTGTATTCCTTAAAAATTTGAATATAAAATTTAAAATGAGCATAGCGAAAACTTACAATCCAAAAGAAGCTGAAGAAAAATGGTACAGCTATTGGAAAGCGAACGGATTTTTCCGGTCCACTCCTGACGAACGTGAACCTTATACGATTGTAATGCCGCCACCGAATGTCACTGGCGTATTGCACATGGGTCATATGCTGAACAATACCATTCAAGACGTTTTGATTCGCCGCGCACGTATGCAGGGTAAAAACGCTTGTTGGGTACCGGGGACTGATCACGCCTCCATTGCCACTGAAGCTAAGGTCGTCGCTATGTTAAAGGAGCAAGGCATTGATAAAAAATCCCTATCGCGTGAGGATTTTTTAAAGCATGCTTGGGAATGGAAAGAAAAGTACGGTGGCATTATCTTAAAGCAACTGGAAAAACTAGGCGCTTCCTGTGACTGGGACCGTACCCGTTTTACCATGGATCCTGAATTGTATCAATCGGTGATCCGTGTATTTGTTGACCTTTACAATAAAGGATTAATCTATCGTGGTTACCGCATGGTTAACTGGGATCCAGAAGCAAAAACCAATATTTCCGACGAAGAAGTTATTTACAAGGAAAAGAACGGTAAATTATACCACCTAAAATATCAGGTTGAAGGAACGGACAAATATATTGTCGTTGCCACGACCCGTCCAGAAACAATCTTTGGTGACACAGCCGTATGTATCAATCCAAATGACGAACGCTACACTTGGTTAAAAGGAAAACAGGTAATCGTACCGATTGTAGGCCGTAAAGTGAATATCATCGAAGATGAATATGTGGATCTTGAATTTGGTACGGGTTGCCTTAAAGTAACTCCGGCGCACGATGTCAATGACTACGAACTCGGCAAAAAGCATGATCTGGAATTTGTGGATATCTTTACAGACGAAGCAAAGTTAAATGACAACGGCTTACATTATGCCGGTATGGATCGTTTCAAAGTCCGTAAAGAGATTGAAAAGGAACTTGAAGAAAAGGGATTGCTGGAAAAAGTAGAAAACTATACCAATAATGTCGGCACATCGGAAAGAACCGGTGCGGTTATTGAGCCAAAAATCTCCAACCAATGGTTCCTGAAAATGGAAGACCTGGCAAAACCTGCCCTGGATAATGTCATGGACGATACCATTAAATTCCATCCAACGAAATTCAAAAATAGCTACCGCAACTGGATGGAAAATGTAACAGATTGGAACATTTCAAGACAATTGTGGTGGGGACATCAAATACCTGCTTATTTCTATGGTGATGGTAACGATGATTTTGTTGTTGCACAGACCGCCGAAGAAGCGCTTTCACTGGCACAGCAAAAATCGGGCAATGCGGGTCTAACACTTGCAGATCTACGTCAGGACGAAGATGTGCTTGACACCTGGTTTTCAGCTTGGTTATGGCCAATTTCGGTATTCAATGGTATTAATGAACCTGAAAATGAAGAGATCAACTATTACTACCCAACGCAAGATCTAGTCACTGCACCGGATATTATTTTCTTCTGGGTAGCACGTATGATCGTATCGGGTTACGAATTCCGAGGACAATTGCCTTTTGAAAATGTTTATTTCACTGGTATTGTCCGCGACAAGCTAGGCCGCAAGATGTCAAAATCTTTAGGTAATTCACCTGATCCGATTGATCTAATGAATGAATATGGTGCCGATGCAACACGGATGGGCATGTTATTGACAGCTCCTGCAGGGAATGACCTGCCTTTTGATGTTGAGCTTTGTGTCCAAGGCCGTAACTTCGCCAATAAGATCTGGAATGCTTTCCGTCTGGTAAAAGGCTGGGAGATTACCGATGCTCCGGCTTCGGAATCCGATAAAATTTCCGCGTCATGGTTTGAGGCAAGATTCAACCAGGCATTGGCAGAAATTGAAGAAAACTTCAAACACTATCGTTTATCAGATGCCCTGATGACAACCTATAAATTGGTCTGGGACGATTTCTGTGCCTGGTATCTTGAATTGGTCAAACCGGCTTATGGTTCACCTATCGCTTCGGAAACCCTAGACACAGTAACATCTTTCTTTCAACGTGTGTTGAAGTTGGTACATCCGTTTATGCCTTTCTTAACGGAGGAACTGTGGCATGATGAACTGTTCGGTGCAAAAGAAGAGAAAGATTGTATCATTGTTGCTGAATTCCCAAAAGTCAAGGCTTTTGAGGAGCAGGTTATCAAAGATTTTGCGGTAGCGCAACAAATCATTTCCGAAGTGCGTAATATTCGCAACTCAAAAGGCATTTCTCCAAAAGTAGCATTACCGCTAGCGATTAATCAACAATCTGATATTGATCTTGGGCAATATATTGCCATCATCACAAAAATTGCCAACTTGGAGTCGGTCACTTTTGTGACTGAAAAAGTAGCCGGCGCAACAAGCTTCCTGGCAGGAAAAGATGAATGCTATGTGTTATTGGAAAATAATGTCGACGTCGATGCTGAGCGTGAGCGTATCGAAAAAGAGCTGGATTACCTGAAAGGATTCCTGGTGTCTGTAGACAAAAAGCTCTCAAACGAGCGCTTTGTACAAAATGCAAAACCTGAAATCGTTGAAAACGAAAAAAGCAAGAAGGCAGACGCGGAAACTAAAATTAAGATACTTCAAGAAAGCTTAACAGCTTTAGGTTAAAACCTATAATATCCTGATTTTTTAAAGTCCCGCGAAGCACGCGGGACTTTTTTTTTGAGGTGCACTTCCCTATCCGTTTATGGTTTGGTAGAATCGTATCCTTTTATATGCTAGCTTCATTGTTGATTTTTAACTTTATACGGATTCCTGTAAAAAAATGAATAACTTTATAAGAACGAACTTAAATTATATCATTATGGGATTCAAGGAAACATTTCAAATCAACGGAGAAAACCTCTTACAAAAGATCAAAGAAATCATTGCAGAGGGTAATGTAAATAAAATCAGTATCTCGGACAAGCATGGTAAAGAAATCATGAGTTTTCCGATTACAGTTGGCGCGATCGGACTGATCCTGGCGCCGGTATTTGCCGCAATTGGCGCCGTGGCAGCCTTGCTAACCGAATGCACAATTACGGTAGAACGCAATAGCGAAAAGAAGGAAGAGGATAAAAAGGATGGTCCCTCAGAACCACCGACAACGATCACTGTCAACTAATTTGACCTTAAAAATTTACGATCATGAAAATCCTAAAGAATATTGTTTGCGTTTTGTTTGGTCTGCTTTTTATGAATGCAGGCTTAGATAAAATCCTTCATTATATGCCTATCCCACCAATGGACATGGACATGCAAAAGGTATTTGAAGCTTTCGGCACAATAAAATGGTTGTTGCCCCTTGTCGGTGTCATCGAAATCATCGGTGGATTGTTATTTCTGTTCCCTAAAACAAGAACTGTTGGTGCACTGGTTATCCTGCCAATACTAATTGGTATTTTTACGCATAATATGGTTTTTTATAGCCAACAGGGATTAATTATCTGGGCCGTACTTTTCGTCATTTGGCTATGGGTCGTATTTGAAAATTGGGGGAAATACAAAAAACTGATGGCGTAATTGTCCTGTTCGTCCAAACAAAAACGACAGGATCCTGTCAGGGAGAAATTCCTATTGTTAAGAAATTGATAGGGATTGTATGTTTTTGTTAGTATAAAATTAAAAAATAAAAAACTTTATACTCCAAAAATGGTTTGGTCAATTATTTGATGGGTTTATAGAATACCTCCTCGATAGCAGGGAATTTAGCGGGAGATGGAGGACGGTTCAAGGTTTACATATGCGTATATGTAGCGCAAATTAAACGTTATGTAGCAGAAATTAAACTTGCATATACAAGCAAATTTATCTTAGTTTGCTGAAATGGCGGGGATATAACTTAATATCTGAAAAACTTTGCAAACTTTTTTCCGTTTTAGTTTTTATTAATAGATACTTAAATCAAATTATACGTTGAACAGATTTACCCGAATTGCATTCAAAACAATATTGTGGATTATTGGAGTAATAATTGCGCTGATTATTCTAGTTGTATTTTTAATCCGGATACCCGCCGTTCAAAACTATATTGCCGGAAAAGTAACGCATTATGTCGAAGGAAAAATAGGCACTCCGGTTAAAATCGGTTACATCAATATTGATTTTCCGAAAAAGTTAGTGTTGCAAGATATCTATATGGAGGATCAGAGCAAGGACACGCTCGTTGCCGGAAAAAGTATTGCTGTGGACATCAACATGCTCAAGCTTCTGAAAAACACCGTAGAAATCCAAAGTATCGAAGCGGAGGGGATCACTACAAAAATCCGAAGAACATTGCCTGACAGTTCCTTTAATTTTGATTATATCGTCAAAGCATTTGCCTCCGAAAAGGAAAGTAAACCTACGGCAGATACCACTTCTGCCCTCATTTTTAATCTGGACAAGGTAAAGCTTGATAAAGCTCATATCGTTTATGCTGATGATGTTATTGGAACAAGCGCTGATGTATATCTGGGCACGCTAAATACCAATATTAAAAAATTTGACCTGACCAAAAATATGGCCTTCAACCTACCGAAGGTAAAAATAGACGGTTTGAATGCGACCGTAAAACAATGGAAACCTGTCATGGACGGCACTGCTCCATCGGTCGAAGACTTTGGCATTACGGACAAAACCGCACAAACCACTACCCTTCTTCCGGATGTGGGAATACAAATTGCCGACCTTGCCAATATCCTTGTCCGCTATGAGGATCAATCCAGCTCGCTTAAAACAAAGTTTAACATCAAAAATCTAAGAGCAGATATCAACAAGATTGATTTAAACAAGGAGCTAGTTGATATTCAAACCATCCAGCTCGATGGCTCCGACAATGAGGTGCTCTTTGGAAAAATAGCGAAGAAAACACAGCCTACGGGCAATACCCCAACGGATACCACAAAAATCAAGTGGATCGTCTCTGCCAAAGACATCACGATCAATAATACTGCACTGGCTTATCGGGATGACAATCAGGCACGCATGAAAGGCTTTGATTATTTCAATATTAAAATTCCGGGGATAAAAACCAATCTAACCGACTTATATTATAGTGCGGACTCCATTAGTGGGGCACTGAACGAGCTGACCGCATCCGATCACTCAGGCTTGGTTATCAAACAGCTCAAAGGTGAATTCAAGTATACAAATACCGGGGCAGAAATTAAAAACCTCTACGCGGAAACACCGCGCACGCTTATTCGGGACTACTTCAAAGTAACCTACCCTTCCCTGGATATCATTACCAAAAAACCGGAATTGATCTATGTGAATGCGACGCTTAAAAAGAGCCATGTCGATATGCGCGACATTTATTACTTTGCTCCTTTCCTTGATACGATGCAGGTCATGAAACCCTTGATGGACAAAAAGTTCAATATTGATGGACGTGTGATCGGCAAGTTAAACGACCTCAATATTCCTAATATTGATTTCCAGACCCTATCCAATACGCGGGTAATCGCCAGTATGCGACTGAAAGGATTGCCAAATGTGGATAAAATGTCCATGGACCTGAATCTGAAAAAATTAACCACAGGACGTTCGGATATTGAAAAACTCGTTGCGAAATCCATGCTTCCAGCTAATATCGAACTGCCAAATACGATCGGACTAACAGGTACCTTTAAAGGCGGTATGACTGCTTTTGACACCAATCTCTCACTGGTGACCGAAAAAGGAACAGCAAAATTTGACGGTAAAGTCAGCATGGCAAACAGAGATACCAGCTATGATGCTCTTGTTAGCATACGCGATTTTGATATCGGTAAGATCATGAAAATGGACAGTACCTTAGGGATACTTTCCTTTGAAGGAAAAATAAAAGGACATGGCACGGATCCCAAGAAACTTGTCGCCAATTTCGATGGTAAAGTAAACCGCATGGATGCCATGGGCTATCGGTATCAGAATATCGATATGAATCTCACTGCAGACAAAGGTGATATCAAAGCATCGGTCGTGAGTCCTGACCCCAATATTAAGCTGAAACTGGATGCCACGGCCAATATGAAATCCAAGTATCCCCAGGTGGATTTTGAATTGATGGTGGATACCATCAACCTCAAAAATCTGAAGTTAATGGCGGATGATTTTAAATACCACGGTAAGATGGTCGGGCATTTTACTTCAGCTGATCCAAACTTTCTCAATGGGGAGGCACATATCACCAACTCATCAATCGCCTACAACGATGCCTATTATTCTTTGGACAGTATTTCCCTGATTGCAAAATCGGATACATCCAGAAATTTGTTGCTTCTTAAATCTGCTTTTTTCAATGCCCACTTGGTCGGGAAATATAAGATTCTAGAGCTACAAAATGCCATTCAGGATATTTTACAAGTTTATTATCAACCTGGAAAACCTGTAAAGGTACCACCTTATGAACCACAGAACATCGAGTTTTCAGCACAATTGACCCGGACCAAATTTGTACAGGATTTTGTTCCGGAATTGACAGAAATGAAAGATATCACCTTAGATGGAATGTTCAATAGTGCGACGAAAACCATATTGGCCAAACTGGATGCCCCTAAAATAATCTATAACGGAACAGAAATAAATAACGTTACCCTGGATATCAATACCTTGGATAGCACCCTTTATTATTCTGCTCTGATCAATAAGATCAAGGTCAGTAATATTGAGCTAGTCAATACCGTGTTTAGTGGTAAGGTCATCCAGAATAACCTGGATTTCGGGTTATGGATCAAGGATAAGAAAGAGAAGGAACAATATCATTTAGGTGCCAATATGCGCGTGGACAATGGGGCTTTTGTCTTTAGTCTACTCCAGGACGGACTCATGCTGAACTACGACAAATGGACCGTAAACCCGTCCAACGTGCTCAAATTTGGAAGTACGGGGATTCAGGCAAAAGACTTTGTCCTGAGCAACAAGGGACAAGAATTGAGTATCTCTTCGCAGGACAGCGTTTTGAATTCGCCTGTCAATATTTCCTTCAATAATTTCCGTATTGAGACTATAAGTAAAATGCTCGAAAGCGATATTATGGATCTGGGCGGTGGCATCAATGGGCAGGCTACGATATCACGGCTGGAAAGTAATCCTGTATTTGTTTCGGATCTGGTCATCGATAAATTCTATGTCGGAAAAGATACCGTTGGAAACGTGAACATCAAAGTCAATAATGAAAAGGAAAATACCTATAATGCAAACATCAGTATCAGCGAAAATGGCAACAACGTGGTGTTAAGCGGGGATTTTATCAGTCCACCGAAAGGAGAATCGAGCCTGGATTTCACCTTGGATATTCAGCCATTGACCATGCAGACTGTGCAAGCATTTAGTTTGGGCTATCTGAAGGAATCAAAAGGAAACCTCGAAGGTCAATTAAAAATAACAGGCTCCCCTTCCAAACCGCTTATAGCTGGCGATGTCAAGTTTAAAGATGCTCAATTTAACATTGCAATGCTCAACGCCCTTTTCAAAGCAAAAGATGAGACGGTGCATTTTGATAATAGCGGGATCAGCTTTCCAAAATTTGCATTGGAAGACAAAAAAGGAAATATCGCTAAGGTGACGGGTTCGATCGATACAAAAACCTATACTGATTTTGATTTTAATCTCAACGTCAATACCGACAATTTTGAGGTGTTAAACTCTACCCAGACAGACAACGACATGTTCTATGGCAAGATGTACCTAACCTCCAATCTGCGGATCAGAGGAAACCTAGATAAGCCTGTTGTCGATGGAACAATTAAAGTACTTGACGAAACTGACTTCACCTTTGTCATGCCTAATGAAAACCCGGGGATGGCTGACCGTAAAGGGGTGGTCGAATTTGTTGATAAGAGTGATACAACCCGTGCGAATATATTTGCCAAGCTGGATTCGATGACCGTTACCAAATTGACAGGAATGGATGTGGATCTGAACCTGCAGACGGACAAAGAGGCTAAATTTAAAATCCTTCTGGATGCAGGCTCGCAGGATGCCCTTAATATCCAAGGTCAGGCGGAATTAAATGCCGGCATAGATGCCAGCAGTAAAATTACTTTGTCCGGAACATTTACTGTAGACAAAGGGAGTTACTCATTTAGCTTTGGTCCAGTGAAAAAAGATTTTACTTTTCAAAAAGGAAGTACCATCACCTGGAATGGAGATCCCTTGGATGCACGACTGAATATCACAGCAGCATATACGACCAAAGCACCTACCTTGGAATTAGTTGCGACGCAATTGGGTTCGGAAAACTCAAATCTGTATAAACAGCGTGTACCATTCAACGTGTTGCTAAAAATTACGGATAAGCTGTTCCAGCCGCAATTGGGTTTTGACATTGATTTGGATGAGAACAACTCTATTGTGTCTCAAGATGTGGTCAGTAAAGTAAATAATGCATTGACTACCCTCCGCGAAAACCCGTCAGAACTTAATAAGCAGGTATTCTCACTCATTGTATTGGGAAGATTTATGTCAACTAATCCATTTGAAAGTTTATCCGGAGGCGGCGGCACAGAAGCCATTGTCAGAAATAGCATCAGTTCGTTTTTGAGTGGACAGTTAAATCGTTTGGCTTCAGAATTAATTACGGGTGTAGAATTGGATTTCAACTTGACTTCTGAAGAGGACTATACTACCGGGGCTGGGCAGACAAGGACAGATCTGAATATCGGTGTCTCAAAAATGCTCCTCAATGACCGGCTAAAAATTACGATAGGTTCCAATTTTGAAGTTGAAGGCAATACCCGTCCTGGCGAAGCATCCAATAATATCGCTGGCGATATTCAATTGGATTACCAACTTTCACAAGATGGCCGCTATTTTGCCCGTATGTATCGTAAAAACCAATATCAGGTGACCCTTCAAGGGCAATATGTGGAGACCGGTATCGGATTCATTATTAATATGGATTATAATAAGTTTAAAGAGATATGGATGAGTTCAAAAAAACTCAAAGAGTACTATGATACCGACAGCAAAGGGTTTAGAAAACGCTTTAATGTGGAGCGGATGGAAACCGACTCGGTCTATCGGGACAGCGTACGTACAGTGATTAGAGACAGTTTGATGCTCCATAGCCCTGCATATCGAAAACGTATTGAAGAACGCGAAAAAGAAAAACGTAAACAAGAATTGGACTCAAGCAAGAATGCACCAAAAAATCAGGATCCAAAAACAAATTTAGATACGATCAGAACGACTGCGATTAAAAATGAAGATGAGGAAAGGAGTTATCATGCGAGCTAAGCTGAAATTTGCTATCGGAATATTGACACTGACTACGATCATAGCATCCTGCTCTTCTACCAAGAATTTGAAAGAAGGGGAAAGCCTGTATGTCAAAGGCAATGTCATTATAGATTCAGACACCATTTCAAAAGAGAACAAGGAAAAACTTTCGACCTATCTCCAGTCGTCCTTGATGCCAAAACCCAATAAACGCCTGGCGGGTGTCCCATTTAAGCTATATTTTAACAATATGGCCGGAGATTCCGCTAACAAAAACATGATCAAAAGATTCTTCAAGAAAATTGGAGAAGAACCCGTACTGTTGAGCGACGTCAACCGTGAGTACAATGAAAATCTGCTACGTAACCGCATGGAGAACATTGGCTTTTTCAATGCCGAGGTTAGATCAGACACCCTGGTTGAAGAAAAAAAGGCAACTATCAATTATACGGCTAAACCGAATCTGATCTATAGGATACAATCGGTCAAGTTTGACATAGATAGCACTAGCCAATTGGGGCGGGATATTCTTTCATCTTCAGACAAAAGCTTACTCCAGATAGGGAAAAATTACAGTCTTGATGTTATTCTGAATGAGCGCGACCGTATTGACAATGACCTTAAGAACAAGGGCTACTACTATTTTAGTCCGGATTATATTTTGGTGGAAGTCGATAGCTCACATCGAAATAATAGGGTAGACATGTATGTGACCGTAAAAAAGGAAACACCTGCCCAAGCGAAGATCCCGTCTAAAATCAATAAAATCTATATTTTCCCCAACTACACAGAAACCAGTTCGGGCTACCAGCGGTCAACGCGCAATGCCGAACTCTTTGACAGCAGTTACTATTTTATTGATCGAAGGCGTACCTTTCGCAAGCCGGTCATTGCCAACCATATTTTCTTTAAGCCGGGAGATGTTTATAACCGTACGGCACACAATCAGACAATCAGTCATTTGGTAAACCTGAATAGCTGGAAATTTGTGAAGAACAATTTTGTGGATAGCAAGGAAGTCCCCAATGCACTGGATGTCTACTACTATCTGACACCGTTGCCGAAAAAATCGTTGCGGGTAGAGCTTTTAGGAAAAATGGCATCAGTCTACAACGGTACAGAGGTCAACGTCAACTGGACGTTGCGCAATGCATTTAAAGGCGCGGAGCAATTGAGCTTTAACGTCTTTGGCGGATATGAAACCCAGACTGGGGGAAATGCGGATCTAAATTCCAGTTATTACCGCTACGGAATGGAAGCTACAGTAACTTTTCCGAGGATACTCTCTCCTTTCGGGCATATCAATCCCTCGCGTCGTTTTATTCCCAAAACCTATGTGAAAGGCCGATACGAATTCTTGAACCGCCGCAAGGCATACACCCTCAATTCCATTGCATTGGATTATGGCTACATCTGGCAGGAATCGGAAGAAAAGCAGCATGATTTGGCTTTACTGGAAATTACCTATGTACAGCCGAAAGGCATTTCGGAGACTTACCAAAAGCAAATGGATACGATCCCTGCTTTGCGGCATGCGATCGATCCCCAGTTTACGATCGGACCAAATTACAACTTCACGTTCCAGAATACGATGAAGCAGCATTTGAAGAATACGTTCTATTTCAAAGGAAATCTAGACCTGTCGGGAAATATCCTCGGTCTGATCAAGGGAGCGGATTTTAATAAAGGCAAAACCTTCAAGTTATTCGACGCATACTTCTCTCAGTATATCAAAATAAGCGGTGACGGAAGACATTATCTTAAGTTATCGGAGAATTCACAACTGGCCTCAAGGGTGAGCCTCGGTCTGAGTTATTCCTATGGAAACTCGCGTTCCCTTCCCTATTTGAAACAATATTATGTCGGCGGTCCAAACAGTATCCGTGCTTTCGGCGCCCGCGCTATTGGTCCGGGAACTCTTGCTCCGGAAAAACTGAGCAATGGCCTGTTTTATGCTGATCAAACCGGTGACATCAAATTGGAATTGAATACCGAATACCGGGCTAAGCTGGCTGGTTTTGTACATTGGGCAGCATTTATTGATGCCGGTAACGTCTGGTTGCAACGTGAAGATGTCAACAAACCCGGAGCCAAGTTCAGTAAAAACTTTCTAAATGAACTTGCCGTAGGTGGTGGCGCCGGCTTACGTTTTGACTTTACTTTCCTAATTGTCCGGACGGATTTTTCGATTCCCTTCCGTATCCCTTACTTACCAAAAGGAGAACGTTGGGTATTTAAAGATATCGATTTTGGCAGTTCGAAGTGGCGAAAAGATAACCTGATGTTCAATTTAGCTATTGGATATCCTTTCTAAACCAAAATCAAGTTATTCCCGTGAAATTGATTGATTTACTGATAATAATTCATTAAATTCAAGTATTATTTACTAATCCACATTAATGCTCATGAAATATCCATGCAAAAGAACGGTACAAGCATTCGTGAAAATGGACTGGATATTCCATATGCCCATAATAAACAAATAATTTACATATGAAAGTAACTATTGTTGGTGCTGGAGCTGTAGGCGCAACTACAGCAGACAATTTAATCCGTCGAAATGTCGCCGAAGAAATTGTATTATTGGATATCAAGGAAGGATTTGCGGAAGGGAAAGCGCAAGATATGGCGCAAACGGCGGCTCTATTGGGATTTGAATCCAAAATCAAAGGTGTAACCAATGATTATCTGTCGACTGCGGGCTCCACTGTTGCTGTCATTACTTCTGGTATTCCCCGTAAACCGGGAATGACCCGTGAGGAATTGATCGGAACAAATGCAAATATCGTCAAATCAGTGGTAGAAAATTTAGTAAAACACTCTCCCGATATTATTATTGTTATTGTATCGAACCCAATGGATACGATGACTTATCTTGCGCTCAAATCGAGTGGCTTGCCTAAAAATAGGATTATCGGAATGGGAGGAACATTGGACTCTGCACGCTTCAAATATCAATTGAGTGAAAAATTAAATGCTTCGGCGGCGGATCTCAACGCCATTGTCATTGGTGGCCATGGTGATACCACCATGATTCCGTTGATCAAGCACTCCACGTGGAACAGCATTCCGGTCAGCAACTTCCTTACAGCCGAGGAGCAGGCAGAGGTCGTCCATAAGACGATGGTCGGTGGGGCCACATTAACCAGTCTGATTGGCACTTCAGCTTGGTACGCCCCTGGTGCCGCTACTGCTGCGGTCGTGGAAAGCATCGTGCGCGACCAAGGTAAATTATTCACTGCTTCCGTTTACCTCGAAGGGGAATTTGGACAAGAAGATATTAACCTGGGTGTTCCGGTTATCATTAACAAAAAAGGATGGGACCGTATTATTCCATTGCAGTTGGATGAGGAGGATAAAGAAAAATTCAGTAAGAGTGCCGATGCGGTACGCGCCATGAATAACGTATTAAAAGAAATCAACGCATTATAATTGGTATAGGCAAACGAAAAAAAAGGCTGTTATTTTAAAATGACAGCCTTTTTTGTCATATCCCGACCGGACGCCCCCACGCTACAGTTCGCCATTAAAAGAATAGATTATTTATCCGTTACCATCTATCTGACAGATGACAACCTAAATTTACCTTAGAGGTGAAGATAATAAGCCGGCGTCAAAATTTTTTTTAATTAAATTTTTGGCTATGTTTGGGAATATGACGAAAGTACCATTTCAAATCTTGGATCTTCAGGGGCAAGGAACGCATATTCTAGTTGATGTAACGCTATACGAACGCAATTTTAAAATGGTGATCGACACGGGGGCATCCAAAACTGTATTTGACAAAACCCAAATGGCACATCTTCTGGAAGATCAGTTGCTGCTGGAGCCATCAGAAACCCTTTCAACAGGTCTCGGTACCAATTCCATGGAGAGCTTTACAATGGAAATCCCTAGCCTGGCGATCGGCACCTGGCGAATCAACAAATTAAAAACCGCAGTATTGGACTTAAGTTCCATCAATTATGCCTACGGGCAAATGGAACTTGATCCCGTCATTGGGGTGTTGGGGGGTGATATTTTTGCCGACTACGGTGCCGTCATTGATTACGCCAAGCAGACATTACGCTTACGCGACCGAAAAATCAAGAGTAAGTAAGCCGCCCGCTTGCTGTAGCAAAATCGCACGACTAACTACGCAATACTAGAATTTAAAAAGCCTTTTGTGAATATGTAGACGAAGGTAAGTATAATAGAGGATAGCGATCAATATCCCCAATCCCCCCATGGTATATAAAGTCGCCCTTAGACCACAATAACTGGCCAGGGAGCCGATCATCAATGTTCCTATCGGAAAAATGCCCTGGAAGGCCATGACATAATATGAAATAGCCCGGGCCCGGTATATCGGTATGGCATGGGTCTGAATATACGTATTGATGCTCGAGTTCTGCATCATCATTGCAAAGGAAACCAGCATGACATAGACGAGCGCCATCTGCAACATGCTCGAATGAGCAAGGAAGAGCAAGGCCAATCCCATCAATGCAGCAGCCCCCATCACCTGATACCGTAGGTTTGATCCTGACTTCAAGCGAGCCATATTAAATGCACCGATCATGGCTCCCAATCCAGCCGCACTTTCAAACCAGGAGAATGTGCGTTCATCCCCATGGAACATTTCTTTTGCTATGGCCGGTAAGAGCGAGGTATAAGGGATCACAATCAAACTGGAGAACGTCATGATAATAATCAAGGAGGAGATATGTGGCGAACGCTTGAGGTAGCGGAACCCCTCAACCAAGCCTTCCCAGTTGCTCCCTTTACTGAGTTGCCCTTTAGTTTCATCCACCTGCATCATTAACAAGGTAATGATAACCGGTACAAAACTGATAAAATTCAATGCGAAACAGACCAGCTCGCCATAAGTACTGAGCAAAATGCCCCCAATCGCAGGTCCCAGCATCCGTGCAGCGTTAAAGATGGTGGAATTGAGTGCAATCGCATTTGGCAAGTCCTTACGGTCACCGACCAGATACATCATCAACGACTGCCTGCCGAGCACATCAAAGGAGTTGATGACCCCTTGTATCAGACCAAGGACCGAGAGCCACAGGACACTCTCCCACTTGAGGTAAACCACCAAAGTGAGTATACCGGCCTGTATCATCAGGCCGATCTGCGTCAATAATACCAATTTGTATTTTTTGTGCTTATCGACGAAGCTTCCGATAAAAGGCGACAACACCAACGAGGGCAATAGGGAAATAAACTGAACGAAACCCAACCAAAACACAGAACTTGTCAGTTCATACACCAGCCAGCTGATCGCTATCCGTTGCATCCAAGTTCCCATCAGGGAAATTGCTTGTCCTATAACATGTAAACGGAAGTTTCTATAATGGAGAGACCTAAAAACCTGCATATTGAAAGATAATACTATAAAAGTATAACAAAAAAGAAAGAGAAGAGATTCTAATTTGCAAAAATAATGATGCAATTCATTGAAATCAATGTGTAATACTGGAATATAATCAATAACTTTGCACCTATTATTTCGAACGTTAAAATAATCAAATAATTATCATTCAATAACATACACAATGAAATTTTTTATTGACACAGCGAACCTAGAGCAAATCAAGGAAGCCCAAGATTTAGGCGTATTAGATGGTGTAACGACCAATCCAAGTTTAATGGCTAAAGAAGGTATCAGCGGTGATGAGAACGTAATCAACCACTACAAAGCAATCTGTGCTATTGTTGACGGCGACGTGAGTGCTGAAGTTATTTCGACTACTTATGAAGAAATGATCAAAGAAGGCGAAGCCTTGGCAACTCTTGACAGCAAGATCGTGGTCAAAGTTCCTATGATCAAAGATGGTGTGAAAGCAATTAAATATTTCAGCAAAAAAGGTATTAAAACAAACTGTACATTAGTATTCACTGCCGGACAAGCTTTATTGGCCGCAAAAGCAGGCGCAACTTATGTTTCTCCTTTTATTGGCCGTTTGGATGATATCTCAACTGACGGGTTGGCATTGATCGAAGACATCCGTTTGATCTATGATAACTACCAATATCCAACGCAAATCTTGGCCGCTTCTGTACGCCATAGCGCACACATCTTAGGTTGTGCTAAAATCGGAGCAGATGTAATGACAGGCCCATTGTCGGCAATTTTATCTTTATTGAAACATCCTTTGACAGATAGCGGTTTAGCCACATTCTTAGCTGACCACGCAAAAGCTGCAGGTAAATAAAATAAGCTGTATTTCAGTATAGTTTTTAAACCGATAAGGGGAAGATGACAATATTCTTAACCTTATCGGTTTTCTTATGTGGATAAATTCCGTATTTTTGTGGTTGATCTAAGGTTTAACGAAGAAGTCCATGGAACAATCCAATACCGTATATCCAGAAATTCTGAAACGGAATAGCTTAAAAGTCACCCAGCCCCGGCTGAAGGTGCTTGAAATTATTTCAACAAAAGATTCGGCCATCTCCCAGCCTGAATTGGAGAAATTACTGGGTAAGGATATCGACCGTGTGACCTTGTATCGTGTGCTGGCCAGTTTTGAGGAAAAAGGTATTATCCATAAGATCTTTGACCTACACGGTACCGCCACCTATGCCATGTGTTCCACCAACTGTTCCGAACACGACCACCACGATCAGCACGTGCATTTCATCTGCCGGATATGCAACTCCGTTTATTGCTTGGATGAAATTACATTACCAAAAGTTTCTATCCCCAATGGGTTCAGTCTGGAGGCGATTGCTGTAAACGCACTTGGCGTATGTAATCACTGTAAAAAATAAGTCCACTGAACAACGACAAAACAATTTCCCGCTTGATCTGTCTATAATTTGGGAATCGGAATTACTCCGATTAGCTTGGCTATTATACGGGCAAATGCTGATTTTTTTGTACCTTGTAGAGGTATGAGGTGGCCATGCAAATGCCCCTAGAGGCCAAAACAAATGCATAAAAATAACACGAATGAAGACAAGAAAAGAAAATCCCTATAAAGAAGTATTAACGCAGCTGATTATTGATATTTTCGAAAAATCAGACAACAAACCGCTTAATTACAAGCAAGTTTCTTCCAAACTGAACCTGACAGACAACGATTCCAAAGTGGCTATTGCCGATATTTTGCAGGACAATGTCCGGAGCGGGCTATTTGTCGAGGTCGAGCGCGGAAAATTCAACCTAAAGCAGCTTAAGGTATATGTGACCGGAAGAGTGGATATGACGGCTGACGGCTCCGCCTATATCATCCCAGACGATGAGTTTGAGAACGATATCTATATTGCACCCCGTAAATTAAGACAGGCCCTGCATGGGGATATTGTCAAAGTCCATACTTTTGAGAAAAGAAAAGGTGGCCGTAAAAAAGAAGGCGAAGTTGTCGAAATCTTACAACGGGCCAAAACCGACTTTACCGGAACGATCAGCATCTCAAATAATTTCGCTTTTTTTATCGCCGACGACCGCAAGATGCTCCACGATATCTTTATCCCCTTGGATAACCTGAATGGTGCCAAGGACAAGGAGAAAGTCGTGGTTTCGATCATTGACTGGCCGAGTGGCAGTAAAAACCCCGTAGGAACGGTCAAACATGTCCTTGGGGTCAAAGGAGAAAACAACACCGAGATGAATGCGATCTTGGCGGACTACGGTTTCCCATTAGAATTCCCGAAGAAGGTAGAAGAAGAAGCTAATAAGATCACGGAGAAAATCAGCAAGGAAGAGATTGCCAAAAGACGTGATTTCAGAGGCGTCCCAACCTTTACGATCGACCCCGCCGATGCCAAAGATTTCGACGATGCCATATCTTTCCAAAAGCTGGAGAATGGCAATTACGAGATCGGTGTGCATATTGCCGATGTATCCCATTTTGTGATTCCGGATACCGAACTGGACAAAGAAGCTTTTAACCGTGCGACATCCGTTTATTTGGTAGACCGTGTTATTCCAATGCTTCCGGAACGTTTGTCCAATGGCGTCTGTTCATTACGGCCACATGAAGACAAACTTTGTTTTTCGGCAGTATTTGAGCTCGATGACAAGGCTACGATACATGATCAATGGTTTGGCCGTACAATTATCCATTCGGACAGACGGTTTAGTTATGAAGAAGCACAGGAGGTCATTGAGACGAAATCCGGTGATTTCAGCCATGAAATTTTAAAATTGAATGAACTTGCTTATATCCTTCGTGAGCGTAAGTTTAAGAATGGAGCGATCGCCTTTGAAAGTGAGGAAGTCAAATTCACCCTGGATGAGAATGGCAAACCTACGGGTGTATATACCAAAGTACGTAAAGATGCCCACAAGCTGATTGAAGACTTTATGTTGCTGGCCAACCGTAAGGTGGCCGAATATATCGGCAAGCAAGGTCGCGGTAAAAACAAATTAACGTTTGTGTACCGTTATCACGATGTACCAAACCCAGAGACCTTAACGACATTTTCGCAATTCGCTGCACGATTTGGTCACAAGCTGACCATTAAAACAGACAAGGAAACAGCAAAATCCCTCAATGCCATCATGACCAAGATCGAAGGTAGCAAGGAACAGAATATGCTGACTTCATTGGCGGTGCGCTCCATGGCCAAGGCCATCTATACGACAAAGAAAACGAGCCATTATGGATTGGCATTTGATTATTACACCCATTTCACCTCCCCTATCCGTCGTTATCCCGATGTGATGGTGCACCGTCTTTTGCAGTTCTACCTGGATGGTGGCACCAAGGTCAATGCCGAGCACTATGAAAAGATGGCAGAGCACTCTTCGCAGATGGAGAAAAAGGCAGCAGAAGCTGAACGTGCATCCATTAAATATAAACAGGCAGAATTCCTACAAGACCAGATTGGCACCGAATATACTGGTATCGTATCAGGTGTGACCGAATGGGGTATGTATGTGGAGATTCAGGAGAACAAGTGTGAGGGTATGGTACGCTTGCGCGATATCACGGATGATTTCTATGTACTCGATGAGAAGAACTATGCGATTATTGGCCAGCGGAAGAAAAAGAAATTCCAGCTGGGTGATGAGGTGCAGATCCGTGTAAAGAAAGTGGACCTGGATAAAAGGCAGATAGATTTTACGTTGTTGTCGTAGCATTACAAAATAAAAAAGGAGAACTCATTCTCCTTTTTTATTTTGTAATTACTTTTGAAAATATTACGCTGTTTTTATTCGACCTCGCTAAATCTGAATACTTTCAAAAAGTTAGGATCAGCACCCTTAACGATCACTTTGCTACCTTCTTCCACTACTTTCCCATTATCTTCAATTTTCCAGGTGACGGTAAATGGTGTAGCTCCAAATTTAATCCCACTCATAGTTAAATCACCAACCTGAAACTTTTCCAATGATTTGAAAATGACCGTTTTTCCACCATTAAAATCATCGGCTCCTAAGTTTATAATATCATCAGTCACTTTCACACCATTTACATTCCAATCCACAAAAACGCTATTTGTTTTCATTCCACTGATAGATACGTCAAATTTATCATTTTCAGCCTTTTTAAACTCTTTCGAAACAGTGATTGTTGCCGTGATATCATGATCTTTGAAGTTCACCGGTTTTGGATCATCATCTTTCGAACATCCCACAAACGCAAGCGTCACAAGCGTTAATACCATTAAATACATCGATTTGATTTTCATAATTTGCATACTTTAATTTGTTTTTACTGTTAATTATCTGTCCGTGTTTGACAAACCTCTTGCCAAATAGATGCAAAAACACGCAAAAAGATCAATATACTGGAAAACCAGTAGAAGAATATTTTTTCTGAAAAAATACGGAATAACTAGTAATCAATAAGGTAAGGATAGTTTATGAATCATACACGGAGCCTGTCTATTTTCACGATCAGCTCAACAAGATTGCCCGAATTGTCCTTATTTGACAACATCATATTAACCCAGTAACAGCTGCTAAACTTGCGAGCGCAATATTATCACAGCAAATCTTACATATTATTGCGCTATCGCGAAAAAGGAAACATTCCGCACTGTGTTTACTCCATTTCGCCAAGTAAAACATGAATTCTGCGTCGTGTCGGAATGAGCCAAACCAGTGTCGAAGCTATTTTTCCATGTGGGGAAATGAAAATTCCACCTGACTAAATCATCCAGACCAAGGAAAAAACGGAACAGACAGGCGACTAAATCATTCCGACGCCTGACAAAACCATATCGTCACAAGGGAAAATGACTTAGTCGTGTGTCGAAATGATTTCGACAGGTGAGTAAATGAAAGTTCCACCCGACTAAATCATCTAGACGATGGAGAATATCCAGAAGAAGGAGCGCGGACTTGTCAAACCACGAGGGGAAATGGCTCCGCCTCGGGGAAAAGAGAGCTGTCAGTGCGAAAAAATAATCTAAATTTTATACACTAACTATTTAATATTCAAAACGGAATCAGTATCTTTGCGAACTTAAAATAATTTAGGTATCAAATTTATAAACAAAAACAGGTAAATGCCTACTATTCAACAATTAGTTAGAAAAGGTAGAGTAGCTCTGGTTGATAAGAGTAAGTCACCAGCGTTGGACTCATGTCCACAGCGAAGAGGTGTATGTACACGTGTATATACTACTACCCCTAAAAAACCAAACTCAGCAATGCGTAAAGTAGCTCGTGTACGTTTAACAAACGGTAAAGAGGTCAACGCTTACATCCCTGGAGAAGGTCACAACTTACAAGAGCACTCGATCGTATTGATCCGTGGTGGTCGTGTTAAGGATTTACCAGGTGTGCGTTACCACATCATCCGTGGTGCATTAGATACTTCAGGTGTAGCAGGTCGTAACCAACGTCGTTCTAAATATGGAACTAAGCGTCCTAAACCAGGACAACCAGCGGCAGCTCCAGCAAAAGGTAAAAAGAAATAATTAAACGGAGGAAAGAAAAATGAGAAAATCAAAACCGAAAAAGAGAATCATTTTACCTGATCCAAAGTTTAACGACGTTCAGGTAACACGTTTCGTAAACAATATGATGGTAGATGGTAAAAAATCCATTGCTTACGATATTTTTTACGATGCAGTAGAATTAGTAGAACAAAAAACACAAGAAAGCGGTTTAGAAGCTTGGAAAAAAGCTTTGAACAACGTTATGCCTGCTGTTGAAGTTAAATCACGCCGTGTGGGTGGTGCCAACTTCCAAGTTCCTATGGAAGTTCGTCCAGAGCGTAAAATTGCTTTGGGTATGAAATGGTTAATTTCATACGCTCGTAAACGTGGTGAAAAAACAATGTTCGAAAAATTAGCAGGAGAAATCATTTCAGCTTCTAAAGGTGAAGGTGCTGCTGTTAAGAAGAAAGAAGATACGCACAAAATGGCGGAAGCTAACAAAGCGTTCTCACACTTCAGATTCTAATTTTGAAGACATTCAAAAAAATATGATTACACCGACCTCCGATAAACGAACACTCTTTTATCAAGGTCGGTGTACTTATTTAACATTACATTTAAACACATAAGGCCCGTAAGGCCAGCTGCTTAAAAATATTATGGCAAGAGATTTAAAATTCACTAGAAATATCGGTATCGCTGCACACATCGATGCTGGTAAAACTACAACAACTGAGCGTATCCTTTATTACTCAGGTGTAAACCATAAAATTGGTGAGGTTCACGAAGGTGCTTCAACAATGGACTGGATGGAGCAAGAGGCTGAGCGTGGTATCACGATCACTTCTGCTGCAACAACTGTATTCTGGAACTACCGTAACAACAAATACCAAGTAAACGTTATCGATACACCTGGACACGTGGATTTCACGGTTGAGGTAAACCGTTCGTTACGTGTATTGGATGGATTGGTATTCTTGTTCTCAGCAGTTGATGGTGTTGAGCCTCAATCTGAAACAAACTGGCGTTTGGCTGATGGTTACAAAGTACCTCGTATCGGTTTCGTTAACAAAATGGACCGTTCAGGAGCTGACTTCTTGAAAGTTGTAAAACAAGTAAAAGATATGTTGGGTTCTGATGCTGTAGCTTTACAATTGCCTATCGGTGCTGAAGATACGTTCACAGGTGTGGTTGACTTGATCAACAACCGTGGTATCGTTTGGAACGAGCATGATAAAGGAATGACTTTCACTGAAGTTCCAATTCCTGAGGATATGTTGGACGAGGTTGCTGAATACCGTGAGAAATTATTGGAAGCAGTAGCTGGTTATGATGAGTCTTTGATGGAGAAATTCTTCGAAGATCCAGATTCATTGACTGAGCGTGAAATCTTAAATGCATTACGTGCTGCAGTATTGGATAACTCTATCGTTCCTATGGTTTGTGGTTCATCCTTCAAAAACAAAGGTGTTCAAACCATGTTGGATCTTGTAATGGAATTATTGCCTTCACCTCTTGATGTAGAGGCTGTAAAAGGTACTAATCCTGATACTGGTGAAGAAATTGAGCGTAAACCATCTGTTAGTGAGCCTTTCGCAGCTTTAGGTTTCAAAATTGCGACTGACCCATTCGTAGGTCGTCTATGTTTCATCCGTGCTTACTCTGGTAAGTTAGATGCAGGTTCTTATGTATTGAACACACGTTCAGGAAACAAAGAGCGTATCTCACGTATCTTCCAAATGCACGCGAACAAACAAAACCCTATTCCTTTTATCGAGGCAGGTGATATCGGTGCTGTTGTAGGTTTCAAAGACATCAAAACTGGTGATACACTATGTGACGAAAAAGCGCCTATCGTATTAGAGTCCATGACTTTCCCTGAGCCAGTAATTGGTTTAGCGATTGAGCCTAAAACACAAGCTGACGTTGATAGATTAGGTATTGGTCTTGGTAAATTGGCTGAAGAAGATCCTACATTCGTTGTTAAATCTGACGAAGAGACTGGTCAAACAGTTATCTCAGGTATGGGTGAGCTTCACTTAGAGATCTTGATCGACCGTTTGAAACGTGAATTCAAAGTTGAGGTTAATCAAGGTGCTCCTCAGGTAGCATACAAAGAGTCTATCAATGGTACTACTGAGCACCGTGAGGTATACAAAAAACAATCAGGTGGTCGTGGTAAATTCGCGGATATCAAAGTTGTTATCTCTCCTATCGATGCAGATTACGATACAACAAAATCAGCACTTCAATTCGTAAACGAAATTGTGGGTGGTGCGATTCCAAAAGAATACATCCCATCCGTTCAAAAAGGATTTGAAGCGTCATTAAATAATGGTGTATTAGCTGGTTACCCACTTTCTGGCATGAAAGTTCGTTTGATTGATGGTTCATTCCACGCAGTCGATTCAGATTCATTGTCATTCGAATTGGCAGCTAAAATGGCGTACCGTGAGGCATTACCTAAATGTTCTCCAGTATTGATGGAGCCAATCATGAAAGTTGAAGTATTGACTCCAGAAGAAAACATGGGTGATGTAATGGGTGACTTGAACCGTCGTCGTGGTCAAATGCAAGGTTTGGATTCACGTAACGGTGCACAGGTAATCAAAGCATTGGTTCCACTTTCTGAAATGTTCGGTTACGTAACACAATTACGTACAATCACTTCAGGTCGTGCAACATCTACAATGGAATTTGATCACTATGCTGAAGCTCCACGTAACGTTGCTGAAGAAGTAATCGCAAAATCAAAAGGCAGAATCAAAGGTTCTGTTGAATAATATAACACAAGGATAATGGAACAAAGATAAAGGACGCTAGTCTTTTCTCTTTGTTCTTTAATCAAAAAATACACACCGATTGCTAGTTGTGAATAGCTCTAATTAGCAATCATTTTAAATAAATAAAAATGAGCCAAAGAATCAGAATTAAATTGAAATCATACGATTACAATTTGGTTGACAAGTCAGCTGAAAAAATCGTAAAAACAGTAAAACCTACAGGTGCAGTTGTTAGTGGTCCTATTCCATTGCCTACTGAGAAAAAAATCTACACGGTATTACGTTCACCACACGTTAACAAAAAAGCACGTGAGCAATTCCAATTGTGTGCTTACAAAAGATTGTTGGATATCTATTCATCAAACGCTAAAACTGTTGACGCATTGATGAAACTTGAATTGCCTTCAGGTGTTGAAGTAGAAATCAAAGTGTGATAGATTTCAGTCACTGAAAAAAGAAAGGGCCTTTCGTAAGAAAAGCCCTTTTTTGTTATAATCGTCTAATAGCGATGCCCCTTCATCGCATTAATTATATAAAGATTATTTGTAGAGGATGTTACGTTTGGCGTCCTTTTTAAAGAATAATTTCTTCCAAAGTCATTGCCGTGTCTATAGTTATGGGGTCATATATGGGAAAAACTAAGAGCCAAAATTAGCGTTAACCAGTATTTCATCACATAATATCCGAAACGTAGCATTTTGATCGGCGACTACTTTAACATATCTTCCCTTTGCTTTCATCTCCCCAGTCCAGGCGATGTCGATCCAGCAATCATGTTGATCATTGTTGGAAGCTGGTATGATCACGGTTTTCATTCGGTCAAAATGTTTTCCATCCGTAGAAACATAAAAATGCACGGCCGAAGGCAATAAAACACCCCCAGGACGGTAGTGCAGAAAACGTGCTGCTAACGAGGTAATCGGCGACTGCTTCTTCAGGTCCAGTACGACGCTCATCTTTCCATTTCCAAAATCTAGCCAGTTCAAGTCATTTGTATGTTCCATTCCGAATTTGCCATCCGTCAATTTCTGTTGTACAGCGTCTTTTAAATTGTTGTCTTCCAATTTTACGGCAGAACCGATCGCACCGTTGGCCAAATCGCCTTTAAAGGTTGCTTCCAACAAAGGCCAACGTCCCTTACGCTGCTTCCAATCCGTAAAATCGATGAACGCCTGTGCCGACTCGATGGGCTGGCCAATTGGCATAATCGAGTTTGCATCATCGATAATACCATAAACTGAAAAACTGATCACATTTTTTGCTCCAGCCAGTGAAGCGGCAACAAGCTGCGACAGGTAGCGTGGAAAAGCAGCCGGAATCAACGCAGATTCTCGAGAGTTGTCCTCCTTCTGCCAGGTAAACGATTCGATATTGGACCAAAATTCTATCCCTGTGCCTTCATGTATCTTGCCCAGTTTTTTAAAGTTTTCCCTAACACGTGGCAAAGGCATCGGTTCGCGCACGCAGCCAACTTCATCCTGATAGGCGATGATATCGACGTTTAGCTTCTTGATCTGTTGGGCAAACTTCGGGTCTTCCAACGCGGCGTAACAAACACCGTAAGGTGATATCATCACCTTCTTATCAGGAGTTAAATTTTTGGCTATCGCTGTAAGTGTATTTGCAGCATGGACCGCTTCATCAGAAAGAATAGGTTCCATGCTATCCTCCACAGGTAGATACCAGCCGTAGAATGATTTGTTTGTTGCGAATAGAGCGGCGGTTTCTTGCATAATACGTTGTTGCAACGCTTTAATCTTCGGATCGCGTATGTTATCATCCTGATTTTCAGCCCAACCACAACTCATAAATACGTGCATGCCATATTGATCCGCAGCCTCCACGATGGCTTCGACAGGACTTTGTTGCCCCGCTGGATACGCTGCCGGCATAAAAGAGGAAGGATAGAATGCCTTGCCGTCGTTGGCCACCGCCATGAGAACGAGATACCTGAGGCCCATCTGCGCGTATTCCCCAATTTTTGTTTTCCAGAATGCTGGCGCAAGACAATCGACATGCGCCGGATTCATGTATTTATTACGTACATCTTGGTAAGGTAAATTAAGCCATGTACCTTTTAATGGTTTTAAGTCCTGTGCCTGGAGCTTTACAGCAACCGCAGCAGTCAGCAAACTAACGACAAACAAAAAGCATCCTATTTTAACGAATAATTTTTTCATGATATTTAGGCAAAATTTTAGTATAAAATATAATTAATTGATATAGAACCAGCCTAACCCTTTCTCCGTATAGACCATTTTCCAGTGCGCATCCAGCTCTTTTATTAGTGCTAATGGTGCGATGGCATCGCTAATCACAGCTGATTGCAGCGAAGGGTCCCTATAGAGTTTTCTTGACACCGGATTGTCGATATTATTTGTTGGCCAGATACCTTCTTTTTTTGAAAAGGCGTATTCGTAAGCCACATTGCTATAGTACCCCGATTGCAGAGCTAAATCAAAAAACGACAACCACCAAATTGGGTATCGCTTTTCTACAGACGGATTGCTATAGCTCAAGGAGACGATATCTGCCTGGATACTCAATGCAACCTTTGGGTTGGCTGCCTGTATGGCCTTAGCAAAAGGGGCATAATCCTGTAGATAGTTGTAAGGAAGTTTTGGATCCAGCCAATCCTGAGCTGCAGTTTGCAAAACCATAACATCCGGCTGCACTTCTTTGGCAAGTGCAGGCATATCTAAGCCAAAGTGTTCCCGAATTTCAGCAATGGTGCCTTGTCTGATGCCCATCCCCCATATCGCGTAAAGGACATCGGCATTAACCTCTTTAATGGCCTTCTTTATCTGCTTGTTAAAGGACAAAATTGCTTCTGCTCTAAAATCCATCCACTTGCTATAAATAGCCGGATTCTTTACGATATAATCAAAAGAAACGGTAGCTAATCCAGCTCCTATATATTTCTCGGTAAACTTCTTTCGCGCAAACGCGCTCACATCACCATAAAAACCATTTCCATTCAATGTTTTCCATTCGGGAAAGTAACTTTCCGCAAATTCGATCCCATCCACCTCATAATTTTGCAAGATTCGCTTCACGCGATTTACTTGCCAATCGACAAACTCCGGTCTGTGGAAAGAATAAAACTTGATACCGGGATTTGGATAAGGTTTAAGGAACTCCATTTGCCAGTCGCTGGGCAGATCAGAATTGCCATAGATACAATTCCCGAGCAGCATAAACCAAACAGCAATTTTTTCTGCTTTAAGAGCCTGCAAATACGCAGGCTTCAACAATTGGTCATTCTTACTGCCATCCCAGTTACCAACTATAAAAAAATGTACCGATCGTACATTGGCCATACGAAGATCAGCAACCAGCATCTCCGGGGAGATCTGTTGTTGGTAAAGTATCTCCGGATCAATCTGTATGGAGTTGCCCTTTATTTTTTTTAGTGCAGGTGTTTCAATAAATGATTCCTTTTCGGAACCATTGGGCAGTTCGGGTGTAGGAATTATTAGTGGGTCTGGTGCTGTTGTACCACAGCTGGGGAGGACACCAACGATCAGCACTAGATATAATAATCTATGCCAATAGGATGTAAGTTTGTACATTTTCATAATCACTTTATTTTATAACGCGGTCTTCCAGCGACCAGTCCATTACTGTAGCGACGTAAGGCACCAAAAAAGTAGCCATCTTCTGCTGCCCACGTACGCCAGGGTGCCAAGCAGCTCCCATGTCCGAATCATTGTTCATAACATTTTTTAAGGATGCTGTATGGTGCAGATTGATGTCTCCAGCACGTTCTACAATTTCGGCAATGTAGCTTTCAACCGGATCCGCTAACCGAGATACGACACATAAAATTTTCACCTCGGGACCATATGCATCACGCAACTGTCGAATGATGCGGAGATACGCTTTTTCAAATGTTATTTGCGAAGGAATTGGTTGCGTAGAAAAATCGTTTGATCCCAGATTGATAATAACTAAATCAGGTTTGTACTGATCAAATTTATAGCGTGTGGATGAATCGCTATTCAAGGTATTCAACATAGCATCCTTCATGGTGTATCGGGAACTGGTTAACGAATCGCCATAGTTTCTAGCTGCACCACGTCCCGAATGTGCAATCAGGGCGTAGTCTGTTTGAAAGTACCGCGCCAGTATACAGGCGTAGGTCTTATCCGCATTTTCAGTTTCCACACTAAAGTCCTGCTCTCTGTTCGTTCCATCCGCGCCATATCCTACCGTAAAAGAGTCGCCGATGAATTCTATAAATCGACTTGGTCGAGGCAAAGCACCATCGAGTGAAGACTTATTGCCAAGCATAAAACCTTTTATCGTCGTGCAACCGAACTCGCCTTCCGAGCGTTTTTGTACACGTATGTGATGTGCCCTGTTGCCTTTTAGGTTTGAAACGATCGTAATCACGGTATCCTTGCTATGGATCAGAAAAGTCTTCTCTAGTCTACCATCAACGAAAACATTGTAATAACTTTCCCCTGTATCCGAAGCGCGCATAGCTACAGATTGTCCGGCCAACGTAAACTCAAAATAAGTTCCAACCCAATCAAACGTCACCTCCCCGCATGCATTGGTAACCGTGCGTCCGACATAGGTAACACTTGCTGTGTTTGCGGGGAGCTGTCGCCCTGCTTTATCCTGTGAAAGGCAATTGCAAACGCATCCCAAAACAAAGAATAAAATTGCTATTATTTTTTCCATCTTAAAAAAAGACTCGACACGTTATCCTTGAGGGTAAAGTGTCGAGTTTTGTTACTTTATGTAATTTACCTGTTATAACTCATGTCGTAGGCCATCACTCCGGCATACGCTTTATCATTTGTTGCCATGGTAGCGAAGATCGAAATCTTTTTACCCACCACGCGTACATCGATGTCACCGTAGCGGTTGTAGTTTGTACCACCATAGGCATCCGATTCGAATAGCATAAAATCGCGATAAAATGGAGAATCTTCCAGCAATATCATTTTGTCCGGGTCTGTAATATCATAGACCTTAATGTGTGTTGCATCCCAAGCGAAAAAACCTTGCGTAAGAACAGCCATGAACTGATTTCCTTCTACATTAAATACTTCGAAGTCTAAGATCTTATAATAATGGCTCGATGGAGCCATTTGAACGACATCCATTGTTGGTGTAAATTTAACAAAGCGGCTTCCTTTTTCCCGGTTGGCATCTGAAGCCACGTAGTTACAGTATGTCAGGTAGTGATCTGAATTGGCATCCAAAGATTTACGCTGTACCGCTGCAAATGTCCATGGATCTGCCGCAGCATAGCGAATTACCGTTGGGCTTGAATTCACGACCACACCGTTGTTAAACTCCCAATAATAAATCTGATTATTGACCGCTGGCGCTGTTGCATAAATATAAGCTTTGCCCTGTTTTAAATTACCGATGACAGAAATTTTACGTCCCAGCTCAGCTGGAGCTCCATCCGCAGCTGTATAGTTCAGGATAAGCTTGGGTTCACTATCCACATTTTCGTAGTAATACAACATCAATCCTGCCGAATAGATATTGTATCGGTTGATCACAAAATGATCCGCGTCATCTGCGCTCACCTGCATACAGAATGTTGTTGGCGCAGGGATAGTCTTCACATAGGTGCCGTCGCTGGCATTGTACACCCGCACCCCTACTGTTTCCCCAAGGCTGCCTCCTGAAAAATCGGCAACCAATAGTTGGTCTTTTACCACTGTCATTCCAGAGATATTGGTGCGAAGTATCCCCATTTTGTCAGCAGTATAGAACCAGCGTTTCTTGAATACAGTGCGTGGAAGGGTCGGCACAGCCTTGATAATATGGCGCTTGCTATTTCCATCACCATCAATTACTCGTACTTCAAGCGGATAGGTAAAGTCCATCACACCTGTCAGCGCCGGCTCCATGCGTGCATTATTTTCCAAGCTAGCTGTAGCTTTTAACTTTGAGATATCAATAGGCTCTTCCGCCGTTGTCGGTACTTCGACATAGATGGTATCCCCATCAGCATAAGGTCCAGTGGTTTTAGCCATGTACTCGGTAGTCTGCCCTGGAATAGCCAACATGAAATTTAACAATCCACGATTAAATTCAACATCTTTATGCAATTCCACTTTTTGGCAGGATAGCAAACTGAGGCTGGACAACACCAGCAGTGTATATTTTAGATAATTTTTCATCGGTCCGTATCTTGGTTTATTTCCACTCATTAAATTGCTCTATATTTGGATTTCGTTGCAGTTCCGCTATCGGAATAGGGAAGCGATTGTATTTTTCTGGATAAACACGACTGCGTCCATTATCGGCATCCACCAATTCATAAGTCAAGTCTCCGTTGGCCGCTTTGGTAATTTTAACACCTGTAGCATGTGTACCGTTCAATACACTCGGTGCCAGTCCCCATCGGCGAAGATCCCAAAAACGGTGTCCTTCAAATGCCAGCTCCACCATCCGTTCTCGGCGAATTAGGTTCAACAACTGCCCTGTATTTGTCGCCGCGAGATCCCTTGTAAAGCCAGCGCGACGGCGCACTTTGTTCAAAGCTTCCAGTCCTGCCGACAATTGTCCCTGCTCGGCCATGGCCTCGGCTTGGATCAAGAGCACTTCTGCGTACCGCATGAAATAAAAAGTCAATTCGCCTCTTCCGAGATCTGTCAGTCTTTCATCAAAGAATTTACGCATATAGTAACCGGTTGAGGTCGTTCCACCGCCCACGGCATATCCTTCTTTCGATCCCACTACGGTTTCCAAGATACGCCCTTTCCATGGAGCACCATTGTAAAGTATTGACGCATAGAAACGAGGTTCTCTCCCTTGGTACGGATTGGCTGCATGTACAGGGTTGTTCCAAGTAAAGTCTGTTCCGTCTGCCATCTGGTATTCTTTTACCAAATTTTCTGTGGGGCTAATCTGGGCATATCCACCATCCAACGGCGGGCAAAAGAAATAGTCAAAAGAGTAAGTAAAATTAGGTGCCAAGAAACCGAACTCCAAAATGCTCTCTTTATTTTCAGTTCCCTCGCTCCGGCGTTGGTTAAATAAAGCTTTGTAATCAGGATAAAGATCATACAGGTTAAGTGCCTGCAAGGCGGTTACTGCATCAGAACTGGCTTTCCAACGTCTTGCATAGAGCATCGCACGCGCTTTAAGACCTAAGGCTGCCCCCTTGGTTATCTTTCCCCTTTTTGCAGCCGGAACAATCGCGGGCAGCTGCGCTGCAGCTTTGTCCAGATCCGCAGCAATAAAATCCCACACCTCATCTGGCATGCTGAGTGAGCGTCCGACCCCATCATTCAGGCCATCATACAAAATTACGCTAGCCCCATATCGCTTTGCCAATTCAAAATACACGTAAGCCCTGAAAAACAAAACCTCCCCCTCTACCCGTTGATAAAATTCTGTGGGCAATCCCGTACCCTTTGTTTTCAACCCATCCAAAAATTCATTACAATGTCGGATCCAGGTGTATCCCCAAGACCAGTTGTCGAGTGGATTAGCTCCCGGTGTAATCGTAGATGAACCTAAGATCAAAAGATTGACCTCATCATTCGGAGTATTCTTCTTTAGCAAGTCAGCGTAGGCATCCTGATTGACATGTGCAGAATAATAGGATTGCCCTATCAATGGATAAAACTTGTTTAGAGAAAGCTCTACATTGGCTTCACCGCTCCAGGCCACCCGTTCATCGTATACATCGGTAAGTTCCGGTTCTATCGAACAGCTTTGAAAACTCAGCATGGCGGTTAAGGCCAATATGCTATATTTATATATCAATTTCATCGTTGTACTAATTAAAAAATTAAAAGGTAAGAGATAAGCCAAATTCATAAACACGCTGTTGCGGATAATAGCCTTGATTCACACTCGGCATTTCGGGATCCAGATAGGGCAAACTGCTCCATGTAACCAGGTTGCTACCCGAAACAAAACAGCGTACTTGTTGAATTTTGGCTTTATTCAACCAAGATGCGGGCAACGTATAACCGATCTGCGCTGTTTTCAGACGTAGATAAGCGCCGTCTTTTATCCAGAAAGATGAGAATTTGCCGCCGCTCTGTGCCGACTGCGTACTCAAACGAGGATATTTCGCATTTGTGTTCTCCGGTGTCCAGGCATTCTCCACTAAATATTTTGGCGAATTCCCATCCTGATAAAAAGGCATCGTATAGAAGGTATTATCATAGATTCCTGAATTGGTATAAAGACCTGACAAAGCGACATCAGAACGTGCTGCTCCCTGAAAGAAAGCGTTGAAATCAAAACCTTTATAAGAGCCTCCCAAATTGAGCCCGAACATCATTTCTGGCAAATCACCCTTACCAATTACCGTCCAATCCTGATCGAACGTGATACGACCATCACCGTTAAGATCTTTCAGTTTAATCTCTCCAACGCGGGTAGGGCCAAAAAGTGCACTGCGCTCAATTTCCTCTTCACTTTGAAAAAATCCGTCTGCTACGAAACCATATTTCAGACCGATAGGTCTTCCGGCACGACGAAGATAATCGGGTACATTGGCATCTTCGGTTGTTTCGATTACTTTACTACGTGCAAAACTTACATTTCCACGTACGTTGTAATTAAAATCACCGATATTGTTCCGATGCGATAAAATAAGCTCAAAGCCCCGGCTATCTACTATACCCGAGTTGACAAAGCTGGGAAAATATCCGCCAAATGATGGTGGATTTAAACTAGATGGATTCTGCAAGATATCTTTGGTGACCCTATAAAATACATCGGCTTCCACGCCAAGAAGGCCTTTCCATAAGGTAGCTTCCAGACCAGCATTATAGGTCGTGGTTGTTTCCCATTTTATATCAAAATTAGGGAACGTACTAACATTAAGAGGCTTACCTAACGTATTTCCGATCAGGACCACGGGATCAGCACCGAGACTCATCGTCCGTAAGAATTGATAGTCTCCAATCCTGTCGTTTCCGAGCCTACCAATCGATCCACGGATTTTTAAATCGTCCACCATATCAAATGCTTCTTGGAAAAAAGGTTCTTTGGAGATTCTCCAAGCGGCAGATACGGCAGGAAAGATATCCCAGCGTGTATGGGCGGGGAGCATTGGCGAGCCATCATAACGTCCCAACACTTCCAACAAGTATTTATCTGCGTAGTCGTAGTTGAAACGGAACGAATAGCCGGCTCTACTGAACATCCCATGCCCTCCTTTCACCAGATTATCAATAACTTCCTCACCGAAGTTCAAGTCCATAATGTCTGTGATCGGATAGCCACGTCGCCCGCCAGATAACGAGCTATTATCTGTGCGCAAATATTCGTAGAGAAATAGCGCATTGACCGAATGTGCTCCAAACTTATTGGTATAGCTTATTGATGGTTGGATCGTCTTTTGCCATGAGTCAGTAAACCATTGGTTTAAATTTGCTACCCCACCATTTGCATGCCGTGCAAAAGCTAATGTATATTGCCGGGTAGCATTGTTGTATACATCCAATTGATAAGGCAACAGATAGGCTTTACGCATCGTATACCCTTTATCAAAGGCGCCATTTACTTTCAGCCGAAGGCCAGACACACCGGGCACTTCATACTCAAGGGAAAGATTACTTTGGAAACGGTTGGACCGTGTTGAGTTTTCGCCGGATAAATCTCTTGCAGCCAATGGATTCTGATTACCATTTCCTGGATTCAGGCTTCCGACAGGAATGCCAGCGGCGTTGTAAGCAGGTAAAAACGGATAGGACATCATGGCTTGTGCAAACACTGAGGCATAACTATTGCCCAGACCAGCAGATAATCCCGGTTCCTTACGGATGTCATCCCGATAAGCAACATTTAGTGAAAGTTTGAAGTTATCAAAGATATCTGCATCGAAATTTATACGCCCGTTATACCGGTCGTAGGATGTACGATCGATGATACCATCTTGATTAAAAGCACCTGCAGATACAAAATAACGGTACCGGTCTGAACCACCATTGAGAGTCAAGTTATTGGTCACAGTTGGAGCGCTGCTTTTAAAAAGCATACCGAACCAATCCGTATTCCCAAATATCCCTTGTGGGTCACCATTGGTGATGCGTTCAATCTCATCTGCATTGAAACGACGCGACGCTTCAGCAACACCATCGAGTTCCTGTGCTTTATTGTAATATTTTACATAATCCGCAGCATTTAAAAACTCGGGAAAAGCGGTATTTTTACTTAGCGCATAAGATCCCTTGTAATGTAGGGTAGGTTTCTGTTGCTTTCCTTTTTTTGTTGTTACTAGGATTACGCCGTTAGCACCCCTTACACCATATATGGCCGCCGACGCATCCTTTAAAACCGTGATCGCTTCTACCTCATCGGGATTGATCTGCGGAAAGTCACGTTCTATACCATCCACGATAATCAGTGGTGAGTTGTTTCCCAATGTACTATAGCCGCGCACCATGAGCGAAGCGCCATCGGATCCCGGTTGGCCGCTGCTTTGGCGGGTCACCAATCCCGGTAGACGTCCCTGTAGCATCGAAGAAAGATTGGCCGTCGGCGCTGTTTTTAATTCATCGCCGCTAATCTGTGCAATGGCTCCTGTAACACTTGCTTTTTTCATTTGCCCATAGCCCACAATGATAACCTCATCCAATTGGGTATTATCTTCTTTCAGCAGAAACTCAATGGGCCCATTACCCACTGTGACTACAGTGTCCTTTGAGACGTACCCAATCGCCGTAAGCAACAGGCGGACCTTATTTCCATCGACTGGTAGCGAAAAGCGGCCCAGTACGTCTGTCGCTGCATTGAGCTTCATTGCTGTTTCGCGTATGCTCGCCGCTTCTATTGGTTGCCTGTTTGTGGCATTGCGAACGACACCTTCAAGTCGTGACTGTTGTGCATAGGATCTTGTGAGAGTACAAGAAACGAGACACAGCGCAAACAAGGAATGAGAGAACGTAAGATTACGTCTCCGCCCCTTTCTGCTTGATTTCTTTTGTTTAAATGGTTTCATAAAAGTTTGTGGTTAGTAGTTGTAATTGTACCCTATATTTTTAATAAAAATATCTATAAAACGGTACAATATTAAAATATTTTAAAATATAAAATATGTCAAATAAATTCCTTTAAAAAAACTTCATCTGAAATTAACAATGCTGCTGCGCTACCCCTTACTTACTGGATCGCCTGTCTTTTGATAGTCGCTCTTTCGTTGTTTTTTCCAGATAGTGCTGATATGCCTTAAAGAGATCTATTGTACGCTCTTCACCAATTCGGATCGACATTTTAGGATCGTTAAATACACCCGGAAATTGATAACAAAGTATTTTTTCAAAGTTTTGAAAAAGATTAAGGTCACGGACAATTTCCTCCACGGGCCGCGGATAAAGCGATTGATCTTCATTAAACAAAAAAGTTTCCAAATCAAACCAAAGATGAGCTCCCGCTTGATTGCATAGCGACTGCAATAGATCGGCAGCCTCTTTGCCCGTCAGGTCACCTTCGGGCATCCGAGCGAAGCCAAAGGGGCAAAGAATATCCAGATTCTGTAGCAGTGCTGGATAAGCATCTAGCCCCACGGGTACCTGCATGCTATTAGTGGCCAGCATGACGGGTTTAGCAGGTGCAATTTGGTTGCAGTAGGCTTTGAATTCACGAAAGAAGTCAACAATCTCTTTTTTGCGCTGCATTCGCATCACTTCGCTATGCTCCCAATTATCTAAGTTACCACCACTTTCTTCCGAAACATAGAAACCATAGAACGATGGATGATGTCCATATTTGTCCCACAGCTCTTTGGCCACTTTCTTATGCCAAAGCAGCGATTCTTTGGTAAAATCGAACCAAGCAAACATCCCCACACCGACAAAAATATGCATACCTTGCTTATCGGCCTCATCTAAAATGGCCTCCACGGGATCTGTTGCTGTGATCGGAACCCGCTCCGGATACAGTACAGATGGATAAAATGCCTTGCCTTTATAGGAATCTACCGTCGTCTCATGCTTGCCAACATATTCTTCATTTCGAAAGACTTCCTGAACAACAACAATATCCATTTTTAATTTGTGCATGGCGCGCACCATTTCACGCCACTGCTCTTCGGTCATTTGTTTGATATCATTATTCCAGTGCTTACCTTCAGTTTCACTCCAATGATAAATGCCTGCCCATGCGCCATCAATAAGCCCAGTGGAACGTTGTTGGGAAGCGATAACTTCTATATCGCGAACTTTTCGATATTTTTTATTACCGTCCTTGACCACAAGGGTAATCTTTTGATTTCCCACCAAATTTTTTGTCGGGAGGATATGCTTGATTTCGTACGCTGTTTGGGGCATTACTTCCTTCTTTGAATAATACAACAGGTTTTCGGGCCGTTCCTTCCCTAAATAAACAGATAGTTCTACAATTTTAGCCATTCCTTCCTCATTTCTTAAACCAGCACGGATGTCGAGATCAACCTGATTAGTAATCGTCGTCGGTGGAATTAACGTAAGGGATATACCTTCCTGTGCAATCACAGCAAATGGTACCAAGACAAGGATTAGCATCCAGGACAGCAAAAGTTTTCTCAGCTTATTCATAGTCTAAATTTTAGTTTTTTTTTCATTGATTAGTTTTAACAGTAGCTCGGGTTCGTCAGTGGTAATCCAGTCTACTTCGCTATCGAGAAACTTGCGCAGCTCGTTTACGGTATTGACTGTCCACACATTGGTCCATAGTCCTGCTTCCTTTGCGCGCTTAATCAATGTAGGGTCCTTCCTATACTGGTAGAAATCATAATCGAGTCCGGCGAGCCCATCTACTTTAAGTTCGCCGACAGTCTTGTTCCCGTATAGATAAGCCGTGCGAGCACTCGGATCACGTTTAACGATATGGCAGAGTACAGCATAATCAAAACTAATATATTCGATATAGCCCTGTGCTTTAAGGCGGTGCACGACAGCTAAAACCGAATCCGCAAGCTCCAGGCTTCTACCCGTTGGCGAAGACTTTATCTCCAGGATCATTTTCGTTTTGTTCTGCTGTTTTGCCAGCTTGATGAATTCGATTAGCGTGGGTACAGGATCGCCCCCTTTCAGCGTTGATGTATAAAGCTCTTGTGCTGTAGATTCTTCTACAGCGAGACCGCCGATATGTGGATCATGAGACAGCACAACCTGTCGGTCCTTAGACAACCATACATCAAACTCAGAACCGGCACAACCTAGGGCGACGGCTTGTTGAAAAGAACGGATGGAGTTCTGCATGACACCTTCTGCACGCCATGCCCCACGATGTGCGATTACTTTGTTGCGCAGGAATTCATCCTTCACCAGTTCCACTTCGTACCTTTTTTTGTCAAATTCTACCGTTATTCCATACGCGCGGATACCATCATTTGCGGACACCAGCTTTGACTTCCGGAGATAAATTTTTCCGTTTTTGCCCAAAGTAAAAAGCTTTGCCGTATCACCGACAATCTTCATCCGCAGCTGGCTCAGCGGCAACGGACCGTTAACGGATGCGACATAAGCTCCCCTGCTATTCAGTGGGATTGTGTAATTGCTAAGCGAAATCGACGGTGTTTGAGCCAGCAGGATTGATGGGGATGTGATGCACAAAAGGATCACCAGGGCCATCATGAACAAGCTATCTATCTTTTTTCTGTTGAACATATGTTTTGTATTTAATTCCAAATCTATCCTCCACCAAAACCATCATTTCTGAATCTGGATTCAGTGGTTTCGCTGCAAACAAATGGTCTGTTGTTGTCGTCCAAATCCAATCGTAAGCGTATTTATCTTTATTTTCGACGATTTTCTTTCTTGTCTGCGGATCATGTCCAGTGAACTGCTGCATTTCCCCCACATAAACACCGTCTTCATACCAGGAGACTCGCCAGGCATTATCATAATTCCATACCAATGCTGTGAGCTCATTGGGGCGTTCTGGATTTTCTCCTAGACCATATGCCCTGCATTGGATGTTGTCCGGCAAGCCGAGGGATTTATATCTCCAAGTGAGGCTGTCGCCTTTAGCCACATAAACGGAATAACCAACTGGAGTTCCATCCGCACAGGAATTTTTCTCTTGCCAAAAGATGCCCGAAATCGAGGCTTGGTTATGCTCCAAAATACGGGGCGCAGGCTGAAAATGGTCGTGTAAATGAGTATGTCCAGACAATATATGCACCTTATAGTCCTTCAACATCGTATACAAATGTTGAGCATTAACGACTTGTTGCTTGCGCTCTATTTTTCGAAAATCCTTACTAGCCGTCGGAATATGGAACATCATGACGATCGTACTACCTTTGGGCACTTTTTGAAGATCCAGCCTGAGCCAACGAAACTGTTCTTCACAGATATACCCTACATACTCGCCCCTGCGCCCCAAATAGAAAACATCGTCGAGCACAATGTAATGCATGGAACCGCGATCAAATGCATAGTAACGTGGGCCAAAATTTTCTTCGTATAACATACTTGCCGTGGTATTTGAACGTTGGTCTGTAAGCAGATCATGGTTACCTTTGCTAAAGAAATAGCTCATATTTGCCAATTCAAATGCCTGTTTCACTCCAACAAAGAGGTCTGGCCTATCACCCACCATATCGCCCACCACCATTCCATGCACGGGAATATTGCGCAAAGCGCTATCCTTGTAGTTTTTTATATCCGCTGCAAACAGCTCACAACGTTGCACATCAGCAGCATTATATACCTGCGGATCGCCCAATACGAAAAATGCATGCGTTGAATCAATTCCTATAGGTTCCAAAACGAAATTGAAAGCATCTGTTGTCCCCGCTTTGGGCAATGGGATAAAAAAATTACCCCCGTTATTTTTTGCGGACATCTCAAAGCCAGCAGGAACCGTGATATAGACAAAACGGGCCAAAGGTGAAGGAATGATACGATAGTGTCCCCGATGGTCAGAAAAGACGATTTTATATCCATCAGTAACGGCCACTTTTGCTACCGGCTGGCCTTCGACCTGTCGCACCTGTCCCTGCACTTCCAATCCCCTTGCAAAACATGCTGTTGATAGGCAGATCATCGACAGTAACGCCGTAAACAAAAGTGTCATTTTAATCATGATGGTATGGGATTAGCGTTCGCGGATGAGATGCATACACCAAGTAGTCAGTGACGTAGAGCTGATACCCGGGTTCTTCCGTCAATAGTTTTATCTCTACCCGATGCTTTTTATCGGGCATTTGATACCTCCAACATAATTCCGGACGGCGCATATTCGCATTGGAAAAAAGACTTGCCGTTTCTACTAATTGATCATCGATATACAAACCCACTTGTACCGCCTTATCGCTCACCGTATTATCCGCTTTTTGCAAGTGTCCACTGACCACCACACCGCAACCCTCGAAATTAAATTGATAGCTTTCGGGAAAAGATTTCGCAACCTTTACACGCTCTTTTGGGTAATGGCCGGCGAAGTTTTCTTCGAAAGGTACTTGCACTGTTTTTTGGTAGGGTATGGTTACGCGATTTTTGCCCACCACACCACCTGCCTTAACGATGCTTGCTAGTGCAAGTTCCATATTGACACGATATATATCATTGAGGGAATAGCTACTATAACTAAAGGGCACACCTTCTGCTTTCTTTAATGGTCCCATCCAAGTATGCGGTATGTGACTATACCCCAACATGGTACCGAGTATCCCACAGGCTGTCGCAGGATTGCAGTCTGAATCTTGACCCGCCCTGGTTGCAATATTCATGGTCTGAAAAAAATCGCCGTTACCGTACAGTAATGCCATGACAACATAAGCTGCATTCAACTTTGCATCGATATTCAGCGGGTCGAAAACAAAGTTTGGACAGCCGTGATCTTCCGACCATTTCTTCTGGATCTGCCACCAAGTCTCTTTCCAATCGAACGGCTCCTGAGCGTGCCATGCCAAAACATCACGTATACATTGGTAGAATTTACTTTGCGGCGGCAACACCTGCAGCGCCTCTTCGATCAGGGGCTTCACTTCATTCACTCGAAATGCTTGGGCATATAGATGTGCAACGAAGAGCCCGCCGTAATACCCATCACCAGAGGCGATAATTTTTCCCGTTTTTTCGCAGATACCCGTAACAGCCTGCGGCATAGCCGGGTTGATCAGGCCTGCAAAATCAGCTTCGATCTGAAAATCGATATCGTCTGCATGCGGATTGTTTAGCCAATGCCCGGATTTATCTGGTGGAATGCCGTTATTAAGATTATATCGTGCTACCTGGTTGGCATGCCAAAGTTCATACTCTTTCTTTGCGAAAGCCTGCGCAAGGGAATCCACCGGAGCATCTAGCCCCAATCGATGCAGTACTTCCATAAAGGTAAGATCCACATACACATCATCATATAATCCAGGAAACTCGCGCATAGCGCGATTTACGTAATCATCTTCCCAGTGAATACGTTCGTAATCCTGAATGAACGTACCTTGATAGCGGAATTCTGTAGGCCAACCATAGGTTACGCCTATTGTTTGTCCCGCCCATCCGCCCTTTATTTTATCTTCCAGTACCGCTTTTTCCAACGATAAGGCTAAAGGTTGTTTTTTAGCTCCTTGTGCAAAAGCGCATAAAGGAATATAGCAAAAGAGCGAAAGTTTTAACGAAAGTAACAAAACTGACTTTATCATAATAGGCAAATTAACGTTTAGAGGGGGCCGACCTAAGGCAATGGCCAGCCCCAACCTAAACAACTTGAACAAACAAATCTTTACAGGCAATATCTTCGAGTACTTTCCAGCACTGATAAAGGCCCCGCGGCACATGAAAACATCCTTTCCATTTCCCCCCTTTAAGAGGTAATAACACTTCCCCCTTTCGGTTTAGGTACCCGAACCATTCTGGATATTCTGTATCTTTAAAATGCGCCCATGTATAATCGTGCACACGTTCAAACCAAGCTAGACATTCCGGCGATCCGGTCAATTGATATCCTTTAATAAGCGAAATCAAGGTTTCAATATGCACCCACCATAGCTTTTGATCCCATTCCAACTGTTGCGGGGGATTGCCCGACCGATCCATAAAATAGAAAATTCCACCATGTTGCTGATCCCATCCATATTCGACCATATTGAGCGTTATCTCTACGGCCTTCTGAATCAGGTCGTCGCGTTTTAGGCGTTTGCCGAGATCCATGATAAACCACATTGCTTCGATCGCATGCCCAGGATTGATTAAGCGTCCATCAAAGGTATCCGACAACTGCCCTTCCAAGGTTACATTTTCTACAACAATACCACCGAGTTCCGGTCTGTAAAAAACCGCCATCACTTCATGCAAACAGTTATCAATAAAGCCATCCAACAGCTCCGCTGAAAGCAGGTGTTCAATTTCCAAGGCCAGGTTACAGAGGATCATGGGAAGGGCAAAATTCTTGAGACTACGGCTGCCAGGGACCGCTTTGTTCCACTTTCCTTTGGGATTATCAAGCTTCGAACGGATCAGCCTAAAGGTTTCCTTCGCTACTTCAGCATAACGTGGGTTGCCTGTTGCCAAGTGAAGTTGTCCAAATGCGATGGTCGCAAACGTATAGGAAAAAATGTTGTACGGCTCTACGAGCGGGTTACCTACACGATCTATTGCAAAGTACCAATTGTAGTTACCATCATGTCCATGCTCCAGCAAAAAGGCGGCGCCATGTTCTGCTGCCTCAAGCCACTCCTGCTTTTTCTCCGTCTTGTTATACATGCTTGCAAACATATAAACCTCACGCGCTTGCAACCAGATAAACTTATCGGTGTCAAAAACCTGCCCTTTCCTGTCCAAGCAACTGTAATATCCACCATATTTCCTATCCAACGAATTTTCCAACCAAAAGGGCAATACGTTCTCTAACAGTTCCGATTTGTACTGTTCAGTAAGTTTTTTAAAATCCATCTATAATCTAATTATTCTTTATATTTTCATTTACAATAAGCAGGTTAATGAATCCAATGTCGTTCAATATCTTCCAAGGATCTGCCTGTTGTTTCCGGCACGAGTTTCCACACGATGAGCATATAGGGCACGCACATTGCTGCGAAAAGGAAAAAGGTTCCACCCGGACTTAAATTATCCAATAGCCAAGGGGTAAGCTGCCCGACCAGGTAAGTACCCAGCCATAAGGATAGACCCGCTATGGACATGGCCAACCCACGAATGGAATTTGGATACATTTCTGAAAGCAATACCCAGATTACCGCTGATATAGAAATGGCACAACAAAATACATAAGCTAAAAAACAGCTTAACATGAACAAACTTGGGAGCCCAAGGACTTTGCCCCAAAAGAAATATATACCAATAAGCAAAAGAAAAGCGATCATGCCAGAAACGCCTAGGTATACCAGCTTCTTGCGCCCTATTTTATCAATGATAAAAACAGCCAGTACGGTCGTCAAGACATTGACCAATCCAACGATCACCTGATAGAAAAGGGAGTCACCGCCAGAAATACCACTACTCTCAAAAATTGTCGGTCCGTAATAAAGCACAGCATTTACCCCCATGAACTGCCCCAAAAGAGCTATTGCTGCGCCGATCCACACAGCCTTACGCACGCCAGGCTGAGCCAACAGTTTCCAATCGACTTTTTTTTCTGCAGAACTCGCATCCTGAATTTTATTGAGCTCTGTCCTAGCAGCGCTGTCTGAGCCATAAATTCGCCGGAAGATATCTTGCGCCTTTGCTGATCGACCATGCATGACCAGCCAACGTGGACTTTCCGGAATGAAGAAGATAATGAGGAAGAAAAAAACAGCCGGCAATCCAGATATCCCAAGCATGCCACGCCATACTTCCTGATAGAATATGAGCCGAAGCCATTCACCTTGTAAATTTTGTGCATCACCAATCGCATATTGCATAAGTAAATAGTTCACGATATAAGCACCCAGAAACCCGATCGTAACCGCCAGTTGATAGAGAGACACCAACCTGCCTCGATATTGGGGTACGGCAAGCTCTGAAATATACATAGGTGATATGATCGAAACCACCCCAATACCTATCCCTCCGATGATACGTGCATAAATAAGCTGTTGAAAATCAGAAGAAAGCATACAGTAAACTGCCGAAACAGAAAATAGAACAGCACTGATAAACAACATTTTACGACGACCAAAACGATCACCAAGGTAGCCTCCGCAGGTAACACCCAGTATGGAACCTACCAATGCGCAGCCTACGTACCATCCCTGAGAAACGTTATCCAAGCCATATTGTGTCGTTACCTGTGCGATGGTTCCAGATATAACCGCTGTATCGTATCCGAATAGAAATCCGCCTATAGCTGCCACGACCGAGAGGAAGCCGATATAATTTAAGTTTATTTGGTTATTGTTCATATCGATGATATTATTCATTAGGTATCTTGGTATTTATTGTTATCAACGGTTAAAGAATTGCATATAGCGGTCGTAAAGATTTGCCGCCTGACGATAAGCAGATTGCGGACTCATAAAGTGGGAGAACTCAAAGGTAATCGCTTTTTCGTAGTTGGCCCGCTTGGCTGCCTCCAACTTCAAGCGCAACTTATCGAATTTTATTGGCATAAACTTAATAGGCATATCACGATCGAATGTTTCGGCATTTGTCCAACAGGCGATGCCATAACGATCCGCAAGTTGCTTATTTACTGTAAAAAAAGCATCGAGTTCATTGTAATCGATATGCCCATCCTGAAATGCGCAGGCATCGATAACGCCCTGTATACCATCAAATATCTCCGACCAATCTTCTTCATGTTGCCTAACGCTGACGGTATCTGACTTGGAAAGACCTGCTGAAGCTGACATTACGGCTTTTTTGCCATCAATCCAAGGAGAGATAAAGGTCGGTAAACCACCTGATATTGATTTACACATGCTCCCCAAATCGCGGAATGCGCGGATGGACCCTTTGGTTTTTCTACTGATCTCGCCACTGATATACCAACCGGCGAAGCTTTTATGCTTTACCCCATATTTTGACCACACCTCATCTACCACGTACTTGTTGTGTTCTACCTCTTTATATAAATCCCCTGTATCCCAATATGCACCAGAATCATACAGGCCAAAATAAAACAACATGTTATATTTGTCCGCCAAACGTAAAAACATATCAAGCAAATCAGTGCTAGGTTTATAGCAGCCTTGGGCAAGTAAATAATCCGAAGGATAAGTAATGAATTTGCGATAGCCAGATCGGATCAAAATAACGGTATTTATCCCCATTTTTTTCATATGCCTGAAATCTAGGTCCCATTCCAGCTCGCCCCAATTCTGATGTGGAATATCATGCGATATTTCATCAAGAAAAGTTGCCGTTATTGGAAGAGCATCGTTGGAATTTACCAAGTAAGTATCTCGAATCTCTGTATTGATCGTGGGGATTTTTTCCAAATCAGCCCCATCTTCTATACCGCAACGCTGCAACAGAATCGAGCTTCCCACTCCGGCAAGTCCGGTACGAAACGATTGTTTTAAAAATTTTCTACGATTCTGCTTATCCATAATTATTAGTTGGCTTTTTTGCGACCTTCTGAACCGGGTTATAAGGCGTACTCGGCAGAAGACAATGCTAAATTAAAAATAAAATTTAATAATAAAAGACATTTATTAAAAATATTTAATAAATAAAGCCTTTATAAAAATATATAACATTATAGTAACCTTAAATACACATAACATTAAATATCTCCATTTAAATTTGTTAGATTTGTTTCTTACAATTTATATCCAATGACATTTTTTGAGCATATTGAAGACGAGAATATTTCTGGGGTAGCTTATAAAAACAACTCTATCAAGAAGAATATTATTGTGATCCTATCTGTATATGGCAATAGCACCATCGCAGAGTTAAGCAAGGAACTCAAACTTAGCGTGCCCAAGATCACGAATGTAATCAATGAATTGATAGAGGAAGGACTAGTGAAAGATTACGGAAAATCGACCAGCGTTAGTGGACGAAAACCAAATATCTACGGGTTACTTCCCACCTCAGGATTTTTTGTGGGTGTCGATGTCAAGCATAGCCATGTGAACATAGGGCTTATCGATCTCAACAAAAATGTTGTATCTATTGCTGAGAATCTTCCCTATAAGTTGGCCAATAATCAAGCGTCATTAGACGATCTCTGTAAAATCATTAAGGATTTTATAAAAAAATCTGCCGTTCCAAAGGAAAAGATCTTAGCCCTCGGCTTGAACCTAAGTGGGAGGATCAACTACAAAACAGGATATAGTTATAGTTTCTTTTATTTCAGCGAGACACCGCTCAGCAAATACCTGGAAGAAACCTTAAAGATAAAAACCTTTATCGAGAACGATTCACGTGCAATGGCTTATGGAGAGTTTATGTCGGGGGTGGTTAAACATGAAAAAAATGTGCTTTTTCTTAATCTTGATTATGGCATTGGGATGGGCACCCTAATAAATGGACAGATTTATTACGGCCAATCTGGATTCGCGGGCGAGTTTGGCCATATCCCGATGTTCGACAACGAAATCATCTGTCATTGTGGCAAAAAAGGTTGTTTGGAAACCGAAGCTTCTGGGCGTGCCTTAAAAGATCTTTTTATACAGAAAGTAAACGAAGGCTATGCCACAACCTTAACGCAGACCGTCCCGATAGACAATATTAATTTAAGCCACATCATTTCAGCCATTCATGCTGATGACGTACTCGCGATTGAATTACTAGCGAAAATCGGTGAAAAGCTAGGCAGAGCGATAGCTATTCTAATAAATCTTTATAATCCGGAATTAATCGTTCTAGGCGGCCCCTTAGCACAAACTAATGATTATATCTTACTTCCAATAAAGAGTGCAATCAATAAATATTCATTAAATCTCGTAAGTACAGACACGAAAATCAAGCTATCGCAACTGCAAGAAAAGGCAGGCGTCATCGGAGCATGTTTACTTGTAAGGGATAGACTTCTCGATATTAACCCATAGATATGCTCTGTTCCCGAGTTTACTGAATTGTATAGCAGTAATAGCTCTATTGCCCAAAGAAGAAAACATGTTTACTGGTAGATGCAGCTTGCGAAGATCGGAAGTAACGGTTGAAATGAGAATAAGGTCTAGCTGTCATGAATGTGAGGAAGAAGTATGGCTAAAATATGTCGACAATAAACGAAAAAGGCCTTTCGTAAGAAAAGCCCTTTTTTATTGTCTTGCCTTAATATTATAACTGATAACCGATACCTACTGAAAACACGCGGTTTTTAGCTGAACTATCACCAGAATCCTTCATTATATTCGTTAGCCCTAGACTATAACCAGCATTAATCAAGAAACCATTAGTAAATTTAAATCCAGCTAAAAGGTTTGCTCCAGCATCAAAAGTTTTCAAACCCGCATCACTAAAGCTTCCACTGTCCGTTCCATTACCACCAAGCTCGTCGAGTCCGCTCATATTCTCTCTTTTTTCTTTCACATGAATTCCAATTCCCGCATAAGGTCCGGCCCCCAAAAAGACATTACCGGCATTTCCCGTCGGAATAGAATATACAAAATTCACAGGTACCTCAATGTACATAAAATCTTGTTTGATATTCCCTGTCGCTCCACTTACCCCGATGATCTCAGCCAACTTCTCAACCGAAATTTTACGCCCTTTACCTTGTAAAGAAATCCCGGGCTGAATACTAAAATTGTTTGCCAATGGCAAATCCGCATAACCTGTCACATAAAATGACGTTGCCGCGTCGGAGGTATAAGAAAGCCCATTAAGAGATTCTTTCACGTTCGCAAAGTTTGCCCCTGCTTTAAAACCATAAGAAGTTTGTGCTTTTGCTCCAGCAATAAAACATAATGCTGCTGCAATTGAGAGTAATTTTCTTTTCATAAAAAATAAATTAAATATAGAGCTAAAATAAGATATAATTTCCTGAAACACAACAAGAAAATTAAGCAAAATAATTTTCGTAAATGATTCGCTATAAGATTATTCTATCCGCCTGTAATTTAGACTACACACGTATTCAAAGACTTAATCAAAAATTTTCCCATAGTAGAAGCTGCGAGCGTTAACCAATACCATCTACTGATTCTACTCAATCAAATAATTCCAGTTTCCTAATACATCCGGTATCTTCCAAGACTCCGCCTTAGTTTTGTAGTTGCTAAAGTGTCCTTTATCCCATTTGGTAATATGGTAACCTTTACAAAACTTACAATAATAAGCCCTTTTGCAGGCATCTTTTCCCATCCGGTGTTTGATACGTCTGCCGTCTAATTTGTTTCTCACCCGTGATTTGAACTTAAAATGAAGCATTGCCCATTGGGCTTCAATTAAAGAAGGAAATCCAACTTTACCAGTAGCACGGCATTTCCAGGTATTATCCTTTGCTTTTTCCATAATCTATCTTTAAAAGTTTATCTCTTATTGTATCATTCCTTTTCTATTGGTACCTGCAACATGATCCATTCTTTGATATGCTTAGCAATCTTATCAGACACCTCAAAATTATAACGCCCTTCAAACGGAAGCTTGAGCACAATACGCAACCTGCCACGCTTCAGTTGATGACAAGACTGGATCATACCAAACGGTATCGCCTTATCCCGATCTATCTTTTGTACGAATCCTTTTGTACTATTTACGACTTCCTTTAGGCTACGCTGTTCACCACAAGTAAGATTTTCGTGCATCGCAGTTTTTAAATAAAGGCTGACGATACTATTTTTAAAAGTAAAAATTCCCAAATCTTTATACAGTATCTTCTGGGACAAGATTTTGTTATTGAGCAAGAATACTTCCTGCTCCGGATCCATGGATTTGACCAGAACTAAATCTATTTCATCCATGGAATCAGGATCTCTATCTCCCGTCTCAGCTTCCAGGATTTCCCTCACCTCTTCCAGATCCGGAGATAACAGATCAATCCGCTCCTCAAGATCTGTTATCTTTAATTGCTGCTGATGGTTTACTTCGGTCAATTCAACAAGTAGCTTTTTTTGGCTTTGATAATTGGCGAGATAAAAATACACTGTATAGCACATATTCAAGACCAGAACCCCACTAAATATGACCATTAGAGGAAATAAAAGCCATTCATCCTTAGCCATTGCATCTGGACCGATAATCCAGAACAAAAATAGTGTGGGCAATACACAACAAAAAAACAGTTGTGTACCGATGCGTTTCTCCGGATCGGTCAACCAATTTTGCCTTTTGTCCAGTAGCACGATAACCAAACGTATATAGAGAAAAGTGATAGCCACCATCAGCACAAAAAATAGATAGCTAGAGATGATTGACCAGTTTGCAAGCCGATCAGCTAAAGCCCCCTGATAACCCAAATACCAGCAAACACCGCCAAAGACGAAAGACGCGATCAATAGCCAGATTACATCCGGGTAATTTACAGTCAAATCTTTATTATCTTGATATTTGTCCTGACCGATACTTTTCATATACTCCAATACTATTTTATCAAAGCTCTATCCAAACATACATGCGCATCAAGTTTGCTTGCTCTTTCTCATTCGGGTAGAGTTTACCTTATTATAAATTACTTTTCAACATACCGAGGTTCCTTCAAGCATATATGGCTAGATATTGCTTAAGGACTCTTGTTAAAAATTTCCCTATACGAAGAAATGTTTACTATATAAATTTAGCCAATTATTTTTTAAACAATATTTCTAGTTCAAAAATAGGCCTTTTCATTCCGCCCTCTAACCTAAATAATTACCCTGTTGGATGAAAATTTTCAACCTTTATTGTTTAAAATGCACCTTTCGTTGTAAAGAAATCAGCCTTCGTTGTAAAAAACAGGTCTTCGTTGAAATTAAGGCGGTATTCAGCAAAAATTTCCTGTCGTTATCGGTATTTTTGAAAAGTAATAGTTCACTGATTATAAACCCATAGATCATGAGAACAACAAAAACAGTCCTCCCATTTAGCCGCAATTATATATTTATTACGATTGCTGTATTGATTACCTTATATGGGCTTTTTTGGGCGCGGACACATGACCAACGTGTATATAGCATTGGTGTACTGGTCGTGCTTATCCCCTTTTTAGAGATCCGCAACCAAGAGCGCGTGATGCAGCTTTTCTTTATCTTTTTTGCCTGTATCCAAGTTAGCAGCATAGCATTATTTGATCGCCTCCCCTATCAGCTATTGATCAGTTCCCAGCCATTTTGGACAGCTGTAAGAAAAGGCATACCGATAGCCTTCATCGTCTGTGTGCTAGCACATCTATTTTCTTGGAGAAAGATAAACCTTTTCAAACTTTATGGGATCCAATTTCCGATTATGATCCTTGCCTGTATCTGGTATATACGTATGCTGCTGATTATGGCCAATTGTCAGCATATCCCAAATGCGAAAGCTGTACGCATACCTGCCATTGTCATCCAAAAATGCCCTCCTTGTTGTGACATCCATGAATTGTGGTTTTCGTTCAAGCATGAAGGGCAAGAGCAAACGGTGTCCATAAACGTCAACCCACAGTTACATGAACAGACCAATGTAGGTGACACACTCCTGCTGCAAATGCATCCTGGGGTCTATGGCTGGCCGTGGTACCACAAAGATATCAAAAGGAGGTACAAATGATTGTAAGTCTATACCCACTGACTTTACTTATCGAAGCTTTGGATCACTTGGAAAACAAGGGAGCGCAGGCACGTTTACACGAGATTTCAGTGGCCTGCTCCGATAATTTTGCGCTGTCATTACAGGCCTTCCGGCAGATCAGTAATGTCGACTCCGCCAGTCAGGCTGTGCGTCTATACCATACCCAATTACTTCGTCTACACCAAAAACTCGATAGCTTCTGTAGGGATAACAATATCGGAGACCGTACGGCGTTAGTAGCGCTGGAAGACTTGCTCGAACGTATTGAATTTTTATTTAAAAGAGACATCGATCCTGCTACATCCTTACCAAGCCATTACCGCAAAAGGATGTATGCATATGTCTACATCAATATGCCCTATATCCTCGATAGTCTTGCTCAAAAAGACATACCACAAGTTTATCTTGGTGAAATTCTTTCAGCCATGGACAGTCTATTTGAAAATGGCAAGATCCCTTATATTCAATACCGACATCAAGATTATCTGATCCAATTGGTCGAATCGCTACGGCAGTTGGCACAAGACAAGCGCCAAGGTAAGAACTGGCATTACCGGTTTTTAGTAGTGATGGTCAATTTCAATTTTAACCACATGGGATTCTTTAACCGCTGGAAAGAGCTGTACATTTCAGATCCCTCATTTATGGATGCGCTATTACGCTTTCCAAAACATTTCTCCTGCATTCCCAACTTTGCGTATGACAGCAATCGAAGGAGTTTGCTTGAGTTGATGTGCGAGTACATTCAGGCCGAAAATACGCAACCGCATTCAACATTGCATGATCATTCACAACGATTTATCCATAGCAATTTCAATGGCAAGGAGCTCAAGATCTGGATGCACATCGCTGTCAAGGCTAATATCATGCGCTCGTCTGAGAAAAAAGAAGTTGCCGAGGAGTTTTCCAAACTCATCAAAACGAGGGAGGGCACCTTACTTTCTGCCCATAGCCTGACAAGGATGGACAAAAGTGCTGAATTTCATGCAGCTGTACGTATCCGTAGAGTATTAAACACCATGCTTGCCGAGCTGAATGAACAATTTCCCGAATTAAATAAATAAAATACACAGAATTAAAAAAAATAGGGGTATGTTAGCGTTACACCCCCTCAGCACATTCGTTCTATCTATCAAAAACAGCCATTACAATCCTAAAACCAATGGTTTTACCAAGAAGCCGCACCTAACCTTTTTGCCACCATATTACCCCTTCACTACATCCCACCCTTTGTTTAAACCGAATAGAGGCAGGTGAACTCTCCGAATTAGTCATTTCGTTACACCTACGCTCGCCTATTTTCCGTGGTACCTTTGATTTAAGGCGTACGAAAAAGTAGAAGCTGACGCTCAGGCAGGCCGCTGTACCTAATGGAGGGGCAGGTACGGCGCCCTGTTTTTAAAGAAGCATAGAAATAATAAAAGCCCATTCAAAAATAATTAACACGGCAATACAAATAATTAAGCCCGGGATATAAATAGTTAGGAGAGAAATACAAATAGTTAGCATAAGTTAAGTATAAATAATAAAGGTGCTAAACTAGATAGTTAAGGCTGGAAAACGAAAATAATAAAACCGCAGCCGGAAATAATAAATCAGCGGAAAGAAATAATAACTACCACAGTACAAATAATTAAAGCTATGGAAGCGAATAAAACAAGTAGCATCATATATAAGATCCTTCGGTCGGTAATGATCCTTTTTTGGATCTATGTAGGTATGGACAAGATCTGGCAGCTGAGCGCGTTTCGGATTGCTCTCGAGCAGCAGCCCATAATCAGTTATCTGGCTCCAATACTCTTTTGGTTACTTCCGCTCATGGAAATCGCTGTTGGGATATTACTAGCCATACCATCAGTCGGACTGCGTGCATGGGGATGGAGAGCCTCCACCCTATTGATCATCGTTTTTACGATCTATATTGGATTAGGCGTATTAAATGTCTATGCACAGAAACCCTGTATGTGCACAAGCTTTCTGAGCCGTATTTCCTGGACTGCGCATCTATTGATAAATATTGTGATTCTTGGCCTTTCTATAACGGGATGGGGGTTGCATCGCAAGGTCGCCAAATATAGCGAGCGAGTAATCACGGGCAAGACAAACATCGCATTATTTCTGATTTGCTTTATAGCAATGGGAGCCATCAGCTACAGGAATATCCATTATACAAAGTCAAAGGATGTATGGTATGCACCGGACAGTCTATATTATTATCCAGAACACAACGACGTCAGTAGGCCTATAGTAGGCAGCCTGGCATACAGATACGATCGGTACTCAGGACCGTACCGACAATTATTTACAAAAAAAAGTAGCAAGCCAACATCTTTACTAACCAATAGATGGCTTGCTGTACAGAAAGGAGGGTAGCTACATGCTAACCAAATTTTTAAACAATTATGGCTACATGATATTAGGAGGAGCCATGATTATCGGATTCTCAGCATTTAAAGGTGCTGAGGCTTATGCAGGAAAGAGTTTAGCTCCTGTAACTATTTACTTCCATGGTGATCCAAAAGATGCGAATCAGGTTAAAGATGCATCACTTTGGAATACCACATCCAACGATGAGGACTGTAACAGTGCAAACGTTATGGCTTGCTCACAGGTTGTAGATGAATCAGATCTGAATTCTTCAGATCAGCTGAATCCGGCAAAGATTCAGTTAGGTGCTACGGCTACCTCGGGTGGAAATCACATTCCATCTAGAACTGGTGGCAGCAGCTCCACACCATTTACTCCGATCAATAGGGGATAAATGAAAAAGAAGGGATAGTCCGTTTGGACTATCCCTTCCCTCTTTTTATGTACATTTTCTTTATTTCGGATTTTGTTGCATTCCCGTCAATCTAATGATATCTTCAGGAAGAGGAAGTGCATAAGCGTTGGAATTTGGCTGTAAAGCAATCAATTGCCCATTTAGTTTCCTTGCTATTGAAATCTCTCTTCCTTCTGCATTCAACCGTTTAAGGTCTATCCATCTCAGCCCCCTATAAAGTAATTCCTTTCTTCGTTCTTTTAAGATTAAAGCCAGTGCTTCTGTTTTGTCTTTTATCACATAAGGAATAAATGTGCCCACCTTATACCTGTACCTGAGTAGATAGTTTAAGTCCGCCATTCCTGCCTCTACATTTCCCATTCTCACATTGCATTCCGCACGCATAAGATACAGCTCGTCCGTTGCTATTCCCGAAAAAAGTTTAGAAGATCCTGCGTAACTGCCTTTGAAAGTAGTCGTTCCATCGGCTGCTACTTTGAAGTATGCTGACCTGCGCAGATCATTACTTTCATAAGACCGATACAGGAGCGTATCAGTCAAAGCACGCGAACTAGTCAAATTGATATTTACTAATAATTCAGCGTAAAACAAAGTCTCTTTATTAAAAATCGTAAATGGGTAGGATGCCGTCATCTTTACTTCTGATAAATTATTAAAATCAAGCAGGTCAGCATTGTATTTTAGGGCTAAATCAACATAATAATTGGCCGAATCATATACCTGCATTGATAGGTAAGCGCGAGCCAATGTCGCATAAGCCGCATATTTGTTGGGACGCATGACATGACTGGTTTTCTCAGGAAGCATACCACTACATTCTTTCAGGTCTGTGATTACTTTTTCGTAACACTCCGCTATGGATGACCGATACGATGGGGCATGAAAATCCGAACTGTTTCGCAGCACAATCCCCATATCTGTTTTCGATTCTTGGGTATAGGCTTTTGAATAGGTCCATAATAACGCTAGATATTGGCTCGCCTGATAAAATTTAGCAGAAGCATAAATGGCATCATATTGATTAGCATTACTTTCATCTCGATTGATCTTTTTTATACGGTCCAACACGAGGTTGCTATTGTAAACAGTGCTGTACGATGAGGACCAGTCATTTCCGAAATTCATATGATCATTCTGCCAGATATAGGTCTGTTGGCCATAGTCAATCAATGCATCATATACGGATTGGCTCAGATAATAATTATCTGCCGACGCTTCCCCAAAAGAAGGAAACTTCAGATTCATAATCTGACTATCATCCAATAGCTTTTGTAAGTCGTCCAAACTATTCGGTACAGCCAAACCATAGTTTGACTGCACTTCTAAATATTTTTGACAGGCGGACAAGGAGAAAACAATTACCCCTAGCCACAATATGTTAAGAAATCTTTTCATCATTTATGATATTAGATCAATAATCAATTTTTAATCCAATGGAAAATGTCTTCGGTGGACTTAATTGGTACGGAAATTCCGGATCGATACCGAGCTTGTTTGCACGCCATAGTACCCCTAGGTTGGCCGCATTTGCTGACAGCCCCATATTAAATGCACGATTTCCGACGGTATACTTACCTTGCCAGGTTAGCGAAACATATTCCAGCCGCAGATGATCCCCTTTATAGACATTGATATCAGCATATTGATAGAATGTGTCTGACATTGAATTTATAGGATATTTCATACCGGGAACCTGCGTATGCTGTTCATCCCCCGGCCGCTGCCATCGCTGATCAAAGTCCGGATAGGCCGTACCGTTGGCAAACAATGAAAAATAGGACGTCACAGGACGTCTTACATAATAGTTCCCCTTAAAACTGACGTTGAAAGAAAAAATCAAAGACTTCCAAGACAGTGTGTTGATTACATTACCAAAGACCTGAGGTTTGGAGGATCCAAAATAAACGATACTTTCATTTCCTTCTGGTAATGCATCGGCCTGATTACGTATGGCCGTATAGTTTGTGCTTAGCTGCCCATCCAGCAAGCCCTGCCCTTCACCAAATTCATTCAACCCCATCCATTTATAGGCCGCCAATGCGTTCAGCGGTTTACCGACGATCGGTGTGATGGTATTTCCACCCGAGAGAAAGGATGTGATACTGTTTTGTAGGTTGTAATATTGCGTTGTTTTGTTCCTATTTAGGCTTATTATCATTCGCGTATCCCAGTTGATCTTTCCGCTTATATTCTTTGAATTTAAGTCAATGTCAAATCCTTGCCCCCGCATTCCTGCCAAATTCTTGACAACTGTACCCTGTAAGCCCCATGCCGTATAATCGTATTCGCTCAGTCCATATAGATCCTTGCCTTTCTTTACATAGTAGTCAATACGTCCGGACAATCTTCCTCTTCTTAATGAAAAATCCAGACCAAAGTTAGTGGTTGCCACTCTTTCCCATTTTAGCAAGGGATCATTCAAGGTGCTTATCTGATACATTGGATAGCTGGTATAAGTTGCCGAGCCGATATAGGCAATTGGATCTGGCGATCGTCGCAGATCTACGTTACCACTCGTTCCGTAAGTTGCCCTCAATTTCAGATAATCAAACAGGGCCAGCTTAAAGAAAGCCTCCTTATGAATGTCCCAAGATCCGCCTACGGACCAGAGCGGCGACCATCTATCATTGGTCGATGCGCCAAAGATATTAGCCCCGTCTTTACGCAAACTCATAGATAGGCCGTAACGGTCCATAAAACGATCGCTTATATTGGTATAAAGCGAAACAAATCGATTTACATTTTTAAAAAACTGAGGCGCTCCCGGTATCCGCCGCATGCCATCATCTGGCAAAGTTGGAAAGCGAGTTACAAAGTCCACCGAAGTGCTTGACATCGGCAATTCATTGTATCCATAGGCTGTATAGGAATTTGTGTTCGACCTATTCTCCCGTACCTCTCCACCAAGAATACCGACCAGCAGATGCCGACCTATAGATTTGTTAAAATCAATTTGACCACGCATGGTATACGATCTTCCCTCAGCAGCTGAATAGCGTTTGATACCACCGAGAGGAATATTATATTTTGTAGGTGTGGTACCTGTACCAATGATAGTAAACTCATTGATCCACTTACGTGCTTCATAACTTTCCAACGCATTCAGCTCGTTATTCTCTGTGCGCTGTTGCTGAATCTGTCCGCCCATATTCAGGTGAAGGTACGGCAATACCTTATATTTCAGGTTCAGGCTCGAAAACCATTCATTATTCTGCCGTCGGTCTTTTGCATATTTGTATTCCGACAGTGGATAGTAATCCCATGGCAGATAACCTTTCGCATAGTTTTCTTTCAGATAACTGCCCCTATACTCCTTTTCAAATGGAATTTCAGTTCCATCTTCCTTTAGAAATTGAAGATATGGAGCCTTCATACTGCCATAGCTCAACGATGAGAATTCAGGTTTGCCATTTCTACTATCCTGATTTGTATACAGCACCTGTAAGTCTAACTGTATATTGTCGGTAGGCCTGAAACTATTGGACAGTTGAATATTAATTTTTCGATCAAAAGCATCCAGTTCGGATTTATTCCCCGTATATCCAATACCAAATCCATAGGAGTTGCGTGTCCCTCCGCCCGATATATTCAAGGCGTGTTGATTGACAAATGGCACATTATAAAAAGCGTCCATATAATTTTGTCGTCCATTTTGCCTCATGAATTTAGCTATACCGCTGGCCGAATCTGCCGGGGAAATAAGGTTACGCTTGCGCCTATCCAACAGGTCGATCACTGGCGACTGTGCTAGATATGGCTGATATAACAATTCCGAATCGTAATAACCCTTTTCAAAAAGATATTTCTCTAGCGCTATAAAATCAGCATTTTGGGGCTGATAGATTTTATTCAGATCATTATTTTCCTTCAGAATTATTGTATTCGAGAGCGTTATTTTTGTCATCTGCTCTTTGGAGAAAGCACCCTTTTTTGAAGTCATGACGATCACACCATTCCCAGCACGTGCGCCCCATATTGCACTCGCGGCAGCATCTTTCAAGATAGATACACTCTCAATGCTATTGGGATCAATATTACTGATATCACCTTCATAGATAAAACCGTCGAGCACTATGAGTGGATCCAGATTTCCGTTGATTGTACTCAGACCCCGTACAGAGATATTCAGTTTCTGCAGGTCGGCATTTTGAATCGGCTGATTGTCGAAACGAATTGCTGATGTCATGTTATTGAGCCGATCCAAAATATTAGTTCCCACCTGCTGATTGAGCATCTTATTATCTACCACATCAATAGCACCTGTCACCTCATTGGCTTTCAATGTTTGATAACCTGTACTGACAATAGCCTCTTCGAGATAAGTCTCTTTGACAGAAAGGGCTAAGACCTTATTCTTCTCAAAAAATCCAGCTGCTACTGTCCTATCGAGATAACCAATACAACTGATCAATAAAGAATCTTCTTTATTACCTACCTGAATATCGAATTTCCCTTTCAGTGAACTTGCGGCCTGGTTATGCAACGTTTTGTTCCGTATGGATGCACCTACGAGTACCTTGCCGCCATTAGCTGAAACAATTGTACCCTGTACCCATATTTTTTCCTGAGCCTTGCTCACGAAAAACAATACGCTTGTAAAAAGCGCTGTTAACAACACTTTCATTACTTCGTATGTAGCGTGGATACTGAGTAGAAATAGGGATATTCACCATTGTATTCTGCTGGTTTCAACTTTATACCATGCTGTTCCAGAACAGCTACTTTCTCTTCGATAGTTAGATCAAGAAAGTTTCCAGGCAAACGCAGATCAATCCGTTCCGCACTTTTGTGCTCGAAAATTACGGGCTTATCCAGAATAGACCTGATGAAACTAATCACACCATTTATGGGCACATTTTGCAGGATCAAAGATTCATTGCCTTTATCCACACTATTGATGTACATTCCGCCCTTGGTTTTCCATAGCGGGCGTGATTCATCTAGCGAAAGTGCATAAGCCTCAACAACACCTTTTTTCCGCTCGACAGTAACATGAAAACGTTCAATCAATGCCTTTCTGAAATAATCGAAAGCTAACTCCTGTGTGATACTATCACGCAGGTATAATTGGTACCAAAACTGTCCTTTTGTTGTTTTAAAATCGTATATGAGATCAATAAATTCCTTATTGATCCGGTCATCAAAAACGAAAAGACTCGATTTTGCCCCCTGGAAGACATCAGGAAAAGCGAGCTGATAGCAGGTATTGAGAAAGTAATTCCCCACCTGAAACAGCGAGCTTCCTTTGCTGTAGGACACAGCGGGATACACGCCGAGATAGTTTTCCCGATAACCTGACATGACCGAACAAAATACAAGACCTGTGGTATCCACCAAAGGCTGCGTGTTTATCCGAGCGGTATTTTTGATTTCCGATTTTTCGATAAACCTGTTTGAAACTCCAGTTTTCAAAAAATCCTGGATAATATCCTCCGTTACGGAACTTGCAAATGAATTAAGGACAAATTGCCCCTCGGCACTGATAATCCCTATCGTCGGCAAAGTATTATGCGGCAAAAGCGATGTGAATAATGTATCATCAAGTAGTGTCGGTAATACAGGCGTATAATTAAAGTCCTCTTTATATTTTTTAAAACGCTTATTTATCCGCTCAGGCGTATCCTTATTGCGCTTGCTGTTGACCATGACAACTTTTACCTTATCCTTAAAGCGTTGTTGGATCAACTCCATGTCGGGGATCCCCTCAATACAGCTCGGGCAGCCCGTTGACCAAAAATCCAACAGGATCAGCTTACCTTTCAGATCGGAAAACCTGATCGTTTTCTTTTTACCATTAAAATAGTTCAGTTCGAGCGACTGATTCCAAACCGCATCAGGGATCTTATCTCCCGGCTTTAGTGCGGTAAGATCAGATAGCCCATCGGCCCCGCTGTCCTTGCGGGGCGTCTGAGCCGATAAACTAAACATAGAAACCATCAGAGCTAATACCATAAGAGCTCTGATGCTCTTTAATGCCTTAAAAGAAAAATTAGATGATCGAAAAACTAAAGCCAAGCATGTCAGCGACATGCGAAAAGTATTTTTATTATCGAACAAATAAGCAAAGCATTTTAAAGCCCTCTGAGCCTTTGAAACAACATCAACAATAAAAGAATCGATAACAGAGACAACACGCTCATAAAACGTCTTAAAACCATTAAATTTAAAACAACTTCCCTCTCTTCCATTATCCAATTCCGTATCCTCTCCTTTTGCAGACTGTGCTACAGCAGTATCAGACTTATACCCAAGATCCACCAGTGAGCTACTGACAGCTCGTACCTGTTTAATACCTCTTTGGTATATCTCCGGTAGCTCTTTAGTACATTCCCAGTACCTTTTTGGTACCCTTTCGGTACACTCCCGGTAGCTTAATGGTGAACTAACGGTACCTTTCGTGCCAAGGAATAGACCATTTAAGTACCTACCAACTCCTGACCAACTTCGCCCTTTCTCCCAGCGTTGCTCGGAATTTCTTCGGGTGGGCTTCGGGTCACCCACGGGAAAAATCAAAGGAAAATTCGAGGAAGACTGATGACCCACTGCATGAAAGGCAGAAGTTGGGGCGAAGTTGGTTAGGCAAAGGTCCGAAGAAGGTGACGCTCCTACCCTTCTTCGGGTGCTCTTCGGCAACGCTTCGGGACCTCTTCGGGGCTTGTTCGAGACATGTTCGGCTACGCTTCGGCTCGGCTTCGAGTCCGCTTCGACTGCGCTTCGGGAACGTCCCGAAGAACAGCCGAACAGCAGCCGAAGCACTCCCGAAGAAGGGCCGACGCAGGTACGGAGCAGATCCGAAGGCCACCCGAACAAAGCCCGAAGGACGCCCGAAGAAATCTCCTGCTTAGTTATTTTTTGATCGCTGCTCTGCAAACGTTTTTGTAGCACTGGACAAGTACCTTTATAGTACATTTTTCCATTGTCAATTTTCCTACGCAACGATTGCGTAAATAGTGCTATATCTGTGCTTAAGTAGTGCTTAACGCATACTTGAAATATGTGGGTAAAAAACAGTTGAAAACTGGCTAGTAACTCAGGTAATTGAACCCTGATTTTTTTTGATTTAATTTCTGGTGAGCCGGAGGAATCTTTTCCTTTAGACAGTTCTCTCCCACCCTTGTAAAAATTGGTCATTTTTAAAAGGTTTTAATGGCTGCGGCCTAAAGGAAAGAATTCAGATATCGATATAAACGAATGTATCCAAAGCTCCTAAACCTAGCTTAGGCCACAATAAAAAATAATGGTTAATAGCTAAATCTAAGAGCGCTGGAATGGTGTTTTCAAAGGTATATAATAGGGTCGCTACGCTCTTCAAGATTATGGGAAAGTCATTATATGACTTTACAGACAGAGCTACTCTGCTGGCTTGATTTTGTTTTTGATAATTTGTTTTTTCATAACTCGTTATAGTTACGAGTCTCATTGAAGAAAGGAACTATAGCAAGGCCCTATGCTATCGTCGTGCAGGCTTCCGAGGGCCATAGGACCGATAAACAATAGGGCCCATAATGCTATAGTGTGCATCAAAAATACACAAAATATCATTACGGACATTGAAAACCTATTGCCTCGTCCTGAACAAAACTCGGAATTTGCACGAGAGACTCTTGTATTCAATACCTATAATCAAACATTTATTTGATTATCAATATTCAAATCTACACAAATTAATTATTAAAAAGAAATTAATTGCGGATTATTAATTGATTTAGATCATTTGTTTGTAGTTATGAAAGCTTACAATGCTAAAATAACGACTGAAAACATTAAGAATCATTTTGAAAAAAGTGGATTAACTATCGAGGTATTTGCAAACATATTAGAAGTTTCAAAAAGATGGCTTGAATACATTTTAGCTGGAGAAAAGAATTATGAACTTGCTCCTTATACAATTCAAAAAGCATGTGATTTTTTTATTGCCGATTTTAGAAAATTTACCACCGAGCTACAAACTGTTCCAGAAGATTTTCGTGAATTTTTAAAAAAGAAACATTCTAGAAACAGTGAATACAATAAAATACTATCAGACGCCCCATCTGTTCCTTTTATTATAGATGAAATTTTGGCAAAGGATGATGAGTTCATTAGTAGTAATGGGTTAGAATTGAAATTTGTCAAACAAATCATATGGAAATATTATCCTGGGCTGAAACTTACCAATCTATCAAGTGATCTACAAAAATCTAGTTTCATTAAACACAGACTACACCCACATAAGAAAAAGAAAACAAATATTTATCAAGCTAAGAAGTAAGCAAACAACGACAATCAACAGCAAGTAAACGAAACAAATCCTTTTTAAAAAAAATGAGATTCAGATATTACCGGAGCATGCTGCCCCCTCGATTCCGGTTCTGGTTTAGGTATACTATGTTTGTTAAAGCGCCGCTATGGTATGGCATTCCGTCATATCCTCGGAATATGTACAGCCTTAAAAAGCTATTTCGTGATTTTGACTTGTATCAGGTGTTGTAACATCCACATTCCCCCCAGGAAGGGATAAAACTATCTCAAAATTCAGAAAACGGAAAAAGTTGGGAACAATTTTACCCTTATATTTATTTAATTTTGAATGAAAAAGAGTGTTAAATATTTATGTTCATTACTTTTATTTTAAATTTGCAAAAAAGTAAACAGATACTTATGTTTGTAGTAACAGTACACGCCACGCTACCCGTAAGAACAGCGTCCCAGGGCGTGTCTTTTGTTTTATAACCTTTTTAAGCCACATTCTATGTATGAAAAGAAAGCTTTCACGATAGATGACCAAATTCAACAATTAAAAGATCGCGGATTAGAAGATAAAACTGCTCACAAGCCCAAAACCAAATGCAAACCTACTCCTTCGCTTCATTCTCAATAATTTTCTTCTCAATCGGATTTAAAGTCTCAAATAAGTCTTTGTAGACCTCATCCTTGCTATCCTCCTCCCCTAATAAAAATCCCCAAGGTTTAAGCTCTTTAATGCGATCCATCACAATCTTGACTATCGCCAAAATAGGGATTGCTAAAAACATTCCCGAAATACCCCAGACCATCTCGCCAATAATAATGGACAACATGGCAAAAAGGGAGTTGACCTTCACTTTGGATCCGACAATCTTGGGGACAATAAAATTACTGTCAATCATGTGTACAATAATCAATGCTAAGATCACTAATACCACATGTGTCAACGATGAGGTAGCAAAGGTAAGAATGGAAATAATCAGCATCGATGAGAAAATACCCACATAAGGCAGTACATTGAATACGCCGGTGATTAAAGCCAAGAGTAGACTGTACTTCACACCAATTAAGGAGAGGCAAATAAAAACCAAAAGCGAAACCAAACTCATTTGGATCAACAAACCGATCAGATACTTTTTGACGACATATTGAATTTGCCTAACAACATCCACAACAATAAGTCGATCTTCAACACGGTTGACAAATAAAAGAAACTTCACTATATGACCTCTATAAATCAGTAGAAAGAAGGTATAAAGAAATGTGAAAACAAATAAAATAAACAGGGAGGACAGTGAAACCAACGCCGTCCCTAAAAATAGCGTACCTGAATCAACCGACTTTGAAGCTGTTTTATTGATAAATTCCATTTGCTCTTTGTGCTGTATTCCAAACTGTTGACTGACCCAGCTTTGCAATTTACCTGCGCCGTCCATAATCTGCTCTTTAAATGCTGGGAAATCTTCTTTGAGCAATGTAAGCTGTGAAGCCAGAAGAAATAAGCCGTAACCTAACGCGCCAAAAAAGAGAATCACACTGAGTATTCCGGCCAATGTTCTTGGAAAATGCAACTTACGCTCCATAAAATTGCTCAGTGGAATCAAAAGCAGAGAAAACAGTAAGCCTAAAATCATCGGGATAAGTATGGTATCACCAATCTTGGCCAGATATCCCAATAGCAGGATACTGATTAATACGCAGGCTAACTTGACATAGAATGGTAAAGAGAGGAATCTTTTCATTGAATATTCTTTTGAATAAAAATAACAATTTCGGTTGACTTAAGTTGAGGGAAATAAAAAAGTCCCTACTAATGCAGGGACTCTTTCCTCATAATAAGCTTAAATACTTATATTTCTTATAGTCCAAAACCGATACCTATCGACCATACGCGGTTTTTAGCCTTATCACCAGGTGCAGGAGCCAAATTGGTTAAACCTAAACCGTAACCAGCATTGATCTGAAATCCATTGGATAATTGATACCCTGCTAAGAAATTCACACCAAAATCAGTACGCTTTAAATCATCTGTATCATCACTTCCAAAATTAAGGTCTCGTTCTATTTTTACATCTCCTTCTCCAATTTCCCCTTTACGTTTTCCACTCAATGCAAATCCAACATAAGGACCAGCTCCGATAAAGAAATTACCTGAACCCGTAGGAAATTTCGCTACAGCGTTCACCGGTATGTCCAAGGACATCACACTCTCCTTAATTTCGGAAGAAGATCCTGGTGTCCATTTGCCACCCTTATTCTGAAGAGATAATCCCGGTTGAATGGAAAAGTTAGGTGACACAGGAGCATCCAAGTAACCCGTTACAAAAAATCCTGTATTCGATTCTGTGCTTTCATTATCTAATGAGTATTTAGGAATATTTACACCCGCACGGAGTCCATATCCCAATCCACCTTGCGCAAAAGCTCCTAATGAACCAAATAAAATTGCTGCAGATAATAATAGTTTTTTCATGTTTCCTAATTTAATTTACTTTGTTCTTCTATCATTTACTCTCATATATTTCTTGTATGAGATTTATTACAGTGACATTTGCAATATCTATTCCAAAATGCATAAACTATTCATTTTCACTTCAAAACAAAAGAAAAAACTCGTGCCATATTTTTTTTGAATGTCCTCTAAATGATACAGTAGCTTATAGAAATTTTAACGTTTTCAACTGATCGTATACATTCGTATTTCTACTCTTAAAGCCTGCATAAGCAACATACTCAAAAACTACCCCCTTGGTTTTCAAGATAATGCTCAAAAACGCAAAAGTTTTATCACAAAGATTTTTTAATTCCAATTATAAGTTTTATTTTTGCAGACCTTCAAAAGGAAAAAAATAGGGTCGGATGGCCGAGTGGCTAGGCTGAGGTCTGCAAAACCTCCTACAGCGGTTCGAATCCGCTTCCGACCTCGTTTTATTTTAAACAATAAAAATATTATCAAAATGGGAGTTACACGTTTAAAAAGAAAAGATAGAAGAAATAAAACTGTTTCACGTGTTGAAGTTCAGTTCTTGAAATTGGGAACTAACGTTGAGTTAGGTTCAAGATCAAAAATGAAAGCTGACAACCAAATCGTTAAAAACGATGCTATCTTAAATCAATTAGCTGCAGAAGCTAAATAAGCACAAAGAAATTAGCAGCCTTTAAAGTTATACTTTAAAGGCTTTTTAATAAGTCTACCATTTGGTGGACTTTTTCTTTTGAGCTCATCCACTGCGCCTCATCCATTCCTTTCACCTGATCCTGCGAAAATTTCATCTTTGATGGCTGGCTCTCCTTTGCTGAACTATGAACGGCAATGGCTCCTGTCTCCGCCAAGATCGTCTTCATATTGGAGGCATCCACTCCAGCCCCCGGCATAATCACAATACGTCCGGCAGCCTGTTCAATCAATTGTTTGAGCAATGGCGCACCTAATAACGCTGAATCCCGCAGACCCGAAGTTAAAATACGATCAATCCCTAGGGCAATAACGTCTTCCAATGCAGCAAGGGGATCCTGTACACGATCAAAAGCACGGTGAAATGTTACATGCATAGGCCTTGCAGCATCAACCAGACGCTTCGTACTGACCTTGTCCACGGTACCATCGGCATTCAATACCCCGATGACAACACCATCCATACCCAATTCCTTACAGAGCTCAATATCGGCGATCATCTCCAGCATTTCCTCTTCCGTATACAGAAAGTCTCCACCCCGTGGTCTGATCAGGACATGAATTCCGATATGAACGAGTTTACGCACCAGTTTCAGTTGACCAAAAGAAGGTGTGGTTCCACCATTCTCCAGATTCTGACAAAATTCAATACGTGTCGCACCGCCTTTCTCCGCCTCGATTGCTGATGCCACTGAATTGGAACATATTTCCAATTGATAACTTCCGATTGTTTTCTCCTTCATTCAATTCTATTTTTAACCCGTTTTTACGCAATGCGAATAACGCAAAAAAAAAGCAAAATACCTATTTTTCAGCTACAGGGCAATTAGGATAATCTACTCCGCTTTTTCACGGAAGCCCTCAAGGTCCAATAACTGTTATGTGGAACTCCGACTATCGTTGGTCAACTATTATTCAAATTAAGAAAAACATTTATTCAAACCATTTGTATATACCTTACATGCTTTTATTTAAAATTCTAATAACCAACATTATATAAAATTTAGATAAAAATATCATGGCTATTATATCAAAAAACATGGAAATACAGGAAAGGATCATCGGCACTTTTGAGGAGCTCCAGTCCGCTATACATGGTTTAGAAAGCCAGCTCGTTGAATTTGAATTATTGTTTAATCAAGCATGCGATAGGCATATCGCGTCCGATTTTCAGAAAGAATGTCTCCTAGACCGAATTTCCTCCCGGCATGTGACAATCCTGTCCAGACACGAAAGTCTGCAACTTATTCAAGAAACAGTTTCTGCTTATCGTGATTACGACGGTTTGTTCCTGGATCATAAGCAGTTATTGCAATCGCTGGAGTTATTGATGTTAAATCATGCTGAAAGAGAGGAATATGAAATTGCTGCCATTATAAAAAAATGGTATGAAAAATTCGTCCGGGCTGTTGATTTCATCGCTGATCTCGCCTACTAAGTCGTTGTTTTGTTTTACATTTGCGGCATTGTTATATATTTGAATCATGCGCAAACCACCCGCTATAGTTGATCTACACGCAGATGCTTTCCTCGAAGACTGGGAAGACTACTCGGCTGACGAACTTATGCTAGAATCTATTGATTACCTCAGGTCCAACCTGGATGCAGCCATTTATTGGGAGATGAACGAAATCAAATTTATCCACGGAAAGGGAAAAGGTACCTTAAAAAAAATGATATTTAAGGAACTACAGGATTACAAAGAAAGTGGTTCAATTGATCGGTACTATACTTCTTACCAGAACGAAGACGTGGTGGTCGTTGTAATTGGAATCTAAAAGGAATGAGCCCGATAAAATATCGAGCTCATCACATGAATAATTACTTTCTAACTTGGTCCAACTTTTAGGGTTATTTAATGGCCGGGGTAATAACCACTTTACGGAATTCAACCGGTCCGTGATCACCCTGGAAATAGATCGGACCAGGTTCGCCCTCTTTACTATCCAGTGCTCCGCCGGTAATCCCCGGAATCTCTTGATTGCTGATCACTGTTTTACCATTGGCAACGACAGTCACCAGGCGTCCCACCAATGTAATATCATAGGTCTGCCATTCTCCGGCTCCTTTGTTCACCATCTCATTGGCTGCCAGGAAACCATAGACGCCCGCAAAAAGGACGGCATTAGGATGCGCATCTTTCGGGCTATCCTCAATCTGTACCTCATAGCGCCCTCTAAGATAAACTCCACTATTGCTGCCCGAAGGAATTTTAAATTCAACGTGCAATTTGAAATCTTCAAATTTTTGTTCCGAGACTAGGTTAGAACCCGATTGTGGACTGGTTAAAATACCATTTTTCACAATCCACTGATTGGTTTTTCCAGTCGCTTTCCATCCCGACAGATCCTTTCCATTAAAAAGCTGGATCGGTTTCCCCCACTTTACGGCGGCCGTTCTTTTTAACTCGGGTGCACGTACTCCTTTAAAACGATGTGTTTTTCCATCTGGTTCCGTTATAGTGCCCTGCAATGTTCCGTTTAAGATCTCCCCTTCTACACTTAAATTCATCTTTCCGCCTTCCCATTGTGGTGGTATCGCAAATTTGAACTTCCCGTTTTCATAAAAAACCTGTGAAACAGGCCGTGCACTTCCTGAAGTGCTTACATAGTGGCCTACCAAAGTCTTGTAGCCTGACAATTTCACTTCAAGCCAGGAAGGTGCCGGAGTACCATTGACATCGACTTCAATATCCCAGCGTCCGATCAACTCTTTTCCTTCAACTTCTTGCCCGTAATGTACATATTCTTTTGTGAGTGGTTTAGCAGAAATCACTTGTGGCAATGCGCAAGAAGCTAAAATCCCCAAAAGAAAAGCCGTATTTCTTTTCATCTTATTTATGTTTATATTCTAATTGACAATAAATTTTAAGCAATTTAACTGTTTAATAGCGGGTTTACAAGCATATAAAGTTAAAAAACACTAAGAAAACGAAGTGCCGCAGATAATCTGTGCTGACATCAATTTAAACCCGATTTATAAAAACTTTACTAGCTGCTCGCCATGGAATCAACGCAGTGATAAGTATTACCGTGGCAATTCCGCCAACTAATGGCGAACGGTCTGCAAAGAAAAAACACAATATATAAAGTAGCAGCGCAATAAAGGTGAGCGAAAATGCGATCATCTTCAATCCAAATTTATTCTGGCTTTTCAATGCTATTTCCTCTTCTTTATCAATCTGCTGTACGTTTTCCTTACGCGCGGCTTTAATTTGTTTGAGCGCAATATATTCCGAACTTACCTGTCCACGTGATTTCGCATACAGTTCAACACAAGCCAACAAAACGAAGGGCAGCATAACACCAAGCAGCATCTCATTGGCTCTGGTAAGTTTATAGTCTATCAACAAAGGGAAAATAATTTTAAACAGAAGATTGACGCCCAGACTAACAGCGGTTATATACAGGGTTGCCTTTCCTGTCAATCGCTTTGAAAACAATGCCCATATCGGCGGCGCCAATAGAGGACCTCCTGTAATGGCGCCTATACTCAAAGTAAACTCTACTATCCCTCCAATCAGTGGTACAATCAGCGCTACAATAATCATAAAAAATCCAAAAAACCAAGATGACGCACGAGCAATAAACATCAGCTTTTTTTCCGATGCCTGCGGGTTTAATGTTCCCTTATAAATATCGTTTGTAAAAACAGCTGATACAACATTCAAGGCTGTATTTGCGGATGCCGATGTAGAGAAATACATCCCCGTAAGCATCAATCCAAGTAATCCCGCAGGCAGCACTTGCTTACAGACCATAATGTAGGCCGTCTCTGTAGCCAATCCGGTCAAATCCGGATTGATCGCCTTGTAAACCATGGGCGGAATCATCCACAAAATCGGGCTAGCGATGTATAAGGCAGCAAATAAATAAGCAACTTTGGATGCTGACCGGGGTGTATCAACACTTGTATAGCGCTGTACAAACGTCCAATTACCTCCAATATAAAAAATATGATATAAGGCAAAAGCGACAATAAAACCCCATGTATATTCACCATTGACAACATTGAAGAAATCATCAGGCACTTTATCCAAGAAGGACTGCACACCGCCAACTTCCTCAAAAACCAATGGAATGACAATCACGATCGCTGCTGTCAGGACGACAAATTGTAAAATATCTGTCACCATGACCGCCCACAACCCTCCGATGGCTGTATAAGCAATCATTAAGATTCCCAAAACGATAGTAACGGGTATCAAAGGATAGTCCAACGATTCGGAAACAAGTTTGGCCACCGAATACAAAACCGACCCTTTGAGAAATACCGACACGATCATAAAGACGTAGATGTAACACTTCTGCACAGCGCTCCCCAGGCGCTCCTTAATAAACTCGGCAGCAGTAAGATTTCCTGTAGCCTTCCATTTAGGAGCTAGATAAAGCCCTGTAATCAGTCCGCCTATACACATCGTCCACTGAATGGTAATTGCTACCCAGCCATGGCTATAGGCTATGGAGCCCCATGCGACAAAAGTTCCGGCTGAAAAAAAGCTCATGAACAGGGACATCCCTCCTATAAACCAGGGCACGGATTCGCCGCCAGCAAAAAAGGACTTCAGGTTTCTTCCGGTTCGTGAGAAGCTTATCCCAACAAGCATTATGAATACCGAAAAAACGATTATAACTACTGTATCTATCATCTGTATTAAACATTAAATTACTGAATATTATCATTTATTGACTATGCATAACACCGAATAGCAAAGATGGCGGCTGGCACTTCCGCAGAAGGGTGCTCGAGAGCTATAATCAGCTGGTCTGTAACACAGGATTCCGGAAGTTCAATCACATTTCTGGTCTGAAAGTTTCCCTGCTGCGTATAAATAATCTTTCCATTACCATCTTCGATAGTATAATTCCGCACACAGAATGGCATAACGGTCTCGGGATGGGTCATTAATACAGACTCCATTGCATGATCCCAGTCGGTATCAAAATTAATTTCGATCCTTCTTATGCGCTGCTTCTGCTTCCATTTAATCGAAATTACAGGCTGCCGATCGTCAGTTGCAGCAACCCAGGCATTCGGACGAATTGTCGGCCGGTCTATGCCATTACGCACATTTTCGACTCCAAAGACGGAAAGGCCCGCTGTTAGCTGAATGGCGAGATTATGACCTTCAGGGCGACGTTGTGGCGTCCAAAATTCAAATGAATCTACTCCAGATCCCGGCAGGGCTACCTGTTTCCCGTTGTTTGAAACAGCTTTGTTCACGCCGTTAAAAACGGATAGTAATCCGGATACCCGTTGATGGGTATAGGCCAATCGCACATGCTCGTTTTGGAGAAATGTGAGGAAAATATACTGATCCTCATTGATCTCCAATCCAAAATCCAGTGTTATTGTCTGAAAGCCGGGTTTTACACGAATTTGCATTTTCGCCAGCTCCCGGTCTGGCGTGAATCCACCTTTTCTTTCGCTGCCCCTGAGCTCCACATCCAACACTGTTGTCTGCGTGGCTTCAATATCCAAAAAAAAGATGGGCAAGGTACCAGCAGTGACAGGAATAAGTTGTGCTGCAGCTATAGTCAGGGGTTTCCACAGCATATTCTCTTTGGAGAATCCCTTAAAGTCCAGGTTGCTCGAAGAGGTTAGTTCGGCCTGCTGTACAAGATCGCTGCTATCGGATAAATGAAAGCCGGGGATATATTGACCGGATCGTTGCAGTTCTTTCTGTAATTCCTTCATGTAACCTGGCTGACCGATCTCTCTTGGTAAAAGCTGCTGCTGAACACATAGTTTTGCGGCCATCGCCACAGCCTGTGCAACATACGCACATGTCGCCATTACCCGAGTCGCTCCAAATGCGACATGGGATACACTGATCAGACGACCCGCCAAAAAGAGGTTTTCAATATTACGGCTATATAAACAACGATAAGGGATATGGAAAACGCCTTTACTATGCCACTGGTTACAGGGCTGACGGTCGCTAAAGACGCCATCCGCAGGATGGAGATCGATGGACCAGCCCCCATAGGCTACGGCATCCGGATGTTGACGCTGTTCGACGACGTCTTTTTGTGTCAGGATATAATCGCCTTCAAACCGACGGCTTTCCCGTTTTCCGGGAACCATTCCAACCCATTCCAATGTCAGGGTGTCGGCTTCGGGAAATTGTCCGGAATTTTTGATATAATCCCACACACCGTAGATGATTTTCCAAAGTTCCCATTTGATCTCTTCGGTATCGTGCACCGTATCCAGACGCCCGCCGTATTCCACCCACCACAGCTTGCATCCATGTTCTTTGGCATTGAAGTTTTTGAATCTCGGTATTTCTTTGGTGACATCCATGGCAAAAGCCGGGGCTGTATAAGACACTGATTTTCCGACATCTTTGGTATAGAAATAGAGCGTGTGCCCCAAAAGCTCTCCATAGGAGGTGTCGGGTGCCATAGCTTCGTCAAATTCTTCCCGGGGTTCAGCGCCCATACGGAAAGCTGCTCCAGATAAAAAGCCGACTATCCCGTCTCCGGACGCATCACAAAATAAGGATGACAATAGCTCATATTGTGTCGAGTTCTGGCTGCAAAAAGCGCTCAAAGATTTTATACGATCACCAGCTTCCTTATGGACTTCGTAGACACTGGTATTGAGCAACAATCGAATGTTGGCCTCTTGCTTTACTTTGTCGAGTAAAATCATGTCCAATATAACAGCATTGCCCTCCGGATTTCGATACACATTTTCAACCAATATCTCGTCAATAACACCACCTTCCCGACTCCAACGATTGTTGTTACCCATATGGGAAGTGGCGCCCAATATCCACAACCTCACCTCACTGGAGGCGTTCCCTCCGAGTACAGAGCGATCCTGCACCAAGATGACACGCAAACCTTGCCTGGCTGCCGTAATCGCAGCACACACGCCAGACATCCCACCGCCAACAACTACGAGATCTGCGGCAATAACTTCTTTCTTCAACGTCCTGGAGGCTCCTCCCTTACTATAAATCATATATTCTTTCTTTTTTATCCTTTTTGTAATTCAATTTATTATTTAATTATTCCTGGGTACATCCACCTATTTTATAAATTTGGATATCACATCTTTCCAGATGTGGTATCCCTCGGCAGTGAGGTGCAGTCCGTCCGCGCGATAATATGCTGGTATTAAATCCCCACTGGCATCCAGCATCGGGGCATACACATCAGCATATCCGGTATTGGGCTGCTGCTCCATAAATTGTTTAATTCTAGCATTAACCTCTTCGATCTGTATTTTATCTTTCAATCGGCGTGGTGAGGGCTTGATGGATATATAGATTATTTCGGCATGCGGTTTCGACTTTCTTATTGCACCAAATAAAGCAGCGAACTGTTCAACAATGCGGTCTGTCGACCAACGAAGTCCAATATCATTGTCGCCTTCATAAATAAAAATCTGCTTTGCATCGTATGGCGTAATCAACCGTTCTCTATAGGTATAAAGATCCACTGTCTTGGTGCCGGATACTCCTCTATTCAGTACAGCCTGCCCTGCGAAATCATCCGTTAACGTTTTCCAATTTTCGATAGTCGAACTACCAACAAAAAGAATGACGTTTTTGGGCGGTGGATTTTGCGCATCCAGACGTTCGTAACGTTGTATCTTTTGCTCCCATTTCTGCTGTTGCGTCAATACAGATTGGGCATAAGTGTATGTCATACCCAAACAGAGTAACAGGCAGTTTAATCGCTTTAGTAGCTGAGTTATTTTCATCCGTTTAAATTATTTGTTCATCAATTATTCTTTAACCAAGGCACTCTTCATAAGTATTTATTTTCTATGATATTCATCGTTTACTCATTAAATTGGTTTTTAAGGTTTTCGTAAGCTCAATCGTTTGGTACACTCGGTTCACGCGGCCTTCGGTCGTCTCATCCATTTTCTTTTCCAGTAGTCTTTAAAATTGGTTTGCCACGTAACAGTATCCGTCCTAAATAAATCTTGGATGAATCGTATTTCGCAGGATGCCGGTCAATATCTTCTTGTTGGGACGGACCCAATATCATCTTTTTATCCGCTCTCAATGGCGATATACGAAAACTGACTTCATGCTTTCCTTTGGGTACCTTGATCACATCATATTGACCTCGATATCGGTTATTACAGTATGCGTTAAATCGATTCAACAGGATATTGTCGTGATTCTCTGCCGTCATTTGATAAGGTTGAAATCCCCCGGACGGCGATTTATGGAGCCCTATCTGATGACCATCTACCCATACTTCAAGCTGCCCCACCTCTGGCCCACCTATGTCAAACAGGCCAAATAGATCACCTTCAAAAGTGAATGAAAAGCGCGCGCCTTTTTCATCAGCTACCATCAAGCTGTCAAACCATCCATTGAAGGCCCTTAATTTAGATCCTTCTGTAGGAAACGCGGTCCATTTAACATCAAAATCAGCAAGATCGGTGGGTATGTACATCCCTGCGATATCCCACTCATCAGATATCAGCGGCTGGGGCAATGGATGTATCTCCATTTGTGAATGTCCTTTCATCTTCTCAATCCCGCGGGCAATGGCTGCAGCGTAAAGATCACCACCGGCTTTCAGCGGGTGGATTCCGTCCGTAGAAAATAAAATACGATCTCCTGCAGAATCTACCTCTCCCTTCCACAACAACTTATCCTGAGATTCCAAGCGCGCAATCTCCATTCCCAAATGTATTGTAGGAATACTGTAATGATCGGCCAATGCTTCCAAAGCTTCAATATGTGGCGGTATCTTTCCATTATTATATACCTTGGTCTGCGCAGCCAAGATGGCATAGATTAAACAGATATCGGTATGCTGATCATGTTGGATAATCTGCCTGACCATACCTTCCATGCCTGCAGCATAGGCGCCATTGACTGCAAAATCAATGATGACCAGATCGGGATTCTGTGATAAAACCTGCTCCCTGATTCTAAAAGATCCCAAGTCCGTGCCTGTTCCGGATACGCCAGCATTGACCCACTTGAATCTGGTGGATGGGTAGCGTGCCTGCAAGTAAGCTGAAATCTGCATCCGGTAACAATAATTGGCTTGTGTCAGGCTTCCACCGATGAATGCTACTGTTACATCCTGCCCCTTGCTGACCTTGGCAAAAAAATTAGGCATACCACCACGCACGACGCACTCATCATCACGCTTAAAATCACCAGGCGCAATAAGTTCTTCTTTCGCCAGATCCACAGAAAATAACAGTTGCGAAGCGGCACCTTGTGAGGCTGCAATCTTGTTGAGCTCCACACTATTCTGCGCCCTCAGATCGGTCATTATTAAAAAAACCAATAGGAAAGTTATAACTGATTGATAGGTACGCATCTCGTTGATTTAAGTGATCATAATTTAGTTGAACATCAATTCACGACGGTGATATTCGAGGTAAAGGAATTCGCTACGATATCAGACTGCAACATATCCCTACCCCCGACTTTTACGTTTTTGAAAGTCACATCCTTAATCATGTGATCGGCGTCATAGCCCTCGAAAATTGCCGCCGTCGCACTGCTGACGCAATCAATAAATCGAATATCAGAAATAGTCCCGGGCCTATAAACAGGATTTGAGTTTGCATTTTGCTTAATATACATCAGTACAAATCGGGTATTTCCAGAGGTCTCATCACGGATGCCCTCAAACGTGATATTCTTAACATCCGCCCAGTCAGAATGTGGGATCGCTACCGAATGACCACCCCAGGCCATTTTGGCGATATCAATATCTTTAAAGGTGAGCTGTTCGACACTACTGGTTTCCAAGGAAGATCCTATGCGGATACCCACGCCTACCTGGTTTTTCCAGATCATGCAGTCGTGGGCATGACAATTTAAAAGCGGTGTTTCACCATCTGCAGCTGCATTTGTTGCGTGCCAACCAAAACCATCATCTCCTGATCCGATAAAACAATGGGAGAAATGCACATCTTGACATCCTGAGCCCAAATCCAAGCCGTCATTGTTCTGCCCAAAGCTCAACAGGTTGAGATGGGACACATCGACATTAGACGAATTGACCATATCTACTTGCCAGCCTAAAGCCGCATGCCGGACGCCAAATCCCCGAAGTTCCACATGCTGACTACGGTAGACCTTAACAAAATTTCCCGCTACAGGAGCGGTGCGATCATCAATATAGCCCCGACCGATCAATTTGACATTGGATACGTTTTCTATCAATACTTTTCCCCTGAGAATCGCCCCTTCTTCTAAATAATAGGTTTTATTGGATTCAAGTTTAAAAACTCCATTTACACCATGATGGATTCCCTTGGCAAAAACAACTGCCCCCTGTTTATAGGCGCTATAATTCGGAGATCCAAACAAAAGTAAGGGTGCACGACCTGGGATAGCCAATGCATAATTGTAGTACTCCGGGATGGTAAACGTCAATTCATTTCCGTTCTTGGTAACCGGTATATCCAACCTTTTGGGCGACAGCGTAAAATTTGAGAAAGAACTGCTGCAAATAATCTTGACCTGAGTACCTGGCACATACGTAAATAAAGCGGTATGTACATCGGTTTGCCCCCCATTTTCAGCCAGATCATAACAGGTTTCTTGCCATACGTCCAGGGTATCGTTGTTGACGATCACCTGATAAGCCAGACTTTTCACCATGGGTGAATCTAACTGTCCGGCTGCAGATGCCATTCGTGCAAGCTTATTTTCTACCTGCGTTTCATTTGCCTGTAAACTCTTTTCGACTCCAGTACAACTTAAGACCGTAAACATCATTCCAAAGAATATGGATATAATCCAGTATTTTTTTTTCTGTTTCATGTTGCTATTCATGTTATTGGTTGTTTAAATGGTTATTGATAACTGATTTTCATTATTTTTAGCCCTGTTGCCGGCAGGGAAATTTTCCAGTCTGAGGATGCTGCCATCCGCATCTCATCCGTCCCGTCGGAATTGAGAAGATAGGCCTCCTTATGAATTAGTTCAAAAAGATCCCGGGATTGGCCTGCATCTAATTTCAGCCCAACCTGTTGTGGATTCACGCTATTGTTCAGCAAAACAACATAGAGTTCTTTATTGTCGCTGTTGGTAGCAAGAATGTAGTCTATATGTGCATTATCAAGGCTGATAAGCCCTTTTTTCATTTTCAGATTAACAGGCTTGCCGAATATGCTCCCTTTTTCAAAACCATAGCTGCGATGTGGCCCTACTTTAGGTGTTATAAATCCACTCGGAAAGGAGATGTTACCATTGGAACGAACCGTTACTTCGGAGAGCAGATAATCGGTAATCCATCCCAATTGCCACCAGGCATGATGCGGAAATGGCCCTGCCCCTTTATTCATCGCATCCCAGTAGTAAGAAGCAACCCCGGTATTTGCATCCACAAATGCATCCCGTCCCCAGACAGCGGCTCTTGCCATATTCAACAATAAGCTGTCTTTCGTCTGTGCATACAGTCTTACAAACAGCCCCGCATGACTCGACAGCAAAATAGGACCATGATGATTTGCAGACCCCATAATACCGCCATGTTCAAATCCCAACCCTACTTGACTAATCTCCCAATCCTGACGATCGATACCATTCACATGCTTAACCTCCCGAGTGGGGATGGGGTGTGTATAGATTGATGTTGTATAATATCTGGCGACCTGAGAGGCTGCTGTCTGATAGCGTAGATCGCCGGTCAATGTATACATATCGAGGAGGGCCTGTATAGACTGTGCCGTTGCAAAATCAGGTGCAAATCGCGTATCGCCACAAACTCCCAGGAACCATCCTTTTTCCACTGCGTGTCTGACAAACCAGTTTGCGGCTTTGATTGCTCCTTCTCTATATTTTTCGTCCTTTAACAACTGATGCGCAACCAATAGTCCATAAAATGTTGGCCGGAGATCGGATACATCCTCAAACATGGCGCTACCGGTCTTATTATCATAGGCAACCTCCCAATGCCCATCGGGATGCATTTTGGACAACAACCAATCTGCGGCTTTGCGTAACGCTTGCTTAAGATCAGAGCGATCTGGCTCAAAAAGTAATATATTACCGATATCCATCAACATGTAATAGCTGGTACCAATGGGTTCGCTATAGGGCCCCCATTCTTCGGTAAACCGTTGACCGCGATATAGGAAATACTGTCCTGCGGCTGATCCATAAAAGAATCCCGGTTGCTGTTGCTGTTGTTGCAACTTGAAGTTTAAGGCTGCCGGTAGTCGCTGTTGCTTCAGTTTGTTATCTCCGGTCAGCGTAGCCAGCATCCACATGGCACCGTAATCGGAGTTTTTCATGGCATCTTTCTCAGACCCGTATACTCCCCCCAGATAATCCTGGGCTCCGATTACTGCATTCTTATAGTTTGCTGTCCGCCACTTGGAGGTGCTATCGGCAATGACATAATCATACATCGCGTAAAGACGATCCGTTAAGGAGCGATTTGTTTCTTTCAGTTTTAAAAAATCACTAAACTTATAAACATCTTTTATCACATGCCCCAGTACATTATACCAAGAAGTTCTCTGAATTGTATAGCGAAAAGAAAATGTTATCTCTTGTCCTTCTTTCAAATAGGACCCCTCCTCACCTAGAACCGGGTGATAGAGTGTCGGTGTTAGCTCCTTATTTCGGTTCATCAATGACAATCCGAGCTTCCAGTCTGAATGTGTCTTTGCATCTTTTGACCAAGGGTCCCTTGCTGTTCCCGGTTCGGCCACGGTTGCTAAGGTCACTCCAGATTGCGTGGTCAATAGCGAAGCTAAGGTGGAGACAGTACGTTCGCGGACGATGACCGGACGATCCGGGATACCGTGTCCGTAAGCGTAGGCATCCACAAAGTCAGGATTGAGCGCCGCTCCTTGAAATAATCCCGGAATCACCGCCCACTGAAACTGCTGGCGATCGGCAATCGCCAGTGATGGCGTGGACAAGGAATAATAACCGTTTTCTTTCGCCCTTAAAGTTATCTTTACACGGATATCATGCATTTGATCCGGATCAAGGTTCCATTCTTCTGACAGGGCAATTTTTTCGTTTTCGTATTGAAATCTCAGCCCCGAGGGTGAAGTTGAAGTCACTGCAGTCGGTTGATAGTGCCATATTTCACCTGCAGTATTCAGGCTCACAGGTGACAAACTCTGTGACCACACTGGAATCACATAGCGATATTGAGAATCGGGGAAGTGAATAAGCTTCCCAGCATGATCATAAACAATTGTAGATCTGTCCAGCGGCTTATTTTTTGCGTAAAGGATCGTTCGCTGCTGTGCAGCCATCGTTAAATGCTCCTTTTGCCCCAGGCCATCGTTTAGGGTAACGGACTGAAGATGATAACCATTTTTATCGCGACTCCAGATCAGTTGTAGCTTACTATTTTTCAAGCTCACATCAGCCCCGCTTTGTGCGAAAACACTCGCAAAGCAAAGCAATGGCAGTATTATCATCGTCCTCCATACTCCGTCGCAATGACCGTATCTTCTAGTTAACAGCTGCATATCTATCATGGCTGGATATTAATTGTTACTTCGGCGTACCCTTCTTTGCGGCCACTGTACCACACGGAGGAGGTTTCAAACACGGCTTTATAGACTCCGGGAGTTTTGTATACATATTTGTATTCCCGCAGGTTTGAGCTGATGTTTTTTAGTGCTACGCCTTTGTCCGCGATGGACTCCCTTACTTTAAAGCCTTTGGTAATCACCCAATCATCATTGTCGGTATCGGATGCAACACCGCCATGCATCAATAGCTGTGTTGCGGAAATGGTCCATACCTTACTGTCATTTAGAAAACTTACGGCATTCCAGCCCGCATTGGATATCGTGGCAACATTAGTCTGCACGCCCTCAGGTGATACTTTTACCGCATTAAAACTGCGAACGACCCATCTATTTTGTTGGGCCTTTTGAGCGTCTGTGTATCGGAATGCCAGATAAAGTGATGCCGTATCAACTGGACTGAGATATGATTTCAGGCTTACGATTCCAGAAGGTGTATTGTCTTGCCCAGTGGAGAAAGTAGCTTTTTCGGAAATATCGGTCCACGTGGCTTTGTCGATCTCTTCTTTTGTGTATATTCCGGTAAAATCATTGGAAACCAATAATTTTAGGTTGTCATAAATAACACCCCATTGGACAAGTGTTTTGAAATCCACCTGTAAATCGTTATCCGCATAAAGACGATCCTTCAGTTCATAGTTGTGTCCGTTCTCTCCAGAATAAAATACAATATTGTCTGGAGCACCCTCAAATCGGAAGACAACGGTGTCGCCAACCTTGTAACTAGCGGCATCTGTCCTGACCTCCATATCGGCACTGGCGATATCTTCTTTCATGCAACTGACGCACAAAATGGCCAGCATGAGATATATTAACACTATTTTCATCTTCATCTATTTATTTTATGATCCACCAGATTTACCAACCCGGATTTTGAATAATCTGTTTATTAATGGTTATTTCTGTGTTTGGTATGGGAAACAGCACGTTTCTCTCTGTCGTATTCAGGCCAGCATTACCGCCATATCGGTGTGCAGCGGGTGCATTGACCGAAATTTCACGTCCCAAGGCATTCATAATGGGCACGTAAATGCCCCAACGAATCAGATCATGCTTACGGGTACCTTCGAAACAAAATTCACGCAGGCGCTCGTCGCGTATGTAGTCTAAAAAGGCTAGTTTATCCATTCCGATCGGCGCATCACTAGCTCCATTGACCTCATTTAATGCCTTACCAAAAGCTCTCCTACGAACTTGATTAAGTGCTTCGTAGGCTGCTATTGTGGGGGATTCATTGACCTCATTTTCTGCTTCCGCTTTCATCAGCAAGACATCGCTATACCTTATAATTGGAAAATTGGTCGAATTGGCACTCCTCACTTTAGTACCGGCCTCATATTCCCGTCTCCATTTTCCGGGGTTTCGTTCGTAAAGCTGAGCTGTGCTATAATATTGCTTTTGCGTAACCCCTGCAGTAGTAACAAATCGATAGGGGCTGATACTCCAATCGCGCCGCATTGTATCTTTCTGACCAAATAGATCGTATAATTTGGCTGTAACCCGCATTGCTCCGCCTGAAAACCCAATACGTTCATCGGGACATTCTATACCGTTCTCGATACCAACCATACCAGCCTGATCGATGTTGCCGATCTTATTTCCAAACATGCCAACTTCCCAAAGGCATTCCTTCGGTTCGTTGATATCTTGTGAATGGTTGATAAATATTTGCTTATAATTGGGATTGAGCAGATGTTTCCCTGAAGCAATTACTTTATCCGTATATTCGATAACATCCTGATAACGAGACCGGTCATTAAGAGGCTGTCCGGCCATTTTTAAGAACACACGGGCCAGTACGGCCTGAACGGCTGTTTTGGACACTCTTTCGTTGGCTACGACACCGCTTTCGTGGACCAAATTTTCTGCTTCTTGCATATCTTTCACAATTTGTGCATACAAAGCGGGCAGTGTAGCCTGAGCGGGATAAGGGTCGTTGGGTGATTGCGTAGAGGACAGTTTTAAAGGTACTTTTCCAAAGAAATCGGTCAAGAGATAATAGTAGTATCCACGCATAAAGAGTGCTTCGCCCTTGATGGCGTTTCTCTTGGTGCCATCCATCTCTACGCGATCGACATTTTCCAATAATAAATTTGTCCGATTTATCCCTTCGTATAAAGTCTCCCACAATCTAGTAATGTCCAGATCAGCAGCGTCCATGACCATCACTCGAATATTGTTGATTGATATATTCTTGAAATAGGCTTCGTCACTCACGACAAAATAACTGAAAAGCCCTCGACTATACATGCGCCCATAGGTATCGATGAGTCTGTTGTAAACGCCATTGAGGCTGTTCATCAATTCGCTTTCATTTCGAAAATAGTTTTCAGTGGTCACAAAGTCAGGTTCTTTATCCAGCAATTTGGAACATGAACTGGTTAGACAAGCGATACATATGGAAAAAATAAAAATGCGTTTCATCTTGATCAAAGGTTAGTTTAAAAATTAATGTCAAGTCCTACGGTCATCGTACGAGGACGCGGATAAGCCGACCAGTCAAATGAAGGGGTCAATGCTCCAGGACGGGTGCTCACTTCGGGATCGAGCCCTGAATATTTTGTCCATGTAACTAGATTTTGTGCAGCCACATAGAGTCGTATGGATTTCATTCGTAATCTTCGGAGCTGATCAGTACTGAATGTATATCCTAAAGACAAGGTCTTTAGTCGCAAATAGGATCCATCCTCAATCGTTCTGGAAGAATAAACAGCTGGCCCCTGGCCTCCGACACGATAGAGTGCATTGGTCTGGTTTTCTGGCGTCCAGCGATCGGCAAAAGATGCAAACATATTCAGAAAACCACGCGCAACAGGATCCCCACCTTCAAACTCAATGCGATTGGCGTTTAAGATGTCTCCTCCATAACTCCATTGTAAAAAGACATTCAGATCGAAGTTTTTATAATTAAAGTTGTTGTTGAATCCGCCAATATGTTTTGGATTTGGATTACCTATTATTGTGAGGTCATAATTATCTACCTGTCCGTCACCATTGATATCCTTGAAACGGATATCGCCCGGTTTAATATTTGTTCTGGGGGTACCATTATTAGGCTGACCTGCTTTAAGTAGATAATTCCCGTTGGCCAGATCAAAATCTGCGTATTGGTATACACCATCGAAAAGATAGCCATAAAATAAAGCGATCGGCTGTCCGGGTATTGCTATATAAGGATAGGCATTATTGAAATTACCCCAGGTAACGCGTGTAGCCAAACTCGGCTCCCCTTCGTTGAGTTCAAGGACCTTGTTTTTGTTAAATGCGATATTGAAGCTCGAATTCCAGGAGAAATTGGGCGTTTGTACGTTTTTGGTCTCCAATGTAAATTCGATTCCGCTGTTAGATACCCGACCGATATTTTTGAATCCGGTAAGGAATCCCATACTGGGAGCCAAGGTCGCATTCAATAATAGGTCACGCGTCTCTTTGTGATAATAGTCTGTAGTAAGTGACACTCTATTCTTGAGTATGGATAGGTCGAGGCCAACATTGGTTTGAACGGTGGTCTCCCATTTTAAGTTTGGATTTCCAAGATTCGTCGGTACCATTCCCTGACCGGCGCTGTTGCCCACACTGTAGCCTGAGGCTGGATTCATCTGCAAGGCAGTCAATGAAGCATATTCTGATACGCGATTATTTCCGGTTGAACCTATTCCAACTCGCAACTTTGCATCACTGATGATCTTTATCGGCTTCATGAAATTCTCTTCTTTCAATCGCCATGCAAAAGATCCCGAAGGGAAATAAGCCCATCTGTTTGATTTTGGAAATTTGGAGGAGCCGTCACTTCTGAAAGACAATGTCAGCAAATACTTTGAGCGATAATTATAATCAAGCCGCCCTAGATAGGAAATCAGTCCGCTGGAAGCGTCCGTAACCGGCGCCATCGTAATCTGCCCTTCGTCCAACCCTTTGATACCCAATGTTTCATTAGGTACCAAAATAGATGTAAAACCGTTGGTATAGTTTCGAATATCTTGCACTGTAAACCCGACTACAGCCTTTAGCCTATGCCCACCTTTAAATTTCTTGTCATAAGACAGCGTATTCTCATTCAATAGATTTGTGATCTCATTGTTCCAAATAGAACCATTTACTTTATTGTTTGAAAATGGATGTCCTGCTCTGGATTTTGAGTTAAAGAACACTTCCCGTCGCTGGTTTATACGTGTATAACCACCAGTCGCCCTAAACGTCAACTCATCTGCCAATTTATATTCGAAATAGCCATTGGCCACGAGATTTGCACTGAACAGTGGATTATATTCATTCTGCACGGCTAGATAGGGATTGATTCGCAAATCAGTACCTAAGCTAGGATCCATATCCGGGTCAAAAAGATCATCTATCAGCGAGGCATCTGTAAGTGGATTTCCGGTGATTGGCCTAAATCCCCATATTCCATACATCAGACTCGCTGTCGGACTAGGCTGAGACTCTGACACTACGGTACCATATCGCTTATAGGCTGTATAGTTTAAATTCAACCCTACTTTTAATTTCTTGTTTATGGTCTGATCCAGCACAATTCTTCCTTGATATTTATTAAACCCACTGTTTAGTATGATCCCATCCTGATTTAATAATGATCCGGAAACGGCATATCGTGTACGATCGGTACCACCACGTATAGCTATAGAATGATTATGGGTAACTGCATTTCTAAAAACTTTGTCCTGCCAATTGATACCCTCCATGCCGCGGTAATCTTCCAGAGTCTTACCATCCTTTAGATAAATATCTGTATAGAGGGTGGGATTCTGTTCCAATTGATATTTCACAAATTCATAAGGATTTAGCAGCTCCTGCGTTTTGATGATCTGATTGAGTCCTACCCAGCCGTTGTAGTTAATAACCGGAGTTCCAACCTTACCTTTCTTGGTTGTTATGAGGACAACCCCGTTTGCTCCCCTGGCTCCGTAAATCGCTGTCGCAGAAGCATCCTTTAATACTTCCAGAGATTCAATCTCTTCGGGATTAATGGTGTTGCCAACAGATGTTTCGACGGGAAATCCATCAACCACATATAGTGGGGAATTATCTTGGGTGACGGAATTATTACCCCGAATAACGATACTGAGTTCCGCACCCGGTTGTCCATCATTTGAACTCACCTTAACGCCAGCTACCCGACCAGCTAAGGCCTCCTCAAAGTTGGCTACGGGGGCTTTGCGCATATCTGTTAGATTAGCCTGACCTACCGCTCCGGTCAGATCACGTTTAGTGGTCGTACCATAACCGATAACGACAACATCATCCAGCATGCGCGTATCTTGCAGTAATTTGACCTGCATAAACTGGCCCAATGCTGCTGTTTTCTTTACAGCAACATAACCCACCATTGAAAATAGCAGTGGCTCATTAGGTGAAATTACAGTTATTGAAAAGTTGCCGAGCGAATCTGTGGTCGTTGTCTTAGATTTATTTTGATTTGAAACCGTAACCCCAACTAAAGGATTTCCTTCCGTATTGAATACTCCACCCTTCACAGTCGAGGACTGTTGACCAAAAGCAAAGTAGGAGAGAAAAAGAGTACCCAAGAGCAGGGCAACCCTTAAATTAAATAGCATCATAGTCGTATTTATAATTAGTTATTTTTTGCAATCTAGTCTGGTCTAGACTGGTTTGCTTTTATAAAAGTATAAATTATCTTTGCCGTTGCAAAAAAAAAGTGAAAAAAGATGTTATTTTTTTTAGAGATCGTCTTAAAAGGAGAGAAAATAGTTAAACCTACCTCTGGATTAGGATACACCAAAACTTGCATATAAAAGCAAGTTTATCTAAGTTTGACTCTATTATCGTAAATCACTATTCATCACATGTCCATTACAAGCGAAACAGGCAACGGCTCCCGAATGAAGTATCTTCAATTGGTCGATCACATCCATACATTGATCGAAAAGGATGATTTACATATCGGAGACCGCATCCCTTCATTAAATCAATTGCAGGATCAGCTCGGCATGAGCAAAGAAACGGTTTTGAAAGGTCTTAACTATCTACTCGAAAAGGGGGTAATTGAGTCTGTTTATCGGAAAGGATATTATGTCAAGAAAAAACAGGTACAACATTCTTACCGTATCCTGCTTCTTCTCGACAAAATGAATACCATGCGTGAACAGATCTATCAATCGTTATTAACTGAAACTAAAGGTGCAGCGGCGATCGATGTCTACTTTCACCATCACAACTTTAATGTATTCCGTAATATTATTACCGAAAACATCAACAACTATACGCATTTTGTCATTGTTACATTTTTGAAAGATGATCCCGCCCCCATCATCAACCTCATACCACCAAATAAGCGGATTATCATCGACTATAATCAACTTGGGCTCTCAGGAGATTATACGGCTATTTATCAGGATTATGAATTCGATATTTATAATAGTCTTACGCTACTGCAGCACAATATCAAAAAATATCAAAGAATTATACTTATAGCACATCCAGAAGCCTTACATGCCCAACATGTTATCAATGGATTCGTCCGTTACTGTAAGGAATCGGGAATCAATTATGACATTCTACCAGAAGTAGATGAGACAAAATTTGAGCAGTACACCGCCTTTATCACCTTTAGCCGCTATGATTCCGATGATGTATCCTTAATTAAATTGGCAAAGAAACATGGGTTTACATTGGGGGAGGATATAGGTCTTATTTCCTACAATGACACTGACGTCAAAGAGATCCTTGAAGGGGGCATTACGGTCATATCTACTGATTTTTGGGCGATGGGAAAGGCGGCGGCAGAAGCTATACTTCAAAAGAAAACTTTAAACGAACGCAATCCTACTCAAGTTATCATCCGGAAATCTCTTTAGCCCCAACTTTCGTTAGCGCTCTTAGTCGGGGTGGCAGGATTGGCTGAGCCTCCTTCGGATCGAACCCCATGGCAACCTAAGCGGTCGCAGGTTCTCGTCCTGCCTAGAAACAATAAAAGCCCTAACTTTCGTTAGAGCTTTTTAGTCGGGGTGGCAGGATTGGCTCAGTCCCACTTGGCCACAGTTCCCATGCACACCCCTGAGCCTCCGACGGATCGAACCCCATGGCAACCTAAGCGGTCGCAGGTTCTCGTCCTGCCTAGAAACAATAAAAGCCCTAACTTTCGTTAGAGCTTTTTAGTCGGGGTGGCAGGATTGGCTCAGCCACACATGGCCCAAACACTACCCTGAGCCTCCTTCGGATCGAACCCCATGGCAACCTAAGCGGTCGCAGGTTCTCGTCCTGCCTAGAAACAATAAGAGCCCTAACTTTCGTTAGAGCTCTTTAGTCGGGGTGGCAGGATTGGCTCAGTCCCACTTGGCCCAAACACTAACCCTGAGCCTCCTTCGGATCGAACCCCATGGCAACCTAAGCGGTCGCAGGTTCTCGTCCTGCCTAGAAACAATAAAAGCTCTAACTTTCGTTAGAGCTTTTTAGTCGGGGTGGCAGGATTCGAACCTACGACCTCCACATCCCAAATGTGGCGCGATACCGGGCTACGCTACACCCCGAAAAAGGTATCACCTTTGTTTTGTGTGGCACAAAAGTACACTAAAAATATTTTGAAAACAAACTATTTCACAACAACACACTTAACTTACTGATATATTGTTAAATAATTTCAAAAATACTACCGCTCATGATTTATATTTTGGGGGTACATTTACAAGTATTATACCAAACTCCAATCATCAGCATGACATAAGTCCGGTAAAACGAATTGTTTTGCTGTCCGAATATCAATAACGGGAAGTACGTCTGAAACGCATTTGGAAATCTTTCTGATTTTTGTTTTCAGTTGGTTTCCTGTTTCGTTTTCGTTTCTCAATACCAACAAATCAATATCTTCCTAAAACCGTTGTATCATTCCAAAGCATTTTGATAATGCTGTTCCGCCTTTAAAAACGGTTTCTTTGCCTATATCATTTTTGAAAATATGGAACAAAGCGAATGTTACCCAATAATCCTTTTCAACGAATTCATGCGGTAAATTCATTTGTTAAGATAGGTCAGGAGAATACGTTTCGGGAGATGAGGATTTTTTTGACGGTTATCTATTGAATAGAATTAGTGATGCTCCGCAAAGATCTTCATTGGTTGTTGGCTACACGCTTTGTGATATCTGGGATAGCTTCGGTGGAGGATGTATAGGTGACATGTTTTTGTTTAATAGATTAAACCAATTGGCAGATCGTGGTATGATTGAAAGATCTAGACCTCATGAAGATGCTGAAAGGGCAAAGATAATCTTTGATATTAGAAAATTGGGGTAACGTTTTAACGATAAACTTTCAGCCTGCTCCTTTAGCTTCTTAAGCTCCAAATTCAACTCCACTTTCTTGTTTTTATGATTTCAGCTTTGATTCATAGAGTAAGCATATTCAGATTAGATTAATTCGCTGTATGCTATCTAACTAATCCTGTCTCCTAATTCGTTCTCGTAAAAGACATACGTATACCCCAAACGCATTAAATGTAATAACGTCGGAATCTTTACTCGTGAGTTTTCATTTAATGCCATTATATCCTTTTGAAGATTGTATTAAACAATAATTCCAAGTCCTTTTTAACTTCATCAAAAGCAGGTAGCTTTCTAGTTGCGATCTGATGTCCTAAACTATTTTTCCATGCTCGTTTAACCGTGTTTTCACTTTTAGCATTCAGAAGCTGATCTATCCCAGTAAATTCAAGCCCTTTAAAAGCCATTTTCTCTAAGAAAGCATGTTTGATTTCTGCCCAATCAAGATCACTTGCATACTTGGATAAATACCAAATATCATAATAATCTCGAGGTGCTGTATAGGAGCGTTGGATCAAGGCTCTTAACTTTTCAGACAACACTTCTCTTATATCGTAACAGGCAATTTCATCGACTGCAGAACTCAGCTGATCAGAATAGTCATGGTACACCGTCTTCAAAGTCGGTGCAAATAGCATCTTCTCGTACAGAATAATTTCAATTTTAATCGAAGTCGTCCAACGGGAAGGATCTGGTGGAATTTGGTCCTTGGAATGATCGGCTCCCCAAAACTTAACAACCGCAGCGTAGCCAGTCGGCATATCATTGTGCCGAAGATCGGTGAGCTTTTCTAAATGTAATTGCATACCAGTACGTTCTTGTACTATTGACATTACTTGCCGCAATAAGTCTTCATCCAATTGAAAATCTGAATTGATAGATGTAAAATCTAAATCCTCTGAAAAACGATAATCTGGTATATAACATTTTCGTAAACATGTTCCTCCTTTGAAGATTAGCGCTTCTCTGCAGGAATCTATCGAAAATATAGCGTCGACAAAATGTCCTAATGCCCAATCCTTGTCAATGGTACTTCTGGACACTTCGTGTTCCAAAGCTTTTTTCTCTATTTCCTTTTTCAGTATCATTTAATATTGCTTATTGGATATGTCTAACAATTCTTCCCGGCTGATATTTAACCTTAATCGCCACTCCGCAACAAATTCACCTTCGTCCAATCCCTGGGGGTCAAACAAGTTATATCTATTATTTACCTGTTTCTTTGCAAAATCTATAAAAGGATCCATACCAGTAATTTGGAGAAGTGCGACCAAATAGCCAATTCGTTTGATAACCGCTATATTATTCACAGCCTTGCAGTACTCGACTAATTTAGTGGGGTGCATTTGCGCTTGACCAACTGCTCTGATCAATTCTGCGTAGCCACCAGAATGTTGGGGCAGATCAAAGCAATCAACTATTGTTTTCTCTACATCAGTGATCGGATATTGAAGGTTGCCGTAACCATTGTGCATGATACCCAATTTTTTATTGGGCGCAATCTTAACGAATTTATAAGAAGTACCTAGAATTGATTTGTCGTATTTTTTATGTGTCGTTTGAATAAAGACAGTGTTAGAAAATTGTTCCGTCAACCCATGTAAATTGAGTGCAGACCAATACGCAACAGCACTATTTTCAGCAACGAAAGTCCCTATGACATATTCATCCCTAAAACCTTGTTTGCAAAATTTACCTTTCTCAATCCGTACAATCAGTTCCTTGTCCACCAGATTTTCTAAGATTTCACTTAAGTTGTCAAACTTTTGCCCCAACAACTGTTCGATTTCGGTAAATTTGAATAGCTGAATTTCATAGTCATCCAGCAACTTCAAGAACTCGAGTTGGGGTTTGGTGAGGTGTGCTGATATATAAACGCTGTCTGCCATATTACCTTTTGTGGAACGATAAGACCTAAAAATTGGGTCTTATCGTTCCACGATTGGTAAAGATAAGTAACAATTATCCAAAAAACAACGTTTAATACCAAATCTCAGTAAGCACCTTTAATAAACGAAAGCGTACCAGTTTATTAATATTTTTAAGATGTATATCTCAATTCATTATCTTAAAACCAAAATAAAAACAAGTGAAATTCACTAACGATGACATAACCTATCTTCTCAACTTTTTTAAAGGTCGCGAAGACATATTTGCTTTAGAAAACCATACTACCGAGAGATTTAGCCGTATCCTTCATGACCACAGCGATCCAGATAGAGGTTTTATCCTTTAGAAAACATTGTTGGAAGAAATCCTTCATTGAGAAAGATAAATTTAAGGTTGAAGTCAACACCGTGTGTTATTGGTGGATATATCAGTACTTATATGTCATCATGAACCCCACTTCCTCCAACTTTACCAGATCTAAAATTTAAAGATTCTATCCGAAATATGTCCGAAAACCAAAAAAGCCACCGATAATAAGTGACTTTTTTCGGGGTGGCAGGATTGGCTCAGCCACACATGGCCCAAACACCAGCCCTGAGCCTCCTTCGGATCGAACCCCATAGCAACTTAACCGGCCGTAGGTTCTCGTCCTGCCTAGAAACAAAAAAAGCCCTAACTTTCGTTAGAGCTTTTTAGTCGGGGTGGCAGGATTCGAACCTACGACCTCCACATCCCAAATGTGGCGCGATACCGGGCTACGCTACACCCCGAAAAAGGTATCACCTTTGCTTTGTGTGGCACAAATATACGCTTCTTATGCATGTTTTGCAAGCATTACCATAAAAATAAAACTAATTAACTGATATATTGACTATTATTAATATTTAATTTTAAAGTTAAATACACCAACTATTATACCATACACAAAATTCAATCTGTCGATTTGTTCTTATCATTTCTAAACATCCCAAATAAGTTCTTACAACGATGATCAAACAGTTAAAAAAAACAAGCAATTACCAAGAAACATTATCAATAAAAGTTTATGAGATAAAATTATCCATTTAGTTATTCAAACATAACGTATTCTGTTATTTTTCTCAAGAGTCAGCAAAAAATAAAAATCAAAACCAAATTTAAATAAATTTGTAGCCTATCGGTTAACAACACTCAAGTATCTACTACTTTTTTGTTAAAAAATCATTACCAAATTACCTTTATCATTAAATATATAATAAAAATTAACTACTTTTATTCCAACATAACAACCCTCCTATCAAAACCACAAAGATTTTGATGTTTGTTATGGGATCTCCTGCTATTATATGTTCAAATTCATCAATGCATGAAAAATTTAACCATTATTGGATTAACACCTTTTGAAAAGCCTGACGTCAATCTTATGCCCAAACTCCATCAGGCGGGGGCATTTCCCGTATTAAGTTTGGGGTACGACTTAGCCTGCGCTCAGGAAGCACTGAATCAACTTGATCAGACTGCTGTATTTAATTATGGAATTTATTTTCCAGATGACAAACTTCTGTCCCTTCATATTCCGGAAAAAGTGAGTGTCGTCATTGTTCCTTTCGGAACTCCGGCTCCCAAAGCCCCGCAACTGTCCATTGTGTATCAGGTCAGCAGTCTCGAAGAGGCCATTCAAGCCCAAAAACTTAATGCAAAAGGAATTATCGTCAAAGGAAATGAAGCCGGAGGCTTGGTCGGCTATGAATCCACATTTGTGCTCTTCCAGCGCATTATCAAAGAAATCCAGTCTATCCCCGTATGGGTACAAGGCGGCATAGGTCTGCATACCGCTGCTGCAGCGAAAGCCCTCGGTGCCACTGGAATCGTATTGGACAGTCAACTTGCTCTTTTCCCGGAGTGTTCCATTCCACAGGAATTTAAAACACGCTGTGAAAAATTAAACGGAACAGAAACTAAGGTGATCGCGAACCATCGTGTACTAGTGCGGCCAAACTCACCTGTACTATCTGACCAGGTCGATGCCTCCGAACTCAGAAGGTATTTTACTGACTTAAATCCAGCAGTCAGCTATATCCCTATGGGACAAGACATTTCCCTAGCCATCGATCTTTACGAAGATTTTAGGACCTTGAAAAAACTTGTTTTTGGGTTTCAAGAGGCGATGTATGGCCATTTAAAACAGGCCAAAGCCTTGCGCCCCATCGACGGAAATAATGCGTTAGCGAAACAACTTGGCTTACGTTACCCGATCGCACAAGGCCCCATGACCCGTGTCAGTGATGTGCCTGCTTTTGCAAATGCTGTGGCAGAAGCCGGTGCACTCCCCTTTGTCGCGCTATCTCTGCTTCGCGGCGAACAGGCCAAAGCCTTGGTGATGGAAACCAAACAGCTTGCAGGAGACAAAACCTGGGGAGTGGGGATTTTAGGCTTTGCACCACAGGAATTGCGTGAAGAACAGAGTGCTTATATTCTAGAAGCAAAACCTCCCGTTGTTCTGATTGCCGGTGGTCGTCCCGCACAGGCTAAAGTCTTTGAAAAAGCAGGTATAACAACGTTCCTGCACGTTCCTTCCCCAGCACTGCTCGACATGTTCCTCAAAGAAGGCGCAAAAAATTTCATTTTCGAAGGTCGCGAATGCGGCGGTCATGTAGGGCCTCTCTCAAGCACTGTCCTCTGGGAAAAACAAATTGAACGTATCTTAAAAGAAGATCACCCGGAACAGATCAGCGTCTTCTTTGCCGGCGGTATCCACGATGCGTTTTCTACGGCATTTGTCTCCATTATGGCAGCTCCTTTAGCTGCGCGTGGTGTAAAAGTAGGCGTACTGATGGGAACTGCATATCTTTATACACATGAAGCGGTAAGCAGCGGAGCTATTCAGGAAGAATTTCAGAGACAAGCTATGCAAGCCAAAGATACCGTTCTACTGGAGACCGCACCGGGTCATGAAACACGTTGCCTAAATACCGCTTTTGCCCAACATTTCAACCATGAGAAAGCCAAACTATTGACTGCAGGCATAGATAAGAAAGAAGTCTGGGAAAAACTCGAAAAATTAAACGTCGGCCGCCTGCGTATCGCTGCTAAAGGTCTCGACCGTCAAGGCGATCAACTGGTCAACATCCCCAAGAGTGAACAACTGGATCTGGGTATGTATATGATCGGCCAGATTGCAACCATGCAGAACCAGGTGATCTCCCTAGACACGCTGCACCAACATGTCGGCATTGGCAATCAGCAGTATATCCATGAAGCAATATTACCGGAAGAACCGCTTTCCAGCGAAAAACCGTTGGATATCGCCATTGTCGGGATGGAATGTATCTTTCCTGGAGCCAAAAATCTAGAAGAATTTTGGCGCAATATCATCCTTGGAAAAGATAGCGTTACCGAAGTGCCGGATGAACGCTGGAACAAAGATATCTACTATCAACCTAACACAGACGGCCCCGATGTGTCCCACTCGAAATGGGGTGGTTTTATTCCGAAAATTGATTTTGATCCACTAGCTTTCGGGATTCCACCGCAATCCCTCGCCGCCATTGAACCGACACAACTACTGACTTTATTGGTTGCCAAACGTGCTATGGAAGATGCCGGTTATGGCGAAAAGCAAATCAACCGCGAAAATATTTCTGTTATCATCGGCGCCGAAGGTGGTAATGACCTTGCCAATAGCTACAGCTTTAGAGGATACTACAAACAGGTATTCGGAGAACTTCATCAGGAAGTGAAAGAAGCTTTTCCCCATACGACCGAAGATTCCTTCCCCGGTATTCTAGCGAATGTCATTGCCGGTCGAATCACCAATAGACTAGATCTTGGCGGCCGGAATTTCACTGTTGATGCCGCCTGTGCCTCATCTCTCGCGGCGATTGACCTTGCTTGCCAGGAGCTTATCCTTGGTAAATCGGATATGGTACTTGCCGGTGGAGCTGATCTCCATAACGGGATTAACGATTACCTGATGTTTTCCAGCACTCACGCACTCTCACGCAAAGGACGATGTGCTACATTTGACAGCGAAGCGGATGGTATCGCTCTGGGTGAGGGGGTAGCCATATTGGTACTCAAGCGTTACGAAGATGCCATACGTGATGGTGACCGCATCTACTCAGTCATCAAAGGTGTCGGTGGTTCCAGCGATGGTAAAGCGCTAGGACTTACAGCTCCGCGAAAAATCGGTCAGGTACGGGCCTTGGAACGGGCCTATAGCCAAGCGGGTATCAGCGCAGCATCTGTTGGACTGGTCGAAGCCCATGGTACGGGCACAGTGGTCGGTGATAAAACAGAGCTGAGCGCACTGACAAACTTATTCAGCCGTTCAGGAGCACTACCGGCACAAACGCATTTAGGTTCAGTCAAAACGCAGATCGGCCATACAAAATGCGCCGCGGGATTAGCAGGATTGATCAAAGCTTCCCTGGCTGTATTTCATGGCGTAAAACCGCCGACACTCCATCTCCAACAGCCAAATGCATATTATAACGCACAAACTAGCCCCTTTGCTTTCCATGCCGAAACTGGCTTATGGGGAGAAAAAAGACGTTATGCCGGCATCAGTGCTTTTGGTTTTGGCGGGACGAATTTCCATACCGTGATTGCAAACCATCCGCAGGAGGATAGTACAATCACATTGCAATCATGGCCATCGGAACTATTCGTTTTTCGTGGCGATAACTACGACGAAGCTAAGGGACAATTGGGTCAGGTAAAAGCACTTTTAGATATCAACGATAGCCTCCTGCTAAAAGATATCGCCTACAGCTTAGCCATAGTTTCTGAAAAAGCGATCCAGCTCAGTATTGTTGCCGATACCGCCGAAGACCTGATGATGAAAATCGAACTAGCATTATCTGGCATTGAAAGCAAAGACACCTTTATTGTCAATAAACGCGAAGGTAAAACAGCATTCCTGTTTCCGGGACAGGGCAGTCAGCGCATCAATATGGCTCGTGATCTCTTTGTGGTATTCCCTGAAATGCGGAAACTTATTGCACAATATCCTGAACTGGAAAAAGTGGTCTTTCCTTCAAGTACGTTTGATGCCGAATCCTTAAAACAACAAAAAGAAACCATTAAAGATACACGTCTGGCACAACCACTTTTGGGTATTGTCGATTTAGCTTTAGCGAAATTTCTCCAATCACTGGGTATCATCCCGGATATGCTGGCTGGACATAGTTACGGCGAGTTACCGGCATTATGTTTCGCAGGTGTATTTGACGAAGATCAACTAGTCGAACTGAGCAGCAAACGTGCCCAATCCATCCTGGATTCGGTAGAAAATGGCGATCCCGGTGCCATGGTTGCTGTTCATGCAGATGCCGAACGGTTGAAGACGCTCCTCGATCGTGTCGAAGGCTGTTATCCTGTGAATTACAATTCACCGACACAATGTGTTGTCGCAGGTAGCACAGCAGCCATCGGGAAACTGCTGGAGCTGTTAAAACAGGAACGTGTCTCTGCTAAAAAACTGGAAGTGGCCTGTGCTTTCCACAGCCCTTTGGTCGCCAGATCGAAGGAGCTTTATGCAGGTGTATTAAAGGATGTTCCTTTCCGTGAAATGCAAATGCCCGTATGGTCAAACACAACTGCAGGTTTGTATCCTACTACCGCATCAGAAATAAAGGTCCAACTAACAAATCATCTGGTCCAACCTGTCCGCTTTGTTGAGGAACTTCAGGCCATGTATGCAGATGGCGCAAGGATATTTATTGAGGTAGGCCCGGGCAAAGTGCTGACAGGCCTGACCAAATCCTGTCTGGAGCAAGATCAATTGACCTTATATGTGGAGGACAACAACCGCAACAAACTCACGCACCTCCTCTGTATGTTTGCGCAATATTTGGGAACTGGCCGCAATTTCACTATTGACAAACTTTTTGAAGGACGTCAGGTTCATCCTATCCAGCTAGATCAGCCAAACTTATATAAGAAAAACCCTGCTATCTGGCGTGTCAATGGACAGGCTGCCTATCCAACAACAGGAACTTTACCTGTCAATGGCGCATTGCCAATAATAAGCCCCATTAAAATGAGTAACCTTAATAATCCTATAGCCGCATCAACAGCTGCACAACCAGCTGCAGAACGTATGCTGCAAGAATATTTGAACAGCATGAAAATGCTGATCCAGGCACAACGTGATGTCATGCTTTCCTTTTTGGGACAAAACCCACAAGTGGCACCGATGCCGGTCTATTCGAACCCAACGGTAAATGGGACCACAGATCGTTCTGCTCAGATTCCGGTACAACCAGTTCTCAACGAAAGTCCCGCTGTCGCAACAGCCGTACAAACAGCAACTAAAGACATTAAAACTTTATTGTTACAGGTGGTGAGCGACAAGACCGGCTATCCGCATGAAATGCTGGGCATGGAAATGGATCTGGAAGCGGATCTCAGTATCGATTCCATCAAACGGGTCGAAATTATCGGAACACTGCGCACTGAGCTCGGAACATTAAGGTTCGATGATGCAAATGAAGACACGATCATGGAACAATTGGCCGCCATAAAAACCTTGAATGGCCTGGTTTCCTGGTTAACGGAATTCAGCGGCGCAACAGAGGAACCGGTAATAGGCATTCCAACAGGAGTACCAACAATGGAAATAACATCAGCAAACAGGTCTTCATTCTCCCTTCCGGAACTACAGACAGCAATCCTAAATATTGTCAGTGAAAAAACCGGTTATCCAAAGGAGATGTTAGGATTAGACCTGGACCTCGAAGCGGACTTGAGCATAGACTCGATCAAACGTATGGAAATCATTGCCGAACTAAAAACCAAAATCGGTTTTGGTGAGGACCTTGAACAGGCCGAAGATCTGATGGAAACCCTCGCAGCCATTAAGACCCTTAACGGTCTTGCTTCATGGATCAGTGAAGTCAGTGATACCGCTCCGGAACAGAACCTCTTATCCAGACTTCGTTTTGATCTGACACCTACAGATAATGCTTCAGCACAGAATACTGAAATTCTGCAAGGCAAACGTTTTGCCCTTGCTCCGGACCATGGGCAACAGACCTTGGCTATCAAAAACATGCTCGAAAAACATGGTGCTATTGCGGAATTGGTCAATCCGCAAAATGATCTTGCCGTCTTCGATGGACTGATTATCTCCGACATATTTTCAGCAAAAATCCAACATAATATTATAGACCAAGTTGATCTGATCAAAAAAATGAATCTGGATCGGGCCAAATGGGTCTATTTAATCTCAGACATCCCGGCACATGTCACAAAAGCAAACGATACACATGCGCTACGTCATTACCAGGGTTACCCAGGATTATTTAAAAGTCTGGCCCGTGAGTTTGAACAGACCAGCTGTCGATTGATCAGTTTAAACACGCCACAGGAGTCGGATCAAATTGCAGAAATTGCACTAAAAGAAATCTTAACGACAGATAAAACCGTAGAGGTTATCTATAAAAATGACAAACGACATACCATCGATATTATTCCTTCGCCCCTATCAACAGGCAACGAAGAAGTGCAAATCCAACTGGATCAAAAATCTGTTGTCCTTGTACTTGGTGGCGGACAGGGTATTACTTCCGAATTGGTAAAACACATGTCAGCCTCCTATCCCTGTACCTACATTCTTGTGGGTAGATCAGTAGATCCGAGAAAAGATACGCCTATTGCAAAAGAATTGGAGACGATGACCTCCAAGGAACAGATCAGGGCCCACCTCATTCAATCGGGGCTATTCCATGCTCCGGCACAAATCGAGAAAGAGACCCTGCGCATCTTTAAAAACAATCAGATTCTGCGGACGGTCCGTGATATGGAGCAACTGGGAAACACCGTCGTTTATGAGTCGTTGGATCTCTGTGATGAAGCTGGATTAACCGCCTTACTCCACCAGATCTATGAGCAATATGGACAGCTCGATGGTGTTATTCACGGTGCCGGGCTGTTGGAAGATAAGCTCTTCAAGCAAAAGACAACCAGCTCCTTCGGACGTGTCTTTGACACCAAAGTAAAACCACTGCGCGTGCTGGCCGAACAACTGCGTTCAGATTGTCAATTCGTCGTCCTGTTCTCCAGTATAGCATCTGTTTATGGAAACAAAGGCCAGACAGATTATGCTGCAGCAAACAGTGTTTTGGATGATTATGCCAATGTATTGAATAAACGCCTAAAAGGAAAAGTTCTTTCAATCAACTGGGGACCATGGAAGGGTGCCGGTATGGTTTCACAAACTTTGGAGACAGAATATGAACGTCGTGGCATCTCCCTGATTCCTTTGGATGAAGGAAAAGAAATTTTCCTTAATGAGATCAAGTACGGCACGGACAGCCAAGTTTTAATTATGTCAGGCAAAAATTGGTAAACCGTCACATCCATTGATTATGAAGAAAACAGATGTTGCCATCGTTGGTTTATCCTGTGTCTTTCCGGGAGCACAGGATGCCAATATGTTCTGGCAAAATATCGTCAATAAGGTTGATTCTACCGAATTTGCGCCGGCTGATCGGATTGACCCGATCCATTTTAGTGGAAGTCCGGGAACCGTGGACCGCTTTTATTGCAAACGTGGTGGTTTTATTTCGGACTATGTTTTCGATCCGACAGCATTTGGCATATTGCCCCTTGCTGTTGAGGGTACCGAACCCGACCACCTGCTCACGCTTGACCTGGTACAGAAAGCATTGGAAGATGCCGGCGTATTCCAAAAGCAAAAATCCCTGGAAAGGGCAGGAATTGTGATCGGAAAAGGAAATTATACTGGTCCTGGTGCTACGCGTGCCATAGAAATCGTACGCACGGGCGAACAGATCTCATCACTTTTACAGGAACTTTTACCGCAAGTTCCTACAGCTGATATCGAAAAGGTAAAGCAAGCATTCCAGGAACGCAAGGGGCGCTTTGCCGCTGATACGGCCATGGGCTTAATCCCCAACCTTGTTGCCTCCCTTGTTGCCAACCGCTTCAATCTAGGCGGCGTAGCCTTTACGGTAGACGCAGCTTGCGCCAGCGCACTAATCGCGGTGGACCATGCGGTGCAGGAATTGCAGCGTGGCCGTAGTGACCTAATGATTGCCGGTGGCGTACATACAGGGCAAAATGCTGCTTTTTGGAGTATCTTTACACAGTTGGGAGCCCTTTCCCACAACCAGCAGATCAAACCATTCAGCATGGATGCCGATGGCTTACTAATCGGTGAAGGCTGTGGTTTTGTTGTATTAAAGCGGCTTGAAGATGCTATACATGACCAAGATAAAATCTATGCTGTCGTCAAAGGGGTCGGCGTGAGCAGCGATGGTCATGGCACAAGTCTCATGAGTCCGTCCGTTAAAGGTCAGCTAAAGGCACTACAACAGGCTTGGAAAAATGCTGAACTGGACGAAAAACAGATCGGTTACCTGGAAGCACACGGTACGGGAACTCCACTTGGGGATAAAACAGAGCTGCAGACCTTAGCGCAATTTTTTGGTAAGGATGTGGCTGCGCCTGTTGCTGGAATCGGTTCGGTCAAATCCAATATCGGTCATGCCATGCCTGCGGCAGGAATCGCGGGGCTGATAAAAACCTGTTTGGCGCTTCATCACGATACATTACCACCGACGCTTTATTGCGAAAATCCGACCGCTGATATGCAGACAACGCGATTTGCACCCGTGCAGGAAGCAAAAAGCTGGTCAAAGACAGGTCTACCCAAAGTGGCAGCAGTCAATGCTTTTGGTTTTGGCGGTATCAATGCACATGTGGTATTAACGGGTTACGATATGCCGAAAAAAGATCCGGTATTGTTACTTGCCCGGCCAACACATGCGGAACTGCTTGCGGCCTTACAGCATAACGACACAGCAGTAGGTGAAGGCAATTATCGTCTCGCTCTATTTGACCCAACACCGGAACGGATTGAAAAAGCAATCAAAATTGTCGCTAAAGATAGGGACTGGCGCAACAAACAAGATATTTGGTATACCTCTATGCCATTATTACAAGAGGGAGGCAAGGTTGCCTTCGTCTTCCCGGGGTTAGATGGCTTAGCCAAGGGAGAGGTAGACTCGGTCAGCCGCTATTTTGGATTGACAGCGCCCATACAAACGGAAGGTGAAGGTTTATTGAACGATGCACTGGATATTTTCAATGCCTGTAGCATCCTTGATAATTCCCTCAAAAAACTGGGGATCTATCCTGATATGAACGCCGGACATAGTTTGGGCGAATGGCTCGCCGGCTACTCTTCGGAGCTGGCGGAAGCAAGTTCGGTCAAAGATCTTATTGATGTACTTAACCCGCAGACATTTGAACTCAAGGATTCCAAGTTTATTGCCATCGGAACAGGCCTTGCGGAAATCACCCCTCTGATCGCGGAGATCGCCAATATTTATGTTTCCAATGACAATTGCCCACATCAGGTCATACTCTGTGGCAGTAATGCGGCTTTGGATGAGCTTGTCCCCCTATTGAAGGCAAAGCAGATATTTCATCAGATCTTACCGTTCCAGTCGGGTTTTCACTCACCTTTTGTAGCAGACAAACTTGACCTGATCCTGGCAGGCATGGAAAAAGTGCAATTTCAGCAGACCAAGATCCCTCTGTGGTCAGCGACAACATTAATGCCTTACCCATCGGACCAACAGGCTATCCGTCAATTGAGTGCTGAACACCTTGTCGAGCCAGTCCGTTTTCGTGAGCTGACGGAAAAGCTATATGAAGAAGGTGTCCGTTTCTTCATCCAGGTGGGTACCGGTGGATTGATCGGTTTTATTGACGACACCTTAAAAGGAAAAGCATTTAGCACATTGGCCTCCAGTGTCACAACGCGTTCGGCGCTTGCCCAGTTACAACGTGTCGTCGCCGCGTTGTTTGTGGAAGGTAAAACGGTCGCGCTGGATTTTCTGGCGTTACAAAACCACACAAAAAAAGCAGCAAATAAAGGGATGACGTTGCAGCTTGGATCACCTATTGTCCGCGATTTTGAGGCGCTCAAAAATTTAGGAAAATCTTTGGGGACAGCCCAGGCTCAATTGAACGCAAATACCGTTGTAAAAGACAACCATCCTTTGGTACAGACATTTCGGGAGAATATCGCCGATATGATCAGGATGCAAGAGGAAGTATTAAATCTCTTCCAAAATAGGCCACAACCTGCTTTTGTCTCGGTTGTAGCGCCACCTGCTGTCTTAGAGAAACCTGTAAGTACCCATTTCTCAAATAAACTACAGATCAATCTGGAGAGCCATCCCTACCTGATCGACCATAGTCTACTAAGGCAGCCACAGGGATGGTCAGAGGTTGCCGATATGGAACCTGTGATTCCGATGACCATGATCTTTGAATTGCTAGCTGAAATGGCACAGGCGGAGCAATCCGGCTCAAAAATCCATAAAATCATGCAGGTAAGTGTGTTTCAATGGATGAACGTAGCCAAACCTTTTGAAAAAACAGTTAAGGGTGAATGGCGCACTCCACAACGCGCCTATCTGGATATTGAGAATTTTGCAAATGCGGAGGTAGGCTTATCAACTGCATATCCCCCACCGCCAAGCTTTGACCTTTCCATCGGCGAAACCTTACCTATTACACGTACTTCTGAAGAGATTTATGAGAAGCATATGTTTCACGGAACAGCTTATCAAGGGATTATGGAGGTAACTGCCATAGGTAAAAAAGGGATAACAGGTAAGATCAAAGGCAATGGCGGCAAAGGCTCTTTACTGGATAATGCGGGGCAACTGTTTGGTTTATGGCTGCAGCTCACGCTGACAAAAGATCGCATTGCATTTCCTGTTAAAATTAAGGAAATTGAATTTTTCGACGATATACATAACCAAGAAGGTCTATTCGAATGCACCTGTATGTTGACGGAGCTGAACGATGAGTTTGCTATCGCAAACATTACGCTCCAACGAAACGGAAAAGTATGGTGCGCAATCCGTGGCTGGCAAAATAGACGGCTGGAAATCGATGAGGCACTCTGGAATGTTTCCATGTCACCGTTGCACAACCGACTCTCAACGGAAATCGCACCAGCTGTTTTCTTCTTTCACCAGGCTTATACGCGTGTCGCTTCCTGGGACTTTATTCTGAAACGTTATTTCAACCAAACTGAAAAACAGCATTACCAACAGTTGCTGCCCAATCGCAGAAAAAGTTGGATGGTAAGTCGTGTTGCGGTAAAAGACGCGGTACGACAGCTTTTAAACCGTCAGAAAAATCATCCCTGTTATCCGATTACGTTTGAAATCCGCTCAGACGAAGTAGGCAAACCTTATCTTTTGGGCGATATGACAAACGATATTCATATCTCACTGGCTCATAAAGGTAAGGATGCTGTGGCTATAGCCCGGAAGGACAAACCGGTTGGCATTGACATGGAAGTCATCGAGGAACGGAGTGCCGGTTTTTACCCACTGGTTTTTACCGATGCGGAAATGGAATTGCTCCAAGGCAGAGAGCAGGCCGAATGGACAACCCGTTTTTGGGTAGCGAAGGAAGCTTATGGAAAATTCCTGGGCACCGGCTTAAAAGGTAACCCCAAAAGACACGAAGTAAAACGTATCGAGGGAGATCATCTCTGGATCAATCAAATAGAAATAAAAACGATCAAACACCAAAATTATATTATCGGATGGACACTGTAAACACGACACTAAAATTAAATCATGAAGAATTATTCGCTTTATTAAAAGGCTTTATCACAGAAGTTATCGGCGAAGAATTTGTTGAAGAGATGGATATCACGCCGGAAAGCTCCTTTACAAAAGATCTCGAAATGGACAGCATTGAAATTGTTTCTTTTTCCGAGAAAATCAAAGCACATTTTGGTGAGCAGATTGATTTTACCGGCTGGTTATCTTCGATGGACCTGGATCAACTGATCAATCTTGACCTCCGTATGATCATCAATTATATCTACGAATGCCAATAATTACGGTCAACAACAGGAAAGTTCACATACAAGAACTTAACAAAGGCGCTGAACATACCGTGGTACTGATCCACGGTATGTTCAGCAACCTCTCTATTTACTATTTTAATATTGCCCCAGTCCTGGCGCAGCATTTTCACGTCGTCATGTATGACCTCAAAAGTCATGGCATGAGCGACCGTGCATTGGAAGGCTATGATCTTGAAAATATGTCATCCGATCTAATTGCTTTGTTGGATACGCTACAGCTTAAAAACATCCATCTGTTAGGATATAGTTTTGGTGGACTTATTGCACTTAAGACGGCATTGCGGATGCCTAAGCGTGTGGAAAAGTTAGTCGTTATGGAAGCTCCGGATCCGCAGGATGAAAAAGCACGCAATATTATAGATGAATATAGCAAGGAGTTTTTGGAGCATTATATCGCAAATTTTACCGATACGACGAAAATGAAAATGGGTAAGCGACAATTTGAAAAAAACCATCGCCTCTACGAATTTTTATTCAATCAGACGAGTATCAAAGCCGATATGATCAAGGAGAAATATTTCCTCCATGAAATAGATGCAACGGCGTTGCCACCATCTACCCTGTTGCTGTATGGAGATGTTTCCAATTGCAAGCCAACGGGCGAATGGCTACAAACAAAAATCCCCGGTGCACAGCTAGAGCTTATTCCCGGAGACCATAATATTCCCATACAAGAACCTGTACGGATAGCTGAAACTATCGTTCATTTTTTATCTAACCCTTTATTACAAAACCATGGCTAAATTTGTGTTTGTTGTCCCCCCACTGACAGGTCATGTCAATCCGACGTTGAGCATTGGTGCTGAACTTTTGGAAAGAGGACATGAGGTGGCCTGGATCAGTCTTGACAAAAACTTAACCGATAAACTTCCGGCTGGAGGGAAGCTATTGCTTATTCAGTATGACCAGACCGATGAAGAAAAAAAAGAAAGTGAACAATATCTCGATATTATTTCAAAAAAGATTGTTTATGGTATTGATAGCATTAAATTTCTATACGAAGATGTGCTTATTCCTTTAAATAGACATTGTTATAAAGGTATTCTTGACTTATTAGAAACATGTGCACCCGATCTCGTCATTGGTGACCATCAGTTATTCGCCGCTGCTGTTGCGGCAAAAAAACTGGGATTTCGCTATGCGACTACTGTAACGGCTCCCGCAGCCATTAAAATTGTTAGTGAACTCCCAAAAGTGCACGAATGGGAAGAAAAGCAGATCGTCGCTTTACAACAGGAGCTCGGGGTAACTGGAAATAAATCTTTGGATTGCTCGGATCTGCTTACACTTGTCTTAACATCCCGTTATTTCTTTGGAGAGATGGAGCTCGCCCCAAACTATCATTTTACGGGACCTGTCCTGTCCGAACGTCGGATATCCGTGGGATTTGACTGGGATAAACTGCATACCAGTAATCGAAAAAAAATCCTGGTCAGTATCGGTACCACTTTTGATCATGATCATAAGAAAGCATTTTTCCAAAAAGTAATCGATGCGTTTGCCGGCGAGGACTTGACTGTCGTCGTTGTTTCAGATCCGCAGCTATTTGAATCCTGGCCCCAGAATTTCATGGTTTATCAACACATCCCACAACTGGATTTGTTACCGCATCTGGATGCAGTCGTATGCCATGGCGGCCATAATACCGTTTCCGAAACTCTTTCACAGGGTCTGCCATTTGTGGTCATCCCGATCGCTTACGACCAGTCGCATGTAGCTGGCCGCGTAGTTCGTACTGGTGCCGGTGAACGACTGAATTTCAATCGTTTTAAGGCGCATCACTTAAAAGAGTGTGTTCATACCATTCTAAACAATCCATCCTACCGCGAAGCTGCACATACTGTACGGCAGTCCTTTATCGAAGCCGGAGGCACAAAATCTGCAGCAGACTTATTGGAAAAGGCAGCTGTCTCTGTTACCCCAAGGGCGGAAATGCCTGCGAAGTTCCTCATCGTTGTACCACCATTTTTCGGACATATCAGTCCAACGTTAAGCGTTGGTGCGAGCCTGCTTGCCCGTGGGCATGAAGTCCGATGGTTTGGCATAACGCCATTAGCTGATCATCATATTCCTACAGGTGGAAGTTATATCTATCCGGAAGAAGATCTGGTACCTTTTCAGGAGGAACTCCAACAGCTATTGAAACGTCAGGACGATGGTCCTTCCTGTTCAGGCCCCGAAGTCATGAAACTGGCACTGGAAGAAACCTATGTGCCGATCGCAAAAATGATGATGCCGGGATTGGAACGTCTTCTCGGCCAATGGCAGCCCGATGTGATCGTAAACGACTGCATTACCTTTGGAGGCGCGCTATTCGCACATAAACATCAGATCCCTTGTGTGACAACAACCCCTGTTCCTCCGGACGTCATGGGTGACACGGAAAAGAATGCACCTAAGATATTTGAATGGCAGCAAAACCTGATCAAAGATCTTCAGAAGGCCGTAGGAATTTATGACGATGGCATCTTTATACACTCTCATCAGCTCAACCTGATATTTACGTCACAAGCTTTCGCCGGCTTTGAAACGGTACCGCCACACATGAAATTTGTCGGACCGGTCAAAGGTCGTCCAAATAACACTCCTTTTGACTGGGAACGTTTGGCAGCAAGCAGTACTCCGAAGATATTTGTATCCTTAGGTACACTACTCGTGGATATTCGAAAAGCATTTTTTGGTAAACTGATCGAGGCTTTCGCAAATGAGCCGGTGACAATTATTGCGGCTACTCCACCGGAAATATTCGACGAATGGCCTTCCAATTTTATCGTGAGCGGCTTCGTTCCCCAATCCGCTCTGATGCCGCAGATGGACATGGTTATCTGCCACGGAGGCTTCAATACGGTCAACGATACCTTTACAAACGGTCTGCCCATGCTGATCACGCCGATTGCGTATGATCATTTTCATACGGCCAAACTCATTGAGCAGGCCGGATGCGGATTGAGTATCCGGTACAAACGCATGCGCATTGACACCCTACGCGACACTGTATTTGAGTTATTGAATAACCCCAAATACAGAAATGCCGCTAAGGAGGTACAAAAAACTTTTCAAACAGCTGGTGGCAACGATCAGGCTGTAGCGCTATTGGAAGGCTTTGTAAAACAAGAATGTTCGACGTTGGCACAGGTATAGGCTATGAAAAGAAAACTACTATTTGGTGAACGTATGCTGCTGGGGGATGGAACCGAACCCTTCAATGCCGTTATTCCTTTTCGGCTACGTGGTGTTTTCAACGAAGAGGACATTCGATATGCCCTAAGCCGCCTTCAGGAAAAGCATCCCTGGCTACGGGCACTCATCCAACATGATGACAGGAATATACCTTGGTTTCAAGTTCCGGAACGAACCATATCGATTCCGGTACGGTTCGTAAACCGACAAAGCGATGATGACTGGCAGGAAGAGTCCAAAAGGGAATGGCATTCGACCTTCGATTATCAGTCCAAACCGCTAATCCGATTTGTCTGGATAAGGGGTGAAGATGTTTCGGATATGCTATTTGTTTTCCATCATTGTCTGTGCGATGGCGGCTCGGCCATGGCACTATTACATGAATTTTTAAAGGTGTTGGACAACCCTACTGCGGAGATCGGGCTGGAAAATCCTATCCGTGGTATTGAAGATGTCGTACCGGAACATATCTTACAGAGTGGTAAGAAGCGATTTAAGGCAAAAACAATCGGTCGATTAGCAGCTTTAGCGATTAAATGTATTCCGGTCGGCAGAAAAGCGATCGATCGACAGACGGACTATTTAATTCATTGGAAGCTGGACGAAAGCACCAGCAGGCAACTTATTTCTTATTGCAAGTCATTGGATATCACTGTTAACACATTTCTGGGGGCTACGGTCTTGGAAGCATTCCATAGCGTACGTGGTTCGTCAGCGTTCAATAAAATTTCCTGTCCCGTAGATATCCGACGTTTTGCGCCACAGATAAAAGATGACCATATTTTTGCGTTCGGATTGATGATTGTCATGTCTTCGAACCAGAAGATGAGCTTTTTGGATAACCTCCGGTTGATGCAGGATGAAGTGGAACGCAAAACAGCGAAACTCAATCCTTATATCACCATGATGGTGATGGAATCGGCCCATGATGCGCTGAAGAACTTTACCAAACTCTTAAAACGGGGTAAATCATCCAATGACTGTATGTTTTCTAATTTGGGCCGTATACAGATACCCGATCAATATCGCACATTCAACCTGGAAACAATCTTCAGTCCTTCGGTCATTGGTCCTTTGGGCAATACAACGACAATGGTCACCTCTACCTTTCGTGGACAAATGGATTTTTCCTTTATGGGAAGCGAAGGTTACCTCCCCTATAGTGAAGCATTGGCCATCCGGGATGTGATCATAGACCGGATCAGACAACAATTAGATTATCAGGTGGCATCATGATCGAAAGAAAACTAATGATGGTGGAACGGATCATGTATGTTGATACCGAAACGCCCTTAAACTGTGTATTTGCAGCTAAAATCAATGGGGAGATCGCTGAAGGACATCTTCGGAGCGCGCTGGCAAAAATTCAACGGAAACACCCTTTGCTCCGATCAGTCATCCAGATGGCAGATGCACAACAGCCCCATTTTGTTGTACAGGAAGACATGGAATCCATTCCACTCGTTATAGTCAGCCGTCAAACGGATATGGACTGGCTCGCCGAATCGGAACGGGAATGGTATCGCCCATTTAAAGCTGACAGTAAACCACTAGCCCAATTGGTATGGATCAAAGGGGATTCCAATTCGGAGTTGCTTTGGGTATTACCACATTGTGTCTGCGATGGAACCAGTATTGTAACGTTGATGCGGGAGCTACTTTACCTATTGGATAACCCCGATAAGGAACTCGAACCCTACCAGCTCTTTGAATCGGTTAATGACTTTCTACCACAGAGCTTCGAGCTCCGAAAAAAATCACGCAAAGCCAAGTTCTATTTACTGCTGGCGAGATTCTTCTTTTTCCTGCAACGAAAGAGCAGAAAAAGAAACCAGGGGAAAAACTATGCGATGCACTGGAAACTGGATGCGGAAACAACGGCGGCCATAACCCAAGGTTGCAAGGCGCAAGGCATTACTGTCCATGCACTCTTATGTACGGCATTTATGCAAGCTTTTCGGGAGGTGCAAGGTAAGGCTGCAAAAAATAAAGTGATCAGCCCGGTTGACATCCGCCACTTTATCCCGGAAATTAAACAAGATCATATGTTCGCCTTTGCTCCGACAGTGGAACTTTCTCTAAAAAAGGGAAACGATAATATCATGTATAACGCGAAAGACATAAAAAGGGCACTCACACAAAAAATAGAAAAGATGGAAGCCCGGGAGCTGCTCTGGATGGGCGAACAGATGCACCCGCTGGTGGAACGCATGATTTCCATATTAAAATCAAGTCCGGGAGGACATGACCTCACGCTATCCAATATGGGTAAGCTCCAAATTCCAAACGAGTACAACAACTTCACCTTGGAAACCATATACAGTCCAACAGTGGCTTTCCCCTGGTTGAATTCAAATACCTTGGTTACAACGACCTTTAATCAACAAATGGATTTTACGTTTATGTCCAATGAAGATTTTTTACCAAAAGAAGAAGCGATTAAAATAAAAGATACGGCTATTGCATTCATGACCTTGCCCCTATAGAATACACATGACGAAGTTTACGGAATCAAAGAAAATAAAAAAAACAACGCTCAGGCGATTTTTAAGAAAGCGCGCAATTTATTATATCCTCCCCAATGTTTTCTTCAATTTCCTGGTTGCTTACGCCAGCTTCCAGGAGCTGGGATATACGCACTTTTTCGCTGGTCCGCAAAGTTTGGCTCGACTGACGCTACCGATGGCCATATTTTTACCTGTTGTCCTTACAATGGATATTATCAAACGGGTGATCGCAGCCATAGAACAGGAGTCAATCGCTTTAACAGTAGACAGTGAACTGAACAGGAATAAATTTATTACGAAGCTGTGTATTATCCATGGCTTCGCAACGGGTTTATTTGTATTCCTATGTCTCTTGCTGGCACAATATAATCTGTCTACACACTATAGGTTAAATGCAACCGCAATGGCTATTTTAGATGGGCTTCTGGCTGGTGTACTATCAATTTTATTTACATATCTACCGATACAGAAATTAAGAAAGCATTTATCGGAGTCATCATTAACAGTACAGCAAATAGAATAAAATTAGCTTACGATTGTATTTATCATTTAAGAATCGTCTGTAACTATTGGTTTTGTAAGATAATATACATATAGTTTCAGGCCTCCTTATAAATGGATCTTTATTTTCTCAGAAATGCAACTACCGTATGTATTGATTTTTGGTTTTGTTGACTGTTAGGATTAAACAAAAAAGCGCTAACTTTCGTTAACGCTTTTTCAATCATAAAAAAATTGCTGTTACTTTTTGTTTAATTTCTGTAAACGTTCTTTTGCTGAGGGGACAATATCATCATCTTTTTCATAATTTTCAATCACACTTTTCAACGTACTCTTGGCCTGGGAAGAATTGCCTTTACGCGCATAGGTATCTGCAAGCAATACGAAGCTCTTTGCCACCCAATATTCATATGCCTCCCTATTATTGATCACATCAAAGGCTGTCTCTTGGGCTTTGTCGTACTCCTTGTTATCATACTGCAATTGTGCCACACGGTACCGTGCCTCTGCGCCTACCTCCGTTTGGCTCTTCAGAGCGGCCAGATTGAGCTCTTTCATGGCAGACACTATATCCTTGTCCTTCAGAAAAGCCCTGCCACTGTATAAGTGTGCCTTGGCAATTTCCTCCTCTGTTGCACCATCGTAAGCCTTTATAAACTGTACATATTTGGCCATCTGTTCCATATCACCGAGTTCGAAATAACAGATCATCAGGTTAGTTACCGCATAGCCATAGTGTTTTTTATATTCGGAATTTAGCTCCAATTTTTTTAGGTGGACAATGGCCTCGTTGTATTCCTTTAAGTCCAGATATAAAGCAGCCACTGTCAGCAAAGTATTCTCCGTATACTTACTTGTCCAGTCGTTCAGGATGATATTCAGATCGTGCAGCGCTTCCTGCGGATGCCCGGTCTTATACGAACTCACCCCGCGGATGTAGCGAGCATATTTTTCTTGTTTGGGTTTCGGGAATTTATCAAAATAAGCATTGATCGCCTCCACAGAGGCTCCATATTCTCCCCGGGCAAAGAGGGAATGGGCTGCCTGGAAAGCCTGATCATCCTGCTCCGCAGGACTCAAATTACCCACATTGCTACCGATCGCATACCGGATGTAGCTCGTCGCATCGCCCTGATCGAGGTAGATGTTTTCAATGAAACGCATCGCCTGCTCTGCCTCGGCGGTTCGCGCATATTTTTCCACCACCTGTTGGAAGGTGGCCTTCGCTGGTTCGGGTTCATCGTTATTATACTGTACAAGCCCAATGGTCATCAGCGCACGTGGGACATAGCTGCTGCGCGGGTACTTTTCGATCATTGCTTGCAGCCCTGTGAGCGCGTTCTCATAATCGCCCATAGTGAAATAGGTGTAAGGGATCTCAAAGGCCGCGTCATCGGCATAGTTCGAAGCCGGAAATTGTTTTAGAACGGACCGCAGGGTACTGAGCTTCGTTTCATTATCGCCCTGCAATCCAAAGAGTACACCGCGTTGGAACAACGCATAGTCCTGATTGGGCGCTTTCCCGTTGATCAGCTTGTCATAGTAGCTGTTGGCCCGGCCGTAATCACGTAGGCACAGATACGAGTCGCCCAGACGTGCGATCACGTCATACCGTATATTTTCATCTACGGTACTTGCCCCGGCCTTCAGAAAGCGCTCAAAATAATCGGCTGCCAGCGCGAAACGGTTATTTCGGTAGGCCGCATAGGCTAGCCCATAATTGGCGTAATTATAGACCTCGTTGTTTTTTGCCGCAGGCAAGCTCAGGAACCGGGAGAAATTTTCTACCGCCTCCCCAAATTTGCGCACTTCATACATTGCCTCCGCTTTCCAGTAGGTCGCCAGAGCCGCCATTTCCGCATTGATCGGAAATTTTTCCGAACGCATAAACATAGATATACTATTTTCGAAAGCACGCTCGTTATAGAACTCCAGTCCACGGTAGTAGGTTACCTTTTGATAGATCGCATCGACTTCCTTGCCGCGTTCCTTCAGCGATTCCAACATGCTGACCCCTGCATGAAAGTTGGTCGTCCCTCGCAGAATCTCAGCTGATAGTATTTCCGGACTTTCCTGTCTTTTGGCACCCGGATCTGCAGGCTTCACTTCCTGGGCGATATATTTCTCAAGAACTTGCTGGGCAGCCTGGGTGGAATCCATGGCAAACAGCACTTTGGCGTAGTTAAAGAGCGCATCGGCTTTCACTTGCCGGTCGAGATCCAGTTTCATCGCTTTGACAAAGGCATTTCGTGCCCCTTGCTTGTCGCCCGCTTCCAGAGCAATATGGCCCAAAGTCATGATCGCGCCCTGATAAAAGGCATCCGAAGGTTTCATCGATTCCAACATACCGCTCGCTCTTTTGTATTCGCCCGCCCCGTAAGCCAGATAGCTGATGCGGTAATTGTCGATATTGCTTTGCGAAGCGTCCGGATGACGTTTCATCAACTCATGGTAGTATGCCTGTTTATATTTTTGTTGTGCCAAATAGATGCTGGTAGCGATCTGACGCAGCTCCGTTTCGATCGCATCGCGGTTGATAAGTTGCATATTTGGACTCCTGCGCACCTTGACGGCATCGGCCAGCATCGGCCGGTAATCGCGTACGACATCAATGGAATCCATGGTCTGGACTTGCTCCGCAGTTCGTTGCTCGGGTAGCTGTTGCTTTTCTTTTTGTTGCGGCTGTTGCTTCTCTTTCTGCTGTTTCACCACTTCCTGCGCATGTCCTGTAACTAACATAGCCGAAAGTACTCCAGTAAGCAGGCATTTCAGGTAGGTGTCGCCGATTTTTTCTTTCAATATCATTGTTCGTCCGTATTTCTGAGTTTTTCCAAACGTTTCTTTGCCGAGGAGGCAATAGTGTAATCTTCCTTAGCTAGCAGAGCCAAAACTAAAGAATTCCATCCACATTGGGTAAATCGTCACGAAAAAATTGGATCCTAAAAGGCTATTTATAGGTCATATCCATCTTGTTTCCGCGATCCCCTATTCTTTTGCTTGCTATCGGCAACTGAATTGATACAATAATGGAGCCAAGAAGAAAAATAGACGGAAACGATAAAACAATAAAAGCTCTAACTTTCGTTAGCGCTTTTTAGTCGGGGTGGCAGGATTGGCTCAGCCACACATGGCCCAGACACCACCCTGAGCCTCCTTCGGATCGAACCCCATAGCAACTTAACCGGCCGTAGGTTCTCGTCCTGCCTAGAAACAATAAAAGCTCTAACTTTCGTTAGAGCTCTTTAGTCGGGGTGGCAGGATTCGAACCTACGACCTCCACATCCCAAATGTGGCGCGATACCGGGCTACGCTACACCCCGAAAAGGTATCACCTTTGTTTTGTGTGGCACAAATATCGAATCAATTTTTGAATTTGTCAATACCTCAATGCATTTTTTATACTAAATTACTGATTGATTGACCAATATTTTTATCAGCAGCATCTATAAGGACCATTTTAAAGCGCAAAAACACGGTCAAATAACCATATAAAGGAATATTCAAAATAACTTTAGATTATCCATTTCATTTTCATATCTTTGCGTCCGATTTGAATAACAGTCGATAGTTTTTTCAAAAAGTATTTTCATATTCAAAAAATAAGTCGTAATATTGCATTCCGATTTTTACAGGATATAAATCGTTAATAATTACTCGAAATCATGGATTTAGTAAAATTTGTAGAAGAACAAGCGGTAGTAAGAAATGAAATTCCCGCTTTCAAAGCCGGAGATACCATCAGCGTTCATTATAAAATTCGCGAAGGAAATAAAGAGCGTGTTCAGGTGTACCAAGGTGTAGTAATCCAATTAAACAGCGAAGGTGCTAACGCTACTTTTACCGTTCGTAAAATCTCAAACGGTGTAGGTGTTGAACGTATTTTCCCTGTAAACTCACCAAACATTGAAAAAATTGTAGTAAACAGCTATGGTAAAGTTCGTCGCGCTAAATTATTCTATTTACGTGGCCTTACCGGTAAAGCTGCTCGTATTAAATCAAAAAGAATCTAATTACGACTACCACGGCATAAAAAAAGGCTTTGAATTTTATCAAAGCCTTTTTTTATTTCCTACCAAATCAACCATCTTCCTACCCGGGACAAATCCACCCCGCTCACCCTACCACTTAGATCAACACGAAACCCCATGTAATAAAATTAAGACAATCGAATCTGATTTCTTAAAAAGAATCACCCCTCTTTGCTTAGCTAAAACATTTTACTTACTTTTAGCACTGCCAATCTTCCATACATAGAAATCAATGGAAATTTTAGGATTTTATAAAAACAGCCCCATTAAGCGCGCTTACATAAATTTCTTGGTAACTAATAGACATACAATATCTTGATGAAAACTGTTTTTTTTATATTAGCTCTTACCCTACAGACGACAACCATTTTTGCACAGCGAAATGTAGGTGATTTTCTCCGATTACAGTCTAAGCCAGAGATTTACTTTGTCCAAAAAGCTCAAACCGCGATCGAAATTGATGGTAAAGATGACGAAATATCTTGGGCAAAGGCAGCATGGACAAATACATTCAAAGACATAGAAGGAAACAGTAAACCAAAACCTGCGCTAGAAACTCGTGTCAAAATGCTCTGGGATAACGAAAATCTCTATCTGTTTGCTAAGTTGGAAGAACCTCATATCAATGGTTACCTCAGACAGAAAGACACCATCATCTATCATGACAATGACTTTGAGGTATTTCTGAAACCTAATCTGCAATCTCCTGAATATATTGAAATTGAAGTTAATGCTCTGAATACGATCATGGATCTCCTCATGACCAAACCTTATCGTTTTGGTGGGAAAGCTAACTTAAACTGGGACACCAAAGATATCCAAAGTGCTGTTTATAAAGATGGAACAATAAATAATCCAACCGATAAAGATAATTTTTGGACCGTCGAAATGAAGATCCCGGTCAAAAGTCTAAAATACTTTGGTGAAGGAAATCAAATCAAGGCAAATGAAGTGTGGAAGATAAATTTCTCCCGCGTACAATGGCACTATGATGTCAATGGAAAAGGTTATATCAAAAGAAAGGATAATACTGGCAAGACACTTGCGGAAGAAAACTGGGTATGGTCGCCCATTGGTCTGATTAACATGCATTATCCCGAACGATGGGGACATATCAAATTTGTGGATCAAGACGAACAACAATTCGTAGATGAACAATTTTTGGCATTGGAAAAAACTGTCTGGAATATTTTTTACATGCAACAAATTTACTGGAATGCAAATAAGCGCTATGCAACGTCTCTTGATGAATTGAGCAAATTTTACCCTGAAATCATTAATATCAATAAGCATTATCAACTTGTCTTTTCCAATGCCAATAAGTTCTATCGCATTGAGATTAAGTCGAAATCGCAACCCGATTTAAAGGCTACAATCGATAACCAGGGCAACATCTATTTTTAATTTATTTATTCAGTGAATCTTTCAATTATAATATTGAATAAAAAATTGCTATCTTTGTATCCCGTACATAAAGCAACTATTATTGGTCATTTTGACCACATAAAATTGAAAATCCTTTAATTGTTATGACTAAATATATTTTTGTTACGGGCGGCGTTACTTCGTCGTTAGGGAAAGGTATTATTGCAGCCTCCCTTGCTAAACTTCTCCAGGCACGTGGCTACAAAGTGACTATTCAAAAATTCGATCCTTACATTAACATTGACCCAGGAACATTGAATCCTTATGAGCATGGTGAATGTTATGTTACTGAAGATGGAGCCGAAACTGACCTTGACCTTGGCCACTATGAGCGTTTCTTAAACGTCCCTACCTCACAAGCGAATAATGTAACAACAGGTCGTATCTACCAACACGTCATCCAACAAGAGCGTGAAGGGGCATATTTAGGAAAAACCGTTCAAGTCATCCCACATATCACTGATGAGATCAAACGCCGCATGCAGCTTTTGGGTGAATCCGGTGAATATGATATCATTATTACTGAACTCGGTGGAACTGTAGGGGATATCGAATCCCTTCCATTTGTTGAAGCTGTAAGACAGCTACGCTGGGAACTGGGGGCGAATAATTCTTTAGTTATTCATCTAACTTTGGTCCCATATTTAGCTGCAGCCGGTGAACTTAAAACCAAACCAACACAGCACTCCGTCAAAACATTATTGGAATATGGGGTACAACCAGATATCCTGGTATGCCGTACAGAGCACAAATTATCTCAGGAAATCCGCAAAAAATTAGCACAGTTCTGTAATGTTAACATCAATGCTGTCGTGGAATCTATCGATGCTTCGACCATCTATGACGTTCCTTTATTAATGTTAAAAGAAAATCTGGATAAAACGGCCCTAACAAAGCTAAAACTTTCCAATAAAAACGAGCCGGATCTGGAAAACTGGAAAAACTTCCTAGGTAAGCTCAAAAATCCAACAAGTGAAGTTTGCATTGCTTTAGTGGGAAAATATGTTGAACTTCCAGACGCTTATAAATCCATTACTGAAGGATTTATCCATGCCGGTGCAACAAATGAATGTAAAGTAAAGGTGAGTTATATCGCTGCCGAAAGTGTTACAAAAGAAAACGTCGCTGAAAAGCTAAAAGGTATGGACGGTGTATTGGTCGCTCCAGGCTTTGGCGAACGTGGTCTGGACGGCAAATTAAACGCGATCAAATATGTACGTGAAAATAACATTCCATTCTTTGGTATTTGTCTGGGTATGCAATGTTCGGTCATTGAGTTTGGCAGAAATGTATTGGGATTAAAAGATGCCAATAGTTTTGAAATGGATGCGAACACCAGCAATCCTGTCATCAATCTGATGGAAGAGCAAAAAAACATCACCAATATGGGTGGCACAATGCGTTTAGGTGCTTACGACTGTGAAATTAAAAAAGGCACCAAAGCCTTTGCCATTTATGGAAAAACAAAAATTTCCGAAAGACACCGTCACCGTTATGAATTTAACAATGACTATTTAAAACAATATGAGGCAGCAGGAATGATCGCTTCGGGCTTCAACCCGGAGACTGGATTAGTTGAAATTGTCGAATTGAAAAACCATCCTTTTTTCGTTGCCGGACAATTTCATCCAGAATTAAAGTCAACTGTTGCAAATCCTCACCCACTTTTTGTTAGCTTTGTAGCCGCTGCTTTGGCCAACAAGAAATCAAAGTAGTATTAGAAGGATAAAATTAATTAAGTTTAGTTATTAAAGATGGATAGAAATACCCTAATTGGTTTGGTCCTGATGTTTGCCATCATCACTGGTTCATTTTACCTGATGAAGCCTTCAGAATCAGAAATCAAACAAGAACAAGCGCGACAGGAGGCTAAAGCTCAGGCTGCAAAAGGACAACCTGCAACAAGTGACTCTACCGCAAAAGCTAAAACAGCGCAAACAGCAGTGATTGCAGATTCAGCTGAACTGAAAAAACCTTTTGGTGCATCAAAATTTGGAACTGAAAAAATCATTACACTTGAAAATGATGCCATCATTGCCAAAATCAGCACAAAAGGTGGTAAAGTGAAATCAGTCGAACTCAAAGGTGAAAAGAATTTCAATGGAAAACCTTTGATGCTTTTTGACGGTGAAGATAATAAGTTTGGTTTCCTCTTCAATGCAGCAGGACAGAACATCTCGACAAACGATTTATTCTTTAATACTGAATCTTCGGACATTCAGGTTTCCGGCGAAGGAAAACAATCAGTAAAATTCAAACTGAATTACAGTGCCGATCAATATATTGAGTATGTATATTCTATTGCCGGAAAAGGTTACAATGTAGCTCTTAATGTCAATACAAAAGGTATTCAAAACCTGATCCCACAGAGTCAAAAAACATTGACATTGAACTGGAGTACCGTTCTTAGACAAAAAGAACAGAATATTGAATCTGAGAGACAAAAATCTACCCTTTATTATCAAGAAGATAATAAAGTAGACCATTTGTCAGAATCGAAGGATGATGATGAAGCACTGGAAAAGAAAGTACAATGGATTGCTTTTAAGCAACATTATTTCTCCAATATCCTAAATGCCAAAGATGGATTCGTTAACGCGAAAATCGATGTAAAACATGCGACGGAAGGTGATGTCATAAAATTTTACAACACCAACGCTGAATTGGCTTTTGACAACCATAAAGACAATAATTATTCTTTGAACTTCTTTTTTGGGCCAAATCAATACAATGTATTAAAAGCAGAAGGAAATGACTACCAATCCATTATCAACATGGGCTGGGGACCTATGCGCTGGATCAATCAATGGATCACCGTGCCTGCATTTAACTTTTTGGATGGTTTCCATATGAGCTATGGTATTGTCATCTTGTTACTTACATTATTGTTAAAACTGGTTCTTTCACCAATGACTTACAAGTCATACGTATCTATGGCTAAAATGCGGGTATTAAAGCCGCAGTTGGATGAGATCAAAGCGAAAGTCGGTGAAGACAATCAAATGTTGATGCAACAGGAGCAGATGAAGTTGTATAAACAGGTCGGCGTGAATCCACTCGGAGGCTGTTTACCTCTTGTACTTCAAATGCCATTTACAATTGCTTTCTTCTATTTCTTTCCAAATTTATTTGAATTAAGAGGACAGAGCTTCTTGTTTATGAAGGATATGTCTACCTATGACACCTTGTTTACATTTGCACCCATCTTTGGATCATTCAACCACATCTCTTTGATGTGTATCTTGATGACCCTAACAACATTGTTGACCACTTGGTATAACAATGCGACTTCGGGCGCAACTGGTCAAATGAAATACATGGGTTATATCATGCCTTTGATCTTCTTCTTTGTCTTGAATAGCTTCCCTGCTGGTTTGAACTATTACTATTTTTTAAGTGCATTATTTACGTTCTTGACACAGTTAGTAATCCGTTCAATGGTAAATGACGATAAAATCTTAGCTAAACTGGAGGAAAATAAAAAGAATCCTAAAGCTGAAAAGAAGTCTAGCTTCCAAGCTAAAATGGAAGAAATGATGCGTGCTCAGCAACAAGCACAACAAAACAAAAATAAATAGTACAATTTATATAGCTGATAAATAAGGCTTCCCAATGGGAAGCCTTATTTTGTTAAGTGCCTTTTGTAGCGCTTTGCCAAACCAAACGTTAGAAATAGTGTTTTATATAAAAATTTAAAAGATGAGATTTAGAAACATTTTGGTATTGATGATGGCTGTTCTTGCGCTGACAAGTTGCGCAGTATCGAAAAAGAATTCAGACAAACAAGACACGGACAATACATCTACCCTTCTTATTGGAAAAAAATGGCAATTAATAGAAGTCGGTGGGAAAGCGGTCGCCGCCCAGGTCAATGGCAAAGTTCCTTTCCTCAAACTGGAAGAAAAAAGATACAGCGCCAGCGCTGGTTGTAACGGCATAGGTGGTGAACTTACTTTTTCTGCCAATGGAAAAATCAAATTCGCACAGGGAATGTCAACGATGATGGCGTGTCCGGATATGTCCATCGAGCAAGCTTTATCCAAAGCGTTGATCACAGCAGACAACTATACCATTAACAATGGTATCCTCAGTTTAAATAAAGCAAGAATGGCTCCCTTAGCAAAATTTAAATTATTGGAGGAAAAGCAAAATTTAAGCGGAACCTGGGAACTCGATTACATTTCCGGACCACGTATCGCTTTTGAGGGATTATATCCGAATCGTAAACCAACGATGACATTCAACACTGTAGATGGCAAGATAAATGGAAATAGCAGTTGTAACAATTACAACGCTACTTTTAAGACAAACGGGCATCAAATCAGTTTTGGACCGATCATGTCTACAAAAATGGCTTGTGAGGGTAGCGGCGAAGCGACTTTCTTTTCTACATTAGAAAAAGTAAACAGCTACGATGTTAGTGAAAATACACTGACTTTTATCATGGGTGATATTGCCATTATGAGATTTAAGCGCAAATAGAATAAAAAAGATAAGGCGCTGGAATTAACAGCGCCTTATCTTTTTTTATTCATTACAGCCTTCTCTCGCTCCCATCAGGATTTGGCAAACGTTTTAAACAAAGGCACTAAACCCAGTGATACTTCGTCCAACAATAAGCGAATTAATTTCTTTGGTCCCTTCATAAGAATAAATAGCTTCGGCATCGGCAAGGAATCTGGCGACATTATATTCCAATAAAATGCCATTCCCCCCCATGACTTCCCTCGCCTTAGATACAATATCTCTCGTACGCAATGAACAGAAGACCTTAGCAAGTGAAGCATGTTCATCCCGCAGCTGCCCTGCATCCTGGAGTTCAGAAAGCCTAAAGACGAGCGTTTGCATCGCCGTAAGGTTAGAAAGCATTTCGACCAAATGATTTTGGATCAACTGAAAAGACGCAATAGGTTTACCAAATTGTTTTCTTTTGCGTGTATAATCCAGCGCATTTTCATAAGCTCCACGCGCGCAGCCTACTGCCATCCATGCCACTCCCGCGCGCGTCATCTGAAGTACTTTGCCCGTATCTTTAAAAGAATTGGCATTTTGCAGTCGATCTGCCTCGGAAACGATACAATTATCTAAGGTAATCAATCCATTCTGAACAATCCGCAGAGCCATTTTATCCTTGATTTTTTCAACTGAAAAACCGGGATTGTCTTTACGGATAATAAAACCTTTCACCTCACCATCATCCAGATCTCTTGCCCAGACAATCGTGATATCAGAAAAGGTCGAATTGCCAATCCATTTCTTCTGACCATTCAACAGCCATCCCTCGTCAGTCTTCTTACAAGTTGTTGTCAAACCGCCCGCGACTCCAGAACCGACTTCTGGCTCGGTAAGACCAAAAGCACCAATTACTTCCATCTTTTGCATTCTTGGCAGCCACTCTTGCTTTTGTTCTTCTGATCCACAGATATAAATCGAACCCATGGCCAAACCACTCTGTACACCAAAAAAAGTAGCGACTGAAGCATCTACCCGAGCAATCTCCGCAGCAATAATGCCTTCCATCAGCGAACTTCCGCCCATACATCCATATCCTTCATAAGTATATCCGCAGATATTTAAGGCTGCTAGTTTTGGTACAATTTCAAAAGGAAATTCGTCCCTTAACCAATATTTATTGACAATAGGCTTTACCTCCTCCTCCATAAACTCACGTACCTTTAGTTGAAGTTGGCGGTCTGATCCATTTAATTTGCTATCCATATCGTAGAAATCTCCATTGATAGGGGGCAATTCTTTTTTCTGATTACCGGCATTAAGCATCTTCATTAAACCATGGAGCTGCTTATCGTCCATCTTCGAGACCGCATCCATGACAGCGCCTAGATCTACCTTTTTCGAGATTTCCTCCAATTTGCCAAAGTCTATTGATTTTGCCAAATCCATTATATTCTTAACTTTATCAAACATAATCGTCATTCTTTTTTAGAGCGTTTCCTCATAAATTAATAAAAATAATTGAAAATTGTTTGTGCAAACGACCAGCAAGTAACACCCTGCTTTCCTATTTTTACCCGTATCCTATATAACTCTCCAAACAAGAATATCGAACCATTCGTTTGTGCCTTTTTTAATTTCTCGCCCATAGATCAGTTAAAAAGGACTAATTTGAAGATTATTTTTTACAAATAAAAAACTAAATTTCAGGTAGTTATATCTTTTAAAAAAAATATATTTTTTTAAAGGGTTACCTTTTTGGGTTCGGTGTATTAAGAGATGAAAAAGAAAATATTTCAATTTAAATTAGAAAATTAGAAAATGAAAAACGCATTAAAATTCGGTTTCTTAGGTTTAGCTTTAACTGTAGCTTTCGCATCTTGTAACAACACTGAGAAAAAAGCTGAAGGTGCTGCTGATTCAGCATCTGCTTTAGTTGACTCTGCTGCTAACACATTAGATTCAGCTAAAACTACTGTAGATTCAGCTGCTGCTAAAGTTGATTCAGCTGCTACTAAAGTTGATTCAGCTGCTACTAAAAAATAATTTTAGAAACTGAATAACGTATTCGGAGAGGCTTTTCGCAAGAGAAGCCTCTTTTTTTTAAAAAAATATTGAAGAGCAGGGTTACCTTTTTCATTTACCGGTATCAAGTCTTAAATAACAAGATTTAGAAATTACTTTTAATTTTAATAAAATGAAAAACGCATTCAAATTAGGTTTCTTAGGATTGGCTTTAACTGTAGCCTTCGCTTCATGTGGTGAAACTGGTAAAAAAACTGACGCAGCTACTGATTCAGCTAACACTGCTTTAGACTCAGCTAACACTGCTTTAGATTCAGCTAATACTGCTGTTGATTCAGCTAAAACTGCTGTTGACTCAGCTAAAACTGCTGTTGACTCAACTAAAGCTGCTCACTAATTCTTCGAAACAGAATTTTAACAGTATAAAAGCCTCCCGTTAACGGAGGCTTTTTCTATATCTATTCCAATTAAATTGCTAAGCTCCAAGCATTTTTTTACCTTTGCCAAAAATCATTCAATCTATGGCTTTATCATCCTTAACAGCAGTTACGCCTATTGACGGACGCTATTACAATAACACCAATGAACTTGCGGCTTTTTTCTCTGAATTTGCCTTAATAAAATATCGAGTACGCGTCGAAGTCGAATATTTTATAGCGTTAAGCGAATCAGGAATCGCTCAGTTGCAACATTTCGATAAAACGTTGAACGAAAAATTAAGAGATATCTATCGAAATTTTTCTGAAGAAGATGCAATCTGGATCAAGAATACCGAAAAAGTTACCAATCATGATGTTAAAGCTGTTGAATATTTTTTAAAAGATCAATTTGAAAAACTGGGCTTGCAGGATTATCTTGAATTTATTCACTTTGGCTTAACATCTCAGGATATCAACAACACAGCCATTCCACTTTCCTGGAAAGAGGCTATCAAAGAATGTTATACACCGGTCATTGATGAATTGCTCCATGAATTAAGGTCTTTGGCAACCTCTTGGTCTGACATTCCTATGCTCGCCCGTACCCACGGACAACCTGCATCTCCAACTCGCTTAGGTAAAGAACTTTATGTTTTTGTCGAACGTATTGAGCGTCAGTTGCAGCTTTTACATACCGTACCGTATTCAGCAAAGTTTGGTGGGGCAACGGGTAATTTCAATGCTCATCATGTAGCTTATCCAGAAACCAACTGGATTGACTTCGGTAATAACTTTGTCAATACTATCTTGGGATTGGATCGTTCACAAACCACGACCCAAATTGAGCACTATGACAATTTTGCCGCTAGCTGTGATGCATTAAAACGAGTCAATAATATTATCATCGATCTGTGCCGTGATATATGGACTTATATCTCCATGGAATATTTTAAGCAAAAAATCACTGCCGGTCAAATTGGCTCTTCTGCAATGCCACACAAAGTCAATCCAATCGACTTTGAAAATGCAGAAGGAAATTTAGGCATTGCCAATGCTATATTTGAACATTTAGCGGCCAAATTACCGATTTCACGTCTTCAAAGGGACTTAACAGATTCAACTGTGTTACGTAATATCGGTGTTCCGTTTGCACATACCTTAATTGCGGTAAAATCGACATTGAGAGGTTTACGTAAATTAATATTGAATGAACAGGCCTTAGCGAATGATCTTGAAAATAATTGGGCTGTTGTTGCCGAAGCGTTACAAACAATCTTGCGCAGGGAAGGTTATCCAAAACCTTATGAAGCACTGAAAGATCTCACACGCACCAATACACAGGTGACCAAAGAGACCATTGCATCGTTTGTGGACAATCTCAATGTTTCTGAAGAGGTAAAAGCGGAATTAAAAGCAATCAGCCCTTCTAATTACACAGGTGTCACTTTATAAGCTTTGACTTATAGATGACCTTAACAACGCTTCTTTTGATATATCTTTGTTTGGAATAAAAATAAAATTTAAATGGCTACTATCAACGTATATACAGAATCTACTCCCAATCCTTCAACCATGAAGTTTTTGGTCAATAAATTATTGATCAACGGTAGTGTGGATTTTCCAAATAAAGAAGCTGCACAAGATTCACCTTTCGCACAGGAGTTGTTCAAATTCAATTTTGTAAACGGTGTATTCTTCGCAAGCAATTTTGTGACCATTACCAAAACAGAAGATGCGGAATGGGAAGATATTGAAGCCTTATTGAAAGACTTTGTAAAAGGTGCTGTTGAATCTGAGCTTGCAGTAAAAGCTGTGCATCATGATTCAGAAGTAAACTTTGAAGGCACAGAGACAGAAGTAAAAATACAACAGGTATTACATGATTATGTACGGCCAGCCGTTGAACAGGATGGCGGTGCCATTCATTACAAATCCTTCAACGAAGGTATCGTAACCGTTGAATTAAAGGGATCCTGTAGTGGTTGCCCTTCATCAACGATTACGTTAAAAGCTGGTATCGAAGGTTTATTAAAACGTATGGTTCCGGGTGTAACGGAAGTCGTTGCAGAAGCAATGTAGGAACTCATACCAACCAATAGTAAATAGAAAATGGATCCGGCACATGTACCGGATCCATTTTCTATTTTTAGAGCGATTTGATATCTCTATTGATGCAAGCACAACGACATCACTAATTGACGACATCAAAAGAATCTCTCAACGGCAGATTAGCGGATGAATTTCCGATAAAGATTTCAAATCTTCCCGGCTCTACAGTCCACTTGTTATATTGATCCAACAACTCTAGATGTACCGGTAAAATTGAAAACTGAATAGACTTTTTCTCACCGGGATTCAATTCGATTTTTTCGAAACCACGCAGATCCATCTCGTAAGTTGTAACGGAAGAAACCACATCTTTGACATATAGTTGAACGACCTCCGCTCCCTTTCTTTTTCCGATATTTTGTACATCTACCGTAACAGTCAACGAGTCTGTTGGCCGTATTTGCTTTTTATTCAGCCGCAAATTTGAAAATTGAAAGTCGGTATAACTTAAGCCATAACCAAAAGGATAAAGGAATCCAACAACCCGACTATTTCCCCAGCCATTGGGCCCCACACCGGGTTGCCCCGCCTGTGCCGCGGGTTTGGTCGGGAAATTCATTTCGATCTGTCCAACAGATTTAGGAAAAGAAATCGGAAGCTTTCCGCTCGGATTATACTCACCAAATAACATATCTGCCACAACATGTCCAGATTGACCACTGAGAAACCAGCTCTCCACAATCGCAGGCAAGTATTTATTTTCCCAATTGATGGATAACGGTCTTCCATTTACGAGTACCAGAATGATAGGCTTTCTGGTTTCTTTTAACTTCATCAAATAATCACGCTGTTTACCGGGCAGATTGAGATCTGAGCGAGATCGGCTTTCACCAACTTCACGTTCTGATTCGCCCATGACGGCGATAATTAGATCTGATTCCTGCCCAAGGCGGACACCTGTGGTCATACTTTCAATTTCCTCGTTCGACAGATCCGTTGGTATAATTTCACTTTCAGGCCAGTTTTTATCGACAACATCCACCCCTTTCGTATAGTTTACCTGCAGTGCTTTGTCCTTGGCATATGCTATAATACCATCCTTAATAGTTGTTATTGGATTATTGGATGGACCATAGCGACTTGTCGTGTAATTTGTTGCCTCGGCCATGGGGCCTGTGACCAAAATGCGCTTGTATTTATTGATATCAATAGGAAGGAGATCCTGTTCATTTTTTAGCAAAACAATGGATTCCCTGTTCACCTGCAGCGAAATATTTTCGTCGGCTTGGGTATGGACTTTCTGATCCGCTAAGTTGGTATTGTCGACAAGCGGATGATCAAATAGTCCCAGTTTAAACTTGACCGTCAGCACTTCTCGAACACGTTGATTCAATACATTCATGTCTAGTCCACCTTCGTCGATAAGTTCCATCAAGGGAGTCAGGTAAGTGTTCGGCGGATCGAAATTCGTCCGGACATTAAGTCCGCCTTCCAATGCTTGCCGTATGGCGTCTTTATAATCTGTGGCAACATGGTGTTTACTGCTAATAAATTCGAGCGCTTCGCTATCGGAAACGATATAACCTTCAAATCCATAATCCTTCCGCAACAAATCTTGCAGGAAATATTTACTTGAAGAAACTGGTACACCATCATAGTCGTTGTAACTGCTCATAATCCCCAGCGGCTTAGCCTCTTTAACCACTCTTTTAAAAGGATATAAATGGAGTTCATGCATTTCACGAAATCCAACGTGCGGATCTGTCCGTGCGTTTCCGTCCCGCCCACCCTTAGGTACGGAATAAACGGCATAATGTTTCAGGGTTGAAGCAATGCCGTTTTGCTGAATACCCAATACAGCTTGTTTCCCCATTTCAGCAATATGAAAGGGATTTTCACCATAAGTTTCCACTACGCGTCCCCAGCGCGGATCGCGAGAAACATCGAGGATAGGCGCATAGACATTGGTATATCCTAAGTATTTAGCTTCTCTTCCGACGATCTCACCAGCGGTTCTAACCAATTTTGTATTCCAGGTACTTCCGATATTGATCGGTGCCGGTAATGGTGTCGCCCTATCATGGTTTAGACCATGTATCCCTTCATTCGTAAAATCAACAGGGATCCCCAGGCGAGTATGTTCAATAAACCACTTTTGCACATTATTCAAAGCGACAGCATGACGACTGAAGGGATAGGAAAAAGAACTTTTTGCGGACTTATTATAGGCTAAGCTGTTTAACATTTCATCAATATTGGCCAATCCATGCTTCCATATTTCCTTGTCCCAGGCGGCGGCAGGCTGTTCATCCTTCAAAACTCGTCCATACCCATAGAGGGTAACGGTTTGATTAGCCTTTTCCTGGGTAGTCATCTGGCTCAATAAATCATCTACGCGACTCGCTATGGGTTGTTTGGAATCCTCATAGACATCCTTTTTACCGTTTTTATTGAAATCGATCCAATCTTGATGATAAATGGCTTTATCCTGAGCGAAAGAATAGAATTGTAATGCGGAAAATGCAGCAACAAGCAATAAGCGTTTAGAATGACAGGGCATTATCTTGAAAATTGTGGGTTTTATAATTAAAAGCAAGGTACAAAAAAAGTCAACATCAAAAAGTTAAAAGTTGAAATGGGGGCAGTCCACAGGTCAGGGGCTGATCAAAATAAAGAAATTCACTTTTTAACAAGCATCTAGCTTAAAAATAGTTAACTTTACGACCAATTGTGAAACCAACAAAAAAAATGAGTGCAGATATTAACAAACTAGAACAAATTGCATCACAAGTAAGACGTGATATCGTACGTATGGTACACGCTTGTCAATCAGGACACCCAGGTGGTTCATTAGGTTGTACAGATTACTTTGTGGCGCTTTATTTCAATGCAATGAAACGTAATCCTTCCTTTGATATGGACGGAAAAGGTGAAGATTTATTCTTCTTGTCAAACGGACACATTTCACCTGTATTTTACAGTACATTGGCACGTGCGGGGTATTTTGAAGTAAGCGAACTGGCAACATTCAGAAAAATCAATTCTAGACTACAAGGTCACCCAACGACACACGAAGGCCTTCCGGGCATCCGTATTGCGTCAGGATCTTTGGGTCAGGGATTATCCGTTGCTATTGGAGCCGCACAGGCAAAAAGATTGAATAAAGACAATAATCTAGTTTATGTATTAATGGGTGATGGTGAATTGCAGGAAGGCCAAGTTTGGGAAGCCGCAATGTATGCGCCGCACAACAAAATTGACAACTTGATTGCTACAGTTGATTACAATAATGCACAGATCGATGGATCTACAGATCAGGTACTGTCATTAGGCGATCTTCGTGCTAAATGGGAAGCTTTTGGCTGGGATGTGATGGAAGTGACTAAAGGAAACGATATGGCTTCAGTAGTTGCTGGCTTAGCAGAAGCAAAATCACGTACCGGAAAAGGTAAACCAGTGATTATTTTATTGCACACAGAGATGGGAAAAGGTGTTGATTTCATGATGGGTTCTCATAAATGGCACGGTGTTGCTCCAAATGACGAACAATTGGCGTCGGCATTGAATCAACTTACTGAAACTTTAGGAGATTACTAGAAATGAAAAAATATACTTACACAGAGTCAAAAGATACACGTTCAGGTTTTGGGGCTGGTTTATTGGAAGCTGGAAAACAAAACGAAAATGTAGTAGCATTATGTGCTGATTTGATCGGATCATTGAAAATGAACGATTTTATCAAAGAATTCCCAGAGCGCTTTTTCCAAATCGGTATTGCTGAGGCAAACATGATGGGTATCGCTGCTGGACTTACTATCGGTGGTAAAGTTCCTTTCACAGGTACATTTGCCAACTTCTCTACGGGCCGTGTTTATGACCAAATCCGTCAATCTATTGCATATTCAGATAAGAATGTGAAAATTGCCGCTTCTCATGCTGGATTAACCTTAGGTGAAGATGGTGCAACACACCAGATTTTGGAAGACATTGGATTGATGAAAATGTTACCCGGAATGACTGTAATTAACCCTTGCGACTTCAACCAAACAAAAGCGGCTACTATTGCGGCAGCAAAATTTGAAGGTCCGGTTTATTTACGCTTCGGCCGTCCGGTAGTTCCTAACTTCACACCTGCGGATCAGGAATTTGTCATCGGAAAAGCGATCCTATTAAATGAAGGCACAGATGTAACCATCATCGCTACAGGTCACTTGGTATGGGAAGCCATTCAAGCAGGAGAAAAATTAGCTGAATTGGGCATCAGTGCCGAGATCATCAATATCCATACCATCAAACCGTTGGATGAGGAAGCGATTTTGAAATCTGTTGCAAAAACAAAATGTGTCGTGACTGCTGAAGAACACAACCGTCTAGGCGGATTGGGGGACAGCGTTGCACAGGTATTGGCAAAAGAATTACCTAGCCCACAAGAGTATGTAGCCGTAAATGACAGCTTTGGAGAATCAGGTACTCCAGCACAACTTATGGAGAAATATGGTTTGAACGCAGACGCTATCGTTGCTGCTGCTCAAAAGGTAATCAAAAGAAAATAAGAAAACTACACAGGTCAATATATGGATGACGCTTTAATTATAGCAAAATTCGCCGAAGAAAATACGCGAGAAGAAGCTTTCCGTTTATTGTTGAAAAAATATCAACAAAAGATTTATTGGCATGTGCGAAGAATGGTAATCGATCATGATGATGCAGATGATGTCGTGCAGGATATTTTCGTCAAAGTATGGAAGAACCTTGGTAACTTTCGTGAAGATTCACAATTGTACACCTGGCTATATCGGATCGCAACAAATGAATGTATTACATTCTTAAATAAAAAAAAGCAAAAGCAGAACGTGTCGTTGGACGACGACACGACTGCTTATTTAGCAGAAACACTTGCTGATGGCAATTACTTTAATGGCGACAAAGCGCAAATGAAATTGCAACAGGCTTTATTGACATTGCCCGAGAAACAGAAATTGGTTTTCAACATGAAATATTTTGAAGATATGAAGTATGAAGAGATTTCGGAAGTACTGGGTACAAGTGTTGGAGCGTTAAAAGCCTCCTATCATTTGGCCGTAAAAAAAATAGAGTCTTTTTTTAATAACCACGATTAAACCTTTTAGCCCAACTAGGCTCTAATAGATACTATGAAGGAAAATAGCACATATCATGATGGGCTGGAGTTTAATCATCTTCCAGAATCATTGCGTAAAAATCCTTTTGCCGTGCCTGAAAATTATTTCAGTGATTTGGAATCTAAAATAATAGGGCAAGTCAAATGGATGGAATGCAAGGATGAATCTGTATTTGAGGTTCCTGAAGGATACTTTGATTCACTCCCAGATCTCGTGCTGAGCAAAATAGCGGAGGATTCCCTCAAAAACAAGGTCACTTTGGAGGGCTTTACTATTCCTGAACAATATGCTGCGATATTAACAGAAGATATCTTTCATCGAATTTCAGAAGAAAACTTAAAAGAAAAAATCCAATCGGATGGCTTTACGGTGCCAACAGGTTATTTTCAAACGCTTGAGCAAAATATCACTACAACTCTTGCAGAAACAGAATTAAAGGATATTGTTGCAACAGATGGCTTTGCTGTTCCTGTAAATTATCAGCTAGATCTTGAAGCAGCTATTTTAGCCCGTATTACTGAAGAAAAATTGAAGGAGGCTGTACCAACAGAGGGTTTTGAAGTTCCTGTAAATTATCATTCAGATCTTGAAGCAACTATTTTAGCCCGTGTTACTGAAGAAAAATTAAAAGATGCCATTCCCGCGGCAGGTTTTGATATTCCCTCTCATTATTTTGATAATCTTTCAGATAAGATTATTGGCGCTATTCAGGAAGCTGAACAAGAAAGAGATTCAACGCCTATCCATCACTTAGGGAAACCAAAAAAATGGTATGCTAGATATGCCGTAGCAGCATCGTTCACAGCTATGTTAGGCCTTGGGGGGTATTGGGGATACCAATACCAGCAACAAAATGCTTTTGCTCAAGAGCAAGATAACTTAGCCGAAGAACAGTTGAGTCAACATTTATCTGAAATACCAAAGCAGGAAATTATTAATTATCTTTCTGCTTCTGCTTCAGGGGATGACATTATATATATGTCCCAATATACGGATGAAACAAATCTTCCGACAAAAGGATTTGGCACTAATATATCTAAACAAGAGATAGAAGATTATCTAAACTATACCTTATAATGATGTTCAACAAAAAAAACATATGGATAACATTGTTCTTTAGTATATTTTCTATTGCCTTGGGCTTTGCACAAGACAAAAATCGTTTCCAAGCTATTGAAAATGAAAAAATAGCTTACATCACTAAAGAACTAGATTTGACTCCCAAAGAAGCACAGCAATTTTTTCCGCTGTATAATGAATATAGCCAGACGTTATGGGATATCCGGAAAGAAAAATTAAATGGTGCTCCTAAAAACAGTTTTAGAGGTGGATCGAGGGATGTATTACAGTATGATGCCAAAGAGGTACAGATAAAAAAAGAGTACCGCTCAAAATTTGCCAAAGTAATAGGCAATGCCCGGGCTTCACAATTCTTTGAAGTAGAGCAGGAGTTCAGGGAACATCTCTATAAATCTTTAAAAAATAGGGGTAGATAATCCCGAAAATAAAAAAGAAGTCTTAAAGACTTCTTTTTTATTTTCGGACATTTGTAAAATCATGTTAAGCAATAGAGAATTATTTTTAATGAACACCGCTCAGACCTCTAGCTCACCTAGATTGGTTGAAGTGGTTAAGGCCGAAGGGGTTTACCTATATGGGCCTAATGGAGAGGAGTATATGGATCTTGTCTCCGGATTTAATGTGAGCAATATTGGGCATCGTCACCCCAAGGTGCTCGAAGCCATAAAGACTCAACTCGATCAGTATTTGCATGTCACTGTCTATGGTGAATTTGTTCAGGCGCCACAAGTCCTGTTTGCAACAGAATTATTAGCAGAATTACCTTCAAATTTTCAATCGGTATACCTGACCAACAGTGGTGCAGAAGCTGTAGAAGGGTCTATGAAAATAGCTAAGAAGTATACCGGACGAAGGCAAATTATCGCAGCCAAGAAGGCTTATCATGGTAGTACACAAGGTGCTCTTAGTCTTATCGGGAACGATGAATACCGTCAGGCCTATGCCCCACTCCTTCCGGAAATAGACTTTATTACGTTTAATGATCCCGGGGACTTAGCGAATATTACAGATAAAACTGCAGCCGTCATCCTAGAAGCCATTCAAGGGGAAGCTGGCGTCAGAGTTCCTGATATAGCCTATATGCAAGCGGTAAGAAAACGTTGTGATGAGACAGGCACACTACTCATATTTGATGAAATCCAGACTGGTTTTGGTCGTACAGGAAAACTGTTTGCCTTCGAACATTTCGGTATTGTACCTGATATACTGATGTTGGCCAAAGGCATTGGTGGCGGTATGCCATTGGGCGCCTTTGTTGCCGCTAAAGAAGTAATGGATGTCATTAAAGACAATCCGATGTTGGGTCATATCACCACATTCGGAGGCCATCCTGTAAGTTGCGCCGCTGCACGTGCATCGCTTGCTGTAATTAAATCGGAGAAGTTGGTAGAACAGGTAGCTTACAAGGCTAATTTATTTCGTAAAAAACTCAGCCATCCGGCAATCAGAGAAATCCGTGGACTAGGACTTATGATGTGCTTACAATTGGACAGCTTTGAGCAAGTCTATAGTGTCAGTAAGTATTGTGCTGAACAGGGAGTGATGATCGACTGGTACCTTCATTGTGAAACGGCACTTCGTGTAGCCCCACCGTTGACCATTACCGAAGCTGAAATAGAAAAAGCCTGTAACATCATTGTAAAAGGTTTAGAAAAATATGCTAAAAGTATGTAACTTTAAAGCATAACAAAAACCTAATAATGAGCACAAACCGCAGATCATTTATCAAAAAAAGCATAATTGGTGCCGGTCTTTTGACTGGTGCTAATTTATTGGACAACGAAGCTTACGCCTATGGAGACAGCTTCAAATCTTCAAAAATAAGTTTGAATGATGGAGACGTCATCCTATTTCAGGGCGACTCCATTACGGATGTGGGCCGCGATAGGGATAACAGAAAAGCCAATGACACCAACGCCTTGGGGCGCGGTTATGCTTTATTGGCTGCAAGCGAACTATTGAATAAATATGCCGCAAAGAATCTAAAAATTTACAATACCGGAATCAGCGGCAATCGTGTTCCCGACCTTCAAAAACGCTGGGCAGAGGATACTTTAGCAATCAAACCAACCGTATTGAGTATCTTAATCGGTGTAAATGATTTTTGGCGAACCATAGACCGTGGAGCCAAAACAACTGTTGAAGAATATAAATCCCAATACCAACAATTGTTGCAAGAGACCTTGCAGAAACTTCCGAATGTTAAACTGATAATTGGAGAACCTTTTGCCGTAAAAGGTGTTGGCCATATCACAGATGCCTGGTATCCCAAATTTTTAGCCTATCAGGAGACTGCACGTGAAATCGCAAAAGAATTCAATGCGATACTCCTCCCCTATCAGAAAATCTTTGATAACGCACAAAAGACAGCTCCGGGAGCCTATTGGGCAGCGGATGGTGTACACCCTACGCTAGCAGGAGCACAAATGATGGCAACAGCCTGGATGGATTGCATCAAATAATATAAACAAGAGAAGAGGGCGGATATTTTGGCAATATCCGCCCTCTTATTTATTATTAAATCGTATACTAAATCTCTTTGTAAGGGGTCTTTTGTAAGTCTGGAAGAAAATAAGCGACGATACCTATCAAGGGTAAATATGAACACAGGTGATAAATAAACTCGATGGAGGTATGATCTGCCTGCCAACCGAGAACGGCAGATCCTATCCCGCCCATGCCGAATGCAAAACCATAAAATAGCCCCGAAACCATTCCTAGCTTTTTAGGCAGTAATTCCTGCGCATAGACTATAATGGCTGGAAAGGCCGAAGACAATATCAGTCCGATAATGACAATCAGTATTCCGGTCATGGTTAGACCAACGTAGGGTAAAGCCAATGCAAAAGGTGCTACACCTAAAACCGAAAACCAAATTACATATTTCCTGCCAAAACGATCCCCGAAAGCTCCACCGAGCAAGGTACCAACCGCAACAGCTATCAGAAAGTAAAACAGGTACACCTGTGCTTCAACTTCATTTATCCCAAATTTTTTCATGGTATAAAACTGAAAATAGTTTGTAATACTGGCGATATAGAAATACTTTGACACGATCAACAACAGTAGAATAACAACGGTAGTCACAATACGTGAATTGGGTAGATCCGGTACACGAATAACTCTTTTTGTCGTTCTGGAAACATTTGCAAGCCTACGTTTATACCAAGTACCAATATAATAGGAGATAAACTGACCAACAATGGTAAATAAACACATCCAGGCGATGGCCTGTTGACCGCGAGGTAAGACCAGAAAAGCAACGATAATAGGTGCCAAAGCCGTACCTGCATTTCCGCCGATTTGAAATATAGACTGAGCCATACTGCGTCTGCCACCCGAAGCCATATAGGCTACCCGCGAAGATTCAGGGTGAAAAATCGAGGAACCAATACCTACCAGGAAAACGGAAAACAAGATCCATGCATATGTATGTGCCTGGGAAAAGAGCAACATGCCCACAAGGGAAAAGGACATACCGATAATCTGCGAATATGGCACAGGGCGCTTATCGGTAAAAGACCCTACAACAGGCTGAAAAATTGACGCAGCAATCTGATACACCAATGTAATCATCCCAACCTGTGAAAAACTCAGGTGATGCTCTTCTTTTAATAAAGGGTAGGTCGCAGGGATTACAGCCTGAATAAGATCATTCAGCAGGTGCACCATACTCACGGCAAACAAAATAGAAAAAATAGGTCTGGTTTCTTTTTCTCTGATCATGATTTCGCTTAAATTAAAAAGGTCGATTCATTCAAATCAACCTATATATCTGCATTTATATTACACGTACCAACAATCCTTTGAGGTATTCACCTTCTGGAAAGGAGGCCCGTACAGGGTGATCCTCTGGCTGGTGGAATTGTCTAATAAATTGTATTTCTTTGCCTGCATCCAATGCTGCCCATGCTAGTACTTGCTTAAAGGTATCCATATCCATTGCGCCAGAGCAAGAAAAGGTCGCTAATAATCCACCGCTATTCAGCAGCATTAAGCCCCTACGGTTTAAATCTTTATAAGCCCGTGACGCACGATCCAAAGCTGACCGGGAAGGCGCATATTTAGGTGGATCCAGGACAATCAGATCGAATTTTTCTCCTTCATCCATAAACTTGCGCAATTGCTTATTGACGTCGGACAATATTGCTTTATGCCGACTTGGCTCAAATCCGTTTTCGATAACATTTTTTTCCAACGTTTCAATGGCCAATGCCGAACTATCCACCGAAACGACTTGACTTGCTCCAGCTTTTAAGCTGTTCAATGTGAATCCACCAGAATAGCAGAAACAATCCAATACACGTTTATTGGCGACATATCCTGCGGTCAACAATCTATTTTCCCGCTGGTCACAGTAAAATCCCGACTTTTGTCCGTCAATAATATTTACTTTATAATGAAGGCCGTTTTCGATAACGTCTACAAATTCAGGCGGCAACTCTCCAGACAAAAGACCATTTGTATCAGGTAAACCTTCATGTTCACGGGATTTTAGATCGCTCCGTTCGTAGATACCTGTAGGATCGAGTAGGGTATTTAATTCTGCGATAATAATATCTTTAACCTTCTCTACCCCTACCGAATGAACTTGAATGGAAATAAAATCAGCATACTTATCAACGATTAATCCAGGCAGAAAATCTGCTTCCGCAAAAATGAGGCGGACCGTGTTCGTCATACCATCCTGGAGTAAATGCTCTCTCGCCGCTACCGCCTTTTGAATACGGGTACGCCACCAATCCGCATCAATCTGAGCGTTTGGATTCCATTCCAATAAACGAATGGCTACCCGGGAACTATTGTGAAATAATCCATATGCGATAAACTCTCGCTCGGCATTGTATACGCCAACAACTTCGCCATCTTCTATCTTATCGGACAATGATTTAATTGCTCCAGAAAATACCCAAGGATGCAATTGCCAGGCAGCTTTATCCTTACCCTTATTCAAATAAACTGATTTCATTACTGCAAAATTAACTTATTATTTCGACATCCAAATGAAACATACGATATAAAAAGCCTAAGTAATAAAACCAGCGAATACCCAAGTGTTAAACGACAAAAGCTAGTTTATAAAAACACTATCCAGAAAGTGAAAGCGAAGTTCTTAAGAATTAAACATTTGGAAAGAGATCGTAAGAGGATTTACGAGTAAAATAAAAAAAAGGAGGAGTCCAATCTTCTGGACATCCCCCTCCGCGTTTAGTTATGGTTGATTAGATATCTTTTGAACGCTTCGAAGTCTACCGCCAAAGGTTCCGCTAGTTTTTCTTTTCCTTGCAACGCTTCTGCACCGTCCGGCAATGCAATTTTTGCGAACACTTCAGCATCTATCGCATCCGGGAATTTGCAGGGATGTGCTGTAGATAAGAATACCGAGGCGTAATGACCCGGATTTTCTTTAGCATAAGCTTTCGCACCAAGCCAAGCAATCGCCGTATGTGGACAGGCAATGTAATTTGCTTCTTGCACGAGTCTATCCATCCCAACTTTTGTTTCTTTATCAGTAAACGTATAGGAAGAAAGCATTGCTTTTAGCTCTGCAAGATTACCTGCAAAAAGATCCTGAATCCGCACCCAATTGCTTGGGTTTCCCACATCCATGGCATTACTCAATGTCTGGACAGAAGGTTTGGGTTCGTATTGTCCTGAAACAAGAAATCTCGGTACGGTATCGTTGACATTTGTCGCTGCCACAAAATGTTTGACAGGAAGCCCCATTTTGTAAGCTAACAAACCTGCGCCAATATTTCCAAAATTACCACTTGGCACGGTAAATGCGACTTCATTGATGCCTTGGGATTTCAGTTGGGCATAAGCATAAAAATAGTAGAAGGTTTGCGGGATCAATCGGGCAATATTGATTGAATTGGCAGATGTCAATCGCAATGTTTGATTGAGCCCTTCATCATTAAACGCCTGTTTCACGAGCGCCTGACAATCGTCAAATGTACCATCGACCTCAAGGGCACGTATATTTTGCCCGTTTGTTGTCAACTGTAGCTCTTGTACCTCGGAAACTTTGCCTTTGGGATATAATATGGTCACACGAGTCCCCTCTACTCCCAAGAAACCTAATGCCACAGCTCCTCCAGTATCGCCTGAAGTTGCGACGAGCACATCCAGCAATTTATCATCAGCTTTAGAAAAGTATCCCATAATACGGCTCATAAATCGAGCTCCAAAATCCTTAAAAGCATAAGAAGGTCCATGAAATAGCTCTAGTACAGCTGTACTATCGGTCAGGAATTTTACGGGTGCATCAAAATTAATCGCTTCATCGACGATTTTCTTTAAATCCGGCTTAGGAATATCACTCCCTAAAAGTGTCGAGGCTACCTCCAACGCAATTTCCTGCAAAGAATATTGTTGGATATTTTTGATGAATAAAGGGTCCAGCTGCGGGATTTGTTCAGGCATATACAACCCTTTATCCGCTGGCAATGAATTAAATACGGCATCTTTGAAAGAGACAGCCAATGTTCTATTATTTGTACTGTAAAACTTCATCTTTTAATATTTACTTTAACATACATCTATACTGAATACGGTCCCCTTGTATATGATACAGTGGTCATACGATCAGTCAGGCGCCACCTTCCATGTACTATTTTTATAAACACGGTATGGCAAATTTTTAATTTAATACTCTCGGTCCTTCTATATTTACTTTTGAGACGTAGCCAAAGCTGTCAATTTCATTTTCCTTGAGATGAGCCTGGATGCTGTCTGCAATCTTTTTGGCTATCTGCTCATCCCGTGTCATTGCAACGACCGAGGGGCCTGAACCTGATATACCAAAGCTCAGAGCTCCATGCTGTAGTGCGATTTCCTTCATTTCATAAAACTGCGGAATCAATATCGCACGCGTGGGCTCTATAAGAATATCCTTCATGCTCCGGGAAATCAGATCATAATCTTCTTTAAATAAAGCCGCTACCAATCCGGCAATATTGCCCCATTGCGTCACAGCATCTTTTAATAAGACTTTATCTTTGATTAATTGTCGTGCGTCACGTGTAGGGACATCGACCTGTGGAAACACCACTGCTGCCACTAATTCCTTCGGTGAAGGAATAGAAACAACATCCAAAGGCTCATTGCCCCTGATTAACGTTATACCTCCATAAAGTGCCGGCGCAACATTATCGGCATGACCGGTACCACAGGCTAATCGCTCCCCCTCGACACAGAACGGTAACAATTCTTCTTTCGTTAATGGGTTGCCAAGCATAACATTGATCGCAAAAAGTCCTGCCACCGTACTCGCCGCACTGGAGCCCAAACCCGATCCGATTGGCATGTGCTTGTGCAATTCAATTTCGACACCGACTTTCGACGCAATATTTAGCGCTTGCAACAGGTACTGAACACAAGCAGACACGGTGTTTTTACTGGGGTCGAGCGGGAGTCTACCATCATCTCCTGTGATCTCTTTTATGGTCACTCCGGGCTGCTGTTTGCGCCGCATGATAACTTCATCTCCCGGCTGCTCCACCGCAAAACCCAGTATATCAAAACCACAGATCATATTCGCAACAGTTGCAGGAGCAAATACCCGAACTTCCGGCAGCATCTTGTCCAAATCGATGACTTTACCTTTTAGATATTCTACATTTAAATTATTAGCCATTACTTCAATCGTTATTTACTTCAAAATAGTCTTATGCTCCAACGTTAACCAAATCTGCGAACACGCCCGCCGCAGTCACTTCAGCACCGGCTCCGGGGCCCTTGACAACCAAAGGGCGTTCTTTGTATCTTTCTGTGGTAAAGGAAATAATGTTATCACTACCCGATAACGCGTAAAAAGGGTGGTTTTCGTCTACAAATTGGATCGCTATAGAAACTTTTCCATTTTCAAGCTTTCCGATATAACGTATTACTTTCTTCTCACGGGCAGCTCTTGCTTTCATATCTTCGAAATAAGCATTCTCATTTTGTAATTCCGCATAGAAGGCGTCCACGGTATCGGCCTTTAGACAGGCTTCCGGAAGAATCGGTCCCAGATCTACATCTTCCGCTTCAACGGCATAGCCAGCGTCTCTTGCCAAAATCAACATTTTACGCATAAAGTCTATTCCCCCCAAATCATCCCTTGGATCCGGTTCGGTATAGCCCAACTCTTGCGCTTGCTTAACAACATTGAAAAAAGTAGCATAGTCTTTGAAATTGTTGAAGATGTAAGATATCGTACCTGAAAGAATGGCCTCGATCTTTAAGATACGGTCGCCACTCAACATCAAGTCTTTAAGAACCCTTACGATAGGTAGCCCGGCACCGACATTCGTCTCATAGAAAAAGTCCACCCCATGTTTATGGGCAGTATCGCGAAGCGTCTTATATTGTGCATACTTTCCAGAATTCGCGATTTTATTACAGGTTACGATGGAGATATTGGATTTAAAAATATCTTCATAATACGTGGCTGGCAACTTGCTTGCGGTATTATCAATAAACACACAGTTTGGTAAGTTTAAGGCTTTCATTTTCTCAATAAATAAAGCCAGATCCGCCTCGGAGCCATTCTTTTCGAGCTCAGCCGACCAATTATTTAGTTCTACACCTTCGGTATTAAATAACATCTTACGGCTATTGGAAATTCCAACCACTTTGATCTCGATATCGTTCTTATCCAGCAGAAAATCATGTTGATCCTCCAATTGTTTAAATAACGTTGCACCAATATTACCTGTACCGATATTAAATACATGCAATGTTTTTTTCAACTCCGCGAAAAAAGCATCGTGAACAGCGTTGAGCGCTTTGGCCAAATCTTCTTTACCGATGATGACGGAGATATTATATTCCGATGACCCTTGTGCTATAGCTCTTACATTGATACCATTTCGTCCAAGGGCAGCAAATAACCTTCCGGACATCCCCGGAGTCCGTTTCATATTTTCGCCAACAATGGCCAATACAGAAAGATTATCCTCTATAGCAGGAATAACCAGCTTATTTGCCTGGATTTCCAGTTCGAATTCAATTTCAATCAACTGTATTGCACGCTTCGCATCCGAGGGATTAACCGCAAAGGTGATGCTATGCTCCGAAGAAGATTGCGTGATCAATACAACATTAATCTGCTCCCTTGCCAACAGCGTAAAAAGTCGCCCGCTAAACCCAGACTTGCCGATCATTCCTGATCCACTTAAATTGATCACAGAAATATCCGAGATAGAAGAAATCCCCTTGATTGGCAACGCTGTTTTTCCGCTATCAAATTGGATTACCGTACCCGAGAAATCAGGCTCAAAAGTATTGCGGATGACAATCGGGATTTTCTTCAAAAATGCGGGTATCATGGTTGGTGGGTAGATTACCTTAGCACCAAAATAAGAAAGCTCCATTGCTTCAGTATAGGAAAGCACCGGGAGTGAAAAGGCTTTTTTCACGATCCGGGGATCAGCAGTCAGCATGCCATTAACATCAGTCCAGATTTCAATCGCTGTCGCATCAAGTATCGACCCAAAAATGGCAGCAGTATAGTCCGATCCGCCTCTTCCCAAGGTGGTGATGCGACCATTCTCATTGCTACCGATAAAACCGGTTACAAAAAGCAATTTATCACTGTGTGTGATATACATTGATTTCACGAGCTGCTCCGTCAGGGCTTCATTTAAATGGGCATTACCAAAGTCGGAATCGGTCTTTACATAATGCGAGGCATCAATAAATAGAGACTCCGGTATATACTGTTCCATTACTTTAGAAACCATATAATTCGAGCATCGCTCACCATAACTCAGAATCAGGTCCTTACTTTGATTACTTAGCTCCTTCAGTGCAAAAATTCCCTGGAGCAGATCCTCGATCTCATTGAAAAATAACTTAAGTTTGGTGAAAACTGGATTTTGAAACTTAACTGCGAGAAGCTCTTTCACGACTGCAAAATGTTTATCCTCCAAAGATTTAAGTCCATCAGAAAAGGACTTTCCTTCTGCCGCGTCCTCTGCCAACTGGGTTAGTAAATTTGTTACTCCTGACATCGCAGATAATACCACCAGTGGCTTTTCCTTAGCATCATAGGATTTCTTAACAATGCTTAAGACTGCTTTGAGACTTTCTACTGTTCCGACTGAAGTTCCTCCAAATTTTAAAACTTTCATACTGATTTATACTGTTTGTTTAGTTTGATTTATGTGATAAAAAAGAAGCGCTTTCCCTTTTGAGGAAAGCGCTTCGAAATATTGTGTCTACAATTATATACAATGAAACTACTTCCTCCTAAGTTTTATCCCGGTGGTAATAATAATCGTTGTAATAATTGTGTTTGTGCTCATTGTTATTGCTTATGTGCAGTAAATATAGAACAAATATTATCACATTCCTAAAGAAAATTAATATTTTTTTTCAGATTCACAAAAACAAGTCTTAAAGAATGATATTCTAACATAAGCCGGTTGTTTTATATGAACCGATACCTCTACTTGCGTGTAGTAAAAGTTCGACAGACCGATTAAATTTCAATATGTTCAAAAAGCGTTAAGAAAGATGTTAAAATTGTTAAAATTTCGTTAAATCGCCTAAAAAAAATTTGACCTTAAACTGATATTGTATTATATTCGCAACAGTGCTGTCCAAAATAGATGACAGTATTGAATTTTAAAAAGTTAAATGTTGTACAAAAAAGCGATTTAATGAAAACAAAGAAATTTATAGCATCAATGCTATTTATCGGCTTATGTCTAGTGTCGCAGGCACAAACCAACAGAAACTCCAAACCAGAATCAGATCCTGATAATCTCGCCAAAGAATACTTCTCACAAATCATGGGAGTTGCAGTCTCAGCAACCACAAATACAAAACTTTATCAATTTGTTTACGAATGGCTAGGTACGCCATATCGGTTGGGCGGAGACTCCAAACGAGGTATTGATTGCTCTAAATTTTCTTACGAATTATACGACAAGGTGTTTAACACCTCTTTGGGCTACAACAGCCGTAATCAGTATTCGCAAGTAAAGACTGTAGAAAAGAATGAATTGAAAGCAGGAGATTTGGTATTCTTCAAAATCAGAAGCAGAAGCATCACTCATGTAGGTGTATATATTGGTGATAATAAATTTGCTCATGCTTCGTCCAGCAAGGGTGTTATGATCAGCAACTTGGACGAGCCCTATTGGAGACGCTACTATTATAATGGTGGCCGTTTGCCAGAAGATCATAAATCGCTCACTGCCGAAATATTAAAAGCAGAAAAAGATAATAAACTGAATTAAGGATTCCGTTATCGAGATACAAAAGTCCAAAGCTTTAAACAGCTTTGGACTTTTTTTATACAATTTAATATCCTATTTTTACCCTATAATCATTGAAATACTATTATGTCTTCAAAGAAAACGCTCATCTTAAATAAAGAACAAATAAAACAGAAGTCTATCCGTATTGCCTATCAGATTTTAGAAGACAATTTTGAAGACGAAACACTTGTTTTGGTTGGGATTGCCGATCGGGGTTATGTATTTGCACAACGCCTTCAGGCGATATTAAAGGATATCTCAGACAAGGAAATTCTTTTGATTAAAGTTACCATGAAGAAAACAAGCCGGTCATTGAGTGCGGGCACGGATTTACCTGTTGACATGGCAAAAGACAAAACGATCATCCTGGTGGATGATGTATTAAATAGTGGCAGAGCGCTGGCTTACGGTTTGGGTGTATTCCTGAATGTTCCATTGAAGAAGATGAGAACGGCCGTACTGATCGATAGGAGCCACCACAAATTCCCGATCTTTAGTGACTACTATGGCACTAAATTGTCTACGATCCTAAAAGAACATGTTACGGTTACCCTCGAAGAATTTGATAACGAAGAAGATGCAGCATGGTTGGTATAACCATGTTGCTATTTCTTTGACACTTTCAGTTTCATTCCCGGCTTAATCCGGCTTCCGTTCAGATCATTATCACTTTTTAAGCGGCCAACGGATACACCATTTTTATTGGCTATGTGCGATAAGGTGTCCCCCTTTTTTACGACATAGTATGCTGTACGTGTAGAAGCACGTTGTTGGCTCTTCTTGGCCGATTTCTCAGCGTTATGCGCTAGCCTTGTACTGACATAACTATCTTCCTTCTTGATCGTTAAATTTTGTCCGGGTACAATCTTATTTCCGCGCAAATTATTCCATGATTTTATATCCTGAACAGTAACTTCAAACTTTTCAGCGATGGAAGCGAATGTTTCCCCTACTTTGACCTTGTATTTTCCACCTTTTAAAAGCTCGGCAGGCTCGCTGGTGCCAGCGCTATTCGTCGTTGTTATCGCAGCAGGAATAGGTGTATTAAGTGCAGCGTAAAGTTCTTCGGTCGCTATTTTCTTATCCAATACAGGCAATACCAATCTTAGAGGAGTTTCTTCCGTACCATTTAAAATATTCTTTTTAAAGCTCGGATTTAGCGCACGGAGTGTTTCTTTGGATACATTCATCACTTCCGCGATCTGGTTTAACGAGATCCGTTTATTGACGTCTAATGCTTGAGTTCGTAGAGAAAGCTCAGTATCAGCGGCATTTATGTTGTTTTCCTCTGCATATTTCATCGCATAAGTCATGGCGATGAATTTGGGAATATAATTTTGGGTTTGTTGAGTAAGATAGGGGGCAATATCCCAAAAGGTAGGCTTTTCTTTACCCGATCGTTGAATTGCCCTGCCCACAGCACCTTTTCCGCCATTGTAGGATGCGATTGCCAAAAGCCAGTCACCATATTGGTCATAGGCCTCTTTCAGTATCTTCGCGATCGCATAACTCGAAGCAATTGGATCCATGCGTTGGTCGGTATAACTATCAACAGTCAAGTTATAGGTCTTTGCTTCATAATACATCAGCTGCCACAGCCCTGTAGCACCGGCGCTCGAAATATCCCTGGGGTTCAACGACGATTCGACCACACTGAGGTATTTCAGTTCCCTAGGTACACCAACTTCATCCAGAATACGATCAAACATTGGAAAGTAATACTGGCCAAGTCCCATCATTCTACACATATATGGATTGTAATTATCAGAGGTGTATTTGGAGATCAGATCTTTTACCCGTGGAGAGTAATCTAAAGGTATTTCCCGCTCTATTGCTTTGAGTTTGCGAACAAGTTGTATTTCTTCATCGGTAATGGTAGCATCATCATTTCGACTATTCCCTGAAGATTTAACACTGTCTAAGTATTGATAAATCTCGTGTTTTTCTTTTTCAATCCTTCCTTGGATGATTTGATGCGTGGCTTCTCTCATGCCTTCCACAGCGCCTTCTTGAGCCATGAGCGGTAGCACATAGCACACCCCTCCTAGTATTGAAATTAACGTCTGTTTTCCGATCATAAATTTACTGTTAAATCCAGGTTCGATTTTTTCTCTTAAAAAATCAACAATAATCTAAACGTTTAGAAATGGATTTTAGTATAAAAATGGTTCTGGCCTATTCAGCTATAGGTCCAGGATAAAACAAAATACGATTTTGTTCAACACAAAATCGTATCTATATTACTAGGGACGTGATCTCCCTTATTTGGTATTATCTTCTACTTCGGATTTTTTTTCAGGGGAAGACTCATCTTTTTGGCCTTCTTTGAATTCCTTCACGCCCTTACCCAATCCGCGCATCAATTCAGGAATCTTCTTGCCACCAAATAATAGTAACAATATTACTACAATGATAATTAACTCCTGCCCCCCGATTCCCATGATTAATAATGATGTTGACATAACTATAATTTCTTGTTTTTCAATTCTTTTAAACTAAATCTTTTCTCTCTCCTTACAAATGTAATGATAATTATTAAATATAGTAATTATTTCTTATCTCGCCAACCAGGACATCGGGTTCAGCGGGGTTGACCCCTGATAAACAGAAAAGTCTACCATTGGTACGCCCGTATCTGAATCCACATCCGCCGTACCTATTGTTTGACCTGTACTTACCTTTTGCCCTTTAGAAACACTTACACTACCTAAATTATTATATACTGTAAAGTACTCACCGTGTTTGATCATCACAATACGTTGTCCATACATCGTCAACACACTACTTACCTCACCTGCAAAAACAGCTTTGACAGCAGCGCCAGTGGAGGTTTGAATTTTCACGGATTCGTGATCCCAGTTTACATTTCTACCAACACTTTCTCCACCAAAGCCCTGCATGACCTTCGCATTGGAAACTGGCCAAGGCAAGCTGCCACGGTTAGATCTAAAATCGTTGGAAAGCCTGATCGCCTCTGGTGTGCTACGCAAGACCTCAGAATCTGATTTACGCGCGGTATTGCCACTCTTTGTATTCGCATTGTTTTTACCTTTCGACGCATTTGCTGATTCATTGGCTTTCCGATTACGCGCAGCGGCAGCCTCAGCGGCACGACGGGCAGCTTCTGCACGCCTTCTTTCAGCTTCAATTTCCCTTCTTATGATTTCTTTGATCGCTGCATTGATACGACGCTCCTCTTTTTGCTTTTGCGTAATATCTTTCTTCACACCACGTTCCGTAACAATAAGTTCACTCAGTTGCCCAGAGTAAACAGAGCGCTGTTGAGCGATGGTTCGCTTCTCATTTTCTTGCTCCTTCATAAGTGCTACCTGTTTATTTCGGTCAGCCTTCAACTGCGCAATTTTTTGCTCGATCTGTTTCTTTGTATTCTCAATATCAGCGGCCTTCAATTTTCGGGAATCATTAAATTGCTGCAAATATTTTACACGTCTAAATCCTTGGTTAAAATCTTTGGAAGCAAAAATAAACATCAACTTATTGTAGGCATTACGGTTACGGAAAGCGAACATGACCATTTTTTCATAATCACGTTTCATTTTTTCCAGTTCAGCTTTCAATTTGTTAACTGCAGCTGTATTGGCATTGATGTGTTTATTGATTACTGCTACTTCAGAAGTAATTGTATTTATCTTTTGTTCACGTAAGTTGATTTGCTTACTCAACGCTGTCACCTGTTGTTGTGTCAACGATTTTTCCTTGGCAATTTCTTTAACAGTTTTCTGCAATTCAGCAATTTCACGATTGAGTTTCTCCCGTTGCTTTTCCAGCTCAGCCCTTGTCTGGGCCGCAGAAATACCAATCATCAAAATGAATGCTACTATACCAAATATCGTTTTCTTAAAGTTCATTTACAGTACTATTTATTTCGTATTTACCCCTTTCCCAGCTCCATTATATTCATCTACACTAGCAAACTAAATGCGAAAGTAATAAATCTAACGGAAATAGATCACTTCTTATCGGATTACTTTATATCGCGATGACACTGAAAAAGGCATTTCAACAGGTTCATTAAACGTAACTTTGTTAAAATTAATTTCTGTTTTTATCTCCTGACGTCCATCGGAGATAATCACTTTTAACAGCATCGGAAATTCCTGTCCGGAAGCCATTGCATATTCACCATAGTTTGCTTCGAGCAACTGTTTCTTCGACAACTGTGACAACCGGAACTGGTAAGGCCGATTGTTATTGTTCAATTGATATAGAAAATCAAGCTCATTCAATTTTCCGTCCAATTGTACAGAATTCGGATCCTGCTGAAAGTTCACTGCATCAATATCCGACAAGAGGTTAACAGACAGATTAGCCAATAATAAATCCTGTAGATTAGCAAAAGTAAGATCCGGACTGGCAAAACGGTATAGGTAATCAAATGGTTTGACCATATATTCGCTCTGAAACTTATTCAGGATCTGCACACTATCTGGTGTTATTAACACACGAGCGACTTCGATCCCGAGGGTTGCTGATATCGAAATCCAGATTTTCTTATCTTTTTCAATCCGGATATTAGAGGTGACATCGAAGTTATCCTTACCAAGGTCGAGCCGCATTTTTGCTTTTCCTGAAAAGGTCGAGTAATTTAAATTGGTCAAAAAGAGATTACGCAAAGTCGTTTTCTTTGCCTCCCGTGTATCGTCTTTGATGACCAGTTCATTCTCTGATTTGAGATCCGCTCCTTTCAGCAGTTTCTTTTTTGAGCTACAGGAAGAAAGCAGAAGTACCAGAATACCTACCCAAACAATTTTATTCCACATAACTTTTAGTCTCAATCTTCTTTTTTAGTTTCTGTTTACTTTCTTCAGAATCCATTCCTTTTTCCAATGCCAGACTCCACTGCTTTACCGCTTCTGTCGTCTTACCGAGCTTAACCAAAATATCTCCATAATGTTCCAGTAACACTGCAGTCTGCGGATTTGTATTTTTTAGCGCCTTTTGAATCCAGACTAACGCATCCTCATATTTACCGTCGGCAAACAAGACCCAGGCATAAGTATCCTCAAATGTACCGTTATTAGGCTGCATTGCTGTAGCCATAGCAGCGTACTTTGTCGCTTCATCAAGTCGTTCTTTTCTTAACGATAAATAGTACGCTAAATTGTTCATGGCCGTCACATTTGTGCTATCCAGTCGAATCGCTTCCATATAAGCTGCATCCGATTCTTTATACATCTTCAATGTATTGTAGATATCGCCCAGCCCACCGTAGATATTGGCTTGTAAAAAAGGAGTTTCATCCTGGGCATTATTTAATGCAGCCTCCATAAACTTGCGACTATTCTCTGTATCCTTCTTCATCAGATAAGCCATGCTGGTGAAATAGAGTATGGTCGGATTATTGGCCACATAATGCAGGGCTTCACCACCATGGGCAATGGCTTGATCAAACTCGCCCTTATCCATATCCAGGCTCATTAACATCCGCCAAGCATCGATCTGGTAAGAATTCATAGTTACGGCAACAGCCAAGGAACTTTGCGCCGCCGTTTTATCTTCGTTGAGCCACAATACCTGTCCTTTGGCCATGTGACTTTCCGCAATTCGCGGATGGACCTCAACTAAGATATTAGCCAACTCCAAAAGCTGCGCATTTGTGTAGGGGCTTTTTGGCCCCAACAAAGTCATAATGATTCTATTTTTATCACCAAAATCAATCTTTTTAGATTGAAAGCCTTTTTTTAAGGCATCGAACGATAATTTGGTCTTTTTATCAAAGCGGTACAGATCTGCTAAATCAAAATAAAGAAAATCTTCCTGTGAAGTTTGAATTCCTTTATTGATATACTCTAGGGCAAGTTTTGAGTTTTTGGAAAGATTATAAGCCTGCGCCAGTTGCCCATATACTTGGGCCAATTTGGTTCCATTGTCAGCCCAGGGTTTCAAAAGGTCGATTACCGCCTTGTGATTACCGGCATCGTTCAACAGCACACTACCCACCATATCCAATGTATCGGAAGCAGATTCAATTTCCTTTGTTTTATAAAAATACTCCAACGCGACGTCTTTATGTCCTCCGTTAAAAAGTAGCATAATTCGTTCACGCTTTAATGAAGCCGTATTATTATCATCTAAATCAATCAATTTATCCAAATAGATCAATGCACTATCTGCATCATTTTTGCTTTTGAATGCATCTACGGCGAAGCTGAGGTACTCGGGTTTTGGTTCAATTTCCAACGCGGCTTTTATTGCATCAATCGCGCCGTCCTGATTTCTCATTTGGGCAAAAAGGATCGCTTTTGTAAAATAGATATCATCTGCTTTGGGATAATCTGCGAGTATAGCATCCAATGAATCCACGCCTGGACCAATTTTCCCTTGCTTTAATATCTCTTGTACATTTTTGAGTCGTGCATCATAAGGTCTACTTTTTTTCTCCAATGATTGCCCCTGCAAAGCGCTGACAGTACCAAAGAGAAATCCAACAAAACTTAAAATAACACGCTTATTTAAAAAAGTCAATCTCATCTACTTCCACTAAATAATTAAAAATTCTTCCTGCAATATACTAACTAATGTAACAATATTCATTCGCGTAAGTTGTAAAAATATTGAGATTAGCCCAGTCCGCAAGAAACTTGGCTCGTTTTCAATAAAATAAGTGAAATAGATTTTAAAATATAGAATAATAGATGTACCTTTGCAGACCCTTGTGATAAGGGGAAGATAAATAAAATTTTACAAATTATTTAAACAAAAGCAAGTGAATACGTTAAGTTACAAAACTGTCTCTGCCAACAAGAACACCGTTAACAAAGAGTGGATCGTTGTTGACGCTGAAGGAGAGATTTTGGGGCGTTTGGCGAGCAACATCGCGAAGGTAATTCGTGGTAAGCACAAGCCTACATTCACCCCACACGTAGACTGTGGAGATAACGTTATTGTTATCAATGCAGACAAAATTAGATTGACAGGAAACAAATTAGGCGACAAAGTTTACGTACGCTACACTGGATATCCAGGTGGTCAACGTTTCGTTTCTCCTAAAGAGTTAATGGCTAAATTCCCTGAACGCATCATTGAGAAAGCTGTTCGTGGTATGCTTCCTAAAAACCGTTTAGGTCGTCAATTGTTTAAGAACCTTTACGTTTATGCTGGTACTGAGCACAAGCATGAAGCACAAAATCCAAAACCAGTTAAATTTTAAGGAGAATCGACATGTCAACAACTAACACTTCAGGAAGAAGAAAAACTGCTGTTGCCCGCATTTACTTAACTGCTGGTAGCGGAAACATTGTTATAAACGGTAAAGACTACAAAGAGTATTTCCCAACATTACCTTTGCAATACATCGCTACACAATCATTAGGCGTAGCGGGTGAATTAGCAAACTTTGATGTAAAAGTAAACGTTAACGGAGGTGGTGTTAAAGGTCAAGCAGAAGCTGTTCGTCTAGCGATCGCAAAAGCTTTGGTTGAGCTTAACCCAGAAGTTAAACCTGCATTACGCGCTAAAGGTTTAGTAACACGTGATGACCGTATGGTTGAGCGTAAGAAACCAGGACGTCGTAAAGCTCGTAGAAGATTCCAATTCAGTAAACGTTAATCAAAGGAGGATCAAAAAATGGCAAGAACTACTTATCAAGATTTATTGGATGCAGGTGTGCACTTTGGTCACCTTACACGTAAATGGGATCCGAAAATGGCTAAGTACATTTTCATGGAGCGCAACGGTATCCACATCATTGACTTGAACAAAACTCTTACGAAATTAGAAGAAGCTGCTTCAGCTATTAAACAAATCGTAAAATCAGGTCGTAAAGTTTTATTCGTAGCAACGAAAAAACAAGCAAAAGAAATCATCGCACAGCAAGCTAAAGAGGTTAATATGCCTTTCGTTACTGAGCGTTGGTTAGGTGGTATGCTTACTAACTTCGCTACAGTTCGTAAGTCTATCAAAAAAATGTCTAACATCGACAAAATGCAAAAAGACGGTACTTATGATGTATTGTCTAAGAAAGAAAAGTTGATGATTCAACGTGAGCGTATCAAATTAGAAAACCTTTTAGGAGGTATCGCTGATTTGAACCGTTTGCCAGCTGCTTTATTCATCATTGATGTGAAAAAGGAACACATCGCTGTTTCTGAAGCAATGAAATTGAACATCCCTACTTTCGCGATGGTAGATACAAACTCTGATCCTTCAAACATTGATTTCCCAATCCCTGCGAATGATGACGCTAGTAAATCTATTAGCTTAATCGCAAGCATTATTGGTCAAGCAATCCAAGAAGGTTTGGACGAGCGCAAACGCGACAAAGAAGAAGAAGCTGAAAAAGATGCTGCTGCTGCTAAAGCAAAAGTTGACAATAGTGAAGCTTCAGAAGCTAAACGTCCTCGCAAAGCGAAAGACGGAGAATAATATTTTTATTCCAAACCGGATAGCGTAGCGTTAGTTTCTGGAAAAGATTACTTTTCTTGAACTAGCCTATCTGTCCGGTTTTTTGGTTTAACAACACTTGATGATCAAGGAATGTTAAACTTCATATTAGCTTAACATGCTTTAAGTTAATATTGTATAATATTTTCAGTAGTAAACAATAATAAAAAGAAATAAAACATGTCAGTACAAATTTCTGCATCAGATGTAAACAAATTGCGTCAACAAACTGGCGCTGGTATGATGGATTGTAAAAAAGCTTTGGTTGAGTCTAATGGTGACTTTGAAGCTGCTGTAGATTACTTGCGCAAAAAAGGTGCTAAGGTAGCTGCTAGCCGTCAGGATCGCGACTCTAACGAAGGCGTTATCATCGCTAAAGCAACTGCTGATGGTAAATCAGGTATCGTAGTTGAAGTAAACTGTGAAACTGACTTCGTAGCTAAAAACTCAGATTTCGTAGCTTTCGCAGAAAAAATCGCAGACCTAGCATTGAACAACAAACCAGCTTCTTTGGAAGAATTAAAAGGTTTGGAACTTGATGGCAAGAAAATCGCTGATGCTTTGATTGAGCAAACTGGTGTAATCGGAGAGAAAATTGACGTTTCTAAATACGAAACAATCTCTGCTGAGAAAGTAATCGCTTATATCCACGGTAACTACCGCTTAGGTGTATTAGTAGGTCTTTCTGCTGATGCAGCTGGTGCTGAAGAAGCAGGTAAAGATGTTGCAATGCAAATCGCTGCAATGAACCCTATTGCAATTGATAAAGATGGTGTTGATCAAAACACAATTGAGCGTGAAATCGCTATCGCGAAAGAACAAATCATTGCTGAAGGAAAACCAGCAGATATGGCTGAGAAAATCGCTCAAGGTAAATTGAATAAATTCTTCAAAGACACGACTTTGTTGAACCAAGAATTTGTAAAAGATTCTTCTAAAAATATCGCTCAATTCTTGGATTCAGTTTCTAAAGGATTAACAGTAACTGCTTTCAAACGCGTACAATTAGGCGCATAAGCCAGTTCCCTTTCTAGCAATAGATCGGTAAAATAAAAATAGGGATTATTCACAAAATAGTCCCTGTTTTTATATATAGAGGCTCACCCCTTACAAGTCCATCTCCTTATCAATTGCTATCAGCCTTTCGTGTTTCCCTGTCTTTCAGCTACCGCTTTTTTTTTCATTCAAATTTATGTAACTTAATCATACATAAAAATGAAATAAGATATGGGCATGCTAAAAGAAGATTCACTAAAAGGCAAACGCATTTTAATTACCGGCGGCGGTACCGGGCTAGGAAAAGCGATGACTGATTATTTCTTGGAGTTAGGTGCTTCCTGCCTGATCAGCAGCCGAAAGGATGATGTGATTCAACATACAGCAAGAGAATTGTCCGACAAACATCAAGGCAAATGCCTAGCCATAGCCGGCGATGTGCGGAATTATGAAGATGTAGAACGTGTAGTTGCTTACGGATATGAACAACTGGGCGGGATAGACATCTTAATCAACAACGCTGCCGGTAACTTTATATCCCCCACCGAACGCCTGAGTCATCGTGCTTTTGAGTCCGTCATTGGAATCGTTCTTCAGGGAAGTATAAATTATACATTGGCCCTGGGCAAACGCTGGATCGAAAATAAGGATCAAAACAAAACGGTGCTCAGTATCGTAACCACCTATGCCTGGACGGGTTCAGGATACGTTGTTCCTTCGGCTACAGCCAAGGCCGGTGTCTTAGCCATGACAAGATCTCTCGCTGTCGAATGGGGCAAAAAAGGGATACGTTTAAACGCTATTGCCCCGGGGCCGTTTCAGACTTCCGGCGCTATGGAGCGCTTGCTTCCGGGCGAGTTGGGTGAGCTTTTATCGCCGACCAAACGGATACCCCTCGGACGTCTAGGTCAATTAGACGAACTGGCAAATCTCGCCGCCTATCTGGTATCTGACTATTCGAGCTACATCAATGGCGATGTGATAACAATAGATGGTGGAGAATGGTTAAAAGGCGCAGGGGAGTTTAACGGTCTGGATATTATTCCCGAAGAACAATGGGACAACATTGAGAAAATGACGCGAAATGCAAAAAGTACCTAGTGATTTCCCTATTTCAAGAAAAATCTATTGTTTTCTGTAAAAATCAACGGATATAACGCCAAAATAACGATATTTGGCTCTTCGATTCAGCTGGATATACAGAATATATTGGCATACACTAGACAGCTAAAGAACTATCATGGCATTCTGATTCATCAACAATTATAAAATAAAAGTTACATACGTCTAATGAGTTTATCCTTCCTACCCGAAAAAATCAAACATAAACAAAAGATAAATCTGCACGAATTAGGCTTTGATTTTGCCTTAGTTTATATCTCGGAAGGTCTCTTGGTATCGAAAAATACCGGAGCTAAATTTCTTAAAGAAAATTTACTTTTTCTGAACACTGGTTCAGAAATACTTGAAAGTAAGAAAGATTCAAGTGTATTTATTTTATATTTTTCAAGTCACTACTTCAAAGATCTGCATCATATACAGCAAAATTTTTGTCTGTCCCACAATCCACAGCATATTTTCAATTCGGTAACATTACTAAATAAAAGCCTGTCCCTAAAAAAAGAAAACCGCAAGATAATCGAAAAAATCTTGTCGCTGATTTATCAACAGGCGGAATCTGAAGATGCGGCAACTTCCACATTTATCTTTCATCAAGTGATGTCGCTGTTTGCATTCATTGAAAATATATTAAAGGAACTGAACCTAACGGTCAATGAGTCCCGCGAAATGTCTGAGGAATTAGAGGCCTATATTCAACAGAACATCTATTTCCCTGACAAACTACAAATTAAAAATATAGCAGATCATTTTCAGATTTCAGCTAATTACTTTGGTGCTTTTTTTAAGAAAAGACAGCAGAAAAGCTACAAACTATACATTGATGATATCCGTATCCAACTTATTGAAGACAGGTTAGCGTCTAGCCAATACACAATGAAACAGATTGTAGATGAACTAGGCTTTAATGACGAAAGCCACCTCACCAACTTTTATAAGAAAAAAAGAAATACAACCCCAAGCGCTTACAAAAGATCGAAGAAAGGATCTAGCTAATGATCAAGCTGAATGATTCCATTGAGGTCATTGTTCAATGACCGTTGTATTGCTTCGTCTAAAACCAATATCTTCTGTCCTTGAACTGTCTGCTCTGCCTCGCTATTGGTATTTGCCGGCGTGGAATTGAACGACTCCATTTTCATGGGAAAATAAATTGGGTTCTCATCTTCCGAACGCCCGATAGTCAACAGGATATTATACCCCTGTAGACGTAAACTCTGTAATGTCTGATAATTTAAACGCTTGAAAATCATAGTGGCCAAGATTTACTGTTTTTAATTAAACATTATTGTTCTCAATTTGTTTGCTTTATCAGGATAAATTTTACGTTTTTATGGCAGTTACTTCAAAGCCATTTTCGGGGTAAAAAAAACAATGCATTTTCCTAATTATCAACATTAATTTTTAAAACTTTTTATCTTCTGGCCTGTTTTATTACTGTAGATAAATCATAAGATTATGGCTGGCACAGAACACAAAAAAACGAAGGGAAAGGTCGAATCGGATTATCCAGATTCAGATCAAAACTTAGCTTATAATGAAGAGCTGGAAAGTTATGAACTGGATGTAGATGATAATGATCCGGATTATGATCATCCGGCAGATTATGATACACTATCTGAAGGGGCAATAGACGATGATTCCAGTTATGACGATTCCAACCCTTTTGTAGGCGATGAGTATGCAGATCGCGAAGATTTGGAGGAAGAGGATCTCGAGGATGCACATATGCGTATAGATACCTTCAAACATGACCGTTTATCCCCGTTGGATAAAAAATTGGCCGAGAACGAAGAAGATTTGAGAGCGGATCTTGATGAAGAGGGATATCCAAAAAATGATAGGTAGTTTTCCGATTATAAAGTAGTTTTGAAAGGAGTCTTAGGACTCCTTTTTTTGTATATTACATTTTTGCAAAGAAATATGGGATTCAGCATTCAAATAAAGTGTGTAACTCTGTATTTTTATGTAAGTTTATGTTGAAAGATTTAAATACATGGAAAGTACCTTACCGCTCATTCGTATTATTGACCTAAAAAAATCATACGGAACTAAAGAAATTTTAAAAGGAATCAATCTGGATATATTTCCGGGCCAGGTCATCGGTTATATAGGCCCCAATGGGGCAGGAAAATCCACGACAGTCAAGATCTTGACCGGCTTGATCGAAGATTTTACTGGTCAGGTCGAAATCAAAGGTATCGATATTCAAAAAGATCCTCTTTCGATAAAATCCCAGCTCGGATACGTCCCCGAAAATGCAGAGCTGTACGAAGTCCTGACTCCGATGGAATACCTTGATTTTGTCGGAAAATTATATGGTATGGAAGACGATACAATTCAAGAGCGTTCCTTAAAATTATTAAGTGCATTTGGCCTGGCCGCAAATGCTACGAGTAGAATGGATACCTTTTCAAAAGGCATGCGTCAAAAAGTGCTTTTGATATCTGGCATTATCCATAATCCACAAATTATCATCCTGGATGAGCCCCTGTCCGGACTCGATGCCAACGCGGTGATTTTTGTAAAAGAACTCATATCACTGCTGGCCAAAGAAGGTAAAACTATTTTTTACTGTTCCCACATGATGGACGTCGTTGAAAAAGTTTCCGATAGAATCCTGTTGATCAATCAGGGAAGTATCATTGCCGATGGTACTATCAATGAACTGAAGTCGGATCCCAATGAATCACTCGAACACATATTCGCAAAATTAACCAATACCGATAACGGTGCATTGGATGCATCTAACATCATTAGCGCTATTCAATAATATGGAAAAATTTATCTTACGATTTATTCTTCTGTTTAAGGGTGCCTGGGAAAGCCTGGGTGTTAACTATACGCAGTTTAAAATTATTTTAGAAACAAAAGTTACCTTAGATAATAGAAAACCGATTACATTTAAGAAACGGAATGCCGGGAAATCCTCATCGTCCACCTCCATTATACAATTTATTATGTATATGATCATTGGCTTGATGTTCATGGTTATTCTCATCCTCATTCCAGATCGTTACTTAGCACTTTCCATTATGTTACTCTGTTTTACCAGCATGCTCAGCATTACATTGGTATCAGACTTTTCACCTATACTTTTAGACACTCGGGACCAGTACATTATTATGCCCAAGCCTGTTAGCGATAGGACCGTGGCTTTATCGCGAATAACATTTATCGCCATTAAGCTTTTCAATCAGATTATTGCATTATGCCTACCAGTAGTGGTTTATGTCTCATTTAACTGGGATATTACGAGTATTTTTCTATTGATTCTACAACTTCTATTGAGTACACTGATTGCCCTGGTTTTCGTTAACGGGTTCTATATGATCAGCATCAAATATCTCCCCATCCAAAAATTTAAGGATATTATTGCCTATATACAGATCGGACTTTCATTGGTCATTTTTCTAGCCTATTATCTTGGTCCCAATCTGATTCAAACAATCGTTGAGTCACAGCTGACAATTGAACAACTTAAATTTCTATGGATATTTCCCAGTACTTGGATCGCCTCTTTTCAGTCCTTGCTTCAGGGCAACCATAGCCTACAGTCCATTATATTTTCCCTTTTGGGCTTAGTTGTTCCTTTCTTTGGTGTTTATGCTTGTACAAAATTATTTTCCAAAGGTTTTAATGCCAAAATAGCCGCTCTTGCAAGTGGTGATACACCTTTATCTGAAACCGATCAGGCAATTTCACACACCAATACAGGACGACCATTCTATAAAAAATTGGGAGCCGGCGTATGCTCATCTCCGCTCGAAGAGGCTGGATTTAGTATTGTATGGCTTATAAGTGCAAAAACAAGAGAATTTAAACAGCAGCTCTATCCATCCTTAGCTTATCTGCCCATCTATTTTATATTCCTGTTTTTACGGACCGGTGAGGGGCTGCCATTTGTAGAGAAGCTGACCAAGCTAAGAGAATCGGGCTTATATATCATTATGTTTTATCTATCGCTGCTAACCATTTTAACAGTATTTCAGCTGATCACGCAGAGCAATAAATATAAAGCAGCCTGGATCTACTATGTTGCTCCAATGAACTGTCCGGGTCAATTTATGACAGGGGTACTTAAAGCCTGTCTCATTAAATATGTACTGCCATTTAATCTCTTATTTCTCTGTATCTGTGTTCCATTATTCGGCATCGGTTCGATTAATGATTTATTGCTATCCTCAGCTGTCGGTGGGATAGAAAGTATTCTAATCATGCTCTTTCTGGTCAAAAATTATCCTTTTTCCAAAGCGAGTCAGTCCAGTTCCAAAGCGCTGGTCAATTTATTGATTTTAGGCTTGTTGGGACTTTTAGGTTATCTCCATAAAGTGATTTTTCAATATGAACTTTTGGTATGGGGTTTAGCGGCGCTTGGCTGGTTATTATTTTTTATTATGCTCAAATATCTCCAAAAAGACGATTGGAAAAGCCTCGCCTTTGATGACAATTAAGCAATTACATGAATACACAGGCTCCAATAGACAGAACCTGTGTATTTTTCACCATTACTTTTTATTGATCCGCCCCTTAAACCGGCTGATACCATCCATAAAAGCTTCGACAATTATCCTTCCTTTAGGAAGATGATTAAGATCGTAGTTGAACACGGCATCCTTAACAGCTTTATATTCGTGCTTTTGCCACTGCACACCGTCAACTGTTATCCGCACGGTCATATCGCTCAGCTTATTCGATACCACACTTAATTGCGTTTGATCAACCACAGATCTTGGATACAGGGAAAATGCATAACGAGCCTTTGTTGTATCCATTTCAAAACCCGAAACAGCCTTAAAGCTAAACATTTCTCCTATTCCACAATCACTTTCAAATGCATGAATAAGATTTCCTTTCAGATCAAAAACGCGAAGATAACCATCTCCTTTTTCGGGTTGTGCCCAAAACTGCAGTCCATTTCCAGCCGTATCTATCAGGCGAAAAGAGTAGTTGCCTTCAGCAATGCGTATCGTATCAGTATAAAGTGTGAGGGCAGTCAACTGTGCTGCTTTCTTTTGAAAAATTGTATCTTGCCGAGCATTCATTAAAAAAATACTGTTGTCTTGAGGTGTTTTATTTGTAAGAAATTTCACAACAAATTCATTGGGAAATTTCTCTGGGGCCGTAAAAAAAGCTTTCATTTCATTGTCTTCCGACCATGCATCTTTCTTACCGTTCGGTTTGACAAGTTCTACATGAAAGACATTTTCACCGTCTTTTTCCTGAATTTCCCCGGGTAGCAACACATCTGCCACTTGATTAAAAGAAAGTTCTCCCCTCCAATGAAATGTTTTGGAAGGAAAGCCTTTAGTGCCGTACACTATTGTAAGCGAATGCAATGGATCCGCCCCGAGATTTCTAAAAGATATCCTTGGGCCAGAACTGGCTGGATTTAATCTTGAAAAACGTTGTTCGTCGTTTGGTACCATAATAGATTCGACGGCTACATCTATTTTTTGCTTGGGTTTCGAATAATGAAACAAATAAGCTGAGATATTTTCAACCGCCTGTATATTATCAGCGGCAGTATAGGGTTCCATGCGCAAAGCTGCAGTATGCCGTCCCGGCTTTGTGAATACATCAATTACATCGGGTTGCTGCAGATCACCCGGACACCAATACGCCCGATCAAAGATCCAGGTCCCGCCTTGTGGGTATAAAGGGTTATCGCCACACTTTTTCCACATATCCCGTAGGTCAACAACCTTTCCATCGAGCATGAGTTTACGCCATCGCGTACAAAACTCACTGCAACCACGAGGCTTGTCCATACCATGTCCAGTATGCTGAATACGTATCCGGCTTAAAGCCGCATGCCTCAGCGATTCGTAAGTCACCGGCGTTAAATTCTCTTCTATCTTCTCGTTGGGATCACCGTATTTATAGGCCCTGTTCCACAAAGGTGTTACACCCAGAGGAGTAACAACTGGAGGACCCGATAGAATTTCAAAATCTATGCTAAGTGCCCAACCTACAGTTTTATCCTCAAAACCCGAGTGTACATATACAATCTCAACACTATCCCGCAAAAAAGGGGCAAAGTCAGTCACATCTACCTGCCACTTCCAGTTCCACCCCTTGTTGTAAATGCTCCCATAAGGCGTAAGCATCCGGCCCAATTCGTAGTTGAGCTCCTCTCCTTTCGCTCCTCCTTTACGTCTCAATAGGATATGATCCAGATAATCCCAATGTGCTGTGTTCAAGCTATCAGGACTTCCCAAAGTGACATGCATAGTTATTTTTCTTACAGGGTATTCGGCCTGAGGAAATACGCCCCATGCAGGATAAGGATTTGCACCTTTAGAAGCATCACAAATAACAGTACTACGATTGTGCGTGACAACATGGGTTATTGCTTGCTTTTGCGCAATAGCATGAAAACTGATGATAAGCCACACCAGAATAAGAATAGGTCTGAAGTTCATTATAGTAATAGAATAAAAGGTAAGAAACGGTCCCTCTTGACTTAAGGGGGATTGTCAGGATTATTCCAAAAATTTATTCAAAAAAAAGGAAAGTCTGAATATAGACTTTCCTTTTTTTAGTAGCGGGGAGCAGGATCGAACTGCCGACCTCAGGGTTATGAATCCTGCGCTCTAACCATCTGAGCTACCCCGCCGTTTCGGTATGCAAATATACCACTTCACCTGTCAATTCAAAAGATTTTTTTATTTTTTTTAAGGATTTATTACGACCAAAAAGCTATATCCCACACAACAAACTCATTCTTAACGAAGTAAAATAATGACTCAGTCGCAAAAAAAGTCGGGATAAGATGGTGAAGATTTTTAATTCAAAAAATTGTGAAAAAGCCTTCAACTTTTCACAAAAAAACTTGCAATAACAAAATAAATATGTATTATTACAAATAATAAGTTTATGCGATAGAAAGCAAAATGGAAAGAGATTTGTAGCGGGGAGCAGAATCGAACTGCCGACCTTTGGGTTATGAATCCAACGCTCTAACCATCTGAGCTACCCCGCCATTTTGGGAATGCAAATATAGCTTATTTTTGATTTAAACAAACTAAAATTTAAAAAAACATTTATATGGCAGATAAAATAAAATTCCAACTAGAATATATCATCAACTCTTCACCTAGAATTTTATTTCCGTATTTGCAAGAACCAAACGAACTGGCTCAATGGTTTGCAGATGATGTAAACTACAAAGACACTGTTTATACCTTCATTTGGGATGATGAACCGCATCGCGCAAAAATCGTAGCTTCCAAAGAAAACAAATCAGTGCGTTTTAAGTGGCTCGATGATGATCCATACTATTTCGATCTGGAGATAGATCAGGATGAGCTGACAAACGATGTTGCACTTAAAATAACAGATTTTGCTAAAGAAGAGGACTTGGAAAATAGAAAATTAATCTGGAAAAATTCAATCGTCTATCTTCAGAGTGTTATAGGTGCATAAAAAAACCTATCTTTGCAATATATTTTCACCAAGGGCTCTAAAAGAGCTCCTTGGCTGGAAGATGCTTTAATGTAAAGGCATCAATTTGCTTAGCGTCACGGATGAAAAAAGTTCATTTACTTATTCTTCAAGCTTTCATTAAACCATTCATCGTCACATTTTTTATTGTGATGTTTGTATTATTAATGCTTTTTCTATTCAAATACATTGATGATTTGATCGGAAAAGGATTTGAGTGGTACACCATTATGGAGCTTATTGGGTACCAATGCATTGTTCAAATTCAAATGGCAATGCCCTTATCCATGCTATTGTCTTCCATTATGACTTTCGGTAACCTTGGGGAAAGCTATGAGCTCGTGGCGATAAAGGCTGCGGGTGTATCGCTACGCAAAGCCATGACTCCCCTATTTGTACTGGTCGCAATTTTTGCCACAAGTTCCTTTCTATTTTCCGATTATATCTTACCGGTTGTCAACCTAAAAATGGGAACCCTATTGACAGATGTCCGCAATAAAAAAGCTGATTTTCTAATCAAACCGGGTATTTTTAACAATACAATACCGGGATACTCCATTCGTGCAAGAGGAAAAAATAAGGAAGGAACGATTCTATATGATCTGATGATTTATGATCATCGTGGAGGTAGTACAGCCAACAATGTTTTGATGGCTAAAGAGGGATACATTTATAATTCGCCTGACAACAGCTATATGATCCTCAAATTGAAGGATGGAATACGCTATGAAGAGTCGCGAACCAAGAACTCAAAAACATACGATCCACGCCAGCAATTCACACGCTTCAAGTTTAAGGAGACGGAACAGAAGTTTGACATGGGGAGTTTTCAACAGGGCAAAACGGATGAAAGCCTTTTTAAAAGCCACCATGCCATGCTGAATCTCAAGCAATTGGACATGTACATTGACTCGAACCATATCAAAATTGACAGTATGGGCAGGGCAATTACAAGAACCTTGGATACACGGTACAATATCTATTCAAAGTATTTTAATGCCGTTCAACCGGGGCAAGCTAAAGTAAAAGAAGCGAAAGTGAAGCCTTATAACGATTTAATAGCTGATCTAGTACAGCCTGAACAACGGACACAGGTCACCATGAATGCCCTGAGCCAGCTAAACTATTTAAAAGAAGATCTCAATAGCCGTACACTCGAATTTAAGGACTACAAGACCAAAGATATTCGGTATCGGATCGAATGGCATAGAAAATTCACATTAGCGGTATCCTGTCTTCTTTTATTTGCTATTGGAGCACCTTTAGGCGCTATTATTAGAAAAGGCGGTCTCGGTCTTCCGGTCGTTATGGCCATCATCTTCTTTTTAATCTATCATATCATCTCTACTGTCGCCGAAAAAACAGCCAAAGATGGTGCGATATCGTCAGCTGTGGGTATGTGGATGGCCATTATCATATTGACGCCACTAGCGGCATTTTTAACGTATAAATCAACCACAGATTCAGCACTATTTGATATAGATCAGTATAAATTAAAAGCTGAAGCAGCCTGGAAATGGATCAAAGAGAAATTTGGTAAAAAGAATAAATTAAAGGAGTCCCATTAGATTTGTGACAGCCTTATTATAAATAAAATTAGATTCTACACTAACTTTGTATCAATACAATTTAACAATAAATGGAATTCAAATTAAACACGATCGAAGAAGCGATCGCTGATATACAGGCAGGAAAAGTAGTTATCGTCGTAGATGACGAAGATCGTGAAAATGAAGGTGATTTCGTCACCGCCGCCCGCAACGCAACTCCCGAAATTATCAACTTTATGGCAACCCATGGCCGGGGTTTAGTATGTGCTCCTATTACCAAAGAAAGAGCTGATGCTTTACATCTTGACCTTATGGTGGGGCAAAATACAGCCATTTACGAGACTAATTTCACCGTTTCTATTGACTTACAAGGATATGGCTGTACAACAGGGATCTCAGCATCTGATCGTTCAAAGACCATCAAGGCAATGATCGACCCAAATATTCACTACGAAGAGTTGGGCAGACCGGGACATATCTTTCCATTGATTGCTAAAGACGGTGGTGTATTGCGCCGTACAGGACATACCGAAGCAACTGTTGACCTTGCTCGTTTGGCGGGTTTTGAACCAGCAGGTGTATTAGTCGAAATCTTAAAAGAAGATGGTGAAATGGCAAGACTGCCAGAATTAATGGAAGTTGCCAAAAAATTTGATCTAAAAATTATCAGTATTGAGGACCTTATTGAATACCGCTTAAAACACGATTCATTGATCAATGAAGAAGTAACGGTCAATATGCCTACGCAATATGGTGATTTTCAAATGAAAGCTTTTACACAAAAAGATACTGGTGAACAACATCTTGCTCTTTATAAAGGAGAATGGAACGAAGATGAACCTATTCTTGTCCGTGTTCATAGTTCTTGTGTGACAGGCGACATTTTTGGCTCTTGCCGTTGTGACTGTGGACCTCAACTTCACAAGGCAATGGAAATGATCCAAGAAGAAGGAAAAGGAGTGATTGTTTATATGAATCAGGAAGGCCGTGGTATTGGACTAATCAATAAATTGCATGCTTACAAATTGCAAGAAAATGGATTGGATACTGTTGATGCCAATGTACAACTTGGATTTAAAGCTGATTTGAGAGACTATGGTGTAGGAGCACAGATCCTGCGAAACCTCGGGGTAACTAAAATGCGTCTGATGTCCAATAACCCAACAAAACGTGCAGGATTGGTTGGTTATGGTTTAGAAATTGTAGAAAACGTTCCAATTGAAATAACAGCGAACCCCTACAATGAGGAATATCTGAAAACAAAAAGGGATCGTATGGGTCATACCATTATGAAGAACTTATAATAAAGATCGAAAAGAATTTCAAAAAGCGGTGTTTTTCTAGGAAAAAACACCGCTTTTTTTATGAAAGATGTGATGTTATCATGGCAGTACTTTCGGGAAATTGACGTAACTTTATACTAATGGATACGCAAGGGAAACATATCATCTTTTTTGACGGTGATTGCTTAGTTTGTAATCGTTTTGTTCAAATTCTATTGAAAATAGATACCAATAATAGGTTTCTGTTTAGTTCCTTACAGTCTGACTTCGCTAAAAATAGTTTAAATGTGATTCCAAAAAATATAGATTCCATCATTTATTTATCACCTACAGGTAGTTATATTAAAAGCGAGGCGATATTGAATATCTGCAAAACATTAGGCCTTCCCTATTCAATCGTCTATTTTTTAAAAATACTGCCAAAAAAATGGCGTGACGCAGGTTATGATTACTTTGCAAAAAATCGCTACAAATGGTTTGGCACAAATAAGTATTGTACGGTTCCCAATGAGCAACAACGAAAAAAATTCGTCTAGATAGGCTTCCCATAAAATCGTTTGTTTACGAAACAATAGCATAAGAATTTTGTTCCAACAGCAGCTGCTTTAACAGGCAGGCCAGGATGATATGTCCACAAGAATAAATAAGTAAGGGGCACATGTAAAAGCGATGCCTTAACAAAAAATAATGAATTCAATGAAAAACCCACTCTTAATTGACAAAGCCTATATAAACGGAAAATTCATCACATCAAAAAATACGTTTGATGTCGTCAACCCCGCCACTGGAAAAACAATCGCAGCCTTACCTGATTTAAAGGTTGCAGATTGCACAAAAGCCATACAGGCTGCTGATAAAGCCTGGAAAAGCTGGAAAAACACGACAACTTCGGAACGATGTACTATTGTTCGCAATTGGTATAATCTTATTCAACAAAATAAAGACCTGCTTGCTGAAATTATGACACTAGAGAGTGGAAAACCGCTCAATGAATCGAAAGTAGAAGTAGATTACGGGAATTCATTTGTTGAGTGGTTTGCCGAAGAAGGTAAGAGGGCCTATGGCGAGACTATCCCCGTTCAGAAAAAAGGCACACGAATGATGACAATCCGACAGGGAGTTGGTGTCGTTGCTGCGATTACACCATGGAATTTCCCTTTGGCCATGATCACCCGAAAGGTCGCTCCGGCACTCGTTGCAGGTTGTACTGTAGTACTCAAACCTGCGTCCCAAACGCCTTTATCTGCAATCGCATTAGTCAAACTGGCCGAAGAAGCAGGTTTGCCAAAAGGTGTTTTTAACGTCATTACCGGAAAGGACAGCGCTGGTATCGGAAAGGAACTTGCCACCAACGATCTGGTCAGAAAACTCTCTTTTACGGGGTCTACTGAAGTCGGCAGGACATTGATCGAACAGTCCGCCTCAAACATTAAGAAAGTCTCCATGGAACTCGGAGGAAATGCACCTTTTCTTGTTTTTAATGACGCAGATATTGATGCCGCCGTTGAAGGTGCTATCGCCGGTAAGTTCCGTAATTCCGGACAAACCTGCGTCTCAATAAACCGTTTTTTGGTCCAGGAAGATGTATACGATGCTTTCGCCACAAAGCTCACTCAAGCTGTAAGTCAACTAAAGGTGGGCAACGGCTTAGACAAGGGGGTTCAAGTTGGACCTTTGATCAATGCCAAAGGTTTGGAAAAAGTACAGCATCACGTCCAAGATGCTCTAAAGCATGGAGCAGAACTGGCTACAGGAGGTAATGTGATCAAAGACCTCTTCTTCCAGCCAACTGTAGTGACCAATATTCCTAAAGAGGCCCTAATATTCCATGAGGAAACTTTCGGTCCAGTCTGCGCATTATTCAGTTTCAAAACAGAAGAAGATGGTATCGCCATGGCCAATCACACTGAATTTGGTCTTGCCTCCTATTTCTACAGTACCAATATCAATCGTTGTTTCCGTGTTGCCGAACAATTGGAGGCGGGCATGGTAGGCGTTAACACGGGATTAATATCAAATGCAGCAGCCCCATTTGGTGGGGTAAAACAATCTGGCGTCGGTCGTGAGGGATCAAAACATGGACTCGATGAATATATGGAATTGAAGTACATCTGTTTCGCCGAATAAATACGATATACTCATCTAAAAGGGGCTGCTTATGACACAAAATCCATTGTTGTTTGGAAATTTGACACAAATAGCCCCTTAGTTCTCAGTTAACGCTGAGTTTTAATAAATGCTGTCAATTTTTCCCGAGTTGAACTAAATGACAATGCATCGCCTACCTTATCGTAATTCTCTTTGTCCATACAGCTTGGATAGGCATATTTAGCAAAAGCCAATTTGTTGTCGTCTCTTATAAATAATTCCATGAGGTCTATGATTTCTGAACTGCGCAATCGTCTATTTTTCAATTCCTGCGCAGCGACCTGCAAACGATCCTGATCATTTTCCTTTTGATTGAGCAGATCATTCAACTGGTTCGCATCGTTTTTATCCTGATAACCAGTATTGTCGATCGGATCTTCCTGATATTGTTGATTATTACTTCTATCATCCTCAGACTGGCCATATCGCTCGTCTTGTTGTTGATCCCGATCGTATCTATCCTCATTGTAATCACCATCATCGTCGTTATCATCATCGTAGCTATCCCCGTTACGATAATTATCATTATATCGACCTACAGGATGCATGGATTCCAGTACAATCCCTCGATTCCCCCCACGGCTGCTTACTGAAAATACAACATCCATATATTGACCTTTTCGGTTGACGAGCTGCACACCTCTTCCGTTTAAAGTTCTCTGCTGTCTGTTTGCAAATACGATACGCAAATTATATCTCGGGTTTTGCAAATTTGGCACACGAAGGTCAATCGACGGTCTATTATTGTACAAAACATTATTGATATAAAGAAAGAAGGGAACATCGGTCGAATAAATATTTAATGTTCCGCCATAAGGTCTATAACGTTGGGCGAATCCTCCAGTTGCAATAGCAAGCAACATGATCACGGTCAAAAGTCTCTTGTACATATTCCTTTTTCAATTTATAATCGTTCGACTAACGAGAATAGAAAAGGATTAAGAAAACTAAGAATTTAACGTTTTGTTCGAATTACTTTTATTTCTGAACTTTTTGTAGAGCTTCACAGCCATCATTAAGGAGATCGACAATATTAAAAGTCCGAGGACACCAAATATCCAATTGAGAGCAGACTTTAATACAACGGTAAATACGATTGCGAATAATAAGACGGTCGCCAGCTCATTCCAAAGGCGCAATTTGGTCGAGGACCACGTCGATGATTCCCCTTTTAACTGAAACATAATACGTTGGCAAGCGAAATGATAAAGGATCAGCCCTAATACAAAAGTAAGCTTAACATGCATCCAGCCCATGGTCAACAATCCCGGATTAATATATAGCATAACGAGGGCAGCCACAATGGTGAGATACATGGCAGGTGTCGTGATGATCCACCACAATTTACTCTCCATCAGTATAAACTGTTTATGCAAAACCCCATACTCTTCTGCAGATTTGGATTTAGCTTCGGTATGGTAAATGAATAAGCGAACAATATAAAATAATCCAGCCATCCAACAAACCACAAAGATAATATGAACTGCTTTTGCGTATAAATAGACCATGGATACAAAAATAAGAAAAGTTAGGGGCAATCAATAAAACTAGGCTTCAATTAGATAAATCTTACATATAGTATACAAAAAGACAAAAGTCCATCTCTATTACATAACTATAGTTTTCAGTAATGCATATTAAATAAACAACGCTTCAAATTCGGCATAGATCGTACAACTTACCAGATCCGAAGTGTTGTTATCTCGACTATTTTCAACCTATCTATTTTTTCTGCTGAGGAGTTTTCAGTTCCTTATATAACAAAAATAAGTGAGCAGCAGACCAGCTAAAATGGGGTGCTTTGAGTCTTTTACCCGTGCGTGCCTCATAGTTTTCATGAATTGGCCCATTATCGGATAATCCCTCCAGTCGCTCAAAGACCTGTTTGGTATACAGATCGGCTTCCTTTTGATAACCGTATTTCCTTAAACCAGAAACGGCAAAATAGACTTGATCCAACCAAATAGGCCCGCGCCAGTATCCTCTATCCATGAATTTGGCGTTGTCTAGAGCCGCAGTAGGAAAAGGTACAAAGGAGGCAAATTTAGCCGTATCCTGCATCACTCGAATTACAGCTTCAGCTTGCGGCACCGTAGCTAAACCAGTCCACAATGGTGACCAACCTTCGGGACCAAAACAAGGGATAAGCGCTCCATCCAGTTTGCGGTCAAAATAATACCCTTGCTCTTGATCGAAGAAGTAGTCCATGGCAAGGTAGGGTTCTTTTTTCCCCCGAAATGGCACACTGAGCAATTCCGCAAAATGCAGCAGATATTTTCGTTCCAGCTCGAGATAAGCACTGAGCTCCACAGACTCTTGATTCATGCTCCAGGCACCTTCTTCATTCCATAACATCTGGGTACTGTCGTACCGAATAGCGTTGTCCATACCACTTTCCCACTTAGCAGCTTCCAATGTTCCATCTGTGGCTCCGTACTCACAAATACCATTTTTATTGTGATCCCGGTAACGGAACCACCATTGATGGTACAAGACCAGTTTATCATACATTTCCCGTACAAACGATAGGTCATGATCGGCTTCATAGATCGCATTAACGGCCCAGGCAGCCAATGGCGGTTTGGAATCACGGTAATTATTTTCGCGATGGTCCGTGTAGATACAATCGGCAATCATCCCGACGCTATCCTGAAAGTCAAACATAGCGCGAACCTGATCTTTCGCCAAAGCGGGATCTATCTGCGCCAATGCAACGGCATGCTTCCATGAATCCCAGGCCCAAAATCCAACAAAGTAGTCGGCTACATGGGACGGGACCACACCATCATGTTTTAATTCCTTTTTTGCACTCCGCCAATTGCTCATCAGCGTCATTATACTTTTTACCATAATGCGATGTTCCTGCATGGACAGTTCCCGACGAGTATTTGAGCTGATATAATTCGCCCAGCGTGCTGTATGTTGTACGCTCAAAGTCCTGCTTTGCTCAAGCACAGCTTCTACCGCCACAAGTGCTTTTTCTAAAGTGATCGGGTTGGCATAATGGGTCAGGACAATCTCTGTATCTGCTTTTTCTAAACAAGCTTCATATTTTCCCTGATCACAGTTTAGCTTCACACCAGCCTTAAAAGACAGTAAAAGAAGTTCTCCATTTGGAAGTTTAGACCACAGGGTATTGCCTACCAGTGTCCATTTCCCCTGATTGAGATTGCCATATATCCATAGTACCTTTGATGATCTGTTTTTAATATGCAATATGGCTGTTGTTGATGAGACCTGTTTTAAGGTTTGTTCTACTTCCATATCCTTTCCCCGCAAACGCATCCACAGGCGATCCGGATAATAACAGCTGCTGTCACGGCTCAGGAGATTTAGTTCTCCTGTCGGAGCTGTTCCAATCTGCAGCAATGCACTACTTAACCAGGTCCGTCCATCCAGATCATAGGGTCCACAAAAACCGGTCACGTTCTTATTTTCGTGAATGCCAAATCCGATCCAAGCCCCGCGGTCAGTATAAAAGGGATTTGTTCGGCGAGTGGAACCTTCTGGTTGCTGCTCGACCCTTAACAATCCACCATAGCTATCCATTTTAGGAGACTTGACCGTATTACATCCCATCAAAATCAAACAAAAGCTAATTGTAACCCACAAGGTTTTGATCTTATTTCTCATAAATAACAAAAAAAAGTAACTAAAAAGGGTACACTGAGATCAATCAAAATACCATGGATGATCGCAACGAGAACATATTGTTTGCCGGAATATTGTGTGATAACGGGTAATGCAGTATCCATACTTGTGGCTCCGGCAATAGAAATCGGTGCCAATGGGCCAAACCATTTTCGAGCTAATGGAGCCATTAATAGCGCCAATAGTTCACGCATCAAATTCGACATCAACGCTATGGTTCCTAATGTGACACCCTTATATTGTGTAATAAAAATACTTGATAAAGAGTAGTAACCAAATCCAGATCCCACCGCCATGCTTTCAGCAGCATTCCAGTCCCGGATAAAGAAACTGATGATAAACGTACCTAACAATGTTCCAACGATAGTTGCCAGGGGAACGAGTACGATGCTTAAATTAACTTTTCGGAGAGATACCAAGAGTTCCCTATCATACCCAATGGTAACTCCGACCAACAACATCAGTGCATAGAGGACATAAGTATTCCATTCTTCTTTCAACAATTCGGCTGGAATAATTCCCTTGAAACCGACAAAAACACCCACGATAAAAAATGCGAGAATGATCAAACTACCTTTCATGTTTGCTAAAGAATAAACGATAAATTAACCATGAGCAAAGAACGCTCCCAGCGACCCCGGCCAATGTGATCAGTATAGCTTGCAACCCCAATGTATCCAAATTGTCTACTATTTTTGGATTTTGTCCGACCTCTCGTCCCAAAAGAAACAATAAGACAAATATGACCAATCGGACAAGAATACCTGTATGTTTAAGAATAGGAAAGGACCGAAGTCCTATCCCTATTCCTACACCTAAAAGCATGATAAAAAAAACGGTAAACATGCGCTTTAATTAATTTTATCATTTGACTTGATCTCCAATAATGGGACAGGATAAAAGTTGTGCTTAGCCGGATCAAAACTATTCCGCCCGATGGCTTGTAATGCTTCTTTCGCTTTCCCCCATCTTCTCATATCATAGAATCGGGTATTTTCCAAGGCAAACTCCACGATACGCTCATGTTCAATACGTTTTTTGACTTCGGTAACAGACAAATTCAAAGGGAGTGCCGGCATATCGGCCCTTTGGCGTACCTGATTGATCAAAGGGATGGCATCCGCAGGACGATTACGTTCATTTAAGGTTTCAGCCAATAATAATAAAACATCAGCATAGCGCATCAATGGAAGATTGACTGCTGTGCGGGACTTATCTAAATCCGCTGCTGTTCGTGGCAAATACTTTCTGAAACTTGCCCGGTCAGATCCAGCCCCAAATATTTCATCGTAGGTAAAGCCATAAACTCCCCCATTCTTCAAATCATTAAAGTAAGGATCATTACAGAATACAGTCTGGTACATACGTGAGTCATAACGTCCCGTTGTAGCGATCTTACCCTCCTTTTTAAATTCGTTTAAGAGCATCTTGCTCGGTAAGATTTCATCCCAACCGCCCAGCTCCCCTACAGCGATCCACTTATGCAGAGCAGTACGGTAACTTGCGCCGTTAGCGGTATTATCGGTAAATTGAAGTTCAAAAATAGATTCAGCACTATTTTTATTGGTACCGTCAAACATCGACAGAAAATCCTTTTCTAGGCTATATCCAGATACTGCTTTAAAGGCCTGTTCGGCTTTCCCGAGAAGCTCGTCCTTTTTGGCTGTATTTTCATATGCTGAGGTTAAATAACTGTAGCCAAGGTAAGCATTCGCCGCCCCTCGGGTAGCTCGACCAACATTGGCTGCCTCCTGTTTCACAGGCAAATTGCCGACCGCAGCCTCCAGATCCCCGATAATAAAAGCCCACGCCTCATCACGTGTAGACAAAGCCTTGTTAATCTTTCCTTCACTGGTGATATATTGATCGCGGACGACAATCTTCTCCCAGTTGAGCAAGAGTTTTAAATGATAATAGGCGCGCAAGAACTTTGCTTCAGCAATAATCTGATTTTTCTTATTTGCGTCCATTTCAATCGGCGCGGTCTTCTCAATCACTTGATTTGCGTATGAAATTCCACGATAGGCTTTACTCCAATATGCCGTAAACTGGCTATTACCATTGGTATAGCTAAAATTATAGAGTTCCACCCAGGTTTGATAATTCAATGCATCACTACCAATTTCACACACGTCTTCGCGATAGGCCTCCACCGGGAATTTTACCTCTGCAAATTCCCATACATCCGTTGCGGCTTCCAACTGTGAATAGGCAGCAGAAAGTCCAGACTCAGCATCCTCGGCATTACGCCAGAAGTTATCTGAAGTGAGTTTATCCGGTGATGTTAAGTCCAATTTATCGCTGCAGGAAAATGTCGTGCTTAGTGCACAAGCGATACAAAGAATCCATTTATAATTTATTCTATTCTTTTTCATCTTCTAGTTTCTTTAATTATGATACAATAGATAACCAAGTCTTAAAATGTAAATTGAACTCCAAAGGAATAGGACTTGGTAAATGGAAAAATATAACGATCTACCCCTGTATTTAACACGCTGGATTTATTGTTAACTCCAGATGGCGCAAACTCAGGATCAATTCCTTTGTATTTTGTCCAGGTATATATATTCTGTCCACTGATATAAAACCGTAGATTTTCTGAACGGATCGCGTGCAATAAATTTTTAGGCAAAGTATACCCAATCTGCAGCTGACGTAGTCTAATAAAGTTACCTGATTCCAAAAAGCGTGTGGACTCACGGCTGTTTCCATTTGGATCTTGTAATACAGCACGCGGAACATCCGTATTACGGTTGTTTTCTGTCCATGCATTTAATGTACTGCTCAAAAAGTTTGATCCAGAACTCATGGCTTCAAAAAAGTACCTATTCCCGTTATAGAGTTTATGTCCCCAACCGCTTCCGATCAGTGCCGAAAAATCAAATCCCTTATAAGAGGCTCCAAGGTTCAGCCCCACCTCCAACTTGGGAATCCCCGTGCCACTATATTTTTTGTCTTCATCATCAATTACACCATTGCCATCAACATCGACAAAACGGATATCGCCCGGTTTGGCATTCTCCTGTAGTAATTTACCTTCCTTGTTGACATGTTTATCCACCTCTTCCATGCTCTGAAAGATACCATCGGTTTGGTAAAGGAAGAATCCTCCAATAGGGTAACCTACACGGGTCTGGTTCGGAAAATGCTCCGTATCGAATTTTAAACCGTTCCCCAAAAGGATTTGGTCCTCGTTAGCGAGGCTCACCACTTTATTTTTTAAAGTTGACAAGTTTAATCCAATATCATATTGAAACGCATTCTTCCGATTTGCATATTTGAGTTCAAGCTCAAAACCTGAATTTCGGATCTTTCCGACATTTAATGTCGGATCTTCCAAACCCGCAGAAGGAGCTACTTTCTTAGTGATCAAAAGATCATTGGTGGTCTTAATAAAGTAATTTACCGAACCTTTCAACAGGTTGTTGAACAGGCCGAAGTCTGCGCCTATATTTTTTGATTCCGTTGTCTCCCAACTCAACAGGCGATTCTCAAGTCCCATTGCGGTACTACCGGGCCAAGGATTTCCACTTCCGCGTACATAACCCATGTATAAATTATTGTAGGTACTGATCAACGCTTGGTGGTCGTAGTATCCCAATGCGACCTCATTTCCCAGTTTCCCCCAGCTTCCCCTTAATTTCAGATTAGACACAAAAGATTCCTTCGGGAAGAATGATTCCTCATCGATCTTCCAGCCCAATGCAATTGAAGGAAAACTTCCATATCGACTATCCTTTCCAAATTTAGATGAGCCATCACGACGTAAGGTTAACTGTACAAGGTAACGATCAGCATACGAGTAATTGACCCGTCCAAAGATAGACATACGATTATAGTCATATTTAGAACCATCTGCGGAGAATGTTCCACCTTGTCCCGAACTGATCGTCATAAAATTTGGATCTAGAAACCCTTCTGCGCTTTCTTTAGTCACTAGTCCTCCATTTTCAACAGAATAGACAATCTTTTTGCCTTCTACCCCTACATTATTCCAATTGGATTCCTGCATATTCAACGAACTACCCAAAAGCGCGTTTAAGCTATGTTTTCCAAATTCTGTTTTATAGTTCAGGAGATTATCAAAGACCTGCTCCTGCCAATAGCTACGCCCTTCGGAATAAAAAGGAAATTCATAAGGATTCTTTTCATCAGAAGCAAATGGTGGATAATGGAAATAGTTCTGTGTATTAATCGCGTTAAAGGCATAACTTGTTTTAAAGGTTAAACCTTTCATAATATCTGCACTAACAAAAGCATTTCCGGCGAAATCCTGTTTTTTTGTCCAACTCGTTTTATAATGCTCGTCGGCAACCACATTGACATTATTGGGAATACCACCCCAATTTGTCAAACCAAAACCACCTTTTTCCGCGGAGTCATACACTGGTACCAAAGGCGAAATCATATAGGCTTCTTTTAGACTAAAGTTGGGACCATGATATTTCGAATTCGTGTAGGCCATATTCCCTTCCACGGTAAAGATATTTTTCTTGGTTCCCAATTTCATACGGACATTTTCCTTTTTGAAATCGTTCGCGATAACGACACCTTTGTCATTACTTAAATTCGCGGACAGGGAATAGCGGGTATTGTCTTGCCCGCCCCTGATGGCGACACTATTCGCTGTAGAAAGTCCGGTACGGAACACCTCCTCTTGCCAATCGGTATTATTGGTACCCGGCTTGTTGATGTAGTCAGGGAGTTTGACTGGCGTCGTAGCATACTTATTGTATTCGTCATACATTTGACGGTGCACTTTTACATAACCGTCAGCATCGAGTACTTTTAGTCTATTGGATGTTTCGGTTACATTCGTAAAGCTATTGATGTCTACCAGAATTTTTCCGGCTTTACCGGCTTTCGTTGTGACGATAACAACACCATTGGCAGCCACAGAGCCATATATTGCGGCTGCGGCACCATCTTTGAGTACCTCCATGCTCTCAATATCATTGGGGTTGACATTACTGATTGTACCTGGGAAACCATCTATGATATACAGTGGTTCATTACTGCCGAAGGTATTGACTCCACGGATCTTGACCTGCACTCCCGCCCCAGCAATACCGCTATTTTTCTGCACATTAACACCGGCAGCCACCCCTTGTAACGCCTCAGCTGGGTTTGTCGTCGCGCGTTTTGCCAGATCTTTTGTATTGATACTCGCTATTGCACCCGTAACGTCCGATTTCTTTAACGTACCATATCCGATCACAACAACTTCATCAAGCTCTCTGTTTCCACTGTTTAAAGAGATGTTGATCTCTTTTCCAGGCTGAACATTAATTTGCTGGTTTTGATACCCGACATAGCTCACCTGCAGTAAGTCCTTCGCATTGACTTCTAGAGAAAAAGTACCTGAAAGATCTGTAGCGACGGTCTTTCCACTGCCCGAAGCATGTATACTCACACCTGGTAGTGGTTCACCTTTTTCATTTACAACAGTCCCTTTTACTTGCCCCGTTTGCTGTTTGTTTGCAGCCTTACGTTTTAATAAAATCCGTTTCCCCGTAATGTCGTATGTAATCGAGCTCTCTTGTAGCGCATCTTTCAACAGAGCTTCCAAGCTGCTTGCCTGACTATCATAGAAAAGTGGGGTCTTGACATCTACATCCGAATTACTGAACATAAATGAATAACCATACTTTTTTTCAACAATCTCGATAAGTGACTTAAGATTTGAAGACTCCTTTTTGCCTGATATCTGCTGTGCGTTTACCGCAAAGAAGGTCTGGCTGAGGAGTAAAAGACTCATCAGAATAGGTTTCTTTTTCATAATTTATGGTATATTTTGTTTTAAGTAGTTTACATCATCAATTTTTGGTTATCGTTTTTTTGAAACTATAGCTACAGATTTGCCTGCTATTGTGTATTGGATTGGTGTAATGACATTGATCAATTCCAAAATTTCTCGTAAACTTTCAGTTTTCACTTTGAAGGTGTAACGTCTATCGGCTTTAGCTCCGCTCCAGTTAATTTGCACACCATACCAACGTTCCAATTTCTTAAGAACACTTTCCAAAGGTTCGTTCTCAAAAACAAGTTCTTCTGATTTCCATGTGCTATATTGTACCGCGTCCAATTGTCGTATTTGCGTATACCGACCAGTCCGTTTATCCAGTTGGATCCAATCATTAGGTTTTAATTCTCCTATCAATTGTCCTTTTTTATCTTTTATCGCAACTTTTCCACGCAGCAGGGATACCTCTATCTTCGCATCATCCGCATAGGCTGAAACATCGAAAGCAGTTCCTTTCACCACAACATCCAAATGGGAAGTCTGCACGGTGAAAGGCATATTTTCTTTTTTTACCACATCAAAAAATGCCTCACCTTCGAGTGTAATCTTGCGATCATATTGATTAAAAGCATGCGAATAGGTTATCTTTGTTCCCGCATTTAACCAAGCTTTTGAACCGTCTGGCAATACAACTTGTGACTTTTGTCCCAACGCCGTATAAACAACTGTATGCTCCTGCGAAGATTTATTCATTAAAATATTACGCTGAATAAAATACGTTCCCAATGTACCGGACAGAAAAATAAGAATTGCCGCAGCACTGACCAGCCACCAAAAACGATTGCGGTCAAAGACAACGGTTTTAACCACCGGTTGGATACGATCTTGGATTTTGTTCCATATCCCCGGACGATCTGCCCTATCTATGACCAAAGGTGGTTCTTTGAGATGTATCCATTCGTTTTCCAGCTGCAAAAGATAATGACGATTTTGTTCACCTGAATCAAGCCAAGCTACAATCGCTGCATTTTCCTTTACATCACTCTCTTTTCTTAGATATCGAACTAATTGCTCCAGTGACGGCTTATAACTGCTATTCATTATTTTGGGTTTACGACAAATAGACACCTAGAGCGGAGAAAACCCCTAAAAGATTTTGTATTTTTTTCAAAAATATTTAAACGAGGGTGGAAAGGCCTGTACCACACATCGCTAAAACCAGTAGAATCGAATCTGGATAAAGTATTTGATAGCGTTCAAGTATATGTGCCCGTATTTTTTTAGACGCAATGGACATCTGATTTTCGACGGTCTTGATGGATATTTGCAGTTCTTGAGCGGCCTGCTGATAAGTCTTTTGTTCTTCCTTACAGTATTGATAAACGATTTTACATTTCTCAGGCAATTTGCCAATAGCTTCCTGATAAACAAGGGAAAATTCCTCCATATTGACACACTCCTCTGCCTCCTGACGGATCATTTCTTCTTTAAACCAACGTTCCAAATGAGCAGTACGTGCACTTTCATTGCGTAGGGCATTGAGCACACGATTACGCGCTGCCCTATAAAGATAGGTCTTGACATGAAAAATATGGATTTGATCCCGATCTTCCCATAGTTTAACAAACACATCCTGTAAACAGTCCTCCACTAACTGCACATCACGTGTATAATACCCCAAGAAGCGGCAAAGCTCGTCAAAATAATGATGAAACACTTCCTCTAGCGCTTCTTCATTAATCAGCAATCCATCCATCAAGGTATTTTTACTCATTTATTAGGTTTTGCGACTAAGCTATAAAATAAAACAACATTTACAAAAAAAGTAAGTGTGCTCATCTTAACATATTTTGCACGAATTTTCACCAAACCTGCTGTAAGCCACATTTCAATGCATTATAAAACAATAAAAATCTTACTTTTAACTACTTGCAGCTGCCATCTCCTGTTCAAAAAAAAGACCTGCCAGTTATGGCAAGTCTTCTTTTGTTTTTTATCGGTATGGATAAAATCCGTTCTCCGGATAATGGCAACTGAAGATTTAATAGCGAAATTCTTTCACCACCTCGATTGCGTATTTTACATTGTCAAAAGGAATATCAGGCATAATACCATGTCCCAAATTGAATATAAAACCATGCTCTCCGCGCATACGTTCAAATAATTCTATAATTTTCTTTTTGATCACAGGTTTTTCAGCATATAAGACAAAAGGATCTAAATTTCCTTGAACTGCTATCCCTTGAGGCAAAGACTGCTTTATATTTTTTAGATCCGCATTCCAATCGATAGAAACCACATCTGGCTGCGCCTCTACCATCATCGGAGCAAAGACAGATGATCCCTTACAGAAAGAGATTACCGGAATATCCTTGCGGTTCAGCTTGGAGATAATCTGTTTGTTGTAATAATGTGAAAAATCACGGTAATCATTCCAGGACAAGGCCAATGCCCAGCTATCAAACAATTGGATTGCATTTACACCTGCCTCGATCTGCATGTTAAGATAGGCTACAGTCACATCGGCAATCTTTTGAAGGATCGTATGCGCCAACTCAGGTTGATTGTTTAACATCAACTTCGTCAATTTAAAGTCTTTTGACGAACCGCCTTCCACCAAATAACTTAAAATGGTAAAAGGTGCTCCCGCAAAACCGATCAATGGGATACGATTATCAAGACGTTGCTGAATTACTTTTATGGCATCAGCTACATATTGCAGTTTATCCAAACAGTCAACTGATAATGCTTCTGCCTCTTTGACAGAACGAATTGGATTAGAAAAACGAGGACCTACACCTTGTTCAAATGACAGATCTCCACCCATTGCTTCTGCTGTAACCAAAATATCCGAAAACAAGATTGCTGCATCTATTCCCAACAAATCCACAGGCAACATCGTTACATCCGCTGCAATCTCTGGTGTTTTGCACATTTCGAGAAAAGAATACTTGTTTTTGATATCCCAGTATTCTTTCATAAAGCGTCCAGCCTGACGCATCATCCACACCGGAGGTCTCTCCGTTTGCTGCGAGAATGCAGCTCTAATCAATAAATCGTTTTGTAAAGTACTAATCACTATAAATGTTTTGAAATTTCGTTTTCTATTTTTGTAATAATACTAACCTGTCTTGCAGTTAAATGCAATTTGTTGGCCACATCTGTATATGCCCTTGCTCTTTCATAATCTGTCTTACGCAGTGCAATATTGGCCAGATTGATCATTACCATACCTTTTTCATTATCTTTTTTCCAGGGTAGACGGGAAGCGAGCTGAAAATGATATTCAGCCTCATCGATACGTTCTTCTTTTAAGGCAATATTTCCCATCATAAATTCATAGAAATTACGCCGCCCTTTACGAAGGGTATCTGGATTTTTTATTTGGGACAGCAAGCTTTTTGTCTTTTCATAGTCCTGTCTATGAAAAGCTTGTGTTGCCAAGAAAACTGACCCCTCCCGGAAATGGCTCCAAATTAGATAACCAATTCCACCAGCCAGCAAGACAGCTGTCTGATAATGCCCCTGGTATAAACCATAGCCCAAAAGTAACGCAGCAATAAAAATAACGGCTATTCTAGCCTTAATTGTCATCATCTTTTATTTGCTATGCGTTATTGTCGGTAAACTTATAACCAACTCCTCGGATAGAATGGAAATAGATCGGGTGTTTTTGATCAGGCTCAAAATATTTCCGGAATGTCAAAATGAAATTGTCAATGGTACGCGTCGAAGGATAGACGTCATAATTCCATACAGTTTCTAAAATCTGCTCACGGGAAACCGCTTCATTACGACGTTCGATCAACAGCTTCAATAGCATTGTTTCTTTTTTCGTCAGAGAGGTAATCGTTCCATCTGCGTGATGCAATTCATAAGAATTAAAATAGATGGTTTTATCACCTATTTGATAAGAATTCAATTCTTTTAAATCATCCGGTTTCATTCCACGACGGACCAAATTTCCAACACGAAGAATCAACTCTTCCAGGTTAAAAGGTTTTACCAGATAATCATCAGCCCCTTTTTTGAGCCCCGTGATCCGGTCTTCGCTACTGTTCTTGGCAGTCAAAAACATGATCGGAACCTCGGTATTCTGTAGTCGAATTGTTTCAGCAACTTGAAATCCGTCAATTTCAGGAATCATAACGTCCAGAACTACGAGATTGAAACGTTCTTCCTTAAAAACTTTCAATGCTTTTTTTCCGTCAGTAGCCGTAGTGACACGGTAACCTTCCATTTCGAGGTTCAACTTGATAGCTTCTAACAAGTGTTCTTCGTCTTCGACAAGTAATATTCTTTGTTTACTTTGCATTTCTTTCAAATGTTACTTCAAAAATACTCCCTTTAGGAGTGTTATCTTTAACTTTAATGGTCGCGTCGTGCTTCTGCAACACGGTTTTCACGATATATAACCCCAAACCAGTACCTTTGGTTTTCCGTGTTGCTTCACTTCCCACGCGATAAAACTTATTAAAGATAAGTTTTTTCTCTTCATCACTGATACCAATACCGTGGTCAGCAACAGAAAAAATTATTTTATTGCTCTCTGTATATAATTTTACATCCACCATAGCGCAAGCCGGTGAATATTTAATAGCGTTCTCTATGAGGTTTGTCACAACATTACTTATCGCAAATTTGTCACCATGGATAATAATATCCGATTCCAGATAAGGTTTCAATACCTGCGAGCTGCATGAATTTTTTTGAAGCCGGTCGACAATTTGCTCCACTAGAGAAGTAAAATTAAAATCTTCTTTGGGCATGCTGTAATTGCGGCTGTCCAACTTCGTTGTCATCAATACATTCTCCACCAGATCGTCCAATCGTTCAATATCTTTTAATGAATTTCTTAAAAAAGTCTGTTGCTGTTCCTTGTCCAGATCCCGTCGTAAAATAGTCTGAATATAAAGCTTCACTGATGCTAAAGGAGATTTCAACTCATGCGTGATGGCCAAAAGGAAATTCTGCTGTTGTTGCAGCAGTTTCTGCTCGCGCTCTACAAGACGCTTTAACCGCCATGCACCCCATAAAAAAATGATCAAAAAGAAAATACCCTCGCCTATAATCATATTCTTTTTGCTTGGGTCAAACCGGATGAACATCACCCCCCACCAGATCAACTGCATGATCGCATAAAACAAAAGGAAATAAAAGAGTAAAAGCGCTTTCTTCATGTAACAAAAATAGCTATTCACCAAGGCATTCGGAAATATCCCAACGATTATGACACAAAGAAGAAAATTAGCCGATTCACAATAAGATAAAATCTCCCCGGAGGTCGTATATTTGCATATGTTTAATCGTGAGAAAAAGGATATTTTCTTTGATCTAGATCATACCATCTGGGATTTTGACAAGAATGCTGAAGAAAGTCTCCACGAATTGTATTTTAAATACAAGTTTGACAGCTTGTTTGACAAGGAATCCCCCACCCGTTTCATTGAAACTTATACGGTCAACAATCATCGACTTTGGGGATTATACCATCATGGAAAAATTTCAAAACCCGAATTAAGAAAGGCAAGATTCGCCGATACCTTTACAGCATTGGGCGTAGATCCTGAATTATTTCCGGAAGAATTTGAACTGGAATACCTAGCTATTTGTCCCCAAAAGACGAATTTATTTCCCCATGCCCATGAAACCTTAGCCTACTTGGATGAAAAATACAACCTACATCTAATCTCCAATGGTTTTAAAGAAGCTTGTGAGACCAAAATGAAAAAAAGCAATTTGAATAAATATTTCAAAAATATCTTTATTTCTGAGGTCGTGGGGGTAAACAAACCTGATCCGAGAATATTTCAATTTGCGCTGGAGACGACTGGCGCGCGGGCACCACAGTCACTGATGGTTGGTGATAACCTCGATGCGGATATACGCGGGGCAATGAATGTTGGCATGGATGCAATCTTCTTTAACCCGAATAGTGTGGAAAAGCCCGAAGATGTCCCGCACATGATCGTCGATCTGAAAGAATTACAAGCTATATTATAAAAAAAGCAGCTTTAAAGCTGCTTTTTTTATAATATAATTTCTGTTTTTATTGGGCAGAAATGCCCCCTCCTGTTAGCTACTACAATTGTTATGACTTACAAGAGGGTGACGGTTTTATTTTAAAACTTTAACAGTTATATTTTTAAACCAAACGTCATTTCCATGATCTTGAAGACCGATCAATCCTGATTTACTTTCGCCGCCTACATGACTCAACAACTCAAAAGCCAATGGCCATTTTTCTTGGCTAAATTTACTTTTTTGCAGTAGATCAATCCATGATTTGTCCCACAGGGTGTATTCAACAACTTTCACACCATTTTGGAAATGCTCCACTTTACCATTGTTCACACGGATCTTCACTTTATTCCATTCGCCATAAGGTTTGCCATTTTGTGGTTTCGCAGGAATCATATCATATAAAGACGTAGACTTGCGATTTCCGTCAACCCCCATTTTAGCATCCGGGTGGTTTTCGTTGTCAAGCACCTGGCATTCCGGTGATGAAATATAGATAGGCTGGCCTTCGACTTCTTTCGCCAGGAAGAAAATTCCCGAATTTGCTCCCTTTGCAACCTTCCACTCCATTTCCAACTCGAAATTTTTGAAATCATGCGCAAAAATCAGATCTCCGCCTTCATCTTTACCAACATTCGCCTGGCTATCAAACTTAATTGCGCCTTCATTGATAACCCATCTCTTAGGCACGACAGTTTTATCATATCCTCTCCAACCGTCCATCGACGTACCATCGAAAATAACATATGCTCCGGCTTTATTCTTTTTGAATTTCTTGATATCCACACGTGGCAAATCCAGAATTTTGTAAGCAGGTACTTCTTTTTTTGCTTGTGCTACAGCAGTATGTAGATGCGCTGAAAATGCCATCACCGATACCGCAAGAACTGTTTTTAATAACTTCATTCTTTTTAGTTTTAGGTTTGTTTCAAAATTAAAATTACGTATTTGGGCTTAAAAAGAGGAATATTTTTTAATATTCCTCACCGCCACCGTTTATTTCATTTGTCTGTGCTTCTTTCTTCTTAGACCTGGTTAAATACTGACTACCAAAGCGATAAGAAAGTGATAAAGTGACCATTCGCTTCATCCAACGGTGTTCAAAATTTGATATAAGTTGCGATGTCTCTGTCACACCATTCATTTTCCGTGAATTAAACACATCTCTAACATTCAGCATAATCGATGCTTTCTTTTTAAATACATCCTTTTTCAATGCGATATCCACTCCTTTCATTGCATTCATCTGCCCTTGAGCCATCACGCGTGAAGAATTATACTCACCTCTCATTTGAGCCGAGAAAGTAGGTGTAAAGCGATAATTCGCAGTTAAGTTTGCATTATAAGCGAAATCCTTTCTCTCTTTTATATCGTAGTCCGGATTTGCATTATATTTAATGTGAATCAAATTAAGATTAAATGTAAAGTCAAAATCCTTCGTCGCATTGACTTTTGAGATAAATTCAAAGCCTGAAAGATTACGGCTCGTCATGTTTTCCCATCGACTATAGGTCCTTCCATCTTCTATTTTGTAGACAAAAGGCTGTATAACCTCACTGGCATGATTGAAGTAAGCCGAAGATATTAAATTGACCTTTCCAAAAGTTTTGGCGAAGCTCATTTCAAAACTATGTACATCTTCTGGTTTCAGGTTTGGATTTCCCTGACGGTAATTCAAATCATCGGATACATTTAGAAACGGATTGACCTGCCAACCTCGGGCACGTTGCACACGACGCGAGTAACTAAACTGAACTTTGTCACCGTTATCGTCTACATCATAGGTTAAAAACAAGGTCGGGTACAGTCTAAAAAAGTTCTGCTTTGCATTGGATTCTTTTTCCACAGCATCGGGATCCTTGGAAAAATAAGTGGATTTGAGTTCAAATTGTTCGCCCCGTAATCCAATTTGATAGCCAATTTTATCCGTCAGCTTATTTTGATAGTTTGCATAAATTGCATGGACAGCACTGGTAAAATCAAAATCATTACTGATTCTATAATCCGGTACATAATCGCCTACCGAATCAAGTGATAAAGAAAATTGGGTATCAAAAGACTTCCTAATTTGAGAACGGTAGCCGGCCTCAAATTTGCTTACCTCAGAAAATGGCAGCACATAATCCAGCTGAAGATTGATATTCTTGCCATCTTCAGAGGTCGTATTTGTTCGTGCGGTTTCTTTCCGACCGTCAGTATAGTTTTGACGAAAATCATTCGTGCCATCCTCCTTGTCTCTACCGTAACTTGCGTTTGCCGTCAATTCCTCCCCCTGTCGCTTAAATTGATGCCTGAAATCGGCGTTGAATTCATACCCTAGATCATCTTCAAATTGAGTCGAATTTCGAACGCTTGTTCCGGTTTCTACTGTCTCTTTATAAAACCGATAATCTAAATCCTCTATCCGTTTATTATCTCGAACGCTCAAATTACCCGAAAAGCTCAATGAAGTACGATCAGACATATTATAATCAAATCCGGCTTTTACTGTGTGGCTATTTCCCTTCCTGGACGATTCAGATTCGCTATAATTACGTGTTGTATCGCTCAAAAAGAGATTGTCGGTCTTCCCACTCCCAACCATATGACGCTTGTTGAAGTTATAGGACCCAAAGTAATTGAATTTTCGATCTCGATAATTCAGGGTAAGACCGGCCATATAGTTATCATAGGAGCCAGCAGATGTGTTAACTGATCCATTCAGCCCTGTTCGAATATTTTTCTTTAAGACGATATTGATAATCCCCGTCTGCCCTTCCGCGTCATATTTAGATGAGGGATTGGTGATGACCTCAACCTTTTCTATGGAATTAGCCGGAAGACTCTGAAGCAAAGATGTTACATCGTTTCCTGCGAGTGCTGACTCGCGGCCATCTATTAGAATCTTGACACTGCTGGATCCACGCAGGCTCACCGATCCATCTTGATCCACCTGAAGCGTCGGTACATTGGCTAACACATCTGTTGCTGTTCCACCCGCACTGACCAAGCTCTCGCCCACGTTAAAGGTTTTGCGGTCAATACCAATCTGCATCGCGGGAACTTTCCCCTCAACAACAACTTCATCCAGCAGTTCACCCGTTGAATTTAAGCCAACCCGTCCGAGGTCCTTGCTTTTCGATGCGACCACATCCACCCCCTCAATGGTCTGCGTTTCGTAGCCTACATAACTGATACGGACATTATATTTACCGGGTTTGATATCTGTAAATAAAAGAAATCCCTGGTCTACTGACTGCGCGCCTTTAACGTAACTATTATTGCTCGCGTCTAAAAGCGCAGCACTGGCAGACGAAATAGGTTTGGATGTTTTGCTATCGATCAGGATAGCTTTGATTTGACCGGTTTGTGCAAAAACTACAACCGGTAGAAAGAATACAAATAATAATAAAAATTTAAACGATTTAGCGTTAAATGACATGAGAGCTTCAGCTTAGTTTATAGTTTATTGCAAATAAAACTAAAACTTAGAGACAAACTTAAAGCGTAACTATATTATTACCGTAACAAAAAGGATAGTAAATCTATTCGACAGAGACCGTCAATCCCTCAGCTTTCAAAATTTTGCGGTAGATTTCCATTTCAGTGAAAGTGCCTTCCAAAACGGCGCACTTCCCTTCAGTATGTACTTTCCAGGCAATTTTTTCAGCTTGTTTCTCTGTATATTGGAGGTGATACATGAGGCAATGGATCACATGGTCGAACGTATTCGTTTCGTCATTCCACAAAATCAGGCGATTAGAGTCCTTAACAGACGCTAATATCTCTTCTAACGTAAAGGTTTCTTCAGCAGTTTGGGTACCCATGCTGCAAAAATAGAATATTTTTTTCTAAATTAACGACTATATAAAAGGGAAGAAACAATCAATTAGAGGAATTTATTATGTTTCAGTCGAAAATCGCAGGAATTGGCTATTACGTTCCGAAAAACGTATATACCAACAATGACTTAACACGTTTCATGGATACCAGCGATGAATGGATTCAGGAAAGAACGGGGATCAAAGAGCGTCGCTATGCCGACCGTATCGGAGAAACAACAACCACAATGGGGGTTGAAGCTGCGAAGATAGCCATAGAACGCGCCAATATCAGTAAGGAAGATGTCGATTTCATTATCTTCGCAACCTTGTCACCCGACTATTATTTTCCCGGTTGTGCGGTATTACTGCAACGGGAAATGGAAATGAACGAAGTGGGCGCATTAGATATTAGAAACCAATGTTCGGGCTTCATCTATGCCCTGTCCATAGCAGATCAATTTGTCAAAACGGGGATGTACAAAAATGTACTTGTAGTGGGTTCCGAGAAACATTCATTTGCCCTCGACTTTTCCACCAGAGGACGTGCTGTTTCTGTTATTTTCGGTGATGGTGCCGGAGCTGTGGTTGTTCAGCCAACAACAGAAACCGATAGAGGCATTTTGAGTACACATTTACATTCAGATGGGGCTGAGGCAGAAAAGCTCGCTATGTACTATCCGGGGGCATCCAGTGGAATCTGGTTAGATAAAATGCCAGACTGGCCTGAACAGAAATTGGGCGGATTACTGATGACCAAAGAAATGCTTGAAGATGGAACTGCGTTCCCAAATATGGACGGACAGGCTGTGTTCAAAAAGGCCGTTGTAAAGTTCCCCGAAGTTATTCATGAGGCTTTGACAAAGAACAACCTGAAAACTTCTGACATTAACCTGTTGATCCCGCATCAGGCCAATCTTCGTATTTCACAGTTTGTGCAGAAAACCTTAGGATTAAATGAGGATCAGGTCTTCAATAATATCCAAAAATATGGCAATACCACAGCAGCCTCCATACCGATCGCACTATGTGAGGCTTGGGAAGCCGGAAAAATAAAAGAAGGTGATCTTATTTGTTTAGCTGCCTTTGGCGCAGGCTTTACCTGGGGATCCGCCTTAATCCGGTGGTAGCAAAGCGTACTACGCATAAAAAAAGCGTTAACCTTTCGATTAACGCTTTTTTATGCTTTCCCGATTACAGGATTATCCGTTTGACAAAGCTGCTGCTCCAGAAACGATTTCTGTCAACTCTGTCGTAATTGCTGCCTGACGTGCCTGGTTGTAAGATAACTTAAGTGATTTTAAAAGATCACCAGCGTTTTCAGTCGCTTTATCCATGGCTGTCATACGTGCTCCATGCTCGGAAGCATTGGAATCCAAAACAGCTTTGTATAATTGAATCTTGATGGCTTTAGGAATTAATTCCTCGATAATCTTCTCTTTGGAAGGCTCGATGATATAATCCACTTCAGCTTCTATTTTTGCTTTATGCGTATGTTGTGTGTTTCCCTCTGCAGGTGGTAATAAAGGCAAAATCTGCTCTGCTGTCAATTCTTGAACCGCAGCATTTTTGAATTGGTTATAAACCACTTCTACACGATCAAAATTACCTTCCTTAAATTGTTCCATGATAAATTCCGTCACTACAGAAACAGATCCAAAATTTAAATCAGAAAACAAGTCTGAATGGTTAGCTATCACATCGAAATTACGCTTCGAGAAGAAATCGTAACCCTTTTTACCAATAGCAATGATACTCAAATTGCCTTTTGCATGCTGCTCGGCATATTTGTTAGCGATCAAGTTATTAGTCATCTTGATCGCATTCGCATTGAATGCCCCAGCCAAACCTCTATTAGAAGAAACAACCACGATCAACACCTTATTTGGCTCACGATCTACCGTAAAAGGAGAATTACTTCCCTCCACACTTGCAGAAACATCAGCCAAAATATCTCTTAGTTTATTCGCATATGGGCGCAATTGTAAGATAGCGTTAGTAGCGCGCTTCAATTTAGCAGCCGATACCATTTTCATGGCTTTCGTGATCTGCTGTGTTGATGATACCGAGGTAATCCGGTTTCTTACTTCTTTTAAATTTGCCATATCTGAGATTGGAGATAGGAGATCTGAGATGTGAGATTCAAGAAATCTTTTAAAGACATCTCAAATCTCAAATCTATCATCTCACATCTATTTAATATTTTGATGCTAAATCCTTAGCTACTGTTTCTAATACTGCAGTCAACTCATCTGAGAATTTACCAGCTTTAAACGCTGCTAAAACTTCTGGATGGCGTTGTTCCAATTGTGTCAAGAACTCTTCTTCAAATTCTCTTACTTTGTTTACTGGTACATTACGCAATAAGCCTTTCGTTCCGATGTAAATGATCGCAACTTGTTTTTCTACAGAAACTGGAGAATATTGACCTTGTTTCAAGATCTCAACGTTACGAACACCTTTATCCAAAACGGCTTTAGTAGCAGCATCCAGATCAGAACCAAATTTCGCAAAAGCTTCCAATTCACGGTACTGCGCTTGATCTAACTTTAATGTACCCGATACTTTTTTCATCGGCTTGATCTGCGCATTACCACCCACACGAGATACCGAAATACCTACGTTGATCGCTGGACGGATACCCGCGTTGAATAAGTTAGACTCCAAGAAAATCTGACCATCTGTAATAGAGATTACGTTGGTAGGGATATATGCTGAAACGTCTCCTGCCTGTGTTTCGATGATCGGAAGTGCTGTCAATGAACCACCACCTTTAACCAAATGCTTGATAGATTCAGGAAGATCATTCATGTTACGGGCGATATCATCTGAAGAGTTGATTTTCGCTGCACGCTCCAACAAACGGCTGTGTAGGTAGAATACGTCACCTGGATATGCTTCACGACCCGGAGGACGACGTAACAATAAAGAAACCTCACGGTAAGCCACAGCTTGTTTAGATAAATCATCATAAACGATCAATGCTGGACGGCCTGTATCACGGAAGAACTCACCGATAGCAGCACCTGCCATTGGCGCATAGAATTGAAGTGGAGCAGGGTCAGCAGCAGAAGCAGCTACAACAACAGTATAAGCCATTGCACCTCTTTCCTCCAATGTACGAACGATATTCGCTACTGTAGAATTCTTTTGACCTACGGCAACGTAGATACAGAATACAGGTTGACCTGCATCATAAAATTCCTTTTGGTTCAAGATCGTATCGATACACACCGCAGTTTTACCTGTTTGACGGTCACCAATAACCAACTCACGTTGACCACGACCTACTGGAATCATCGCATCGATTGCCTTGATACCTGTTTGTAATGGCTCTGTTACTGGTTGGCGGTAGATAACACCCGGAGCTTTACGTTCGATAGGCATTTCGTACAATTCACCTTGGATAGGTCCTTTACCATCAATTGGTTGACCCAATGTATTCACTACACGTCCCAACAAACCTTCTCCAACTTTGATGGATGCAATACGGTTGGTACGTTTAATCGTATCTCCTTCTTTAATTTCGTCAGAAGGGCCTAAAAGTACAACACCGACGTTGTCTTCTTCTAAGTTTAATACAATACCTTGTAATCCGTTATCAAATTCAACCAACTCACCGGACTGAACTTTAGTTAAGCCGTAAATACGAGCAATACCGTCACCTACAGCAAGTACGGTACCCACTTCCTCTAGTTCGGCTTCTGATTTAAAGCCCGCCAATTGCTCTCTTAGAATTGCCGAAACTTCATCTGGTCTTACCTCTATCATTTTAATTATTATAAGGGGTTTTTTGATTTATTTTACTTTAAATACCAGAATAACTTAGTTACCCTGATTCAAATATCTTTCTAATTTATTCAACTTACCAGCAATACTTGCATCAATCTGGCGGTCACCAATATTGACGACAAAGCCACCGATCAGCTTATTATCGACTTTATTGATCAATATCACCTGAGCGTTGGTTTCTTTTGCAAGTACATCTTTCATCGCTGCCAAATTAGCTTCAGAAAGTGGTGCTGCAGAGGTAACTGTAGCTTTCACAATACCTTTAACCTCGTTATACTCGCGGATAAATTCCTGAGCAGTAGCATATACGATCATCCCACGACCTTTGTTGATCATGATCTTAAAGAATGCCAAGATATTTGGGTTGATCTTATCTTTAAATAAAGCATCCAATATGTTTTTCTTCTTGTCCAAAGGAACAATAGGATTGGCCAAAACAGCTTGCAATTCCGAACTGGATTTTAAAACAGCGATGAACGAATCCATATCTGTTTTGATGGTTTCCAGTGAGCCCTGCTCGCTAGCCAAGTCAATTAATGACTTTGCATATCTCGATGCTACTTTAAATACTGACATATTCTATTTCGTAATTTGAGTGGCCGGATTAGTTCAATTTAACATCTTTAAGCAAATCTGCTACTAAAGCTTCTTGCTTACCTTGGTCCTCAAATTCCTTGTTTAACACTTTACGGGCGATATCCAAAGACAAAGAAGAAACTTGTGATTTTACCTCAGCCAAAGCTTTATTCTTTTGTTCGTCGATCTCCTCTTTCGCTTGAGCAATCATTTTAGCGCCTTCATATTGCGCTTGTGTTCTTGCTTCAGCAACGATTTTTTCTTTTAGCTCTTTTGCTTCTTTAAGGATAACATCACGTTCCGCACGAGCCTCTTTAAGCAATTGTTCGTTTTCATTTGTCAAACGAGCCATTTCTAATTTAGCTTTCTCAGCAGCTTCCAATGCATTCGCAATTCCTTGCTCACGCTCATCCAAAGCATTGACGATAGGTTTCCAGGCAAACTTGCCCAATAAAAAGATCACAACCAACAAGATGATTAGTTGCCAAAAGAACAAACCGTACGAGAACTGATTAATTAATGCTTCCATTTATATACAATTGTAAATTATAATTTTCTTTTGTTTTGTATTTTTTTGTTTAAATACAATCTGCAACCAACCGTTGCAGATTGTATTTAGTAAACTTTTAATCAACTTGGATTATACGCCTAAGATTAAAGCACCGAATGCTAAACCTTCAACTAAGGCACCAATGATGATCATTGCAGTTTGAATTTTAGATGCTGCTTCTGGTTGACGAGCGATAGCTTCCATTGCTGAACCACCGATTTTACCTAAACCTAAACCTGCACCGATTACGATTAAACCTGCACCTACTAAATTTGGAATTACCATGTTTTTAATATATAAAATTTAACAAAAAAATTCAATTAATGATGAGCGTGTTCCTCTACTGCCATTCCAATAAATAGGGATGACAACATCGTAAAGATGAATGCTTGAAGAAAAGCTACCAAAAGCTCCAATAGGAATAACACGAGTGTCAATACCATAGAGACACCAATACTACCAACAACGGTCAACTGTTGTTGAAATAAATAGACAATTGCGATTAGTCCCATCACAACAGAGTGACCCGCAGTGATATTCGCAAACAAACGCAACATTAAGGAGAAAGGTTTAGTAAACATACCCAACACCTCAATTGGTGCTAAAACTATTTTAAACGGAACAGGAACACCGGGCATCCAGAAAATATGTTTCCAGTAATCTCCATTTCCTTTGAAATTGATAATAAAGAATGTAAATAGTGCCAAACATAAAGTGACTGTAATATTCCCGGTCACATTAAAACCTAATGGTGTTAAACCTAATAAGTTTAGAATAAAAATCAGGAAAAATACAGATAATAGGTAAGGCATAAATTCTTTATAACGATGACCTATATTAGGAACAGCCATCTCATCGCGTACATATAAAACCAAGGGCTCTAAAACACGACCAACACCTTTTGGTTGATTATTCACACCTTTTTTATAAGTTTTAGCTAAGCTGATAAAACCCCAAAACATTAAAAACGCAGCTAATATTAAACCGACAACATTCTTTGTAATCGAGAAATCCAGGGGTTTTGCATTCGTGGGATGATGTTTATCATCGTAGTTCAATGTACCTGTAGCATCTGTTTTATAGATCTTACCGTGGTAAAGTTTGTAGTATTGACCGTTTTTCTCCACAACAGACTCGCCATGATGAAACTCGCCAGAAGAAAAAACAACCAATCCATTATCAATAAGAATTACTGGCAATGGAAAACCATAATGTTTTCCTGCTTTTTGATCGGAAAACAAAGAAAAATAATGATCATCTTGTAAGTGATGTTGACTATACGCTTTGATTTCCTCAGCTTGGGTTTTAGGCGCATCCCCATGCGCTTCTTCCGCTGCTTTTAAGGTAAAAGGATTGACAGCAAGAAAAATTACTGCAAATAATAAAAGTGCTCTCTTAAGATTCACCATTTCAGATTACTATTGAATAATAAAAAATTTTGCGCAAAAATACAATTTTATTTGGCATAAATCACCATTTGTTTAAACTTTTTCCAAAAATAGTTTAAACCTTTTTATCTGCTTGATTTAAAGCGCTAAAAGCAACATATACATCGACAAACAAAGCGATGAAAAATACAACCAAAAAGTTATATTCGATAAAGTTGTTTTCAACGGTCTTTAACCCGTCTTTAATATAAATATACCCTGCAACAGCCTTCAGGAGCACCAGCCCCAAAAATATGACACCTAATTTCTCAGGCATGGACCAGTTTGCAAAAAAGACCAGCACCGCAACCAGCAACGAAGAACAGCATCCAAATGCATACATACCAACGAGACTGTAAGTGGCCTTTGACCAGTACTGCCCCACATTCATGCCGGATATCACTAAATAATGTGCTGCAAAACTTGCCACAAAGACGATCAGCAGCACAAGGACACTTTTCAAATAACTATTCATTTTTATTAATTTGATTTGCTTGCCTGATGAACTGATACAAAGATACAACCACTCCTAACAGTGTCAATCCCTTCATCCCCCATTCACCCGCAATCGCATATTTATTGTCTAACCAACTTCCGACCCAGTAAAATAAATATATTGTCACACCCATCTGGATCGGCATGGAAGTAAAAACAATCCATTTGTTAATTTTCTTATTGGTTTTTTCCTCTTTCAATTAGCTTAAATAAAAGGTTGACAAATATACATCATAAATCCTTACCGACTACAATCCTAAAACTTTTTGTCCAATTTTAATATCCGGATAGTCTATATCTGCACCCAAAATCATCTTAAGCTCCGAAGATGATTTTTCTGGATTTGCACGAATGACATCCAGGATACGATCGAGCTTCTCTTGATCAATTAATTCTGTTGCTTCGACCTCCGTCCCTACAAAATTAATCAAATGTCCGTAAATCGTACCGGCTACCATCCCGCGCTTACCTGCTATATCAGCGATACTCATCCCTTCTTTAAACATTTCCAATGAAATATCTTTTGTATCCAATTTCTTCGCGCCTTCCTCATCAGCACTTTGAGCTGCCAGCACCTCCTTTTCTTTCGTTTTAACCTGAGCGGCTACATCAAGCATGGCTGTTTGGAAATCCTCTCTTTTGGATAGCGTTTCAGCAATAATTAGACAATGTTGTAACTGTTCGCGTTTCCTTTTGTAATCCAGCAATATGGCCTTTAGCTCATCAATATATTTCTTTGTCCGCTTACGAATCTGGTATTCTTCAATGTGCTTTGTCAACGCTTCGATAAGGTCCTTATCCATTCGGGGCAAAAACCAATTTACAGCTGCAGTGGATCGTTCACAGATCAGATCATAATCAATCGCATCTTTATCCCGAAGAAGATCATAAAGGACAACAATAAATTTATGTGCTACCTTCTCCTGTGTCTGGAGCTGTTTAACCACCTCCTGAAAGAACTGAATAGCCTTTTCCTTCCCATCGATATTGCGTTCTTCCATTGATTTAAGCAGTTCCGAAGTCTCCACCAAGAGTCCATCCCACCGAAAACCATTCATTAGAATCTGCCCAAGATAATTTCGTTGGCACTGTTCCAATATTTCATTGATATTAGACTGGGAATGTGCTCGTTGCGCAAATTCAACCACCTGATAATCCGTACGAATGGCATAAGATGGAATAATAGATTTAAGCACCAGTCCATCCAGACTTGTCAGACGGCTTAAGGCAACGTAAACCTGTCCCGCAGCAAAGGAAGTACCCGCATCTATAATTGCCTTCTGGAAGGTCAATCCCTGACTTTTATGAATGGTGATTGCCCAAGCTAATCGCAGCGGAAATTGAGAAAATGTCCCTAAAATTTCTTCTTTGATCTGATCCTGTCCTTTATCATAGTTGTAACGGATATTTTCCCAGGTTTCCCTTTTTACCGTCACCTCTTCGGAACCATCTGGGAAAGTAACCGATACAGTACCATGTGCTGTATCTATATCCTTTACGGTACCAATTTTACCATTGTAATACTTTCGCTCCTCACCGGAATCATTTCGGATAAACATCACCTGCGCACCTATTTTTAATGATAGCGTTTCCTCAGCAGGATAAGACCCTTGAGCGAAGTCATCTTTCACGACGGCTTTTAAGTTGAGCATTTTCCCGGACAATGACGCCAACTTTGCACTATTGATCTCGTCGGCATTTCGATTATGGGATGTCAATGTGATATATTGTTCTTCCTCTTTTGGGACGAAATCTTGCTGATAGTAGCCATTTAAGGTAGCCAGCATCTCACTGGTACATTGATTATTCCGTATCGCATTTAAAATCGAAATAAAGCCCTCGTCCTGCTGACGATAGATTTTATTGAGTTCCAGCATGACCAAAGGGCTATCCCGTAAGATTTTTGCATTGAAGAAAAACACCGAAGAATAATGATCGCGGAGGATATTCCATTCCGCATCTTTGACCACGGGCGGTAATTGATATAAATCTCCGATAAACAATACCTGTAAACCACCAAAAGGCCGCATATCGCGACGAACCGACTGTAATATCACATTGATTGCATCTAATGTATCTGCCCTGACCATCGAGACCTCATCAATAACCAATAGCTCCAGCTCCTGCAAAATCGCTCGTCGTTGTTTCGTCAGTTTTATTGTGCTGAACAAGCGGGACTTATTATAGATATGACTGTCCTGCTCATCCCAACGCAACTCATAGTCCTCCACAAAAGTTCCAAAAGGAAGCCAAAAAAGGGAGTGTAAAGTTGTACCGCCTGCGTTCATGGCTGCTACTCCTGTCGGTGCGGTAATCGCCATCTTTTTATAGCTGTGCTCACGGATATACTTCAGGAAAGTCGTTTTACCTGTACCTGCCTTTCCCGTAATAAATACATTCTGATTGGTTTGGTTAACAAATGCGACAGCCTGCATAAATGCTGTGTTTTCCCGATCGACTTGAAAATTTGACATATCCTGAAATTAGATTGATCACAAAACTAAGGATTTCATTTTGAAAACATATCCTACCCCCGGATTGTATATTTTATAAAAAAACGCGTTTTACTGATGATTTTATCAAAGCTAAAACGGTTAACTAAAAACATTAATGATTTTTTTCTATATTTAGCTGCTGAATTAAGGATCAATAAATTTTTAGAAATTTTATAACATGGCTATAGATAAAACCGCATTATTTGAGAAAGTGCAGGAAATGTTGACATCCAAAGGGTTCAACATTGAGAAATCGGATGCAGCACGCCCTTGGGGTGGCTTTTTTGTTATCGACGAGTCACAGGCACAAGAGTTTGCCAATGAGTATTTTGGAGGATTGGATGTTCAGGAATTACGAATTTCCGGAAAATTAAGTCCAAAAATTCTGATCGTTGCGCCAGACAAGAGACTTTCTTGGCAGTATCACCACCGTCGTGCCGAAATCTGGCGTGTCATTCAAGGCAATGTTGGTGTCATGGTTTCGGATACAGATGAAGAATCTGTTGTCTCTACCTTGAAAGAAGGCGAAACGATCAGATTACGTCAGGGACAACGTCACCGTTTAATCGGCTTGGATGGCTTCGGTATTTTGGCTGAAATCTGGCAACATACGGATGCGAATAACCCTTCTGATGAAGACGACATTGTGCGCGTTCAAGACGATTTCGGAAGATAAGAAGCTCCCTCAGCTACTTTTTACAAAGATTCCCAATCCAGGATTGGGAATCTTTGTTTCCCCGCTTTATGTTATCTCTTTAGGCAATCTATCCCCCGTTGCGCAGCATAGTCGAGCCCTGTTTCACACAACTTATTGATCTCATGATTCCCAATTTGATAGCTGTACTGGAATTACCTCTAACGGTCTATTCATCCTTTTTGAGCATTAATTAACCTGATGATGATTTCATCCAATAAATTTAGCTGTCACAATCCTATTTTTTACTATTTTAGTATACGTAATAATAAAATGTCAAATTATGAGCAACGATGAAAACAAAAAAAGTGCGGGGATATTAAGCAGTCTTAAAAAATTAATTTTCGAGGATGATCAGACAAGTTCCACTCCCCCATCGCCGGCTCCGGTTCCACCTGCTCCGACAAAAGAAAAATTAAGTACACCTACATATACATCGCCACAGCCCCCTATGGCAACTGGCAAAACTCCGCCGCCCATCCCCATAACAGCCAACGATGGATCTACCGATCTCAAAGAAATGAAACTGAAAGTATACGCCATACTCGAAAAACTAAATGAACAGGGGGTTGATTTTTTTGAAGTCTGGAATGCTGCTGCTGCAATGGGAAAAGTAGAGGAAAACACCTTAAAAGCCGCATATACTTCCCTGAAGTTTGTCGATAGTTCATTATCGAAGGAAAAACTTGTGGCAACTGGCACAAATTATGCTAATAAGCTTAAAGAAACCATTGCCAAAGAATCGGAACAGAAACAGAATGAAAAGAGAAGGACGGAACAGGACCGAACCATGGAGATCGCCAATTTGAACAGTGAAATTAAAACCATAACGGAAAACATCAACAAATTGCAGGATGATCTACAGAAAAAGCAAATCGCACTGGGACAAATTAATGAAAAGTACGAACCAAAAATTAAAGAAATCGAACAAAAAATAGCCATAGGCAACGCAGCTGTCGGTGAGGTCATTACAGAAATCAACAGTGCACTGCATATGATTAATCAATCAATTACATAACTCTAAATCAATGGAAAAAAAAGACCAATACATTAATATTCCTGCTGAAATAAAGACGCAGCTCCCGATATTTCAAGTTTTGGGAGACCATTTGCCTGCTCAATTAAAATCTCCGGAAGCAAAAAAGACGGTGTCCGCAATTTTCTTTTGGGCATTGATACTGGGGGGTGCATTTGCTTTTTTTAAATACCTTCCCGTTATGCTCGAGTATGCAGGAAAGAGTATTTTATTTGTGATCTTCAGCATTATTCTGATCACCTTATTACTTTTAGCACCTAAGATTATTGCCCTACTACATCGCTTGGGTACTGTATTACTTTTCAAAGGCGAAAAATCCATTATCAGAAACAATCCGATAGAGACCTTACAACTATTATCCCGTGATGCGAAAGACACCCTAAAACGTGTGAAGGAAAAAATCAGTAATGTGGACGGTGTGCGCATCGATATGATTCAAAGTGGTGAAACGGCACAAAAAACTGCCGAAGAAAAGTACACCTATGCAAAAAGGTTTACAGCAGAAGCTGCTAATCTGGACGAAAAATCAAAGGAGGAAGCGAGCAGAAATAATGCGGAAAAGGCCAATGCATACGCAAGAGATGCCAAGGAAACACGCACCAAAGCTTTTCTGCTGGGTAAGGAAGGGGAATCAGAAGAACAAAATGCCCGTAGTTATGTACAATATGCCAATCAGTTTGCGAAAGTATTGGAAGTCCTCAAAGACAATGAAAGCGCGGCCCGTATTTATGTAAGTACATTAGATAGCAGCATCTCCATCATTTCGAAGAAACTAGAAGCAACGCAAAAAATGAAAAACGCGACAGATGGGCTTGCCGATGTGTTTAATATTAAAGATGGCTGGGCTTTTCAAGAAGCGATGAATGCGGCTACAGGTGCTATCAGCCAAAATATTGCATCCATTCGTTCCAACCTTGACTTCTTGGATCAAAACAACAACATTACTGTAGGCGGCGCTCCTTCGCAGGGCGAACTGGAAGAATTTATCCGCAAGGTCGACGAGCGTAACTTAAAAGTGCTCAACGTCACTCAGATGTCCGATGCAAGCTACGAACTCAAACCGGAGGAGAAAGTCGATAAAGGCTTTACATTACTCGATTAATTAATCAAAACAATATCATATTATTCAAAATTATGGAAGAGAAATCGACATGGGCTAGGTTAAGATGGCCTATCAAAGCAATTATTATCGCATTACCTATCCTTGCTATTGGTTATTGGGCGATGCAGTCTGGCAAGTTTGACACTACGCTTGCGGTTAAACCGGACTCAACCAATATCAATGCTACCGGACCTACAGTCTCAGGATCGGAAAGCACCCGCTCTTTCAACTATCAGCCTGAAAAGCCCGTTGATGGCGAGTATAAGGGTGTTGTAGAGGTAGGTGCTTCGGGATTCAATTCCTTTGTCGTCAATATGGATAAAGAAAACCGTTGGGAGATTATCTCCAAAGATTTTGGAAAATCCTTCGCCTATGAAGGATTAGCCACCACAGAAGATATCCGTAAAGGTCTAAAGGATTATATTGGTATGATGCTTGATAAAGGCGTAAAATCCAAAAACATCCACTTTGTGATCAGTTCCGGCGCACAGAAAGAACCTAAAACAACTGTCATCAGTTCGGAGCTCAGAAAGATGGGCTTCGTTGTGAATTTAGTGACAGCCGAACAAGAGGGAAAACTTGCACTAAAATGCGTTCTTCCTAAAGCTTATGAAGAAAATTCTTTTGTTGTGGACATCGGTTCGGGAAACACCAAGATCTCCTGGATTGATGGTGATACCAAATCTGAGGAAGCACCCGGTGCAAAATATTATGAAAAAGATCTAAAGGATGACGCTGTTTATGCAGAAGTAAAAAAATTAGGTGAGAAAATACCGGCTTCAAAAAGAGAAGTCTGCTTTATCATCGGTGGCGTTCCTTTTGAGTTAGCATCTCAGACACGTCAGGGAGAGGAGCGTTTCACGGTATTGAATGATCCCACTTCTTATAAAGCCGATAAAATAAAAACCAAAAGCGGTGTCAACATTTACAAAGCGCTTAAAGATGCGACCAACTGCGACACCTTTGTATTCGATTGGGACGCAAACTTTACGATTGGCTTCTTGCTTTCTTTAAATAAATAACTATATTTTACAACAATAAAAAAGAGCTGTGCTTCAAAAGGCACAGCTCTTTTTTATTGAAAATATTTGTTGCAATCGATCAGAAAAAACCTTCAGTTTACTTTTCATAGCTGTTGATGCCAGCGAAATCATGAAGGCGTTTTTTTTGCTTTTGTAAGCATTATTACCCCATAAAGCTCAACAGATAACACACAATAAGGATCAACAGCACCAAGAAAGCGATTTTCCAAAAGCTATAGGGCCTTTGTCCATACACCTTACCATTGAACGCATTGACCATGATCTGATAACTCTTACCCTTATACTGATAAGCTGAAAGCCATACGGGCAAGAGTATATATTTCAATTTGATTGACTTAAAATCACTATCGATAAGATCAATATCCTGGGTATCCCCACCAATATCATTTTCGACCTGCCGTTCAATTTCGCGATCCATAATAGTTCGGGCGGTTCGGGCCGCCATAACATGGTCGACACTAAATGTTTCTGCAATAAAACCACTCAGATACTGCTCGTTAAATGGCTTCAGGTAACTTAAGTTCCAGGGACCAATTTTATCCGAAAACTTTTCGGGCAGCGAAGTCGATCCTGAGATAACGATATCTCTAAATTGGCTGTATATCGTTCCCGAAGCAGGATACCAGCTCGTGCGGCGCTCCTCATATTCCTCCGTTTCACCGTCAGAATTACGTCGTGTTCGTGTTACATAATAATATTCCCCACGTGATCCTTCATAAGAAGAATGCACATCCGAATCGTATGACCAAAATGGAATATATACGCCTTTCAACCGATCATTCCGCGTATTGAAGATCCGCTTGAAATCATTGGGAGCAAACCAGACTTTCCCTGCCCATTGCGTTAATAAACCAAAGGCTTGCTTATAGTCCACCGAGAAAGGTACGAGTCCATGGGGTTTAACGATACGTTTTTGCTGATGATCAATAACCAACGGCGATGCACAAAAAGCACATACATCTGCTGTAACATGGGGATTCAACCTCGAATTAGCCCCACAGTTGCTACAATGAACAACTTCCGCCAGATAGCTATATCGCTCATCCGCAACACCTTCCATCGCTTTTCCAAAAACGTTATAATCCGTTGCTTCGATCTCCTCACCTCCCGGCATGTTGTCCGCAATTTCATTTTTAGTTCCACAATACGAACATTCCAGGTAGGAAGTTCCGGGTTGATAAGTCAAAACTGCACCGCAACCCTGGCATTTTAACCCCCGCTCTATTTCGGAGGTCTTCTCTTCAAAACTCATACTTGTGATAGCACTTAGGTCTCTAAACTCCAGGAATTGGTGGCGGAGTTTGCGAAAACAAATCCTTCAATTCAACAATTTTATCAGCTTCTGTCCAGTTATCAAGTCCTTCTTTCCAAACTAAAGTTGAAGCCGTGAGTGTACCTTCTCCAAGCAGCCCACGTAATTGTTCTTGATCAAATGGTCCTTCTTGCTTTCCCTTTATAGCCAAGTAATAAGCAATGGCCTTCGGTATCGGTGGCGGAACAACGGCTCCTGTCGCAGCCCCAGCCGCAGCCGTAGGATTGTTGCCATCAAAATTATTTTGCTGAAACACATTCCCCATCTGCCCAACCATTCCTGCCCCCAAGCCAGCACCAAAACCGGCACCAACAATGCCACCACTGCTTGGATTTTCCGCCGCTTTTTCCATGGAATTGGCAGCTTGAAACTGTGCATAAGCACCAAGGTTTCCTACCACCCCCATACTGCTTCGTTTATCCAGTGCTTTTTCGACCTCCTCTGGAAATGAGATATTTTCGATCAAAAATTTGGTCAGGCTCAATCCGATCTCTTCAAAGTCTCCACTTATTTTTTGTTGGATCAATACCGAAACTTCATCGTAGTTGGAAGCTAGATCCAGCGCTGGAATTTTTGATTCCGCAATGGCATCCATGCCTCTGGAAACAGCAATATTGCGCAATTGCTCCGTAATATCGTCTACAGTGAATACCGGGGTCGTCGCAACCAGCTGTTTCATAAAAACAGTGATATCTTTTACCTGAAAGGAAAAATTTCCAAAGGCCCGAAGTCGTATCGGCCCAAATTCAGGATCACGTAACATGATCGGATTTTTTGTTCCCCAACGTTGATTGACAAACTGCCGTAGGTTGATAAAATAAACATCAGCCTTAAACGGACTGTTAAAACCGTACTTCCATCCGCTGATGGTTGTCATAATCGGCATGTTCTGCGTTGTCAATTCATATCTGCCGGGTTGAAATACGTCGGCCACAACGCCCTCATTCAAAAATACAGCTGCTTGCCCCTCCCGTACGGTAAGTTGAGCACCCATCTTAATTTCATTCTGATACCGCGGAAATTTCCACACAATCGTATCAGTACTATTATCGACCCACTCGATAATATCTATAAATTCATTTCTGATTTTATCAAATAACCCCATAAATTTTTCTCTTTACAATTACTTACACTAAATGTAAACATTTCCTTGGAAACCGCCAATTTTACCATTCTTATCGGAAACTATAGATATCTAAAAAATTTAGTCTTTTATACTACATATCGTGGTTTATTTTTTATACTTTTGTTAGCTAAGTTCTACATAAATTTATGAGTACATATAACGAAGACAGTATTAGGTCCCTGGATTGGAAAGAGCATATCCGCCTTCGTCCGGGAATGTACATAGGAAAGTTAGGGGACGGTTCGGCCTACGATGATGGCATCTATGTTTTATTGAAAGAAGTTGTCGACAACTCGATTGATGAGTTTGTGATGGGCGCCGGTAAAACCATTGATATCACCGTAAACGAAAACAAAGTTTCAGTACGCGATTATGGCCGGGGAATTCCAATTGGATCTGTCGTAGATGTAGTTTCCAAAATCAATACCGGTGGTAAATATGACAGCAAGGCCTTTCAAAAATCTGTTGGATTAAATGGCGTGGGTACAAAAGCAGTCAATGCTTTATCCAGCCAGTTTACGGTACAGTCATACCGCCAAAATATAACACGTATTGCGCAGTTTTCCAAAGGAGAATTGGTGAATGACGAGCAGAAAGATACCACACAACGCAATGGTACATCGGTAACATTCTATCCAGATGATTCTATTTTCAGAAATTACAAATACCGTTCGGAATTTGTAGAGAATATGATCTGGAACTATGTTTTTCTAAACTCAGGCCTTACCATTAATTTTAATGGACAGAAGTTTATTTCTGAAAATGGATTAAAAGACTTATTAGAAAGGAATATAGATTCCGAATCCATGCGCTATCCAATCATTCACTTACGTGGTGATGATATTGAGATCGCAATGACCCACGGTCAACAGTATGGAGAAGAATACTATTCTTTTGTAAACGGTCAGCATACGACACAGGGCGGAACACACCAAGCAGCCTTCCGTGAAGCAATTGTCAGAACAATACGCGAATTCTACAAAAAAGAATTTGACGCATCAGATATTCGATCCTCGATTATTGGCGCCATTGCCATCAAAGTACAGGAACCGGTTTTCGAATCCCAAACAAAAACAAAATTAGGCTCGCAGAGTGTCGGTCCGGAAGGCCCTACTGTAAGAGGTTTCATCAATGACTTTGTCAAAAAAGCATTGGATGACTATCTTCATAAAAATCCAGGTACGGCGGATGCATTGCAAAAACGTATTCTTCAATCTGAAAGGGAGCGCAAAGATATTGCAGGGATCAAAAAACTGGCCAATGAAAGAGCTAAAAAAGCATCTTTACACAACCGCAAATTGCGCGACTGTAAAGTCCACTTCAGCGATAAAAACGAACGCAACCAAGAGACTACACTTTTTATAACAGAGGGAGATTCCGCATCAGGTTCAATTACCAAATCACGTGATGTACAGACACAAGCGGTTTTCAGTTTAAAAGGGAAACCATTGAACTCCTATGGCATGTCCAAAAAAATTGTTTATGAAAATGAAGAATTCAATCTCTTGCAACATGCGCTCAATATCGAAGATGGACTAGATGGACTACGGTACAACAATATTGTTATCGCTACTGATGCCGACGTCGATGGAATGCACATTCGTCTCTTGTTATTGACATTTTTCTTACAGTTTTTCCCAGATTTGGTCAAAGCAGGTCATGTATCTATCCTCCAAACACCATTATTCCGGGTTCGGAACAAAAAGGAAACGATCTATTGTTACTCCGATGAAGAACGTCAAAAAGCAATTGCGAAACTAGGAGCCAAACCTGAGATCACCCGGTTTAAAGGTTTAGGTGAAATATCACCTTCCGAGTTTGGATTGTTCATCGGAAAAGACATCCGTCTTGACCCTGTTATTTTATCAAAAGACAATAAGATTCAACAATTATTAGAATACTACATGGGCAAAAACACACCGGACCGGCAAAAACATATCGTCGAGAATCTGCGTGTAGAAGTAGACCTTGAAGAAGAACTAACAAAAAAAGCGGGTTAAATTAACCCGCTTTTTTGCGACCTACGACCTATATTTCATGCACAATCAAACCTTAATTCTGATCCAATGTCAAGATGCCGTTGGATTGGTAGCCAATATTTCCAACACATTGGCCAAATATCAGCTTAATATCATTACCATGCGGGAGTATGTTGATGAAGAAGCAAATAAATTTTTTGTCCGTGTCGTCTGTAACGGTTTATTCCCCAACCAGACACAGCTTGCCAATTCGCTGGCCGAAGTGCTCCCGCCTTCCGCGCAGATCCAGGTAAACCCCAGCAATCGAAAAAAAATTGTTGTCCTTGTCACTAAAGAACATCATTGTCTGGCAGATATTCTGGTTCGGCAACATTTCGAAACCTGGGGAGCAGAAGTACAAGCCGTCATTGGCAATTATGATACCTTACGTTCATTTACAGATAAATTTGATATTCCATTCCATTGTATCTCGCATGAAGGCTTATCAAAAGAAGATTTTGAAACACAATTGATTGCGCAAATCAAGAATTACAATTTTGATTATATCATTCTGGCAAAATTTATGCGCATCCTCTCCTCCTTTTTCGTGGCTACATTCGAAAATAGGTTGATCAATATCCATCACTCATTTCTTCCTGCATTCATTGGAGCAAACCCTTACAAACAAGCGCATTCCCGAGGCGTAAAGATTATTGGCGCTACCGCACATTTTGTCACCGACCAGCTTGATGAAGGTCCTATCATCGTTCAGGATATACGCCACGTCAATCATACTTATACCGTTAAAGATATGGTAACTGCCGGGAAAGAAATTGAAAAAGCAGTTTTAAGCAGAGCAATACGCCTATTGAGCGAAGACCGTGTGATGCTCAACGACTATAAAACCATTGTGTTTGAATAGTGATCACAATCACCGCTTTAGACGTGTAGTCATTATTTTTTTTTCGCGTTATTCTTGATTATTTCGTAAAAGAACTATTTAAGAATGACGCACACTTTTCATATCCCGGTATTGGGGCTAGCTTTTTCAATAGACTCGGCAATCAAGGTTGCACAATACGGAATTTCTTCCGTAATGTCCATTGTTGACGACGAGCTCATCGAGCGCATGCGCCGCTATTACTGCGGACAATATCAAATTCCTTATTATCCGATCTGCACAACGGAAGAAGATTTCCGTGCAAATAGAATCACCGCCTATCTCGATCTCGTACAACAGGTGGTCAATAGGCAGATAAATTCCCTGAAACATCAATCCTTCACCGAAAATTCAGAACTGACCAAATACTTCCAGCTTTTACCGGATTCTCATCCCTCAAAACCGATCTATCACGCGATGGAAATTGAAACAAATCGCGCGATCAAAACAGAACTTCAAGATCTGTTGATCAATTATCTGAAACCCGGAGACATCAATGTTAATATTATGTCCAAAGTGGATAAAATAAATTATAAGAATGGTATTCCTTTAGCGCAACACTACTCAGATGCCTTAGCCGCGTTACGCGGATTCGCTAATTCCACATTACGCTCCTCAGTCATTCTTTCCGCAGGAATGAACCCACATTTATATGCCTATCTTGCTGAATTACCGGCATTTTTCCCAAAGGCTGACAGCAGCTTTGACAAAAAGGTCGTTTTAAAAGTCAGCGATTTTAGATCATCCCTTATCCAGGCAAAATATCTCGCAAAAAGAGGAGTCTGGGTTTCTGAGTTCCGGGTAGAGTCTGGATTAAATTGCGGTGGACATGCTTTTGCAACAGATGGTTTTCTATTGGGGCCCATTTTGGAAGAATTCAAGGCGAAAAAACAAAGTTTACAAGCGGAGCTCTTCACAATTTATCAGGACTATTGGCTAGGACGGGGCTTACAGTTGGCCGATTCACCCCAGATCAAATATACCGTACAAGGTGGTATAGGCACCGCCACGGAACATCAATTTCTATTGAATTACTATGAATTTGATGCTGTGGGCTGGGGCTCTCCATTTTTAATGGTTCCGGAAGCTACTACTGTGGACAATGAGACGTTGCAAGCACTGGCAGAAGCAGAACAAACAGATTTCTACTGTAGCGGAGCTTCCCCTTTAGGCGTACCGTTTAATAATTTTAGACCCAGCAGCGCCGAAAAGTTACGATTGGAACGTATCCAAAAAGGAAGGCCCGGAAGCCCTTGCAAAAAGGAATATCTGATCGCCAATCGGGAGTTTGGAGAAAAACCGATCTGCACCGCTTCGCGCGCTTACCAACATCAAAAAATCCTGGAATTGCAAAGACAGCAACTTACGACTGAAGAATATAACAAAGCATTCGATACCATCACCGAAAAGACCTGCCTCTGTGAAGGGCTGGCTACCCCAGCTTATCTCAAATATAATATCCAACGAAAAAAGGAGCAGGCAGCTGTTTCCATTTGTCCGGGGCCAAATCTGTACTGGTTCAAAAAACAATATTCTTTAAAACAGATGATTGACCATATTTATGGCCGCGTATCAATACTGGAGCATTCGGATCGGCCATTTGTGCTGATCAATGAATTAAACCTTTACATCGATCATATCCAAAAATATATCAGCGACAATAAAGATAAATTCAATGACAAAAAAATAAATTATGTTGCCAAATTCAAAGCACAATTACAGGCAGGAATAGATTATTATTATAAACTACAGGATCAGCTCTCATACCTTCCCAAAAGCACACTGGAAGCCATACCCTTACAGCTGGAGCTTGCAACCATCCGTTTAAAAAATCTTCACACATAGGCATTCTATTGGGAGCTAAAGTAAACGCGGCAGTCCTGTGGACCTGCCGCGTTTATTGAATTAATAAATATTCCTGTTTATTCAACGGCAAAATTTACCGTGCAATTTTACGAAATTTCCCAAAAACTCCCAGTGGAAGTTTCGGTCCTGCAGTAGCTTGCAGAAAAAGCTCGCCAATTTCTAAATTTTCTACTTTTGGAAAAGCAGTTTTTATTAAATTTTCCACTATGACCGAAGAAAAACCCAATGAATAGGTATTTAAGATTAGGAAATGCTCTTGGGGATCCAACAATTGAACCACCTCTGTCATCATCTCCATAATATGGTCTTCGAGCTTCCATTTTTCACCTTTTGGTCCATGTCCGTATGCTGGTGGATCCAAAATAATACCATTATACGTATTTCCCCTTTTTAGCTCGCGCTTGACAAACTTCAATGCATCCTCAACCACCCAGCGAATATTATCCAGATTGGAAATTTCCATATTTTCATTGGCCCAAGTGACCACTTGCTTAATAGAGTCGACATGTGTTGTGTCTGCTCCCGCGGCCTTCGCTATTAATGAAGCGCCTCCCGTATATGCAAAAAGATTTAAAACTTTGGGTTTTTCAGTTTTGAAGGAACGAACAGATTCCGAAATATAATCCCAATTGACAGCCTGTTCGGGGAATATCCCAACGTGCTTAAACGATGTCAATCCCAATCTGAATTTGATCGCGACATCATCGTTTTTATATTGGATATGCCAACGGTCCTGGATTTTTGGATTTTTTTTCAACCACTCTCCGGAAGTAGCCGAACGCCCTTTGAATTTGATATGATAACGTTTGTTCCATTCTGCATCGCTCGAAGCCTTGGGCCACACTGCCTGTGGCTCCGGCCTAATTAATATCAGATCACCAAAGCGTTCTAATTTCTCAAAATCACCACAGTCAATAAGCTCATAGTCTTTCCAATGTTGTGGGGTCAATAGTTGTATATTCGTTGTTGCCAAAATCAAAATTTTGCGACAAAACTAAGCTAAATTTCTTTTATATTGAAATTTAGCTTCTGCCCATCCTCTTTGGAAATGGAAATTCCTCACATCAAAACAGCAGAAAAATACATGTAATCCAGGATCTTCAGGATAGGCCAAATCACCAAAAATCTATGATAAATGTAAATATATTTATTATCTCACCGTTCATTGCCCCATAGAAGCTTTGGCGCTTTTCATCAATGGGCTTGCAAATACAAAATTATTTAATTCCTCAACATCGGATCGCATCATATCTTTATTGGACCCCTCCCAAAATTTCTGCCCTTGATATAAAAACAAAATATACTCACCGATCCCCATAACAGAGTTCATGTCGTGGGTTACGACGACTGTTGTGCACTTCAGTTCCTGGGTAATTTTAAGCACCAATTCATCAATTACAATAGAGGTCTCAGGATCCAAACCTGAATTTGGTTCATCGCAAAAAAGATATTTGGGATTCATACTGATCGCTCGCGCGATACCAACACGTTTTTTCATTCCTCCAGATAGTTCCGCGGGGAATAATTTGTTTCTTCCCTCCAGGTTAACCTGTTCCAAACAATGGTTCGCGCGGTCTAATTTTTCGGCTTTAGACATATCTGTGAACATATCCAAGGAGAACATAATGTTTTGCTCCACCGTCATTGAATCAAACAGGGCTGAATTCTGAAATAACATCCCGATTTCTTTCCGTATCGGTACGCGTTCTTCAAAATTCATCCTGGTGAAATCGCTATTGTCAAACAGTACCTTACCCTTTTCGGGATGATGCAATCCAACGATACATTTTAATAAGGTACTTTTTCCCGAACCGGATCCGCCAATGATCAAACTCACTTTTCCGGGTTCGAAATTTGCACTGATTCCTTTTAAAACATGGTTCTCACCAAAAGACTTGTTAATATTTTCAATTTCAATCATAAGATCTTTTTAAAGCATTAATGCTGTAATTACATAATCTGCTGCCAGAATGGTAATACAGCCGACCACAACAGCTTCGGTACTCGCTTGTCCCACCTCGAGCGCCCCACCTTTCACTTTATATCCCTTATACGCCGATACTGACGTAATGATAAAACCGAACACAACAGCTTTTACGAGCGCTACAGTGACGGTAAAACCATTAAAATTGTCTTGAATGCCTAAAATATAATCTGCAGGTGTTACAGCCCCGGATAGTGAGCCCCCTAGTAGCCCCCCCACTAAAGCACAAACGATGGCGATAATAACCAACATGGGAATCATCGTCACACCGGCCAATATTTTAGGCAATATGAGATAGCCCGGGGCATTGATCCCCATGATCTCCAAAGCATCAATCTGCTCCGTTACGCGCATAGAACCAATTTGAGAAGAAATTGATGAGCCTATTTTCCCCATCAATACCAATCCCGAAATCGTAGGTCCCAACTCTAAAATATTTGAATCCCTATTAATAGAACCTATAATCGAATTGGGAATAAGGTCGGAAACCATCTGAAAAGCAATCTGCATGGTCATTACCGCTCCAATAAAAGTTGAAATGATCACAATAAGTCCCAAAGATCCTATTCCAATATCGGTCATGGTCAGTATGGTCTCCTTCCAATAGATACGCCCTTTTTCTGGTTTTTTAAAGACCGACTTGAGCAGTATAAGATAAGCACCAATGTGATGAAAAATCATATTATCAATTTAAATTCTGTATATTACAGGCACCAAACTTTATGTTTGGCCCACGTATCCATTAAAGGTAATTAATTCCGTCAAATATATAAACAAGCAAAAACCTAAAAAGTGGGAGAAAAACGAAATTACTTACCGACCATTTCGTCACATTTACCGAATTTTTATGTATAATAGCCTAATCTTTCATACAGTGTCCAATAAAGCGATTTACTTTTGGGGTATATAACAAACGGAATTAGTCATGAACACACAACGTATAACAACTGGAATTACAATTCTTTTCATAGGGATTGTCTTATTATTATCCCAACTGAATAGCATATCCTTTAATTGGGTTGGAATTTTCAGATATTGGCCTTTATTTATTGTACTCGCAGGAATCCGTATGTTGGTCCCTAAAGATCAACAAATAGGACAGTTTATTGCTATCGGCGCGACAGTAGTCATCTTGGGATTCCTTACTTATATCGGTTTATCTACCCCAAAAGAGCCCTTATTAACGCAACTACTAAAAAATAAAGGCGTGCAAATCGATATGGACGATCCAAACGATAAGACCGCATATACAACACAAAAACTACAGGTTCCTTTGGACGATAAAATCCAACGTGCATCGCTAGACATTGATCTCGGAGCAACATCATTAAAGAACGATAGCGCGACAACTTCTGCAATATTTACCGCTTACAACACATCTGATGATTATCTTCTAGGTATGACAACGCGTGGGGAATCTACAGATAAGATCAATATTAACTTAAAAGGCAAATTTAAAGACAAAGATTTTAATAGTAAAAACAACAATACGCATATCGCACTCAATCCAACTATCGTATGGAAGCTGAACTTTGATATCGGGGCAATTGATGCCAATTTGGATCTTTCAGCTTATAAAATTGAGCTATTGGATATTGATGCCGGAGCGACAAGTCTAAAATTAAAACTTGGACAGCCTCTGGCAACAACAAAAATAGCTATGGATGCCGGTGCATCTTCGATCGAAATCGCAATTCCTAAAAATGCAGCATGCCGCATCAACAGCGATAATGCGTTATCTTCCACAGATTATGAGGGCGATTTCTTAAAAAGTGAAGGGCAGGTTAAATCCACAAATTACGATACAGCAACACAAAAATTCGATTTTGACATCAACGGCGGGATCACATCAATAAAAATTAGAAGATATTAATTGACAGCAGATTTTTAGTCAAGAAAAGCTAACTTTGTGTTATATATGAACACAAGTAATATGTTGACTTTACCGGGAATCTATTGTAATTCCAAGGTAGAATATTCGAAATGGAAGACCAGGGAAATTCAGATCGGCGACGTCCCTATGGGGGGAGACAACCCGATTCGTATTCAAAGTATGACTACTGTGGATACGATGGATACCATCGGTTCAGTCGAACAGACCATTCGAATGGTAGAAGCGGGCTGTGAATATGTTCGTATCACGGCCCCAAGCATAAAAGAAGCCCAGAATCTAGCAAATATAAAAAACGAACTTCGAAAAAGAGGTTATCAGGTCCCCTTGGTGGCAGATATACACTTTACACCAAATGCGGCTGAAGTTGCAGCCCGGATTGTAGAGAAAGTCCGGATTAATCCTGGTAATTATGCGGATAAGAAGAAGTTTGACCAGCTTTCCTATACTGCGGATGAATATAAGTTAGAACTGGAACGCATCTATACAAAGTTTGCTCCTTTAGTAAAGATCTGCAAAGAGCATGGTACTGCCATGCGCATCGGTACAAATCATGGTTCACTTTCAGATCGGATCATGAGCCACTATGGAGATACCCCTGAAGGAATGGTCGAATCTGCGATGGAATTTATCCGGATGTGTGAAGATCTTAGTTTCCATAACCTCTGTATTTCAATGAAATCCTCCAACCCACAGGTGATGGTCAAAGCCTACCGTTTGCTGGTTGAAAAGATGGTTGCTGAAAACATGAACTATCCTTTACACCTTGGTGTAACCGAGGCAGGCGATGGAGAAGATGGCCGTGTAAAATCCGCAGTAGGAATAGGTACCTTATTGGAAGACGGACTTGGAGATACGGTAAGGGTTTCCTTGACCGAGGAGCCTGAACGTGAAGCTCCGGTAGCAATCGCATTGGTTAATAGGTATAGCAAACGAAAAGCCAGCTTAAACAGTCAATCAAAAGAAGAAATCGTACAACTCTCCCCAGATAGCCCGACTATCCCCTATCAGAGTCAAGAGGTCAATACCTTCGTTGGGGGGGCGCTGGTTCCCCGGATTGTGACAGATATTTCAAATGAGAATCTAAAAGACGCCCAAATTCTTACAAAAGTTGGTTACCGCTATGATATGCTTTTGGATAAGTATCATATGGGGGAGCAATCCGTAGATTTTGTCTATCTAGGCGATCAATTGCCTTCCTTTAATATGCCTGCAAATCTAAAACAGGTATATAATTTTATGACCTGGTCTAAACTTCAGGACAAAACAAATATCCATCCGCTCTATACATTGGAAGAATTTATCCAAACGGACAATAAGGACCGTGTTTTGAACATGGTAAAAATACGTAATACGGATTTAACGAGCCCACTATTTGAGACATTGCCTCTAGACAAGACAGTCGTATTTGTTTTGGAAACTGATCACATACACGGAATGGCTGATCAACGTCAATTTTTCCGAAATCTACAGGAATTCGGTATTGATAATCCTGTCATTATCAAAAGATCGTATCGGCAATCGGATTTTTCAGGACCTGTGGGCGAGTTTATGAATCCAGAGGAACCTATCTCAAAAATACAGTTATATGCTGCCACAGACATGGGGGCTTTATTAATTGATGGCCTAGGTTCGGGCATATGGATTGATTCTCCGGCCACACCGTTGGAAAATATTGCATCACTTTCGTTTGGTATATTACAGGCGACCCGTTCAAGGATATCAAAAACAGAATATATTTCGTGTCCAAGCTGCGGAAGGACCCTGTTCGATCTTCAGGAGACCACGCAAATGATTCGGAGTCGTACCAATCACCTCAAAGGCTTGAAAATTGGCATTATGGGCTGTATCGTGAACGGCCCCGGTGAAATGGCTGATGCAGATTATGGTTACGTGGGCGCTGGCCCCGATAAAGTGACTTTGTACAGAGGCCAGCAAGTCGTCAAGAAGAATGTAAGCTCCGCGCAGGCATTGGACGAATTGATCAAGATCATTAAAGATGATGGGCGCTGGATTGATGAAGGGCAAGAATAAGCAAAAAAACAAGGGGATCAAATGATCCCCTTGTTTTTTTATTTTAATAATGTCGATTTATCAATCGAATTTTTTCCACGGATTAACGGACAGAAAATCTCTTTACCACCGTCTCTGATCCGGCAACTACACGCACAAAATAAAATCCAGTTGTCAATTTGCCCCCATGCTCGAACGAAAGATTTTGAATACCAGCATCAAGATTTCCGTTCATCAGCTGTAAAATCTCGTTTCCTAGCGCATCCATAACTTTAATGGACACACTAGATGATTTGGCCAATTTAAATGAAAGATTGACCTGTTCGGCAATAGGATTATAAAATACCTTAACGTTATTAATCAGTTTCTCCGTATCCTTGATTGTATTATCACCAAATTCTTCATTACGGCTCCCAGTAGTCTGCAAATAAGTATAGCCATCAGGAGACTTTGCATACACCTGAGCTACCCCGCTGCACAAAATCAGTGCGGTAATAAGTGTTAAATAAGCTGCTTTAAGTAGATTTCTCCCCATAGTGTTAAATTAGACTTCAAATATTGGTTACGGTTTAATCAAATATAACGCTAACTATTTGAATTATCAACAACAAAGTTACTATTTTGTTTAAAAGTTTTTTAGTGAAACGAGGTATCAAAAGATTCTTTTAACAAATTTTAACAGCTATTGTACATGTCAAATGAAATGCTAAAATTTGGCGCAGAAAATGCATATGCTTAAAGTATAAGTAAAAAGTATATTTTTGCATTATATTTTGAAATAAAATAATACTTAAATGACAGATAACAGTCATCACAACAGCATCAATAAGGTGAGTTTCGCCGGATTATTGATCAGTTTAGGAATCGTGTTTGGAGATATCGGAACCTCCCCGCTATATGTCTTCAAAGCAATCATGGGACAGGGTGCCATTCAAAAAGATCTGGTTTTGGGCGGCCTTTCCTGCGTCTTTTGGACACTGACACTGCAAACGACCATCAAATATGTCTGGATCACGCTACGCGCGGACAACAAAGGTGAAGGTGGAATTCTTTCACTTTACTCTTTAGTTCGCAAGCGAGCACCATGGTTAATTTTTCCAGCCATGGTAGGTGCAGCGACATTATTAGCTGATGGGATGATTACACCAGCCATCACAATATCTTCTGCGATAGAAGGTTTGGATATCAAATTTCCGGGCCTACCAACAGTGCCGATTGTCGTAACAATTATTTCGTTACTTTTTATTATTCAACGGTTTGGAACTTCGGTTGTGGGAAAAGTATTCGGCCCATTGATGACAATATGGTTCACCATTATTGGCGTCCTCGGCTTATCGCATATCCATTTGGCACCAGAAGTAATGAAAGCAATCAATCCTTATTACGCTTTTCATATTTTAATAACCTATCCGCACTCGCTACTCCTAATTGGTGCAGTATTTCTTTGTACGACAGGTGCAGAAGCGTTGTATTCGGATATGGGGCACTGCGGTAAAGCAAATATTCGTATCAGTTGGATCTACGTCAAAATTACATTGATATTGAACTATTTTGGTCAGGGAGCATGGTTACTGACACAAGAAGGCCGGGTGTTAGGGGGTGAAAACCCGTTTTACTCCATTATGCCAGATTGGTTTGTCGGTTACGGTATTGCTATTGCGACCATTGCCGCCGTAATTGCCAGTCAGGCGATGATATCCGGATCATACACGCTGATTTCAGAAGCTGTACGTTTAAATATATGGCCCAAGGTTGCTATCCGCTACCCAAGCGAACATAAAGGGCAATTATATGTTCCATCGATCAACCTAATCCTCTGGATTGGCTGTATGATCGTTATCTGGGTGTTTGAAGAATCAAGTAAAATGGATGCCGCCTATGGCCTTGCCATCAATCTAACGGTATTGATGACAACAGTTTTAATGGGCTATTTCCTTGCCATGAAAAAGGTAAATCGTGTGCTCATCGGCATTTTCCTGGTCGCTTATTTTGTGATAGAATTAACCTTCTTGGTTGGTAATGGTGTAAAAATTGCGCATGGAGGCTGGTTAACGCTACTATTGGCAATTGCTTTGTTTGGCACAATGTACTGTTGGTATACCGCACGTAAGATTAAAAATCGTTTTGTTAATTTTATCAATATCAATAAATACTATCCAATTATTTCGGAATTGAGCGAAGACAAGTCCGTTCCGCCTTTTGCCTCACATTTGGTATACCTGACCAGTGCGAATTTCAAATCTGAAATTGAAGCTAAGATTATTTATTCCATCATCAATAAAAAACCGAAGCGTGCCGACGTCTATTGGCTAGTCCACGTCGATGTGATGGATCACCCACATACAAGAGAATACTCCATTGATCAACTTATCCCGGGAAAACTGATTCGCATTGACTTTAAATTAGGGTTTAGAGAAGAACAGCGTATCAGTCTACTTTTCCGAAAAGTCGTTGAAGATATGGTTAAAAAAGGCGAAATTGATATTACAAGCCAATACGAGACCCTCCGTAAACATAATATTCCGGGAGATTTCAAATTTGTCGTGCTGGAGAAGGTACTATCCAAAACGAATCAGATGTCCTGGATCGAGAAAGTGATTATGGACATTTATGGATACCTGAAAAAAATGAGTTTATCCGAAGAAAAAGGATTCGGTTTAGATTCCAGTTTTGTCACCATTGAGCGAGTTCCGCTGAATTTTCCGCAGACATCGGAAGTTCATCTCATACGAAAAGATTAAGTCTTTAAAGGTGATGCTTCTGCATCACCTTTTTTATTCAATAGAATTGCATTACTTTTGTTGCAAATATTATAACATGGCAGACGCTAATCCAACAAAGAAATTACACCCTCGAAATAGACATCTCGATAACTACAATTTTGACGAACTTAGCAAAATCGAACCTTCCTTAAAAGATTTTGTTACGGTAAATGCTTATAAACTCAAAACAATTGATTTTAACAATCCGGAAGCTGTTAAAATATTAAATCAAGCACTTCTTAAAAAATACTACCACATCCAACATTGGGACATTCCAAAGGAAAATCTCTGTCCTCCTATTCCGGGTAGAGCAGATTATATTCATTATGTTGCTGATGTGCTTGCCAGAGATAACAACGGTGAAATTCCAAAAGGAGGAAAAGTACGGGTGCTAGATATCGGTGTGGGAGCCAGTTGTATCTATCCCATTATTGGTCACCAGGAATATGGCTGGAGTTTTGTTGGTTCTGAGGTTATAAAAAAAGCATACAAAAACGCTATTGAGATTACCCGTACCAATATGAGTTTAAAAAAGAATATCCAAATACGGTTACAAAACAATCCAAAAGCAATTTTCAAAGACATCATCCTTCCTGATGAAAAATTTGACATGATCATCTGCAATCCACCTTTCTTTAGTTCCCAAACGGAGGCATTACAACAATCTGTACGTAAAACTACCGGTATAAAAGATGCTAAAATAGATGAGACAAACGTTGTCCAAACCTTTTCAGGACAAGGAAGTGAGCTCTGGTGCGACGGAGGGGAAAAAGCTTTCTTGACACGTATGATATTTGAAAGTCAGTTCTATAGAGATCAGGTGAAGTGGTTTTCTTCATTAGTTGCTCACCGTGAAGATGTTCGCTTTCTGCAGCATAAACTAAAGAAAATCAATGTAAAAGAATCTGAAGTTATCCGTATGGAACAAGGCAACAAAGTAAGCCGAATCCTTTTGTGGAGATTTTAAATAACAAAGGAGCTATCGAATAATAGCTCCTTTGTTATTTAAAACATCATAATACCAATTCTAAGCAGATGCTGATCTATTTAGCTTGGAGTGTTTATAACCATACATAAAATATACCCCTAGACCAATTACCAACCAAATCACAAAAATAATCCAATTACTAGCACCGAGTTCAGTCATTAGATATAGATTAATCAGTATCCCGATAACAGGCAGGAGAGAGAAATTCATTTTAAAGCTATAAATGCTCAAACCTAACCATGTTAACCAAAATATGATTACCAACATTTTATGTTCCAAAATTTCCAAAAGTGAAGATTTCTTCCACTCGTCTAATATATTCTGGCCATAAATAGCGACACAAACAATCGCGATAATTAGTCCCGCACCTACTAGATATTTTCCGTTGATGTAGGGAACTTTAAATTTGGATTTGGCCGATAATCCAGAATAATCCATGTAGAGCACACCTGCACAGACCAATATAAATGCAAAGAATGTTCCTACACTTGTCAAGTCAACAAAAAAATCCATCTTGAAGAACAGCGAAGGAATAGCTACTACGAGCCCCGTTACAATTGTAGCAAAGGAAGGCGTTTTGTATTTCGGGTGAATCGTCGCAAATTTCTTCCACAACAACCCGTCCCTGCTCATGGTCATCCAGATCCTTGGTTGTGCCAGTTGATAGACCAGAAGTGCACTTGTAATCGCAATAACCGATGTCACGGATATAATGCCGGCCATATGGTCAAATCCAACATACTTGAATACAAAAGCCAAAGGATCTTTTACATTCAGTTCAGTATAGTTGACCATTCCAGTCAACACGATGGTAATAGCAACATATAGGACCGTACAGATCAGCAAGCAATAAATCATGGCTTTAGGTAGATCGCGTTGCGGATTTTTACATTCCTCCGCCGTTGTGGAGATCGAATCAAATCCGATAAAAGCAAAAAATACGGCAGCAACACTTCCGAGGACGCCCTCCAGGCCATTGGGTGCAAAAGGAGTCCAGTTTTCAGGCTTTACATAAAATATCCCCCCAAAAATAACCGCCAGAATTATTCCCACTTTAATCATCACCATAATCATGCTCGCCTTTTGAGATTCCTTGATGCCTATATAGACAAGCCAGGTGACCAAAAAAGTAATTACCCCAGCTGGCAAATCAAATATAATGGGCATTCCACCAATTCGCGGCGCACTGTTAAATGCTGCAAGCCCTTGCTGATCAATGGCTGTAAGGTTTGCTAAGCCATGCTGATTCATTTTATCTACTGCATCAAAGGCATAACCAGGAGCCATGGAAAGCCAGGCCGGTATATGCAAGCCAAATCCCTCCAGCATGGAAACAAAATATTGTGACCAAGATATAGCAATGACCGTATTCGAAACCGCATATTCCAATACCAGTGCCCAGCCTATAATCCAGGCAAACAACTCGCCAAAAGCCACATAAGCATAGGTGTAGGCTGACCCAGAGACAGGGACTGTGCTTGCAAACTGCGCATAAGCAAGAGCCGTAAACACGCAGGCAAAAGCGGTAAAAATAAAGAGCAGAGAAACAGCGGGTCCACCTTCATAACTCGCTAACCCGATGGTGCTAAAAATTCCAGCGCCCACGATAGCAGCTATACCCAATGAAACCAGATCGGTTACCCCCAAAACCTTCGCGAGGCCAGTTCCACCCTCGTTTTGGGTATCCAGTAGGATCTGATCAACACTTTTCTTCCGAAAAAGTCTATGTGACATGTAAAATTAGTTTTATGCGTAAAATTATGCGAAAATAAATATTTTCAAAGTCTTATGCTATTGGTATTTTTTGGCAGACTATTTAAAGTCGACTAATTCGTAATGAATATATTGGTAAATTTCTTGGTAATCCCCCATATGATGATGTAAATAGGAAACCAATTGTTCTGTCAACAACTGCCGCTGATTCTCTTGAACTTCAAATTGCCACAATCGTTTACAGATATTGAAAAGTGCACCTGCAATCTTCTCCATATGCGCATAATCATAGAGATATTTCCACTCAATGAATTGATGGTAAAATCTATCGAATTTAGGAATATCACTTAATTGATTTATTTTCAGAAATTTTCGCACAGCATCTTCGTTCACTTGAGACATTGCACCATACAATTTATCAATGGAAACAGCCCTTTGCTGTGTCAGAATATGATCCAATAAGAGCTCCAAAGCAATATGCGCCATAAAGGAAGGTCGAATAGGTAATCCTTGCAAGCTTGACTGTATCTGCAACTTTAACTGATGGGTATGATGAAAAAAATACGTTGAATTATGAAAAAGACGATCGACTTCTATATGACGGTTCCAACCGATATAAAGTTGTTCCAGCAAGGGATTGTCCAGCAGTTCATTTTCATATTGCCTGGGTTTGAGCACAAAAGTTTTATCTGCATTTTTTAATAAATCGGGCAACAATCCACCGACAATTCGCTCGGGATTGGTTGCAAACCGCTCAAAATAAAAATGTGACAAAAAATTCATATTAGCTTATTAGCGTGTGCTTTTATATGGAATTATTCGCTCAATATACGCTTAATCTCCTATCTTTGCATCTTGTAAATTAAAAAATTAAATCCATTTAACAATGAGCTTTGTAGAAGAATTACGTTGGAGAGGCATGTTGCAAGATATTATGCCTGGAACTGAAGACTTACTGAATAAAGAAAAAGTCGCTGGCTATATTGGCTTTGATCCCACAGGAGACTCTCTACACGTAGGACACTTAACTCAAATCATGACATTGATCCACTTCCAAAATGCGGGGCATAAACCGGTCGCATTGGTTGGCGGTGCAACCGGAATGATTGGGGACCCTTCTTTCAAATCTGCAGAGCGTAACTTACTTGACGAAGCAACGCTACAGCATAATGTTGCTTGTCTAAAAAAACAGTTAGGCAAATTTCTTGAATTTGGAGAAGGCGAAAATGATGCCCAGATGGTTAATAATTACGATTGGTTCAAAGATTTCAAATTTTTAGACTTTATTCGTGATATCGGTAAAATGATTACTGTCAACTATATGATGGCAAAAGATTCGGTAAAAAAACGTTTAGAAGGAGATAATGGTCTATCATTTACGGAATTCACCTATCAATTGATTCAAGGTTATGACTTTTACTACCTGTGGAAGCACCATAATTGTAAAATACAAATGGGCGGATCTGATCAATGGGGGAATATTGTCACTGGAAGTGAAATGATCCGTCGTCAAGATCAGGGAACTGCTTACGCCATTACCACGCAATTGATTAAAAAAGCAGATGGTCAAAAATTCGGAAAAACAGAATCTGGAGCTGTATGGTTAGATCCAAAGAAGACTTCACCCTATAAATATTACCAATTTTGGTTAAACACCTCGGATGACGATGCCAAAAACTGGATTAAGATCTTTACACTTAAACCACAGGCGGAAATCGAGGCGATCATCACCGAACATGATGCCGCACCACATTTACGCATTGTCCAAAAAGCATTAGCAAAAGACATCACCATCCGCACACACTCCGAAGAAGCTTACGAGACAGCAATCAAAACCTCTGAGTTTCTCTTTGGCAATGGTACATTGGAATTTTTAAACAACTTAGATCACGAAGCCGTATTGGATGTGTTTGAAGGTATTCCGCAATTTCAGATAACAAGAGAAGATCTAAAAGCGGGAATCAATATCCTCGATCTCTTGGCTGTAAGTACACAAGTTTTCCCTTCAAAAGGCGAGGCGCGTAAAATGCTTCAGGGCGGTGGTGTATCCATCAACCGTGAAAAAGCAACGGATATCGAACAAGTGATCACTGAAAGCAGCTTAGTGAATAATAAATACATCATTGCGCAAAGAGGCAAGAAAAACTACTATTTGATTATTGCTTAAAGGTGGCTTTATTCAATAAAAAAATCCTTCTGACGGTATCAGAAGGATTTTTTTATTGAATAGGTACCAAAAACGACCTGATTTCTGCGTTATCTTGGCACTATAATCACTTATTTTAATAGCTTTTCAAAAGCACGACGGGAAGCCCCTCGAAAATGTACTTCTCCACAATATTGATACCCCAACTTGTCAAATACATGCAACATCCCCCCGTTGTCAAAGTTCGTATCCACTTTAATGCTATATACGCCCTTAAGAACAGCGATCTCCTCCACCCCCTGCATAATGGATGTACCAAGACCTTTTACGTGTGGATCCTGAGCTGAGGCCAAACGGTGAATGCCCACATATTCGCCATCACTAAGCCATTTGCCATCGATAGCATTGTAAGCAGGTTCGATATCGAAAATTATAGCGACATAACCGATAATTTTACCATCAGCCTCCACCACATGCCCATATCCTTTATCGATATCCGACTGTACTACATCTTCATTCGGATAACCATCTTGCCACTGCCTGCTGCCCTGCTCCTTGCGTAGTGCTATTGCCTGTTGTATAATTTCCCAAATCCTTCCTTTATCTGCCTGTTCCGCTTTCCGTATCTGAAACTTATTCATAATGCCTTAATTTGATCAGTAAAACTACATAATTTACTTTAACTGTAAAAGACAGACAAACCAGCCTCTTCTTTCCGATTTACTCCAATCTTTATTGCAAATCTCTTCTCAGGGCATAGTATTTGCTAGTTATACATTGCTATTATTCATTTAATAGCCTATCTGGAATTATTCGTTTATGAAAAAAATACAAACTTAAAATAATAGTCTTCATGATCTTCAAAATACTATCAAAATAACTAAGTTTGTAAGCAGTATAATTGTGAACTTTTCAATGTCAAACAAAGGAAATACATTTAGGCAGGCAGGAAATTCAGTTTCTGGCAAGCGTGCCCCATCAAAAGAATCGGCAACATTTAAAAAAGAAAAAAGTCAAAAAACCAACTTCCCCGGAGAGTATTCAGATGCACAGCAAAAGACTGTCAAAATTCTAGGGATTTTATTGATTGTACTTTCGTTGGCCTTTGCCACTGCTTTTGTTTCCTATCTTTTCACATGGGAAGATGACCAAAGTTATATCGCCAAAACAAATGGCGGCTGGGGAACCCTTTTTAGCTCTTCCGAAGAAATTCACGATGAGACTGTCGAACTACCTGTCGTTGACAATAAATTAGGAAAATTCGGTGCATTACTGGCCAACCAATTTATGTATGAATGGTTTGGAGTTGCCGCTTTCCTCTTTATCCCGGTATTGTTCATTTTGGGCTATCGGCTATTATTCAAAAAATCACTGCTCCCATTATACCGCACGGTAGTTTACTCTTTTGTAGCTATCGTTTTTATTTCAGTCACATTGGGATTCCTGCATGGTTTTATGGCAGATGCACCGCACATGTTGGAAGGTAAATTTGGTTTTTGGACCAATAAATTACTGGAGGCACAAGTTGGGGTTGTCGGCGTTGGTTGTATTTTAGCCTTTGCATACCTGACAACATTGATACTACTGTACAACTTAGATTTTAAATTTGTATTGTTTAACAATCGAAAATCCAAATCTTTATCGGAGGATATGGAAGATGAAGACGACGAAGGTTCCTACTCAGCAAATAGTTTGAGGACTAAGGTTCACGTAGAGGACGATTCCATTCAATCCGTTAGGGAATCTTTCCAACGACCAACTTCCATAAATGAAAGGTTTCAATCCAGTCGGGAAAAAGATTTACAGCAAGAACTTGAACGTCCTTCATTTACACATCATCCCATACCGGAGGTACATATCGATCCAAAGGACAAGGTTGTGCTCACCTTCGATGATAGTCCCTTAGAGCGTACGGAAAGTACGCCCTCAATTAGTTTTACTATTGATCAACCGGATGAAGATGAATCGGAACAAATGCGTCCAAGCATACAGGAAAACCAAAGCCCAACCATCACAATTGCTCCACAAGCGGAGCCAGAACCTCCACTTGAAGTTGCTGTAATCCCAGGATTGGTTGTCGAAGACATCAAAGAGGAAAAAGAAATAACAGCAAGTGATCTCGTTGCCCAGTTTGGTCAATATGATCCTAAATTAGACTTATCGGGCTATCAACATCCCACGCTCGACCTATTACGAGATTATGGAAGTGGTAAAATTACCATCAATCAGCATGAACTTGAAGCAAACAAAAACAAAATTGTTGATACACTTCGGAATTATAGCATTGAGATTGAAAGTATAAAAGCAACAATCGGTCCTACGGTAACCCTATATGAGATTATACCGAAACCCGGCGTACGGATATCAAAAATCAAAAATCTGGAAGACGACATTGCCTTAAGTCTCGCGGCACTCGGAATCCGGATTATCGCACCAATGCCGGGTAAAGGAACTATCGGTATTGAAGTACCGAACTCAAGTCCAGAAATGGTATCCATGCGATCTGTTCTGGCCACCGAAAAGTTCCAAAAAACAGATATGGATCTACCCATCGCATTGGGAAAAACCATTTCTAATGAAGTTTATATCGCTGATTTGGCGAAGATGCCCCACCTTCTGGTTGCGGGAGCCACAGGGCAAGGTAAATCCGTTGGTATCAATGCGATTTTGACGTCTTTATTGTATAAAAAGCACCCTGCTGAACTCAAATTTGTGCTTGTCGATCCTAAAAAAGTTGAACTTTCCCTATTCAAAAAGGTTGAACGTCATTTCTTGGCCAAATTACCAGATGAGGAGGAAGCGATCATTACCGACACAAAAAAGGTGATCAATACCTTAAACTCGCTTTGTATCGAAATGGATCAGCGATATGACCTTTTGAAAAATGCGCAGGTTCGTAATTTAAAGGAATATAATGCAAAATTTATCAATCGCAGATTAAACCCTGAGGAGGGTCATCGATTCTTACCATATATCGTTCTTATTGTTGATGAGTTTGCCGATTTGATGATGACTGCCGGAAAAGAAGTAGAAACCCCCATTGCGCGGTTGGCCCAATTGGCCCGTGCTGTAGGAATTCACCTGGTCATTGCTACCCAACGTCCTTCAGTCAATATCATTACAGGTACAATCAAAGCCAACTTCCCGGCACGTCTTGCCTTCCGTGTGTTATCAAAGGTAGATTCGCGAACGATCTTAGATACAGGCGGAGCAGATCAGTTAATTGGTCGCGGGGACATGCTTCTGGCTACTGGAAGTGATTTGATACGTATTCAGTGTGCATTTGTCGATACACCGGAAGTTGAACAGATCTCCGATTATATCGGAGCACAACGCGGTTATCCATCGGCATTTATGCTTCCGGAATATGTTGATGAAAACGGAGAGGGTTCAGGTAGCGTAGATTTTGATCCAAAAGATCGCGATCAATTGTTTGAAGACGCGGCTCGTTTGATTGTCATGCATCAACAAGGTTCTACATCATTAATCCAACGTAAATTGAAATTGGGTTATAATAGAGCTGGACGAATCATCGATCAATTGGAAGCCGCCGGAATTGTCGGCCCATTTGAAGGGAGTAAAGCACGTGAAGTACTTTATCCAGATGAATATTCATTAGAACAGTATTTGGAGACGCTAAGAAACAATTAACATGAAAAAACAAATCGGATTCGTGCTCAGCTTTTTGCTACTTATAGCAAGTCAATACAGCTATGCACAAAATAACGCAAAGGCGTTACTTAACAAAGTCAGTCAAAAATATAATGGATACAAGACCATACAAGCTAGCTTCTCTTTAGACATCAGACAAGCAAACGGAAGTTCACATAGTGATGCAGGCACTTTATATCTTGACAAGGCAAATAACAAATACCATGTCAATACTAAAAATCAAATTCTAATCTCAGATTCCCAAACACAATGGAATATCATGAAAGCAGAGAAAGAAGTGGAGATATCGGAAGCGAGCAACTCAACAAATGAGATCAACCCAACCAATATTTTTACATTCTATACCTCAGGCTTTAACTATACTTTAGCTAATACAGAAAAAGCAAAAGGAATAAGCTTGAGTGTTGTGGAACTGAAGCCTATTGATAGTAAAAAAAACTATTCCAAAATCAAATTACGGATCAATAAAGCGAATAATTTGATCTACGATACAACTATTTTTGATAAGAGTGGCAATCGGTATACCTACACGTTGAACTCACAGGAGGGAAACAAAGCCATTTCATCCAGCTTTTTTACTTTTAATAAAAGCAATTACAGTGGATTTGACATTGTCGACCTAAGATAAGGATAAAGTCTGCCGTAGGATGGATCAACTCTCCGGTCAAATAAGACTAACAAAAAAAGGATTTCTCAATGGGAAATCCTTTTTTTGGTTTTTTATCTAGAACATATTGGGTTCTCTATCCAACGTTTCGGTTTCTTTGTCCGCATAACGTGAATACCCATGTTTCTGCGGATGTTCAATAATTTCCTTCATGGATACCAATTTATACACATAAGATCCAGTCTCATTGTTCAATTTCAAAGCAAAGTAATCATCCTTCTTTTGCCTTCTCATCGAACCTTTTAAACTACCGTCACCGACATTGTAAGCCGCTGCCACCAAAGTCCAGTTACCGAATTGAGCGTAAAGATATTTTAAGTAACGTGCTGCTGCATGTGTGGATTTCACAAGATCTTTTCGATCATCCACTGCACCATTGACCCGCAGGCCATATAAGCGCGCCGTTGCTGGCATAAATTGCCAATAACCACCAGCCCCTTTCGATGAAACGACAGCCTTACTTAGGCCACTTTCAACCAATGGGATGTACTTAAAATCTTCTGGAATGCCATGTGATTTCAGGATCTTAGCAATTTTAGGCAAATAGATTTCTGCCTTTTTGTGCATATCGTAGGACCCTGTTTTTTTAAATGAAAATCTACTGAAGAACTTGCGTAATTTGCTTTCCACTAATGGACGATCCATCGGTAATGAATCTTCGGCAAACGTCAATGAACTCAGGTAAGATTCAAAAGAGTTGTTTTTCTCTTTTTTCTCTTCGTCACCTCCAAGATGAGCTGGAGTATCGACTAACTTCGTTGCAACGATCTTATCGCCGCCAGAAGTGTTGTTGTGTGGGGTTGAGTATAATTTTGACAGCAATAATGCAAACAAAATCAAACTACTACATAATACTTTCTTTCTTATCATTCACTCCCTTAATGCTATCCTATCCACGAATCAAATCGATCAAAAAATAGCTTGGTCCAAATTCAAGGGTACAAAGGTAAAGAGTATTTATTTAAAAAACAAATAGTTACGTTTTGACTATTTTAAAGAGTATTTTTTCGCGTCCAAATCACCTGAATGCAAGAAAAGACAAAAAGATAAGGATTTTTTCGCAAAACCCAAAATTATACCTAACTTTGCAGTTCACATTTTAGCAAAACACAATGCCATTCAGCAATAAAAGGAACAGTCGTGATGACAACTCCAGAAAGTCACGGGGCAACTCAGATAGCTTCAAATCTAGAGGCGACAAAAACAATAGTTTCGGTAAAAAATCGTCCTTTGGTTCAAAGGACCAATCTGAAAGAGGTTCTTTCAGAAAAGATGATAACCGTGAAAACAGATCATTCGGATCTAATAAATACGCAGACAAACCTTCCTATAGAGGAGAAAGTAATTCCTTCCGTTCAAAAGATAATTCAGACAAACCTTTCAGCAAAGGAGCTCGCTCATTTGATAAAAATGATTCGTCAAGATCTTTCGACAAAAGAGATTCCTTCAACAAATTTGATAAATCTGAACGTTCTTTTGACAAGAAAGACAATTTCAAACGCTCCGACAGAAATGATTCATCAAGATCATTTGACAGAAGAGAGGGTTCATTTGATAAAAGAGATAGCTTCAAACGTACTGACAGAAATGATTCTTCGAGATCTTTCGACAGAAAAGAAGGTTCATTTGATAAAAGAGATAGTTTCAAACGTGCTGACAGAAATGATTCATCAAGATCTTTCGACAGAAAAGAAGGTTCATTTGATAAAAGAGATAGTTTCAAACGCTCTGACAGAAATGATTCATCAAGATCTTTCGACAGAAAAGAAGGTTCATTTGATAAAAGAGATAGTTTCAAACGCTCTGACAGAAATGATTCATCAAGATCTTTCGACAGAAAAGAAGGCTCTTTTGAGAAAAGAGATTCATTCAAGCGTTTCGATAAGGATGACCGTTCATCAAACAATCGCAGCAGAAGCTTTGATAAACCATCTAACAGAAAATTCGATGGGGATAGAAGCAGAAACTTTGATGAAAACAAAAATTTCGACGAGAAACAATATATTAAACGTCCAAAAAAGAAAGCCGAAACTTCAACAGAAGATGATGGCTTGATTCGCTTAAACCGTTATATCGCCAATGCCGGTATCTGTTCGAGACGTAAAGCGGACGAATTGATCGCTGCAGGAGTAATTTGGGTAAACGGTGAACCGGTTTCTGAATTAGGGACTAAAGTTGATCCAGCAACGGACGAAATCCGTTACAACAACGAACGTTTAAAACGTGAGAAAATGGTTTATGTTTTACTCAATAAACCGAAAGATTATATTACCACTACGGATGATCCACAAGAGCGTCATACAGTCATGGAACTTGTCTCTAAAGCTACTAAAGAACGAATTTATCCTGTTGGCCGTCTCGATAGAAATACAACCGGACTCCTTTTGTTGACAAACGATGGTAACCTTGCTGAGAAACTCTCCCATCCACGTAACAGCATCAGCAAAATATACAATGTAGAGCTTAACAAAAGCCTTACTCAAGGAGATTTTAACAAAATTAATTTTGGTATTGAATTGGAAGATGGTGTTATCAAACCTGATGATTTAAGCTATGTACAAGGAGGTTCCAAAAGAGAAATAGGTATTCAGATCCACTCCGGTAAAAATCGTATTGTACGCCGTATTTTTGAATCTCTTGGTTATGAAATTGTGAAGTTGGATCGTGTGGTTTATGCTAACCTGACGAAAAAAGATTTACCACGCGGACGCTGGAGGTATTTAGAAGAAAGAGAGATTGTTCAATTGAAACACTTGATCTAATCAAATCTCATTTGAAAAATAAAATAAAGGACGGTCATTCAGTTAACCGTCCTTTATTTTTTATATTTGCACCTGATAAAAAGAGAGTACAAAAAATTAAAAGAATATGACTGATCCAAAAACACTTTCATCCGTAGCGGAATTCCATAAAACATTCCAACATCCGATCTTGGATACACCAACGATTCCTTCTGAACAAAGATGTGCCCTGCGGGTTTCTTTGATAGCTGAGGAATTAAAAGAACTAGAGGAAGCTATCCAGGATAAAGATCTTGTGGAAATTGCCGACGCCTTATGTGACATTCAGTACGTCCTCGCTGGAGCTGTTCTTGAATTTGGTTTAAAAGATAAATTTTCAGCGCTTTTTGATGAAGTACAACGCTCCAATATGAGTAAAGCATGTAAAGACGAAGCAGAAGCTATCGCTACGCAAGCGCATTACAAACTTAAAGGAGTAGAATCACACTACAAAGAAGTTGACGGAAAATTTTTAGTCTTTAGAACAGCTGACAATAAAACACTCAAGTCGATTAATTATTCTCCAGCAGATCTAAAGACCATTGTCGAAGGATAATTTGACCTACAGTACAACATAAAATAAATACGGCTTCCAAAAGGAAGCCGTATTTATTTATACTATATCAATTCTATAAGTCTTATAGAATTGTAGAAATGAACAATCTTTTTCAACCTGAAGTCTATTCATAAAGTTAACAGAGACTACCCTGCAGGACTTTCCGAGCTTCCAGACCTTTATCAATATAAGTCTGAATACCCGATTTGGGTAATCCCCAATTTGGCGCTATCAATAGCTCTTTGTCTGCGATACCAAAAACGCGTTGGATAATCAAATCAGAACGCAAACGTGGAATAAATTTTGAAAGGAAGTCTGTATAACCTTCTATAGAGAACAATTCAAAAGGTTCACGCTTATATTTTACGCCCATAATTGAACCTTCGACAATATGTAAATGATGCAGTTTCACGAACTTAATTTGTGGAAACCGATTAATCTCATCAGCGTATTTTAACATCATCTCCTCCGTCTCCCATGGAAATCCGAAAATAGTATGCACACAAAGCTCCAAAGGTGTATCCTTTAACATATCCATAGCCTTAATGAATTCATCGTGTGAGCAACCTCTGTTGATCCTTTCCAAGGTGTCATTATAAATCGATTCCATTCCCATTTCCAAATCTACATCATAACGATCGGTATAAGATTCCAACAAAGCAATTTTTTCAAAGTCCAAACAATCTGGACGTGTACCCACAGAAAGACCTAATGTATTGTCGGGATCTATGCTTAAAGCCTCATCGTACATCATTTTCAGCAGATGTGCTGGTGCGTACGTATTGGTATTGGGTTGGAAATAAATAATAAATTTTTCTGCGCCATAGCTGTTACGAGCTCGTTCAATTCCTGACTCAACCTGCTCACGTATAGAAGGAATTTTTCGCGCAGTATCGGGCGTAAAAGAATCTACATTACAGTAAGTACACCCACCATAGCCTTTGCTGCCATCCCTATTTGGACAAGTAAAATTGCCATCGACAATCACTTTAAATACTTTCTGTCCGTTATATTTTTGCTTTAAATAAGCGCCGTAATGATTATACGGCTTAATTCCGTTATCCAATAATGTACCCATTGCGCCGCAAAGTTACTCAATAAAAACCACAAATAGATTATTACTCAGGAACAAAGCACTATACCATCGTCCATTCTTCTGTCATTTTCGTCTTGGCGGCGCCACTATATCAATCTTTGGGAAATATATAAAAAACATAATAGTACAGTACTTTAGATCAGTATCCGGCAGAACCGTATTTTATAGCACAAGTTCGAAGACTTATCCCTGTGTGGCTTTGTGGCGGCGCCATTGATCTTTAGAATCTTCTGGAAAGGAGATATGACCTAAACGAAAGAAGCCCTTGACTGTTTCCAGCAAGGGCTTCCGTGTAAAAAAAAGGCACCGACCTACTCTCCCACCTGTTACGGCAATACCATCGGCTCTGGCGGGCTTGACTGCTCTGTTCGGAATGGGAAGAGGTAGACACCGCCGATATAGGCACCTAAAGATCTTTTTAGATGTGAGATATGAGATATGAGTACCGGGATCCTGTTAGGTCCCAGATAGCACGCATCCATGTCCATGTCTAAATGACATATACATTGAAAGAGGTTCGTTTCTTTTTGTTATTCTTTTCGTTTCAAAAATTAAAGAGGAAGACAACAGTGTCTGTCTGCTTGAGAAAGCTTCGGGCTATTAGTACCACTTGGCTTTGGTCTCTCAACCTTTACACCTATGGCCTATCAACGTAGTCATCTCCTACGACCCTATAAGGA
>NZ_QCXX01000010.1:0-603 GCF_003071065.1 Sphingobacterium athyrii | reverse complement strand
TTCAAAAATTAAAGAGGAAGACAACAGTGTCTGTCTGCTTGAGAAAGCTTCGGGCTATTAGTACCACTTGGCTTTGGTCTCTCAACCTTTACACCTATGGCCTATCAACGTAGTCATCTCCTACGACCCTATAAGGAAGTCTCATCTCGTGGCTAGTTTCGCACTTAGATGCTTTCAGCGCTTATCTATTCCAGACGTAGCTACCCTGCCGTACACCTGGCGGCATAACAGGTTCACCAGAGGTCTGTCCAACCCGGTCCTCTCGTACTAAGGTCAGATCCACTCAAACTTCCAACGCCCACAACAGATAGGGACCGAACTGTCTCGCGACGTTCTGAACCCAGCTCGCGTGCCACTTTAATGGGCGAACAGCCCAACCCTTGGGACCTTCTCCAGCCCCAGGATGTGACGAGCCGACATCGAGGTGCCAAACCTCCCCGTCGATATGAGCTCTTGGGGGAGATCAGCCTGTTATCCCCAGCGTACCTTTTATCCTTTGAGCGATGGCCCTTCCATACAGAACCACCGGATCACTATGTCCGTCTTTCGACCCTGTTCGACTTGTAGGTCTCACAGTCAAGCAAGCTTATGCCATTGCACTCC
>NZ_QCXX01000001.1:678970-1511555 GCF_003071065.1 Sphingobacterium athyrii | reverse complement strand
ATCGATATGGGTAATCTCAAAATAAGGGGTGGTAACAACTCGTAATTCCGTTTCTGAACTTGGTTTGAAATTGCCAGTGATAAATAAAAAAAGGGATATACAAGTTCAAACGTTCTCTGGCTTAAAAGGAGTTAAAAAGTCCAAAATTAACAAAACAATATTTTCTCAATCTTTCCAGAAGTGCTTGCAAAGTAAGTAATAAAATTTACGAAATTATATATATTGAGGCATCTTGTTATGACGTAGGGTGAGCGCGATGGCGACTCACTGAATATCCTTTATCAAAAAATGTTGGGTTACATTCTACTTTATGTTTTTGATTATTATTAGGATACTAGAAAGTAGGATGTTGATGATCTCAAAATGTAGGGTATACACAACTCCCACCAATAATCACGTAGTTTCTCATTTGATGTTGATGATCTCAAATTGTAGGGTATACGCAACTTAGTTTATACCGGCTATAAACCTAAAAGGATGTTGATGACCTTAAAAAGTAGGGTATACACAACGGTGAGTTTTTTTAAAGATAAATCGTTTACGATGTTGATGACCTCAAAAAGCAGGGTATGTACAACGCTTCTCTTGCCATGGATTGTGTGCGCCAAGATTGTTGGTGATTTCAAGATTTAGGGTATATGCAACGGGGGCTTTTCGGATTTGTTAATTCTTGAAGGCGATTATCTCATAATGTATGGCATACACAACCTTAAGCTAAAAACTATTTTGTCAACCAATGATATTAATGATCCCATAATGTAGGTATACACAACAGGCGAATAGGTAATGAAAAACTATCCTAAGATGTTGATGACCTCAAAAAGTAGGGTATACACAACTGTAAGTCAACTAAATCAGAGTCGTCGAATGCTGTTGATGATCTAAAAAGGAGGGGTATAGACAATTATATTTGTTTTATGGTACCACGGTTGTTGATGATCTCAGAATGTGGGATATAAACAGCTAGATCAATGGATGTATCGGATAAATCATCGATATGGGTAATCTCAAAATAAGGGGTGGTAACAACTCGTAATTCCGTTTCTGAACTTGGTTTGAAATTGCCAGTGATAAATAAAAAAAGGGATATACAAGTTCAAACGTTCTCTGGCTTAAAAGGAGTTAAAAAGTCCAAAATTAACAAAATAATATTTTCTCAATCTTTCCAGAAGTGCTTGCAAAGTAAGTAATAAAATTTACGAAATTATATATATTGAGGTATCTTGTTATGCCGTAGGGTGAGCGCAATGGCGACTCACTAAATACCCTTTTTTAAAAAATGTTGGGTTACATTCTACTTTATGTTCTTGATTATTATTACGATACTAGAAGGTTTATGATCTCAAAATGTAGGTATACACAACAGGCGAATAGGTAATGAAAAACTATCCTAAGATGTTGATGACCTCAAAAAGTAGGGTATACACAACAGTAAAACATAAGTCCAGAAAAAATATCTCGATGTTGATGACCTCAAAAAGTGGGGTATGCACAGCATTGGATGATTTATGATGTCCATAAGGTCGGATCTTGATGATCCCAAAATGTAGGGTATACACAACTTAAATCGAGCTTATATAAGCGGGGAATAGCTGTTAATATCTTCAAAATGTAGGGTATACACAACTGGAGAGCGTAACGCCAATACTTCCCACTCAATACCAATAAGTTTTTATAACCATGTAACGATTTACACTTACCCGGCTTCGGTTTCATAAAATCCGTCAAGTTCCGCCGGAGCCGTGGTAAGTTGCTGATATATTGCTAACCATAAAAACGAATTATGAAACTACTTTTACTAAACAAGGACATTAAAACGGCTATTGAACACCTGCACAATGGGCATGAAAAGGGACTTAAATTTTTCTACCAAAAATTTTACGAACATTTCTTTTTCCGTGCACATCGCGCCACAGATGATGAATGTGCTGGAGAAAGTATTGCGCAGGAAGCATTCCTAAGGCTTTGGCTGTTCCGCGAAAATCTGCATTCCGAATCGGAGGTCTTCGAGTTTCTGAAAGTCCAGGTAAAGTCTGCCATTCAGGCTTTTTATCAAAAATCGCGCAATAGATTTCACCGAAGCTTACTCCGTCTCGATAGCATCGAGGATTATCAGGAGTTTATGCTGGGCTATGAAATGGAAGAGGAAAGCGAAGCCGATCTGCTCTATATCGAACAACTGGAATTGGAGAAGAAAAAGAAGATGGATCAAATTAATGCCATTTTGCCTAGTCTCAACAGCGATCAACAACTCTTTATCCGTCTTTGCCTAAAATATAGTTTTAACTATGAACGTATCGCTTACTATATGGGGAACATCTCAGATTATGAGGTTGGTCTACAGATGGAGAAAACAATCGAATACCTGCGTTCCATTATTCATAGTGAAGAGAAAATGCAGCTGATGGCTAAACCCGTTGAATTTAAATTAAATGACGAAATGACCGAAGAGGAGGCTGAGGTCTTCCGCATGCGCTATGAATTGCAGTATTCCTTTGACAAGATTTCAGAAGCTTTACAATTGGACGGGGGACAGGTGCGTAAATTATTTATTAATGCACATGCAAAAATTAAATCTGCTAAGAAAACGGCATAACTAAATATAAAAAGATATGGCAGCTGATACAATGGTATTGACCCGCAAAATACAGGTTTTTGTGGATTGTGATGATAAAGAAAAACGATCGGAGTATTTTAAACAGCTCTTTGAATGGCAGGATCTTGTCTTCCGTGGTGCGAATATGGTCATCACCCACCAATATGTACAGGAGAACTTGAAAGATCTGATTTACCTACAGGAAGATGTTAAAATCAAACTGGCCGATCAGGCGAAAGATCCAGAAGGTGTATTGAATACTTCAAGGATGAATACAACTTATCGCCTGCTGTCCAGCTATTTCAAAGGGCGGATCCCAACAGATATCTTGTCCCAAATAAACACGGCCTTAATCAAGTATTTTCAGGCGGACCGCCTCTCATACTGGAAAGGTGAAAAATCGCTCCGCAATTATAAAAAGGATATGCCTATTCCCTTTTCTGGTAGACAAATTAACTTAAGTAAAGATGAGAATAATAGAGATTTTAAATTCACACTATTCAAAATACCGTTTCGGACATACCTCGGTAAAGACCGATCGGATAAAAAGGTGTTGCTCCAACGTGCACTGGTTGGGCAGATCAAAATCTGTAGCAGCGCAATCAAAATTGTCAAAGGCAAGATTTTTCTCCTTCTTGCACTCGAGCTTCCAAAAAAAATCCAAGAACTAAAGGATAACGTTATCGCCGAAGCATCACTTTCCATCGAACATCCCATAGCGGTAACTATCGGTAAGGAGTCCTTTCAGATCGGCAATAAAGAGGAATTTACTTACCGCCGTATGGCTATCCAAGCAGCGCGACATCGCTTGCAAAAGGCCGCCGCATTTGATAAAGGTGGGCGTGGACGTAAGCGGAAAATGAAAAGCTTGGAACACTACAATGAAAAGGAGAAAAATTACGTAGATACCAAACTCCACCTGTATAGCCGTAGATTAATTGAGCTTTGTGTGAAAGCACAAGCGGGTACCCTCTTGCTGGTCAACCAATCCAATAAGGAGGAAATGGCCAAAGGTGATGAATTCTTGTTGCGAAACTGGAGCTACTACGGTCTTATCGAAAAGATTAAATACAAAGCGAAGATGGTCGGCATTAACATTATTATCGAATAAATTACTCTAATTTTTTTCCTCTATAGTATTCATTCCAGCTATCCTTCGCATAACCTTTGCCTAAATATTCAAATGTAAAAGCAGTTGCATCTTTTATCTCCCGGCCAAAATAATAGACTTTCCAGCTATCCTTGCTGTATCCGTCGCCAAGAAGAACAAAGCTTGGGGCGGATACATCTTTTATTTGATTACCTCTATAATAGACATTCCAACTATCTTTGGCGTATCCCTCATCCAGTACTTTAAAGCTGGGCGCAGAGACGTCTTTAATTTTAACACCTCGATAATAGGCATTCCAACTATCCTTGGCATATCCCCAACCAAGTGATTGGAATGAATGTGGCGATACATCCTTGATCTTAATGCCCCGATAATAGGCATTCCAGTTGTCTCTTGCATAAGCATTACCTAGGTCTTTGAAAGATCCTGCATCGACATCTTCGACCATCTTATCCCTGTAGAAAATCCGGTTGCCTATGCTGACATAATCATTTTCTCTGTCGTGCCGAAAGGTCGTCTGAGACGTAGGTCTTTTATTGTCCCCAATGTGTTGAGCGATACTTTTCTCCATTATACATAGCAATGCAAAGGAAATAACAAGCATATTTTTTAAGTGGATAAAGACCATAATTTATTCTGTTTTGTATTATAATATTAATATTGAACCTCTACCTTATGACCGAAATAATTCACCGAAGGTTTAATCATTCTATCGCTTAATTTTTAATAATATTCATCCATTTCAAAGGAAGCGATTTTGGAATGTCCATATTTTTTTGTATATTGCTGGTTATGAGTTTTAAAGAAAAATTAGAGAACTGGCGCACGTCAATCAATCGCGCCGGTAGTGGTGAGGAATTGTATATTTTGCTTTTGAACTACAAAAAGTTTATCAATAAAAATTGGATGGACGATTTTGGCGATCCGGGTAACTGGAAATCAGAGCTAAATCAGGTCATCAGCAAAGTAAGAAAGAAAGTGGATGTAGCAGACATTCGAAATTGTGAAGATCTGTCGTCTTACCAAGACGATGCACGACAGACTGCACATTCGCTCAATAATACCTTAAAATATCACCACTCATTGACAAAAGGGTAGGCTAGGCCTACCTTTTTTTGTGATCAAAATTTTTTAAATTATTTACTAAGCGGGATATATTATCAGTCATGATAATATATCCCGCTTTATTTTTTCCATAACTCCACACAGCTAACGGCCGTTCGGCCGAATAGCTATAATGCCATTATTTGAAAAAATATTTGTGGATGTCGGAAAATGTTTTTACTATTGTATAGTAGTATAGAATAGTATAGATTAAAGACTGCTATGCTACGCAATAATAACCAATCTATAAGAAGACCAATTTATGATCTACCACATGTATTACCGAATCTGTAAATGGCAGCGATGTAGTCTTGTCTTCCTCTTTCTTCTGATTGCCGGCTTTGCAAGTGCACAGACCCAATCGTTTGAATTGAGAGGAGTTGTATTGGATAGCGTCGGACATTTACCCATTTCCAATGTTACAATTGCCTTTATGGGAAAGAATGCAGTTGTATCAACGGATGCACAGGGACAATTCCTGATCAAAGATGCGCACATCAACGATCAGCTTGTCCTAACTTCGGTCGGATTCGACCGCAAAACTGTTCAGGTCACGAGTACCAATCGTATGACCATTTACTTATCCTCATCAAGTTCCAATCTGGATGAAGTAACTGTCGTGGCCTACGGCACACAGAAAAAAACGAGTATGGTGGCCTCCATTACCTCGATAAACCCGAAAGAAATTAAGGGACCAACATCCAATCTGACCTCCATGCTGGCGGGGCGGGTAGCTGGGCTAATTGCTTACCAACGGAGTGGGGAACCAGGTAATGACAACGCTTCCTTCTTTATCCGTGGCGTTGGTTCCTTTGGCGCAGGGAAAAAGGATCCTTTGATTCTGATCGACGGAATGGAATCCAATACCACCGCACTGGCACGCTTACAGCCTGATGATATCGCTGGCTTTTCCGTATTGAAAGATGCCGCAGCCTCTTCGTTATATGGCGCTAGAGGGGCAAATGGGGTTGTTTTGGTCAACACCAAAAGTGGTATTGTTGGTAAGGCAAAATTTAATGCACGTTTTGAGAACTCAATCTCAACCAATACCCGTAATTTTAAATTCGCCGATAATATTACCTATATGAAAATGGCTAATGAGGCCGTGTTGACCAGAGACCCTAAAGGTACGCTACCTTACAACCAAAATAAAATAGACCATACCGAACGGGGAGACGATCCGTTGCTTTATCCCAATAATAACTGGATCGACCAGCTGATAAAGGATTATACCAACAACCAACGCTTTAACTTCAATGTCACCGGTGGAGGAAACCTTGCTCAATATTATGTCGCCGGTACCTTTAATAACGATAAGGGAATTCTGCGATCCGAAAATGGCAATAGCTTTGATAATAACATCAACCTGAAAAACTACTCCTTACGTTCTAATATTACCTTAAATGTTACTCCAACGACGATTGGTATTATCCGTACTTCGGCTCAATTTGATGACTATACAGGGCCAATAGGTGGTTATGATAAATGGGGAAATCTGATCAATGGTGGACAGCGCGTATTTCGTGAAGCAATTTGGTCCAACCCGGTAATGTTTCCGGCAATTTATCCATCCTCCTATTCTCCATTTGCGACACATCCGCTTTTCGGAAATAACTTTATTCCAACGACCAAAACGCTGTATAACAATCCCTACGCTAATATGGTCAATGGTTTTCAGGAGTATAATAGCTCCACGGTCAATGTGCAATTGGAACTGAAGCAGAATTTCGATTTCATTACAAAAGGTTTATCCGCTCGCTTAATGGCTTATACACAACGCTATTCTTATTTTTCTGTCACGCGGAGCTTTAAACCATTTTATTACAATCTGGTCCGAATCCCGGGTACAAGCAATACAGTTTTAAGTCTGCTCAACGAAAATGAGGGTACAGAATACCTGGATTACAACCAGGGAAATAAAATCCTAAATACCACGACGTACGGTGAGTTTGCTGTCAATTACAACCGCACGATTGCTGAAGACCACGACATCACCGGGATGTTGATCGGTATTATCCGTAATTATCAGACCGCTAACGGTGGTGACTTACAGGCTTCATTGCCGGCCCGTAACCTCGGGGTGTCAGGTCGAGCGACCTATGCCTACAAAAACCGCTACCTTTTTGAGTTCAACTTTGGCTATAATGGTTCCGAACGTTTCTCCAAAGATCATCGTTTTGGTTTCTTCCCATCTTTTGGTGTGGGGTGGAATCTGAATGAAGAAAAGATGTTTGAATTTATGAATCCCGTGGTTTCCCGCTTAAAATTGAGGGCTACCTATGGTCTGGTGGGTAACGATCAGATCGGTGAGGACCGTGATCGTTTCTTCTACTTATCGCAAGTGAACCCGAATAACGGTGGCCGAGGTTTCTCCTGGGGAAATAACTGGGATTATACACGGCCTGGTTATTCCATATCGCGGTATGAAAATCGTGATATTACCTGGGAACGGGCAAAAACCTTCGATGCTGGATTTGACCTGAATCTAAAAAATGGCCTGGGCGTGGTGTTTGATTATTACAACTCTACTCGCAGTAATATTCTGATGGTCCGTTCGAATATTCCTTCTACAACTGGTTTTCAGGCTGACATCCAAGCTAATATAGGCAAGGCGCAGAGTCGAGGATTTGACCTGGCCCTGGATTACAACAAATCTTTTCAAAATACCTGGTGGACTCAGTTGCGGGCGAACATGACCTATGCAACCAATAAATTGCTGGTGAACGAAGAACCGGACTACCCGGCAAATTTATCCTACCTGTCTCGATTGGGGCATCCGATCAAACAATCGTATGGGCTGATTGCCGAACGTCTGTTTGTCGATGATATCGAAGCGGAAAACTCGCCGCTACAGAATTTTGGTGGCGCCTTTAAGACGATGGGCGGAGATATTAAATACCGAGATATCAATGGTGATGGTAAAATCACCGATTTGGATAAAGTGCCGATCGGCTATCCGACAGATCCCCAAATTATTTATGGAATGGGTTTTTCTGTGGGTTTCAAAGGCTTTGATGTCAGTGCATTCTTACAGGGCTCGGCGCGTTCCTCATTTTTTATTGATCCGGGAAATATTACACCTTTTGCAATCAACGGACCGTATCAGAATGGCTTGCTGCAGGAAGTGGCCAACAGCTATTGGTCCGAAGATAACCAAGACGTAAGGGCCCTGTGGCCACGCTTGACGGATGGTTTTAACAACAATAATAATCAGTTTTCAACCTGGTGGATGCGTAACGGCGCATTCTTACGATTGAAATCTGTTGAATTAGGCTACAATCTACCAAATCAGTTTCTCAACAAGTTTAAGATGTCCAATGTGCGTTTTTATGTCAATGCACTCAACCTTGCCGTATGGAGCAAATTCAAGATGTGGGATCCCGAAATGGGGGGTGAAGGATTAGGCTATCCTGTGCAGGCTGTGTATAACGTAGGTATTAACGTAGGATTTTAAAAGGCAGTTTATCATGAAAAATCTAAGATTAATTAAATTACTGGTTGCGTCAGGTTTATTGTTTTTTCAATCCTGCAACTATTTGGATGTCGTGCCGGACAATGTGGCGACAATAGATAATGCATTTACGATGCGTAGCGAAGCAATAAAGTACTTGGCTACCTGTTATTCATACCTCCCCCCGGATGGTGATCCGACCAGAAATCCAGCTTACCTAGCTGGGGATGAGTTCTGGCTGGACTACCCAACCCTCAGCATTGATGGGACAAATTGGAATATTGCCCGTGGAAATCAGAACGTCACCAATCCCTACGTAAACTATTGGGATGGTTATATGTATAATGCCATTCGCGACTGTAATATTTTTCTGGAAAATATTCGTAATCCTGAGAAAGTGCGCGATATGACACAGGACGAGCGTACCACTTGGGAAGGGGAGGTGATGTTCTTAAAAGCATACTATCACTTTATGTTGATGCGGCATTACGGACCTATTCCTACAATGGATGTCAACTTATCTGTCAATACTTCTATCGAGGATGCAAAAGTTAAACGCCAGCCTATTGATGAGGTTGTCGATTATATAGTCAAGGTTCTTGACGAGGCAATTCCTAAACTACCTAATACGGTCCAGTCTCCGGTTACGGATTTGGGCCGTATTACCAAGCCTATTGCCTTAGGGATTAAAGCAAAAGTATTATTGTATGCCGCGAGTCCGCTGTTCAACGGTAATACGGATTATGCGACCTTTAAAAATGTCGATGGTACGCTGTTTTTCAACCAGAGTTTTCAGTTGGAAAAATGGCAGAAGGCCGCTCGTGCTGCAAAGGAAGCGATTACCGCATGCGAGAACTTGGGTATGGGCTTATACCAATTTCCTGGTACTGTATTTCCGCTCTCCGATACAACAATGATTCAGATGAGCGTGCGTAATGCTGTCACTGAAAAATGGAACAGAGAAATTATCTGGGCAAATCCGACTTCACGGGCCTGGCAGATGCAGTATTCATCCATGGCACATATTGATCCCAATAATGCAGGTAATAACAGTGTGCATGGTACCTTGGCACCTTCCTTAAAAATTGTTGACCAGTTCTATACCCGAAATGGCGTGCCGATGGATGAAGATAAAACCTTGGATTTTAGTAATAAAAACCAGCTTCGTTCGGGTAACTATGTCGAGCGGTTCAACAATATTCAGAATTATCAGACTGCCCGTGTACATTTTGATCGCGAAAATAGGTTTTACGCCAATGTTGGTTTTGACGGGGGCATCTGGTTTATGGAAAATAGTCCGAGCCGTAGTGATGAAAATACCTGGACCACACAGCTGCGCTTGGGATTATTTGGCAGCGGGCTCTCTATTCCAGTGACGACGTACTATCCCAAAAAATTGGTGAACTGGAAATTTGCTTTCAAAGATGGCAATAGTTCACACATTGAAGAATATCCATGGCCGATGATGCGTCTGGCGGATCTGTACCTGATGTATGCCGAAGCCTTGAACGAAAGCGAGGGACCAACAGCTGATGTATTTTTATACCTGGATAAAATTCGGAAAAGAGCTGGGCTGGAAGGTATCCAAGAATCTTGGTCAAAGTATGCGTTAAATCCTGCTAAACCGGCAAGCAAGGAAGGTTTGCGCAGTATTATCCAGCGTGAACGGAATATTGAAATGAGCTTTGAGGGATCACGCTTTTGGGATCTGAAACGCTGGAAGCTGGCGGCACAGGAACTGAATAAAAACATTACCGGCTGGGATAGAAACCAGGATAAAGATCATCCGGAACTTTTCTATAAAGAACAGACCTTCTTTCAACAACGTTTTGTGGCACCGAGGGATTACTTCTGGCCGATCCGGGAAAATAACCTTTTGGTCAATCCAAATTTAGTGCAAAATCCAGGCTGGTAATTCCTTATTAAATAGAAAATCATGAAAAATCTAAAATATTTAAACTATTGCTATTTCCTGATCGGCCTTTTTTATCTATTGGCTGGTTGTAAAGAGGAAAAGGGATGGACACTGCTGGAAGATGACCAAACGAAACCAGGTGTTGTGCAAAATACTTCTGTGACCAACGGCTACGGACAGGCAACGATACATTACAGTTTGCCATCCAGTAAAAATGTATTGTATGTGAAGGCTGAATATGTCATGGCCAATGGGCAGACACGGGTCGTAAAATCATCAACCTATAAAAATGAGATCTTAATCGACGGTTTTCCGGATACACAAAAACATACGGTGAAACTTTATGCCGTAAACAAGGCCGAAGTGGCTTCAGATGCTGTGGACGTTACAGTAGAACCTAAAACACCGATTTTTGATCTTGTATTCGGGCAAATGAAAATTGCGCCGACATTTGGCGGCGTCCGGATCAGTTCAATCAATCAGGAAAAAGGCGATGTCGTTATTGTTCCGATGGTTGACTCCCTGAATAATGGGGAATATTTGCCTTTGGACAACTATTATAGCCAGGATTCCCTGATCTTATATAATATCCGCGGGCTCAAATCCCGTGAAATGAAATTTGCCTTTTATGTGCGTGACCGATGGTTAAACAAATCGGATACCTTATATACCTCGCTGACACCTCTGGAAGAAAATCTTTTTCCAAGACAGCAGTTTTCAGCGCTGCATTTACCGGGGGATGCGCAGTATATGTACGGGACGACTTCGGAAATGATGTGGGACGGCAACATGAATCCCTCACGATGGCCGGCCTTATATACGGTTGAAAGTGCCGGTGCTCCGCAATCCCTGACTTTTTCTATCGGTAAGGAAGCAAAATTAAGCCGTGTCGTGATTTTCCCACGTCGGGAAAATGGTTTTTACGATAAGGGTAACATGCGTGAATTTGAAGTCTGGGGAAGTAATAGTCCAAATCTGGATGGCTCCTGGGAATCTTGGTCTAAACTGGCAACCTGTACCGTGCGAAAACCTTCGGGTACTCCAGCTGGAACAAATACCAACGCAGATGAAGTGTATGGCATCGCAGGCTGGTCTTTTGATATGCCCGAAGATGCGCCAAAATACAAATACCTGCGTATTCGCAATCTGCGCAACTGGCGAGGTAGTTACTTTATCCAGATTGCCCAAGTACAAGTATGGGGTGTTTATTAACTATTAAAAAGAAAATGAAGATGAGAACATATCTATGCATACTGGCCTTGTTCGGCGTTTGTTTATTCGGCGCGTGTTCCAAGATGGATGAATTTACCAAATTCACCGATGGACAGGAAATAGTATATCCTGCGAAGCTAGATTCCATCAAAATACGTTCGGGAAAATATCGTGTACAAGTCGATGGCATCTTTCGGGTAAATGCCGGAGTTTCCGAGCTGCGTGTGTATTGGAACAGTAAACAGGATTCCATGAAGTTTCCGGTAAAATTGACGGATGCTATCGATACCGTACATTATGTGATTGAAAATCTGCCGGAGGGGCCCATGAATTTCGAAATCCGTACAGTCGATAGCCAAGGAAGATTTTCTGTTCCGACCTTTCTTGTCGGAAACGTTTATGGCGATCGTTATCGTGAAGGACTTTTCCAGCGGACAATATTGGAACAGAATTTTATGGCTGATCAACAATTTCAACTTGCCTTACAGGATGTGACACCAAGTGTGGGATTTTATGGGGTGCGCATTATTTATAAGAATCAAGGCAATACCACAACGGACACCCTCGTGCGCACAAAAGTGATGAATGAAAAAATTAGTCTCTTGGACTACCTGCCCAATCAGGAGATCGCTTACCAGACGGTATTTCGGCCCGATAGTAATGCCATTGACACTTTTATGGTACAGCGCAGCAAATTGCCTGTAAAAAAAGGCGATATCAGTATTTGGTGTTTGAAGAATTACAAAACTCCGTTTACAGCGACGGCTTTCGATGGCAACCGTTGGGGAAATCTGGATCATTGGATAACCAATACGAGCATGAAAAACCACAATGGCTATGGTGGCTTTGGTTCGGATGATGGTGGTGTGGTTAATATTGAAGCCGGATGGGGCGCTCCTGCGATCGTAAATGGTAAAATTGAGCAAAAAGTAACCTTATTCCCCGGTAAATATCGTTTTTTTTGTAACTTATCCTGGACAAATTATGATCAGCCGCCAGCAAAACTGGTTGTTAGTAAAGCAAACAGTGGAATTCCAGATCTTGAGCAGATTCAACAGGCAATGGCCCATGCTGATGTTAAATCGGATGGCGTTTATTTTGAAATCAAAGAAAAGGTTACTGTCAATATGGGGATGCTGGTCAATTTTCAACCTGACCATTACATGAAGATCAACGCTTTTCAAATCAATTTACAATAATATCAAGCAGAATGAAGACAGTTATTTTCGCGCTAAGTTTTATGCTATGTACCTTCATGTTATACGCACAGCCTTTTCAGGTCAAGAAAAATGGCCTAACGTTGACCTATAACAAACAAGATGGAACATTTTCACTAAGTGACGATCAATTCGCCTATATACAGCAAGCAAGTGCCTATTTGGCACTTGCTAATGGACAAAAAATGAGTACAGATAAACTGATAGGAACCCGCAACGTGACCGAAAAGCCCGTTCAGGACAATTTGGGTAAGGGTATCCGGTATACAATCTCAGTTAAAGCCCAGCAGGGTATCACATTACTGCAGCATTTTTATTTCTACGACACGATAGATGGTGTCATCCTTGAACTGGAAGTCAAGGGAAAAAATCTTTCGAGTAATGAACTTGTGCCTATTTGGTCAAATGCATCGGTTGCCAGCTTGGGAAAATCCTTGTATCAGCTGGCTGTTCCTTTTGATAACGATACCTTTATTTCCTATGAAAACAATGTCCTTGCGATGAATAGTAAGAGCAGCGCCGAGGTCGGTGTTGTATACGATAAGGATAGCGGAAAAGGGCTGTTGATAGGTTCATTGGATCAATCTGTTTGGAAATCTGGTATTGTGATCAAAGGAGGTCATGGGCAATATACCCACCTAGCAGCCCAGGCCGGATTTACAGATGTAAATATCACGCGGGATTCCATGGCGCATGGAGCTGTCAAGGGGGATGTGATTCGCTCCCCAAAATACCTTGTATCTTACGACAAGGATTGGCGCATTGGGCTTGAAAACTATGCTAAAATCCACCGGAAGCTGTCGCCGGCCTATGTGAAATCTTGGCAAGGCGCCACGCCTGTCGGCTGGAACAGCTGGGGAGTGATACAGGAAAAACTTAATTTTCAGAATGCCACAGGTACAGCAGACTATTTTGCGAAAGATATTCCTTATTTCCGGAACGCAGATGGCGAGGCTTTTATAGATCTTGACTCTTTCTGGGATAATATGACACCCGGAGGAATGTCGGGTGACTACACACAATTGAAGCAATTTGTTCTTTATTGTGATTCGCTGGGACTCAAGCCCGGGGTGTATTGGGCGCCTTTTACAGACTGGGGGCATGAAAGTGGCCCAGACCGCAAAGCGGAGGGGAGCCAGTTTACCTTTGGCCAGCTTTGGACCAAAACCCAAAAAGGCTACCACAATTTAGATGGTGGTCGGGCTCTTGATCCGACACATCCCGGTACGTTGGCCCGTATGGATGTGATCCTGGGGAAATTGGTCGACTGTGGCTTTCGGATGATCAAGGTTGACTTCCTTTCGCATGCGGCAATCGAATCCACCGGTTTTTACGACAAGAAAATTCAGACGGGTATGCAGGCTTATGCTGTGGGGATGAAACATCTCGTCGACGTGCTGCAGGGTAAAATGCTGATCTACGCAGCGATTTCTCCTTCCTTGGCGACAGCCCAATTTGCACATATGCGCAGAATAGCCTGCGATGCCTGGAAAACGATCGACCAAACACAGTATACCTTAAATAGTGTCAGCTACGGTTGGTGGCAGACCTATCTCTACGACTTTATCGATGCCGACCACCTTGTTTTTCATGATGAAAGTCCTGAAGTCAATAAAGCAAGATTGCTTTCGGGTGTGGTAACGGGTACCATTATTCTTGGCGATGACTTGTCGAAAAAAGAAAACTGGCAGCCTAAGATGAATCAATATCTGCAGGATCCCGAAATTTTAAAGATCATCGCCGACGGTAAAAGCTTCCGTCCGGCAGGATTTGTAGAAGGAAAAGCAGCAAATACGTATTATTACAAAAAGATTGGAACAGCACTGTATGTGGCTGTATTTAATTACAATACAGCTCCGGCAGCAATAAACATAGATTTTAAACAGATTGGCCTGGCGCCAAATACAACATATAAGGCAGTGGAACTGTTTGAAAAAGCAGCGCAGGAATTTAGTGCTGAGAAATCCATTGTCTTTGAGCAAGCGGGCGCAAAATTATTTAAGGTCGCCCTGTTTTAATAATAACATATGAAGAAAAGCAAAGAAGAACATTTTAAAGTACTGATCGATCGGATCAAACGCCTGGAAGCATTGAATACACTTTCCAAACATGAATGTATTGTTCAGGGCGTGTTGGATGCCATTGATGCCAATGAACTGGAGGTGCACGCCAGTTTACCTTCTGTCAATAACTTGATCCAATACCTGGGCTATGCGCGCGAAACCTTTGCCAAGGCTTACCGAGATCTGATCGCCCATGGAGTCGTGGAATCGAAAAACAGAAAAGGATATTTTGTGGTGAGCAACAATACGCAGATGAAACAGAAAGTTGCGGTCCTGCTGTATGCATACGATACCTTTCAGGATACCTTGGTGAATGAACTGCGAACCAATCTTCCAGAGGAAGTGACGGTGGACCTCTTTTTCCATCACAACAATATGGAAACCTTTGAAGATATTTTCAATCGTATCCAAGGGCGATATACTGTGTATATTGTCGCTCCGATTGAAAATAAAGATTCCGAATTGCTGCTTCGTTCCATCCCGGCTTCCAAATTATTGATTATTGATCGCTTGGTGGATCTTGGCGAAGATTATTCCTATGTATCCCAGGAATTTGAAGAAGCCACCTATGCCGTGTTTCAGGAACTTTATCCAAAGATCAAAAAGTATAAAGAAGTGATCTTCTATTTTAGGGAAAATACAGCTGAACCCAATGAAATCAAAAATGCTTTTTTACGATTTCTGAAGGAGTATAAGGTAAAAGGACGTATCGAAAAGCAATACCATGTGGGTGACCTAAAAAAGGGAAAACTGTATTTTACCATTCATAATCCGGAGCTCTATCAGATGCTGAAAGAGGTTTTACAAAAAGGCTGGACCCTGGGAGAGGATCTGGGAATCCTCTCGCATAATGATGATGTTATCAAAGAGATTATCAGCGGTGGTATAACCACCTTTTCGACAAGTTTTGCACGGATTGGATCGCAAGCGGCCAAGTTTGTGCTCGAAAGAACATTGATCAAGGAAGTGGTGCCAACGACATTGGCAGACCGCAATTCGGTATAAATTAAAAAAGGCTTTTGCGATGATAGTTTTTAGTTTTTGTCTTTTTACCGGTTTGGTTGCTTTGGGATCCTTATGGAAGTTTAAAACCAACTATTCCAATACCTTAAACGGCTTCTTCCTTGCCGGAAAGAGCAATAGCTTCTGGATGGTGGGGTCGGCTTTGCTGTTGACCAACCTCAGCGCCAACCAGTTTATTGGTGAAAATGAATCGGTCTATATCAACAACCTGTCGGTGATCGGCTGGGGCGTAAGTTCTGTCGTCGCCATGCTGCTGGTTTCGGAGTTTTTGCTGCCTATCTATTTTAAACATGGCTTTCGGACGGTACCGGACTTTCTTGCGCTGCGGTTTGACCCCAAAACGAAAATGTTGGTATCTATCCTGATCCTGATCGGATACATCGTTAATTTATTGCCACCGGTATTATACGGTGGCGCACTAAGCCTGGCCACGATGTTTGATGTGCCCGGGCTATTGCACATCAGTTACTGGCAGAGTATCTGGATACTGGTCTGGGCCTTGGGTATCATTGGAAGCTTGTACAGTATTTTAGGAGGATTGAAACTGATCTCGCTGTCTGATATGGGCCTCGGCCTTTGCCTGTTTTTGCTTGCGCTGCTGATTCCAATTTTTGCCTTTTGGCAGCTGGGCAATGGCGATATCTGGGCGGGTGTCCTCCAGTTATTTCACGACAAGAAACAACATCTCAATGCCGTAGGATCCAAACAGGATGCGGTACCTTTCTCTACCCTGTTTACCGGGATGCTCCTGATCAACTTTTACTATTGGGGAATGGAGCCCTATATCGCACAACAGGCATTAAGTGCCAAAAATTTAAAGGAAGCACAGAAGGGAATGACTTTAGCCGCCGGAGGGAAGCTGTTGATGCCGCTGTTGATTAATTTACCCGGTCTTTTGGCCGTACACTTATTGCCGCATGTGCAGCCTACAGCTTCTGTTTTTCCGAAACTTATTGTACTGATCTTTCCTGATGTGCTGATTGGCTTTTCGTTGGCGCTGGTCTTTGGCGCAGCTATGACCACCTATACTGCTGGATTACAGAGCTGCGGGAGTTTATTTATTTTTAATATCTACAAGCCTTATTTGGAATATAAAAAAAGAGATCTTAGTGAAAAAGAATTGGTCAGAAAAGGGAAACTGTTTGAATTGATTATTTCCACCTCGGCGATGTTTATTGCGCCTTTTATTCTTTTTGCCCACGATGGGTTTTATACATACCTACAAACCGTATCGGGGCTGTTCAATATGCCGATCTTCACCATTATGATCTTAGGGATTCTATCCCGCCGTGTGACGCCAAGGATGGCACAAATCGGCCTGTTCCTGTACATGTTCAGCTATTTCATCCTGGTGTTTGTCTGGAAGACAGAGCTGCACTATCTGCACTTGTTCGCGCTGTTGTTTATCGCGGTGGCGCTGGTCATCTGGGGGGGAAGTAAATTGAGCCAGCCAAACTATCTATCGGTTTATCAATTTGAGTTTTCGGGCCAGGATAAAGGCACCTATTGGAAGGGAAGGTACAGGATCGGCGCCTTTCTCATCCTGTTGATGATTGTCATCTATTTTGTTTTTTCACCATTGGGCATCGCTCAATAAATTGTATCAGTCGCTATGTTAATGCACAGAAAAATTAAATGCCTCATCTTTATATGTTTAACCCTTTGCTCGGCCACATCCTATGCACAACGCTACTACCTCTGGGATAATAAGCCCGCAACAGATTGGATGACCGAAGCATATCCCATTGGAAATGGACGAATCGGTGCCATGATCTTTGCCGGAGTAAATCAGGAACATATTCAATTTAATGAAAATAGCCTATGGACAGGTGATGAACAGGAAACAGGTGCCTATCAGGCTTTCGGTGATCTTTTTGTTCGCTTTGACGCCGACGTTAATAAATCCTTTACCGCCTATAGTCGGAAATTGAATTTGGATAAGGGCCTGCATGAAATAGCGTATCAGCAGGATGGACAGCAGATCAACCGTCGGTATTTTGCCAGTCAGCCCGATCAGGTCATGGTATTTGAATACGCAAACAGTAAAAAAGGGAAACTCAATGCCCAGATTGCACTTCAGGATGCACATGGACAGGCGGTGCAGGTAGAAGATGGTCATTTGTGTTTTCAGGGAACGCTCGACAATGGCATGCGGTATGCCGCGCAGGCGCGCGTACAGGTCATAGGTGGTTCACTTTCCAAAACAACAGATGAAAAAGGACAGGTTGTCCTTGCCGTAAAATCTGCCGATCGAATTGTTCTGCTGCTGAGTGCCGCAACTGACTACGCTAATACACGGGCTACCAAATGGAAGTCGGCCGAGGAACCGATGAAGGTCAATGAACGGTATTTGCAGCAAGCGGAAAAATATGGCGTAAATAAACTATTGGCACGTCACATTGCAGATTATACAGCGCTGTTCAGTCGGGTGGAACTTGATCTCGACCATAGCCAGCTGGACAGCAAGCAAACAACAAAAGCGCTGTTAGAAGCCTATAAAAAACAGCCGATCCCGGCTCTGGAGGCATTGGTATACCAATATGGACGTTATCTTCTGATCAGTTCCTCACGAAAAGGTGGCTTGCCCGCAAACCTACAGGGGTTATGGAATAACAGTAACAATCCACCATGGCGATCAGATTACCATTCCAATATCAATATACAGATGAACTATTGGCCAGTAGAAGTTGCCAATTTAAGTGAATCGGCCTGGCCTTACCTTGATTACATCAATAGCATGCGTGAGGTGAAAAAAATAAATACACAAAAGGAATTTCCGGGCGTCAGGGGCTGGACCGTAAAGACCGAAAATAATATCTTCGGCGGCGAGAGCTTTCTCTGGAACACCCCCGGAAGTGCCTGGTATGCACAGGCCCTCTGGGAGCATTATGCCTTTAACAAGGACGAGAAATATCTACGCGAGTTTGCCTATCCGATTTTAAAAGAAATAAGTGAGTTTTGGGATGATCGTCTGGTTCGAAGACCGGACGGAACTGTGGTGGCGCCGCAGGGCTGGTCGCCGGAACATGGCCCTACAGAGGATGCCGTTAGCTATGACCATCAGATTATTTACGATCTCTTTAACAACTACATCCAGGCGAGCACAGTTTTAAATATGGACGCTGATTACCGTAAACATATCACGGCACTTCGCGATGCGCTGCTCAAACCCAAAATCGGTCAATGGGGACAGTTGCAGGAGTGGGAAACGGATCGTGATGATCCACAGGACAAGCATCGCCATGTCTCGCATCTGTTTGGTCTGTATCCTGGCAACCAATTCTCTGTTTTGAAAACACCAGAACTGGCCAAAGCTGCACGAGTTACGCTGACCGCGCGTGGCGACGAATCTACAGGTTGGTCCATGGCCTGGAAGGTGGCTTTTTGGGCCCGCTTGCAGGATGGAAATCACGCCTATAAAATCCTGACTAATTTCATTAACCTCGTCGGCGGCGACGGTATTGATTACAATAATGGCGGTGGTGTTTACGCCAACTTGCTCTGCGCGCATCCACCTTTCCAGATTGATGGCAACCTGGGTTATGTGGCTGCCCTGAGTGAAATGTTGCTGCAGTCGCAGACGGATGTGCTGGAATTACTTCCTGCCCTGCCTGATCGCTGGTCGGCCGGAACAGTCAAGGGGCTCAAAGCCCGGGGCAATGTATGCATTGAAAAAATGGAATGGAATAACAGTAGCATTAGGCAGCTTATTCTTTCATCGCCGCAGGATCAAACGATTCAGGTATTAAGCCCTTCCCAATTGGCCGGTCTAAACCCAGGGCAGGAAATCAAGGGTAAATACCTTTACAAGATTCAATTGAAAGCAAACAAAATAGTCAAGTTCGTTAACAAATCCTAAATCTATTGATATATGCCAACCCTTCATTTTAAACATGTTGTACTCGGGCTTTTGATGACCCAGGGGCTTGTCCATCTGGAAGCACAGGCGCAGTCCGGACAGATTCCCATAGAAACCAGGTCGAATGCGCTAGTGTTGGAGTACGATTCCACGAAAACGTTGAAAATGCTCTATTACGGCGAAAAATTGCGTGATTCAAAAGAGTATTCGACCATTGCAAGCAGTTATCGACAATTGACAGATTATAGTGGACTGTCCAATGCGGCTTATACGCCTTCCGGTTCAAAAAATTTGCTGGAACCAGCGATTAGTATCGTCCATGCGGACGGTAACCGCTCCCTCGACCTGCGCTATGAAAAGCATGCGGTGAACAACCTGGATGCCAATGTCAAACAGCTTGATATCACCCTAAAAGATCCGGTATACGATATTTATGTCGTTTTACACTACAAATCTTTTTTGAATGAGGATATCATCGAGCAGTGGACAACCATCCAAAATAAAGAAAAGAAAGTCGTTACGCTGGAAAAATTTGCTTCGGCCAACCTGACCTTGCGCTCCAACGCATATTGGCTACGGCAGTACCATGGCGACTGGGCAAAAGAAATGCAGGTGGAAGAGGCTCCGTTAACACATGGCATTAAAGTGCTGGACAGTAAGCTCGGAACACGTGCGAATTTATTTCAGCCACCCTCCTTTATGGTCTCACTGGGCAAGGCGGCATCCGAAGATGAAGGAACGGTCCTGATGGCAAGCCTTGGGTATAGTGGAAATTTTAAGGTGGATTTTGAAGTGGATTACCTCAATAACCTACGTATCATTGCCGGCATAAACAACTATGCTTCCAATGTGAAATTGGCCAGCAACCAGGAGTTTACAACGCCTAAATTGATCTATACCTTGTCAACAAAGGGAAAAGGTACGGCTTCACGAAATTTGCACAATTGGGCCCGTAAATATCAGCTGCTGGATGGAAATGGCGAACGCCTGACTTTACTCAACAATTGGGAGGCGACTTATTTTGATTTTAATGAGCAAAAATTAAAAGGTTTGCTCCAGGATACCAAAAAACTAGGCGTAGATCTATTTTTATTGGATGATGGCTGGTTTGGAAATAAATATCCGCGTAATAGCGATCACTCCAGTCTAGGAGATTGGCAACCGAACCGGACAAAACTGCCCAATGGTATCGCGACACTCGTGGAAGAAGCGACTAAGCAGGGCGTTAAATTCGGTATCTGGGTAGAACCCGAAATGGTTAGCCCCAAATCCGAACTCTACGAACAACATCCGGATTGGGTCGTCAAACAGCCGCAGCGGGAAGAACATTACTTCCGCAATCAGTTGGTCCTGGATCTGACAAATCCCAAGGTGCAGGATTTTGTCTTTAACATCCTGGACGACCTGTTTACCAAAAATCCGGCATTGGCCTATATCAAATGGGACTGTAATGCGGTCATTTACAATGCGCATTCCGCATTTCTAAAAGACCAGGGTGCTTTCTATGTTTCTTATGTGGAAGGTCTTTATAAAGTGCTGGAGCGTATTCGTTCGAAGTATCCGAAAGTGCCGATGATGTTATGTTCGGGCGGTGGTGGACGTGTGGACTATGCGGCACTTCGGTACTTTACCGAATTCTGGCCTTCGGATAATACAGACCCGCTCGAACGTATTTTTATGCAGTACGAGTATTCTTACTTTTTCCCGGCAATCAGCACTTCAAACCATGTGACAGACTGGGGAAAACAACCGCTCAAATTCCGTACGGATGTAGCCATGATGGGTAAACTGGGTTTTGATATTGTGGTGAGCCATCTGAAAGAACAGGATCTGTTATTCTGCCAGCAGGCGGTAAAGAATTACGACGCGCTTAAAGCAACAATCTGGCATGGGGAGCAGTATCGTTTGGCCGATCCACGTGAAGGTGACTTTGCCGCCCTGAGCTACGTGAATAGCGAAAAAACCGAGGCTGTAATCTTCAACTACCTGGTCAATAACCGCTATGGTATCGGAACAACCGATCCCGTCCGTTTAAAAGGACTGGACGCCCAAAAGCAATACCGGGTGGAGGAGATCAACTTGTATCCGGGAACCAAATCGAGCTTAGGCCAGGGACAAACTTATTCGGGCGACTACCTGATGAAAGTTGGCGTAAATCCAGACCTGAATAGCAACCGTACCAGTGTTTTACTAAAAATATCGGCACTTTAAAAAAATAACTGTGGCACATCCGTAGCCTCAACTCCAAGAGTCTGGGCTTCGGATGCGCCAAATGTATAAACCCAATTGAGCAACAAACGCAAAAATCATGATAAAACCTAAACAGTATAAACGGACTTTGTTGGCCCTGCTACTCAGCGTTGCCAGTGGATTTTCTGCCCTCCAGGCCAAAGTACAGCTGCCGGCTTTTATTGGCGACAATATGGTGCTGCAGCAGAAAGAAAAGGTCAAGATCTGGGGAACCAGTACGGCAGTAGGCAAGGAACTTAGCGTAAACAGCAGCTGGAACAACAAGAGCTATCAGGTTGAGGTCGATCAGCAAGGAGGCTGGCAAGTCTATCTGGAGACGCCGAAATACGGTGGACCCTACCAAATTACAATCAACGATGGTGATCAATTGATCCTGAAAAATATTCTGATCGGTGAAGTCTGGTTTTGTTCAGGACAGTCAAATATGGAAATGCCCCTGGCGGGCTGGGGTAAGATCAATAACTTTGAGCAGGAAATCAAAGCAGCCAACTTCCCCAATATTCGTATTTTGCAGATTCCAAAAGCAACGGCCAATCAACCTACCACAGCAGTGCAGGTGGAATCCGGTGGATGGAATCCGGTGACGCCACAAAGTATTCCGGAGTTTTCGGCGACAGCCTATTTCTTTGCACGCGAGATCTATGAGAAAACAGGCATTCCCATTGGCCTGATCCATTCTTCCTGGGGCGGAACAATCATTGAAGCCTGGATGAGTCGGGAGGCACTTACACCTTTTTCAACCTATACAGCGGCTATCGAAAAAATCCAACGTCCGGATGCACAGGAAATCTATGCGAAAGAGCTGGCCGAATGGAATCGCGTCGCCGAACAGCAGGATCAGGTGAAGACAGCAACGCAGGGCGAGTGGTTTACACCACAACTGGATAAAAGCAGCTGGTCTACGGTTACAATTCCTAGTTTTTTTGACAAAAACCTGTTTCCGGGAATGGATGGTGTCGTTTATTTTGGCAAAGACGTTGAACTACCGGCACATTGGCAAGGTAAACCCCTCAAGTTGATTTTGGGAGCAATTGATGACAACGACATCACTTATGTCAATGGTACAAAGGTGGGCGAAACTGTCGGTTACGATCAGATTCGGAAGTATACCATTCCTGCAACGGCCAACAATGGCAGCCTATTGCATATCGCCGTTCGCGTATTTGACGGAGCTGGTGATGGCGGAATATATGGCGGTACAGAACAGCCACGACTGGAAGGACCAAATGGCGAACAGATAGCTCTCGTTGGAGACTGGAAATGCAAAGTTGGTTATGATCTGGCGAAGCTGCCGGCAAAACCTAATGCGATGGAGGGTCCCAATAGACCTACTGTGCTCTACAATGCTATGGTTAAGCCTTTTGTGGATTTTAAAATAAAAGGTGCCATTTGGTACCAGGGTGAAAGTAACGCGGATTCAAAAGACGCCCCCTATCAGCAACTGCTGCCCGCACTGATTCAGGACTGGCGCCAGCAGTGGAACAATGAAAAGATGCCTTTTTATTTTGTTCAACTGGCCAACTTTAAAGCGAAAAGTTTAACACCGCAGCCTTCTTCCTGGGCGAGATTACGGGAAGCGCAGCGCCAAACACTCAAATTGCCTTATACAGGTATGGCAGTCATTGCTGATATCGGCGATGCACAGGATATCCATCCGAAAAACAAGCAGGATGTCGGTAGAAGGCTTGGCTGGATCGCAACAGCGCAGCTGTATGGCAAGAAGATCCCTTATTCGGGCCCTGTTCTTAAGCATTGGACGACAAAGGGAACAGCAATGCAACTCAGCTTTAACCCCATGGGCAAAAAACTGATGCTGAAAGAAACGAATAAACGCAACGGTAGTTTTACCATTGCCGGTGCCGATCAGGTCTTTTATCCTGCAGAAGTCAAACAGGTCGGAAATAAGCTGATCGTATCGGCCAAAGAAGTAGCTTCGCCCGTCGCGGTACGTTACGGCTGGGCCGATAATCCAGACCTGACCTTATACAACGAAGCCGGGATACCCGGATCTCCCTTCCGAACCGATGACTGGACAAAAAACTAAAACGACATGAATAGATCATCAAAAATAAATCTTCGGAAAGGTAAGTTACTCTGCACGCTTGTGGTTTTCTTTTTTTCGGGCAACTTATTTGGGCAAGTGCAGGGGGGAAAACTTTGGTATCGGCAGCCGGCAAAACAATGGGAGGAGACCTTACCCCTTGGCAATGGAAAAATTGGCATGATGCCCGATGGTGGCTTAAAGAATGACCATATTGTACTCAATGATATCACACTATGGTCGGGAAGTCCTCAGGATGCCAATAATTATGAGGCCAGTAGGTATTTGGATAGTATTCGAAATCTGATCAAAAGTGGGAAAAACGACCTTGCTCAGCGTCTGATAGACCAGCATTTTATCTGCAAAGGCCCGGGATCGGGCGGCAAGCAATGGGGCTGTTATCAAGTGCTCGGAAATTTGATGTTTGCCTTTGACGGACAAACGGATCTCACCGCAGTGCAGAACTATCGCCGGGAACTGGATCTCGATAAAGCGATGGCAAAAACAAGCTATGAGCTCAAAGGTGTCAGGTATAGCCGCGAATATTGGACAAGCTTTGCCGATGATGTGGGCGTTATTCGCCTCCAGAGTAGCAAAAAAGGACAGATTAGCCTGGAAATCAAGATTGACCGTCCCGAAAGGGCTACTTCCAAGACCGAGGATGGTGAGCTTGTTTTGGTAGGACAATTGGACAATGGTGTAGATGGTAAAGGAATGCGGTTCAAAACACGTGTCCGCGCGCAGATAAAAGGGGGAAAACAGCTGGTAAAAGGACAATCTATTGTTATTCAACAGGCTGACGAAGTGCTAATTTACGTGGCAACAGATACTGATTTTAAAGGTAAGGATTTTGAGCGTACGACAGCTGAAACGCTAACAAGGGCTTTGAAAAAATCCTATAGCCAGCAGTATGCTGAACATCTGCAAAACTATTTGGCAAAGTTCAACCGTTTGTCGCTCCGATTGGGGCAGTCGAAAGATGACTTACCGACCGATCAGCGTTTGGTGGCTTTCGGTAAAGAACCGGATCAGGATCCAGGATTAGCGGCGCTATTTTATCAGTATGGTCGCTACCTGAGTATCAGCAGTACGCGTTTAGGCTTGCTACCACCAAACTTACAGGGCTTATGGGCAAATCAGATTCAGACGCCCTGGAATGGGGACTACCACCTGGATATCAATGTGCAGATGAACCATTGGCACCTCGGGGCGGCTAATCTGGGGGAGCTCAATGAACCCTTGGTGGGTCTTGTGGAAGGCCTTATGGCCCCGGGAGCAAAGACCGCGAAAGCGTACTATAATGCACCGGGCTGGGTAGCCCATGTGATCACCAATGTATGGGGCTATACCGAACCGGGGGAGTCTGCTTCCTGGGGAATTGCCAATGCGGGCTCGGGCTGGCTCTGCAATAACCTCTGGGAACATTACCTCTATACTGAAGATATGGGCTATCTACGGCGGATATACCCGATTCTCTATGGGGCAGCACAGTTTTACTCCAGTGCCCTGACCGAACACCCAACCAAGGGCTGGTTGTTGACTTCGCCATCTGTATCTCCCGAAAATTCCTTCAAGCTCCCGAATGGGCAGCAGGCAAACGTCACGATGGGGCCAACAATAGATAATCAGATCGTACGCGAATTATTTGAAAATATCATTCATGCAGCGGGATTATTGGGCAATCAATCGGATCCTTTTTTAACGAAGGTTGCGGCGCAACTGAAACGTTTAGCACCAGCGGTGCAGCTAGCCAAAGATGGCCGCATCATGGAATGGATCGAAGATTATGAAGAGGTTGATCCGCAGCATCGGCATATCTCGCATCTGTATGGCTTGTATCCGGGCTATCTGATCCGTTATGATCAACATCCAGACTGGCAGCTTGCCGCTAAAAAAAGCCTGGATGTGCGGGGGGATGATGGACCCAGTTGGGCCATTGCCCATAAACTACTCTTTTGGACGAGATTGCATGAAGGCGAACGGGCTTATAAATTATTTCGGCAACTCATGACCCCACGTGTTGATACACATATCAATTATGGCGCCGGTGGTGGTGTTTACGCCAATTTGCTAACAGCAGGGCCCCCATTTCAGATCGATGGTAATTTTGGCGGAGCAGCGGGTATCGCCGAGATGCTGGTGCAGTCCCATCAGGATACGGTGTATCTTCTACCGGCGGTTCCTCAGGCCTGGAAAAAAGAAGGTCGGGTGTCAGGCATGCGCATCAAGGGAAATCACACACTAGATATGGAATGGAAAGATGGTAAGATACTGAACTATCAGATTTATTCACCCAAATCACAACAACTTAACGTATGTATAGATCATAACTGGATCGCCTATCGTACAAAAGAAAAATAACAAAACATAGCGTCCTCAACCGAATTGGATCATGCAATTTTTTGCATGATAGGGGATGCTTTGTGTCAAAAATTTCAAGATAAAAGCACCTTATAAACAAAAAAAGTAAATATGAAAACAGAAAAGACAAGACAATGGCCTTTGATCAAGGGCCTGTCCTTCGGTCCTGAGGCCAGTATAATGGCACTCTGTCTTTCGATAGCTGTACCTTACACGGCCTCAGCAGCATCATTAAGGACAACAGATCGTTGTTTTGCCCCAACAGAAAAAGCCCCTTCCACAGCTCTAGGTATGTTACGTCAACAGCGTATGGTAAAAGGAAAAGTAATGGACAATACGGGGCGCCCGCTACCCGGTGTGACTGTGCGGGTCAAAAATACAACGCAGGAAACACAAACGGACCAAGATGGACAATTCGAGCTCAGGCTTGCGGATGGACCTGTCGTGCTGACGTTCTCTTCGCTGGGATTTGACGCTAAGGAAATGTCTGTTGCTGCCGATGCGGGAACCGTGAAGGTGCAGTTGAATGACGCTTCGTCGAGTTTGGAAGAGGTCGTTGTGGTCGGTTACGGTACGCAAAAGAAAGTAAACCTAACCGGTGCTGTGGCTACAGTGAGTGGCAAAGATATGATCAAACGGCCCGTTGTCAATACGGCTTCCATGCTGCAGGGGGCAATCCCGGGCGTACAAATCAATCAGGGCTCGGGAGAACCGGGCAATGAAGGCGTATCCATCCGTATTCGGGGCAAGGGCACCTTTAGCGGTGCCGGATCGGATCCCCTGGTGCTCATTGATGGTGTGCAGGGCAAATTCTCCGACGTCAATCCCAACGATATCGAAAATGTTAGTGTGCTAAAAGATGCAGCCTCCGCAGCAATTTACGGTTCGCGTGCAGCCAATGGCGTTATTCTGATCACGACAAAACAAGGGAAATCGGGAAAGACAACCGTTCAGTATGATGGTAATGTGGGTATCTATAAGCCTACGAAAATGTTTGATCTGATCACCAATTCGGCGCAGTATATGGAATTATACAACGAAGCGCGTAAGAATTCCAATCTCAACGATGGCCTATATCCCGCCGATGTGATTGCTGCCTATCGCAATAGCAACGATCCTGTAAAATATCCAAATACGGACTGGCTAGGGCTTATTTTCCAAACTAAACCGACTTACACCCACAATCTCGGTATCCAGGGCGGAAACGAGAAGACAACCTTTAATGTTGGTTTGGGCTACGTCAATCAGGATGGAATGATCAAAGGTTTTAACTACGACCGTTATTCCGCTCGGCTCAACCTGACGACCAAAATCTCGGAAGGTATTAAATTCGGAACAAATATCTTACTCAAGACTGGACATACCGAATCTATTCCAGGGGGATCCAAAGACCTCTTCCTGTCAGCCATGTCACAGGCACCAACCTATGGCCCATTTTTACCGGATGGCAGTGGACGGTATACTTACAAAGCTTACGACTGGGAGTACAACAATAAAAACCCAATGGCTGTATTGGATCGGAAATTCACGTACAATACCGATGACTATGCTGCCAATCTACAGGCCTGGATGGAGGTTCAACTGTTTAAAGGTCTTTCCTGGTATACCAAAGGTGCCTATAATTTCAATATGGACAAGTACAAGGATTATAAATCAACGTTGGATGAATATTACTACCATACGGGCACGCTCGGAACAACATTGGATCTTGGAAAGGGCCTTACGGATCAGGATCAGCAAACGATATACACCAATTTATTTACTTACCTCAACTATGATCGTGAGTTTGGTGCGCATCACCTCAAAGCTCAGGCCGGTTATAGTATTGAAAAAAGCAAGTATACCTACCTGCAGGGCTTCCGACAGAATTTTGTCGACGATACACTAACAGAATTAAATGCCGGGGGATCGGATATTCAACGGGCAAATGGAACAGCCAACCAATGGGCGCTGATCTCTTATTTCGGCCGATTGAACTATGATTATCAAGGGAAATACCTCTTGGAAGCCAATATGCGCTACGATGGTAGTTCGAAGTTTTACGGTAAGAACCGTTGGGCAGCATTCCCTTCTTTCTCTGCAGGCTGGCGTGTATCGGAAGAATCCTTTATCAAGGAGCTTACTTCAAGTTGGTTGAATAATTTGAAGATCCGTGGATCCTGGGGGCAACTTGGAAATCAGAATGTAGTTGATGTAAATGGGTACGCTCTGAATTATCCATACCAACCAGTATTGGGGCTCACAGGTAATTATTCTTTTGATAACAATACCCTGCAATCTGGAGTTGCACAGCAAAGGTTGACCAACCCATTGATCAAATGGGAAACAACGACCATGACAGATATAGGGGTAGATTTAAGTCTGTTCAAAAATTTGGATATTACTTTCGACTGGTATAAAAAGCGAACAACAGACATTCTAAGACCTTCGCAAATTACTGCAATAGTCGGGTTGGGTGCCCCAAATATCAATGACGGTATAGTTGAAAATAAGGGTGTTGAATTGGGAATTACTTATCGGAATCAAATTACTACGGGAGCATTGGAAGGTTTAAGCTATCAGCTAGGTGCAAACCTCGACCGTTTCAAAAACAAGCTGGTAAAATTTGGCGAGCCGGAAATCGGAGGCTATACGATCAAGAAAAATGGCTACGCCATGGATAGCTTTTATACCTACGAGGTCGTCGGTATCTTTCAATCGGAGGCTGAAGTGAGCAGCTCACCAAAACAGTTTAATGATAATACACTGCCAGGAGACCTCAAGTATCGAGATGTCAATGGAGATGGAAAAATTGATGCTAACGATCGAACACTTATCGCCGGAGTGGATCCAAAGCTGAACTATAGTTTTAATCTAAGTGCAAGTTTTAAGGGCTTTGACTTTTCGGCCCTATTACAAGGGGTATATGGTGTCAAATCCTATGTTTCGGGCTGGGGTGTAACACCATTTGTACAAGGTAGCCCCCCGACAAAAGACTGGTTAGACCGTTGGACACCTGAAAATCCTTCGACGACCATGCCTCGTATTTATTGGGGTTGGAGTGCTCCGGAGAAATTTAGCCGTGCTTCCAGTTATTTTATACAGGATGCTTCATACTTCAGGTTGAAAAATCTTGTGTTAGGATATACATTACCGAACGGGCTATTGAAAAAATATAAAATAGACCGCCTACGTGTTTATTTTTCCGGTGATAACCTCGTCACTGCAACCAAATTTAAGGGATTGGATCCTGAGCGCTATGGAAATGGTGATCTGGTACAGTATCCGCAAAACAAGATTTATTCATTTGGTGTACAAGTTAACTTTTAAGTGCTATGAAAAAGAAATTTATAACAGCGTTGATGCTATCCGGTCTATTTTTTGGTTCCTGTAACAGTGCCTTGGACCTCAATCCTTTGGATCAGATTGCTTCGGACAACTATTTTAGCAAAAAATCGGATTTTGATAATGCATTAGCCGGTGTCTATGCATCGTTGCAGAGTGAAGCCTTCTCCTATGGGATGCCTTTTCGGGACTGCCTGACTGACAATGGCTACAATCAGTTCAACTCAGGTAGCGTTAATGAAATCGTAGGTGGGAATTTAAATCCGACCACAGGGGGCTACGAAACCGGTATTTATAACGATGCTTATGTGGGAATAGGACGTGCCAATCGCCTGATCGAGAAGCTTCAGGGTTATAACGGCTCCGATATGAACGATGCAGAGAAGAAAAATATGGAAGCCGAAGCCCGCTTTATCCGTGCTTTTGTTTATTTCCAATTGTACAGTATTTATGGTGAGGTGCCGCTTGTGCTGACTCCCCTCAGTCTGGAGGATCAGCGTCAGCCAAAGGAAAGTGCGGAGAATATTCTAAAACAGATTCGGGCTGATCTGGATTTTGGGATCGCCAACTTAGCGGCTAAACCTTATTTCAATAATGGGGGACATGCGACCGCAAGTTCAGCAAAAACCTTGAAAGCACGAGTTTTATTGTTTGCGGCTTACGGTGACAAAGGGGTGCCAGATTTAGCAATCTTGAAAGAGGTAAAGGACTTATGCACCGATGTCATGAAAGAGTATACCCTGAGTATGGCTTTTGAAAATGTCTTTCGCGATGCAACACAGAAGAACAATACCGAGATTATCTTTTCGGTCAATTTTCTGGCACCGAATAATACAGCCCCCTGGGACATGTACCTAGGCGACTGGATCGCTGCTTCACCTTTACAAAACCTCGTGGATACCTATGAATGCAAAGATGGTCTGCCTTTTGGTGAATCACCATTGACGGACCGGACCAATCCGTTTAAAGATAGGGATCCGCGATTGAGCAAAACAATTTTTGTGGATCATCCTGACTTTGGTGGTGGTAAGATCCATACACCGTCCAACCCGCGGCCTACAGGTTATGGGGTGCTGAAATTTCTGGATCCGGCCAACTTACCTTTTGGCTTTTCAACATTGAGCCAGCAGGATGCGGTTGTACTGCGGTTTGGGGAGGTGTTATTGATGTATGCCGAAGCACAAAATGAAATCGCCGGGCCAGATCAATCGGTTTACGATGCCATGAAAACCCTGAGGAGCCGCGTCCAGATGCCCGGGTTCCCTGCCGGTTATACCAAGGAAAAAATGCGCGAACGTATCCGCCACGAAAGAAGGGTAGAACTTGCTTTCGAAGGACTACGGCATTACGACCTGATCCGTTGGCATATCGCAGGCGAAGTACTCAATGCGGTCAAAGACAGTAAAGTGCCCTATCATTTTGAAGACAAATTTTACCGCTGGCCATTACCACAAACAGAAATTGAAAAGAGCGCAGGTGTGTTAATTCAGAATCCAAATTACAAATAATAAGATTATCGCCTTCTTTTGATCGGCAATTTCCTAAACCAACAACAGCAGCGCGCACGAAGTCCTTTCGATGCGCGCTGTTTTTTGTGCCGATGCGATTACTGTAAAGGGATCAAGACGTTCTGTTCCAAACGTACAGGCACCTGCTTTACTGAGGTAAAACCGTCTTCCTTGGAAATGATGTTGGAAAGATCCAGTCCTCTTTTGGAGAACGTACTGATCAAAGCAGTTCGAAAGGTTGCCTTGGCCGAACCCCAACCTTGTCCTAAGATGGTGTCGTTGTTGAGTTGTATCAGTTCGTCCGTAGAATAATAGTTGAATTTTTCCAGTAAGTGTTGGTAAAGATTTGTTGTTGTAGCCATACAATTTAAAAATTTAAAGGATTAAACCATAAACTGTATCCAGATCTTGTTGGGAAAATAAGCGTTGTGCAACGTTTATTTTGGTCGAAACCCGTATTAATTTACCACCGCGGTGCCTACACTCGGTTGGTATTGCATCATGCAATTCTGAATACTCTACAAATATAGTAGATTATTTTTTATAATAAAAAATATTTTTGTTTTTAACGGTAAATGAGCATTGACAAGAAGATTAGGACGATCAAATGTAGAGGCTGACTGTTGCCTGTGATTTAGTTAGCTGTTGTCTGTGATTTGGTTATGAAGCGGATAGCCGGAAGGGGAATTTATCATGTTACTGTAATCTCATTGAAAATACTTTAAAAAACAGCGATAAGACAATACTTTTGCGCCATGAATAGAATTGCGGAAATTAACGAATACATTGCTGCCGAACGCGAGGTATTATTGCAACACCCTTTATATCGTAAGATCAAAACGATCAAGCATCTACGTTCTTTTACAGAAGGGCATGTTTACGCTGTATGGGATTTTATGTCTCTACTAAAAGCTTTACAGATTAAACTGACCTGTACGACTTTACCTTGGTTTGCGAGCGAGCATCCATCGACACGCTATCTGATCAACGAGATTGTATTGGCTGAGGAATCTGACGAATACATTGATGGTCGTCGGTTGAGCCATTTTGAAATGTATCTGGACGCAATGAGTGAAATGGGGGCAGATCCACACCTGATCAATAAGTTTATCGCCCATGCCAAGAAATCCAAAAGTATTTTCGATGCCATTGCTTTGACAACTTTGGACAAACGGATTAAAGATTTTCTGAACTTTACTTTTGAACTGATCGAAGAGGGACAGGTACATAAAATTGCCGCAGCTTTTACATTCGGACGTGAGGATCTTATCCCAGGTATGTTTACCTCTATTTTGCAGGAGCTAAAAACCAACTTCCCAGAATCGAGCTTGGATAATTTTATTTACTATTTCCAGCGTCATATTGATCTCGATGGTGATGAACATGGTCCTTTAGCCATGCAAATGATTACCGATTTGGCCAAAGAGGATGACGAGAAATGGGAAGAAATGAAAATAGTGAGTAAAGAGGCGCTTCAAAAGCGCATTGAGCTCTGGAATGCAATAGAAGACTCCCTATAGGGAATCTTCTATTGTTTGGAATCTTTGTAAAAAGAATTAACGGATAGTTTTACAAAAAACTATTCCGACAGAGAGGTTTTTATTGCTTTGGCGAAAGCGCTGATAAATTGCGGGTCCAATGTGTCGGAAAATGTATTTATATTCCCCAAGCTGACAATGAGCGCAGGTATTTTTGCTCCCCGTAGGATAGCGTGACTATGGCTTTCAACTGGTTTCTGCGTACTCAATCCTTGATTTTTTAAATTTTGTGTGAGACGGAATGCGAATTCCCGACTTTGATCCTGTATCTTCGGGAGCTCAACGGCTTTTGGATAAAATAAGCCGATTGGCAGTTTTGTGTTTGAAGGATCGACATCGAAATGAATGGAAACCAAGGCATCGCCGGTAAATGCCGCGCGGTCTTTGAGCATCATAAATTCGTCTTTCGAATGGGTTAATACAACTTGAAAACCTTCTTTTTCAAGTTCATTTTGAATCATCTTACAAGCCTGTAACGTAAGATCTTTCTCTTTCAGGCCTTTGCTGTTGGTGGCGCCATTATCTTTGCCGCCATGTCCCGGATCCAGCACAATGGTCTTTACACCGTTTTTAACAGCAGTGAGCGCAGTGATTTTTTCTTTTGGGGGATTAATAAAAGAAAAAGAGACAATTAACACGAATATACAGGGAACAAACAGCAGATACTGATAACCTTTCGTGCGTGGCGATAGATTTCGCATCAACCTGTCGATGCGTTCTACCAATTCATTTTGGTTTTTTAAAATTCTACTTTGCATATAATCTAATTGTTGATGTTGTTGTGTCAGATTCAGCAGGAAGCTTGCATAATCGGTCTTTCCATAGCATTCGCCCACTGCACGGTCGACCTGAAACTCATGTAGGCGGTGCAGTTCTTTCCGAACCCAGTAAATGGCGGGGTTTATCCAGAAAAAGCAGCACATCAATTCGATGTATAATTTGTCGCAGGCATGCCCTTTCAAAATATGCTGTGCCTCATGGGCAAAGATGAGCTTGCCTTCATGACTTTCAATTGCGTTTTTATCCATCACGATGTAATGAAAGATCGAACAATTATTGAATTGATTAAACGGTTGAATCACTTTAATTCCCTGATGCACCTGAAAATCCATTTTCTTTAAGCGGAATGCGAGCTTTAAGCACCGATAAACTAATCGTATCAGAAAGAAGACTGCGATCAGTAGATAAGCATAAGCGAGTATTTTTTTTAACTCCAACTTGTCCCATAGGTTGGGTTGTTGTTCGGACTCGATCAAAAGAGGCGTATTGGAATTGCTTAACTGCTCTTGTAACGCTATCTCCTGATTTGACTTTGTTTTGGGATCGTTTAAATCGACATAATCGGTCTTAAATTTAAGAAAGGGAACTACGCTACAGAAGCTAACCAATGCAATAAGCAAAAATCGGTTCAAACGAAAAAATGAAAGCTGCCGAAAAGCCAAGACAAACAGCGAGACTAAAATAAGCAAACTGACATTGGCCTCTATGCTATAGGAAAATAGGTTATTCATCTTCTTTACTTTTATTGATAATTTCCTTGATTTTCTCGATGTCAGTTTCGCTGATCTGTTGTTCTTTTACAATGAATGAAACCAAATTTTCGACAGAATCATCAAAATATTTGTTCATCACGCGAGAAAAGAAAAACTTTCGGTACTGCATCTTGGAGATGAGCGGATAATATTGATAAGTCTTCCCGTAGGCATTGAAACCCACATACCCTTTTTTCTCTAAAATCCGTACAATGGATGATATGGTATTATAGGGAGTCGTTTGTGCTGGATCCATATATTCAATGATATCTTTGACAAAGGCCTGCTTTAATTTCCATATAGCATGCATAACCTCTTCTTCTTTTTTTGTTAATTCTTCCATAGTTTAAAGCTATAACTTATTTTTCAGTTTATCAACTTATTTTTCAGTTTTAAAACTGAAAAATAAGTTGATAAACTATAACTGTCTGTTTTGTAGTTGTTTTATTTTTTTTTAATAGGCTTTGTTACCGTCAGTCCGATCAGAGAAACATTTTTGGAAATCTTAATTTTATTTTTTCAATAGATAGTCGGCCACCGCCTGATATGCAGGGTATAGATGGTCTGCTCATGGACGTCAGATGCATAGAAGGCGCCATCAGCATGATAGCTTACTCATATTTTTATAACTCCTCAGTTTGCACGGATCTGAATCTGCTGCGGATGGAAATTCCTGTGCGGTCCTAATATTTCCACTTTGCTTCTGTTTTTGGCTGATTTTACTCTTTTGTTTAAAATTGATTGAAAAATGTCTTTTTTTCATAACATATTGGCGTTTGTGAAGAAATGCATATTCCGATTAGTATCTAAGTTTGCAACGCAAAAAATAACATACGCACAAGTGAACTTTTTTCCACCCTTTTGGGCAAAAGCATTCGGCACCATTACGGTACTTGTATGCTCCGTTTTAGAAACACAGGCGCAGGACTCGCTACGCATCTCGCTCGCTGATTTGATCAGTAAGTCGCTGCAAAACAGTAAGTATATTGAACAGTCTCATTTGCTGTTACAGGAAAAGGGGATAGCTTTACAGCAGCAACGGATGGAATTACTGCCTAAAATCAATATCAGGGCTTCTGCAAGTTATGCAAGCAACATGCCTGTTTACGATCAGGGGATATTCGCCAAACCATCACAGCACGATGTTATCCATTATTTATATGACACAGGACTCGATTTTTACCTGAATCTCTACAATGGCCATCGGGATCTGATGAAGATCGAATCAAAAAAGCTGGAACTTGAACTGGCGAACATTGACTGGAAGAGTGCCACCGCGGCGATCAAGCTGGAAATCTCCAACTTATTTTTGGATTTGAATTTAGCTTATCGCAACAGGGCTCTGATCGAAGAAGATATCAAAGATCAGCGGACGCAACTGAAAGAGATCGAACATCGTTACACCGCAGGTGTTGTATTACATAGTGATGTGTTACGGATTTCTCTTGAATTGTCCAAGCGTGAACTGCTGCTGGTGCAGATCGCTAATGATATCAGGGCAATTAACCAAAAATTACAGTTGATCGCCGATATACGACAAGAAATTATTCCGATATGTATCCCGATGGAAAGTCATCCGCTGAACTATGCGGAACTTGTGGCCATTGCGAGACAGCAGGCTTTTGTGCTGTTAAAATCTGAAAAGGAAGTTGCATTAAAAAAACTGGATATCAAAGAGGCCAAATCAAATTATCTGCCTGAATTGGGCTTGACCAACACATTTACTTTTGCCAATCCACAGGTATTTTTATATCCATATAATGCGAACTGGTACAACTTAAATATAGTGGGCCTTAAATTGAACATCCCGATATCCGCTTTGTACCTCAACAAAAATATTGTTCGGGGAGCTCAGGTCGCGTTGAAGCGGGAAGAGGTCAAACACCATCATGAAGAGGAAGCGGTGGAAAATGAACTGTTGAAGGCTTATTTGGATTATAATCTTGCATTGGAGCAACAGGCGGTCTGTCAAAAAAATGTGGCGCTGGCTAAGGAAAATGCCCGTATTATAAAAAATAGATATTTCAAGTCTTCGGCACTGATTACGGATCTATTGGATGCCGATATGCAATGCCTCAAGACAAACTTTGATCTGGAATCCGCTCGGATCGCGCTACAGAAACACTACTATTTTATTGAATTTTTGAAGGGTACTATCTAATGAAACCTAAATCAGGCCGGTCAATGACCGATGTACAATTGACCCGCATCACCAATTGGTTTGCTGGAATTGCTTTGTTGGCACTTTTACTATGGGGAGGAAGGATACTCTGGTTGCGCATACGCTATACCTACACCAACGATGCCCAAGTGACGCAATATATTAATCCCATCATCTCCCGTGTGGGCGGTTACATTATTTCGGTTCACTATAAAGATCATCAATCGGTCAAGCGTGGCGACACGTTGTTACTGATTGATAATCGGGAATACAAATATGAAGCGGATCAGGCTTCTGCTTCGATAAATAGAGAAAATGCAGAAATCAACGTGCTGGGCAGCCAAAAGGAAATATTGCAAGCCGAACATGAAGCATTGGAAAAATCCATTGTTGCTGCCGAAGCACGGGTGACGAAACAGCAATTGGAATATGACCGCTACAAATTTCTATTTGACGAAAAATCTGCTACGGCACAGCAGCTGGAAGATATAAAAGCAACGCTGGAGGTGTATAACAGTGAGCTTGCCGCATTACAGCATAAGTTGGAGGCCTCTCGGGACCGTGTGAATGATGTTGATGTGAAAAAGGGGGTGATCAATGCGGAGAAAGTACGCTTGTCGGCCGCAGCAAACCGAAAGCACCTTGATGTGGGCTACACGGTAATCCGGGCACCTTATGATGGTCGGGTAGGTAAGCGTACCATTGAAAAGGGACAGATGGTAAATCCGGGGGAGGTGCTTGGGTTTATCGTCAATAGGGAGACACCGATATGGGTAACGGCCAACTTTAAGGAAACACAATTGCGCTATCTCCATCTTGGCGGCCGTGTACAAGTTGTTGCGGACGCTTATCCGGATGAAATATTTTATGGAAAGATAATTTCTATTTCCCCGGCGACAGGATCTTCTTTTTCACTGCTCCCACCAGATAATGCAACCGGCAACTTTGTAAAGATTGTACAGCGTGTACCCGTCCGTATTGAACTGGATAAAGGCAAGGGGGGGGCAAAATTACTCTCAGGGATGAACGTCAATGTTTCAGTCTCAAAAAACCAATAGCAGTGAAAGGAATTTTTAAAGACTGGGTGCCCGAATGGCTAATTAAGCTGATTTTATTCAGTGGATTGATGCCGAGTATGGTCTTGTTTTTTCTACCGGGGGCCAATGTCAATGTCACTGCTGGTTTCTACGGCGCGCAGCCCAGTGATGTCCAATTTCTCATTATTTTATTCTACGCGGGATTTGTAGGATTCTATGTGTTGGAGCGCCGCTTCTTTCAATACTTTCCGGTCAAACAGTACTATATCATTTTCAACCTCCTGCAATTGCTCAATTGCTACCTGATGTACCGTATCAGGGAGATTGATTGGATATTCGGTTTACGCTTTTTTCAGGGCATGTTGTTCGCATCGGCTGTCAACCTTTCCATCTCCATGATATTTTCCAGACTGAAAACCGAACGTGCGAAGGAGGGAAGCTATGCAATTTTTTTTGGTATGCTGCTTTGCAGTTCGCCTTTCAATACCTTTGTGACAGCAGAATTTATTGACTCATTCAACTTTGATGAACTTTATCTCTACGCCGCCTTCTCTTTTGTTCCTGGACTTCTGCTGATTATGCTCACCATGAAGCCTATTCGACATAACCGGCCTTACCCTTTGTTTTCCCTGGATTGGGCCAGCTTCATCCTCTACAGTTTGACCGTTGTGAGTTTCGGTTATCTGATGGTGTATGGTCAGGAGCGCTATTGGTTTTCGGATACTTCCATGTTGAACGTATTGATCGCTGGAATTTTATGCCTGGGCCTGTTTATCATGAGGCAGATAGCAATCAAACGTGTTTATATCGAGCTATCCATTTTTGGGAATAAAAAATTCTTGCTTGGAATCCTTGTCCTGTACATGATGTATATTGAACGGTTTTCCCTGGCGATTTCCAATCAATATTTTCTTCAGGTTATCCGCTTGGATCCCATTCACCTGTCCTATATTCAATGGTTCAATATCCTTGGGATTGTATCCGGTGTGATGCTCTCTCTCTATTGGTTATTACAACGGCGTACAGTGAAATGGATCTGGATTGTTGGCTACTGTTGCCTATTGGCCTTTCATCAATATATGTTTTTCTCATTTGAAAGCGAGGGCAATGAAGACCATTTCTGGTTGCCTTTGGTATTGCATGGGCTGGGTGTAGGCCTGATCATGGTACCGACAATTTTATTCGTGATCACCAGCGTACGCCCCCAATTGGGCGCCTCGGCGGCGGCGGCCTGTCTGGCGGTCCGTTATCTCGGATATACCAGCAGTATTGGACTTCAGAATTTCTTCAGATTATTTGAACATGCGCAGCACCGTGAGGTCTTTCGGGATCAGCTCCAGTCGGGCAATCCGATATTTGAAGATTATGTTCAGCAGGAATCACACCGGGTAATGCATCAGGGGCTGCTATTTCAGGAACATACTGCGGCATTAAAACTCATCAGTGAACGGGTCAATATGCAGTCTTTTGTCCGCTATGGCATGGACTTCTATGAACTGATGTCCATGATCAGTATCAGCATCTTACTGCTGATACTGATTTCTCCTTCCTTGAAAAGCATGTATAAGAAGCTAAAAAGGAATCAGATTTCACCTGTCTGACGGCTTGGGCATCACAGCTGATCAATATCCCAAATGGCTGCTGCACGCCGCAATTCAACCAATGCAACTGCATAATTGTAGCGTGCTTCATCATAGGCCAGCCGGGTTTCATTGTAGGAGCGTTGTGCGTTGATCACTTCCAGCAGAGCGATTTCGCCCCGATTGTAACTGTAGATCTTTCCTTCCAGGATAGCCCTGGCTTCCTGCAGCATCGTGCCGTTAAACCATGCAGGACAAAGTTATCAAATTTACCCTGGTTTTGTGATTTAAGGCCTGTTGTTTTTGCTGATGTTTATATTCTTGCCATACGACAAGTGTATCTTGCTTTCAATCAGTTAACTTTGATGAAATAACCCAGGTGCCCAGCACCTATAGATCAATGAGCGATGGATAAACCAAAATCAGCAAAATTAGAAGTCATTATCCCTGCGTATCGGATGCACAGTCAGAATTTTATCAATGTGCTGGATGGTATCACGGAGGAGCATGCACATCAACGTATCAACGGGCAGACCAACCACATGGTGTGGATGGCCGGTAATTTTGTCAATGTACGTTATGGGATTGCATATGTCTTGGGGCTTCAGGAGGAAGATCCCTACCACGACTTATTTTTTATGGGGAAAACCTTGGACGAAAAGTTTAACTACCCAAGTTTACAAGAATTGAAAGATAGTTTTTATGCCATTTCTCCCAAAGTTTATCAGCGTCTGCTGGAAGTAGACGATGCGGAATTGGCGGAGATTTTTAAAATCGACATGAACATTCCTTTTATCGAGGAGAATAAGCTCAACTTTGTGGGAATGTGCATTGGAAGGCAGGATTATCTTTGTGGCCAAATGGCACTGATGCGGCGTATACTCAATTATCCAAGTATGAAATACGATGTGGATGAAAGCATGGCCTATTAGGAATGAAACAGCCTAAGTGAACGTCTCGTAAAGACTGTGCTTCACTTAGGCTGTTAACCGGTTTTTAGCTTAGATATGTCAGAATCTCATCCATACATTGGAGGGCAATAAACCGCTCATGTTCTAAATTAAACTCATGCTGTTCATGCGTCCATGTGATATGGTAGGGGATATGAACGCCAAAACCGCCGAACTCGAGTACTGGCAGGATATCGTGATAAAGAAGGAAGATATGGCCGCCTATCTTGGAATTCGGTCAGAAGTCTCAATCGAGAACTCAAGAAATTACTGTAATTATGGAAAAAGATTATCCAATCTTCTGAGAATAGATGTTGTTCAGAAGACTGGATGAATGGCTGCGTTATTCGCTGCCTTTGATGGTGAAGATCACGCCGGAATAGTTATCGTGATCAGGACCGATATAAAGCAGGTCCACTCCTTTTTTATTTGGTTCTTTGAGTTGTTCCAGAAATAGTTTATAGTTCATCCGCTCTATTTTTTCTTCCCAATCTGTTTCGGATTTCGGTTTGATGGAACTGATATTGTCCATCTCAAAAAGCGCTTTACTTGTTTCAAGTTGTTTGGAACGTTGAATGAATATCGTGTCAGCGACAATCTTATTAATTTTTATCCATCCTGAAGGTAATCCGTTAATATTCCCACCGTTGCTGTTGGTAAAAAATGTTACACCATAAAGTTGACCTGCTTCCAGATGCTGTAGATTGCTGAATAATTTTTCCGTTTCATTTTCACGTTGTTGGCCAGCAATTTTGTTCTTTATCCCATAAATTCCAGCCCAGATCAAGATAGCCGCAAATACAAATACAAAACCTTTCCATAGCTGAAAGTAAGGGATTGAATATGCTTTTTTTAAGGTTTTGATCTCTGCTTTAAGCTCGTCGGAGTAATTGCGTGCATGGATAAGTTGGCCACGTCCATCATATAGCCGCGAAATCTTGACAAGACCACCGCCAAAGGGGAGACCAAGAAATTTGCGTGCGGGCGTAATAATCTGTAAAGTAAAAGTTCTGGCTGAACTTTCATTCTTTAAGGTCGTTGTTACCGTCTTTTCGGCTAGTACAAAGTCGTAGATACTGTAAATAAATAACATAGTTGTTGTGATTTAAGCAAATGGAACAGCAGGATAGACTGCTGTCCTAACAAAAACCTTTTGTGATAAAGGTGGACGGCAAATTTAAAAGAAAAAACAGAAAATTGGAACTTAAGAACGGAGATTTGAGTATTGTCTAAAAATTGGGTAAATTGAAATCCGTTAAAACGATGTTTTGACATACAAAACAAATAGAAATGCAGCACTTTAGCATCATGTACCTAAAAATCGTCTTATTTTTTATGTGTGTAACAAGCTGTGCGATGGGACAAAAAATCAACAAGTCCTTATTGGATAAAACCCTGTCCAACCATTATTCCAATGGAAATGAACCGGGAATCGTTGTTGCGATCAGTCAGCACGGACAGATCCGTTACCAATATGCAGTAGGAATGGCAGATTTGAAAACGAAACAAAAGATCACGGCGAAGACCCATTTTCGGATGGCCTCCGTGAGTAAGCAGGTGACAGCGCAGGCTATTTGTCGCTTATTTGACCAGGGGAAATTACATCCAACGGATCAATTAGGATCTTTTTTTAATAATTTACCGATGGCTCTGCGGGGTATAACCGTTGTTCAATTACTTCAGCACCGGTCGGGGATCATGGATTATGAAGCATTGATACCCACAGGCCGAACAGCACAGGTGTCAGACCAGGATGTACTGGATTATATACGGCAGACGGATACGCTCTATTTCCCAATAGGGAGCCAATTCCGATACAGCAATACAGGTTATTGCCTACTGGCATTGATTGTGGAACAGGTGGCGAAGGAATCATTTGCAACTTTCGTGAAAAAGAATTTATTTCAGCCGAATGGTATTGTGGAAGGAACCATCTATACGGCTGATGCGGACATCCCCAATCGGGCTTTGGGTTATCATCCTAAAGAGGATACCTTTGTGTTTGCGGATCAGAGTGTGACCAGTGCCACACAAGGCGATGGAGGTGCCTACTTATCGGCAATCGAATATCATCAATGGGCCAATTTTTTGCTTCATAAGCGTTTTCAGCAGGCCGGTATACGGGATTTGTTGGAAAACGAGCACTTGGCAGTAAAAGATGGTGTTTCCTACAATTTGGGCTGGTTTATCTATCCTTTCGGTCAAAATACAGTATTCTTTCATTCCGGTGAATCAACGGGCTTCCATAATATCGTTTATTTAGACAAGCAGAAAGAGCTTGTTGTCACCCTATTTAGCAATCGTGATGATCTTCGGATTGCAGAAACATTTGACGCCCTGCTGGAGGAGATGAAACTACGTAAACCAATGGATGAAAGCGGACAAAACGAATCGGTTTTTGGCTGGCTCAATGCGGTATATGCGAATTAACCTGTCTTGTTAAAAAAGCAAGATCGCCTATCCTTTTTGAAGGCGTTGGCGATCTGCTATTAAGGCTGTTAAAGTGCCAGTATCAATAAAATGCCCCTTGAGGTAAGCAACTATTGTCTCCATGTCCACCACTTCATGGACCAAGAGGTCTGTTGCGGCTGAAAGTAAAGGGACCAACAAAGAGTTGAGGATGGAACCCGGTTGTTCCTTATGTAATGATAGGGCTACCATGCCGATTCAACTATCCCTTAATTCCTTTTAACCAGTCTCTAAATTTGCCAACCTGTTCAGCGATAAAAGATTCGTGATCTTCATTTTCTTCGTCCCCGCCGGGGAGAATATGTTCAAAATAAGATCCTTTCAGGATTTTTCGTAATAACCCTTCTCCTATGAATGGTCTGTCGTCGTTCAGTGTCCGTGCTGCTTTTAGCAAGTGACGGATATCATATTGTAAAGGATTGATATCGGGTACTTGTTTGTTGAGATTCAAGAGTTCGTACACGGCAATGCGCGCGGTTCTTACGGAGCTTTCCATGGTAAAGACGACGTCGTTGTTTGTTTCGACGAACTGTCCAACGAGGCCTAGATTTTTAAAGCCTTCGGGCACTACTCTTGGGCGGTCACCTTTAGCACGGGGCATAAACATGGAGGTGATATAAGGCATAAATGTCGTACGGACAATCGTATTTTTAATGACATCATCCAATTGGTCTATTATTCCAAGGTGATGACATAGTTCAGCCAAAATTTCATTTCCGGTACATTCGGGCATGGTCTTTTTAACATAATTTCCTTGCTTGTCCATAAATAGGGCATAGACCCAAAGGACAAGAACATCGTCGGGCTGGCCCGGGAAGTGCGGTTGTCTGTTGCAGGTGAAGCTCATCAGCCAATTGGAATCTGTAATTGTGATAATACCACCAGTGACTGTTTTTCCGGAGTATGGGTCATTGACCGAATAGCCTTTCAATTTTTCGATTAATGCCGAAGGTTTACAAGTCAGTGTAGCAGATTCCCAGGCTGATTTTTCAATATTGCTACAGAATTTTTCTGGCTTACCGAAAATAGCAGACTTGGCGGCCAGATTTTTCCAAAGTTTCCAGCCGGCACTTTGTCCGCTTGTGCTGTTGTCGATACCGATGATCGGTGCTTTGACATTATCACCATAGAAGGTGTCTTCGGTCATTGAGCCGGTTGTGACAATCACAAAGTTATTTGGACCGAGGGGGATGCGTATTTCCTTGCCATCTTGTTCGGTAATGATGCCTTCGACGGTTTTTCCTTCAGTATTGCTCTGTATGTCGAGATCTTTGACCAGCACATTGAACTGAATTTTAGCGCCTTTATCTTGTAATACCCGACGCAACGGGGTGACGAAAGTATCATATTGATTGTATTTTGGAAATACAAGCGACGAAAGGTCATTTAACCCATCGATCGCATGAAGGAAACGATGCATGTATAGTTTCAATTCCAGTAAGCTATGCCAGTTTTCAAAAGCAAACATGGTGCGCCAAAAAGTCCAGAAATTACTGCTTAAGAAAGATTCGCTGAAATAATCTTCAATCGTCAGGTCATCCAATTCTTCTTTCTTCTTCAGTAGGAGCTTGATGATCGCCAGTTGATCTTTTTTTGCTAGTCCAAATTTGCTAAAATCTTTTATTTCACCAAGATTGTGGATAAGCCGTGCCTTTGAATAGTTGGAATCGTTGTCGTTGATCAATCTATATTCATCGAGTACACTATAAGGAGCAGGCATTTCCAAGGCTGGAATATCCTGAAACATATCCCATAGATTTTCATAGGTCATGTCCATTTCACGTCCGCCGCGAATAACATAGCCATCTTTGGCATTGCCAGCGCCATCCAGGGATCCGCCTTCAACATGTAATTGCTCCAAAAAGGTGATATTTTCAGCTGGCACATGTCCGTCACGGATGAAATAGTATGCAGCTGACATGCCGGCAATCCCGCTACCGACAATGTAGATTTTACTGTCCTTATAAGATTTGGTCGGGATTCCCTTGTTACGTTGATAGTTTCCTATTTGATCTGAAAAAGGCATGGCCTTTTTGGGCGTATTGCGTTGTTGTTCTGTGCTTGAGTCCGGTTCATGATTTACATTTCCATATTCAGCAGATGCATTTAATACTTTGTCGAATTTTGAGGTGATTTCTTTCATGATTCTTATTGTTTTTAATTCTTGAGTAAAGTTAGTCATACTCCTTAGATCATTTATGCCCTCAAATTCGCCATTGTTCTACCGAATTTCCTTTTTTTACATATTTTGTCTTTTTCGATATTCAGAAGGCGATAACATAGCGTATTTCTTGAAAAACCGGCCAAAAGCAGAGATCGAATTGAAACCTATCGCATAGGCGATATCGGAAATGGTTTTTTCAGGATTTCCAAGTAGCGCATAGGCCTCTTTGAGTAAATTTTCGTCTATGATTTCATGCGGGGTCTTTCCAGATGCTTTCTTAACTATACTAATCAGGTATTTGTTTGAAATAAATAACCTGTCAGCGTAATATTTTACATCTTTGCATTGACTGCAATGCTGCTGTACCAGTTCTGTGAACTTAAAAAAAAGACTGTTTGCTTCCTGAATTGTCTCAACAGCATCTAGATCCTCCACAGCCAAAGCATCAGCTATTTCGAGCAATAGGTTAAATATTATGGTGCGAATAATGTCAGGAGTAAAACGTGTTGTCCGGAGGGTTACCTCGCTCAGGTATTCGAGAAGCTTTAATAGTTTTTCGACTAGCTTTGCTGTACTGGGGATAATGGCAAAGGTAGATTTATTGAACAGCCCCAGTTTTTCGATGAAAAACGGATTGGCAATATTTTTCAGTAGAAATAACTTGTCAAAGAAGAGTAGTTTCATTCTGAAATCCTTGCTAACCGCAGTGAATTTAATGATGGTGGAAGGGGCTGAAACAAGTAAGCTATGCTGGGTTAATGTATGTTTCTGGTTGTCGATTTCTACTTGAATTGTCCCGGCAGTGCAAACGCAAATGGCATAAAAATCGATACGAAATGAATTGCTGGGGTATTCAAAAAGCGGATTGCCAGAGGAGATATAATAGGGACGATTACAATCTACACCAAAGAAAGATAAGGTATCTTGCAGGCTATCGTGTGTATTTGGATTGATCTTGATGCGAAACTTCATATACGTGTATTGTAATGTGTTTGGGACCTATTGCTTTCAGGGAGTTGAAATAGCGGCTATGACCGTTTCAACATAAGTTTTTCCGTAGCTATTTCATCTTCTATACCACTGAAGTAGCTTTGAAATCCAAATTTTGTCAGTAATTTCCTGGAGGCAACATTGTCCGGATCTATTATACCCACAACATCTTTATTTGCATCGATATGTTTGGCCATTGCCAGCATAGATTCGCAGATTTTCGTACCGAGGCCTTTGCGCCAAAATTCCTTTTGAAGCAAATAGCCAATTTCAAAAACCGTCGGGTCTTTTTTATAGTTGACTAATTTGCAGTCACCTAAAAATAATTGGCTCTCGGAATCGATAACCTTAAAATAACCCAATAATGGATCCCTATTGATGTCGAGAATGAAAGCGAATTTTTTTTCGGCTTCCTCGGGTGTTAGTCCTTTACCTGAAATATATTTCATGATCTCATCCTCTTTGACAAGTTCTTTAAATAACATGAAATCTTCAGCTGTATATTTTTTGAATTCTAGTGTGCTGTACATGGCTAATATGTCTCCTACACAAGATAAGGTTGTTTTTTTATTAAATCAAACTGTTTCGGTTTATATCATCATTTTTCTGTCTAATTTGTGATTGCCCCGATTAAAATATCGGAATTTAAGTTACATTGTCATTGTGCAATGAATACGGAAATTTATTTCCGGCAACAGGTTGGAATGATCAATACAAACAGGAACATATTTAACTCGTGAAACAATGAAGATAGCAGGATTATATGAAACACATATTCAGGTACGCAATCTGGAAGAATCTGTCAATTTTTATACAAAGGTCTTAGGGCTGCGGATTGCTCATCGTGATCCCAATCGGCCTATTGTCTTTCTTTGGGTCGGGACGGATAAGGAATATATGCTGGGACTTTGGGAGGAGGAAGCAAATTTTCAGCCGCGGCATTTTGCTTTTAGAGCCAGTAAAGAGGATATCTTAAAGTATGCTGTAGACTATCTCAAGGAACGGCATTTACAGCCTTATAATTTTTTGAAAGATGGGGTTGAAAAACCGATGGTATTTGCCTGGATGCCGGCACTGGCAATTTATTTTAACGATCTAGATGGAAATCAATTGGAATTTATTGCCCTATTGGAAGGTGAGGGGCGGCCGGAACTGGGTGTAATGTCCTATGAAGACTGGTTAAAGCAGCGGTAAAAATAAGCGGCAAGTAAATAGCCGCTAATTTTTTATGAAGTAACTGTTAACGGAACGGTTTTGAATGGCTCAGGATTCGTCGTTAATCTTTTGATAATCTGGTAATGGCTTCGTCCCGCGTAGCAACAAAGTTGATCTTACGACCTTTATTACTTTCGTAGATAAAATCATTCAGACTTTTGCTATTATAAATGGAAAAGTCGCCAACAATAGCAACATCAAAATCGTACTGCGTATATTTTTGAAGAATATCTCCCGCCAGCTTGGTTTTAAGTTCAAAAAAATCAGCTGAAATATTTTCTTGGTATAAGATCGCTTTGTATGCTTCTTGTGCAGCACAGTCGACCATAATCTGTAAGCCGTCATCTAGATTGTTGATAAGTATGCCCGAGTCTTTTACTTCAGCAATATGTTGATCTTTTATTTGAAAAATGTCGATTTTCATGTTTTTTGTTTGAAATATTGATTGTTTATGTTTTAGTCCGATAGACGGATTGAAATAGATCGTTGGACTATGCTTATCCGGTAAAATCTTTCATCATATCGATGGATGGGCAGAAGTACAGTGTTCCGCTCTGGGCTGTACTAAAGTCCAGGATACGGTCATAATTACCTTCAGGTTCACCAATAAACATGCGCTTTAACATCTGTGTCACGGTACTGAATTTACTGGCATAAGCAATAAAGTAGGTACCCATTTGATTATTGGCGATATTGCCAAAAGGCATATTGTCCCTGACGATTTTGAGATCATCGCCTACATTGGCTAAGGCTGAATGCGAATTGGCCGGTTTGACGTCATCCGTCATTTCAATATCATTGGTTTTACTTCGTCCAATAACCTTTTCCTGTTCGGATACTGGTAAAGCCCGCCAGCTTTTGATGTCATGGATGTACTTTTGAACAAAAAGGTAGCTGCCACCTTTATAGGCTTCATCCTCATTGCCAATAATACCAAAGAAAGCACGGTCTTCTCCTGTCGGATTTTCGGTGCCGTCGACAAAACCTAAGATACTTCTTCCGTCCCAATAGCGAAAGCCGTGGATTTCTTCTTTGCAGTCAGCAACTGCTGCCAGTACATCGGAAATTTCGGCTGCCATGTCAATACAATAGCTTTGCTCTTCAGCCCGAATATGAAAATGGAGGTCACCCGAGGTAGCCACAGCGACATGTTTTTGTCCCACAATGGGCTCAAAAGGAACCAATTCTTTCGGTAATGGCTCCTGTAACGCTAATTTTTTCCAAGCGTGGTAACTGATTCCCATGACGATACTCGCTTTTAAACCAGTCGAACGCACCTGAGCCGAATTATTTAGATTGACAACCAGGGCACAGATCCGTTCAAATACCGGTTTCAGCTCTTTATTTTCCTGAAAATTCCATACCATGAAAACGGTATTGTTGCTGGGTGAATCGATAACATTCTGCGCTTGATTGTTCATAAAATATGGTGTTGAATGGACGTTGACAATACTACTAAGCTACACATAAATTTATTTCCAAACAGATCAAATTATTCTTCTGAGGTTGTTTTTTTGTATAATGACTGGATTTCTTCGATTACTAAAGTCGGATTATCGTAAAAGATGTGATGTTGTGCGTTCGGCTCCAAGATATACTTTCTGTTGTCCTTTTCGTCGGCAAACTTTTTTAATGCGGCAACAAATTTACTTCTATCGGGTTCTTCAAAAGGGCTAATTCCTGAGCCAATAATGGTCATTGGAATGGTTGCATGTGGCGCTATTTCGTGCAAAATGGCTGTTGAATTCTCATAATTCATCGTCAAATGATAGAATCCTAAACTCTCTTTTTTGATCTCCTGAAGTCGGTCGGCATATTCAATCTTTAATGATTTTCCACGCTCCATTGTCATAAAATAAGGCGAGACAATATCTATCATCACCGCACCAAGTACCTTCCCCTTGTTTTCATCGGCAAATTTCAAGGTATAATTACCGCCAAAGGAATGTGCGACAAAGAAATATTGGTCGTGATAACCCAATTTATTCAGCGCCCTTTTTAAATCAGCGACTTCAGTTGATAGATTGACATTAACGGTATCTATACCACTTTTTCCGAAACCCGCCCGATCGTAGGTGATTAATGGTGCACCTAATCTGGCTGATAGTGGGGCCAATAGCTGCTGCCATACAGAGGCATCATTTCCAGCTCCTGATTCAAAAATGATGGGAGTTCCTTTTCCAGCTGTGATATTAAAATGTAAGCTATGCTGGCCAACACTGATCGTCGTATCTTTCGATTGCGCAAACAGGTCGAACGTGGCGAGTAACAGGAAAATAGAAAAGAAAATAGGCTGTATATGGATCATATCGAATTCATTAAATTTTACCTCTCACATCATTCATCTTGAGCGTCATAGACAAGGCTTCTGTTTCGATCCAGCTGTTGTATTCTTCGATTGCTTTTAGACGCAGTTCATCTGTAAGATATCCTTCTATGACCATTTGTCGTGACTGAGCAACTTTGATCCAGATTCCAAGATTGGTCTGGAAGTGATCGTCACCCCTTGTATAGGTCTGATCAGCATTGATAGTCTCAATCGCTGTAAATCCCTGTTGCTCGAGCATGGCTGAGATTTCATCTGCCACACGATTGTTCATACCTGCGTCGGCACGCCATTTCAGAAAAGTTTGATAAAATTCCAGCATACTGGTCGGTGGTGCTGGATTCCATTCGATCGCAGTATGGTTATAATCCAAAATCGAAAGTTGTCCCCCTGGTTTTAACCAGGATCTGAACCTTTTAAGTGCTTCAGGAATATCGCTTAGCCATTGCACGGTTCTTGCAGTCATAATCAGGTCAAACTGATGTGGTGGCTCATAACTGAAAATATTATCACAGACCAAGCTAAGATTGGCGGTATTAGCATAGTGTTGATTCCCGATATCAATAAAAGATTGGGTGTTGTCTAAACCAATGGCTATTCCCTCTTTAATAAGTGATGCGGCTTCATTCGTCAGTGTCCCTGTGCCACAGCCCACATCCAGAATAGTCAACCCCGGTTTTAGCAAAGGAAGGATAGTCCGGTAATCATTCGCGAGGGTTCGTCTTTCAAATATTTTATTTGCCTGCTGGTCTTTTCTGTCAATAAGTTTCTCTTTCATTTGATTGGTTTAGTATACTGTAAATATAATTTACTTTAGCAATGAAACAAAGCTGTTTTTTTGATCTTTCCAAGCTGCCACTGGCAGGGATCATACAAATTCGTTACAAATCAATGCACTTTGGATCACAAATACAATGAGCCCAAGTTGAACTCCTAATTTAATGATCGCAAGTATATACGTCACAATTTGTTTGTTCGCGAACAAATTTATCACAGCACTGTGATAAACTGAAAATAAAAAAATAAGGTATAACCTATAAAAGCTCGTGGTTATCGCTAAAAATCATCCGGGCGTTCAGAACGTAAGTTATTAAAGCGTATGTAAATGATGTGTTTTTTAATTCATAATTTTATTTTTAAACAAAATCCCTACGGACTTGTTAATATCCAAAACAACTATTTTATGAAGTATCTTTTTTCAATTATCTTAATTATCGTTCTCCTCCAAGGAGAGACTGATGCCTGCACCAGGGTGGTCTATAAGGGGCCGGATCAAACCGTTATTACAGCACGTAGCATGGACTGGAAGGATGATATAGCCGCTAATATTTGGGTATTTCCGCAGGGTATGCAAAGAAGTGGCGAAGTAGGGCCGCAATCGCTAACCTGGACATCACAATATGGAAGTGTGATTTCTAGTGCATGGGATATTGCGACCGTAGATGGGCTGAATGAAAAGGGACTGGTCGCCAATGTACTCTGGCTGGTCGAGTCTACTTATCCTAAATTTGATCCCGCCGGAACAAAAAAGGGGCTAGCGATCTCGGCCTGGGCACAATATGTACTTGACAATTTTGCGACGGTGGCTGAGGCGGTGAAGGTATTACAGGACGAACCTTTTGTCATTGTGAGTGATTATATTCCGGGAACCGAAAAGTTTACAACGGTACACCTGTCCCTCTCGGATGCAACAGGTGACAATGCTATCTTTGAATACATTAATGGAAAATTGGTTATTCACCACAATGCGGCATATACCGTGATGACAAATTCACCGGTATTTGAGGAGCAGCTGGCCTTAAACAGATACTGGCAGGGAATTCCGGGGACAATTATGCTTCCGGGTACCAATCGGGCTGCAGATCGTTTTGTGCGTGCTTCGTATTATATCAATGCCATCCCACAAACAGCGGATACACGAACCGCCGTCGCGAGTGTATTTAGTGTCATTCGTAATTGCTCTGTCCCATTTGGTATCAGCTCGGAAACTGAACCTAATATTTCCTCTACTCGATGGCGGTCAGTCGCGGATCAAAAGAATAAAGTTTATTATTTTGAGAATGTATTGACTCCGGGAACTTTATGGGTGGATCTTACTAAATTTAATTTGAAGAAGGGGGCTCCTACAATGAAGTTGGATTTAAAACAAGGAGTAGCAATTAATGGGATCTCAAATGGGCTATTTAAATCTGCCAACGCCTTTAAATTTATGGGTATATAGTATCCGACTGGAAATATAAAAAGCAAATGGGGTGTCCGATATTTTTGGACGCCCCGTTTGCTTTTTTATTTGCTTTTCCTGCAGTCTCTTTTTCAAATACTCAATGCTCAGAAATGCTTTTAGATATAGATTAACTTGCCTTGCTTTTTATTTAACCGTGGTACCATCTGCGATTTCTTCATCGGCTTTACTGATGAGTCGCATGGTCGGACTAAGGTCACCAAAGACTTCGACCTGACCGTCAATGCTACGTCCTTTTTGCACTGGAACACGGCTTGTTTTGTTGTCTACAACGGCGATGACAAAACTGCCTTCACCGGAGGTAAAGACCGCGGTTTTGGGAACGACAAAAGTGCTATCCTGAGAGGTCAAAGGTAATTCAACTTCGGCAACCATGCCCGGAAGGAGCTTATTGTTTGTATTGGTAATGTCGATTTCAACTCTTTCAGATCGAAATCTGCTATCTAGTGCCCCTGATTTACGTGCGATCTTACCTGAAAACTGTTGGCCCGGCAAGGATTTTACGGTAAATTGTAGCGGTTGATCTGCTGCCAGGAAGCCTGCATATTGTTCGGGTACGGCAACAGCCAAGCGGAGCTTGCTCTGTTGCTGGATGGTCATGATAGGCATCTCCGAACCTCTGCCCGCTGGTCCGACATAGGCACCCTGATTGACATTACGTGTAGCGATAACGCCATCAAATGGTGCGCGTATTTCGAGGTAGTTCAGTAGGTTCTGTACCTCCGCATAGGCTGATTTTGCCGCCTGAAACTGGGCAAAATCGGCATTCTTTTTCGCTTCGGCGACCTCGAGATCCAGTCGGGCTACAGTACCTTCGACTTTACTGGTTTCGAATAGTCTATCGTAGGTACTTTTAGTCGCCATGTAAATCGCTTCCTGCGATTTTAATCTTGATTTTGCGGCCGACAACTGTGAACTCAATTCTGGTGCCTCAAGTACAGCTAACAGCTGCCCGGCCTGAACCCGACTGCCAATGTCAACTTTTAATGCCCGTACATAGCTGCTCACTTTGGCATAAATTTCTACCTGTTGAAATCCACTGATCTCGCCGGGTATCTGCATTTTGTTTGTTAGTTTCTGTTTAGACGGCGCAAATGTTTCCATTACTGGACTTGCCGTTACCGCTGCCACTTTTTTACTGTTTTCCTCAGCTGCGGACTGACATCCGGTTAAGTAGGCGAGTAGGCCTACTGCGGATAATATTTTTAGGAGATTGTGTTTCATGATAAAGGTTTTAATGCTGCGATATAATGTTTACTTTCTTCGTCTTCTGGATCTAAGGAGATTGATTGGGTGCTGCTTTTCTCTTGTGCCCAGGCAAATATTAAAGGTAAAATCACCAGTACGGCAAACGTAGAGAATAATAAGCCTCCGATAACGGCACGTCCCAAAGGAGATACCTGTTCACCGCCTTCACCATGGCCTATTGCCATGGGCAACATCCCGACAATCATGGCCAAACTGGTCATAATAATAGGGCGTAAACGGAGAGAGGCGGCTTCACGTGCGGCAGCCAATGCGTTTTGATTGTGCTTGCGGATATGTTCGGCATTGGTGATCAGCAGCACCGCATTGGCAATGGATACACCAACAGACATAATAATACCCATATAAGACTGTAGGTTGAGCGTTGAACCGGTCAATAAAAGCATCAGCAGGGATCCAAGGACAACGGCTGGGACAGTGGTGAGGACGACCATAGAAACTTTAAATGACTGAAAGTTGGCCGAAAGCATCAGAAATATCACAATAATTGCTACCGCCAGACCTGCCTGTAGGCTATCCATAGTTTCATTTAATACTTTTCCCAACCCGATTTGCTCCACTGAAAGACCGCGTGGAAGTTCGCCCAAAGCTTTAATACTACGTTGTACATCATTGGAGGCTGTTTTCAGATCCGTATGGTCGATATTGGCGGTGACAGAAATGTAGGGCATGGCACCTAGGTTGTCGTTCTCGCCATAAGTATAAGATGGCGTAATGGTTGCAATATCGCTCAGTATTGGCCTTGACGAATTTTTTAACAATGGAATTTCTCCAATCTCTTTCTCGTCTTTCATTTTATCAATGGGAACCTGTACTTGCACATTGTAGGATAGCCCCGCTTTTTCATCAATCCAGGTATTTTTCTCGGTATAACGGGAGGACGATGTTGCCGCGATCAATGATCGGGTCACTTCTGCAAGGTCAATACCTAGCTGAGCGGCACGTACCCGGTCAATATTGATGTCATAGGACGGGTATTTGATGGATTGCGCCAGCTGCACATCCCTGAAATAGGGAATAGCTTTCAGTTCTTCGATTAATTTGCCTGCATATTTTTCATTATTTTTTTTGTTCTTGCCGGCAATTCGCACCTCGATCGGTGTCGGCGAACCTTGACTCAGGACTTTGTCGGTGAGTTCGATCGGTTCAAAAGAAACCTGCACATCAGGAAGAGCGGCCTTGAGTCGCTTTCTGTATTCGTCGCGGAAACTGTCCATATCGTGGTGATAATCTTTGAGGGCGATTTGAAAAACGGCTTCATGGGGACCTGCCATAAACAGGTAGATCGGTGATACGGAGAATTGCCCGGGGTGTTGACCAATATAAACAGAGGATATGCTAATGTGTTCTTTACCGACCAGTTGTTCAAGCTCAGCTAATGCGCGTTTGGCCTTTTCTTCGGTACGTTCAATGCGGGTGCCTTCGACGGCACGCAGACGCATCTGAAATTGGCTCGAATTGACCTTTGGAAATACGTCCTGTCCAATCGTATTGAGCAAAACGAGGACCAGACTTATGGCACCCACCAGGTAGACGACGGTGATAATTTTCTTCTGCTTGAACAGTCGGTCGATCATTTTCATAAACCGATTTCTGAATCGTTCAAACAGGCTGATCTTGCCATCGTTGTTAAAATCTTCCCGTTCAACAAGAAGTTTCTTTTGATTCAGGGTATCTTGTTCGGATTCAACGGATAGACCTGTTTCGGCAAATTGAACTTCATCCGGATTCAGTCCTTTTGGATTTATTTTATGTGCACCGGTTTTGTGGTGATCTTTCATGAGCCAGTTGGCCATGATCGGTACGAAAGTCTGTGACAGCAGAAAGGAGATAATCATCGAAAATCCGATGGACAAAGCCAGTGGTAAAAATAAGGATCCGGGAATACCTGTCATTGTAAAAGCCGGAGCGAATACAGCGAGGATACAGAGTAAAATCAGCAGCTTTGGCAAGGCAATTTCCTTACAGGCATCCCAGATGGCCAATGCTTTTGGTTTGCCCATATCCAGGTGTTGGTGTATATTCTCTATCGTGACTGTACTCTCGTCAACGAGGATACCGATTGCCAGTGCCAATCCACTCAGTGACATTAGATTGATCGTCTGTCCAAATAGTTTCAGGAAGAGCACGCCCGAAATAACAGAGATTGGGATTGTTAAAATAACGATTAAAGCTGCTCTACGGTCGCCCAAAAATAATAAGACCATCAGACCAGTGAGTATTGCTCCGATAGCGCCTTCGGTAATCAAACTTTTGACGGAGTTGATGACATAAACGGATTGGTCAAACTCATAGGATAGTTTTACATCCTCGGGCAAGGTATTCTGTATTTTTGGAAGTGCGGCTTTCAGATTTTGTACGACTTCCCAAGTGGAAGCATCACCGGCTTTGGCAATACTGACGTAGACCGATCGTTTGCCATTGACGAGCGCATAACCTGCGGTAACATCGGCGCCGTCTTTCACCGTGGCAATATCGCCCAGATAGAGATTTTGTACTCCGCCTTTAAAAAGCGGGATTTTCTCAAAATCTTTTACATCCCGAATGGTGTTGTTGGTGGGCGTAATATAGTTTTTATCTTTTATACGGACATTTCCGGCAGGTGCGGTCTGGTTGTTGAGTTTTAATGCTTCGACGACCTGATCGGGGGTCATGTTGTGACTGCGCATCAGATCGGGATCTACATTGACCTCGATGGTACGGGGACTGCCCCCAAATGGTGGCGGGGAAAGTAATCCCGGTATGGAGGTAAATGAAGCCCGAACATACACATTGGCCAGATCCTGTAGTTCGTTGTTGGAACGTTTATCACTGCTGAGTACAAGCTGCCCTACAGGGAGTGAAGACGCGTCAAACCGGATAATAAAGGGCGGTTGTGATCCCGGAGGAAAGGAGGCCTGGATCCTATTGGCGAGTGCGCTCAATTCCGCCGCTGCTTGTGCCATATTGGTGTCTTCGTAGTAGGAGATCTTCATTAAGGTCAGCCCCTGGATGTTTTTGGTCTCAATGGATTTGACGCCATTGGCAAAAAGTAGGATATTGACGTAGTTTTTGGCAAAATAAGACTCCATCTGATCTGGAGAATAACCCCCAAAGGGGTGCGCAATATAAATAACAGGAAGGTTCATTTTGGGTAAAATGTCTACCTTGATGGTGCGTACTGCGCCTATTCCAAATACAATAAGTCCCATGACCAGTACAAGAATGGATATCGGCTTACGTAAGGCAAAACGGATTAAATTCATGCGGTGTTATTTATAGTTCTTTGTTGAAAATATCGAAATCTCCAGCCGCTGCGGCTTTCAGTAAAAGTGACTGCCAGAGGTTGATATGGACGATTTCGCGATCTGTTTCGGCTCTATTCAGGGTATATAAGGTCTGGGTGACATCCACAAGTGTCGCTAGACCGTTTTTGTACATCGCCATCTTTTGATTGTAGGCCTGTAGGGCAGCTGACACCTGTCTTGGTGCTTCAATATCGCTCTGCTGGGCTAACTTGATTTTAACATCAGCGGCATCGAGCTGCGCGGCAAATTGCGCCGCAGTAGTTTGATATTCCTCCCGTAAGGCGTCGTTGGTGTATCGCTGTGCACTGATTTTTTTGTTGATTCGGGCGATCGTGGTGATATTCCAATTGATCCCCAAGCCCAAAAGATAGTTTTGTCGGTTGGGACGGATACCATCCCAGTAGTTTCTTGTAAAGGCATGGAGGTCTGTTGTGTAATCGCTTTTGAAGCCAGAACCTCTTGCCTGGAAAACTCCGAAAGCGGAGAGGGTTGGTAAAAATTCCTTGTTTGAAAGCTTCAGCTGTTGTTCGCCCACTTCAATCCGACTTTTGTAATATTGAAGTACCGGATTATTGTCTACCAAAGCCGGGTCAGTGCTCAGCAGCTGGGTGGGTGTTTTTGTTACCAGCGCAGTGTCAATCTGAAGGTCTGTCGAATTGATTCCCATCAATACCGTCAATTTGTTGTTTTGTTCCTTCACATTTTCTCCGGCCTGATTCAAACTGATCTTCGCGCGGGATACTTCTGCCGAGGCCAAGGTTGAATCGACACCGGGCAAAATCCCGTTCTTGGCTTTGGTGGCCGCGATGTTAAAGAATACCAGAGCGCGATCCAGGTTCTTCTGTTGATTTTTCTGGAGACGTTGGCTCGCCAGAAGATTCAGGTAGGCTGCGGCAATCTTGATCTTATGTTGAAATTGTTCTTGTTGGAGATCAATTTCCAATCGTCTGCTGTCCGCTTTACTCAATTCGATTCGCTCTTTCCTGCGGCCAAAGGTGTAGATATCCCAATTGATGTTGGCAAGATAAAGCGCTCCGAATGCGGAATTCCAATTTTGCTCCGGAAGTGCCGCTCCCGAAGAAGCAACACCGAGTCCGCCAAATCCATACAGTGGACCATTCTGTCCATTTATGGTTCCATAATCTTGTTGCGCTGCAACGGTCAAATTAGGCCAGAAGTCGCGTTTTACCTGTTCGTTGGTCTGTAGTGCTGACTGGACATAATACGCCTTTGCCTTAATAATTCCATAATTTGCCAGACCTTGGTCCACAGCATCACGGATGGTAAGCTTTTGTGCAAATGAGGTTGAGGTCGCAAGTGATACAGCCAATGACAACACTAAATTCAATTTCAGCATAGGTTATATATCATTTTATGGAAACGAAGATAAGACCATGCTTGCTGTAAAGTCCGTTTAAAATGATCTATGGCGTTTAAAAGTGACCAATTTAATTCGTCATTTATTTTTCGGTGGTTATAAACTTAATACTTTTACTTTGTAACAGATTTTTAACAAAATAAGGGATTATGAGAAAGGTGCTGGAGAATAAGATCATACAGGAAATTGCATTATTGATCTTTTCGTTTATCCTCTTTACGTTGAATGACTGGATCCTGATTTTAAGCTGGAAAGGTTTTTTAATGGGGGTGATCTATTTTTTGATCTTATATATCCATGCGCAGGTGAACCGTTTCTTTCTGCTGCCGCTGCTGCTGAAAAAGAATAAAGCTGTACTGTATGCGCTGTTCTCCATCGCAATGCTGCTGGTTTTTGCTCTCATTTTAAAAGAAATAACGGAAAATGTAATCTACAAAAATTGTTTTCTGTACAAAAATCTCGCTCAGAAAACATTCCATTATCAGGTCGGCGTATTATTGGGCTCGTTAATCTGTATTTTGGGCAGTATCCAATTTATTGAATTTTATCGCTTTCAGCGATTGAAAACACGACGGGAGCTGCTTTCTAACCAAACGCAATTGTCTAATTTGAAAAAACAGCTGAACCCTCATTTTTTGTTCAATACCTTAAATACTATCTATGGCATCAGCCTCAAATTTCCGGAACGTACTTCTGAACTGATTATCAAGGTATCGCAATTGCTGCGTTATCAAATGGAAAGTAGCGATAAGGAATTTGTGTCTATGGATGATGAGATTGACTTTATTTCGAGCTATATCGAATTGGAACGGGAACGCCTTGGGTATCGTACGAAGATTGACTTTGATTACCAGCGAGAGGAGGGAGTCAATTATCAGATTGCGCCAATGCTACTGATCACATTTGTAGAGAATGCCTTTAAACATGGCACCTGTAGTATAGAAGATTGTTACGTAGCAATTTCGATCAGGATTGAAAAAGGGAACTTATATTTGCATGTGCGAAATTCCGTTCCCGTGAAAAAAAGGAACGTTTTTTCGGCAAAAATAGGTTTGGAAAATACGGTAGCACGATTGAAATTGTTATATCCTAACCGCTATCAGTTAAATACAAACGCCAGTAAAGAGGAGTTTGAGGTATCTTTAGTCATAAATCTTTAGCTATGGAGAAAAATCGCTGTATTGTGGTTGACGACGAACCAGCTGCACATTATGTATTGGTCAATTATATCGAAAGAAGCGCTGATCTGGAATTGGCAGCCCAATGTTACAATGCATTTGAAGCACTGGAATATCTGCGAAATAATAGGGTCGACCTGATTTTTCTGGATATTGATATGCCCGAAATCACTGGAATGGAGTTTCTGAAAATGTTGGACAATCCACCTAAAACGATACTAACAACAGCTTACTCGGAATATGCATTGGAAAGCTATGACTACGGCGTTATTGATTATTTATTGAAGCCGATATCTTTCCCCCGTTTTTTTAAAGCTGTTCAACGCTTTCTTTCCTACACCGGTAGTCTGATCCCACAAGAGGAGGAACCAAAGACAATCAGTATCCGCATGGATGGACGGTTGATTGAGGTGAAGCTTGCCCAAATTGACTTTATCCAAAGTTTTGGTAATTATGTAAAAATCGTGACGCCCGCGCAGACCTATCTTACGGCCAGTACTACCCAGCAGATTTTAAAACAAGTACCTGCTTCCAAATTTGTCCGCATCCATAAATCGTATATTGCCTCCATCAACAAGGTTAGCAAATATGAACATGGCATGGTGCAGATCAATGATATGAGTCTGCCTGTTGGGATCACTTTCAGAAGGGAATTACAAGAACGTCTCGGCAACAGATAAGATTACTCTTCCGATCGCACATGGGGCTGATGGAATACCGGGAAATTCATTGAATTTGCAATAAAGCAATACTCACTGGCCTTTTTGTGGAGTGCGATTGCTTTGTCGATCATTTCCGGTCGCTGAACACGAATAGAAGGACTAAGTATAACCTCTTTAAAAAAGCCCTTGCCACTTTCCTCCTCCATCATTGTCCCTGTGGCATGGTCAATATACGATTCCACGATAATATTGTTGACCGAACAGAAATGAAGATACCATAGCATGTGGCAGGAGGATAGGGACGCAAGTAAGAGGTCTTCGGGATTGTGCTTGTTGGGATCCCCGCGAAATGCCGGATCAGAAGAACCCTGGATAATCACTTTGTCCTTTATGCTGATCTGGTGGCTTCTTTCGTAGTTCTTATAATGATCTGTACCACTGCCTAAATTGCCTGTCCATTCGACAGTCGCTTTATATTGATGTTCTTTCATCGAGAAATATTTTTAATAGCTAATCCGTTATGAAGTTATAAAATACCCGAAACATATTTCCAATAAAATCCGCTCGTCCATGGGGTTGCGCTGTTGTTGGCCATCCTCTATCCTGGCAGACCTCCTAGCTTTCTAAAGGGAATAAAACAATTGTCGGAAACCTTGGTTCGGATTTAGGGATAGACTATATTTGCTGTATATCAATCAGCATTATCCTATGGATCAAAAGCTATTAGCGGAGAGCATCCTGAATCAAATTGATCTTAATGCCCAAGAGAAGGAACTTTTCTTTTCTTTTGTCAAATTGAAAAAGGTCAAGAAGAAACAGGTTTTATTGTTGGAAGGGGATGTGAGCCGTTATGCTTTATTTGTCGTTTCGGGCTGTCTGCGCAGTTATTGTGTGGATGAAAATGGTAGTCCTTATATTCAGCAATTTGCTCCTGAAGGCTGGTGGATTGGGGATATGTATAGCCTTATTACGGGCAAGCCGGGGCATCTTGTTGTGGATGCAATATTTGATTCTGAAATCGCTATGATTGCCAAGGTGGATCTGAATAGGCTGTACAAAGAAATCCCGCAGTTGAATATTTACTTCAGAATACTTGCAGAAAACGCCTTGGTCTATTACCAAAGCCGTGCGATGGAAAACTTACGTTTGACCGCTAGGGAACGTTATGAACGATTTTGCACCCGCTATCCTAGCTTGATCGCCTGTTTGCCTCAAAAGCAGGTTGCAGCCTATATTGGCGTGACCCCCGAATTCTTAAGTAAGATGCTGAATCAATAAAGGCAGTTACCACTTTTCCTGTAGCAATGTCTCCAACTGACTGATTTCCTCCTGATACATTGTTTTCTTGCGTGTTCCAAAATAGAGGGTATTCTCCACAGGAGATTGTCCTTCCCAGACCAGTTTTATTTTGCCGGAAGCAATGGCTTCTGCACATAAAAAATCAGGAACAATGGAAAAGCCCTTGTTATTGCTGAGGCATCGTATAATAGAACTGATATTAGGTACAATGTAATTGGGACTGAAATCCGGATGTTCGCCAAAATGCGTTGACCAGAAATTCCTGAGATGATCCATATCCGCTGCGGTGCTGTACCATAGCTGTTTTTTTAATAGCATTGAGGCTTCCTTAATCTTGTTGTCATGCAATAAGGCTTCTAAGTCCGCGGTGTCGGTCTGGCCACCCGCAATCAATACAATACGTTCTTTCGAAAAAGCCTGATAAATCAAATTCTGTTGATTACCCTTTTGTGGTGTAATAATTAAGTCAAGTAGCCCATTGTCCAGATCCTGTTGCATCTGCGGATATTCACCAAATTTAATGATCAGGTTAAAGGGGAGTTGTGCAATATGCTCCTCTAAGGTGTATTGAAAGGTTTCAAAACACATGCCGACACTGATGGTAATACGCTCATCCAGGGTACGTTTGTGAAAATGCTGCTCGCCTGTTTCAAGTTTCTTCAGTGGATCTATAATATAGTTGTATAGAATTTTACCTTTCTCCGTCGGAACCATCCTACGTGCGGACCTATCGAAAAGTTTGTGCCCGGTAAACGCTTCCAAAGAGTTGAGATGTAGACTCACACCGGGCTGTGAGATAAACAATTCCTGTGCCGCAGCAGACAGGGTACCGGTCTCATAGATCGCTTTAAAAGTGCGCAGCCATTCTAAGTTCCATTTCATATCTATTATTTTAATGATACAAATGTACAATTTAAATTATTTGTATTATCTATAATAATGATAGAAATTTGTGTTATCAATAATAAAAATTATAGAAATGAATATATTTATTATCAATGGCGGGCAGGAATTCGCACACTCTGGTGGTTCTTTTAATACCACAATTACGAATTGGACGGTACAAACTTTAGTTAAAAACGGATTTGAAACGCGTGTGACAAATGTAAACGATGCATTTGATCCAATGGTAGAAGCAGAAAATTTTAAATGGGCAGATATTATCGTGTATCATTTCCCTGTATGGTGGTTTCAGGTACCTAATCGTCTGAAGCTTTATATTGATGAAGTGTTTACCGCCGGACACAATAATGGAATTTATCGGAGTGATGGTCGTTCACGCAAGAATCCCGCAATCAATTATGGCACCGGTGGTCTAATGCATGGGAAAAAGTATTTTGTGACCTCGAGCTGGAATGCGCCAGATACTGCATTTACCATGGAGGGTGAGTTTTTTGATCAACATTCTGTTGACGAGGGGGTTCTGTTCGGTTTTCATAAGATGAATCAATTTGCGGGACTGGAAAGTATCGGAAGTTTCCATTTTCATGATATGGAGAAGGGGGCAACGCAGGAACGTGTAGACAATTACGAAAAAGAGTATAAAGAATATCTGGAAGAAGTATTTTATTTTGAGAATCAATTATCATGAGGATTTATATAACCGCTATTTTAAAAGCAAATCTGTTGTATCGAGATGAAGTCAGGGCTACATTGCAACATATGGTCCAAGAAAGCCGCAAAGAAGCCGCTTGTATGCAATATGACCTACATCAGACGACAGACGATGAGAATCAGTTTATCTTTTATGAAATTTGGGAAAGCCGCGCGGGACTGGAACACCACAATCAGCAACCTTATATCCTGGCATTCGGACGTATGGCGGAGGAGAAGTTGCAAGAGACGCCGCAGATTTATTTAATGGAGAGGATAGCCTGACACTATTTTGGTAAAGTCAGGGGACTGGGGGAAGGATAAAATGGACTGTTATTAAAAATATTCGGATCATTCGTGTTTGCGTTGTCAGCGACAAGCTGCTATTTATCAACACGAATGATTCTATTGGTCCCTTGTTCTACGCCAATGGTCAGCTTATTTCGTTGCTTTAAACTCTTTTGTAAAAGGCTTAACTCATCTTTTCGTTCACCATTTTTGGTGTCTAACCAAAAAGAAGCGGCCATCATACCGATCTGTATCCTGTAAACTGAATCCTGATCAGGGACGACCTGTTCAATGACCTGATTTTCATACCAGATCAAATTCTCGTCATTCTTTTTAACAGAACAGGAAAATAGCACAAGACCTACGATTAATAAGATGCTTCCGCTCAAAAGATACCTAAGTTTAAAATCCATCTGCATGTTGTTTGATAACTAAATCTACATTTTTTTCTTTACCTCAGCGCTAAAATATCGTATAAATCTGATGTTTGATGCATTATTTTTGCCAATTAAATCCTACGAGGTGAATACAGATTACAGTTGATGTCTATTGCGTGTTTGGGTTCCTTACTTATGCGGTCTCTTTCAAAAGCTATTTTTTCTTATACCGGTAAGTAGCTTCTAGATGATCAAGAAATTGAAATAGCTTATAGTTCATTTCGGTATAGTCGTAACTGCGGATTTGATCCGGGGTCTGGACAAACCTGTGCGCCTGGCTTTTGTGCAAAAGATCTTTTTCTGCTTTGATCAGCAGTTCAACAACTTCTGCATTGAGTTCCATATGGCATTGGAAACCGTAGACCAAATCGTTGTATTTTACAATCTGTCGCGGGCAACCTGCACTGGTCGCGAGTACCTGACTGCCTGCACTGAGCCCCGGCATGTCATTATGCCAATGACCGACAGCAAGGGATTTGCCAAAATGCTGTATTTTCTTGTCCTGTAAACCGTCTTCAGTCAGTTGGATCGCAAAGACGCCTATTTCTTTTTCCGGACTCGGTTCGTAGGTTGTTCCTAGCGCCTCACCGATCAATTGTGCTCCCAGACAAACGCCGATGACGGCTTTACCAGCATAGATGCATTGCTTAATCAATGCAATTTCAGCAGGTGCATCATAATAGGGATATTCTTGTGGAGACGAATCTGGACTTTGGGGCCCACCCATAATGACCAATAGGTCTATCGTCACGCTATCTTGCGGTAGCGTTTCATTTTGATATACTCTAGAGAAACTCGTTTTATGTTGTCGTGATACCGCCCATTGTAAATAGGCTCCTGGAGCTTCAAAATCTTCATGTTGGATAAAATGCACATTCATAAGCTATATTTATAGATCAGATTTTCTATTCCATCAAATTCTCGTTCCAATAGTAATTATCGGGCGTATTTCGCTGTCCGAATATTGCTGTGCCTACCCGCACAATAGTTGCGCCCTCTGCAATCGCGATGTCCAGATCTCCGCTCATTCCCATGGATAATTCTTGCATTGTCACGTTCGGGATGTCGAGCCTGATAATTTCTTGTTGAATCTGTTTGAGCAACTGGAAACACTTACGCACTCGGTCAGCCTCGGCACTCAGCAGACCGATCGTCATCAGGCCTTTTATATGTAAGGTATTGAAAACCGAAATCTGCCTGACAAGGTCAATGACCTGATCTGGAGCAGCACCATATTTACTCTCCTCGTAAGATGTATTTACCTGAATGAGTATATCTATTGTTTTATTTTCGGCTGTGAGCCGCTGATGGAGCTTTTGAGCTAAATCGAAGCGATCTATGGAATGCACGCAGGAAACATTATACTTAAGGATTTCTTTGATTTTATTGGTCTGCAAGTGTCCAATAAAATGATTGTTGTGTGGAATCTCTTTCAGATCTTCGTATTTCTCCTTTAGTTCCTGCACCTTGTTTTCGGCAATTAAGGTCTGTCCGGTTTGTAAAGCGATTTTTATGCGCTCTGCTGCTACAGTTTTTGTTGCGAGCAATAATTTTACTTCTTGTGGATCTCTGCCGTTTTTTTGGCAAGCTTCTTTGATCCGATGCCGTACAGTATTTATATTGTCGATAATGGTTGAATTCATTTTTTTGAATTAATTGTTGGTCCAATTTTTTTTCATCATAATATCGGTTTGTTCATCATCACCCAATCTGAAAATATGTTTATCGAAGGCGACGAAGCCATTTTTTTGATAAAAACTGATTGCACGAAGATTTTCCTCCCATACCCCCAACCAGATGAACCGAACATTTTTTAACCGGGCAATATCCAATGCTTTTTCATAAAGAAGCTGTCCTACTTTTTTTCCATGAAATTCTTGTAATACATAGATACGTTCTATTTCCAGTGCATGCTCATGTTGTAATTCTGTTTGCGCCTGTTCACTGTTTATTTTGAGATAGCCAATGACCCTATTATCGAGTTGCGCAAAATAAAACTCCGACCCTTGATTGCTCAATTCAGCCAATAGTGTTTCATTCGAGAATTTTTCCGCCATGTATTTCGTCATATTATCTGCTGTATTGGCTTCAGAAAATGCCTCGATAAAGGTCTGCTGACTTATACTTTGCAATAGATCAATATCAGTCATTTTCACTTTGAGAATTTTTATGTTTATTGAATTTTTGTCCATTTGAATCTGTGTAATAAATTAAGACTGTAAGTTTCTGATAGATTTAGCGATGCTCTTTTCGACAGAATTGCCTCCTTTCTCTAAATGTGTAGCTATACGTTCCCTTTCGGCGGGCGCTTTGTTCTGACTAATCTTTTTTTGCCCCTGTAGATCCGTTACCTCCAGCTCAAAGGCAACAATACCTCGCATCATGCCTTTTTTAAAACGATCGGACAGTCCTTGCCATTGGTTTAAATAAGCACTGTCGTAGGTCTTGATCATTTGTTCAAGCACTGCTATCTTTTCGTCCTCATTGTTTATAATCCGTGCTGTTCCGTAGGCATGTACAGCGATATAGTCCCAAGTTGGGACGCTTTCCTCCTTGTCGTAATGCATCGGGGATATATAGGCATGTGGTTCCGAAAAAATAACCAACGAAGTGTTTTCTACAATATAATTGGCTTGCTCATTTGCAACAGCAAAATGCGAGCTTAAAAAGAGCTTATCAGCATGTTCGTTGATCTGAAAAGGAAGTTGCGTCGCTATCGGAATATTGTTTTTAATGGATACAATCGTTGCAAAACTATATTCTTTCATAAATGCAAGCTGTTCCCTATAGTCTTCAAATTGAAAATGTCTGGGTACGTACATACAAGGGTGTTTTTGTGATTACAACAAAAATAGGGCTAAAGTGATTGGAGTAAATGGTCCAAATCCAATAAAGTGGCTGGTCCAGTGACAACACTATACACATTCCCGTCAGGTTGAATGGCCGGATTGTACTGTCGCTGCCGAACTGATGTATGTGTTGGTTTTATAATGGTCAGCTAACAAGGCCTATTTTATTTTATCTTGTTAGCTGGCAAATTTTTTAGCGCCACCCACACAGAGTATGACACCAATGGTAACGAATAGCATCCCGATATTCACTTCTTCGTGAAGCAGACTGGCGGCTAAGATGAGACCAAAGAAGGGTTGAAGGAGCTGGAGCTGACCAATAGCAGCAATTCCACCCTGAGCTAATCCTTTATACCAAAAGATAAAACCGATAAACATGCTAAAGAGGGAGACATAAGCAAGACTTGTCCAAGCTCCAATACCTACGTTTGCCACGGTTGTTGGAAGGAAAATAAAAGTCAGGGGCAGAACCACTGGCAATGAAAACACCAATGCCCAGGAAATTACCTGCCAACCGCCCAATGTCTTTGAAAGCTTGCCCCCTTCGGCATACCCAAGTCCACAAAGAATAACAGAAAATAACATCAGTATATCTCCGACAGGGGAGGAAGATATGCCTTGCTTGAGCGCATATCCAACTACCAAGAGACTGCCGAGTATCGAAAAGATCCAGAATACCGGGCGGGGACGTTCGCTACCACGAATGATACTAAAAACTGCGGTCGACACAGGAAGTATACCTACAAAGACAATGGAATGTGCGGAGGTCACATAACGTAGGGCCAGGGCGCTCAATAGGGGGAAGCCAATGACTACGCCCAAGGCCACAATACCAAGGGACAAAAACTGTGTTTTTTGAGGAAATTTTTCCTTATTGATCAATAATACGATCAGCGCAAGCATGCCTGCGATGGTAGCGCGGGCTACCGTTACAAAGAACGGATCCAAATCTAAGACTGCTATCCGTGTCGCTGGCAGTGAGCCACTAAATATAATTACACCAAGTAAACCGTTTAGCCAACCGTTTGATGATTTTGTCTCTCCTGTATGAATGCCCATTGTCCTGTGATCTAAATTTTGATACAAATCTCGTGAATAGTTTAAGTTGAGTACAGTTACAGTTTTTGTTTAATTGATGGATACAGTTATATTTACACAATGGGAAAAGACTTTCTGTACAGTGTTTTGGCGCAAAATATAGCAAGTAAAATAAAAAATGGTGTTCTCAAACCCAACGAACGGCTACCATCCGTGCGTATGTTGAGTAAGGAACATGGCATTAGTATGAACACAGCTAAGCGGGTATTTCTCGCGTTGGAAGCGCAATCACTAATTTATTCGATACCGCAGTCGGGGTATTTTGTTAACGCATTGAATCAGCACAAATTACAGCTACCCGAGACAGGTCAAATACAGCTTATGGCGGATAGTGTTGAGCCCAATGAGCTGATCAGTAATGTCTACGCGAATATGGGCCGTAAAGACCTCACCTTGTTTTCCATCGGTGTTCCCTCAGGGGACTTACTGCCTTTAGCGAAATTAAAAAAGGAAATTGTACTTGCAAGCCGGGTATTAGATGCTGGTGGCGCTGAATATGAATCTTTACAGGGGAATTTGAAATTGCGGAGGATGGTAGCAGCGCGCTCCCTGGGTTGGGGCGGGGGATTGACAGCGGATGATGTTATCACAACGAATGGCTGTATGCACGCTTTGTCGCTCTGTCTGATGGCGTTGACCAGGCCGGGAGATACCATTGCGCTGGAGAGTCCCTGTTATCCCGGTATTTTGCAGTTGGTCCTAAGTTTGGGATTAAAAGTCATTGAATTGACCTGCGATCCAATGTCAGGAATTGATATCCATGCTCTTGAACGTCTATTGCCCAAAATAAATGTTTGTCTGCTTGTACCAAATTTCAATACCCCATTGGGCTATTGTATGCCTGATAAAAATAAAAAGGAAGTGGTCAGGTTACTCGCCAAGTATGCTATTCCGCTGATCGAAGATGATACCTATGGCGATATCTATTTTGGCCGCGAACGTCCCAAATGTTGCAAAACATTTGACGAAGATGGTAACGTGCTATGGTGTGGCTCGGTATCAAAAACATTGGCCCCCGGCTACCGGGTGGGCTGGGTTGCGGCAGGTAAATACAAGGATCAGGTGCTCCGTCTGAAATTAATCCATGCCTTGTCGTCGACAACATTGATTCACGAGGCGGTGGGTAATTTTTTAATGACCGGGAGATATGATCATCATCTTTATCATCTTCGGAAAACATTGCTGGAAAACTATCAACGATTTGCCAATGTGATCGCGGAATCTTTTCCGGAAGGGACGCGGATCAGCAGACCCCAAGGAGGATTGGCATTGTGGGTAGAGTTGCCAAAAAGCATTGACACAACAAAGCTTTACAACTACGGATTAAAAAAGAAAATAAGTATTGCTCCGGGAAGAATGTTCACCCTTCAAAATCAATTTCAAAATTGCGTGCGCTTTTGTTTGGGACTACCTTGGACAAATGAACTGAGATTTGCCCTCGTTCAATTAGGGAATTTAGCAAAGATGATGCAACATGCCAATAAAACTGATAAAGAAATCTAGGGTAGCTCTTCATGTATGCGTTTTGAAGATGGCTGAATTGGCGCCGGGAAGATAGGGGAATACAAGGGGGGACCGGCTGCAATTTGATATAAATTGCATATAAATTGATACGAAGCGGCTGCTGAATGTCAGTTATTCCAACGTTATTTGTTGTTAAGCGTAATTTTTTTTGAAGCATGTGTAATGACTCTTTTTTATGCCTGAAAACAGCTACGTCGCTAATTTTATCAAAATATATGATTAAACCCTTTAAAAAACCTATTTTTAAGATGAACAAACTCGGAAAAGTGAGTTTTTGTTGCTTGCTGGCTTGTATATCAAGTTTTTTTGATGCGCAGGCACAACAAAGAAAAGCTCCAGCCTATCCATTGATTACCCATAATCCAAACTTTAGTATCTGGTCAATGACGGATCAGCTGAATGCTTCGACCACCAAACACTGGACGGAAGCGGATCATTCACTGCTCGGACTGATCAATGTTGATGGTAATATCTATCGTTTTCTTGGGAAGGAGGAACCCAGTTATAAAACGATTCTTCCTACGGCGGAGGATCAGCCCTTTACTGTACAATATACTGAGACTAAACCGGCGGGAGACTGGCAGTCTTCTTCTTATCAGGCCAGTGACTGGAGATCAGGTGCTGCTCCTATAGGAGATGATCAAAGACATGTCAAGACCTTGTGGAAATCAGATGATATCTGGGTGCGCCGTGCCTTCAATGTGACCGACCCGCAACGCATCAACCAACTCTTCCTGAAATTGAACCATGACGATAACGTGGTGGTATTTTTAAATGGAAAAAAAGTTTATGAAAAAGCAGGTTGGACAAATAGTTTTCAATACCTGCCCATAAATAAATCTGATCTCAAAGCCGGACAGAATCAGATTGCTGTCCACTTACGAAATACTGCTGGCGGCCGTTATCTTGACTTTGGCTTGGTCGATAAGCTTAAAGAGAGCGGGCCTAAAATACAGACTGCCGTACAGAGGGATGTGGACGTAACAGCCACGCGCACCATATATAACTTCCAGGCGGGCAACGTTGACCTGAAACTGACCTTTACATCGCCGCTATTAATGGATGATCTCAATCTATTGGCTAGACCCGTATCCTACATTACGTATCAGGTTAAGGCAAATGATGGAAAGCAACATGCTGTAAAAGTCTTTTTAAGTGCAGCATCCAACATTGCGGTCTATAAACCATCACAAGAGGTCGTTGCTGAAAAATATGAGACTGATAAATTAGCTATTTTGAAAGCAGGAACAGTCGAACAACCTATGTTGCAAAAAGGAGCCGATGATATGCGTATCGACTGGGGGTATTTTTATGTCGCTTCCCCAAAAGCGGATCAAGCCCAACAGTTTGTAAGTCCAATGGCAACGGCAGTGGACGACTTTAGAAAAGGGAATACGAAGTCAACAAGTACAAAGGGAACGGCATTATCATTGAATACGATCATTCCTTTTGGGAAAGTGGGCAACAAAGAAGTTGAACGTTTTGTTGAACTTGGGTATGATGAAATTTATGCTATCCAATATTTCAAAAAAGATCTGCGGCCCTGGTGGAATAATTCGGGTAAGGAAACCATCGAAAATCAGCTCACCTTAGCGGCCAATGAATATCGCTCCGTGATGGACAGGTGTGTTGCTTTCGACAAGGAAGTCTATGCCGATGCATTGAAGTCGGGTGGAAAGGAATATGCCCATTTAACAACATTGGCTTATCGGCAAAGTATTGCTGCCCACACGCTGGTAAAAAGTCCACAGGGCGAATTATTGTGGTTATCAAAGGAAAACAACAGCGGTGGCTTTATTAATACCGTCGATGTCACTTATCCATCTGCACCTTTATACTTGATCTATAATCCGGAATTGTTGAAGGGCATGTTGACTGGTATCTTTTACTTTAGTGAAAGCGGCAAATATCCTCACCCCTGGGCGGCACATGATTTGGGGACATATCCATTGGCCAACGGGCAGACTTATGGCGAACCGATGCCTGTTGAAGAGTCTGGAAATATGATTATTTTAACGGCAGCGATTTCGAAAGTACAGGGGGATGCAAGCTATGCAAAGAAACATTGGAAGACGCTTACCACTTGGGTAGACTATCTCGTAAAAGATGGTTTTGACCCTAAAACACAATTGTGTACGGATGATTTTGCCGGTCACCTTGCTCGCAATGCAAATTTGTCGGTGAAGGCCATCGTGGGGATTGCCTGTTATGCACAGATGGCCGAAGCGATCGGTGAAACTGAGACAGCAAAGAAATATCGTGCCATCGCCGAGGAAATGGTGCCAAAATGGATGGAAATGGCCGATGCTGGAGACCATTATGCGCTGACATTTGACAATAAAAATACCTGGAGCCAAAAATATAATCTGATCTGGGATAAAGTGTTGGGACTAAATTTGTTCCCTCAAAAAGTCTATAATACGGAAATCAAGTATTACCTCACCAAACAAAGCAGATTCGGAATTCCGTTGGATAGCCGAAAAGCGTATACAAAAAATGACTGGATTTTGTGGACTGCAACATTCGCACCGACACGGGAAGAATTTGAAGCTTTGGTACACCCGGTTTACAACCATGCGATTCAAACAGAATCACGTGTTCCACTAAATGATTTTTACGATGCGAATACAGGGATACGTGAGAATTTTAAAGCACGTAGTGTCGTAGGCGGTTTTTATATGAAGCTCTTATCGGATAAAATTCAGCGAAAATAAGCGGCGAACATACCCTAATTCAAATTAAGTTTTTTATAAAAGAGCTCGGCATTCCACCGGGCTCTTTTCCTTTTCGCTGCCTTCTGTTCCCGTGTTTGTGCGCTCCCTCAGATTCCCGCCAACGAGTCAATGTTTGAACGCTCATTTTCACTTGTTGGACGGCTTCTTTCTCTTTTTGCGCTAGACTATAAATTTTTAAAAATCACTGATTTCCGTTATCTTGTGGATACATTGAAAATGTATCTTTGGCTAAGTCTCCTGTTGCGTAAAGCCAATTTGTTAGTTGATAGCGAGTTGTGCCGTGACAGGATTGTCAGTTTTAATAAATCGGAATCATTATGTTTAGACATTTAAAATTAATTGACGGATCATCGGATAAATTCTGGCAAATAGAAACTAATGGAAATAGTCATACGGTAACTTACGGAAGAAATGGTACCGACGGACAATCGAAAACAAAAAACTTTGATTCAGCAGAAAGTTGTTTGAAAGATGCGGAGAAATTGATTGCCGAGAAAATAAAAAAAGGTTATTCGGATGATGGTCTGGCCATTGTCGCTCCCTCGGAGAAAAAAGCAGGCGGCCAATCCAAGCAAGTTATTGCCGATGAATACCTGGAACTTATTCGTCAGACAAATATTGATGGTCTGCTTCCATTTCTTGAGCGACATTTAAAAGGGAATGTCGAGTTTATCAAAAAAGAAATACGAAAAGCAAAGAAATATTGGCTAACATGGACGGATCTTTCCAAAGAGCCGGAATTTAAACACCGGTCTAATCATAACTGGGGACAGCGTGGCGATAGGGCGCAACAACGGCTGATCGCCTTAAGTGCATTGGCTACTTTTTCATTGAGCGATACAACGACTTGGACGGAGTTGATTGATCTCCTGAATTCACCAAAAGATCCAGCTGTAAAAAAGGTGTTGGACTGGGCGAAACCGAACTGGCTGGCAGATTATGCTGCCGAACAACTGGTTAAAAATGAATGGATGGCAATTACCTATGACAACATCCGTTTATTGGAAGAGTGGGGCTACTTTGAGTTTAAACCTGAAGTCTATGCGCGTTCATTGGGCAACGTCCCAAATCTAGGTTATAATGAACCGGAGAAAAAAGTCTATTTGGATAGATTGATTGAAGATGAGAAGGCTTATACACGGGATGTTCCCTTGTTACTAGCCTATGAAACGAATCTGCAAAACAACCATTTGCATTATGATTATCAGACGCAGGAATCGGAGCTGGTATGGGACTATGTTTTCCCGAGATTATTGGAACAAGGGAAATTGGATACTGATCTTTTTATACAACAACTCTTTGAAACACAGACAAAAGATTGGAATATTAATCTCAAAAGCTTTTTCCGAAAGCTTCTGACGAAGTTGAATATCGATGATGAGGTGATTTTGCACCATCAAAACCATCTTTTCCCCTTGTTGCATCATGAACAGGCTGCGGTCGTCAATTTTGCCATTGATCGACTGAAGCCCTTGATCGGAAGGTCGGAATTGGATAGCACCGAGCTTTTATCTTGGTTGGAACCTGTTTTTATGCGCAGCGATTTGAAAGGGGGAATCAAGACGCTTCTGATCCAATTTGACAAATGGTTGAAACAGGAAAGGGAACTTGCGTCGCCTGTATGTTCGGCGATTACTCCTGTCTTTATGTTATCTGATCTTTCGCTACAGGAGCGGGCGGCAAAATTGATTGCCAAATATGCTGCTGTGGAGGATGAGGAGATTAAAATGAGGTTGACGATGTATGCTACGCAACCCATGGGGGATGTCAGTACCCTGCTAAATCCTTGGATGGAAGAGGCTCCGTTGAGTGAAGCAGAAGTATTGTCTCCATTGAGGGGAATGGATGAAGCGTATGAATATGAAGCTCCAAAAGGGAATGATATACTACTAGATCAACCAATCACTTATCTGGCCAATTGGAGTGATATCTTATTTCATTGGGGAAAGATAATCAAGGGCGGTGATCCATTGGATATGGAATTGCTTATCCATGCCTGGTTAACCAAGCAGGATGAATTCCCGGCCGATTATATAAAACAACTGGATCCTTATCTGAAACAGTTAAAGAGCGGTTACAACGAGGCTTCGTATGCTAGTCTATTTGGGAACGTGCTGCTAAATATTATTTACCAACCCAAGACCATATATCGATATAAGAGCCGTTATAACAGTGAATTTAGATCGATTTCTATTTTAGATCATTTACTGGCTTTATTTCAAGGTCGCTTGCAACAACATATTGCTGTTTCACTGCTCAGTACACCGAGTCATGCGCCTTATTGGGTGTCGCCCGAGGTCTTAATTGATCGGATCATTGCACATGAGCAACAGGGCATTGCTATAGATCCTGTGGATATGGCTATTGCAATCAGTAGGATGCCGCGCATACCTGGGGCGGATAACAAAGCACAGTTACAACATATCCAAACCGATATATTGCGCGAGTTGTTGGGTTTTGCGTTGGGCTATACAGAGCAGATCAAGGTTGAGGAGGGAAAAAACTGGCTTCAACGTTTATTCAAAAAAGAAGGTGATGAAAAGGAATGGCAGGCCGTATGGGCGACGACTGCGCGGACACGGTGGCCGGAAGGGAAGTTTTCAGCATTTGAGACTGGAGCCTTGGCCGGTTTTCCTTTTGTGGTCGAACCCTATCGGCCCGGTTATCAGATCAAGCCAAATTACAATACCAACTACGATTATAGGACAAAACAGAATGAGCAATATTTGGTCGGTCAGGAATTGACTTTTCCAATGCCTGCTTATCAGGATACACCGACACCATTATTGTATGCGATGGACGTTTACGCTACCCGGAAAAATGAATATTTTTATTATGTGAGCGACGCTGACATCCGTTATTTTTTTAGCTTGACTCCCCAGGTGGCAGAACCGCTAAGTCTCGTGTTAAATTACCGTTTCAATTCCTATTCGTTGGAAACTTCGAAGACCATACCGGCGCTGCTGACGGCCCTGTTGGATTATCATGGCGCCACTGATCCAAGCACACAGTTATTTATCGCCTGTAGCTTATTGACGAAAGAAAAGAATACACGTACTTTGGCAGCGGAATTGGTCTTGCAATGGGTGGAGAAAGGAAAGCTGGATGTTCAGACACTGGGTGAATATCTGGGCGATTTAATAGGCAGGGCATATGCACCTATAAATCGTTTTCTGGATTTGTTTGAGGTAGTCCGTGACATCAGCCCTGTGCACAACGATGCATTATATCAACTTTTAAAAAATCTGTTGTTACGTGTCAGCTGGGAAACAAAAATGCCGGCCAATTTTAAAAAATTGATCGAGCAAACTTACGACCTTGCGCTTCGTCTGGGCAAAAAAGATGATAAACAACTCATGGAAAAAATCGCGGAATGGGAAAAAGTGGCAGCGTTAAAACCCATTGTATTAAAATTTAAAAAACTGTAAAATGGCATTAAAAGATTTAGAGGTGAACTTTGCACGGCCTTCGGTGCTTGCCGAACGAAATGGGATACAACAGCTCGTACTTGCTCATCAGGCGGAGCTGCAAGATGTCAATGAGGTTCCCTGTTTTTTCTGGGGCAAATTGGTTGATCCTTTATTGAGTTCAAAGTGTTTACTGACACTATCTAAGGTGGTTCGGTCGAGTTTTGGCCCCGTACCGCCAAGTTTAAGGGATCCAATTGTTTCTGCCGGAACGGAACAGCTTCGTTTTGAAGGTTTTTCCTCTTGTAATGGTGTTTATGCGCGACTGGATCTTTTGGAAGAGGCGATAGACGGGGAGTTTTTGGCTGCGGGTACGACAAATGTGGATTTTAACGAACCGATGTTAAATGCATTGAATAGTATCAAAAAAACGGAATCGATGGTGATGGGCGTTGGAGAAAAGGAAGTTTCACTGCATAGCGATGGAGGAACTGTCGTAGAAAGAAAGGTTACCCTACCTGTGCGATGGATCAAAGGATTGACCAGTGTACAGTGGTATCTTGCAGCGATGGAAGAAGTTTTTGTCTTACAGAAATTGCAGGTCGTCCAGTTATTTCAAACTATTCCACGCGGGGCAGTCAAAGGGAATTACTATTTAAGCAAAAGGGGCAACAAATTCATGTTTTCACCGTTGAAAAGTGCCGATGCAGTACAAATTGGTGGTATTCAACGCCTTCGTTTATTGGAGTCATTGTTACCTTATGTTGACCTCATACGTGTATATCAGGCGGCAGGAGGTGAATGTGTCTGTCTGGTGGCCGATTTTGGGAAAATGCGCATGACCCTGGCGCTCTCTCCGGACAATTATCGCGGGTTTTCGGGAGAAGGTAATGTACTGGAAAATATGGTTCAGGAAGTTCCGCAGGAATGGATTTATGGACTTAACAGCTTACTGAAATCCAATGAACTATTTAATCCAACTCTGCTGTCTATAGAACATGATATCGCCTTTGATACCATGGATAGCCTAACGGCCTCATTATCTTCCATTGGGTTATTGGGGTATGATATGCATGAGGCAAAACACTATTATCGACGCCTGCCATTTAAAACAGAACGCATATTGTCGCTTAATCCGCGTCTAAAGAATGCAAAAAAATTATTGCAAACCGATAGTATACAGATTATACGGCGGGAGGGACGGATATTGGAGGCTCGAGTAGAGGGGTCGGGTGTGCAGCATACCGTTTTGATTGAAGGCGAACAAGCGCGATGTACCTGCAATTGGTATACAAACCATCAGGGAAAACGTGGCGTATGCAAGCATGTCCTGGCGGTGAAAATGCAATTAAAAGATTGATATGTTTTAAGTCTGCAGTCGAATAAAATCGCACAGCGTTCAGACGCATGCAAACAGATTGCTCAAGTCTCTGGAGCAATCTGTTTGTATATTCCCTGTGTCGGTAAAATGTAGAAATGGGAAATTATTCGTCTTTCAAACTATTGACCAGATTTATTCGTCCTATTTTTAGCGCATGGTAAAAGATGGTTCCAAATGCAATCAACATGCTGGTGATTCCTGCAAATATAAATGTCCAAACCTGGATGCTGATTCTGTAATTGAAGTCCTGTAACCAAGTGTTCATTGCCCACCAGCCGATAGGACAGGCGATTAGAATGGCTACGAAAATAAGTTTTATAAAATCGGCAGATAACAATTTTATAATTCCTGGCAAACTGGCTCCAAGAACCTTCCGGATGCCGATCTCTTTTGTCCGTTGCTGGGTCACAAATGCGGCAAGTCCAAATAAACCCAGGCAGGCAATAAATATAGCCAAACCTGCAAAGGTTGAAACAATAACCTGAGTCCGTTGTACATCTGCATATAACATGGCGAAGCCATCATCCAAGAAGGTATATTGGATCTTTTGATTTGGAGAGAATTTGTTCCAGACGCTGGTAATTTCCTGAATACTCTGCTCCATTTTGTCTGATTTGAGTTTGATGGACATCATATTCGGGCTACCACCAATGACCAATGCCAGCGGTTTCACATCCTCATTACGCATGTTTCCAAAGATAAAATCTTCGACCACGGCAATGATTGTATAAGATGCATAATTTCGAATTTTTGCACCAATCGGATTTTTGATGTTCAACTCTTGAACCATCTTCTGATTGACTATTATCGCTGCGGAATCTGTTGGCATGTTCATGTTGAAATTACGCCCCTCAAGGATTTTGATTCCAAAGGTCGAGATATAATCATCATCAACAATCCAGTTCTGACCGCTTACACCGACATCTTGATTTTGTCTACCATCGTTCCAAAATGAATTTCCGTTACGTTTTACACCGTCCATCGTAACGGGTAGATAATCACCTATAGAGACAGATGCGACACTGGACAGTTCCTTTAATTCATTTTTTAGTAACCTTTGCTTTCCATCCAAGGTGCCCGTTCCTCTTAATATGAGCACTTGCTCTTTATTGAATCCTAGGTCTCTATTTAAAATATATTTTATTTGTTGGTTGATGACCAAGGTGCCAATGATCAGGATGATAGATGTTGCGAACTGGAAGATCACAAGTCCATTTCGAAACCAGTTGCGGCCAGATTTTAAATTTACGTTTCCTTTTAATACAGCAATCGGTTTAAATCTAGAAAGATACATCGCAGGATAAATTCCAGAGACAACAGCTATTAACAAACCGAAGATGACAAGGGTTGGGATGAAGTACCAGGTTGTCCAGGGAAAAACCAAGGATTTGCCGGCAATCTGATTGAAAAAGGGAAGTAGCAACACTGCGAAAAATAAGGCAAATGCGATCGAGATTCCACTGTATAAAAAAGACTCCGTCATAAACTGTATGATGAGCGCCTTTCGACCGGAACCGATTGTTTTCCGGACACCAACTTCTTTTGCACGTGTAGCGGCATTGGCCGTAGACAGATTAATAAAGTTGATCATTGCGATAATCAATATGAATGTTGCTATTCCACCAAAAATATAGACCAATCGAATATCACCTCGATTTTGGCTTTCAATCTTATGAAGTTGTACATCATTGGAATATAGATGAATCTTTTCCAGGGGTTGTAAGGTCATTCTTGCCGTATTCCAAACCTCTTCATTGACCGTCATACCTGCTTTAATCATGGCCGGTTTATAATGATCCTGGATGTAAGATTTTGTAATTTTCTTTTCCAATTGTTGGATATCGGTCCCTTCTCTGACTTTAAAATAGGTTGTATAGTTGGAGGCCAGCCAATTTAATTTTTCTCCTTCATAAGGTTCATGACCACTTAATGTCATAAAGAAATCAAATCCATAGAGATTGGAATTTGTGGGAATATCGTCAATGACTGCTGTAATGGAATACTCATTTGATTTCTCATTATTTAGATAGATGCGTTTTCCGATCGGATTTCCTTTAAACAGTTTTGCTGCTTTCCGCTTGGTGATTACAATAGTCTTTGGATTGTCGAGCGCATGACTTAATGAACCGAAGATTGTTTTGGTCGGGAAGAAATCCATGATCGCCTGATCCGCAAAACAGAAACCTTCTTCGGAAAATAGTTCGGCATTCCCAGTTGTAGCGATTTGATTGCTTCCAGCGCCAAAAAGAGGGTTTGTTAATAATCTTCCGGAGGCAATAATTTCTGGGAATTCTTCTTTTAAAGTAGTGCCTGCCGGAGCTGGGAGCGATAATCCTTTTAGAACAGTATTGTCTTTATTGATCACGCCTACTACCCTGAAAAGTAGGCTGGAATCTTTGTAAAATTTATCATAGCTCAACTCATGCTTTACGTATAAAACAATAAGCATACAGATCGCTATGCTAAAGGCAAATCCGCCTATTTTTATTAATGAGAAGAAGCGCTGGCTTTTTAAACTTCTCCAAGCAGTTTTTATGTAGATTTTTAACATAGCGGTATCAATTATCAATAGCTAACTATTTTATGTTAAAATAGAATTGCAATTGATTTGCCATTGTTTTAATCTTCTTGTTTTCAGCTTTTTATAATTTATTTTTGTGTAGCATTACTGTTCATATTCGAACATTTCTTGTTCAGATACGGACAATTAGACGCTGCAGTCGGCGCTGGCAAAGTCTATAATTGTTAACCACCATTGTCCTTTGATTTTGGTAACATAAAAAATAAAAGTACCTGTGTCGCTGTTGATAATAATCCGTCGGCTCTGATTTTCCATACGCTTAACTCCGCTATAGAGTAGGTCTAGTTCTTGCGCTTTATCCAATGTAATTTCTTCACCGATAATGCCTGAATAGTGGGTTTTATAAAAAATAATAGATTCGGATAAGGGGTGATATTTACCCTTATTTGCGACAAATATGCCTTTTTTATAGATTGTTTCGCACTCGAAAAAAGGTCGATCGCTATACGTTATATTTTTTGATTTTGGGATTGAGATCTGATCCTGCGCCATAAAGTCTTGGTAAGGGGTGTTGATCGAACAATCTGTATGGTGATTAAAAGAAATTTTTGATGTATGTGTCCAATGATTATTGACTCCCAGAGTGGTGATGAAATAGAGACCAAGCTCTTTGTTAAGAAGTGCATTAAAAGCGATGCTGTCTTTATTGTTATAGGAATGAATCACTTGATCTACGATCTGTTGGACTGTACGATGCTGTCCATAGACAGCGATATGGGTGAAACATGACATAAGTAATAGGATAGCTTGTCTCAGAATACGCATGGCTGCCCCCTGTTTTTTATTCATTACACCAAGCAAACTTGATACCATTGCTTATTTCCATTCACTTGCGACTTTTAGTAAATGTACCATAATATCTCTTTTTTCATATTTTTCAAACTTTTCGGATGTCAGTGCATTCCACAAGATATAATCCGCGGAACTGGTATCGCTGTTAAAGTTATCGGTAAGAGCAGAAATAGCTCTGTCGAATTCATAATAATTACGATAATCAGGCTCTTCGATAATGAGAATGTCCTTCATTTTTTGCGTGTAATACTGTAGAAAGTAGCAGCAATAAGATGAGGTATAAGCTTTGTTTGATCATTTAGTCTTTTCCTTTTTGGTGTTATGATATGATTTGTCAGGTTTGTCACAGCTGGCAAAAAATAGACTTGCGGTAGCGACAGCTTTGGTGTCAAACTGACCTTGCTTGGGTATTAATGGTTCTTTGGTATATTGACGCAGGTAGCGGTCATCCTGATCACGCTCTTGGTCGTTTTCCTTTGCGGACTTGCTGATGTATTGATTAGTTGTTTTATCGAAATTGTATTCTTGTAAGTCAGGATAAAATATTTTGTAGGTTGTATTAGAAAATATTGCAGTTGGCACAATGCTTCCTACGCGATCATATTCATTTTTCATTGCTAATATTTCAAGCCAGCGCTCCTGTGTTGAGTCTACTTGGTTATCTCTTAAAAAGCCCTTCCTACCGCCATAATTAGAAAGACTTATGGCAAGCTTTTTATCCTCAGTTAGATACAGGTAGGCAGCGAAATTCGTCCGCGCTCGCTGTGGTTTATTATAAATTGCGATGAAGTCATTGAGGTGTTGGTCATTTTGATAGTGGAATGTTTGGTATGCAGGCCCTGCATCAAAATCTTCTTTTTGTACAGCGAATTTCAACTGCGACATCGGGTGTGATTGCTCATAGAGATACGGAAAATCGAAGCAATTGGCCCCATTGTTGAAAACTGGATGCATATTGTCATCTCCAAATTGTACAAAAGTCTTTCCCTCTTCGAAGCCTCTAAAATTGACAGATACGGTATCTCCTAAAGTGGGGTTATGGTTTGCATATAGTTGAAATCGCGGTAACTGGTCTGGATAGAAAAGGAGATAATCCTTTTCAAAGACATAGGATCCAAAAACCATGGTAGCATAGCCGTATAACATGAATTTGCCATCTTCAAAGAGACAGATGCCACTGAGATCACCATATTGTCCACTGATCGTTTTGGATCTGTCTTTACCGGTTGCGATATAATGATTGACTTCTTGTGCCATAATATTTCTAGTTATAACAATAAGGATAGTGAAACTTATGATTCGTCTAATGGATGCGATATTGGAGAATATATTTTTCATGTATAGACCATTACTGAATTTATCAAAGCTAAGAAAGGAATGCTTGCTAAAACAGTGATATTTACGAATCGTAAATAGTTTTTACGATTCGCAAATATCAATCCGGTAGATTTGATGTATGATCTATGTGCTCGTTTGTTGAAATAAACTCATTGTATCATTCTTCATTGCCCAAAATAGCAAGGCAATGAGCAGGCATAGTTCGATCAAAAAAAGTCAGGATGTAACGGGTATTTGTAACTTGACCAGTGTCCCTCCTTCCGGATTTTTCGTGATTTTTATGCTTGCTTTTCTGCCTAGGAGTTGCATGCGTTCGTGACTAATTGTTCCCGAAAGTGAGCGATGTGGAGTTTCTTGGATATTTGGCTCAGACTTACCACTATCAAGGATGTCCACAGCTAAAATATCCCCATCTAATTGGAAATGAATGTCGATATTACCTTTACAGGTTTCGAGGTCAATACCATGTAAGATTGCATTCTCGACATAAGGCTGTATCAACATCGGAGGTACCATAATGGCACTGAGATCCTGTTCGTCCGGCTGCGTAATGTGGTACGTAAATGCATCTTCAAAGCGCATTTGTTGCAAGGTCAGATAATTTTCCAGTGCTTCGATCTCTTCATTTAAAGGTACCAGATTCTCTCGACTTAACTCCAGATTGCTCCGCAACAAACGACTAAAGCGATTGAGATACTTGATGGCACTTTCTTTCTTATCTAATCGCACAAAACTCTGTAGTGCTGCTAAGGTGTTGAAAATAAAATGTGGTTCCATCTGTGTGCGCAGTAATTGCTGTTGCAGCAGGACTTTTTCTTTCTCCTGGCTTAGGCGTCGCTGACGGAAACTATAGTATAAAAAGAATAATATAATAATCAATAGGATAAGGCCCAAAGAAGATATTACCAGCCACAGGCGATTTTGTTGTAACTGTAGTTTATTGATCTTAATGCTTTCATTCAATGTGCGAATGGATTGATCTTTGGCCTGTAGTTGATACAATGCATTCATTTCGGCAATAGCTTGTGTGTTTTCCGAATGATAGACATTTTTCTGTAATTGAACAATATTATTTAGGACGGCTATTGCTTCTTCCTTTTTTCCCTGTAACCGGTACAGTTCGGCTAAGCTTTTTTGAAAGAGTATTTCATTATGCGGAAAGATCAATTTGGGGAATTGTGTTCTAAGCTGTTTGGCTTTTACAATATATTGAGCTGCTTGCACGGGCTTCTTAAATAGCACATAAATTGCTGCAACATTGCAGTAGTTTACAAACAGATTATTCATCAACACAGATGACTCTTTGATATTGCTCAGTTGCTCATCAATTTTTATTTTCAGCAGTTGGTAATGTAGCAAGGAATCTTGCTGTTGCGTTGTTTCAAAGTACTGTATTTTCGAATCGTATAAAAAGCTGATATTATACTTATCTGGAAATACACGATGCAGATCCTCCAGTTTCTGGAGATAAGGAGCGATTTCTTTGGCAGGCTTCTGTAATGCATTTAGGGTCTGAATCATCTGTACAAATACACGTTGACGATTGATGTGTTCCTCTGGAAGGGAATCTGAAAGCGTGAATGCTGCCCGATTCATTTTTTCAGCGAGGTTATATTGAAATGAGCTCAGATTATTTTGTGCCGCGGCAAGCAATATGGCCGATTTCGCTTCCGCAGAAAGCCCTGCCGTGCTGTCTGAGAGAACGATTGCAGCAGCTTTGTTGTAGTAATAGCCTGCTTCTCGTTCTTTTGCTTCGGCACTGCGGATATTGCCAATACCATTATAAATAAGTGCTTTATATTTTAGATTACCAGCGGTAGGTTCGATCAATTCAAGTGCCTGCTCCACAAAAAAGCCGGCGGAATCTTGTTGAAGCATAGCATATAGCCGAGCGGTATTATATTTAACTTTTGCGTAGAATACGGTATCATTCTTTACATCAGGATTTTCGCCAAGCTGCCGCCAGGCGCTCTTGAGTGAGTCACCGTTTGTAGGCGTCAACTTTTTGTCTTCGAGTTCCTTGAGCTGCGCTAAAACAGCGTCATGTTTTTGGGAAGAAAGCGTCGGTCTTTTGTCGCAAGCTACAATATGTAAAATAAGCAGCAAAAAGAAAATACTTCGTAACGGATAACTCATTTCTCTGGGAAAAGCTGGGTTAAAATTACATTTCTCCGCCGTGATGAAATAGGTATTTCTTCTTTGTTTTTTAATACGATATACTCGGAACGGTTAACGCCAGTTATATACTTGCGGTTTACCAGATAGGATTGATGGGTACGTAGGAAATATGGGGCGGGTAATAGTTCTTCATAATATTTCAGCGGTTTGGATATAAGTTCTTTGGAACCGTCACTCAGAAAGAAAAAAGTATATGGGCCATCACCTTTACAATAGACGATGTCATGAACAGCAACAATACGCACATTATGAATGGATGTCAAAGCTATACTTTCAGGTAAATCGCCATGGTGCATTGCACTTTGTGCCATATTTAATTGTTGCATCCATTGCGGATTGTTATCGCTGCGACGGCGGTAGCGTTCTAAAGCTTCTCTTAATTCAGTTTGGTCAACTGGTTTTAACAAGTAGTCTAACGCACCATACTTGATCGCTTTGATGGCAAAATGGTTATATGCTGTGATGAATATGACGTTCTGTGGGATAACATGGAGTTTTTTTAGAAGATCGAAAGCTGTACCATCCTTAAGCTGAATATCCATCATAATCACATCGGGTTGCTTTTCTTCAATTAGCTTTACAGCGGTTTTGACACTGTCACTCCAACCAATTAGTTCTGTGTCGGTTTCCTCCTGTATGAGGTAACTGATTTCCTTACGGACAGCGGGTTCATCTTCTATTATCGCGACTGTTATCATTTTTTTACTTTTCTGTTCGGTAAAAATAATAATTGTGGGTAAAAAAATCTAATTCATTTAGAATTTGCGCTATTCCTTTCAATTTCCGATACCGATCGTCCATTTTATATTTAGTTATTTCACGAATCATAAACGATTTTGACGGATTGTAAATGCGTAATTAGGTTGGTTATTGCATTCAGTATATTTGAGTTAAGCATAAAAATAAGTACTATGGAATTAGCGATTGAGATCAATAGCGCAAAAGACTTAGATATTCTCAAAGATCAACCTATCGAACAGATTGAGAAATTGGAACTGTTTTTTTATACGAGCATTTCGCTAAAATTTATCGAGAAAATCAGGAATTTGCGCAATTTATTAATTGCGGGAAGTGTTAAGGATTTATCGCTACTAGCCAATTGTAAGGCACTTAAGCAATTGTATATTAGTAATAGGGGAGCTGTAAATACATTGGATTTTTTGCAGGAACTGGAGCTAGAATCACTGCGTCTGGAAGGTTTTACTTCTAAAATTGATCATTTAACCATTCCCCATCTGCCCTTGTTACGGAATCTCGAAATTTCCTCGGTATCAAAGATGGATCATTTATCTTTCCTGCGTGATTTTTCCGGACTCGAACGCATTGCTTTGTTTGAACTCAATTCAAAAAAATTAATTGATTTTGCTAAATTGGATCAATTAGTTGAATTGCGGTTAACGAATATGTTTCAATTGAAAGATCTGGCTGAGTTAAAGACCATTCCGAAACTGAACACACTTTATATTCATGAATTTTTTATCAATAAGAAAATCAAAATAGATAGAAAAAATGAATTGCTTAAAATAGTAGCTGATTTAAAACAGATCGATGAAATCGTACTGACAATTAATGGGGAGAGTTTTAGAAGGGCAGAATTGCTGGCTGAATTGAAAAAATAGAGAAATAATTATGGGATTTTTAAACAAACTTTTTGGAAAGGGTACTAAAATAGGACAGGGTACCGAAGCAGAACAAGGAGCTAAGGTAGAGCAAGGCGCTAAAGTGGAACAGGTTACGTCTACAAAGGAGCCAGAAGATAGCTTGGCCTGTTGCACAGAACAGGAATTGATTGAACGGTTTGGTGGAATTGCCTTTGATAAACAGTATGATTTTGCAACGGTCATCGGTAATAATAATTGGAATATTGATATGACCAAAGAAGAGATTAGTTTTGGACCAAACCTTGATTTTCCGATTCAGGTCTTAGGGACTTTTTCGCATTCGTCCGAAACTTGGCTTTGGGCATGGGCAAATACGAAATCTGGTCTTTCTGAACATATTATGCAGCAGGCTCTTCAACTGAAAAAATATGGTGAAGATCAAGGGATTGATCTGTTCAGCAGTAGTAGCTTTGATTTTTCCAAAGACGAGTTGCATCGCATTGGTTTGATCGCTTCGGGAATGTTTGATGCAAGTGCTTATTATATTGCTGATTATGGACAGGGGGCAATGCTGGTGACAATCAAAAGTGATGTTATAGACCGTCAGCGTCAAGATGATCATCTGCGGATATTGTCTGTCTTTCCGCAGTTAATTTCCCAATTTGAAATGGATCATAAGATAGCTTTGCAGCGGTATCTGGATGAAAAAGGGTATAAAATATCGGAACAGGGAGCAAGGCTTATAGCGACAAAAGGAAGGGACACCATCACCGCGGACTTTGATGAGCTATCGCGTCTTTCTAATCTCAAAGGGTAGAAACTCGGACAAATGAGACTGCTTAAATTAGTGCTGTTGATGTTATTGCTTCAAGCTAAACAGGTGTCCTATGGACAGAGCGACCAAGAGTTAAAGCTTGTACAGGCATTGCTTGATTTTAACTCAGCGATTTCCAATCAAGACTCGGACACCAAAGCTACCCTTTCCAAAGCATTTGAGGGACGATTAATTCAAGCACTTGAGCAAGAGGATATCGTACGTTTTAAAACCTTTGGAAGGGTGTTGGATAGTTTAAATTCAGCGTTTAGTTTCAAAAAATCTGGGGAGTATGAGCTGTTTACCCTCAGAAATAATTTTGAACATTGGAATTATGTGCTGAAAAACAAGCAGGTGATCCATAAGCAAGAAAGAACCTTTGATTACTTCTATGCGCTCTATTCGCTTGATCAGCATAGGTATTTACTCATCAAAAGAATGGATGAGCTATCTTTTTCCTGTTATAAGGCTCACTTGTATGAAGATAATTCGGGATTGATTGATTCTAATAATCATTTTTTATCGGTGTGTAGCTGGACAAATGTTGATGAAAGCCTGTTGCAGAACATACCTTCTCCAGAAAGTGATCAATTGCATAAGGATCACTTAAAGTCCTATGCGCCGATACCCATAAAATTCGACGCAAAAAATAAGGAAATCTCTTACTCTTTTTCTCGTCAATCGGATGGGAAGAAAATAACGAGAAAAGCGAGATACTTGCATGGTGGTTTTGTGATCAAAAGCTATGATGCGAGAATGTTTGAAGAATAGAGGCGTGTTGAAGCTTAAGATGAAGAAGGGGACAGCTGGTTTGCGATGGCCTTTGACAGGCAAACGAGAGAAAGCAGTTTTTGATGAAAAAGAAAAATAAGAAAACTCTGATGCTTTAATTATTGTTATGAACTAGAATAGGGTTGAAGACCCCAGGATAAATTTTATATTGGAACGGCAATCTTCGTAAATAATCTGATGAGACAATTTATTTTTGAATTCACTTGGATGATACGCTGATTTTATTTAATCGAATCTGGAATGGTAATACGTTTTTTTGTTTGTGTTTCTTTTATATTAAGTACAATTTGTTGTTTCGGACAAATAAATGTAGACAAAATGCGGGCTGATTATGCCGCAGCGGTTAAAGATAAAAAACTCTGTGAGGCCAATTTGAAAACATTGGAAGCTATGGCAAATACCGCAACAGAAAAAGGGTACCTTGCCGCTTATCAGATTCTTTGGGCAAAGCATATGGGAAATCCCTTTTCAAAGTTGGGGCAGTTTAAAAAAGGTAAGAAATTATTGGAATCGGTTATCATCAAATATCCTGATAATATCGATTTACGTTTTATCCGTTGGAGTGTACAGACACATGCGCCATCTTTTTTGAACTACAGTAAGGACCGGTTGCGGGATAAGCAGTTTTTGGTACATAACCTATATAAGCTGCCTAATCCAGAAGCAAGAAAAATAATTTATATCTACCTGAAGGATGCGAATAGTTATCTCAAAGGGGAGCATATATTCTCCCAAGCAGAACTTACCGAGCTTTCCAAATAAGTTGATATAGGTTAATGTGGGTATTTGGTACGAATAGCTATGATGCCAAAGATTATCATGATGATACTCATAATAGAAAAGATGGCATATATATAGGTAAAACCATCACTTATACCGATATCTTCCTCATAATATACTTCCATATGAGTAGGTACTTTTTTGGGATTAATACTACTTAAATCCTTCACTAGACGAACTTGTTTTTGTTTATAATTGAATTGGAGGATCGGATAATGTACGTATCCGAAACGCTTGTTTTTTACACTGTCTATCCCAATGACATCGGCTTTAATTTTGCTACCAAAGAGCATCAGCCTGCTGTCTTTGGATAGCCCGTATGCTAGAAATAAACCTAACAAGAGCAAAATAACACCGAAAGTTCTTATGATGATCATGTTTAAGAATTAAAGGATAACATTATACTTAGTATTTAGACAAATATAGCTTTTGTAGCTTCATTCTGCCAGCTGATATGGTATTTTAATTAGACTCGAATTTTATTGTCTTATGCTAAGATTTTTGTAAACCATAATGCGCAATTTTGTGTTATCGATAGCAATTAAAAATTTAAAAGATGAAACAGGTATTTATTAATCTCGCTGTGGCGGATGTAAACAAATCAATGAATTTTTATACTCAATTAGGTTTTGAGGTAAATCTACAATTTTGCGATGATGACTCTAAATGTATGGTATGGAGTGAGCATATTTTTGTTATGATCATGACCCATGATAAATTTAAATCCTTTACGAATAAACCGATAGCAGATACAAAAAGTCATATTGCTGCACTATTTGCTCTCTCCGTAGAGAGTGTGGAGCGGGTAAATGAAATTGTTGAAAAAGGGCTAGCGGCAGGAGGAACAGAGCCTATGCCAATGATGGATCATGGCTTTATGCAATTAAGAAAGGTGGAAGATTATGATGGCCATACCTGGGAGATATTTTATATGGATATGAGTAAATTTCCCGGTGCTTAACACCGCATATATTGACAGCAAATTTTTTCAGGTAACCATCGCCTGTCTGATAACATTCGATCGCATTGAATGCTTGGTGGGCGATGGTAATTGTTAAATATCCTATCGATATTCTGCTCAAAAGGATTTTTAAATGATAGGATCAGCTTTGTATTGACCGGAAGCACTCCTTTTCAAAGGACTCTGTCGCAAAGGGGTATGGCGGTAGCGCTGAAGCCTCTTTGGCTCATTCAAATCATCATTTTAAATGTTGTCATTGTGAACGACGTAAACGTGAGCTCTTGACTGGGCTGCGCGCTACAGAAGTGCAACCAGTGACGACAGACCGGTTGTCGTAAACTGCATCGGGTTTGTTGTAAACTGCATCCGGTCTGTCGTAAACTGTATCCTGTTTGTCGTAAGCTGTATCCGGTTTGTCGTAAACTGTGTCGGGTTTGTCGTAAACTGTGTCGGGTTTGTCGTAAACTGTGTCGGGTTTGTCGTAAACTGTGTCGGGTTTGTTGTAAACTGTGTCGGGTTTGTTGTAAACTGTGTCGGGTTTGTTGTAAACTGTGTCGGGTTTGTTGTAAACTGTGTCGGGTTTGTTGTAAACTGTATCGGGTTTGTTGTAAACTGTATCGGGTTTGTTGTAAACTGCATCGGGTTTGTCGTAAACTGTATTGGGTTTGTTATAAACTGCATCTGGTTTGTCGTAAACTGCATCGGGTTTGTCGTAAACTGTATTGGGTTTGTTTTAAACTGCATCCGGTTTGTTATAAACTGTATGCAGTTTATGACGTATCCATTCCGATCTGACATAAGGAGAATACTGTTTTGATCGCCGGTATTTTAAGTGATTTGCAAAAAAAGAACGAATATGTATTGAATTCCCTTGAATATGAATTGTTTTGTACATATAATTCCATTTCTTATTACTTTTGGGGAAAGTTGTTCTTGTTTGTCAAATTGGGAATTTGGATCGACATGTAGACAGGGGGCCGCTATATATTTATCAATAAATAATAAAATCCATATATGGTTCTTAAAGCTACAATTTCAGCCTTTGTGATTACTCTTTTGGGATTATTGGCCATGTTGCTCACACAAGATGCCGATATGAATTTGGCTTATGCAGCATTTTGTGTTTCACCCTATTTTCTTTTAATTACCCTTATTTATTTTCATTTCAATAAGCTTCGGAAAAAACTCAATGTATTTGACAAGCCTAGTATTGTCTTTGAAGGTATTTACAGTTTTTTGTTTTACTTTATATTTTCCACATTGTTACCTGTACTGCTATTTTTCGGTACGTTGGGCGACGAACATGAACACAAGATATATGCTGATCTGGGCGGAGTAATTTCGGAAATGTTCCCTTTGATTTTAATTCTGAGTATTTTTTTGAGCTTATTCAGTAGCGTCACATTCGTTTGGGGCTTGCGATCGTGGAAAGCTTTGATATTAACATTTTTGGCCTATATTTTTTTCAGTGTGATCGTATCTATTTTTTCAACTGTTGGCCGTGAGATTAAGGAAGCTGAACAGGAGCGGAGAGACCAGGCCGATAATTTAAAAGAGGGAAGATTTGAATGGGCCGGAGCAATGAGTAATCCTGCAGGCTATCCAGTACAACTTTATAAGGGGACGTTCATCTTCCCGAAAGATGAAAAATATGAATTCACATTTAGCGAGGGAAATACCGTGAATTATCATGCAAAATGGGGTGCGGCAGGAGCCGAGACCTATAAAAGGATGATGTCATTGCCCAGAGCAATTGATATTACTTGGTACTCATTCTCGGAAAATGCTTTTTACCAATACCATGACACAATAGACTACAATAAATTGCTCACACTTTTTAAACAATCTTATATAGAACGACGAGCAAATAGCGACGTTGAAGAGCATTATGATAAGATTATTTTTGGGTTTGCCCCGGAGGGGAGGTTGGTGATATGGGCTGCTGGAACTGGTTATCGTCAGATCGAGATCGGTCAGTATCGGGCGAAAAAAGTTAGTATAGATCAGAAGATTTCTGACAATAAGGAAATGGTGCACGGAGATTTATTCAATCAGGAGTGGCGCAACAAGGTACTGACGGATACCATGATCGTTCCTTTGGCTATACAGCTAGCAAAAAAAGACCAACCTGTTTCTGATGATTACTGGGACAAAATAGGAGCGGCTTATACATGGTGTCCAAAGTTTGTGATTGCTCCAGAAATCAAAAAATACGATGCTAGTTTCCTTTATTTTAATGCTGAACGTTTTGCTTTTGATGAAAGAACACAAAATATAACCTTTGAAAAAAGGGGAATTCCACAGCATATATATATCAAATGGTATGATGAAAATCAAAATCGTTGCGCTGTAGATTTTGAATTTGATGAAGCGGATATTTTTAAAAAATTCAATGCTTTTTTTGATCGTGATAAAAATATAGCAGCCGAAATGGAAATTACCGTAGATACCCAAAATGGCAAGGGAACTGCGAAATTGAAAAATGGTGAACACCAGCTTTTGCTTATGCAAACCAAAATCATAGCATATGGTGAGAAGTTTTGACCTCTATCCGGGTTACCTGTCACAAATGAAGAAAAACTATAAAAAATAACTGATAACGATTTACGGATACTTGTTCTTCAAAAATTAGACCTAAACAACAGTAGCATGAGTGAGCTTCTTTGTGTTTCAACGGAAGCCATCAAAAAGGCAAAACAACGTCTAAAGAAAATAATGGGGGCACAAGATCAGGAGTCAATCTCCGTTGACCGCACTATTTCACCTTGGTTACCATAAATAAAAGGGATAAAAATAACTATAGCATACAGGTATTAAACAAGCAAGCTCAGAGAAAAGCTTGCTTGTTTATATTTGGGGTCTTAGGAAGCTGTAGTAGCTATTAGAAACCTATTATTTTGTATTATTCGCTACAACATTAAGTTCAATGTCAACATTTTGTGCGATCATCCAATCTTGTGGATTACCTTCTGTACCATAGGAAAGTCCCCAATCTTGTCTTTGAATCGTAAATTTAGAATAGAAAGTAACTTCATTACCGTTGAACGTGATTTTTGCAGGAAATGTTACGTTTACTGTTTTGTCTTTGATTGTCAAGTTACCGCTGACAGTATTTGTCGCATCAGCAACGACACTTTTTCCTTGAGCAGCATCAAATGGAGCAACTTTAGTGATTTCAAATTTAGCTGTTGGGTATTTAGCTGTATCAAAGAAGTCAGCACTTTTTAAGTGTGCATCTAAATCTGTTGATTTTTTACCACCGGCAGTTGTTGGGTCTACCGAAGCGCTATCGGTTACAATGGAATTGACGTCAATTGTAAAAGTACCACCGGTTATCGCATTGTTTTCAGCGGCAAGAGTACCCTCGCTTTTTAAGACACCATATCTAGGATTCAAGCCACCTTTGTGGTAACCTGTCCATTTTAATGTGCTTTTGTCTGCGTCTACAGTATAAGTCTGTCCTTTTTGTTCAGTCACTTCTTGTGCTGATGTTGTCTTAGCTTTGTCGCCACCTGTATTCTGACAAGATGCGAATAACAAAATAAGGGCTAAACCCGAGATTAATTGTTTTTTCATTTTTTAATCGTTTTATTTTTTAATATGATGTTTGCACTATTATATCTAATCGGCATCAATCATGCCATTTCAATTATCAATACAAAGGTATAGCATAGATAGTTTATTTTTGGTATTAGTTTCCTTAAAGAAACTACTTTCCAAAAAGATAGTATGCTGTCATCCTGTAAATCCGTATTTTTGTACTATAAGGAGATTGGATCAATGAAAAAAGAAGCGTTATCAAGTTCATCCAGTGGTTGCAAAACAAGGATACTAGCCATAAAAGATACCATGGAGATTTTGACTGGTAAATGGAAATTTCACATAATAGGTTCGTTAATGTTATTTGAGAAGCTGCGCTTTATGGAATTATTGCGCGAGGTTGATGGCATTGGTGCAAAAATGTTGTCCAAAGAGCTGCAAGATTTGGAAATGAACCATCTTATTAGAAGAACCGTATTGAATACCAAGCCACTGACGGTGGAATATGAACTGACTGATTGCGGGCGTACACTCGGTCCTATTATCGACGAAATCGCAAAATGGGGGATCACCTATAGAAATACACTTTATCATAAAAGTGAGACCAGCGAATCGCTTGTGTAGCCCGTTGATTCTAGAAGTTTATTATAGCGCAGTAATTTAGTTAGATGATAAGGACATTTGGAATATTGATTTAGGAATTTTTTTCTGTAAAGAACCTGATACGTATGATCTGATTTTTGGCTGTTGATATTTTGGAAAAATATATAAATCGTATGTTTGTTAGAGAATTTATGATCTAACCTACTAAAAGAAGACAGGATGCGATTACAGCGATTTTTTTATTTGTCTCTTGGAATATTAAGCATAAGCAGTTGTGGAATAACCAAGAATGCGACAAAGCAGGAGACTTCCTTTGATGAGGGAATCAAACAGATTAAACACGTGGTAGTGGTCTATATGGAAAATCATAGTTTTGATAATCTGTATGGCGAATTTAAAGGAGCAAATGGGATTGCCAATGCAAAAAAAGGTAATTTTTTACAAGTTGACGAAAATGGGAAAGTCTATCAATATCTACCAGAAATTCCAAGAAACAATTCATTCCCGACCAACCTTCCCAATACGTTTTTTAATATAGACCAATTTGTCCCCGCTGACAAGGCAACACCGGATGTGACACACCGTTTCTACCATAATCAATTGCAGATTAATGGCGGAAAGATGGATAAATTTGCCTTATATAATGATTCAAAAGGTTTAGCAATGGGGTATTATAATACGGAGAAATTGCCGCTGTTTCCCTTTGCACAAAAATATACCTTATGTGACAATTTCTTCCAGAGTGTCTTTGGAGGCTCTTATCTCAACCACGTGTATATGATTTCTGCTGCAATACCTACTTGGCCAAATGCGCCAACATCATTGATAGCGGAACTGGATGCGCAGGGTAAGATGGTGAAAGATGGTATCGTGACACCGGATGGATATGCAATTAACCATGTTCTTTCACGCAATCAGCCCTATCCGGCCAAATCGGATACATCCAAATTATTACCTTCTCAAACCATGGTAACAATAGGCGACCGTTTAACGGAGAAGAATGTTTCTTGGGCTTGGTATTCCGAAGGATGGGATGATGCTGTTGCAGGACGTAAAAATAATTTTGCCTATAACCATGAGCCTTTTCTTTATTTTGCCAACTATGAGGAAGGTACCGAGGGAAGAAAGCATATGAAGGATCAGAATGATTTTATCAAAGCTGCTCAGGAGGGGACACTTCCGAGCGTGTCTTTTGTGAAACCGGGCGGAGGGAATGACGAACATCCCGGAAGCTCCGCTGTTTATTCTTCAGAACAGCTTGCGGTAAATTTGATCAATGCTGTGTTGGAAGGACCTAATGCAAAGGATGCATTAGTCATTCTTACATACGATGAATTTGGCGGTTTTTACGATCATGTTAATCCTCCGGTAGTTGATCGCTGGGGGCCGGGAAGCCGCATTCCGGCGATTGTCATTGGGCCATTTGCAAAAAAGGGATTCGTAGACCATACACAATATGAGACCGTGAGTATTCTTTCTTTTATCGAACATCGGTGGGGGATAGCGCCGCTCGCTGAACGGGATAAAAAGGCTAACCCATTTAAAAATGCGCTTGCGTTCAAATAAAAGATTCTATAATTGACAAGAGGGGATGTATAGGAAAGCTGGCGTTATTGCGTTATTGTTAGCAGTGGTCTTGACCTTGGGATTTGGTACGAGCCATTCGCGGCATTCAAACCGGACGCGTCCTAATTCCCGGGAACGAAAGGTCCAGAAGAAAATTCTAGATCAGATGCTTTCTTTCCGTCAATATGTTAGCGATTCTCTTTCTGTTGAGGCACGGAAGAAGCAAGTAGATGTTGTTCGCCTACGGCAGGTCTTTCTGAAGGCTAGGTTGCTTTTTAAGGACTTCGAATGGGCCGCGGAATATTTTACAGCCGATTTGACAAGAAGACTGAACGGTCCACCAGTAGAGGAGATCGAAAATGCGGATTTGCTAGACCCTGCCTTAGCTCGTGGTATAGATCCAATGGGACTACAGGTGATAGAGGAATTTATTTTTCCAAATTATGAAACTGTCAATCAACAGAAGCTGAGAAGTGAGATTGATCATTTGCTGTTAAATACCGACTACCTCATCTCGTACTTTGCTGATCATCAGCTTGACGATTGGCGTATTTTGGATGCCGCCAAGCTGGAAATATTTCGGATCATTTCTTTGGGAATTACGGGATTTGATAATGCACTTTCTTTGAATAGTATGGCGGAATCGTCAAGATCGTTAATGAGCTTGCAAGAAGTTCTTATGCGGTATGGTGATAAAAGAAAAGATAGTGTATTGTTTGATGCCTTGAAAGATGGGATAGCTTATCTTCGACTTTATAGGGATTTCAATACGTTTGACCGGGCAATATTTATTAGGCATTTTGCAAATAAGATCAGTACGGGCATCGCACAGATCGGGCAGAGACTGCCCGGGGATAAAATTAGATATAACAGGATGTTGCGTCAAGAAGTTAACACATTATTTGATGAGCAGGCATTTAACCCAAATGCATTTTCTCCCGGACCGGAATTTCATTTGACCAATGAAAAAGTGATATTGGGCGAAAAATTATTTTATGATGTGCAATTGTCCGGTACGCGAACACGGAGCTGTGCTTCCTGTCATAATCCCGATATGGCATTTACAGATGGATTGGTCAAGCAGGAGGATATCCACGGTTCTGGGCAATTACTCAAGAGAAATACCCCAACATTGCTGAATGCTTCCCTACAATCGAATTATTTTTATGATATGCGTGCACTGACACTTGAAGATCAGATAAAAGAGGTGATTGTCAACAAACAAGAAATGGATGGGGCGCTGGGGCAAATTCGTCAATATGTTTCAGGGAATAAGCATTACCGCTTGTTATTTGATCGGGCCTTTCCAAAAAACAGGGGTGCAATCAATCCGGATCATATTGCTAATGCGCTTGCGTCGTATATTCGTAGCTTGACGAAATTGAATAGCCGATTTGACGATTATATGCGGGGAAAAGATGATGCACTATCAAAACAGGAAATACACGGTTTTAATTTATTTACAGGAAAAGCAAAATGTGCGACTTGCCACTTTGTTCCTTTATTTAATGGTGTGACTCCACCCAAATATGTTCAGAGTGAAGTCGAGGTACTAGGCGTCCCCGGCACACTTAAGGATTCTATTCTGGATGCTGATTTAGGATATTTTGATATTATTGGTGTCGATTCTTATAAATACGCATTTAAAATTCCTTCTGTTAGGAACATAAAAAAAACCGCGCCGTATATGCATAATGGTGTTTATCGTAACTTAGATGAAGTGATGGAGTTCTATAATACTGGTGGCGGAGCAGGTCTGGGAATTGAATTAGCCAATCAAACACTGTCCGATGAAAATCTTCATCTCACTGAAAGCGAGAAAAAGGATATCATTGCTTTTATGGAGAGTTTGGAAAGTAGGTAAAAAATCTATTGGATCTTGAACAACTCGAAATATTCCTTTTTATAACGAAAATCAGGAATCTGACTGTCCCTATCAGCCCCGATTTGAGAGTAGGACGTTTATGTATTAAAGCGTTAGGCTATAATACATAGAATAACCACTCGTACCATCCAGCCATTGTACCAGTTCCCGATGACTATATTTGAAACCTGCCCGTTGGATCGCTGTTTTTGAAATTGTATTGGTTTCCCGATGGCTAATACTGAGCTGTTTTAGCTGATGTAGGCTCACCCAGGTCATTCTAATTCTGTACAGCAGCTTTGATAGTCCTTGACCTCGATGTTTTGGTCTAATAAAAGATTGTCCAAAATAAGCTTCCGTATTGTTTAGTAAAAGTAGGCTGGTCATTCCGATCAGATTGTCTTTTTCGAAAAGTCCGAACACAATTCGAGGTGATTTGATACGTTCTTGCCAGTCCATGTCAGAGAAGCTTGCCTCTGCAGGGTCACTCCATCGAAATAAGGTCGGCTCGGTATGAATTGCTTCCAAACGAATTGATTTATAGTACGCAAATTCGCTCTCTAATAATTGACGAATATGATAGGAGCTAGAGTGAATGATTAATGGTTGATCAGGCATGGAAAAATGATTGTTTTTAATCTTTAATTGTATACTGCGAAAGTAGGCATAAACACGTTAATTTCAAATTGCCTGTGAGCGTAATAAATTTAAAATCTTGAACGACCTATAACCAACATAAAGATCAAAAAAATAGAGACCGATAGCAGAAGCGGGGAGGGAGGGAAACGCGAGAACTATAGGGGTCGTAATTGATTCTTAAGAACAACATAATAAATCTGCCACCATATTTTCTAAATCTTCAAGGTCAAACGGCTTTGCTAAATAATTGTCTGCTCCTGCTTGTTTGGCTAATTGTTGTATATCCGTATTTGCTGAGAGATATATGACTGGGATATCCCGGAAGGAGGGGTGAGATTTAAGCAGTCGTGTTGCTTCAACACCGCCAATTTTAGGAATCCAATTATCCATTAGAATTAAATCAGGTTGTACTTCTTCCACTTTTTCAATGATATCATGGGAAGTCTCGGATACTTCGATACGATAACCTATGGTTTCGAGAATAATCGTACATACTTCAAGAACATGCTTGTCATCATCGAGCATGAGTATTGTTTTAGTGGACATATGGTAGCTTTAAAAGGTAGGGCTAAAATAGATAAAAACAAATACGCAGGGTAGAGGGTAAATACTTGTTTTTTTTAGAGTAAAAAATACCCTTTTTGTTAATATAAGCAAATATTTCAAAAGGTTGAGTCGTCATTGTATACCGAATGCGATTCGGGTATTTAAACGACTTCTTTTAATGACGGCTAGGTTTTTAACGGATAAATAGTATTTGGCGTATTAAAAAGAGATCAAAGATGGGGCACGGATATCCGGAGCTTATTCGATGAATATTAGTTGTCATAAGATGTGTTGATATGAAAACTAAATAATCGTCAACATATTCAAGATATTTTTTCGGTATTCCGGATCTTTTTCCCTTAACTCTAGAATTCTATTTTTTAGGTCAATATTCACATACCATTCTGCATAATTCTCTTTTTTGTTTGTGTCGTCGAAGAAAATTTTGGTCTTTATATACTCTTCGTCAAAATATTCAGGCTGGCCACTGAGCACAAATGCCGTAGAGACTACGGTCTCATTCATCCTGAAAGAGCTACCTTCAGTTTTAAACAATGCACTTAAAGCCTTCGTAAAATTATCACTTAATTCCCCCATAGAGTAAAAGCTAACCCCTTCTTGATAAAATCTTTTTTTATCAACTTCTGTATTTACAATTCCTAGTTTCATATCACGTCGAAATGAGACTTCGATGCCAACGGTTTCTTTTTCCCAAAGACCCTTTGCCTGAATAATGTAATTTAAATTTTCATCATTCCAGCTCTTTGTTATGGTTAATTGTAGATCAACAAAATCTTGGTCTTCACTGACGTCAATCTGACTTAATCTACGCTGTCCTTTTAAGAAATTTAAAAAGCTCATACTGTATTGTTAATATGTTTTCGAGTATGACTTTAACAAAATTGTCTGAATTGCATCTGATTAAAATAGATCGCTCTAGATTTGTCGTTATCATAACTCTGGCTAAGTATAATAAAGATAGTAAAAGTTTTGATTCCATACAGTGCTCGATGGAAGACGATGTGTTTTTCAATTATAATGATTCTTGTCGGGTAATCCATTCCCGATGAATACAGCCAGCGGCCATTGGTCGAATTGTCTTTTAAATATACTTTTTTGTAATCGAAATAGATTTTGGCTCAATTCAGCTATCTTTATAGTAGCAATAAATTCAGTGTTTAATTAGTTTGTGTTCAGTAATATTTTTGAAGTGTGAGCAAAGTAGAATTATTTGAAAATGAAAGAGCAAGTGGCTACGATCAGTTTGTAGAAGCTTGGATACCAAATTACCGGTATTTTTTGGATTTTTTACCCAAGTTGTTTTGGGATTCGGACCCGAGCGAAATATTGGTTGTTGGCTGTGGAACCGGTAATGAGATCCAGCAACTTGTAGCTAAGGAAAAGAAATGGAATGTAACAGGTATAGATCCTTCGCCGGAAATGATTCAGCAAGCCAGACAGAAACTTGAGGGATATACGAACGTTAGGCTTATTGAAGCGTTAGTCAGTGATTTGGAGGTTGACAGAAAATACGATGCGGCCACACTATTGTTGGTTCTTCATTTTCTTGAAGATAATGGGAGCAAATTAGAATTGCTGAAGCAAATCGGTGATAGGCTAATCTCAGGAGCATTGTTTGTGATGCTGGATATCACCGGGGATGAACGGATGATCAGGGAAAATCTGAAAATTCTAAGACTCCTATTGCCTGATGATATTACCGAAGAACAGATCGATCATCGATTGAATAGGATACAGAAGGAACTTTTGCATGTGCCTGAGGACCGGCTTGCCGCCTTATGTGTTGAAGCAGGCTTTGAGGCTCCGGTGCGTTTTTTTCAATCAGCTATTTATATGGGCTGGATGACAAGGAAAAAATAAATTTTCAAAAGATATAAAAAAAGCCGCCCTATTGGGGGCGGCCTTATCTAATTTTTATGAAAGAAGCAATCATTGGGTATGTCTGTGACTTTAGAACCGTTAACACTATATTGAAGTTTTAGTGTAAAGCCTCCGCCGGCTTCTAAAAAGTCAACGGTTATCGGATGATATCCGGATTCGAGGGCGATCTGTCCACTTTTCATGATTGGTGCATGTTGTCCGTCATTGTCTACGACCACCTGATTATGAATGCGCAAGACACCGCCGTCGTCACAAGTGAAATAGAAATTATAAATTCCCTTTTCTTTTACATATAAATAACCACAAATTTTTGTGCCAAAGGCAGGCATTTTGATGGTATCACTCAAATGGATATTTTCGATAATTTCTTTGCGTACTGTTTCGCCCGTTATTGCCGCTGTGTTTGTAAACGTGCCTTTAAAAAACGTTGCGGTTAATCCTGGACTTATATTCTTTATCCCTTCAGAGACTCCCCGTTTCCAGGAGTCATTTTTTAAGTTTACTTGATACAATTCACTTTTTGCTCCCGAAGAAGATATTGTTGCGAAGCGTACGGTTCCTTCTTTTTTGACGATAAGTGAATCAGTTAACACGGGACTATGCTGAGTTGGTAAGCTTCCGTCAATAGTGTAATGGATAGCATTTTCCGGAAGTTCATTTTCAATTTTCAAGATGGATTGTCCATCAACAATCACCTGATTATCAGCGAAGCCTTTTAAATCTGGCATACGGTAGCGTAGTCCCATCTTGTTCCAAAGCCCAAAGTGGGCGATTAATCTAGTTCTATAGCTTTCATATAATGACTTGTTAGTCCAGACCCGTTCCGCCAGAGCGCTCAACCTGGGCAGAATCATAAATTCTAACCGTGCTGTCGATGGGATCATTTCCGTCCATATATTTGCCTGTGCTCCTTGGATTAGACCTGATTTTTCCTTTAAGATGTCTGAGGGGATTACGGACATATTATAGACGGCATCGAGGCTGCTGCTATTAGGCAGGTAGTCAAAATACAGGGGATTGGTCGGTGTCATGATTACTCGATGACCACGATTGACCGCCTCCCGAGCTGCGTTTTTAACCCATCCCCGCCAATACATGACCGTCATTGATGTATCGGAGCTACCATCAAGTATTTCATCCCAACCTATACTACGTTTATTTTTCGAACGTATAAAATTATTAACACGTTTGACAAAATAGCTTTGTAAGTCATGGAGATTGGCGATGCCTTGTTCTTTCATAAATGTCTTGGCCGCTTCTGAGTTCGACCATGAATCTTTTTCTACCTCGTCAGCGCCGATATGAATATAGGGAGATGGAAAAAGCGCAATGACTTCACTGAGCACATTTTCAATAAATGTATAACTGCTTTCTTTCCAGGGACTGATCGGTACAGAGAATTGTTTCCCCCAGCCCGCCGTCTGACTGTCCAACAATAATTCAGGATAGGCTTGGGTTGCGATCATCATGTGCCCCGGCATGTCTATCTCCGGAATAATTTCGATATGTCTGCTTGAGGCGTAGGCCACGATATCTTTGATATCTTGCTGGGTGTAAAAACCGCCATATTCTTCACGTCCATTGTTGATGCGTTTGAATTCCTGAGGCAGATTGAAGTCCGGATTCTCTTTCGCTTTGACAAAACAGGCCGAATCTTGGTTGTTATATGTCCTCCAGGCACCCTGTGATGTTAGCTTCGGGTATTTTTTTATTTCGATACGCCAACCTTGGTCATCTGTAAGATGCAGATGAAGCTTGTTGAATTTGTAGAATGACAGGAGATCAATAAATTTGTATAGATAATCTTTTGAAAAGAAGTGCCGCGCTACATCTAGTTCCACACCGCGCCATTGAAATGCTGGCTGATCCTTAATTGACAGATATGGCAAACGAATACTGCCATTGGGTTTAGCTAGAAGATACAGCTGTTGTATTGTCTGTAATCCGTAAAAAATCCCTTGATCGGTAGAAGCAGAGATTTCAATTCCTCTTTGATCAATTGTTAGTTCATAACCTTCCTTGGAAATCTTACTTTTTTTAATCAATCTCAGTGCTGCGTTGGCATGCGCTGTCTTTTTTTTGGAGATGTTTCCGAACAGCGATCGATCTATCCAATGATCTAAAGAATTTGTGGAGAAGTCGGGATCAATAGTATAGGAGAGTTCTCCCTTCGCTAGTTGAAAGAAACCCGCAGATGATTCCAGTTGTTCGGGAAAAGGGATCAGCTGGGGGATAGGTTTTTTTTCTTGTGCAAAATTGGTTTGCGGCCAATAGCATACAAATAATAAAAGGATCAGTGAAATAGCTTTAAACATGAAAGTTCTTTTTTGTGATTTCTTAATAGATTGTGTGTTTAGGAGTTTGCCCAATAGAATTTATCTATTTGGTATGAAAAAACTCGGAGCCAATATAGATATATTTTGCGTAAAAGAAGGTAATAAAAAAGCTATACTAATAACACTATAATAAAGCCTATAAGCGTTCTGTTCAGTTTGTCGGTCGGACAGCACAGAATCACATTGAGCGAAGTTTTTACGTTGGCTCTGCTTTGGGATGATCGAGACTAGTTTTCCGCTATCTTTTCGAATAAACCGGGATAGGTGAGGACCAAACCGTTCTCATCTACCTGAATATGAGCGGTGAAATCACTAACTATATTTTCATACAGATACTCGTGTAAATCTGTCCTTGTATAACGTTGACGAACAGGTTTGATATCGCTGTTGATCAGGTCGACATACATGATATCTATTTCTTTTGAATCACCAATTTCAAGCTGTAGATTGTTTATTGGCAACGTATTCGTAAATGGAGTCAAAGAGATATCTATATATTGAAAACCCTTGAAGTTCGGATCGACGGAATGATTGATTTCCCAATTGGTATCTATTTTTCTCCCGGTGAGGGTGTTTTTGACAGCATTGACCTCGGAATCAATAAAAAACTCCTTGATCTCCCACTGCTTATTTATAATCAGTCGATAGGAGGCCGAATAAATTTTTTGCTGATAGGAACCTATTATTTTTGATGCCACAACATGATAATCTTCATTTTCATGTATGCTGAAATACTCTAAAGAGGGGAAAGCGATTCCCTGCCATAATAATGTTTTCATTTGATGGTCCTATATTACGTTTTATTTAACGGGCAGCATATGTTGTCGTTGTTCTTGTTCGACTTCGTTCTTGACTCGTTGGTTGATATTGATTTTTGCATTGATGAATGTGAAAATCACAGTTCCAAATTCTCTTGCATAGCTGTTTGTAATGGAATTAATGGAAACTCATCCCGATGTAAGTCATATATTGAACTTATCAATTGATACTGAATGATAAATTTCAGCAGGATAAGGCTTACTAGAATAATAAGTTTTTTCATTTAAGAACGGATTTTTGCATAAGCACCGGTTCTATTTTCTTTCTATCGTAGATATTTGATTGTCAGCTTCCATTTTGACCACCTCCGTGCGGGCTAAAGTAATCTTTTCTGAATAACTATCACCGCGTTGTTCTCTCAATTTACGAAGACCTTTTGTTCCCTCTGCTTCGTAGTCATTGACATCGAAAGTAATGGAATCCGTCGTGACATTAGCCACGCGGTATAACGTGTACATGGACTTTCCGTTTTCTTTCCGTTTGATTTCATATACATCACCAGCGGCCGGACTTTCCAGGTATTTTTTTGTTTTAATGGATCCGGATATTCCCGCTGCTGCCGCAGATCCGAAGAAAAGGCCGATTAGGATTAATCCGGAAAAATATCCAACGGGTGTCTTCGGCATACCACTTGAACGGATTGTTGCAAGGGTTTGGGGATCAATCTCACGTTGGTAATTCACTTTTTTGCAATGATTACATACGCTAATAATCTCTGTACGATATGGAAAAATGGGGATCCAAAAGATGTGAAAATATTTTACCTGTTTGTAGGCATATAAGGATCCGACTGTGTTGCAATAATTGCAAGTCCCAACAGCTGCATTGGAGTTGTTTTGTAGTAACTTTGTTCTTGTTCCGAAAATAATCATAATCAAGGTTTAAATATGCTGCTTCTTATATTTGCTTTGAACCTCTAGCTTATTTAGTATAATTCGCTAATTGGTTAATTGATTTTTTTTCAAAAATTATGCCATTATATTGACGCTTCGTGTGATTGATGGATACAGGACGGTTATTAACCTCAAAAGACCGTGTTTCCGGCATGCGAGTCCAAGTATCTGAACTATTTTCGGTAACTATTTGAGAATTATTCGTGTCTGATTCGAGCTTTAAGCATACCTGAGTGCAGGTGTTAGGATAGTCTGGCCATCATGTGAACGTGGTTTTAGAGAGTATAACACGGACTCACCTCGGACACACTATGGAAACACCACGGATTCATCCTGACGCTGTCCCCACTACGGCACGCCGCATGCTCGGATGAAGCTCCCAATAGCGAACTTGTCTCTTTCCAGGAGCATAGCGAAATTATATAAAAACAGTCTTAGATCATAAGTGAAGGTCGATCGCGGACTGTTTTTATGCATATTCATTCAAAAAACTTTAGTATGTTAGACTATACTAAAAGTTCTGTGAATCAGCAGAAGGTCCGTAACTTGACGGTAAGGGAATATTATTCAGCCTATAATAAACACCCAATTGCGCCCTGTGATGTGTGATCTGATTTAAAGAATGACGGATTGCTTCATATTTTGTCCAACTCGCCAATTGATGGCCTGCATTCTTGATCGTCCAAGTCGGAATTAAATCCTCTTCCGTTGCATTTTCTATAGCTTTTTTACCAGCCTCGAAATCTTGGTCTAGTTTATTGAGCAACTCTTCCCGTGTTGAGAGGATTGTAGGCTTATACCCGCCATCAGCGAAATCCAGTTCGGACGTTTTCAAAATTGTACTTGGCCACTCGAACACCTCCACGAGATGGGTAGCAAGGGGCATGATTTTCATGCTTTTTTCATGTGGAGCATAGTCATTTTTGCCTTCAGGAAAAAGTTCGATAAAATTTTTGGTGATCTGGTACTCATTTTCAAGTTCAGATTTTAGTTGTTGAAGTGTATTCATCTTGTTTTTGAATCTATTAATTTAATACTTTTTGATACGATGCTCTTAATTTTTATCCACTCATTTGAACAAATGAAAGATTGTTCTGTTTTTTTTTATTCTATGACAAAGATAATCATGGATATTGACAGCACTATGTCAGCATGGGGAAGGGGAATTAATTGTTTAAAACGTTCTTTTCTGCTGTGTTTGCAGCGATTTGAATTATGTTTGAGTGTGTTCTAATTTTTTTGAATGTTAGTATATTACGGTTGTGTGATGTAAAAAACGCTTGAAGTGGGGAACTTCAAGCGTTTTAACCTAACCAATTATTAACCTAAATTATGAATTTTAAATATTGCGATTTTTGTGCCAAAGATTATTTTTCCCGCATCTTATAACGTAACAAATCTGTTGTTACGAACTTTATAATCGCAATAAAGGTCTTTGGGTAAAATGATAACTGAGTTGCTATTGCTTTCCCTTTTTTAGAAGACAAAAAAAATCAGGTAAGAAGATTAAAAAAATAGTATCGAAGTGTAGATTATGTTGTTTTTCCTGCTGTTTTCAATAAAATTTTTTGATTTAGCTGTATGTTATTGTCTTTTATATTGTTTATAACGAATATTGTTGTGGATATTTTTGTCTTTTTATTCAATGTAACTCTTTTAATGTTTCTGTCGGAAATTGATAAAGCCTATGTAAAATATATTGGCGCCTAAGAAATAAAGTTGTTGGAGACCAATATGGAAATCTTGCGCAATAAACCAAAATAAATATAAAAAATGAAAAAATTAGTATTGTTAATGACTGCGGTTATCTTTATGGTAACTGGCGCCTTTGCTCAAATTCACAAACCTGTAAAATGGACTGTAGCCAGTAAAAAACTAAATAACAAAGAGGCTATAGTCTATGTCAAGGCGACAATTCAAAATGGCTGGCATATCTATTCGCAAAATGTAAAAGATGGGGGGCCTATTCCGACTTCATTTAATTTTGTTAAAGCAGCGGATTACGCCCTAACAGGTAAAACTGCAGAACCAAAACCAAAAGTAAAGCACGAAGAGGTTTTTAAAATGGATGTAGGATATTTTACAAATGAAGTAATCTTTCAACAAAAGGTTGCTTTGAAAAAAGGAGCAGCAACAGTAAAAGGTACGGTAGAATGGCAAGCATGTGATGCATCGCAATGTCTTCCTCCAGATGAATACGCCTTTGCGGTATCGATTAAATAATAAAATATTTAGCGTGAAAAAATCCCGTTTGTAGATTTACAAACGGGATTTTTTATGATTATTGTTTTTTTTTACATCGTACAAAATAAGTTGTGCAAATAATACGTTATTAATGCAAATACTTTTCATAAAATAGGTTAATATATGGCTAAGACCCTAGAGTTCCCCGCTCTAGGGCTTTTTTATGACCTGCTTTATACCTTCTATTCGAAATTATGATAATTTCCGCAAGCAAGGCAGTCTGCGGTTTGATGTTCGTCAAAATTTTGAAAAACCCATTTGGAATTTTTATTGACTTGGTTGGGAAAGAAAACAGTATTCATGAATAGATAGTGGGACAATATAATGTTTCTTGAAAGTGGCTTCGTCACATAAATGTTACTAAAATTAGCGCTACACATACTATTGTTTTTTTATAAACGTTAATTATTTGATAATGCTTAATGTTTTAATGTAAATGTTTTCATTAAAATATTTTTTATTAATCGTTATCGATAGTTAATATGTGATATAAACTTAAAGTTTTCATATGAAATTTAGTGCTAACCAGTGTAACCTTCAAGGACCATATTATGTTTTATCCTTATTTTTTTTGTGCAGTATTTTAATTTTTCCTGGGATTGTGGGCGCTCAGCAAAAGACGATCACTGGTAACGTGATTGATGCGACCACAAAGTCGCCTTTACTTGGAGTCACCTTAAAGCTCAGCAATACAAAAAATGTGACGGTGAGTACGGATAAAAGGGGGGGCTTTGTATTAGATGATGTGGCTATAGGGCAATCTATTACTTTTTCATTTGTGGGCTATTCGAGTCAGACAATAAAAATAGACTCACGTGCAAGTTACACGATTGCACTAGTTGCTGTTTCCAATTTGATGGAAGAGACTGTTGTGGTGGGATATGGGCGTCAGAAAAAACGAAATCTAACCGGATCTATCGTTTCCGTGGGCGCTTCAGAAATTGCCAAAACAACATTGCAGGATCCCATTTCAATTTTACAGGGACGGGCCGCGGGCGTGCAGGTTACGTCCAATTCTGGCGCGCCCGGTGGGGAGATGAGCATACGTGTTCGGGGGAGTTCTTCATTGAACTCGGGTAATAATCCGCTTTTTGTTGTAGACGGTATTCCACTGGAATCCAATTCCATTTCTTCTTTAAACGGTACTGAAAATTCCGGGCTGAATCCGATGACGGATATCAATCCGAACGATATCGCTTCGATTGAGATTCTTAAAGATGCTGCTTCCACTGCGATTTATGGGGCTAGAGCTGCCAATGGAGTTGTGATGATTACGACGAAACGAGGTGCTGAGGGCAGACCCGAAGTAATCTTGAATGCAACTGCCGGAGTGAGTGCCCTAACCCGTAAACTGAGTGTTTTGAACGCGAGGCAATATCGAGAAGCTGTTCTAGATTCCTATCGTGGGATGGCAAATCCTGAGGAACCATTTTATACGGTTATAGATTCGCTCAATCCCATGAACAATGGCGATGTAGACTGGCAGGATGAGTTGATGCGTTCAGCAAAACAATATAAGTTAGATCTCTCTGTACGGGGAGGGAATCAAGGGACAAAATATGCCTGGAGTTCATCATATTTGGATCAGGATGGTGTGATATTGAATTCCAATTACAAGCGATTTACCTCCCGATTGAATGTCGACTTTACGATTTCCGATCGGATCAGGATAGGGCAGAGTATTTCCTATACAAATGCAGTCAACAACCGGACAAATGCTGCGGGTTCAGGGAATCTGAGTATTATCCGGAGTTTACTGATACGGCCACCTATTATGTCGATGTATCTACCCAATGGATCACTGAATGGTTATATGATCGGACAGCGGAATCCCGTTGGGATGGCTTTGTTTGCAACAAACCTGAACAAGAGTAATCGCATCGTTGGAAGCCAATATCTGGAAATTGATCTTTATAAAGATCTTAAATTCCGAAGCAATGTAAACCTGGATTATATTTCAATGAAAGAAGATGAATTTATGCCATCCATATTGGATTACCGCGAGGGGTATAATAAAGGTGCTGTACGATCTTCCGGAAACCTTACCTGGGGCAATGAGAGCTATTTTACCTATACCAAAAATGTAGCCAATGAACACAATATCGGAGCGGTATTAGGAATGAGTTTTCAGAAATGGCGTTATGACAGGACAGGTCTCGATGGAGAATATTTTCCAAGTGATGATATCCGTACATTGAATGGTGCATCTGTCATTTCAAATCAAGGTGTAAATATTGCTTCCGAACATGCCATGCTTTCTTATTTCGGTCGTGTAACTTATGATTATCAGGGTAAATATTTGTTGGAGTTCAATCTTCGTACAGACGGTTCTTCCCGTTTTGGTCGTAACAGACGTTTTGGATTCTTTCCCTCTGCGTCAGCGGGCTGGCGTTTTGTAGAAGAAAAAGGGATAAAGAATTTGGGTTGGCTTAGCGATGGTAAGCTTCGTTTTAGCCTTGGAAGTACCGGAAACGAGGCCATCGGTGATTATGCTGCGAGAGGAGAGTTTACTTTAGGAACGAACTATTTGGATTTTTCGGGAGCTGCACCGACAGTAATGCCCAATCCGAGCCTTACTTGGGAAACAACGCGTCAATATAACCTCGGGTTAGAGCTTGGCTTTTTAAAAAATAGAATCCTGTTTTCTACCGATGCCTACTTGAAGAAAACGAAAGATCTGCTTTATAATGTGCCCATGCCTGGGACTACGGGATTTGAATTTATTACACAAAATATAGGATCTATTGAGAATCGAGGATTAGAGTTTAGCCTACAGACCCGTAATCTGGAGGGAGCTTTTAGTTGGAACACAAATATAAACGTCAGCTTAAATAGAAATAAAGTTACATCGTTGCCTAAGAATCTTCTGACTGGCGGCCATATTCAAAATGGTGCTTTCCATATTCTGCAGGAGGGTTTGCCTATCGGTGTATTTTATGGTTGGCGTTTTCTTGGTGTATATGCACGTGATGAAGACAATACAAGTGGGGTAACAAATGGTGCGAATGGACCTGTATTTGAAGGTGGAGATCCCATTTGGAAAGATCTGAACAATGATAATATTATTGATCAAAATGACCGCGAGATTATCGGCTATGCTGAACCGAAGTATTTCGGCGGGATCTCCAATGATTTTAGTTATAAGAATTTTCATTTGAATGTGTTTTTTCAATATTCAGTCGGCAATCAGATTTATAGTGAGTTGAATCATCAGCGAAATTCAATTGTTCGTTATAATAATCTGTCTACAGATGCTCTTAATCGCTGGCGGGAACAGGGAGATCAAACAGATTTTCCTCGATTGATCCGGGATGATCCAAAACAATCTGATAGTCGGGTGCAAAGTCGGTGGGTCGAAGATGGTTCTTATCTGAAGTTAAAAAACATCAATTTGAGGTATTCTTTTGACCCCACCTGGAGCAAACGTATCGGTTTGCGTAAGCTCGATGCTTTTGTTACTGCTACAAATCTGATTACCTGGACAAAGTATACAGGATTTGATCCGGACGTCAATTCCTATTCTGGTCTTCGTGTAGGGTTGGATGAGGGCTCATATCCACAAAGCCGCACATTTATGTTTGGTTTAATCCTTGGACTTTAATAAATTGTGATGAAAAAATTGTTAAAATATACATTTTGTTCTCTTCTATTTTTATCCGTTATCGGTTGTTCAAATTCGTTGCTGGATAAGGAACCTATTAGTAATGTCTCTGGACAGGGCTACTATAAAAAGCCCAGTGATGCGCAGGCTGGTGTCAATGGCATCTATAATGGCCTGCAATCTCTTTTTCGCCAGAATTTTGCTTACTGGGGAGAAGGGCGGGCCGATAATATTATGACCCGTCATGCCGGTGATCCTGCTGCTCTGCAACAGAACACACTGACTCCGATTATCAATTCGGCACGTTGGGATAATTTTTATACGCTTATATCCCGGGCGAACTATGCGATCAAATATATTCCGCAGGCATTCGGAACTGAAGATAGCGAACTTAAAAATCAGTTACTTGGCCAGGCTCATGCCTTAAGGGCACTAGCTTATTTTTACTTGGTTCGAATATGGGGGCAGGTACCTTTGGTTACGGAACCATATGAGGGATTGGATCAGGACCTATTTGTCAAGAAGAACACTGAGGCGGAGGTATTAGCCAAGGTTGAAGCAGATTTAATTTTGGCAACGGAGAATTGTGCCACAAACTATTCGGGCGCCAGAAACCGTGTACTGATTACCAAAGGAGCAGCTTATGCTTTTCTGACGCAACTCTATATGTGGCAAAAAAAATATGCGAAGGCGATTGAAATGGCTGAAAAAGTACTCGCAGACCCGCAATATGCCTTGGTGCCAATTGAGGATTGGAATAACATCTTTGTAAAAGGAAGTAGTACCGAAAGTATTTTTGAGGTCGGATACAATGAAGTACAACCCAATAACCTCCGCGTGTGGTATGCCAATGGATCGGATAGTGATTATGTACCCAGTGCGGGTTTTATTGCATCAATCGAACCCGACGATCTTCGCAAGCCTCGTATTTACGATGTGTCTCAGATTCAGCCCCGTAAGATATGGAAGTTTTTTGGACAAGGATTTAATGATGAGAGCCCAGAACCCTCAGCCGGCAATATTGTATTAACACGATTGGCCGATATCCTATTACTAAAGTCCGAAGCCCATGCCCATTTAAATCAGCCTGTCGAAGCATTGGACTTACTAAACCCGATCCGCATCCGTGCAGGGCTTCCCGCTTTAGATCAAAATAAGGCGCAAAGCCAATTCGGAAGTTTAGTTGCTAGTATTTTGCACGAGCGATCTGTAGAACTTTGTTTTGAGGGACATCGTTGGTTTGATCTCCTGCGAAGTGAAACCGCTATTTCGACAATGAAACCGATCAATGGCCTCTCCGATAAACAAAATTTGCTGTGGCCAATACACGAAGGTGAACTTCTTAAAAACCCAAATTTGCAACAAAATGAATTTTATAGATAATCTTATGAAGAAGATAAAATATATCGTTATTTTTTTTCTATGCGGTTTTGGTACGCTGTCATTGTTCTCTAGTTGCGAAATACAAGAAAGCTTTGAATATGACTACGCGGACGACAATAGTAAATTGAATATGTCAGCATGGACATATATTCAGGGGAAGGATTCGTTGTCCTTACTGAAACAAGTTATCTTGCAATGTAAGGATGAAACATTGTATGAACGTACAGAAAAAGCGACCTTTATTCTGCCCACCAATCAAGCTTTTACAGCATATCTAAAAGAAAATAAATACGACAATATTGCCGCTGTTCCGGTACCGATATTGAAGGATATTTTGCGTTATCATATTGTAAAGGCGGTAGTGAATTTTAGCGATCCTGTCTTGGCTCCGAGTAACAAACCAATTGCTTATACGACTGAAAAAGGTGAAATAATGTACTTGTCCCATACCAGTACCTATGTCGGGCTTATCAATGAAGGGACCAATAACCAATGGCAAATCCGTACATCTAATTTAGTACCGGATAATGGTGTCATCCATATCGTTGATCACATTGTTTTTTTATCCGAGAAGACGAAATAGGTATATTGATGGCCTTTTTTCTCCAGAATGTCCTGTATACAAACATTATGTTCAGTTTATTGTTTTGTCTTATACTAAACAATATGCCAATAAATTATGGTTGATTACACACTGAACCGAAGAAAATTCATTCTGGGGACAAGTGCTTTTGTTACCTTATCTGCTTTAGAAGCTAAAGGATTGCCTTTTGAACGTCCGCCTAAAAATATCAAGGTTGGACTGATCGGAGCGGGCTGGTATGGGAAAAGCGATCTATTTAGACTGATGCAGGTCTGCGATGTCAATGTAGTTGCGATTTGCGATGTGGATAGCCGGCATTTGCAGGAGGCGGGACGACTGGTCGGGGAACGCCAACGCTCGGGACAGATTCCAAAGCTCTACAAAGATTACAGGAAAATGCTTGCTGATAATCAATTCGATCTCATTCTGATTGGTACGCCTGATCATTGGCATGCAAGACAGGCGATAGATGCGATACGTTCAGGAGCGCATATCTATTTACAAAAGCCCATTAGTGTAGATGTACTGGAGGGAGAAGCGATACTTCGATACGCGCGGAAATATAATAAGAAGGTGCAGGTAGGAACGCAAAGACGAAGTACAGCGCATCTGATTGATGCTAAAAAGCAGGTAATAGACCAAGGATTACTCGGTAAGATATCGCATGTGGAGATGTGCTGTTATTATCATATGCGAAGGAATGGAAACCCTCCAGTGGAACCGGTGCCGGATTTTCTTGACTATGAGATGTGGACAGGCCCTGCTCCTTTACGTCCTTACGATGGCTTACCTCACGGGGGATGGTGGCGAACTTTTATGGAATACGGTAATGGTATTACGGGCGATATGGGGATGCATATGTTTGACACGGTTCGTTGGTTGTTACAACTCAAGTGGCCAAAGAAAATTAGCGCGACAGGAGGGATTTACGTGCAACAGGAGGGAAAGTCGACTATTGCGGATACACAGACAGCGGTATTCGAATATGATGAGCTAAATTGTGTATGGCAACATCGTACCTGGGGTGGTCCTGTGGATCCCGAATACCCTTGGGCGTTTATTATCTATGGCGATAAAGGAACGTTAAAGGGAAGTGTGATGAAATATGAATTTATTCCAGTAGGTAAGGGCACTCCCATTAAAAAAGATGTTGTTTATGAAAAAGAAAAATTTCCGGAAGATTTGGAGGAACCTCGAATTGAACTGCATACAGCTCCAGCTACACGACAACATCTATTGGATCTATTGTCTGCAATAGAACATGATCGACCGCCCGTGGCTGACATTGAAGAGGGGTATATATCGACAGCCTGTTGTATCCTCGCTAATATTTCGATGCAATTAAATAGACCATTGCGCTATGATCCTGAAAAAAAAATATGTACCGATGATCCAGAAGCGACCAAATTATTGAAAAGACCTTATCGAACGCCTTGGCAACATCCCAATCTGGCGTAGTGTAAATTATAGCTATGTCTTAATGTACAGTTTTTTATTTTTTAAGCACCAATTAGAAATTTATGCTTGATGATTTTGGACCGTACTTCTTTGCAAAACTATATAGTTGGCTAAAATTATGCGGATAATTATAAACTTCTTCAAATCGGGTACATCGTTCCCTTTCGTTAGTGCTAGTTTAATTAAAATAGCTACGTATTTCATATGGTATTCCTAAGTTAATGACTGCTTTAAAATAAATCCGAAGAATTTACAAAGCGGCATCTTTCTTTTACAATTTGAGAATTAGAGCCATGATTATCTTCATTTTCAAGATTTAAATATATAGCGATACAAGTAGAGATGTACACAGGGAAATGAATAAATCTGATTGCTTCATTACAATTGGAAAAGAAATTTATACAGGTGAAAAAAAATGGTTAATATCAGTATGATTTTCAATAAAAAGTATAGCTCAGATCAAGGATGCGATCTTCAAAATATTGGGCCATTTTGGCAGTTTCAGATTTTCGCTGTATCGTGGTTAAAAAGCCCTTTTGATTATATGTCATAATTAGTTCGCTTACTTTTTGCCCATTCCGGATATTTTGCATCGAAAGCAGATTTCTGTTTTTATCGTAACTGTATTTTTCACTTTTAGGTGCAACGTCTGCATCTGTTTCATGAATTTCGGATAGGAGGCCTTCTTTGAATTCATATTGTTCAGATGGTATTGTCTTAGCTGCGCAACCAAAATGAAGGAATTGAGCGACAGGATGATTATTTAAATGGTAATAGGTTATTTTTTGATAACAGGTGTCTTGACTCCCCCCATTTTTCATAAAATCGAAAAACTCTGTCCGTTCTTCTACCTCAAATTTGTTTTCTGTATAATAACGATACTGCCATGAAGAGAACTTATTTTCACGGATCATGTTATTTAACAGCTTTTCATCTGGCCATGATCCTTTAAGAATAAGCTGATCGATACCGGCAACTGGTTCGCCCATCCGATCATTATTCTGCGTTTGATTAGGCATCTGTGCATTCAATGAAAAGATTCTGATGTTATCAATACGATTTTTTTCGTCGTAGCCGTATACCTTTATTTTTACGATACCACTGTGATAATCAATCCGCGCTTCTTTGGCAATAAAGCCATTTGCCTGATAGCTATATGTTGTGTAAAAGACGGTATCCTTTTTCTCTTGATCGTACCGAGTCATGCTTATGCTCATTAAAAGACCATTGGAATTAAATGTATAACAATTAAAAATTCCATTTTCCCGACTTTTAACAGTTATGTTTTTTACCTTTTTTGCCTTTATAAACGTAGGATTGAAAGGGAATATGGTCTTTGTGAAATAGCCTGCAATCGCCATCGGTGTGACATGATAGAAAGATTCCATTTGTGCTATTCCCTTCATTGGGATAAGGTAAATTAAAACACTGATTAAAAAAGAAAAAACGCCACAATTTCTGTATATCATATATGCTCAAGTATTTAATTTTTTGCCGGTAGTGGTTACAGGCCGTTTGGTTTTGTTACTTCTTGTTTGAAGAAATCGGATTGAAAGTTTTTAAAGTGTATTTTCATTGTGCCATTTATGACCAACGAATTGTTTACCATTTCCAGTTGGTCTATATCCGAATTACTGAATGTAACTTGTGAGCCATAAGCAACAGTCGCTAAGGCATCGGCCTGTATACTAGGAGTTGCATAAAGTTTTACTCCCTCGGATAAAGTAGCATAGTAGATCTTTGGCGCTTTTTGAGCAAATGTATTTATGCTAAGTACATTCGATAGAAAACCGAAAAACAAAGCTGTTTTAAGTAAGAATGCGGTAGACCTTGTCATAGAAATAATTTATTATATGAAATATAGCAATAATTGTAATTTTATTACATTAATTTTAATTTAAAACTATAAGTAGAACACATAGGTCGATTTACGCGATACAAATCGCTGTGCGATTAAACGGGAGTAGTTAAATGGGGGAGAAATATTTTTTGTTGTCATATCAGATTGAATAAGTAATATGATTTTTCGTCGACAGCTCAAACCAGCCTTTTGTGCTTATAAAATTTGCCGTTATGATTAGAAAAATTGAAGTAGTAGATTATCCGGATCTGATAGCTATCTGGGAGAGCGCAGTAAAGAGCACCCATGATTTTCTGAAAGAGGAAGACTTTAGCTATTACAAAGAACAAATGCCCGTATATTTTGAACATGTGGTATTATTAGGATATGAAGAAAATGGAGCTTTAGTTGGCTTTATGGGAATTTCGGGAGATAGCCTTGAAATGTTATTTGTTCACAATGATTTTCGGGGTAAAGGTATTGGGAAAATACTTATTTCTTATGCAATGGGGAGCTTAAATGTGACGAAAGTAGATGTAAATGAACAAAATACCCAGGCGGTGGATTTTTATAAGTATATGGGGTTCAATGTTGTCAAAAAGTCAGCTTTAGATGGACAAGGAAAATCATATCCGATCTTACATATGAGTTATAATTAACTCATTATTTCGCATTTTTCGGGGGAGTAGGCTTTATGATCTGGCTTTCTTGCTGATTGGGGCGTGCAGCCTCTTTCTTTAGTTTCTGAATCTTCTTAAGACCTTGGATAATGCTCGATGCTGGAACGTCATATTTGGCCACTGCTTCATCCAATAACAAATAGCCATTCATAATTTCGGAAATTGCTAATTGAAGTCTGATTTTCTTTGGCTCTGGATTTTTATCATCAGTTTTTGTTTTCATCATTATTTTGATTTGTGGGATGTGTCTTATTTTTCGGGACGATACCGACAACAAATATTACTTTTTTTAAAGTAGCGTTAGTTTTATATTGAAACTCATTTTTCAATTGTAGGTGTATTTTTACATGATGTAGCTTGTTCTTTACAGTTTTTATCTGATTGTATTTTTTAGGACCAGATGCTATTGGATAGCCTACCGCATGTGGAGATTTCTGAATTTCAAAACAAGAATAAAAATAACTTTCTGGGCTTTTGAGTCTTCATGATCATGGGGAACAAAAATGTAGCAAGTTTCGGATTTTATGCTTGCATCTTTTAAAATAGCTTTGTGTTAACTAATACATAAAACAATATGAAGATTTTTAAAGATAAAGTTATTCTCATCACGGGGGCGAATAGGGGGATAGGGCGAGCATTGGTAAAAGCTCTTTTGGATCATGATGTGAAAAAGGTATATGCCACCTGTAGAGACTTGAATACATTGCCATCGTTCGATGACAATAGAGTCATAGCATTATCCCTGGATATTACAGACGATGGACAGATCAAAACAATTGCTGCTGTTGCCGGGGACACTGAAATCCTCATTAATAATGCGGGTATTTTAAATACGGGGAATATTTTAGATGGCGATCTGTTGGGAATGGACAATGATATGAAGGTGAATTATTTCGGAACAATAAAGATGATGCGCGCATTTGCATCTATCTTGAAAAAAAATCGTCCGGCCAAAATCATTAACATCGTTTCAATTGCAGCGTACTCCCCCTTACCATCCATTGCTGGGTATGCCGCCTCCAAAGCGGCCCTTTATTCTGCAACACAGTCTGTCCGCATCGAATTAGCCAAAGATGGAATCGATGTACACGCAGTCAATCCCGGAGCAATTGATACGGATATGAACAAGGGGAGTGATTGGGATATGCCTGATCCTGATAGTGTTGCCATTAAGATATTGAAATCTGTAGACGAAGGAAATTTGGATATTATACCTGATGAAATGGGGCAAGGGATGTACAATGCCTGGCGGGAGGATCCTTCAAAACTATCAAAGATTTTTTCTGATCTGTATTATGCCGAAAATATCGGATAAAGAATCTATTGTTAGGGAAGCGCTGATGCAAAAATAAAAGCCCTGGTTTTTTAAATAAACCAGGGCATTCAAAACAGGTTAACGACGACTCTTGTTAAGCTTTAATAAATAAACCTGCAATATTAAGTACAGCTTCGGCAGAAAGTGGTTCATCAAAAGACTGTGTTGCCGCACTTGTTGAAATTTTTCCCATCGAACCGGATAAGGTTGTGATATCGACTCCTCCCTGTATCACATTGTTTTCACCAGCATATATAGGGTTTACTACTGCCCCGATTCCAGTGTCATTGCTTCCTGTAATCCAGGGTTTCTGATCGGCGGCACCGCCACCACGAGCACGTCGCATCTGACGAATATGTGACGCATGTCTAGCCTCAACAGAGTGGATCTGCAATGCAGCAGTCAGCACCACTCTATTTCCTAATAATATGCCTGCCTGTCCTTTATATGCCCGTACTCCAGTGTCTTCAAAGGCTTGAGCAACAGCTAAAAATGTGTCGTAATCACTAAAGACATTGCCAAAGGTACCTCCAGCTGTAAAGTCAAAAGTAGGCTTTGAGACAGCTTTATTGCCCAGTACCTGTTTTAGAAAATTAACGTGGGCGACCTCATGATCACGGATCGTGGTAATTGCTCCAAGGGGTTTTCCAGATGGAATGAGGCCTGCTTTAGCAACACCCATTGTATAATACTCAGCTTCAAGGTATTCTAACGTTAAAGCATAATTAAGAACACCGTTGACATCTGTGGGGGCCGTGGCGCCATAAGCCTTTTTGAAGAGCTCACCAATAAAAAATGGTAATGCTGCCAAGCTTACTTTTTTGCTCATCGAAGCCAGGTTTTTAATAGCTTCCCGTCGCGGACTGATACGATCGCTGAATTCAGGATCTATCGTATTTATTTGTTCAAAAACATTTAAAAGATTCATGATAATCAAATTTTAGGTACATTAATAAGTTGGTAGATCCTTTACATCGATTTTAGATTTGATAAATGGGGCTGCGGCACTCAAGACGACGCTTGGGCTCTTGGCTACATCTAGTCCGTTCGAATCTACCACCTCTTGGTTGGCAAAAGTGCCATTATCTATCATGTCGCGAACCCATGCTGCATGTCGTGCTTCGACAGAAACGATCTTACCGGCCAATAATAAATAATTCGGATCTTTAATTAACCAACCCGCACCGTTGTAAGCAGAGACACCGAGATCTTCAAATGTCTTTGCCGTTGCTAAAACACTGGCGCGACTGGCGAAATTAATGCCGGACAGATTAAATTCAAGACTGGATATCGCCTTGGCTCCCAATGCTACTTTGAAAAACTCGCGATGGGCAATTTCGTGGTCCCTGATGTCAGTAAAAAAAGCCTTTTCCAGATCCGTGATCCCAGAATAAGGATTGTTGACCAACTGAATGTAAAAGGCGGCTTCGAGCTGCTCCAGAGCATAGGCATAATTCAATATTGCAATGTCACCACTGCCAAAATACATGCCTTTCCCGCCATTGTCCATGTCGTCATCATGGTCTTTTTTACAGCTCGATAGCCCGAGAAGAGCGAGTGATGCAGCACCTGCTCCTGCAAATTTTAGAAAATCTCTTCTTCTGAGATCTTTCATTTCTAGTTCACTACGATGATTCAATAGTGGTTCATTGTTATCTGTCATCTTTTCCATAACAAAAGTCTTTAGTTTATAATTTTCTGTACTTATTGTCATTTACGACTTTTTGAGATGCTTGGATTGCTGAATTTGATTTTTATTAAAATATTATATCTTTTCCGCTTTCAATAACAAATTATCTTGGCGGAATTGTATATGTTCAGACTAGGTTGCTCAAATTTTTTTGTTTTCTGTTGTTTGATTAGGCAGCGAAGGAAGGAAGAAAGAAGCTGAAAAATGATGTCCGGATACCTGTAATGAAAAAAACATTGGATAAATAGTTCTTTTCTGTAACTATTCAACTAATCTCTTGTTTAATTCCCCGTAAAATACTATCTTTTTTACAATTTTGAACTTAGAAACAAGGAATAGCAATGTCATTAATAGATTTATCAAAACGTGTAGCGTTAGGAATAGATATCGGAGGAACAAACACTAAATTCGGGGTGGTCAATCATCGTGGGGAAGTTCTTAAAAAAGGAAGCATACGAACAGATGATTATGAGCATGTTGAAGAATTTATTGACGCTTTATATGAAAAGGCTCACCCTTTTATTGAAAAGTTCGGTGGTGAAAATAGCTTCGACGGAATTGGAGTTGGAGCTCCCGATGCGAATTATTATACAGGTACAATAGACCATGCTCCGAATCTTCCTTGGAAAGGTGTGATCCGATTTAGTGATTTAATGACTGCCAAATTCAAAATTCCCTGTACCATCACCAACGACGCAAACGCTGCGGCCTATGGTGAAATGCTTTTTGGAGCTGCGCGAGGAATGAAGGATTTTATTATGATTACTTTGGGAACGGGCGTAGGAAGCGGTATCGTGGCCGGAGGTAAGCTTATTTATGGGCATGATGGATTTGCTGGAGAATTGGGCCATACTATTGTCAAACCGGGCGGAAGAAAGCACTGGAGTACAGGGTCTGAAGGGAGTTTGGAAGCTTATGCTTCTGCAACAGGGATTACAATTACAGCCAAGAAAATGAGGGCCGAATTTCCTGAGTCGATGTTGAATCAATATCCTGAAGACGCGATAAATTCTAAAACGGTCCATGAATGTGCAGTGAAGGGTGATCCCATAGCCATTGAAGTATTCAGGTATACCGGGCAAAAATTAGGTGAGGCATTGGCAAATTTTGTGATGTTCTCCTCTCCCGAAGCTATTCTATTGTTTGGTGGGGTGATTAAGGCCGGTGATTTTATTTTAAAACCAGCGAAATTACATATGGAAAGAAATCTTTTTCCCTTATTTAGAAATAAAGTGAAACTCGTTTTCAGCGAGCTGGAAGAAGCTGATGCCGCTATTCTCGGCGCCAGTGCATTGGTTTGGGAAAAATAATAGCTATCACGCGTTATATTGTAGGTGCAAGTAAGTTGTATGTCCAAAAAGTAAAAGCAATCCTTTGAGAATTACATGATTGAAATGAAGATGAAATAAGTTAGGAGAAATTCAATAAAAGCAGGGGGATCCAGTTTTTTTGGATCCCCCTATTTAAGTGTTGTCAAATAGAATGTTATATGTTGCTAACCCAAATTTTCGTATATGCTGTTCATTAGCTTACGTATCTGCGCATTGTTTTGATCTGAAAACAAAAATTCATCTGCATAACGATTTACAGTTCTTATGAATTCAAGTAAATCTTTGCTATTAAAATTTTGATCAAAATGGGTAAAATGCCCTTCCTTGGATTTTAAGTAATTAAACAAAGATTCTACGGAAGTATTCATTGCCATTTCAGATTGTACTAATTGAAGTAGCAATAGGTAATCTTCTTGTACTTTTTTAAGATCTACCATGGTAATGGAATTTCTTGAACCAATGTTTTGAATGCTTCATCTCTGACTAAGATAGGTAAGAATAATTGGATTTCCCCTCCGGGAAGATGCGGATTTACAATATCTTGACCAATAGGTTGTCTTGCTGTGATTCCCTCCCAAACTTTTAATACCTGCTGCTGAGGTACAGTGTAAACGTAGAATTTGCTAAAGTTGTTCCACGCAGGTTGTACAGCTGTACCACCAATGACTTCTCCAATAGACTTAGGCTGCTTCTTCGTCCAATATCCTCCAGCGGGATTACCACCAGTCACGCGATATATTTTCGTTCCTGCAGGGAGCTCCTTTGCTTCCGCATTCACAAAGTTGGCTGCTTCAACTGCTGGTAAGTCAAGCTCCGGATTATTCCATTGGGGATGTTTCTTTCCCGTTGTCATACCATTAGCTACATAATTTGATTTAGCAATCCCGGGTATGTTGTCCCAGTCCGCAATATATACGCGCTGATGGTAGATACTTTGGGCTGTTTCAAGATTTTTTAACAGATCAGCTTTGCTCCCGGTTTTTGCAAATGCTTCTTTAAGCATCGCCTCATTGAGCCCTTTTTCAATCCAGGTATTTAATTTACTCTTTGTGCCAACGCCCAATGATGATTCGAGATCGTCCATCCAGGCTGTCGAGTTTTCAATTTCTTCTTGGATGATGTCGTCGTCGGAAGAACAGCTGATTATAAAATGACTCGTTGAGATCAAACAGATCAAAAACAAGTGTTGGAAAAATTTAATGAAAAAATTTTTCTCAGTTTTAATGTGAATAGATTGCATGGTAACTAAATGTTAATTTATATTGATGGTTTAGTTGCGGTATTTAGTTCATTATACGAGTTAGATGCAAATTTAAATATTTATAATTTATACTCAAAGTTAAAATTTATTTTTTTTGTATAAAGTTTCAGACGTTAATTTAACGTTTGCTCGCGTAATATTTATAAATCAGATCACGATCGCATAGAAAAGAACCATTGCAAATAATTATGAAAAGGCATAATATTTGCTGAGTAAATTATTTAAAACTTTTTATCATAACTAAAAACAAATTTAAATAGCTGAAACAGCCAAAGGCAGCATGAGCCGGGTGAATCGGACGATTGAGTTCACGAATACTTTAAAATATCAATGTAATGAGTAAACGAACTCATTTCTATTGATGAGACCAACACTTATAAATAATTTAAACGGATGAAGAAGACCATTTTACTTTTTGTATTACTATGTACTGCTTTTTTTTCAAGAGCAGATCAACTCCATGCCTTAACACAAGCTCAGGCGGAGAAGGCGGTTGGATACCTTAAAAAAGAAACAGTTGTTGTCTTGTGGTGCAGCTGCTGTGATAATGAAACACCTAAAAAGATCACCATTAACGAAGTCTTTTATAAAAAATATCCGGATGGAACATATTATTCCGTAGTATTGAAAGGCAGGGATGAGAATGGCAATGAAGTTGAAGAATCTGTAGACCTTGCTTATGTATTTGTGAAAAAGGGAAAAAAAGCAAAGAGCTTGGGTAAGGTGTTAAAATTTGAGTGCGACCCCTGTACAAAACCATTTGACTGGTCTGCCTAGAAGATGATACTAGTTTTAGTTTGTCGAGCTATTTAAGAAAAGTTTGCTAGGGACGAGCCGGTAGCCTGTTTTTATTTTGCTCAATATGATATTTGGGCTGATCGACATTTGTATTTTCTTCGAATAGTATGTAAACCATACCTGAGGGACGAAATATAAAGTATTTTGGAATAAAAAAAACTCCCGAGATTTTAAAATCGGGAGTTTTTTTATGTGCGGAAGAAGGGACTCGAACCCCCACGCCTTGCGGCGCCAGATCCTAAGTCTGGTGCGGCTACCAATTACGCCACTTCCGCATTAGGATTTCTTTTGATGTCGCAAATATATAAAGCTAAGCTATATCTTGCAAGTATTCTGCAAACATTCGATGTACAGCGCACATTATGAGGTAGATATTTTCAATACGATTTTTTATCATTAAATGCATTCTCTTATTCCTCTTTTTAACCCATCAAATTTAAAAAAGAGATTTTACAACTTTTGATCTGATTTTTTTGATATTAAGCGTTGCTTTTTGCCAAATTTAAAATAGTTGAAACGGATTGTAAAAAGTTCTTCTGTAATATATTGAAATTGTTTTTTATTGTGCTTAAATAAGAGCTAACATATTTTGACGAATGACAGGAAATCTAATGAAAACACTAATCACACTTGCTGCCGTACTCTTTATTCATCTTTCCTCCTTTGCACAGAAAAAGTTTGAAAGTCATTATCCCAGTGGAAAGATAAGGTCGACAGGACAATACGATGAAACCGGTAAAGAGACAGGTATATGGAAAATGTTCTATGAAAGCGGAAAACCCGAAGCAATGGTAAGATTCCGAAACGGAAAAGAAACCGGTGAATTTAGGTCCCATTATGAAAGTGGAAAATTAGAAGAACTGGGGAAATATGAAAATGGAATTAAAACTGGCATATGGGAGAGCTATCATGAAAACGGGCAACTTCGTGCAATCTGGCAATATGAAAATGGTGAAAAAAGCGGGACTTCCAAAACATACCAATCCACGGGGAAGCTCGCCGAAATCGGAAATTATAAAGATGGACAAGCCATAGGCGAATGGAAAGTCTATCATACCAACGGAAATCTTCATGAAATCTGGAACTATGAAAATGGAGATCCCAAAGGGGAATTTCGAGAATATTATGACGATGGCGGGCTGAAACGAATTGGAAACCGCAATGGCTATGCCGCCGAGGGTGAATGGAAAATGTACTATCAAAATGGTACGTTGGAAAAAATCGGAACCTACAAAGACAATAAGGAAAATGGTGAATGGAAGCATTATAATCTTAATGGAGAGTTATGGGAAATCGGTGCCTATGAGGATGGCAAGAAGATTGGGGACTGGAAATTATACGGGAATAAAGGCAATTTGCTACAAAACATAAGATATGAAAAGGGAATGGCGGAAGGTCTAAGCCAGTTTTATCATGAAAATGGAAAGCTCAGAGAATTTGGTCGTTATCAGAATGGCAAAAAGTCTGGCGAATGGAAATTTTATGATGAACAAGGAGAGCTTATAAGAACTGAAAATTATCAAGAAGAATAGTTTTGAGATAAAAACTATCCGTTGGAAACAGATGAAATATAAAACTGTATAAGTACTGTTTAGCTAAAAACGTTGATGTTGTTTTACGGAAATCATTTTGAAGGCTACCCTACATTTGCAATGGGAGCTGTTTTAGTCTTTGGACAGCTTTCCCTTAATTTCTGAAAATGTTTGGTAGTCATTGGATAAGTGCTCACTGTAAAGCTTAAAGGAATATATCGTATATTGGTCTTCAATTTAAACCCAATAGCTCACTTTTAAATGAAACGATTAATCTATGCAATTTTAGCCGTTAGTTCTATTTTTACTGGCTGTACCGGAATGAAGGGCCAGCGAGATAACAACAACGGCTGGAAACCATTGTTCAATGGAAAAGACATTAAAAACTGGTTTGTCAAAATTCATCATCACGATGTCGGCGTGAATTTTGGCAATACCTTTAGGGTTGAAGATGGAATAATTAAGATTAGATACGATCAATACGGTGATTTTAACGACCAGTTTGGACATTTATATTATAAAACACCCTTTTCTTATTATCATTTGAAATTTGAATATCGTTTTGTCGGTGATCTTCAAAAAGGTGCGCCTTCTTATACGCTTCGTAATAGCGGTGTTATGTTTCATTCTCAGGATCCCAGAACTATGTTGAAAGAACAGGATTGGCCAATATCCATAGAAATGCAACTTTTGGGCGGATTGGGAGATGGTCAACCACGACCTACTGGTAATATGTGCTCTCCAGGGACTAATGTGGTCTACCAAGGCAAGATGGCATCCTCACATTGTTTAAATTCAATTTCAAAAACTTATGATGGCGATCAATGGGTGAAAGGAGAATTGATCGTATTGGGCGACTCGTTAATAAGGCATATTATTAATGGAGATACTGTCCTGGAATATTCCAAACCACAGATCGGAGGCGGCGTAGCAAATGGATATGATCCAAAAATTAAGATTGACGGTAAGTTGTTGAGCAGTGGGTTTATCGCATTGCAGAGTGAAGGGCAACCCGTAGACTTTAAAAATATTTGGATTAAAGAACTCCCTAAACCAAGGAATTAAAACCAAGGAATTAAAAACAATTCCTCCTGTTTTTGTAAAATGTCCAAGTTTGTAAGATATACAGTAACGTCGGAAGAGTACATACATAAAAAGAGCCTAGGTGGACTGTTACTGCCGGGTTCCCAACCATATGCTCACAATATTCCTGTCAAGATACGCTGTTAGATGAATTTTACGAGACAATGAAAATAATGGATCAATTATATAAATGATATAGAACATTTCTAAAATAAAGAAGCAGGACATAGATCCTGCTTTTTTATTTTAGAAACGTCCCGCTCAGACCATTTTTATCAAACAAACTATCGCTAATTAGTATGTTTTTATACTATTTATGTGTTTTTTAAAAATTTTAAAACTAAAATAAGTATATTTATGTTCTAATTCGAAGAGTATGAAATATCAACTTTTAAAAGAGGTCTTAGTGCTGATAGAAAAATTTGAAGAAGAGAATTCGACAATAAATATGTACAGCAATCAAGTGGAAGGATTTAAGGCTTGGATTGCACAACAGGCTGTACAGCCTGTTGTGGAGCCCACTTGGGAGGGTAAGGAAAAAGGACGTAGCCCAGAAAGTGTTATTAGTACTTTAATTGTACATATGAATAGATTCGCAAAGAATTATTCGAAAGCTGCTATTTGGGGCTCTGATTTTTCAACGCAGGAGGAATTTATTTACCTGATCACCTTAAAATCATTTGGAGAGATGACGAAAATGGAATTGATCAAAAGAAATATCCATGAGAAACCAGTCGGTATAGCAATTGTTAACCGATTGATCAAGCAGGGATGGATAGCTCAAAAAGATTCGCAACAGGATAGGCGTAGTAAGCTAATTAATATTACAGAAAAGGGACTGCAAGTATTAGAGGGGCAAATGCAAAATATACGTCATGCGACTCAAATTGTTTCAGGTGATTTAACTCATCTCGAGAAAATGGAATTGATACGATTACTCAATAAATTAAGTGATTTTCATCAAGCTATTTATGAAAAGAATATTGCACCGGACAGATTGCTGGATGAACTAAAATAAAAGAAGAGAGATACAAAGAAAATGAAAAAAAAGATAGCTGTAATTGGTGCTGGTTTTTCTGGGCTTTCTGCCGCGGCCTATTTATCCAAAGCAGGGTATGAGGTTCATGTCTTTGAAAAGCATGAACAGGCCGGGGGCCGTGCCAGACAGTTTTCGACTCCCGAAGGCTTTCGTTTCGACATGGGCCCCAGTTGGTACTGGATGCCAGATATTATTGAATCGTTCTTTTCAGACTTCGGTTGCAGTACTTCGGATTTTTTTGATCTTGTATCACTCAATCCACAGTTTGAGATGGTATTTGATTCTGCGAATCTCAGTATCCCCGAATCTTATGAAGACTTAAAACTGCTATTTGAAAGCATTGAACCCGGAGCTGCTTCCAAGCTGGATAAATTTATGCAGTCCGCGAAATTTAAATATGAAGTCGGAATGCGTGATTTTGTCAACAAGCCCTGTCATAGTTGGGGAGAGTTTCTTTCGCCCAAAATTGCGTTTAGTGCTCTTAAACTAGATTTGCTTTCCAATTTCAGATCCTATGTGGCCAGATATTTTTTAGATAAACGATTACGCACTTTGATGGAGTTCCCTGTGATTTTTTTGGGCGCTTCACCAAAAGAAATTCCAGCGCTATATAGTTTAATGAATTATGGGGGATATGCGCTAGGCACACATTACCCTAAAGGAGGTTTTTATCAGTTGGTATTAGCTATGCAGAAGGTAGCGCAAATACAGGGAGCTACCTTCCATTTTAACCACAATGTGGAAGCGCTGGAAATTAAAAATAAAACCATTACTTCACTCATTATTGATGGCAAAAAAATAGCGTTTGATTTCGTTGTTGCTTCGGCCGATTATCACCATATAGAAACACTGCTGCCTGAAGATTTAAAAAACTATACTGATTCGTATTGGAAAAATAGAACATTTGCACCCTCTTGTCTTATTTACTACTTGGGTATGAAATCAACTATCCCCAACTTAACCCACCATACACTTTTCTTTGAACCTGATCTGGATGAACATATAGCGAGTATATATGGTGATAAAAAGTGGCCAGAAAAGCCATTGTTCTATGTGTGTTGTCCGTCAAAAACGGATACGCATGTCGCGCCAGAAAATCAGGAGAACCTCTTTTTGTTGATGCCGGTAGCAACAGGTATTAATGATGATGATAAAACACGGGAAGAATACTTATTAAAAATGCTTAAGCGTCTTGAACGGCATACCGGAGCAGGCAACCTCTATGAACAGATCGTATATAAGCGAAGTTATTGTGTAAGGGACTTTGTTAACGATTATAATGCGTATGGGGGCAATGCATATGGCCTGGCAAATACATTAAGGCAAACTGCTGTTTGGAAACCGAAAATTAAAAATCAAAAAATCCATAATCTATTTTATACAGGACAATTGACCATTCCCGGTCCTGGGGTACCACCATCCATTATCTCTGGAAAAATAGTTGCTAAAGAAGTCATTGATCTAAATCTATAAAACCATGAAAAAGCTGTTTGATGAACTTGCTTATGAGGTAAGCAGAAAGACAACCGAAAAATATAGTACAAGCTTTTCGCTAGGCATTTTGGCCCTGAAACCTAATATTCGCAACAGTATTTATGCGATCTATGGTTACGTGAGATTGGCCGATGAAATAGTCGACAGTTTTCAAGGCTACGATAGAAAACGACTTTTAAGTCGCTTGCATCTGGAAACAGATTGTGCATTGGAAGAAAGAATTTCTTTGAACCCCATATTACAGTCATTTCAGGAAACTGTTCATAAATATGCCATTGACCGTGATCTCATTAATCAATTCCTCCACAGTATGTCAATGGACCTGAAAAAGTTGGATTATAATTCAGCGTTATACAATGAATACATATATGGTTCCGCAGAGGTCGTCGGATTGATGTGCTTACAGGTATTTACAGAGGGTAATAGACAACGTTATGAAGAGCTAAAGCCTTATGCCATGAAACTTGGTTCTGCATTTCAAAAGATTAATTTTTTACGTGATCTGAAAGAAGATTATCATATTCTCGGGCGCACTTACTTTCCCAATCTGAATATGGAAGTGTTCGATAATAAGCTAAAAGGCCAAATCGAAGACGAAATCCATCAAGAATTTAAAGAGGCATTTTTGGGTATAAAAAAACTGCCTAAATCAGCCCGATTTGGTGTTTATCTGGCCTATAAGTATTACCTTTCTCTTTTTGCAAAAATCAGGAAGAAATCTTCTAAAGATATTTTGGAAAATAGGATCAGGATAGCCAATACAGAAAAAGCTTACGTCGCATTTAAAAGTTATTTGCGCTACAAAGCAGCATTTTTATAAATATCAAACAATGGGTATCATGAATATTTTAATCGTAATAATCGTTTTTATTTCCATGGAGGGGGCTACTTGGTTGATTCATAAATATATTATGCATGGCTTTCTTTGGATACTGCATAGAGATCATCATGATCATAGCAATAATGGGTTTTTAGAAAAGAATGATTATTTCTTTGTGATATTCGCTCTTCCCACAATTGCGTTAATGTATTATGGCTCATTAGAGAATTATAATTATCTATTTTACATTGGCCTGGGGATTATGTTATATGGTATGGCTTATTTCTTTGTGCATGATATTTTTATACATCAACGTTTCAAATTTTTGAGCAAAACAAAAAATCGGTATTTCCTGGCGCTCAGACGAGCACATAAACAGCACCACAAGCATCTTGGAAAGGAAGAAGGCGAATGTTTTGGTTTTTTATATGTGCCAATCAAATATTTTAACATGTATAGTGAAAAAGAAAAATAATGATACAGTATACCTACGCCCTGATCCTATTTTTTACGGTATTTATCTGCTTTATAGCTTCATTCGATAGGCGAATCCGATTCGATCGAGCGTTTATCCCTTTTTTTAAAGCATCAATAATTGTTGCGGTTTTTTTTATTGCTTGGGACGTGTGGTTTACCCATCGTGGTGTATGGTGGTTCGATACTCGGTATACAGTGGGATTAGTTATTGCAGGATTACCTTTGGAAGAATGGTTGTTTTTTATCTTTATTCCTTTTTCCTGCATATTTACTTATTTCTGTATCGATAAATTTTTCGATTTGAAAGCGCTTAGTGCGTTCAATAATATTGTGGTTTTTGTAAGCATTATCGTTTGTGCCGTTGTAGCACTTCGGTACAGCGATCGCATATATACATTAGTCACCGCCCTGGTTACGATATTGACGTTGTTGGTTTTCCATTTTGTCCTCCGGGTACAATGGATTAGTCAGGCCTCATTAGTCTTTACAGTTCTTATGCTGGGATTTTTACCTGTTAATGGCATTCTTACTGGAACTGGATTAGAATCGCCTATCGTCAATTATAATCCAGCCGATTTTATAGGCTTTCGGGTGTTTACCATACCTATTGAGGATGCGGTATATGGATACACACAGTTTTTATTGGTTCTTTATTTCTTTAAAAAATTTCAAAACAACGCTCATGTTCAAAATGCATAAATGGTGGATAACCATTATAATGATTGGTTTTACCTTGGTGATTGTGGCTGCATGTTCTTCTATTCCGCCCAATGCTCACCCTGTCAAGAAATTTGACCTGAATCGTTATCTTGGTGCATGGTATGAGATCGCACGATTGGACTCACGTTTTGAAAAAGATCTCAATAATGTTTCAGCCCAATATAGTTTAAATACCGATGGTAATGTTGTGGTATTGAATAGCGGATATAATACGGTCAAAAAAGAGTGGGTAAAAGCGGATGGACTGGCCAAATTCAGAGGCAATCAAAGCGAAGCAGCTCTGAAAGTTAGTTTTTTTGGTCCCTTCTATTCAGGTTATAATGTCGTTGCTCTGGATACGAACTATCGCTATGCTTTAGTTGCGGGAAAGGATTTAAATTACCTATGGATCTTATCAAGAGACAAAACCATTCCCGAAGATGTAAAAACAAATTACCTGAAAATTGCGCAGGAGATTGGCTACAATACTTCGAAACTGATCTGGGTGAAACATGAGCGGAAAGACAATCCGTTTCTTCCTCAATAGGAGCGGTGGGGTCAGATACCATTTATTCCACCTATTGGACCAAAATCTACACCTGTAAATAGGGATAATTCTAGTAGTTTTGATTTATAACATTCGACCTCATTTGATGAGTATGTCGAACGGATCTGGTTAGAGACGAAAACCAATAGCTTATACTTTATTTCCTGTTAATGCACTGAATTTATTTCCGCGTTTGTCTTTATAAAAGTCTCCGTTTTTTTTAAAACTTGGCGCATCTACGTCTTTGAGTAGCTGTTTTTGATAGTAGACATTTTTCGCATCTTTTCCAAAATCATCGCCAATGAGGATAAATGTCTTCACGTCAGCGCCCGGAACTACCTCCTGATTAAAGTATACATTGTTCTTGTCCTTTGAATAAGGGTTACCTGCATAAAAATCAGTTTTTTCATCAACAGTAAATAGCTGAAAGGAGGGAACATCGACGTGATCATATTTAAAATTTTTACCGCGGATTAATATGGTTTTATTGTTTACGCAAATAACATCTAGATCAAGTACCCGAATCGTCTGTATGCTATTAAATGATTTTGCTATACTAGCCGAACCCTGTTCAAAAGGAGGGTAATAAATTGTATTCCCGATTCTCATGTAGTACTTGTTGATGGCTTCGACATTTCCCGGATTAGCTACAACCGACTTAAAGTCTCCGATATTTGGAGAAACATACACGGAATCTTTATCTTTTAGAAAATAGTCATTGACGAAGCTGAAAGTTTGTCGATCAACATGTATCATGTCATCCGCGTAGAAATAATGATCTTTGTCCCGAGCCCAGTTCGTGTGATTTTTTATGAGTTCATACGTCTTTGGGTCCGCTCCATCGATGATATTAAAGCCCAAGACTTGATCAATATAATAGACGTGAAAACGATCTTTAGGAATCTGATTATCGACATAGAAGGAATTCCTGTCCACCAGCTTTTGGGTCATCCCACGAAAGTATACCGCGTTTTTGTCCTTTGCAATATCCTCTGCCAATACCTCAAAAGATTCCGCATCGGCCTGCATTTGCGATACACCCAGACTAAACCAATTCCCATTCTGACAATAAACAATTTGTCCTTTTGAATCTATAAAATAAGAGCTCGATTTTTGTTTATTGACCAGTTTACCGATATCCCGGCAAGAGATACAAAAACTGAGTAAAACACAAGCCAGAAAAAAAGTATATTTTTTCATTTTTATACCAGGGCGAAGTTGTGATATATCCTTTATAGCGCGCATGTATATAAATTTACGCGGTCAAATTTAAAAAAGTGAATTTTCTTGTAAAATTGTAAATCGCCTTATCCTCAGATTTTGCATCTTTCCATTTGTTGTTGACTTTTTCAGGAATGAAATAAACTCTAAACATGCCCTACAGATACGCAATTCATAGAGAAAATAGGTCATGGCAAACTTATTTCGGGATATATACTGTATTGATGTTTGGTTGCTTGTAGTGAACTGCCGATTGCCAGCATAGTCATAAACGATTTTTAAATTTTTGACTTTGATTTTTAATCCAATTTATCGCTATTTTAATTGGAGCTGAAGAATCTGAAGATGTTAGAAAGTGCCCCATTTCAGGAAATAGACAATATTCAAACGGTTTTCCTTCAATTTTAAGTAAATTAAGATGATCTATAGATAAGCCGACAGGAACTTGCACATCTTGTCCGCCAAAAAGCCAGAGCCCCGGTGCCGTTGTTTTGCTAAGGGCCAGCTGAGGGTCTGTTGTAATAAATTTATATTTATCTGGGGCATTTAGAATATGCGTCCTTACCTCTTTCTCGGTATGATTCGTCCAGAAATCTGCCTTTCCTTCAGTAAAAAACTGAAAACGGAGCTGTTCTCTGGTTGGAACCACTGCCCCACTAAATATGACCGTAAAATCCACTTCTTTTGACTTATTTGATGCCAAAGGAATAATCCATCCGGCTTGGCTGAACCCCAAGAGACCAGTATGTGTTAATTGATGTCCGAAATAATTTTTGAGTGTTAAAACTGCTTCCTTAGCATCCTCCGCCAGGAGATCGAGGTTTGCTGAGTCAATATTATTTGTGCCCACTTCCGGACCCGCATATTCCCCCCCGGATTTACCAACTCCTCGCTTATCATAAGCTAATACAGATATTCCATTTTTAGCCAAGAAAGTTGCAAATGCATTCAATCTGAGCTCCTGTCCGGATCCATGCACCAATACAATTCCGATTTTTGAATTTGGAGCGCTAAAAATAGTTCCTGCCAACTCTATCCCTTTACTTTTAAATTTTATATCTTTTGTTGCGTATTCCGTAGTTTGAGCTATTATATTGGTCGCAAATACTAAAAAAAGTAATGACAAAATTGCTTTTATATGTATTCTTTCTTTAACACGTTGATATGCGGACTTATCGCAAGAATATGCTATACTAAAATGTTTTTTCATCGGGATTCCATTTTCAAAGTTAGGGTGCTTAAATGCTGTTGCTGTAATTTTATGTTCAGCATCTAACTTAAATAATTTTTAGAACTCGTCCTGATGTTATTTAGGTGAAGTGCTTGTTTTTATCGGTGAAAGCGCTAACGGATCGGCAAAAAAATAATATACTTTTTCTTTTCTTAAAAAGAGCAAAGCATATTTTTCTGTTTGGTAAATTAATACAATTGATCATAGTTTATCTTTATGCTTTTACTTATCGGAGCAGAAACACAAGCTAAAATTAAACCTTGCCGGAGGTGAATCTCTGACAGTACAAAATTCCTTCTTAACCTTACTTCTCCTTCCTCTAATTTGCATACACAAGTGCCGCAGTTGCCCCTGCAACAGGAGTACGGAACGTCAATTCCAGCATTGAGTATCGCATCGAGCAGAGGCATCTGTTTGTTCCATTGGATATGCTTTGTATTGCCGTTCAATGTCAATGTCACTTGCACAGAGTCCAATTTCTCTGCCTCGGTGGGGGGATTTTTTTCTTTCATGTTCATATGTTTTTTGGATTTATTTTAAATTATTGCTGAAACATTTATGCGCAAAGCCCGAAGCTTATCTTGCTTTGGGCTTTGGTATTGATTCTAAACAGCCAATTCACTTTGTATTGATGAAAGTATTCTGTCCAGTTCCGCTATTTCGTTTTCACCAAGTGGTTTTAGTGGGCTTTTAAAACCACCTCCACCTACTCCTAGTATGTCCAAACCGGCCTTTATAGAACGCGGAAGACCTTTTGCTACGATGAATTTCAACAAATCGACCTGTTTGTAAAATATTCTTTGCGCCTTCTCGAGATCATTTTCCTGTACGGCATCGTAAAGTGCAATATTAAGTTCGGGTATCAGGTTCGGTGCGGCTGTACACCAGCCTTTAGCACCGGCCGAAAATGCGGATAGGGCGAGCGGATTAGAACCATTAAAAAACGCGACTCCTTCACCTAGCTCTTTTCTCAAATAATGCATACGTTGAATATCGCCTGTGCTTTCCTTTATCATCGTTACATTCGGAATTTCCAATAAGCGTTTCAGCAGGGCTGGCGACATATCAACACCACCAGTGGCGGGATTATTATAAGCCATGATTGGAATCGAAATTTTGGAAGCCACCGTGTCGTAATGTTTTACAATTTCGTCATCGGTCAATTTCCAATAGCTCATCGGGATAATCATTACCGCTGTTGCGCCTGCTTTTTCGGCAAATTGTGCGTGGTAAACAGTTCTTTCCGTGGTCAGATTTGAAACACCCACCAATGTAGGGACTCTGCCGGCCACCTGTTGCATGGTGGCTTCGGCCAACGCTTCTTTTTCTGTGTCGTTAAGATAAGGCATTACCCCCGTGCTTCCCAATGGTGCAATCCCATGGGAGCCTGATGTGATCAGGCGTTCTAACTGTTTTTTGAATAACGGAATGTCGATGTTTTCGTTGTTGTCAAATGGTGTAACCGGATAAGCGATTACACCTTTAAATGGTACTTGATTCATAGATACTGTTGCTTTTAAACATTAAAAATCTCGGCCTTCTTCTTCACGCAATGCGACACCCAGGTTTTGCAGTTGTGGCGCATTTTCACAAGCGATGTATTTCGCAGGTTCGTTCTCACTGCGGTTCTGGTGCTGATGCCAAGCCCAAGATGGGATATAAACGGCGTCGCCTGCTTCCCATTCCACAATTTCATCTTCTACCCTGGTCCAGCCTTTGCCTTCAATGACATACAATACAGTTTCATAGGTATGGCGGTGTAGGTGAGTCTTCTGTCCCGGCAACAGACCGCCGATGGTTAGACTGACATTTTTACTGGGTAGATCCACGAAGAAAACAGGATGCTTTCTTTCTTCTGAAAATTGATTGTGTACACCTGCATTTTCAACGTTTTTGTGAATGAGGTGCGAGGGTTTTATGTACGTTGGTCTTGCAAATGTTTGATGGAAGTCTTTAGAGCTGAATTGTTTTTGCTCCGCATGAATTGATTTTTTAACTTCTGTTGGTGATTCTAATTTTGACATAACTGATTTTTTTACTGTTTTTTTGCACTATTGCATTACAAAAGTATTGTATCTTTGGACTATTAAAATGATACAGTTTTTATAAAAACGAATAGTCCAGATGTTAAGGGATTGGAATTTTGAAATACAGTTAGATGAACAATCGGATAAAGCTATTTATCTGCAAATAGCGGATGCTATAATAAAAGATATTCATTCGGGTAGATTAAAACCGGGCGATGCGCTACCCGGCAGCAGATACCTTGCGCAATTGCTGAAAATTAATCGAAATACGGTTGTGGAGGCTCTTAATGTGCTGCTTATTGAAGGCTGGCTGATATCCAAAGAAAGGCAAGGTACTTTTGTCGCAGATACATTACCTGATTTCAGCGATACTCAAAAAAACAACCCTGTCACTTCTTTAGCAGAAAGTACTTTAAATAGGTACTGTCACTTACAGTTTGATGACGGATATCCCGACAGTAAAATTGCACCCATTACAGCGCTTGCAAGGGCATACCGCCAAATATTCAACCAAAAAGCGAGATGGCAAATGATGGGCTATGGCAATGAGCTGGGCGATCTGGAATTTAGAAGAACTATCGTTCAAATGCTCAACCATCAACGAGGGATGCAGGTCGATGAGCAAAGTATTTGTATCACTCGTGGGAGTCAAATGGCCATGTACCTGACAGCACAACAGTTGTTTACTGATGGTGATCATGTGATCATTGAAAACCCGGGGTATGCACCAGCGTGGAGAGCCTTTGAAAGTGCGGGGGCTACACTATTGCCAGCAGCTGTGGACAAGGATGGTTTGCTGATTGAGGATGTTATTTCTTATTTGCAATCTGGCAAAAAGATCAAGGCAATTTATGTTACACCACACCGCCAATACCCGACTACCGTAACGATGAGCCTGAAAAGAAGATTGGAATTAATACGGCTTTCTAATGAACATGGTTTTACCATTATAGAAGACGATTATGATAATGAGTTTCATTTTGGATATCGTCCTGTCTTACCGTTATCAAGTTTTACTGAACTGAAAAATTACGTTTATATCGGTACTATGAGCAAGGTTGTCGCACCGGCTTTACGTATAGGTTATTTGGCGAGCAACGACCGAATGCTAGTTAAGAAAGTAGGGAATTTACGGAAGATTATTGATGTGCAGGGTGATAATATTATGGAACAGGCTGTTTTGCAACTGATCAAAGAAGGTACAATTAAGCGGCATATAAAAAAGGCTACAAATTACTATAAAGCTAAGCGAGATTTTACGGCAATGGTGTTAAATAAATATATCAAAGATAAAGCAACATATACTATTCCCGATGGTGGTTTAGCTTATTGGGTCGTACCCAATAAGCAAGTGGATTGGTTTGATATTTCCAAAAAGCTGCAAGATAAAGGAATCAACATCATCAATCCCGATGTTTATAGTTTTGATGAAACCGTTAATGGTTTAAGATTTGGCTATGGATCGCTTTCTGAAAAAGATCTGGAGGAAGGTATTATCGCTTTGGGAGAAATGATTTGATCGTTAGTATGCTATGTTCAAACAGATCTAAACGTATAAAGAATTGACTTTAAAATTAGACCGTAAACTCTGCTTTGCGATTTCCCATTAAGTTTCGGCGTCTACATCTTGACAATATAAAAATAGAAAAAAGGTCGATGTGGCAGTGGGGGATTGAAAGGCTTTTCGTAAGGGAAGATTGATTGGTATTCCTTGGGTGTCTTTTAAAAGGCACCCAAGGTTGAAGAAAATGGAATTCCAGCTGAACTTTACTTTCGTCCTTTAATTTTAAACAGGTTTTTATGCAGAATTGATCCAATTTATTGTTCTTTTGCAAACTTCATTTCAAACCCGTTTTCTCGCCTTATCACCTGTTTCAAATCTGGCTTAAATTGCCATTCTATTCCAAGACCCATTTTGAAAAGATCGTTCCCTATATAATCTAGAGGGGTGCTATCTTGTTCGGAAGTCTGTAAAATTAGCTTCTCATCCTTTTGTATGAAGGTCAGTTTGACTGTGGGAGATATTTCAGCTGTGTACACACCTAAATACCGTTCAATATTTTCGATGACCCGTTTTTTTACTTCGTAAGGTTCTATTGCTGCAATTCCCTCTAAATTTTCCAACCGGGCAATTATTCCCCAACCATAAAAGTCATTGGACACGCCTATTAATAATTGATTTTCCCCTTTCTTGAGCTTTAATTTAGTACTTCCATTTTGTACCGATATCCTCCCATCCGGATACTTTTTCATATTCTGTCTAAAAATATTTTTGTCCGTATAAGTGATCTGATCATTTAGATAAACCCATATTTCATCTGAGAATCCCAATTGAAGATTAGTCTGAGTGGCTTCTTTTGCATTGATTATAGCTTTTAGCCAAACTATCCTACGTTTTTCACTGCCGCCAAAGCGTCGTGTTAAGTTGACGAGCCCATATCTTTCGGCTGCTATTTTTTCTACAAAAGAGTCATCTTTCGGTAGGTCGCTGACAGTGGTTGGCTCCCTTCCTTCGGCTAAAAGTGCGGGTTGAGCTACCGACCAGTTCCTGATATAATTTGCTTCGTGTCTACTCAGGTCTGCGCCTTCAGTTTGCGCCAGGTTTTCGGTCTGATCGGGTTTTATCTCAATATTGCTAATATAGGAGTCACCATCGAAGGCGATACTTCCAGAGCGTTCACGACCTTCTAATTTAGGAATCGTTAACCTAAGGGTATTATTGACAAAGACCTGCATTTGCATACTTGAAATGACCAGCTTAATATGATTCCATTCATCTGTTTTGGCCTGCGCAGCAGACTGATATTGTGGATACATGTCCCACATATTTACACCGTCTAAAATCGGGCAATACTGAATGCCTTCATTGGCGAATGGATCAGTCATTTTGGGAACACGCAGATAGACGATTTCCTGCTCTTTCTCATTTTTTCGGTGGAAATAGATTGCACTTGCAAACTCCGTTTTTGCCGGAATTACATCATATTCGATAGTGCCGTCTGTGAATATCAGATCTTTAATGACTATTGGTCCTGATGCTGGCGCTATTTTCATCGTATGACGTCCTTTAAACTCTAAGAAATCAACTTTTCCGGGTTGAAACTCCCATTTCTCCGCGCTTAGTGTAATGTTTTGTGTTCCGGGGATTTTACTTTTCTTTTCTTGGGCATAACTTTCGAACAATGTCGCCAAAAGTGCAGCTACTATCAAAATTATTTTTTTCATGTTAATAAAGTTTTTTGATAAATTTAGTGCTTAGACATCTTCTTCCTGAAGTCAACCTTGCATCAAGTTTGTTCAAGTTTGTTCAAGGTAGTGTTGTGTTTTTAAGGTGTTTGTATACAGTGAATTATGATAAATGTAAACCAGTCTGAATTATTTCATTACCTTAAAGAATCAATTCAAAATCAACTTGAATGGGGCGAAACTTCCACTTGGAGTACCGTCGATTTTGAAAAGCTTTCGGGTAAAATTCAGGAGAGAACGGGAGTAATACTTAGTATCTCTACGCTAAAACGGGTTTTTGGTAGGGCCGACTATCAAAGTGCGCCATCGCTGACGACCCTGAATACCTTGTCGCAGTTTATCGGTTATGAAGACTGGCGGGCTTTTCGCAATACATACACTCAAAAGCGGTCAACACAAATGGATGTCCCGAAGGAAGCTGTTTTTGAAAATTTTAAGACTGCCCGAAAAAAGTATGGACATTTATTTTTTAAGATTATTTTCCCTGTTCTAGGGCTGGTCCTGATGGGGTTTTTGACCCAAAAATTTGTTCTTAGTAAACATTCATCTCCTACTAACGCTTTCCATTTTTCGTCAAAGACTATATTGACGGAAGGCTTACCCAATTCAGTCGTATTTGATTACGACGCTTCAGAAACGAATATGCAAGATACAATATTCATTGCTCAAAGCTGGGATACCCGCCGTAAGGTCGCTGTAGACAGAAATGGTAAACATCACTCTTCTATATATTATTATCCCGGTTACTTTCGGGCCAAATTGATGGTCGGAAATAAAGTTGTCCGTGAACATGATATACAGATTAAAACTGATGGCTGGTTGGGGCTGATAGAGGCAGACTGGGGAAAAGAACCCCTGTATTTTAGAAAAGCTGATATTATTAAGCCGAATGAAATTGCGGTTGGCAAAGAGCTTCTAGAAAGATATAAGGTCGACCTATTGGCAGATGCTCCACCGGTCCGGCTTTACAACCAAAAGGATATAACCGGCGTGATGACGAATAATTTTAGCTTTGAAACAGAGTTAAAGACTGAAACGGCCAATGGGGCAAATAGTTGCCAGCGTGTGGAAGTACTTTTGCAATCAAAAAATGATATCATTATCGTGCCACTTGTAAACCCCGCATGTATCGGTGATATCGCTCTTATTGCCGACGGTTTTTATACGGATAGTAAACAGGATGATCTCAGTGGATTTGGCTGTGATCTCTCCAAATGGACCAAGCTGAAAATAGACTGTAAAAACCAGCAAATTAGATTTTGGATCAATGACAAACAGGCATACATGGCCATGATCAAAAATGCGCCTACTGAAATTGTCGGTGTACAGTACCGTTTCAAAGGACCAGGTTTTGTCAGAAATACCCGTTTATGGGGATCAGGCAATAAAGACATTGTTTTTTGATCTTTCTTTATCGAAGACTATTACGTCCCTGGGATTTATAATCATTACGTATCTACTTTTCATTAAATTTTTTTAAAAAAAAACTAATCCGTTTTTTGGGATAGTAATACATTGTCAAAATTTGCCTTAACTAAACTAAGCAGTAAAAACATGATTTTCAATAAATCCAAGATATGGTGATATCGCCAAACCTGTTCGAATTGGCGAAGCATCTCACGCATGAATCGTTGATATAATATTTAATTTGTTTTATTCAGGTAATTGCATGAAACTCGCGCCAATGACTTTTAATGTGCCACCAATGTTTTTCCAAACCCTAAAATACCTGAATTGTCCTGCCAGTGGTGATCCCATTACGCTTCCTTTTGCTGTCATCGTAACGACAGAAAGCGCAGTATCTTCGATTATCCTAATCGCATCAATCTCAGTTGAAGCGTCTTCAATAATCATTGCCTTGGATCTATGTGCGTCTAAGTCCATTTCTTTGGTTAACGTCTGTCCCGCCGGTGTAAGTGCAATAAGTTGATCGTGCAATAGTTGGTCAAGAGCATCTGCATCGCCTGCTAGCTGGGCCAAGAAAAGCTGGTTTTCCGCTTCGGTAACATCCTCTTTCGTAATTCTGTTCATATCCTGATTATATAATTTATTACATACTGTTTTTTGTATTTTTTCCGCGTGACCTTTGGGGCTGTAATTGAACTTCTTGCTTTTTTAATACTTATTTTTTTGCTGATCAATTTCCATGGTATAATTACCATGGGGTTCTAGTATCCATTCATCACCTTTGACCAAATTTTATCAGTGCATACAGGCAACGGAATCGAAATTTTCTTCCAGGCTGGACTTATTAAAGCGCCCTTTTCAACAGTCAAAATACCCCATATATTAAGTCAGCGAAAGAAGCGGCCTATGAACTGGGTTCTCAAAGCCCAGCTCATCTTAGCCGATTTTTAAAATGTATTCAGGAACAAATATTTCTGTCGTTAAAGCCGCTAGCTGGATAAGTTTTCAAAGACAATAAACAAGATGTTCATTATCTTGGATCAATTATTTCTAAGGCCTAATTCGTCAACTGCAATTTTCCGATAAAAGGCCGTTTGTCGATTGTATTAATAGCTTCTCGAATAGAATAACATAACTGGTAATTCTCGTTGAGCTTTTTTTTGTTTGATTCTATTTTTTCATCGGCGATCTTGTCAAAGATCCATGTAGGATATAGTGGATCTGAATTGAACTTTGTAATTAATACAGTATACCCATCATTTTGAGCATCCTTTAATCTCTCTTTAGTTATATCTACTATTTTCATAGTGAGATAATATACGAAAAAAAAATTAAGTGGTTTTTGCGTAATACATGATATTTCCCCAACAAATGATTATCTCGTGGTCTCTTAAGGCTATTCCAGCCTTAATTTTCAAGCAGGCCATGGCTAGCGTTTTTGTTACCATTTTCCAGGGCTTTTAGCTTTTTACGGTAAATTTAATCATAAAACACATCGGGTATAAGAGCAACGCGCAATGGATATCAGGAAATCAAATGGCTTAAGTTGCATATCAGCTCTATCCAGCCTACAATAAAATCAAAAAAATTAATAGGGAGGGTGGTGGAGTCACCGGTTATTTGTATCTTAAATTCAACGAAACAGAATATGCCAAGTCTGATCAAGGTTTTGCCGACTGTCCAGTTCCTCAGCATGCAATAGATAGAAACAAAAATTTACTTCCGCAAAACCCGGGATGGTCATTATATAAAACGTATGGATAGAAGAAGCTTTTTTAAGAAAACAAGTTTAATTGGTCTTGGTGTACTGACAAGTCAGTTTAACGTATGGTCAAAATCAATATTTGCCTGGGACAATCCTCTACATAATATCCCTGAGCATAAGGATATAGATAAGCAATGGCTCGCATCTTTGTATCATAGGGGCGAGAAAATTGCCTATCGAAAGAGTAAAAATGAACTGCGTTATATTGGTATGCCCGTCGGTGGATTACACACCGGTACTGTATATATCGGTGGCGATGGACGCCTGTGGTTATGGCAGATATTTAATACTGCCTACGATGGTGAATACGAAGGGATAGAACCCAAAAATGTACAATGGAATAATGGGAATGAGCTGGTGACAGTCCGTCCACGTGATGGGTCAGCGTATATCGAGCCTGCCATTGCGGACAATCTGCGCAGTATGGAGCAAGGTTTTGCACTATCTGTCAACGTTGGAGGAAAACAGGTCGTCAAAGAACTTCGGGAAAATCACTGGGATGAGATTGTATTTGAACCGACTTATCCGACCTGTCGGGTTACCTATAGCAGCTCCAACTTCCCTGTGGAAGTTGTGCTGACAGCCTATTCGCCATTTATTCCGCTAGATCAGGACAATTCTTCTCTACCGTTAACGACTTTTCATCTTGAATTGCGAAGTAAAGTGAATACAGCGGTCGAAATAACCCTAACGGGCTGGATGGAAAACGGTGTGTTTAAGGGGCGTAAAGATCTTACAATGGTCCGTAAAGTATCCCGCCTTTTAGATCAGGCAGGCCTAAAAGTCCTAAACTACAGTTGTGAACAAGTACCTGACAGTGCTTTGCTGGCCGGCGACTATGGTACGATGGCTTTTACATGCTTGGATCCGCAGGCACAGGTGCATACCAAAGTGCAGCATTGGCCTGTCGCGCCGCACTTATTGCAATCTGATACTACCGATTCAGTCGTTGATTTTTCGGATCTACAAGTGGGAGCCTATACCGTTCGGCGTATTATAGAGCCAAATGGGACGAGTCAGATTTCGTATGCGATCTCCTGGCATTTTAATAATCCACATCCCAAGTTAAGGGCACATTTGAAAGATGCCCATAATGGTTATTGGTACGGCGCCAAATTCGGTGATGCTGCAGCAGTATTGGACTACTATCTGACACATCGAGAAAAGCTCGATGGGGAAACCATTGCTTGGCAACAGACCTGGAATGATTCAACATTACCCCATTGGTTTATGGACCGTACTTTTGTTAATATAGGGACTTTAGCAACAGCGAATACGATGCGTTTTGCTTCGGGAAGGTTTTGGGGCTGGGAAGGTGTCGGCGCCTGCGCGGGGACCTGCACCCACGTGTGGCAATATGGGCAGTCCATGGGGCGTATATTTCCTGATCTTGAACGTAATTTAAGGGAGGTTACCGACCTCGGTGTTGGTTTTCAGCCCGAAACCGGTGCAATTATCTTCCGTGCCGAATACGAAAAACGACCTGCGATAGACGGGCAGGCCGGTGTTATTCTCCGTTTCTATCGGGATCATCAGATGAGCCGTGATGACAGTTTTTTAAAACGAAATTGGCCAAAACTTAAACAGGCGATTCAATTTGTCCTCGATCAGGATAAAAATGGAGACGGTATGACCGATACACCTATGGAAAACACATTGGACGCGATATGGGAAGGAGAGATCGGCTGGATTGTAGGACTTTGCCTTGCCGCCGTACAGGCTGCGGCATGTATGGCCGAAGAGGTCGGTGATAAGAAATTCCAGCAGGTCTGTATGGACTACGTCAGGAAAGGGACTGTAAACATGGATAAATATCTTTTTAATGGTGAATATTATATCCATCGACCAGATGCGGCACAGGGGCGGAAGAAGCTGGGCTCCTACAATACCTGCCATATAGATCAGGTTTATGGGCAGGCCTGGTGTTTTCAGGTGGATATGCCACGGATTAATAACCGAGAGAATACATTATCCGCCCTGAAGGCACTCTGGAAATATAATTTTGCGCTGGATGTGGGGCCTTATATTAAGACACATCTCGGGGGAAGACCTTATGCACTGGCTGGCGAGGGAGGGATGGTCATGAATACCAATCCAAAAAATGAGGAAAAAGCTTATGGCGATAATACGACCTGGCAACTGGGCTATTTTCATGAATGTATGAGTGGATTTGAACATCAAGTGGCAGCGCACATGATGGCGGAGGGGATGATCGATGAAAGCTTGATTATGACCAGGGTAATTCATGACCGGTATCATGCTGCAAAAAGAAATCCCTTTAATGAGATTGAATGCAGTGACCACTATGCGCGTGCGATGGCGAGTTACGGAACCTTTATCAATGCCTGTGGCTTTATTTACCATGGCCCAAAGGGGCAGATCGGTTTTGCTCCTAAAATAGGTGCTTCAGATTTTAAAGCACCTTTTACTACGGCAATGGGGTGGGGGACCTATATTCAAAAGCAACAAAGCGCAGGAAAATGTGTTTGTCAGTTGACATTGAATTATGGTGAACTAGATCTGAGAGAATTTCACCTGGGGGACGCTGGGCAGCTGTCGCTCGATCACAAGCAGATTACTGTCCTGCAAAATAACAGACCGATATTACTTCATAAAGTGAAACGTCGGGACGGGCGGCTGGTGCTCAATTTTAAAGACAGCATAGGGCTAAAAAAAGGCGATACGCTACATATTCAATGGTCATGAAAAAAATGGTAAATACGCTTTTTGCGATAATAAGTCTTTTCCTGGTTATGGGATGTATGTCATCAGCTGACCAAAAGGAAAGATCTGAACAGAAATCCGGCTGGGAGGAAGTGCTTTCACAAAAAATGCCCTTGCTTGGACATCGTAATTGGATATTGATCGTTGATAAGGCCTATCCTGCACCAGCGGGTGCAAACATCCTTGTCCTTAATTCCGAAAAGCAGATGTCCGAGGTACTTGACCGTATATTGCAACTGCTCAGCTTACAGAAGCATGTACGGCCTGTTTTTTATCTGGATAAAGAAATTGACTATTTGGACGATGCACTCGCACCGGGATTAAAAGAATACAAAACAAGCTTAACCAAACTTCTGCCTCATATAAAAAAACAGTCTCTTTTGCACGAAGATGTTTTTGGGAAAATGGATAAAGCGGCGGATCTGTTCCAGGTCATTGTGGTGAAAACGGAATCACTTATACCGTATAGTTCAGTTTTTATTGAACTGGATTGTAAATACTGGGATGCCGACCGTGAAAAGATTTTACGTGAGCGGATGTTGAAGTCAAAAGAATGAGGTATTCATCTTGACCTGAATAACGTATTGATGTGATACACTTCGCTAAGATTGTTTTTATCTGCCTGCATAACTTTCTTTTTTTACAAGTTGTTGTAATATTTTTCTCTTTATGGAGACTAATAAGTAAAACAATATCAAATAAGCATCCTCGTAAGGTATGGACATCGAAAAAGACTTTATTGCGTTAATAACATCTAATCAGGCTATAATACATCGTATCTGCTGCATGTATGTGGACAATAAAGTCGATAGGGAAGATTTATTTCAGGAAATCGTATTACAGGCATGGAAATCAATCAAAAGTTTTAGGGGGGATGCCAAATTTCAGACTTGGTTGTATCGTGTAGGATTGAATACTGCTATTACATATATCAAGCGCGACCGTAGGCACAGTCTTGCTGAATTGCAATTTAGCCAGCAAAGCTATTGTGATATCATCTATGAGGAAGACAAAGATATTCTTTTGATGTATCAGGCCATAAGTAAATTGAACAAGGTGGAAAAGGCGCTGGTGGCGCTTTATCTCGAAGACTATAGCTACAACGATATCGCCATGACCATGGGGATGACCCCCAACCACGTAGCCGTAAAAATATCGCGGATCAAAACAAAATTGAAGGAATTAAGCAAACAACTATCGTGATGGAACTAGATCAGCTCAAATATAAAATGCAAAAAATTAGTATTGGAGGTCAGATGGAGGAAACACTCTTGTCCGAAAATACCATTGAAAAAATTAAACTGCAAAAATCTGCCGGTCTGCTTGATTTAATAGACCAGAATTTAAAAAAGAATATGCAGTATCGCTCAGTGCTTGTTATCTTCTGCATCGGGGTTTTCCTGTATTTCTATGACAGTGCATTTTGGGGATACTATTTCATTGTTGGTACATTGGCGGAAGCCGGAATGATGTACAATGCCTATAAACTGCGAAAAAATATTCATCAAGTTTATTTGGCAGATCTGCCTTTGAGTGATCGTTTCAAGAATATTCAGGGGCTTATCTCCGCTTATTTGAGGTTCTATAATTTAATGGGAATAACGCTCTGTTTCCTACTCACAATAGCACTTTCATTAAAGAATACCCACACTTTTAATGTAGGATCTATATTCGATACTACTGTACTTTTTAGGTTAGCTGTTTTCGGATTTATTTTTTATTTTTTGCACAGGTACTCTTTTAAGAAATTTGCCAAGCCCCATCAGGATATGCTAGTCGATTTACAGTATTACATTGCTGAATTAACGGAGTTGACTCCAGAGGATCCAGACCATTCAGCGGATAAAGCAAATTCTTTTTGAGGTCCAATCTTCAATGGAACAGAAACTTTTTTGGGTGTCTTTCGCAAATGAGTAACGATCAGGGCTAAATGTGCTTCTGTATATACGCTTGATGCGGTATTATCAGATAAGATTTTAATCCTTTATCATATTTATATTTACTTGATGTAATCGGCCCCCTCCGCCGGAAAAGGCAGGCTACATCAACAACACTTTCCATGCATCCATTACACGGCCATTATCTAACAAAAGCTTGGCTTTTGAATGCAGACTTGCTGTGCGGTTGTCGGTGCCGGCCGCCAGCAGTTTTTTTATTTCGTCGGTTTTGCGAAAGGCTTCTACTTCCTCATTGGATGGGAGCGCGCTGACAAGAGCCAATAATCCCAGATTATTCCCCGTTAATATGGTGGAGTTTTTAACCTCTTTGGGAAAGGAATCTACACCGATACCTATCCCGGTATGATCTGTTGGTTTGGCAATTTTGAATAAGTTATCGCTGGTTACCCTACAATACCAATCACCACCCAAACGAGCTACCAAATCCATTTTATGCGGGTCTATTTTGTCGTTGGTATCCAAGATAGCTTCATTGATATGGATCAGTTTCACGGCCGCAATAATTAGATTCCCAGCTCCACCGGTTTTTCCTAATGCTATCACATCATTCACGACACATTCTAATTGAACGTTCGATTCCGCTACCCTAGGTGGCTTTATCGTTTTCGAAGCCAATTCAGTAAACCCCGCTTTCGAAAACTCATTCACGTCTTTTGGATAATCTGCACTCGTTAAATAAGTCTGCTGAACCATCTTATAGTTAACAATATTGATCACACATTCCGGTATTTCCAAAATGTTTTCAAGCGTATGCTTGGTGCTATTGTCCCGCGCCCTGGTTGTTGGTGAAAAAACGCAGATCGGTGGGTTGACACTGACCACATTGAAAAAGCTAAACGGGCTTAAATTTACCGCGCCGTTTTTATCAATTGTAGATGCAAAACATATCGGTCGGGGCGCAATGGCCGAGTGCAGATAACCTTGTATTTCTGTCGGTGTAGCTGATGACACATCAATCGTTTTTAATTTCATTCGAATTTTTATTAACGTGAGTTGGGAATAGAAAAGTATACAAAACCTAGCTAAGGGTATCCCATGCTTAGAAATGAAATTACAGAAATTTTTATAAATAGCATTTTTTTCGGGAAAAGATTGCTTATGAACGTGTAAGAATCTTTTTTTATAAAGTAATATACCTATTCATGTCGCGAATTGAAAATGCGTTACGTTTGAATATCTACTAAACACACAAATAAATTATGAAAAGTTGTCTAAAAATGTTTATTCTGTCTATTGTGATTTTCATTACATCATGTAAAGAGAAAAACGAACCTTTGGTGGCTTGTCTCGATATATATCATCCCATGGTAAGTAACATAAATTATAAAGATTCAAACGGAAAGGAGCTTATCTTTGCTGATAATCCACTCTATCCGGCAGCTGACATCAAAATTTATAAGATAGATATTAATGACCGGGAGACCCCTTTATCATTTACAGTAAATAAAGAATTAAAATTTATTTCGATCAATTTAGACAAAGTTGAGAATGGCACATTCTATATTCAACTGAAGTCCAATGTGCAGGACAAAATTACCTATACAGCTAAAATCGATGCGAATGATCCCTGTAAGGATTATAAACTTCAAGAAATTAAACAGAATGATATCATTGGTCAATATGATCAAAAGAATCAAATTTGGATATTAAAGAAATAAACTTTTCTATGTTCTTTTTGGACATAACAGAGGATAGCAATTCTCCAGTTAAGATAGCGTTTATTTCTGGGTTATTTGTTTTCGCTGATCTGCTACTGGCTTTCGGTATGTCAAACCCCTATTTTAAATAAAAATATCAATTCCCTTTCACAATAACTTCGATCAAGCTATCGAGCAATGAAATTTTGAGTTGCTGTCCAGAATAAACTTTGCACTCATCATCAATGTGCAATTCTTTTCCCTGCCATTCCATAGTTAAGCGGCTTGCTCTGATAGGCTCTATATTAAATATCACATTCTTTTTATTCAATAGCCCATCTATATAAGCAACTAGTTCCTGGCGCTGATCGGCGGTTACGACTATGATATCAAACTGACCATCTCCCGGATCAGCATCTGCGGCGAGGACCAATCTGGGGCCTATGCTCGAAATGTTCATCACTTCAACCATAATACACTCTTTTTCAATGCTACCAGTAGCAGTGACCAGTTTGAGCGTTTTGGCGGGAAATGTCAGTGCTAGTTTTCGAAGTTGCTCAAGCGCGATCCTAATCTCATCGTCAGCACTATTGTCTTGCCTATTTTTTTTATCCATTTTTTCCATCAGTATAGGGAATACTCCAAAACCAATCGATTCAATAAAATGCAAAGGCTTTCCGCTCAGGCCAGTCACCATCCCTACGTCGAAATTTTTGAGCTTGAAATATTTCCACAGGCTCATGGCCTGTTTACAGTCCAATGGAATACCAAGAGAAATGGCTATGTTGTTTGCCGTACCTTGGGGCAAGATGGCTATCGGTCTTTTAAATCGTAGTTTTTTTTCCAATAGCGCCATAATAGTCATTTTTATGGTTCCATCCCCGCCAGCCAAGGCAATGAGATCGGTGTCCGGATCTATCTTTTTGACTACATCTTTTTTAGCGACCACCGTGCAACGGTGTCCGAGGTCTTCAATCAGCTGACAAAGTTCGTCTTTACCGTCATTGTCTTCATCCCCAGCAGCTGGATTGTGTACTAATCGCACTTTTTTGCTCTGTTCTTTCATATCAGCTGAACAAACCCCGCTTGAGATTGGTTTTCTTAGAAAAGACACAACTATGAACATACTTATCACCAATGACGATGGTATCTATTCGCCGGGTATAGCAGCGCTAGCAAAGACGGCTAGGCAGTTTGGTACCGTTAGGATCGTTGCACCAGATGTTGAACAGTCGTCGATGGGACATGCTATTACGCATTCTCGCCCCCTAAGCTATCGGAGTGCCCCTATTACCTTTGAAGGAATTGATGCCTTTCGAGTGAATGGGACACCTGCAGACTGTGTCGCGCTGGGCTTACACATGTTTCCCGATACGCAGATTGTTCTTTCAGGCATCAACATGGGACCCAACTTAGGCAATTCCATGTGGCATTCAGGTACCCTTGCCGCCGCAAAACAGGCCATGCTCCTCGGTATTACCGGTATTGCTCTGAGTACACCAGTCGGAAAAACAGAACCGGATTTTGAAGGACTGTCTCAATGGACAAGCGATGTACTCAAGATTTTGCTCAATGATAAAGGCTCTGCGCTATATAATGTGAATCTTCCTCCAAAACCAGAAGGAGTCTTATGGACAAGGCAATCGGTGCGGCTTTATGATGGGAATGTAGTACCTAGCCAAGATCCCATGGGAAGAAAAAACTATTGGATAACAGTAATACCACTTGAACCGGCGGAGGAAGGAACAGATCGCTGGGCGATACAAAATAATTTGGTATCCATTACGCCTTTACGTTTGGATCTGACTGCACATGATGAACTTTCAGCTAGACTGGCAATCGAGAAGAAATGAGACTTATAGGACCGAGCATATGAAAAGAAGTGAATTTTTAACAGATACAGCCCTTGTGGGGGCAGCTTTTGCATTGAGTGCAGCAATACCAGATATTTTATTGACGACATTAAAAGAACATAAAATGGCAACACCTCAAAATTTAACAGAAAAGAAACGATTCCGTCCCGCTGATAAAGCTGGATTTGGTGGAGTCGCATTGGGTAATGGATTCCAACACAACACAGATCTTGAATGTCTGCAAGCGGTGGAGGCGGCATGGAACTCAGGAATACGATTATTTGATACCTCTCCGTGGTATGGTCTAGGGATCAGCGAGCGTAGAATGGGCCTGTTTTTAAAAGACCAACCGCGTGATAGTTTCACACTTTCGACCAAAGTAGGGCGTCTGATGGAACCGAAAGAAGACTTTACGATGGAACAAATATTATGGAAGGGAAAACTAAATTTTGGCTATACGTATGACTACAGTGCGGCCGGTGTCAGAAGGAGTGTGGAGGATAGCTTGCAGCGCTTGGGCTTATCGTCCATTGATATTGTTTTTATCCATGATCTTTCGCCAGATAACGGCGATATGAAAGATAGTTATGCGCGCTATTTTGAGGAAGCAGCGAAAGGAGCGATGCCAGAGCTGACTAAAATGAGAGAGGAGGGGATTATCAAAGGCTGGGGGCTAGGTGTCAATACCATTGAACCTATACTGCAGACATTGGATGTTGCAGATCCCGATATCTTTCTGTCTGCCTGCCAATATTCATTGATTAAGCATGATGATGATCTCAATAAGGTTTTTCCGAAAGTAGCTGAAAGAGATATATCCATAGTGGTAGGTGCACCTTTATGTGCTGGATTTCTGTCAGGCAAAGACCGTTATTTGTATGATGGTAAGTTTCCTGCTGGAGTTAAGGAAAAACTGAATGCTCTACAGCGTGTAGCAGAAAATCATGCGGTGGACCTACGTACCGCGGCTTTACAATTTGCTGCTGCGCCAGACGAAGTTTCAGGCGTTATTCCCGGGGCACATACTGCCGAACAGGCGGTACAAAATGCATTGTCTTTCAAGGCCAAAATACCCGCAGGTTTTTGGGAAGAATTAAAATATGAAAAGCTAATTGCGGAAAATGCGCCAGTACCCAAAGTTTAAGTATTGGCGTTATTATGAATAGCGATTTACTGAATAACAGTATATAGCCTCAGATCGTTTCATAATTTTTGATTTAATGAAAATTTTAAGACTCAGGACAAAGACGCCTTGAAAAGCGTCGGCCTGGACGTATATCAAATGAATATCGTTTGTTAAATTTACACAGGATGACATTCTGCCAAAGAAATAATAAAAGCTTTAAATGCATAAGCTTTTAAAATGGCACAAGTCGTTATTCCATTTCAACCATCGATAATCATCTGATTAATAACCTTAATAAACGCCCATATACTACTAAAGCAAAACGTAAAGCTTTTCGTATGGCCGGACGCTCTGTCTTTATTTCTAAACCCCTGTGTTATGGATGGGTTCAGTGCTTACCTGTCTTCAAGCCAATTGAGGAATATTGTCGTTTTCTCTTTTCCGATCAGTAATTTTTCGTCAGTCGGTACGGTGAGTTTAATATAAAGTTTTCTTGCAAAGTAATGCTCAACTTCCTTTACCGCCGAAAAACTGATCAGGTACTGTCTGTTTAAACGAAAAAAATCCTTATCGGATAATTGGGCGGCCAATTGATCCAGAGACTGGTTGACATCAAAATGCTCACCTTTGAAAGTGACTATTGTGGGTGAAGTATAATTGATGTATATATAAGCAATATCCGCAGTTTTTACCGTCAGGTACTTGTTGTTCTTAAACACCAGAAAGCTTTTTTTTGTAGTCTCTTCGCCACTGATTTTCTGGATAAGCTGAATAAGGTTGTTTTCAGATGTCTTTTGGAAGAAATTTTTAAAATTATCGACTTTTTCAAATGCATTTTTAAGATCAGTTTCAGAAAAAGGTTTAAGAAGATAGTCGATCCCGTTTTCTTTGATCGCATCCATTGCGTATTCTCCAAATGCGGTACAGAAAATAACTGGACATACAATTTTAACCGATTTAAAAATATCAAAGCTTATACCATCTGATAGTTGGATATCCATAAAGATAATATCAGGGGAGAGACTGTTGGAGAGATAGTCTATGGCTGCTTCCACGCTCTGTATTTTAGCAATGATCTTCGTTTCGGGACGCAGTTTCAGTATCAGGTTTTCAAGGGAACGCGCAGCTTTGATCTCGTCCTCAATTATTAGGATGTTCATATATAATGGGAAGTTTTATAATAAATGTTTCATTGTCCGTGATTATCTGTATCTCCCGTTCAGAAAGATGAAGATAACGCTGATTAATATTTTCAAGACCTAGTCCTGTAGAGGGCTCTGGAATTTTTCGGGGTTGAATATTGTTTTTGACAATCAGGTAATCCCCTTCTCTATCAATACAGATATGAAGCGGCTTATCCAGCGCAACGATATTATGCTTAATACAATTTTCCACAAGCAGCTGCAGCGTAAATGGTGGAATGAAAGTGCCGTAGATTTCCCTGGGGATATTCTGGGAGACTTGTAGTCCATCCTCAAATCGTGCTTTCAGCAGATAGACATAGGATTCCATGATTTCCAGCTCTTCTTTAAGTGGCAGCAGGTTTAATTTAAGACTTCCTAGGGTGAACCTATAAAAGTCAGCAAGTTTGATGATAAACTCCGTTGATTGGCCATCTTGGCTCTCTACCATGTATTTTAAAGTATTGAGGCTATTGAAAAGAAAATGCGGGTTGACCTGCTGCTTGAGCAATTCGTACTGGGCTGCAAGATTTGCGGACATCGAACGTTCCAGTTCCCGGACGACCTGCTGGTTCAGATAGGTCTGATAGAGCAGATGGATGAACATATAGAACGTGAGGTTGATCAAGATGCCCCTTACTTCGTACATCAGCATTTTTGGGCCAAAATTAATGTGGGAAAGGATATAGTACTGAACCGAAGAAAGCAAAAACATAAGCAGCAGTCCGACACCCAATCCCCTGAAAAGCTGTGCCGATATCACATTTTTGCTTCCAGTTTTCTTTGTGTAGGCCGGTATGGAATAGATATTATAATACCAGATCAGTAAGGCAAATCCAGTGGTCACAACAAAATCGGCTATCCCTTCTGCAAGAACAAAATGATGGTCCGCAATCTTGGGAATAGAGGTCAATATTCCAAGAGAAATAGAACTGATCCATATCAGCTTATGGGATATGCGAAATGGGGTTTTCATATTTTTATGGTGGCAAAAGTTCTTAATTGTATATATTTTGCGTGCTAAACGTTGTTAGGGAGCAGCACGCAAATTACTGAAAAAAGTTTTGATAACGATGAACCGAAATCCTATCTGTTCAAATCCTTGCTGGCGTAAACGATGTGGTATATGCGGTTAAATGAAAAATAGGTTACCAAAAGTAGGATAAGCGCAATCAGTGTATCGGCTACTGACGATGGACCCAGAACGGCAACTTTAGAAAAGAAGGCAAAGATGATGTCGAAAAGCATGCCGGCAAAAACCCATTCCTTGAGCCTGTTAAATCTGTTTGGGGTGAGTAATATGATTACGCCCACGATTTTGAAAACGCCGAGAATATAAATGAAATGTTCCGGATAGCCCAATTTACGGGTGATATCCCAGACAGCAGGATTGCGGGTTAGTTCAAAGAATCCGCTTAGGCCAAACCATAATGAGATAAGGATGCTTCCTGAGAGATAAATCTTTTTGTACGTTGAATTTTTCATGATATTAAACAGTATATAAGTTATGAGATAGCGGTCAAGATTGACTTTTTGATTTTTAAATTATTTGGATAACGAATTTGCTTCAATGATAGCGTCTGCAAATTCTTTTGGGGCTTCCTGGGGCAAGTTGTGCCCGATGCCGCCGGTCAACGTGTGGTGCACATACTTGCCGGTATATTTGGATGCATAATTTTCGGGAAGGGGAAATGCAGCGCCATTGGCATCACCTTCCAAAGTTACTGTTGGTACTGTAATGTTCGGGGACTTAGCGAGTTGAGCCTCTAATTCATCGTACTGCTTTTCTCCCGAGGCCAGTCCCAGTCGCCAGCGATAATTATGAATAACAATCTCGACATGATCAGGATTGTCAAAAGCACTGGCTGATTGTTCATATGTGCCGTCATCAAAAGTCCATTTTGGAGAGGCTGTTTTCCAGATCAGCTTATTGAAGGCTTTGGTGTTCATTTTATAACCTTTGTATCCTCTTTCGCTTGCAAAGTAAAATTGGTACCACCATAATAATTCAGCGTTTGGCGGAAGCGGATTCTCGTTTGCTTTTGGACTCCCGATCAGATATCCGCTTACGGCTACCAATGCTGAAACGCGTTCCGGCCAAAGAGCCGCCATAATGTCTGCCGTTCTCGCCCCCCAGTCAAAGCCACCAACGATGGCTTTATCGATCTTCAGGGCATCCATGAATGCAATGATATCCACAGCTACTGCCGACTGCTGGGCATTACGTGCGGTCTGTGGAGAAACAAAGGTTGTTGTTCCATACCCTCTGAGGTAAGGGATCAGCACATGGTAACCTTTTCCGGCGAGAATTTCCGAAGATTTTTCGAAACTGTGGATATCATATGGCCATCCATGAAGCAGTATGACAGGTTTTCCGGTCTTTGGCCCCAGCTCGGCATAGCCCACATCGAGCACCCCTGCCCTGATCTTTTCCGTATTCTTGAAAGCTGAACTGGTTGAAATATTGACCTTAGCCTGTTTGCTTTCGGAAATTTGCTGCGCCTTAAGAAATGATATCTCCATTCCAGTAAGTGCGATTACCAGATATGTAATAAGCACTTTTTTGTTAAGCTTTAATATTGTATTCATTATGTGAGTTGTTAAATGGACAAAAATTATTAGTTAATCTGCTATTGGGGAAACTTCACAGGCTGGCTGTCCAATATAAGCGCAATGCGCTGTTTTCGGGACTGATCCGGGGGTATTTCCCCATATTCAGTTTCATATTCCCATTGACCGTCCTTTCGGGATTGTATCTTCTCTACAAGGATAAGCTCACCGTTGACCTTACTTCCAAAATAATGCGGATCATCCTGCATCCGGTAGGTGACGAGTTTGAGGGAAGCCGGCTGCTCCAGTGGATGCCCCGGATCTGACAATAGCGATAGCGCCGGTGGATTTCCGTACAATGCCGACATGGTCTGCTTATCTGTATTGAAAGACGATGTGATAAATTTCAGCGTTCCCGGCTTGAACATAAACCGTATTTTCTCGGTCTCTCTTTCAGGACTTTGGCTACATGAACCAAAGATTAGGCTACTTAACAGCACTATAGATAATATCTTTTTCATTTTGGACGGTTTTTAAATAGTGTTCGATCAGTTTTTTGGAATTCACTTTTGGCGGTACATTGAACAGGAAGCCTGTTGATTCGGCGAGCTGTCTGTGACAGCTGATGCATGACTGTTGGGCAAAAAGAGCAGTCTTTCCCGTTGGTTTTAACGCTGGGCCATTAAATTTTGCAAACCCCCAGCCCTCTGTATCTTTAAATTCTCTCCCGTCTTTGACCATATACTGCATGTTGACAAAATCGCCGGGTATAATGTCGCCATTAGATTTTCGTACTTGCTTGAACACAGCTTTTGCCACAGCGCTCCCATTGGGCCAGGGATGAAAGTTTTCTTGCTCAATAGCTTTTACTGCAATATCGTTTCCATAGATTATGCGGATTGTATTGTCAATGAGAGAACTCATTCCGATAACTTTCCAGTTCCTGAATTCACCATTATAGGCTATGCCATTCGGTGAAATGGGGGCAGTTTTGAACGTTGGCGTAGCCCTCGTTTCTTTTTGCTGTTCAGCAGCTACAGTAGGTATGAAACCATCTTTTGCCGACAGGGAAAGTGCATACTGTTTTATGATATCCACCTCGCTTGCTGATAATTTAGATCCGGGATGTGTAAGGGAATAAGAGGGGAGCGGCATTTTGCCGGCGTTGACCATATTGAAGATGGCATAAAATTTCCCTTTTTGTTCCGCATCTGAGAGTTTATCCCATTCGGAAAAATTCATCACTTCCCTTGCACGGGCAATATCTTTGTTCACGGTCCACGAAATAGGTGCTACTTTATCAAAGAAAGAAAGCTGCTGTTCATTAGAGTGGCAGTTATAACAGGACCGTTCCAGAATATGTTCGACCTGTTTGGGTACGTTGCGCATGTGGCCGGTAACAGGTTTCTGTTCTATCGGTTTATTGAAAAATTGCAACGATGTAAAACCTGCAACAATGCAGAGGAATAGGATGTTTATCAATTTGATTCGTTTTATTTGCTTCATTGTATTTGCTCGTTTGTAAAGTAAAATTACTTTTAACCACCGCCTATAGAAAGTTCAAAACGGTTGAATTGGACATATAACTTGTTGAGGCCAGCTTTTGAAATGTTGAAATGGACATGATCTCACTTAATATCAGCATGGATTACATGCCTCAACCTTGGTGGTTCTAATTTGATGGTAATCGTATTTCTTTCTTGACCGAATGCATGAGCGTTGACATAGCATAAATATTCCCCCAAAATATTTTGGAGGAATAAAGGTTAGATTGCCGCTTTGTCGTGCTATGGCAGATCTACAAGCATGCCCTGAACATGCGCCGGCAAATATGCCTGGCAACTGGAAACTGTTGAATCCGGACCTCTTAAAAGTACGAGTAGAGCTATTGATGCGATAAACTAATACTTGTGGCATCAATGATTTCCCCTGACTTCTGGTTCTGCTCGAATGCAATAATTTCCCATTGATTTTTCGTGTCGGGCAGCTTAAAAGAAAAACTATCCTGTGCTTTTATCCTGTGGCTCTGCAGTTCATGTACAACCTGAACATGCAAGAGGGATTTACCTGCATTTTCTCCGGCTGATACCTGTGAAGAAGCGTGTTTTTGGACCAGTGCTACAAGGATGTCTGTATTTTTTGCATTCGAAGTTGATGTATAGCTTACCTGTATATTTTTCCCTTCTTTCTGCTCCACTTTTAACCTCAGGTTTTCGGGGTGTGTTTCCAGTAGTGCGGACTGGATACCCTGGAGTACTTTGCCCGTTTCTGAACCTACCATTTCTGTCTTGCCGTTGATGACCATCTGTGGAGTATAGCATGTACTGAGGTTCATCCATGTCGCATACTGTTTTTGTCTTTCGGTAAATTTACTCTGGCTGAAGCGGTCCTTCCATCCTTGATGGTCCCAATAATCGACATGAAAAGCCATGATGAAAAGTTTTTTGTTCTGATTGTTTTTTTCGAGTTTTGCGATCAGTTCATCTGCCGGAGGACAGCTCCAGCATCCTTCCGAGGTGAAGAGCTCGACTAAGGCAAAACTTTTGTCCGCATTGTGGCTTTTGATATTTACCAGTTTTTTGTCATCTGCAAATCCTTTGAAGGCCATGATCAGCAAAATGGAGAGCGGTAGGCTCAGACAGTATAGAATTTCTTTTATTGATTTCATGATCTGAATTTTTGATATTTATTTCACGTTAGATAATTAATTGAATATTTTTAGGGCGAAACCAAAGTCCTGTGGTGGTACGCAGACCTGGTCACTGCACTGCATGAATTGGATGGTTCCTCTGATTGTCCCGTTTTTACCTTTTAATTTGATCCGCTGTCCGAATTCAACCTCATTTTCAAAATAGGTAACCGGCATTCCAAGTAGCTTTTCAAATTTGCTGAGCGGAGTGGGTTGAGTAACAGTTCCCAAAAGCTGATATGAACTGTCGGGTTTGAATTTAAAGTTTGTTTTAATGGGGCTGTTGGGACTGTTGCCCAGCGCATACATGTGCCATCCCGGAGCTATCCTGGCTTTCATGAGAATTTCTCCTTCATCGGGAGATTTCCGTTTAAGCGTACATTCCCACGTTATCTGACCTGTTGAAGTCTGTCCTTTAGCATGTCCGCAAAACATCATAAAGACTGTCATTACTAAAATTGCTAATCTGTTCATTTCCTTGTTTTTTAACTGTTAAACCTTAAGTTTTGTCATACAAATAGACAGGAAATATGATTTTAAAACCAGTTATAAATAGCTGTAATAGACATTTTAGTGCATGAAATGGACTGAGTACCTTTTAAAAAAAGATGGCCTGCTCAAAAGAGGTGGAAAACACGAACTGAAAAGGCTGCCCGCTTAGTTGGACAGCCTTGCAATCAAATGAGTACAATAAAATTTTTCTCTGATTTTTGAATTAGTGTTTATTGGATCTTACAGATTTTTCCGTAAGGTTTTAAAAGCATTCCTCATCTCTGATACAAAGATTTCCGGCTGTTCCCAGGCTGCAAAGTGACCGCCTTTCGGTGCTTTATGATAATAATATAAAGAAGGATATGCTGCTTTTGACCAGCTTTCAGGGGCTTGGTATATTTCATGCGGGAATACTGATATGGCCACCGGAACTTTAATATCCTTGGTTTTCTGATGTTCCGAGCTGAAATTATTGTTATTGTTTTCCCAGTAGAAACGCGATGATGAAGCTCCTGTATTGGTGAGCCAGTACAGTGTGATGTCATCAAGGATAGCATCGCGGCTGATTACTTTTTCAGGTGTGAGGTCACTCTCAGACCATTCCGCAATTTTTTCATAAAGGAATGCCGCCAATGCAGTTGGTGAATCGGAAAGCAGATACCCGGTGGTTTGTGGACGCGTTACCATCATCCCTCCATAGGCGGCGTTTCTGCCAAAGAAGGCACTCATGGAATTATAAGCTTTGGTTTCGGATTCCGAAAGGCCTGCCGGTGCAGGATCACCTGCATTGATCGGTTTCACGAGTTCCGCCGGGATGGTTGCGGGCATGTTTATGTGAATACCCAAAAGTCCTGAAGGAGCCTGTCTTGCCAGTGCATCGGAAATCACGGAGCCATGGTCACCGCCCTGAGAAACGTATTTTGTATAGCCAAGGCGTTTAACAAGCGTATCCCAGGCTCTGGCAACACGTTCAGGGTTCCAGCCCAATTCTTTTGGAATCTCGGAAAAGCCATATCCCGGGATAGCAGGTATGATGACGTCAAATGTATCCTCTGCCTTTCCGCCATATTTAACAGGATCGGTCAACGGACCTATGGCATCAATGAACTCCAATGGTGAACCGGGCCAGCCATGGGTCAAGATAATAGGGAGGGCATTCTTTTCTTTTGAGCGTACATGGATAAACTGGATATCAAGTCCATCAATCTTGGTGACAAATTGCGGAAGGGCGTTCAGCTTATTTTCCGCTTTGCGCCAGTCATAGCCATTACTCCAATAGTCGATCAGTCCTTTTAACTGTGCAAGCTGGATACCCTGGGATTCGTCGTTAACTGTTTCTTTGTCCGGGAAGCGGGTTTCTGCGATACGTCTTTTGAGTTCATCAAGTTTAGACTGTGGAATATTGATCTTGAAAGGCCTGATGGCTGCATCAGATTTTGAGGATTTCGTTTTTGTATCCTGCGCATGCGTAGTTGTCGGAATGCTTAGTGCGAACGTTGCTAACATAAGGATGGTTGTCATTTTTGTTTTCATTGCTGTTTGATTTAGATTTTACAATATCTTTCTTTTTGTTGCAGCAAATGTATTGCGGGTACGGAACGAATTAAATGGGAAACTGGTTCAATTGGACATATTCGATGTCGAGTTGGAAAATATAAGGTGCGAATCGAAGGTTCCATTTAGAAAAATGGAATAAAAAGAAGGATGAGATTATCTCTTTTTGAGACATTCTTAGCTAGCGGGATTTTAAATATAGATAAGGTTTATTTGGTTGAAATCTAGTGTTTTATAAAAAATGGAAGGATAGCCCAAGAAGCAATAGCGCACAAACGTATATTGAGATCGATTGCGTAGAAATTTCAACCTAGGGTACAAATAATAAACTAACTTCGTGTTATAACCAAATTCCTATGATCTGCATGGGGATCCTAATCTGTAATTATGGCAAAATCTAGTAGTTCGTGGCTGTTTTTATTTGTATTTGCACTAGCTTATGCTGGGATAGTGAAAGGGCAGGAAAATTTTAAATTGGATTATTTTGGTGGGGAGAAAGGCCTGTCTCATGGTAATCTTACAGGATTACTGAAGGATAGGGATGGTTTTCTTTGGATCAGTACCTGGAATGGCATCAACCGCTACGATGGGCAGCGTTTCAAAACATATAATTCTACTGAGCAAAAAGGACATGCAGTAGCAAGCCGTCGCATCATCCAAATGATTGACGGTATAAACAACGACATCTGGTTTTTAACCTATGACATGAAACTTTATCATTTTGATAAGGCTTCAGAAGATTTTTTTTCTGTATCGGAAGTCGTGGAGTCAACACAAAACAAACCGGTACAGTTCAATAAGATTTTAGCAATCGACACACAGTCGGTATGGGTAGGAAGTACAGACAATGGTTTGTTTTGCATAAATGCTCTTGGTAAACCATATAACTATTCCATTTTTAGCGCAGAGAATAAGAAGCCCAGCCATCATTTATCATCAAATAAGTTAACCTATTTCCATCAGGATGCCCAAAAGCAGCTATGGATAGGAACGAAAGAAGGGTTGCATATGCTTCAAATGGACTCTAAAGAACGATATTCATTCCGGGTGGTCCAATCATTTGACTTAAAATCTGATGGTATCTTTAAGATTGCCGAGGCTCCGGATTTTATTTATTTTTCTACCTTGAGAAATAAGTTGCTGGTGTTTAATAAACAGAAAAAAGATTTGCAACAACTGACGCTAACTCAAGGTCGCATCAATGAAATGCGGATGTCACGAGATAAAAAAAAGCTTTTTATTTCAACTTCGGCGGGTGAGCTCATTGCATTTGATGTTGCAAAGCAGGTACTACAGACAATATTGCATTTTCGGACTGGTCTGGCCGGAATGTTTGAGGATAGTAAGCATCGTTTGTGGCTTGAATCTGAGAGAAATGGTGTTGTCATGCTGGATTTAAAACATCTAAATAGCACCTATTTTAGCTCACCTTTCTTCAAAAAAAGTTCGACGGCAAATTTTAAGTGTTTTGAAGATGCCGAACATAGAGTCTGGATCAATATGCGTGGCGGTGGATTTGGCTTCTTTGATGAACAGCGGGCTGCCATCAATTTTTCTTTCAAGTCGATCAATGGGAAGAGGATTGAATTTCCTCGCTTTGTTCATGATATTGTATATGATCCTGCTGGTGTAATATGGTTTGCGGTTGAAGGTGAAGGGATGGGCAGTGTGGTGTTACAAAATAATGGCATGTCCTTTCAGTCTTTCGCCAATGAACAGAGCGAAATAGCTGATCCAGAGGTTCGTAGCCTGTTGTTTGACCGGAAAGGAAGGCTATGGGTAGGAAAAAAATTTGGAAGTATATCAGTACATGATTGGGGGAAACAGCTGCCGGTTTCTTTTATCGGTGTTGATCCCGAAGCGCTGTCTTCTGTCTATTGTTTGTTGGAAGACCGTAAGGGAACGATGTGGATGGGCACCAAGAAACATGGCCTATTAAAGGCTGTGCCCCAAAATAAGGAACGAACCTCTTATAAGCTGGAACAGTTCAGTACAACAAACAAAAAACTGGGAAGTAATCAGGTGTACTCTTTGTTGGAAGATAAACAGGGAGCTATATGGATTGGGACATATGGGCAGGGGCTTTTGCGGGCGACGGAGGTCAATGGTAAGCTGGTCTTCGAACGAATAGCGATTCGCAAAGCAGGATTGCAGAAGGATGCCTTCAGCAGAATCCGTCAGTTGTCTCTGGATGAAAAAGGGATGGTATGGGTCGCTACTACATATGGGGTGCTTGTGGTGGATCCCAACAGAAAGAAGGATCATTTTTATTTTGTGCATTACGGTGGTGATCAGGTCGCTGACAATGATGTGCAGTATCTGTACAAGGACCATAACGGAACAATGTGGATCTGCACCTCAGGAGGTGGGTTGTCAAAATCTTATGGTGACCCATTCAAAGGGCTTCAATTTGAACATTATACCGTTAAGGATGGCCTTTTTAATGATTATGTATTGAGTTGTATCGAAGATGCGGACCATAACCTTTGGTTGGGAACGGAAGGGGGGCTATCTAAGTTTGATCTCCAAAAAAAGAAATTCGTGAATTTCAACGCAAGTGATGGCTTTGGTAATATGCGATTTTCTGAAAAGACAGTAGCGCAGCAGAAGGATGGACGCATGGTCTGGGGCACAACAAAGGGAATGCTCTGGGTAGATACCAAATATTTCCAGCAGAAAAGTAGTAGGCCACAACTTCTGATGACGGGGCTTTTGATCAATAACAAAGAATTTGTACCGAGTCTTCAAAAGAAAGGACAAGAGAAAGGTATACAATATACCGATCGGCTTATTTTAGATCATAATCAAAATAATCTTTCTTTCGATGTGTCGGTTTCGGATCCTCGTCATATGCACCCTAATTTTCAATACCGCATCATGGAGGTTGACACCACTTGGCACCTGAACAATCAGATAGCACGTATTACTTATACCAACCTTAATCCGGGCGATTATACCCTGGAAATTAAAGGGGAAGATGATCTCTACGATGGGGTTCCTTATCGAAAGGTCTATTTTACGATCAACTCGCCCTGGTGGAAGACGGGATGGGCTTATTTAGCCTACGCATTCTTGCTCCTTGTAATCTCTTACGCAACTTTTAGGCTTATATTACAGTTGTTGCGGTTAAGACAGAAGGTGCTGATTGAACAACATCTAAGTGCGCTTAAGATGGAATTTTTTACCAATATTTCGCATGAATTGCGCACACCGTTGACCCTCATCCTGAGTCCCGTCAAGAAATTGATGGGTGAGGAAACGGAAGGGAGAAAACAGGTGTATATGGATATCATTCATCGAAATGCACTTCGAATGGAGCTTTTCGTCAACCAGTTGCTTGATTTACGCAAAGTACAGGAAAGCAAGCATCAATTGCAGAAAACGCAGTTTGACATGGTCGTAATGCTCTCGGATGTGCTGCTCACATTTATGGCATCGGCCGAGGCAAAACAGGTGTATTTTAAAGTTGAGATGGCTTTTAAAGAATTATGGGTGCACCTGGATCAGGAGAAAATGGAGATAATCCTGTATAATTTGCTGTCAAATGCGCTAAAATATGCCCCTGAAGGGAGTACAATTGAGATCCAGCTAAACCTGAGGCAGCAAATAATGTACATCGACATCGCTGATGAGGGGCCAGGGGTGCCTAGCGGCACACTTCCTTATATTTTTGATTTATTTTACACCGAAAATAGCAACGGAGCTTATAAAAGAAAAAGCACCGGGATAGGTCTTGCTCTGGCCAAGGAGTTTACTATGCTGCACCAAGGGCATATCTATGCAGTAAACAGACCGCCTCATGGTCTTCAGGTTACTGTCGAAATCCCCATTCCGAATGCCTCAGGCCTGCCGGGGAGCCATTCCGGAAGCTTTGCCTTTGGCGATGTAAAACTCGAAGTCCGTGGGTATGCCGATAGTGGTTTACAGGAGAGCAGGGCAGAACGAAAGGAAACATTGTTGGTAGTTGAAGACAATGCTGATCTGCGCCTGTTTTTAAAGGAGCAGCTATCATCCTATTATCATGTGGAAGTAGCTACAAACGGTAGTGAAGCCCTGGAACAGATTCGCTCCATGGTACCTGATTTTATATTAAGTGATCTGATGATGCCACAGATGGATGGCATTGGATTGTTGAAAGAGGTTCGTCAAGATGTGCGGATTTGCCATATCCCGTTTGTATTGCTGAGTGCTAAACATGCTGTTGAGACTCAAATAGAGGGATTGAGTTATGGCGCCGATTATTATATTACGAAGCCCTTCGATCCCGCTTTTTTACTGACAGCCATTGCCACTTTACTGCAGAAAAGAAGGACCTATTTTGAACAGATGAGCGGACGAAAAAAAGCTGTAGTACAAGCATCCGATGTACAGATTGATGATAAGGATAAAAAATTTCTGGAGACAGTTGTTGAGGTGGTGGAACGGTATATGAATCAATCGGATTTTAATATTGATTTAATCGCCGAACAGTTGAATTTGTCCCGAAATACCTTTTACAAAAAATTCAAGAGCCTGACGAATATGGCTCCGGTAGAATTCGTACGTGAACTACGTTTGCAAAAAGCAAAACTATATTTTGATGCTGGTATGGAAAATGTATCCGATGTAGCTTATCGTGTAGGATTTAATAACCCCAAATATTTTAGCACGAGTTTCAAGGAAATGTTTGGCATCTCTCCAAAAGAGTATGCCATGCAAAAAAAAGATAAGACAGTATAACTGATTTGAGGTGTGTTTTATCGCGTTTTTTTACTTTAAATGTGTTTGTAATGAGGTCTTTATAAAAATCTGACCTTTTTTATCAATTATTGAACCTATAATTTGTTATGCTCCGGTAGCTTTGAATATTGCTGGCGACAGGCCTGACAATTAATGTTACTAGAACCAATTATAGACTTCAAATGATTAGACAAACTCTTGTATCTATTTTATTGACGTATGTGCAATTCTTCTCTCCTTTTTTAACTTATGCAGACACATTTAAGGCGAAAAGAACCGATAGCCTATATCATGCGGTGGTAGCTGCAGATCAGACCGGCGACTATACGTCCATCCAGGAGGCGATTGACAATGCACCTCAATACTGCCGTGCCCCTTATCGCGTCCTTGTGAAAAATGGCGACTACAACGAAGTCGTCTTGATACCAAGGGAAAAAAGTTTTATCCATTTAATTGGACAGGATAAGGAGAAAACACGTATTCATTTTAAATTAAACGTACAGTCTGCTCCCAAACTCGATTCGAAATCGTATAAAACGGACACCGCGGCGTGGAGATTTTCTGTCCACAATCCACAGGCAGCAGTATATCGCTTTCCGGGAGCAGTGGTATTGGTAAACAGCGATGATTTTTATGCTGAAAACATCAGTTTTATAAACGATTGGGGCTTCGAGCAGCGAAGTGGTCCACAGGCCTTGGCACTGTGTATCCAGGCTGACAGAGCTGCATTTAATAATTGCATTTTCCGCTCTTTTCAAGATACCTGGATGACCAGCACGCGTAAGCCCAATGATCGGGTCTATGTGTACAATTGTTGGGTAGAAGGAGCTGTGGATTATTTTTATGGGGGAGGAAATGCGTATGTTGAGCAAAGCACATTGTATAATCTACGTAGCGGATCGGTCATTGTAGCACCAAGCCATACGGAGGAAACTAGATGGGGGTACGTATTTAAGCATTGTACGATCGACGGAAATAGTGCGGCTGCAGATGGAAAACTAAAGTTGGGTCGCCCATGGCACGATCGGCCCAAGGCCGTATTTCTTTACACCCGAATGAATATCCAAGTGTCCTCAGAAGGCTGGGCAGATATGGGCGGAATCCCTGAGATATTTGCTGAGTACAAGAGTGTAGATTCAACAGGGAAGGCGATTGGTCCCGAAAATCGTAAGACACATTTTACAAACAGAAATAATGAGACGGGAATCTCAAAAGCAGCATTGACCGATTCGGAAGCCGCAAGCTACACATATGAGAAGGTGATTATGGGTAATGACCGGTGGGACCCCCGTAAATTTATCTCTTCTAACGCTAAAATATGGAAGTGACATCGCAGAAGTTAAAATAGCCAAGAAATTATAAATCAAATCTTATGAGAAATAATCAATTAACGCCATTTGATGGAATGAAGTTTCCTTTGTTTCATGCAATGCAGCGGCGGAAAAATTTGTTGCATTCTGATGGAATTAGGAATGTGCCTTATTACCACAGGCCGAGCCGGGCGAATATTGGCTTCCTACTGGTCTTTCTCTCGACTACCATTCAGATCAAGGACGTTTATGCGGCGACGATGGTGCTAAAGGATAATCCGGATAGGCATACGCAATGGATAGCTCAGCGGTCTATCGCTGTTACAGGTAAGGTATTGGACGAGCAAGGAGCACCGATAACAGGGGTGACTGTACGTTTAAAATCTAGTGGTCAGGTGACGTCCACTGATCAATCTGGAAGCTATACTATTAAAGAGATTCCCGAGAATGCTATTCTGGTATTTGCTTATGTTGGAAAAAAGAGTCAGGAAATTCAGGTAAGTGGGCGAACTAAAATAGATGTCGTTCTGGTGGATAATACACTGATGATGGATGAAGTCGTCGCCATCGGATACGGGACTACAAAACGGAAAGACCTGACAGGCTCGGTGGCTTCAATCAATGCGGAGCAATTGAAAGACCTGCCTACAGTATCTGTACTTCAGGCTATATCCGGTCGTCTGCCCGGCGTGAACGTCACTATAACAGAAGGTTCACCTGATGCTGAGATAAAAGTACGTGTGCGCGGGGGAAGTTCCATTACACAGGATAATTCACCCCTGTATATCGTTGACGGGTTTAGGGTGGCAAATATCAACGATATCCCGATGGCAGACATTGAGAATATTGATGTTCTTAAGGATGCCGCCTCTACAGCGATCTATGGCTCGGAAGGAGCCAATGGAGTAATCTTAATTACGACCAAGTCTGGGAAAGGAGGGAGCCCAAAGATTACGTTCAACTCTTATCTGGCCGCAAGTAAAGTGTACAACCTCACTGAGGTACTGTCGCCCTATGAATATGTATACTGGCAGCGCGAGCTTGATCCTTCCATGGCAGCGAATAACAGTTTTAATTCGATGTACGGATTATGGGAGGATGTGGATATTTACAAATCCAAGGCTAGTCTCAATTGGCAGGATAAATTATATGGAAATACAGGGCTGCAGCAAAATTATAGCTTAGGGATGACAGGCGGTGATAAGGATGGAAGCCTGACCTATAATCTGAACTATACACGCGATGACGAGGATTATATCATGTTAAACTCAGCCTATCAGCGTGATTATGTAAGTGCGAAGCTCAATAAGAAAATCAGTCCCAAGCTTTCATTTGAGTTTAACTCACGGATGTCCAATACTAAGATCACGGGCCCGAGTATATCTGATGGACGCAAACTGCGGGAAGCTGTTAAATATGCTCCTGTTCGCAGTCTGGCGTCCCTGACCGAAGGTGCTCTTGGTGGAGCAGAGGACATCACGTCAGCTGAAGCGCTGAGCTCACTCAACGACCCCGTCGTAAATGTCGTGAATGAGTATAAAGATCAGCATCGCTTTAATTTAATCTTCAACGCGGGGCTGAACTGGAAGATTGCCAGAGGATTGAGCTTTAACGCCAAAGGTTCTTATGGTTTCAATAAAAATTTTACGGATAATATCTGGATAAAGGGCACTGGACAGTCCAGTGCCAACGGTGGTCAGCCCGTCGCACGGCGTGAAGATCAAAAAGGAGCATTGTGGTCTTTCCAAAATGTGCTGACTTACGATTTCAAATTGCAGGAAAATAAGCATCGTTTTACGATCGTCGGAGGACAGGAGATGACAAACAACGAACAAAATGATATGTTGCTGGAATCTAAGTTTTATCCGAAGGACTTTTCGGCAGACGATGTGCTTGCGATGTGGAATTATGGCACTCCTTCGCCCACCTATACGACCATCCGTGAACCATCACGGACCACCTCCTTCTTTTCACGGATTAACTATACGTTCAATGACCGTTACATCCTGACATTGACAGGTAGGGCGGACGGTAAAAATGTATTTGCTCCGGGCAACCGATGGGGATTTTTTCCGGGTGCTGCTTTTGCATGGCGATTTTCGGATGAGTCGTTCATGGCAGGGACCAAAGCATGGCTTGCTGACGCAAAATTGCGTGTAAGCCATGGCTCTGTCGGTAATGCGCGTGTAGGGTCTTACTGGCGACAGGATTATGATTTTATTAATGCCGCCAATCAATTGTATTATATTGGGGAAACTCCACAGAGTGCATTGCGGACGAAGACTACATTGAAGAATGAAAATTTAACTTGGGAAAGCACGGTGTCCAGTAATATAGGTTTGGATCTTTCCTTGTTTAAAAATCGATTGAATCTAACTGTCGATGCCTATAATAATATTACAAATGATCTAATCCTGCAGGTGCCCTTGCCTTCGAGCTCAGGTTATGCCAATCAATATCAAAACGTGGGAAGTACAGCCAACCGTGGGATTGAATTTTCAGCCTCTGCAGTACTGATAGAAAAAAAAGATTTTCGCCTAACAGCAGATTTTAACATAGCCTTTAACCGTAACAAGATTCGTAAGCTGATCGATGGTTTGAATGAAATGACAACGCCAGCCTCAGCCTGGTTGGATTTTGGACGCGACGATTACCGGGCTATTGTTGGGCAACCACTGGGATTGATGTATGGTTTCAAACAAGACGGATTCTATTCCTTCAATGATTTTACATTTGACGAAACGCAAAATAGATGGCTATTGAATAAAGGGGTAGCGGATGTTTCGAAGGTGATGTCAAGGAGCGGTAATTATTTTGGACCTGGCCATATCAAGCTTAAAAAGTTGGATGGAGAAGGTCAGACGATCACCTTGGAGGATGACAGGATGGTCATTGGGCATGCACAGCCCAAGCATACAGGCGGATTGATGCTGAACATGCAATACAAAAGTTTTGACCTGGCCGCGATGTTTAACTGGTCTTACGGCAATGATATATATAATGCGGATAAGATCGATTTTATGGCTTATGAAGGGTCTAAGCGGTATCAAAATATCAGTGACGAAATGCGTCTTTCCCAGCGTTTTACGACAATTGACCCGGCGACAGGTGCGAATATCATGTTTGGGAATGATGCTAACCCCGAACTCTTTCGGTCACTCAATGAAGGGAAGACAATGTGGAACCCTATGGCGGCAAATGGTCGTATCCTGACCGACTGGGCTATCGAAGACGGTTCGTTCCTTAGACTGAGTAATCTTACACTTGGTTATACATTACCTACCCATATCGCTAAACGCTTGTTGATGCAGAATTTACGTATTTATATCGCAGGCTATAACCTGCATGTCTGGACAAAATATAGCGGACAGGATCCCGAGGTCGATACCCAACGTAATCCCTTGACGCCCGGAGTAGGATATTCTGCCTATCCGAAAGCGCGAAAGGTGTTATTTGGATTAAATGTTACATTTTAAATAAAAGAAAATGAAAAAGATAATCTTTATTGCTGTCGTCGTACTGGCGTGTATGAGTTCCTGCAAAAAATATCTCGACACTAGTTCTCCTTCTTCATTGAGCGGAGAAACTGTATTTAAGACGAGTTCGATGACCAAGGCAGCAGTCATGGGGTTGTATGGGAAAATGACCGATACTTATATCTATGGCCAAAAGCTTTCGGTTAACTGGCAAGGAGTTTCAGATACGGAATCTAACGGTCAATTCAGTGAGACCGGCTATATTTCACAGACAGATGATTTTGGTGCCGGCAATTATTTTGGACACGCCAATAATTCTACAACAAGATGGCAACGTTTGTTTGAGTTTGCCGAAATGGCGACAGCTGTAGTCGATGGCATACGCAAATCACCAATTTTAATCAGTGAAGCCAATACCATGAATCCCCTGTTGGGAGAAGCATTGACATTAAAATCCCTGGCTTTTTTTGAGTTGGCCCGTTATTGGGGAGATGTTCCTTACAAAAAAGAAGCGTCCAAGTCTGATCTGTCGAATGTGTATTTACCAAAATCGGATAAGGATACAATATACCATTATTTGGTGAAGGATCTAGAAGAAGCGCAGTCATACCTCCCTTATAAAGGTGGAAATAGCGAATATGGTACCGTAGAACGTGTGACAAAAGGTTTTGCAAAAGGTTTGTTGGCACGTGTAGCATTATTCGCCGGCGGTTGGTCGCTCCGGGATAGCAAAACTTTTCCCAACTCCACTGCTGAAAAGCATCCTACTATACCTGAGATCAACGGCTACTATGTGGGACGTCCGCAGAACTGGAAGGCGTATTATCGTATTGCAGCCCAACAGACTGCTGAATTGATTGGATCTGCGGATAATCCGCATCGTTTGGATCCGGATTTTGAGAATATATGGTCCTCAGTATGTGGCAATCGTTCAAATGTGGCAAATGAGAACTTATTTGAAGTAGCCTTTGGTATGGGGAACAATGGTGATATAGGTTCGCTGATGGGCTACGGTGTAGATGGAAACTCAAAGTATGGTTCAAGGGGCTTCGGGGGGAGCTATGTGACCTCGACCGCTTATTATTTTTATTCCTTTGACAGGGAAGATAAACGGCGTGACGTGACGCTCACCTGGATCGGCTATGGCGCAGATAATAAAGAGAAAGTCAGCAGCAACCCGAATGATGTAAAATTTGGCAAATGGAGGATATACTGGATGTCTAACGCATACCTCGCCATGCATAAGACCGCTACAGGACGTATTGCTACTGGAGTAAATTGGATCTTGATGCGATATGCAGATGTCTATCTCATGTACGCTGAAGCACAAAGTCAGCTGGAAAATCCGAATGCCGTACATCAAGCCGCCGGGATATCACCAAGACAGGCCTTGGAAAAGGTAAGGGAAAGGGCATTTGGTACAGGATCATCAAAAATACAATCATATGATGCTAATTTTTTGGACGCAGTGATTAATGAGCGGGCCTGGGAGTTTGGTGGCGAGTCTGTCCGCAAACAAGATCTGATCCGTTGGGGATTGCTGTACAAAAAAATTGAAGATATGAAAATGGCGCTTTGCCTCATGTACGACCATAGTAAACCAGTGAAGATATTTGATAAAAGCTATCAGCCTGCTCAATTTCCGTCTACGGTATATTTCCGTTATAAAGACGGTGAATATATTGACAGGACTTCCTTGAATTATTATGGTGATTTACCCGCTGCTCCGGGAGGCGATTATCAATCAGTCCGATGGTTTCCACAGGATGCTGCCAAGCCAGAAAAAACAGAATCAGGCAAAGTATACAATTATACGATATGGCCGATTAGAGCCCTATTGGCAGGAACTGGATTGATGGCTACATACAACTATTCAGCATTTCTGTCCACATTGAAATATGGTGCCGAAATTCAAGCTCAGCTCAATCAGTATAAAATGGGCAATAGTGTCTGCAATTATCGATACGTTTATCCGATCTATATCGATGATATCCGGGAAGCAAGAGGCTATCTGAGTAATGCCTATGGGTACTAACATCAAACATATGGTTTTATGAAAAAGATAATTTTAAATATCATCATGCCGCTGGCATTGGTTTTCAACCTATTCAGCTGCAAGAAGGCCAACGATTGGGAAGTCGATGTTTCACATCAACGGCTCTTTAAGTCCTTAAAGTTTGCTACTAGTATCGTTGGCGCAACTTCGGTGGAGATTGCCTACACCCAGACAGTTGCCGCGCAAAAATATATTTTTGAATTCAGTAAAGACAGTCTGCAATTTTCTGAAATTGTTAAAACAGTGGAAATATTGGCCGATACATTAACTCCATTTGCGCCATCCACTATTCCGGCCCGGGTCGAATACCGTACCTTATTTGACGATCTGGAGGGACTGACGGGTTACTCGGTCAGAATGAAGGGACTAAATACTGAAACCGGTGATGAATCCAACTATTTGCAATTGTATTTTAAGACAGCTGCGGAACAGCTATTCAACAAATGGACCCTTGGAGTAACTGAAATTGAACTCTACTGGCCTGCGACAGATCGCGTCACCCATGTCAGTGTTTTTGATGCGGAGAAAAATACTGAATTGCAGAAAATACCCTTATCCGCGGCCAATAAAGCAGAAGGTCGCATCAAAATTGAAGGGTTACAAGCGGGTACAAACTATCGAGTGGCAATTTTTAATGAGCAAAATGAGCGAGGTGCGAAGCTATTAAAAACCTTGGGACTGGCTGGTGGTGAAATGATAACAGTAAATCCGGGAGATGATATTCCAACATTGGTCAGTTCAGCAATTGCCCGTGGAAAAACCAATATTGTGTTGGTATTTGCCGGGGGCAAAACGTATGATTTGGCTAATGTAGTGATTCCTGCGGGGATCAGTAACCTAAATCTAACGGGTATCTCAGATGCCAATGGCAATAAGCCCAAATTAAATCTTATGGGACTACAGTTCACTGACTTGATCTTGGGCGAGGTGCTGTTTGAAAACCTCTCAATTCATGCCAACGGAAGCCCTTTTCTAATATCTCAGGATAAAAATGGCGCGAGCGTAATTGCTTACACTTTTAAAAATTGTTATATCGAAAGGTTTGGTAGCGGAGTAGTTCGTCTTAATAACGCCGTTACTGTAGCAGGAATAAATTTTGACAATTGTGTGGTTGATAAAATTGGCGGATATGGTGTAGTCAATATCGGAGGCAGTACCGCAAGTGTCGATTCCATCTCCATAACCAACAGTACCTTTACCGATTTGACGACGCAGTTGATGGACGTCCGTGTTGCTGTTGGAAAAATTGTAGTTGGAAATTGCACCTTCTACAATCAAAATTCGGCCATGTCTCAATTGCTACGCTTTGATACAGCACGATTGCCTTTGGCCTTTGTCGGTAGCAACAACATTATTTCAGGGATGAACGGCGGCGGTCGTTTAAATGCAACCAGCTATGATCATGCTAGTTTTGGTCTCAAAATTTCATTTGCCGGAAGCTATCGGACAAATGAATTGCAGATAGAAAGAGCATCAAGAGATTTCTCGGAGATCACCGTCTTCAGCGGCAGCGCGGATGACCTGTTTGTGGATCCGACCAATAAAGACTTCCGCATTAAAGCGGGCAACGGGTTTGGTGGACGCGGTACCGCCGGAGATCCACGTTGGTTTGAATAGGTAAACAATAGTCCATGACATATATGTCATGGAATCCGAAACTGGATGCTATCGGATATATGTCATGGACAAATAGATGCAAAAAAGAATATGAAGAAATTAATATGGAGTGGGATGTTGTGTCTAATGACTTGGCCAATACTCTATGCGCAGCATATTGCAGCCTTTCCTGGTGCTGAAGGTGGTGGTATGTATACAACGGGAGGTCGTGCCGGTGCGGTCTATTATGTTAACACTTTGGTTGACGAAGATCGTGGCGATGCCAAAACGAAAGAAGGTTCGTTACGCTGGTGTCTTCGGCAAGATGGAGCGAAAACGATTTTATTTAAGGTAGGTGGGACAATATGGCTTCAGCAGCGATTGTCAATAGACAAGGGGAATTTGACTATAGCAGGGCAATCAGCTCCCGGCGGCGGGATCACGTTGGCCGGTAATCCTGTATCCGTCGATGCTGATAATTTGATCATCCGTTTCATCCGCTTCCGAATGGGAGACCTGCAACTCGTTGGCCGGGAATCTGATGGTGCAGATGCCCTTGGAGGCCGTCAAAGGCAGCATATCATAGTTGACCATTGTTCGATCAGTTGGAGTACTGATGAATGTGCTTCCTTCTATGACAATAAAAATTTCACGATGCAATGGTGTATTGTTTCGGAAAGTCTCCGTCTCTCGGGGCATTCCAAGGGGCCGCATGGCTATGGCGCGATATGGGGTGGGGTACAAGCTACCTTTCATCATAATCTCTTAGCGCATCATGATAGTAGGACCCCTCGATTGGGCCCCGGTGCACGCTATGCTGGACAGGATACGACCGATATACGTAATAATGTAATATACAATTGGAACGGGAACGGAGCGTATGGTGGCGAAGCCATGTGTGTTAACATTGTTAATAACTTTTATAAACCTGGACCTGCCACGGGCAAAAATATAAAGGATAGGATTATAGCTATTAATGCGAAAACAGAAGAACAACCCTTCCCGAGCATCAAAGATGTATGGGGGAAATACTTTGTAAATGGAAATCTACTGGCTCACAACCCCAGGATTTCTTCAGATAATTGGCAAGGGGTGCGTATCGTGGGCGAGCAAACACAAGCGGGAATCAGATTGGACAAGGAGATACCTGTGCAGGGAACTATTCGTACCCATGATGCACAGACCGCCTATGAGAAAGTATTGACCTACGGCGGAAACTGCTATGTACGTGATGCCGTAGATCAGCGGATCATCACCGAAACACGTAAAGGGACCGCTACTTTTCGGGGCAAGAGCATTCATAACGGCGAAGGAGGAAAATGGAAAAGTTTACAGTACCCGCGCAAAGGTTTGTTGGACTCACAGCAGGATACAAATCCATATCCAGCTAATTCGTATGGCGCATGGCCAATTTTGTCAGCCGGCGTTGCCGTTCAGGATAGTGACCGGGACGGTATACCAGATGGTTGGCTTGAGAGGCATTATCCGGGCAAAAAAGCCAAGGACCTGAATGAAGCAGGCTATACTTATTTAGAAGAATATCTCAATGAACTGGTGCTTCCCATTACGGAAGGGCAGATCTAAATGCTTTATGGGACAATCGTGTAATAGAATTAATAAAATAAAAATAGATGGTTAAGAAAATCGAAAAAAATGGCTTGGTGATAGTGAGTTTATGCATGATGCTCGGAATATGCAGTCAGATACAGGCTCAGTCAATAGAAAGCCCATATCATTGGAATAACCTCCCCGAAGTGGAACTGCCTCAATTTCGAAAAGACACACTCAATATCGAGAAATTTGGCGCAAAAGGGGACGGTTATACTTTAAATACAAAGAGTATAAACGAAGCAATTTCTGCCAGTAGCAAAAGTGGTGGTGGTGTCGTTGTGGTGCCAGCAGGCTATTGGCTCTCGGGACCGATAACACTAAAAAGCAATGTAAACTTGCATTTGGATGAAAATGCGTTTCTACAGTTTACAGCTGATTTTGACGAGTATAAAATCGTAGCAGGTAATTACGAAGGGAAAGCTTCGGCACGGAATCAATCTCCGATAAGTGGTACGGAGCTTGAGAATGTCGGCATAACAGGAAAGGGGATCATAGATGGCAATGGAGATGCCTGGCGAATGGTCGGTAAAGGTGCATTGACTGAAAGCGAATGGAAAGCCAAAGTTGCGTCTGGCGGATTGGTCAGTGCAGACGGTAAAACTTGGTACCCAAGTGCAAAGACTAGGCTTGCACATGAGGAAAAACGGTCCGTCCTGTTGGCAGATGGCAAAACATTGGCTGATTTTGAAGCGATCAAAGACTATTTAAGGCCTAATTTGCTTGTTTTGACTAAGTGTAAAAAAGTGCTGCTTGAGGGTGTTACCTTTCAAAATTCGCCAGCCTGGAATTTGCATCCGGTCATGACACAGCATCTCACCATACGGGGTGTGAAAATCAAAAATCCGGATTATGCCCAGAACGGTGATGGTATTGACGTTGAATCCTGTGCCAATGTGCTGATTGAGCATTGTATTTTGGACGTAGGTGACGATGCGATCTGCATAAAATCAGGTAAAGATGAAGAAGGTCGCAAACGGGGAATAGCAACCGAGCGGGTAATTATACGACATAATAAAGTGTACAAGGGGCATGGTGGTTTTGTGGTAGGTAGTGAGATGTCTGGCGGTGCACGGGATATTTTTGTCGAGAACTGCACCTTTATGGGGACGGACAAAGGACTTCGTTTCAAGACCACACGGGGCCGTGGCGGGATTGTGGAGAATATCCATATCCGCAATATCAATATGAATAATATTGTACAGGAAGCTATATATTTTGATATGTACTATTGGACAAAACCGCCTCAGGCAAATGAAGTACAACAAGTTCCGCCGGTAACTGTCGAAACACCCCAATTTCGGAATATTGCTATCGATGGGATTACGTGCAGGGGAGCTCAAGTAGGAATCTTTGTTCGGGGTTTGCCAGAGATGCCGGTACGGCAGATAAGCATGGTGAATTTAAATATAACGGCCAACAAGGTAGTTGAGTTGAAAGACGCAGCAGATATTACGCTGAAAAATGCGTTTCTACATTCAAAAAATGATGAAAGTGCAATCATTTATATTGAAAACGCCGCTGACCTACGATTTGAGGATTTGCGTTTTGACGGAAACCAGTCTCCCCAAGTGGAGGTAAATGGGCCGCATGCTTCCAATATTGTTTTTAATCAATCGAACATCGATAAAAGAAAGTTGAACTTTAACCACGGCGCAAAGACGAATGCTGTTAAAATCAATTGACGTATGAAAATGTTAAACAGTTGGCACAGTGAATGGGAGCACTTATCATTGGGCTGTAGACTTAAATCTGAATACATATGAAAAAGTTGCTGACGATTTTATTGTCTTTGGTATTTTTCCTGGCATCTGCTCAAGAGCCGATACCATTGTATGGGAAAGTAAAGCCCAATAGCAAGGGGCAAAAGCTGTCGGATAGTATAACGAACGAACGTGTTTATCAGGTCGGTGAACCACGAATTATTCCTTTTCTTGTTTCCAAGGAAGAAAATTCAGGAAGTTCCGTATTGATTATTCCCGGTGGTGGTTATGCCCGACTGGCTTATATCATCAGTGGAACACAGTTGGCCAAATGGTTCAATACCATTGGTATTAATGCCTTTGTACTGATCCATCGCTTGCCACACTCACCTGATTTGATCAATAGGTCACTGGCACCCCTGCAGGATGCACAACGGGCCATCCGGTTAATCCGCGCTAAAGCCGCTGACTGGCATTTGGATCCCGATCGTGTTGGGGTAATGGGTAGTTCGGCGGGCGGGCATCTGGCAGCATCCTTAGCAAGCATCGAACAGCCTGTCCAGTCTTTGCGCGATAGTATAGATCAGTTAAGCAGTAAACCCAATTTCAGTATATTGGTGTCGCCGGTCATTACGATGGAGGGCGATTTTGCACATCGCGGGAGTGTGGAAAATCTCTTGGGAACAGTTGACGATCCATCTAAAAAAGAACTGTTCAGCATACAGAAGCAGGTGACCGGCACAACACCGCCGACATTTTTGGTTCACGCCCAAAATGATAAGACCGTTTCGGTGCAAAATAGCTTACTTTATTATCAGGCTTTACAAGCTCATCATATACCAGCCACACTACACATCTTTCCACAGGGAGGGCATGCCATTGCACTCGTCAACAATCCGGGATCTACCGCTATTTGGCCCGAGATATGTGTGGCTTGGCTACAAGAAATTCAAATGATCAAACCATAATCTAGCAATATGAAGATAAAACACCTTATTTTTTCTATTGTCCTATTCTTGTCCTGGCAGTTCGGGGCATCCCAAGAATTGAAATTGACTTACGATAAAGCAGCTGCAAACTGGAATGAAGCATTACCTTTGGGAAATGGTCGCATCGGCGCCATGGTATATGGTGGAGTTGACAAAGAGGAGATCCAGCTGAATGAGGAGACGATCTGGGCCGGGCGACCTGGAAATAATGTACCTAAAGGCAAATACAATGATATTGTGAAGATACGTCAACTTTTAGTCGAGGGGAAGAATAAAGAAGCACAAGATCTGTCAAATCTGGCATTTCCCCGGGCAGCACCCGAAGGACTTGATTATGGGATGCCCTATCAGACTTTCGGGAGCCTGCATTTGGGATTTCCGGCACATCATAGCCCGGTCCATTATCAACGGGAGCTGAATTTGAATAAAGCAATAGCGACTGTTTCTTATAATGTCGATGGTGTCAACTACCGTAGAGAAATGTTTACCTCGCTAGTTGATAGTGTGCTATTAATCCGTATCACTGCCGATAAGGAGAAAAGTATTTCGATGGATCTAAACTGGAAGAGCCCGCATCGCGATGTTCATATAGGCAAAAAAAATGGTGCGCTTTTCCTGCGTGGAAAAGGAGGGCAAGTTGATGCCAAAGAAGGGCAGGTAGTTTTCTATGGATTTGTTTATCCGCAGGTTAAAGGTGGCCAAATTAACCATCTTGACCGACAAATTATCATTAAAGATGCAGACGAAGTAATACTTTACGTATCTATTGGGACAAATTTTAAAAATTACCATGATCTCTCCATCAACCCTGAACAAAAAGCGACCCGGGTTTTTGAACAAGCCAAGAGAATCAGTTATGCAAAAGCAGTAGAAAATCATGTGGGGAAATACCAAAAGTACTTTAATCGGGTTAAATTGGATCTCGGAAACAATGCGCAGGCCAAAAAAACAACAGATGTACGTATCCGCGAGTTTGCGACAAACTTTGATCCGCAGCTGGTTGCTCTTTATTTTCAGTTTGGCCGTTATTTGCTTATTTCATCTTCACAACCCGGAGGGCAACCCGCCAACTTACAGGGAATTTGGAATGCTAAACTTTCTCCGCCCTGGGATAGTAAATATACTATAAATATTAATACTGAGATGAACTATTGGCCTGCGGAGGTAGGGAATCTGAGCGAAATGCATGAACCACTTTTTAGCATGTTAAAGGACCTGTCAATTACCGGACAGGAGAGCGCTCGGGAAATGTACCGGGCCCGAGGATGGAATGCCCACCATAACACCGATCTATGGCGTATCACAGGAGTCGTAGACGGCGGTTTCTACGGAATGTGGCCTCTGGGGGGAGCTTGGCTGAGTCAACACATCTGGCAACACTACCTGTATCATGGTGATAAGCAGTTTTTGAGAGATTACTACGATGTGCTGAAGGGGGCAGCCTTATTTTACCTGGATGTTTTAACGAAGGATCCTTCTGGAAAATGGTTGGTTGTGAGCCCTTCGATCAGTCCGGAAAATAGTTATGAACCGGGGAGTGTAGGGGTCTCGGCAGGTACGACAATGGATAACCAGCTACTATTTGATGTCTTTAACAATTTTATTCATGCATCCACCTTTCTGGAGGACGATGCCGTTTTACGTGACTCGGTGAGACGGTGCTTGGAGCAGTTGCCGCCAATGCAAATAGGGCAGCATGGCCAGCTGCAGGAGTGGCTCAAAGATCTGGATAGAACAAATGATCATCACCGTCATATATCCCATTTGTATGGACTGTTTCCGTCAGGGCAAATATCACCTTTTCGTAATCCTGATCTCGCCCAGGCAGCCAAAAATTCATTGATCTATCGTGGCGACAAGTCAACAGGTTGGTCAATGGGCTGGAAAGTGAATTGGTGGGCTCGATTATTGGACGGTAATCAGTCATATAAATTGATCAAAGATCAATTAAGTCCAGCTCCTGAAGAACAGCAGGGACAAAACGGGGGAACATACCCCAATCTCTTGGATGCTCATCCTCCTTTTCAGATTGATGGCAATTTTGGCTGTACATCAGGCATTGCCGAAATGTTGTTGCAATCCTATGATGGAAGTATATTTTTGTTGCCCGCATGGCCTGATGAATTACCGAGTGGGGAGGTAAAAGGCTTGGCGGCCCGGGGTGGATTTATCATCGATATGAGTTGGAAAGAGGGAAAGTTGACCGCATTAAAGGTGCTCTCAACCCTAGGTGGGAATTGCCGGATCCGTGTTAGTCATAACACCCAACTTTCTTGGCAGGGAAAACCGCTGCAAAAAGCCAATGGAGAAAATACAAATGCCTTTTTTGCAGTCGATGAAATCAAAAAGCCATTGATAAAAACAAAAAAAGGGATGTTAGAGATTCCTCGGACGGTGCTGTATGATATCTCGACTAGCAAAGGTGGGGCCTATGAATTTGCCGTGCAATAACGAGGTATGTTAACCGCGCGATGTTTCATGAAATTCACACAGAAAATCATTGATGGACAATGTGATGGGGAATCAACTTTGTAAGAATACACTTGCTAGAATTTTTGTGTCGGGAACGATTGCGTGAAAAATTGTTTACAATAGAAATAAAATATGCTAATTTCAGTGTTAATGCAAGCGGTTGCTTCACTTCCTTTTGCAATAGAATAACCAATTGAAGTAAACTCTATATATAAAATTTATGTCAAATACATGGAGAAATGTCTGGAAATATTCCGCATTGGTGGTTTATCTCGCCTGCGGCGAATCATCATCGACATTTGGACAAAATTATCATTCTCAGGTGTGGAATCCTGACCTGGGAAATGGAAAATTCAAAAACCCGATCATCAATGCCGATTATTCTGACCCGGATGCGATCCGTGTTGGTGAAGATTATTATATGACCGCATCGAGCTTTAACCACAGTCCGGGATTACCGATTTTACATTCGAAAGATATGATCAACTGGACGATTATTGGTCATGCATTGCCGAGGCAGATCCCTGAATCCGTGTTTAGCAAAGTGCAGCACGGTGGTGGGGTATGGGCACCTTCGATACGGTATCATAACAATGAGTTCTACATTTATTATCCAGATCCGGATTATGGGATCTATCAGATCAGAACGAAGGATATCCGTGGATCATGGTCTGCACCTACGTTGGTATTCGAGGGAAAAGGCCTGATCGATCCCTGTCCTTTTTGGGATGAGGATGGGCGTGCATATCTGGCCTATGCCTATGCTGGTAGCCGCGCAGGGCTAAAGAGCGTGATTGGTATAGCCAGGATGAATGCCGAGGGCAACAGTGTATTGGACCGGGGAACCATTGTCTATGACGGGCATGAACTGGATCCTACGATTGAAGGGCCCAAGGTATATAAGCGAAATGGGTATTATTATTTGTTTGCTCCGGCAGGTGGTGTCGCAACAGGCTGGCAATTGATTCTACGCTCGAAAAATATCTATGGCCCATATGAACGCAAGGTCGCCATGGCCCAGAATAAGTCTACCGTCAATGGACCCCATCAGGGGGCCTGGGTGGATACACCTACTGGTGAGGATTGGTTCTTCCACTTTCAGGATAAGGAAGCCATGGGACGTGTCGTCCATTTACAACCTATGGTTTGGAACGCTGACTGGCCTGTCATCGGAGAGGACAAAGATGGGGATGGAATAGGAACACCCGTGATGAGTTATGAAAAACCGAATGTGGGAACCTCGGTACATCCCCCGACCAACCCGCAGGAGTCAGACGAGTTTGATACACCACACCTGGGATTACAGTGGCAATGGCAGGCCAATCCGGACGGTACTTGGCTTATGCCCTCCCAAGACGGAAAGCTTCGGCTTTATAGCCAACAGCTCCCTGAAGGAAGTAAGAATCTGATGGCAGCCCCCAATATACTCACGCAGAAATTTCCGGGCGATGATTTCACTGCGACAACAAAAATACGGCTATGCCCCAATGAAAAGGATCTAGGTGAAAAAGCCGGTCTTGTGGTGGTGGGAGAAGCTTATAGCCAATTGTTTATCCGCAAGGAAAAGGGCAGTTTCCAACTTTATTATGGCAGCTGTACAGGGGCCTATTCTGGGACCGAAGAGCAGGTCAGGCTCATAGGTACGCTGCCGGAAGATTTTGTCTACCTTCGTGTACAAGTCAAAAATGGAAAGACCTGCAGTTGGGCTTATAGCTTGGATGGTAAAAAATATACAGTCGTGGAAAATGGCTTCCAGGCAAAACCGGGCAAATGGATCGGCGCCACATTAGGACTTTATGCCAGCCGCGAGAAGCATATCAATGATAGTGGCTATGCAGAAGTGGATTGGTTTCGCATAGAGAAATAAAACAGTTTGGACCATGCTGTTACGATTAAAAAGTCATGAAATTACTGTAACGTTGATTTATGAACTACGTTTTTTATGTAACTAAACGAGTTAAATAATATAATTATTTACTGCTTATGAAAAGAATAGATATGATAAAAGTCTTGGCAGCCTACCTACTTGTCAGCCTGCTGTTATTGGGTTCGGAATTACGGGCGGCCAGTCCGGAAGTGATTACTGTAGACCAACAAGGGAAAGGAGACTTTACAAGCATACAGGCTGCAGTTAATGCCGTTCGAGCTTTTCGGGGGCATTATGCTGTCCGGATTTGGATCCGTAAAGGGACCTACCATGAGAAAGTGGTCATTCCCGCTTACCTGGAAAATATTCAGCTGGTGGGTGAGGATGCTGTCAGTACGAAGATTGTCTTTGATGATTATGCTGGTAAGGTCGCCAGCTGTCCAGATGAGACAGGGCAGACGAAGCTTGGAACGTTCAGCAGTTATACCCTGCTGGTGCGTGCCAACAGGGTACTCATTAAGGATTTGACCATTGAAAATGCTGCCGGACCTGTAGGCCAGGCTGTGGCCCTGCACTTGGAAGGTGACCAGATCGCCTTAGTAAACTGTCATCTAATGGGCTTTCAGGACACTTTGTACCTTGGAAAGAGCAGTGGTAGGAGTTATTTTTCCAATTGTAACATCAGCGGGACAACAGATTTTATTTTTGGTCCCGGGACCGGTTTTTTTGCTGTATGTAAGCTGATCTCATTGCGAAATTCGTATGTCACCGCAGCTTCCACAGCACAGGGACAACGTTATGGTTATGTATTTGATCGCTGTGATTTTGTGGCCGCTGACGAATCTGTCAATAAGGTGTTTTTGGGGCGACCATGGCGACCTTATGCCAAGACGGTACTTGTCGATTGCCATTTGGGGGGCCATATTGTGCCTGAGGGCTGGAATGAATGGAAGGGCGACAAGATGTTTCCTGATAAGGATAAGACCGTGTTCTATGCTGAACTGGGGTCAAAAGGAGCAGGTGCGGCGGATCTCGCCCGGCGGGTGACCTGGTCCCATCAGCTGTCTGCTAATAAACGCAGTATGTATAGTCTTGATAAAGTTATGGACGATTGGAACGTTAAATTGATGCTCAATGAAATGGAAAAATAATAGAGGGCATTACTGGCGGCTTAGTTCTATTTTTATACTTCTTTTTTACGGTGGTACAGTGTGGGCACAGCATAAGGCTATTCCACGGGATACGACGTATAATACCATGCGTGTATGGCGGCAGATTAAGAAAAACTACCCACAAGCGAGACCTGCGGTGGACAGTGCAGGAGCGGAGCTCAGGGTGATCCGCAACGTCGTATATGCGCATCTACCCCACACAGATTTTGGGCCACGTGATTTGCACCTGGATATTATTCGACCCGATGATAAATTAAAGCGTGCCGCAGTGCTGTGGATCCATGGTGGTGGCTGGCGTTCGGGCCACAAGGAAATGGATATGCCCATAGCTCAACTGTTGGCCAGAAAAGGCTATGTTTGTATTCCGGTGGAGCATCAATTGTCTTTGGAAGCAAAGTACCCTCAAGCAGTACTCAACATCAAATCGGCGATTATATGGGTCAAAGAACATGCTGAACGATATGGTATAGACAGCAGGAGAATCGTTGTCGCAGGGAGTTCAGCAGGAGGGCAATTGGCAAGTTTGGTCGGATTGACAGGAGGAGTGGACCGTTTTGAACCCCGGGTCGAATCTAAAGCGAGTACGCATGTACAGGCTATTGTGGATCTGGATGGTGTGGTAGACTTCTTGGCCCCCCTTTCGCTCAATCTGGAACGAAAGGCCGACTCCCCGGATGCCTTTTGGTTGGGTGGAACCTTCGCCGAAAAGCCGCTTGTCTGGAAGGAAGCATCACCCATATTCTGGGCCAGAGAGGACCGGCCGGTTCCCATGCTTTTTATCAATAGCGGATTTCCGAGGTTTCATGCAGGCCAGGATGAACTCGTCGGCATGCTGAAGCGCTGGGGAACGCCCCATGAAGTGCATTGCATTGATGTAAATGTACATCCCTTTTGGCTTTTTCACCCTTGGGTAGATCGCTGTGTCGACATGATCGACCAGTTTTTGAAGCACATACAGTTAAAAGAAAAAGTCCATTAAAAAAGTAAAGCTACTTTACTGGGATATAGCGAGTCAGCTGAGTTCCGCTTCACTTGTTAGGTTGCCTTTGTCCATGCCTAAGTCATTATTTATGCTTAGCATTCGTTCGAAAGGACTGGCCAATTTTTCAAAGGACAGTCCCTTCGTTTCGTTATATATCTGAATAATCTGTTGGCCTACAAAGGATAGTTACGTTTTTAGAAACATTATTCTGGTATTGCGGCAGCTCAGCCATTGGTTTATACAAAGGTCCAAAAGCTTTCCAATGTGCTTCACGTTCTGTCATGTTTTCGAAAGTCGTCAGATAAATTAAATTAGGCATTGTACTCCCTGCAATAACTTGACCATAAAAAACGGCATTAAAATTTAGTTTTTTGAAGATATCGATCTCACCATTATTAAACATGGAAATTTTATTTGCAGCTAACTTTTCCGTTGGACCTTCATAGCTCCTCAATTCGTAAACACGTTCACTTTTATCGGTGCTTAATTTTGGAAGAGAAAGCAATGGCATCCCGTCAAAGGCTTTCATCAAAATCGTTTCAATCCTAGCATATGGCGGGTGGTTATGTGCGGCATCCAAGTACTCCTTTCCCGACTCTAAATACCGTTTATCTTTTAAGATATCTACATCAAGACTTGCATATTTTTCAAGATTTGGCGATGAACTGAATACATAAACCAATTTATCTGCTTTGTCCTTATTGTCAATCGGTTTGAAAACACCAATTTCTTTAAAGCCTAATTTGTGCATCGCCGGCAGGTAGGCTTTTTCAAGAAAACGATCGATGACCTCTTCTTGGTCTGTGGTCTGGAAGTGATAAACTTTCAATTGAAAATAAGTAGTTGCTGCGCGGGCAAAACAGCTGGATTGACTACTGATAAAAATAAATAGGATTAAAATCCAATGTCCCGGATTCATAGATCTGACCATATGTAATATTTAGTTTTATAGATTTAGATTATTATCGCCAAACGTCAATTTGCTTCAACAATATCCTGTAGTGCTCTGAATAAATTTAACGGATATTCGGCCAATCTGTTGCAGAGGTATAGGTACCATTCCTGACCATACACGAAATACAGTTTTGTGGGATAACCCTCATTTCTCAATTGGGCCAACTGTTCTGTTTGGATACCAAATAAACTTTCAAATTCATACGATTCCTTTTTAGGACCTAGTCGGTCTATAAGTTTTTTAACTTCCTGCTGAATTTCGTGATGATGCGTTGCGATGGAACATAGGTGACCTCTTGAAAACAACTGTTCGACATAATAGAGATACCGTTCATTGAGTTCCTGTCCTCTCGGCAGGGATAAACCTTTGGCTGTTTCAAAAGCCCCTTTAACGATCCGGATACGTCCCCTTTCCTTGCACATGGCCTCAAAATCATCTGCGGTACGATGGAGGTAAGCCTGCAGCGTAATGGAAAGATTTGAGAATTCTTTAGAGCCCTTCTGATAGAGTTTTAATATCCGGTCAGTTCTTTCAGTCCCCTCAGCACTGATGATCACTTCCTTGTCATTCGCTATTTCGCATATTTTGGAAAGGTTTTCATAACAGAGGTTTTCAGAGATTTCCAGTCCAATGTGCGAGAGGTCGAGTGAAATCGTTGAATTGAGTTTTTTTTGATTTATTGCGTTACAAATACTTAAAAACTCATCTGTCGCTTTAATCGCTTCCTGAACGGATCGTGTGCTTTCTCCCATGTACTCGATCGAACATTTAAAGCCTTCATCATTTGAAGTCTGTACTTTTTTTAGCGTTTCCGTAAGGTTTTCTCCTCCGATATAGCGATCTGCGGCTTTCTTCATCAGCTTATAGAGTGCTTCATTATTCAAAACATAAGCTTTGGCATCTTCATTCAATGCAGCCTTCCTTAGTGCTTCAGCACCGGCTGTTAATAACTGTTCCATTTGGCAATCTTAAAATTTACAATGCAAAATACATAAATTAAATTATGTCAACATATACTGCTTAATATTTATTCATATGTTCTCCAGCTATGGGGTAACCTGTTTTCAACCTTTTACGCTTAAAAACTCATATTTTCGAACATATTATTCTTATTGGAATGTTACTTCCCTTGTCTATTGTTTAACCCAATAAAAAGTTTTTGAAAAAATGCCTTTATGGGCTACAATTTTTAGCTTTTTTCCCATCAGGTACATTTCACAGTTGCCCTTTTGGCCCGTATCGTGATTTTCCACTGTCCCTTTCCATTCATTTTTTTCAAAACGCACATTATAGAGTGTAGGACGACCTTTGGGATCGGTACCGACGAATTTTCCGTTTTTATTGGAGATGCTGATAATGAATCCTTCCTCAGTTTTCCATTTACCTACAAAATTATCGTTTGCGGACTGGGCAATGCTGATCATTGTCATGAACATGATGGCAAGGGATGACAGTATTTTCTTCATATTTTATTATTTAATGATGTGATACTGCAAAGCAAATTAAAATAATCAGTAGTATTTTTAATATTTCTTAAAAAATGGAATCACTTATTTGCCTGCCCGTATGACGCTTAGTGTTTGCTGCGTAATGCCCAGATAGGATGCAATATGTCCCAGGGGAGCTCTTTGCAATATGCCGGGAAATTTGTCGAGCAGGTTTTTATAGCGTTGTTCGGTAGATTGAAATTGCAAAGCAAGAATCTTATCTGATAACATACTGACTACTTGCAGCGATACCTGCAGCCGGTAGTCTCTAAAAGCAGGGATACAGTTACAGAGCTCATCGAGTTTGCTGTAAGGGATGATACGCAAATCGGTTTTTTCCAAAGCCTGTTTGCCATAGGGATGGGGGCGGTTAAAAAAAACACTTTCAAAAGATACCAAGAAATTACTCTCATTGAAAAAATAATGGGTGATATCTTTTCCATCTAAGTTATAAAAAGCACGTAATAGTCCTTTTTCAATGAAATAAACATTTTGGTGATGATTATCGGGCTGTGTCAATATGGTACCTTTCGCAAAAGTTTTCCTAGTAAAAGCGTTGTCGATGGCTTCACATTCAGCCCTATTTAATTTTGTTTGCGTAAGTAGATAAGGTATGAGTTCCATTTGGTTCAAATGTACATTAAATCAATGGTTCCGTGACCCGGGATAATTCGTCTCGTCATTAATTTGGAAAATGCTAAATTACTCGTTAAATAAATAGAATGCATTATTCGGATCTTTGGGTTTCCACCCATGTTTTGTATCGATTTTATCTTCGTAATAAAATTTCATGGTAATGCTTTCGGGGGTATAACTGTTGGGAACGGTAATTAAATTTAGGAGGCTATCTTTGCCATGCTCACCAAATACTTCGTAAGAAATATGCTCATTACTAAGATATACGCGAAATTCTTCAAGAATCTTTAATTCCTTTTGATTAGATTGCGCAGTTGTCAGCTCCTTCCAGTATCTATTAATAGATTCGTTCTTATCACCAGTTGAGGTGCACCCAATTATGAGCGCTAAAATACAAGTCAATATGATTATCCGTTTCATAGAACAATTTTAATTTTCCTAGCATTATTGGGGAGTTGACAAAGTTAAAAATCTGTATCGAAAAAACCGATTTATGTAAGACCGTTGTATTCCACTGCTCTCATGCTAAATCGCACTTTCCGTTCTTTAATTATCATACCAATATACAAAAAGATAATTGAGACATCAATGGTTTTTGCACGTTGACAATCTGTTTACAATATAAAGAAAGCCCGGCTTGGATAAACCAGCCGGGCTTTGATTCCTGTTGTTTTCAATAGGAAATTTCTAGTCAAATAGGGATTATATAATGACTACTTAAGAGAATTTTTAAGCCTCTTATTTATCTTGGATACAACGTACCGGATAACCAGCAGTTTTAAGATAATTCGATGTATCCCAAGAACTTTGGAATCCACGTCCCTGTAACGCATAATTATTGCCGCCGACTGCAGTGTTTAGCCAATAAATTGCGGAGCTTTGGCGGATAAGCTGGGCCCCTGTTGTCGGGTTTCTGTGACCATTTGCAGGAAAGCTTAATTTAATATCACTGCTTTTTTTACTGGTCATAATATGCGCGGCTGTAAAGTCAGATAATCCAACTGTAATGTTACCAGTAAAAGTAGTCCAGTTTCCAATCGAGGTATGGCGGGTATAAGTTCCTAGACGGGTATATTCAGCTTGACTAGGTACTCTATCTCCTGTACCACATGGATCCAATGCTGCTTTCACAGGAGCAGCTGCGGTACCATTATTCCATGAACCGTCCGGAGCAGATGTTGTATTCCATCCTGCGATAGCGCCATCGCCACTGTAAGCATTTGCTACTGCAGCCTGACGGCCCCATTGGTAGTAATTACCATATAGTGCCTGTACAGAAGGAACGGCATCAGGATTATTGGTTGCAGGGTTTACATCGACCACACCAAGGTTATAGCGGTCCCAACGATAACCGGCGATGACAGCATAGCGTGCATCAGCAGCAGCAGGGGTTCTGGTGACATTGGACGCATTGACAAAGCGGTCGCTGTTGAAACGTAATTTCATGGTGTAGGAAAAGCCCGGTTTTAAGCCTAGACCCGCATTTGAAAAGTTAAAGTTTACCGCTTGCGCATTGACATCATGACCGATTTTGATCTGACCGCTTGGAATCGTCAATGCAATTGAAAAATTGGTTGACTGACTCTGGTTGACGATAAAAGTCCGTGCTGTTGCATTTAGATTTGAAACAGGGGGTACATTTATCGCATTGGTAGCGGATAGGGTTTCACCGGTACTCAGGTCAACAGTTGGGTTAGCGAAAGGTGAAGTCCATTCCGCTTGTACCGGAACCTCCGAAAGGTAACCTCCTTTTACATAGTTTGCAGTACCAAATGTACCTGTTGCATCGCTGTTGTCGACAAGCAGGGTCACACGGGTAAACATGTGCTGCAATGGTGTCGTCAACGGAGTCGGAGTATTGTTGCCGAGTATGGTGACATCTTTTTCGATGGCATACATGAAGTCCGCTCCATTTTCAGTATAGTTTGCAAAAGCGAAATTCACCTGACCTGCCGTATATAGGTTTGTTGTTGGAGCTGCAGGAGGGGCAGTAGTCGTAGACCCCAATGAATAGATCACAAAGGTATATTTATGACCCGCGATCAATTTATCCCCAAAGAATACCTGGGTTGAATCCGAAGCATCGCCAACGGCCTGGTCAATATAAGTACCGTCTGTTTCATAGGCCACTACCCGATAGGTTACCGGACCTCTCAAAGACAGCAATTTCGTTGCGGCCTTTTTACCGGTAGAAGCTTTAAGCCCGCTGTTACTTGGGGTATTCTCGGTCAGTTCTGCGGTAATGCTAAACGGTCCCGACTGAATTTCTTTTGTTATCGTTAAAGGTTCGGTTGCGCCGGCCTTTGCCGAAGCTTTCGCCACGGATATATTATCTCCGCCGAATTGGGCTTCAGTTAAAGCCAGTTTTATCCCTTTATTCACTTCAATAGTATTCTCACCTTTCTCCTTGCTACAGGAAACGGCAATTGCTAGAAAGACAATTAAAGCCAGTTTTGTCTTTATAATCTGATGCATTTTTTTCATAATTGTTTTAAATAATTTTTGATTAGTTCCACCATTCACCGCTACTCGGATCTTGGGTTTCTGATCCGCCGTTATTCCAGTCTGTTTCGCTAACGCCGGAGCCTCCTCCGGGTTGGGCTGACCCTGCCGAGCCTGCAGCCACACCTTCTTCCATCATCACCTGTAACCGCTCGATTACGGGTGTCACGTAGATCTCTTTTTCAGTTTTCTTTTTCATGTGTATTTTTATTATTTGGTTTATATTCGACATTTACTGAAACATGATACCCTGTTTAATCATGGATTAAATCCGTTGTATTCTGTTGATAAATGTTTTTTTTGAGCATAGATTTTATTTGTTAGTACTTTTCGTGATAACCTAAATTTACTGCTGTATGTTAATTTCTATTTCATTTAAATAATTAGTCAATATATCGCGTTCTTATTAACTGAAATATGGCTATCGTACCTAAAAAATATTGTACTCTTTTTGAACGGATAGATGAAGTTTGACAAAAAGAAATAATATTAAAATTACTTTAGCATTTCAGCTGTCGTACATTATGATGTAGAACTATAAACGAGTTTTTAGTTTTGTTATTTGTTTAATAGACAATAGATTATTTTAGTTATAAAGCGGTTTGTAATCAATAATATTTAGCAATGTTACAAAAGAATATGTGGAGTTTTGGCTGAAAATATCGACAGAACGGCAATAAAATTTATAATGTAGGTGTTCAGCTACGGGCGGTCTTTTCAAACAGCGGAATTTTCTATTTTAGTACACTTCTCAATTTGTGGAGAGGTGACTTCAACTATTAAGGGCGTAAAATACTCGGTTTGTTTTGAAATCATATTCATAGAGAAACGGATTTCGTTTTCCTGAATATGTCGACGATTGACTATTTTTGGAAGACCTAGAAAGAAAGCTCCGGCCGCTACCTGAATAGAGCTTGCAGTAGGATAGACCTTCCAGTGCCATTTGAACCGAAGATTGCGTTGAATGAGGAATTTAAGGGAGAAATTGTTCGCCTTGAAATTCTTAAAATTCTTCATGCATAAATTATTAATGAATGTAATCGGTGGCAATCGTGCTGTAGGGCGGGAGACAGTTGGAAATCGGCCCGGGGCTACGACCCGATAGGTTACCGCGCTTCTCAGGGACAATCGGGATGTTGCGGTTTTCATAACGCAATATATATCGCCTTGATATATCGCACTCTTTGCAACAAAAATAGTGGGAAGAAGTGTGAGGAATGGATGTGCCCGAAGAGGCGGATCGGATGCTTGGCTAAATGAAAAGCCCCGTCTACGCATTGGTTGACCTGTTTCACACATTGTTGATTTTTCCTTGTCCTACAGGAAATATATTTGAACAGTAATTATAAACAAATAAGACCAATGAACGTAGTAAAGACATTAGCGATGGTCAATCTGGGATTGATCATGTTATTTTCCTGTAAAAAAGGGGATACCGGTCAACCGGGACAGCAAGGGCCTAAAGGTGATCAGGGCACTACCGGTATGCAAGGGGAAAAAGGTGCCGACGGAGCAACAATTTTTAGCGGGACTACTGTTCCCGGCGCTACACTGGAAAAATGGTGACTATTATATCCGAAAAAATACTTCTGAGATGTACGGTCCCAAAACTGATGCCGGCTGGGGGGCAGCTACCTCGTTTCGAGGTGCCGCAGGTACAAATGGTACCAATGGAACCAACGGTGCCGCAGGAACGAAAATATTAAGCGGAACCGCAATACCTGCGGTATCACTCGGTGCCGTGGGTGATTTCTATTTTAAAACCGATACCTATCAGCTTTTTGGACCCAAAACAGCTTCCGGCTGGGGAGCGGGGATTAATCTAAAGGGAGCTACGGGTGCGGCAAATGTCATCTATAGTGGCTGGCAATATGCCAAGGATGTTAATAAGGATTCTGTAATTGATGCTACATCCTGCAGGTTAGGCCACCTCCCTGCAAATGGATTGACAAAAATTTACCTCAAGAGTAGTGCTATATTAGTTTATATGGATTATGGAGGGGGAGTATTTGCCCTGCCTTACACTTCTACCGTCGGAGGAAGACCCAATACCATTTCATTCGTGTCAAAGATCAATCAGATCATCATCTATCGTTTTACACATGATGGAACCAATTTGAGCACTCTGAACCCATTTTTGAACTATCGCTATGTATTAATTCCCGGTGGAGTTATGGCTAGCCTTAAAAGAAAGGGTGTTGACTTAAATAACAACCAGGCCATAGAGTCAGCCCTGAAAGAGGAACAGTGATAATGGTATGGCAATCAAAAAAATAGCGTAAATTTATAAGGAGCTGTCATCGCTTACAACCTGTTGATGAAAATTTAATGTGATGATCAATCTCATGGGAAGGTTGTTTGGTATTTAATCTTGTGTTATGGCTAGAATTGTGGTCTTTATTTACTTGCTGCTAACTGCTTTCATCGCATTTGCCCAAGAACGATTGCCACAGCGGATCTATAATTTCAGCCATTTCACAAGCCGGGAAGGCCTGCCCAGCGATAAGATCAGGGATGCGGCAACGGATCCGGACGGCCTGCTCTGGATGGCCACCGCGCGGGGCCTCTGTTATTTTGACGGGAAAACATTCCACCCGGTCAGTTTTGACCAAAAAGGAGATTTTTCTTATGACCTGAGTAGCATCAGTATCGGTGAAGGCAACAAAATATGGGTCACGAGCTACAACAGGGGACTGCTGTGCTACGACAGAAGCAAACCATCGGATCTGGCCTGGACGAAATATGCTGCCAGCGTCAATCAGGGGGCACTCGTAAAACATGAACTCTATGCCGTTCATGAATCAGCGGGCAAAGTTTACTTTGGCGGACAGGAGACAGATCTCCAGATGCTGGATTTGGCATCGGGGCATATCACAGTTATAAAACTGGATAGAAAGGCTTGTATGACCATATTCCGTATCCATAAAGACCGACAGGGGCTACTGTGGATCGGCACGCGCTATCACGGGCTGTTTTCTTATGATCCCGGATCGAAGAAGATCGTTCATTATGGCTTGGCCAATCTGGGTGAAAATGCTGTCACGGCTGTATGTGATGTCGGCGGCAAGATATTTGCATCCTATTATAACTATAACCTGATCCATGTAGATCCTGCTCTCCGGGAAATTAAACAAAAAGATGTACTCGGCCTGGGGCCCAATGTATCACTTTATGATAACAATATCGATGAGGCCGCCTTTTTTCCGGAAGAGAATATCGTACTGGCAGCGCATAGAAATGGAAAACTATACCGCTATGGACTACAGGATAAGCATATCGAGGAAGTGGACTGGAACTTAAACGTACCTGATGGATCAGGAAAGCCGAACAGGATCAATCGCATAGTACCGGTCAGACGGGGGTATTTTATATGCTCCGACAATGGCCTTTATTATTATTCAAAAGAAATAAATCAGATAACGGATTTCATTTCCGGTGGACAGCAGCCCATCCATAGATTGATCAAGGTCAATGACAGCATCTGGTACCTGACAGCGGGGGGGATCGGCCAGCTTTCGGCTGATTTCCGAACCCGGATATCGGTATTTCCCCTGGCTAAACTGAGCGTCAGCCAGCTGATGGCATTGGATGGCAGGATCTATATCTCCACATTGGATCGAGGTATATTCGTGTTCGATACAACAAAAAAGACGCTCGGGCCTTTAAAGGTCGTCGGCAGCTCTTTCGGATTGGAACATGCCGACTGTAATCGTATCGTCGCCGATACGGTGGGCGGAAGACCGGTACTGTGGATAGGCTCATGGAGCGATGGATTGTATCGGTACGATATGCAGGCAAATAGCGTCGTACGGTATGACAAAACAAATGGCTTGATTGACCATAAAATAATTACTTTGGCAAAGGATGCCGCGGGCGCCCTCTGGATGGGTATGGACGGCTTTGGTGCGGTCAAGGTTGAAGACAAGCTCGGTATGAAGTTTATTCATTTTAAACATGGAAAATCACCTACGAGCCTGGCCGTAAATACCGTGTTTTCATTTCTGCTGGATGCTGATCGCAATTTTTGGTATAGCAGCAGTCAGCAGGGGATCGGGCAGATCACTGGATCGGCCGCCAATGTGCGTTTTCGACAGGTCAATGACCGGAACCGTTTTCCCCGTATTTATGCTTATGCTTTAAAAGATGATTTCAAAGGACGGATCTGGATGCGGACTCCGGACGGAATGACGATCTTCGATCCGGGGTATTCAACATTTGACCAGCTTGATCCGGGGCAGGGGGTTGTACCGCCTGACCGTTTCCATATTTACGACTTTTACCTGGATTCCGATAACTTAGTATGGACTACGGATAAAGGGCTGATCAAGGGATCGATCAAAGCGTTAAATGATAACCGGCGGGAAATAAAACCGATAATAAGTGCATTCAAGATCCTTAACCGCGATAATTCATATCGGTTAAGGACAGGGCGAATCTTGCTTCAGCCTCGTGAAAATACATTCTCTTTTCTTTTTTCCGCAGCGGAGATCATGAATGGTAAAAATTTGCGCTTCAGCTATAAACTCGAAGGGATTGATCGGGACTGGATTGATGCCGAGGACAGGCATGAGGCCGTATACAGTAATGTCCCCGGAGGCAATTACCGCTTTTTTCTCCGGGTGGAGGATCAGAACGGAAAATGGTCCACGCATCAGCTGGTTATTCCGCTTTCGGTGAAGCTGCTCTGGTATCAGGGGCTCTGGTTTAAAATAGGTTTGATCGCCTGTATTTTCCTTGCCGTAATCCTGATACTGCTTTATGGAATTGCGCATCAGAAGAAAATAAATCGGCTGCAGCATGAGTTCAGTCTGACCTTACAACAGGAGTTGAAGCAAAATGAGATCAAGATCCGGGAACAGGCAGAGGTACTGGAGGTGGAAAAGGAAAAGAAACTGGCTTCTGAGTTTAGGCAAAAACTATATGAAAGTGAGCTGAAAGCAATTCGGTCACAGATGAATCCCCATTTTATCTTTAATATATTAAACTCGATTGAGGCCTATGTCGTGGAAAATGATGCCCGCCATGCCAGCAAATTGATCCATAAATTTGCGACGTTAAGCCGTCTCGTATTGGAGAACTCTCAGTTTTCCATGGCTAGCATAGCTTCCGAACTGCAATTGGTGAAGCTCTATCTGGAACTGGAGCAGGAACGTTTTGGGCAGACTTTTGACTATGTGATACATGTCGATGAGGATCTGATCAAAAGCAGCTATAGGATCCCCTCGATGCTGATACAGCCGCTGGTCGAAAATGCGGTGCATCATGGTGTCAGACATCTGAGTGGACGTAGGGGCAAGATCAGTATAAAAGCCATTAAAAAGGATAATAATTTGTGTATTGAAATTATGGACAACGGTGTCGGTTTTGATTTCGCTCCTAAACCTAATTTAAATCCTTTTAAAAGTGCCTCTTTCGGTATAATGGGGGTTGAGGATAGGCTGCGGATGATCAATAGCGAAAAATTGCCGAACTCCGCTTGGCTCGAAATTGACAAAAACCCGCAGGAGGAAGATTTTACGGTCAAGGTTTCGATGATGCTACCCCTCCTGAAAAATGTACAATAGAACTTGTCCTAAAAAGATGAACAGCATGCTGAAACAGTAAGCTGCTACATGTTTTCTGGAGAATCGCTTATGTGGTGTAGGTCGAAAAATTTTTTTTAGTAGATTTGAATGAATATTTTATCTACTTAAACTGAAAAACAAAAAACCGCGCATTACTAAATGAACTCCGATCAACAGATTTGGCAAATGTTTCAAGTAGGGCATGAACCTTCGTTCAAAATACTTTTTGAACGGTATAATCGCCTGTTGTTCAATTATGGATTTAAGTTTACGCAGGATGAAGATATCATTGAAGACAGTATTCAGGAACTATTTGTCAAGTTGTGGTGCAACAAAGACAATTTAAGTTCGGATGTCGCCGTTAAAAACTACCTATATAAAGCCTTCCGTCGTACACTGGTGAAGAAAATTGAACAGTCACTCAGACGGGCGGATATGACCAGTTCTTCTGTCGATTACTTGCCATTTACCATTGAGCTTCCTCATGATCTCAGCATGATCCGTCAAGAACGTGCCCTGGAGGTCCGGGACAGGCTTGACCAAGCGTTGCAGCAGATGACTGCCCGTCAGCGCGAGATTATCCACCTCCGTTTTTTTGAAGAATTGCCCTATCCGGAGATCGCAGAAATTATGGGGTTGTCCACCAAGGATACCTATAAACTGTACTACCGAGCGCTAGATAGCCTGAAGAAGCATTTTGGCAGGTTTGGTTTATTGCTGTTGCTCCATTTACTCAATCAGTTACGTTACAATTAAATCTCGCACTTGCAGGCAAGTTTTCTCTGATAAATAATAACCAGTATAAGACGATCATAAATGGTGCTTTCGCTGTTTTTATGATGATCAAGCTGGTATTGCCTATTTTTTTAAAAAAAATAAAATTTATTGGGGTAAAATTTTGTCGAGAGGTGTAACCTATATAAAACAGTATGAACTCTCGGTTAGCTAAATATAAAGATTTTAAGGCAGCAGACTTTTTTGCGGATGAAGACTTTGTGCAGACGACGTTCCAAAATGGAGATCCTCAAAACGATTTTTGGTCTGAGCTGGGGGATCATTTTCCTGATTTGATTGCAGAGATGGAACGCGCAACGATGTGGATACTGCTGATCAAGGGGCAGGAACTTGCCCCTAGTGGTTTGAGTAGTCATCAGCGTTGGGCAGGTATCATGGCACAAATTCCGGTATATGAAAAGAAACAAAGGCAAACACGCGTTATCCGGAAAATACTGCGATGGACTGCTTCAGCCGCTGCGCTGTTACTTTTTGCAATGTTGACCTATGAGATCAGTCAGTATGGTCCTAAAGCGACAAACACCGCCTTTGGCCAGCAACGCGAAGTTGCCCTTCCGGATGCTTCCATTATCAAACTGAACAGTAATTCCAGCCTGTCCTATGTACGTGGCTGGAAAACGGACAAACCCCGGGAAGTATGGTTTGAAGGCGAGGGTATGTTTGAGGTAAAACATACCGCAATTAAAAATCGCCTGCGCGAGAATGATTTCTTTGTGGTGCATGTGGGAGACCTCTCGCTGACTGTGCTGGGGACTAAGTTTAATGTAAAAGACCGTCGTGGGCGTATCGAAGTGGCATTGTTCGAAGGTAGCCTACGGGTTCAGGGAAAGGACGGGATGGATCGTTTGCTGGCACCTGGGGAGATGTTCATCTATGATGAAAATGAAAAAGCAAACCAAATCGTCCACAGTGATGTGAATCGGGCACTATCTTGGACTCGGGGCGAACTTAGCATCGAACACAGTGACCTGGCCAATATTATCAGTGTACTGGAAGATAATTACGGTTATCAGGTTATTGTTCAGGATTCGGCACTGCTCCACAAAAGATTTACCGGTGTTATACCAGTAAAAGGAATTGATGACATTCTCTTTGTCATCAAACATACCATGAATGTGAACATTGAAGTGAAAAACAAACAAATCGTGATAAAACCTAACTAGAAACAAGTATTAATCAATCAAAATCTATGAAAACTAAACTTCTTGTGCCTATCGTCTGCCTGATGAGTACCACAGGTAGCTTTGCACAAAAAAGGGCTAGTCTCAGCCAGGCTCTTAGCGAGGTAACACGCATCTATGGAACCAAATTTTCTTATGAAGAAGGGCTTATTCGCGACGCTTTTGTCAACAGTGAACATATCCCGAAAAACAAAAGACTACCCGTTGAATCCGTATTGAAAGAATTATTGTATCCAAACAATTATCTCTTTCTGTACGTGCAAAACAATTATTTTACCATTATTCGTGATAGCCGTGGTAAGAAGGATAACGACGGTGATGAACGTTTTTGGAAAATTATCTCCGGCAGGGTGAAAGACAGTAAAGGAGCGCCATTAGTTGGTGTTACAGTTATGTCTGACGGATACGCTGTGCGTACGGGGGTAACAACAAGTAGTGATGGTAGCTATACCCTGCGACTGACAAATCCGGCCGATGCCCTTATTTTCTCCTACATGGGCATGGAGCCACAACGTCGCGTAATCGGTAGCAGCGACCAGATCAACGTGACGATGGAACAGGTGGTCAATGTATTGGATGATGTGGAGGTTGTTTCGATGGGTTATACCAGTTTGCCCAAAGAGCGTGCAACCGGGGCTTTTGGTCGGGTCACTGCCAAACAGCTTCAGGAAACACCGTCCATCAACATACTGGAACGTATACAGGGGCTGGTCCCCGGCGTATACGTAGATCCGCGTACCAATGCCATTAAGATCCGCGGTGTTAATACCTTTGGTAGTGATACACCAAAAGATCCTTTGATTGTTATTGACGGATTCCCGATGGCGGAAACAGTGGATGCACGTTTTTCTTTGACCGATAAAGGAAATACACAGAGCTCGGGCGGTGCGATTTTAAGCCGCATCAATCCCAACGATATTGAAAGTATTACGGTATTGAAAGATGCCGCGGCCTCCTCCATCTGGGGAGCAAAAGCTGCGAATGGAGTCATCGTCATTGAAACAAAAAAAGGTAGAAATACGGCACCGTCGGTCAATTTTGGAACCTCACTGAGCATAGCTTCTCCGGCTGACCTTAATAAAATGGACCGCATGTCTTCTGCGCAATATATTGACCTCGAAAAGCAATTGGTAGAAGAAGGTTTTATAGCCGACAATATCGTAAAAAATAGCTGGGATCCATTTAATATCAGTAAGCCGCACTCCGAATCACTCGAATGGATCTTTCGTGTAAAACGGGGTACAGCAACAGAACAGGAGCGTGATGCCGCTCTGGAAAGGCTTGCCGCCGCCGATAATCGGAGTCAGCTCAAGGACTATCTCTTACAAAAGGCCACTTCACAGCAGTATAATCTATCCGTGTCAGGCGGAGCCAACAAGAATACCTATTTTGTCTCGGCCAATTATAATAAAGATGTTCCTGTATTCCGGGCCAATAAAGCAGAGAGCTTTAATACAACAGCCAATTTGACCAATATGCTGTTCAACGACCGGGTAAAACTCGCCACCGGCATTACTTATAACTATGGAAACTCCATTGGTAATTCGGCAGCAATTAATGCGTTATCGTCAAATATTAGCTCCGGTGGTCTGCTTCCTTACGAACAGTTGAAAGATGATAATGGAAATAATATCCGTCGTTATATTCAATTCAGACCCGAAATAATGCAAGATTTTGAGAAAAAGGGCTATCTCGATTGGGCTTATAACCCCATCGAAGAGCTTGATGCGGCGAGTTATAATGACCAGTCCCACCGTCTACGGATGCATATGGATATCAATACCAAGTTGACGAGCTGGGCGGACTTTTCGGTCATGGGGCAATGGCAGCGCGAACTGGAAAATCAGGAAAATATCGATGGTGTCAATAGCTATGGTCAGCGGAATATGATCAACATCGGTACTACATTCAACGATAAAGGTAATTATGTATATGGATACCCCATGGGGGGGAGATTAGGCATCCGCAATTACAATGGATCCCAGTATTTATTTAGGACACAACTGAATATCAACAAGCCGCTGGGTGCCGCCAGCGAGCACAATCTGAATTTTCTGGCAGGGGCAGAATGGAAACAGAATAGCTATCGTTCCTCTACAGATGCCTATTTGGGCTTTAATGCCGATACCTATTCTTCTGCTGTGATCAATCCCAGAGGAAGCTACAAGACAATTTACGGGTGGGACAGTTATTTCAGCTCTAATACTTCCATTGCAAAAAATAGAAATCGTGCACTTTCATATTATTCCAATGGAGCATTTTCGGCATTTAACGGTAAATATGTTCTTTCCGGAAGCATAAGGTTTGATGATTTTACCTTAGTCGGTGCCTCGCGCAGCAAGCGCGGCAAACCGCTTTGGTCAATAGGGGGAAAATGGGACGCTAAAAAAGAGAACTTTTTAAAGGAGTCAAAATGGGCGGATGCATTAGGTATCCGGATGACCTATGGCGTGAATGGTACGCTTCCGACAGGAGCAAATAGAGTTGTCGTAATCAACACAAGCAACGATCTGATCACAAATGAAGTAACGGCAACAATCGCATCACCTGCCAACAGTCAGATCAGCTGGGAAAAGGTGAAAACATTTAATGTAGGGATAGACTACGGAATCTGGAATAATAGACTACAGTTTAACCTGGATTATTACACGAAGAAATCTTCCGACATTATCTACGATTTCCCATATAATCCGACCTATGGCTGGACAAGCCTGAAATTCAATAGCTCCACTATGGAGGGGCATGGAATTGATTTGGGAATGAGTGCCATCTGGTTGCGGTCGAAGGTGGAATGGAAAACATTATTCAATTTTGGCTACAATACCAATGAGGTGACGGATTCCCGTTTTAAAAGCCCTACCCGTGTGCTTGATTATATCACCGGAACTATTCCGATCGTAGGAAATGCTACTGACTATATGTATGCTTATCGTTGGGCGGGTCTGGATAACCAGGGACGTTCGCAGATATATAAACAAAACGGCGAAATTGTGAGTGCCGATGCACCGGCAACAGCCCTCACGCCCGAAGACCTGGTGAAAGTGGGCCGTACCACGCCTCCTTATTTCGGGGGACTATTCAATACATTTTCTTATCGCAACTTTACTTTGGGGGTTCGCATCACCTATGAAATGGGGCACGTATTCAGACGTCTTTCGGTACAAAACTATCCGGACTATGCTCCCTATTCAGGGGCTATTGGACTCCAGTCTGATCTAGCAAAAAGGTGGCGTCAACCGGGGGATGAAGCTTTTACGAATGTACCTGGATTAAGCAAAGCGGGCTACCAGTATAATAGCTTATCCCGTTACGCCAATTCGGATGTTTTAGTGATCAGTGGTAGTAATATTCGGTTACAGCAGATTGATCTAGGCTATAATTTTCCATTTAAAATGCTGGAACGTACGCCGTTTAAATCGGTCAATGTAAATGCCAGCGTGCGTAATCTCGGCTTAATTTGGCGCAAAAATAAAGACGGTATAGATCCGAGCTACCGGACATTGAATAATTATTCAAACCTTCCGCCTTCGCCAACGTATTTTATGAGTCTAAACCTGTCCTTTTAATCTGTGAAATTATGAAAATCAAACATATTATCCTCTATAGCTTAATTGCTTCCGGTACGCTTTTCGTATCTTCTTGCCGGAAATTTGTGGAAGTAGATCAATATGATAAACGTACGCTAAAGACAACGGACGATTACCTGTACTTACTCAACAATAAAAGTAACTTTGAAAGTTCTTATGTGCTTCCGCTTATCACAAGTGATAATATCGCTCCGGAGGTCGCTTTATCAGCTTCATCAGCCTGGGGAGAAAATTACCAACGGGCCTATATCTGGAATGCATATTTCTACGTCGACAATCAGCAGGACGTCGCTTGGAACAATCTGTATAAACAGATTTATATTGCCAATGAGATTCTCGGCGGAGTCATGGAAAGCCAAAATGGAACTACCGCGCAAAAGCTGGCTGTGGCAGCTGAAGCTCGTGTCCACCGCGCATTTGCTTATTATGCGCTGGCCAATCAGTACGCCCCGATATATGATCCCACAAAAGCCGAAGGTCAGCAAGGACTGCCTTTGCTGCTGACTGCTGATCTCTTTCAGAATTTAAGCCGCGTGTCATTAGCTCGCATTTATGAGCAGATCATTACAGACCTGAGCACGGCAACGGAGAATTTATCCAATTATCCAACTTTCAATTACCATCCCTCCAAGATTGCGGCTTATGCGCTGTTGTCAAGAGTATACCTGACGATGCGCAATTTTGAAGAATCTGGCAGATATGCTGATCTTGCCCTTGCACTGGACCCGACAGTCTATAATCTTGAGGATTATACCAAAGAGGTGACCTTCCCGCGTCTAATCGACGACAAGGAAGTCCTGCTTTCCAAGGTAAGTGCCGGTTATGTTCTCGGACCATTAAATCCGGAACTTATTTCCTTATATAGGGAGGGTGATCTTCGATTGAAACTGTTCATCGGAAATGATGCTGGCACATATAAGGGATACAAGTATATGAAACCGGTTTTTAATAGCAGCGGTTACACCAATAACTCCTATGTCGGTTTGAGCAGTCCCGAAATACTGCTTAACCGTGCCGAAGTATATGCACGGCAGAACAACAGCGCTCAGGTGGTGGCGCTGCTAAACCTTTTGCGAAAAAAGCGTTTTGCAGCAGATAAATATGTAGCCCTTACAGCAGCAGACGTCAGTGGTGACTTGTTGCAGTCGGTCATCGATGAAAGGCGTAGGGAATTTGTGGGTACTGACCTTCGTTGGTATGATATGCGCCGCCTTACTTTGGATGGCTCTTATTTTAAACCCGTCAGTCGGACATTCAATGGACAGACCTATACCCTAACAGCTTCCAGCCCACGGTTGGTGTATCCGATTAACCAGGAAGTGCTAACACTCAACCCAGAAATTGGTCAGAACCCTCGATAATTTATAGAACATGAAAAAACAGACGATTTTTTTAGTGCTGTTGTTTGTCCAGGCTGTGTTATATGCGCAGCCTCGATTTGACAGCACTGTCTTTAAACCGACGAAACCCACAACAACGGCGCTTGTGCAAGTGGTCTACGATGCCAAAGACAAGGACCTGGAATTTAGTGATGACATACAGGCGGCCTTATATTTATTCGAAGATTACGCATGGAGGCAGATCAGCGTACCGCTGCAAAAGAATGCGGCTGGCCTATGGATTGCAACGGTACCGGTAAAAGCAACAACAGCCTTTATCGCCGCAAAATTCTATCAGGGAACACTTGACCATCCGGATCTACTGGACAACAATCAGGACCAAGGCTATGCAGTCTCCCTGAGCGATGCAAAAGGGAAAGCAGTACCGGGCGCCTATCTGGGCGAGGCTGCTTTTCAGGTGCCTACAATAGCCGGCGGCGGAATCTTTTCTTATTATACCAATCAACCTAAAGTGTTGCCCGCTAATTATCTGAAGAGCCTGGCCGAGCATGAGTATGCTTTATCCGGAAAACAATACCTCAGCTATTTTCAGCCTTTTATGAGCTTGCAGAAGCTGGCTTTGGGAGATGCTTTTCCGGCTTATGCCAAAAAATTGATTGTGGATGGATTAAAACAAAAAGATGTATCGGACCAAGTTCTTAATCAACTCTATTCATTTTCAAGTAGCCGTCTCCAGGATAAGGAATTGACTCAATTGATTGAAAAACGAGTAAATAATGACTTTCCGAGCGGTGCGACAGCACGTTTTATTGCCTATAGCAATACCCTGGGAAGCAGTCCGGACAAGGCTGCCGTAATCGCTTCGTATGAGGATTTTTTGAGACGTTTTCCTGTTCAACAATGGCGCCAGCATCCCAATGGTCAGGGATTCATCTACTATACGGTGTACCGTGGACTGGGGACGGCGTATTTCGAATCGAAACAGTTTGACAAGTTCGCGAAGCTTTACGATGAGGTCGATTTCCGTACAGGAAATGAACTGATGCGGTGGAACATCATGCGTGCTTACATGTTTAAAATGGTAGGTAAAGACAGTCTTTATCAAGTATCTGAGGCAATTCTGCCTAAATTGATTGCACGCCGGGGCGACAATTCATACAAAGAAGATTTTGACCACAGGGCACAGGCAGATTCCAATGTGGTTAAGAATTTGGATGACCGCCTTTTCACGCATATCTCCTTATTAAATGACCTCAAAAAGTATGTGGAAGCCCGAAAATATTTCTTGTTGCTCTCCGAAGATGGCAAATACAACAATGCTGAACTGAACGAGATCAATCTACGGGTGCTGGAGGGCTTGGGAGATGACAAGCAATTGTTGCCCTTATTGGAGATGACTGCAAAGTACAATGCGATGACACCGCGCATGTTTGATAAACTCAGGGCAATTTACGTAAAAGAACATGCCGGCGATGAAAGCGGGTATCAAATTTATCTGGCGGGATTAAAATCCAACGAAGAAAAAGCGGCAATGAAAGCCTATGTGGATCATCATTGGGTCAATCATCCTATGCCCGATTTCCGCCTGGAAACTGCAGATGGACTATTTATTACACCTGAAGACTGGAAAGATAAGATCGTTGTGGTGGATTTCTGGGCCACGTGGTGTCGGCCTTGTATCATGGCGTTTCCGGGGATGCAATTGCTGGTAGACAAATATGCCCGGGATAGCCATGTAGCCGTTTATATGTTGGGAACCATGCAGACCGGAGATTACAGGAGCAAATCGGTAAACTATGTTCGTGGAGAAGGCTTTCGTTTCAATTTGTTGCACGATTCCGTCAATCCAAAGACCAATGAGCAGGACCTGGTATTCAAACAATTGGTTCCATTGTTTGGGGACTCGTCCATTCCGCGTAAGATCATCGTGAAAGACGGTCGTGTGCGCTATTGTTCCGGAGGTTACTCCGGAAGCCCGAGTAAATTGATGGACGAGCTGTCCCTGGCCATCGAAACCCTCAAAAACGAAAAATAGAATATTAAATCATTTATACAATATATGAACAGGAAAGCAACGAGCTTGCTCGTAGGGATGGTAGGTCTGAGTCTGTCCTTACAAGCACAGATGAATCCAAAATATAAATTTGAGGAGGCATTGAAGCTTATTCAGCAGAATTATGTGGACCAGGTCAATGAAGAACATCTGGTGGATGCAGCGATCAAAGCGATGATATCGGATTTAGATCCCCATTCGCGTTACACAAGCCGTGAGGAAGCAGAGCAAATGCGCGTAGCCATGAGTGGAAGCTTTGCCGGGATAGGCATTCAATTTCTAAAAAATAATGACCAGACCATTGTCACTAAAGTCAATCCCGATGGCCCGGCCATGCGTGCAGGAATACGGGCTGGCGATCAGATCCTTCGTATTGATGGCGACAGTATTGCCGGAAAAAAATGGGGCAATCGGGAGATTATGGAAAAATTGCGCGGTGAAAAAGATATACCCGTGGTGCTCGGGATTTTATCATCAGGAAGCAGGGATGTGAAGAATGTGCGCATTATTCGAGAAAATATACTGGAGAAGTCTGTTCGTGAAAGTTATATGGTGGATAAGGAAATCGGCTATATTGCGCTTACGATTTTCAATCGGACTACCCGGCAGGAGATAGACGCCGCCTTAAAAAAACTTAAGGAGCAGGGTATGAAAAAATTGATTCTTGACCTGCAGAGTAATGGCGGTGGGTATGTGGAGTCTGCTATTGGCGTGGTTGACGAATTTTTGCCCAAAGAGAAAATAGTCTTCTATTCAGTACCCAACCAAGGCGGAAAGGATTACTACTTCACAGGCGGTTACGGTCAGTTTTATGACGGTCAGTTGGTTGTCCTGATTGATGAATCCACCGCTTCATCCAGTGAAATCGTAACCGGAGCGCTACAGGACTGGGATCGTGCTGTCGTGATCGGCCGCCGCAGTTTCGGAAAAGGGCTGATGCAGAAACCCGTTCCGCTATCTGACGGTTCGGAAATGCAGCTTACTGGTGCCCGTTACTATACCCCCTCGGGACGTTCGATTCAGAAACCATATACCAAAGGGAAAGATGATTATTTTCAGGATTTTAACCGCCGGATGGCATCCAAAGAATTGCTGGAAGAAGGACATAGTTCCTTTCCTGATTCCTTAAAATATACAACGCTTGCCAGCAAAAGAATTGTCTACGGCGGTGGCGGGATTATGCCGGACCGCTTTGTGCCTATCGATACAAATGAGTATAGCACGTGGATGGCACAGCTCATGAACAATGGGATTGTAGCCAAAGGAGGTCTGGAGTTTGTACAACAAAATCGTGAGGCTCTTCTTAAGGCTTATCCAGACTTCCCTACCTTCAATACCCGTTTTCAAGTGCCCCGGGAAGTTCACTCGCAGCTGATTGGAGCTGCACGTAAACTCGCTGTGGCTGTTCCGCCCGAAGAACAGGTTGGGGCACATACGGCCATTGATATTGAATTTAAGGCGCAAGTGGGTTCACTATTATATACAGACGGTGATTACCAGGCCCGCGTACGTAATGAAGCTAACCAAAGTTTTAAGCAAGCCTTAGCTGTACTTCGTGACGAAAATCTATATAAACAATTGTTACAGTCAGGAACCGTGGGACAGCTTTCCCAAAAAAACGTAGAACAGCATAAAATAAAAACTAAATAAATATGAAGAATATGAAATGGGCGCTGGCCCTGGCATGTGTATTACCGGTATTGGGATATGCACAACAAAACTATACAATACAGGGTACAGTAGGCAAATTAGATAAGCCAGCGAAAGCTTACCTGCGTCTTAATTACGACGGAAAAGAACGGATCGATTCGGTTGAGATGAAAAATGGAAAATTTGAATTTAAGGGAAGTATCCCATCACCGATGGAAGCGCATTTGCGTATAATCCACGACAATGCTCCTTTTGATCCGGCCAAACCACCGAAACAAGATATACTGCCATTTTTAATTGAGGGAGCAACGATTAAATTTGTGGCCGCGGATTCCATCAAACATGCCAAAATCTCGGGATCACCTTTAAATGCGGAGAACGAGCGCGTGAATGCGTTATTAAAACCGATTTATGATCAATATGAGGCTTTGAATAATGAGTATAAGGCCAAATCTCTTGCGGATCAGCAGGATCCGAAATATATCAAGTCATTGGAGGATCGGGCAAATGCGATACAGCAGCAGACGATTGACGCCAAATTGGACTATGTCGCCAGGAATCCAAAAAGCTATATGGGATTAATGGCTTTTAATTCTACTTTACCGCCTGAATTCGATGCTGTTAAAGCCGAAAAGATATTTGCCACATTAGATCCAAGCCTACAGGCTTCCATCCTCGGGAAAGACCTGGCAAAGCGCATCGCATTGGTCAAAAAAACAAGCGAAGGGGTGGAGGCTCAGGATTTCACACAACCTGATGTTGACGGTAAACCCGTGAAGTTGTCCGATTACCGTGGAAAATATGTGTTGATCGACTTTTGGGCATCCTGGTGTGCACCGTGCCGACGGGAAAACCCGAATCTGGTAAAATCATATGCCAAATATCAAAAAGAAGGATTTGAGATCCTGGGCGTATCGATGGATAAGGCGGCCGATAAGGCGAAGTGGTTAAAAGCGATCCAGGATGATGGACTTACCTGGAAACAGGTCGGAGATCTCAAAGGGTGGGAAAATGAAGCCGGGGTGATGTACGATGTGAAGGCAATCCCAATGAATTTCTTAGTGGATCCGAACGGCAAAATCATCGCTAAATATTTGCGTGGTGAGGCGCTAGATAAAAAACTGGTAGAAATTTTTGCAAAATAGATTTTTGCCGGTACCAGCTATCCTGTGCTGGCATATGTTTGGTTAGAAAGGAATGAGGCCGTATCAAAACGTTAAAAGTTAGATACGGCTTCTTTTTTTTATAAGTTTCCTAATAACGGCAAGTATTACAGGCCTTCCAATTTTACATATATAGAGGTTTTGTCTTATTTATGAAGGGATTTACAATTCGTTTAATGCGATTTATGAACCGTTGGGGGGCTAACAATATGGAAGCGGCTGGTAACTCGATATATCCAATTTCGGTGGAACTCCAGATATTAATAGCATATTTTGTAACAAGGCCTTGATATCACATGTCGATTTTAGAGTTTATCCAAATAGCTTTTTAGCTTGTTCATAAATGAACATAAGTTGTCCGATTTTGAACAAGCTCTAAATATATGACATGTTTAATTTGTTCATTATAAGTTTCTTGCGTTTTTGGCGAATGAGTTGATTTAGTAATAAAATGAAAATTAAACTAAATTATAAGTTTTACGTTCTCCTTGTTTTATTTCTGCTTTCAGTTCAGTTCTTGCCTGCCCAAGTTACTCGTTCCGATTACGATTCTTTTATGAAAGAGTTTCAAGGGCTTTTCAATGAAAAAAAATCGGGTGAGATCTATGGGCGATCATCTGCCATCTATCAGGCTAAAATTTCAAAAGAAAAGTTTTCACTGGGTATGAAGAAATTTGTGGCAAATGTGGGCGCAATGGAGCAGTTTTCTTTTGTTGATTCGACTGCCAGCGGATACAATTATACCATTAAATTTGAAAACTCTGACCAATTATTTTCTGTTCTGCTCGATCATGAAAAGCGGGTCCTAAGGATGAATTTCAAAGAAATTCCATTTGTCATACAAGATAAGAATTTCGTGGTCGGGAGCAATAATCCATTAAAAGACTCCGTAGATTTACTGGTTGAAAAATTCGTCAGGCCGTATATCCAAAAGGGCGCTACCGCAGGTGTTATGTTAGCGGTAATTAATGGAAAGCAGCAAAGAAAATATAGTTATGGGACTATCGCTAAGACAAGCAATCAACTCCCGCACGCTTCTAAAAGTATTTTTGAGATCGGTTCGGTTACAAAAATTTTCACCTCACTTTTATTGGCAAAAGAAGTAGTTGGCGGCAATATGCAATTGGACGATCCGATCAGTAAATATCTGCCCGATTCTATTCCTCGTTTAGTATGGCGTGGTCATCCGATTTCACTGGTGCAACTGTCCAATCATACCGCGGGATTCCCTCGGCTCCCGGAGAATATTTTTACGACCAATGTTATTCTGGCTGATCCATATAGTCATTACACGGTAGATTCGCTCTTCCATTTTTTGAAAAAATATAAAGTTTTGTCTCAAACCGGAATCAAGTTTTCTTACTCAAATTTAGGCGCAGGTATATTAGGTGTAGCATTAGAACGCCATAATAATAAAAGTTTTGAACAATTGGTCATTGACAATATTTGTATGCCCCTGGGAATGAAAAATACATCATTAAAAGATGCCGGTGCCATACAAGGATACAATGAAAAAGGAAGACCAACCTCGTATTGGCACTTGGGATCTTTGGCGGGGTCTGGGGCCATAAGATCGACATTGGATGACATGATTACTTTTATGGAGGCACAGTTAGGTTCCGAGAATAAACTGACAAAAGCCATTCATTTGACCCATCAGATAACTTTTGTGGATAATGATCAAAGTATGGCGTTGGGTTGGCGTATTAAAAAAGCTGGAAACAGAAAGATATTTCATCATTCTGGAGGTACAGGCGGATTTAGGTCTTTTGTTGCATTTGATGATAAATCCCAAAAAGCAATTGTTATTCTGTCCAATGCTGCCTTAGATGTCTCGACTATCGGATTTTCGATATTTGAACATTGCTTATAGCACAACTAAGCCCAATGTACCAGCACATAAGCTTCTTTTCCAGTTTATAGCGCTGGAACATGGACTTTGTCGTTACCTTGTTTTTAGAAATCAGCAATAATGATCTTTTTCATTCCCATCATTTTTTTGAATGCACCGGGTCTTTTGTTGAGTTCCGCCCAGTTTTCAGGAGAAACCTGCCAGCTTAATCCGTATCTGTCTTTCAGCCAGCCACAGACGCTCTCTTGTCCTCCACCCGATGTAAGTGCTTCCCAATAGTAGTCTATTTCAGTCTGGTCTTTGCAGGGGATCATCAGCGAAATAGCTTCGTTAAATTTGAATATCGGTCCGGCATTGATCCCGATGAAACGCATTCCCAGAATTTCAAACTCAACGGTAAGTACTTTCCCCGCGAAATCCTTCTGGAAATCAGCCAGTCCTTCGGTTTCTGAATTCGGGTAATAAGTAATATTGATGATCTTACCATCTTTGAAAACCGACAGATAATATTCTGCGGCTTCCTGTGCGTTGCTGTCAAACCATAGGTTTGGAATTATCTTTTGCATAGCTTTTATATTTTGGTTATTTTTTTATTTTCTTAGGACCTGAAAAATCGACTATCCCCAGCTGTTTAAATTTATGTCAGGTATCTTCCGGCGATTTTTTAAAATCGGTAAACAAACAATTGAGGTTCTTCTATTCATCCTATCTATATTTTGATCATTTACAGTCTTACAAATTTAAACGATTTGTTTTTCGGTCAACTTGGCATAGGAAAAGAAATTAAACAAGCTTTTCAAAAACCGCAAGAGGGGTATGAAGGTTTTGCCCTCAAACTGGCGTTTGATACACCCGACAACAGTTTGGAGCACATTTGGGTAGGAAATCTCAGCTATCTAAATGGTCAATTTACGGGTGTTGTCCATAACAGCCCCGTCTCTACAAAAGAGGTAGCTATCGGTGACACCGTAGTCGTTGATAAACAAAAAATATCAGATTGGATGTATCTGGATAAAGAAGTATTACGCGGCGGATATACGATCCGCGCCATGCGTGACCAGCTGTCAGAAACGGAAAAAGAAGAATTCAACAGATCGATCGATTTTACGATAGAAGATTAGCTATTGTTCCAGCCAGTGAATACCTCAAATGCAGACCGAACAATGCCCTATTGTTGTTTTGCGTATAAAATAACTATGCGCTATAAATATTTCAATTACTAATTAAGTTGGTCGAGAGTATGAACCTTCCGTATTGTTCATCTGCTGACTTCACAAGGCCAAATTAGGACAATATAGCGCTGAGTGTTAGGTAGAAACAGCGCTAGTGATATGGCAGAAAGTGGGGCGGAGTTGACTTATAGCAATTTTGATGCGATTGATCCTAAGAGTTTAAATTTATATAATAGCTCAACTAGAAGTTGATACAAATTTTGTTTCTATTGTCTTTTTAATGTCATTTTATTGGTTGTTTTTTGTGATTAATGCAGTTTAAATGCATTAAACGAGTCTGTAGTGCTTCCACTACAGAGATTGATTTTTTTTTTATCAAATTTTGTTTCACCATGAAAAACTAATATAAACACACTATGTGGGACAAAAAAAAGAGAATCCTTGTTGTCGAAGATAATGAGATTCTGTTGGGCACCATGCAATTTGTTCTTTTACGTGAGGGGTATGATCTACTCCTAGCCAAATCAGGCAAGGAAGCTCTTACTCTGGTCTCGGACGAATCAATTGATCTGGTCATTACTGATCTGGCACTACCCTTTGCCAATGGTTTTGAAATTATAGACCGGATCAGAAAGAGCAATACAAATAATCAGGTACCGGTTATAATTATTTCGGGCTATCACGACGACAACAGTATTGTTGAGGGTTTTGAAGTGGGGGCAAACGATTATATGAAAAAGCCTATATCGCCTACCGAGCTGATTTCACGTGTACGTTTGAGAATTGGCCATGCTTAGCACATTGGTACATATCATCCGTGATATTCGCGCCTTTTTTGAAGGTGACGGCTGGGCGGTACTTGTTACCGTAGCCCTGCTTTTGAGCGTGTTGTTTTGGACTATTTGTCTAATTGGAATCGCCTTCTTTTATTACCGTGATTATCGATATCGGAATGTCTATTCCCGGATCTATCCGGCATTAAGGGATTTTATCTATGAGCAGATTTTGGTGAACAACAAGGCCAGTCATTTCCCAGTGGATAAATTGGGACTGGACTTGCATAATAAGCTCGTAGGTAATGTGGTCCGGCATATTATACACGAGTTTATCTTCACCGTCGGCGGAGAGAAAGGGCAGAGTCTGCGGCGTCTTTTCAATGAGTTGGGCTTTGATAAAGAAGCGCAATATGAAATCAGACATTCGGCCGCAAACATGGTGACAACAGTGGGATCTCTGGCCAATTTGGCCTTGATGAAGGTACCCATTCAGGAAAAGATCCTGGATCAGCTGCTCAAAAGCCCTCAGGTTGAAATCCGTGTCGCAGCATCTAAATACCTCCTGCAAGTAGAAGGCGAACAGGCCTTTGACAGGGTATTTGAAGGACTAATTGGGATCAGTCAGCTTCAGGCGCTCGATATCTTTCAGACGGTTGTTCAGGGAGACTATTACGGTAACTATATGTTTTCGCAATGGTTGAATGTGTCAAAGTCCTTTGCCGTTAACAGCTTGTTCATGGACCTGATGGTCTACTATCAGGAGTTAAACGAAGCTGGGCTCTGGGCATTAATTACTGCCAATAAAGAATCAAAAACTGCTTTAAAAGCCATTAACTCGTTGGGAAAGCTATTGGCTAAGGATAGTGAGGAGCGATTGCAGGATTTATATACAGAGGAAAGCAGCTTGGCAGCCAAGCTGGAAATACTAAAGGCACTCGGCCGTGTCGGACAAGGAAAATCCAATGATTTTCTGAACCGATTGTTTATGGACAGCAATTTGCCATTAAGCCTGCGAAAACATGCTTATCGCTCATTGGTCGCTCAAAGGCCTTACAGTATACCGCTTTTGCGAAAAATAGATGAACAGGTGGATCGCGTAGAAAGTAAACTCATCCGCTATGTTAATCACCCAATGGTCCATTACATTTAAAGAGTTAAAAGGAAGGGGTTTGATATGACACATTTTATTTCTTCAGTAGAGTTTGTTTTTGGATTGTACTGTCTTTTGCTGCTGGTCGTATATGTGATGCTGTTTCGCATGTCATGGCTATCAATTCGTAGGAATCTCCAAAAACACAGTTCTAGACATGTCCAGACGCTGATGGAATCGGAAATTGCGCCAGGGGTAAGTATTGTCGCACCTGCTTATAATGAGTCCGTGACTATCGTTAATAACGTGCGTTCATTGATGACGCTGTTTTATCCGCGATATGAGGTGGTTATCGTTAATGACGGAAGTAAGGATGATACTTTGGCAAAACTGATCAAAGAATTTGATCTGGTAGCGGTCGATTTTCTGGTCGATTATTTGGTTCCCTGTAAGGAAATTAAAGCCATTTATAAATCGCGTGATATTTCCCATAAACACCTGACTGTCGTTGACAAGATAAACGGTGGAAGCAAGGCGGATGCGGTCAATGCAGGGATAAACGTTGCGGCTTTTCCGTACATATTGAATACAGATGTTGACTGCGTGCTTGCCAATGATACACTGGTATATCTGATGGAGGCGGTATTGGACGCTAAAGAACGGGTCATCGCCGTGGGGGCCACTTTACGGATGTCCAATTCAAGCTATGTGGACTCAGGGATGTTGGTCGAAGCAGCCTTACCTAAACCCATCTTGGCGCGATTTCAGGAGATGGAGTATATCCGGTCATACCTTCTCGGTAAAATGGGATGGAATTACCTGAATTGTATCCCCAATGTATCTGGTGGCCTTGGCTTATTTGACAAGGAAATACTTATCATGGCGGGTGGGTATGACCCAAAATCCCTAGGGGAGGATATGGAGATGGTGACCAGGATGTGTATGAAGATGTGCGACAATAACGAAAAATATGAGGTCAAATATATTCCCCAGACATTATGCTGGACTGAGGGGCCGGATAGCCTTAAAATGCTGACCCGACAGCGGATCCGGTGGGCTAGGGGCTTGATGCAGATCATGCGCACCCATCGCAGGGCTTTCTTCAATCCCAGCTATAAAAGGTTCGGGCTGGTCGTATTTCCCTACAATGCCATTTTTGAATTCTTCGCGCCGGTTATGGAAATTCTGGGTATTTTCTTTTATATCTACCTGATCTTGACAAATGGTATCAATTGGCAGATGGCCATCCTGTTACTGATTTTCGTATATGCGTTTTCGGTTTTTTTAACCAGCTTTTCGATCTTGTTGGACAATTATGTCTATAAGTATTACAAGCGCAGGGAGGATATTGTCCGCTTATGCCTTACTGTATTTTTAGAACCTTTTATATATCATCCGATCATTGTATACAGTTCCATAAAAGGATATATACAGGAGCTTTTCGGTAAAAAACATGCCTGGGGAGAAATGAAACGCAAAGGTACCTTAACAGCCTTATCACCGAATGGGACTAAAAAATAGAGCAATGAAAAAATTATTGATATTGATGGTCGTTTTCTTGCAATCCTTGTTAGCGTATACCATTTCCGCACAGGTGATCTGGCAAAATAAAAAATGCGATGTGGATAGTTTGGTGCCGCAGGCAATCAGCTATCTGCATGAGGGAAAGCTTGATCAGTCGGTTATGCTGAGCCGCACCGTGTTGGTAAAATACCCGCAGTACACCGATTTTAACTATATTTTGGGACTGAGTTATCAAAAGATGGGCCGGGGAGATTGGGCTGTTCCGTATTTCGAAAAGGTAATGGCAAATGATGCGAAGTATAAAGACTGCTACTCGCCCCTAGCATTATTGTATGAAGCGAAAGGCGATCTAGACAAAGCCGATAAAGTTTGGCAGCTGGCACGCACGCGATTTCCTGATGATATGGAGCTGGCAGCTGCTTACCGGGAATATGAAGCTAGGAGCATGCGAAATGCTGTCAACAATAACATCGACAATTGGTACAAAGAAGGCCTAAAATGTATTTCACGTGGAGAGCTGCAAAAAGCCATATCAATTTCGGACAGTATGCAGCGGGCAGATGCTGGCGATAACCGGTATTTATACCTCCGCTCCAGTGCTTATATGTCCGTTAACGACTATAATAAAGCCAAAAGTGGCTATGAGATGCTTTGGGATAAAGGGGATAGTACCGTGTTTATACAAGAACAGTTAGCGAATATCGCTGTTGCAAATAAAGATTATCAGACCGCTCTGACCTATATGCAACGACTGTCGCGGCAATCACCACAAGTGGAACGTTATCGTCAACAGGCAAAAGTCTACCGGGAAAATTTACCCTATAGCTTCTATGTCGGCTTAAATCATACCCAAAGCGCACAAGATAGGCCCAACGGACACTTCTTTATTTCTGGAGTGGAATATGGGAAGAAAGTGGGCACAAAGGGTATGTTCATTGGTCAGTTTAACTATGGAAACAGAAGAGGAGAAAAAGGGTATCAGGTGGGATTGGATGCTTGGTTGAATTATAGCGCAAAAATATATGCCTATCATCATTTGTCTTGGGCCGATGGAACAGTATTTCCGACATGGCGGGCGGCATATAGTCTTTATCGGGAGGCCGGCCCCTGGCTCTTTGATGTAGGCGGGCGTTACGTGCGATCGGCAGACCATAACGGAAACTATGGCATGGTGGCCTCGGTAGGCCGGTATCTTGGGCCGACCTTTGTCTATCTCCGGGGATTTTTGTTGCATGATGAACAGCGTTGGAATCAGGCCTACTCGCTGGCAGTAAGGCACTATTACAATAGTGAAAAGCCTAATTCTTATGTCACCGTCATTGCTAATATCGGAACATCTCCGGATGATCCTTCTCGGTACCAATTTTTAAACGACAGGTTTGGTTTTTTGTCACGATCAGTCAACGCCGGATGGCAACATCGTATCGAAAGCTGGGGATTTACGCTTATGGGTGGATGGAGTTATTATAAGGTGGCTGAAAACAGATTTATCAATCAGTATGATCTGAATCTTTCATTAAGGAAATATTTTTAATATGTGGAAGTATATGTTAGCGCTGTTTTTTTTCACAACAATCGCTCAGGCTAAAGAACGGATTACATTGGTGAATGAAGGTGTGGCCAATTATGTTATCCGTACTGACCAAAACAACTCGGCCCTGCTGAAAGCAGCAGCGGTAATCAACGAATTTACCTTATTGAGCACGGGGACGGGCTTTGAATTGCAGGCCCGGGAACAGGATCGGCCGGCAATTATACTGGAGCAGGTGCAGCTAAGCAAAAGCTACCCGGAAGACAGCTATTCGATACAGTTTAAAGGGGCTAATATGTATATTAAAGGTAGTGGAAAAGGGGTTCTTTATGGCGCTTACCGTTACGTGAGAGATATTATCGGTGCAAGGAAATGGTATACCGGTAGGGAGAATACCTTCGTTCCCGAGTTGTCTTCGCTGGTGGTGGATGCCGATTTTCACGTTTTCGCGAAACCTAACTTCCAGTTTCGCGAAGTTTATTTCCCGATCGAATTGGATCAGGAATATTTGGACTGGTATGGACTGCATAATTTAGAAGAAAAATGGGGCGACTGGGGACACACCTTCAACAAGATATTACCGCCATCCGTGTATTTTAAAGAACATCCCGAATACTACTCGCTGTATCATGGGAAAAGACAAGCTACCCAGCTCTGCCTTTCCAACGAAGCTGTTTTTGAACATACCGTTGCATATTTCAGGCAAAGAATGCTTGAAAATCCGCAAGCTAAATACTGGTCGATAGCGCAAAATGATGACATTGGTAGCTGCACCTGTGATCGCTGTCAAGCGATTGATAAACGCGAAGGCGGAGCCCAGGGGTCATTGATCTATTTTGTGAATAAAGTAGCCGCTAAATTTCCGGATAATCAATTTACAACGCTCGCATACTTACAGACAGCGAATGCCCCCGCCCATCTACGCGTGGCGAATAATGTTTCGGTGATATTAAGCAATATTGATGCTTTTCGTAAAGGTGATATTGGCAACGAACCTTCTGCAGCGACATTCCGCAGGCAGCTGCGTGATTGGAAATCCAAAGCTGCACATGTCTTTGTATGGGATTATTTAACACAGTTTACAAATTATCTGGTTCCTTTTCCTATTCAGGGAACATTGCAAAAAAGTCTGGGTTATTTAAAACAGCAAGGCGTGGAGGGCGTGTTTTTGCAGGGTGGGGGTGCTAGCTATAGTGATATGGCTGAACTAAATGCTTATATTCTGTCCCACTTGTTGTGGGACAATACGATCTTTGAAGAACAGCTTACGGATGAATTTGTAAATGCTTATTATGGCAAGGCCGGTCAAGCTGTCAAAGCCTACCTCAATGCTCGGCGAAAGGCTCTGCCTGCTGCCTCATCAGCGCTATCGATCTATGGAAATCCCATTGATAATAGGAAGGATTATTTAAGTCCGGAGCAAATGGATCACTATAGTACATTACTGGAAAAGGCTGAAATATGGAGTGAAGGCAACCTGGTATTGGAACAACGTATCAGACGGTTGGGACTAGGTCTGGATTATACCTATTTACAACAGGCACGTTTTTATGGGCCACGTCAACATGGGATATTTAGCAATGAGAATGGAGAGTGGCACGTAAGGCCGAATGTACAGCGCAAGCTGCAACAGTTTGTTGAAGATGCCAAGAAACTCGGCGTAGCTGAACTTGCCGAGGGCGGTGGCTCACCCAACCAATATGCGAAAGAATGGAGCGAGATATTTAGCACAGGAGTACGTGTGAATAAAGCTGCTGAAGCAAAAATGACGATGAAATACCCTTTTGACCCTTCATTCCCTGCCAACGGTATGCAGACCCTGACTGATCGTGTCCCCGGCTATCTGGATTATAGCTATAATTGGCTCTTATGGACTGGAGAACCTATGGAGATTGCCTTTAACTTCGAAAAGAAAAAAAAAGTGGACACTATAGAACTCAATTTCCTTCAGGATGCACGGCATTGGATTTTTATTCCAAAAGAGATCCGTATCACGGCTTCAAAAGATGGTGAAAATTTTAAGGAGTTACTTTCCTCTAAAATTGAAGAAATAGACGAGGACTATACGGTGCAGAAAGTCAAATTTAAAGCTCCAGTAGCGGATGATGTTAAAATAATTCGCGTTTATGCCTTACCATTTCCCTCCTTGCCAGAATGGCGCTATCATCCCACACGAAAGGTCTCTATCGCCTGTGATGAAATCTGGGTGGAGTAACATAAGAATGAAGATGGTTCAGACGTCCACTCTTATTCGATTTTAAAGATAGCAACGCCAGGTATAACATTTTGTTTCAGTAAGATTAAGGTCGATTTGAAAAAACTGTGGTATAATTTTCAGGTATGTACACCATCTTTATTAACTTTTCTATTTTTGGGGAAACTTAGACACCCGTGAAAAGATTTTTTATTCTATTCTACCTTTTATTTACGCTAACAGTAGTGCATGCGCAAAAATCCTTGCTTTTTGGAAGTATAAAGGATTCTATCTCAAGTTTGCCAATCTCTTTTGCTACTATCGCTGTCCTCGATATGGATGGTCATGTTGTCGATGGTGCGGTTGCGGATTCGATAGGTGGTTTCCGATTTTTCGATCTGAAAAGAGGACAATATGCTATTGTGGTTAAATTTATCGGTTACCGCCAGAAAAAACTAGTAGTGGACTTCGATGGTAGAAGCCAGACCAATCTAGCTGAAATCGCGCTTGTCAGTACGGATCAGCGGTTGACCGAAGTAAAGATTACTGGAGAGCTTGCCGCGCAGAAGCACTCCGCTGATAGGCAGCGCTATCAGGCTAGTCAGTATGGAAATGCTGTTGGCGGTACAGCTTTGGATATCGTGAAAAATCTACCTTCGGCTGCTGTGGATGGGAATGGCAATATAAGCATGCGCGGGAATACGGGCATTATTGTACTTATCAATGGTAAACCTTCCTTGCTAGATCCTGCGACAATATTAAGCCAGATCGCAGCTAATGATGTAACCGATGTAGAGTATATTACCAGCCCTTCAGCTCAATTTGATCCTGATGGCAAAGGAGGGATTATCAATCTCAGGACGAAAAAAGCTTCATCGGATGGATTTGCTTGGATAGTTAATCTCCAAGGTGGATTGCCGAGTATAGATAATCATGGGAACAAGAGGAGACAAAAACGATTTGGTGGAGATATCTCCTTTCAGCTAAAAAAAAATAAGCTCGAATTGAGCGGCTCGGCCAATTATCTGCGCAACGACAATGCTGGTTTCAGAGAAGGTAGCGTTTATACCATTATTGGCGACCGGCAGACGTTCTTTCCATCTAAAGGCGAACGGAGTTTTGACAAGTATAATTTTGGTCTCAGATTGAATGGTTCATATGAACTATCAAAGAAACAGCAAATTAACTTAGGTATGTTGGCATCCCGGAAATTTCAGGACCGACTGGCCGATATCGATTATACAAATCGAACAGTTCGTCCATCAACAGGTGAAGAACTTTCAAAAATAAATTATTTCAACTCCAATCTGCAGAATAAACAGGGAGAATTTTATCTTATCGATTTCAATTATAAGTACAAGTTTAGTGATACCCATTTATTGCAGGCAGGTGCTATTTATGAATACGCCAATATATATGGATCGACCAAGAACGCGAATATCGAACATCGGATTGATACTGTCCAATGGACAAATAACAATTATACCAATCCTTTACACGGGCTACGGATTTCAGTCCAACATCAATGGAAATTGTCGCATGGGGAGCTATTGAGTGGTTATCAACTAAGAAATGATCGGCAGAAAGGTAACTTTGAATATTTTGCCACGGAAAAGCCAGGTGAGGCAATTAAACTTATACCCGAATTTACAGGAAAGTTAAATGCAAATAATACGGTGCATGCTATTTTTAGCCAATATGATCATAAACTTGAAAGAACGCAGTTGTCACTTGGACTTCGTTATGAATATTATCAACGTGATGTACTATTAGTCAATACCGGGATGGAATATCCATATTCCGTCCATCAATTGTATCCTACGTTCAATTTAATGCATAACCTCAGCGAGGATTGGTCCTGGAAATTTGCTGCTGCCCGTCGAGTTCAACGAAACAATAATTTTGAGCTAAATCCCATACCCGAACGTGAACACTCGGAGACATTGGAACAAGGAGATCCCAACTTGCTTCCAGAATTTACAACTAATGTCGAGACTGGTATTGTGAAGAAGTTAAAAACAGGAAGTATATTCTTAAACACCTACTACCAACACACGAAAAATCCGATCCAACGGGTCAATTCGGTGTATGCAGATACAATACTCAATCGGGTGTTTACCAATGCTGACTATGCTACCCGTTTGGGGGCAGAACTGGGAGGGGAGGGAAAGCTTCTCCCTTGGTTAAGAGTCAACGGTGGACTTAACCTGTATCGTTATAAGATATCTGGACGGGTGCTTACTTATCAGGAGACAAACAGTAATAGTGACTGGGTGTATTCCCTGAACGCTGGGGTTCAGGCAGATCTGGCCAATAATTGGAGTACAGGTTTGCAGGTAAACTATCTCTCAGAAAGGCCTACGGTACAGGGAAAGGATTCCAGGTTTGTCGCCCCCCACTTTAATCTGAGCAAGGCTTTTTTGAAAGGAGCAATTAAAGCACAGTTTCAATGGCAGTTCATTGAACTTGGTAAATGGGGAGTCAATGAGCAGCGTATTACGACATCCTCAAATGACTTTTTCACCACCACTAATTATATTTATGAAAAGAATATATTGATGCTTAACCTCAATTTTAATTTTTATAAGCTGAATCAGCTTTTGAAACTGCCTAAGAGTGAGTTTGGCGAAAAAGAATTTTAGTTATGTTGTCTCTTGAATTCGGAAGGGGTGAAGTTCGTATATCGCTTAAAGTATTTTGAAAAGTTTGATTTATCGGAGAAACCCAAGACAAAAGCAATTTCGGCGATTGAGTTGTTGGTATAGAAAATAAGCCTTTTCGCCTCTTTGATAATATAAGTTGCCAATACCTGAGAGGCCGTGTAATTGGCATTTCTCTTGCAAGCTGCACTCAGATTTTGAGGACTTGTATGGAGCAGGCCTGCATAGTAAGCGACATTGTTTATGATTTTCGAATCAGTATTTAACAGCTCAATAAATTTTACATACAGGTCGTTGGAGACCGATGTGGATTGCTCCGTCTTGCCAATATTTTCAAGAGTTTTAGCTAAAAGTGATTTAAACAATCCCTCCTGACATATTTTGTTTTCTTCCTGTGATAGCAATTGCAGAAGGGTCGGAATGACTTTATTTTCTTTTAGGTAAAGAATGTCAAATTGACTGATCTCATCGACTAACCTTGCGATTTCAAGATCTAAGCTCTGTTCTACGAAAGATTTTTTTAGTAAGAGCACATAGCCCTCGATTGGAACCTCCAATTCCCAGCAATGTACGGATTCCTTGCGAATAATCAATATACATGGCGTCTTAACTAGGCTTTTGCAGTTGTCAATAAGCTGTTTTCCAGATGTTTTTGATAAAAACACCAATTCAAGGTATCCATTGTGCCTATGTGGTTTGGTTATGGCTTTTGAATTGTCAAATGCAACAACCTTTAATAATTTCTGGGGTTCGAGTTTATCTTTTACGATAATTGTTTTGCTAGTCATGTAAGTCATTTGAAAGGTAAAAATAAAATAAATCCTCGTGTTTTGTGGTATTGAAGGAAATTGTCCTAGATCAGGCCTTAAGCATCACTGTAGCCAGCTAGGACTTCCTTACTGTTATTTTTAATTTCATAAGTTATTCTTTGCATCTTGAACCCAACCCTTTAGACTTAATAATGTCTGGAGAGGAATTTAAAAAAAATGATTTGAGAATAGAAAATGAAGTTATTTTATCAATAAAAACAACAATGATAAATCTAAATTCCGTTCATTTGTTAATGAAAGCTTATACATGATATCATTTACCCTATAGTTTTGTGCTGTGACTAAAATAAAGAGAATAACTCCAACAGATTTCAGGGGGCAGTTTATGTCAGAGATGTCAACTGACTTTGCAATTTTAAGAACACCTGTTCAGATACATGATATCGGAAAAACATCTGGTTTCATTAAAGTCCCCACGCCGTTACATAGACCCGAGTTCAACTTCATTGTTCATATTACAAGGGGAAGCGCAAAACAACAGGTAGATGCTAATTTGGTGTCAATAAAAGAGAATGAAATCTTATTTGTCAGGCAAGGAAACGTAACTTCATTAAAGGAGGTCAGCCCAGATGCTGCGGGATACATGATTTTATTTGAAGATCAGACACTCAGTCAATTGTTGTCAAAACAGGAGCTCATTAAACTCTTTTCTGCGAATACAATTATTCATCTGTCAGAGGAGAGTAGCGTATGGTTAACATCTCTGTTTGAACTATTGAGCATTGAGATATATTACCCAAATCCGAATCTTGGTGTTTGCTATTCTCTTTTGCAGGCAGGACTACAGAAAATTCTTACCTCAAGTAAAGAACTGAATAAAAGTATAAATCGGGGTGCAGAGATTACTTTTAACTTCAAAGAGTTGGTTTACAGATATTATCTGAAACATAAGTCAGTCTTATTTTATGCCGGCGAGCTGTCTGTTTCTGAAAACTATCTCCATAGATGTGTCAAGGAAACCATCGGTGAAAGTCCAAAGGAATGGATCAATAAAGTTAGTGTCCTGCAGAGCCAGCTGCTTTTGCAGGACCTGACCAAGAGTATTTCTGAAATTGCTTTTGAGCTCAATTATGGCGATCCTAGCTATTTCGGGCGTCTATTTAAAAAGATAACCGGAGTAACCCCATCCGAATATAGAATTGCCTTTATGCAAGATTTGTCCGAGTAAAAAGTGGTTTAGTTTTAAAGCAATGCATGTTTTCAGTCCACCTTTGTATTATTAAATTCAAAGAAAATGAAAACACTAATCGCTATTAGAAACCTTGGCATCAGGACTGACCTCCAATTTACTTCCTATTGTAAAAACCGGATGACACCCAGATGGTCATATCTTGGTATTTTTATTTTAACGCTCCTCTTTTCAAATAAAAGCAATAGTCAGATCATTCAGGATGTTGGCGGTATTGCCACCACTGTCCATGGTAAAGCTAACTTTAAAGATCTGCCTTCAGAAAGTTCCCTTTCAGGAAATAAATTTCAACTGAAGACCTATGATGCCTGGCTGCCTATTCCTCCTTTAAAAATTGGCAGAACAAGCGTTTTTAGTAATCTGAATTATCGTTTAATGGATTTCAATTATGGCAACGAGACGATAGAAGATCCAAACCGGATTGAAAGAATTCATGAGATAAAATCAGTAATTATTATCCGACACCCCATTTCAGGCAAATGGTCTATTTTGGGAATAGCAATGCCAACCCTTGCTACGGATTTTAAAAAATCGCTCTCCTTAGATGACCTGATCCTGGACGGAATACTTGGTGTATCGAAAAAATTTGGGGCTGAATCGAATCTCGAAATTGGATTTGGTGTTCATGCTTTACATTCCTTTGGCGAGACTTTAATTACTCCAGGAATATCAATTGATTATCGGAGTCCAAATAACAAATGGTTAGCCCAGTTTTATTGGCCCAGATTAAATGTGCTTTATAGTGTGAGTGCAAACACACAGGTTGGTTTAGCGGGGTCAATAGATTGGACTCGATTTAATTTGAAAAATTATCGTGGTTACAGTGGTAAGGAAGTCGATTATGCGCAGTTCTCCACTATACATGGTGGCCTACAGGTACATCAACGTCTGATAGGAGGAATCTGGCTTCAGGTACAAGGCGGCATGGGACTTTTGAATCGTTATGAACTGTTCGACAGCAAACAAAAGACAGTCAATGATTTCTCTATTTCCAACATGGCATATGGAAAAGCTGCACTGAGCTACCGTATTGGCAGGAGATAAATGATTAAACCAAAGAACCTTCAGGCGATTTAGTACAAATTCCTTTGCAACGTAGAGGGAATGTTGAAGACATTGTTTCTGTTGTCGTAGCTATTTTAGATTCCAAGTGGACCACAGGCACTATTATACCAGTGGATGGTGGAATCTCTATTTCTTAGACACAATTAAAAGACGCAGAATCACGATATATAGTGATCATTCGGGTGATATCACTTTATTTCAGGAACTGTTAAATAGTTGTAGTTTTTTAAAAATCTGATTATTAAAGAGTTGTTTCTTTTGGCCTCACTGTTGTCTCAGTCGCCATAAAGAATTGATAAACTTTAAATTTAAAAATATGAAGATTTTAGTTATTGGAGGCACAGGATTGATCGGAACAAAAACTGTAGCTAAGTTGAGAGCACTCGGGCATGAAGTTATTGCAGCATCCCCTAATACTGGTATAAATACGATTACGGGCGAAGGCTTAGCAGAAGCTGTGAACGGAGCCGAAGTGGTGATTGATCTTGCTAATTCACCATCATTTGCGGACAAGGATGTGATGGAATTTTTTGAGACTTCTGGGAAAAATTTGTTGGCAGCCGAAATTAATGCTGGAGTTAAACACCATATTGCATTGTCTGTTGTTGGTACGAGCCGCCTTCAGGCAAGTGGATATTTTAGGGCAAAACAAGTACAAGAGGATTTTATTGTCAAATCAGGCATTCCCTACACGATCATTCATTCCACGCAATTTTTAGAATTTTTAGGCGGCATCGTTGCTTCTGCACAGGATGGAGATGTGATCAATCTGTCGACCGCTAAAATACAACCGATCGCAGCTGAGGATGTTTCTTCTTTTGTTACCGAATTCGCACTTGGCCAGCCTATGAATGGAATCGTGGAAATTGGTGGCCCCGAACAATTTGAACTTGCAGGCCTGGTGCAACAATATTTGATCAAAACAGAAAATTCCAAAAAAGTTGTTGGAAGTAAGGATGCCTTATATTTTGGTACGCCCTTGGAAGAATTAACTTTAGTGCCTTCCGCGGATGCAAAATTGGGTAAGCTAACCTTTGAAGAATGGTTTCGCCTTAGTGCTCAAAAATAAATATATTCCGATCCAAGGGCAGATAATGCCCTTGGATTTCGAAGCCTATCTATCCCTTCTTAAAAAGATTATAACTATGAAGAGTTTTTATAACACCTTTACGAGCTCTTTGGGCCGAAAATTTACAATGGCATTGAGCGGACTGTTCCTTATTAGTTTTTTGTTGGTGCATATGTCGGTCAATGCACTCATATTCTATAATGATGGCGGAGCGACGTTTACAATTGGCGCACATTTTATGGCCACAAATCCCGTGATCAGGACCTTGGAAATCGTTCTTATTGTTGGATTTGTTCTCCATATCGTGCAAGGGCTTCTATTATGGAAAAAAAATAGAGATGCGCGCCCCATCAAATATGCTTATCCATTGGCTACGCCTAAAATAAAATGGTATAGCAAGAGTATGACCTTGCTGGGGACACTTTTGCTTTTGTTTTTAGTGATACACACCTCCAACTTTTGGATACCAAATCGTATTCACCAGTTTCGTTATGATGAGGAGCTGCCACTTTATGATTTGATGCTGGAGAAGTTTAGCAACCCGCTGGAAGTGTTGGTTTATTTATTTGGTTGTGTCTCTTTATTTTGGCATCTCTTGCATGGTTTTACCAGTGCTTTTACTTCGCTCGGTATATCGCATCGTCGGTACAATGGTTTTATAAAATGGATGGGAACAAGCTTTTCAGTAATTGTGCCCCTTGTATTATTCTTGATGCCACTGTCGATTTATTTTAAGTGGATAAATTGATTACTCAGAATTGCGTATATTCGAATTATAGCCAACTACATAAACGCATGAGTAAAAATGTAAGGGTACCGCCGTACCGCACTTCTGTATATCATGAAAGCAAATAAAACAACCAGTCCTAAAAACGAGGTGTCCAAGCCGAGTATCGCATATTACCAGAAAGAGCGCGAGATACTATTAGCATTGGGCAATGATCTAACAAAAGTTCGAGACAAAAATGATCTCATTCGGCTTTTTAAGGAAGGCATAAAAGGCTTATACTTTATTACCCATACCATTGTTACGACCATCGATTACAAAGACGATACCTACAGTCCCTTTCTACTTGACAATGACGGGTCCCCGATCAGGGATCATCCACGTTATGCAGAAATGATAAAAGCCCGTTTTCCCCTTAATGAACCATTTATTCAGGCTGTATTGAATTCAACCGAGCCAGTTTCATTTGTGTTATCGGATATTATGGACGATCCGGGAAGCCCAAAATTTCTGCGCGTCAATTATGAAAAAGGTGTACGGGAAATTTTAATGGCCAAATTGATGCGTGAGGGACGTGCTATTGGCTTCCTTCATATTTATACCGATAAAATAAATGGCTTTAGCCAGAATTTCAGAGATGTCATCGTTGGTATTATTCCCCAAATATCGAGTGCAGTTTCCAATATCATAAAAAACGAAGAGCTACTTAAAAGGGAAAAGGAGAAGACTTTTCTGCTCGAATTCAGCAGCCGAATGGCCTCCGTTCGGACGAAGCAAGAGTTAACGGAGACTGTTCGCGATGTATTGAAGCAACTTAGTCCGACGGGAAGTTTTGTCATTCGACGAATCTGTGGTGATACGAAATCTTTTACGGAACCCTATATTTATGATTTCGGAACGCATCCCGTACCGAAAAACAAAGTGGATTGGTTCCAACAATTGCCCCTCAATGATGGTTTACAGAATCGTATTTTAACAAGTGCGATTCCTTTGTTATTTGATGTAGACCGGGAGGTGCAGCGTGGTATTTCCTCAGGTTATCTCCATTATTGGAAGTCATTGGGGATAGCGAAATTTACAGGGATACGCTTGCGGAATGGTGAGACCAATTTAGGACTGTTGTTATTGGAGACAGCCGAAATCAATATCCCCTTACTCCAGAGCATTTGTGCGCAGATCTCAACAGCGATTTCCAATACGCTAGCTAATGAACAGCTGGTTAAAAAGCAGCAAGAGCAATCTTTTTTATTAGATTTCAGCAATGATATTACCCAGCTGAGGACAAAGCAAGACCTCCAGTCAGCGATCAGTAGGGTTCTGGATAAAACCCTGTCCACAAGATTATCCATGATCCGTGTGATCGAAGCCGATGGCATCCACTTATCTCCTTTTATGTATGATGCCGCACTGTTTGCGGGTGCAAAATCCGATTTTGATAAATTAGCGAACAATCTTATTACAGTCAACGAGCTATATACTGCCCAAGTATTGGCCAGCAAGGAGGGACTTGTGTTCAATGTTGAGGAGGAAATAAAAAAAGGAAACGATTATGCCCGGTTATGGAAGACCACAGGGCGAAGGAATATGTATGGTCTGCCTTTGCGGATCGGTGACAAAAATATCGGTACGATATGGTTGCTGGCGGACCAGCTCAATAAGATGCTTATCAAAGGCATTTGTTCACAGATTTCAATTGCCATTGACAATATCCGTGCTAATGAGCAGCTATTGGCCTATAAAAAGAATCTGGAAATAGAGAATGATTACTTAAAAGAGCAGATCAAAACTATTTACAATTTTTCTGAAATCATCGGCAGTGGAGAGGCTATGCAACACGTATATCACCTGATGTCGCTCGTTGCGGGTACAGCTACTACCATCTTGATTACAGGTGAAACCGGGACTGGAAAAGAGCTGGTCGCCCGGGGTATCCATATATCCTCGGATCGAAAAGATAAAGTCATGGTCAAGGTAAATTGTGCAGCTCTGCCTGCCCATCTGATCGAAAGCGAATTATTTGGACACGAAAAAGGCGCATTTACAGGCGCCGTAGAACGTCGTATCGGTAAATTTGAATTGGCGCACCAAAGCACACTTTTTTTGGATGAGATTGGAGAACTTCCGTTAGAAGCGCAATCAAAATTGTTGCGGATTATTCAGGAGCGCGAACTGGAAAGGATCGGTGGGCAGCAGACCATAAAAATTGATGTCCGACTTATTGCAGCGACCAACCGTAATTTGGAAGAAGAGGTAAAGGCAGGACGTTTTCGGGCCGACCTGTATTTCAGGCTCAATGTATTTCCGATCCACCTACCGCCGCTACGAGAGCGGCTGGAAGATCTCCCCCAGCTTACCGACTTTTTTATGCAGAAATATAGTCGCAATACAGGGCGTAAAATGAAGAAAATAGGATCAAAAGTAATTCAGCAATTGCGTAGCTATAGCTGGCCCGGAAATGTACGCGAACTCGAACATTTGATTGAAAGGACAATTCTTTTGACCACAACTGCAGAGATTGACTATGTTTATCTTCCTAAGGTGCATGCTGAATCTGGACAGGAAGAGCTGCAGTATTTAAATTATTCACTCGATGAATTGGAGCGCAATTATATTATCCAGGTTTTAAAGCGTTGTTCCGGGAAGATTTCGGGACCGGGAAGTGCATCAGAAATTCTGCAGATTCCCGGCAACACCCTACATTCAAAAATGAAAAAACTAAATATTCGAAAGAGCGAATATTTTACCTGATTGATTATCATTATTTTTAATAAGACATTGAACGATGTACATTGGAAGAACCTATAAAATAACCGAATTTCTTTTTTGGACGCGACGAAATCTGTTTTTTGTTGCTCTTGATCAGTATTGTTCCAGTCTTGATGTATGAATTATTGGGCCTTCAATGGCTGGTAGTACCCTGGCCAATAGTAGCGTTTTTAGGAACAGCAACAGCCTTTGTCGTCGGATTTAAAAACCAACAGACCTATAACAGGACGTGGGAGGCACGTGACATTTGGGGGCTGAAGATCGGCATGAGCAGGGCTTGGGCAATAATGTGTCGCGATTTTATCAAAGACCGCGATATTGCGCGGGAGATTGCATTTCGCCATTTGGCATGGCTCACATTGCTGCGGTATGAGTTACGCTCCAAGCGGGCTTGGGAAAATATTGATAAGTCTTATAATCGCGAATACGCTAGCTTCTATACGATTCCAGAACGGGAAATAGCCTTATCAACAGTACTACAAAAATATATTCGTCATGAAGAACTTGAAGAAGTGATTTCCTCCAGTAATCCCCTGACACAGCTGATGAGTCTACAAAGCGCCGCACTGGCGAGGTTGTCTGATACCGGTGCGCTTGATAATTCCCGTTTTTTCGAACTACACAAATATTTGCGTGAATTTTCTACCTTACAAGCGAGAAGTGAAAAAATAAAAAATTTTCCTTACCCAAGGCAGTATGCCACTGTTAATCGGATATTTGTTTGGCTTTTTTGTCTTCTGCTGCCTTTTGCTATGTTAAAGGAGTTTAATTCATTCAATGAATTTACAACTGGATGGATGAGGGGCCACATGGTGTGGCTTGTCATCCCTTTCAGCATGATAATATCCTGGGTATATACATCATTAGATCAAGTGGGAGAAAGTACTGAAAATCCTTTTGAGGGCGGCCCAAATGATATCCCTATTTCGCACATATGTTATACTCTTGAAAATGAGATAAGAGATATATGGGGAGATGCGAGACCTGCACAGACCATTGTTAATCCAAATAATATTATTATGTGATAGGAACAGAAGATCTTCATATTCCAAAAATTTAAATTTAGAAACGATTGATTTCATTGATCAAGTTGAATTTGTTAGAAAATCTTGTGAAAACTAACCTCGACAGTTGAATTCATTTATGAATTGTCGCTTTCATTTACAAAGCGCTTATCAGTTTACGCTCAACAAATAATAAACTAGCCTCAGCGAATTGTAACTGTCCTGACAAAATGCTTAAAAAGTACTTATTTTAGTGAAAAGGATGTGTTGGATTACAGCGTAAGTAAAGCCAGTCAATGAAATTTAATGAATAATAGATGATGAATAGACTATTCCCAATATTAGTTTCGGCAATTTTATTTTCAAATTGTCACAACGATTCGAAACCTACGCCTGATAGGATGAGCGTATCGGAACAGCAAGCTGTTTTAGATGCGTTAGGCAGTCACATGCATCATAGCATTACCGATCTTACCGAAGCAAAGCGTATTCCGGCCAATCAGTTTTTATTGGCGAGCTATTATCCATTGACTCAAGCGGAAACTAAGGCCATGGAGCTTGCATCTAAGCAACAAGGTAGCTTTGCAACGGATTTAGCAGATGAAATACATTGCACGCTCACACATGTTGAGCTTAGGAATGAAAAAAACGAAGAAGTGAACTTGATGGATACCGTTCAAAATCCATTATATCTGCAACGTTTTGGTCTTTGGGACTATGATCATAAACTCTGTCAAAATGTAGGTGTAATGATACAGACCAAACAATTTTTTTCTAAATTAAAAGGTTCGGTACAGCTCAAATTACAAATTGATCAAGGGCCTGAAAAGCTTATTGATATCCCAATAGAAATCAGTATAAACGATACCTTAAAGTAGCTACTTTAGGGTAAAAGGAAATTTTCCAATTCCATTAAAACTAATCTCTTTCTGAAAAGAAAATTTAATAATAGCCCGATGAACCGCTACCCGACGGATAAACAGTACTAAATCGCAAGGAATCGTTTTTAAGTTGAGCGCTGTTAATTCAACTATTGAGACCAGCTTGTTTTCTAAACCTCTCGAATTCGAGGGGTTTAAAATTAGGGTTGTATATACTATAAACTTTCTAATACTAATGATTACTTTGTTTCGACAATGTCCTGTAGCAGCCTTTCTCAGTGCTTCGGCACCAGCTGTAAGTAATTGTTCCATTTAGTGACCTTAAAATTACCTATGTAAAACACGTAAATTAGAAGCTGAAAAAAGGGAAATCCCTATTCAATGCATCATTAAATCCAAAGTCTTCTGGCACATTGAAGGATAGGTATTCAGCAAAAGTTCCATTGATAAATTATAAATCCAACGTTAAAACTAATTAAATTTCAAACCTTTGTTGTTTAATTGGAAGTGCTTATTTTAGGATTTCAAAGATGCATTATATGTAGAGTAATAATATTGAAGATGAGAAATGAGAAATTAGTATTAGGTATGCTTGTCTTTGAGGGATTTGAATTGCTAGATGTCTTCGGTCCATTAGAGATGTTCGGGTTTCTTAAAGAGCAGGTGGAGATCTTTCTGATCGGAGAGAGGCTTGGAAAGATTCAAAGTACAGCGGGCCCATCAGTTATCGTCGACAAAACGTTTGAAGACCTATCGGCCTTGGACATTTTAATGATTCCAGGGGGTGCCGGCACGAGAACGGAAGTGACCAATGAGAGCCTTATTCAAAAAATTAGCCGATTGGCCAGAAGCTCAAAGCATGTTGCTACCATTTGTACTGGGGCAGCACTCTTGGCCAAAACAGGGTTATTAGATGACAGGAGAGCAACAACAAATAAGAGAGCATATAATTGGGTCGTGAGCCAGAATGAGAAAGTTAACTGGATACATAAAGCTAGATGGGTGGAGGATGCTAATTTTTTTACGTCCTCGGGAATATCTGCAGGAACTGATATGTCTTTGGCACTTATCGCGAAACTATTTGGCAGGGAACAAGCCTTGGCTATTGCACAGCGAACGGAATATAATTGGGACGATGACTCTACAAATGATCGGTTTGCGGAAATGAACAAGCTATTGGACTAAAAATTATGGAAAAATAGATTGGACATTTGTTATTAATTAACCTTCATGACTGCAAATTGGAGACGCTTAAAACATGTATTGACAGAATGGATATTAACGACTTGATCTCTTGACAATAATTGAATAGTTATGAAAAATCAGAAATAATAATCGCCTAGATTTCTCAGCTTGAAGGCTTCTGTTATTTAACAATTTGATAATACCTGATTATTAACTTTGTTGAGCAGCATAATCAGATCAAGGACGTGAATTATATTATTATTGTAGGGGCAACCCAAGCATTATTGGCACTGGGTATTTTATTAAAAAATAAGAAAAACAATCGGCAGCATGATAATATTCTTTCGTATTTATTAGCTGCCATTTTTTTACACTTGGCTATCACCTTTATATTGAATGTCTTTTGGCCCAATTCAAAGATCCATCAACAGTTCAATACATTTATTGCTTTGGCCTACCCAGGCCTGTTATGGTGTTATATGAGCTATCTTGAACATAGAGGAAAGCCTATTGATATCCTTTTGGCTATGTTTCCATCGATGTGCGCGTTGGTTGGCTATTTTTGGATCGCCGCTTATGTGATTAACCGTTCCGGTGAATTACCGCCATTTATTAAAATGTACAATTCGATATCTGGTTATGCATATACGATATTATATATTCATTACCCTTTGAAGATTCTCGCTGGGATTGAGAAGATACCGACGTTCTGGAAGTTGGAAAAGCGTATGATCAAATTAGCAGCTTGTCTATTCCTATTGATCGGCTTGGCATTTCTTTTCATCACTTCCTGGGCCCAGCTATTTGATATATCTACTTATTTTTCTTTTATCCATTTATGGTTTCGGGTATTTATCTATTCTATTTTGGTGATTATCTGTATATCCATAATTTATGTCAAAGTAAGTTCTTTTCTTTACGTTCACATGTATCAACAAGAAGAACTAAACGAGCCAAATTCTGCCGATAATCTTAAAGACTCGATAGCGATTATGGGTGACACGCCTACTTATCTATCTGCAGCAGAAAATGAAAAGAACACTAGTGTGGACTATGCCGGTATCTTAGAGAACGTAGAAAACTTGATGACCCAACATAAGGTGTTTTTAGATCCCAATCTTACACTCGAGAGCCTGGCGGCAAGGGCCGGGGTATCACGTCATCACCTTTCCGAAACATTGAATCAGTATAAAGAAAAATCTTTTTATCAGTATGTCAACGAGTATCGGATTATGGAAGTGGTTAGCCTGATGGATAAGTATAGAAGTAGGGGAGAGAACATCAATATCCTCTCGTTGGCATTTCAGGCTGGATTCCATTCCAAATCTTCGTTCAATCAATATTTCAAGAAAGTCCAGGGCTGTACTCCATCAGCCTACTTAAAAGAAAAACCATATTATAACCTACTTAATACCTAATATGTATTGCTTTATCAGTCGCAAAAACTTTTTCAATACGTCAGGGAAAAGAGTATTTCAGTGTCATTAAATAGGTGCCAATCCGTCGATAATCAAAGCTTAATAAAAAATTAATATTTGTAACTAACATAGGTACAAGTGTTTATGTCTTCTGTTTCAAGTAGTACGTTCTTCTTTATCGAGAAAGACGACCCTTATTCTATGAAATATCAATTTCGCAGCAAATTAACAAAATTGATTGCATGATATGAAAAGAACGTTATTCTTTTTGATTTGGTTGATGCCTATTTTTCTACAGGCACAACAAATCACAGGAGCTGTCACTTCAACGACCGATGAGGTATTGCCCGGAGCAACAGTACAAGTTGGAAAGGTTGCGACACAAACCAATCTTGAGGGTAAATTTACGTTGATCTTAAAAGAAAAAGGACGTATCCAACTTTCCATTTTCTACACCGGTTACCAGGGATTCACACTGGATACAGTAGTTTCCACAGAAGGTATCCATTTGGGAAACATTAAATTACAACCCTCAAACAATAGCTTGGGTGAGGTCATTGTAGTAGGCTCTTCTGCCGGCTCTCAGCTTAAAGCACTGAATATTAAAAAGAGTGCAAATGCTATTATGGAGGTGCTGGCTGCTGATGCCATTGGTAAACTGCCAGATCGAAATGCAGCAGAAGCCGTCCAACGTATTCAAGGCGTCTCTATCGAACGGGATCAAGGCGAGGGAAGGTATGTTTCGGTACGGGGTACACCTATCCAATGGAGCGCTTCACTGTTAAATGGAAATAGGCTTCCTTCTGCTAGTCTCGATTATGCGGACAGAAGAATTCAGATGGATATTTTTCCATCCGAAATGATTCAATATGTACAATTGTCAAAAGCGATCACGCCTGATATGGAAGGAGATGCCATTGGTGGCTCGATCAATTTTATTACCAAGACAGCGCCACTTAAGCGTACGCTCAACATCAGTGCTGCCGGTGGATACAATGGGCAGTCTCAAAGAGCATCATATAATGGCTCTCTTCTCTTTGGCGATCGTGTTGCCAAGGGAAAATTGGGCTATATCCTTTCGGCAGTGATCTGGGACCGAACAGCCGCCCAAGATCGATACAATCTAAATTATGATTTTGGAAACAGCAATGCGAGCCAAGCTTTTTCTATTACCGATCTCCAATTACGCGATTATATAGCCCACAGACGCACCATTGGGTTTAATGGAGGTCTTGAATATGCTTTCAATGAAATGCATAAAATTATCTTCAAGGGACTTTATAGTGAGTACCTGGATGCGCAACGGGTGCGTGAAAATTATTTTTATTTTAATACTAAAACAGCAACTATAACAACGCGAGCCGCGGATTATCATACAAATCTTTATTCCGGAGAGCTGAGCGGACAATCGAATTTTTCTGAAAAGATAGGATTGGATTGGTCCTTTAGCATGGATAAATCTGCATTTAAATTTAAAGATCCGGACTACTATCCTATGGCGACTTTCTCTCAAAAAGTTTCTTACGATGGTATGGCTGCAGATGGGAAGAAATACCTCGCCATGGACTCACCGGATGGAGAGGGGGACTATATTGACAAAATTCTACCACAGCTTTCATCTACCACCCCTATTAGTGCTGAGGCTATGAAGTTAACACAAGTTGTCAATATCAGGAGCAAAAACCAGGAGAGTAACAAACGTGCTGGAATCAATTTAAAATATACGCCTAGCAGTTCGCTTACCATCAAAGTTGGTGGAAAATTTATTCATAAGGACAAAAACGTAGAAAATCCCTATAGCGTTTATGTGGCAGGTGTCTCAGGACCAGCTCCGGCACTCGCCGGTTTAGGCACTGAACCCTATCCATATCGTGGCGGTTTTTTGACCGAAATTGGATCACCTTACAGCAATGTGCTTATCGACCAGATGTCGATGGAATCAGTCAGACAGCTTGCCTCGCCAGCAGGGATTGCAGACAATAAGCTGTACCCTTTCCGCGTTGATTCTGCTGAAAACGCCTCAGGTGCAGCTAACTATTACAGTGGAAGAGAAAATGTATACGCCATTTATGGCTCTGCTGAATACAAATTGACTGATCAGCTTACAGTAATTGCAGGTATACGAAACGAATACAACAAAGTCACTTTCTCTGGCAGCAAAGTATCTACTCTCGGAGACAAATCCACTCAAGTCGAGGCCATTAATCAGGACAATAGCTACAACGCCTTTCTACCTATGTTGCACCTGAAGATCAATGCGACTGAAAATGATCTTATTAGACTGGCATTTACGCGAAGCTTCGCGCGTCCCGATTTTGGAAACCTCAATCCGGGTACAACCCAAGACGATATCAACCGGATCATTACACGGGGAAATCCCAACTTGAAACCTACTTTTGCCAGCAACTTTGACCTGATGGCTGAGCATTATTTCGGTGGTATTGGTATGGTGTCGGTAGGAGCATTCTATAAAAAACTTTCCAATTTGATTTATTCAAATCAATCTACCCAAAATATCAATGGTGTCATGTTCAATGTAAACGAACCGGATAATCTCCAAAATGCTTGGTTAGCAGGTTTTGAAGCCGGGATATCCAAGCGATTTGTCGATTTACCGGGGATATGGAAAGGATTTGGTATAGATGCCAACTACACGTTTACAGATTCTAAGGCTAAAGTTCCGCGCTTTGACAAGGGAAAACGAATAGAAGATGAAAGCGTGATTCCCAAGCAGGCTAAACACATTTTCAATCTTTCCCTAATCTTTGAAAATAGCAAATTTATGGCCCGTATTGCCGGAAATTACAAAGGAAAATACCTCGATGCCATTCGGCAGATTGCCGGACCTGAACATTACCGGTGGTATTCGAGCAATTTTTCAGTGGACTTTTCTTCTTCTTATTCGATTAACTCCAAGTTCAGAATATTCGCTGAGTTAAATAACATTACTGGTGCCCCAGTACGCTATTATCATGGTGTTTATGATCGTGCAGAACAAGCCGAATGGTATTCTGTACGCGGCCAGGTCGGAATCAGCGCAAAACTTTTTTAAACAATAGCAATATGAAATTAAAACAAATCACTTTCATCAAAGTATCCTTGCTTTCGCTGGGTATAGGAACAGCCTTTGCTCAGCAGCCCGAGTTATCACAGCTTGATCAGCTCAAGATTAATCAGATTCAGGTGCTTGGTACACACAATAGTTATGCAAGGCCAGTAGATCCACGTCTCGCGGCATATGCTGACCCCATTTTTTCGAAAATGTCGGAGAAGATGGCAACACTATTTCCTCCTGATAAACTGAGCTCATTTAAAGAATTCCATCCCAATCCAATGACAATGAGTGAAGGGTTGAAATACGATCACCCAGCGTTTGACGTACAACTTGATAGCGGTATCAGAAGTTTAGAAATGGATGTATATTACGATCCCACAGGACATCGGTTTGATAGACCTGCCGGATATGAAGTACTAAATAAAATGGGAGTTTCGGATCTGGCTCCATATCAAAAAGAAGAGCTGGAAAAACCCGGTTTCAAGATGCTACATATAGCGGATTTTGATTTTCGATCACATTATGCCTCCTTCCGTAGCGGGCTTATAGCTTTGCGGGCTTGGTCAGAAAAGAACCCCGGACACCTACCTGTTTTCATTATGGTCGAAGCTAAAGATAAGGGCATTCCGCTTTTCCCCAATAGTGCCGATATACTTCCATTTGATGAAAAAGCTTTTGATGAGTTGGATGCCGAAGTTGTCGAGGTGTTGGGAAAAGAAAAGCTCATTACACCTGATAATATACGTGGGGATTACAGTACTTTGCGTGAAGCAGTGCGTGCTGGTCATTGGCCCAGTGTCAAGGCATCCCGTGGAAAATTTATTTTCTTGCTACTGCCAACAACAGCAGGGATGAATCTTGAATCTGCTTATACCAAAAACAGACCTAATCTTGAAAAGCGGATGATGTTTGTGCAGTCAAATCCCAATGATAGCTTTGCATCTTTTGTTCTGTTGGATAATGCGCTGGTTCGTCAACAGGAAATTCAGGATCTGGTGCGAGCAGGGTATATCGTTAGGAGTAGATCCGATATTGAAACATATGAAGCCAAGATCAACGATTACAGTAGGGCAGATGCGGCATTTAACAGTGGCGCTCAAATTGTTTCTACAGATTTTTTTAGACCAGGAAACGGTTACCATACTTCCTATTATGTAAAACTGCCAAACAGTAAGGTTGCACGCCCAAATCCTATAAACAGTATGATGAAAAAGTCCAAGCATATGGGATCTGTAAAGTGATAGATATACTGGCAGCTATGCTAATACTATTGAAGAACGTGAGAAATCAAGGTCGTTTGGAAAAAATTCCGAGCGACTTTATGCTTTGTAGTTTATTGCTGCCTGAGATTCATAGCCCAGTATTTATAATTGCATAAAGGAAGGTATCCAGTAAATAAGGAATTTATGCCAGACCAGGAAAGGGGGCTGTTTTGAAGTAAAAAAATGAACCCCAAGATTTTTATTTCCTGGGGTATAATGGCTATTCGTCTATATCATTATGAGGATTATGACTTTGCCCCCATTCCTTTCCTTCATGTGAATGTTCAGGTCGATGGGAGTTTGAGCCTGCAGCAATTCCCTGCTCTAGTTCGATCACAGATATGTGGATCTGCGGTGTGCAATAACTTTGTTTCTTGTCCATGATTTTGTTTTTTTTAATTGTGTAATTATTTGTTTTAGTTATACCATATAGCTAAAGACTTTATATAAGTGTGATTTAGCTAGTCTTCGCTTTATATGTTTTTCTTTAACTTCTAAAATTTCGTGTTACAATTATATTGGTATCCTTTTGATTAACTATGATGTTTTTAGGTCTATGAGTTTGGTTGTAGAGAAATGTTTACAGTTTTTAATATAGATGTTTTAATATATTGTAATTTAAATTGCGTGATTATGGGCTGAGGGTTATTTGGAGTAGGATCTAAGAGCGATGCTCATTTTTACCCAGAATAAAAGTTTAAGTATCCCTTTGTAACGGGGATTTGCTAACCTAATACTCTCTTTCATGAGTACTGTCTTTATTCTTTAATGCAGTGATCATTTCGTGCCGCAATGAAGTGTTGAGTGCAGGTGTTGGCAGGCTTGTTATAATGCAATCGTTAGGATCTGTGGCATCACCGTTAGCAACTAATTGAAACCATGCCATAATCGTATTTCTTCTATTTCAAGATTTTTGTTCGAAAAGAGGACATTAAGTGCCCTAAAAATCATTTACGTCGCACATATAATTGCTTCGCCCGACGATTTGATCGCACCAACATATTTAAAGGCGTGCCGGGTATAATGATAGTTACAAGACCCTTTCTTGTACTTGTCTGGTACGCTGACCGTATCGCGCTTTCTTACAGACTTCCATAAAAAAAAGCTAATCTCTTGATTAGCTTTTTTTTATGGAAGTTTGTGAAATTTAAAAATTCATAAGACCATTTGCGCCCAGCGCCATGTAAAGATTGATTCTTTCGATCCCCGCTGTTGGCAGATATCTCGTCGTTGCGAAAATAAAGACGTAGGCAGCTTTTGTTAAAAAAACGATTTGAAATAGCACTCGCTCGTTCCTCTTTATTGACTCAACGCTCAAATATGTTAGGATATCCGCTAACTGGTCTTTCGTTAACGATACAGGAAGAAAGCTAATTTTCCAGGATTGTCTTGATATATCCTTTTCGCAATTCAGCAGGAAATAGATCAAGATGTCTTTTTAGACTTCCTGGACTTTCATCAAACGACATTACTGTTAAAAATTCATTCTCAATGGCGTTGCGGGTATACTGGTTCCCACCCTGATAAAGCAGATTAACAACCTTTGCTATTTCCTGCACGCGTTCGATTTCATTTTCCGATCCTGAGTGGATCTTTTGCATACATACTTCCGCCAATTTATGAAGTAGTTCATAGTCTGCGAGGGTATCATCTATGCGTTCGATATCCGACATAAGGTCATTGGCTTCAGGAGCCCATTGGCATATGGTATTTATAATTTTTGTTTTCATTTAATTATTCCTTTTTTATTGGCTGATAAGATTTCAGTCTACATACTATATTTTTTCAAAAAAATCAATTGCATTTATAAATAGACCGAAATGGGCTAAACCCGCTAGCGCCAAAATTATTGTCATCATGTTATTAAATTATGCCTCACTTAACTCTTTGAAAATTGCCCCGAAAATCAACACCACTATAAATGCGAAAAACAAAAGATGATATGATTTTAGCCATTTTGGAAACTGGGGAGGTTTTTTCCGTTGTCGCCATTTTACATTTTCTTTTTTCATTTCTAGTTTCTTTTCTATCCCCTATGCCAAAATCTATTCCATTCTGGAGTTTTTTTATTTAAGTTTTTGTATATAAAGGTGTTATATTGTTTTTAGGTAGATAATATATACAAAAAACGATCATTTTGATAGGGTGATTATCAATATGATAGGCTGACATTAATTTTACTTTGATCTATGTAGGATTAGGTACTTTATTCGTATATTCACTTTTTCGTGAAGATCCCTTTTACGGAGAATGGTCTCTTTTTGGTCTGGTATTTACATTGCCGGTAACTATTGTAAGTTTTGGATACCGTAATGCCGAAGCAGATCTCCTTTGCCCAATATTTATCATTCAGGTGATTATGTTTGTGCTTACTTTTTTTATCCTGAGTCGTTTATTAAAGGTAAAAAGGAACTAAAATAGCTGTTGAAAATGAGAACGAAAAACTTTTGATAGAAAGATACTATAGGATAATTAAATGGACAATATAAACTCAAACTTTATCTATCTCGACTACAATGCGACCACCCCGGTAGATGAGCGTGTTTTGAATGAGATGCTTCCATTTTTTAGGACGGGATATGCTAATCCAAGTGGTTCGCATCTGTTTAGTTTAACCATACAGGATGCAATGGATCAGGCGAGCGAAAACATTGCTGATAGACTGAGTACACTGCCCCAAAATATTATTTTTACTTCGGGTGCGACTGAATCAATTAACTTGGTCCTAAAGGGACTCCAATTTTCGCCAAAAAAACATATTGTCAGCATTTCCACAGAGCACAAAGCTGTTTTGGAAAGCTGCACTTTTATGGAGCGATTGGGATTTGAAGTTTCCTTTCTAAAGGTAGATCATCAAGGTATGCTCGATCTCAGATTGCTTAAAGAAAGCATTCGCGAGGATACGCTGTTGATTTGTACCATGCTCGTGAATAATGAAACGGGTATTATCTTACCGATAAAACAGATCTGTGAAATAGCGCATCAAAGCCATGCACTTGTTTTATGTGATGCAACACAGGCAGTTGGGAAAATGAATATAAGTCTTCAGCATGTAGATGTGGATTTTATGGCTTTTTCAGCACACAAATTTTACGGACCGAAAGGGATAGGGGGGCTGTATACCGCCAGTCGGGTTAAAGAGCAGGTGATACCTCAAATCCATGGAGGCGGACAACAACAAGGCTGGCGTAGCGGCACTGTCAATACCACCGGCATCATTGGGATGGCTGCAGCTTTGCGAATTGCGCTGGAAGACTTAGAAGTAGATCAACACCATATAAAACAGCTTCGAGATCACTTCGAGAGCGAACTCCTCACTATTCCAGATACATTCATAAATGGAAGTACGTCCCATCGGTTATTCAACACGACAAACATCTGCTTTAAAGGTGTACTGTCAGACCAGCTGATTACGCGATTGGGTACAATTTCGGTATCCAGTGGTTCGGCCTGTTCTGCGGTGACCTCAAGACCCTCACATGTGCTCAAGGCTATGGGGCTGTCAGATTTGGATGCCTTATCATCCATTCGATTTAGTCTGGGCCGATTTACGCGTGAAGCGGAAATCAGCCAGACCATTATGCGGGTCAAACAGCTTGTCGAAAAGCTGAGGACTTAATGTCCAACATTTGCTCTCACTTGAAAGACATGCAACACCTGTGGAAATAATGCGCCTACACTTTCGCGTACACCGTTAGGTGACCCCGGCAGGGTAAGCACCAACATGCGATCAACAAATCCTGAAATACCTCTGGACAACATAGCCGTTTTAACACGCTGCTGTCCGTATTGTCTTGCTGTTTCCATAATTCCGGGAATATTTTTGGTAATATATGGCATCACAGCATCTGGTGTAATATCTCGATCCGAGAGTCCTGTACCACCCGTGAAGACCAGAAGATCTATGCCGGCTTGCCCATAGTGTTCCAGACGTTCTTGTATCGCATTCCTTTCGTCAGCAATTACCGCATAGGCAATATCGTGTAAGCCTTGTTGCTCCAAAAGATCGCAAAGAAGCCTGCCTGAGATATCTTCTTTATCTCCTCGAGCTACCGAATCGCTACAAACTACGACTGCAGCTTTAAGATCCGTGATCCAAGGTTGGGAATCATTGCTCTTCCCTCCTCGTTTCTCAAGTAATCGGATACCACCAATCTCCACCTGTTTGTCTATGGGTTTTAGCATATCATAAATAACAAGAGCTGCAACAGATGCTCCGTGCATGGCTTCAACCTCAACACCAGTCTTATAGACCGTATGTACTTCAACCTCTATATGAATTTGCAAGTCCGATAGGGTATACCGGATAGCTGCATATTCTACTGGTAAAGGGTGACAATCTGGAATCATATCGCCAGTTTTCTTGATTGCGAGTAATGCAGAGGCACGTGCAAATTCAAATATGTCGCCTTTCGGAACCTGTCGTTGTTCAATAAGCTTGATGGTATTTTCAGAAGAAACAAGTACCGTGGCCATTGCTGTTGCTTTCCTTAAAGTCGCACTTTTATGTGTAATATCAACCATATTATTTATTAATTTTCCATTGATGCGTATCGTCTTCAAATAGTTCTTTCCCCCAGATGGGCATTTCCTTTTTTATACGTTCAACAAGTTCGTCACAAGCATCCATCGCTGCGCGTCTATGTGCTGAAGATGTGAATACAAAGAAGCAAATTTCGCCAACCCGTACTTCACCTTCACTATGATAAACATGCATACAGGCTAATGGATACTTATCAAATACCGCTTCGCGAATCTCTGCCATTTTAAGCAGGGCCAGTTCTCGATTTGTCGTGTAATCGATGGATTTTACAGCCTTTCCATCGATCTGATCTGCTCTAATCTGTCCAAGAAAGATACTATGTGCACCTATTTTAGGTTTATTGTGATGCTGTGAGATAGCTTCAGCAACCAAAGTGGCCGGAATGGGTCCTTGAAAAAATATGTCGTTTTTTTGTTTAGTCATTTATATAGTTTTCTAAGGCAATCATGCCGCCGTTCAAATGGAATATTTGTTGTCCGGCATCCGCCTGCTCATAAAAATACCGGGCAGCTATCAGGCTCCGTTTTCCGCTCTGACAGATAAAAATAACACGTGTACTATCTATTTTTTTGATTTGTGCTGATAATGTAGAAAGCGGAATGGATAGATGTGGATGTGACAGGCGCGGAAGTTCATTTGGATCGCGCACATCGACAAGGACAACATCTTCTGCAGACCACATTTCAACGAACTCTTTTGCATCTATCGCCTGTATTAGTTGGCTCTCCGATGCACAGTATTGTTCATAATTAAACGTACTCAACTCTGCTAAAGTTTGTGGGTAAACAGTTCCTGCGGATGCCGTTAAGGGTATTTCAAAGATAAAGCTGCTATTATCAAGCATATTGACCGTCATTAATTTATTAATCAAAGCGATACCAACACCGGTTAACAACTTGATGGCTTCGGTTGCTTGTAATATTCCGATCATACCGGGCAATACACCCAATACCCCTGCTACATTACAATCTGGAGCTTCCAAGGGTGTTGGAGCTGTAGGAAACAAATGCCGATAGTTTGTCTTGATTCCTTCTTTATCGGCCACATTGAATACAGCTACTTGTCCCTCATATTGGTAGATTGCAGCAAAAATCAATGGTTTATCTAATAAGCGGCAAGCATCGCAAAGTAGATATCGCGCAGCAAAATTATCTGTACAATCCATGATCAGGTCGTACGAACGGATCAGGTCGGCGACATTATTTGAATACAATTGTTCTACCCAATAGCGGATCTCAATTTCAGGATTCTGCTGCCTGAGCTTATTAGCCGCTACCTCAGCTTTAGCTCGACCGATGTCGTCGGTATCATACAGAACCTGACGGTGCAGGTTGCTCAATCCGACATGATCATGGTCTATGATACCAAGTGTTCCAACCCCTGCCGCTGCCAGATATTGGAGTACAGGGCAACCCAGTCCTCCGGCACCAACGACGAGTACGCGGGCAGCTTGCAGCTTTTTTTGGCCTAATTCACCAAAACCCGGGAGGATATAATGCCTCGAATACCGTTCATTTCGCATCGCTTATCCTCCTGAATAGGGTGGCATTAAGGCAACGATATCATTTTCTTGAAATGTCACTGCTGTCTTAACAATGGTATTGTTCACGGCTATCAATAGGCTACGCTGTGCTAATTCAGCATGGTCGTGCGTTAATGTTGCCAATAACTCTGTCGTATCGTTGGCTGTTATATAAAACTCCTTTGCCAATATATCTGTCAAGGAGCCAAAGGTCTTTACTTGAACTTTCATATTTTAATTCATTTTTTTTCAAATTTTCACCTCTTTCATTCAGCTTCGCCCCATCCCACAATCGAAAGACGTGTTATTTATGCTTATTTTATCCAATTCGGAGAAATAGAGTCATATTGTTTTTTAAATTTATTAAGCCGAGGTAAATAGCAATTTATAGGCTGCAACAAACAGTACTGTGGCAAGTACGTATTTTAAAGCATCCTGTTTTAGTTTTTTCGATCCGAGATAGGCTCCTAACAGGCCACCAAGGAATGCAACTGCAATATACCCCCACATATGGGCATTGAACGATACACCTTTTGTCAGCATACCCCCAAGTCCCGACAATGAATTTACGAAAATAAATGCAGCACTGATAGCTGCAGTTTGTTTTTGATCTGTCCATTTAAGCAGGATCAGAAAAGGGGAGAGGATAATTCCACCGCCAATACCAATCATGCCTGAAAGTAGTCCTACAATGCCACCAATTGCCAGTGCACCATAACTGTTGTACGGTTTGAGCTCATCTTCGGCTGGACTTCTGAAAAAGAAAAAACGAAAAACCGGAAAGAGTAGCAGTAGTCCCAGCAACCTCTTGTACAAATGATCTTCTAAGGTAATCATACCGCCTATAAATGCCATGGGAACAGAGGTGATGGCTACCATCAAAAACAAATTTCGTTTGAAATAATGACCCCTGTAATATTGTATAAAGGATGTTAAAGAAACAAAGAGGTTAAGTACCAGTGCTGTAGGTTTCATCTCCTGCGGTGCGATCCCATAGATTGCCATCAATGCTAAATAGCCACTTGCACCACCGTGCCCTACTGATGCGTAAAGAAAAGCCAGAATAAAAAGGAAAAAATAAAAAAGCTCAAATTGCATGGCGCGATTACGTTAAAAGATGGATAAAAACTTCGTCTCCAGCGGCACAACCATTGCTCTCCTCCTCGAGAATCAGCAGGCAATTGGCCTGTGCGTAGGATTGGAGGCGATAAGACTCTTGCGCGTGTAAAGGTTCAACAGTAAGTCCGTCGTATCGTGCCTTAAGGAAATGAGTTAAACCGGGCTTTTTACTATAAGCATGTGTTGTATGGGTTTTGATGGAACGTGTTCGCTCCGGAAGTTGCATGATACGCTCTAATGCAGGAGCGACGTAGAGGTAAAAACAGGTTAGGGCAGAGGACGGATTGCCGGGTAGCCCAAACACCAGCTTTTCATTTTGTGTGCCAAAAAAGAGGGGTTTTCCCGGTTTTTGTCGGATACGATGAAAACGCTGTTTAATACCGCAGTCCTTAGCCACATCCACCACGTAATCGTAGTCACCTACGCTGACACCGCCAACTAAAAGAACAATATCAGCTTCATCCAATGCATTCTCCAAAGCTGCCCGAAGTTGGCTTCTGTCATCCGGTACATGCCGACTTTCGACATGCAGTATGCCTAGCTGCTGCAGTGCGGCTTTTAGCTGATAGGAGTTAGACTCGTAAACTTCCCCATATCCAAGTATTGTACCAATAGGTTTCAGTTCATCTCCGGTTAGAATAAGTTGTATCCGCGGTGGCGCAGTAACAAGAACATCCCTGCATCCGATGCCTGCGAGATAGCCAATAGCCGCCGGGGTCAATGCTGTTCCTGTGAGCATGGCGATACTGTCTGCCAGAACTTCTGACCCTGTAGGGCGTACATTGTCCCCCAACTGGAGGGTTTCATCGCTAATCCGGATTGTATTTGCGTCACTCAAAACTACTTTTTCCTGCATCACCACCGTATCTGCTCCTCGAGGCAACGGAGCTCCAGTATAAATGCGCATCGCCTGTCCCTCTGTCAATATTTTTTCAACCGTGGTACCTGCGGGAATTTTGTCTACGACAGGAAGTCCACGATCTTTGTCGCTATATCGAATAGCGTAACCATCCATCGATGACTGCGGAAAAGCAGGGATTGACTGCTCGGCAACAACGGTTTGGGCCAGCGTGTAGCCCAACCCTTCCGCTAAGGGAAGCCGTATTTGTTTTGGAGCAGGCAGATGATGATGGATAATATCTTTGGCCTGCTGAACACTGATAAACTGATGAGGTAGATTGAAATAATCTTCTTGCGTATCGATATCATACTTTGCGGGCTCATAAGAGAATATGACCCGATCGTCGGAAAATTGTTCGGCGACTTTTTTAGCTCCCTGTTGTCCCTCCAGGCGCATCAGATGTTCAAAGTATTTTTTGTCAAAAAGTACCGGGGCTCCCCATATTCCGGAAAAACCGGTTGCTACAATACCTTTATCAGTACTATTTGCCAATTGAATAAGTTGCTGAAAGACATGGCGGTCAACAAAAGGTTGATCACATAGACTGATTATACAACGGTCCAGATTGGGATGATGTTTTAGCAGATCGCTTAAGCCCACAACAATAGAGGTAGACATCCCTGTTGTCCAATGCGGATTGATTGCCACAGAGACATTACTTTCCTTCAATGCCGTATTGATTGGGTCAGGATAAGCACCTATCACGACAGATACCTTAACATCGGGTATTGCAAGAGCCTCCCTGCTGATACGTTTCAATAAAGTCTCACCCTCAAATTCGAGCAGTTGCTTAGGTAGGCCGAGCCGCGAAGAATTTCCGGCCGCCAATATGACTATACCTGTTTGCTTTGTCATCCGCCAATCGTTATCATACTCCGATTCTTGAGAAAATCGGTGTCAATATGTTCAAAATCTGTTGTTAATTGTCCCCCCAATTCTTTTGCTTTGGCGCTAATCGTAGCTCGGATCAATGGAAGCACTTCTTCGCCGGTCCGTAATGCTTTCAATAGATCGGTTTCACTTGAAGAAAATAGGCAATTTTTAAGTTTCCCGTCCGCTGTAAGCCGTATCCGGTTACATCCTGCACAAAAAGGGGCGGTCATTGTACTTATAATAGCAATACGCCCAGCATGTCCTACAATCGAAAATGCTTTAGCGGTATCGTGTGGACCTGCAGTGATCGGTTCTATGGGATAGCTCCGCTTGATAGTCGCTAAAATGTCGGCCTGTGTATATACTTGGTTGCTGGTCCATTTGTTACCACTGAATGGCATAAACTCGATAAAACGGATTTCTATTGGCTTCATCGCTGTCCATGCAACAAAATCTAAAATCTCATCGTCATTAACGCCTTTCATGACCACCATATTGATCTTGGTATGGATTCCATGTTCAAGCAAAAGGTCTATATTGGCACGCACACGGTCAAAATAATCTCTTCGGGTGATCTGAAAAAATCTTCCGGGTTGCAAGGTATCCAGACTGATATTGATGCTTTTGAATTTTGCGTCTACAATCTGAGACAACATGTCGTTGATACGGATTCCGTTGGTGGTTATATGGAGTTCAACCGGAAGTTTGGACAGACAGGCTATAATATTGGCTGCATCCTTGCGGACCAATGGTTCCCCCCCTGTTAGGCGTATTTTGCTGATTCCTTGATCGACAAACAATCGAGCTAATTGCTCAATTTCATCCACCTGCATCAATTTGTCATTCGGTGTAAAGCTATACTCTTCCTCCGGCATGCAATAGAAACAACGGAGGTTGCAATTATCGGTAAGCGATATTCTCAGGTAGTTGTGTATCCGTCCAAATGTATCCGTTAGCATGATTTCTAAATTATTGTAGGGTATTCAGTATGTATTTTCGTTTTGAGGAACTTTAATGAAGTTGCTGGCCTACAGTTCAGCACAGCTTTAATCTCTGCAACGATTGCTATGGCGATCTCTTCGGAAGTTTCGGCACCGATATCGAGTCCTACTGGGCCGTAGATAATGCTTCGTTGACTTTCAGTAATGGTTGTACCGGCCTCTTGCATATCGTCGAACATACGTAGTAATTTGATCTTCGGGCCCAATGAGCCAATGTAACGTGTCGACGTGTGCATCAAATCTTTAAGGAGTGCAAGATCGTAAGCATAGTTATGTGTCATTAACACAAAAACAGTCCATGGGTCTATGCTTAGATTAGTCGCGATCTCATGTGCCGGAGATACAAGAAGCTGAGCGGCTTTTGGGAAGCGCGAGGCATTGACATGGCTGGCACGTCCATCGATCACCGTAATTTCCCAGCCGAGCACATGCGCTATCTCTACGAGAGGTTGTGCATCATTACCAGCACCGGCAATAACCAAGTGCACGGTAGGAACGAGGTATTCAATGAGCACTTCGCTGCTTTCCCCTTTCTCCTGAAAGGAAGTGAGGACCGATTTCCGTTCTTTTTTTGCGAATTGAATATGTGCATGCAGTGCCGAATAGTGAGAATCTACGGCAAAAACCTGCTCCGTCAAATCTTTAATAAGTAAACGGGTTCCTTTTTGTTCTCCCTGTTTGTCTGTAGAAAAGAACGTAATCAACAAGCTTTCTTCACGCTGTTGGAGCAAGTGCTGCAGTAACGCGATTGGATGATCCGTTCGTTGAAGGTCTACATATTCGAAAAGAATATGAACTATTCCGTTGCATCCAAGTTGTAATCCGATTGACGAACCTTCCTCAGTATTCGTATCATAACTCACCAGTCGATTTTTCTGTTGATGGATAGTTAAGAGAGCCTTTTTTAGGGCATCTCCTTCCAGACATCCGCCGCTGATGGCTCCCGTCATTTGCCCGTCTTCTGTTACCAGCATGCGGGCCCCGGGTCTTCGATAGGAGGAACCTTCAACCTTAACCACAGTGGCAAGCACCATCCTGATATTTTCGGAAGCAGCTACACCTGCAGCTAAAACAATGTCTTTAATCTCTTTCATGCAAATACGGGCAAGGCATTGAAACTCGGATATAATGATTAAATCAACAGCGATATGATACAATGCCGTTTATCAAATTTAGTGAATTACGCGTTAAAAAACACCAAAACTGTAATAATGGTAAAAACATCCGTGAAATGTATAATTATTTGATTAATTTAATTAACGATTTTGTATAACTGAATGAACTGAATGCTAGTGTATAAGTGAGAGAGCTCATCCCATACGGACCGATAAATATCGCTTACATAAACAAGAAAAAATAACGATTATGGCAAAATATTCAATTTTAGTAAATGGCAAAAAGCACGAAATTGATGTGCTTGAGGATATGCCCTTGCTTTGGGTACTCCGTGATATCATTGGTCTTAAAGGGACCAAGTTTGGTTGTGGGAAAGCGCTATGTGGTGCCTGTACCGTACATCTCAACGATACTGCAATCCGATCCTGTTCATTTCCGGTCTCTGCGATCGGCGAGGGCAAAATTACAACAATTGAAGGGCTCTCGGAGGAGGGTGATCACCCTGTTCAGGAGGCATGGGAAAAATATGTCGTACCTCAGTGCGGCTATTGCCAGACCGGACAGATCATGAATGCAGCTGCTCTTTTGAAGAAAAATGCGAAACCTTCGGTAGCGGAGATCGAGCAAGCTATGCAGGGCAATCTCTGTCGCTGTGGCACATATAATAGAATCAAAGCAGCCATTTTAGAAGCAGCCGGTACACCAGTTACAAACGGTTAGGTATTGATCAAAAATATAAACAAGATGAAAATATTAGCTCCTTTTCAAAAAAGAAAAACCGACAAGGTCAATTCGGAGATTTTTACTGTTTCTAGACGCGACTTTTTAAAAGCTAGCGGCTTGCTTACTGGTGGCTTGGTTCTTGGTGTAAGCTTCTTTAGCTGTGATGACAAAGGTAAAAAAGTGGCCACTGTGGCTCCAAATGTGTATTTGACGATTGGTTCAGATGGTAAAGTCACCATTGTCGCACATCGTTCAGAGATGGGGCAAGGTATCCGCACCTCTCTTCCTCTTATTGTTGCCGATGAATTGGGGGCCGACTGGACTAAGGTGGAAATAATCCAGGCTGAAGGTGATGAAAAAAAATATGGTAACCAAAACACGGACGGTTCCTTTTCAGTACGGATGTTCTATAAACCTATGCGGGAAGCCGGTGCTATAGCGCGATTACTCCTTATTCGTGCTGCAGCCAAAGAATGGAACGTTGGCGTAGACCAATTGGACACCAAAAATGGACAGGTCATCCAACGGGAATCCGGCAAGAAAAAAGATTTTGGAGACCTGGTGGAAACTGCAAAAACCCTTCCTATTCCGAAAGCTAGCGAAGTTAAACTAAAAGACAGACAGCAATTCAATATGATCGGCAAAGAAACACCGATCATTGATCTACACAATATTGTAACTGGGAAAGCTGTGTTTGGAATTGATGCTGTTGTCGAAGGGATGAAAATTGCGGTCATTAAGCGTTGCCCGGTGGTGGGAGGAAAAGTAAAAGCCGTAAACGACAGTAAAGCCCTGGCTGTCCCTGGCGTTCTCAAGGTGATTACGATCAAAGGTGCCGGACTGCCAGCCACCTTATCCAAGCCATTGAGCGGGGTAGCTATCATCGCTGAAAATACCTGGGCCGCCATAAAAGCCCGCGACTTGCTGGAGGTAGAATGGGAAATGGGACCCAATGCCGGCTACGATTCAGCCAGGCAAATCGAAGAACTTAAGCAGGTGGTGGCACAGGAGGGAACGCTCCGACGTAAGCGTGGCGATTTCAATGCCGCAAAAGCGAATGCAAAAAAAATTATTGAACACACTTACATCGCGCCTTACCTGGCGCATGCCACCATTGAACCGCCTTGTGCTTTGGCTGTCGTGAAAAACGGAAGTTGCGAAGTGTGGGCCTGTACACAAAATCCGCAGGGAGCACGGGATGCGGTAGCCACCGAACTGGGGATCGCAGTGGACAAGGTGAAAATGAACGTAACCCTCTTGGGCGGCGGTTTTGGTAGAAAGTCAAAGCCTGATTTTATCTTGGAGGCAGCAATATTGGCCAAAGAATCTGGTCTACCGATCAAGGTGCAGTGGACACGTGAGGATGATATCCGTCATGACTACTACCATGCCATGAGCGTACAACGAATTGTCGCTACCATCGACAACCAAAATAAATTGAGCGGCTGGGCCCATCATATTGCCAATCCATCTATCTCTGCAACAGAGGATTTATCGGTGGTACAACCCAGTGATGGCGAATTAATGTTGGGAGCCTCGGATTTTCCTTACAATGTTCCAGCGATCAATATTGCCACGCATGATGCGAAAGCCCATCTGCGGATTGGCTGGTTGAGGTCTGTGCGCAATATTCCACAGGTTTTTGCCGCTGCGACAATGCTCGACGAAATTGCTGAAGCAAGAGGTATTGATGCTGTTTCGAATGCCCTGGAGCTACTCGGTGAAGACCGCCACATTACCTTTGAGCAGGAACTGATCAAGACAAGCTATCCCAATTATGGAGAGAAGATCGAAGATTACCCTTGGGATACAGCACGCATGAAAAAGGTGATCGAGCGGGTAGCCAAGCTTTCCGGATGGGGTAAATCCATGCCAGCAGGGAGTGCACTGGGCTTTGCTGCACATAAAAGCTTCTTAACTTACGTTGCCTGCGTGGTGGAGGTAAATGTGGATCAGAACAAGAAAATCAGTATTCCCAATGTTTACTATGTGGTCGACTGTGGGCTAGCCGTGAATGTGGACCGTATCAAATCTCAATTTGAAGGCGGTGCGCAATTTTCGGCAAGTCTGGCACTCAAAAGCACGATCACGGTAAAAGATGGTCAGGTAGAGCAGGGTAATTTTGATGGTTATCAGATCATTCGAATGCCTGATTCCCCGAAACAGATCCATGTGGATATTATCGATAGCGACGCAAAACCGACCGGAGTAGGAGAGCCTCCAGTACCGCCATTTACACCTGCACTCTGTAATGCGATTTATGCTGCAACAGGGAAGCGGATCTACACCTTGCCAATTGATCTAAGTAGTTAAAAAAGAATTTGAACAAAAAATATAAAAATGAAAATAAGGATTAAAGATAATTCCGTTAGACTGCGATTGACCATGTCTGAAATCAATAAACTGGGCAATGTTGGGGAGGTTGACTGTCGAACTGAATTTATCAACCAGCCCTTTGTATATCGTATTGTGCAAACGGATACTGCACAAATCATTGCCTCTTTTGTTGAAAATGAAATTGTGATCGGATTACCTACCAATATGATAAAGGAATTGGTGGACACAGAAAGAATAGGTTTCGAAGGTCAGTCAGGACCAGTTAAAATACTCGTCGAAAAGGATTTTGCTTGCCTCGACAATACCATGGAGGATCAGAGTGACAACTTTCCGAATCCAAATCTCAAATGCTGAGCATATCGGAAATACAGTGACGTATTTCCGGAGACGAATGGATTTGTTTCGATCAACAATGTAGTAAAAGAAAGCAATATGCCGGCGTCTAAATATGTGAAGATCAAAATTAAAAAAACACAATCTTGAGGTATACAAAAAGGTAGACGAAATGCTTCACTGTGATGCACTTCAGCGGCTTTGACCTTTGTTGGTTATCATTGCCGCTGCAATTTTGGCTTCAGCAGGTGTATTTACGTTGGTAAGTATTTGCAGATCGGGCGCTTGAACGCACAATGCATGATGTTCTATTAGAATCCGGCGTGGAGATAATCTATTTTGCGCAAACATTTGCTGGATTAGGGGCAAACTATCGGGTTCCCAAATTGCAAACAATGGCTCGGGCAAATTGTCCTTTGAGCTTGTAAATGCAGTGGCAATCCTTCGAGGATCACGTTTTTGGACTAAGTAATCGACTGCTTCTGGCCCCAATAGGGGTAAATCACAAGCGACGACAAGCCATGCTTGGTCTGACTGAAATTCAAGAGCAGTCAAAATACCGCCCATAGGACCTATATCTTTATAACGATCGGAAAGCCATGCGTAGTTTGACGCCGTCTTTTTACCGTAGTCTATTTCATCTAACTGTTCTGGACGACAAGAAATGTATACGTCTTTACAATAATTCTGTAATAAATCGGCTAAATAATACACTTGTTCTTTACCGTGCCAATTGATCTTTTCTTTTGGACTCCCCATACGTCGACTTCTGCCGCCGATAAGCACCAGGCCATTTAAAGGATATGCTCTATTATCATTAGGAACTATCATTACTGTTTTTAATGGATCAATCTTATTGAAGTTACATATTTTCACCGCAAATTTGAAACGCTTCCATCAACGAGGCGCTTAATGATTTTGTTAAACTTGATGGCGTGAAATCCGTAGCATCATTTTCTAAAGTTTACGGTGTATTGATTGATCGGCGATGTGTAAACGGTCGTCAGGAAGACAATGTGCCTTTACTGGACGAAGATGACCATTTACACGCGATGTTTCCACAGAGAATCGGCAACCTTTTCTCAAACAATATCTGGAAGAAAATATGTCAAAACGGAAAGTCTAATCGGTACTATTTTATCAATTTGCTGAAAGTTAACTTTTCGTTTTCACAAATACTACAGCAATATGTCGCAGGCAGATCTTCAAATGAGGTCCCTGGGGCGATATCCTGTGTACTGTCCCCCCAAATGGGGTCGTAGATTGTCTGACAGGCTGGGCATTGATAGGTAATACTGATTAGATCAGATTTTTCCGTGGTAGCCGGAATAGGGATATTAGAAAATTCACGAACTGCTTCTCGACTTTGAAGCTGGTAGAAATCTTCACAAAGCGCCAAAATTACACCTGTGAGCTCTCCGCGCTCCACACGTTTACGGTAAGTGACAAAGTCTCTTGAATTGGGGTTAAAATCGTGCGTATGTTCAACTTGGAACCAGGATTTATTATCGCTGGAGTCAATGAAACGCAAAATTACAGAGCCCCAAATCCCGCTCTTGGGATGCATTTTAATTCCAAAACACAGTTTGTAGGTACGAATGTCCAACCAGTTCAGATGGTGTACCAATTCCTGCTTAAGGGCTAATGCTGTGGGATCAAAATCTTCCGTCATCCAATTGAGCTCATTGAGGGCGTGACGCAAGTTAATCCGATGTCGATCCAATACAACATCCCAGGATGGTCTTGTACTGATTTGAATATCTTTGATAATGATCGACTTCCATGGTGTTGTATAGAGTTGGCCAATCCTGTGTTGCATACAGAGGGTGCATATATCGCGTAGAAAAGTGATTGGGAAAGTTTCAGAGCGCCGGTATACCCCTAGCCAAAGCCTATCTTGATAAGTGTTAAATCCTTCATAATAAGGGAGTTTGAATGCGGTTTCCGGAAAGGGTTGCCCAATGGGCTGAAAAAGAAATTTTCCTGAGGCAGCAGCCAATCCCTCCAATTTTTGACCAAGTTGTTGTCCTTCATTTGCTGTTGTAATCATTGTTTCAATCATCATCGGTTCCAAAAACTGACTGAGTCCAGCAATATCGTCAGTATTTACTAAAGTTGACCAGGAATGAAATAATGTGCTTTTTGGAAATCGAAGCTGCAGATGCCAATAATTACTAAGTTCGGAAGTGATGAAATTTAGATTTCCAGTATAGTAGGGTACAAGAGATTGAGTAGAATCCACAATATTCACTTTTAACCTCGGGTTGAAATCAAAACTATCCAGCACATCCTTATATACCCCTTCACGTATCCACGAACTCTGATTGAAAAGCCCGTCTGAGACGTAAGAACTCACAATATTTGGATATACCTCCTGACAAATTTCATAAGCGAACTCCTGATTGAGCAATGTGTACTCCAATTCTTCAAGTTGTACATCATTTATCCTAAAGTACATTTGCTGCCTACTACCGAATTTAACCTCCGTTATACCCGCTTCTTCCAGAGGGATCAATAGGTTGGTAAGTTCTCCTGGGGAGATTGCACCACCCGAGAGGTTAATCTTAACGAACTGTTCGTTTTTCATTGTTTTACTTTGCATAGGATTTTACCTCCTGATCCTTTTCTATTCTATAGTTTTCCAGGATGCGCTTAACCTCGGGTTTACAAGATCCACAACCCGTCCCGGCTCCAGTTAATGTACATAACTCCTGGAGATCGATACATCCATCACTCATACGTCGCTGTAGGTTTCCTTCTCCAACCTGACTGCATGAACATACCAAACGGCCAATGACATCTTCTTTTGCGGCACCACTTCGTAGCAACTGCAGACGTTTCTCGCTTAATTCAATCTTGTTTGCTATCAGGTTTTTAAATTCTAGAAATTCATTTTTGTCTCCAATTAAAATGGCACCGACAAGTTTATCCTGATAGATAATACATTTTTTATAATAACGTTTAGCCTTGTCGATAAAGATAATCTCTTCATAGTCTTCATTTGGTGCTTCCGTCAAACCAATGCTACAGAGGTCAAAACCTTGTATTTTGATAATATTCATAAATAGGCTTCCCTTGTAATGACTACTGATATCACCTTGATGGTAATGCGCTACAATAGCTGCCTGTTCTTCGGCCGCTGCAGTAATACCATAGAGTGTTCCCTCAAATTCGGCAATCTCACCAATAGCATAGATTGTGGGGTCGCTGGTTTGCATATGATGATCCACAACCACGCCGCGCTGGCATATGAGATTAGCCTCTTTAGCCAACTCAATATTGGGAGTAGTGCCAATTGCCAGGATAACAGCATCGCATTTTATCTGTCGCCCGCTTTTTAATTCGATCTTTGTCAGCTTATTGCGGCCACAGTATAGCTGAACTTCATCATTGTAGAATATATCACAACCGAGATCTACCATTTGTTCATGAAGCAATTGGCTTCCCAGAGAATCAAGTTGCCGGTTCAGAAAACGCGAAACGCGTTGCACAATGGTGATTTTCGTTCCATTCTCGCGGAGTGAAGCTGCCATTTCAAGCCCCAATAGACCTCCTCCCACAATAACGACATGTGCCTGTTCGGGAAGGTACCGTTTCAAAAGATCGGCATCCGTACGACGGCGCATTGTAAAAATACCGGGCAATTGCGGTACATGCTTTGGTAGACTGGGACGACTGCCTGTCGCAAGAATCAAGACATCATACTGTGTTTTGATTCCCCGGGAATCCCAGACGCACTTATTGTCTCGGTCAATCGTGTTAACCTGCACACCACGTATATGTTGTATATCCAGTAAGGGCTCCTCGGCATCTTTCATCTTGACCAATTGCTCCCATTGAAGCTCTCCGCTCACATAATGTGGCAACATAACACGATTGTAGAAGGGCAGATCTTCATTGCTAAAAATGACAATTTCATCGGTCTTGTTTAACTCCCGAAAGGAGCGAACAAAGCCATGTGCTCCAGCACCAGCGCCAATAATAACAATACGTTCTTTCTTCTTCACATGGGCTTCAACACGTACAGCACAAAATTTAAAGTCGGGCTCCTTGGAAATAGGATCCACTAAATCGTTGGTCAGGTTATTGGCTCTATGAAGATCAGATCCCAATAGCTTGCCCCAATGCATGGGCAGAAAAACCACTCCGGGCTTAATCGTCTTACTAACCCGTGTCCTGACACGAACTTCTCCTCGTATGGAATAAACATTTGCCAATTGTCCGTCAGCCAGGTTCAGCGTTGCTGCATCGTTTGGGTGAATTTCCAAAAATGCAGCCTGAATATGCTGATTAAGCTTACTTACCTTACCTGTTTTCGACATTGTATGCCATTGGTCACGGATCCGTCCTGTTGTCAAGATAAGTGGAAAATTTTGATCAGGCAGTTCGCTGTGATGCTGATCAGGAGGGCTATGTAATTGTGCACGACCGCTCGGTGTAAGGAATTTTTTATCCTGAAAAAGACGTGTTGTTCCTTGTTTCTTTTTCAAATCAAAAGGCCATTGTACGGTTTTCAGGCTGTCAATAAGTGTGTAATCTAAGCCAGAAATGTCAATACTTGTCCCGGAGGTTAACTGGGCATGTTCTTTATAGATATCCTCAGGTGTAGGATATGAAAATCCTTTAAAACCCATTTTCTGTGCAAATCGTGAAAAGATTTCTGCATCCGGAAGAGCTTCGCCCGGGGGAGGGATAGCCTTGTGCAGGTGACTGATCCTGCGTTCTGAATTCGTCATTGTACCTTCTTTTTCTGCCCATCCAGCAGCGGGAAGAATAATATCCGCAAAGTCCAGGGTCTGGGGCTTATTGGATATCTCCTGAACGATGACGAATTTAGCCATTTTCAATGCTTTTTCCACAAGCCGTGCGTTGGGAAGGCTGGTGAGGGGATTGGTGCAAAGAATCCAAATTGCTTTCAATCGTCCATCGGCTAATGCTTCGAACATTTCAGTAGCTGTTAGCCCCGGTTTGCCGCTCACAATAGTTCCCGACCAGAACTGTTGAAGTTCATCGCGATGTTTTTTATTATCCATATCACGGTGAGCAGGCAGGAGATTGGCCAGTCCGCCAACTTCTCTGCCACCCATAGCATTGGGCTGCCCGGTTAGTGAAAAAGGGCCGCTTCCTGGTTTTCCGATTTTCCCTGTGATCAGGTTGAGGTCAATTAGGCTCAGGTTTTTGTTAACGCCTACCACACTCTGATTCAGGCCCATTGTCCACAAACTCAAAAAGCCTTTAGATTCGCCAATATAGCTGGCTGCACGTTCAATGTCCTCCGCTGGGACACCGCATATTATAGCAGATTCCAATAAAGTGCGTTCGAATACTCGCTCTTTGTACGCTTCATACCCTTCGGTATGATCGTTTATAAAATCAAGGTCTATATCTCCCTGTTCTATAAGCAATCTTCCTAGCGCATAATTGAGCACAATGTCCGTTCCCGGATTAATCTGTAAATGCAGATCAGCCAATGCACAGGTATCCGTAATACGAGGGTCTACAACGATAATTTTGGTTTCTGGATTTTTAGCCTTGTGCGCCTCAATACGTCGCCAAAGGATCGGATGGCACCAGGCGGGATTGGCTCCTGCGACCAGAAAGCAATCAGCAAGCTCGATATCATTGTAACATATCGGCACGCTATCTTCTCCCAGCGATTTTTTGTAAGCAGCAACAGCACTGCTCATACAAAGACGAGAGTTGGTATCAATATTATTTGTGCCAATAAATCCCTTGACCAGTTTGTTGAGGATATAATACTCCTCCGTAAGGCATTGTCCGGAAGCATAAAATGCCACTGCGTCAGGACCATATTTTGCAATCAATGTACGAAAGACGGCTTCAGCACGATCCAACGCCTCATCCCATGAAACACGTTGAAGCGGACTGGATCTGTGATGGCGCATCTGCGGATAGAGGAGTCTGTCTGAACGATCGTTGACTGTATATTGCAAGTTCATGCCTTTACTACATAATTTGCCTTGGTTGACAGGGTGTTCGGTATCACCGGTCACTGAAATCAGCTGGTTTTTCTCGACCGAAATCTTCACCCCGCAACCCACACCACAGTAGCAGCAGGTACTTTTATACACACTGTTCGACTCTTTATTCATAGTGAAAGGATACTAATTTTACACTTCTAATGATACATTCTGAACAACAGTTTCAGTTCGGGGATGAAAGCGTACGAAGAGGACAGTGAAACCTATAACAAAAACACCGATACCAATGTACTGAAAGGCATCAGCATAACTGAGCGTTTCAGATTTGAAAAGAAATCCGACTAACATGGCTCCTATATTCCCTCCGGCACCGACGATTCCACTCACACTGCCAATGTTATCCTTGTTAATGAATGGAACGATACCATACGTACAGCCGTTCGCCATCTTAAGGAAGAGCGCAAAGAGCAACATCGTAATTATAGCAAGAAGTAAGGTATTGGAAGTGGCGAACAGGCTGATGCCAATTCCTTCCAGAAGCAACAGTATGCCCAAAATCAAGCCTTTGCCTTTAATACCGTAACTTCGCCCTACTTTATCACTTACAATTCCGCCAAGTGCACGGGCGAAAAGGTTCATGCCGCCGAAGATACTGGCCAAAGCTCCAGCCAGGATAATTCCTGTATCAAAACGATCCATGAAGAATGTTGCAGCGACGTTGTCTACGGTGATCTCTATTCCAAAACAAGCTGCATAGGCGAGTGTGAGGATCCAAACGCGATAGTCCTTTAATGCGAGCAAAAAAGAACCATTTTTCTTTTTGTTTGTTGCCTGACCTGCGGACAGTTTGTTGAAATTACCTTGTGGTGTGTCTTGTGTGTATTTATAATAGATGTATGCCATAATGAGTAGGATAGCACCCGGAACAACCATAGCGATCCGCCAAGAATCAGATTGACTAACGAAGCCCATGCCAACGAACGCGGCGGCAATAAGCGGCATCACTAGGTTGGTGACCCCACCGCCAAGATTACCCCAGCCTCCGGTTACGGCATTTGCCGTGCCAATAATGTTGGGCGCAAACATCATTGACGTGTGAAATTGCGTGATCACAAAAGATGCGCCGATAATACCGATGAAAAAACGGAATAACAAAAATGACTCGTAACTATTGCTTAATCCGATAAGTAAAACAGGGATGGAGCCTGCAACTAAGAGGATGGTGTATGAAATTCGTGGCCCCAGTGTATCGCACATCTTCCCGACAAATAATCGCGCGATAATGGTTGCTGAAACAGATGCAATAATGATATTTCCGATTTCATTTTTAGTTAATCCGAGTTCCTCTCGCACCAGTGGCATAAGCGGGGCAACACCAAACCAGCCAAAGAAACAAAAGAAAAAGGTGATCCATGTGATGTGAAAGGTACGCATCTGTACCCCCTTAAAAGAAAAGATACGGAGCTTGTTAAGAGGTTGATCTTGTAGGTTCATGATTTAATAAGTTTATGGGTTGATGATTGAAATAATTATCTAAATTTTCATGTTGATTGTTTTTTTTTATTTTTTAGAGTCAATTTTTGTTGAAATAAATCTCATAAAAATGTTTTTGATCTTATTTTCGATAAAAAAACACGTTTTATTCTTTTTCATTTGTAATGAATAGCTTTAATTTTTAAAAAAATCATTTCCGATAAGAATTTTTATGATTTTTATCATGTTATTTTTCAATTATTTATACCAAATTTAATAATAATATTATATAAAACATGTTTTTGGTTGTTTTTATTTTTATTATTTATGTTATTTTGTGTTTTTTTATTATGTTTTTGTTTTGTTGTCTATGTATTTTTATTTTTATGTTTGTTTTATTGTTATTTTATGTGGTAAATACCTTATTTTTCTTGTAAATCTTTTATTTTTATTGTAATTATTGATGTATAATGATTTTTTTTGGTCTTTTGTGTTAATTAAATCATCAATTTAATCTCATTAGTCATATTTCTGAATATTTTTTTTGCAATTGTGCTACTACATTTGTATCAATTGAATGCTCATGATCAAATACATGTTGGATAACTCTTTGACTGCTCCAAAAAAGTTCTAGACTTTCTCCCCTGTAAGCCTAGCGGCTAGATCTGCAGGTCTCCTTTTGAACCGAACGGGGGCGGATTTGATAAAATACCATCAAATGATTGTTTATACTGTTTTTCATCTAATGCAATCTTTTTAAACTATTTTCCTTTTTTGACTCAAGTCAATGTTTACCCTTTCCGGCAATTGCATATTTGCACTTGAATTATTTTTTAAAACAAAATTTTATGAGTGTAACATTAGAAAAAGGGAAAACAATTAATTTTTATCAGGCTACCACACCGATTATTATAGCTGTATTTGGGGTGTACCTTACCATAGGGATTGCATTAGGTATACTTCCAAAGTTTGTGCAGAGCAATCTCGGTTACGACAGTATCATTGTCGGTCTCGTTATCGGTTTACAGTTTGTTTCAACCTTAATAACCCGGGCATATTCGGGTAAAATTACAGATACCCAAGGTGCGAAGAAAAGCAAAATGTCAGGTGTTGTTTTGGCTGTCATTGCCGGGGTTGTTTACGTTTTGGCTGTTTATTTTCAGGTTAACAGAGCTCTTGCTCTGGTATTACTACTTTTAGCGCGGATTATTCACGGTGTTGGGGAAAGTTTTTTAGTAACCGGTGCTTTAACTTGGGGTATCGGTTTGGTTGGTCATTCTAATTCCGGCAAAGTAATGACTTGGAATGGTATTGCAATGTATGCGGGTATCGCAATCGGAGCGCCACTAAGTATTTGGTTAGAAAGATCTTTCGCGGATTTACCGGCATTTTTGCTGATTATAGTATTGCCATTTGTGAGCTGGCTGGCCACGGCAAAACTTCCTGCAATCCCGATAGACAAAGACCATATCAGAACACCTTTTTACAAAGTAATCGGAGCAATATCTGGTCAGGGATTAAGTCTTGCATTTTCTTCTTTGGCATTTGGGTGTATTGCTTCATTTATCGCCTTGTTCTTTACTGAGAAAAACTGGGGAGATGCCTCTCTAGCATTTATGGTTTTTGGAGCGTGCTATGTACTGACGCGGATATTCTTTGCATCTTTTCCCGACAGATTTGGAGGTTACAAAATTGCATTAATATCCTTGTTTATAGAAGTTGTGGGGCAGGTATTCATCTGGACTTCTGTTTCCAAAACCGCTGCTATTATCGGATGCGGATTGACCGGTATCGGTTTTTCTTTGGTATTTCCAGCCTTGGGTGTATTAGCCATCAAAAAGGTGAAACCTCAAATGAGAGGAACGGCTCTTGGAGCTTATGTTGCATTTGTTGATTTATCGTTGGGTATTGCCGGTCCGATGGCGGGGCTGATAGCAGGATGGTTCAATTATCAGGCAGTATATTTATTCGGGGGCATAAGCTGTGTCTTGTCGATTATAATTTTAATGTTTAACAAAAAGTAAAAAAATCTAAGAATGAAAAACACCTTAGAAATATTCGGTGCTAACGCAAAAGAACGAGTTGAAAACGCTATAAAAGAATTGCAATTTGGCAAGGGCGTATTATTAATTGATGATGAAGATCGGGAAAATGAAGGCGACCTTATTTTTTCCGCCGAAAAAATGAATACAAAAGATATGGTACAGATGATTCGGCATTGTAGTGGTGTCGTATGCCTTTGCCTTACCAATGAAAAAGCAGATGAATTAGAGTTACCTTTTATGGTGAATGATAATTCCAGTCCGTTTCATACACCATTTACGGTTTCTATTGATGCGAAAAAAGGAACTACAACCGGCCTTTCTGCTTCCGACAGAATTGCAAGCATCAAGGCAGCATGCGCAGACAATGCCCAACCCGGCGATTTGGTACGTCCCGGACATATATTTCCGCTAAGATCCAGTGATAACGGTGTTTTGGCCAGAAACGGACATACTGAGGGGAGTATTGATTTGATGAAACTGGCTGGATTAAAACCGATCTCTGTCTTATGCGAATTAATGAATGATGATGGCACAATGTCACGCCTGCCAGAGATTATAGAATTTGCCGGTAAAAATAACTTGATGGTTTTATCTATTGAGGATATTATTGCGTACAGAAAATACATACAGTGGAATTCCCACTGAAAACTGAGATGTTTTTATAAAACAAATGTGTAATGATAAATCAGACCAATACACGGAAAATACGCTCTGTATTTACCGTCAAAAGAAAAGAGTTCCTTACGCCGCACTTTATCCGCGTGGTGTTCGGAATTTCAGATGAACAAATGCCATTATTGTCCAATGTGCAGGAAGGTTCTAATAATAAAATTTTCATACCACCGACGAATGTGGACATTATCTATTTTCTAGAAGGTGGTTCGCAAATAAAAACGGAATTTTCCGCTGTTACTAGAACTTATACCAACCGCAAAATCGACTTGAAAAACAAAGAATTGACGATTGATTTTGTGGCTCACGGGGAAAATGGCCCGGCTTCTGCCTGGGCAATCAATGCAAAAATAGGCGACCCTTTGGGAATCGGGATGAAAGAAAGCAAAAGAGCATTAGTTCCTAAAGCAGATGCTTATTTTTTTGTGGGTGATGCCACTGCTGTCCCTGTGATAACAGTAATTTTAGAACAGCTGCCTTGGCAAGTGTCAGCAAAGGCTATATTGGAAGTCCACAGCAAAGAAGATGAAATTTTGCTATGTTCGGCTGCGAATGTTGAAGTGGAATGGTTGCATAACACCAATCCTGAAAACGGAAGTCATTTAGCAGAAAAGGCATTATTGAATAGTTTTTCAGATAATGAAAAAGATACTTACATTTATGTTGCTGCGGAATATAAAACGGTAAAAGAACTGCGTAACTATTTCCGAAACGAAATGGAATGGAATCCGCATCTCATTTACACATGCAGTTATTGGAAAGCCGGAGCATCAGAAGATGAAAGAAATACCATCTGAACGATAAATTTTAAATCGAGGCAATATTACGTTTTATCAATTAATGGTAAATTTGACTGAGACTGATTTCAATGGAATGGAAGAACTTTTAATTTCCTATATCAAAAGCAAAATATCCGTAACAAATGAGGAATTGGCGACTATTCTTTCTTATTTCAAACCGATGAAAGCGAAGAAGAATGAGTTGCTTCTTACGCACGGACAATCCAGCCAACGGACGTTTTTCGTGGTAAAGGGCTGCGTGCGTATTTTCTTTATTAATGAAGAAGGACAGGATTCTACACGGTATTTTGCTTTTGAAAATCAGTTTGCCACTGCTTTAGTCAGTTTTATAACTTCGGAACCTTCCGAGGAATTTATTCAGGCAGTAGAAGATTCAGAAGTCTATTATATCACGCACAAAAATTTTTACCAACTTTTGGAGATTGTACCACAATGGGAAAAGTTTTACCGAATTTATCTTGAAATTGCTTACGTTAACAATACCAAACGACTGATGTCATTTCTTATTCAGGATGCATTGGAAAAATACCGTCAGTTATTGGACGAAAGTCCTATTATAGTGCGCCGGCTGTCCAACAAAATGGTAGCGTCTTATCTTAATATATCACAGGAAACACTCAGTCGGTTGAAATCTAAGCTTTGATTTTCATTTTTTGACTCAAGTCAATGTTTTAGGATGCAGGTCTTAGCAAATTTACATCATTAATTTTCAGACAATGAGCAATCAGGGTACAACTTCAGAAATCTTTACCGGTATTATTCTTCAAAAAAGTAGGATAGCCGAACATACTATTCATATCAAAATCCAGAGTGCTGATTTTTCCAAAATTAAATATGTTGCAGGCTTTACTACGGATGTATTTCTTTCCAACCCTTATTATAATCCACACAGCGTTTCCCGCGAATATTCTTTCTGGAATTACGAACCGGTCTATAACATAGCTGATCTTGCTATTAATACATTCTCAAACGGCGAAGGTACAGACTGGGTAAAAGGCATACAGGAGGGGGATACGATATTTTTCAAAGAACCTTCAGGCGACTTAGTTATAGATCAATCCGGAGAAAATTATTTTTTAATTGGTGACATCACAGCTTTATCGCATCTGTACGAGATCAACCGGGCACTTGCAGTCAGTAAAGAGGTCTACAGTCTGATTTATGCAGGGAGCAAAGAGGATGTATTCCCGGATATTGACCATAGTTTTCCTTTAAAATATTATATTTTAAGTCCAATGGACTCTAGAAGTATTTTAGACCTAATCAACATTCATTTTCCAAAAGATGGCAAAAATACAGTCGCCTATGTGTTGGGCGATTCGGAAAACGCCACTGCCATATATAAATTTTTGAAAGACAATCCCGATTTTGACATACAGCGTATTTATTTCAAAAGTTTTTGGAAAAAAAAACGGTAACGCAAATAATCACAAAAAATTTAATGACCGTATGTCTTAACAAATGGTAATGCTGTGACTTGCTGAAGGGAAAATTTGCCTTTAGTATTTTTGACCATGCGTATCAACTTATTAAGATTCAGTTTCTTTCTTGTCTAAAACGGTTCGTAATGCTTTGTATACCCCTAAAAATAGGATGATCAGGCATGTCAGTGTAAGGCCAAGATATTGTACAACCCAAGCGATAAGAATTGCTACAATATGGATCTTGCCGTTTTCCGGCCTGAACATCTCCCCAGTGAAGAGATAAAAAGCAAAAGTAGCGAACACCCCCAACCAGATCAGGGCATAAATATAATGCAGTGGATTTTTACTGAATTTGTATTTGCTCAACATAGTCATCTTTAATTAAATTTTAAATATATAGAGGTTTGTATTTGTTTATGAATGGACTTACAATTCGCAAGATGAGATTTATGAATCGTTGGGTAGTGATGGTGTCTTTTAAATAATCCAGTTCTTTTGGACAGGTCATATTCTAAGTGAAAAAGATGGAATATTAAAGATTTAATATTATTTGGAATAGATCTAAATAATTGTTTATTTTGCGCACTTGGATGCACTAAAAACATGGAACTCGATTAAAACCGGCGATAGCAACAGTTTTTTGGCCTTATACGACTCGTTATATACAGCCCTGTTCCGCTACGGATTGAAAATTAATGCCGACCGTGAAGTTGTAAAAGAATCCATCCATATCTTATTCTGTGACCTATGGGAAAAACGGGAAAAATTACCCATGCTAACTACAGATCCAAAATATTATCTCTTTGTATGGCTAAAACGCGTGATCTACAAACAGCATACTTACCAAAATATACCGCTGGAAGACCTGTTGCACACACCGATAGAGGATTCTATCGAATCGCAAAAAATCATAATTGAAGAAACGTTGGAACGGGATCAGGCGCTGCGTGCAGCGATGGACAACCTGACGAAAAAACAGCATCGCTATATTGATCTAAAGTTTTTTCAAAATAAGAGTTATGAGGAAATCGCGGACATGGAAAATGCCGCACTAAGAACAGTTTACAACGTTGTTCATGAAGCGATCAAAAAATTAAAAGGCTCACTATCAGTTATTATTGTTGTTGTTTTAAATTTTTCCAAATAAAAATAGGTAAAAAAAGAGCCTTTGCTGCACTATTGTATAAACGCAACATCAAGCAATGGAACAACCTACTTTGGAAAAACTGATCTGTGATGAATCCTTTATCAATTATTGTCTGCAAGCAGGGCTTGAGGATATGGAATATTGGAAACAATGGGTTGAGGCAAATCCGCAGCATCGGCAGCTTATAGAAGATGCGAAAGGATTAGTCGAACTGATGCAGGCTGGTCCAAGTCCGGTCGAGATAGCTGAGGAGCGTGCCCGACTTCAGGCCTTTATCCATAAAAATAACACTCCAGTACATCGTTTACGAAACTACAGGTGGATCGGCTATGCCGCTGTCAGTCTTTTATTCGTATCCATGGGTTTGCTATTTTTGAAAAGACAATTGCCGCTAGCGGAAAATGCCAGTCAAATTGAGCTTGTCAGCCAGCTGGTACCGACCGGTAAGTATATGAATGTACTTTTGAGCGATAGTACCAAGGTGAAGCTCGGCCCAACGTCTACACTGCGATATCCGAAGCATTTCACGGGAGATAAGCGGATAGTTAGCCTGAATGGGGAAGGCTATTTTGAAGTTACTCATAACAGCCATAAGCCTTTTATTATTCAAACAGGTGAACTTGAAATCAAAGTGTTGGGAACTTCTTTTAATGTACACGCTTTTGAAGATGATGAACTGTCAAAAATAGCTTTGTTTACGGGGAAGGTGGAGGTTTTAAAGGGAGCCCAGAGATTACAGCTAAATCCAGGTCAGGCTATTGTATATAATAAAAACAAAGCGACCTTTGCGGTAGAATCCTTTGATCCAGCGAAAGAAAAGGAAAATATGGCGGGTGTTTTGCATTTTGAGAGGGCCACTTTCAGCGAAATAGCCAGACAGCTGAACCGAAAATATGGAATCATCGTGCAGGACCGACCAGATATCAAACTGATGTATTCAGGGACCATAGGACACGAGCCATTGGAAATGGTGCTTGAAAAACTTTCCATGACAACAGACTACCGGTTCAACATCGAATCCAATACACTTATCGTTCGCAAAAAATAACATCATATATCTATGTCTTCTAAATCCATCAATAGAAGCGCCCTGCTTCTTGGTGTACTTCTTTCTTTTCAGGTGTTAGTTGTAGATGCACAACAACTGAAGATTGAAAGCAAAAATCAACCACTAAGGTCTGTTTTGAAGCAGATTGAAGAAAAATCGGGTTATAGCTTTCTCTATGACGAATCTCAGATCAATGTGGAGCGCCGTATCAATATCGAGGTAAATGGGGCCCTTCCACAGGTTTTAAATCAGCTGGAACAGTTAACTTATCTCAAATTGCAGGTCTCAGGTAAGAATATTTTGATCAGTAAGGCTTCTTTGGGTGTGCTATCGGGTAGAGTTGTCGATGAGAATGGGCAAGGAATACCATTGGTAACCGTACATCTTAAAGAACTGAACCAGTACTATTTTACGGATAATAATGGCTCGTTTAAATTCCAGTTTCCGGCCCATCGGCTGAAGTCAGCAAATTTGCAGTTTTCCATGATCGGAAGACAAGGGACTTCCATGACAACTGTTTTAAATGGAACAAATAATGCTATTGCCGACATCATATTACCAACGTTGAGTGTAGGGCTGGAAGAAATAGCCGTCACTCCCCGGACTAACAGGCGACTGGAAAGCAATAGTTCACTTTATATCAACCGCGAAGTGATCGAACAGTCGGGCGCATTAAGTATCAGTGATTTATTGAGCCTTATTCCTGGACAAAAGATTGCCGCACCCTCTTTACAACAGGTCCAGCAAGCTAATTTAAGAAGTGCAACATTAGGCACAAATTCTTTTTCCAACAAAGATCCATTTGCACTCAATAATTCTTTTGGTGTAGCCCTAATCATGGATGGTATCGCATTGTCCAACAACGCCAATATGCAGACCTTAAATGCGGGAATCTATGGTATGGGTAATTCCTACGTCAGTGGCAAGATATCTGGGCTGAGTGGCAGTGATGCCAGTACAGATAATTATACCGGTGATTATACTTTTGGAGGTACCGATCTCCGCCAGATTGCCACAGACAATATCGAAAGTATAGAAATTGCTGCCGGCGTACCCTCCGTGAAGTATGGGGATATGACAAATGGTGCGATTATCATCAATCGTATTGCAGGAAAAACGCCGCTCAATTTTAATGTTCAACTTCGCGATAATGCAACCGTTTACGGAGTTAGTAAAGGTATTGATACCCGTAAGTTTGGAGCTTTCACTGTTGGTGGAAATTTCACGCGCTCCTTTGAAGACAACAGGGATAAGATGAAATCCTACGATCGTGTTGGCGGAAATATCATGTGGAGCACTTTCGCCGGAAAAGAAAAAGCTTTCACCAATACCTTATCCATAGATTATGGCCGCAACATGGATAAAGTCCGTCGTGATAGTGATGATCCAACGGCTGCGGTCATGCGCTTCAAATCATATAATTTCGCTATCGGAAGCCGCGCCAATTATCGGATTGACCGAGGTTTTCTTTCCAATATCGGGTTGAATGTCCGTTACAGCGAAACTTATCAGAATACATATAAAGAACAGGACGTCAACGGTACTTATATCATCTACTCAGATGCCACAGAAATAGGAGTTCATCAAGGCCAATATGCAAGCGGGATTTATCAGGCGGTAACCAATATTGAGGGTAAACCCATCGATTTAACAGCACGCCTGGATCTGACGGGCACATTCCGGACGGGCGACCTACTGCATCAAGTGAATTTTGGTTCATTTTTTAATTACTCAAAAAATATAGGAAAGGGACAGATTGTCGACCCGTCCAGACCACGCAATAATACCATCGCAGCAAATGCTGATATTCGCAAAGAACGCTATTATGATGTCTCACGTATCCATGGACAACAACAGCTGGGATTTTATGCGGAAGACCTCTTTACGGCGAAAATCGCTGAGCGTGACCTGAACGTCCGTATTGGTACACGGTTGGACAAATTTGAAAAATATCTTACATTTTCACCACGTACGAATATTAACTATGCAATTACCCCTGCGCTGACAGTGGGGGTAGCATATGGCTGGGCAAGTAAAGCGCCCGCATTGGCGCAATTGTATCCGGGCCCGGTATTTTATGAGATTCCTTTATTTCAGCATACCGCTTTTAATGGGGGAAGTGTCGATGAGGCAAATAGCCTTTACCTGATGTATGTAGATAAATTTACACCGGATAATAGTAAGCTTAAGCCTTCGTTGTCCGAACAGCTCGAATTTTCAGCCACCTATGAATATAAAGATTTTAAATGGGGGGTGAACCTTTATCATAAAAGGAATTACAGAGATGTCGTTACCGTCAACAGTTTTGAGAAAATCGTGCTGGACAAATACAACGATAATCCCGATCCCAATGCGGAAGTTCCCTATATTATTGATGGGACAAAACAATATAGGCTATCGCGATTTGAATTTATGAATGCTGACGACAAAAGAACTCAGGGGATCGAATTCATGCTATCGACCCCAAAATGGATGGCCATCGCTACCTCGTTTAATCTAAGGGCGGGATTGACCAAATCAACCTATAGACCCTTGCAGAATATGGCGACATTTCCCAACAACACCGACAATCCCAATCGTGCAGAATCTGCAATATATCCAACACAGCGCAGGACGACTACGGTAAGCAATGCGGCAATTACTTCAAGTACGCATATTCCTAAGGCTAAACTGTTGATCAATTTTACGACCGAATTTAACCTCATGAATAAAACGAATACCGATGCGTCCGACGGCATACCTATCGGTTATTATACGCAGGATGGAGCCTACCATGCCATAGACAATTTTGATCGTGACAATGTCAATTATGCGCATACGCTAAAGCCAATAGAAGAAATCAACAATCAGAACCAGCCTGCTGTCTATACAAATTTCCACTTAAATGTATCGAAGGAAATCAGTAAACGGCTAAGCTTGGCTTTTCATGTCTATAACGTATTTAATTATCGTCCACAGTACAAACGTTCTGATAATTCCATGATCATTCCGAATGGCAAACCTACTTACGGTGCGCAACTCAGACTTAAACTATAACGCCATGAAAATCATCATTAAACTTATACTTTTAATCTTTGGCTCCAGCTATCTTTTTAGCGGCTGTCAAAAAGATAGCTATGCCGAAAATGGATCGGTAGACATCTCGTTGAGTGCGTCCTACGAAAGTGAAACCTATGCCAATAAATTGCCGTTGGATGATATTACTTTAAACCTTTACACCTTGAAAGGCAAACTGTTGTTGACGGTAAAATCTGATGAAAATGGTGTAATTGAGTTCGTGGATCTGGCGCCTAATACGTATAATGTTCAGGTCGTGAAAAAATTCAGTGCTGCAGAATTCAACCAGTTAACAGGGCAGCGTGAAGACAGTGAGGTTACCTTTAGTTCGGTGATTCGTCGGATCGAAGTCGTCAAAGGGTCGGCGGCGACACATTGGGACCTTTCTCTCCTGACCGGTAATAGTAATGAGGAGGGCTTGGTTATCAAACAGATTTATTACGCAGGTTCAGACGCCAATCAAGGCGCTAGTTTTAGGGATCAATTTATCGAAATCTATAATAATTCCGATCAGGTCCGTTATGCAGACAGTCTCTATATAGCCGAAGCTTTTGGTACGACAAATGCGAGTACGACCTATGTGTACCAGCCCAATAGTGGACAGTATGATTGGAGTAAGTCGTATCGTATGCCACAGGATATTGATGCCAATAATGATTATGTCTACGCTCATCTGATCATCCAGCTTCCGGGCAGTGGAAAGGACTATCCGATTCTGCCGGGCGAGAGTATTGTTGTCGCCTCAACAGCAGCTAACCATCAGTCGCCCTATATAGGAGCTGACGGGGTCGCGATCTCCGTAAAGAATCCGAGCCTCACCATCGACCTCAGCAAGGCAGATTTTGAAGCTTATTATGTACCCTATCTTGGAAGTACCAAACCTTTGGCATCTGACATCGATAATCCAAATGTTCCCAATATAAGGCTGATCAACCGGGGTGTTGGTGCTGACATGATTATGAACCAAGCGGGCCAACGAAGCTGGATCATTTTCCGTGATCAGAACATGGGACCGGTAATCAGTTGGAAGGGCTATATGCCGCCATATGCTGATGGACGGGAAAATTTGGGCACAGATTACCTCCAGATTCCAGTAGCTAATATTTTGGATGGTGTGGAAATTCAGTCCTCAACCTCTACACAATATCCGAAACGATTTACGGCAAAAATCGATGCAGGGTCTATCACTGTAGACGGAGGTGTGCGTTCCTCAAATTCAGTTATTAGGAAAACAAAAGAGATTATCAATGGAAAAAGAATACTGGAGGATTCTAATAACTCAAGTGATGATTTTGTGTCAATGAAGGCAAATCCAAAGGGATTTATTGATTAAGCAAAGAAAAATGAAAAATTATATTCAAGTTACCTTATGCCTAATTGTTGGGGCGTTGTCCCAGCTTCAGGCCAAAGCGATAGCAAGACAAGATACCATACCCTATATTCAATATATTGACCAGGATAGCATGCAATTGCGCTTACGGCAGTATGCTGTCGATAATCCGATGTGGCTGGAAAAGAAGGTGCCGCAGCGTTACAGTTTGATTAGTATGGGATACAATTCCACCTCGGGCGATTATCACCGCGCCCAGGACGCACAGCGGGTAAATACGCTGAATTTTAGTTCGGAGGGAGCTGTTACTATTAAAGATGTACGCTTGTGGGGGCGTTTCAATTATACGAGATCTGTCGAGGACAGTACGAGGTTTGCCCATCAGACCAGAGAAAACACTTCTTCCCCCTGGTATTTTGGCTCCTATGGTTACAATCTTTATGAACGAACGACCTATCGTATCCAGACACGCGGACAGCGTTATTTTGCAGACAGAAAATATGCTGTTTTTGGTGGATTCGATTACCAGGTAGGCAATCATTTTAGCAATAATGATCCGAGAGGTAGCATCCGCGTAGCGCAACTGAACGGTACAGCGGGCGGTAGCATGCGTATAGCCACAGATTTTGATATTGGTATCGAAGGGAAGTATGGTTATGGACAGGAGGATTTTGAAATAGCTTATAAAAATGGGAATACGGCCACAAGCGCTGTGGAGTCACCCTATATGAACTATATTATCAGAGGTTACGGATGGAAGGTAAGTGACTGGCTCCTGGAGCAGAAGATGTTCTATCAGAATGACATGAAGCGCTTCGGCGGTAAGGTTTACTTCTCATGGAATTCTTCAATAGGTGACTTTTATGGCAATGCCGCTTATTTGCGTGAAGAACAGAAGTATCGACAAACGCTGCGCAACGAGTCGCGCATCAATGAACTCAGTCAGTATAATTTAAATCGACTAGACTATAATTTGGTATGGCAGCTGTCGAAAGGAATTCATTCTTATATGGCATCGTTTGATTGGTCGAGCATACGTGGAAAGGACCGGGTAACGGAAAGTGGCAACGCACAGAATTATGTTTACCAGAATGATAATGGCGCATTGAATCTATCTTATATGCTAGCGAAGAAGAAGTGGCGACACTATTACGGCGGGAAAATTAGTGTATTGAATGAAATCAGAAGGGATGGTGGCACTGGTACAAGTCTGGACTACGAGCATTTAAACTATCAACTCAATGGAGCGTGGACCTATATAACCGCTACTAATCAAGAAATAGAATTTGGTCTCACAGGTTCCCTTCGCCAAAATATAGGTACATCCTGGTCGTTACCACAAATCAATGAAAATGTATTCCATCAATATGTTTTTTATCATGATGTCCTTTACAATCGTGCAAATTTATATGGCGGTAAAGTAAAATTGGGTTTCAAACAGCGCTTAAGAAAGGGGAATTTCATTCACTTGATAGCAGACTACAATTATCAAAAAGCGGGACGTTTATCTGATCTGAATCGCGAGAATCTTGCCCCTATAGGGACTACCCGGAAACAAGTGAATTTAATGGTAGCATATGGATTTTAAGAGGCTGCCCCTGATGAAAAAGAATACACTGATTGTTATAGTAATCTTTATTGCTCCTTTGTTGATTTCGGCATTTGCAAATCGTACTGACGAGCAGGAAGATCTACAGGCATTGCGCCAACGCTACAGTAGCGGACGCCAGGAACTATGGCCCAAACCACATATCGACTCAGCTGTGAGACCTAATTTTGTGGATATCGGGGTATTGCCCGAGGTAAGCTATCCGGCAGATAATCCTTATAGCAAGGAAAAATCGCTGCTCGGAAAGTTATTGTTTTTTGACCCCAGACTTTCGGCATCGAAGCAAATCTCCTGCGCAAGCTGTCATGACCCGCAATTGGGATTTGGAGATGGGAAAAGCCTCGCGCACGGTCATGGAAGGCGAGAGGGGAAAAGAAATGCGATGACGCTGTACAATGTCGCATTTTACAAATCTTTTATGTGGGACGGCCGCGCTAAGAGCCTTGAAGATCAGGTACTGCTGCCGACACAGGATCACGTTGAAATGAATACGCCGTTGGATACGTTAATAGCACATGTAAAAGCTGTGCCCGGCTATGCGCCCTACTTCAAACAGGCTTTTGGAGATAAAGAGGTTACGCTGCTCCGAATACAACAGACGCTTGCCACTTTTGAACGCGGTATCGTAAGCTATCCGACAAAATTTGACCGATTTGTGCAGGGACAGGCTGATGCACTGGACGATCAGGAACTTACCGGTCTACATTTATTTCGTACAAAGGCTCGTTGTATAAATTGCCACAATACACCTTTGTTCTCGGACAATCTTTTTCATAATGATGGACAGACACTCTACGGAAGCAAACAGCAGGATTTTGGCCGCTACCATCTCACAGGAGATCAAAAAGACATTGGCGCATTCCGTACGCCATCGCTACGAAATATAGCACTTACAGGTCCCTGGATGCATCACGGCAACTTTCCAACCTTGCGTGATGTGGTCGAACTCTATAATCTGGGCAATCCCGCACCTATACAAAGGCATGTGAAAATTGATGAAAAGACAAGACCCATACATTCACCATTATTAAAAAAATTGAATTTATCGCGACAGGAAGTTGATGCGGTGATAGCTTTTCTACAGGCTTTAAGTACACCAACGCAACGTCGGATTGCGATGCCTGAACTTCCGGAATAAAAGTTGAAAATAAGCCTGTCAATATAGGAACTGACATGAAATTTTTCAATATCGTGTTACTGGGATTGATTGATCGTTCATTGGTCGAGCCAATGAACGATATTAAGTAGCAATTGTGCATTTTGGTAAGCAGAAGGATGATTCATACCCCTTTTTTTACTTTTGATGCCATGGAGTTGTGCCGAAAAAGGAGCGCCGTCCCCGAATAGCACAATTCTTCCTTTCCCAAACCTAAGATAAGCACCATTGGCAAATCCCTTGCCCGATATCCGGGGGATATCATCTGGAATGGGTCTTTTTATCTGATTAGCGTCGCTCGGTAGATAAATCTCATATTCTTCGTTCAACAACGAGATAATATGTGCGGTTGAAGGGACTGTAAATCCCGTACCGCCCCAGCACATTATACTGTCTATTTCTTTACCTGATCCAGCTGTGATTTCATTGGGCAAAAGTGTTTTTCTATCTCTTGAAAAAATTTCGGGCTGCTCATCTTTGCGTAGCGCAAAACCATTGATAACATGAATGCCGAATGCGGCGGCAAGAGCTTGTATTGAACCACCACAGGGCATATGGTCTGTGACCAAAAATAAGTTTCCGCCGTCAGATACCCATTGACGAAGGAGATCGATTTCCTTATCAGTAAAAGCCGAACGGGCTGGTAGGCTCCAGTCTTCTGGATCATATAGCGCATTTACGCTGATGAATACTTTTGCCTCCTTCAGGCTCTCAAAACTAACTTTCTCTTTGGTACTTCGGAGGCTATACCCGTCAGCTTTTAAGAGATCTGAAAAGGCAGCATAAGCTCCTCGCAAAGTAACCGGATTGTTGTGCGCTTCGTCAAACAGGAGCAGAGGCCCATTACCGACCCGATGGTGCGGATCGGTAATGGGATAATGAAACTGTTCATCAGCTACCTGCTGCGCCTTTAGTTGTGCTATACCCATCAGTATAATGGATAAGCAGCCAATCATTCTTTTCATACGATTTTTTTATTGGGATTATTAATCAGCCCTCAGCCAAAGATCTTTTTCAAAGCATGTCATCTGCTCCACCTTTCCATTAGAAACAGAAAATGTCAAAGGAAAGGTACCATCTTCGTTGAGGAAGAAAAGCTCCGAACGTGGGGTAAATGAAATTGTTTTGTTGTCCCACAATTGTTTAAGGATTAAGCCTTGTGCTGAAGGTTCTATGGTAATTTTTAAATTGTTGTCGTTGGCCATAAGGTAAGTTCCGGCAAGCTGTTTCAGTTGAGATGCGGTTAGACTTACAATTTTATTGGGGTCAAACGGTACACGCTCACATACAATTCTGCCAAGGATCTTGGCTTGGCTAAAATCTCCAGCGCTATTTTTTAAGAACTCTATCGCATAGCCTTCGTTTTTGGATTCAAAATGCGTATCATCTTTACGGACGAGCTGATATCTTTTTTTCTGATCCCATAGCTGTGTCGCATGTAGCGTATTATCTTGCTCGTTGAAAGCAATGAAAGCTACTTTATTGGGTAGCTGGTAGTAGCCCTGAAATGATTTCAGTGGAGTCTGATGTTGCTGGTAGGAGGCACTTGTGGAGCGGATCTGTGCAAACGTATCATTGGAGGCTAAAAAGCAACATGCTCCCACTAGTAGACCGAAGGTTGCTTTAGAAATTTGGCGTATCGCTTTCGAGCGAATACGTGGTTTAATTTGTTGTATCATAATTTTTTTTGTTGATATGATACAAGAATAAGTCTTTTTGATAGGCTAAACGTCCGAATGGATGCAATCGAACAAACTTCACTTTGCCATGCGTTAAGTTAATTTTTTACCATGGACTTTCATATATTCTGTCGGCGTAATACCGGTCGCCTTTTTAAAGCTGCTATAAAAAGTTGTTCTTGAATTAAAGCCTGCGCTTATCGCGATCCCAAACATATCGAGGCGCTTTGACTCTGCTGATAATAGCAGTACTTTGGCTTCCTCCGTACGGAGTTCATTAATAAATTGATAGAAGTTTTTTTTCAATCCATTGTTTATAATATAGGAAAGATCATGCGGATTGATGCCGATATGATCTGCGAGGGATGAGAGGGTTAATCCCGGATCGAGATATAGCTTTTCAGCTGTTGTTTTCTGCACGAGTTTTTCTTTTAATGTGTCTACCTGTTGTTCTGTCAACCGCTCTTCGGTTTTAATTTTCTCTGTTGTATCACTTTCATCAATCAGATTATCGGTAGATTCAACAGTATATATTGACCGTTGTGTTAAAGTTGCGTACCCAAGTGCCACTGTGCCCATAAAATATAGGATTGGCGCAAAGGAGTTAAAGGCGAAATGAGCCAACGCCAGTAAGCGGACAACGATCATAAATAATAGAGCGATCAATAGATATTTCAACCAGATCATGTTGATCTTTTCCGTGTAAGAAGATAACTGTCGAATGTTATTCTGATGTATTTTGAAGAGTCTGTAACAAGCAAGCCAGTAAAAGATACATTGAGCAAAGAAGAAATATTTAACAGCAAATATGATCCACTGCGGTAATTGAGGCGGATGGATGTGACTATTAAAAAGCCCCGGTATTAAGTAAATAACAGAAAGTAGCAGAAAAGCCAGGAAAGGAACAAAATGTAATCCCCAATACCGAATCGGTTTCGTCGGTTTGACCATGTAATGAACCGCAAGATAAAAGCAGGGGAGGGTGGCCCAGCGGGGTAGTTCAAGGACATGGATCAATGCTTCGTTGTCGATGTGAAAACCTTCGAGAAAGAGCTGGGTAAATAAACATGCCAACAGAAAATAGTATGTGCCCAGCCAGCGATCGGCCCGGATACCTGTTTTGTTGACCCCCATAAAGATTAAAGTTCCGAGCAACCAAAGCGCACCCGCTGAAAAAGCGTGAAAAGTATAGAGTATGTTGACCATGGTTTGTATTAACCTATCTTTGTACCGTGAATTTAAATATAATTAATCAAAAGAAACTACATCATCCAGATCGGCATACCAATCCAACCATTTACAGACAGTAGTGCAACCAGGTAGCATAAAAAGAAATTACAGAGCGCTAAGAGCAGACGCAACCATTTGGGGCTTAGTTGAAACCAACGCTTATAGAGAAGTAAACTACTGACCATAACTAATATTGCAAATAAGAGCATGCCCAGAAAAATGGAAAAACTTGTTGTATTACAAGAGGTAAACAACTCCTTGTGACTGGCATCTGTCAATCCCATGAGACGATAGGCTGCAATAAAACAACAGGTCCCTACTGTTGGCAATAAAGGAATTCCGAGGTCCATCAGGTTCATTTTTCGAAAAAGTGTAAGCACTATTCCCACCAGACTAAAGATCATATAAATCGAAATGGCACAAAAACCTAGATAGATAGGAATCTTTTGTATTAAAAGGGAAGCCCGGGACACTTTTCGATAGAAACTATTGCCATAACCTTGAAAGAAAGGTTGACCATTGGAATCTTTGGCTAATACAAAAGAAGGGAGAATATCATCTTTTGCGCGAAATATGCCATCGCCCAGATGGACAAGAGAATCTATCTGTCCATTCTCTTTTTTGACGAGGAGTCGATCTTTGCTGATCTCCCTTAATTCAATGCCGCCAAAGATCCGCCGATAGAATTCCCAACGGTCATTTTTGGGATTCATAAATTGGTAGTAACCTAATAGCGGTTTTATTTTTTGCTCATCTATTGGTAGACTGACTGGTTTCCGAGCGGCAATGTCCTTTGTCAGAAATTCTTCGATAGCCTGCGAGATTGGCCACATATTGACGACACTATTGGCTGCTATGGCATAGGCTAAACCAGCTTCACGGTTAAAAAATAGCCAGGATACAAAACCTTCCCCTTTGCCGTTGTGGCCTCGCAGGCTAACCTTTTTATTATTCGGAAATAGATCATTTCCCAGGGCATAGCCAGTCTGTAATCCCGCCTGGCTGGCTAAAGTACTGTGGATAGTCTCCATCTCCTTTAAATAAGCATTATTTAGTAGTGTGCTGTCAGTACTGCCATTGAGCAGATAAAGCATAAATTTGGCCATATCATAGGCATTTGATACCAGTGCACTTCCAGCTCCATTGCTACCTGGCTGATAGAATGGCATTGGCCTGAATTCACCATCTTGAAAATCATAACCTATGGCGAAGGTAGGCCTGCGTGCTCCATTCCGATCAAATAAGCTATTGTGCATATTCAGTGGCAAAAAAATCTGCTTGTGTAGATACTTATCCCAAGGCATGTCCGTCACTTTTTCAATGATATAGCCCAGTACATTGTAACCCGGGTTTGAGTAGGACATCATCGTTCCGGGCTTCCAGCGAACGGTCAGTGAATTGCTGACAGCCTTGATCGCGTCAATACCAAGTAGAGGTTTTTCGCTTATGTTTATCATACTATTGAGCTGCACATCATCAAAGCCTGCTGTATGTTCTAGGAGGTGAACTACCCTAACTGGATCTGTATCTTCCCAACGATTGCTGAATGGAATTTCAGGTGCTATATCGCGAATACGGTCGCTGAGTTTAAGCTTTCCTTTAGCAATCAATTGTTGTATGCCCATAGTCACGAAAAATTTAGTAACGGAGGCAAAGTGAAATTGGGTGAGCTGATCTACGGGACGGTGTTTCTGAAGGTCTGCATAGCCCAGTCCGCCAGAATAAAGAATGCTATCATTTTTAACAATCGCGACCATCAGACCCGGGATGTTTTCCTTTTGTATAACGGTTTCGAGCTGTTTATGCAGTTGCGCAATGGTGGTATTGGAATTTGTTTTGGAGTTTACCTGTGCTGCTGCGGTGAAATAACTTACCGCAATGAGTATCGCGATATAGAAAGTTTTTAAGTTGATCATAAGCTTTTTCTTTTTTACAAATTAGCAATGATCTTTCCTGAACCTGTCCGTCTCCATCCAAGCGGATAATTCAGGGAATTTCTAGTTCATTAAATATGAGGAGTAACAGGTAAGTAATCATTATACATTTAGAAGGGAGGAGTGCTATGGTATTTAGATAATTTATTATATTAAATTGCGGCAATATTGCTCTACACTTTCATGGTCATTGAAATCTTGGATCAGTTAAAAAATCTTTGTATGTTAAGGTTGTTAAGAAGACTGTAATTTTGCTTTTTTCACTGGCAGAAAGTGTAATGCCTGCTCTACCATTTTGCTGTAATTGTTTATCCAGATTTGAATTTCGCTTTACTAATTGGTATGTTTATGTCAAAAGCACAGGCAATAAGATCAGATATTCTCAGAAGAGCAATGAAATTAATATACAGGCAAGGTTTTCAATCCACAAGTATTGATGACATCTTGGCTACGACACATGTGACCAAGGAGGTCTTTTACTATCATTTCAAAAATAAAGAAGAGATGGGAATAAGACTATTTCTCGGCTATATGGATTAAACAAGCTACTTTATCAAGAATATACTTCCTATAAGCTGGACTCTGCCATTGCCTATACTAGAGAGAATCTACAGTTGGCATTAAGAACAGTGTTGTTTATCGGATCAATGATAGTAATTTGGATCTCGCGGCATTTTACTTTACAGTAGGTATATATATTGACGGTTATAAGATATTGGCCACCGCAGAGAAGAGCAAGCTTCCAAGAGAACTATTGGTCAAGGTCAATTGGTACAGAATAAAAATTTAAAACAGAACGAGGTTTGGTAAATAACATCCTAACCTTCATATTTTAGCACTCATTTAGAACACATGAAAGCACTAATATTTATCGCGCTGAAGAAAGCGGTCCTAGCTATATTATTGGTAACAACAACAAGTAGTATTTTTGCACAAAATGGAAGTAAAAGACCGAATATTGTCTTTATTATGGCCGATGATCTTGGCTACGGCGATCTCGGGGCCTATGGGCAGGTTAAGATTGAAACCAAACATATCGATTCATTGGCCAGCTCAGGTATGAAGTTTGACAACTTTTATGCAGGCACTTCCGTCTGTGCGCCATCACGTTCGTCTTTGATGACCGGTCAGCATACAGGACACACTTACGTCAGGGGCAATAAAGAGATTGAACCAGAGGGTCAAGAGCCATTGGCCGATTCAGTGCAGACTATCGCTATGTTATTACAAAAGGCCGGTTACACCACTGGTGCCTTTGGCAAATGGGGATTGGGCATGGTGGGTACAACTGGAGCGCCTGACCAGAAAGGATTTGACGAATTTTATGGATACAATTGTCAACGTCAATCCCATCGTTATTATCCCACTCATCTTTGGCACAATACAAAGCGCATAGAGCTTGATGGCAATGGGTTGATGGCACAGGGTGAATATGCTCCGGCATTGATTCAGGAGAGAACCCTCGCTTTTATCGATGCCAACAAAGATAAACCTTTCTTTCTTTATGTGCCCACGGTACTACCGCATGCCGAACTCGCAGGGCCTGAGGATGAGTACTATAAGCAATACGCTCAAAAGTTTGATGAAAAGCCTTACCGAGGAAACGATTATGGTTCCAAAGCAACAGTCCCTGGGTACAACAGTGTCGAAAAGCCCCATGCGATGTATGCCAGTATGGTAAGTCGGATGGACGCATATGTAGGACAAATTGTTGAACGATTACGTCGAAATAACCTGCTTGATAATACAATTATTATATTCACCAGTGATAATGGGGCACATAAAGAGGGCGGAGCAGATCCAAATTTTTTCAATAGCTCGGGTGGATTGCGGGGGACGAAGCGGGATCTTTATGAGGGTGGGATAAAGACACCGTTTATTGCTTATTGGCCAGGTAAAATTGCCAAAGGAAAAACGTCAAATTATTTAGGTGCTTTTTGGGATATTATGCCAACGCTGGCTGATCTAGCAAAAACAGACCATCCAAGATATACGGATGGAATTTCTTTTGTGCCGACATTGCTGGGTTATAGTAAAAAGCAAAAGCAGCATGACTATCTCTATTGGGAGTTCCATGAGGATGGAGGACGTCAGGCCGTCCGTAAAGGTGATTGGAAACTTATTTTGCAGAAAGTTATGAGCGGTTCACCAACAATGGAATTGTACAATCTCAAGAAAGATCCAAAAGAGCAGCATAATATTGCTATCGACAATCCAAAAAAGGTAATGGAATTACGTAGTCTGATCGAAAAAGCTCATGTTGAAAGCTCTATTTTCCCTTTGATTACTAAGCTTCAATAAATTCAAACTTTTAAATATTAAATTAGCCCAATCTTTTTATAAAGATTGGGCTAATTTGTTTTAGTTTACATCGTCATAATCAATTAAAAGTATTTACATGGCCAAGTTCGAAATTATATGCTGCATTTTAGCGGGTTATCAAATTTCACTGAATTTGTACTTGGCGATGTCTATAACCGAAATGTAATTTTATGATAAGACAGTAAAAAGACTTAAGATCAAACATCAAAATTGGAAAGCAGATTTTTGAAAACATTCCATATGAGGTTATACCAGGCTGGTCAGGATTTATTTGTCGCGTTTTGATAGCTATGTTAATCAGATCCCTCTTTCGATTGCCATGCAGGGAGAATTGCCTTATTTTAATTTGACTATAATGGATATTTTATTGAAATTAGATCAATAACAATTTCCGTCTTTTCTGTGGATCTCATCTGACGGCAGATATAGTGGGGTAAATGAAAAAATAAAAATATGAGTTATTTTAAACAATTTTCTTGTGACATTCAGCCTGAGTTTTCTGTGGTTATTGATGATGATAAGGTTTGTTATGCTATTTGTATAGAGAAAAGAAGATTGCCGGTGATATATGGATGTACAATAGTGTGCAAACTTCTGAGGAACGAGAATGGCATACCAAGGAAAATTTGCCATTTTTGAACCCTGTAGAGTTTGTTAGGGAAAATTTTGAACCTTTTCGAGAAGACACGCTGGTGGAAGTTAACTGGTGCGAGGATAACGGAATTGTAGCTTCTATTCATGTTGCAGGTCAGCTAATAGCGAAACTTAGAGTAGGTACTTTTCTAGGTTGGTCCAAAGTAGTAAGTAAAGAAGGCCCGCTAGCAAAGCTAATGTGAGGTGCATAATGCTCAGTATTCTGATATGCAATTAATTTTATTCCATCTTCAGCTACCTGGAAAATGTCTGCTTCAAAGTAGGTCATTAGTATAGGACAATGTGTTGCAATTATAAATTGCGATATCAGATGGATTAGCTGTTTCGTTCGGCTTAGCATATTTAGCTGACTAAGTGGAAAGCTACACAATCTGTGTAGTAAATTAATAATCTGTAGGATAATTATTCGTGTAGCGAATTATCAAAATGAAACGTTAAGAGTATTAATAATCCAAATCAATTATGAAATATTCTCTAAAACTAATTATTCTATTATTTATTTTCATTTCTGTCTCTTGTCAAGATAAAAAAGAACCATTAGGTCTTTGTGAAGATATTTACCGTCCATTAATAGTTAATATAAATTATACAGATTCAAATGGAAAGGAGCTACTTTTTGGTGACCAAGCTAAATATCTGGTAGACCAGATAAAGATCTATAAGATCATAATGAATGACATAGCTGTGCCTCTGACATTTAACATCAATAAGGATGCAAAATTTCTTACGATTAATTTGGACAAAGTTGAATCCGGGGTATTCTATATCAAACTTAACTCCAATGTTTTAGACAAAATTAGCTATACTTCAAAAATTGACGAAAAGTCGCCCTGCAAGGATTATAAACTAATAGATATAAAGCAAAATGACCTTTCCGGTCGCTATGATGAAAAAAATCAAGTGTGGATACTAAAAAAATAATCATTAAAGCATCTCTAAAAATGAAAGACTAAAACTCCGTTTCTGTTGTTATCCTATTCATCAGACGAGAGTGGAAAATCTACAAATACGGGAAACATACCTACCGAACATAAATTTGATTTAACAGGAAGCAACAGTCAGTTTTATGATGCTGTACATTCATTACTTGGCGTAAATTAGGAATTACCGTCATTTCCAACAACCAAATTATCACCGACAACTTTAGTATTTACTACGATGAAAGAAATTAATACTGATTTTATCTTGGAGGCTTATATAGGTTCATCAAGTTCGCTGGATTTTATTCCAAATGGTTATTTGGATTAGAATTATAAGTGCCTCTATAGATAAACAATAAGGGGTAAAGATAACCACCATTTGCTCACTCGATCCAAATTTAAAGATGTGCGGCTGACATACTGCCCCCTCTAAGCCCTACAATTAGCCTTCCTAGAAATAACCCGCTTGTTGTAGGGGCCAGTGCCATTCGATCTGTTCAATATCGAACGACTAGTGTTCAATAATGGTCAGTATTAAAAAAGAAATTGTTTGTAGTGTGCTGTCAAATAGCGTGTTAATTTTCTTGGCAAACTATTTGGGATCCCCGTTGAAAGAAATGAATAAAAGATGGTAAAACCTTATTTCCAATATGTTCGAAAAAACTTCTAAATATGTATTGATTATCCTATTCAGTTTGCCATATATACTTACCTATGGGCAGCGTAATCAAATTATGGATAGGCCCAAAGTTGATGAGCGTATCGAGATGCTAAGTATTGTATTTAGGCTTGCGGGCAATCGAGAGTATAATTCAGACGTTTTCAAGCGTTACGTTGACCGGATCAATGAACACTATGGCCCTTTTAAAGAACACGAATTGATTACCTTTGTCAATAAGATTAAAAATGAACATGGTATAAGCTACGATGCCGTGATGAGTATGGCCGTACATCTTGATGATAAGTTTAGTCTTAAGCAAAAGAATATTGATGAAACCCTGGACAAAAGATGGAGCAGAGCTAATGCCCTTCAATTTGCGACACTGTTAAAGAAGTTTTACAAGGACAGTAATAGTAAACGATTTTTTCAGGATAACCAGGCACTGTACAATGAGGTACAAAAGCGCTTTCTTCTAATTTATGAACATATTGAATTGGACTGGTATCCTAAGTTCTATGGTAAGAATCCATCCGAAAAGTTTTTAATTGTGAATGGTTTGGGGAATGGTGGCGGTAACTATGGGGTAACCATTAAGAATCCAGCGGGTCATAAGGAAGTCTACGCTATTATGGGGACATGGAGTATGGATAGTCTTGGTATGGCGCAATTTCCGTTACAGCATTATTTCCCCACATTACTTCACGAGTTTAACCATTCCTTTGTTAATCATTTATTAGAAAAAGACACAACAATTTTTAGAGACAGCGGCGAAAAATTATATAGCGTCTTGAAGGAAAAAATGAACCGGCAGGCATACGGTAGTTGGCAAACGGTGCTGAATGAGGCATTGGTTCGAGCTGCGGTTATTAAATATCAGAAAGATCATCATTTCAGCCGAGAAGAGATTGCAATGGAAACCAATGAACAGCTCGAAAGGGGTTTTCTTTGGATTGAACAACTTGTGGATGAGCTTGATAGCTTCGACCGTCAGCGCGACAGATATCCTACTTTAGAGAACTATATGCCTGTACTTGCCAAGGCTTATCAATCCTATGCTGCGGATATTTCTTCTTTAGATGCAACCTTTGAAGAGAGAAGACCAAAAATTGTTTCTTTTGAAGGAATTCAGGATGGACAAACCAATACTAGCAGCATGTTAGGGCAGTTGAAGATAAATTTCGATAGACCCCTGTTGGGGCAAGGACGGTCATTTAGGGGAATTTCCAAAGAAAGTTTTCCGATAATAAAAGGCCATCGCTATTCCTCAGATAAGAAATCCGTGCTTATAGATTGGGAATTGGAACCAAACAAAACCTATGAGATCATTATTACAGGAACTGCATTCAGGACTGCCGACGGGATACCGATGAAAGATCGTTATCTAAAATTCAGTACAAATTAAATATGATAGTTAATAAATTTTAAAAGATTATAAATAATGATAAAAAATACCAGTAATTCCGAACATTATATTTGGGGAGAGAATTGTGATGGATGGCACTTATTGAAATCTGATTCTTTAAGTATAATCCAAGAAAAAATGCCACCTGATACTGAAGAAAGTTTGCACTTTCATACTAAAGCACAGCAATTCTTTTATATCCTTAAAGGAACAGCAACTTTCGAGGTTGATAACGAAATTTATTCCGTTGAAGAAGGAAGTGGATTTCATATTCAAGCAAATGAAATACACAGAATTTTCAACCGAACTACCGAGGATTTAGAATTTGTTGTGATTTCAGAACCTAAATCTCATGGAGATCGAACTAATCTATGATAGACCTTATTGAGAGATATAAAGAGCAACAGCATGCTCAAACTTACCGATGCCTTATAATTGGATAGGTTCCATAATGTAAAGCTAGCTGAGTTTCGCTTCTCTTGTTAGTTTACTTTTGTCTATGCCTAAGTCATTACTGAACCAATCAGTCAATATTTCTTCAATTTCGCTTTTATTAAAAGTCTTTGGGTTGCGTCTAGATTTGAAATAACTTTCACTTGTCATTTTTTTTGCTACTTGACCAACAGTTTGTAGGTCAAGTATGTTACCGAATTTATTTGCAAACCAAAGTCCAGCATTTGAAAATGCAAGTCCTGCAAGTCCGATCTGCCAATTAAAGAATAGAGCGACGCAAGATACAATAAGTAAAATCCCAAGTGTCACGGAAGCCCAGTAGGGTGGTCGTAGGATATGAAGTTTAAAACCAAGGTGCACTTCCAATTTTTTTACCAGAGAACGTCTGGTTTGTTTTGGCAGAAGACCAACGAGGGCAGAGCTGGTTGTGATTGTTTTGTGGTCTATTTGAAACGTTGATGCCATTGCATCGCGAAGCTTATAAAAAGCCTGTTGGCTTGTGCAGTCGTTGGAATGCTCCAGTTGGATTTTATTGGCGATGTGATCACAGAGTTCACCAAAAGTGAAAATGTGCATCAGTTCGGTGCTCCCAAACTTCATGTCAAATGATTTTTCAACTTTAACAAGTAAATCACTAATGTCGTCTGGATCTACATTTTCAAGCTCGTCGTCTGCCATCATATTGCTATTATCAATTGGTTGCCAAATACGAATATTCTGTAAAAATAGCATTTAGTATTAATTTTTTATACGCAATTGAAAATTCTGTTCCATTTAATAATCCGAGAACCTATTCAAGCCGTGTTGACGATCACCCAATGTTGCTATTCGTATTAAGCTTAAGCTATTCCAAGTACCCTCATATTTTACAACTGTCCATTTGCCTTTTGTTTTTTTCAAGAATAAAATACCATCCCTGGCCACACAATCCACCACATATATACTCCACAGAAATAAATGCTTTTTGGCTGTGATGTGTCATAATATATCGTCAATATCAAATTCCTCAAGTAGCTCATGCAATAAGGAAAATAAAGTTAGAAGACAGCGAATGACAGTTATTTTTGTTATTGAAACCCAGCGTAGCATACAGACCAATCTCTAACAGCATGCTAGTTTTCGAAACTCTTATTTTCAATTTGATTAATTAATATGTTTTTTGTCCAGCAAAATTTTTTGGTCGCTTGTATATAAAATTTACACTCCTGTTAATCCTTACATTTAGATAATATGGCGATATGCTTCGTCCAACAAATTTCTCCAACCAATGGTTGGATATTCGGATTATCATTATATTCATTATAAAATAGAGTCATATACCACAGGTTTGTTGTCGAAAATCCACTTATATCCAGAAACTTCTTTTGAAGCTCAGTAGATAGTTTTTGTACTATTGATCTTTTTGCCGCCCCTCTTTCTGCTTGAGCGTTATTGCTTTGCCAATGTTCCAGTATATGCAGCTGATTGTTAACGACTTTTAAAGAATCATATTGTGCCTTTTTGATACGGTCTTTTTTTTACAAAAAAATCCTGTTCAAGCTTGCTTAAGTTCATGGTTAAACACATGAATTCTATAAAAAAAATGAATATAAACGAAAAATGACGTGACTGCATTTTTCGTAGCGTTCTTGAAAACTGGCTCGAATTTCGGGATATGTACATTTCATTTTGAAATAACCTTGCATTTATATAGATTTAATATGAGTTTTGTTGCTTAGACCAAGTGTAACCTAGGGAAAATATAACCATGGATTTAAATGCAGTTCCATTGAGTCTTGATGAATTTCATCGCTTTAAATTGGGAGACGAAAAGGTTTTTAAAAAGATTTTTGATTTTTACAGACCTTTGATGTATCACAAAGTACGTCGTGTATGTACTTCCGACCTAGACGTGGAGGAGATTACGCAGGAGATTTTTGTACAGCTTTTTTTGAAACGCAATTCAATCCCCTGTACGGAAGCCATCTTTCCATTTTTATTTTTAGTAGCGAAACGAATGGCTATCACTTTGTTTCGAAAAGAACTATCGAGACAAAAATATCAAGTGTCGCACTTGGCTGAATGGGATGAATTGAGCGATGAATTGGAACGGAAGATCGCCCATAAAGATCTGGATAAAATACTTCAAACAATTGTATCCCGTTTACCACCGCAACAGCAGATTGTTTTTAACAAAAGCAAAATAGATGAGATGAGCTATGCTGAAATTTCCGAAGAAATTGGTATTTCCAAAAATACCGTCCGTAACCACCTCGTAGCAGCATGCCAGTTTGTACGTTTGAAACTTGATAGTTTACTTCTAATCTTTTTTTTAATAAAAAATATCTTTTGACTAGTTCATTCTATCCGGTTGTACGAATATTATTATAGAGTACAATAGATAAGGATGTCCAAAGTAGAAGCATATAAAATCATTATCAGTCAGTTTTTGGCAAAAACATTAGACGAGCGTGCAAAGGAAAATTTTGCCAACTATCTCAATGATCCAGATTTTTTGGAAGCATGGCAACAGCTTTTGGAGGAGGGAGAGATAGAGCAGTCTCCAAACAATCGAATTGCGCATGATAATCTTTTTAAGACAATCATTCAAGATAAACGAATAAAAGATCAAGTTGTATCCAGCTCGGATAAAAAGAAATCAACAATCTATATGCTAAGATATGTCCGCATAGCAGCCATGTTACTACTCGTCGGTATATCTGCTTCGATCTTCTTTTATGTGCAAAAAAATAGACATGAAAGTCAATCGGTGGCTGCCAATTCACTAGCTGTAGTTCCAGGTTCCCAAAAAGCCGAAATAATTTTAGAAAATGGAGAGCGGATAGATCTCGAAAAATTAAAATTAGATACGGTCATCGATAATGGTGCATTTGAGATTATAAAATCGGACAAAGGCATTATATCTTATCGCTTGAAGAACTCAAAAGCTGGTAATCAGCAGACAGCGTATAATACAATCGTTACGCCACGGGGAGGGGAATATAAACTACTGTTGGCGGATGGTACAAAGATCTGGCTGAATGCCGCCACTACACTACGTTATCCGATTAGTTTTAATGGCGATGAGAGAAAAATCCAACTACAGGGTGAAGCTTATTTTGAAGTCTCCAAACGAGTTCACCATGGAAGGCGTGTCCCCTTTATTGTCAATACGGGAAATCAGACATTGGAGGTTTTGGGGACATCTTTTAACCTTCAGAACTATGGGAAATCGATCGTGACAACCTTGGTAGAAGGCAAGGTGAAGTTAAATGTTCACGATAGCCCACAGGACAACCTATACCTAAGTCCTGCTGAACAGGCCGTGCTACATTTTACGAACAAAAACTTTTTAAAGACTGCAGTTGACCCGCGCTACTTCACCGCATGGAAAGAAGGAAAATTTGCTTTCTATAATACATCTATTGACGAAGTCATGGAAATTATCAGTAGATGGTATGACGTGGAAGTTCACTTTGATTATCGTCCCGAAAATTTTGCGTTCTCGGGCACTGTGTCAAGATATGATGATATCAACAAATTGCTCCGTACAATCGAATTAGTCGGAGATATTCACTTTGAAGTAAAAGGGAGGAAAATTTATGTGAAAAGATAACCAATTAAGAAGATTTCAGGAGCGTTGCGATCGCTCCTGAATTTTGTCTTCGAAAAGACTAGTTGAAAAAGATTTAATAGACTTAAAAACCATTACAACCGTATGCAAAAGTACAAAAAAAAACGGTATGGAGACCCTATGCCTAAAAGTACGATCTCTACCAAAAAAGAATTTGCTATGAAAATGTCATTAGCGATTCCCTTGTTGCTGGCCTCTAACCTCCAGTTGAGTGCAATTACATTTGGACAAGGAGTCAATTTCCAAAAGAAGAATGCTAAGCTCGAAACCATATTAAAGGTTTTTGAAGAGCAGAGCGGTTACAATATTCTGTATAAAGCCGCTCTGCTAAACGACGCTAAACGCATCGATGTCAACTACAAGAATGTACCTTTCGAATACGCACTGAAAGATGTTCTTGCAAACTATCAGATTGTCTATAAGATAATGGACAACAATGTCGTATTAAGCAGGCCAGCTTCTACACCAACAGCAACCTCATGGAATCGCTATGTTGCAGGTCTCAATCATACTGTTGTCCTCCAACAGCGCAGTGTAGCTGGGAACGTTGTTGATTCGAAGGGAAACCCAATTAGTAATGTCACTATAACGGAAAAAGGGACGGAAAATCGAATAACCAGCGATGAAAATGGCCAATTTGAGATTCGTCTCAAAACAAACAATGATCAGCTTATATTTTCGATGCTTGGCTACCAGTCCAAGGAAATTAATGTAAGTGGACAAAATAAGATTCAAGTTAGGCTCGATATGGCTATCACAGCCATGGATGAAGTTGTGGTAGTCGGTTATGGAGAACAAAAAAAGGTCAATCTAACAGGGGCAGTTAGCCAGATATCGGGCAAGGAATTTGAAGATCGTCCTGTCACACAACTTACCCAAGCTCTGCAGGGCAATATTCCCAATCTCAATATTGTCTTTGGGTCCGGGAAACCAGGTACCAGCGGTTCGGTAAATGTACGCGGGAATACCTCCATCAACGGCGGTGGTCCTTTGATCTTGATCGATGGTATCTTAGGAACATTGGACCGTGTCAACCCCAATGACGTAGAATCAGTTACGGTACTCAAAGATGCATCGGCAGCGGCTGTCTATGGGGCGCGTGGTGCTTTTGGTGTCGTTTTGGTCACAACCAAAAAAGGTGGTAAAAATGGAAAGACCTCCATTGAATATAATAACAACATTGGTTTCACCACTCATGCCACCAACACTGATTTTATAACCAGTGGTTATTGGAATGCCAAGATCAATGATGACGCCATGTACAATGCATTGGGGTATCGGACCACACGCTATACGGATGAAGATTATGAAGAATTGCTAGCACGTGTTAACGATAAGACCGAAAATCCAGATAGACCTTGGGTCGTAGTCAAGAAAGATGCCAGCGGCAATGACATCTATCGGTACTATGCCAACTTCGATTGGTTCAACTATTTGTACAAAAAGACAAGACCAAAAAACGAGCATAATCTTTCATTTTCCGGATCTTCGGGCAATACGCGTTATGCGGTATCCGGTTCCAAAGCGAGTGAACAGGGGATATTCAATATTGATCCCGATAAATTTGGACGCTACAATCTCCGGGCAAATATCGCGTCAGATATCCGGAGCTGGCTGACCATCAGTAATAGTACACACTTTTTTAAATCTACCTATGACTGGGCCGGATTGGAAAATAATTTCAGTACTGTTGCCAACAACGTAAGCAATAGTCCTACTTACCATTACCATGCGATGTACGTGCCACGAAATCCGGATGGCACACTTACTGGTTATTCCGGTATCAATAGCTACCCCATTGGGTACGGCCTGCACAATGCACTCGAAAGCGGCACGATGCGGGGGTACACACGCGGTACCGAATTTACCAACATGACTGAAGCGGTGCTGAAATTGGGAAAAGGTTTATCCCTAACAGGAAACTATTCTTATCGTGAATATCGTTCTGACTATTCCTATAGACAGACCAAACAGTACTATTCGAAATATCCCGGACAGCTCGAATTGTCTTCTCTAGGTGCCCTGAACCAAGATAAGCTTCGCGAAAATATGGGCAAATATGCTTGGCATTTTATAAACATTTTCGCCACTTACCAAAAAGATTTTGGCGATCACCACCTTACTATGATGGGCGGTTTTAATCAAGAAGATCGTTTTTACAAGCGGATTGGAGGAATTGGTCAGGATCTATTGTCCGAAAATTTAAACGATCTTGATTTGGTGATCGGGGAGAAGCAGTTTGAAGCAGGTGGCGACGAGTGGGCAGTACGTGGTGGGTTTTATCGTGCCAATTACGATTACAAAGGCAAATACTTGCTAGAAGTCAGTGGTCGTTACGATGGTACTTCGCGTTTTCCGAAGCATAGCCGTTTTGGATTCTTTCCATCCTTTTCTGCAGGTTGGCGTATCAGCGAAGAGAAATTCTTTGCTCCGCTAAAGGATAAGGTCAATAATCTAAAAATCAGGTATTCGTATGGTTCCCTTGGTAACCAGGAAGTGGATACCTATGCTTATATTTCATCGATGGGTACGGGCCAGATCTCTTATTTAGTTAATGGTCAGAAATTAAATGTCGCCAATAGTCCCGCACCAGTAGCGCCCACACTGACCTGGGAAGAAATCACGACTAGCAACATAGGTCTCGACTTTAGTTTATTCAATAATAAACTGGATTTTCAATCTGATTTTTATGTCCGGCAGACCAAAGGTATGCTCAGTAAAGGTAAGACCCAGCCGGCGGTATTTGGCGCATCCGAGCCCAAAGAGAATGCAGCAGATTTAAAGACCAAAGGCTTTGAGCTTTCTCTTTTATGGAAGGACCGTTTTGATGTCGGCGGAAGACCTTTTAATTATTCCGTGCGAGCGATGCTATCCGATTATCAAGCTGAAATCACCAAGTTTGCCAACGATGCCGGACTGTTGAGTAATTATTATAAAGGACAAAAATTGGGCGAAATATGGGGCTATCATTACGACGGATTTTTTAAGACAACCGAAGAGGCACAGGAATATGCCAAGCATGTAAACCAAGATCAGATCAATAGGCGTCGTGTGCAAGCTCCCACGGCCGACCTGCGTATGCTTCAAGCAGGAGATATCAAGATATTGGATCTTAATGGCGATGGCATCATTGATGCCGGAGATAATACGCTGTCTAATCCCGGAGATCGCACAATCATCGGTAACGATCAGCCACGTTACTCTTATGGATTAAATCTAGGAGCGAATTGGAATGGCATTGACCTGTCCGCATTTTTTCAGGGTATTGGCAAACAAAACTGGTATCCTAACCTAGAAGCACAAGCTTTTTGGTCCGTTTATGCGAGACCATACGATTCATTTATTCCGGCCAATTTTCAGGATAAAATATGGGCACCAGAGAATCCAGATGCTTATTTTCCATTTTTACGGGGCTATACAGCGCAAAACTCTGAACTTTCTGTTGCCAATGATATGTATATACAAAATATTTCCTACCTAAAGCTGCGTAATCTGACTGTAGGCTACACCTTTCCTGTTGCACTTACCGAAAAGGCAAAAATAAATAAACTACGTCTATTCTTTAGTGGAGAAAACCTACACACTTGGACCAAATTGAAGACCGATTATATTGATCCCGAACAAGTAATGAGCGATAATACAGGTAGGAGTTACCCTGTAGGCCGCGTCTATTCTTTTGGCGCTCAGTTGTCTTTTTAGTTTGTGCGTGTAAATTTTAAAATGAAAAATCATGAAAAGAAACCTTAATATTTTTACGCTCATTATTGGACTTGCAGTTAGTTCTTGCAATAACGATTATCTGGAGCGGTATCCCATAGCCGAATTGGCACCTGAAAACTATTTCCGGACAGCCTCCGAGTTACAGACTTTTACTAATGCTTTTTACGCAGATCTTCCTGATGCACTCGCCATACATTACAATACGCCCGGTCAGGGCGATGACGAAGCCCGTAATACACTGGCTTCTGAATTTCAGGGTACCCGTACAACCCCAGCGAGTGGTGGCGGGTGGGCATGGACATCACTCCGCCGTATAAATTTCTATCTTGAAAATTCGCACAAATGTGCCGATGAGGCAGCACGTTTACAGTATGACGGTGTTGCTCGCTTTTTTCGTGCTTATTTCTATTATGACAAGATCGTACGCTTTGGTGACGTGCCATGGTACGATAAAGTAAATCAGCTTGATGATCCTGCTATGTTCAAACCGAGGGATTCCCGCAAAGTTGTTTTCGCTAAAATACTTGAAGATCTTGATTTTGCTATTGCGAACTGTAATACAAACAAAAGTCCACAATTAATCAGCAAATGGACGGCTCTTGCTTTCAAATCCCGCATGTGTTTATTCGAAGGGACCTTTCGCAAATACCATGGCTTGGGTGATTGGGAAGATATTCTTCAACAAAGTGTGGCGGCTGCAGACGAATTGATGAGGTCCAATACTTACAGTATTTACAAAGGCGATCCCAGTAAGGCTTATCAGGAACTGTTTATTGCTGAGGAAGCCAATCCAGCGGAAATGATCTTGGCAAGGCAGTATAGCGCAACTGTTCCTTTTGTACACTCTGCAAATTTCTATATTCTGTCGGCTTCTTATGGTCGTCCAGGGATGGTTAAAGAACTTGTGAACAGTTATTTGATGAAAGATGGAAGTCGATTTACGGACAAACCTAATTTTGATAAACTATCGTTTTACGACGAAACGCAGGACCGTGACCCGAGGCTATCGCAAACCATTCGTACGCCAGGTTACAAACGTATCGGTGCAAGTACCACCTCAGTTCCGGATTTTGCAACATCAGTAACAGGTTATCAATATGTAAAGTATATTCTTTCGCCGGTTTTTGATGCAGGACAAAGCAGCAATGATATGCCCATTATCCGCTATGCAGAGGTATTGCTAAACTATGCCGAAGCAAAGGCCGAATTAGGTACGATCAGCCAAAATGATATCGATAGGTCTATTAAGTTACTGCGAGATCGCGTTAATATGCCCAATTTGGTATTAGCCCATGCCAACTCCAAAATTGATCCTTATCTTTTGTCCAGCTATCCTAATGTTAGCAAAAGTGGCCAAACAGGGGTGATATTGGAAATCCGACGAGAGCGCCGCATCGAGCTGGTCAAAGAAGGACTGCGTTACGATGATCTTTTGCGCTGGAAAGAAGGAGCGAAAGTTGCCAGGCCTTTTTACGGTATGTATTTTCCGGGGGCGGGGGAGTATGACCTAGATCGGGATAGCAAATTAGATCTTGTTATTTATGAAGGCACTGCACCAGTCAAAAAGCCCGGTGTCCAATATCAGAAATTAGGTGAGCTCGTTTTAGAAAATGGAAAGAGCGGGGGCCGTATTGTCAATTTGCCGGACATCCTTAAAAAATGGACAGAGGAAAAAGATTACTACTATCCAATTCCGACACAAGAACTTCAGTTAAATCCCAAGCTCGAACAGAACAAAGGTTGGGACAAATCAGGAACTTAAAAGAAAAAGAAAATGAAAAACTATAAAAATACGATTGTTATTGCCATCATCATGGCGGTGAATTTGGGCGTAGCAAATGCGCAGGAAACATTAAAGATTGTCTCGTATAATGTGCTTTATGGATTAAAGAAAGATTCCGCCAATATAGATCGGTTTGTAAAGTTTACAAAAGACTGGAAGCCAGATGTCATAGCGCTCGAAGAAATGAATGGATATACGCAAAAGACACTGGAACAATTAGGTCATGAGATCGGTCACGACTATGTTCTTCAATCTAAAGAAGAGGGATTTCCAGTAGCTATTACTTCGAAATATCCACTGGTCAATTTTAGGAAAGTCACTGAAAATATGTGGCATAGCTACATCTATGCGAAGATAAAAGGTGTACACTTTTTTGTCATTCATTTTTCGCCATTCAGCTATGAGAAGCGATTGAAGGAAGTAACCGATATTTTGGCACAAGTCAATGAGATCCCAGGTAACGAACCTATACTGATCATGGGTGACTTTAACTCCTTGGATATATCGGACAAGGACCAATATGGAAAGGAGGTCTTGAACGCTATGCAGCAAAGTGAGCAAAAACATGATCATATCCGTAACTTGCGTAATGGAGCAATTGATTATTCTGTATTAGGCAAATTACATGAAGCAGGATTTCAGGATACTTATCGTTTGTTCCATAAGGAGTTTGAAAGTTCCGTTCCGACCTATAAGGATGGTAATGGAAATATCAAGCAAAATAATACCGGTCATCCTAAACGTATTGATTTTATTTGGGCCAATTTAGTAGCAGCATCCCGGATTACCAAAAGTGGTATCATCAAGAATGAATATACACATTATATTTCTGATCATTACCCAACATTTATAGAGCTTAAGCTCAGTAAATAATAAAATTCGCTCCTTATGGGGGCGAATTTTATTATCTTGTGATATCAAACGTTTATCAGCGTATTATACGAATTTCTGGAGACAGCCGTTTCAAGCGTTGATAAGGCAATGATTAAACCAATTATGATTTCTGTTAATAGTAATTTAAAGTGCAATGAAAAAAAAGATCAGTACTCTTCTCTTACTCATCCTTATTTGTGGTTCATTTTCTATTTACGCACAACAAATTATTCCTGCTTCTAAATTTGAGATTCAGGGAAGGCTTTTTGAAAATACCCCAAAATTTCACAGGGTAGACACATTAAAGTATAGAGAACTCCCTGCTGCCGTAAAGAAATTGTATACACATGCGACAGGAATGTTTGTTACTTTTAAGAGTAATACCAGCAAATTATCGCTGAGATGGAAGACTGTCGATGCGGAACTGGGCAATAATTCAACTCCGATTATGTCACGGGGATTTGATGTATATGTAAGAGAGGCAACCGGCTGGTGCTTTGCGGGAGTGGCCCGTCCAGATCTCAAGAATGCAGAAAGTAAGGCTATATTGGTCGAAGATATGGCCACAACCGAAAAAGAATTTCTTCTTTATTTTCCCTTGTACAAAGAATTAGCGGATTTTGACGTGATTATTGATGAGAAAGCATCCTTTGTAGCCACTAGGCAGTACTTTAATAAAACTGTGGTGGTTTATGGCTCTAGTATTGTTCATGGCGCTTCGGCAAGCCGTCCAGGCTTAGCTTATACGGCTCAATTAGGGCGTAGGTTGAATGCCAATGTAATTAACATGGGAGTCAGTGGTAATGCCCGTATGGAGTCTGAGGTAGCTGATATGCTGAGCGATATCGGTTCTATAGATTTGATTATCATGGATTGTGTTCCAAATAGCAGTCCAGAGGAGGTGAAAGAAAGGACCTTTAATTTCGTAGCGCGGCTTCGTAAATCTCATCCGAAGGTCCCCATATTGCTCATAGAAAGTATCACACGGCAGATAAGCAATTACAATTTGAAGTGGAAAGCAAGATTGATTGAGCAGAATAAGAATTTTAGGTTACAATATGAAAAACTGCTGCAAGCCGGATATAAAGATTTGTACTACTTGCCAACCGACCATTTAATAGGCGATGATTCGGAAGGAACCGTGGACGGTACCCATCCGACAGATGTCGGATTTGAAAGGATGCTAAAAATAATCGGTGCTAAAGTAGAGGCTATTCTTTAGCGCTCGCATTTTTTTACTCCCTGTTAAGATTTTTTTGTCGCAACCCAATAAAGATTGATGTCAATAATACCAAGCTATATGCCCACATGAGCCAAGAACCAAATGTTGCAGCTTGGCTTGACGGCATGTTGGGGTAGATCTGTTCAAAAAATTGAATAACGAACGTATCGAGAACCATTCCTGGTAATATCAATAGTACGCCAGCGACTATAATTTCAAGACCTGAAAGTTTAAATCTTTTAAAAGTTAGGACTGAAATCAAAATCAATGGAGGGATTACACCTATATATAAACTAATAAGTATGGCTGCTGAATCTGTGATAAAAAAGAACTGCCCCGCAAAACGGAAAGCCAACGTTGCCAAAAACCAAATTAAAAATCCTACTGCAAGAACTGGTAAAACAAACGTTTTTTTCATTTTCAAAATTTTGAACAAAGGTAATAATCACTAAATTAGATTGCTATAATTTCCAAAAAATGAATACTTTTTTAAGTTGTATGATCTGTCCTTTAGTTGCCTATAATATTCATCGAATGCTTGTTGTTCGTTGGCTGCTTTGCTTATTTTTTAACTTTTTAAAAGTTGTTTCCGCCTCTAGAATATCTTTTAGTTCGACTACAAGTAATTCATGTAAATACTCGTTCAGCGATAGAAGTTGATCTCCTGTTCAAGAGGCCTACTGCAACCATTTCCATCTCTCTGCCCAGTCTCTCAGGACATCACTACGCCATTTTAGGACAGTTTTACCGCCCTGCCATTTTTCGTCGTACAAATCAGGGGCTTGCTTATCTGTGTAATAATTGGAACCTAATAAATAATCCGTATCATTTTTCTTCCCTGGCCAAACATTGCTGACGAAAAACTGTCCAGAGCGACCTTTTAAATCTTGGATATCGGATCTTATCTCATAGTTTATAGTTTCAGTTTGTTTAGGGATATAACGTACTGCATAATTACCATCTCCAATATAGAAGCCATCCCAGCTTTGCTCTCCGATTTTTGCTTTTACAACCATTTTGAAGCATGGCTTGTCTTTGTTGATGTCGGTTTTGGGCCCTTTAAACCTTAATTCTACAATTGAGAAAACTGCGACTGTATCATTAATCGTTAGATTTCTTTCAAATACTTCACGAGGACTTCGTGTGAATTTTTCATAGCTGCCACCCCAACTTTCTTTCTGCGGATTATTGGGATCTCCATCCATCATGTAAAGGAGGGATGGAGTATCACCCATTTTTACATTTCCATTATAACGATTTGCACGAAAGTCTTTGCCCAAAAAACCTGCCTCTTTAATAAAATTATTATAATAATTTTTGTTAGAAATATCGTTTTCAGTATTCTTCGAGAAGAATCCATAATAAGAGGAATTACTTTCAATAAACCAAAGATCTGGAAAATTAGCTACGATATAGGCATAACTATTTGCGCTCCATTTTTTATTAGGACCGCCGATCCAAAATACTTTAATATTTTTCTGAATTTCGGGTGCATCGTGCAAGGCTTGAGCCAGATCATCCAATCCACCCCAAACTAGTACCCATAGTGGATCTTTACTTTTCTTTTTTGCTCTTTTTATAATCCAGTTGGAACCTTCGGTGGAAGATAAATAACCCTTAAAGGCCGTAGCGCCCTTTGCTCCTTGTTTTGTGATTGATCTCAGCAATTGTGGAGTAGCCAAGTTTTTCTGATGTTTGATTAATTTAGGGAAGTCTTTCTCATAGAGGTTGATCATTCGTAATATCTCCTCTTTACTTCCCTCTCCGTATGAGGGTGAGGAGACCAAGCCTTCAAGATTAAATCTATCGCTATACATAAATAGATGAATGATGGATTGATTGTCATCTGGATCTGTGCCACCAATGTCTGTACTAATAAGAACACGGGGCTTTATGGGAGTAGGTTTCTGCCCTAACGTGATCCCAGACAAGGTCAGTAGCATCACAATTAAAAAGATATGAGGCTTCATTGTACAATAATTTAGTTTTATGCAATCGGTTGCTTTGATCAAATATATCATTTTTATTTTATCTTGCCATAACTTAATACCTAATTATTAAAATTGAGTTCGTCAGTAAAATTTGTTATTGAACATTTTCTGTCGTAATCATCTTTACGGGTTACTTATATTATTCACAGACTATTTTTGCAAATGGGGGTTATGCCACACGATAATCGGTAGTACAGATGCAAATGATTTCGTTATTTACCTCTGCGTTTATTTTTGAGACAGATTAAATGGTTATAGCCCGTATTTCCGTATACTGTTTCCTTGTTTCTAACGTCCTACGTTCTCTTTTAAGCCGATGGCATTTGTCTTCTCAACCCAATTTTTAAATACTGATTTTATAACCGGTAAGTCTTGCCTGACTTTTATTCATGGCGAATTCGCCATAAATAGAAAGTGGGGTATAAATGCTTTTCCAAATACCTCGGTATTCAACAGTGTTTCTATTTCGAAGTCAATCAGAATTGAAATGTCTCCGTCTTTCCAATTATGTGTTTTTCATACTTACTTTTACACGAGCTAAAAAAAGGAACGCTATAGGTTTCTGTTCAGTTTTGAACAAAAAAATGTTCGAAATTGAACAATTTTATTTAACTTTAAACTTTTTATTGTATTGATATTAAACTGTTTATAGGATTGGCAGACGAATTGAAACATCATAATTAGTACTAGAATTTCAATTTCACCTTATGTTGACCAACTACATAAAAATTGCCTTCCGTAATCTTCAGAAGAATAAGGGCTTTACCGCGATAAATATTATAGGATTGGCCATTGGAATGGCTTCATCTTTTCTCATTATGCTTTGGGCATACAATCAAATAAGTTATGATCGTATTTATAAAAAAACGGATCAGCTTTACGTTGTTGGGAATAAAGGCATATTAGATGGCATTACAAGAGTCTATTTTTCCACTCCTAAGCCTTTTGGTCCTGCAGCTTCGGGAGCATTTCCAGAGATTGCTAGTATTTCACGACTAGAATTTAGCAAGAACTTTTTGATGACCGTCGGTGACAAGAAATTGAAGCCGGGGAATGGTGCATTTGTTGATCAGTCGTTTATTGAGATGTTTGAGCTTCCTCTTTTATCAGGAGATAAAACAACTATATTAAAAAGTCCTTCTGAAATTGTGCTTACCGAAAAACTCGCAAAGTCAATATTTGGATCCACCGATGTTTTAGGTAAAATGATTAGAATTGATAGTACAGAGATGCTTTCAGTTTCAGGAGTTTTAAAGGATATTCCATCTAATTCAAGATTTAGAAATCATAATTACTTTCTGTCATGGAAATTTCTTGAAAAAATAGGCTGGTCAGACCAGAATTGGGGAAACAATTCGACACAAACCTTTATCGAACTTAATGAAGGTGTAAATTTTATAGACTTTCAAAACAAAATAAAGGGGTTTTACCAGCAACACGGAGATACTAAAAATGAGGTTTATCTGCAAGCAATTTCCCAAAGCTGGTTATATAATAAATTTGAAAATGGAATTGCAATCGGAGGGAGGGTTGATCTAGTCATTATTTTTTTATCTATAGCAGGCATTATCCTACTAATTGCATGTATTAATTTCATGAATCTGAGTACTGCTCAGAGTGAGAAAAGAGCAAAAGAAGTAGGGGTAAGGAAGGTAGTGGGAGCGACTAAAAGCAGTTTGATAACCCAATTTTTAGTTGAGGCTTTAATCATGTCTTTTATTGCAAGTTTTATAGCAGTAATCCTACTTCTAATAATACTTCCATATTTTAATGACTTGATTGGCACTCAGCTGAGTTTTAATTTAAAATCCCCTTATTTATGGATTTCTATTTTTTTATTCTCATTATTCACTGGGGTACTCGCTGGTAGTTACCCAGCATTTTTTCTTTCTTCTTTTAAACCTACTCGGATTTTAAAGGGAGGTTTACAAAAAATTGCTGGAGGGATGAGTGCTCGAAAAATATTAGTGGTTTTCCAATTTACTATGGCCATCGTTTTCATCCTGATTTCAATTATTGCAGCAAAACAAATCCAACACGGCCTACATCGAGAATCAGGATTTGACAAAGAAAAACTTATTTACATCAATGATGATGGAGATTTGAAAAAGAACTATTCCAAAATAAAAAAGGAGTTATTAGATCAAGGCATAGCTACATCTGTATCTCGGAGTAAAAGCCCAATTACTGAAAATTGGAGTGGAAATATAATGGAGTGGGAAGGCAAACCAATTGACAATACAACCCAATTTAATCGAATTTCTACGGATGAAGATTTCATAACAACCTTTGGTCTTACCCTAATTACTGGGCGGGATTTTGATCTTCAAAAATTCCCAACTGACTCCTCTGCGATGATACTTAATGAATCTGCGGCAAAAGAAATGAATTTTAACGACCCCATTGGACAGATTGTTCACGACGAAGGCAGAGATTGGCATATCATCGGTGTCATTAAGGATTATATTCAAGAATCCCCATTTGGTTCAATAACACCTATGGTTATTGAAGGAGCATATGGTTGGTCAGCATTTACTAATATTAGATTCCATCCTCAGCTACCTACGCAAGAGGCTTTGAAGAAAACAGAAGAAATATTTAAAAAATATAACCCTGATTACCCTTTTGAATTCAAATTTGTTGATGAAGCCTATGCGCAGAAATTTGAGGAGACGAAAACGTTAGGATTATTAGCAAATCTATTCACAGGATTAACAATATTTATTTCCTGTTTAGGATTATTTGGTTTATCGGCATATATGGCTGAAAATAGAACCAAAGAAATTGGAATCCGAAAGGTATTAGGAGCCTCTATATTATCTGTAACTAACCTATTGTCCAAAGAATTTATTTATTTAATTCTGATTTCTTGTGTTGTAGCCTTTCCAATTGCTTATTGGTTGATGGATAAATTTTTATCAAAGTTTGATTATAAGACAAACATAAGTTGGAATATATTTTTTATTACAGGGTTAAGCGCAATTTTTATAGCCTTCCTATCAGTTAGTTATCAGTCCATAAAAGCGGCTTTGGCAAATCCAGTGAATAGCTTGAGGGATGAGTAAATAAGATACGAATTACATTGGTGTTTCTGATAGCCAAATTAACGATGATCATTATGCGAGAAATGCAGTTCAAATTATTTTTTACGCACCAAGGATGGCAATCCTATAACACTTCAATTTTCCTTGTAGCCGTGCCGCTGGATATAATCGGTCGGGCTTAGTCCGTACATCTTCTTGAATAACGTGGTGAAATGCGTCTGATTAGTGAAGCCAAGTGCATAGGCCACCTGCGAAATATTCATCTTTTTCTCCAGCAGCAGTTTTTCAGCCTGCTGCAGCCTGATATTTCGGATAAACTCCCCTGTTGAAATGCCGGTCAGGGACTTTACCTTGCGGTGCAGCTGTACGCGGCTCAGCCCGACTTCGTCAGCCAGAAACTGCACATTGAACTCTGGATTTTCCAGATATTGGTTGACCGTTCTGAGGATACGTTCCATCAACTGTTCATCACTGGACTTGAAGCTGATCGTCTTTACCTTGCCATCCTGTTGCTGCGCCCCCGAAAATTTCCCTTTCACTTTCATGCGGTTTTTGATCAGGTTGCCGACCATCAGATGCAGTTCGTCAACCATAAAAGGCTTGGTCAGATAGGCATCTGCACCCAGGCCGATGCCTTCCATACGGTCTTCCGTATTGGTGCGCGCTGTCAGCAGGATTACCGGTATATGGTTGGTGGTACTGTTGCTCTTAATTTTCTTGACCAGGGTATAGCCGTCCATGGCCGGCATGGCGACGTCAGAAATAATCAGGTCGGGCTGCTCGGCCAGGGCCAGTTGAAATCCCTCACTGCCATTTTGTGCAACCAGAACCTTATAGCCACAGGCCAGCTCCTGACGCAAAAACTGCAGGATGTCCCAGTCGTCATCGATCACCAGAACCTTATAACCTGTCTTCTGGTAGCCGTTTTTGGGCGGCTGCTGATCACTAACGACGGCTTTTTCAGGTTGTTGATCGATAGGCGTATGCAGTGGCTGAAAGGCGACCAAGTCTTCCTTGCGTAGGTGTCTATGGCCCATCGGAAGGCTGATCACAAAGCAGCAGCCGCTGCTGTCCTTTCTATTTTCGGCATGTACCCGTCCACCATGTAGTTCGACCAGTACTTTGGTCAGGTGGAGGCCGATGCCGGATCCCTGACGCTTGGCGGCACCGTCCGCAGTGGACTGGTAATACCGCTTGAACACATGACGGATATCGTTCTCGGGTATACCGGTCCCCGTATCGCTGACGACAAGCTGGAGACTTTCGCCCCCGTTTTTCCCTGCTTGGACAGCCAGCGAAAGGCTGATCTTTCCGCCGTCAGGCGTAAACTTAAACGCATTGGACACGATATTGTGGATGATCTTTTCAAAGCTGCCCGCATCGATCCATAACGGGATCTCATCGGCTTCGCTGTGTACCGACAGCTCGATCTGATGGGCCAGCGCCTGATCCTCGAAGGCCCTGATGACCTGCTTCACATAGTTCACAGCATTGACAGGGGCAAACTTGAGGTTCAGGTGTCCGCTTTCGAGCTTGCGGATGTCGAGCAGCTGATTGACCAAACTGAGGATCCGCTGTGCATTGCGGTTCATATTCTGCAGCGTCGAACTCGTCTGGGGATCTGGAGCATGCCTAATCAGTTTGTCGATCGGACTCATCACAAGGGTCAGCGGAGAGCGGATTTCATGGGAGATATCCGTAAAGAGCTGCAACCTGAAAGCATGCAGGCGTTCGAGCCGCCGCTCGCGCAGGTATTTGCTGATCAGGAAGACGAGACCGGCAATCAGCAGGAAATACACAAAATAGGCCATACCGCTGAGGTACCAGGGCGGCAGGATATGCAGTAACACCGTACGGCTCGGCGAATAGGCGCCAAATTTACAGGCCCGTATTTCGAGCTCATGCTCCCCCGAAGACAGGTTGTTGTAGGTAATCAGATTGACTCCGGCCAGCGTGGCGTTCCAGCTTTTGTTGATGCCCTTGATGCGGTACTCGTAATGGACGTTTTCGGGACTGTTGAAGTCCATAGTGGACAGTTCAAAGGTAAAACTGTCGTCATTGTTGTGAAAAAAGAACGCATTGGCGGCCATCAGGTCGCCCTGATAGATGACGCTGCCGCTGGGAGACATACCCGGCTTGATCGGCTGATTTTTGACATAGAGGTTGGTAATCAGCACCGGGTAGGAGTAGGTCTGCAACTGAATCTTTTCGGGAAAAAAAGAGGTGATGCCCTGCCTGCCGCCATAGTATATTTTCCCATCATTATCCTGGAAGAAAACGCTGCGGTTGTAGGACCGGTCAACTAGCCCATCCCCCGTATAATAGCTTACGATTTTTCCCGACGTTGGATTCAAACAGTTGATTCCCTTGAAGGTGCTGCACCAGATATGGCCCCTTCGGTCCCAGCCCAGACCTGATATCACGTTGCTGGACAAGCCATTGTTGCTGGTATAACTGCGGATCTTGCCGTTTTTTTTGTTAATTTGATAGAGCCCATTGTAGGTTCCCGCCCAGATATGGCCGGCTCGGTCCTCGAGGAGTGAGATCGTGATCTGCTCGGAGAGCCTATGGTCGGTAAATTGTCCGGAGAAGCTGTTACGGACAGGATCATAGCAGCTGATACCTTTATGGTGACCCAGCCACACGAGGCCATCCTGATCGCACAGGACAGCCGAAATCCAGTCATTGGCCAGTGCACCTTTTGTCGAATTGGCGGTGTTCATGCTGAAAATTCGAGATACTCCGGTATGGCTGTCGTACTCGACAAATCCGGTACCGAAAGTAGCGATGTAGATTTTGTTGTTTCTGCCCAGGGCAAATGCTTTGACCTGTTTGTTGGAACAGATATTTAGATTATCAGTGTTACCGGTATGCGGATCAATGCCTCCTAAGCCTTTTTCGTACGAGCTGAACCAGATCGTGCCGTCTGCCCCAGTTTCGAGTTTGGTGACATCCTGAATGGTATTTATTTGTTGATGTGAGCTGCCTTGTGGATCAGTTTTGAATATGCCGCCGTGCTCCAGGGCATACCAGATGTTGCCGTCCCGATCCCGGGTGATCGCGGTGATGTTCTTTTGATCAGTTTTTTCACGGCTCAGGATGCGCCAGAATTCAAACTGCTTGCTCTGCCCCGGAATAAAGACCAGCCCCCGCTGAAACCAGCCGAGCCAGAGGTTGTTTTCGCGGTCCTGCAGAATCGTACGGATACGCCCCCGCCGGTAGTCGTTGTCCAGATTGGGCAGTTCGGCAGGTGCCGCGATCAACGGCGCCCGTCCTAGATCCAGATACCAGAGGCCGTCCTCCTCGGTACTGATCAGCAAATGGTTTTTTATGGTATTGGAAAGCTGGATCCCTGTCACGGTAGACCGGAATTTTTCCTTGAAGTCCACGACTTCAAAACTGTTTTTCACCGCATCATAACGGCATATTTTGGAGGGTGAGGCAAATACGAGCCTGCCGTCGGTCTGCTCGACGATGTCGTAATTGCCACCCTTGGGCTGTGGCAATAGGTCGGAAACAAGTCGCTTGGCCTGTTTCTGGTCGGCCGAGATACGTGATACGCCCACGCGGTCCACCGCTACCCAGGTTGCGCGGTGCTGGTCTTCAAAGATGCTGCGGGCAAACATGCCACCTACCTGTGCATTGATTCTCGGCAGCGATACAGCCTGTCTGCGGCTGGCCTGGATATCGAAGATGCCCCAACCCGAAGTGGCCACCCAGATGTGTCCGTCCTTTTTATGGATGATATCCGTGATGTGTGGCGCGATCTGGTTGGGAAAACGGATGCGCACAAACTGATCGCTGTTTTCATCATAGTACTGCAAACCGTTGTTGCAACCTACCCACAGCCTTTTGTCATGGTCCAGATAAAGAATGATAATATTGTTGCTGGATATGGAGGTGCTGTCCTGCACGTCATGCAGATACTGCACAAAACGGGTGCCGTCAAATTTGTTGAGCCCATATTCGGTGCCGGTCCAGATGTAACCGTGCTTGTCCTGACTGATACTGCTGGTCAGGTTGGAAGAAAGTTCGCCAAAGCCATAGTCCCGATTGTCATAGATACGCGTGGCCTGTCCATGTGCATAGAGTACAAAAGCAAATAATAGGATGACTGTCGAAAAAAAATCCCTCCGCATTGGTTTTATTGGTTTAGGTGTTGAAGATACATATTATTGCGCAACCTTGAAAAGAAAAAAACGTTTGCGGCCCAGTAAACGCTGTTTTTGGCGCTGATGAAACAAATTGAAATAAATATGAAACATGACTGGGTGCTATTGCAACAAAGGCCAAAGGGAATGTAACAGATACGAATGTCGCTACCGCCCGGGACTACTAATTTTAGATTTTCCAGAATAGGGGAATGTATTGCATCCCAGGGACCCGCCTTGTGCAGGGATAGGTTGCTGTCTGTGCTGAACCCAGGAAAGGGAAAAATACCAATTGTAAATAAGGTCATCATGTTATTATTGAATAAAATGAAGTTATCCGCTACACGGATCTGTACCGGTCTTTTGACTGGGTACCGCTACGGCAAGGCATTGTTGGCTGCGACGGTGCTGCTTTGCTATGCAGGCAATACCCGGGCTATGTCCCATAATGCAGCGGATACGGTAACGACGGGCTTGGTGGTCCGGGATGCCCAGCCGGGTTATCTGCCGCTGGTCAGGGATGGCCTGCCGTTGCCCATGCTCGTCGATCCCCAGGACCATAAGGGGGTACATCGGGCCTTCGATAATCTGAAAAAAGACTTTTTGCGCGTCACGGGCCATAATCCCGGTCAGCAGCAACAGAGCCGCTCCAAAATAATTATCGGCACCTATGGCAAATCGGCGCTGATCGACAGCCTTGTCCGTAAAGGCCTTCTGAACAGCAAAGAGCTGGCTGGAAAGCGGGAAAAGTTTGTGATGACAGTGGTCAGGCAGCCCCTGGACGGGCTTGAATCGGCCCTGGTCATCGCCGGCAGCGACAAGCGCGGCACAATCTACGGCATTTACGAACTGTCGGCTCAGATTGGCGTGTCGCCCTGGTATTACTGGGCGGATGTACCGGTCCGAAAAGCGGCACAGTTGTATATCAAGCCCGGAGTCTATACACAGGGGGAGCCAAAGGTCAGGTACCGCGGTATTTTCCTGAACGATGAGGCTCCGGCACTAAGTGGTTGGTCTAAAGCTACATTCGGTGGGTTTAACGCGGATTTCTATGAAAAGGTGTTCGAACTGCTGCTACGGCTCAAAGCCAATTACCTCTGGCCGGCCATGTGGGGGAGCGCCTTTTACGATGATGATCCCCGCAATGGATCGCTGGCGGATGAGATGGGTATCGTGATGGGAACCTCGCACCACGAACCGATGGCAAGGGCTCAGGCCGAATGGAGACGCTACGGAAATGGTGGCAGCTGGGATTATACCAAGAATAAAGCGGGCCTGCAGGAGTTCTGGCGCGGTGGTATGCAACGCGCGCGGGCCTGGGAGTCCATCATTACCATCGCCATGCGCGGCGACGGGGATGAGCCCATGAGCGAAGAGCAGAATGTCGGACTGCTCGAGCAGATCGTCAGGGACCAGCGCCGCCTGATCGCCAAGACAACGGGCCGGCCGGCTGCCGAAACACCGCAGCTATGGGCTCTCTACAAAGAAGTGCAGGACTATTATGATAAGGGTATGCGCGTACCGGACGATGTGACTCTGCTGCTCTGTGACGACAACTGGGGCAATGTCCGCAAGCTACCCGAACGGGATGCTAAGCCACGCCCGGGCGGTTATGGTATGTATTACCACTTTGATTATGTAGGCGGTCCCCGCAATTCCAAATGGATCAATGTATCGCAGATACAGCGTGTCTGGGAGCAGATGAACCTGACCTACCGGCACGGCGTGGACCGCATCTGGATCGTCAACGTCGGCGATCTCAAGCCGATGGAATTTCCTATCTCATTTTTTCTGGACATGGCCTGGGATCCGGACCGCTTTGACGCCGGCAACCTGATGGTCTATACCGAGCAGTGGTGCCGGCAGCAGTTTGGCGAGGCTTATGCGACCGAAGCCGCCGGACTGATCAATCGCTATAGCAAATACAATCATCGGGTCACACCCGAACTGCTGAACGAAAAGACATTTAGTCTGACACATTATAGCGAGTTTGACAGCGTCGTCAACGACTATAAAACGTTGGCCATGGAAGCCTCGCGCCTTTATTACCTGCTACCGGATTCGCTAAAGGATGCATTTGACCAGCTTGTGGTATTTCCGATCAATGCCTGCGCCAACCTGTATGAAATGTACCATGCCAAAGCCATGAACGAGTACTGCTATGTAAGAAATGACCGCAAGGCAAATGACTGGGCCGACAAGGTAAAAGCCTGCTTCCGCCGAGATTCATTGTTCAGCTACCACTACAACCATAAGATCGCCGACGGCAAATGGCAACACATGATGGACCAGGTGCGTATCGGCTACAGCAGCTGGAACGAGCCACCACGGGCGGTCATGCCCACAGTACGCTATCTGCCGGAACCTGCTACCGCCTCTGTACCAAGGGTATTTGTCGAGGCGGATGGCTATATCGCCATGGAAGCGGCAAGCTATGCAGCAGCAGGCAGCGCTCCGGGCGTCATATGGACGGAGATCCCTGATCTCGGAAAGACCGTTTCGGCTATGACAACGCTTCCGGTCACGGCCAACTTGGGGGACAATACGGCCTTGGAATACAGGATACGCATGAAAGAAAAGCGCGAAGCGAAAATCATCGTGCTGCTGTCGCCCACGCTGAATTTCAATGGAAACCGCGGGCTGCGCTATGCCATCTCAATAGACGGTGGCCCCGAAACGCTGGTCAACTTTAACGGCCACTACAAGGGGGAACTGGGGCAGTGGCAGGCGCGCCGCATCATTGAAAGTGTTTCGACCCACAGCCTGCTTCCGGGGGAGCATTCGCTTAAAATCCGCTTCGTGGATCAGGGCATTGTCCTGCAGCGCATCCTCATTGACCTGGGCGGGCTCAAGCCTTCGTACCTGGGACCGCGGGAGAGTGCGACGCAAAGTCCCGCGAACTAGGGACCGACAAGGATAAACGCCACAGGCAGCGCAAATGCCTGCTAAAAATGAATGATTATACATATGATTTAATATATGAATGCAAAAACACAAAAGGTTGGTTTCTGGGAAAAGGTAGGTTACAGCATGGGAGATGGCTCAGCCAACCTCGTCTTCCAGATGATGATGATGTTTCAGCTGTTTTTTTATACCGATGTATTCGGCATAAAAGCGACCACAGCTGGATTTATACTGCTGTTTGCAAGAGTCTTCGATGCCTTTGTGGACCCACTGGCGGGTATTCTCGCCGACCGTACGCATACCCGCTGGGGCAAGTACCGCCCCTGGGTGCTCTGGACTGCGCTGCCTTTTGCGGTGTTTTTTGTCCTTTCTTTTACAACACCTGACTTGGAGGAACGTGGAAAAATATGGTATGCGGGCATTACCTACACGCTGCTGATGTCGATCTATTCGTTCAACAATACGCCGTATGCCTCGCTTGGTGGCGTGATGACCAGCGACATCAAGGAGCGTACGAGCATATCGTCCATACGTTTTGTGACGGCGACCATCGCGACCTTTGTGGTCCAGGGGCTCACGCTGCCCTTGGTGGCTAAGCTCGGTAATGGCAACGCGGCCAGCGGCTGGATGTATACCATCATGATCTACGCCGCTGTGGCCTTCGTCCTGCTGCTGGTGGCCTTTTTGTCGGCACGCGAACGCATTACCCCGCCAGCGGGACAGACGAGTTCGGTCCGTCAGGACTTTCGCGATATCTTCTCCTGCCGCCCCTGGAAAGCGATGTTTGTGCTGACTTTATTCCTGTTCATCACCCTGGCGCTCTGGGGAAGCAGCATGTCTTACTTCTTCAATTATTATGTGGATAAGGAAGCGCTGTTTGCCTTTATGGCACAGTTTGGTCTGGCCAGGGATGCGGCTGCTGAAACGGGGTTTGGACACCGCATATTGGATGCCTTCGGGTTGATTGTCTATAGTCCCGGACAGGTATTTGCTGTAGGCTTTAGCTTTTTCAACATGGCGGGCCAGCTGGTCACGCTGCTGGGCGTGATCTTCTTGTCCCGCTGGCTGTCGGGTATCTTCGGGAAACGCAATGTCTTTATCGTCTGCCTGGCATTGACCGCCATTTTTACGGCTATGCTCTTTATGGTGCCGGCTGATGCTATCGGCAGCCTGTTTGTGATCAATATCCTGAAAAGCCTGGCCTATGCACCGACCATACCACTGCTCTGGGCGATGATGGGGGACGTGGCGGATTTCTCGGAGTGGAAAAACCACCGCCGGGCAACAGGATTCGTGTTTGCCGGAATTGTCTTTGCGTTAAAAGCCGGACTGGGTATTGGCGGGGCGCTCTGCGGCTCGTTTATCGACGCATTCGGCTTTGTGGCAAACACGGTTCAGAATGAACAGGCGATACTGGGCATCCGGCTGAGTGCCAGCGTGATTCCTGCGATGACCTTTCTGGTCGGGGTGGTGGCCCTGCTGTTTTATCCGATTACCAAGCAGGTGAATGAAGATTTACAGGCGGAGCTTCATCTGCGGCGCACATCAGCCAGCAAAAGCCCTGAACAATCTTAAAAAATAGCTGGGCTCTGCGCTCAGACAATCATTTGAAATGAACTGAATTGAATAACAGGGTGAACGTTTCATGAATACACATGAAGGCGGACACCTGATCAAATAACTAATTTACGTATGAATACAACAAAAAAGCTGGCGATGCTGATCGCGGGATGTATGCTGTTGTCGGGTCCGGGCCTGTTGGCACAGCAGGCCGCGCAGCGTGGTACGCTAAAAGCTGCTTTTGCTGACAAGTTTGACATCGGCACAGCGCTCAGCCTCAAACAGATTTATGAGCGGGACAAGATGGTTATGCCACTGATCGAAAGTCAGTTTAACGCGCTTACCGCCGAAAATTGCATGAAGGCCATGTACCTGCAGCCCCGTGAGGGCGAGTTTAACTTCAAGGATGCCGACCGCTTTGTGGAATATGGCGAAAAGCATGGCATGCGCCTGATCGGCCATACGCTGATCTGGCATTCGCAGGCACCGGCCTGGTTTTTTAAAGGCAAAGATGGCCGGGACGTATCCCGCGAGGTGCTGATCGAACGCATGCGCAAGCATATCCATACCGTTGTGTCCCGCTACAAGGGACGGATCAAGGGCTGGGATGTGGTCAACGAAGCCATTCTCGACAACGGTGAATGGCGCAGGAGCAAGTTTTATGACATCATCGGCGAGGACTTTGTGCGGCTGGCCTTCCAGTTTGCCCGCGAGGCAGACCCTCAGGTACAGCTCTATTACAACGATTACTCCATGTTCCTGAAAGGAAAACGCAAAGGCGTGGTCAGCATGGTTCGCCAGCTGCAGCAGCAAGGGGTCAAGGTCGATGGCATCGGCATGCAGGGCCATCTGAATATCGATTATCCCAAGGTGTCCGACTTTGAAGATAGCCTTCTGGCTTTTGCCGCCCTTGGTGTGAAGGTCATGATCACTGAAATGGATATCTCGGTGCTTCCCTCGCCGCGGCAGACCATGGGAGCCGAGGTCAGCACCCATTTCAAATACGATAAACAGCTGAACCCATACGCCAAGGGACTACCCGCGGATAAGGAACAGCAGCTGGCGCAGCGCTATAAGGATTTCTTTACGCTGTTTCTCAAACATCGTGACAAAATCGACCGCGTCACGGTCTGGGGTGTCACAGATGGCGACTCCTGGAAAAACAACTGGCCGGTGCCCGGACGTACGGATTATCCCTTGCTGTTTGACCGCAACTATCAGCCCAAGTCTTTTGTGCAGGACTTGATAAAAATGGCCACCAAATAAATATAAATGAACTGAACAGATATAAACATGAAAAAGCAAGCACGTTACTTATTTCCTAAAGACTATATGGCTGATCCGTCAGCGCATGTATTTGAGGGTAAAATCTATATTTATCCGTCCCACGACCGTGAAAGTGGTATCGCCGAAAACGATAATGGCGACCATTTTGACATGCAGGATTACCATGCCTTTTCACTGAGCTCGGTAGATGCCGAGGTGACCGACCACGGGTGTATCCTGTCCGTGGGCGACATCCCTTGGGCGGGAAGGCAGCTCTGGGATTCGGATGTGGCCCATAAGGACGGGAAGTACTACCTCTACTACTCGCTAAAGGACAAGAATGATGTTTTCCGCCTTGGCGTGGCCGTCGGTGATCGGCCGGAGGGGCCTTTTGTACCTTGTCCGGATCCCATACGCGGCAGTTACAGCATCGATCCCTGTGCTTTTGAGGACAATGGACAGCACTATCTGTACTTTGGTGGCATCTGGGGTGGGCAGCTGCAGTATTACCGCAACAACAAGCTGACTATGCCCGGGCAGCTACCGGAGGTAGGGCAACCGGCGCTATGTCCCAAGGTTGTGCGCCTGTCGGACGATATGCAGCAGTTCGCCGAGGAGCCTCGGGACCTGCTGATCCTCGATGAAAAGGGCCAGCCCCTGTTGCAGGGGGATATCGACCGCCGTTTTTTTGAGGCTTCGTGGATGCACTGCTATCAGGGTAAATATTATTTTTCTTATTCCACGGGCGACAGCCACCTGCTGTGCTACGCGATAGGGGACAACCCTTATGGTCCCTTTACCTACCAGGGTGTTATTCTGACGCCGGTAGTGGGCTGGACCACTCACCACAGTATCCTCGAGTTTGAGGGGCGTTGGTATCTGTTTCATCACGATTCGGTGCCTTCGGGCGGGCGGACATGGCTGCGTAGCATGAAAGTGGTGGAGATCGACTACGATGCGGATGGTCGTATCCTAACTGTGGAGGGCAGCTGATGGGGAATGTCATCTGGTATATCGTATGTCTACTGGGGGTCCTCTGCCATCAGGTGTGTAAGGCCGAGGACGGCAGCCAGCTTTGGTTGCGTTATGCTAGGGTAACCACCAATGAGGCTGCACTCCGCAAGATCCATTGCCCGTACCACGATGCGGTGGCCAGTACGGCAGCGGTGGAGCTGCAGGACTACTGGCGCCAGGGAGATGTGGATCTGCAGCTGAACAAAAAGTGGCCAAAGCGCCAGCCGGACGGATACCGGATCCGCTCGCTGGGCAGCAAAACGGTGATCAGTGCGGGCAACAGCACTGGGCTCCTGTACGGGGCTTTTCACCTGCTGCGGCTACAGCAGCAGGGCGCGGCGCTGCATGGACTCGACATCAGCGAAAAGCCCAGCTATGAACTACGGATGCTCAACCACTGGGATAATCTGGATGGCACGGTCGAGCGTGGCTATGCAGGGCATTCGCTCTGGAAATGGGAAGAGCTCCCCGGTGTAATTTCACCGCGGTACCGCGAGTATGCACGGGCAAATGCCTCGATCGGGATCAACGCCGTTGTGCTCAACAATGTCAACGCATCGCCGCTGATCTTGCGCGGCGACTACCTGGAAAAGGTAAAGACTCTGGCCGATATTTTCCGGCCCTACGGGATCCGTGTGTTTCTGTCCATTAATTTTTCCGCTCCCGCACTGCTGGGAAATCTGCCGGATTCGGATCCGCTCCGTCCGGCGGTGGCAGGCTGGTGGAAGGACAAGGCCGACGAGATCTACCGGCTGATACCGGACTTTGGCGGCTTTCTGGTCAAAGCCAATTCGGAGGGGCAGCCCGGACCGCAGGATTATGGCCGTACGCATGCCGATGGAGCCAATATGCTAGCCGCAGCACTCAGACCGCACCGGGGGCTCGTTTTATGGCGGGCGTTTGTATACAACCCCTCGGCGGAAGACCGGGCCAAACAGGCATATCAGGAGTTTGTACCCCTGGATGGCCAGTTTGACGACAATGTGATCCTTCAGATCAAAAATGGGCCTATCGATTTCCAGCCGCGTGAACCGTTTAACCCGCTGTTCGGTGCGATGCCTAGAACCAGTCAGATGGTCGAATTCCAGATTACACAGGAATACCTGGGCTTCTCCAACCACTTGGTCTACTTGGCGCCCCTGTTTAAGGAAACGCTGGATGCCCAGACTTATTTCCGCCCCGAGGCAGGCACGGTAGCGGGGATAACGCAGCGGGGGCCGCATCCGATATCGGCCATTGCGGGTGTGGCCAATATCGGGGAGGACCGCAACTGGTGCGGCCATCACTTTGCCCAGGCTAACTGGTACGCCTTTGGAAGGCTAGCCTGGAATACCGACCTGTCCAGCGATAGCCTGGCGCGGGAGTGGCTCTCGATGACCTTCTCACCGGATCCGACCCTAGTCAATCCGCTGTCGGAGCTGATGGTGAAATCCCGAGAGGCTGTGGTCAACTATATGATGCCGCTGGGCTTGCACCATATTTTTGCTTTTGAGCATCATTATGGGCCGCAACCCTGGGGCGATATTCCTGGCGGAAGGCCGGACTGGATGCCTTGGTACTATCATAACGCGGATTCGCTGGGTATCGGATTTGACCGTACGGCCACAGGGAGCAATGCCGTGGCACAATACCGCAGCCCGCTCAGGGAGCAGTTTGGCCAGATCGGCAGCTGCCCCGACCAATACCTGCTCTGGTTTCACCATGTGCCCTGGAACCATCGCATGAAAAACGGTCGCTCCCTATGGGACAACCTCTGCTATACCTATCAGCTGGGCGTTGATCAGGTGCGGAATTTTCAGCGGGAATGGGATAGCCTGGAAAGGAAAATGGATGCACAGCGCTTTAAAGAGGTGCAGTCCAAACTAAAAATTCAGGCACGGGACGCAGTATGGTGGCGTGATGCCTGCCTGCTGTATTTTCAAACCTTCTCCAAGATGCCGATTCCGGCTGCACTGGAACGCCCCGTGCATGAACTGGACGAACTGAAAAAAATCAGGCTGGACCTCAAGCATCATAATTAGCTGGCACCGGGCGCATTTTTTTTACTGAGAGACCGTCCAGAATGCCGTAAAAGGGCAATGGAGAAAGAAGAAAGGATGTGGTAACAAATTGAAATGTTTTTGTTACAAATTTTAATTGTTGCCTATACACTTAAAACTATGTTTGTAGGCAAATAAACCAAATTATAAATAAACCAATCATGTTAAAGCGGAAGGGGAAAACGATGCTGGGCATGTCTGTAGTGATATTGGCTACATTAACAGCATTCAGTACACAAGAGCATAAACGCAAATTGCAGGGAGATCGCCTCTCTGAACCTGTATTTTCGGATTTTGTCTATAAAGGCGAAGATGCAGTTTACAAAGAAAATCCATTAAAACCGGGGCAGTTCTATTCGCCCATTCTACAGGGATGTTATCCCGATCCGAGCATTACACGTAAAGGTAATGACTATTACCTGGTGAATTCCTCCTTTTCGGTGTTTCCGGGGGTGCCTATTTTCCACTCTTTGGATCTGGTCAACTGGACCCAGCTGGGGCATGTCTTGGACCGTGAATCGCAGCTGAAAGTGCAGACGGCAGGCATCAGTGCGGGAATATATGCCCCAGATATCGTGTACAACCGGCACAACGACACGTTTTACATGATCACGACGCAGATTGCTTCGGGCATCGGAAATATGGTTGTCAAGACCAAAGACCCCAAAGCGGGAAACTGGTCCGACCCTGTCAAGCTGGATTTTGACGGCATTGATCCGGCCCTGTTTTTTGATGATGACGGCAAAGCTTATGTCGTGCATAACGATGCGCCGGATAAAGGCAAACAACGCTATGAGGGCCACCGCGTGATTAAGCTCTGGGCATATGATACCGAAAAGGATCAGGTCATCCAAGGAAGTGACCGGATCCTGGTGGACGGTGGTGTGCATCCGGCTGAAAATCCCATCTGGATTGAAGGACCGCATATTTACAAAAAAGATGGCAGGTACTACCTGATGTGTGCCGAGGGCGGCACGGGCAGCGATCACAGTGAAGTGATCTTCTCGAGCGACCATGTCGCAGGACCTTACAGCCCGGCACCCAAAAATCCGATACTCTCCCAGCGCCATCTGGACAAAAATAGGCCCAACCCAGTGGAATGGGCAGGGCATGCGGATCTGGTCGAAGGTCCGCATGGATCCTGGTATGGCGTATTTCTGGGCGTCAGACCCAACGAAGTGAAACGGGTCAACACGGGTCGCGAAACCTTTATTCTACCGGTCGACTGGTCGGGTGAATGGCCGATCTTTGAAGGGGGGATGGAAGCGCTCAAACCGAGCGTGCGGATGCCTGCGGGCGTCAACAACAGGAGCCATGCCCCGGGCTATTTTCCCAATGGCAATTTTACGTTCACCGATCCGCTGACCACCGCAGTGCTAGATCACCGCTGGGTCGCCCTGCGTGGTGCCCGCGAGAAATTTTTGCAGGCCACGGACAAGGGCATTGTCTTCAGATCGTATGCCGTGGATATCAGTGAGCAAAAACCAATTTCGGCCTTATTTTATCGGCAACAGCACAAAAATTTTGAGAGCAGCGTATCATTGGACTACGTGCCGGCCTCGGCTTCGGACCTGGCGGGCATCACCTGTCTGCAAAGTGAAAAGTACCATTATGTGCTCGGCGTCACCAAGCTCGATAACGAGGACCATATCGTCCTTGCCAAAAACGAAAACGGCAGCACCCGGATCCTGGCCAAAGAGAAAATCAATCTAAACGCGAAGGTGCAGCTGAAGGTACAAGCCGCTGGCGACGCCTATCAGTTTGCCTATGCCGTTGGGAAGGGGCCATTCCGGAAAATCGGCAATACTGTGTCAGGCGACATTCTGTCGACGGACGTGGCCGGTGGATTCACGGGCGCGCTGATCGGCCTGTACAGCACGACAGCGAACAGGATCCGATAGACAGCTGAATGCGTAAAGACTATTGAAATGACGATTATAAACACAACTGAAAACAAAATTTTCTTAAATCCCTAAGTTATGAGAATAATGAAGTTTACGATTCCTGTGCAACGACAACGATGGCTACAGTATGGAATACTGTCCTTGCTCTTTTTGCTGGCAGCGCTGCAGCTGGCTTTTGCACAGGATAAACTGGTCAATGGGCTGGTCTCAGACCAGCAGAAACAGCCCATTGAAGGGGTGACCGTATCCGTCAAGGGCGGCACCAAGAGTACGACAACAGACAGTAAGGGCACATTTGCCATTGAGGCCGGCAACGGCGCTGTGCTGGTCTTCACCAATGTCGGCTACAAAACAGCCGAAGTGCCGGTAGGCGCCAATAACCGCGTGCAGGTGACGCTGCAATCCGATGATATTGCCATGGAAGAGGTGGTGGTCATCGGTTATGGTACGCAGCGCAAAGAAGCCGTGACGGGTTCGGTGGCCTCGGTGAGCGGTGCGACGATGAACGAAGTGCCAGCAGCCAACATCAGCCGCGCCCTACAGGGCCGTATTGCGGGGGTCAATATGCAGCAGAATTCGTCCAAGCCGGGTTCTCCGATGCAGATCCGGATCCGCGGTACACGCTCGCTGACCGCCGACAACAATCCGCTGATCGTGCTCGACGGAATTCCGTTTGCAGGTTCCATCTCAGACATCAACCCCGCGGACATCAAGAGTGTGGATGTGCTCAAAGATGCTTCGGCAACGGCAATCTACGGTTCGCGTGGTGCCAACGGCGTGATCCTCGTGACCACTAACAAGGGACGGATGGGGCAGCAAGCGCAGCTGGCGTACAACGGTTTTACCGGATTGCGTACAGTATTTGCCAAATATCCAATGATGTCGGGGCCGGAGTTTGCCGAAATGCGCCGCTATGTGGGACAGTTCCAGAATACCCTCGATGAGTCGGACGACACCAATACGGACTGGCAGGACCTCTTTTACAAAAATGGAATGGTCAATAGCCACGATATCAGTGTCAACGGCGGGGCAGAGAAAGGAAATTACAACTTCGGTGCCGGTTACTTCCGCGATGAAGGTGTGATTCCCCTGCAGAACTATACCCGCTACAATCTCCGTGCTGCACTGGACCAGCAGGTGGGCAAAATATTTAAATTTGGCTTCAACCTCAACCAGAGCTATAGCATTACCAATGGCAACAACCTAGGCCTGTATGGTGTGCTGAGCGCTTCGCCGATAGCCAATCCCTTTAATACGGATGGCACACTAAAATCCCGTATTCAGCAGCAGACATCGGGTCAGCAGTGGGTGCATACCCGCGAGTCCTATGAGGCGCTGGGGGACAGCTATATCAACCAGCAGCGCGTGTTCGGTTCGTACAACAACATGTACGGGGAGATACGGATTCCCGGCGTGGAGGGGCTGACCTACCGCACCAACCTTGGTCTCAACTTCCGTCAGAACAATGATGGCAGCTATACCGGACAAGGCGTATTCAGCGGTACCCCCGACAATGTGTCCACAGCTTCGGTCGCAAACGGCAGAACGGTACAGTGGGTGATGGAAAACCTGCTGACCTACGATCGTACTTTTGCGCAGAAGCATAACCTCAACTTGGTAGCGCTTTATTCAGCCGAGCAGAACACTACCAACAGCACGCTGATATCGGCCCGCGATATTCCGATCGATGCATTCCAGTTTTATAATATCGGCCGCGCACAGGGGGAGATCATTGTCAACCCCGACCAGCAGGGCTATGCCAAGAGCAGCCTGATGTCTTTTATGGGGCGCGCTATGTATACCTTTGACAACCGCTACATGCTGACGATGACCATGCGCCGCGACGGCTCCTCGCGATTGGCACCGGGGCATAAATGGCACGCCTATCCGGCGATTTCGGCAGGATGGAACATCCACAACGAGAAGTTCATGTCCGCCCTGCCGTGGATAAACCAGCTCAAGCTGCGCCTCGGCTATGGTCAGACGTCCAATCAGGCAGTTGATCCGTACAAGACCTTGGGGCTGCTGAGTACAAGACCATATAATTTCGATACGCAGTTCCTGACAGGCTACTATATGTCCGAACTGCCCAATCCTTCGCTGGGCTGGGAGTTTTCCAAGACCTATAACTACGGTCTGGACTTCGGTCTCTTCAACAACAGGGTCAGCGGTACCATGGAATACTATGTGCAGAATACCGACAATATATTGCTGCGCGTGGGACTGCCACCTACTAATGGCGGCGGCAGCTACATGGCCAATATCGGAAAGACGCAGAACAAAGGCTTTGAACTCTCCCTAAACGGTGCGGTGATCGACAATGAAAACGGCTGGAAATGGGATGTGGGGGTCAACCTGTATGCAAACCGCAATAAGCTCGTCGAACTGACCTCCGGAAGCCAGCGCGATGAAGGCAACCAATGGTTTGTCGGCCATCCGATCGACGTGATCTTTGACTACAAGAAAATCGGGTTGTGGCAGGCCGACGATCCGTATAGGGATATCCTGGAGCCGGGTGGCAATGCGGGGATGATCAAAGTGGAGTATACGGGTGAATACGACGAAAATGGCGTGCCTACACGGGCGATTGGTGCTGCGGACCGGCAGATCATCAATATCCAGCCCAATTTTCTGGGTGGTTTCAATACGCGTCTGGCCTACAAAAATGTCGACCTGAATGTGGTGGGTACCTTCCAGAATGGGGGCACGCTGATCAGTTCGCTCTACGGAAGCACCGGTTACCTTAACCAGCTGAATACCCGCGCGGGCAACAACGTGAGCGTCGAATACTGGCGTGAAGATCGTACGGATGCCAAATATCCGAAACCGGGGGGCATACAGAGCGGTGACAACCCTAAATACGGCAGTACGCTGGGATATTTCGATGCGTCCTATCTGAAGGTGCGTACGATCACGATGGGATACAACTTTAAACAAAAGTGGGTGGAACGCATGGGCATCGGCCGTCTGCGCCTCTATGCGACGGTGGAAAATCCATTCGTCCTATTCTCGCCCTACCACAAGGAATCAGGCGGTGATCCGGAACCCAATTCCTATGGCGACGAGAATGTCGCCGTGGGTGGCCTGAGACGGATATTGGTGGTCGGTACAAATACACCGGCAATGAGAAGTTATATTCTGGGGCTCAATCTTTCATTTTAAAACATTCAGGCATGAAAACTTTCAATTCAAAACTTATCATAGGGCTCTGCGTTGGTTCACTGATGCTCGGCATGAACAGCTGCTCCAAATTTTTAGATGAACAGCCTAGAGGAATCTTTACGCCGGGGGATTTTAAGACACCAAACGGTATCAACAACAGTATTGTGGGACTTTATGCCCACCTTCGCAACATATATGGACAGGCCTATTATTACAATGCCTGCCTGACGGGGACCGATGAGGTGACCTATGCGCAGAGCGCGGACGAAAACTTTCAGGTGATGGACCTTACAGGTCTCAGTACGATGACGGCTGTAAATAGCAGGGCGGATGTGGCATGGCAGGCCGCCCTGCCCAACATCAACATGGCCTCGGGCATCATCGAGAATGCGCCGGCAGTGGGCACTTCGCCCGCGATCATCGCCGAAGCACACTTTTTCCGCGCATTTGATTATTTCCTGCTGCTGCAGACTTTCGGAGGTGTGCCGCTCGACCTGGGTGGGGGCGAACTCAAGTACAGCACGTCCGTGGAACGTAAGTCCAAACGAAATACCGTGGCCGAGGTGTATACCCGGGCAGTTTTCCCCGACCTGATCAAGGCCATTAGCGATCTGCCCGATGCACCGCGCTTAAAGGGAGCCGTCAGTAAGACGGTCGCCCGTTTATATCTAGCAAAGGCCTATCTGACCTACGCCTGGTGGTTGGAAAATCCGAAAAATATACCGACTTATCCGGAGACTGCACGGACGGATCCCGACGGCAAGACCAGTGCCTGGTATTTTCAGCAGGCTTACGACATGGCCGTGGCTGCTATTGAAAACCCGGGACTGTATGGCCTGCAGCCCACCTTTTACGATGTAAACGTCGGGACCAATGACCGCAACAACGAGATTCTGCTCTTTGCTGACCATACCGAAGACAGCGAACTGTACAACGGCGGCAGCCTGAGCTATGGCAGTGGTGGTGCACCCGACAACTTTGCGGGCTGGATGATGACCTGGAATTACACGTCGATCACGAGTTCCAAAACAACGGCCTGGAATACCGCCGATCTAGTGAACTCGGTACAGCGGGAGGCCGCACAGGCACTGGGACGCCCATGGACACGGATGGCACCGACGATTAATGTGGTGACCGAGACTTTTGCCGACAAAACCAACGACTCGCGCTACGACGGCACCTTTACCACGGTGTACCGCGGTAACTGGAACAAGGCAAATATCAGCAACTCTTCGCTGTTCAACGCCAATAACATGCCCGTCAAACCGGGAGAGGCCATCCTGACTTTTTTGAATGAGGAGCCACAGACGCCGATCAACTATGACAACAAAACCTACAAGAGCAGTATCGGTGCGGGGGTAGTCCCCGGCCGGGCCGACTACGTGATCTCTCCGGAGGGCATCAGCCGACGTGTCTATCCTGGACTGTGGAAACTGGGCCCTTACCGCACCGACAATGGCAATGGTCTGGGACAACCTAATGCGGGCAGTACGCGGCCGTTCAATATTGCCAAGTTTTCCGAGCTGTACTTTATCGCTGCCGAGGCGGCAGTAAAGGGTGCGACGGCCAAAGCCGGCAAGAGTGCACGCGACCTGATCAACGTGATCCGCGGCCGCGCGGGGGTATGGCGCTGGGACAACAACGGCAACACGGCCAAGCAAGCCAACCACCGTGCCGAAATGCTGGCTGCGACGCCGGCTCAGATCACGCTCAATTACATCTTGGCCGAACGTTCACGTGAGTATTACGGTGAGGGCTACCGCTGGTATGACCTCGTGCGTACACAGACTTGGTCCGACATCGCTAAAACCTACCGTATTGCCGGTTCGAATGTAGGTGACCACACGCCAGCAACCTTCACCCGGTCGATACAACCCTTCCACTACCTGCGGCCTATCCCGCAGGGACAGCTGGATGCCATGGATATGTCGGCAGCCGAAAAAGCAGCTTACCAGAATCCGGGATATAACTAATAGGACTGCAGGACATGCCATCTGTACAGGATGAGCAGTCCTGCACCGCTATTTGTGGAATTTGCAATCTATGAAGATGAAAAAAAGAAAAGCTTGTGCTCTTGCCCTGACCTTAGCTCTGCTCCTCTACGCTGCATTGTCGTCCGCAGCGGTGCGGTTGCCTGCGCTGATAGCAGACCGCATGGTGCTGCAGCGTGATACCGAACTGAAAATCTGGGGCTGGGCCGACAACGGTGAAAAAATAACGGTACGTTTTCGTGGCCAAAGCTACCAGACCGAGGCGGATGCGGCCGGTAACTGGGCCATCAGGTTGCCGGCACAAAAAGCCGGAGGCCCCTATCTGCTGCAGGTCAATGAGATCGCTGTCCGCGATGTCCTGATCGGCGATGTGTGGCTTTGCTCAGGGCAGTCCAATATGGAGACACCAATAGAAAGGCTGGTGGAACGGTTTCCGGAGATCAATTCATCCAATAACCATATGATCCGTTATTTTAAGGTGCCGACACAGAGCGTGCTGGAACGCCGCAGCGAAATAGCCGGTGGCGGGCGCTGGTACTCCGCTGTGGCTTCGGAAGTCATGAACTGGACGGCGTTGGCCTATTTCTATGCACAGCAGAGCTACACCCATACCGGCGTACCCGTGGGCATGCTCGTGTCGAGCCTCGGCGGCTCGAACATCGAAAGCTGGATCAGCCAGGATCAGCTCAAAGAATTTCCGAGGCTGCTGCTCGACCGCTCCGCACTGGACAGCATGCAGCTGGCGCAGCAGGACCGGGGTATCCGGGACTGGATAAAACCAGACTGGGACGACAGCAGCTGGCCTACCTTTACCGTGCCGGGCTGGTGGCGGGATCAACAGCTGGATAGCAAAGGAGTGCTCTATTTTAGAAAATCATTTGAATTGCCGGCCGAACTGGCGGGCCGGTACGGCATGTTGTATCTGGGAACGCTGATCGACAGTGATTCGGTATTTGTTAATGGCCACTTTGTAGGTGCCACCGGCTATATGTATCCGCCTCGCAAGTACGCTGTACGCGCAGGTATCCTGCGTGCAGGTTACAATACCGTGACGATACGCCTGCGGTCCAACACCGGTCATGGGGGATTTGTGGAAGGCAAGTCCTATAAGCTGCAGGTCAATGACAACGAGATCAATCTGGCTGGAGCATGGAAATATCAGGTGGGTATGGATTCCGATCTGGTCAAAAGCTATCTGCCGCGGCTCCAAAATATAAATGAAGTGGGATCAAAGCTGTATAACGGTATGATCTATCCGATAAAAGATGTCGCAGTGAGCGGCGTGATCTGGTACCAGGGAGAGGCTAATACTGGCAATCCGCAGACCTACGAGCAGTATCTCCGTCTGCTGATCAAAGACTGGCGCCTGACGCTGGAGCGCCCGCGGCTACCTTTTTTGCTGGTGCAGCTGCCTAATTATATGCGCAAACAGGAGCGTCCTTCTGAATCGGGATGGGCCGGTATACGTGAAGCGCAGTTTAAGGTATCCCGTGAGGTCCCCTATACAGCGCTGACGGTCAACTATGATATTGGCGAGTGGAACGATATTCATCCCCTGAATAAAAAAGACCTTGCTGCACGGTTGCTGCTGGCTGCCCGCAAACTGGTGTACGGTGAAAAGCTGGTAAGCTCAGGACCCGTCTATGAGCGTATGGAAATCAAGGACAGCAGGATCGTGCTCTTTTTTAAGGAGGTCGGCACTGGACTGGCAAGCAGGGACGGGCAGCCATTGAGACACTTTGCCATCGCTGGGCAGGACCGCCAGTTTGTCTGGGCGGACGCTGTTGTCAAGGGCAATACCGTCGTGGTCAGTCATAGGGATATAGCCCACCCCGTGGCGGTACGCTATGCCTGGAGTGATAATCCGGAGGATGCTAATCTGATCAACAGGCAACAGCTGCTGGCCTCTCCGTTTCGGACCGATAGCTGGTAATGAAAAAAATCAAAACTATTTTATCAAAAGTTGTTTTTAATTGATTGTAATCATAGGTTAGTTAAAACATAGGTAATGGGTCGTTTTTACAAAAATCTAAGATTCCAGCATAATCATCTTCAACAGTAGCATAGTCAAATGCTTGTTTTTGCATTGACTGCTATCTGTATTTTATCGGAATATAAATACCGGCAATTGTGTCCGCATTCATTCGCTCTTTAATTTCCTTTTTCAATTTGTTTTCCTTAGGTTTAAATGCCTTAAGGAGAGAATCTTCTTTTACATAATAACTAGCTGAGAGCAGCTGTTTATAGTATTTTAATATCACATCTTTTTTAAGTTGTGGATTCCTTTATTATTCAAATATGTAAATAATGGAGATTTACCAAACGAAAGGAGCGAGTCAATCAATTCAAATGCACTTTCGAGCTCGTTGTCGGTTAATTCATGTAACTCTTCCTCATCAATATGCTTGATTACATTTTTTAGACTGTCTGAAACGTTAAGATTTAAGAATAAAGCTGTTTCTTTTAGATTTCTAGGAAGTGTGTTTTGCGCAGTAGCAGAACGCAGTGACCAAACAGCTGATATAAGTGCAAGCAATATAAATTTTAGGATAGTCATATCATTGATATAGAGCAATAAAAAATAGTTAATTGATCACTATTTTTTATTATCTTAAAGGCGCAGATCATAGTGAAAACCGACTTAAGATAATGCTCGAACAATTCAAAAAACACATTCAGAAGTTTATTTGTGTCTCCGATGAGGAATTTGTGGAAATAGCCGGATATTTTCAGGTGGAGACTTTCAAAAAAAAGGAAAACCTGCTAACAGAAGGCCAATTTTGCAAAGCAAGTTATTTTGTGCTGGATGGAATTTTAAGAAAATTTTTTATCAATGAAAAAGGTGTCGAGCAGACCACTGAATTTGCTGTTGAAAACTGGTGGATGACAGAGACTTTCTCCTACATCAACCAGATACCAACAGAATTTTACATCCAGGCCGTACTGCCGGCCAAGGTTTTGGTAATCCGCCAGAAGGCCTACGATGAGCTATTGGAAAAACACCCGGTCATGGAAAAGTATTTCCGCTGCATTTATCAGAAAGCTTACGCCGCAGCACAGATGCGCGTCAAGTTGCTTTATGAACATTCCAGGGAAGAATTATACCGTCAATTTCTCAAAAATTATCCGGCTTTTCTGCAACGGGTCCCACAATATCTGATTGCTTCCTATCTCGGCTTCACACCCGAATATCTGAGCGAAATCCGTAAAAAGAATTTTTCTTAAACCCGTTTAAGTTTTTCCCGATTTCAATTTTCCAATTTTGTAGTATCAAATTAAAACAAAAGAAAAATGGAAAAACGAATCAACATCAGCACGGTAGAACCACAGGCATTCAAAGCGATGTTAGGATTAGAAGGTTATCTTTCAAAAATTGATATTTCACAAACGCTAAAAGAGCTAGTCAAAATCCGTGCGTCACAGATCAACAACTGTGCTTACTGTATCAGCATGCATACCAAAGATGCCATCAAAAATGGTGAGACCCCTGAACGTATCTTCCTGATAAGTGCATGGAGAGAAGCAACCAAATTCTTCACGCAACAGGAGCAGATCATACTGGCCATGACAGAAGAAATAACGCTTATTCACCACAGCGGGCTGAGTGAAGATACCTACCGCCAGGCATCAGAATTTTTCACTGAAAACCAGATCGCTCAGATCATTATGCTTATTGTGACCATCAATGGCTGGAACAGGATCGCCTTGAGCACCCATCTTGAAATAGAAGATTAAATGTGTACCACACAGCGGAGCTAATGAAAAGGACAAGAAGTCGTTCATTAGCTCCCTAAATCCTAAATCATGCGGCCGTGGCGAAAACAGCGAAATAACATGACCCCCACAACAAAGTTAAATTGAACTCCACAACAAAACTTCTTAAAAGCAATTCCCCGAATTTTGTACAGAAATAAAATATAGGATTATGTGGACAACAACTGATATCCCTGATCTATCAGGAAAAGTAGCCATTGTTACCGGATCAAATACCGGTATAGGATTTGAAACGGCAAAAGCACTGTATGAAGCGGGCGCGCGCGTGACCATAGCAGCAAGAGATCCTGAGAAGGTTCAAATGGCCATTCAAAAAATCCGGTCCGGGACAGTGGAAAAAGGTGAGTTGGGCTTTGGAGTGCTAGATCTTGGCAATCTAAGCAGTGTTAAAAAATTTGCAGAAAACTTTATGCAAAAGCACTCGAACCTTGATCTGCTTATAAACAACGCCGGGGTGATGGTTCCGCCAGCTTCCAAAACAGCTGACGGATTTGAGCTGCAATTCGGGGTAAACTATATCGGTCATTTTGCCTTGACAGGACATTTGCTGGAACTACTAAAAAAAACATCGCATTCCAGGGTGGTAACACTTTCCAGCGGCGCAGCTACTTTAGTGGATACGATAGATTTTGACAATCTCAGGCTTGAAAAAAACTATGATGAATGGCGTGAATATGCTATTAGCAAGCTGGCAGATATCCTGTTTAGCTACGAGCTGGACAGAAGATTCAAAAATGCCGGTATCTCAGCCATTTCAGTGGCAGCACATCCTGGCGTTACGCGAACTGATCTACAGCGGAATATTCCGGGTGAGAACCTAGAAGGGATGTTTGCCTCCTTTGACCAGGTCATGGAACCTTGGCAGGGAGCCCTTCCTAGCTTATTCGCAGCCACTGATCCATCGGTCAAGGGCGGGGATTTCTACGGCCCGGACGGAGAAAAAGAATATGCAGGATATCCCGCGCTGTCAGCCCACAGCACCCCGGCCATGAAAGATGAAGTTCTTGCAAATAAGCTCTGGGTCTATGCTGAAAATGCCACACAGTTAACCTATAAATTTTAATATCCAATCCAAAATGAACAATACGACAGTTTTAGTAACCGGTGGTACCGGATTTTTAGGCGTAAATACGATTCTTGCATTATTGAAGAGAGGATTTAACGTAAGAACCACGCTGCGAACGCTTTCACGTAAGAACGAAATCTTGGATGCCCTGAGCGAAGGTGGGATTAGTACTTTTGATCAGGTCTCATTTTATCAGGCCGATCTGCTATCGGATAACGGTTGGGATGAAGCCACGAAAGGCTGTGATTACGTCCTACATGTAGCATCGCCATTTGTGGCGGAGCAGCCCAAAGATGAGAATGAACTTATCATCCCCGCAAGGGAAGGTACTTTACGCGCGTTGAAAGCTGCGAAAAAGGCGGGGGTTAAACGTGTCGTGCTTACATCCTCTTTTGCGGCTATTGGTTATAGCATTGATCCCAAAAATCATGTTTTTACGGAACTTGACTGGACGGATGAAAATGCACTTATACAGCCTTACATAAAATCAAAAACAATAGCGGAAAAGGCCGCATGGGAATTTATAAAGAATCATGCTTCTGACATGGAATTGACGGTCATTAATCCAGTCGGAATATTTGGCCCCATCTTGGGTGGAATTTCTTCAGCCTCCCTGGATACTGTCGTTAGAGGAATTGTTGAGGGATCCATCAAGGAAAATGCACCGTTTACCTTCGGAGTGGTGGATGTACGCGATGTTGCCGATATCCACATTAAGGCCATGTTGCACCCCGATGCTGCCGGTGAGCGATTCCTTGCGACATCGACAGGTGCGATGAGTTTTTATGATGTGGCTGAGCTGATCAGAAAGGAGCGACCGCAGCTGTCCGGAAACATAGCCCCCATGCAGCCAACTCCGACAGATCAGTATACAGTGATGTCAAACAAAAAAGCAACGGTAGCACTGGGTTGGCATCCCCGCCCAAAAGAAGAAGCAATTCTTGCAAGCGTGGACAGCTTTAAACTCAGTAATGTCCAGAATTAATCTGTGGCTTAGTATATTTGGTAAAGCATGAAAGTTAACAATATCCAATCCTGTCACCTCGGTCCGGAGATTTCACCCGAAAATTTCATAGCGGAAAATTATTTCCTATACTTATTGAAAGGAAGCATGAAGGCTTATGACGGCGAGAAAAGCTACACAATAACACCGGGCGATTATTGTATCGCCCGGAAAAATCATTTGGTACGTTATACGAAATATAAGGACAATGATGCCTTTGAAAAAATTATCATCACCCTGGATGAAGCATTTCTGAAAAGGTTCCTTGAACGGCATGCTTATGAAGCAAAACCCTCTGTCATTGGAGATTCATACATATTTATACCAGAAAATAAGCTTATAAAGAATTTTATTACATCGCTCGAACCCTATTACACCGGAGACCTTGAGATCAGTGCGGATTTTGCTGATATTAAAAGAGAAGAACTACTCCTGATTTTATTGAAATCTGATCCTGACCTAGTCGATATTTTGTTCAGTTTCTCTTTGCCATTTAGAATCAACTTAAAGGAATATATGAACAAAAATTTCAGATTCAACATCAGTCTGGAGAAATTTGCATTTTTCACGGGAAGAAGCTTATCAACGTTCAAGCGGGATTTTCAAAGAGCTTTTGGAACCACTCCCGGCATCTGGCTCAAGAAGAAAAGGTTACAGGAGGCCTATTTTCAGCTTGCTGAGCAATCCCGGAAGCCGAGTGAAGTGTACCTAGAGGTAGGCTTCGAAGATCTGTCGCATTTTTCATTTGCGTTCAAGAAGGAGTTCGGGAAAACTCCAAATGAAGTAGCAAAACAAATTTCAAACGGCATTTAATGATGATCATGCATATTCAGGGGAACTTCATTTACCTTAACCAAAGCCCAATCCTCAAAATGAGTCTTTCCCGCATTATATTGTCCAGCAGGAACAAGCAGTGATCTAGGGACAACAAGATGCATATATTTGCTCTCTTCGTCAGAAACAACCTTTATAGGCTTTCCGATTATCTCGATATATTTTGCAACAAAATCATCCATATTTGCCCGGGTAGGCCCCGCAATCTCGACAGTGCCATTTTTGGGCTCTTCGAGTGCAAACTGTACAATGTAATCTGTTACATCTTCCAGCGCAATGGGCTGATAGTCGATCTTGGAAACAAATACTTCCTCCTCATTTCCCTGTACTGCGATTATCGCATCGGTATGCTCGTGAAACTGTGTTGAACGAATTATAGTATATGGGATTCCTGAGTTCTTGATATTATCTTCTTGATATTTCTTTGCGCGAAGATATCCGATCTGTAGTGCATCGTCCGTTCCGACAATGGAAAGAACTAGGTGATGTCTGATGTTTGCAGCCAGCTCTGCTTGCACCAGATTCTTTCCTGCGTTCTGAAAAAAATGGATTGCATTTTCTTCTTCAGGAGAGGAAGAGTTGGATAGATCTATAACCACTTCAGTGTTTTCCAATGCTTGGGAAAGACCTGCTCCTGTTATGATATCTACTCCATGTGAAGGCGAGCCAATGACCACCTGATGACCAAGGTTTGCCAGTTTTTTTGTGACCAGCCTTCCAGTAAGACCTGTACCACCGATTACTAAGATTTTCATTTGTGAATTATGTAAATTGTAAAATTGATTAAAATAAGCTGCTTACCTGTACACCGAATGGATTTCCAAACCAGCATCTCCAATATCCGTCAGGTCCTTTCTTTGCGTAATCGCTCGAAGTTCCAGTAATATTTACTTTTTCGCCGTTATTGCCTGTCCCAGCGATTTTCCACTCCAATACCAATGAGGCCAGATTATCGGTAGAATAGATCTTCCTATCAGTAATTTTTATTGGCAGGCCGAATCCGAATGACTGCTGTAGCTCACGGGCGATCTCTTTTTTTCCACGTCTGGGTTCTCCACTGATACTGATAATGACGGCATCATCCTCATAGAAGCCGAGCATAGTTTCAATATTCCTGGAATTAAAATGATCCAAAAGAGAATCAACAATACCTTCAGGGGTGGTTGATAATTTATAAGTTGGACCTTCTATTAAATTATGACCTTCCATAAGACCTAAGAATTTATATTAAAAAATGTACTATACTGTACAGTTAACTATAGTACAAAATTGATCAAAAAATAAATGCAGGAAAACTGACAAACAAAGGTAAAAGGTGGACAAAAAATGGAATAGTAATTAAGTTTAATAGGATGGTTTGTCTAATCCTGCTCCGGATTTGAACGTAGTGTCTTCCTGTAATCACCCGGTGACCGGCCAGCTTTTTTTGTGAAAAGCCTGATGAAGTACTTTGTATCTTTATAGCCTAGCTGGTCCGAAATTTCTTTAACGCTCAATTGCGAATAATAGAGTAGGCGCTGTGCTTCGCTCAGTATTTCCTTCTGGATCAGTGCTGATGCGGATAAGCCGGTCACCTTTTTAACAACATCGTTCAGGTGTGCTACCGAGATATTTAACTTTTCGGCATATTCTGAGGGGCTCCCACAGCAATACTGCTGCTGGAATCCATTCTGTTCAATAAAATAGAATCACTTTTTGGCATGCTTCGCAATTTAAAATTCAAATTTAGTTCATCTACTTTAAGAATTACTATTGATTATGCTTTATTATACTGATTTTCTAATTATTTGCTACACTGTTTTTACTCTTCCAAGGTTGTTGGGGGATGTCCTAAACTCCGAGACTTCATTATCGAGATATCCAGCATTGTTTGAAAATAGAAGGGCCTGTAGTAAATATTAATTATTTAAGTTAATTAATTTTTTTATATCGTAGAATTGTTGGTAATTTGCTGACGATATTTAGCCTATTTGATCTAATGAAATGTAATTATGTAATTAAACAAATTACGGGGAGGCAGACTATAGCTTTTCTATGTAGTATTCTTATATTCCTAACCGTTTCCTGTGTAAAGGAAGAAATTGTAGTACCCCCCGACAAAAATCCGACAGATGTGGTCCTTTTGGCACCAGAGAGTAATGCGGGCAATAATCTGATCCTAGCGGCTGAAATCAGGTATTTGAACAATAGTGACGTTGTTCAATCGCATGGCTTTTTAATTGAAAAATATACTGGAGAGAATTATGTAAAAAAGGAATATGCCATTACCACAAGTTTAACATCCGGTCGTATAACCTTTAAAGTGCCCGATCCTGAGCATTACGAAGAAGGTGTTTACTATAGTTATAGGTACTTTGTCCGGACGGATCAAGGAATTTATTACAGTCAACCAGCTAGGTTTTTGGTAAGTAGCCTTAAGGTAAAGCCTCAAGAAGATCTTACAGTAGCTGTAGGGGAGATCATCACTGTTGAAGGCGAGTTTGTCAATGTCGCAGAGAATTACGCCTTATACTACTCTTACCTACCATCCGAAGATCAGAAAGTGCCCTTTGAAGTTGTCAATTCAGGCAAAAGTATTCGTTTCAAAGTCCCAGAAGGAATAGAGCAGGGCAATAATGCGACCTTTAGATTCATTGGCAAAGACAAAAATGGCGGACAATTAAGCGCTATTGTCGCTCAAGGTTTTATTCTGGCGACATTAGTTCCCCCTGCGATCTATACATACTATGTTGACGAAAATCTTCAGTTACCCTCATCTGTAAGAGAATATAATGACAATGCCAGGCTGCAAGTTTTCGTCGGTAATGTTTTTTTGAAGCACTCCAATTACCTGAGACTTTATGACTTTGTTAAAAGTCAGAAAGGTAAGACTTTTCCGATAGGGTACACGAATGGTCGCGACACGATCACCTTTCCACAGCCTTTGCAGCTTAACGAAGCTGATCCCGATGAGTTCAAGATGATCCCAGAGTATGTTCATCCGGGGACTAATTTTGAAGTAGTAGGTCCAGATCCTGGTCGATTTGATTTTTATGGTTATGCTACTGTTGGAAATAAGAAAGCCTACTATTTACTTCGGGATAATACATTAAAAAAGGGGGAGTTAGCCATAGACGATATTCCAGACGGTGAATACCCCTTGGAAATGAAGAATAGTTTCTTCAGCTATATAAGCAACAATAAAATTAAAGTAAAGAGCGTACATATCAGTTCAAGCAGTCATAGGGAATGTTATGCTGGAGATAAAATAAGGTTAAAAGGTACATTTATACAAGGGCGGTCTTATGGGTTGCGTATCGATCCGGCTCAAGAAAGCTATTTTTCAACCTGTAATACGTCGGGTGAGATCATGTTTGAAGTACCGGCTACCAAAGCCGGAAATTACCAAGCTCAGGTGACATATTTCAGCGAGATGGGACAACAGAAAAATTACTATTCCAATGCTATTCCTTTGCAAGTCAAGGCTACTGTAATCAATTCGATCTCTCCATTACGTGCTACAGCAGGAACCCTGATTACGATTGAGGGACATGGATTGAACGGATACAAAGTGCGAATAGCTGATAGGGAGATTCAACATACGCTATCCCAAAACGATAAAATACAGTTTAAAGTACCGGATGATCTACCAAAAGGTAAATACCGTGTGAACGCCAGATTTTTTAATTATGTCATTGAAAACGTCGTTTTCGCTAGTGATTACCTTGAAATACTTTAATCGCATAAAATAAGTTATGAAAAAGACCAGATCTATACATATAGTTGCATTTTTTTTGCTTTGGCTATTTATAAGCAGTTTAAGCATTTTAGTGGGGTGCAAAAAGAAAGAAGTCATTGAGCCTGTCGATTACAGTCCCGTTCAACTGGAAACCACTACATTCAGTGATTTGGAAGATAAAACGGTTACCTTAAATGGACATATAGCTCGATTAAATGGGATACCTGTGGAGGATTACGGATTCTTAATCCAAAAGATAACCACCACAAACGGCGAGAAGGAAATTGTTGTCAGCTTGGGAAAAAAAGCTACAGTGGGGAATGTCACATTGAAATACCGGCACAACAGTAATTTTGAGTTGGGAGATCGTTATCGGTATACTTTGTATGTAAAAACAAAGAATGGTTTCTATCGTGGCGAGCCCAATACGTTTGAAGTGGATGGAATTAAGATCAATCTTTTGGAAGATAAGCTTGTGCCTAATAACAATAAAGTAACCATTACTGGTGATTTTCAGTTCCTCTCCGAAAATATAAAGTTATATTATCAGAGCCAATATCAGCGTGAGCATGTCATACCCTATCAAGTCGGCAGTGATCGAAAAAGCCTTAGTTTTATTTTCCCAAAATCTGATAACTTCTATCATGGAAATAAGGTATCTGTTTTTTTACGTGTTAAAGATCAATCGGGTTATGCCAGCAATAGGACAATAGCTAACATTGAAGTTTTAGGTGTAGCCAATCCACCCGTAAAAACTAAATTTTATCTAAACGAGCCTATACCCATCAGGGGGAACGCAATAAAATGGGATGGAATGCCTATGTCGGCGCCATTTTATATGCTGATCAATGGAAAAAAAGTTGAATGCTATCACCAGGTCAATCTGTATGAAATTGAAAGCCTAAAAGGAGGTAAATTTCAATTGGGCTACCATAATGGGAAGGATTCCGTTATTTTCAAAGATTCCATTGAATTGATCAGACCACTTGGCAGCAATATCCATTTTACAAAAAAGGTGATCCATTCTCCTTCCTTAATGAAGGTCGATGGGATTGATATGTATACCTATCTAATGAATCCAGAAAAAGCTAGTTATTATCTAGGTAAACATAGCATCGCTCATTTTTTTGATAGCAGTACCGGGAGTATCGAGACCTTTACTGTACGCGATGTTCCAGATGGCGTTTACACTTTTGGATACAGCAGCCCTTATTATTCAGTCAGTTCTACAGAGCGTGTGGAGGTTAGGACCTTGAAGTGGAATACACCTGCAGATTTGACAAAATTTGTTGGTGAGCCATTTACGATTACAGGCAATTTCATCGATGGCCAGACTTATTCGGTTACTGGAAATGGAATTTACGAATATCCTGTTGCTCAAGACGGTAAAATACAATTTGCCTTGCCAGGTTATATTATTGGCAGTACAGAAATTCAGATCGGTTATAGTGTAAATTACAATTATAATGAGAACTATTATTCACCAAAAAAACAGCAGCTATATATTCACAATTTTGAGGTCACTAGTATTACTCCGTTAAAAGGGTATCCCGGTGATGTCGTCACGATTAAAGGTCGGGGGCTCAGCCAAATAAATGTGACCTTAGGTGGAGCATATGCGACCAGCGTCTTTCGAAGTTCTGAAGAACTTCGATTTATCGTACCGGCATTTGCATCCAGAGGAAAAAACGAAGTTATCATGACGATGCACGACAAAACCATGAAGTATAAAGATCTTATTGAAGTTTTATAGTTCGCTGAATCCCCTGCAGATCGGGAAAAGTTACTAATGTGCTTTGGGAAGTACATCAACTGTGTCTAGGGATTTGAGGTCATCACAAAGCCCTGGACACTATCTCAAAGCATTTAATTTAATCTGAGAAGCGAGTGTTGTTTGACTATTTGCTTCTTACAATTCCCAATTCTCCAACTTCGTTTTACCTTTGAAAAAATCTATTGAAAACCGAAACAGTTCTTCCGAAAATGCATTGTAATAGACAATATATTTTCCGTTTCCAGCTAACTTCATATAGCTTGAGCCACCCGAATCATAGAAAAAAGGTTTTCGATATAGTTCTTTTGCATTGAGGTCATAACAAACGATCCAGGTGCTATTCTGCTGGTCGGAGGTTATCCCATATATTAATTTATTTTTCGTATCAAATTGCCAATAATAGCCTTGGAGTGGTTGACCAATAGGTGTTTTTGTTTTATAGCTAATCAATTGATTCCCTAGGAATGCCAGATCTGGGAAGGGTAAAATACTAATCTCATCATAAACGAAGTTCGAGACCTTCTTTATCGGATCCCAGGTAAACAAACCTTGATAATTTTCTCTCATTCCAAAATCAATACCGTTCGGCATCACTGTCAATCCCGAGTAATAAAATACAGAATTGTAGCCCGATATAAGCTCAAACTTATTTTTATTTGCGATATCCACCGTCGCCACATTCATACCGCTAATGTTATTACCTAAAAGTGTTAAAAACGCTAATCCATTTTTGTTGAAGACAACCTCTTGTGGGGTTAAATAGGGGGATTGCGGATGATCATTTGACTGCGGAGTGAATTGAATCTCTTCTAATACCTGCCCATTCCTCACATCTATTCGGCGCAATTTGTCATCTATGGAAGTAATATAAAAACTACCATTGTAATTGTTGAATACCAAATTTCGGGTATCAAAATTAACTTTCGGGTCATTGATGATTTCAAAACGTTCCAGGTCAATTGTTCCGATCCGTTTTCCGGCATCATTGGTAAAAAAGATATAATCGTTTGACCCGAGAGGATACAAGTTCCATATACCGCTATGGTATTTATGCATGTCTATTTTTTTGTCGTAACCATCAAATTTGAAACGGACCGTATCCAGTCCACCTTTATTTTGGGTTACAAATTCATAAGTCATGCCCAATCCGATCCGGGCACATCCGGAGGCAAAACTTACAGTTTTATTTTTAAATGATTTTCCTGTAATTTCCGATTGACAAAAGTTCGAGGTCGATCTTATGTAACCTATATTGTCCAACGGGTCAATCATGTTAGCTTCCCATTTGGATTTATCACCAAGTTCTACATAAACCGATTCAATTCGATTTTTGCGAAATTGGAATAGCGGAATAGTCCGTTTGCTCTCCCCATTTTTTAGAATAATATTTGCTGTTCGGTTTGCATTCGTTTTATTATGTAAAAAGCGAATAATCAGTTTGATTTCAAATGCTTTTTCTGAAAGGGTATCCACTCGGATCCAATCAGGAGCAATGATGTTAAATCCTTTATTTCTCCGGGCTGTAAATGAAAACGATTTACTTTGATAAGAAGCATATAAACTATCTGTTGGAACCGTAAGGATCATATCATCATAAGGCATAATAATATTATCATTGATGGTATCCCTTTTGCTAAAATCGAACCGTTTGCTTACATCTATATATCCTGGCTTACTTATCTCAGCCTTAAGATCCTGCTTTGGAAGATCGCTAATATAGGGCTTGCCTTTTGTCAACGTATAGCTTTTGTTCAATTCAGGAAACACGACCTTGACTGAATCTAGCGCTGTTGTCTTGAATTCATCCCATACCTGTAATTTTAACGTCGCATGTTTGTCTGTAGTCGGAACCACTTCGTCTTTTTTACAGGATATGCAAATGGCAAGTACGAGAAAGAGAATATATAATTTTTGCATGGTTATTTTTTTAATTCATTTACTGAAACTCTGAGTAACTTGTTGTATCTGTCAATACTGTAATAAAGTTGATCGTCCAATACAAAAGCAATTGAATTAGACGCTTCGTGACCATAGGGAATGATGTGTGGTATTTGTTCCCAGATATTTTTGGTGGCGGTGTAACGGTATAGCGGGCCTAGAAAGGCAAAGCCATATTCGGCCATTCCCAGCGAGCTTTTATCACTAAAAGAATAAGGTAGATCAGCTTTCGTTTCCCAACTTTTGGTATCGGTGTCAAAGGCATAACTTTGTACCTGCCCTGTATGCATTGAGCCTCCGATCACAAATAGTTTACTGCCGATAACGAATGAGGATGTTCTCATTCTATCGTAAACGCTAGCTACTTCATTTTCGGGAAAGTCTATACTTTTTTCCCATTTGTTATCCACGATATCATAGGAGTACATTGTCCTATCGCCTTCACTTCTCCCAAACGGATAGGGGCTGGGGTTATGCCCTGTGACCATATAGAGCTTGTCATTGACCCTGTTAATTGTTCCATTTGTACGTACTGTTCCAGGGTATTTTTCCAATTCCTTAAATGTATTGTTTGAAGGGTCAAGTTCATAGAACTGACCGTTTTGATTCCCTGTGTATAGATATATTTTATTTTTGGAAGCTGTCATCTTGGGATTTTCGCACCTGAAAGGCACCTTTAATTCAGTAAAGTTTCCCGAAGTTTTGTTGAACCTCCAAAAACTGAGCCCGCCATCTCCATTTGGGTTGCTTGCGAGTATATACGCTGTTTTGTTGACCACGACTGCTGGATTGGTCATATCAATTGCGTTAAAAGGGATTTCGTTACTGCCTATAAACCAAGGGTCTTTTATTTTAATTGAAGGCGAAAGTTTTATTTTCTCATCTAAGTATCTCACTTCGAGCTGAACGGATTTATTTGTGTAGTTATTTATAAAAGTGCTCCATGAAATTTGAGACGTATTTTCGCGGTCATCATCCGATCTATGGATAAACTCTGTTTCATAGTCATCAATGAAAAACTGCACTGCAGTTTTGGGGAGATCCTTTAATGTGACTGACAAGAAATCACCGATGGCGATCTCACTTGGCAATTCCACTACTTCAGGTCTTTTGATATGCATAGGTACATTGTCCTTTGGGGCGACGGTTTGATTATTGCATTTCAAGTTGACATGGAGAGTAGCACTTTTTATCGTGTTTGGAATAACAAATTTAATAAAGTCCATGCCGAACGATTTGATCGTGACTTCCTCATCGTTTATGAATAGTTTATTGCCATTTGGGTATTTTGAAAAATTTGTTCCAGTTATTTTTACCTCTTCTCCAATCTTTACTTCTTTTGGAAAATCTTTGATCTGTACTGTTGATAGGCTGAATTTATCTTTATATACAGTTTTCTGATAAGTAGAATGTAGATATACCTCTTGGTCTCCAACTGGAGTTTTATCTGTTAAGGGCATCAAGATCACTTTATCGGACTTTTTGTAAGCGGATAATTTTACATTTCCGATACCAGCCTCTTTTAGTTGAAATCCCTCAAAGTCTCCATAAAGCCGCAATGTGTCACCTACAGATCTTGTGGCCATTGATATGGAGTCTATTTTTAATTTGGATTCTTTTCCGAACGTAAATTTTAATATTTCAGATTTTGTTGCGCTTATTTTATTATTGACAAAATAGGTGTAATAATAAGAACTGTTCAGTTCTAAACCCGATTTTATATTGAGTTTATAGGTCCTAACTTCAAGGGGCAATTCAAAATTTTTATTTAAGACAATATCTTTAAATGTTGAGTCGCGGGCAATCAGAATGCCTATATTGTATAGTGGCTCAGGTACACTATTAATCTTTAACCCAAGATTGAGTCCACCGTCGGTTGGATAATTCGGCTCCAGAAGTTCGATTTGTGCAATTTGCGGAATACTTGGAGGCTGAATTTCTTGCTTCTCTTTTTTACAACTGAAGAAAATTATAAACAGGAATATGCAAGAGAATTGAATATAACTTTTCATGAATTTGAGGTTAATACTTTTCAATGCGAAAATAATAAAATAAAACGAAAGAATTATAATAGAATTAACGAAGATTATGTAGTGGTTTTCTGTGACCAGTGTTACTTGCTTTGGACACGCAAGTAACACTATCGTTATGGATATTTGGTTCGACGCCATTTTGGGACTAAGAAACACACATTCATAAAATAGAGCAAATGATTTAAAAGAAGATGTCAAAATTTTTTCTTTTCCATAATGCAATTTACTAAATTCATTCATTGGGTTTCTATTTATTATGATACAGTATTTAAAGGATGATCAAATCAGGGCCAGATTGAGATTAGGAAAATCTGTGGAGCAATGGTTGGGTGTTGTTCAGGAAACAGATTATACCATACTCAAATGGTTAAGCATTGATAAGGAAAGCGACGAAAGCTTTTCTGTGATTTATTTTGAATCCTTTGACGAAGAAAATGAAAATTTCTTGGACATCTATGCGTTTTCGTTGGTTGATCCAGATGAGCCATTTGGCGTGATACTTACTTTTTCCTCAATTGCTGATGCGTTGGAATTTGCGGAAGTTACCTACAAAGCGTCTCCTAATAAATATATTTCTGCAGGAATGATTCAAGAAGAATATAGGGATTATATTAATCGATAATTTTACGTTAATGAGAGCCTTACTAATAATAGATATGCAATTGGGGAGTTTTAAACCCTATGAGCTGCGGTATGATACCTTTGCTGTTATTGATCGGATCAACAGACTTTCTGAGGCGTTCAGAAAGAACGGGGATCTGGTCATTTTTATACAGCATGATCGTACAAAGGAAAACTGTTTCTAAAAACGAAAGTATTATAGCCAAGCCAATGAATATATAGAAAAGGCCGAAAAATTAAATCCCTTAAATCTTGTTGTGAGCGCCGCAAGCAAAGATTTTATAGAGTTATCCTGGGATAAGTTAAATAGTTCGCATTTTAAGCCAGTTTCCTATGCTATTTATGCAGATGACAAACTTGTCGTAAAAGGCCTTAGCATTACAAAATATAGCTTTCAATCTGCAGGCTAATAAAACAAGAAGCCTGCTCTTCAGCGGGCTTCTTGTTTTAAAACTCCTTTAGACTCTTTTTAGTCAAAATCAAAGAGATCGGAGAGGAAAGATTTCTTCTTTCGTCCATGTGGATATTTGTGATTGTCCGTATAGTGGTCATTTTCACGGTAGGATTGCTTTGATTGATAGTTTTCTCTTTCGTACTTATTGTAATCGCTAACATCTTTATTGTGAGCTTGGCTACTGTTGTCCATATTATTGCTGGCTTGTTCCAGCAATTTATCCAGTTCTCCTTTATCCAGCCATATTCCTCTGCAGTTTGGGCAATAATCAATTTCAATTCGGTGACGTTCCGTCATCAGTAGTGTTTCGTTACAGTTTGGACATTTCATATTTTCTGAATATTAATGAACTTACAATATAATTAAAATTATAAAATCAATCGCCTTGTCCCTCTATTATTTAGCAATTTTTAACGTAGTGATTTCAGTCATCAATTTTCGGAATTATATAAGCGATGAATAATAACATCGGGCTTATACGCTAGTTGGGTTTGAATCTGAAAGTTTTTTTAACGCTTTATTTTCCGAATATTAAAGAAACTTAATAATACTACGTCCAATCGAACTGATATCATAAAAAAACTGGCATCTGATCGAGTGGGCCCGTATGGATATGGTAATTCACCTCGGCTATTGTTCTTTGTAGGTTCTTGTCCAGCGTTAAAGGATCAGATCAAATCCTAGTTCGGATAACATCCGTTCATGATTATTCATAAAATACTTCATCAGTTTATATTGTTCAGTATCCTGGTATGCAATCAGCTTTATTCCATTTTCAGATACTTGATAGATATCTGCTTCAGGATAGGCCATCAGGATAGGGGAGTGTGTTGCAATAATGAATTGCGATCTGAGTTCTACAAGCTGTTTTATTCGGCTTAGCATATTTAGCTGGCTTATGATAGACAGTGCTGATTCTGGCTCATCAAAAATATAGAGTCCGTTTCCGTTTAGGCGATGATGTAATAACGATAGAAAGCTTTCACCGTGAGAACGTTCGTGTAGCGATCCACCATAGGATTTCTGGGCTTCATATTGATCTACTGCCGTGGCAACATTATAAAAACTTTCAGCTCTGAGAAAATATCCATCTCTGTTGCGGTATGCCGTTCGTATCACTTGGATATCTTCAAATAAAGCGGAATGGGAATCCATGGTACTAAAATTAAAATTGCGGCTTCCACCTTCGGGATTGAAACCTGCGTTTATGGCTATGGCTTCTACTAATGTTGATTTTCCGATACCATTTTCTCCTACGATAAAGGTCACAGGATTCCGAAATTTTAGTTCATCCAGACCGGACAATGACGGAATATTATACGGATAATGGTTGCGTTCGTGCAGTGGTTTCTTATTTCGGATTTGGCTAATATAAAGCATCTTGTTATTTAGTACTATTGATGAAACGGAGATTTTCTAAAAACCTTGGGTTACAGCACCGCAAAATTGCTTTTCTCATAATATCGCCATTCTAATGCTGCATTCATATCAAGTTTTTCTCATATACATTATATTAAATATATTAAAAGAATGAGTTGTTTAGGCTAATATTTGTAGTTTTATTTTGGGGTGATAAGAGCTGTTTTACATCAGCACCTTTTCTGTAACTTCGTATGGATAAACAGTGGTAATATTATTAGGGTTTAACAAATGAAATTAAATTGTTTGTATTCAGTTGGTTAGGTGTACTGTTTTTGTTTAATCGTACTAAGCTATCCAAGTGTAGTCGCATTTTATCACTTTCCATTTTCCGTTAATTTTTTCTAGGATAAAATCATAACCTTGACCGCAAAGACCGCCACAGAAATAATCTAATGCTACAAAAGCTTTTTTGCCATCCTGTGACAAGATGGGCAAGTGAAAAGTATACCTTGACAAAAATTGCTCCATCCTTTCTGGCTTTTTATGGTTTGCAACGTTGTATTTCTTTTTGATCTGTATTGGGATAAATACGGTATCTCTTCCCCTGACCTGATTGAGATATCCTGTAGAGTCTTGCTGGCTATGACCGAGTAAGCCCAGTAGTTTCTGAATCCGCTGGCCGTCGGGCATAACGTCTTTATCGTAAGCATTATATAGTGAATCCTTAATAAACCATTGGTGAATATAGGCCATTGGTTTTTTAGTTTTAGCTACTTCATTAAAATTAGCTACTTCATTAAAAGAGGAGTCATAGGCAATTATAGCATCCAAGATTCCAGCATAATCATCTTCAGCGGTAGCATAGTCAAATGCTTGTTTTTGCGTTGTGGCCACTCTCTGTTTTTGATCGCGGTTTTGACAGGCTATGATGAAAAATAAAAACGGTATTAAGAAGTAAACTTTCATAAATAGAGCGAATGATTTAAAAGAAGATGTCAAAATGTTTTCTTTTCCATAATGCAATTTACTAAATTCATGTATTACGCTTTTATTTATGGTATAGTATTTAAAGGATGATCAAATCAGAGCCAGATTGAGACTAGGGAAATCTGTGGAGCAATGGTTGGGTGTTGTTCAGGAAGATGAAAAACAGGATTTTTAGAAGTAGAGGATTTGGGTGGTAAATCAGTATTGAAATTACTGTTGGAGTAATTAATTGGTAAATAAAAATGGAGATCAAATTTAAAATCGAAACCTTAGGCCATATTGTATCCGAGATTTCATCCGATACGAAACGATTTAAAATAGGGCATAGCTCAGATTATGGTGATAAGTTTCAAGAGCTATTGAATAAGCTTTTCTTTATCTATGAAATCGTAAAAGAAAAAGATACAACGTATTTTCCTCATTCTACCAATGTACTGTGGGAGGACGATCGTGTTAATTATTCTTGGACCATTCGTATAGATTCGATTGATTCATGCATCAATATCAAAATTGAAGAATTATCACCTTCTAATGTATTGTATAAAGCGGTACTGATTCAAGAAGATATTGAAACAGAAGAATTGTTCGATGCAATTTATCAATCACTGGAGAAAATGCTAGCAGAATTTGGCTTTGTTGGCTATAAGAAAAGATGGGAGGCAGGTAACTTTCCAATATATGAATATATAACGCTTAAAGCCGCTAGAGAAGGGGTGGATTTGCGACATGCGAGTTGCCTAGAGGAAGAAGAGTGGAGACAAAAGATAGCTCTTAAAGATGAATTAGATGTTATTAATATGAGCTAAAATATAGCATAATATGATGTTACAGAGAGGAGATTAGTACATGGCTAGCGAAATAATAAAGAGAAAGATTAGTTTACCACAATCTGAATTATTTAAAAATAGTATAGTGATAGATTTGGAAGGCACTTATCTTGATCTACATAATGACTATGACTGCATTAGACTAGCGTATACGACAGTAGATAACGAATTTCGTCTTACTTTTAAACGTGTCAATCTAGTAACTGATGCTAACTATGATCTAGTTGATGTAGTGTTTATTGATGCTATTATGGATACTTGCCTATTTGTTTTTGACGAAGATGTTTCTGAGGAATTTAGGACTATTGAGCTGTTGTATCGAGGTCGATTTGAAAATGGGAATGAGCTAGCTGAATTTGATCGTTCTGGGCGCTCGTTGTACTATATAAGTTTTTATAGCGGGATAGAATTAAAGGTATTTGCAAAAGCGATGATAGTTGAGTTGTAGAATAATTCGGGAAGTAAAGATAGTTGCTATCATTTCTATTTTAAATTTGGCTTGAATTGATAATTTATTGAAATTTGATGCTCAAAAATAGGCCCAGTCAAAACAGTGTTTGATTGTGAAGGATGGCAATCCTATAACCAGGTTGATAAAACTTTTATATAACTGAATGATATTAAAGAAAGACATCATCATAGCACTCAGCAAAAAGTTGTCTCTCCCTTACAAAGGAACAGAGCAGGACTGGGATATCGAAATGGCAGACTCCTCGCGGATAAATGAATTTATTGATTTGTATCACCAACATGATTTAGCATTTGAAGAAAGGATGGCTTTAATGTCTCTGATTGTTGCATCCTATGATGATTATCTAAATGAGCATGACCTAGCAGTAGATTGCCGATGGGATAGAATTAAAGCGACGTTAACAAAGGATAAAAGATATTTTATTGAACTGATAGATTATTGGTCTTTGGATAATGAAGACGATATTTTCAGAATAACCCCTCTTATGAGAACTATCTAATCAATATGGATGCTATTAAATTAAATGAAGAGTTTGGCGATTTATTCGCTTACAATCTAAGTGTGAATTTTCAAAACAAAGTCACGGAAATATATTATGGTGAGTATATAACAGAAAACGCGCCTCCGATTAAGAAAATGATTTTCGAAAATGTTGTCTGGCAGGAGTTTTCGGAGTTTGATTTTGTCAATATCTTTAATGTAATTGAAATTGAAAACAGCTTTGAAGAGTTTTTCAATAGCCATTTGTGCTATTTTAATCGCATGAAAAATTATATTGCTGAGGATAAAATGAATGCGATGAAAATGCCAAATTTGTTCTATTACACTTTTCGTCAAACGAGTGGTTTCACCTGCTTCATAATTACCAAGACAGCATTGAGAATCGAATTTCTATAATGCTATTATCCTATAATATTGGAGAATAAAATTCTTGTCATCCTCAATATCTAAATTCTTGAATAGAATACCAATTGCATTGGTGTTTTTTAGTTCTAAACCCATCGAATTCGACGGGTTTAAAATTGGGGGCAGTACAGGGAAATACATTCATTCCTCATCTGACCGTTGGGCATCGGGGATGTGCGGCGTGTTCGGCACTCCCTACTGAAATACGTAGGTCTAAAAGCGGTTTTTAATTGTTTTTTGGAAATATATTATGCTAAAAAAATCATTAAAAATTTTCTATTTTCGCATTTGGAATTAATCCAAAATCTAAGTTAAACTATACCCCTGAACATATAAATTTATGAAATTAGCATTTCTCACTTTAGCCTTGCTATTAAGCGGACAATTGTCTTATGGACAACAAGATTATTTTACTATTGAAGGAAAGCTGGCCAAGGAGACGGCCTATAAATATATTTATCTCAACTATCAAAGTACGGAAGGTTTTAAACAGGATTCATCCCTTATTAAAAATGGAGCTTTCTATTTTAAAGGTATTCCAGTATATGGAACACATGCCTATATTCAGCTAAAAGAAAACGGCGCAGCGGATCCTGATAATGGAAATCAGTTCGATTTTTCGATTGAGCCAGTAAATTTTAAGATTTTTGTGGATGAAAATCTGAATGAATCACGTATAGAAGGGTCTCCGATCGACAAAGATTTTCAAAAACTTAAACGGATATTAGAGCCAGCCTATTTAGCATGGGAAAAATGGTATGAAAGATATGATCAATTCAAAGCTTCTGCTAGTCAAGATAGTATTGAGCTGAATAAGTATAGTATTGAATATCAAAAACTCGAACAGGACGAAACGGATCTGGCCGTTGATTACATTATTAACCATCCTGGAAGCTTCCCAAGTTTAAATACGCTGGAAAGATTCTCCCGTCGATTAAAATTAAGACAAATAGAAAAATTGTTTGATAGTTTGGATGATAGGATCAAACAAACATTCGATGGTAAAGAGTTTCGCAAGCAGATTGATCGTATGAACGCTGTTCAAATTGGGAAAATAGCACCTGATTTTAGTGCTAAGGATACATCCGGAAATTTTGTATCCCTAGGCAGTTTAAAAGGAAAATATCTGCTGTTGGACTTCTGGGCAAGTTGGTGCGGACCGTGTAGAGAGGAAAATCCTTATGTGGTGAAAGCCTATCAAAAATTCAAAGCTAAAAATTTTGAAATTTTAGGGATTTCTTTGGATGATGAAACTACGAAAGAAAGATGGCTTAAAGCCATTAAAGAATATCAATTGGTATGGCAACAGGTTTCCGATCTTAAAGGCTGGCAAAGCGATGTAGCTGAATTATATCATGTGAGAGGAATTCCTCAAAATTTTCTTTTGGATCCCAAGGGCGTGATTATAGCCACTAATCTTAGGGGAGAGGAGCTTTTAAAAAAACTGGAAGATATTCTAGGGAAATAACTGAGTAAGCTAAAAAGATTCGTGTAAAGACAATTAGTACGCAAATAAAAGCGAAGCATTTTTATAACTGCAGACCTATGATAAAGTATCTAAAAGAACAGCGATTACCATTTTTTATTGCTCTAGCGTATGTAGGTATAGGTACTTTATCTGTATGTTCGATTTTTCCTGATGATACGTTTTATAACGAATGGTTTGTTGTCGGTACAGTATTTACATTTCCAGTATCGATTATAAGTTTTGTATATCGCTAGATCACGATTTAATAGTGTTCGAACCCCCTTATTTTTGGAATTTGGATGGAGATTTAGTGAAGTTTCCTGAGCTTTTAAACGATACAATAAGTAATGGAATTGGATATATAGGTGTAAATAGCGGTAGGATAGAATTTTGTGTTGGCCATTATTCTGCTGATATCCCAAATCAAAATTGTTATAAAAAAGTAGCAGATGAATAGCTAAAATCTAACAATTATAAACCAAAGATCCCTTACAAAAGTTCAACAGCATGACAAAACCCTCAGTATATTCGTTATGAAATTTGCCTTTAGAATATACGCACGTTTTGTTTTAAGCCTAGAAAATGTTACTATTGTGTTTTGTCACTTTTGGTTTAAAGTATCATGTATAGACCTGTCGTATGTATCCTGTTGATTGTTATATCGGTTATCCTATGTAAAGCAGGAACCGAACAGGATACGTCGTTGATACAACTGCTTCAGATGATCGACAAAAAGGAAGAGTTTATGGCCATCAAAGAAGTGAGAATAGACGACTTGGTACGACGGCTTCAGAAATCAACAAATAACACTTCCGCACAATACGAATTAAACAAACTTCTTTACCAAGAATATGCTTCCTATAAACTAGATTCTGCGATTATATATGCTAGGGGAAATGTAAAATTAGCAGAAAGGAGTGGCAATTCCTTCCAAATCAATGAAAGTAATCTGGATCTTGCTTCATTTTACTTCACAGCAGGTATGTATATTGACGCCTATAAGATATTGGTCACTGCAGATAAGAACAAGCTTCCTAGGGAACTATTGATCAAGTATTTTGATGCGTGGAAAAGGCTCTATAAATTTTATTCATTTTCAAATACCGATGATCGGCAGTATGCCATTCGGAGTGACCACTATCGCGATTCGCTTTTAGGTGAACTGGATACGACAGGTAGTCAATACCGTATTGTTTATGCCGAAAAGCTCCATGATGAAGGCAAATTTGAGGAAGCGAAAAAGACGTTGATGTATATGCTTGATCTTTCCCAAAAAGAGGATCATGAACATGCCATCTTATGTTATGCCCTGGCAAATATCTACGAAAAGGAAGGCAATGTTGACCTTCAGCGCAAGTATTTGACGCTGTCGGCGATTAGCGACATTAAAAATGCCATCAAGGAAAATGCCTCGATGCAGGCATTAGCGACCTTATTGTATAAATCAAATCATATTGAAGAAGCCTATAGCTGTATTAAATCTTCTATGGAGGACGCTATATTCTGTAATGCCCGTTTCCGGACCTATGAAGCTTCCCAAATTTTTCCGATCATAAACTCAGCTTATCAAGAAAACGAATTACAACAAAAGGCAAAATTGACCATCTTTCTAACGATTGTTAGTATCCTATCATTGTGCCTCGTTATAGCAGTTATTTTGATATACAGACAGATGAAGCGGGTAAATCGCGTCCGTAGAGAGCTCTTCGAACTCAATCAAAAATTGCAGGTGCTCAATCATCAATTGAATACTGCCAATGACGAACTTCATACCACCAATAGTGAAGTGCTGTCTATGAATAGCGAGTTGGCAGAAAGCAATCATATCAAAGAAGCATATATCGGTGAGTTCCTCAACCTATGTTCCTTATATATTGATAAGCTCGAAAAATTCCAGATTTCGCTCAACAAGATGGTCATGGCCAAGAAGATCGAAGAGCTCAAGCAGATGCTTAAATCACGTGATATGATCGACCATGAAGTAAAAGAATTATACGCCACTTTTGATCATGTATTTTTGCATTTGTATCCGAACTTTGTAGAGGATTTCAACGCACTACTAGTCGCAGATATGCAAGTTGTCTTGAAGCCAAATGAAGTACTGAGCCCGGAGCTACGTATTTTTGCATTGATACGTTTGGGTATTACAGACAGTGCAAAGATAGCCCGTTTCCTACACTATTCAACCAATACCATTTATACCTATCGGACCAAATTCAGAAACAAAGCTGCTGTTCCGCGCGAAGATTTTGATGAATTGGTCACAAAAATAGGTCGAAAAGCCCTAAAATATTGACCTAATCTTCTATATATTTCTTTGAAGTATTTGATTTAATACTCTGTTCTTTAGACTTTTACGTTTTTGTTGTTTCTATATTCGGCGATACACCTCTTTTATCTGCTCTTTGATCCTTCTATTTTTGGATAAACCAATTAGGGGACGATTTGACACTAGGTTCAAATCGAAATTAAATAACAATTATAAGTAATACGTAGAAATCAAATTTTATGAAAAACCAGGGGCGATTACGTTTTACGTATCCCATTCTTATGCTTTTAATGATTTTGATCAGTTTAAATTCATTTGCACAACAGCGGGAGATTCAGGGTACGGTAAGAGACGAAAATAAGCTAGCTATTGAAGCTGTTTCTGTCAGCAACAAAGGAACAACCCAACAAGTACAGACAGATCGAAATGGCCATTTTAAAATGACCGCTGCGCATGGCTCAGTTTTGAGTATATCCTATATCGGCTACAAGACTCAGGAAGTAAAAGTAGATAATGCATCCATTTACGATATTATACTAGTTAAGGATAACACGGCACTTGATGAAGTAGTTGTTATCGGATATGGGACCGTTAGGAAGAAAGATCTGACAGGTTCCCTAGCGTCTGTGGGTGCCGAGGCAATGAAAGATAAGCCTGTGGCAAACGTTGGCGAAGCACTTCAAGGACGTGCCTCTGGTGTACAGGTTATCAACTCCGGCGCGCCCGGAAGTAACGTGTCCATACAGATCCGGGGGCTGGGGTCAATCAACAATAGTGCTCCATTGTTAGTGATTGATGGCGTTCCAACGGATCTGTCGCTCAATGCGCTCAACCCAAATGATGTGGAGACAATCGATATCCTCAAGGATGCCTCTGCTACTGCCATTTATGGTTCCAGAGGAGCCAATGGTGTTGTATTGATTTCAACAAAAAAGGGTAATAAAAATAAAGGTAGTATTACGGCAAGTGCCAATTACGCGATTCAGCAGGCAACAAGCCTGCCCAAAATGCTGAATGCACAGCAGTTTGCTTCGCTGCACAATGAGATGATGGCCAATAACAATAACCGTCAACGACCGGATTTTGCCGATCCTACATTGCTTGGCCGAGGAACAGATTGGTTAGATGCGCTCTTACAGACAGGTAAATTAGCTAATTATGCCCTTAGTTATGCTGGCGGTGGCGAAAAGAATACATACTACGTCTCTGCTGGTATACTCAATCAGGATGGCATCGTGAAAAACACCGATTACAAACGGTATAATTTTCAGTTTAACAATGAAGCTAAACAGACAGCATGGCTCAAATTGGGGAATACACTCACGCTAAGCCATGATGTAAAACACAATGGTTCCTACAGCGTATTGAATACGTTGGCCTCATTGCCTACACAACCAATTTTCAATGAAGACGGTACCTATTCAGGTCCTGGAAATGAAGCTATATTCTATGGCGACCTGCGCAATCCAATCGGTACTGCCATGCTTGAACAAAATACAACGAAAGGCTATAATCTTCTTGGAAATATCTATGCAGAAGCAAGTTTCTTGAATCATTTCACCTTCAAATCTTTGCTTGGCCTTGATTATAAGGCTTGGGACAATATGACCTTTTCGCCTAAATACAATTGGAAACCCATCCCAGTTCCCAATTCCTATCGGAGTGAAAGCTTCAACAAGAGCCTGACCTATTTGTGGGACAATACCCTCACTTATGCAAATGCTTTCGCGGGTGGACACGAAGTCAATGTGATGTTAGGATCTAGTGCGCAAAACAATGATTATAATTACATGAATGGAAGCATCAAGGAATTTCTTTCTGATAATAATAACCAGTTAAACAATGGTTTATTAGCCCCAACCGTAGGTGGGAGCCGCAACGAATGGGCGCTATTGTCATTCTTCGGACGCGCCAATTACACGTTTAAAAATCGTTATCTCCTTACGGCGACTGTACGTCGTGATGGTACATCAAGAATTGCTTCGGCCAACCGCTGGGGGACTTTCCCTTCTTTTTCCGCCGCCTGGCGTATCTCTGAAGAGTCTTTTTTTAACAAAAATGACTTTTGGAGTGATGTTAAACTCCGTATCGGTTATGGAGTTACCGGTAATCAGGCCGTATTGGACAACTATGCTGCATCAGCCCGCTTAAAAACTGGTCAATATGTTTTCAATGGTATTCCCGTTTCGACATTGTACCCACTCGTTATGCCTAACCCAGGCATACGCTGGGAGACTATCAAACAACAGAATGTTGGAATTGATGCAAGTTTTTTCAAGAACAGGATCCAGTTGACGATGGATGCTTACATCAAAAGAACCTCAGATATGCTTGTCAGGATGAGCGTGCCCATTACGACAGGATATTCGGACAGCTATACACCAATGATCAATGCCGGAGAGGTCGAAAACAAGGGTTGGGAATTGAATTTACGTAGCCAAAACCTAAAAGGAGAATTGGTTTGGAATACCGATTTCAATATCTCCTATAATAGAAATAAGGTCGTTAGACTTGATGGCGATGTACCTATTTACTATGGTTATCAATCCCATACCATTGGACAGCCTGTTGGATCATTTTATGGCTATTTGACCAATGGTATTTTTCAGAACTGGGCCGAAGTGAATAGTTATGCTTATCAATATCAAGGGGCAGATCCAGCCAATAGTACAGCACCCGGCGATATCAAATTTAGGGACATCAATAAAGATGGAGTCGTCAATGACTATGATCGTGCCTATTTAGGCAATCCAACACCAAGTTGGAGTTTTGCTATGAATAATAAGTTGTCCTATAAAAATATAGATCTTGAAGTATTCTTTCAGGGGGTATCCGGAAACCAGATCTATAATGCCAATAGGGTTACCCTGGAAGGTATGTATACAATTCGAAATCAGACGACTAAGGTTCTTGATCGTTGGACCGCTGAAGGATCAAGCAACGAGGTGCCCAGAGCGATTTACAGCGACCCTAATAAGAATACACGTAATTCAGACCGTTTTATTGAGCAGGGAAAATACTTACGTCTGAAAAATCTGACCGTAGGTTATACCTTATCTGAGGCTGTAGCCAAACGGCTGCATGTAGGGCGGTTGCGGTTTTATTTTTCAGGACAGAACTTGTTCACCTGGGCCAAGTATTCCGGCTTCGATCCTGAAGTGATAGGAGGTGTTGACAATAGTAATTACCCGATCACAAGAAACTTTAGCTTGGGATTGGACCTTAGATTTTAACCAATTAGACTCATGATGATGAAAAAAATATTTTATATGGCCCTTGCGGCGATGCCCCTCTGGTTGGGCTCATGTTCAAAATTTTTGGATAAAGAACCTCTTGAGGATCCCAGTGCCGAGTCCGTCAAGGATGCTTCCGCTGCCGTAGCAATGATCAATGCGGCATATCAGCCACTCCAACGGCCCAAGTTATACAATATGCGGATATGGTCATTAGACATTATGGCGGGGAATAGTGTCGTGGGCGCAGGTGGTGGCGATGATGGAATAGAAACGATCCAACTATCCAATTTTTCTACTGGCCCAGACAATTTCTCGGCGGTTGATCTTTGGCGAGGCCCCAATCCCGGTATTTTATATTGTAATACCGTCCTAGAAAATGTCCCTTCGATGGATATAGATCTCCAATTGAAAAACAGATTGATCGGCGAAGCCAAATTCCTCCGTGCGAACTATTTTTTTATCTTGGTTCAGCTGTTTGGCGATGTGCCGCTTTCGTTGGTACCCGCGAAACCCGGAGATGATCTCAAACCGGCTCGCGTGAGCAAAGAACGCATCTATAATGAAGTCATTGTTCCAGACCTTAAGGAAGCCATTACACTTTTACCACGTCGTGAGGAATATGCCGATCAGGATAAGGGGCGCGTCAGTAAAGGAGCTGCGGCAGGCCTTTTGGCAAAAGTTTACCTCACACTAAAACAATATCAGTTGTGCATTGATCAATGCAATCAGGTTGAGTCGCTGGGGTATGTGCTTAATGCCGACTATAGTGATTGTTTTGGGGGTGAGCCCCGTCATAAAAATACAGCCGAATCGCTCTTTGAAGTGCAATATTATGGACTGACCAAGGCCGGATTTTGGGACGATGAAAATCAGGCAAACTGGCTGAGTACCTATATGGGACCACGCAATTCCGGCTGGGTGGGCGGTGGCTATGGTTGGAATCAGCCAACAGCGGAGTTTGTCTCCCAATATGAAACTGGAGACTTGCGCAAAGATAAAACTATTTTGTATGAAGGAGGACCACTTTTCGACGGTAAGGCCTACAAATCCAATATGTCCTCCACAGGATATAACGTGCGCAAATTTTTGGTTCCATTGTCCATTTCACCCGATTATAATACCAATGCGGCGAATATCGTTGTGTTACGTTATGCAGACGTGCTATTGATGAAGGCTGAGGCACTCAATGAACTTGGCAATACGGCTCAAGCGGTGGATCCCTTGTATTTGGTGCGACAACGAGCTGGGTTGACCGACAAAAAGTCAATTACAGGGCTTTCCCAGGCTGATATGCGCGAAAAGATCCGTCACGAAAGAAGAATAGAACTTGCTTTTGAAGGACAACGCTGGTTTGATATGATTCGCTGGGACAATGGACAGTATGCACTTAACTTTCTGCACAGCATCGGTAAGCTCAATGCGACCGCAAAACATTTGTTGTTACCTATTCCTCAAGTTGAGATTGACGCCAATCCAAATTTGAAGCAGAATCCCGGTTATTAAATCTTTTTGGTAATTAACCAACTAACAAATTTAAAAGATGAAAAGACTATATTATATTATCAATTTGATCTTGATTTCGTCCTTGTGCTGTCAGTCCTGTAAAGACGATTTTAACCATGTCCTCTATCCTGATGGCCCCTTAGAACTCAGTGTCTCGACATCAGATATTGTATTGAATGTTGCCGCCCCGGAGCAGGAAGCTGTCGTATTCGATTGGACATCGGGTTCTAATTTTGGAACGAATGCAGCCATCAAGTATACCCTTGAAATCGGTGAAAAAGGTAAAGATTTTAAGCCTGTCATTAGCAGTACTTTTGAGAAAGGATTGCGGTCACAAAGATATGTTACCAAAGATTTTAATCAATTGTTGATTGACAAGCTTGGCATCACAGCAGGAAGCGGAGCACAGCTGGAAGCTCGTGTCACAGCAGAGGTTCAAGACGGACAAAGCGCAGCACAGCTGTCTCAAATAATTAGTTTAAAAGTCAAAACCTACAAGCCGGTTACCGAAACACTCTATATCCTTGGTAGCGCAACAAGCAACGGCTGGGATGCGAATAAAGCCAGCAAGATGAATCCGATACAGGGTACGCCAGGAGCCTTTATATGGCAAGGCGTACTGAGCCCGGGCGAGTTTAAGTTTATCAGCACTTTGGGCAATTTTACACCTTCGTACAACAAAGGAACAAGTAATGAAAAGCTCTATTATCGTGAGTCGGAGTCAGATCCCTACGATGTTCCATTTACCGTTGCCAAATCTGGACTATACCAAGTCAAAGTCAATCTGATCGATCTATCTATTGCCATTGCCGAAATTGAAGGAGCTATGTATGATGCACTGTGGTTTGTGGGTGGCTTTACCGGTTGGAACTTTCAGCCTATGGCGAAAGACCCGAATGACCCCTTTATTTTTACCTATCATGCCGTCTTAAACTCTGGTAATAGCACAGACGAGTTTAAGATTGCAACGAAGCCAGATTTTGATCCAGGCGTTGTCTTTTTGCGCCCAGAGACAGATCAACAAGGCGTTGGAACAGACCTACCTGTCGTCAAGTGGTCCGAGAGTGAAAATAAAAATGATTATAAATGGCGGATTAATAAAGGAACCTATAAGATCAGGCTGGATCTACGGACCAATAAAATTACCATTGCTCCTTTTACACCGTTTGCGGCTATTTATCTTGTGGGCGATGCGACACCCAATGGTTGGGATATTGCCGCAGCAACCCCCATGGTCAATGGTGATACACCCCACAGATTTACCTGGTCTGGAACACTTAAAGCCGGTGAATTAAAGTTCAGTTGCGATAAACAGGCCGATTGGAATGGCGCATGGTTTTTGGCCTCACAAAATGGCAGGATACCCTCAGGGCAGACCGAGCAGATGATCTTTAGCAAGTCTGGCTCTAATCCAGATAATAAGTGGAAAGTGACCACTCCGGGTACCTACAGTATCACACTGGATCAGCTACAGGAAACAGTCACAATTATCAAACAATAAATCAATCTTAAGCTTTTTCCTCCATCAACAAAATGGAGGAAAATAATAAGCTTCTGAGTGCATGATATAATTATTTACAGATGAAACGAATATTCAGACTTGTGGTTGCCAGCGGGATGCTTCTAAGCGGGAGCTGCAACAACTATTACGATATTGACAAAGATCCGATCACCTATGGGCAGACCTATTTTAAGCCTGTCATCAATACAGATAAGGCAGTTTATAAACCTGGGGAAAAGATCACATTTACAGCTGCCATCTCCGACAATAATTTGAGTGTCGCCTATACCTATCTGGGCGAAATGATCAAGGAGGAGCCGCTTTCGCAGTTGAGCTGGACCTGGACACCGCCTACGACAGACTTTCGGGGCTACATGGTCTATCTTTTTAAAACTGGTGATACAACTAAAAAGCCGCTCTACAGCATAGCCGTTGATATATCTTCTGACTGGCGCAAGTTTCCACGGTATGGATTTGTATCCAATTATGATCGCCTTGATCAGCAGGCAATACAACGCAATGTCGAAACGCTCAACCGTTTCCATATCAATGGAATCCAGTTTTATGACTGGCAGATGGATCAGCATAAACCTTTGGCCGGTTCAGTATCCAGTCCGGCTGATTCCTGGCTGGATCTTATCGGCCGGACTAATTACAAATCTACCGTGGATGGGTATATTCAGGCCGCTCATGATAAAGGTATGAAAGCGATGTTCTACAACTTGTTGTATGGCGCTTTGTCCAATGCGGCAAGTGATGGGGTATCCGAACAATGGTACCTTTTTAAGGATAATCAACATCAGGAGAAAGATAGGCATCCCTTGAATGCACCCTTTCGCAGCAATATCTATTTGGTCGATCCCGGCAACTCCGCCTGGCAGACCTACATTAACAAAAGACATCAAGATGTATTTGCGGTCTATAATTTTGACGGCTATCACATCGATCAGTTGGGAGACCGCGGAAAACTATATGACTATACCGGCAAAGAAGTGAAACTAGAGCAGCGCTACGGCTCATTCATAGCAGCATCAAAGAAGGCTTTTCCGGGTAAGTATCACGTGATGAATGCAGTTAATCAATACGGTCAGGAGTCTGGGATAGCATCATCAGCTGTTGATTTTTTATATGCCGAAGTTTGGGATCCCAACAAATCATACGATGAATTGGTGAAAATTATTCAGGACAATGACCGTTTTGGCAATTACAATAAGAATACCGTATTAGCAGCTTATATGAACTATGCTAAGTCCAATCAGGCTGGCTTTGTCAATGAACCAGGTGTGTTGCTGACCAATGCGGTCATTTTTGCCAATGGAGGGGCTCACCTTGAAATGGGAGAACATTATTTGACCAATGAATATTTTGCAAATAACAACCTGCAGCTTAAAGGAACAACAAAGGAAAAGCTGATCCAATATTATGACTTTATGGTCGCTTACCAAAACGTATTGCGAGACGGTGGTACAGCCGCGGTCTTTAGTGTCACCGGTACAAACGCTTTGACTATTAGTAATGGTAAAGCAAGATCAGGCAGTATTACAAGCTATGGGCGACATTTTGCTAACCGTGATGTAATCCATTTGATCAATTTTAAGGATGCCAATACTATGGAATGGCGCGACACCAACGGGACCCAACAGGAACCCTCCCGTATCGATGGCCTACAGATCAAGCTCGACGTGACACGTACTGTCAAGCGAGTATGGTTGGCATCGCCCGATATGCAAGGGGGCGTCGCTATTCCGCTTACTAAAGCGCAGACAGGAAATAAATTGACCATCGATCTGCCGGGGCTCAAGTATTGGGACATGGTTGTGATCGAATATTAAAAACCTATTATGCATAAACTAAAATCTTTTTATTTGATGCTGTTTTGCCTGATCTCCATCGTTCATGGAGCAGCAGGGCAGGTGATGAAAGCGACACAATGCCAAGATTATCAGATCGAGGGGCGAAAGGTGACTTTCAATTGCAGCGACGGTGCTAAGCTGGAGTTTTATTTTTGCAGCAGTTCTGTTGTTCGGATATGGTATGATGCCAGCGGCACACTACAAAGGAAGAACGCTTCCTTTGCAGTAGTTCATGAACAGCTTGAGGACATCGGTGAAATCAAGGTGAATAACGAACCGGCAAGCTTCGAAATCTTCACCGGAAAGCTGCGTGTCCGCCTCAACAAGGATCCCATGCAGTTGCTGGTTTACGATAAGTGGCAAAAGTTGGTTTTTAGTGATTATAAAAGTCTTGGACACAGCACGAGCGGCACCAAAACCGTGGCACATAAAGTACTGCGTCCCGATGAGCAATTCTTTGGCCTTGGCGAAAAGACTGGACCGCTCAATCGAAGAGGCCGGTCTTACAAGATGTGGAATAGCGACAAACCCTGTTATAGCAGTCAAGAAGATCCATTATATAAGAGTATTCCTTTTTTCATGAGCAGCTACCATTATGGTATTTTTTTGGACAATACCTATAAAACAGCTTTTGACTTTGGAACCAGCAGTACAGAATCCTATTCTTTTGAAGCACCAGATGGTCCCTTCATCTACTATTTTATCTATGGGAAGGATTATAAAGAGATCCACCAGCAATATATCGCATTGACTGGGAAACCGATCATGCCACCAAGGTGGGCGTTTGGTTTTGCGCAGAGTCGTGGACTTTATACACGGGAAGACCAGGCTTTGGAGATCGCTTCCGAATTTCGAAAGCGGGAAATTCCCTGTGATATCATCTATCAGGATATAGGCTGGACACAGGAACTGCAAGATTTCAACTGGCGTAAAGGAAATTATAAAGATCCCAAAGGAATGCTCAAAAAGCTGAATGATCAAGGATTTAAGATGATTCTCTCACAAGATCCAGTGGTGTCGCAAGCAAATAAAAGTCAGTGGCAGGAGGCCCATCAAAAAGGATATTTTGTCAAGGACCGCCGTACGGGTACATCTTATGATATGCCTTGGCCATGGGGTGGTAATTGTGGGGTCGTTGATTTTACAAATCCATCTGTGGCCGACTGGTGGGGGCAACTCCAGCAGAAACCTCTAGCCGATGGTGTGAGTGGTTTCTGGACAGATATGGGGGAGCCTGCCTGGAGCAATGAAGAGGATGTTGATCGGCTTCATATGCAACACCAGTTAGGCATGCATGCCGAGATCCACAACGTATACGGTCTTACCTGGGATAAGGTGGTGAAAGAGCAGTTTGACAAGCATAATCCCAACAAGCGGATCTTTCAGATGACACGCGCAGCTTATGCCGGACTTCAGCGCTATACCTTTGGCTGGTCTGGCGATAGCGGCAGTGGGACCGAGGTGACCGAAGGCTGGAGCCAATTGGCCAATCAGGTTGCGGTCGGATTATCGGCGGGTCTTGGCGGTATTCCGTTTTGGACGACAGATATTTCAGGTTATTGTGGAGATATTACAGATTACCCTGCTATGGCAGAGCTGTATACACGTTGGATGCAATTTGGTATTTTTAATCCATTGAGCCGCGCCCATCACGAGGGCAACAATGCGGTCGAACCCTGGTTATTTGGTGAGGTCGCCGAAAAAAATGCCAAGACAGCCATTGAACTCAAATATCAACTGTTTCCATATCTCTATTCCTATGCGCACAAAGCACATCAGACTGGTCTACCTATATTAAGGGGCTTGTTTATGGAATTTCCACAAGACGACCAGGTTATTGGGATCAATGATCAGTTTATGTTTGGACAGGAAATCCTTGTGGCCCCTGTGCTGAAAAAAGGCGAACGGGTCAAAAAACTCTATCTGCCCGATGGCGAATGGATTGATTTTAATGACAAAAAGACGGTATACCTTGGGGGGCAGCAGATTGCCTACCGCGCACCTCTAAACCGAATCCCGATGTTTGTCAAAAGAGGTGCTATCGTACCCATGATGCCGATCATGCAATATATCGGCCAGGATCCAATGCATCCGCTTTATATCCATATCTTCCCCAATTATGAGGGTGAGTCCGCTACATTTGAACTTTATGAAGACGATGGAGAGACACAGAATTATCTCAAAGGTATTGGTTCTACGACACGCTTTACCTGCACAACCCTGGCTGAAGGCGATTTTGAAACAGCTATTCAACCCCGGGATAAAGGATACACACCTGCCAAAGGAAGGCAGCTCTACTTATGCTATCATCTTGAAAGCAGGCCCAATGACGTCACCATTGATGGGAAGACCATATCCTATGCTGTTGTGGACAATAATAGAACGTCAACGATAAAGAACAATGAACCGAGCTGGACATGGGATGCCCAACAGGGAAGCTGCATCATTAAACTGACGGATGATCGAAATGCGAAAAATATAAAAATCCACTAATTATCATAAAAAATGAAGAAAACTACACTCTTGATGAGTTTATTTTTAGTCACTTTGGGACTTCGGGCCCAAGAGCTGCTTTCGCCTTCGGGAAAATTGAAACTTCAGTTTTCACTGGATGCATCAGGTGCACCGACGTATAGCTTGAGTTATAAAGGCCAAGCTGTCATCAAACCCAGCAAGTTAGGGTTGGAATTGACCGGCAATACCAAGAAAGTTGAATTTTCAGGGGCGGGAGAAGGTGATAGAGAATCGTTATCCAGTTCATTGTATGACCAGTTTGAACAAATGGCACAAGAAAGCAAACAGGTTGATGAACGCTGGAATCCTGTTTGGGGCGAAGAAAGTGAGATTCGAAACCATTACAACGAACTAACCGTTAGCTTGCAACAGAAAACGTCCAAAAGAAAACTTGTGGTCCGTTTCAGATTATTTGATCAAGGTTTAGGATTTCGCTACGAATTTCCCGAACAAAAAGAGATGACTTATCTCGTTGTAAAGGAGGAAAAAACACAATTTGCAATGAATGGCGATCATACAGCTTTTTGGATTCCCGGAGATTACGATACCCAGGAGTATGATTACACCAAGTCTCGTCTGTCTGAAATCAGAGGATTGATGGCCAAAGCGATTACGCCCAATGCCTCGCAGACCCCATTTTCGCCTACAGGGGTACAGACGGCTTTGATGATGAAAAGTGACGACGGGCTATATATCAATATCCACGAAGCGGCTTTAATCAATTATGCCTGTATGCATCTTCATCTGGATGACAAAAATTTTGTGTTTCAATCTTGGCTTACACCCGATGCCAATGGGACCAAAGGCAATTTGCAGACACCTGCCCGGAGCCCCTGGCGCACAATTATGGTGAGTGATGATGCCAGAGATATTTTGGCTTCCCGTATGACGCTCAACCTCAACGAACCCACTAAAATTAAAGATCCTTCGTGGATAAAGCCTACCAAATATGTAGGTGTATGGTGGGAGATGATTACCGGAAAGAGCGAGTGGTCCTATACCTATAACCTTCCTAGTGTACATCTAGGTGAAACTGACTATAGCAAAGTGAAGCCTCATGGCAAACATGGTGCTACGACGGCGAATGTAAAACGTTACATTGATTTCGCGGCAAAACACGGGTTTGATGGCGTGTTGGTTGAAGGCTGGAATATTGGCTGGGAAGATTGGTTTGGCAATGCCAAAGATCATGTGTTTGATTTTGTCACACCCTATCCCGATTTTGATCTGGTGAGCATCCGGGATTATGCCAAGCACAAGGGCATCAAGATGATTATGCATCACGAGACCTCGGGAGCAGTCCGCAATTATGAGCGCTATTTGGATAGCGCTTATAGATTTATGAAAGATAATGGTTATGATGCTGTCAAAAGTGGGTATGTAGGCAATATTATTCCCAGAGGCGAATATCATTATAGTCAGTGGATCAATAACCATTATCAATATGCCTTGGAGAAAGCTGCTAAGTATAAGATCATGGTCAATGCGCATGAAGCCGTACGTCCGACAGGTTTATCGCGTACTTGGCCCAATCTGATCGGTAATGAGTCTGCACGTGGCACAGAGTATCAGGCATTCGGGGGGAACCATGCAAACCATGTTACCATTTTACCTTTTACACGGCTTATCGGCGGACCGATGGACTATACACCGGGCATCTTTGAGATGGACATCCAAAAGATCAATCCTAAGAATACATCCCATGTCAATTCTACCTTGGCCAACCAGCTGGCCTTGTATGTGACCATGTACAGCCCATTGCAGATGGCAGCGGACCTTCCTGAGAATTATGAGCGTTTTATGGATGCTTTTCAGTTTATCAAAGATGTTGCCGTTGATTGGGACAGTAGCCTATATCTCGAAGCAGAACCTGGAGAATACCTAACGATAGCCCGTAAATCAAAAGGTAAAAATGAATGGTTTGTCGGGAATGTCAGCGGGGAGAAAGGACATGAATCTATCCTGGATTTTGGTTTTTTAACAAAGGGCAAAAAATACGAAGCTACGATCTACGCCGATGCTCCAGACGCCCATTATAAAACCAATCCCCAGGCGTATGTGATTAAAAAACTTAAAATAAATAATAAAAGTAAGTTAAAGCAGAAGTCGGCACCTGGTGGTGGCTTTGCCATTCGGATTGTGGAACTATAAAAATCAATGATCTAAAAGACAAAGTTGTAGGTGGCAACTTGTCTATGGATTGTATGTAAGCGCCCCTTAATCAGTAATGATGAGGGGCGTACTTTTAATGTATAAATAGACATTTGATCAAATTCTACTTGTTGTATTTTTATTCATCCCTAAGGCTATCTACCGGATTTGTTTTTGCTGCTTTGAGTGCCTGATAACTTACTGTCAATAACGCGGCCAATATACCAATTGTACCACCCAACGTAAAAGGTACCCAATTTACGTCTATTTTGTACGCGAAGTCCTGAAGCCATTTATTAGTTGCCCACCAAACTATAGGAGCAGCAATAAGAATAGCAATGAATACCATTTTCACAAAGTCCTTCGATAGTAAGCTGACTATACTCGAAACCGACGCCCCCAACACTTTGCGTATACTGATCTCCTTGCTTCGTTGGTAGGCGATGATTGTTGCTAACCCAATAGGCCTAGACAGCTGATCAAAATTGCTAGAGCAGTACTGATATTCGTCAATTTTAGAAGCTGTTGTTCCTTTTTGTAAAGATCGGCAATATCCTATTTCCCTGTCCTATAATCTTACCAATAGCATCTTCGGGGGATTGAAACCAGAATGTTTTAACTGCGCTTTCATTGATTACAAAAGAATTTACTGTGTCAGATGGTGGGACTCTAAAAGGGGTAATTTCTCTATTTGGCGGTTATAGGTAAAATTAATTTTGTTCTCTTGATTGAATAGATTCCAATTATCTAAAACTTTTTTCTGTATTTTAGCTAGGGCGACATTTGCCTCTGTGTATGTTCATCGGAATTAGACGTGGAGGAGATTATGCAAGAGATTTTTGTGCAACTTTTTCTGAAACGCAATTCAATCCCCTCCGCTGAAGCTATCTTTCCTTTTTTATTTTTAGTAGCAAAGCGAACGGCTATCACTTTGTTTCGAAAAGAGCTGTCTAGACAAAAATATCAAGTATCACAATTAGCAGAATGGGATGAATTGAATGCGCCGGGTCTTTTGTTGAGTTCCTCCCAATTTTCAGGCGAAACCCGCCAGCTTAACCCGTATTTGTCTTTCAGCCACCCGCAAACACTCTCCTGTCCTCCACCCGATGTAAGTGCTGCTAGGTGAACAGGTTTTCCCTTTCGTTTCTTTACTAAATATTTAGGTTTATTCACTCAATGAAACTCTTGTTTCGCTCATTACTGATTTTTTACAACTGAGCCAACAATATATTTGGGTAAAGTTTAAAAACTAATTATTCAAATGAAAGTTTTAAAAAGCATGTTGATGGTCAGTCTAGGACTGGTTATCTTTTTCTCCTGCAAAAAGGGTGACACTGGTCCGCAGGGAGCCGTTGGGGAAAAAGGCGAGCAGGGCGCCAGGGGAATTCAGGGGGTAAAAGGTGATGACGGGGCGACAATTTTCTCTGGGGATGCTCTTCCTGTCGCTACGCTGGGGAAAGCTGGAGATTATTATATCCGTAAAACGACTTCCGAAATGTATGGTCCCAAAACGGATGCCGGATGGGGCAAAGCTACCTCTTTCAAGGGAGCGACAGGTGCCAATGGAGCGGCGGGATCCAAAATCCTGAGCGGGACCCAAATTCCAGCAGTGTCGTTAGGTGCCATAGGTGACTTCTACTTTAAAGTGGATAGTTATCAATTTTTTGGCCCTAAGACTGCATCCGGATGGGGAACAGGGGTTAACCTGAGAGGAGCTACGGGTACTGCTAATGTACTCTACAGTGGTTGGCAAAGTGCTACAATGGTTAAAGATTCTATTATGGATGGTACGACGGTCAGAATTGGCCATCTTGCTGCCAAAGGGCTGTCCACAACCATATTGAGTAGTGGAACTGTAATTGTTTATCTGGATTATGGAGGCGGAATTTTCCAGCTGCCTTATACGTCAAGAGCCGGAGGGAGAATGAGTACAATTTCCCACCATCCGAAAGAGAATAGGATCATTGTCTACCGGTTTGTCTATGATGGTGGAAATCTCGTGGCATTACCTGCTCAAATTATGTACCGTTATGTAATTATTCCGGGCGGAACCATGGCAAGCCTGAAACGTAAGGGCGTCGATCTAAACGATGCGAATCAGGTTGAGGCAGCATTAAAATCGGAATAGAAATGTTAAACTAAAAAAGTGCTGATCGAGAAGGGTAAACTACTAGCTGTCTTTCTAATATAGATGTCGGGAATGGAACGCAGGTGAAATATTTTGCTAAATATATTGTATATTTAAGATAACTATTCGATTGTTTTCGAGCTTATCAATGTAAACGAAATAGATTATGATCAAGGCAGTCATTATTGATGATGAGCTGAAAGGTGCCACTTTGCTCCAGCATAAACTCCGCGCTTTTTCTGATAAGCTTTCTGTCGAACGGATATTTAGTGATCCCTTTGCTGCCCTACAGGAACTTCCATCCATTAGTCCGGATATTGTTTTTTTGGATGTCGAAATGCCGCTGATGGATGGATTTAAGTTTTTGGAAGATCTCGGCAACATCGATTTCGAGGTTATTTTTGTTACTGCGTATAATGTATATGCCATTGAAACCCTGCGCGCGGATGCTTTGGACTATCTGCTCAAACCAGTGGATACTGATGAACTAACGGCTGCAATTGAAAAATTATCCAAACGGATTGAATGGAAAAAACAGCACCAGAAACATTGTAATCTCACCCTAGCTAGCTACACCCAAAACTAAAGAATTCCAGCATTTACAACTTTATTCTTTTTTCGACTGTTCTATTATTTTCCTTTTAACATCATGATCGCTGCTGTATTTAAGTTTATCTGAACCACATATCCCACAAGCCCAAACTGTATATCTAAATGGTTTTTTAAGCTGAAATTTATTTTTCGTTATTGGGCTAGTAAGGTTTTTACAAGTCTCGCAATAGCATTTGTTACGTTGTTCGCGGGGGATATTTAAGCTTTCCATTTCGACGAAGATTTTCATCTCCTCCAAGATGAATTCTTTTGAATTCTCAAGCGTAAGTCCTGTGTTAAAAAGGGTTGAATTGTCATATTTCAAATAGTCCAGATCCTCGTCAATTTCATAAAAGGCGTTATACCTATCGTCATACTCGCTCGCAGACACAATTTTCAACATTTGGCCAAAGGCATATTCTATACTGACTTCTTTTCTGATTGCTTTTTTTGCGATTGTTAATGCATAGTTTTCCATTAAATCTTCTTTGCTTTTCTCTATAGTCAACTTGAGATCAGCAATTGATTTCCAAAAATAGATTTCGCGTTCCTCCGTAGATGCGTTATCCAAACCAGCTAAAATGTACAGGTTGTCACTCTCATAGCCCAAGGTTACAACATTTACAGCCCATGTAACCAGGTGTTTACTTTCGAAATAAGTCAATGCCCTTTCCGCATAAATTTCAAGTGTTAATTCATCAAGTGTCATATATTATAATTGCTAATCCTCATTTTACTAAACAAATATATTCTAAAGGGACGCAGGGTATTTGCGCAGTATATTTATTGCGATATTTATATCGAGTCTTAGGAAAATTCGCTGCGAACAATTACTATTGTAAATAAATGGAAGTCAAATTTAGAATAGTGACCTTGGGCTACATTGTAGCCGAGATTTCATCCGAGACCAAACGATTTAAAATAGGCCATAGTTCAGATTATGGCGATAAATTCCAGGAGCTACTTAACAAGTTTTTCTTTATTTATGAAATCATAAAAGAAAAAGATGTAGCGTATTTTCCTTATTCTACCACGGTATTGTGGGAGGACGATCGTGTGAATTATAACTGGACCATCAGTATGAATTCTGTTGATTCCCATATTAATATCAAAATTGATCAATTATCATCTTCTAATTTGGATTATAAAGAGATGCTAATTCATGAAAATATTGAAACAAGAAAATTGTTCGATGCCATTTATCAATCACTAGAGGAGATGCTAGCAGATTTTGGCTTTGTTGGCTATAAGAAAAAATGGGAGGTAGGTAATTTTCCTATAGCTGAATATATAACGCTTAAAGCAGCAAGAGAAAGGATAGATTTACGACATGCGAGTTGTCTAGAGGAAGACGAATGGAAACAAAAGATGGATCCTAATGATGAATTAGGGGTTATTAATATATCTGCCTCGAATTCGGGGTAATTAAAATCGGAGTTATCTATCTTCTCCCAAACACTCAGATACACTAAAAGATCTATAATCGATTACAGAGTGTTCCCAATAAGGAGGTCTGTCAGGCACAGGAATGCCCTGATTGTTATATCCAATTTCTATTGCAGGTATTAATTCTAGTGCCATTGTGTGTCTATTGGATGTCCTAGCATAACTAATACTAGCGAATAAGAATATACAAAACAGCTGGCATCCTGTTCAATACTGAACGCTGGTGTTCAATAACGGTCAGTATTCTAAGAGGAATTTGTTTGTATTTTGCTGTCAAATAGGATGTTATTTTTTTGGCAAACCATTTGGCAGCTCCATTAAAAGTATAGAACGAATTAAAGATGATAAAACCTATTTCCGCTATGTTCGAAAAAATTTCTAAATATGTATTGATTGTCCTATTCAACTTGTCATTTATGTTTACCTATGGACAGCGTACTCAAATTATAGATAGACCCAAAGTTGACGAGCGTATCGAGATCCTTAGTATAGTATTTAGGTTAGCCGGCAATCGAGAGTACAACTCAGATGTTTTTAAGCGCTACATTGATCGGGTCAATGAGCACTATGGTCCCTTTAAAGAACACGAACTGATCACCTTTGTCAAAAAGGTTAAAAATGAAAATGGTATAGGTTATGATGCCGTAATGAGTATGGCCATACATCTTGATAACAAGTTCAATCTTAAACAAAAAAATATCGAAGAAACACTAGACAAAAGATGGAGTAAGGATAATGCGGTTCAGTTTGCAACACTGTTACAGAAGTTTTACAAGAACAGTAATAGTAAACGGTTCTTTCAGGAAAATCAGGCATTGTACAAAGAGGTACAAAAACGCTTTCTTCCAATTTATGAACATATTGACTTGGGCTGGTATCCTAAATTCTATGGTAAGAAACCATCCGAAAAGTTTTTGATTGTGAACGGATTGGGGAATGGTGGTGGTAATTATGGGGTATCCATTAAAAATCCGCGGGGATATAAAGAAGTCTACGCTATTATGGGGACATGGAGTATGGATAGCCTTGGCATGGCTAAATTTCCTTTACAGAGCTATTTCCCCACCTTACTTCACGAGTTTAACCACTCCTTTGTTAATTATTTATTAGAAAAAGACACCACAATTTTTAGAGACAGCGGCGAAAAATTATATAGAGTCGTAAAGGAAAAAATGAACCGGCAGGCATATGGGAGCTGGCAAACGATGCTGAATGAGGCGTTGGTGCGAGCTGCGGTTATTAAATATCAGAAGGATCATAATTTCACGACCGAAGAGATCGCAAAGGAAACGAATGAACAGCTCGATAGAGGATTTCTTTGGATTGAAAGACTTGTTGATGAACTTGATAACTTTGACCGTCAGCGCGACAGATATCCCACTTTGGAAAACTATATGCCTGTACTTGCCAAGGCTTATCAATCCTATGCTGCGGATATTTCTTCTTTAGATGCTACCTATGAAGCAAGAAGACCAAAAATTATTTCTTTTGATGGAATTCAGGATGGACAAAACACTGTCAACAGCACAATAGGGCAGTTGAAGATAAATTTCGATAAGCCGCTAATAGGGCAGGGGCGGTCATTTAGGGGAATCTCAAAAGAAAGTTTTCCGCTGATAAAAGGGCAACGCTATTCCCCAGATAAGAAATCTGTTATCATTGATTGGGAATTGGAATCAAACAAAACCTATGAAATTATCATTACTGGAAATGCATTCCGGACAGCAGATGGTATACCGATGAAAGACTATTATCTGAAATTCAGTACAAAGTAATTTACCGTTGTCTTATAAAATTTATATAATTGCTATAGCTCAAGTAGAAAACATACCAGTAAGGTCGTTGCTCGAATTTGTATCATGTCAATGTTTCGTTGTCGGTAACCCTCATGTATTGTTGTTAATCTTTTTGTGTTATCCCCAAAAAGATTATTTAATCGTACTAAGCTTCCCAAGTACCCTGATATTTAACCACCTTCCATTTGCCTTTTGTTTTTTCAAGAATAAAATACCAGCCTTCGCCGCACCATCCACCACATAGATAATCCAGGGATACAAATGCTTTTTGGCGGTCGTGCGTCAGGATCGGTAAGTGGAAAACCAACTTTGTGAAAAAACGTTCTTCAGCGATCAATTTATTGCTGTCTTTGACTCTGAATTTGCGGGCTATCGCCGGAGGAATATAGACTATATCCCTGTCTCTTGTCTGATTTAGGAAATTTATAGAATCCTGCCGGCTACTACTGAGATGATTAAATAATTCCCTGATTCCAATTTCATCTCCTAGGGGATGATCCCCCTTATAAGACGTGCTTATGGAATCTTTGGTAAATATGGATTCGATATACGTTTTAGGTTCTTCAGATTTGATCGTTCCATTTATATAAGAGTTATAGGTAAGTATTGCTTCTAGTATTTCCGCATAGTCTTTTTCAACTTTAGAATAATCAAAGCGTTTTTCTGGCATTCTTGCCTTAGGTGCTTTTTTAGTGGAGCTTTGACAAGCTACAACAAGAAATAAGAAGGGTATTAAGAAGTATACTTTCATAAAATAGGGCGAATGATTTTAAAAATGATGTCAAAAAGTCTTCTTTTCCATAATGCAATTTACTAAATTCATACATCACGTTTTTATTTATGATACTGTTGGAGGAGAAATTCAAAATTGTATCTTTTTAGATTGAGGTTAAGATCGTAAGATCTCAGTGAAGTAACTAACACTTCTAACATATAGAGAAGACAATCTTAAATTATGGATTATAGAGCGACAGGAATTGATACTGTTATATTTTATTCAATGATCCACCGTCAACTAATTGGTAAGATCATTCCATTGGGGTATACCAATAAACATATCATTTACAAATTTTTCTGTATACCGCTGCATTCCAGTTTCCTCCTTATCAAAGTAGGTCTTTATTTTTGAACAGACTTTAGGATTGTAGCATAACCTGACTCGGAAGTTTTCGACCCACTCAGCCCGTATAACAATAGTAATTAATCTTTTCGTATCTCTGGACATGCCGATTAAGGTGATAGCTTGGCACATACCGGCATACCAATCGATAATATACACTTTGGTGCCCGGGCTAAACTGTTTCGTGCTATAGCGAGTTTCTATTTTCCCTTGACCACAGCTAATTTCCTGTTTGATGTTAGCTACTAATGTCCATAATGGTATAGGTTCTAAATGATCCATATTTATTCAGCGCTGTTTTAATTAGTTTATTTCCCATTGACAAAAGCTATCCGATAGTTAACAGGCGACAGTTCTCTGTTGTTCAGTAATATTCATAATAATTGCTTTGAAAATATTGCGCCCTCCTGAGAGAGAAATTATCCGTAATGAGCTGATGTATGCTGTCTATTACTTTGTTAAGCAGTTTGGTTTGACTCAATTTCCGCTGAGGTTCAATCCCGTTATTATTCGCTGTTTCATCAGCTACAAGTTGTCTTAGCCACTGAATATAAATCTGTTTTTGTTTATCGATAACATATGTTTTTCGAAGCTCGTTCTTATCTTTTGGCATTAGGTAAATTGCATATTCTACTTCCGCCAGGAGCCTTTTATGCTGATGTCCAAAGTACGTACCTCCTTGCTCAATTAATGCAAATAATTCATTTATTTTTGAAAATAGCTGAAATAACCTTTTACGCTGTGCTGCATATTTTTGCTCACCATTTACCTGCATTAAGAAGTAGGAATAGAGCATACAATAATTATCCTGTCCAGCCTCACTACTAAACTCCACATCTCTTTGGAGATGATAGCTCAATGTAGGATCAAATGTCTCTTCAAATAGAAATTCAGGATGATTACTTAAGATAGTGTCTAAATCCTCCCGACTGTATATCAGCGAGTCATTTGTCTGAAAATGCAATACGATTAATGAATCTGTTGCCAATGGTGTTGCAATAGCTTTTGCCAATGCCCCGTTTTGATATCCCAACAAAAGTAATATAACAATACAGACCTGAAATATTTTCACAACTAGCTTCATGATATGGCTTTACTGGTTTTTGAATTTACAAAACAAGATGTGAAAAGGCAAAATAAATAGCTCATTAACGATAATTTCCATCTCCATTTTTTATCTTGGCAATACATAACCCTGATATATTTTAAGTGTCGGATATTATTGAATTTTCATAGAAGAGGATGGCAGAAGCTTTATTCCATTTTCAGATACCTGCCATAGAACGAAACCCTTATAACGCCTAATCCATGTAGCGGTTTTGTGGCTTTTTGGGTTACGCTCCAAATTGCTTTAAATGGTGGTTGCAATGTTTGTATATGAACTGACCTAATTGGGCTCTGGACATTCTACCAAAGAACCAATGTACAAATGTATCTTTTTCAAATGTTTCATATTTCTCGATTAATAATTTCCAATTTCGTTTCTCCATTTCTAAATCATGTATGTCTTCATTTACGATAAATACAGAGGATGTGGGTGCGTTTTTGCCAAAACTTGTTGTTTCATCTTTCAATATCCCCTTTATCGCATTTTGACCAAACATTCGCCCTAAAAATGAACGCTTAACCTTTATGGATCCTTGATAATATTGTTCACATAATATACAATGCCTGACCATTTGCGTTACTGTCATTTTTCCCCAAAGCGCATCGCTGTCCTCGTGTAATAAATTAATTCTTTCGATGACCGCTTCTCTTATGTTTTTCTCAAATATTGATTTCATATTAGGAACATTTATCTATTCTATCTGGATTTTGATCATTTGCAGTCTTACAAATCTAACAGATTTGTTCTTCGACCGACTATGCATAGGGTAAGAAACAGAATTGCATATCTAACGCATTGCATCTCGTTGATAGTCTGATAGACAGGATGATTTTTCGAACAAGATATTTTGAAAGCGGATTTTTCGTCCTGGATCAAACTGCCGGAAGTACCTCAAGTTTGATGGATAAAATAATAAAATTTATGGTGTTTTAACCCAAAGATATTTCAACTATATTAGGTAAAATGGACTTTTAAAACAGTCTAAGGAGATTAGTATATAAATTTCTAGTAATTGGTCAACCACCCTCTTATTACATTGTTTATTTCTCGTTTTTCTATACCTAAAATAGAGGTAACAGTAGCGTAAAAATCCTCGTTTTTAGTTCCTCCACTTAAAATTTTATGGAGCCCCTGCTTAGGATCCTTTTCTAAAAGCTTTTCTACCAATAAACATGAAATGTCATATTTATAACTAGTTCCATTACCAATTCGATCGTCTAATTCCAAAATATTAGAAAGATTTATCTGTGGATTGTTGTTAAGATAGTTCGCCATTACTTTCCTTTTGCTTATTTTTTTCGTTTGGATAGAAAAATCAAGATATTCTGCAAATCCTTCGTCAAAGAAGCTATGTAGGGTACTATAATATTTGTGGGTATAAAGATGGACTATCTCATGGGGAAAAATTTCTGAATTATTGCCACAATATACTATATTTCTATTTGGATCAGCCCGGCCGAATATTTGATAAGTATCGTACATATCTCTATTATATAAAAATCCCATTGAGTAAAATGTCTCTTGAGAATTTTTGAAAATATAATAATTGATTATAGGAGACTCCATTGAGAAAAATTTCGCTAGAGAATCACAGTATTTGCTCATTGTTTTAGCTTTAATCAGATTGAATGGATATGAAGGAGTATAATGGTACACGATATTGCCAACCTCTTTTTTGGACCAATCTTCGGTATATTCTGATAAAAAATTATATACTTTAAATGCCTTTCCTTTTTTTCTTATTACAATATCATAAATACAGTTAAGGCTTGGGTTATTTGACTTTCCAGATTCAGAGAGATTATAAAATGCTGTTTTTACAGAATATTTATTTGAATCCAATTTTTGGATATTTAATATTTCAGCATTTATTGGTCCATCCGCTTGCTTTATATGATAGTATAACTCGATACCGCCTATTGAATCAATTTCTGTATCCCATACAGAGGAGTCTACATTAAATTTTTCGTTTTTTATCAGAGAATCGAGGTAAGGTTGCCATAATTCCAATATTTCTTTCGTTTCATTGCTCAATTCTGAATACGAAAAGTTCTCACTCAAGAAAACGTCGGGAGACCGCTGTCCAGTGCTATTTGTACAAGAGTAACTGAGAATATTAAAAATAATAAATGATAGAAATTTGAAAGGTGGCATGCATTGAATTAATAAAAAAGATAAATATAAAAAAATACCAGATTAAGATAGTTTAACTGGCATTCTTTTGAATTGGGCCATCAACTATTTGTGTTGTTTAACTGTCAGATTAAGTCTTAACTTTTACACTTTATAACTTAAAAGTTCCTTTCAAAGTTGTTCTGCTGCCATTTTCATTAGCGATCGAGAATTCTATTGTTCCAGAACCTTTGATATTTTCTTTCAAACCGCTATCATCAAAATGTGTAAATGAAATATATCCAGTACCGTAATGATAAGTTTTGTAATCTTCGGTATACCGAATATAAGCCAAATCTTTTTCATGATCCCAGATCCTTCCATCTTTCTCGATGTTAAATATCTCTTTTCCATTAATTGGCTTAATTTCATATTTTTTGTTTAAGCTAACACCACCTTCGACAGGAAAGTATATAGAGAAGGTGAATTCTTTATTATTTCGGTTTCCTTTTTTGTAAGGCGAGGATGTAAAGTGGATACTTTCTTTAATTCCACTAGGATTAATTGTAGATGGAGCGTTATATATAAGTCTGGGGCCATCATATGCTCCTGGTGGAAGAATAATTGATCTTTCATCGACATAGTTTACGCCATCTTTTTGAATCTCTAGTTTTTTGTCACTCGGTATTGGCCCTCCTTCTTTGTCACAAGAAAAAAATAGAAAGGACATTACCCCTAATAGTAGTAATGCTTTTTTCATAATTATAGTGTTGTATTGTTTATTAAACGCTATACTGCAACAGAATGCTACAGTTATTAATTTATTGATTAATTAATTATTTTTTACATTAGAGAGTTCCTATCGTACTTCGCGATAATAAGATACAAAATTATATAGGGATATAGAGTGTTGTGTAGAAAATACCAAAGTCAAAAATACCACTTGGGATAATCACCAATAATACTTTTCACCCATTCACAAAATATTTATTATTTTTAAATTATTGTTAAGCCCATTTATGAAATATATCCTTGTATTTTTGATAAACCTGATGGTCATATTGACAGCCTCAGGTGACAATGATCAGTCGTCGGATGTTAATTTCCAACATCAAGAAAATAATGAGGTTTCCAGCGCTGATCAGGATACAATTCTTCCCACTGGTTGGTACTTTGTTCTGGAAGAGGGTGCCCCGAATGCTATCGCAAAGCAGCTGGATAAATCCACCGCAATCTTATTTCTACACCCCGTTCCTATTCTGACAGTTTCAAATTTTGAATCTGTCACGATAAGTGAAAATGCTACAAAAGATAAAACCATTGCTATGCAATTTGATGAAATTGGGACTCTGAAATGGGCGGCGGCAACAGAAAAAGCGAGTCGAAACAGGGGCCGTATAGCTTTTATCGCGGATAATGTACTTTTAGACGCACCATTTGTAAATGCGCGGATACCCAATGGTGTATCAGCAGTCAGTTGTGGTGGATACTATTCTGAAAATGAACTCGAACAATTTAAAAAATAAAAAAAGAATCGAGAATGAGATGTCAGCAAAAAGTAATCGAAACACTAATTTATCAGGAATAGATAATGAAGATACCAATTAAATTAGGAACATACTTTGTTATCAATTTAGGCGATTATTATGTATTTGGACGAATCATCGAAGGTTATATTTTTGTTTTCTTTGATTTCCAATCATCAAAGGAAGATATTGACTTGGATATGCTATTAGAACAGAATATTCTTTTTTCAATTCATGTTGGTTGGGCTGCTATTACCTCTAAAAGATGGAAGGTTTTGGCAATAAAGCCTCTCGAAGAAAAATTTAGAGCTGTAGTCCCTTTTTTCGTACAGGAAATAGGCAATGATGACTTATGTTGGATCGATTATAATGGTGAAAGAATTCAAGTTTCTAAAATTGAATGTATTGGGTTTGAAAGATTGGCGACTTGGAATGCGATCCATGTTGAGCAACGTATCAGGGATCATTACGATGGAAAACCTAATATGTATCTTTTGGGGTTGAGGTTGAGATAGGATTTATTTTCCTTATATGGAGAGTAAAAATACCTATGTTATATTTAGAAGACTGGGCTCTATTTAAAGAGTCCAGAAGAAATTACATATGTAAAATATTTAAAGATGAGATTCAAAATTATTAGACCTATTTTATTTGTTGCTATCGGCAGCGCTGTATTGATGGCATGCCAGTCACCTTCAGTAAAAGATAAAATTGAAAATGATGAAGTCATTGGTTTCCGCTCTGACGATGAAGCTATGAATGCAGCTATAGCAAAGGCAAAAAACTCGCTCGATCTATTTGTGCAGGCGTTTCAAAAACCAAAGGAAGGATATGAAGGTTTTGCCCTCAAACTAGCATATCATACACCTGACCAAAGTTTGGAGCACATTTGGATTGGTAATCTCACTTATATAAATAACCAATTTACAGGTGTTGTCCATAATAGCCCTGTCTCAACGAAAGAGGTCGCCCTTGGTGACACCGTACTGATCGATAAACAAAAAATATCAGATTGGATGTATTTGGATAAAGGTATATTGAGAGGTGGTTATACGATTCGTGCGATGCGTGATCAGCTGTCGGAACCGGAAAAAGAAGAATTTAACAAATCGATCGATTTTACGATAGAAGATTAGGTCTTAATTCAGGTCCGATAACATCAAAAATGCAGATTGGACAATGATCTTCTGTTATTTATTCAAAAATAGCCATATATTATAATTATATTAAAGACTAATCAAGCTTGCAATGGACAATGAATTGCTGGACTCCTTGAAAACTCATCTAGATTTAGAAGAATCTTTGGATAATGGACAGTTTGCTATTTATTCTGATTACAGGGAAAGGGATGATGTATACTTCATTAAAGCCAATAAAGAAGGACTGAAACTTTTTGCTTATCAGCTATTATGCGCCGCCAAAGATTTAGAGGACCAGGAGAAAAAGCAGGTATTTCAAAAGATTATATTGGATGAAACTCCATGGGTGCTTAAAGATTCAGAAATTGTTTTAAAACATATTGAAGATCCTTCGATGATTAATGTCAGTGAAACGGGAATCGCTCAATCGAGCTGGAAAGATCGATCTGTGACCATAGGCTGCTTTATTGTACTTGCTTTTCTTTTGATTTCTCTGGTGGTGGGTGTTTACACCGTTATTGATTCTATTTTATAAGTTATACATACTTTTTCTTCAATTTCTGAAGCGTTGGGATTTGCAGAAGCGACCTACAAAGCGTCTCCTCACAAATATACTGCTGCAGGAATGATTCAGGAAGAGTATAGAGATGATATAAATCGATAATTTTTATATTTGAATTCAAGATATGTGGAATTGGCAGAGGGGGGAAAATGATTAAGTTGTCCTAATATAAAAGTATGAAAGGTAAAAATCTGTTTATTAATGAGTTGGTTGAGTTGTTTCCAAGCTTAGAGGAGGAACTTTTAGATGAAGACAATAGCGATTCTATTACATTTCAAATGGGGACTTTCAGACGGTTTATGCAGGCGGCTATAGATGAAAATGACCGGAGCAAGTTTAATTCCATGGTATATTTTTTAACGAAGAATTTGCCTTTGGTTGATAAGCGAATTCAGAATGCCATTTATATAAGCTTTTTAGGCAAATTAGATTTTTCTAAAAATCCCAGTTTAAGAAAGTTGTTAGGGGGGAGTTTAGGGAAAGCCTATTCTGATATTGAAAATTATCATAATTATCGCCCATATTGACTTTTCGGTATCTCTCCGATACCGCTTAAATATGCCTTCTTTTCCTCAGATACCGCTATTGACAAACCTACTTTTGCTATACACTTTAAAAGAAAAAGAAATATGGCAAATCAGATTTTAATTAAAAACACGATGGCAGATATGCGGGGATTATCTGCGGCTGAAATCACAGCGTTGAAAAATGGAACGTACGAAGGCGTAAAGTTATTGGGCTATTACAAAAAAGGAGATACCCCAGCACCGATCATATATTATTACTCCGCTACCGAACAAGGGGGCGATGATGGAGGGAGCGTTATTGTTGTTGGCGGTATTAAGCTACAGATTATATTCAAAGAGAAAGTTAATGCTCTTTACTTCGGCATCAGTACGACACTCTCTGATAATTTTGACCAACTTTCTGCTTTTTTCAATTATTTAAAGATTAATGGAAGTGTAATGGGGATTATGCCAGCAGGAACAATACTTTATAGCCAAACAATTAATTTTGCTTTTGATGGCGGACGTTTAGTCGGCCAAGGAGTTAAAACTATATTGCAGTTTACCGGAGTCGCAGATAATGCATTTGAATTCAATGCATTTACTGGAGGTGATGTTGCCGACCAGCATGCAAGAGGGATGATTATCTCAAATTTTATCATTTCAGGTAATGAAAACACTAAGAATACAATATTTGTTCAAGGTATCAGCCGGGGGCAGTTTGAAAATGTTTGGTGCGGTAATGGTAAACCAGCATCGGATGGATTTGGGTGGCTTATTGCATCCTCTCACTTGAACGAATTCACAAGATGCGGTTTTACAGATAATCATTTTAAACATACATCAAAGCCTATGTGGGGAATGGTTTTGTCAGTGGGGCACAGAAATGGTGAAACTTATGGGAATTCAACGAATAATACTTTTAGGAACTGCTATTTTGAGGGAACTTCTTATGGACTCAATATCGCTAATGGAGACCAAAACTATTTTATTGGCGGTAGCCCAGAAGCAAATAGTATCTACGGCCTAGTTATCGGAATCAATTCAAAGTTTAATACATTTATTGGAGTAGGATTTGAAAACAAAAATGCGATTGATATTGTCGATAATGGTAAGATGACATCATTTATCGGATGCTATGCTTATTCCGAAGTAAGATTTGGGTCTACCTGTCTTGGAAGTAAATTTGAGGGCGGATATGCACAAAAAATTGATGTTCAGGCTGGAGCCAGAAATGTCGTTCTTTCAAGAATAAATTATAGTCATTGGAAAGAAGGGGGGCAGATTGTTGATAACGGTACGAATACTAAGAAAGAGCTGATTACAAAATTAAATACAGACGAATATTTGAGAGACAACTTACAGCTTACTGGGATTTTAAAAGCTGATGCTATCAAGTTGAAAACACTTAATAATTCTTCACTAATCAATACCACCGATAGTGAAGGTGGCTTTACTCCTTTTATTGCGACTAATAACGAATTCTTTGCAAGCAACGGTTGTGGTCTAGCAGTGGATCGGACCTCAAACTTTGATACTACCAATTCGATTTCGTCCTTTAAAATCTTTAGTAAATCGGATACCAATTCCAAACTATTTTTTACCAAAAAAATAGCGGCAACTGGATCAACTACTGATTGGTCATCTTTAAAAGAGTTTGTTTTTAGAGATGATTTAGCATCTTTGAATGGAAGGGGACTTGTATCTCAATCAGTAGCCGTCAGAGATTCTTCTGTACAGAATTCGACAACCAGCTTTTTGCCTGATGCTATAGATTTACCTACCTCATTAGAATTATTAAATGATCTGAAATCTAAGTACAATCAATCTGTTGAGTTGATTAATGAATTGAAGCAGCTATTAAATTCAAAATTTCAAGCGGATAGAAACAGCGGACAACAGTCTGGTTAAGACTGATTCGGTGGATAGATTAGTGAATTTATTTTACTATTCTATCCACTTCATGGTCTCAATGACCGTAATCTCTGATTAGATCTCCTTTTGTTAATTCTTTTTGAAGCCGATGATAGGATTTAAGACTTTAACGGAGCGAACATTTTAACCATTTATGCTGATTTGCGGTCTGGCTCAACGATTTTCAATTTTATTTCTATTACGTATCTTATTGCTATTAAACCGCGTTCTTATATTTTTAACCAAGCTAATTAGGTATTTAATGATACGGTAAACACCATATCCAAGCAATATGAGGATTGAAATTGTCAAAGTATAGTCCAACCATTTTGGTAAGGATCCCCTCAGTACAAAATAGCATGTTAACAATATATATATGCCAATGTATAGTAATATCCTAAATGCTCTTTTCCAGCCAAACCAGACCGCTAGATAGAGATAACTACTTATTACTCCAATACAAGGAAATATATACACGAGATTGGTTCCTTGCAGTTTTGGCTCATAGGGTGCATAAAATAACCTGCCGATTACAACGAGGATCGCTAGGTTGAACAATAGCTTAAAAATCCAACGGATATCGATTATGAACATAATTTCCGGTTTTATTCCATGTAATCAATTGAAGCAAAATTCACATGCCTATTAAATGATTAATACGCATAGAGATTTAATGATTAATCAGTTAAATGATTTAGTCTGTCACTTTACAGTAAAGATAATAATAAAATTTGAAGTTGCTATATTTGACTGGATATGCCCACTTTATTCCCAACCTGTTAAACTGTTCGGATTTCCTAAACAGTTGACTCAACTTAAAAAATTCTTTTTTAATTCGGCGTTACGTTCAGTCCGAAATCATAAATATCTAAGTTGATAGGTGGCTCTGCCGTCATTACAAGAGGGGCCACTTTTCATCTGACGTTAGTTACCATAAATAGGCCAACAAGCTCAAACTATCAACGGCCTGTCAGGCTCTACGAAACTGGCTGACGATGTACTATTTTCCGCTTACATCAATTTATCAAACTACATTGATAAGTGTAGCTATTTTTAGGTGAGATTACATTGTCAGGTCATCAGTTGGACTGAAGAAAGCCTTGATAGAGGGGTCAGTATGTCCAGCGGAGGGGTCAACATCGACATTATATCCACGCCGGTTATATTGACAATTCGATATAATATAGCCCAAATCCATCTAAGTATACTGTCCAGTATACCAGAAAGGGGCTTGATATTATAATTAGGCGAGGAGATATAAGAGGATACTCAAAACTCCATTCGCAGGGCATGGGGAAGAAAAATAGGGGTCTGCCCGATTTCTGCTTGCTCTAACTCTAGTGATTCTAATAATTTGATATGATAACCGATTGGTTGAAAAAGGCATGAGTAATTATTTGTCAAATCAGATGTTTTGTAACCACTTTGGGAACAATTTCAAGGGGGTTTTTCTAAAAAGAATTTCGGATGATGACTTGCGTTGGGTTACGCTCCTGTATTGATTTTTTGCCTAAAATAATATCGGCCACAGAACGCCCCATCCGGTCAAAATCTGTAGATATTACAGTGATACCGCCTTCCAAAATTTCTTTAACCGCTGTATCATTGTAAGAAATAAGCCCTATATCCTCTCCTAGTATACAGCCCTGTTTTTTTGCTAGTTTGATAAGTGCTACATCGTCGGTGTCGTACCTACTGAATGTGATGTAGCCTGTATTTTTTTTAAATTTTTCTTCTGTTACCTCTGATTGCACTTCATGCAGGATAGATTTTTTCTCACAGTATTTAACAAATCCCTTAATGACTTGTTCGGCATGTGAGGCTTCACTATGGGCGATAAGAACCAATTTCTTATATTTGTTAACCTGCTTTTGAAGTTTGGTTAAACTGTTATAAATATCGTGTTCAAAGTCCTGATATATTACCGAATAATTCCCCTCTAAGTTTTCCTCATTATAATCTATTATTATGCGTTTATGGGCAGGGATCTGATTTAGCACGGAACTTGGGTCTTCCTTTAAAAAGGTTGCTACTATAAAATGGGTGTAGTTATTGAGATTTCCCAGAATAATATCACTGAATACTTTGTAATTGTGGTGATGGAAGAAGATGTCGATTTCACCTTGGTCCCCCATGCTTTCGAGGAAACACTGATAAAAACGATCACGTAAAATATTCATTTTGTCTAATATTAAACAAATACGGTAGGTGTGATCGATATTCAAGCGTCTGACATAATATCCTTTACGGAATTCTGCTTCGATAATACCTTTTTCCGTAAGATATTGTAAACCTTTCAGCGCTGTCTCTTTACTTATCTCAAGTTTGGATGTGAGCTGATTGAGTGACGGAAGTCTATCGTTTATTTGTAAATTTTCCTGCTCTATTTGTGACAAGACGTATTCAACCAACTGCATGTATTTCAGCCGCGGTACATTTTGATTGGATATGGAATTAGAGATTTCTTTCAATTGTTGATAGATTTTAGTGAAAAATATACACAAAACAATAGGTCTAATTGTGTTTTCTAAAAGATCAGATCAGTCCAGTTATTAATTTCCTTTTAGTCTTGTGCCGTTTTTTCAAATTCATGATTTCTTTTCAAGATTTTACAAATTTTATATAAAGATATGATTTTTTAAAAAAAATTTGGTATTTCAGTTTTCTTATTTTATGTTTGTTTTGTAATGCAAACCATACTAGACCAAACTAGATTTTGGTCTGATTTATAAACTTTTTATTTATGAAAATATTAATCTTTTCTATTTCGCTCTTATTTTGCTGCCAAGCATTTGGTCAGATAAAATTGAAAGGTAGAGTCGTTGACAAAGACAGTGTACCAATTATTAATGTCACCGTAAGGAATAATTCAATGAAGGGTTCTACTAGAACCGATATAAAAGGTGAATTTGAAATTTCGGTCGAGCGATTGCCAGCTGAAATTCTCTTTAGTGGTGTGGGGTTGATTGAACAACGTATTATACTGCAAAATCAAGTCCCGATATCAGTAACAATGCAGTCTTCCAGCGAAAAATTGGAAGAAGTGGTAGTAATAGGTTATGGTACACAAAAGAAAGTAAACCTGACAGGTTCTGTAGTAGCTGTCAAGGGGGAAGAATTGCAAAAACGACCTGTGGTTAGTACTACTTTAGCGCTTCAGGGGATCGCACCAGGTGTAACAGTGACTTCGAGTTCTGGACAGCCCGGATCTGAAGGGGAAAGTATCCGGATCCGGGGGATAGGTACTCTGAATAATAACGATCCGCTGATTCTGATCGACGGAGTAGCGAGTTCGCTTAATGCTGTCAATGCCAATGATATTGAAAGCATCTCTATCTTGAAAGACGCAGCTTCCGCAGCTATTTACGGTTCTCGTGCAGCTAATGGGGTTATCATTGTGACAACTAAAAGAGCAAAAGATGGTAGGATATCTATCAATTTTGGTGCAAATGCTGCTATCCAATCGTTAATTGATAACCCAAAGATGCTAGGAGCGTTAGACTATCTCGAATTATATGATCTAGCGGTTTCTAACGATACGCGAAATTTTAACACAGGTGTTGCGGGAGGAAGAACCTATGGTCAGGATTATATTGCTAATTATAGCAAGATGATGGGGATTGATCCTTATATCTATCCAAATACCAATTGGGCAGATGTAGTGTTCGACGATTATGCGGTACAGCAGCAGTACAATCTGAGTCTAAGCGGTGGTACAGAAAAACTGCGAGCTTTGAGTTCTTTGAATATACAGGATCAAAACGGGCTATACCCTGGTACAAAACTAAAACGTCATAATATCCGCCTGAATACAGATTATCTAATATCCAGTAAAGTATCAGCAGGGATAGATATCTTGGGACGCCTGTCAGAAAATAGGCAGCCAGCAGGCATGGGTATAGCCGCAGTATATCGGACGCCAGCGATATTTGCTTATAAAACACCAAGCGGTAAGCCAGCAGCTAATGCCTTAAATAGTAATCCATGGGCTACCAGTCAGTGGGATGGCGATAAAGGGTATTCCAGTACGAAATATTATGAGGTATTTGCTAATCTCAAGCTAAATTATAAGCCCATCAAGTCGCTTAGCTTTGATTTATCCTACGTACCGAAGTTTAACTTCAGTTCCGTTAAAATGTTCAATAATCTGATCAATTATTATAATATGGAGGAAAAGGTAGTATATACCAGTCCACAGATGAGGTCTATACGTCAAGAGAAGACATTCACTTTAAACCAGGACATCAAGGCTTTGGCAACTTTCTCGGAGGCTTTCGGTGATCACAATATCACTGCTTTGGTCGGTTTTCAACAAATAACCAACAATTATGAATCCATGTATGCCCGTCGGGAAAATAGTGAATTCCACTATGATCAGCTTTCTGCTTTTCCAAATATTAACCAAGAAGGAAGCGGGGCGGCTAACGAATGGGCATTACAATCTTGGTTTGGGCGTGTGAATTATAATTTTGCAGGCAAATATTTGCTGGAAGCCAACTTACGTTATGACGGCTCATCTCGCTTCTATACGGGCTACAAGTGGGGGGTCTTCCCTTCATTTTCGGCAGGATGGCGCTTCTCCGAAGAGGCATTTATGAAGAAAGTACAATGGCTAAGCAATGCAAAAATCAGAGGTTCTTGGGGACAGCTGGGCAATCAAGATGGAGTAGGAGACTATGCCTTCTCCTCGGATATCAATCTTAAAGTGCCTGTAGTATTCAACGGTAGAGTGGCCGAAGGTTATGCTGCTACAGATTATGCTATTCGAGATATCTCCTGGGAAACAACAACCATGACTAACATTGGTATTGACCTAGGATTATTGGACAATCGAATCGAACTGGTGTTTGATTATTACTATAAAAATACCAATGATATCTTGATGAACCTCAGTATCCCCGGCATAATGGGGTATGAAAACAACCCTCGACAAAATGCTGGCGAGGTGGAAAATAGAGGGTGGGATTTGAGTTTAGCCTACAATGGTAAAAAGGGGGATTTTTCATATCGTATATTGGGAGCGCTGTCTGATGTCAAGAACAAAATTGTTGACATGAAAGATGTAATCAGTAACTATAATGGAGTACTGACCAATAGAGCCGGATATGCTATAGGATCGGTGTATGGATTGGTCTATGATGGCATGTTTCCGACATTTGCTGATGCCCAGGCCTATAGCGTAACGCAATTTGGCAAATTACAAGGTGGAGATATCAAATATGTAGATCAACCGACCGTAGATTCAGATGGCGATGGTGTATTGGATACCGGAGATGGGTTGATCAGCGAGGCGGACTATGTCGTTGTGGGGAGTACCATTCCTCGTTATACCTATAGCTTTGATATTTCAGGCAAGTATAAGGGTTTCGATTTAGGACTATTCTTTCAGGGAGTGGGTAAACGTGATGGCTATCTCAGTTATGATCTAGCATGGGCATTTAATAATGGCAGCTCGGTGCAGGAATGGCAAAGAGATGGCATGTGGCAAGAGGGGCAGACAGATGCGGACTATCCACGAATGTTTATATCTAGCGCCAACAACATTAAGCCATCCAGCTATTGGATGCAGAACGCCGCTTATCTAAGGTTGAAAAATTTACAATTCGGCTATACGTTACCTAAGAGCTTATTGAAAAATATATCCATGGAAAATATGCGCTTTTATATCTCCTGTCAGAATTTGTTTACCTTCAAACACATGAAGGCGGGATATGATCCTGAGATGCCTGTAACCAGTGGCTCGGCCCAAGCAGTAACGCCGCTGATGCGTACCTATTCGTTTGGATTCAACGTAAACTTTTAAAATAACCAAGAAGATGAAAAAGATATTTATATTTTCAGTCGCCGCTACACTGACTTTAGCTAGTTGTAAGGACGTGTTGGAAAAATACCCATTGGACAAGCCGTCAGCTGAAACCTTTTATAATAGTGCGTCAGAAATAGAACGTGGTGTAAATGCCTGTTATGATAATCTGCGTGAGACTGGTACGAATATGTATAATTTTCCCATGTCTTTAGATCTGATGACCGATATTGGTTTTCCACGTCAGGATTCTAGATTTAAAGAAATAGCCAAAGGTGAGCATTCAAGTGAGGCTGATATTTTTCTAACCGTTTGGAGGTCATCATATACTGGAATTAACCGAGTAAATAATATGCAAACGGTGATAAACGAAAAGTCAAATCTATTGACAGATGAACAAAGGAAATTTTTGGAGGGTCAACTACTTTTTTTACGTGCATATTACTACACGCGCTTGGTTACCTATTTTGGTGATGTACCTTTACTATTGAAGCCAGTTGAAACATTAAATGAAGCCCGTAATGTCACACGTACTCCTAAGGCTGAGGTCATAGCTCATATAATGAAAGATTATGACGACGCTGTGCTGCGTTTGCCCGAAGCGTATAGTAATCCTGTAGATCTTGGAAGAGCAACGAAAGGGACAGCAAACGCATACAAAGCTCGTGCAGCACTCTATTTTGGTATGTATGATGTTGCTGCAAAATCTGCGAAGGCTGTAATGGATTCGAAAAAGTATAGCCTATATGCTAAATATGGAGATTTGTTTGTAAGCAAGGGGTTAAGGGATCCCGCCAATAAAGAAGTGATTTTTTCGGAGGACTTTAGTGCAGAAATTGCTAAGTATACAGAACTTACATTACATAATTCTTCTCGCAATACTGGTGGTTGGTCAACATCTGTACCATCTCAAAATCTCGTAGATTCATATCACTGTATAGATGATAAGAATATTTCTGAATCAACTTGGTTTAATAAAGCCAAACCTTTTGAAAATAGAGACCCGAGGTTAAAACTTAGCATAGTTCTGCCTGGAGAAAAATTTGGAGACTATCGATACCAAACTCATATGGATAGCGTAACCTGCTATCAATACTCTACAGGGAGAATGGTAACAAACAACGACAGCTATTCAATTAATCAGTTTACTTCATTTACAGGATATTTGACAAGGAAATATAATGATGAAGAGTATGTTGGTCGTAATACAAAATGTGATTATCCTATTATATTATTGCGGTATGCAGAAGTATTGTTAACATATGCAGAGGCAAAAATAGAGCTCAATCAAATAGATCAGTCGGTATTGGACGCCCTAAATGCTATTCGTCAGGACAGGGTTGATGTGAAGATGCCGGCCTTTACCCTTGCTTCCTTGGGAGGGCAGGAGAAGGCAAGAGTAAAAGTTCGTCATGAAAGGAAGATAGAATTGGCGTTTGAAGGACATCGGTATACTGATTTACGCCGTTGGGGGCTTGCAGAAATATATGCAAATGTGCCAATATTAGGTCGTCCATTTAAAGGCAACTATACAGAATGGCCTAACATAACATATGACCTAAATGATGAACCTGTTTACAATGTGAACAACTATGCGCCACACCCTTCAACAGATTATCGGGTAATAGAAAATAGATTGTTTATTAAAGGAAAACATGAATTGTGGCCAATACCACAGACCGAAAGAAATATGAATCCTAAGTTAAATCAAAACCCACAATATTAAACAATATTATATTATGAAAAAGTTATCGTTATTAATCTGCATAGTGAGCTTTATCTTTGTAAGATGTTCATCTTCAAGCGACTTTGGGTCTCTGGAAGTCTTTACTGAAAATGAAATAATCGCCCAAAACATTCAACTAGCCGATCAGACCGGAAATAAGATACCCATCATCGCTTGGGGTGGTATCAATCGGCATAGTTCTATCAATATGTACGAGGATATGGCTGATGCTGGATTTACGATTAATTACGGCTATGATTTAGGAGCAAAACCGACGACAGAGAATATTCCGCATCTATTTACTGCGCTTGACAGGGCAAATGAAGCGAATATGAAACAAATGGTAGGTGCAATGTGGTTGGATTTTCTGAATGAACAGGATTTAGCCCGGTTAAAAGCGCACCCAGCGCTTGCAGGATATTTCGTCAGAGACGAACCGACGACATATCAATGGCTAGATTCGCTATCTCGTTGGGTTGATCGTATTCAACAGATAGATAATAATCATTTTAGTTATATCAACTTAGCAGGATGTGATTGTAGAGGTTCAAATTGGGCACCAGAAATTATAGGGTGTACCGATATAGAACCGTCACCATGCGCAAATTTTGTGCGGACTTACGTTGATAATATTAGTACGCCGATGCTTTCGGTCGATCGTTATACCGTAAATATTGATGCGGCAACACAACAACGTAGACTAATGCCTGGCTGGTATTATACGCTTGAATTAATGAGTCGCGAAGCGAGAAGAACAAATAAAGATTTGTGGGCATTTGCTTTATCGACTGCACATTCGGTTGCAGGAATCACTTATCCTATACCTACGGTTAACGATTTGCGTCTGCAGGTATACAGTAATCTAGCATATGGTATGCAAGCATTGCAATATTTTACTTATGTGCCGTCTACCACAGCTGGATATGGACAGGCACCACTTGCAGCGGATGGTTCAAAGACCTCAACCTGGTATCTTTTGCAGGAAATGAACCGAGAGTTCCAGTATTTAGCACCTGTTTTTCTGGGTTCAAAAGTCAATTGGGTTGCACATACAGGCGAAATTCCGGATGGATGTGTAGAACTGGATAAATCGAAACTTCCAAATGTATTTAAAAGCCTCGAAATTGTGGAAGGAACTGGTGCTTTGGTTTCATCCATAAAAAAAGGAGAAGATAACTTTTTGGTGGTTGTCAATCATGGGATCAATGAAAACATCAAAGTAAAAGCTGTTGGAAACGGAAATCTGTACAGGTTAAATAGACAGGCAGTACCGGTGGAATTAGGCAACAGCGCACAATTGTTGACTCCGGGGGATATCACTGTGTTTTTCTGGAAAGACTAAATCTTTTATTAAACGAATTGATTATGTGTAAAAATAGCTTATTAAAACAAGTCCTGTTTTTTTGCTGCTGTTTCCTTGCTATTGGATTTTTTGTACGGTGTAGTAAGGATAAAGATGTGGCTGTCCCCATTTACAACTTGCAGTTGGATGGCGCAGATTATATTATACTAACTAAAGGCACTTCTACAACGATTAAGTTGAAAATTGTGCCTATACATACGACGAATAAAAATATTAATTGGAAAAGTAGTAATGAGGAGGTGGCTGTTGTGCAGGATGGGATGATCACTGCGGTAGCTGTTGGTAATGCAGTGATTACAGCAGTATCTGATTCAGACCCTGAGAAAAAAGTGGAAATCCGGGTTCGCGTAAATTCTATTTCGGTTGAAAAGATCGAGCTGAATGTAGCTTCGCCTACCTTAATGGATCCCGATGAGGTATTGCAACTTACCGCAACCGTACATCCCGTTGTGGCCCCACAGGAATTGGACTGGACAAGCAGTGACGAAACTATTGCTACAGTTACTAGTGAAGGAAAGGTTACCGCATTGAAACCAGGAGATGTAATTATTTCGGCAACATCGGCTTCTGATAAATCGAAATCGGCTTCTATTAGAATAACGGTAAGAGGATTAGAAGAAAATATATTGGACAATAAAAAATTTGTAGCACTTCCACACTCTTCTCAATTTCAATTTAGCCCTTATGGCACATCGGATCTAAGCACCTTGTGGAATAATAACTCTACGAGCCTAGGAACCAAAGATATTTTTTATATCAGTAATAAAACAGTTACGTATTTCGGCATAGACTTAGGTGTGAAAGCTAAATTAACGAGTCTGAGATATTGGGGCCGAGCGGACAACTATTTTGTGTTGAGGCATCCAAAGACCATTGAAATTTACGGAACAAATGATGCTGCGGTTGCGAAGAATCCCAACTCGCCAGATGAAGATTGGATTCTACTTACCGAAACTCCATTTGAGTCCGTGCGCCCATCTGGAGGAACCGATAAGCCAGTTGCCGGTGACATTGATTATGTGTATGCGAGTGAAGGTGAAAGGATCCCGTTTACGTCAACCGTCCCCGCGGTGCAGTATGTCCGATTCAAGTGTTTGAAAACATGGGGGAATATAGAAGGGGTTTGGGGAACAGAAATCTCATTCAATGGAACAGTAATTCCATAATCGTCGGATAGGATGGTCATTTTAATTAAACTACTATAGATGAAATTGAAAAAAATAATGTTGCTGTATGTAATGATGTTTTGCTTCGCTATAAGCCATGCATATCAATGTCCTATCATTCCCAAACCCCACAAAGTCATGCAACGCAAAGGGACATTTGAGATTTTGCCAACGGCTGAAATTATACGTGATGATTCCCAAGATGGTAAGATGGGTGGTTTTCTAAGTCGTTTTATTTCTGAGCACTATGGGGTTAAAGTGCAGAAAGCAAGCAAGAATAAAGGTGGATACGGCTTCTCTTTTATCATAGATACCTTATTTGCAGAAGAAGAGTACTTGCTTGATATCAACCTCGAAACTATTGTGATAAAGGGAAGAGAATCTGGACTGTTTTATGGTCTGCAGAGCTTGTTGCAATTGATGCCAATTGATGAGGACGGTAGTTTGCTGATTCCGTGTATTGAAATAAAGGATCGTCCAAAATTTTCATACCGAGGAGCAATGTTGGATGTGGGGCGATATTTTTATTCTGTGCGAGAGGTTAAGCGCTTTATAGACCTTATGGCCTACTATAAGCTGAATACTTTTCATTGGCATTTGACCGAAGGGGATGGATGGCGTTTAGAAGTTGAAAAATATCCATTGCTTACTGAAGTAGGTGCGTGGCGTATGGGGACGTATACCGCTCCAGCGGCTAGAGAAAAGTTACCAACCACCTATGATAAGCTTCCTCATGGCGGATTTTATACAAAGAAACAAATAAAAGACATAATCAAGTATGCAGAGGAAAGACATATAACTATTATCCCAGAGATAGATGTACCCGGTCATTCTAAGGCTGCATTGGATGCTTATCCATTTTTAAGTTGTGATCTTAATAATAATGCTGGTGTCCTTTGTTTGGGTTCTGACAACACTTATGCTTTTGTAAAGGATGTTTTGGACGAAACTATGGCATTATTTCCATCTAAAATAATACATATAGGAGGAGATGAAGCCAATAAAGAGGCTTGGAAGAAATGCTCCTCTTGCCAAAAGAAGATGAAAGAAAAGGGATTAAAGGATGAAGATGAATTACAAAGTTATTTTATCCGTGAAATGGCCACTCACATTGAAAGCAATGGACGAACGATGATGGGCTGGGATGAAATAATGGAAGGTGGAGAGCTTACACCCAATTCGATGGTGATGAGCTGGCGTGGCGAAGAAGGGGGGATAAAAGCTTCAGCACAACAGCGATTTGTAGTGATGTCACCAGCTGATTTTCTCTATTTGGATTATTTTCAGGGACCGAAGGAATTTGAACCGGTAGCATTTGCGAAGATGCTGACACTGCCAACAGTGTACAATTACGATCCGCTGGCAAATATTCCCCTCGAAAATCGAAAGTTTATCAAGGGTGTCCAGGGTAATATATGGACACAATGTATACATAGTCAGGAAAAGTTAGATTATATGACATTTCCAAGAATGTTAGCTTTATCAGAGATTGGCTGGAGTGATTCTCAAAAAGATTATATGGAGTTTTACAGACGGATGGGGCAAAATCTGCCATGGTTAACCAAAATGGGAGTAAATTACCGGATTCCTGAGCCCCTCGGGCTCCAAGATCAGGAAACGAAGGAGTCGAGTATTGAAGTTGAATTAGAGCCATCCATTAAAGGTTCTATAATATATTATAGCCTCGATGGAGAAGAAAACTTATTGCGAAAAGGGATCCGTTACGATTCACCGATTCGTATTGATTTAACTTCCGTGGATTCGGTAACCGTAAAATGCATTGTTCGGACTCCCCAAGGGGCGATGAGTGGTATCAGAGTAGCAACCTATAAAAAGATTGATTGATAATAAAACAAGAAAATTTAACAAAATCCATGGGGATTTGTCCCAATGTATTGGGTGCTGGGAGTGTCATTATAATTGTCTGAAGGCCTTGGAACTACTCAATGCCGATAACAAGTGAACAGAGGGAAAAACTAATTTTTTAGAATAGTAAATATGCATAGAAAACACATAGATCTTAAATATGTTATTGTTGTATGTAGCTTGATGGGGTTGTCAGTATCCGGACGCAGTCAAGAAAACAATCTGTCGCGTACCGGTACGACAATGTCCAGTAGTTCTGCTAATGGGTATAGGATAGAACATATCATTGATGGAAAACCTGGATCTGTTTGGAGGAGTGGAGAAGGCGATCAGCATCCCTGGGCCATTGTCCGACTGCCAGGTGCGACCGAAATTGTCAGAGTTGGGGTTCGGTCGGGAAGTACGTCGCCTATAATCAAGGATTTTAATCTGCAGTTTATGCGTAGCGGCGCATGGTACGATGTCAAGAAAATAGTGGATAATACAGACTCTAATCTCATAGTAGAGCTTGAAAAACCAATACTGTCGGATCGTATTCGTTTCATAACAAAAACAACAATGCCTATAGAAATTGCGGAACTGGAACTGTATGGACAGGTGTATGTGGATAGTACTGCTAAAGATGTAAAAAAAATATTAGTCAATCAAAGCGGTTACAACCTGTTCCGTGTCAAACGATTTTCTGCCCCCGATCTACTGGGAAAAGTCAGATTTAAAATTCTGGAGCTACCTCAACGGAAGGAAGTGTATAGAGGGACAATACAAGATGGGGTGGGTGATTTTTCCGAATTCAATCCTCAGTCGGATAGTGAGTACCTCGTCTACGCAGATGGGAAGGAGTCTTACTCATTTAGGATTGGTCCCAATTGGTTGGAGCGGGTCAGTTACCGTAATATGGTTGATTTTATGGCGGGGGCTAGGCATTACGTGGGAAGCACGAAACTGATACGGTCACTCTCCTGGGAATGGCGTGACGGTGATTTTTTCAATTGGGCACAGCAAAGTATGGTATCTTTATACTTATCTAATCCCCAGGTCTTTGATCGGATGAAACGAACTATCCAATACGATCCTAATGGTGTTTTCCCTTTAGAGTACCGAGGTAAATGGGGGGCCTTGGAGCCCTATTTACCGGAAGCTCCAGATATTGTGAAATTGATTCACTGGGACGCGGACGTGAAGATAAGTCAGCGGCTCGAACACGAAATACAAAAAGCTGAACTAGCTTATTTTCTTTACGCATGGCCTTATTTAAAACAATGGCTACCCCAGCAAAATTTTGATATGGTATATAGCTATGTCAAGAAAAAATGGACTAAAAAAGAAGTAGAAAAATATTCGACTACACAATACGATATCAGTCCTGAACATGATTTGTTGGCTTTGAAAACCAAGCTAGGGACCACCAAAGGAGAACTGCCTCCAGGATACTCTGTGATACCGAACCTGATGATGTATGAAGTTGCAAAAAGGCAGGGAGAAAACGATGCGGAAAAGTACTTTCAAGCGGCTTATAACCAATTGGATTGGATGATTAAAAATCTCAACTGGGAGGATCCGATGACAACTAAAGGACAGCGAATGTCCGAAAACGTGACAATGCGGGCTTTTGCTTATTTCTGGCAGAACTATCCAGATAGAGCGCCTGAAGGTATCCAGAAGAAAACAGAAGATTGGGCTAAAATCATGCTCTCGCGGTCCGGCAACTATTGGGACTTTCGGAAATATAGTGACGACGAATGGGCTCCGCCAAGTTGGAATGAAACGGGGAATGTACTGGGGTTTCCTGCTGCGGTATTTGCGGCAATGTCTATTCTTAGAGATAATCCTATTTCTGAAAAACTGGAAATTTTGGCATGGTCACACTTTGACAATGCGTTTGGTCGAAACCCAACTGGACGACATTTTTCTTATAAAGGACCCGAAGAGATAGAAGGTGTCGATCTTGGTTGGTATAGCAGGCACAAGGGAGGAATAGGCCTACTAGATGAAGTTCGCTTTGTCTTTGATGGCTCTCCAAAATCTTTTCATTACCCCAATCACCCAGAGGTTGGAAACTTAGGTTGGACAGAGGGATGGGTGCAGTTCAATACAGCATATAATTTGAGTCTGGCATACCTAACCAACTATTATAGTGAGGTCTCCCTCCAGCGAGAAGGGGATGAAGTAATTGTGAAGGTTAAGGCACCTATTAATTTCGACTACGACCATGATGAGCCTTTGATTGTCGAATTGAGAAACGAAGTCGGTGAAAAGCTAAATGTGGAACTAAAGGAGGTATCGCGTTACTCGGATACACTCATCGGAAAAGTTAAGATTAAAGGTGAAAAGCTGACGAACTGTGACGGAGAATCTCTAGTAGCTATGAGCAATGGGGTAATTACAACGAGTTATGGATTCGGGTTTATGAAAAAAGAAGCCCAGTTAATACTTTAATGAAGGAATATGAATAGAATATGGAATATACAGACCATGATAATTTGTGTACTGTGGATGACACCTTTGGGACTCCTACCTCAGGAAGGTAAACTGAATCAAACATCTGCCATTACATTGATGGGCTTGGGGGATTCGATTACACAGGGAGGCTCTAAAACCCCATCTTATCTTTTTTCGTTATGGAAAAAATTAAAAGAAGCGGGATATAATGTCAATTTTGTCGGGCCACAGCAGACGACTTTGAAAGATACAACTCTTAATCATTCAGGTTTTGGTGGACAGAACGCTGAATTTTTAGAAAAGCGAATCGACAGTATCTATCGTAAGTTCCCAGCTGATGTCGTATTGCTCCACTCAGGTCACAACTACTTTGTTGAAGATAAACCGATTTCCGTAATAATTGAGGCACAAAGGTCTATTATCTCAAAGATAAAAGCAATTAATCCGAATGCGGCAATCTTTGTCGCACAGGTCATCGAAAGCGGGAAATTGCCTAAGTATTCTTATATCCCCGAATTGAATAGAGAGATAAAATCTCTAGTGGGTGAATTGCAGAATACCTGGTCAGGAATTTATTTGGTAGATCAAGCCGCTACATTCGATTGGAGATCTGATACGATAGAGGATATGGTGCATCCCAATGCGCGTGGAGCCGAAAAGATGGCGGAAACATGGTTTAAGGAGCTAAAAAAATATGTTAGGAAAAATTAGCAAGAAAAAATAATGGTAAAAGAGCAGGAAACGATCAAAAGAGAATTAAGATCCGCACAGTTATATACTGAGTTGGCCATAGTTGGGGGAGGGTTATCGGGAATATGTACAGCAATAACCGCCGCCCGAAAAGGGGTTAAAGTAGTTCTCGTACAGGATAGACCTGTATTGGGAGGCAATGCATCCAGCGAGGTACGTTTATGGATATTGGGTGCTACCTCACATATGGGCAACAACAATCGATGGAGTCGAGAAGGGGGGGTGATCGATGAGATCTTGGTGGAAAACACCTATATCAACAAGGAGGGTAATCCGTTAATATTCGATGCTCTTTTGTTGGACAAAATTAAAGCTGAACCCAATATTACCTTATTGCTAAACACTGCAATATACGAGATCAACAAAGCTGGAGATGATCTAATTGAATCTGTAAAGGGATTCTGTAGCCAGAATTCGACGGAATATACTATTCATGCTCCATTGTTTTGTGATTCTTCAGGAGATGGCATTGTCGGTTTTTTATCTGGAGCTGCTTTCCGTATGGGGGCGGAATCAATGGAGGAATTCGGTGAAAAATTTGCACCAACAAAAGAATACGGAAGTCTTTTAGGGCATAGTATGTATTTCTATACCAAAGATACTGGACGTCCGGTGAAATATACTGCCCCTGGATTTGCAATTGATGTTACTAAGGAAGTTCCAAAATTTAAGCAGTTTAATGCCAAAGAACATGGATGTCAATTGTGGTGGTTAGAACATGGCGGCCGGATGGATACTGTCCATGATACCGAGGAAATCAAATGGGATCTATGGAAAGTGATATACGGTGCATGGGATTATATCAAGAATTCAGGAGAATATCCAGAGGCTGAAAACCTAACCTTAGAATGGGTGGGGACAATTCCTGGAAAAAGAGAAAGCCGACGATTTGAAGGAGATTATATGCTTCGGCAGCAAGATATAGTGGAACAGCGACAGCATGAAGATGCGGTGGCGTATGGGGGATGGTCAATAGATTTACATCCTGCAGATGGGGTATTCAGTGAAAAACCAGGCTGTAATCAATGGCATACGAAGGGAATTTATCAAATTCCTCTTCGTAGCCTCTATAGCAAAAATATTAAAAATTTATTCCTCGGCGGACGAATTATTAGTGCTAGCCATGTGGCTTTTGCTTCTACGCGAGTGATGGCTACCGCTGCTCATATTGGTCAAGCAATTGGTATGGCAGCCTATATTGCTAAACATAAAGCTAGTCAAATGGTAGAACTAGCTATGAATGAGGTTTATGATTCCGCTAATAGAGGCGGCAATAAACCGGTATTTGAAAGCTCCAAGATTGGAATCTACGAGTCTGCGTATCTGACTCCAAGAGAAATTGTGACCGAAGGCTTTATCGCTGAGTTGCAACAGGAGCTTTTGAAAGTTGGACAACATATTCCTGAATTGATGCTGGAGGATGAATCAGACCTTGTGCAACAGGCATTGGTTTCCTCTTCTAGTACCACAGTACTGAAAGAACTACCTGTTAATTTTAACAAAATTTTAGACATCTCTACAGCGCAAATGTTACCTCTAAAAAAGGGGAAGATCCCAAACGTCACATTCTTTGCTCAGGTGTTTAGGGATACGACATTGGAGATCGAATTACGGATTAGTAGTAAAAGCACTAATTATACACCCGATGTAATGTTAGATCGTCAAGTCATAGATCTGAAAGTTGGAATGCGGTCTTTTTCTGTTGTATTTAATGCCCAAATGCCTGTAGATAGCTATGCTTTTATTATTTTGCACAAAAATAAGGATATAGCAGTCGGCCATACTGATCAGCGAATGACAGGTATTCTGTCGGTATTTAATACATTCAATAAAGCAGTGTCCAATTTTGGTAAGCAAACACCTCCGGAGGATATTGGGATGGAGGCTTTTGAATTTTGGTGTCCACAAAGACGACCGGAAGGGCATAATTTAGCTTTTACCCTTGGGACTTCACTACAACCTTTTGACGTTGATAACATCAAATCGGGTATATATAGGCCCACAACTGCTCCTAATGCCTGGGTAGCTGATCTCGAAGATCCCGATCCTTATCTTGAATTAACTTGGAGCGAACCCCAGACAATCAATTATATTGATCTGTTTTTTGATACGGACTACGATCATGCTATGGAAAGTGTTCTTATGGGGCATTCCGAAGATATTATGCCATTCTGTGTGCGAAACTATAAGATTATAGATGATAAAGGGATAGTTATAATTGAGAAGAATAATAACTATCAGACATTTAACCAGATTAGTCTAGAAAATACAGTGATTAGTAAATCGTTAAAAGTGTTTGTCCAACATCCATCAGCTAAGGTCCCTGCCTCTTTGTTTTCTGTTCGTTGTTATAATTAAGAGAAAAAATGAGTGTATTAGATTATATAGTCATGTTACTATTTGCAGGCATAGTCATCGTGGCTGGCCTGTCTTTCGGGAAGACCGGCAAAACAATGAAATCTTACTTTGCTGCAGGAGGCGCGGTTCCTTGGCAGATCAGTGGACTGTCTTTATTCATGAGTTTCTTTTCTGCAGGCACATTCGTGGTTTGGGGCTCCATTGCTTATCAATATGGACTGGTTGCTGTCGTCATCCAGCTGACGATGTGTATCGGTGGGGTATTGGTTGGCAAGTTCATTGCTCCTGCATGGCAGAAATCCCATGCCTTGACAGCGGCCGAGTTTGTATCCCGGCGTTTAGGGATTAGTGTACAAAAATTTTACAGTTATCTGATTCTTTTCATTTCCATGATGTATACCGGAGCTTTCTTGTATCCTGTTGCTAAGATTGTTAATGTCTCAACTGGATTTCCTGTCGAATTTTGTGTAATAATTCTAGGACTTCTTATTATTCTTTATACTGTGGTTGGAGGTCTTTGGGGGGCAATGATTACGGATGTAATCCAATTTATAGTACTTACAGCGGCTGTCATTATTGTTGTGCCTTTGGCCTTTGATCGAATTGGAGGAGTTCGCGAGCTATTTATTCAAGCCCCTCCTAATTATTTCTTGCCTGTTACACCAGAATATTCTTGGTTATTCCTGTTGGCATTTGGTATTTATAATGGAATTTTTATAGGCGGAAACTGGGCTTACGTACAGCGCTACACCTCTGTAGAAAGTCCAAAATCTGCGCGGAAGGTAGGTTATCTATTTGCTGCCCTTTATTTTTTCAGTCCCTTTATCTGGATGTTACCTCCCATGATATACAAGATTGTGAATTCAAACCTGGTAGGTTTGGAAGCTGAAGGTGCATATCTGCTCATGTGCAAGGAGGTTTTGCCAAAAGGCTTAATAGGACTTATGTTAGGAGGAATGGTATTCGCTACTGCCAGTTCGGTCAATGCTACTTTAAACCTGGCAGCCGCGGTTTTTACCAATGACTTGTATAAGGTAATACGTTCTAGCAGTAAACCTAAACAGTTGATGTTTGTTGCAAAGACAGCTGTCGTGGTATTTGGTTTATTAACTATCGGTGTAGCTCTACTTGTACCATCGGCGGGAGGTATTGTTGAGGTGGTAATAACTGTAGGAGCCGTGACGGGCTGTTCATTATATGGCCCTCCTATCTGGGCATTATTTTCTAAATATCACTCCGGTAGATCAATCCTGTATTGTACACTTTTGGGGCTTGGTATTAATGTATATCTCAAATTATTACATCCTATTGTGACAGGTTTTTCATTTGACAGAGCAGAGGAGATGCTTGCAGGTGCTATTACCCCATTTGTCTTACTGGGAGGATATGAAATCTGGGCCAAAAGTAAAAAAGAAGTTTCTCCTAGTTATTTGGATTATAAGATGAAACAAAAGGAACAGATTGGTTCGCTCTCCGACGAATCGGAGGACGAAGAAGATACAGAGGCACAAAACCAATATGGCTTGAAGGTTTTGTCTAAGACAATGGCACTTACAGCAGGTATATTTGTTGTATTGGCTCTTGTCGCAGACAAAGGGACTTGGGTTACGTTAATGGTAGGATTGGTTATTGGTCTTGCCTCCTATTCGATTTATCGAAATTTAAAAAAATAATTTTGTAGTGTTTTAATTCTTTATTTGATATAATTGAATATATGAACTTTGATAAAGCCCCCTTTTCGAAATAATTGAAGGTTTCTTATTTTCTAATTTCCCTTATTTTTCGCTTAAATTTAATTATTTACACTGGGAAACCTTACAATAGAGCAATTTAATAACAGAAAAAAATATCTTTAAAAAACTGCTTAACTGATACTACCGATTTTATTTGCAAGTCCAGTATCTCGGACTTCCTCTGTTAATGGAAAGCAATCTATTTTTTCTCTCAATAAAGAGGCTTGATATGTTATTGCTTTCGAGTTTCTCATGAATTTAAGGAAGATCAGAGTTTATTTTCCCAACTATTCTTAATTTTTGTGAGGGAGGAACTTTACCTATTTCGGAATGTAAAAAAGAGGCTTGTATGAGCCTCTCTTCTTATAAACCAATATTGTGTAGATAGATTTAAACAAATTCTAACTCATATGGGTTATTAATACTTTCTTTACCAAAGCGTTTTAGTAGTTCAAATTTGTTTGTGGAATCAATGCGTTCAATTTTTAAGATTTCTTTGACTGCAGGTTGTTTAAGACCGGGAATACGGCTTTGAAAAAACGGCCATAATTCATGATTACGGTAAACCTTATTTAAATTTGAAAAACCAGCAATATGGTTATACTTATCCTTTACTTTTTTAAAATCTTCCGAATACTTGAATTCCCATTCATTTTCATTAAAACGGAGCTCTCCAATAAGGAGCTTCTCGTATTTTAGAAGAAAAACTTCATCACGCTTTGAAATTTGGTGTACTAATGGAGCACTGATCTTATCAAGACTTTTCTTCTTACGGATCAATTTATTAATAATATTCAACATGACGCCTCCTCTCTTAAAATGCTAAATCTTCTTTTAATAATATGTATTATGGTATCAATTCTAATAACACTGAAAATTGATGAAAATTCATCTTTAATCATTGTAATAACTTCTTCTTCTTTTAAAGGACTGCAAAGATCGTTAATTATTTCTAAATATTCACTATTTCTAAAGTTCTTAATAAAAAAGATTAAATCAAAATGATTTATGTTAAAATTCCCTTCGGTACTTATCCTTGGGCATGCCTCCTTGATATATCTTGCAATTTTCTTGCCATTGTTCTTTTCTTGAGCTACATACTTTATCAAATTTTCTTCACTCCAATTCCAAGTGAGGCCTCTTGCAGAATCGTATATAGGCGCAAGGCGGGGTAAGCTACTATTTTTTCTAATAGAAGTAATCACTGCCCAATTATAGAAATGTCTATCATTATTCCCAGCAATTGCATCGAAAGTAATCATTCTAACAATATCTTTGATTATATTCTGATGGCAATGAGGGTATTTATGTTCAATAGCCCCTATTAGAAATTCAAAAGTGAAATTTTCTCTTGATCTTTTTTTGTCATTGGCTATCTCTTGTGCCATTTCCATATCGTTTAAATATTCACCGAATATTTCGGCACCATGGCTCATGACTTCATGTTTTGGATTTAAAAAATATTTGCTCAAGAATCTGATTTGTCCATTGATTTTTAGTAGGCAAACTTCATTCATTTTCAAACCAAGAGTTTGTCCTATTCTGTTTATCATAAATTCAATAACAGATTCTTGTGGATACCACTTTTCACCTGTTTTTGCTATATAAGACTCCCAGCTCTGTTGGTTACATTTCTTGTTGCTCCCACCTTTTTTAAACGAATATACTTTTAAAAATGCCTTTGGTGCGTCCCCGTCTAGTGGCTTGTCTATGACAATATAATCCTTACTTTTAAGAATTGGGATACTTTTCTCATTAATATTCCCCGAATAGCCAGCTGATTCTTCTCGCCTTAAAATATGCTTATAATTTGGCATTATAATTTTTCAAATTTAAAAACTTTGATATGTCTGTTGTTGTAAAACTATTCGACAAGTCTTAATAATTCCATTTTTTAGTTCTTTTTTCATAAAAAAAGAACTAAAAAATGATTGGCTAGTATTTTATTAAAATGCGAGCAACAAATAGGGGAGCTGCCCGCATCTAAAGAGCAAAGTTACTTTTGCTCAATCATTTCAAATATTTTTTTATTCATTTCTGTAACGTTGTTTATTAACGCTAGTATAGCATCATTCTGTTTTTCGTTCACTCCAATGAAAGTATGGAAGGTAGAAGCATTAAGGATGGTTGCGTTTTCAATATCGTTAAATGTATGGCTGGAATTGTGCGAAAGGAACTGCAGTGGATCTTTCTTAAACAATCGAGCTCCTTTCTCAATTAATTCAATAGTAAATTTTCCATTTCCTTTTTCTAGATTTTCATAATCCTCTTTTAGAATTTCCAGCCCCTGCGCTGTTTCTTGCGTAGTTAAACCAGAATTTTGCCTATGTAGATAGAATTCGAAACCTATTCTTTTGTGATCTAATTCTATTGGCTGTATATTTTTTTCTTCCATTATCAATGTGATTATAAATTATTCTTGGACGTTTCAGTATCTTTTTTATCTAATTTTTCTAACAACAACATCATACGTTCATTTAATTTTACGACATTATCAATCAAAAGCAAAATTGATTCATTTTGTTTTTCACTAGTACCATGGAAATTTTGGAAATGTGACGCATTGAGAATAGTCGAATTCGTAATTTGGGAGTAAAACGTATCCGGTGCAGTAGACAATATTAAGAGCGGGTCAATGTTGAAAATCATTGCTATCTTCTTAACAAAATCAATAGTAATTTTTGTTTCTCCACGTTCATATTTGGTATAAGCGGCTTCCTTGATACCTAGTTGTTCGGCTACATCAAAGGCTTTAAGACCAGCAATTTTTCGTTGAATATATATTTTATGTCCTATTTTTTTGTTATCCAATTCTAAAAATGGATGTTTGTCTTCATTTGCCATAAGCTACAAATCTACTCATTCTGGATTATTGAAGTTAAATTGGTAAGTAGTTTTTAGCTACTTTTTACAAGGGTAAATATACTAAAAAAAATAGTAATATTTATCCTTTTTCTTTAATTTTGTGTATAAATAATTGTTGAAAATTGATTTAGAAAATCATCAGTAAAAGTTTACTTGATTTAGTAACTTTGCAGAACTTCAAATAGAAAGAAATGAAGCTTCTGCTTCGAGTCTTGTCCTGGAAATTGGAACCTTCGTATGGAACACGAGATGAGAAGTAAGAACTCCCATGCTACAAGTATGGGGTTCCCTTCTTATGTGTGTTCAAGGGCGTTCCAACCCTCCAGGACCATAGGTTGGGGCTCCATGCTTATAGCAATATACCCACCGAAAAAGACTCGTTTAACCAATAAAACGAGTATGAAAAAACAGTTGTATAAAAATTTAGTCCGTTCTCCGGAGTAGCTCTAGAGGCGAAAAGTCTATACGACTTTTTTAATCGTAAAGAGCGTGACGATCCTAATATATACCTTTGAAACTAACCATTCAAACGCCCTTCGATTTTTTATTAACCTTATTATTTATTTGTGACCTAAGCAAGGCTTAGGAGTAAAACAATGCGTTTGTAAGTATCGAAGAAACTCCTAATCCAAGCAGGTCGCAGCCCTATTAACACCTTTAAAAATGACTCATTTTTACAAGGGTGGGAGTGAACTGCTTATTAGTACGCAATGCTCCTGTCCACAACTAACTAAATCGAACTGCTTAAAATTGTCAATCCTTTTCTGGGCTATTGTAATGTTTTCTATGTTTAGTTTATCGGCTCAGACGCCCCGCAAGGATAGCGGGGCCGATGGGCTATATAATCTGGTACTGCAAGGTACTGTAGTTTCAGCTACAGATGGAAAGCCCTTGCAGGGTGTATTTATTCGTGTCGAGGCCCAGAACCAGCAGACATCATCCAACAAGGATGGTAGTTTTACACTTCCGATCAAACATAGAAACGGGTTAGTGAAATTTACTTACATAGGCTACAAGCCTCTTGAAGTCAAATACTCCGTCGGAGTATCATTAACGATAAAGATGATACCTGTAGAGAATCAATTGGAAGAGGTGGAGGTAGTCTCCACAGGCTACCAAAAGATCCCCAAGGAAAGGGCGACAGGTAGTTTTGAATTCGTCGATAGTAAATTGCTCAATCGTAAAGTTTCCACAGATTTTGTGAGCAGGCTGGAGGATGTGGTGCCTAGCATCTCGAGCACGAAATTCTTTTCAGAAAATAAAGGACGATTGCTCAATATTAATGTTCGCGGAGTGAGTACAATGAATTCCGAAAGCTGGCCCCTAGTCGTTATCGACGGCGTTCCCTATCCCAATAATTTTGATCTGCTCAATGGCAACTTTATGAATATCAATCCCAATGATATCCTAAATGTAACGGTACTGAAGGATGCATCAGCTTCTTCCATCTGGGGTGCACAGTCCGGAAATGGTGTGATCGTCATCACCACAAAACGGGGGAAATATAATCAGCCTTTCCAGATAGATTTTAATTCCAATGTTACCATCGGGGAGAAACCGGATCTATATTATGCCCCACAGATGGAAAGTTCGGATTATATTGATCTGGAGCAATTGCTCTTTGACAAGGGCTATTGGACATCACGTATCAAAAGGTATAACGGCAGTATGACACCTGTAATCCAATTGCTTAAAAAATTCAAAGAAAATAGCATAACATCGGATGAACTGAAAAGTGAACTGGATATGCTGCGCAATGTAGATGTCAGAAAGGACTATCTAACCTATATGTACCGCCCCTCTGTAGCGCAGCAATATAACCTGCAGATGCGCGGCGGTGGGGAGACGCTGAACACTTCGTTCTCCTTCGGCTATGATAAAAATCTGGATAACCTTATTACTTCTTCCTACGATAGGTTTACAGCAAAAAATAATACGCAGGTCAATCCAGTGAAGAACCTGACTATTGACCTCGGACTTACCTATACTGAGTCGCATAACAAACAGAGTTATATCCCGATGGGATATAATATGATGGTGCGCAATTATCCTTACCTGCGGCTCGCAGACGAAAAGGGAAATCCGCTGGAAGTGGATGCCATAGCCCTCAACCCGATATTTAGGGATACAGTAGCGGGTGGAAGATTGCTCAACTGGGATTACTACCCTCTCGACGAGCTCGGTCAGACCCATCAGAATACTTTCGTACGTGAAACTTTTGCCAATGTCTCACTAAATTACCAATTGCTGCCCTCGCTAAAGCTGAGCATGTTATACTCCTATCTGCGAGCCTATCAGCCAACGGAGTCCTGGCGGGGTATCGGATCTGTACAGCAGCGCGAATGGCTCAATTACCATACCGCATGGAACGTGGAGGGGGTGACTTTTCATTATCCCGTTGGGGACTATCTGAATAAGCTTCACCGAACCAATAAATCACAGCAGGGCCGTATACAGATGAATTGGAACAGGGAATGGAAAGGTAAGCACCGCTTAGATGCTATCGCGGGAGCAGAATTCCGCATGGTTTCCAGTGATATGATCTCCTCTGTGTTCTATGGTTATGATCCGGAGTATCTTACCTTTCAACCTGTCGAATACGGTAAAAGAGTACCTTATCTAAATGGAATCGCCGGTTCTACAACCCTGATAGACGCCAGCCAGATTGAGGCCTATGAAAACAGGTATGTCTCTTATTTTTCTAATGCGGCATATGCTTATAAAGATAGATATACCCTCAGCGCAAGCGTCAGGAAGGATGCTTCCAATATTTTTGGCGTAAAGTCCAATGACAAGGGGCAGCCATTCTGGTCCCTTGGGGCCTCATGGCTTTTATCAGCGGAGCAGTTCCTAAAAAATAAAACCATAGACTTGCTCAAGCTCCGCGCTACCTATGGCTATAATGGTAATGTGAATAACAGTGTCGCTGCCTATCCGATCATTTATCTGTCGACATCCCCCCATTATATGACTGGACAGAGCTATGCCAGTATCCAGTCGCCACCAAATCCCAAACTCCGATGGGAGCGCGTGGGCATGTGGAATTTTGGTCTCGACTTTAGCATGCTCAGAAGCCGATTGTCCGGTGCAATAGAATACTATATCAAAAGGCCTAAAGACCTCATCGCTGCAGGTGAAGTTGATCCGACCACGGGCTTTGCATCTCTCACTATCAACAGTGGTAACCTCGACGGTAGGGGAGTGGATGTTATGCTCAATTCGACTAATATCAAAAAGCAGCAGTTCAGCTGGATGACCAATCTGGTTTTCTCCTACAATAGGACTAAGGTGACCAGATCTTATATTAGCAACAATGTGGCGCGGAACTATATAGCAGGGATCGGTGCTTCCTTGGCGACCCCCATCGAGGGTATGGATCTCTATAGCCTGCTGACTTTCCCCTGGGCGGGTCTCGACCCAGCAACAGGTGCACCGCAGGGGATTGTCAAAGGGGAGGTCTCTAAAGATTATGCTGCTATCGTGTACGACTCCAAAATCGAGGATGTGGACAACCATGGAAGTAGGGTTCCCCTGTATTTTGGCTCATTCCGAAATACATTTAACCTGAAAGACTTTGAGCTATCGTTTAATATCGGGTACCAGCTGGGACATAAATTTATTCGGAAATCGTTCGACAATCAATCCTTTATTGATCAGGGAATTGGCCACGCAGATTATGCGCTGCGGTGGCAGAATCCGGGCGATGAGCTCCGGACAGATGTACCTGCGTTCAATTATCCCAACGCATTGTATTCGTCGGATTTCTACCGCGCCTCGTCCGCACTAGTTAGTTCTGCCAGCCAGATCAAATGGAAAGACATCCAACTGAGCTGGCAACTGCCCATGATGGCAAAATTGCCTGTAAAAAATGCAAGGTTGTATGCTTATGTGCAAAATATCTGCACGCTCTGGCGCGCCAATAAATGGGGAGTAGACCCGGATTTTGGAACCAATATTCCATTGCCGCGTACGTATTCCCTAGGTTTTAACTGTAGTTTCTAGACTTATGAAAATTTATCAATTATTATTCATTATGCTTTTCCTCAGCTCTTGCAATGAGTTTTTGGACAAAAAGCCGAATCAAAAAATGGTGGTACCAAAGACCCTTACGCATGCAGATCTACTGCTGAACGATTACTCGACAATGAACACCGTGTATCCGAGCTGGGGTCAGATCGCTTCGGACGATTCCTATCTCAGTACAGCCAATTGGCAATCACTCTCCGATGCGGATGAAAAACAGACTTATATATGGGCAGACGATGACATTATGTCTTCCATGCAGTGGCAAAGTGCCTACAAAGCAATTTATCAGGCCAACCAGGTTCTTAAAATTCTTGCGGATATTGACAGCAAAAGCACGGGTGCAGACTACCGGAGAGTTGAGGGTGGAGCTTATTTCTTTAGGGCTTTTGCGTTTCATCAGCTCGCAGTAGTCTATGCACCGCCTTATGAGTCCGGGAAAGGGGCACAGGCGCTTGGTATACCGCTCAAACTTGATCCTGAACTAGGTGGAGTCTCTTCAAGGGCTAGCTTGGAGGATACCTATAACCGTATTGTAGATGATTATAAGAAGGCGATAACCCTATTGCCTGCTACGGAAACAAAGTTGGGCCGCCCTACAAAAGCGGCTGCTTATGCTGGTCTAGCACGTGTATATCTTGATATGAGCGAGTTTCAACATGCATTTAATTATGCCGGTTCGGCACTCGAGGTCAAAAATTATCTATTGGATTTTAATGATCTTGCCCCCGGTAGCTCGCAGCCCATTTCCCGGTTTAATTCAGAAGTGATCTTTCCGGCTTCCACAACGCTGGCCGGGGCCCTGAGCCAGTATTCCGCACGTGTGGATACAGGATTGTTGGCCCTCTACAATGAGGGGGATCTTCGAAAGATTGTTTTCTTTCAGGCTGCTCCAGAAGGCGATGGTAGCCACCTGTTCAAAGGATCGTACGATGGAAGCGATACTGGTATATTTGTCGGACTGACGACAGGTGAGACCCTGCTGATCCGTGCTGAGGCAGCAGTAAGGCTCGGGAAAATACAGGAAGCATTGAGTTCATTAAATACGCTGTTGAATAAACGCTGGTCCAAGAATTCGTTTTCTCCGATCACAGAAACCAATCCAGATCGCTTGTTAAAAATTATTCTTCAGGAGCGGCGCAAAGAGTTGCCTTTTAGAGGTAGACGGTGGGCCGACCTCAAAAGGTTAAACCTAGATGCCAGTTCCTCGACCACCTTAAAGCGGATAATTGACGGCAGGACATATACACTGGAACCTAATTCACTAAAATACGCGATCAAAATACCCAAAACCGTCATTGACCAGTCGGGGATGATACAAAATCAAAGATAGCCATGAAAAAATATATGATACATATCGCACTTATACTGCTGGGGATGGGTGCTGTCTATGGACAGTCCATTCCTTTACCAGTCTTTCGTAAACAATTGAAAGTAGGCGATAGTTTCCCAACAATTCAAGTTGAAAACTGGCTGTTCGGTACCGGCACAACTAAAAACTTGGACAGTAATGAGAAGGTGGTGCTACTGGATTTTTTTGATACGTACTGCACCGCTTGTATCGCGTCCATGCCCAAACTCAAAAAGATACAGCAGGAGATGTCCGATAAAGTACGGATAGTATTGGTGACCTGGCAGGATAAGGCAACGATAGAACGGTTTTGGAAAAACAACGCATTCATCAGGGAGCATAAGATCGAGCTCCCCCTTATCTATGCCGATACCGTGTTAAAGGGGTATTTTCCGCACCGTGCTATTCCTCATGTCGCCTGGATTTATAAAGGAAAAGTGCAGGCAATTACGCATTCCGATTTCATTTTGGAAAGCAACGTCCGCTCGCTATACAAAAATAAGAAAATTCAGTTGCCCTTGAAAAATGATTTTGACATACGGGAGACGCCGTTGACACCGGCAGCAGATTCCTCCAATGCATTTAGTACAATCATTCGCTTTTCCGGGTACCAGGATGGCAAACCTGCTAGTAATTATTCCAGTCAGTTGGATACGATTACGGGGTATTACAGGACCTCTTTTATCAATCAACCAATTTTCGGGACTTACATCGCGATATGGAGCCGGATAAAAAAGACCTTGTTTTTAAAAACCGATGCCCGGATCAGCTGGCAGGTGTCGGACTCTAGCCGTTATAAAAATTTTGGCGGCTCAGGTACCGGACAGATCTGGCTGGCTCAGAATGGAATCTGTTATGAACGGTTTGACAAAAAACAGGAAACAGATAGCCTGCAGGCCATACGTGTACTGAATGACCTTAACAATTGGCTTAATATCAATGTGCGGTGGACTTCACGCAGCAGGAAGGCCTGGGTGATAGAGGGGAAATATAAACCTGCAAAAGTGGCTCTGGATGGTCTGAATATGGAGGGTACTGGAGTGCTCGCATTTTACTTAGATCTCGCAGGTAAGTACCCTGTTGCTGTAGATCGTGTAAATGTCAAAAAGCAGATCATACTACCAGAATTTAAAAATCTTGTGGAATTGAACCGCCACCTGAAACATTATGGGTTAAAAGTTATAGAAAAAGTTGCCGACATTGAGGTTCTGGAATTCAGTGATAGAAAATAACAGAAGAGGGTCGCCCTGGGCGTCCCTCTATCTATAACAATGTATGCTGTCTTCCTATGAGTCCTTGAGACTTACATTCGTAGAAGCAGACCTGTTGTCCAGGGCAATGATCATTTCGTTTTTCAACGCATCTGTCAACTGTGGCTTATTATTGCTATCGGGTGTAGCTTGCACAGCACAAATATGATCAGTACCCGCACAGGAAGGTTGGCTTCCCTGAATAGTATAGTCATTTGGAACTGTAGGATTACCGCCTGGATTTAATGAAAACCATGCCATAACGACCTCCGTTCTTTAACGATTAAAAACTATCATAATTTACTCCAAATTGGTCACGCCCCATTGCTGGAACGGCTGTGCCGCCTCAAATCTTGAGTCCGCAATCAGCATTTTGTGTTGACTGTACCCCTGCGGGAAATACCGCAAATTTATTCCGAAACCATTTCCTGTTTTTTTCCATGTCTCCTTGATCTTTTAATTTTTCTTCTTTCGTTAATTCAAAGATATACCAGGAATTTTGGCCAAAACGAGGTCATCAGGTGGCCTATAATCACCTTCGTCGCACATATAATTGTTTGGCTCGACGAATAGATCGCACGGACATACGTAATAGTCGAGCTTGCTCGGTTTGACTGAGCGTATTGTAGAGCTGCGGTAGGTGATCCGCGAAATAGAAATAACGATCCGTGGATATAAGCAATGAATCCATTACCCGGAGATGGTCAAGCTGGTATTTTTTCTTATTGACCAAGAGATCAATCAACGTGTCGATAGCTTTTTCCTGATTACGATAGGGGCCTATGGCTTTATATGGGATCTTTAAGACTAGCCCCGATTTTAAACAAACTATATCACCCAAAGCAGGACTTTTGCTAAAAAAATGCATGGTCGTAAAGAATCCCATATGGGGTAGGGCTACGGTCATGATCAGTTGTTCATCCCGATCAGGGCAATAACGCTCTTTGGCCAATATGCCTACTAATACAATGTAGAGCGCGGATTGCATATGCGGCATTTCCGATAGGATCTGACCTCTTTTCATCGGTATAATCTCACCATTTTTCAATAGCCAGCGCTTATGGAAATCTTCAAGGTCGGGATATAATTTTTCCCAATAGCTGTAAAATGTCACAAGCGAATCGTTTCCTGAATAGTATGTTCCCATTTGGTTAAATCGTTATTTTAGTATGGCATAGCATATTCAATAGTAGGCCATTGCTCATAAGGTTTATATATGTTTTCGGTATTCAACTAGGATGAATTTCGAATAAAGTAAATTTAGGTCCTAAGAGGTTCATTCAAAAGGTAATTGTTTTACTTGAGAGTCTGCGTTAAGGTAAATATATTACCTATGTTGAACCTGTTTAATTAATATATTTACAGTCAATTATTTGCTCAGTTATGATTAAGACGAAAAGTAAGCCTAGGTGGTATGATTATGTTATTTGCATTGTTGCCGGTATTTTTGTGGTGGCTATCTGTAATTTTGCGGCCTATATCCCTGCGCTCCGGTCTTTACCCGAGCAGCTTTATGATAAAATGATTGTAGACCGAATTATCTGGTCTCTATCGTCGGCGACTTTTTATGTGTTTTGGCTTTCTGTTGTTATGCTCGTCGTGCAATCAGATTTTAAATATAGACCTCCCCATAATCTGGTATTATGGTCGGTCTTACCTTACACGTTAACCAACTTACTTTTCGGATATGCCATCTTTAATGCAAGACGGAATAGCAGCGCACTGGACGAAGCTTTAGATGTAGTGCCTATGTCGAGGGACGAATCAGAAATCCTGGCCTTTTATCAACAGGCCGATTTAAAATATTACTTATCCGCAGTAATAATTGGCTATTTGGTATTGATCTTCTTCAAAGGATATCAAAAACGAATGCTTGCAATTTTGAGTGCTGAGTCTAAAAATCCAACTAAAAAAACTAGGTCAAAAGATGTTGAAGAAAAAAGGTTATTAGACGAAGCACAAAAGCTTGCCAATACATTTGCTGATACAGACAAAATTAAATCTACTGATCCAGATAGCGAGGTTTTAGATGTGGACTTTTTCGCGTTTATATATGGGGAAGGTTTTGATTATGTTATCATTAACGAAGGTTATGCGATCCCTTTTGTAGCTGATGACGATGAACCAATTGATACTATTTTTGAAGGAATTTTTATACAGATCAACAGCACGCTGTATATTCGTGCTGACCATATTATGTTATTTGATCTGGAAAAGCACTATATTATTATATCTCCTGCCCTCGAAGAGCTGTTTGAAAAGATCAACAGAAAAAGTGTTCAAAGTAAACTTTATTCTTACCGCTGTCAGCATAAGCCTGCAAGCTATTACCAGATAGAACCTACGCTGGTAGACAAAATAAAAAGTACATTCAAAATGGATTAGCAAAAGATTAACCTTTTTAGTTGCTTATCGGTAAAAATTTTACCGTTAGATAAACCGTTTGGTAAAATAACTGTTTCATGTCGAGTTTTATTTTTAATTAATTAAGGTTTGTAATATATTTAAAGTTTATTATTTTAAATAATTAACTTTAGCGTTATCCAATTTATGCAGCCCGATATTGATATACAACTTGCCCTGTTTCAGATTATCGAAGAAAAAATAAAAGATCCTGAACGAACGACAGCGGAAATGATGGAATTGCTTTGCGTCGAAAAACGTTCGCTGCGCAATCGGCAAAGGGGGACTACATATTTGACTGGTCCCGAATTTTACCGGCTTGCCCGCCATTTCGATATCCGTTTGTACGATATCGAACTACAGCTGCAACAGCAAGCCGCAGCAGAAGGCAGACTTGAAAAATCACCGGGCCGGGCACCACAAACTGTATTGTCAATCGACTCCAATTATATGCCCTTATTGCGCCTCGAATTCACCGACCTTCAACAATATATCGACGCGCTGTGCGAGGAAATGGAAATCTTGGCCAGCAAGGATAGTCCCTGGATAAAAATGGTATGCTCCGAAGTGCCGCTATTTCATCTGGTGGGCTTTGAACAACTGGCCTTTTTTAAGATCTTTATGTACTATCATCATATTGTGGACGAAAAACTCACCTTTGAAGAGTTTCTGAGAAAAATAAAGCGCTTTGACTTATCGTCCCGCTTTCGTACCATATTTGAAAACTATGCTGCCATTGACAGTGAAGAAATCTGGGATAGGCATACTTTTGAAAAACTGCTGCGGCTCATTCATGAGTGTAATGTATATGGTAAGTTTGAGCAGCAAAAGACTGTTGAAGGATTGTTGGCGGAGGTCGATGAGCTCGTGAAATACCTCAATCCCATCATTCTGGAAGGTAAAAAAATAAAAGGAGCATGGATCGAACTCTATGATTATGAATCGGTCATGCGCGAGGGGATTACACTGATAGGAGTGGGGAATAAGCCTACAAAAGCATTTTTTACCTTATTTATGCTGCAAAATGTCAGCACCACCCATACGGAAATCCTGTCCTTTCTGAAGCTGGCATTTCACGCAATTTTAAGGCGGTCTAATCTGATAGTCAAAAGCTCAAATAGGCTCAAAAGCACATTTCTCAATTTACTTTCTGAACAGGCTATGCAATACCGAAATAAAATCCTTAAAATTCATGAATAAACGTGATAATGTACCTTGTGCCGGTATGAAAATCTTCAATTATTATAAACCCGATCAATTGGTTTTCCAACAATGGAAGGGGAGGGCGATTGATCCTAAATCCCAATCTATGAATAAATTTATACATTGTGAAGGCTGTTTTGACATTTCTGCGAAGCCAAAAGAATGTCGGCAGCCCTGCTTACACGACGCATTCAGGTATCTTGTTGACAGGATCACGGATTCATCCGAGCAGATTAAAACGTTGATTCTCCGAAAACTGCCCGATCCACCGCTGGTGCTGGTGCATAGCAAAGAAGTATGCCGCTATGTGGGCATTGTTTCAAAAACACTATACCGCTGTGAAAAACAGGGCTTAATACTCCCATTCAAAAAAGACCATACCGGCAAATATTTTTTGCATGCAGATATGGTGGACTTTAAAAAGAAATATCACCACCTCCCGGATTGATTTCCCTAGAATCCGAACTTTCTATTTTCTTCTTTCGTTTTGTTTCGATTTTTTGAACAGCTTTCTTCTTTCAATTTTCGGCACTCATTCAAAGCTTCTTCGCTTCTGCTTCATACCATATTCGCAATCACTGCGATATTCCGCTACATATCCTCCACTAATTCCCTACTAAAAGAGTAGGAAAACAGTAGGGAATAAGTAGACAGGCCGGATAGAAATGCCAAACCTGATACGGGCCAATCCCGAAGCAGGATTGAAGCAACATCGGGATGATGCCTGATGGACAAGGTTACAAAGATCTTTTTGCCCCGGACAGTAAACGGACAATTGTACGCGCTGTGAATCCCTTGGAAAATAGGGCCAGGACAGCGATCGGACTATCCGATTTCCTACCTTGAATTTGCCAATTATCGATTTTATGTTTGTTGCTGTAAAGCATGATATACCGGTATAAATCAAGTTTTTACATGTGTTAAACTTTTAAAAAATAATAACATGGGAACAATTAGAAAAGGTGCAAATGGTGGATTTAGCGGTAAGGCTGGATCCGTAATAGGAGCTAGCTGGAAAAGCATTGATTATATCCGTGGGCTTTCAAAAAAGAGCAACAAGCCCGCAACAGAAGAGCAACTGATACAGCAGGCGCGCTTCTATACCATTGCCAAATTTATTATGCCTATCGCACCTTTTGTGCAGGTAGGTTTTTCGCAGATCAATGCGGATACGATGACGCCGACAAATGCAGCGTTGCAGGCCAATATCAAGACTGCTGTGGTGGGTACGTACCCCAACTTTATGCTTGATTATGCTAAGGTACAAATTTCGCAGGGAAGTCTGCAGCCCGGCGGTAAGGTGAAAGCGGAGGTCGCTGCTGGAATGTTGATGATCAGCTGGACAAATAAGGCGATTGCTATTCAAAAGGGGCAATTGGACGATAATGTTTACATCTTACTCTACCATCCGGAGCTGGACGAATTCCTGACGGCTCCCGAGCCTCCAACGCGGGGCTTGGGAACGGTAGATATCGAACTGCCAGAACACTTTTTAGGCGGTAAAGGACAGCTGTGGCTCTTCTTTGCGGATCGAAAGAACAAGCGAATCAGTCGGACAAACTATTTGGGTGAGTTAGACCTGGTTTAAAAAACGATAGGTTATGGCCGGTACCAGGTACCGGTCATACTATAGTACATTGTGATGATTTAAGCTTGTATAAAAAGGGACTAATAATATATAAAATGAAAATACTAACGAAACAAAAGGAAAGAAGGGCTTTTGTTGCGAATGGAACAGAAACCGTTCGCATGAAATTCACCAAAGCAAGAAAATTTCTCAACCCAGTGAATTATATCCTACAGATGGGTTATACATCGCGAAAGAATAAAAATAGAAAGACGCCTATCGGCAGGGCGATGTCCGCAATATTACAGGGGGCCATGGTCGGTACGTACCCCAATATTGAAGTTGACCCTGCAAAAGCGAAACTGAGTGCTGGCGTGAAGACTCCTCTGAGGGTCTATTCCGTTGAGCGTCTGGGAGCAGCTATTCTGCTCGCTTGGGATCCGGTAACGGACAAGGTCAGATGCGATGAATGGGATGACAGTATTATTCTATGTGCTTATGCTATAATGCATGAACTGGCGGCGATCAATGAAGAACCAGTGCTTCGGCATCAGGGGAAACTACAAATGGAACTACCGGAAGGAATGGAAGAACTGCCGGTACATCTGTACCTGATTGTACATGATAGAGACAAAACCAATTTTTCCAATAGTCAATACTTAGGGCTATTTGAATAGCTGCTAGCCATAGAATTATAGATGAACTTATTTAAATAATCAATGAAAATAATACAAAAACAACTGGCCTCCGATATCGAGGATATCTATTGGCCGCTAACAAATAGACAGCTGCTCGGCATTGTGCTGGCTGGTCTGCTTGTATTTTTTATTTCAGCAGGTCTTTTGCTCCAGGCCATAGATCCGACTACGGGTGTATTGGATATTGGCATATTGTCCGTGCTGCTATTCGGAATTTTGGCGGGGTTGCTCGCAATCTACTGCTGCTACTGGCTGCAAGAAATTCTTTGGCAGCCTTTTAAGTTCTTTCGTCAGGATATTTCTTATCACTTTAATCAATTGACATCATGGCAACAATGTATTCTTTATTTTTCGGTGTTCTTTTTCTCGCTGTTCTTTTTCTTGGCGGTATTGGCAATTCTGCTATAGAGCGAGAAGTGGCAGAAGATCAACCCAGATCTATGGCTATGGGGGCCAGACCTGGGCAGGCGGATCGAACAGAAAATTTTCGCGAAAACATTGTGAATATCGCTGTGCAGGAGATCGGCATCGGTGAAGCCACCGGAAATAATGATGGCAAGCGTGTCGAGGAATACCTTGCTTATACCGGCCTCGGAAAAGGCTATGCTTGGTGTGCGGCATTTGTCTCATGGTGTTACGGCCAGGCTGGACTTCCGGTACCTCGAAATGCTTGGAGCCCGGCCCTATTTCCGATGGCTCGACGCTATAAAAAGGAACAGGTCGAGGAGGATGCTGTCCGACCAGCAGATCTTTTTGCAATCTATAATCATAGGCTCAGGCGTATTGACCATGTGGGCATCGTTCGAAAGATCGAGCGGAACTGGATACTGACCGTGGAGGGAAACGTGGCGGATCGGGTCGTATCCAAGCGACGCGCTGTATCGGCTATTTACGCGTTTTCAAATTGGCTGGATTGAAAGGATGGTGATTATGGAAATAAAGCGAATCAAAATTTTATGTGTCTCTATTGGGCTGCTTATCCTGATTTCCTGCAAGCTATATGAGCATAAAAAGCGCGATAAACGAGAAGAAGTTGAAATAGACTGGCAGCATACCGAACTGCGCCAACGGCTGTATACCTTCCGGCAGGATACGCTTTCTCGCCGCTGGTATTTTTGGACGGATAGCAGTTATCGTTTTCATCCGGATAGTGGATTCATCGGACAACAGGGAAAACTTGTTATGCTGGAATCGAAAGTGACTACACGCCTCAAAAGTGGACTTTCCTCCCAAGCTAGTGAAAGGAACGTGCAAACCGAGTTAAGGTCAAGCAGAGATAAACGCAGCACATGGACGATCCCAAATCTTTGGTTAATCACTTTTATAGGAGCGACCGTTCTTCTGCTCGGCTGGAGATTTAGAAAATTTTTCAAAACCTTCTTGCCCTGACAATGGTTGTCCAATTACCTTAGGCATTAGATTTATTGTATTTTTTATAGGCTAGGTCGTAATTCCCTAGCCTATTTTATTGCTTTGATAAACGATCTATTTCGTCATAGTAGCGTTGATCCCACGAAAACTCCATACTAAACTTTCCTGCCGATGTCAAATGGACGGTAGCCTTGTTCCATTTGTTGCTTTCATTTGCTGTGGTAATACGGTGAAGTTCAAGAATGTCAAATGTCAGCTGGAAATCGAATTCATCCACGTTGATTTGTTTTTTATCCATGGTTAGATCCGCATACTCGCCGGTAAAACTGACCATAGTCCCAATGGTTTCTATTTTCAGCTCTGCAGAGCCCCATTCTTCTCCGATGACAGTTTTTATATTATCGGCAATAGCATGGTATATTTCGTCGATTGTTTTCATCTCTTTAATAATTTGAGGCAATGTTTTGATCTCATATAAATGTAGTGATTATTCGCTGTATTACTTAAACCTATCAGGATACATCGGTTAATGAAAAATTATTCGCAAGCGCAATTGGCGGACTTGGTCGGTGCCAGCAAACAGACTATCAATGCTTTGGAGGCAGAAAAATATATATAACAGCTTCAATGGGGGCTGATGCGCTCGGCCTGAATGTCAGCTGCTTGATCTCATAATTACCTAAAGTAGTCCGTTTGTCGTCGCTATAAGGCTTGAAATAGGATAGAGCTCGCACAGTGTATGTAGTATTCACATGAGATTTAGAAAAATTTGTATTGGTATATATCTTTTTATGTCAAAGCCGGTCAACTTTAGGATAATATAATTTCATGAAGTTGGAATAATGATTAAATTTGAGCGGAATAAGTCAGCCAAACGCATTACAGCATTCATATTACTATTTATAATGGAAGGTAAACAGTGTCATGTATTCAGGAGAATAACGCTCTTGATGTTAATCGTATTAAATTTTTCATGTTTCTCTCCTGATCATAAAAGTGATGCCGATGCTGGATTACAGGATACCGCATTAGTGAATAGGCTCAACTTGAAGGCTTATGCGCATTGGTCCAGTTCTCCGGATTCGACCATGATACTGGGCAGGAGAGCGCTTGCGCTGAGTGACAGCATCAAATACAGGACCGGAAAAATAGATGCATTCCGAAATCTTGGGATCGGGGCCTATGAGAAGGGGATGTACAGTGAAGCCATTGCGTATTATAATCAGGCCATATCGATTGCCACGGAGGAGGACGACCATGGCCGGAAAGCCAAAATATTAAGTAATCTGGCAATGCCTTATATTGCCCTGGGTGTCCATACCGAGGCACTCAAACAGTTAAACCTGGCTATCGAACTGGCCGATAGCTACCATTTGCCCTTGATAAAGGCGCACGCTATTCATAATATGGGAATGGTCTACCATTACCAGCACAAGGATGATAACGCTATTTTATATTATAGGGAGAGTCTCAGGCTGTACGAGTCATTGGGCGACTCCTCCCGGTCAACCTTTATTCTCGGAAATATCGGCCATCTCTATTTACATAAAAATGATCTGCAACATGCCAAAGAGCTGTATGATCAATCTTTAAACCTGGCTGAAAAAAATAAGAATTACAAAGCCATCGGAAACGCGCTCCAGTCATTGGGGTCTTTATATATGGAAAAGAAAGATTGGGATCATGCGTTGTCTTACTACCTGAAGGCCAAAGCCACCCTTGAATCCACGGGCGAGCAGACCGAATATTTGAGATTGCTGGACAATCTTGCCACATGCTATCTGCGTATGGACCATGTGGATGCGGCCATCCATTATTCAGAATTATGTTATGAATTGGCCAAGCAGAATAAACAGTTGTATTATATACAAAGCGCTGCGAACCGGCTTGGTACGATGCTGGAAAAAAAACAGGAACTATCCAGGGCAATTTTCTTTTATAAAGAATATAAATCCGCATCGGACTCGCTCTATAGTGCCGATAACAAAGAACAGCTGGTACGGAATGAAGAGGAATTTAAGTTTAAAAAGCAACAAAATGAGCTAGAATCCCTGTATCGTGCCAAAGTTTTGCGACGGAATTACATTTTGCTGGTGGCCACCGTGCTGATTGTTTCGTTGTTGGTCATTGCGGTTCTGTTGGTGAAAAATGTGAAAGACAAAAGGAAAGCCAACGAGGCGCTCCGCAATACAAATGAATTTATTGAAGAGCAGCATGCCTTATTGGAAGAATCGGATAATTTCAAAAAGTCTCTTTTAGCGTTGGTGACGCATGATGTGCGCGCCCCGATCAATAATTTAAACCGTATCCTCATGCTGATCAGGGATGGACTTGTGCCGCCGGAGGAAATTAAAAAATTACTTTCCTCCAATAGTGAGGAATTTGATTCAACGATCAATCTAATTGAAAACTTGCTGCTCTGGGTCAATCAACATCTGCACGCATCGGATCTGGTCATAAGAGAATTTGATGTCATGGATATTTTTCTGCAGATTCATGGTATATACATAAAACGTCTGGAGGAAAAGAAAATTAAATTGCTGATGGAATGTGACGAGGGCCTGAAGGCGCTGGCTGATGCCGAGGTCGTCATGATTATTCTTCGCAATCTGGTTGACAATGCGATCAAATTCTGTAAACCGGATAATCAGATCACGTTAAGGGCAGCGGTAAACGATCAGAACAATCGTATTACGTTTAGTGTCATTGATACGGGGGTGGGGATGTCCCGACAGGTGCAGGAAAATTTATCCACTGTCACTGAACCTGTCAGCCACCGGGGAACAAAAAATGAAAAAGGGTATGGTATCGGACTGCAGCTCTGCCGTTATTATCTGGGACTAAGTCACAGTGAACTTTTAATCGAGAGCCGGGAAGGGCAGGGATCCATTGTCCGATTTGAACTGGACCGGCCTACCGATGGACGACATATACAAGATATTAGATCACTTCGTGTTCCCGGGCAAATGTAATTAATTGTGTGATGGACTGGCAGTTTATCTTGGCCATCATTTTCCTTCTGTGGGCCACGACGGTGTGGGAACTCAAAAATAATTTTTCGGCTGTTTTGGCAATGGTATCTCCACGGGCGAAATGTTTTAAAAGTTCAATTTCGCGCGGTGTAAATCTGACAGCGGTGGACTGATGGTTTTCAAGCAGCTTTTCAAAAAACGGATCAATAAAATGCTGATCTAAGCGGACCGAAGCAAGGCATGATTTTAAGGTGTCAAGATTGCAGGACTTACTTAAAATTCCATCGGGATTATAATTTTTCAATGTTTGAATAAGCAGTGGCGAGAGCGCGCTGGTCAAAAAAATCGTCTTCGCATCTTTATTCAACCGGTCTATTTCAGGCAAGAGGGAAAGCCCAGTTTCTTCTGATAGGTAGTAATCTAAAAAAATATAGATTTTTTGGGTACCTGATGATGCTAAAAACCGCAGGAAGTCATCCTTACGGTCAAATGATTTTACAAAATGAAAGAGCCCGTACTTTTCTAAAAGTAAGGAAAAAGATGTGGCAAATAGACCATGATCATCTAAGATAACAGCAAGTTGTGAATCATTTGTCAACATAGCGCATTTTGAGTTCAGGAATCCAAAGTTACCTATTTAATTGACATTTCTTTTTATTTACTGCTGATTTATCGTGTTGTTTTCGTAGCAAAAATTTGTTATATGGTTCTAAAAGCATAGCAAAAATTTGCTATCCGACCACCTGTTAATTGATAATCGCATTTGTTTGTAGTTGATTTGCGGCAAATTCCCGGACATCTCTTTACGTACGGTTGACGCATAGAATAAGTAGAAAAGTAAATAGTCTCAAATCAATGTTAATTAACATGAAATCGAAATTTAGAAGTATTGGCAGCGTGGGAATGTTGTCCTTTGCAGCCTTAGCCTGTACAACCATTTATTCCTGTAAAGAAAGCAAGGACAGTGTAGCGGCAAGCGGCAAAGCCAGCGTGAGTATTCAGTTACTCGGCGTAGAAAACCCTGTCGTCACCACCAAAAAAGCAGGTAAGGGTGGCAGCGCTGCGTCCGCCCAGACGGTGGTGATCCCCTTGACAAATTCAAGTTCTTTTGAAGCCACATTGACCAGCGAGCCGTCCGTGACAAATGGCAGCCTGTTGCGGGCATCGTCCGGTAGCCGTGCTGCGACGACCGAAGAGCGGACACCATTGGCGGATAACATCAAGTATAAAGTCGTGGTGTACAATGCCGCAGGTGATTATGTGACCGAAAAGACCTATACCAATTCAGTCGACAATACGGCTGCGATCGCGTTGGATGCAGAACAGACCTATACTTTTGTGGCCTATTCGGTCAATAGTACCGCGACAGTTCCTGCGGTAACAGCACAGGCAGATCTTGCCAATGCAAGCTTGGACAACGTCAGTGCCGATCTGATGTATTTCAGGAAAGATCTAACGGTCCACTCGGGAGATAACAACCTGGATGTGATCCTCAAACATAAGTACAGTGAAGTCACGACCAACCTGAGCATGGCGACTGAAATGACGGGGGCCATTACCGCTCTGGGAACGACGACGATTGACCCCACACATCCAGGCGCAAATCTAAAACTGGCTGACGGTACAATTACCTACAATGGATCTACCACGACGGCTAATGTTGTATTCCCCACATTGGGGGCCGGCCTACGTACGGTCTCTAGTACACCGACACTGTTGATCCATCCGGGGGCAACAAACGGAGTTTTTAAGTTTGGAACGATTACCATTGATGGCGAAACAAAAAACAATGTATCTGTGGGAGGTTTAAACATCGTACCGGGCCAACGGTATAACCTCAACCTGAACTTCAAAACCTGTACACAACCAGTGACTGGCGGAGCTGATCTAAACTGGACCTATCCGGCTTCGGGATCAGGTGCCATTGTCGATGGAGTGACGCGGCCAGCCGGATATGTAGTGACCAAAGAGTTAACTGCGCCCGGTGCTGATTATGGATTTGTGTTTGATATTCAGCAACTGGATAATTCCTTTAATATGGAAGTAAATGGCCAAAAATTGGCGACACAGGAGATTCAGTTTGAGGCAGGCATTGCCATTGCACCGCGTAATGTACGTTTTGCGGACGGAAGTCTTTATGGTGGAACCAATACGGAAGGAGGCACAGTGCCCCAGGTCTACAGCTTGACCGGTACTGCAGCCAATCCGGTTATCCGCGTGGTCATAAGCCGCTCCGGTGAGGTATCCATGTATGGCAGCAAAAGCAATGGCGGAGCATTATATCCGTTGGAGCTGACACTGGGTTCTTTCAACACCGTGCCATGGAACTCTACATCCAATACGGTAAAAATTACGCAGATAGTACAGGGAGCGACGAAAATGGTCGGCGCCGGAAGCGGTAGAAAAAAGATTGCTTGTCCATAACTCCCGATAGAATTAAGTCCGTTAGTAAAAACAATGAAAAATTGATCAGATCATGAAAAATATAGAACGAAAAATTTATATAAGTCCACGCATTGAAACAATGGAAGTAATATTGGAGCAGGGCATCGCCGCAGGTTCGGCGGCAAACACGACCAACGATCCGCAGGAATCCTGGGATAAAGCCGATGACGACAATAGACTGATCAACTGGTAAAGTTAGTGTCGTGCTATGGTTCTGAAGACTGGCCCGGTATTTTGCGGGGCCAGTCTTTTTTTTAAACCACATTCAATGCTCATCGTATTGTAAGCAATAGTCGTTATGTCCGACCTTTTTACTTGGGACAAGGGGCAGTTAAAAGAGGTAAAACTGCTTGCCCGGAAAGGAGGAACCTGCAAACTCAAGTATAAGGATCAAGTGAAAACAATCCGTACACAAGTGGGGAAAAGTTATGTGTTGAAGTTTTAAAAAAATGCTAGCCCTTGACATCCGGGGGCTAGCATTTTTTTAGGTTAAGCAAAAAAATCTTATCTGATTTTATGCGCAAATAGCCCTCTTTGTTTATTGGACTTATTGATAGGGTTGTTTTAGATCTTTTTCGAATAAGGTAAATGGATCCTGATAAAATTTTAGGAAGTCTGCCGCACTGGCCTGCCCGGGAAAAGGGGCATAATAGTGTGCCGGACTTTCCTTATCATTGCGCCATACCAATACATAGGCCATGTTAACACCCGCTGTTTTTAGCACTTTCAGCAATACATCGTTCCACCATTGCGGATGGGGAATGGATTCCAGACCTGTTTCGGTTAATGCGGCAATTTTACCGTTCTTTTCCGCAAAGGAACTTAAGATTTTGAGTTTATGGACCGCTGCCGGTAGATCATAATGGCCATCGCGGCCAAAATCTGCGTAATTATCCATTCCAACGATATCTACCCAGTCACTGCCCGGGTAGCGTTCCAAAAAATCCTGCTCGGAATTAAATTGACAGTCGGGCGAAAAGGCATAAATAAAGTTATGTACCTTCAATTGATCCCGAAGATAACTTACCGTAAATCGCCAGACGGCTATAAAATCTTCGCGCGAGGTATATTTTTTCCCCCACCAGAACCAGTCTCCGTCAAATTCGTGGAAAGGACGAAAAATAATAGGTATTGCTGCTCCGTCCTGTCCCTTGGCTTGATGTGCAAATGCCGCTATGGATTTTAGCAGTTTTTTATAGTGCCGGTGATGTGTGCCGCCCGGTTTAATGGCGGCCATCGCCGCTATGGATGTGGAGTCGTTCCAGTAAAAACCATCATTGGAAACCGGATTGTTAAAATGCCAGCAAATGGTCGTAATGCCTCCACGGTTGTATGTATCGCTGACCTGTTGCAGGAGCATCTGCTGATTATCGGAAATGGCTTTGGTAGATTGCCCTGAAAAACCCATAAAGTCGAAGCCGATGACAGCGGGATGTGAACCAGTGACCGATTTTACATCCGATCGGTCTTTATCGCCCTGCCACCCATGTCCGTAGGCTGTGGCATCCTGATGGCCGAACAATACATGACTGCCGGCCCATCTTTTAAGGTTTTTATACAGCGCCTGTGTTTGAACCGTTGCATTTTTATCAATCAGCTGCCGCTGTCCCCAGCTCTGCAGCCCCAGCATGAGTAAATTAACAAATAGGAGGATTCTCATGCTTCAGGGGTTAAGTGTTCTCAATTGCGCCTTGATGTATTGCCCCGCCGGGGTAAGATGCTGTTTCTTCCAATGGCCATGCAGGGGAGCCATCGGTTTAAGCAAAGCGGTTGTTTCGTCCTTATCCGTCAGATTCCAGTTTGCCCAGCTGAGTTGATTGTTTTCCATCCAATCGAGCCAGATCTTCGTCTTTTTCAGATCAAACTGGCCATTGCCATCGGCTTCTCCTACGCCCCATTCGGTAACGAACAAAGGCAATTGTTGCCCGATTGCTTTCTGAGCACGGTCTCTCAGCTGCTCCTGATGATTCGGATCGCTCGCATAGAAATGAAAAGAATATGCAATGTTATTAAAGCCCTGAATCCGATCATTGGCCACACTATCCACATCTTGATCCCAATGCGGAGATCCGACGACAATAATATTGTTTTTGGCATCCTTGCGGATCGTATGGATCAGCTCCACAGCATAGGACTTGACCACTTGCCAGCTCGTTCTTTCGGGTTCATTCCAGATCTCATAAATAAGTTGTGGATGATCCGGATACTGCTGTGCCATCCGGGTAAAGAAAGCTTTTGCCTGATTGATATTTCGGTCCGCATGGTGGTCGTGCCAGTCTATCAGGACATAGATGCCACGCTGCAATGCCCGGTCTACTACGTTCTTGATCAGTGTGAATTGCTCTTCGGGAGATTGCAGATAGCCACCGTCCGGTTCCACGGCCAGCGCAACACGGATCAAATTGACATTAAAATCCTCGACCAGCCGGTCAACGATTTCTGGGGTATAGTACTTTTTGCCGCCCCATATACTCCAGGAGAAACTGATGCCTCGCAATTGGACGATCTTGTCGTGTTGGTCTACTATTTTTCCTTGTTTTATACTGAGGCTTCCATGCCTCTGTACTACGGTCTGGGAAATTACGCTGTTATGGAGCAGGCACAGGATCACTGCTACCGTAAAAATTCTTATATGCTTCATCATTTGTAAGGGGTGCTAGCTCGCCGAATAATCGACAATTTTTACTGAGCGGCATTTGATCGGGACCAAATGCCGCTGCAATAGTGATATTGACCTGCTATTTAAAGAAAATAACGTCGTCTAAATAGAACGTTTCATCCTGTGCATCAGGGCCCTCGATCCAGAGGCCGAGCTGTTTGAAGGCATTGCCTTTGCTCCATAGACCGATATCCGCGAGATCCAGGCGGACATAGGTCCATACGTCTGCCGGCACACGGATGGGAGTTGATCTGTCGGCATTTCCAAAGCCCGCAGTGCGCCCGTCGCTGGTAAGATAAAGTGTATAGTCCTGCGAACCGCCTTTGATCCAGAATGAAAGGAATTTTAAGTCGGCATTCTTGGCCATGCCGTCACCCCAGTTGGCCATGCCATTGGCAGACCAGCCTCCTTTGCCGTAAACCATTTTTGAGGATGCATTTCCCGACTTAAAGGTTGCCGTGCTAATTGTTACAGCTCCCCAGCCCCAGCCTTCAAAACCATTTTGATAGGAATCGGTAAAGAGTCTGAAAGCCTGATCAACGTTGACAAACTCCTGCGTTGTCGTAATTTCTCCGGCTTCGCTTCTGATATCGAGTTTTGTTCTGCTGACTTCTGTCTGCGGTAGGGTCACCACCAGCTGACGTTGACTTTTGCTCACGATGCTAGCCTTTGCACCCGTACCGGTCAGGGTCACCTCCGTTACATCATTTAAATAGTTGCCGTTCAGGGTAAGCTGGGTGACCGCGGGGGTAAAGTTGTAGTCTGAAACTGTGGCAACGGAAGGTAGCGGTGTGACATTGAAGGGAACCCGTAATTGCTTGTCCAACATATTGGTCAGGATGATGTCCTGCTGTCCTGCTGCCGCTGTGTCCGGTACACGGAATACCAACGCATGGTCATTGTTAAAAGCTGGATTGAAGCCGGCAGGAACATTTCCCGTTTCAAAAATAATGGATTTCATGCCCGCAAGCCCCTGGCCGGTCAGTACGATTACCGTACCCGGAGCACCGGATGTTACTTCCAATGGATCAGCCTGGGGATTTCCTGATGGTGACAGCTTATCGTCTTTTTTACAGGAAACAAATGCAAAGCAGGCTATTGCGAGGATGCAGACGTAGTGATATAAGGTCTTCATAATTTTTTTCATTATCATATTAAGGTTTATAAGGAACGGCGGGTTTGGCCAGCTCTGGATTGTTGACCACCTCGGTTGTCGGGATCGGAAGATATAACTTGCTTTCACTGCTGAGCGTCACGCTGAGGTGATCCACCAATGGTTTGCCCAGGGCACTATAGGTGCCTCTTTCCTGCGCTTCCACCAGCTGTTTGGCCTTCGTAAATCCTTGGCGTTGAATGTCAAACCAATAATCTCCCTCAAATGCAAATTCTACCCGTCGCTCATGTAATATATTCGCTGGGGTCAATACGGTCAGGTCGCGTGAGGTACCCAGTCCGGCGCGGTGTCTTACGTCATTGACAGCGGCCAGTGCTTTTGCATCCGTACTCTGCGCCTGATCAGCCAATACGGCCTCTGCATAGATCAGTAATACATCGGCGTAGCGCAAGATGTAGGTACAGATGCTCGTAGAGGTACCATTAACATCCTGACCGCCGCCGCCCGGACCGACCACGTATTTCAGCGCATTGGAACGGGTACCTGTTTTTATCTTCCGTGCATTGTCATTGGAGCTTGTCCATGTGGTATCATAGGTAAAGCCGTTCGGAAAGGCCGAATTTTTCCAGTCATCCCGATGAAATCCCTGCTCCATAATGGACCAGCCTTTGCGCTTATCGCCCACTTCATAGCTGTCCAATAGGTCGATTGACGGGATAATAGCGGACCATCCGGCTCCGGTGGTTTCTTTCAATAATGGCTCGGGACCTACATAGGCCTGGATAGGATTGCCTACACCGTATCCCCCTGATGCTACCCATTGTAGGGCAAAGAGGCTCTCGGAATTATTATTGGCACTCTGATCGGTAAACATCTTCCCATAATCGGGATATAGGCTGTATTTTTTAGCGTTGATGACCGTTTCCGCCTTCTTTCGCGCATTTTCGTAGTCTTTTAAGTAGAGATACATTTTGGCCATCATGCCCGTAGCCGATAGCTTGGTCACTCGTCCAGGAGTATCGTTATCTTTCAGGTTGGCCTCTGCAAAAGCCATATCATCCAAGGCAAACTTAATGACATCGGCTTGCAGATACCGTGGTGTATTAAAGTTGCCCGTCGTGGCCATTGCGACCGGGTCGGTGACGATGGGAACATCCTTAAAGACCCGGGCCAGATAAAAATAAGCGACCGCCCGGATAAACTTTGCTTCCGCAATGCCCTGCGTGAGATAGGAGGGATCACCGCCTTTGCTCATTTTTTCTTCAAAGGTGTTGATCAGCACAGTAGCGTTTCCTGCTACTTTATAAAAGGAATACCAGGAACGGCTCACCTGTTCGTCGGTTCCGGAGACCGTAAAATTCAAGAAGGTATTGTAAACGGGATCACCGGTGTACATATTGCCCGACAGCACCTCACCGATGGCATGGAAGGCTTTATCCTGGTAATCATACCATACGGTATTGTACAGATAGCCGGTTGCGCCCCTTACTTCGGCATCGGAATTATAATAGGTATCCAACGTTGGATTATTCTGTGAAGGCCTGTCCAGAAAACTTTTTTTACAGGATCCCAAAAACAATAGGCTGCCAATTATTGTGTATATCAGTTTTGTCTTCATAATGTCTTGTTCAATGGTTTAAAAAGTTATATTAGCACCGATCGTAAAGGTTCTCGGATTGGGATAATTGCCCAGGTCAATATTCTGCATCAGCGCGTCATTGTTGTAAGAGCCCAATTCAGGATCGTATCCGCTGTATTTTGTAAAGGTGTAGATATTCTGTCCTGAGATATAAATCCGTGCGGCCTGCATTTTGATTCTGTTGATCCAGGCTGCGGGCAAATTATAGCCGAGGGTAATATTTTGTATCCGTAGGTATGAACCATCTTCGACAAAACGGCTCGACACGCGTTTATTATCCTGATGCCACTGATTGTACCGCGGTACCGTTCCATTGGTATTGAACAATTCGGAGTAGCGGTCTGTCAAGGAGGTCTGCAATTGATTCCAGTATACATTGACCGGTGTTTCCAGTGATCTCTTGGTATAATTCAGGATATCATTACCCTGAGATCCTTGCAGGAAAACAGATAAGTCAAATCCTTTATATTTGAGCGAGTTGGTCAATCCGAAAGTAAAGTTTGGATTAGGATCTCCTATATAGGTCATGTCTCCATCATTGATGACATTATTGCCGTCGAGATCGCGATATTTGACATCGCCCAGCCATAAGCCTTTTGCACCAATAGCTTGGCCTTGATTCGCATGGTTGTGCAGGTCATCTTCGGAAGTGAACAAACCATCGGATATAAATCCATAAAAGCGGCCAATAGGTCCTCCCGGAACGGTACGGGTCAGGATAACGGCATTGCTATATTCGGTATAACGCATCAAGTCAGCCTGCTCGCTGTTTAGTTTGTCCAGACGATTTTTATAATGGGATAGCACGAGGTTTGTTTTCCATGTGAAACCATTTTTATTGATATTGGTAGAAGATATACCGATGTCAAATCCGGTGTTTGTCATCCGGCCTGCATTGACATTGGGCGATTTGATATCATTCCATTCTGTCCCTATGCCTGTATATTTGGGCAGCCGGGTTGCCATAAGCATGTCAGAGGTGATCTTTTTATAGATATCGAAGGTGACATCCAGACGTCCATTGAGGAAACCGGCATCAAATCCACCGTTGTAGGTAGTGACAGATTCCCAGCCGAGTGCCGGATTGCCGACATTGTCGGGTATGCCGCCCGCGCCAAAGGGGCCGGTGGCGAATAGACGGATATTGGTTGCATAGCTTGCCCCGCCGACATTTGAACTGCCCACAGCTCCGACTCCGGCACGTACTTTCAGGTAATTCAATACCTTGAGATTTTTGGCAAACTTTTCATTTGTAACTGTCCATCCCACGGAGGCCGCAGGGAAGTAGCCTAGCTTGCGGTCCGGTCCAAAGTTGGAGGAGCCGTCACGTCTCAGGGAGAGGTTAACAGAGTAGCGGTTGTCATAGGCGTAACCGGCCCGCAGGAAATAGGACTCCATGGCCCAGTCTCCTTTGCCTCCTTCGATGACCTGATTTTCCTGTTCGCCTGCTGCAATAGACGGTATATTGAGGGCCAGATTTTGCCGTGAAGCCAATATATTGTCATAATAGGAGGCCTGGGCTTCATGTCCGATCTGTGCATTGATGTTATGTTGACCAAAGGATTGGTTGTAATTCAGGTAATTCCTTAATGCCCAGTAGTAGCTGGGATTGCGTTGTTCGACGATTTTACTTGGCGCGAGTATTGTCGTTCCGCCCGAGGAAAGGGAGGGCTGGAAGGACATGTTATTATCATTTGTAACGTCATAGTTGATCTCATTTCGCATGGTTAAAAACTTGGTGAAAATCAACTCTCCGTAGACACTTCCAAAGGCTTTGAACTGATCGCCTGTATTTTGACGCAGCTGCGCCAATGCCACAGGATTGACGGGGTTGCCAAAAGCATAGCCTCCTATGGATACCGGTGGTGCAAAATCGCCGTTCAGTCCAAAGACCGGGGCGGCTGGACTATTGAAAGCGGCAACGTTGACGATGGCATCAGATCCGTTGGTCAATGTGGTTTTTTGATTGGTGCGGGCGGTACTGCTGCTGATACCGACCTTCAGCCAGCTTTTGATCTGGTGGTCAAGGTTAAACCGCAGGGACAACCTGTCAAATCCGGAGTTGATGATCGTACCGTCCTGTTTAAAGTAATTTAAACCCAAATAATAGGTCGTCTTTTCACTTCCTCCCGAAAAACTTAATTGATGATTCTGCATCTTGCCTTTCTGAAAGATGGCATCTTGCCAGTTGGTCCCTTCTCCCAGGACTTCCGGACGCTGATATTCTCCGATAGGTACATAGGGATTTCCGGTAACGGTACTGATTTCCTGCAATACCTGATTGTTATATTGTGCAAACTGGCTTAAGTTCATCAGATCAAGGCGGGTAGGGACTTTTGACTCGCCATAATACATATCATAGCTTACTTTTCCTTCACCGGCTTTTCCGCGTTTTGTGGTAATCAGTACTACGCCATTGGCGCCACGTGAACCATAGATGGCCTGCGCGGAAGCATCCTTGAGGATATCTATTTTTTCAATATCATTGGGGTTAATCCCTGCAATTCCACTTTGGGAGGTAGATCCGGCCATTCCGCCAAGTTTATCCTGTGCAATGGAGCTCTTTCCGGTAGGGACAATAATACCGTCTATCACATAGAGCGGTTCGTTTCCATTGATGGAAGTCAGCCCCCTTACGCGTACGGATATTCCTCCGCCGGGCTGGCCACCATTAGCCGACACACTTACCCCGGCGACTTTCCCCTGCAACATTTGATCGGCACCTGCAACAGGCAGGTCCTTTATGGCTTCTGCACTTACGGAAGAGATCGAAGAGGTGACGTCGGCACGCCTCATGGTACCGTAGCCCACCACGACGACATCTTCTAGCTGCGTAGCAGCAGCAGTCAGGGTGACATTGACCAATGCCTGATTTCCGACAGGTACTTGCGATGTCTGCATACCGATATAGGAGAATATCAGTACGTCTGTAGGAGCAGCGTTGATCTGATAATGACCGAAGCGATCGGTCACAGCGGTGGCCGTCCCGTCTTTTACTTTGACCGACACGCCGGACAATACCAAACCTGACTCATTCTTGACGATGCCATCCACTTTTTTATTTGCAACCTGCGCCGTTAGCAAGGCAGGCGCACTCACAAGCCAGACCAGACCGATCGGCTTAGATAATAACTTTGAGATCATATAAAATTGGTTATTTAAATTTTTGATAAAATAATTGGCGTACAGATCTGATCATGTACAATACTGTTTACGTTTTTTTCCCATTCACACTATAATTAGTTATGCCTTAAGCTGCCCGACCGGACGCCAGACTGTCAATAGGCAATATTAGACTTAAATGTGAAAAATGTAATTATCACTGCGTGCCAAAAGCATATCAGCGAATGCCAAAAAGCTAATTATTTTGCTTTTCAGCCCATTCAAGGTAGTTTTTGGGACTCATCCCAAAATATTTGGAAAATGACCTGCTAAAATTTGAGGGTTCTGAGAAACCGACCCTATAGGCGATTTCGGCTATGGTGTATTTACCTGTGAGCAGCATATTGCGGGCGTGTTTGAGACTGACGCCCAATATGTATTCCTGTACGCCCTGATTTGTCAGGGCTTTTATCTTGCGGTATAGCTGGCGTCTGCTCATATGAAGCAGCTCAGCTAACAGATCAACATTAAATCCTTTATTGTTCAGATTTTCTTCCACCAGATGTTCTACTTTCTGCAAAAAGTCACGGTCGATCGCGCCAAGGTTGTTCAGCTCCGGTAATTTTCCGGAGGTATCCTGTCTGTGTGTGCTGTCAAATAGCTCCCGTAATTTTCTTCTTGAAAGGAGCAGGTTAGTGATGCGTGCAATCAATAGATCCATCGCAAAGGGCTTTGGAATGTAGGCATCCGCACCATGTGTATACCCTTCGATCTTATTGTCGTCGGTCTGCTTGGCCGTCAGTAAAACAATCGGAATGTGGCTGGTGCGTTCATCTGCTTTGAGTTCCTGACAGACCTGCAAACCATTCATTTTGGGCATCATAATATCGCTGACTACCAGGTCAGGAACAGACTGTCTGGCGAGTTCCAGACCGTCAAGTCCATTGGTGGCGCTCAGAATTTCAAAATATGCCGACAGCTCGTGACGGATATAGGCCTGTAGGTCGGGATTATCCTCAATCAACAGCACGATCGGCCGGTCTTCTTTCAGATGAGTATCTGTTTCGCTAGCCTGTATCTGTTCTGTTTCCTGACGGAACAGGGGCGACAGCAATTCTTCATACCGCGCGACAAAAGCATCGTCCTTATCCTGCAATATCGTGCCTTGGGTAGCTAGATGGACGGTAAAGTCCGAGCCCCGGCCGACCTCGCTTTGAACGGTTATTTTTCCGCCGTGCAATTCGACAAGCTCCTTGGTCAAAGCCAGACCGATGCCGGATGACTTGTTTTCATAAGGATGTACCCCATCTACTTTGTAGAATATTTCAAAAATACGTTCCCTGTCCGATTCCGGAATTCCAATGCCATTATCGATGACGTGGATTTCGACGACAGTTTCGCTTCGTTCTACCGCAACTTCGATCTTTCCTCCGTTCGGTGTAAATTTAAATGCATTGGAAAGCAGATTGGAAAGAATTTTCTCAAACTTATCTTCATCAATGGAAAGCCGTATTACTGGGCTGGCATAGCGGGTAGAAAAGTCTATCTCCCGTACCTGGGCACGTTCTTTAAAAGCTTCGCATATTTCGTTGATCAATTCGACCACGTTTACGGTATGCGCTTTGAATGACGCAGCCCCATTTTCCAGCCGTCTAAAATCCAGGAGCTGATTGACCAGGTTGAGCAAGCGGTCTGCATTTTTGTACACGAGCCTGCTGTAGGTCTTCACCTGATCCATGCTGATGTCCTGATGGATGATTTTTCGAAGCGGATCCAGGATCAATGAAAGGGGAGTGCGTAATTCATGTGAGATATTGGTAAAGAAATTGACCTTTATCGCATTGATCTCTTCATTCTTCTTCGCGGCTAATCGCTCTAAAAGCACATCATTTTTGAGCTTTTCCCTTGATTTTATTTCCAGAAAAAGCAGGTAGAGTATAACAGCGGTGATCAGCCCATATAGGCAATATGCCCAGGCGGTCCGCCAAAAAGGGGGAGCAACGACAATTTTCAATATCGCCTCCTTGGAGTTCCATATCCCGTCGCTGTTGGCGGCCCTTACTTTAAACGTGTATGTGCCTGCATCCAGATTGGTGTACGTAGCTCTTCGGTTATTGCCTACATAGTTCCACTCTTTGTCAAACCCTTCCAGTAGATAAGCATATTGATTCTGTTCGGGAATGGTGTACCCGAGCGCCGCAAATTCAATGGTGAATACAGTTTGATCATAGTCCAGCACCAGTTCTTTGGTCTCGTTGATATTGCGCGTCAGTGGAGAGTTTTCGGCTCCTATCACAACAGGTCTGTTAAATAGCTGGAAATCGGTAAATATGACCGGAGGAGCATGTACATTTCGCCGGATATTAGCCATATGAAGAACATTAAATCCGTTGTTGCCACCAAACAGAATTTCCCCTTTGCTCGTTTTGAGATCTGCGCCTGCGAGGAATTCTTTTCCTTGTAATCCATTATAGCGGTTATAGTTTGAAAAAGTATGCTGATCCAGACTGTACTGGCTTACCCCATTGTTCGTGCTGATCCATAAATGTCTATTATTGTCTTCAACAATACTGTTGATCACATTGCTGGGCAGGCCCTGTTCTTCACGATAATTGACAAATGTCTTGCGCTGTCTATCAAAACGGTGTAAGCCCCCGTCAATCGTACCGATCCAGATGTTGCGGTCAGAATCGCCATAAATGGTATTGATGATATCACTCTGGAGATTACTGTTTGCTCTGTTGTAACAGGTGAAACGGTTGTCCGCCGGATGATAGATATTGATGCCACCCCCATAGGTTGCGATCCACATATCGCCATTGTCATCTTCATAAAATGCCCGAATATAGTTGTTATTTAGTGCATGGGCCTGTCCATCGGCTCGATGTTTCCTGATCTCCGGTGTATTTTTCTGTATAATGTTGACTCCGCCGCCATTGGTTCCAAGCCAAATATTACCCTGTCGATCTTCTGTCAGCGCATAAATCGTATTGTTGCTCAACTGGAGCGGTCCCTTACCGCTATAGAAATGGCTAAATGTACCTGTGCTCAGGTCCAGTCTTTTAAGCCCGCGTTCATAGGTTCCGATCCATAGACTTTTTTTATCTCTTGTCGTCAGTAAAGAGAGTACGGAGAATGAATTTAATCCCATTTTATCATTGGGATCCCAGTGGATAAATTCATTTGTTGCCCGTTTCCAAAGATTGAGTGATCCACCGTCCGAACCCACCCATATATCTCCGTCAGCTTGTTCGGCGAATGAAGTAATGGTGCTTGTACTCTGACCTGATGTGACGTGAAAATTTTTAAAAACCTGGAAATAAGTATGATTCAGGTCATATTTATTGATCCCTCCGGCAAATGTTCCTATCCATAGGATCCCTTCCTTGTCCAATAAAAGCGCGTATATCGAATTATGGTTCAGGCTTTCCTCGTCGGCGAAATTGTTCTGATAATGTGTGAAATGTCCGGTTTGGCAATCGAATAATTCTAATGCTTCTTCGGTGCCTACCCAGAGTTTATGCTCACCGCCGGGAACGATTGAAAGTACAACATTATTGCTTATTGCTTTGCTGTTGCCTTGTTCTTTTCTGTAAGTGGTAAATGTATTGGTACGGTAATCAAACCGGTTCAAGCCACCATACGTCCCTACCCATAAATACCCGTCTCCATCCTGTGTTATTACATTGATCTTGTTATTGCTCAGTGCGCCCCGGGCGCCTGTAGAAGTGAAATAAGTGCTGCGCTGGGTTTCTTTGTTCAATAGGATAAGGCCGTTTTCCGTTCCTACCCATAGATTTCGCCTGTCATCTTCAAATATGGAAGTAACAACAGCTGTGATAGCACGCCCCTTGGTATCTCTGAACTGGTAGCGGGTCAGATGGCCTGTCTTTTTGTCCATTGAATAGAGATCGGCATAAGTCCCTACCCAAAAGTTTCCTTTGCTATCTTCCAGAATGGCATTGACGCTCACATCAATGCTGTTATTTCCGATTTGGGGTTTTATGACATGCTCAAAAGAATCATTGTCCCGATCATAACGGGCCAAGCCGCCACCCATTGTCCCGATCCAAAGTTCGCCATGTGGGTCTTCGTACAGTGATTTTATCTGGTTGTTAGGAAGACTTTTCTTATTGTTTTGTTTGGTTCTATAGATTTTAAACTGGTAACCGTCATATTTATTGAGGCCATCCATGGTACCAAACCACATAAAGCCATATTTATCTTTTAGGATGCAGGTGACGGTGCTTTGTGATAGGCCCTCCGCTGTGGTCAAATGGCTGAAACGAGCAATGGGTATGGTTTGTGCAGTTAGTTGTATGGTGATCAGACAAGCTATCAGAAAACATAAACATCGCTGCATTATATTGATTTTATCCACGCAATTTCGAATAATCGGTTGTAGGGCTGAAATTACTATTTATTTTGTGCCGAAAAAACTTTAAGTTAATTTTATCTCAAGCCCATTTATTCGGGAAGCAAACATGACTACCGTGAGGAGGATCTGCAAGAGGCGATCACGCGGCGTACCGGTAGGGGATTGATTAAGCATTATTGTCCAAAGGCTGAACTTCTGTTAAACAAAGACCGGCTTTGTTTATTCGCTAAGGTATCTGTCTACAAATGTTGCACAACAATATTATAAGAATTCTGAGCCAGCATAAGAGCGGATATACCATCATGAATTTCATTTTTTTGTGAACAATCGGGTTTTCCAATTGTTAAAAATGTAAATAAAATACTTTTTATTTGAAATAAAATTAAAATTTAACGATATTAATTCCTTTGCCTTACATTTTTAATAAAATTCGTGCTTATGAACAACTTAGAATTAAACGAAGTCCAACAACATTGGGATAGATTTATCTCCTCAGCCATTGCTTGGGCTCCTCGTATTATTACTGCCGTACTTTCTGCTTTACTTATTTATTTGGTAGGTTCATGGTCCGGAGTAATTCATAGAAGTAATTTAACAGCGTAGATCAACCTTGGATCTACGCTTTCTCATTTATATAAAATAAAATCGAGTGATCTTTTCCAAATCGACTTTTAATAAAGGTATTGTTATCCCTAGCTTGATCTTTATCATAGGGGTATGCCTGTTATCTGTGTTTCTTCCTACGTTGACTGTACGTCTGTTAGATACGGTCAAGGAATTTATTTTTGTTAACCTCAATTGGGTCTACGTCTGGGCTGTGACGCTGTTTGTTATCTTTCTGGTCTATCTGATGTTTAGCAAATTTGGAAAGACGAAGCTGGGTAGCAACGATAGTAAACCGGAATACTCGTTCTTCTCCTGGATTTCAATGCTATTCGCAGCGGGTATGGGTATCGGATTAATGTATTTTAGTGTAGCCGAGCCCATGCAGCATTATTCGACCGATGTCTTTGCAGCAAATCACTATATTAATCGCGCTAAAAATGCACAGCTGTATACGTTCTTTCACTGGGGTATCCATGCCTGGGCTATTTATGGCGTGGTAGGATTGGCTTTATCATACTTTGCCTACCGCTACCGACTGCCGCTTTCACTTCGCAGCTGTTTTTATCCGCTCTTAAAGAACAAGATCAATGGAAAAATGGGCAATGCCATTGATGTATTTGCGCTGTGCAGTACTTTCTTTGGTATTACCACGACCTTAGGATTTGGCGTGGTACAGGTGAATGCAGGCTTACAGACCTTGGGAATTGTGGCCGAAAGCAGTTTTACCTACCAGATCATTATTGTGGGGATCTTGACCCTGCTCTCAATTATATCCGCAACTTCAGGGGTGGATAAAGGCGTAAAGCTATTGAGTAGCATCAATGTCATCGCGGTGGTTGTACTTTTGTTGTTTGTGCTCTTTCTCGGGCCGACTGTTTATCTTATCGGAAGTTTTACAGAGGGGATCGGAAATTATATCAACAATTTTTTCGGTCTGACTTTCGATACACATGTTTATGACGAGGCCACCTTACCCTGGTTTTACAATTGGACGATTCTCTATTGGGCCTGGTGGATATCCTGGTCACCCTATGTGGGCCTGTTTATTGCTAAAATTTCAAAAGGGCGTACCATTCGCGAATTTGTCGCTGCCGTGCTGATTATCCCGACTTTATTTAATTTCATATGGATGTCTGTTTTTGGCAATAGTGCAATCTGGTTTGACATCAACATTGCAAAGGGTGCTTTGAGTGCTTTGGCAGATAATCCCGATGCATTGATGTTCAAGTTTTTGGATTTTCTGCCACTCTCTGAGCTGGTTAGTTACCTGGTCATTCTGATCATCGTCATATTTTTTGTAACCTCTGCAGATTCAGGAATACTCGTGATGAACAGTATCGCGACCAAGAATGCAGCCAGATCGCCCAAATGGCAGATGGTTTTTTGGGGAGCGCTACTGGCTATCCTGGCCCTGATGCTACTAAATACCGGGGGCTTGCAGGCCTTGCAGACCATGACGCTTATTACAGCTTTACCATTTTCTATGATTATGCTACTTTTCTGTGTCAGCTTGGTCAAAGCTCTTGTTATAGACCGCAGCTATTATGATCGGGATTTTTCGGTAAGCACTGTCCCTTGGTCGGGAGAATTTTGGAAGGACCGCTTAAAACAGATCATTTCGTTCAAAAGCAGTGCTTCTGTTGATCAATTTATCGATACGACGGTAAAGCTAGCATTCGAAGAACTTCAGTCAGAATTTAAACAGAATGGGATCGAAGCGAAGATCAAAAAAGTAGATAGTCCGGGCACTATTGAAATTGAAATCCGCTACGATGTGGTCAATAACTTTATATATGGTGTAAAGAACCAGGTAAAAGTAGTTTCGGATTATGTCATGGAAGAGGATAATCTACCCGATCTCGAAGACAAGAAAACTTATTTCCCAAAATCTTATTTTGGAGATGCCCGTGAGGGATATGATGTGCAGTATTTTACCAAGAATGAGCTGATCAGTGATGTGCTCAAACACTATGAACGCTTTTTGGAAATTATTTCCGAAGAGAAGAATGAAATGTTTATCAGCAGCAATGCAAATAAAAATTTAAGATGAAGGTCCAAAAGCGCACTGGTAAAGGATAAGGGATCATGGTCATGGCGCCAATAAGGCAAGCCAAAATTTCGTTTTTAATGTTCGCAAGGACAAGAGGTCGCAAATCGCTTGCTTTTTCCATGGAATAGAAATTAAAATGATTACATCAGATCATAGTTTAGTTCTATTACTTGAAGACTAGGTTGAGGATTATTTTTTCTTGGAGAAAAAGGATGAAGGTTTTTATAATAAATATTTGCACATTAGAAATATATATCGTAATATTGCGATATGATAAAATTGTAATGGGAATAACAAGGACAGAAATATACAGTGCAGAACACAACAAGCTGGGCTTGATGCTTAAAATACTTGGTCATCCTGCAAGGATTGCCATCCTCCAGTATATTATCGATCAGAAAACCTGTATCTGTAATGACTTGGTTGAGGAGTTGGGGCTTGCCCAGGCAACGATCTCCCAGCACTTAAAAGAACTTAAAAATATTGGCGTCATTCAGGGAACGATTGAAGGAAAGTCCGTCTGTTATTGCATTGACGAAAAAATCTGGAAAGAATTTCAAAAGCAGTTCAATTTGTTCTTTGACCAGGATGTCTGCGCCAGGAAATGCTGTTAGGCATTTTTTTTTATAATATCATCGTAAAATAGCAATATAACATTTAATTATAGGATCATGAAACTATCAGAAATCAAGGAAATCCTACAGGGATTAGAAAATGTAGCGTTTAAGCTGGAAGATGGTACATTTGTACCGGAGTACTTCCACGTAACCGAAGTTGGTCAGATCACCAAAAACTTCATTGACTGTGGCGGAGTGATCCGTAAAGAAAAGTCTGTCAATTTTCAGCTATGGAATGCGGACGATTACGAACATCGTCTAAAACCCGGAAAACTATTAAATATCATCAAACTTTCGGAAGAAAAGCTGGGGCTTGAAGACGGCGACATCGAGGTAGAATACCAAAGTGGTACGATCGGCAAATATGACCTCGGCTTTGACGGAAAGACATTTGTGCTGAAAAATAAGACCACGACATGCCTGGCGCAGGATGGCTGTGGGATCCCTGCTGAAAAACAAAAGATAAACCTCGTACAGCTCGGTGTCAATCCCGGTTCTTCATGTACCCCCGGAAGTGGCTGTTGCTAAAAATCGCGGCACAAAAGAAAAAATTAAGTCGAGAAAACATGAACGATAACATACTAAAAACAATAGGAGGATTTTCGGCTGAAAATGTGCCAGCGGAAAGGAAGATATGCCTACAACCCTTAATAGCCTATTTAAATGAGAAAGTGGACAATGGGGAACGTATCCGTTTAAATTTCATCTGTACCCACAATAGCCGCAGGAGCCACCTCTCGCAGGTATGGGCACAAACCATGGCCTATCATTTTGGATTGAAAGATCTGTTCTGCTATTCTGGCGGAACGGAAGCCACGGCGATGTTCCCGAAGGTCGCAGAAACACTCGCCAGCCAGGGTTTTGAGATCCTCCAATTGGCAGAGGGCAGCAATCCCGTCTATGCTGTTAAGTATGCCTTAAATGAACCGCCGATCATGTGCTTTTCAAAAGTTTACGACAACAGGTTCAATCCGGCGAGCGGATTTGGAGCTATCATGACATGTAGTAATGCCGATGAAGGGTGCCCCCTGGTGATGGGTGCCGAGGCAAGATTTTCTATAAAATATGAAGATCCAAAGATTTCGGATGGTACGCCCGAACAGACAGCAGTTTACCGGCAACGGAGCCTGGAGATTGCCCGCGAGATGTTCTACGTCTTTTCACAGATCAAAAAGTAACCTATGCAGCCAAAACTAAAATTTCTTGACCGCTATCTTACCCTATGGATATTTCTTGCTATGGCAATCGGCGTTGGGATAGGTCATTATTTCCCCGGAATAGCTCATGTTACGAACTCCCTTTCCGTTGGGGCAACCAATATTCCGCTGGCAATCGGTTTGATCCTGATGATGTACCCGCCACTTGCAAAGGTGGACTACTCGATTCTCCCGTTAGCGGTGAAGGATAAAAAGGCTATTGGCATTTCACTTTTACTTAACTGGGTCATCGGCCCAGTCCTTATGTTTGCACTGGCGGTTATTTTTTTACGGAATGAGCCTGACTATATGGTCGGATTGATCCTTATCGGACTGGCAAGGTGCATCGCTATGGTGATTGTCTGGAATGACCTGGCAAAGGGGAACAGGGAATATGCGGCCCTGCTAATAGCGCTGAACAGTATCTTTCAGGTTTTCACCTACAGCTTTATGGTCTGGTTGTTTATCAATATCCTGCCCAGTAAGTTGGGGTTGGCTGAATTCGACGTAAGTGTATCGATAAAGGATGTGACGCAAAGTGTTCTGATCTATCTTGGAATTCCCTTTTTGGCTGGATTTGTAAGCCGATATATACTGATCAGTATACATGGAAAAGAATGGTTCAACAGGAAGTTTATACCCAAGGTTTCACCTGTCACGTTATATGCATTATTCTTTACCATCGTGTTGATGTTCAGTCTCAAAGGTGGTAAAATATTGGAACTACCTATGGACGTTGTTAAAGTGGCTATCCCCTTGGTGATCTATTTTGTATCCATGTTTTTTCTCAGCTTTTTTATCAATCGATCGATGAATGTTCCTTATGAAAAGAATGCTTCTATTGCCTTTACTGCAACGGGAAATAATTTTGAACTGGCCATAGCCGTTGCTATAGCTGTATTCGGAATACACTCTCCGCAGGCTTTTGTAGGGGTTATCGGTCCGCTGGTGGAAGTGCCTGTCCTGATATTATTGGTAAGGGCAAGTTTATGGTTAAAGAGTAAGTATTATAGTTGATCCTGTAACCGGAGCAAAAATTGTTGTAAGTAGAACAACGGTGTCGAACAGCTCGGCAGCTGCCATATTACGACGACTATCAGTACTTGCAGAATAGGTTAAACTATTGTGCGCGTATCCGTCTACTGAGTAGTAAATCACAAGCTATACCGTAATCTACAGGCTGAAGGTTATTATCAGGAACTTGAATCAGGGATCAGTAAAGGTATGGTTTTAACCGACGCTTTGATCTAGCTTTTTTTGTAATACTAACATTCGAAGATGGATTCGAACTCCTTTTTTAGTTCTCAAATCTAGTCCGAAGTGATCTCCGGCCAGAAAGTGATATTGTTTACTATCTGTTGGAAAAGAAGAGATATATTTGTGATAGATATGTGTATTGCTGATTTCTATATGATTAAACGACAATTTTGTAGTTGTTGAGACGAACAACACACAATGAAGAATAAAAATAGTCGGAAAGCACATTTTTTTTTATTGAAAAACGAAAGTATTGTCTAAAAAAAAACGTTAATTTAGACCTGGAATTTAGCGATATCTACCTTATAAATTAAATGATGACCTAATAATACGATGAAAAGACAATTTTTATTATTTATTTTATGCCTGTTGACGCTTAAAACATTTGCTAACGATAGCAAAAAGCAAGAGGTTGATTCACTTTTGAAAAAAACAAAAGAATTAATTGATGCAGGCCAATTGTTACCGCATCTGGAAACTGCAATAGAAGCGCTTAATTTATCTAACGCAGCTAACTATGATGACGGAAAGGCAAAGTCGCGCTTTTATATAGCAGAAGGGCTTGTAAATCTGGGACTTTTCAAAGAGGGACTCAAGCATCTTGAACTTATTAAGAGTACGAACCATTATAAGGAGAAAATACTTATGCAATCCGAAGTACATCGGGTGTTGGGAAGAGCTTACGGCGGGCTAATGTTGTATCAGCAAGCCGTACGGGAATTTCGTTTACAGTTGGGCTTAATCAAGAATCTAACGGGCCTGAAACAAAAACTATCCTATCAGTTTACCTATGAAAATTTAAGTGTTGTTTTCGATCATTTAAAACAACTCGACTCCGTGGAAAAATATAGCCTTCTTCAATTGGAAAACTTGCGAGATTTTGATGAAAAAAAAGAACCAATGCGTTATTTGATCGTTTATGATAATTTGGGACAGTTATATCTTAACAAACGTGATTTCTCGAACGCGCAACGATACCTGGATAAAGCCATGGCGCTCGTGGAAAAATATAAAATTCCAGTATTGTTTAATACAATGCAACTTTCTGGGAATTTGGAACTAGCGAAAGGAAATTATAAACAAGCAGCGGTTTTTTATGAAAAGAGTCTAGAAAATAAAAGAAAGATCGGTATCAGAAATGGAATTAAAAATTCCTATAGGCAGTTAGCTGATTGTTATCGAGAGGGCAATTTAGACAAAACTAAAGCCGATGAATACGAAATGGCCTTTAGCCGGCTCAACGATTCTTTGGAAAGGGAAAATAGACAGGTCGTTGATCAGGTGCTCAATCAGATTTTGAAATTAAAAGACGAGGAATCTGATACCAAGGTATCGAAATCTCTTAGGATTTCAATAATCATCCTGATAGTGCTTATTATTGCCGTTACATTTTTTGTATGGCGCGTAAGGCACAACCGTAAGCTGTTGGGACAAAAGGAAGAGGCGCTACAGGAAACAGAAACCCTCAACAAGGAGCTTACAGAGCAGATCGGCGAAAACAAGTTCAATAATCTGATCGACCTGGCCAAAAGTAATAATCCGGAATTCCTGACATTATTTGCTGAACTCTACCCGCAGTTTATCCAGGCCCTGAAAACCCTTGACCCCAATATCAGAACGACGGAACTGGAGTTTTGTGCCATGGCTTTTCTTAATTTTTCGACAAAGAACATCGCGGAATATACCTTTGTCACGATCCGGGCTGTACAGGTTCGCAAGAACAGGTTGCGCAAGAAGCTTGAAATCCCTTCGGATGCAGATTTCAACACCTGGATGCGCGGGTTGGCAGAGAAGGGATAATGTTGAGTTTGATAACAGCCTGAGGAATCTTTTTGTAGCGGAAATGTAGGAAATAATTGAAAACGATGGGGAATTAATTAAGTTTGTAGTATAGCGCGTATATCATGCATTCTTTTTATTTCTATTGTTTATTTGTCAGTTCGTTGATCAGTAGCTCCCTCCTTGGGCAATCACTGTATCAGCCTTCTTTTCGGAATATTTCGTTGGGAACGAATGCAAATACGGTGCATTCCTTTGCGCAGGATAGTTTGGGAATGCTCTGGCTGGGCAGTAATAATGGTCTTTTTAATTACGATGGCTATTCTTTACAGGCGCTCACCGGGGCCAAATCTCCTTTTCAGACCTTTGTCTACTGTATTGCGCTGATAGACGACAAGCGCTTTGCGCTGGGTACCGGACAAGGTGTGCTGCTTTACAATTATCAGCAAGATCGCTTTGAATCTTTTCCGGCAGGTGGGCCTTCGGATGTCAGGGCTTTACTACGCGCGGGTGATAAATTGTGGATAGGTTCGATCGCTGGTTTATACTGCTATGATATCGCGACGCGGCAGCTTGTGGATTATGGCAAATCTGTCGCTAAAAATAAGATCAAAACTGCTGTTTATGCCCTCGATCAGGTCGGGGATAGGCTCTTAATCGGTACGTATAATGGGCTCTTTGAATTGAACCCTGCCAAAAAAGAGGCATTGCCGTTGGTACTCCCTGATTATAGACCGGGAAGCAATCAATTTGTGAATTCGATATTTACCATCAAGGGGTCTACCAAAACTTTTATCGGGACCGAATACGGCCTGTATCTGTATGAAAATAGCTCCTCTACGCTCCGAAAGACCCCGGTGCTTCAGAATCATCCGATCAAGGCAATGGCCTCCAAGGACAAAAGCACTTTACTCGTGGGGACGGATGATGGTCTGTTTAGCTATCAGCTGGATCGGCAGTTGGTCACGCGGATTAAACATGATTCGCGCAATAGAAACTCACTGGCCAACAATATAGTATGGAGTATCTTTAAAGACCGATCGGAAAATATCTGGCTGGGCACCGATCTCGGCTTTTCCTTATGGTCAAACCGTAAGGTGGAAAAAATATTACCCATCTACCAATTGACGTCAAGCAGTGACGGCAACCGTTTTTACAAAATTTCAAAGGACCGCAAGGGATGGTACTGGCTGGGCGGGGATAATGGCTTGATCCGTAGCCATGGATTGGGCGGCCGCGCTTCGGAAAGCTTTTGGTATCGCATGGATGCCAAGGACTATCGTCTGACCCATAATCGTATTCGGGATATTTATGAGGATCGTAGCGGTTTGGTGTGGATTGCTTCTGATGGCGGAGTAAATGTTTTTGATGCCCATAGCCAGCAATTCAGAAACTTTACGATCTTAGACGCCAGTGGGCGAAGAAATGCAAAGTGGGCGTACGATATTCTGGAAGATGAGGCGGATAATCTGTGGATTGCCTCCTACATGGGGGGGATATTTGTCGTCAACCGCAATACGCTATTGGAAACAAAGGGGCCAATCACGGCAAGCAAGAATTTTAGTAAAGCGGACGGGCTTTTGGAAGATTTTGCCAACCAGATCGTCGACAATGGCCGGGGCAAGATGCTGGCCTTATTTTATAATAAGGGTATCAGTAGCATTGATAGGGGCACCGGCAAGATAAGTGAATTGAAAGATAATGCCGGACAGTCCTTTACGCGGGCGACCTTTATGCTGAAAGATAAGCAGCACACGCTATGGATAGGTGAGCACGGCGAGCTAAGACAGATCGGCGCAGAAGGGAAAAGTAAACGGATTCGCTTTGACCCTGTTGGTAGGGGCGAGGTCACAGCCATGGTCGAAGTGGATGACGCTATTTGGGTGGCCACAAATGCTGGGGTCTGGCAGATCAATAAGAAAAGCCTCAAAGCCGAACTGCTGCGCTATGGACAACGGATTTCGTCCATGTATTACGATGCCGAAAGGGCTGAGGTGGTGCTCGGTGGAATTGATGAAGTGGTGTTGCTACCTGCCCAAAAGGAGCCTGAAGGTATCGGGCGATCAAAAAAGATCGTACTTACTGCAATGTATATCAACAATGAACTTTTCGGTAATTATGGCTATGGCTTACGTTACCGCAATGAAATTACGTTGGATCACGATCAGAACAACCTTAGGCTTGAATTTTCGGACTTGGACTACGGAAATCATCCCGGCTATCGCCTGGCCTATGCCTTTAAAGGTCAAAACGAAACCTGGATCCCCATGGAACGTGGCGATAATAAGGTGCTGCTATCCAATTTAAATTCGGGTAGCTATGATTTACAGTTGGCCAAAGTGGATATTGCTGGCCATGTTGTTTCTGAAATTTATACCTATCATATCCGGATTCGCTATCCTTGGTATGCCTCATATTGGGCTAAGGGCGTTTATATGCTTATCGCAGTCTGCCTGTTGTTTTGGATCGTCAATTTTTTCCGGGTGCGCAATACCTTGAAATGGGAGCGGCGGGAGCGACGGAAGGTGCTCGAATTAACAAAGATGAAAATGGACTTTCTGGCAGCCATATCACATGAGCTGAAAACACCATTGAGCTTAATCCTGGCGCCCGTGAGCCAACTGATGCGGCAGACAAAAAACAGCGATAAAAAGAAACAGCTGGATGGCGTACACCGAAATGCCTTAAAAATCAGTCACCTGATTCAGGAACTCATGACCTTTGATCGGGTGGAGCAGCAGGAAACACCGCTGCAGGGACTGCTTACATCACAGATTGACCTTGTGCCTTATCTCAGGCAGATCACCGAAGACTGGCAGCAGCTCCCTGAGTATACAACCCTCGCCATTCGATTTGATAGTGATTTGGAAAGTTTTTTTGTACAAACGGATGTGGCCAAACTGGGATCGATCGTCAATAACCTGCTTGCGAATGCCTGCAAATACAATCGGCCGGATGGAAGGGTGGATGTTTCCCTGCGGGCAAGGGATACCGACGTGCAATTGGTCGTGGAGGATACCGGAATTGGAATCGCTTTGGATGACCTGCCTTATGTTTTTAGCAAATTCTACCGCTCTTCCTTAAAAGAGGTGAGTGGGGTGCAGGGGACCGGGGTCGGCTTATTCTTGGTCAAAAGCTATTGTGATCAGTTGGGCTGGAACATCGGGATAGCAAGTAATCAGGAGGGAACCAAAGTGACACTTCACTTGAAACTAGCTCGCATAGACGATACGTACAAGGAGGATAACCCTAAGGTAGATGCGGGAAATCGTGATCGGGGCGACAAACCTAAACTGCTGATCGTCGAAGATAATGCCGAACTTGCTGATTTCTTGGTAAACGCTTTACAAACGACGTATGATTGTAGCATTGTAGGGGACGGCCGTCAGGCGCTGCACTTGATCGATGGACATACTTTTATGCCCGATATTGTCATCACGGACGCCATGATGCCCAATATGGGTGGAATTGAAATGGTCAGAAAGCTTCGCCAAAATACGGCTACAGCAACAATACCGATCATCCTGCTGACGGCACAGCATGATGACCTGATCCAGCGCGAATGGGTGACGGCCGGAGTAGATGCTTATATGACCAAACCTTTTGATTTGGAAATCCTCCAGATGCAATTGCTCCAGCTATTGGACAGAAAAGAAAAACTCGTAACGCAATTGCGTATCGACGAAATCAGCAAACCAGCGGAGCCTCTCGCTGTGCAATCGCCAGATGAAAAGTTCCTGACACAGGTGACACAGCGCATCGAAGAGCATATCGATGATTCTGAGTTTTCGGTTCAGCGCCTCAGCGACCTGACGGATGTGGCCGCCAAACAGCTTTACCGCAAGATCAAACAGCTGACAGGCTATACACCGGTAGAATATATCCGTAGCATCCGCATCAAAAAAGCAGCCTTATTGCTGCAGCAAAAAAAGTTTACCGTGGCTGAAGTCATGTATATGGTCGGTTTCTCCAATGCTTCGTATTTCTCAAAATGCTTTCAGTCGGAATTTGGTATGCCGCCAAAGTCTTATATGGATAGTTTTAAGTAAGTTGTTGATGTTTAGTTTTTTTTGGGTTTTGATCCAAATTGGACAAGCGAAAAATGTCTAATTTGTGTTGTTCTTTGTCCGATTTGTAGCTTTAAAAGATCGTATGGATTGATAGGTTTGCAATAGTAATAACCAGAAAATTATAAATCGATACAATCCATGCGTGTAATTATTTTATGCTGCTTTGCTCTTTTGGGGTATATTAAATCCTATGCACAGATTAAGGTCAACAAAAAGGTGCCAACGGTATTTGTCGACCCTCAGGGTGTGATGCGTTGGTCTGATACCAAAGCGGAGGCATCCTTTTATGGTGTCAACTATACAGTCCCTTTTGCCCATGCTTACCGTGCGCTGCGCGAAAAGGGGATTGACCATAAGCAGGCCATTGACCGTGATGTTTACCATTTTGCGCGTTTGGGATATAATGCTTATCGCATCCATATCTGGGATGTTGAAATCTCGGATAAAAATGGAAACCTGATCAGTAATGAGCACCTGGACCTGCTGGACTATTTATTTTTTAAGCTCCAGCAAAAAGGGATCCGTATCCTGATTACGGGCATGACCAATTTTGGTAACGGTTATCCGGAACGGAATGAAAATACGGATGCATTCACCTACCACTATGACAAATGCCAGGTGCATGCCCACCCTGATGCTATAGCTGCTCAGGAGCGGTATATCGGACAATTGCTGCGCCATGTCAATCCTTATACTGGTCAGTCCTATTTGGAGGATCCGTACGTCATTGGCTTCGAGATCAATAATGAACCTTGTCACATGGGGGCTGTGCAGACCACCTCGGCCTACATTGCGCGCATGGTTGCGGCGATGAAGAAAAGTGGAAATAAAAAGCCGATCTTTTACAATGTAAGCCATAACATGGAACATGTTTCGGCTTACTTCAATGCCGATATCCAGGGCACCACCTACCAATGGTATCCTGTCGGGCTGGTGGCCGGGCGGCAACGCCAAGGCAATTTTCTGCCCTATATCGATCAATATGCCATTCCATTTTCAAACCTGAAGGGATTTGCCAGTAAAGCCAAGGCGGTCTATGAGTATGATCCTGCGGATAACCTCTACAGCTATATGCATCCCGCGATGAGCCGTACCTTCCGTTCGGCTGGATTTCAATGGATCACCCAGTTTGCTTACGATCCAATGGACATCGCAGCCTATAATACCGAATATCAGACGCATTATCTCAATTTGGCCTACACTCCTGCAAAAGCGATCAGTACGATGATTGCTGCCGAAGTGGCTTATCATATACCAAGAAACCAAAAATTTCCGCCCTATCCCCAAAATACGGCGTTTGGCAATTTCCTGGTCAGTTATGAACAGGATCTCTCGCTGATGAATGCGCCCGATAAGTTTTTTTATAGCAATGATACTAAGGTCAAGCCGGTACAGCCGCAAAAGCTACAGCATATTGCTGGCCGGGGTTCTTCTCCTGTTGTAAACTACGCGGGCTCGGGGGCTTATTTTTTGGACCGTCTGGAAGATGGACTATGGCGTTTGGAAGTGATGCCGGATGCCGAAAAAATTGCGGATCCCTTTGCCAAGCCCTCGCTCAACCGTGAGGTCGTGCATATCTTATACCGGCCGCAAGAGATCGCTATCCGGATCCCTGATTTGGGCGAGCGCTTTACGGTGCAGCCACTTTTGGGCCAGCATGACGCCACAAAGGCCATTGTTGTAGATGCAACGACCTTTGTCGCCCAGCCTGGCGTTTATCTCTTAAAACGTAAGGATCTACAGCTGTATACGAGCTGGACTGCATCCTCAATATGGAAAAATGGCCGTCTGGACGACTATTATGCACCGAAGACCGAGCCGCTGAAGCAGCCGATCTTGATCCATCAGCAGCCGGAAGTATTGGAAAAAGGCCGCTCGGCAAAATTGCAGTTCCGCCTGGTCTATGAGCAACAGCCTGACTCGATCATATTACAGACGGATCAGGTCTCGTTTTGGAAAGACAATAATCCCTACATCAAACTGGTCGCCAAAGACCAGGATACCTATGAAGCGGAAATACCGGCATCCTGGTTATCAGGAAATGAATTGAAATATACCGCTACTGTATTCGTCGGTGGCAAACAAGTGACCTACCCGGACAATCGTGCCGGTGCTCCGCTCGATTGGGATTATAGCGTCAAACGGTATTGGACGGTTGAATTGTACGAACAGCATGCCCGGATTCCATTGTTCGAATCGCTTGACAAGGCGTCTTCTTTCGAAAGCTTTGCGATCCCCGAAACGGCTCATATGACTTCGGTGCGGCAACAGCAGGATCTGGGACAGATCCCTGTTTGGACGTATACGTTTCAGGCAAAGGATGCCGGAGCTCAATATTTTTGGGTAAAGGATATTAAAGCAGTGGCGCAGGGAAGGCCTGCGGGACTGGCTGCTGCCAGACAGCTTTGCCTTCTATTAAAGTATACGGGGCAAGGGGCTGCACTCAAAGCTGGTTTTGTGACAAAAAATGGTTATACCTATATGAAAGATATTCCGCTTGGTTCGGCAGAAACAACGGTTCGTATCCAGCTGGCGGATCTACAGCTCGTGCCTACAGCCTTGTTGCCTGCGCCTTATCCCGTCTTTCTTGAACGGTTTTTTAAACCGGCTGTTCCTGCTGAGTTTGACAGCATGGATATCGAAAAGCTGATCGTATCGGGACAGCAGATGGAGGGGCAATCTTTATCCATTGGGGCTGTATGGCTGGAGTAGCCGGACAATAAACTGCAGCGGTCGTACAACCTGGCGGGCAATGGGGCCAACGATCTGGTTGGAGTAGCCTGGCTGGACTATTTGTAGCCGCAGGCAGCGCTATCATAAGGGGAATAACGTGAAATAGAAACAATTGTAAACGAATATAAATCTAAGTAAAATGAAGGGTTTTGCATTTAAAACAAGTTTATTGGGCTTGTCATTGCTATCCTGTCTTGGGGAAACGCAGCTACAAGCAGCAACGGGTGCAGAAAGCAGGTGGATAGGGTTGATGCAACAACAGGATATCCGCGGTGTGGTGCGTAACGAGCAAGGACAAGGGATGGCGGGCGTGACGGTTTTGGTGGCTGGAACTACGGTGGGTACCTCCACGGCAAGTGACGGTTCGTACCGCATTGCTTTACCGAAAGGGAAATCGCAGCTGCTATTTTCCATGGTGGGCTATAGCAGCCAGACCTTGACAGTGGCGGGTACGACGCTGAACGTTAACATGCTGCCGGCCGGAAATGTTTTGGAAGAACTGGTGGTGGTGGGCTACGGCAGTACAACTAAAAAGGACCTGACAGGTGCGGTCAATACCGTCGGGAGCAAGGATTTTAATGGCGGACTGGTGGGCTCTCCCGAGCAGCTGATCAATGGTAAAACGGCTGGCGTGCAGGTGATGTCCAACAGTGGTTCGCCCTCTTCTGGCAGTACCATACGGATCCGCGGTGGTGCTTCATTAAGCGCTAGCAATGATCCATTGATCGTATTGGACGGCGTCCCCTTGGAGACGGGTGGAATTAGTGGCAACAGCGGCAATTTTCTGAGTTTGATCAATCCCAATGATATTGAAAGCATGACGGTGCTCAAAGATGCATCTTCTACAGCGATCTATGGATCGCGTGCCTCAAACGGTGTTTTGTTGATCACAACAAAAAAAGGAAAGGGCGATGCGCTCCGGCTGTCTTTTTCCTCTATTGTATCCATGCAGCAGGCGCTGGGGGTAGCTGATATGATGTCGCGCGATGAGTTTGCCGAGCTGATCAATAGCAAGGGGACAGCGGCACAGAAAGCTTTACTGGGCAATAGTTCGACTGATTGGTTGTCTGAGGTATTTCAGCAGGCCATGGGTACGGATAATAACCTGAGTTTACAGGGAAAGATGGGGAAGGTCCTGCCTTTTCGTGCCTCAGTGGGGTATTATAACCAGCAGGGTACCCTGCGGACGGACAAAACGGAACGTATGACCGGCGCATTGGTCGTCAACCCTACATTTTTCAATAAACACTTGACCGTAAACCTGAATGTCAAAGCTGCACGGAACAACAACAGTTTTGCCAATACCGACGCCATATGGTCTGCTGTGGCTTTTAATCCCACACAACCGATCTACTCGGGTGAGGATGCTTATGGGGGCTATTATGAGAGCCTGGATAATGCTGGACTGCCGGCAACAGGAGCCAATCTCAATCCGCTGGGGCTACTTAAGCAGGAGAAACACCGCAGTACGGTCAATCGAGCTGTAGGTAACCTTGACCTGGACTATAAATTACATATGCTGCCGGAATTAAAAGCTCACGTAACTTTGGGATATGACTATGCCAAAGGAAATGGGTCCAACCTGATCCCGGCAAGTGCGGCCAATAATTTCACAGTCGGTGGTGCTTTTGACCGCTATGAGCAGACGCTCAAGAATAGGCTGTTTACCGGCTATTTAAATTACAATAAATTCTTTTCGGACATCAAGAGTACAATTGATGTGACCGCGGGCCATGATTATCAATATTGGAGCGCAAAGCGGCCGCCAATCGTGTACTATAATGAGGCTGGCGATAATATACGCTCTACGGCAATTGCATCGGACGAGCGCCATACCTTGATCTCCTGGTATGGCCGGATCAACTACAACTATGACAGCCGTTATTTGCTGACGGCCACCATTCGAAAGGATGGAACCTCGCGCTTCAGTCCCGAAAACCGCTGGGGGACATTTCCCTCGGTCGCTTTGGCCTGGCGCCTCTCACAGGAGTCGTTCATGAAAGGAATCTCCTTCCTGAACGACCTAAAACTTCGTGCCAGCTATGGCGTGACGGGGCAACAGGAGGGCATAGGGAATTACGAATATCTGCCGGTCTATAATTTGGGAACGGCTTACGCGCAATACCGCTTTGGCGATCAGTACCATCTGGTGTACCGCCCGTCGGTGTATAACCGGGATCTACGCTGGGAAACGACCAAGGCTTTTAACTATGGTTTGGATTTTGCCCTGTGGAAGAACAGGATTTCGGGTTCGGTGGAGTATTACACGAGAAAAACACATGACTTGCTGGCCAATGTCCCAGTGGCTGCAGGAACAAACTTTGACCAGAATGCCACCATTAATGTGGGCAATGTGGAAAGCCGCGGATTTGAATTCCAATTGAATACGGTCCCCGTAGAAAAGGATAATCTGCGTTGGGAAGTTAATTTCAATGCGACCAACCAGCACACAAAAGTGACCAATATTGCATTGGTTCAGGATGCGAATGCTGTGGGGACCTATGTAGGTCCGAATGTCAGTGGCCGAGGAATTCAAATCCTCACGACTGGTTATCAGCCTAATATGTTCTATGTCTATAAACAGCTCTATAATGAAGCGGGCAAACCCCTGGAAGGTGTTTATGCGGACCTGAATGGGGATGGAGCCATCAATGAAAAAGATCTGTACCGCTATCAGTCTCCGGCGGCAAAATGGCTGTTTGGCTTCAATACGCAATTGACCTATAAAAAATGGACTGCAGCAACCACCCTGCGGGCAAATGTCGGAAACTATGTGTTTAACAATACAAAAATGAACCTGAGTGCCTGGGAGACCTTGCAATATGTGGACCCGGCGATCAATAACTTACATCGTGACTATTTCAATACTGGTTTTCAAACGAGGCAATATTATTCGGATTACTATGTCGAAAACGCATCCTTCCTCCGCATGGAAAACCTTTCGGTGAACTATAATTTTGGCAAGGTCGGGAAGATATCGAGCCTACGTGTGGGTGCGGTGGCACAGAATGTCTTTATTGTGAGCAACTATAGTGGAATGGACCCTGAGGTTCCGAGTGGATTTGACAGTTCATTCTATCCACGCTCGCGGACGTTTTCGTTAAGCCTCAATTTGGATTTTTAAGCGATACCTGAAAAATAGATAAATAGTTGAAAAACAAATGAAAAGGATGAAAAAGATAAGAATATATTGTTTTAGATTGCTGAGCATGATTTTGCTGCTGCAGTCCTGTACAAAAGACTTGAACCAATACCCTACGGTGGAGACGACCTCAGAGTCGGTATACACCTCGGTGGATGGCTACCGGGCTGTGCTTGCCAAATTATACGGCTCGTTTGCTGTAGCGGGCAATGGCCGTGGGGATGCCGATCCGGATATGGCGAGCAGCACCGCATCCTGGGGCTACCTTCGGGTGTATTTTAACCTACAGGAGGTACCGACGGATGAGGTGATCTATACCTGGGCCGGAGGAGACAACATGACCGATATCCAGTATATGACCTGGGGTGCTTCGGATACATGGGTCAATGCGATGTATTACCGGATTTACTATACGGTAGCGATCTGCAACGAGTTTTTACGGAATGCAACAGCGGAAAAATTGGCAGCCTTCAGCTCGACTGAACAGGCTCAAATTGCTGCTTTTGCCGCCGAAGCGCGTTTTCTGCGTGCATTGGCTTATAGCCATGCCATGGATCTTTATGGAAATGTTCCTTTTGTAACAGAAAAGGATCCGGTAGCGGCATTTTTCCCGCCAAGGATGACAAGGGGCGATCTTTTCGCATTTATTGAAAAAGAATTGACCGAAGTAGCTATGCTGCTACCTGAAGCTCGCCAGAATGAATATGGACGTGTGAGCCGTGCTGCGGCATGGTCTTTATTGGCTAAGAATTATTTGAATGCGCAAGTTTATACGGGCACCGCGCGCTATGCGGACTGCCTAAATTATGCCAAGAAAGTAATCGATGGCGGATACGCGCTACATTCCAATTACAAGCAGCTGTTTAATGCAGACAATGATAAACGTACAAATGAGATCATTTTTCCGATTCAGGCTGATGTGGCGCATACGACGACCTGGGGTGCCACCACTTATCTGGTCAATGGCCCGATTGTAGGCAGCATGAAAGCATCAGATTATGGTGTGCTGTCGGGCTGGAACAGTTTCCGTACCTTACGTGAATTTGTCGCCTTATTTCAGGCGCAAGATAAAAGGGGGGATTTTTGGAAAAATGGGCAGTCACTGGATGTCGAAGACCCGGGGGCGTCAAGCCAGGGCTATGGCATAGTTAAGTTTACAAATTTGAACGATGATGGCAGCTATAAAACGGATGAAGGATTGGTGAGCACTGATTTCCCGATGATCCGCCTGGCTGATGTCTATCTGATGTATGCCGAAGCGGTATTGCGTGGCGGTGGCGGCAGTGTACAGGAAGCCATTACGCTGGTCAACCGTCTTCGTGAACGTGCCTACGGAAATGCTACTGGATCTATTGATCAGGCGCAGCTGACACTGGATTTTATCCTGGCGGAAAGGGGCCGGGAATTGTTCTGGGAGTGCACGCGTCGTACAGACCTGATCCGGTTTGGACGATTTACCGGCAACGCGTACCTCTGGCAATGGAAAGGCGGTGAAATAAATGGCCGCAGTGTGGATGCTAAATTTAACCTGTATCCAATTCCGACGACGGATATGAGCGCAAACCCCAATCTGGTACAAAATCCGGGCTATTAATGGTTGAATTTGGTTAACGACACAGGAATAGGCTAACATGGGATATTCCATATGGCCTTTTAACGATAAATATTGACACATGAAACAATTGACACTCTATATCTTGGCATTGCTCTTTGTGGCCTGTAAAAAGGAAGGCGGAATGCCTGCCGTCACTGGCATCAGGCCAGCTGTATTGCACAGCAGCACGCAGGAGCTTACCTTAAAGGCCACGGACCGAAAAGCCGTCGCACTGCAACTTGTATGGGATGAGGCGATCTTGCAGAGTGATGCGGCAATGGCGCAATCGGCACTGAAAAATAAGATTGAGATTGCTGCTGATGCTTCTTTTTCAACCCTCGCGAAAAGCATTGAACAGGAGGCTAGTGCAATCAGTTATACCCATGAGCAGCTAAACAGTCTTGTATCAGGTATGGGATTTGTACCCGGCGAGAAAAAAGCGCTTTATGTCCGCATTGCCTCGCGACTGGGAGCCAATACGGATTGGCTTTATAGCAACGTGGTCTCCATTGCGGTTACCGCCTATGCACCCATCCAGGATGCTGCTTATCTCTATCTGGCGAATAAGGAGCTAAACCAATTTTCTTGGAAACTGTGTTCGCGCAAAGAAGATGGGGTTTACGATGGATTTGTACGGCTCGACCAATGGTATAATTTTTATTTCACAAACGAAGAAAGTGCAAATGCTTCGCTGATCTATGGTTCCTATCCACTGGACGGTAGCCAATATATCCTATATAGCGGGGCAGACCGTTGGAACTGCTGGACGAGCCTGGGCGGCTACCTGTACCTAACGGCTGACATCAATAAGATGAGCTGGAAGGAAACCTCCGTGGAGTCGCTGGCTGTGACCGGTGATTTTAATGGTTGGAGCGCCACGGCCACTCCGATGGCTTATGATCAGGCGGCAAAGGTATGGAAAGCAACAATTACAACTACGGCAGCCGAACAATGGGGCATTAAAGTATTGATCAACGGCAGCTGGACCTGGTTTTTTGGTGCAGCGGAAGGTGAGGGTAACTGTGCATTATACACGGCCGATGGAAGTGGATTTGCCTACGATAAGGTGGGTACGTATACCCTGATCCTCGATCTGACTGATCCAAAGCAATTCAAATATCATGTGGAGTAGTCATTTTAGGTTATAACACGCTATAAAAAAAGGATTTAATGAAAGCACTAAAAATAGGGATGGCATTAGGCTTAATAGGTTTGTATTTTGGCCTGTCAAGTTGCAGCGACAAGGATAATCTTGTGCCAGCCGAAAATACAACGCATTTGGCCAAAGGAGCGGATGTCAGCTGGATGACGGAAATGGAGGCTGCCGGAGTGCAGTTTTTTAACGCCGGGGGTGCAGCGGTGGACGGGCTCAAGCTACTGCATGGACTTGGAATGGATGCGGTACGCCTGCGGGTATGGGTAGATCCCGAACGGGGCTGGTGTAATCAACATGATGTATTGGTCAAAGCACGTCGGGCGCATCATTTGGGGATGCGTGTAATGGTAGATTTCCATTACAGCGATACCTGGGCGGATCCTGGGCAGCAAACAAAACCTGCGGCCTGGAAAGGCTTAGCATTTGATGGCTTAAAGAAGGCTGTAAGCGACCATACCACTGCGGTATTGCAATTGCTGAAGGACAATGGCATTGAACCGGAATGGGTACAGGTGGGCAATGAAACCGGAGATGGGATGCTGTGGGAGGAGGGTAGAGCCTCGGTCAGCATGGCTAACTATGCTGCTTTGAACAATGCAGGCTACGATGCGGTGAAAGCTGTTTTTCCAGCGGCTAAAGTCATCATACACCTCCATAATGGCTACGACAATGCGCTGTTCCGCTGGATGTTTGATGGGCTGAAAAATAACGAGGGAAAATGGGATGTGATCGGGATGTCACTGTATCCAACAAAAGATAATTGGAAAGAACGTAATACTGCCTGTGTCGGCAATATCAAAGATATGATCGCACGGTACAACACGCAGGTAATGATCTGTGAGGTGGGCATGAGCTGGGATGAGGCAGATACGGCCGAAATCTGGCTCAACGATCTTTTCAGTGCGGTGGAGGCAATCCCCGATCACAACGTGCTGGGCATATTTTATTGGGAGCCCTTGGCGCACAATGGCTGGAATGGTTATACCTTAGGCGCCTTGGATAATAATGGACGACCGACAAAGGCATTGAATGCATTTAAATAATAGTATATTTATACGCTTTAAACGGCGAATGATCAGCTTAAACGACAGACGACAAACACCTGAATGATGAAATTACTGCATGCTACTTACTTTCTGTTCCTTTTGTTCTTCTTTATTCCGACAACATCACAAGGACAGCTGACCCGAAACTCTTTTTTACTGGAGAAAAACTGGCGTTTTTTTCAGGGTGAGGTCGATCGGGGCGAGTCCACTGCGCTGAATGATGCTACCTGGCAACATGTTACCGTACCGCATGACTGGGCTATTTATGGGCCTTTTGACCGTGCACATGATTTGCAGGATGTGGCCGTAACACAGAATGGGGAGAAGAAGGCTTCCGTAAAGACGGGCCGGACAGGTGGTTTGCCCTATGTCGGTGTGGGCTGGTATCGCAATCAGTTCAATATTCCTCAATTTGACGCCAACACAAAACGTGTGGTCCTGAAATTTGATGGCGCCATGAGTGAGGCTCGGGTTTATGTCAATGGAAAAGAAGCGTGCTTCTGGCCGTACGGCTATAATGCTTTTCATTGTGATGTGACGGAGCTGTTGCATGCCGATGGAATGAACAACAAGCTTGCTGTGCGCCTGGAAAATAAAGTACAGTCCTCGCGCTGGTATCCGGGAGCGGGTCTCTACCGCAACGTCCATGTGATCGTTACCGAAAAGGTGCATGTGCCGGTCTGGGGTACGTATATAACGACGCCCTTTGTGTCGGATAGCCTGGCTTCGGTGAAACTCGAAACTAGCCTGAAAAATGCTGATGGCAAATTGGTACGGATGGTGACAGCCATCACCGACGCGAAGGGGCGTGTGGTGGCGCAGAAGGAAAATCAACAAAAAATAAACTACGGCAAGCCTTTCGTACAAAATTTTGAGGTGACGAACCCTGCGCTATGGAGCCCAGAACATCCCAATCTGTATCGGGCATCAACACTAGTATATATCGATGGCAAATTGACGGATAACTTTGAAACCCGCTTTGGGATTCGGGAGGTCCGTATCATTGCGGATAAAGGATTTATGCTAAATGGTAAAATTCGAAAATTTCAGGGGGTCTGCAATCATCATGACCTCGGTCCCTTGGGGGCTGCAATCAATGTCTCGGCCTTGCGCTACCAGTTGGAGTTGCTCAAAGATATGGGCTGTGATGCCATTCGTACGGCGCACAATATGCCCGCTCCGGAGTTAGTGGCGCTCTGCGATGAATTGGGCCTGATGATGATGATCGAGCCTTTTGACGAGTGGGATATTGCCAAATGCAAGAATGGTTACCATCGCTTTTTTGGGGAATGGGCAGAACGCGACATGGTCAATATGATCCATCATTTTAGAAACAATCCTTCGGTGGTGATGTGGAGCATCGGAAATGAAGTGCCGACGCAGTGTAGTGCCGAAGGGTATAAGGTTGCTTCATTTTTGCAGGATATCTGCCATCGTGAAGATCCTACGCGGCCTGTTACCTGCGGGATGGACCAAGTGACCTGTGTACTGGAAAATGGTTTTGCCAGTCTGCTGGACGTCCCGGGGCTCAACTACCGTACGCACCGTTATGAAGAAGCTTATGCCAAATTGCCACAAAACCTTGTGCTGGGTTCGGAAACGGCCTCAACGGTGAGTTCCCGTGGTGTATATAAATTTCCGGTCGTGAAAAAGGGAGACATGCTATATCCCGACCATCAGTCTTCTTCCTATGATATGGAACATTGTTCCTGGTCAAACTTGCCGGATGAGGACTTTGCATTGGCCGAAGACCATCATTGGACCATGGGGCAATTTGTCTGGACTGGTTTTGATTACCTCGGCGAACCATCGCCTTACGATACGGATGCCTGGCCCAACCACAGTTCAATGTTTGGCATTATTGATTTGGCGAGCATACCCAAGGACCGCTACTACCTCTACCGAAGCCTTTGGAATAAAAATGAACATACCTTGCACATACTGCCCCATTGGACATGGCCTGATCGTGTAGGGCAACAAACTCCGGTATTCGTGTATACGGATTATCCAAGTGCCGAACTATTTATTAACGGTAAGAGCCAGGGAATACAACGAAAAAGCAAAGCATCACGCGAAGAACGTTACCGCCTAATGTGGATGAATACGGTTTACGAACCCGGAGAAATCAAAGTGGTGGCCTACGATGAAAATGGAAAAGCCGCAGATGAGAAGATTGTACAGACAGCTGGAAAACCGTACCAGATAAAAATGGAGACGGCGCACGGCACTCTTGCTGCAGATGGCCGCGCATTGGCTTATATTCGCGTTAAGGCAGTGGACAAAGATGGGAATTTGTGCCCACATGCAGACGGGCTGGTACAGTTTGAGGTAAAAGGAGCCGGTACATTCAAGGCTTTGGCCAATGGCGATCCGACCAACCTTGAGGCTTTTCATAAGCCACAGATGCACTTGTTTAACGGACAGCTTACATTGATCGTGCAGGCTGCCGAAGAGGCGGGTAAGATCCAGGTACAGGCGCAAAGCAAAGGCCTAAAAAAAGATGTATTGCTTGTTAATGCCGTTGCCGCGCCTTAAGGACTGGATTTTAGCCTTGGTTAGGGTTAATGGGGTAAAGGCGGGTAGGCTGCCAACGACAATTGGCGTTGGTCCCGTACTCGTGTGTATCAAGAGAATTAGATGCAGAAACTTGATAAATTGTAAATTTGGAGTTTTACCTGTGATTAACTACCTTTAGAGACCTAATAAAAGCATCGATTTGAAAAGCAATGGTCTCGTAGATACTTCAATAATTAATCGCCTCAAGGATGGAGATGAATTAGCCATGAAGGAATTGATCACGACATATAAAAGCACGTTAGCGCAGTCGATGATGCGTATCCTTAAGTCGCAGGAAGAGGTAGAGGATCTGCTGCAGGAGCTATTTATCCGTATTTGGACACGTAGGCAGGATATCAATACTGAGCTGTCTTTTCATGCTTTTATATATAGGATCGCGGGTAATTTGGTATACGATCGATTGCGTAAGTTAGCGCATGAAAAACGTCTTGTTGCAGACTATTTTACTCACCTTACTGAAGTTTATTCCCATATCGAGGAGGGGGTTTTTAATCAGGAAACCAAAGATATTTTAAATCAGGCAATTGAACAGTTGCCAGAGCAGCGCCGACGTGTTTTTATACTTTGTAAGATTGAAGGCCGAAGTTATGAAGAAGTAAGCCGCTTATTGTCAATCTCGGTGGCAACAGTAAATACCCATATCACAAACGCGAATATGACGCTTAGAAATTATTTTCAGCAGCGACCTGATTTGTCTTTCCTTATTGTGCTGGCACTGCTTTCTGCGAAATTGTTGAACACTTAACAATTTCTTAAACCTAATTTTATATTTTCTTTATTTTTTTTTGAATTCACTTCATTGGTTTTTCATTTCCAAACGTATATGTAAGAAAAGAACGTATGCAAAACCCTAGATTTGAAGAGCTGTTCAATAAATATCTGAACGATGCGCTAACCAAGGATGAAATGTTAGAATTTCAACTTTTGTTGGCGTCAGATGATCAGGAACGAGCTCTACGTTCGTTGATCGACAATGAAATATCGGCTAATGTGGAAGAGTATCCACATGTTGAACTGAATTGGTTTGCAGAATTGGAAACTAATGTATTGGCAAATATAAGAAGCACTCGATCTAAAACCCGCTATTTAAACTGGAATTGGAAGAAAACGGTAGCTGCAGCGGCACTCTTAGTCGTCAGTATCGGAGCGTCTTTGTGGATGCTGTCACGTTTGGATAACGATGAGCGAAATACGATAAAACCGGGTACGAGTATTGCCTCATTACGGCTCGCCGACGGAAGAGAAATTGCGCTCAGTAATAAACACGAAAGTATCGTTCTTGGCGATGAGCTCATGTACGCGGATGGGGCTTCCGTCGAAGGTTTGGAAAGCCATGAATCGATACATCAGGACATGGTAATCACGGTACCGAAAGGTGGGACCTACCACATCATATTAGCAGACGGGTCTAAGATCTGGTTAAATTCGGACTCCAGATTGACGTATAAAATCAGAAGTAAAGAACAACCTAGAGAATTGGACCTGGAGGGAGAAGCTTTTTTTGAGGTGGCTACAAGATATATTATTCAGAACAACAAGCGGATCAAAGTGCCTTTTCTCGTTAAGACGTCCACTCAGACAGTGCAAGTATTGGGTACAGCATTTAACATTTCGGCCTATTCGGGCGAGGCTACTCGGACTACTTTGGTCGAAGGTAAAGTGGCTATTAATATAAAAGGAAATAAAAAGCTACATCAACTGCAACCCAATCAGCAGGCGATTGTCCAGAATAACAGCATTACTTTTATTCCGGTTGATCCAGTAAATTATGTCTCGTGGAAAGATGGCACATTTACCTTTTCTGATGAAGACCTAAATCATATTTTGAATCAAATAGGCCGCTGGTATAATGTACAGGTGAAATATGAGGACGAAAGTTTACGAAAACTGAAGTTTGAAGGGGTATTACCCCGTAACCAGAATTTAACTTTTGTATTGGACGCCTTAGCGAGTACCGGTGAAGTCCAATTTACTGTTCATTCGAATACCGTATACGTGAAAAGAAAATAGATTTTATAAACCAGCTAAAATACCCGATAGCCTATGAAGTAAGAAAAGCGACAAAAAGATAACGTATGGACAGTAAAAATAATCAGGAGCGTTGGAGCGCTCCCGATCATTAAGTTAGCCGTTATCAAACCATCTTGAAAACTCATTTAATACCTAACTAACCAAACAAATGTATAAAATAATTAAAAAAGATGTGCATCGGCTTTTTAGTCGAACGAAACCCTACATTATGAAAATTTCACTGACAACCATCAGCTGCTTTTTGGTCTGTCTACAGATAAGTGCTACGGCTCTTGCGCAAAAGGTGACACTGAAAAATAAGAGCATCACACTCAAAGAGGCTTTCCGTGAAGTCAATAAGCAAACTGGTTACCATTATCTGTGGTCTGCAAAGCGGGTCAATAGCAATACCCGAATTGCCATTGATATAAAAAACATGGAGTTGGATCAAGCCATCCAACAGATTATTCATGGTTTACAGCTAAGCTACAAGATACAGGGCAAGCTCATCACCATCAGAGAAAGAGAAAACACCCCAACAGTAGCTAATCTTGAGCAAATAGGCGATAATAGACAACAAGAGACGATAATAGTTAGGGGGCGGATAGTCGATTCGCTGGCCAGGCCCCTAATTGGCGTGACCATCAGGGTTATTTCGGCTAATAAACGTGTTGTAAAGGAGTCTAAATCAGATAGCCATGGGGAAATCACTATTGAAAGTGTCCCAAAACAAAGTTTTTTGGAAATATCATTGCTTGGCTATCGGCGCCTTCATCTGGCTGCGACTGAAAATATAGGAACCATCAGGATGGATGTTCTTGCTGAAAGCCTTGAAGAGCTTGTTGTGGTGGGATACATAACAAAACGGGCTTCTGAAGTGACCGGCGCAGTGCAATCTGTCAAGGGTGAAGAACTTCGTAACAGCGTCAGTACCCCCAATGTGCTATCGATGCTTAAAGGGAAAACGACAGGTTTATATATTACCGAGAGTACCGGAGAGTCGGGGGCAAAAGGGCAGGTGGTTGCAAGGGGACAATCGTCAATGACCACTCCTACAAACAATTACCTCGGTCCGCTAATTGTTGTCGATGGTGTGATCACCAATTATCAGTCCTTACAGGATGCCGTCAATCCGGCTGATATTGAAGACATCAGCGTACTGAAAGATGCTGCATCTACAGCCATTTATGGATCCCGGGCTGCCCAAGGGGTCATTGTCGTGACTACGAAACGTGGACAGGCTGGTAAAAGCACAGTGGAAGCGCGGGTGCAGGCTGGGGTAATACAGCCAGTAAGGGACATCCGGTTTATGAATACGACCGAACTTATTGATTTTATGGATACGCAGATGAAACGCTATTGGGAGCAAACTCCTTCCATAAGGACGACATTTCCGAACGTCGCCGATTTTATTCGCGAACGCCGCGTCTATACGGATGAAGATCGTACGCGTAATTTCAATTGGGAAGATAAAATTTATAGCAATGGAAATTTTACCAATACAGAAGTAGGGGTACGTCATGGTACCCATAAAACTAAATTTTATATGGGAGTCGGGTGGTTTAAGGAAAATGGAGCATTATATGATAATGGTTTTGACCGAAAAAATATAAGATTTAATATTGACCATGCTATTTCAAGTAAATTACTTGCACGTATCAATGTAAGCTCTATTATTGACCGGATCACCAAACGCAACGGGGTGCCTGAATTATATATGATCCAGCCATTTATGTATCCGTATGATAATGCCGGCAATCTATTGGACAGTCTGCCTGTGCGACAGTCGAGTAATTATGGACCTGCTTACACAACATGGACGCAAAATTTTCTTGCGGAAACGGGATATGATAATACGAAGCTGACAAAGGTACAAAATCATTTAGCCAGCATAAGTCTGCGGTATAATATACTTCCTTTTTTAAGCTTTCAGACTTCCAACTCGCTTAATTTTGTAGGCACCAATGTCAATTCTTACTTAGATCCACGTTCATTTTCCGGAAAGTATGGTGGATACCCTTATTTATTCTCTCCGACAAGTGCAGTTTTACCTAATGGAACGCTAGAGATTGATGATACTAAATTCGTTGATTACCTTATGTCCAATACATTGAATTTCAACAAGACAGTCGGCGGTAATCATGTTATCAGTGCGTTGGTAGGACAAGAATGGGGCAAAAGGACCACAGAAATCATGGACATAGACATGTATAATGTATTGCCCAGTGAGCGGAATATGGGGGCCGCACAAAATTTTGGAAGTGTGATCAATGTGGCATATGGATTTCCTTACAAACCATCGGGAAATTATCAGGAACGCGCCACCTTTTCGGTATTCGGGCAGGCTGACTACAGCTATGCAGGCCGCTATATGGCTTCAATTTCCGTTCGTACGGATGCGACGACCAATTTTGGACGCGACAAACGATACGGTACTTTTTACTCGTTCAGTGGCGGATGGAATATATCCAAAGAGAGCTTTTTTAAAAACATTCAGGCTATTGATAATTTGCGCCTTCGCGCTTCTTACGGTACATCTGGTAGAGACCTGGGCGACGGATACCTAAATACGACATTTTATTCGGAGACAGCTCGATATGAGCAGGTCGATAATATCGGCGCAGTGATCACGCAATTGGCTAATCCGATGATTTCTTGGGAGACACTTCACAACAGCAATATCGGTCTCGATATCGCGCTTTTAAAGAATAGGATCAATTTGTCTGCGGATATCTACCACAAACGTAGTGATGGTCTATTACAGCAGGTCAGTTTGCCTTCTGCACAGGGTGCATTAACACAATATCAGAATGTTGGACAGATCGTTAACCGGGGTATCGAAGTATCGTTGAGCACACATAATGTAAAGTCTGCTCATTTCAACTGGCATACCAGTTTTAATTTTAGTTACAATAAAAATAAGCTTACCAGACTGTATCAGGATTCGCTTTTGGATTCTTACTCCAGATCATATTATCGAAAAATTGGCGAAGATATCAATGTGATCAAAGCGATCCAATTTGCAGGCATCAATCCCGAGAACGGTAATATGCAGCACTATAATTTTGATGAAAAGGGTAATCAAATAATTGTGGAAGGTATTGGGCAAGTGAGCAACTTGGCCAACTGGCAACGGGTAGGGCAGGCTACGCCACGCTTTTTCGGTGGATTTACCAACAGCTTTCAATACAAAAATTACAGCTTAAATGTCGAGTGGTGGTTTCAGGTGGGCAACTATACCCAAATGTCTTTAGTGAATAATTTCCAGGCTCCAACTGCGCCTAGGCTCGGCCGTAATAATGTTGTTTTTGCCGATAATCAACATGTCTGGCAGGGGCCCGGGGATATGCAAGCGAATTATCCTGATGTATTCAGCACCGATCCGAATGCATGGACTGCACTCACCTATCGTTCATCCAAAATGTGGGGAAATGCAAGCCATGCCCGTTTGCGCAATGTCAGGTTCACCTATAGCTTGCCTAACGGCGTGTTAAAAGCCTTGAAGCTAGCTCGCGCAGATGTTTTTGTTAGCGGCGATAATTTATATGTGATCAAGCATAAGGATTTTGTAGGCGTAGATCCGGAAGGAGCCGTCTTAGGAGGGGTAAACACAAGCTATGGTGGGGCGGGTACCGGTTTTGCCAATCCAAGAAGGTTTTTACTCGGGATGCAGCTGACATTTTAATTTGTAAATGATGAAAAATATTCAATATAAAAATAGACAATTATATACATTACGCTATGTTGTTCTAATCGCATCGACTTTGTTAGGCCTTACATCCTGCAACAAACAACTTGATGAGCTCAGACCGCACAACGTCATTTTTGAAGAAAGACAATTTGATACGCCGTCTGGCTATTCAAAAGCAGTGTTGGGTATCTATAATCTAATTACTGTTGGGTCAGAAAGCGCTACAGGGATTGGCTTTACCGATTTGCAGATTTTTCTTTCAGAAGCCAGGGGAAATACCATACGTGCCCTGGATGCGCAAGTAAACCGGAATACTGACCTATTTGACTATATTAATTCTTCAAATAGAGATCTCTCCTATACGTATGCCTTTTGGCGCAATAGCTACAACGTTTTGTTGCACATTAATAAAGTGCTTGCCAACGTGAAAAACGACGAAACTAATCCAATAATTCTGCAGGCAAAGGCGGAAGCATTATTTCTTCGTGGTTATATTTACTTTAATCTGGTCCGTTTGTATGGAATGCCATTCTACCAAGGTAATGGAAATTCGCTGGGCGTGATGTTGGTGGTCAATGATGAATTTGCGCCGGGCCTCGCACCTAAACGAGCAACTGTCGCTGAAATATATGAGCAGGTCGTATCCGATCTGAAGACTTCGATCCCATTGTTTAAACAGCAGAAATCCAATAGTTATGCGAGCGGTTTGGCGGCGGAAGCGCTGTTATCGCGGGTGGAACTCTACAGGGGTGGTACCTTTTCGTCACCAAATAACGAAGCGAATCAAAATGCCTTCGAATACGCCGATAAGGTCATCCGTCAAGGGGGCTACGAACTTATACAAGGGGATGCCTTTAAAAGATATTACGATACGGACAACCTGAACAACAAAGAAGACATATTTGCTATCAATGGTGAATTTATGAATGGTTTGATTGCCAACCTCTTTAAGATGCCTTCACAAATAAATTATACCGGTGGGCTCTATCGACCTTCACCTTATCTTCTTTCTCTATTTGATGAAAAGGACCTTAGAAAAGCATTCTATGTCGAAAATATAACACCGGGCTTTCCAGAGGATCACTTGGCTTGCAATAAATACAATATTGGCTATGCTTCTTTATACAGTCGTTCTCCCTACCGTTACCTAAGATTAGCAGAGATGTATCTGAATAGAGCCGAAGCATTGGTCAAATTGGGGAAAAATGCTGCGGCTCTTGCTGACGTAAACATCATCAGGAAACGTGCGGGATTGACTGGGCTTGAGAACTTAGCTGGTGCGGCGCTGTTCAAAGAGATTTTAAAACAGCGTAAAATTGAACTTGCCTTTGAAGGCCATGCGAGTTACGATGAATTTAGAAATGGCCTTTCGATGGTACGCAATTATGCATCGGGCAAATCTTCGCCTATGACGGTACAACCTACCGAAGGAAAAATACTGATGAAGATCCCGGATGAAGAAATTGCGAGCAATCCAAATCTCGTGCAAAACCCATAACTATAGTTGACATCAACAGAATAGCAGATATGCCTGATTTAAAAAGCATTGGCAGGAATAAACAAAAAGTAAAAATTAAAGAGATAAAACATGAATACTAGTAATAAATTTATAGTCCTTATGGCCCTAATGGCGGCTACTTTAACCGCGTCAGCCCAAAAGAAATTTGTGATTAATGGACAGGCTCCAGAGCTGAATGGAAAGTATGTCCATCTGTCTTATGGTACCGGTAACGATAATCAAATAAAAGACAGTGTTGTGGTTGCTAACGGAAAGTTTAAGTTTACTGGAGTCGTTGCCGGGCCAACATTTGGCTACATCAGCCTGGGCGGGCGGGCACTTTCGTTTGACGATGTTTTTTCAGTTGTTCTCGAACCTACAACAATGAAAATGACGCTCGATCGGGACAGTATAAATAAAAGTAGACTTACCGGATCAAAAGAGAACGATAAATTAAAAAGCCTTGATGAGCAAAAGGCACCGATCAATAAAGCCATGGAACCGCTGCGTGCCGAGTATCAGAAGCGTAATGAAGAATATGCCAAAGCAAGCAAAGCGCTAAAAGAAATGGAACAGCAGGTAGAGGCTATGAAAATTGATAACTATGCTTTCCGGGACAAGTTTGAACCTTTCCAAAAGCAGCAGGACGCGATAGATCGCGACTTTATAGCGAAAAACCCTCAGTCTATTGTATCGGCCTATCTGATGCGTTTTAAGATATCGGGGATGACATTGGCGGAAGCGGAAAAAGTATACAATTCTTTCACTTCTGACGTAAAAAAAAGCAGTTATGGAAAAGAGGTCTTTGATGAAATTAATAAAATGCGTAGCGGGTCTCCGGGAAATCCTGCTTATGTCTTTTCAAAACCTGATATAGACGGTAAACTCCTTAGTTTGGCGGATTATAGGGGCAAATATGTGCTGCTCGATTTCTGGGCGAGCTGGTGTGTACCTTGTAGACAGGGAAATCCACATTTGATCAGCGTCTATAATAAATATAAAGATGCCGGTTTCGAGATCATCGGTATTTCTGATGACGACCGTAACGAAGCTGCCTGGAAGAAAGCGGTGGAACAGGATCAGATCCAGATCTGGAAACATGTTCTTCGTGGACTTAAAATGGAAAACAACGTCATCGACCGCTCGCAGGACATATCCGAACATTATGGGATTCATACGCTTCCCACCAAAATATTAATTGACCCCCAGGGCGTTATTATTGGTCGCTATGGTTCCGGAGGCGGATCTGATGCTGATCTTGATGCAAAATTGAATGCGGTTTTTAGTAAATAATTTACAGATGAAGGCAATAAAAATTATAATACAAATTAGCTTGCTATTGATAGCTGGGCCACTTTTCGCGCAGTCCAAATCATTTACGCTGATTGGAAAAGTAGCTGGAAAAGCGGATGGCTATATCTACCTGTCGATTGCAGATAGCGAAAATGGACGGATGGATAGTATACAATTAAATCAAGGGAAATTTATCTTCACAGGACAGCTCGAGTACCCCACGAAAGCCGAAATTTTGATGGAAAAAAAGAGTGAACGCTTAGCAGATAAGCGTTTACCTCTTATTCTTGAGCCTGGAGAGATGACGTTGTCCATCGATTACAACCAATTTGAGCTAGGCGAGCTTAAAGGTTCTGTTTCCAATGCGGAGCAAGATATGCTCAATAAAAAACAAGCCAGCATCCGGATCAATATGCAACCAGCCCAACAACACTATAATCGTGTGGTAGAGAAATACTTGGCTATTAGAGAACAGAAAGATACGGCAGCATCAAAAAATATACGGGCTGAAATGAATGCTGTTCAGAAAGAAATGGAGCCATTTCATGCACAAATTCGTGCGACCGAGGATCAAGTATTGGAACATTATCCTAACGGATTTACTGCCGCAAATCGACTGATGTATGCGGTAGGCCAGTTGCCGCTGGAAGAGTCTGCGAAAAGATATGAAGCCCTCAGCACGGGAGCCAAACGCAGTATCGCAGGTCGTTATGTCCAATCTAAGATACAGGCCATTCGCCGTGGGTCTGTGGGGGTAAATGCACCCGATTTTGCGAGTACCGACATCAATGGTACTCCATTAAGTTTATCGGCTCACAAAGGCAAATATGTATTGCTTGACTTTTGGGCAAGTTGGTGTGTGCCTTGTCGTAAAGGAAATCCGCATTTACTGGCCCTTTATGCAAAATACAAGGAAAAGGGCCTTGAGATCATTGGCGTAGCATCTGATGATGGGAATGAAAAGGCATGGCGAAAAGCTGTCGAAGATGATAAGATTGCTGTATGGAAGCACGTATTGTCAGGACAAAATATCGAGAAATTACGAAAGGGAGAGCGGGATGATAACTACATCGGTGGTCAATATGGCATAACTACATTACCAACAAAAATATTGATCGATCCCCAAGGTCAAATTATTGGACGCTATGGTAGTGGCGCCGGCACAGATGCAGACCTTGATAAAAAGCTTACTGAAATATTTTAATAAGCTTAACAAGATTACTATCACATATAAGAAATATAAAATGATAAACAAAATTAAATTAACGGCAGGATTACTATTGGTGACCTGCGCTGCATTGGCTCAGAAAGCGCAGCTCAACGGAAATATTAAGGGATTAAAAGATGGGGAGATCGTCTTTTATAGATTAGTAAATGGAGCGCCCAAAATGGACACCGTTCAAACCAAAGACGGCCAATTTACCTGGTCAGCAGAGCTCCATGAACCGCAGAAAATTTCCATCATGTTTCCAGAACGGTATGTTGAATTTTTTGCTGAAGCAAAAAATATGACGTTAACTGGAACTGCAGAAGAATTAGGCAAACTGCAAGTAAAAGGATCTCCTCTACAAGACGAAGCGGATGCCTATCAAAAATCTTTACAAGATATAACTGATCAGGAAAATCCACTCTATCAACAGTATGGAAAAGCGACCGCGGAAGAAAAAAAGCAAATTGAAGAGAAGATTAGTAAATTTAGAGATATAAAAAGGGAACGCGCCGCAGAATACATCAAGAAGTATCCGTCCAGTTTTTATAGCCTTAGTTTAGTTGCTGACCGTGCTATGATGGGTAAGTATGAAGACATCCAATCCCTGTATGCCGTCTTAACAGCACCGATGAAAAATACCATGCAGGGAAAAGCGCTAGCCAATAGATTAGACATATTAAAACGTAGTGCTATCGGTACTGCAATGTTAAATTTTTCGCAGGCAGACCTCGACAAAAAGTTAGTGTCATTTTCATCCTTTAAAGGAAAATATGTACTCGTTGATTTTTGGGCAAGCTGGTGTGGGCCATGCCGGCAAGAGAATCCCAACGTCTTGAAAGAATACAATAAATATAAAGATAAGAACTTTACAGTTTTGGGTATTTCACTGGATGATAACGAAGACAAGTGGAAAAAGGCCATTAAGGACGATGCAATGCCATGGACTCAGGTTTCTGATCTAAAAGGTTTTAATAATGAAGTCTCTTCTTACTATGGTATTATGGGAATTCCGAGTACCTTGCTCGTTGATCCCAACGGTGTGATTATTGCCAAAGACCTACGTGGAGAGACATTGAGTGAAAAACTGAAAGAACTTTTTGATAACTAAAAGGGAAAGATATAGCGGATCCGATTGATTGAATTGTGACATAGAAAAGGACGGACTTATGTCGGTCCGTCCTTTTATTCCATCCACATTCGATAGACTGGAAATAAATCTATTTGACTTCCATTATAGACTTGGCAGTGATATGCATGACACTGGCCTGGTCTTTCCAGAATTCTCCTTTGGCTTGGATCCTATCCCCAATATTGTAACGTTTGAATGTTCCACCTGATTTCTGAAGATTGACAACACTTATGGTTACAATCGATATTGTACCCTTTTCGTCCTTAACGCTTGCCATATAGCCATCTTTTCCGTTTTCAATGGCTGTAATTGTGCCTGTAATTTCTTGTTGTGAAACTTGTTGTTCCATATTAACTGTTTTCTTTTGGCTGGAGCATGAACTCGCGCTTGCCAAAATAAATGCTCCAATTATTCCTCCAATAAATATCCTATTGCTCATTTTTTGTTTTGTTAGTGTGTTAAAACTACAAAATATTGTGGTGTGATCCAGCTGCTAAACAATTTTTATACAGCTGCATCTGCATTACCGAATCAAAAGCCGATGTTGCCACATTTTTATTGCTATTTTTGAGAAGAGAAATTTATAACATGCTTTAAGCTTATATGATCAAAGAATTTTCATTCAAACAATTTGGCAATTTAGAATTCAGCAAATCCGCGCTACAAGATCATGCGTTGACCGCAATCGAGGGGCATATCAAGATCCTTTTTATTCCTAAAAATGCAATTATCCAAGTCGATTTTCAGGAAATAGCAATGGAAACCGACGCTTTGTTGTTTATTAACCCCAATGTAGTCTTAAAGCCCTGTGAGACCGTTGGCGGCCAGCTGATGCATTTTAATAAAGATTTTTACTGTATCGAAATTCATGATCAGGAAGTAGCCTGTGATGGTATTTTATACAATAATGTCTTTGAAATTCCTTTTATTAATTTGAACCAAGCGCAGTCCGATGACATACAGCGGATTATTCGGGAAATTCAAGTGGAAATGAACAATGAAGATTCCAGTACGGAAGAAATGTTAAGGATACTCCTAAAAATGATTATCCTCAAATCGACACGTATCTGGAAAGAGCAGCATCAACTTGCCACAAAAGACCAGCAAACTGACGTACAGTTTTTAAGAAAATTCAGTAAGTTGGTCGAACAGCATTATAAAACACGGCATACAGTCGCAGACTATGCAGATCTACTCTTTGTTACGCCCAAAAATTTAAGTAAGAAAATAGGACTGGTCAGTAAAGCAACTCCCAACGAAATTATTAAAAATCGAATTATCCTGGAAAGCAAACGCCTTTTGGCCCATACGACAATGACGGTTAAAGAAATTGCATACAGTCTTAACTATGAGGACGATGCTTATTTTATCCGCTTTTTTACTAAAAACACGGGCATCTCACCAATCACATTTAGAAAACAGTTTAAATAATAACATTTCCTTATTGAAAACGAAAAAAGCACAATCCCTGGATTGTGCTTTTTTCGTTTAAGCCATCCCCTAACAGCACATCTGAAGAGATTACGTGCTAAAAAATCCTGCGTAAAATAAAGAAGAGAAAAAAGTGCAATGCAAAGGGAAAACCATCCATTGTAAGACGGGCAGAATTGGGCCAACTTTGTGATATCAAAATAACAACAGCATTTAAAACAATTTAATATTAGAAAACATGAAAAATTTAATTTTAGCATTCGTACTTTTCACAACATTATTATCCAGCGCTGTATTTGCGCAAACCAACAGAATTGCAGCTTCATTTGGACGTGAAGAATATATCGAGGTTGAAAAAAATGTCAGGCTACATGTAACGGATCTTGGCGAAGGGCAACCCATTGTTTTGATTCATGGCTGGCCTTTGAGTGATGCCATGTATGAATACCAATATGCCGATTTTATACAAAAAGGATACCGCGTGATCGGCATCACCTTGAGAGGCTTTGGCTTATCTGATAAGCCCGCAGGAAAATATAATTACGATGTTTTTGCCGATGACATCAAAGTTGTACTGGACAAATTAAAAATTGAAAATGCTACAATAGGTGGATTCTCGATGGGCGGAGCGACTGTCATTCACTATGTAGCGAAATACAATGCAGCCCATGTGTCCAAAATGGCACTTTTCGGAGCGGCGGCACCGATCTGGACAAAACGTGCGGACTTCAACCATGGGCTCTGGACAAAAGAGGATGTCAATGGTTTGATCAACCTCAACAATACAAATCGCCCGGAACTGTTTGCTACATTCGGTAAAATCTTCCCTGCCAATGAAAACAGTGTATCTGCTGGACATGGCGCTTGGTTAGGAACAATTCAGGCTCAGGCTTCGCCCTATGCAATGGCTGAAGGATTAAAAACTTTACGGGATAGCGATTTGCGTGATGACCTGAAAAAAATAACTGTGCCTACATTGATCCTTCATGGCAAACTTGACAAAATTTGTTCCTATGATCTTGCCGAACAGATGAAGTCTTTGCTTAAAAATTCAACCTTGGTTCCATTCGAAAAAAGTGGCCACGCACTCTTCATCGAAGAACTGGAAAAATTCAATACCGAACTGTTAAATTTCATTAAAAAATAAGCGCTAATCGCATAAGGCTGTCCAATCTGTTTGGACAGCCTTATTTTTATTTCTCCTAGATCTCTTTACAGGAATATTTTAGCAATCGAATTCTCGGGGCTTCTGCTTTACTTTTTGACCACCTTTATAAACTATCACCACATGAACAGAATTGTATTATTCCTATTTTTTTTACTATCAATGGCATCCTGCAGCATAAGGAAAGACATCGCGATCATTGAACATCCTAATTTACCAAAACCAATAGGCCCCTATAGCCACTCGACTAGCGCCGGCAATCTGATATTTGTGTCGGGGCAAATTGGATTGGATCCCAAAACAAACAACCTAAAGCCTGGAATCGAACAACAGACGGTTCAGATCTTTGAAAATCTAAAAGTGATTCTTGAAAATAATCATTCGGATTTAGCACATATAACCAAGACAACGATTTATATCACAGATATAACCCAATTTGAAATGGTCAATAGCTTATACGGTACTTATTTTGGCCATCGTTTCCCAGCCAGAAGTACGATCGAGGTGGTTTCATTGCCAAAAAATGCGAGCATCGAAATAGAATGTGTTGCGGTTAAGAAATGAAGGAATTTCCTTCGTTAATCCCACAATGTGGAAGATTTTGAAAAAGCGTTTTGTTTTACAATGGTTTTTGATTATTGCGCTAGGTAAAAAAGTGCAATCCAAAGCGAAAGCTATCCATTGTAGGGCGTCTTAATTTAGCCCAACTTTGTATTATAAATTTTTAACAACAAGCACAAATAACAAAGATCATGAAAAAAATAATTTTAGCAGTGGGTTTATTGACAACATTCGTATCGACTGGGGTATATGCGCAACAATCTGGCGTCAAACGGACAGATCTCCAAAGACATCCGCTTGAAGCCGTCGGATATGAAACCATTCAAGCGCGGATAGACTTAGCGCCTGGCACAGCTGTAGGGATGCATTCACATCCTGGGGAAGAAGTTATCTATGTCCTGGAAGGTATTTTTGAATACCAGTTGGAAGGCGAGAAGCCTGTTGTACTGAAAGCTGGCGAGGTACTCTTTATTCCCGCAGGAAAGAATCATTCTGCCAAAAATATTGGAACGGGCAAAGCGTCTGAACTCGCAACTTACATTGTCAGAAAGGATAAACCACTACTTGTCTATAAAAAATAAGCAATAACAAAAAAACACAATTTATAAGATTGTGTTTTTTTTTGCCCCAATAATTGAATGTTAGCTCCCGATCCATTCGATAGATTGTTATGAATACAAAAATTTAATGATATAAAGCAACACAAGGAGAGATTGTTTTGGCATACCCATGATTTCTTTGAGTGTCGCCATAGCGCGATTATTCAATTTGTATAAGCTTTTCACGGAGATATTGGTCAGCACGCTGATCTCTTCATAGCTCAGTTCTTCAAAATATCGAAGAAAAATAACTTCTTTCTGTTTGCCGGTTAATTGTTCAAGTGCCTGAATCAGTTTAAGTGCATTGCTTCGCTGTTCCTCGGCAGCGATGTAGCTGGACTCCACATCGTAAGTCAGCTGGAAATCATCATTTTCACCAAATGAGCTCAGCCTCCCGTCACGTAATTGCGTGTTTAATAAGCTGTTCTTAAGTGCAACCAGTAGATAATGCTTCGGATTGGATATGACTTTTAATTTATTGCGATTTTCCCAAAATTTGATAAATACTTCCTGGATAGCATCTCTGACATAATCTTCATCTTTTACACGTCGCATGCCATATTCGTACAAGCTGGGCAATAGGGCACGATAGATCTGCTCGAAGGCCTTTTTATCGCCCTCAATAAAATCATTCCAACACAGATCTATGATCGTATTACTCATTTCAGCGTTTGCGTCAGTTAAAGAAATAGATTATCGCTTTCCAAAAATAGTAAAGATTTAATAACATTAACATAAGCCTGCGTTTAAATAGCACACTATCGTCAGGAGATTGTCAATTCCGCTAAAAACTTGGTTTAAAAGGGCTTGTTTGGTTACGAAATTATGAATTTGACAAGATTTATAGATAGCTTTTAAAGTTTTTTTAAAAAAAATAAAATTACATGGGATAAAATCCAATCCCAATTTGTCATCTACTTAACAAAGGCTTACTCATGGAAAACTATCATACCTATAATACGCAGGATTTTTTGGACGACCTGAACTTTGTCCGTTTTGCTAAAAACCCGGATCAGGAGGAATTCGGCTATTGGCATAAATGGCGTGCGGGCAATCCGCCAAATGCAAAAGCGTATGATGAGGCGCTAGCTTACCTCCAGGCCCTGATGGGGATCACGCGCATACGGCCTGACCTGGGCTTCACGGAGAGCCTATTCCGTGATATTGAAAGAGGCATCGTCGATAATAGAAAGAAAAGAAGAAACCATATCATCCGCATATGGGCATCGTTGGCGGGCGCAGCGGCATTGGCTCTTTTTGTAACAGCAGCCTGGTACTACCAATCCATGATTGTGATACAGACTGGAAGCGGTGCCTTACAGACCGTAATCTTGCCGGATAGCAGTACTGTTCAGTTGAATGCCAACTCCTCGGTGGCCTATCGCCGTGCCTGGAACTGGTTATCTAAGCGGGAAGTACATACGACAGGTGAGGCCTTATTAACAGTAAGGCATCTGAATAAGGACACTACCGCTATTCGGCAGGAGGAGCGTTTCACAGCCTATACCGGTGAGCTGGCCGTAGAAGTGCTAGGCACCAAGTTTAATCTAAAAAATAGAGATAACAAAGTAACCGTGTCACTATTGGAAGGACGCATTGCCCTGCGCAATGTGAAACAGGGCGGAGCGCCGCGGATTCTTGCCCCCGGTGATATCGTTATGGCTGGAGACCAGGGTTTTCGAAATGTGCTTAGTGACAACCGAACCGTGCAGCAGACCGTAGCCTGGACCCAAAAGACACTGACGGGGGAAAACTTATCTATAGCTGATCTCATCAATGAATTTCGCTATGTCTATGGAAAAGAGATCATCGTTAATGATACAGCATTGTTAAACCGAAAAATTGATGGCCGTATCTCGTTAAACTCCCCAGAAAGCATTGTTTACACGATTGCTAATATTTTACAAGCCAACATCCGCACGGAAAAAGATACCATCTACCTTGACCCTAAATGAGAAAAACAATATCAATCTAATACATTACTATAGCTAACCTAACTAAAAATGAAAATTACAGACAACAGGTGGCAGCCGATACGGAGCATCTTGATGGTTCCGGTCTGTTCGCTACTATTTACTGTCGGGCAACAGGCATTGGCCCAAGAGAAGTTGCCGCTTGCTCAAGCAATCAAACGGATCGAGCAGCAATTCAACGCTAACTTAAGTTATGAGCACAACCTTCTGAACGGCAAATTTGTGGATCTGGCATCGTTAAAAGGAAATCGCTTAGAGGAAGTACTTAAAAAAGTATTGTATCCCAATCAGCTGGTATTCTTATATGTCGATGATAGGTCTTATTCCATCGTCCGTCGTCAGGAAACAAGTAACCGGAATCAGCAAAGTATATCCGAAAATGACCGGACTGCGAGCACCGGAATGGAGCGTGTGTCGGGTACAGTGCGTTCTGCAAGTGGCAAAACCATACCTTTTGCAAGTATCTGGATAAAAGATACACGCAAGGGTGGGAAGGTAGATGAAAATGGCCGATTTATGTTGTATGACCTAGCGCCAACAAACGAACTTGTTTTTACAGCAGTAGGTTACAAAAGTAAGACTGTGATGGTCGGAAATCGTGAGCAAATGGTGGTTGTCATGGAAGCTGAAGAAAATATGCTCGAAGAAGTCGTCATTTCTACAGGTTACCAAAAAATCTCCAAGGAAAGAGCTACAGGATCGGCAACAGTAATTAGCGCCAAGGAATTGGAAAAAAATCCATCACCCAACTTAATCAACCGAATGGAGGGTTTGGCCCCCGGTCTTCAGGTGTCCCTCGGTTCGGGGGATCGTACCTTTACCTACAACAACAATCAAATGGGGATTTACTCCAGTACCCGTACCATCGGACAAAATGACTATAACCTCACTGTTCGTGGTGTTGGATCGATAGACACAGATACCGAAAAGTCGCCCCTAATCGTGATTGATGGCGCTATATCCAATATCGATTTGGCTATGCTCAATCCCAACGACGTGGATAACATTACGATCTTGAAAGATGCCGCCGCAGCTTCCATCTATGGAGTCCGTGCAGCCAATGGGGTCATTGTGGTGACGACAAAGAAAGGATCGAATACCGGGGTGCCAAGGATAAACTTTTCTTTTAATACCGCATTCTCCGGTAAACCTGATCTGGGCTATCTCCGTACCATGAACAGTGCCCAAATGATCGATTACCAAGAGGAGCTCGTCGCAAAAAATATCTTGAATTCAAACAATATTGCAGCGAATTTATACATGTATGCGTCGAGCTATTACCCGGGTGAAGTGGCTGCTGCTGCAATACGCCTCAAAAATGGACTGATAAGCCAGGCCGATTATGATGCGCTTGTCAATCCATTGAAGCAGATTGACAATAGGGCGCAGATCCAGCAATATTTGCTGCGCCCGATGAACAACCAGCAGTACAACCTGTCCATCAGCAACGGCACGGAAAATAATAATTATTTCTACTCGGCATCGTATGCCAACGAAAACCCATTCACAAAAGGTGAAAATGGAAAGAGGTTTACCTTTAGCTTAAACAATAACTGGAAGATATTTAAAATTGCCACTCTTTCGACCAGTGTCCGGGGAACGTTCTTCAGAAACAGCAAAAATGGAATTGATATTGCCCAGCTGTATGATGCAAATAGTTCGACTTTGCTGCCTTATCAACTTTTGGCTGACCAGAACGGAAATGGGATTTATTATAATCGAATAAACCCTGGGTTTACGCAACCTTTAGGTCCAGCTTATAAGGACTGGCGGTATAACTATTTGCAGGAATTGCAACTGCTGGACAACCTGCAGAAAGATAATAACTATTCAGCGGTCATTAACTTGGAAGTGCCTTTGTATAAGGGCTTAAAAGGGTCAGTAAGTTATGCAAATGAACGCTCTTTTGGTGAGAATAGGGCGTTTAATGACGAGAAGTCCTATAAAAATCGCCTGCTGCTGAATGAATTTACTCCAATTGGGGAGACGACAAATACCATTGGCATTAACAAGGGTGGAATCTACAATATCATTAACAGCAGCATCAACAACTATACGGTTCGTGGACAACTGAATTACGATGCAACCTTCGATCAAAAACATGAGATCACGGCCATCGCCGGTTCGGAGATCAGACAGACACAGGCTGGTCAGGGGATGAAAACGATGTACGGCTACAATCCACAGACGGGTTTTAATACAGATGTTAGCTATGCCCAAAATAGTTACAATACGCTGATGGGTTATCTCTCGGGCTTAAGTGGAGGCCCCACGCAAGCCGACAGAACAAGACGTTTTTTATCTTACTTTTCTAATGCTGCTTATACATTAAATGGAAAGTATACGGTTTCAGGAAGTGTGCGGTACGATGATTATAACAATTTTGGCTTGGACCGTAGCTTTCGGGCGACGCCCTTGTGGTCTTCGGGCCTAAAATGGAATCTGGCAAAAGAGCATTTTATGCAAAAGTTTACCTGGTTGAACCAGCTTGGGTTCCGTGCCACATATGGTGTCAATGGCAACATTACACAAGATGTCAGACCTTTTACTTACATTTCTTTTGATAATGCTGCTTACAACCCGACAGGTCAGCCTTCGGCAAGCATTATCGCTGTGGCAAACCCGCAGTTGCGTTGGGAGAAGACTTATGTAACCAATTTAGGTCTGGACTTTGGTCTATTGGATAACCGTCTTACCGGTACTATCGATTATTACCGTAAAAATGGTAAAGACCTCTTATATAGTTTCCCGATCGCAGCACCTTATGTCGGAACCATCGGTGCCGGTTCATTAAAAAGAAATACAGCATCCATGTCGGGCAAAGGGATTGACCTGGGCTTAACAGGTATTTTTGTGCGCAATACGGATTGGAACTTGGATGCCACATTGAACTTTTCGTACAATACCAATACGATCACTGACAATAGATTTGATCCAAAAGATATTTCTGCATTTACCTACTCGTATAATCCCATTGGCATCAGTTATCTAGAAGGTTATCCCAGTGATAAAATCTTTGTCTTTCGCCATGCTGGTTTAGATGAGAAGGGACTGACGCAGATTTATAATAAGAATAATGAAATTATTCCAGTCACGCAGACCTTAAGCGGGGTGGAGGATCTGGCCTATGCCGGTCGCAGGGTGGCTCCATACTATGGGTCTTTTAGGACCAATTTACGCTATAAACAATGGTCGGTTTACGCTTTGATTTCTTATCAGTTTGGCAATGTTTTTATGAAACCTAGCGTAGAGTCTTATATGGCTCCGAGCCGGGGGTTGACAATCCCTAAATTTGATCTGAGCGCTGACATCGCGGATAGATGGCGGGAGGCAGGTGATGAAGCTTTTACAAATGTTCCGGCCTTAACTGCCGATATCTATAGCTCCTATAGTCTACAACGTTATCAAAATTCGGATATCAATGTCTTAAAGGGAGATTATATCCGTCTCCGGGAAATTTCACTGAGCTATGGGCTACCAAAAAATCTGCTGAACAGACTGAAAGTTGAAAATATCCAGCTAGCTGGTTCGGTGCGGAATTTGGGTCTGATCTGGACAGCGAATAAAGAAGGCTATGATCCTGACTTTACTACTCTCGTGGGCAATACGACCAATCTGCGTCCGGTGCCTTCGTATAATTTTTCAATTAATGTAAGCTTTTAACCCGGATTGATATGAAAAACCGAACAACTGAAAATAATAGCAATCAATCTGTTATGAGAAGATTGAAGTTTAACCTTTCTTATACCACAGCTTTAGCAGCAATTTCCCTGACAATATTTGCAAGCTGTGAAAAATATGTTGACATCAAAACGCAGGGGCAACTGACTCCGGGTACGATTGAAAATTATCGTTATCTGCTGAACAATACAAATGCATTTGAAGCTGCACCTTCCATTTCTGATATGGCAGCTGATGACCTGGAAATTATAGATGGTAGTGCACAGCAGAAAGGTCTGGTGAGTAGCGATTATTATGGCTACTATAGCCGGGCTTATCAATGGTCAGATGTGATCTATCCAATTGAAAATATGTACCATAAAGATGATGCATGGGGTGCGCTGTACAATACGATTGCCTATGCAAATACAGTGATCAACGAGGTTCCGTCGGTGACGGATGGAAGTGATCTGGAAAAGGCGGAATTGATGGCCGAAGCCAAAATTCATCGCGCCGCCGCTTATCTGATGCTGGTCAATACCTATGCCAAGCCCTACCAACAGGCAACAGCAGGCACTGATCTGGGGGTTCCACTGTTGCTGTCCCCGTCGACAGAGCAACCTTTGGTAAGGGTGTCTGTGCAGACGGTCTATGATGCCATTCTAAAGGATATTCAGGAGGCCACTCCATTGTTGCCAAATGAGCAGCAATATACGACGCTGCCCAGCAAGGCCGCCGCATATGGATTGCTGGCACGTACTTATCTCTACATGAGCAGCTATAGCGAGGCTGCTGCGGCGGCAGATCAGGCCCTGGCGCTAAACAGTACATTGATTGATTTGACTGCTTTGGATCAGCTGACGGCCTCCAATTACCCCAAAAGAGTATTTAATCAGGAGATTCTGCTATCAAAGGTACCTGTAAATGGCGTATCCGCTTATACCCCAACGGCCTTTCGTTTGAGCAGCGACCTGATCAAACTATTTGGAGAACATGACCAACGCTATAATTTATTTACCGTAAATGGTGACATTATTTCGTCTTGGGATGTATACGAAGGCCGATATTACTACCTGGATTACGTCATGAACGAAGGCCGAAATGTTGGGCCCACCGTCCCTGAAATGCTATTGATTAAAGCGGAGAGCGAAGCGCGAAACAATAAACCCGCAGCGGCAATGGCCTTAGTCAACCAGCTTCGGGCCAGGCGAATCCTTTCGAAGGGAACCGTCAATTTATCGGCTAGCGACGCCAATGATGCCTTGCTTAAAGTCGTTGCGGAGCGCCGCCGGGAATTTATGTTCCGCATGCTGAGATGGTGGGATATGCGCCGCTTGAAAGATGATGCATTATTCCAAAAGACATATACGCGTACATTTGCCGGTAAAACAGTTTCCCTTGCGCCAAATAGCAATCGCTATGTGTTTCCAATAGCACAGTATGAGATTAATTTAAGTCCAGAAATTGTTCAAAATCCATAAAAAATTAAACAAACTATTCATATGAAAACAAAACAATCATTGGGAGCAATGTTGGGTACAGCATTTCTTGGTGTCGCTGCCTCTGTACAAGCACAAACGCCTAATTTTAAAGTGATTCCCGAATTGCCAAAAGAACGTGATACCATACAATTTGTATATGACGCCCGTAAGACAAACCTGAAAGATGCGCAGTCCATTTCGGGTACCCTGACGGGATACCAGGATTTTCGTTGGGTGCAGAATACCTTAAAGTTTACCAAAAAAGATTCCATTTGGACGGCGAGTTATATTGTTCCGGAGAAGATGGCGCTGGTCAATTTTGCGTTTCAGGCAGATACGCTTTATGATCGGGGGGGCGATCTAACCTATTCTTATTTGATTTCTGGAAAAGACGGGAAACAGGTCTCGGGTGGTATGATCGGATGGGGTATGTTACGCACACCGGATATCGTTCCGGGGACTCCTTTCATAGTGGATAAATCCGCCTATAAAACCGATGAGATATTGATCATGTGGGCCAAATATGAGTTGCAAGGACATCCTGAAAATAGATTTAAAGTATTATATCCTGTCGCCAATGCCTTGAAGCATATCAATACAGCTGAATCGCTGTCAAAACTCCAAAATGAGCTGAATGCCCTGCAGTCCATGCCTAATGTGAAAGAAGAGGATTTATTGCAGGTATTTAGGGTATATAAAGAGGTGCTGAACGATACGGTGAAAACAAATGAGCTGGAACAAAAGATCCGTCTACAATATCCGCAGGGACAATATGTCAAGGATCAGCAACGATTGGCAGATTTTAATCTTATTCAAAAAGCAAAAACGGATGACGAGCGATTGAAAGCCGCAATGGACTTTGTGGATAAGCACCCTTATCGTGAATCGGAAGTTGCCTTTAACGAGGCACATCGGATCAGTCATATCAGTGCTTATTGGACGATTTCTGTCTATACCAGTATGAAGAATGATTTTGAAATGTATAAAAAATATGTGTCAAAAGCTGAACCTTACATGTCTTTGGCAAATGTCATCTACAGGAGTATTTCCGTTCCTTACATTTCACAGAACTCAAAAACAGCCAAAGAAATTTTGCCCTATACCCGCGTTGTACTGGATCGCTTGAATTATTATAAGGATAATTTTCAGGGTGACGAGTATAGCCGGCTATATTATGCTAATGCCGCTTTGTTTGCCAAAATATTGGCAGATAATGCACTTTTTGATGAGGCATTTGTATATGCTACTGCTGCTAAAAGTGAGAAAGGCTTTGAAGATGCTAGCTTAAATGACACATTCACGCGTATATTAAAAGCACAGGGTAAGAAAAAGGAATTGAAAGAAAGCCTCGAAGCTAGTTATCGGGTCAATCAGAGCTCGCCGTATATGTTGGATTTAATGAAAGAGATCTACATTGCCGAAAAAGGAAATGATAAGGGATATACCGATTATCTGTCCGGTCTTAAGGATGCCAACCTTCAGGGCGAATTAAAGAATAAGGTTCTTCAGCAATTGGTCAATAAAAATGCACCGGCATTTCAATTAAAAGATCAATTTGGAAATACAGTGACATTAGAACAGCAAAAGGGAAAGATCGTTATTCTTGATTTTTGGGCCTCTTGGTGCGCACCTTGCAAGGCCGCTTTTCCAGGAATGAAAATAGCTGTCGAACACTTTAAAAATGACCCCAATGTTGTCTTTTATTTTGTAGATACACAAGAAAAGCGCCCGGACGCAAAGGAATATGTTGCTAATTACGTAAAAGAAAATAATTATCCATTCACCGTCTTGCTCGATACAGAAAGCAGTGTGTCAAAAAGTTTTGGCGTAGGCGCAATCCCGCATAAAATAGTTGTCGATAAAAACGGCAAAATTCGATTCTCTGAAGTGGGGTATATGGGAAGCGCTTCGGAGCTATCCGATGAAATTATTGAAATGGTCAGTGTGTTAAAATCAGGAAAATAAAAGAATAAACAATTTATAAGGATGAAAATGAACAAAATTGCGATTGCGTTAACTTCGGTTTTTTTATTTGCTGTGGGGCAGCTATCTGCGCAAAATATTAAAAGCAAAGATGTTGTTTTTAAATCAAAAGCAGACAGTATTACCATAGGGGCGACTATTTCGTCGCCGGAAAAGGCCGGTAAATACCCCGCAATAATTATTGCTTCGGGGACAGGGGCGCAGGATCGCGATGGGACCATGGGCGGTACCAAGATGTTTGCGCGTATTGCCAATTATCTGACGCCAAAAGGATATATTGTCCTGCGGATGGATGACCGTGGTGTAGGTAAAACCACGGGCGAATACCGCTATGCAACGACAGCGGATTTTGCACTGGATGTATTGGGCGCGGTGGAATTTTTGAAAGCCGAAAAGAATGTAGACCTCAATCATATCGGTCTGCTAGGACATAGCGAAGGGGGAGCAGTTATTTCTATAGCGGCTTCCAAAAGTAAAGATGTGACATTTTTAGTGAGTCTGGCTGGCCTGGCTTCAAATGGTCTGGAGTCGCTATTTGTGCAAAATGAAAATTTGGTCAATAACTCCCCCTTACCAGAAGTCGACAAAAAAAGGTCCAATGAAATCAATCGCCTGATGTTTGCGACTGCTTTTCAATATGCTACCTCTGATAGTCTGGAAAGTAAGTTAAATGCTGTATACAACTACTGGAAGCAAAAAGATGATAGCTATTTTAAGACACTCGGTATTGAATTTGATCACTTCCGTTTTCCGATCTGGTCTTATGTGCAATATGCGATCGGCCCCTGGTACCGTTATTTTGTAAAATATGAGCCGCAGCTTTTTTTAGGTAACGTGGATGTACCGATCTTGGCGATCAATGGGAGTAAAGACGTTTTCGTAGATCCGGTAAATTTAGATTATTGGAAGCAATATAGCCGATCGGGGCAGCTGGGAAAGGTAACGACGCTACTATTGCCAAATGTAAACCATTTGTTGCAGCCTTGTAAGGAATGTACGCCATCAGAATATAGCAAACTTGGTGACATACCCGACAGTACATTGGATTCAATTGTAAAATGGCTGGGTCAAACGGTTAAATAATCATGCAGAAGGTTATTTTTATTATATTCTTCTTGGGTGCGCTAGGAAATAGTGTCTCGGCTCAACAGGTGGACAATATCAAATCGCTCGATAGAATTATTGAATCCATCAACAAGAAAGATGCGGATGCACTGCTTTCAATGATGGCTGATACTGCAAAGATCGGTAATCTTCCCAAGCTGAATAATACTATTGCGGTGCCGGATATACTGAAAAAATTTTCGGCGATTAATACGTTTAAAGTTATCCATCGAAATCAACAGGATAATGGCGATGAATTGATTCAAGTAGAAGTCACTTATCACGATGGAAAACCGGGGAAGCCTACTTTTTTGTTCAATAAACAGGGGCAGATCGTTAATCTGGGCATTATTAAGGGAAGATTGAAAGGTGATCCTGAAAAAGCATTGTCCGACGCCCTGACTCGTTCGCGGTTGCCTGATACATTAAGCATTCCGTTTCGATTGGTGAATGGTCTGATCTACATCGAATCGACACTGAACGGCGCTAAGGGCTGCTTCCAGTTCGATAGCGGTGCGCCGGTAATTATCTTGCGGAAGAAATTTGTGGATGCGGATAAGATTAGGCCGGATGTATCTGTCGATTTCTTTGGTGTTGGCGGGCAAATGGACGGTGTCGTCTGGTCGGCGGACAATAGTTTGGCAATCGGAGCACTAGTGCTGGACAATTTTGAAGCTCCGGTTTCGAATATGGCTGACATGGCTCTCGAAGACGGTACGCCAATTTTTGGATTACTTGGAATAGGTTTGCTCAAGGATTATCAGTTTACTTTGGATTATGCCCAGCAGTTATTACTGCTGGAGCGGATAGACAATAGCGGTGAGCTACTCGCGAAGGAAATTCTGAAAGGTAAATTAATGGGGCGTTTTCCGTTGCGGATGAAGAGACATATTCCAATAGTGGATATCGCGTTTGGAACAAAAACATACCCAATGGGGATAGATTGTGGGGCAAATGCCAACGTGTTGAAGAAATCGCTTGAAACAACACTGAAACCCTTTATTGATTACGAAGAGGGCGAGGTGGACATCAATGGTGTAAATGGTACCAGCAAAGGAAACCGTATCGCTTATCTGATGCGGGGAAAATTGGGCGGACTTCCCTTGCAGGATATGTACACGGTGATCACAGATCAATCTATTGGTGGAGGCATTGGCCATGATGCGCTGCCCATTGATGGGCTGTTGGGTACCCCATTTTTAAATCAGTACAAAATGACGCTAAATTTTAAGAAAAATACAATCAGTTTTTATTGATGCCATAAAAAAGCGAAAAGGGGCTCTTTTCCCTAATAGAAAGCATCTTTTTAACTTTTAAAATACCTGAAGCGCAGGTAACTTTACGTGTATATTATAAGGACAGCGAAGAGGGACGTCATCCGGCAGGAGGATTGTCCCTTTTCTTTTGTCCGTTATTTTCCTTTCAGATTTATCCGATTTAAGTCATAATGATGGTATACGTCTTTTTACCAACTTGATGGATCTTCCTGTCTTTCGAGGCGAAAACGTGGATTTTATATTTGTACGCATAAAAAATTAAGGAAAATATATGAATTTAAAGAGCAGTCTAAATACTGTTGTAGGTTTAGGAATACTCGTCAGTGTTTTTTCGTGTCAGAGCAAAGGAACGCCGGCAGCAAACCCTTCAGCCCTGGAAGTATCGGTACATCAGGTTCAACTTGGAAACGGAATTTCCAAAAATACATACTCGGCCTCTATTGAAGGGATCACAAATGTAGAAGTGAGGCCGCAGACATCGGGTTATTTAAGTAAGATCTTTGTCGATGAAGGTGCCTATGTACATGCAGGACAGGCGCTCTTTAAAATTGATGATCGACCTTTTGTAGAACAATACAAAACTGCCAAGGCGGCTGTACATGTCGCGGAAGCAAATTTGAAAAATCTTAAAATTGATCTCGACCGTAAGGTCGAGCTTGTGGACAATAAAATTGTATCTGACCTACAGGTCACCCAGGCCAAAGCTTCGTATGAAGCATCGCTTGCGAGCCTCGAACAGGCCCGGGCAACAATGAATGCGGCTAAAATAAACGTTGACTTTTGCCTGGTAAAAGCTCCGGTATCGGGTTATATCGGCCGTATTCCTTATCGCTTGGGAAGTCTGGTAAATGCCGCTTCGGTAGAACCGCTGACCTTGCTGACGGATATCAATCAGGTGTATGCTTATTTCAGCATGAGTGAGGCTGATTTTGTGAATTTTCAGGATAAAAAAAGTAGCTCATCGGCCAGAGATTCGGTAGACCTGATCTTATCGAATGGAAAAAAATATACACAAAAAGGTGTCATTGATGCGGTGACGGGACAGTTTGATAAAAATACGGGATCGATATCGATTCGGGCGCGTTTTGCCAATCCAAATAGGCAGTTGCGTGCCGGGAATACGGGCCGGATCGAGATGACTGCAGCGCTGGACGATGTCCTGCTTGTTCCGATAAAAGCGACATTGGCTGTGCAGGATAAAATTTATACTTATAAACTGGATAAAGACAATAAGGCTGAACAGGTGGAACTGCAGATCGCGGGAAAAACCACCGAAGAGTATTATGTCAAGTCCGGATTGCAGGCCGGTGACCGTGTGATCACAGGTGGCCTGGGGTTTGTGCGGCCAGGTGCTGTCGTAAAACCTAAAAAGTAAGTTATATCTATCGGCGCAGCACAATTTGCTGGGTCTTATTTATCAAAATATTATGCTGAAAAAAATAATAAAACGGCCGGTACTCGCGACCGTTATATCAATACTATTGGTTATTTTGGGCGTGGTGGCGATGACCTCCTTGCCGATCACCAAATTCCCCGAAATCGCGCCGCCTACGGTGACGGTGATGGCGACATATCCCGGAGCGAGTGCAGAGGTTATCTCAAAATCGGTAGCCCCGCCGTTGGAAAATGCGATCAATGGGGTAGAAAATATGGACTACCTGACGTCAACGGCTAGTAATGACGGAAGTTTGATGGTCAGCGTTGTCTTTAAGCTCGGTACAGATCCGGATCAGGCTGCGGTAAACGTGCAGAATAGGGTCTCCCAGGCCACGAGCATGTTACCAGCTGAGGTCAATCAAATTGGTGTGACGACCATGAAGCGGCAGAATAGTATGGTGGCCATGGTGACCTTGTATGCCGATAAAAAGGGGATTGATGAGCTCTTTTTGGAGAATTATGCCAAAATCAATATTGTTCCCGAGTTAAAACGTATCACCGGTGTGGGGGATGCACAGGTATTTGGCAACAAGGATTATTCGATGCGTATATGGCTGGATCCGCAACGCATGGCTGCTTATGATATCAGCCCCGAAGAGATTACAGCAGCCATACAGGCACAAAATAAGGAGGCAGCTCCGGGCAAGTTTGGCGAAAGCTCCAAGGAGGCGATCGAATACACCATTCGCTATCAGGGAAAGTATACCGAACCCGAACAGTATGAGCATATTATTCTGCGGGCCAATAACAACGGTTCGTCTTTATTGCTCAAAGATGTTGCCCGGGTGGAATTTGGCTCTTATACCAATACCGTGACCACGAGTTTTGACAACAAGCCTGCGGTCATGGTTGCTTTGTATCAGACCGCAGGATCGAATGCAAATGCGGTGGAAATTGCGATGAATGAGCGTCTGAAAGAATTATCAGCGTCGTTTCCTCCTGGATTAAAATATAAAGTTCCGTATAGTTCAAAAGAGTCCTTGGATCAATCGATAAAGCAGGTGTTGAGCACACTCCTGGAAGCATTCATCCTGGTATTTATTGTGGTATTTATCTTCCTGCAGGATTTTCGGTCAACCTTGATACCAGCTATTGCAGTACCGGTGTCTATTGTCGGAACCTTTTTCTTTATGCAGGTATTTGGCTTTTCGATCAATTTATTGACCTTATTTGCGCTGGTGCTCGCCATCGGTATTGTGGTGGATGATGCCATTGTGGTGGTTGAGGCTGTACATGCCAAAATGGAGAAGAAGAAGCTGAATGCTCGTTCGGCAACGATGTCTGCCATGAGTGAGATCACTGGCGCCATCATTTCGATTACTTTGGTCATGTCTGCCGTCTTTATACCTGTCGCTTTTATGGATGGTCCTACCGGGGTATTCTACCAGCAGTTTGCATTGACATTGGCCATGGCGATCTTGATATCAGCAATCAATGCATTGACATTAAGTCCGGCGCTCTGTGCAATTCTGCTAAAATCTCACGACCATCACCAGGATGTAAAGGTTTCTTTCAAACAGCGTTTCTTTGCTGGATTCAATGCCGGATTTGATAAGTTGACCAATCGTTATGCCAAGTCCATTATCTTTTTGATCAAAAAGAAATTAGTAGCTTTCGCCGGTCTGATACTCTTTATTGGTCTTTTTGTCTATGCCTTTCGGTCAACGCCAACGGGTTTTATTCCGGATGAAGACCAGAGTTTCTTGATGGTATTGGCAAATGACCCTCCGGGAGCTTCCCTGGACCGGACAAGCAAACACCTTAAGCAAGCTGAAAACTTGTTGAAGGATCATCCTGCAATCGAAAGTATCATCAATATATCAGGGCTCAATATGATGAGTTTCAGTACGTCTTCATCTGCCGGAGCGATCATGCTGCGCCTGAAGCCCTTGAAGGAGCGGGGGGAAGTACGGGATATCAATCAATTGATCGGCCAGTTTCAAGGGATATTAGCCCAACAGGATGAAACGACATTTTTAGTGGCCGGGATGCCTACTGTGCCTGGATTTGGAAACACCTCGGGGCTTGAAGTCGTTTTACAGGATCGTAATTCGGGTACTTTACAAGCTTTTAATGACGTATCGAATTCATTTGTGGGCAGTCTGATGCAGCGCCCAGAAATAGCTTTTGCGTTCACAACCTTTAATGCCTCTTTTCCGCAGTATGAGATGAAAGTGAATGAAGGGCTGGCAAAACAGCTCAGCCTCAATGTGAGCGATGTATTGGCGGCGATGCAAGCCTACTACGGCAGCATGCAGGCCTCTGATTTTAATCGTTTTGGGAAATATTATCGGGTGGTACTACAATCCGAACCTGGATTCCGGGCTGATCCAAAGTCGATCGAGACCATTAGCATCAAGAACAAATTGGGACAGATGGTGCCTTTGAAGAGTGTGGTTGATTTAAAGCCGGTGTCAGGGCCTGAAAATGTGGAACACTTTAACCTTTTCAATGCCATTAATCTCACCATCATGACAGCCCCGGGCTATAGCACAGGACAGGCCATGGCGGCAATTGAAGAGGTGGGTAAATCTTCCCTGCCGCAGGGATATACCGTCGATTGGAAGGGAATGGCACGCGAGGAGCGGGGAGCTTCGGGACAGACGGCGGCAATCTTTGGACTATGTATCGTATTTGTGTATTTCTTGTTATCAGCGCAATATGAAAGTTATATTTTACCGTTTGCCGTACTGTTGGCAATTCCTGTGGGGTTACTAGGGGTATTCTGGGGAATATCCATCGGTGGGCTTTCCAACAACATCTATGTACAGGTGGCCTTGGTCATGCTGATCGGGCTATTGGCCAAGAATGCAATTTTGATCGTGGAATTTGCCTTGCAAAGGCGCAAAGCCGGAAAGCCATTGGCAGCAGCGGCTATTGAGGGTGCAAAAGCGCGTTTGCGGCCTATCCTGATGACTTCCCTTGCATTTATAGCGGGCTTGATCCCACTCTTGACGGCGATAGGGCCTTCAGCTATCGGTAACCATTCGATCGGATATGCGGCGGTCTTCGGAATGTTGGCCGGAACAGTACTCGGGGTCTTTTTTACACCGATCCTATTTGTCGTGTTCCAATATGTACAGGAACGGGTAAGCGGTAAAGCGATTGATCCAAAAGATTGGGAATATGAAGAACAGCTGTTGCAGGAACAGCATTAAGAAAGTTCAGAAATTAGTAAGAATATGATAATGAGATCAAAAAATATTTTTTCGTGGGGACTAGCGTTGGGTCTATTGACCATGATCGGATGCCAAACGAATAAAGAAATTCCAAAGTTGCAAAAGGAACAGCTGCCAACTGAATTTTTAAATAGGAGCGCGTCCTTAGCGACTGATACAAGTGCGAACTTTGCGGAGCTTTCCTACCGCGATTTCTTTAGCGACGAACAGTTGGTTGCCTTGATCGACAGCGGCTTGCAGCGTAATAATAATATGCTTGTTGCAGTCAAACAAATTGAATCTGCTCAAGAAACATTGAAACAGATGAAGTGGGGCTATCTTCCGACGGCCGACCTGTCTATCGGCGCTGCTTCCATCAACAGACCATCCAACAATAGTATGAATGGTATGATGGCCAGTCAGTTTATGGGTAAATCGTATATGGAAGACTATTCCTCCACACTGTCAATATCCTGGGAGGCGGATATCTGGGGTAAGATCAAAAATCAGAAGGCGGGAGCATTAGCGGCGTACTTGTCACAAAAGGAAGCCGCTAATGCGGTGCGAACAGGATTGATCGCGGGCATAGCCCAAAGCTATTATAACCTGTTATTGTTCGATCAGCAAAAGATCATTAGCCAGCAGAACTTGGCCATTATAGATAGTACATTACACATCACCAAAGTGCAGCAGCGTCTTGGGTTGAGCAATTCGCTGGCGGTGCAACAAATGGAAAATAGCCGCGACAATTTGCTGAAATCTATCCGTATCATAGCAGAAAATACGGCTATTCAGGAAAATGCACTGTCTGCGCTGGTGGGAAAATTACCGGCTTTGCAAACGGGCAGGGGAAGCCTGCTGGCGCTGAAAGAACGCACGGTATTCGGTACTGGCGTGCCGGCGGCAATGTTGAGCAGAAGGCCGGATATCAAGGCAGCTGAATATGCTTTCTTACAGACGGTATCGGATGTTAAGGTCAGTCGGGCCAATATGTATCCTGCGCTACGGATCACGGCACAAGGCGGATTAAACTCGTTTACGTCAAGCAATTGGTTCAATATTCCCGGATCTTTGTTTGGGATGGTATCTGGATCATTGACACAGCCTTTGCTGCAAGGAAGACGGCTGAAAACTGCACTCAACCAAGCTGTCATCCGCTCCGAACAGGCCGAACTACAGTTTAAAGAAGCGGTGCTGCAGGCAGCAAGTGAAGTGTCTACCACGATGGAACAAATTGCTTCCCTTCAAGATCAACAACGCTATAATGACCAATTGGTCGAACGTAATCGACAGCTGATCCAACAGGCAAAAATTTTATTTAAGAATGATATGGCAACCTACCTGGAGGTGCTCGCAGCGCAGCAGAGCAAACTGCAGGCGGAGCTCGATCAGATGCAGGTGAAAAGCAAAATGTTATATGCAGAGGTAGCACTTTATAAAGCGCTGGGTGGGGGGCTGAACTAACAAGGCCCTCCAAAATCAGTGGATTTTAACACTATAATTATGGTTGCAACGAAAGATTTTATACTACGGGCCATCGAGGATTCGAAACCGGTATTTCTGAATCAGGGCTTTCAAAAAGCGAAAGTAGTGGATATTTTGACGTCGACAAAAATCTCCAAAGCAAAATTCTTTCGGTATTTTGGAGGTATGATAGGTATCATGGAACTGACAATCTACCATGAGCTATCGCAGTGCTATCGTTTGATTGCGCTGAAAATTCAACATACAAAAAATAGGGAAGAACTGTTGGGAAATATCATTGCGATGCGAAAAAAACTTGTTGCCGGAAATCCCATCCTGAAACAATATTTTGCAACAAAAGACTTTTTTTCCACACGTTTGGAGCCGTTGAAGAAAGCAATCAAACAAAATGAAGGTGACTTGTTGCAGGGCTTTTTGGAAAAATATTTTTTTTCTGAGCCGGACATCACGTATTTTAAGTATTGTATCACGAAAGACAGCTGAGATGGTCAAAGAAATAACAAAGCTCTCGTTTAAAGATTATCTATCGGAAAAAGCGATGGATAACAGGTTTTATCAAGGTCTGATTATGTATCGGTCCACAAAAGCCGAAATTCAGCATTATTTATGCCGTCGGCCCATCCGCATTGATCATTTGGGCATATGTTTGATACGGAAAGGAAGATTAAAATTATCACTTAATTTTGTCGATCATATACTTGAAGCTGACACCATATATTTTTTGTCGCCCATGGTCGTTATGCAGGTGATGGAGAGTTCGGACGATATCGAGATGTACACGCTGTTTACGGAGTTTGATTTTTTTCAAAAAATAGGACTTCCTGTTTATAAAGTCTATTCCATGGAGAAATTGGGGCATGAGAATGACACGATCCTTCACCTTGATAAAAGTGATTCAAACCGTTTTTATGAATATTTGATGAATTTAGAATATCAGAATACGGCGCCGCAGGAGGCGCTATTCCGCCTGGAAATCATCAAAATGACGCTGATGCTACTTTTCTATGAGATCAGCGCAAAGGTGAGTAACAACCTAGAGCGGACACGCGCCGGATTTGAGCGCAAAAATAGGATGGTGATGGAGTTTTTGAACCTGGCATCCCTTCATTTTAAAACCAATCGGTCGGTACAGTATTATGCCGACCGGTTGTTTATCTCGAGAAAACATCTGACCCGTATTGTGAAAGATGTAACTGGCTTTGGCCCAAAGGCCATCCTCGAGGAAATTGTGATTTCTGAGGCCGTTATTTTAATGAATGTATCCAGTATGTCGGTAAAGGATGTGATGCAGGAACTTAATTTTTCGGATTTTGGTACATTTAGCAAGTTTTTTAAAGGCCATCTTGGGCAATCCCCCTTGGTATACCGCAGTCACAAAAATGAATAACTTATGGGTACAGTTGGGAATCATCAGATTTAATATTAGCACTGAAGTTATTTTGTTTTTCTAAGTATCAGCGTGCTGGTAGAAGATGGAATTTCGTAACGATTGAGTTTATCTTTCTTGATCCCTTCAATTTCATACCCACTTTCCGGATTGACGTTTAGTAAAAAATTAGGCACCATAGCCGATTGACTTGTATTAAAATTTAACACCACACTTTTATCCGTTTGATTGTATGTCAGTGTTTCGATTTCTCCGGCATCAGTCGTCAGCCATAAATTTTCTTTTGCCAAGAAAATGCGGCCTTTGGAAGCTGTTTTTATGGCCACTTCGATGTTGTTTTTAGCTACTTTGAGATTTCCGCTGAATGCCAGCCAGCCAAATTCGGGATGTTCCAGGATATAAGTGCCTGAATTGACAGCATAACCATAAAACCCGGTCCCGTAATCACCCGATATACCATCGTTAGCTAATGTCGAAGGATAGGAGTGGAATGCTGCAGGACCAAAGCCATCTATGGTGACATTGGCCAATGCGCCCATCATACCGGCATGGCCTACACGAAGGAGGTAAAAATCATCCGGATGGTCCCGGTATTCGGTTAATACCGGGATCGCATTTAAAGCTGAACCATAATGATGAAGCTGACGTTCGATTCGGGATAATTTACCGCCATAGACAAAATCCCAGTAGCGACGGGCACTACCGTTGTATCCCCAATGCGGCACGGTAGGCATATATGCTAGGATGGCATTTAAGGTAACCCGGGTTTTGTCGTCAAAACCAAAATAGCGAGACCATAAGTAGACTTCTTCCTGACCGGTTGAATCCCAGGGCATTTCACTCCCGAATGGATAATCAAGGCTTTTCCAGTGTTCGGCGCGTTTACGCATCACAGCTTCCAATTGATTAGCTTGATCTGTGAAACCCTCACGACGCAGATCCTGGAGGACAAGCAAAAATATGCTGCCTTCCATCTGTCCGAACTGTGCATAATAAGGTGCTTTTTCGATCATCGCCATGCTGGTTTGAAAAGCACGGTCTAAATAGATATCCCAGCTTTCTTCTTGTATCAGATTGCGGTAGTTGCGAGCGAGTCGATACATGACCCAATGTGCTGCCGCAACATGGGGATAATTGTAGGAGCGTCCGATGTTATCGGCTTCTTTTTTAGGCCATGCCGACCAGGTCTTCCAGTTGATATCCGTTCGGTAGGTGCCTGCTGGCATAGTATCCGGTTCGTAGTAAAATAAGCTCTTGACCACCCCATATTTTTGACTGCCTTCCCTGTGCTGGATATGACCATACATCGTTTCATTGACAAAACGTTTTAATTTGCTGATCTCAGCAAGATTGGGTTGTAAGACCTGTTTCATGATAGCTGCCAGCCAACTTGCTGCTCCGGCTTCATCGCTCAGACCGGCATACCAGGCGCGCTGTTCTTGGGTAACGAGTTTTTTTTCTTCGTAATCGTAGGTGATAACAGATGGTGACCGGCCAAAAAGATCTTTGTCATTCTCGTACCACTGTGCGGTTGTCAGGAAATTTCCAAGATCATTGACCACATCTCTTTCGGCTTTGATGACTTTATACTGAATCGTTTGTTCGATACCATCCTGATAGGTAATGGTCAATCTCGCCCGGCCCCATTGCTGTCCCTTTATCTCATACTGATGCCATTTGTGCGGAGTGTCTTTCAGCTTGGAAACGGTTAAAGCACCTTCAGGGTAAACAGCTATATTTTTTATTGCTTTGTGGTATTTGACAAATAGTTTGACCGGATTATCCAAAGGAACAACATAGCCCGGAGCTCCGATCGCTACGGGTCTGTCGTTTTTTAAAAGCGTGCTTTCAATTTCTCTTATACTCGGTGCCAGTACAAATCTGAGGGCAACTATTTTGGACTCATTGGGTTTTAATAGGGTTGAAGTCGCCATGTTCCATTGTTCTACTCCCTTCCACTCGGTTTCGGCAAGTGCCTTGCTGTGGATCATCCATTCATGAAAACCTTCGAACGTGATACTTTTTGGTGTCGGGTCACTATTCAGGGGATTGTATGCTTCGAATCCAGCATTGATATAGGGCAAGACTAATAGGCTCGGTCCGTTTCCATGTAAATGGTTGACTTGCATATAACCTGCATCTTTACCGATATAGGGATCGAAAAAAACATTTTGTGCATGTGCTTGATTCAGGTTTTTCCAATCCATATTGTTGTTGAATGGAAGGGGTATTCCCAATGATCCGATTTCAATTGCCTGACCGGTAGGATTTGTTAGCTGAAATTTTAGGATCAGATCGCCCCCAGCATTCTCCCAGCTGCGCTTGACTTTTAGGGGAATGTCGCCTAATGTCGGCGTGATGTCCGCGGCAGCTAAGATCGTTTTGGAAGGGGACAATTCGATTACCTTCTTGCGGTCTTTGGCCGAAGAATAATACGACCAATGCGTTTCTCCCTGACGTTTAAGACCGACGTTGATGTCGCCGATATGAAAGAAATTGTTGCGGTCCCGTTTTGCTAACATTTCCACAGGCGTATAGTCGAAAGCAGCGTCACCATTTAGTGGCTGAAAGGCTGATAAAGTCTGTGAGTTATTGAGCACCTTTATTTTTAATTTAGCTAAAGCAAAGCTTTTGGATCCCTGATCGATACCCAGAGTCGCAGGCTGGCTTTTGGTAGCTTTCCATACGGGGTGCTCATCCTGCTGGCTGAATACAGGATTGGTCTGCTGGACACAAAATAAAGTAATTAGGATGTAGTAACTATTCTTTAAATTCATATTGTCAGGTTTATAAATTTATTGTTCTGTATGGATCGGAAAGTAAACTGGTACAAATTTGATTTATTGAGCGCTCTTTTAATTGCCAGATTTTAACCTAATACAGTACGTTTTTGATATTTCCACTGAACGAGTTGTTTTGTAAACATCTAAATGTTAAATTTAGTGTATAAATGACGTTTATTAAAAATCATTTTAACCTTAAACGATTCTAATTTATGAAACCAATTCAATACCAAGTACCTATTCCCAAAGATAGGACCGTTTTTATTCAGGAGGATTTGTTGGATAAGTTTTATCCTTATATGCATCGTCACGAGGAGTACCAGTTAATTTGGATCAAGGAGGGGACGGGACAGCTATTGGTCGATGATAATGTACATCATTTTGAACGCGGCGATATTTTCCTTTTAGGCTCTAACCAGGCGCATGTTTTTAAAAATGATTTTATGGACGGATTTGTTCAGTCTGTTTCTGTCTTTTTTAATTTAAAAGGAACATTGTCCGGGATCTTGAATTTGCCTGAATTAAGTATGCTGCTGGATTTTATTGATAAAAATGGACGCGGCTTTAAAGTTCCTAAAACACATCTGCCACAAGTCAGCAGGAGAATAGAGGCGCTCAAAAATTCGGATAGTCTAGGTCAGCTTGTTAGTTTTTTTTATCTGTTAAAGTCATTAAATCGACTTTCATTGAATCTTAAGCCCCTTTCGGGGGTTACTGCCGCTGATTTTGTCACAGGTGGTTCGTTTCGAATTGCGACCTTATGTGATTTTCTCGAAAATAATTACAAGGAGAATATCGGTCTCAATGAGATCGCCGAAAAGGCTAATTTGACTCCGCAGGCCTTCTGTCGTTATTTCAAGAAAAGTACGGGCAAAACGTTCATTTCTTATTTGAATGAATTGCGGGTAAGAGAGGCCTGCCGTTTACTTGGCGGAAAAGACTACGACTGCATTTCGATCGTTGCTTATAACGCCGGTTTCAATAGTGTTACCAATTTCAACCGCGTTTTTCGAAGTATCTTAGGAATCTCACCCAAAATGTATGTTGCTAATTATAGGAATTTACTTTACGGGTAGGTCTAAATGTTAATATCCAATAAGTAATTATTAAAACTCGGTTAGTATACTTCTTTTATAGTTGGTTTCTTTGATAAAAGAAAATATTTAAACTAATTAAGTAAAAACCAACTATGGCTGAATTAAATTGGAAGGGTGTTTACCCAGCAGTACTGACTCCCTTTAAAGAGAATGGTGAGATTGACTTTGACATGTTTGCTAAGAATACGGAAGCACAGATCAAAGCAGGGGTGCATGGTATTATCATCGCGGGATCATTGGGTGATGCCGCCGTACTTGATACCGATGAAAAGTTTGAACTATTGACTTTCGCACGTCAGCTAATTGCAGGTCGGATCCCGGTGATACTGAATATTGCAGAAAATACAACTAAAAATGCGGTTAATTTTGCCATTAAAGCAAAAGAACTGGGTGCGGATGGTTTAATGTTATTGCCTCCAATGCGTTATCGGGCCGACGACCGTGAAGTGGTCACTTATTTTAAAGCAGTAGCGCATGCGACGGACTTGCCCATTTTGATTTACAACAATCCAGTGGATTATTCGGTTTTTGTGTCAACGGATATGTTCGATGAACTGAAAGACTGTCCCACGATTGTTGCGGTGAAAGAGTCCACGCGCGATCTGACAAATATCACCCGGATGAAAAACAAATTTGGCGATAGATTTCATATTTTAGGTGGGGTGGATACAATCTCACTGGAATCCTTGGTCGTTGGAGCCGATGGCTGGGTTTTTGGTTTGGTCGATGCATTTCCGAATGAAACTGTTGCCATGTATAATCATGCGGTAAATGGTGATTATGAGAAGGCATTGGAAATCTACCGCTGGTTTATGCCGTTATTGGAACTGGATATTCATCCAAAGCTTATTCAATATATTAAGTTGGCTGCAACGGCAGAAGGAATAAGCACGCCGCATTTACGTGCCCCTAGACTACCATTGGTGGGTGAAGAGGCTGAACGGATCAATCAGGTTATTGCTGACGGGATTGCCAGTCGTCCTCAGTTAAATTAAGAGCTGCAGATTAAACAGAAATAAGATACTGTAGGCGATTGGTGGATACTGTTCGCCTACAGCTCGTTTTTTAAAAAAAAATCCGAAATAGAATGAATCAACCACAAGAATTTTTAGATGACCGGGTTTGTATGGCGGTCGAGGCATTTCAATTTTTGAAATCCACGACGATTGCTGTGCGTGCTGCATTTATGCATGCTGTTGCTGATAAAATTGAGGGATTAGGCCCTGAATTGTTAGACACTGCCCATGCGGAGACGGCACTTCCTTTAGTCCGGCTCACAGGAGAGAAAGCGCGTACGGTAGGGCAGTGGCGCAGTTATGCCAATGCGGTAGCGTTAGGTATCTATACCGAAGCCCGCATTGATTTGCCAAATAGTGAAACAGGTAAAAGTGATATTCGGAAGTTTAATTTGGGGATAGGGCCAGTAGTGGTATTTGGAGCGAGTAATTTCCCATTTGCCTTTTCAACAGCTGGCGGTGATACGGCGAGTGCGATCGGCGCAGGATGTCCGGTAATTGTTAAAGGACATTCCGGGCATACCCGAACGTCGACTATGATGGCTGATGCGATCGCCGCGGTTATCAAAGATTATGGCTGGCCGGAAGGGGTCTTTAGCCATATTCTAGGGGATAATGTCATAGGAACAGATACGAAGATAGGGGCCTATCTGACTGCTCACCCAAGAGTTAAAGCGGTCGGATTTACCGGATCATACTGGGGGGGAAAAGCCTTGTTTGATATTGCTAATCAGCGCGAAGAACCGATCCCCGTGTTTGCCGAGATGGGTAGCGTAAATCCGGTGTTTGCCTTTTCACAGCTGTTAGAGGATCGCGCTGAAGCACTGGCCAAGGAATATGCGGCTTCGTTGACCTTGGGTGTAGGACAGTTCTGTACCAATCCCGGGGTATTTATAGCGGTAAAAGGCGATGGTCTGGAGCGTTTCAAAAAAGCGCTGGCATCGGCCATCCTTGCTACTGCACCGGCTACAATGCTAAATACGGGCATCTATGCGCATTTTGAAAAAAATAAAGCGACTTTAAGCGGACAGGCTGAGGTGAGCATGCTCGCAGAATCAAGTGTCGAAGCCGTCCAAGGGCAGGGCCGTCCCAGAATCATCAGTACCTCAGCACACAATTTTTTAAAAAACCAGGTATTGAGCGAAGAAGTATTTGGCCCTTTTGCTGTCCTGGTGGAAGCTGAAAATGCGGAGGAAGTACTGGCAATTGCGCGACAGCTCAAAGGACAGCTAACCATTACCATTGCAGCGACAAACGAAGATGTGCGGGTACATCAGGAGATTTTCAATGTGGTGAAAGATAAAGCGGGACGGCTGCTGTTTAATGGTATGCCAACCGGGGTAGAGGTGGTCTATGCCATGCAGCATGGCGGCCCTTTTCCTTCCTGTACGGATCCGCGATTTACCTCTGTCGGACCGGATGCGGTGAAGCGTTTTGTACGCCCCTTAGCTTTTCAGAATTGGCCTGATGAATTCCTGCCAGTGGAGTTGAAAAATGAAAATGCATTGGGCATCGTACGTATCGTAAATGGTAGTGCGACAAAAGCAAGTATTTAAGACATTTTTGTATAGCAACTGATGAAGAAAACATTTTTTTGTATCGACTCCCACACCTGTGGATGTCCGGTGAGGTTGGTCGCAGGAGGAGCACCGGTGCTGCAAGGGCATTCGATGATGGAACGCCGGCTACATTTTATAAAAGAATATGACTGGATTCGTAAAGGATTGATGTTTGAGCCGCGTGGACATGATATGATGAGCGGGAGTATGCTTTATCCGCCTATAGACCCCAACAACGATACCGGCGTACTTTATATTGAGACGAGTGGATGTCTTCCGATGTGTGGCCACGGGACGATCGGTACGGTGACCATTGCCATCGAAGAGGGGCTGGTAAGACCTAAAGTACCTGGAAAGCTCCGTCTGGAGACACCCGCAGGCTTGATTCTGATTGATTATGTACAAGATGGGCCAAAGGTTAAAACCGTGAAACTCACAAATGTCAAGTCTTTTCTTTACAAAGAAGGGCTTAGCGTCGTATGCCCGGATTTGGGGGAGATTATCGTCGACGTTGCCTATGGCGGAAATTTCTACGCCATCGTTGACCCTCAGAAAAATTTTAGGGACATCAGTGATTTTTCGGCGAGCCAGCTCATTCATTACGGGAAAATTATTCGCCGTTTACTCAATGAGAAAACGGACTTTATTCATCCCGAAGATGAAAATATATATGGTCTTAGCCATATTCAGTGGACCGGAAAACCAACTAAGGCAAATTCCACGGGAAGAAATGCGGTGTTGGTAGGTGAAAATGCATTGGATAGGTCTCCTTGCGGTACGGGAACTTCTGCGCGCATGGCACAATGGTATGCCAAAGGGAAGTTGAAAAAGGGAGAGGAATTTGTTCATGAGAGTTACATCGGTTCGCAATTCGTCGGTCGTATCGAAGAAGAAACGACGACAATAACGGGCCAGCCAGCAATTATTCCTTCGGTAGAGGGATGGGCAAGAATTACGGGCTACAGTCAGATCATTATTGATGACGAAGACCCGTATAAAGAAGGATTTCAGGTTATGTAATTATTATTAAAATAGCAAAAAACGTGTCAACACAGCATAAAGGAAAAGTGGCTATCATAGGAGCGGGTATCGCAGGATTGTCCACCGCTTATTATCTCTTACAGGATGGTTGGGAGGTTCAGATTTTGGAGAAAGGTGACGGGCTGGACAATTGTTCCTATGGAAATGCAGGAATGATCGTTCCCAGCCATTTTACCCCATTGGCCGCACCGGGCATCGTGGCACAGGGAGTAAAATGGATGTTGAACAGTAAAAGCCCGTTTTACGTCAGACCCACATTGAATCTTTCATTGATCGACTGGGGACTGAAGTTCCTGAAACATGCCAATGAAAAACATGTAAATCGAAATGCAGCAGCGATACGTGATCTGAATCTTGCGAGCAGCCGCTCATATGATGAACTGGCCCGGCAGGAGGGGTTTGATTTTGAGCTTAGGCAAAACGGTATTATGATGCTCTACAAGTCCGGTCATGTCGAGCAGGAAGAAATTGAACTCGCAGAAAAAGCCCAAAACCTGGGACTGGATGTAGAAATTTTTGATCAGGCAGGCATTCAGGCTTTGGAGCCTAATCTACGAATGGATACGATCGGCGGTATTTTATACAAATGCGACGGTATCTTGTATCCCCCAAAACTAATGAAAATATTGACAGACTACCTGCTTGCCCATGGGGTACAGATCAACTATCAGACGGAAGTGACAGGGTTCAGGTTTTCAGGCAAAAGGGTGTCCGAAATCGGTACGTCAAAAGGAGCATTTCATGCTGATGAAATTGTCGTAACCGGGGGAGCATCGCTACCGGCATTAGCGTCGAAGCTGCATTTAAAGTTGCCTTTAATGCCCGGAAAGGGGTATTCTTTCATGTATAATACAACGGGCAATAACCAGATGATCCATGCCGCTTTGCTCTTGGAGGCTCGCGTAGCGGTGACGCCAATGAATAATCAGATTCGCTTTAGTGGAACTATGGAATTAGGTCCGGCAAATGATAAGATATACAGCAATCGCGTCAAAGGTATCGTCGAATCTATCCCTAAATATTTCCCGGATCTACAGGTCGATTATCCGCAGGATATCTGGTTTGGCTACAGGCCGTGTTCACCGGATGGACTTCCTTATTTGGGCAGGACTTCCAAATATGGCAATGTCAGCATCGCGGGGGCAGGGGGGATGATGGGTTTGAGTCTGGGACCTGCTTATGGAAAAGCGATTACGGCTTTACTGTCCGACAAAGCCACCGAAACGGATATTAGGGGCTTTAGTCCGGATCGGTTTCAATAGACAAAAATAAATCAAATGATGAAGAAAAACCACAATAACCCTAACCCAAAGAAATTTATAGTCATAGGCGTGCTTTGTATGGCTTCTTCGCTAACAGATGCCCAAGAGATGGATTTGTATCAACACACAACACCCATTGAGCCTTATATCATTCAATACCGCCATGATCTGCAGGCTGTTAATTACTTTTATGGCCCTATGCCCAAAAACTGGGGATTTCAGCAGTCAGCGGCCTCCCCCGAGCAGATCAATAGACTGATCAAAGTAGATGATGACTATTTGGCTAAACTGAAAAGTTTTGATTATAAGCGGCTGAATACCAACGGTCAGGTCGATTACGTGCTATTGAACCAAAAAGTGCTGCGGCATAAAGAGGAGCTCAAAGAGACATCCGCTTTATATAATCGGTTGCAGCTTTACTTACCGTTTGCGGACAATATCCTTCAATTTGAACAGAAGCGTCGCAGGGGTGCCGCGGTCGTGGGAAAGGACGTGGCGGTAATATTTGAAAAAACCACAGATCAGGTCGAGGCGGCGATCCAAAATCTAACAAATGTATCATCGATCGAATCTGCCGATGTCAATTTTTTGGTCAATATGGTAGAGTCATTGCGAACCCGTTTGGAAAGCGCATTTGATTTCTATAATGGATATGATCCGATGTTTACCTGGTGGGTGCCCAAATCTTATGAAAGTTTAAACGAAAAATTAAATCAATATAAAAGTGCTTTGCAGGCCAGGAGCAATTGGAAAGTCTTTAATGATGGCAGTAATATTGGCGGACAGCCGATCGGAAAAACTGCGCTTGACAAAAAGCTGCGCGAAGAAATGATTGCTTACGATGCGGATGAACTCTTGCGTATCGCAGATCAGGAATGGGAATGGTGTGTGGCAGAGTTATTAAAAGCTTCCCGTGAGATGGGATTCGGAGACGATTGGAAAGCAGCGCAAGAAAAGGTTAAAAATACCTATGTACCGGAAGGACAGCAGCCCGGTCTGATCAATCAGTTATATGATCGAGCTCAGACATTTATCAAGCAGCATAAGCTCATCACGATTCCTGAACTGGCAGATGAAACCTGGGGGATGATCATGATGACTCCTGAGCGGCAATTGGTCAATCCATTTTTTACGGGAGGACGGGAGATCAGTATTTCTTATCCAACCAATACCATGACCTATGACCAGAAAATGATGAGCATGCGCGGTAACAATCCATACTTTTCTTTGGGTACGGTGCAGCATGAACTCAATCCGGGGCATCATTTACAGTATTTTATGAATAAAAGATATAAGCCCTATCGGGAGCAGAATTTCAATACACCATTCTGGACCGAAGGCTGGACCTTATATTGGGAGTTACTGTTGTATAGAATGGGTTTTGCCAAGACACCGGAAGAACGTATCGGGATGTTATTTTGGCGAATGCATCGTTGTGCGCGGATTACTTTCAGCATTAAATTTCATTTGGGCGAATGGACACCGCAACAATGTATAGACTACCTAGTCAACAAGGTCGGCCATGAACCCGCAAATGCACATGGAGAGGTGAAGCGATCTTTTGAAGGTTCTTATGATCCTTTATATCAATTGGCTTATTTGATCGGTGGCCTACAGCTGTTGAGTATCAGTGATGAATTGGTCGGGTCGGGGAAAATGTCTTACGCGGAATTTCATGACCAGGTCATCAAGGAAAATTACTTACCCATGGAGATGGTCAGGGCGACATTGACAAACCAAAAGCTTGAACCTAACCATCAGGCGAAATGGAAATTTTATAATTTTAAATAAGTGTGATCCAACCCTAAATTATGAGTAATCAGGAAAATAGTCAAGATTTCAAAAAGTCATTGGGTTTATTGGACGCAACGATGCTCGTTGCCGGAAGCATGATCGGCTCGGGGATCTTTATTGTATCGTCGGATATCGCCCGAAATACGGGTTCTGCCGGCTGGCTGATGGTGGTGTGGTTGATCTGCGGATTTATGACGCTGGCTGCCGCCTTGAGTTATGGTGAGCTCAGTGCCATGTTTCCGAAAGCCGGTGGTCAGTATGTTTATCTCAAAGAAGCCTATGGACCGGTGGTCAGCTTTACGTTTGGCTGGACTTTTTTTGCCGTTATCCAGACGGCTACGATTGCAGCCGTAGGGGTAGCTTTCGCTAAGTTTACAGCTTATTTATTTCCGGTACTGGATGAAGATGTTTATTTGCTGGTGATAGGAGACTATCATATTTCATCTGCTCAGGTGTTGGCTATTGCTGTTATTTTGCTGCTCACCTTTATTAATACCGGTGGTGTAAAGAATGGTAAGACAGTACAGACCGTGCTGACACTGATCAAAATATTAAGTTTGGTGCTGCTGGTCATCTTCGGCTTTGCGGCTTTCGATCCGGAGGTCTGGAATCAAAACTGGTCTGCAGCGCGTATGTGGAATCTACAGCGATTAAATGTGGATGGATCGACAGTGGATTATGCTACCTTCGGTGCATTTGGTGCGATGTCTGCAGCACTTGTGGGGGCATTATTCAGCAGCGATTCCTGGCATTCATCTTCTGCGGTAGCGGGCGAAATCAAGAATCCACAACGCAATATTGGTTTGAGTTTAGCCTTGGGTACCCTGATCGTGACGGTGATCTATATTTTGACCAATGTGATGTATACCGGTGTGTTGACGATCGAACAGATGTCCAGTGCACCTAAAGATCGCGTGGCTATGCTCGTGGCGCAAGAAATTTTCGGTCCCGTTGGAATCGCCATCTTGGCGATCATGATTATGGTCAGCACTTTTGGCTGTAATAACGGACTGATTCTGGCTGGTGCAAGGATCTATTACTCCATGGCTAAGGATGGTTTGTTTTTTAAGAAGACAGCGACCCTAAATAAGAATGCAGTACCGGCTTACGCCTTGTGGTTACAGGCGCTCATTGCATCGATATGGTGTCTGACAGGTAAGTATGGTGATCTGCTGGATATGATTACCTGCGTGGTAGTTATGTTCTATGTTTTGTGCATCATCGGCATCTTTTGGCTAAGATATAAACGACCGGATGTACCGCGGCCTTATAAAGCTTTTGGCTATCCTTTTATTCCGGCCGTCTATATTTCGATGGGGATCTCGTTTATTGTTTTGTTGGTCATCTATAAACCGCAATTTACCTGGCCGGGCATTATTATCACACTTTTGGGGATTCCGTTATATTATTTTGTGAAACAAAAGGAAGCGAAGACATAAACCTACTTATTTTTAATCTTGCCTGGTTGCAATAGGAGGCAAAACAACACATAGGATTTAAAGAATAACAGATATGAAGTTAACATTTACAGCTGTTTTATTGATGATATTTCAGCTTACGACAATGGCACAGGGGACATTGGCGGACTATAAACGTGCCAAAGAGATCAGAAGTTCATTTGGCAAGGTATATCAGGTACCACAGCAGATTATCTGGTCTGAAAAAGGAGATAGTTTTTGTTATTGGGTGAATCAGAAAGACAACAAAAGGAGCCTATATCTGGTGGATGCGCTCAACAGAAAAAAAATAGCTACCGATGTTGCCCTGATTGAAAAACAGTTATCCGCTCAGCTGGGTAAAGAAGTGAAATTAGGTGTTTTGTGGGGAAGGGATCTGAAAGTGCTGTCGGCAAACGAGGTTGAGTTTACGGAAGACAACGTGGTGTGGAAGTGGAATGGGGAGGAAAATAAGCTGAGCAGATTGCGTGATATGCCTACAACTGGTACTGACCGTCGATCGGGTGGATATTGGGGAGCACGCTGGGACGATAGTAAAGGTGAACCGACAGATTCGCCCGATAAGGTCTATACGGCTTATATTAAAAATAGCAATGTATATATCCGCAAAAAAGAGGATTCAAAAAGTGAGCGCCAGTTGACCTTTGATGGAAGTCCCGGGGAGTATTATAGCGCCCGTATCCAATGGTCCAATGATTCAAAAAAATTGGCTGCTTCAAAAGTGAGGAAGGCTGAAATCAGACAGTTGACTTTATTGGAATCTTCGCCGACTGATCAATTGCAGCCAAAATTGCAGACCAGAGACTATAATAAACCCGGAGATGCGCTGTCGCAATACTATCCGACCATTATTGATGTCATCGGGGGGCGGGTGATAACGGTAGATCCTGCTCAGGTAGCCAATCAATTTTCACTTTCTGCACTTGTATGGAAAGCGGATAACAGTGGAATCACATTTGAATATAACCAACGTGGTCATCAACGGTACGATGTGATGGAATTGAGTGCTATGGACGGAAAAACCAGAACCGTTATTTCAGAACGTAGTGCGACATTTATTGATTATAGCGGAAAGAAATACCGGAATGATCTCAAAAAAACAGCGGATATCATTTGGGCGTCGGAACGTGACGGATGGAATCATCTGTATCTATTTGATGCAAAAACAGGTGCATTGAAACAGCAGATCACAAAAGGAAATTGGGTGGTGCGCAAAGTTGTCAACGTCGATGAAGATAACAAAAAGATTATTTTTGAGGCGAGTGGCATGCATAAGGAAGAGGATCCATATCTTATCCGTTATTATGCAATTGGTTTTGATGGCAAGGGTTTGAAAGAACTTACTCCGGAAGCAGCCAATCATCAGGCAACATTTAATGCGGACCATTCTTTATTTGTCGATCTATATTCCCGGGTTGACCAGGCTCCGCAGGCCGTATTACGTCGGGTAGCCGACGGACAGATCGTCATGAATCTGGAACAGGCGGATATTTTGGAGCTGGAGGCTACGGGATGGCGTAAACCTGAAGTGTTTAAGTCGTTGGCCAGAGATGGTAAAACTGATATCTGGGGCATTATCGTCCGGCCACGAAATTTCGACCCGAACAAAAAATATCCGGTGATTGAGTATATCTATGCCGGTCCACATAGCGCCTTTGTTCCGAAATCATTTTCAGCTAATCCGGCAGGACTTGCTGAGCTTGCTGAACTGGGCTTTATCGTGGTGCAAATCGACGGAATGGGAACGTCCAATCGTTCAAAGGCTTTTCAGGATGTCGCCTGGAAAAATCTGAAAGATGCGGGTTTCCCTGACCGTATTGCATGGATGAAGGCTGCCGCGCTTAGATATCCGTCTATGGACATCGAAAAAGTCGGTATTTATGGCACTTCTGCCGGAGGACAGTCATCTGCCGGAGCGCTCTTGTTTCATCCTGAATTTTATAAGGTAGGGGTTTCATCCTGTGGCTGTCATGATAATCGTATGGACAAAATATGGTGGAATGAACAATGGATGGGCTGGCCGATCGGGCCTGAATATGCGGCGTGTTCTAACATTGAAAATGCGTATAGATTAGAAGGAAAGTTGCTGTTGATCGTAGGGGAGCTGGATGATAATGTGGACCCTACATCAACTTACCAGTTTGTCAATCAGTTGATCAAACATGGTAAAGATCATGATTTCATTATGGTTCCAGGAATGGGGCATGCCTCTGGCGGTGATTTTGGAGAAAAGAAACGTCGCGATTATTTCGTGAAACACTTACTCGGGGTAGAACCTCCGGCCTGGAATACTTATTAGCGAACAAAAATCGAGCTTGCGAGCTCATAATTGATGATATAGCGATGAAAAGTTACCTATTTTTTTTGCGTTTTATTCTTGTTGCCACAATACTGACGAAAGGGTTCGTTATGGTACGGGCACAAAGCGGTGATCAGATATTGGATGGAATCGGTGAAACGGGCATGATCGCGCGATATGTATTTAACGGAGATCTGAAAGATTGGTCCCGCAACAACCTGCATGCTACAGCCGGCCAGCATGCTACTTTTGTCAACGACAAGCGCTTTGGAAAAGTGCTGTCGCTATCGGGTGAAAAAAATGATTTTATACAGATCCCTGCCGATGCATTGACCGATATGGAGTCATTGAGTATCTCGGGGTGGATTTATTTGCGTTCGAAAAGAGAAGGCCAGGTTTTATTTGACTTTGGAAAAGATGCGCATAAGCATTTCTTTGCGGCTCCTTCGGGAACGAATGCTCAAGCTGGGTTCCAAAGTGTAATGACTACAGGAGAAAATAATCAAAAAGGAGCTATCGCGCCGGCATTGGTATTGAATAAGTGGGTTTACCTGACGATCGTGGTGGATATTCCCGCTAAAACGATGACGACTTATGTAGATGCTGTACCTGTTGGTGAATCGAAGCAAATACCGCGTGAATTGACGGAAGTGTTTGGATCATCCGGAGATAAGAATAAATTGTATATCGGAAAATCACTTTTGGCAGGATCGCCGACATTGGATGGTATGTTGCATGATTTTCGGATCTACCGTGTTCCGTTGAGTAAAAATCAGCTTACGGGGATTTATACCAATTCGCAACGTGGAGTAAGCAATCGTGCTGTAAATGTAACTAAGGTAGAGGATAACCTGCCTGAATTTCCATTGACGCAAGCGCAACTCTATAATGCATACTTGCTTGCTGTCCCGGATGTGCAGGTGGAAACGGCATTGGGAGATTTGCCACGTTTGCCAAGCTATGTACCGGGCACCTATAAAGAGGGAGTGATCGGTCCCAAAGTACGGGTATTATGGCCTTCGCCAGCGGATAACAGTACCGTTCTGGAAGCCGGACGTTATACCATTACGGGCCGGGTCCCGGGAACAACGATACAGCCTAAAGCAATCGTGACCATAAAGGCAGGCAAGACCGCTGCCGCACCAAAGTTGAAGCTGGAAGCTTTTGATCTTAGTCAGGTTTCCCTGCAAGCTGACGCGCAAAATCAAGAAACAAAATTTATTGAAAATCGGAATAAATTTATCAAGACTTTGGCGGCTACTGATCCCAACTCTTTTCTCTATATGTTTCGCGATGCATTTGGACAACCACAACCGCAGGGCGCTAAACCGCTGGGGGTATGGGATAGTCAGGATACCAAACTCAGAGGCCATGCGACGGGTCATTATCTGACTGCGATCGCACAGGCTTATGCGAGTACCGGATATGATAAAATATTGCAAGCTAATTTTGCCGGGAAAATGAACTACATGGTCAATACGCTGTATGACCTGGCTCAATTGTCGGGTAGACCGCAACAGGCAGGCGCTGCGTCCGTAGCTGACCCGACCGCCATCCCTTATGGGCCGGGTAAATCAACCTATGACTCGGATCTGAGCCGCGAAGGAATCCGCACGGATTATTGGAATTGGGGGGTGGGCTATATTAGCGCTTATCCACCGGATCAATTTATTATGTTGGAAAAAGGAGCGAAATATGGGGGACAGAAGACACAGGTTTGGGCGCCCTATTATACTTTACATAAAATTTTGGCCGGCTTAATTGATATCTATGAAGTGAGTGGCAATGAAAAGGCGCTTCAGGTGGCCACGGGTATGGCAGACTGGGTGCATGCGCGGCTTAGTCAGCTGCCAAAGGAAACGCTGATACAGGTGTGGAATACGTATATTGCCGGTGAATTTGGAGGAATGAATGAGACATTGGCACATCTTTACCGCATCACCCATAAGGAGCATTATCTGAAAACCGCGCAATTTTTTGACAATATCGATATGTTCTTTGGTAATGCGCAGCATGCACATGGATTGGCTAAGAATGTCGATACTTTTCGTGGATTGCATGCCAATCAGCATATTCCACAGATTGTGGGAAGTATCGAGCTATATCAGGTTTCCAATCTGCCGGAATACTACCGGGTGGCCGACAACTTTTGGTACAAAGCTGTAAATGATTACATGTACAGTATAGGCGGGGTCGCGGGCGCGCGCAATCCGGCCAATGCGGAAGTTTTTACAGCAGAACCGGCCACCTTATATAAAAATGGTTTTTCCGAAGGTGGACAGAATGAAACCTGTGCAACTTACAATATGCTGAAATTAACAAGCAACTTGTTTCTTTTTGACCAACGCACCGAATATATGGATTACTATGAACGCGGATTGTATAACCATATTTTAGCTTCTGTGGCTGAAAATACGCCGGCTAATACGTACCATGTGCCTCTGCGACCGGGAGCAATAAAGCAATTTGGAAATCCCGATATGACGGGCTTCACCTGTTGTAATGGTACTGCAATCGAGAGTAGCACCAAATTGCAAAATAGTATTTATTTTAAAAGCAGGGATGATCAGGCTTTATATGTCAATCTATTTATTCCTTCTACTTTGGAATGGACCGAACGGAAGGTGACTGTAGTGCAGAAAACGAGTTTCCCAAAGCAAGACGAGACGGAGCTGACCATAAAAGGGAACGGCAAATTTGATCTTCATGTTCGTGTGCCGGGCTGGGCAACTAAAGGATTTTATGTGACTGTTAACGGTAAAGATCAAAAAGTACAGGCAGAGCCGGGTACATATTTGAAATTGAGCCGAAACTGGAAGAACGGTGATCGTATCAAGCTCAAAATGCCTTTCCAGTTTCATTTAGATCCGGTCATGGATCAACAGAACATTGCCAGTTTATTTTATGGACCGATCTTATTGGCGGCTCAGGAACCTGAGGCGAGAAAAGACTGGCGTAAAGTGACGCTGAATGCAAAGGATATCAGCAAATCTATCACAGGTGATCCGCAAAGTTTAGCGTTTAAGATTGATGGGGTTGATTTTAAACCATTCTATGATACCTACGGACGACACTCGGTTTATCTGGATGTTACATTGAAATAATTGCACTATATGCTAAAATTTTGAGGGGTACTTTGCTTGGCGAAGTACCCCTTTTTTTACAAATACAAGCCATAAAATTATTCCCACTCACTTTTCTTGCCCCATCTCAACCGATCAATTGGCTGAGATCATAGTCATGATGGTTGACGATCATTTTTTTAATGATGTCTGACTGTTGCCTTTGGTTACAATCGAAGCGCGATTGGTTAAATTCGGACTGAAATCAGACCTGATTCTACGTTAACTTCGAATATCAGTTAACAACTAATATCAATTAACCAAATTAATCAATCATGAAAAACGCAGGTCTTTTATTAGTCCTAGTGCTTCTCCTTTCTGTCGATTTATTTGCACAACAGGTAACAGGCGTTGTTCGGGATGTTTCGGGAAGTGCAATGGTAGGAGCTACGCTGAGAAATTTGTCTACGCAGATAAGTGCGCAAACGAATGGCAAGGGGGAGTTTACGATGGTAGCAAAATCAGGCGATATTATCGAGGCAAGCTTGCTTGGATATGAATCAAAGCGACTAACGGTCAGTTCGGAATCACGGCTAAATTTTGAATTGAACGCCACATTTTCCACGTTGGATGAAACCGTTGTCATTGGCTATCAAAAAGTCTCCCGAAAGAAAGCCACTGCAGCGATTTCCAGCATCTCGGGAAAAGAACTGGCGAATCTGCCGGCGGCAAGTTTTGACCAGCTTCTTCAGGGACGTTTATCGGGGGTAAATGTTCAGAACTTTACAGGGGAACCTGGGGCAACCCCCACAGTTCAGGTACGTGGAAATACAAGCTTAAATCGGGAGTACGATGAATTTAGTGTCGGAAATGCACCTTTGTATGTCGTTGATGGCGTTCCTCAGCCACCGCAACAGTACACTTCGCCGGTAACGGGAACGGGCACAAATTTTATAGCTGGCATAAATCCGCAGGACATTGAAAGTATCGATGTACTGAAAGATGCTTCTGCTGCAGCCATCTATGGATCAAGGGCTTCCAGTGGTGTGATCCTGATCACGACTAAAAAAGGGATCAGCCGGGAGCCACAGGTGATGGTTTCGGCCTATACAGGATTGACACAACGGCCTGAGCTGCGGGATGTGGCATTGGGGGCCGAAGAGCGAAGGCAAAAGATGCGCATCTTAGAAGAATTACAGCAATATCGTCCTGACATTGAAAATAGAAATATATCTCTTTTGCTTACCGATAGCTTAAATCCCGCTTTTAACGGATCAACCGATTGGCAGGACATGTATTATCGGAAAGGGATGGTGAACAATGCGGATCTGAGTTTGAGCGGCGGCGGCCCGGGAGGATCCAATTATCGTTTCAGTGCCGGATTATATGATGAGCAGGGAATTGTCAAGGCTACGGGGTTCAAGCGCTATTCAACACGGTTGAACTTAATGTCCAAAGCGCTGAATGAACGCTTGATGATCAATCCGATTGTAGCTTATTCGCGAACGGAGCGTACCCGGGCTGGCGGCGGTGGAGTTGGAGTGACGGCCAGATACACGCCTGCATCGTATTTCAACCTGAGTGAAACGCGAAAAAATTATCTTCTTGGGATGTACAATGATGATTCGGATGTAAATACGGGAAATCAATTTACATTCAACCTGAATCTAGGGTATGATTTTTCAAAAGCGTTGAAATTTACATCTCAGACTTCTTATATCTATTCAAACAGTAGGCGTGATGTGAGCACACCTTCTTCCGTGGCTAATTTTACCGGAAACAGACAGGATGTCTTTTCCGATAATCAAGTCAATGTGCTGTCCTCTAATTATTTTAGTTATAATAAAGAATTTAATAAACATAGCCTGAGTATGATCTTGGGCAGTGACCTGGAATACAATCAATACCGGTCTGTGGGGGCAGGTGCTTCCAATGGTGCTTCGGACCAGATTAAAGTCATCCAGGGATTTCAGCAACGTTATCTCACTGCTTTTTCCGATTATCAGGCTTACAGTATGGCTTCTTTTTATTCGCGGCTGGCTTATGACTATGATTCCCGTTATTTGCTGTCAGCAAGTATACGCGGGGATGGTTCATCTCGTTTTGGGAAGGGCAATAAGTGGGGGTATTTTCCTTCTGCTTCAGTTGCATGGCTGGTTTCGGAAGAATCTTTTATGAAAGACGGGCAGTCTCCGTTTTCCATGTTAAAACTCCGTGCCAGTTTGGGCACGACAGGTGGATTACCGGGCAATAATTATCTACAGTATAATCTTTACAGGGTCAACGCCGGAAATTTCTGGGGAAATGACAATGCTACTTCCTATAACGGTGTCACCGCCATAACACCCAATCTTGTCGATGGGGTGGCGCAGCCCAATATCAGCTGGGAGCGCTCCATGCAATGGAATATTGGTTTGGATGGTGAGATTGCCAATGGACGGTTTTCTTTTGCCTTTGACGTTTTTAATAAGGAAAATAAGCAATCTTTATTTGATGTAGCCCTGCCTGTGACAACCGGATATGACCGGGCATTGACCAATTCGGTGGGCGTCCGTAATTATGGCGCTGAGGTGGTCTTGATGGCCAATCCGCTGCCAAGGACCAGCCCTGTGCAGTGGTTCAGTCGCCTGAATGTCTCCTATGTGCGGAATAAAATTATGAACCTTCCTAATTCGGGCCGGGATTTGGTGGTCTCCGGTTCCCGTTTTGATAAAACACATATTTTATCGGTGGGCAGCCCGATCAATACCTTCTACTTTTACCAGACTTTAGGAATCTATTCCACGCTCAACGATATTCCGATCAATCCCCTGACAGGTGAACGCTATAATGCCGGTGGAAGTGCCTATGCACCGGGTGATATGTGGATCAGGGATGTGGATGGAGACTATATGACCGATCCTTTCAATGATGGCATAAACCCTGATAAACTTCCGCTCGGCGATCCAAATCCTAAATTCACGGGCGGCTGGACAAATAATGTGACCTGGAAGAATTTCAATCTTGGCATACTCTTCACCTTTTTGTTCGACAGAGATGTGCTCAATTTATATCAATCTGATCTATTTGAGAACGGTGCTGCGACCAATTCAACCTATGATTTTGCACGGTATGCGACACCGGATTTTAGTAAGATCAATATCTGGCGTCAACCGGGCGATCGTGCAGATTATCCGGCTTACCCTTTAGGATCCTGGCGCTACTATACGGTGGCGGGTCAGACATTTTTCATGGATAAAGGAGACTATTTCAGAGTGAAAAGTGTGAGCCTTTCTTACAGTCTGCCCAATCGTTTAGTATCGGGATGGGGGATGAAGAGTATTCGGATGTACGGCATCGTGGATAATTTAATGATGTTCCAGCGTTCGAAAAGATTACCGGATGCCGAAGCTGTAAATTATTATGGTGAATATGAGGGCAATGGTTATCCAATCCCCAGAAAGTTCACGTTTGGTGTGGAGTTACAATTTTAATCAGCGCATTATGAAAACATTATTTATAATCAATTATTGGAAGTTGGTGCTGCTTTTGGCGATCGGCCTGAGCTGCGTGTCGTGCAATAAATTTTTGGAAGAGGAGCCTCGAAATTCCACTTATAAGGAGGTGTATTGGAAAGATCCCAAAGCAGGAGAAAGTGCTATTGCAGGTAATTATGCGCTATTGAGGAACGCCCTGATGGATGGTTTTTATGGCGTTGGAAACCGCTATTATATCTACGGGGATATGACGCCGGATATTTATATCGGTATCAATCGGGATAGCTACAGCCATCCTGAAATTGGAAAAGGCAATTGGACCAGCAATTATTTTGCGCAGTCTTATGGCAATTGGACCGTATTTTATAAAACAATAGCCATGTCCAATATCATTCTCAAAGAAATGCCTTTGGTATCGAATGATATTTTGATCCTAGAACAGACAGATCCGGAGGCTTTCCGAAAAAAAATTATGGGACAAGCTTATTTTATTCGGGCGTTTTCTTATTTCATGCTGACCAGAATCTGGGGGGATGTACCGCTGGTAACCGAGGCATATGATGATCCGATTAATGCGCCTCACCTGGGTCGTACCCCCCGCATTGCGGTGATGAAACAGATCGAGGAAGATTGCCGCCATGCGATCGGCTTATTGAGTTGGGGCTATAAAACAACCGCAGAACGCGCTGTTACGGCAAACAGAGGTTCGGCTTATGCCCTAATGGCACATCTGTACCTTTGGCGGGCGACGACAGCAGATCTGGCATCAAATACACCGATAATGGATGATGTAACGCGTGCCGACACGACAATCAATACCTTGCTCGCTCAAGGTGGGTATACACTTGCCGATACCGCTAAATATGCGGATGTTTTTAAAGGGAGATCGAGCGAGGGTATTTTTGAATTAAATGTCAGTGAAAATACGCTGGAAGGCTCGAGTGCACATATCGGGATGAAATTTTTAAATAGTGACTATATTCCGACTTATGCTGCAACAGCCGATTTTTTCACCAAACCGGCTTATCTGAGCAGTCATTTTTACAAGATCGAAGAGAAAGAGGACTGGGTATGGCATGAAGATATCAGGCAATGGGTCTGGGAAACTGTACAATCTCGGGGGCTTGATACATTGGATGTACGCTTCAAAAATAATTTTGTCAATTATACATCGGATAAACCTGTATGTATTAAATACAGCAATATTGTCTTTCGGAATCCGGGACAGCAGCTTGAACCTTATAACAGTAATAATTTGATTTTATTTCGGTTGAGCGATATTAAATTGCTGCAGGCGGAAATAGCCCTCTATCAAAATAATCCCGGTCGCGCGATTACTATCATCAATGCGTCAAGAGCGCGCTATGGCGCTGATCCCTCGAGTTTATTAAAACCTGGCCTGACAAAAACGGAAGTCATGAAAGAATATATAATCGAACGCGGAAAAGAACTCTATCTGGAAGGTCATCTATTTTTTGATATGATTCGCACGCGGACCTACTCGGATCATATCACTTGGCTGAGCGAGGCCCGTTTTAAACAAGGTGGTTTTTTCTGGCCGGTAGATCCCCGTTTATTTAGTGAGAATAGACTTTTAGTTCAGACAGCATACTGGCGCGGAAAGATTTAATGACAGATTTAGAAACTTAAAATCTTTAGAAATAATGACTAAAATAATAAAAAAGACCTGTGCATATCTATTGTTTGCCCTGTTGTTTTTTCATGTATTGACCTCATGCTCGAAAAACGATTATATCAACGATGGCGGTATCCATCAAGCGAAAGTTAATATGAGCACCTATGATTATCTGGCATCGCATCCAAAATTCGATTCGCTGGTGCGGATCATTGACCGTGCGAACTTAAAAGAGTTGGTGAACAGTGATATCACCTTTTATGCAACGACAAATTGGGGGGTAGCGGACTATGTGAGTGCCAAGAAACAACAGCGTATCGCAGAGGTAGGCGATGAAAATATTTCCTTTTCCATTGATGATATTGATCCAAAAAGATTGGATTCGCTGAAGATATATATGTTTAAAGGAAAGGTGGAACGTGATAAGCTGGATATTAATGGTGCATACTTTGCCAATTTGTTTGGACCTATCCCCGGGGTTCGATTTCAGTTGGGATTGAGACGAACGAGAGATTATAGTTCCTATGTGGACTATGTTGACTATTTATATTACACGAAAGTGAATGGAACGCTGGATTCGGAGGAACCTGATCAAAATACGATTCCGGAAGCAGCGCGAGATGTGCGCGTAGATGTACAGACTTCGGGGATTATCACGACCACGGGTGTCATACACGTGTTGCACGGTGATCATCGTTTATTTTTTAATAAAGAAAAAATGGCTTCCAACTAAGTAGGAGGGATTAAAAAAATATATGTCAATGAAAATGAATCATATAACAAGGTACACGATCCTATTGGGAATAATGATCGGTATAATCATCTCCTCCTGTTCAAAAATAGAGGAGGGTTTTTTAAGTGATACCATTCGATATCGTGACAGTGTGATCTATTGTAAGCGCGGAATGACGCTCACGCTTTCGGATCGGATAAATGCAGACGGATCGACTCCACCATTTGAATTCAAAATGTTAAATCTGCGGAATAAGTCGACGGGAGAGCCTGCACCGGAGGAATTCACAAAAATGTATGAAATTGAAGTTTTTAAGGAAGGCATGACTTTCAATGCGGCAACGGATACAACGGTCGCCCTGTTGAAAGCGAAACGTGAATTGAAGCAGGTAACTCCGATGGAATTTAATCCCGTCAGCGGACAGATTAGTTTTAATCGCGCATCGGCAAATCTACCATTGGGTGTCTATACTTTTGATTTGCAGGCAACGAACCGCAAGGGTACTAAAATCTATAAATCATTTGCGGAGATCCATGTCATCGAACCTTTTTTGGAGGATATTTTTGAGTTGACTTATGCCTCATTGACCGGATCTAATGCCGCTGAGACGTTTACACCGGCTTATAATAATAACATCAAATTGACCTGTACCAAAGTCTCCGATGAGGGCGCGCGCGTGATCTTGAAAATTGTCGATAAGAATGGTCGCGCATGGGATCCAAGTGCGGGGCAGGTGATCAAACGTGGTGATCGTCCGACCTTTGAATCGCACGTTCGTTTCAATCCGGTCGTTGCGACAAACACGGCATTGGTATGTGATTACGAAGTGGCTCCGTTTCCCCTCACAAAATTTAATGATGGTAAGACCAATTGGGATTACAATATTTATTACCGTATACCGATGCGCTTTGCAGCAATGGATGGTCATCCTAACCATAATATCAACCCTGTTTTTGGCTTTCGTGTCCTGATGGAGGGAACATTTGAGGTGGAAGTGAAGCTGACAAATGTGGCTGCAATTAATTCATCCGGACCACCTGCGACAGGATTGTAACCAAGTAGAGCAGGTTCTGTTGTTAAAGATCCTTTGCTGCTAATTACCCAAAGCGTCAAGTGTTAATTAAGCACTTGCGGCGCTTTGGGTAAAAAACGGTAATGAATGGTCAGTTTACAGGGATGTGCAGCTCGGATTATTTGCTATGTTTATGGTTTTACAAGATGCTGTTGAAAATATGAGAATCATTGAAAAAGAAACGATTGATGCTGTACTTAACCATGATAAATTGATTGAAGCGTTGCGGCAGGTTTTTCAATCGGCTTTTACGATGCCTGTTCGGCATCATCACTTTTATCAAAATAGCGAGGGAATTGAAAATACGCTTATTTTAATGCCTTCCTGGACAGATACCTATATCGGAATCAAACAGGTTGTTGTTGCTCCCGAGAATCATCGTAAAAACCTGCCGGCAATACATGCCCTATATACTTTAATGGATGCAGTGACCGGAGAATTTTTAGTTCAGATGGATGCTGCCGGACTGACCTCTCGCCGAACGGCCTGTACTTCTGCTTTAGCGGCTTCTTATTTAGCTCGGGAGGATTCAAAAACCTTGTTAATTGTTGGCGGCGGGAAAGTTGCCCAGCATCTTGTGCAAGCACATTCTGTTGTCCGTCAGTATGACCAAATTTTGATCTGGACAAGAAATGCAGCTAAAGGTGTAGAACTGGTATCCAGCTTACAACAGGCAGGATTTACTAAGGTTGCATATGCCGATAATTTGGAAGAAGCTGTGGGTAGGGCAGATGTGATTTCTTGTGCTACGCTAAGTCATGAACCGCTGGTAAAAGGAGAGTGGATAAAGGCAGGTACACATCTGGACCTGATCGGGTCCCATACGCCTAAAACACGCGAAGTAGACGACATGGCTATATTGAAGAGTAGCATATTTGTGGATTCGCGAGCCGGCGCGCTACATGAGACGGGGGAGTTGGCGATTCCGATTGCATCTGGAATTCTTGATCCAAACAGTATCAAAGGAGATATTAAAGAACTTTGCTGTGGTGAGATTAGGGGAAGATCATCTTTGGAGGAAATCACTTTATTTAAGTCGGCGGGTTTAGCGATAGAAGATCTGGCTGCGGCTTTGCTCGTCTATCAGCACGTGATTTAAGGAAAAGAATCAATATTGAACTGGGGAGATTAAAGCGTTTTAACCTAACTAATGTTAAACTTAAATTATAAATTTAAAGTAATACACTTTCTGTACCAAATTGAACCGCATGACAAAAATGCCGTGATTATTTCTCCGGTATAGATGCGTAATCTGGACAATAGAGACTTTTTCTGAAACTCCCCGGTACATTTTTTTAAGAACTTGGAGAAATTGGAAGCGTCGTAGGTGAACAGTAAAGCAATGTTAGAGATGGATAGCTTTGAATCGAATGGAGAGTAAAATTATGTATAGGAGAAAAAGCCCGGCTTGGATAAACCAGCCGGGCTTTTCTTCCTATTGTTTTCAATAGGAAATTTCTAGTCAAATAGGGATTATATAATGACTACTTATGAAAATTTTTAAGCCTCTTATTTATCCTGGATACAACGTACCGGGTAAGCCGCACGTTTGAAATAATTCTGTACATCCCAAGAACCACTTTGGAATCCTCGGCCCTGATAAGCTCTATCATTACCGCCGACTTCCATATTTAACCAGTAAATAGCAGTTGCTTGTCTGAGACGCTGAGATCCGTCAACTGTTTCTCTATGACCATTTGCAGGAAAGCTTAATTTAATATCACTACTTTTTCTACTGGTCATAATATGTGCCGCTGTAAAGTCGGATAATCCAGCTGAAGTTCCTGTATTTGGAATCCAGTTTCCAATGGAAGTATGGCGGGTATAAGTTCCTAAACGGGTATATTCAGCTTGACTAGGTACTCTATCTCCTGTACCACATGGATCCAATGCTGCCTTTATAGGAGCCGCTGCGGTACCATTATTCCATGAACCGTCCGGAGCTGATGAAGTATCCCATCCCGGGATTGCAGCATCACCACTGTAAGCATTTGCCACTGCAGCCTGACGGCCCCATTGGTAGTAATTACCGTATAGTGCCTGTACAGAAGGAACGGCATCAGGATTATTGGTTGCAGGGTTTACATCGACCACACCAAGGTTAAAACGATCCCAACGATAGCCGGCGATGACAGCATAGCGTGCATCAGCAGCAGTAGCGCTTCTGGTGACATTGGACGCATTGACAAAACGGTCGCTGTTAAAACGTAATTTCATGGTGTAAGAAAAGCCCGGTTTTAAGCCTAGACCCGCATTTGAAAAATTAAAGCTTACCGCTTGCGCATTGACATCATGACCGATTTTGATCTGACCGCTTGGTATTGTTAATGCAATTGAAAAATTGGTTGACTGACTCTGGTTGACGATAAAAGTCCGTGCTGTTGCATTTAGATTTGAAACAGGGGGTACGTTTATCGCATTGGTAGCGGATAGGGTTTCGCCGGTACTCAGGTCGACAGTTGGGTTAGCGAAAGGTGAAACCCATTCAGCTTGTACCGGAACCTCCGAAAGGTAACCTCCTTTTACATAGTTTGCAGTACCAAATGTACCCGTCGCATCGCTATTGTCGACAAGCAGGGTCACACGGGTAAACATGTGCTGCAATGGTGTCGTCAACGGAGTCGGAGTATTGTTGCCGAGTATGGTGACGTCTTTTTCGATGGCATACATAAAGTCACCTCCATTCTCTTCATAGCTTGTAAAAGCGAAATTCACCTGACCTGCTGTATACAGGTTTGTTGTTGGAGCTGCAGGAGGAGGGGTGGTCGTAGAACCTAATGAATAGATCACAAAGGTATACTTATTGCCTGCGATCAATTTATCCCCAAAGAATACCTGGGTTGAATCCGAAGCATCGCCAACGGACTGATCGATGTAGGTACCGTCTGTTTCATAGGCTACTACCCGATAGGTTACCGGACCTCTCAATGACAGCAATTTCGTTGCGGCCTTTTTACCGGTGGATGCTTTAAGCCCGCTGTTACTTGGGGTATTTTCGGTCAGTTCTGCGGTGATGCTAAACGGTCCCGACTGAATTTCTTTAGTTATCGTTAAAGGTTCAGTTGCGCCGGCTTTTGCCGAAGCTTTCGCCACGGATATATTATCTCCGCCGAATTGGGCTTCTGTTAAAGCCAGTTTTATCCCTTTATTCACTTCAACAGTATTTTCACCTTTCTCCTTGCTACAGGAAACGGCAACCGCTAAGAGAATGATCAAGGATAGTTTTGTTTTTGCTAGTTGAAATATTGTTTTTTTCATAATTGTTTTAAATAATTTTGATTAGTTCCACCATTCACCGCCACTCGGATCCTGGGTTTCTGATCCACCGTTATTCCATTCTGTTTCGTTAACACCGGAGCCTCCTCCGGGTTGGGCTGACCCTGCCGAGCCTGCGGCCACACCTTCCTCCATCAGTACATCTAACTGCTCGATGACGGGTGTCACGTAGATCTTTTTTTCAGTTTTCTTTTTCATGTGTATTTTTATTATTTGGTTTATGACTAACATCTATTAAAATAGGATACATTGTGCAATACTGGATCAAAGCAGCTGTATCCTCCTAATAAATGCCTTTTATTAGTTTAGATTCCTACTGTTTTGTACTATTCTTGGCGTTTTAAAATTAACATTGGGTATTTAATATCTCTTCATTTAAATAATTAGCTGTTCTGGTGACTTCTCATAACTTAATATATCGATTCAATATATTACACATTTTGCATCAAAAATAATGCTATAGTTTAATAAATTGACTGATTTAGATATCACAGATATATCGCATATGTATCACATTTTTAAGGTGATTTGATTTATGGTGTTTTTTAACTCCGTTATATAAAGTAATCGCTCAAAAAAACTAGATTCAAGTGCTTCTGATTGTTTTGTTAGTGTTATTTAAAGATAATATTTTTCTAATTAATGCATTTTATTTGTTTTATACGCATAAATATGTGATATGTTTGTGATATGTTGTAGTTGTTTCTTTTTGAGAAATTGTTTTGATATTTGTCGCTAATTAATTAAAATGTTTATTAATCATCAAAAACTAAGAAAGAAAATGGTTTTACAAACACAGACAGGAAGAAGCTTGAGGACATTTGTTCTATCAGCTTTGGTATGTGGATCTATGTATTCCTGTAAGGAAAGCAAAGACAGTGTGGCAGCGAGTGGCAAAGCGAGCGTCAATATTCAGTTACTTGGCGTAGAAAACCCGATCGTAACAACTAAGAAAGCAGGTAAGGGAAATACCGCTGGGGGAGCGATCCAGACAACGGTAGTCCCATTGACAGCATCAAGCTCTTTTGAGGCAACATTGACTAGCCAGTCGTCTGCGACAAGTGGCAACCTGTTGCGGGCCTGGTCCGGTAGCCGTGCGGCGGTAGTCGAAGAAAGAACGCCTTTGGCAGCCAATGTCAAATATAAAGTTGTAGTATATAATGCCGATGGCGATTATGTAACCGAAAAGACGTATACCAATTCAGTCGACAATAGTGCTGAAATCACGTTAGAGGCGGAAAAGACCTATACTTTTGTAGCTTATTCAGTTAATAGCACGGCAACAGTTCCGGCCGTGACAGCTCAAGCTGATCTAGCTAACGCCAGCTTGGACAACATCAGCGCGGATCTGATGTATTTCAAGAAGGATTTAACCGTACATTCCGGTGATAATAACCTTGACGTGATACTGAAACATCAGTATAGTGAAGTAACCACTAACTTGACCATGGCAACCGAAATGACCGGTGCAATAACAAGTTTGGTTTCACCGACAATAAACCCTACACATTCGAATGCGAGTTTAAAATTAGCAGATGGTGCAATAACCTATAATGGCACTACGTCTAGTACTGCGGTACAGTTCCCGCTTTTGGGAGCGGGCTTACGTTCGGTGACTAGTAATCCTACGCTATTGATCCATCCAGGAGAAACAAATGGTATATTCAGCTTTGGATCAATTACGATTGACGGTGAAACAAGATCCAATGTTGGTGTTGCAGGTTTACAGATACTGCCAGGACAGCGTTATAACCTGAACCTGAACTTCAAGACTTGTACAGAACCGGTAACCGGTGGAGCTGACCTCAACTGGAATTATGCAGCGTCAGGAAGTGGAGCTGTCGTTGATGGAGTAACTCAGCCGGCAGGATATGTTGTGACCAAAGATCTTACTGCTCCGGGAGCAGATTATGGATTTGTCTTTGATATCCTTCAATTGGACAACTCCTTCAATATGGAAATCAATGGAACAAAATTAGCAACACAAGAGATTCAGTTTGAATCGGGTATTTCAATTGCGCCTAAGAATATACGCTTCGCGGACGGAAGTGAATATAACGGAGCCAATGCCGAGGGAGGAGCCACTATTCCTCAGATCTATAGTATGACAGGTACTGCGACAAATCCGATTATCCGTGTGGTCATTAGCCGTTCGGGAGAAGTGCAAATGTATGGTAGCAAAAGTTCTGGCGGAACGTTATATCCATTGGTGCTGACACAAGGTAATTTTAACCTGGTACCATGGAGCTCTACTACTAATAACGTTAAAATTACCCAAGTTGTTCAGGGAGCGACCAAAATGTTGGGATCTGGAAGTGGTAGAAAGAAAATTGCATGTACCCTATAGGTACAGCTAGATACTTGAAGCATTAAAATGGTATTTAAAACAATAAGACATGAACACAAATAAATCAAAAAAAATATATACGAGCCCAAAGATTGAGGCCGTCAATGTTGAATTGGAACAAGGTATCGCTGCAGGTTCTGCTGCAACGACCAGCAACGATCCTCAAGAATCTTGGGATAGAGCGGATGATGACGATCGCGTGATCAACTGGTAATATTCCAGAAGATATTGTTTAATCCACTGCAATTTGCTCGACAGGTTATCCTATCTGTCGAGCTTTTTTATGGGAGTAAAGAGTTTAATAGTCTACTCCGGAAACGGAATTATTTGAACTGGACATCGAGCAGTAGTGGAAAAATAACAAAATCGAAAGCTTTCTTGCGAAGATGGCTTTTTCTTTTGGAGTAGCAAGAGGTTTATCTAACTTTCGCGTTAGATTAAATATAGCTTTTTTGTGATTTCAATGTGTTGTTTATTAGGTTTTTATAAAATGTGATACTAATGTGAAAGGCTGTTTTTCTTGATTCTTTCTTTTAATGCAAATATTTGTCAAGCAGACTGGGGCCAGCTATTCCGGCTAAGAAGCTAATGGATAAAAGCATCGCTAAAATAGACCGTTAATACGTTGGATACTCGCAGTGCTGTTTATCACCCGGACCCGATTTGCGTGAGGGCCCGTGATAATATATTTGGGATTAACTCGGCAGGGATCATTTGAACTCTGTCGAGCTTAATTGTCAGCTATTGATGAAAGGGATTTGTCAGCGGATGGAAATAAGAAATGAAAATTTACCGAAAAACAATATATAATGGAAAGGAATAACTTTAATGATCTCATTGCTTTGGCGAAGAATAATAGTGCTGAATTTTTGGCTTTGTTCAGTGAAATCTACCCCGATTTTGTTGCCTCATTAAAGAAAATTAATCCTAAAATCCGTAGTAGCGAATTAGAATTTTGCGCTATGACCTTTCTTAATTTTTCGACCAAAAATATTGCTCAATATACTTTTGTCACGGTACGGGCTGTACAGGTACGCAAAAATAGATTGCGTAAAAAGCTGAAGATCGCATCGGATGTAGATTTTAACAATTGGATGCGTGACCAGATTCAGCGAAACCCACTGGTTGAACAGGACCTAAGTCCAGAAGAGACCAGGCAGGAATAAAGATTATTGATTGGGAATATTGTACAAAAGTAGAGAGGGGATCCAGTCAAGCATTTTTTTGCACATGATAACACAAAAAGAGAACAATGTGTGGTAGTTTTTACGATAGATTTTAAGACAATGAGCAAAAAGATCTTTTTATGTGACGATAACCTCGTAATTTTGGAGGCTTTGGAGCTGATATTGAGCATGACTGATGCCACCGTCATAAGCGAAAGCAACAGTTCGCTCGTCTTGGACATGATAATAAACGAAAAACCTGATATGTTTATCTGTGATTTACATATGCCAGGAACAAATGGTGGGGATCTTATTAGGCAGATTCGTATGCATAAAGAATTCAACGGCCTTTTTATCCTCTGTATTTCAGCTTCATATAATGGTCGGGATATTGCCCTCAATGCTGGAGCTAACGACTTTCTACCCAAGCCTTTTGAGATACATGAATTATTGTCGGTCGTCAATCAAGTTTTGATGTCGGGAACCGGTTGATTCACTGTGCAGGCACAATGGAAATATATTTTCGGCGCAGGCATTTTGAACGCGTCTTAGCGGATTTTAAATACAAATTTCTGTCCGCCCAGCTTTTCTTTCAGAAAATGAACGAATGGGGTGGGGACTGCTTTTCGCCAGCCTTGTTCATTAGTGGATATTTTTAGAAAGATGAATAGGTAAACATAGGGTTAAAGGTTTTTTTTGAGGCCGGAGCAGCAATTGTTCCGGCCTTTTTTATTGAATACGAGGATCCGTTTATTGATCTATAATCCCAAAGTTGGGCTTTAACAACTGATATGACTACACATTTAGATCCAATACTATGCAGCTTGAAGATTTTGTCAGAAGCCTTATCCTGTGGAAAAATAGATTTTAACTTGATCTTGCACGATGTACAATTTAATGTTATATTAACATCACAATTATAACTTTGCATAAATCCTCTGGAAATCCGATATCGCGTACATATAATCAATGCGTCATGAAAGAATTGTCTGATAAGGAACTGTTTGATATTGTAAAAGTTGACAATACACAAGCATTTTCGGTGTTGTTTGATCGCTATGGCAATACATTACTAAGCTTTATCCTAAAACGGATCGGCTCAATTACGGATGCGGAAGATATTCTTCAGGACGTTTTTGCCTCTTTGTGGAACCGGCGCCATAAAATTGAAATTGAGGATTCAATCTACCCCTATCTTTTCAAAGCAGCCAAATATGAGGTAATCGACTGGATGATCCAAGATCAGAAGCGGATCAAGCATTTCGAACGGCTTGTGCTTCCATTAGAAGAAGAACCCGTCGGTGCCAGTAGCAGCGATGAGAAACTACTGGTTCAGGAGTTATCCTTTATGCTGGATCATGAAATCGCCAAAATGCCTATGACCATGCAATCAGCATTCAATCTCAGCCGGATGGAAGGCTTGAGCATTAAGGAGATCGCTTTCCGTTTATCCATATCCGAACAGACTGTCAAAAATAATATCTCCCTGGCTTTAAGTCGTTTAAAGCTGAAAGCAAAATAAAAATCATTTTTTTTCGGTACTTCTACAGTTTATCTGGGGTTATATAAATATATGACAGAAGATAATCAAAGAGAGCAGGCTCAAAAATTACTGAAAAAATATCTCAAGGGGGAATGTAATCCAGATGAAGAACGGATGGTAACTGAATGGTTCTTTTCATTTGATGAAGAGCCAGCACTTCCGATCATCGAAAAAGAGGCGGCCTTGGAGCGTTCAAAAAATGTGCTGATGCACAAATTTGAAGGCGAGATAAATCAGGTAAAACCCAAAAAGAATGTCTTTACCTGGAAACGGGTGGCCATAGCTGCCTCTGTTCTTTTGGCATTAACGACCACGTTTTTATTACTACATCAAAAACAGACAAGCTCTGTTCCACAGCTCGCTGCAATCACACCGGACACCTCCGGCATGTTTAAAAACGATATTCTTCCGGGGGAACGCTTTGCTAAGTTGTCCAATGAACAGGGACAAACTCAGTTATTGGGAAGGGAAACACTTTCCGAAAATGTAAAACCCAGCGAATTTAAAGGAAACCTCACATTGGAGGTTCCAGCTGCCGGAACCTATAGTGTCCTGCTGAGCGATGGAACCACAGTCTGGCTGAATGCTGCCTCTAAATTAGAATACCCGGATCAATTTGTCGGTGATGAACGCAGGGTGAAGCTGGTCGGTGAGGCCTTTTTTCAAGTGGCCAAAGATACCAGCAGACCTTTTCGCATTGAGGTCGAAAACTCCGTTATCGAAGTACTCGGGACCAGCTTTAATGTCAATGCCTATCACAAGGAAATCAACACCTCATTGGTGGAAGGCAAGGTTAAAATTATGAACCAAGGGCGCGAGGCTTATCTTTCTCCCGGAAATGAAGCGATCATCAGTGCGAATAAAATACAGGTACAGCCGGCAGACATCCAAAAGAATACGGCTTGGCAACGCGGTGAGTTTGTACTTGATGGCAGTAGCTTTGCTGAGATTATTGACCAGGTTTCGCGCTGGTATAATGTGGAATTTGTCAATGTGGGGGATATACCCCTTAACAGTCGGTTTAATGGGACGCTCAGTAGGGAGTCAAGGCTCTCTGAGGTATTGCGAATTCTGGCCTTCGGGACCAACAGAAAGTTTGAGATCGACGGACGGCATATCGTCATTCGTTAATACAGTTAATTTTTTACCAATTAAAATTTATAAAATATGATATAAGCAGACAACTTAGCCAAAAGGTCCAATACAAAAGAAAAGGGGATGTTGACGCATCCCCTGTTGTAAAGAGCCAAATTTATTGAAGTGCGAATTCTATAGATTTTTAAACCCTTAACAATTCAAAGTTATGAAATTTTTTTCTCCATTAATAGCACAGGGGGACCGGAGAAGTCATTCTTATACCCTAAGCATTAAAGTCATAGTGACTATGAAGTTGATTTGTGTACTGCTGCTGGCATTTACGATTGGTGCTAGAGCATCAGGATATGCGCAACAAGTAAATCTATCCTTGAAAAATGCTAGGATTGAAACTGTTCTTAAAGAGATTTCCAATCAAACCAGATTACGTCTATTTTACGACGAAAGATTATTTGAAAATGCTTCGCGTGTGGATATTTCCGTGGCCGGATCCGATGTGAGGGCCGCGCTGGCAAAAACATTGCGCGGACGCAATCTGATCTTCGATATCATGGGAAGTACCATTGTCATTAAAGAAAAGAAGCAAACGGACCGTGAGATCTCAGGTATGGTCAGGGATGCTTCGGGACCCATGACGGGAGTAAGCGTGACCGTATTAGGGGTACCCGGAATATCAACAAGTACAGACAGGGACGGTCGGTACAATATTCGTGTTCCGGAGAAGGCAATCCTCCTATTTCGTTTTATGGGCTATAAAGATGCCGAAGTCAATGTCTCGGACAAGAACAGGGCGGATGTACTGCTGGAAACTGCCGAGTCTCATCTGGATGAGGTTATTGTGGTTGGCTACGGTACGCAGAAAAAGATCAATCTTTCGGGAGCTGTCGATCAGATCGGCGAAAAGTTTCTGGAAAGTAGACCCATTACCAATGTGGGGACGGCCTTGCAGGGCGCCATGGCCAATCTGAACATTACACCGACATCGGGAAGAGCTAATAGTTCGCCTGGAATCAACGTGCGTGGTTACACCTCGCTATCGGGAGGTGGACCTTTGATCGTGATCGACGGGGTGCCGGCCACAAACGATGAACTCAATCGCATGAATCCGATGGACATCGCCAGTGTGACGGTGTTAAAAGATGCCGCATCGGCAGCGATCTATGGTAGCCGCGCTGCTTTTGGGGTGGTATTGGTGACCACCAAATCGGGTACAACAAAGGATATCAAGGTGACAGCCAACTCCATTTTTGGCGCCAAGGCAATTACACGGTCGGTGGAAATAGAAGACGACCCTTATCAGGTCATGAAATACAGAAATATCATGTCCGCGCCCTGGTATAGCCTTTATGATGAGAAAATGCTCGAATATGGTAAACAGCTGAGCGAAGATCCGTCCTTGCCGCGTGTGATTGTCGATCCGCAAAATAAAAATGCTTATCTCTATCTCGGGTCTACGGATTGGTTTAAGGAAGTGTATAAAGATATACAGCCTTCCTATACCAACAACATCAGCATCGCACAGAAAAATGAACGTTCTTCGTTTTATCTCTCGGGTGAATATTATAGACAAAATGGTATGCTGCGCATTAGCCCCGATACCTATGATCGTTATAATTTCAGGGTAAAAGGTGATTATAAAATCACGGACTGGTTTACCTTGTCCAATAATACGACCTTTACCAACGATAAATATGATCAGCCTTCAGCAATTGATCAGGGCTATCTCTATTGGCATAATGTCAACCGTCAGCCTTCATTAAATACCGTTTATAATCCGGACGGTACCTATACCGAAGCCGGGGTAAACATGATCGGTGCGGTAGCCGAAGGGGGGCGTAGTATTAGCCGAAATAATGATTTTCAGACTAGCTTTGGCGCAAAGATCGATTTCATCAAAAATGTATGGACCTTGAACGGAGACGCAACTTTTAGAAGGGTTTCAGGCAAATCGCATTTCTTTCAGGTGCCGCTTGCTTATAGCACAGGGCCAAATGTGATGAACAAGCAAAACTTTAACAGTTATGCTTCCAATGGAAGCGCCGAAACGCGCTATAATGTATACAACATCTACTCGCAATATCAACGTACGCTCAATGACCATTATTTTTCGGTCATGCTGGGTTTCAACCAGGAAGAGCGGATTTATGAGTCTTTCTCAGCATCCCGGGATCAGCTGATTTCCAATTCACTACCCACGATCGGTTTAGCGACGGGTCAAACGCCTTCTGTCGGGGCTTCGGATTATGCCTGGTCGGTAAGGGGGGCTTTTGCCAGATTGAACTACACGTATAAAGACCGGTATATCCTCGAGTCTAATCTCCGCTACGATGGTTCTTCGCGGTTCCCTAAAAAAGACAGATTCGCATTCAACCCTTCGGTATCCGCTGCCTGGGTAGTTTCGCAGGAAAACTTCTTTCAGCCGCTGAAGGAAACGGTATCTAATTTTAAACTGCGGGGATCGTACGGTTCATTGGCTAACCAGGATTTAAGGGACAATTATTACCCTTACATTGCCGAGATGTCCAAGGGCAGTGGTGCTATCTTGGATGGCAAGGTTGTACCCATTGTGGGCAGTCCGGGTCTAGTGTCGTCGACCCTGACCTGGGAGACCATTACGCAGGCTAATTTTGGGGTGGATATCGGCTTATTTAAAAATCAGCTTTTCGGCTCATTTGATATCTATCGTCGCGATACAAAAGATATGTTGACAGCAGGCCGGGTATTGCCGGTCGTGCTGGGTACAGGTGTACCATTTGAAAATGCGGCAAACCTAAAAACCAATGGTTGGGAATTGACTCTTGGTTACAACAAAGAATTTATGGTGGCCAGCAAACCGTTCACAGTCTCGGCAAGGATCAATCTCGCAGATAGCAGAGCCTATATTACGAAATACAATAATCCGATAAATAACTTAAGTGATTATTATGTTGGTCAGGAATTGGGTGAAATGTGGGGACTGACGACCTTAGGATTCTTCCAATCGCAGGAAGAGATCAAGGCGCATGCCAATCAAAATAATGTGACCTCTTACCCTGGTACAAGGGGATTGGAACCTGGCGACCTTAAATTTGCCGATATCAACGGTGATGGCGAAATAAACCGGGGTGATTGGACCTTAGCCAACCATGGAGACTACAAGGTAATTGGTAATTCGAGACAACGTTACAGCTACGGTGTTGATTTGAATTCAAGCTGGAATGGTATTGATCTGCGTGTTTTCTTGCAAGGTGTCGGAAAAAGAAACTATTATCCTCCGGGTGGCGACCATTATTTTTGGGGTATTTATGCGCAGCCCTGGGCGAGTCTGACCAAGTTTAACCTGGACCATTGGACACCCGAGAATCCAAATGCCTATTTGCCAAGACCCAAGTCCTATGTAGCTGAGCAGAGCGGTATCGAACTGGCTGCCACACAGACCAAATATTTGCAGAATGCAGGCTATTTAAGAGTGAAGAATGTGACCCTGGGTTACACCCTTCCGAAATTGATCACAGATAGATGGGGAATAGACCGATTGCGTCTGTTTGTCAGCGGTGAAAACCTTTTTGAGTTTACCAAACTGATGGATTATCTAGACCCTGAAATTGTCGGCGACCGGACGGCTTATCCTTTTCAGCGGACTTACTCGTTTGGCTTAAACTTTAATTTCTAAAATGACTATTATTATGCAAAATATAAAAAGACAACTAATCAAGATCGGAGCGCTGGTAGGGGCCTTGTTCCTGATCATGAGCTGTAACGATGATTTCATGGAACGGTATCCCACCACATCGGTTACACCCGAAGTTTTTTTTAGCAATGTAACCGATCTAAAAACATATACAGATGGTTTTTACGGCAGTTTGAGTGCGCCGATAGCAGATCTGGGAACAGATAATCTGGCCCATCACAATTCAGGTAGCACAATTGATGAGATCATGCGTGGCGGGATAAGCCCCCAGAATGCAGCCGTGTGGAGCTGGTCTGCCCTACGAAATATTAATTTCTTTCTTGAAAATGCGGGCCGAGTGAAGGGAGCCTCTGCCACCGAGGTAAACCATTATCTCGGTATCGCCCGGTTCTTCCGTGCTCGTTTCTATATTGATAAGGTCAACCAGTATAGTGATGTGCCCTGGTACAGTATGACGATGGGCACCTCGGATCTTGATTTATTGAACAAGAAGCAGGATAGCCGAACGCTTGTGGTGGATTCCATTATGGCGGATCTTGAATTTGCGGTTGCCAATATCAGGTCCGACGGTCACAAATCGACAGTCACCAAGTGGGCAGCCCTGGCTCAATTGGCGCAGTTCGCCTTGCAAGAGGGGACGTTCCGTAAATATCACACGTATTTGAACCTGAGTGGATCGGCAAATACTTTTTTACAGCGGGCTGTTTCTGCTGCCGAAGAAATTATGAAATCGGCCAAATTTTCGATCAGTACCACCGGCGGTGTCAACCGTGCCTATCGGGATCTATTTATCAGCCTCAATCTACAGGCAAATCCTGAAACGATCCTATTTATTGATTACGATAAAGATCTTAGAAGAATGCGTAATGCGCATACGGTATTGGACTATGAATGGGCGCTGAGCCAAACGCTGATGGAAAGTTATCTGATGAAAGATGGAAAACGTTTTACTGAACAAGCAGGTTATAAAACAAAGAATATTGACCAAGTATTCGTTAACCGCGATCCGCGCTTTGAGCAAACCTTTATGAAACCCGGATTTCAGCCAATCAATGCTCCAACTCCACATCGCCTGAAACCGACATTGGGTGGTTACAATCAGATCAAGTTTTATCCTGAAATAACAGAAATGATCGCTTGGGAATCGGCCTACACAGATGCTTTTGTGTTTCGTTATGCCGAAATCTTACTCATTTTTGCAGAAGCCAAAGCGGAGCTGGGGATACTCACGAGCCAGGCAGATCTTGACAAATCAATCAATCTGTTGCGTGCACGTGTGGGCATGCCGGCCATGCAGCTGGGCGAAGCTAATGCCAATATTGATCCCGTATTGCAAACCTACTATCCAAATGTGAAGGGTGGCAATGTTGGGCTTATTCTCGAGATCCGCAGGGAAAGACGTGTCGAACTGGCTTGTGAAGGTCAGCGATACCGTGATGTCTTCCGTTGGGAAGTGGGCGATCGCCTCGCCAATCAACAACAAGGGATGTATGTGAAGGCATTAGGCCCGATGGATGTAACGGGAGATGGTAAAATAGATATCGCGATACTTGAATCTGCAAAAGATACCGATCCGATCAAAGACCTGACAGAAGAGGAAAAGAAGAATATTTCCCTCTATTATTTAAAGGATGCCAATGGTAACAATACGACCATCTATCTTGAAAATGGAAACAGCGGCCATATTATGTTTACGGTGGCAAGAGATAAAAAGAAGACATTTGAAAAACCTAAATATTACTACTATCCGGTGGCCAATAGCCAAATGGTGCTGGATGGCAGTAAATTGGTGCAGACAAATTTTTGGTAACTGAGTGGTGTTTTTTTGATAAAGGTAAAGATAGGTGAATTCAATTGGTGGAAAAGATCCTATCTTTCCTTTTATTATAACTAATGAATTTTGAATAGATAATATTTTGACATGAGACGACCGATACAAAAGATTATACTTCCACTCTTGCTTTTGTGCAGCAACGCGATGTATGCGCAATATCAGGGACATGTCTTTTTGGATCTTGATAAGAACAAAAAGATGGATCGCAATGAAAAAGGAATGCCGGGTGTGGTCATATCCGATGGATACGATGTTTTACCGACTGCCGCCGATGGAAGCTTCAGCCTAAAAAAGAATGAAAAAGCTAAATTTCTTTTTGTACGCATTCCGGCTGGATATCAAGCGAGCGGAACCCATTATATAAAGATTGATCCCAAATTGGAACGTTATGATTTTGGCGTAATCGCGGACGAAAAACAGCAAGGGGATAAGCTTCGATTTATCCAGATTACGGATACCGAAACACCGCTATATGGCGAATGGATAGACAATATCCGTAAATTTTCGCAGCAACAGCAGGCTGCGCTGATTATGCACACGGGCGATATCTGCTATGAGCCGGGTATGCAATTTCATGCACGGCAGGTCAATAGCGAACTAATGGGGGTACCGACTTATTATACGGTAGGAAACCACGATCTTGTTAAAGGTGAATACGGCGAGAAGCTATTTGAAGATTTATTTGGCCCGGTGTATTATTCATTTGAGGCCGGACCGGCACATTTTGTCGTTACCCCGATGCCCGGTGGTGACTATGCCCCGAGCTACAACCAGGATCAGGTAATCGCCTGGCTCAAAAAGGACTTGGCCCTGAAGGCGAAAGATAAACCACTTGTTTTTATCAATCATGACCTGATTGTAGGAAAGGATTTTGTCATGAAAGGGAAAACCGATTCCATCGATTTAAGACAGTATAACCTAAAAGCTTATCTGTATGGTCACTGGCACAACAACTACAGTTTTGGTAGCAGGAATGGAGTAGCGATTATATCCACAAACGCACCAAATAAAGGTGGGATAGATAATTCTGTGGCGCAATTCATGGTTATTGATGTAGACAAAAACGGGGTAAGCAAGGTCACTCCAACATATCCTTATCTGTCGGATCACATCGCATTGATCTATCCGCAGAGCAGGAAGATACAGATTGCAACTGGGCAAAAACTGGACATCAGTGCCAGTGTGTACCACTCCGAAAAGAGTATTATTTCTGTATATGCTACGCTATTAAATCAACAGGGTATCCCGCAGAAATCGGTCGGGCTGAATAATACCAGTGACTGGAACTGGCGTGGAACGATTACTGCTACAGCTCATAGCAATCAAAAGCAGACGATCATGCTGGAAGTGAATTATGGAGATGGTACGCAGGCTTTGAAGAAATTTGATTGGAATAAGGAGCCTGCCTCGACAGACCTGCTCCAGTTGACCTGGTCATCAAACATTGGGGCGAATATATGGAAGAGTTCTCCACTGGTACAGGGACAACGGGTTTATGTGGCCAGTATTGATGATGCCATCGGTGGTAAAAGTAAAATTCAGGCATTGTCAAAACGGTCGGGTGAGACTGTATGGACCTTTCAGACCCAGAATTCGGTAAAGCAGAAATTGGCCTATAGCAAGGGTTTGATTCTGGCAACAGATATGGGAGGGACAATTTACGCGATCAATGAAAAAGATGGTAAACTTGTATGGAAGAAAGACCTCAGTGGCGGACGGCTTCCGGGCTATGTTAGCGCCGGCGTCGTCCGTGATGGTATTTATTATACCGGTGCGGGAAATTACCTGTCAGCAATAAAAGTTGACGATGGCACAATCATCTGGCAAAATCGGGATTGGAATGGCGGCGAAGGTATGCCGGGAGAACTGCTCATCACAAACGACTATCTAATTACCGGAGCGAACTGGAATAGCTTATTTGTTCATGATTGCAGGACCGGCAAGCTCCTGTGGAAGAAAAATGATGATGGTTTGCGGTTTAGAACGGGTGGGGCTACTGCTGATGCCACTTCTTTGTATGTCGCTGGCCTGAACAACCTTTTTCAGTTGGATCAAAAGACCGGTGCAGTAATCAACAGGACACAGAGCCAAGACGATTTTAAAGTGATGGCTTCGCCGCTCCTGACCGAAAGTTTGCTGATCATGCCAACAGCGACCAATGGGATAAAGGCTTTCGATCGCGGAAATTTAACCGAAAAATGGAATTTCCAGACCGGTGAAGCGCTGATCTATACCTCAGCATACTCCAGTCCGGATCAGCATAAAAAAGTGAGTACTGTTGAGTCGAGTATTCGCTATGCGGCTGGAAAATTGTTTTTTGGAGGTTCGGATGGCTACTTGTATGTCTTAAATCCGGATGGAACTTTAGTGCAAAAAATTAACCTGGGTACGCCGATTTTGGCTGAAGTCACTATTCAGGGAAATGAGGTCTATGTTGCGGATTTTGCAGGTAATGTGTATTGTTTTACCATGACAAATAGCTGAACAGATAATTCCCGGGTATAGCTTTTCGGCTGGCTTGGTCTTTAATAAAGACTGATTTTTGCAATAGAAGGGATCGAAAGAACTTCATGAAAAAAAACTAGTCGTGAGACTAGTTTTTTTTGTCCGATTAATACTGGTCGGGAGGCAGGTGCATGGATTTTTATGAAACTGCTTTAAAAATAAGATATTTATCGCTGCGTTGAGATTTATCCAAAGCTTATGCCAACTATTGGTAGAAAGATCCGGGTACAGCTGGATACCCGGACCTTATACGCGGTATTAACGTCTTAGGCCTTGCCGTTTTTTATATTCATTCAGCAATTTTGATTGAGACTTTTCCTTTTTCCGCTTCTGATGTGATGACGTACTAAAATGGTCGATTTCGCGTTCGAGTTTAAGATAACTTTGATAAATCTTCTGATCCAGGTTACCATTCTTGACTGCTTCCAATACGGCACAGCCGGGTTCATTGTGGTGCGTGCAGTCTTTAAAGCGGCACAATCCAACATAGTCCTTCATATCCAGTGTATCGGTCAATGTTTCGATGCCGTCAGTGGTCAGTCCGAATTCACGGACTCCGGGGGTATCGATCAGTATCCCGGCATCAGTCATCTCAACCATCTGCCGTCGTGTGGAAGTATGTCGCCCTTTGCCTGTGGACTCGCTGATCGCGGAAGTGTGAACAGCCGGTTTTTCGCATAAGGCATTGACTAGTGAACTTTTTCCTACACCGGATGAGCCTACCATGACAACAGTTTCGCCTGTTCCGATACAGTTGCGTAAAGCCGTAATTGTCTCCGGCTGGTGTATACTTGTCAGGTAAACAGGCATCTGTAGCTGAAAGTGCTTTGTCGCCTCTGCTATCGGTCCGTGGTCGAAATCCAGGTCGGCCTTGTTGAGTACCAGTATCGGCTGGATATTTGCCTCAAAAATCTGGACGGCAAAACGTTCCGCGCGGCGCATGTTAAAATTTGAGTCGAGGCTCTGTACGATAAATGCTTTGTCTATGTAAGCGGCTATTGCCTGTTTATCTGAAATAGTGCCGTTTTTTTTACGGTCCAATACACGCTCCCTCGGGAGTATGTCTACAATAATACCCTTATCTTCCTCAAATTGCTGGAAAATGATCCAGTCTCCCGTGCAGGGAAGCTCATAAGCTGATTTTCCGAAAAGCATATTTCCGGTCAGTTCACATTGCAGCAGTCCGCTTTCGGATATAACTTCGTAGCAGGTCCGATGGACCGTCGCAATACGACCGTGTGGGAGCGATTTAAATAGAGAATTTTGTTTCAGTTGATTTAATTTATCATTCCAACCATATTGATGAAGGTTAAAACTGAATTCGTCTCTGTTGACGATATGCTCATTATTCATGATATAGCAAATTTTGGCGCAAGGAAACACTTTTGTTTTTTGCGCAGTGTAAATAAAAAATAATAAAGTGTTACTCCTGGATAGAATGATCCAAGAGAAGTTGAAGGGACACGATATACTGGACGTACAAGGTGTTTACTATGCTATATCCGATTGAGTGGTTTTAACCATAAGACACAAATGTATGAAATTGCGATGATTTATCCTAACTATGGCTCTGGATAATACAATTGTATAGTAACTTGTTTGTTTATTATGTGGCTGTATTTTAGGTGCTAATGGTGTTTGTGTTGCTGATTTTTGTGCCGGTCCTGCTTGCTGAAATTGTGCTATGCAGGGTGCATGATTGTATCATAAATTCCGGGCAGCAGAATTTTTCTGCTTCGATAATTTGATTTAAAGAATCTAGAATTATTTTCTAATTTAGATCGCAGATTAGACCAATTATTCGTAATCAATCAAAGAATATTGTGGTAAAGTTGATGTTCCGCGATGGAATCAAACGCATCTGGAACTGATTCATACGCCGGAGTTTATGGCCGTGCTGGAACAGCAATGGGAAGGGGTGATAGAACAGTCTTTTAAGCCGACGAAGGTCGATAGACAGCGCCAGTTCCAACGGATCCTGTCCGGTATATCTAGCGCAAAAAAGACGCATACCGCTATTACAAAAAACAGGACAAGCCTCTGGGGCTCAACTTGGACTAGGATCGCTGCTTGTATCGCTTTCTGTGCCTTTGCTACCCTCTTGTATTTTCTTTTACAGCCAAAAGCTGATCCGAGCGATCCGGTGAGATTATCGGATAACAATTTGCTGGTTATACCAGACAAGCAAACTGCACAGATCTTGTTTGATGACGGTACGGTAAAATTACGTATCATTTCAATAGGGATCAGAATGAATCAGGCAAAGGAGGTTGCCGTTCGCGACAACAGTCCGTTGTCCGTTGACAGTACAGTTAGAAGCGCTGATGAACGCGATGGACGTGGTGGTTGACGCGCGGCTGTTACGCCATACCATTTAGTTGCCAAACCGATAACTCAATGACAATAGTACTTTTCTGTTGTCCGGAAAATCGGAGTAAAATACCTTCAGGTCTCCGTATTCGCTGATTAATTGTGGATTAGCATTTCGGAGTAAACCATTGGCTGTAAGCTTGATCATGCCACGTTCACCAAACATTTTCTTTTCTGCAGCTAGATCCAGTCCGTACCTTTTGTCGGTCCGAGAAGGACCGGTAGTAATTCCCGAACGATAATAAAGTGCTATTTCAGCGCGCAAGCCATACTTGAATTGCAGCGTATGGCGGCTATTGGCCGTCCAGCTGGAACCTTTTGAATCTAGTTTTACATCGCCGATTTCACCGGAATAGTTGTTGTAGAATGCATTGATATAATGGCTTGCGGTCCACCAGGAACGCAATGTCTGATTGTACATCACGCTGGCGCTGTAATTCAGATATCGTCCTATATTCTCTGGCCGCGACAGATTTTCGCCGACTTGATCCCCTTGGCGAACAATCCAATTGATCATATCACGGCCATAAGAAATACCCAATGTAGTGAACAACTTATTTTTATAACCATGACCTATCTCCGTAATGTAACTCTTCTCTGGTTTTAAATCCGGATTCCCTTCGTTGTAACTATAGGCATCCTCATAGATCCGAAATACATTGATGTCGTGATCGCCCGGTCTCTCAATTCGACTGCTGAAGGATGTCCTTATGGTATTTTTATCATTGAGGTGATAAAGCAATGAGCCACTCGGGAAAAGGTCGAAATAGCGTTGGTGATTTTCCTTGTTTAAGGTCACCTGATTGGCATTTATAAAGGTATACTCGCCACGCAGACCAGCCTGATATTCGAGTCGTTTGAATTTGCCAGAGTAGATGGCATAGAGTGCTTCAATATGCTGGGTGTATTGAAAACGGTTGGAAGTGGCATTATCACGGATCCATGTACCTTTATCCAATAGGGAATTGACCACATCATTATTAATGAAAAAGTAGGTCCCTTTCCAGCCAAGCTCTATTTTGCTTGAATCAGTTAAGGGTTTGCTATAATCGAGTCTGCCGGAATAGGTCGTATTACTTAAATCCTGTACATTGGTTCGTCCTGTACTCATTTTCATATCCGTTTGTAAATTGAACTTATCCGTTTCAAAACGATTGTTGTAATCGTTGCCGTGGGGCGCGAAATCAAAATTGAATTTTAAAAAATGATCTTCACCTTCGTATTTCTTGCTATAGTTCACATTAAATGTCCAGTTTTTAAAAGTCTCGTCAAAGCGGTTTTTACTCCGCGCCTTTTCCGTGTGGATGTTCGCAGGATAGCTCCAGGTATCCATCTCAATGGAGGCATGAGGTTGATAGTTGCCTTTCATCCAATGTACACTTCCATCGAGGATTCCCCCGTCGGAAAATTCATATTTTGCTCCCGCCCGTAGGCTATGGAAAGAGGCGTCATCAAGTTTCTTGCTTTCATGCTGCCGTTGAAAGGAGGTTAAGCTGCCTTGGTTATAGAAGCTTCTTTCGGTCAGATTATGGCTATTGCTGCGGTCGTAACTTGTATTGCCCTGCAGGTACATATCCAGGCCGTTTACTTTATAGTGGAGGCCTCCGCCATAACCACCATGGAATTTTCTGCCTTGGCCGGCACGGACAAAAGCATCGCCACCAAAGCCTACTTTCCCATTTCGCTTGGTTACGATATTGATGATCCCCGCTGTCCCTGAGGCATCTTCTCGGGCTGAAGGATTGCTAATCAGTTCAAGTTTTGAAACTTCGGAGGCCTGGAGACCGCGAAGGATGCTTGCGAGCTGTTCGCCCGATACATACATATCGCGCCCATTGATCCGTACATTGGCTCCGGCGCGGCCCTGAATAGAAAAATTTCCCTTACCATCGGAGACTAGGCCGGGTGTTTTTTCTAAGAGCTCGAGCACATTGTTCCCTTCTGCCAATACGCTTCCTTCGACATCAACAACCATTTTATCTGCATATTGGCGCACAGCGGCTTGTTTTCCGGTGATATGAACCGTCTCCATGATCTGTGCGAGAGGTTGTAAAAATAGGGGTGTGGCAATTTGCTCTGCACCGGATAACTGGTAGGTTTTGCTGAATACCGTCGTGTAACCAACGGAACTGTAGCGAATTATATAATTACCATTTTTAGCTGCCTGTAACAGAAATAAACCATCTTTGTCGGCATCGGATTGTGCTACTAATGCCGAATCTGGTAAGCGTAAAAGACTGGCGGTAGCTCCTTTAAATGGCTGTCCATCCTTGTCAAATATTTTCCCTGATAATTTTGTCTGTGCCATGATGCCCATGGCTGAACTTGTTAGCAGGATCGTAAATAATGTAGATTTCGTCATAAATAATATCCCCTGTTCTTTCGTGAGAAAGAACCTTCTTAAGCATAAATTAAACAAGTTTAATTGTCAATGAATTCAAAATTTAACCTTCCTGTTTACACTGTGATTCTGTGCCTATAAAATTTTATAAGTCCGTAGGCTTCGGTCGAAAACGGATCGGCGGTTTTCTTATCGTTGTAGGTGCGACCGTACCGGAATCGCCCTTAACTTCGGGGATGGTAGTGCCCTTTAACAATGTATGGCGTCCTTTTTTCTTTCCCCATTTGCGGTTGTACCAAATAACAAATCCTGTAATAGGTAAAGAACCCGCGATCAAGGTGAGAACAAAGGCCAGCACTTTCGTCGGAAAGCCCCAGAGAGACCCTACATGAATATCGTAATTGAGCCGCCTGAATTGTTCGCCTGTCCGGAGCTCATAAAAATCCTTATTAAAGAGTGTTATATTATTGGGCAGAAAGGCACCTGTATACCGGTCGAACGAATAATAGCGGTTGTTATACTGCCGATCCATGTCGTTTCGAATATATACCGAAATCGTAGCATCTTTTTTTTCAGCATCCGGATAAGTGATCGTCAGGTAATGTGGATCTTTATATTGTGTAAGTATGCGACGGATCTCTCGATCAAAAGCTTTCGGAAAATGTACCAGTTGATCGATTTTTGTTGAATCAGAATGGACTGATGTTCGTTCGGCGAGGGGAGTTCCCCAGTTGGTTGACCAATATAATGCGCGATTGAACCATTCGATACCGTAATACATACCCGTCACTGCCAGTAATAAAACCAAAAGAAATGAATAAAAGCCCACCACGTTATGAAGATCCAGATTGACGCGTTTCCAGCCGGCTTTCCATTTTATCCGAAAGCTTTTTTCACGCGTTGATTTCGTCCATTTTTTTGGGTACCACCAGATCAATCCCGTGATTAGGGTAACACTGAATACCAAGGTCGCATAATTAACAATGGGGCGGCCGATATCCCTTGGTAGCCAAAGGAAGCGATGCCCGTTCAATGTCCATGCAAAAAAGCCATTCAATTTCTCTCTTAACTGGGCTTCTTCCGAATTGTCCTCCACCTGAACACCTAAATAACGACCTGTATAGGGGTGTAATAGATGCACCTGTGGTTTCGCTTTTGGACCACCGTCCTTTCCCTTACCATCGTTTTCTTTGACTGTAAAAGAAACAGGGTGATCCCGGGTATACGTGATGCCACCTATCACGGCATTTGGATAAAGCGAGTCAGCAATTCCGACAATCCGCGAAGGAGAAATTAATGACTGACTGGAAGCCAGGATATATTGCCTTTCTTTTTTCGGGATAACAAGATCTATAATTTCATGATTAAACACCCAAAGGCAAGCCATCAGGCAGATGACAAAGACAATAATGCCAGAGATTAATCCCATCCAGAGGTGCAGCCAGTTATTGACCAGTCGAAATACCGAATTATTTTTCTTTTTTCTTACCGCCATCTCGAATTTAGTTTACCGCAAAACTCATGGAGCTGGCACGGCTATATTCTTCAAAAGCCTGTCCTTCGATCTTTTCTTTTCGGGATACCTCGGCGTAGTATTTGCCTTTCCATTCCGGGATGAATTTGATGACACCTTGTGCATCGGTTTCCAACCATTTGATCCAGCCACTTGGGGCAATGATCTGAACAGCAGCGTTTGGTGCGGGTTTTCCCTTTTGAAATAAGGTCAGCGAGACCTCTTTTTTATTTTTAAAAACAGTTTGGTCGGCAAAAACAAACAGCTCATTGGCAAGATGTGCAGAAGTATGACCAAGGGTAGTGTTTCCAACTTGAATTGTGGCGATTGCATTGATCTGATATTGTGTCTTGGCGCCTGCTTTGCGCTCTGTATCTCTTTTTAAAGATACATGATAAGCACCATCCTGATCAGGAATGAATGTGGCCAATAGATGATTTCCCTGCGCGGTAGTCGTTAGAGATGATGTACTCCCGTCCGGTTTGATCAATGTCAATGTAACCTGCATATCTTCTTTGTACCACCACCATTTGGAGATGAGCTCGTGTTCATCCGGTTCGCCATAAACCACTTTTACGGTATGGGATTTCCCTTTGGTACCTTGCAGTGAGGTTTCAATAAATACGGCATGCGCCGATGCCGACAGGATGATAAAAAAGCTAAGGATGCTGAACAATAATTTTTTCATATGTTTAAATTTTGGGGTGTTGGATAGAGAATTGCCCCGCCTCGATTTCGCGTATGCTGAAATTTTTTCCATCCCTTTAAAAGGGACATCGGCGGGGCACTTCTTACATTTTGCTGGAACTTATCTGAGCTTATTCAGGTGATAAACTTGGCTGATTCCAGGATCGATCTCAGCTCCGCGTTTTACCGAATTTTTTGCTGGATCATATTCATATACATACCATTTGGACTCGTCTGTTTTAAAGACATCGTATAGTTTGCCATTCTCCATAAAATTCATCGTCGTTTTTGATTCTCCACCACCTACTAATATTCTGAGGTCGGCAACAATCTTTTTATTTGCCGGGTCGATGACGAAAGGACTGATGTAAACTTTACCATCACCTAGTTTCTGTACCTGCGATATATTATTGCTGAACACGTTGTAATCTTTTAAATCGAAGAAATAATCTGGATCAAAGGTTGTCTGTCCCGATTTAATACGTAACAGGCCATAGGTCGCCGCGTCTGTCTTTTTGGTTACAACATAGAGGTCCTTATTGTCATCGGTAAAAGTAAGCGTCTGCACTTCCCAATGGCCAGCTGCAAAACCGCCTCTAGCATCTTTTATAATTTTTCCGTTGGCCAAACTTGGGTAATCACATACGTACATATAGGCGGTGTCGATAATATCCTTACGCGTTTCATTACTTCTATATTTGTGACCTACAAATAGTTTGTCGCCTCGTTGCGTGAAGCTTGTAGGTACGATATAAGGGTTGTGATCTTTGCCCTCCGGTGTTTTGGGATTAAATGTGATCATCGGGATTTCGATACCGATGGTCTTGTTGATTGTCAGATTGTTAACGTTCATGAAATAGATTGGTTGTTCCAATACATTTTTGGTCTTATTGGTGGTCCCCGCTGTTTTGGTCATGACCATCTCATCTTTGGTGCTAATATCTTTTAGGACTTTGCCTAGGTAAAAATTTCCAGGGAATGCATAGTTGTTCGTTTCTTTCCAGGATTTACTGTTGACAACTTCAAATTGACTGAATCGTGTTCCATCGTTTGAAAGGTAATACTTTCCTTCGTAGGCATAGGCGTAAATAGCATAAAATGCTGCTGGTAAATGCGATGTGATATCGATACCTTGATTGTTTGCGGCGGTCAAAAGGGTATCTTTCATCAGATTATCAGCTGTCAGTAGGTAGGATGAACCAGCCGCGGTTGTCACCCAAACACTGTACAGACTATTTGAAGTTGGTGTTGGCTCTTCCGGTGAAGTAGTTTCAGGTGATGATTTCTTGCAGGAAGAGAATAATACAGTCGCAGCGAATATTGCGACGGCGAATTTGTTGATTTTCATAAAAATATGTATTTATTTGTTTTACATGATTGATAATCTCAGCTTGACGTAAAATGCACGTCCAGGCCGTTGGAGGCGGAAATTGTCGTAAGCTCTTTCGTCTGTGAGGTTTCTTGCTTCAAAGGATACGTTGTATTTATTGCAATCCCAGGCATAGCTCAGCACAGCGGAGTGGATATTTTGGGACGGAATGAGATCTTTGGATTCAAGCGATCCGTGATCTGATTCGGTGAGGTAAAACCAGTGCGTATATTGATATAAGTACGATAGTTGAACTCTGCTTCCTTGCTGAAACCAGTTATTCTGGATGAGGCTGATATCAGCATTTCCATAGACCCAAGGTCGGTTTATGAGTTGTTTGTTATAATTTAAACTGATTTGCTGGTGGGACTCGTCTGTATATTTTTTATTGTATAGGGCTTTATCGTAAGATCCATTGAGGGTAACAGCCAGCAGATCTTTAAAACCGTATTTGACTTCGGCCTCGAAGCCATAGAGCTTCACACCTTCTTCGTTGTAGCTTTGATAATAGGAAACTCCATTCTGAATGACCGCCCGGCTGTTTATATAGTTATTTGCCAGGCGATAGAAGCCTGTCACATCGACGTTCAGAAAATGATTTTGGTTGATGTAGGTATTATAATAAAATCCAGTATTGATGTTGTCACTATGCTCGGGTTTTACTGCCCAGTTGCCCGTCGTATTGACACCATCGCCAAAAAGCGCGGTCATAGAGGGTAAGTTGTATGCCCTTTCGTAGGATAGTTTCCATCCGCCATCCTTGGTTATTCGATACCGGGAAGCAAGGCTCATGCCATAATAATTACCTTGTTTTTTTTGATGAATTATTTCACCGCTGATCAAATTGTTGTTTCCATCGAATTTGCGCTCATCAATATCTTTCGAAGCATCCATGCGATAGTATTTTACCGCCAGTACATTGGATAAGCGCTTGTCGAACCACTGGTTCTGCCAGGATAGCCCAAAAATATGTCTTCCCAGATAGGATGGCAGACCTGAGCGGTTATAATTGCCGATCAGATCGTACTCTTTCTGATCATTGCTGTTAAAGTTGTAGTTGAAATTGATACTTTGGTTACGGGCTTCGTCAAAGTCATAGTTTAAATTCACCCGCGCTAAATAGTTCGACAGATTATATTTCATGTCTTTTTGGGGATTTGGCGTTGTGCCTTCGTAATTTGAGACCCAGGCACCATTCCAGTTGTAATTATACATGGCGGTATCTCTCACATAGCGGGTGTCGTAACTATAACTTGTGAAAATATCCGTATATAAGCGATTGACCAGAAAATTGCTTTTTTTGTAGCTTAAGGTTGGCATCAGATAGTTGCTTTCTGACCATGCGCCACCAAATACCTTGCTGAGGGAAGCACCGATCTGATTTTCTTTGTGATTTTGGGAATAGGTCAGGCCTGCATAAAATTGATCTGCCCAGGATACATCGCGAAAACCAACCTCCAGTTGTCCCATGGCGGAGGTGTAAGCATCGTTAAATCGCTTGGCTTTTGGGATGACATAATACTTGTTGTCGACCGTTTCCTCGATAAGAACATTGTACTTTTCGTTGGTATACATATTATAATCATTGTCTGAATGATTATAAAATGCATTCATTCGAAATGATAATTTGTTTTTTGGATTGGTAAAGGTACCCACGATCGCAGCCTGATGTGTATTGAAGGAACCATAGGAATAACTCAGGTCCAAGTAAGGTCGCGCGCGACGTTTCGTAATGATATTGACAGCACCACCTAGCGCATCGGAACCCAAAAAAGCGGGTACCACACCCTTATATACTTCAACACGATCAATCAGATTGACAGGAATATTATTTAAAGACATCGAGGAACCAAAATTCTCCATGGGAACACCGTCAATGTAGATCTTTGCATCGAGTCCATTGATGCGAAACACAAAGTTAGAACCGAGTCCACCATCTTCACGTATGGTGACTCCCGTAGCGCGTTTCAAAACCTGGGTCAGATTGGCTGCTTCGTTGGCATGTTTGTTCATGTCAATGACACTTACATTGAATCCCGATCGCTTGATCTCGGCCACTTTCTTCTCATTTTCAGTTTTCCCGTGTGCCGATACGGTCACTTCCTCTATATAATTGCGATCTTCTATAAGCTGAAAATCCTGAATGAGCTTTTCGTTTACGGCTCTTTCTTCGCTGTGGTAACCAACAGCAGTGACACGTAAGATGGCGTCCGTTGAACTGTTTATCTGTAATTTATAATAGCCGTCTATATCGGAAGATGTGCCTGTGTGCTGATCTTTTAAGCGTATGGTTGCCCCCGGAATGGGTTTCCCAAAGTTATCTTTGACAAAGCCGGAAAGGGCATGCTTTTTTTTGGTCTGTGCTTGGATAAACACAGTAAAAATTAATATTAGAACAAAGGTAGATGTTGACTTCAACATTTTATTTAGATTAAGTATATATAGGAAGGTTGCTTATACTTATCTTTTACCGAATGTTGATAGGGATTATTTTTTTAAAAAATATACAAATGGTTGATTGTGAGTTTGTTTTTTTGTCGAGGATAGGTCTATTATTTTAAATAATCCATTCGTACGGTAAAATTGGTAATCTTGGGAAGCTTAAGTCCTTTCGAAATTTCTTTGGTCTGTAAATCATATTTCCAGACACGGTGCTGGTCGTTTGAATCATCTATGGCAAAATACGCGTACTTTCCATCCGCCCATACGTTTTCTTTTTGGGTCCCTTTATCCAAAGGAACCTGGATTTTTTCTATAGAACCGGATTGCAGATCAACTAACCTGTATTCAAACTGATAGACAGCATGAAAATTAGAGAAATCGGTATAGAGCTTCTTTTGTTCGTTGCGGATAATTGCCTTGCCTTTGCCAACATACCAGATCCCATAGGCGTGATTTCCGATTGACTTGGAAATATTGATCATATAGTCTTGATCAACGGATTGCTGGCCTTTCTTTTTTCTAAAGATAGCTGTTGGTAATTTCGGGTTATTTCCCAGTGCTATGCCAGGATTGGTCATAAAGTAATAATCGCCTTTTTCGTCTTTAAAACTATAGGATTGTATGATATTGAAGCCGCCCGGATAAGTTGAACGTGTTTCTTTCTGAATATTTTTAAGTTTAAAACTATCGTATTTTATGCTGGCGTAGTAGGTCGTGTCGGATGTTGTGTGGCCATACTTCCCCGTTGATTTAAAGAAGGAGTAGGCCAGCCAAAGATCGTTGTTTTCAATATTCACAAGCCCAAGGTGCAGCACGCTATATTCCTTGTTGGCAAAGGGGAGAACAATCGTATCTTGTTTCACGATTTTCATCCCTGCAACATTGATCTGATATAGTCTAGCTTGCGGTGTTCTATTTCCGGCATCCTCCCGACAGACGGCAATTAGGTTGTCGTCATCTTTCCAGGTAATGGTTTCAAAATCACGGTTTTTTAATAGTATACTGTCTACAAGGACAAAGGATGAACCCTGTAATTGGTATTTTGTAAAGACACTCGTCTGACTCGATAATCGATAAAAGAAACCATTTTTGTAGATATATTCTCTCTCCTGAATACGCGAACTGGACAATGGAATCTGGAGGGTAGGGCTTCCGTCGTCATCTAAATTTTCGGTAAACAATAAGCTGGTGGGGTTTTCTTCTTTATTGAACAGACAAAAGACAAAGTTGGGATCTATATTTTTTTCTGAAATTTGCGTACACGAAAAAATGGAAGTTATAAGGAAAAACAACACTAGTAATCGCTTCATACTTGTCAATTAAATGCTTTGAAATTGTTCCCTGATTTTAATTTGCATAGTAGATGGTAAAAAAGCCAGATCACTTTTTTGAAACGCTACAATTTTACCAAAATCCGGAGAATTCGACACAAAATACTCTCTTCCGGCTTTAAATACAAATTTGTTCTGATTACTATCCAGAAGCTCGAAATCCCGTTTAGGTTTTATGATAAAATCACCGGAGAAGGCCAGTTTTTTATTGACCAAATCAATGTTGGCCGTACTATTTTTACTTAACTGCACATCGTAATATTCTTCGGTGAAGAACTTGCTATTTTCAGCAGATGAATTGGTAAAGGTCTGATTGTCCAAGGTAGGATGAGAAAAATAGAACATAGAAAAACCGAGCACAAAAATTACAGAAGCTGCTGCGATAATCCTGCCCCAGTTTATTCGCTTGTTTTGCCGTGCGTCCGAATTAATTTTGTCCCACATGGCGGATCCAATTTCTTCGTTTATAGGATTGCTCTCCGCGATACTATCCCAGGAATCATTGTTCAACCATTTTTCGACTAAATGTTTGTCAGCCTCACCGCATTGACCGGAAGCATATTTTTTTAGTATATCTTGGTTGATTTCCATTTTTTGATAATCCGTATACATTCAAAAGTACAAAAAAGTAATTAATAGAAACCGGGCAATATGGATATTACAGTACTTTTTAAGTCTGATTTTAATTACTGATAATGCCTTACTAATATGGTATTCGACTGCTCTTTCTGAAATTAGTAAGCTTGTGGCTATTTCTTTATTGGTTAATCCCTCGTCACGGCTCAATTTATATACATTTTTACATTGCTTGGGTAATGAGTCAACAGCATCATCCAAATGATTTTTAAGCTCTTTGTAATAGAGGTTATTATCTTCGTAAAATTCAGTTTTGCTGATTGAGATCAATTCATGGTGTCGCTGTTTGTTGCCCCTATTCCTTAGAAATTCCAGTGATTTTAATTTCACCGAGCGCAAAAGATAGCGTTCTGCATCCTGCAACCGAAGATCAGCTCTTCTTTCCCATAGGGATTTAAAAACATCTTGGACAATCTCTTTGGCATCATCTTCATCGCCAATGCTTTTGAGTGCGAAAGAATACATTCTCTTCCAATACAATTGGAAAAACTCCTCAAATTGCCTTTTGTTGAGTGTTATTTTATGTACTGCGTTTTTCAAAGCGAACAAATATACGTTCTATTTAGACTTATTACAAATAAAAAGATGATCGTCTAAAAACATCTGCTGAAATCTGGGCAGTTAAAATGTTGCATTTAGAAAATAAAAATGCAACGGAAGCTTCAGTAAAATTGATGTTTCCCTAATAGGTATGTAAATGTATGGCGGGATGAAGTTGGTTTTTTCAAAACATTTTTTTTGGTCTATTGTTTTTGAATGCAAGGTATGACTCCCATGGTGAAATTACTGCTTATAAAACTAAGGCCCTTTCTTGTATTGTCTAACCTGGTTTTGACCGGTTGCTCGACATGGATCAATAATGTGCAGGTGCAGACGCTGACAAAGAACTATTGTGCGCCAAATGTCACTTATAAATCAATTCCTGTACAAGTAATTCCATCTGCTGACAGCATTAGGCTGAGTACTATTTTCTCTGCTCATGATTTTGTATTGGTCAAATACCTCAACCTTTCGCCGACTATCATCGCCTATTTGAACAATCCGGACAACACGCCGCTGAAGCTGGTTGCGAAACAAAAGATAACTGACCAATGTATGCTGTTTGAAACGGAATTGAATGCCATCGCAGCGGAATTGGACTGTAATGGTGAGCGTATCGATAAGTTAGCCGCCTATATAGATGAATTGAATTCGAATAGGCAAACGCGTCTGACTGTGGCTTCCATACTTTTGGGAGCTGTCACTGCTGTGACAGCAACAACAATCAAAAATGATAAGCTTAATAATGGGCTGAGCATAGCAGGTGGGGTAGGAACATCAGTATTGGGATTTATGACCCTAAATCCCAAGGGAAGGCGTGTCAGAATGCATATGGAACGCAATATGCTGCAGAGCATCTGGTTTCAAAATAATACTGCGCAGATCTATCCGGCGTCGGTCTGGGGGATTTTGTCGGAGAAGAGATTTAGTAACTCTGAAAATCTTTCACTGCTGGAGACAACCCGGCAACGCTGGTTAAAATATGGTTTGGACGATCAATTGAATAGTCCCCAGGAGAAACTTTATTTTAGGGAGGGTGGCGTCTTCATCGCGGAGGAATTGCATAATCTGGCCAATATGCACAATGAGCTTCAGGCGACTATCCGCTCCATACAACAGGATATGCGGAGCCTTATGCAGACCCTCAGTACATTGGACTGAGATGGCGGTCTGTCGGCGCCGCTTTTTCGCATATCTTTGTCTTTTACCTTCTATTTTAATTTGACTCGCCTATTTCCGTCTGATCTGCAATTTGATACCGAGCGCAAGCCCTATGTAGTCATCAAATTTTAGGTATTTATTCTGAACACCACTGACCAGGTACAGATCACTTGTATGTAGATCATAATAAAATTTTATTCCTTCAAAGTAGGAGGAATTGGACTTTAATTTATAGCTGAAGTCCTGGCCAACAAAAATATTGATGCGTAGTCTAGTGGAGAAGCTATAATAGCTGTTCGGATATTTGTCGGGTTCCTGGTACCAAAATTGTTTGCCCAGCGTCGTATTGAGGTAAACCCCGGTGCGCAGTGGATGATAACTGATCTGCTCATGGAGTTGGACCTTAAAAGGGGTATAGGTCTGACGAAGGGTTAAGGTAAGCTTGGAACGGTCGGTATCATACTTGGGTACATAGCCTAGCAAAAAGTCGGTCGACCACTGTTTCTGCCGACCATAATCCCAACCTGCACCTGCCGAAAATAAACCGATGGATCCAGCGTACTGAACGAGGTAACTCGATGGTACAAGCCTGAAGGCCGCTTTTTTTAGTTCCCTGCTGTTGTTGCTGTCAATATGCGCGCTGCTGCTGTCGGTACCGGGAATCGTGCCGTGCTCTTGGACGAGTATCTGGGCCGCACTGATTGTGGAAAAGAAAAGGGAAACAAACAAGAGGAATGATCTGTGTGCTTTAATAGGAGACAAGTTCATGAGTATAGTGATCCTTGGTGATTGTAAAAATTAGAAATTGACGTTTGCCGATGTTGGGGGTGCCGTAGTAGACGATGCCGTCCTTGAAAATATCATCTTTCTGGTAAGTATGGTCATGGCCATTATTGCAGTAGAGCAAGTTGGGGTATTGTTTAATGCTGTATTGGAAGACAGATGCCACATTGTTGTTAAACTGATCGGATGTCGGCCTGGCATGCATGACCACTACGCTCTGCTCAAAGCGCCCTTTATCCGTCTGACGCTCCTGCTCAATAAATGAAAAATCGGGTACCGGCGTGGAATAATCAGATTCCAATGCATTTGTATTTAAGCATAGAAATTTTGTTTTCCCAGCTATAAAGCTATAATTGGGACTGCCAAACACCTGCTGAAAAATCTCTTCACCATTGGCGAGGCAGTCGTGATTTCCAAGCAAGGCGACATAAGGCTGTTTTAATTTGTCCAGAATATCACGCTGCCATAGAAATTCTTTGGTAAGGCCAAAGTCACTGAGATCGCCACCATGAATAATAAAATCAATGTCGTTACGTTTGTTGACTATTTTTACAAAATCGTCAAGTTCGTCGTACCATCGCTGCGAATCACTGATAAAAGCGTATCTAATGGTATCTCGTTGGGCGTAATCATGCTCTATTTTTGCAATATTTTCAGCATTAATATGTTGCCTTCCATCGATTTTTCCGGAATAGGGATGGACATCAAACATATTACAGCCATGGATAAGAAAGAGAACGGCGAACAGTGCGATGTATGTGCATTTTTTTTTCATTTGAATACCTTTATTGACTTTTTGAATTCAAAAGTAAGTTTTGGATAGTAAAAGATTCTTTTTTGAGGATTATTATTACCCCAAAATGATATTGTATGATCTAGAATTAACAGAAGTGGACTGGTATTTTTACCTTTTTTTGAAGCGCTTGATGTAGCTATGATTGCTCAATTTACGATAACGCTACCGCTACTTTATCCGGTAAATCTGTTGGATTTCTATTCGTTAAGATCTTTCTTTGGGATATAACGCAATTGAATAAACTCAAAATCTTACCTAAAAATGGATAAATTATGATAGTTCATATCCACAGTAATCGCACAGTTGCCGTTGGCACGATGCTGGGCTGTCTCTTCCTTTGGACAGGCATCGCTGCGGCGCAGACGACAACCGTCAAAGGAAGGGTCAGCAGCGCTACTGACCAAAATGCCCTGGTAGGGGCTACGGTTAGCAACCTGATGAACAAGCTAGCCACAAAGACTGACAAACAGGGCAATTTTAGTATTACGGCCAATGGGGGAGATAGGCTCAAGATTTCGCTGCTCGGTTTCAAAACCGTTGAAATCGCTGTTCCCGCCACGGGCGACCTTCAGATCACACTCGAAACGGAAAGCCAGCAGATGGAAGAGGTGGTCGTCACCGCACTGGGGATCAAGCGCCAGGTCCGGGGACTGACTTATGCGACGCAACAATTGGATGGTGCTGCGGTCAACAATGCCCGTGACAATAGTGGCAATGTGCTGAGCAGCCTGACGGGGAAAGTCGCCGGTGCTGTGGTCACCACCGCAGCAACAGGGCCTGGGGCGTCTGCCAGGGTGGTTCTCCGCGGTAACAAATCTATTACGGGCAACAACAATGCGCTCATTGTAGTGGATGGTGTGCCCTACGATAATTCCAGTGGGCAGCAGGCCAGCGGCACCACCTACAATTATGGTACAAGTGACGGGGCAGCGAATATCAATCCTGATGATATCGAATCCATCAATGTGCTCAAAGGGCCTTCGGCTGCAGCGCTTTATGGAAGCAGGGCAGCAAACGGTGCTATCCTTATTACAACGAAACAGGGCAAAGCGGGCCGGTACCAAATTGATTACAACGGCAGCGCATCCCTGGACCAGGTCAACCTGCTCAGTAAATTCCAGAATAGCTATGGCCGTGGAAATGGAGGTGTCACGGGTACCAATGTTGGCGAAAGCTGGGGCCCGCTGGGCACGACTTACAAAAATAATGTCCGTGATTTCTTTGAAAATGCGGCTACCTTCAATAACAGTGTCAGTACCTATGGTGGTACCGAAAAGGTGCAGGGCTACGTTTCCTACACCAATAATAAGATCGGCGGCATCATTCCGGGCAACGACCTCAAACGGAATAGCCTCAACCTGCGGGTCAATACGGAGCTGATCCCTAAGCTGAAAACCGATGTTAAGCTCAACTATGTCAACCAGCAGATCGACAACCGGCCCCGACTGGGTGATATGGGGATCCCCGTAGAAGCTTATGTGATGCCAAGGGATATGGATAAGGCTGAACTACAGGATTATGAAACCATCGATCCCGTCACCGGCGAGCCACAACGGAAATATTGGTCCGGGTCTGCCGTCTACGACAACCCTTATTGGAGCACCAATCGTACCTCGGTCAATGAGGTCCGGGACCGTATTACCGCCATGGGCTCGGCAACCTACCAGCTGACGGATTGGTTAAATGTCATGGGACGGTTCAGTTATGATAAATACATCGATAAGACAGACGGTTCTTTCTATGCGGGTACAGTTTCCCTTGGGGATGTCCGTCCTGGCGGTAAGTATTTTGAAACACATGCGCGCTATCAGGAACGCAATTTTGATCTCTTATTTAACGGAAAGAATTCAATCAGTGAAGCCGTTAAAATCAGTTACAATGTCGGTGCAAGTTTTTTAAACCGGCAGTATACCAGCTTTCAGAATATGGCCAATGGGCTATCCATTCCCAATGAATTTAGCCTAAAAATGGCTACAACACCTGAATTTCTCCTGATCAATGGCTATCAGCGACGTATGAATTCAGTTTACGGAAGTGCGCAGCTGGCTTTTTTTGACAATATTTTTCTGGATATGACGGCACGAAACGACTGGACCTCGACCTTGAAGTCACCGCACAGTTACTTTTATCCTTCGGTCGGTGTATCTGCTATCTTTAACGAATGGCTCAAACTACCGGCTTGGGTCAGCTATGGCAAGCTGCGTGCCTCCTATACGCAGGTGGGTAACGACCCGGATCCTTATCTGCTCCAGCAACTGTATTCTTTTGGTCTTGGTGCCGGAAAGGGCTTTATCTCACGCTCACCAATGAAAATGATCCCCGAACTGAAGCCGGAGCTGACAAAATCCTATGAAGCCGGGCTGGATATGAAGTTCTTTGCCAACAGACTGGGGTTTGACCTGACCGTATACAAAAGCAATACGATCAACCAGCTGCTGTCTCTCGGTCTGCCCATGGCAAGTGGTTATAGCCGGCAGTATATCAATGCCGGAAATATTGAAAACAGGGGAATCGAGGTGCAGCTGACCGCATCACCCCTGAAAAAAGAAAATCTGGAATGGCAGACCACCCTCAACTTTGCCGCCAATACCAACAAGGTGATAGAACTGCACGAAAAAACAAAACGTGCGACGATCAGCGAAAATACCAAATATGCTTCAGTCGTAGTCAATGAAGGAGAGCGGTATGGTGATCTATATGGCTATAAGTGGATAAGAGATGAGCAGACCGGTAAATATGTGGTGGACAATGGTGGTCTTCCTGTGGTCGAGGCCAATCAGAAACTGGGTAATTTTAATCCAAAGGCTTTATTGGGCTGGTCCAATTCGGTGCGTTACAAAAATTTCACGGTCAATGCCTTGATTGATACTCGTATCGGCGGTGAGATCGTATCGGGAACTTCGGCTTACCTGGCGGCTTTCGGTGTGGCGGATTATACTGCTGATTATCGCGATGGAGGTCTGGTGCTGGATGCCGTGGATGCCAGTGGTGCCACCAATACCAAGGCCATCACGGCACAGCAGCTCTGGACTCGCGTGTCGCAGAATGGCCGTGATGCCTGGGGTGAGTTCTTTACCTATGATATGACCAATGTACGCTTGCGTGAACTGTCTGTCAGTTATAAGTTTAACCTCAAGAGCACAGCGGCGATCAAAGGTGCGCAGCTGATGCTGACGGGCCGCAACCTATTTTTCTTTTACCGCGGAAAATCCAAGCTGGATATTCCGGGCATAGGCAAAACGGATAATCCTATTGATCCGGAAGCAGCGCTTGGCGCCGGTAATTTTCAGGGAGTCGAAGTGGGCCTGCCGCCTACAGTCCGCTCCTTTGGGCTGAATGTGAAGTTAACTTTTTAAATCCTTGAAAAAATGAGAAAGAGCACGATATATACCTCGCTATTAGCATTAAGCTTGCTATCCTGTACCAAAGACTTTCAGGATGTCAATACTGATCCCAATAATATCACGGTGATCACACAGCGTGAATTACCTTTTATGTTTGCCAAGGCCCAGTCTTCGGCTGCGATGAACAGATCTTTTTACCAGACAGTACAAAACCTGGGCGCAGATTTATATGCCCAGTATTTTGCACTGACCACGAATTCCTTCAGCACGGACCGCTATCTGCTGACGCCGGACTGGCAGCGCCGGTTCTGGACCGTTGTCTATGTGGATACGGCACCTCAGCTCAAAAGTATTCTTGAAAATACCGATCCCAAATCGGGGGAGGCTGCATTGGCCAATATTATGTGGGTCTATGCCTTCCATCGCCTGACAGACCATTTTGGACCGATACCGTATTTCGGTGCCGCCGAAGCCAATGATGTCATTCCCTATGATCCCATGGATAAGATCTATGCGGATTTCTTTGAAAAACTGACGGTTGCCGTGGCTAATTTAAAGGGGCTCCCTGCGGGGACGAAGATCTTTCAGGGCTACGACCTGATTTTTGACGGGGATACCGATCGTTGGATCCGTTTTGCTAACTCACTCCGTCTGCGACTGGCCCTGCGCATCGCTAAAGTGGATGCCAGTAAAGCAAAAACCGAAGCGGAGGCCGCTGTGGCAGCAGGATTAATGTCTAGCAATTCCCACAATGCCAGCATGCTCAAGTCTTTATCGGGCAATGATACCAACGGACTTGCTCAAGTTGCCGTATGGAATGAGTTTTCCATGAGCTCTACCATAGCCTCTTATTTAAAAGGCTATGCCGATCCGAGGCTAGGTATTTATTTTCAGCCCAGTTACACTGGAAAAGTATTTAATAGTGTCCGCAATGGTGCTACGGCAACCGACCTCGGCAATGTACGCAACCAGTCGGGGTCCAATTCCAATGTGGGTACATACTGGGTACGCTACAATGGTGCAGCCATCGAAGGAAACTTTACGCAAAACTTTCATGTGATGTGTGCCGCTGAATCTTTTTTCCTTCGGGCAGAAGGGGCGCTAAATGGTTGGAATATGGGGGGTGAGGCCAAACAGCTGTATGAAGATGGCATAAAAACCAGTATGGAACAATGGGGGGTAACGGAATCGGCTCAGATCAACAGCTACATAATTTCAGATCGTGTACCTGCAGCGCCGGGTGACTACTACAATTCGGCTGCAGTAGCCAGTACCCCTGTCAGATGGGCGGCGAGTCCTGCTGAACAGCGCGAACAGATCGGCATACAGAAGTGGCTGGCCATATACCCCAATGGCATGGAAGCCTGGGCGGAATACCGGCGTACAGGATTCCCTAAAATGTATCCGCTGATCCAGTCGGATAACGCGGATCTGCCTGTAGGGACATTTATCAAGAGGTTACCTTATCCATTGACTGAAGCGACGGACAATCTGACCGAACTTAACAAGGGGCGCGCGCTGCTTGGCGGTACCGACAATGCGGCAACAAAACTCTGGTGGGATGTGGACTAATTTGGGTAAATTACAATGATAGACTTCAAAATAGGGCTGATATCTTTAGGTATATTTATGGGATTAAATTCGAACATACAAGCACAACAACATCCAGTATTACCTAATGTACTGGCAATGCCGGCACAAATAGATCCGTTAAAGGCTGGGATGGACGACCGGGTGGAACAGCTTATGGCGGCACTGAATTATGACGCTGCAGCAGATCCGCAGGAAATTATCCAGACAGTAAGAAATAACCTGAGGCTGGACGGATTCGAAGTGCCGCCATTGGATATGCAGCTTATTTCTTCGATCGAGCAGGAGAGCTATACCATTCATACCTTGGTCTTCCAGAGTTTACCTGGAGTATATGTCCCGGCAAGCTTATATGTACCCAAAGGCAAAGGCCCCTTCCCGGCAATACTGAACAGCCATGGGCATTGGCCTCCGGGAAGGCGCAGTGAAATTGTCCAGCGCACGGCGCACATGCTGGCATCCAGCGGCTATGTATGTTTATGCATTGATGCCATGGGCTCGGGCGAGCGTGGCCGCGGGCATCAGCATGAATATCATGGGGCCAACCTAGGGTCGGCGCTGCTCGATCTGGGCACGCCCCTGATGGGAATGCAGCTGCTCGAAAATAGCCGTGCGATTGACCTGCTCTGCGATCTGCCTGAGGTGGATCCCGAAAGAATAGGAGCTACCGGAGCCAGCGGTGGTGGCAATCAGACCATGTGGCTGGCAGCTATGGACCCTCGGGTCAAAGCAGCTGTCCCCGTCGTTAGCGTCGGCACCTTCCGCGCCTATATCATGAACAGCAACTGTGTCTGTGAACTCCATCCGAATGGGTTGCTGCATTTTGAAGAAGGGCAACTTTTGCAGGCAATGGCACCCAAAGCAATCAAAATTATTACGGCACTCCGCGATGGTAATGCGGCCTTCAATGCACAACAGATGCTCAAATCTTTTCGCATTGCGAAGCGCGCTTATGTGGAGCAGGGTATAGCCGAACTACTCGACTATGAACTCTTTGATGAGCCACACAGCTATACCGAAGAAATGAACAGAAGTATGATCAGCTGGTTTGACAGGGTGTTTACCGTGCGGCGCCGGGGAGATCATCACCGGATTTCCGATTTCCATCCTTTGGATACCAATGCGCTGGCTGTATTGAAACAAGGGCGCAAGAAAGCTGGTATCCTCAGTATCCCAGCATTTGTCAGCCGAGAATTCAGCCGTGTTGAATCGCAGATAGCCACCTCGCCGCTGGACGGAGATGCATATAAAAAACAACTGCAAAAAATGATCCTGATGGATACTGCTGACCACTTACTCCATGTGCAGTCGCTGGAGCCGCAGCAGGGCTGGAATCGGGTTGTGCTGGAGAATACCGCCGGGCAATTGATTCCGTTGTTGATTAGCCCGCCCCATGCAGCGGCGAATGCCATGCATGTCTACTTTCCCTCAAAAGGTAAACAAGAGGCGCCATTGTCGGAGATTGACGCCCTACGGAGTAAAGGTGAGGGGGTTGTGCTGGTAGATCTATACGGGCTCGGAGAGCGCGCCTCCATGAATGCTGATCAGATCGATGGTGCCCTGCCACGCTTTCATACGTTATCTCGCTCCCTGCTCTGGACGGGCAGCAACATGATGGGGATCTGGGCAGCTGAAATCGGGCTTATCAACGACTATCTGCAACAAGAATATAGCAGCTACAAACGGCTGCTTGTTGCTGACCGTGAGACCGCCATCGCTGCATTGATCAGCAATGTGCTGGTTGACACCGGGCAGCCCTTGTTGCTGCGGCAGTTGCCTGTCAGTTACCTGCCGGACGAGAGCGGTGTACTGGACAGCTACAATATGGCGATTCATATGCAGGGTATACTCCGCTGGGGTGATATCCCGATGCTACTGGCCCTCAACAAACAACAAGCCAGCCTCGAGGAGCTCTATCATCTGAACGGTAAATTGTGTGATCAGTCCGAAAAACAGCAGTTACAGGACAAAGTACTGGGCTATAAAAAGCAATTGAATAACGAAGGAGTACTCCTTATCAACTAAATACTATGGGAACAAATCGAAGATCATTTTTAAAACTGTCAGGACTGGCCGGAATTGGATTGATGACTGGCTGTACACAGGAAAATAAGGCTCCGACAACGGCCAAACTGGATCATATCAGGTTGGAGGCCACAAAAAAATACAGTTCTACTTTTAATATGTCAGGCTATGCAGCTCCAAAAATACCCACGGTAAGGGTCGGCTTTATTGGCGTAGGCAATAGGGGCTCAGCCGCGGTAGAGCGCCTGAGCCAGATCGAAGGTGTAGCAATCAACGGTATATGTGATGTACGGCCCGAGAAAGCTGCTGAAGCCAAAGGCAGGATCAAAACTGCCGGCCATCCTGCCCAACTTTTTACTGAAAATGCGGAACACTGGAAAAAAATGTGTGAACAGGCAGAGTATGATCTGATCTATATTGCCACACACTGGCAACTGCACGCTGAGATGGCCATTTATGCGATGGAACAGGGAAAACATGTGGCCCTGGAGATCCCTGCAGCGACGAGCGTAGCGGACTGCTGGCGACTGGTACAGACTTCGGAGAAAACTAAAAAGCACTGCGTTATGCTCGAAAACTGCTGTTACGATTACTTTGAACTCCTGACCTTAAACCTGGCCCGGAATGGATTTTTTGGCGAAATCGTTCACTGTGAGGGCGCTTATATCCATGATATCCTGGAAAGTTTTTTCGATGCCGAAAAGCGCTTTGATTTCTGGCGGCTTAAGGAGAATGCAGCGCGCAACGGCAATCTATATCCCACACATGGTCTGGGACCAGTATGTCAGCTGCTGAAAGTAAACCGCGGAAATAAGATGGAATATATGAGTTCCATGTCTTCCAAAGATTTTATGCTCCAGCAGAAAGCGAAGGAAATGGCAGCGAAAGATAAACAGTTTGAGGGCTATGCGGAAAAGCCGCTCCGCGGAAATATGAATATATCCAATATCCTGACCCATAGCGGCAGTACAATCATGTTGCAGCACGATGTGAGTTCGCCCAGACCCTATTCGCGGCTTCATCTGATCAGTGGCACCAAAGCTTTTGCACAGAAATATCCGCTGCCGGGTAAGATCGCCATCGGCCATGCTGACTTTCTGCCTGCCGAAGAGATGGCCAAGCTGGAGCAGCAATATACGCCGGGGATAGTCAAAAGGATCGGGGAACTAGCCAAGCAGATCGGGGGCCATGGCGGTATGGATTTTATGATGGACTGGCGCCTGATCGATTGCCTGCGCAATGGCCTGCCGATGGATATGGATGTCTATGATGCGGCCAGCTGGAGCGTCATTGGTCCCTTGAGCGAATGGTCTGTCGCCAATGGCTCCCAACCGATTGAAGTGCCGGATTTTACCTGTGGCAACTGGAAAAATAATAAAGTACATGATATAGACCTGGTAACGGAGACGGTCGCCGCCACATCATAAATGAAAATTGAACAAGAATAAAGCTATAAAATCAAGAAACGTGAACATTAGAACATTTAAAACCCGGGAAGAACTCGGACAACATGCAGGAACTGCAGGAATTGAAGCTATCAATGCCGCCATTGCGGAAAAAGGCGAAGCCAACATTATCCTGGCGACGGGACAGAGCCAGTTTGAAACCCTTGAAACCTTGGTATCCAGTGATTCCATTGACTGGAGCAAGGTACGCATGTTTCACCTGGACGAATATATCGGTATGCCGATCAGTCATAAGGCCAGTTTCCGAAAATACCTGACCGAGCGCTTTGTGAATCAGGTAGGACCGTTAAAAGAAGTGGTATTGATCAATGGTGAGGAGGATCCGGCCGCGGAATGCATACGTCTGCATAACAAGATCAAAGCGCATCCGATCGATGTCGCCTTTGTGGGAATTGGGGAGAACGGCCATCTGGCTTTCAACGATCCACCCGCCGATTTTGACGTCAAAGAGGCCTATTTGCTGGTCAACCTGGATGAACAGTGCCGACGTCAGCAACTGGGGGAAGGTTGGTTTGGTTCACTGGCGGAAGTGCCCCTGCAAGCCATCAGTATGTCTATCCAGCAGATTCTATCGGCCCGGAAAATTATCTGTGCCGTACCGGACGGGCGCAAGGCTCAGGCGGTGAAAAACTGCCTGACAAAACCGGTTTCCAACTTGTATCCGGCCAGTATATTGCAGCAGCACCCCGACTGCACCTGCTACCTGGACGCTGAATCGGCATCACTTTTAGACTAATTGGGATCTTATGACAGCACTAGCACCCGATCGGAAAACCACCTGGATATCCATAGGCATCATCGGTACGATGTTTTTTATCTTTGGATTCGTATCCTGGATCAATGCCATCCTTATTCCGTATTTTAAAATAGCCTGTGAACTCAGTAATTTCCAGTCATACCTCGTTGCTTTTGCATTTTATATTTCCTATCTGCTGATGTCAATGCCGTCTTCTTACCTGCTTAAAAAAATAGGTTACAAAAATGGAATTATGATAGGCTTCTGGATTATGGCCCTGGGGGCATTTTTATTTGTTCCCGCGGCTTATAACCGGGCTTATCCGATCTTTTTGCTGGGGCTATTCACCTTGGGGAGTGGACTGGCGCTACTACAGACGGTGGCCAATCTTTATATTACGCTGATCGGCGAAAAGGAGCGGGCGGCACAACGCATCAGTATCATGGGGATCTGCAATAAGGGCGCCGGAATACTGGCTCCTTTACTCTTTTCCTATGTCATTTTGAGACCACAGGACAATGAACTCTTTAAGCAGTTGCCCCATATGGCGGATGCCGTACGTGCATTGGCATTGGATGAATTGATATTACGTGTTGTCGGCCCTTATACCGTGGTCGGTATCATCTTGTTTCTAATTGGGGTGCTGGTCAAATTTTCTATCCTCCCTGAACTCGACCAACAGCAGGGGGCAGCGGAAAATAGCTATGGTGGCAACAGAAGTATTTCTCAATATCCGCACCTGATCCTGGGCGCTGTGGCCATATTTCTGCATGTCGGCACACAGGTTATTGCGATTGATACGATTATAAACTATGCGGGCGCGATGGGCTTATCACTGCTGGAAGCTAAGGCGCTGCCCTCGTATACACTGACGGCAACGATACTGGGGTATTTGTCCGGAATTATACTGATTCCTAAGGTATTTAGCCAGCGAACAATGTTGCGTTTCTGCACGGTTTTTGGGCTGATTTTGTCTATCTTGGTGGTGACGACACATGGACATGTTGTTCTCTTTCAGATGGATCTGGATATCTCCATTTGGTTTATCGTGCTGATCGGGTTTCCGAATGCACTGATCTGGGCAGGTATCTGGCCATTGGCGCTGGAAGGGCTTGGTCCGCTGGCCAAGCAGGGGTCGGCCCTGTTGATCATGGGGCTCTGCGGTAATGCACTCCTACCTTTGCTCTATGGGATACTGGCGGATGCCATTGATCCTAAAACAGCTTATTGGATACTGACGCCCTGTTTTTTATACTTGGTATTTTATGCCTTTAAAGGGCACCGGATTCAGCGATGGACCGGAAAAACGAAGACAACAACTTAATATGCGGATTATTACGAATGCCAATATCATCATGCCTGACCGCATGATTGCAAACGGAACACTATGGATTGCCGATGGTAAAATTGTAGCCATCAAGGAAGGGTATGTAGCCAGGGAGGCCGTCGATGCAGCCTGGTCGGCTGCCGAATGGATGGATGGGCAAGGGTTTTATCTGGCACCGGGATTTATTGATATTCATGTGCATGGTGGTGGCGGAGCGGATTTTATGGACAATACCGTGGCGGCATTTCTGACGGTTGCCGAAACGCATCTGTGCCATGGTACCACCGCTATGCTGCCCACGACCCTGACCAGTGAACCCGAAGAACTACTGGAACTTTTTTCGGTTTATGAATTGGCGCGGGAACGAAACACAGTGGGGAGCCGTTTTCTGGGTCTACATCTGGAAGGTCCGTATTTTGCGATGAACCAACGGGGGGCACAGGATCCGAAATACATCCGAAATCCTGACCCGAAGGAATATATTCCCATCCTCGAGCGTTATCATCCTATCATCAGCCGTTGGAGTGCTGCACCGGAATTACCGGGGGCACTGGACTTTGGACGTGCGGTACGCAGTTACGGCATCCTGCTGGCTTTGGCACATACTGATGCGGTATATGAGGAGATCCTGCCTGCAGTGGAGGTGGGCTACCGCCTGGCCACGCACTTTTACTCGGGAATGTCCGGTATGACGCGGCGCAATGCCTACCGCTATGCCGGAGCCATTGAAAGTTGTTTTCTTCTCGACCAGGTCGATGTGGAGATTATTGCCGATGGGGTGCATTTGCCCGAACCTTTCCTGCGGCTGATCCATAAAGTGAAGGGCACGGACAAAATGATATTGATTACCGATGCAATGCGTGCCGCAGGCATGCCCGAAGGGAAAAGTGTGCTTGGAAGCCTGCGTAGGGGGACTGAAGTGATTGTAGAGGAAGGTGTCGCCAAATTGCCTGATCGCTCTTCCTTTGCGGGCAGTGTGGCTACGGCAGACCGCCTGCTCCGGACTATGATTAATCAGGGGGGCGTGAGCCTGCCAGAGGCAGTACAAATGATGACAGTCAATCCGGCGCGCTTGCTTGGACTAGATCATCAGATCGGATCGATAGCAGTAGGCATGGATGCGGATCTCGTGCTTTTTGATGATCATATTAATATCCAGCACAGCCTGATTGCAGGTGAACTGCGGTATAGCAAATAAAGACTAGCCACGCGGCCGATTGGTCGAATCCCGTTGGATCAGCTTTCCGGGTAATATGATGTCCTGAACTTCAAAATCCCGATTTTTGATATGGCGGATCAGCAACGCACAGCTTTTTCTACCGATCTCCATGGCAGGTTCTTCGATGGTGCTTAAATTGGGCTCGACTACAACAGCGATGGGATCATTTGTGAATCCGATGACGCCGATGTCGCGGCCTACCCGTAGCCCATGCTGTTTGATGGTCAGGATAGCACCTACGGCTTTGCGGTCATTGGCAGCGAAGATGGCGTCAGGAGGATCGGGGAGAGCAAGCAGTTGCTGTGTATCTGTGGCACCCTGTCCCTGAGAGAAGCCGGAGAACACAATAAGCTGCTTATCTACGGAGATGTCATGTTGCTCCAATGCCTGAAGGTAGCCGTTTAGGCGCTGTTGGGTAAACTGCAGGTTTTCGGGACCGGCGATGTGGGCAATGCGACGGTAGCCCTGCTGGATCAGGTATTCGGTGGCCTGCATGGCACCGGCAAAATCATCCTGAACAACTTTTGAAGCGCGGATGTCGCGGGGTACCCGATCAAAGAATACGATGGGCATTCCTCTGGCCATGAGCTGCTCGAAATGCGCATTGGTCGATGAGTCTGAAGAGATCGAAATCAGAAGCCCATCCAGACTGCTTGTTGAAAGGTTTTCCAAAAGCGTTTTCTCGCGTGCCACATTATCATTGGTCACATATAATATGACATTATAGTCACGTTCATAGGCTTCCTCCTGGATACCTGAAATCACCATGGAAAAATAATAATTGGTGATAAAGGGGATGATCACGCCAATATTTTTTGTTGAACCGGAAGCAAGGGCCGAGGCATTTTTGTTGGGTTTGAAATTCAGTTTCTTGGCAAGTGCCAGCACCTTTTCCCGGGTTTCGGGGTTGACATCATGTGTATCCCGAAAAGCCCGTGAAACTGTTGATACCGAAATCTGGAGCATCCGGGCGATATCCTTGATGCCTAAAGGGTTCTTCATATATTAGATAGGTTTAACCAATTTGGGATACAAAATACTAAAAACTATCTAAAATAAGTAGGGTTTCTCTTGCTATAAATGACAACTTTATTGTTTAGTTTATTTGACGGGTTTAATGCAGGGGGATTAGAAGACAGGGACGTCGGTCTGGAAGCTTGAATTATAGTCGATATGGAGCTACCGGGCTATGTCAGTAGAAGAAGCTCATGATCTGAATCTAGCGAAATCCCTTTGTTATATGAATAATCTACTTTTATAGTCGGATGGCGTAGTGCCTTTGATGGATTTAAAAAATTTGTTGAAGTTGGGTAAAGAATTGAATCCACAGGCATAAGCAATATGGGTGATCTGGTTTTCGTCTTGGCCCAACAGTCTGCAGGCTTCCTGTATCCGGACTTCATTTACGAACTGTGAAAAGGTTTTTTTTGTACGCGCTTTAAAAAAACGACAGAATGCGGGTTTTGTCAAGTTAGCTAACCTGGCCGCTTCTTCTAACGAAATGTTCTTTTCGAAGTTTTTAAAAACATAATTGTAAACATTATCAATGGCCTCACCATAATTCTTTGAAGGACTAATAAGATAGGGCTCACTGTTTAGCAAAGTATACTCATCCGTATCAAGAAGAATTGCTAGGGACTCAAATAAACAGGCCGTTTTTTGAATGTCGGACGCACCGAGCATTTTTCGGAGCAACTTTTTTAGTTTACTTTTTGTGGTCCCATAAAATAACATCCCTTGCTTAGATCTGGCTAAGAATGCATTGAGAACTGTAATGTCGAATAACGACGAACACATTGAGCTGATTGCATCGGGGTGAAAAAATAAAGATAGGGATTCGGGGGCTGGGCTGTCTATACCTACGTTTTTTTCATGGTACCAAACGTGAGGAAGGCCCGGTCCAATAAATATTAGCTCATCAGCTTCAAAATCATCGAATTGATTTCCTATGTATCTGCTGCCATTTCCTTCAATAATGTGGGTCAATTGGCATTCATTATGAAAATGATATGCTCCGGAAAATTGATTCTCTTTTCGGATTTCAAAAATACGGTGTTTATAATTTTCAAGCGCTTTAGCATAAACTGGCCTCATGGATTCTAAGATATTTTAATGGAGCGTCTGGCGATGTAGACTCCAAACTTATGAACTGATTAATGATTTGACACCTTAATCAAAAGACGGGATATAAATCCAGTAGACCATGTAATAAATGCTTAAAATCATGTAAAAAATTATTCTTCACGATAAAACTGAGTCGCTATTGAGGAAGTTGAGTCGACTTTTAAGCTGATACAGTTTTATTGAGATATTGTCGATTTTGTGAAAGTTTTGGTCGATAAAGTGGTTTTTATTCAAAGAGATTACTTCTAATTTTGTTAGTTAGATAAAACGAACCAATAGAAAAAGAAGGTATTTTATGTACTTTTTGGTTGCCACGCCTGTGTCGTCGCAAAGTGGGGAGAAACCTAAAAAGCCATGAATCAATAATATCTGATTTAAAAAACAAAAATATCCATCAAGGGAATGAAAGCGATAAAAATTATAAAAGAAGGTCTTGTACAAACCGTGGAATTGCCACGACCTGATTTGCGGGTGGGACATGTGTTGCTCAAAATAGATTATGTAGGGTTTTGTGGATCTGACCTCAACACCTTTCGGGGACTGAATCCGCTTGTCAGATTGCCCATTATTCCCGGCCACGAAATTGCGGGGACGGTGGTCGAAATAGGAGCGGATGTATCACCTGAAATTCAAATGGGTATGCGGGTCACCGTAAATCCATATTCCAATTGCGGACGTTGTGCCGCATGTAAAAATAATAAACCCAATGCCTGTCAATTCAATGAAACTATGGGTGTACAACGTCATGGTGCTATGGCGGATTATATAGCGGTACCCTATGAAAAGGTAATCCCGGGAGACGGCCTGTCTGCAAAGGAGCTGGCGCTTGTCGAACCGATGAGTGTGGGCTTTCATGCCGTAGATAGGGCATCGGTAACCGATAATGATGTCGTATTGGTCTTGGGATGTGGCATGATCGGTATAGGGGCAATAATTAGGGCCGTCAGACGTGGAGCTTCGGTTATCGCTGCAGACGTAAGCGAAAGTAAGCTTGCTCTGGCCAAACGTCTTGGCGCAAAATTCAGCATCAATACAGCGACGGAGGATTTAAAGCAGCGACTGGATGAGCTGACCAACTTCATGGGCGCCGATGTCGTCATTGAGGCGGTCGGTAGACAGGAAACCTATCTGGCGGCAATTGATGCGGTGACGTTTACTGGAAGAGTGGTCTTCATTGGTTATGCAAAGGAGCTTATTCCTTTTGATACACAGTTTTTTGTGAAAAAGGAACTGGATATCATGGGATCAAGGAACGCATTGCCAAAAGACTTTGAAGCGGTGATGGATTATTTAAAATCAGGCACCTGCCCAGTGGAACAACTGATTACCGCTGTCTGCACTCCTGACGGAGCACATGCTGCTCTTAGCGCCTGGGTGAAAGATCCCGGAAGTGTGTTCCGGATATTGGTCGAATTCTGATCAATGACCCTACGGCCCGTATATTTAGATTAAAAAATACTAAAAAAGCACGTTTCGTAAAAATTGAATCTACAGTGATTGCCGGAAATGGCCGCTCATTGGCCATAGCTGAGCTGGATTTCTTGAAACCTTAGGCAGTAAAACGATCAGGTATAGTAACATACCTGATCGTCGCTTGTGAATACATGGACAGCCCTAAATCAATCCTTTAGGGCGAATGCTAAAATAATTCTAGCTCAAATGGCAACAATTATTATATTTGCTACATTGCCAACTCATGAAAGCGAAACAATTCATATGGATCTTACTGCCTTTGATGCTCCTACAAAGCTTCTCAACAGTATGGATATGGACCGTTTTTCAGATCAATAGGGATTATATTGCCAAGTATGAATGTGTCAACCGCTTTAACGAACAAGCCCTTTCCTGTAGAGGGCAATGCATACTGATGAAAAAGATGCGTGAGCACGAAGAAAAGGAGCAAAAAAATCTTGAAACACGCATTATCGATGTTGTCTTTATCAACAATCCCCTGAATTTTATCTTCGAAACTTCGGTTTATGACGAAGCTGCCGCAACACGCACTTTTCCGGAAGTAAACGAAGAATATGCTTACAGCCCCATCTTTTCTATTTTTCACCCACCGCTCGTTTAATGTCTTTTTAAAGAACTTACGGGATAAATCGATTGCCTTTTTATACTAATGAGGCAATCCCTGTGTCTTTTTCCCTTTAGGGATGACTTTTGCATAGTTTTCCGTGCCATTTATTACTCCCCAGTGTATGTTTCGGGGGCCGATTGGGACACCAGTTGTCTAGGTCAGATCAGCAAGCTTGATGAGAATATCGAATTGTCTGATTAACGGGCAGCAATATGGGTTGGAAAACTGATTTACTGTTTTAAACAAAAATAAAAAAGAGAGCGAAATGAAAGCTAGAATGAATATTGTCCTTACTTGTCTTGTGTTTATTGTCCTCATCGCCTGTGGAGGCAATGGCGGCAGAAAAACGGACTCAACAGGTCCTGCTGCAGCACCAGCAGAGACTAAATCAACTAATGAAATGTTGGATTATAAAACGGAAGGATCCAAAGGGGTAGGCGCTATTACATCTTTTACACACAAACCCTTCGATGCGCAGCTTGCAAACAAAGGGGTGGAACTATTCGTCTCAAAATGTGCAATGTGCCATGGTTTTGACCGGACACTGGTAGGTCCATCGCTTGACGGAGTGATCAAGCGCCGTACACCGGAATGGATCATGAATATGATGCTCGATCCCGCGACCATGCTTGACAAAGATCCGGATGCTAAGGCACTGAGTAAGGAGTTTGCGTCTCCAATGATAAGTCTGGGCTTGCAGCAGGAAGAAGCGCGGGCAATTTTGGAATACCTCCGTGAGCGGAATAGTGTGACAAAGTGATAGATTGAAACGAATGAAATCCTACAAATTGAAAGCACTATTCAGTGTACTGATGGCCTGGGCAATTTGCCTGCAGGCAACAAATCTGTTGTGGGTATTTATTGGCTTTGAATGCAATCGTGATTATATCGAACAAAACCTATGTATCAATCGCTATGGTCCTGCCGCGACCTGTAAAGGTTTCTGCTACATTAGCGAAAAAACACTCGAACAGAAGGATGTCAGCGATGTGCTCGTCAAGGTGAAAAGTGCCGAGATACTGCTATTCGCACGACTTGACGATGCCGTAAGCTCGGAGTGTCCGTTTAGCTTTATTTTAAAAATATGTTATCCGCAATCCAGAGGTCATCAATTGTCTCAAGGTATTTTTATGCGGATTTTTAAACCCCCTATCGTATAACCATTCCCCTTGAATTTTTTATTAATGAAAAGACTAAGACAATGGTAATACGAAAAGAAAAACTAGATTTTTTAAGACTAGAAGATATTGATTCGGCTTCCAACGGGATTGTTATTATGCCCATAGCCGAGTATTTACAAGTCAAGGGAAACCAGAACACATTGCATGCACGCTCGTTCTACAGCTTGCTGTTGATAAAGAGCGGCAACCTGATGATGGTAGCAGATAAAAGAATGTATGCCATGGGCAGACATGATATCGTCAGCATAAGTTGCAATTGCGTCTGTAGTTTCCAGCATCATGTACCTGTTGAAGGATGTATTATTCTATTTACAGAAGCATTTTTTATGCAGCGGTACAATACGGAAGTGATACATTATTTTAACTTTTTAAAATGTAACCAGATGCATGGCTTTGTATTGACAAGTGATGAAATTGAACGTTGTATTCATTTGATGGAATTGATGCAGGTGGAATATGATATAGCAAAATTGGGTTCAAGAGAAGTGCTACGCAATTATCTGAATATTTTACTTCAGATGCTGGGTCGGCAAATCACTAAAAATTTCGGCTTTGTGCAGATGGATGAAAAGGAGGAAAGAATAGTTGCATTTGAGACCTTGGTTGATGAAAATTATAAGCATAAACGATTTCCGTCTTTCTATGCTGAACGGCTGAATATTTCAGTGAATTATCTGAACCGAATTTGTCGTGAAAAGAGAGCTATTAGCTGTGGTGCACTGATCAGGGATAGGATCGTATTGGAGGCGGAGCGCCTATTGTACCATACCTTCAAAACGGTAAAGGAAATTGCCTTTGAACTGGGGTTTGAAAATGTGCCTTATTTCATCACATTTTTTAAAGCTAAGAAGGGGCGCAGCCCAGAGGAGTTTAGAAAAAACCAGGAGACATAAACGACAGTCAAAGCGTCTTTTTCATCTGATGAAAAAGACGCTTTGACTGTCTAATGGGCGAGAGTTACGAAAATGGAAGTATGTTGACCCTTTATCGAATGAGATCGGATAGAAATAGAAGGTATCGGAACTGTTATTTCTGCTTTTTGAAAGGATATAGCTGGATCTTTGAAAAAAAGAATAGCGATGGATTTTCCAATGTTTCATTTAGATTGGTTGAATGACCGATTTTTAATCGCTGCGGTGGCGATTATACATGTAATGATCAATCATGGCCTTGCGGTAGGTTTTATCCCTTACATTACTTGGCTTGAGTTTAAAGGGGTACAGCGTGCTGGCAGGGACCAGATCGCAGATTGGGAGTGGGATAGGCTTATCCATAATAAAATGAAAGTCGGTTTTATCATTACGACGACCATTGGCGCTATGACCGGTGTGGGGATATGGTTTACGGTTGCACTCGTCAGCCCTAGCTCGATAGGAAGTTTAATTCGGGTATTTTATTGGGCTTGGTTTACCGAATGGATCGTTTTCGTCACCGAAGTAGTTCTGATTTCTATTTACTACCTGAGCTGGGAAAGCGCCAATAAATCGCTCCGCTCCAAGTTGAAACATATCCGATTTGGCGCATTTTTGAGTATTGCTTCCTGGATTACCATGGTTATTATCGTTTCCATACTGAGTTTTATGATGGATCCGGGAAATTGGAATACGCATAAGAGTCTTGTCAACGGTTTTACGAATCCAATTTATATTCCACAGCTATTTTTTAGAACTCCGGTCGCCATGCTGATGGGCGGTGTATTCGGTATGTTGCTGACGACATTATTTACAAAAAAAAGATCAACGCTCCGCATTCAGGTGGTCAGACTGGGCGGCAAATGGATCTTGAGCTGGACACCGATTGCACTTGCAGGAGCACTCTATTACTGGAATGCAATGCCTGAGGCCATGAAAGCTAATATGAGCACAGCAGTGGGATCGATGGACTTTGCTGAATATTATGATATACTCAAGTATTTTATTGTGGGAGCCACGATACTTTCTGTTCTGCTTGCGATCTGGGCAATTTGGAAACCTCAAAAAGTAAACGTCATGTTGGTGACCGTCCCCTGTTTATTGATCTTTGGTTTTCTGGGGATTTTCGAACGGGTACGCGAGTTTGTCCGAAAACCTTATGTCATCGGTGGGTATATGTATTCGAATTTGTTGCGGGAAGAAGACTATGCGCTGTATAAAAAGGAAGGAATTTTAAAACATGCCACCTATACTTCAGTCCAGGAAATAACGCCGGAAAACAAAATCGAGGCTGGTAAAAATGTTTTCATGCTTACCTGTAGCCGTTGTCACACCAGTAATGGCATCAATTCCATCGTTGATGTTTTTGAAAAAATGTATGGACGGGGCAAGCCGCTGGATGAGGAATCCATGTCGGCCTATATCCCCAATATGCACCAGGGACGTACGTTTATGCCCCCATTTCCCGGAAATAAAAAAGAACTTGAAGCAATTGTTGCTTACATCAAACAATTGCAAGGGACTAGAGAATCCCTGCAGGGTGCGCAGGTCGAAGGTATTAAGGTCAATCCGTTACAGAATATGGAGCAAGCAGTAAAAGCGTACGGAGATTCAGTATTAGTTTCAAAAAAATAAAAAAAAGAACTTTTAAAAATGCAAGTGAATTTACTACAGGTGTCTACTACACCCGTTCCCAGGGATCTACCTTTGGACCTTCCTTTACCCGAATGGCTATTGGTCACTTTATTGATCGGCTCATTTTTGCTTCATATCATATTCGTCAAATTAATGGTTGGAGGGAGCATCATTACTCTTTGGGCAGAAATTAAAGGATTGAAAAATCGTGACTACGATTTGTTTGCTTATGAAATAGCCAAGACGGTGACGGTCAATAAGAGTATGGCAGTCGTACTTGGGGTTGCCCCTTTACTGAGTATCAATACACTTTATACCATCTATTTTTATTCGGCCAATGCGCTAACGGGGCTGGCCTGGTTTATGATTATCCCGTTGGTAACCGCTGCTTTTTTGCTGACCTATTTACACAAATATACTTGGAGAGCAATGGCCAGCTACAAGTATTTGCACATCAGTATCATTGCATTGGCTGTGATGATTTTTTTAATTGTTCCAACGATATTCTTGACAAATGTTAACCTGATGCTGTTTCCCGAACGGTGGGGATATATTAAAGGTTTTTTAAGTGCATTGACACTGCCTAATGTGCTGCCGCGGTATCTGGAGTTTATTGGTGCTTGTCTGACGGTCACAGGTATATTTATCGTTTGGTATAACGGTAGAAAGTCATACCAGGTACATCTGTTGTATGAGACATTCAGCCGGGACAGATTGAAAAGACTGGGCTATTATATCACCACAGTTGGACTTGGTTTACAGGAAATCTTTGGCCTCATTGTTATGATCAGTTTACCTGCAAAGGGGATAAATTTTGAAGTCATTGAGTTGATGGTAGTCGGTGGGATAATGCTCCTTGTAGCGATGTGGTTTTCTTGGAAAGCACTGTCTGCGGATAACGAACTCAAACGGGATAAACAATTTTGGAAGGTCTTGATCAGTATCCTGTTTTTTATTCTGGTTTATGGAGGAAGTCGTCAACTTTACCGCGAACAAGCGTTGCATCAGCATCGCGAGCTGATGGCAGCAAAAACTAAGGCGTTTGAACAGATGAGTAAAAAGGCCCGGGAAAGTCCGGTCAGCGATGCTGAAAACTTGGATATTGATCCCGCGTTGGGGAGTCTAGCGAAAGGTTCGGCGTTATTTAAACAAAATTGTTCCAGCTGCCATAAGGAAAAACAGCGCTTGGTAGGTCCTCCGATTCAGGAAATGATGACGATCTATCGCGACAATGAAAAAGGATTGAAAGACTGGATCAAAGCGCCGGGTAAGAAAAGAGTAGATTACCCGCAAATGCCTGGCTTTCCACAATTGTCGGAGGTAGAACTGACCGAAATAACGAAGTATGTGTTGTCGATAAAATAAAAAGGCGATGAATTTGAATAAACTAAACCGTGATAAGGATCTGCTGCTGGATATGATACTGATAAGCGTGGCGTTAGGACAGGTCATTTATATGATTTTGGAAATAGTAAAATAAACAGCATGAGAAAATTTAAAGTTTCAAGAGGCTATCTGTCTTTTTTGTATCTCTTAGAGGCCACTTTATTGATAGCCTCGGCCTGGACATGGTATCAACACAAAGTGCCTCTTGTATGGCTGACGGTGTTGACAGCAATATTTTCAGCATTGATTGTGGTTTTTCAAGGCATACATATTTCTAGTCTGTACTTATTTATGCTAAAGGACAATACGCTGTGGCATAGTGATGATCGTCTAGAAAAAAACTATCAGTTTATTAAAGGACTCTATTAAGATCTTTTACATAACCTCAAGATTCGGCAGCAGGCCAGAATTTAGCTCATTCGCCTGTTGCTCGAATCGTTTTTGAAAGTTGTTGCGCTATTCCGCCAGTTCGATTTTTGAGACCAGGTATGTCTTTCCGAAATTTTTCTGATCATGACTGACGGTCGCCCGGATGGATTTCCATTTAGATACTGGTCGATTTCCGGTATTGACATTTTGTTTTATAGCTTGCCAGATTTCTTCTAATTTTTCGCCGACGATTTCATCGCTATAGCTGAGATGGATGGTGGTTCCTATATTGATGAAATACTTATTTCCTTCCTTTTGAAGTATAACTACATCGGGGCTGGGGATTATTCCCCGTATCAGTGATATTTCAAAAGTCTCGTTATCCGTATATTTTTCCTTGCTAATAATTTTAATAAACTGAAGCACGTCTGAAGGGCCTCCGTCCATTAGTTCGGGACCTTTATAAGGAACCATCTTTGCTTTAACTTTATAATTATACCCCGGTTCTCGATCCTCAAAGCCAGACAATGGTAGCTCTGGGGATTCACTTTGTGGTAAAAGTAATGGTTGGTCATGGATAGAGCCATAACGGTGGCTGACTAAAAGTTCGACCTCTTGCCCTTCTTTCAAGTTAAACCGGCCGTATCCTTTCTCTTTTGAGCATGCGGAAAAAATAAATACTGTCAATAATAATAAAATGTGCTTCATGGCTTAATAAAATGGTTTATAAAATTATTTCATTAACATTTATAACGATAAGGCAAATCTTTATGCTACATATATTTACTTGCATTAATTTTTTATTTTGATGTCACCCTTTTTACATACACCGTTTGATGAGATATAAAGTGGGGCCTCAAGCTCTTTGTTTTCTAAATACCAAAGAATAGTGCTGTTGTTTTGTCGAGATCGCAATAGCGATGCATTTGGTCAACGGTGAGCAGCACTACGTCAAAATATTTCCTGCTTCTGAGCAGCAAAACCTTCCTTTGCTGAAAAAACATGAAGAAACAAATTTTATGTGCTATCTTGTTCAGTAGCTTAGCGACAATGACGGCACATGCCCAAAATGCGGTATCTGGACAGGTTGTTGTTGATTACGTACCGCTATCAAACTATATCCGACCGGAAGATAGTGTAAAGACTGGTTCAAAAAGTGATTTCAAAAGGATACGGTTTAATCTTGAGATCCCCTTGTCGACCAAGGTGGATTCAATGGGCAACATCAAACGTTGGTCATGGAAAGTGGGGGCTGCCTATGCGAAAATGGAAAATCGTAACTATGAGCAATCGCTCTTTCCGACAGAAATGCTGAATGCTGAGATAGGACTGCAATATTTGACCTCGCTAAAGAAAAATTGGTCTCTACTGACCTTTGCTTCTGTTGGTGTTTATTCTGATCTGGTCAAAGTAGATGGTAAAGATGTGCTGGGGCAGGGAGGGGCACTTTTTATCAAACGGTTTAAACCCAATTTAGCTTTTGGTTTTGGGCCGATATTGAGCAATAGCTTCGGCGTACCGATGATCCTACCTGGATTGTATTTTGACTGGAAAACAAATGGAAAAGTAAAATTCAATGTGAATTTTCCCCAAGGTCTTTCCGCTGCTTATCAAGTTAACAAGTTTATGGATTTAAGAGCGGTGGTCAATCTAGACGGGATGACGGCCGAACGCGAAAAGGACGGAAAGTCCACACTCGGAGGATTTATGCTTTTGACAGCTGGTCTTCAGCCCCAGTTTAACCTCGGCAAACACCTCAAGTTACAACTAACGGGGGGAAGCACACTCGCACGGATGTATGTCGAAAACGATAGATCCATAAAGAGTATTTTCAAAGACAAGAAACAGGCTGATCCCCGTTTCTCGCCAACGTTCTATGCCTCTGCTGGATTTAAATGGAATATGCCCTATTAACGGCTGAGGAGCTTCTTAAAAACGACGTTTTGGAGAAGCTCCTCCCTTTTTGTACGCGAAATGGGCAATTCTTGCTCAGCAATGTATACCCGCCCACCAGAGATGATATCAATATGGTTGACATTGACAAGGTAAGATTTATGAATACGAAAGAAATGATTAGCGGGCAAAGCCTCTTCCAGTGCCAACATGGTCTGATGGATCGTAAGTGTCCGCTCTTTAAAATGTAATTTGGTATAATTTTGCATACTTTCGGCATAAAGAATGTCGGTCCATGAGATTTTGACAAAGGCGTCGCCTTGTCGGACAAAGAGCATGGTGTCGTTGGGACTGGGATCCTGTAACGTTTTGCTACGTTGCACAAATTGTTGATAGGCTTTGGTTGCCGCCTGAAAAAAACGCTGAAAAACAATTGGTTTTAGGAGATAATCTATGGCCTGTAAGCGGAAACCTTCCAAAGCATACTCCGAATATGCTGTAATAAAAATGCATAGGGGTGGATTCTCGAGAGACTCCAAAAAATCAATCCCATTGAGGTACGGCATATTAATATCCAAAAATATGAGGTCGATATCACCCTGTTGTAACCTGGACGCCGCCGCAAGGGCCGAGGGAAAAGTATCCACAAGCTCCAAAAAATCAACTTGCTCGGTCATTTCGGCAATATGCTGCCGTAACAATGGCTCATCGTCTACGATGATACATCTCATCTTTGTTTGTTCCATTTTTTAGCAATTAAGATCAATTGTCAATTCGACACAAAAGCTGTTATCATGCTTTTTGATCGTCAGGGAATAGTTTTTTTCGTATTGCAGTTCCAATCTCTTTTTGACATTTTCCAATCCAATTCCGGAATGTCTGGTCGAAGCCTGTTGTGGATAGGCCTGATAGCTGTTGCTGATTTGAAATCGGAAATGGCCATTTTTTTCAGTACAGTTGAGGCTGATTTTGCCTTTTTGATTTGGAAGCCGGTCCACATGTTTGAAGGCATTTTCGACAAAACAAATCAACATCAGCGGTACGATATGGAGATCTTCTGTTGACTGTGACCAATTACATTTGACTTCCAGTTCATCTCCCCAACGCATCTGTTCAATGCTGATGAAATTCTGTAAATATTGCAGTTCACGGCTTAACAGCACGAAAGACTGGTTGCATTCATAGAGCTGGTAGCGTAGGATGTCAGAAAATTTTAATAGTAAATAATCGGCCATATCTACATTTTTTTTCATCAGGATATGAATATGATTCAATACGTTGAACATAAAATGGGGATTGACCTGATCTTGCAACAATTTGAGCTGGCTTTCCAGAAAGTTCTGCTGCAACTGGCTATGGTCCTGCTGAATATTGGCATGTTCCTGATAGAATCGGATGCCACAGGCTGTGCCATTGATCAGCAAAGAGGATGGAATAGATTTATAGCATTGAACAAGTAATAGTGAGGCCCGTTCATCTTCCGGTAGTACTTGGCTATGCATAATAAAATAGACATCCACCACACTGATCAGTAGCGCTAAAATAAGGACGAAAAAGATAGCTTTGAAAACAAAAGGCTTCATTTTTTGTGTCTTAATAGCTTTAGGCAAAATATTGTCACTCAGGAATTGTGAGATACTGATGGAACAGATCATGATTAATGAACTATGGATCAGTGCGCTGGCTGTATCCATATCCTGCTTCACCTGTATCCACAGGGCAAACCAGAGGACAAGCCAGAAGAGTGTGAGAAACAGGTGCCGATGGAGGTAGTTTTTTTTGAGAAACATGGGACAAAAATAGTCAAATATATAACAAAAACCTTTGAAGGCGAATACAATTGCCTCCAAAGGTTCTCATGTTTAAAGGTTACGTTAGAATAAGAAATAACCTACCCCAATGGAAAATGCTTGTGGCTTGGATTTAAATGAATTGCTAAGGTCAGAAAATCCGCGTTCGTAACGAAAATCGATGCTGAACTTTTGGATATCGACCCCAAGGCCGCCTGTAAATTGGATATTGGACTTATCGAAATGTTTGACACCTTCTTTAATAGCTTTAAGCGGAGATAGGTTATCATTCAAGGTGTAATTGTATACCGCACCCGCAAATACTCGTAAGTTCATATCCTGTTGTTGAATGAATTTATAGCCGACCATCACGGGAATATCGATCGCATTCCATTTGAGTTTGGTTTCGGTCTGTCCTTGTGGTTTAAGAGCGGCTTTCCGTTTGCTGAAGAGGGCCTCCCCTTGAATATAGGCACTACCGAAGTTGACACGTGCCATACCACCTAGATGAAGGCCCAAGGCGTATTTGTCGTCCAGATCCGCCAGTTCCGTATTGAGTTTGTTCAGGCTACTTCCACCTTTGATACCAATCTGAATGCGGGGTTGTTCCTGTGCGAATACCATTTTGCTTAACATCATTGCGAAGAGTACAACGCATGATAAAATTGTTTTTCTGTTCATTTTTATTGTTTTGATATGCGCAAAAAAACAAATGTTCGGACCAGTATGGAAAAATCTTTGACGAATGGTGTCTTAGTGTTGACGAAAGCAAAAATGACGATGACGTCATCGGAGGCTGTATTTTCATGATGTCGATATGTGCATACTTTAAGTCGATATAGCATAAAATATATTGTACTATTCTCCGTAAAATTGTCTCTTAAAAAGAGAATTAATGATGTCTAAAGCGATCGGGAAAACGACTTTTGCATGGCTTCCAAAAGTTATTTATGGTACAAGTAGTTTAGGCAATTTGTATAAAGAAATGTCTTTTGCAGACAAATTAGCAATTATCCGAGCTTGTGTTCAGCATGCCGAAGGCATGGCTGTTTTCGATACGGCAGGTAAATATGGCGCGGGCCTATCGTTGGAATCCATAGGTGCAGGACTCAAGCAATTGAATGTTGATCCGTCAACGGTGTTGATCAGCAACAAACTCGGCTGGTATCGTATTCCTTTGGAAACGGAAGAACCTACCTTTGAGCCCGGGGTATGGAAAGGGCTTCGTTATGATGCTGAACAGCGCATTAGTTACGCTGGGATCTTATCGTGTTTTTATCAGGGAAATCAATTGTTGGGAGATTATCCAGCACAATTAGTCTCGGTACATGATCCTGATGAATATCTGGCGAAGGCGTCGGATCAAGCCGATGAGGACCAGCGCTATCAGGATATTTTGGAAGCTTACCGTGCGCTGAATGAATTGAAAGATCAAGGCAAGGTACTCGCTGTTGGAGTCGGGTCCAAAAGTTGGAAAGTTATTCAGCGCATTGTTCAGGATGTTGAATTGGATTGGGTGATGATCGCCAATAGTTTAACATTACACGATCATCCGGCAGAATTATTGGAGTTTATTGCCAAATTAGCGGCCGCAAATATTGCTGTGATCAATTCGGCGGTATTTAATGGCGGATTTTTAGTCGGTAGTGATTACTACAATTATCAGTTGGTGAATAGGGAAAGTGTGGAAGGTGAAACATTATATAAATGGAGAGAGCAATTTTGGGAAATTTGTGAAAAATTTGCGGTTAAACCCGCTGAAGCTTGTTTTGCTTATGGTTTCGGAATTGATGGTGTCAAAGCAGTCGCATTGAACACGAGTAGAGCGGAAAAAGTGAAAGACAATGTGGCGATGGTGAATCGGGTGATTCCAATGGAATTTTGGGATGAATTGGCCGTTTCCGGCATAATTTAATCAGGGGTAGATGGCTCATTTGTTAATGTTGCCACGCTGCGTTTGTAACTTGTCGGTGTCTCTCCGGTCACTTTTTTGAATAGTCTATTGAAGTAAGATATATTTTCAAACCCCAACCTAAAGCTCAGTTCCTGAATGCTGCTATCATCAACCAGCATCATTAACTGGGCTTTTTCTATTTTTTTTCGGTTCATATAGCTCACAGGGGTGTCATTCATGTGTTTTTTAAAAAGCCGGATAAGATGATCTTTGGAAAGAAAGATCAGATCGGCAAGTTGGTCAATGGAAATGGACTGGTGGATATGCTCGTCGATATAGTTCAATACTCGATTGAGGCGCTTTTCGACCTGAGGTATTTTATCGCTTGCGGCGGCTAAGAACCGGCTCATCAGTAACTGTATAATTGCGTGGCTTTCGGCTTCACGAGCAAATGGGGATGCTACCTGTAAGGCAATGCTTCTCATTAATTCGGTTGAGTTTTCATAACGCTGAGGGTCATAAATAGACAAAGCACTTCCAGGATTGATCTGATGAAGACGGATGATGAGCTCCTGCAACAGTTGATCGGCCTTGATAACCTTAGGGAAAATATAATGGTCAAAAATACTTGAGGTAATATTAGGGTTTTCATAAATATGAATATAGTATAACGAGAATTTACCAATGCATTCATAGCTATGATGGACATGGGCCGGTGTCAGGTATAGATGCCCGGGGAGCATTTTAATCACTTCGTTCTGTAGAATAATCTGTGCCTCTCCTTCGCAGACATAGTGTATCCTGGCAAAAGGACTTTTGATATTTTTAAAATTCCAGTCTGCATCGTGCACAGCATATCCGATGTTTAACAATGTAAAATCTAGTCTATTCTTTTCCCTGTTTATCATAATGAGCTAGGTGAGTTATTCCGTACAATAATAAATAATTAGTTCAGAAATTGCTGCAAGATATTGCAAGTAAATGTCGATAATGTGCTATTTAATATCGGCAATTTATTGGATAATAGAAATATTTGGCTGAATTGGAATGTAGTCTGCAAGATATTTAAGCCGGATAAAAAAATAAAAGTTGATTATTGTATAGTTAAAGGCTAGATTGTTATCAATCGGACCTTTTCCTTTGATGCTATCTTGCTCATTGGTAGTAACTAGAATTGTAATAATAGAAATCAGGGCTTTTATAAAATAATATAGGAGTAGTTTGTTTTTTGAAACAATTTCAGATTATATATTGTCTTATGATTAGTTAAATGAGTAAAATATATAATCTTATGAAAAAAATAATTCCTTTTGCTTTAATGTCGAGTTTATTGGTCCTTGTTTCCGGCTGCGCTGCCATTGAAGGTATATTTAAGGCAGGTGTCTGGTCGGGTATATTGCTGGTTGTAGTCGTCGTAGCAATTATTATATGGATCATTAGCAAATTATTCGGCGGCTCTAAATAATCGAAAAAAGGGGGATCGGAGCAGGACCTCGAATGAACGTTTTATTTAATGGCCCTGCGCCGATGATTGCCTATTGTTTTTCGGTCAAGTATTTCCAATATCGCTTGGGAACATGTCTCAGGTGAAGTTTTAAATTTTTTCGAGATTCGATCGTAGTGCTTTTAAAATAGGTTTTCCAAAGATGCTGGAATTCTTTTTCCTTGGGGTCTAGATCTATTTCCAAACTGTGGGGGGGATGAACTTCATTTTCACCACAGCTAGATACTTCCTCTACACGTCGGCAATCATAATAAAACCCGTAATTTCGCCGTATATCATAGATCAGCCACTGTTGGTCAGTAAAGCGATTCTTAAAAAAGTTAATTACCAATGGGATGACATTAAAATCAGGTTCCACAATAGCTGTATACAAGCCATTGTCGGATTTGACAAATCGTATAAAGGCCTGCATCCGGTGTCTCTCCCGGCTCACTTTCTTGACCATCTGATGTAGACGCAGCAGATCTGGCCGTCCGTAATTCTGTATATCTATTTTTCCGGATTTGAAAAGTTCTACCATCAGCCGAAAGCCGTTGATCCATTCGGAGGGACTATCGCTTAGAAAATTGTGATAAAAGATCTTGGCATTTTGCAGTCCAATTATCTTATTCATTGCGGTCAGGATACGTAAGGCTTTAAGTTCATCTGAATGGATTTGTCGTTTCTGTGAAAAGATATTGATTTCCAGCTGCTGTGAAGTGGTTGGAATAGCGTCAAATTCTTTTCGTTCAAAAGCTTCGAAAACACAACATAGATAGCCATAATAACTTCCATCGAAAATATAGTTCATCAAAATAATGTTAACTGCATTTGACTACTATTGGATTTGGTGCTGGTCTGGTGTCCAATAAGAGTTTTTCGAATCTGTTCCGGGTAATGAAATCCGGCACTTATAACGGTATCTACGCAAATCATAAAGTATTTGGCTCTGTTAAACGCAATTCCTAGCTTACGCAACTGGTATTCCTTTAATTTTCCGTATTGACGCGCCTGCACGATTTTGTTTGCGGACTGTCTGCCAATTCCGGGAATTCGAATAATTGAGCTGTAATCGGCCGTATTGATATCGATCGGAAAGAACTGGGGATTACGTAAGGCCCAAGCGAGCTTGGGGTCTATATCCAGTTCAAGCTGTTGATGTTTGGTATTTAGGATTTCATGAAGGGAGAATCCGTAGAACCGCAATAACCAGTCTGTTTGATAAAGTCTATTTTCACGCACAAGAGGTGGTGTGGTGCCGATTTGTGGAAGCATACTATCCGTGGCGTTTATGGGTATGTAACCTGAATAATAAACGCGCTTAAGTTTATAATCTTTGTAAAATTCATCAGCGGTCCGCATAATCTGTAGGTCTGTCTCTGGGGTAGCTCCAATGACCATCTGTGTACTTTGGCCCGCGGGGACAAACAACGGAAGTTTTTTAACAATCTTTTTATGCTGTTGAATGTTAAGGATTTCATTTTTGACAATCGCCAAAGGCTCACGGACGGATTGATGGTCTTTTTCCGGAGCAACAAGCTTTAAGCCCTCCTCCGTAGGGATTTCCAGATTGACACTCATCCTGTCAACATATAGGCCGGCCTGCTTCAATAAGGACTCGCTGGCTCCGGGAATAGCTTTTAAGTGAATATAGCCATTAAATCTCTCTTCGGTGCGAAGTTTTTTTACCACGAGCATCAATCTTTCCATCGTATAGTCTGCGGATTTAAAAATACCGGAACTTAAAAACAGGCCTTCGATATAATTACGACGATAGAAATTCATCGTCAGGTCGACGACTTCCTTAACTGAAAATGCAGCTCGTTGGACATCATTGCTACGTCTGCTCACACAAAATGAACAATCGTAGATACAATAGTTGGTCATTAAAATCTTCAGCAAGGAGACACATCGGCCATCCTCGGTATAGGTATGACAGATACCGCTCGCTGATGCATCACCGATGCCATCGGTATTTTTGCGTTTTCCCCCACTGGAGCTGCAGCTGACATCATATTTTGCCGCATCAGCTAAGATCCTCAACTTATCGTCAAATCCAATCATGATCAATATTTTAGTAATTTATGTAAAATTACTATTTTTATTAGTAATTCAGATACGGTAATGGCAAAAATAATTCTGTAGTTATGTCAGGAAGAACATACCTATACCTACGCGATGATAATACAAGTTATATTGGAATAAACTCTTCGAAAGTATCCGTTTAGGGAAATGAACTATATGCGGTGGATTCGCTGTTAAATATGTTGTTTCCGATGGCAAAAAAAGGTGATGTATGATGTCGATAATATTGTTCGGGAAATATAATCTTTTACCGGGTAAGTACCTGTACCAAGTTTCAAACTTAATCGAACTATTTGGTGGGAGCGGTTGTTCAATAGTAAACGACATATTATGGCAGAGAAAAATATGAACAATCAGGAAGCATTGGATAAACTGAAAACAATCATCGATCAGATCGACGTAGGCACTATTTGTTCTTTTGGCAAGGAGTCTGTATATCCACATGGTGTTCCTATGAGTAGACAGGAAGTCGACCCTGCGGGCGACATATGGTATATTTGTTCCGCAGAAAGCGAAACTCATCAAAATATCGAAAATGATCCTAGAGTATCGCTCTTTTATGCAGATCCAAAAAATTATACCTTTTTGAGCGTCAATGGTACGGCTAGTTTATCCAGGGATCAGGCAAGAATTGATCGTTACTGGAACAAAATGATGGAAGGCTGGTTTAAAAAGGGAAAGGAAGATCCCAATATTAGGCTAGTGCGTGTAACTCCTCAGGATGCGCATTATTGGGACTCGAATTCCAATAAGATTGTCAATATTTTTAACATGCTGAAGGCGACGGTAACTGGTAATTCCGAAGATATTGGCAGGGAAGGTGATTTAAATCTCGGAGCCGGAAGCTAAGATATCATTTTGTGTCCGCCTAAAATAAGAAAGATAACCTTTTAAAGCGTTAAGAACAGCGTTTATAGGAATATACATACAGCTGAATCGCAGGCAAAGAATAGATCCAAAAGTCTACATATTATATTTTATGTAGACTTTTTTTGTTGGCACGTTTGGTTTTTAATATGGTTTAAAAAGAGATTTTCCCGTTATTAATGCATGAGATCCCAGGCTTGCTTAAGCCAAGAAAGTTTTTAAAGTACATAACAGAATTTAGGGTATCCCATTTTCTGATAAAAAAAAGAGTATATATCCCCGTAGTGACATATGCGGATAATTTTTTGTGTGTATATTTGATTCATATAGACTGACCAAAACATTGACACTATGAAAGACCGAGAATTAAATGAATTGACTGACCAGGAATTATTGGAAAGAAAAAAGCAGCAAAAAAGCAACAAATTAATCAATGCCGTGCTAGTTGGATTTTGTGCCGGTGTATTGATTTATGGTATCGTGAATAAGGGGATTACTATTTTCACATTTCTGCTCCTCGTCATGGGTGCTTGGGCATTTATGCGTTGGAAAAAAAATGACGAAGCGCTTGATGATGAACTAAAATCCAGAAACCTGAATAAGGAGTGACCTGTATATGTAAAACAATAATACCGAAGCCTTGAAGGCTTCGGTATTCGGATTGTGAAGAAATCCAGATGTCAATTTAACCTAGCCAGTAGTTATTTATAGCGAAGCATTATCGCGCAACATTTTTATGTTGTCATGCGCTTCCAGCTGTTTGTTTAATTGCATTGTCAGTACATTTTTGACATTGGGCGTTAGCTCATCAGTGTTTTCCTCCAGTACCTTTTTATAAGTGGCTTTAAAAGCGTCCTCACCTTTTTCACAGCTTTCCAGCAGGCTTTTTTTATCATTGCCAGTGACATTCACTTTTATACCCATCCAAGCTCTAAAAAGTTTACCGCTGAGCATGGTACCGTCTGTAGGCTCTTTTCCTTCAAGTTCCATGTAAGGTGTCAAATCTGCAATAAATGATTGGGATTGATCGACGTATTTTCTAAAGTCTGGTTCCAGTTCATGCAGTCCGTGGTTGTGTGCAAGTTCGATCGCTTTTTTGTAGCCTTCGATTCTATCGTTATTGATCTTGATAATGTCATTGATAATTTCGGGGTTATTGATGTTATTTTCCATATTAAATTTGATTTATTTGCATTTAATAGACCTGCCAAGGGCTTGCTTCGTTTGCCCTATATGCGATTCAGGTATTTAATCTATTGCTAAGTATTTTTACGAACTGATTATCGAAACTTTAAAAATGGCATAATAACAGTGAGTTTCGATAATTACAATTTCAATGCATGGGTATTTTTTAGACGTTAATGTCGCCGGATAAATCAGGTTTATCATCTTCTTTGTCTTCCTGCTCATCCTGAGCCTCTTCAGGATCATGTGTGCGATCATCTTTAATACCTGATAAATCTGTATTTGGATTGTTATTATGTTCGTCCGGATCTGCGGTGCTATCGTCTTCGTCTGTGAAGATGTCTTTATTTAGCTTACTTACATCTGGACTTCGTTCCCTTGGGTCCGGGTTGGGAATAATTGTCATAAGAAAGATGAACATACCCCGATGTCCAACTTTTTTGTTATTGAATGGTTTCATATAAATGTCTTTTTTATATAGAACCGATCGAAGATGTTTAAAGTTGACCGAAGTAATACGCAACTTGCTGCGTTTATACCTGAATGATATGAATCGAAGTATGGCAACCTAAGAATAACCATTTATCAGTAAGCGCTTTTTATAAAAACAATGTATGATGTCATCGTTTGGATTTGTTCTGACAACTGGAAAGGAGATAAATTGTATCCAGAGAAAAAAAACTGTCTTTTATGACCAACTTGGATCCAAAGGGGCCGGAACATTTGATCTTACAAAAAGGGGCGTATGGTCTCAGTAAATGAGCCTAAGTAAAACGAAAGGAATATATATCAGAGAAGGTATTGGGCGATTGGGAAATCCTTAGAATGATAGATAAGGCTCGTTACCTGTCAGAACCAAGATAGCATGAATTATAGTATATCGTGCGGATGAATTATTAAATAAAGAGTTGGGATCGACAAACAAAGTAGCTAATATTTAGCTACTTTGCTTGTCGATTCGTGAGGGTTAAATGCCAGTGAAATAGTTTATAGCAATGTTACTCTTTATTAAATGTTATTTTTTGGCATCAATATAAGGCTTGTGGTACTGCTCATTGAACCGCTTTTTGTCGTCGCGATAGCTACTGACGGCACCTAACTTGTGCATCAACTTGATATAACACCAGGCCAGATCGATCTGGTAAGGCCTAAAACCACTCCGTGCGCTTTTGGGATAGAGGTGATGGTTGTTGTGCCACTCACCGGCTACGATACCGGGCCAAAGTTGATTGATGGATTTGTCCTTTTCATTAAAATCTATTCCTTCCCGTTGTTTATCTTCACCTTTGGCATGGCCTTCATAATTAAAAGTACGTACGCCAATCGCCCAGAATCCAGCCGCGCCAAATAAGCAACAGGCCAGAGCGTGTCCACCGATCAAAAAGAATACAATATACCAAAATGACCAGTTCAACACCCAAGATAGAATCGCATGGGTCGGATTAACATAAGAACCCCATTTTTGATATTGTGCATAGCTATTGGCTGTAACGCCAGTGTGCTTCATAAGCAGTTTGACACGGTTGTAAGAGTTTTCGTTCAGATCTTTGGCAATGGGTTGATGGTTTACATCTGCCAAGAAGCAATAGAGAAATCCTGCCTGTGCATTGTATGGATCTCCGGGTTGATCTGATTTTGCATGGTGGACATGATGAGAAATTACATAAATTTCTTCGGGTATTACATTTATAGTGAGATTTTGCGTAAAGAAACGCCAGAAGGAGTTTCTAAATTTAAAGGCACCATGTGTGGAAAACCGGTGATGCCAGATGGTACCATGCGTACCCATAATGATCATACTGTAAATAAAAGCTGCCAGAACCGTCCACCAGCTGAGGTGGGCAAAGAGAAAAACAAAGAAAAATGGAATAAGACAAGCTACTTTCAGCCAGCTAAAAAAGGGCAGCCAATTGCGTTGGTCCTTAAAAACATTCAATCTTTTGAAAAATTCGCTGAATATTTGTTTTGGGCTCGGTTTAATAAGGTCTCCATTGTCGTCTTTCCATCCGTAGCTGGGGGTTTGGAGTACATGATCTAAAAAGGGCATTCTGTTGGTTGATTCTAATTGTTGATAAAGTGCTAAGCTACGGTATATATCGGTTAAAAAGTGTTAATTCAAAAAGTTTAACATAATAAGACAATACTTTTTAATGCTATCGTCGGATTTTGAGTTAAAAAAGCCATTTTTTGTCATCGGCCTACTATCTTTATCGGGATGTAAAAGTGTCAGAAATTTTTGGAACAGGAATTAAACGAAGTTTGGCAAATTAAATACCAGGGACAGCCGTTATGAGGTTGCGTAATTTTATTGGTCACGTATACAAAATAAGCTCCCGTTTTGCCGATAGCTAAGGGGATTTTTAACATGCATAATAGCCGATACAAGACCTCAATTAGCACTTGATTGCACTTATTTTAGAAAATATAATAATATCTATCGAATTAGTAGTCTTTGTGAAATTATTCCTATATTTGATCCATCGCACTTAAAAGAATAGATGGATATGGCATTAAAATTTCTCGCAGAAAAAACCAGACAACAGTCTTTAAACGGAATTTCTACGCAAAAAAAATACGATAGCACCATGCGTGAGTTAAGCAAGTTGAAGGTTTTCAATCGAATTTTATATGTAGGTGCCCATCCCGATGATGAGAATAATAAACTATTAACATTTTTTGCTCAGGACCAGCTTGCTGATGCGGCATATTTGTCACTCACACGAGGCGAGGGGGGACAGAATTTTATAGGTGCTGAAAAAGGAAGTGAGTTAGGTGTACTCCGTGTACAAGAATCGCTATCTGCGAGAGAGACGGAAGGTACGAGGCAATTTTTTACGCGTGCAAAGGACTTTGGCTTTGTAGAATCTGCGGATGAAACCATGTTTATATGGAATGAGCAAACGGTACTCGCCGATATGGTATGGACTATCCGATATTTTCGCCCACAGGTCATTATTACCCGATTTTCACCGAATATTCCGGATCTGCATGGCCATCATCAGAGTTCGGCAATTTTGACTGAGCGGGCTTATGACCTTGCTGCAGATCCGGAGGCATATCCTGAACAATTAGAGGAGCTGTCTGTCTGGAAAGCACAACATCTTCTTTGGAACGTCTATCGGGAAAGTGGTGTCAAAGATATTGGCGGTAATGTAACGCCTTTACCTGAGTATCTTGCGCTTTACATGCCTGTGTATAATCGGTATTCTGGGGTGCATTATGGTGAGATAGCTGCCGAAAGCCGCAATAAACATCGCTCCCAAGCAATGGCTAGTTTAACACAGCATACCCCCTCCGTTGAATATTTTGAACTATTGAAGGGTGAGCCTGTGGATACAATAGCGCTTGATTCTCTTTTTGCATCACCAGAAACTTCGGACCGGTATATTCCTGTTTTTAAGAAACTTGTTGATGGTTTGCTGATGAAGCATGTTTATGAAAACAATCGTGAATTCTCATTGACCATAGCGACAATTTTGCTCTGGATGAATACGGTGCCCGCAAATAGTGCCATCCAGAAAAAGCGCGGTGATTTGGAGTTGCTTTTGCTTCGCTCACTGGGCGCATCTTTCGAAGTAAATTCGACAGATGACAGGTGGGTACCAGGGGCAAACGTTAACTTATCTTTGCAAGTCAACATACCAAAGGAGTCTGATTTGATCTTGAACAGTGTGACAGTTCCCTTTTTTGAAACCGTGTATCATGAATCCTATCAATTATCACAGACTGAACGGATTGAAATTACTGGACGTCTCAGTCATACGATCAATCCCTCATTTCCGATTTGGTTAAAGGAGGAGGGAGATAGGGGCAGTTATTCTCCCCAGTCTTCCGGAGATATTGTACTGCCCCAACAGGACAATCCGACCGTAGTGAAATTGCAGTTACAGTTTGCAGCTTTATCCATCGCAGTTACTGTACCTGTGTTGACCAACAATAAGCCCGTCACTATTTCCCCTGCATTTACCGGAGCTTTTGAAACAGAGATAGTTGTTTTGACGGATTTTACAAGTCGTTCTATTTCACTTGAGATACAATCCAATGTAGCCACGGTGGAGACTGTCAACGTGAGGTTAACCGGAGCGGAAGGACTGGAACTTTTTCCCAAAGAACAGACTGTGGTCATTTGCGGCAATGCTTCTGAAAAAGTCAATTTTCAGTTAACGTCATTGGGACATACTGAAAGAATACAAAAGCTTGGTTTCGAAATCGAAACTGTCTATGGTGTCCATCAAAATAATATAAAATCGGTCAGTTATCCCCATATTGAAGAGGTGGTGTATTATCCTAAAGCAGAGTTACGGGTTTTAAATAGTTCGGTTGCAAGTCTGGCTAGTCGAATTGCTTACATATCGGGCAAAAATGACGAACTTATAGCAAGCTTAAAACAGCTGGTGAATCATTTAGAATTGATACCTCCTACAGCATTGAAAGATACAGATCTATCGGCTTTTGATGCAGTAATTTTGGGTTTCCGAATTTATAATACGGATCCGTACCTGGTGGATTTTCATGGACAGTTGCAGGAATATATCCAGGCAGGAGGGGTTTTGATCAATCAATACAATACCCCCTATGACCTTTCTGTCGCGGAGGTCGGTCCGTATCCTTTGTCTGTTTCAGGCGAACGGATTAGCGATGCTAAATCGGCTATTCACTTTTTGAATCCCACTCATCGGATTCTGAATTATCCGAATAAGATAGGTCAGCAAGATTTTGACAACTGGATACAGGATCGGGGGCTGTTTTTTCCAAAAGATTGGGGTAAAGAGTTTGAACCGATTGTGCGTACTCAAAATTCGGATAAGGGAAACGAAGACGGCTTGTTGCTTGTAAGTAAAAAAGGCAAAGGTTACTATATCAATAGCAGTCTTTCTTTATTTAGGCAACTTCCCGCTGGTGTGGTCGGAGCTTATCGCCTCTTTGCCAATATGTTATCCATTGGTAGTTGAGGGGGGTCAAAAGGGAGCGAACAATATGGAATGCGAAGAAGCCCATTACGATTATGTTCGAGAAAGCTACGTGCTTTTGAAAATAATCGTAATAGGCTTCTTGTTAGCTAACGCTTGTTATTGGACTGAAATAGTACCTATATCTTTAACGCTTCCCTTTACAACTTGAACGTCTTCAATAGTTTTGTCCATGTAACCTGTTACTGTAGGTTGAATAACGATTTTGTATGTACCTTCTGACATCCCCGGAAAATAGAATTTCCCGACGGAATTAGCTAAAGTTCCAACGGTATCGACTCCATTGATGGCGAACACATGTGCCAGTGAAGCTGCAGGATTAACAGTGCCGGTAATTGCACCTGAAGTCGCTACTGGAATTGCGCGGATGACCGGTTTAAGCAGGTATTTACCATTGCCAGTTTGTACGATTGACTTCGATGCATCAAAATCAAGTAAAAGTGTATAGGCGACATTGGGAATCAGTTCGTCTTGCACTTTTATCTTAACACCCGAAGACTGACCGCTGGGAGTTGTGAGCGGATGACGGGTTCCATCAACCCAAATTTCATTCCCTTCATCTTCAAGTTTTAGTCTGATTTCCTGAATCATACCTGAAGGAACGTCATCACCAGCAATTACGGTATCTTTACCCATTGTATAATTGAGAATGTTAAATGGGTTTCCGTCAACATCTAAACTTTCACTGCCTGAACTTGTACGTATTTCAATTTCATCAATGTTTAGATGAATGGCATCATAATAACCAGGAGCGTCCGTGATTTTAATGGTAACGGGAGTTGTTTGTGTAGCTTGGTTATCATCCTCACTACAACTGCCTAACAGCACTGCGGCTGCTAATGCAGTGAAAATTAAATTTATTTTCATAGTTAGTATTTTTATAACACCTGATACAAATGCTATGCCAATGTATTTAAAATATTACATTGATATGGGATGTGTAATGAAAATTATAACAGCATTCAGGAGAAATATATTTTGTTTATTTAAACCTTTTTAGTTGCAGCATTGTGTTATGATTAACATTATTTATCATTAACGAATAGTGCTATGGGATTAACGAAATATAGAAACAAACGCACTGCCGAAAAAACACCGGAACCCTTTGGCGGAAAGCCGAACGGCAAGGAACTGAGATTTGTTGTACAGAAACATGATGCCTCTCATTTGCATTATGATTTCCGCTTGGAGATGGATGGAGTGCTGAAAAGCTGGGCAGTGCCAAAAGGGCCTTCGCTCGATCCAACGATCAAGCGACTTGCTATGATGGTCGAAGATCATCCCTATGATTACCGAAATTTCGAGGGAATTATACCTAAAGGTCAATACGGTGGCGGAACTGTGATCGTTTGGGATCAAGGAACATATGAGTCCGTAGAAGGTGCAAAGGATGATATCGCCACTATGGACAAAAGTCTCAGACACCAGCTCTATTCCGGAAAACTAAAATTCAAGCTTCATGGAAAAAAGCTGAAAGGAGAGTTTGCGCTGGTCAAGGCTCATGGACGGGGGGATAACGGCTGGTTGCTGATGAAACTTGAGGATAAATATGCCAGCGATCAGGATATCACAAAAAAAGATAAATCCGTTATCTCCGGTAAGACCATCGCACAGATGGAAAAATCACCAGATAAGGTATATGGGAAAAGCATTGTTAAAAAAGATAGCACACTAAAAGATAAACACAGTACAACAAAAAAAGCTGCTGAAATGATTAGCGAACAGCTTGAAGCAAAGCCTGGAGAACAATTAGAAACTCAGGCGGTACGAGATAAACTGCTGAAAAAATGTCCCAGACAAGCCTTTTATACGCATATTGAGCCTATGCTTGCAACCTTGGTTGATAAACCTTTTGACAATGGTGACTGGGTTTATGAAGTGAAATGGGACGGTTATCGGGCAGTTGCTTTTATGCATAAAGGGGACGTGGATTTGAAGTCTAGAAATGACAAGAGTTTCAATGAAAAGTTTTACCCTATTTACGATCAGCTCAAGGAAATAAAACTCAATGCGATTATGGATGGGGAAGTGGTTGTATTGGATAAAAATGGTGTTGCAAATTTCGGAGGTCTGCAGAATTGGCGCAGTGAAGCCGATGGTGATCTTGTCTATTATGTATTTGATATCTTGTGGTATGAGGGTAAAGATTTAAAGAACCTATCTCTTCTCGAAAGAAAAGCCATTTTAAAAACAGTACTTCCGCAAAGCGAACAAATTCTTTTCAGTGAGCATTTTGATACTTCCGGAGCCGACTTTCTTAAGGAGGCGAAAAAGCTAGGCTTGGAAGGGATCATGGCTAAGCGAAAATATAGTAGCTATCACGTGAATAATCGCTCACATGACTGGTTAAAAATTAAAGCCAATAAGCGTCAGGAAGTTGTTATTGGTGGTTATACCCTAAACGATGATTCAGGTAAGTTATTTAGTAGCCTGCTTGTAGGCATATACGAAGAGAAAAAACTCATTTATACCGGAAAGGTTGGTACCGGTTTCAATGCTAAGATGCAAAAAGAAATGATGACATTATTTAAGCCATTGATCATAGAAGAGACACCTTTTGCAGAGGAGCCTAATGTCAATAAACCTTCGCGCTTCCGTCCCAATCCACCACATGCATCGGTGACTTGGTTGCGACCTGAACTCGTATGTGAGGTTAGTTTTACGGAAATAACGAATGATGGCGTTATGCGACATCCTTCGTTTGTTGGTATGCGGGAAGATAAAAATCCAAAGAAAATAATGCTCGAAAAGGAAGAGCCAGTACAACAGATTGTTGAAGATAAAACGAATCATATGGTTAAATCGCGTATGGCTGGAGGACGCAAGACTTTGTTAAATCCAACAGAGAAAACCCAAGTAAAAAAAATCAATAAGCAGGAGCTCAAGTTTACCAATCTTGACAAGATTTTTTGGCCAAAGGAAAAGATCACCAAAGGCGACCTTATCAATTATTATTACCAGGTTGCCCCCTTTATCTTACCATACCTAAAAGGTAGGCCGCAAAGCATGAACCGATTCCCAAATGGTATCAATGGAGAGGGGTTCTATTTCAAAGATGTTACCGATACCGCACCGGATTGGGCCGAACTTTATTTGTATCAAAGTGAGGCGGATAATCGAGATCGACATTATTTAGTCGGAAAGGATGAGGCAACGTTATTGTATATGGCCAATTTAGGTTGTATCGAAATGAATCCATGGAATAGCACGATAAAAAAACCGGATCATCCAACCTACTGTATCATTGATCTTGATCCAGATAAAAACTCTTTTGATCAGGTGATCGAAGCAGCTCAGGTGACCAAGCAGATTCTGGACAGTATGGGCGTTCCCAGTTATTGCAAGACTAGTGGCTCGACGGGGCTCCACATTTATATCCCTTTGGGAAACAAATACACGTATGATCAGGCTAAAGAATTTGCCCGCATCATCGTTACGTTGGTACATGCTGAAATTCCAGCCTATACTAGTCTCGAACGCACGGTACGTGACCGAAAAGGGAAAATGTATCTGGATTTTCTTCAAAATAGACCTCATGCGACCATTGCGTCTGTCTATTCGGTCAGACCCAAACCCGGCGCTACCATATCCATGCCGCTTCACTGGGATGAGGTGAAGAAGGGCTTAAAAATGACCGATTTTACTATTTTTAATGCAATGGAACGGATAACTAGTATGGGTGATATTTTTAAACCCGTATTAGGCAAGGGAATCGATCTCAAGAAGATCATCGGTGCCTATTCTGCGAAATAACCATATTTTCATTAAAGTATATCAGATCGAAAAAGCAAAGGTGTATTGGAAACAGGCCGCCGACCTCGGGAATAATACAAGCGCAAATAACCTTCAGGAACTGGAAACGAAACTAATTAAATAATGATATAAGTCATTCGGAGAAAGTTAACAAAAATCCCATTTTTATCGTTCTCAATATATAAAAATGGGATTTTATTCTGGTGTTATTGGCATCGTTTATTACCTAGCGTATCATTGTCTATTTCAGAACGGAAAGCGCTATTTTAATTGATAGCGCCTTATTGTTCCAGCAGAGCCAATAGTTCCCTTGCAGTCTCTTCCGACGAGCCGGGATTTTGACCGGTGATCAGCTTGCCGTCTTTGATCACATGACTGCTCCAATCTGCACCTTTACTGTATTTTCCGCCAAGCTTGACCAGTTCATCCTCAACCAGGAAAGGGACGACGTTTGTCAATTGTACAGCTTCTTCTTCGGAATTGGAAAAGCCTGTCACCCTCTTACCCTGTACCAGTGGACTACCATCGGTATTCTTAACAAATCGAAAAACACCTGGCGCGTGGCATACAGCGGCTACAGGTTTATTGTGTTTCCAGAATGATTCAATCAATGCAATAGAAGTCTTGTCATTTGCAAGGTCCCAGAGCGGGCCATGGCCCCCTGGATAGAAAATTGCGTCGTAATCTTGCTCATCCACCGCTGTTAGGACAATGCTGTTTGCCAATTTGTTCTGAAGTTCCATATCTGCATCAAAACGTTTTGTTGCTGCTGTCTGAAAATCAGGCATCGCGCTTTTGGGATCAATAGGTGGTTGTCCACCCTTGGGTGAAGCAATTGTGATAGTAACTCCTGCGTCGGCCATAACATAGTAGGGAGCTGCAAACTCTTCCACCCAAAAACCTGTTTTAGCTCCTGTATCTCCCAGTTGGTCATGTGAAGTCAAAACGACCAATACCTTTAAGTTCTCTTTTTTCATCTTTTAAAAATTTAATTGTTTAAATGATAACACAAAGTAGGGCATAATTCATTAGACCCCTATGTGATGTACATCACATTTTAAAGAATGGTTTGTTTTGGTGATATAGATCACATTATTTACTGTGATAGAGCCGGCTGAGCGTCTCACGGGAAACCCCAAGATAGGCTGCAATCAAATGTTTTGGAACAAGATTGTACAATTCCGGATATTGCAGCATCAATTCCTCATAACGGCTACGGGCATCATTGTTGAGTAGGGATAGAATTCGCTTTTGTAAACCGATATACCCCTTATTCGAACGCCATCGTAAAAATGTCTCCACTTCATGGATTTCCTTGCATACACGTTCACGGTCCTCAGCAAGTAGACAAAGCGTATCTGCATCGCTTACACAATCTAGGTTGACAGTTGCTTTCATATAGTTGTGTAAGGCATTATAATCGGATGCCCACCAAGTTTGTGTGGCAAACTGTAGAATATGCATTTTTTGTTCAGCATTGACAACAAAAGTTTTTAGGCAGCCATTGAGGACAAAATATTCGCATTCCACCGTATCGCCAATATTGATAATCGATTGTTTCTTTTTAAAGGATACCGGTTTGAAAAAAGAAAAGAAATAATCAAATTGTTCATCATTTAAATGGACGGTTTTATTGATATGTTGCCTGAGAATTTCGCGACCGGTCATAGCTTACAGTTATTTAATGGACTAAAATTAAGCAAAATCTCCTAATCTCAGAGCCGTGTATCTTCTTTTGGGAGCGCCTATATATTTTTGATTATTCACTGGATAGGAAGGATGGAATAGCGTCGTAGTATACGTCTTATTACCAAGTTAATACCATTTTCGAAATTAAAAGTGAAATAACACTACTTTTATACTGTATTAATAGGGAGTTAACAGGGAATTACCCCTGCTAAACCCCTGTTAACCCCCTGTTATATCCCTGTAATTACGATGTTACTATCGGATTTGGGATTAATTAGGCCCGAGCTTGTGTACCGGATAAAGAAGATTATGTTGTTTGTCTAAATCAATGTTTAACCGGTTTAGCTGAAGTTGAAAATCTATTTTTTTTACTTTTTATTTTGTTTATACAAAGTTTTTTTCTACTTTAGTGTTGCCCATCACGGGCACTTTTCATAAAATAGGTTAATAATATGGCTAAAACACCCGGAGTACCCCATGCTATCGGGTGTTTTTTTTGTTAAGATTTTTATTTTCTGTATCCATTCCGTGTAAGTCCTTTTTGTTTTTTAAATAATTTTAAAAGATGACTTTCGTCACTTAGCTGTAATTCATGGACGATTTTTCCGAGGCGCATACTACATATGACGCTGATAAGTTTGACTAACAGCTCATTTACATTTCTAATTTTAACGCCCTTTACAGGATACTGTAAAGGGCGTTAATTTTTTTCATAAGTCTATCTGAAAGTGAAATAGCGAAGTAAAAAAACATAGATGTTTGCTAAGATTAGCGTGGTTTGGCTGAAATATTCGGCTTTTATTTGTTGTTAACGGATGTATTAATAAAATATACCTCTGAAAAACCAAAAAACTCGAAATTATGAAAGAAATTTTAAAAATGCACCTTAGGGTGCTCGGAATTGTCTTTATGTTATTGCTGTCCCATCATGTTTTTTCACAGATTAAGATATCGGGGACGGTCATGGACTCGGAGAAAAAAGTTCCATTGGCAGGAGTTACAGTTGTTGTTGTAGGGGCACAGGGAAATTCCGCGCTCACTTCCGTACAGACCGATGCTGCGGGTAAATTTACAATTACAGCGAATGAAGGAGTAAACCTAAAAGCAACTATGATCGGTTATAACCCCATAACCGTCGTTGCAAAACAAGGTGTACTTATAGCGATGGTTTCCTCCACTGTCGCATTGGATGAAACTGTGGTGGTCGGTTACACCACACAAAAGAAAGGCCTTCTGGCTGGGTCCGTTGCATCTGTTAAATTTAAGGAAGCGGATATTGAGATCCCCACGACTTCTGTCGGAAATCTATTGGCAGGTAGAATGCCGGGGTTGTATGTCTCCACGCCCAGCGGTGTGCCCGGAGCTCAGCCCAATATCCGCATACGAACTGCTAGTTCATGGAATGCATCTCCCACGCTGTACGTTATTGATGGAAAGGTGACTATTGATGCTGCGGAATTTAATAATTTAAGTCCCAATGAAATCGAAGAAGTGTCTATCTTAAAAGATGCGGCCACTACGGCTGCTTATGGAGCCAGAGCCGGCGCAGGTGTTGTCCTGGTTACGACCAAACGTGGTAAGGCGGGAAAAGTTGCCATAAACTACTCCGTGAATACAGGGCGGGATGTCCGCGGGAAAAACATGGAGTTAACGAGTATCATGGAATGGGGGCAGATTCAAAACAGAATCTGGGGCGAAGCCGGTGGCCCGGCCAATACACCTTGGACAGAAACCGCAAAAGCGTATTTTAAAGACCGGGATTTTGGAGGAGGGAAGGGCTACGGCTTTGATCACTTAAAAGATGTATATGTAAATCCTTCCATCACCACGCATAACTTAAGTGCATCGGGAGGAACCGATAAACTTCAATATTTTATTGGGGCTTCTTATGTTAATCAGGAGACTTTTATTAAAAACACAAATGAAAAAAAATACAATGTTCGAACCAATATAACGGCTAATCTAACAAAAAACGTTTCGGTTTTTGCAGGGCTGAGCTTAAACAATAATAAATTTAATTCACCCGAAGGGGATTGGACGGGTGACATGTTTCCCAAACTTCTTCTATGGCAACCTTACATGCCTTCTTTTACCGCGACAGGCTTACCTGTAGATTATTTTTGGATATCCAATAAATCCGGTGAAGCTCAGGGGCTATCGGGATATAATAAGTCGGAGGGACTTAAGTCTGTTGTAAACTTAAGCTTAACCTACAAAATGCCATTTTTAGAAGGTTTAAGTGCGAAGGTTGGTTACATCAAAACCTTTAACAATAGCAATCAGAAAATATATTCCCACCCGTTTACGTATTATCAGCTAGCCCAGATAGAGCCCGTAGTTTGGGATTTAAATAATATTGTGGGAGAACGTCTCACTTATCATACCCCCGGTATTCAAAAATTAGCTGCCTGGAATCAGGAGGATCAAATAAACTTACAGCTAAACTTTGAAAGGGATTTTGGTCAACATCATGTCAATGCGGCATTGGTGTACGAACGTCAGGAAAGAAGTTATGATGGTATTGATGCGAAGATAAATGGTTTTCCGATCTATATGACTGACCAATGGTGGGCATCCACTGGAGGTTCGGGGGTCGTAGGTGGTACCGCCACAAAAAGTATTAATAATAGCTATGGTTTTCTGCCAACAGTGGGACGTAAATCCTATATCGGACAATTTGCTTACGACTATGCAGACAAATATGTTGCCACCTTTACTTATCGTTATGATGGCTCTGCCAATTTTCCCAAAGATAAACGATGGGGCTTTTTCCCTTCGGTTTCCGCGGCTTGGGTCATCTCTAAGGAAAACTTTTTTAAAAATGTCAATGGAATAGAGTCGCTAAAGGTCAGAGCTTCAGTCGGATTGACCGGAAATGACTTCGTCGCGATAAATCCAAACGGAGCCAAGGATGATGCAAATGCCAAACGCTGGCAATATGAAGATAAGTATGTGACTGGTAACAATGTGATTTTCGGTGAAACGCCCACACTCAATCCGGGTATACAATATGATGTTCTTCCAAATGCAAATATTACCTGGGAGAAATATCTGAATAAAAATTTTGGTGTTGATATCAGTTTCCTGAAACATTTTAATGCGACAGCAGAATATTGGGAAACACGTACCTATGATATTTTAAGCACACGGATCCAATCGACACCACCGACGTTCAGTCGTCCTTTACCTTCAGTCAATTATGGAGAAATGAAAGCGAATGGTATTGATCTTAGTGTAAACTATATGAATAGAACCGGTGATTTAAACTATAATATTGGCCTTAATTTTACATATGGTAATTCTTGGTATACGATACGAGATTTAAATATCACCTATGATTATCAGAATTTAATCGGGAATGGCCGTTCTGCGAATATGATCACTGGATATAAGGTTGACCGTATGCTCAGAAATCAAGCTGATGTAGATGCATTGTTGGCGGCTCATCCGGGCTATAATTTTAAAGGTAACGCACCTAAACCCGGACAATTTGCGTACAAAGATTTTAACGGCGACAATACCATTAATGAGAATGATATCACAGTATTGAATAAGAGCAACAATCCTAAAGTGCTGGGGTTAAACCTTAGCGCGGATTGGAAAGGTCTAAGTATCACTGCTAATTTCAATGGTTCGCTCGGTTATAAAAAGTCTTTCAATAATTTAAGTGGTGGTGTAGAGTGGAATCGGATGTGGCGCCCTTGGGCAAATGAATCCTGGAGTCCGGAGAATACCGATGCATGGTTACCTTACCGTTACAGCGCAAACGATGAGGTCGCTCAGGTGAACACGAGTGGCAGTAATTTCTGGCTGGCAGATGCAAGTTTTGTGCGCTTGAAGTTTTTGAACATTGCTTATAATCTTCCTCAAAGGTGGTATAAAAAATATGCGAACAACATTCGCTTCTATGTATCGGGATCCAACCTTTTTGTGATCAGCAAATTCAATAAAAAATTCTATGATCCAGAGATGGATGCTGGTACATCTTTCCCTATCGTTAAATCATTTAATGCTGGTGTCAGCTTAACGTTCTAAATTTTAACCTTAAAAGGAAATCAAAATGAAATATCTAAATCAATTTAAAACGGTTCTTTATCTTGTCCTAATTGCTGCTGTGGGCGGTTCATCGTGTACAAAAGGATTGGATTATGAAAATACCGGAGCAATAAATCCAAAAAATGTCTGGACAGATTCTGTTCTGATTAAAGCATATTTAAATGATGTTTATGGTGGCCTTATGCCCGGATGGCAGCTTGGAAGTGGAGCAAATGCGGACGAAGGTATTAATGGCTCGGGGGGGAATTTGGGCAGTTTTCAGCAGGGTATTGTTGACGTGGCAACCAATTTCACCAATTTAGACTATACCTATATCGATAAGGCCAATTATTTTATGGACCAACTGGTAGACGTACCGGAGTCGGTAATCAGTACAACGACAAAAAATAGATTGGTCGGTGAAGCAAAATTTTGGCGCGCATGGAAATACTGGGATATGGTCCGTTCCATAGGTGGCGTCCCTTTAATCTTGCATACACAAAATGGGAGTGACATTAATTCATTGAAGGTGCCCCGGAGTAAAACTTCAGAGTGTATCGCACAGATCATAAAAGATCTGGATGAATCCGCTTCAGTTTTACCGCCCAATTACAGCGGGGTGGATTATGGCAGGATAAACCGTGCCGCGGCCTTGGGACTTAAAGCTCGGGTCTTGTTATGGTACGCCAGCCCATTATTTAATGCAACAAATGACCAGACGCGCTGGACAAATGCATATAACGCAGCCAAAGCCGCTGTGCAGGCCGCGGATGCTGGAGGATTTGGGCTCTTTGAGAACTATCGGTTGATCTGGTATTCGCGCAATAAAGAACAGATTATGACACGACAATATTATTATCCCGATAGCTACATGAATTTTGCACCGATTAGGCCTATTGCATTTACCAATGGCAGTACAAACAATGATCAGCCGATATTGCCTTTATTGATCGCCTATCCCAAACGTGACGGTAGCCCGATACAGTTTGACCAGGATCAATTGTCTAATCCAGCATATAACAAACAGTTTTTGACGGATTTCTATACGAATCGTGATGACCGGTTCTATGCAACAATTTGGTGTGGTGGTACGGTATACCCAACACCTGATGTGAATGTAATTGGCATGACAGCACCCCGATCACGCACTTATTGGCAAGCCTGGACCTGGAAGGACACGGCAACCCCGAATACAGTACTTCCTGCTAGGGATAATAGTTTGTTTTCAGGGATTTCTCCACTGATTCAAAATGGCGATGAAAATGGTGTGACTGGATTTTTTCAACGTAAAGGTTTGGATACGCTCTTGGATAGAAATGCGCTAGTAGGCGTTGCGGCCAATGCGAAAAGCTGGTTTTCACCGATGCGTTATGCCGAACTGTTGCTAAATCTGGCTGAATCTGCAAATGAGACGGGACGAAGCGGAGAAGCATTAAATGCTTTATATGCCATTCGTAAACGCGCAGGGATTGCTCCGGGAACAGCGACAAATTATGGTGTTACAGCAACTGGGCAGGTAGATATTCGCCAGGCAATTATGAATGAGCGTCAGGTGGAACTTGCTTTTGAGGGATTTAGATATAATGATTTGAGAAGATGGAAACGTTATGATATCTTAAATACGCAAGGTACTAGAAGAGGTTTATTATTGATGCTGAATAAAGGCCAGGCACTGCCGGGTAATACCGATAATATTATGAATGCTGCGGTAAGAACCAAGTTTTCTGCTGTTGTCATAGAAAACTTGGATAAAACTGCTTCTGCGAATCAATTTTATAAGCTTAGCCTTAAACATTGGTTTAACTCGTTGAATCCGGCACAGATTTCTATCGAACCAGATCAGCTACCTCAGAACAAAGAGTGGGGCGGAACCTTTGACCCCTTGCAGTAATGAATTGAGCGTAAAAGCATTCTTTTTGATTATCTGCTTGGCTGGACTTTATATAGTAAAGTAATCTTGTCAACAAAAAAGGCTTGTACAAACGATCATGTACAGGCCTTTTTTATGAGCCGTTGGTGATGTTATTTCCGATTTTTTCATTCAATCTTACTTTTCTATTTAGGGATATATCCTTTTCAATCGTCTTAACAGAAAATAACGATACTTGATAAAGATAAACCTCATATTATCCATGAAACGCAGAAGTCTATATCCCTGTTTCCTTTTTGTATTTATGTCATTTGCTGGATATGCACAGACAAAACAGGATGATGTAGAGAAAGTGCACTTGATCTTCAAAACCCATCTTGATATTGGATTTACTGAACTCAGTTCGGTCGTCGAGCAACGTTATATCGATGAATTTATTCCGAAAGCCATTGCGGTTTCTGAGGAATTAAGACGTTCAGGAGCCAAAGAACGTTATATCTGGACAACAGGTTCCTGGTTGATTGCTACTTATATGGCACAGGCGAGTCCGGAAAATAAAGCGAAATTGGAATCAGCTATCCGTCGTGGTGATATTGTATGGAATGCCATTCCTTACACTGTGGAATCTGAATCACTGAATAAAGCCCTGTTTGGAACAATGCTGCAGTTATCAAAAAAGCTGGATCGTCAATTTGGTAAGCAGACCAAAGCAGCAAAGATGACTGACGTTCCAGGTCACACCAGAGGTATTGTTCCTTTGCTGCAAGAAAATGGAATCGATTTCTTGCAGGTTGGGGTGAATCCGGCGAGCAAGGTTCCCAATGTTCCGGCCTTATGTCGCTGGAAAAGTCCCGACGGCAGTGAGGTGATGTTGATGTACCAAAAGGACTACGGTAGTGATATGATACTACCTGATGGAAAGACCGCTATAGTCATCGCTTTTACTGGGGATAATCATGGCCCACATACGGTACAGCAAGTAAAGGAAATTTATGCATCCATAGGGAAACATTATCCGAATGCCCAGCTACAAGCTTCTACCCTAAGTGATGTGGCTGAAGCATTAAGGCCCATGAAAAATAAGCTCCCTGAGATGGCGCAAGAAATAGGTGACACCTGGATACATGGCTTCGGAAGCTCGCCTTTGATGATGAACCGTTTTCGGGCATTATCCAGATGTTATGAAAAATGGGTTATAGATGGCCGTATAAATCCGGCCAGTGAAACTGCTATTCACTTTGCCATTAATCTGGGACTTGTGGCTGAACATACTTGGGGGCTGGATGTGAAAACTCATTTGCAGCACTGGGATAAGTATCGATTTTCAGACTTTACACAAGCTTTAGCTTTACCGGAGTTCAAAAAGATAGAAGCATCTTGGGCCGAAAAGGAAGCCCATATTGAGCGGTCGCTGTCTTATCTTCCCAAAGATCTGCGGATAGAAGCTGAAGCTGTTTTGCAGCAACTGGCCGTGGTTTCTAAGCCAGCATCAAAGGGAGTGGATGCATCTCAAAAATTTACCAAGGACGGCTCCTTCCTACTGGATCAAAAAGGTTTTCGTATGAAAATGGGGGAGCTGAGCTACCAGAGTTTTTCGACTAAGGAATTTGAACGTTTTATGGATTCCTATCTTACTCAAAAAGTGGACTGGGCTATTCGGGACTTTGGAAAACCGGGGCTGACTCCCGATATGTCCGAAAGTCGTACTTTGGTGGCATCGCTCCAAAAATCTGTCTATGATAAAGTAAAAAATAAAATATATAATCGATTGATCTTAAGTTCTGTATGTGGAATCGAACAGCAAGTTCTTCCTTCACAAATTTATAGTACTTATCTGGTCGATGAAAAAACAAATCATATTCAGTTGAGCTATACTTTGGTGGATAAACCCGCCAATCGGCTGCCAGAAGCATATTGGTTGAGCTTCTATCCAGATGACGTCTTAGATGTACTCGTTGAAAAATTAGGCCAACAGGTTCGTATACTGGATGTTGTGGAAGGTGGTAATCGGCAGATGCATGGATTGGATCGTTATGTCGAAATTGTTACTACAGCGGGGAAAATACGTATTCGAAGCGAAGATGCACTGTTGGTTGCTATTGGTGATCGTGATCTACTCAATTATTCAACGCGCCAACCAGATATTAATGGCGGCTTACATTTTTGCCTATTTAATAATGTTTGGGGAACAAATTTTAGGATGTGGTTTGGTGGAACGGTAACTTACCGATTTGATCTTGAATTGATACCGCGGAAAGCAAAATAAAAAACCTAGAAGTTGACTGCAAAATAACAAGCGAGCGATTTGTAAACAAATAGCATGTTGCGATAGACAATCGGGGGCTAGAAAAAGCGAAGGAGCGAGCTCATAACCTCAGTTAAATAAACACGAATAAATAGTTGTTTACATACAAATAAATAGATTATATGAAAAATATTACGTTTCTGGTTGTCCTATTGATCTCTGCTGTGGGATTTCCTGTATTGGCACAGGAGGTAAAAACGAATTTAACACAAATACGCTTTGACCAACAAGGTTACTATAAGTCGATCAAAATAGATGGTAAGGAACTTCTCGAGGCTGGCAAATATCCGATCGTGTCGGTGTATAAAGATCAAAAAATCATACAACCAAAGGGGCTTAAGGTTAACGGGGATCGTTTTTCTTTGATGATGGAAGACGGTCAGGCCGTCGAACTGAAAGTTGGTCAGCATAAGGAAGCAATCACTTATGAGGTCTTAAAATTATCACCAGATTATAAGTTGCTGGTGTTTGGCCCTTTAAAAATTAAACTTCACGAGGTTGTAGGCGAAGTAGTGGGCGTCGCACAAGGTGAAGACCTGGCTTTTGGTATGCAATCTTTACATGTTAAAACCGTTGCTGGCATTCCCGAAGATTATATTGGGAATTATAGTACAACTTTCGGTTACAAGGGAGCAAATAGTGATCTATCTGTTGCTAGTATTTCTTATGGACATTTTGCTGCTGTCGATGCTGGAAATGGAACTATATTTCAGTTGTCTTCCAAAAATCGGAGTGGGAGGGAACTTCAACAGGTGAAAGGGTTGAACAATATGATGACCTTGCCTGTTGAAGGTTCGGATGGATTAATCATTGGGGCTAAAGTGGCACTCTTTGGTGATAAACGCAACCAGATATTAACGCGGATCGGAAGAGTGGAGGTAGAGCAGGGCTTACCCCATCCGATGATCGCAGGGGAATGGGGCAAGGTTTCACGGGAGGCAATGCGTTCTTATTTGATTACAAATTTTTCGGCGGCGAACCTGGACTTTGCGCTGGAAAAAACGAAACTCGCGGGATTTAAAAATCTATACCATCCTGATCCCTTTCTTAATTGGGGACATTTCGAGTGGCGTAAAGAATTGAGTACAGAAGCTGATGTTGGCATGAAAAAATTGGTCGATAGGGCTGCACAGCGGGGAATCGATATTGGAATTCATACGTTGTCTAACTTTACGACAACGAATGATCCTTATGTTACACCAGTCCCCAGCAAGCATCTACTCAAACAGGGCGAATTGAAACTCATTGCGGCATTGGACGATAATCAGCAACAGATTATTGTTCAGAATAGTCAGCTTTTTTCTCTACCACTTTCACTTAATACGATACAGATTGGGGACGAATTGATTACCTATGGTAAGGCTGAGCAGAAAGGCGAACAATGGGTATTGACCAATTGTGTGCGGGGAGCTTTTGGTACCCAAAAAGCAAGCCATGGGATAGAGGAAAGTGTCTATAAATTATGGGATTATCCCTATAAGACTTTATTTCCGGATTTAACGCTTCAGGATGAATATGCCAAAAGACTGACCGCAATTTTCAATAAAACCGGTGTGAAACAGATTTCATTTGATGGTCTGGAGGGCTGCATGTATACCGGACAGGATTATTATGCATCGGGCAAATTTGTGTCGGATTTCTATCGGGGACTGGACAATAAAACGGATCTCATCAATGACGCCAGTCGCCTCGACCATTATTTATGGCATGTCCATACCCGGATGAATTGGGGTGAGCCCTGGGGAGAAGAAATGCGTATGGGTCAGGTCGAAAACCGGATCAAGAACCAAGCTTATTTTTATCGGAACTTGTTCCCACGAATGTTGGGTTGGTTTTTGGTGCGGCTAGCGGATAGAAAGTTTGAAGCCACCTCTTTGGAAGATCTGGAATGGGCACTGTCTGAATCTGCAGGGTTTGATGCAGGCTATGCAATGAGTATCGATATGAAGACTCTACAGCAGCATGGACAGATCGATCAGCTATTGGAAAGCATGAAGAATTGGGATCAACTGCGACTTGCCGATGTTTTTACAGCTGAACAAAAATTGCGATTGAAGGATCCAAATACCGAATGGCATTTGGAAAAGATCAATGATACCCAATTTATGCTGTATCCATTATTTGTGTCCAAAAGATTTCATTGTGACCTCTCTTCGATGCAACCTGGACAACCGGGTGGCGCAGATTGGTCATGGGAGTCGCCAGAGGAAAGTACATTCGCTTTGCGAATTAAAGTGGAGGGCGATGGTGTGATCGAAAACCCTTCTATTAAAACTGAGAAAGGGATTGTCAAAATCCTGGGTAAACTAGAAAAGGATCAATACATCTTATTAGATCACAAGGGAAAAGCAACTTTGACGGATAAGAATTATCGTTTAATAGCTGCTTTATCTGTAGAGGGAACAGCCTCCTTGCCGAAAGGTGGTTCCGCAGTAGCATTTTCTTGTGACAACACAGGAGATGAAAAACCAGAGGTTATCATTAGATACAATACACGTATGAAAGGTGAACCATTGAATTTAGTTAAAAAGTAGGGGCTTTAGGGTGGACTTGAGAAAGATTTGAAACAATAATATACAATGATAGATACTAAAAATAGATGCTCTTTGAGAGGATATTTGCGCTTAACATTTGTTTTAGTTTTATTAATTACCTTTTATTCTAAAACACTGGCACAGCAGGTTTGGAGCCCAGACAATGGCAATGGAACCTTTACGAATCCCTTGCTTTGGGGCGATTGGCCTGATCCCGATGTTATCCGTGTTGGTGATGACTTTTATATGATCTCGACGAGCATGCACTATGTACCCGGGGCGCCGATTGTGAAGTCGAAAGACTTGGTCAATTGGGAAATGGTGGGCTATGTCTTGGATCGCTATGAAGAAGATCCCCGTTATAATATGGAAGGGGGCACGTTGTACTTGAATGGTTCATGGGCAGCAACCTTGAAGCACCACAATGGGAAATTCTACGCTGGATTCTGTACACCATATGGTTGGGGACGGGAAAAAGGAAATTTTTCAATCTGTGAAGCAGATAAACCTGAAGGTCCCTGGAAGCGGACAATCTTTCCCGAATATCTCTATGATCCGGGACTGTTCTTCGACGATAATGGTAAGGTTTATGTCGTGCATGGCCAGGGTACATTATATCTAACAGAATTAAATGCAGATGTTAAATCTGTGAAGAGCGATAAAGTTAAGATCTGGCAGGGGAGTTTCAAGAATGCCAATGAACTTGGGGGACATTTTGGAATGGAGGGTGCTCACATGTACAAAATCAACGGCAAATATTATATAACTTGTCCAGCGGGAGGAACACAGGGCTGGCAGATCTGTTTGCGCTCTGATAATATTTATGGCCCTTATGAGCATAAATTGATTCTCAATGATAATAGTTCCTATCCTGATAACGGTCTGCACCAAGGGGGAATGGTGCAATTGAAAAATGGGGACTGGTGGTTTATTATCATGCAAGATCGCGGTGCCATAGGTCGGGTTCCTCATCTATTGCCTGTCAAATGGGAAGATGGATGGCCGATGCTCGGAACAGGAAACAAGGACGTAATTACTTACAAGAAACCTAACGTTGGAAAGTCCTATCCGATAAAAACTCCTGCAACAACGGATGAATTCAATGGAAGTAAACTGGGCTTACAATGGCAATGGAACCATAACCCTGACAATAGTAAATGGTCACTTCGAGAACGCAAAGGCTATATGCGTTTACATGCTTCACGAGCAGATTCTTTAAAAACGGCGCGCAATACTTTGACTCAACGTGTGCAGGGACCGAGTTCGGAGGGTACCATTGAAATTGATCTGAAAGGACTGAAAAATGGAAATATTGCTGGTTTTGGGATTTTTGAATTTCCTTATGCTTTCGTTGCGGTAGAACAGACCGATGGCAAACGTAGAATCATCATGAGCAATGACGATAAGATTATTGAGAGCAAAGAAGATTTTCGAGGGGACAAACTTTGGGTGAGGGCGCGTGTGACCGATCGGGGGTTCATTGCGAGGTTTTATTACAGTACAGATGGAGAAAACTTTTATGTTATTGGCAACGATCTAAATATGCAGCTGGGCCTGCCTTGGACAGCAAACCGTTTTGCATTGTTCAATTACAGCAAAACTGCTGCCGGAGTGGACGGCTATGCTGACTTTAACTGGTTTAGATTCACTAATAAGTAAAAGAAGATTATACATGTGACCGATTCAAAAAGCTTAGTATCCAGTAAGGGTGCTGAGCTTTTTTTATTTACCCGAGGATGTTTAGTATAACTATTCTGATACAGTATTGCCAATGGCCGTGATTTTAGGTAAGTTTAGGAATATGGTAAAAAAAGCTACTATAGAAAACTTCCTTAAGAAATATGTTTATTATTGACAAGCAAACTCTGGCAGACTTAAATGTTACGAACAGTCAATGTAGAGATTTGTTTGATCTGTTCGATTGTACGATTACATTGGGAGGGCGCGATATGCTGTATTCCTATTTTCTCGAGCCTCTTTCAGCTAAATCTGAAATATTGGATAGGCAATGGATTATCCGTTTTATGCAAGATGTAGATATCACGGATATTTTGGACAAGTATATGATGCAGGACCTGGAACAATATTTATCTTTACCACTGGAACCGTATTCGCCAACCAAAACCTCCTATTATTTAGAGCTTGTCACCGCAAATTTTCTTTCGGCGGATTTTAAGAAACGTGATTTATTAATTAGACGCTCTATTCATGAAATAGCTAAAATAATAGACTATCTCAACGTATTTCTTGGCGCTGTTAACTCCCAATATCCTACCAGAAGTGTTATTGTCGATTATTGTAATAAAATTGATCGCGTATTGGAAGATATTGATCTGGGAGAGTTTGAAAAATTGCTTGAAAATAAACTTTCACTGGAACTAATGATTAAATACGATTATCTTTTTAGGAATATCAAACGGAATGCGATACGTGAAGTCTTTACTGTTTTGTATCAGCTGGACGCTTTGTATGGCGTGGCACAATGTACCAAAGGAAAGCATCTTGTATTTCCCGGAATAGAGGATCATGACCCAGGTTCGGATATGATTCGGATCAGGGGTGGATATAATCTCTTTTTGGAAAATCCGGTCAAGAATGATATTGAAATAGAAAGCAGTGGTAACTTATGGTACCTTACTGGCGCGAATATGACGGGCAAATCGACATTATTAAAAACAATAGGTACCTGCGTGTATCTGGCACATCTAGGGTTTCCGGTTCCCGCAGACGCGATGGAAACTGTGCTCTTTGATGGCATATCGGCGACAATAAATCTAGGGGATAATATCAGTGCCGGTGCCAGCCATTTTTTTAATGAGGTACTTCGCGTAAAACACTTAGCTGAATTACTGGCAGAGGGCAAAAAAATGTTTGTGCTGATGGATGAGCTATTTAAGGGGACAAATCATAATGATGCCAGTGAGGCGACGTTAGAACTCATCAGCTGCCTCCGCGGATTTGACAATAGTATATTCTTGCTGTCGTCTCATATCACCGAAATTTCTTCTTTTCTGAAGGGAAAAAGCGCAGTAATGAAACATTTGGGAGTGAAACTGGACAAACATAAAGGGCTTATCTTTACCTATGAACTTTCAGACGGTGTGGCTGAAGATAAGCTGGGCATGTGGCTTTTGCAGAGAGAGTGTGTATTTGAAATTTTACGGAAAGCCAAATCACGCCAGTGATCGCAATAGTTTAGGTTTCATTTTTCTCAAGAAGCATACCAGGGCTGCGCTGATTCTGTACGTTTTATACCAAGAGTTATTCTTTAGAAAAAAAATCAAACTTATAATAATAAAGGTTATTTTATTTACTCTTTTGGTTCCGCTGATTTCTATTTACATGCGAAAAAGATAAATGATCATGAAAGTAAGATGCTGCAAAGAAAACACCGATAATAGTCAAATTTGACGTGGTTGAAGTGTGGACATATTTGAAACTTTACAGATATGAATGGAACAATTTGTTGAGCAAGGAGAAATAAAGCTCCATTGCAATGAAAGCAAAAGTTTTCGACATTTCTAAACTTTGTAATGAAACAGATAGCAGACAATTTTGATCAATTATTTAAAGCGTATCACTACCGGTCGTTTTTATTTGCAAAATCTTTTGTTCATATCGATGCAGTTGCCGAAGATATCACTGCTGACGCACTTATGATAACATGGATACGAATGCAAGAGGAAAATTTACTTTCGCCAAAAAGCTTTTTGTTAAAAGTGATCAAAAATAAAGCGCTGGATTATTTGAAGCATCAGCGAATTCATAGGCAATTGATAGAACCTATGGATAACTGGGACGAGCGGGAACAGCAACTGTGGATTGACAACTTAAACGAGGTAAATGAGGGACAAATTTTCCTGAAAGAAATTAAGGAAATAACACAGAAAACCCTGGATACGATGCCTATGAAGACGAGAGAGATTTTTGAATTGAGCCGTTTAAGTTGTGCTAGTGGTAAAGAAATCGCTCAACAATTGGGGATTTCACTAAAAGGGGTGGAGTATCATATAACCAAAGCGCTTAAAGTATTGACTGTTAGTTTAAAAGAATATATGGTGGCTTCTTAGTACTTTAGATGCTGAAATTTTGATTGAATAGCATGTATGACCGCGGAATAGATAAGATCGTATTAGGGACAGCTGCATTGGGCGGTGCCTGGGGAATTGTGAATATAGAAGAGTCTATAAAAGTAATACTTAACGCTTTGTCACTTGGTATTACTGCATTGGATACTGCTCCTGCTTATGGGGATGCAGAAAATCTTGTTGGTCGAGTACTGAAACAATGGAACGGTGTGAAGCCTGAAATTAGTACAAAAGTGGGGCGGTTAAAAGGTCATAGTGCTATAGAGGCAGAATATGATTATTCGGCAGCAGGGATGGAAAGAAGTTTGGAAAACAGTTTAAAGTGCCTTGGTATCCCTCAGGTCGATGTTCTTTTTTTACATGAACCTGCCGTCGTCCCGGAAGAAATGGCTGCGGGAGTGGTAAGGCAATTGTTACACTTTAAAGAGCAAGGCTTAGCAAAGCGCATAGGACTGGGTGGTAACTTACCAAGATGGTTTACCCCTTTTTTAGAAGACGGGCAATTTGATGTGCTCATGGAATTTAACCGATTGAATGCTTGTAACCTGGAAGCGCTTGACAGCACAATTCCGATATGCGAACAGTACAAAAAAGAGTATTATGCTGCAAGTCCGTTAAATATGGGCTTATTGGGGTGCAATTTTCAGCAATTTTCCCAGTCGGTTCCGGATTGGCTGGATTCCGGAACGGTGAAACAGGCCGGTCGGGTAAATTCAATCGCCGAACGGCTAGGTATAGAGTTGGATATATTGGCCTTGCGATTTCTAAACTCCATACCGGCATCCTTTAAAATAGTGATAGGAGCAGCAAATCAACATCAGCTGAATAATTCCCTAAATGCAATTAACCGAGGCAGGCTGCCTGCCGCTATTTATAACGAAGTACTTCAAACGTTTAATGAGAATAGATGAACAGAATAGATCAGGAGACTTTTAATATCCAAAAAATTAGTATTCGAGTTTTAGAACCTGTAGCGACAATAACTCCTTTTCAGGATGCAACAATGGGTCCTTTTCCAAGCTTTGGGCTTTCAATCATTCGTATTGAGGATATAGAGGGCAACGTTGGTGAAGCGCCTGTTTATAACAGTTATACAAATATTTTAGAAACCTGCCTGTTTCCGATATTATTTCATTGTGAGGGAATGTCTTATCTGGATTTTTTTCCAAAGCTATATTGGTCTATTCGAAATGAAGGATTTAAAGGTGCTGCCTCGGCTTTATTAGGGCAGGTTGATATGGCCTTACATGATCTGGCAGCCAGACGTCGTGGTATACCACTGTATCGTTATATCGGCGGAGAACGCAACCGCGTAAAGATCTATGGCAGTGGTGGAGGAACCAATTACACGCTACAAGAGCTGGAAAATGAGGTCGCCCTATTTTTGGACGCTGGAGTAGATTGTTATAAGATGAAAATCGGGAAGGATTTTGGAACAAATATGACTGCCGATATCGAGCGGGTAAAACATGTGCGAAAATTGGCTGGCGACCGGATGCAAGTCGCTGTGGATGCCAATCAGATCTGGTCTTCAGCAGACGTATTTAGATTTATCGATGCCATCGGCGAAGAAGAACTATGTTGGCTCGAAGAACCCGTACATTCCGCTGCATACGATCAGATTGAGGAACTCTGTAAACGTACTGCCGTTATGGTGGCGTATGGTGAATCAGAGCGAACATCCAAGATCTTCCCGATGCTGGCCAATTGTGGGGTCAAACATTTACAGCCCGTACCGACCCAGTTTGGTGGAATAAAAGAGTGGATGGAGGTTAGGGATTTATGTGCTGACCGTAATTTGCAGCTTTCTTCCGGTGGGTATTCCTTATATTCGAGCTTTTTAATGACTACAGCAAGTGAAACTAGTACGATCGAGTACTTGTATTCCCTGATGTATGGCTTGGAAAAATATTTTTTAATTCGCCCAATATTGGAAAATGGATATTTTCATTTACCAGAATCGGAAGGATTGCCTGTGAGAATCAATTGGGACTATTGTTTCAAGGAAAATAAAATTGTAAGAGAACAGGTTTGGTTAAAACAGGATGTACCGGGATACAATCCACTTGTTAGCATGTAGTACGATAAAAGTAGAATATAATGAGCTTAACATTTAATAGTATTGATTATTTAGTTTTAGTATTATATGCGGTAGCTCTGTTTTATATCGGTTTTCGTTTCAGCAAAAAAGAAAAAAACCAGCAGGATATATTTTTAGGCGGCCGATCGCTGAAGTGGTGGCAGATAGGTTTCTCTATTTTTGGAGCGAATGCTGGCCCCACGATGTTGATCGGATTTGCGAGTATCGGATTTTCCCATGGTATTGTAGGCAGTAATTTCGAATTGTTGGCCTGGATTTTCCTGATGTTGCTGGCCATGGTTTTCTTACCCTATTATTTAAAGACCAAAATAAGCACAATCCCGCAGTTTCTCCTGCTCCGTTTTGGCAAAAGATCCTATAATTTTTTGATCGTATATAGCTTGATTTCCATATTGGTGGTATGGCTAGGTAGTGCTTTGTACGCTGGCGGCTTGCTTATTTCGGGGGTTTTTGGCTGTCGGTTGTTTCCGGCAATAGTCGTCATTGCTGTTGTGGCAACTAGTTTTACGGCGATTGGTGGGTTGAAGGCGGTTGTTCGCACAGGCATTTTTCAGTCCGTCATCATTATCGTCTCTTCTATTATCTTGACCTTCCTCGGCTTTCAAAAGATAGGTTCTATGGATACATTGATGAGTCAGACGCCGGAATCGTATTGGAAATTGTTTTTACCTGCAACTAACCCTGAATATTCTTGGATAGGCATTGTGCTGGGGTATCCCGTCGTGGCGATCTATTATTGGTGTGCTGATCAGACTATTGTGCAAAAGGTGCTAGCTGCTAAAGATTTAAAAGAAGGGCAATACGGAGCATTGTTTATCGGAGCACTTAAGATTATTATGCCGATCATATTTATTTTACCGGGGATCATGTGCTTTGTATTGTTTAGAGACACCGCGGCTGATAACGCATATATTACAATGATTAAACAATTAATGCCACATGGTCTATTGGGGTTGAGTATTGCAGCATTGATCGCTTCGTTGGTGGATACGGTATCTTCAAGCTTAAATTCATTCTGTACGGTATTTACGCTGGATGTGGTTCAACAGTTTAAAATGTTGAACACTGGCCAGCAAAGACGTATGGGCAGGTGGGTAACAGTGCTGGTTGGATTAGCCGGTATAGGAATCGCGATGTTATTTTCTTATTCTGGAAAAAGCTTTTTTGATCTGACTCAAGGTTTGGTGTCTATTCTGGCTCCACCCCTGGCGGTCGTCTTTCTCTGGGGAGTTATCTGGCGAGGTATCAATGGTATTGCTGCCGAAGTTGTACTTTATGGAGGCGGTTTGGCTTGCCTGCTTTTGGGTATCTGCCATGTGTTAAATTATCCCTATCAGGGCTATTGGCCACATTTTTTAATGCTTTCTTTTTATATTTTTGTGGTTTTGAGCGTAGTCATCGTCACTGTCTCCCTTTTGACTAGATCGACGGGAAATTCGGAAGTACCGACTTTGTTTGACCGAAAAGAAGGTGAGATGAAACAGCAGCCTAGAGCTGTCTGGTTGACTTGGCTGGGGCTGGCGATCGTGATGATCATGATTTATATTTATTTTAATTGATACTAGCAGTGGATTGGTCGCTCATACAATTTAATTATATCTTCCAATTTTGCTGATGGAATAAACACATTTGAAATGAGAATTCTTATTTATCTATTGCTGCTGTTTAGTTCAGCGCTATTTATCAATTGTAAAGGGGGAAATGCCGGTTCCCAACAGCCAAACGATGAAGAACATGTGTTCGTTGTAAGTATTGTTGACAATGCAGCGGAATTAAAGGAATACTTGTCCTATCATGAGCGGGTGTGGCCCGAAGTTGAAGCTGGATTTAGAAAAGCAGGTTATCAACGAATCGCCCTTTATCGTTTCGATAAGTTAATTGTAATGACAGTGAGGGTACCTGCGGGCTCAGATTTGGGAAAGATGGGGGAAATCGCCGAATCCTACAGCCCAAAATGTGCTGAGTGGAATGCACTGATGAATACATACCAGCAAGGCGTTCATGGGACAGCCAAAGGACAGAAATGGGCGGAAACAACGCTTTTTTATGAATTTAAAAGTAAATAGCTTCCGATGTTCGATATTGCTTTAAAAATTCACGTGGCGAACTGCCCTTGACATCTTTAAAATGCTTATTGAAATTTGAAATATTGTTGTACCCGCTTTTGTAGCAGGTCTCAGTAATATTATACTTGCCTTCCATCAATAATTTGGCGGCATGACCGATGCGTATTTCTTTAATAAAATCCACTAAAGTCCGATTGGTTTGCATCTTAAAGAAGCGACAAAACGCGGATGCGGACATGGGGAGTATGGATGCCACATCATTTAAAGTGATGTCTTCCCTAAAATGCTTGAATATGTAGTCAAAGACTTTGTTAATCCGGTTGGCATCACTTGAATTTTCAATAATGTTGAAAGACGGTGAAGACAAAGTTTTATAAGATCGCGATAAGGCTAATTTGTCCAAAAGCTGTAACATTAATACAGCGCGCGACAAGCCCGTCGCGTTCAACATATCTTGGAGAATTTCTTTGGATTGTCTGACAATAGGACCAGAAAATAATACCCCTTTAGCAGCATTGATAAACAATTGGTTGAGGAGAATAGTCTCCGGCTTAGTGAGGAAGTCCTTTCCTAGAAAATCAGGGTAGAAATGGATAATTGTGGCGCTAGCAGGTTTGTTTGCATCAATCGTATTGTAGTATTGCCAACAATGTGGCAAATAACTACCCAATAGCAACAGTTCATCCCCTTCGAAGTCTTCGATATGATCACCAATAAATCGCTTTCCCATACAATTTTCCAAGAGTGTAATCTCAAAATTTACGTGCGACTTTAACGAAGTGTATTTTTTGATCTCCAGTTCTTCACTGCGGACAGTAAAGGATTGATCCGGCGGAAAGGTGAAATTTTCATAAATATGCTGCATCATAATAAAGGCCTTAAATTGGTTTAAAAATCATTGTATTATAGCAACCGGTTGCATCGTCTCATTAAAGGTAGAGAAAATTTTTGTTAATTTATAGCATTTATAAAGCGTATATTTCAAATTTAATGTGCAAAATAACATAATAAAAGAGCAATTTATTGGTGGTTCAGCTTTTGCATTATTACGAAATTTACACCTAGCGATAACAGCGTATATAATATAAATAACCAAGTTCAAGACGGCGCATTCATTCCGTGAATAAGGAAGTGGAGATCAAAAATACGAGGAAATTAAACTAGCATACAACAATGCTCTCTATGGGAATTAGCGCTTTTTTAAAATTCTCGGAAATGATTAATATAAACCTATTGTCCCTGATAAATAATATGTAAGGTTGGAAAATAGATAAGAGAAATTGCAATTTGAAAAGTATGCCTCAGCATAATAAGCGAATCTATAAATGAAGAATAAACGCGATATAATATTAAAGATAATTGGGAGCCTTTTGCTTTGCGTAAACACTTTCAACAGTTTTTCTCAAGACTGGTTACCTAAGCACCAGAACAATAAGGTGACTTTCCGCTTGTTGGACTGTGGTTACAACGGTGCAAAGTTGGAACAAAGCTCTGTTATTGGTGCAGGGTCAGACAAATGGAAGGTGAAACAGGAGGTTTTAAGAAAGAAAGGAAGCAATGCTGTGACCTATCGCTTTACTTTTAAGGCAAAAAAAGCGATGAAAGATGCGGGCGTAGCAGTGGCTTTCGATGTGTATGATTGGTCGAGTGACAATTTTGTTATGATACCTGCTGTCGTCTATAATGGCAATAGACAGCGAATTGTTAATCGCGAATATGCGACTGGTCTTGATAAAACAGATTATTTTAGAAAAGATCTGGCATTGACATCAAATCCAATTCCCCAGCTTTCCCCCGAATTTGGTGCTAAATCCCAATTGGAAGTCAATATTAGCAATACAAGTACACCGTTAATGGCATATCTCGATAGAAAGAAAAAAAAGGGAGTTTTCCTTTTTACTGATCAGGGGATAACCTGGAAGAATGAGTTGAAAGACCATGCATTAATTATTGAAGAAAGTCCGAATCGTAGCATCGCTACTTTTGTGGTAAGTGCCCCGGGAGTACGATCACGTAAACCTGAATTTATTGGCTTCAGTGATAGTCCGGATCGTGGAATAGCTGTTGCTGAGGGAGACGAGTTGGAAATTCGGGTCACAAGGATGGAATTTCAGGCAGAAAATGTCACTAATCTATATGGACGTTTTATGCAAGAGCGAAAATTGCATTTTCGCGAAGCTGCTCCTCGCAATTTAATGCCTATGAGCGAGGTGTTATCCCGGATGGCAGAAAATATTGATGAACGTTATTATGCAAAGGACGGAGTGGGGTTTTATTGTCCTGAGAATGCGGATTGGATGTCCTATGGTTGGGTTGGCGGATTGATCAATACCTATCCCATGCTTGCATTGGGGGATATGATGCATTTTAGCCGGGTGAGCAATACATTCAATTTTGCGCTATCACAAGGTCGTGGAGCTAGTGGTTATTATTATGATGTGCTTGGTGCCGATGGGGAAGTGATTTATCGGGATGGCGCAAAATTAAATCCCGGCATTGGGCTGACGCGTAAAAATGCTGATGTATTATTCTGGATGGTGAAGCAATTTATGTTATTGAAAAAGCAGGGGAAGTCTTCTTTGATTGCTGAAAAATGGGAAAATTCAATCCGACAATTAGCCGATGCCTTTGTGAAAACTTGGCAGGAGGAGGGAACTTGGGGTAATTATCTGGCCATTGAATCGGGTAAGATTGCGGCATATAACACCACTGGCGGTGCCATGGCAGTCGGTGGACTGGCATTAGCCGCATCCTATTTCCAAAATGACCATTACATGGCTGTGGCAAAGGAAGCGGCAAAAAAATATTATGGCGAATTTGCGTTGGTCGGCTTTACTTCGGGCGCCTGTGGCGATATTCTTCAAAATGCGGATTCGGAAACGGCTATTGCGTTGACAACTTCCTTGATGACACTTTTTGAACAGACGGGAGATCATATATATTTGGAACAGACAAAAAATCTAGCAAATTATACGGCTTCGTGGACGGTCTCTTTTCCGTATCAGCTACCAGAAAATACAGCTTTGGCAAAACTGGGAGCTAATCTTACAGGCGCCGTATGGGCCAGTACGCAGAATAAGCATGGTGCTCCGGGCTTCTGTACACAGTCGGGGGATGTCTTATTTAAACTTTTTCGGGAGACAGGTGTAAAGCTGTATGCCGACCTGATCCGTGATGTTATCCACGCGCATGCGGAAGGTATACAACCAAATGGAAAGATTACCGAACGTTTGACCTATTGTGATGCAGATAGCCGCGGATCACGTGGGGATGGCGGCAAAACAGGTTGGAATGAAACCAATGGTGCACTGATGGCGCTGGAAATTCCGGGGCTTTATGTCCGTAAGGACAAAGGAACGGCTTATGTCTTTGATCACATCGTTGTGAAAGAAATAAAGAGAACAAATCAAGGCTTGTCTTTGTCATTGTACAACCCAACAACCTATGACGCGAATGTCTCGCTGCTAATAGAGGATGCAGCGCAAGCTGCTAAACCTTTGGGCGAAAATGCATTTTTGGACTGGAATAAAAAGATTAAAATCAAGGCAGGAACCACCGTATCGGTCGTGCTATAAATAACGCCATGAGGAGATAAGATGTTAAAAATAAAGCAAATGAATTTTTTAAAAACTAGCTTACGATGCGTTGGGCTAACGGTGGGATTGACAATTTTGTCAACTATGGGCTATAGCCAAACAACATTAAAGACCAATTATTTTAAAATTGTGATTGACCAAAAAGGTTATATCACCAGCATGCAGAATATTACAAAGAAACCGAGTCGAGAGTTTAGTCCGGTGGACAAACCTTCACCCTTAATGGTACTTTATAACGCAAAAAACGGTTATACAATTATCCGGAGCAGGCCAGTTATTCTGCGAATGATAAGATCATGACTCTACGTTATTCAAATGGTTCTACAGCCCGGGTCAGCATATTGCCACAAGCGAAGTATTTCAAAATGAAATTGCTTTCATTGACCAATTCACAAGAAATTGAGGCGATTCAGTGGGGTTCCTACCATACAAATATCACTAATTTATTGGGCGAGATTATCGGTGTGAGTAGGGATACCAGTGAATCCGTTAATTATGCAATCGGGATGCTGGCGTTAAATGATAATACTTTGGGCGGAACAGCGGATATTCAGGGGGATGCAGCACCATTCCAATATATTATCCATTCACCGGATCCTTCACGGTTTCCTTTGCCAAATGATTTGCATGAAGGACAGGTGTTTACCCTTGGGGGCAACGGTATCAGTGATGTGGCTTTTTATGCTCATAAAGAACCTTATTATCGGATTATGTATGGAAATGCGGCCGAAGTGGACAAAAATGGACGGATTTCAATCTCCTACCAGTCCAGGGATCGCAGGAGTCCACGTGAAGTTTATTATTCGTTGATTCCGAATATGCCATCCAACAGACCAAATCACTTGCAGGTACAGCCTATTCCCGGCGTAGATTTTATTGGATCTTCGATTGCTTTTTGGGGCAGTCCCGACAGTACGGCCCTAATGGATGTTGTGCAGGATATTGTACGCAAAGAGGGGTTGCCCTATCCAATGGTAAATGGCAAGTGGGTGAAAGATCCTGCCGCCTATGTACCGGATGTACTGACCGAAGGTGGTCGTTACGATAATATGATCAGTTATGCGGACCGTTTGGGATTTAAAGCAATCAGCTTATACGACCAAGGATTTCTACGTCCGGACCGTGGGAATGATGGATATATTGATGGTAAAAATTTTGAGCATAAACCGTTGAAATTTTCAGACGGGAGCGCACTATCGCATAAAGAATTTGCACAACTGGCAGCCAAACACAATATTGTGATCGGTCGTACACCGATCACAAACGCCTTGGCTCCCGGAACAAAAGATGCAAGTCCCGTTCCGAGTGACAGTATTTGGTACCAGCAAAAGCGTCTGCTGGCCAAAGCAATTAATGCGACGGATACCCTGATCTATGTGGATGACCCAACTCATCTGGAAGAAATCGGTAGCTGGGAAGGACATGTTAAAAGCTTAAACATTATTAAAATTGGGAAAGAACTTATTCATTATTTGGGGGTGAGTGAGAGCAAACCATATAGATTATTGAATGTGACACGTGGTTATTGGGGTTCCAAAGCGACGTTCCATCAGCAACTTGATACCCTGTATAAGTTGCAGGTAACAATTGACTATGGTTATGACGGGTTAATTCCAAATATACAGTTGCAGGATAAAATAGCTGAATACTATGCGGATGTCTGTGCGATCAATGGCCTGGGGTATTACGATTTTGACGGTCAGGAATTTTTATTTAACAACGGTCATGGCTATTATTCAGCGAAACGTTTTTTCCGTAAGATGTTCGAGCGGGCAAAACAGCGGGGCTTAGCGGATATCCGTTTTACCGGGGCGACTTTGTCGGAAGGATCATGGCACTACCAAAGCATATGGAATGTAGGCGGAGGGAAGAATTTGTATGATGCCCAGACACGGGAATGGGGAAGTGCGACAAGCCAGGGGAAGGATTTGCGCGATGTTTGTTATGCTAATTTTTTTCCTGTGGGAATGGGTGGAAACTTCCCAATTACTGAAAAATCGACTGTTGAAGAATACGAGCATATTCAGGCGATGTCTGTGGGTACGGGATCAACGTATAGCTTGAAGTTGAATCAACAGCAAGTGGAAAGTTGTCCACAGAAGGATGCAATTTTTAATGCCTTACGTACCTGGGAGAACGCACGCGCAGCAAATGCTTTTCCGAGTTGGGTGAAAAAGAATTTGGTGGATCCGAGCCAAAGTTTTAGACTGGAGGAATTGGATAGGGATCATTGGAATCTCTATCGTTTGAATAAAGATGGATCAGGTAAAAAGCTCTTTTCAAAGCTGACACGGGCAAAAGGATATTAAGAGAAAGCCTATGCTCGGTTTATTCTAAACATAAGGTAATGAAATAATTGGATGCTTATGAATGTAAAATTGTTGATTGTATGTAGCTTCTTATTAGGTTTTGGTTCTTTGCATGCGCAAAAAAAATCCAAATTTAATGAATACCATGTTGCCCTTGTAGGTAAAGATGGGGCGGTTGGTACGAAAGAAAACCCTCTCCGAACGATAATGGCGGCAGCTAAGCTGGCTATGCCGGGCGACACCATCACCGTACATGCGGGGGTATATCGTGAAATTATTGTTCCGCCGCGTGGAGGGCTGTCAGAGGCAAAACGAATTACTTATCGCGCGGCAAAGGGCGAAAAAGTGGTCATCAGGGGATCGGAAGAAATAAAAGGCTGGAAGTTATTGGAAAACGACGTCTGGCAGGTAGAATTGCCGAATTCTTTCTTTGCGGCATTCAATCCTTATCAAGAAGAGATCCGTGGGGACTGGTTTTGGCCTACGCCAAAAGAACGGAAGTACCATCGTGGTGCAGTCTATCTCAACGGGCATTGGTTAATGGAAGCTGAATCCAAGCAAAAGCTCATGGACGATCACTCATCGAAAGGGGGCTGGTGGGCCTCGGTAGACCAAGAAAAAACCTCTATATGGGCTCGGTTTCCACATACTGACCCCAATCAAAATCAGATAGAAATCAATGTGCGCCCCCGGGTATTTTATCCGGATCAACCATTTGTTAATTTCATTACTGTGGATGGATTTGTACTGGAGCAGGCCGCCACCAACTGGGCCCCGCCAACAGCGGAGCAAGAGGGGCTTTTAGGGACACACTGGAGCAAGGGTTGGCGTATTGTAAATAATACCATACAGTATTCGAAATGTGTGGGAATTGCATTGGGCAAATATGGCGATAACCACGATAATAAAGATACAGAGTCTGCCGAAGGCTATGTCGGCACAATCAAAAGAGCGCTCACTTTTGGATGGAACAAGGATAGTATCGGTAGTCACTATGTAGGTAACAATAAGATTGCCTATTGTGAGCAGGCTGGTATTGTCGGGAGCATGGGCTGTTCATTTAGTACAGTTGAACATAACACGATCCATGATATTCATATTGAACGGCTGTTTACAGGGGCGGAAATGGCTGGGATAAAATTCCACGGAGCCGTAGATGTGAGCATCAGAAATAATCGCATTTTCCGGACAAATATGGGACTTTGGTTGGATTGGATGGCTCAAGGAGCACAGATCACGAACAACCTCTTTGATCACAATGATCTTGATGTATTTTTGGAGGTGACGCACGGACCTGCGATATTGGCCAATAACATCATGCTTTCTACAAAAAATCTGTTAATGAATGCGCAGGGAGCCGCATTTGTGCATAATCTTTTTGCTGGAAAAATCGAAGTGGTTGCCTACGATAGCCGATTGACCCCCTATCTTAAACCGCACTCAACAGAGCTTGTTGCGTTAAAAGACAACCCCGGTGGCGACGTACAGTTCATCAATAATATTTTTGCGAAAGGGGCGGATATCAGCGATTATAACAAGGCTTACCTTCCCGTATTGTTAGATGGAAATATTTATTTAAAGGGCAGTATCGGGGTTTCGACCAATAAGATCAATCAACGGATGGGCGAAATTCATGCCAATGCCGAGCAGCAAATGAAATCCTATGTACTGCACGGCGCAGTGGAAAAGAATTTATTTATTGACACCAGTGGAGTAGCTGACGTTAAGATAATGGAAATGAATGGAGAAGTTTATCTGGAATTTCCGTTTTCAAAAAAATGGTTTAAACAAAAGAGAAACTTGGTAACCTCTACATCATTGTTACCAACAATAATTTCCCGATTACCATTTGAAAATCATAATGGATCAGCACTTCGGATTGATCGTGATTATTTAGGAGAGCCAAGAAAACAATCCAATCCGTTACCGGGACCGTTTGAAAATATTAAAGAAGAAGGTGGAACACAATTGATATGGTCTGAATCAAAAAAGCTAACACGCTAGCCAGTAATTTTCCAGTCTTGGTATTCTCGCACAACGTTGGGGAAGAGAAGGAGTACATCATATTTACGCAAGAGGTTAGAATTTTTATGCCGTTATTATCGTTAAAAATGACGAATCATAAATCATCTAAGACGAATCGTAAGCGGGCGGAAATGGGGGGAAAGTAACTCTTTATATTTGCATCAAAAATTGTTGTAGCTGTATCCCATGTGTCAATATTATGGAAATTATTAAAGCATTTATCACTTATTTGGTTACTTACGCCATTACTTATTATGGTATTATGTATTTACTTTCCGATCACTTTTTGGTCAGTACGCTAAATATTGGAATTTCTGCGTTGACTGCGACATCCATTACTGCTTTATTGTCAACCAATCTTTTAAAAAGAAATAAAAATGAAGCATAAAGTTCTATTGTTTGAATTCAGAAAATAGAAAAAAAGGACGCTTTTTTGTGCAAAAGCGTCCTCTTCTAGATCTAAAAAAATAGTCTCATCTATCTTTTTTCAAATTTATACGACAACGTTGCCATAAAACCGCGCGGTGGAATTGGATTCACACTATAATTTTCGTGGATGTAATAATTAAATGCATTGGTAATATTAGACAGTTTTCCAAGAATACTCCAGTTTTTATAGCCGTATCCAGCAGAAAAGTCAATAGTTGTAAATGGACTGACAGAAATCAGACGATTTACACCATCCCGGATATTTGCTTTCGTATTGTTCCATCCGGCATTACGTCTTCCGGTATAGAACGAAGAGAATCCTAGTTTGAGTCCCTTCAAGCTGCCATTTTGCAAGGTATAAAATATGGTTCCATTTGCGGTGTGAGGTGTAGACCCGACCTGTCTTTCTTCCTCGGCGTTCCCCATCTCACTAGTCTTTGTATATCTTCTAAAATTATAACTATAACCGGCAATAATATTTAACCCTTCTGTAAGCTGTCCACGTAAATCCAGCTCAACACCGTCCGATGCTGTTTCTCCGGTGAATTCTTTCATCAGCGCATCCTTGATCGTGCCATCTTCTGAAATAATCGCTTGGGCGAATCTATTATTTTTAATTCGATATACGGAAGCATTCGCTGTCAAACGGCCATTCATAAACTCATTTTTTACACCGAATTCATATTGATCGATGATGGAAGGTCCTAATGAACGATATTCACGATCGTATCCAGAGTTAGCCTCGAAGTTGCTTGCATAAGTCACAAATATGCTTGAACTAGAAATCGGTTGGTAAATAAGACCAAATTTAGGAGACCATGCTTTATCAATTTTTGGACCTGCAGGTTTATTTTCAGTCAACGTATGGTTTCCCTGGTTATCTATGATCCTAGACTCCGGAGTTTTTTGATAGGTGTATCTTACTCCTGCTAAAACCTTGAATTTTTCCGATAGTTCAATTAAATCTTGCACAAATACACCTGAACGGTAAATATCTGTTCTCGTGGAATTCTTGAAGAATGCATCTGGGATATCCGTACGTTCTCCTCCCGGTTGATAGATGTTTATGAGGTCATAGACTTTTGTCTTTCCATCTACACCGATTACATTTCCTTTATCGGAAATTGTAAAAGCAAAGTTCTTAACATCGGATTGATCAGCATCAGCACCGACCAATATGGTATGTTTAATTCCGGCAGTATAAAATTTACCGGTCAAATTTACCTGCTGATTCATGGTGATTTCTTTAGATCTCGTTTTATTCAAAGCAATGTTTAAGTCGCCGTTTGCTTGAATCTGCACTCGTTCTGCACCGAAGTAATCTCTATTGTAGGATTGGGCACCCAATGCGATATTTAGCTTCCAATTGTCATTAAATTTGTGATTTAACGCGGTTTGGAAATTAGCCTGCTCGGTATTATTAAAAGCCCAAACTGTATTAAGAAATCTCTTTCTTCCAATAGATTGATCGATTTTACCATCAATGGTGCCGATACCAAAATCAGGCGTATTGTTTGCCTTCATGTAATCTCCGTTTATTTCAATCTCGGTCTTTTCCGAAGCTTTTATGAGTAATGAAGGGTTTACGTAGGTCCGTTTATTTTCGACGACATCACGAAAACTTTTTGCGTTTTCATAAGTTCCTATCAGTCGAAATGCTACGGTATTGGATAATGGTCCATAGACATCAACAGTCGGCTTGTAGAAATCATAGCTCCCAGTTCGGAAACTAACCTCTCCGCCATAGTTGAATTTAGGTTTTTTAGTGACCATATTGATAACTGCTCCGCCGCTTACACCGCCATATAATAGCGCTGCACTACCTTTTAAGATTTCTATGGATTCCAAGGTTGAGGCTTCTATAGATGCACTATTATTTGTTCTGATTCCATTCTTAAAAATATTGTTCGCGCCTAAACTATAACCCCTAGCGTAGAAATTTTCATTGACGCCACCTCGGTTGGCACCTAAGGCAACACCATTTGCATTTTTGAGTGCATCACTTAACCGATTCACCTGTTGGTCGGCAATAACCTGTTCATTGATGATCTGTACACTTTGTGGTAAGTCTTTATCAATAATGCCAGCTTTTCCAACATGGACTGTTTGGTTGTTATGGGAGTTGTATCCAAGTACCTCAACCTGCTCCAACTGGGACTCAGAAATATTCATCGCGATATTAACTGTTGAAGCCTTACCGTCTTTAACCGTCACTTTCTGTTCTGTAATCGCATTTCCTATACTTTTGATCCGAAGGGTATATGTTCCATCCGGAAGATTGGAAAATTGAAAACTGCCATCAGAAGAAGTCGAAGTTGATTTACCTAGTCCCATAATGGTTACTGTTGCTGACTCAATTGGTACGCCGTTTTTCGTTTTTACACGTCCATGTAGCCCTTTACTTTGAGCCGAAACATCCAGATGCATGGCCCCCACCAATCCTAAACTTAAGATAAGCCCCAGAAAAGATCCTTTCATTGTTAATATTGAATTAGTCTAAATTATTTGTCGGCGCAAACATACAATTATTTCCGATTATTTAGACTGATTTAAAATAAAAAAATCATTTTTATCTGGCTTGCTGCTGGAGCGATGCAAATGGCCGATAAGCCAGTTTTTGGTCAACTTCCCTTAATGGTTGTCAAATATCAGCGATCATCTGCAGACATAGGGTATTTACGAATCGTAAATCACGAAGACGGATTGTAAATAGATGGTATACAGGCGAAATAGACTTGATATATTTGAAATAGGAGATCAACACGTTACTGGCAACGGTATAGCTGTTTTTCATTAGGTTAGAAGAAAGCCGTTCGGAATTCCCCGTTTCAGCGGCTTTCGCTTTTTAAGAATTTTCGACTTTGATGATTACTTCTATCTTCTGATGGTGGCACAAGATGCTGTCCCCGTGCTTGTGGAGATGTTTTTTTTATTCATTTGTTATTCTGATTTTTATATAGGTTAGAACAGTATTTTTCTATATCTTTGATAGAGAACCAAAAGCCTTTAGCCTTGCCGCTGTTAGTACGGAAATATTTTGACTTTTGGAGAACGGGTAATTTTTGAATCATGAAATATTTTTTTGTACTGTTGCTCGGTTTGTTTTTATTGTCAAGTTGTGACAAGGAGGAAGTTGATCATGATTCCATGGAGATCGATGGTAGTACATTTGCAAACAAAAATCAATTTATTAGTCGTTCTGTTGGTTTTTCGGTAAACCAGCTCTATGTGGACCAAACCGTAGACAAAAATTTTTATTTGGGAACGGTGTGGGGACTGAAAGATACCATGCCTACCGTTGGATTAACTCCCTTGCGCAGTCATTATAAGCCGTTTAAAATCACATTAGTGCCCACCACTCCTGTTATTCCAAGTGTGAAGATCGTACCTACGTTCGAAGGTATTCGTTCTTATGCCCGAAAAAATAAAAGTTCAGAACCCGCTATGTCGGGGTTTTCTGTGACAGATTTCTTTGATTATGAGTCGATTCGCTATCATCTCAATAATAGTCCTGACGTAGACAGTGTCTTAAAGCTTGTGGAACACCATGATTCAACCACAATTAAAAGAGCATATAGCTGTTTGATGCGTAGTGAAAATATCTCGTTTTCATTAATGGCGCAACTCAATGAATTTTCGTCTGCCTTTCGAAGTAAGGATGTCGTTCAGCTAATGCAGGATGGGTTTAATCCCTATTATATGAATGTTGTGAATTACGGTACTCATGTGATTATGATGGGGGAGAGTGATTTTCCGCGAATTGATTTTAAAAACGCACTCGATAAATTGCTGAGCGGTCAACCATTGACTGAAAAAGAGGAAACGATCCTAAACGCTTCGGATCTGTTGATTTATTTACGCGGGGGCAAAAAAGAAAGCTTTATCAAACGTGGAAACGGTCTAGAAGGAATAGTAAAATTGGTAAAGGAATTTAAAAAAGAGTTTGAAAAGCAAAGTAATTCATTTGATTTTCCCATAAGCTATTCACTTCGGAGTCTTGATGATTTTTCACTTTTGAAGTTTTGGTATTCCTATGATTTTCTTGTTCGCGAGGAAAAGAGTAATTGAATGCACTAGGGATGGTTTGTCGCTTTTTTCTTGCAATCTTAAACTGAATTTGTTTAAATTGCCTTACGAATTGTGACATAACCAGCTCTTCTGGTCAGATAAAGGTGTTGGTTCCAGGCGTCGACCCAATCTTGGGCAAGAGCTATTGGCTGATAAAAATCACTTGCTGTATCCATGCTGTATTAAAAAAAATGTATACGAATTGTATTTGACTAGTTTATTAAATTGTTAAAGCAATATACATAATTTAACTGTTTTTATTACCGGGGCGGATGGGGCATTCGCGTTGAGCCTCCCTATTGCCCGGACTGCCAATTTGAACAAACGTTTGCGTTTTGATCAAAGTTGACAATATTGATAATTTTCGTACAAAAGCCTTCCGATTGAAGAGCTGTCTATCGGCTGTTTGGATATTCCTGTATCCAATGAAAAGAATGTTTTTTTAATTCCAATTGTTTGGGATCCTGTTTGATAAGCTTAATTTTTTCCATACTGTTTTCAACAGTCTTCGTTAATAAGATATTTCCATTTTGATCGATTGCATAATCGTATTGATAACTGTTCAATGTGAGTTTATGTTTTTGGGAATCAATTGAGATCGGTAAGGTCTGTGGATTGTAGTCTATATCACGGACAAAAGCATGATCGTTGTCATGCTGAAAAATAATCTGTCGCCATTCTTTTGGGATGGTTTTGATATTCTCATCATTTTTTTCAAAATGGTAGATTCCGTAGAGCGGTGATTTTTTATAGTAGGCATTCATCTGCTCCAGGGTTTTAAAAATTCCAATTACCTGTTGTACGCCAAAGACGGTAAGTAATAGTATTTTGACGATGACAAGTCCTTTTCTCTTCCAGGCTTTATTGAATCTTGGTTGTTGAATCGTGGTCAACTGTGCTGGTCGTCCTTTTATAAAGATGGAAAACAGTGTCTGAACGAAAGGAAGCAACAAAAACAGTGAAAGTAAAAATAGTGCGGTCGAAACCATCTTGACAGGGACATCGTAAAAATAATTGATGGACATGATGTTGATGCTGGTAACAATGGTGACCAAAGCTCCCAATACAACCATTTTTCTGAATAGAAGCAGTCCCGACAATATTTCTGCTATGCCAATGAGGATATTGTAGCCTTTAGAAAAACCGATAAATGTCCAGGCCAATCCCATTGGAGTGTATTCGCCCAAGGGCTGCATGAGCTGTACCAGCGAGGGCGGTCGCATCTGCAAATGCATTACTTTGAATACTCCATAGTTTATCAACATGAGTGCAATATAGTAACGTATTGCTGTGGTCAGCCAATAATATAAAGTTTCATAGTTTGGTCGCTTTGCATCAAACAGAGACCAGATAATTGTACCTGCCGAAGCAATTATGAGGAGGAGAAGTAATGATATCCAGCCATAGGAAGTGTCTCCACTGCCATTGATAAAAATCGTATAATCGTAATGATACCGTAAAATGGTTTTCGCAAACCAGGGAGTAAGCCAATGCATAAGGTCGGTTAGCGGTTTGCTGATGTACCCGAAAATCGGAAAGGCGCCATTATTGAATACAAATAGGAATGAAAAAATGAAAATAAATGAAAATCGGAAGATGAATTTCTTTGATGGGGACCATATTTTGATACTGCTGTCTGGCATAGAAGTCATTATGAAAGTTTATAGTGATTAATTTAATATTTATCCATGAAATTAAGTGCTTAAATAATTAATAAGTTTACGTTTTTTATGTTTGACCAGAAGTTCTTATCTTGTTTTGAAGTATGGATAGCATGGATAAAATCAAAGCGTATTTCGATTCGCTCATTACGATGGAGACGGAGGACTGGGATATTTTTTCGTCGATGCTTACCAAAGCAGTTTTTCCGAAAAGATCACTGATTCTGGAAATAGGTAAAACAGAGCGATACCTGTCTTTTATTGAAAGAGGTATTATTCGGTTCAATATTCCAAAATTAGATTATGATTTTACATTTGGTTTTGCATTTGAAAACTCTTTTGTGAGCGCCTATGATTCATTTCTTACCCAGGCACCATCGTCCTATAATCTTGAAGCGATTACAGATTGTGTCTTGTGGCGGATATCTTATGCTGATTTGAATACCGTGTATAAAACGACACAGGTGGGAAATTTTATCGGTCGTAAGGCAATCGAAGATATATTTTTGAAGAAAATGAAACGCGAATTCACCCTTCTTGAAGATTCAGCCAAGACAAGGTATCTCAATCTGATGCGAGAACAGCCTGAGCTGATTAAAAATATTCCTTTAAAATATCTCGCATCATATATCGGAATCAGACCTCAGTCACTGAGTAGGATCCGGAAGGAAATTTCTTAACAATTGTTCATTGATAGGGAACAGAAAGGCCTATAGCTTTGAATAAAAAAAGATTATGAAACCACTTTTTGTTTTACTTATTGTCTTTATCATTGGCAACTTGGTTATACGACAATACAGAGGCTATATGGATTACCATCTGGCAGGGAAGATCGCTTTAGCTGCAACCTTATTCTTCACCTCACTGGGACACCTAATCTACACAAAAGGTATGATGCTGATGCTTCCTGATTTTATTCCATTGAAAAAAGAAATGATCTATTTGACCGGATTATTGGAAGTCATGGCCGCTTTCGGTTTATTTGTACCCTCCCTAAGCCGTCTCACGGGTATACTGTTGATTGTCTTTTTTATCCTTATACTACCGACAAATATATTCGCCAGTATAAGGCACTTAAATTATGAAACGGCAACGTATGATGGGAAAGGTACCGGATATCTGTGGTTTCGGATCCCATTTCAGGTATTTTTGATTTGCTGGACTTATTATTTTGTACTGTGTTAACTTGCGTCTTCTTAACTTAAATATAGCAATAAGTTAACATTTAAAAGTTTAGTTTTGTTTAACAATTTTTTATTTTTGCTAAACATTTAATAGTAAATAGATGAGAGAAGCGATCAAGATGGTGGTATTTGACATGGCAGGTACTACCGTAAATGAGAATAATATAGTTTATAAGACACTTCGCCATGCGATTAATGAAATCGGTGGTTATGAACTTCCACTGACGGAGGTATTGGAGCATGGAGCGGGGAAAGAAAAATTACAGGCCATTAAGACCGTCTTAAAAAAATGTGTGAACGTGGAAGACGAGGAGCTGGCCGAGAAGATATTCCAATCATTTTTACAAGCACTTGAGAAAGCTTATGAGGTGGAAGATATTTATCCGAATTCAAACGCCAATGAACTTTTTGCGGTTTTGAAGGACATGGATATACTTAGGGTGTTGAATACGGGGTATGACCGAAAAACAGCAGAATCTCTTCTGAAAAAGCTTAACTGGGTTGTCGGACGGGATATTGATGCATTGATTACGGCATCCGATGTACCTAAAAATAGACCTTATCCAGATATGATTGATCTTGCAAGAGCCAATTTTTCAATTTCAGATCCCACAACTGTTGTGAAAATAGGGGATTCAATTATTGATATTCAGGAAGGTCAGAATGCTGGTTGTGCTTTAAGTATTGGTATTACGACAGGAGCTCACCACGCTGATCAGCTAAAGTCAGCCAATCCGGATTATATCATAGATGATTTATGGGAAATTGTACCGATTATAAAGAAATACAATATCCCGAGTCAGGTGGTTTAATAAATGTCAGGTGGTTTAATAAATAAAGATAATATAAAAAGAATTACAGCAGAAAGAGACCATCCACTTGGTCTCTTTCTGCTGTAATAGATCATCTAAATGTGCGTATCTATTGCATCTGTATCCCTTCCATCGAATTTTGGTTTTTATTTTTCTTGAACATATTCATGTCCATTTTGCCAAAACGATAGGATAGATTCAATTTGACAAGCTGCGGATTGGAGAGTCGATAATAGTTTTGGTAGAAACCATCACCTGACGAGACTATGGTATTGCCGCGGGTCCTAAAAATATCGTTTACAGCCAATGTCACGGAAGCAGCCTGGTTTTTCAAGAAACTCTTCTTGATGGCAAAATCAATTCCATAAAACGGTTTAATGTATCCCTGAGAGGAACTTTGAGCCTGATTCATTGGCGGACCAAAGGTTTGATTTTGTGTGACCGGCATATTTGTTTTCCCTTGATATTCAAAGGCGAGCTGAAGGTTCCAATTCTTTTTCAGGTTGAATGTATTATTTAATTTTCCAAATACGGTCCACATACCTTCCGATGGTGTGTTGTCATCTATTTCAATTTTTGAATTGTAGAAATTGAGGTCAGCTGTAAGGTCCCACCATTTTTTTAAATTATTGGTATAGGTAAACTCCGCCCCATAGTTTTTGCTGGAATTTGCATTAATATAGGTATTGATGAAATCCATTTTATCGGTAATGGGATTGAGTTCCTGAGTCAGGAAACGGGTGATCAGGTTCGTGGTTTTTTTGTAGTAAACCGAAGCCAGGAAGGTGCCTTTACCGTGTGTCCGGCTATAAGACAATTCACCAGAAGTAGTAAACTCCGGAACGAGGTCCGGATTACCACGCGTGATATTTAAGCTGTCTGTATAATCAACAAATGGAATTAACTGAAAAAAGTTAGGACGATTGACACGACGGGTGACACTCATCTGTAGCTGATCTTTCTTTGTCAATTTCTTGCTCAGGAATAGTGAAGGAAAGAGACTGACCGGATAACTGTTGTGGAATTTTTGGTTTGTGTTGATTAATTCACCGTCATAGGTGGAATTTTCTACACGCATACCGACTTTATAAGATACCCAATCTTTGAGGTTGCCACCAAGTGAAGCATAAGCCGCATAGACTGTATTCTTGTTGTCGTAATTGGCTGACGCAGCGCTGATGTCTTTATACTCATCTTCACCGCGGGCTTTGAGACTGTTGTTATTCAGATTTTTGAGCTTGTTGATCTGCGCGCGAACCCCCGTCTCAAGTTTCATCCCATTTTTGAATGGTTTGACATAATCTGCCTGTACGGTCATGAATTTGTTATCTCCAGAGCCATCGTTTTTTTGGATCTGTGAACCAATGATTCCCCCGTTATCAGCTAAATAATTGGTGGTGTAAGTGCCATTAGATTTGTTTGTTCCACCGAAATAATTGAAATCCGCAGTCAATTCCTCACCCTCAGTTTTGAATTTCTGAACTAGGCCTGCCTGTAAGCCCCTTGGTTTGAAACTACGTTCAGATTCGGAAATTCTATTGCTATTGCCTTGCGATTCCGTTGTTATCATTGTATTTTCATTGGGGCGAAATTTACCTTCGACAAAGATTCCGGCAACAGATACCGTCGTGCGGGGACTAAGGTCATAATCTAATCCGAGCCTCCCAAAGGTGATCATACCCTTTGTTTTACCCTCGATATCTTGTTTAACGGTAGAATTAATGTCATCAATTGTGCTTTCCCGGTAGCTATCGCCTTCGGTATTTGTCCGCATACGCATATTCATTCCTGTGAGGGATATGTTGAATTTGTTCTGACGCAAATTGAGACTTCCCATAAAATTGGTTCCGCCGAAACGATCTGCCCCAAGAGTAAGCATACCGTTATAACCTGTTTTTTTATTCTTTTTCAGGATAATATTTAAAATTCCGGCCATACTTCCCGAAGCATCGTATTTGGCAGAAGGATTGGTGATGATTTCGATCTTTTCGATTACATCAGCAGGTATTTGGTCTGGCGTTAGTGTTGTCGGTTTGCCATCTACAAAAATAGTCGGCGCTGCATTCCGGAGTTTGACATTCCCGTCAATATCGACTTGTACAGAAGGCATATTGCGCATGACATCAATAGCGGTACCGCCTGCTGCTACAATATTCTTTTCTACATTGTATACTTTTTTGTCGATATCCATTTCCAATAAAGCTTTACGGCCGGTAACGGTTACCTCTTCCAGCTTTCGATTATCATTCTCCAAAGTGATCGTACCGAGGTCTTTATCCAATACTTTGCCATCGGATCCATATTCGACAGTAATGTCTTTAGCGGTATAACCTACTGAGCTTATTTTTAATTTCCATTTATCTTTAGTGGAGAGCGCGGTAAAATTAAATTTCCCATTGTCGAGTGAGCTCGTGCTTTTGAACAAGATCTCCCGCTCTTTGCCCGTGGACTGATCATGGATCACCCGCAGCAGATTGACAGAAGCCTGTGCGATTGGCTTGCCCTGAAGGTCGGTCAGTTGACCGGAGAGTTTGCCTTCAGCGACGGAGAAACTACTTGGACGGCCACTTGGAGCCGTTTGGGCATGTAATGGGGCAACAGCGGTTGCCAATAGGAGTGCTGCTATAATTTTTTTCATTTTTTCTTTGCTATACGGATCAATAGCCGGTGTTGGACAAATTGACCCCAAGCAAATTTGAAAATGATTTTTATACTATGCAATCATCTGTAGACCGACGAACCAAATGTGTAGACGAATGGTCGTTATCGGATGATGTTATCTTGATTCGATGCAGCTTTCATATGGAACTGCGCCATATTTTTGACATATTTTTTGCCAATGGGTAAAGCGATTTCAGGTAATGTGATTTTTGCTGGTGTGTAATGTTCGATTCTAGCTTTGTTAACAATAAAAGAATTGTGTATGCGTAGGAAATCGCTTGCTGGTAATAGCTTCTCCATACCACGTAAATTACTTCGGGTTAGCAGCGGGGTCTGCCGGTCAACCAAATAGATTTTTACGTAATCTTTTAAACCTTCGATGTAGCTGATTTCGTTGAGATAAATCTTTGTTTTTTTATACTCCACATGCACGATAATATGGTCTTTTTCGACAACCTGTTTGTTGCGTAGTGTCATGATATCCTCGACTTTGCGGATAGCCGTCATAAGTCGTTCTTTTGAAATAGGCTTCAAAAGGTAGTCTACTGCATTTAATTCAAATCCCTCAACAGCATATTGATGATAAGCAGTTGTAAATATAAATAGGGGTGGATCTTCAAGGTTCCGGACAAACTCTGTTCCTAATTGTTCGGGCATCTGGATGTCCAGAAAAATGAGGTCCACGGCCTGATTTTTTAGGTATTCAGCAACATCGACAGGGGCATGGAATTTCTGTAGAATTTCAATTTGGTCAAAACTCAATAGGTCATCCTCCAGCAAATTAAGCGCGAATGGTTCGTCATCAATTAGTATACATTTAATCTTCATCTGTCATTAGTCTGAGTGCAACTTCAAAGTATCCATCCGCTGTTCTTTTGATGGATAGATCGTGGCGATTGGGATAAAGCAACTGTAGTCTTCGTTTCACATTTGTTAACCCGATGCCTTCATTTGACCGATGCTCGGTATATTGCAATATTTTGTTCGTAGATTTAAATACGAGTCCGCCCGGAATGTCTATGAATTGAAATTGTATGTTGGGGATATTTTTACTATCCACGCCATATTTGAATGCATTTTCTACAAAATGAATAAACAATAAAGGAGGGATCATTCTGTTCTTGAGGGTACTTTCTATTTTCAGGTCAACTTCCCCCGGAATGGGAAGCCTTAATGTCTGTAAAGCAATGAAATTGCGCATATGGTCAATTTCTTTGAAAAGTTCGACCTTCGGTCCATCGACTTCATAGAGTATATAACGCAGCATTTCGGACAGTTTGACTATTGTACCCTCGGAATCGGGGGATTGTTTGCGGATCAGCCAACGAATATTGTTGAGGGTGTTAAATAAAAAATGTGGACTGATCTGGAGTTTTAAAATAGTCAGTTCTGCTGTAGTCTTTTCTAATGCGATTTGTTTATTAAGTTCCTTTTGTCTCGCCTGTTCATTATAAAGAAAGATCATGGACGAGGTGATCATGCAAAGCGAATAGATAATTCCAGGACCGACAACAAGACGAACAAAAAGTATATTCTCCTTTTTAAAATGAGCTAATTCTCCATTGGGGTTGAAATAGACGATTGCATAATTGAGCATGACGTAGGCTACAAAGCCCAGTGCGATAAATAGGGCAAAAATCTTTCTACGACCAAAGAAATACCTCGGCGCGACAAGGTAACAATGTAGATAAAAATTGCTCGCCAGAAAGATGATATTGGCAAGATGGGATAGTGCCGAATAGATTTTAAAATCAGCGATTTTGTCAGGCTGATAGAGATAGGTAATAAAAGGCAGTAAGAGCAGAATAACCCATATCACAATATGTAAATAGAATTTTCTAAAGAATCTACTGATCATGGGACATTGTTACTTAACGCTGTGCTATTAATGGACGATAATCAAAAATATAAAAATATTTGTGATACCAGCATAGATCTGTTGTGTGGAATGGTATAAATTTTAATTCAATTGTTGCATGTCGAAATATTTCTAGCGCATTGACAGTTATTGCTCAGACTCTTCAAAATAGTTTTGTATTTTGCATATATAAACTTGACAACGTGACATTCAATCCAAACCGATATAATATAATGCCCTACAGGCGATGTGGGAAGAGTGGTATTCAACTTCCGGCTATTTCCCTTGGACTATGGCAGAATTTTGGTGATATTGATCAGAAAGAAGTGTTTAGGCAGACCCTACGTACGGCTTTTGACAACGGTATCACACATTTTGATCTTGCGAATAATTATGGACCGCCTCCCGGCAGTGCGGAGCAAAATTTTGGAGCGATATTGACCACGGATTTTGCCGGATACCGGGATGAACTCTTGGTATCGACCAAAGCGGGGTATACGATGTGGGAAGGACCCTATGGCGATTGGGGGAGCCGTAAATATGTGATAGCGAGTCTACATCAGAGCTTAAAACGTTTAAAGTTGGACTATATTGATATTTTTTATCATCATAGGAATGATCCCAATACACCGTTGGAAGAAACCATGTGCGCGTTAAGTGATGTTGTACGACAGGGAAAAGCACTTTATGTAGGCTTATCGAACTATCCCGCGGATTTGGTAACGGAAGCGGCAGCTATATTACGTGATCTGAATTGTCCTTGTTTGATCCACCAACCAAAGTATTCCATGTTGGTGCGTACCCCGGAAGAAGGGCTGTTGAACGTGCTGGATGAAGAGGGGATAGGGATTATCGCTTTCTCCCCTTTGGCCCAAGGCCTACTGACCAATAAATACCTACAGGGTAGTATTCCAACAGATTCTCGGGCCTCAAAAGAGCATTTTTTAAAGAGTACCGCCATTACATCCGAGCTTGTTACAAAACTGTCTGCTTTGAATGGACTTGCTGCGCAACGTGGACAATCATTGGCACAGATGGCAATTGCCTGGTTATTGAAGGATCAACGCCTGACATCGGTTTTGGTCGGAGCGAGAAACAGTGCGCAATTGACGGATTCGTTAAAGTCGCTCGAAAATTTAAGTTTTAGTCAGGAAGAGCTTAAACTGATAGAAGCGATTCTATCTACAACTTAATTTTTGGATAAACCATACATGTCGATATATATGTTTGCCTTTAAAGCCAAATTGGAGATAATAGGAATCAACCCTTTTGTTTTTGTGCCCGATGAAATTTTACGTAATCTCTTTGCCGAAGCTGGAGTGGATAAGGGATATATCCCTATTTGCGGGAAGGTAAATGGTAAAGCTTATAAACAGACCTTATTACGGTATAAGGGCGAGTGGCGATTGTATATCAATACCCAGATGTTGGCAAACTCCCCTAAGCGGATCGGTGAACTATTGAAAGTGTCTGTTATTTTTGATCCCACTGAACGAGGTTTAGCGCCACATCCCGAACTTGAGCGGGCATTGAATGAAAATGAAGTGGCAAAAGCAGTCTTTGACCGTTTGGCACCATCCAAAAGAAAAGAGATTATCCGTTACATTTCTTTCTTGAAGACAGATGAAAGCCGACGTAAAAATATTGAAAAGGCAATCGGATTTTTGCTTGGTAAAAACGCGTTTATCGGGCGCCTGAAACCGGAATAAAAAAGTTTGTTCGAGGATTAGTTCAAAAAATAAATAAAAATGGAAGATGCAAAGGTAAGGTGGGGAATCATAGGGTGCGGCGATGTTACAGAAAAAAAAAGCGGTCCCGCGTTTAATAAAGTTAAAGATAGTAGATTATTGGCTGTAATGCGGAGAGATGCCGCTAAAGCTGCCGATTATGCCCATAGACATCAAGTCCCGCATTGGTATTCGACGGTCGAGGACATGTTGGGCAATCCGGCATTGAATGCCATCTACATTGCTACTCCGCCCTCTTCACATTTTGACTATGCATTGAAGGCCTTAGAAGCCGGAAAAGATGTCTATGTTGAGAAACCGGTTACCTTAAATGCACATGAAGCAAGGCTGCTTTTGGATGTTGTCAGAAAGACTAATGGCAAGTTGGTGGTTGCGCATTATCGAAGACAGTTACCTCTATTTCTCAAAGTAAAAGAGTTGTTAGATGCTGGACAGATAGGAATAATTCGGACTGTTCAGCTCCGGTTATGGCAAAGTCGGTTGCCGGAATTAGTGACCAAGGGGGCGGCAGACTGGCGCACAGACCCAGCAATATCCGGAGGTGGATATTTTTTTGATCTTGCACCACATCAATTGGATCTGATGTTGTATTTTTTTGGCTTGCCGATTTCTTTTGAAGGATTTAGCCAGATCCAGGATGCAGCCTCTGCTGTCGCTGATCACACAACTGGAACTATATTATTTGAGCATCAGGTTGTTTTTAATGGAAGCTGGTGTTTCAATGTCAGGCAAGAAGATCATGTAGATCGCTGTGAGATCATAGGTAGCCGCGGGAAGATTAGCTTCTCCATATTTGGCAATTTGGTAACGGTTCAATCTGATGATGAAGAGAATGAATTTGTATTTGAGCATCCTGAGCATATACAATATCCCATGATCGCTAGTACAGTGGCTTTCTTTGAGGGGAATGGTCCAAATCCTGCACCTATGGAGGAGGCTTTGACGTTAATGGAAATTATTGATTGTTTTGCTAAAATAAAATAAGTGACCATAAAGTAGGCCAACGATAGATTTCAATGCTTTTAGGTGTCGATTCTGATGCTATGGCAGTTCAAAAATTAAACCTAAGGGTGGTGTGTCTTTAAAGCAGGCCGCTTAAATTGCTTTTGTGTATAATTTTAATGATAGTTTGCACTCCTTGTTCACAGATTGAATTTTATTTCTCTTTGTACTTCAGAAGAGAAACAAGTAAATTTAAGGGAACCAAAAGTGAACTTACGCACAAGAACCGTAGAGAATATAGAACCCATTGATATTTATAGTATGCGGATAGAAGAACAATTTAAACCTGATGCCATCATTATCGGGACTGGTCTGGCAGGATTAACTGCGGCAATGGAAATTACCAACGCAGGAAAGAAGGTACTTCTATTGGATCAAGAGACCGAAAGAAATATCGGGGGACAGGCATTCTGGTCTTTTGGCGGTCTATTTTTTATCAATTCACCACAACAGCGTCGTATGGGGATCAAAGATTCTTTGGAGTTGGCACAGCAAGACTGGTTCGGTACCGCAGGTTTTGATAGGGCAGCGGATTACTGGCCCCGTCAATGGGCCGATGCCTACTTGAAATTCGCCGCCGGTGAAAAATATGCATATGTAACGAAGCTAGGTGTTAAATTCATGTTTATGGTAGGCTGGGCTGAGCGTGGAGATGGCCGTGCTTCTGGTCACGGAAACTCGGTTCCCAGATTTCACGTAAGTTGGGGAACTGGAACGGGAGTCGTTAAACCTTTTATAGAAAAGGCCTATACCGCAGAAAAAAATGGACTCTTGCAATTTAAATTTAGACATCGTGTTACGAGGTTGATTACAGAAAATGGTGCTATAAAAGGAGTATTTGGTGATATTTTAGAAGATGATGATAAAGAAAGGGGGGCTGCGACCAATAGAAATGTCATTGACACCTTCGAATATCATGCTCCGCACGTTGTCGTTGCCTCGGGCGGGCTTGGCGCCAATCACGAACTGGTACGAAAGAACTGGCCTAAACGGTTGGGTACGGCTCCATCCGCAATGATCTCTGGAGTTCCGGCATATGTAGATGGAAAGATGATTGCGGTCGCCGAAGAAATCGGCGCCCATACGATCAATAAAGATCGTATGTGGCATTATACCGAAGGCATACGGAACTGGAATCCGATTTGGCCCAATCATGGTATACGTATTTTACCTGGTCCTTCTTCACTATGGTTCGATGCGAAAGGAAATAGACTTCCGGCGCCTTTTTTTCCGGGGTTTGATACGTTGGGTACACTAAAGCATATACAAGATAGTGGCTATTCGTATTCCTGGTTTATTTTGACGCAAAAAGTCATCAAAAAGGAATTTGCACTTTCCGGCTCCGAACAAAATCCAGATATTACCAATAGGGATTATAAACTCTTCCTCAAACGGATTTTCGGTAAAAAGGCCCCCGCACCAGTTGAAGCGTTTAAGGAGAATGGGGTCGATTTTATCGTTGCGGACACATTATCGGAATTGGTCCGAAGAATGAACCTCCTGTCCGGAGATGATCTGTTAAATTACGAATCTATTGAATCACAGATCATGGCAAGAGACCGCGAGTTGGATAACAAATTCTCTAAAGACACGCAGGTCAATTATATCCGTAATACGCGAAAGTATCTCGGCGATCGGCTTGGAAGGGTCTCGTCTCTACACAAGATATTGGATCCGAAGAATGGACCATTGATTGCTGTACGTTTACATGTACTTACACGTAAGACGTTGGGCGGGATTAAGACAAACCTAGACGCACAGGTTCTGACAGTAGACGACCATATCATCGAAGGACTGTATGCCGCCGGTGAGGTAGCTGGTTTTGGAGGCGGAGGTATGCATGGTTATAGGGCATTGGAAGGGACATTTTTGGGTGGTTGCATTTTTTCGGGCATGAAGGCAGGACGGCACATCGCCAAAAGACCGATGACCACTTTCTGAAAATGTAAAACTCATTTCAATGGAAAGAGAATTTCCTTATTTTTCCTGATCTTCATGATTAAATGTTATATTAGGTATCTCTAGGGAAAGTGCTGCATGAATCGTCTTTACCAAAAAGATGGTAGATCTAATCAAAATAATACAAAACTAAACCAAATTAAACAATGAAAAGAAAAGATTTTCTCCGTAATACCGGAATCCTGACAGCCTCAGTGCTATTTGCCAATACACCTGTTTTCGGTAGGCAATCTGGAACTGTGCGTGTCGGGCTGGTCGGCGTAAATGGAATGGGCTGGTCTAATCTAAATGCGATATTGAAGGTGCCCGGCGTCCAGTGTACTGCGCTTTGTGACATAGATGAAAATATACTTCGGAATAGGGCCGAAGAGTTAAAAAAACGAGATATTACGGTCAAAACTTATATAGAATATAAAGATCTGCTCAAAGCAAACGATGTGGATGTCGTGATCGTGGCTACGCCAGATCATTGGCATTGCCTACAGATGGTAGATGCGGTTGCAGCGGGAAAAGATGTGTATGTTGAAAAACCTATTGGGAATTCCATTCGGGAATGCGAGCTCATGGTCGCTGCAGCAAAAAAATATAAACGTGTGGTGCAGGTTGGACAATGGCAACGGAGCCAGCAGCATTTTAGGGATGCCATGGCTTTTGTCCATAGTGGAAAACTGGGTAAAATCCGTTTGGTTAAAGCTTGGGCGTATCAAGGTTGGATGAAAAGCATTCCGGTGCTGCCTGATGCTTCGGTTCCGGCCGGTGTTCATTATGACAAGTGGCTTGGGCCAGCTCCAAAACGGGCTTTCAATCCCAATCGTTTTCATTTTAATTTTAGGTGGTACTGGGATTATGCGGGGGGGCTGATGACAGATTGGGGCGTCCATATGCTGGACTATGCCCTGATCGGAATGAAAGTTTCCGATCCGGTATCCGTTATGGCTGCCGGAGGAAAATTTGCTTATCCTGATGATGCGGCTGAAACTCCGGATAGTTTAACCACTGTGTATGAGTTTGACGGATTCAATGTCCAGTGGGAACAGGCAACAGGAATAGATCTAGGGCCTTATCAAAAAACACATGGTGTCGCTTTTATCGGTAATAATGGCACATTGGTGGTCAATCGTGAAGGCTGGGAGGTTATCCCCGAAAAAGGTCGTATGGAGGCGGTTGCTTTTCAACCTTCAAAAGATAATGGACTGGATAAGCATATGGTCAATTTTATAGAAGCTGTTCGCAATAAATCCAGTGAAGGACTGCATGCGCCGATTGAGGCGGGTGCTCATATTGCCATTTTCTCCCAGATGGGGAATATTGCTTATCGAAGCAAAAAGAAGCTGTACTGGGATAAAAATAAGCGCACTTTCAATGATAAGGATGCAGATCGCTATCTGGCTAAAAGTTATCAAAATGGGTATAGTATGCCTAAGGTATAATGTTGTATCCGGATGTATCAAAGTTTTTAGCGATGAGTTTTAAAACGATCGTATTCGGGGTAGCAGTCAGTATATTATGTACACATCATGCCCTTGCGCAACGAATGGAAGAGATGTGGGATGGTGCCGGCGGGAAAAGTGCTGTTTCACAAAATAGGGGAAAGCTGTTTCGAGAAGGCAAATATGCCCTATTTATTCATTGGGGTATTTATTCCCAATTAGCAAATAAATGGCAGGGAAAAACCTATTATGGAATCGGAGAATGGCTTATGAACAAGAGCATGGCGAATATTCCCCCTGCGGAATATAAGTTGGCAGCGTCTTCTTTTCATCCGGATCAGTTTGATGCCAAGGCTATTGTGCAGCTGGCGAAAGATGCTGGAATGCGTTATATCGTTATTACCAGTAAACACCATGATGGATTTTCGATGTTTCATTCGAAAGTGAACCCATTCAATATTGTTGATGCGACGGATTATAAACGCGATCCGATGACTGAATTGGCTAAAGCCTGTAAGGAAGGTGGTATTGGTTTTGGATTTTATTATTCTCAAAATCAGGACTGGACTTATCCCGGTGGAAACGGAGGACCCAAGCTGGATGCGCAGGGAAAAGCGAAATCTTTTGATGATTATTTTTGGGAGAAATGTTACCCTGAGGTACAGCAAATTACAACAGGCTATGGCCCTATAGAACTGGTCTGGTTTGATACACCGGGTGGAATGGACAAAAAATATGCACAGAAACTCGTAGAACTCGTGCATAAAAATCAACCTGGCGCTTATGTCTCCGGAAGGGTAGGGCATGGGCTGGGCGATTACTCCACGCTAGGAGATATGGAAGTGCCCAGGGAGAATGTGGATGGTATCTGGGAAACTGTTGATGTGACCAATGATTCCTGGGGTTACGCTTGGTATGATAACAACTGGAAGAGTAGTCAGGAGCTATTGCAGCGAACGCTATCAACTGTTGCACGCGGAGGTACCTATATGTTGAACGTAGGTCCGAAACCGGATGGTTCTATTCCGGATCAGGCGGGTTTAGCCCTGCGCAATGCGGGTGCTTGGATCAAACGTTATCCAGAAACTGTATACGGTGCGCAAGCATCGCCCTGGAAACATGCGCTACCCTGGGGCGACGCCACCGTACAGGGGGATCGAATTTCCTTACTGGTCTATCATTGGCCTACCGATGGAGCCTTATACGTTCCGGGATTGAGCAAAGGGGTACAGTCCATCAGACTCATGGGAACGGACAATCAGGAAAAATTAAATTATACGCTTGAAAAGGACTGGCTTAAAATTAACATTCCAAGAATCGCACCTGATAAGATGGTGTCCGTTATTGAGATTAAGGTAGACGGTACGCCGCAGGTCGAAAAAATGCTGGGTGTTGATCCTGCGCTCGAAACCGTTATTCCTGTTGATTTTGGAGAGGTGGTGAACTGTACGAAAGAAGGGAAATCCTGGATGGAGAAATTTGGTGAATGGAAACATGTCGTTCAGGCCAGTAAATGGACAGAAAAAAGCCGGTTATCTTATGAAATAGTTATTGAAAAGCCAGGCTACTATCAGATAGACATGAATTATGCGGGCCAAGGACGGATGGTGTGGCGTATTGAAAATTCGGCAGGAGAACTTTTACAGAACCAACAGGAATCGGCGCATGTATATAATTGGTATCCTTGGGGCTGGATGAAATTCAGCAAAACAGGACGGTATAAAATTAGTGTTTCGTTGATCGAAGGTAATGGTGATAAGGCGAGTCTAACGGCTCTTCGGTTTAAATATGTGGAATAGGAAGGAGATAATTTGCGAAGATGGGTGTTATTTCCGGTATTTATTCGTCAAAAACCTGACAAGTCCAGTCATGGCTTTGAAGGCGAGTAAACCTAATCCTATACCCAAAACAATGCCCAGGCCGATGCCAATTAGAATAGCCATGTTATTGCTGTGCCAATCATAAACTGCATTGAGGAAAATGCAAAATATAACGGAAACTATAGTGCTGCCCACAATGGCTGAAGAAAGGAATAGGGTTTTGAATCCTTTGGTTACGGACCGCTGTTGTAATCCGACGATAACCGATGTTGAAATAATGCCAGCGCTAATAAGCAGGATGATTGTTGCTACAAAGAGTAAACCAAGAAGGATGCTTATGACCGTGAGTGCCAGAAACACGAATGAACCCATCAGGAGCAGTACCGCTAAAAAGTCATCGTCGTTACGGAAAGAGTCAATTATATGATAATGACTCGGTAAGAATTTGATTAGTAATGTAAATAATAATTCTGGCATTATTTTTAATTTAATTAATCTTACGGCTTTATCTTGTTTTAATGGTCGCTTTGCGCTAACTAAATTACTCGTTTATCTTAATATTTGAAAGACTGTTGTTTTATTTTTTTTCTTCTTGATTTAATTCTTCTGCTGTTTTTTTCGGTGTTCTCCCGCTGTCGAATCCACTGATAAATAGATAAGCAAGTAGGAAGAACAGCAGTAAAATGGTGCCGATTGATACTGCTATTTTTTGAGTTATGGGCAGTTTGGAACGAATAATTAACATGAGTATAAGAACGAGTATAGCAATAAATACAATTGTTATTCCCATTCTCAATTCACCTTACTGCATGATTAGATTAATTTTCTCAATAGAATCTTCGTTTTCAAGGAAATCAATATAGGGAATCAAGGGCTCAACATCTTGCTTGTCCATTGTTTCCAAATCGTCAAATAATGCTTCTACAAAATCATTACAGAAAGATTTACCAAAACTATAAGCCCTGATTCGTGTTAAATCGTCGTAATTTATCTCAGTTGCGTTCAGATTAAGCACTTCTTCGGGAATCTCATAGTCGCCATCGGCCGGATAGCCAATATACCTGAACATCCTTTCTTTCCAAACCCTGAATAAAATCTGATGTGAAACATGGTTTCCAAAGTATGAGAAAATCTGAGCGAGAAGTTCAGATGCTATTTCTTTTTCAAAAATACCTGAGATACTTTTGTCAAGCAATTCAGCATAAGCTAAGAAAATGGAGCTGTTGAAACGGACATCAAAATGAGAGGTCAACATGGAAACTACGTTGTCTTTGCCCTGGGTTCGTAATAATTGTCTTGCTGCTAATGAGGTGAGATTGTGCTTTTGCTCGTGGCCGTGGTTATCGGGGATGAGTACAGTATGATCCTTTTCAAAGAGAGAGATGACGAATTTCCAATCTTCAGGTCTCTTGAGGATTTTACAGTTGTGGGCTAAGTAACCGCTCCGCTTGGGGTCAGACTTCTTGTCTCCGACTATTACCTCAGCAGGCTGAATAATATGCTCCGGAGGAATTTTAAACCTGCGTATATGCACAAAGAGTTCTTCTCCGGAAGGTAACGCAAGGGTACCAAATCCTTTGTTATTGTCGAACCATTTGACAGCGCCGATAAACATGGCTGGTGTTGAGTTTTGTTTCAATGCTATAAAGGTAATGAATTAAAATATTTATTATGCATTGAAAATTAAATATTTGCGATTATCCACTGAATATAGAGATTTTTTAGGGGCATTAGCCCCTCCGAAGTGATTTTCCGGCCGTGAAAATACAGCGAAAACCAGTTCATTGAGGTGATTTAAGGAAAAATAGCGTGCTGATCCCCAACTGGAATTCGTATTTTAGAATAACTATGTATGTGTTTTTTAGTATTGTATAATCAATGCAGTTTTGAAAAATGTATTATTATGAATAATTTCATAGCAAATAAACTGATCATTTTACTATGCATTATCAAGCCGTATATCAGAAGATAGATTATAAGCGCTATCAATTTTTAAGGGAACACTCAGGGTTATCTCCAAAAACGGAGGAAGCTGCACGTCTAGGAATGGAAAATTCCCTATGCTGTGTGGCTATTTTAGATGAGGACAATGATAATGAAATAGTAGGTATGGGTAGGATTGTTGGCGATGGTGCTTGCCATTGCCAGGTCGTTGACATCTGTGTGCTCCCTGAACATCAGAAAAAAGGGCTTGGAAAACTGATTATGCAGAAGCTTGATGAATATATGAATTCAAACCTCCCTGACAGCTGTTATGTCAGTTTGATCGCAGATGGTGTTGCTTTCCAGCTCTATGCACAATATGGTTTTAAGGAGGTGTGGCCTGCATCAAGAGGTATGGGTAGAACGTTTTAAAGTGAATGGGATATTATGCGCCGTTTAATTGCGAAATCCATTCTCAATAAGACCAAACGAAGAGACCCTTGGTTTCTTGACGATTATACGCTAAATCCCTATAGTGGTTGCTCTTTCAATTGTTTATATTGCTATATCAGGGGAAGTAAGTACGGGATAAACATGGCTGAAAAATTGAGTATGAAAAGCAATGCTGTCGAACTCTTGGAAAAACAGTTGTCTCTGCGTGCGCGAAAAAAACAGTATGGAATTATCGTTCTTTCTTCTGCGACAGATCCGTATCTGCAGCTGGAACAGTCCGAATTGCTTACCCGACAGTTGCTGGAAGTCATCCTGCACTATCGTTTTCCGGTACATATTATTACGAAGTCGAACTTAGTTACCCGGGATTTTGATTTGTTAAGAGAGATTGATGCAGCGGCAATACTTCCTGAAGATCTTCAGTCAAAATTAACACATAAGGCGTTTGTTACCTTTTCATTTTCGACTATAGATGATCGCGTTGCCGGTATTTTCGAACCGGGGGCTCCTAAGCCCTCACTACGATTGGAAGCATTAAGGCAAGCGCTTGAACAGGGGCTCTATAGTGGCGTCAGTCTGATGCCACTGTTGCCCTATATATCGGATACTGGGGCGAGTCTGGAATTGCTATTTCAGACTTTTCAGACTATTGGTGCAAGTTATGTTTTTCCTGCTACGCTCGCCCTATACGGAAATGATCCTGCGGACAATAGCGCATTGGTCATGCGCGCTATCGGAAAACATTATCCTCAGCTATTACAAAAGTATCAGCGACTATTTGGTGCAGATGGAAAATTGCCGGATTACTACCGCCATGCTTTTGCAAATAAGGCTAGTTCGTTGTGTTCACAATATGGATTGCGGGATAGTCTGTTTTATTGATTCTCATATCTATAGCTACAACCTATTTTATATCTCGCGAAGTTGATCAATCTGAAACTTGGATCAGAAATTTTGTTGGAAAATGGAAATAAAGGAAATGTGATCATCAATTCGCATATTAAAAAAGCATTCGATGAAACTAAAGACTATTTGTATCCGATACCAGTGCAAGAACTGCAGTTAAATAGAAACTTAAAGCAAAACCCCGGTTGGGGAAATTAAGAATTTTCGTATTTTAGGTCGCTCATCCATGATGAGTGACCTACGTTTTTAAACCTAATTTAAATCTTATGTATAAGTACCTCCAATGTATTGCAGTGATCCTCTCACTACAGTTTGTAACCTTGCACTGTAATGCACAGCAGGATGAAAAAATTAACTTGACACATTTGCCTTATATCCAAGGCTTGACCGATCATTCGGTATCCATTATATGGACGACGGATCGTCCAGCAACGGGTTGGGTAGAATTGGCGCCAGATGATTCGAGCCATTTTTATCATATTGAGCGACCTAAACATTATGCTGCAGCCTATGGTTTTAAAAAAGTCGGGACTGTTCACCAAGTAAATTTACACGGGTTAAAACCAGGGACAAAATACCGTTACCGAGTATACAGCCAAGAGGTAACTAAACATGTCGGGGTCAACGTGGAATACGGCAAAATTGTAGCAACCAATGTATATCGACAGGAACCGCTGATATTCAGGACGCTCGGACCGACTAAAGTAACCCGTTTCGCTGTGGTTAATGATATACATGGTCGTAACGATGTGTTGAATAAATTACTTGATCTCTCTGATCTTCCTAAGCAGGACTTTATTGTTTTTAATGGTGATATGGTCGATAATTTATTGAGTGAGCAACAGCTATTTGACGGTTTTATGGATACAGCAATCAAACGATTTGCAAGTGAGAAACCTATGTTCTATGCAAGAGGGAACCATGAAACTCGAGGGCCTTTCGCTACCACTTATCCACAATACTTCCCGACACCGACAGGAAAACTCTATTATCAATTTAAACACGGTGAAACGGCTTTTATCGTGTTGGACTGTGGGGAGGATAAACCCGATTCTGATATGGAATACAGTGGCATTGTAGAGATGGATAATTACCGTACAGAACAAGCTAAATGGTTAGAGGAAGCCGTGGAAAAGCCGGATTATAAAGATGCAAAATATAAGATAATCATATGTCATATGCCACCATTTGGCGGTTGGCATGGCGAACAGGAGATCCTGGATAAATTTGTTCCTATTCTAAATAGATCCGGTGCGCAAATAATGCTGTGTGGACATCTGCATAGGCATATTATTAAACAGGTGTCTGATAAGGTTAATTTTCCTATTATTGTGAATTCCAACAACAATTTGCTTAAAGTAGATTTAGCTGCTAAAGGGTCTTTTAAAATTATTGACCAACAGGGGAAACTTATTGATGAAGTAACTATAACACCCCTACACTAATTACCGTGCATTCGAGGTCTGTTCTTACTCCTAAGACAGACCTTTTTTTACCGATGAACCCCAGGTTTTAATGGTAATTTTTCCTAATTAACTGCTCTCGGATTGTTTTCATCGACGAAGCGCCCTTTATTAACCCAGCGTTTTTCCGTTTCTACCTTCCCTTAGATCATCCATTTACAAACTATTATCCAGTTATTGAGCTTATATCTGCTTTCATTTTTATGCGTTTTTCAATTACTTTAATGATTTATGTTGCGTTTTATAATTTAGATTTATTAAAAATAATTTGAATAAATGCTTTCAAATAGTATATATTTGCAGCTGTTTAGAACGATTTTAAACAAGCGTGTTTTGAAATGCGTTTTTGTTCGTGCTTATGAAAAAAGAATATTGGACTATTTTTGCCTCCCTTTGTCTTGTTTTGGATGTATATGGACAATCCGTATTAATTCAGGGGAAAGTTACTGATAATAGGAAGGCGTTATTGTCGGGAAGCACCGTAATGCTGAATCAACTGGATCTATCAAGTATCACCAATAATCGAGGTGAATATAGTCTAAAAATTCCAAACGAGCAGTTAGGGAAAACAATCACTTTATCGGTTTCTTATTTGGGGAAAAAGGGGATTGAGCGGACGATTTTATTGGACTCAGTAAAAAAAGTGGAGAATTTTGTCTTGCAGGATATGAGTCTCGCACTCGATGAGGTAGCTGTACAGGCAAAAAAGGGGGAACTAAGTAACTCCTCACTGGTATTTGACCGCGAAATGATCGAAAGATATCCTGCGCTGAGTGTAAATGACCTATTGAACCGCCTCCCTAACCGGAAAAATACTGCACCTTCCGTGCAAGATATGCAAATGTTGACACTGCGTGGAGCCTTTGAGGAAACTATTAGCGGCTCCCGGAATGCGGACGAGCTCAATAATGCTTTTGGGGTTGCTATCGTTATGGATGATATTACCCTTGGCAATAACGGGAATATGCAAGGACGTAACCCCGGTATATTTGGGATGTCGGGAGCAACCAATTCGATTAGACCTTCGGATTATGGACTGACGGGCCGACCAGGGACTACAAAGTCTTATTCAGGCGAGAATGTTTTTGGGGGTGTTGATCTGCGTCAGATCCCTGTAGAAAATATCGAACGTTTGGAGGTAATATCGGGGGTCGCACCGGTTCGTTATGGCGATTTATCAAACGGTGCTGTTATTATTGAAAGACAGGCAGGTAAAACACCGGCTTTTTTCCGGCTTCAGGTTCGAAGTAATGCCACCTCATACGGCTTATCCAAAGGTATGCGTTTGGGAAAGAAATTGGGGACAGTAAATGCTGATATAGGGTATGTTAAATCCTATGCGGACAACAGAGATAAGTTGAAACAATATGACCGTGTTAATGGGACATTGATCTGGACAAATTATTTTGGAGCTGAAAAAAGGTTAAAACAAACTCTTTCGGGATCTTATAATAAAGTGATTGACCGGGTGAATAAGGATCCGGATGATCCGCAGTCCAATGCCATTTCATTTGGTGGTTGGGGCTGGAATGCGGCTAGCCGCACGAGTTACAAATTGGATCAGGAATTTCTCAAAAACATCAATTTTAATGTAGGTATAAGCTCCAGCCAGCAGAATACCTACCGTGAACATTATTATAATGATGCTGTTGTGCTCTATACCGATTCTGTTCAGACAGGTATTGTGGAGGGACAATACGCGCCAGGTCAATATACTGCGCTCGATGCTGCAGACAATAGACCTTTAAATTTAAATGGTAGACTTGAAGCGAATGCTTTTGCAATCACCGGAAGTATTGTTCATAAAATAAATTTTGGAGCCAATTACAGTTATGATATCAATCGCGGTAAAGGGCGTATGGCTGACCCTTCGATACCCAAGAAGGATCTCGGCAGTAGGTCAGATCGATATTACGATTTCTCATTAATACATGCCTTGCAAAATTTTGGTTTCTATGCCGAGGACGCCGCACGTATGAAATTGTTTAATAAAGACCTGGCCATAAGGGCAGGTCTTCGCTGGGACATAATGAATGGTCATTCTTCTTTTTCTCCCAGAACGAATATCAATTATGCACTTTCCAAATCCACACAGATTGGCCTGGCTTATGGACTCTCTTTTAAATCTCCCGGATTGGCTCAGTTGTATCCCGGGCCGACATTTGATGAGATAATTTTGCTCAATGCTTATAACGGCAGAGAGGACGAGAGCACAGCTTTGATTTATTTGAGACGGTATGAAAAAGATAATAGCAATCTGAAAAGTAGTATGGGCCAAACCATAGAATCGTCCTTGTCCTGGACCAAACATGGTCATTATTTACGGACTAATCTTTTCTATAAAAAGAATGCACGTAGTATCAATACCGTTACGGCTCATGAAGTGAGGGAGCTACCTACATATTCGGCAATCCCGGTCCCCGGTGCTAAACCAGTTATCAGCGAGACCGGAATAAAGCGGTATCTGTTGTCTAATCAGTATTTTGACAATAGTAATAGTTCCTCCAACTTCGGCCTTGAGGTCATGTATTCAGCTCCGCGCATTCCCTCTCTTATGACAACTTTTTCGGCAACGGCTGCCTTTACGTTTGCCAATGCAAATTCCTCAGCATTAAATAGTTTAGAGTTTAATGCCGAACGAACAGCATTGGATGATATTGTAATTGGTTTTTTCCCCGCTAAGTCTACCAAAAATTATTTGAGCAGAGCGCAGTTCCGGAGCTCAACACATTTTCCGGCGCTACGATTGATAATCGAATTGAGTGCGGACTGTGAACTGTATAATTATAGCAAAACTGCTTATGGCGATATTATACCTGTAGGGTACTATACCCGCGACTACGAATATCATGTTATTGATCCATTTGATATAACAAATCCAAAACATCTCGAACTCTATGAAAAGAGAAAAGCCGATGCGGATCGTGTCAATGCCGATAATAATTATATGTATTGGAACTTTAATCTCAATATGGCCAAGGAGATAGGCAAGAATATCTATCTCTCTTTTAATGTATATAATTTCCTGGACTATCAACCGCGGTTTTACAGAGCTGGGGCGACAGGGGTGAAGGCTCCCAATTCGTCGCCGAACTATGGTGCCCAGATAACCTATAAATTTTAAACTCAAAAACTAAACAATATGAAAACACGTTATTTGATTCCTTTTCTATTATTACCTTTTATTTCCTGTAAAAAAGATAATACAAATGGTGTGCAGCCATTGGATATTAAATTAAATTTAAAATATGCATCCGCGGAACTAAATGGTAAGTTAGATCTGGGTAAGGTAGTTGTTAAAGTGACTAATCTGTCGACAAAAAACAGTATGACCTATTCGCCGACCCAAGGTGTGGTCAATCTGGTTTCCATTATGCCAGGTGAGTACGACATCGATGCTTCCATTACGATTCCCAAAGAACAGTATTTTAATGCAACGGGGCAAGCTACTTTTGAAGATGTCACATTTAATGCGTCGGTAAAAAAAGTGAACCTTACCAGCTCCTCAAGCTTGGATCTTGAATTAATTGCCGGCCTTTTGGGCAATTTTGTTATAAAACAGATCTATTATGCGGGGTCGGACAATAAAGAAGGGGCTATTTATAGAGATCAGTTTTTTGAAGTTTATAATAATACCGACCGAGTTTTATATGCTGATAGCCTTTATTTTGGGCGTCTGTGGGGGAGACAGCGGACAACAATTGATCCCGTTTACTATCAGGCCAATGGACAATTGGATTGGAGTAAATCATTGGGTATGATTGGCGCAGAAGCTGCTAATACAGACTATGTCTATTTAAGAGATCTGTTTATGATTCCCGGAAATGGAAAAAGTTATCCTGTAGAACCTGGTAAAAGTATTGTGATTGCGCAGAATGCTTTAAACCATAAAGTACCGTTTGTCGGAAATAACGGAAAAGAAGTCACAATTAAAAAACCGGAACTGACAGTTGATCTGAGCAACGCAAGCTTCGAAGTATATTATGGTGATATTCCTGGGAATAAACCATTCGCGTCTGATATCGACAATCCAAAGGTACCTAATGTGCAAATTTTGGATTATGTGGGCAACGATTGGATTTTAGATAATTTAGGACGGGATGCTTATGTGATATTTAAACATGCTGATCGCGCTGCAGTAGCAAACCTTCCTAGCTACCCTGAACCGTCCATAAATCCACCAAGTTCTACAGCAAAAAAGTACAGACAGTTGCCAATCAATTGGATTATGGATGCAGTAGATGTTCAACCGAATACGACAGATGCTAGGATTCCTAAAAAACTCCCTCCGGCTTTAGATGCAGGTTTTACATTCGTAACACTTGGTGGCTATTCATCGCAATCCGTGATGCGAAAAACCGACAAAACCACGAATGGTGTCCGAAAATTGAAGGATACCAATAATTCAACGGTGGATTTCGTTGTCATAAAAGCAAATCCATTCGGATTTGCGGATTAAATTGCACTAAACGATTTTATTTCATCTGCTTCCTGTCAAGCAAGCAGATGAAATTTGAAAAAATAGCTAATGAAACGCCCCGGACGATTTCTATTTGCAGGCTCAGTGTACCGTGAGCAGTTCATTAATAAATAATTCTTTAGATGAAAAGTATTGAATATATTGCTTCCGCTACCGTATATTTTTTAAGCTGTATCGCCGTGCAAGGACAAATAAAAAACAGTGCAACGGTGGATTCACTGGCGCCCACGTTTTACTGGTACCAGCCTTCATCTATTATGTCGCATGATATGGCTGTGCGAAATAGGGTGTGGATTTCTGAGGAAATGAAGAATAAGTCTTCCATATTAGGGATTCGACAGTCGATCGCCAAAGGAAGTTTCCAGCCCGCTCAAGGTGCCGATGGACTAAAACAGACCTATATTTATACCGAAGGAAAGACAAAATGGCGAAAGACTAATTTTTGGGGACGATTTTCCTACGACCATAGTTCAGAGGACAGTACTGCTTTGCGCCACCAATCGAGATGGAACGAAGACGCACCCGTTTATTTTGGCTCGTTTAAAAAAAACAAATACAATCGGGAAACATATAAACTGGATGCCGGAATGCAACATGCATTCCTAAATAATCGCTTGCCCATTACCCTGGGGATTGATTATAGATTAGGTTCTCATTATTCCAATAATGACCCAAGGGGAGATGTTAAAGACATGAATTTGCAGTTTGAACTGAGTGTCGGGCACAATCTACCAAAAATTTCTTATCATCTTTCGGGTATTTGGGGCTACGGTTCTGAACGCGTAAATGTAGGCTATAAAAATGAAAAATATACAAAAAATACCGAAGATCCATTGTATGTTAACTGGATAATGAATGGTTTCGGAAATGCGCGCGAAAAGATAAGCGAGATCAATTATGATGACGTCATCAATCGGACCGGAATTGGCGGGCACCTGCTGTTAAAACCGAATGGAGCAGATAGGATCTACCTAAACGGGCGCTATATTAATGAAAAACAGTCTTTCAGAAGAAATGATAATTCTAAACAGACTTATTCATTGTTAAATGACTATACAAAGGATATCAGTTCAGTGGATTTTTTATGGAGCCGTCAGATGCATAACCAAACAGCATTGAAACTAGCTTTAATTGGGCAGATTGAAGAGGGGAAAGACTTTAATTATACCTATTTATCCAATAATTATACCTATCAACAGAATCAGTTGCAAATAAAGGGGCTATTTGATTTTCGTCAGTTTCAGGCAGAAGGCGGTATTACAGTACGAAATCTTAGAAAAAAAGATGGAGTAACCAGTAACGCAATGGATATCGATCAGATCAAAGCGGCCCTCGGTCTGAATCACAGATTTCGCATAAATGAGCGATCAGATCTATTGGGATCTTTTTGTTTTTCAAAACAATGGTCCCCAGCAAATAAATTGAGTGTATCGGATTTAAATACAGGCAATTTTGCGAAGCAAATTCTTTATCAGGATTACCTCTATGAGACAGCCTCAAGCAGCACCTGGACAACATCATGGGTATGGATGGCACATCGGGGCAAAACAGACTGGAGTGTACAGTTTCAATTAGATTATCAGCATCGTGGTGATTTGACATCATTGAATTATGACGTGTCCGCCTTACCCGGTAAAGATTGGCTTTTAGGCAAATTGGGTGTTTCGTATATTTTCTAAGGAGATCTATACCGCTGTGAAGAAGCAGTAGGTATTTATTTAAAATATTTAAGGTTGTTTTAATTATGAAAAAACATTTTGCAGTATTGGTCAGTATTATCGGGCTGGTTGGCTTACTTTCCATGAAAGATCAACAAAAAGCATGGAATGAAGAAATTCAGTTGCTTTATCGAAGACCGATAAGCGAGTGGCCTAAACCGACGATTGATGCTGGGATAAGTTGGAAGGAATTTAGCTCATTGCCCAAAATTGATACAAGTTATTTCTCTTTGATGGAGAAGCCGGATGTCAAATTGGGAAAATATCTTTTCTTTGACCCAATTCTGTCCGGAAGCAATCAGATCTCCTGTAGCAGCTGTCACAATCCCCAAACATCATGGGCTGATAAATCGACAGTCCCTGTCGGCAACGACCATTTGGAAGGAACCCGAAACACACCATCACTTCTGAATGTGTATGCGCGAAAAGAACTGTTCTGGGATGGAAGAGCCAAATCGCTGGAAGAGCAGGCGTTGGGTCCTATCGAAGCGCATCATGAAATGGACATGGAACTGACCAAATTGATTCCAAAATTGAAAGCTATCCCGTCCTATAATAAACTGTTTCTAGCGGCCTTTGGAGAGGAAGATTATTCCATGCCAGAGGTTTTAAGGGCTTTAGGCGCTTTTCAACGGACGTTGACAAGCAGACGAAGTCGCTTTGACGAGTTTTTGGATGGTAATTATAAGGTGCTATCCGAGCAAGAAGTACGCGGACTACATCTCTTCAGGACAAAAGCGAGATGTATGAATTGTCACAATGGTCAGTTTTTTACGGATGATGCTTATCATAACATCGGATTGACTTATTATAAACGTAAATATCAGGACCTAGGGCGATATGAGGTTACCAAAGATCCCGCTGATATAGGACGTTTTAGGACACCATCGTTGCGGGATGTCATGAATACTGATCCATGGATGCACAATGGATTATTCTGGAATATGACAGGATTGTTGAATATGTATAACAGCGGGATGCAAATGAATTCGGCGAAACCAGAACAAAAGTCCAAAGATCCACTTTATCCAGTTACAGATCCTTTAATGCAACCTTTGAATCTCAGTAAAGAGGAAATAAAAGATATCGAAGCATTTTTACATGCTATCACAGCGACTTCCTATCGGATGCGCCGGCCTGAAAGCTTGCCGCGGTAGTGTCTACTAGCACCTATTTTTACTTTGTGTGGTGTTTTTTATAATATGCTTACAGTGAGTTGTCTATGTGGTTAAAAAGGTGTTTAATTTATTTTTCGTACCTTTGTGCTGTCAAAAGACAGAATGGCGTGAGTTTATTCCGCTAGGACTGGAGCCTTTTTGAGGCACAGTCGAAGTTGTTCGTTGTACTTGTTGAAGTATATTTTGGAGCTGTGTTTAGCATAGCTCATCTTTAAAAGATTAGTTTCTTTTTCATCGTTGCTCTTATCGAACCGAGAGTAAAGCGTCTTAGTTAATAAGTAGATTGAACTGAAGTTTAAAATTTCGATCAAACGAATTCAACTGTAGGGATATTTTATGTGAATGAAAACTACGTAGGTGTGCAGCCTTAGTGGTTTACTCATGCTCTTTTGTTTTATTTATGTTTAAAAAAAATAAAAAATGGATAAAACTAGGAAGGTAAAGGTAAAAGTTGAAGATTTAACCATTGTTTTTGGTAAACAAAAGAAACAGGCTTTGAAATTATTGGACGAAGGATTTTCGAAGAAAGAAATATTAGAAAAAACGGCATGTACCATAGGGATCAACAAAGCGAATTTCGAGATCCATGAAGGTGAGTTTTTTGTGATCATGGGGCTTTCGGGAAGCGGCAAATCGACCTTACTTCGTTGTTTAAACCGATTGAATGAGCCTACCTCAGGAAAGGTATTTGTCAATGACGAAGATATTACCGGGAAAAATAATAAAGAGCTTTTGGAGGTGCGCAGGACAGAAATGAGTATGGTCTTTCAAAAATTCGGCTTGCTGCCGCATCATACGGTGCTGAGTAATGCTGCATTTGGACTGGAAATAAGAGGGGAGGACAAAGAATCACGTGAAGCAAAAGCGCAAAAGGCTCTTGATATCGTTGGATTGAACGGCTTCGAACAGCAATTGCCAGCTCAACTTTCCGGCGGGATGCAGCAACGCGTGGGATTGGCCCGAGCCTTGGCCAATGATCCTGAGGTTTTACTGATGGATGAAGCATTTTCGGCACTGGATCCTCTGATCAAAGCCGAAATGCAGGATCAGCTGCTTGAACTACAGGATACGCTACAAAAAACAATTGTCTTTATTACCCATGATCTCGACGAAGCCATCAAATTAGGCGATCGTATCGTCATTATGAAGGACGGAGTAATTGAGCAGATTGGTACTGCTGAGGATATCCTGACGAACCCAGCAAGTGATTATGTGAAAGCTTTTGTCGAAAAAGTGGATCGGAAAGCAATTATTACTGCAGGCTCATTGATGTTTGAGAAACCGACTGTTGTGCGGTTCAAAAAAGATGGTCCCGAAGGTGCTCTGCGCAAAATGCGTGCTTCAGGTATAGATATATTACCTGTCGTGGACCTGCATGATCATTTTTTCGGATTTGTGCATATCAACGAAGTGATCCAGTCGGCCAAACGCAAAGAACCGACCGTTGAGGCCATCATTCACGCAAATGTTCCTACTGTATCAAAAGAAGTGACTGTGGAGGAAATGTTACCTCTGATATCAGAAGTGCGATCGCCCATTGCTGTGGTCAATGAACACAACCGTTTACTGGGAATCGTAACCCAGACTTCATTAATTATTGAGGCGACCAAATACAACGAAGAGGAAATCATAGAATTAAAAGAGCAAGCAAATAATCAATAGATATGAATAAAGTAATCGACATAGGACAATATATAGCCATCGCTGTCAATTGGTTGACAGACAATCTGAAACCATTTTTTGACCTGATCAAAAATACCGGAAATACGTCTATTCTTGGTCTTGAATGGTTATTGATCGCGACCCCGTTTTTCGTTATGATCGCACTTTTTACCGCATTGGCCTGGTGGAAATCCGGTAAAGGCGTTGCGCTGACCACATTCCTGGGATTGACATTGATCTATCTGATGGGATTTTGGACGGAAACAATGGAGACATTGGCTTTGGTGCTGGTCGCGACGGTGACAGCATTACTTATTTCTGTACCGCTGGGGATATGGGCGGCCAAAAATAAATTTGCAGCAAAGATCATCCGGCCTTTATTGGATTTAATGCAGACGATGCCTGCTTTTGTCTATCTGATACCAGCAGTACTGTTTTTTAGTATCGGAAAAGTACCCGGTGCCTTTGCTACGATCATTTTTGCCATGCCCCCAGCGGTTCGCTTGACCACGCTGGGTATTGATGGGGTACCGAAGGATATTGTTGAGGCTGCCCGTTCATTTGGAGCAACCAATCGGCAGATTTTATTTAAGGTCGAATTGCCTTTGGCAACTAAAACCATTCTTGCCGGGATCAATCAGACAATATTGCTATCGTTATCGATGGTGGTAATTGCGGGGATGATTGCTGCTGGCGGTTTGGGCGAAAGAGTTCTTGAGGGAATCAATAATCTTGACATAGGCCTTGGGTTTGAAAGTGGACTATCCGTGGTGATTCTAGCAATTATTTTAGACCGGATAACACAAGGTTTTGTAAATAAAAAATAAATAATGATGAAAATTAGGATACTAGTATGCTGTGTAATCGTGCTTTTGTTTTCGGCTTGTCATAGTGGCAAGAAAAATAATATCATCCATATCGGGATGGTTGACGGTTGGGCAGAGGGGGTTGCGATGACCTATATTGCCAAAGCGATCATGGAGGAGAAAGGGTATCATGTGGTTATACAGCGTGCTACCCCAGATATGATCTTGGCTTCGATGAATAATGGCGATACAGATCTTTATATGGATGTCTGGCTACCTTTGACACATGGCGCTAAGGTAGCGAAATTCCCAAATCTAAAGGAAATAGGTACCAGTTATGCTTCCGCACGCAATGGTCTTGTTGTGCCCGATTATGTTTCCATTGATGATATCGGTCAATTGAAAGAGCATGAAGCAGCATTCAATAATAGCATTATTGGGATCGAAAAAGGCGCAGGGATTACAGCGGCTGTAGATCAGGTTGTTAAAGATTATGAATTGAATTACAGACACATAAATTCATCCACAGTGGCGATGATTACTGAGCTGCAAAATGCTATTAAGGATCATAGGTGGATTGTCGTGGCGGGTTGGCAGCCCCATTGGATGTTTGGTAAGATGAAATTGAAATTTTTAAACGATCCTAAAAAGACATTGGGAAGTACAGAAGAGATTAAAATCTTTGCACGCAAAGACTTTGGCGAAGATCAACCGGAATTGGCAAATCTCTTTTCACACATCCACTTTGATGAGGGGACGATGGCGGATCTCTTGGTACAAATGGAAGGAAAAAGAGATAAAGCTGATGCGGCAAGAAATTGGCTGGCGGAGCACCGTTCTTTGCTAAAAATCCCTGAATAGTTCCTAAGTTTAACTGCTTTGTCTAACCCCATTCGATTTTTTCAAATGGGGTTAAATTTTGCTTCCCCCTTCTTTACTTCCCGGTAGATAGCTCACTAAAATACGTCAGAACTCGAAATATCGATGCCAGATGTCGTATTTTGCGTGTTTTTTAAATATATCCGTGCTAAATTAATTTGTTGCTTTTGTTCAACAGAAAGTGGGTAGCGTTCATCATGGACAAAAGTGTCCAGGCCTTTAGGAAATTCCCAGGCAAAGTCCAGTACCATCGCTTTCTCTGCCGCATAGATAACATCAAGCTTACTCGCCAGAGGATTACCGACTTTGATATTATTATAGATGCTATCCGGGATTAAGTGCATGTCGATGTCATCTGTTAACGACAGCTCAAGATTGATATTTTTCTTTTGCATACGCCAAATGGTATTAAATAATTAAGAATCATTCTAAATAAATTTGTAATTTAGTCAAAGATAATAGGAAAAGTACTATCGTCGGGTATGCAATGAGGAGTAAAAAGTCCGTGAAAAGGAATAGTTGAAACTTAAAGAAATATGGAATGGGATTAAGACTTTATGATATTGATTCGGCTAGTTTATTGTTGGAAAGAAACTATCCGCAGAGGTTCTTTTCAATCGATGCCGGTATTCAGGAATGCGTCACACAACTGGAAGCTCCATTTGGTGAAGGCTATTACAAAGAAATCTTTTTTGATGGAGTCCATATTGGCTTTGGTCATGCAAATCTGTATGAACGGATACTGTTTCGTTTTGAAAGTGACTTTGAGACGGTTGAGATGCATTTTGCATTGAAGGGGAGAAGCCGGGCTGCAGGGGAGATGTTAACTGCAGCCATAGATTTTGGAACTTACCAACACAATATTCTTTACGGCAATTCGCTCTGTGGTCAGATGCAATGGGAGTGTGAGGAATTCCAGATATGTGAGATAAATTTAGCTCCGGATTTTTTTAAGAAATTTTTACCCGATAATTCCATCTTATTTAATGACTTTAGAAATAGTATTGAAAAGGGAAAATCTGGCTTATTGACAGATATTAATAGAAGAATTACCCATGACATGCATGCTATTATTGATCGTATCATAAATTGTGAACGTAAGGGTATTTTTAAAAAAATATTTCTCGAAGCGAAGATCATGGAATTATTGCTGCTTCAGTTGGAGCAGTTAGCCGACAATAGCCTTTCGAACACGACGCTTAAAAAGTCTGATGTCGATAAAATCTATGCGGTCCGTGAATTTCTATTGAATAATATGGATTCAAATAACACACTTGTCAATCTGGCTCATCTGGTTGGGACAAATGAGTTTACATTAAAGAAGGGCTTTAAGGAGCTTTTTGGTACAACAGTTTTCGGTTTTTGGAATGATGCAAAAATGGAACATGCCAAAAAACTCATCCTAGACAAAAATATGACCATTGGTGAAGTCTCTGATGCCGTTGGGTATAAAAATCAGCGTCATTTTTCAGACGCTTTTAGACGAAAATTTGGATTTCCACCAAGTAAATTGAAAAATTAATGCGGATATTTTAATCGATCTCTGATGGGATACAGGATATACGGATCGGTTAGCTTATGTTGCTGCCGAATTTTCAACCGTTCGAGGAATACGAAACTATTTGCGTAAGGATCTTGGTTGGAAAAGGGAAGAACTTTACGTTTATTCCTTTTGGAAAATTGGTGTCGCAGAGGATAAATCCGCTAACAAACGTCGTAAGAAGAGCGAAGAAGTCAATTCACAAGTGAGCTTAGCAGAGCATAGCGCTAACCGTCATATAAATAGGAATGGGGGGCTATGTCTAACAACCAATAAACGATGCACTGATTAAGGTTAAAAAATGAACTATATCAGATAATTCCGTAAAATAAACTGCCGTATTACTAGTTATACAAATATAGTTTTTCAATTTTTATTCCTGTATATGATGCGCTGTTTGCGGAAACAATCACTTCTTTTGATATATCTAGCCCTGCTACCCTTTATCACGGCTAAGGGATTTGTGTCTATAGTATCAAAACAGTATTTTTATGGTTTGGATGCGGAGCGATAACAGGAAATATAGATTATGACGAATATGGAGGAGCAAAAAATTATTTTGGTTGAAGACGAGCAGGACGTTGCAGATTTAATCGTTCAGGGTTTGGGGGAAGAAGGTTATAGGGTGATTCATCTTGGACGCTCAGAAGGACTCGAACAATTATTGGCCAAACAAGATGTTGCTCTTGTTCTGTTGGATATTCTTTTGCCGGGCACGAATGGACTTGATATCTGCAAACAGATTCGGCAATGGGGGTATACCGATTTGCCAGTCATGATGTTAACAGCACTTGGGACACCCGAAAATGTGGTTCTCGGACTTGATAATGGCGCCGATGACTATCTTTCCAAGCCATTTAAACTCATCGAACTCAAGGCCAGAATACGTTCGTTGATCCGTAGACAGCAATCCATAGTTCAGGCAACACAACGCGAAGCACAACCTTCGAAAGATACATTTAATTATGGGTTTCTAACGATTGATGATTACAAAAAAGTTGCCTATTGCGAAGGTCAGGAGCTTAACTTGACAAGTACCGAATATCGGTTACTTCTACTATTCATTCAAAGCCCTAAGAAAGTATTTGAGCGTAGTGAGTTGCTGGATAAAATATGGGGAATTAATTTTGATATCGGATCAAATGTCGTTGATGTATATGTTAATTACCTACGAAAGAAAATCGAGAAGGTAACCAACAAAAAAGCGATCCATACGGTTATCGGAATGGGCTATGTGTTAAAAATCGAAGACTAAATTGGTTAAGAATGCAGAATAGGTTAAAATGAATAATTACAATAGGAAACTCATCTATCTAATAGCAATATTAGTTATATATGTCAGCTGTTTCGTTGGCTTTATCTTTTATTCGATTACAAACTTTGCTTTTACGGATTTCTATAAACGCCTGGATCTGCGGAGAAATATTGCGGCGGAAAAATTCCTCAATGGTAAATCTGCATCACAAACAGATCAGTGGAGTTTGGATTTTATAGAAAATCTAAATAATCAACATGAATTTTTTGTTGAATTTGATAAGAACGGGGAGATTTTAAGAAGTCAGGGCTTTCATTCAGCGTTATGGGATAAAATTAATAAGACCGGAACATCAAATTTCAAAGCTGGACATCAATTCTATTCGACAAAGTACTTCTCAAAAAACAATAAAAATTATATTATCGGTGCATCGGCTGAAAATTACTTTTATACACATCACTTGGCTTACCTGCGTAATTTGCTCATTATTAGTTTGATTTTGGGTATTCTCTTTATCTCGTTGGTTTCAGTATTCATGAAACGTTCATTTTTGAAGCCTATCCTCACAATGATGAAAGAAGTCCAGCAGATTGGTTCTGAGAATCTCGATAAACGGCTTGACGAAGAGAAATATAAGGGTGAGCTTCATGATCTGGCATTTACATTCAACAACATGTTGACGCGTTTGGAAACTTCATTTGAAACCCAGAAAAACTTTATCAGTAATGCTTCACATGAGTTGAATACACCGCTGACCTCAATAATCGGACAAGCTGATCTGGCGCTCTCGAAAGAAAGAACAGTTGACGAATATCAACGTACATTGGGTAAAATTATTGAATCAGCTGAACATTTAGAAAAAAAGACCAAAGCACTTTTGTTGTTAGCCCGTACAGGTTTTGTAAGCAATTCAACAACGTTCAATCCTGTTCGTATAGACCAGATTGTTATGGATGCCGAGTTGACGGTTAAAGCCATCAACGATAAATTTAAAATTACGACTGATTTTAGTCTGTTACCTGATGATAGTATGCGGCTTAAAGTCAATGGAAATGCAATTTTACTCCAACTGGCATTATCCAATATCATTAGCAATGCCTGTAAATATTCCTCTAATAGGACAGCTTATATCGCTCTGGGGGCGTTGGATAATAAAGTGTTTATTCTGATAAAAGATAAGGGAATCGGGATTCCTTCAAAAGAATTAGAATATATTTATGATCCCTATTTTAGGGCTTCCAATACGAGTGGAATCGATGGATACGGTATCGGCCTTCCATTGGCGAGAAATATAATCAAACTACACGGTGGAACATTGAAGGTTAATTCTGTGGTTGGTGAGGGTACAACCGTAGAGATTGAACTGCCAACATACATTAGGTTTTAATCTCATTTTAATTCGTGCTGTATTTTTAATCTCATTTTAATAAATCTGTTAAAATTCTAATGGAAAGCTAATTCTAGCTTCATGCCATTGCCATGCGCGCCAATTAACTTTGTTAAAAAAATAATTGGGTATGGCAAAAACAACGCGTGTATTGATTCCAAGTGATTTTACAATTGATTCTCTTTTTTTTGTAATCCATAGTATCGAGCAGTCTCAGGCCGAACAGCTGGATATTATTTTGGTTTACGGAAATAAGAGCAGCACTTCAATCAGTGAGTTATTAGGAATCACACTGGAGGACCGGCTCAATGATCTTCAATCTGAAGACTTTTTAAAGGCTTGTCAGATGATTTGCCATCGATATGAAAACCGCAAACTGAATATTTACGCAGATATTATCGGTACAGACAATCCCAATTATTTACATCATTATCTGACTGGAGCGCGAATTGACGAGGTCAAGATTCCTACGGATTATCAATTTGAAAAAAGAACGAGACATTTCTTTGATGTTGGACAGGCATTGCTGCATTTGAACAAGACTAAGCGTAAGCATGTGAATATTGTCGAAAAGCCGGCAACGAACAAAACGGGAAGGAGTGTCTTGGCGGATTTATTTTTTAATAAAAAATGGGATGTTAATTACTAAAAGAAAAATACTGGCGAGATTCAACTTTGTTTTTTTGGCACTGTTGCTTTTCGGGGCGTCGTCAATGGTTATGCTTTATGAAAACCCCGAGAGGCTTTTGGAAGGAGAGTGGGAAGAACAGGGGTGGTACTTTGAAAAGGTAGAAAAATCACCAACTTTCAAAAAACAGGCGATTATCCACGAAGAAATTAAGGATGCTGCGATTGCACATCTGCCGCCACTACAGGATGGCCTTTGGCACTTTGAAAGGATGGGTGAGAAGAATTTTGTTGCCCACCACAAGGATAAACAATATAACTGGTTTCTAAAAGGAAGGGGACATATCCTTGAGCTGCGTAAAAATAATGAGCTTGTAGAAAGCTTTATTATTCAGAAACTGAATAAAAACCAGCTCGTCTTACATCTCAACCTGGATATGCAAACTAAAGGAATAGCACGTATCGTGCTGAAAAAAGAAGGAAAGGAAAAATATGCTAAGGAAATATAGCAACCATCGGACGATTCAAGACAATATTAAGCTGGGCGGACTAACGGCATTTTCAGCCGGCATGGTCAATGTTGCTTCTGTTATTGTATTTTTTTCCTTTACATCTAATGTAACAGGATATTATGCCGTTTTTGCACAGGAGATAGCGAAAGGAAACTGGTATCAGGGCGCTGTTGTTTTGTTTTGGATCTTGTTGTTTTTAATTGGAAGCATGTTTTCCAATTTGATTATCATCCATGGAAAGGGAAAGTTCAGCGCATACCTGACGCATTCGATACCATTGGTGCTGGAGATATTAAGTATATTATTTGTCGGGATATACCTCGATCTTTTTTATGAAGATTCGCTAAAGGAAACCGAAATATTGGTCGGAGCCTTATTGTTTGCAATGGGCCTGCAAAATGGACTGACGGCGAGTATATCCAATTCTGTTGTGAAAACAACCCATTTGACGGGATTAACAACAGATTTGGCGATATTGATATCCATGTTCACCAAAGAAGCCAATAGAAGCAATAAAGATTTGGTGGATAAGTTTCATTTGTTGCTGACCATTGTCACAAGTTATGTAATAGGGGGACTACTCAGCGGAATTTCCTTTAATTACCTGTCCAATAAAACATTTTATGTCGTTTGTTTCGTATTGCTGATTATAGGTTTGTATGATCATTATAAACTATATCTGCTCAAAAAGCAATTCGTAAAACGTCATCGCGAGGTATTGGTCTCCTAAATTGTTTGGTGGTTTATATAAATAAGGCCAATCATACCTCGCCGTATGATTGGCCTTATTTATATAATCTTATCCAAGTGGTGCGGAAAGTCCTCATTCATCAGCTGTCTATAATTGAGGCAGAATTGCTGAAATTTAATACGGGCATCATGCTGTTGATTTAAAGCAAACATCGCTCTTATTTCAGAAAATAAAGCCTGTTCATTTAAGGGATCCAATAAGAAAATCGTATGTGCCAGCTCAATACTTTTTTTATACTGGTGTCCGAGATCCGCCTGCTGAAGTTCTGCCAGTAAAATGGGAAGTAAATTTTGTTCAACTTCAGTTTTTAGGGCATCAAATATAGGTTGATCCAATCCCTGTAAAAACTTACCTCTTTGAATGATCTGAATTAATCTACTTTCATTGATATTGGAAGGGTTTGCCATCAATTGGATACAATCGACATAATCACAATAGAATTCATCTGTTTCTTCAAGAATGAATCGGCCCTGCTTATGTACAAGTTCTATTCCTGTAAACTCGCTCAGCACTTTTCTTAAATGGTTGATCGTAACTCCGCGCGAGTTTTTTACCTTATCTTCTGATTTGTCAGGCCACATCAGCTGACTGAAATATTGCGAGCTGATTCCGGACCTATGGGACAAGATGAGGCAAAATGCCTGCTTTAGCTTTGTACTAAATAAATAGGAGATATCGCGTTTATTGCGATCAAAAGCACGAAACTCGCCAAATAGAAAAATTGAATTAGCGCGAATATATTCATCATTTTGTCGTAATTGATTTGTTACTGTTATTGGAACCGTACTAAGTGTTGGTTCCTCAGTTCTATGGATCATGCTTCTTTTCCTTCGGTTTCGTCGCCAGATAAAGTAAGCGCCAAGCCCACATGTGCCAAACAAGATCAACAATAAGAGCACCTTGTGGTTTGAACGGTATGTGGGGAAGCTATTTAATTCAGCGAGGGTTATTGGCGTCATATTTAACGAATAAACCTTTAGCGTAGATTGTATGTCATCTTTTGATTCTTGAACCAATATCAAAAGCCGTCCCAATTGCTTATCAAAATAAAGTTGGGCATGCGTACTTATTTTATCTGAATAGATTGGGACAGAGTCTCCTAATATGTCAAAACTTCCATCTTGAACAGCAAAGCGGTAAAGTTGGATATTGGATTTAGTCAGATACTCCGGATAGCATAAGGCATAAAAGTGAGCACTATCAGGGAAGACCAGACCACGGGCAGGTACAATATGTTTGTCTTTCCAAACGATATCCCATTTTTTTGTGATTTTTTTGCTGTCCAGATTAATCTGATAGAAATCATAAAGATATTTTCGTCCGACAATGTGTTCACCGGATTCATTTCCCATACCACCGAATATATAAGCTGTCCGATCCTTAGGTCCTTGTCCAGCCGTCAGAAAATAGCGTGGGAAAATTTTATCGCCTGACCATCCATCTACGGTTTGCCATTTACCGGAGTCTAGGGAATAACGTCTAAATTCGCCACTATAAGCCATATTTCCGTAACCACCAAAAATATAGAACTGCCGATGTCTTTCATCATAGAAAGAACCATGATGGTTTAGCTCTTTTTTCATCAGGTCGTCGCTCTCAACTTTCCATTCGAAATTTTCAAGATCGAGACTGGCGACAGTGGGACCTAAGTAAGGTTGCGTATAAAAAAGCTCATAGACATATAGTTTATTTGTCGTCGAGTCTATAAAATTGTTTCCTAAAACCAGTTTGACAGGGCAGGGGTTAGGAAAAGCGAGTTTCCTTGTCTGATTGTTCTTTACATTGAATATGGTAATGGAATCCTGATTAAAATAATAAATCTCTTTTGTGCGCTCGTTGTAACTAGAACCGGCCTGTGATGGGGAATTGCCAGTAAAAATATTTTTCCATTTGTAAGAATCCACAATCAGCCAGGTTGGATTGGAGACACGCCCATAAGCCGTACCGTTTTCATCGTGGACAATATGCCCCGAATTTTCTTTTAGCGGGAAGGAATAATTATTTTTTTTATTTCCAATACGTACATTTTTGATGGACATCATTGGTACATCGATCAGGTAATCACTTTTTCCAAAAATAACCTGGGGGCTATATTGCTGCGGTAGTTTCACCTTTGGAGACTGAAAAGTCTGATCTTGTATTTTGAGTTCAAATAGTTGATCTTGAAGGTTGAAAGTCAATTGGATATCAATCCACTCTTCTCTAAATAGTCGCTGTTGGCTTATTTTTGCAATGATCAGGCTACTTTTGCCTTCTTCATTCAGACGGAAGATACAATTTCCGGCCTCCTCATCATAAAATAGATTGTAAACCGTGTTATTGTTTTTATTCTTGACACGGAAGATATTGCCTAATGAGTTTGATGAATAAATGGATAGTTGGAATGTTAGGGTAAACTGCTTTTCAAAAGAAATATCCTTTTTGTCGAATAATTCATAGGAGGTTCGCTTATCTATAGGTTCATGTCCGGCTCTAAACTTGAGCCCCTGAGATCGGGAAAGTATCGGAATCAAAAGTAAAAAAACAATATATAATATACAGCGTCGCATAGCGCAATCAAAAAAACTTAAACCAATAGTTGTCGACAATGAGCTGTTCAATATAAAGATTGTTCCTTGTCGGCTTTTTATGAAATCGTAACGGTTAGGATATCCCTTATCAATATCTTACAGGATTAAAAGTATGCAAAAAAATGCGCGCAATAAAATAAAAGCTACGTTACAATCACGACAGGCATTTGTGTCTCCTATTAAGCTATAAAAAAATAGTCGCTGGGTTATTGTTTTATTTTTGCGTTTTAACCCGATTTTAACCCAAAAATTAATCATTCGACATTACCTTGCGTTAGAATTCCTGCAGGTATTTCCAGTGGGAACTCGAACTAATTATAAATCGAAATCTTACTTATGAAAGTCTTTAAAAAGCTGCAATTAATTGTTGTTGCTTGCGTATCAATGATGATTGTTCGGCACGCGCACGGTGAAACACGAACCTCCTTTTCTGTTATCAATATCAATAACTTTCAGTCTGTTCAAGAGCAAAACTTGGTCCGTGCGATGGAACTCGTTGATCGGTCCATGGAAGTTTATTTCTCAGCCGACAGGCAAGCCATGTATCGTTTTTATAACCCGGATACAAAGGTGCGTCCCGAAGAAAAGGCAAGCGTATGGATGTATTCCGCTTCAATAGAAGCTGTCAATGCGATATTGAGTGGTCTCAGACTGCAAAAAGAAAAGGGGAATCATGGCCTATTTGATAAACATTATAAGCGCTATGTTGACCTGTTGGCCCAGCTCCATGAAAATGCTGCTTATTATTTGGGGAAATTCAACCTGATTTCTTTTACACAAACTAAGGACTGGACAGTATATGCGGTGGACCGTGCGCGCGAAAAAGGCGAAGCTAACGCAACAGGTATTCTGAATGTTTATGACGATCAAATGTGGATGATACGCGAGTTGATAGAAGCCTATCACCTGACCGGTAAAGATACCTATTTGAAAGAAGCAGAATATCTAACAGCTTACGTCCTGGATGGATGGGACTGTACCCGCAATGATCAAGGGAATGAGAACGGTGGAATCCCGTGGGGCCCCGGATATGTGACCAAACATGCCTGTAGCAATGCCCCAATGGTTAGCCCTTTGGTCTGGCTGCATGAAATCTATAAGAAAAAGAAGGACCAGATAACATACAATTATATTGATGCCAAGGATAAACAATCCCGCCGTTCTAAAATGATCCGAAAAAGTGATTTTTATTTGGATTTTGCTAAAAGGATTTATGCTTGGCAAAAAGATCACTTATTGAATAATAAAGGTGTCTATGACGATATGATGGGCGACTGTTATCCAGATTGTAGCATTGCCTACGAAATTGTTGATGGCGTAAAATACCGCAAAAATACCCAATTAAGGAAAGCCGTCGGAACCTCTTTTTCCTACAACAGTGGAACAATGATTTCTGGAGCTGCTGATCTGTACCGCGCGACCCGATCTAAGATCTATTTGGAAGAAGGAAAGGAACTCGCGAATGCCAGTTTCCGGTACTTTGCCAGGCCTGATTCACAGGTTTCGGCGCATTATACCTATGCTTCGGACGGGTTTAACAACTGGTTTAATGGTGTATTACTTCGGGGGTTTCTTCAGATTTCTCCAGTCTTTGAAAAAGCGGGAAGTTACATGGACACCTTTCAGCAGAATTTGGACTACGGGTATAGCCATTTTTTGCGCTCCGGTTTATTACCACAGGACCTTCTTGGAGGATGGCATGCGGACAAAGACAAAAATAACCTGGAAGGGATGTTCATGTTCGCTTATGCGGCACAGTATGCGATGCTATCGCAATATGAGGCCGGCGGATAGTGCGATGAACAAAAGATCGGCATAAACAATTGTGAATAAGAAAAACGAATACCAATAAAAACCGGGCTTTCGAGCTCATGAAATACATCAGGTAGTATGATAACTATTTAAAAACCAATTTATTAAGATGAAAAAGGATATAGGGAAATCAAGGCGGCGACTCAGCACGCTGCTCGTGCTGATGGCGCTGGGCATTCCGTCCATCGGATGGGCACAACAGAAGAATGTCAGTGGAAAAGTGCTCGATAGTAACAATAAGCCTATTGCCGGAGTGACAATATCGGTTCAGAATGCCGGTACTCGCATTGAAACAACGACTGATGCGGATGGTAGTTATACTATCAGTGTTCCGGAAGGGAAAAAGCTTTTATTTAAATCACTTGGTTTCAACGCTAAGGAAGAGCTTACTGAGGGAAAATCCACAATTAATGTTGTGTTGCAAAGCGATGATACACAGTTGGAAACTGTGGTTGTTGTCGGTTATGGAACGCAGAAAAAGCAGTCTCTTACAGGAGCTATTTCCTCCGTAAAGGGGACGGAAATGAGGCAGACGAAAAATGAAAATCCGCAGAATATGCTGACGGGTCGTGTGGCCGGCGTACGCGTGTGGCAGAGAAGTGCAGAGCCGGGTGCCTACAGTGCTAATTTCGACATTCGTGGACTTGGTGCTCCACTGGTTGTGATCGACGGGGTTCCTCGTACGAGCGAAGACTTTCAACGCCTGAATCCAAGTGATATTGAAGATGTTTCGGTATTAAAGGATGCATCGGCAGCAATTTATGGGGTGCGTTCGGCTAATGGTGTTGTTTTGGTTACAACCAAAAAAGGGAAGGAAGGGAAGACCACAGTGAATTATAATGGATCTTATACCTTCCAAAGGCCTTCGGGTCTACCTGTATTGGCCGATGCGATCAGCGCAATGACGATCTACAATGAGAAGTCCATGAACAACATCAATGGTGGTAGTCCTATTTATACGGAAAAAGATTTCGAAGATTTTAGAAATGGGACACGACGTTCATCAGACTGGACCTCGTTAATCTTCTCCAAATATGCACCGCAGACTCAGCACGATATTAGCTTTTCTGGCGGTAGTAATAAAGTTCAGTATTATATTGGCGGGGGCTATTCTTATCAACAAGGATTCTTTAAATCAGGTGATCTCAATTATAATAAATACAACCTACGTTCCAATATTTCGGCAGAATTGGCCAAGGGATTGAAATTGGATCTGAATATTAGTGGTATGGCCGATCAGCAAAATAATCCCTATAACAGCTCTGTTGATATTATTCGAAACTATTGGAAACAGGGGATGTTATTCGCCGCGTATGCTGATCCCGAAAATACCTTGTTAAATTATGAGGGACTGGATTTAGAACAAAATACTGTCGCGATGATGGATGCAGATATTTCCGGATACCGCAAATTCAAAAAGAAGACCTTTCAATCCTCCGCTGCGCTGAACTACGATCTGAGTAATTTATCACCTCTTCTGCAAGGGTTTTCCGCAAAAGCATTGATTAGTTATGATTACCGTACGGATAACAATTCCCTATTCAGAAAGGAATATTATCAATATGCGTTGAATAAAACAACGGGTAAATATGATCAGAAACTCTATAATCTGAGCAGCCCGAATCAAATGAAACGGGAGTTTTTCGATAAACAACAGGTATTGGGGCAATTTATCTTGAATTATGATCGAACGTTTGGGGAGCAACATAAGCTATCCGGACTTGTGGGATGGGAATCACAAAAAAGTGACGGCGATAACTTTTATGGACTGAAAAATCTTGCTTTTGGTTCTGATCAATTGCTCGCTGGCGTAGAAGACGGTCAGATGACTTCAATGTATGGCGCGATCAGTGATTACTACAACGAAGCGAAATCGGCTTTATTTGGGCGGGTGAACTACGATTTTGCAGGCCGATACATCGCTGAATTCCAGTTTCGGTATGATGGATCGTCGCGTTTCGCAAAAGGGCATCAATGGGGATTTTTTCCATCAGCTTCAGTAGGCTGGCGTATTTCTGAAGAACCGTTTTTCAAGTCTAGTGATGCACTTTCTTTTGTCAATCAGTTAAAATTGAGAGCAAGTTATGGCGCATTGGGTGATGATCAGTTCAAAGACTGGGATTTTGGCTGGTTACCGGGCTATATTTATCCAGCAACTAGCGGAAATGCCGAAAACGGCTATAACAATCAGTATGCTCCGGGTTATATTTTTGGTGGTAAATACGTCACTGGAGTTACGCGTAAACCTATTGCAAACGAGTTAATTACATGGTTTACTGCAAAAACATTCAATGCCGGTATAGACTTTGAAGGTTGGAATGGTTTATTTGGTTTTACCTTGGATTATTTTGAACGCACGAGATCAGGACTATTTAAGCGTCCTGAAAGCGAATTCCCTACAGTAATCGGGGCTGTTCCGCCCTTGCAAAATGCGGATAGTGATCGTCATATGGGGCTAGAACTGGAATTGAAACATCGCAATAGAATCAATGATTTCTCCTATAATATTCGCGCGATCGCCACGGTAACAAGGAATAAATATTTGGTTTCCGTTGAAAATGGACCTTATAGCAATTCCTATGATCGCTGGCGTAATGATAATCTGAACAATCGTTATCAGGGGCTTCAGTTTGGCTATGAATCAGCCGGTAGATACGAAAATTGGGCAGATATCTGGAGCTACCCGATTTATAAGGAACGTGATGTATTGCCCGGAGATTATAAATACCTGGATTGGAATGGAGATGGTGAAATTAATGGTCAAGATGAGCATCCCTTTGCCTTCGACCAGACACCTTGGGTTAACTATAGTATGAACCTTGAGACTTCCTACAAAAATTTTGATATGAACTTATTATTGCAAGGGTCTGCTCTCGGTTCCATGCAGTATAAAGAACCTCTCTATGCAATCTGGGGATCAAATGGTGGTGGAACGCTGGAACAATATCTTGATCGCTGGCATCCCGTGGATCCTTCCGCTGATCCCTATGATCCGGCAACAGCATGGGTGAAAGGATATTATGCCTTTACGGGAAGATATCCAAAGGAAAACTCTGAATTCAATCGCGTCAGTACAGCTTACTTAAGATTGAAGAGTTTGGAACTAGGATATACTTTCTCAAATCTAAAGCCTTCGTCGACGATGCGTTTACGCGTGTATGCGAATGCCTATAATTTATTTACAATAACAGGCGTACGATTTGTGGATCCCGAACATCCGGATAATGACTTAGGTCGGATGTATCCATTGAATAAGACCTACTCATTAGGCTTATCGCTTACTTTTTAGCACGCAAAAAAATATTCCAATGAAAAAACTACTCATTATATTATCATTAGCTGGCTCAATCGGATTTACCGGTTGCGCCGATCTCGATATTACGCCCAAAAATGTGGTGACAGATCAAGATCTGTTGAACAGTCCCGCTGGCATGGATATTTACATGGCCAGGATGTATAGCCTAATGCCTTTTGAAGATTTCAAATATATGGCACAATGGGGAATAGAATTCAATGGCTGGTTGGCTGCCATCGGCATTGAAGGAACTGGGGAAGCTGTGACCAGGGATGGCATTAGTACTTCCTTTACCGGTGAAAGGACAGCCTATTGGGAGAGAGCATTCGAATTACTTCGGGATGCAAACCATTTGATCGAGAATTTACCCAATTACAAGGACAAGTTTTCTGAAGATCTTTACAACCATTATTTAGGTGAAGGATATTATGTTCGGGCAACGGTATTTTACGCTATGGCCCGACGGTTTGGAGGGATTCCATTAGTGACGAAGGTTTTGCAGTATCCAAACACTTCGGAAAACTTAGAAGTCCCCCGTGCATCGGAAGAAGATACCTGGAACCAGATCCTGAAGGATTATGATGAAGCAATCAAATTAATGCTTCCAAAAGGTCCTAAAACTGGTTATTCTAATAAATTTGTCGCCCTTTCTTTTAAATCCGAAGCCATGCTCTATGCGGGAAGTGTGGCCAAATACAATGAAACTGTTTCCGGTCGCTTGACAGGACTCGGAAGGAAAACTGGTGTACGGGTTATCGGTTTTGACCCCACTACAGCAAAAACCGCTTCACAAAAGTACTTTGCAGAAGCCTATGCTGCTGCCCGACAAGTAATAACGGCGGGAGGCTATTCTCTGTATAAAAAGAAATGGGCAGCGAACGATAAAGATGCGCAATATCAAAATATGGTGGATATGTTTAGTGACCTCAGTAGCCCGGAAAATATCTACGTCAAAGAATATGTTTATCCGACGTTGACACATAGTTTTGATGCATTTAGTTCGCCTTTCACCTTTCGGTCACCACTTTCTGCCGGCACCTGTCCTACGGTGGATTTTATGGAGTTGTTTGATGGATTTGACAAGTACCCTGACGGAACAGTCAAAGTGACTACCGGACAAAGCAACAAGGAGGGTGAGTATAAACTGTACGACAAACCGATGGACTTCTTTAAAAACGCGGAACCTCGCTTGCGTGCTTATGTTATTTTTCCTGATGATATCTTCAAGGAAAGAAAAATGGATATACGGGCAGGGGTTTATACCGGTCAGACTCCTATAAAACCGTTGTTCTCAGATTATTCTTATGCTACAGCGGATACGCGTTATCAACAGCTGGGTGCTTATTCGGGCTCACCAAAGACTTTATATCTGAGTCCAAGAGATGGGAATGGACAGCAAACGGTGGATTACAATGGGCAAAAAATGAATGCCGCTGGAAACGAAGGACCATTCTTTGATAATGGTGAAGCGACACTAACAGGGTTTTATGTACGTAAATGGCTCAATACAAATCCAGCAAAAGAAGTTGGCGAAGGGAAATCCGATCAGCCCTTTATTTTGATGCGCTATGCGGAAGTCTTGTTGAATGCTGCCGAAGCAGCTGTTGAGCTGAAAATGCTGGGAGCGAACCCCACCGATGGAAGCGACCTGCTACAGACAGCAACTACCGCCGTCAATGAGATTCGCTCGCGGGCAGGAGCAGATCTACTTACAGGTACAATAACCGGTGATAATACCGGAAGAGACATTGTTCGAAGAGAGCGTCGTAAAGAACTAGCATTTGAACATAAGGCAAAATGGGACTTACGTCGCTGGCGGGTATTGCATTTTGAAGGTCGGGATGGTTTCTGGGGGACACAAAAGGATAAAAATTTATACAGCAATAACGAGAACTTCAGGTTCAGAGGATTGTATCCGTTTTTTTCCACCGCAACAGGTAAATACTTCTTTGATGCACGATTTCAATGGGTAAGTACCAAAACATTCCGGTACACACCTGTAGACTATTATTTTGAAATTCCCGGTGGAGAGGTGGCGAAAAGCCCAGTGATCGACCAGCAACCCAACCGATAGATAAGTATGCTGTGCTGCGAACGTAATTGAACAGGGCAGTTTTAATTGGAGGAGTGAATTTCTACTATTAACGTATAATGAATTACAAGAGATGAAAAATAGCATTTTTGGCGCGATTGGCATATTATGTATGCTGAGTTCGTGTAGCCTCTTTGAGGCAGATAATTATGAAGCCCCTTCTGTGGCATTAAAAGGAGTTGTCGTTGATGCACAGACGGGTGAACCGGTATTGACCGATCAGGGGAGTGAAGGTATCCGTGTCCGATTGACAGAGCTTAGTTGGGGAGATAATGTGGAGCACAACCCTGACTTTTATTGCATGCCAGATGGAACTTTTCAGCATACCAAATTATTTAAAGGTAATTATCATATCACGGTAGACGGGCCTTTTATCCCATTGGTGCGTACAGATGTTGATGGTAAAGTATTGTCAGACGATAGTAAAACGATGGAGCTGAATGGTTCGCACGAAATAAAAATGGAGGTGCACCCTTTTCTTAAAGTGGAATGGGTTGGCGACCCTACTGTCGAAAACGGCAAGATAAAAGCTAAGGTAAAGGTCACCCGTGCGGTAAGCGAACAGTTTTTTCGCGAAAAAATAGAACCGATGGGAAATTTTAGTCCAGATTTTCTAAATGTTAAGGATATTCAGTTATTTGTTAGCTATTCCTCCACGGTAGGTTATAGGGCACGGGATGAGCGATGGTCAACCAAAATAGACTATAGTGGAAATAGTTTTGATACAAAGTTGGGACAGGTTATTGAGATCGAGTCCGCAAATGAAATTCCGGCTGGTCGTACCGTTTTTGTTCGGGCGGCGTCCAGAATTAACTATGATACCCCCCGCGGTACAGGAATTCTGCGGTGGAATTACAATGAAGCCAAAAGAGTAAATATTCCATAAGGAAATTCGCTACCGGGCTGAACCGGTCAGTTTAAAATATCAATGTTGCAGTTGGATTTTGAATAAGACTGGTTCAGCTTGTTGACCAATAAACAAGCTAATCATATTTCATAGTATGAAAAATGCAGAAGTAAACCATAGGTAATAGCAATGGAAATAGACAACAGATTATGATAAAAACGAACATACTCGCTTTATTGATGCTGCCGACGCTTACCGCGATCGCTCAAAAAAAAGATCCTGTAAAGACGACATTTCAGAGTTCCAGAGAATGGCGCCCGACAATTGACAACCGGGCGGATGCGGTGATGATCTATGGAACAGGAGGGAATCCATCCGACAAGTCTCGAAAGATTCCATTTGAAGAGCGCGTGAAATCCTGGCGTGATAAAGGATATATTACCCATTTTATGACCGGGATTGCCTGGGGCGAGTACCAGGATTACTTTACAGGAAAATGGGATGGAAAGATGCATTTGGATGAGGGACAGGTTGACGTAAAAGGGGATACCATCTGGCATGGTCATATGGTTCCCTATATTGTTCCTACTGAAAATTATTTAAAATACATCAAAGAGATGCATGTCAAGCGGGTTATTGATGCCGGGATTGACGCCATATTTATGGAGGAACCCGAATTCTGGGCACGTGCAGGTTACAGTGAATCATTTAAGAAAGAATGGAAAAAATACTATGGTTTTGATTGGCGACCACAGCATGAATCGCCTGAGAACACATACTTATCCAATAAATTAAAGTACGCTTTATACCTCAATGCACTGAATGAGGTCTTTACGTACGCGAAATCTTATGGAAAAACCAAAGGGATGGATGTGAAATGTTATGTGCCCACGCATTCCTTGATCAACTATTCGCAGTGGATGATCGTGAGTCCTGAAGCGAGTTTAGCTTCGCTTCCCTGTGTGGATGGTTATATCGCGCAGGTATGGACGGGGACTTCGCGTGAACCTAACTATTTTAATGGTGTAGCGAAAGAACGTGTTTTCGAAACCGCATTTTTGGAGTATGGGGCAATGGAATCCATGACCGCACCTACTGGACGAAAGATGTTTTTCCTGACGGATCCGATCGAAGATTGGCCACGGGATTGGGCAGACTATAAGAAAAATTATCAGGCTACTTTCACCGCACAACTTTTGTATCCCAATATTGCTGACTATGAGGTGATGCCCTGGCCTGAACGGATCTATGAGGGACTGTATAAGACAAGCCCCAATAGTGACCAAAAGGAAAAAATACCACGGCATTATTCGACGCAGATGCAGGTGATGATCAATAGCCTGAATAGTATGCCAAAAACGGCCAGTAAAGTTTCTGGATCGACAGGGATCAGTGTCCTGTTGGCAAATTCCTTGATGTTTCAACGTTTTCCGACGCATGCCGGATATGACGATCCACAACTGGCGAACTTTTACGGTCTCGCTCTTCCTTTCCTAAAACGTGGGGTGCCCATAAAAACAGTTCACCTGGAGAATTTGGCGGTTAAGGACGCCCTGGCGGAGACGAAGGTACTCCTCATGTCCTATTCCAATATGAAGCCCCTGTCAGCTGAGGCGCATCAGTACCTTGCAGATTGGGTAAAGAATGGCGGCATCCTAATTTATTGTGGTACAGATCTCGATCCCTTTCAATCGGTACAGGAATGGTGGAACACGAACGGTAAAAATTACCAACGGCCATCGGATCATCTATTTGAGAAAATGGGGCTGAAGGACGGTATGACAAAGGAGGGGAAATATACGTATGGGAAAGGTACTTTTTATGTGTTAAGATCAGATCCCAAAGAATTTGTGGTCAAACCGGATAACAGTCAGAAACTGCTGGACGTGACGAAAAATCTTTATGAAAACAACGGCAAATCTGAAAAGCTACAATTTAAAAACTATTTTACGTTGACGCGCGGTAATTACGATCTGATCGCCGTATTGGATGAGAATGTGAGTAATCAGCCATATCATGTTAAAGGAAATCTAATTGATCTTTATGATCCGGCTTTGCCCATTGTTACTTCCAAAAATATCCAACCGAATGAGCAATGTTTGTTTGTGAATTTAGATCATATAAAAAACAAACAACAACCGCAAGTGTTAGCTTCAGCAAGCCGTATCTACAACGAAACATCGGCTAATCATCACTATTCATTTACGGCAAAAAGCCCGATTAATACCACAAATATTTCGCGGATATTATTACCTAATAAACCAAAGAGCGTGCTGGTGGATAAAAAAGAAGTCTTTTCGGAGGAAAATTGGGATACAAAAACAAAAACGTATCTGTTAGGATTTGAAAATAGCCCCGACGGTGTACATGTAGCTATCAAATGGTAATAGGTGAGACCTCTCGATTTTCAGATAAAGGAGATATAGCAATTCTGATTTTGTGAACTTGAGACTAATTATACGTTAGTTGCCATATCCCAAAAAAGAACCATATTTTCCATGAAATATGGTTCTTTTTTATAGCTGCATTAATAGCAATCTCAATTGAATCCGGGCTAAGTTTGTGACCGTAGTTATTATTCGGCCAATGATTTGATTTAAATTTCCGAGCACAAATTTGATCTGTCTCTAATGAAAAGTCGCTGTTCAATTATTTCGATTGGGCATCCTGGAATTCCGTCGGACTGAGTCCAAACTGTTTTTGGAAATTTCGGGAGAAATGTGTGGCCGAACTATAACCTAATAAATTTGAAATTTCATATACTTTGTATTGTCTTAAACTAAGCAATTCAGCTGCTTTTCGAAGCCTGGTCAGGTTAATCAGTTCATTTGGTGACAGGCTCGATACCAGATTTATTTTTCGATACAATGTGGGTCTACTCATGCAGAGTATGTCTGCCATTCGGTCCACATTAAATTGAGGGTCATCCAAATGTTCCATTATGATTTCGTCGATCTTGAGCAAGAAATCCTGATCACTTTGATTCTGACCGATTTGTTGTATCTGGTACATCGGATTTTTGATAAAAAATTCCTTGACTTTAGTCCTGTTTTTTAACAGACTCACAATTTGAGCTTTTAAAAATGCGGGCGAAAAAGGTTTTTCAATATACGCATCGGCACCATATTCCAAACCTTGGATCTTCGATTCTATGCTATTTTTTGCAGTCAATAAGATGACGGGAATATGTGCATAAGCGATATCTTCCTTAATTTTTTGGCAAAGCTCGTAGCCATCCATTTCGGGCATCATCACGTCACTGATGATTAAGTCGAAATATTCGGACGCGAGTAAATTTAAGGCCTCATTTCCATTGGTGCTGGTGGTGATATGGTAATCTTCATTGAGGTCGTCTGCAATAAATTCAAGTAATTCAGCATGATCATCTACTATTAATAAATTGGCTTTTGCATTCATAATCATTGGTTTGAACTGTGATTTAGCGGTAACGTCAAACGGAATACATTCCAGCGTGAATTTTCGACTTCATATACTAGACTGCCCTGATGTTTTAATGCCAAGGATCTTGTCAATGCTAAGCCTAGACCACTTCCAGGAATGTTCTTATTTTGTTTTAAGCGATTGAATGGTTCAAAAATTCTTTCCCTTTCTTCTGAAGGAATTAAAGCACCGTCGTTTTTCACGGTCAATATAGCAATATTTTTCTGTTTATCCGCCGCTAAATTCACTTCAATATCCTGTGATGAGTATTTTAAGGCATTATTGAATAAGTTATAACAGATTTTATCAAAAGCATCTATGTCAATGTACCCCATGATATCGGGAGCTATGGTCACTGTCATGTTCCTGCCCATGGCCTGAACAGTGACACTGAAATCATTGCTGATTTTTTGTGCTGCCTGACTAATGTTTTCCAGCTCAAAGTGTAATTTAAACCCTTCTGTTTCGACTTGCCGAAAATCCAGCAACTGATTACTGAGCGCAATCAATTTTTCGGTATTGTTCTGCATGGTCGTCAATAGTTTATTCGTTACTGGATTGTGTTCGACTTTGTCCATGAGTTTTTCCAATGGTGCCATAATCAATGTTAAAGGCGTACGAATTTCATGGACCACATCTGTATAAAAATTGATTTTTGAGCGATAAAGCTCTTGTTCGCGAAGATTTTGAACAGTCAGTAAATGTTGGCGGTTTCGTTGTTTTGCCTTTTCATTAAAATGATAAATAATAAATATAATTAGCGCAATAAGGATAAGGGCGTAACAGATATATGCTGGCGTACTTGCCCAGATGGGGGGAAGGATGACAATTCTAAGACTTGCAGCAGTAGGAATGACATTTCCGTTGGGATCTTCCGCTTTGACTGTAAAAATATAGTTTCCCGGTGCAAGCTTAGTGAAATAAACCCGTTGATTGCTGGTGATATCTACCCAGTTATTATCTAGGCCCTCCATCTTGTAACTGTAATGGATGGAGTGGGGGGCTTGGTAATGAAGTGCAGCAAAATCAAGACTAAAGGATGATTCATCGTGTTTCAATTGAATCTTATCCGTAAATAGGATGGATTTGGAAAGTATATTGCCATCTGTATACTGGTTGATCGCTTTGTTATTGATATAGAGATTGGTGATATAGATCGGAATTCGGGTATTGTAATTGATCTGATTGAGTTTTTTTGGATCAAAACGGATTAAGCCGTTGATCGTGCCAAAATAAAAATTTCCCTGACCGTCATTAAATGAGGAATTGTAATTGAACTGAATGGATGGCAAGCCTGATTCCAGGTTAAAAACGCGTTTTTTCCCGTTCGATAGATGGTAACGAACCAGTCCTTTGGAGGTGCTCACCCAAAGATTATTTTGCGCGTCTTCAAGAATGGCCAGGATCACATTGCTGGGCATACCTTCTTTGATGCCAATTTTGTCAAAACCATTTCCAGTAGGCAGTTTCTTTGCCATACCACCTTCCGTGGCCACCCAAATCTGTTTTTTTGAGTCTTCAAATAGGCTATTGATACGGTTGTTTGGTAGCGATGTTGGGTCGTCCTTTTGGTGAGTATAATGTTTGAGTGCTCCGGTAGCAGGCGTATAGCAGAATAAGCCATCCCTCCAGGTGCCCAGCCAGATATTTCCCTGTTTATCTTCAAGCACAGTCGTATAAAACATATACTCGGGAACGTTTCGCAGTATATGAAAAGATTTATTGGCGAAATCAAAACGATACAAACCGCGGGTGGAAGCTGCTAAGATGTTTCCTTTCTTTGTTTTATAGAGATAAAACAGGAAATTACTCTGTAGATCTGGGTTGGAATAACTATTTCTATCAATATGGTAAACAACCTTTTCTTGTTTGGGATCAAAAATATCCAGCCCGTTGACAAAAGTACCGACCAATATTTTATTGTCAAATGGAAGAATTCCATGAATATTATTGTTCGCCAGATTTCCTTGTTTTTCAGAGAAATTTTTGATTTTGCCTGATATAGGATCTAGTTTGGATAGACCGCCATTTTCAGTGCCGATCCATACATTGCCTGTTGGATCTTTGGTAATGATCCGTACAACAGAACCTTTTAGGCTACCAGGTTTATCTTTTGGTAAAAATTTTTCGATAATGCTGTTGTTTTTATGATAATAATTGATGCCACCAAAATAGGTACCTATCCAAATTCCTTGATCCTTATCCTGTAAGATATTATAAACGGCATTATCAGAAATGCCCCATGGATTTTCCTGTTCTTTTTGAATATTGATAAAGCTTTGATCTGCAATTTGATAAATAAAGAGCCCTGACTCGGTCGCAAACCAATATTCGGTATCATTGGGCTGTAAGATGTCTCGAACATAGAGAAATTGCTTTAGGCGATCTGGCCCTAAGATGGATTTCAGAGTCTTGGCTTGTAAATTGTAAACATAGACGCCAGATTTGGAGGTGCCGATCAATAATTCCCCCTTGCGGTTCTCCGTTATTTTTTCGATACTGAACCAGTCTTTTGTACCATATTTTAGTTGAAAGTCCAGCAAGAGAACGGCTTTGTCGACATTATTGATCTGGAAAATTTTTCCTTCCGGAGTGCCAAAGAAAATAGTTCCATTTTTCGTGCAACCGACTGCCGTAATATAAAGATCCGATTTGGTGATTTGCTTAATTTCGTTGTTGATCAAATGATGGTAATAGAGCATACCATTCGATATAAACCAGATCCTTTTTTTTTGATCTGTAATGATAACTGGGACATCCGAATTTTCAAACTGTTTACTTAATAATCTAAACTGTTCATCGATGGGATTGTAACAGTAGATTCCCTGATCCGTACCAATCCATATCCTTCTCTTGAAATCTTCTTTCAGGGAGATAATATTATTGCCCCCTAAGCTGTTTTTGTCGGAAGCATCAAAATGTTTGAAGCTATTTCCGTCGAATCGGTTGAGACCATCTTTAGTGCCGAACCAGAGAAATCCGTAGCTATCTTGCATGCTGCAGATCACCGCATTGTTTGAAAGCCCCTCATTTATTTGATAATGGTTAAAATAATAGGGTTGTGCGTGGATAAGCAAAGGAGACAGCAGCAAGAAAAATAAAAAATGTAGCGGCTTAAGGTTGATCATGATCATTTGGTTATTGATACAAAATAGCTTAAAATTGAAACAATTTAATCCCAAAAGAATAAAAAAAAATAAGATTTTAGTATCTGTATTGCAACCAATAAAATTATAAAAAATATGGATAACAACGCATTTGTTATTCAACAAAGATTATAAACTGTTTAAATCATAAGAAATGAAAGGAAAATTGATGGTGCTGGGTATTTCCGGTTTACTTACCTATTGTTGTCTGTCCTGTCAACAAATGAATAGTTCAAAAACGGCTTCAAAAGACACGGTAGCAGCCTTAATGGACACTTCATCATTCAGCGCGACAATCGATACAAAAAAAGTCCATCTATATGAATTGACTAACAAAAACGGTGTACAGGCCTATTTTACTAATTTTGGAGCCCGCGTTGTTGGTTTATGGGTACCGGATAAGGAAGGTAAATTGTGTGATGTTGTCTTGGGATTTTCTAAGGCCAGTGATTATAATAATCCCAAAGAACCATTTTTTGGAACAATCGTGGGACCTTTCGGCAATCGTATTGCAAAAGGGCAATTTAAGCTGGATGACAAGAACTATACGCTGGCTGTCAATAATGGACCGAATACATTACACGGTGGTTTCAAAGGCGTACATTTTGCGCATTGGACCTTAAAGAAAGCTGATCGGTCGTCCCTTACTTTTGCGTATACCTTGCCGGATGGACAGGAAGGATTTCCGGGCAACATTCAGATGGAAGTTACTTATACGCTCAATGACAAGAATGAATTGATGATCGCTTACCGAGCTGAAACTGATAAAAAGACAGTGATTAATTTAACAAATCATGCTTATTTTAACTTGAATGGCGAGGGCAGCGGAACGATTCTGGACCACCAGCTTCAATTGTTTGCCAATCAATATACCCCCGTCGACAGTACCTTGATACCTACAGGACAATTGGCCGAAGTAAAAGGAACAGCGTTTGACTTTACCTCTCCCAAGACTATTGGAAAAGATATCAATGCCACAGATAGGCAGCTTACCTATGGAAAAGGATATGACCATAATTTTGTGTTGAGCAAGGAGAAAGAAGGCGAGTGGTATAAAGCCGCACAGGTCGTGGGAGATAAGTCTGGTATTATCATGGATATTTTGACCACCGAACCGGGGATTCAATTCTACAGCGGCAACTTTATGAATGAGCAAGTGCAGTTAAAAAATGGAAAAAAAGATTCTTTTCGGACAGCGTTCTGTTTAGAACCACAGCATTTTCCGGATGCGCCAAATCAACCCAACTTTCCAACAACAATTGTAAGTCCTGGGCAGGTCTATCAAACGAAATCCCTGTATCGTTTTTCAATAAAATAGTATAGATTAATAATGATTGGTTTTGGAAGTACATCCCTATGGGGATGTGCTTTCTTCTTTTGATACAAATAGGCAGTCTTTTGAGAAAAATCAATCGTCCAACTCATTGATTAAATCTTATTTTTGGATAATCAGTTATAAAACTAATCAAGCCAATAATGACAAAAAAAATAGGTCTATTATCTTATTTCATTGGAATTTGTTTTTTAAGTTCTGCGCAGAGCAATGCAGTAGTCGCCGTTGATCAACTACCGGTTGAGGGTAAAAATCTAAACTATATTAACAACCGCCTGCCGTTAAAACAGAACGCCCTGCTGAAGCTACCTGTAGGAAGTATTGTTCCGGAAGGCTGGTTAGGCAAATACCTGGAGCTGCAGAAAGATGGTCTTACGGGGCATCTTGGTGAAATTAGTGCCTGGTTATCAAAGAAAAATAATGCATGGTTGAGCTCCAATGGGAAAGGTGATTACGGTTGGGAGGAAGTCCCCTATTGGCTGAAAGGTTATGCAAATCTGGGGTATATTCTGAAAGACCCTAAAATAATAGCCGAATCAAAAATATGGTTGGAAGCAGCAATCAAGAGCCAACGGCCTGATGGCTACTTTGGTCCCCTGATCTTGCGCAACAATAAACCTGACCTATGGGGTAATATGATTATGTTATGGTGCTTACAATCCTATTATGAATATAGCTCTGATCAACGTGTGCTAACCCTAATGACCAACTACTTTAAATGGCAGTCAAATTTACCGGATAGCTTTTTTCTAAAAGACTATTGGGAGAATAGTCGTGGTGGGGATAATTTATTATCAGTCTATTGGCTTTATAATCGGACCCAAGGGAACGAATGGTTGATGGGCCTTGCAGATAAAATCCATCGTAACACAGCCAACTGGCGGCAAAAAGATGACTTGCCCAACTGGCACAATGTCAATGTTGCACAATGTTTCAGGGAGCCGGCGACTTATTATCTCAAAAGTCAGTCTGCTGAAGATCTGAAGGCGACTTACAATAATTTTCATTTTGTCAGACAAGTATTTGGTCAAGTGCCGGGCGGAATGTTCGGCGCCGATGAAAATGCCCGTCCGGGGTATACCGACCCGCGGCAAGGAGTCGAAACTTGTGGCATGGTCGAACAGATGGCCTCAAATGAAATTCTCCTTGGAATAACCGGAGATCCATTTTGGGCAGATCACGCGGAAGAGGTGGCCTTCAATACGTATCCGGCAGCGGTAACAGCTGATTTCAAAGCGCTACGTTATATCACTAGCCCAAATATGAGCATTAGCGATAGTCATAATCATGCTCCGGGCATTGATAACAACGGTCCATTTTTGATGATGAACCCTTTTAGTTCACGCTGTTGCCAACATAATCATAGTCAAGGATGGCCATATTATGCAGAGCATCTGTATATGGCAACAAACGATAATGGCGTTGCCGCAGTACTTTATGCTGCATCCCATGCAGATATCAAGGTCGGGGACAATCAAAAGATTCAGATTAAACAAGCCTCCAATTATCCATTCGAAGAATCTATTCGCTTTACAATAGGAACGAATGGAAAGGCAGCTGATTTTCCGTTCTACTTGCGGATTCCTGCCTGGGCAAAACAGGCACAGGTCAAAATTAATGGAAAGGCACAGACCGTTGAGCCAGGTGCAAAGTACATCCGGATTGACCGAAAATGGAAAGATGGAGATCAGGTGGAACTATTGTTGCCGATGTCCATTGAGTTGAATACCTGGACGGCAAATAAAAATGCGGTTAGCATCCAACGGGGGCCATTGACTTATGCCTTGAAGATTAAGGAGAATTACGTGAAAAAGGATAGTAAAGCTTCGGCTATTGGTGATTCAAAATGGCAGGAAACCGCTGACCCGACCAAATGGCCTTCGTATGAGATCCTCCCGGCAAGTGATTGGAATTATGGCCTTGTCCAAAATGAATTGCTTGCTCCAGATCAATTGAAAGTTGTCAAACGGGCGTGGCCAAAAGATGCCTTTCCATTTGAAGCGGATGCGGTACCTATTTCCATTTTGGTAAAAGCGAAACGAATTGATGGCTGGAAAATAGATGAAAATGGATTGACCGGTGTATTGCCATTGAGCCCAGTGGAAAGTCAGGCAGCAGTTCAACAAGTCGAATTGATTCCAATGGGGGCTGCCCGTTTGCGTATAGCAGCATTTCCGACAGTAAAGTAATTAAAGATATAAATGATATAACGATTTTTTTATGATGAAGAAAACCTTATTTTTTGCCAGTCTGATGATGGCTGCACAATTGAATCTTGCGCAGGAATGGAAGCCGGTAGGCGATCACATATTGACCTCCTGGGGTGAAAAAGTGACTGCACAGAAACCACATCCAGAATATCCGAGACCACAACTGGTGCGGACAAATAACTGGCAAAATTTAAACGGCTTATGGAAATATGCCATTACTCCAGTAAATGCAAAAGAAATTCCCCAACAGTGGGACGGAAATATCCTAGTGCCTTTTGCGGTAGAATCTGCACTTTCAGGGGTTGGTAAGGAAGTTGGTAAAGATAAAGCATTATGGTATACCAACACGATTACCTTGGATAAGTCGGTCAACAAAAATAATGTTTTGCTCCATTTTGGCGCTGTGGACTGGCAATGCGATGTATATGTAAATAATCAATTGGTCGGTAGACATGAAGGCGGTTTTGACCCTTTTTCGATGGACGTGACCCGTTTTCTCAGAAAAGGAACTAAACAGGAAATCGCGATACGTGTATGGGATCCGACAGATGAGGGGCCACAACCAAGAGGTAAGCAGGTCAATCGTCCGAATGGCATTTGGTATACGCCGGTTACCGGCATATGGCAAACGGTGTGGCTGGAAAGTGTGCCATCATCTTATATCGTGACAACAAAACAGACACCGCGTTTGGATGAAGGGATACTTGCCTTCCAGGCGACAGTGGCAGGTAGTCAGGCCGGTGATGAAATTAAAGTGCGGGCACTAAACGGAACTCAAGTCATTAAAGAACAGGTGGGACAACCAAATGCAGCTTTCGAGCTTTCCGTTCCGAATTTGGAAGCCTGGTCGCCCAATAATCCGAAGCTTTACGATTTGGAAATTCAGTTAGTCCGCAAAGGGAAGGTCATTGACCAAGCAAAAAGCTATTTCGCGATGCGTAAAATTTCAATGGGAAAAGATGAAAACGGGATACAAAGACTCCTATTGAACAATAAGTTTACATTTCAGTATGGACCACTTGATCAAGGCTGGTGGCCCGATGGCTTGCATACAGCACCTACGGATGAAGCCCTAAAGTTTGATGTAATCAAGACAAAGGAAATGGGTTTCAATATGATCCGTAAGCACATTAAAGTTGAACCCGCACGGTGGTATCGCTACTGTGATAGCATTGGTATGCTTGTCTGGCAAGATATGCCAAGCGGCGATCTCGGGGGAAATCATTGGGACATGCAACCTGGGAAAATATCTGGCGGAAATCGGGATAAGGTGCGTTCAGCAGAGTCTGAAGGATATTATAGAAAGGAATGGAAAACCATCATGGAGGTTTTGCATAATTACCCGAGCATTGTGATTTGGGTGCCTTTTAATGAAGCCTGGGGACAATTTAAGACAAAAGAAATCACCGAATGGACGATGGCCAATGATCCATCCCGTTTGGTAAACAGTGCCAGCGGCGGTAATTTTATGGAAACCGGCCATATACTGGATATACACAACTACCCAGATGCGGCAATGCCGGATCCAAAATTGTTTGGCGCAAATCAGGTATTGGCATTAGGTGAATTTGGAGGCTTGGGACTTCCCGTAGATGGTCATTCCTGGCAACAAAAAGACAACTGGGGCTACCAGAGTTTCAAAAATAAAACCGAACTGCTCGAACGGTATAAACAATTGATCCGTGATTTGACAAGACTGATTCCTATGGGGCTGTCGGCAGGCGTTTATACACAGACGACAGATGTGGAGGTGGAAACCAATGGTTTGATGACGTATGATCGTAAAGTCATTAAAATGCCTGAAACAGAATTAAACGCTGCCCACCAGGCCCTCTATCATGCGCCAACGAAATAGTCTTAAAGGAACATCATGAATGGAAATTGTGACGGCTTTCATATAATTTTTTCGGATACAAGGATAGGAAAGCATCTGGATAACATAAAATTGATAAAATGCTGCAGTCGAACTCGTTAAAATATTGGAGTGGCGTAGTGGTAATCCTGAGCCTGTTGAACTCCTGTAGAAGTTCTTCAGGTTCAGTTACACAACCTGTTCAGACCACGCGGTCTTCCGTAAAAAACACAACGTATATAAATCCTGTCTTTGAACCGATACTCGCAGACCCTACAGTGGTACGTAATCCAAAGAATAAATTATTTTATGCTTATGGAACAGCTGATAATTGGGGCGATGGCAAGGGACAGCGTTTAGTTTCTATTTTGCAGTCAAAAGATCTAGTACATTGGACCTGGATCGGAACGGCATTTTCAGCCAAGCCCAACTGGAAGCCGGAAGGTGGGATTTGGGCGCCAGATGTGGTGTTATTGAATGGGAAATATATAATGTACTATGCTTACTCCACTTGGGGCGATCCTAATCCCGGTATTGGGGTGGCCCTAGCGGACAAACCTGAGGGGCCATTCGTGGATCAGGGCAAACTGTTCGATAGTAAATCGATCGATGTACCCAATTCGATAGACCCCTATTTTTTCAGGGAAAATAACCGGAACTACCTCTTCTGGGGAAGTTTTAGCGATGCCACTACGCAGGGGACTTTTGGTATTCCTTTAAATAATGATGGAACGCAAATCCCCGATCTTAAAAAGAAATTTAAGGTTGCAGCTGGTGATTTTGAAGCTGTGGTCATCCATAAGAGAAAAGGCTATTATTACTTTATCGGTTCAAAAGGATCGTGTTGCGAAGGCGAAAAAAGTACTTATCATGTCCTCGTTGGCCGATCAAAAAAATTGCAGGGCCCTTATCTGGATCAGGAAGGCCGTGATTTGACACAAAGAGGAAGCGGAACATTATTACTGAAAGGAAATGATAAATTTGTGGGCACAGGGCATACTTCCCGGATTATAACCGATGATCAAGGCAACGATTGGTTGCTTTATCATGCCATAGACCCCAAAAGGCCACGTGTTTCTACCGGGGGAAATCGCCGCATGCTATTGCTGGATAGGGTAATCTGGAAAGAAGATTGGCCTACGATTGAGTGGGAGACAAGTAGCGTTGTGGAAAAGGTCGCACCTGTCTTTAAATAGTTTTGATTAACATTTTGACGGAAATTGGATTACTACTGCTAAGGGCTATTTTATCTCTACTAGATGAGATGCTAGAGTCACAGCAATTGTTTAGCCCAACTACTTGGCTACAATTAGCTTAGATGCTGCTCTAGCCATTGATCAATGAATTGAAAGACATCTTCCCTGCAGTCTTCGTTGAGTATTTCGTGACGCATGCCTTTATATAGTTTTAAAGTAATATCGGCCTGACCCTGCGTACGCAATTGGGCGACAGTATCTTCCACTCCCTTCCCGAAATCACCAATAGGGTCATCTTGTCCGCTAATAAACAATAGGGGTAAACCCTTTGGGATGCGTTTTGTCAGCTCTTTGTCTGTCGCTCGTAGCGATAGACTCAATACCGTATAAAAACCATTGTTGGTAAACAAACCACCGCATAGTGGATCTTCAATAAAAGCCATGCGATTCGCTTTGTTGACACTTAGCCAATTGCTATTGTTTTGGTTGGGTTCATTCTTAAATCCGGAATTATTACGCCTGTCAAATATACCGTTGATTAATTTACTGCGTTTTTTGGGGGCAAGGGAATTCAGTACAGCCAATAGCGTACGAAAAGCTGTGGATCCCTTTTGTCTTCCGCCCGTCCCCACGATTATGGCCCCTTTAAAACGATCTCCCGCTTGTTGTAAGGCACATCGGGTCACAAAAGATCCCATGGAATGGCCCAAGATAAAATGCGGTTGATTGGGGTAGCTTTGCTGTAATACAGTACTCATTGTTAACGCGTCCTGCACAAGTTGTTCCGCTGGATCAGATTGTTGAAAATACCCCAACCCTTCCGCATTCACGGCCGTTTTCCCATGCCCCAACTGATCATAAAGGAGTACAGCAAAACCACGGTTAGCCAGATGATCGGTAAGCATTTGATAGCGCCCACTATGTTCCTGCATGCCATGAACAATCAATATTGTTCCTAGTACCTTTTGGTTCTCAGGTTTAAATATAGTATAGAAGAGTTTATGGGCTGGTTTACCTTCAAAAGAACGTATTGAAAAAAGATTGGACGATACCATATTCATGATGTTGCTTCCTTAGTGTTAGCGTAAACTAAGACAATTTTGTTGGATTTGCAAGTGGAGTTTATCGTTTGGATAAAAAAGCAAAGTGACGCATACCAAGCAAATTTCGCCCGTATTAATTTTTTAGTATCAGAATATTTTTTAGATTTGCAGTAATTTAGAATTAATTTAAATAAGATATTAGTTCTTCGGTTTAATATTTAAATCCAGCTGAGGTTGGCAAGAGCCATACGATATTCACAAAAAGGTAGGGGATAGCGATTGTTCATGATGACTTCATTATTAATAAAAATACGTTCTAATGAAAAAGACACTTTTAGCAGCTTTACTTTTAGCGGCATCTTATGCCCAGGCACAGACAAATTCATTGATGAATGGTGAGTTTTGGAAAGGTAAACCTACTTTGGCTACCGTTAAGGAAGAGATTACAAAAGGAAATAGTCCTTCACAACCAAATGCGGCATCTTTCGATCCTGTAACGATGGCAATCCTAAATGGAGCCCCGACTGATGTTGTCAAATTCATGATCGAACAAGAAGGAAATAGTGTCACTAAGAAAACACACCATAGCCGGAGTTATCTGCATTGGGCGGCTTCAAGTGGTAATGCTGAATTGGTGGACTATCTCATTGCAAAAGGTTCCGATGTGAACTATCAGGATAGCCATGGCTACCCGATCGTAGCCTATGCAGCGTCGACAGGAAATACCAATACCGCTGTTTATGAGGCTTTATTTAAAGCTGGAGTAGATCCTAAACAAAAATATGAAGGTGGAGCTACGTTAATGATGTTGGCGGCTTCTGCTGATAAAGATCTTGCATTGACAGATTACTTTATCAAGAAGGGGCTTTCTATACAAGACAAAGATGAGTACGGGCGTACCGTAACAGATTATGCGGCAAAATTGGGTAACATGGCCTTGGTCGAAAAGTTTATTGCCCGTGGTGTAAAACCGACAAACAATGCATTATTTTTTGCTACTCAAGGATCAAGACAGGTTTCAAATGGCTTGGACACGTATACCTATTTGGTAGAGAAACTAAAATTGGATCCTAAAGCCATTAATAAAGACGGTGCGACTTTATTGCATGCCTTGGTGCGTCGCCCGGATATGGCGGTGATCAATTACTTTTTAGAAAAAGGGGTTGATGTTGCAAAAGCAGATAACGAGGGCAATACAGCCCTTATGGTTGCGGCAAATGGCAAGGACGCAAAATTAGTGGAACTGCTACTCTCCAAAGCGAAAAATGTGAATGCGGTGAATGAGAAAGGTGAATCCGCATTGACCAAGGCAGTGGGTAATGGTACAGCTGAGGTCGCAGCACTCTTAATTAAAAACGGTGCTGATACCAAATTGTTGGATAAAGACGGTAATAACTTAGCCGTTTACTGGTTTAATTCTTTTAAGGAAGCCCCACAAGATGGACGTCCGCAACAAGGAGCGCAATCCAATAGCTCGTACATAGATGATTTTAAAGAAAAATTAGCTGTGCTTAAAGCTGGTGGATTGGATGTTGTCGCACCCCAGAAAAATGGTAGTACACTTTATCATCTTGCTGTCGCTAAGGAAAGCACAAACCTCATTCAGAAAGCAAGCGAATTGGGGGTAGATATCAATGCACAGGATAAAGACGGAACCACCGCACTACATAAAGCTGCTTTGATTGCGAAAGACGATTCATTATTGAAGAGATTGGTCGCTTTAGGAGCAAATAAAGAACTGAAAACCGAATTTGATGAAACCGCATACGATTTGGCTAAAGAAAATGACTTTTTGTCAAAAGGAAATGTACAGTTGGACTTTTTAAAATAATAAGATGAATACTATAATTAAAATCGCGCTAATCACACTTTTGTTTTCTGCAGTTTCTGTCAGCACATTTGCCCAAACGGGTAAGTATAAATGTATGATCCAAATGAACGCCTATCAAGGAGAAGGAGCTTATGTCGTTATTTCACTCATAAACCCGAAGGGAGCATACGAAAAAACACTTGCTGTATTGGGGCCAGATAAACAATGGTATAATACATTGAAAGAGTGGTATAAATTTCAGGCTAAAACCAAAGAAAAACTGAGCGCAGTGACCGGTGCTTCTGTTGGTGGCGGTGACCGTGCGATGCGTACTTTGGAAATTGATGAGTCTAAATTCAACAAAGGGTATAAACTTCGCTTTGAATCCGCTGTCGAAGAGCAAAAATATCATACTTCAGATGTAGAGATCCCATTAACAAAAGAGGCTATTACTGAAAAAGCAAATGGTAAGGGATACATTAAGCTTGTCAAATTAAATAAAGTACAATAAGAAAAAATGTTGGTATCTGTCTGGAGGTATGCACATTTAGCCTTAGCTCTTGTTTCTTCTGTTTTTTTACTATTATTATCGGTCACGGGAGTAATTTTGGCTATTGACGCCGTCAATGAAAAAATGCCACCCTATCGAATAGAAAATATAGGTTCTTTGGATCTTTCGCAGACCATTACCGGTCTGCGAAAGGTTTATCCTGAAATTATTGAAATTTCGGTCGACCACAATCAATTTGTGAGCATTGACGCCATAGATGCTGAGGGAAATACTGTAAAAGGGTATATTGACCCGCAAACCGGCAAATATCTGGGTGCACAAAAGAACAAAACACAGTTTGTTCAATGGACTACAGCACTGCATCGTTCCTTATTCTTAAAGGTAACAGGCCGAATCATTATCGGCATCGCTTCTTTTCTACTATTTTTGATTACTATCTCAGGTTTGGTGTTGATTATCAAACGTCAACAGGGCGTTCGACATTTCTTTGCTAAGATCAATCGGGATTTCTTCGCACAGTATTTTCATGTTGTTTCAGGGCGGTTGTTTCTGATACCCATTTTAATTTTGGCTTTGACAGGGACCTATTTATTTATGGTCCGAATCGAACTGTTAAAGAAGACAAATCAAACGGTTGAATATCCGGTGAAGGAAAATGAGACCGAGGAGCTGGCGATAGCAGATTTTTCGATCTTTAAAAAAACGAAACTTAACGATGTCGTGAAGGTGGAGTTCCCTTTTATGGAAGGAGATCCTGACGAATATTATGTCCTCAAACTGAAAGACCGGGAGTTGACAGTAAATCAATTGAATGGTGCCGTACATAAAGAAGTCAAGTATCCCTTTACTGCACTTGCAGAACAATTTTCGCTCGATCTTCACACCGGTAAAACCAATATGATATGGGCCATCATTTTGGGGCTTGCATCACTGAATATTGTGTTTTTTATTTATACGGGTTTTGTCATTACCTTCAAACGTACGCGAACAAAGATTAAGAATAAGTATAAGGCAGCTGACGCCGAAATTGTTATTCTGGTAGGTACTGAAAATGGGAGTACTTTGTTTTTTGCCAATCAGATTCACAAACAGCTATTGGCTGATGGTAAAAAATCACTTTTGCTCGGGATGAACCACTATCAGTATTTTCCAAAAGCAAAACATCTTTTGCTGTTTACGTCCACCTACGGTCTAGGAACAGCGCCTTCCAATGCGACTCAGTTTGAGAAAAAGCTATTGGCCTATCCACAGCAGCAGTCGATTAATTTCTCTGTTCTCGGTTTTGGATCGAAAGCGTACCCTGATTTTTGTGCCTATGCGTATGCGATAGACAAGTTGCTCAGTCAGCAAGTATGGGCCTCCCGACTGATAGACCTACATACGGTCAATGACAAAAGTGTTGATGAACTGATTTCATGGGTACATCATTGGAGTGAACAAAGCAATATTGCCTTAGCTTCTGCTCCAGCGATATACAGCTCCAAAGTGGTTGGATTGAAGAAATTTAAAGTGATTGCCCGATCAACTGTTTCGGAGAGCAACAGTACCTTTACACTTTTATTAAAGCCACTTGGAAAAATGAAAGTACAGTCCGGAGATTTGTTGGCCATCTATCCAGCACAGGATCAACGGGAACGTTTCTATTCCATTGGATGCAAGGATGGAATGGTTCAATTGGTCGTCAAGCTATTTCCTGATGGCTTTGGTTCGGGTTTTCTATACCAACTAAAAGCTGATCAGGTTCTGGAAGCGCGTGTCATGGCCAATCCAAGTTTTCATTTTCCCAAGACAGCACCTGCTGTGGCGTTGATTGCAAATGGAACCGGTATTGCACCGTTTTTGGGTATGATTGCGGAAAATCAGCATAAAATACCCGTCAAACTCTATGCAGGCTTCCGCAAGAACAATGAGATCACAGCACAATATCTGGAATTTACCGACGTACAAAAAAAACTGGGACAGCTGAACGATGTACAGCTGGCTTTTTCACGGGAACAGCAGGGGCAGTATGTGATGGATCTGATCCGTCAGGACGGTAAGTACTTTATCGAATTGCTCGAACAGCAGGGCTGTATCCTATTGTGTGGTTCACTTCGTATGCAACAGGATGTCGAAGCAACTTTAAACGAGATACTGCTGGTAAGTACAGGCAAATCGATCAACATCTACAAAGAAAATGGTCAGGTCCTGACAGATTGTTACTAGATTCGGGTATGGAACAAATTATATGGTGTGTAATCGCATGAGGATAAGCTGCAGAATCGCCTGTAACCGTTATGTTGTTGGACACTTGGAAGAGCATAGTCGTTATTTGGTTTTGATTTTGAACTTTGCCTGAAAAGGTTCACAATCTTATATTTTTATTTGTTATAACAATTTGTAATGGATTATTATAAGCAGTATCTACTGATTTCAGTATTTTGGTTGATAGCCGCCGTTAACGGTTTTTCACAGGTATTGCTCAAAAAACAGGTGACCCTTATGGGCTCTGTTTTTGAGATCACCCTAGTTGATCAGGATAGCGTAAAGGCCAACCAGCATATTGTCGAAGTCATCGCAGAGATTGAACGTATCGAAAACCTGATTTCGGAGTGGCGTCCATATACGCAGATTTCGGAGGTCAACCGCAATGCCGGGATTAAACCTGTTAAAGTTGATCGGGAAGTATTTGACCTGACTAAAAGGGCAATTCAATACAGCTGGAATTCACAAGGAGCCTTTGATATTAGCATTGTCGCTTTAGATAAAATATGGAAGTTTGATGGCAGCATGGATACAATGCCTTCTGAGGATGCGATCAGAAATTCGGTTGCCAAAGTTGGCTATAAACATATTGTTTTGGATAGTGCTGCTTCGACTATTTTCTTGGCACTTCCGGGCATGAAGATTGGCTTTGGCTCGATCGGGAAGGGCTATGCCGCCGATCGGGGACGGGAGATCATGAAAGCCCGTGGAATCACTGCCGGAATCGTCAATGCTTCCGGGGATCTATCTACCTGGGGTAGCCAACCAAATGGTGAGCCCTGGAAGATTGGGGTGAACAACCCCTTCAAATCGCATCAGATGGTCCAGGTTCTTCGTCTAAATGAAATGGCAGTCGCTACCTCAGGCAGCTATGAAAAATATGCCGAAATCAATGGAAAACGTTATTCCCATATTATTAATCCCATCAGCGGATACCCAGCTACGGGACTGACTTCGGTGACAATCTATGGCCCGTCGGCAGAAATAGCCAATGCGCTGAGCACTTCCATTATGGTACTTGGTGAAAAAGAAGGAAAAAAATTAATCCAAAATTTTCCAAATTATCGTTTTATCTTTATTACAGACAAAGGAAAGGTTGTCCGGGATAAGCGGAAGCATGAGTAAATGAGTTCATGAACACCGCTAAAAAACAAATTGTGAATGAATAATCACAGAGAGAGTGAATAACCGAGCGAAGCTAGTTTATGAATGCCGCTTAAAACATCCACTCGATTAATAAATCTGATAGCTGCATCACAGAAAAAAAAATATACAGATGCAAATAATTTAGAGTAAAAGCGTTGTTGGTTCGTCTATGTGGCTATGGACATTGCATACCAAAATCATATGGCAGAAAAAAACTCCAGATCATTTACAGACATCGTCAAGACTTATGGGAGTCAATTGCTGCGTTTTGTAAAAGGAAAGGTCAAAAAAACGGAAGATGCCGAGGATATCTTGCAGGAGGTCTGGTATCAATTCAGTCGTTTGACCAATATAGACGAACTGGAAAATGCTGGGGCATGGTTGTACGCTGTAACGCGAAACAAGATTACAGATAGTTATCGAAAGAAGAAAGATGAGTCACTTGATGATTTAGTGGGGGATGGAGAGGAAGTGGATACGGCCTTTCCGATACGTCAGTTTCTGCTGGCCGATGATTCGAACAACCCGGAGCTCAAATTATTCAAAGATATTTTCTGGGATGAATTGATGAAAGCGCTGGAAGAATTGCCAGAAAAGCAACGTCGGGTTTTTATGCTCAATGAAATTGAAGATAAAACATTGCAGGAGATTGCCGAGATGGAGAATGAAAATCTAAAAACGATAATAAGCAGAAAGGGTTATGCTGTAAAACATCTGCGTTTACGTTTGCGGAACTTATACGAAGAATTAAAATTTTAACAATATAGCTATGAATAGAAGAATGAGAAGACAGGGAAAAGGCAAATTTGCTTTTGTATTTGTTGCCATTATCATTGGAGTTTTCTTGCTGGTAGCCTTATTACAATATTTGTGGAATACATTGATGTGTGATATTTTCAATTTGAAAGCTATTAGTTATTGGCAGGCATTTGGTCTGTTTGTGCTATCACGTATTCTATTTGGACGTGGATTTGGTAAGCCGGGAAGGGGCGGGTTCCGTAAAAATTTCCCCCCTGATATGGGCCTCCATGGAGATCTTTCAGAAGAGGAAAGGGAGCGCTTGCGGGAGGAATGGAAACGTCGTTTCAATGGACGATGTGGATTCTGAAAAAAAAATAGAATTTTTTAAAGTAAAAACCTGGTACAGGCGTCTTCTTCTATAAAGGCGCCTTTTTTTATGCCAAAAGCTGAAGAAACACTTTAAAGGTAATGGCAGAACGCGATGATCTGTTACTAACGATATAAAGCAATGATACAGGTTGAGAAATTGACAACGTAAGAAGTATATCGGATAACGAATAGGATTACCAAGAAGTGGATTGACAGATTTCGGGTTTAAAGAACAATTAAATTAAAGAAAAAATGAAAAATAAAATTCGATTTATATTACCCCGCTTGATTGCATTGACGGTAATAGTGGGTTTAGCCAGCTTGATTATGGGAGCGATCTTTAAGCTGTTGTTGGTTGCAACGATTTTATTCGGAATAGGAAGCTTTGCAATGGCCAAAATGCGTAGGAGAGAAATGCGTTCATTTAAAATGGACAAGGCTCCGATCCACCCCGGAATGTACAGTGCGTCGAGGACGAATAGTGTAATCGTTCCTTTATACAAACAACAACGGAATAAGAATGCGACAATCGTCCCGGTGTATTAATCAGGACCTGGTAGAAAACCAAATAACATAAATAGCGGCAATAGCGAAGTCCTTTGGGCTGCTCATTACTCAATACACAATATTCATTACTAAAAAAATAAAGACATGTTTAAAAGAGATCATTATTCCAGCGGATATTCAAATCAAAATAGATTTTGCGGTCAGCATTTCAAAGACCGTTTTGAAAAATTTCAACAGCATTTTTTTGAAGGCGAAGCAGGGCAGCGCGGAGAAGGACAGCAATTTGTTCCTGTGAATATTTCCGAAAATTCCGAGTTCTACGAAGTGCAGGTGTTTGCCGCCGGCCGAAAGAAAGAGCAATTTCAGGTCAGTATAAATGAAGGGATCTTAACGATTTCTTGTACAGAAAATGCCAACGATGCGGTAGCTTATATCTATAAAGAGCATTTGGGCACTGCGTTTGAACGTGAATTTCAATTAAATGAACAGGTGCTTACAGATAATGTACATGCCAGTTTTGAAGATGGTGTACTAACAGTCATTCTCCCTAAGGATCTTGACAAGGTGAAAAGACCACAAGAAGTCATTATTGACTAAATAATCGGCAACAAGTAGCTAAACAGCAACTCCAAAAGAGGTCGATGCGGGCGCATTGACCTCTTTTATGTTTTTTTGAGTTTTTTTTGTAGCTGTTTTTTTCCAAATTTTCCGAAGAAATAAAATAGTGCTAGAACGACCAAAATAGCCATAAAAGGAACGAATATGGCCAGAATGGTCAAGACGGAGGAACCAATGGTCTCCATGGTCGAAATAATAAAATTGCCAAGACCCGCGGTACCGATGGAAGATGCGGCTCTAGTACCAGCCAGTACTGTACTAATTGTTGCAGCAGTTCCCCCGCCAGCAATAATGGCCGTTGACCAGCGGAAAAACGGAGAAATATCGGTAAACTGGACCGCAAATAGTAATGTTCCCGCAATCGTTGCCAAGGGAATAGAAATTGTGTCCAGGATATTGTCCACACCTGGGATGTAGTAAGCAGCAATTTCAACAATCATTGCTATACTTGTCGTAATCAGGACCAAATTAGAACCCGCCCAAGCCCATTCATTGCCCACCTGAAACAATTCGAGACGACAGCCTAAACTTAATAAAAATAGTGGCATAAAAATTCGGAAGCCGGTTGCTGCGGCCAGACTTATACCGATAAATGCACTGATTAGGTATGTGGATAACTCCCCCATGACAAATGAATATTAGTTCTTTCTATTCATAGAATAAAAAAAGAGTGTTTTTTGTTTTTTAATTGTTGCGAACGATGGAGGTAAATATTACATCAAGGTAGTTGTACTGGGGATTGTTTATAGTGTGTAGTCCTATTTATAGATTTTGATTATATTATATCGAATCATTCGATGAGCTCGGGATCGCATATATGTTTAATTTTATGAAAGTAAAAGTCAAACAATTTGATCATTTAGGATATTATATAATTAAACTTTCTTTTAATATGGACAACAACGAAAAAGACATTAGCAAATGCCCATTTCACAATGGAACGATGCGCAACGCCGTTGCGGGAGGGGGAACTCAGAATCAAGATTGGTGGCCAAATAGACTTCGTGTTGATCTCTTGAGACAGCATGCGACAAAATCAAATCCTATGGACGAAGGCTATGATTATGCTGAAGCTTTCAAACAGTTGGATCTGGAGGCCGTTAAAAGAGATTTACATGCATTAATGACAGATTCACAGGATTGGTGGCCAGCAGATTTTGGACATTATGGTCCCTTATTTATTCGGATGGCCTGGCATAGTGCAGGAACCTATCGTGTAAGTGATGGCCGCGGCGGTGCAGGATCCGGACAGCAGCGCTTTGCTCCTTTAAATAGTTGGCCGGACAATGTTAGCTTGGATAAGGCCCGTCGACTGTTGTGGCCGATCAAACAAAAATATGGTAAGCATATTTCGTGGGCAGATTTATTGATCTTAACGGGAAATGTTGCGTTGGAATCAATGGGATTTAAAACCTTTGGCTTTTCAGGAGGTCGTGTGGATGCTTTTGAACCGGAACAGGATGTGTACTGGGGATCTGAAAAGACCTGGTTAGGTGGTGATGTCCGTTATGCGCATGGCTCTGAAGGTGTGGTTGAGTCGCATGGTGTTTTATCAGCGGACGACGATGCAGATGGCAAACAACATTCCCGCAATCTTGAGAAACCTTTGGCAGCGGTACAGATGGGGCTGATTTATGTCAATCCGGAAGGGCCGGATGGAAATCCAGACCCAATTGCAGCTGCAAAGGATATCAGAGATACTTTCGGGCGTATGGCAATGAATGATGAGGAAACTGTTGCCCTAATTGCCGGAGGGCATACTTTTGGGAAGACGCATGGTGCCGGACCTGCAGACAATGTCGGCAAGGAACCAGAGGCTGCTGGTATCGAACAACAGGGGCTCGGATGGAAAAGCAGCTATGGTACCGGAGTAGGTACTGATGCGATTACCAGTGGCCTGGAAGTGATCTGGACCCAAAAACCCACAGAATGGACAAACCTCTTTTTTAAAAACCTTTTTGAAAATGAATGGGAGCTTACAAAAAGTCCTGCAGGCGCTCATCAATGGGTAGCCAAGGGAGTGGAAGCTAATGTTCCTGATCCTTTTGATCCGAATCAAAAACGTAGGCCGACGATGTTGACAACGGATTTGTCTTTGCGCTTTGATCCCGTTTACGAAAAGATTTCCCGTAAATTCTATGAAGATCAGGATGCTTTTGCGGATGCTTTCTCGCGTGCATGGTTTAAATTAACGCACCGTGATTTAGGCCCACGAGAACGTTATTTGGGGGCGGAAGTGCCGAGTGAAGAATTGCTATGGCAAGACCCTATTCCTGCCGTAGACCATGTCTTGGTTGACGCAAATGATATTGAGGATTTAAAAGCAGCTATTTTGGCGTCAGGTCTTAGCACAGCGGAGCTCGTGACCACAGCATGGGCTTCGGCATCTACATTCCGCGGTTCGGATATGCGCGGTGGCGCAAATGGAGCTCGAATTCGTTTGGCGCCACAACGATACTGGCAGGTTAATAACCCGACGCAATTGCAAAAGGTACTTACAGTGCTGGAGCAGGTCCAACAGGATTTTAATGGTAAACAACAAGGAGGGAAAAAAGTATCGTTGGCTGATTTAATTGTTCTTGCCGGTGTGGCAGCGATCGAACAGGCAGCCAGAGCTGGCGGCCATGACCTCAAAGTTCCGTTTAATCCTGGACGCATGGATGCTTCCCAAGAGCAGACTGATGTAGAATCGATGGGTTATCTAGAGCCTATTGCTGACGGATTTAGAAACTATCGAAAGGGTGCCTACACGGTTTCGACAGAGTCATTATTGATTGATAAAGCGCAATTACTGACCTTATCCGTTCCAGAATTAACCGTTTTAATCGGTGGAATGCGTGTATTGCAGGCTAATTTTGATGGTTCTCAAACAGGTGTTATGACCGAGCGCCCCGGACAGTTGACCAATGATTTTTTTGTGAATCTATTGGATATGGGAACAGCCTGGACAGCCGTTTCGCAGGATAGGGAACTCTTTGAAGGAACAGACCGTAAAACGGGCGCAAAGAAATGGATTGCTGGACGCGCGGACCTGGTATTTGGTTCTAACGCTGAATTAAGAGCTGTTGCTGAAATCTATGGTAGTGCTGATGCGAAAGAAAAATTCGCTAAGGATTTTGTCGCTGCCTGGAATAAAGTGATGGAGTTGGATCGTTTTGATTTACACAGATAACTGGACGAAGCACTGCTTGCTAATGTAATCTCAAAGCACAGTAGCGACGCCTGACAAGCGATTAATAATATGAAGGCCTGTACATGATCAGTCGTACAGGCCTTTTTTGCGTTGTATACAAAATTAAAGGATAATAGTAGGGGTAAAATTCCGCCAAAATTCAGGAGGCACGAAAAACTTTTTGGCGGAATTTTACCCTATTTTTTTATTGAATTTCAATTTGTTTTTTGCTAAAAACTTGATCTATCGTCTTTAATCCCATAGTTTGTTACTCAGATTTCTCTGTCCTAGATTTCGGGTAAAAACAAATTCCCCTCGGGGGACGGAAGATTCCCTTAAGGAAAAAACAAATTCCCCTCCGGGGACGGAAGATTCCCTTAAGGAAAAAACAAATTCCCCTCGGGGAACGGAAGATTCCCTTAAGGAAAAGACAAATTCCCCTCGGGGGACGGAAGATTCCCTTAAGGAAAAGACAAATTCCCCTCCGGGGACGGAAGATTCCCTTAAGGAAAAGACAAATTCCCCTCGGGGGACAGAAGATTCCCTTAAGGAAAAGACAAATTCCCCTCGGGGGACGGAAGATTCCCCTAAGGAAAAAACAAATTCCCCTCGGGGGACGGAAGATTCCCTTAAGGAAAAAACAAATTCCCCTCGGGGGACGGAAGATTCCCTTAAGAAAAAAACAAATCACCCCCGGAGGACGGAAGATTCCCTTAAGGAAAAAACAAATTCTCCTCGGAGGGCGGAAGATTCTCCCAAGGGAAAGTATAGTTTTCTCCTGGGGTTTTGCATTTTGGCAGATGAATTTGCCGAGAAAACGTGAATGTAGGTATTATTGTTATGGTTGGTGGGGCTTGATCGTTACAGCGTCCCAGGCCAGTACTTGTACGCCAGGGGAGTAGTGTATAAGTCCAATATTTTCATTATGGAGATGAATACCTCCTGTTTTATAGTCCAACTGACATTCTTGCAATTGCACTGAAAACAACGGCCACTCCAAATGATGGATGTCGAAACAATATATTCCATCGGGTTTGTCCAGGTAAAGGCAATAGCGTTCGGTAAGCCAGGTATCAAGGCTGGATTTTATTTTAATCTTATCGGTCACGGCAAAGATCGTTTTTAACCTAAAGCCCCTTTCTTGGTTAAGATTATGATACCCTTGCGTATCCCGCAACATAGTGGACTTTTCGTAAGGCAGACCGGATAACTTTTTTGCGACCAATGCGGATAAGTATTTGCTTGCTTCAATATTGATAAAATAAACACCCTTTTTACCATCCTGATCGATATAGGTACGTAAATTGATCTCATAAAAATCCGAAATGGGTGGGAATGCAGGCAAATTTCTGGGACGGATATTTTTCATTTTGAAAGCAACCAAAGATACATAACATAGACTTTCGTGCTGATCGATTTGCAATTCGGCAGGAACTAATGGCCGGAGTAGCTCATAATCGACTTGAAAATGTAAAAAAAGTAAATCAAGCCATTCCTGATAGTAACGCCAGGGGCTAGTTGGTATAGGCCAGGGACGATGGTTATAATCGCTTAAAACTGTTTTAATTTTTTGTGCCAAAATCGTCAATTTATGCCTCTAAGATCATTTTAATCTCGCTTTAACCAAATTTTAATTTAATATATGAAGAATTATGGAATTTTCTTTGGACTTTTCCTATTTTGTGAAATAAAATTCAAGATTTGTGCTACTTTTTGTTGTTTGATCGGTAGTAACTTTGTGTTGTTTTCAAAGGGAAACTTGTTACTTTGTTAGTTTACAGCTATGTGGAAGCACTTTATTTTTCTAATTACAGTTCTGTTTGTTTCATTTAAAAGTTTAAATGCAAACAGTGTTGTACTGAAAAGTGATAGTTCTCACCATAACATTTCTTCCCTAAAAACTGAATCGAATAAGGATAACTTTCTACCCTCGACCCCTCAAAAAATAGACAATCCAGATTTAGATCCTTTATATCCATCGCTGCAATCTATCGCAGAACTGGATGTTGAGAATAATCAGGATTGGTTAACGGATCGCTGGGTGGCTATGGTCGATTTACTATGGCATGAATTACTGCCTTCGACGCTGCAAAACGACTACCGTTATCTACATGTTTTGGATATTGAACCGATTCCCATCGCACGGTTCCTGCTTTTTGAGCAAATAAAAATCCCATTTTAACAATTTTGGGCTTTCGGTTTTGACGGAAGCTGAACGAAAAAGTAGTAATTTCTTTTCTAAATTTATTTTATTGATTTCTTAAAATATACCCATGCACGAGCTAAGTATAGTAAAGGATATCTTCGATACCCTGACCTCGCATTACGAGAGTAGGGTGGATGATATCCAGAAAATTCAGGTGACAGCAGGACTATTGTCCAATGTGCAGCCTGTGCTGATCCAAAATGCTTTTGACGCTTTTATCACTGAAAACACCCATTACCGGAATATGGAAATGGAGGTTGTGGTAAATGATATCATTGCCTATTGTGAACACTGCCAGAAGAATTTTCCTGTTCATTTTCACCGATTTGTCTGCGATTGTGGGCAGCCTTCGAGTACAATTGTTCAAGGAGATGAACTCTATATTTCCAAAGTAATTTTTAAACACGATTAAAAAATCAATTATCATGTCAGACAATACTCAAAATCCTAAGAGCTTAGGTAACCGCGTCGGTTCGGTTCAATGTGAAAATACAACCCTACATTTATTAAAAGCAAATGATTTTGTCGCCAAAAGTATCCGCGAAAGACTGAAAGATGTATGTGTGGTTAATGTATGTTCTTCTCCGGGTTCTGGTAAAACAACCTTGATGCAAGAGACTGGAAAGCGTCTTTCCAAAGATCTAAACATTGCCGTGTTAGTGGGAGACCCTGAAACGGAACGTGATGCCATCCGCATGCGTGATGTTGGCATCAATGCTTTGCAGATTGTTACCGGCGGTATGTGCCATATCGAGGCGCAAATGATTTTGCAGGCACTCGATCACATCGATATCGAAGGCATCGATTTGTTATTTATCGAAAATGTCGGAAACTTACTTTGCCCTTCGGCTTTTGATTTAGGGGAAGACTATCGGGTCACCTTATTGGCGACAACCGAAGGTGATGATAAGCCCAAAAAATACCCACGTATGTTTCTGACCAGTGAATTAATGCTTGTTTCAAAAGCAGACTTGTTACCGTATGTACCTTTCTCCGTAGAAGCCGTGACAAAAGATGCACGTGAAGTGAATCCAAACCTGGAAGTGATCACGATCAGTACCTTGAATGGAGATGGCCTAGATAACTGGTGTGACTGGTTGAAAGAGAAAGTCCAACTGAAAAAAGAACAACAGAAAGTAGCTGCGGCGAAATAGTAAATGCGCGAAAGTGATTAACACTCAGATAGCACGATAGTTGATCACAGCGCAAAGCACGAATGACATACCCAATATAACAATGAATAGATTGCCTGTAACGATAGATACCATTATGCCCCAGTATCAAACCATCACTGATCAGGTAGATCGGGTATACATCGAATGGTTTGAAATTAATAAACGCCGTTTGACCAGAAATACCTTGTCTGGCAATACGATCCTGATGGAACTGGAGCGGGGACAGGAGTGGCATCATGGAGATGCGCTGTATCACAATGGGGAACTGCAGGCAATCGTTACGGTCAAACCGACTCTGGCGATCAGGTTTAACCCCTCGGATTTTGTCCAGCTGGCAGATTTCGGTTATTTTGTCGGTAATCGACATCTACCGATATTCCAGGTCGGTCAGCTCAAATCTCTCCGTTTGCCCTACGATGGTCGACTCTATGAACAAATTGCGGCGAAATATGGTGCGTCTGTCCAATTGGAAGAAGCGATATTGCTGTCTGAAAATCGGATTCACCAACAGCTAAAGAACAGGAGAAACAATGAAAATTAGTATCTATACATTGCTATTGTCCCTGGTTTTGTTGGTCTGTTTACAAGGCTGCCAAAACCAACAGTCCAAAGCAAATAAAAATGGAGTGAAGGCCCTAGATAGCCGCGGCAAGGAAATTACGTTAGCGCAACCTGCAAAACGTGTTGTTGTCCTGTATCCCTCCCTTGTGGATGAGGTGTATATGCTACAGGCCAGTGACCGGCTGGTCGGTATTCCAGAACAAGTCTATCAAATGGAAGATACCTATGCTTTTTTATCGAAATTAGACCCACGTATCGTTCAGAAAAGTATCGCTACACCAACATTTGGAGGCCAGGCCAACAATGTGGAAAGCATCGTAAGCCTGAATCCCGATCTTGTCCTGACATTTAATACCGATCAGGATAATATTGCGCAACTCGAAAATTTGGGTATTCCCGTCTTCACTTTTTCATCGAAAGATGAAACCAGTATCTTTAACGAATTAATCGGAATGGGAACGCTTTTGGACAAGAAAGCACGGGCTGAGGAAATTGTCAAATTTGTCAGGGATGAGGTTGAAAAAATGGCAACTCCGTTAGATCAGCCGCAAAAGAAAGTGTATTACGCCTGGTCAAAAGGACGGGTACTTTCGACCTCGGGGAAGGGTAGCCTCATCGATATGGCTATTCGTCTATCGGGGGCGGCAAATGCCTGTCCCTTGGAAATGGAAGCACCAAATGTAGGGGCTGAAACGATCTACAAGTGGAATCCCGATCTCATGATTCTATGGAATTCCAAAAGTTCTGATGTTTACAATTTGAAAGAATTAGCCGCACTGCCTGCCGTAAAAAATAAACAGGTATTTGTGATGTCACCGTCCTTTCCTTTTGATCCACATACAGTGAAATTTATGCTCTTTGCCAAACAGGTGCGGCATTGGTGTTTCCCGAGTTATACCAAGGAACAACTCGATCAGGATATGACAATGGCTTTTGACAAATTATACGGTAAAGCGGGGCTTCTGCAATGATACTTCAATTAAAAAAGCTTTTATTGTTGGTGATATTGCCATTAGTGCTGCTCCTGCTTTCATTATTGATCGGCTCAAGTCAGCATATTGGTTTTATTGAACTCTGCCAACGTATAGGGTTGGAATTAGGGCTTTATAAAGGAAATGATACGACGGTATTGATGGGCAGCATGGATACCATTTTGTGGCAAGTACGTTTGCCACGGATTTTATTGACCTTTATGGTCGGTGCCGCTCTTGCCTCATCTGGAGGGACCTTACAAGCTATTTTTCGAAACCCTATAGTAGACCCATTTACGTTGGGAATATCTTCCGGTGCTGCTTTCGGTGCCGCCTTAGCCATGCTGTTTCCACTTTTGTCCGTCAATGTTTCGGCATTTCTTTTTGGTGTCTGTGCTGTGGCCTTGACTTACTTTGTATCCAATGCCGGTTTAAAAACATCCATCATTGGGATGGTTTTGGCAGGAATGGTTATTTCAGGGGTATTTACAGCGATGCTTACCCTATTACAATATATCAGTGATCCTTATAAATTGCAGGCTATTGTGCAGTGGACGATGGGAAATCTCCATACCGCCTCCTGGTCAAAAGTGCAGAACGCCTTTTTACCGATAGTGATCGGATTGATCATATTGATCTTATTGCGTTGGAAATTGAATTTGTTAGCATTGGGAGATCAGGAAGCAATTGCTGTGGGGGTGAATCCAAAACTCTTGAAATTGGTAATGATCGGGGTTGCGACCATGATCACCGCATCAGCTGTTGCTGCGGTAGGCGTGATCAGCTTATTTGGACTCATTGTTCCACATATCAGCCGCATGATTTTTGGCCCCAACAATAATATTGTCGTATGGGCGAATATCAGTATCGGTGGGACATTCCTGTTATTGATTGACGATTTTTCCCGTGCAGTCATGCCTTTCGAAATTCCGATAGGGGTATTTACAATGATTATTGGCGCTCCACTCTTTATCTACCTGATGCGCCGGAACGAAATTAACTGGAACTCATGAGCAAATCCATCCATATCAAAAACCTATCTTTTGCCTATGGTAAGGATACTATTTTGCGGGACGTCAATGTGTCCTTCCCAGAAGGAAAGCTTTCGGTTATTCTGGGCCGGAACGGTAGCGGTAAGTCGACCTTGTTCAATGTTATTGCCGGATTGGAGAAACACTATCAGGGATTGGTATTAATCGGTAAAACGGAACGTAGAAACTGGAAGGTTGGTAAATCAAATGCGCTTAAACTGGGTTTCTTAAACCAGTTTCATCAGACAACTTTCCCTTTTAAGGTGGCAGATGTTATTTTAACAGGGCGTGCATCGTTCTCCCGATTTTCGCCGCACCGCGAAGATTTTGAGGCTGTAGATGCAATCCTGGAGAAATTTAATCTCGCACATTTAAAACATAAATCTTATACCTCTCTTTCGGGAGGGGAGCGGCAGCTGGTCTTGCTTTGTCGGGTATTGGTGCAACAGCCTGATCTGTTGCTTTTGGATGAACCGACAAACCATCTTGACCTGAACTATCAGGTTGCCGTTTTGCAGACCGCTAAAGAACTGGTCAAGGAGGGAACAACGGTGCTCTGTGTTATGCACGACCCCAATATGGCCTATCTTTTTGGCGACCACTTTTATTTGATGCAGGACAATACACTGGTGGATCTACAAGGAATGGACAGGGAGCAGGTTCGGAAAGTATTGGAACAGACCTATGAGTTGCCATTGATCAGTTTGGAAAACCAAGGGAAATGGATGTTTGCACCCATGCTTTATACACATGACTGGGCTTCGCTAAAATCCCTTGAACTGGATGGAATACATAATAAGCTCTAACCTATTGTAAGCAATCGGCCAAAAAGGTTACAGATCCATTTGACAGTTTAGACGCTAAAAATGAAAATAGTATGAATAAAATAGGCATGCAAAGGACAGATTCAAACAGAAATATCGTGATAAGTACAGTCACTGTTCAGGATATGGAAACTGTGTTACCTTATGTTATTGAATTTCGGAAACAGCTGTTTCCCATGCTTGACCCGCAAAAGATTCCCAGGGATTTGCAGGACTTTAAACAGCTGTATCTGGATGGACAAACTGGAACATTTCTACAGGCAAGGGACAAGAGCGGAAAACTGGTTGGTGTGATCGGTATGCTCGCTTATGACTATCGTTTTCCGCATCTAGATTTGGACGCCCGGAAGACTGTCGAGGTCGCGCGGCTTTTTGTCGACCCCGATTACCGTCGTTCCGGACTTGGAACAGCACTTTTTCGCCAATTAACAAAGGTGGCCAAGGAAAAAGCGGTCGAAAGATTGTACTTACACACCCATCCTTTTTTAGCGGGAGCCCATGAATTCTGGTTAAAACAAGGATTCTATCTCAAAGATTTCTGCGATGAATCGGGCTTTCCGACAATTCACATGGAGCTACTGCTGGGGCAGCCTAGTAAACTGATATGTTCAGCGGAACTGGAATTGTCAAAATAAGGCTATTCAGTTTTGTGAAGTGAATTCGCGCTGAATGCAAGAAATAAAATAAATCAGCAATAGAAGATAAAAAATAATTCCAGAGCAACTGTCCCTGTTTAGCATCTTATTTCAATAAGATCATCGTAGGTGAGTTTTAAACAGGGTATGTGCCATCTAGCTAATGAACAATTTATACAGATGAAAAACACAATGAAAGCACTCGCTTTCGCATTATTGGCAGGTGCTGTCACACCGGTGGCTGTTTACGCCCAACAGAGCTTTATGATTTTTGGGAAGATCCAGGATGAAAACGGAAATCCAATTCCAGGAGTGACTTTGACACTTGAAAACCAGGGACAAAAGATAAGTACTGCCACGAATGGCGAATTTGCTTTTGCTACAGCGACAACCTTTCCGGTACAATTGCGTGCCGAAGCGATCGGCTATAAATCACAGCTTCTTCGTATTGATGAGACTACCTGGAATCCGAAAAAAGGAATTCGACTCATAATGGAAGAGGGTAAGAGGACCCTGGATGAAGTATTGGTTACCGGCCGTCGTAATAATTCCTATTTGACCAACAACATGGAGTTGGGTGGTAAGTTCGCTGGAAAGCTGAAAGATCTACCACAATCTGTGGCTGTACTGAGTAAGGAGTTTATTGAAGATAAGCAAGCATTTACAACGGGAGCACTGGTGCAGGACCTTGCGGGTGTCACTGAGGCTTCATCTTATGATGATGTGGTGATCCGTGGTTTTAAAAGCGGTTATGAAACCGGAGTCCGTTTGGTGAACGGTCTACGTTCGGGCTATGGTTACGGCAATAGTTATTATAATTCCCCATTAACCATCAATCTCGAAAACCTTGAGGTGCTGAAAGGCCCTGGAGCTTCGCTATTTGGCGACATTGTACCCGGTGGTACCATCAATATGACGACGAAAAAGCCTTTGGAAGATTTTAAAGGTCATGTCAGTTTTGCTGCTGGAAGTTTTGAAACGATGCGCACAACAGTAGATCTCGGCGGTCCCTTGGATAGTGCAAAACGAATTCTCTATCGTTTCAATGCAGGCTATGAAGATACCAAAACCTTTCGTGATGTGAACCGTCAAAAACGGTTGATGCTGGCGCCTTCATTTACATTTAAGCCCGCTGCGGGGACGACCGTAGACATCGATATGGTCTATAATCAATTCAACGGTTATCTGGATCGGGGAATGGGAATAAAGGAAAATAACTTTTATGCCCTGCCACGTTCGTTTACTTTAAGTCAGCCGTCTGATTTCTATAACTCGAAGACTTTTTCATTTAGTGGACGATTGGCGCAAAGACTGGCAGAAAATGTGAGCCTGAACTTGAGCTATATGAAATCCATCTATCAGGAAGATGTCAACGAGCACCGTACGCTAAATACTTTTGCGGATGCCCCCCATAATACCATTATGAATATGCGTTTCTTTGACCGCCATGGTCGTGATTATACCGACAACGTCGTTGGATATATTAAATGGGATCTGCTAGGGGATAAAATTGACCACCATATCGTTGCGGGGATCGACTTCGCACAGTATCGTGGTGACAAAGAAAATCAGTTACGGGAAGCCAGACAGCAAACTGTGGATGGCAAGGTGGTGCCATTGACTTTTGACATGAACAACCCGACCTATACCACACATGATCTGACCAACTATGTCTGGCGTACACAGGTCGCTTATCCTTTTTTGAGTCCCTATAAAACGACCGGTAAATACATACAGGATCAGATCAGCATTGCGGATCGTCTGAAATTAATTGTGGGGTTGAGGCATGAACATTATTCTTCGGAAACTATTGATGGACAGAATCGCTTCCATGCTACACAAAATGCTTTGTTGCCCCGTTTTGGTCTGACTTATGGAATCAACAAGCAGATTAATTACTTCGCAAGCTACTCGCGGGGTTTTGTACCGGTAGGCGCTAATTTTATCCAGAACTATAAAGACTATGGTGCGGACAAAGCTTTTGAGGCTGAACGCAGTTTTCAAATTGAAACAGGGCTGAAAATGGGCTTTTTTAAGGACCAGCTGCAAATGGATCTTTCCTTGTTTCAGATCGAGCGTAGAAATATGCTTATCGCGACAGGGACAATCAATGACTCGGGATTACCAGAGTATAGACAATCTGGCAAAGCATTGTCGCGGGGAGTTGAGTTGGATGTTCGTGGACAGCTGACCAAAGAATTCCAGGTGATGGCAAATTATACGTTTAACCATACCGAAGTGAAGGCCTCTTCTGTTGCTTCTGAAGTCGGGCAGGCGCTACCGGGAGCACCTAAAAATATGGCCAGTGCCTGGTTAAAATATGTCTTCTCCAATACTTCCTTAAAAGGACTTGGCTTTGGTACCGGTGTTTATTATGTTGATAGCAAACGCATGGACAATAGCATTGGGAAGGATAGCGAAGGAAATGCCCTTTGGGGACAATGGCCCTCTTATACGACAGTTAATGCGGCCGCTTATTATCATATCGGTGCCATGAAAATGGCGCTTAACCTAAATAATGTATTTGATAAATACTATTTTTTAGGGGGATTTGACTATACACGTGCCTTCGCCGGGGCGCCAAGAAACATTATGGTTTCAATTGGTTATTCCTTTTAGCTAAAAAAAGCAATCAAAGCAGGTTTTTCGACAAATTTAGACTATTTAATTCAAGATTTGTACTAGTGAAGTGGCCTGCTTTGGTTGTAAATTTGGACAACAAATAATAGGATTGTGAATACAATGATTAGGCATAGTTTAGTTTTTATAGTTTTTCTTTTGAGCGTCCTGCTCCTGAAAGGAATGACTATTTCTGAACAGCTTAAAATTCATAATTCCTCGGGTATCTATCTGGATTTGTCCAGCACCTATAAACAAATTGACAAAGGTGCTGATCAACCTGAACGGGAGAATATAGTTGCCGCTGTACACGATCATGACCTTTATGATGTCAGTGAACAGGTCGACTTAAAAGATGAATGGAGTAAGCTCCTCGGTTGGACCGTATTGTACATTTGTCTTTTTATATTTTGCTATCCTGTATGTCTCAACATGCAGAATAACAGAACACCTTACATGGATCGATTGATCCTACCACCAAAATACATTCTTTTCCAAAGTTTAAAGATCCCATTTCAGGGATAATCCTTTCCTTTTCTTACAACGCTGAGAACTGATACGCTATGCCGTAAACATTTGCTATGGACTTCGTCTATCAGCTTTTTTGAACGATTTTTTTAAATCGTCAGGGCTTGTACTGACTTGTTTTCGACTGAAATAACAACAATTTAAATAATATTTTATATGCATTTATTACCTAGAGAGACAGAGAAGCTATTGCTTCATCTTGCCGGTGAACTAGCGAAAAAACGTAGAGCTAGAGGACTTAAACTTAATTATCCGGAGTCTATTGCATTGATCAGCAGTGAGCTTCTGGAAGCTGCACGTGATGGCCGTACTGTGGCTGATTTAATGCAGTATGGCGCGACATTATTGACACGAGAGGATGTCATGGAAGGTGTACCCGAAATGATTCACGATGTGCAGATTGAGGCGACTTTTCCGGATGGTACCAAGTTGGTTACCGTTCATAATCCGATTCGATAATTGTTAAAAATAGAATTTATGATTCCAGGAGAATTTTTTATAGCGGATGGCCATGTCATCTGTAATGAAGGTAGAGAGGTTACGACGATTACCGTAACAAACACAGGAGATAGACCAATTCAGGTGGGTTCACATTTTCACTTCTTTGAAGTGAACAAGATGATGGAATTTGACCGTGCAAAAGCTTTTGGCAAGCGATTGAATATTATTGCAAGTACAGCGGTGCGTTTTGAGCCGGGAGAATCCAAAGATGTAGAATTGGTTCCTTATGCAGGTGCCAGAAGAATCTACGGACACAACGACTTGGTCAACGGTGATACCGAAACCGAAGTCGCGAAAGAAAATGCAATGAAAAAAGTGAAAGAACAAGGCTTTAAAAACAAAGTATCATGAGTTTAAAAGTTAGCAAAGTAAATTATAGTGCCATCTTTGGTCCGACAAGTGGCGATAAAATCCGTTTAGGCGATACAGACATCATAATCGAAGTCGAAAAGGATTATGCTTATTATGGCGATGAGGCAAAATTTGGCGGTGGTAAGACCGTCCGTGACGGTATGTGTCAATCTTCGGTTCACACACGTGATGAAGGTACCTTGGACATGGTGATCACAGACGCTATCGTGATTGACCACTGGGGAATTGTGAAAGGTGATATCGGTATCAAGGATGGTAAGATTGTCGGCGTCGGCCGTGCCGGAAATCCGGATACCATGGATAACATTACGCCAAATATGATTATCGGTGCATCTACCGAAGTGCACGGCGGATCTGGCTATATCCTAACACCGGGTGGTATAGATACCCATATTCACTATATCAGCCCTACGCAAGTAGAAACAGCCCTATACAGTGGTATTACCACCATGATCGGCGGTGGTACCGGTCCAGCAGATGGTACAAATGCAACCACCGTAACACCAGGAAAGTGGAATATCCGTCGTATGATGCAAGCGGTGGAAGATCTGCCGATGAACTTTGGCTTCTTTGGAAAAGGAAATGTGGGAACTGAACAACCCATTGTTGAACAGATTGAAGCAGGAGCTTTGGGGGTTAAAATTCACGAAGACTGGGGAGCAACACCCGCAACAATTGATAGAGCATTAACGGTAGCTGATAAATACGATGTACAGGTTGCCATTCATACCGATACATTAAATGAAGCGGGTTTCTTGGAAGATACCATTCAGGCGATCAACGGTCGCGTAATCCATACCTTCCATACGGAAGGTGCCGGTGGTGGTCACGCTCCAGATATCATCAAATCGGCAATGTATCCAAATGTATTGCCAGCTTCCACAAATCCGACACGTCCATTTACAAAAAATACGATTGATGAGCACTTGGATATGTTGATGGTTTGTCACCACCTGAGTAAGGAAATTCCTGAGGATGTGGCTTTTGCCGATTCACGTATCCGTCCGGAGACAATCGCTGCTGAAGATGTATTGCAAGATCGTGGTGTATTCAGCATCATGAGTTCAGATTCGCAGGCAATGGGTCGTGTAGGTGAGGTTATCACACGTACTTGGCAGACAGCGGACAAAATGAGAAAACAAGTGGGGCCGCTACCTGAAGACGAAGGAAAAAACAATGATAACTTCCGCGCACGTCGTTATGTCGCAAAATATACAATCAACCCAGCGATTGCACATGGTATCTCGAAATACGTGGGTTCTATCGAGCCGGGTAAAATCGCGGATATGGTTATCTGGCGTCCAGCTTTGTTTGGTGCTAAACCGGAAATGATTATCAAAGGTGGTATGATCATCGCATCCAAAATGGGGGATGCCAATGCATCCATTCCTACACCACAACCGATTATCTTACGTACAATGTTCGGCGGATTGGGAAAAGCTGTTCATAACACCTGTTTCAACTTTGTTTCCAAAATTTCATTCGAAAACGGCATTAAAGAGGAATATGGCTTAGCAAAAGGGGTACTTCCTGTAGAAAACTGTCGAAATATCTCCAAAAAAGATATGATCCACAACGACGCTACGCCCGAAATTATCGTTAATCCGGAGAACTATGAAGTAAGTCTGGATGGAGAAATTTTGCGTTCACAGCCGATTGATACCGTTTCTTTAGGACAGTTGTATTTCTTGTTTTAAGCTGAATGGTGACTACGATGGCTTGATCTTGCATCAGGCCATTATAAATGAAAAACACATGAATAAAACGGTCATGAGCCAAACATAGCGCTGATGATCAATGGGTAAAGTAAGGCTCATGATCGTTTTATTGGCTTTAAAAACAACGATATAGCAATGAAAAATTTTAAAACATTTTTGGGATGTTGTCTGGCAATAGCATGCTTTTCGATACAATCAGCTTCTGCTCAAAAAGGCGGAATCATGCTATATGGTTCGCTCAATTACCATGAAACCGCTGCTGGCCACCAATTTAGTGCGGCACCAGTGGGCGTAGGCTATTTTTTTAATGACAACATGAATGTGGGGATAAATTATGGATTCAACAACGCCTATACGAAGGCGCTTGACTTTACAGATCATTCCCATGAAGTTGGTCCATTCTACAGCAACACCTGGCCGTTAGGGGAACATTTTATGTTGATCGGTCAAGTGGATGCACATTACATCTGGGGCGACCAACATGTTGTTAATGCATCCGGAGGCATGGTGGATGGAAGCTACAATGGTTTCCTTTTCAGAGTATACCCGTTGGTGGGTATTAACCTGGGAAAAGGCTGGGCTTTGAAAGCAAAAGTCGCGGAGCTCTCTTACAAGAAGAAGCATGGCAAGGATGCTGTTATTCCAAATGATCACGAAGTGATTACAGGAATCAATGGCTCAACTGTGGGATTGGGATTGTCAAAAAATCTATTTTTTTAAAGAACGAAAATGATTATCACAGAAATCACAAGGAATATCAATCGCGAGCAGACCTATAAGCGTCATGATCTGCTGTCGATTGAATGGTATGAATCCACCAAACGTATTCAACGTCTTCGTACAGCAGAGGGGATGGATATTGCTGTAAAATTATTGGGCAATACTTCCTGCTTGCAGGACGGCGATATCTTGTATGAAGATGAAGAAAAAATAGTGGTGGTTACCATCAGGCCTTGTGAAGTCATTAAAGTTATGGCAATTGATTTCCTTGAGGTTGCTTTTGTCAGCAGTGAAATCGGAAACAAACATTTGCCTCTATTCGTAGAGGCAAATGAATTGCTGATGCCCTACGAACGCTCCATGTATGAGTGGTTGGCCAAAAATGGATTTGAGCCTATATGCTGTATGCATCAGCTGCTGAATCCACTGCATGCAAACGTAGATCCGAAACATCACCAAAAGTTGAAATTTTCGACAAAAAATATTCCCCTGTTCATTAAAGAACAAGAGGATACTGGGACAGCGCCGACGGTCGCATCTACAAATAATGAATAAATAATTTATGTCAATGAAAAATACTTTTCTGGGCAAGTTGCTCCATCTTGCAGATCCAACACTACCGATCGGTGGATTTACCCATTCAAATGGGCTGGAAACCTATGTGCAGCAGGGTTTAGTCTGTGATAAAGCAACTACGGACAACTATGTGCGCCATAATTTATGGTACAATCTAAAGTATAACGATGCTGCCCTGATGAAATTGGCTTACGAGGCCACCACATCCGAGGATTTAAATGCATTGATCGCTTTGGATCAGGAGTGTACTGCATTGAAGAGTCCAAAAGAGATCCGGGAAGCCAGTAAAAAACTGGGCGTACGCATTTACAAAATATTTAGCCGTTATCAACAACAGGATTTTGTTGTTGCCTGGGGCAAATTGATTCAGAAAAAGGAAGTCGATAGCCACTATTGCTTGATGTATGGTATGCTGGCTTCTTTATTGGAAATTCCATTGGAAGAAGCCTTACATGGCTTTTACTACAATGCAGCTATCACCATGGTGACGAATGCCGTGAAACTCGTGCCGCTCGGGCAACTCGATGGCCAGGATGTTCTTTTTGGGCTGCACGATGATATACTTGAGCTCTGTCTCGAGACTTTAGCCGTTGAAAGAAATTTAGTGGGGCTGTGCAATATCGGATTTGATATCCGATGCATGCAACACGAACGATTATATTCTAGGGTTTATATCTCTTAAAATCAAATAAAATGGAAAATAGAAAATATGTTAAGATCGGTGTAGGCGGTCCTGTGGGTTCCGGCAAAACAGCGTTATTGGAAAGATTGAGCAGACGTCTGGGGGATGAGTTAGATCTGGCGGTTATTACAAATGATATTTACACCAAAGAAGATGCAGAGTATATGGCAAAAAATAGCTTATTACCCCGCGAACGTATTATCGGTGTTGAAACAGGTGGTTGCCCACATACCGCGATCCGTGAAGATGCGAGTATGAATCTGGAAGCGGTAGACGAACTGGCCAGCCGGTTTCCCGATCTGGAACTTATTTTGATTGAAAGCGGGGGCGACAATCTCACTTCGACCTATAGCCCTGATTTGGCAGATATCACCATTTTCGTCATTGATGTCGCTGAAGGTGAAAAAATGCCGCGTAAAGGCGGTCCGGCGATTACACGTTCGGATCTGTTATTGATCAATAAAAAAGACTTGGCGCCTTATGTGGGAGCGAGCTTGGAGGTCATGGAACATGATGCCCGTATGATGCGCAAAGGTGCTCCATTTTTGTTCTCCAATTTGAAAACTGGCGACGGTCTGGAAGAGATTGTGGGCTGGATCAAGAAATATGCATTGCTTCAAGATATTGAAGAACCTAATTTACTTCGTTAATTATGATTTGTTCTTTAGCCGTCAAAATAGCACATCGTGAAGGGAAATCCTTTATGAAGGATGCTTATGTCACTCAACCTTTTCGCATTGTCCCTGTCGGTCAATATCAAAAAGACAATGCGGCTTATTTGATGATCATGAGTTCCTCACCGGGATTATTGGATGGTGATGATCATCAGATCAAAATTGATATTGCGCCAGGAGCAAAATTACAGTTGCAGACGCAGGCTTATCAGCGTCTGTTTCACATGAAGGGGCATTCTTCGCAGAAAATGCAGGTGACTTTGGGCGAAGATTCCGTGTTTTCCTATGTTCCTCACCCCGTAGTACCTCAAAATTCCTCTCATTTTTTGAGTCACAACATTATCCATCTTGCTTCCAATTGCCATCTACTACTGAGTGAAATCGTGACCTGTGGAAGGAAAATGTCGGGGGAGGAATTTCAGTACGATCATTTTCAGAACCTGACGGAATGTTATGTGAATGGTCGACTCGTTGTCAAAGATAATGTGCTGTTACAACCGGACCGTATGCCCATTCAGGGACTGGGCATTCTGGAAGGATATACACATCAGGGAACGCTGATCTATCTGAATAGTGCCGGGTTAAGTCCGGATGAATGGATCGAAGCATTTTATGAGAAATATGGAGAAACCAAGGATGTTGCCTTTGGCATCAGTGCCTTGCAGCATGATGGTTTTATGGTGCGGGTACTGGGCTATGGTGCTGAGCAGCTTTATCTTCTTTTTAAAGAAATGCAAAGTGCATTGTGGGAAAAATTATTCCTGAATTAAATAACGGGGCTGAATACAATTTTTAAATAACAAATTATTCGAATGAAAAATAACATCCTAGCTTTTGTTAAAGCTTTTTTTAAAGGATTTGGACAGATTATGTTACAGGGTAATAGCTGGACTGGTGTACTGTTTATAGGGGCTATCATCTATGACTCGGCACTCATGGGATTTGCCGGGATCCTTGCAAATCTGATCGGGGTAATAACAGCGAAATTGATGAAATTTGATGAGGACCATATCAATGATGGGCTCTTTGGATTTAATGCCACATTATATGGGATTGCGCTGGTCTTTTATTTTCAGGCCAATATCTGGGTATGGGCTGCCTTGATCATCGGTTCTGCATTGACGACGATTTTAATGGGCTTTGCACTGAAGAAAAATATTCCTGTATTTACGTTTCCTTTTATTATGATCACTTGGATTGCGTTATATGTACTGAGTATTCCTGAATTGGCCTTACGCACGGTTCCCGAACATTTTGTAGATATTGAGGAAATGGATGATTTCCTTATCGAGGGACATGCCTTTGGTCAGGTTATTTTTCAGGGGAGCTTAGTCGCGGGATTAATCTTTTTCATTGGTGTTTTTATCAGTAAGCCAATCGCGGCGTTATATGCCTCTGCAGCTGTCATTATTAGTGTTTATATTTCGCATCATGGGCATGAATCAACCGATATGACCAATAATGGGATCTTTAGCTTTAACGCAGTTTTATGTGGAATTGCTTTGAGTGGCCAACGTGTCAGAGACGGTGTGTATGTATTGATCGCCGTTGTTATCGCTACTTATTTCGACCATTTCCTGATTCATAACGGTTGGGCTACCTTAACTTTTCCTTTTGTGGTTGCGATGTGGGCAATAGAGCCTGTTAAGCGGCTTGACAATTGGCTGGTGGTCAAGTTTTCGGCAACGGCCTAGACTGCATGGTCTTTTTTTACTTAAACTTTATCTATGTTGAAATTTCGTTTCATAAAACTAATCCCAATAGTGCTTTTTTTGGGAATTCATATTAATACCGTTTATGGGCAGGTAAGCCCACCCGGGCTGGGGAAAGCCAAAACGGCCTCTTGGTCAGTGTTAGGACTCAGACGGAAGCTGGACAGTGCCGGAACAAAGGAAGCGCTGACTTATATCGGTCTGGGAACAAAAAGTACGCCCGATGATTCCAATCCTTTCCATAAACAGGCGATCTGGGTGTTGAACCATGAGGTTTATCACAAATTTGCCCCTAATCAGCAGTATAGTTATGCGTTGAGCTATAGACGTCAAAATGTATATGACGAGAAGATACCCTATCACAATGAAGGAGTTGAGCAAGAGTTCAGGTTGTATGGACGTTATGCATATACGGTTAAATTGAATGAACGCTGGAAATGGAAAAATACGCTGCGGCAGGAGTTTCGGAAATTTTTTACAGCAGACTTTCACAAAGCTGAAGAGAATTTTCAGTTTAGAACCCGGCTGAAATCGCAGGTGAATTTTAAAATCTCCGATAAAAATAAGCAGGAACTGGCACTGAGTGCCGAGGGGCTTTTTGCGATCAGTAAACTAAATGAACCGGATACTTGGTCGAGCTTTGGTTACAAGGAGACACGTTTGGGCTTTTATTACATGACAGATATTCCAAAGACGCCCCTACGACTGGATGTAGGTTACATGAATGATTTGATCAAGGGCTATGATCAAGTGGATTTTGGCGTACATTATCTGGCGGTTGACCTCATTTGGAACCTGCCTTACCATAAACATTAGTCTGCCATAAACTTATGTTTTCGATAATCACTGGGTGAATACCCGGTGATTTTTTTAAATAGCCTCGTGAAATAGGAGGGCGATTGAAACTTCAACTCGAAAGCTATTCCCGCAATATCTCTCGTGGCATCCTGCAAAAGGATCTGGCTATGCAGGATACTGATTTCTGTAATCCATTGCTTGGGCGGTTTATTGGTTGCCTCCTTCACACATTTGTTTAGGTAATTTTCCGAGATATGCAATAGATTGGCGTAAAACAATACATTTTTATGGTCGATATGGAACTTTTGGACATATTCACGAAAGCGAAATGCAATATCTAGTTGTCTACTCATCGGTGCCTTGGTTTCGATATCCGATTTGATGACCTTCAATAAGATGCACTGCATCATCGAGATACATACCTCCATCACGCGACCTTCGGTAAAAAGCTCTTCCTCCAAAAGAATCAGCATTTGCTGAATCCAATTGGCGACATGTGGCTTTAACGTCGTGAAGGGATGTGAATTGAAAAATTTGATGTCATTGATCCCAAGTTCGATATCAGTGACAATTTCGTTTTCGTAAACTACAAAAAAACCTTCCACATCATCGGAGATCGCCAACGTTGCGGTGATATTACCTTGCTTGATATTGATGACTTGGTGTTCAGTCAGTGTATAGGAGGCTGATTCCAGGTGTTGTGTCAGGGAACCTTTTGTTACGAAAATTAGAAAATTAAATGTAGTACGATAAGGAATGACGGGCATTAAAATGCTCCGGAGATAATTTTCAATTCGATAAACCTGAATTTTACTTTCGTTAAATAGATTATGCTCAGAAACATCAGGTAAGAATAACTTTTTATATTCGTAATTGTTGATGATCTTAATTGAATTTTTCATCGATATAAATTTGTTTTTCAATTGTGATGAAGCTATCAGATTTATTCATCGAGTATATGTTTTAAACGGTATTCATGAGCTCGTTTTGCTCGGTTATTCAATCCCCAATGTGATTAAATAAATCATGATGGTTTCATCTGTAAATAATTATAAATTACCTATCTACGCTCAAGTGGGTCAATGAGCTCCCCGCGCTTGCTATTTGTTTTACAACCCTAAACAAGCTAATTTCCATTGGATTGACTCGTAAAGGAATTAGTAATGGTAGATCATACAAATATAATCAATTCTTTGCTAAAGAATACCCAAAACAACACCTTCCATGTAACGTTTTAAACGGATTTGTAGGATACGATTGCAATTGAAAAATTTAGGCGGATGAGTGCCCAATCAACAATTGGGCAGCTACAGCCAATAGTTCCAAGTTATACTTTTTTGCTTTGACCAAATTTTTCTTGATTAAATTCCGAAGATTTTCCTTTCGGAATGGATAAAGAGGACCATTGCTCATCCTGGCACATTTTTCCGATGTAAACGATCTGACCGACGTGATAAGGGTAGTGGGCAAGTTGGCGGTGGATCGCCGCCAATACGGTATGTCCTTCTCCGCGGATAAAGATTGTTTTCGTCAGGTCTTGCTCATTTAAAGATTCAAGTGCTTGAAATAAACAATCCCAACCTTCGTTCCACAACGTGATCAGTTGCGCTCTGCTCATCTCGGTATTTTCGAATTCCATATCGCGGTCTCTTCCCTCTTTTTCACCGTCCGAATGTAGAAAGTCTGTCCAACGCGAAAGCATATTCCCATGGAGGTGTTTCACAATGAGGGCAATACTGTTGCTGGATGGGTTGAATTGCCAGAACAAGTGCTCATCACTCAATTGAGCGAAGGTCTTGTCTCCCAAAGATTTGAATTCATGAAATTGCTTGAGGCTACTTGCTAAAAAATTATCCATTGGATTGAGTGTTATGTGTGCTTGTGTTTCTTAGCACAAGATACAAAAATATCAGATGATATCCGGAGAATTGACTCCAGTAAATGGTTGTTGGAGGAACAGCCTGGCCCAGTTTCTGGCTGATGAGGGAAGGGCGGAAAAAAGGTGGCACTGGGGAAGGCGCCACCTTTAGCTAACTAAACATTAAACATAAATAAACAGTCTTTTTTAAAGACCTAAACTAAAATTACATAACGACTCGGCCACTTGTCGATTTGTCAACTTGGACATTTCGTGGCTGATTTTTTAAGGAGATCTTTGCCGAGGTTGAAACTTTACCGTGTAGATTGTCCTTAACACTTAGGGTTACACCCGAGGATGTGCTGGCATTGACCTCTGCATTGGTAGTTGTAAAAGCGGCCATGTCAACTGAAGTAGAGGAGTTGGCATTTAAATCCAGATTCGTCGCACTTCCTGCAATTTCCTGTCTTGACGAACTTGTGGAATTCACCGTTAGATTTTTTGCACTTACATCAGCCGTTAACCTACTCGAGGAACTTGTCGAAAGTGAAATATCATCGGCAATTAATTTTTTAAGTGTAATTCTGGCCGATGAAGAAACATTGACGGATATTTTGTTTGCCTTGATGGTTTCGTTGCTGTAGATTGATCCACTGGAAGAAGCGGAAAAACTTGTCGGAATTTTACTTGAATATACCGTTACACGGTTGTTTCTTGCATTTCTGATCTGTGAATTCCGTTTATATTGCACATGTAATATGCCATTTTTAACATTTGTCTCTATCAACGACAGATGCTCCGCATTGTCCGCTTCAACAACAACTTCATTGCGATTGGAGTGAACGTAGTCAACACGTAGTGATGTCGCTGCCGAAATGCCATCCGGAGCGGAAATCTTACGGGTTTCACGTTCTTGGGCCTGGGCAACGTATAAAAAAGAAATAAAGGCGATAGTTAAAATTCTTTTCATGCTCTTGTCTATTATTAGTTTTTAATTTTATGCTATTATAATTTTATTTTAATTTCGAAAAACAGCCTCATTTCCTCCCTTACAGATATAATAGTGGTGCCAGAATTTAAAAAACCAAGTAAATCGCTGATAAATAGCTATTTTTACTTTTAGACGTTTTCTCCTATTGCCCATTTTTGAACAACTGGTGTTCGCTATCGAACAATTTAACAGTTGTTTTTGTGGTTACCACATGCTCTTTTCGTAAGCTGCCTGCCAGAAATGATATTCCAATCGGGAAGCTGTTATAAATACTTGTCGCATTTTCTCCCGATTTGTTGCAGTCGTTTGTTCAGAAATTTGATCGACGTAGTTTTTGGCTTTGTTCACACCCTCGGCGAAGTCCTCACCACTATAGGTATCGATCCATTTGGAATAGGGGTTTTGGTCGCCACTGGCGATCGAAACGATGTGGTCGCCAACTTCTTTATAAATCCAAAAGCAGGGTAAAGTCGCAGCCATAGCGACTTCAATAGGTTCAAAGGCAGCTACACTTTTTAAAAAATGCACGTAATGGTGGCAAACTGGTTCTATTTTGTTGTCGTCTTCCGGATCCAGACCAAATTCTTTAAAATAGTTTTCATGGAGCGCTTTTTCGACGATAAGCGCATTGCGTCCAAATTCAAAATAATCCAGGGCTTGTTGATTGTCAGTACTCTTTGCACCGATAAAAGCTAATACACGTCCAAATTCTTCCAGATAGAACGCATCCTGACGCATATAGAATTGAAATTTTTCCAGCGGTAGACTGCCATTGCTCAGTTCAGAAATAAAGGGCATTGCTAAGATATCAGCATAAATTGGTCTTATAGCATCCCAGGCTTTATCGCTCCATTTCATGAATAATAAGTTTAGAAGGGTTGTGGAAATGATTAAGTGGCCCATTTCCTTTGCCAATCACGAGATTCTTGCTGCCTTTGATTGCCTCGTGGACATAATCTAAAGCAGTAGCGACAGCCTCAGCAAGAGGGGATTGCTGCGCCAACTGGCTTGCTATTGCTGAAGAAAGAGAGCAGCCGGATCCATGTGTATTTTTGCTGTCAATTTTTTGTGATTTAAATACCAATGGTGATGCATGTTGCTGAAAGAGGAGGGAGGTGAGTTCGCTTGTCTGGAGGTGTCCACCTTTAATCAGTACGGATTGACAGCCTTTTTCAAGCAGTGTAACACCAGCTTTTTCCATCTCTTGGACATTGTCTATCGTTCTTCCTACCAATACGCTAACCTCATCCAGATTGGGGGTAATAATCGTCGTTTGCGGGAATAGTAAGTCCACGCATGCTTGTATTGTATCATCATGGATCAATTTGTGACCACTTGTCGATACCATCACAGGATCAAATACGATTGATCCACGGTAATCTTTCAAATAACTGCTGATCAGTTCGACAAGCTCAATGTTATGAACCATCCCGATTTTGATTGCATCGGGATAAATATCATCGAAGATCGCATCCAGCTGCTCACGCACTGCTTGGGTCGGTATCTCGTAAATATTCCGCACCCCTTGTGTGTTTTGTATTGGTAATGCCGTTAAGACGTTCATTGCATAACATCCCAGGGCTGATATGGTTTTCGTATCGGCTTGGATGCCAGCTCCGCCGCTACCATCAAACCCCGCTATGCTCAGTACTGTGGGCACTGTGTATTGTTTCACTATTTTCATGTTAATAATTCCTTTAATTGAGCGCTACGCTCTCTTGGGTTTTTACTTCGGCAAATTGCCGATACGACCGCAATGGAATCTGCACCAGACAGCCAGGCACTTGCGCTGGTATCCAGGTTCATACCGCCAATGGCGATCAGGGGTTTTTCGGTTAAATTCCGTATCTCGCACAGTCCATTGATTCCCCAGGTTGTAATGGTGTCTGTTTTTGTTTTTGTTGGGAAAATTGGGCTGACACCAAGGTGGTCTACAGCGGCCATCTGTTTGCTGTCAAGTTGTGCCCGATCTTCAAGCGACCAGCCAATTTGAAGACGTTGTCCGTATTTTTCCCTTATTTCTAAAGGTTGACGGTCGTTTTGTCCGACATGCACCCCCCATGCCTCGATTTCAATCGCAATATGCACGGCATCATTGATGATTAACGGGATCCCGTAGCGATCGGTAATCTGCTTTAGCTTCTTTGCCTTTTCCAGAAATCCCGTATCGGTTTCGTTCTTTTCGCGTAACTGAATAATATCTACACCGCCGAGTATGGCCTCTTCAGCAACATGGAGCCAAGATTGTGGGTAGCAGTCCTGTTCAGAGATAACCAGATACAAGGGGTAAGGAAATAGGGGATTAATTGCCATAAAGTTTCAAGTTGAGATGCATCCGGATACGCTCTTCATTCAGCAGATAGAGCTCATCATAGAGATTCACCTGTAAGGAACCCGGACCCGAAGATCGCGCTGTTGCCAGTTCACCTGCTAAGCTCAAAAGGGAGACACCAGCGGTCGCTGCTTCAAAGGGATGGTCTGTGATCGCTAAAAATGCACCAATGAGTGCAGTTGCGCTACAGCCAAGTCCGGTAACCTGGGTCATCAAGGGGTGCCCATTGTGCACCTCAGCGGTATGCTGTTCGGATAGGATATAGTCTACCTTTCCGGAGATGCAGATGGTAGAACCCAATTGTTCTTGTAATGCTTTGCCAAAGCCGATCGCGTCCTTGCTGTCTGCGGTGCTGTCCACGCCTTTGGTATTGACCTGGTTGAAATTGTAAAGGCTCATGATCTCCGATGCATTTCCCCGGATAACAGTTGGCTTTAACTCGAGTAGATTTGCCAATAAGTCATTGCGAAAAGCAGATATTCCCGCTCCAACAGGATCCAAGACCCAGGGGCGGCCAATGTTATTGGCATGTTCTGCTGCTACAAGCATAGACTCGGCGGTAAGTTCACTCAATGTGCCGATGTTGAGTACCAACGACTGTGCAAGATCAACAACCTCACGTACTTCGGATGGACTGTGAACCATGACTGGGGAAGCTCCAAGAGCAAGGAGCGCATTGGCGGTGCTATTCATCACCACCAAATTCGTAATATTATGTACAAGTGGTTTTTGTCTTCTGACCTGTGCTAACAGATCGATAATTAAATCTTCCATTCCTTTTGTTATCTATATTTGCAGGTGGCTTTGTCAGGAAGAAATGAGACAGATGGGCTGTCAGGTATATTGCAATATACCTAAGCGGTTGCTTTTCCCTACGCCGGTATAAACCGAATCAGGTTCGAAGGGACTATCTCAATTCTATACAGAATACCCCCAAAGCCATATCAAACTTAGACAAAAAAAAGGACTTTTTATAACCAGTGTTTTATTCAGTCCCGGAATAGTAAAACTAGACATTAATCAATAGACCGGAGTGCGCGTATATTTTCAGCCGCATTCGAGCGAGGAAAATAGACTGGGCATATACGAGGGAAGCGATAGGTAAGTAATGAGCAATGGCAGGCAAGTCTATTTGCCAAGAACAGTATTGCTCTCAACGATGAATTCGGTGCACTTAAGACGTTATATTGTCTTCAGCTGGCAGTTCCAAATAGTCCAGTGGGGTATAAGTGACACGGGCAAAATTTTTTGTCAGGAGTTCCGTATCAACAACCTTTCCACCCTGAAATTTTAGGAACTTTTCCCGCCAGATTTCATTTTTTCGGTAGAATTGATCTCCGATTTTAAGGAATTGATGCTCTTTTTCAATGACGTGATAGGCAAAATCGAGTTCCTGATCGATCCTCAGATCACCTTCAAGACATTTTTCGGTAAACCAGAGATTGATCTGAAACGTGTAGGCTGTATTGTTGGTAAACTGATAGTCCCGATAGTTGTAAAATACCGTTGCACCGCTTCCGAAAGGTAGCACACGCCCATCATCAGGAAAAGGGTCAAAAGAATGGTGATAACGTTCTGTGACTGTCAGCGGACTATGGATAACAAGCCAATGGATCAGATTGGAGATCTGGCAGATTCCACCACCAATACCGGCCCGTGCTTCACCGAAAGACAATTCCATCCCCGGAAGATAGCCTTTCTTTTGTGTGGGCTGGCCGATCAGTTTACAAAACGAAAACGTTTCACCCGGGCGGATCAGTATACCATTGATTTGCTTTGCCGCAATCTTTAGATTCGTCACTTTGTTGATCTGCAGTTGCATATTGTTTTCCCCCAGCTTCTTTAATAAAACAGACTGGTGTTTTTTGATGCGGTATTGCAACACTGTTGTAGATTTGGTTTTTGTATACTTTTTATTGTCCAGTAACCAAATGGCTTTTCTTTGTGTTCTTCTTGCCCAGACAGCAAGAAGATACAGCAAAGGGTGACGTTGACTTATTAATTTCCGTTTTTTCACTAATAACAAATGATGGTTTATTGCTTCCTTCTATTTCAGTTTGCGCGTTTTAATTATTGAGAATTGGAGGAACTTTTCTTTGTTTGTATTGTTTTAGAGGTGATTTTATTCTGCTTATCAAATACAGTGCTCTCATATTGATAATCGCCCTGTTCTTTTGAGACTATTTTCAATTCCAATGTACCATCACGATAAAACAGGTAGGTGCTTTCGTTGCCTTGCACAGCTATTTTGGATTCGGCAGTGAGCTTCCCTGTGGCGTCAAATACCTGCCACGAAGAGAAATTGTCTGCTTTTAGGTTATCATAATAATACAGTCTACGGTTTTCGATGGCGTCATTTAGCCCTGAAACTTCCTCAATAAGCTGCCCATTTTCATTGTAACGGTAGTCGACCCAATGCATCCGTTGGTAAACGAAGTGGATGGACTCCTCCCGGACCACTTGATATTGATCATTTAAATGATGGATGGAGGCGGACCGCCGCTCAGGATTGGTAATGAGAATAGCATGCGGTAAGTATTGATAAATTGTACTAGAGGACCATTTGCTGTTTTGAAGCTGTTGTATCGAATCGATTAATCCCCATTTGTTGTAAAAATATTTGGTGTAAAAATTGATTCCATTAGACAAATTGTTTGCGGAGAGTTCCTTGCCTTGCTGATAAACAGTTGTGATCATACCGCTGGGTTTTTCGAGGTTCTCCCCTGTAAATGTCTGCGAAATATAGGTTCCGTCATATTTGCCTTTTTTCTGAGTGGAGTAGATCGGAAGACTGGATCGGGAAATGATGCCCTCAGCATATTGTCTGGATGGTTTAAACGGGATAGCTGCTATGGAATCGAAGAATAGTTTCCCATCGTATTTAAGCGCTTTTTGAGGCGTACTTGACTGCTTATTATTTGTCAATATTGGCTTTGCGGCCTGGAGATACCTTTGACTTTCATAGATCACTTTTGGTCGGCTCTGACCATCAAACAGAATCATGGCATTTCTTTGTTTGAGGGTAGCTACATCCAATGTCCATTTGCTTTTGTTGACGATAAAAGTAAGTTGCTGGGCATCTGTTTTTGTCACTAGGAGCTTAGTCGTGCTATAAGGAACCTGTCGAATAATTTCTTTTGCCTTTTGATCATGGAGACGCATCATAAAATCCGTTGATTTATCAGAAGCATTGGTAACAAACAGAATGGCTTGGCTAGGAGCCCCGATTTCAATTGATTTTTTTACCTGAGACTTTGCTACACCCACACAGAAAAGCAATACCGATAACTGGAAAATCACATAACGCAGTACGCTGGATTTCGGATGACCGTTCATTTGGATAAGGAGGACGCTTACGCTGACTTTTTAGTTTAAGACTTCTTTTAAAAACAATAAGGTATGGGACCAGGCACGTTTCGCCATAACAGGGTTATATTCCGGTGATTCGGGGTTGGTAAAGGTGTGCCCGGAATTCGCATAGGTAATTATTTGCCAGTCAGCCTTTCCTTCGTTCAGTTCCTTGACTAATCCATCATAATCTTCCTTTGATACACTTTTGTCCGCTGCAGGGTGTTCAACCAATACTTTCACATTGATCGCAGTATTGGGTCTGTCGGGCGATTTGGAGAGTCCACCATGGATACTGATCACGGCTGAAACGGGTAAACCAGCGCGCGCTGTTTCGAGAGCTCCCGTTCCACCGAAGCAATAACCAATTACTGCAATTTTCTTTGGATCAGCTCCGGCTTTTTTCAATTGGTCGAGGGCAGCAGAGATTCGTTGCTGATAGGCTTTGTAGTCAGTTTTGTAGTGACCTGCGATTTTTGAAGCCGCTGTATTGTCCGCTGGAATATTACCTTCACCATAGATGTCGGCAATGAATGCGATGTAGCCCTCTTTTTGTAATTGCAAGGCTGCTTGTGTCGCTTCATTGTCAATACCTTTCCATGCGGGCAAAATAAGTACCGCTGGACCTTTTTTATCCGTATTGGATGTGATTAGTCCATTCAGTTGCTGTGTTCCGTCTTTATAGGATACCTTTTTTAACTCCTGTGCTTTCATGCTCATCGTGGCAATAGTTAATAGAAATAATGTCAAAGCTGTTTTCATCTGTTCTGTTTTTTATCCGACAGATGTTGTTCGCGATTAAATGAAGTTTTAACTTCCGCGGATTCATCTGCTATTCGATTTGGTTAAACCATTTGTTTATGATCGTCCTTTAAGGTAACTGCCTTGTGTAAGGGCGGGACCTTAATATGTTTTATTAACCCTTATAAACTCAGGATTGTTTTATAGATTCAATAATTCCGATCACATCCAATTGTCCCAGACCTTTTTCATGTGCCGTTTCGTAGGTATCGAGCAAAGTTCCGAGCAATGGATAGGATGCGCCCGCCTTTTGGGCCAATCGGATATCTTTTAACATCAGGTCCAGCGCGAATGCAGCGGTATAGTTTTGTTCGATGAGGAGCGGTGTCTTTACTTTTGTTGCTCCGCTACCGCTGGCACTATCATTAATAATTTCGAGCATTTCGCTACGTTCTATGCCCAATTGATCAGAAAATAAGATTGTTTCAGCCAAACCTTGGTAAATAATAGATAGAAAATAATTTATGGCTAGCTTTGCGGCGAGACCTTTTCCATTTTTACCGAGATGTTTAATGGATTTCCCCATTTTTTCAAGGTAAGGTCTAGCGCGGTCAAGGTCTGTTTGTTCTCCACCCACCATAATGATCAGTGTACCCTCTGCGGCAGGCTTGGTACTTCCGGCCACAGGTGCATCCAGAAAAGTGGCCCCTTTTTCTTTTAGCTTACGGGCGAGATCAATACTTACATCCTGTGCAATGGTACTCATGTCCACAAATAATTTTCCGCTGATAGGCAGTCCAAGAATTTTTCCATAAACTTCCTGGACGGCGTCGTCATTTGTCAGCATCGTGAAAACAACGTCATTGTCCTTGATTAAATCCGTTATTTCGCTATAAACAGTTGACTGTGCTCCAAAGCCCGCTGTCTTAGCGATATTTCTATTATAAACGGAAAGGGAAAATCCTGCTTTTTCTAGGTTTTTTGCCATGGGATGGCCCATATTTCCTAATCCTATAAATCCTACGTTTTCTGTTGTCATATTAAATTAAATGGTGTGAATCGAGTATTCTCTTACCAATAAAGGTACAAATGTTTTTGTATCCGGGAGTCGCAAAGCTACACTAAGACCGCGCTATTTCGAGATTCGAAGGAGTCGCTGCTATATTCGTGTCTTACCAATTTATTTTGGATTTAAAGTAAGACCCTGATTTCATTTCTGAGCAGTACGATTTTATCTTCATTTTCCAATTTCTTCAAGATCCGCGAGACCACCACACGTGACGTGTTCAAATCTGATGCGATATCCTGATGAGTAAGGGTAAGAATCCGGTCATTTCTGAGATTTACTTTCGCTTGCAAGTAATTGACTATGCGTTCTTCCATGTTGGAAAAGGCAAGATTATCTACCGCCTGAAGCATTTCATTCATACGGTTCGCATAACTCGATATAATGAAATTGCGCCATGAAGAATACTTTCCCATCCAGTTATTAACCTGTTCATTAGGGATCATCGCTACGGTAGTATCTTTTTCTGCCCACGCACGAATTTCACTTTTTTTATTACCCATACAACAGGCAATAGACATGGTGCAAGTCTGTCCTTGCTCGAGATAATATAGCAGGAGTTCACCTTTTGCTTCATCTTCCCGAACAACTTTGATCGCACCTTCCAGTAGTAGGGGCATGGCTCTGATATACTGATCGGTATCAATAATCAGATCACCTTCATGGAATGTTCTGATTTGTGCAATCTGTGTGATTTCTTCAATTAATGCAGGTTCTAGTATTCCTGCGTAAGCTTGCTCAATGGACAACATAGTTTATTATTATTCATTTAAATATAACGATTTCAATCGTATTGAAAGCTCCATGTCCACTGAAAAAGATGATCGTGTTGATCGTAAAACCCGATCAAGGCAGGCAAGAGAAGTGGTGTTGACGATAAATATGGAGAGGGAAGAATTATTTGAGTTATTCAAAAAAGACAAAATTTTATTTTGATTATTTTTCATGTATTGATATAAAAAAGGTGTTTTTGTTGTGGTTATGTTAACGGTACCGCTTGTCTATTGACTTTTTAATTTTAAAACCGAGTTTAACCTGTGGAAGATTAAAATATGAAGGGAATATAAAAGCTGTATTTATAGCGACCCTAGTGTTAAAATTAGTTAAAAAGACAATCAATTCCTAATTTTGCGGCACAAAAACAAAACAATCACATCTAACATGAAAAAGTCTTTACTTTTTTTTGCACTTGTTTTTGCTGGTTATGGCGCGGTTCATGCACAAACGGCAAATACTAGTTCGGTTTCAGGAGTTGTAAAAGAGGCTACTGGACAAACAGTTAAAGGAGCAACCATTAAAATCACCCACATCCCAAGTGGACAAGTTGTAAGCGGCTCAGCTGATGCTCAAGGAAAATTTCAAATTTCAAATCTTCAGGAGGGTGGTCCCTACAAAGTGGAGGTGACCTACATTGGTGAAAAGCCAGTTGTCATTGAAAACATTATGTTGAAATCGGGCGAATCGTTGAATATAAACCCGACTTTTTCGGAGGGCTCTTCAACGGATTTAGATGAGGTTGTTGTTGTTGGTCATGGTATTATTGATATTGCTGTAGGTAGAAAAACACCTATTGCGGTTTCAACAATTCACAAAACTGAAATTGAAGAAAAAGTAGGTGCGCAAGATATTACGTCAACTTTGGCAAATACGCCATCTGTTTACATTACCGGACAGGCGAAAGGTTTTGGTGAATCTTCAATGACTACACGTGGTTTTGACCAATCCAATACCGCATTTTTATTGAATGGTCAGCCAGTAAATGGAATGGATAATGGTCGTGTATATTGGTCAAACTGGTCTGGTCTTACCGACATTGCGTCTTTGGTACAGATCCAACGTGGTTTGGGTTCTTCCAAATTAGCCATTTCATCTGTGGGGGGAACGATTAACTTTGTAACCAAGTCCACCGATATGAAAGAAGGCGGTTTTGTGCGGACGACAGTCGGTAATGACATGCTGATGAAAGGAACGGTTGGCTATAGTACTGGAATGATGAAAAACGGTTTTGCCGTTTCAGCAATGTTTACACATTGGTCCGGTGATGGTTATGTGAACGGTACACAAGGGCAGGGACAAAATTATTTCTTGTCTGTGGGTTATAAAGCGAGCGAGAAGCACAACTTTAACTTAATGGTTACTGGTGCCCCACAATGGCATAATCAAGGTTTCACTTCGACATTGGACAACTACTTGAAAAATGGACGAAGATATAACAGTAATGTGGAGATAGTGAATGGTACTGAAGTTAACTACCGTAAAAATTACTACCATAAACCAGTAGCCAATTTTAACTGGGACTGGACCATCGATGATAAGTCTTCTTTATCTACCGTTGTTTATGCTTCTGTAGCAAGTGGTGGTGGTCAGTCGAAAAGAACAGAGAAAACCAATAAGGGCCCTTATTTGTCTGCTGATGTAAACAATCATCAATGGTATGGTATCGTTTCTAACTATAACCGTAAATTAAATGAGAATTTAAATTTCAATGTTGGATTTGACTTACGCGATTATAAAGGTGAGCACTATCGTCAGGTGACCGATATGTTGGGTCAGTCATCAATTGCCAACGTAGGTAACGTAAACTTGGGCAATAATGTCTTTATTACAGAGACTTATTCAACCAATCCATGGAAAGCATTTTCTAGCCAACCTAAATCAACAGAAAATAGATTAGCATGGGATTATGAGCAAATGATCCGTTACGGTGGTCTATTCGGTCAATTAGAATATGCTAAAAATGGTTTTACCGCATTTTTCCAAGGATCGGTTTCACAACAGCAAAATAGCCGTAGAGAATATTATCTAGAGAAACCCGAAAACTCAAAATCGGAAAATGTCAATAATTTTGGATATAACACCAAAGGTGGTGTAAGCTATACCTTGGGCAAACATAGTCTTTTTGCTAACGCTGGATACTATTCACGTCAGCCTTATCAGAACAATATCTTCATGAACTACAGAAATGACGTGAACCCCTATGCGGAGAACGAGAAGATCTTAGGTCTTGAATTAGGGTATAAATTCGTGTCAAGATACATTGATGTGAATGTGAATGCCTATAAAACGACTTGGGAAAATAGGGTGACAGGTAATTCAAAAAATGCTGTAAAAGCAGATGTTGAAAAATACAATCCCACCAATGATCCGAACATCTTAGCGGAAGGTGATTATCTTTATTTCTCAAATTACGGTGTAAAACAAAACCACAAAGGCGTCGAGTTGGACTTCGCTGCCCGTCCATTCAGCGGATTTACCCTTAAAGGTTTTGCATCTATTGGTGACTGGAAATACGATGGAAAATCTGTTACGATTGTCCGTAATGAAGACCGAGTTGTGTTGGCAACAGAAGAAACCGATCTAACGAACGGAAAAGTAGGGGATGCCGCACAAACAACCTATGGTTTAGGTGCCAAGTATTTTATCACGAAAGGTCTGTCTGTTGATGGAGACTGGAGATCCTACGATCGCTTGTATTCTTCAAGACAAGCTGGTCAGGGCAAAGTGTTAGAATTACCTTCGTACCAACTTGTTGATGCCGGGGTTTCTTATAAAATAGATATCAGTGATAAAAACGCAATAAGTTTTAGATTTAACATCAATAACTTATTTAATAAGTTCTATATTTCTGAAGCGACGACGAATATTTTTGAAAACACAAAGGCCGGCGAGAAGAATGAATATTGGAACGGAATCAATACTTCTAACACTGTATTGATCGGTCTTGGGAGAACATGGAACGCTTCTGTGAAGTTTACATTCTAATAAAATATCCTATTTCGTAGTAAGAAGACTCACATAATTGTGGGTCTTTTTTTTGTTTTTTAATAAAAACTTAATACTTTTAGGTGATCTAACTGTCGACCTGATGTTGCATAAATTAATTTGTCTGGAAAATTTACAGATAGGTACCGTCTATTTTTCTGCTTTTGTGGTAAACCTGGATGGGGGAAATACCGGTTTTGCTTTATTTATTAACCAAGAAAATGATCCGATTTTTATTTTTCGAAAAGAGAAGAAAAATGAAGTGTCTTTTCATGTAAATGAAGAACAATTCTTCTGGATTGTAAGAAATAGTCAGTTTACAGCTGGTGAACGTCAGGATTTTTTTGCGGAGTTTGTGGAATTTCTACGTTTAATGGAGGATAAAGTTTCCAATTATGTCTTTAAACATGAAAAACTTGTCAGATTTACCAATTCACGAGATATTGTTCGGTACAAATATCTTTATTTGACCGGAGAACTGAATTAAAGCTATTTTCTTAAACAGGGGGTGCAGACCTTTAAATTTCTTTTATAGTGAAATTTAGCTTAGTTTTGAGTATGAAGCAACTGATATCAAATCTATCTGTTACCCTTTGGGACAAAGCTGTTACAGAAGCGGATTTTGAAATTCCGACACCTGTATTGCTTGCTAAGTTCTCTTTTTTGCCAATTTCGTCTTTTTTTCCAGCGGATATCATTTCCTTACCCCAAGACCACTTTGATCATATCAAGGAAGAAGATATCAAACTTTTGTTAAGAGGCTTTTCTATTGGAATCATCGGTGATGAAGATCCTGTGCAGCTTTTTGAAGAAGCAATTGCTTTGTCGAAAAGCGTGTTGGCTTACAGTTACCTTGGGCTCTATTATTTTAAAATAAAGGCTTATGATGAAGCTATAGCTGTCTATTCCGCAGCAATTGAATATTTTAAGGAAGAACCCTATTTTTATGCAAGCCGATGCCTGGTCTATCGCATTATCGGAGAAGATGAAGGCGCATTTTATGATTACCAGATTGCCAAAAGATTGGATTTTAACTATCATAGTGTTTTGGAGTGGCAGGAAAACCAAGCTGAGGTAAGCTACTTTGAAGCAGAGAACCTCGTCATTCAAGAGCTAGAATCTACGCAGAAAGATCTCAGTATGGATGAGTTGAATTCGTTGGGACTTGAGTATGTACACTGTTATGATTATCTGAAAGCAATCGAATTGTATACCTTAGCTATCAACAAAAATACGGCAGATAATAGCAATCTCTTTGTTTTTAGGGGAAGTCTCTATCTTAAACTCACCTGTTTTGAGCTAGCTTTGGATGATTTTAACCGGGCAATTGAACTGGATGACCATCAAACTGCTGCCTATGTTTTCCGTGCGAAGGTATTCGAATCATACCGTTATTCCGAAAAAGCGCTGCAGGACTATGCTAAAGCTGAAGAAAATGACAATAACTCGTCTATCGTTTATGAGGAACGGGCTTCTTTATTTGAGCGCTTAGGTTGTCTACCTGAAGCATTGTCTGATTTCGACCGATTGGTCGAACTGAATCCGGAGGACTTTTATGTATATTCTCTACGGGCAGATCTTAAGGAAAGACTGGAAGATATGCACGGGGCGTTGGCTGATTATTCAATGGCTATTGAGTTGAATCCTTATTATTCGGACTTATATTCTTATCGTGCCGCTATCAAAGAAAAGCTTGGTGATACGGTAGGGGCGAAGTTTGATTTAGATAAGTTTAACGAATTGGAAGACGAGTAAAAAGAAGAAAGCGATTCAAATAAAAGGTACTCCCGGAGAATTGAATAGTTAAGTGGAGACTTTTTGGAGGACGAATGAAATGGAAACGGGACGGTCCAAAGTTAGGACGGCCCCGTTTCTATTTTAGGCAAGTACTGACTGGAGCTGCAATTGACTTGTGTTACACCATTACGATAGATAGGTGGTCTATTATTATGAATGCTCGCCCTATTTAATGATGCGCTTAATTTTATTTGAACGCTTGATCAGTTTGTGCAATTTGTCATAGTCTTCGCTAGCAATGGAATCATGTAACGACTGTAGTTGCTTGATATGTTCTTCCAGCACTTCCAGCACATTTTCCCGATTTTGTTTGAAGATGGGTGTCCACATATCGGGGGAACTTTTGGCCAAACGCACGGTGGATTCAAAGCCTGATCCTGCAAGCTCAAATATGCGTCCCTGCGATTTCTCTTTTTCCAATACTGTTAATGCTAAGGCAAATGAAGTAAGATGGGAGATATGCGAAACATAGGCTGTATGCACATCGTGCTCGTCAGCGTTCATGAAGCAAGTGCGCATCTCCAGTTGATCCGTGATCGCATCCGTAATTTCGAAAGCGTCTTCATCTGTCCTGAAGGCCTCGACATAAACCATCATCTTTCCTTTAAAAAGACCCGCAACAGCAGCTTCTGGGCCAGAATATTCTGTACCTGCCATAGGGTGAGCCGCAATATAGCGTCCTCGGTTTGAATGGTCTTTGATTTTGTTAAGTATGTTTGTTTTGGTGGATCCCATATCGATAACTACTTGATCGGTGACCTGATCAAGAATCTGTGGAACGACCTGCAAAATAGCATCAACAGGAATAGTCAATATAAGTACCTTACATGTTTTTATTGCTTCTTCCAAGGTCATTGCTTCGTCGATAAAGCCGATCTGCTTCGCTTTGTCAAGATTTTTCTCGCTTTTATCTACACCAATAATCTTACTGCAGAATTTTGTTTCCTTTAGGCGAATGGCAACTGAGCCGCCAATTAAGCCTACGCCTACGATGGCAATATTCATATGTGAATAATTATTAATTCGTGTTTATTGTATGTATAAATGCTTCACATTTATTTTATGGGCTCTTGAAGTCCCGTCTTTTTTAGCATAAGATGAAATAGCTGTTTTGTTTTTCGTCATCAGGAGCTAATTCATCTGACTGAAATGTTAACATTGAAAATTGCTGCTAGAAGCTTTCTTTGATACGTTGGATGGATTCATCAAGAACTTCAACCGTGGCACAGAGACTGATGCGGATATACTGATTGCCACCATCTCCAAAGATTCCTCCCGGTGTGATAAACACACGTGCTTTATTCAATGCCGCATCGCTCAGCGCATAACCGTCAGCATAGGTGTTCGGGATCTGGGCCCAGACAAATAAGCCTACCTGATCTTTTTGATATGAACAGCCTAATAGGTCCATGATTTCATAAACTTTCTGACGTCTATCAGCATAAATTTTGTTTAAATCCTGGTACCAGGATGCGTCCAGCTGCAGGGCTTTCGCTGCGGCTAGTTGAACGGGAAGAAACATTCCGGAATCCATATTGCTTTTAAAACGTAGTACCTGATTGATACGCTCCTCACTACCAACCAATACTCCGACTCTCCAGCCCGCCATATTGGATGATTTGCTTAAAGAATTTAACTCGATCGCGACATCCTTAGCGCCTTCTATGCTCATGATACTACGTGGTTTATCTGTCAGGATAAAACTATAGGGATTGTCATGGCAGATGAGGATGTTGTATTCCTTTGCGAACGCAATCAATTCACCATAAAATGCATCCGAGGCCGAGGCACCCGTAGGCATGTGCGGATAATTGATCCACATCAACTTGACCTTAGACAGATCTTGTTTACGAAGTTCGTTAAAGTCAATCAGCCAATTTTTTTCCTGCGTAAGCTTATAGGTAATTGCTTCTGCTCCACTTAATCTTACGGCCGCAGCGTAGGCCGGGTAACCGGGATTAGGAATTAGCGCTTGATCTCCTTCTTGGAGGTAAGTCATGCAAATGTGTACGATTCCTTCTTTCGATCCAATGAGCGGTAAGATCTCGGTGTTCGGATTAAAAGTAGCTTGATAATAGCGTTGATACCAATCTGCAACAGCTTGCCTTAGAGCTGGAGCTCCTTTATAATTTTGATAGCCATGTACATTTGGAAGTTGGGCATTCTCATTCAATGTCGCAATTACCTCCGGATGAGGAGGCAAGTCAGGACTTCCAATTCCTAGATTGATTACACGTGCACCCTGTTTATTTAACTCATCTATTTCTCTTAATTTTTTTGAGAAATAATATTCTTCAGTGTGCTGCAATCTTTTGGCAACGTCTATTTGCATTTTGTTTTTAATAATTTTGGTATTTGAATGAAGCTAAATTAGGGAATTATCTATAAAAAGCAGCTATTTTTGTCGTTTTTTCAATTTAATGCGCCGCTCTGTATTTATCACTGAGGTGCAACAATTTTATTGAAAAGAAGTGTATGAGTGCTTTTCTTGATTAATTTGTTATTTTTGTTCAATTTCCTCGCTAAAAGAAATCCTAACGGAAGAGGAGAGATCGGCAAATTACTTTTTTGTATAAAATTAATTTGTCTTAGTTCAAAATAAATGAAAACATATTTTAGGCTCTTATCATTTGCTAAACCCATTGAGAAATTTGCAATTCCGTATGTAATCTGCACCTTGATTACGGTTGTTTTTAGCACATTAAATCTAGCATTACTCGCTCCATTACTTCATACACTTTTTAATACAGGGGAAGCTACCGTCGAAACAGTAAAACCTGATACTTACACTGATATTTTAGCATGGTTTAATTACTACGCTAGTATGGCAAATGAACAATTGGGTGCTTATGGCGCATTAAAGTACGTTTGTATTGTTATTGTAATTTCTGTATTTATAAGCAATCTTTTCCGCTATTTCTGCCAGCGGATTATGGAGAATTTTCGGATCCACACCTTGTTAAAACTCCGTAGAGCTGTATTTGATAATGTAATGGACCTACACGTCGGCTATTTTACAGGGCAACGCAAAGGAGATATCGTCTCAAAGGTGGCATCCGATGTACAAGTTGTGCAGTATTCGGTCACGGGTACATTGCAAGTAGTATTCAAAGAACCTTTGCAATTGATCGCTTATATCGTGATGCTGTTTAATATTTCAGCAAGACTGACCTTCTTTTCGTTGTTGGTTATTCCTATTTCTGCATTTTTTATTGCCCGGATTGTAAAGAATCTGAAAAGTCAGGCGCGTTCGGCACAGGAGTCCTATGGAAACATGATTTCCTATCTGGACGAAGCATTATCAGGTGTCAAAATCATCAAGGCCTTCAATGCAGTTTCTTTTATCAAAAATAGATTTCACAACGAGAATGAACGCTATGCTAATATCGGGCGTGCGATGGCTAAACGGCAACAAATGAGTTCACCTGTCTCGGAATTATTGGGGGTTATCATGGTGGCCATCATCTTGTTATATGGAGGCCATCTGGTGCTTTCAGGGGATCAGAGTTTGACTGCTCCCGCATTTATCGCCTACATTGCTATTTTTTCACAGGTTATGCGTCCTGCAAAAGCATTGACTGATGCCTTTAGTGGTATTCATAATGGTCTTGCGGCTGGAGAACGGGTATTGGAACTGGTCGATGAGCGGAGTGAAGTGACCGACAGACCTAATGCAAAAAAAGTTGAAAGTTTTGCACGAAATATTGTTTTTAAGGACGTGAATTTTGCTTACACGAAGGATAAGAAAATACTACAGGGGATAGACCTGACGATTGAAAAGGGAAAAGTAGTGGCTTTGGTTGGTCCTTCAGGTGGTGGTAAATCAACATTGGTTGACCTCATCCCTCGGTTTATGGATGTTACCGATGGTCAGATCCTTTTTGACGGCATTGATTTAAGAGATCTGGATCAGGATTCTTTGCGTAATATGATCGGTGTGGTCAATCAGGAGTCGATTTTATTTAACGATACCATTTCCAATAATATCGCATTTGCCAACCTTTCTGCCAGTCAGGAAGAAATTGAAGCAGCAGCGAAGATCGCCAATGCACATGAATTTATTCTTAAGACTGATCATGGATACCAAACGAATATTGGCGACAGAGGGGGGAAATTGTCCGGTGGACAACGTCAGCGGATCTGTATTGCCCGGGCAGTGCTGAAAAATCCACCGATCATGCTACTGGATGAGGCGACTTCGGCTTTGGATACCGAATCTGAAAAATTGGTACAGGATTCACTCTATAAATTGATGGACAACCGGACAACAGTGGTCATCGCCCACCGTCTAAGTACGATTCAAAATGCGGACAAGATCGTTGTGATCGAAGCGGGAAAGATTGTTGAGGCAGGGAGCCATAGTGAATTATTGCAACACGAAGGCTTATATAAGAAGTTGATCGAAATGCAGCAATTTACAGATTAAAGGTATTGTTTTGACAGAGTTTTCATCGTCTTTATAACAGGAAAAAGATACACTGCTGAATAAGTGTTGTCACATTTTTATTATAACTTTTGTTGCCTTTTCGGTACATTTGTTTAAGATAGGAGATACATTAATGAACGCATTAGATAAATTAAATTTCTTGATCAATGATAAAAATTTAGACGTTGAATTAAGAAATATAGCGGAGAAAGTTTTGCGAGAGGAGCGTATCACTTTTGATGAGGGAGTTCTTTTATATGAAAAGGGTGAATTGGGGTATCTTGGTGTCTTAGCCAATTACATTCGTGAGAAACGTCATGGAGACCATACCTTTTTTAATCGCAATTTTCACATAGAGCCCACCAATGTCTGTGTATATGACTGCAAATTCTGTTCCTATTCCAGGCTGATAAAAGAGCGCGCCGAAGGTTGGGAAATGGAAGTCGATGGCATGATGGATATTGTGAAGAAATATGACAATGAAGCCGTTACCGAAGTGCATATTACAGGTGGTGTTGTGCCGAAGCAGAATCTGGAGTTTTATGCGGATTTCTTTAAAAGATGTAAAGCACATCGACCAGAATTACATATTAAGGGACTCACGCCAGTAGAATATTATTACATTTTCAAGAAAGCAAAGTTGAGCCATTATGATGGCCTGAAGTATTTGCAGTCTTGTGGCCTGGACTCAATGCCCGGCGGTGGAGCAGAAATCTTTCATCCGGAAATCAGGGAACAGATTGCGCACGACAAATGTACCGCTGAACAATGGCTGGACATTCATGAGCAGGCGCATCGTCTGGGGATGCATACCAACGCAACGATGTTATATGGTCACATTGAGCAGTTTTGGCACCGGGTGGATCACATGGAGCGTTTGAGACAGCTGCAAGACAAAACGGGCGGATTTCAAACATTTATTCCGTTGAAATTTCGGAATAAGGAAAACCAAATGTCGCACATCCCCGAGGTTTCGGTTATCGAAGATTTAAGGAACTATGCGGTTGCGCGGATCTACATGGATAATTTTGACCATATCAAAGCGTATTGGGCCATGATTTCGAGAGACACTGCACAATTATCGTTGGCTTTCGGTGTGGATGATATTGATGGCACTTTGGACGATACAACCAAAATCTACAGCATGGCCGGTGCCGAGGAGCAAAAGCCCGGGATGACAACGCAAGAGGTCGTGGAATTAATCAAAAAGGTAGGACGTCATCCCATCGAACGGGATACATTATATAATGTGGTAACAGACTATAAAGATGTTGTCTTTGACGAAGACTCCAAAAAGAAAAGTTATTACGCACTACCTGTTGTGAACTCATAAATTAGACTATACCCATTTTGAAAAAGACATTTTATTTTATACGACACGGACAGACTGATCTAAATTTAAAAGGCATTGTGCAGGGGAGAGGGGTTAATTCTCCATTAAATGAAACCGGAATGGCTCAGGCTCAGGCTTTCTTTGAACGGTACAATACAGTGCCTTTTGACAAAGTATACACTTCAACTTTATTGCGTACCCACCAGACGGTAAAGGGTTTTATTGATCTTAACTTGCCTTGGGAACAGCTCGTCGGATTGGACGAAATTAGCTGGGGAATCTACGAAGGAAAGGAGCAGACGCCCGAGTTGTTGACTGGTTTTGAACAATTGGTTGCTGCATGGCGTAACGGAGAATTGGATGTCAGTATTGAAAATGGAGAGTCTCCTAACGCATTGATGAACCGTCAGCAAGTTGCACTGGATCATATGCTGGCCCAAACAAATGAGCAAAATATCCTTGTTTGCATGCATGGTCGTGCATTACGTATTATGCTTTGCCTGATGACTGGCATTGATGCCCGATATATGGACGATTTTCCGCACACAAATACTGCTTTATATAAATTGCTGTACGATAATGGTCAATTTGAAATTATAGATCATTACAATACAGATCACTTAGAAGCATTAATGAATGAATAAAATTAGAGTTTCAGCCGTATCTTACACAAACACTTATCCGTTTTTGAACGGAATACGTAAATCAAAGGTTATGGATCAGATTGATCTCAGTGTCGATTATCCAAGTGCCTGCGCACAAAAAGTAATAGATGACGAGGCTGATATGGGAATTATTCCAACGGCCGCACTATTAAGTCTCCCCGAATATTACATCAATACGGATTTTTGTATTGGAACTGAAGGCGCCGTTGATTCGGTGTTTATTTTTTCCAATAAGCCCATTAACGAGGTGAAGACCCTCAAGTTGGACAAGCAATCGCGTACATCGAATGGTCTGGCCCGTGTGCTGCTAAAAAATTATTGGAAAAGAGATGTTCAGTTAATTACTGACGACGGGGTGGAGCCAGATGCTTATGTCCTGATCGGTGACCGCACCTTCGGTAAAAAGAATACCGTACCCTATGTTTATGACTTGGGAAAGGAATGGTTTGATTTTACTGGATTGCCTTTTGCGTTTGCACTATGGGTAAGCAATAAAAAGTTGCCCGAATCATTTGTGAAAGATTTCAATGATGCGCTCGCCTATGGCGTAGCTCATGCGACCGATGTCATTGAGGGACTGCCTGAATTTGAAGGATTTGACTATACAAAATATTTAACGGCACATCTTGACTTTCACCTAACGGATAAAAAACGGGAAGCTGTACAACGTTATCTGGGCTATTTAAAAGATCTGGATTGATCAAGTAAAGCTTAACGTGCCAAATAAAAAAAGAGGTTTGCCAGCAAACCTCTTTTTTTACACGTAGATACACGTCGTTATGCTTTCTAAGTTCTGCCAACTTTCACTTTTCGGCCTTTGACCTTCTGTCCATTTGCGGCATTAATGATCGTTAAAGCAAGTTTGCGTTTAACCGCAACATAAGCAACTTTGTCTTTGACTTCGATAATGCCAATATCGTCTTTTTCGATTCCGTCCAGATTTAACAGAAAGCCAACAATGTCAATTTTGTTGATTTTATCCTTCCTTCCTGCGCTGACATAAAGTGTCGCAAAGGGAGAATTTTCGGGAAGATCATAAAAATCCGGGAATTCTTCTTCAGCTGTATCAGCGGAAATGTAGGGATAATTTTCTTCGGGTTTTAATATCACATACACATCACCTTTGGCCTGCATACGTGCAGTGCGTCCGTTACGATGGGTAAAGTCATCTTCTTTATGCGGAAGTTGATAATGAATGATGGCATCCACCTCGGGAATATCCAGCCCCCGGGCAGCAAGATCTGTTGTAATCAAGACATTGTTGGAGTGGTTTCTGAACTTTAGCAGCGCTAGTTCGCGGTCCTGCTGCTCCAAGCCTCCGTGAAAAATGTCATGAATAATATTGCGATTATCCAATAAGTCACTGATATGGTTTACAGCATCGCGGTGGTTGCAAAAAATAATCATTTTTTTCGTGCCGATCTTGCAGATAAGTTTTAATAGCGCTTCCAGTTTCTTTTGGCTGGTTGCGACTACTTTTTTTATCGTGATCCGTGGGATATTGTCTGCATTTTTTAGGAAATCGACTGTAATGGGGGCCTGAATCTGTGTAAACGCCGGAATCGTTTCCATTGTTGTCGCAGATGTCAATATGCGCGACTTAATTTGGGGCATATGCCGAATGATAAAATCCATTTGCTGATGAAATCCAAGTTCCAATGACTTGTCAAATTCATCCAGTATTAGGGTATGGATCTGTGTCGGATCAAAATTTCCTTCTTCAAGGTGCTGTTTTATTCGACCGGGGGTACCGATGAGAATAGATGGCGCTTCTTTGAAAGCATTTTTTTCGATTCGTGTGCTATGGCCACCATAGGCGCAGGTCACTTTGTATCCTGTTGTCAGTTTCCGGATGACCAGCTCGATCTGTAAAGCAAGTTCACGGGTGGGCACTAAAACCAGAACCTGTACTTCACGGGCAATATCTTTTAGCTGTTGTAGTATTAATAATGAAAAGGCCAATGTTTTTCCTGACCCCGTAGGGGAGAGTAGGATGAGATCTTTATCTTGTTGATAGGCGTCCAATACCTTTTGTTGCATTTCATTCAGGGATGAAATACCTAATTTGTTTAGAATAGCTTCTAGCTGCATGGCAACAAAAGTACGAATTAAAACGAAAAGGTAATCCACCTCTTTCAGATGGATTACCTTTATTAGATTTTTGTATTGGCCTTTATTGCAAATGAATGCTTTTTAAGATCCGAATTATAATACTTTATAAGTATCGGTTTATAATATGTCAATACCTTCTTCTCGTAGAGCTTGTTTTTTATCCTCTTCCCAGATGCTGACCTGTACTTCGCCGATATGTTGTTTTTTTAGCATAAACATGCATACACGCGACTGGCCAATACCGCCGCCCATAGACTCGGGCAGTTCATCGTTAAGAAGCATACTGTGGAACGTGAGTTTGGACTTTTCGCTGCAATTTCTGATTGCCATCTGATGGGCTAATGCTTTTTTATCGACACGGATACCCATGGATGAAAGTTCGAATGCTGAATTTAAAATCGGGTTCCAAACAAGAATATCACCATTTAAACCATTGTATCCAGCTTCGTTAGTGGTGCTCCAATCGTCGTAATCTGCCGCCCGACCGTCATGTGCTACCCCATTGCTCAGTGCGCCGCCAATGCCGTACAGAAATACTGCCCCGTATTCTCTTGTGATGGCATTTTCTCGTTCTTTGGCACTTAAATCGGGGTACTTTTGCAGTAACTCTTCCGAGGAGATAAATGTGATGGTCTCCGGTAGGATCGCTTTTATATGAGGGTATTTACGTTCTACCTGCAATTCTGTAAATCGAAGTGATTCGTATATATGGAGTACAGTATCTTTCAAGAGAACCAAATTACGTTGATCCTTTGCAATCACTTTTTCCCAGTCCCATTGATCCACATAAATGGAATGTATGGGGGTGTAATCCTCATCAGGACGAAGGGCTTTCATGTCTGTGACAATACCTTCACCCGGTAACATTTCAAGCTCTTTTAGCCGAACTCTTTTCCATTTCGCCAACGAATGAACCACGACGGCCCGCTTTTCATTTAGGGATTTGATCGGAAAGGAAACAGGGCGCTCGATGCCATTCAGGTCATCGTTTAATCCTGTGCCATCCAGAACCACCAACGGTGATGAAATTGGAATCAGATTTAGCTTGTTTTTTAATTCTTGGACAAATGTATCTTTAACGAAGCTGATAGCAACTTCGGTATTTAAAAGTTTTCTTCCCTCCATATGAGTCAATTGAAAAGCAATGTACGGATCGTTGTACATCGCATCATTTTTTCTTATTCAGTTATTTGATACAAAAATATGAAAATAACATCTGCTAATATGTTTTGTTGTGATTTTTGATATTTATCCATTAAAATCTTGAAAAAATACAAATATTACAAGAAAAAGCGAATAGGCCAATATGTAATTATAAAACTATTAATTTGTCGGTGCAACTAACCTTGGCCGTGATAAAAAAAAGCCCTGAAATTATTTCAGGGCTTTTTCTGTTCTATTGGATGGGATCAGGTTATACCGAGAAACTTTCTCCGCAGGCACAGGTACGGCTTGCATTTGGATTATGAAATTCAAATCCCTTTCCGTCCAGTCCATCGGAGTAGTCAAGTTCCGTTCCCGCTAAATAGAGGAATGATTTAATATCTAAACAGATTTTCACTCCTTTATCTTCGAAAAACTGATCACCCTTTTTTTCCTCATTATCGAAATTCAGTTTATAGCTTAAGCCTGAGCAACCACCACTTTCTACAGCAACACGCACAAAGTAATTGCTGTCATATTGCTCATCCTTCATGATTTCCTCGATACGAGTCTTTGCTTTATCAGTAACTGTAATCATAGTTCTATCTTTGTCTACAACAAAGATACATACAATCTCGCTATATTTCGTCTGCTCTTAAGTTTTTAGAATGTCATAAATTAACTGATCAAACCCGCTTTATAAAGTTGCCATATTGGCGATTGATCCCTTATTTTTTGTACGGCTTCTTTGATCAATTGTGCACATTGTAGAATTTCTTCACGCGTAGTCAAAATACTTAAGCTAAATCTGATCGCAGAAAGCGCATCTTCTTTGGATATACCCATGGCCAGCAGTACATGCGAGGGCTCCCTTGATCCGGTTACACAGGCGGAGCCTGAGGACAGGGCCAAAGTAGGACAGGCGGTCATAATCTCGCTTGCGAGCACATGTTTAAAACTGATATAGCTTGTCGTTGGGAGTCGGGGAGTATTTTGCCCATGTATCGTGATTTCAGGGATATCAGCCAATTCATTTTCCAGCAGATCCCGATACTCCTGAACGGTCGCATAGACTTGCGGAGTTAGCATGGAGATCGCCATTCCAAAGCCGACGATAGCCGGAACATTGTAGGTGCCGCCCCGAAAACCATTCTCCTGACCGCCGCCTAAAATTAATGGTGTAAGCTGAATTGGCTTTGACTTGCGTCGAATGTACAGCGCACCGATTCCCTTTGGGCCGTGAATTTTATGTGCACTTAAACATAAGAGATCGATGGGGAGCTGCTGCAGGTCAATCGCAACTTTCCCGATTGCTTGTGTGGCGTCGCAAAAAAATAGAATATCTTCTTCTTGCGAGATGGAGGCCACCTGTCCGATCTCAGAAAGTACGCCTGTCTCATTATTCGCCGCCATCAGGCAGATTAGTATGGTTTTGGTTGTAATGGCACTTTTAAGATCATCTAGCGAAATGTGCCCTCGTTCGTCAACAGGGAGATAGGTGACTAGGGCACCCTGTTTGGTCAGCTGATCGCAGCAGCTTAATACCGCTTTATGTTCTGTAGCAGCTGTAATGATGTGATTTCCCCGGGACCGGTATCTGTCGAATACGCCCTGCAGTACGGTATTGATGCTCTCCGTAGCACCGGAATTGAAAAAAATTTCCTTTGGCGTACAATTTAAAGCCTTGGCGACCTGTGCTCTGCTCTGTTGGACCGCTGCATTTGCTGCTCTACCCATCTGGTGGTAAACACTGGACGCATTAGCGTAATTTTGGATGAAATAAGGGGTCATCTCCTGCCATACCTCATCCAAAATTCGGGTGGTTGCATTGTTGTCCAAATATATGGTATCCTTCATCAGTATAAAGATAAGGATAATGCTGTTTATGCAGAAGCTTTCACATCAACTTCCTTCTTTTTGACATTGGGGTCATAGCGTAATCCCGGGGTCAGCCAGTACATCAAAATGATACGTGAATACCGGTAATTGAAGGGAGACATTAATACAACACTTAATATAGCAACAGTCGCATAAAGAATGAAGGATGAATCATTTCCAGTAAAGATATAAGTTGCCATACAGGCTGTGACCATCTCCGCAATGGCAAATGCATAGGTGACGTACATGGCACCATAGAAATAGCCTGGTTCACGCTCATAACGAAGGCCACAATATTCGCAGTGACTGTTCATTTTTTGAACCTTTAGACCATAGGCCGGACCTTTATATACATGACCGACTCTACACCTTGGACATTTTGCTTGCCATGCCGCTTTAAATTCGGATAATTCGTATTTAACTTCTTCCATAGTTATAATTGTTTTCTGAACTCTTCAGGTGTGAGATCAGTGTATTTTTTAAAAAATTTGGTGAAATAAGAGTTGTCCTTAAACTGCAATTCATTTGCAATTTCAGTGATATTTAAATTTCGATTGATCAAGAGTCGCTTCGCTTCCAGAACAATTCGGTTGCGGATGATCTCACCCGCGGACTGACCGATATAGGCTTTACAGATCGCATTCAGGTGATTGGGGGTGATAAACAGTTGATCGGCATATATGCTCGGTAATTTGGTGGATTTAAACTGTTGCTCTACCAATTGCTGAAAACTATTGAATATTTTATGATTATACGGGTTGCTGCCCTCTTTTTGCTCTTTTTCTGAACAAATAGAAACAAACAATAAAAATTGAAGCAGAAGGGTACGAATATAATCTTCGGATAATCCGACAGACTTGGCCGATAAGATTTCGTCAAGGATATTTGTCGCCTGCGCACGGCAAGGTTCTTCCAGTTCAAAAATTAAATGTTCGATTTTACCCTGTAGGAAACTAAAGCGCTCCAGATAATCTGTCCGTAATAAAAAGGACTGGAAATAATCAATCGAAAAATTAACCACGTAACCCGCTTCATCACCCGCAAAGTTCCATGTATGCACTTGACCGGGAGCCATGAAATAAATCTGAAATGGCTGAATTTTGTAGTGATTAAAATCTATAATATGATTACCTGAACCTTTCGTGAATAGTACAAAATGAAAAAAATTATGCTTGTGAGGAAACACCATATTATCATGTTTGATGACGTATTCACTTAAATCATCAATATGGATAGTTGTTTTGTTGTTGAGATCCAGACTGCAACTATCTATGATGGGAATGGTATTTTTTCTATTCATAATACAAAGTTAGCTTTAATAATCTTTATTTAGTGGTGTTAATTTGTTGTTTTATGGTATTTTTCAACGATTTTAATATTTTGAACATCAGGCAAGGATGTTGGAACAATACTTGTTTCAAAAGGCGTAGAAATATATTTAATTCATATGGAAAGTAATTTAAATAGTTTGGAAACTAGATTTGGACGATTGACTGATATCGTCATCGATTCGATACCGGGTATTATTGGTGGTATTGTTTTATTGGTTATCGGTAAATATGTTATAGCTTTGGTCAACCGATTGCTGCACAAACGTTTTGAGAAGAGAAATGTGGATCCCTCAATCCGCACATTTATCTCCAGCATTATAAAGATCGTAATGTGGGTAATGTTGCTATTGACCGTGGCAAGCCAAATTGGCATACAGACCACTTCATTTATTGCAGCCTTGTCTGCTTTTGGTTTGGCCGTTGGTATGGCACTTCAAGGGAGCCTGAGCAATTTTGCCGGAGGTGTATTGATTCTGATGTTTAGACCATTTGAAGTCGGGGATTATATATCAAGTGCCAACGGTACTTCGGGGACAGTAGAGCGCATTGATATTTTATACTCGACATTGATCGGCGACGATGGTGTCCGAATCTTCAGCCCGAATGGTCCGTTAGCCAATTCGGTGATCAAGAACTATACAAAAATAGTTCAACGGATGTTTGAATACACGGTGAGCATATCATACGATAAGAATGTGAAGGATGCAAAGGACATTATTCTTAGGGTGCTTCGTTCTAATGAAACTGTGCTGACTGCACCTGAGCCAACAGTATTTGTTAAAGAATTGGGAAATAATTCAATCATATTAACGGTAAGAGCATGGACAAAGCGTGAGCATTATTGGGCTGCACGCAATTCGATGCAGGAAAAAATTATGCTGGAACTGGAACGGAATGAAATCAGTGTTGCACCCAATCCTACACAGATTAGCATTGTCCCTAATGCAAATGACCAAGGAAGTCCGGTTAAGGTCGACGTTTAATCATCTGCCAGAGCACGAATAAGAATAAAGTACCGGTAGGCTATTATGGCTTGCTGGTACTTTTTTAGTTTAAGCGGATCCTTCTTCCCATATTTGGGAAGAATTGCTTTATTGAGCTTATTTAGGAACTGAAAAAAATGTCGTTTCATGTATAGACTTCTGGATTAATTGTTTGTGGCATCTTTTCGCCTCTGATCGCTGCCAATAAATTGCTTGCCGCCATCAAGGCCATATTGTCTCTGGTTTCGACGGTTGCGGATCCGATATGGGGCAGAATACAGACATTTTCAAGATTCAACAAAGGGTTGTCGGCTGCCATCGGTTCGGGATTTGTCACATCGAGTCCGGCTCCCCATAACTCCCCCTCAAGCAGCGCCTTGGCTAAGTCTTCTTCTTTCACCAATCCTCCACGTGCAGTGTTGACCAGAATCGCCGTATTTTTCATGCGTTTAAATGTGTCCTGATTGAATCTATTGGCTGTCTCCGCAGTAAGTGCGGCATGAATGGAAAGAACGTCACTTTGTGTCAACAGGTCATCAAAGTTGACATATCTTGCCCCGAGGACCTGCTCGGCTTCCGCGTTGCGCCCACGGTTATAATAGATGATTTCCATGTTATACGCCGCTCTTGCTTTTCGGGCAAATTCGAAACCAATTCTTCCGAGACCATAGATACCCAATGTTTTATTGTTAAGTTCTATACCTAAATGAGCAGTTGGGTCAAAGCCTTTCCATTGTCCCCGAAGAATCTGTTTATGGTTAAAGAAAGCTTTTCTGGAAACAGCTAGCATCAGCAAGAAGGCAACATCGGCCGTAGCTCCAGACAGCACGCCCGGAGTGTTGCTTACGGGGATGCGGTATTGAGTTGCTGCAGAAACGTCAACGTTATCATAACCAACACTCATTAGGGATAGCGCTTTAAGATTGGGACAGTTTTTGAAAAAATCCACATCAAACCTTTGCATACCGCCATTCAGGACATAGTCGCACTGTTGTCCGGCTTGAATAAGCTCGCTAGGAGAGAGCGGAATGGATGAGTCATGTATTGTTACCTGATGTCCGGCAGCTTGTAATAAATCTATACCTTTTTGCGGAATTCGTTTCGTAATAAATATCTTCATGTAAATGTTGTGTTATCCTATAGCTTGTTGTAAAACAAAATTAAGAGGGCCCGTTTTATATGGCCTGTAATCAAAGTTAACTTTTAATCATTTTGGTCACAACAAAACAAATCGTTTTTATTAGAACAAAAAAAGCTATATCGTTGTTTCGATATAGCTTTGATAATGATATTTTGCTTTTTTATTTTGTATGAAGCAAATAATCCAAAATGCTTTTTCCTTGGTTATCGACTGAAATTGCGACATTGGACAAGACGACTACGGCACTTTTTTTATCCGGAGATAAAGCCAGATAAGAACTGCTTCCGGCTGTCCCTCCGTTATGCCAATAAAAAGTAAGATCATCAAGTAGGTTCATGTGCCATGCTAACCCCAAATCAGTGTCGGGCGGAAGAAAGAAGGTAAACAATCTAGTGTTGGCCATTGCATTTTCCAGCGGACTCTGCGGCATCTTAAACTGTGCGTTCGCAAATTTAAGTAAATCTTCCAAGGAGGATTTTAACCCGCCGGCAGCACTGAAAGCATCGAAAGACCAGGCCGTTACTTCCTGCCCATTCTTATCGTATACTTTAAAAGTATCTTTTCTTTTTGGATCTAATACCTGAAAGGTATTATTCATTTCAAGTGGTTTACAGATTATTTCGCGGACAATTTGATCATACGATTTTTTGTAGATGCTAGAGATGATATCCCCAAGTACCGCGTAACCAAGATTGCTGTATTCGTATTCCTGCCCCGGTGTCTTTTGATTTTTGAAACCGGATAAATAGTTATAGAGTGCTTTTCTATCGTATGCCTTGTAAGGGTCATTTCCGCTGTATCCTTTTACTTTTTCAAAGTTGTCTGGCAGCCTCGGAAATCCTGATGTGTGGTTGGCTAGCATCTGAAACGTTATTTTAGCCAGATCTTCGTTCTTTTGGAGTGTATCAGGAAGGAATAAGGATATGGGTTGATCTAACGTTATTGTGCCCTCTTCAACGAGATTGGACAATAAGATGGCTGTAAAGACTTTACTGAGCGAGCCGATTTCGTAAAGCGAGGTTGTTGTTGGTAATGTTTGATTGCCTTTTGCTGTCTCGCCGTAGAAATAGGTTTTGGACTGCCCGTTTTTAATAATGCCTATGGCAAGAGACTGGGCATTTTGTTGCTTTAGGTAAGAATTTGCAACAGAGTCGATGAAAAAGTCATCTTTGTCCACGGTTTTTGACGGAGTGACTGTCTCTATCGTTTTTTCTGGGCTGCTTTTATCTGAAGCAGGTTGGTTCAGCTGGCTAAAGTGTAAGGTGTTAAACTTAAGTGTTGAATCTGTGGCAAATAATAGCTCATAAGACTGACTGTCAAAATCCAGGCGGTAGGTTGCCGCTCCTTTTTCAAAACTAGTGATTTCAGAACTTTTTACCCTACCCAAAGGGTAGATCTGCCGCAACATCTGTGTGAATTTCGGAAGACTGTATTGCTGTTTATAGGAGTCGCTCGCTAGATTATAGGCAGAGTCTGTCATCTGGGAATTGATAAAAAATTCCAATTTGTTATAAACTCCTTTGTTGACCTGTTCCGCTTGATTTGTCTGGGCAAAGGAGTAAGAAGTGATGCCCAACAATATTGCTGTATAAAAATGTTTCATAACCATTGTTAGGCACAAATCTACGGAATGTTTAAATTCCAATCAATTGTTTTAATCGGGCATAGCCTGATTTACTGATATTGAGCTTCTCACCGGAGACCAATGCAGCGATATAAGAGTCCTTTTCGTAAGGCTCCAATTTAGCCAGCTGATCGACCTTAATGATAAACGAACGATGGATACGTACAAACTGATTTGGGTCGAGGGATTTTTCAAAAAATGCCATGGTTTTATTCTTGAGGTACATGCCATCTTTGGTATGAATCTTTACGTAGTCATCATAAGACTCCAGGTATTTGACTGTATCAATAGGGATTATTTTGATCTGTGTACCTGTTTTGACAACGATACGGTCGATCTTTGTTTCGTCTTGCGCAGCGAGAACCTCGTAGTTGGGTTGTACCTTTTTCTCGGGAGCGGAATAGCTGGACCTAAACTTTTCCAAAGCTTTTTTGAAACGCATCGGAGATACAGGTTTTAGCAGATAATCCAGGGCATTCTTCTCAAAAGCTTTTAAGGCATACTCATCAAATGCAGTTGTAAAAATAATAGCTGGAGGGTTATCGACCAGTTCGAGCATTTCAAAACCGGTCAATTTTGGCATCTGTACATCCAAAAAAACCAAATCCGGTTCATATGTCTGGATTGCTTTAACGCCTTCAAAACCATCTCCACACTCAGCCATAACGCTCACATCAGCTTCATTTTTTAAGTAGCCCGCAATAATGGAGCGTGCTAGGGGTTCATCATCAATGATAACGACTTTAATCATATTGAGGTATTTTTAGGGTGCTAGTAAATATATTGTCCTGAATCTGAGTTTCCAGAAGATCATTTCTGCCATATAGCAGATATAATCTACGTTGAATACTGGAAAGCCCAAATCCGGTTCCTTTTTTCGGTTTTGATTGTTCTTCTACATCAAAAGGGTTGGTAATTTGGATGTGAAGCTGGCCCTCATGTGAGGTGCATTTTATTTGTATGTCGACTTGGTCGGTAATATTGTACAATCCATGCTTTATGGCATTTTCTACCAAAGGCTGGATAATCATTGCGGGCAATTTACTCGTAAATATTTCCTCAGAGGAGGAAATGGAAGTGTTCAGACGATGACCAAAGCGCACTTTTTCAATGTCAAGGTAGAGTTGCAGATGGTCTAGTTCTTCTTCCAGTGTAATGATCTGATTGTTTTCCTTTCTCATCGTACCCCGTAAAAAATCGGACAGTTGAAATGTCATATTACGGGCTTCATCCGGATTAGCACCAATAAGGGCAATGATCGAATTCAAGCTGTTAAATAAAAAGTGTGGTTGCAGCTGTTGCCGCAAATTATAAAGTTCTGCTTCGCGAAGCAGGTTTTCGGATTCTTGTTTTCGTTTAATATTATTAATATTATCTTCCTGAATATTCCAGACGATATTAATAATAGCGACCGAAGTGAGGATAAGGAAGTTAACTATACCCCGAAAAGGTAGCGTCAAATCCAAAAGTGTGATAAAATTTGGCTGGATAAAATAATTCATTAAAAAACGACTCAATCCAGTACTAATGGCGGCCATAATTAAGCCTATGATCAATACCTTCCATATCTCCCGCGGTTGTGGTGTGTAGAAGTTTAACGCGGAGGACATACCGTAGCAGCAAAACATCATCACGGCACTATTGATCAATGAATCTTTAAACGCCAGTTGCGAATCAAAGCCTGAGCGTAGCATCAGTAAATATTGTAATGCAAGATATCCGATAAATACGGAGATACAAATAATGCCTATTAAACGACTTTTAATACTGAGCGTCAGCCTATTTTTCATCGATTAAGCATTTTTTATCGTTAAGTTACCCAAAATACAAGTGCCGGTGATGTAGATCTTTTTATCCGTATCCGGGTTGTAGATTGTCTGGAACCTTCGGTCATCGACAGATCCTAAGATAGAAGCCACATTGCTGAATACCGTCCAATGTGGAGGGATAATAATACGGGCACTGCCAAATAATTGAAAGGTGTCAATGACGATTGCCTGCTGGATGTCTGCTTTTGTTAGATCCAGTTCAATACTGCCAAAGACATTGGTCAAATTGCCGCCTCTAAAATGTTTGGAATAGATGACTTTCTTTTGGCCTGCAAAAATCGTGTTCAGATTAAGGCTGTCTTCAAAAGACTGATGAAATGAAGTGTTCTCTTTGTCGCCAAAAGCCTGCGCGTTGGGCGAGGCTTGTTGGCTTGATCCGTATTGTTCGTTAAAAGGTTTTGCGTCAGCATCCGGGGCCGTTGTATCAGCGGGACTATCCGTCGGTATATTGACCCGTTTATCCCAATCGTATGGATTTTGCGGCGGATTGGGGAAGGTAGGCGGCACCATCGGAGGTTTCCGTTTACTCATGATAAAATAAATCCCAAGCGAAATGATGATGATAGGGACGGTTACGGAACCAAAGTCAGTACGCATCATCCTTGAAATAAGGCTGGCTCCGCCGATAATTAATAGGATGATTGCCGATTTTTTCTGAAATTGGGAATTGACGCCGATAACAAGGCCGATGATGATCAATATCGTTGGCCAGCTAAATAACCAGTTCGGAAACCAGTTTCCTAGATTGAGGTTATTCAATAATAAGAATATACCTACAATGATCACAATGGCCCCCACGATATTGCGGCTGTTATTGCTGTTTGGTATGATAGGTTCTTTTTCCATAATGTTTTTACTATTTATGACTCAAAGATAGAGGCACAAATAAACTATACATATTCGCTTTAGGTAATACAACTTATATTTTCGGTAAATGTACTGATTTCGTCGGTAAAAAATATTGTTGTTTAATTTTTATCCGATGTCGGTTGAACGAATATATCATTTTTGCGGTTTATTGTCTTTTTTTTTAATATTATTTGGTGTATTAAAATGAATTATTATATATTTATCAAAGATTAAGATTACTTTAAACTTAAATAACAACCAATGGGAGATTTTGAAAACAAAGAGCGTGAAGAGGTTTTTTCAAAAAAGGTGAGAGCAGGTAAGCGAACTTATTTTTTTGATGTAAAAGCAACTCGATCGAACGATTACTACATTACTATCACAGAAAGCAAGAAGCGCTTTGAGGATGGCCAGTTTATTAAGCATAAGATTTTCTTATACAAAGAAGATTTTGAAAAATTTGCGGAAGGTTTGACGGATGTTGTAAATTACATTAAGTCTAATCAGGAAGTAATCGAAAAACGATATGAGCCTAACTTTGACGATGCATATGCTGAGGAAGCTGATGGTCGTTCAAAAGATGATTTTTCGTTCTAACGTGTTGTAGAATGAAATCTCAATGAAAAAAGAAATAAAGCCACTCGCGTGGCTTTTTTTTATGGCCCAAGGCAGTATGCACTTGGCTTGAATATATTCTATTGGTCCGAATGTATGCTAAATGATGGCTAAAAAGTCGTTCAGTACCCTGTTGAATTTTTCGGGTTCTTCGAGATTTGGTAAATGTCCTGATTCTTCAAATTCCACGAATCTAACATCAGGAATATTTTCAATGAGAATATTTGTCTGCTCCTCACTCATCAATTTATCATGTTTACCTTTGATCACCAGGGTCGGGATAATAATCGTTTTTAGAGAATGCGTTGTATCTGTACGGGTAGCAAGTGCAAGTTGTGTTGCACAGATACTGGAAAGTTCATTTCTACGAATACAGCTTTTGATGAGTTCGACAGCCTCTGGGTTTTCCTGAATAGTTTTTTCGTAGAATACATTTTCCGTAAAACCAATCGCAAATGGTCTTCTCCCATATTTGAGTAATGCCTGTATCGAATCGAATCGTTTTTGTTTGGCTTTATTGTCGTCCGCAAGGGAGTTGGTGTCGCATAAAATCAATCCTGCTAACTGTTGGCCGATCAGCTCATAGGTGCGTAGGGCGATATAGCCACCCATGGAGATGCCGCAGAGCACAACATGGTTGAGGTCCAGTTTGCGTATAAATTCAACAAGATCTTTGGCAAACACATCAACCGAAAAGAAACCATGTCCATTTGTGCTGAGGCCGTGTCCCCTGACATCAATGGCTATCCCGGTGTATTCTTCGTCAAGATCCAGCAATTGCTGTTTCCATGTATTCTTGTTGAAAGGGAATCCATGGATAAATAGGACGGTTTTAGGGGCGGGGTATGATTTACTGTGGCGGATATAATACGAGATGCTGATGTCTCCAATGCGGATTTTGCTGAGTTTTAATTCTCTTTTGCTCATGAATAATAACATTTGTCAGTGTCTGAAAAAAAAAGTTGATATTTTAAATATAATATTATCAACGAGATAAACGAAATGTTGTTTCATAAAGTTGAAAAAAGAGAAAAAATGTTTGTTAAATCCATAAATATGTCGATATTTGCATCACCAAAACGGAAAAGAATAAAGATCTGTTTTGGTTGCCTAGCGCTCCTAGCTCAATTGGATAGAGCATCTGACTACGGATCAGAAGGTTAGGGGTTCGACTCCCTTGGCGCGCACAATATACAGGTTCTGTATACTTAAAAAGAGGCATTCCTAGCTCAATTGGATAGAGCGTCTGACTACGGATCAGAAGGTTAGGGGTTCGACTCCCTTGGAGTGCACAAAAGCCAATCTTAAGGATTGGCTTTTTTACTGAAAGAAGGTGCTGTACATGGTATTAGAGGGAGATATGGAAAGTTCTTTTAAAAAAAAGTTTGTAAAAAAATGAATTCTGACTATATTTGCGTCACCAAAACAAATGGGACAGAGTTCTAAACGTAATGGTTTACTGCGCTCCTAGCTCAATTGGATAGAGCATCTGACTACGGATCAGAAGGTTAGGGGTTCGACTCCCTTGGAGCGCACGACTGAAAAGCCTAGTCATCATCTGTGATTAGGCTTTTATTTTTTAACTCGTTTTAATTTCTTAAATAAAACTATGCTAAACCTTGTAATATTTGGCCCTCCGGGTGCAGGTAAGGGAACTCAATCTGCAAAGCTTATTGAAAAATATCAATTGATACATATTTCAACTGGTGATATTTTTAGAGCACATATTAAAGGTCAAACGCCACTTGGTCAACAAGTAAGCCAGATTATTGCTGAGGGAAATTTAGTGCCAGATTCGATTACGATAGCAATGCTGGAAGAAGAAGTGAAAAAAAATCCTGATGCAAAGGGATTTATCTTTGACGGATTCCCACGTACTGTTGCTCAAGCAGAGGCATTGGATGCTTTTTTGGAAGGTATCAACACCTCAATCTCCGTCGTAATCGCACTGGATGTAAATGAAGACGAATTGAAAGCGCGCATCGCCAAACGCAAAGAGATTTCTGGACGTTCGGATGACGATGCTGATAAATTGGTGAAACGCATTGATGAGTATTTTACAAAAACTATTCATGTGTTGCCTTATTATGAAGCGCAAGGTAAATTATCCAAAGTGGATGGCATTGGAGAGATTGATACAATCTTCAAAAGCCTAACGGATATTATCGATAATTATTAATTGAAATAAATACTTTTTTAGACAGTAATACATTGTAATGGCGCAAGGATCGAATTTTGTTGATTATGTGAAAGTGTGTTGTCGTTCGGGACATGGGGGGGCAGGTTCGGCTCATTTGCACCGTGACAAGCATACCGCTACAGGTGGTCCGGATGGTGGTGACGGAGGCCGTGGAGGACATATCATCCTAAAGGGAACGACGAATATCTGGACATTGCTCCATTTGAAGTACCGCAAACACATCATTGCCTCTAATGGGGAGTCCGGGGGCAGTTCTTTACGGACTGGTGCTACCGGCAAGGATGAAATATTGGAAGTACCTTTGGGTACCATTGCAAAGGATGCGGAGACCGGAGAGGTGTTGTTTGATATTACCGAAGATGGGGAGACGAAGATCTTGGTTCCGGGAGGAAAGGGTGGTTTAGGTAACTGGCATTTTAAGTCGCCTACACAACAGACACCCCGCTTTGCGCAACCCGGAATGCCTGGCAAAGAGCAATGGATGATTCTCGAACTGAAGGTACTGGCAGATGTCGGTCTGGTAGGTTTTCCAAATGCTGGTAAATCAACCTTATTGTCTGTCGTTTCGGCCGCAAAGCCTGAAATTGCCAATTACCCATTTACCACTTTGGTGCCCAATCTCGGTATGGTGAGTTACCGCGATAACCGCTCGTTTGTGATGGCGGATATTCCGGGGATCATTGAGGGGGCTTCGGAAGGCAGAGGGCTCGGCTATCGTTTTTTAAGACATATCGAGCGGAATTCAGTGTTATTATTTATGGTGCCAGCTGATACCGATCGGACAATAGCCGAGGAGTATGGTATTTTGCTGAATGAGCTGACAGCATATAATCCCGAATTGGCGGATAAACCCAAGTTGTTGGCAATCACAAAATCGGATATGCTTGATGATGAGCTTGAAAGGGAAATGGAAAAGGAACTTCCCGAAGGGCTTCCCCATATTTTCATTTCGTCTGTTGCCGGTAAGAATATTTTGCCATTGAAAGATATGATCTGGAAAGCAATCAATTCCTGATCGCAAAGGAACATGTTATAAAAACGCTTCATTTATGAAGCGTTTTTTTTGAAATCACTTTTTATTGCTCCCGTTTTTCGTCCTAGGATCGCTATCTGGTTTAAAAAAAATAAGGCGGTTCTGAGGGAAATAAAATGCCACGCGAGGTATAAGGTCGTTGTACTCACAAAAAGATGGGATCCACGTCCTATTTTTTAGGAAGACGGGCAAAGATTGGTTATTCTTGCTCAACGTAGGTTCGTGAAGCTGTGAAATGGTTTTCAGCATGGATGGTGATATCGGGATAAAATGTATAATCTTTCAGAGTTTTTTACTAATTTCATTGACAAATTAATCTAAAATGAAAGCAGAAGATGAAAAATATTGCGTAGAATGTGGTCAGGCAATTCATGTCAAGGCAGAGGTTTGTCCTTTTTGTGGGGTGAGACAACCTATATTCTATGCGAATCAACCCTTTCAGCAACAGAACCGTAGCCTGCAGGATGATCGCTGGCTGCCCGCTTTATTGTTTTGTGTCTTTCTAGGCTCGTTCGGGGCACATCGTTTCTATCTGGGGCAGATCGGAACGGCAGTGATCCAATTGGTCACCTTAGGGGGCTGTGGAATTTGGTGGCTGATTGATCTGATCATGATCGTTGTTGGTAAATACAAAGATGCGGATGGCCAATACATTAAAAGTCCGATAAACAATAATTAATGGTCTTTCTCGTACTAAAATACCTTCGGTTGCATTGGATCTACTCCATCGCAATGGGGTATTTTAGTATCGCTATAGGGCTTTATATGGTGTCGGACATTCATATCCTTATTCCTTGTCTCTGGAAGGCGATCTCAGGACATGAATGCCCGGGCTGCGGACTCACAACGGCTTTTATTGCGCTGTTGCACATGAAATGGGGGGATGCCTGGTCAGCAAATCCAATGATCTTTGTCCTTATCCCGGTATTTATTTTTTTGATTTTGAAAGACTTTCGGCGATTTAAACGTCGATTGTCACATGCGGACTAAAATAATTGAAAAATGTTTTTCACTTTTAACTGATATGTCGTAACTTTGTCTCCCGTGAAAATTAAAGTAGAGTCTTTATTGGTAGGTGCCTTAGGAAACGGTTTGTCAATCGTGGTAATGCATTGTTAATTAATATTTTAGCCCATTTGAGGGCTTTTTTTATATCCAATAGGAACGGTTTTAAAATTCAGAACAGAAGAGATACACATTTTATAATATTACATCGATAATGACCAACTACAGCAAATTGCCTGCAATTTTAGTTTTAGAAGATGGTACAGTTTATCACGGTAAAGCCGCTGGTAAAATTGGTACGACTACTGGTGAGATCTGTTTTAATACAGGAACAACCGGTTATCAAGAGATTTTTACAGATCCATCTTATTTTGGACAAATCATGGTAACAACCAATGCACATATTGGTAACTATGGTATTGATGAGGATGATACCGAGTCAAATCAAATTCAGATTGCGGGACTAGTTTGTAAAAACTACAACATCAACTATAGCCGTAAAATGGCCGATGAATCTATTCAAAGCTATTTTGAAGAAGGAAATTTGGTGGGTATTTCCGATGTGGATACACGTTCATTGGTAAGGCATATCCGTGATAAAGGAGCAATGAATGCAATTATTTCTTCCGAAACACTTGATGTGGAAGAATTAAAAAGCCAATTAGCAAAAGTTCCTTCCATGGATGGACTTGAACTGTCTTCTAAAGTAACTACTGCTGAACCTTATTTCTTTGGAAATGAAAATGCATCTTTACGCGTCGCAGTGTTGGATTTGGGGATCAAGAAAAATATCTTGCGCAATTTTGAAGCACGTGATGTTTATACAAAGGTTTTCCCTGCTAAGACTACATTTGAAGAAATGGAAAAATGGAATCCCGATGGTTACTTTATTTCAAATGGTCCAGGTGATCCTGCTCCAATGGATTACGCCATCGAAACGGTAAAATCTATTTTGAATGCACAGAAGCCGATGTTCGGTATCTGTTTGGGGCACCAGATCTTAGCTTTAGCCAATGGTATTCGCACCAGTAAATTGCATAACGGACACCGTGGTATCAATCACCCGGTCAAAAATATTATCGCTAACCGTTGTGAAATTACTTCACAAAACCATGGTTTTGGTGTCGTAGCAGAGGATATCCAAAATTCCGAAAATGTGGAGATTACACACGTTAATTTGAACGACCAGTCTATCGAAGGTATCCGTATTAAAGGACAAAAAGCATTCTCGGTGCAATATCACCCTGAATCATCTCCAGGTCCACACGATTCACGTTACCTGTTTGATGATTTCGTTGCAATGATCAAAAACTAAGCAAACGTAGTATACCATAAAAAACCCTCCCTATTGTGGAGGGTTTTTTATGGTATTTGCTGAACCAATTATTCAGATTGGTCATATTTTATTCACAATAAATGACGGATTAAATACATTTTTTGTTATATTTGGTTGTGAAAAATGTCTGTAGATAAGAGTGTGTCTTATTTACACTAAGTAATGAAAATAAATTATAGTCTAATAAAGAGATGAGTTTAATTATCGATGTTCATGCGCGTCAAATTTTGGATTCGCGCGGTAACCCTACAATTGAGGTAGATGTTACTACACAAAATGGTTTTGTTGGTCGTGCAGCTGTTCCTTCAGGTGCTTCAACAGGTGTTCACGAAGCAGTAGAATTGCGCGATGGCGACAAATCAAAATACTTGGGTAAAGGTGTTTTGAAAGCTGTTGAAAATGTAAACACCAAAATAGCGAAAGCTTTGGAAGGCGTGGATGTTTTCGAGCAAAATGCCATCGATAAAATCATGATTGATTTAGACGGTAGTGAAAATAAAGGTAATTTAGGTGCAAACGCTATCCTTGGTGTTTCTTTGGCTGTAGCAAAAGCAGCTGCACAAGAGTCACGTCAACCTTTGTACCGTTATATTGGTGGGGTCAACGCAAATACATTGCCTATCCCAATGATGAACATCATCAACGGTGGCTCTCACTCTGATGCGCCTATCGCATTCCAAGAATTTATGATCATGCCAGTAGGTGCTCCTTCTTTTTCTGAAGCATTACGTTGGGGAACAGAAGTATTCCATACCTTGAAAAAAATCTTACACGATAGAGGTCTTTCTACGGCTGTAGGTGACGAAGGTGGATTTGCGCCAACGTTTGAAGGAACAGAAGATGCAATCGAGACTGTATTGAAAGCGATTGAAATTGCAGGTTACAAACCGGGGCAAGACATCTGTTTGGCATTGGATTGTGCTTCTTCTGAATTCTACAAAGATGGTAAATATGATTATGCTAAATTTGAAGGCGATAAAGGAGCGGTACGTTCTAGCGAAGAACAAGCAAGCTATTTAGCAGAATTGACAGCTAAATACCCAATTATCTCTATCGAAGATGGTATGGCTGAAGATGACTGGACAGGATGGAAAACATTGACTGACAAAATTGGTGATCACGTTCAATTGGTAGGTGATGATCTTTTCGTAACAAATACAAAACGTCTTCAACAAGGTATAGATACCCATACTGCAAACTCTATTTTGGTAAAAGTAAACCAAATCGGTTCATTGACTGAAACGATCAACGCGGTTACTTTGGCGCAAAATTCTGGTTACACTTCAGTAATGTCTCACCGCTCAGGTGAAACCGAAGATGCAACGATTGCCGACTTGGCAGTTGCGCTAAACTGTGGCCAAATCAAAACAGGTTCGGCTTCCCGTTCTGACCGTATGGCTAAATACAATCAGTTGTTGCGTATCGAAGAAGAATTGGGTGGTAATGCTCGCTTCATCGGCAAAAACTTTAAATATGCAAAAAAATAGGTTTATCCTATCATGCGAATAAAACAAGGCCTAATCTGTAGATTAGGCCTTGTTTTTTAATTTAGTTTTATCCTGGAAAGGAGAATAGGAATTACAATTTAATGGATTGTATCCCTTCTACTTCGATCATGACTATGATTGTATTTATGTATTCTGTTCCATTTCATGAGTACCTCATTTTTGAACCACAGCTGATATTCTTCATTATATGCATTTTCATAGGTTATCAATTCCATTACCGAGTCGTCATTCAGACGGTCTGCGCCAGCGACTCTATATTGCTTTCCCATGGTATTGATCACTTCTTGTTTGCTCATACCCAGCTTTATTTTTTTTATGTTTGAGTCTGTTTCCATTATAGCTCGTTGGGCACCGCATGATAAGAAGACCAGTAAGATAAATGAGAATGCTGCAAATATTTTTGCCATAGATATAAAATTAAAATAAGGTATTTCCTGTTGCTTTATTCGGGTATTTGAGATTGAGATCAAATGTTTCATTGATTTTTTTGATAAAATGAGTCGCAAGCAACGGCGATTCAATCTCGACATTCTGATGGATAAAAAAGTACAGTTTCTGTAATCCATTATCCCGCCAAAGTTTTAGCACTTCTATCCAATTGTCCAAGCGTTCGTAATCCGAGGGATGATTGGCGCCCACATACCTCACAAAAGCGACCGGGCTGGTGAGGCGCATATGAAGCATGTCTCTTCTTCCGGCCGTATCTACCAATACATTGGTCACGCCGGTCTCCTCCAATAACGTATAGAGTTCTTTTGTTACTTCAGGTTTTGAAAACCAGTCTTTATTTCGGACTTCCAATGCTAATGGGACATCCTTCGGCCAGTCGTGTAAGAATAGTTTTAAACGGGCCATATCTTTTGGATTGTAGTTGTCATGCATCTGCAGAAATACCATGCCTAACTTTTCGTCAAATTGGACAACGGCATCTGTAAATAGTTTGACCTTATCCGTTGCATTCAGCAATCGGCTGAAATGACTGATGGACTGTGGGACTTTTGGGAAGAACTTAAAGTCTGCCGGTGTTTTCTGTTTCCAGGTTTCTACCTGCTCTCGGCTGGGTGAGCTGTAAAATGTCGCATTCAGTTCGATACTGTTAAACTGATTTGCATAGTAGACAAGTTCGTCTTTCGTCCCCTTTGGATAAAAGCCCTTTAAATCTTGTTTGTTCCATTTTGCGCAGCCAACATACACTTCAAATGGTTCGTCGTTTTTGAAATGCTGCAAAAGGGTTAAGGTCTCTTTTGGAGTAGGTGGTAGGGTGAAATCTACCTCTTCGGGATGATCTACTTGGCCAAATTTCATATTGTTTTTTTTCTTAATTTATGATCAAATAATACATGTGCGAGCAATGCCAATAGTGTATACATGGTTCCAACGGCTATTACACCGGGCCATTGGAAGTGTTGCCATGCCTGTGCTGCAAAAAAGGTGCCTGTTGAACCGCCAATAAAATAGCTGACCATATATACAGTGTTCAGGCGGTTGTTGGCGCCGAGGTTCAGCGCGTAAAAATCACTTTGGTTTAGGATATGCATGGATTGCAGTCCAAGATCAATAAGAATAACTCCAATGATTAACCCCCAATAGTAATTTCCGAATAACGCAAAGAGCAGCCAGCTAAATACCATTAATAAGATAGCATACAGGATAATTTTAGCGGTACCTATGAATACGGTCGCCCGATTGACAAAAGCTGCAGCAAGAGCGCCGCAGGCGCCGACAAGGCCAAATGCTCCGGCGGTAGCCGGTCCGTCAAAAAATGGCGGACCTTCGATGTGGAAAACCAACGTCGTAAAGAAGGCCGAAAATGCACCAAATCCCATGGCTCCGCGAAATGCGGCAAGTTGTAGTACCGGTTGTTTTCTGGCGAAGTTCCATACGGAAAGCATCAATTCTTTATAGGCACCCTTAAAGTTCGGAGCTACCTCAGGAAGCTTAACGGCGATAGTCAATGCCGTGACCACCATGACCCCAGTAGCGATCCAGTACATTTCGCGCCACCCAAAGTAAGAGCCGACAAAACCACTGACCACACGCGATAATAAGATGCCGATCAATAATCCGGACATCACCATGCCTATCGCAGCGGCTTGTTTCTCCTTTGAGGCAAGCTCTGCCGCCATTGGTACAAAAACTTGTGGTATCACCGATGTAAAACCGATCAAAAAGCTGAAGATTAGGATAGAAACAATGGAATGGGAGAGGGCCATTCCGGCCAAAGAAAGAATAATAAAGATAAAATCAATCAAGATCATTTTCTTTCTTTTGAACATATCCCCCAATGGGACAATCAACAATAGGCCGCAGGCATAGCCGATTTGTGTCAGCATGGCCGAATTACTTACGGTAGCTTCACCAACATCCAGATCCTTTGCAATCAGTCCCAATAATGGCTGATTGTAATAGTTGTTGGCAACAACCAAGCCAGTGGCGATGGTCATCAGCCATAAGGTTGCCTGAGATAATTCTGTTTTGGAATCAGTTGTATTCGTCATTGATTAATGTAGTTCGTCCCACAAATCCTGAAATTTTTGCTTTAAGGCAGCGACCTCCTGTTCGAGTTGTCCAACACGTTCCAAGAGCGCCTGATCTGCGACAGTGGCATGTGAACTGCTGGCATGTTCAAAAGCTTCCAGATTTACCTCGCCAAGCAGGTGAATATACCGCACCTCTTTATGACCGGCTTGTTTTGGAAGGGATTTCAGGTACCCTCCTTGCGACAGCTTTTCCAATTGTTCAGTAATTTCACTCAATGATTCGAATTCGTAGAGCCTACCGGCGCTTGAATTAATTTCACCCGCCGTTAGCGGTCCGCGCAGCAGCAATAGGCAAATGATAGCCAGTTCGGATGGTACTAGCGGAAATTGTATGGCAAAATTGTGTTTATACTTGGTTACCCTGGATCCACCACCGATGACGGTTGAAATCAATCCTCTCTTTTTCAGGATGTCCAGTGTATTGACGATGTCTTCTTCGCTATATTGAACTACAGGCTTGCGGGAAGTTTTTTGATTGCATGCAGCCTGTAAGCTGTTGATAGTCATGGGATAATATTCAGGGGTCACCTTTGATTTTTCAATCAGAGAGCCTAGGACACGCTGTTCCATTGCAGACAATTGAGGCAGATTAGTCGTTTCCATGTTATTTTTGATGTATCTATTTATGATCGAATTATAAGTTTAATGCCAAACGGTGCCCGACATCAACTTAAGGTTTTGTTCTTATCCAAAGATGCCCTTTTTCCCATACAACTCCAAAATATCTGATTGATATTGTTGGATAAAATGGGATTGCTTTAGTTTTTCTTATCTTCGCATGAATAAAATAAGATTTAAAGTGCTCAAGATAGCTTTTCATCCCGAATTTATCCATCCGGTCAAAGAAGGACATCGTTTTCCGATGTTAAAGTATGAGTTGATCCCGCTGCAGTTAAAGCATGAAGGATTGGCCAATGAAACTAATTTTTTCAGACCTGAACTGGCAAGTTTTGAGACCTGTTGTCTGGTACATGATCCGGCCTATGTGGCAAAACTGTTCGATTTGACCCTGGATCCAAAAATGGTGCGCCGGATCGGATTCCCCTTAAGTAAGCGCTTGGTAGACCGTGAACGCTACATTTTGGATGGGACCATTCAGGCTGCCTGTTATGCCTTAAAATATGGAGTGGCTTTTACGGTTGCAGGTGGAACACACCACGCGGGTTATGATTTTGGTGAAGGTTTTTGCCTGCTGAACGACCAAGCTACTGCTGCAGGTTATTTATTGCAACATAACCGGGCAGATCGAATCCTTATTATTGATCTGGATGTCCATCAGGGAAACGGAACGGCAGATATCTTTGAAGGGCACCAACAGGTGTTTACCTTCTCGATGCACGGCGAGAAAAATTATCCCTTTATCAAGCAGCGTTCACACTTGGATATTGGACTCGCTGAAAATATAACTGATAAAGAATATTTGGAGATCCTGAATAAAAATCTGCTGGAATTATTTGATCGTATCCGGCCTGATTTTGTTTTTTATCAGGCAGGTGTGGATATCTTAGCAACAGATAAACTAGGCAGATTGAATTTAAGTCCAGCGACCTGTGCACGAAGGGATGAACTCGTACTGGGCTTATGTCATCAGCTGCATATTCCTGTTCAGGTAAGTATGGGCGGGGGGTATTCGCCCCGGATCAAAGATATTGTCAATGCACATTGCCAAACATTTAAAATAGCAATAGATTTATATCATTTATAAAATAAGAATATGTTTTTTCACCAAGACGCAACTTTTGAAGCATTATCCATACACCGTGTAGGAAACAAAGCACAGGACGAGTTTTATATCCTGTCAGACGCCCCTGTATCCCTCGAGGGCGATGAAGTATTACCTGGACTTTTGATGCAGTATTTTATGAGTCCCTTTGCTAAAGTGAACGAAGTATATCGTCTATATCATCCCAATGATGAGCTGGACCTGAACGAGGTATTCTATTTTGTTCGCCAGTACTTTAAAGAGCAGTTACCCTTTCATGATTTTTCCCAGCAGATTTCGAAGCATCTGTATGAGGTATCCAGCCACCCCAAGATTAAAGCAGGAGAGGTGTATGTGGTAGCGATAAAAAATGTACAGATTGAAGGCGAGGAACACGACGCGATCGGCATATTTAAATCGGAAAACAAAGAGACTTACCTAAAAGTATATCCTGAACAAGGTGCGTTCACCTTAGAATATGAACAGGAAGCGATTAATATCAATAAGTTGGACAAAGGCTGTATCATTATCAATGTGGAGGAAGAAGAAGGTTATAAGGTTCTTGTGCTGGATCAAACCAATAGACAGCAGGAAGCCGTTTATTGGAAAGATGAGTTTCTGAAACTGCGCGTGCGCAATGACAATTTTAATCAGACCGGAAATTACCTGAAGGTCTATAAGAATTTTGTTCAGGAGAAACTCGATGAAACATTTGAACTTGAGAAAGCCGATAAGATCGATCTGATGAACAAGTCAATGAACTACTTTAAGGAAAAGGAAACTTTTGTTCAGGAGGAATTTGAGGAGGAGGTATTGGGTAATCCCCAGGCTATCGCCCTGTTCCAGGATTATAAAGCAGGGTTTGAAGATGAATTTGATTCACCCTTCCAGTCGAGTTTTGAAATAGCAGACAAGGCGGTCAAAAAGATGGAATCTTCTTACAAGTCCGTGCTGAAATTGGATAAGAACTTTCATATCTACGTGCATGGAAAACGGGAATATCTTGAAAAAGGATTTGATGAAGATAAAGGGATGAACTATTATAAGGTCTATTTCGAAAACGAAAGTTGATGATTTATGGTAAAGCGTAACAAAATTGCTATTCTTACTTTGGTATTATTCATTGGGCTGCTATTCTTCTTATCGCTGATCGAAAGCAATAGTTCATGGATCGAAGCTTTTTATGCGCAGGGATTTTACAGGTTTTACGGCTATATTCCGAAGTATATTTTTGGCTATATTCCTTTTAGTGTGGGGGATATTTTTTATACTTTCGCGCTTATTTTTTTATTTTATCGGCTGGCCAATCTCATCCGAAAAGTATGGCATAGAAAATGGACCGATGCAGGCCGAGCTTTTTTATTTTTGCTAAACCTGTTGTTTGGACTCTATATTTTCTTTTATATCTCCTGGGGATTAAATTATTACAGGAAGCCGATCAGCATAAATACCCAGCTGAAGGTCGATAGCTTGCGGCTGGCGGATTACCTCATGGTGCTTGACGAATACCTGGATAGTACAAATGCTTTACGGGGACAGGTGGACCCTGCACTGTGGGGCCAAAGGAAGGATCATATGCGGGAAGATCTGGCGACCTGGGTGAAAAAAGATACTACATTTTCTTCTTTTTTGTCTGGCAGTCAGATCAACGCCAAATCTCCATTAAATAGCAGGATCGTTTCTTATTTTGGTGTTTCGGGCTATTTTAATCCGTTCACACATGAAGCGCAGGTCAATTATGCTATGCCAGCCCTATCTTTTCCGTTTACGTATGTGCATGAGCTTGCCCATCAACAGGGGGTAGGTTTTGAGGATGAAGCCAATTTTATCGCTTTTGTTCGCTTACAGCATCATCCACAGGCTTTTTATCGTTACTCAGCGTATTTGCAGACAACGCTTTATATGCTTGGCGAACTTCGTGGCATGTACCCGGAGCTTTCTAAAGTGTATCAAATCAAATTGAGTAAGCCAGTACTGGAAGATGTGGCGGCGGAGCGTTTATTTTGGAGCAATTATACGGGCTGGATTAACGACTTGATGGGGCTGTTTTACAACCAATACTTAACACATAACAATCAAAAAGAGGGAATTGCAAGATATGATCGCATGACGAGATTGGTGCTCGCTTATGAACTCAAAAAGAGAGGTTGTCATTGAAGTTTATCTAAAAATGAATAACTAAAAAAACAGCATCAGCCTTAAAGATGCTGTTTTTTATATACATTTCGCTTGTCCTATTGAGTCGAAATCAGTTCAAAGGAACCTTCCGTGCCTGCACTACCAGAGTAAATCTGTCCCTGTGGCAATCCCCGGAGACCTGTAGGCGCAGTTTTAATGCGGTCATAAATGTTTCTTAGGTCTGTGTTTGCATTGACAGCCCTACCACCCGCTACGACATCTGCATAGATGTAATTTGGTGACTTCTTGTCTGTTGTCTGTGGTTTTATACTTCCCGTAGCCAAGGTAACCTTGACTTTACCACCATTTCCATTGGGAAATGTTTTTGTGCCATTAAAAGCATCATCACCTTTCGCAATAATATACAATGATCCTAGTTTTTGAAAATTGGCATTGATATCAAAGTTGGCGCCATTATTCTTCCCGTCTGTACCATAGAAAGTCGCCTTGTTACCTATTTCCGCATAACCTACGGTGATTTTAACATTTTTCTTTCCATAAAAGGAAAGTGTAGCGTTATCCTTCATAATCAATGTGTCGATATGAATAACGGCTGTGGAATCTTTGCTGTCAATATTTTTCTTGGCTTTTTTTCCAATTTCAAGTTTAGAAAAATGCTGTGTCTCCTGCGCTTTACCGACAAAGGTAAATGCGAAGCAAAAAAGAAAGCCTAAAATAAGTTTCGATTTCATAAAGCTTTAATTATATGTAACTAATTAATAGTTTGACAATTGAAAGCCCAAAGAGTTTAATTTTTACCCAGATATTTTACAATTAACTTAGCTGTTTTTTCTGAGGCGCCGGGTGAGCCAAGTTTCTCTGCCAGGATATCGTAATTTTCCATCACACTCGCCCGATGCGCTTTATTGTTTATGAGTTCGCCCACTTCATAGGAAATATCATAAGCTGTACAATCATCCTGAATAAGCTCGCGTACGGACAGAAAATTATTAATCAGATTGACCAGGGATATAAACTTTACTTTTACCACAAGCTTTGCTATCCAGACAGATATCAGATTAGCTTTGTAAACCACAACCTGTGGAACTTTCAATATCCCTGTTTCAAGGGTTGCCGTGCCGCTAGTGACTACGGCAGCTTCCGCATTATTGAGGATATCATAAGTTTGATTGAAAAGAACGGGAATATCAATACCCTTCAAAAATTGCTTGTAATAAGATTCGTCAAAATTTGGAGCACCGGCAATGACAAACTGATGAACAGGAAAAAAATAGGGTAGTTCGGCCATGATCGGCAGAAGTTTAATGATCTCCATCTCCCGGCTGCCCGGTAATAAGGCAATAAGCGGTTTGTCTGTAAAACCGTTTTCTTCCCTGAATTTCGGATTAAAAGGATACGTTGAAATCGCATCTAATAGGGGATTGCCTACGTAATCGACCGGCATACGCCATTTTTTATAGAAATCCACTTCAAAAGGTAGGATACAGAACATGTGATCAACAATTTTTTTGATCTTTTTTACGCGGCCCTGATTCCATGCCCATACTTTTGGTGAAATATAGTAACATGTTTTGATCCCATGTTTTTTTGCAAATTCAGCAATTTTCAGATTGAAACCCGGAAAATCGATGAGTATGACTGTATCGGGCATTTCTTTTAGAAGATCACTTTTTACCGCTTTCAAATTTTTGGATATCTTACCCAGATTTTTCAAAACTTCCACAAAACCCATAAAAGCCATTGCTGAGGTATGTATCAATGCTTTTTCTCCTGCCGCTTCCTGCATTAAATCTCCACCTACAATGTTGAAGGTCGCGTCGGGATCTTCATTTTTAAGCGCTTTGATCAGATTGGCACCATGTAGGTCGCCTGATGTTTCACCTGCAATAAGATAGTATTTCATAGAAAAGTGATTATGTATTGGCGCAGTTTTTCATCGGTAAAAATGAATCCATTGCACCCGGTTTGTTATTTAATGCCTATATGGAAGAAACAGTATTTTTTTACCAGTATTTATGCCTTCCATTCGGGCTATTTAATAGCATGTTGTTTTGACTTGTTAAAGATAATATTATTCTAAAGATATGATGAATTTGAGGGCATTATTCCATATCTTTAATTAACGATGTTTAACTTCGGAAGAAAATATCGGTAGTCTGAAAGCTAAATAGTATTTTTGTCCTATGCAACGATTATGGTCTTTAATAAGAAATAAGTATTTATTAGCCACTTTGGCTTTTTTGGTGTGGATGTTATTTTTTGATAGAAATGATTTTGCTACGCAATACAGCTACCAAAAGCAAAAAGCTAATTTGGAAACCGAACGCTCTTTTTACCTGAAAGAGAATGCAGCCATTATAAAGACGATTAACGATATCCGGTCCAACCCACAGGAAGTGCAGCGTATTGCCAGGGAGAAATATAAAATGAAAAAGGAGAATGAAGATATCTACGTCGTATCTAAAGTCGCTCCCCAAGAAAAGCCTTAAATAAGAAAGACCATCATAGAAATACGATGGTCTTTTTTTGTATATAGAAAACGGGGTATTTTTAATTTGCAGCTTGAGCTACCAAGCCTAGGTACAAAGGCTTTTTCTCGTCATTTGCCTTACCGATCAATATCAATGAATAATAGTAATTTTCTACCAGTTTGATATCTTTGCGTGTTGCAATTGTTTTTCCGGCTTTATCTTTGGCAATGACATCAAAAGTGCCACTTTTTTGCGCGATGAATCCTTGGTGGGCAGTAGCTGAATTTTGTGTTTCTTTCGCCCTATTCGTCCATTCTGTTGGAGAAGTCTGACTGCCAATCTGAAGGGATACCTGATCTGTTCCCTCCGCAAGATTAAAGAAACGTAAACCGGATTCCGTGTTTTTGATTTCCTTGTTAATTTTATCTGTTGTAATTACCTGAACAGGCTTCTCTTTGGTACCGTAAACAAATGAGGTGTATATCGTGCTGTCTTTGATCGTAACTGTTGTGTCAACAAGGATATTGTTATATTCCGCAGAAACGGCTATTTTTCTTGCTCCGGTGAATAGGCCAACTATAGGTCTATAGCTTTTAAATTCCATGGGATAATTGGGATTTTGTAAAGGGCCCCCATCGGCGTAATAGATGACTGCATTAGCGTCACTGTAGCCATTGACCATTGTAAAGAGAGCCGCTGGAATTCGTTGGTCATCGTCATCTTTCAAACAGCTGGATAGTAAGAATGTTGCTAAAGCGATGGCAATAAAATTAAATAATCTATAGTTTTTCATAACCGTGTAATATTAAAATCTATTTTTTGTGTAAACACATTGCGCTTGTGTTGTCTATTATACGGTGGTGACATACACTTTGCTACAGTTAGCTGTAAAAATAATAAAATTGGGGTTTATTTTAATATAATGGCTATCTCCGAAGATATTTTTCTCAGCAACCATTCCCAAAGCGCTGTCGAATATAGTTGGTATTTGAGTGGACTTTGGTCCGCGTTTGTGCTTTCATTTAAAAAAGGCACAGGCTTTGTTAATTAAAAAATATTGATAATTTTGAGTTATGAACGGTAGAATCAAAAAGATTGCAACAGGTATGTTTGAGCGCTTTAGACATCGTAAAATTACGGAAGCGGAGTTGTCACAGGCGGAATCTAAGGCAAAAAATCTAGGAAGCTATGTTGGCGATTTTAAATTACTGATCGCCATGTGCAAGGATGCAATTACTGGTAAGTTTAAAATGAACAGCTGGAATCTATCCATTATTATCGGGACTATTATTTATGTGGTTTCCCCGGTAGATGCAATTCCGGATTTTATTGCCGTAGGTGGTTGGTTAGATGATGTTGCTATTGTTGCCTATGCAATCCGGAAGCTTTCAGAAGAAATAGAACGATATAAATTAGAACGACTGGGCTGGCAGGCCAACAAATAAAAAAAGCTACTTTTTAAAAGTAGCTTTTTTTATGAAGTAGTAAGACTATTCTTAATGTTTGAAATGTCTTACACCAGTAGTTACCATTGCAATGCCTTTTTCATTGGCCATATCAATGGATAATTGATCTTTGATGGAACCGCCTGGCTGCAAAACGGCTGCAATACCTGCATTTGAAGCGATCTCTACACAATCTGGGAAAGGAAAGAAAGCATCTGATGCCATTGAACAACCTTGTAGGTCAAAACCAAATGAAACTGCTTTTTCAATTGCTTGCTTTAAGGCATCAACCCGTGATGTTTGCCCAACACCTGATGCTAACAAGGTGCCATTTTTGGCAAAAACAATGGTATTTGATTTAGTATGTTTTACAATTTTATTGGCAAAATATAAATCTTCCAGTTGTTCAGCTGTAGGTTTTACTGTGGTTACGGCGACCATTTGCTCAGGCGCTTCAATTGTGTTATCCTTATCTTGAAGAATGACACCATTCAATAAAGTTTTGAATTGTTGAGCAGGTAATTTTACATCTTTACGCACTAGGATAATTCTATTTTTCTTGGCCGTAAGGATAGCAATTGCTTCCTCCGAATAAGCAGGTGCGATTAAGACCTCGAAGAACAAATTATTGATCTCCGTTGCTGTTGCGCCATCCACTTCACCGTTAGTAATCAAAACCCCGCCGAATGCTGAAACAGGATCACATGCCAAAGCATCGATCCATGCTTGTTTGATTGTTGGGCGAGAGGCCACACCACAAGCGTTTGTGTGTTTTAGGATAGCAAATGTAGGTTCCTGAAATTCGTCAATTAAAGCAACGGCAGCATCCACGTCAACAAGATTGTTGTAAGAAAGCTCTTTTCCATTTAATTTGTCGAACATGTTGTCCAAGTCACCAAAGAAAATACCTTTTTGATGCGGGTTTTCACCATATCTCAATACTTGAGCTTTTTGTTCGGATTGTTTAAATACTTCAATTGGGTTTTCTTGGTTGAAATAATTGAAGATTGCAGTGTCATAATGAGATGATGTGTTGAAAGCACGTTTTGCAAATTCTTTACGTTGCTCCAAAGAAGTATTGCCTTCTTGATTCGCTAGCATCTCTTCAAGTTCTTTGTAGTCATTTTTAGAAGAGATAATCACAACGTCATTAAAGTTTTTCGCTGCAGCACGAATTAATGAGATTCCACCAATGTCAATTTTTTCGATGATATCTTGTTCAGCAGCTCCGGATGCAACAGTTTCTTCAAATGGATACAAATCCACGATAACTAAATCGATCTCTGGTATTTCATACTGAGCAAGTTGCTGTTGGTCCGATTCAAGCGGACGGCGTGCCAAAATTCCTCCGAAAACTTTTGGGTGCAAGGTCTTAACACGGCCTCCTAAAATCGAAGGATAGCTTGTCAAGTCTTCAACAGGAACGACAGGTATACCTAAATCTTTGATAAATGTTTCTGTCCCTCCAGTGGAATAGAATGTAACACCGTATTTGTTTAATAATTCAACTAAAGGAGCTAGGCCGTCTTTATAATAGACTGAAACCAAAGTATTTTTAATCTTTACAGGATGGTTCATTATGATGGATTTGTTTCGTGGCGCAAAGATAAGAATTTAAAGTCTTGATGTCAATAAATCAAGCACTTTTAAATAAAGACGGGCGTATGTCCTCATACGCCCGTCTTTAGTGTATTATACTAAATTGAGTTTCGCTTTCAATTCTTCAGAAATCTGATTGGTAATGTCCCAAATCGGTTCAGGTTCGTCAGTATTGTTAAATATAACTTGATCACAAGAATCCTGAAATGGCAATAAATACTCGTTATATGAAGGAAGCACATGGTTTACCCATTTGTACATGACATCATCTTCAAAATAACCACGTTCGACCAAATCACGATGTAGCCTTCTGCGGAGGGCGATATCCTGATCTGCACTCAGGAAGATCTTGTGGTTAATAAGCGCGTTGATTTCTGTATAGTAGAAAATGAATAACCCTTCGATAATCAGTATGGGGGCTGGCTTGATCTCTAATATTTTTGGAGTTAGCGAAGGATTATTAAAGGTATACTCTTCTTTATAAATCGTCTCTCCATTAAAAAGTGCTTTGATATCGGTATAGAAAGCTTCTCTGTCTATGGATGTTGGGATATCAAAATTATAGAGTCTATTTTCCTCTTGTGTCTTTGTATTGGCAGGGATATAATAGTCATCTTGAGAAATCAAGGTAGCTTCATTGGTTTTAAAATGTTTCAAAAAACTATTCAAAAAAAATGTTTTTCCAGAACCACTACTTCCGGCAATCCCTATGACATACGGTTTGTTATTCATTCTTGTTTCGCGCTGCAGGAGCTATTTTTATTTTAATTAATTTTCTAAAGGTAATCCGTAGGCGATTTCTACCTGAAAACGTTTATCCAGTGCACCAATACTTGCCGCTGCGGACTTTGATAACACTACAATGGCATTTTGGTTTTCGGCATTATCATTAAATTTTCCAACGACTTTCGCATAGGTTACGCTTTTTGTCATCGGGTTGGTGATTTTTAAGATCGTTCCGACGGGTGCACTTTTGTGGAGTGCGAGGTTGCTTGTGCCTTGGGTAGACAAACCATCAATCCATACGCCAATCCCCCGCTCGGATTTTTCGCGTATCCCGTAACGGTTTGTTGAAATTTGATTTTCTTCTTTATCGTCATCGTTTGTGGAATCGGGCGCAATAATTTCGATTCCTTTAGGTTCAACCAATTTTGGTCTTTCCGGTGGCAGTGGCTGATTCGGAATCATTAATTTCATTCCACCGCTTATGATGTTGTTTTTGAGGTTATTGGCTTTTTTGATATCTTCAACAGTAATACTAAACCTCTTGGATATGGCATATAACGTTTCTTTTTCACCAACAATATATTCTGTGAACCCCTGTTGTGGGTTACGCGGATTCTGCTGTGCAGTGTTACCTGTGTTTTTATTTACTGGAGGAGCAGGTTTTCGTCCAGTGGGGACTTTAACAATCTGTCCGAGGCTTAATGTGCCATTACCATTTATCTGAGTGAGCTGACCTACCGTTGTTTTGTACTTCTTGCTGAGCTGATAATAATTATCGCCTTTTTCGATCTTGAAAAGGACAAATTCTTCGCCGTTGATTACCTCAGTACCGACGGAGTCGGGAACAGCATTTACACGTAATGAAGTGCGATTTTTCGCTTCGACTTGTTGAATTGATAGCATTGAAATCGATAAAATGACTACCTTTTTATATGTATTTAATTCGAATAATAGTTTCATATATTTTGCAATTATACTAAATACGAAACAAACTCCCGTTTATTGTCTGTCAAAAGGAATATTTGTTTGTTAACAAGAAAATAGATGTTGAAAAATTTTAATGGTAACTGATCGACTGCAATTACAGCGTCAATTAACCGCTCTTTTGTTGATTGCACTATCCGGATTTGATAGTGATTAGCTGTGTTTTTTTCATAGAAAGCCCAAATAAAATAGTCATCCAATGCACTGATCCAAATTTCGCCATCGGCGCTGAAATCTGTCAAAAATTGGGGAATTTGACCATTGTAAATTACTGGGTAGACTATTTGGTTGTCAAAAGGTTTAAATGATTCCTCTTTTTTGTTTTCAATGGACATTGTTTTTAAATCTAAAAACAACTGCATTCCTTGTTCGATCATTTTGGGACGAAGTAGTATTCCTCCATTGACCATTTCAACAAAAAGATAATTAAACCAGGTTTCTTGCTGATTTGGCTGATAACAGTCAATGATCTGTACACCTGCATCAATGGGTGAATTACTGGAGATCTTTTTTAAAATAAGCTTCTGACATTGAATTCCTGCAAGCACCCACTCTTTGCTTATTGCCTGGAAGTCTTGAAGTACATCGTTTCCTTCGAAAGTAATGACATTGAAATAGGGGCGTGTGTCTGCTGGATTCCTGGTCTCCACAGCAATCAATCTACTTTCAGCATCGATTTCGATCCGCCAGATGGGATAGGTAAATACGGCATTGAATGCTTTTGAGATTGTCTGATTCGTCATGTGATTTTCAACCAAGAGGACAAATTTACTAAAAGCTTTTAAATTATGGTTGTCGGGATTGTAATAAATAAAAAACGTCCAGGTTAGCTGGACGTTTTTTTCTGAGATGAATCTCTTAAAATTTAGAACCGATTGTCAAAACGACATTTGTTCGTTGATTTTTTATATCCGCAACCGGGCTGGCAGCATTCCAATAGTTTTCGTCAATGACATAAGGACTTTCCTTGTAATTGATGGCATTGTAAGCTCCTGTCAAATCAATATACATACCACGGCCAAGTTTAGCACCTATACCCAACGAAGCCGTATAGTTTGTATAATCTGCATTTTTGTAAGGATTGCCACTGTAATTAAAACCAGCTCTGCCACTAAACACGTTATCAAATAAAACTTCACCACCAATGCGCGCATTGAACGCACCTTGATAAGAGTCTTTTATCTTTTGGTTCATTTCCTGTTCCAAAGCTTTATTATATGCGCCGGGATCTTTAAATCGCATCGCCGCATAATCTACCCATTCTACATCTGCGGTAATTAATCCTCTGGAGAATACCTGACTGGCACCTAAGGAGAGCTTGTATGGGGTATTCATATTGTACTCGAGGTAGCTATGCCCTGCATCATCGCTGGTACGGTATTCTTTAAAGGACTTATCTTCATTCGGTTTAAAATAACGGAATTCGGAATTGCTATAAGACTCGTCTCGGATGCTCATGAATGTCGGAGATTTCGCTGTAAAGCCCATACTAAAGGTCGGTGTAAATTTATAGATTACACCTAACTTGAAATCCACCCCTGTACCATCCGTCACTTGTGCATAGTCATCATATAGCTCATAATCCTTGTCCAGCATCTCGCGTTTTTTAGCATATGCTGCCTCCGGTTTTAAATATTCAGAGTCTTTATTGATTTTTGTCAGTTGGTCAGCGGTCATCGTTTGACCGTATTCCGTAAACCAACTTGAGTTGTCGTAACTAAAAGCAGTAAAACCTAATGCAGCTCCCAAGTATAATTTGTTGCTATAGTTGGCACCAAAAGATAATACAGATTCTGATTTACTTCCCTTTTCTAAGATGGAATTGACTTGATTAAAACCATCTTTTCCATCATAATTACCGAAGCTCGTAATAGGGAAATAGTTTCCTTTGTTGTCGGGATCCAAATCATCAAACAGCAGCGAATTATTATAAACTTCCTGTCCCCAGCCTTTCATCCCGCCGGGTGAAGATAGGCGGTCAGAATAGGCATCAGTAATTGAACTCGTATTATTGACACCTCTATACTCTAAGAGGTTGTTATAGACATAATTTCGGTTGTAGGCTATACCAACATTGAAATTCAGCCAGCCTCGCTCCAGGTTTCCGCCATTTCGGTAAGTAGGTAAATGAAAGACGATGCCGGCATTATCCAGGTTGAAATTATTTTTGCTGCTATTCGAATTTTGGCCGAAATAATCTGTTTTATTTTTATTGTTAAGGTATCTGCCTGTTACGGAGACATCGGATTGATTGAAGTAACCTAAGCCTGCCGGATTTCCGGTAATTGAGCTAATATCACCACCTAATGCGGTAGATGCGTTTCCCATTGCTTTGAAGCGAGCAGTACCGCCATTGTCCCCTTGGGAAAACAAAAGTACATCTTTCGTATATTGTGCTTGGGCAGTTCCCGCTGCACCTAGTAAAAATGCAGTTCCAAAAAGTAATTTTTTGATCGTCATAAGCTAAAATATCGTCTGTAATAAGCAGTAGCACACAGGATTATGTATGCTACTGTAATTTGTTTTTTATCACTAGCGTGTACGTCCACCGCTGGATCTTGAGCTTCCGCCGCCACCGGAGAAGCCGCCGCTGGATCTTGAACTTCCACCTCCGGAGAAGCCACCACTTGAGCGTGATGAACCGCTATCATAACTTCTTGTTGGCGGAGTATAGGATGGTCTAGAAGTTGATCCCGGATTGCTTGAGCGCGTTTCCATCGAACGGCTCATTGGACGGGAAACTTCACCTGAGCTTGTCCGTGTTCTGGAAGTACCACTGGAACTCCGCATGCTTGGGTATGTTCCATTTGTTCTGTCTGAGCTCCGTGTTCTGCCACCATCGGGATATCCGCTTCTTGTAGAGATACCATTTGAAGTTCTCGTTCTGCCGCCTGTTCTATCATAAGAGGAACCACGTGAGATAGAACCGTCAGAATTCCTTGTCCTACCGCCGCTAGTCCGGCCATTGGAAACGGCCGTAATACGTCCCCTGGAATCCCGGGCAACACCGGTACGATCATAAGTTCCTGAAGTTCTGGTACGGGAAGATGAAGTACGGACATTGTAATTGTCTCTATAGGATGATCGCGAAGAAGCATAACGTGGTCTTGAGTTACCCCAATAGCCACCGCCCCAATAACCATTGCCATACCAGCCAGAACCCCAGTATCCGCCGCCATACCAGCCACCCCAAGGGTAATAACCACCATACCAAGGAGATCCCCAGCCCCAGCCAGAACCCCAGCCCCAGCCTAAACCGATAGACCATGAAGAACCCCAGCCCCAACCTAAACCGAAGGAAGGGCCATATCCATACATCCCACCGAATCCATAACCATACCATGGATCGAAGAATGGATCAAAGTAGGTCATTCCCGGAGAGGCATAATAGAATCTGTTTATCCGATTTGCATATTCAAGATCTTCATAAGAATCGTTGTTGTAATCCTGATCTGAATATTCGTCGTCGTAGTAACCGTCTTGAGTCTGTCCTCCTTGTTGAACCTGATCCGCATCTGTGTAATAGTAATCTGGACTTTGATAGACTTTTTGTCTAGCCTGTCCATTATTGCCATAGACATCGTCGCCATAGATTTGCCTACTTGTACCGCAGGAACCTAACATAAATGCTCCTGTCATGGCAAGTGCTCCGATAAATAATCTATTTTTTTTCATAATATCCTAAATCGTTATTTTCGATTATACAGCCTTATTTACTATCTTAGACGCAAATTTCTCGACGGGGTTTAATCGAAGTAATCAAAAATACAAATATTTTTTATTGAACGCTTTTTGTATTGGAAATACAGACGAGATTTAACGTAATAATGTTACAATAATTTATCAATTTCATATGAGTAAAGGAATAACAAGTCGTGCAGAAGATTATTCGCAATGGTACAATGAACTTGTGATCAAAGCTGATCTGGCTGAAAATTCAGCTGTACGAGGCTGTATGGTGATCAAACCATACGGATATGCTATCTGGGAAAGAATGCAAGCAATCTTAGACAAAAGATTTAAAGAAACAGGCCATAGCAACGCTTACTTCCCTTTATTCATTCCCAAGTCTTTTTTTTCTAAAGAAGCTGCCCATGTGGAAGGTTTTGCCACTGAATGTGCGGTGGTCACTCACTATAGATTAAAAAACGATGGTACAGGTAAGATTGTGGTCGATGAGGATGCAAAGCTGGAAGAAGAGCTGATTGTACGTCCGACCTCTGAAACGATTATATGGAATACCTACCGCGGCTGGATCGAATCGTATCGGGATCTGCCAATTTTGGTTAACCAATGGGCAAACGTGGTTCGTTGGGAAATGCGTACGCGTCTTTTCTTGCGTACAGCTGAGTTTTTATGGCAAGAAGGGCATACTGCACACGCAACCAGCGAAGAGGCTATTGCCGAGACAGAACGTATGCTCGATGTCTATGCAGAATTTGCGGAAAATATTCTGGCTGTACCTGTTGTACGTGGCCGCAAAACCGAAAACGAACGTTTTGCCGGTGCCTTGGATACCTATTGTATCGAAGCGCTTATGCAAGATGGCAAGGCGTTGCAAGCCGGTACATCACATTTTCTTGGACAAAACTTTGCGAAAGCTTTTGACGTGAAGTTTACGTCTAAAGAAGGAAAACTGGAGCATGTATGGGCGACCTCTTGGGGGGTTTCTACCCGTTTGATGGGCGCTTTGATTATGGCGCACTCGGATGACCAAGGATTGGTATTGCCTCCAAAATTAGCACCAATTCAGGTTGTTATTGTTCCGATTTTTAAAACTGATGAAGAAAAGGCACAGATTGACGCATTCGTGAACCGGTTAACAGATGAGTTGAAGGTAAAAGATATCTCGGTGAAATACGATGATCGCGATACGCAGCGTCCGGGCTTTAAATTTGCGGAATGGGAATTGAAAGGTGTGCCTGTGCGTGTTGCTGTTGGTGCAAGAGATATGCAAAATGGAACCGTGGAACTGGCACGTCGTGATACCCAAACAAAAGAAACGGTGGCGCAGGAAGGATTGGCTGGAAATATTGAACAGCTCTTGCATGCAATACAGGAAAATATTTACCAAAAAGCGTTGGATTTTAGAACTTCCCATTTTACTGAAGTAAATTCTTACGATGAGTTTAAAGAAGTGCTGGAAGGTAAAGGTGGATTTATTTCTTGTCATTGGGATGGAACCACAGAAACAGAAAAACGTGTGAAAGAGGAAACAAAGGCAACAATCCGTTGTATTCCTTTGGACGCCAAAGAGGAGGAAGGTGTTTGTATCTTTACGGGCAAACCTTCCAGCAGACGCGTTTTATTTGCAAAAGCTTATTAATCTTTTGATCTTATGCGGATACTCATTTTAGGATGCGGATGGCTGGCAGAATCGTTTGCCATGGATATGAAACATCAAGGACATGAGGTCTGGGCAAGTACCACACAATATGAAAAATACCATCGGCTTAAAACTGATGGTATTTTTTCGTTTATTGCTGACTTTGACAACGTTAGTACATTGCCCGACATGCTTTTTCCGAACAAATTCGACTTTGTATTAAATAGTATTCCTGCTAGCCAAAAAAATAGTCTTTCTGGTCTAGAAAAGCGTTTTTCGAATGTTTCAAGATTTCTTGAAAATATTCAATGGACCAAACAGCTGTTTCTGAGTTCTATCGGAATTTATCCGGATAAAGATGCAGTTTACCATGAATTGAATGCTGATGGAATCGAGTTTTCCGAAAAACTCCTTTTAGCGGAGCAATTGATGTTGCAGCTACCGAATACCTATATATATCGCCTTGGTGGGTTATTTGGTAAAAATCGAATTTTCGCCAAGTATTTTGCGAATCGTGTCTGTAGCACAGGCGAACAGTTTGCGAATTTTGTTCATAGCGATGATGCCGTACGTTTAATTACTTTAGCTACCGTAAAAGATTTCAGTCACCGCATTTACAATGTAGTTGCACCAATGCACCCTAAGAAAAAGGAGGTTATATTGGCTTCTGCACAAAAATATGGCTTCGATTTGCCCATAAAATTTGAAAAAGGGGATTCTTTTCAGAAAGTAGTCAGTGGAAGCCTGCTGCAAAAGGAATTGGATTATCATTACATCCGGCCCGATCCGCTAGATTTTTAAGTGTATATAAAACGGCAAACACTTATCTTTTTCGAATAAACTTAAATTTGCACAATGGGTGTAAATAATTAAATAATTTCATTATTTTAACGTCAGTTCTGCTAGAGAAATTCGTATAGAATAGTTGTCCACTAAAATTTGGATAGTGATGTGGAGTATATTTTAGATATACAGCACTATTCATATGAGTAAATCACTAGTGAATTTAATATTTTAGCGCATATAAAGAGCCATGACAAACGTAGAACGACATCAATATATTTTAAAGCAATTAAAAGAAGTGGGTATAGTCCAGGTAATTGATCTCTGTGAGGAACTGGGGGTATCTTCTGTTACCATACGAAAGGATCTGACCCTATTGGAGGAAAGCGGTCTACTTTTTCGCACCCATGGTGGAGCGACACAATATAATCCGTATACAACGGACCGAACGGTATTTGAAAAGGAGAAACTTCGCTCCGATGACAAAAGCAGAATAGGGAAGAAGGCTGCTGAGATGATCGAAGAGAATGATTCGATTATTATTGCCTCCGGTACAACCATGCAATCGTTGGCCAGACAGATTGTACCTAAGGGGAATATCACCGTGGTAACTTCAGCGTTGAATGTAGCCATGGAATTGATTAAATACCCGTCGGTTGAAATTATGCAGATGGGGGGCACTTTGCGAAAAACGTCTACTTCCGTCACTGGAAAATATGCTGAGAATCTATTGCATGATTTTTACTGTAGTAAATTGTTTTTAGGGGTGGATGGGATAGATCTAGAATATGGTGTGTCGACTTCCAGTGCACAGGAAGCCCAATTGAATCGTATCATGATAGATACTGCCCAGAAGGTTGTTGTCCTTGCTGATTCCTCTAAATTTGGAAGACGTAGTTTTGGGCGGATCTGTGGATTTGATAAAATTGATGTATTGATTACGGATGATAAAGTGAGCGCCGGATTTGTTGAGTCGCTGGAAAAATCTGGTGTTCACGTTGTTGTTGTATAGCTTGCTTTCCGGTGGCGGTGGATTGGAGCAATAGGGGCTATAGGCCCATAAACAGAAAGGCTTACTGACATCGTCAGTAAGCCTTTCTGTTTATGGGTAATTTATCGTTAACCGAGTGCGGGTTCTTGCTGACTCAGGCAGTGAAAACTTCCCAGTCCCCAGATAATGTCCACTGAATTGATCCCAATAACTTTTCGTGATGGAAAACAACCCTGGATGATATCCAATGCTTTCTGATCATTAGCATCATCAAAAATAGGCACGATGACGACATCATTTGCGATATAGAAATTAGCGTATGATGCCGGAAGCCTAGTGTCCTCATAGATTACTGGTGCAGGCATTGGAAGTTCGACAATATGAAGTGACTCTCCATTTAATAATTTGAAAGAACGGAGCGTTTCCAGATTCTCCTGTAAGATCGCATAGTTTTCATCTTCAGGATTTTCTTCGACAACGGTTAAAACTGTATTTTCATTTACAAAACGGGTAATGTCGTCAATATGGCCATCTGTGTCGTCACCAATGATTCCGTCGCCCAACCACAGCACCTGCTCTTGCCCATAGAATTCTTTGAGATATGTCTCAATTTGCTCTTTTGTAAAATTAGGATTTCGGTTTTCATTGAGTAAACATGCTGTTGTTGTCATAACAGTTCCGGCGCCATTGAATTCGACAGAACCACCCTCCATGACGATATTAGGTGTAAATAGAGGAAGGTCAAACTCTTTGGCTATACGCGTAGGGACAACATCATCGAGATCGAAGGGCGGATATTTGCCTCCCCAGGCATTGTATCCCCAGTCAACAACTGCTTTTGCGCCCGAAGTTTGATTGATAAGGAAAGCAGGGCCATGATCTCTACACCAAGCGTCGTTGGTTGGATTAAAATAGAATTCAATATTGCTAAAATCTACTGTTATTTTTTTTAGTTCTGCGATCGCAAAAGCCTTCATGTCTTCGTTCGCGACATTGATTCTGACTTTCTGTCCAAACGCAACAGCTTTAATGAATTCGCAATAAGGTTTGTATATGGTTTCAATTTTCCCAGGCCAAGATTCCTCTTTATGCGGCCAGCTCAACCACAACGCTTCTTGTTTTGCCCATTCAGGGGGAAATGAAAAACCTTGTTTTTTTGGAGAATTATTAAAATACGCCTGTGTGAAAGTGCTTTCTTGTTCCATGCTTTAAAATGTAAAAAGCCATTTTAATTCGTTCTTCCGTATGAATCACAAAATTAAAATGGCCAATATGATTTGCTATTAGTCTTCGTCAATAAAACGTTTGGTGATCGGAGAATAGGTTTCTATTCTGCGGTCACGTAGAAAAGGCCAATGTTTTCTAAAATAATCAGATTCACTTAGATCCAGTTCGACGACTTCAATTTCTTCTTTGTCATGGGAGGCGAGGTATAATATCTTACCCTGTCCATTTGTCACAAAGCTACCGCCCCAGAATTTCATGGCGCCATTCTGTTCAAATCCGACACGGTTGACGGATACCACAGGTACGCCATTTGCTACAGCATGGGAACGTTGGATGGTTTGCCATGCGTTGTATTGATCCTTGTTGGTTTCTTCATCCTGATCTGTCGCCCAGCCGATTGCCGTTGGGTAGAAAAGAATTTCTGCACCCATTAATGCGGTGATCCTGGATGCTTCGGGATACCATTGGTCCCAACAGATCAATATGCCGATTTTGCCAAATCTTGTTTTGAATACTTTATAACCCAGGTCGCCCGGCGTAAAATAGAATTTCTCGTAAAATGCCGGATCATCAGGGATATGCATTTTACGGTATTTGCCTAAATAGGATCCGTCAGCGTCCAACACAGCCGTCGTATTATGATAAAGGCCTTCAGTTCTTTTTTCAAATAATGAGGCGATAATAACGACTCCTGCTTCTTTCGCAACAGCGGATAGGGCGTCTGTAGACGGACCCGGGATAGATTCAGCTAGGGCGAAATTGTCATAATCTTCGACATCGCAGAAATATAAAGAAGTAAAGAGTTCTTGCAGACACACAATTTGCGCACCTTTTGCAGCGGCTTCTTTTACTTTAGCGATTGCTTTTTCGAGATTCTCTTGTTTGTTTGCGGTACAGCTCATCTGTACAACTCCAACTTTTACTTTGCTCATTCCTTAATGCTTATTTAATTCAGGCACAAAGATACTATTCTTAATTTAGATTTGATTGTTGGGAAAAACAAAAAAGAGCTCTTAAAGCTCTTTTCGTAATCTTGCGACGGGTATGTTTAATGCTTCCCGATATTTTGCCACGGTTCGGCGTGCGATATTGTAACCCTTCTCTTTAAGAATTTCGGTTAATTTCTCATCGGCCAATGGTTTGCGCTTGTTCTCTTTGGCAATGCACTCTTCCAGTATTTTTTTGACCTCTTTATTCGAAACTTCCTCACCGGAATCAGTTTGGATTGCCTCGGAGAAAAATGATTTTAACAGGAATGTTCCAAATTCAGTTTGTACATATTTTGAATTTGCCACACGGGAAACGGTCGAGATATCCATGTCGATTTTATCGGCGATATCCTTTAATATCATCGGTTTCAATTTGCGGTCATCACCGCTAAGAAAATAATCGTATTGATATTCCATGATGGCATTCATGGTTTTGAGCAAGGTTTGTTGACGCTGTTTGATTGCATCAATGAACCATTTGGCCGAATCAAGTTTTTGTTTGACAAACTGTACCGCTTCCTTCATTTTTTTGTCCTTTTGATCGGATTTTTCGTAATGCTCAAACATGTGCTGATAGTCACGGCTTATGCGGAGTTCGGGCGCATTACGTCCATTCAGGGTCAGATGAAGGATGCCATCGTTGTTGCTGATATGAAAATCGGGAATGATATGAAGCTGTTTGCCAGCCACTGCTCCTGAATCACCTGGTTTTGGGTTAAGCTTTAGGATTTCATTCACCACATTTTTCAAATCTTCAGACGAAACTCCCAGAGATTTTTCGAGCTTATCATAATGTTTTTTTGTGAATTCATCCAAATAATTGGCAACGACTTTAATTGCCAGTTTTATTGTAGGGTTGTTAATGTCTTTTTTTTGTAGTTGAATCAAAAGACATTCCTGGAGATCTCTGGCGCCAATCCCTGCAGGTTCAAAATCCTGGATTACTTTTAGCATATCCAATACCTCATGCTCTTCGGTCATGACATTTTGACCAAAAGCCAGGTCATCTACTAAATTTATGATCGGACGTCGCAGGTAACCATCGTCGTCCAGACTTCCGATAATTTGTTGGCCGATTAAAAAATGCTTATCGTCCAAAGCCAGAAGGTCTAGCTGTTGTTGCAGTTGTTCGTAGAAAGAGTGCTGGATGGCAACTGGCATTTCTTTTCTGTCTTCGTCATCATCACCGTAATCATACCCATTTCCATAATCTTTGTAATCGTCCTCTTGTATATAGTCCTCCAAACTGAAATCATCTGAATCGAAACCTTCTTCGTTATCAAAATTGTCATCCGGATCTTTATCCGGATATTCTTCGATTGGATCGGTCATATTAGTCAAGCTACCATCTTCTAATGCAGGATTTTCTTCTAATTCTTCTTTTATTCTGGCATCTAATGAAACTGTTGGTACCTGCAACAATTTAATAAATTGAATTTGTTGTGGCGACAGTTTTTGTAATAGCTTTTGTTGTAATGTCTGTTTTAACATGCTAATAGTTGACTAGTTTACATCTAAATTTAAGCAAATATCATTATTATTTTAAAATAAAATAGATAATATATTAAAAGTAGGTATAATATTTGCGGAACGCGTTAGCTAACTTATTGATCTCAACAAAGTCCTTCTTCAATTTTTTTTACATTTTAATTCGCGATAGTGAGCAAAACAAGGTCAGGGAAATGTGTTTTTACCTATTGACCGTGTTCGAATAAATGCTTATTTTTTATTGTTAAAAAATGTAAATAGTTAATTAGGGAGATGTATTTAGTTGTATATTTAGCCCCTGAAACACGTATAGGCGCATATTGAGCAGGGGTAAAACCTTTTGCTGATTCAATATGTTGAATATAAGATAAATTTCCATTTATGTTTAGACGTATAAAGAATCGGATTCTTCGTTATCTCGTTATTGCAATATATTTCGTTATTGTGTTGGTTTGTGCCATACAACTTAATTTTTTGTGGCTGTTTGGCTATTCCCCCACAAAAAAAGATATCATTATGCCCAGCCTAAATATTTCGACTGAATTGTATACCGCTGATAGCGTATTGATCGGTCGGTATTTTGATGAAGATAGGAACCCGGTTCCTTTTGATAGCATTCCTAAAACGGTGATTAATGCGCTTATCGCGACTGAGGATGTGCGTTTTTATCAGCATAATGGCGTTGATTTTTTAGGTTTGGGATCGGGTATTATCTCTACGTTAAAAGGAGATAAGCGCGGTGCAAGTACGATTACACAGCAGTTAGCCAAGAATCTTTACCGCACGCGTTACAACAAAGCCGGAGGGCTGTTGACCCGTTTGCCTGTTGCCGGACTGGTCATTACCAAATTTAAGGAGTGGATGACGGCTTATAAGCTAGAGCAGCGGTATAGTAAAAACCAGATATTGGAAATGTATCTGAATACTGTTTCTTTTAGTAATAATGCCTATGGTATAGAAACCGCTGCAAAACGTTATTTTTCAAAAGGAGCTAATCAGCTGAATCAAAATGAAGCAGCGGTGTTGATCGGTATGCTGAAGGGAACAACTTTGTATAATCCGATCAGAAATCCTGAGAAGGCATTTGATCGAAAAAATACCGTGTTGAGTCAAATGCATAAGAGTGGCTTTCTGACGAAAGCAGCTTATGATGCTTTAGTTAAAGAGAAGATTGTCTTGAATGCCAATAATAAGGATGTGAATGCTGGTGGGGATTCTTATCTGCGTACCGCTGTGGCTAAATGGTTGGAAAAATGGTCAGAGGAAAATAATTACGATATCTATACGGATGGTTTAAAAATATATACAACGATCAATTCAAAACTTCAGAAACATGCTGAGGAAGCTGTGGCGAAACAGATGGCTGAGTTGCAGCAGCGCTTAAATAATACCTGGGATGGTCAGGAGCCTTGGCGTGATCTTTCCGGAAAAGTAATTCCGAACTTTTTGGAGAATTTGGCAAAGAAGACCCCTTATTATGCATTCCTCAGTAAGAAATATGCAAATAGTCCGGACAGCATTAATTACTTTCTGAATAAAAAGAAAAAAATGGAAGTCTATAACTGGAAGGATAATGGTAAGATTGAAAAAGAGATGTCCACGATGGATTCCTTAAAATATTATGCCATGATGTTGAATGCCGGGATGATGTCAATGGATCCATATTCGGGTGAAATTAAGGCCTGGGTAGGCGGTATAGATCATCAATATTTTAAATATGATCACGTGATGCAGGCGAAACGACAAGCCGGTTCGACGTTTAAACCTTTTGTTTATCTGGCTGCCCTGGAGTCCGGGATGTCACCTTGTGATAAGATTACCGATAAGCCTGTTACCATAAAGATTGACAAGGGGGATTCTATAGAAGTGTGGGAACCGAAAAATGCAGATTGGAATTTTTCATATCGTGAAATGTCGTTGCGTCATGCGATGGCCCGATCTATTAACTCGGTTACTGTTCAGCTGACCGATATGGTTACTCCGGCGAAAGTTGTTGATGCGGCGCAGCGTTGCGGCATTACGAGCAGGCTCAATCCGGTAGCATCTGTTGGGCTAGGGCCGAATGATGTGTCGGTCTTTGAAATGGTTAACGGTTACTCGACGATGATGAATCATGGCGAGCGTGTCACACCGCTACTGGTTTCTAAAATTGAAGACCATGACGGAAATGTTATCGCTACCTTTCAGGCAGAACGCAAACAGGTTGTCGATAAGCAAGATGCCTGGTTGATGACTTATATGTTGCGTGGCGGGATGGAAGAACCCAGAGGTACATCGCAGGGATTGTGGGAGTGGGACCTTTTTGATAAAGAGAATCAAATTGGCGGTAAGACCGGGACATCTTCCGAATATGTTGACGGCTGGTATATGGGCGTGACGAAGGATCTGGTTACCGGAATCTGGGTTGGATGTGATGAAAGAAGCATACACTTCAAGAATTCGCATACCGGAGAAGGTTCCCGAACAGCTTTACCTATATTTGGTGTATTTTTGGAATCCGTCTATAAAGATAAGCGATTGGGGTATACACAGGGGAAATTTCCTGAACCTACGGTCGAAATCACAAAGTCGTATAAATGTGAGACACCGCGTTATAGTGATCCGGAGCCTGAACAAAGTGATTCAACAAGTGTTGATGAGCAGACGGATGAAGGATTTATTGGGCCGGAAGAGGAATCGACAGAAGGATCCGCTGAGCGCAATCACAACGAAGGAGGTGTTGGCGAAAATACGGGTATATCGGAGAATCCTTAATTCATGTAAAATTAGTTAATGGTTATCCTGTTCTGGATCTATGATAAATAGCTGCCTACTAAAAATTAGGTGGCTTTTTTTATTGTATTTTATCAGGCGGCGTAATTACTGTTTCTCTTGGCGTAAGACTGCTGTTGCTGTGGGAAGAGGTTGTTCCAGTTCGGGTTATTCTTGCGAATAATTCGTTCGATTTGTAGGTGTGTGAAATTTTGCAACTCGTTCATTCTCTTTTTTGCGCATGCCAGTTTCGAAAAAGCTTCGGAATAGATGATTCTGTTTAAATTGGCCCCCTGTTGAAAGGTGAAACTATTCGCTTGCTGAAGCTCTACTACAGTGCTGAGTATATTGGAAGTAAAGTCGATTTCAAAGTATCTTCTGTTGTTGTCAGTTAATATATATACAATAAAATTGCTCATAATGCTAAATTATTTGGATGTTTAAATTTTATTTACTAATTTTATTGGCACAATATTACTAATAAATTTAGTTTTTGCAAAATATTTTTTGAAAAAATAATATGTCAAATATTTCATCCAACTTGAAATTCCTTCGAAAAGGAAAGAAAATTACGCAGCAGCAATTTGCTGATATCATGGAGATTAAAAGAGCTTCTGTCGGCGCTTATGAAGAAGATAGGGCAGAGCCTAAATATGAATTGCTAAAAAAAATTGCCGAGTTTTATGGGCTAACCATGGATGAATTGGCAAATGATGTGATTGATGATAAGTGGAAGCCGGTGCCTAAAAGCAATGCTTCTAATCTCAGGGTATTGAGTGTAACTGTTGATGGTAGTGATCGTGAAAACATTGAGCTTGTGCCGGTTAAGGCGAGCGCGGGCTATTTAAATGGCTATGGCGATCCTGAGTATGTGGCTGAGCTTCCGAAGTTTTCGCTTCCGATGTTCGGGCAGGGGACTTTTCGGGCATTTGAGATTAAAGGAGATTCGATGTTGCCTTTGCCATCGGGATCCATTATTGTCGCTGAATATGTCGAAAATTGGCATGATATAAAGCCCGGTCATACCTATGTGGTCGTATCGCGCGAGGAGGGGGTAGTTTACAAGCGTATCGCTTTTAAATTTAAGGAGGACAAAGGCTTAAAGCTTGTTTCTGATAATAAAACATATGAACCATACTGGGTGGAGACTTCTGATATTCTTGAAGTTTGGAAAGCGAAGGCTTTTATTAGCACACAACTGCCGGAGCCAACACCTGAACCGACGATGGAAACATTGACCAGTATGATGGCGCAGATGCAAAAAACAATTAATGCAGTTGTTGACAATTCGAAATAATAGAAAAAATAATTTCGCAGTTGTTTGGGGATTTGTTTTTTATTTTATAAAATACTATATTTGCATATCTGAAAGGAAGGGGGCTCGTATTGCCCCCTTTTTTTAATACAATTAATTTAGCATTCTAGGCAGTAGAACAATGCAAGATGTAGAAAAAAGAGTCATTGAACTCATAGAAGAAAAAATAGCAGATCGCGAGGATTTGTTTATTGTTAGTGTAAAGATGCGCCCAAATAAGATTTTGGAAATTCTCCTGGATGGGGACAACGGGGTTAATATTGATGACTGTGCACAGGTGAGCCGTCATGTTGGTTTTCATTTAGAGGAAGAAAATGTCATCGATAATGCTTATCGTCTGGAGGTTTCGTCTCCGGGCATAGATTCTAATTTTGTCAATAACCGGCAGTACCAAAAAAATATAGGCCGTACCGTGCAGATTAAACTGGACGATAACACTAAAATTGAAGGAACTTTATTGGCTGTTGACGAGACAAAGGTCAGCATTCTTCAAAAAGTAAAAGAAAAAGGTAAAAAAGCGCAAGAGGTGGAAAAAGAACTTCCTTTTGATCAAATAAAAGCAACAAAAGTGGTAATTTCATTTTAAAAATAATGAGTAACAGCAACATCAATCTGATAGACTCTTTTCAGGAGTTTAAAGAGTTTAAGAATATCGACAGACCTACGGTCATTACAGTATTGGAAGAGGTTTTTCGTAGTATGATCCGTCGTCGTTTCGGTACGGATGAAAATGTGGATGTTATCGTAAATCCAGATAACGGAGATTTGGAGATTTGGAGAACGCGTGTCGTTGTTGAAGATGAATTTTCTGAGGATGATGATCTTGAAATCGAGTTGGCAGAAGCGAGAAAACACGATGAGGATCTGGAAGTAGGCGATGATTTTATCGAGCAGATCACTTTGGAAAGCTTTGGACGCCGTGCTATTTTGGCAGCCCGTCAAACGCTTGTTTCTAAAGTATTGGAACTTGAGAAAGATGAAGTCTTCAAGAAATATAAAGATAGAGAAGGGGAGTTGGTTATTGGTGAGGTTTATCAGATCTGGAAAAAAGAGATCCTGGTATTGGATGAGGATGGTAATGAATTGATCTTACCTAAGTCGGAACAGATCCCTGCTGATTATTTCAAAAAAGGTGATGGTATCCGTGCAGTAGTCCATAAAGTGGATATGATGAACAACAATCCGAAAATCATTATTTCCCGTACGGCACCTGCGTTTCTACAACGTTTATTTGAGCTTGAGGTTCCTGAGATCTTTGATGGTCTGATTACCATCAAGAAAATTGTCCGTGAACCAGGGGAACGTGCTAAAGTGGCTGTAGAGTCTTACGACGATCGTATTGATCCAGTTGGAGCATGTGTGGGTATGAAAGGATCACGTATTCATGGTATCGTTCGCGAATTGCGTAATGAGAACATTGATGTGATTAATTTCACGACAAACCATTCCTTATATATTGCCCGTGCACTGAGCCCTGCCCGGATCAGCTCAATTAAGATCGACGAAGAAAATAAAACTGCTGCTGTATACTTAAAATCGGATCAGGTATCCCTGGCAATCGGACGTGGTGGACACAACATTAAACTGGCTGGTAAGCTGACCGGTTACGAGATCGATGTTTACCGTGAGAATGATGAATTTGATGAGGATGTGGATATCGAGGAATTCAGCGACGAAATTGAGAGCTGGGTTATCGATGAGTTGAAACGCGTTGGTTTAGACTCTGCAAAATCTGTTTTATCACTCAGTGAGGAAGAGCTCGTTAGACGTACCGATTTGGAAGAAGATACCATTCGTGATATCGTACGTATATTGCAGGCTGAATTTGAATAAAATTCAGCTTGTTAATTTTTTTCCATCTAACATTCGGAATAAATTGTTTATGGATGGAAAAAAACATATTTTTGTAATTATATTAAAATAGTTTATATTATAGATGACTGAAGGAAAAGGAACAAACTTGCTTAAAGCAGCAAAGGAACTCAACATCGGGATACATACTGCCGTGGAATGTTTAGTGAAAAAAGGATATGATGTAGAAGCAAAGCCTAACACTAAATTGAGCGGAGAGATGTATGGTGTGCTGTTAAAAGAGTTTCAGGGAGACAAATCACTGAAAGATGAAGCTAAACAAATTGTTATTGGCAAAATTCGTCGTGAGGAGTCGCCGTCCACTTCTCCTAAAGAATCGTCTAGAAATGAGGATTTTGAAGAACATGAGGAACCAAAAGAAATCTTGGTTAAGAATACCGTAGAAATCCCATCTGTCAAAGAAGTCACTCCTGCCAAGCCTGAGGAACCTGTTCATCAAGGTGGTATGAAAGTGGTTGGCAAAATTGATCTTGATGCCCTGAATAGAGGTGGTAACAAGCCTAAAAAAGAGGAGCCTTCCAAGGAAGAACCTAAAGTTACGCATGACACACCTGTAGAGACTAAGGTCGTAGAGAAAGTAGTAGAGCAGAAAGAAGCTGAAGTCAAAGAGCCTGTTATCGAAGCAAAAAAAGAAGAACCAAAGGTTGTTGAGCAAAAAACCGAAGTCGTTGCACCTAAGGTAGAAGCTCCCAAACCTGAAGTAGATAAAACTGAAGTAAAAGCAACTCCGGTTGTAGAGACAAAAACCGAACCTGTGAAGGTAGAAGAAAAGAAAAAAGACGAAACAGCACCTAAAGCTGCTGTACCAGTAACTCCAAAAGTGGAGCCTGTGAAAAAAGAAGGCGATGATATTATTTCTGCACGTGCAGAAAGATTGACTGGTCCAAAAGTAATTGGTAAGATTGAATTACCATCTGCTAGACCTTCCCACAAACCTGTGGCATCCTCTTCAAATGCTGGAAACAACAATGAGAAACGTAAGCGTAAGCGCACGAATCCAAATGGTCCAGTAAATCCGAATGCGGGACAAGGTCAGGGGCACAACAATCAGAACCGTGGTCCTCGCGATGGAAATAACAACCACAATCGTGACCAACAAGGTAACCGAGCTGGAAATCCAGGGAACAACAATAATCCGAACAATCGTCCGGGACAAAACAATCAGCATCCAGGTAGACCGGGGCAGGGTGGGAACAACCAGCACCAAGGTAGACCGGGACAAGGTGGTGCAAGACCACAACATGGTCGTTTTGACAATAGAGGAAAAGGAAGACCTGTTGAAAATAAGGAGGAACCTTCTGAAAAGGAAATCCAAGATCAAATCAAAGCGACACTTGCCCGTTTAAGCGGTGCGGGTAAATCTGGTAAATTTGCACAACGTGCGAAATTAAGACGCCAGAAACGTGATGATGTTGCACAACATGCAGAAGAAGCTGCAATGGAGCAAGAATTGATGGCGAAGGTATTGCGCGTCACTGAATTTGTTACGGCGAATGAGCTGGCAAATTTGATGGACGTTCAGGTCACGCAGATCATTGCTACTTGTATGAGTTTAGGAATGTTTGTGTCAATCAACCAACGTCTGGATGCAGAGACTTTGACTATTGTGGCGGACGAATTTGGCTATCAGGTTGAATTTATTAAACCTGAAGATGAGGAAACTGCGGAACTGGAAGAGCCGGATACTGAGGCGAATCTAGTGCCTAGAGCTCCGATCGTAACGGTAATGGGACACGTTGACCACGGTAAGACATCTTTGTTGGATTATATCCGTAAAGCAAATGTGACTTCAGGTGAGGCCGGTGGTATCACACAGCATATCGGTGCTTATGCGGTGAAGTTAGATGACAATCGTAAGATCACGTTTTTAGATACACCGGGTCACGAAGCCTTTACGGCAATGCGTGCACGTGGTGCAAAAGTAACAGATATCGTTATTATCGTTATTGCGGCGGACGACGCAGTCATGCCACAAACGAAAGAAGCAATCAATCACGCTCAAGCCGCAGGTGTACCGATTGTTTTTGCCTTTACGAAGGTGGATAAACCGGGAGCGAATCCGGACCGTATCCGTGAGCAGCTTTCTGCAATGAATATCCTGGTTGAAGATTGGGGTGGTAAATTCCAAGCGCAAGAGATCTCCGCAAAAACCGGAGAAAATGTTGATCTTCTTTTAGAAAAAGTTCTTTTGGAAGCTGAAATGTTGGATTTGAAAGCTGATCCGAAAAAACGTGCAGTCGGTTCGGTGATCGAAGCAGCCTTGGACAAAGGCCGTGGTATCGTGACTACAGTATTGATCCAAGGTGGTACACTTCGTGTCGGAGATCCGATTTTGGCGGGCTCGCACTCTGGTAAGGTAAAAGCCTTAACCAATGAAAGAGGTGAACGCGTTAAAGAAGCAGGCCCGTCAGTGCCGGTACAGATATTAGGTATGGCCGGAGCGCCTACAGCAGGGGATAAGCTTTATGTTCTTGAAAGTGAATCTGAGGCTAGAACGGTAGCAAACAAACGTCTTCAGTTACAACGTGAACAAGGCATGCGTGCAACGAAACATATTACCTTGGATGAGATCGGTCGTCGTTTGGCTATCGGTAACTTTAAGGAACTTAATATTATCGTAAAAGGTGACGTGGACGGTTCGATTGAAGCATTATCGGATTCATTATTGAAATTGTCAACGGATGAGATCCAGGTAAATATTATCCATAAATCGGTTGGTGCGATCTCCGAATCAGATGTATTATTGGCATCTGCTTCTGATGCGATCATTATCGGTTTCCAAGTACGTCCAACACAAAATGCACGTAAATTGGCGGAGAATGAGCAAATCGACGTTCGTTTATATTCTATCATCTATGATGCGATCGAAGAGATCAAATCTGCGATGGAAGGTATGTTGGCTCCGAAATTTGAAGAGAAAATTGTTGCTGAGGTTGAAATCAGAGAAACATTTAAAATCTCTAAAGTGGGTACCATTGCCGGATGTATGGTTAGAGAAGGTAAAATCAATAGAAATAATGATATCCGCATAATCAGAGACGGTGTCGTTATCCATACAGGTCGATTGGCATCTCTGAAACGTTTTAAAGACGACGTGAAAGAGGTTGCACAAGGCTACGAGTGTGGTTTGAATATTGACCGTTTCAACGACATTCAGGTAGGGGATATTGTGGAAGCCTACGAACAAGTAGAAGTAAAACGTAAATTGTAATACTCCGATTTACGACAGCATAAAAAAAGCGTTGATTTTTGTCAACGCTTTTTTTGTTTCTAACGCTCGTACAGTTCTATCGGAAGCTGATCGGGATCGGTAAAGAAAGTGAACCTTTTTTGTGTCAGTTCGTCAATTCTTACTCCTTCATGCGTAATGCCTGCCTGCTCTAATTTAAGTATTTCCGCGTCCAGGTTATCGACCTCAAAAGCGAGATGCCTTAAACCAGCCGCTTCGGGAAAACTAGGTCTGGCCGGAGGATTGGGGAAGGAAAACAGCTCGATGATGTAGGTATCGTTAAGTTTTAAATCCAGTTTATAGGAATCGCGTTCTACCCGATAATGCTCCTGCCAAATTTCCAGTCCCAGGACTTCGGTATAAAATTTTTTTGACCGCTGATAATCCCTGCATATAATGGCAATATGGTGTATTTTGTTTAAGCTTAATTTCATCTTATTTTGCTCTTTCGTACTGTTTTGGCCAAGGGATATCTACGGATAATTCTTTGGCAAAGTGCAATGGAAGATGCGGGTCATCCAAAAAGCCCCTTGCGATCATAATGAGATCGGCTTGGCCATGAGCGACAATATCGGCGGCTTGAGCCGCTGTTTTAATGAGTCCAACAGTAGCAGTTTTACTTCCGGTTTTTTCTTTGATCGCCTGTGCAAATGGAAGCTGATAGGCAGGGCCAAGATCAATTTTTTGATGGGAAACCGCTCCGCCACTCGATACATCGATGATATCGACTCCCTGCTCGGTCAGAACCTGAGACAAGGCTATGGATTGATCCAGATCCCAGCCATCCGGGGCCCAATCTGTGGCAGAAATACGTACCCATAAGCTTTGCGTCGATATTTCCTGTTTTACCCGTTTGATGATTTCCAGCAGGAAGCGTATTCTATTTTCAAAAGTACCACCAAATCTGTCGGTTCGTATATTGCTCAGGGGGGAGAGAAACTGGTGAATAAGATAGCCATGGGCAGCGTGGAGCTCGATGATTTCGTAACCAGCTTGAATGGCTCTTTTGGTTGCCTGACCGAACTGTTCGATCAGCTGCTCGATTTCAGCTGTTTTAAGCTCCTGAGGGACGTAATCTCCAGAATGGAAAGTCAGTGCAGACGGAGCGACTGTTTGCCATCCTAGCGGATCTGATGGGGCAAATTGACCACGACCAAGCCAAGGTTTGTTGCTGCTGGCTTTACGGCCTGCATGTGCGATTTGAATACCGGGTATAGCGCCATTTGCTCGGATAAAAGCTGTTATCTCTTTTAATTTGTCAATATGCCGGTCATCCCATATCCCGAGGTCTCCGTAACTGATTCGACCTTCGGGTGTCACGGCGGTTGCTTCCTGGATGACTGCCGCAGCACCGCCGATTGCAAATTGGCCAAGATGAACAAGATGCCAGTTGTTTGCAAAGCCTTCTTCAGCTGAATATTGGCACATCGGGGAAACGACTAAACGATTTTTCAGGTTTAAAGGACCGATGTCTATGGCAGAGAATAGTTGACTCATCATGTTTTGTTTATTCGTCTTTTTGTTTCTTATGGATTTGTGGACCATAAAGAGGCTGATTTCAACATTGCTCTTCGTGGTAATTTTAAATTTGCGATAATTAACTCCGCAAAATCTTCCGGTTGCAATACCTTTTCAGGGTCTCCATCCGTGAGGCCAAGATCCTTAGACATATCTGAAGCGATGGTACTCGGCATCAGGGTGCATACCCGGATGTTGTTTTTACGTACTTCACGCATCAAGGAATCAGCAAATCCAATAACGCCAAATTTTGAAGCGCTATAGGCCGATGTGGTAGCCGCGCCATTCAGTCCAGCGGTAGAAGACACCATCACAATGTCGCCTTGATTTTTTTCAATAAGTTGTGGCAGGATAGCCTTTGTAACAAAATAGGTTCCCAGCAGATTAACATTGATAATCGCCGTCCAGTCATTAACGTCCATATCCATCACCGAGGAAAAGGAAGATATACCCGCATTGTTGATTAAAATATCAAAATAGCCAAAGGTATCATTGAGATTTTTAACTTCCTGTTGCACGGCAGTGTTGTCAGCCACGTCAAATACTGCGTAGGTAACCTCGGTCCCTAATTCCGCCAGTTCGGCAACGGTCTGTTTCAATGCAGTTTCGTTTCTGCCTGTAATCGCTACGTGGACCCCTTCTTTAGCCAATGCTATGGCAATGGCCTTGCCCAAACCTTTGGCCCCACCTGTAACTAAAGCCCTTTTTCCTGTTATATTTTCCATACGATAAAAATAAGAATGATCTGCCGGATTACTGTCAGATGAACCTCAAAAGACAGCCTATTTAAGCTTTTTGATGAGGTTTTCGATAATGGGGTAGGTATTGGCCCGCACTTCATCAAATTGGTCCACGTGACGCCATTCTGCTTTTGTAATATCTTCGGCTGTTTGAGGGATCAATTTCGGAACTTTATTAACGCCCATTTCATACCAGTTTGTTGCTTTTAATACAAACTCGCCATTGCGTAAATAGTAAGTATGGTATGATGTGGTAATCTTCTTGCCTAAATAATTTATTTTAATACCACATTCTTCTTCTACTTCACGTACGGCGGCTTCTTTCATCTTTTCATTATCTTCAACCTTGCCTTTGGGGAGATCCCATTTGCCCAAGCGGTAAATAAAAAGATAATCTCCATCACCATTTTTGACCAGTCCGCCAGCTGCTTTGATGATTTTAAGCTTGCTTTTTAAATTTTGAAATACGGTCTCGAAATCCTTGTTGACGTAGAGATAGGTCTTTGGAGCTTTATCAATTTCAGATTGTTTGAAAAGTTTTTGAAGTTCAATGTCTTGAATACTAATTGTTTGCGTGTTTTCGGTTTTCGAAGGAACAAAATCTGCTAAAATTAGCACGGTTTCGTTCATATAAATTTTATAAATTTGCGCCATGAATAATTTAAATGAGGTTGAACAAAAAGTTGCTGAATCCTTATTGCAAATTAAAGCAATAAAATTGCAACCTAAAAGTCCTTTTACTTGGGCGTCGGGTTGGAAGTCTCCAATTTACTGTGATAACCGTATCACTTTATCTCATCCAGCAATACGTACGTATATTCGTCAGAAGCTTTCTAAGCTTATTCAAGAAGAGTTTGGATCAGTAGATATGATTTCTGGAGTTGCTACGGCAGGTATTCCACAGGGAGTGCTGGTAGCGCAGGATTTAGGCCTACCGTTTTCTTATGTTAGAAGCTCAGCGAAAGATCATGGCCGTCAAAATATGATTGAAGGCGAAGTTGTTAGTGGTCAACGCGTCGTTGTGGTTGAAGATTTAATTTCAACAGGTAAAAGTAGCCTGATCGCTGTTAAAGCATTGCGCGAAGCAGGTTGCAATGTTGTTGGATTGGTTTCCATATTTACGTATGGGTTGCAACAGGCGACAGATAATTTTGCAGATGCAAAATGTCCTTATTTCAGTCTATGTAACTACGACGCACTAATTCAGGTCGCAGCCGAAAATAGCTACGTATTGGAAGAGGATGTTGAAATTTTGAAAAAGTGGCGATTGAACCCTGCGGGATGGGGTGAAAACTTTCAATAAAGATCAATAATTTACCGTTATGACTACCATTCAGAATACCACAGAAATCAACAGGAATGTAGGCGAAGTATTTGCTTTTTTGACTGATCTCAATAATCACGAACAGTTAATGCCTGAAAATATTTATAATTGGTCTTCAACAGCAGACGAAGCCCGATTTACCATTCAAAATATGGCGAAATTGGCATTAAAAGTTGAAGAACGGGTAGTCAATCAATTGATTAAGCTCATCCCTTCCGAAAAGGCACCATTTGAGGTTACCTTACGCTGGGAACTGCAGGCCATATCAGATACGGTGACCAAAGCGACTTTTGTGATTGATGCCGATTTAAATATGATGATGAAAATGATCGCTACAGGTCCGCTTCAAAAGCTGATCGATTTTCAGGTAAACAAACTGAAAGCAGTGCTGGGATAGTAAGTCTTGTGACCGATTATAACATAAAAAAAGCTCGATCGTTAGATCGAGCTTTTTTTATGTTATGCTATTCGCTCATTTACTTTTTTCCAGTTGACGACGTTCCACCAATTTTTGATATAGTCGGCTCTTTTGTTTTGATAATGCAGGTAATAAGCATGCTCCCAAACGTCGAGACCCAACATTGGGATACCTTTTACTTCCGCAACATCCATTAATGGATTGTCCTGATTTGGCGTAGACGTTATCTTCAGGTTTCCTGAATCGTCGAGGATCAACCATGCCCATCCCGAACCAAAACGCGTGGTTGCTGCTGCGGCAAATTGCTCTTTGAATTTGTCGATTGAACCGAAGGTCTTGTTGATCATGGTCAACAGTTTTTCCGAAGGTTGGCTTGCTTTGTCGGAGAGGCTTTCCCAAAAGAAATTGTGATTCCAGGCACCACCTGCATTATTTCTGGCTTTCGCGGAATATTTGGATATATTAGCTAAAAGCTGCTCTTCTGAAGTTTCTTTGATGGATTCGGCAACAATGGCCTCGTTGACGGCATTAATATAGGCCATATGGTGCTTTGTATAATGGATTTCCATCGTCAGGGCATCAATATTGGGCTCCAATGCGGCATAACTGAAAGGTAACTTGATTTGGGAAAACTTTAAAGTAGCGGCATTTAATTCAGTTTCTTTCGCGGAAGCAATATCTTGTAATATTGATCCAGATACAGCAATACCCAATGTGGCTTTTGCTGCATTTTGAAGGAAGTTTCTGCGTGTTTGCATATAATCTTATTATGATTAGTTTTTATATAAATATAACGTGAAATTCTACAATTATTGTACGAGAATTGTCTGTCAATTGTAATACAACAAAATTGTTATATAGTGCATCCTAAAAAGCCGCTTTCGAATCCGGTTTTTTCATTTGTGTAAGCCAAAATTCGACAGTATATTTGGCCTATGTACGCATTACGAATAGCAAAGATAATTCCTCAGCCCAATAATAATATTACTTTTCAGCTGGAATCTCCTGATGGCGACTATCCCCCTTATAAAGCTGGTCAATTTATTACGCTTTCCTTTTTATTTGGTGATCGGGAGGTGCGTCGTTCTTATTCTTTTAATAGTTCCCCGGATTATAAAGAGCCGTTAAGCATCACTGTAAAACGTGTGGAAAATGGCGAAATTTCGAGGTTGCTTCATCACACTGTTGCCGAAGGGGATATCGTTCAGGCCATGGAGCCGCAGGGGTTATTTACCTATGAGCCCGAACAATATAAAATAAGGACTTTATTTCTTTTTGCTGCCGGTATTGGTATAACGCCTTTGTATTCGATTCTTAAAACGGCACTCCTTGTTGAAGAGAAGTCTAAGGTCGTGTTGGTGTACAGTAATCGATCTGCTGATCAGACACCCTTTCGGGAGGAATTGGAGGAATGGGCCAAGCGGTTCCCGGATCGTTTAACGATTGTCTGGATTTATTCCAACAGTAAATATCTGATGAAAGCCCGGCTGAACAGGGATTATATTCTTTCCATTGTCAGGGATCATCTCGTGGGGCCAAAAGAGGATGCATTATGCTATACCTGTGGGCCGGTGATTTATATGGATTTATGTCGTTTCACACTTTTAGGAATGGGCTTTGATGCTAATCAGATCAAAAGAGAAACGTTCTTATTGCCCGAAAATGAGGAAGATGATGACGACGAATCTGAAAGGGTCGTTGATATGACCTCCTATCGGATCAAATTGCGTTTTCAAGGTGAAACCTACGATCTGGAGATTCCCTTCAATAAATCTATTTTGGATGTAGGACTTGAACATAAAATAAAACTGCCTTATTCCTGTAAGTCTGGTATGTGCAGTACCTGTATTGCACAATGTTCCAAAGGAAAAGTTAAAATGGATTACAACGAAGTGCTAACAGACCGTGAAATGGAGAATGGACGAATCTTGCTGTGTACCGGTCACCCGCTTGTGGACGGAACCGAGATCGAGGTGCTTTAAAGGGGGATCTTTACCTCGTTTATTTGATGAACTGCGGGTATTTCAGAATAATATTTCAATAAAGTAATTGATGTTGTCTATTTGTTCTGTTTGAGTCCAAATAAAATTGCATTTCAAAGCAAATTTAGCTAAGTTTGGATATAACCGTTTTTTATATCCAACTATTATGGGAAAATTACTCTGGAGCCCGACAGAAGAGCAGCAATCTCAATCGGAGATCAATAGATTCAAACAGTATGTCGAACAGCGATATCAATTATCCTTTGCGTCTTATCACGAGCTCTGGGGATGGTCAACCGCACATATATTAACCCGCCCCGCGGGCAGCGCTAGTTTTATCGGAACGAAATGGTTCAGTGGAGCGACGTTAAACTACGCAGAGCATGTGTTTCGCCGTGAAACGGGTACAGATACCAACACATTTGCCCATTCCTATGGGTTCCTTCATCGTTAATTTCACCACCATTACGCTACATGCATACGACGGTGGAGATGGTGAGCAAAGGAGATGTGGCCTAATGTATTCAGTTGATTTAGGAAATCCTATTAATGATAAAACCAAACATCAGTTTGAGATACTTTTAACCAAATAACGCTAATAATGATAGATAAAACAGTAAAAAATGTACAAGAAGCCTGCGATGGCATCGAAGACGGAATGACCATAATGTTAGGTGGCTTCGGGCTTTGTGGCATTCCCGAAAATTCTATTGCCGAGCTGGTAAAAAAAGAAGTGAAAGATTTAACCTGTATTTCTAATAATGCGGGTGTGGATAATTTTGGTTTAGGCTTACTTTTACAAAAAAAGCAAATCAAAAAAATGATTTCATCTTACGTTGGCGAAAACGCCGAATTCGAAAGGCAACTTCTAAGTGGAGAATTGGAAGTAGAACTAATCCCGCAAGGGACTTTGGCGACACGTTGTATGGCTGCAGGGTACGGGATGCCTGCCATTTATACGCCAGCAGGCGTTGGAACCGAAATAGGTGAGGGCAAAGAAGTGAGAAACTTTAAAGGCAAAGATTATCTTTTGGAATATGCTTTCGATGCCGATTTTGCTATTGTTAAAGCGTGGAAAGGCGACAAAGCAGGCAATCTTATCTTTCGTTCTACAGCTAGAAACTTTAATCCTGTAATGGCTATGGCTGGTAAAATAACCATTGCCGAAGTTGAAGAATTGGTAGAGATTGGCGAACTAAATCCAGACGAAATTCATACTCCAGGAATTTATGTTCACAGAATTTTTCAGGGAGAACATTACGAAAAGAGAATCGAGCAAAGAACCGTAAGACCTAAAAACTAAATTATGGCACTATCTAAAGAACAAATTGCACAACGTATTGCAAAAGAAATTAAAAATAATAGTTACGTTAACCTAGGTATAGGAATTCCAACTTTGGTAGCTAATTACATTCCAGAAGGCGTTAATGTGGTTTTGCAATCCGAGAATGGACTTCTGGGGATGGGGCCTTTTCCTTTTGAAGGCAGTGAAGATCCAGATTTGATTAATGCGGGCAAGCAAACCATTACCACATTGCCAGGTTCGGCAGTTTTCGATTCAGCGCTAAGTTTTGGGATGATTAGAGCCCAAAAAGTAGATTTAACCATTTTAGGTGCTATGGAAGTTTCCGAAAACGGTGATATCGCTAATTGGAAGATCCCGGGAAAAATGGTAAAAGGAATGGGTGGTGCGATGGATCTTGTCGCCTCTGCCAAAAATATTATCGTTGCCATGCAACAAGTTAATAAAAGTGGTGAAAGCAAACTTCTCCCCGAATGTACACTTCCATTAACAGGCGTAAAGTGCATAAAAAAAATTGTCACTGAATTAGGCGTTTACGAAATTCTACCAGAGGGAGGTTTCCAGCTTTTAGAAAGAGCTCCAGGTGTAAGTGTTGATGAAATAAGAACTGCAACCGCTGGAAAATTAATTGCCGATGAAAATATACCCGAAATGGTTTTTTAAGTAAAAAAATGCTACAATTAAATGGATTTGCAGCACAGTAAAACAAAGTGGGGGCTGGCTGATTTTGAAATCATCAGTAAAACATGGCGAAGATATAAACAATAAAAGGTTTGTGGAACCCTTTAAATAAAGCCCTCCTGTATCGAATGATATAGGAGGGCTATTAATTACTAGGGCAGCTATTATCTTCTGCACGTTTTTTGTATTATAGTTATACCTGAATTACACCGACGTTATACCGCTCGACTATAGGTTTTTCATTAGCGGCTTCTATGCCCATGCTGATTACCTTTCGGGTTTCCTGCGGTGCGATAATGCCGTCCACCCAGAGCCTGGCAGCAGCATAATAAGGACTTAATTGTTCATTATATCGATCTTCGATAGACTTGAGAAGGCTGTTTTTTTCTTCTTCATTGATTTCTTTCCCTTTGGCTTTTAATGCTGATTCCTGAATTTGAAATAACGTTTTACCAGCTGCAGCACCGCTCATGACAGCCATTTGGGCCGTTGGCCAGGCGTAGATCAAGCGTGGATCATAGGCCTTCCCGCACATGGCATAATTTCCCGCGCCATAGCTATTGCCTACGATGAAAGTAAATTTAGGGACAACGGAATTTGCCATCGCGTTGACCATTTTAGCACCATCTTTAATGATTCCGCCTTGCTCGGACCGACTGCCGACCATAAATCCAGTGACATCCTGAAAGAAGACAAGGGGTATATTTTGCTGGTTGCAGTTCATAATAAAGCGTGCAGCTTTGTCTGCTGAGTCACTATAAATAACACCACCCATTTGCATTTCTATCGCATTACCGGGTTTCTTAGCTTTGATAATCTCCCGTTGGTTGGCGACAATACCTACTGCCCAGCCATCTACACGTGCAAGCGCACAGACAATTGTTTTACCATAATCGGGTTTATACTCCTCCAGTGTGTCCGCATCAACAATTGCCTCGAGAATATCTTGCATCCGATAGGGTTTGGTGCGGTCCTCCGGAAGAATTTCTATAATTTTTTCGGGATCTGTTTTTGGCGGAAGGCTTTCCTTTCGGTTGAAGTTCGCTTTTGCATGACCACCGATTTTGTCAATAACATTTTTAATGGCTGTAAGACAACTCTGGTCGTCGGGGAACTTATTATCTGTAACACCCGATATTTCAGAATGTGTGGAAGCTCCACCCAGTGTCTCTGCATCTACGGTTTCACCGATAGCCGATTTAACCAGATAAGGGCCGGCTAAGAAGACCGATCCAGTACCTTCGACGATGAAAGCGTAGTCCGACATGATGGGTAAATAGGCTCCTCCAGCGACGCAGCTACCCATAATAGCGGCAATCTGCGGAATGCCCATGGAGGACATACGCGCATTATTGCGAAATATCCGCCCAAAGTGTTCTTTGTCAGGGAAAATTTCATCCTGCATCGGAAGGAAGACACCCGCGGAATCCACGAGATAGATAATCGGAAGATTATTTTCCATGGCGATTTCCTGTGCGCGCAGATTTTTCTTGGCTGAAATGGGAAACCAAGCTCCGGCTTTGACGGTCGCATCGTTTGAGACGATAACACAAAGTTTGGATTTAACGTAACCTATCACGGCGGCACAGCCTGCATTGGTACATCCGCCATGCTCAACATACATACCTTCTCCTGCAAACATGCCAATCTCAAGATACTCGCGGTCAGCATCCAGTAAGTAGGTTATTCTTTCCCAAGCCGACAGTTTACCTTTTTCTTTTAGTTTTTTGATTTTATCGATGCCACCACCGAGCTTTAGATTTTCTCTTTTTTGGTGAAGTAATGCGAGCAGCTCCTTCATAGTTTATAATTCTGGTTTAAAAAGCGATATAATTAAGAATTTCTTATTTTTAGATAAATTTAAAATAAAATTTTAGAATATTTGCAATTTTATTCCTAAATATTTTGATATATTTGAATTGTATTACCGATTGTAAATTTAATATTCATGCTTATGTTTATTGAAAATAAACAACAAATGGATATGATCAGACAAAGTGCACGTGATTTTGCACAGCATCATATCAAACCTTATGTGATGGAATGGGACGAAGCCCAGATATTTCCAATAGAAGTTTTTAAAAAATTAGGTGAACATGGTTTCATGGGCGTTATCGTTCCCGAGGAATACGGAGGTTCGGGCCTGGGGTATCAGGAGTATATCACGGTGTTGGATGAAATCTCCAAAGTTTGTGGATCGATTGGACTTTCGGTTGCGGCGCATAACTCCTTATGTACCAATCATATTTTGAGTTTTGCCAATGAAGACCAGAAGCGACGTTATCTTCCAAAGCTGGCTACAGCAGAATGGATCGGTGCCTGGGGACTTACGGAAACGGGGTCCGGTTCGGATGCCGGTGGTATGACCACCTTTGCCGAAAGGGATGGGGATTACTATGTGTTGAATGGTTCAAAGAATTTTATTACGCACGCCATTAGCTCGAGTGTTGCCGTTGTGATTGCACGCACGGGGGAAAAGGGCGATAAAAAGGGAATGTCTGCATTTATCGTTGAAAAAGACACTCCTGGCTTTACGGCAGGAAAAAAGGAGAATAAATTAGGCATGCGTGCTTCAGAAACGGCATGTCTGTTTTTTGACAACTGTAGAATACACCGCGATCAGCTGATTGGTGAGGAGGGGCAAGGATTTGTGCAGGCATTGAAACTTTTAGACGGTGGTAGGATCTCTATTGCGGCGCTTTCGCTGGGTATTGCCCGGGGAGCCTATGAATGTGCGCTAAAATATGCACATGAAAGAGAGCAATTTGGAAAGAAGATTTACGACTTTCAGGCCGTTTCATTTGCCTTGGCAGATATGGCTACTCAAGTGGAGGCCAGTGAACTACTGACCCGTCAGGCTGGTTATCTCAAAGATCATGGCGAACGTGTGTCTAAAATTGGTGCAATGGCCAAATTATATGCTTCGGAGGCAGCAGTAAGCGTTTCCAATGAAGCTGTGCAGATTTTTGGAGGGTATGGGTTTACGAAAGATTATCCCGCAGAGAAGTTCTTTCGCGATGCCAAACTCTGTACAATAGGAGAGGGGACTTCCAGCATTCAAAAGATGGTGATTGCCCGGGAAATTGAAAAAGATATTTAATTATACCGTATGAAAGATCAGGTTGTATTGGTCGATTGTCCGCGGGATGCTATACAGGGATTGCATAATTTTATTGCAACGGATAAGAAAATTAAACATATCAATAGGTTGATTGAGAGTGGTCTGTTTGATGTGATAGATTTTGGCTCCTTTGTTTCTCCGAAGGCAGTACCCCAGTTGGCTGACACCAAAGAAGTGCTGGCCGGAGTTAAAAAAGATGATCGCGTAAAGTTATTGGCAATAGTCGCCAACCTGAGGGGAGTTCAGGATGCCGTTCAGGAGGCAAAAATAGATTTGATAGGTTACCCATTTTCGATATCAGAAACCTTTCAGTTGCGGAATACGAATAAAGGACTGGAAGAATCTTATCAGCAATTGAAGGAAATGAAGGCATTGGCTGATGCCCATGGCAAGGTACTGGTCGTCTACATCAGTATGGCGTTTGGCAATCCATATAACGATCCTTGGTCTGCGGTACTGGTTGAGGAATGGATTGATAAGCTCATGCAGTTTGGTATTACGGAATTCTCCTTGGCGGATACAACTTCTGAGGCGAATGCGGCACAGATTACCGATCTCTATGGTCTTGTTCGGACGCGATATCCGCAGTTAGCCATTGGTGCACATTTTCACGCAAAACGGGAAGATAGTCTTGCGAAGGTTCGTGCGGCCTATGATGCCGGTTGCCGTAAGTTTGAAGGGGCCTTATTAGGATATGGTGGATGCCCTTTTGCCAAAGATGACCTGGTTGGAAATATCCCTTCTGAAATTTTACTGGATCTTTTCGGTCGAGGTAGCCTGACCGAAAGAGCACGCTTGGAAGACAGTTTCAGACAAATGATCTTGTAGATAAATCATGGAAAAATTAAACTTCATAAAGATACGTCGCGAACAGCATGTATTTATATTGATCCTTGCCCGGCCAGAGAAAAGGAATGCCTTTAGTCCAACAATGGTCAGTGAGATTGCTTACGCCCTGGAAGTCGCTAACAGTGATCCAGAGGTTCGTTTGGTACAGGTCGAAGCTGAGGGGCCGGTATTTTGCGCAGGGATGGATTTAAAGGCTTTCGAAGATCCTACGGTAGATATCGGAAATCCCGGTATTCCAAAAGTAGGGAAGTCGCTGGCCGAATTGTTTGCGCAGCTAAATAAGCCATCCATTTGTGTGGTTCGGGGTGACGTTATTGCGGGCGGATTTTTGATAGCACTGTCCTGTACGTATTTGTTTGCTACGCCAGATGTGCGGTTTACACTGCCTGAAGTGAAGATTGGGCTTTTTCCATTTCAGGTGCTGGCTTTGCTGCTAGAATATATGCCCGAAAGGAGAGCAATGGACCTTTGTATCCGTGGGGGATCCTTCTCCGCCGCGGAAGCCTTGGAAAAGCAGTTGCTGTATGCAGTTTTGGAACCTGGGGAAGCTGAATTGGAAGTCTTGAAAGACGCTATTGTAGCGAATGCACCCTTGGCTATTTCAAGGGGTTTTGAGGCGCTTCGTCACTTGAAAAAAAATCCGCAGGCGGATAACTATGCCTTTCTGCTGGATGAGCTCGCCAAGCTTCGCGAGACAGCCGATTTCCAGGAAGGAATGGCAGCAATGCGCGATAAACGAAAAGGGCATTGGAAGAATAGCTAATCAAAACGAACGGAAGCTTGGTCTGCTGGTCAACGGGGAAAATTCCCAGGGGATAGAACTCAGGGCAATCAGTAAAGCAAGGCCAAACCAGATTAATAGTATTTTAAAACGTCGATCATCCGTATCGGCGTTTTTGCTTTTTAGACTACCGATGAGTAGAAATATGCCCGCGAGAAGCATCATACTGCTATGCTCCATTCCAAAAAAACGAATCTGTCTCAAGTGTACGGCTGTGTTAAAATGAGTCAGAAAATACTGTGTGATCGGACTTAATATGTAGAGTATGATACCCAATAATGCCTGTGTATAAAACGTGAAAATAACCGAATTTTTTAGGAGATTATCAGTAGGGGTGAAGCTACGCTTGTTCTTTTTTTGATAAGTAAAACGTAGTAAACTACTTATAAAAATAATCAAAACAATCCATCGCCAGGTGGAATGCAGTGCCAAAATGAAAGGGTAAATCGAAGTCATCACATGGCAAAGATGCGTATAAAATGAAAAAAATCACATCAGTAGTCCGAATTTAACCGCGGTAAATAGATCGGTCTGAGAAATAAAGCGTGTGTCCGGTGTTAACATTGGTCGAAGAAATAGGGAAGTAAATAGGATAGATGTATGGTGATTTTTATGTTTATATAATCTTTTTATTCATTTGATTTTTAATTTTTTAAATTTTAATAGTGCCTCCTATTAACTTAAGGTTAATGTCGTTTTTTGGCTTACAAATGTGTTTTTTGTATTTGCAAATTGAACGGTTCGACTCAAAATTCCTATTGAATATCTCAAATTGTAACTAAGGAGACAGGGTTGAGGTGTTTATGGCTGTTTTACGTGCTTTTTAAGCGTTTTAAGCTATTTTTAGTACGCATGTGGGTGTTTTGTTGAAAAAAATACGAACGCTTTCTACGGGGTTTATATGAGTTTTTTTTCGATGAATGTACTTTAGCTCGTAAGCCAAATCAAGTGTGATTATTCTATTTTTTTCATTATGAATTTCGCAATGTTAATATTTAATACATTATTATTCATTGTTATAAATTGTTTTATATAAAGTATTTGTTTTGTTTTTTCTTCGTGAGTTTGGGTTTTATAGGAAGTACGCCATCGATCCCCTTAAACTTTGAAAGCGTTATTTTTTTTAAAATAATTTTTGGAAACTTGGGAAATTAGTGTCTATATTAGTGTATTAATTAAATAATACAGTAGTATGATTACTATCCAAAATCTAAATTTCAGTTATAGTAAATCCAGACCACTCTTTCTTCATATGGATCTCACATTGGAGCAGGGGCATATTTACGGATTACTTGGAAAGAATGGGGCGGGCAAGTCTACTTTGCTTAAGAACATGGCCGGTCTGGTGTTTCCTGTTTCGGGGCATGTCGAGGTCTTGGGGCATAACCCAAATCGACGGGAACCTTCGCTGTTGCGGGAGATCAGTTTTATTCCCGAGGAGTTTTATTTGCCCGCAGTAAAGTCGGAACAATTTTTAAAAGCCAATGCTGGTTTTTATCCAAATTTTGACCGAGAATATTTTTATCGCCTGATCAATGAGTTTGAAATTCCGGTGGAACAAAAATTGGCGGAGATGAGCTATGGCCAGAAGAAAAAATACATTATTTCCTTTGGTTTGGCTTCCAATACGAAAATCATTATCATGGATGAGCCCACAAATGGTCTGGATATTCCCTCTAAGGCACAATTTCGTAAAATTATGGCTTCGGCTATTACAGACGACCGTTGTGTAATTATCTCGACCCATCAGGTGCGTGATCTGGATAACTTGATTGATGCGGTCATTTTGCTTGATGAGCATAAGGTTGCGTTGAATGCACCCATTAACCTGATTACTGATAAACTCTGTTTCAAAAAGATGAAAGAGCTGTCTTTTGATGTGCTCCATGCGGAAGAAGCGCTTGGAGGTTTCAATGCGATTCTTCCAAATACACTGGGGGAGGATTCCAAACTAGATCTGGAGTTGCTGTTCAATGCCGTATTGGCGCAGAAGGAAAAAATTACAAATCTTATTAACGTCGATGAATATGTCAAACCTATTTAATACAGCCCGTTTTTTTGCGCTGATCCGCAGGCAATGGATCGGTTTTGGACGAATTTATCTGATGGCAATTGGGGTGATAGCAGGCATTATATTTTGTTTTTATGCGTTCAATATCGGTGCAAATTATAATGATATAAAAACTGAATCTGTCCAAGTTTATTCGGTGTTGAACTTTAGATCACCGTTGTTTTGTGTTTTAGGGATGTTTTTTGTGACCGTAATCTCGAGTAGCTATTTTGCGGATCTCGGAAGCAAGACAAAAGCAATTTTTGAATTGATGATACCGGCCTCCCGACTGGAAAAATTTCTGGTGGGGATTTTCTATACGGTGGTCGTTAGCATCAGTTCTTACTTATTGATCTATTACCTGATCGATTTGGCCTTTGTCTCTTATTTACGTGGCTTTGGCCCAGCCATAAGAACCGAGGTAAATTCGCTTGGTGAGCAGGTTACCGTGGATTTTTGGTCATATTATTTTAGTATGGATTACCCAAGAGGAGTTTTTTATTTATGTTTTTTACCATTCTTGTTGAATGGGGTATTTTTACTGGGTGGTATTGTCTTTAAGAATTATCAATATATCAAAACAGCCATCTCACTCGTTCTTTACTGCGTGATCTGGATATGCTTTTTTGTGTACCTGATGAAAACGCAAACGGAGAACACCGTGCAGCGTATGGATGATAATTATTGGTCAGATGTCTATCACATTTTTGGTTTAATCACCGCTGCAGGAATAGTGCTCACAGTGATGTTCTGGGGGCTTGCCTTTTTAAGGCTAAAAGAGAAGGAGATTTAATATGGAATTTAATGCCAACAAAGCGATTTATCTACAAATTGCGGAATATGTATGTGATCATATTTTAATGGAGACCTGGAAAACGAATGACAAGGTGCCATCCGTACGGGAACTGGCCGTTCAGCTGGAGGTGAACCCAAATACCGTTATGCGGACATACGATCTACTGCAGCAGAAGGAGATTATCGCGAATAAACGCGGGATCGGTTTCTTCCTGACCGAAGATTCTGTCAAAAAGGTTAAATCCTACAGGAAGACCATTTTTTTGGAAGAGGATCTTCCACCTTTCTTTCGGAATATCTATTTATTGGAAATTGGTCTAAGTGAATTGGAGCAACGTTACAGACAGTTTGTTGAACAGAATTTTAATCAAAATGAATCATGAAATTAAGTACTAAATTATTGATAGGGCTCGCAATAATCCTTTTTGCCGTTCCAACATTGGTGGCCTCTTATATTGTCAGGACCAATCGGGTAGATACAAACGTCTATCATGCGGAGATGGACAAAGAAGTGTCAAGCGCAGATGCAAAGGATGTTTATTTTCGATCCTTCCCAGTCGGGAAATTTGACAAGCTTCAGCTACTCGGTTCGGATGCGAGGGGGATAAATCTGTACCTGGTAAAAAGCGATAAGTTTCTGGTAAAGATCAATAAGAGCCAGGCTGATTTTGTAAAGGCAAAGGTGGATGGAGACGGGTTCCTTACCCTGAATTTTTTGGAAGGTGGTGATCGATATTACAAATCTGTTTATGTTTTTGCGCCGGATCTGAGCCTATTAAAATTGCAAAATACCGGTGTGAATGAATTCTCGGCGAAGCTGGATAAAATTACCATTGTCGGTGATAGCATTGAAAGTCTTTCATTAAGCGGAGAAACTGCGATAAATACGCTTAATTTGATTTTGACAAACTCGCATATCGAAGATTTTGGATACCGCGATGACAAAAATACGGCTCCTGTCAATCATTTATTCGTTGAGGCAACGAATACGATGCTGGGATTGCCACGTGTTGATTACAAGACAGCTCATATTTTTGCTAAGAATTCGGAGATCTATTTCAATAGAAAGGGGGATAAGTCCAAAGTTGATGTGTTGGATATCAAGACGGAAGGGGTATCTTCTGTTCGGCTGGATAGCTTGCAGTGGAACACATTGCAAGGAAATCTATCAAACGATACGAAAATAGATTTGCCCGTGCATGCGCTACGGGGTCTGATCAAATAGCAAGATTTTCTAATTTTGTTGTAGGTATCTGGTAAAAAAGGTCAACATTCCCTCCGTGGGGATGTTGACCTTTTTTGTATTAACGATTATGGGTTGACGCTCGGTACAACCTGCTGATCACTTGTGACACCGGGGGGCAGTTCGATGAGTTTGAAATTACGGAAGTGAATCTCTGATCCTTCAGATTCGAGACAGAGGTAGCCTTTTTTAATGGTTGAATTACGTAGGCCATTGACAAATTTTCCATTGACCGCTAATTTAATGGTGCCATCAATACATACAATGGTGTATTTGTTCCATTCGCCTTTTCCCTTAGCTCTATTTTCAATGGACTTGCTGCGTGTGCCTCTGGGATTGTCCGGAACTGTTGTGACACCGCCTACGCCAAAAAGCTCGCCATGTACATAGGCGATCGGTGCCTGTTTTCCATCCATAAGGTTTTGATTTACCCAATCTAATTCGAGCATTTGTACTTCGACGCCTCCGGGAAGTCTACCCGACGGGTCGGGTTTTGCGTCTGACCAGACGAAAATTCCTGAATTACCGCCCGCATACTGATGGTTCCATTCAACCTCAATCATAAAGTTTTCATACTGCTTTGTGGAGCGTATAACACCTATTGGTTTTCCTTTGCAGATGAGCAGATCTTTCTTGATAAGCCAAGTGTCCGGATCCGTATTGACATTGATCCAATGTATTGTTTTTGAGTTTTTCTTATTTGATATCCAATCTTCCCATTGGATTTCCTGACCAAAATCGAATAAGGTTTTGGTTTGCGCTATGAGGTTGCTATTGTTAAGCAATAAGATGCTGAAAATAGTATAAATGAGTCTTTTCATCAGGTTTTATTACTTAACTAAATTTCGTCTTCCCCGGAATGGCAATTGGCGGACCATCGACATTGAGTTCCCAATTATAGGAGGCTAATTCAGGACCAAGGTTTTCTTTTGAATTCATTACTTGGTCAAAAGTCAAATTTTGGCCTGTATAGCCGGCCATTCGCGCCCATATCGCCAAGAGGGTGCTGTTGCTCATCCATTCGCCATCGTTGATTGGTTTGTTACTTCGTATTGACGCAAACAACTCATCATGTTGTGTCTGGTACATGTTGTTTTTTGTGCCGGTGTAGTCCCAGCCTACTTTCCCGGATATGGTATGCTTTCCGCCGATCACGACTTCAGCGACACCCTCGGTTCCGAGCATACTTACCGAGTTCCTTGGCGTGGTTCCGGCTTGTTGTCGACAGAAGTGCGTTCCGATTGCGCCATTTGCATATTTAAATTCAATGGCAAAATGATCATAGATATTTCCATACTTTGGATCTATGCGGACTTGTCGGCCTCCTGTACCCATTGCGGAGATGGGCATGACATCGCCCATGGCCCAAGACATCATGTCTAGACTATGTACCGCCTGTTCTACAATAAAATCACCCGAAAGCCAGTTGTAATAAAACCAATTTCTCATTTGCTGTGTCATTTTATTCCATTCCGGACGAGGTTCGATATAAGTTGCTTCGCCACCGTACCGAAATGTGCTGACTGATTTTACCTGGCCTATCGCTCCTTCCAGTACCTTGGTAAATGTAGCCCGGTTTGGGAGGTCGTAACGGAAGCAAAAACCAGAGACAAGCGATAAATTTAATTCCTTAGCTTTTTTTACCGACTGTTGGACGCTGTGTAATCCGGGGATATCGACCGCCATCGGTTTTTCACAGAAGATGTGTTTTTTTGCTTGAACGGCAGCTTTTAAATGAAGTGGTCTAAATGCTGGGGGCGAGGTTAGCAAGACGACATCCACATCACTATTGATGACTTTTTCGTATGCGTCGAATCCCAAAAATTTGTTTCCTTTGTCTATTTTTACCTGTTTCGGACGGACTTCCATTAAAGCAGCGTAAGATTCATCCATGCGATCCTGAAAAACATCTGCCATTGCAGTAATCTGGCAGTTCGGGTCGGCCTGTAAAGCTTGTATGGCTGCACCGGTACCCCTGCCGCCACAGCCTATTAATCCTACTTTAATAACCTGATCTTTGGATTGATCCGTAAAAGATAGCAGGGTAGAGGTCGGTAGTGAAGTTCCGAGCGCAATAATACTGGATTTTTTCAGGAAGGACCTTCTTGAATTGTGTTCTGGGTGGTTATCCGAATGAAGTGACATTTTTATATTTTATGGTTATGAATATAATTATAATAAGATAAAGTGTTTGTTACAAGACTGTTTTATGCAATTGATGTAAAAATCTTGTTATTTATTCTCGGGATGCAGAGGTTGATTTTCGGTGTTCTATTTGGCAGTCCAAAAAATAAGTCTCAAACTCAAAATAATTTTTTTTGTTTCTTTTTTTCAGCATTTCCAGTAACAGTTCCACTGATTTATCAGCCATGAGGCGTGTGGGCTGAGCAATCGTTGTCAAAGACGGGTTCAGGCTATTCGCAAAGGGCGTGTTGCTGAATCCGATTAAATTCATGTTTTCAGGAATCTTTACCTTAAGTTTATTTAAAATATGTAAGACCTTTAATGATAGCGTGTCGGTGGTAGATAGAAGTGCCTCTGGAGGGACTGGGCTGCTTAATAAAGCGCTTATTTTTCGTTCGAGTTCCGCATCAATATCATCTTTAGGGCTTGAATAGGATATTTCAACAATATTATCTTCGTTGTAGGGAATAGAGCTGTTAAAAAGGGCATCTTTGTAGCCTTTAATTCTAGTGGCATTTCCTCCGATATCTTTACAGAGTAACAGAATAATGTTTTTGCGACCGTTTTTTATCATTTCCGCCGTGGCCTGATAAATCACTTTGTTATTCTGTATACCGATCTTAAAGGTATCAAGTTGGTGATTTATTCGGTCAAATATAATGATCGGACATATTTGGTCCATGATGTACATTAACAACGATAGGCTGGAATCATTTTTTACAGGAGAAATAATGATACCATCAATATTATTCTGCACACAGAGTTCCAATGCTTCTTTTTCCTTTTTCTCGTCGTTGAAGGTCTGTAATAAAATTAATTGGTAATTTGTTTGTGATAAGATAAGTGAGATTTCTTCATAAAAATCAAAGAAGAATGAGCTGGAAATAAAAGGGACAATAATAGCCAAGGTATTTGAACGTCCTGTTTTCAGGCTTTTGGCAGAAAAGTTTGGTATATAGTTAATCTTTTTGGTGTAAGCTAGGATCATTCTTTTTGTTTCCGCACTGATTTCATGACTATCGTTAAGCGCCTTGGAAATGGTGCCCGGTGAAAGGTTTAATTGCTTTCCAATCTCTTTTAAGGTGACTCTTTTCATGTTCTCTTTCCTCTCCGTTTCTTATAATCGTTCCCGCTCCATTCACTACGGAATAGAGATCGAATTGTTTTTATGCATGCTGCTTTGCAGGTCTAATTGTATTCAGATGATGAATTATTAAATTATAAAGATAAGATAAAAAAAAATATTTCTGGGGTAATTCAAATCCGGGGCATAAGAAAATTAGTCGCAAATGCGTAGTTCACAATCATTAGGAATCTCAAAGAATTGATAAAAAAACTTCCATACCACTGAAATACTGAACGGATACAAACATTCGACATCGAGCGCGAAAAATTAGCTATACAATTCGATCGAGATTTGAACAAAGCACTTGACAAAAAAATGTAAAGGTAAAATCAAAAAGATTTTGGTTTGAAATCTCCAAAGGATTTAATTTCATTTGGAGATTTTATTTGTTATAAAGCGTCCGTAGAAGCTATAATTTGGTAAGGGAGATAAGCTTGGAAAACGCCCTATAATCGCCCGATTCTGCTAACTGGCTTAGAGAAATAATAAGCTATTTTTCAATTAGGCCATTATTGTTAAAGGTATATTGTGAAAGATCTATTCCAGATACACGAATAACAGCCTGCCTGATATTTTGTCTGGTTGTCAGCAAAGAAGCAGTATCACCATTTTTAGATTGTTCCTTGGCGGCGTATGTAAAAAACATGGCCATATAGGACAGTATTTCTGCGATCTCTTGTTTCTGGTCATTGGTGAGCTGCACGAGCTTGGTATTATTACCCATAGCATCATGTATCTGGTTTCTGAAAAGCTCAATTCCTTGGCGGTAATTTCCGATCTCCTTACCACTGGTTGCCTGCCAGGAAAGTAAAATGAAGGCGGTGAAGACATCCGGTATATTGTATCTGCTAAACCCGTAGGGCTGGAGTATGGTTTCGAACTGCCCCATAAAGTCTGCGTCCTTTATCGTCTTTGCTGCGGACCTGGCCTTATTGTTGTCTCCATTGGCGGTTATTGATGCGATGAGCCCTAGCACCTTTTCCTGTACCGTAGCAGATGAAACAAAATTCATCCCGGAAGCAGCCTTACCCGACGGGCGACTTTTTACAGGGGTATCATTGTACTGTTTATTTTTCATGCCACGTTCTATAGCACTTTTTGTTGTCAGGAACATGGCATTGTTAAAAGCGCCCTGATACATAAGCCCCGGATTGCCTATCTGTGCAGTTGCTTTATTGCTTATGAACAGGGTGGAAAAGATTGCAATAAGTATTGCTGTAATTTTGGTCTTCATGGTATCTATTTTTTTGATCGGTTCAAACTTTGTAAACTATTCCATCGGCAGGGATTATGAACCACCTCCATCAGGTTCTGGAGTATGATCCCTTTTATTGCATGTGCTCAACAGAAATGTAATTGCAGCCCCGATATAGAATAGCTTCTTCATAGCCATAAATTTTAATCGTTCTAATTCTTATTCGTTAATCCATTTGCGGATATGGTCATGCTTCGTAAGTCGAGTTTATTTTCCCGGAGGAAGCGCTGCTGTACCGCATCAGAATCCTGTTGCAATAGCTTGCGATTATTTGTCTTTCTTGAACCTTCATATGCCTCATTAGCAAAAATCAGGTCATAAATGAGGTAGGCCGCTTTTTCCTGTCGCTCCCGGTTATTCAGTCCCGAAATATCAAGGTGGTTGACAACCTGATTACGTACAGCGAGGATCTGCTCTTTTGTGGGATTATTCGACATACGTTTTGCGATCCGCCACATGCCTAACATATAACCTGTGAATACATCTGCATAGTCGTGTTCAGGGTCAAGCCCCAGCGCTTTAAATGCAGCAATATATTTGGAATATGGCTTGGTACCGTTTAATGCTATTTCGAGGTTTTTTCCGGACACAGGGTTTTTTATGTTCAGTCGAGATATGATCTCCTTTTCCACCCTATCAACGATAGCCTTATTGCCTGTGTAAGAAAAGCTTTTGCTTCTATCAACGTTGGAGGAGCTGCTTGTGCCCGTTTTTTTTCTATTCGCTTCGTCACGTTCGATATTCTGCCTAGACATATCACTATATATCTGGCTCTGAATCGTCATAAACTGCGTTTGGCTTTGAAGAAACATAAGCTGATCAGAAAAAACCTGTGTAATTCCCACTTGACTAGCTATCAACATCAATAAAACAACGAAAAATTTCTTTTCCATATCTATGCTTTTTAAGGTTTATTCGCTAAAGATATTCTATAATCAAAATTATTTCCAATTTGTTTTCGGAGCAATACTCCTTAAGGAGTATTTTTGAGTTACAGGTGGTTGGATATCTGAATATTTTATTAATATTACACGGAGACTGTTATTGATGCGTATGTCATTGAGGAGCTTATTTTTCTGGTTCATAATTTTTGTCTTTGGGGTACGGCTACATGGGCAATCTTCTGTTCAGGCGGACAGGATCCGTCAGCAGCTGGAAAAATCAACCTCCGATAGGCAAAAAGCCACACTGCTTTACGAATGGGGTGATCAGCTCGCTGTTTCCGATACAGCACGATCAATAACAGTCATCCGGCAGGGGCTGAAATATGCCTCGGGCGATCCGCTTCTGGAAGGCATAGGATATTTTTACATGGGTCGGGTATATATGGACTTCTCACCGATAAATGCAGCAAAGGCCTTTAACGCCGCTATACAGCGACTGGAACAGGTACGCACTTCGGAATCCTATATTTACCAAAGCCGCTCTTGGGCGAATATAGGCGTGCTGGCACAATTAAAGGGGGACAATAGGCGATATATTGAGCTATTTCTGAACGAAGCAATTCCTCTTGCAGCAAAAGGAGGTGATAGCCTACGCGTGGCTGACGGATATACGAATGTGGCACTGCCTTTCATGAATTACGGCGAATATGAAAAGGCAATTCTCTATTTAAAAAAATCTGCACAAATATTTGAAAGGTTGGCGCCAAAGGATCTCAGAAAAGTTGATGTTTATTGCCATCTGGCAAAGGTTTATCTCTTGGAGGGAAAGCTTGAAGAGGCAGGAAACAATATTAGGGCCGCATCCAACGCTTTACAACAGGATCCACAGTCACTTTATGCGCCCAACTTTCATGCGATTGAAAGTATGTACTTGATAAGGCTCAAACGATGGGATGAGGCTGGGCAGACAATAGAAAAGGGATTGAAAATTGCACAAAAACTTAGAAACCGTTATGATATCAGGCTGTTGCTTTATCAAAAGGCTGAGCTTTTCAAAGCAGAGCACAAGTGGAAAGAAGCCAAAGAAGTATTGCTGGGCATGTATAATGGCGGCTTTATAGAATTGATAACAGATAAGAAGGTTCTTTTTGACGATCTGGCCGGAATAGAAGCAGTTATGGGCAATTTCAGGGAAGCGTACACATGGATGCGCAAGCAGAGGGATGTTTCTGAGGAAATGTACGCACAGGAAACAAAAGCAAAAATAGCTGATCTGGAAGCGAGGTACAATTATGTACAAAAGGAAAAGGAACTGATATTGGTGCGGGAGCGTACAAACCGACAACGGATCATTGTATATATAACAGTATCGGCATTGATTTTTATACTGTTTTTTTTCTATTTCTGGTTCCGTAATAAAAAAGCGAGGACTGCCAGAGAAATTGAGCACCTGAAGCAGCAACAGCGTATTGAGCTTGGTAAGGCTCTTCTAGAAGGAGAGGAGAACGAACGCGGCCGGTTGGCGCGGGATCTTCATGATGGGCTTGGTGGTATGCTGGCCGCCATCAAACTTAATCTTTCACAGCTTATGTCCCAAAAAAAACAATTGGAGCGAAGGGATCTGGACCAGAGTATTGACCGCTTGGGACATTCGGTAAATGAGCTGAGACGGATCGCAAGGAATATGATGCCCGAGTCCCTGTTGCAATCGGGACTTGCAGTGGCGTTGAAAGATCTCTGTGATGAAGCGATGCTTCCCGGACTTAGGATCAGTTTCAAAGCTTTTGATTTGGAGGGAAATTTTGCTCCTCAAGTGAAGGTCATGATCTATCGTATTATACAGGAACTTGTTTACAATGCAGTGAAACATGCTGACGCTTCAAAAGTTATTGTGCAGTGCAGCCAGTCGGACCAATATTTCTTTATTACTGTGGAAGACAACGGCAAGGGGTTTTCGATTGATGGTATCCCCAAACACGGCCGTGGGTTGAAAAATGTTCAAAGCCGTGTGGATCTGTTGAACGGGAAAATGGAAATAGACAGCTCAGATGGAGGTACCAATATTAATATAGAATTGTATGTGGGACAATAGCAGAAATATCAGGGTGATCATCGTTGATGACCATCCGCTGGTTATCGAAGGAATTAAAAATGTCATTCAGGGAAATGATGGGCTGGAGCTGGTAGGGCAGTTTGGTTCCGCAAAGGCACTATCGGATTGTTTGGGGATGATCGAGGTCGACCTGGTATTGCTGGATATCACGCTACCTGACGGAAACGGAATAAGTATTTGCAAGGAACTGAAGAAGTCTTATCCGGATCTTGTTATAATTGCGCTCAGCAACCTGAGTGAGCGGAGCATTATCAAGCAGATGCTGCAAAGTGGTGCCAGCGGTTATCTGCTAAAGACAGCAGATCCGTGCGATATATTAAACTGTATGCAGGATGCGCTGAATGGAAAGATTACCCTGAGCAGTGAGCTGAAAGAGAATTTTGATATGGCCGTGCTTAGCGAGCCAGAGGAAATTCCGGAGCTCACCATAAGGGAGAAACAGATACTTCAATTATTGGCGGCAGGTAAGACATCTGCTGAAATAGCAGCGGATTTATTTATCAGCCCGCTTACAGTAAAAACACATCGGGCCACACTATTGCACAAGTTTGAAACAGGAAATATTCTGACTGCTGTTAATAAAGCAAGGGAAAGCGGTATTATTCCGAGGTAATTCTCCTGGAATGATATTATCGCTAAGCATATTTCGTTTATCGGTTACGTATTCGAATTCTCCATTCATTCTTTTGGTATCAAAAGCAATGGATATACGCTAATCATTCGTATAAATGATATCAACGATGGTGTTTCCTCGAGGATATTTGGTCAAATACTAAGGACGATTGGTCAAATGCTGAGGACGTTTGATAAAATGCTGAGGACGTTTGATAAAATGCTGAGGACGTTTGATAAAATGTTGAGGACGTTTGATGAAATGCTGAGGACGTTTGATGAAATGCTGGGGACATTTGATAAAATGCTGAGGACGTTTGGTGAAATGCTGAGGACGTTTGGTGAAATGCTGAGGACGTTTGGTGAAATGCTGAGGACGTTTGGTGAAATGCTGAGGACGTTTGATGAAATGTTGAGGAGAGATGAACAAATGTTGAGGACGTTTTGTTCATCTCTCCTCAGCAACGGTAAGTGTTCGCTTACCATTAAAATAGCGCTTTAATTGGGTTTAGGTCCATATTTTCTTCTGATTTTGGCTGTTGGGTGTCAAAATCGGCAATAAAAAGTTCTGTTCTGCCGAAAAGTTGGCCGATTATACCCTGGGGTTTATAAATCTCATTTTGTAGATTTGAGACCGTTTAAAAAAGAAAAGCCAATCTTGCGATTAGCTTTTCCTCTGTGATCCCGCTGGGATTGGCTCAGCCCCACAATTCCCGTGCACATCCCTGAGCCTCCGACGGATCGAACCCGGCCGACCCTTCTTTCGAATCCTAATCCCCTTAAACAAGAAAAGCCAATCTTGCGATTAGCTTTTCCTCTGTGATCCCGCTGGGATTCGAACCCAGGACCCATACATTAAAAGTGTATTGCTCTACCAGCTGAGCTACGGAATCCTTTCTGTTTTTGAAAGTGATGCAAAGGTAGAATTTCTTTCGATATGCTCCAAATAATTGGGTCTAAAATTTGGTTAACCGACGTTAACTGTCTAGTAAATAAAAAGATTATTTTTTCTAGATGCTTTTCTTTGCATGGATTATCCGGTTGGCACCGTTGATGTCTTTGATGAGCTGGACTTGCCGGAAGCCCTTTTTCTCGATGAGATCCTTGGTTTCAGGTCCCAAATATTGATTAATTTCAAAATAAAGGTCTCCGTTTGGTGCCAAATGTTTTAAGGCAAAGGATGAAATGACATCATAAAAGATCAGTGGTGCACTCTCCTCAATAAATAAAGCGAGTTCTGGTTCATAGGCCAATACATTTTGCTGCATTTGCTGTTTTTCATTTGGTGTGATATAAGGCGGGTTCGAAACGATAATATCGTATTGCTGATCTGAAAAGACGTAATCCCATTCTAAAATATCAGCATTGATGAAATGAACGGGTTCTCCCAAGCTTTGCGCATTTTTTCTGGCGGTATGGATCGCTTCTTTAGAGATATCTACCGTAGTTACCTGCGCCTGATTTAAGTATTTTGATAAAATAATGGGAATGCAACCTGAACCAGTGCCGATATCAATCACCTTTAGATGCGATGAGGCCGCATGTGTTTTTATTATCAGATCAACGAGTTCCTCCGTCTCCTGTCTCGGGATCAGAACCGATTCATTCACCTCGAAAAACTCACCGTAAAAATCTGCTTTATTTAAAATATATTGGATCGGTCTGCTTTTTTTGAGATCATGAAGAATCCTCTGGAAATGAGCAGCCTCGTTTTCAGAAACAATAATATCCTTTTTAAAAGGATATGCTATTCTTTTTATACCCAATAATTCTTCGATCACAAGTAGAAATATGGATTTTATTTCGTCACTGTCATATATGGACTTTAATTCATGCTGAAACGATAATTCGAAATCTTGAAGTATTCTCATGTTTCAAAGGTACGATTTTCATAGATTTGCATTATGAATATGCACAGGCAATATATGCAACGCTGTTTGGATCTTGCTCAGCTAGGAGCAGGGTCTGTAAGTCCAAACCCCATGGTGGGTGCAGTTATCGTTCATGATGACAAAATTATAGGAGAGGGGTACACTTCTCCTTACGGAGGTCCTCATGCTGAAGTTAATGCTGTAAGCCAGGTGCTGGAGCGGTATGGTGATAGAGCAAAAAAATTACTGGCTGAAAGTACATTTTATGTCAGTCTTGAGCCTTGTGCACACTATGGTAAAACACCTCCCTGCGCCAATATGATCGCCGATTTAAAACCATCGAAGGTTTTTGTAGCTTGTCTGGATCCCTATGCAAAGGTCAATGGTAAAGGTGTTGAAATACTGAGAGCGGCAGGTATTGAGGTTGAAATTGGGCTTTTGGAGAAGGAAGCAATCTGGCTCAACCGCCGTTTTTTTACACGAATCGGCCAGCACCGACCGTATGTTATTTTAAAATGGGCACAATCTAAGGATGGATTGATAGGTCAGCAGGATAAGCAGGTGTGGATCAGTAACGCCGCTAGCCAGCAACTGACTCATCGTTGGCGCGCAGAAGAGGATGCAATTTTAGTCGGAACCCATACTGCTCAACTGGATAATCCTAGTTTGACTGTTCGGCATTGGAAAGGTAAAAATCCAATCCGTGTGTTGATAGATCGGGATCTGGTCATTTCTCCTGAAGCTAAGATTTTTGATGAAAAAGCCGATACCATTGTGTTTAATGCAAAAAAAACAGATTGGCAAGGGCATATTAAACATATTGAACTTGAAAATTATGGACTGTATTTACCACAAAGTATCCTTTATCAATTGTACCTGATGGATGTACAGTCCATTATCATTGAAGGGGGAGCGAAGACTTTACAAACATTTATTGACGCTGGTCTTTGGGATGAAGCGCGTGTGTTTCAATCGGAGAAGGAATTGCATCGTGGTGTTTCCGCCCCAAAGTTGAATGGACGGATTTTGGAAAAACGGATGATTTCCAGTGATTTGCTGATGGTTTATGTGAAATAGTGCAGATAAAATTGTATATTTAAGAAATTATAAATCATAGCCGGTTAGCTTAATTTCTTAGTATACAATTATGGTGATGACAGAAAACTTAATGCAGTTTATCTGGAAACTACGGCTATTCAATACAATAGGATTGCGGTCCACGGACGGAGAGCCGTTGATTTTGATGAACTTTGGTCAGCATAACCTGAATGCAGGACCTGATTTTTTAATGTCTCATATCTTACTCGGAGACAAAGAATGGTATGGAAATATTGAGCTCCATATTCGTTCATCGGATTGGGATCGGCACCATCATCGGGATGATGCAGCTTATAATAATGTTATACTTCATGTTGTCTGGGTAAATGATAAAGTCATATACCGCAATGATGGGAGTGTTATCCCAACAATGTTGCTTTCGGCGTACGTAAATCAGCATTTGCTCGATCAGTATTCGACAATGATGAATACGACAAATTGGATTCCTTGTCAGTCGCAGCTCAGTTCAGTTGATGTACTAAAGAAGACAATGTGGTTGGGTGCATTATCTTATGAGCGCCTGGAGATGAAAGTTCAGACTATCTTTAGTCTATTGGCTGATAATGACAATGATTGGGAAAAGGTATTTTGGATCTGGATGTGTAGGTGTATGGGACTGAAAGTGAATGCAGAGGCATTTCATGAACTCGGAGAAAAACTTCCTATATCGTTATTGAAAAAATATCGTTCGGATACCTTGAAAATCGAAGCAATTTTTTTTGGAGCAGCTGGTTTCTTGTCCGGTAAAGAGGAGGATGAACATGTTAAGTTGCTGTATCATGAGTTTGTTTATCAACAGCTTGCTCATGGCATTGAGGTCATGAGCGGTGTGTGGAAAAAGCTGCGAATGCGACCTTATAATTTTCCTGAACTTCGGATAGCGCAGTTGGTAGCCTTATTTACAGATAAGTCATTAAGTTTTTCAATGATTTTGGATCTGGAAAATTTAGAGGATGCACGTTCTTTGTTTCGTATTGAACAGTTAAGCGAGTACTGGAAATCTCGTGTTTTGCCTAGAGGTAAGGGGCGTATGGCGCATTCTGGAAGAATAGGGAAAGATACCATTGATATTCTCATTGTTAATGTTGTGGTGCTATTTCTTTTTGCTTATGGCAAATATTATGGGATAGAGCGGTATATTGACAAGGCTATTGATTTTTTGGAAATGCTTCCTGTTGAGAAAAATGCGATCATAAAACGGTTTGGAGAATTTGACTGGCATGCCGAAAACGCGGCCCAAAGTCAGGCGATATTGCAATTGAAGAACATGTATTGCGATAAGAGACAGTGCCTTCATTGTCGGATTGGTGCCGAAATTTTGCGAAGTGGTTAATTTGCGAGTATTTCGGCGATTTCCTTATATCCTTTTTCCAAAGCGAAGTCCGCTGGACTGAATCCTGCGAGGTTGAAGATTTTTGTATCGGCACCGAATTCGAGCAAGACAACAATGAAGTCAATATTGCCGTGTTGCGCCGCAAAATGTAATGCAGTCTCACCTGTAGCCTGAATCGCATTGACATCGGCATCGGCTTCAATGAGCATTTTACCGATTTCCTCATTATTATTTGAAGCTGCAATATGTAGGGGGGAGCAGAGTTGTTCGTTTCTGCTGGCTATATTAGGATTTACCTTTTTGGACAACAATAGACGGACAATGTCAACTCTGTTGAAATAGGTTGCCAGTAACAAAGGTGTAAAACCATGGGAAGACCACTCATTGACAACCGATGGAGCCTGTTGGATAATCGCCTCTACGTATGCTGTTAATCCCGCTGCACAGGCCTCGTGGATGGTCATTGTTTTGGTATGTTGAAGAAGTATCCGGATAATTTGCGGTTTATTGTAGTAACATGCCAATAACAACGGTGAAATTCCATGACTGGTCGTCTCTTGTAATAATTCAGGGTTTCCAATCAATAGCAGGTCGATGTCGTGACTTTTGCCTTCTTCAATATATTGTTCTAAAACAGAAAGGTTCATTTTCAAATGTAATTGCATAACTCTCCTACTAAAATAGGTTTTATTAATGAAAATAACTGTTTGAGTAGCGAATTTATTTGCGAAATCAGGCTGTCATAAAATCCTAAAAAATTGCAAGGGATATAAATCGAGACAATAATTTGGATGAGATCAGGGCTAAAAAAGGTATTTTGTTAAAATTTATATACACAAATGTGTAGTAATTCATATAATATTTTTGAAAATTAAAAAGTAGATGTACTTTTGTTAAGCCCCTCCCAAGGGCATGTTTTTCATAGGTAGATGTAGGGTCGAGTGTTTCTCACTTCGACCCTTTTTTTATAGCTTTGTTTTTATATTTAAAAGAAATGTCCAAAAGAAAGATTGTTGTTGCTATTACGGGAGCGAGTGGCTCTATATATGCGAAGTTACTGCTGGAAAAATTGAATTCGCTAAAATCTCAGCTTACTGAGGTGGGTATTGTGATGTCAAATAATGCGAAGGATGTATGGCGGGCTGAATTGGGGGATGAGAGTTACCAGGACGTACCTTTCAAATTCTACGATAAAAATGACTTTTTTGCCCCTTTTGCATCGGGTTCAGCGCGTTTTGATACCATGATTGTCTGCCCCTGTTCTATGGGAACCTTGTCCAGAATAGCCTATGGAATTTCTTCAGATCTTACTACCCGTGCGGCGGACGTTATGTTAAAGGAACGAAGGAAGCTTATTTTAGTTACACGTGAGACACCATTAAGTATTATTCATATTCAGAACATGAAACTGGTTACGGAAGCAGGCGGAATCATTTGTCCGGCTTCTCCGTCTTTCTATAGCTTACCAAAAACTTTGGAGGAGTTGGCTGAGACTGTGGTCGATCGGATTTTGAGTTTAGCCGGATTTGATTTTAAGCATTATCAATGGGGAGAAAATTCCTAATGAATGTTCACTGAAATCTATTTTTAGTGTTCTATAATAAAATTGTATTTTGTAACTTTGTTTCTCGAAATGAAGCAATCAAAAGCATCACGCGAAAAATCTGTTTATGGCTATACAATTTATAGTGATAAATTCGTTTTTTGTTTGTTGCTAGAGAACACGCTACATGCTTCAACAGACAATTTGTATCCTATTAATTTCAATCACATTCATATATGAAAAGCTTATTGATTACTTCTGTTAAAGTAATTTTACCGGGTAACGAATACCATCAGCAGACTGTTGATGTACTTATCGAAAAGGGGAAGATTGCACAGATTGGAAATACCATCAAAGTAGCTGATAAAAACGTAGAGACCATCGATGGAACAGGTAAGATTTTATCGCCTGGATTTTTCGATTTACATGCCAATTTTGGGGAACCGGGTTTAGAGACCAAAGAAGATATCCGGACGGGAACGGCTGCTGCCGCTGCCGGCGGTTTCACTGCCGTGGCCGTAATGCCCAATACTGAGCCTGCTATCCAAAGCCGGTCCGAAGTGGCACTCGTGGTCAATGCCGCAAAGGGAAATATTGTCGATATACATCCCATTGGCGCAATTAGTAAGAAGCGTGAAGGTAAGGAAATGGCCGAACTCTATGATATGAAACAGAATGGTGCTGTTGCTTTCAGTGATGGAAATAGGGGCGTGCAACAAGCTGGACTGATGAGTAGAGCTTTGTTGTATGCAAAAGGATTTGAAGGACTGATTTTTTCGCATGCCGAAGATGAGTCCATGGCGGGTGGCAATAAAATGAATGAGGGTGCAATGAGCACTTATTTGGGAATGAAAGGAATTCCTAATCTTGCAGAATCCTTGATGGTCTCCCGTGATTTATATCTCGCGGAATATACGGAAGCCCCGATCCACTTTGCGTCGATCAGTACGCCCGAAGCCGTAGATCTAATTAAAAAAGCGAAAGCTAAAGGCCTTCGGGTTACTTGTGACGTGGCAGCACATCAATTGGTATTTACAGATGAGGATATCATTGGTTTTGACAGTAACTATAAAGTGAGCCCGCCATTGCGAACCAAAGCTGATGCGAAAGCGCTGATAAAAGGTTTAAAGGATGGTGTCATAGACGCAGTGGTTTCACAGCATACTCCACAGGAAATAGAATTTAAAAATGTGGAATTTCATATTGCAAAAAATGGTATTATAGGATTGCAAACTGTATTACCTTTGTTAATTCGTGCCGGATTAAACGAGGAGCAAATTGTACACAGCCTAGCTGTTAGACCAAGACAAATTCTTGGCCTAGCTGTCCCGCAAATTAAAGCAGGCGCTATGGCGAACCTTGTGTTGTTTGACCCTGCGAAATCCTGGAATTTCGATGAAAAGACAAATAAATCCAAATCAAAAAATTCCCCATTATTCGGACAGACATTAAAAGGGGCTGTCGAATTGGTCATCAATAATAATCAAATCATTAAAAACGATTAAACCATGGAAGCAAACATAAAAGCTGCTGTTGAAGCAGGTATTTTAAATTATGGAAAAGTTGACGGGATTGAAACGGCCCCAGAATTTCTGACGAAAATCATTCAAGTATTCAATACTGAAGCTACCTATCTGGAGAAATTGGAACTTCTGGATCAGTCTTTTGACGATTATCCTTTGTTTGATGAACTTCGTGAAGTCTATGTTGACTTACTATTGATGAATTTCTTTTCTAATGATGTGCTCAAGCTGGAAGATGACTACCTGGATTCTGAAGAATGGGAAGCTATTGAAGACGAGACCATAGATCGTGGAACTGAATTATTGAATATTTTTCTATATTTAGGTGAATGTAAAGATGACGAGATTGAACCCGAATTGGATGATTTCTTAAAAGAGTTTTTATTGGTTGATGAAGATGAGTTTCAGGATGAACATGAAATCTATGAGGATATCATTGCAAATCAGATTCTAGTGGATAGCCCGTATGCCGAAATAGCCAAAGTCGCCAAGGGAGTTAATCCTCGAAGTGAGGTATATGAACTGTTCTATCCCATAATGAGTTTCTTTAGTGAGTTAAAACCAAATGATCAACAATTTGAAGAATACGCTGCGGTATCGAACAATAAAGCATTTGATTTGGCTCTTTATAAGGTTCTTAGCACTTATTATAATAAATAATTATGACAGATTCAATTAACCCCAGCAATGCCGGATTTGACGCGGTAATTGACAAGAAAAAGAGTATTATCTATGGCGTCGTTCTGGGCGTGATTTCTTTTGTTTTAGGCTTGGGCATTATGAATATTGTGCCGAGGCTAGATTCCTTTTGGTCAGTTATGGCTCTGGAGTTTGTTGTCAATACAGGTGTCTTTGCGATTATCTCTGCGGTGTTTGCTTTCGCTTTAAGAAAAGCAAACGGCGGTTACTGGAGCTTTTCAATAGCATTGAAAACGATATTTTTGATGCTGGCTATTTCGACTATTATTTCAACCATTGGAACACAGATATATGTTAATTTTGTTAATACAGAATTGCAGGAAAAAGTGTTAACGCATACCATTAATCTGACCATTGAGTATATGGAAAAGAATAATATTCCAGATAACGTGATTGATTCAAGGGTAGCCGAGCTGGAAAAACAAGTCGAAGCCATTGGAAAGATAACCTTGGGTCAGATCTTTAAAGGCTTGGCCATTACATTGTTGTTTCAATTTGTTTTTGCATTGCTATTGTCTGCGCTTTCAAAAAAAGAAAAACCAGTATTCGCTCAGCCTGTCAAGTAGATTTTTATAAAATAAAATATAGTGCATAAGGTATTGCTGAGAAAAGTAATACCTTTGTTTGTATTAAAATAGTACATTTTTAGCATGATTAACATTCACATGGATATTTCTGTTGTTGTTCCATTATTTAATGAAGAAGAATCTTTGCCCGAATTGACGGCCTGGATTGACCGGGTTATGACGGCTAATCACTTCTCTTACGAAATTATTTTGGTCGATGATGGGAGCAAGGATAATTCCTGGAAGATCATTGAAGAATTGAAAGTACAAAATGGCAATATTTCAGCCATTAAATTCAGACGTAACTATGGTAAATCCGCTGCTTTAAATGTTGGATTTGCAGCAGCCCAGGGCGATGTGGTCATCACCATGGATGCGGACTTGCAGGATAGCCCCGATGAAATTCCGGAGTTATACGACCGAATTATGAATAAGGGAGCCGATCTGGTCTCGGGTTGGAAACAAAAGCGGTATGATCCATTGACAAAGACAATTCCGACCAAACTATTCAATGGGGTGACCAGATCAATGTCAGGTATTCATAATCTACATGATTTCAACTGCGGTCTCAAAGCTTATAAGAAAGAAGTAGTTAAGAATATCGAAGTTTACGGCGAAATGCACCGCTATATTCCCGTTATTGCAAAATGGGCAGGATTTACGAATATTCAGGAACAAATTGTTCAACATTATCCACGTAAATACGGTACAACAAAATTTGGACCGGGACGCTTTGTTAAAGGTTTTTTAGACTTGCTGTCGATATTCTTTGTCGGAAAATTTGCCAAACGGCCGATGCATTTTTTTGGCGTTATGGGGGTTATAAGTTTCCTCGCAGGTTTATTTATTTCAATCTATTTGATCTGCCACAAATTGATGAGTATAGCTAGTGGTACACCCTTTAGGGATATAACCGATCAGCCATTATTTTTCTTTGCGCTGACGGCGATCATTTTAGGTACCCAATTGTTTTTGACAGGATTTTTGGCCGAGCTGGTTTCGAGAAGTAGTTCGGACCGGAATGAGTATCAAATCGAAAAAGTCATTTAATTCCTATGCGCATTGTGATTCTTGGGTCCGCATACCCTTTAAGGGGAGGAGGGATCGCTTCTTTTAACGAACGACTGGCATCCCACTTTCAAGAATTGGGGCATGAGGTGGATATTTACTCATTCACTTTACAATATCCCAACTTTCTGTTTCCGGGCAAATCCCAATTCTCCGATGAACCGGCGCCACCCGATCTGAATATTAAAACGAAAGTTAATTCGATCAACCCTTTGAACTGGTTTAGGATAGGAAGGGAACTCCGGCAGGCTCGATATGATCTACTTATCGTCCGTTTTTGGATGCCGTTTTTTGGTCCCTGCTTAGGTACAATTCAACGACAGGTGCGAAAAAATAAATACACCAAGATCGTCTGTATTGCGGATAACATTATTCCGCATGAACAGCGTTTTGGAGATAAATTTCTGATCCGCTATTTTTTGAAATCTGTGGATGCCTGTGTCACCATGAGCAAAAGTGTACTCGCTGACTTAAAGATGTTTAGTCCACAGATGCCAGCTGTTTATACACCTCATCCTTTATATGATAATTATGGTCTTCACATGAGTAAAGCTGAGTCCCGCAAGTTGCTCAATATTCAACAGGAGGATCGTGTTATTCTATTTTTTGGGTTTATTCGACAATATAAGGGCCTGGATCTATTACTGGAAGCCTTAGCGGACCCTCGGGTTCGGGAACTAAATATCAAGTTACTATTGGCCGGGGAGTTTTACGGAGACCCAACACCTTATTTGGCACTTATCCAAAAATATCATTTGGAGGATGTGATTTACATGCATACTGATTTTATTCCCAATCAGGAGGTTGGCCGGTATTTCTCGGCTGCTGATTGTGTTGTGTTGCCTTATCGAACTGCAACACAAAGTGGAATTACGCAGGTTGCCTATCACTTTGATTTACCCATGATCGTGAGCAATGTAGGCGGTTTGCCCGAACTGGTACAGGACGGCAGCGTAGGTTATGTCGTTGAACCCAATGTGGGCAGTATCGTCAATGGAATCGTATCTTTCTATCGTCACGATAAGGAAGCTCAATTCCGGACAAACATTCTAGACGAAAAGAAAAAATATAGCTGGGACACCTTTGGAAATGAGCTTCTTAAACTAGTCGATTGATACCCGGAAATAACGAAAATATCCCGTGCTATTGCTGTTTTTGAAATCGCATTTTAAACACCTGAAAAATGTGTGTAAGTGAATTTATTTGTATATAAAGGCAAATTTATCTAAGTTTGGAATACTGAGAAAAAAACTAAAAAGAAGGAGAGATTTTGTTGCCGTTTACACAGAGTAGTTTAACAAAGATAGAGGAGTTTTTTAAAGAACAGGGCTTTAAAGTAAGGTATGAAAAAGGTTCATTCCGCACCGGGGCCTGCATGTTGCAGGCGACAAAGGTTGTAGTCGTGAATAAGTTTTCCAATCTGGAGATAAAAATCCAGTCCTTATGGAATATTTTATTGGAAGTGGAAATTGATTCAGAGGTTATTTCTGAAAAACTTTTCCCGATTTATGAAGAGGTATTGAAATCAAAGACAATAGTTTGAGAATAACATTTTTAGGAACCGGAACATCACAAGGGGTACCCGTTATTGCGTGCCAATGTCAGGTCTGTCAATCTCAGGACAAACATGATAAGCGATTACGTTCTTCTATTCTTATTGAATATAATGATCATACGCTTGTGGTCGATACCGGTCCTGATTTTCGCTATCAGATGTTGCGTGAAAAAGTACTGCATCTGGATGCCGTATTGATGACACATCCGCACAAAGATCATATAGCCGGGCTGGATGATGTACGGGCGTTTAATTATCAGCAGCATTCTTCCATTGCTATTTATGGGACAGCAGCACTTCATGAAGCCCTAAAACGTGAATTTTACTACGCCTTTACTGAAATTAAATATCCCGGAGCTCCGCGATTGGATTTAGAAGAAATAAAAGCAGGGGAGCCATTATTTCTATTTGGAAAAGAGATTATGCCGCTCGAGGTATTGCATTATAAAATGCCTGTGCTTGGATTTAGGATAGATGATTTTGCCTACATTACCGATGCAAAATTTATCTCCGAAGAATCCAGGAAGTTACTGAAAGGTGTAAAAATTTTGGTCGTCAATGCACTCCAAAAAGAATCCCATATTTCCCATCTAACCCTGCAGGAGGCAATAACATTTGCAGAGGATATTAATGCTGATAAGACCTATTTTACACATATTGGGCATCGGATGGGGTTACATGCGGAGGTGTCGGAAGAACTACCGCCCAATATATACCTCGCTTACGATCGATTGCAGATCAATCTTGACGAATCCATTTAATATAAAACTTTAGTGCATTTCTTGTTGTTATACCTATATAAAACAGAATAAGGTATTAAATTATAAAGAAATGGGAAACTTATTGTACATCATCGCCGTTATTTTAGTGATCATCTGGGCGATCAGTTTTTTTGGAGGTTATGCAGCCGGAAACAACATTATCCACATCCTTTTGGTCATTGCCATTATTGTCGTGCTGTTGCGCGTCATTCGGGGTAACGCATAATCAATTCACTATTTAATCAGGTTCAAATAAAACTGGGCAATTTGTAGATCTTGTGGATAGGTGATTTTAATATTTTTTGCATCGCCTTCAACAATAGCAATGCGATTGCCCAGTTTTTCGACCACTGAGGCATCATCCGTAAACAAAGGATCCTCTTTTTGGCAATAGGCTCGTGTTAGCAAGTCAGCATGGAATACCTGAGGGGTCTGTACCAACCAAACCTGATTTCGATCGACGGCATTATTTGATGTACTGTTGCCGGTCCGGACCGATTCAATACTCTTTTGCGCTAGGACAATGGCTTGATGTTCGTATGCCCCCTGGAATGCCCGAGCAATTAAAGAACTAGAGATAATGGGACGGGCACCGTCATGGACGGCAATATAATCATTTGTTCCTAATTCAAAATTTTCCTGGATATATGCAAGGCCATTTTTTACACTTGCGAAACGAGTATCACCGCCAAAAGCCAAATGAACTGGCGTGCGATAATGCTGTTTTAGACATAAATCTGTCCAGAATTGCTCCATTTCTTTGCTGATGACCAAGATAATCTCCGAAATCGTTGATGACTGATGAAAATGATCGATGGTATGCATAATCACCGGTACACCGTTTAAATCAAGAAACTGTTTCGGTAAGTCGCTGTTCATACGACTTCCGGTTCCGGCGGCAACGATAATGACAAAGTTCATAGACAGATATGGCGTGTTTTTATTTAAAAAAACGTGGATAGTTTACAAGCTACCCACGTTTCAAGCTATTTTTAATCTATTCTGTTTAGATGATCAACATCGCATCCCCGTAGCTGTAGAATCTGTATTTTTCTTTTACAGCAACCTCATAGGCATTCATTACATTCTCATATCCCGCGAATGCTGCGATCATTACCAATAACGTAGATTCCGGTGTATGGAAATTGGTAATCATTGAATTTGCAATGCTGAAATCATAAGGAGGGTAGATGAACTTACTTGTCCAATCTGAAGCAGCCTTTAAGTGATGATCTGCGGACACAGAGGATTCAATCGCACGCATGGATGTAGTTCCAACAGCACATACGCGACGTTTATTGTCAATTGCCTTGTTCACTACTTTTGCAGCTTCATCTGTAATAATGAATTGCTCCGAATCCATTTTATGTTTAGTCAAATCTTCCACTTCGACAGTACGGAAGGTGCCAAGACCCACATGTAATGTAACTTCGGCGAAATCCACACCTTTAAGTTCCAAACGCTTCATTAATTCACGGGAAAAGTGAAGACCGGCTGTAGGTGCTGCAACAGCGCCTTCATTTTTGGCATAAATAGTTTGGTAACGGAATTTGTCCTCTGGAGTTGCTTTACGTTTGATATATTTAGGAAGTGGCGTTTCACCCAAAATCTCAATGTTGCGACGGAATTCTTCGTCGGTACCCTCGAATAGGAATCTGATTGTACGTCCACGTGAAGTCGTATTGTCAACAACCTCGGCGACCAATAGGTCATCATCACCGAAATACAATTTGTTGCCAACACGGATTTTACGTGCGGGATCAACCAATACATCCCAAAGACGAAGCTCGTTGTTCAATTCGCGTAACAAGAAAACTTCAATCGTAGCTCCAGTTTTTTCTTTATTACCATATAGGCGCGCTGGAAAAACTTTTGTATTGTTTAATATCATGACGTCTTTATCGTCAAAATAGTCCAATACATCTTTGAAAATTTTGTGTTCAATTTTACCAGTATCCCGATGTAAGACCATCAAACGCGATTCGTCACGATTTTCAGAAGGTTCAGAAGCAAGTAGTGATTCTGGTAAGTTGAATTTAAATTGAGATAACTTCATCTTTAATGATATATATATTAATGTCTGCCTTTCAGTGCATTACAGTGCACTAAATACTAGGTTGCAAAAAGCATACAAAGTTATAACTTTTTTGGGTATCAAAAGGCCTTATTTCTAATTTATACATATATTTTTATTGATTTTGACATTAAATCAAAACTATATTGTATTTTAGAATGCAATTATGTTATTCCTTCGATTAATATTGGAAAGTTGTCAGTTTGCGTTTTCGGCATTAAAGGACAATCGTACACGTACCTTGCTTTCCTTGCTGGGCGTGACCATCGGTATTTTTACCATTATAGGTGTGTTTTCAGCGGTAGATACCTTACGAAATAATATTGAGGAATCTGTCAAGAAAATCGGCAGTAAGACGCTTTATATCGAAAAATGGCCCTGGGATGGCGGTCCCAATTACCCTTGGTGGAAATATTTGAATAGGCCCGAACCTACCTATAATAATTACCAGGATTTAAGAAGTCGTATGACCACGGCCGAGTATATGGCGTATATGATCAATATCGGCAATACGACGATTAAATATAAGAACAATTCGGCCCAAGGCTCTTCCGTAAATGCAGCTACCTATGAAAATCTATATATCCAAAACTTAAATATTGTTGACGGTCGATACTTTGCCGAAAGTGAATCCAGAAGTGGCGCTCTTGTAACGGTATTAGGAGCCAACATCGCAGAGGGTCTTTTTCCAAATGAGGAGCCCGTAGGGAAGTATATCAGTATGTTGGGCAGGAAGATTCAGGTTATCGGTGTGTTAAAAAAAGAAGGTAACGGCGTATTGATCAATACATCGCCTGATGATACGGCTTTTATTCCTTTTGAATTGGCCCGCAATCTTGTCAATTATGATAATTTCTCGCCGAGTATAGCCATGGTGATCAAGTCGAATTATACCTTGGGGGAGGCGGAAAGTGAAGCAAAAACATTGATGCGTTCGATCCGTCGCATTGCCCCGCAACGTGAAGAAAACTTTTCCATTAACCAGACAACGATGATTACGGGCGCTTTGGATCAGCTTTTTGGTATCATCAATCTTGCTGGTTTTTCCATTGGTATTTTTTCTATTTTAGTTGGTGGTTTTGGTATCGCGAATATCATGTTTGTCAGCGTCAAGGAACGAACACATATTATTGGAATCCAAAAAGCATTAGGCGCTAAAAACTTCTTCATCTTATCGCAGTTTCTCATTGAGTCTATCGTGCTTTGTTTACTAGGGGGCGGGATAGGTCTTGTCGTTGTTTATTTTCTGGCTTTTATCGTTCAATTGGCGACTGGCGTGGCCATTGTTGTCAGCTTAAAGATGGTTATTCTTACGGTTTCTCTTTCGACCTTTATTGGCCTAATATCAGGGATAGTTCCGGCTTTAATGGCCTCGCGGTTGGATCCTGTCGAAGCAATTCGTAGTAAATAAACTCGTCATGGAAAAAAAAGTCCAAATTTCGATATTGAATGGATTTTGGCTTTTGATTTTTGCTTACAGCTGTACGCTGATGGCGGAAATTACTTGGCGCTACCACAGTTTTGCATTAGATGCAAATTTTCTCATGATCAAACAAACTGAAATTGAGGAGCTTTGGTGGTACAAGTATGCTTTTTACACCCATGTCTGCACCGCAATCCTTGCTTTGCCCGCTGGTTTTACCCAATTTAATTTAGGCTTACTGAAGAAACGCCCCCGACTACACCGGACGATCGGCTACATGTATGTCGTCAGTATTTTGGGATTTGCAGCACCTTCTGGTGCTTTGATTGGCTCTGTCGCCAACGGCGGGGTATTTGCAATCATTTCGTTTGAGTTGCTCGCACTGGGATGGTTCTATTTTACATGGCAGGCAGTGCGTCTGGCAGTTCAGAGAAAAATTAATCTTCACCGTGATTTTATGCTGCGGAGTTTTGCCCTGACCTGTTCAGCACTTACATTACGCTTTTGGAAGGTGATTCTGGTCTATCTCTTTCATCCCAATCCGATGGATCTTTATCAGATTATCGCCTGGTTGGGCTGGGTTCCTAATTTATTACTTGTAGAGTTTATTATTTATCGAAAAAATCATAATTTACAAAACCATTATGGTCTACCCGACTTATAAATGGCATGAACTCATTTATTTAATAAAACAAATTATAATAAAATGAAAAGGAATATTTATTTATTGTTAGCGCTTTCTGCCCTGATCGGTTGTAAGGATAGAACAAATAAGAAGGCCCTTGAGCCTAAAGCAAAAGATTCCGTTGTTCTCGAGCGTGAAGCGCATCAGGAGCTTTATGGCAATTGGGTGGGCGATTTTGTGATCGATGAAAATTTACTTGAAGATGGAGAGGGCCTTCCAACGACAGATTATAATCCAAAAATAAACCTGACCATAAAAAAAATTACCGATAAAGGGAATGTTTTTGGTCAGAATGTGGTCAAAGGGAATCTACGTTCGCTGACGGGGAAACTTGAGGGCGAGGGGAATGCCATGCAGCTACTGTTAGATGAACCTGGGGATAAAAAATCAGATGGTCGTTTTGAAATAAAACTGAGGGATGATACATTGATCGGTAACTGGGTTGCCTATGACCAGAGCGTGAAAATTAAAAAAAGAAATTTCAAGTTATTAAAGAAACAGTTTGCCTATAATCCCAATCTGATGTTAAATAATCAAGATGAAGAATATGGAACTTTGGTCGATTGGATCAATTCGAAAAAGAAAGAAGCGACAGATCAAGACGGTGATTCGACTTATACCTATGTGATGGAATATTATCGGTCTGCATCCCCGGCAGTATTCAGTATAAATGCCTCTAAACAAAAATTGGCAGAGAAAGACTTGAAAAACTTAAAAAAATTAGATCTGGAGATTATCCGAAATACGATTTTTGCACGGCATGGTTATGCATTTACTAAACCTTCTATTCGTCAGTTCTTTGATCCGGTAGATTGGTACGTGCCGGTTTCGAAAGATGTAAGTGCGGAACTGAGTCCGTTGGAAAAAGATAATATTGCTCTTCTCACGAGATTTGAGAAGTATGCGACCGATAATTATGATACGTTCGGAAGGTAATTTTCCTATGGATTTTATGTCTGATTCAGAAGCGTAAAAAAGCGGTCGTACAAGGTGCGGCCGCTTTTTTTTATTTTTTCAATTCCACAAAATTATACCTGTTCGGTGCGGATGGAAACAGCATTTTTATGTGCTTGTAGTCCTTCGAGCTCGGCAAGTATTTCGACCGTAGATCCGATTTGTTGAAGTCCGGTCTCATTGATATGCTGAAATGTTATTTTTTTTACAAAAGAATCCACGGAAACACCGGAATAGGACCGCGCGTATCCGGATGTCGGCAATGTATGGTTCGTGCCTGATGCGTAGTCACCGGCACTTTCTGGGGTAAGGTGTCCTAAGAAGACCGAGCCTGCATTACTGATATGACGTGTCAGGGATTCCCATTGATCCGTTTCAAGGATAAGGTGCTCCGGAGCGTATTCATTTGAAAACTGAATGGCCTCCTGGAGGTTGCCAACCGTGACAGCATAGGAGTTTTCAATTGCTCTTGAGGCAAGTTCCTTGCGTGGCAAAACCGTTAATTGTGTCTCGATTTGCGTATTAACGGCATCTACTATAGCCGTGGAAGTCGCAACTAATACGGCCTGACTGTCTGCTCCGTGCTCTGCCTGTGCGAGGAGGTCCGCCGCTACGAATGCGGGGTTGGCGGATTCGTCAGCAATGACAAGTACCTCAGATGGGCCGGCAGGCATATCTATACTAACATTCGTTAATCCTTGTATGATTGACTTTGCCTTGGTGACAAACTGATTGCCAGGGCCAAAGATTTTGTCGACTTTCGGAATAGATTGCGTACCGAACGCCATGGCTGCCACCGCCTGCGCGCCACCAACAAGGTAGATCCGCTTTATATTGAGTAATTTCAAACAATAAGCGACAAATCCATTAATCTTTCCATTGGATTGTGGCGGTGAACAAACTACGATTTCCTTACATCCCGCGATGCGAGCCGGGATACCCAGCATCAATAATGTGCTCGGCAATACTGCAGAACCTCCGGGGATATACAGGCCTACTTTTTCAATTGGACGTATTTCCCGCCAGCATTTTACGCCCGGCATTGTCTCGACCGTGCGTTCTCTTTTAAGCTGCGTGCTATGGAATCGGTGGATATTCTGGAATGCGATTTCCAAAGCGCGCTGTTGGTCGCGCTGTATGGTTGCCGCTAGCTCATCTATGTCATCCGCATCCAAAAAGAGTTTGTCAAGCTGTACTTTGTCAAATTTTTCGGCATACTCACGAAGTACAGTGTCACCTTGTATGCGTACCTTTTGAATAATATCCTGGACGACATCCTGAATTGCGTTGTTCGGGTCTGTATTCCGGGCAACCAGCTGTTGTCGTTCCTCTTCTTTTAAAGATTGGTAATCATATTTTTTTAACATGGTCGTCAGAATCGGTCAAGTTTAAAGAATGATTTTTTCGATTGGCATCACAACAATACCCTGCGCACCCTCAGCTTTTAATTTGTTGATTTTATCCCAAAAATCGTCCTCCGTAATAACGGTGTGTACGGCTACCCAGCCTTCTTCAGCCAATGGAACTACAGTTGGACTTTTTACACCATGTAATAGTGAAGTGATTGCGGGAAGGTTTTTCTTCTCTACATTCAAAACCACATATTTGGTCTCCTTGGCAAGCAGAACTGATTCGATGCGTTGAACTAATTCGGTCAGGATTTCGTTTCCTTCGAGTCCTTTTCGTCCAACTAAAATTGCTTCCGAATTTTTGACATCTGCAAAAGGTTTTAAACCATTGCTTTTCAATGTTCCACCTGTGGAAACAATATCACATATTGCGTCGCTAAGCCCCAGACCGGGTGAAATTTCAACAGATCCGGATATCAATCGTATATCTGCGTTGATTTTGTAATCGTCAAGAAAATTTTTAAGAATATTAGGGTAAGAGGTTGCGATTGCTTTGCCGTTAAGGTCTTTGATGTCCTGAATGGAACTATCTTTCGGTATCGCTAGTTTTAAGGTGCATTTTCCGAAGCCAAGGCGTTTAATATATTCTACTTTTGATTCGGTTTCATCAATGATATTTTCACCTACAATACCAAGATCAGCTATTCCTTGTTCGACATAACCCGGAATATCATCATCTCTGAGAAATAATATTTCTAGGGGGAAGTTGCCCACAGTGGTAATTAAGGAGCTTTTGTAGTTTTCGAAATCTAAACCACAGTTTTTCAGTAATTGAACAGATTTTTCGTTTAACCTACCCGATTTTTGGATAGCAATTTTAAGATTTTTCAACGCTTTATAAATGTTAGCAGTAAATTATTAATAATAAGAAATCAAACAAGAGGGAAGGTATTCTACGTAAGAACACATTAAATTAACATATCGCCACAATGGCGATGATGCAAATGAAAATGATGTACGTAGGTATAGACCATGTTTGTATTAATAACTGATAGCAAATGTATAGCAAATTAATGGGAAATACAAAAATATCATTTTAAAAAGTTTAAGGATCCAGGCTGTGACGGTTTAAATCGCTAAAATTTCTGCCTGTTTTCTATAAAGTTTGAAACATAGACTGACAACTCTTAGAAAATTCCTTATTTTTAACAAATGAAGTCTTTTTAAGTTTCCATTGCCTATAGGCCGAGCTGGGTAAGGAACCGCAAGTATCAGCGATATGATGACTTCAATAGTTATAGTGCCATGCATAGTTTTACTGTGTTAAATGAAGTAAAGTATAATAAAGAATCTGTATAGATGAAAAGAATAGCATTTATTTTAGTAAGCTGGATGACCTGTCTGTCTGGTTTTACGCTGGCTCAGGAGAGGCCAGCTTCTACATTAGATATCCGTATTTTGGAGTCTATTGCCGAAACAAGAACCGAGCCCCAGACACAAACTTTTAAGGTGCTTTCTGATATCAATAACTATGTGCAGGTGGCTGTACCCGTAGGTCTATTAGTTGCGGGAGCTATTAATAATGACAAAGCAATGCGTCAAAATGCACTTTACGTAGCGAGTAGTACCGCTGTAACGGCATTAGTTAATGTGGGAATAAAACATTTGATCAAACGGAGCCGGCCATTTAAAAAATATCCAAACTTTATATCCGTTCGCACAGCCAGCGGCTATTCTTTCCCTTCCGGGCACACCTCATCAGCATTTGCGACAGCTTCCGCATTATCCCGTGCCTATTCAAAATGGTATGTTGTTGCTCCTTCATTACTCTGGGCTTCTAGTGTTGGCTATTCCAGAATGTATTTGGGTGTGCATTATCCTACAGATGTACTGGCTGGTGCGGTGTTGGGAGCAGGCTCTGCTTTTGCATTGGATGGATTAAGAAAATAAAATAGAAATTTGTTTAAACGAATAATTGATGCAAGTTATTAGAATATTGGTGGTGGGCTGTGGTAATATGGGTGCTTCTCATGCCAAGGCTTATCATGATCTAGAAGGATTTGAGATCGTTGGTCTGGTTGCTAGAGGTGATAGCAAAAATAGACTTAATGCAGAATTAGGTTCCGAATACCCTTTGTTTGAATCCTACGAGTCCGCATTGGAACAAACAAAACCTGATGCTGTCTGTATTGCGACCTATCCGGATACCCATAAGGACTACGCGATTAAGGCTTTCGAATCAGGCGCTCATGTTTTCATTGAGAAGCCCTTGGCGGAGGATGTAAGCTCAGCCGAAGAAGTCGTGAATGCTGCCATAAAATATGGTAAAAAACTGGTGGTAGGATATATTCTGCGTTACCACCCCTCGTGGATTAAGTTTATCGAGGTCGCAAAGACTATGGGAAAACCTTTGGTCATGCGGATGAACCTCAATCAACAAAGCCATGGTTACATGTGGAATGTTCATCGCAATCTGATGTCAAGTCTGAGTCCAATTGTTGACTGTGGTGTTCACTACATTGATGTGATGTGTCAGATGGCAGGCGTTAAGCCGGTACGTGTTTCGGCGATAGGTGCCCGACTCACTGACGATATTCCGGCGTGGAACTATAATTATGGTCAGCTCCAGTTGCATTTTGAGGACGGGTCTGTCGGTTGGTACGAAGCTGGATGGGGCCCTATGGTGAGCCAAAATGCATTTTTTGTAAAAGACGTTTTCGGCCCCCGGGGATCGGTGTCCATTGTAGCAAACAAAGCTAGTGACGAAGGCAAATCGGATTCGGTCGCATCGCATACGCAAACAGAAAGTTTAAGGGTGCATTATGCTGATTTAGATCAACGCAATGAATTTATCAAAGGAGATGAATGGATAAACTTGTCTGATGAACCAGATCATCAGGAATTGTGTAACAGGGAGCAACGCTTCTTTCAGCAGGCGATTTTAGCGGATCTTGACCTGTCTTCTTCCATGGAAGACGCCATCAATAGTTTACGCATCGCGCTCGCTTGCGATGAGGCTGTGAAAACCCAGCAAACGGTAATATTATAGTTTTCATTTCATTTAGGTGTATTTCTTTTTTTACCCCTTTTGCAAAAAATAGCGGAATAAAAAACAAATAAATAAAAAATATAAAGGAAGGATAGGCTTTTTGGTCTATCTTTTGTTATTTAGCTACATATTTATCAGTCTTATGCAGAATTTATTCAAAGTAGCGTTGTTGTTCGGCTTGTCCATTCCTATAGTACATGGACAGGATAAGCAATGGCAGATGGAGTTGGTGTTTAAAGGGGAGATTTCTCCTGAAAAATTTGAAAATGAGATTCCTGAATTTGCGAAAGAGTTTTATGAGCCTTTTCTAAAAGGAAAGATGGCTTATAAGAATGTTGAGATCTTAGCCGATGCCGATTATTCTTCTGCTGTGATTAATCAAAAGGAGCATGCTATTTTGAATAGAAAATTGGCAAAAACATATTCTTTTTCGGCAGGGGACGATATTGTCACGGCGGAATCTTATCACCCATCCTATAAAATTGTGAGCAATAGATTGAAAGAATCTGAAGGTCCCTATGTATGGATGCAAGATCTAGGTGAGATTGAAAATGTAGCTGGAGTGACCTGTAAAAAAGCAAAATTATTTATCAAAAATCAGGCAGATTCGGCTGAAGCCACCGTTTGGTATTCGGAAGCGGTACCTACCTATTATATGACCGCTTTTTCGTTTGTCAATGATCTTCCGGGCGCTGTGCTAAAATTGTCGTTAGGTGCAAATGCTGATTTGGGTTTCGAGACAACTAAAGTGGCTAACGTGTCCGGTACAAAAGATTTCCGATTGCCTCAGGATATTAAAGTTGTTGATATTTCAGGTGATGGTCCTGTGGAGGGTGGCGACGATGTGAGTTTATTTGAAGATACTTTTCCTTTGGATAGATCGCTTAAATGGGTCATGGTGAAAGATAAGGAAACGAATGATGAATATTATGGGATAAAGAGCACAACGGGACAGGAAGTGCTATCCTGTTCACTTTTTTCCTTGGCTTATTTTAATGATCAGACTGCCATCGTTTCAGATAAGGATAATTACTTCTGGCTACTGGATAAAAAGGGGAACAAAGTGAACAAAACAGGGTTTGACTGGCTCACTCCGGCAACGGAAAGATTGGCTATTTTTCAGAAAGATGGAAATTTTGGACTCGTTACACAAGAAGGGAAGGTTTTACTGGATAAAAAAGAAAACATAAGCAAGTTTTTGGGTAATTATTTGATGTTTTCAGAAGAAGGAAAAATAGGATTATTGGATGAGCATGGAAAAATTATTGTTCAGCCTAACCTGTTGTTTTTGGATGTAGACAGTGCAGGTAAAGTTCTGGTACGGGATAAGGAAGGAGAGGAGACAAAAACGCTTGAATTTGATGCATTTATAAAAGAATATGTGAAATAATTTAGAGTTTATTGAGATAAACAGCTGTCAGTTATGACAAAAAAAGCATTCGATGTCGATGATTGAATGCTTTTTTTTGTAATCACTATTTTTATATTCTGTTTAAGGAATATTCAGAAATTTGTGTGTCTGTAGGGAGATGTCCCATTTCGGATTTTCTTTGACGTAGTCAATAATGGACGGGGTCATTTCTTTGGATTTGGACCATTCCGGCTGAAGGTATAATTTGCAATTCGGACCGACCAATTGTGCATATTCTTCTCCCCAGGCAAAGTCGCTTTTATTGAAAACGATCACTTTGAGCTCTCCGGCTGCATCAAGTACGTCTTTTCTTGGTGCTTTGAATTTTTTTGGAGACAGGCAGATCCAATCCCATTCTCCACTTAGAGGATATGCGCCGGATGTTTCGATAAAAGTTTTTATTCCGGCAGCATGCAGCCCCTTAGTGAGGTAATCCAAATTATAGATCAATGGCTCTCCACCTGTAATAACAACTGTTTTAGCGGGATATTTCTTGGCATTTTCAATAATTGAATCTGCCGCTGTAAGCGGATGGATAGATGCATCCCAGCTTTCTTTTACATCGCACCAATGGCAGCCCACATCACAGCCACCCAATCTGATGAAATAAGCAGCAGTCCCGGTGTGGAAACCTTCCCCTTGGATGGTGTAGAACTCTTCCATCAAAGGTAATCGTGTTCCGTCTTCTGGTACTTGATTCGACATAGTTAAAATTTGAGTCTGCAAAGGTAGTAAATATTAATGATACGCTCAATTTAAACTGTTTTTTTCACAGGGTCAACGCATTTAAATTTGATTAAAAATTTGCATTAGATACTTATCATCCCATCCCGCTTTGAGTCTCTTTGTGACCAATGAGCCCTTTGATGTATCCTTTTTGAGCAGATTAAGTCCTATTTTTCTAATATATGAGAAGTTGTCGGCCGCATTCTTTGTTCTCTTTCTTTGCCTGTCCTCATTAAATATCATATCCAGTGACCAGTGCAACTTGTTTTCCACGCCCCAGTGTAACCTGATATAACTATTGAAATGTGCCGCTTTTTCACTCAAGCTGCTGATATAATAGCGCTGTTCTGTGGTCACCTTGTTTCCTATCTCCCTTGTGGAACTTATGCGTACCACCGATTTTATTGAAGCCCATGAAATACTGTTGTCTATGAAGGTAAGGTCGGTGATCACCTCGCATTTACGGCTTTCTATGCGTCCGTGCCCTTTCTCCTGGGCGAGATCTGCGTCTGCTGGAAGCTGGTTTTCAAATCGACCCTTTATCTGATCCGATAGTTCCTGTTGGTTTCCCTTGACCGATAGGATATAATCCGCCTTGTTCTCTACGATCTTCTGTGCAATATCGACTTGGGTACCCATAGCATCTATGGTCACGATGCTCCCTTCTATGTCCAGCAGTTCCAATAAAAGGGGGATTGCGGTGATCTCGTTGCTCTTATCAGAGACTTTCAATTGTCCCAATACCAGCTCATTACTGGATGCCCATGCGCTCACCATGTGTATTGGACTCTGGGAATGAAAACTATCCCTTGAACCCCTAATGCTCTTCCCATCTATACTGATGACCTCCTTTTTGATCGACTCATTCTTCAGGCTACCTGCCCATTCTACGAACATTTTTTCAAACAACTTGGGCCGAAGACCGCTGAAGACACGATTGATCGTGTCGTGTGAGGGAATCCCATGAGGCAGTTTGAGAAAACCTTTGAGAAAACCAAGCTTGGTTTTACCGAAAGCCTCAATGGAATCCCAGGATTCAGCACCACAAAGTACACCAAGGATCGACAGAATGATGATGTCACTCAAAAGATGC
>NZ_QCXX01000001.1:0-678960 GCF_003071065.1 Sphingobacterium athyrii | reverse complement strand
GAATCCCATGAGGCAGTTTGAGAAAACCTTTGAGAAAACCAAGCTTGGTTTTACCGAAAGCCTCAATGGAATCCCAGGATTCAGCACCACAAAGTACACCAAGGATCGACAGAATGATGATGTCACTCAAAAGATGCTTCTTGTTCCGGTTAATCCGGTGGTCGGGAAACTGTTCAAAATAGTGATGGAGGGTACTCTTTTTCTCTAACATGATGGAACAAAGATACCTCCATCAGAACATTAACGAAACACATTTTACCAACATCGAAAACCTAAAAATGTGGAAACTCTCCTGAATTTTTTATTTTTAATGCGTTAGCCCTGGTTTTTTTCAGTGGAATTCATGTCATTTTTATGGGGTTGAAAATTGAGCGGTGATTTTGGTGTTTTTTGTGGAAGCGCCGCTTTTTGTTTTCTTTTCTGAGGTAGGTGTTACCAGACGAAGGATTGCTTAAAAAGGGACAAGAGATCATAAAAAAACTGTTTATTACCAGAAATTTTGCTAAATTTGTTTCACAATTTATTTATTGAAAACATAAGTGTAATAACATAATTGTACATGTTGTTTTGTGTTTTCTATTTTTTAACAATATAAAGATCATAGTTGTAAATGATTAAAATTACACTACCTGATGGTTCCGTTAGAGAATATCAAAAAGGAATCACTGCAGCGGAAATTGCTTTGTCAATTTCTGAAGGGTTAGCGAGAAATGTTCTTGCTGCTGAGGTGAACGGTGAAGTATGGGATTCTGCCCGTGCTATTGAAGAAAATGCTAGCGTGAAGTTGTTGACCTGGAATGACACAAAAGGAAAATCTACTTTTTGGCATTCTTCGGCTCACTTGCTAGCTGAGGCACTGGAAACATTGTATCCGGGAATTAAATTCGGTATTGGACCGGCAATCGAAACAGGTTTTTACTACGATGTTGATTTTGGTGATCGCGAATTTTCTTCGGATGACTTTAAGGCTATCGAGGACAAAATGTTAGAACTCGCCAAACGCAAAGAAACCTTTGAACGTAAAGCCGTTTCTAAATCGGATGCTTTAGCCTATTTTACCGAAAAAGGGGATGAGTATAAGCTGGATCTGATCAAGGATCTGGAAGATGGAAAGATTACCTTTTATACCCAAGGTGAGTTTACTGATTTATGTCGTGGACCACATATACCAAATACTGGATTTATCAAGGCCATAAAACTGACTAATGTTGCCGGTGCATATTGGCGGGGTGATGAATCCCGGAAACAGTTAACACGTATTTATGGTGTAACTTTTCCGAAAGCATCGGAGCTTGCCGAATATTTAAAGTTCATTGAAGAAGCAAAGAAACGCGACCACCGCAAATTAGGTAAGGAGCTGGAGCTTTTTGCATTTTCTGAAAAGGTGGGCGCTGGATTGCCTTTATGGTTGCCAAAAGGAGCTGCTCTGCGTCAAAAACTGATTGATTTCTTGCAAAAGGCACAGTTGAAATCGGGGTATGAACCAGTCGTAACGCCACATATTGGACACAAACAATTGTATGTGACTTCTGGTCACTATGAAAAATACGGTGCGGATTCCTTTCAACCGATCAAAACACCTATTGAAGGTGAAGAGTTTTTGTTGAAACCGATGAACTGCCCGCATCACTGTGAGATCTATAAGGTAAAGCCGCGTTCGTATAAAGATTTGCCGGTTCGTTTTGCCGAATTTGGTACCGTGTATCGTTATGAGCAATCCGGAGAGTTACATGGGTTAACACGGGTACGTGGGTTTACGCAAGATGATGCACACTTATTCTGCCGCCCGGATCAGGTAAAAGATGAGTTTAAAAAGGTAATTGATCTGGTTCTTTATGTATTTGGTGCTTTAGGGTTTAATGACTATACTGCACAGGTGTCGTTGCGTGATCCTGAAAACCGTACTAAATATATCGGTACTGATGAGAACTGGGCTTTAGCCGAATCTGCGATCATTGAGGCGGCTGAAGAAAAAGGTCTGCCAACTGTCGTGGAATATGGTGAAGCGGCTTTCTATGGTCCGAAATTGGACTTCATGGTGAAGGATGCCCTGGGACGTAAATGGCAGTTAGGTACTATTCAGGTGGACTATAACTTACCTGAACGTTTTGAATTAGAGTATACTGGCAGTGATAACATGAAACATCGCCCAGTAATGATTCACCGTGCGCCATTTGGATCGTTGGAACGTTTTGTAGCCGTATTGATCGAACACTGTGCGGGACAATTTCCGTTATGGCTTGCGCCTGAGCAATTTATCGTCTTGCCAGTGTCAGAAAAATACGAAGAATATGCGCAAAATGTTTTGAATTCGCTAAATAATTCCGATATTCGCGGACTGATAGACTTACGTGACGAGAAGGTGGGCAGAAAAATCAGAGACGCCGAGGTGAAAAAGCTTCCTTATATGTTAATTGTAGGGGAAAAAGAGGTGGAAAATGGCACAGTTTCTGTACGTAAACATGGCTCAGTAGAATTAGGAACTATGACTGCTGACGAATTTAGAGATATATTAATTAAGGAAATAACCGTTTAATTTTTAAACATTTGGCATTAAAAAGACCCGGTGGTCCAAGACCACCAATGAGAAAGAAAGAACCAGATCACCGCATTAATGAGTTAATCAAGGTACCTGAAGTACGTTTGGTAGGAGATAATGTGGAACAAGGAGTTTACCCTACACGCAAAGCGTTAGAGTTGGCTGATGAGTTGGAACTTGATTTAGTGGAGATTTCGCCAAATGCTGTACCGCCGGTTTGTAAGATTATCGACTACAGTAAGTTTGTTTACGAACAGAAGAAGAAACAAAAGGAAATCAAAGCTAATGCAAAACAGACTGTTATCAAAGAAATTCGTTTCGGACCTAACTCTGGTGAACATGATTTTGATTTCAAATTGAAACATGCGATTAAGTTTCTTGAAAGTGGTGAAAAAGTACGTGCGTACGTACACTTCAAAGGTCGTGCTATCGTACACAAAGATCAAGGTGAGATCTTGTTGTTACGCTTCGCTCAGGCACTGGAAGATTACGGTAAAGTAGAACTTTTACCAAAATTAGAAGGGAAACGTATGTTTTTAACAGTAGCTCCAAAGGCTCCTAAAAAATAATAAGAATTCTAACAGATTGATATAAAATTTATAAGTATTATGCCAAAAGTTAAAACCAATTCCAGCGCAAAGAAACGTTTCAAATTGACTGGAACAGGTAAAATTGCAAGAAAAAACGCTTTCAAAAGCCACATCTTGACAAAAAAGAGCACAAAACGTAAACGTAACTTAACACAAACAAGTTATGTATCTGATGGCGATATGGGCAACGTTAAACGTATGCTTGCTATCGGTAAATAAGTTTTATTCGATTTTATTTAATAATAATTTTTTAACCGGGTACAGGGTCGTAAGTTCATTGAAATACATGGCACCTTTTACCAAACTAATTTTAAAAATATGCCACGTTCGGTTAACGCAGTAGCTTCAAGAAGAAGACGCAAAAAAATCCTAGGCCTTGCAAAAGGTTACTTTGGATCACGTAGCAAAGTTTATACTATTGCTAAAAATACAGTAGAAAAAGGTTTACAATACGCTTACCGCGATCGTAAAACCAAAAAACGCGAGTTTAGAGCTTTATGGATTCAACGTATCAACGCTGGAGCTCGTCAACACGGAATTTCTTATTCCCAATTGATCGGTAAATTAAACGCTAAAAACATTGGTTTGAACCGTAAGGTTTTAGCTGATTTAGCTTTAAATAACCCAGAAGCTTTCAAAGCAGTTGTAGACGCAGTAAAATAGAGTTTTTAATCCGCTGTCAATTTGTTAGAGATATTAAAGGAGCCCAAAAGGCTCCTTTTTTTGTTGTGAACCGTTTGAACGCTGTCTGTTTTTTTGGACGATATTTGAACGCATAGCAAGGAGCTGCTCATCGTATTTTATTTGTCGGAGGCTTTATACCCTCTTTTAAACAACTGAAATTATCAAACTATATGTAATAACCATTCTCACTCAATATTAGGTTTGATTTTTGTACAAATAGCAATAAACATGCAATTATGAAAACAAGAACGATCGCATTTGGATTTTCACTTCTGTTATTTGGAGGTATGGTTATGGCTAAAGGACCAGGTTACAAAGCTCCTATAAAAACTGTGTCGGATCAACAGGGAAAAGTTATATCAATTGAGGGTGTAGGTAACAGCCGGACAATAGAGGCCAAGGGAGGAGAGACAATCCAAATAGAAGGTGCCGATAATAAGGTGGTAATACGTGGTAATGTTAGTAAAGTTATTATTGAAGGCAAAGGCAATACCGTAACGGGAAATGACGTGTCGACTGTTACGATAGAGGGCGCAGACAATATGGTTAATATTGGGTCTGTCGAAACCGTTCAAATTGAAGGTATCAAAAATCACGTTCACTACAAATCGACTAAAAACAAATCTGGCCAAGTAAAGGTCTCTACTGAAGGTGCCGACAATATGGTTATGAAGATGAAATAATCAAAAATTTCAATAAAAAAGGGTTTTGTATGATATCATGCAAAACCCTTTTTTATTGAAAAATAGTATCTAGTTTTTAGTTTGATTGTCTTCAGACTGCTTATCATCTAATTCATTTCTTTGTGTTTTATAATCCGCGGATGTAATTTCTGTATCTTGTTCTTTTTGTATCGGATAGGGGTTTAGAAAATCTTGATCAAAAGGATGAGGAGTAACGGCTCGCGGTATAGGGTTGTTATCGTGATATGTTCGAAGACAGGTGCCTTTGACACGTTCAGAATTATACACATAGGTTCCCCAAATGCAGAAAAAGAAAATCGCTTTTATGGTATCTTTGTAATGTGCGAGTGGATCATCTGTTTTATCCAAATAACTTTTGAACATAAAATAGGATGCAATTCCATCAATAGTACAGAATATGGCCATAAATAGTGCAACCATAAAGAAGGTCTGTGCGAAAATATCCCTTTTCTTGATCAGTAAGATACAGCTATAAATCAAACCAACCAGTATCAATACATTACCGATTATTTCCAACAGCAGCAGAATTTTGTATGTAACGGGTGAAACACCATCTAACTGATCTGCCGCTTGCCAAGTATTTAAATTAAAAAAGGACTGCTGAAAGAAAAATATACCGGATAGGGTCAATATATTTATAAATAGTACGATAAGCAGTACAATCATCCATCCACCAATTTGTTCATGATAAACTTCGTCGTATGGCTTGATAAAGAAGGGCTTACTTTTATTATACTTTTTAACAATATACCAAATGACGACTGGTACCAGGACAATGATTAGGATCAGGGTAAACCAATTTATTTCCTTCGCTGATGTCGGTGTGCCCAGATTAGTTATCCCATCTGTTACATATCCGTCGGCGTCCAGATAAAAACCATTGAAAAAGATATTCTCACGATCGGCAAAATCTGTATAATACTGTTGCAGATCCTTTTGCTCGACAAATGGTTCATGAAAACCCAAGGTATAAGCAATCTTGATACTATCTGGCTTTATTTCCAATGTCTTTCCGAATACATAGGCGTTGCGGTCAAAATAGCTATTGTCTTTATGACTGCCAAATGTATTTTTTCCTTTGTTTACAACGTAGATCTCATACTCGATATCGGTAGGGAACGGCAGGCTCAGTGGGGCAATACGATCCTCCATAATTTCGGGTAGCTTGTCGTTTATATTTGTGCCCAACAGGGAAATATACTTTTTGGAAGATCCGTTTTCTGCTTTTCCGATGTTTTTAATTTTGTATTTTTCGGTGATCTCCACGCGATTGTTCTCAATATCATCTTTGAATTGTATATGGCCAATTTTATTGATTTTGGGATAGGTTTTCGCATAATACTCCAGGTATTGCTTCTGTATATCGTTTTTGGCACTACCTTGAAAATAAGTACGCATATTGTCCGCTTCATTTCCGAAATAGACTGTTTTGACATCAAGGATAGCTTCGAATTTGCCTTCCAGCGTCAACGTTTCCTTGACTTTAATATTTCCCACAACATGCTGCGGTACATCGGCAAGTTTTCCATTGCCCAGGGTCGAGAGCACTTTTCCATAAGCGGGGAAATATCTGTTTTTGATATCTCCGCCCTGATTGGTTATGGTTGGATCAATATATTGGTAACGTCCTCCGATATTAACTTCAACAACCATGTGGTTGAAAGCATAAGGCGAGGGGAGCTCTTCCTGTAGTCCTCGGTCCTTATACGTATTGGCTAATACCAGTCCTGCGTCGATGTTCTTATTTTTGAGTATTGTTGCCAGCAGCATGGATTTATCTTTGCAATCGCCATAGCGCTGCGAAAATACTTTTTCCGGAACATTCGCCCGGTGTGAATATTCTCCCATCTCAATACCCATATAACGTATCTCGTTTTGTACAAAGTCACAGGCCTTTTTTAAGTAGTTATAGGGCTGCCCATTTGACTCTTTCCATAGTTGATTGACGAAAGTTTGAAGTGTACTTGAAGGAACTATCTGTGGGATGGGATTAATCCTACGGTTCCACTGGTCAACGTCCTGCCAGGTATTGAATTCTGAACATTGGATATACTTTAAGGGGCTGTACCAGGCCGGACTATAATTTTCGAACTGAACTGTTTTGTTCTCAGTAAGCTCCCAAAAGAAATTTGTTGCATTTCCCATGGATTGTTGCTGTACTTCAGGTGCGCCATTGAAACTTTTGAATTGAAGTTTGCGACTGTTAGGTACAATATAATTGAGATGGACCAAACCAGTAGGTTCATATCCCTGTAGGTAATAGGTGTCGAAAAATTTATGTTCAAATACGGGATTTGCACCTATAATTGAATAGGCGAATACGATCTTATCGTCTTTACGTAAATCTTCCAGGACATAATGGGCCATCTGACTTCCGTTGTAGATGGACCTCGAAAGCTCTGTTTCGGATGCAAGGAGGTTGAATTTTGCCTGTGGCAGTAAGTCAATATTTTTCCCGTTGCGAATGATCTTTAACTCATGTAATTGAAGTTTTTGGAAATGCGGATCAAAGGTTACCTGAACCTGTCCCAGGTTTTCGATCCCACTTTGATCAAACAATACTTTTATGTCCTTATAATATTTTGTTTGGGCAGCTAAGTTTATTTGATTTTCGATTAACTCATAGTAATATCCATCGCTAATATCATCCAGATTTGGCTTTATGGCTTTTTTTGCAATGGGCCGGAGCCAAGTTGGCGACGCTGTTTTTTGAATGGGTGTTTGGCTAAAAGACCAGGAAAATGCAGCTAGTACAAGTACGAAAGCTAATAGAAGATGGCTAAATCTTTTCATTAATTCATAATTTAGCCTAAGATAAGTAAAATTTGGACTCAACGGTAGCTGAATTTAGGAAGTATTGGGAAATCTTTATTATATTAAATCTAGCGTCTTTAAAAATTAAAAGGGTTGTCAATAGCCATTAACAACCCTTTTAATTTTTAGTCCGGTAATTTTATAATTTGCTCTCTCTCTTTTTCTTCTTCTTTACCACTTTTGGCATTTGTGCTTGTTTCAATTCATATTGTCTTTCGATGTATTGAATGATTTCAGAAGCAATGTCTTTCTTTGTGGCCTTTTCTATACCCTCCAATCCGGGGGAAGAATTTACCTCGAGAACTAACGGCCCCCGATCCGAGGGAATCATATCCACGCCACAAACGGTAAGCCCCAATTGTGCGGCGGCGGCAATAGCGGTTTCTCTTTCTGCCTTGCTTAGGCGTATTACCTGAGCTGTTCCGCCCCGGTGTATGTTTGACCGAAATTCACCTTCTTTAGCTGTACGTTTCATTGCCCCGACAACTTTGCCGTCGACCACAAAAGCTCTGATGTCAGAACCTTTCGACTCTTTGATAAACTCTTGGATCAAAATATTGTTTCCGAGGCCGTAGAAAGCTTCTATAACAGATGACGCCGCTTTCTTGGTTTCTGCCAAGACAACACCAATCCCCTGTGTACCTTCCAATAGTTTAATCACCAAAGGGGCTCCGCCTACCATACTGATCAGATCGTCAACATCGGACGCCGTACGTGCAAAGCCTGTAATCGGGAGGCCAATGCCGGCACCGGACAAGATCTGCAGACATCTCAATTTGTCCCTGGACCTGGTAATGGCTTGACTTGGATTTGCGGAAATTACATCCATCACCTCAAATTGTCTGACAATAGCCGAACCATAAAAGGTGACCGAAGCGCCTATTCGGGGAATAATCGCGTCAATACCACTGAGATCCTGTCCTTTGTAATGAATACTGGGTTTATCTTGTTGAATGCCAACGTAACACTTACTGTGGTCTATGACAACACATTCGTGACCTCTTTGTTGTGCAGCTTCTACGAGACGACGAGTTGAGTATAAACTCTTTACTGTCGATAATACGGCAATTTTCACGGTTTGTATATTGAATATATTTTTGTGCTAAGATAACAAAATAGCTTTGCTATTTGTTTTTATTTTGACGGGGACTTCAAGGAGAGATTTTCTTTGGAAACATCAACCAAAAATCTTCGGTAGAGAAAATTCTTTCCTAAAAGCATCGGGTAGGTCATTTTGGAGCGATTTCGAAATGAAATCTTGATACTGAAAACCTGGTCGTAAAGTTTTGCTGTAGTTCGGATATAATAACGCTTTTCCTCCTGACCAAATGAACTCTTGACCAGTTTTGATTTGTAAAGCTTTAATTTTAAAACTTTGGTTTCTTCTGTTTCGAAATTGGTAATGAGTTCACAATGGATCCAGTCATGACCATCTTCATTGACGATTTTATAGGAGTTACAATGCAAAACCGAGGAAGCAGCGCCGGTATCGACTTTTGCTTCTATGCCAAATATTCCTAATTCAGGTAAATCCAGGGTCTCTTTCCAGCCCACGAGAAGTTTTTCTTTCATTGATACCAAAAGGAATAAATGCACCAATCTTTATCGCATAGAATGGTGCATACTTGTTTTATTCGTAAATAAATTCTCCAAAAGGAGATGTAATCGTTACTTTTTTAGAAGCGGCATCTTCTACACGACCGATAATTTGTGCCGGAATTCCGAACGACTCCGAAATGGCAATGATATCCGCAGCAATAGCTTCAGGTACATACAATTCCATCCGGTGTCCCATATTGAATACCTTGTACATCTCCTTCCAGTCCGTATTGGATTCTTTCTGTATCAATTCAAAGAGTGGCGGAATTGGGAAAAGATTGTCTTTGATGACATGTACATTGTCCACAAAGTGCAACACTTTAGTCTGCGCTCCACCTGAACAATGCACCATTCCGTCAATCTGAGAACGGTACTTATCTAAAATATTTTTGATGACCGGGGCATAGGTACGTGTCGGTGAAAGGACGAGTTTACCCGCAGTGACTGTTTCGCCTGTTTCCACGGTGATGCCATTGGTTAAATCCTGACTCCCCGCAAAAACAAGTTCATAAGGGACAGCCGGATCGTAAGCCTCCGGATATTTTTCCGCTACTTTTTTGTTAAAGACGTCATGACGTGCTGAGGTTAAGCCATTGGAGCCCATACCGCCATTATAAGCTTTTTCATAACTTGCTTTTCCATTGGACGCCAAGCCGACGATTACGTTGCCCCCTTTAATCCGGTGATTTGAAATCACATCCTCCCGTTTCATCCGGCATGTAACTGTACTATCGACTATAATTGTGCGTACCAGATCGCCAACGTCAGCAGTTTCGCCACCGGTAGAATAAATACCGATACCCAAATCACGAAGTTCAGCCAATATTTCTTCTGTACCATTGATGATTTCTGCAATAACTTCTCCGGGAATAAGATTTTTGTTTCTTCCGATTGTAGAGGACAGTAGAATATTATCGATCGCTCCAACACAGAGTAAATCGTCTATATTCATAATGATAGCGTCTTGTGCAATACCTTTCCAAACTGAAATATCTCCAGTTTCTTTCCAATAGACATAGGCTAGCGAAGACTTGGTACCGGCACCATCAGCATGCATTATATTGCACCAATCCTGATCTCCACCCAAAATATCGGGAATGATTTTACAGAATGCTTTGGGAAACAGACCCTTGTCGATATTTTTTATCGCATTGTGCACATCCTCTTTTCCAGCGGATACACCTCGTTGATTGTATTTTAAATCTGACATCTTAGCGCAAAAATAAGCAATAGCGCTGAATTAACGAACCTTATTTATGTAATTTAATCACTTATGATCGTACGCCAATGCGTGACGAGTTGTTCGAAGTTTGTTTTTGCATTTGCAGGACTTGTACTGGGGAGGCATAGGTAGCGTATGTTCTCTTTTTCGTCAAAATACTTCGTATACAATTTATACGCTTTTTGCCCATTAAAGACTACGAGTTTGATCCCCGGATTTGCCTCCAGAAGCGCGATGATTGGATTGGGGCTTTCATCTTTGATCGCTAAATCCATACTGCCCGGACGGGATGCTTCCGCACAGACGTCCCACAGACCTATGCCGTTGTCAAGCAGCAGATTTACTTTATCAATATAGTCTGTCGTATTTGGACTATCATACAAATGTCTGATCACTTTCCAGAAACGATTTTGTGGATGCGCATAATATTCATTTTGCTCCAACGATCTGTCGCCCGGCAAAGATCCGAGGATAAGCGTTTTGGTATTGGCGTTCACAAGTGGTAAAAAGGACCTTTTGAGCATAATCAAAAATAACAATAAAAATTTTGGCTTTGAAATAAGAATTATTTTTTGCTATATTTATGATATTAAAATGATATCAAATATATATTAACGAATTATGGAAAAATTGATTAAACCCATGTCGGGCTATTTAGCCTTATTAATTGCGGTAGCTTCTTTTATAGCTGCCATATTTTCATTTGCCAACGTCGACGAAAGTTCGCTATATGTTGTACTTGGCGTCATCCTGATGATCGGAACATTTTTTATACTGAAAGGATTAATGATTATTAATCCAAATCATTCACGTGTTTTAAATTTCTTTGGTCGATATGTGGGCACTGTAAAAGAGAACGGTTTGTTTTTTGTCAATCCGCTGTATTCTACCATCAAGATCAGTTTACGTTCGGATAATCTCCAAGGGCAGACATTAAAGGTAAACGATAAGATGGGAAATCCAATTGAGATCGGTGCTGTTATCGTATGGCAGGTAGGGGATACCTATAAAGCTGCGTATGATGTCAGTAATTATACGTCTTATGTACGTACGCAGAGCGAAGCTGCGGTACGGCATCTGGCGGGAAGTTTTCCTTATGATAACCTGGAGGATGAGGGAGCGGAGATCACTTTGCGTGAAGGCGGCGATACGGTGAATCATATTCTTGAGCAGGAACTCGCCGATCGTCTTGCACCTGCGGGGGTGATTATTAAAGAGGCTAGAATCAGTCATTTGGCTTATGCATCCGAAATTGCCGGTGCAATGTTGCAAAGACAACAAGCTGCTGCCATTGTCGCCGCGCGTTCAAAGATTGTGGATGGTGCTGTAGGCATGGTTGAGATGGCACTAAAGAAGCTGTCCGAAAAGGATATTGTAGAACTGGACAACGAGAAAAAAGCGGCTATGGTGAGCAATCTAATGGTGGTGCTCTGTGGAGAAAAAGCCGCGACACCAATTGTAAATACCGGTACTTTGTACCAATAAACTGAATGAAATGGCAGATAAAAAGAACTTTATGTTGCGGCTTGACGATCAAATGTACAAAGCATTGGAAAAATGGGCTGCAGATGAGTTTAGGAGTGTTAACGGGCAGATCGAATATCTTTTACATAAAGCGCTGCAAGAAAATAAAAGATGGAGTGCGGAGAAAAAGTCTGCTGATAAAAAATAAAGAATCAGAAAGTAAAAATGTACCTTTGGCTTCGCTTCAAACGAAGTAAAAGGTGCATTTTTTGTTATATAATTTTAAGAAATAAGATATGTTGATCAATCCAATCTATAATTTATTGGTCGTAAGCACAAGTACCATTCATGGCAGCGGATTTCTCGATTACATTAAAGAAGATTTTGTGAAATTTATCGCTTCCGATGAGTTGCTGTTTATTCCCTTTGCCAGACCATCCGGAATATCTTTTGATGCGTATACGGCCAAGGTTCAGGAAGCTTTGGATGATAAAAATATAAAAGTTACCGGATTGCATGAGTTTCAGAACAAGAAAAAGGCCATTCAGGAAGCAAAAGCAATCTTTGTCGGTGGGGGTAATACATTCTTGTTGTTGAAGACATTGTATGATTTGGATCTTGTACATCAATTGCGCGTACAAGTAGGCAAAGGAACTCCTTATGTAGGCACTTCTGCTGGATCTAATTTGACCGGATTGACCATTGGCACAACAAACGATATGCCTATTGTTTATCCGCCAAGTTTTGACGCGTTGGGATTTCTCCCTTTTAATATTAATCCACATTTTTTGGATCCGGACATGAATTCGACCCATAAAGGAGAAACACGGGAAACCCGTATTCAGGAATTTCATCAATTTAATTCACAACCCGTAATTGGACTACGGGAAGGTAGTTGGCTAAAAGTAAATCAAGGAGAAATAAAATTGGAGGGAACGTTGACAGCCCGTTTATTTCGACCGGAAAGTGAAGCTGTGGAGCTTGCTCCCGGATTAATTAATTTTTAAGATTTTGTAAAATCTGCACTGTTTTCGTAGCTTAACAATAAATCGAAAGCGGTCAGCAGCCTATTTTAGATATAATAGTGCCTTTCCTTCTTAAAAAATACTTTTGTAGATGATTGGATATCATACAAAATAAGCTACTTTTGCGCTAAATCCATTAAAATATTCTTCCAATGGAACAAAATTCAGCATTGCACCCAGCCGATATTGCGGAAGAAATATCGCGTCTAACTAAAGGTGAGCAACATCAACATTTTATGGACTATCCTTTAGAGGATAGATTGGAAATCTTTTCATTTTTGGAAGTAGATGTCCAATACACATTGATTAAATCAATGACCGAGCAGGAATTGTCCGAATTGCTGAATAACCTTAAGCCGGATACGCGAAACGAGTTGCTTTCTGAGCTACCGGATGATCTGATCAAATATTTGATCAATCTCTTGAACGAGCGTGAAAAGCAGATGGCGCTGGAGTTGATCGGATATAAAGAGGACAGTATTGCCCGTCTAATGACACCCATGTATGTGCAGGTACGTCCCTATTATACGGTGGATGATGTTTTTCGGCATATTAAAGTCTTTGGAAGAAAGGCTGAGACACTCAATTTCATTTATGTCGTTGATGAGAAGAATGTTTTGATTGATGATTTGAAGATCGGTCAATTGCTATTGTCTGATGGTTCCACAAAGATTTCGGATCTAATTGACTATAATTTCGCAGCAATTAAAGCCTCAACTCCGATGGAGGAGGCTTTCGAAATCTTCCAAAAATACGATCGAAGTGCCTTACCTATTATTACCGAAGCGGGTGTATTGGTTGGGATTGTGACCTTTGATGATGTGCTGGACCGGATCGAAGACCGTGACACAGAAGATATTCAACGATTTGGAGGGATGGAAGAGCTGGATCTGGCTTATACAAAGACGCCATTACTTCAGTTAGTACAAAAACGGGCCGGATGGCTTATTATATTATTTTTCAGTGAGATGCTTACCGCTTCTGCCATGGGTTTCTTTGAAGGGGAATTGGAAAAGGCAGTTGTATTGGCATTGTTTGTTCCGCTGATTATTTCCAGTGGTGGAAATTCGGGCTCGCAGGCTGCCTCACTTATTATTCGTGCCATGGCCTTGGGTGAATTGAAACTCAAGGACTGGTGGTATGTCATGAAAAGGGAAGTTTCTTCGGGACTGATTTTGGGCAGTATATTGGGCGCCATTGGTTTTCTTAGGATATTGGCCTGGCATTTTCTTGGTCTATATGACTATGGCCCTTATTGGATTGCAATAGGTCTTACTGTGGCGGTTTCGTTGGTGTTTATCGTGTTATGGGGAACTTTGTCGGGTTCATTTATTCCCTTTATTCTACGTCGATTCGGTTTGGATCCAGCCACGGCATCGGCACCTTTTGTGGCCACTTTGGTTGATGTCTCCGGCTTGATTATATATTTTACCGTTGCAGCGTTCTTTTTGCAGGGCAAATTATTGTAGGCCTGTTTGAAAAAAATAGCGATGAAAAGCATAAAATCAGTCCCTGATTTTATGCTTTTTTTATGGACTGAGTTACAGATTCAATCTTCGGTACAATTTTTCTTTAATTCCCCCTTTTTGAGCAACATAAATTCCTTTTTTTCCAGAAAATATAAATGCGGCTATGCAAGCAATTGCTATAAAAACGACGGGTTGAAAACCAAAAAGCTCATAGCCCATAATGATACAGGCCAGTGGCGTATTTGTGGCGCCTGAGAATACGGCAACAAAGCCCATGGCGGCCAGCAGCCCTAAAGGGAGCGGGATAACCGTACTCAGCGCACTGCCAAGCGTAGCTCCAATAAAAAATAATGGGGTCACTTCCCCGCCTTTAAAGCCAGCAGAAAGCGTAAATGTGGTTAGCAGCAATTTGATGAGGAAATCATAATAATCCGAAGGATTGTTAAAAGCCTCCTGTATCATTGGAATACCCAAGCCGATATATTTTGTGCTTTTTAGCAATACCACCGTAATCACGATGATAATACCACCGATAACGGGTCTGAATAGCGGGGATCTGATCTTTTTAAATTGGGAGCTGAAGAAGTCTCCCGTGAAAGTAAACAACCGGGCTGCCGCACCGAATAAAATCCCGGCAATTAGGCTAAGGCCAATATTGCTTAAAGATATTGCGGGGATACTATCATGTATAGGATAATGTGTATGCGGGATATTCCACAACTGACAACTAAAGTGTGCGATATAGGCTGTGAGCATGCAGGGGAGTAGCCCAAAATATCTTTTTTTGCCAATGAGGAGAACTTCAAGGCCAAAGACGGCTCCGGCAAGTGGGGTGCCAAAGACGGCGGCAAAACCTGCTGTAATGCCAATGGATATCAGGATACGACGTTCGGTTTTGCCGAAATTAAACCAACGGTTGAGTTGGTCGGATATTGCCCCGCCAATCTGGACCGCCGTTCCCTCACGTCCGGCCGATCCCCCAAACAGATGGGTGAGCAAAGTTCCGAATAAGACAAGAGGTGCCATGATGAGCGGTATCCGGCGCTGTGGATAAAGGTATTCTTCAATCAGGAGGTTGTTCCCTTTACTGGAGGGATTACCCCAACGCTGATAGGATAAGGCAATGATCAGACCCGCAAGCGGTAATCCGTAGATAATCCAGGAATTGTTTTCTCTATATGCGGTGACCCAATTCAGCGAAAAAAGAAAGAATGCGCAGATTGACCCAACGCTAAAGCCTACCATACAGCAGGTAATCAGCCATTTGGAAATGAAATAAAACTTGTTTTGCGCTGTTTGATTTGAAGTTTTGATAGCCATAAGTCTACTCATATAAAATCTGTTGTTTTTATACTAAAAGTAGACGTCATCAGCTTATTAGGGCGGTTTTGGGCAGACATCATTGCCACTATGTTATGCAAAGTTATAAAAAACGAATGATAATTGCAATCCAGCCCATTATCATGAGTAATCCTCCTAAAGGAGTGATGGGGCCAAGAAACTTCAGGTTTTTTTTCCAATACTCCGCAAAGGAAAGAAAATAAATACTTCCTGAAAACAATAATGTGCCCGAGGTAATTAGGTAATAGGCTACCCGTTCGGACTGATAGTCAAAGGACAGGTTTAGTCCGAGAACCAATAGCGTGATGGCTGCATACATTTGATATCGAACGCCTACCTCAAACGAATCCAGCTTTTCAGCCGATAGAATTTTTTTGAATGCATGTGCGCCAAATGCACCTAATATAATGGCCAGAGCGCCCAATAATGCAGCGGTAATGATTACAATGTGATTCATAAATATAATTTATTTAAGAACTGATTTAGTCATGTCTATGTGGAGAATCCCGTAGTCAGGATAAGGTTCGGAATTTTGTTCAAACCCTAATTTCTCATAGAATGACTTTAAGTGGAATTGGGCACCGATTTGAATATCCTGCGTTCCGAACGCTTCTAGCGTAGCGGTGATGGATTTATGCATCAGCAGTTGGCTTAAGCCTGTTCCTCGCGCCTCCTTCACAACAATTACACGCCCTATGGACGCTTGTGGGTATGAAATTCCAGGCGGAACCAAACGGGTATAGGCGACAATCTCTCCATCCTTTTCCGCCCAAAGATGGAGGCAGACATAATCTTTATCATCCAGTTCCGGATATAAACACGCTTGTTCCAGCATGAAAACCTCCGTACGCAATTTTAAAAGGCGATACAGTTCCCGGTTCGTCAGTTCGTCAAAATTCTTAAGTTTCCAATTATAATCCATGATGGTTAATGAAGACAGACAAATCGAGTTACCGACCCTACCGCAGGAGCAATTGGTCGGTAACTCGATTGATGTTATGTTAATGGGGTGATTATGCCAATAGGCTTTTTACGACCTCAGAGATTGTCTTCCCGTCGGCTTGACCAGCTAATTTTTGATTGGCAGCACCCATTACTTTTCCCATTTCCTTAATGGATGAAGCGCCGGTCTCTGCAATGATTGCTTTGATAACGGACTCTACTTCCTCTTTGCTCATTTGTTTAGGAAGGTAGGCTTCGATCACTTTTTCTTCTTCTACCTCAATTTGATAAAGATCTTCACGGTTTTGATTCTTATAGATTTCGGCAGACTCACGGCGTTGTTTTACCAGTTTTTGTAAAACTTTGATTTCAGCTTCCTGATTTAGCTCTTCTGCATGGCCTTTTTCAGTTTTAGCAAGAAGAATAGCCGCTTTGATGGCACGTAGTCCACGCAATGTTGCGGTGTCTTTTGCGATCATTGCCGCTTTAATGTCTTGATTTATTTGTGTTTCTAATGACATGATGTTTTAATTATTTTCGATTGACAATCGTGCCCGTAGCCTGAGCTGTGGGCATTATTAATAGATCGTTGATGTTCACATGCGCCGGTCTAGTGATGACAAAAAGTATTGTTTCAGCGATGTCGGTTCCGGTGAGGGGCTGTACGCCTACATAGACGTTTTTTGCCCGTTCCTTGTCGCCATGAAAACGAACTTCGGAGAACTCTGTCTCGACCATTCCGGGATCAATGGAACTAACTTTTATGCCTTTGGAAAGCAGGTCGATACGCATTGCTTTTGTTAACGCGTCGACGGCATGTTTTGTCGCACAGTACACATTACCATTGGGATAAACCTCTTTTCCGGCTATAGATCCTAAATTGAGGATATGTGCCCCATTTTCAGTATCCATGAGTGGGATAACTGCTTTGCTCACATAAAGCAAGCCCTTGACGTTGGTATCGATCATTCTGTCCCAGTCACCGATATCGCCATCCTGAATAGGATCCAGACCTTGACTAAGTCCGGCATTATTAATCAACACATGGATTTTTTTCCATTCTTGCGGCAAACCATCTATTTGATTCTGGACCTGCTCTGAATCTCTGACGTCTAATTCAAAAGTATGAATGTTGATATCGGGATAGGTTGAACTCAGTTTTTCCTTTAATTCATCCAAACGATTTAGTCTGCGGGCACAAAGTAAAAGATTGTAGCCTTCCTTCGCCAATACTTCAGCACAGGCCTGGCCAATACCTGAACTTGCTCCTGTGATGAAAACTGTCTTTCTCATATATGTTACTAGTTGAAATATTAAAACTCGATATTGACCGTCTTTTCATGCTAAAATGTAGCCGTGGAATCGTTTATTGACTTATTTTGTAGCGATATAAATCGTACAGATACCGAACGTCTGGGGTTTTACAATCGTTTGGTCAAAGCCAGCCTTTTTATTTATAGCAACAAATTTCTGTCCATCGGGAAACTGAGCAACAGATTCCGGTAGATATTCGTAAGCACTGGCATCTTTTGAAAAGAACTTTCCAATAGTCGGTGTTACATATTTGAAGTAAAAATTATAGAGTTGTTTTATTGGGAATTTTTTTGGATTTGAAAACTCCAAAATAACGGCTTTGCCACCCGGTTTCAATACTCGGTAGATATCGGACAGTCCCTTTTCTAAGTTCTCAAAATTGCGGACACCAAATGCAACGGTCACGGCGTCAAAAGTATTGTCATCAAATTGAAGCCTCTCCGAATCGCCTAATTGTACTTCAAATTGATTTTCCAACCCTTTATTTGCGATTTTCTTTTTAGCAACATCAAGCATACCCTGCGAGATATCAACCCCAATGATTTTTTTGGGATTCAATATTTTGATGGATTCCAATGCAAAATCCCCAGTTCCGGTTGCCACATCCAGCATCAGTTGAGGTTTGATGGATTTTAAGGCATTGATGGCTTTCTTGCGCCATATAATATCAATCCCCAGAGACATGAAGTGGTTTAAGAAATCGTAGGAATGGGAAATATTGTTGAACATATCCGCGACCTGTTTTTTCTTGCCGTCGTTGGCGTCTTTATAGGGCTTTAATGTTGAAGAATCGTGCGTCATTTTACAAATATACAATATAAGTATATTTTTAATGCTTAAAATGGGATTTGTTTTTCGATTTAAAGCTGAGATTTTTCCTGTCTGATTAAGGAGATGTTATGACAGTCTTTAATGGGAAATAAATGCTGCTATTTTGAATTTGTTGAATTTTGCTTATTCACAATGGTTTAAGTTATCAACACTTTTTAATGTATTGATTTTAAGGGCTTGTTTTTTATTTTCAACATGTTTTCCACATGTTGTGTTAATAAGTAGAGTGGTAAAACTGTGTCCTTCAAAGCGTTTTGACAGTTGATGGCTGAACAACTAAATCTGCTGTTTGTAATTCATCCTCGTGGTGAATTTTATTTTTTATACATTTGTTATCCCATCTTAAATTTAAGAGCTGGGAAGCTATATTTCTGATATAATATCATGATGAACGAGAGCAATTTTGAGGCGAATAATACGGATAATAACAAAAGAGGTAATTATGGTGAGCGCCGTACCAAATTAAACAATATGGTAAGCGGCTTAGGGAAGCTACCACCACAGGCGGTAGATCTTGAAGAAGCTGTTTTGGGCGCATTGATGCTTGAGAAAAATGCACTGAGCGAGATTATTGATATTTTAAAACCTGAGTCTTTCTATAAGGAATCGCATCAGAAGATTTTTGAAGCGATATTTGGTTTATTCCAAAAGACCTCGCCGATTGATATTTTGACGGTTACATCCGAGTTGCGGAGAATGGGCGCGCTGGAAATGGTAGGCGGAGCTTATTATATTACGCAACTGACCGACCGCGTAGTTTCAGCGGCTAATATTGAATACCATGCACGGATTATTTCTCAAAAATATATTCAAAGGGAACTGATCAAAGTTTCAACTGAAATTATCAATAGCTCCTACGACGAGACCTCCGATATTTTCGATCTCCTGGACCATGCCGAAAAGAGCTTGTTTGATATTGCACAAAATAACTTGAGAAGAGATTCCCGCAAGATGGACGATATTATGCGTGAAGCCATCTCGAATCTTGAGATGTTACGTGATCGCACGGACGGTCTGACCGGTGTGCCATCAGGGCTAACGGCGCTTGATCGTATGACTTCTGGCTGGCAGCCTTCGGATCTAGTGATTATTGCTGCACGTCCAGCGATGGGTAAAACGGCATTTGTATTGTCTGTCGCACGAAATGCGGCGGTAGAACACGGTAAAGCTGTAGCAGTATTCTCGCTAGAGATGTCATCGGTTCAGTTGGTCAATCGTCTGATCGCTGGGGAAACTGAAATTGAGCAGGAAAAACTAAAAAAAGGTAACCTGGCAGATCATGAATGGCAGCAATTGCACTCTCGTATCGGGCGACTGACAGACGCTCCGATTATCATTGATGATACTCCTGCGCTGAACGTATTTGAATTTAGGGCAAAATGCCGTCGTCTAAAAGCACAATATGATATCCAAATGGTGATTGTCGATTATTTGCAATTGATGCACGGTAAAGCAGAAGGCAAAGGTGGGGGAAACCGGGAACAAGAAATCGGTAGTATTTCCCGTGCTCTGAAATCTGTCGCGAAAGAGTTGAATATTCCAGTTTTGGCCTTGTCGCAATTGAGTCGTGCGGTGGAATCCAGACCTGGAAATAGTAAACGACCAATGTTATCCGATTTGCGTGAGTCGGGGTCTATTGAGCAGGATGCCGATATGGTACTTTTCTTATACCGACCAGAATATTATGGTTTGACAGAAGATGAGGAAGGACGTCCGACGGCAGGTGTGGGTGAAGTTATTATTGCGAAGCACCGTAATGGTGAAACAGGGATCGTGCCGCTTCGTTTCGTCGGTAAATTTGTTAAATTTGTCGATCTTGAAGACGAGTTTTCCGGAATGGGTGGGGGTGACGGTTTTGGCGATGCGCCAGCCACATTCTCTGCATCCGCATTGAATCCGTCTCCAAATTTTGGCGATGACTTTGGTGGAGCAGGTTTTAGTGGTGGCATTACCATGCCTTCACGGATGAACGATATGCCTGACGATGCACCATTTTAATATGTAATTTTACACGAGTATCCATAAATGAGAAAGCCGAAATAATACATTCCGGCTTTTTTTAATTCTATTCAATGCATTTTTGTCCTTTTTTTCGATGTTGAATTGATTATCGCAACTAAAATTTATAGGTTACTCCAGCTCCGACGATTTGTCTGATCTGTAATGCGGAGTTTCTTTTTCCGACTTCTTTTCCTTTTTCAATAATCGGAATGGCGGTGTTGTCGTCATAGATCATTTGTACGCCGGCGTTTACGGTAATAAACTTATTGACCTTCATGAATAGATTCGCGGTGTAGTCTATGTCAACATTCTGCGGCTTGTCCAGGTAATTTGAATAGAGTTTTAAAATATTTTCAAAGGAAACATTCTCCATCAGGTTTACTTTGTAGTATGCGTCAAAAGAGGCACCGAACTCGGTTCTTACTTTTTTTCCGGGATCTAGACCATATCGTGTTGAAAGAAGTGTGTCGCTGACGAACACGAATCTTACTGCTGCTGGGGACAGATTGAACCTCAGGTTATCCGATTTTTTGTAGGCAAAACCGGGTCCAAAGCTTAAATATGCCGGAGCCAGGAATCGCGAAATACGTTCTTTCGGAGTTTTCGTATAATCAAATCCATCGGCAAACTGCGTATTAAAATTCAAGAAAAAAGTATATAACCAGTATTGTGAGGCTTGATGTCCCAATAAACTGTTCAATACCAATCTATCATCATTTTTGCGCCAGTCAGATTCTTTTTGAAAAGTTAAACCGTATGCCGCTAGCACCTTGTTGTCCCAGGACCACTTATCTTTTTTATAATTGAAATCATAATTTAAGGTAAGGTTTCCGGAGAATGAATTGACACCCCCCGCCGCCCAATTGGAAAATGAACTTTGGTTAATTAGAAAAGTGTTTTCACCTTTGATCGTCCATATTTTACTGGTGTCTGGAAGAGCTTGCTGACTATAACTTCGAAAGCCAAATAAACATAGTGCAATAAGAAAGATCGATTTAATTTTTTTCATACTAAAAATTTGGTTTTTGTGCATTATTGCGAAAATAATTGTTCTATAACTAAACGAATAATATTGTTTATTGTTTTATAGCTTTTTGTTTACGGATATTTTAAATAAAATTGGAACTTTGGCAACTTATTAGATATTATGAAAATAACGTTGCTTTGTATTGGAAAAACGGATGATAAATACTTGATCGAAGGAATCGACAAATACATCAAAAGACTAAAGTTCTATGTAAACTTTACTATCATGGTAATACCGGATATTAAAAATAGCAAAAGTCTCTCTGAGGAGCAGCAAAAGGACAAGGAAGCTGGATTCATTTTAAAACAATTGCAGCCGCAGGATATGGTCATTTTACTGGATGAATTTGGTAAGGAGTTCCGTTCCCTGGACTTTTCCGCATATTTGGAGAAAATGATGGTCAATAGTGTACAGCATATGGTGTTTATTATCGGTGGTCCTTATGGTTTTGATCAAAAAATCTATGATCGTGCAAATTCCAAAATGTCTTTGTCGAAGATGACTTTTTCGCATCAAATGATCCGTTTATTCTTTACGGAACAGCTTTATCGAGCCTTTTCTATTATGAAAGGTGAACCTTATCATCATGAATAATATGGAAAAAAGTCCGTAACTTCATCATTAATAAAAACAGACTTATGAATTTGCCGAACAAACGTGATTATCACTATAAAAGTGATGAAGGAGAGAAAAATAGCCAATTGAATAAATACATTATGATAGCATGTATCGTTATTGTTATTTTATTGGCAATTTACTTTGCATAATTTGATATCCTCTAATTACGGTAGGAGTAAAAGAATAAATCTCTTACTTAATATCCGTATGGAGGATATCAGCAGATGATTTTAATAAATTTGATTGGAATGTTTAGAGAAGAACGCCTAATTTTTCGGAGAAGGTTGGCCAGTTTTGCGCGTTCTTTTTGGTTCGGTGTTGTTTACAAATCCCCAGTTGGTCACATAGAACGATAAGGGGTTAATTTCTAATAATTTTTTCATTTTTTCTTTTTTTACCATATAATATTTTATTGTTTCGACTAGATATTGTCAATAATCACGCCAAACTTTAGCTTTACGCCAAATTGCCTTTCGTGATCTGATCGGTTTATCGATATCTGATAAAATAAAATTGGAAGAATAGGAAGGTGGACATAAGACATAATAAGTAGCCCCACATTGGGGCTACTTATCTTTATTAAATTTACTTTTTGTCTATTTTATATAATCTGCCGAGATCAGTAATGGCATATAGCGCACCATCCTGTCCTTGCGTAATATCTCTGAATCGTTGCCCCTCACTGCCGAGTAAGCGTTCTTCGCCAACCACTTTATTGTCTTTTAAGATAATCCGGGCGATATGGGTACTGCTCAGGCCGCAAATAAAGAGGTTATTCTTCCATTCGGGAATGTTCTGTCCGGTATAAAATGTAATTCCGCTTGGGGAGAGGACAGGGTCCCAATAATAAACAGGTTGCTCAAGCCCATCTTTTTGCTGTATACCTGCACCAACTTTATCGCCTTTATATTCTATTCCATAGGTAATGGTAGGCCAACCATAATTTTTACCGGCTTGGACCCTATTGAGTTCATCTCCACCGCGAGGGCCAAATTCAGTTTCCCATAAATCGCCGGTTTCAGGATGAAACGCAAGTCCCTGCGGATTACGGTGTCCATAGCTGTATATCTCTGGTCGTGCATTTGCTTTTCCTATAAATGGATTGCCGGGTGCCGGTTTTCCATCTTTTGTAATGCGTAAAATCTTACCCAGGGCCGCATTTAAATCCTGAGCCAAAGGTCTGGTGACCAAATCAGAGCGTTCACCGGTAGTAAAAATAATGTTCCCTTCTTTATCAAAAACTATTCGCCCACCATAGTGCAGGCTGCCCTTATGGGCTGGAGTTGCCTGATAGATAACCTTCGCACCCTCGAATGATTTCTCGTCAGCAGAAAGCTTACCTTTGGCAACAGCCGTTAACGTTCCTGCAGGGGTATTGTCCGAAAACACCCAATATACCATTCGGTTTGTTGCAAAATCCGGATCGAGCCTCAATCCGAGCAATCCGCCCTGACCGCTGCTATTCACCGCTGGGATGCCTTTAATTGGCTCGCTTAATTTCCCGTCGGCACTTGCGATACGCATATCACCTTCTTTTTCTGTGATCAATAATCTACCATCCGGTAGCGCTGCAATGCCCCAAGGGGACTTTAATCCTTCGGCAATAACTTTGCCTTCAAAGGCGGAGGTTGTTTTCGCTCCGGCGATTCTGGTTTGTCCGGCAAAAGCAGGTTTGTAATCCGTATTTGCTTTTTGAGTTTCGACTGGTGGATAGCTTGTCGTATCCGTACCCGGATTTGATGTGCTATCTGAACCGGAATTTGAATTTGCATGATTGGAATTACAGGCGGTCAGGCCTAGTGATATCGTTAAAAGGCTTATTGTCAGTTTGGTTTTCATTGTTGATGACTTATTTTTTTGTCTTATTGTTCCGTTGAAGATATTAAAAATTAATGAAATGCTTTCTGATATCATGTAATAAATTTATCGACATTTATCACAACATCATTAAAAATGAGAAAGATAAAAACTTCGCCCATTCTGTTGACGGTTTCGGTGTCTAGGCTAAGGCATATTCAAACAATGTGTCAATATCTTTTGCAGCTCATTTTCTTTGTTGACAAAATAATCGCTCACTTCTAATGTTGCATTGGTGCTTAAATTGTAGATGCATACGGGAACATAGTTTGGCTGAGCAGAAGTCTCAAAAGTTTTAAAATAGTCCGCGCTTTCCTGGAAAGTTGAAAACTCTTTGGATTCACAATGTTGTGTTTCCTCATTATATGCGATGGTTATAAAATTCTTTTTCATTGTACGCTCCTTTATCAGGAATAACGAAAAGTAAACGACAATAGTTTTAAAAATTCATCGCTTTTTATTTTTAAACGCTGATATGGCTTGCATTCACCTCTTTTCCAAAGAATATTTTTGCTTTGGTTTCAAAATCCCTGGGGTCATCCGTAGTGTAGAAGGCCAATTGACTGTTTTTGGAACAGCAAGCCTCTATTTCGACATGTCGGTGCAGGTAATCCTTTAGGCTGTTGGCAACAATAGGTCCCTGGGAAATAATATTGACATTTTTGGGGACATATTTTTCGATGACAGGCAATAGTAGGGGATAGTGTGTACACGCTAAAACAATGGTGTCAATTTGATCACATTGCTGTAATAGCTCATGGATATCCTTTTGAACAAAATAGTGTGCTCCTTCCGTGTTAATTTCGTTGTTTTCGACCAAAGGAACCCAAAAAGGACAGTCGTGTTGAAATACCTCAATTTCCGGATTGAATTTATGGATCTCTATTTTATAGGATTCTGATTTTACAGTTCCTGTTGTGGCAAGGATACCGATTTTATTTGTTTTTGTATAATTATGGATGATTTCTGTGGTTGGCCTGATAACACCAAGAACTTTTTTCCCCGGTGGAAGATCGTTTTGCTGAATCGTTCGTAACGCCTTCGCCGAAGCAGTATTACAGGCTAAAATAACGAGATTACAGCCTAGATCAAATAGCTTAAATACACATTGTTTGGTATAGGCATACACGGTCTCAAACGAACGCGTACCGTAGGGGACACGTGCATTGTCGCCTAAATAGATATAGTCATATTGGGGCAAAAGCTGTTGAATTTCCCTGAATACCGACAGGCCTCCATAGCCGGAGTCGAAAATTCCAATAGGACCAGAAGTTAATGTATTATCCATAACGCAATGCTATAAGTTACATCCACCTATAACATTGCGTTATAAGATTCAGTTTTACTGAAGCAAAGATGGTTTCTCTTTGTATATTTTCCAAATTAATTCGCCAAATAATGTATTGGTCCAGGCAAACCAATGTCTGGTGAATTTTTTTGGATCGTTTTTATGGAAGGATTCATGCATAAATCCTGTTCCGCCGTGTGTACTCACCAAGGTTTTGATACAGTTGCGGATCTCCTCATCATTTGTCGACGTCTGTGCGCGCATAATAATGGACATCGGCCAAATCATGTCACGACCGATGTGCGGACCGCCAATGCCTTCGGCTGCAGTACCTTTAAAGAAGAATGGGTTCTTGTCAGACAGAACAAAATTACGTGTGCGCTGATAGACTTCATCATGGATGTCGACGGCGCCTAAATAAGGCAGAGCCAATAAACTTGGGATATTGGCGTCATCCATCATTAAGTGACTTGAATAGCCGTCTACTTCAAAAGCATAGATCTTTCCCAGTGTTGGGTGATCGATAATTCCATATTTATTTACGGCTGCTTCTACTTCATTGGCGAGCGCTTCCATTTTTGATGCAAGTGCCTGTTCGTTTTTAACCTTTTTAAGAATTTCAGCAGCTTGTCTCAAGCTAACAACCGCAAATAAGTTGGAAGGAATCAAAAACGAGAAAATAGTTGAATCATCCGAAGGTCTAAAGCTCGAACAGATCAAACCCACGGGGTTGACGGGATAACCATAGCCATCAACCTGTAAGGTGTCGGATCCTCTGGAGGTTGTCCGTTCAAATTTATAAGGTCCTAAATTATCTTTACGTTGCTGTTCAACAAAAGTCTGATAAATTTTATGTTGAGCTTCCAGCCATTCTTCGTTAAATGGGCTGCTGTCATTTGTTTCTTTCCAATAATGATAAGCCAGTCGAATCGGATAACATAGCGAGTCGATTTCCCACTTCCTTTCATGGATTCCGGGTTTCATGCTGGTATGGTCACTAAACCATTCTCCCTTTTTAGTTGGATCATTGTAAAAAGCATTGGCATATGGATCGATGTTAATGCATTTGCTCTGTTTTTGAATTAAACCAACGATGAGATCCTGTAATTTTTTATCTTTTTTCATGAAAGGAAGATAGGGCCATACCTGAGCACTACTGTCACGAAGCCACATGGCGTCAATATCTCCCGTGATGACGTAGGTATAGTTTCTTCCATTCTGAACATAAGGGAATACTGTGGTGTCCAATGTGTTCGGAAAACAATTGTTAAATAACCAAGCTAACTCCTTATTTTTTGTGTTTTTTTGAAATTCTGCGATAGCATCTTCGACTACTTTACTGGAAAAAAGTCGTTTTTCTTTAGGCGTACGCACGGCAGGAAAAGAATGTTCCTGAGCAAAAGAAAATTTGCTTGCAAATGCACCTGCTGTCAATAAGGTTGCGTTTTGGATAAATGTTCTGCGTTTCATGCTTATTAGGGCTGATTTTTTGTTATACAAGGTTATTTACTAAGATGCAAGATATAAATATTTTTGAATATAACGAACAGCAAATACGATTTAGCATTATAATATTGACTTCGAATGTGAATAAAGTCATTTTTATTCGGTTAATTTGCAGTTAGGAATGCATTTTGCTAGAAGAAATAATCTTTGAAATAATTTTATGGGGCTTAATATATCAAAAAAAAGTAATTTACTTCGAATTGTGCTGGCTGGCATCGGGGTAAGTGCCTCCTTTGCAGGGTTTGGGCAAATTAAAAGTCAGCCGTATTCGTATCATTTCTATCAGAAAATGAACGATGTTGTGTATTCAACGGAGACGAGAATGCACACAACAGCTAAACCATTTGTCATCAAGGATTCTTTGTTGCTGGCCAAATTTGACTCGATACAATCCAATAAACCGGTTTCTTCGTCAAATTGGTTCATGCGGAAGATCTTTAATGAACATCTGGTTCAAGTAGAAAAAGACGATTACACGTTCTATGCCGACTTTTTGCCGGATATGTATATCGGAAAAGATATGCAGGGTGACAAACGTCGGACATGGATGAACGGAAGGGGATTTCAGGTAGGACTGAATGTGGGGAATAAATTCACATTTAACTCATCTGCATTTGAAAGCCAGGCGGTTTTTCCAAAATATCTGGATGATTATATCGTGGCTAATAAAGTAATTCCCGGTCAGGGAAATACCAAATTTCAGTCGAAAAATAAAATGGACTGGATGTATGCGACCGCAAGCATGACCTACGATGCGCACAAATATATCCAAGCGACCATCGCGTACGACAAGAATTTTATTGGTGATGGTTATCGTTCGATGTTGCTTTCTGACTTTTCATCTAATTATGCGCATCTGAAACTGACCGGTACGATCGGGAATGTACAGTATACTTCCATCTGGGCCTATATGAATGATCCAACGCATCCGAGACAAGATATCAGTGGGACCTACCCTATGGAAGGGCAAAATAACAGACGTTTGGGCGATGGAAAAAAATGGGGAGCCTTTCAATACCTGGATTGGAATGTGACCAATAAATTATCCGTTGGTTTCTTTCAGTCTGTCGTTTGGGCAGCACAAGATGAGGGTGGAAAAAGAGGATTTGACTTCAGTTATTTGAGTCCGATTATCTTTATACGTCCTGTCGAGAGCAATAACCGCACATCGCCGGATAAAATGTTTTTAGGGGCTACTTCAAAATATAAATTGCCTTATAACTTGACTGTTTATGGTCAGTTTCTATTGGGCGAATTTACGGCTAAGGAATTTTTTGCGGGCAACGGTTATGCACATAACAAATGGGGAGCGCAGTTGGGGCTAAGAGGCTACGACATGTTTGGTGTCAAAAACCTAAACTTCCTAGCGGAGTACAATACAGCTAGGCCTTATACCTATGCACACTTTAAATCCTATTCCAACTACAGCAACAATGCCGAACCATTGGCGCATCCAAAAGGTGCTAACTTCAGGGAATTGGTCGGTCTGGTAAACTACGCTTGGGACAGATGGGACTTTTCATTGCAGGGGATGTATACACAAAATGGACTGGATCTGCCTGACGGAAGCAATATGGGAGGGAATATCTTTCAATCGTATACCACCATTCCAAATATGTATGGAAACCATATTGCGCAAGGGATCAAAAATAATATCTATTATGCCGATGCGAAAGCAGCATATGTACTCAATCCCAAATATAATCTTCGGCTAGAATTAGGCTATATGCAACGTTATGCCAAAGCACAGTACGAGACGCCTGTCGTGAATAAATCAGGGGTGTTTACATTTGGACTTCGTTCGAGCTTCAGAGCAATCTATAATGATTTATAGGAAGTTTTTATATATTTGAAGCACATTATTGAGCTTATGAAAACATCATGATTATTCAAGCCTTATATGGAATGTATAATTATGATGTTTCTTGTTTAATAAAACTGTTTCATAGCCTTCGAGGTCTCTGCTACAGCTACCAAAGGTAGCCGGCATGGATCGAATCGCTAATATTGTCTAAATTATTAAATACGGATGAAAAAAATCCTTGTGTTAAATGGCCCAAATTTAAATCTATTGGGTGTTAGGGAAAAGTCAATCTATGGAAGTCAGGATTTCCTGAGTTATTTCGAGGACTTGAAAAAACGCTTTTCAACGATTCAACTGGAATATTTTCAGAGCAATTCCGAAGGGATATTAATTGATAAAATTCATGAGGTTGGCTTTGAGTACGATGGAATTGTAATGAATGCTGGCGCATATACGCATACCTCTGTTGCTATTGGTGATGCTATTGCCGCTGTTCAGACACCGGTCATTGAAGTTCACATCAGTAATGTGTATCAACGGGAGGAATTTCGTCATCATTCTTTCTTGGCCAAAAATTGCAGGGGAGTGATTTGTGGTTTCGGATTGGATAGTTACCGGCTTGGCATCGAAGCGCTGTTAGTTTAAAAACTTATCGGTAAAAGCTTAGTTTGGTTCTCATCAGCAATGCTGCAGGTATCATGTAACGCATTGAAAAGTGTCGTGGCTACTTCTGAAAAATGGTATTTTAGTGAAATCAGCATGCGAAGCATAATATACCTTTATAAAAAGAAAAGCGGGAATTCCCGCTTTTCTTTTTATAAAGGTATATTATGCAATAAGATTTCTTATTTCTATTTCATCTGCTTTGATCTGCGCTTTCATTTCCTCCAGTGAGTCAAAACGTTCATCGTGGCGGATAAAGTGAAGGAATTTGACGCGTAGTGTTTTGCCATAAATATCCTGATCAAAGTCAAATAGACTGATTTCAATCGCACGATTCATTCCGTCAACAGTAGGCCTTGTACCAATATATCCCATACCCTTAGCGATTGAAACAGGATTCTCTTCTTTATACTCGCCTGTAGTGATATTTTGGATATGATTGTATATATAGACCTCAACGGCATAGATACCGTAGGCAGGAATGAGTTTATGAGGTTCATGCACCTGTAAATTGGCTGTCGGAAATCCAATGGTACGCCCGATTTGATCCCCTCGGATCACAGTTCCTGTCAATTCAAAAGGATAACCTAAATACAGGTTGGCCGTTTTGATATCACCTTTAATGAGTGCTTCACGGACACGGGTGGAAGAGACGGCAATATCATTGATATCCTGTTCTGGGATTTCGTCCACACTATAATCAAATATCGAAGCAAATTGTTCCAAGTCTCCTAAGGAACCTTTGCGGTCTTTTCCAAAATGATGGTCATATCCGATAACAATCTTTTTGGTGCCCAATTTTCCTACAAGCACATTGCTGATATATTCTTCAGGAGTCTGATTGGAAAAATCACGGGAGAAGGGGATAATGATCAAATGGTCAATACCCACTTTGCTTAATTGGCTCACTTTCTCTTCAATATCATTTATTAGCCGTAAGCTATCATCATCTGGATTAATAATTAACCGGGGATGAGGAAAAAAAGTAAGCAATATGGTTTCGCCGTTAATCTTTTGTGCAGCCTCCTTTAAGTGGACTAATATTTTTTGGTGGCCGATATGAACACCGTCAAAAGTACCAATGGTAACGACTGCATTTTCAACGGGAGTGAAATCTTCTAAACTTCTGTAGATTTTCATTTATAGGATTTTTTGCAAAAATAAGATAAAGAATCAATAAAAAGTGCCGATAGGGTTATTTAATGATTTCTTTATGACGTTTTATTTCGGCGATAAGCTGTTCGAGGTTCCAAGCGTTTTCGACACGATAATCACCACTTTTGGTTCGTCTTAATGAACTTAAATGTGATCCACTCTGTAATACTTTTCCAAAGTCGTACGCCAAGGATCGGATATATGTACCCTTTGAACAGGAAATACGAAAATATACGTTGGGAAGTTCAATCTTCTCAATTTCAAAGCTATTGATCCGTACCTGCCGGGATTTTATTTCGACATCTTCACCGCGGCGTGCTTTTTCATAAACACGTTCCCCATTGATCTTTATGGCAGAGTGTGCTGGAGGAAATTGTTGGATATCACCCACAAATGATTTTGCAGCATCCAATATCATTTGTTCGTTAATATGTGTGATCGGGAATGTCTCGTCAATTTCGGTTTCCAGGTCGTAGGAAGGGGTAGTGCCTCCTAGTGTAATTGTACCTGTATATTCTTTGTCTTCAGCCTGATAGCTGTCGATCTTTTTTGTTAATTTACCGGTGCAGACAATCAATAATCCTGTTGCCAAAGGATCCAGTGTGCCTGCATGGCCAACTTTTAATTTTAATGGTTTTAGTGAGTTCCTGACTTTACCTACAACGTCGAAACTTGTCCATGTCAAAGGTTTATCAATCAACAACATTTCGCCTTCAGCAAAATTAAACTCTGCTGAGTTTTCACCAACCTCTCTGTTTTCCATGAAAAAATTTTAGATAATTTGTAAACTATGACCCGAAAGCAGTAATACCAGTATAATAACGCCAATCACTATTCTGTACCACCCAAAGGCCTTAAATCCATGCTTTGTTAAAAATCCAATAAATGATTTGATGGCAATAATTGCCACAACAAAGCCGATGAGGTTACCAACGATAAGCAAGTTGAGTTCTTCACTTGTAAATGTATTTCCTTCTTTGAAAAACTTCAGGAGTTTAACCGCTGATGCACCAAACATCATTGGTAAAGCTAGGAAAAATGAAAACTCCGCTGCCGCTTTACGTGTTAATTTTTCTGCCATACCACCGATAATGGTACTTGCAGATCGAGATGTGCCCGGAATTAAAGCAAGGCATTGATACACACCGATCATAAAAGACTGTTTATAGGAAATTTCGTCCGAATCTTCAACAGTAGGTTTATTAAACCACTTGTCTACAAAAAGAAGCACAACACCACCAACGACCAGCATAATGGCAACCATCAAGGGGCTTTCTAAAAGTGAATCGATGAAATCATTGAAGAGTAATCCCAGCACCGAGGCTGGAATAGCCGCAATCACCAGTTTGTAATAGAATGAAAGCGATTTAAAAAACCTTTTATAATATAAAACGAGAACGGATAATATTGTTCCCAATTGAATGACAATTGTAAATAATTTAACAAACGCTGAGGGTTGAATACCCATCAGAGCGGTTGCGATAATCATATGACCTGTGGAGGAGACAGGCAAAAACTCCGTTAATCCTTCGATGATAGCGAGGATGATAGCTTCAATAATAGACATCTGTTTTTAATAAGATTATTCTTCAGTTTTCGTTGTTTTGGGACGATATAGGATCGCAACAAAGCCTAAGGCAAAGCCAAGGACAACAACAATAGGGGCTAACGTAATTTTGGTAAAACTATAAATATCAGTTTCACCTGACATCAGGGCAAAGCCGATGACAACAATGATCAGACTAGCTATAAAAAGCTGATAATTTAATTTGGAAAATACGAAAGAACCTTTATTCACAGATTCTGTAGATTTCTTAATTTGAGCCATTTTTATCTATATAAATCGTTAGATTGAGCTTTTAAATATTTCGTCACAGCAAAGTAGGTGCTGAGGCCTGAGATTAAAATTCCGATGAAGATAACCCCTAAAAAGATAACGGCAAATTCAAACCAGTTGCGCAGAAATACCAATTCAGGTATCTGTTGTTGCGCAAATTTGAGCGTCAATATCAACAATAAAATCGCGATCAGTGAACCAAGCAATCCATGAATAATACCATAAGTGATAAAAGGTTTGCGAATAAAGTTCTTGGTCGCACCGATTAACTGCATGCTTTTAATTAAGAAACGCTGCGAGTAAATGGCTAGACGTATTGTATTGTTGATTAAGGCAACGGCAATAATCAAGAGAATAACAGCGAAGGCTAAAACAATCATACCAATAATACGTACATTTTTGTTGACCATATCAATTAACGATTCTTGATAAACCACCTCTTTTATTCTATTATTTTTAGAGATTTTTTCAATGAATGTCTTGATACTGTCTGTATTGGCGTAATTTTCCTTCATATAGACATCCAAAGAAGGTAATAATGGATTATGCCCAAGATATTGCACAAAATCTTCACCGAGATCTTCTTTCAGGTTTTTCGCAGCGATTTCTTTGCTGATGTATACTGAACGAAGCACATAAGGATCTTTTTCAAGATCTTTTTGTAAGGAGAGCACGTCACCCTCACTGGTGCCATCGTTTACAATGACATTCAGGACAATGTTTTCTTTAACGTACTTTGAAAGATTTTTAGCGTGCACCAATAATAAGCCCAACATACCTGTCACCAAGAGCACCAGCGCGATGCTGATCACTGTGGAAACATAGACAGACTTTGTTTTTCTTTTTTGTGTGCTTAATTCGTATTCTGACATAATAAGCAAAAATTTATTTGCGAAAGTAACTAATTGAGCGGAAGATTTCGAATTTATCTTGTAATTACTTTGATAAAAATCAATTCGAATTTTGTTTTCTACCTATGTTTAAATAACTTTTCAATACTAGAATTTATTGTTCAAACTACAAAACTTTTATCACATTTCAGTATTAAAATCGTAATTTCGCAAGTCATAAAAATTCCTTACGAACAAAAATGGAGTATAATCACAAATCATTAGAGAAAAAGTGGCAAAAGTTTTGGGCGGATCATCAAACCTATAAAACATCAGATGCACACCAGAAGCCAAAATACTATGTGTTGGATATGTTTCCTTATCCATCTGGGGCGGGACTACATGTTGGTCATCCTCTGGGATACATTGCTTCGGACATCTTTTCAAGATATAAACGATTAAAGGGCTTCAATGTACTACACCCAATGGGGTATGATTCCTTTGGACTTCCTGCAGAACAATATGCGATTCAAACGGGTCAACACCCTGCTGTTACAACCGAAGCAAATATCAATCGTTACCGCGAGCAGATGGATAACATCGGTTTCTCTTATGACTGGAGTAGAGAAGTCCGTACTTCTGAACCTGAATATTATAAATGGACGCAGTGGATTTTTATGAAATCATTCGATTCTTGGTATAATAAAGAAACGGATAAAGCGGAATCCATTGATACATTGATTGCGAAATTTTCTTCAAACGGTTCTACAGCTGTTCAGGCAGTCTCTGACGAAGATGTATTAGTATTCACTGCAGAGGAATGGAAATCTTTTGATGAAGAAACACAACAGCGTGAGCTGTTAAAATATCGCATTGCTTATTTGCGCGAGAGTACGGTGAATTGGTGTGCTGCCTTAGGAACAGTATTGGCCAATGATGAGGTGATCAATGGTGTTTCTGAACGCGGCGGTTACCCGGTTGAACAAAAGAAAATGATGCAGTGGTCTATGCGCATTACGGCGTATGCTGATCGCCTGTTGAAAGGTCTGGATACCATTGATTGGCCAGAGCCCTTGGTAGAAATGCAACGTAACTGGATTGGTAAATCTGTCGGCGCTTCGGTGAAATTCCCCGTTCCGCAGCTGGATACCGCGATAGAAGTTTTCACAACACGTGTAGATACCATTTTCGGTGTTTCATTTGTTGTTTTAGCACCGGAACATGAATTGGTCGCATCGTTGACGACAGCCGAACAAAAAGCTGAAGTTGAAGCTTATATTGAGAAAACATCAAAAAAATCCGAATTGGATCGTATGGCTGATACCAAAACAGTGTCGGGTGCTTTCACAGGTGCTTATGCCAAACATCCTATTTCAGGTCGGGATGTCCAGATCTGGATTGCGGATTACGTGCTTGCCGGATATGGTACAGGAGCTGTAATGGCGGTGCCAAGTGGTGATCAACGTGACTATGTTTTTGCCAAACATTTTAATTTAGAAATTATTCCGATTTCGGATACACAGCAGATTGAAGAAGAAGCTGATCCAAATAAGGATGGAAAATATATCAATTCGGATTTTATCAATGGTATGACCTATCAGGAGGCTGTACCTGCGCTGATCACTAGGCTGGAAGAATTGAAATTGGGTAAGGCGAAAATCAACTTCCGTATGCGTGATGCCATTTTTGGACGTCAGCGTTATTGGGGCGAACCTGTACCTGTTTATTTTAAAAATGGTCTTCCGTACCTTATTAAAGAAGAAGAACTACCCTTATTGTTACCTGAGGTTGATAAGTACTTGCCAACAGAGTCCGGAGAACCTCCTTTAGGGCGTGCGAAGGACTGGAAATATGAAGATCAGTATGAATATGAGTTGAGTACAATGCCGGGTTGGGCCGGTTCTTCATGGTATTGGTTCAGGTACATGGATCCAAAGAATGAAGATAGCTTTGCTTCAAAGGAAGCTGTTGATTACTGGAAAGCCGTTGATTTATACATTGGTGGGTCAGAGCATGCGACAGGTCACTTGTTGTATTCACGTTTTTGGAATAAGTTTTTAAAAGATCTTGGCTATCATAATGAAGAAGAGCCTTTCCGAAAACTGATCAATCAGGGGATGATTCAGGGACGTTCAAATTTTGTTTACCGTGTACTCGATGAAGAGGGCAGAGGAACCAATCAATTTGTGTCCTATGGCTTGAGAAATGATTACAATACAATTCCTTTGCATGTGGATGTCAATATTGTGTCGAATGATGTTTTGGATCTGGAAAAATTCAAAAACTTCAGACCTGATTTTGCGAATGCTGAATTTGTATTGGAAAATGGCAAATACATCTGTGGCAGTGAGGTCGAGAAAATGTCTAAATCAAAATTCAATGTCGTTAATCCAGATGATATCATTGAGACTTACGGCGCTGATACCTTACGTCTTTATGAAATGTTTTTGGGACCACTGGAACAGGCCAAGCCTTGGAACACCAATGGTATCGAAGGTGTTTACAAGTTTTTAAAGAAAGTATGGCGCCTGTTTCACGATGCCGAAGGTAGTTTTAATGTATCGGATGAAGAGCCTTCAAAGGCCGAGTTTAAAGCTTTACATAAGATTATTAAGAAAGTGGAAGATGATATCGAGCGTTTTTCGTTCAATACCTCTGTTTCGGCCTTTATGATCTGTGTGAATGAATTGACCGATTTGAAATGTAATAAACGCCAGATATTGGAGCAACTTGTTATCGTTCTTCAATCTTATGCACCACATATTACGGAGGAATTGTGGAATTTATTGGGGCATGAGGCAGGTACGCTTTCTCAGGCAACTTATCCTACATTTAAACCAGAATATCTAGTCGAGTCTGAATTTGCATATCCGGTCTCTTTCAATGGTAAGATGAAGTTCAATCTATCACTCGCTTTGGATTTGGATCAACAAACCGTTGAAGAAATGATCAAGGCACATGCGGATGTGCAAAGGCATCTGGACGGCAAGCCTATTAAAAAGATCATTTTTGTAAAAGGAAAAATAATCAATATTGTAGCTTAGTCCAAACTGCTATCAAGAATAAAAGCCATTTTGTCCCAGTGATAAAATGGCTTTTTAGGCTAATACGTCCTGAAAGGCAATTGTTTTATCAAAAATTGATTTAGCGTATGGGCAATTTGGAATAATCTTGGCCTCGTTTTTCCGGGCATAATCCACTGCTTCAAGAACGAGTTTTTTACCGACACTCATCCCTTTATATTCGTCATATACCTCGGTGTGGTCTATGGAGAACTCGTTCTCAGTCTGCCATGTATATTCTAAAATCCCAGCCTCATTATTATCCACCTCGGCGATGAAATTACCTCTGTCATCTCTTTCGATATTTTTTACTTCCATAGTGTTTTTTTCAAAATAACGTCCAAAAGATATTTTTGTTTTATCAAAGTTTCCAATTTTTACTTAGCAAAGTATACAATATGCAGCTATCTATGAGCCTTCTCATTTTTGAATTTAGGTGAGACGGCGACCGAATGCTGTATATGGCCTGTCGTTTTGTTACTAAACAGCGTTGCCAAATTTAAGTATAAAAGAATGGTGTCTGTATGCTGGCCTCTGCTGAACGTATTAAAAGAACAAAAAATGAATATCTTTTCCTTCGTGAATCTTAGGAGAATTAGGTGATCGACTATCTGATTTCTCCTATTTTTTTTGTACCTTTGCAATTATCTCCTTAGAACACCTCGCATTTTTATCTTTTTCACCAAAGCTCTAAAGGTCCGAAACCTCCTCGGGAACATTTTATTTTAATCCATATTGAATGAGCAAAAGCCAAATTACATTTAACAAAAAAGAACGAGAAAAAAAGAAACTACTCAAAAAACAGCAAAAAATTGAGAAAAAAGAATTCAATAAAACAAACAACGACAAAGGAAAATCTTTGGAAGAATTGTTTGCTTATGTTGATGAACACGGGAATATCTCAGACAGACCTGCGATAAAATTGAAAGAAGGAGAGAGTCCAAGCATGACTTCAAACCATCATGACGAGTACTCTTTCGGAAAAGTTGTCCATTACAATGCAGAGTCCAATTATGGATTCATTAGAGACAATGACACCCAGCAATCTATCTATTTCAATGACCGTCTTGTCGGACAAAAATTGAACTTGAATCAGAAAGTGAAGTTTAAATTCAAAAGTGCTAAACAAGGCGCTCAGGTCACTGAGGTTTTGATTGAGTACTAGTAAACGAAGGTTCCGCTTGTGCTAAAAGCGTTGAATTATAAAGCCCTCAAGCACTTCTTAGTAGCCAGAAACTATGTGGAAGCCAAGCGAGGGCTTATTTTTTGTTGTCACCTGACAGAATAGTCTTTGGAGCAGCCTACTCCTTAAATTTTAATCCCTTTTCCATTAAAGCCTGACCTAACAAAGGTAAGGAAGTCTTTCCAAGACCATGGAGCTTCAGCAGGTCCTTCTCCGAATACTGAGCCAGTTTTTCAAGTTGATCTATGCCATGGGTTAAAAGTGCATTTCTAGCGGGGCTACCCAAAAGAGCTAGAAAACCATCTTTAGGTTTCTTTTCCTTTTCGCATATTGGGCATGTTGGGCAGTCTGTACTCTTATAGAAGCTGTGCCCATTAGTACATGTTCTTTTGGTTTTGATTCTTGTCATGTGGCCTATATCTGCTAATTAAATACAATATCAACATTATTCTTCGATTATAGTTTATGCTTTTGCTATTTTAATGTCTGTTGTTCAATAAGATATTCTGGGCGATTTTGAGCGAAAATTTTTCAGAACGTATATCCTATTTTTGTTCCAGAATGTGTTTTTATCGGCTCTGATTTAATTTTGGCTACAAACCAAATGATTGGTTCCATCGGAACTTTTTTTGATATAACGGGGCTGATGAAACAAAAAGTAAAATAGCCCTCCGGTGAAATAGGCAAAAACATCATAAAGATCAGCTGTGTTATAATCCGTATAGTAGGGCATTACCCACTCAAAAACTAGCGATACAATAGCGGCTATAAACCAGATTTGATACAGCGGATAGCTATGTGGATTACCATTGTTAAATAAATAACTTCCCACAACAGATGAGACGTGAACAATGATGGGAACAAAGACAAAATCCGTAAGCCAGCTGTTTAAATATGGAATCTGAAAATGGCAGTGCCGTGTAAATCGGATAAAGAACCAGCACAACCAGTAGAAAATAAATATATTGTCAAAAAGTGCCTTTCCTAATGTGCAAAGGAAACGGCGATCAACATCGCTATTGCTCCGCATGCCATCAACGTTAAAAACATAAAAAAAGCTGTCTGTTTGCCGAATTTTTTCCATGAACTATCGTTAGGATGAATCGGAATGAGTGTCTGTTTTAAGTCGAAGTATTGATTTTTCAGCCAGTTTCCCTTCTTTTTATCTTTCATATGATCTTAATTTTATCATTCATGACACAAAATTAGAACAATTGTTCTAATTTTGTGTCATGAATACGAAAGAAAAAATTGTCGCAGCAGCATTAGATGTATATAACAGGGAGGGGATACGTACGGTAACGACACGTCAGATTGCTCGGGAAATGGGAATTAGCGCCGGAAATCTTCATTACCACTTTAAACATACAGAAGATATTATCTTTACTATTTTCGGGCAACTCCAACGTGATTACGATGAAATGGTGGCTCTATTTGATAAGAAAGATCTTGTGCTTCGGGAGCTATTGCAGGAGTTTATTAACGGATCTTATAGATTGATCAATAAATACAGGTTCATTTTTGTCAATTTTGTTGAGGTATGTGCGTGGATCCCTGCAATTGGTGAGTCTTACAGGGATCTTGTCATGCGTCGTGAGGAGCAGTTTGTCTCCCTCTTCAGGTACTACGCTGAGTTAGGGATGTTCCGGCAGGACATACCGATAGCTATACTGAAGGGTTTTATACGTCAGATTTTTATTATATCAGATTTCTGGTATTCGAGTTTTGCAGTACTGGGAGGCCGGTGTCAATCGGATGCGCTGGAAGACTATCGACAAACGATAGAAGTTGCTTTCTATCCATACCTGACCTAATTCCGGTTCTTGCTTGTGACGAGGTTAAACGCAGTGTTATCCATCAACTTAACCTCTTGTTAAAGTAAAAAGGCTTATTTCTGGCCGTGCATTAAAGCGAATCGGGATACTATGGCCAAGGCCCCTGTTGATATAAAGCGTCCGATTTCCATCTAGTTTTTTAACACCCTGGTCATAGTTTTTGTTGGAGACGGGGATTATCGGAGAGCCCCAAAATGGGATCCGAACTTGGCCCGCATGTGTATGGCCGGACAAGATCCACCCTTCATAACCATTCCATACATCCAGATCAGCAACATCCGGATTATGACAAATGACTAAGCTAGCCTGTTTGCTGTCGTAGTTCTGCATTGTTTTTATCGGGTCGAAGTTTGTTCCCCAGTAGTCGTCCATACCGTAGAGCAACAGGCCAGCTGCGTTTGCACGCTCGTTTCTTAAAACCCTTATTTGATGTTTTGTGATAAGGGCGGTAATCGAATCGGCTGCGGCACTGTCCCTAAAAGCACGTCCATAGTCATGGTTTCCTAAGATTGCCACTGTTAGTATCTTTCCTTTTGGTGCCGCTTGCATGACATCATCAAGGTCATCGAGCGGTAGGGCGTTGTTGGTCAACCGGACGAAATCGCCAGTATAGACAATAATGTCCGGGCTTATTTTTTTAATTTTTTTGAAGCTGTTTTTAATAAAATCTTTATCCACATAGTTACCGATGTGGATGTCCGAAATCTGGACAAGCGTTTTCCCCTCGAGGTTCTCAGGAAGATGTCTTATGGGGAGCTTTAGTTGCTCGTATTTTACCCAATGCGGTTCAATCCGCCAAGCGTAATAGCCGGCCAAAGCTGCAATTAAGATGAAGGAGATAAAACCTTTCTTAAAAAAACGTTTCCTTTTCATTGTGTTTTGGCTAACCAACTGGATTTTGTAACCTGCATATTTAGACTTTTCCAAACTTCATTGCCGATGGGAGTATCGGTTGTGACACCTTCATTGATTTCAAATCCTGCTCCTTCATAGCATTTTATCGCATTGCTGTTCCATGCATACACATTCAGATCCGCGCTATCGTATACATCGTCGATGAAAAGAAGTTTTAGCATGGCGTTTATTGTTTTTCTTCCGAAACCCTTGTTGCGCTCTGTATTGTCAGCAATCAATATGCGGGATAGTCTTGGGGTAGCTCTTTCAAAATTTAATTCGCAATGCCCGATAACGTTGTTTGTTTCTGTACTGATAATTTTGTACGCACGACGCTTGGGATCGGCAATGTATTTTTTTAACTGTACGTCAGTGACTGGAAAAGAAAAATAAGGGCCTGCAAATTGCAGGAGTTCTTCTGGGGATTTTATCCAGGATTTGAAGCGCTCAAAGTCGGTTTCTTCAAATGGAAGTAGTGTGATCATAAATTTATTATTGACATCTAAACCTAAGTATAGGATTAAGTTAGATAATTGTCGGACGCTTTCCTAAAAAAACATCGTGATTTTTGCGAAATTCGTTACAGATTTACTGACACGACGATTGTATGCCAACACTTGTTTTAGATACCCTTGTAAATGCGCCCATAGCTATAGTTTTTGATCTGGCCCGCAGTATAGACCTGCATATGTATTCGACGAAGAAAACAAATGAGCGGGCAATAGCTGGGATCACCAGTGGGTTGATTGAGCTGGGGCAGACTGTTCGGTGGCGAGCAAAGCATCTGGGCGTATATCAAACCTTGACGGTGCGGATCACGAAAATGGAAAAGCCCTATTTTTTTGAGGATAAGATGATACAGGGGGTATTTCAGTCGATGGATCATCAGCATCTGTTTGAAGAGCAGGAGGATGGTGCTATTCTGATGCGGGATGTGTTTCATTTTAGGGCACCTTTAGGTCCTTTGGGAAGGTTTGCTGAATGGTCTTTCCTTACTGTATATATGAAACGATTTCTTGAAGAGCGTAATCGTATCATTAAAGCGGTTGCGGAATCAGGAGATTATGTCTGTTATTGCTGAGGATAGGGTAGAAGGTGGTATTGTTTAAGGTTTGGCTATAAGGAGCTTATCGGTTTCTTGAGGTAATGCTCAGATATGGGTTTTCCAGTAGAAGTTGTTCCTGTAAAAAATCAAAGGCACCTCTCTGGTTCATTGTCACCTGATGGATCTTGGAGAATTCGTTGTAAAAATAGACGCGGAAGCTGTTTGGACCGCGGGGATTCTGAATAATCTTAGTCTCGATGCGGTGGATCTGACTGATCGAGATTTTTTTACTTCCAAAAAAAGTGAAGAATATAAGTTCATGTTCACAAAAAAGATAAGGCGCAATGGTTGCATAAATGCGGACAAGTCTGTTTGTGTATCGTTGGTAAATATCAAGGTCACGGCTATTGAGTGCTCTTAAGGCGAGAATAAATTTCTGATTTTTGGCATAAACGGCCCAGCTTAATCCGCCGAAAAGTACGCCGAAATAAACGAACAAGGTACTAAGTAGGGGGAGGGATTTATAGAAAAAAGTCAGCTTGTCGGAAGTACCCGTCCATTTTTCCAAAAAAACGTAAAAGAAGAAGCCATAGCAAAAAAGAAACATCGCTATAAACAGTCCGATACCAGCATTGCGGACTTTGCAGATTTTCCTTATCTCCGTTTGTAAAAATGAACTTTTGTTGGACGAATAACTTTCCATATAATAAATTAATAGTGTGTAGGCTTGTCTTTTGTTCTCAAATACGAGGGTATCTGATTTCGTGCGATGATCGTTAGATTGGGATTTTCCTCCAGAAGCTGTTTCTGTAGAAAATCGAAGGCAGCTATCTGGTTCATTGCTACCTGATAGATTTTTGTAGCTTCATTATACAGATAGATGCGGAAGCTGTATGTATCACGATAATTACGGACAAATTTTGTTTCTATTGATACGGGCTTTTTTATTTTCTTGATCTCGATCTGTGCAAACAAACTGTCTTCGGCTGAACAATTATGCATATAATGAATTATATAGTAGTGCAAAGATAACAAGAAGGAAGACTTTTTGCTTGTCTGTGTTTTTAAAATTTTTGTTGTTGTTTCGACTTCATCATTTAAATAGTACCTTCTGTATGTAATTTTTTTATTTATTTAGATGTTGCTATTTTGTTGTGGGTTAGTTTGTTTTGTGGTTTTTTTATTATTTCTTAGCTATTTTTCCATGTGGAAAATCTAGTGATATCGTGCATAAAGTACTTGTGTCAATTAAAAGATATAGTTCAATAAAGAGGCTAACGCATGTCGGCGGGCAGCTGTTGATGATCATCTATCTTTGCTGTGCACTATTTGGAGTAGGCCTATTTTCATGGCTTTTAAGACAACTTTCTGACTGACCTATGTTCTGCTACTCTTGTTGTCTTTGGAGGGCTTCTGTCTCTTAAAAATGTGGTTAAATAAAGGGCCGCTGCGATACATGCTGACGGATAGTTGTTGATGATCATCTGTTTTTGCTGTGCGCTATTTGAAGTAAGCTTATTTTTATGGCTTTTAAGACAACTTTCTGACTGACCTATATTCTGCTACTCTTGTTGTCTTTGGAGGGCTTCTGTCTCTTAAAAACGTGGTTAAATAAAGGGTCGATGCGATACATGCTGGCGGATAGTTGTTGATGATCATGTATTCCTTTTCTTTGGATATTATAAAAAGGTGTTTTGTCGCAAGCGAGCAAGCAAGCAAGCGAGCAAGCAAGCAAGCAAGCAAGCAAGCAAGCAAGCAAGCAAGCAAGCAAGCAAGCAAGCAAGCAAGCAAGCAAGCAAGCAAGCAAGCAAGCAAGCAAGCAAGCAAGCAAGCAAGCAAGCAAGCACTCAATGCAGGGCGGGCTGTTGTGTTGAAAAAAAAAGGTATGGATAGAATTTTATCCATACCTTTTTTTAGTTGAAAACCATAGTTTTTACCGTATTTTATATGTTATTTTTTTATTTATATGATTTTTGTAAAGTGTTCTAATTTAAATAATAATATAATTTATTTTTGTGAATTTTGTGTTAAAGGGTGAAAACTCTGAGAGAAGGTTATTTTGACCAATAATGAGCATGATATATGTGGTTTAACCCATAAGAAATGCGCTTTTGGACCGCGCCATTTTATCATTTTTTTCGTCAAATACTTATGCATTCGCGAAGTTATTCTTGATTAACGCATCGTATACAGGTATTTAATGCAGACGGTAATGGAAGGTAGGTAAATTTGTGAAGGAAGGCTTTATAGATGTTCTTTTTAGGGAGGGGCGACATCGGTAGCGGTTGTTATGGCTACAGGGTCAAATGAGGTTGTGTGCTGATTTATTGCTGTTTTTAATTCATTTAAGTTGTTTTATTTCAGTATACTTATGAGCTTTATTTGTTTTTTATGTTTATATGTCGAGATTTCTATAATGATAGTGTTCGAAGACTGTAGCAACACTTGGCATCCTAGGAAATAATTCCTAATGGAATGAAAAATATGTTATTTTGGACCGATGTTGTCCGCTTTTGAGAGTCGTTTTATGTGTCTTGATCTGGAGTAATTTTGGATTTTGTCAGCAAGATTTTTCCTTTGATGAGGTCGTCGTTGAATTGACCGACGGTTGTTTTTTGAAGCATCTCGGACAGGCTGTTGCGAATGCTTTTAAATTCGTGATGTAGCGGACAGGGGTACTGTTCAGAACAGAACTCCAGGCCCATTCCGCAACCTACAAATAGATTCTCTCCGTCAATTGCTTTAACCACATCTGACAATGGAGTGGACATATCGGATGCGTCCAGATAGAATCCGCCTCCGGGGCCTTTCATGGACCGGATAATACCTGCTCGGCTTAAATTTTGCAAGATTTTACCTAGGAAAGCTTCGGGAGAATGGATATTTTCAGCAATTTCTTTTATGCCTACGCGTTTGTTTTCTTGCGAACGTTGTGCGATAAAAAAAACTGCCCGGAGACCATATTCGCATGTTTTGGAAAAAATACCCATAATCTGTTCTTGCTTTTCCACAAAGGTACAAAATCAAGAATAGCCATCCGCAATCCATGAAAAATTTACGGATGGCCATAACTATCCGCTTAACCGAGCTGTAGTGAAGCGGGCCCAAATTCTTCAAAATGAATGTTTTCGCTTTCAATGCCTCGGCTGGTCAAATACTGAAAATGCTTTGCGATAAAACCCGAAGGGCCACATAGGTAGTAGTTGGCTTTTTGCGGCAGATGCTCGGGATCTATTTTAGCAAGATCCACCCAACCCGGTAGATTGTACTTATCGCTCTCCCGGAGTTCATCGTAGAAGGAGAAGCAGCTGATGTGCTCGTATTGTTCTTCCAGTGCCATGAGCCTTTCTTTAAATGCATGTAGCTCACTGTTTCTACAGCCATGGATCCAGGTGACTGCATTTTGTCCGTTAGTATTAACCAGCTGTTCCAGCATCGCCATCAATGGAGTCTGCCCGACTCCGCCGCTGATAAACACATGCGGATATTTATTCTCCATCAGGTTAAAGGAACCAGTGGGTGCTGTCAATTCCAGCTGCTTACCTACTTGAAAGTATTGATGTAGGTAGTTGCTGACCATTCCTTCCGGTTTTCCAGCAGGAGTTTCTTTTTTAACAGAAATACGGAGGTATTGACCGTTACTGGCATCGGACAGACTATACTGCCGTGGTTGATATAGATGGAGTTCAGGTAGGTAAACGCGCACACTTACATACTGGCCGGCGCTATGTCTTGGAACTTTCCCACCGTCGGTCGGTGCCAGGTAAACCGATTGTATTTCTGCAGTCTCTGAAACGATTTTAACAATATTAAAAGGCTTCCAGCCTGTCCAGCCACCTTCATTTTGGACCATTTGATCATACATCTCTTTTTCGATGCCGATCATCAGATCAGCCAATTGAAAGTAAGCTACTTTCCATGCCGCTATAAGTTCTTCTGTAGCTGCATCACCCAGCACCTCGCGGATAGAGGCCAGCAGATGCTTGCCTACGATCTGATAGTGCTCGGGACGGATGTTAAGACTACTGTGCTTTTGTCCGATGTGTTTGACGGCAGATAAGAGTACCGTGGGATTGTCAATATGTTCTGCATAGGCCAATACTGCCGTAGCTAAGGCAGTCTGTTGTTTTGCATTTTGCTGATTGCCCATATTGAAGATATGCTTAAGCTCAGGATTGTGGGTAAACATCCGTTTGTAAAAATAGCTGGTTAGCGCAACACCGTGCTCTTTCAAAACGGGTATGGTTCCTTTGATTAAATCTTTCTGTGTTTCGGTGATCATAATAAAATATTTAAATACCTTTTTGTCTTTTATTTTTTTAAAAAAAAGGAATGAAATGTGATTTAACCTCTTTTAGAGGTTATTATTACTCCTTGATAGGATACATTTGCAAATGACTATCGAAAACAAAAATAGAAAAATTTAATAAAAGACAAAAATATCTTTTATTAAATTTTAAACGAAAACCGATACCGGACATATAGCTAACTGCCGGGTTCTATTGATTCAAAATAGGCTAATGGCCTTTGCCGAATAGGATAACTATTCCCAAGTTTTCAGGTTTTTAGCATAAAAGGTCCATTCCGGAGTTTTGATTACGTCCTTGTCGATATCATACCAAGGGCTTAATTGTGGATCATTCCAATTATTCAAAAGCTGTATTTCCTGCGCGGGCATATAGCTTTGGGCGAGTAGTACGATTGTCTTGCCTTCCTTATTTTTTGCGAGATCAACGACGATAATCGCATGGCCAATGGGCGAGCCTTTCTGTATGAAAGTGTCTCCGATTTTGACTGCCTTCGTTGTTTTTACATTAGGTAATTCGTCATGTAAAGAAGCTGTATTGGCATAGGCAAAGATATACTCCATGTATTTCCAGTATTTTGCATAAGAATAGTCTCCTTTGACATAATTTGTATAACTGCGTGGCTTTCCGTCCGACAGGAAGTTAAACTTAATGTCTTGATACCTTTTTTGTTGATAGAGGTAATCGGCGCGTAAACGCATTACGGCATCGGCGCATTGATGGAGGTCGCGTTTACCAATATCCAGTTTGATAACACTATTGTAGATGTTGTTCCTGGGCTTAATTTTTCCGTTATAATAACGGACCTCATGGTCTATCGGGTAGAGCGGAAGGTTTTCCAGAAAACTGCCAAAGTCTTTTGTGGTATAAGAAAGTCTTTCAAAACCACTGGGTAATGAAATTCTTGTTTTGACAGTCATTCCTGTGGGGGCAATAAACGCCTCAGTATGCTCAGCAGCGGTCTGGTCTTTGGGCTGCGATTGTGATATAGCCGAACTTGGCTGTCCACAGCCAATGAGTGCCTGTAGAGATAGTACAGCTAATAATAAATATGTTGTAGTCATATCGGGTTTTCTAGTCAATGTTTACTGCTCTACTAAGGTAACTAAAATTCAGCAGAGTGCCGAAATCGGGGCCGCCCGCTGCATTGTCCCGCATTATCCATTATTTTAAGGAGCATGGGGATAAATTTGCAACAGTAGGGGGCCTTGAAAAATTTAATTTACCTATTTCCACAACGTTTTTCTGGCGTCAACTGATGTATTTCGTGCTGTTCAAATCAGTTCGAAAAGCCATTAAGGGTGAATTGAATACCTGGGGTACATTGAAACGTACCGGAGGCGTGAAGGAAGTGACCATAAGCGAATAGTGTTCATGTCTTGGTTGTACTCTATTTTCTAAGTAAATTAGAACGGGCGTCTGTTTTCCTAAGAATCATTGACAATAGATGCCCAAAATAAAATACAACGGATATGAAGATACTTTCAGCTGCCCAGATGAGCTGGGTAGATCAGCAGACCATGAAAGATCAGGAAGTAAGCAGCCTTGACCTGATGGAACGGGCGGCAACAACTGTTTTTGATGAAATAAAGCAGTTATACCCACGTTTGGCGCAATATACTTTTTATATTTTCTGTGGTAAAGGCAATAACGGGGGCGACGGATTGGTATTGGCCAGGCTCCTGGATCAGCAGCAGGCTCAAGTCAATGTGTATTTAGTTGATGCGACGGATTATTCAACCGCTAATTTGGCGAATCAAAAACGCCTGTCTGCCCACCTCATTCAGAAGATTAGTCCCGACACTCAGGTTCATATTCCTGCTGGGGCAATCGTTTTGGATTGCTTGTTCGGTTACGGACTGAAACGTCCGCTTGCTGAAGAATGGCGTAGCCTTATCACTGGTATTAATTGTTGTACCGGGCCAATTTATGCAATAGATATGCCTTCAGGGCTGTTAAGTGACGGGCCAACGGCAGCTGAGGCCCCCGTCATACAAGCAGATGTGGTGTATACATTTCAATCACCTAAACTGGGATTGTTAATGCCCGGCAATAGCAGGTGGGCCAAAGCATTCCGTGTATTGGATATCGGGCTGAGCAGATCTGCTCTTGAACAGGTTGATACCATATTTCATTATATTGATTTGGCATTGTTAGGCCCGTTCTATCGGAAACGGAGCAAATTTGACCATAAAGGGACGTTTGGGCATTGTCTGATTATTGGTGGCAGCAGGGGAAAGATGGGGGCGGTGCAATTGGCACTGAAAGCAGCTCTGCGCTCGGGATGCGGGCTGGCTTCTGCTTATATTCCTTCCTGTGGATATACCAGCATTCAAACGGCTGTCCCTGAAGCGATGGTAATAAGTGATCCCGAAGAAGAAATGATTACGCAGTTTCCCGACACTCGTACCTTTCAGTCCATTGGTGTCGGAATTGGTATGGGAACGGCACAGTATACGATTGATGCTTTCAAGGTATTTATTATGCAAGGGCTTGATACTGCTTTGGTATTGGACGCTGATGCATTGAATATACTGGCACAGGATCGCGACTTATGGCAATTTGTTCCGAAGGGCAGTATATTGACTCCGCATCCCAAAGAACTGAGCAGGATACTGGGAACTTGGCAGAATGATTTTGAAAAACTTGAGAAAGTGAAGGCCTTTGCGGAGGAATACCAGCTTTATATTTTGATAAAAGGTGCCAATAGTGCAATAGTTACTCCTGATGGCACAGTCTATTTCAATAGCACGGGCAATGTGGGGATGGCTACGGGGGGAAGCGGAGATATTTTGACAGGGATATTGACAGCTTTGCTAGGCCAGGGCTATTCTTCGCAGGAAACCTTGATTATGGGGGTATATTTACACGGCAGGGCGGCGGATATTGCGGTGCAGACGCTAGGCGTTTATTCTTTATTACCTTCGGATATCATTAGTCACCTCCCCGCTGCATTTTTAGAACTGGAGAAACAGTCATGACGGATTGGTATATTGAACAGGTATTTGCGGCTCGTACCTGGAAACTTCGAAAGGAAGTTTTTAGTTCAAAAGGGAATCTGTCGGAGGTCATGCTGGACGGGGATTTTGAGGCATCTCATTTTGCGGCATACAGTGAAAACGAAGTTGTCGGTGTGCTCAGCCTGAAGCGTTCAGAAAACGATTATGAAATTCTTTATTTTGCTGTCCATCCCGATTTTAGAAGACGGGGAGTGGGCAGTGCCTTGCTGCGTTATACAGTACAATTTATCAAAACCTTCAATGGTCATCGTCTTTTTGTTCAGATGGATGTGGAGCATCAGCATTTTTGGACACGAAATGGATTTGTTCCGGTGAAAGAATCGGGTAAGCCGGACCGATTTCGAAAAATAGTCTGAGCTGGTATTTAACGATAAGTTTTGACTAACCTCAGGCCCTCATTTCCAGCGGCGGTCTTTATGCTGCCTAAATGTTGGTGTAATCAATCTGGTCTGCTGCTGTAATCGGGCGGATGACGCGACATGGATTTCCTGCCGCAATGACATCAGCAGGGATATCTTTTGTAACCACCGAACCGGAGCCAATTACCGAATTTCTTCCGATACGTACGCCGGGGTTAACAACTACTTGTCCGCCGATCCATACATTGTCTTCGATAACAATAGCTGCGGAAAATTCCCAACCCTGATTTCTTGTTTCAAAATAAATCGGATGACCTGCGGTAAAAAGACTGACGTTTGGCCCGAACAGTACATTTGCGCCAATTGTCACGGGTGCGCCGTCCAATATGGTGCAGTTGTAATTGCTGTAAAAGTTCTCACCAATGGAGATGTTATAGCCATAATCGCAACGAAACGGTGGTTCTAGAAAGAAACGGCTACCTGTCGTTTTAAATAGCTTTTGAATGATCTGCTTTCTGAATTTGATCTGTTTGGGTTCGGAGTCATTGAAACGTTTGAGCTCTTCTTTTGCAAATTGCCTCTCTTTAAATAGTTGTCCATCCGTATCGATATAGGGGATGCCCGCAATCATTTTCTCCTTTGGTGATTTCATTCAGTCAATATTTTTGATCTCGCGCAAATATACGGGAAGTTTTTTAGGCACTACATGGACAGTTAAAATTAAACTGTCGTTTATGGGCTGAATTTATTCTTTCTGGATGAAATAATATACTCTTTACAAACAATTTGCTGCTGAGAAGCATTTAGATAATGGAACACACAGAATGCTATTGTCTTCACGGAAGGCTTTTATTCAAAACAATTATTTCAATGAAAATCGCTTATATCAGTACCTATTTACCCAAAGAATGTGGTATCGCAACCTTCACTTCAGATCTGCTGCATGCAGTGGCCCTACACAATCAGGATCTGACCCAGCACGTTATTGCCGTTGCTGATCGAGATTATCTTTATCCAAGTGAAGTGGTTTTTACCATTGACCAGCACCATCAGCTTTCCTATATCGAAGCTGCCAACTACATCAATGACAATGGTTACGACTGCGTCGTACTTGAACACGAATATGGTATTTTTGGAGGGAATAGCGGTATGTATATTCTTTCGCTCATTAATGCGCTTCATATTCCGCTGTTGGTAAATTTTCATACCATTCTGGAGAAACCTAATGTCGACGAGAAGGCGATCTTGATAGAATTGGTCAAACGCGCTTCCATCGTTGTTGTCATGAGCAATTACGCGATTACACTGTTGAAATCTGTCTATCGTGTCAATACCGCAAAAGTGAGGCTCATCCATCACGGGGTACCCGAGTTTCGTCTTAGTCAGGAAGAAGCCAAAGCGCAGGTGGGGCTTTCAGGTAAAAAGATTTTATTGACTTTCGGGTTCATCGGACGGAATAAGGGAATTGAAACCGTAATTGAGTCTCTTGCCGAGGTGGTTAAAGACGAACCTGATCTTTTGTATTTGATCGTTGGGAAGACGCACCCCAATGTACTGGCCCATTCCGGAGAAGAATACCGTGATTATCTCAAGAGCTTGATTGATGCATATAATTTGGAAGAACATGTGCAATTTGTCAATTCTTTTGTCAGCCAGTTGGACCTCGTTACCTATCTGTCGGCCTGCGATGTGTATGTGACTCCTTATGTCAACGAAGCGCAAATCACTAGCGGAACACTATCTTATGCCATCGGGGCGGGGGCTGCAGTGGTATCCACGCCCTATTGGCATGCCAAAGAGCTGTTGGCAGATGGTCGTGGCGTACTGGTAGACTTTAAAAATCCTGTCCAGATGGCGAGGACCTTGACGGCATTATTTAGCAATCAGGAATACCGTATGACCCTGCGCGACAATGCCCGAAACTTTGGTAGGGAGATGACCTGGCGAAATATCGGACTTCGCTACACCCGGCTTTTGGATAAGGTAGTGCCTTCACTGGATGGTTTTAAAGAAAATGTCACTTTTTCTAAAGATGAAATGCCCAAGTTCAGCTGGAAGCATATCGATCGGCTGACCAACCAGGTTGGTATTTTGCAGCATGCGACCTATTCGTTGCCCAATTACAAAGAGGGGTATTGCCTGGATGACAATGCGCGTGCACTACTGGTCACTTTATTGGCACAGCGTGACTTTTCAGATAAAAGACTAGACCGTCGTATCTCCACCTATCTGAGTTACATCTACTATCATCAGCGGGAAGACGGGCTGTTTCATAATTTCATGAGCTTTCAGCATAATTTTCTCGATGAAGTCGGATCAGAGGATTCTTTTGGCCGAACGATCTGGGCTTTGGGGGTACTGCTCCGGGAAACAAAGCTGACAAGCTATTATCAGTTGGGGCATGAACTGTTTTTTAGATCTGTGCCAAATTTTCGTCAGCTGCGGTCCAATCGGGCCATTGCCTATACCATACTCGGTATCGCGGAGTATTTGCATCATCAGTCGAATGACGAAGTCATGATCGAATTGATGCGGGAACTGGTCGGCAAGTTGATGCGGGAATATGAGGCAAGTTCGGATGACAACTGGCAATGGTTTGAGGCTGTACTGGCCTATGACAATGCTATTTTGCCTTATGCTTTACTGACAGCCTATCCATTTCTCAACGATGAGGCAGTGAAACAATTGGGCTTATCGACCCTGACATTTCTGGAGAGCATTACCGTTCAGAATGGCGCTCTTTCGCTGGTCGGCAATCAGGACTGGGCAAAACAAGGAAAACACATCAGCAAATTCGGTCAGCAGCCGCTTGATGTCACAGCGATGGTGTTTATGTACCGCGAAGCATTTCGTCTGACCAACAAAAAGGTCTATTTTGCCCGTATGATTGCTTCATTCCGCTGGTTTTTAGGTGAGAATGATCTAAAGCTTGGACTTTACGACGAAGAAACCAAAGGCTGCTGCGATGGCCTTGAATCTTATGGAATCAATAGAAACCAGGGGGCCGAAAGCACCCTGTGTTTCTATCTTGCCTATATTATCGTTTACGGTGCTTTTATTGATAGCGCTCAGGATTCAAAATAGCAAGCAGCAAGTCTTCCAGGTTGATTGTCGCATAGGTGGATGCATAGTCAGACATCGCGTAAGGCAAAATCAGCTGTTCATTATGAACCAGTGCACCACAGGAATAAATGACGTTAGGGACGTAGCCTTCGCGCTCCTCGTCATTGGGAGTCATCAAGGGGCTGTGAAGACGGCCTATTTCCACATGCGGGTTGTCCAGGTCCAGTAAGGCTGCGCCGAGGACATACTCGCGCATCGGGCCGACGGCATGTGTCAGGATCAGCCAGCCGTACTTGGTCTCTATCGGCGATCCGCAATTGCCTATCTGCACATATTCATAGGCATATTCAGGTTGCTGGATCCTAATCGCTGTTTCCTGCCAGATATTGATGTTATTGGAATAGGCGATATAGTTGTTTTCACCATCAATACGGCACAGCATCGCATACCTGCCGTTGATTTTTCGGGGGAAGAGTGCCGCCCCTTTATTGGCGATCTCCCCATAGATCGGTTTTACCTTGAAATGGTAGAAATCTTTGGTGGTCAAAAGTTTGGGGAGTATGCTGAATCCGTCGTAGGCTGTGTAGGTCGCATAATAGATGCTTTCTCCTTTTTCATCCTTAAACTGTACAAAACGGGCGTCCTCGATGCCTCTTTTTTCTGTATCCGCAATCGGGAAGATGACCCGTTCGGAAATGGAAGTGTCCAGTGAAAATGTCATTTCATAATGGGATGAGGCCAGCCATAGTGCCTGTTGTAAAAAGGTGATGTTTTCGAGGTTTTCTTCGCTATCCCGTCTGACCTCGTCTATATAACGCTTGAGTTCCTCATAAGTAAACGTTGCTGTTAATTTTTGCTCAAGCTTCATTTTCACTTCCGTGGGTTCGGCATGGAGCTCGTTCATCTTTTTTAAGAAGGACTCCTTATGATAACGGTGGTTTTTGACCTGAATTGGTTTGTCTAGCAAATTACCGATATAATCTATATGGATATTATTGTCCAGATCAAGCGTTCCGGCACGAAAAACAATCGAAGATACATGGCCTTCACCCGTGGCCCTAAAGCTCAGTATGACCCGTTTTTCGCCTTTAAAGAGCTCGGTCTGATCCGGGTGTTCTACAATGGAAGGATTAAAAAGCGCTGCGGATTCAATGGAATACTCCATCGTAAAGTATGAACCGATCAACAGCTTGTCCAATTGGCTGAGTTTATCTTTCGGAAATGGAACTTTCTCCAGTAAATGGCTCACTCGTTCAAAATTACGTTCAAAAATGTTGATAATGCTACGATGTCTTTTTGTATAGCTACGGAGAATCTGACCAAAAACCTCTTTTCGCTCGGATTCGCTCAGTCCCAGGGTGCGTTTGATGACCTTGACGGTACGCTCGTCACCGAGAGAGAAAAATCTGGCTAATACCCTTTTCTTGTCCGGTTTGAAATAAATGTCTTTTCGATCTACTTTTACAGGTTTATGCATGTCAGCGTTTTTCAAGTTTACACGCTATAAGAACGATCAGCGACGGGTTTTTGTTTTTATAAGCTTCGGATAAAGACAGGATATGTTGTAAAAATGGAGTAACTTTGACAGATACAAATTTTTAGATATGGCTGAAAATAGTTTAGATAAATTAGAACCAAAAGCAATTTGGAAAAATTTTGCTGCCCTGAATGCTGTTCCACGGGCCTCGAAAAAAGAGGAACATGTCATTTCATTTATGGTAGATTTCGGAAAATCACTGGGATTAGTGACCAGCGTGGACGAAATAGGGAATGTGCTGATCAAGAAACCTGCAAGTGCGGGTATGGAAGACCGCAAGACAATCGTATTGCAGTCGCACTTGGATATGGTTCACCAAAAGAATAACGATACCGTTTTTGACTTCGATAATGAAGGGATTAAAATGTATGTGGACGGCGATTGGGTAAAAGCCGAAGGAACCACTTTGGGGGCAGATAACGGTCTGGGGGTTGCGACCATCATGTCCATTTTAGAATCAGCGGAAATCGTTCATCCGGCTATTGAAGCCTTGTTTACCATCGACGAAGAAACCGGAATGACCGGGGCGTTAGGATTAAAAGGCGGTGTCCTGTCGGGTGAGATCCTATTGAACCTCGATACTGAAAATGACAATGAGATCGACATTGGCTGTGCGGGTGGTATTGATGTTACAGCAACACAATCCTATGCAGCAGAGGCGTGCCCTTCAGATGCCATATCTTTTGAACTTACGGTAAAAGGATTGCATGGCGGGCATTCAGGTATGGATATCCATAAGGGCTTTGCAAATGCCAATAAAGTGATGAACCGACTTTTGTTTAAGGCCAATGAACGCTATGGATTACGTATTGCGTCTTTATTGGGCGGCAGCCTTCGCAATGCGATCCCAAGAGAAAGCGTAGCCAAAGTTGTCATAAATAAAGACAAATCGCCTGCATTCGTTGCGGAACTGACACAATTGGCACAAGAAATCAAATTTGAATTTGCCACGACCGAGCCCCTGATGGAAATCGTCGTACAGCCAAGCGATGCGGTTCATGCGACCGTTGTTCCTGTCCGCGTACAGGAGAATTTAATCAATTGCGTTTATGCTGCATTGAACGGTGTGTACCGTGTCAGTGCGGATTTCGAGGATCTGGTCGAAACATCCAACAATATTGCTAAAGTTGAAGTGGGGGATGGACAAATAGCTATAAAATGTTTGACCCGTTCTTCGGTCGAAACTTCCAAGTTTGATCTGGCACATTCTTTACAGGCAGCCTTTGAATTAGGTGGTTTTGCCGTGGCATTCTCCGGCAGTTATCCAGGATGGGCGCCCAACCCGAATTCCGAAATCTTGGAGCTGCTTAAATCCATTTATATGAAACAACATGGCGAGGCTCCGGAAGTTGTTGCCTGTCATGCCGGATTAGAATGTGGCATATTGGGCACAAACTACCCTGGTATGGACATGATTTCCTTTGGACCCACGATATTGGGTGCACACTCACCGGCAGAACGTGCTTCCATATCTTCTGTTCAGAAATATTGGCAATTTGTGCTCGAAATACTAAGAGAGATTCCACGTAAATAAGATACTATTATATATTGTGACAATAGCTGCTTAGACGATCGTATCAACATACGAAGGGCTGTTTAAAAAAGTTGATGTGTACCCTAGAGGTTTTTACCTATATCCCGGGATATATCAACGATTTGGACAGCCCTTTTCTTTTACAGCTGTACTCACCCCCAAGTGCCGAGGATTCAGGCCATGTCATCTTTCTTTATCCATTAAACGCACTTAAAAAAACACCTTGGTTATGATGCTCTTCTTTAGCAATATCCTCAATTATTTTTTTGTCTTCCTTGCAGAAAACGAAAAATAATTGTACTTTCAGGATGAAAAAATGATTTACTAGACCAAAATTTTATTAAATCTCTCCTATGAGGGATTGACCTAATATTGATATAATGACCATAATCCTCATTGTAATCAGCATTTGTTTGCTCATCCTCTGCATTACTTATTTTAAAATTAATGCGTTTCTTTCGTTTTTACTAGTTTCGATTCTTAGCGGACTGTGTTTGGGTATTGCACCGGATCAGCTGGTCGGTACCGTCGAAAAAGGGATCGCGGGCGTTATGGGTAGCCTGACGCTGATTATCGTGCTTGGCGCAATGCTGGGCAAGATTGTCGCCGAGAGTGGTGCGGCCGAAATCATTGCTGTACAGATGGTCCGACTAATGGGGGAGAAATACCTGCAATGGGGATTGATGCTAACGGGCTTCGTAGTGGGGATTCCCTTGTTCTATGGGGTTGGTTTCGTACTGTTGGTACCCCTGATTTTTTCGGTCTCCTATCGGTACAAATTGCCGGCCGTGTACATTGGCTTACCCATGTTGGCTGCATTATCGGTAACACATGGATTTATTCCACCCCATCCTTCACCTGTTGCATTGGTGGCACTTTTTCATGCAGATATGGGGCTGACATTGATTTATGGTCTTTTGATCGCTATTCCGGCGATTGTATTAGGAGGACCTATTTTCGGCCGCCGCCTGCGGAATATGCTCCCGAGTCAAGAATCAATCTTTCGGCAGGAAAAAACAGTTGATCAACAGGCGTATAAGCAGCCTACCGTTGTTACCAGCTTGGCAGTAGCCTTGTTACCTGTCCTATTGATTATTTTATTTACCCTTATACCTTATATATACCATACCGATGACACGACAGTACAGCGCTGGCTGAAATTTATAGGCAGTCCAACAGCCGTGATGGTCATTGCCATAGTTATAGCCACCTACTTATTGGGGTTGAAACTTGGCCGATCCATGGTCAAAGTTATGTCAATCTATGAGTCGGCCGTCAGGGATATCGCAATGATCCTGCTGATCATTGCCGGATCGGGTGTATTCAAACAGGTCATGGAAGATAGCGGCGTGAGCTTGTTGTTGGCCAATACCTTACAGCAGCTTCCGATTTCACCCTTGCTACTAGCGTGGTTAATTACCGCGGTCATAAGAGGTTGCGTGGGATCGGCAACAGTTGCCGCACTGACAGCTGCGGGCGTTTTATTGCCGATTGTTACAGCGGGCAAGGTTGACCCCAATCTGATGGTATTGGCAATCGGGGCCGGAAGCCTCATGTTTTCCCATGTCAACGATGCGGGCTTCTGGCTGTTTAAGGAGTATTTTGGCCTGAGTGTCAAGGATACTTTATTTTCCTGGTCGATTATGGAAGCCATCGTTTCCATTGTCGGGCTTGTCGCTGTTTTGCTATTGCAAATTATTTTATATTAGCTCATATATTTTTAAACATTAAAATCATTCACGATGTACAACGCAGATGAACAATTCGAAAAATTAGGTTTGACACTACCACCGGCACCGGCACCTAAAGGTGTATATAAACCCTACGTTATCGATGGCAAGTATCTTTATCTTTCTGGACACGGACCGGTACAGGACGATGCTTCCCTGATTATTGGACGGATTGGTAGCGATATCAGTCCCGAGGATGGAAAACTTGCGGCCAGACAAGTGGGATTGACCATGTTATCGACAATCAAAACTAATTTGGGCTCCTTGAATAAAATTAAACGGGTTATTAAAGTATTGGGTATGGTCAACTGTACATCCGATTTTCTGTATCATCCTGGGGTAATCAATGGCTGTAGTGAGTTGTTCGCTGCGGTATGGGGGGAGGAAAATGGAATCGGTACACGTAGTGCGGTCGGATTTGGCTCTTTACCGGATAATATCCCTGTTGAAATAGAAGCGCTATTCGAGTTATATTAATCGGTGGATTATGGAAAATTGGTATCGGGTACAAAATGCGGATCAGGTAGATTCCCCGGCACTGCTGGTGTATCCTGATCGTATTGTTCGGAATATAGAAAGGGCACTGAAATTTGTCAATGGGGATGCCGGCCGTTTACGGCCACATATCAAAACCAACAAATGTAGGGAGGTTTGTCAGTTATTGTTGGACAGCGGGATCAGCAAATTCAAATGCGCGACCATCGCTGAAGCCGAACTTCTTGGTATGGTCGGAGCGAAGGATGTTTTATTGGCTTATCAGCCAGTAGGACCAAAGATAGACCGTTTGCTACATTTGATCGAAGCATTTCCCAATACACATTATGCCTGTCTGGTAGACAATGCCGATTCGGCGCATGAGCTATCAGCGCGAGGGCTGCAAAATGGTAGGCCTCTTGCAATTTACATCGATGTTAATGTCGGTATGGGACGTACCGGGGCTTCTATCGCCCAAATAGAGCGTCTTGTGCTTGATATTCAGTTGCTTGATGGCATTCATTTGATGGGTGTACATGGCTATGATGGACATATTCATGATAAAGATCATCAAGTTCGTGAACAACAAAGCCAGCAGACATATCGTGTACTTGAAATGGTCTATCTGATGGCGCAGGGTTCTACTTCTACACCGCTGACAAAGGTGATCGGCGGATCACCCAGTTTTCCGTTCCATGCCGAACGTGATGATGTGGAATGCAGTCCCGGAACCTTTGTGTTCTGGGATTTTGGTTACGCCGAAAATTATGCCGAACAGGACTTTCTGGTAGCCGCTGTGTTGCTGACACGTGTTGTTTCCATCGTGGATCATAAGCATCTGTGTCTGGATCTGGGTTACAAGTCCGTTGCAAGTGAATCGCCGCAGCCCCGTGTCAAATTTTTTGACCGGCGGATCGAAACGATCAAAATGCAGAGTGAGGAGCACCTTGTCGTTGAAGTGCGGGACAGTACCGATTTTAAGATTGGCGATGAGCTATATTGTGTGCCACGGCACATCTGTCCGACAGTCGCCTGTTATGACGAGGTGCAGGTAGTTGATAAAGGAGCTACTGATCGGGTCTGGAAGGTATTGGCTCGAAGTAAAAAGATAAATTATTGATATGTACGAATTTGAAATGCCTTTTGTGGTTGATGCACACCTCGATTTGAGCATGAACGCCATGGAATGGAACCGGGATCTCCGGCTGCCCATTCAGGAATTGAACCGGCGGGAGGAGGGTATGAACGATAAACCCGACCGGGCAAAAGCGACGGTTACTTTTGACGAACTACGCAAGGGGAATATCGGTATGGTCGTGGCAACGCAGATTGCGCGCTTTGTTCGCCCCGATAGTCCATTGCCAGGCTGGTATTCAGCAGAGCAGGCCTGGGCGCAGACACAGGGACAATTAGCCTGGTACAAGGCCATGGAAGCTGACGGGCACATGAAGATGATCAAAACAAAGGCCGATTTGGATCAACATCGTGCATTGTGGTCTCAGGGAACGGATCATTCAAATAAGCCCATCGGTTACTTGTTGAGTCTGGAAGGTGCCGATTCTTTGGTGGATGTCAGTTATGTGGAAGTCGCCTATAATTATGGTTTGCGGGCGATCGGCCCGGCGCATTATGGGCCGGGGAGGTATGCGAATGGAACCGATTCCTCCGGTAAGCTCAATGCGCAAGGGGTGCAGTTATTGAAGGAAATGGAACGATTGGGCATGATTCTGGATGCCACACATCTCAATGACGATGCTTTTTGGGATGCCATGGGACAGTATGGCGGTGCGATCTGGGCCAGCCACAACAATTGCCGGAAGTTTGTGGATCACAATCGGCAGTTCAGCGATGAGATGATCAGGATTTTAGTGGACAAGGGAGCTGTTATCGGCGTTGCTTTGGATGCCTGGATGATGGTGCCCAACTGGGTGCGCGGTACATCTGACCCGAAATCCAGCAACTGCTCGATGGAAATTATGGCCGATAACATCGATCATATCTGCCAATTGGCTGGCAATGTCAATCATGTTGGCGTAGGAAGTGATTTAGATGGGGCGTTCGGCCGGGAGCAATGTCCTTATGATCTGGAGACCATTGCTGATATCCAAAAGGTTTTTGACTTATTGAAGCAGCGCGGGTACAGCGATGCTGATCTGACAAAAATTGCCAGTCAAAACTGGTTGGATTTTATGCGGAAGGCCCTGCCGGAGTAATAAGAGGGCAGCAGCTTCAAGTTAACTATTTGATGACAGAAAAAAGGGATTACGGTAAGCAGATCGTTACAAAAGGGCCTGCTTACCCGATAGATATGTCTTCGAAATAAATGATATATTCGTAAACAGAAACAATTCTAAACCGTTATGACGCTTACCTTACGCCTCCAGTTATCCCTGATGATGTTTTTGGAATATTTTATCAAAGGAGCCTGGTTTGTTACTTTAGGTACCTATCTGATCAAATCCCTGAATGCATCGGGAATGGAAGTTGCCAATATATTTTCTACGCAGTCGCTGGGTGCAGTATTTGCCCCTTTTTTTGTTGGTTTTGTCGCAGACCGTTATTTTAATGCGGAGCGGGTGCTCGCGGTTTTACACCTCTTGGGGGCGGCTTTGCTTTATGGGATGTCTCAAGCACCCGATGCCAGCCATTTTTACCCCTACGTCTTTGTTTATTTTATGGCCTATATGTCGTCACTTTCACTTTCCAATGGTATTGCTTTTCGACATATCGCGGATGCAAAAAAGTATTTCCCGGGAATCCGGGTATGGGGAACAATCGGCTGGATCTGTTCAGGTCTTGTGATCAGCTATCTATTCCGCTGGGATAGTCCCGAGGCAATAAGCCGGGGAGCCTTGCATAATACCTTTATTATGGGTGCTGTCTGTTCCGTGCTTTTGGCGCTATTTAGCTTGTTTCTTCCTAAAACTCCACCGCAGATACGGGTAAAAGACGAAAAATTTGATTTTGGAAAAGCCATCGGGCTGGATGCGCTGGGGCTGTTAAAACAAAAGAGTTTCTTGATCTTTTTTGTTACGGCCATAGTGATCTGCATTCCGATTTCGTTTTATTATCAAAATGCCAACCCCTTTTTGGTCAATGTCGGTATGGCAAATCCAACCGCAAAAATGGCATTGGGGCAGTTTTCAGAAGCGATCTGTTTGCTGTTGATTCCATTTTTCTTTAGACGTTTGGGCTATAAGAAAATGATTTTATTGGGCATTGCCGCATGGGCATTGCGGTATCTGTTCTTTGCTTTTGGGGATGGACAGGAAAAGGCTTTTCTACTTATCTTAGGAATCGTTCTACATGGAATCTGCTATGACTTTATGTTTGTCGTCGGACAGATCTATACCGATCGGATTGCTGGTGAAAAATATAAAGCTTCGGCACAGGGGCTGATCACGATTGCCATGTATGGTGTGGGGATGCTGATCGGGTTCTGGGTTGCCGGTGGGGTTTCTGATTATCTCAAAGTGGCTTATGCCGAACAATTCTGGGAATACCTATGGTTTATACCGGCTGGAATTTCATTTTTCTGTCTACTCCTGTTCGCTGTTTTTTTCAAAGAAGAAAAAATGTTACAGACAGCAGGGGGTATCAAGTGATCTGACACAGTAATAAAAAAGGCTACTCAAAGTCTGAACTGGCCGTCAAAAGTATTTATCTTACTTTTGAGGTTCATGCTAGTTTTTTGAACAGCCTTTTTTCTAAAATAGGGGCTAAATAAGATCTGATTAAACCATATCAAACCATTGCTGATATTTTTCTCCAATAAAAGGAAGGGCTTTTTTCTCACCCGAGAATGCCGCAATCAAACCTAATATAAGAGCGATAAGCAAAATTATACCAACAGCACTCATGATTATTTCACCGATACCGGGGATAAAGCGCAATAGGCCCAATGCAATTCCTGTGACGGTAATACCGATACTCTGTCTGATGTGGAACTGACCTAAAGAAGTCTTTTCCTTATTGTTCATGATGATGGCTGCAATCAGACCAATTAGGGTTAAATAAGAAATGATAGCAACGGTCTTACCGTCATTTGATGATGTGCTCTGCACTTGGTTTCTCTCCATGATACTTATACAATAAAAAGTTTGCTATAAAAAATGTATAAGGCAAATGTAGAAGAGATAATCCCCGTTTTCATTAGCTGAATTCAGGGATATTTAATTTTTTGCAGTGTTACCGCTATGATTTTTTGACTCCTGAGCTTATCCTTCCACGCTTTCCAGCAGTTGTTTTTCATGGAGTTCAAAGTATTCACCTCTTTTCTCCATTAGTTCAAGGTGTGTGCCCTGTTCGACAATTTCACCCTGATCCATGACAAGGATATGGTCTGCATTTTTGATGGTCGAAATCCGGTGGGCAATAAAAATACAGGTTTTGCCCTTCATGATGCGACTTAATGAGCGTAAGATGGTTTCCTCGGTTTTGGTGTCCACGGCAGATAAGCAGTCATCAAAGATCAATACGTTTGGTTCTTTTACCAGTGCTCTGGCGATGGAAACCCGTTGTTTTTGACCGCCCGAAAGCGTGATACCACGCTCTCCCACAGCCGTTTCAAAGCCTTCGTCAAAAGCGATGATATTGTCATACACGGCTGCGTCCTTGGCCGCCTGTTCGATCTGTTCCTGCGTGAAATGATCCAGTCCGAAACCGATGTTATTGGCAATTGTATCTGAAAATAAGAATACATCCTGAGGGACAAAGCCAATTTGCTGACGTAGATTTTTGAAATTGAGATCTTTTAATGCGATACCGTCGTATTGAATATTGCCTTCGTCTATATCATACATGCGTAGCAGTAGGTTGGCCAGCGTAGATTTTCCGGAGCCAGTTTTTCCAATAATAGCCAATGTTTTTCCGATAGGAACCTGGAAGGATATATTTTTAATGGCTTGAATACCCGTTTCAGGATAGGTGAATGAAATATTGTCCACCTTGATTTCACCTGCGATTTCTTTATCTATTTGACCATTGGCAATCGGCGATTGGGTTTCAAGGAACTCATTGATCCGTTTTTGTGATGCCGCGGCACGTTGTACCAGCGAGGTCACCCATGCTAAAGACATGGCCGGAAAGGTCAATTGATTGACATAGATAATAAATTCGGCGATGTTTCCGGCAGTGACCGTTCCCTTGGCAACTTCAATACCGCCGATATAGATGGTGATGACGGTGCTGAGACCGATCAGCAATAAGATAAGCGGAAAGAAAACAGCCTGTACCTTAACCAGATCCAGTGCTGTGTTGCGGTAAATCGTACTTTCCTTTTCAAAAGCCTGCATTTTGTTCTGCTCCCGGGTATAGGTCTTGATGACACGGATACCTGCAAATGTTTCCTGAACAAAAGAGGACAGGTTTGCCAGCTGTTTTTGGATTTTTAAGCTGCGCTTATTGATGATTTTATTGACAAAAAGGATGATGACCGATAAGACAGGTATCGGTGCCAACGCATACGTCGCAAGCCTTCCATTGACGCTATACATGGCATAGATGACCATAATGGACAGGACCACAGTATTAATGGCATACATTATGGCCGGCCCCAGATAATTACGGACCTGGTTGACATCCTCTGTTGCACGGCTCATCAGATCACCTGTATTGTTTTTGCGGAAAAAACCGAAATTCAGCTCCTGATAGTGGTTGTAAATCTCATTCTTAAGATCATACTCGATATACCGGGAGGTCAGAATAATGGTCTGCCGCATAAAGAACAGGAAAATACCGCGCAAGAGCGAGAGCAACAGGACGACAAAACCAAAGAATAGCAGGCTCGTGCCAAATACTTTGTAAATAAGTTCCTGTCTGTCAAAACCATCGAATAGCCGATAGAGGTAGATATTTTCTTGTACCAAGTCAAACGCTTCGCGAATTACTTTAGCGGGGAGTACCCCAAAGTAATTGGAAATGATAACGAAAATCACCCCCGGAATCAGTTTCCAGCGGTATTTATAAAAGTACTTATTTAAGTAGGCGAGATCCTTCATATTATGGGTACAAAAATAGGACTAATTCGTCAACTCTGCTTTATATTTCGATGAAATTACTGTCATTGGGAAATCAAATGTTAAGTCTTGGATAAAAAAAGATATTATGCACAACGAATAATTTTCCTACTTTTGCATCAAGTACCTTAAAAAATTAAAACAAATTAGAGTAGTACATTTTATGTCAACATCTCAAAATTCTATTTTTGAATTGATGAGCCAGTCTGGCCATCAAAACTTATTTTTCTGTAATGATGAATTAGTGGGCTTAAAAGCTATTGTTGCGATCCATGATACCACATTGGGTCCGGCAATAGGAGGGGTTCGTATGTTGCCATACGAAACGACAGAAGAAGCTATTGAGGATGCTTTACGTTTATCCAAGGCCATTACCTATAAATCCGCGATCACCGGATTGAACTTAGGTGGCGGAAGTGCTGTTATTATCGGTAATAGCCGTTTGGACAAATCTGAGGTTTTATTGCGCCGTTTGGGCCAATTTATTGAAGGATTGAACGGTAATTTCATTGCTTCTTTGGACGTAGGTACGACACAGCGTGATTTAGAATATATTTATACGGAGACTGACCATGTTGCCGGTTTGCCAAAAGCGATTCACGGCAGTGGGGTTGGCGATACATCAATTTTTGCAGCCCAAGGTGTTTATTTCGGTATTAAAGCTTGCTTGAAAGAGTTGTATGGATCGGAGAGTGTGGCAGGCAAAAAAGTTATTGTACACGGCGTAGGTAGCGTTGGTGAGCGATTGATCGCCATGTTGCGTGAAGAAAATGCACGTGTTTACGTGAGTGATATTACCGAGGAGAAAATGCTTAAGGTGGCGGCGAAATACAAAGCCGAGCCGATCCCATACAACGAAGTATTCGATCATGAGTTTGATGTCTATTCTCCTTGTGCATTGGGCGGTACGGTAAATCCGGAATCGGCGCAAAAAATGCAATGTAAAATAATTGCCGGTTCGGCAAATAACCAGCTGAAAGATGAGGTAACCACAAGTACAATTCTTCATGAGCGAGGTATATTGTATGCACCGGACTATTTAATCAATGCAGGTGCGTTGATCAGCTGTTATTCAGAAATTCAGAATTATGGAGTGGATCACACAGAATTTGTGATCAAAAACATATATAATGCGACCAGAGACGTGTTGAAAAAATCAAAAGAGGAGAATATCTCTACTTTTGAAGCGGCAAATCGCATTGCGGAGAAACGTATCCAAGATATTAAAAAAATCAAGAGATAGTCTTCTTCCCAAAATCGTTCTTATTTATTAGTTTATAAAAAATCGTTCTTTAAAATTACTATGTTAAACAGGAGACACCTGAGGGTAAAAGTAGTGCAAACGCTTTATGCGTACAGTCTTACAGAAGACAAAGACATCAAAACATTTGAAAAAGCACTATTAAAAAATGTGGATGAGGTCTACGAGATGTATATCTGGACACTAAATCTATTGGATGAGGTATCCGATTATGTATTGATAGACGCAGAAGGCAGAGCCAACAAGTTTTTGCCGACTGAAAAAGACTTGTCCTTAACGACCAAGTTAAGTACAAATACTTTTATTGAGTCATTGAGACAAAATCCGCAATATGCCGAGGGAGTCAAAAAATATAAGATTTCATGGAGCTTTGACCCGGAGATCGTGCGTACGGTATTTTTGCAGCTAAAGGATTCTGAGGCTTATTTGGAATATTTACAGCAGGAGGACCGTTCTATCGGTACGGAAAAAGATATCATTAAGCATATCTTTAAAAAGATCATTTTGAAATCACCGGTTATCGAGCAGGTTTTTGAGGAGAAATTTATCAACTGGCCTGTCGATAAAGAAGTGTTGCAAGCATTGATCGCGAAAACTTTTAAGAACTTCAGTTCAGAAGATCCGCGTAAAAACAAACTTGCTGAAATCACCCAAAACTGGAATGATGACAGCGATTATGTGATTGCCTTGTTGGGTAAGACAATTCGCAATACAAATGAGTATCAGAAACTGATCTCAGATAAGACCAAGAACTGGGAGTCAGATCGTATTGCTTTGATGGATACCTTGTTGATGCGTATGGCAATATGTGAATTGGTGAATTTTCCATCTATTCCAGTGAAAGTGACAATAAATGAGTATATTGAAATCTCTAAGGTATTCAGTACATTGAAAAGTAATACATTTATTAACGGTATCTTAGATAAAATATTAAGCGACCTGAACCAACAGGGAAGAATCCAGAAGGCAGGTCGTGGTTTAAGGGATTAAAGATCAATCAACAAATGAAGAACTTTAGTAAATATTCGGTCTTAGCTTTGGCATCGGTGCTTTTCTTTTCTTGTGGAAATTCCCAAAAAGGACAAGCAGAAACGGCTAAGACAGGAACTGAGGCAGTAGCCACAGACAGTCTTTCTAAAGCTGCGGCACAATTGGGTAAAGTAGAATTTGCCGAATCGGCTTTCGATTTTGGCCAGGTCAAAGAAGGTGCAGAAGTGAAACACACGTTCGTATTGAAGAATACAGGTGATGCGCCGGTTATTTTGTCCAAAGTGACCGCTTCTTGTGGTTGTACTCAACCTGAGTTTTCAAAAAGCCCCATTTTACCGGGAGGAACATCGGATATCCATGTGACTTTCAAGAGTGAGGGACAGGTAGGTAAGCAGCAAAAGATCATCACGATCCAATCAAATGCTTCCAATAGTATGACGACCGTCCAGTTAAAGGGTGAAGTATTAGCGAAATAACACATTATTAAACGATATAATAACAGATGAATACAGTATTATTACAAGCGGCAGGCGGAAGTAACATGATGAGTTTTTTACCAATGGTTTTGATCATTGTGGTATTTTATTTCTTCATGATCAGACCTCAAATGAAGAAGCAAAAAGACCATAAGAAATACATTGAAGAATTGGGTGTAAACTCTAAAATTGTTACCACTGCAGGTATCCACGGACGCATCGTAGAGGTATCTGACACAACTTTCTTGGTTGATGTAGGTTCAGGCGTGAGAATTCGTTTTGACAAGTCTGCCATTGCTTTAGATGCTTCAAAAGCCGCTAATGCAACGGAGAAAAGCACATCATAAGGTTTTTCTTTAAAAAATTGAAAGCCAGTCTCCAAAAGGGACTGGCTTTGTTTATTTTATATTACCCCACAATAGATGGAATTTGAAAAGTTGTCGTACAAGGTATCCCATATACCAGCATACACATGGTAATCGTGGTTTTTTCGACTTATTCCATCAAATTGTAATGAGCAAGCCCCCTGTCTTACTTCAGCGATCGAAGTTCTCAAATGAGACTCCCCATACAAACCGACCAGTGCGATATTGATTTTGTAGATGCTATCTTCATAGTGTGCATTAGAAGCCCATTTAAAGTCTATCACGTCGCCGTGAAGGCTAACTTCGCAACTGGTCAATGGCATCAACTGTCCTGCAAATACGATCAGTTTCTCGGGATTGACAAAAGGATTGCCCTCCGAATCCAATTCCAGGGCTTCCTTAAAAATATGGCGCTGAGCCAATTGGAAAGCACCTATCCGACTTCCTTTTTTCGCTAAAAACTTGTAACCAAAATCAAGTATCCCTCGATTGTCACCGGCAAATCTTCCGGCAACTTTTTGCTTTTTCCTATTTAGAAGTTCTGACTCGCTTGGAGGAGATGTACGTTTCCTTTTAGGTCCGCGAACAACATTTTGGCCATTCAATATATAAGCGCTGACAGAGCCAAATTTTCCGGTAATTGGACCATTAGGCCCGTTTTGTAAAATCGCCATAGTCTTATTTTACTAATGTTTATAATTGCTGGTATCTAACTTATTACCAAGTTAATACCAAATTCTGAATTAAAAGTGAAGTAACACTATTTTTACAGCATATTAATAAGGAGTTAATAGGGATTTACCCCTGTTATACCCCTGTTAACCCCCTGTTACACCCCTGTATTTACCCTATTAATAGAGAAGTTGGTATGAAGCAATTGTTAGCTTGTATCGGACACTACGAAGATCATTGCCATAGATACTTTGACCTTCAAAAGTGATTTTGGCTTTAGGAATCATCAACCTAGGTAAAATTGAAAGCGTTACTATTGAAAATAATTTTTTGCAACTTAATGGCTTATGTGTTCAATTATGAAGATAAATATTGACGCTCGAGACAAGAGACTGACCGTATTGACGATACTTGCTGTCTTGATGTATTTTTGGGAAAATGCCTGGTCGCTTGCTATATTATTGGAGCCATAGCTAATACGTAGGGGAGCTAAAACAGGTCACTATGAGTACCTGTCCTTGTAAGTGTAACAAGTTTAATGGTTTCATTTTGTTCCCATATCAGCAGCCAATCTGGCTGAATATGGCATTCCCAAAAGCCTTTATAATTACCAGTTAACTTATGGGGCTTATATTTTTGTGAAAGCACACCTTGTTCAACCAAAGTGGTAACTAGCTCATTAAGTAGCCCCATATCAAAACCACGTTTTTTTGCTAATTTGATGTCTTTTTTGAACTGACCGGTTTGCTCTAATGTATACACTATGAAAAAAGCTCCTTTCTGAAATCTGTAAGTGATATTTCTGATGTTTTACCGGATTTGGCGTCTTTTATCGCCTGTTCAGTTTCTTTATTGTACCGAGGCTCTTGAATTTCTACAAAAGGTAGCGTTTTAAGGTATTCGTAAAAAGCTTTTGCTTGTTTGCTCCGTTTGTCTATTTTTACTGTAATTTCCATCTTTACTCTTGTTTGTGATGCTATATCAAAGTTACAAAAAATAAAATATGATGGCGCGAATTATGATTTTAAATAGATCTACTATAGTAGTAACGAGATTAGTTGAATAGCGATGTTTTTTAAAATGTTCACTTTATCAATTTGGCAGAATTTCAGTTTTGTTTAGTGTATATTTAATTCCATAATAAACTGTTTTTTCTGAAAGCTGCTATGTTAGATTGCTCGTTTATAAACCAATGATAAAGAGTGTCTTGTATTGTATCAGTATTTAAACATGTTTGATTAATTGTTGTGGTGTAATCAGCTTTTTTGTTGGCATAGCTATTTTCCCGCAATCTCATTTCACCTGTTGACATAGAGATGTCAGTTTATACGGTTAATTTTAAGCAAAAGAAAAAATCATGAGCAATCTAAAAGCGTTTGACGGACAACATTGTGAAACTACAGCCACCGGAACGTTACTGCGGCAACTTGGAATTGAACTTTCCGAACCCATGCTTTTTGGGCTCGGGGAGGGACTTAGTTTTATCTATTGGAATATGAAAACAATGGATTTTCCTTTTTTGGGTGGACGCATCAAGACTGATCTGTTGACAAAGAATCTCTGTAAAAACCTCAATCTCGCCCTTTCTGTAAGGGAAACTACCTCGAAAACAAAGGCCTGGCAACAGGTCAAACAGCTTTTGGATAAGGGGCAAATCGTCGGGCTCAAACTTGATGCCTACTACCTTGAGTATTTCACCAATCCGTTCCATTTCGCTGGGCATTATGTGGCGATTTATGGTTATGACAATCAAAATGCTTTTTTGGTCGATACCAGACAGCAAGGTGGGAAAGTCAAAACCTCGCTCGATAGTCTAGCTTTGGCTAGGGCGGAGAAAGGGCCAATGGCTTCCAATAACTTATACTACACCATACAGCGAAAGAGTGAAGACTATGACTTAAAAAAATCCGTCATTTCCGCTATAGTCAATAATGCAAACGAATATCTCAATCCGCCCATTACAAATATTTCTTACAGGGGGATTGTGAAGACAAGTCAGGAGCTTATAAAATGGTTTAATAGGAGTAAGGATATAGCCACCGAATTTAAAATGGCTGCCAATCTTATGGAAAGAGCGGGTACAGGAGGTGCGCTGTTCAGAAATTTATATCGCGATTTTCTAAAGGAAGGTTATGACCTGCTTCATATTGAGCAACTTCATGAGGCACATCAAGAATTTGTGGAAATAGCTTTGTTATGGAAATCCGTTTCAGACTTATTTTATCAAATCAGTGAGACAGCCCGGGTTGAGTATATACAACAAGCTTCAGAAACACTCAAAATTCTGGCGACGAAGGAGAAAAAGGTGATGGAGCGGTTGGGTACGTTAAATGGATACCCAGATCGTGGTGCATCTTTGTAAAGAGATAGTTTTTAACTAAGTTTATAATACATAGTAACAAAGAAAATCCCTCTCCGTCATCTGGCGAAACTGAGATTGATTTATTGAAAAAAGGTCTTAGCCGTACATATAAAGAACGACCTGAAATGACTATGCGTCTTTACAAAATCAGCAAACGCTTAAAAAGGTTAAAATTCTACATAAACCCTTTCCTAAAAATAGTCTATGGATATATTTGAGGAGGAGATATGGAACTTTTGGAGAAATCTCGAACAATCGAAAGTCGATTATATAATGATTGGAAGTTATGCAAAGTTTATATCGAATCGAAATCCGATAGGATTACAAAATTATTGAAGCAGCTCATTATGTCGTTGAACATCACAAAACCAAAATGGCTAAAAACTGCACTTGATCAAAGTATTACACATGATTTATGTTATTATGGAATGACAATGTTTCAGATAAAAATGAATGCTGTAACTGATTTTTACGCAAATTGATTAAGTTTGTAACATGGCAAATGCAGTTCGACTAAATAAGACCCAACGGCGCAAGATTAACACCTTTGTGCGTTGTGTTGCAATTTCGTTGCTGGCTTGGTTGTTGTTTTCAATTTCCAACCAATATACAGTATCTGTCAAGGCTGCGATAGAATATGTCAACCTGCCGGAGAAACGTGCGTTTCACCCACAACAATCGGACACGGTCAAAGTAAAGCTCGAGATGACGGGATGGCAATTCCTCTTTTCGAAAGCGGCATTGGAAACACCCAAGGTGCAGGTGGACCTCAGCTCTTTGAAAACAAAAGATTGGATCGTATTTTCTAATCAGCTAGGATTTATCAACCGCCAGTTTCCACATGAACAACGTGTGGTGTCGGTGAGCCCTGATACCCTGTTTTTCGATTTCTCAAAACAAACACAGCGCAAGGTTCCTGTAAAGCCATTGTCCAATATCTTATTTAAAAAGGGATATGGTGTTATCGCTGATACTAAAGTAACACCTGCATACGTGACCATAACAGGACCATACGAGGATGTTTCGACCATTGAATATTGGGAAACAGATACTGTTCGTGGAAAAGAGGTGGAAACTGATGTGCGCACGGTGGCCAATCTCGCCCGCAATCAAAAGGGAAATATCAATGTTTATCCCACATCCGTGGAGGTGCTAATGCCCGTAGGGGAGTTGACGGAGAAGGTTATTGAACTGCCTGTAAAGGTTGAAAATGGACAGCGTTATAGTTCCGTAAGGCCCAATCCCAGTAAAGTGGTGATCACGGTACTGATGTCGGTCAAGGATTATAACAATTATACATCCCGTGATTTTGAGGCGGTGGTAGATCTGGCAGACTGGGAAAAGAATGAGGTGCAATACCTGCCGATACTGCTGACCAAGGTGCCGGATTACTGTAAGATTATCAGTGTTGTGCCACAAAATGTGGACTTCTTTGTACGAAAATAGTGTGATAAAATGGGACTGAAGATAGGAATAACAGGCGGAATAGGTTCCGGAAAAACGTTTATCTGCAAGCTTTTTGAAGCCTTGGGGATACCGGTCTATAATGCTGATGAAGAAGCCAAAAGACTGATGAATTCCGATGCAAGGATCAAAGAGAAATTGATTGAGCAGTTTGGGGAAGCAACGTACAAGGAGGGCCGGTTGGATCGGGCTTTCCTTGCCGATATGGTTTTTTCGGATAAGGAAAAACTGGAACTGTTAAATAGCATTGTACACCCGATTGTCATTCAGGAAGCGAAAGATTGGGCCGAGCGCCAGACGACACGTTATTCCCTTAAAGAGGCTGCGCTGCTTTTTGAAAGCGGCTCCTATAAAGACCTAGATTATACCATATTGGTCACTGCTCCAATGGATATTCGTATACAACGTGTCATCGAGCGGGATGGCGCAACCGAACAACAGGTACGCGAGCGCATTAACAAACAATTGTCTGACGAGGAAAAATTGCAGCTTGCGGACTTCGTCATCGTTAACGATGGAATCACTCCACTACTACCGCAAGTGTGGACATTGCATCAGAAATTTCTAAAATAAATATATGTCTATCATATTGTCTGACTTTCTGGTCAGAAAACCGGAAGGGTATTATTGCCGTTATGGCGACTTTTTTATCGATGCGGGTAGCCCTGTAGCGCATAATGTGGTGTCACATGCCCATGGCGATCACGCCAGTTCAGGACATGATTATGTCTATTGTACCAATGGGACAGCATTGTTTATGAGCTATCGCTATAGGCAGAATCGCAAGGATTCCTACCAGGTCAAGTTATTTAACGGCACTTTTAAAATAGGTCCGGTGGAAATTACTTTTCTACCCGCAGGTCATATCTTGGGCTCGGCACAGATCTTAATGGAATACAAGGGGGTACGTTATTTGTATACGGGTGACTATAAACTGCAGCCTGATGAGACCTGTGAACCCATCGAGTTGCAACAGGCTGATGTGTTGATCACTGAGAGTACGTTCGCAAATCCGGAGATCATCCATCCCGACCCCATTGCAGAGATCAAGAAACTTGAGGGACATGCAAGTAATATTCTATTGGGAACTTACGTGCTTGGTAAAGCGCAACGGGTGACGGATCTGATCAATAGGTACTGCCCGGAAAGAAGGGTGTTGGTACACAGTGGAATATTGCCTTATCATCGCCTATATGATGAGCATGGGCTTAAAAAAATGAGCTATGAACCTTACAACCGCAGAGAAATGAAGCAGGGTGAACAGAATAAGGTTTATCTGGTGCCGCCCATGACTTTCAACAGTTATTTTAGGGCGACAAAAGTATTGCGTGCCTTTGCCTCCGGATGGAAGCGGCTACAGGCACAGAATGATATTGAGTTGTATATATCGGATCATGTGGACTGGAACGATATCTTGCATTACATTAAGCTGGTTGCTCCACGGGAAGTGTGGACATTGCATGGTGATGGCACGATACTCAAAAGCTATTTTGGAGAACAGTTAACTGTAAGAGATGTGCACTCAGCATAAAAGGAGGGGATACCCTCCTTCATCATTTCATATTAATGATCTTGTCAACTACATATACCGTATTGCCACGCCAGGGCAATACGCCATGGTACTCTTTGTACCGAAGGTCAAAATATTTACCGCTATTTAGTTCAAGCTGGTGGAATATCGAGTCATCTTCGATGGAAAATTCGAATTGATTGCTGGCAATTCCGCCTGTCTTGGCACTGCCAAATCCTTCCTGAATGAGCTTTCCTTCATAGGTTTTAAATATATTGCCTTTTTTGACAGCAAAATTTAGATAACCTGATTTTACGCCTTCACCAAAGACGTAATAGTATTTCCAGTAACCATAAGACCCAAAGCCTACTAACAAAAAGAGCAACAGAATAAATAGAAGTTTCTTAAATCCTGATTTAGTCTTTTTTTGTTCCGGTAAATTTTCCATAATTTTTTACGCTAGTTTTTACTGTATTATTTTCTTTTCATTTTATCCAACGATACTGTCACTTCAAGTTATTCATGTCCATTCTATATTTTAGGCACATTGAAACGGTTTTAACTGAAAATCTATTCTCACAAGAACTCGGCCAATTATAGCGGGTTGAGAAATTGACAAACAAAAAGCTAATTATACGATTAAAATATTAACTGCCTGATAATTGGTTAAGTGAGCTAATTATATTAGTATTTGATTGCAAATTGTCTTGATTCCTGCTAATTTTTGTAAATTTGGATAATGGATTCACCCCAAACATACCGCAAGATTATCCATCTGGATATGGATGCTTTTTATGCATCTGTGGAACAGCGGGATTTTCCGGAATACCGGGGTAAGGCTATCGCGGTAGGTGGTTCGCCAGATGGACGGGGTGTCGTGGCGACAGCGAGTTACGAAGCCCGCAAATTTGGGGTAAAATCTGCCATGAGCTCCCGTAAAGCACTTCAGCTCTGCCCGGATATCATATTTACCCGCCCGCGGTTTGATGTTTATAAACAGGTTTCCTATCAGATCCGGGAAATCTTTCAGCGGTATACTGACTTGATTGAACCTTTGTCGCTGGATGAGGCCTTTCTGGATGTAACGATGGACAAACAGGGTATCGGTTCAGCTATTGACATCGCGAGGGCGATTAAAACCGCGATTAAGGAAGAACTTAATCTGACTGTCTCTGCCGGAGTTTCCGTTAATAAATTCGTTGCAAAGATTGCTTCCGATATGGATAAACCCAACGGCCTCACATTTATCGGTCCTTCAAAGATCCTGAAATTTATGGAATCCTTACCGGTAGAGAAATTCTTTGGTGTGGGTAAGGTGACGGCCAAGAAAATGCACGAGTTGGGTTTGTTTACAGGTATGGACCTCAAAAAACAGCGTGAGGACGATCTGGTGCGTTGGTTTGGTAAGACCGGACATTTTTTTTACCGTATTGTCCGCGGCATAGACGACCGGCCTGTCACCCCCAATCGGAGCAGTAAATCGGTCGGAATAGAGGATACTTTTGAGGCTGATATCGAAACTTTTGAAGAACTGAACGCCATTCTTCAGAGACTGAGTAGACAGCTTTGGGAGCGTATCGGAAAAAAGGAAATATCGGGCAGGACATTAACGCTGAAACTTAAGTATGCTGATTTCGTGCAGCTGACACGGAGCCTTACACTGGATACAAGTTTTGATTCCGAAGAGAAAATCTATGCGACAGCCCATAGTCTGTTGAGTAAGATTTCTTTAGCCAATAAGGTGCGGCTGCTTGGCATTTCAATTTCTAATTTCGTCGAAGAGACCGATTTTCCAAAAGAAGGTGTGCAGCTTGCTCTTTTTGAAAATTATCGGTAGGCTGTAAAATTCTCCCCATTTAAAGAATGGTCATCTGACAAGTATCGGACTGAATAAGCTTGTTACAGGTAAAATCGTTGTTATTTATCGCAATTCTTTATCTTAGCTGAAATAATTAATAAACATATCCAAGAATTAATGAATACAGTATCAAGAGTGCTCTTAGGCGCATCTATTGTGTTTTTTGTGCATGATCTGACTTTTGCGCAGAAAAAATTGGATTTTGCGCAATCCTGGGGACAGAAACAGTCTTTGACCGTGCGCACAAATCAATATCCGGGCTGGGCGGATGGAGCTGCTTATCTCGAAAATGATGTCAACGATAGCCGGCTCTATCAGGTCGATGTCAAATCGGGCAAGAGAAGTATCTATACTATTCCAGCAAAAGAGGGGACTGTGGTCTATGTTGAGAATAATGATATTTTTATCAAAAATGGCTCTGGAACAGCAAAAAAACTGACCAATTCACCCGAGATTGCCGAACAGAATCCAACTTTATCGCCAGATGGTCAATATGTGGCCTTCACACGCAAAAGCAACTTGTATAGCGTGGAAGTAAATACGGGAAAAGAAGCACAATATACCAACGACGGTACTGATGTCATCTACAACGGCTGGTCTTCTTGGGTTTACTACGAGGAAATTTTGGGTCGTTCGACAAATTATAAAGCTTTTTGGTGGTCTCCGGATAGCAAAAAAATCGCTTTTATGCGTTTTGATGATACCAAAGTACCTATGTTCCCTATTTATTCATCCAAAGGACAGCATGGTTATCTCGAAGAGACCCGTTATCCGAAAGCGGGTGATCCCAATCCTGAAGTTAAAATGGGTATCGTGCAGCTGAACGGGGGCAAGGTAACTTGGGCGGATTTCAATGAGAAGGATGATCAGTATTTCGGGCAGCCATATTGGGCTTTTGATAGTAAAAATATCATGGTGCAATGGATGAACAGGGATCAGAACAACCTGAAATTCTACCAGGTGGATCCAAATAAAGGCTCGAAAAAGGAAATTTACGATGAACGGCAGTCTTCATGGATCAACCTGGATCATGATGAGCGTATTACTTACCTTGCCGACAACAAGTATTACATTTTAAAATCGGATAAAACGGGCTGGGCACATTATTACCTGTATAAGTTGGATGGCACTTTAGTAAATCCGATTACATCTGGCGATTGGCAGGTGACCGAAATCAAACGGATAGACGAGAAAAATAAAGTGCTTTATTTTACCGCACGTAAGGAAAATTCGGCCCGTTTTGATCTGTACCGCGTAGATTACTCGGGTAAAAATCTGAAACGTTTGACCTTTGGTGAATATTCACATGATGTCAACGTATCACCTGATGGCAAGTATTTTATCACCCGGTATTCTAATGTGAGCACACCGGACCGTTTTGCTTTAGTGGATAATCAGGGCAAAGTGGTACGTCAACTGGCGGATAGCAAAGCTGCGGACTTTAGTTCATACACCTACGGTAAAACAGAATATTTACATATCAAATCAGATGACGGTCTATTTGATTTGCCACTGACGATCACGTATCCTACGGATTTTGACAAATCGAAAACTTATCCAGTTGTTTTCAGTATCTATGGTGGTCCGGATGCGGGTACTGTAAAGGATACCTGGAAAGGTACAGGCAATCAGTATTGGGCGAATGAAGGTGTTATCCAGGTATCCGCGGATCACAGGGCTTCTGGCCACTTCGGTAAACAAGGCGTAGCTTATATGCACCGTAATCTGGGACATTGGGAAATTATCGATTATTCTACCATCGTAAAATGGTTGAAATCTCAGTCTTGGGTAGCTAAAAACAAAGTATTGATCACAGGCCATAGCTACGGTGGCTATATGACCTGTCTGGCGATGACGAAAGCGGCCGATGTATTTGACTTTGGTATTGCCGGTGCACCGGTAACTTCTTGGGAATTATACGATACGCATTATACCGAACGTTGGATGGATACGCCGCAGGATAATCCTGATGGTTACAAAGCGGGATCCGTATTGACCTATACAGACAATTACAAAGGTGTATTACGTATCATGCATGGCGATATGGATGACAATGTTCATTTGCAGAATACGACTCAACTGGTTGATAAATTAACAGATCGAAGCGTACCTTTTGAATTGATGATCTATCCGGGCAGCCGTCATGGATTTAACCGTTCAAAAAGTAAATATGACTTTAATGAGCGTGCGCGTTTCTATTACCAATATTTATTGGAAAAACCGCTTCCAAAGGAGTTTAAGTAGGTTGTTGGCTGTAATTACAGAAAAAACACGCGGTTAAGCTAAATCGCGTGTTTTTTTATAGGATAGTCTTTGGATATCAGGTAAGATAGTTGCTCAAAGTTCATGTTGTCTGTCTAAAATTTGCTTTACTATTTTGACTGATTAAATTCAAAGGAAATGAAAGTTATTTTTACTTGGCTGATGTATATTGCTGCCTTATTATCTGCACTCGTCATCCTATTGTTCATTTATTTTACGGTTGATCCTTTTCATAAACAAAGGCAAAGGAAATTGTATTACCAAAGGATTGAGGAGATAAAACAGGCTAGGAAATTGCAGCCCAAAAGTTAGTTGATTCTGTTAAATAAGTAATCGGGAATCTGCCATTTAATGGGATTTACTTCTTTGATCGGATCATAACTTAAAATCTCCGGATATTCATTTCGTTCGAGCTTATCAATAATATTTTCCAAAATAGGCCTTATTTCCGGCCAATCTTCAGCATATAATGCCAAGGTCGAATACCTTTCAAGCAGCCAATAGACCATAAGAGCAATTGCTTTATCACAGTATTTATGTTCGATTACGGTTTGATATACGTCGAATTCGCGATGTTTCAATAAGACGGCAATGTTGAACAATTCAATGGTGCTATCAGCCCGCCTGATCTGATTGATCAGATGTTCTCCAAACCAGCTATGAACTTCCGTCTCTTCTAAATAAATATAGGGTTCCTCTCCTTGGCTTGCCTGCAAGACGGCCGCTGGTATTTTTTGAGCTTGTGCAATTTTTTCAGCAGGATCGTAACGGATGTCTGTTTTGAGATAAAACCCTTTTTCAGAGTTGTTTATAACTGTTTTTATAATGTCAAAGTTTTCGTCAGTTCCTTTCCTTGTTTTCCAGCTTCGACGAATAGCTTCAAAAGGATAGTTATTCCAGAATAGCATTAGGGCAGTAGCCTCACTACAAAATGGGCTCTCAACGATCCATTGTTGGATGTAGAAAAAACATTGTGACGCTAATTTATGAAGCTCCTGGGGTGTTTTTAAAAGCTGAAATTCTTCAAATTCCATGTGACGATAAGGATCTTCTGTTTCCATTCTTGTTGGGTGTATCTTATAGTGATTTTGCTTTAATTTATTTTCGGCCGTTTGCTTGTTTCGGGCAACAGCATGATTCTGGTAGATCGCATCATCTCGCTGAAGCGATAAATGATTTTATCCGAATATTCTAAAATAGGAAAAATCCCCGGATATTTACTGAGAGCACGGACAGCCTAGAGTTTTTGTGAATTTTATCGCCCCTTATCGGGAACCGATTTTTACAGGGATTGAAATATAGCCGAGCATACGAAGGTGGTAAAAAATACTTCGATTGAATAGGATGTTAAAAAACTTAAAAAATGTCAATTTTATGTGGGTGTAAATTGTTGAAAATTAAAAATAATGGCATCTTTGTAAAAGTTTATTCAAAGAAAAAATGATTCAATTCCTAAAGGAAAGTACTTTTGCCGTAAATGAAGTTTTTAATAGGTCGTTGGAGCTACTGAAAAAGCATTATTTTTCGGTTGCTGGCTTGTGTTTTTTACTGTTTGTAACCTCTGGTTTATCTAATTTTTTGGCCACGACGATCAGTGATTTTAATGTGGTACTGAGTGGTTTTATGGCCTTCTTTTTTATGGTAATGTATTTTGGACTGAATCTTACTTTGTTTAAATATATCCTCAATCTCATCGATGGTAACGAGGATAAAAAATTGATCCATTGCATACCAAGTTCAAAAGAATTAGCTTGTTTTTTCGGCGCCATGCTGAGTATCATGGTAATGTCTATTGCGTTATTGATGCTATTGGGAGCAGTATCGCTTCCGTTTTTGTATTTATTTGAAAATGGCGAAAATCGTGCTGAAATCATGGGTAAGTTTACTGTTTTTGTAGTTTTCGTAGCAGCAATACTGACTTTTATTTTGATTATTCGTGTAGCGTTTTACCCTTTCTTTATCATTGATAAACATGCGGGAACCTTTAAGTCATTACGCTTTAGTTTTGCGTTGACCAAAGGAAATGTATTCAAATTATTATTGATCTTAGCAGTATTTGCTTTTTTTCAATTACTGCAGATGTATTTTAATTATTTAGAATATTACATAATTTTTATTATTTTGAACCTTGTGAGCTCGTTCTTAGTGGTACCTTTGGCTTGTATTGTTGTCTCGGTTGCTTACCGGGAAATGATGTCGGACTACCACGGTGGAGAGGATCCGAAGATTTTGAATAATATATTTTAATAAAGAGAGAAGGTTTTGAGTAAAAAAGGAATTGCCATTTTAGGGGCAACGGGTAGTGTCGGTACACAAGCCTTGGATGTTATTAGAGCCTTTTCGGATAAGTTTGAGGCAGTTGTTCTGACTTGCGGCAGCAATGGCGAATTATTGATCAAACAAGCGTTAGAGTTTAAACCAAAATCGGTCGTTGTGACCGATCCGATCCAATATAAAAAAGTTAAAGAAGCCTTGGCATCTCAGGAGACGGCTGTCTTATACGGTGAAGAGGGCCTGATCGAGGCGGTGCAATATGCCGAAATTGCTATTGTTTTAAATGCGATTGTTGGTTCTGCAGGATTAAAACCTACTGTAACGGCCATCCGAGCCGGGAAAGATATTGCCCTTGCCAATAAGGAGACCCTTGTGGTCGCAGGGGAGCTGATCATGGCCCTGGTCAAAGAATATGGTGTCAATATGTTACCTGTAGATTCTGAACATTCGGCAATCTTCCAATGTCTGGTCGGCGAGGACCAAAATCCGATTGAGAAAATTTACGTGACTGCCTCTGGGGGGCCCTTTCGCGGGAGAAAACGGGATGAACTGTTACAGGTAACGAAAGCACAGGCCTTAAAACATCCCAATTGGTCTATGGGAGCAAAAATTACGATAGATTCCGCTTCATTGATGAATAAGGGATTGGAAGTAATCGAAGCAAAATGGCTTTTCGATCTTGCCATTGATCAGGTGGATGTTATCGTACATCCTCAGTCAATTGTGCACTCCCTGGTCCAATTTAAAGATGGTTCGATGAAAGCACAAATGGGGGTACCGGATATGAAGTTGCCTATTCAATACGCATTGACTTATCCTGCCCGATTTGAAAATAATTTCGAACGGTTCAATTTTATGGACTATCCAACGCTTCATTTTGAAAAAGCGGATATGGAAACGTTTCGTAACTTGGCACTGGCTTACGCAACACTTCGTGCGGGCGGAAATAAATCCTGTATACTGAACGCCGCTAATGAGGTCGTTGTAGGCGCTTTTTTAGACGATAAAATCGGCTTTCTGGAAATGAGCGATGTGATCGAGCGTACCTTGGATAGAGTGGAATTTATAGCTAATCCGGCACTGGAAGACTATTTAGAAACTGATCGGTTGGCGCGGTTAATAACAAAAGAAATAATCAAAGATTAAATATAGAAAGCATACATGGGTGTTTTAATTATGGTCGGACAAGTGATTTTAGGCTTGTCAATTTTAATTGTTCTACATGAGTTAGGACATTTTTTAGCAGCACGTGCATTTGGCATTAAAGTGGAGAAATTCTATTTGTTCTTTGATGCATGGGGAGTGAAGTTGTTTAAATTCAATTATAAAGGCTGTGAGTATGGTATAGGCTGGTTGCCTTTGGGTGGCTATGTCAAGATTGCCGGTATGATCGACGAGTCAATGGATACTGAACAGTTGAAGGGCGAGCCGCAGCCTTGGGAGTTCCGCTCCAAACCGGCATGGCAACGTCTGATTGTGATGTTGGGTGGTATTATTGTCAATATTGTCGTAGGTATTCTTGTCTTTTGGATGTTGACCTTCAAAATGGGCAATACAGATGTCAAGATGGATCAATTGGTAAACGGTATCGTACCGGGATCTATCGGTGAATCTATCGGTCTTAAGGCCGGTGATAAAGTCGTCGCAATAGATGGGCAACGCGTTGAAAATTACTCCGAGTTAATCAGTTCGAAAGTATTGATGGGCGGTGTGGCTCTTACGGTAGAACGTGATGGCGCGACAAAAGAAATCAAGGTTCCAGCAGACTTATTGAATACCTTGTCCGATAAAAAGGGGGAGAAGTTTATTGAACCTCGTTTTAAAACAACAAGTGTGGCACAGGTGGCTCCGGGATCCGTGGCCAGCAAGATGGGCTTCGTTAAAGGAGATAGTATTGTTGCTCTAAATGACACTCCGGTACCTTTCTTTGATCAATTCAGAACATTAGTTAAAGCAAATATCAATAAACCTGTTGCCATCAAAGTAATCCGTGCGGGAGCGGAGGTTTCCCTAAAAGGAAATGTACCAGCGGATGCGATGTTGGGTATCAGTGTCAATCATGATAATTCGATCAAGTCGTTTACAACGCATTATACACTTATGGAAGCTTTTCCGATCGGTGCTAAAAAAGCATTTACGGTAATCACGGATAATGCGAAAGGATTCGGTAAAATCTTCAAAGGGGAGGTGCGTGCTGATAAAGCGCTATCTGGACCTATCGGTATTGCTACACTGTTCGGCACTGAAGTAGATTGGATTCGGTTCTGGTCTTTGGTTGGTATGCTTTCAATGGCTCTTGCGTTTATGAATTTGTTACCTATTCCAGCACTGGATGGTGGTCACGTTGTATTCTTACTGATCGAGATGATTCAAGGCAAGCCGCTGAGTGAAAAATTTCTAGAAAAAGCACAAATGGTCGGATTCTTTATCCTTTTGGGCCTGATGGTGTTTATATTCGGAAATGATATTTTCAAGTTGTTCAAATAGATTGACGCATGGCTGTGATGGAACACCATCATTAATAGGAATATTCCAGGCGATCTTGTCGTTGTAATAAGCCAAGATCCATTAACTGCTGACGTATATTGCTGAAAACAAAAAATATAGGTCATGGTGATCACAGCAAGGACCCCGGCGTATATAGGGGGAGGAAAAAAAATACATAATTCAACAAAAAATAGGGGAGTTTTCTTTTGGAAAACTCCTTTTTTATTTCTTACATTTGACCATGGACGGAAGAAATAGAGCGGACGTAAAACCAGGAATGTTGGTCAATATTATTTTGAAAAAGGACCAACGTAGCGGTAATCTCACAGAAGGCATTGTAAAGGATTTACTGACATCCTCATCTTATCATTCAAGAGGGATAAAAGTAAGACTGACGGATGGCCAGGTGGGGCGAGTGGCTGAAATTATAGCGGATTTTTAATGATATCATGTTGTCGTTAAATTAAATCCTTCGACTGATCCAAATGAGTTAGACTTATTGTCTAAGCAATATTTTACTACCTAATGATGTTCTTATTATTCGAACTAACTGAATTTAACGGAAGAGCTGTTGTGCATTTTTTTTAATAAGATTTGCATATTAACATAATTTTTGCTAACTTCTTATCAAATTTTTTATTTTTATCACATATTTATAGAATTTTATTATATTAATTAGTTGAATGAGATCTTTTTCGAATGGATACCAAAAGCAAATGTAAGATTGTCTACGCAGATGATGCGATGATCCATCATGTCATGATGAAGGCAATGGCCCAATCCCATTCATTGGAAATAATTTATTGCGCTGCTAATGGTAGAGATCTGATCGACTATTTGACTGAACATAACAACGCACTCCCTGAGGTATGTATATTGGATCTGCACATGCCGATCTTAAATGGCATTGAAACCGCGAAGATAGTCAGGGATAAGTTTCCCGCCATTCGTATTTTTGGTCTGACCTCGAGTAGTGATGAGCGTGAACGCCTTGAAATGCTGGCGGGAGGAGCGGAGCAGATCTTTTCGAAGGAGGAGATGTCCGTATTGTTGAAGCAACTTAGCTAAAAAAATAAAAAGCCTAACATTTGTTAGGCTTTTTCGCTATTTTCCAATGCTTCTTTAAACTTTAAGAGCCTGACCCATGAAGGGCATTTGTTCAGGTCTTTTTTCCATAATCCAACATGGATAAAACTTGTGCTGATAAATCGCTCCACATCAAATACTTGCATATCTTGTTGTATCTCCAGTGATTTGGGCAAGTCCCGTGACTGAAAATATTCTTGTAATTCCTCTGGTGTCATAAGACAAAAATAGAGTTTTAAATCATTATCTCCAACCACCTCCTAAAGATCGGTAGAGATCTAAGAATCCATCCAGATGTTGCTGGCGCAATTCGACGAGATCTAAGTCACTATCCAAGGCATTGCTTTGGGCGGTGATGACTTCCAGGTACGTTGCATATCCGCTTTTGAAGAGCAAGTTTGCATTTTTTACCGCAAGATGTGCATTGTCCACTCTTTTTCTTGCCAGTTCAAGCTGTTCCCGCTGTTTGTCTACTGTTACTACAGCATTGGAGACTTCGGCAACGGCTTCAACCACTTTCTGTTGAAGCTGGATTTCGGCTTTATCCCGTTCCAGTTTCGCAACTTCATGTTGTGTTTTTAATGTTTTATTCTTGAATATAGGTGTGGTCAGATTGCCGGTGATGCCACCTAATAGGGCTCCGGGAATATTGAACCAGTTTCGGGGAAGCATCGCATTTACACCGAGCACACCGCCTATATTGAACGAAGGGTAGCGCATGGCCTGCTGAATATTGGCGTTCGCATTGGCGGCCATCAGTTGAAACTCAGAGGAGCGGATATCTGGCCGATTTCGTATAATTTCGACGGGTGAACCTAAGGATATCTCTTTGCTTTCGGCAAAGAGATGTTCGTATGAAGTCCCGCGCTTGATGCTGTCGGGGAGTTTTCCCGTTAATGTCTGAAGGGCATTCTCCTGAATAACAATCTGCTTTTCCAATTCTGGTACCAGTGAGGCTGCTAGCAGACGCTGAGATTCTGTTTGCTGAATGGCCAGTGCAGTGATCTCTCCGGCGGTGTATTGAAGCTTGATCATGCGCAATGTGCTGTCATTCAGCTGAACATTACGTTTGGCTACTTCAATCTTGGCATCTAACATCAGCAGGTTGAAATAGCCTTTGGCGACAGAGGTAATGATATTGGTCTGAATCGCATTTTTGGCTTCTTGTGTATCCAGATACTCGGCTAAAAGCTGCTCTTGTTTGCTGCTGATCTTTTTCCAGATATCTATTTCCCAGCTGAAACTGATGTCAGAACCAAACTGGGATTGATAGACAAACATATTTTCGGGCGCTTTTTCACCTTTGCGGTCATAATACTTTGTGAGGGGGCCGCTTCCAAAATCTTTCGATCGCCAGGTACGGCTTCCATTGGCTAGGGTGGCACTTACACTTGGTAAATAATTTGATTTATTCTGTGCCAGAACTCTGTTGGAGATCTGCAGATTCAGCAGTGCTGTTTTCATTTCAAAATTGTTGGCAAGTGCTGAATCGATCAGCATCTTGAGCGTGGGATCATGAAAGAAGGTTTTCCAATGGATCAGCCCCATACTTGAGGTATCTCCAAAAAAATCCAATGTATCGCCACGGAAGGTACTTGGTAGTTTTAATTTGGGCTGAACATAATCTTTACCGATTTTACAGGCATTCATCGAAATCAGTAGCCCCGTAGCTAGACATAGCGCTGAAATGTATTTTTTTATGTTCTTCATTCTTCTTCTTCTTTAGCGAGTTTATCCTGTAATTTTTCATCCAGACCTTTGAAAACAACAAACAGTACCGGAATAATAAAGATGCCGAAGGCAACACCTAATAACATCCCTCCCGCAGCGCTGAAGCTAATGGAGTGATTACCTATGGCCGATGGGCCAACCGTCCACATCAGGGGAACCAGACCCGCCACAAACGCGAGACTGGTCATCAGGATCGGTCTCAACCGCAGTTTTGACCCACTGATCGCTGCTTCCACGATACTTTTCCCATTTTTGCGTTCCTGAACGGCAAATTCAACAATGAGGATTGCGTTTTTAGCCAGCAGACCGATCAGCATGATCAAACCAACCTGTACATAGATGTTATTCTGTAAGCCGACAAGATTGATCACTGAAAAAACACCGATCAGGCCAACAGGTATGGACAGCAAAACCGCCCAGGGTAGGATATAACTTTCATACTGTGCCGAAAGCAAAAAGTAAACAAATAAGATACTCAAAACAAAGATCAGAATGGTCTGAGATCCCGATTGGCTCTCTTCGTAACTCATTCCCGTCCATTCAAAGCCATAATTTCCGGGTAACTTTTCGTCCGCCAGCTTTTGGATGGCCTGCATGGCATCGTCGGTACTGTAGCCCTCGGCCGGTGTGATATTGACCGCAATGGCGTTGTATAGATTGTAACGGGTAATGGTTTCAGGACCGACGGTTTTTTCTAATGTCAAAATGGTATTGATGGGTACCATCTCGCCCTTGTTGTTCCGTACGAAAATTGAATTGAAAGACTCCGGATCTTTCCGGAAATCAAAATCGGACTGCACGTATACACGGTATTGCCGGCCAAAGCGATTGAAGTCACTGGCCTGTACACGCGCAAAGTAGGAACGGATCGTAGACATCAGATCTTTGATTTCAACACCGAGTGATTTCGCTTTTACGGCATCAATGTTTACCTCGTATTGTGGGAAATTGGATTTAAAACTGGTGTAGGCACTACGGATTTCAGGACGGGTATTCAGCTGGCTGATAAAAGTATCGGCAATAGTGTTAAAATCCCTGACGTCTCCACCCATACGGTCCTGAAGAACCATTTCAATACCCGCAAAATCACCAAATCCTTGTACTGTTGGTCTCGGGAATACTGTAAATGTAGCCTCATTTATCTGTGCCAGGTCGTTTCTTATGGTGTCCATAAAAGCATTGATATTTTTAATGTGCTTGCGTTTGGCATGCGGTTTAAGGGTAATGTAACCTGCAGCAAAGGCAGGACTTGAACTACCGTCCAGTGCATTGAAGCCAGATACTGTCGTCATGCCTTCGATATCTTTTCTCTTTTTCAGTAGACTATCAGCACGACGGAGTACTTCTGTCGTGCGGCTTAATGAAGCCCCTGGAGGCAGTGCGATGTTATAGGTGATAAAACCGTCATCTTCGGTTGGGATAAAACTCTTCGGCGTTCTGATCATCAAAATGACACCGATCGCAGTAATCAATATTAGGCCTATCCAGGCTATTTTTTTATGATTGATCAACAACTGTACAATGGTTACGTATCGGGCCGTCAGGCGATCAAAAGACGTATTGAATGCCTTAAAGAAACGATCTTTGAACTGGTTGATTCTTGATTTTTGCTCGTCTTCTTTTTGATGCTTTGGTGCCTTAAGTAATAGCGCGCATAAAGCAGGACTCAATGTCAGGGCATTCAGTGCCGAAATCAAGATCGCTGTTGCCAGCGTGTACGCAAATTGCCGGTAAAAGATACCCGCAGGCCCTTCCATAAAACCGACCGGCAAAAATACCGCCGCCATGACCATAGTAATCGAGAGGATTGCACCCGTAATTTCTGACATGGTCGACAATGTTGCAGCTTTGGGTTTTAATCCCGTACTGTGCATCTTCTCATGGATAGCTTCCACAACAACGATTGCATCATCCACGACAATACCGATAGCCAGCACCAAGGCAAACATCGTCAATACATTGAGCGAGAAACCAAAGAGCTGCAGGAAAAAGAAGGTACCGATCAAAGAGACAGGTATGGCAATTGCCGGAATTAAGGTGGATCTAAAATCTTGTAAGAATATAAAAACAATGATAAAAACCAGAATAAAGGCTTCAAAGAGGGTATGTTCAACCTGATTGATGGATTCATCAATCTGGTCACGCACGGAATAAGTCACCTCATAATGTAATCCTTTTGGGAATGTCTTGGCTTGTTCTTCGAGCACTTTTCGAACGGCTATGTCGATATCGTGGGCATTGGAGCCACTGGTTTGGGTCAGATTGAGCGTTAGTCCGGGGTGACCGTTTACCTTATTGTCGCTACTGAGATTGGTGGCACCAAATTCTACCCGCGCTACGTCCTTGAGATAGAGGACCGACCCGTCGTTGTTTGTCTTGATGACGATGCTTTGAAATTCTTCGGGTGTTGTAAAACGTCCTTTATGCCGAATGACGGTTTCAAATGCCTCGTCGGAAGTCTCCCCAAATTTCCCTGGGGCAATCTCAAAGTTTTGATCTTTGATGGCATTCATAATGTCCTGAGGAACCAGATTATAAAGGGCCAGTTTTTCAGGATTCAGCCAGAGTCGCATGGCATAATCCCTTGCACCGAGCCGGGATACCTGTGCGACACCGTCTACACGTAATAGGGGCCGCATCAGGTTGATCTGCGCGTAGGCCTGCAGAAAGGTCTCGTCATAGGCTTTATCCTGATGATCTGAATAAAGGTTGATGGTCATGATGACTCCCGTCTGACGTGGCATAACGGTAATTCCGGCCTCGTTTACTTCAGCAGGAATAGAACTGATGGCCTTTGAGATACGGGTCTGCACATTGACCGAGGCAATGTCCGGATTTGTGCCGGTCTTAAAATAGACAGAAACGCTTCCCGAACCTGAATTTGAGGCAGACGATTTAATATAGGTCATATCTTCGACACCATTAATGGCCTCTTCGATGGGAAGCAGTACACTTTTTGCCACGGTCTCCGCATTGGCACCGGGATAACTCAGTGATACAAGGACACTCGGTGGTGCGATTTCGGGAAATCGGGAGACAGGAAGCAATTTTAATCCCACCAAGCCCAATATGACTAAAATAATAGAAATGACTGTCGCTAAGACAGGTCTATTTATAAAGGTTTTTAACATATATAAAAATTTTAGACATACCTCAGGCAGACCTGAAAAAGGATTGCCGTAAATACGTAAAAACGTGCGCTAATTATTTTTGTGGAATAGGGGCTACAGTTGAGCCATCTGTTAGTTTGTCAAATCCGCTGGTAATGACACGGTCGTTTTCCTTGAGACCGGAGTACACAATGTAATTGCCCTTACTTTTACCGGAAAGCTGGATATTGCGGCGTTGCGCTTTATTATTTTGATCCAATATGTAAACAAAGGTTTTATCCTGCAATTCATTAATCGCAATCTGCGGGATCTGGAGTACATCTTTTTTTACTTCGGCAATTTTTAATGTACCGCTGCTTCCCGAACGTAGGATATTATCCCGGTTTTGAAAAGTCGCACGTAAAGAGATTGCACCTGTGGTTCTGTTGATCTGTCCATTGACAGCGTCAACAACTCCTTTGATAGGGTATTCTTCGCCATCAGCGAGAACGAGTGTAACCTGGGGAAATACCAGTTTTTGGTTTTGGTTGTATTTCTTACCTTCAATGCTGTCTTTTTTTGCCTGTGCCTTTGAAAAGTATAGGAAGTCGGATTCATTCATGGAGAAATAAACATAGACTTCCTGGATATCGGAAAGGTAGGTGAGGGGTTCCTTGTCACCTTTGGAAACCAAATTACCGATACGTTTTGGAATACGTCCGATATAACCGCTTACAGGTGCGGTGATAATGGTAAAGTCTTTGCTGATCTGTGCCGAACGTACAGCAGCAATGGCCTGATCCAGGGTGGCCTTAGCGACCTGATAGTCAGATTTGGCGGAGGCCAGCTTTACATCTGAAATGACATCATTTTGAACCAATGGTTTCAAACGGTCCACTTCGAGTTGCGCATTTTTAAGTTTAGCCCGTGCAACCTGCTCCGTTGCTACCATATTGTTTAGGTTTTCTTGATAAGTAGAAGGGTCTACTTTGAATAGCTTTTGTCCTTTTTGCACAAAAGAACCTTCGTCAACATAGATTTCCTGTAGTAAGCCTTCAACCTGGGGTCTCACTTCAACATTCACTTTTCCTTCAATGGTACCTAAATAATCCTTGATTGTGGTAGCATCTGACTTGACAACAGTATAAACTGGTAGGGCTACAGGCTTTTCTTTGGTATTATTTTCTTTGGAAGAACTTGAAGAACAACTTACCTGGGTGGTTAAGACTGAACAAATCAATAAGGAGACGCTGAAAATAGATAATGTTTTTTTCTTCACAATGCTTGATTAAATTTATGATATATGTGCTATTTGTAATATTACTATTACAAGTTATAACGCCAAATAGTTTAATTATTGTGCAAATTAACATTTGTTAACGTTTCAATTTATAGTTAATAACAGATCAGTTAATAATCAAGTAGGGTATTTATTCGTTTTAAGTTGCTGTTTTTCAGCGCGTATTGGTCGGCGGCATAATTATTATATTGCGAGCGGTAAATTGATCTTGCTACTGATCATTCGACTTTGACAGCAGGGGATCGAGGAATGAGCCCGATATCGAGCTCATTATTTTAATCGTCAATGTTTAGTCTTTTCCGATTTTCAGGATGTTTTTGGAGACCGAACTCCTTATCCTTTGGGAGAATCTATTTGCAGTCCTTTTTCTTTATAATGAAACGCTTAAAATTTAAGGTGTTTCACAGTCAGTCCGTTATTAATAAGCTGTTTCAGGGCGTCAATACCTATACTGATATGTGCCTCGACATACTTAGCTGTGACCGTGACGTCGCTGACAGATGTTTTGACTCCTTCCGGAACCATCGGCTGGTCAGAAACCAACAGTAAAGCGCCTGTTGGAATTTTGTTGGCAAAACCGACACTGAATATGGTTGCTGTTTCCATATCGACGCACATGACACGGATAGACTTCAGGTATTTTTTGAACGCTTTGTCATGCTCCCAGACGCGTCTATTGGTGGTGTATACGGTTCCTGTCCAATAATCGCGTTGATGATCACGGATTGTCGTGGATATCGCTTTTTGCATGGCAAACGCGGGTAATGAAGGTACCTCAGGCGGAAAGTAATCATTCGATGTTCCTTCACCACGGATAGCAGCGATTGGTAATATCAGCTCGCCTATCGGAATCTTTTTCTTAATCCCACCGGTTTTGCCCAGAAATAGGACTGCCTTAGGGCTGATTGCAGATAAAAGATCCATAACTGTTGCTGCCATCGGACTACCCATTCCAAAATTGATAATGGTAATACCTCCAGCAGTGACGGATTGCATGGGTTTGTCCTCGCCATAGATCGGAGCATTGTCATGCATTTCCGAAAACAGGTGGATATATTTTGAAAAATTTGTCAATAGGATATATTCTCCAAACTCTTCCAACGGTCTTCCGGTATAACGCGGAAGCCAGTTGTTTACGATTTCCTCTTTGGTTTTTAAACCTGGCGTTATTGGGCTATTTACTGTATTTTTTGTACTTTTCTTTGTCATAGTCATTAAATTTTAATTTCACGAATCTCTTATCTGTCTATCAACATTCCGTTATGGCTATGTTATTATTGTAATATAAGATTTTTAATTCTTTTTATTATGATGCTTTGGCTTGTTTTAAGCGCTTTTTATTCACGGATTTCACTAAGGATAGGGGCGTTATTAAATTCAGTGACGAGGTTAACTAGTTAAAAAAAAATCCCGTTCAGCGAACGGGATTCTTTTTAAGCGACTTTAAGCTTTTTCAGATCGGATTTTTCGAATTTCTTCTTTGCATAGTCCAAGCTGATTTCCAAACTTTTCTGTCCCGTTTGTTCTTTCGTTGATGGCATTTCAAACATGGCATCCAGCATGATCGCTTCGCAGATACTTCGCAGCCCCCGGGCCCCAAGTTTAAATTCATCCGCTTTATCTACAATAAAAGTATATACTTCGGGATCAAATTTCAGTTCAACACCTTCGTACTCAAATAACTTTTTGTATTGTTTGACCAAAGCATTTTTTGGATCTGTTAAAATACTCAACAAGGTTTCCTTATCCAATGGATTTAAGTAAGTCAACACTGGAAGACGCCCGATCAACTCAGGGATCAATCCAAAGTTTTTGAGGTCTTGAGGTGTAATATACTTGTAAAGATTGTTCAAGTCGATTTCCTCTTCATCTTCATTCATCTTATAACCTACAGTTTGTGTACGCAGACGGTTTGCAATTTTCTTTTGGATTCCGTCGAATGCACCACCACAGATAAATAGAATGTTGCTGGTATTGACAGCGATCATCTTTTGGTCTGGATGTTTACGTCCGCCTTGCGGTGGAACATTGACAACCGTACCTTCTAAAATCTTTAACAATGCCTGTTGTACCCCTTCACCTGAGACATCTCTTGTGATGGAGGGGTTATCGCTCTTACGTGCGATTTTATCAATTTCATCGATATAGATGATACCACGTTCTGCTGATGCAACATCATAATCGGCGGCCTGAAGCAAGCGCGTCAAAATACTTTCCACGTCTTCTCCTACGTATCCCGCTTCAGTTAGTACAGTGGCATCAACGATACAGAAAGGTACGTTCAATATTTTGGCAACGGTCTTTGCCAATAATGTTTTACCTGTACCCGTCTCACCAACGATAATCAAATTGGATTTTTCAATTTCAATTTCATCTTTATCCACTTTTTGGTTCAGACGTTTATAGTGATTATAAACAGCTACTGAAATTACTTTCTTTGCGTCATCTTGACCGATCACATACTGATCCAGGTGAGTTTTGATCTCTTGGGGACGTATTAATTTTAAAGCGGTCTGTAATGTCTTGCTTTTTCGTTGTTTTAATTCTTCTGCCAGAATCTCTCCTGCCTGTTGGATACATCTGTCACAGATGTGTGCTCCATTTCCAGCAATGAGCATCTGAGCTTCATTTTTGCTTATTCCACAAAACGAACAATGAATGTCTCTATCGTTATTCTTCGCCATCGTTATTTAATAATCTCCTTCTTAGGAAGTAAAATCTCATCAATCATACCAAATTCTTTGGCCTCGTTGGCTCTCATCCAGTAGTCACGATCAGAAGATTTTTCCACCCACTCATAGGTTTGTCCGGAGTGTTCTGAAATAATGGTATATAATTCTTCCTTTAATTTTAACATTTCACGTAAATTGATCTCCATATCTGCGGCAACTCCCTGCGCGCCGCCAGATGGTTGGTGAATCATTACACGTGAGTGACGTAAAGCAGCACGTTTTCCTTTTGCTCCGGCTACAAGTAGGACAGCGCCCATAGATGCTGCAATACCAGTACAGATTGTCGCTACGTCCGGTGTGATGTACTGCATGGTATCGTAGATACCCAAACCTGCGTAAACACTTCCACCCGGTGAATTGATGTAGATCTGGATGTCACGCTGTGCATCAGTGGACTGTAAAAACAACAATTGTGCCTGAATAATATTTGCGACCTGGTCATCTATACCGCTTCCTAAAAATATAATACGATCCATCATTAAACGTGAAAACACATCCATCTGTGCAACGTTCAATTGACGCTCCTCAACGATGTATGGCGTCAGATTTGTCGGAATGCTAGTCTCTGTACGGGCAATAAAACTGTCAACATGTTGACTTCCAATGCGGTGATGCTTTACTGCATATTTTCTGAATTCGTTTTTATCTATATTCATCTTTTTATTTTTTCTATTCTGTAGGACTAATATAAAACTATATTTTAAAAATCAAATAAAGTGAAAAGATGTTTTACATCTACTTTACATTTTTTTGATACGGTCTCTTTCAGCAAAGAAAGGCGTTTTATTAATAGGGCTTATGCTTTATCCATTTCACTTAGAAGTCCTTAGCCGATTTCAGCATAATCTGGAAGCTCTTCTATAAATTGATAAGACTCGTTGTCAAAGTCAACTTTGCAATAATAATGATTTATGCCATTGCTCACCAGTAAGTATGGGATACGATGCACCGAATTATAATTGGCGATCTGTTCGAATACTTTTTGTGTGATCTTGATATGTGGTGCTTTGAATTCGGCCAAAACCACCTTATGTCCTTTACTGTTATAAATCAATAAATCACTCCGTCGCTGAAGACTGTTTAGTTTTAACCCGCCTTCAATATTCATCAGTGACTTTGGATAATTTTTGATCAATGCCAAATAATTTATCCAATGTTGTCTGACCCATTCCTCCGGCGTCAATACCAACTCTTTTTTTCGCAGCTCGTCAAAAATATAAACCGCATTATTCTTTTTGGATATTTTAGCTTTGAATGGTGGCAAATTGAGCGGTGTCGGTGAAAACATACACAAATATACTAAAATTTTAGCAAAAAAAGGGAAATCATAAGATTCCCCAAGCGGTTTTTTTCGTCTTTATAATTGCTTCTTTTAATCAATTGGTTAGATCTCTTTTACCGAAATAGATCAAACGTCGGGATGAATTCTGATCGGTTTACTGATGTAGATTTGACGGTAAAATCGTAATTTCGCTTACATGAACATAAATCCGATCTTATCCGATATCAAGAACAGATCTTTTAAGCCGGTCTATCTGCTACAGGGGGAGGAAAGTTATTTTATTGATACCATCGCAGATGCACTGGAATCGACAGTGCTGAATGAGGCGCAAAAAGGCTTTGATCAATCTGTTTTTTACGGCAAGGATATCGATATTTCCACAGTGGTCAATGCCGCCAAACGATATCCTATGATGAGCGATTATCAGGTGATTATTGTAAAGGAAGCCCAGGAACTCAAATGGAAATCGGATACGGAGGAGCTGTTGACGAAATATCTGGAACATCTGACACCAACAACTATCTTGGTATTTTGCTATAAGCATGGCAAATTCGATAAGCGAAAGAAAATATACAAGGTGTTTGAGAAGGCTGGATTGGTGATCGATGCGGCTAAATTATACGATGATAAAGTTGCGCCTTGGATCGGCGGATATCTTAAAGATGCCGGCTGGCGAATACATCCGCAGGCAGCGGCTTTAATCGCGGATTATCTCGGCAATGATCTGGCCAAGGTATCCAATGAATTGGATAAACTGATGCTGAATGTTCCGAAAAGTCAGGAGATCAGCGTAGATGATGTGGAACGTAATATCGGTATTTCAAAAGACTTCAACGTATTTGAGCTCAATACCGCACTAGCAAAACGCAACGCCTTGAAAGCTTATCAGATTGTGGATTATTTTGTGGCAAACCCAAAGAATAACCCGCTGGTGATGGTGGTCGGACAGGTGGCTACTTATTTCACCAAAATACTAAAATACCATTATCTCATTGATAAATCCATTGCCGCGAAAGAATTGGGGGTGCATCCGTTTTTCCTGAAAGAGTATGAACTGGCTGCCCGAAATTACAACCGCCGGAAAACTTTTGATGTATTGAATGTCCTCAAAGAGACTGACCTTAAATCAAAGGGCGTCAATGTGCCCAGCAATTTCAATAGTGAGGAGATTCTCAAAGAAATGGTTTATAGGATCTTAAATTAGGAGCTGGCAAGTTCTTCAAGATTAATGTGTGCTCAGAAATTTGACGACCCGTTGTGGAATTTTTGCCTGCAGACCGCGTTTATTCATGAGTGCAACGTAGGTGCGGTAATCGTTGACAGCTTGCTTGAAAGAAGATTGCCCTCTTTTGAAAAACACATCGCCACGGTTTAAATAGGCAACCTCACGCTCAGGAAAACGCTCAATTACTTTATCTAAAAAAACTTGCGCCGCATCCAGCTGATTCGCCTGCTCCAGAAAATAACCAATCTCATTGGCCGAAAGGACATTTTTACCATGAATTGGATTTGTATTGTCAGGCTGGTCTTCGCTCAGACCATTTTCCATAAAATATTTTGCTGTATGCTCGTTAAAAACTTTAGGTAGCAGAAATAGGCTATTTTTAGGTATTTCCTTCAACGAGCGAAGGAGAGTAGCATAGTCTCCGGGCTTGTAGCTCAGAGCGATCCGCTGATTGCTTACCACTGTGGAATCATAAGATAAGGACTCAGCATCGTAGTCGTCTAGATAAACCTTGACGTTTTTAGAATAGGTCATATATTCGCTGCTGCTTGTACCTTCGTCATCCGATCCGGAATTATCTCGTTCAGCCAATTGCCAGCGTTTTGTCGCCGGTCTATAGACAAAACAATAACCCTCATTTCGACCATGCGCATTCGGCCCCCACGAAATCGAGATGCTTACGGTATCGCGGCTGGCATTTACGTTATAATAACTCATATTATTGCACGAAGCACAAAAGAACGCATTGTCATTCTTGAAGGACAGCTGGTAGTCATTTCCTTTTCTCGCGTAAAATGCCAATCCAACCCTGATGTAATTTTCAGCTTCAAAGCTCTGATAAAATTCATGCTTGAAATTAAGTGTATCAGCTTTTCTGTAAGCAACAAAAACTCCTGCAGGTGTTTTGCTTGTATTTAGCTGGCTCAACTGTACCGTGTCTGTATTAAAATACGCAGCGAAATTGTCCGCTGAAACAGCGCCTATTAGCCTTATATGCCGGGGCTGTGCTGCTGAAAGCAGCGATAGGCTCATGAATAGTGTAAAAAGATAAATTTTCAATCAAATGCTGTTTTATGGTGAATACTGGTATTGCTGTATGTAATTGGCATTTCAATCCGCAGTATGCTTAGAAAACACTTGGGGATAGAAATTACTCGAATTTACATTAATCTGAAAAAAAAGACAAAAAATATTTTGTAGTCAAATAACTACATGTATATTTGTAGTCAAATAGCTACACGTAGTGAAGCCTTGTTATTTATGAATCGCCGGTTTAGGTTGTGATTTAGTAATGCATTGCATAACAAATAGTTGGTGGAGCTGTAGCTGTAAAAACGGGAGTTGCTGAAAATCAAGAAGAGGAGGCAAAATTATATAATCAATGAATCAGGGAATTAAAACAGTGCGCTATCCGATGCAAGATATGGCACAATCGAAAGCGTTATTCGCAAAATTATTGGACGTAGAATCCGATTTGGATAGTCCGTATTATATGGGGGTCAAAGTCGATCATCAGGATATTGGTTTGGCTAATTTTAAATACTATTTAAACAATAAAAATAATGATGAAAAAGAGAGATAAAATAATCTATTGGGTCGCAACGGCATGGTTGTCTTTGGGATTGATGTCTACCGCTATCATACAGGTCTTTAGTATCAAAACTGAGGGTGCTGGTGGCGTACAAAATGTAGATCATTTGGGCTATCCCCACTATATACTACCGCTGCTTGGTCTCTGGAAGATTTTGGCTGTCATCGCCCTGCTGTCACCAAAGAGACCGCTATTGAAGGAATGGGCTTATGCTGGTATTTTCTTTACGGCAACCGGAGCGTTGTATTCTCATCTTATGGTAGGGGATGCTTTTGGTTTAATGGCTCCAGCTTTGCTTTATTTGGTTCTAATTGCGGTATCCTGGTATTTTAGACCTGCCGAAAAAAAACTTGGATAGCCTTTCGCCTGATCTGTCGTCTATTTGTTTGATAGATGCTTTGGATGACTAGTTTATCGTATTTTTTTGTTGTAAAAACGATACAAAAACCATTTAAAGACCCTTTAAATGGTTTTTGTGTTTATGGGGTGTCGTGCTGTAAATCACTTTATTGTGGTCATTTAACTTTTTTGTGTAGCATATTCTGCTGTATTTTTTGACATAAATTTAATAATTAAACACTTGTTTAAATTAAACGTTTGTTTAACTTTGTCCCGCATTTAACAAAAGACGATTTTATCTGTTGGATAACAGGTGGAATTAGCTATAAAAAGTTAAGGGTTTTTACATGGAATTTAACGATAAACAAATAGATATCCTCCTTGCAGCTGAGCGACTTTTTGCGACAAAAGGTTTTGATGGAACTTCCGTGCGCGATATCGCACATGAAGCAAATGTTAATGTGGCTATGATCAACTATTATTTTGGGTCAAAAGATAAGCTACTGGATACCTTTTTTGAATGGCGCGTTCCAGATTTCATGATCAATGTGGATGAACTCTCAGTAGTCGGCAATGCGCTTGACAAAATTGACGTGATGGTGGACAGGTATGTTAAATCGATGAGCTCTCATCGGAAACTCTATCGTGTTATTGCAATTGAAAGTACCTTAAAGCAGCGGATGCTGATTTCGGATGCTTTCAAAAGATTAAAAATTCACAATTTGGAGGTCATTGCATCCATTATTAATGGTGGTATAGCAGACGGGGTATTTAAAGCGGGTAATGATCCTATTTTGATTCATTCCATGATGATGGGGACGTTTATGAACTTTCAGATGAATCAGGTCTTTTTACAGGATCAATTAGGAATAGCCGATGACGAAGGTTATGGCCAATATATAGAAACAACGTTAACAGAATTCATACAGAAAACAATTAAAGCTTTATTGACATATGAAAAATAAGTTGGCCAATTTAAGTGCTTTATTGCTTTTAAGTCCTTTGGGTTTGCTGGCGCAAGACAACAAACACTTGACTTTGGAAGAAATAATTCACATGGCTGCAAACCAAAGTGTGGAAGCGAAAACTGCCGATACCAAAATATTGGGAAGACAGCTTGAGGTCGAAAGTGCCAAATCGAAACAGCTTCCTGATGCAAAATTGAGCGGGCAATATATGGCGATGACCACGCCGAATGTTAATCTAAAGTTGGCACTGGGTGAAGGGGGCTCCGCACCGGATATCGCTGCAAATCAATTGTGGTTGGGACAGGCTTCTGTGAGTATGCCAATCTATACAGGTGGGCGGATCAAAGGGGGAATTGATATTGCAAAAGATGTGCTAAAAGCCGAGGAATGGAACGCTGTTGCTAGTAAAGAACAATTGGCTATCCGCGCAGTAAATCTCTATCTGAGCTTGTATAAGGCGCAGCAAACCAATTTGTTGATTGCTGAAAATATCAAGCAGTCTGAGCAACGGGTTTCAGATTTCAAAGCGATGTTGGACAATGGTTTGATCGCGCGAAACGACCTGTTAAAAGCGGAATTGCAGCTATCAAACTATCAGGTATCGCTTCAGGAAGCGCAGAAAAATATTAAGGTGCTCAATTATCAACTGGCTAATTTTCTGAAAATTGACGAAGATACGCAGTTGGATCAGATCAATTTAGGTGAAGTGAATGGGCTAGATTTAGGTTTGAAGGCGTCTTACGAAACTGCCAAGACCGTACGTTCTGATGTGAAGTCCATGGAGTCTCAGCGCTTGGTTGCGGAGGATCAGTTAAAAGTGACAAAAGCGGCTACATTGCCTACAGTTTCGGCAACCGCTGGTTACAATGCTTTTGGTCTACAGAAAGTCGTTACGGTAACGAACGCTGCCATGGTAGGTGTTGGAATATCTTATGATATAGGTTCTTTGTATAAGAATAAGAGAGAGGTGAATGTCGTTAAGAACCGGATCAAGCAAATTGATGAGAACCTAGAACTGCTCAATGACCGGGTAAAAGTTCAGGTGCAACAGGCGAATGAAAGCTATATGCTGGCACAAAAACAAGATGTGGTGTACCGTCAGGCATTAGATCAGGCCGTTGAAAATTACCGTATCACAAAAGATAAGTATGATAATGGCATTGCGGATACGGATGATTTATTGACAGCAGATGTTCAACAGCTTCAGAGCAAAATAAATCTGGCAATCAGCAAAGCAAATACAATTGAAAAATACTATGACTTACTGTTGGCAAATGGGTCATTAAATATTAAATAGCAATTAATCTAGACATGGAAAATACAGTAGAAAACGCACCTGAAAAAAAAGGTACAAATAAAAAATTCACAATTATTCTGGCCGCTTTGGTCATCTTCGGTGGGGCTTACGGAGGTTATAAATATTTGCACGGTCAAGCGCATGAGACCACTGACGATGCGCAGGTTGAGAAGAATATGAGTCCGATTATCCCGCGTGTGGGTGGATTTATTTCCAAGGTTTACGTCAAGGACAATGATTTGGTGAAAAAAGGGGATACTTTGTTTACGATTGAAAGCCAAGATTATCAGGTCCGTGTGGACGAAGCGGAAGCGGCATTGGCTGCTGCTGAAAGTAGCTTTGATGTATCAAAGGCGGATGTTTCGGCATCTTCTGCTAATGTAGCGATCTCAGACGCAACGATTCAATCAAATTTAGGAAGCATTGAGGCAGCACGTATCCGTGCGAAACAAGCGAACAACGACTATATCCGTTACCAAAATCTATATAATAATCAGTCCATCACAAAGCAGCAATATGAGCAGGCTTTAACGACTAAATTAGAAGCGGATAAACAAGTGGAAATCTTACAACAACAGCGCAACGCAAGCGCTTCACAACGGAATGCCATCGTAAGTAAGACTACCGTAGCTTCTAAACAGACATCTGTTGCTGAGGCGAATATAAAGCGGGCAAAGGCGCAATTAGAGGCTGCAAAATTAAATCTGTCTTATACTGCTGTGCTAGCCTCTGTTGATGGTCAGGTATCGAATATCAAGGTGCAGCCCGGTCAGATGATCAACCCGGGGCAGTCTTTATTTTATATTGTTGATAATATTGAAACTTGGGTGGTTGCGAATTTCAAAGAGACACAATTGCAAAAAATGAAACCCGGTCAAAAAGTAGGTATTAGGGTAGATGCTTATCCAAATATCGAATTTGATGGTGAGGTCAATTCCTTTTCTCCGGCGACTGGGTCACGTTTCTCTTTATTGCCTCCGGACAATGCAACTGGTAACTTTGTAAAAACAGTACAACGCCTGCCGGTAAAAATCAAATTGACAAAAGATAATAAAGCTGAAAACGTTGCTTTGCTCAGACCGGGCATGAATGCTGACGTAGATGTGCATGTTCAATAACTATGGAAAATTTAAATCAACAAGATAATCTGGTTGAATATGGTTTTCGACGCGTAGTCATCACGATTACAGCCGTGCTCTGTGCGTTGCTGGAAATCGTGGATACGACGATTGTGAATGTGGCCTTAAACGATATGAAAGGATCGTTAGGGGCAACGTTGACAGACGTGGCCTGGGTTATTACGGCTTATGCCATTGCTAACGTAATTGTGATTCCGATGACGAGTTGGTTGTCCCAACAGTTTGGAAGACGTAATTACTTTGCGGCGTCAATTGTCATATTTACAATATCTTCATTTTTGTGTGGAAACGCAACCAATATCTGGGAGCTTGTCGCATTCCGCTTCCTGCAAGGAATGGGTGGGGGCGCTTTACTAGTGACCGCACAGACCATTATCACAGAAAGTTACCCCAAAGAGAAACGTAGTATGGCACAGGCTATTTACGGTATGGGGGTTATTATTGGACCTACATTGGGCCCGCCTCTGGGTGGTTATATCATAGACAATTTCTCCTGGCCTTATATTTTTTACATCAATGTACCATTGGGAATTATAGCTACTTTGCTGACCTTGTCCTTTGTGCGTAGTCCGAAATATAGCCAAAAGCAATCGGCAAAAGAGGTGGATTGGTTCGGCGTGATCTTTTTAATTATGTTTATTGGTTCACTGCAGTTTGTACTGGAACATGGTCAACAGGATGATTGGTTTGATGACCCGCTAATCTTAGGTCTGTCCATATTATCTGTATTCGGACTATTGTTCTTTATCTGGCGGGAGCTGGTATATGACAAACCTATAGTTAACCTGAGGGTATTGCGTGATAAGAATTTACAGGTAGGGGTGGTAATGAGTTTTATCCTCGGTTTCGGCTTATTTGGATCGACCTTTATTATCCCGATTTACACGCAATCGATATTGGGTTGGACGGCAACGGATGCAGGTCTATTGCTATTGCCAAGTTCGATTATGACCGGGATTATGATGCCATTTATTGGAAAAATGATCCAGAATGGTGTACCTCAGAAGTATATGGTTGCAGTTGGATTGAGCATTTTCTTTGGGTTTTGTTTTTGGATGTATAGTCTAATGACAAACGATACTGGATCTGAACATATGTTTTGGCCGCTTATCATTCGTGGGGTAGGTTTGGGTTTGCTATTTGTTCCTGTAATGACTTTATCCCTGTCTACCCTCCATGGTAAATCCATCGGTGAGGGAGCGGCATTTACGGGTATGATGCGTCAGCTGGGTGGTTCATTTGGTATTGCACTGATCACAACTTTTATCGCGCGTGACTCTCAAAAGCACCGTGTTGACTTAGTTGCCAATCTGGATCCGAGTAAGTTTGAGGTACAGCAACGTGTACAGCAGCTGCAGATGAGCTTTCAGGCGAAAGGCTTTGCTTCAAATGAAGCATTGGCCAAAGCGCACCAAATACTGGACATGAATGTCATGAAGCAGGCAACTGTACTGTCTTACATGGATGTATTCCTCTATTTGGGGGTTGTATTTTTGATCTGTGTACCTTTTGTGCTGATGATCAAACAGGGCAAGACGCAGATCGACATGTCAAGTGTGCACTAACCGCTGTGTGGATTAGAAGCCATCGGCGCAAAATTTTATATCGTTTTATTGGCCCTCAAAAGGAATTTCACTTTTTGGGGGCTTTTTTATTTCCAGAAAGGCATAAAATAAAAACCTGATTTGGAATTGATTGTTAAATAATAAAATATTTTTTGAGATTATACGTCTATAAACTAGTCGTTACAAAGAAGTTATTAGTTCAAAAGAAGCGCCGCATGTATACAGGAAGACTTAATTTTTTAGCTTTTATTATCCCTTTGTTTTTAGTGTTGATGTTATGTGAATATTGGTATAGTCTGAAGAAACAAAAGCGATATTATACATTTGATGAATCCATCTCGAATCTAAACGTTGGCATTGTTGAACGTATGTGCGATATGTTTTCTGTTAGCCTGTTCTATTTTTTTTTCGCGTGGGTCTACCAGAACTTTGCGATTTTCCATATCGAAGCCAACCTTTGGACCTGGATCATACTTTTTCTATTTACGGATTTTTTGTGGTATTGGTATCATCGATATAGTCATGAGATCAACCTACTTTGGGCGGCGCATGTGGTTCACCATCAAAGCGAAGACTATAATTTTACTGTCGCTGCAAGGATTACCATATTTCAGGCGGTATTTCGCTCCTTGTTCTGGGCTTTTATCCCACTTTTGGGATTTCCGCCTTTTATGATGACCACAATCTTATTGGTGCATGGGGTATATCCATTTTTCTCCCATACCCAAACGGTGGGTAATCTGGGGATTTTTGAAAAAATACTGGTCACTCCATCACATCACCGTGTACATCATAGCAGTAATGAGATTTATCTGGACAAGAACTATGGTGATATTTTGATCGTTTGGGATAAAATGTTCGGAACTTTTATTGCGGAACAAAGAGCGGAGCCTTGCGTCTATGGATTGACCAAACCAATTCATCGGTATACTTTTCTTTGGCAACATTTTCACTATCTCTTTGAAATAGGGCTGTCCTTTAAGCGTGCGGTGGGATTTAAAAACAAAATGCGCACGATATTTGGCCGCCCTGATGATATACAACCTGAAATTCGGGAGGAATTGGAGCAGAAGATCTTTGCGGGGACAAAGTCTCGGGTTCATGGAAAAAATCTGAGCCGATATATTTTCTTCCAATCCATGTTAACGATGGGACTTCTGTTTTTCTTTTTGCTTTACGGCAATTACCAAAACAGTATACAGCTGATGGTAGGCGGTCTCTTTATCCTGTGTAGTGTCATCTGTGTTGGTGGCTTGCTGGAGCATGAAAAATGGGTTTTTCCACTCGAAATGCTGCGGCTATTTCTGGTGTTGCTGTTTATAACAATTACTTTTTTTTCGTTTCCGGCACTCCTTGTTCTCTTTACAATTGCGCTGATGCAGCTCATCATTTATAGACCGATAAAATATCATTACGAACGAATTCTCCATTTGTCGAAGGGCTAAACCTATTGTTTTGTTAAAGGGTTTGGCACAGTTCGACGAAGGTCTGACAGTAATTTCTGGCCATGATGTCCCAGCTGAACGCTCTGCTCGTATTGCATTTGAATTTCTGCCCCAGTTTTTCATAATGATCTGGATGGTCTAAAATGGACTGTAGCTGCGTTATCCATGCATGAGCGTCTCGGCTAGCAAGCAGAAGGCCATTGTGATTATGTGTAATGGCGCTAGTAATCCCTTCCAGTTCGGCGGCGACAACGATGGTGCCCGCAGCAGACGCTTCCAGACAGACCAATCCGAAACCTTCCATATCTCCCGGTACCTGGATATTGGGCATCAGAAAAGCTTGGGCTCCTGCGAGAAGCTGCTTTAATTGAGCAAAGGGAACTTTTCCCAGATGCTGGATTTGTTCGGGATATGCCTTCAATAATTTGCGCATATCCTGTTGATCTGTTGGATACCCAAGAAATAGGGTAAACAGATGATAAAGTTTGTTGGGCAATAAGTTGAGTAAACGTTCCGTCAGCGTAGGGCTATGATCAAACGGCCCTATCATAATAAGTTTAAAATTACCCTGAACAGCAGGAATGACATGTTCCATAAGCCACGAAAACCCTTTGCGCCTTACAGCCCTTCCTAAGGTGATAAAATAAGGCAGAGGAGTAACATTTCCGTTTAGGTTATGATACTCAGTTCCGGTGAAATCCAAGTTATTTTCCGGTATTACAGCAGTGCTGGGAAGGACAGGATCTACACCGTTTGGGATGACCAAGATTCTGGAGGCATCAATTCCACGTGATTGAGCGGCTTGGGCAGTTGCCTGGCTCACTGTTATAATCCGGTCAAATACATTGAAGCGGGGGATTATCCGGCGTTGAAAATAAGGAAATGGAAAAACCACATCGAGGCCATGAAGGGTGACGACTCTTTTCAGATGGTCATATCCCTTATGAAAAGATGCCACAGCAGCAATTAATCCGTCGTTAAAATGAATGAGCTTAATGCGCGGGTTGTCGTTGATTTTCGATAGGATACGTCGGTTCAAATGAAAGAAAAAAGTCAGAATGGATTCTTTGTTGTCATAAACGATGGTATGTACTTTTAGATAGAGTGCCACATTATTAATGAGCTCAAAGCTCTGTTTTTCCATTCCGCCGACCGCGGGTGGGTATTTATGGCTAACAAATAAGATTTCTATTTCAGACGGTAACATGTAGATTTTTTCTTTTGATACAGAGATAAAATATTACTCCAATTGCGGTCCACAGTAGCTGACGGCCACGGCGCAGGAGGGAAACACTTAACCAGATGCTCCCTCCTGAAATTCCGATCATGCTAAGTAGTATTTTGTTTGAGATTTCTTCAACGCCAAGTTGCCCCGGAATAAATGCACCTGCACTTTTAAAAATAATTACACTCATATCCAGGATCAACCCATGGATCACTTTGACATCAACCGTCATAAATTTTAAGATCAGATAGAATTCCAGGCTTCCAATTAACCAATGTAATGCAAACAGCAAATAGGAATACCAAAATACCTTATTTTGCTGCTGGTAGAAGTCTTTTGTGTTCCAAAGTAATTGCTGGATCTGATTTTTTGCTTTCAATAGAACTGATGTATTGGCTACTTGTGCTGGTAGTGCTTTGCTGGATACGAGCCAATAGAATATAAAAATGACAAACAGCAACAGGATCGCACAGACGGCATAGACCGCAGGTCCTGTAGATCGGATAACCTCTTTTTTTAACGGAGAAAACATCAGCCAGATCATTGCAAGTAGGAAAAGGCTTAATTGAGATAGTATGGCTGTGATACGCGAGATGGTGACGGCATTGAGTCCCTGCTGCAATGGGATATCATAACGGGTTAGCAATTGGGCTTTAAGCAGATCTCCGCCGATGATGCTCGTGGGATTGAAGAGTCCGACCGTCTCACCGATTTGACGCACTGCAAAAAGCTCGATCAGGTTGATCTTTTTTTTCGAGGCTCCCAGACAAACCCACCAAGCCAGTGTTCCGAAGCAGTAGGCTACTAAAGTTGTCAATAGGATAATGATAAAGCGATAACCAATAGCTGACAGTTCTCTTTTCAAGGCAGAAAGATCGCTGTGTACTATGAAAATTACCATGGATGTCAGGATCAATACTAAAAAGGTGACTTTGATTATCCGACGGGATGTTGTTAATTTGCCCATGCGAGGTCTGTGTCCTGTGTTTTATCGACCAGTAATTCAATGTCTTCAAAGTATTGTCGAGATAACCGTGACCAGTCTAATTGGCCGACATAAGAAAGTCCAGCTGTAATCAAGCTTCTTCTTAGCGCTGCGTCAGACAGGATTTTCTTGATATAGTATACATATCCGGCCGCATTTTCGGGCTGGCATTTAAATCCACTTACACCATGCTGAATCAGCGATGCTGAACCGCCGCCATCTGCTATCACGCAAGGCAGGCCCGAAGCCAATGCTTCGACAACAACGTTGCCATAAGTTTCTGAAACCGAAGGAAAGACAAAGACATCTGCCGATGCGTACAGTATGGCAAGTTCCTGATGTGTCTTTTTTCCCAGAAAAATAGCATCAGGCATTTCCTGCATTGCAGTTGACTTTGCGGTTCCTTCGCCGACTACAATAAAATTGTAGTCCAGTTTTTGAGCTTGTATTTGCTGGTAAATGTCAATCAGGGTTTTGATATTTTTCTCCCAAACGATCCGGCTTACAAATAGCACGGTTGGTTTTTCATTTTTGGTCAGTTGTTGGAGGTAACTCTTATTCTTTTTCGTGGGCGTAAATAGCTGCGTATCAATACCTCTTTGCCAGAGCTTCAATCCGTCCTGTTGAAGGCCAATTTGCTGGAGTTCAGCTAAGATAGATTTTGTCGGAACATAGATAATGTCACATTTGTTGTAGAAATTATTCATTGCACGTTTCATCCATTGTTCTGTGGGTTTGACCAGAGGCAATATATTTTTGAAATAATATGCGATGTAGGAGATGAAATGCGTGTGGTATATGGTTAATACGGGGATATTTCTACGTTTGGCATAATTCAATGCAAAGAATCCCAGCAGCGAGGGGGTTGCGATATGAATGATGTCCGGTGCAAATTCATCCAATGCCAGTTCGAGCTTTTTTTTGATGAGCTGCGGAATAGCCAGACAATAATCATCATTGACAGGTATTTTGAATGTGGGAACTTTGTAAGAAAGAAAGTCCCGGAATTGTGTGGGACCGCCACCGTAAATAAAGAAGTAGCTGAAATTTTGTTGGTCAATACGATTTATGAGCTGAAACATTGTTCGAGATGCACCGTCGAAATCTTCAACGAGTATTTCTGTAAAAAAGGCTACCTTTCTCATTTTATTTTAATTAGGGGTTTCATAAAAATATTTGAAAAGCGTAACTCAAAAGCTATTTAGATGTTAATCTTTTATCATTAAAGTGTTTGTAAATTGTTAATTATTAATAATTTGTCAATAATTTTTATAGGTAAAATTAATTTTAGAATATAGTTGACCTAATCTTGCAATGGTATTTTTGGGATGAACAAATTATTCAGTCCATGTTATTAGATTTATTGTTCGAAAGGAAAACTAGATTCAAAGGTCTCCGAAAGGTGCTGATTTTAGCTGTTTGTGCTTCGGCAGGCGTTATGTTGGGCTTCAAATTGAAGCCTAAGGAAGTAAGGCCCATGAATTTCGTTTATGTCGATATGCCAAATGCACGGGAAGGACGCCTTAGTTTATTGACCTATAACATCGCTGGTCTTCCAGAATTGATTTCAAGTGCCGAGACCGAAAGGGCTTCGAGCATTACCTCGATCGGTGAATTAATAAATCCTTTTGATATTGTCAATGTGCAGGAGGATTTTAATTACAATAAGTTTTTGTACAGTAGAAACAGGCATAGCTATCGAACTGAAAATATGGGCGGTGTACCTTTCGGCGATGGATTGAGCACACTCTCAAAATATCCCATACAGGATTTTGAACGGGTGAGTTGGAAGGACTGTAATGGATCGGATTGTTTGACTCCTAAAGGATTTTCTTATGCAAGGATCCAGCTGGCGAAAGAGGTTTTTATCGATGTTTATAATGTGCATGCGACAGCCCAAGATGATCCCGATGCAACGGTGGCCCGCCAGAAAAATTTGAATCAACTGAAAAATTATATTCGAGAGCATTCCGCAGGACAAGCTTTGTTGATCATGGGCGATTTTAATGCTCATTATGCGTATCCTTTGGATAATATTGTTTCTTTTCAGCGTGAATTAGCGCTGGTGGATGCTTGGGTAAATTTGAAAAATAACGGTAAAATACCCTCGCATAAGCAAGACTTTATAGCTCGGGCTGCATTGGACTTAACGGATGACTGTGAGGGAATTGACAAGATCTATTACCGTAATAATAACCGTATTGTTTTTGAAGCAAAAGACTATCAAGTTCAAAAGCAACTTTTTCAAAATAGGGCGGGACAAGATTTATCTGATCATTGTGCCGTATCGTTACAGTTGGGATGGCGCATGATTACCCCCTTCGATCAATAGACTTTCTCAATTCTTTCATATCAATCGCGATTAGCACTGAGCCCCTTCAGTGCTTTTTTATGTTTTGGTATTTTCGACGGTCCAAACGGGGGGATACCTATAAATAAAAAGCCCCATAAATAAGTTATGGAGCCTTTATAAAATTGGGATAAATTATCTTATTTATACATCTCTTCGCGTTGTGCTTTTACCACATCGCTGTTGATGTATTCATCGTAAGTCATTAACTTGTCGATGATTCCTTTCGGAGTCAATTCAATGATTCTGTTTGCCACAGTTTCAGTCAATTCGTGGTCACGAGAAGTGAACAGCATTGATCCTTTAAAGTCTGACATTCCATTGTTCAATGCGGTGATTGACTCTAAGTCCAAGTGGTTGGTCGGTTCGTCAAAAATTAAGAAGTTGGCTCCCTGTAGCATCATTCTTGAAAACATACAACGCATTTTTTCACCTCCGGAAAGTACCGAAACTTTTTTCATCACCTCTTCACCGGAGAATAACATTTTCCCCAAGAATCCACGTAGGAATTGTTCATCTGCTTCAGGGTTCGTTGTATAGTCTCTTAACCAATCGACCAGATTTTCATTTTTACCTTCAAAAAAAGCTGCATTTTCAATTGGCATATCGGCAGGAGTGATGGTAACCCCCCATTTGAATTCACCACCGAAATCAGTATCTCTACCGGTAATGATATCGTAAAAGGCCGATGTAACTAGGGAGTTGGGACCCAGTACGGCAATTTTATCACCTTTATTAATCATAAATGTGATGTCCTTGAAGAAGACTTCTCCATTGACCGTTTTACTTAATCCTTCGACCTGTAAAGTTTGGTCACCCGGTTCACGGTTCATGGTATTGAACATAATTGCCGGATATTTACGGTTGGATGGTTTGATCTCATCAATATTGATCTTATCCAGCGCTTTTTTACGGGAAGTAGCCTGTTTTGATTTGGATGCATTGGCAGAGAAACGACGGATAAATTCCTGTAGTTCCTTGACCTTATCTTCCATCTTTTTGTTCTGATCGGATCGTTGTTTTAAAGCTAATTGGGAAGATTCGTACCAAAACGAATAGTTTCCGGTATAGATAGTCATCTTGCCAAAGTCAATATCTACTGTATGTGTACACACGGCATCCAGAAAGTGACGGTCGTGGGATACAACAAGGACGATTGCTTCATAAGATGCTAAAAAGTCTTCCAGCCAGGCAATTGTATTGATGTCCAAGTCATTGGTAGGCTCATCGAGAATCAAGATGTCTGGTTTACCAAATAATGCCTGCGCCAATAGGACACGTACTTTTTGATTACCATCAATCTCTGATACTAACTTGTAGTGAAGTTCTTCCTTAATACCTAAGCTGCTCAATAAAGTAGCTGCATTGGATTCCGCATTCCAACCATCCATTTCTGCGAAAAGACTTTCAAGTTCGCCTGCACGTTCGCCATCCGCATCAGAAAAGTCTTCTTTCATATAAATGGCATCTTTTTCTTTCATGATTTTGTAAAGATCTTGATTACCCATCATGACAGTCTCTAGTACCGTATATTCGTCGAAAGCATAGTGATCCTGACTCAATACAGACATGCGTTCGCCGGGAGTAAATGCCACCGAACCTGTAGAAGGGTCAACTTCGCCAGAAATAATTTTTAAGAAAGTAGATTTACCAGCTCCATTGGCACCAATAATACCGTAACAGTTGCCAGGTGTGAATTTTAAATTGACATCTTCGAATAGTACACGTTTACCATAACGAAGGGAGAGATTTGACACATTAATCATGCTGCAAAGATACGTTTTAATCTTGTATTTTTTAACTATTTCCAAACATCAGTTCCGGACAGAATCGCCTTGGTTTTAGCTTTTGTAAAAGTTGGATTTTCATGTGAATAGCGTCTAACTGTCGAAAATACAAAATGCAGGCATAGTACCTAAAGTAGAGTAGAGAATATGGTTAAAAAAATGCGCCATATTAATAAATTATGAATTGGGTGTTATACCTATAAATTGGCTTCTTTTTTGTGGCTCTAGCGTTGAAATGAAATCAATTATGAAAAGAAATAGCATTCCGTATGCTTTAGTAGTCGTTTTTGCCTTTTTGCTGAATTTGCAGGGAGCCCATGCGCAGTTTGGTGGACTGCTTGACAAGGCGAGCAAGGCCGTAGCTTCCAAAGGGAGCAAAATGTTGGGATTGGACAAGCTTTTAAAGGAACCTGATGCGATAAGCACAAGTTTTGAAGATGTGAATCGGAAAGGTGAACAGATGCCCGATTTTCAAAATACAGCCGTCTATAAACCCTTGGAAAATTTAACCAAAAATGGTCAGGATGGTTATCTACTCGAAGCAGGTCATTATGAAATGACCAACAAAAGTTACTGTCTGAAAGCGGGTACCTATGCTCCGTCCAAGGGTGATGGTTATATGTACGCCCCCACGCTTGGAAAAAAAAGGGAGGTTGTTATCGCTATCTTAAAAAGTGCGGAAAGACATCCTGAAGTTTCACAATCGTCGATACAGATGTTATTGTGGACTATTATTGCCAAGACCAAATTTATAGACTATTCTGGCGAGGTCAAGGAAACAGCATTGAGGTTATTGAGTCCAGAACAATTGTTGTTATTGGAGGGCGGGGCACTAGGTATATTACCGTTTGATGTTGTTCAAAAAGCAAAAGATCAGATGCCACCTGCTGTGCAGACTATATTTGAAGCAGAGAATAATATCAGGCAGCTGGTTTCTTCTGGCAACTATTCTTATGCTGAGTTTGAAAAGTATGCGATTATGGCCGGTATGGCCGAACCTCGTACTGATGTCCCTAGTGGTATCTGGACACTTCATCCTGATGGTTATTATGTCCGATATTTTCCTAGCGGTTACTCCATGACCAAAGTGCAGATATATGTACCGGAGGAACTGATCACAAAATTGAAAGGCAAAAAGTTGGTTTATGACGCGACAGATGATATTGCCTGCCCTGCGAATACAGGATCACAACGTTTAGCGCAAACCAATGAGCCGATTAAGCACTAGGTATGATGTGGTTAAAAGAGAAAATGGATGTATTTAGAAACAATAAGGGAGATCAATCGATCTCCCTTATTCATTAAATTTCCTCTTTTGCCTCCTGTATAATATAAAAATGATGACAATAATAGCTACGATCCCTAAAATAATATAATGGGAGCCTGATTGTTGTTGATGTTGGGTTGTATCCTCTGTCGTCTGCGCATATATAAAATTTGCTACGAAAAGAAGCACCATGAAAATCCACTTCTTGCACATAATAAACGGTTTATTAACTATAGTAGCAAGCTAACTATTTTTTGCAATAAAGACAAATAAATTTTACAAAAATGACAATAACAAGAAGTGGTTTGCAGTGGTTGTGTATAATGTGTTGATTTTTATGGAGATGTCGGGTTTTTAGGCAATGTTTAAAGTTAAAATGTCTCCATTATTGGAAGAGATTGTTGTCAAAATGACCTTTTTGGTGTTGAACGATTAAAAAATAGTTATTTTTTGTGTTATAATGGGGCAGATTCATGTCATCTGGCTCGTAGGTGGAAATAATGAGATCAGCGGTCGGATTAATGGACGTAAAGTTGTATATTGTGAACCTTTTGAGCATTTAAAGATATTAATGTCATGTCAAAACTTATTAATTTAACTGTCTTCAGAGAATTTTTGAAATCTAGCTTTGCTGGTGGGATTATTCTTTTTTCCTGTGTAATCTTGGCGTTGATCGTGGCCAATACATCGTTATATGGATCGGTCATGGACTTTCTGCTTCGAGAAGTAGGATTTGAAACCGACAGTATCCAGCTGAAATATTCCTGGTTGTTGTGGCTCAACGATGGACTAATGGCTATTTTCTTTTTATTGGTGGGATTGGAGATAAAAAGAGAAATTGTGGAGGGGGAGCTATCTTCTCCTAGTAAAGCCGTTCTTCCAATTTTGGCTGCTGTGGGTGGGGCATTATTGCCTGCGGCAATCTATTTTATCATCAATAAAGATGCTGCCGACACGGCGCACGGTTGGGGAATTCCCATGGCGACGGACATTGCGTTTGCGCTTGCCGTAATCACACTTCTGGGAAATAAAGTCCCGGCTAGCCTCAAGATTTTTCTGGCGGCTTTGGCCATTGTCGACGACTTGCTTGCAATCTTAGTTATCGCTTTGTTCTATAGCAACGGGATTCATGCAACCTATCTATTTATTGCGCTGGGCATATTTGTTTTTTTAATTGTCCTCAATAAACTTGGGGTAAAAGCGCTATGGGCTTATCTTATTCCGGGGCTTTTTATTTGGTATTTTATCCATCATTCTGGCATACATGCGACTATTGCGGGGGTGTTGGTAGCAATGACATTACCCACTACGCCTGATGAAACAGAGTCTCCGCTGGAAAAGCTTGAGCATTTATTGACTAAACCCGTGAATTTTATTATTATCCCTTTGTTTGCGTTTGCAAATACATTAATTCCAATTCATGCAGAAATGGTTGGCGGTTTAACTTCAAAATTGGGACTCGGTATTATTGTGGGATTGATTGCCGGAAAATCAGTTGGCATATTTTTAATTTGTTTTATCGCAAAAAAAATGAAAATAGCACAGCTTCCGGATGGTGCAAGCTGGATGCAGATTTTCGGTGTAGGTTTATTGGGAGGAATTGGTTTTACCATGTCTATCTTCATATCTATCTTATCATTTGATGACGCCTTCCTGATCGAAGAAGCAAAATTTGCGGTGCTTATGGCTTCGCTTTGCGCTGGAATATTAGGATATACGATATTGAGATTGGCGGGTAATTCCAAAAACAATCTGGAGAGTATAGGCTAAAAATGGCATGGATTTAAAATGCTGTCAGCAGGTTTATTTTCGGTATAGTCCTTTGGCGAGTAAAAGCTGACCTCATATATAGATTAGTTTTAGTAACTTAGCACATATTTAATAAAATAATAAAATTTGAGATTTACTGAATTTGGTTTTGTTCCGGAATTGGAAGAGGGCTTAGAAAGCATGATGTTTGAAGAGGCTACGCCTATTCAAGAACAGACAATTCCCGTCATAAAGGAAGGAAGCGATATGATTGCCTGTGCGCAGACAGGCACGGGAAAAACGGCGGCATATATGTTGCCAATTTTAGATGCAGTCGCTAGGGATGCTAAAGAATACATACGTGCGATTATACTTGTTCCGACAAGGGAACTGGCATTGCAAATAGATCAACAGATCATGGGGATGTCCTATTATACGGGGGCAACTTCCATCTCGATCTACGGAGGTGGTGACGGTATGGGTTACGAACAGCAGAAACGTGCTATCCGGGAGGGCGTTAATATTATTGTCGCTACCCCTGGTCGACTAATTAGTCACCTTACCTCAATGAAAGTCGATTTAACCCATCTGACGCATTTTGTGCTGGATGAAGCGGACAGTATGCTGGATATGGGGTTTCAGGATGATATATTACGCATTGTCAGCTATCTGCCAAAGAAAAAGCAAATGCTGCTTTTTTCCGCGACGATGCCCCTCAAAATCCGAAATTTTGCGAGAAAGATTCTTTCTAAACCCGTTGAAGTCAATATCGCCATTTCAAAACCTTCGGAAGGTATAGATCAGCGTGCATATCTTGTATATGATAAGCAAAAGATGGATCTATTGAAGATTATCTTACAGGATGTTAATTATGTCTCTGTCATCATTTTTGCCTCACAAAAAACTACAGTTAAATTATTGGCGCAAGAACTGCAAAAACAGGGAATAGACGCAGAAGGTTTTCATTCTGATCTCGAACAGGCGAAGCGTGAGGATATCATGAGCAGATTTAGATCACGGCAGGTGAGGGTACTTGTCGGGACAGATGTAATTTCGCGCGGTATCGATATCGTAGGGATCAGTCTGGTTGTAAATTATGATGTTCCGCCAGATCCTGAGGATTATGTACACCGTATCGGCCGTACAGCGAGAGCTGCAACAACAGGTACTGCCATTACTTTTGTGAATGACAAAGATCAGCAACGTTTTTCTCAGATTGAAAACCTGATCGGTTATCCTGTAGAACAAATCGCTTTACCGGAGGGCTTTGAGGCTGGACCTGAATATAATCCTACAAAGAAAAGCGGCAATTCGCAAAATCGAAGACGTTCCAATAAGAACAGAAATAAAAATTATCAGAAACAAAAAAGGGCTTAATTTATTAAGCCCCTTGTGTTTTATGCTATTCGCCTGTCTGATCGGTCTATTCTGTTGCCCATACAGCCAGCTCATAGCCGTCGGGGTCTTTAAATTGGAATCTTTTGCCACCAGGAAAGCTAAAGATGTCTTTGACAATGACACCCCCGGCCTGAGTGACTTTGTCACGCGTAGCGACCAAATCATTCGAGTAAAGAACGACTAAAATACTGCCGTTTATCGGTGTTCCAACCGTAAAACCTCCATCCACATATTTACCGTCAAAGGCCGTATACTCAGGACCGTAATCTGTAAAGCTCCAGCCAAAACTTGCTGAATAGAATTGTTTAGCTCTTTCAAGATCGCTTGATATAAATTCAAGATATTGAATTTGCTCATGGATAAGTTTGTTGTCTGAAGAAGAATTGCTCATAATATTGTCTAAGTGATGTTCATTTTTTCGAAAGCTCACTTGAATTTCTTATTGCAAGTGAGCTTTCGATATGATATAAATATAAGACTTTGCCCGAACAAATTTTTGGACATATCTCATGAATCTGTTCTTAATTCGTGCTAAACGATTTCATCGTCTTTATGTTATATCAAAATCTCGATTATTCTCTTTTTCTACCGAGGAGTGCCTGGATAAACACAGAGAGCATAACCAATGAAAGTCCGAAATAGAATGATAGATTGAGTTCTTTGGATTCATGAAAGAAAAAAAATGCAATTAGGATAGCATACACAGGTTCGAGGTTAAGGCTTAAATTGAGCGTAAAAGCAGAAATTCTCTTTAAAATTTCTGTGAAAGCGATATATACGGCAACGGTACAAAAGAGGGACAAAATGAGGAGGTACAGCATATCCGTTAAACTCGGGATAAAAGAGGACATGGGATAATAATAAAGATAGCCGGGAAGGAGCAGACCCAGGCCGATAGTCCCGCCGATCATTTGATAATAATTGATGATTATACTATTGTATCGTTTGACCAAACGTTCATTATAAATCGCGTAAAGCGAAGCGAATGCTGGTGAAATGATTCCCAAGATAATACCCAATTGATGCGCTGTATCGAAATGAAATATCGATGCTATGCCACATAGTGTAAGTCCACTCAGCAGAAACTCCGAACGTTTAAACCTTGTTCTGTTGATCATTGGAGCAAAGATTGCGGTAAAGAAACTAGCCATGCAGTAACAGACTACGCCAATGGAAATATTGGAATATTTGATACTTGCATAAAAAAGTAGCCAGGAAGCTGTAACCAAAAGCCCATTTTTTGCGATAGCTAATTTTTCAGCTAAGCTGATCTGATGTGGAATTTTAAACCATTTTAAAATAAAAAATAGAAAAATAGCAGCGAAAAATACCCGATACCAGGTTAGCATACCTTCATTGAGACTGATGACCTTGCCCAATACGCCCGATATACCTAAACATACCACAGCAAGATGCAGTATGAAATATGAATGTTTCATAAGATGTTGTCTTCCAGATCTATCTTAAAAAAGACAGATATTTATTGTTATAAAATTTGATTGAGAATTTAAGGCATGGGCAATTAGCCGATTATTCGGTGCCATACTTTATTAATATTTTAGCAAATATTAAACGATTGGAGGAGGAAGACAGCTTGTTCTGTTCATAACATTCTATTTCTTATCCGAAGATAAGAAAATTTAATGGTTTAATTTTGATGAATGAAAAATAGCAAGGATCCATTTGGGTGATTGTATTTGTGGTGAGGGTATCTGCCAAAAACGGGGGCTAATTTTCATCAGCCCCCGTTGATTAAACTTTGATAACATGGATATGCCCAAAATCGTCTGAAGAAAACCTTATGCTTATCCCGTTACTGTTCGGTATCGTTAACTCCACCCAATGCGCGGTAAAGATCCACCACTGCGTTTAGTTTTTCCCGCTTTATGCTAATATGTTCGAGATCATTTTGTAAAGCATTGTTTTGTGCGGTTATGACCTCCAAATAATTTGCCATGCCACTTTTGTATAAGAGCGCAGCATCCGAAGTCGCTTTGGCCAATGATTTGGATTTAGCTTCAATCAGTTGTAACCTCCTTTCGCTATGTTTAATTTTAGCCAAGGCATCCGATACTTCCGAAACCGCGAGCATAACGGATTGTTTGAACTGTACCGCCAATTTCTCCCGCTCGATTACCGAGATGTCATAGTTCGTTTTTAATGCACCTTTTTGAAAAATGGGCTGGGTGATGTTGCCAGCTATTGTTTTCACTATTGAACCCGGCAGATCAAACCAGCGATTGAACTGAAAGGAGTTCGTTCCGATCGAAGGTGTTAAACTTATTGAAGGATACATTGCAGCTTTCGCTAATCCCATTTTACTATTAGCGGCGACAATAGCATATTCAGCTGCTTTTACGTCGGGTCTCCGGCTAAGCAGTTCGGCAGGAACACCGGTTGCTACTGTTTCGTTGACGAATGTTGCATCAAGATCTTCGGAGCGCTGAATTTTATCAGGAAAACCGCCACAGAGAATGCTTAGGGCATTTTCTTCCACGGCAATATTCTGGTCTGCCAAAGGAATCAGCAATTCTGCAGTTTTCTTTTGGGCTTCGGCTTGTTCAACAGCTAACGAACTCACGAGTGAAGAATTATATTGGAGGCGTATCATCGCCAATGTACTGTCACTAAGCTGAACGTTTTTTTGTGCAATCTTTAGCTGTTCATCCAATGCGATCAAATTGTAGTAAGATTGGATAACCTGAACAATAATGCGGGTCTTTAATGCAGATAAATTTTCCTTCTGTCCAAAGAAATTTGCTAAAGCTTCTTCTTTCTGCATTTTTGCCTTTCCCCAGATGTCTGCTTCCCAGGCAAGCCTGAGCGTAGCGCTGTAGTCATCCATATAGGGTGTTCCGATAAATTGATCACTGAGGGAACCATTGAGGGAATTGGTGGATAGCCAAGTTCTATTCGCGCCCAAATTTAGGTCAAGTGTCGGCAACAAACCCTTTTTTGATTGTTTATAAGCGAGCTCCAGCTGTTGCATACTAAGCAGTGCCACACTTACATCCGTGTTTTTAACCAGTGCTTTCGTTATGAGTGCAGTCAGATTGGAATCCTTCACAAACTTGCGCCATGATAATGCTAGTGTATCGGAAGTCAGGACAATTTCGTTATTTCTGAAATTTTCCGGTAGCTCCATGTCCTGACGTGTATATTTTTTGCCCACACTGCATGAAGCGAGCAGTAGGGAAGTGCCTGCTAATATGATAATATATTGGTGAAATTTTTTCATTTTAATGGTTTGTCTTATCCACGAGTTTTTTACTTGAAACCTTCTCCTGCAAATATTGAAACACCAGGTATAATAGAGGTATAACGATCACACCCAGGATCACACCGCTTAACATCCCCATTGCTGCTCCGGTGCTGATGGAGTGGTTGCCTGTTGCTGTTCCGCCCGATGCGAACATCAATGGGATCATACCTGCTATAAAAGCCAATGAGGTCATTAAGATCGGTCTTAGACGTGCTTTGGCACCCTCCAGAGCCGAATCAAGGAGTGAAGAACCTGCACGTCTACGCTGCAAAGCAAACTCAACGATGAGAATCGCATTCTTGGCCAAGAGACCAATTAGCATAATCAATCCGACTTGAACGTATATATTATTGTCCAGACCGATAGCACGTGTTCCTAAGAACGATCCTATAATCCCTGTCGGAATCGATAACAGAACTGCCAACGGCAATAGGTAACTTTCATATTGAGCGGAAAGCAAGAAGTAGACGAACAATAAGCTCAATGTCAAAATGATCATCGTCTGATTGCCGGAAGATTTTTCTTCAAGGCTAAGTCCTGTCCATTCGTAACTATAGTCTCCGGGTAGCTTGTTCAATACGTTTTTCTCCAATGTTTCCATAATAGCTCCGTTACTGATGCCCGGATTACTAACGACATTTATGGTGAGTGAGTTGTACAGGTTGTAGCGTGTTACGGATTCTGGTCCATAGACTTTACGTAGTGTTACCAATGTATTTACGGGCAGCATTTCCCCTTTGTTATTCTTGATAAATATTTCATTGAATGCGTCCTTATCTGTTCTAAAAATTCCATCTGCTTTTACGGCAATACGATAGAATTTACCAAAGCGATTGAAATTCAATGATTGATCGCCCGCAAAATAGGTCTGGACCGAAGAAAGCATTTCACTGACATCGACTCCAAGCTGGGCAGCTTTATCCTCGTCAACTTCCAGTTCCATTTGAGGGTAATCCGCTCTAAACATGGTATAAGCAAATTGCACACCCGGTTGTTGCATGATCTTAGCAATAACAGAATCGGACATCGCTTTAAGCTCCACCGGGGATTTACCGGCTCTATCCTGCAGTACAAGTTCGGCCCCGTTCATCATACCGTAACCGTCAACAGGAGGGGAGCGGAAGGCCATTGCATTACCTTCTTTGACAGTGGTCAGCTTTTCAGAAATCACCTGATGGATCTGATCAATATCGTTCATTTCACCACGTTTTTTCTTATCCTTTAGACGGATGAATCCTGTTGCATATGCCGCACTGGAGTTGTTCCCGATCATATTGAAACCCGTTATACTTGTGTGACTTTCAATAGCGGGTAGGTCAGCGAGTAGCTTTTCTATTTTTTCCACGGCTTTTGTCGTCCGATCGAGACCGGTTCCCGGCGGCATCTCCAAACTGTACACGACAAAGTTGTCATCTTCCATTGGAACAAAGCTTTTTGAGGTACTCGTCATCAAATATCCTGCAGCAGCTATCGTGGTGATAATTAATAAAGCTGCTATCCATTTTCTCTTAACGAGGAATTTCAGTGAACCAACATATCTATTTGTCATGTTCTCAAAACCAGCATTAAATGCTTTGAAAAACCGCTGGGAGAATCCTGCTTTCTGCGTTTGCCCGTTGTGATTTTCGGCATGTGTGTTTTTCAGTAACAAGGCACATAGTGCTGGGGTCAATGTAAGCGCATTGATTGCCGAAATTACAATAGCGATAACTAGCGTATAGGCAAATTGCTTATAAAACATTCCCGATGAACCCGTCATAAAACCGATCGGAATAAATACAGCGCACATGACCAAGGTAATCGAGATTACGGCACCAGTTATTTCGCCCATGGCACTGTGTGTGGCCTCATTACCGGTCATGGTCGATGTTTCCATCTTGCCATGGACGGCTTCGACGACAACAATGGCGTCGTCGACGACAATACCGATCGCCAATACCAAGGCGAAAAGGGTCAATATATTGATGGTAAAACCAAATACCAGCAAGAAAAAGAACGTTCCCACGATGGCAACTGGTACCGCAATTGCGGGGATAATGGTCGATCGGATATCCTGCAGGAATAAGAACACAACCAAAAAGACCAAAATGAATGCTTCAATTAATGTAGAACGTACTTGAGCGGTACTTTCATCCAGACGTTCCTTGGTACTGATCAGTTTAAAGATCTTGATGCCGGGAGGAAAAGAGCGTTGTGCTATTTCGATCTGTTTATCGATCCCTATTTCGATTTCATTGGCATTGGAACCAGAAGTCTGGAAAATACCGATTGTAACCGTGTTCAAACCATTATTTTGCGAGTTACCGCTATAGCTGATCGAACCAAATTCTATCCGGGCAACATCTTTTAGCCGGACGATCTGAACATCATTATTTTTGACAATAATGTTTTCATACTGTTCCGGAAGGTTCTTTTTCCCTTTATATCGAATGACATATTCCAGGGGTGCTTTTGATTCTTCACCTAATTTTCCCGGGGCAGATTCCAGACTTTGTTTAGAAATAGCGGCGATGACCTCTTGAGGTACAAGACCGTAACTTGCCATTTTCTGAGGGTTCAGCCAAACGCGCATGGAGTAGTCTTTGGAGCCAAATACCATGGCCTGGCCCACGCCGGGAACACGTTTGATCTGTGGGATCAGGTTAATGTTGACATAGTTCTGCAGGAATAATTCATCATATTTTTTGTTATCTACGGTATAGATATTGAAAATCATGATCATGCTATTCTGCTGTTTGGAAGTCGTCAATCCCATACGGACCACTTCCTGTGGCAAAATTGGAGTAGCCTGCTGCACCCTGTTTTGTACGTTTACTGCTGCCTGATCTGGATTTACCCCAGCCTTGAAGACGATACGCACCGAAAATGTACCGTCATTACTGGCCGTTGAGGTAATATATTCCATGTCCTCCACACCGTTGATCTGTTCTTCCAGTGGTGTAACAACTGAGCGTAGTACGGTTTCACTATTACCGCCGGGGTAACTTCCTGTCACTTGGACAGTGGGTGGAGCGATGTCCGGGAACCGTGTCTGTGGTAACCTGAGTAGACCGATGATTCCGAGTATGACAAATATGATAGATATAACAGTTGCCAAAACTGGCCTGTCAATAAATTTCTTCAGCATTTTATTTTAAATTTTAGATAAATCTACTACAGGTTCTTATTTCTTAGTAGGTTGAACCTGCATTCCGTCATTAAGCATATCAATTCGATTCATTACGATTTTTTCACCCGCTGTTAGACCTGATTTGAGCAGATACTCGTTGGCCGTATTTCCGGCAATCTCGATCTGTTTCATGGCAATTTTGTTTTTGTCTCCGATGACATAAACAAAATAGCGGTCCTGGATATCTTTAACAGCTGCCATGGGAACTAACAATACATTGTCATGAGCCTTTTTTAGGACAACTTTGGCTGAACCGCCTGAACGAAGTATTTTGTCCGGGTTGGAAAAGATTGCCTTTAGTGTCATACTACCAGTCGTCCTATCAATATTACCGCTGGCCATTTCTACTTTTCCAGGGTGATTATAGACTGTACCGTCAGCCAGGATCAATGTTGCATCATCCTGAGATGATTTTGTTTTATGGTCCTTCATAAAGGTTATAAAATCAGCTTCGCTTAAGGAGAAATAGACGTTCACGGTATTGATTTCAGACAATGTTGTCAACGGTGTTGCATCTGCAGCCGTAATCAGATTTCCGATACGATTTGGGATCCGCCCGATATATCCGCTTACTGGAGCATTTATTAAGGTAAATCGCGCATTGATTTGCGAGGAGCCTAAGGCCGCTTGTGCCTGTGCAACCTGAGCTTTTGCAGCAGCGTAATTTGCTTCGGCAGTTTTAAGTTGAAGTTCGGTGTACACCTTACCTTCTACCAAGGGCTTGATTTTTTCAATTTCCAGTTTGGCATTTTGCTCTGCGGACAGCGCTGCCTGATAAGCTGCCCTGCTGTTATTAACTTGTTCATTATATACATCTGCTTTTATTTTGAAAAGGGCTTGGCCTTTGGTGACGTAATCCCCCTCCTTCACATAGATCTGCTCCAGATAACCCGTTACTTGAGCTTTTACGTCAACATTGACCGTACCTTCTAATGTGCCGGGATATTTTTTTTCTGTTTCCGCCTGTGCAGGGGATAGTTCGATAAAGTCAACAGTAACTGCCTGCTCTTGCGGTTGTTCTTGGTTACCTCCACAGGACGATAATAATGTAGCTGCTGTAATAAATGTAAGGATAGGTTTTAAAGTCATCGTTCTTAGTGCCATTTTATCATTTTATATAAAGCAAAAGAAAGAATTCTTTTAAGGGATGTTGTAAGGAAATCTACCGAGACGTAACAATTGCTTGCTGAAACGTAGCTATAATGCGCTGAATTTTGATATTATTTAATCAGAATGGGGCTTTTTTGTCGTTTTCCTTAGAAAGACGCTACTCGCGGAACTGATCTCACCCTGTTAATTGGGGCCAAAAAATTGGAATTAAAGACTGCTGTCTATTAATAATCCAGCCAGTTTTTTAAGAGTTGTGCTTTTTCGCGGCTGACGAGGATTTCGACATCTTCGCTATATTTGATTTCTACTTTAAGTTTGCCATTAAAATGATTATGTAATCTCTTTATTGCGTCTATATGCACAATAAATTGTCTATTGGCACGGAAAAAAACTTTGGAATTTAGTTGTTGTTCCAGTTCTTCTAAGGTTTGTGGTACAATTTCGACCGTGCCGCATTTCAATTTGGCATGTGTCAACTTAAACTCTGAATAAAAATATTGAATGTCTTCTACCAGTATTGTTTTATAACCATCCTTGTAGGGTAGGAGAAATCGGGTTCTGAAATCTTTTGGATAAATAAAATCCAATAAGCCCCGGATCGGGTCCTGATTCGTCTGTTGAAGTTTTAGACTGTCTAATTTGATCAGCGCATTTTCTAATTCTTTTTTCTCTACAGGTTTCAGGAGATAATCTATACTGTTGAACTTAAAGGCCCTGACGGCATATTCATCAAATGCGGTCGTAAAGATAATGGGGCAGTCAATTTTTATACTTTCCAGAATCTCGAAACTTAAACCATCAGAAAGACGGATATCCATCATGACCAAATCCGGAGATTCATTGCCTTGAAACCAATTGATACTGTCCGCAATATTATCCAAAACATCCAATATCTGTATGGAGGGTTTTATTTCCCGCAACAGTCGTTTGAGACGATCAGCATTCAGTTTTTCATCTTCAATAATTAAGACATTGGTTATGCTCATGAGTTTTGTTCTATAAGTGGTAGATTTACTTTAAATGTTTTTCCGTTGTTCAATATCTCCGGCTGTAGATTTGACAGAAGATCATATCTTTTAATGATGTTGGAAATACCTATTCCTGAGGATTCCGATACATTTTCTATGGGTATCAAAATATTCTCGACAACAAGCTGATTCTGTGCATTGGTGTATACCTTGATTTTTAACGAACGCTTTTTGTTGGTCTGATTATGTTTTAATGCATTCTCAACCAGGAGCTGTAGCGTGAGCGGTGGTAATTGATAATTGGACTTGGCAGGATCTACGTTAATTTCAAAATGGACACCATCCCCAAATCTATTCTTTATCAAGAAAATATAGGAATCAAGGAAATTGAGCTCTTCTTCCAGCGAAATAACATCTTTTTTTGAATTCACCAATAGATAGCGGTATATTTTGGAGAAATTTTCGGCATATTCATATCCCAGCTGTTGATCTTCTAAAATTATTTCCGACAATACGCTCAGATTATTGAATACAAAATGAGGGTCAATTTGCAGTTTTAGGGACTGAAGCTCGGCCTCTAAAATAACTTGGCCAAGTTTGGCCGCGCGTATAGATTCATTTTTCCAGTTGTTAATCAGATGGATCCCAATATTTATCCCCATAATCATTAAAGCGATCATCACACTGATGGAGATATTTTGTATCGCACCTCTTTTTTCCTCTAAAGATGTTGCAATGGTAACGTTCTGTAGTTCAAAATAATAACGGGAGATGATGTAAACCAGTAATAAATTGATGAGTAGAACGACAATGAGATTGATGACGGTTTCAATAAGCAGTCTTTCAGTTGGATTGTCCTTCCAAGTTAAGACAGCGTCCAAGCGATTATGGACAATAATGCTAAATTCCGAAATGAGGAAACTATAAATAATTGTAAATGTCCATTCGCCCAGTATTTCAAATATATTTCGTTGGAAATAGCCATTCCAGCAGCTGGCGAACGGATCTATAATATAAGCAACAAGGTAGATGAGGAAAAAAGACAACAGGGTAAATAATAACCTCTTCTTATTTGTACTGATTAAATTTTTTTCATTCTTATAGATCGTCTTCTCCTGCATACGTTTTACGTGTATATTGCCATTAAATCAATACAAATTTCGCAATTCATTTAAGAATTGGATTACAAATTTATTCTGAAGTGTACAAAGAGTAAACTGAAATACCCATTTACCGCAGCTCAATCGTATAGATACAAATCTTGGATTGTCCTCTTCAGTTTAGTTTGATCCATTCATCCAGTTGATAATATAAGGAATTCAATTACGCTTTACAATCGAAATAATGGATGTAGCCTATTATTTTCTTAAATTGGCTCTTATAAATTAATTTTAAGATGGCTGAATTTTATCATTTAAATTGCGTTCGGATTGTTTCATCTGTGAATGACAATGTATGTGGACACTGCCTTTTAATCAAAGAAGGCGAAAGATTGGTTTTAGTGGATACAGGTATTGGTTTAATGGATACGATGTTTCCGATAGAACGAATTGGTAAAGAACTTGTCGAAATGGTCGGCTATCGATTTAATGAAGATTTAACGGCTATCCGTCAGATTGAAAAACTTGGATTTGATCCGTCCGCTGTAACGGATTGTGTGATATCCCATTTGGATAACGATCATATTGGTGGATTGGCTGATTTTCCAAATGCAACAGTTCACCTTGGACAAGAAGAGTATGAAAATTATTTGTCCGGTAATCAACGCTACCTGGTGACACCATTGTTGCATAACCCCGTAATCAGGACGTATGCAAAAAGTGATTTTCAATGGCATGGCCTTGAAGCGAGAAAACTCGCGATTGATCTGAAACTGTCCTTATATCTTGTTCCACTTTTTGGGCATACACTGGGGCATTGTGGTGTTGCGATAGAATCACAGGAAGTAAAGTTGCTCTATGTGGCTGACGCGTATTACATGAGAGTTGAGTTGACAGACGAAACACATCCTGTAAATAGCTTAGCCAAAATGAGAGCGGAAGATAACCGTCTACGACTGGCTTCGATGGATAAAATTCGTGAATTTGTAGCTGATCATTCCGAAATAAAGGTATTTGGTTACCATGATATTGAAGAATTTAGCGAGTTTATGGATTCAAGTAGTCCAAAAAGTTGATAAACGGAAGTGATAAAAAGGATTGACAATATTTGAAATGTTGCCAATCCTTTTGATTAAGGGGTCGCCTTATCTCTACGTCAAATAATACGACCGATTATTTTGGTTCTGTGTGTGTGGTTGGTGTGTGTATAATATCGAAATAAACGGACTTATTGTCATTGTTTGGATAAATCCGGTACGTAAATTCCTCTTTTGTCAATACAGTAATATCAACGATACGTGTGAAAAGCGTTTCTCCAGCAGCGTTTTTAGCAACGATGGTCCGTGTCTTTCCATCCGCTGAAACCGACCAGTCGCCATGCATTTTGGGAGAGTCATCAAGATTGAACATGGTAAAGGTGCCATCAGATTTAAAATAGGCAAAACCTACAAAATTTGAAACGTTGGCATCTGTCAGGACCACATTTTCACCTTTGTTATTTTTGGCATTGGTAGTTTCCCAGGCTGTACTTGCTAATATTTCGCTGGGCGTCAGCTGAGGTTCGGGTGTTACCTCATCATCCTTACTGCAGCTACCAAGTAATAAAGTGCAAATGACCATGTAACATAGCATTGCAATCATTTTTAAGTTTTTCATGTTATTGAATTTATTGTCTCACAAAAATAATTGCGTGATTGTGATTGCATTTGTCCCTTTTATTCCAAGGTTTGAAGTATTTATAACTGTGGCAATCGTTATGCATGAAATTGTAATGGATAGGGCGAAGATATCGGAGTCTCAATAGGGGGAGATCAAGTAGGAGTAGGAGTAGGAGTAGGAGTAGGAGTAGGAGTAGGAGTAGGAGTAGGAAAGTCCAAACTTAGCGGAAACGGTAAAAGGTCAAAGATGTTGCTACCAAAAATAAGGCAGGAGACCCTCGCGGTCCCCTGCCTCCCAGATATGTGATATAAAATTAGAAAAATTGCACTTTCGAAAATTAGTTATTGCTCCAGCCGCCACCTAAGGAACGATAGAGATCTACTACAGCTGAAAGTTCGGCTTTTTTGACTTGCGCGAGCTCCAGTTCACTCTGCAATATATTGCTTTGCGCGGTGATTACTTCTAGGTAAGTAGCCATACCCGTCTCAAACAGTAGGTTGGCATGTTTTGTAGCCTCTTTCAAACGATTGGTTCGATCCAAAGTAATCTGTTGTTTTTCTTTTAGTTTTTGGATCGAGACCAAAGCATCGGAAACCTCGCCAGCCGCAGCAATGACCTTTTGTTTGAAAATCATCACATTTTTTTCTTGTTCTATACGAGCAAGTTCATATTGTGTTTTCAACTCTCTACGCTGAAAAATAGGCTGTGTAATACTTCCTGTAATAGCACCAAATAGCGAGCCTGGCAAATTAAACCAGTTACTTGCTTTGAATGCATTAACTCCAGCCTCGGCACTAATGACCAAGGACGGATACATTCTCGCTTTGGCGGATTTTTGATAGGCCTGAGAAGCTGTGACAGCAAGTTCAGCCTGTTTCACATCCGGACGGTGGCTTAATAAGTCTGCCGGTATCCCTGTAGCCAAATCTTCGGGAAAACGAACATTGACCAATTGCTCTTGTGTTTTGATTTCCGCAGGGAGTTTACCACTAAGGATTTGGATCGCATTCTCTTGAAGTCGGATCTGCTGCTCGAAATCAGGGATAAGTGCGGCCGCAGATAAACGCTGTGCATCGACTTGTTCTAAGGCGAGCAATGTAATATCACCAACTTCGTATTGTTGCTTAACGATGCGGAGTGTCGTGTCGCTCAACTGTAAATTTTGCTGTGCGATATCCCGCAATTGGTAGAGCATCAAAAGTTGATAATAGCCTTGTGCTACCTGGGCAATCAATTGTGTTTGTATGACTTTTTTTGCTTCTTCCGTCTGTAAGTACGATGCTAAAGCAGCGGCGTTCTGGTTTTTGATTTTTCCCCATAGGTCAGCCTCCCAGGACACACCCACTGAAGCCGTATAGTCTTCAACATGGTGCTGTTTTAAAAATTGGCCCAAACTCAATCCGTTCATACTGTTATTGGAGGGGTTGGTGCTGTTTCCCCTGATCTGCAACTGTGCCGAAGGAAGATAATTTGCCTTTGCCTGCCTTAAGCTCAATTGAGATGCCTCGATATTTTTAAGAGCCAATTGCATATCCAGGTTATGTTGGATAGCACTGTCGATCAAACTTTGTAAAACCCGATCTTTAAAAAAGTCGCGCCAGGGAATAGAACCAATATTGTTTTCTTGTGACGCTTTTCCCTGATCACGATATTGCTCGGGCAGATTTGGCGCAAGGTTTTTATTGCTGACCAATTTATCTGTTTTACAAGACCACGCTGCAAAAGATAAGATGAAAATAGTCAGTAGCTTTGCTTTTCTATTCATATATTTCGATGTTGTCATTGTTCACTAATTATTTGTATGTACAGGAATTTCCAAAGCAATGGATTCATTTTCCCGTTGTTTTTCGCCCGGCGTGCCGCTTACTTTCTCCTGTATAAATTGGAAAACAATAAAGAGGATAGGAATAATAAACAGTCCTAATACAACGCCACTGAGCATTCCACCAGCTGCTGCAATACTGATTGAGTGGTTACCCTGTGCAGAGGGGCCTACTGCGCTCATCATAGGAATCATACCTACAATAAAGGCTAGGGAGGTCATGATAATAGGACGCAGACGTAAGCGTGCTGCTTTAAGCGCCGCACTAGGTATTGAGAGTCCCTGTTTCCGACCCTGAATAGCAAATTCGACAATTAAAATAGCATTCTTTGCCAACAAGCCAATCAACATGACCAGAGCTACCTGAACGTAAATATTATTGGCCGTATCGGTGAGACTAATTGCTGCAAAGACCCCGAATATCCCTGTTGGAATAGAGAGTATAACCGCTAATGGGATAATATAACTTTCATATTGTGCTGCAAGCAGGAAGTAAACAAAGATTAAACAAAGAATAAAAATAAGGGTCGACTGACCTCCCGAAACAATTTCTTCTTTGGTCATACCCGAAAATTCATAGGTAAATCCAGTAGGTAAATGTTGCTTCGCCACTTCTTCCACCGCACGGATCGCATCCCCAGAACTATAGCCGGGTTTTGGGATTGCATTGATTCCGATCGAATTAAATAGATTGTAACGCGAAGCAGTCTCCGGTCCATATACACGTTGCAATTTGACCAACGTGTTGATCGGTACCATGTCACCTAATCTGTTTTTTACAAAGATTCCGTCCATGGAAGTTGGTTCGCTACGATCTTTTGCATCCGCTTGGACCATAACACGATAGTACTTTCCGAATCGATTAAAATCTGACGCCTGCGCACTACCAAAATAAGCTTGCATGGTTTGTAAGATACTTTTGGTACTTACACCAAGTTGTTCGGCTTTGATGTCATCCACTTGTAGCTCATACTGCGGGTAGTCGGCTTTGAAGGTTGTAAAGGCCATCATGATTTCAGGACGCTTCATGAGTTCTCCTATGAACCCTTGACCTATTGTACTGAATTTACCAAGTTGTCCACCTGTCCGATCTTGAAGAACCATATCGAGACCATCCACGTTACTAAATCCAGGGACTGTAGGGAAGGTAAACACGAAGAAGTTGGCGCCCTTGATACTTGCTAAACGTTGGTTCACATCGGCCATAATAGCGTTGATGTCCTTGATACTGCCACGTTCTTCATGTGGTTTCAGCAAAATAAATGCTACACCTGCTGATGGACTGGTTGATTGCGTTAAAATATTAAAACCAGCCAAAACGTTTAGTGTCTTGGTGAAGTCAGCATGTTGAAGTTGTTTTTCAGCTTCAGCTAATGCTTCCGAAGTCCGATCCAAAGAGGCACCGGCTGGCATAGAAAATGATATAGCGATAAAACCTTGGTCTTCGGAAGGGATAAATCCTGTTGGTGTACGACGAATCATAAAAATTGTCAACAACAAGGTGATACCTAAGCCTGCAAAAGCTACCCATTTGTAACGGACCAGAAAACGTAAGCTGCCTAAATAGTTTTTGGTCAGGCGGTCAAAACCGACATTGAATCCTGTGAAGAAACGTTCTTTGAAATTAAGTTTCTTGGTCTCGTCGTGGTTATGGTGCGTAGGTTTTAAAAATAGGGCACAGAGCGCCGGACTTAATGTCAGTGCATTGATCGCCGAAATCACAATTGCTATGGCCAATGTAAAGGCAAATTGTCGATAGAAAACTCCAGTCGAACCTTCCATAAAACCAATAGGGAGGAAGACCGCAGACATGACCAGGGTAATGGAGATAATGGCTCCCGTAATCTCACTCATGGCAGAGGTCGTTGCTAATTTGGGCGGGAGATTATTATGCTCCATTTTGGCGTGTACAGCCTCGACCACCACGATCGCATCATCCACGACGATACCGATTGCCAGTACAAGCGCAAATAAGGTTAATAGATTGATGGAGAAGCCAAAAAGCTGCATAAAGAAAAATGTTCCTACAATTGCCACTGGTACAGCAATGGCCGGTATCAGTGTTGATCTAAAATCCTGAAGAAATAGGAAAACAACTAAAAAGACCAGAATAAATGCTTCGATCAATGTGTGTTTAACTTGATCAATGGATTGGTCGAGCGCATCTTTAGTGTTATATAAAACGAGATATTTTACACCTTTTGGAAAGCTTAACGAAGCTTTTTTCATAAACTCCTGTATGGCAATCTGAATTTCATTCGCATTGGATCCCGCTAATTGCATTACACCGATGTTGAGACCAGCTTTTCCATTGATGCGGGTCTTACTGGCATAAGTATAAGATCCTAACTCAACACGAGCTACATCTTTCAGTTTTAATACAGAACCATCTGTGTTTGAACGGATAATGATGTTCTCGTAATCGCTCGGCTGATTAAGTTTACCTTTATACTTAATGACAAATTCAAAAGCTTCACGGCTACTTTCTCCAAATTTTCCGGGAGCGGCTTCTACGTTTTTATCCTGAATAGCTGCCATTACCTCCTCAGGGGTCAGTTTGTAAGCAGCCATTTGGTTTGGATTAAGCCATACGCGCATGGAATAATCTTTACTACCGCCAAAAACCGACGCTTGTCCCACTCCGGGGATACGTTTCAGCTCCGGAATAATATTGATCTGTGCATAGTTGGTAATAAACGTTTGGTCATATTTACCTTCATCCTCAGTATATAGATCCAATACCATGATCAAGCTATTTTGTTGCTTGGCTGTTGTGATTCCGGCCTGAACAACTTCGGAAGGAAGTTGACTGGTGGCCTGTGCAACACGATTCTGCACATTGACAGCAGCCTGATCCGGATCCGTACCAAGTTTAAAATATACGGTAATCATCAATGACCCGTCATTACTGGCGGTAGAGCTCATATAGCTCATGTTTTCGACCCCATTGATAGACTCTTCCAGCGAAGGAGCAACAGCACGAAGTACTGTTTCGGCATTTGCGCCTGGATATAATGCCGTGACCTGTACCGCAGGCGGGGCGATGTCTGGAAACTGCTGTAAGGGCAGCTTTAGGATACCGATTACTCCCAATATCACAAGTAATATGGAAATTACGGTGGCAAGTACAGGCCTTTCTATAAATTTCTTAAGCATAAGTTTGTCGTTATAATATTAATTGATGCTGTCTTTTGATAAAGCTTGTGGTGTAATTTTTTGGCCGTCTTGCAGTAAATCAATACCCTTATAAACAATGCGGTCTCCTGCATTGATTCCTTTACTTACAAGATAGTTTGAACCACTTTTTCCGATGACAGTAATAGGCTGCTGTACAACTTTATTTTCTTTTCCGACAGTATACACAAAGATCTTGTCTTGCATTTCAAGTGTAGCAAGTTGTGGCACTAATAGAGCCTGATCGTATTTCTTTTGTAGTCTGACACGGCCGGTATTTCCATTACGTAACACTCCTTCGGGATTACTGAAAGTCGCGCGTAACGTAATCGCGCCTGTGTTTTTGTCAAACTGACCATCCACCATATCTATTTTTCCTTTTTGATCATAAATAGTCTGATCAGAAAGCACCAAGCTGATCGGGGGAAGGTTGTTTAATTTTTGTTGCAGATTACTACCTTCCGTATTGTTTTTGAAGGCAATAAAATCATTTTCTCCCAATGAAAAATAGACGTGGAGATCTCTGACATTTGAAAGTGCTGTCAGGGGTTGTGTATCAGTTGGGCCCACTAAACTTCCTTGTTTACGTTGCAGCCTTCCGATATATCCATCGGCCGAAGCGCGGATCAAGGTATAGCCCACATTGATTTTTGCGGTCTCTACAGCAGATATTGCCAATTGTACATTCGCTTTAGCAGCATTGCGCGCACTGATCGCCGTTTTTAATTGAAAATCAGTCAGGACTTTGGTGTTAACCAACTTTGTTTTCTTTTCAACTTCCAGTTCTGCGGTTTCCAATGCAGCTTTCGCAGCTAATAAGTTGGCCTTAGCTTGATTCAATTGTTCTTGGTATGGGCGGTCATTAATTTTAAAAAGCGCCTGACCTTTACTGACCTTCGCACCCTCATCGACATAAATCTGTTCCAAAATGCCCTCAACCTGAGGTCTGATTTCAATATTGGCAGAAGCTTCGATTGTTGCCGGATATTCCTGATAGACGATCTCGTTGCCATTTTCGATGCTGACAACAGGAAGGCTAACTGGTGGTGGATCATTAGGTTTGCTTGTTCCTGTCGAACAGCTGTACAACAAGATTGCACTAAGCACATATGCAGTCTTTACGATATTAATTCGTTTAACACTGTTAAGTGCAGGAACGTAAATCTTCTTAAGACTTGGTGATACATTTGTTTTCATGTGATATTAAAAATTGAAGTTTTGGTATATTTAACGGTGTTAGATTCTTTAACGTTGTATTTTTTGATGCAAAAAAATTAGTCAGTAAGCGAACGGGTGATTCCGTAGATCGCATCTTTTAGTACCTCCTGGTTGGTGTTATCTCCGTTGCCTTGATTCACTAAATTGATGGATATGAGCCCATGTATAATAGACCAGTACGTGAAATATTTTCTACAGATCAGGTCTTCTGACGGACTTTTATCCTTCATGATCTCACGAATTACGTCACTGATCAATCTGCCATGAGATTCAGCACACTTATAGGTTTTTTCAAACCCACAGCAAGCTGTACCTACCCCAAACATGAGTTGGTATAATTCGCGCTCTTCAAATGCAAAATCCCAATAACTGAACCACATTGCTTCCAATTGTTTCTCCAAGTCGGTTTGAGTTGATTTGGCTTGTCTGACTTTTTTGGCAAGTAAGAGATAACCTTGGTTGGCAAGTTCGTTTAAAATTGCATCTTTGTTTGCAAAATACTCATAAATCATGGGGGCGGTATATTCGATGATATCCGCAATTTTGCGCATACTCAATGCCTGCCATCCCTCTTCTTTTACGATTTGAAGAGCGGCATCGAGAATATTTGTTCTATTCTCATCTTTAAGGCGTTGTATGCGTTCTTTACTACCCATGCTTAATGCATAAATGATTTAACAGTGTTAAGCAAAATTCTAACTTTTTATTTTATTTAATGACATTTGAAAGTCATTAAATAAAAATACCGCTCAAATGTTCTCAAATAGCCCCTTTTTTGAGCGTATTGTGGGGTATTAGGATCTGTTTTATCCGGCTTCTCTCTTTGTCCGACAATGGAATTGCCTTTTCTAGTATGGTCAGGATGTCTGTGCTTTTCTCTGTTTGTAGTAGGAGATCCAGGAAACCCAGATAGGTACGGATCAGGTCGGTTTTGACACCAAAGAAGATGCGCGGGTCTATGATGTAGATTTCTTGCAGCAATGCGAGCAATGTTTCTTTTCTTTTTTTGTCGTTGTCTGTTTGCCCGTAACCGGGTAGAAAACCTTTCTTTTCCAATTCACTGAGTTTGACAGCTACAGCATTTTCACGAACGTATTTTTTTTGTTTGCGATCCAGAAAATCGCGCAACTCAGCAAGCAGATTACGGTACACAACTTGTTTCTCTTTGCCAGTGAAGAGATTGACGTCCGTTGAAATGCTAATATCTTCTTGTTCAAAAGCGTCAAAAAAATCGGATGTTACATATACCGAGTGATGAAAATCTATCGCATTATTGTTAAAGCTGCTGAGTACTTTGGCAATTTCTCTTTTATCGCTATTGCGCAAGTAATAGTAATATCGGTCCCCGATCTGTTGGTTCCAACGAATATAATTGACGTGAAACGTGTAGGAGGGACCTTCTTCAGGGCTATATAAGGTCCATGACAGTAGATCCGTTTCTTGAATCAGATGATCATAGATTAATATGGCGCCGTTGATTCGTATGGTGTAATCTAAATCGCGGTTAAGGTATAGAAACCAGCCAAATTCCTGCGCCATGAAATCTATAAATTCTTTCGATTCCAAATAGGATGAATTTAGCCCGAAAACGCCCTCTAATCTCACTTGGGTCCCCGTCTTTTGATTTTCTATACGGGTACTTTCGCTAACGTCATATTGTTCTTTGCTGTCCCTATCGATCTGTATGCGGTATGTTTTTAAAACTCCTTCTTCTTTCACAATTGTATTCCAAATCGCTCTTGTCGCAAACAACGAAAAAGAAAACCTGCCTTTTCCTTTCTTTCCTCTTGTATAGGAACTTCGTCTGATGCTATTTTTCTTTACTGAATCCAGAAAATTACCAAATGAATAGGGGAGTGTATCGAAAACGATACCCTCTCCATTATCGCTGATGCCAATACTGTTTATATAACCGAGTTCATTGCTATCAATTACAATATCAACTTCAGTAGCTTTTGCGTCAAAGCCGTTCCATATATATTCAGCAATGACCAATTTTGGATCTTTAGGTAAACCAGCAGATTCTATACTTAGGTTGGTTATCTGTGTGTTTTTTTTCATAATGATAGCAATTCTAGCAATGTAAATTTAATCGGTAAAAACTTCATTTCCCAATTATATGTTGTTTAATTTGTACTGTTCGCGCTATTTTCTTTAATCTTTTATTTTCTGATTTTTTTTATTGAATAACTTAATAGACAGGCGATCCCAAAATAGACGACAAGGTTCAGAAGAAGATATATGCCGTTGAAATATGTTCTGTCCGGTGGTTCTGGGTAACGTTTCCCGCCTAAATAGGTATAAAAGGGAAAGGGAAAACCAAGGACATCATTGCCATCCGAAGGACTTTCGCATTTCGAAAATAGCAGGGTGATCGTTACTGTTAGTATGAAGAAGATGATCCAGGTCGTTCTTGGAAATTTTGGAAACATACGTATGTATTACTTTGTTGATACAAGTAAAAATACGATATCTTATGAATATTTAATGGATGTACTTTTCAAGAGGTTTAGATCTATCTGTTCAAAATTACAGTCAGTTGAGGCAATTTTTTCTTTTTCTTCTTCACATAAAGAACCAATTAATATTGTGAAATTGGTAGTTTTGATTAAGAAATGCTAATGGTATTATACTAAAAACTAGATTATGCTTGTAAAAACATTGAAAAGTCTTTTTTATAGAGATCTGAATAGATTGAAAACAGAAATTGCATCTTATGGACAAGAAGAGAATATCTGGATTGTTGATCATGGTATTGCGAATTCAGCGGGAAATTTATGTTTACATTTAATTGGCAATTTACAAACTTATATTGGAGCGGAGATCGGAAAGACAGGCTATATTAGAAATAGGGAGGCTGAGTTTACCCTGCGGGATATTCCAAGATCAGTACTTTTAGATGGTATAGACAATACCATAAGTGTCGTTGATCTAGCTTTGGATAAGCTTAATCAGGAGGACCTTGCCGCAATATACCCCATATTAGTGTTTGAGGAGAAGACAACAACGGAATATTTGTTGGTGCATTTAACGACACATTTAACCTACCATTTAGGGCAGATCAATTATCATCGTCGTCTGTTGGATCTATAATATTTAACGATGGAATCGGATTTAAAAAAGACATTAAATAAAAATCTTGTTGGCAAAGGGCTCCGAAATACGAGTGTAGACTTGTCTGTTTTAAAATACTATAAGCAATATGCCAAAACTTATGCCGAGATCCATAATGGCATTGTTGTACTAAGTGATTTGACGGCGAATTGGAGCTTTACCTTCATGGGGGCGATAGCTGAACGTCTGCATCTGTCTTCGCCTGATAGAAAATTGGAGATCAATAGTATTTGGGAAGACTTTCTCTTAGCACGCGTACATCCTGAAGATCTGGCGGTCAAACACAGGCTTGAACTGCAGTTTCTTGATATGGTTAAGAACATAGGTCCCAAAGAACGTTTTCAATATCAGGCAAATAGTGTGCTCCGTGTGGTAGGGAAAGATGGGAAGAATATGCTGATGTCACATCAGATCGTCTATTTGGATACCTCCGGCAAAGAGTTTCCCCAGTTGGCATTGTGCTGTTATACCTTATTGCCCGACAGAGAAGACCAACATGGGAACAATAACTATATCTTTAATCAAGTAAGCGGTGAGGCCTATTTACTCCATAAACAAGATGTCAAGGATGTCATGAGCCAACGTGAGAAGGAGGTATTGAATTGCGTAAGAGGGGGGATGATCAGTAAGGACATTGCTGAAAAGTTAGGTCTGAGTGTCAATACCATTAACCGGCATCGGCAAAATATTTTACAAAAACTGCGGGTTCGCAATCTGCACGAAGCGATCAGTATATACGATAAAATGTATAAGCAAGAAGATGATTCACAATAATGACAAGTCTGTCAAAAGCAACTTTTTTGACAGACTTGATGATACTGATCAATTGGAACTATTTTCTTTTAACCATTTTGTTCGACGCTGGTCGGGAAGATGCTTGATGCTAAAGTGCTCAAAATTAGCCTGGAAGCCATCACCATCCGGTGATGCACCCATCAATCCAACTAATACGGGATGGTTGTCTTGTAGCCATGCGTTTCTCATCATCGTATATTGCTTATCATCAAAAGAATAAAAGAATTCTACGGCATCAAGTCTCCGGATAGCCTTTATCCATATAAAAGGGATTTCTTTGTCTACCGGTATAATGCTCCAGTCACTGGTCCGATGTGTGACAACAGTACTCAGGTTATACTTTCCATCGACAAATTCTATTCCTGCTTTTATATAATTTTCATGATCTATGCGTAGCATAAGACCTGCTTGATCAAAACGAGTTTTATAGTTAGCCGAAATCTTGACCTTCACTTCAAATTCACCACCGCGCTCTGTATAGAAGAAAGGTGCATCATCCACAGTAAATCCATAATGTGATATTCGCCAGTAGTCACTTTTAGGCGTAACAAACATGGACAGCGCGTTGTTGCTGATTGTCCACTCGGTAGGTTCATTAAACCAGATCATCTTGTCCAATTTCTGTGCTGTGACCTGCATGGTAAAGAAAGGAAGCAATGAGGTCGCAAAAAATGTTTTTATGTTTTTCATGATTTTCTTTTAGCAAAGGGTATATTCTTTTTTCTGACGACAAAGATATCGTTGACATACAGTAATTTTCAATACTGATATATAACCATGATTTGAGCCAAGATCTTTAAATGTAATTTATTTGCAATTTAATTGCATTTAAATCTATTGCTACATAGTTGCAATAGTAAAAAGACTTACCTTCGTTTATCTTTATTGTAATTACCAGATTATTGTTAGCTGAATTCAATAAATGCAAGATATTAAAATAAAAAGTCTAAAGACATGGAGTTTTGGGAACGTAATTTTGTGGAAAAAGGAGAGATGTGGGGCGGAAGTCCTGCTCATTCAGCTCAAATAGCAAAAGATTTCTTTCTGACGAAGAATATAAAAGAAATCTTAATTCCGGGATTTGGTTATGGCCGGAATGGTCATGTATTTCTAGAAAATGGAATAAGTATTACGGGAATAGAGTTGTCCAATACAGCAATTCGACTCGCGCGAAAACGTTTCGGATCTCAAACGATTATTTATCATGGGTCGGTTGTTGATATGCCTTTTGATACCAAAAAATACGGTGGAATATTTTGCCATGGGTTAATCTACCTACTCGCCGCTGACGAGCGGATCAAATTTATACATAACTGTTATGAACAATTATCCGACAATGGTTATATGATCTTTACGGCAGTATCAAAACAGGCAAGTATCTATGGACAGGGAACGGCCATAGGCGAAGACCGTTTTGAAATGTTTGGAGGAGTTAATATGTTCTTTTATGACTTGGAATCTATTCAAACAACATTTGAAAAATATGGATTAATTGAAGTCAGGGAAGTGGAAGAGAATTATCCCTTTTATTTTATTACTTGTAAAAAGTAAAACAGACGAAAACAATCCTTGATGAAATTATCCTGATTTATTCAGATGAATGGGTGGGCTAGGGAAATAAACATCAAACTTACGAACTAGCCTAATAAATCTGGTTGTATCATTAATATTTAAAATCAAATTTATAAAGATGGAAAACGATAAAAATTTTGACGCAATTATTATTGGCGGAAGTTATGCAGGGCTCTCAGCAGCCATGGCTTTGGGGCGTTCGTTACGTCAGGTATTGATTATAGATAGCGGTTTGCCGTGTAATAGGCAAACACCACATTCACATAATTTCATAACGCATGACGGCGAAAAACCATCGGTAATAACACAAAAGGCTAAGGAGCAGGTGTTAAGTTACCCAACAGTACGTTTCCAGCAAGGGCTCGCTATAAATGGAAAGAAAAACAATGATGGCTTTGAAATAAGCACAGTAGATGGCGAAGCTTTTAACGCGAAAAAAATAATTTTTGCAACTGGAATAGAAGATGTCATGCCCGACATTCAAGGTTTTTCAGCTTGTTGGGGTATTTCAGTTATCCATTGTCCATATTGTCATGGATATGAATTCAGCGGTAAGAAAACTGCAATTATGGCCAATGGAGAAAGAGCTTTACATTTGGCTTCTCTGGTCAATAACCTCTCAACAGATCTGACAATATTGACCTCGGGAAAAGCTAATTTTGAAGCTGAACAGGCTGCGAAATTGGAAAAGCATGGCATAGCTGTTATTGAAGAAGAGATTGTCAAAATACAACATAAGAATGGATGGCTGGAAAAAGTAGTTTTCGGGGATAACAGCACAAGGGCATTTGATACGTTGTATGCAGCAATTCCTTTTAAGCAACACTCAGCTATTCCTGTCGAATTAGGCTGTGATCTAACAGAACAGGGGCATATTGTTGTCGACAATTTTCAAAAAACTTCGGTTAAGGGAGTTTTTGCTTGTGGCGATAATGCCAGTATGATGCGGTCTATTTCCAATGCAGTCGCCGCAGGTAATCTAGCCGGAGCTATGGTCAATAAAGAATTGGTTGAAGAAAGCTTCTGATAAGATTTCTGCAGATAGCAGCTACAATCAATGTACTTCAGTTTTAATCGGGAAGCAAACTGAGATGGAAGCTTCCTGATTAAAAACGCTTTTGTCAGCCTATGTTACTTAGTCAAAATCGACCGATTATTTTACCTGTTGAATCCCTGCAGTTCTAGTTGCAGTCTCTCTACCCCAAAGTGCAATGGATTCCAATAGGGGGATCAGCGTCTTTCCAAATTCTGTAAGCTCATAATCTACCTTTAAGGGAGCTTTATCGGTATGTACTGTGCGCTTAACCAAACCGTCAGCTTCTAATTCCTTCAGCTGTAGGCTCAATGTACGCTCTGTAATCAATGCACATTCTTTTCTCAGCTCATTATAACGTTTTTTTTCAATTAAATGGATAAGGATGACTGCCTTCCACTTGCCGCCTATATATTTCATTGTCAGGCTTGTACTGCAGGGGTATTGTTTGTTGTCTATCAAATACATCTGTTACTATCAAATTTGACCGTTATTGCAAATATATAGCACTATATTTAGTTTTGCAACTATAAAAAATATAGTTAATTTAAAATTGTATGTTATGGCATTTTTAGAAACAGCAAAAGAACGTTATACAACAAAGAAGTATAATTCGACGGAAAGAATCTCAGCGGACAAGATCGCAGAACTAAAAGAAATACTTCGGTTGAGTCCTTCTTCCATCAATAGCCAGCCTTGGAGGTTTTTCTTTATTTCAGATGGGGAGACAAAAACGAAACTGGCTGAAGCATCTTATTGGAATGCGGAAAAAATTAATGAGGCGAGTCATCTGGTAGTCTTTAGTGCCCTTCATGATGTGGAACGATTTGAAGAGCAGATCAACGGTACACTACCCGAAGGTTCGATAAATTACTACCATCGTTTTTTGAAATCACAGGGAGAGCAGCATGTGCAATCCTGGATGAAACAGCAAGTGTATCTTTCTTTAGGATTTTTTCTCGCAGCATGTGCCGCGAGTCATATTGATGCTACTCCGATGGAAGGTATTGAAAATGATCGTTATGATCATATTTTAGGACTTGAACAATATCATACTTTATTTGCTGTTGCTATTGGTTATCGAAATGCGGAGGACTCAAATCAGCCTAGTATAACAGCCAAGTCGCGTTTGAATATGGAGGATATTATTCGAGCAATATAACTTGTTTGATCGTGATAGGGATGCCCAAAAAGTGCAGTAGCACCAAAAGTTGAACGGATTAAAGCGGATTAATGGAAATAGATCTTTTGCAGAAGAGCTCGGTATTCTACCGGGCTCTTTCCGTCCGCGCTAATTCAATGTTATTGTACTAGCGAAATATTGCATATTTGAAATCCGAAAATATTAAACAGAGGGATATCTATAGACTAATTCACAATTAGGCTTTATACCTTGCATGTTCGCTTTGACTTTGGATAAATCATAGTTTTTGAAAAAAAATAATAATATGGCTCAAAACGTGTTGCTAGAGAGGATGTTGGGATGATTTTTGTTGTGTACGTAAATTATGAGGCAGGAATTGGCAGACAAGATAGCAATGTATAGTAAACGATACGGACTGTTTATGCATCCGGACTATATTAGTTTCGCGCGTGATACCACGAGGTTGTTGCTTCGCAATGAATGCCTACGTATAGGAGATATAAAAATTTATCAGGATTATGTTGCCTCCCACTATCCTGAAGATCTCCCTTGGGAGATGAAACAATATCAAGAAGCAGCCAAGGCACTGATAAGAATGGATAAGGTAGCTGCCATTGCCTGGGTCTCTGCGCATCAGATTAATCTTTTCGAGTCAGATATTTTTATTGATGATGAAGACGCAATTTTACGCCCTATCCAATTCAAGAATGATGATATGCTGCGCTACAACTTTAATACGTTGGAAGAGTTGATTTATAATCATCAGATACCTGAAGATCTATTCCGCAAAAATCAGGCTTATTTTTGGATAGATGCGCGTATTGATTTGCGATAACTTTTTGTTTTTTTTAAATTTTAATTCTGAGATACCTTGTGCCTCAGTGAATTTGGTTATAATGGGTGCAAGTGAAATTGATAACGCTGATTTGTTTGAGTATCCGGGTCTTTTTTGAAAACTAACAATTATTTTGAATCTTCCAGTATCTTTCTTACGTAGTCCACCCATTCTGTATTTTGTATAGTTTGGTCAATATAATAATCTGGTTGTATCCCTTTATTGTCTATAGCCATATTGGGGATTCGGTAACTTTTGCTGAGTGCATAGCCTAATTTATATTCTTTACAAGGTGACTCTACAAAATACATATTCGATATATCCAGTACACCTGAAGTTGTTGTACCAAAGAGCTTTACTTTTTTACTTTGCTTAGCCTCAAGTAAAAATTGCTCCGCAGTACTTCCATTTCCACCATTAATGATGATAGCCACCTGCCTGGGATAGGGGAGTGTTGAATAGCCGGAATCAATACGGACCAATTTTCGGTCTGGCCTAAGATTGACAAATTCCCCCAAATGGTTATTTAAACTATCATATGCAGCCCTGTAGAAAGGAATTTCCATGGGATCTATACCATATTCTTTATAGTTTTTGCAAAAATCTAACATCCGTTGGTTGTTTAATTTTGTGGAGTAAAATGTTACTCCAATGGTACGAATGGGGTTTGTATATAGAAATGGAATAATTTCAGCATAGCTGCCGTCACTGCCACCACCGTTATTTCGGATATCAATAATTAGGTTCTCTATTTTTTCCAACTGCGGTCTATGGATGGCGATAAGGCTATCAATCGTTTGTTTTTGCCTACCGTTAAAGCTAGGGATACGCAACAGAATTGTTTTTGCATTAATCTTTTGCAGATAAGGTTTACCTGTTGAATATGATTTTACAAAATCAGCCTCTAAAGGAGTGTTTTCTACTATTGGATATATTTTTGTATATAAATAATTGCCCAGTTGAAACATATTTTTGCCAATAGGTAGCGTAAACGATATTTTTTCCGGAGTTTTATCTCTAAGATAATAGATACCTTCTGATAATTCATTGTTTAGGGCGAATTTAACGTCACCTAACATCCAATTATCTGCGGTAGAGCTGACTATAATCCCCTTATACCCCTCAGGATACTTTTTGATAGCTACTTTGTAGGGAGGAGAATCCCATATCCCTTCTAGATTTTGTTCTTTTTTTATAGTAAGGTAATTCCTGAACTCGTCTTCCGATATGCTCACAGTAGGATGATTGTTCTTAGTGATAAAACCAGTATCAGAAACTAATGAATCAACATCTTTTCCGTCGATTCGGTTTATTGACAAATGCCCTTTGCGGATAAACTGTAGCCATTCTGACAAGAGCTTTGTGCAATCTAAGTTTGATTTAATTCCCGCTAATTTCTGCTCAATTTTCGCGTTATGCGCCTGATATGCATCCTGTCCCTTCTGATCTAAAGCATATTGAAAACCAGCATCATTTTCCTCAATAATTTTTTTGACCCATTTAAGATTTTCAGCACAATTGCAATTTTGCGCTTGTAGATTGCAGCTGAAAATTAAAATAAAAGCAAATGGCAAAATAAGCTTAAACATATTATTATAGTTTTAAATAACAGTGGAATTACAATTATTTAGCCAAATTCATAGTTTCTTTGTTATGAATTAGATACGTTTTTTATAAATTTTTGAAATGTCCGATGACGGGCATAACTGTTCATTCTCGAACAGTAAATATAAAATTTTTCCAAGGTACCCGGTAAAATGATACCCACTGTCGAAACTAAGAGTGATTGTAAATCGCGATGAAATCACTTGGACTTTATTCGTAATTTCTAATGTTCAGATAAGGGCTGAATAACCAAATAGTTTGGACGAATAGGCAATATAAGCCACAAAAAAGTCCTTCGTTTATACAAAAACGAAGGACTTTTTTGTGGTTTGCATTAGATACGTTACAGCTGTTTTATTTTTATATTTCTAAAGGATACACCTCTTGACCAGTCCTGAAGGGCAAGCTTTCCACTCGTATGTTTACCGAATTCTGGAAAATCTTTGAAGGTACTGTGTTTCACCATGTCTTTCCACTTTTGTGAATTGAAATCCATTTCTGCTGTAACTGCACCATTCAGATAGAATGTGATTTTACCATCTTTCTGTACAATGCTCGATTGGTTCCAGTCATCTTTTGCTTTGGTATTGACAAAATTTTGCTGCGGTAAAAACATGTAGAGACAACCCGCGCGTTTCAACGGTTTATCAAAGTCGGGATGTGAGTCAGCAAGTAACTGATATTCTGGTCCAGAATGATAAGTTGCATTGATGTCAGGCCGCTCTTGTACGTTGACAAAAACACCACTATTGCCTTCTTTTTCAAGTTTCCATTCAAATTTAAACTCGTAATTTTTATAATCGCTGTTGGAAATAAGGTCATATTTTTGACTTTCGTTGTTTGGATCACAGTAGATTGTGCCGTTTCTTACCAGCCAAGCGGTCGGTGCTTTTTTTTCATTGTTGTACGTATGCCAATTGTTCAATGTTGTACCATCGAATAAAAGTTGCCAGCCCTCTTTTTGTTCTTTCTCAGTTAAGGTGTTTGGGGCATTCGCCTCATTTTTACACGAATAGAATAGGCAGCCGATAAAGACAGCAACAACAATTTTTTTGAATAGGTTTAAGTTTATCATTGTTTAAAGTTTGTCGTATATGAAAGTGTTCTTAGGAATTTGATTTACTAAAATAATTTTTAATGTTTACTTTCTTTTATAAATGCAGACACTTATGTGAATTTGTTACATGAAATGCCCATGTGGTTTCTATTTTTCAGCAGAAATAATCAACATCATGGGCCTTCTCAACTCATCTTTCATTGTTGGGAAATTCTCTAGCATTTCTCTACTGGGTTCAGGCTCGACACAAGCGTTTATTTTAAATCCGCTTTTTAGGATACTGCCAATGTAAGACGTAACAGTTCTGTGGTATTTCAGGACAGCATTTCCCAAAAACGTTGTCTCTCTGGAACCTATTAAAAAGTAATTGTCTACCGGCCAATGGAGTTTCTCCCCGTCATTCTTGTAGATCCAGTCCTGTTTGCCCTGTGCAGTAAAAATTGGGTGTTCGACCGAGAATAAAAATTGTCCTTCGGGTTTTAGCCAGTTATAAATATTTTGGCAGCATGTTTCAAAGTCGTTTACATAATGAAAAGCCAAAGAACTTATAACAAGATTAAACTGCTCCGGTTTGAAAGTTAGCGACTCAATTGCATCACGTTGATATTCAATGCTGTCCAGGTTATTGATCTGTCGGGCCTTTTCCAGCATTTTTTCAGATAGATCCACACCTATAACAGATTTTGCGCCATTTTCAATCACATATCGACAGTGCCATCCATATCCGCAGCCTAAATCGAGAACAGTCTTGTCCTTGAGATCTGTGAAAAGTTTCTGAAATTCATGCCATTCGCCAGCTCCTTGTAAGCCCTTCTGTGAGCGATACATTTTGCTATATTCTTCAAAGAATTTAGGGTTGTCGTAGTTATTTTCCTGCATCTATTTTATATCAGCTTACTAGTTAGCCTTTATGGTCCAATTTACATATTATTGCTGTTTTTTAATCTAATTTTAACAGCTAATTCTACACATCAATTCTCATTTTGATAAAATAAGTCTATCATTTTGATAAGGTCTTATCAGTTTAATTTTTACTATTTTATTTTCAATATACTGTTTTTTAGTTGTTTATGTATTCTTTGGAAACTATGGAATACCGTTTGGCCTATAGGGACAAAGCATATAAAATGGAAATGATTAAAAAAATAACAGAATCGTCAAAGAGCCCACCCACCTTGGAGCAGATCTATGGATCAGGGATGACATAATATCCCTGAGAGCGACAAGAAATAGTTTACAAATCTTTACTATTAATCCCCACAATAATGATAACACTCGTACTGATAATCACTGGACTGCTTGGCTTTTGGTTGTTTTTTAAAATGGTTGATTTCTTCGAAAAAATTTAAGAAAACACAAAATAGAACAACGCTTACATTAATGTTAGCCATGAAAAATTTAAAAGAAAATAAGGAGTATTCATCTCCAAACAAATGGTCTATGGACCGCATCGCGAAGGTTGTGATGATCATCTTGATACTTGCTATGATCTATCAACTGTATCTCGGTTAAATTTTGAAAAAAATAACATGCAAAAATTAAATCAATATCGGGTAGGTATGTACCTTATACTTCACTATAGGGAGATTCGTTCGGAAATTAACCTTCTGATTCGTAAACATAATTTTGCCGGAGCATTACAGGCAGTGGTCAACCACCTTCGCGTATTGAGCGCTGATCGTAATATCGATAAATTGTGCCGGCATATCCATTTTCTGGGGACATTATATAACCGAGGTAATCATTATGTCAAATACATGATGGAGAATTTATTTGTACGATCCTTGGCGGGGCTAAAGCGGATCTACTCGGCAGAAGAATGGACAAGGATTGAATACCGTCTCCCCTTGTCTTTTCTGGAAATTCAAAAAAGACAGCAACAGGCAATATATTAATAATAAGACAAATGACAGCTTTATTTATAGTGGCGCTATTGGTTTTTGGATACATTTGTTACGTACTCCTCAGACCCGAAAAATTTTAACAGTACTAAAAAATACCGTAGACGAATTCAGTTTTATCCAAAAGTTCGACAGATTTCTGATGGAAAGAAGGAGATTTCGAATAAGGTAGACAATAAAATCTTTCAAACAACAATTACACAACTGAAATGAATACAGAAATTTTTGGAATCGTTGCAATGTTTATCATCACATTGCTGCTGGGACTTCCACTTGGCAGGTATATCGCCAAAGTATATGCGGGCGAGAAAACAGGGCTTGATCCTGTTTTTCAACCCTTGGAACGTTTATTTTATAAAATTAGCGGTATAAATCCGACCGTACAGATGACTTGGAAGCAGCATTTGGTTGCTCTTTTAACCATAAATTTTGTTTGGTTCCTATTGAGCATGGCCGTATTGATGAATATGAGCCATTTACCTTTGAATCCCGATGGCAACCCGAGTATGTCGGCTGATCTTGCTTTCAATACATCAATATCTTTTCTGGTGAACTGTAACCTACAGCACTATTCTGGTGAAACCGGGGTGAGTTACTTTGGGCAGATCTGGCTGATGTTTCTTCAATTTGTTACGGCAGGTATTGGAATGGCGGCAGCTGCGGTCATTTTTAAAGCATTTAGAGATAAGACCACAACGCAGCTTGGCAACTTTTATGAGTTTTTTCTTAAGTCATGCACGCGGATACTACTTCCAATTTGTCTGCTCATTGCAGCAATTTTTGTCTTTCAGGGAATGCCGATGACGATGGAGGGGAAGGATACCATGACCAATATGCAAGGGGATACTGTGCAGGTGAGCAGAGGACCGGTTGCCGCATTTGTTCCCATTAAACATCTTGGGACAAACGGTGGTGGATTTTTTGGTGCAAATAGCACACATCCATTGGAAAACCCTAACTACCTGACAAACATGGTGGAGATGGTCGCTCAGTTTCTAATCCCTATGGCTATGATTTTTGCGTTTGGTTTCTTTATCCGCAAGCGCAAGTTTGCATGGATGATGTTCGCTGTAATGACCATAGGTTTCCTGATCCTGACAATTCCAAATATAAGGATGGAGATCGCCGGAAATCCAGCAGTGGCACATATGGGAATTGACACTTCTCTTGGCGCCATGGAAGGTAAGGAAGTTCGCATTGGAGCTGCTGCATCTGGTTTCTGGAGTATTGTAACGACCATGATTTCAACAGGGTCGGTGAATTCCATGCACGATAGCTATATGCCATTGTCAGGTATGAACGAACTTATTGCAATGATGGTCAATGCATTTTATGGTGGGGTTGGAGCGGGAATCCTCAACTTCTTTATTTTTATCATATTGGCCGTATTTATCAGCGGATTGATGGTCGGCCGTACCCCCGAATTTATGGGCAAAAAGGTGGAAGCCCGTGAGATGAAGATAGCCATGATCGTGGCGCTGGCCCATCCCTTTCTTATCCTTGTCGGTACAGCATTGGCGACCGCTTTTCCGGCGCAGGGAGCATCTACATTAAACAATCCGGGATTCCACGGTTTTAGCGAGATATTGTATGAGTATACCTCTTCGGCTGCAAATAATGGAAGTGGCTTCGAAGGGCTGGGAGACAACACCTTATGGTGGAATATTTCTACGGGTATCGTGCTGTTGCTCGGACGTTTTATTCCGATCATCGGTCCAGTGGCGATCGCCGGGCTTTTGGCCGAGAAGAAATTTATCCCGGAAGGTGAAGGTACACTGAAGACCGATACAAGTACATTCGGGATGATGGTATTTGCTGTGATCGTTATCATAGCAGCACTATCCTTCTTCCCGGCATTGGCATTAGGGCCGATCGCTGAATATTTTTCCATGCAATAATTAAAATAAAAAAAATTTAGAAATGAGCAATCAACAAACATTGTTTCAGAAAGAACTTGTACAACAAGCGTTAAAGCAATCTTTTGTGAAACTAAATCCTAAGGTAATGTTCCGCAATCCAGTGATGTTCACGGTGGAAATTGGAACGCTGATTATGGCCGCAGTTTGTGTTTGGATAATGACCGGGGAAACCTCACAGGGTGGGCTCGGTTATAATTTCACTGTATTTGTCATTCTGTTCCTGACCTTGCTTTTTGGGAATTTTGCGGAAGCGATAGCCGAAGCCCGTGGAAAAGCACAGGCGGACAGTCTTCGTAAAACCCGTGAGGAGACGCCTGCTAAACTGCAGGATGGCCGGGTCGTTTCTTCTGCACAATTAAAGAAAAATGATGTCTTTGTGTGTCAGGCAGGGGACATCATACCACTTGATGGAGAAATTATAGAAGGGTTGGCGACGATAGACGAAAGTGCCATCACCGGTGAATCTGCCCCTGTCATCCGTGAGGCCGGTGGGGATAAAAGTTCCGTTACCGGGGGAACGAAAGTCTTATCCGACAAAATTGTCGTGCAGGTGACGACAGAACCGGGTGAAAGCTTTCTGGATAAAATGATCGCTTTGGTTGAAGGTGCCAGTCGCCAGAAAACACCGAATGAAATTGCCTTGACGATACTATTAGCGGGGTTCACACTGGTTTTTATTATCGTTACGGTGACCCTCAAGCCATTTGCTGACTATGCCAATGTAGGTATCACGATTGCTTCTTTTATATCGCTTTTTGTCTGTTTGATACCAACGACTATTGGTGGTCTCCTGTCAGCTATTGGTATCGCCGGAATGGATAGAGCATTGCGTGCGAATGTCATCACAAAAAGCGGTAAGGCCGTGGAAACGGCGGGCGATATTGATGTATTGCTCCTTGACAAAACGGGAACGATTACGATAGGAAACCGGAAGGCGACTAATTTTTATCCAGCAAATACGGTTGAAATGGATAGTTTGGTACGTGCCGCTGTTTTAAGTTCTATGGCCGACGAAACGCCTGAGGGAAAATCCATTGTCGAATTGGCGGCAGTAAAACCAGCGAGTTACGGCGTTCAGGAGCCTGTATTTATCAAGTTCACTGCCGAAACACGCAGCTCAGGAATAGACTTTGCCGGCACACGTATCCGCAAGGGTGCGACAGATGCGATACGTAATATCGTGACCAAAGCGGGGAATTCGTTTCCCATCGAAACAGACGAACGGGTGAAGGCCATCTCGCAAAATGGGGGAACACCATTGGTCGTGGCCGAAAACGAACAGGTACTTGGCGTGATCGAATTGCAGGATGTGATTAAACCTGGCATTCAGGAGCGCTTTGAAAGACTGCGTAAAATGGGAATTAAGACCGTGATGGTAACCGGCGATAATCCGCTGACCGCAAAATATATCGCTGAAAAAGCAGGTGTGGATGATTTCATTGCCGAAGCCAAACCCGAAGATAAAATGAATTATATCAAGAAGGAACAGGGCGATGGTCGATTGGTTGCCATGATGGGGGACGGTACCAATGATGCCCCGGCTCTTGCACAAGCAGATGTTGGTGTAGCAATGAATAGTGGTACCCAAGCCGCCAAAGAAGCGGGCAACATGGTAGACCTGGACAATGACCCCACGAAATTGATTGAGGTAGTGGAAATCGGTAAACAATTGCTGATGACCCGTGGTACGCTGACAACTTTCAGTATTGCCAATGATGTGGCCAAATACTTTGCCATTATACCAGCATTGTTTATTACGGCAATTCCAGCACTGCAAGGCCTAAATATCATGCATTTGAACAGCCCTCAGAGCGCGATTCTTTCCGCAGTGATTTTCAATGCGATCATTATTCCGTTATTGATCCCATTGGCGTTGAAAGGGGTCGCTTATAAGCCTATCGGTGCAAGTGCGCTGTTGCGGAGAAACTTACTCGTATTTGGGGTGGGAGGTGTTCTCGTACCTTTTATCGGAATTAAAGTGATCGATCTGCTGGTTGCACTATTTATCTAACATCTTTTAATAAAAATAAAATGAAAACACATATCTATCCAGCTATCAAGATTACCGTGGCGCTCTTGGTACTTCTCGCTGTCATTTATCCAGCTGTTGTCTGGGCGATCGCACAGCTGGCACCCAATCATGGAAAAGGGGCGGTTATAAGCTATCATAATCAGAATTATTATAAAAATATCGGTCAGTCTTTTACCGACGAAACCTATTTCTGGTCCCGACCATCAGCCGTGGCATACAATGCTGCAGGATCGGGGGGAAGCAACAAGGGCCCTTCCAATCCTGAATACCTGACAGAGGTAAAAGCACGTATTGATACCTTTTTGAAAAAAAATCCGGAGGTATCAAAAGCGCAGGTCCCTGTAGACCTTGTCACAGCAAGCGGTAGTGGACTGGATCCCGATATATCCGTGGCAGCAGCAAAAGTACAGGTGGCGCGTATAGCCAAAGCAAGAGCCATAGATGCAAATAGTGTACAGTCCTTAGTGGATGCACATGTGCAAAAGCCACTTTGGGGTATGTTCGGGCCAGAAAAAATAAATGTACTTGAATTGAATATTGCCTTGGATCAGATGACTGAAAAATAAATGCAAAAAGTCTGGCGATACGAAGATCATAAAAGACGATAAAATAATTAAATAGATGAAGAAAATAATCCTGTTGACCTGCCTTATGTTCGGGTCGACGATATCCATATTTGCCCAGGAAGATACAACAAAAAATAAGACAGTTTCATTCAGTGGGTATGTTGAGGCCTATTATATGCGTGATTTTAATAATCCAATTGCCAACACACGCCCTGCTTTTGTTTACAGCCACAACAGAAATAATGAAGTAAATATTAATATGGCATTGTTAAAAGCAACTTATGGTACTGAAAATACGCGAGCTAATGTCGCCTTGGCAACAGGTACCTACATGAACGCCAATTACGCGGCTGAGCCGGGCGTATTAAAGAACATTTATGAGGCCAATGTCGGTGTACGCATTTCAAAAAAACACAATTTATGGATCGATGCCGGTATTTTTTCCTCCCATTTGGGATTCGAAAGTGCCATCGGAAAAGATAACTGGACATTGACAAGGAGTCTTTTTGCCGATAATTCGCCATATTTTGAAACAGGCGCGAAAATATCATACACGTCCGCATCAGGGAAATTATTTCTTAGCGGGCTTGTGCTAAACGGTTGGCAACGTATACAGCGAGTCGATGGCAATAGTTTGCCTGCCTTTGGACATCAGCTTGTCTATAAGCCAACCGATAATTTAACCATCAACAGTGGATCTTTTATTGGTAGTGACAAAGCCGATAGTGTCAGACAGATGCGCTATTTTCATAATTTATATGCCATTTATCAGCTCAATAGACAGTTTGGCTTTACAGTCGGTTTTGACATTGGGGCAGAGCAAAAGGAAAAAGGAAGCGGCAGCTATAATGTATGGTATACTCCGGTGCTGATTGCCCGTTATATAGGTTCGGATAAATTTAGTCTTACCGCTAGGGGCGAATATTATCAGGATAAAAAAGGAGTCATTATTTCTACTGAAGCGAAAAATGGTTTCCAGACATTGGGCTATTCACTCAATGCTGATTATTCCATCCTCCCGAATGTACTTTGGCGGATGGAATTACGTAATCTGACAAATAAGGACGCAATTTTCCTCGACCGGAAAAATAATCTGGTAAAAAATAGCACAACTGCCGTGATGGCGCTTGCTGTTAGTTTTTAATTAAAAACAAACCTTGCTGTTGTACGTTGATTCAACAGCAAGGTTAGCGAAATGACACGCAAAAAATGGAAGAAAGAAAAAACGCGGAACATTTTCTGGATCTGATCAAGAAATCCAGACGGGGTAGATTCAAACTCTATATCGGTATGAGTGCCGGTGTGGGGAAAACCTATCGTATGTTGCAGGATGCGCATAACCTACTGCATAGCGGGATTGACGTACGCATTGGTTACATCGAAACACATAATCGAAAGGAGACACACGAGTTGCTGGAGGGAATTCCATTTATTGCAAGGCGCAACCTTTTCTACAAGGGAAAACAATTGGAGGAACTCGATGTAAATGCTGTGCTGAACATTCATCCCGAAGTGGTCATTATTGATGAACTGGCACATACAAATATTGAGGGAAGTAAAAACACGAAACGTTGGCAGGACGTTCTTGAGATTCTCGATGCTGGTATAAATGTAATCAGTGCTGTCAATATTCAACACATTGAGAGCCTAAATGAGGAGGTAAAGGCGATTACGGGAGTGGAAGTGAAAGAGCGTGTACCGGATAGCGTGGTGGATTCGGCTGATGAGGTTGTCAATATAGACCTTACTGCGGAAGAACTTATCACCCGTTTAAAGGAAGGTAAAATCTACGAGTCTTCAAAAATTCAGGCGGCATTACAGAATTTCTTCAAGAGCGAGCATATTCTTCAGTTGCGGGAAATGGCATTAAAGGAAGTGGCCTCGCAGGTGCAGCGTAAAGTAGAAATAGAAGTCCAGCCACAGCGATGGGTACGCAAAGAACGCTTCCTTGCCTGTATCAGTTCCAACGAAATCAAAGCTAAAAATGTAATCCGAAAGACCGCTCGTCTGGCTGGTTATTATAACAGTAGCTGGCTGGTATTGTATGTTCAGGTGCCTGCAGAACGCGCTGATAGGATAGCTCTCAACAAGCAGCGGCATTTAATCAATAATTTTAAATTGGCAACAGAATTGGGCGGAGAAATTGTAAAGATTGAAGCTCGTAGTGTCGCAGATGAAATATTAACCTTATGTGAACAGCGACATATTACGACGGTGTGTATCGGAAAACCCAGACTGTCCCTGTTTAGAATTCTACTGTCAACCGACACATTCCGTAGACTTTTGGCGCAATTGTCAAAGAAGGATATTGACCTCATTATATTGTCTTAAAATAATGATATATAGTGTATATGATATCATGAATATAAGTTAATTGACAAACAACGATGAAAATAAAAACGAAACTTACTTTTGGAGTAGGCTCCCTGTTTCTCATGATTTTCCTGCTTGCTACATTGAGCGGTTGGTATGTGTATAGGTTAAAGAAAGATACCGGAAATATATTGAAAGCCAATTATAATACATTGCTTTACGCAAAGAATATGCTATTGGCGCTGGAGGATGTCCCCAAAAAAAACGATGCGCTTTCTAGTTTTGAAAACAATCTGAATCAGCAACGGAAGAATGTTACTGAACCTGGAGAACAACAGACCACGGACGCTATTGTTAAGCATTTTGGGCAGCTTAAAAGTAATCCGCAGAATATGATGGTCATATCGACGATCAGGAAGGATATCACTCAGCTGATGCAGCAAAATATGGGGGCTATTTCAGATAAAAGCCTTGTAGCGGATCGTACTGCTGAACAGGCTATCCTGATCATTTCATTTGCCGGGGCACTTTGTTTTATTATTGCTTTTATATTGCTTGTCAATCTGCCATCTAATATTGCTGATCCAATTGCTAAACTGACGGGGAGTATTAGACAGATTGCGGGTCAGAACTATAAGGAACGCTTGCATCTACAGAGCACGGGAGAATTTGGGGAATTGGTCAGGTCTTTCAACACAATGGCAGAAAAACTTGAGGAGTATTCGGAAAGTAAGCTGGAAAAGATCTTAAAAGAGAAGAAACGCATTGAGGCCCTGATTGACAACATGCATGATCCCGTTATTGGAATTGATGAACATGGACAGGTTATTTTCGCAAACGAAGAAGCGATCAATATCACAACCTTGAAAAAGGAGCAGCTGGTCGGAAGGTTTGCGCCGCTCGTTGCCAATGAAAATGATCTGATAAGGGATATTTTTAAAGATCTTGCACTTCCGCCGGATAAACGGGAAAAACGCCCCATTAAAATTTATGCAAATGAAAGGGAAAGCTATTTTGAAAAGGATATTATAGATATCAATGTATTACCGACGGGCGAAGCTAATCCAACGTTTATCGGCCAGGTGGTGATCTTAAAAAATATCACTACTTTCAAAGAACTTGACCTGGCAAAGACAAATTTTATTGGTACGGTTTCGCATGAATTTAAAACGCCCATCGCTGCGATTCAAATGGGAATCCAGCTATTGGAAAATGAACAGATCGGGCATCTCAACCCTGAACAGGTCGGACTGCTCAAAGGGATAAAAGATGATTCTGACCGCTTGCTTAAGATCACCGGGGAACTACTGAACATGACTCAAGTGGAGAGTGGCGCTATTCAGATCAGTTTACATACAACTGATGTAAGGCCTATTATTGACTATGCCGTGATGGCAAATCAGTTTGCGGCAGATCAAAAGCGGGTAAAATTTGTTTTGGAAATAGATCCCACCATAAATACGGTTGTAGCGGACAATGAAAAAACAGCTTGGGTATTGACAAATTTTCTATCCAATGCCGTACGCTATTCCTATGAAGATGCCAGTATTCAGATCCGCGTTGAAAAAATTGAATCGGCGATCCGGTTTTCGGTCACCGACCATGGACAAGGTATTGAACCTAAATACTTAGACAAGATCTTCGAACGTTATTTTCGTGTTCCGGGATCCAAAAAGGGGGGAACTGGGCTGGGGTTGAGTATCAGTAAAGAATTTATTGAGGCGCAGGGTGGTGTAATAGGGGTAAAGAGTGAATACGGTGCAGGAAGTTCGTTTTACTTTTTATTGAGAGCACGCGGTTCAAATAATCCATAACGAATAGTATGGGGAATTTTCAATAAAAAGGCTTCATTATACGGATTGACTTACCAGCTGTAGTTTTATTGTCTGTAAAATGATTTCAAAGACAAATTTGATAAAGCAAATACGGAGTATTAGGTAGTGCCCGGAAACTACCTGTAATACTCCGTATGCGTTAAAGATCGGCTATTAGTTATTGACCAGTGCCATGGCGCCATCACTATAACGTGCACCTACGTTCGGGTATTTCCGGAGTATATCTTCGATGGTATTTAAATCCGAATCAGACAATTGTACATCGATGGCGCCTGCATTTTCTTCCAGGTACTTTCTTTTTTTTGTCCCCGGAATCGGAATAATGTCATTTCCCTGAGCGAGTACCCAAGCCAGTGCCAATTGTATCGGTGAGCATTGTTTATCTTGGGCCAATAATGCAAACTCAGCGATTAATCGCGCATTATTCACTGCATGTTCGCCCTGATTGCGGGGAAGTGTTCTTCTAAAATCATCTGCTGACAGACTATCTAAATTTAAGGTGTTGGAAAATAAACCTCGGGCCAATGGCGAATAAGGAACCAAGCTAATACCCAGATTACGTACAGTCTGCAGAATTTCTTTTTCCACATCGCGTGTTAGTAGAGAATACTCACTCTGTAGCGCTGCAATAGGATGGACGGCATTGGCTTTGATAATCGAAGCCGGTGATGCTTCGCTTAGTCCCAGGTACCTCACTTTGCCTTCCTTTACTAATTCCGCCATTGCACCCACAGTATCTTCGATAGGTACGTTCGGGTCTACCCGATGAGCATAATACAAGTCTATGGTATCGATGCGAAGGCGTCTTAGGCTATTTTCTACAGCTATCTTTATCCAAGCTGGCGAACCGTCAAAGTAAGTATTTGCAGTACCGCTCGGCCCAGCGGTTCCATCTTTAAAGCGAAAGCCAAATTTGGTCGCAATAAATACTTTATCCCGATTGGGAACGAGAACTTTTGAAATTAATTCTTCGTTGGCGCCATTACCGTACATGTCCGCTGTATCCCAGAAATTTACACCGAGATCCAATGCTTTTTCAAGCGTGGCGATACTCTCTTTTTCGTCAGTGGGTCCATAGGCAAAACTCATTCCCATACAACCCAATCCAATAGCAGATAACTGTTCGTTTGTTGTTCCAAGATTTCTATATTTCATGACTGTTATATTTTGTTCAATACAAAAGTAATGAAGGTATCCCGTGCCTTACTTAAGACAATCAAACAGATAATTATACTATTCAAACAGTTGTTGTCCGCAATTGGTTTGGTGACATTCCAGTATGTTTTCTGAAAAAATTTGTAAAGTAAGAGGGGTATTCAAAGCCTAAACTATAGGCAATATCCGAGATATTCCAATTTGTATGTAAAAGCAACGCCCGGGCTTCCTGGGCAATACGGCCGGCGATATGTGCACTAGTCGTTTTACCTGTTGTTTCCTTAACCGAACGGTTGAGGTGATTGATATGTACTGAAAGAGCGTGGGCATAATCGCCCGGACTTTTCAATTGCAGACCTGTATGAACTGTATTCACTGGAAACTGGCGTTCTAAAAGTTCCAAAAAAAGGCTGGATACCCGGGTAGATGCGTTGGTATATGAACCAAATTCCTGAGCAGGGTTCGATTTCATTGTTTCATGGATCAATAAATGCAGATAGCTGCGCAGGATATCATCTTTATGGGCATAGTCTGAATTCATCTCCGACATCATTTTTTTGAAAATTGTTGAGATTTCATCCAGTTGTTCCGCATTTGGAAAGTAAATAGGGTTGCTCCCTATTTTGAAAAGAGGAGAATCCTTTAAACTCTCTATGCGTTCACTATGCTGGATAAACTCTTCTGTAAAGACGCAATACCATCCAGATTGTGCTGCTGACTCCGGTTCCCAAGCGTAAGGTACGACCGGATTGGCAAACAACATGGCAGGGCGGTCGATCTGTATCCATTTATCAGCGTAATATAATTTGCCGCGGCCTATAATCAGTGATGTTTTATAAAAATCACGACGATTATAGGGGGAGACCAACGTACAGGATTCTCTGCTAAATACATTGAAATGCCCTATACCTGTATTATTGAGCGGTAAATCTAAGTTTGCAAAGCCCGGTTGCCTTTTGTAGAAATCTGTTACGCTTTCAGCTGAGTTCATAGTACTAAATTATAAAATTCGTTTTACAATCCATGGTCATTTACAGTTCAATTTTTTACTCCGTATGGATGATAATTCCTTTGTATCTCAGATAAGTATGGAGATAGACGGCCACACTTACCGTTACCCCCCAATACAGTTTCAATTTTATTGTTTACCATTTATCTTTTTTTGTATTATTGTACAGCTAGAGGATCTTTTGTTAGGTCAACACATCTACTATCACGGGGTAAGTGTTCTAGTTTGATTAAGAGAGGGGTAACGATCCTTATTGCCCCAGCATTTTCTCGAGATCGAAGATACTTTGGAATGTTAACATCTTTTTCTGAAAACAAATGAGGGCCAACAGCAAGCTACCATGATTAAAATATACCATAATAAACAATGTAGCAAGAGCTGCGCAGCGCTGGATTTTTTGCAACAGCATAGCATAGATCTGGAGGTACAAGAGTATCTCGAAGAAGTGCCCAGTAAAGCGGAGCTCATTGAAATATTGTCACAACTCGGACTTAAGCCATTAGCGCTTATTCGAAAGAACGAAGCCTTATTTCTCGAGAAATTTCGACATCTTCAATTGACAGATGAGGAGTGGGTTGAGGTGATGCTGCAAAATCCAATATTGATTGAACGGCCTATCGTTATTAAAGACGGTAAAGCGGTTATCGGACGTCCATTGGATAGCGTCATCGACCTCTTTACATCACGCTCCTTTTAATGGCCTAATAATTGTGCAATTCGTCCTATGAAACATGTGCTAAATATACTTGCAGCGATACTGGATATCTTCAAATTATTTACATAGTTGAAATATCGTTATCCATCTTTTCCAAAAGAGCCGAAATATACTGCCCTTTTTAATGAAATGTATTTTTGAGTCTACAGTGCCGCTGCTTTTGATTAGTCCATTCCGTTTAAATGTAAGTACTTTTTTAAAAACGGAAGGTGTAATTAGATCTTTTAATACAGTTATTCCTGTTTTCCTCTTCATCGACTTAACTTCGATAATGATTCTATTTATTCCATTTATCTTCAATCAAATATAAAGTATTCGACTACAAATATAGTGGAACTTCAAACTAATATGGATTTCAAGATAAAAAGTAAATATTTATTTCCAGATTTACAGCAGTAAATTGAAATCTTAAGCTCATAAAGGTGATAATGAGTAGTTAAACTCACTGTGGGAGTCTTTTGGGGCTGCGATAAAATTTAAATAGGAATCATTAGCTAAAAATAATATTATAAAACTATGTTTAAATTTTTCAAAGAATTATTGAGTGCAGCCAAAGAGGGAGTAAAAGAAGCGCGGGAGGAACTCGCACAGGAAGCGGAATTGGATAAAGCCAAAAAACAGCAAATTAACAGTAAGGATATGTTGAAAGATATTTCTTATGAAGAGCAATTTGGTACGGCATTGGGAGCGGCATTCCGCGTTATCGTCTTTGGCGATTGGTTTACCGTATTTGGCAGTGCTGGGGACGATAGAACTTATCCGGTTCATCTCTATCAGTTCGGGACTTATCCTAAACAGGCAGAGTACCGTGACGAACTGGCGAAACTATTGAACAGAGACTTCGCTATTGCAGATACCGAAAGCTGCCTGCAGCTATTAGCGGCATATTTTAACTTGCTCGGAATTAAGACAGGGGGGACCGTCCTGGAGGGGCGGGAAAATCAAATCGACAGCGAAAACTGGGATATTGGCAAACCTGGTGTGGATGCACTTGTCATTACTGTTAGCAGTCATATCACGACTGCTGCAACTGATGTAGGGTATCTGCCAAAATCAGCCGCTTTGGATATACTGAAAAACCTTTCTTCTTACGCAAGATTGCATTTTAAAGATTGGCACTCATTCTCCGAAAAATTTTTAGAAGGAGAACATTATGTTGGGCTGAACAATAAAATCGGGAAATCTTATTTGAAAAGATATATTGGCTATTTAAGGGAAAAAATAGGCAGCCCTTGGAATAATATAGATTGGAACACTCAGTCAGTCCAAGATCGTGTGCTGTCGGCTATTGCTTGGACATTTCAGGCCAAATCGTATCAGAGTTCCCAGGAATTTGATGCCGATGTTGCGGCGTATCAACGTGATATTTTAGCTGATCAGGCGCAATGGGACGCCAATGAAATTGTGGTGGATGCTCCCGAAATAGAGCTGTGTTATATGTGTTGGATCAAGGATATGGAAGATTTGAATCCAAATGAAACACTATTGGATGATGAAGAAGAGGCTTTTGATGAGGACAACGAAGACAGCGGATACTACCAAGTGGAGATCTGTGCCCGCTTACGCGCATCCAATGAGAAGAATTTTACCGCACTGGATCTATTGTATCAAATGGAGAAACAATTGATAGGCAAGGAATTGGGCGATCACATATTCTTTGAAGGGCTTGACCGTGTCAAGAATCACCCAGGCGATACGCCCTTGTATTATATCAGCTTTGGAAGCTAGTCTTTTTATATCGAGAAACGGAAGCGGGTATCATCCAAAACGGAAGCTTTGATCTCGTTTATTACCCGTTGGCCATGGAATTCAGCGTATTGATTTAAATTTGGTAATTTTGCGCTGCTAATTAATTACCTTATTATATATTTAGGCGTTTTTTTGATGTCCGGAGAGAAACACAAATGTCGTTTAACAAGAGAAGAATGTATTTATACCTTATATTTTTGGTCGGTTTAGTACTATTTATTGTACTATTTAGCTTGATTTTCAGGAAGTATACTGCTGGATTTAAACCTGAAAATAATCAGATCAGTTATGAAGCTTCAGCTGATTTAGTGGGCGAAGAGATCAGAAAGATTTCGTCCCGTCCTTTCCTGTTTGGCATGGAAGATAATCTTGTCAGCGATGAAGATTTCTATTTTGATGATATAAACTTTTATGCTATCGATAATAAACAACAAAGAAAGGCGGTTTTCCCGCTGACGGATATAATCGAACTGAGTAAGACTTCGATAACAATCACCAATGATAGGGTCTGGCAAGTCGTTATTCAGAAGGCTGACGATCACAAGATAGTATTTAAATTTACCCATAACTATACCCTATGGAATAAAGATTTCTATAAATTTTATAAGAAAATAGAGGAAGTAAATCCTGCTGCGGTAAAATCAAAATGGAGTCTCTGGACAATGTAAGCAAGATCAGGTATCACGAAAACAAGGATGCGTTGAGAATTGTTATATCGGGTAAAAAGTCATGAATAAAGTATTATCAGCGATTCTGATCTCAGCAGCACTCATCGGACAGACCGCGTGTCAGTCCCCGTCAGACCAGGATAGAAATATGCGAGATAACTCAGCTGATCTGGAATCAGCAGAAAAAGCAGTCTCTTTTGACGATGGCCGTTTGGTAAAGCATATGGAAATAAAGTCAGGACATACTGATACTATTTTTATTTTCGTTCATCGAGCAGATTCTGTTCGGGTAAAAATCAAAACTCCCTCAGATACGGCTAATATTCGGATTAGCCAGCTATTTTCTCCAAATGGAACAGCCGACGGACCTTTTGGGAAAGAATTGACCCATCGTTTTATTGATAGCGGACAATACTATATTACTGTCAATGAAAATAGGATGGTTGGCAATCGGTATACAGGTCCCTACGAAGTGGAGATTATTCCAAATTGAGAACGGCCTTATCATTTTGATAAGGCCGTTTCTTTTTTATATCTTTTTAAATAAAATTATCTTTCTGTATATCAGGTTATTAACCTCTTTTTTGTTGTTTTGGAATATTGTTTGGTTCATCCCGTGTACAGTGAAACCTGTAGACATAAAAAACGATACAATGGATGTAAGAAAAAAAATGGATGAAGGACAGACAGTGGATTTTATTGCCGCTGTAATCCCTGAGTTGAATCTAAGATTAAGAAAATCCGAACTTAAAGGAGACTACAAAAATATTATAAAATTGATCTCACAGTTTGCAGAAGATGTCATTTATGCCAAGGATTGGCATCGTTTTGAATGGATTATGCAAGTCATGGCTTATGTGCATGATCGGGGAACCTCCGAACTTCAGTTTGTGATAAACGGATTACTTCCAAACACCTTCTCCAGAGTAAAAAAAGCATGCAACTCGATTGAATGGAATTACCTTGAAGCCCGCTTGCCACTTTCAATACAACGGCTTGTTTTGCCCGAAGGTACCTATGATAAAGAAAAAAACAAGCATGCTGAATATCGTCCCTATGAAAACAACTGATGTATTAATTCGGCAGACTATTCCGGCCGACTGTAAATATGCGGTTCGGATCTCCCAGGAAATGGAAGCTTCAGCGCGTGCGCGCGGTATCGGAATTGGACGAAGAAGTCCCGCGTCTATCGCTCATAAAATGTTGGAAGGAAATGCCGTTATCGCTTTGACCAAAGCTGGAGAATGGATTGGTTACATTTATCTGGAGGTGTATGGACATGCAAGTTTTGTTTCTCATTGTGGCTTGATTGTAGCTCCAGACTGGCGCAGACTTGGCATCGCAACCCAAATGAAGGAGTGTATATTTTGGTTAACACGGGAAAAGTATCCAGAGGCAAAGATATTTGGCATCACAACGACATTGGCGACTATGCGAATCAATTCAAAACTCGGGATGCGGCCGGTAACTTTCTCAGAAATAACACAGGATGCATCATTTTGGCGTAAATGTGAGCAATGTGTGAATTATCAGAATTTAAAAAATACAGGATTTAGAAACTGCTATTGTACGGCGATGATGTTTGAACCGGATATAGCATTAAACGCAAGTAAATGATGAATATAAAACAGGCTCAGGAAATAATTGTTTCGGTAATACCATCGGTTCAAACGGAAATCTTGCGACCCGAAAATGTTGGAAATCCACTTACAATAATCAGGATTCTTACCGCTTATATTGAAAAAATGATCGCACAGGCGTGCGAAGATGAGCTGGGAAAGGCGCTGCATCTGATGGAATATATGCACGAAAAAGGAGAGTGGAGGCTTCAAAATGCGGTGGAAAATATATTTGTTTTTTCATTGGACAGTATTTTGAATGCCTGTCCCGAATCGCGCCGAGGTCAAGTGACCGGCAAGATTCCTATCGGAATTTATACGGCCTATGTCAATCAGATATATAGATCAGGCAGCTAGGCCTGATCTATATGGTCCAAACAAGATAAGAGGATTATAATCACTTAGCAGCAAATGGGCCTAATCTATCAGCACAATTCTCCCATTTATAGATTTCCAATATGCCTGCTGCAATAATTTATCTATTGAATTATTGACAATTATATCAATTTGAGCGCCAGTCTTTGAAAAGCCAAAGGCTCTTGCGGCGGCACGTACAAGATCCTCCCGCAATAGACTGAGGTTGGTATCCATGATCTCGATGAGCGCAATCTCTATTTCTTGGGGAGCAATATCTTCTATTGCCCGTTTTTCCAGACTATTGTCTCTATAGTGGGTCAGGTCGGTAGCCAATTGCCCCTGATCCCAATAAAAACTTTGATGTGAAATTTCCTCCCTTATATCCGGTAACTTTTTTATAAGCTCACTTAGATATTGGGTAAGTTTTCCGGAGGATCTTGGGAGTTCCCATAGGCGTAGTACTTTGCGAAACAGATGATTTTGACCAATTGGAGATTCTGTACGGATGATTTTCAGGATCTGATTGCTCAATGTTGCGCGATGTGTTGCATCATAAATTGATTCCGCACTAGCTGTTGCCATTGAACTGACATTGGCACTTAGATAGGGTTTCATTTTACTTGAAACAATCGCATCATCGGATATCACTGAAATATTTGCCTTTGGTTGTGGTTGTGAGGCGTCAATGATGATAGGCTCTTGTATCTTCGCGTCATTCATGATACGTTGCATTACCACTTGGATGTCAGCCAGTATTTTTTCTCTGTTTTTTATCCAGTCTAAGGTCCAGATGCGATAAATATTCCATCCTAAGGATTGTAGAACCTCGGGAATAAGCAACTCTCTGTCATTTGTCGTTTTTGTATTGAAATAGTTTTTTCCATCGACCAAAATTCCCAAAATATACTGTTGCGTATGCATAGGATCAACAATACCAATATCAACACGGTAGCCAGAGGTTCCGATATTTGTTTTTACTTTTATTCCATTTCGATCTAAATGGCCGGCAATAGACTGGATGAGCGTATGTTTTTCTTTATCTGGTGCAACAGTTTCTGTTGTTTGCAATATACCTCTTTCCGCAAAGTTCAAAAAGGCTTTCAGTCCTTGCACACCGGCCGAACTGGTACGGCTTAAATCGATCTGGTCCCCCTTTAGCGAAGAGAAGACACGCATTTGATATCGGGCCCGGGTTACTGCGACATTTAGTCTTCGCCAGCCACCCTCACGATTCAATGGACCGAAATTCATGGAAACTTTCCCTTCTTCATCTGGACCATAGCCAATTGAAAATAAAATGAAATCACGTTCGTCACCTTGAACATTCTCCAGGTTTTTAATGAAAATGGGTTCCTCTCCCTGCAGTGCGGTTTCCTCTAAAGTAGGATATTCGGAAAATAAAAGCTGTAGCAAATCTTCTATTAGATTCTGCTGTGTTTGACTAAATGTAACCACACCTAATGAACGATGGGGATGATGTTCCAAATGATGTTTTATGTATTGAATAACAGCTTCAGCTTCGTTCTGATTTGTTCTTGTTTTCCCTTTGTCATAATGGCCGTTTATAAATTGATAACTTACCTTCCTGTCCTGATCGTCATGAGAAGGAAATGTCAGCAATTTGTTTTCATAAAAGTTGGAGTTACTGAAAGAAATCAGACTTTCATGTTTACTGCGGTAATGCCGCAGCAGGTATTTGGACGGAATGGACAAGGCAAGGGTATCATCAAGGATACTCTCGAGATCCTCCAATTCCAGATTGTCTTCATCGACTTTGTTACTGGCAAAGAAACTAGTTGGCGGCATTTGTTTGGGATCCCCGACAATAATGGCCTGCTTTGCCCGCGCAAGAGCACTGATTGCCTCAGATGTCGGTAATTGTGAAGCCTCATCAAAAATAACAAGATCAAAATGATCGGTATTTACGTCGAAATATTGGGCGACCGAAATTGGACTCATCAACATACAGGGTTTTAACCGCGGAAGTAAAGTCGATATTTGGTCAAATAAACGGCGGATACTGACCCCACGCCCCCGGTTACGGATGGCTCGTTGCAAAATACCGATTTCTGAACTATGGACCGCTTCCTGGGAGAGACTCGGAATTTTGTTGCTTAGCTCCAAAATCAATTGATCCCGAACCAGTCGGGTAAATTCTTGATAAAGTGCCTTATACTGTACGATCTGAGCTTCATATACAGCTGCGTCAAAACCATTTAGAATAGTGGACTGATCCAACGATTTTATGAAGTAATTGAGATGCAATACACTTTCCATATCTCTGCTTAATTCATTTTTATCAATCTTGTTTGATTCAAGGAGGTCAATCAGCCAGGATAATCCAAGTTTTATTCCCTGATCTTTATAATAATTGTACCTGATCCAGTCTTCAAGGCTATCTAAATGTAGTTTTATCTGGTTTAATTCTTCGACGTCCGGAATATATGTTAAGAATGTCGAAATTTCCTGATGTTTATCCGCATACTGCAGTAGGGTGAGGATAGTGGCAGGGATCCTCAGCTTTAAGTCTACAGCCGTGAGGATGTTGGTGAGCCAGGATTGGAAATTTTCAAATTTGAGATATTGCGCCAGACGATTTAGTTCTTCCAGTTCATTCAGGTTCTGTAATAATGTGTTTAAGTCAAACTGGTTACCGACAAGATAATAGCTCGTCGCTTCGTTTATGGTATTAAACTGCGGCTCGCTTAAATTCTTCGTAAAGAGATCAAAGGAATTTTTTTGATTAAAGAATTGATCAACTTGTTGTTCGGAGTTGATTTTATTTGTGGCAAAGCCATTTAAAAAGTTTTTTACTTTGCGCTGTTTCAGCCACTTGAACAGAAACCAGGAATGCTTTGACTGATTCCAGACAGATTCAATAGGGTTACAGTCTGTGGTGAATATTCGGTTGCCAAAACCTGTGGTAAGCACTTCTTTTAATGCTTGCTTTTGGGTTTGCAATTCAATCCAGTGATCAAGTAAATTCTTTTGACGTGGGTCAAAATGCACATTCACGAGGGTCTGATGCGCTTGAAAATGAGCTGTTTTTTCGAGAAGTGAGCATAGAGAAGCTTTGTTTACGATCCAATTGTCCGACAGGTTCAGCTGCAGATCCGATTGGGCTTTGGTCACATGAATAGATGCCTGAACGTAATCGTCGATAGATTTTTCGATCTGATTTTTATGGGCAAAGTTCTGATCTTTCAACGGGATCAAACGCAACGGGTGCGTGTCAATAGCGGGCAAATTAGCTGTTAATTGTCCAAAGGGGATTGCCCAGTCCTGCCAGTCATTCCAGGTCTTTTTATCGATAACATCCAGTTGCAAAGGTAGCAGCCATGCTGTGTTGATTGCAATATGGTTGCTGTCTAGATAAGAGACAGAATCATACAGGCTCCATCCTACTGCGAAGGGCTGATGCAGGGCGTCTACGTAGCGACTTAATGCCGCTTTGCGCTGATCGATACGCTGGGCTTCTTCCTGAAAATCAATATGACTTTGATATTTGGGGGTTTCCAGGCTCTGCTCCAGTTGCCTTAGCACATCTGATTTTTTGGATTTATTGGAGTGTAACTCCAAACAAAAGGAGCCCAGTCCAATTTTTTCCAACCGGCGATGGACCACATCCAGTGCCGCCTTTTTAGCAGCCACAAAAAGTACCTTTTTGTCATTCGCCAAAGCATCTGCGATAATATTGGTAATGGTCTGGGATTTACCCGTACCGGGAGGTCCATGTAAAACAAAGCTTTTATTTGCGTTCGAGTGCCGGACAGCTTCCAATTGCGAATTATCGGTTGGTATCGGTAATGTTAACCGCGAAGATGGCATCAGTTCCAGATTTTCCGAATCGCCGCTGATATCCAGCATTTCTGAAAGCCTCCCGTCAATCAAGCTCTTTACAATCTTACTTTTTTCAATTTCTTCAGCATATCTGGATAAATCTTGCCATAAAATCAATTTGTTAAAAGAAAAGTTCCCTAAAACAACCTGTTCCAGGATATCCCAACCTTCCAGATTTAAAATAGACTTTCTTAAAATGGCGAGTACTTTCTGCACATCTACTCCCGATTCATCCATCGGTAGTGTCTCCAATGTACTGAGATTAAGTTTGAATTCCTGCTTGAGATATTCCAATAAGGTAATATTGATCATAGCCTCTTCCTCACGGCTTCGGAGTGTAAATTTCGTGTTAACGGATCGACGGGATAATTCTACCGGAATCAATAGGATAGGAGCGAGTCTGGCCTGCTGCTTGGTTTTGGGTTCAAACCATTTCAATAGACCGACACCCAGATACAATGTACTTTTCCCGTTTTCTTCTTCGGCTAATTTCGCATTACGGTACAAGTGTGTTAAAATGATATCCAGGTCATCCTGATGGTAATGGGTCAGCAGGCGGTTGTAGCGAAATGCGTCATCTGCGAGTTTAAATAATGGCTCGGAGAAGTGTAAAGGTGCTGAATATAGATTATAACGGCGTAAGAGCTGTTGATTGTTATTGGGGTGAATTGACAGTGATTTCCCATTCGAAAGGTGATCTTCCAGATGGTCTATTTTCAGATCCACGATCTGCAGCATGCTTTTGGTGAACCGTAGATTTAATAGATTATTTCTGAGGGAGAGATCGAGCAACTTCCTTTCCCATATTTTTTGTTTGGTTAGCTCTTTAGCGTCACTAAGAGCTAGGTCCAGCTTGTTGTCATCTAGCGTAAAATGATCGATAGCCTGTTGTTTAGGTAGGCTTGAAGAGTTCTTTATACCTGCATTGTCCAGCTCTTCTTTTCCCGTAAAAGGTAAGGGAAGAATACCATGTGAACGGGCATGTTTGATATCAAGAGATAAGATAAAATTGTTTGCATGCAAGAGCTGTGTTTCGGCGTTGTTCATTGCCTCGCGCATGGTATACGCATTTCCACGGCACAGATGAGTAGACTCAATTAAAGCAATATCATCAATCCCATGAGCGATCCGTTTTGAAATAGCGGCCTGATCATAGTTGATTACCGTCTCTAACCGTTGGTCACTGAGCCAGACACCAATAAATGCATGACCATGCGTAACAATAAGAATCGGATTCAGATCGATCGCTTCCAGGCAGGCCGCAAATAATAGAGAAATATCAATACAGTTTCCGAATTTGGTTTCATAAATCTGATCGACCAAACGAATCCGCTGACCTTCAGTTTCGAAGCTCGGGGGCATGGCACTGTAGGTAATATTGATATTTAAAATTGCTTGGTATATCGCCGTTACTTCCTGTAGGACACGCTCCTTGTTATTGGATTGATAGCCCAAAAAGGCCGGCTTTAATCTATTTTTTTCAAGAATCTTGACCGCCTCTGCTTTAATTGTATAAATTATATGGTGATTGGGTAACACATAGGACGCTAACAACTCCGGATATTTACTTAATCCGCCAAAATAATCCATGGGTAACACCTTTACGGCAAACTTTTGCTGATGTAATATTTCATTTTTAGAAGAGATAGTACAAGTAATGGTGTCCATATCTTTCTCCACGAGATTCCGGATATATGGAATATTGTAGTCGAAAGCTAAATTTTCCAGCGTTACTGGAATTCCCTCCGAAAATTTATCCATATAAAATGCATAAGGGCTGAACAGCCCTATTTCAGAAGTCATCTCAATTTTAATGTGCTCGATATCTCTCGTGACCGCAGTGATTTTAATTTTTTCCACCAGGGACAGGCTATGGAAACAGAAGCTATAATTAAAGTGGGAAGCCTTCTCTATTGCAACTTGAAAACACGCATTAGTTTCGATCATTTTAAAAAAATATATTACTTTAAAGATATTGAAAATTTATTTACTCCCAATTGCTTTATGCACGAATTCGAAATGTTGTTTTAAATGTAATTTTTGGCAAAAAAGATAAAAGGAGCATGCCCCTGCAACTTTTGGTGCGTCATCTCTACCCACAAATTCATCGGTTGAGATACAGGCAATCTTCGAGATTGATTAAGCAGAAGCGCTATGTAGGCATTCTTGTCAGTCAAAAAGGTTCAAAAGGAGATATTGTTCTTTGTAAGATAAATAAAAAATGCCAATGTGATAAACATTGGCATTACCTTTACGTCCTATAAAGTTTCAGGGATGTTATTCAACTTCACCTTTATATTTGACTGTACCATCGACATATAAATCTGATTTTTTTGCATCATATTTGTAAATATCCTTTTGGTACAGGTTGTCTTCCGTTTTATCCAAAATAATGGTTGTTTTATTGTCATCTGGCAAAAATAGCTCCATTTTCGATTTATCATCGTTTACGACAACAAAAGCACTGATGACAGCATCCCCCTCTTTGGTATCAACAGGATTTAGTCGCATTCCGACATTGAACACCTGAATACATCCCTGCTTAACCTCACTCCAGGTTTGACCTGCACCTACAAGACACCCATGTTCATCTTTATCTCCGCCAATAGATGGCGTTTCTTCTTTGGCCTTCTCTTCTGTGTTCTCAGTAGATTTTGATTGCTGTGTATTGTTACATCCGGCAAATAGGATCACACTCAGTGCTAGAATCGCTATTTTTTTCATTTGAATCGGTTTTTCTATGTGTTCTGATTCTGCTGTGCAATAAATATACCATATTTTTCAAATTGTACTTTTTATCTAAAAAAATTAAACGTTGCATAAATATTGTCATAGGGCAAGTTAATTTAGTACGCTGTTTATTAATATTGTCTTTCAATTGATAGGTTGCTATTCACTTGCGACGATCAGATCTGCTGGACGCAGCAGACGATCGGAATATTAAATAGGAAAGACAATGATCAATAGATAGAATGTATTTAACCTAAAAATATAAAATATGGAAGCTGCAGACTCAAACAGAAATACCCTAGTCTCGGTTGTTTTGGTGGAAAGGCCGATTGAAGATGTCTGGGAACATTGGACCGGTGCCGGATCCATAAAACAGTGGAACATTCCATTTGATGATTGGCATTGTCCAGTAGTGACAAACGATTTCAGGGAAGGAGGGCATTTTAATTTTCGAATGGAGCGAATGGAAGACGGAGAGGGCTTTGACTATCGCGGCGTGTATGACCGAATTATCCCATTCGAATATATTGAAAGTACCAGTGCAGGGAGAAACTGCATTGTCGAATTTCAGGCAATAGATAACAATACAATTCTAAGGGAAACATTTGAACCGGATACAAAAACTCCTTTAGACCTTCAACAAAAATTCACAGACTCTGTTCTGGTCAAATTTAAGAAATTTATGGAAAGCAGATAAATTTTCCTCCTAAATAAGCCAAACTAATTAATATTGAATTATGGATATATTGAGCAATCATTCAGGCTATTCTCCAGCCAATGGAATAAAACTATATTATGAGATCTATGGAACAGGAAAACCGCTGATACTTATTCACGGTGGCGGTTCTTCTGGTTTTTTTGATTTTGAGGAAACCGTGAAACGGCTACAGAATCAGTACCAATTGATTCTGTTGGATATGCAGAATCACGGAAAATCGGCACATAGAAGAGTTCCCGAAACATTTGAGCAGGATGCAAAGGACATTGTAGCAGTATTGGATCATCTCGCCATAGCTAAAGCTTCATTTTTTGGTTTCAGTAATGGTGCGACCACTATTTTGAAACTCGCTTCTCTTTTTCCAGATCGGGTAGACCGATTGATCGCAGCTTCCGGTAATACAAAAAGGGCGGGTTTGTTAGATGGTTTTTTTGAGGGGATGTCGGCTTCAACGATCGAGGTGATGCCGCCATCGCTGAAAGAAAACTTTTTGAAATTAAATCCGGATCCCGAAGATTTTAGAAATATGTATGAAAAAGACAGCCAACGAATGATAAATTTTCGCGATTTTGAAGCCGGAGCTTTAGAAAATATATCATGTCCGGTATTTCTGATCGGAGGGGATCAGGATGTGGTGAAGGGAGAGCATTTAGCTGAAATGCAAAAACAGATCCCAGATGCCCGTCTCATGATCTTACCCGCCAACCATGGAAACTATATGATGAAAGATTTCAACGGTCAGACTGATGAAGGATTAATTGATTTTACCATTTTTCAGGTTCGAAAATTCCTGGAGGCCTAATAGCACTCTTTTGTGGCGGTGATGTATACATTAACGATCCGATTTTAGGACAGGTGATTGCTACACTTAATGGCGCATACTTCGTTCCAGACTTCGTATACGTTGTTTATTTTTTCCATCTACACGTGAAGCAACCGCCCAAATAGCAGCTGGTAACCAGCCCAAAATAGTGAGCTGAAGGATTAAACAGATAATTCCACTGAAAATTTTTCCTCTTAAAAAGAAGGATAACCAAGGTAGTAACACTGCGATCAAGATCATAACAATTGATTTATAAAAGAGTAATATCTTATGTTAAAATAATCTACGTTTATCTGGCTATAGATAGCTTAGATGTTCAAAGCAAAAATCGACAATAATAAGAAAGAAAGCAAATAAGAATGGTGAAAAATTGCTGCTACTTGCTTCAATATGAATGCTGTTACCAACATCGCCACTGTCGGCGTACTGAATCATTATTTGGCAAATTGATAAAAATGTTAAGAAATCTTAAAGTTTTCTGTTTCCAATCTTCTTTTGAAAATTTAGTTGAGGAGTGGCACCAATGTTGATGTTCCCCTGTCGAATATTTTTAGATGCAGTTTACAATCGAATAAATGACGGAACAAATGAAAGATAGCAAAAACATAATTGAGATTTTGGACAATAAATATAAGGCTTATTTAGAAGATGAAGGAAAATGGCTCAATGAAGGGTTCAGAAATATTTTTACCGAAGGTGAAGCCAACAGAGAAAATCTAAAAACACCAGTTTACCTGATGTTGCCCGAAGAAATTAGGGAATATGTGGATCAATTGTTATTAGATCATTTAAGTTAACAGGGAGGAGGCTAATTTACAGCAGGTTTTTCTAAATATTTAAGGTATCCTTCTTCCTTTCGGGGTTTGACGGGATTCCTTATTCCGAATCTTTTAATAGTTTGATAAATCTGCTGTTTTTCTTTTCTGCTCAGTACATTCAGCATAGTCAGCATCTCTTTGCCTTGCGTGGTTTCTAGTTCGAGTCTCGTTCCCGTCCAGATACTCGCTGTTATCCGGATATTGACAATTTGCACAAATGGAACAAAAACCAATAAATCCAAGTCCGTTATAGCCTTTTTTAATACCGGGCTACCACACATTCGCTTGAAATAAAAACCATGTATATCTGTTTTCGCTCGAATGGTCCTCTTCTTGTTTTTCAAAACCCAAAAACCGGTAAGAATACAGATAAGTTTCAATGGAATCGCTACCATGGAATATAACAAAGAGGAAATATCGATGCCTAATGGTGCTAGACCAATGAACACTAAAATAACGGCGATAGTGGCACTTTTCCTTTTTGGTCGATAATAAATCTTTTCAGACTGAACCTCATTAACCATAAGCTCTTTATCATTTTTGATAAATATAAAGGTGTAAAGTACTCCATGTATGCTGCTTTTACAATTCGTCCGAAAAGATTTTATATATGATCATACATCAAATTGTGTTAAACTGATTGCTGATCACGTCATTATGAACAAATGAAATTTTATCCGTCGATTGAAGAATGCAACACGACTGAACTCCTCCCATCTTCGTTTAATGACTTTAATCAGCGATGGTAACATACTGGACTGTCTGACATCTCAAATCTGGAGGATGAGGCGAATTTCTTTTACGAGTATTTTTGCCCGTATAAATCAAAATATTTACTAAAATGAATTATCAAATTAAAAAAGCTAGCCTCGAAGACCTGGAACAGACTGCAGAACTGTTTAACCTCTACCGGATTTTTTATCGCCAGGAATCGGATCTGGAAAAAGGGAAGGTCTTTTTAAAAGAACGGTTTCTGAATAGCGAATCGGATATTTTTCTAGCGATGGTGGACGGTAAAGCGGTAGGATTTGTACAATTATATAAACTGTTTCATTACACCAAATTGGAAATGCAATGGCTGCTGAGCGACCTGTTTGTTCATCAGGACTATCGTGGTAAAGGACTCTCTGTCGCACTGATAGACCGAAGTAAACAATGGTGTACGGAAACCGGTGCCTGTGGTTTGATGCTAGAAACGGAAAAAACAAACGATATCGGCAATACGCTATATCCACGTTGCGGATTTGAATACGACGGAGCCCACAACTATTATCATTGGTGGAGTAAGAAGTAAACTATATTTTGTCTAGTCCTTAGAATCATCTGATTATCTGGACTAGACCTTCTTTATGAATTTACAATTAAGCTAGTATTTGATGCCGGTGATGATTGAGGTGGGTTACATAATCTGCCATCAAAAACGCCAATGTTAGATCATTACATTTTCGTGCTGTCAGATCTCTCGCAATCAGCGTCCTGAATAGAAATAAAAGCTGCTTGTTGAGCGATAACCATAAGTCTGTGAGTTGTTTAGTCTCTGACTGCTGATAATTTGCGTTTTCGCAAAAGTCATCCTGTGCATAAAAAATCTGCGGGTTTTCTTCAGATTGTGCTCTTATAAACCGGAGATAGTTTGTCATGGCGCTATCGATCAAGTGTCCTAAAATTTCCTTCTTGCTCCATTTTCCCGGAACTGACTTTTCATTAAATGCGACTGTATTAATGGCCGAAAGTTCGGCTGGAAAAGTATCAATGAGAACTTCAAATTCATGTATAAAATCGTTCATTTTTATTGAATATTAATATAATGCTAGTTTTATGTTATGTGATTACATGGCTTGTCACTTTTTCAAAAAAAATAATATTTTGTTTGAAATTTGATAAAAAAATTACCGCAAGTTGTATTTAGAGATAAGCTGTTATCGCTAATTTATAAATAAAAATTTACGAACAGAAATCAATTTGTTCTTACTTCCATTTCATGGTTTGGATTAATCGCATCCCTTTCTTCGGATAACGATCAATTTTTAAAACCAGTTTGCACGGATTGTAAATAATATTGTCAACCTAACGCTGTACTCCTTATATTTGACTATCTTTTGCCGCTGGTTTAAGATTGAAAATGAAAAGATAATTTGAGCAATTTTCCCCATGAAGCTATTTAGTTCTATACATAAAAGTCTCCTTTTTTCACTGCTTTTATTGACGTTGTTATATTCTTGTCAATCTCAGGATCCGGATGTTGTATTCTTGGATAAGTTGGATAAGTCGTTCGATGTTTCAAAGTTTTATGCGCCGAAAATAAAAAAAACGGAGTCTATATTAGCTTCTGATGTGAATAACATGGACAAGAAAGCATTAAAGGAGGTTTTTGAAACCGCCATGTTCAAAAAAGATACCATGGCAATTTTTGATAGCGAAGGAAGTTTGCCGACGCCATTTTATGTGGAGTCTACCTCGGGCTGGGGCACGAGGAAATTAAAACCGAAGAAATATTATGGCTATCGCTATACAACGGTGTCCTACAACGAAGAGAAGGATACCTTGGCCATGCTGAATGGTGTCGCTTTTCCCTCGCTGGCTATGGGGGAAAATAACGGTGGTAAATTCGCTTATTTATCGGCGAGCAAAACCTCAAAAAATATGGCCGATTTCCAAAATCTTCAGAATTTTCTACAAAAATCATACACGCCTCTCAACCTATCAAAAGAAGCCGGGTTTGGGGTAAAAGGCTGGGAAAGTCCGGATTTCTATTATTTTTTAACTAAAAAAGATAGAACGGAAGAACAGATTTTCTCTTTTGGTGAATCCGAAGATGAAGGTCCGACTACAACTGCCATTTCTGATATACTTTTGGAAATTTTTAGTAAAGAATATATTCAGGATATGCGGAAAGAACAGGTTTATTTGAAGGATTATATTCCTGTTGTTAAATGATAAACGATTCGTTTGAACGGCAGCGATAAAACGTTTTTTCAAATTTGTTTATATTTACGTCTTTGCTTTAGGAAATCAATCAAACTATTCTTATTATTTCTATGCCTAATACAGCAGTTTCTACATCCGCGTATGCCGATACCAAACCACATTATACTGTGCTCGACGGCCTGCGTGGTGTTGCAGCTATCACAGTCGTATGCTTCCATATTTTTGAAGCCTTTGCAACCAGCCACCTGGATCAACGTATTAACCACGGTTATTTAGCAGTCGATTTTTTCTTTATGCTCTCTGGATTTGTTGTCGGTTATGCTTATGATGACCGTTGGAGAACGATGACGACAATGGATTTTATCAAACGCCGGATTATAAGGCTTCATCCCATGGTTGTTATGGGGGCGATCATTGGCGCTTTGATGTTTTATTCTCAGGGCTGTTCGGTGTGGGATGTATCCAAGGTGACTGTTTCGGCTTTATTGCTGGCTACGGTATTGAACGCACTGTTGATCCCTGCTCTGCCTGGACATGAAGTAAGAGGCCTAGGGGAGATGTTTCCACTTAACGGCCCGAGCTGGTCTTTATTTTTTGAATATATTGGTAATGTTCTTTATGTTTTGGTCATCCGTAAATTTTCAACAAAAGCACTTGGCGGGCTCGTCGTCGTTACAGCATGTGGATTGGCTGTTTTTGCTATCTGGGGCCCATTGGGTGATATCTGTGCAGGGTTTTCGCTGACAGGAATGGAGTTCACAGCCGGATCATTACGTCTTTTATTTTCTTTTACCGCAGGTTTATTTCTATCTCGAGTATTTAAACCTGTTCGGATAAAAGGGGCATTTTGGATCTGTAGTATTATCCTTGTTTCACTTTTGGCGATTCCGCGTATCGGGGGAGCTGAAAACCTCTGGATGAATGGACTCTATGATACGTTGTGCTGTGTGCTGATTTTTCCACTGCTAGTTGTTCTGGGGGCTTCCGGAAAGGGAGGCAGTTTTACAAACAAACTGTCTAAATTCCTGGGAGACATCTCTTACCCTTTGTATATGGTGCACTATCCCTTTATCTATTTGTATTACGCTTGGGTAAAAAATGAAAACCTCAGCTTTGAAGAATCATTGCCCGGTGCAGCAGCGGTTGTAATCGGTAGCATTGTGCTCGCTTATATTTGTTTAAAACTATACGATGTCCCTGTGCGAAAATATCTGACCCAGCGATTTTTTAAATCGAAGGAAAATCATTCGAATTAAACGCAAGATAGACCAATAGACAATTTCGTGTCAACTGGCCTATTTTCTTTTTAAACGATTATTTTTGAAATGCTCCAATGGAAATGCGATTTGACTCAAATCTTGCCTGTCCACTCAAATCCAATTCACCATGGATTGCTTGACCAATAAATTTCCCTTTGGCGAGGGCAGGAGATGAGTCCCGTAATCCAAAATCTGCTTGTGTCGTTGATATAAACCCCGGGTCCTGTCCAAAGATCGTATGTGTATCGCCAATAAGGGTTGATTTCCAGGTGTGTTGATCCCGGATGACTTTCCCATTCCATATCCACTGACCTTCTCCGGTACTGAAGTATAAATTGTAGTCAATCGCATTGGATTTACCCGTATTGGTATATTTATGAATAAATACACTATTAGGCTGTGCTACAATAATATTATTCTGGATGATGTTTTCTGTACAGCTCTCAACAAGTCGTATTTCACCTTCAATTTCATCAAAATACCCTTTGTCGATATTGTTGTGAAATAAGGTATTATTCACAACATAACACTTCAGCGTACCACCACCGGTGTAATTTAGGTAACCGCCTAAGCTTATCCCCGCGAGTGAATTGTGATAAACTTCGTTATTTCTTACGATACAGTCACGTGTCGGAAAATGATCAGTTTCACTGACTAGCCCGATTCCCCGTCCACAGCGATAGACACTGTTTCTTTCAACAATGATATCCCGGGCGCCATCGATGTAAATCCCAATGGCCCCGTTATGCTGGGCAAATGCGGGGATAGGACCAGTTCTACCGTCAATATCGTAAACTTCGTTTTGGCTGATCAGTCCATTACGTACATAGTTCAGGCTTGCTGTCGCATTGGCGGCATATCCTCCGGCTGCAACAATACCAATATTTTCGCCATTGTATACCTTATTTCGTCTGATAATAAAGCCATCGACATATCCATTGATTGTCAGATTTTCGGAATAACCGGTATTGCAGTCATGGATCGTATTATCCTCCACAATAATATCCTGTAAGGCCTCGGCGGTATTGCCAATGACCAGAATACCATGCCCACTTCTGCCATCCTGTGGGCTGGCATTGTTTTCGATATGATGGACTCTATTATTTCGCACAGTGATGTTTTTAGAGCCTTGATCAATAATAATCCCATTCACATCATTGCCTTTGGCCTGTGTTTTAAAATTTCGGATTTCAAAACCCTCAAACTGAATAAATCGGGCATTTCTGATCGTTACTAATGCTTCTGTGCCGAAGATGGATAGTCCCTCGCCATCAATGGCCACCGCTTCATTGGGATAGGGCTTTATCGTAATGAGTTTTGCTGAACTTCCCGATTTTGAAATCATTACTTTCTCATGGTAGGCACCCTCGCGAACAAAAATAGTGTCGCCTGGTGATATTGCCTCCAAAGCGCGGGCAATCGTACGAAAGGGCTTGCTCTCCGTACCCTTGTTTAGGTCATTGCCCCTAACCGAGACGTACCTGCTTTTTTGAAGAGCTGCGTCGGTCTGTGTATGATCGAGATGATCAGCATGACCACATGCTGCAAACAATAGTATACCCTGCAGCAGTACATAGCTCAAGGAAAATAGACGCTTAAAAATCATATAAAGTCATTTGAAATGTAAAGAAGCTGTCGAAGGCATAAAAGCGAAGCTTCTGAGAACGCATGAATTGAAAAGATGTCGTCGGGGATGCAACCCACCGCTTAGAAAAAGCAGGTGTCCGATCGCTTTACGTCGGACACCCACTCATTTATTCCGAGATAATCTTTCGGACACTATTATTTTTCTTGTCAATGACATAGACCGTACCATTTTTGTCTACAGCAACACCTTCAGGCACATTAAACGAAGCGGCTTCGCCAACGGCATTTGTAAAACCAGCGATATTGGATCCTGCAAATGTACTTACCTGGAATGTCTTGCCATCCACCAAGCGGATGCTCTGATCCGGAGATCCACTATCGGCACCGGCGGTACCATTTCCAGCTACATATACATTGCCTTGGTTGTCAGCTGCAATACCCCAGGGGAGGGCAAATTCGGCCTCTGTATTGAGTCCATTTTTGTAACCATATTTACCAGAACCGGCACTCATGGTATGCTTCCATGTTTTGGGATCGTATTTTCTGATTTGATTGTCGCCATGGATACAGATGTATAGACTGCCATCCGGTCCGCAGGCCATTCCTGCTGGAAAATTCAATCCATCGATGACTGTCGTTACTGCTGTACCATCTGTATTTAACTGATAAATAGGAGCCGGGGAGGTAACAGAATTATAGTATAGCTTTTTTGAGGTTCGGTCATAAGTAATGAACCAAGGCTCTCTCGCGGCCCAGGCGACAAGCTTTGCTGTACCATCGGGTGTTATCTTACGGATATCCCAGTTTCCGGGATCGACACAATACAGATTACCCTGTTCATCAATGGTCAATCCATAGGGAAGGCTAAACCGTGCTTCACCTCCTTTCCCTTCTGCAAAACCGGCATTACTTGGGGATCCTGCTAACGTACTGACGTTTCCGGCGGGATCAATTTTACGGATACAGTGGTTACCGGGGTCAGTGACATAGACATTTAACGCATCATCTACAGCGATACCGCCATTGCGGTACCAAGGTTCACCACCAAAATTAAACTTTGCATCAGTACCTTTTCCGTTAAAGAATCCTGCAGTTCCGTTGCCGGCCAAGGTACTGACTGTTCTTTTATAGATATAGTTGTAACTATCTTTTGACGTTCCCGTTTTTCCGCCAATAGAGACTTCAATAACTCCACTGCCAGCCCTTTTAGGGACTATGGCCATAATCTGCGTGCCATTTGATGCTATAATCTTTAACGGGATGCCATTGAGCTTAACGGAAATCGCCGTGGTGTCCGTTGTAAAGTTCTCCCCATTGATCAGAACTTCTGTTCCATAGATACCTTGCTTTGGAAGGAAATCCGTGACAACAATTGCCGCATTGGGATCATGTGCTGCACCCATATTATCTTTCTTACATGAACATATTCCCACCAATAGCACTAAGGAGAGGAGGGGAAAGAATAAATACTTTTTATATATTAATTTCATCTGTCAATAATTTTTTTTCCATCCGCCAGATGGAGCTTATCCTATTTTAAAATTTACATGTACCTGTGGGATAAAAATGAAATTTTAAATAGGAAGGTTCATAAATAGTAAAAGTTAAAATTCAAACCTTAATTACCAGCCTGGATTTTGAACAAGCGCCGTGTTCTTATCGATATCATCCTGTAAAATAGGAAATAGATACATTTTATCATCCCAGTATCTGTTTTGCAATAAGTTTCTCTTATAGAAGTCCTGATAAAAAAATCCTTGATTATTATCGTTTGAAGCGATATTCATCCTGTATATTGCTCGGGAAGCTGGGTTTCCCATCATCAGTCGACGAAGGAGCGTGAAATAACGGTCGCCCTCAAAAGCCATCTCAATTTGCCGCTCTCGAAGAATCCATTTACGTTGTTCATCTTTATTGCCCACTACCTGTGGATAGACAGTTTCCAATTTAGGCAAACCGGCCCGTTGACGGACAAGGTTTAGATAGGATAGAATATCAGGATGGCTCGGATTAACTTCATTGAGCGATTCGGCATAATTTAAGTAGATTTCAGCCAGGCGGATATGGATATACGGACGATATACGGCTCGATCCTGGCGAATATTACTGGCTGGACTGACATTTTTTTGTGCAAGGTATCCTGTTTTATCGGCACTATTTGAATTTTGGACCAATCCGGCTTTTCCTGAATAATAAAACTCAGCCCTTCCGCGTCCATCCTTGTTGGCATCTGACGAAAAGAAGTTGCGGTCATCGGCTGTCGGTGCGGGTAGGATAGGCTTACCATTATAGAGAATATTGACGTAAAATCGCGCTTCCCGGTTTACATACATATTTGAATTGCCAGCGATGTAACCTCTATTGACACCATCGCGACTTTTGCCCCAGTCGGCTGGATCATCCGTTGCTACGAAACCGTCCTCCCGATAACCAGAGCTGGGATCTTCAATGGTTTTACCATTGCGCATCAGGTGGGCATCCACGACATTTTGTGTGGCATTCATCATGGCAATCCCACCGGGTTCAGGTGCACTTCTTTTCTCATGTCCCCAATGCCAAGTGTCCGCTTTGTGCGTGGAAAAAATAATCTCATTATTCCAGTTTGTTAAAAAGAGGTTACGGAAAGAGAGGTAAGGATCGAATTTTGAATCTCCTTCATCCAGATTGGTAAAGAGCTTATAGGCATTTAAGTCAATAACAGCTTTTGCGGCATCAGCGGCCAATTGCCATTTATTGGCATCGTTCTGCAAAGGGGCAAGTGCCTTACCATCCTTGTTTTTGAAATTTGCAAATCGTGGATTTCCATTCCATAAGGGACTTGCAGCCCATAGCGCCACCTGTGATTTTATGGCCAAACAGGTTCCTTTGCTTGGACGACCATAATTGGAGGAGGCGGACCATACCACAGGAAGGTCTGCTGCAGCAAGATCCATCATGCTATTGATGTAATCGACACATTCCTGAAATGAATTGCGGGGATATTTGTTGAAATCTTCGTTCAAACCCAATGTCCCTTTCAACAATACCGCTGGGCCATATTGACGTAGCAATTTCCAATAGTACCAGCCCCGCAAAAACCTTGCTTCGGCTTTGTATTGTACTTTAAGTTCTGTGCTCAATGCACCTTCGGGAACCTTGTCGATGTTTTCCTCAAAAACAAATGATTGCCGAATAGCGGCGTATGCATTATTCCAATAATGCTGCCAGTACATGCTTTGTGGATTCCAGTTCCCGACAGCCATTTGCCGAACATTCACAACGGGTATGTTACATGAACTTTCATCGCTGGCACCAAGGGTAGTAAAATCGTCTACAGGTGTTTCGATATAACTATAGATCTGGTTTAAGTAAGATTCTGCATTTGCCCTGGTCTCCCAGACCATGTCTGAAGTGAGGAGGTTATCCGGTTTCTTGTCCAAATAAGTACAGCTTTGCATATTTTGGCATAAGGCCAGTGCCAGTAGGCCTGATACGATATATTTTGGTGTTATCTGTTTCATAGTTGTGGTATATAGTTAGATTAAAACTGTGCCCGAACGCCGAAGGTAATCATGCGATTTAATGGATATTTGGCACCGTTGCTTCCCAATTCGGGATCCCAGAGCTTGAATTTGCTAAACGTCAGGAGGTTTTGGCCTGATGAATACACATACATAGAGGTGAAACCAAGTTTGTCTAAGCCTTTTGCTTTAATAGTATAGCCCACAGAGGCCTGTTTCATACGGATATAAGATCCATCTTTTAACCAATGTGTACTGTTAATATAATTGTTGTCACTTCCACTGGCCATGGTTAGGCGTGGGTAGTAAGCGTCCTGACGTGGATTTTCTGCGGTCCAACGGTCTTCAACAATGGACATGGTATTGTTGGGATAGATTCCCAAACCCGAAAAAGGGAGCACACCAACACCATTGACCCCCATGCCTTTTCCAGGGATTTCACTGCCATTGGCCATAATACCTACGTCCGCGACCCCTTGGAAGAATACCGAAAGGTCAAAGTTTTTATAGGATGCAGAAAAACCAGCACCATATAACCAAGAAGGAAACCAGGATTTTCCAAGGTAGGTTCGGTCATAAGCATCAATGATATTATCATCCTCAGCATTTAAGTTTTTGTAACGGATATCCCCTGGAGATACCGGGTTAAACTTCTGTTGCGGGGCAGACTCGACCTCTTCTTTGCTCGTAAAGTAACCCATGGCAATATGTCCCTGGTATTCACCAAAGCGTGTTCCGGTCATTGATTGATAACCATACCGCCTGACCGGCTCATCGGCGAAGACAATTTTGTTGCGGCTATAGGTGACATTACCAAAAAGGCGGAAGCCAACTTCCCCAAATTTGTCGTTATACTCAACACTGGCGTCCATGCCTTTATTGTCCATCTCACCTTTATTGGCGTATACGGCTAAGTTACTATAACCGGCGATAGAAGAAAGGGATTTTCGTTCAATCAAAATATTCTTACGACGTTCGGCGAAACCGTCAAAGATCAGATTGAGCTTGTTCCACAGGCCAATTTCAAGACCGATCCCGGTTTTATAGGATTTTTCCCAGGTCAGGTTTTCTACACCCATTACATTTTCTGTCTTTCCGCCGGCCCAAGTTCCATTAAGACCAAAGCCTGTAAAACCACCACCGCCGATCTGCGTTAAGTAGGGAAAACGGCCGCCAGCTCCAATATTGTCGTTTCCAACAATACCATAAGATCCTCGAAGCTTTAATAAGCTAAATGTCTTTTTCAACGGCTCAAAAAACTCTTCATTGGAAATCACCCAGCCAGCCGAAGCGGAAGGAAATAGGCCAAACTTCTGGCCCTTCTCGAAATTTTCAGATCCTGTATAACCAGCGTTTACTTCAACAAGGTATTTATCACGGAATCCGTAGTTAATCCGTCCAGCCAAACTTTGGTTACGATAGGGAATAGAGCCAATAACGCTGCCTGATAGACTGACCAGACGGTTACGCATATTATAGAGGAACATCCCGCCGATTTTGTGATCATTGAAAGTACGATCATAATTTAAATTACCTTCGAGGTACATGACGCGTTGACCGGAAGATTCCTGGCTATAATCCAAAAATTGTTGACCGACTCTAGTTTGGTTAAAAATAAAGTCCCCTTCAGGGGTTCTTCCTGTTGCCTGCCATAAATCATTTTTTCCTGAGCGACGGTTGTTGAATTCGCCATAACTATCAAAGGAAAACCGGGCATAAGCAGACAATCCCTCAGTAATGTCGTCTAATTTTTGATTAATGGTCAATACGGACTGTACAATGGGTTTAAATTCGTTGGAGTAACCATTGTTTTGTACCTCATTTAATGGATTGGCGCCGCCACCGCTAAGTGGTCCGGCCCATTTACCGTCCGGATATTGAATTGGGTATGCGACGGGTGTCGTCGCATAAGCCAAATACCATAGATCACCGGCAGCAATACCGGGATAGCGGGAGTTGACCAACATCCCTGTTAAGTTGAGCTGAACGGAAGTATTTTTTGATAAATTGACATCTACATTACTCCTGAAATCATATCGTTTGAAATCGAGATTAGGGTTGTAATTGTTTAAGTTGCTTACCTTATAAGGGCCTTTTTGATTATAATACGATCCCGAAATATAGTATTTCACCGATTCGCCACCGCCGGTAACATTGATGTTGGCATTGGTCAGCATGGAATTCTTTTTATACACTTCATCAATCCAGTTCACATTGGGATACATATAGGGATCTAGTCCACTTTTTGTTTTTTGGATCAATTCATCTGAATAGGTTGGGGTCAAGCCCATATTTGTTCTTGCTTCATTCTGCAGCTCCATATATTTTATGCCATCCAGCATTTGCGGTGTTTTTGTAAAACTGGAAAAGCCATTCTCTGCCTTAAAGGAAATCTTTGGTTTGCCAGCGACACCTCTCTTGGTGGTGATAATCAAAACACCGTTGGCACCCTTAGCACCATACATTGCCGTGGATGAGGCATCTTTTAATAAGGAAATACTGGAGATGTCTTCCGGGTCAATATTATTGAAAGATCCACCGAAACCACTATTGACATCATCACGTTGTACACCATCAATGATAATTAAAGGTGACGAATTACCAGCGTAAGTCCCGATTCCACGAATTGTGAAGGTCGAATTGTCATAACCGGGTTCGCCACTCGATTGTACCGAGATAATACCTGCTACCTTACCTGCTAAAGCATTCGATAAATTGGGAACCGGTGTACGCATATCGGCCATATTTACCGAACTTACGGCACCCGTAACATTGATTTTTTTCTGTGTACCATAACCTACAACAACAACATCATCCAGATTATTATTGGCCAATGCCAAGGTTATATTTAAATGGTCCTTGTTATCTGCTGGTCGTTCAATAGGTTCATAGCCTACGTATGTAAATGTCAAGATCACCTGGCCGGATCCGGATGGTGGGGCGATGGTAAAATCTCCCTTGCCGTCGGTTGTCGTTGTGATCTGGGTATTTTTTATACGTACGGTAACACCGGCTAATGGGTTTCCCTGTTGATCTTTGACTGAGCCATTGATGGCTTTTTGATTTTCGGTAATCTCTGCGGTACGAGCTACTCCCGTCGATTCTTTTGGACGTATTATTAAGGTCTTTTTGATGACTTCAAACTCAAGTGCCTGATTTCGAAACAAGGCTGTCAGCGCTTCATTTAACGTGGCATTCTCCAGATTGAGGGTGACAGGGCTTGCTTTCTTGATCAGCTTTGAATCATAAAGCAGGTCAAGCTGCGCCTGTTTGCTGATTTCTGCAAGAACAAGGTCGACCTTACTATTTTTAAAATGTAGGTTCATTTTTTGGCTATAAACCGGAGTTTTAGCCTGAACAACGCCAAAAAATGCGAGCATTAGGTAGAACTTCATAATCAATAGGGTCTTAATTAAGAACATGTACTGTTCTTTTCCCAGTATTATTTTCATAATTTTGTTTAGAATTAAAAGGTTAATTAATTTTTGACAGAAAATTTTTAAACTCTATTCGTAGCCGGGATGTGACAGCATCCCGGCTTAAGTTTTCGATTTATCTTTTTGTGACGTAGATCCTCCTTTCCACAACTTTAAATTTGATTGATTTTGTTAATTCGAGAAGTGACAAGATCTCTTCGATATTTTCTCTTCGGGAGACTTTCATCTTAAGGTTTACATCATCCCAGTCATTTCCCTGAAATATAACTTCGGCATCATACCATTGCGCAACATCCGCCATAATGGTTTTGATATTTTCATCTTTGTAAATAAAATAGTTGTTCTTCCAGGCGATTTCGGATTCCGCGTCAAATTGATCTATTTGAACACCTGAGGTAGATATCTTCGCACGTTCACCGGGTTTGAGCATGGTCTGGCCTGTTTTTGAAGTCAAACGTACTGATCCCTGTAACAGAGCGACTTTTGCAACATGGAGGTTATCCCTATCGGATACATTAAATTTGGTCCCCAGTACCCGGATTCCAAATCCATTACCCGCTACAATGAAAGGTTTGTGTTTTGATTCAGCAACTTCGAAGTAAGCTTCTCCCTTGACCTGAACGAGACGACGGTCAGCAGCAAAATGCTCGGGGAAAATTAGGCTACTCTCGGCGTTGAGCCATACTTTGGTACCATCTTCTAAATTGATCTGATATTTACCGCCTTTTGGGGTTGCTAAGGTGACAAGTTGAGCTTCCATGTCTTTTTTTCCGGTCTTTGCCTGATAACTAATAATGCCTTCTTGATCAATTTTGAACAACAGCTTTCCGAAAGGAACAGTGTCTCCAACCTGCTGTTGCTGCAGATCCAGGCTGCTGCCGTCTGAATTTTTCAAAGAAGCTTTTTCGGTCCCCGGATTCAGGTATGCCTGTTGATTGGTGGCTTGTAAATCGGCCTTCCGACCCTTAAAAAAATAATATCCGGCAATGCTGGAAACAGCCAATAACAAAGAGGCGGCATAAGGGAGGTAACGAAGGAAAATACTTGTTTTTTTTGTATTGCCCGCTTCTGCTTGAATAAGTTGTTCTACGTTGAGCTTAATCTGTTTTTCTATATTTTCTGCAGGGCCGAATTTACCTTCGTCCCAAGTAGTATCATGATAAGCATCCAAGAGCCTGTGGTCTACTTCACGCACTTCATCTTCGGAGGATTGCTTGCGCAAAATTTTCTTGATTAAGTCTATAATTTCAGGTTTTTTCATGAAATCTATAATTGATTCGTTCTTATAGAGTTCATTTTTTCAATTAGCCCCCAAAAGGAATTGCACTTTTTTTTAAAAGAAAATATAAAAGAGCCTTTTATTAGACTGTTGTGGTTGTAATGTGTTGTATTTCAGATTCTTGTTAGAAAAAGAAAATTTGAAAAAAGATGTGCATATTCTGCATACCCTGCTTTAATCGTTTCAATGCAATAGAAATTTGGTTTTCTACTGTTTTTACAGAAATATTCAGCTTCTCGGCAATTTCCTTATGGCTGAGTTGCTCCATTCTGCTGAGGTAAAAGATCTCCTTACATTTATCAGGAAGCTGATTGATCATTTGATCCAGATAGTCAAGCAGTTCTGTATACTCCAATTTTAACAACGGATTGAATGAGTCAACATAGTTCTCATCTAAATCTTTAAGTTCGACATAATCCATCTTTTTTTTGACATTTCGGAATACTTCATAACGAATACAGCCAAATAGATAGGTTTTGATGGAATATTTGAGATTTATTTTCTCCCTGTTTCGCCAGATATTGATAAATACGTTTTGGACAAGTTCCTGACATACTTCGGGATCCTGCATGGTGACTGAGGCTGTCTTGAACAGCGGCTGCCAGAAGCGGTGCATCAGATGTTGTAGCGCTCTTTCCTCACCTTGACAAACTGATTCAAAAATTTGCTGATCCGAACGGGCGGAGAAATTCATAATTTAATTCTGTTTACAATAGGTATCCCACAAAAACCTATTCAAAGTACGTATAAAATAACAACAAAACAAAATCTATTCCACCGATGCCATAATCCGTAACTGGAGTCGATATGTCGGGACAAATTAGCATAAGGGCCATACTTCACATCTTGTCAAATTTATTAAGAAAGAATGAGTAGTCCGCTTTATAAAAAGAGACCGAAAAATGAATCATGTAATGGAAATACAATGCGTTCTTAGATCAAATAATTTTCTGATTTGCTAAAGGAAATGATTGTTTTTAAACGGGTAAATAGACTACCGATCGTAAAAATAAAACAATGAAGACGAATTTTGCCAAAGCAGAAATGTTTATCAGAAAAGATGTTACTGAGGTGTTTCAGTCCATTATAGACCCTGCAACTACAACTAAAATTTGGTTCACCAAGAGTTCCGGGAAATTAGAAAAGGACAAGAATATTGAATGGGAATGGGAGATGTATAATCATAAGGTCAATGTTGAAGTACTGGAAATCATAGATAACAAAAAAAATTGTTTTCAACGGAGGTAATTATGACGAACCTTCTATTGTCGAATGGAAATTTCAGGCAATAAAGGAGGAACATTTGTATCGGTAACTAATGAAATCGAACATGATACGCCCCAAAAGCTGATTGTCGGCGTAAGGGACAGTACCGAGGGATTTACACTCGTTTTAGCAAATCTAAAAGCATTTGGAATTTAATATTTTGCTTAACTTGGTCGGAGACCGGTTTCCAGAAATGTAGACCGGCTGAAAATAATATTTATAGGGTAGACTTTTTTCGAAGATATGATTTTTTGAAGCGGTACCCGATAAAGATCAGCATTCCGATGATGAAAATTGCAATAAACACCAATGCCAGCTTAAACTCATTGTATGTACTGTAGTTATCATTTTGGAGTTTATTCGCTTTCAGATACAGTTTACCGTTACGGTTATCTAGGATGAAATTAAATTGATTCAGTATTTTATTACCCAATAAGCTTTGTTTGGGATTCGGATAGTTAGGATTATTGGCGTTTGTTACAATGTTTTTAAAAACCTGATTTCCGATGTGGAGCTCCTGAATGACAATGATCTTTTTTCTTCCAAAAGAAAATAGCGAGTGATATTTGTTCCAAAGACGATAACGATTTGTAAAATCATCCCCAATGAGCATACTGCCATCCCTACCGGTACCAAATAGAAAATGGAAGGGATAATCCCGTTCTCCAACTTTAATAATGACTTCAAATCTAGGTCGATATTGAACATAGTCAACATCGTGAATCTGATACCCTTGTAGATCTTTGTTTAACTGATCAGTTAGGATCATGAGTTTTTTTTCATAATCAACTTCAACAATTTTGTCACGGAACAGTGAATTTCCGATGATCATATCTTCACCATCCGCTAGATTTCGAATTTGTACCAATGGAACGTTATCCCAGCGTAATCCAGCAATTTCTAAACTATTCATCCTGGCACTGGGTTCGTTGTTTGTTCCATCCGTGTTCTGGACACTGATGTGACCATCAAATTTGACCGCTGCTTTTGCTGGCGATTTTTCGCTCAGGCAGCTCATACCTGCCCCTAGATCAAACATGATCGTCAAATCTTTATAACCATTCAGACTTCCTTTAAAGTAAATACGACTATTTTTCATAAAAAAGGGAATGGTATCCACCGATTGTTTGGCCGGTTTAGATTGTGCTGCTGGATTTAAAAGTTGCTCATAATTAGCCGATATTCGGGTGAGAATACGATCCTGTTCATTCAATAATATAATGAAATCATAAGTTTTACCATAAACCGTAGTAAAAGAAATGGAATCTTTATCCGTAATAAATGTTATTTTACGTTTTGCTCTTGGCACTTGTGTGTAGTAAATATCAGGTGCCGTTGTCGGGGTTAATTTCCAAACGTCTTTAGCGAATAACTTTCCGTCACGTATGCTAACCATAGATTTGCTAGCCCGAATCACCGGCAAATTTTGTTGGTCTTGGGCTTTGGTGGCCATAAACGCGGCAAAGATCAACGTAAAAGTGAGAAGCTGTGTTGCTAATTTCATTTGTTTTATTTTTTAATTACGTTGCTCGCTTCCTTTCGTGATAAAATCTGTGATCAACTTGTAATCATTTTTCATTAAGGCATATGCAGTCCAGTCAGACTGATTGCGACTTGCGATGACTGTTAGGTTTGTCTCATCCATATAGAGCTTGTAACAGGGGCCGTTTAGGGATGACAATAGTGCTGTGTCTCCCGACAGAACTAGAGATTTACCATTTTTTTGACTCCAGTTTTTAATGTATTGGCCAATTGATGTAGACTTTGCTTTTGGAAAGGTTGCCGTTAAGGTGCAGAGCGGACCGATCTCATTGTAAACAACAGTTGTTTTGGAACGAGTATAAGCGAATTGATCGAATAGTTTTTTTCCGGAAGCGAATAACCCGATACATAGAATAGCTATTGCCATAAGCGTGTAATTTGTTTTCATGACTTGTTGGTATGTTTATGTATAAAATAATAGATAAGTAAACCGAATGCTAAGCTTATACTTAAGATAATGACAGAATGCAAGCCAAATGGCTGGGTATAATAACATAGCGTGAGTCCGGCAGAACCGGCAAATAATATACAGCACCAATTTAGTGCGCGCTCCGCAAGATTGTTTTCTTTGGGGAGGATTTCAGTAATTATCGCTAAAGGGGCATTGCGCTGAATAAGGGTCCTTCGCAAGCGATCGTTTAAGAACAGTTTGATGAGACTGAGCAAAAAAGATGAAGCAATCCAAATGGATAGCAAAACAGCAATCGCATTGAGCGAAAAAAAGATAACTTCTTTATCTTCCATCACTGAAGTGCTTTGTTGTAAAGCCATGGTCGGAACGGTGATGACTGTGAGCAGCAATGTTATGTTCAAAATGCGTTTCATACAATTGATTTTATAGTATATCAGATCCAGAGATCCGATTTAGGTTGCAAAATAATCTGTTTTTTTATGATCATGTTCAATTTTTGTCGATACCGTATTAGGTATAGTATGCTCTGTATACAAATAAAAGAAAGCGGCAAGATGGCAAATAAATAACGCATTATGGTGGGAAGCTGAATAAATAGGACTACAAATTGTTTACCATAGATAACAGCGCTGACCGTAACCAATATACCGCCCAGGGTAGCCGCCACCAGGGCTGCCCAGTGAATCGGAATCTTTTGGGGGATCAGCATGTTGACAATATCATCCGGTAAATCCGGATCAAAGGTGGTTATGGGTAATTCTTGGATAGCCAAGTTGATTGACTGATAATTTTCAAATTTAATTCTACATATTGCACAGGTGGAAATATGATCCATTTCCAAACTTGCTGTGCCGTCAGTGGAATCAGCAAGAGTCTGCAGCTGTTCTTCTGTTAAATGTGCGATGTTCATAATTCCTCCCTTTTTTGTGATTTTAATAGAATGTCTTTTAATTGCTTGCGTGCACGAAACAAATAAGACTTTATGGTACCCTCCGGTAATTGTGTGATTTCTGAAATCTCCTGTAAACTAAGTTCCTGTTGGTAATGTAATCCGATCAGTGTTTGATATAATGCCGGGAGCTGTTTCACCGCTTGTGCTATCGTTTCTGTGAGCTCACGCGCATACAGTCCTTCTTCCGTCGCATTGGCGGATGCATGTGCTATTTTATAATCAACATAGGATAGGTCACTTTCTTCGAAAAAGCTCGCTAACAACAGTGGACGCTTTTTCCGTAGATAATGCAAACAGGTATTATAGGTAATTTGTCCGATCCAGGTGGATAATTTGCTCTGAAAGCGAAAATGTCCCAGATTATTGTACACCTTGATATAGACATCCTGTATGATATCCCGTCGGTCAGCGGCGACTGGGATCATTTTATAAACGAAATGAGCAACAAGTTTCTCGTGATCGACGATGAGCTTTTTGAAAGCATGCGGATCCCGTTTCAGGATCTTAGAGATTAGTTCCCGGTCAGCCTCAGGTTGTATCGTTGTTGTTGTGCTCACGGATAATTAAGACCCATAAATTATTTTTAGGTTGCATTAAATTTAAAAATAAGTATTTAAAATTGTTTATCTGATTGATTTTTAGTTTGTTTTGTTTTTGTCTTTTTGCCGAATTTCTTTGCGGAGAAGAAGATTGTAATAAAGCCTCGCATGGAAAGTTATCGTTTTTATCCTATAAGCTGTATATTCACCACATAGATTTATACTGCTTATTTTATTGAAAACTTTATGTCCGTTTTTAATGCTTAAGAACATTGTGCTATTTATTACGATGTGTTTATTATCGTTCTGTTCAAAAGGACAGGAAATTGACACGACATTTATTTATACCTATCCCAATGCTTCCTGGTTAACGAGTTATCTATCAACAAGCGCGGTCAACATGACCACCGAGGACAGGACTTTCGAACCGAATTATCCGATGAAAGTGGGCGTGGGGCTGGGGATCAGAAACACTATGATTAATTTTTTAGTAGGCACAAAGATCGTTTCATTAAAAGATAAAACATACGGTAAAACCAGTTCGACAGACTTCCAGATCCATCGGTATGGACGAAAGTTTGTGACGGACATCTATTTTCAACGTTATAAAGGTTTCTTTGCCATGGATGGAAGGGACATCAATCTTTTTCCGGAAATGAAAATCAATCAGATGGGACTCGAACAGACCTACCTGTTTAATCACACACAATTTTCATTGAAGGCAGCTTTTGAGCGAAGCGAACGACAGCTTCAGAGTGCAGGCAGCTTTCTGCTAGGAACCAACCTATATTGGCATCGACTGCGGGACTTTGAAGGGGCTGAAGGAAATCTTGTACAGAATCTCGATAATCTACAGATCGGTGCACAGGGAGGATATGTATATTCTTGGGTTTTAGATCAGCATTGGTTGATTACGGCATATACAACAATTGGTTTTAACATCGGAAATGACCTCGAAAATTTTAAGAAGTTTCATTTTAAAATTTACCCAACTGTATTGGCAAGAACAGTGGCCAGCTACACCAAGGATGATTGGTCTTTCAGCTACGGGATGATGATCAATAACAAAATGAACTTTTTTGAAACAAAAAAAGACTATACCGTAACCAATATCACTCTGCAGCTGTCAGTAACCAAACAAATTAACTTTTCTTTTAGCAAACTTGGATCAGGTTGAGCGGAATAGCAGTTTGTCCCAGGGTCAACGCATTTAAATTTGATTAAAAATTTGCATTAGATACTTATCATCCCATCCCGCTTTGAGTCTCTTTGTAACCAATGAGCCCTTTGATGTATCCTTTTTGAGCAGATTGAGTCCTATTTTTCTAATATATGAGAAGTTGTCGGCCGCATTCTTTGTTCTCTTTCTTTGCCTGTCCTCATTAAATATCATATCCAGTGACCAGTGCAACTTGTTTTCCACGCCCCAGTGTAACCTGATATAACTATTGAAATGTGCCGCTTTTTCACTCAAGCTGCTGATATAATAGCGCTGTTCTGTGGTCACCTTGTTTCCTATCTCCCTTGTGGAACTTATGCGTACCACCGATTTTATTGAAGCCCATGAAATACTGTTGTCTATGAAGGTAAGGTCGGTGATCACCTCGCATTTACGGCTTTCTATGCGTCCGTGCCCTTTCTCCTGGGCGAGATCTGCGTCTGCTGGAAGCTGGTTTTCAAATCGACCCTTTATCTGATCCGATAGTTCCTGTTGGTTTCCCTTGACCGATAGGATATAATCCGCCTTGTTCTCTACGATCTTCTGTGCAATATCGACTTGGGTACCCATAGCATCTATGGTCACGATGCTCCCTTCTATGTCCAGCAGTTCCAATAAAAGGGGGATTGCGGTGATCTCGTTGCTCTTATCAGAGACTTTCAATTGTCCCAATACCAGCTCATTACTGGATGCCCATGCGCTCACCATGTGTATTGGACTCTGGGAATGAAAACTATCCCTTGAACCCCTAATGCTCTTCCCATCTATACTGATGACCTCCTTTTTGATCGACTCATTCTTCAGGCTACCTGCCCATTCTACGAACATTTTTTCAAACAACTTGGGCCGAAGACCGCTGAAGACACGATTGATCGTGTCGTGTGAGGGAATCCCATGAGGCAGTTTGAGAAAACCTTTGAGAAAACCAAGCTTGGTTTTACCGAAAGCCTCAATGGAATCCCAGGATTCAGCACCACAAAGTACACCAAGGATCGACAGAATGATGATGTCACTCAAAAGATGCCTCTTGTTCCGGTTAATCCGGTGGTCGGGAAACTGTTCAAAATAGTGATGGAGGGTACTCTTTTTCTCTAACATGATGGAACAAAGATACCTCCATCAGAACTTTAACGAAACACATTTTACCAACATCGAAAACCTAAAAATGTGGAAACTCTCCTGAATTTTTTATTTTTAATGCGTTAGCCCTGAGTTTGTCCAAGAAACCGGCAAAATGATGTAAGAAAATTGTATTTTTAGCAACCAAATTTTATACAATGATGAATCAATTAAGAGATCATATAGAACGTATTGTACCTCTTGACGATACTGAATTTGAAACGATTTCTTCTTTTTTTAGCTATAAAAAATACAAAAAACATCAATTTTTGATTCAGGAAGGAGCGCTGGTACCATGCAACTTTTTTGTACTCAAAGGACTTTTAAAACTCGTTTATTCTGACGATACCGGAAAGGAGCATATTGTCGGTTTTGCACAGGAAGATTGGTGGGAGACTGACTTTGCCGCTTTTTATACGGAATCGAGGGCCACGATGTCACTTGAATGTGTTGAAGATACGGAGGTACTTTGCCTCCGTTTGACTGACTATAGAAAACTATGCGCTGCAATGCCCCAATTAGAGCATTTTTTTCTGGAGAAGGCTTATCAAGGCTTTATCGCTGCGCAGCAACGCATTATTTCAACAATGACAGTAGGGATTAAAGAACGCTATGAACAACTCCTGAAAAAATACCCCACGCTGGTACAGCGTGTTCCGAAATCATTACTTGCAGCCTATTTAGGCGTTTCTCGGGAGGCTCTAAGCCGGCTGCCGCGGTGATGTGACTTCTGTCACGCAAAAATTGTGCGTTTTATCAAGGGTATTTACATCTGCCATTTCACAATTTTGTTGTACATCAAAATGTTGTGAAAATGAATAGAAGATCGATTAACCCATGGACGTGGCAACGGCAACGGAGTTACGTGCAGGCTGTTGAAGTAAAAAATGTAGCGGGGACCTTGTATTGTTCCGGACAGGCGGCAATAGCTGATGACGGAATTTCTAGTGATAAAGACATGGAGTCCCAACTGAGACAGGCTATTGCCAATCTAGAAAACGTTATTCAGACAGCTGGCTATTTGTGTAGCGGAATTGTGCGCTTAAACCTATATACCACTTCCATGCGAGAACTTTGGCCACATTTCCCGATACTTCAGGAATGGATTGCCAAACACCAAATTGAACAGGCATTAACAGCGCTGGAAGTTGTAGGATTATTTGAGACGCTGAAGGTCGAATTGGAAGCTACAGTGGTCAAATAACAAGTTGATTTTTCTCTTCATGGCGATCATCAAAATCACCATGAAGAGAAATGCTATTAAGGGATAATTTGTTTATTCCGCATTTCGTCGAATAGACGAAAAAACATCTGCTCGGTATCAACGAACTCATGAAATCCCATTCTTCGTGCTTTACTGCCATCCGCAAAAAAGTCATAATCCCAAGAGAAAACAAAATCGCCAAAAGCCCAGGCAGATACTTCTGTATAAGTATAATTCAATCCATGTTGGGCCCTTATATCTTCCCATATATCTGCTTTGTCGGACATCATCGTCTGTAGAGGTATGGGTAAGGGTGCGTCGACTTCCATCTTGAAATATTTCGCAATCTTGGGCCAGAGATCTTCCCAACGGAATAAGTCACCATTATTAATATTGAAGGCCTGATTGGCAGCATGCGGCTCCGTAGCCGCCCATACAGTCGCCTTTGCCAATAAGTTGGCATCGGTCATCTCCAACAGTTTGCCATAGGCACCGGGTTTCCCCGGAAAACGAAGTGGAATATTTAATTTTTTGGAAATAGTAGCATATACAGCTATCAGCAGTGCAAGGTTCATCGGGTTGCCGGGCGCTGTTCCACCCACAACCGATGGCCGGATCGCGGACCAGGTCCACTGTTTGCCAATCTGTTGCTGTTGCAGGTACTGTAGCTGGCTGGTATTAAATTCAGGAGGCATATGACCAGCATCCGATTCTTTGGCTGGCGTTTTAAATGGGCCAAGATGCGCACCATATACTTTATAACCCTGCATAAGACTCACATGTTGTAGGGATTTGGCTACGGGCTCAATAGCCGTTATGACATTGATCAACATCCTCAAATTAGGTTCGACCAATGCAGCCCAACTTTCCCGGTCCTGATAAGCTGCGTAAAAAATGTGGGTTACGGTTGTTAATGAGTTTAGTTTGTTGACAGTGTCCTCTAAATCCAATAAATCTACTGCAATATAATGCACGTGGCCGCGATCGGTTCCGCCGCGACGGGATAATGCAATGATGTCCCAATTTCCAAGGCTGCTAAGATAGTCAATGAGGTTTGTGCTGATGACACCATTTGCCCCGACGATTAATGCCGTGTTGTTTGTTGTTTCCATATGGATTTCTTTTTTAACAAAATTAGTGTTGATCCGATCGGGCGGGATGTAAAAATCGGCTATAATTTTGTACATTTCTTAAATGAAACGCTATCGACAATTTGAGCCTGTTCTGGTGTCAGAATTTAAAGCCGCTGAATGGACACATCCTGAACATAATCATAATCACTACGAATTTATTTTTATTGTGCGTGGAAGGGGTGTACATGTGATCAATGGTCATACTGTCCCTTACCAAAGCGGGGCTGTTTTCTTTATTGGGCCAGAAGAGTACCACTATTTTGAGATTGAACAAGAGACGCATTTTATTTATTTAAAATTTACAGATGCATATAGCCATCGGTATGCTGCCGATTCGGGTGTGCTAACCCGACAATTGGAGTATTTGGTAAAAAGCAGGGAGACCCATCAGCATGGATTTCCGCTACTTGCTGCTGATCTCTTGACTGTTCACCTACTGTTTCAGGTCGTTGCTTCATTAAAACACGATGCCTTTGCCAATCAAGACTTGATCTGGTATCAGTTGCTTGGCATAACTACGATTCTGGTGAGAAATATGCCCGAATTACAGACAGATGGAAGTAGAAGCCGCGACCTACAGGCGATGTTTTGCTATATCCATAAAAATATCTATACGCCCAATTTATTGAAGTCGCAGGTTATGGCCCCTCATTTTAATATTTCGCCTGATTATTTGGGTACCTATTTCAAACGTCAGGTTGGGATGACCATAAGGGCATATATTCTGCGTTACCGGAATACGCTTATTCGACAACGTATCGCAGCAGGGCGGATGATTTTAAAGGAAATTGCAGATGAGTTTGGACTGACAGACGTAAGTCACCTCAGCAAAATCTTACAGAAAGATCATGGAGCTTAAAAAGAGAGCCCCCTTAAAACTTTATGTTTAAGAGGGCTCTCTTTTATTTATACCTAAATTATTAATTACATGGTATTTTCTTTTTTCCGGCTCCAATACCTTTGATTACGGTTCTGCCATCAACAAGTTGAGTAACTTTTACCGCATTGCTTTGTACGCCGTTCCAAGGGAATGTATTGAAAGCATTGCCATTGGTTAAGACAAGTGGATACAACTCACCACCGGAAGTTTTACTTCCAAACATTGTAACCTCACCAGTTCTGCTAATTACAAGCTTAATTAATGGTTTTGATGCCGTGCCTTTCATGTCATAGATGTTACCAATTCTTTTATTGGTTTGTACATCCGTACCTTCGTATTTGCTTCCATCAGCAAATTGAATATTTTGTTTTGAAGAAGCACCCGCATTCTGAAATTGGATTTCCTGTTTGGCCAATCTGATACCGTTTACTTCCATATTGAAAGCATTGTCAAGCTCAGTGATATCGAAGACAAAACCATAGTTCGCTACCGGTGCTGTAAAAATACGTTCGATTGTGCTACCATTGGCGTAGAATGTTTCATCTTTCATGATTCCTTTTTTACCACGAAAAGTTGTTTCAGGATAGCTCCAATTTAATCCGTCACTTGTTACGTCTTGTGTACAGGTTTTGAAATTAAGTTTGAGGTCATATTTTTGTCCCGGATTGATTTTTACATTTGGAATGCTGACGTTTGATTTTGTTTCACCGTCAATTGTCAACGTTCCTAATTTAAGTGTTCCATTGCTCGTTGCCGGATGGATCAATAAAGAAGGAGTACTAACGACTGTACGGAGACCATTTCCTAAACTTGGAAACTGTGCAGGCACACCAGCATCATTCAAGGCATTGTATGTAAGCGCTTCATCCGATAATTTGAAGTTTGCCGTAGAATAGCTTGGTTTGAACACTGCATTTTCAAGTTTTGTAATCGCACCGGTCATATTTGGATCCATTGTCAAAGTCGTGATGATCTGACTGAAGCGATGTTTTAAAACAACATTTAAGTTGTTTACACCAGTGTTCAATTTTAAAGAACCTGAGTAAACCATTAAATCGCCACTGATATTGTCCAGACTTGCCGCAGACAATGTGCTTTGGTTGTTGATATTGGGAACAGTGCTAGTGCTGTTGATTGAATACGCGATGAAGGTATAGGTTTTGCCAGCATCCAGCGCAATTCCCGCTGCTGTTGATTCACTACCATAGCTATAGGTTTTTTCTGTTACATAGCTGCCTTGGTTGTCATATACCACAACTTTGTATTTGATATCTTTGTCCAATGGTTTCTCGCTTACCTGAGCAGCGGTGGTTTTTGGACTTGATCCGGCAACTAATCCCTTTTTTACAGCTGCTGCAGAACTGTTTGTCAGGACAACATCGATGGAACATCCGTTACCGAAAGGGACGGTCATTTCCTGAACATCCGATGTGCTGCCAGAAGCTAACGATCCTTTAGCCGAGCCCTGCTTTTGACCTACAGGGTTACTGCCATCTTCACCAAAGGCTTCAACGCCTTGTAGATTGATTTTAACCACTGTTTCTCCAGTTAATGCAGCAGTTTCACCACTCTTTTGACAAGAGTAAAGGCCTGAGCCCGTCAGTACAATGCAGGTTAGCATTAAAATGTTTTTCAGATTAAGGTAAGGCTTTAAATTCATGTAATTAAATATTTATGTAAGGGAATTCTTTGTTTTAATGTATTTTTATATGATACAAAGCGTTTAGTTGCATCCTTATTCGGAAATATTTAAATAAAAGCTGTGTATTTTTAGTGTGTCAGTAATATGATATCTGTAGTGGTAAATGTTTTTCGACGCAAAATTAAATGGTTTTTTTGTTTAAGAAGTGTTGTTTGATTGTTGTATTTTTTCTTGTAGAGAAACACCTACATTGCTACAATTCCTGTAAGGATTTACCTTATTGCAGAATTGGTTTTACGCCCCAGATGATGTTTTAGCACATAAAATCTTAGCATATGGACACCTTAGACAAGATTGTGAATGCTGATTTTCAATCGAAAAACTTTAATTTTGATTCGACGTTTGCAGTGATCACCGGCTTTAACTTTAGTGGTAATAACGGTGTAAAATCATCTGCCCGAGGTAACCATTTTTAGTCTGAGAAACTGGAAAGAATGCGTCTGAGTCAAACAAACTATTTATTGATTTTAAAAAAATATTTAAATGCGATTACCTTTTCTACCCTACGATCCGAAATGGAAAAAACAATTTGAGTCAATTAAGCTGGAGCTACAAGCTATACTTAAACCACTTGCTCCTCAGATTGATCATATTGGCAGCACTGCAGTAGAAGGTCTCTCCGCTAAACCGATCATTGATATACAGTTAGGAGTAGAGAACGAAACGGATTTGGAATTGCTGCCCGATTTATTAAAATTGCCGAATATTGTTTATTACGAAAAATATAATCAAGATTGGCCCGAACGCCGTTTTTTTATTTTGCTCAATGAACCCGTAGATAAAATTGCGGTCCCGGATGTTGTAAAGACGGGGGAGGAGATACCGGCGATCTTGCATGACCATGATTTGCGTGTTGCCCATTTACATGCTTTTGTAAAGGGCTCGGCAGATTGGGTAAGACATATCGCGTTTCGGGATTATCTAATGGCCCATCCGACGGTCAAAGAAAGCTATCAGACACTTAAACAACATTTAATTCAACTCGAATGGGTTGATGGAAACGATTATAACACGGGTAAGGACGAATTTTTGAAGATGCAGGAAAGAAACGCATTAAAATGGTACAGGGAGAGACAGCAATGACTAGCGAGAATGTAAGCTTTTGTCCCGCCTTTTCTATTGCTATGCTTACCCCAATATGGGGTTAAGATTCAATTTATCATTTGGATAAATTGAATTGTGCTGCTGTGGTAAAAAGGGAAAACAATGTTTTGTACCTGATTGAATTTTTTGCAACAAAGGAAGTTGATTTGTATATGGTGGTGTATACTGATCATGATTTTTCTTTTACAGAGGTTGTTTTAGGCTTTATACCAAAACATAGCGAAGGTCTTGAGTGGCGAATATGGAAAGATGAAGTGAACGTATGAAACATACATAGGACATGAGTAAAGATATGACGAATAAATTGAAACAGGCAGCAATCGGGTTGGCCGGTACAAATAGACTAAATGACTTTGTTGAATATGCCGGCGTCGCCGCAGCGATAGAAACGGTATCAGGCAATATTTATACCGGAATCAGTATCGATACAGCCTGCTCAATGGGCTTTTGTGCTGAACATAGTGCTGTTGCGGAAATGTTGAAACATAAGGAGTTTCGGGTCAGGGCATTTGTTGCGGTAGATGCCGCGGGAAATGCCGTTCCCCCTTGCGGGCGTTGCCGGGAATTGATCAGTCAGCTTGCCAAAGACAACCTCGAAGCAATCGTCGAAGTAAAAAATGGCGTGTTCAAATCCTTAAAAGAATTGTTACCTTTTGACTGGAAAGAAAATCTGGATAGAAATTGGTGATTTTAGGATACAGTCAATAGATTCAGACAAGATGATCAATATAAAAATAATGGAGAAGATAAAATCAGCATATAAGAAGATTAATTTAGCGGACTGGAAGCGGAAGGAGCACTTTGCGGTATATCGCAGCCAGATGAAATGCGGCTTTAGCCTGACAACAAAAATCAATATCGCCAAAGTACTTCCTTTTATTAAGGAAAATGGCTATAAATTTTATCCTGTCATGATATACCTCATCGCACGCGCTGTAAATAAGCATGATGCGTTTAAGATGGCAATGAAGGAGGGAGAGCTCATTGTATGGGATTATGTAGATCCGATATATACCGTATTGCATTCGGAAACGGAGACTTTTTCTGCACTGACTGCCATATACGATAAAGATTTTACGAGGTTTATGGCTAATTATAATGATGTAGGAGAAAGACACGCAGATAATCTGCATTTTTTTCCGGAGCAGCCACCGGAAAATCATTTTAATATTTCAGCGATTCCATGGATTAATTTTGATAGTTTTAATCTGCATATTGCTGACTTTACAGATTATTTTGCGCCTTCTTTTACCATTGGAAAGTATAAAAAACAAGCTGATGAAATCTTGATGCCTATTGCGATCCAGGTGCATCATGCCGTCTGTGATGGGATTCATGTCGCACAATTGATCGCAACATTGGAAGAGTACTGTGAAAACATTGAAACAATCATTAAATCTCAAGTATAAAAAACGAATCGTGGTCATCGATAAAATCCTTTTGTACTATTTGACTTGATTAATGCCAGTTCAATAACATTGATGCAAAAGCGGAGGAATTGAAATTATTTCTGGAGAAATAAAGCTTGGTAAATGGGATGATCCAGCTTGAAATGACAAAAGTGTTATAAATCCAATATCCTATACGACTGTTGGTCAAGAAGAATTGACCAACAGTCGTATAAAGATGTTCGTTTATAAGCGATAAACTGTACTTATGGTAGACGAGAAGCTTGCAAAAGAATTGATTCAATTAGCAAATGGCGATAGACTTTTGAGGGAAGAGTTAGCCAAAGAAGGTGCACTTGGAAAGGGCTATCATCCGAAAATGGAAGCTGTCCATCGTGCTAACGCGAAACGATTACGTGAAATAATTGACAAGATAGGATATCCCGGTATTTCAAAAGTTGGCGAAGAGGCTAGCGAAGCTGCTTGGTTTATTGTACAGCATGCGGTATCAGAGCCTGTGTTCATGCAAACCTGTTATCAATTGATGAACATGGATAAAGAGGATATTAACTTGGCACACATAGCCTATTTATACGATAGAATACAGTATTTCAAGGGCGAGCCACAGCGTTTTGGAACACAGTTAACTGCGGATGGCGGAATCTATCCTGTGGAAAACAAGGAAGATCTGAACACGTTGCGCCTGCGAATGAATCTGCCCCGGCTCACCAATAGGAAACTCGATACGATCTATCATGTAGAGGAGCTTGCGATTTTAAATCAGCGGGATCCCGACTATACAATCTGGCGAAAGAAAGTAGGCTGGATATAATTCTTTTTAAGTAATGCAAAAATTTCGCCATCCACAAAGCGTCCTTTCTCAAAGAAATAGTCATGCAGGATTCCTTCTGAAAGAAGGTTCATTTTTTCAAGCAACTTACGGGAAGCCAAGTTGTCAGGGTCGATAAATGCCTCTATTCGGTTGAGCTTATATTCCTCAAATCCGTAAGAAATAATGGTAGAAATTGCTTCTGTCATAATCCCCTGTTGCCAGAAGTCAGGATGAAGTTCATAGCCGATTTCTGCACGAAAGTGTTCGGAGGAGAAGTTATGGAAACCACAAGAGCCAATCAGCTGATCCGGATTGCCCTTCAGACAGATTGCCCAACGAATTGCTTTCTTTTGTTGAAAATTTTCCTGCCAATTTTTTACGAGCTCATAGGCCTCGTCCATGTGCTGAAAAGTTGGTAGATCAAAATATAGCGTTACCTCATCTTTTGAAAAATAAGAGAATAAAGCCTGAGCATCCGAATGTTGAATCTCACGCAAATAAAGACGTTCAGTCGATAAAATTGGGAATATATCCGATATCATGGACGTAAAAATAATAAAATATGTTTAATTGAAGAATGATAATGTGAATTTTCGACATTTTTTGTATGTTTGTCGAGCGATGACAATGCAACAGGAAAATATTAGGGAAGAAATTATCCTTTCGTCAATGAAAGTATTTGAAACGTATGGTTTTACACGAGTTTCAATGCAGGATATTTCTAAAGCTTGTGGTAAAGGCCGTAGTACATTGTATTACTATTTTACGAGCAAAATGGATGTTTTTGATGCGATAGCCGAATGTTTATGTGAACAGGTATTCACAAAAGCAAAGGAAAGCTATAGTCGCGAAGCTTCTTTGGAGGAGAATTTGGTTGGCTTTTTGAGAGCGAAACTGCACCAGATTAATCTGATTACGAAACGTTTTCACCTTGCTTTCGAGGATATGAAATCAGATCCGGCTTTGATGGTGTCCAAGACACGTTATATGTTGGATGATGAAATTAAATTGATTCGTGATATGATCGGGATCGCTATTGCCAAAGGGGAGATTCAGTTTTTAGAAGAAAAAGATATCCTCTTCCTCTCGGAAATGCTAGTAACGACTTCCCGTTGTTTTGAACAGGAAGTGTTGCTATTTGACCGGTTTCCTGATTTCGAAGCGCGGCTTGGTTGGTTAATTAGCATTTGTGTAAAAGGACTAAGGTAGCTGTTTGATATCCAGGCATTAAAAATTGATGAGCATTTGCTCTTTTTTTAGCGTAGAGTTTCGACAAAAATACAAAATATGTCTATTTTGTAGTTGACTCAAAAAATAAGAATGCCTAATAAAAAATATGGTATAACATGATTTTAAATGCAAAAATAGGAAAGGTGACCAGAAAATTAACGGCACAAAAATACCTGCTCGTATTAGTAGAAACGGATGAAAAGATTCAGCCCGAGTCTACTGGTTTATTGGATGCAGCGTTTGATTGCTATGTATTGATACACCGTGAAATCGAACGTTTGGATGAATTGGCGCTTGCATTGGAAGGTATAAATAAAGAAGTGCGACTGGCGCGCAATTTTAATGAGCTGAAAGATAAAGGAATTGTGATCGGTGACTTGAATCAGCTCGCAGTTAAGATATTGAAATAAACTGTTTTATTGAAACAAATCTAAATATGTACAAAATTGTTTACTCCCTATCCCGCAAATTGAAATGGAAGGCCAGCGAGATCTATCAATTCTTATATCAGCGTTTTCCGGAGATCAAAAATATCGATTTATTGCTGGATGATCAGCAATTTTTACTTGTTGTCAAGATTAACAGCCGTTTAGAATTTTCAATTCTAAATATTTGCCAGCAACAAGGCCTTAAGATACAGTTTGTCCAGGTAGAGGATGTCGATTAAAGATTTGTGAAAATCCAGTTCAGCGCATTGCTATAATGCATAAATTTACATGTCATATTTTTTGATTCAGGCTAGGAAACACTATAAATATAAGGTGTTCACTTCCAAGATCGAGGAAAGCATCGAAAATGGAATATATTGTGTTTTAAACCAAACTTTTTTTAGTACTAAGGGTTATTCTTAACTTATACGGGAGATAATTGGCCTTCCGGATTAGTTAACTAGGGTAGATTTTTATAACAGGTATAAATAATAATTAATTATAGATCATCATATTAATATGGGTACATTTTTAATAAAAGCTTTCGGAACTGAAGCGCCGACAGCAGATTTAAAACAGCTGGAAATTCAGCGCCGTGAAGTAACAGCGGGAGATGTGGAGATTGATATTCTCTATTGTGGTGTTTGCCATTCCGATTTACATACTGCACGTAACGAATGGGGCGGGACAGTTTATCCAAATGTTCCCGGTCATGAGATCGTCGGACGGATCACTAAAGTGGGATCTAGCGTGACTAAATTTAAAATTGGCGATCTTGCCGGTGTTGGATGTATGGTGGACAGTTGCCGTGAATGTGAGAGTTGCAAAGAAGGATTGGAGCAATATTGTGAGAATGGAAATATCCAAACATACAATGGTCATGATAAACATCTGAACAAACAGACTTTTGGCGGATACTCAGAGCGGGTTGTAGTGGATCAGGATTTTGTTTTACGGATTCCTGAAAATTTGGACCTGGCAGCAACTGCGCCTTTGCTTTGCGCCGGTATTACAACTTATTCACCATTACGGCATTGGAAAGTTGGTCCCGGGCAGAAGGTAGGTATTGTGGGCATTGGCGGTTTGGGGCACATGGGAGTGAAAATTGCTAAAGCGATGGGGGCACATGTCGTAGTGATAACAACCTCTGAAAGTAAAGTGGAAGACGCCAAACGTTTAGGTGCTGACGAAGTCATTCTATCAACAGATCAGGAACAGATGAAAAAGAATGCCGGCACTTTACATTTTATTTTGGATTGTGTCTCTGCACAACACGATATCAACGCTTACCTGAGCCTATTGAAACGCGATGGATCACTTACGCTTGTGGGGGCTCCGGAACATCCGCTTCCAGTAGCCCCATTTAGCTTAATTCCTGCCCGCAAAAGTTTCTCAGGATCAATGATCGGTGGAATTGCCGAAACGCAAGAAATGCTGGATTTCTGTGGAAAGCATAACATCACTTCGGATATAGAGCTGATACGGATGCAGGACATTAACCAAGCCTATGATAGGTTGCTTAAGAGTGATGTAAAATATCGATTTGTGATCGATATGGAAAGCTTAAAGAACTAGGGTGCAAACCGGACAGTGTTAAATTAAAGCAACTTTAGATTAATGCTAGGTTTAACACTGTCCAATTAATTTGTTTGTCGTTTTGTGAATTTTTTGGTATCATGATATTGAATTAATTAGACGTGTAGCTATTTTGATGGCCTTGTCTCTATTTTTATGGAAGAAAGTAAAGTCGTAGTTTTTTGGTTCCGCAGGGATCTTCGTCTGGAAGACAATGCCGGATTATCCCGGGCATTAGCAACAGGACTCCCTGTGTTGCCGGTTTTTATATTTGATGAAGATATTTTACAGCAGTTGGAGGATAAATCGGATCGACGTGTAGACTATATCCATCGGGCACTGGAAGCGATAAACCAACAATTAAAGGATTTTGGAGCCACATTGAATACTTTCTATGGGAGTCCTTTCGCAATTTTTAAAACACTACATAAGAAATACAGAATTCATGAAATCTATTGCAATAGAGATTATGAACCTAAAGCAATCAAACGGGATCGCACAATATTTGAATTTTTTAAAGCAGCTGGTATTCCATTTAAAGCAGTAAAAGATCAAGTTATTTTCGATAAAAATGAGTTGTTGAAAAACGATGGTAGCCTTTATACCATTTATACCCCTTATGCGAAAAAGTGGCGGGAAAAATTAACGACAAAAGATCTTCAACCGCTGGATCATAAAGGAGGACTTTTTGTACAGCAGGCTTATACGCCAATAATTTCGCTGGAAAAAATTGGATTTAAAAAGACAGATTTGACTTTCCATCCGCCACAATTGCGTGCACATATTATTAATAATTACGATAAATACCGTGATTACCCTGCCTTAACGGGGACAACGAATCTTGGTATAGCGCTACGTTTTGGTACGATCAGTATTCGTCAGTGTGTGACCTTTGCCGGGCAACATAATGCGGTATGGCTATCAGAGCTCATCTGGCGTGAATTTTTTATGCAAATCTTGTATCATTTTCCAAATGTTGTCAACGAATCATTTAAAAAGAAATATGATGGTATTCAGTGGCGCAATAATGAAGAGGAATTTGAACGTTGGTGTAAGGGCCAAACGGGCTATCCTTTGGTCGATGCTGGAATGCGGCAATTAAATAGTACGGGTTATATGCATAATCGTGTACGCATGGTAGCGGCTAGTTTTTTATGTAAACATTTATTAATTGATTGGCGATGGGGCGAAGCTTATTTTGCACAAAAGCTCAATGATTATGATCTGTCTGCGAATAACGGCAATTGGCAATGGGCAGCGGGTTGTGGTTGTGATGCGGCACCGTATTTCAGGGTATTTAACCCAATCATTCAGGCTGAAAAATTTGATAAGAAGCAAGAATATAGTAGACAATGGATCCCTGAACTTGGGAGCGCAGCTTATCCCGAACCGATGATAGCACACTCTTTTGCTCGAGAACGTGCGCTAAAGACCTATGCGGCAGCATTGGATAAACGGTGACTTAGGATAATCCAATCCCAACTTAACGATCGGTTCAGCTGGGATCGGGCTCCTCAGGACTAGATTTTTATTGCTCCAAAAAATCGGCAACAAATTTGTCGAATGCCTGTGGGTTTTCTGCCTGAACCCAGTGTCCGGCGTTTGGTATCGTTTCAAAGCTGACATTTGGAAATTGCTCTTTGATTTTGACTTTATCTTCAGGAAGAATGTAGCGCGATTTTTCGCCCGCCAGAAATAGCGTAGGACCGGTGTAAATACCAGCTTTTACACTTATTGTGATAAAATCCGCATATTTTTGCTGTAGAACATCTAGATTGAAGCGCCAACCCAGTTTGCGGTCTTCTTTAATATAAACGTTTTTTAACAGAAATTGAACCACTCCCGGATCATCAAGATAAGTTTCAAGTTTTGTCTGTACATCTTTCCTGTTGTCCATACTATTGATATCAACAGCACAGAGCGCATTGAAGATATCTTCGTGATGTGGTGGATAAGCTTTGGGGGCAATATCCGCAATAATCAACTTTTCAACCTGTTCGGGATGGTCAATGGCAAATTGCATGGCAACCTTTCCACCCAGAGAATGGCCCAATAAGAGAATTTTCTTCGACCCGATCGAAGCAATATAGTCGGCTAGATCCTCGACCATATCCTCAATGGACATGCCATCGCTGTGGAAACTTCGACCGTGATTGCGCAGGTCAAGCAAATGTATCTGTCTTTTTTCGCCAAAGCTACGGCCAAAAGATCCCCAGTTGTCTGCCATACCAAAAAGGCCATGCAGAACAACAAGTGGTGTTCCACCATTTTCTGCTCCGTATATTTTGCTGTGTAGTAATTCTTTCACGATATTTCTTTCTTTTAATCGAATTAATGTTGCCTCCAAAAGGCTATTCCTGGGGCTAAGATAACTAAAACATCTTTCCTTATCAAAATGGTAGTGTCGAGGATATATTTGGTAGTGGCCTCTGTTGTTGACCCGCTAATTTTGTCGTAACGAAAACATAATACTATATAAAAGATGAATACTACAGCGTTAATTGTGATAGACATTCAAAATGAATATTTTGAAAATGGCGGAATGGAACTTGTAAACCCTATCGCAGCAAGTCTAAATGCCGGAAAAATAATTAATCATTTTAGAGAAAGAGATGCACCGATTATCCATATTCAGCATATCTCTCCCGATCCTGCAAAAATGCCATTTTTTATAGCAGGTACAGTTGCTGTTGATATCCACTCCAGCGTTAAACCGCTAGTGGGAGAGAAAGTGATCAAAAAACACTTTCCAAATAGTTTTAGGGAAACTGAACTCTTAGATTATCTGAAAAACAATCAAATTACTGAACTCGTTGTTGTAGGTATGATGACGCACATGTGTATTGATGCCACAACGCGGGCAGCGGTTGATTTTGGTTTTGCATGTACAGTAATAGGGGATGCCTGTGCAACACGTGACCTAGAAATTAATGATGTTACGGTGAAAGCTGAGGATGTACAGCATGCCTTTCTCGCAGCATTAGAATTCTTCTATGCGCAGATTCAGACGACGGAAACATACCTGGCGCACAATTAAATGATCTCAGCTGACAGTTTATAGCAATGTTGCTTACTGTCAGCTTTTTTATAATTCGTAGAGATTATCGGCTCGGGACAACCGGTCATAAATCTTTTACCGAAGTTCCTTGATAAATGCACTGATGGTTTTGCCTGTCTGAGCCTTAAAAAAACGCATCAGGTGATTAGGCTCAGAAAAATTCAGATCAAAGGCAATTTCACTGATTGACTTGCCTGAATGTATCAGCAACTCCTGCACTTCAAATAATAATCGTTGTTTGAGTAATTGTGTCGCCGTGGTATTGAATTGTGCCTTAACAGCATGATTCAATGTGATCCGGCTAACGCCCATCAGTGCGGTATAGTCTTTAATCCGCTGTTTCTGTTGAATATGCTGTTCGAGTAACATCCTGAACTGATACGCAAAATTATTCTCAGGCTTTTGTATAGAAAGTCCATTCAATCGGGCATATTTTCGATTCAAGGTCTGGAGTAAATAATAAAGCAAAGAGCGTATAATATGTGCACTGTCTGCTTGTGTTTGAACAAGCTCTGATTTTATTTCCGCCAGCAGCGTATAGAATTTAGATAGATGTACATCATCAGCTGCTATTTTTACAGTATGGTGTGACTGATAGAAATACAGTAGGCGATACGTAAAAAGCTTATCTGCGAAAAATTCATTGAGAAAATCTTCCTGAAAAATCAATGTGGTAAATTCCAGATGCGTAGGATCCAGTTCGAAGGTATGTTTCTGAAAGGCGGAAATAAAAATAATGTTGTTGTCCGTTAATTCGATGACTTCCTGATTCAATCGCAAACGTCCCTTAGCCTTTTTGAAAAACAAAATTTCAAAAAAGTCTTTATGATAGGTCTCGCGATGTGTATAGTCCGTTTCCTGTTGATTTAGTACGTTTAATAGAAATTCAACACCGCATTCGCCCTTATGGAATTTTATTGTTTTCAATAGCAGTAAACTTTAAACATCAAAAGTACTAATCTTAAAGCTAAATTAAATAACGATCTATATGCGCAATCTTACACAATATAATTGAGCGAATGAACTTTATATAATTCATTTAACAGGTGGGATAGAAATACTTTTTGAAATAATTTCAGAATTTAAGTGAAAAGTGACGATAGTCACTTTTTTATTGAAAGAATTCATCGACCTTTATTATCGTAATCAAATACAAACTTAAATATAGATGTTCATCCCACTTGAATCGTTAGAACGTCCGCATCACACATTTTTTATGCAAACTATTGCGTACTTATTGGAATAATCTAGTTAGTCCTACAAAAATATATTATTTGGGGGTTTTCTCGTCAAGAGAGGCCCCTTATATTTTTTAAAGGATTCGGCGGCGGTATTTATGCTTTTGTTCATGATCCATACTTCCAGCTCTGATATCGTCGAATATATTTTATTTCTTTTTTGTCAAATTCCAAATCAAGACCATGATATGATTTTTTACACTATTTAATCGGCTATTTTTGATTGCTTCAATAGAAGTTATTTTAAGGCCAACTCAACATAATGAAAAAAAAAGAGTACGTCATTTCTCTTAAAATGGAGGATTTGACGCGTGAGCTGCTGTTTCCGCAACGCAGCAAGGAATATATGGTGCTAGAGTCTACAAGTGACAATATGCATATTCAACGCAATTGCCATTATCGTGCTTCTTTTTTTGGAGTATTGTTGGCTGAGGAGGGTATTTCCTATTATCGGGTGGGAGACTATGAATATGAGCTTCAAAAAGGCGACATTCTTTTTTGTGTTCCACAGGAGGTTTTCAAAGTCATTTACTTTTCCGCGGATGTCAGGCAAAAGCAAATTTTCTTTTCCATAGATATGCTATCGGATGCCGGCTTTAATTATCGGTCAAATGATATGTTAAAGAATTTCTCCAACAACCCTTCCTATATCATTCGTGGCGAGCAACACCTCTACAGACGATTGGCATTTTATATTAAGGAACTAGCTTATCTCAACGATTTTAAGAATACGGTCTATTATAGTAATGAGATGATCTGGCATTATTTTTCTTTATTGATGTACGATATTGAGAACTATTCCAAAAACTTTCGGCAGCAGGCAAGTTTTTCTTCCCGGGAAGAAGAGATTACGAGTGCTTTTTTTGCACTTGTCCGGGAATATTATGTCGAACATCACGACGTTCAGTTTTACGCGGATCGTTTATTTGTCAGTCGAAAGTATCTTACGAAAGTTGTCAAGAAAGCCATGTCGCGCACCCCAAAAGAAATTATTAACCAGGTACTCCTTATCGAGGCAAAAATTCTCTTAAAAAACTCGACAAATAACATCAGTCAGGTGGCCTGTTTACTTAATTTTTCAGATCAAACGGTTTTTAGCAAATTTTTCAAAAAACATACCGAAAGAAATCCGAGTGACTACAAAATGGACGACCTTTTTTAAGTAATTCTTGCTGTTCCAATAGCAATCCAAACAAAGGTGCTTTTACTGCGTACGAAAGTAAAAGCACCTTTGTTTTTAGGGCCTGAGCTATCCTGTTTGGCGTCTTTTAAACAAATTTTGGCGTCTTTGCGCCGAATTTAGACTTCGGTTTTTTTGGACTTTTGCTACACATATAATTAAAAGCAAAATCCATTATGAAGCAAAATGTCGTTAAAAAACGCACCACGAACTTGTTTATTGCGCTGGTATTATTATCCAGCTGTACGGGTAAACGGCAGGGGGACGGATATCAGCAGGGACCTGCGGAGGTACTTTTTGATACTGTGACAACGGGCGATGCAACGATTCGAAATGAATATGCTAGTGCCATTGAAGGCCTTTCCAATATAGAAATACGGCCCCAGGTGAACGGTTATCTCCAGAAAATATTCGTAGATGAAGGGGACTATGTTCGCGCCGGACAGACGCTATTCAAAATTGAAGATCGGATCTTCCGCGAGCAGTTGACCAATGCAAAGGCTGCATTGGCTGTTGCTGAATCAAATCTACTGACTGCTAAAATTGAATTAGATCGAAAAACGGAGCTGACCAAAAGCCGGATTGTTTCGGATATCCAGATGCAAGAGGCTCAGGCGAGCTATGCCGCCGCAAATGCGTCTGTGGCACAGGCCAGATCAGCGATAGCTTCGGCACAGATCAATCTGGATTTTTCGGTGATCAAATCGCCTGTGAATGGCTATATCGGTCGCTTCAACTATCGTTTGGGAAGTTTGCTGTCTACGACAAATCAGGAAGCCATTACAGTCGTTTCGGATAATCATCAGGTATATGCCTATTTTAGCTTGAGTGAGCGTGATTTCGTGCGATTTCAACGCGAGCATACCGGAAGTACTGTGGCCGAGAAACTGCAAAATGCAGCGCCCGTTGCACTATTATTATCGGACGGACAAGAGTATGCCACAAAAGGGCGAATAGATGCCGTTGAAGGTCAGTTCAATAAGAATACGGGTTCGATTACCTTCCGTGCCAAATTTGATAATCCCAATGCTGCGCTGCGCAGTGGTAACACCGGAAAAATTGTGATGGTTCAACAATTGAAGGAAATGCCATTATTACCTATCGCGTCGACAGTGACTTACCAAGATAAGGTCTTTGCCTATACCGTCGATAAGGAAAATAAAGTCGTACAGATACCCGTGGCTATTTCAGGAAAATCTGAAGATAATTTTATCATTCGCGAAGGATTAAAACAGGGCGACCGTTATATCGCACAAGGATTCGAACGTCTGCAGCCCGGAATGCCGGTTACAGCACAAAAGCAAACTCAAAACAAAAAATAAAGCAGCAATTTCATGTTAAAAAAAATAATTAAACGACCGGTATTGGCCACCGTGATTTCTGTTTTATTGGTCATTCTCGGTGTTGTCGGTATGCTCAGCCTGCCCATTACCAAATTTCCCGATATTGCCCCACCTACTGTTATGGTGACCGCTGTGTATCCCGGTGCAAATGCCGAAACAATCGCACGTTCCGTCGCCCCACCCATTGAAAACGCTATTAATGGGGTTGAAAATATGGATTATATTTCATCAACGGCAAGCAATGACGGTACATTAAATATTACGGTAATCTTCAAATTAGGTACCGATCCGGATCAGGCTGCTATCAATGTTCAGAACCGTGTCGCGCAGGTGACCAACCAGCTGCCGGCAGAAGTGATCCAAAGTGGAATCACCACCTTAAAACGTCAAAATAGCATGATTGCGATGGTCACGCTGACAAGTAAAGATGGTACCATGGATGATCTCTTTCTCGAAAACTACAGCAAAATAAATGTAGTACCCGAGCTTAAGCGTATCAAAGGAGTAGGCGACGCAATGGTATATGGAAATAAGGACTACGCCATGCGCGTATGGTTAGATCCAAATAAACTGAATAGCTACAACCTGACACCAAGTGATGTGTCGCGCGCCATCCAGTCCCAAAATCTGGAAGCAGCTCCAGGTAGGTTTGGTGAGCAGAGCACAGAGGTGAAAGAGTACGTGATGCGCTATAAGGGGAAATTCACCGAACCTCGGCAATATGAAGATATTGTTATTCGGGCGCAGAACGATGGTTCGGTATTGCGTCTGAAAGATGTTGCCAAAGTTGAATTTGCAGCTTATAGCTATACCGTGGCATCCAACTATAACAAGAAACCTGCCGTCACCATGGCAATTTTCCAGATGAGCGGATCAAATGCCAATGAGGTACAAATTGCATTGCAAAAGCGCATGGAAGAACTGCAGAAATCTTTTCCGGGAACGATGGAGTACAAAATACCATATGCAACCAAAGAATCACTGGATCAGTCGATTGAGCAGGTCATTAAAACCCTGATCGAAGCCTTTATTTTGGTATTTATCGTGGTATTTATATTCTTACAAGATTTTCGTTCGACTTTGATTCCGGCCATCGCCGTTCCGGTTTCCATTGTAGGGACATTTTTCTTTATGAAAATATTTGGGTTTTCAATTAATATACTGACGCTTTTCGCCTTGGTACTCGCAATCGGAATTGTTGTCGATGATGCCATTGTTGTTGTCGAAGCCGTACATGCCAAAATGGAACGGCGAAAACTAAATGCCAAAGCCGCTACGATGTCTGCCATGGGGGAAATTTCGGGTGCTATTGTTTCGATTACGCTGGTGATGTCCGCAGTATTTGTCCCGGTAGCATTTATGGACGGTTCCACAGGTTTGTTTTATCAGCAATTCGCGTTGACATTGGCGATCGCAATTGTCATTTCAGCCGTAAATGCCCTGACACTGAGTCCGGCCTTATGTGCAATCTTATTGAAAACCCATGTGGATCATTCGCATGAAAATCATAAGGTTACATTCAAACAACGTTTTTTTGCCGGATTTAATGCGGGTTTTGATAAACTTACTTTTCGTTATGGAAAAGCAATTCTAACGATGATCAAACGCAAGTGGATCGCATTTTTACTTTTGGCTGTGTTTGGTGGCTTGTTTGCCTGGTACTCCATGAATACTCCAAAAGGTTTTATCCCGGATGAAGATCAGTCGTTTATCATTGTGACGGCCAACCTGGCTGCCGGAACGTCTAAAGATCGGACCACCGTGCTGATGTCCGATACCGAAAACAAGTTGATGGCGCATCCCGCAGTTCGTGAGGTAATCTCCGTGAATGGCTTAAGTCTATTTACCGGAGCAATGTCTTCCGCTGCCGGTACTTTCTTTATTCGCCTGAAAGCTGAAAAAGAACGTGGCGAAGTGCACAATCTCGGAGCGATTATGGGCGAGCTGCAGGGGATGCTTGCGCAGGATAAACGAGCGAACTTTCTTGTATTAAACACACCTACGGTAGACGGATTTGGTAATTCGAGTGGTATGGAGCTGGTTTTACAGGACAGAACAAATGCGGAATTGCAAAAACTTGGCAACATATCCTATGGCATGATGGGCGCATTGATGCAAAGACCGGAGATTGCCATGGCCTTTACTACTTTTGATGTTTCCTACCCACAATACGAAGTTGCTGTGGACGAAGCGAAAGCCGCACAGCTCGGTGTGGCTGTTAGTGATGTACTTGGCGTTATGCAAGGATATTACGGCAGCATACAGGCTTCGGACTTTAATCGCTTCGGTAAATATTATCGTGTACTGGTACAGGCAACTCCGGAATCCCGGACAGATGAAAAATCATTGCAGGGGGTGTTTGTGAAAAATAGCCGGCAGGACATGATCCCGATCAGTACGTTAGTGAGTATCCAGCCCGTTACCGGACCCGAGGTGGTGGAGCGTTTTAACTTATTCAATGCATCAAACCTTACGGTAATGCCCGCTCCGGGATATAGTACGGGGCAGGCGATGTCAGCTATCCAGGAGGTAGCCAAGCAGCTGCTCCCACCAGGTTATACCTTCGATTACAAAGGCATGAGCCGCGAAGAAAACATGGCGACATCACAGACTACAATAATTTTTGTGCTCTGTATTGTATTTGTTTATTTCTTGTTATCTGCACAATATGAAAGCTACATATTACCTTTTTCCGTACTGCTCTCCATTCCTGTGGGATTATCAGGCGTGTTCATCGGAATTGGTATGGCCGGAATTGCAAATAATATCTATGTACAGATTGCTATGGTGATGCTCATTGGGCTACTGGCAAAGAATGGAATTCTGATTGTCGAGTTTTCAAGCCAGCGCCGAAAAGCCGGAAAGAGCTTGATTGCGGCAGCGGTAGAAGGTGCAAAAGCGCGGCTAAGACCTATCTTAATGACGTCATTGGCTTTTATTACGGGAATTGTGCCGCTCGTTTTTGTTGTAGGACCTTCAGCAATGGGTAATCATTCCATTGGCTATGCTGCCATTTTTGGCATGCTGGTGGGGACAGTATTAGGGATATTCCTAACCCCTGTACTCTTTGTGGTATTTCAGTACTTCCACGAAAGATTGAATGGCCGTGAGCTGGATGAAAGTGAATGGGAGTACTAATTAAGGATGATATAATATGAAACAGATAAAAAGAAATTGCCGTTACGGTATGGTGCTGCTAGCGACTATCACAGTGCTGCATGCCTGCCGCGTACCACAATACGCTAGGAACGAGATGAAACCGGTCGATCGTTATCGAAATCAGGAGGAGGTGCAAGAACGCGATAGTAGTATCGCAAAGATATCTTATCGCGATTTTTTTAAAGACGAAATACTCATTTCTCTTTTGGACAGTGCTTTGAAAAAAAATAATGATCTGAATGTTGCCCTGAAGCAGATTGAATTTGCTTCGGAAGGGTATAAGCAAGCCAAGTGGCTGAATGTGCCTTTGCTGAATGCAAATCTTGCCAATGTGGGGATTAACCGCCCTTCTGACAACAGCATGAACGGTATGATGGCCAGTCAGTTTATGGGACAAAAATATAACATGGATTATACATCGTCCATTCAGCTATCTTGGGAAGCCGATATCTGGGGGAAATTGAAAGGACAAAAGCAGGAGGTCTTGGTGGATTTTCTTAAAACACAGGAGGCAGCGCGCGCAATTAAGACACGTTTGGTGGCTGAGGTCGTTCAAGGGTATTACAACCTATTGCTGCTGGATCGACAGTTGGAGATAACAAAACGTAATCTGGGATTTGCGGATAGCACGTTATTCATTCTCAATAAACAGGTTGAATTGGGGCTGACAAACATACTTTCCGTACAACAGCAAGAGGTGGCGCGGGATCAGGTAGCTAAACAGATTCCAGCAATTGAAGCCCGAATTCACGTACAGGAAAATGCATTGAGCATTTTAGTGGGTGAGGTGCCGGGGCCCGTAAAAAGAACTACCCGATTGGATCAGGTTCAGTCGCCGACCAATCTCTCGCTGGGGGTTCCTGCAAATCTGTTAAGCTACCGGCCGGATCTGCGCAGCAGCGAATTGGATGTCCGACGTAGCCTGGCCTCCATACACATCGCCCGGGCAAGTATGTATCCAAATTTAAATATCACTGCTCAGGGCGGATTAAATGCATTTAAAGCCAATAACTGGTTTAATTTGCCTGGCTCACTGTTTGCCGCAGCAACCGGAACTATCGTACAGCCGATTCTGAATGGAAGACAGTTAAAAACACGTTTAGAACAATCAAAAATTACGAAGGATCAAATGGAACTGAATTTCAAACAGACGATGTTAAAAGCAGTCGGTGAAGTGTCCGATGCGCTGATTCAGCTTGAGAAATCAGACGAACAACTGGAGACTTCCAATCTGCAGGTAGAACGCTCCGCACAGCTCGTGCAGAACGCCTTGCTGCTTTATAAATTTAATGAAGCAACATATTTGGAAGTAATTGTGGCACAGACCAATCGCTTGCAGGCCGAACTGGATCAGGCTACGGTGAAATCACAGAAAATTAATGCCATAACATCCCTTTACCGTGCTTTGGGAGGCGGCTGGCTCTAATAGCAGCATCTTAATATACGAACGAAATGAAAACAATAAACATGCTGATTCTGATCAATCCAAGTCAAAATCGCCGCGAAACTGAAAAGATGGCCTACGCATGTAGTGCTGATCGGTTTATACTTGTTGATGCCGATCTGGATTTTGCGGACCAGCTAGCCTTAATCCTTGAAAAAAGAAGGCAAAAAGTGGCTATCATACCGCACTTGGAAGGGTTGGAACAGCTGTTTTCAACTGTGGAAGATTTTCCTTACAGCATCGCCGTGGAATACTATGGAGCAGGCATAGGTCGGTAATTTGAATTTAAATTATAAAAATAACGATGATGAGTTATATGCAACTTTTTGCGGTAGGTAGGGGAATTCTACTGCGACGGAAGGAACTTGAAACCTATATTTTTTTACTGGTTCCGACAGTGATATCCATTTCTTTTAATCTAGATGACAAGGTATTCACGATGATGGTGAAATCAACAAAAAAAGTAGATGAATTGATTATTCGTCTGATGGAGCAAAAAAAGTTGAAAATAAGTCTTTTGGACTTTGAAGAGGAGCCTGCCAAAAAAGGCGTTTTTTAGAAAAGTTATTCCGGAAAGATATTGATCTTAACGATCTTAGGAAATATCTTTCCGGATATAATGCCTAATTGAAAATACCATTCTCCGCCGTTAAAATCACTGGAGCGCCATCTGTAATCATAATGGTATGTTCATGTTGTGCCATGTAACCGCCTTTGTCACCAACCATCGTCCAGCCATCATTTAATTCAGTAGCATAAGTGGAAGAGGTGGAAATAAAGGTTTCGATAGCAACAATTGAATTTTTCTTAAACCGTCTCTGGTCAAATCTATTCTTATAGTTGAGCAACTCATCTGGCTCTTCGTGTAAGCTGCGTCCGATGCCATGTCCACCTAGATTTTTGATCACTTTATAACCTCTCTTTTTTGCTTCTGTTTCCATTAGCTGGCCAATGTCCGCAATTTTAACACCACCACGGATATTTTTTATGGTTTTTTGAAGGATTTCCTTTGAAGCGTCTACCAATTTCTGATGGTTATGAATATCCTGACCGATTACAAAAGAAGCCCCGTTATCAGCCCAAAAACCATCCAGCTCAGCCGATACATCAATATTAATAAGATCTCCTTCCTGTAATAAACGGTCCGCAGCAGGAACACCATGACAGAATTCGTTGTCTACACTGATACAAGTCCAGCCCGGGAAATTATAGGTCAACGCTGGCGCTGATTTGGCACCATATGAAGTTAATATCTTTGCGCCATATTCATCTAATTCTTTGGTTGACATGCCTACCTTGGCATAATCGCACATCGCTTTAAGCGTTTTGGCGACTGCCGCACTCGCTTTTTGCATTCCGGTCAATTCGTTCTCGTTGGTAATAGACATTGCGCTTTTTTTGTGTTTTTGCTTATTGAATTAAAGATAGACAAAGGTCTTAAAAAAATTAGATAATCCCATAAAGAAAAGCAGGGCTAATGATTGCAAGACGAATTACGGGAGTTTTGGTATAAGAAAGGCCTGCTTTCGTATAAAATCTCAACTGGCGATAGGTTTAAATGATAGATTTGTGATAAATCTCGGATGAATATAAACTGAGAAGCGATCGAATTTTGGGTGCAATTTTAAATTTATAACATGAAAGCGAAGCAGATATTGATTTTTAAAAGCTCTGTGAGAACAAAGGAGAAGAAGACCTTCCTGATGCAGCTGTTAAAGCTCCATCTACCGCAGATACAGTCGGCTACCTTGGATCTGGATGATGAAGACGCCATCTTTCGGGTAGAAACAGAGGACTGTTCCGTAGATCTATTGACAGCTTTGTTGCATAGACATGGTATAAAAGTTGATTTTTTGGACCGCTTTGTCCTTGCTTAGCTCTATTCAGATCGCCGTACAGATGATCTTACAATAGCCCGCCTGTATACTGCTTAAAAAATAGCTCACGATAGATGTCGCCAATCGGGATTTCGAACTTGTCGATATATATCGTATGGTTGTCAAAAGAATCAATAAAGGACAAATTGATCAAATAAGATTTGCTGACCCGAACAAATATATGGGCCGGTAGTTTTTGGTGAATGGTTTTTAGATTCATTGCTGTAATCAGTTTGTTGGTACGGGTATAGATGACCACATAATCTTTGAGTGCTTCAATAAATCGAATATCGCCAAATAAGATTTTATAGTATTTTCGATCCGATTTGATAAATACAGCATCTTCATTCGCATCTTCAAAGGTGTTTTGATTTTCTTTTAAATTGAGCAGCTTTTTATAGCTAAACGCTTTATCAATTGCCTTGACCAGGCGATCTTTTTTAATTGGTTTAAGCAGGTAATCAAGTGCATCCAGCTCGAACCCCCGCAATGCATATTGGGCATAGGCTGTCGTCAGTACCACCAGGACATCTTTCGGTAAGGCCTGTGCAAAATCCAGTCCGTTGACGGTGGGCATTTCAATATCCAGAAAAACAAGGTCAACAGATCCAGTTGCGAGATATTCCTTGGCAGCTAAGGCATTGGAAAACTCGCCGAGGATTTCTATGGATGAAATTTCTTCGACCAGATTTCGCATTTCTTCCCTTGCTAAGGGTTCATCATCTACAATGATACAATTCATAATGGAATTTTTAATTTTACCTGATACAACAGGTCCTTTTTTGATATGTTAAGTTCGTAATTATTGCCATATAGCAAATCAAGTCGTCTTTTGGCATTGACTAATCCCAATCCACCGTATTTAGGATTAGTAGTCGAAAAATTTGGATCGCTCGAATTTTCACATTCAAAACAAAGTTGCCCATCGGTCTGTGTAAAGTGAATGGCAATAAAGGTATTTTCATTGTGTATATTGACACTATGTTTAATCGCATTCTCGATAAAAGCGGTAAAAAGATGTGGCGGCAGAAAAATACTTTGTTTTTCGAGTTCCGCGGCACAGGAAAGTGAGGTTTTCAAATTATCCCTGCGTATTTCCTCAAGTTTTAGAAAATTGAAAATAAAGTTTATTTCGGATTTTAAGAGTGTTTTATCTGCATCATTTTCATACAGTTGGTACCGCAGAAAATCGGATAGTTTGATAATAACCTCGGTGGCCATACTCGGGTTTTTCCGAATCAGAGCCTTCACATTATTGAGCATGTTAAACAAGAAATGTGGCTGAATCTGGTTCTTTAATGCATTTAACTCCGTTGTAAGCGCCAAGTTTTTTAAATCTGAAATGCGTTTATTGTCTTCGATCCAACGTTTAAAAAGTTTAAACGTAGTGGTGGTCAAAATGATGGGAACACAGATAAAAAGACCGCTCACAAAACTCATGGTATTGGTTCGTTGCCTTTCAATTGCCGGAATATGGATGCTAAAGATATAGATTGCGATCTGCATGACAACAAGCAGGCTCGCTGTCACCAGCAAAATGAGCAATACCGTGTAGATTTCATATTTTCCCCTGAAAAAAAACTGTGGTATCAATACGTACATATTGATATAGAACATTGCGACGAAAACCGTCCAAAGCGCCAGGGAGAAGTAGGTCTTATAATTTCCTAAAAATTGTGCATTTGTATTGGCATTGGCAAAAAGAATAAGCAAACCAATTAAGAACAGACCATGTCGTAAAAATCTGAATTTCTTTTCCGTTAGGTAGCGTAAAACAATACGGTTGTTGCAGTCTAGCATATTGATCTGGTTTATTGACCCTGATTTCGCAAATGTAACTTTTTTTGTTTCAAAATGATTTTGTTTTATATGAACACTGCTTTTTTTTATACCAAAGTGAAATCGGTAGATAGAATGGATAAAAAGCTCTTTTGAAGCTGCCCACCTTTCGTATAAAATATTGACCTTTTTGTATAAAAAATAAAATGAGCGTTTCCTATTGATCTATTCTTGTAACACGTCGGCTGCTCCGTTCTAATTTTCGAAAGAGCAGTTTTTCGGGTTTCCTTTAATTGAAAAAGAATAGATAAAAAAAACGTATATCCACATGAAAAAGAACTTGGTGTTGCTTGGGAGCTTTGCTCTTGTATGCAGCAGTTCCGCACAGACCAAAGATAGTATTCCGCAAAAAGTACAGGCCATTGTAGCCGACAAATTTCCTGCAGCGCGGGTGCTAAATCTAAGTTATGAATATAATGGCGGTTACAAATATTCATCCAATGTTAAAGGGGGCGTCATTACGCGAGGTAAGGTAGAGTCACTCCATCAGGCTGGCGGGAACTTGAATGTCAATTTTTTAAACCGGCGTAGCTGGACGTTAGGTACTAGCCTCGGTTATCAGTATACTTCATTCAATGTCCAAGAATCAGATTTAAGCACGCAGCCGCAAAAAATGCGTAAACAAGATTTCCATTACCATTATGAATCACTTAATTTTTCTTACTTCTCAAAATTATTTGGAAAAATGGTTATTTATTCCGCTAGTTTCATGACGGATGGAAGCGATAAGGGGATTGAACGGATGCGTGGGATATTGACCGGAACATGGGTATTAAAAGCAACTCGAGATGTACAAATGACAATCGGCTTACTCGGGTTTATTGATCCTGCGGCAATTATTCCTGTTGTTCCTACCTTCACCTATAAGCAGCAATATCGCGATGGGTGGATGATAGATGTGCTATTACCCAAGGGCGCCTACGTCCGAAAAGCAATGTTGCGAAATGGTCGTCTTTCTCTGGGGGCAGATCTCAGCACGACTACATTCTACCTCAATGATTTTTGGGGATCAGACAAGGTCTATACCTTTAGTCAGATGGAGATCAACTCGGGATTGACCTACGAACATAATTTGGGAAGATCGTTTATTGCAACGCTCAAATCTGGTATGAAGAACATTCCGAGATCAAGGATATTTGAAAAAAGTGAACGGCAAAATAATTATGTATGGGAAGCTTCTGCGGACCCGTCGTTTTATGTCAATGTTGGACTTTCTTTTAATCCCTTTGCAAAAAAAAGACGTTAGGGCAGGGCTGATCATCGGCAAGGGAATTTGACGGGATTGTACAAAGATTTACTCAGTTTCTTGGATTATTATGTTGTTTTAGTGTTTGAACATTCAAATATTTGCTATATTTATTTTATAAATAGAAATTAAAATAAGGTTAATTGTATGTATACTGCTTTCCGGGTTTAATTTCTTTTATCAAATTTAGGTGATACTAAGCCTGTAACAAGGCATTTGAATAAATAATAAAGCAAAAAAAGAAAAGAAAATGGCATTATTAGAAACCCTTGAATGGCGTTATGCGACCAAGAAATACGATTCAACAAAGAAGGTTGATCCGAAAGACGTAGATAAAATTATCGAAGCAGCACGTATGGCACCGAGCTCCTCGGGATTGCAACCTTTCCGTGTCGTGTTGATTACAGATCAACAATTGAAAGAACAAATTGTACCTGTAGCTTGGGGGCAACAAATTATTGCAGAAAGCTCTCATCTTTTGGTTTTTGCGGCATGGGATAAATACACAGATGAACGTATTGATGCGACGTTTGACCAGATGAATAACCATAGAGGTTTACCATTGGATACAACTGATGATTACAAAAATAAATTAAAAAGTATGTTTGCTGCGCTTACGGAGGAACAGCAGGCAGCGCATGCCGCGAAACAGGCTTATATTTCTTTTGGAATGGCCATCGCGCAAGCTGCGGAATTGAAAGTGGATGCTACACCAATGGAGGGATTTTCCAACGGGGAGCTGGATAAGTTATTGGGATTAGACAAATTGGGGCTAAAAAGTGTTGTTCTGCTACCCTTAGGTTACCGTTTGGGTGAAGAGGATTGGTTGCTGAAATTGAAAAAATTTAGATTGCCTAAAACTGAGTTTTTGATTGAACTACCTTAATAGCACGAATTTAAAGTGCTGTAACAAGGGCATGATTTAATTGTAATCTCTGACAATACACAAGAAAGGGGCTATATATAGCCCCTTTCTTGTGTATTGATGCCTCGTTAACGGAGCAAATTAAAATTGATATGCGACACTACCTAGGATATTTCTAGGCATTTGAGGATTTACGGTAGTCCAACCTTTGAAATAGGTTTGGTTGGTCAGGTTGTTTCCTTTTACCGCAAATTCAAAATGTTTATACCCGTAGGAGAGGCTTGCATTAAATAGTGTATATGACGGTAGTGAAAAAATACCTGTAGGTACACTGTTGGTAATCAGATTTTCACTGGCATAATTCAATCCCGCCCCGATACCGAGCCCTTTGAGTGTTCCTTTTTGTAGAATATAGTTGGCCCATAGGTTCGAAAGATGTTTTGGCCCAGCTTCTGTTGGACGTAAATTATTCACATTTTCAGCAGCTTTTGTCGTTTTGCTATCATTAAAACTATAACTAAATATAACATTCAAGCCTTGGACCGGAGCAGCTGTTAAATCAAAATCTATTCCCCGGCTTAAACGTGTACCATCTTGAATGGTAATATTGTAGGACTCCCCATCAATAACTCTTGCTTCAGAGCGCAACATATTATCAACGGTAATGTCGTAGTAGCTTGCCGTTAGACCAAGTTTATCGTTGAGCAGATTAAATTTAACCCCGGCTTCCCACTGTGAGGCCTGCTGTGGTTTAAAGTCCCCGGATATACTCGGATGTGGTTGTACGACAGGAGCAACATTCTTGAATCCATTTTGATAATTAGCGAAAAATGAGACTTTATCTTTGATAAATTCATATACTAAACCTGCACGTGGAGAAAATGCGGTTTGATTGAAAGCTCCTGTCGTGGTGTCTTTGTCGAAATTATAAGTTCCCTGATTGTCAAAGTAATCCATACGTAAAGCAACATTCAGATGTAACTGTGGAGTGAGATCCAAAACATCGGAGACATAGGCGCCCAAGACCTGATTACGGCTTCTCGTATTTGTTTCGGCTCCTGTTGAAGCGGCTATTGCTGCATCGATATTAGCCGCATTGAATCTAGCATATCTTGGATCATCAAAGGAGGTATTGAGCTGATCAAATAAGATATAAGGCGAATTATGACTTTCTGCTTGTTGGAAAAGATAGTCGACGCCGACGAGCAGCCTGTTTCGAAGTTCCCCGAGATGAAAGTCCCCGACAAAATTTTGCTGTGCATTGAAATTGCTGGCGGTGTAGTTCTGGTCAGCGACATAGCGATTGATCAATGTATCGTTATTCGCCTGGAGATACATGACATATTGAAAATAACCGTCTGATTTACGTCTATTGTAATTTACCGTTGTATGGGAGGTCCATTGTTCGTTGAAACGGTAGGTGACGTTGCCCCGTACATTCGTGGTAGGATTTTTAAAGGTCACGTCGTCATTCGTATACGATTTACCGAAATCAAACTGTAGTTCATCGGGCGTCCTCGCAAATAACTGGCGTGAACGATTGAGAAATACCATTAACGGATTGGTTGCCTTGTTTTGAAAGAGTTCGAAATCCAATTGGATGTCAAGTTTTTCACTTGGCCGGTAGAGCAATGAGGGGGCGATAAAAAATGATCTGTTGAAACCCGCGTCCTGATAGTTGCCGACATTTGTAAGTGCTGTATTCACACGGCCTAGAAGCTTTTTATCTGCGGTTAGTGGACCATATACGTCCGCTGTGAAACGATGCTGCGCATAACTGCCCAAAATATAATTGACACGACCACCGACAGTATCCAATGGCCTCTTGGTTATATTGTTGATTAGTCCGCCAAATCCAACTGCCGCTCCACCATAAAGTGAGCCCGAGGGCCCTTTGATTACCTCAATGGATTCAAGATTGGCTGGGTCTGGACTGGTGCTGGCGATGCCCACCACACCGTTAACCATTGCAGTCTGCGTGCTAAAACCTCGTAATGTGTAATAGGTGACACCATCACCTGGTCTTCCTGTTGAAGCCCATAATTTGTCAATACCCGAAACGTTCGCCATAGCATCGTCGTAATTGGTGTTAAGCTGGCTTTTTAATAACTCTTTAGTAACGACGGCGTATGATTGGGAGTTTTCAAGGTTGTTGAGCGGCATTTTAGAGACGTAAATGCTTTGTTTACGGGTATATTTATTGGATCCATTTCCATTAATAACAATCTCTTGTAAGGTAGATTGGTTTTCGTTGAGGTAAATATCTGGAATCCGGTTTTTGTCTTCTACAATTTGGATTGTACGGGTCAAAGACTGTAAGCCCACCGCTGATATCTCCAGTCTTGCTTCACCCGGCTTTAAAGATTTAAATTGGTATGAGCCGTTGGTTCTCGTTAACACGGTGATGTCTTGCGGGTACAATTTTACCGTAATACCCGAAATAGGCTTTCCATCGGAGGAGAAAATTTTACCGTAAATTTCGGCTTTGTGCTGTCCTTGGGCAAGTAGGGTGCCCGGAATAATCAACAGGAGGTAGATGATAATTTTATTCATGTTGGTTTGTAGTCTTAATTAGATTAATTATAAACAACGCAAAGGTATTACTCCTGTGATATTTTTCAAAGTATTATTTATTTAATTTTTGCTCCCATATCAGTCCGCAGATCGGCGACTTAGCTGTTTCCTAAAATGAATAATGGCCAAAGAGCGTGCGAAAAATCTCTTTGGCCATTATAGGCTCTTTGTAAGAATTAAAGTTTTATCGGTAGCGCAGATGTCTGCTATCAATCTTTGCACTAATCGGATATACATCTTTATAAATATCAATTCCCGTTTGTGCCAGTGGTATTCCGGCCATTGTTGTTTCAGACCCTTGGATACGGATATTCTTTTTATGATCTATACTGACAGTTGCCCAGATAGGATCCTGATAGACCAATGTTCGTTTTAAAATACCATGTTTTTTATAGAAATCCGCATCAAACGCTTTGCTTTCAAATGTATCACCCGCCCAGTAATAGGAGGCACTATTGATTTGCACATAATGAATGCCATTAATCTCGTTGTGATAATTGAGGTGATGATGGCCAGTAAGAACAAGTAAAATTTTATTGAATCCAGCTTCAATATTCATTTGTTCCAATAGATACCTCACTGCCATGCCATTTTCAAGTCCGCCGTCTTCGTTGTCCAAGCCTTGATGACAAAAGATGATAACCCGCTTTTTAGTATTTCGAATATCTTTTTTTAACCATTCCAGTTGTTGTTGACCGATACTGCGGGGATAACCTTCAATTTTTTTTGTCAGGCTTTGCTCGTTGCCATCCAGGATGACAAAATGAAAGCCTTGTTTATCAAAGGAATAGTAAGGTGCGGGGCTATTCCAAAAATCGGTGACCTGTTGTTTTGTGAAGCCGCCGTCTGTATCGTGATTGCCGATTACAAAGTGCCTTTCCCCTGTAAAGCCATCCCAAATAGCCATTAATTCTTTATTCTTAGCCTTTGGAAAACAAAAGTCGCCCAAGGAAATAATAAAGTCGGGGTTTTCATTTTTCATTGCTTCGATAAAAAGTTTGGCCCGACGTAAACCATCGTGCATAAGATCGTGATGAAGATCTGCAATCACGCCAAATTTAATGCCCTCAGCTTTGAACACATGGTCTGTTGTCGACGCAATAGACGTACTGGCAAGACTCTTGTTGACTAATATGCTGCCTAAGCCTAAACTTCCCAGTTGGATAAATTTTTTTCGGTTGATCATACTTTTTTGGTAATACAGATTTAATTAAATACTGCCTAGCTGAATCGTTTGGCCTTTTTTCAATTTAATATATTGGATATCATTGTTTTTTGATAACTGTTTTTTACTTGACAGATCCTGAAGATCTGTCTTTTCAAAAATCCGGAAGACACCATTCTGACTGGCAGTTACGCGCAATGATGTTAGTTTTCCGCCGTTCTTCTCAGCACTGACAATAAATCCACCCGCAGTTCTCAGATTTTTAAAGGATACGTTTTTCCAATCCTCAGGCGTGGCCGGAAAAACTTCGATATAATCATTTTTGCTCTGAATTAATAATTCGTGAATACCCTGTGCGAAGGCAAAATTACCCTCCAGCGTAAAAGGGCGATAGGTAAAATCAGAATACTGCCCCCCATTTTGGTCACCGTTTAAGTGAAAGGAATTTATGGAACAAAAATTATGGGCAAATTTCTGTAAGTTCACAACAGCCTGTTTACTTTGTTTTGCTCTTGCATGGAGACAAGCCATCCATGAAAAGGAATAGCCCACCCAAGCCCTTGTGCCCAATTGCTCTAAATGGGAAAGCGATTTTTCGATCAACGATTTGTCCCGGGCGTTATTGATGTCAAGTATTCCCAATGGGTAAATAGCCATATAGGGTGACATGTGTCTATGGGAATGTTTCATCGGTAGGTCAACCGCGACTTGCAGGCCGGTTTCATCCGTCGCAAAATTAGGCAATTCGGCACTGTATCTAGCCCATTCTTTAGCCGCTTCGGGTTTACCATTTGCGTTGCTGACCTCTGCGGCGATATCGAATAAGTAATGTGCCAGGCTGAGATCAAAATTTGTCCAGCGCTCAAACCAGGCCTCCCTGCTGTTGTCATTGTATTCCGGACTACTGCTTAGGGGGAGATAACGCTTCCCATCTTTGAGATAAGTTATATTTTTTAAATAGGTTGCCGCTTCAGTGATATAGGGGTAAGCTTGCTCTTTTAAGAAATTGCGGTCCATTCCATATTTCCATTGCCAATAAAAATGTTGGGCTGTCCATGCACTGACTGTGGGGGATAAGGAGTATTGGATCCAGCCACCCATCGGGTAGCCATTCAATGTCAGCACACCCGGAATATTTAATCCGTCGACAGCAAAGTATTGCCGGGTATAGGCAAGATTCTTCGGCCTGATTTTCCATAACCAATCCGTATAACTTTGAGCCGCATCCATTCGGTTGGCGGTGTACGCTGGCCAATAGCTCAATTGCGTATTGAGATCGTTATGAAAATCCCCTTTCCAGGGTGGTAAGCCCCCGTTGTCGGCGGTCCAAACGGCTTGAAGTGTAATCGCTGGCGCACCTTGGCGTGCCGTAGCTCCTAATTTATAAAGTTCCAGGTAATATTGCCTTTCGAGGTCTTTTTCAGGAATGGAAATAGTCGATTTAGACCAATAGTTTGCCCACCAGGAAATATGGCTTTGTTTTGCGGCTTCATACTGTTTGATCGAAATGGGCTGTACTTTGGCTTTTTGATCGTTACTGATGGTCCAGTAGCCTATAAGCTTGTTCGGAGACATTTTTTTCCACTGCAATACAACCTCAAAAAAATGATGATCATAGGTTTCCTGATGCAGTACCTGAGCGTTTTCGGTTTTAACAATGTTCCCTTGTTTGTAACCCAGTCTGGTTAAGCTCTGGCCATCAACTACGCTTTTTTGCTCATCCGCCTGTGTGGTATTTTCGTATTGATGTGGGACAAGCTGCGGTGCAAGATCATCGATGTTTTTACCCGTAATTTCGAAGTACCCCATTGGTCTGGTGGCATGTACATAAGTAATAAGGGTTTTTCCATCGTCAAATTTCAATGTATGTACCGCACTTTGCAGATCCAGTACATTGGAAACGACGTTTCCGAATTTTGCTGCATCAAAGATCATTGCCGCTGCCGGAAGTTTGGTCGGATAAGGGGAGCGGTCATAAGGGGAATCTCCCCATTGTTGAGCTGCCTGATAGCTGTTGTTTTGTAGCTGTTGCTGTACCCATTTAAAATCATGTTTTTCTATCTCAAATGCTTTGCGTTCATCCCAAAGATCCGCCCGATCCAGAGATAAGCGGATGGTATTGTCTTTTTTCCAGATTAACGCACCCAATTGGCCATTGCCTAAGGGGATAGCCTCATCCCAGCGAGTTGCCAGATTCGTAAAATTAAGATTGTAACCGGTGGATGGCTGTCCAACAACAGGACCGGTCATGAGAAATAAAAGAATGAGATAGCAGTATTTCATAATTTATATGGATATGGTTTACAAATTTAGTGCTCAACAGCACAAATAGCTGACACTATTTAGGCTTTTTTAGAGCTTATTTTGCCTTTTTTGTTTCCGGCATGCCGTCTAGCAACTTTGCCGTCAAAAATGGCTGAATGCGGCAGTATTGCTAATTATTGGTTAGAAACGCGGATCAAATGGATCGAGTCAATAACGCATGTCATCCGAACTCCAGATTAAAAGTAGATAAAGTGATCGCTTCTTAAGTTTCCGTAACTAAAATGTTATCCATGGCTAATGAAGCCCAAATGGCGCTAACAGCGGCAAAAATAGAGAATGTATTGGGAGGAGGTAATATAGTTTATGTTTCTGTTAATCTAGTTTTAGTTTATCCCGTCGTTCTTCTTTAATTTTACTGACGTTAGCTATCAATGCCTGTTTCGGCTCGCTGATATGTATTCCACTAGCTCAAGCATTGGAATAGCTGCACAACAATTATAAAATAAACCTAATAACTGCATAATATTGAATCGACCTTATTGCTATGAATAGAAAATTAATGGTGTTAGCATTATTGGCCTTAATTATCGCCTGCTTTACAATATTTACATTTGGTAAAGAAGAAACAGTAGACTTTAGTGCAGATGTCAAACCGATATTAAATAAACATTGCATTGCCTGTCATGGTGGAGTGAAGAAAAATGGGGGGCTTAGTTTTCTTTTTGAAAATGAAGCTTTTGCCAAAGCCGAGTCTGGCAAACCGGCAATTATTCGGGGGGATGCGGAGCATAGCGAGTTTATGAAGAGATTGGTTTCTGATGATCCTGAATTGCGCATGCCTTATAATGCGCCAAAACTGAACGATGACGAAATTGATATTTTAAAAAAGTGGATCGACCAAGGTGCAAAGTGGGGTAAGCATTGGGCTTATACTTTACCCGAAGATGTCGAAGTGCCGAAACCATTTTCCCTGGCAGGACTTTTTGGCATAAAACCGAAAGGGGTGAATAACAACATCGACTATTTTGTGCAGGCCAAATTAAAGAACAAGGAGCTCTCTTTTTCGGATGAAGCCGATAAGAGCACTTTGTTGAGAAGACTTTATTTGGACCTCATCGGCATAACACCGACCTTAGATGAAATCAGCGCATTTATCGAGGATGACAGCGATGATGCCTATTCCCGTAGAGTTGATAGCTTATTGGCTTCCTCTAAATACGGTGAAAAATGGGCTAGTTGGTGGCTGGACATGGCACGCTATGCCGATACCAAAGGATACGAAAAGGATGGGTCACGTAGTATCTGGTCCTATCGGGATTGGGTGATCAAAGCCCTGAACAAAGATATGCCATACGACGAATTTACCATTGAGCAGCTGGCTGGAGATCTTTTGCCTCAACCGACCAAAGATCAGCTTATCGCGACGGCGTTCCACCGGAACACCATGAATAACGATGAGGGCGGAACGGATAGTGAGGAGTTTAGGATGGCGGCTGTCCTGGACCGTTTAAATACCAGTTATCAGGTATGGTTGAGTACAACATTTGAGTGTGTGCAATGTCATAGTCACACCTATGATCCTTTTAAATTTGAGGAATATTATAAATCGCTGGCATTTTTCAACAACACGCGAGATGAAGATACACAAGGTGATCATCCAAAACTACGTTTTTATACGGCACAGGACGAAAAACGTGTCGATAGCATCAAGCATTGGTTGACAGCCAATGGCGATGGAAATGCGGTAAAATCTGCGGATCTGTTCCTACATACGCTCGAGCCTAAGATTCATGCCCATTATAGCGATCAGATTGTAAACGGTGCTTTGTATGATACAAAATGGCTTGGTGTACGCAGCAGTGGATCAGCCCGTTTAAAAGCAATTACCCTGGATGGCAAAAGGCAGCTCTTCATGAATTTCTGGACAGATGCAGTTGGCGGAAAAATGGAAGTGCATCTCAATAAACCTAATGGGCCTTTGCTAGCCAATATAGATTTACCCAAAACCTCGGGCAGACAGGTTATTCAGGCAGCGATAGCACCGACAAGCGGTGTACACGACCTTTTTCTGGTATTTAAGAATCCAGCAGTTGCAGCTGGTCAACCGATTTGTATGATTGAATGGTTTGCTTTTCGGGAGGACTTTCCGGTTGGAAAACCCTCCGAAAATCTTAACCTTCAGCGAACTTTTCTCCAGCTTGTCAATCTGCAGCCCGAAAGTGTGCCCATTATGATTGAAAATCCGAAAGAAATGCATCGGAAAACGAATGTATTCATCCGGGGTAACCGGCTGTCTCTGGGGGCAGAAGTACAGCCCATGGTGCCTGAATCGCTCAATGAATTTCCAAAAGGTGCTCCCCGAAATCGCATGGGATTTGCGCAGTGGATTGTCAGCAAAGAGAACCCATTAACTGCGCGGACCTTGGTTAACCGTGTTTGGGCACAGTTGTTTGGCCGCGGACTGGTGGAACCATTGGGTGATATGGGGACACAGAGTATACCGCCAATTCACCGTGAATTATTGGATTATCTGGCCCTGGATTTTATGAACGGAAAAAAATGGAGCATGAAAAAATTGGTCCGTGAGATTGTCCTTTCAGGTACCTATAAGCAGGCTTCAACGCTAAATGGTGATAAAGTGGAAAAAGATCCGCAGAACTATTATTTGGCGAGAGGGCCGCGGTTTAGGCTTTCCGCGGAGCAGATTCGGGATCAGGCGCTAGCCGTCAGTGGCTTGTTAAGCAATAAAATGTATGGACCGAGTGTCATGCCCTATCAACCGGATGGGGTGTGGATGACCGTATACAGCGGTGAGTCCTGGGTCAAGAGCGAAGGGGAAGATCAGTATCGACGTGGCGTTTATACCTTTTTGAAACGCACGAGCCCTTATCCGTCCTTTGTTTCCTTCGATGCATCCAGCAGGGAGGTATGCCTGGTTGATCGCATACGGACAAATACGCCGTTGCAGGCTTTGGCCACCCTCAATGACCCCGTGTATCTGGAAGCGGCAAAGCATTTAGGAAATATCATGCTGCAGGAAGGAAAAGGAGATACAAAAAAGAGCATCAGTGCCGGTTATCGAAGGGCAATGCTCAAAGAAGCCGATCCCAGGAAGATCGCCGACCTTGAGGAACTCTACAAAAAAGCACTCTTGGAATTTAACAAAGCGCCAGCATCTGCAGCGAAATATCTGGGCAGCGATTTGGCAAAGGAAAATACAAAAACAATATCATCCAAAGCTGCTTATATGTTGGTTGCAAATGCATTATTGAACCTGGATGAATTTTTAACGAAATCCTAGGGGAGAGATTCAAAATACATGCTGGTAATAAAACCCCGGGGAGCTGAATCAACCGGGAATCGGGATAAACAATAGATATGGTAGAATTGGTGCCATGCAAAAAGAGCTACATGAATGAAAGATCTGAATAAATTAATAGAAGAAGCACAGCAATCTGAATTGAAGGCTGTGACAAGAAGACATTTTCTAAAAGATTGTGTTGCTGGTATTGGCGGCATTGCATTGGGAAGTCTTTTGGCAAGTTGCGGAGGATGGAACACATCCGGATCAAAAGGCAATTTGGATCTGAATGCTTTAAATCCGTTGATTCCTAAATCGCCCCATTTTCCCGGTAAAGCCAAAAGTGTAATCTATTTACACATGGCGGGAGCCCCCTCGCAGCTTGAATTGTTTGATTATAAACCTGCACTGCAGAAATTACATAATCAACCCTGCCCACAGTCCCTTTTGGCCGGAAAGAAATTTGCCTTTATCCGCGGGGTACCTAAAATGCTGGGACCACAGGCGACTTTCAAACAATATGGTGAAAGTGGAGCTTGGGTATCCGATCATTTACCTCATTTTAGTCAGGTGGTTGATGACGTCAGTTTTTTGAAAGCTGTCCATACGGATCAGTTTAACCACGGACCGGCACAGCTGTTTATGCATACCGGAAGTGCCCGATTGGGGCGTCCAAGCATTGGTTCATGGGTGACTTATGGCCTAGGCTCAGAAAACAGCAATCTACCGGGATTTGTGGTATTGACTTCTGGGGGTAAAACGCCGGACGCCGGAAAGAGTGTCTGGGGAAGTGGTTTTCTACCATCGGTCTACCAGGGGGTGCAGTGCCGTTCAAAGGGAGACCCTGTATTGTATATTGCTGATCCTGAAGGAATGGACCGGGACATGAAGCGCCATCTTATCGACGCGATCAATAATGTCAACAAAACGGAGTATGACACATTTAAGGACCCTGAGACACTTTCACGGATTGCGCAGTATGAAATGGCTTATAAAATGCAGGTCGCCGTACCCGAAGTGATGAATATCAACAATGAACCTGCTTATATCCATGAATTATACGGTACCGAACCCGGAAAAGAATCTTTCGCCAATAACTGCCTGTTGGCCCGCAAGCTTGTGGAACAGGGGGTGCGTTTTGTGCAATTGTTTGACTGGGGCTGGGATAGTCATGGCACAAATGCGGCAGACTCCATAGATCTTGGATTTCGAAATAAATGCCGTGAAATTGATCGCCCGATGACGGCACTGATCCTGGATCTGAAACAACGGGGCTTATTAGAGGACACATTGGTCGTCTGGGGCGGGGAGTTTGGACGGACGCCAATGCAGGAGAATCGTGATAATAGTGATATGCCATTCCTTGGAAGAGATCATCATACGGACGCCTATACCATCTGGATGGCAGGTGGAGGCATACGTAACGGCATCAGCTACGGGCAAACGGACGATATTGGTTTTGCAGGTGTTGAAGGAAGGGCTTCCGTACATGATGTGCATGCCACCATGCTCCATCTTCTGGGATTTGACCACGAAAAATTTACCTATGAATTTCAGGGCCGACCATTCCGTTTGACGGATGTGGAAGGCGAACTTATACAAGCTATTATTTAACGAATGAAACGATTTCTAGTATTAATCCTTCTGATGGCCAATTTTTATACACTTCTGGCACAGCAACAAGAGAAATTACACATTAAGTACTATTGTACCAATTGGGGAAATACCGATTCCTGGGACCGCTTTTGTGAACGCGTGAAAAATGCGGGCTATGATGGGGTAGAAGCCTGGCTCCCCGGGGATCAGAAAGAACGAAAAGAAATGATTGATGCCCTGCAAAAATATGGTCTGCGTTTAGGGCTTCTTTCCGGTGGTTCCGGAGTTTCATTTGACCAGTACCGCGAAAGTTTTAAACGTAATCTGGAAGAAGCCGCAAGCATAAAGCCGGATTATATCAATTGCCATACAGGTAAAGAATATTACGCGTTTGAACAGAATAAGCAATTGATCGATATTGGTCAGGTGATTATGGAAAAATGGCGTATTCCGGTTTACCATGAGACACATCGTGGCCGATTTAGCTTTGCGGCCCACCTGACCAAAGATTATTTAACAAAAATCCCCGCTTTAAGGCTTGCTTTGGATATTTCACACTGGTGCAATGTACATGAGTCTTTGCTCGCTGACCAAGCTGAAGCGGTTTCTTTGGCACTCGCCCGGACAGAACATATCCATGCCCGGATCGGACATCCTGAAGGGCCTCAGGTCAATGACCCCGCGGCACCGGAATGGAAAAGTACGGTCAGTCAACATCTGGCCTGGTGGGATCAGATTGTCGCCCAACATAAACAAAGCGGAGCAAAGGTATTGACCATTACCACGGAATTTGGTCCGGCAGGTTATTTGCCTACACTGCCTTTTACACAGCAGCCGGTGGCAGACCAATGGTCCGTAAATGTATATATGTTGAATTTACTCAAAGACAGGTATAAAGAATGATGGTTTTTCTTGAAGAATTGATGGCCTTTTTGGGACGGTTTCATCCCATCTTAGTGCATTTACCCATCGGAATTTTATTGATTGCATTTGTGATGGCATTTCTGGAACTATTCAAAAAAGAAAATCCATACCTGTCGGCGATTAGATTGTGCTTGTTATTGGGCAGTATAGCTGCCATGTTTGCTGCTCTTTCGGGATTTCTGCTTTCACGCAATGGCGGTTATGAAATCGACGTGCTCAATTACCATCAGTGGCTGGGAATTGCCGTCGCCGTATGTAGCCTACTGCTTTATTTCCTGTACCGCGAAAAAAGCGGAGCGCTACAATGGGCAAGAAAAATCCTACGGTTTCGTTTTTGGCTATTTTTGATCCTGGTTATATTATTGGGAGTCACAGGACACTACGGCGGTACCTTAACGCATGGCAAGGGTTATTTTCTTGAAGCCATGCCACAGGCGATGAAAAAGACTTTTGGTGTGGAGGAAAGCAACGACGAGCTTTTAATTGTTGAGAATGTACAAGAGGCTGCCGTATATGACGGTATTATACAACCTATACTCAAACAACGCTGTCAGAGCTGCCATGGTGATCGGAAACAGGAGGGAGGTTTGGCCTTACAGACAAGGGAAAGTCTGTTAAAGGGGGGTGAAAATGGAACGGTGCTGAAGGGTGGCAATTCGAAAGAAAGTGAATTGTATGCGCGACTGATATTGCCGGAAGGACACAAAAAAAGAATGCCACCAAAGGGGCGTACACCGATCAGCGTCGATCAGATCAAATTAATTGCATGGTGGATTGATCAAGGGGCGAGCTTCGATAAAAAAGTGAATCAACTTACACAGTCGAAGGAAATTGCAGCAATATTGAAAAAACTTGAAACAGGAGAACAGGAGGCCTCGCAGGTATTGTATGCGGATTTTCCAAAGGCACCCGATTTACCAAAGGATAAAGTTGATGCCTGGCAGGCAAAAGGAATCAAAATCATTCCTGTGGCTAAAGAAAATAATCTGGTGCTGGTCAATGCCATCAACTATCCACAGTTTAATGATAAGGATCTGCAGGAACTGTTGGCCATTAAAGAGAATATCGTTCAACTGAAGCTTGGGCATACCGCCATCACTGACCAGGCATTTTCTACGATAAAATCCATGCCTGTCATCTCACGTCTGCATCTCGAGAATACAAAAGTTTCCGACAATGGCCTATCCCAATTGAAAGGACTGCAAAAATTGATCTACCTGAACCTGGTGGGGACAAAAGTAAGCGCAAAGGGTCTGTCGAATTTGAAGGATATCCCTAGCTTGAAAAATGTATATATCTACCAAACGGGCGACCGGGACAGTGTGGCCTTAAAAGCATTACAGGGTAAGGTGCGCATCGATACAGGTAATTATCGGTTACCATTTATCGCTACGGACACGGTAAGGTTCTAAGAGGATAAAAGGAGAGACCAAGTCGTTTTCCCCATCGATTATAGTGCTGCTGAATAGATACTTAGTCTATGCTGTAGCATTACTTAGTCAATAATAAGGGTATTGGAAACTTGACTTGCCGATAGTGCAGCGATGTGATTGAATGGTGATAGGGTGTCTGATCTTTTCGGACACCCTATTTTTTATGTGTTGGGTATAAATATTACGGGTTATTTTCCGGTATTTTCCAATAAGGTGATTGCATCGTAAAGTACGCCAGCCTCGCCTCTAAAGGTTCCCGAACCTTCAGGTTTATTGTCTTTCGTATACCATTCGTAGAAACCTTTATTTTTAATGACACGCGCCAACATGGGCTTGATCTGCTCATAAGCTTCCTGCTGGAAGCCATTTTTAGCCAGTTGTTGGATCATTCTCCCTCCAAACCAGGTCCAATCTCCGCCATTTTGATAACCATACGGATACATGCCTTTATTTTTGAAAAAACCAGCCGGATAAGTCGGATATACGGTTAATCCAATGGTGGCTGCTCCGGCATCTTTTACATTTTTGATCATCTTGTCCAGGGAAGTTTTGATCTGCTCTTTGCTAAGCAGGTTTGCCTCAATGGCAATGGCTGTTCCGCCGTGATAGTAGATTTGGTTTTCATCAAAATCTTTTGGAAATGGCGACCCGTTGATATAGATGTGAGGGATGAATTTTTGATTTTTATCGTCCCAAAGATGTTTCATGGTATTGCTGGCAATCGTGGTTCTGACCTTACTCCATTTTTCTTTTTTATCAGGGAAAAGATCAATGTAATTGTCCAAAGCAATTAAAAACATGGCATTATCATAAATATCCAGGGCAATATGAGAGTTTTTGTCCAAATGGACCCCCCAATCGTGTTCTGGCTGCACATCACCCCAATCGACCGTTGTGGCCCCCCACAATAGACCATAAGTGGCATTATAACGTTTGTCCATTAAAAATTGCAAGGCCTGTTCCATCCGGTCTTTCACTGTCGTTTCGCCTATTTTTTGTGCGAGAAAAGAGCTGTCCTTAGTGGCTACGATATATTTGTGAACTGCCTGGATCAAGGATGTTTCCTGATCGGTTTCAACCGTGTTTTTATGTGCGGCATATTCCGGAGCCAGTGGATTAGTGATGGTATAATAGTCGGAAACACCATTCTTTAAACTGGATTTTTTGACAAAACCGTCTGCGATATTACCATCAGCTTCCTGTAATTTAAAAAATAGTGCCAATTGATCTTTGATCTGCTCGTGGGGGTGCACTTGGCTTGCTAAGGTAATAAAGGTATTGTAATCCCTGATCCATACTTCACTATAGCCGTCACCTGCATTGAATCCTGCTTTGATAACCTTGCCTGCCATATCTTTGACGAGTTGGAAGCTACTATCCTGTGCCACATTTTGCTGTGTGCCGCTTCCTGTGGATTTGTTGCTACCACCGTTGCAGGATAATAGCAGCAAGGAAGTAGATAACGCGAAACATAAATTTCTCATGATGCTGTTTTTTTCTATCGTTGTGTACCTATTATTAACATTTATGGTCTTTGACAAAAGACTGTATTACTTTTGCCTGAGCAGTTCCCAGGTTGCGGAGCGAATAGGATTTCGCAGCTGCGGGAACGGCGAAAGTTTCGGCATAATGGAAGATTTTTTTCATGCCATTGGCAGTTGTCAGTTCTACCGCTTCCCCTTCAACGAGCATCATAATATGGCATTGCCCCTTTGTCTCAATCTTCACCTCGTCTGCAAATTCGTACCTGTAAACATCATAGAAATGATCTTCATGCGTTGGCAAATGCACTTTTGATGCTTGGGCATCGAGTGTATAAACCTCTGGTTGGGACAGGAGCGTATCTTTGACGACATCGCCCTTTCGGTTAAAATTAAGATTGGCGAAAGCCCTGTCGATATTTAATGGACGTGGCTTACCGTCTAAATCGGGGCGTACCCAGTCGTACATCTTAAACGTGTAGTTGTAGGGAGTGGCGCTGATCTCCAGTACAAGGTTATTCGTCCCGGAAGAATGCACCGTACCGTGGGGAATTAAATATAACTGATGCTTTTGCGATTCAAATTTTTGGACGTACCTGTCAATGGCGATCGGTTCGCCCGTACGGAAGCTCTGTTCAAGAACAACACGGAAGTTTTCCGCATCGATATCCTCCTGAAATCCCAGGTAGACCTGTGCATCGCCCTTTCGGTCCACAATGTAATAGGATTCGTCTTGAGTGAAATTTTCTCCAAATTCGGCTTTGGCATAACTTGGACTAGGATGGCACTGAATGGAAAGATTGCCGCCATCAAAAGTGTCCAGAAAGTTAAACCGGATTGGAAACTCAACGTCAAAACGTGGCTGCGCAGCGCCCAGGACATTTGAACTTTCCTGAAACATCAGTTGATCAAAAGAAATTTCGAGCACTAGCCCGTTATTCTCAAGTAAAATGCCGTTTTCGGGAACAATCATTTCAAAAGACCACGCATAATTTTTAACCTGTTGATCAATACCCGTTAAATGTTCCTTCATCCATTGTCCGCCCCAGACTCCGGGTTCGAATGTTGGTCTTACCCGAAAGTAATTTTTAGACATTACATGCAAAGTCGCTTTTAGATCATTTCCTAAGATCCAAGGTAGATTTTCAGCGGATTGCTGATCGGCAAGAATCTCCACGCGTGCTAATATCGTCCGTTTATGTCGGTTTAGGAGTTCCCAATCGACAAAGTAATACCGTTTATAAAGCTCTTTTTGATCGCTTTGTTTTGCACAGGCCAGATTCCCGGCCAGTCCAGCACGCATCCGTTGGATTAGTATATTTTTGGGCAGGTCGATGTACATCACCTGACTTGATACCTCAAGGAGCGCTGCTCCGGGGCCATAAAAAATAAGATACTCACTGTCGGTGGCCTGTTTTAGCATTCCCTGCAGTGCAGCCAATTTGACTGTATCAAAGTATGCGATCAGTTCGAGTGGTGTTTTTTTTCCGAATAATGGATCATTACCGCCAAGATAAGGAGCTACTTTCTCCTCGATTGCTGCTTCAGGGAGCAATGCTGTTTCCATGGAAACAAATCGCACTGTTAATCCCCGCTTAACAAATTCCTGCTGGATATGCTTTATTGGTGTTTCCCAATTTACGCCAACAAACCCATCTATGCAGTGTATATGATTTTGGATCAGGTGATCGACCAACTCATCATAAGAGTTGGACAATTTGCCCTGAACTGGAAATGTAGGTAAGATGTCGTATTGAAAAGATGTCGTTTGAGTATTGGAATACATAAGATGTTATTTATTGCGTATGTAAAAAAAATGACTAAAATAATAGGGGATATTGAACGAAGTTATGCGTTGTTATTCTGCTTTTTCTTTGATTTTTCAATCCAATATTTTTCGATTTCTTCCAAAGGTTTGCCCTTGGTCTCCGGTAAATATCCCAGTACAACGATAAAAGCTATCGCACAGAAAAAAGCAAATAACCAAAAGGTATAACTTGCTCCCCAGGATGCGAGCAAAATAGGAGTCAGCTGACCGACGATCGCATCGGAAATCCACATCACCATAATACTTATTCCCATTGCTCTTGCCCGTATGGCATTTGGGAATATTTCCGCCGCGACCACAAATTTTAACGGACCGATAGAAAAAGCAAAGAAAAAAAGGAAGAGCAGGATGGAAACAATCAATGCAACATTGTTTGGTTGTTCCTGACTGAAGAGATATCCCGTTACAATCAGACTAATGGTGGCCCCCAATGTCCCTAAAATATATAAGGGTCTTCTTCCCCAATTATCTACTTTCCAGATGGCAAAGCAGGTAAATAATACGTTCGCCGCACCAAAAAATAATTGTGCATGATAAGAATTTGCTAAGGAAATACCTGATTCCAACAGTATGCTTGGGCCGTAATAGACGATGGCGTTGATGCCGCTCAGTTGAGAAAATAAGGGTAAAAATAGACCTAACAGAAATGCCCTGCGGTAGATGGGAGAAAACAGCTCCTTCATATTTCCTTTGGCCGGACTTGGCGAATCATATAGATCCGTTAAACCAAGTTTGGTACGGATTGCTGCGACCTCTTCGTTTCGCCCAATTTTGGCCAGCCAGCGGGGACTCTCAGGAATAAAATAAACCCCTAAACTAAGTAGGACGGCGGGGATCGCGCCAACTAGAAACATGCCACGCCAAAGCTCCGCCTGAGGCAACGAATCGAATTGAAGAATGAAATAGTTACTAATATAGGCAATCAGAATACCAAATGTAATCGCCAATTGATAACAGGTAACTGATCTGCCTCTGAATTTACTGGGGGATATTTCAGCAAGGTAAAGAGGAACTACGATAGAAGCTATACCAACACCTAGTCCGCCAATGCCCCGGCTCGCGATCAATATAGTATAATTAGGACTGAATCCGCAGCCAATTGCTGACAATAAAAAAAGCAACGATGCCACGATAAAGGCTTGTTTACGACCATATTTGTCCGTAAAAGAGCCCGTAAAGAATACACCAATAATGCATCCGATTAGTGCCGAACTAACAAAAATACCTTCCTGCACAGGAGATAATCCAAAAAATCCCTTCACAAGCGGTAAAGCACCGGCGATAACCGCCATGTCGAAGCCAAAAAGCAGTCCGCCCAGTGAAACAATGCATAAAATAAGGATAAAATTTTTAGACATAGCTGGTTTATTAGTTTTATATGTATATACATACAAACATATATCTATTTTTTTAATTATCCAAAAAATCTTACTTTAGCCTAAGCAATATCATGTAATGAATTTAAAAATAGATCACAAAAGTCCAGTCCCACTGCATATACAAGCAGAAAATCTACTGCGGGAGTTGATAAAACAACCGGAATATATTGAGGGGAAAATGTTGCCCAATGAAATAGAGCTAGCCAAACGTCTGGCTATTTCCCGTTCTACTTTGCGTCTGGCGATTAATAAGCTGGTTTATGAGGAGCTATTGATCCGGAAGAAAGGTATCGGTACAAAGGTTGCAAGCACCAAATTCAGTTCGAAATCCAAAAATTGGCTAAGTTTTTCACAAGAAATGAAAAATCGTGGTATCGAGGTCAAGAATTTTGAGCTTCATGTGAGCTGGGTAGTGCCCGATAAGGCCATTACAAAATTTTTTGCGGTCGATGAGGATCAAAAGCTATTAAAGCTGGAACGGTTACGTGGTAAAAAAGATGATCCGTTCGTCTATTTTACGTCTTATTTTCATCCTCGCATTGGGCTGACAGGTGACGAAGATTTTAAACGTCCGCTGTATGAAATATTGGAAGCCGATTACCATGTTGTGGCCGATCTTTCGCAGGAAGAAATAGACGCCGTTGCAGCCAATAAATTTATCGCAGACAAACTCGAAATCAATATCGGTGATCCGATCTTATCGCGCAAACGCTTTGTTTTCGATCAGTCCGGAAAGCCAATTGAATATAATCTGGGATTCTATCGCGCCGAAAGCTTTACCTATACCGTGGAAAGCCGAAGAGATTATTAATAGAACAATTGATCCAGTAATCATAAGCTACTGGATCAATTCATCCGTCGATTGCAGTGACTACTTGGCTGTTTCTGAGGCCCATTGATGGAGTAGTGCGATTGCTTTGCTCAATACACCGGCTGAGCCTTTGAATTTGCCCGATCCGCTCGGCACATCATTCTTGCCGTACCATTCGTAAAAACCTTTGTTCTTCACCACACGATCAATCATTGGCCCTAACTCGTCGTAAGCTTCCTGATAAAAGCCGTTGCGGACAAGTTGCTGGATCATTCTGCCGCCAAACCAGGTCCAGTCGCCCCCATTTTGATAGTGATAAGGTTCTGCCATCCAACCTTTGAAAAAACCGGCAGGGTAGGTCGGATAGAGTGTAAGGCCGATGCTCGGCATGCCCGACAAACGGACATTTTCCAACATCTGTCTATTGACCGTTTTTATTTCGTTTCGTTTGAGCAGTCCAGCTTCGATCGCAATTGCCGTACCCCCATGGTAATGGATTTGATTTTCATCAAAGCCTTTTGGCAGGGGAGAGTGCTGTGGATAGATATGTGGAATAAATTTCTGTTTCTTTTGGTCCCAGAGATAGCGTCTGCTATTTGTTTCAAGCTCCTTTTTAAATTTTTTCCAATCAGCGGCCTTTGCTCCATTGGGTTGGATTTCAATTAAGTTCTGTAAGGCAATGATGAGCATGGCATTGTCGTAGATATCAATGGCTTCATTGGAGAGTGCATTCCAGTCACAGCCAAAATCGTCATGCGGCTGCACATCACCCCAGTCGGCTGTCATGGCGCCCCAAAGGAGACCGTATGTTGTATTGAACCGTTCTCGCCTGAGGTAATCCAACATCAACTGTATGCGCTCTTTGACCGAAAGTCCACCAATGGATTCGTCAAGAATGCCATAATCCTTGGTTTTCTGTATGTACTTGCCCAGTAGCTGAATCAGCGAAGTCTCTTGGTCGGTCTCGACAGTGTTTTTAAAACCGACATGATCGGGTGCATTTTTAGAATAATAAGGCGTATCATCATGCCAGGTGAAATCTTTCTTGAGTACATAGCCGTCGACCATTTCACCATTGGGCTGTTGCATCTGGAAAAACAATAGGATAGCCCCGCGAACATCTGCTGCAGGTCTTTCTTCCAACGCCGTTTCAATAAACGTATTGAGGTCCCGGGCCCATATCTGCGAATAGCCACTTCCGGCATTAAATCCTTCTTTGATGACCTGCCTGGCCAGGCTATCCACATATTTTAATTTCGGATCGGCTAAAATGGTCTGCGCAAGCTTAAGTTGGTCTCCTTTCGATGGGATTTTTTGTTGCGCAGAGAGACCGCTGCTAAATAAGATAAACGTAAGACCGAAAAACGTTAGGTTTCTTCTCATGGAACTTTTTATTAATTGAAGTGTTATGCATTTCAGTAGTGCAATCGCGATGTTTCGTTAGATTATTTCCAGCGCATTCAATTTGGATTGATCTTTATGACTTAAAACTTCTTGGTTATTATTTATTATGTATATACAAACAAAGGTAAAAAAATAACTGGTGCATCAGGCTTTTAATGAGATATAATTCAATTCGTATTTAAATTATTACAATATTGCGCCTTTTTGAACTGTCCCCGCCTACTTTTTTTATGATCTTTTTGTTTTCATGTTTATACATAGTTTTATTTTTTGTAAGTTTGTTTTTGAACCTAATTGACAACGATGGTAAAGCATCTTATATTTTATTTTTTCTGCATGTTATTCCGTGTGATATCTGCGTCAGGGCAACAAAAAACTGATCTAACTACCCTGGTAAAGCCCAATATTGGATCTGTGCATAGCCGGTATTTTTTTTATACGCCGGCGGCAGTACCCTTTGGTATGGCCAAATTAGCACCAAGTACCAATGGAAGTTATGGCAATAAGTCCGGTTGGGAAGCCGTTGGCTATGACGATAGACACAGCTCTATCGAAGGCTTTGCTAATTTTCATGAGTTTCAGATCGGGGGAATTGTCTTTGCTCCATCAGTAGGTGAACTCAAAACCACGCCGGGGAAACTGGACCAGCCGCGAAGTGGCTATCGCTCATCATTTGACAAAAAAGATGAATTTGCCACATCAGGTTACTATCGGGTGAAACTGAAAGATTACGGAATCCTCGCCGAACTAACGGCGACAAAAAGGGTAGGTTTCCATCGTTATACCTTTCCAAAAACCGATGCGTCCAACCTGATATTTGATATTGGACATGTGATGGGCGAGAGCGGACCAGTGGTCGATGCTGAAGTAAATTACGATAATCAATGTGTATGGGGATACGTGGTGACAAACCCGGTATATGTCCAAAAATATCAACAAGGCGCTACTGTGAAGATGTATTTCTTTGCAGAAGTCAGCAAGCGGCCAAAATCTTATGGAACATTTAAGGACGACGCGATTTTTGAGGAGAAGAAAAACATACGGGGGCAAGGAGCGGGACTGTTTTTGCGATTCGATACAGGATCGGATGAATCTATCACCATCAAAACCGGTTTGTCCTATACTTCGGTAGATAACGCACGGTTAAATTTGGAGCAGGAGGCAAAGGGGCTGACATTTGATAAAGCGAAATCCGAAGCACTGAATACCTGGAACAATGAAATGGGAAGGATATTAGTGGAAGGTGGTAAAGAAGAGGACCGGGTTAAATTTTATACCGGATTATATCATGCCTTACTTGGACGGGGACTTGCCAGTGATATTAATGGGGCTTATCCAAAAAATGATGGCTCTGTAGGCCAGATTGCATTAAATGCGCAAGGGAAGCCGGTTCATCAGCACTATAATACAGATGCGATCTGGGGCGCATTTTGGAACCTGACACAACTCTGGTCCATCGCCTATCCTGATTATTACAACGATTGGATACAAAGTCAGCTGCTGGTGTACCGCGATGCGGGCTGGCTCGGTGACGGTATCGCCAATAGTAAGTATGTTTCCGGTGTGGGTACCAATTTTACGGGCTTGGCAATTGCTGCAGCATATAATGTCGGAATACGGAATTACGATACAAATTTTGCCTATGAAGCTGTTCGGAAAAATGAACTTGAATCACGCGGACGGATTCCGGGAGCAGGGAAGCTTGATGTGGGGGTGTTTGTTGAAAAAGGTTATTCACCTTATATCGAGGACAATACCGGTAGTCCTGAATTATTAACCCAAGGATCACCTTTTGGCGCTTCTCATACCTTGGAATATGCCTTTTCGGCAGCTGCTGCTGCGCAATACGCCAAGTCACTTGGTCGTAATGCAGATTATAAGAAGTTTCTAAAGCTTTCAGACGCATGGAAAGGATTATATGATCCTTCAACTAAATTTATACGGCCAAAGGACAGTAAGGGAGACTTTATTCCGAACTTTAATCCCTATCAACCCTGGCGTGGATTTCAGGAGGGAAATGCCTGGCAATATACTTTTTATGTACCGCACGTTCCCCAAGATCTTGTCAAACTGGTCGGAAAAGACTTATTCAACCAACGTTTGGACAGCATATTTACGGTATCCCAGCGGAATGTCTTTGGAGGTGGAACCCAAATTGATGCCTTTGCCGGTATTGAGAGTCTCTATAATCACGGAAATCAGCCCAACTTGCATATCTCCTGGTTGTTTTATTTTTCAGGGAGACCTGACCTAAGCCAAAAATGGGTGCGGGCGATTTCAAATGAATTTTATGGCACGGAGCCTGTTCACGGTTACGGCTATGGACAGGATGAAGATCAGGGACAATTGGGGGCTTGGTATGTTTTATCGGGGATCGGATTATTCGACGTAAGAAGTTTAACGACAGAAAATCCGGCATTTCAGATTGGGGCGCCTTTATTTGATAAAATTACCATACAGCTTCCCAAGGCATTACGAAAAAATAAATTCACGATTCAGGTTGAAAAAGAGGCCCCGGATAGTTACTATGTTGATCAGGTCCGCCTGAATAATAAAGCCTGGACCGGATGGCAGCTTCCCTTTGAACAACTGGTTAAAGGTGGTGTCATGACGCTGAACTTAAAAAGTAGTGCGCGTGGAAACTAAGTGGTAAAAGAAGAGTGCTGATGGGTAAATGGAAATCCTGCATCGGATAGCACATTTCAAAAAGCCTTTGGAACGTATATAAAATAAAAAATAGGGGTGTCCAAAATAATCGGACACCCCGTAGGTAGGTTGGTTTGTTGATTGCCTACGCGATCTCTGCAATGAAATTGCCCTCTTGGTCCAAATCGGCCTTATGGGCAGCAATTTGTTGAAGATTAATGTGGCCGATTACATATTTGAAATCTGCTGCGTAATACCTTTCGGTGATCTCACTGAATTTTAATTTTTCGATCAGTTGATCGTCCGTGTATCTTAAATAGACCTTGATCAGATAATCCTGACTATAATTTAAGGCACTGGATTCTAAATGTTTTTTATATTCATAACGGTAGCCATAGCGTAGTGCTGCAATGTCGGACAGGACTGCGGAACCCGTCGGATGACCGCCGGCACCTTTACCGTAAAAGAATTGTTCGTCCGCAAATGCAGCTTTGACCAGCACACCGTTATTTTCATTTTCTACATTATACAACATGCTTTCTTTGCCTACTAAACGAGGTAGTACATAAAGCACGACTTTATTGCCATCGATCTCTTTGGCCGTAGGGATCAATTTGATTTTAAAGTTCTTTTCTTTTGCAAAACGAATATCCTGTTGGCCTAATTTGTCGATACCGATGTTGAATACATCATCGGGTTTAACATAGATGCCATAGGCGTGTGACGCGACGATACAGACTTTGAATTTAGGATCATATCCACCGACGTCAAGCGTAGGGTCTGTTTCAGCAAAGCCAAGTTCCTGTGCTTTTTTTAATGCATCTGCATAAAGCTGGTTTTCGTTGAAAACCTTGGAAAGAATGTAGTTGGAAGATCCGTTAAAGATGCCGCTGACCGAATGCAGAAGCTCATTGTCGTAATATTCTTCCAGGTTACGGATAATAGGTATACTTCCACACACGGCTCCCTCATAAAGTAGGCTCGTTCCATATTCATGTTGAATGTCGACCAGCTCTTCAAGGTGACCGGCAATCATTTTTTTATTTGCGGATACCACATTTTTGCCTGATTTCAATGCACGCACAGTTAGCCTATAGGCCGCTTCTGCATCATCGATCAATTCGACAACCGTGTTGATTTGCGGATCCCCCAAAATCGCCTCCGCATCAGTTGAAAATAAGTCAGCGGGCAGTGAACGTTTTTTATCCGCATTTTTAATGACAAATTTCTTGATTTCCAGATTTAGATTTTTAGTTTTGATAATGTCGTAGAGACCTTGGCCGACAACGCCAAATCCAAACATCCCTATCGTTAATTTATTACTCATATCTCTTCTTGTATGCTCTTATATTATTGTTTACTTCTCTTATACTAATTCGTTGATATACTCCTTCTTATTTTCTAAAAAGTTATGGATAATAGCTGTCAGCTTTTTTGTCTCGATCAAAAAGCCATCGTGACCGTAGCTCGACTCGATCTCCCGGTAGCTGGCATTGGGAATATGTCGGGCAATAAATTTCTGTTCATCTACGGGGAATAATATATCTGTATTGACACCTAATACCAATGTTGAACAGTTGATACCAGCGAGCGCTGCTTCCAGAGATGCTCTTCCGCGGGCCAGATTGTGGCTGTCCATCGCTTTTGTCAGGTAAAAGTAGCTGTATGCATTGTAGCGTTTAACCAATTTTTCGCCTTGATAATTTTGATAAGAAGCAGCTTTGTAATCATTTACTTTATTGTCATCGGTATCCCTTTGTGTATGATCATAGGTGATATAATTGCGATAGGACAACAGCGCGATCGAACGTGCGACTTTCAGCCCTTTCGCACCGCCATCAGGATGATTGGCATAGAAAGTCCGGTCTGCTGTAATGGCTAAACGTTGACTTTCATTAAAGGCAATCCCCCAAGGGGAATGCACTGCGTTTGTACCGACAACGATGAGCTGATTGATGGCGATCGTTTTGGAAGCGGCCCATTCCAACGCTTGTTGACCGCCCAGTGATCCACCGATTAAAACTTCAATTTGGCTGATATCCAGATGTGCTGCGAGCAACTGATGGGCATTGACAAGATCTTTTACCGTAAATTCGGGAAAAGAAAGGTAATAAGGCTGACCTGTCGCGGGATTGGTGGATAGGGGATTGCTGCTCCCATAGGCCGATCCAATCACATTCGCACACACGATATAATAGTCATTGGGATTAAACAGATCATCTGTACCAAAAAGACCCGGCCACCAGTCCAACACATTCGCATTCGCGGTCAAGGCATGACAAACCCAGACTACATTGCTGCGATCTGCGTTCAGTTCTCCAAATACTTCATAGCTGATCTGTAAATCGATAAGCTCCCTGCCGTTTTCAAATACAAAGGGCTCCTGATGCTGATAAATATGCCTGCTCATTACGTTTAAATTTAGGAATGTATTTGATTATTTGATCTTTTCGAATGCCTGTTGCAGGTCAGCTTTAATATCATCAATATGTTCTATCCCTACTGAAAGGCGCAACAATCCCGGAAATACACCCGCATTGGCCTGATCTGCATCACTTAATTGCTGGTGCGTTGTTGCTGAAGGATGGATGATCAATGATTTGGTATCACCTACGTTGGCCAAATGGCTGATCAGTTCGAGGCTGTCAATAAAAGCATTTGCTTTCTGGGCAGCATCACCTTTCAATTGGAAGGAGAGGACTGCACCATAACCGTTTTTAAGATATTTTTGCGCATTTGCAAAACTTGGAGAACTTTTTAATCCCGGGTAATTTACCTTTTCTACCTGTGGGTGAGCCTCGAGCCATTTGGCGACCTCTAGGGTATTGTCCACGTGACGTTGCACACGCAAGGACAATGTTTCAAGTCCCTGTAGTAGTAAAAAGGAGTTGAATGGCGAAAGGGCCGGACCAAAATCACGCAGACCTTCAACACGGGCGCGGATAGCAAATTGGATATTGCCAAAAGGTCCCTTTTCACCGAATACCTCGGAGAATACCAGACCATGATAACCTTCAGATGGTTCGGAGAATTGTGGATATTTTCCATTGCCCCAGTTATAGTTTCCACCATCAACGATCACACCGCCGATACTTGTTCCATGACCGCCAATCCATTTTGTTGCAGATTCAACCACCACATGGGCACCATATTCCAGCGGTTTGAACAGGTATCCACCGGCACCAAAAGTATTGTCGACAATTAGCGGTAAATCGTATTTTTTAGCGACAGCCGCTATTTTTTCAAAATCAGGGATGTTAAAACTCGGATTTCCGATCGTTTCCACATAAATTGCTTTGGTCTTATCGTCAATAAGTGCTTCAATTTTATCGGCTTCGGCATCCGTGGCAAAACGGGCCTCGATACCCAATCGTTTAAAAGCAACTTTAAACTGGTTGAATGTACCGCCGTACAGGTTAGAGCCAGCCACGAAGTTATCGCCATTTTCAAGGATATTGTTTAATGCAATAAATTGTGCTGCCTGTCCGGAGGCAACAGCTAATGCCGCAACTCCGCCCTCTAAGGCAGCGATACGTTGTTCGAAAACATCCGTCGTGGGATTCATGATCCGCGTATAGATATTGCCAAATTGTTTCAGCGCAAATAAGTTGGCTCCATGTTCGGCATTTTCAAAGACAAATGAAGAAGTTTGATATATAGGTACAGCTCTGGATCCAGTAGTAGGATCTGCCACTTGACCGGCGTGAACTTGTAAGGTTTCGAATTTTAGATTTTTGTTGGAAGACATAATATATCAGATTTTAAGGGTTCAAAAAAAGTATTCACAAGAAAAAAAGAAAGCATACACACCTGTTGAAAAGGTCTGTTAATATCGTAATCCGGGAAAAAGGAAAATGATTCTTAACAAGTTGGAAGGTGCGTATGCATGCGCATTCGCATAGACATGGCATTGCTATGTGTCGCTTCTTTACCTGTTAGCTGGTTTGTCTGAAACAAACCTAAATTGTTGATGGTTTTCTGTAATGTAATAATCATTGTCTTATTTCATTTATATGCTCCAAAGCGATATTGCTTTGGACAGGATTTGGCACCTTTTCAACCAAATTGAAGGTTGCCAGTGGGTCATAGAGCCAGTCTCTCGCCACTTCTTTATAAATCAAGACCTGCAGATTAAGGAAGGTGTTGATTAGAAATCTTCATCTGAAGACATTGCAAATATAAACTTCTTTTCTATTAATGCAAAAGAAAATCATTTTTTTAATTAAAACTATTTTATAAATACATCTTCGCCATCGCTTTTCTACTACCTTTTAGCGAGCGCAATATGTTCCGCGATTTGATCCAAATCTGTCAAAAGCGGTTTTAACTCATCTATTCGGCTATAAATGTCGTTGTGCAGAACCTCAGGATTTTTGCTGATGGAAATCGAAAGCCCGACCAGGTGCGAGTTGATGCGGTAGGAGAGCGCCTGAAAGTGGTGAATATGGGACCAATCAATCCACTTATGTTCAGGTTCCTTCTTCATTTGGTTAATGGAATCAGAAAATAGAGCCATTGCCGTTTGTGCTTTTTTTCGTGCTAATCTGATATCAAAAGAGCTCTGCAGGTTGTCGGATAGGCGCTTGTTGATCATCTGAAAATAATGCTGATTGTAGCGTGCGACCTCCTTGGCCAGGTGGACCATGCTTGAGCTTTGACGCACGGGAATCAGGAAATATCCTGCAATGGTGAGCAGTGCGCCAACCAGGGTAAAAGCCATACGGCTACCGAGAATAAGATTAATATTACCTTCGAATAAATTTAGTGCAATGACAACACCCAGTGTGATAAAAACTACACTGACCATATAGTTGGATCGGTTGAATAAAAAGAATCCGAAGAGACCTGTGGCCGATAAACTAAGTAATAAGGGAAGACTTTCGAAGCAAGCCAAACAGGAGATGCCGATCAAAATACCTGAAAATGTCCCGGCAATACGTTCGATATTGCGGGTCTTGGTCATCGAAAATGCTGGCCTTGCCACGATGGCAATCGTCAATAAGATCCAATAGGTATATTTGAAATCCAGAAATAGAATCCCGATCAATGCGCCAATACCAAAAAGTATAGCCATGCGGAGTGCAAAACGAAACAGCGGATTTTTTAGGTGCAGCTTATCTTTGATCTCCCCCAGACTGCCCAAAGGACGATTGATAAATTGTTGATATTCCTCGGTACCGATTTTGTCCTGAATTTCCTGATTCTGATAAAAAGCAACCTGGATTCGGCGGAGTACTTCAAGAATAGATTCCATGTTGTTGATGATAGCCGATAGAATCGGGCCTGCTGATCCGATTTGTTGCTGCTGAATATTTTTCAGCTCGTTCAACAACTCATTCAGTTTAATCGTATTATAATACAATTGTTGTGCATGGCTGAACCTTTTATTCGGTTGTGAAAAACTTTCGATTTCCAGTGCCAATAATTTTATTGCACGGCGGATCACAGGAAGGCTCCCGGTATCGGCAAGATTCTTTCGAATGGCATCATAGTCATGATCAAGTGCAATAATAAGCTCGTGTAGATCAATGAGGCCGTAAACCTGACTCAGCCAATAATTACTCTTAGGCCATTGATGGCCGATGATTCTTTTCTCCCGGAAGAGTAAGGATCGTATCTGTTCTTGCTGTTCACTGATCTGACCGTGAATTTTTCCTACACGGCTATAGGTAATACCCAGTGGAATATCGGGATCATAGGATTGCGCACGGACCAGTAAAAATTGAGATAAACCCTGAAAACCATTGGCCATCGCATGTTTTAGGGAACGATACGGCCTTATGTAGGCCTGTAGCAGGCTAAAAGCATAATAAATCGCCGCGCCAGTCGTAATTTGCAGGCTGACTTCCAGCGGATGTTTTGGTGCCAGGCCGATGACAAAACTCATTAAGATTAAAGTCATGTTGCCGATAGCAGCATAACGTGGTCCGAACAAACCATATAAGGTAAAAGTAAATCCCGCCAAACTTAGCAGAATGACCAAAGGCCAATGGTAAGGAAAGAAGTAAGCTGTAAGAAATGACGCAAGAAAGAAAGTCGGAATGCATACCAGGGCAGAGGATAGTTTATCCTTTCGGTTACCGGGAGGATCAGTCAGTGTCGTCAACAAGGAGCCGACACCAATACCAATGGCGGTGCCTGCGGGTGTGCCCAATAAATAGATGGCCAGACTTGGAAGAATGCTGATGGAGACATTACGCAGGGCATCACCAAAGTGTTCACCTTGGACAAATCGCATAACTTGGCTATAAATACGGTAGAATCTTTTCTTTAATGATACAATGCTCATCAATCAGTTTACTAATTTTCGATGCAAAAATACAAATATTATGCTTAATATTTCTCGTATTCATTTTATTTATTTTGAATAATATTGATTTTTTGAATTTTTATTTTGAAACAGTTGCTTTGTGAAATCTTGTTCTCCGGCGCTCCTGAAAGAAATGTACGGCACTTTTTTGGGATGAATAATATGCCGTGGCCGAGAAAACCTGAAAAGCAATTTACCGAGCTTATTTAGCCACCCGCCGACGGTTTTTGGCTATCCGTCTATTTCCCCTAGTCAAGGTGTAATGAATACACGATGTTTGTTGTCATCTAAATAAACAATGACGATCCAATTGATGGAATAAAGAAATTATGTTATGAAACTAAATAAAAATAAACTGCTGCTATTCGCTACTATGATCATGCTATTTTCCTTTTTGGGGACTGTTTTTGCGCAATCGAATGGCGGAAAGTTAAATGCGGTTGTGGTCGGCCGGGATGGCGGGCCGCTTGCTGCGGCGAGTATTTCACTGCTCCGTAATCCCGGAGGTATCCTGCTGAAAGGAACCGTATCTAAGGAGAATGGCGGAGTTGAATTTTTGGGAGTGCCCGAAGGTAAATATACGATGCAGGTTTCGACGGTGGGGTATACGACGTACAGTTCCAGTGAAATAACCCTAAGGAAGGGTGATATATTGTCTTTGGATACCATTCGTTTAGAGGCCGTATCAAAAGTGCTGAGCGAGGCTCAGGTTGTTGGTAAGAAACCTCTAATTGAAAGTCAAATTGATAAAATTGTGCTGAATGTGGAAAATAGTATCTTGGCGACGGGGAACAATGCATTGGAACTCTTACAAAAAGTTCCGGGGGTTACTTTGGATAATAAGAAAATCAATCTCCGCGGAAAAAGTAATGTAATTATTATGATTGATGGCAAGCCTACTTATCTTTCGGCGGATGAAGTTAGCCGACTGCTGGAAAATACGGCTTCAAATTCAATTACATCAATTGAAGTGCTTACCAATCCACCGGCTAAATACGATGCTGCCGGTAACGCAGGTATTATCAATATCAAAACCAAAAAAAATACACAATTTGGCAGCAATGTTAGCCTGAATCTAAATCTGGGGCAGGGGAAATATACGAAAGGTGACGGCGGTTTCTTAGTCAATCATCGAAATAGTTGGGCGAATATTTTTGCATCCTATAATTATAATAACAGTTTAGGATTTAATGATTTAACGATCGATCGCTCTGTCAATGATTCAACGGGGACTACTTATTTCAATTCAGATTCTTACTCCAAATTTCGTTACCGTGCGCATAATTTTAAATTCGCTGCTGATTTTAACCTCGGTGAACAGCAGGTGCTGGGTTTTGTTGTCAATGGTAATGTCAGCAGCGGCAATTCAACACGACAAGGGGATAATCTGATTGCTTCACAAAAAGGGAAATTGGACTCCGTGGTACAGGGAAGTAACTTTTCGGATTTTGCCTATCATTACCTGGCTTACAACCTCAATTACAAAAAGACATTCGATACCCTGGGGACTGAACTAACAGCCAATGCAGACTATTCGTATTCCAAGAATCACGATAACAGCATGGTGAAAAATCGTTTTCTGGATCCAAATTGGGTGGAATTTAAGGCGCCAAATGTATTCCGAAACGATATGTTATCCAACACCAAAATTTTAGTTTTCAAAACCGATTTTATCCATCCATTTGATAAAACGACAAAACTCGAAGCGGGTTTAAAATACAGCCGTGTGAAAACAGATAACAATCTGGTCTATGAGGATCAAAACACAGCAGGGGAATTTGTCCCAAATGAAGACCAGAGTAATCAGTTTTTATACAACGAAAACATTGCGGCGGCATACCTTACCTTGAATAAGTCCTTTGGAAAGTTTTCCGTGCAAACGGGGCTCCGTGTTGAAAATACAAGTTCATTGGGCAATTCAGTAACCTTAGGGCAGCAGACAAAACGTAATTATACGGATTTCTTTCCCACGGTATTTATACAGCAACAGATCAACGATAAGCATAAGCTTGGTCTGAGTTACAGCCGAAGGATAGACCGGCCGGATTATGGTGCATTGAATCCATTTATCTACTACCTGGATCAATATACCTATCAATTCGGCAATCCTTATTTGAATCCTCAATATACCAACTCCTACGAACTGAATTACACCTTTAAGGAACGTTATTTGTTGAGCCTTGGCTACAAAAGGACAAACGATGCGATCACTCAGGTAATTGAGAGCAATTCAGAAACCAAGGCCATTGCACAGACAGATCGAAACCTGACCTATTTCGATTATTATAACATGAATATCAATATACCGGTTAAAGTGCTTAAATGGTGGACCACTTCCAACAATGTGACTGCGTTCTACAGTAAATATAATTTTGATGAGCGTTCGGGTGCTCAGCGGCAATTGGAAAAACTATCTTTTCAGGTGAGCTCCAATCATGATATCCGTATTGGAGAGACAAGCAATGTGGAACTGACCGCCAATTATTTCTCTCCGGCTGTCTATGGTGTGTTTAGTTTTAAATCTTACTATGGGATAGATCTTGGAGCAGGGAAAACATTTTTCGACAAAAAGCTGAATGTCAAGCTGGCTGTCAACGATATCTTGAATACCAGGGGTCAGCGTCGGTTGTCCAGTGTTCAGGAAAACGGATATTATCGCATTCGCAATGGATATGACAGTAGAGTGATCCGGCTTTCACTTTCTTACCGTTTCGGAAACATCAATATTAAATCCGTGGATAAGCGGGCCGGAAATAATGATGAGGATAACCGGTTAAAAAAATAGCGGCCGGGTGGGGTTTTATTCCAATCAACTGTCCGTATATAAAACAAGAAGAGCATTCCAGCCGGAATGCTCTTCTTGTTTTTGTATGAAGCGATATTAGCTTAAGAATAAGATCTCTCTCAATTTTGGAAGAGGCCACTTTTTATCGTCAACGATTTTTTCCAATTTGTTGACATGGTAACGGATCACATCAAAATATGGTTTTACCAATTCGTCATAAGCGATTGACCGCTCACGTACATCTTCGATCTGGTTTGCTTTTTTACGTTCTTGACGCATGGCTTCAGCTTGCTCCAGAATGGTGTTTACATGCGTTGAGATACGCTCTACAAAATTCAGCTGTGAGCTGAATGCTGCTTGCGCAAGTCCTAGGTCTTTAAGACCTTTTACATTTTCGATTAATTCATTTTGGTAAGTGAAACATGCAGGTGCGATTTGGTTATTGACCATTTCTTCAATCACACGGGCCTCGATTTGAAGTTTCTTGTAGAAGTTCTCTAACAAGATTTCATGGCGGGCTTCTGATTCACGTTTTGTATAGATTCCTAAGGATTCAAATAAGGCCAATGACTCTTCTTTTACATAAACGTCTAATGCCTTAGGTGTAGATTTGATGTTTGAAAGACCACGTGCTGCAGCTTCTTTTTCCCACTCTTCACTGTATCCATTTCCTTCAAAACGGATTGCTTTTGAATCTTTGATATATTTACGGACAACATTTAAAATTGCAAGATCTTTTTTCGTGCCTTTTTTGATCTGTTTGTCTACCTCTGCTTTAAACTCAATTAATTGAGCAGCAACGATGGCATTTAGTACCGTCATTGGTAGGGCAGAGTTTGCTGAGGAACCTACAGCGCGGAACTCAAACTTGTTACCGGTAAATGCGAAAGGTGAGGTACGGTTACGGTCCGTGTTATCCAGCTTCAATTCTGGAACTTTAGGGATGCCGTGCCACAAGTTGGCTTCAGCTTTTACTTTTTTCGCTACGCGGGCTGATTCAACTTCTTCTAACAATTCATCTAATTGAGAACCTAAGAAGATTGAGATAATTGCTGGCGGAGCTTCATTTGCACCTAAACGGTGGTCGTTGCTGGCACTAGCAATAGATGCGCGCATTAAATCTGCATTTTCAAATACGGCTTTGATGGTATTGACAAAGAATGTCAGGAACATCAGGTTATTTTTAGGCGTTTTGCCCGGAGACAATAGGTTGATACCCGTATTGGTAATCAAAGACCAGTTGTTGTGTTTTCCGGAACCGTTTACACCAGAATATGGTTTCTCATGTAGCAATACTTTGAAGTTGTGTCTCAAAGCAACTTGCTCCATCACGTTCATTAACAATTGATTGTGGTCAATTGCCAAGTTGATCTCTTCGTACATAGGTGCACACTCAAACTGTGAAGGTGCAACCTCATTGTGACGGGTTTTTAATGGAATACCCAATTTTAACGCTTCGTTTTCCAGATCAACCATATAGGCTAATACGCGCTCTGGAATCGCTCCGAAGTAATGGTCTTCCAATTGTTGTCCTTTAGCAGACATGTGGCCGAACAAGGTACGGCCGGTCAATTGAAGGTCAGGGCGTGCATTGTATAAGGAAAGGTCAACTAAAAAATACTCTTGCTCGATACCAAGAGAGGCGTTTACTTTCGTGATTGATTTATCAAAATATTGTGCGACTTCAGTTGCCGCTTTATCAACAGCATTGATTGCTTTTAATAAAGGAGCCTTATAATCTAATGATTCACCAGTATAAGAAACAAATACCGTAGGGATACAAAGTGTTTTACCGGTGCCGGTTTCATAGATAAATGCTGGTGAAGAAGGATCCCATGCCGTATATCCTCTAGCTTCGAATGTGTTACGGATACCGCCATTAGGGAAGGATGAAGCATCTGGTTCTTGTTGAACTAAAGCGTCTGCAGTGAATTTTTCGATTGCTTCGCCATTTTCATCAGGTTCGAAAAATGCATCGTGTTTTTCAGCTGTCGAACCAGTCAAAGGTTGAAACCAGTGCGTGTAGTGGGAAACGCCATGATTAAGAGCCCAAGTTTTCATCGCTTGCGAAATGTGCTCAGCTAGATCTCTAGAAATAATCTGTCCTTCTTCAATGGATGCAACTAACTCCTTATATGAGTTTTTAGGAAGGTAGTCTTTCATTTTGTTTACGGAAAAAACGTTCTTTCCGTAGATGTCAGTTGCTTTTTTAGTTTCAACTTTTTCAAATTGTGCAATCTGGCGTGAGCCCGCTGCCTCTACTGCTTTGAATCTTAGGTTCGACATTTGTATTTTATAATTAAATTACAGTTTTGTTGATTTTGTTTTTCAAAAATATTGTGTTTTTACGGAAAACTGAAATTTTTTTTGATTTTTTTTATAAAATATGTATTTGTGGATAGTTTTTGGTTAAAAAAAATAGGTCGATTCAAACAAATCGACCTATTTTGTGTATTTTTAGTTGTAATCCAGTCCCCAGTCTATTCCTTTTAAGGTGGCAGGTACTCCTTTCTTTAGCCAATTTGGCGCTGGAGCCCCTTTTAGGTAATGATCGAAGAACTGCTGTTCGCGGATCTGTATGTCTTTTCTGTTTTGTCGTTGAATTAAATTATGTTCATCGCCATTATAGTTCAACATCCAGACTGGTTTATTTAGTCTACGCAATGCGGTAAACATTTCGATGCCTTGGTACCAGGGCACTGCTCCGTCGTTGTCGTTGGCCATAATAACGACAGGTGTGTTTACCTTGTTTAAATGGAACAGCGGCGAATTCTCCAAGTACAGTTCAGGTGCTTCCCAAAGGGTTTTTCCGATACGGCTCTGTGTATGCTCATATTGGAATTGACGTGACATACCCGACTGCCAGCGTATTCCTCCGTAGGCGGAAGTCATATTGACAACCGGAGCTCCGGTCCATGCTGCAGCATACATATTGGTACGCGTAATCAGATGTGCGACCTGATAGCCGCCCCAGCTTTGTCCCTGAATGCCCATTTTGGTGCTATCGACCCAAGAGTTCTGCGCTAAATAGCGCATGCCCGAATTGATATATTCCTCCGCTGATTTTCCCGGATGTCCGGTTTCGTAGCTGATATTCGGCGCAAATACCAAATATTCGTTGCTCACAAAGTAAGGGATATTTAGCCGCGAAGGAGTAGGGGCCGGTGGTTGGTAGGTATAGAGACCGTCTGAAAGCTTCTCATAGAAATAAGCAATGATCGGATATTTCTTTGCTGGATTAAAATTCTCCGGTTTGTAAAGAATACCTTCAGCCTGATGACCTGCCGGTGTGGTCCAATGCACGAGTTCGGCCGTACCCCAATTGTAGTTTGCCTGTTGCTTATTGATATCCGACAGCTGCAATTCGTCTTTGAACTTAATACTATTGATATAGATATTGGGTGAACTGACATAATCTTCTTTTGTGTAAAGAACGGTTTGTTGGTCAGCGGAGGCATTTATATTTTTAAATGCCTTTGGTTCAACAAAAAGGCTTTTTGGGTCGTTGTGCTGACCTTTAAACTGATAAAAACCAGATTCCTTTGTTTTGTTGTCGAATGATGTCAGGAATCCACCTTTTTTATAATCCAATGTCAATGGCTGATCGCGGTCTTCTTCACGTCGCAGCGGCAGATAACGTAATGTTGTTTGGGAAGCGGCGCCATAACCGTTGGTGAGTATGGATTTATTGCCCCCGTCAAGTGTAAAATACCAGATGTCGTAGCGTGAGTTGACATAGATCCCTTTATAATCAGGGCTCCAGGCAGCCATGCCATAGCCTTGTGCCGGTGTAGGCATGTCGTTCTCCTCATCTGCAAAAGATGCTGGAATGCCTTCATTTAATACGGTCTTTTTCTTCGAACTGATCTGGTACGAATTCCAGGTTCCTTTTTCTTCGTCAAAATAAACGACATATTTTGCATCTGGACTTAAGGTAGCATTTCCCGAAAAGTTAGAAAGAATAAGCTCACGTTGACCATTTCGTGTGGAAACCAGGTAGATATCCTCTTTTGTGCCTCCTTTCCACTGACTTTCGATCCGCTTGCCAAAATCTGTACGTGCCAAAACATATTCTGCATTTCCATCCGGTGTAAGCGTTGTTGCATTGAAGGTTTCATCCGTTAGCGGAATAACAGTACGATTGTTCTTGGGATAGGTGACCGCTAAAAAATTTTTGGAAAGGTCTTTTTTGAGGTTAACCAATTGCATAGGCTGTAAGTAGTCATCCTGCCAGCCCCATACATCGACTTTAGCATGTTCAAAATCGACTAATGTGGTGTCTTTGACACGCGGTATCGGGGCAATGCCGAAGAAAAGTTTTTCGCCATTTTTGCTGAAGCGGATATTCCCATCGCCGCTGACGGCCCAGTTTTTAGGAATGCCCGTACTATTTTTGGTTGCCAGGTACTGTGCTGTATCTATACCGTTGGTATAATAATACAGATTATAGTTTTTAACCAGCGCCTTTTCCTTGGAGAGATCTCCCAAATAAGCCAATTGATTACCTGTCTCATCAAAACTAAAGTTTTTGTATTCACCTTTGCCCGTTGATATTTTCTTCAGATTTTTAGTAGCTATGTCATACAGATAAACACCAGACTCTTTAGATAAGCTGTCTTTTGCATCCGTTTTCTTTGAAAAGACGAGTTTTGTTCCGTTTTTGTTCCATTCATATTGATCTACCAAAGAGAATTGGACTGAATCGCCGGAATTGAGGTCATATAAAGCTAGTGTCGCTACTGTTTTCTTCTTTTTATCGGCGGTATTTTTTTTATTTTGAGTAGAATCTGCCGGATTTTTGGGTGAGTCTGATTTTTCGCTCGCCTGTTTGTCAAAAAGGAAGGAAACAAAATTGTTGTTTTGCTCCGCAATCTTAAAGGACTTGACTGATCCAAATTTGACAAGGGAGGAACTGGTTAAATTATAGATTGCCAGGGAATCTTTGGGAAAATCCTCCGGTTTTTTCTTTTTGATTTTAGCCTCGCGTGTTGCAGTAAACGGTGCTTTGATGAGACTGATCAAATGATTTTCTGTATCGGTCAGTTTCCCATTGTAGCCTCGTGGAATCTGGACCAAGTCTTTGTTTTCTTTCGTTTTCAAATAGAGTTGGCTATCGCCTTCTTGCGGAGCAACCTGAAAGAGGACAAATTTGCCGGATTTACTGATATAGGGAGATGATACGCTTTGCCAGCTATCATATACCGTATGATCCAACGGTTTCTTTTGTGCATGGACAGCTAAAGTAGCAAGAAAACAGAATGGGATACAGATATTTTTCTTATTCATGTTTAAATTCTTTTGTCGCAATTTATCTATAAAAAATAAAAAATCGACGATTTTTTGGTATATTCATTGTTACGTAAACATAAAAAACTGGTTATGAAATCATCATCTATTATTGTTTCTGTCATTGTGGGCGTCGTTGTGCTGCTGACCGCATGGATATTGGGCAATGCTTATCGGTATAAATTTAAATCAACACAGACGATTACGGTAAATGGCAATGCAAAGAAGGACTTTGAATCAGATTTGGTAAAATGGAATGCCACATTTAGCAGAAAGAATTTCGAATTAAGTGCTGCTTCGGCCCAATTGGCAACCGACCGTGACCTGGTACGCGATTTTTTAGTGCAGCAAGGGATCAAGGTAGGTGAGATTCGTTTTGAAGCCGTGAATATCGCCAAAGACTTTGAATACCATACCGATGGGAAGGGTAATGGGTATAATACCTTTTCGGGTTATACATTGTCACAAACCGTAAGTGTGGAGTCCAAAGACCTGAATAAGGTGGACAATGCTTCCAGGGAAATATCGACATTGATTTCTAAAGGAATAGAGCTGAGCTCAAGCACACCGAACTATTATTACTCAAAGCTGGAAGACCTAAAGTTGGAACTTATTTCCCAAGCTTCAAAAAACGCCCATCAGCGTGCGGATAATATTGCCAAAGAATCGAATGCGGGATTAGGTAGTCTGGTAAAGGCTGATCTGGGAATTTTCCAGATAACAGGTCAAAATGATAACGAAGAATACTCTTCCGGAGGTGCTTTTAACACAACTTCGCGGAAGAAAACAGCGAATATAACGGTTAAGGCGAGCTTTTTGAGTAATTAACGAAAAATTATTTGACTGTATTTCAGTGGACTATTGATTTCGGCGGGAAATTTGTTTAAAAAGTTTTCTCTTTTTCAATAAAAAACCTACTTTTGCATCATCCTAAACGGATATGCCCGGATGGCGGAATTGGTAGACGCGCTGGTCTCAAACACCAGTGGGAAACCGTGCCGGTTCGACTCCGGCTCCGGGTACTAAAAGGGTCTTAGCATTCACATGATAAGGCCCTTTTTAAGTAAAATGCCCTTTTGGAAACATAGAACCACTCCTTGACACGGGTGATTTAGTTAACAAGCCGAAAAATTTGTAGACATTTTGTAGACAAGATTTAGACCTGTATTAAACTTTATCCTCACCCGGACACATGTTCAAAATTTCTTTAAAGCTGTTTAGATGGACAGAGCGAATCCGGCAGGATGGAATATTGGTTCTATATATGGAGTCCTATATAAAGGGGATCTTTTCAAAACCTGTGGACTAAGCAAATAATTTTGTCAATCTAAATAAAAAAGAAATTGATGTCAGCGATACCTCTAAACGGACTTCTGAAAGCTTTTATCTTGGCATGGAAAGATTCGGCTTCATTGTTTCATCACCAAGCACTTAGCTTCATCTGTTAATTTATTTGAGACCTTCGTATGCTTGCGTCGATCTTTTTGAGATGACTACTAACCGATATACACTTATTATTTGTTTAAATGAGATCAGCAACGGCTTATCCTTAAGGACGTTTAGTTAAATGCTGAGGACGTTTGAACCAATGCTGAGGAGAAATGAACAAATGCTGAGGATGATTGATCCGATGCCAAGGAGGTTTGGTTCAATGCTAGGGAAGATTGGGCCAATGCTGAGGACGTTTGAACAAATACTGAGGACGTTTGAACAAATACTGAGGAGGATTGATCCGATGCTGAGGACGTTTGGTCAAATGTCAAGGAGGTTTGGCCAATTGCTGAGGAGAAATGAACAAATGCTAAGGACGTTTGATCAAATGTCAAGGAGGTTTGACCAATTGCTGAGGAGAGATGAACAAATGCTAAGGACGTTTTGTTCATCTGTCCTTAGCAACGGTAAGTGTTTGCTCACCGTTAAAATGCCCCTTTAATGGGGTTTAGGCCTTGATTTTCTTCTGATTTTGGCTGTAAGGTGTCAAAATCGGCAATAAAATTTATGTCTCGCCGAAAAGTTGGCTGATTTTACCCCCTAAGTTTTGTAGTCGATTCTTTCGTTAGGATTTCATTGGATAAAGATGCAAAATGGGCAACAGACGAGTCATATTTTTTTTCCTCGGGTACTGTAGAATTTGACACAGTTTTTTTGTATAAGCCTTTTTATTATGGGAATTCTTGTTTAAATTGGAAATACCAAATATAAACTTGGATGAAAGCAGCATTTTTATCTTTAGCATTACTCTGTTCCGTTTTTGCGTGGGGGCAGGATCGTTTTGTTCTGAAAGAAAAAAAGAAAGCTAAAATTCCCTTTTTATTTGTCCATAACCTCATTATTATTCCCGTACAGGTCAACGGCTATGCCATGAACTTCTTGTTGGACACCGGAGTCAAGGAGACCATGATCTTTGGGGAAACACTTAAATCTATAGATAGCGCTGTTTTTGTTAACAAATTTCAGGGACTGGGGAAGGATGAGGGGCTGGATGGCTATCTGTCCGTAAATAATAACGTGAATATCGCTGGTGTCTATGAAGATACGGATCAACCCATCTATATTCTTAAAAATGCACATATTGATATTTCTACCCGGATAGGCGTTGAAATAAATGGTATCATGGGGAGCCGTTTTTTTAGTGATCACCTTGTTGAGATGGATTTTTTGAAACATCGGGTTACCATTTATCAAAAGGAAGAGCATCCTAAGGGGCTGGCCAAAATGCAGCGCATTCCGCTAGATATTTTAAACAGCAGACCCTATATTTCGATCGCTTTTAATCAGGATTCCGCAGCGATCGAAGGGCGCGCATTGATTGACATGGGCAATAGCGATGCATTGATGCTTATCCCCTCCAAATTAAATAATTTTGCGATTAAACCTCCTTTTATTGACGATTATATCGGGCAAGGATTTAATGGTGAAATTTATGGGAAAAGAAATCGGATCAAATCGTTGGAGCTGGGTCCTTTTACGATGCATTATCCGCTGGTGGCTTATCCGGAATTGAGTTCAACGCAGCATGCGACTTTTGTCAATGAACGAATCGGCTCTGTTGGAAACGAACTTCTGCGTCGATTTAAAGTGATTTTTGACTACCCCAACAACGTAGTGTATCTGGTTAAAAATAGAAACTTTGATAAATTCTATTATTTAAACATGAGTGGTCTGGAAATTATCCATGACGGCATTAAATATGAGAAGGAGGAGGTTCCTGTCTACTTAAAAAAAGATGGTGGAACCGAGATTCGCATGGACAATCGGGTACAATATCGATTTGTGCTGAAAAACATGTATAAAATCGCCACAGTTCGAACAAATTCCCCCGCGGCAATGGTAGGGTTAAAACCAGATGATAAAGTGTTGAAAATCAATGGTCGTTCGGCGTCTTCTTATACCTTGGAAGCGATCCATACACTGTTCAAATCAGAGGAAGGCAAAGAGATCCGCTTTAAGATAGAAAGAGCCGGACAGGAACTCGATTATACCTTCTTTCTAAAAGATCCACTGCCTTTTAATTCAAAATAAAGTTTCTTCAAAATTTGGAAAATTGAATTTAACTTACTTACCTTTGCCACTGATATTAATTTTAAACAATTTAAAAGACGAAGAACTATGTTGGTCGCTAAGATAAAAACAAAAGACGCTTTTACGGCAAATGGATTTGCTGGAAGCATTCTTCGTGCTTTTCTTCACTTATAACGTATTCGTTACGACATGAAAAAAGCCCGAAGATCATTCGGGTTTTTTATTTCCTTCAATTTTCTATTTAGCCGGGCTATGCCGGGTCAGTTTTTTTATCGGTCGATTTCTGTGTCGGCCCATATAGCCTAACCGACCTGTTTTTTATGTCATTTTGGTCATGCCATAAAATGTGATGATCCCGATTTCGGCAGACTGTTTATTCAAGAAAAGAAAACCCGGATATTTTAAAATGCTTATCCCTGAGCTGGATAAGTTAGCATATCAAATTATTTTAAAAATATGGGAAGTAAATTATCGGGGAAAGACCTTATTAAAATCGGTTTTCCACAGCATAATATAATACATGTAGCCTTAGGGCTAATAACACGCTACCGAAAAGGAGAAAAGAAGGAAAATATCCTTTTGGAAGTAAAAACGGTGCTCGAGGCACCTGAAAAATTTAGGGCGGATCCAATCTGGGCGAAGCTTGCCGAAGGTTTGATTCAGCCGGTTGAAGCCCGTATGCGGCAGCTAAATAAGCAGATGGCTCCCTTTACCATTTTTGGTGAAAATGAAATTGATGAACAGGCCAAAAAGCAGTTGTATGAAGCATTGAAACTTCCCATAGCATATCGGGGAGCATTGATGCCAGATGCACATATGGGCTATGGCCTGCCGATCGGCGGGGTGCTGGCAACAGACAATGCCGTGATACCTTACGGAGTCGGTGTGGATATCGGCTGCCGGATGAGCCTGTCTATCTTTGATTTACCGGCAAGTTATTTCAAAGGAAGAGAATTCCAGTTGCGAAATATGCTGAAAGAAAACACCAAATTCGGTATGTATGATACGCATCGTGAGAAACAGGATCATGCGATTTTTAGCCGGTCCGAATTTAACGATATCCCGCTGCTGAAATCATTGTTGGATAAAGCGTACAAACAACTCGGGACCTCAGGCGGCGGTAATCACTTTGTCGAATTTGGCGTGGTTGAGCTGCATGCTGTCCGACCGGACTGGGGGCTGGCCCCCGGCACTTATCTGGCGATCCTGTCGCATAGTGGATCGCGGGGATTGGGTGCAAATATTGCCAAACGGTATACCGATCTGGCGGCGAAACAGTGTCCTTTACCGCGTCATGTGCAACATCTGGCGTGGCTGGACCTGGACAGCCAAGAAGGTCAGGAGTACTGGTTAGCGATGAATTTAGCGGGTGATTATGCACAGGCCTGTCATGAGGATATCCACAGGCGTTTGGCAAAGGCTTTGGGGGCACGGCCCGTTTTAACCATCGACAACCACCATAATTTTGCCTGGAAGGAAACCGTGGATGGAAAAGAATGTATTGTTCACCGCAAAGGGGCAACACCCGCCGGACAGGGGGTGCTGGGGATTATCCCGGGCTCCATGACCGCACCCGGATTTATCGTTGAGGGGCGGGGCAATCCGTTGAGCCTGCAATCGGCATCGCATGGAGCCGGACGCATGATGTCACGGGCAGCCTGCAAAAGTAGCTTCACCAAAAGTGCCATGCTGAAGGAACTGGAGAAACATGATGTAGAACTCATCGGGGGCGCATTGGATGAAGCTCCACATGCTTATAAGGATATTCACCGGGTGATGAGCCTGCAGCAGGAGTTGGTTAATGTACTTGGAACATTTCGTCCCAAGATTGTTCGCATGGATAAATAGGAGGAACATGGAAAAGTATATTTTATTGACTTCGGGACGAGGGCCAAGGGAATGTAATCTTGCCGTAAAGCTCGTGTTGGAAAGGATGCGGTCAGAAGCAAAGCAATACGGCTTAAAGATGGAGACGGTGGAAGTCGAAGAGATCGATGGGCTTCCCTGTTCATTGGTGTTAAAGCTCAGAGGTGAGGCAAGTGCCGTATTTATTGATCGTTGGATAGGAACAATTTGTTGGATCTGTCCAAGTCCTTTTCGGCTCAACCACAAACGTAAGAATTGGTTTTTGGAGGTCAAGAACTGGTATCCGGTACAGCCTGTTGCGAAAATGAACTTGAAGGATGTGCAATTTCAGGCCATGCGCAGCAGTGGCGCAGGAGGACAGCATGTAAACAAGGTAAGTTCAGCGGTGCGTGCGACTCATCTCCCGACAGGGATGATGGTGCAGGTGATGGATACCCGTTCCCAATTGCAAAATAAAGAAATTGCCGTTTTGCGTTTGGAAGAACGCTTGCTGGAGCTGGAACGGTTGCAGAAAAATGCAGGGAAAAACCAGTCCTGGAAAAATCAGATTGATGTCCGCCGAGGGGATTCAAAACGTATTTTCTCCGGACCGAAATTTAAAGAGCTATGACCGGATTATGATGCCGCTGGGCGTTGAATGTGATTTTTTTGGTCACTTTAAGCTGTTTATACCATGCCCTGTGCTATTAATGACGTGAACATCATCGTTTATACAACGATACTGATCCTATGAGTCCGGCCAAACACCGGACTCATATTGTTTATGGTGATGGCTATCGACCTGTTTTTAAGGGGAGAGCTGCGTACAGCACTGTGAATGCTTTCGGATGAAACCGTATTTTCTTCTGCTAAAGACTTGAAATGTAGAAAATAATTTGTTGAAATGCCGTGATAATTAGTATCTTTAGGATGAACGATCGGATTATTTATTGTTCAAACTAAATAAACTTAAATACTGCTCATCACGTCCCTAACAGGGTTTTATCCTGTCGGACTAATGAGTTGTGGAATTTCAAATTTCAATGATATGATAGATTCTCCAGGCTTCCTTTTTAGGGAAGCAATCAAGCATGAAAACCCCTTACAAGTCGTCGGAACCATCAATGCGAATCACGCGCTTTTGGCTGAGCAAGCAGGCTTTAAAGCCATCTACCTCTCTGGAGGCGGTGTCGCCGCGGGTTCGCTGGGTGTGCCAGATTTGGGTATTACAACACTTCAGGATGTATTAATTGACGTGGACCGTATTACGAATGTATGCAAGCTCCCTTTGATGGTGGATATCGACACGGGCTTTGGTCCTTCAGCTTTTAATGTCGCAAGAACAATAAAGAGCCTGATTAAAGCCGGGGCTGCAGCGGTACATATGGAAGACCAAGTGGGGGCCAAACGGTGTGGCCACCGCCCGGGAAAGGAGCTGGTTTCAAAAGATGAAATGGTAGACCGGCTGAAAGCTGCTGTCGACGCGCGCACAGATCCACATTTTGTCATTGGTGCGCGTACCGATGCTTTGGCTTCTGAAGGCTTGGAAATGGCCCTGGAAAGAGCCCTGGCCTACAAGGAAGCGGGGGCGGATTTTATCTTCGCAGAAGCCGTGCATAACTTGGATCAATATATGCAGTTCAGTCGCGCAACCGGATTACCTATACTCGCTAACATTACCGAATTCGGACAGACACCGTTGTTTAACCTTGACGAGCTTCGTCATGCGGATGTGTCTATCGTGCTTTACCCTTTATCTGCATTCCGCGCAGCAAACAAAGCGGCGACTGATGTGTACAGCCATATTCGGAAGGACGGTGGTCAGGCGGCTGTGGTAGACCGTATGCAGACTCGTGATGAATTGTATCGCAGTATCGACTACTATGCTTACGAGAATCGCCTGGATCAATTGTTCAATACGAAATAATTGCCATCTCTAACCGGATGCATGAGCATATTTTGTTATTTAAATACACGCATACTTATACATAAATAATTTATGGCGATGAAAGAGACACCAAATGATACGGGTTTTAAACCCAAAAAAAGCGTCGCGCTTTCGGGTGTTCCGGCTGGAAATACAGCACTGAGCACAGTTGGGAAAAGTGGTAATGATCTCCATTATCGGGGCTATGATATCTTGGATTTGGCCCATCAGGCCAGCTTTGAAGAAGTCGCTTATCTGTTGATTTACGGAAATCTTCCTACACAGGCGCAGTTAACGACTTATCAAAGCCAGTTACTTAGTCAGCGCGGCCTGCCGATTACAGTACAACAGGTATTGAAACAGTTGCCTTCTACAGCACATGCCATGGACGTGCTGCGCACCTATGTTTCTTTTTTTGGAAGTGTGAATCCGGAAAAGGAAAATCACGCTTTGGCAGGAGCCAGGGATATTGCCAATCGTTTGATGGCATCCATGGCTTCGGCTTTGCTTTATTGGTACCACTTTAGTCAAAATGGACGTGAAATTCAGGTGGAAACCGATGACTCAACCCTTGGAGGACACTTTTTGCATCTGCTACATGGTAAAGCACCATCCGATTCCTGGGTGCGAGCCATGCAGATTTCGCTTAACTTATATGCTGAACATGAATTTAATGCCTCTACCTTTACAGCACGGGTAATTGCGGGCACGGGATCCGATATGTACTCCTGTATTGCCGGTGCAATTGGGGCTTTACGGGGACCAAAACATGGCGGCGCAAATGAAGTTGCTTTCGAGATCCAGAGCCGCTATGCTGATGCGGATGAAGCCGAAGCCGATATCCGGAAAAGACTGGAAAATAAAGAAGTTATTATTGGTTTTGGACATCCTGTCTATACCATTTCTGATCCAAGAAATCAGGTCATCAAGCAGGTCGCTAAGGAATTATCCGAGGAGGCCGGTGATATGACTTTGTACCTGATTGCCGAACGGCTGGAGAAAGTGATGTGGGAAGAAAAACGGATGTTCCCTAATCTGGACTGGTACTCGGCCGTTTCCTATCACCTGATGGGAATACCTACTGAGATGTTTACCCCTTTGTTTGTACTTTCACGTATCACAGGCTGGTCCGCACATGTTTTTGAACAACGGCAAGACGGCAAAATCATCCGGCCGAGCGCAAATTATATCGGTCCTGATGATCGGCCGTTTGTGCCAATTTCAGAACGATAAACTGGTATGGATAATAGCGTGAATACAATTGGAAGAAACGGCTTAAAACCCTGATAAAAGGATTTTTTGATGTTTTTCCGTTTGATGGGTACGTGCAGTTTCTGAAATATATAAATTGAAAAGAAAGATAGCTTTTATAAGAAAAAAATAATGAGTTCAACAATATCAAATGAGCGACCACAGCCCGATCAGGTCCTGGTGGCGATAGTGGATTATGTACTAAATTACAAGATAGCAAGTAAAACGGCATGGAATACAGCTTTTTATTGTTTCCTGGATACCATAGGTTGTGGGTTAGAAGCGCTGACCTATCCCGCTTGCACCAAATTACTGGGGCCGGTTGTCCCCGGGACGATTGTTCCTAACGGTGCGAAAGTACCGGGAACGAATTATCAGTTGGATCCCATACAGGCCGCCTTCAATATTGGCACTTTAGTTCGCTGGCTGGATTTTAACGACACATGGCTAGCTGCGGAATGGGGGCATCCATCGGATAATCTTGGTGGTATTCTGGCGACTGCAGACTGGTTGAGCCGTACACAGATCGCCAAAGGAGGGAAATCCCTAAAGACGAAACAGGTCCTCGAAGCCATGATTATGGCGCATGAAATTCAGGGTGTCCTGGCGCTTGAAAACTCATTTAATAAAGTGGGATTGGATCACGTTATTTTAGTGAAAGTCGCTTCGACAGCTGTTGTCGGTAAGCTCTTGGGACTCAGTAGGGAAGAGCTGCTCAATGCCATATCACTTGCTTTTGTCGACGGGCAGGCTCTGCGTACCTATCGTCATTCGCCCAATACAGGGAGCCGTAAATCATGGGCTGCCGGAGACGCAACTTCGCGTGCCGTACGCCTTGCTTTAATCGCCAAAACTGGTGAAATGGGGTATCCCTCGGTGTTAACAGCACCTATATGGGGCTTCTATGATGTTTCATTTAAAGGGAATCCATTTAAATTCCAGCGCGATTATGGATCTTATGTAATGGAAAATATCCTGTTCAAAATCTCTTTCCCGGCTGAATTTCATGCGCAGACTGCTGCCGAAGCGGCGATGCAGCTTCACCAGCAGTTAAAGCAATTTGGGAAAAATAGCGATGATATCGAGCGTGTCACCATTCGTACGCATGAGGCCGCAATTCGGATCATCGACAAGAAAGGACCTTTGCATAATCCGGCCGATCGTGACCACTGCATTCAGTACATGGTGGCGGTACCTCTAATTTTTGGACGATTGACGGCGGAGGATTATGAAAACCACATTGCGCAGGACCCACGCATTGACAGCCTGCGGGATAAGATTTTCTGTGTCGAAGATCCTCAATTTACAGTAGATTATCATGATCCACAGAAAAGGGCGATCTCCAATGCACTGACGGTCGTCTTGAAAGATGGGACAGTATTGCCGGAACTGGTTGTGGAATATCCTATTGGACATCCACGACGTCGGGAGGAAGGAATTCCTAAACTGATTGAAAAGTATAAAACGAATCTTGCCCGTGTATTCGCCGAAAAACAACAAAAACAATTGCTCGAAGTGACCTTGGATTACGATACCTTCATTGATCTGGATGTAGCTGAACTGATGGATCTTCTGGCCCGATAAGAACAAGAAACCATTGGCCGGTGTAAGAAAGTTATTACCGGTCAATGGCTTTTTTAGCGCTTGTTATTTAATGGAAGAGCTTCAGCCTTAGACAGACATCTTGCTTGATTCCACGTTTTTTAATAAATGCAGTTCGTTTAAATCAACGGCTGTTTTACTGTCCAGTTTGAATCAAAACCCGTATAAAAGGTAAAATTTCTATTGGCAAGTTCTTTTAATGATTGGGGGATATCCCATTGTTCGCCAAATGGGAGAAACGACTGGCACTCCTGCACAAAGGTGGGGAGGGTGGTTAGGTCGATATGTCCGAATACGCCACCGGTATGTGCGGCATATCCCACGCCGAGGATTGAACCGATATCACCAGCTATGGTTTCTTCCAATATGCCTTCTTCCAGACAGCGGTAGCTGTCCAAGGCCATGACATGGAGCAGTCTCTTACGTATTATATCGGCTGACCAAGATCCTTCTGAAGTCGGTAGCGCAGGATTCTGCCAGATTGTTTTTGTTCTAGAAACAGGGTCGTAGTCATAGAATCCATGGCCTGATTTTCTGCCTTTTCTGCCATTCGCAATCATTTTGTTCAGGTGGGCATAGGCACGTCGCTGACTGTTATGGAGTGCCGGGAATTGATCGTACACATGCACCATCAGTTCCAGTGAAATTTCATCCAGCACGGCCAATGGGCCAACGGCAAATCCTGCCTGAATGGCTTCTTCTTCGATCTGAATCGCAGGAACACCTTCCAGCAGCATCGTGATTGCCTCCAGTAAATAATGGAAGAAAATGCGTGAGGTAAAAAATCCGGGTCCATCATGCACGACAATGGGGATTTTGCCCAGGCGCAATGTGATTGCAATTGCCTTTTGCAATGTAATCTGATCGGTTTGTGTGCCACATATAATTTCAACCAGGGGCATACGGTCTACAGGAGAGAAAAAATGCATGCCGATGAAACGCTCCGGCCGATCCGTTGCAGCGGCCAATACCGTAATGGGCAGTGAAGTGGTATTGGAAGCGAAAAAGCCATTTTCGGCGAGGTAAGGCAGGCTTTGTCGGGTAACCTCAGCTTTTAGTTCCAGATCTTCAAATACCGCTTCAATAATTACATCAGCACCGACAAGGTCGGCAACTTGCGCACTGGGTTGAATATTGGATAAAAGTTTCTGTTGTTGTATGCTGCTCATCTGTCCCTGGGCAAGCCGCTTGTCGCAAAGTTTGGTCGAATAGGCTTTTCCCTGCTCGGCCTGTGCGATAGTCACATCTTTTAAAACCACTTCAATGCCTGCTTTGGCGGCTTCATAGGCAATACCGGATCCCATCATACCTGCTCCCAGGATTCCTATTTTTTTGACCTTATAATCTCCAAGTGATTTTATCTGACCGGAATGCTGTGCCTTTCGAATTCCTTCATGCAGCGTCCTGATCATATGGAGGGGTTCCGGTGCACTTAATACCTGATGATAGCGTGATGTTTCCGCCGCCACGGATTCAGTTAATGCTAAAGAGGGGTTTGTTTTCAGCAATTCCACAACCGCATTGCTGCCGGGTAATAATCCTCTAGTTTTCTTTAAAATAGCGGAGCAGGCCGCTTCAAATTCTGCTGATGGCATGGTGGAATTGGACGCAGAAACAGATTGCTTTGAATTTGCAAGAATCCAGGTTTTCGCTTGCAATAGGCACAGATCAAAATCGGTTGCCACTTCGTTCAATAAACCCGATTCAAGTGCCGTTTGGCCCGATATAAGTCCGGCTTGGGTCAATAGGTTCAGTGCCTGGGCGGAGCCCACAAGCTGGGGTAGACAGATCGTCGCTCCAAAACCGGTAAATAGCCCAAATTTACTTTCGGGAAAACCCATTTTAATTCCCGCACCTGCGATGCGGTAGTCCGACCACAACATCGTTGCTAAACCAATACCTGTGCATTCATCATCAAAAATAGATACAATTGGTTTGTCGTGGCTTTTCCATTGTAGTGCCTGTAGGGTGGTTTTTAATAGGATCTCAGGATCGAATCGACCACTAAACACTTGATTGAATAGGGGAAGATAATCGGCCTGTTTGCTGTTTAACGGACAGGTATAGATCAGTCCCCGAACGTCTTTTTCATGAAGAATAGCTGTTACTAAGGCAACGAACTGCTGCAAACGATCGAGGAGGCCTTGTTCGTCGGCTACGACATCGGCGAATGGTTTTATGGTGACAATATGTTGATCGTCCTGCTGTATATCAAAATAGGGCTGTGTATTATAATTCATGCTATTGAATTTATTTTTTCGTATTGAAAATGTTTATGTTAGCCTGATTTTATTCGGCTCATAGTTTACCTTATCAATCGTCATCTTGGCAATGATTTCCAACATAATCTCAGATGTTCCACCGATGATTGTGCCTACTCTTACATCCCGATACAGGCGTGCGATTTTATAATCTTCGGTAAATCCGTAGCCTCCAAACAACTGTAAGCAATTGCTGACCACCTGAACGGCGAGTTCACTGGCCTGGAGTTTGGCTATGGAACAGTCCTGAACGGCATATTCACCTTGGTTCTGAAGATCACAACATTGATAAACAAAGGCTTTTGTGGTTGCGATATCGGCAGCCATTTGCGCAATGCGGTGTCGGATGGCCTGAAAATCATGGAGCTTTTTACCAAATGCCTCCCGTTGACCGATATATTCCAGGGTATATTGTAATGCCGAATCCGCTGTTGCAAGACTATGGATGGCGGCGGTTAAGCGTTCTAATTGTAAGCCCGCCATTAAGTAGCTGAAGCCTTCATTTTCAACGCCAATCAGGTTGGAAACCGGAACCTGGACCTGATCGAAACCCAATTCGGCTGTGTCGGAGGCATGCCAGCCTAATTTATTGATCTTATTGGCCGAAACACCCGCAGCATTTCTTTCTATCAGCAGCAGACTGATCCCTTTTGTTCCTTTTTCCGGAGCCGTTTTAACCGCAGTAATAAAAAAATCTCCATAATAACCGTTGGTGATAAAGGTCTTGGAACCATTTACAATATAATGGTCGCCCGATCGAACGGCTGTCGTCTTGATTTGTTTGACGTCAGACCCAGCCCCCGGCTCGGTGATGGCAACGGCGCTGACCATATCACCGGCAATAACTGGCTTGAGATAACGTTCTTTCAGTTCCTCGGATGCATATTTTAATAAATAGGGAGCTGACATATACTGGATAACTAAGGCGGATATTGTAAACCCTCCTGAAAAACAATAGGATAGTTCTTCACATAGGATCAGCGAATAATAAAAATCTAAGTCCAGACCACCGTACTCTTCAGGGTAATTGAGTCCCATGAAACCCATGTCACCCATTTTCTTCCAGATGTTTCGATCTATTTCACCTTGTTGTTCCCATTGATCTATATGTGGGATAATTTCCTTGTGAATAAATGCCCGAATGGTCTCGCGAAAAATCTGATGTTCAGCTGTGAGCTTGCTTGCCTGCATAATTGTTTATTTTACTTTTGGTTATTGGTTTCAGTTACCCGATAGTCGACTGAAAACGATTCATCTTTTGCTTTATCTTGGCATTATAATACCTTTCCCAAAGCATGGGATGTCTAGTCGAATTTAACGAAAAGCAGTGGCTTTTCTGCAAATATTTATTGTTTATTTTTTGTAAAATAGATTAGGTAGGGAACTTTTTGCCTGATTTTTTTTCTATTTATTCTGTTTATGCCGGAAAAATAAAGAAATAGGATTCGCTTGTTTGCTTTATATTTTTTATCTTTAGGAAAGGAATGATGCCCTTGTCCATCATGATCAGGAGAAAACAATTATAAACAGAATAACATGTCAAAGAGTGTATTTATCGTTGCGGCTAAGCGTACGCCAATCGGAAGTTTCGGCGGTGGTTTGTCATCTATTTCCACGACAGCCCTGGGTGCTCATGCTGTGCGGGCGGTCTTGGATGAGGCCGGTCTTTCAGGGGATCAGGTCGATGAGATTCTGATCGGCAATGTGCTACAGGCCGATTTGGGACAGGCTCCCGCCCGTCAAGTTGCTCGACTCGCAGGTTTACCTGACCGGGTGCCGGCAACGACAGTCAATAAAGTATGTGCAAGTGGCATGAAGGCCATTGCTTTTGCCGCACAGGCAATACTGTTGGGCGATGCCGATGTTGTGGTTGCAGGTGGTATGGAAAGCATGAGCAGGGTACCTTATTATGCGAGTGCCATGCGCTGGGGAGCGAAGTTCGGGAGCCAAAGTTTTGTCGACGGTTTACAGCGGGACGGTTTAAGTGACGCTTATTCGAATGAAGCAATGGGAAGTTTTGCCGAACTATGTGCCGAGAAATATGCGATCGGGCGGGAGGAACAGGATCAGTATGCCATCAGCTCCTACAAACGAAGCCTGGAGGCATGGCAAAAAAATAAATTTGTCAACGAAGTAAGTCCGATTGCCATTCAGGCCCGTAAAGGCGAACAGACGATCTCCAGAGATGAAGAATTTTCTCAGGTCAATTTCGATAAGATTCCCGAATTAAAGCCTGCTTTTAAGAAAGATGGCACGGTGACGGCTGCGAATGCATCAACTTTGAGTGATGGTGCCGCTGCGGTATTATTAATGAGTGGGGAAAAAGTAAAGGAATTGGGCGTACAACCCCTGGCTGAAATCATCGCCTATGCTGATGCCGAACAGGCACCGGAATGGTTTACGACCAGTCCAAGCCTCGTAACGGATAAGGTGCTGAAGAAAGCGGGATTGACAAAGGAAGATATCGATTACTTTGAATTTAATGAAGCCTTTTCTGTGGTTGCACTTGCGAATGCAAAAATATTGGATATTCCTTTAAATAAGGTGAATATCTATGGTGGGGCAGTTTCGCTCGGTCACCCATTGGGTTGCTCCGGAGCAAGGATAGTCGTGACATTGACCAGTATATTACAGCAAGAGGGTGGAACAATGGGACTCGCTGCCATTTGCAACGGTGGTGGAGGGGCTTCAGGAATGATTATTAAAAGATTGTAATTTCTCGTCCAGATCAGGAATTATTTTATATCGATAATTAACTGATCTGGACGAAGTCTATGGTTTGGTTGATGACAGAGCGCCAGAAGATCAACAAGGGTTATTCTTCATATAGACGACTTGCCTCAACACCATGAAGTGCTAGTTCGGACTCTATTTCCGTTGGGTTGAGCCGGATGCCCTCAATGGTGAGCAGGTTGTAAATGGAATCCAGATCGATCTTCCATTCATGGATACCATTTAATTTTTCTACAGCTTGTTTGATCTTGTCTACAAGACTGGGATGTTGTGCATTAGTTTCGAAAATGAGCTTTTCCATCGTGTTTCATATTAGGCCTGATTAGAATAAATCAGGCAGGTTTAACCAAAATAGCGTAGACAATCATTTGATCGGCTAATTACAATACTCTCAATATAAGAAGAATTATCTGAAATTAATAGTTTAAAGTGACTAAATTGTAATGAAACTGTTAATTTTTGTAATCAATACCTGCAAATTTTACACTCAAATAAGTATTCTTTTCGGTATTAAATTTTGCGATTCATTGCATCCCGATAAAATGAACCTGACCTGCGGCTGCCTAAAGGAATCGTTTCGTTGCTAGTGAAATTTTCGTTAAGTTTGAAGGAATCATGACGACTGAACTTTCCAATATAATGATCGTATTGCTTCTTGTGGCTGTCATTGTCCTGTTAATTTTTTATCTATTATTGATACGGAAATACAACAAGCTGCGGGGGGAGGAGCTGCGACATAGAGAACTTTTCAAACGCATGGATAATGAGCAGATAGATCATGTTCATCGCAATCGTTTAAATCCGCATTTGCTGAAAAACTCACTCAATGGTATTCTTTCCCACGCCTATCAAACCTACTATACCATGGATAAATTGGCGATGGTACTGGACTATGTATTATATGAAAGTGAAGCTGAACTTGTCTCGCCAAAAGCAGAGATTGAGTTTGCGCGGAATTTAATTGAGGTTAATAAGGTCAAGTTAAGCCCCTTATTCGATATGCGTGTTAAATTTGATATTGATGAATTGAATGAGTCCCTTCTGGAGCGCCCTGCACTGGTTCCGCTGATGACCGTAGATCTTATTGAAAATGCGTTTAAACATGCTGATTTTCACCATCCCGACTCCTTTATTTCGATCGTATTGACTTTTCGCAATGGTTTGTTGGAATTGACAGTCAGCAATAAAATATCGAAACGGTCCCCTTTGTATAAAAGCAAAGGTGGAATAGGCAGCAAGACACTGGAAGAACGCTTGATGCTTTACTATCCGGATAGTCACGAGTTAAAACGTTTTGTAGAAAATGATGTCTATAACGCTTACCTTCAGATCAGGTTGTATGAGAATTGAAAAAGTACTGAAATGCATTTTGCTGGATGATGAACTGCCGAGCTTACGATTTTTGAAGATGCTCTGTGAACAAATTCCCGGACTGGAGGTTGTCAGGGCCTTTAATGATCCGGGCGTGTTACTCAACGAATACAAAAGTTTAGATTTTGATTTTTGTATCCTGGATATTGAGATGCCACAGTTTAACGGCTTTGATATTGCTAAGGTACTGGAAGACTATCCCATTGTTTTTTCGACAGCCTATAAACAGTATGCCAGCGATGCTTTCGATATCAATGCCGTAGATTATATGCGCAAGCCAATATCTTTATCGCGCCTCCAGCAGGCGATTCTAAAAGTAGAGCAGGTAATAAATAATCGGCAAACAGACATTTCTCCTTTCGCGCAATTTAATACCAATAAGGGCAAAGCAATACTTTATTTCAATCAGATAGACTATATTCAAATTGCGGAGGTGGACAGCCGCGATAAGACAGTATTCCTCTCAGATGGATCCTCCATATTATTAAAAAATATCAGCTTTGACAAGTTGCTGTCCATCTTACCCGAGCAGGATTTTATCCGTATCAGCAAGAAGGAAATTATCGCTCTCAAAATTGTGAAATTCTTTTCCGCGGATATCATCACCAGTAACTTGTTGGATGAGCAGGAATCGGCTATTCTTTTTAGCTTGGGCGAATCCTATAAAAAATCATTCCTCGAGAAATTTGTTTGATTACAAAATTCCTGGAGTTCATTACAAATTTTGGACTTCCTAACCCGCAGTAAGATTTAAAACAGGTATAGAATTTTATTTTTGTTGTGGTTGTCTGTTCGAATTGATGAATAGTTGATTTTGGGCAGACATTTATCTGCTATTAACACCCGATTATTTAAAGCGAAAAAGATGAAGAAATACAGGAATACGATTTTTTATGTAACCCTAATAGGCACATTGCTTGTGGTGATGTACTGGGTTATCCATTTGGGGACACAGCTGCAGAGTCAGGGACTGCACACCGGTGAAAAAACAAGCCAGGGGGCCTGGGTGGATTTTAAAACGACCTTTCTGCACAGCCTTGGACATCCATTAGCGATACTGCTGGCACAGATTGTGACGATTATTATCGCCGCCCGTGTGATGGGGTGGATATGTATCAAAATCAAACAACCGGTCGTGATCGGTGAAATGCTGGCTGGTATTATTTTAGGCCCGTCCTTATTGGGGCTTTATTTCCCTGAATTCGCACATACCTTATTTCCGGTTGAATCGCTTAGTAATCTACAGTTTTTGAGCCAGATCGGATTGATCTTATTTATGTTTATTATCGGTATGGAACTGGATTTGAATGTACTGCGCAATAAAGCGCACGATGCGGTGGTGATTTCCCATGCCAGTATTGTTATCCCCTTTACGCTGGGAATTTCCCTGGCTTATTTTTTATACCTATACCACCCACCTGCGAATGTGGAGTTTTTGTCCTATAGTCTGTTTATCGGTATATCGATGAGTATCACGGCATTTCCTGTCCTGGCCAGGATCGTACAGGAACGGGGACTTCAAAAAAGTAAACTGGGTGCGATGGTCATTACCTGTGCCGCGGCGGATGATATTACAGCCTGGTGCATTTTGGCGGTGGTCATTGCGATTGTGAAGGCTGGGGATTTTGCCAGTGCCTTGTACACGATAGCCCTTGCGGTTGCTTATGTCTTATTGATGATAAAAATTGTGCGCCCTTTCCTTATGCGGGTGGGAGAGGTGAAAGGTACGCGTGAAGGTTTGAGTAAACCTGTTGTCGCCATTTTTTTTATTGTGCTTTTATTTTCGGCCTACGCAACTGAAGTCATCGGTATACATGCGTTATTCGGTGCGTTTATGGCGGGTGCGATCATGCCCGAAAGCAGCCGTTTTCGAACAGCCTTTATTGAAAAAATCGAGGATGTGTCGACGCTACTGTTGCTGCCGCTATTTTTCGTATACACGGGACTCCGTACACAGATCGGTTTATTGAATGACCCGCAGCTATGGATCATCACCATCGTGATTATTTTGGTGGCGGTAATTGGAAAATTTGCCGGAAGTGCGTTGGCTGCCCGCTTTGTGGGACAAAGCTGGAAAGATAGCTTGAGTATCGGTGCGCTAATGAATACCCGGGGACTCATGGAACTGATCGTATTGAATATCGGTTATGACCTTGGTGTATTAAGTGCCGAATTATTCTCCATGATGGTCGTCATGGCGCTGCTCACCACTTTTATGACCGGTCCTTCACTGGATCTGATCAATTACTTATATCGGCCGAGAAAACGTTCACTACAGCAGGAAATCCAGAATAAGTCGAAATTTAAGATCCTCCTGTCATTTGCCAAGAGCAATACCGGAATTTCACTGCTTCATCTGGCAGATGCACTTACTTTAAAGTCCAAAAATACGGCTGAAATTACTGCATTGCATATCGAACCTTCCAATGAGCTCCATCATTACGAGGTGGAAACACAGGAGCAGGATAGCTTCCGCGAAATAAAGGAGGCTGCAGCAAATTTGGAACAGCCTATTCAGACGATTTTCAAAATTTCCAGCGACATTGACAGTGAAATTGTGGAGACCTCAAATGAACAGCATCAGGATCTGCTGTTGTTGGGTGTGAGCGAATCCATATACGAAGGTAGCCTGTTGGGACGATTTCTGGATTTTACATCACGTATTATCAATCCGGAGAAATTATTCCATACCGTGACAAATGCGGAATCGCCCTTTGCTACATTTGACCGAAATCAGCAGATCAATGCCAAGGTCAATGCGATGGTTGGTATTTTGATCGACAAAAACTTTGTCCGGCCCCGTCATGTTATTGTTCCTATCCTGTTGAAAAATGATGAATTCCTAACGGCAATCATCCAACGCTTAATTCATCATTCGGATGCGCAGGTAATGGTGTGGGATTTTGACCAGATCTTGCGGAAGCAGGAGAGTTTCCGGGAAAAGCTAAGGCAGCTGGAACAGCTTGTTCCCAATCATTTGACGATATTGGAAGAGAAGGAGCTTGATACCGAGCTGTGGGCACAACAGGATCTGATGCTTATCAGCTTACCGTGTTGGCATAAAATTGTCAACAAGAAGATGGACTGGCTACACCATACACCATCCACCTTACTGCTGGCCGACCGAAAAAAATAGGATTTACACAAAGCGCGCCGAAACAAGATCGTTCCGGCGCGCTTTGTGTAAGAATAACGAGGAAAGTTATTTTCCTGCCTTATTCACTTTGATCTTTAAGCCGATCAATTTTTCAATATCGCTTAAATAAGGTCTTTCTTCCACATCACAGAAAGAAATGGCATTTCCTTCCAGACCCGCTCTACCTGTCCGCCCAATGCGGTGAACATAGGTTTCGGGTACATTGGGTAGGTCATAATTGATGACCATAGGCAATTGTTCAATATCTATTCCGCGTGCAGCAATATCAGTAGCGATCAGAATTTTCAGTCGGTCTTCTTTAAATTCACCCAATGCTTTTTGTCTGGCATTTTGTGATTTATTGCCGTGAATTGCAGCAGCGCGCAGTCCATTCTTAGCCAACAGTTTGACAATCTTATCAGCGCCATGTTTTGTACGTGAAAATACAATCGTACGTTCTTGCTTAAATTGTTTAAGCAAACTCGTCAACAATTTTATTTTCTCCTTTTTCTCAATAAAGTATACCGACTGATTTACCTTTTCAGCAGTAGAACTTACCGGAGTTACGTCCACTTCGACAGGCTTGTGCAAGATGCCGTGTGCAAATTTGCGAATATTGGGCGGCATTGTTGCTGAGAAAAACAGCGTCTGTCTTTTCTCGGGAACTTTCGCCAGGATTTTTTTAATGTCATGGATAAATCCCATGTCGAGCATATTGTCAGCCTCATCGAGGATCAATACTTCAATTTTATCAAGAAAAACCAGTTTCTGATTCATCAGGTCTAAAAGTCGGCCCGGTGTGGCTACTAAAACATCCACTCCTTTTTTTATTTCTTTGACCTGTCTGTCCTGATTGACTCCGCCGAAAATGGTGCAGTAATTTAGTTTTAGATGTTTGCGATATAAATTGATATTCTCACCGATCTGTATGGCTAATTCACGGGTTGGTGTGAGGATCAGGGCACGGATGGGCATTACTTTACCCTGCACGTGTACATTTTTCTCGGATAGACGCTGCAACAAGGGCAGGGCAAATGCTGCTGTTTTACCAGTGCCTGTTTGTGCACATCCAATAAGATCCTGACCGCTTAATATAACGGGGATCGCTTTTTGTTGTATTGCAGTGGGGGTTGTATATCCTGTTTCCGCGATTGCCTTGAGGAGAGGAGGTATTAAATTGAGTTGTTTGAATTCCATTAAATATGATTCGGAAAAATAAGCTTAAACGAAGACCCTTTAGCTATTCTATAGTATCAAATAATTGATTAGAGGTATCTTTAATTATACCCGAAATGAATAAGTACATTGAAAATAACAAGGGAAGAATACGAAAAAGAAATGGGATAAATCATTAAGAATTACCCCATTAACAAGAAAGTGTATTTTTTGGATTACGCCAATTTTACGTTTGTAGCGTTGATTCCTTTTGGAGTTCTTTCTACATCATAAGTTACAACGTCGCCTTCAGATACTTGGTTCTTAAGAGCAGAAACGTGTACGAAAACATCTGCACTACCATCCTCTGGTGTAATAAAACCAAAACCTTTAGTTTCATTGAAAAATTTAATTTTACCTGTATTCATTATTTTTAATTAAGTCCTGCAAGGTAGGGATAATAAATGATTAATCTTTTATTTTTCGTTAAAATAACAAAGTTTTTTTTCTTTCTCCCTATTTATTTAGCCCTAATCAACCTTCAAATGGATTAGGGCCTGTTTTTATATCGTATTGAAAGTCAGTATGCCAACGGTATTTAGCTTTTTCTGTAACAGCCGTATGCCTGAAAATAGTAGCATAAGGCTTTTAGATACCATAATTTTGTCTGATTTTTCTACTGTCCCGAAGAGACTTTAATGCGGAGAGGTTTGAATGTCGATATATATTTTACAATGATTAGGGTAAGGGCTTAAATTGAATTTTGTAATTTCATCGGGAACTTAAACCTTCGCGTATAATAAACCAACATGTGATGAATAGAAAAGACTTTATCCGAACTTCCAGTATTTTAGCCGCCTCTACATTTATGCTCAAAAGCCAGGCATCCAGCTTATTTGATCAGCCGATCCGGGTGGGCGTGATCGGGGTAAATGGTATGGGCTGGTCTGACCTTAATGCTTTGCTAAAGCAGGATGGTGTGATATGCACAGCGCTTTGTGATGTAGATGAAAATATCTTAAGCAAAAGGGCGAAAGAGCTGCAGGATAGAAATATGAAGGTTGCAACCTATGTGGATTATAAAAAAATGCTGCTTAGTCCGGATGTGGATGCTGTGATCATCGGTACACCTGACCATTGGCATTGCCTGCAGATGATCGATGCAGTGAACGCCGGGAAGCATACCTACGTCGAAAAACCCATTGGGAATTCCATTCGGGAATGCCAGCTCATGCTGCAAGCCGCAACAAAAAATAATGCAATTGTTCAGGTAGGTCAGTGGCAACGGAGTCAACAGCATTTTAAGGATGCCATTGATTTTGTACATTCGGGTAAACTGGGTAAAATACGTTTGGTAAAAGCTTGGTCTTATCTAGGCTGGAAAAATAGCATTCCGATTCAGCCGGACGGGGCAATACCCGCAGGTGTACATTATATGGATTGGTTGGGCCCCGCCGCAAAAAGGCCTTTTAATATCAATCGTTTTCATTTTAACTTCCGGTGGTTTTGGGATTACGCTGGTGGTCTGATGACGGACTGGGGGGTACACATGCTCGACTACGCCCTGCTCGGAATGAAAGTTTCCGACCCAAAATCCGTAATGGCTTCCGGTGGAAAATTTGCTTTTCCGGATGATGCTGGAGAAACACCGGATACCATGACCGCGGTATATGAATTTGACAACTTTAATATTCAGTGGGAGCATGCAAAAGGAATTGATTTAGGACCTTATAACCGCAACCATGGTGTGGCATTTATTGGCAATAACGGAACTTTGGTACTGAATCGCGGGGGCTGGGAAGTCATTCCCGAAAAGGGAAGGATGGAGGCGGTCGCCCTGCAGCCTTCCGTGGACAACGGTTTGGAAAAACATATGGCCAACTTCGTAGATGCCATCCGCAAGAAAAATCCGGCCTTGTTGAATGCCCCGCTTGAAGCCGGCGCCCATATTGCTATTTTTTCGCAATTGGGAAATATCGCCTATAGAACAGGGCAAAAGCTCTATTGGAATAATGAAAAGCAACGTTTTAATGACGAAAAAGCAAACAAATACCTTGCTTCAGTCTATCATAACGGCTATAAATACCCTAAAGTCTAAAAGTATGAAAAAAGGGGGATAGCGGAGCAGAGGGATCAATCGTTCCGTGACAGGATTACTAAAGCATATCCTGGGTTTAAGCTTTGAAAATTATTTCAGCTTAAACCCGGGATATGTCGCGGATATTGAGCGGCCTGTTGATTCTTGTTTCGATAAGGATACTTAAGCCAGGATGCATTTACTGAAAGACAAACTCGTTGGCGATGGTAATCTCTTCTTGATTAATCGAATGACCAAAATTGGGATATACAGCAAGCTTGACGTCCGCATGCTGGTCTTCGAGGATGTTCACGCTGGCGTTGACACGTTCCAGGGGCACATGAAAATCTGGATCACTGGTGCCAATAAATATCGGTGTTTGCTTAAAGTCTCCCATATACTTACCCCGATCAATTTGCTCACCGATCAATCCGCCGATTATAGCGACTGCGCCACCATATCGTCTGGCATTCCGCGCCAGGAATTCAAGCGTCAGACAAGCTCCCTGGGAGAAACCAAAAAAATAGATGTTTTCTGCTTGTAAACCCTTGTCCAAAGCAAGCTGCACGGTATTTTCAATGACTTCAAGAGCAGAACTCAACCAGGGCTCATTACTTTGTTCGGGAGCCATAAATGAATGTGGATACCAGGTGTAATTGTCAGCTTGCGGTGCGAGTAAGGCATAATCCCCTACATTGAGATAAGCTGACATGCTCAGGATATCTGTTGCATTTCCGCCACGGCCATGAATCATGATCAATGCTTTTTTCGCATTTTCCAGGCTATGCCCCGCTGTTTTGATGTTGTTAGAATGACTCATTATCTCCCTTCCTATACTGTTTTCTTAAACCATACATCGGCATAGGTGTCAGGGTGACGGTGAAATTGTGCATTTACATAAGGACATAAAGGCACAATTTTCATCGCATTTTCCCGTGCATGGGACACCAATTTTTCCAATAGTATTTTTGCAAATCCTCGACCTTCAAAGGCTTCATCGACTTCGGTATGGTAGACGACCAATCGTCTGTCAATAATGGCGATGCTCATTAAACCAGCTTTTTTCTCATCGGAGAATAATTGAAGTTCACCACGCCGATTTTTATCCAGTACAATTTCTGTTCTTTCCATTGTTTTGCAGTATTTAATAGTGTTTACGTTGATCTTAATCTATTTTTGGTAAAGTGGCTTCGATCTGTGACCGATGACTTTCGTATTGTTTTGGCAATTTAAGTGCCGTACCAAGACTTTCCAATGGCTCATCAACGGTAAATCCCGGATTGTCTGTTGCGATTTCAAACAGAACACCTCCCGGTTCACGGAAATAAAGCGAGAAAAAGTAGTCCCGATTGATTTTTGGTGTAATATCCAGACCTGCGGCAAGCACCTTTTCGCGATATTCCATCAAGATGTTATCATCTTTTACCCGAAATGCGACATGGTGATTCGTACCGGCGGCATTACGTCCGAAAGGTAAATTCCGGTCTGCAACAATATCGACGATGTTCGCAGTGGCTATGCTGTCGGTAGTCAAGCGGTAGCGTTCGTTCTCCTGCCCCTGCACGGAGTATCCTAATATATCCGTCAGAACCTTTAGTGTGGGATCAGCCTCTTTTAAAGACAGGGTAATATTATGAAATCCCTTTAATGCATTTTCATGATTGATATCCGCCGTCGTCCATACGCTTCTAGTATCTTTAGCTAAAGGTTCAATAAACTGTATTTGTAAACCATCCGGATCGGTAAATGAGATCAATTTTTCACCAAAAATTTCATCTTCCAGAAAAGCCACATTGTGTGCCTTTAGTCTGTTTTTCCAGAAAATAAGACCACCCTCCGGGACGGCATAACCAATATGGGTAGCCATTCCGGCGCCCTGTTTACCTTTACCGATACCTTCCCAAGGGAAAAATGTAAGAATCGTACCCGGGCTGCCCTCCTCATTTCCAAAATAAAAATGATAAGTGCCAGGGTCGTCAAAATTGACAGTTTTTTTTACAAGTCGAAGTCCTAGGACCTTTGTGTAAAAATCAAGATTTCGTTTTGCATTATCAGCTATCGCGGTAATATGATGCAGTCCTAATATTTTATTATCCATAATTGTTTTTTTTTATTTTCTTAACTGTTGTAAAATTACGGCAGCTGAAAAACAAAATCATTGAACTAGATTAATAAAAACAGGAATTGACTTTTTGTTTTAATTTGTTGGTAAATTTTAATAGGACAAGGCCCGTAAACAAAAAAACACCTGAAGTTGGGGACCTCAGGTGTTTTTAACCTAACCAATTATTAACCTAAATTTATGAAATGTATATTTTTGAATTTATACTGTAAAGTATTTTTCAATTATCATGCCATATTTTTCAAGATCTATTTTGGGGTGAAGGATGGTTGTTTTGAAAACAAAATTATGGACCAAATGTTGTTTATTGGATACAATAAAATACGGGGCAGTGCATATAATAGGTTCTTTTATATATTATAATTAGGTTCAAATAATGAAAACAAGCAGAAATTTTATGCTGTCAATAGCAATCGTAGCACTGGTATTTACGGGATGCCAGCAGAGCCAACAGGCTAAGGAGGAGAAAGGACAGACGCAGTTGGATATCAACAAAGAGAATAAACGAATCGTATTGGACTTTTATCAGCAGATGTTCGGAGATAAAGATCTTTCTGCCGTCGACCGTTATATTGCTCCGGAATATATTCAGCACAATCCGGCAGTAGCGGATGGTGCAGCAGCATTTAAGGCTGCTGCAGCAAAATGGTTTGAAGGGCAGCCAAAAACCAAGATTGATGTACAGCATATCGCCTCCGATGGGGATCTGGTTTTTATCCACCTTAAAAATAAAAATGCTGATGGCAGTCTGAAATCAACGATAGATATCTTTCGTTTAGAAAACGGAAAGATTGTTGAACACTGGGATACACAGCAAGATGTACCCAAAGAGTCTGCCAATAGTCACCCCATGTTTTAGTATATCGGCTGTTTTTTGTTTAATCATGCTATTCCTTTATAAAAAAGGCCTTATATTTAATACGTTATTGACATTGTAATTAAGCAGAAAATAATTAATTTAAATGAAGCGAATTTTAGGTGCAGGCCTTTTTTATATCCTTATCTCCGCTTGTAGCGTCCATCACAACCCAAAAGAAAATCCACAGGTGTATTTACAAAATCCCGGTCGGGAGACAAAAAAATGGAAGCTTGTGTGGGAGGAGAATTTTAACTCATCAAATTTGGATACAAGCAAATGGAGCCGGATTCCGGCAGGGGGAGCAGACTGGAACCGGCACATGAGTCAAGATGATGCCTGTTTTGGATGGGAAAAGGGAGAATTGATTCTAAAAGGGATCAAGAATACCGATCAGCAGAAAGATGCACGACCGTTTCTCACTGGCGGGATATGGAGTAAAGGAAAATTTGCTTTTCAATATGGACGTATTGAAATAAGAGCCAAACTTGGCAGTTCCCAAGGCGCCTGGCCGGCAATGTGGATGCTGGCTGAGTTGGACAAATACGGGAAGTATCCGCGAAACGGTGAAATTGATATCATGGAACACCTTAATTTTGATGATATTATTTATCAAACGACGCATTCACATTACACCTTGAATTTGGGACAGAAGGATAATCCCAAACATTCCGGAACGGCAAAAGTCAATGCGGGGGACTACAATGTGTATGGTATCAGCTGGTATCCGGATCGGATTGTATTTCAGCTGAATGGCGTGGATACGTTTACCTATCCACGGATAACTGGTGTCGATGCGTCCCAATGGCCCTATGATCAACCTTTTTACCTGTTGATTGACCAACAGCTTGGCGGAACTTGGGTAGGGGAAGTGGATTTGAAGCAGCTGCCGGTCGAAATGCGCATAGATTGGGTCAAGGTTTACCAATAATGAACGGGAGTCAAGATCAATAAAAAGTACCATTGATCATTAAGATGGTTTTTAGTCAAAATTAAGTGACAAAAACTTAACATACCAAGCCGAAAAATAATGTTTATTTTTGATCCCAATTATGGAAGATAATACAATATTTAAGATTAGTCATAAAATAAAAGAAATCCGCAAAGAAAAGGGGATTACCATACAGGAAGTTGCTGATAAAGCTGGAGTAAGCAAAGGACTGATATCACAGATTGAGAATAACCGGACCATACCCTCCCTGTTGGTGTTAATTAATATTATTAATGCACTGGATGTTGACCTGAATGAATTCTTTAAAGATTTCAATTCCGAATTGGATGCAGGGCCGGTCGTTGTTCGAAAAAAAGATAGCTATACATCCTTTGAAAAAGAGCATGCCCTTGGATTTCATTACAAACGTATTTTCACCTCCGCAATAGAGAGTTCCACCATGGATATTGTACTTTTGGAACTGCAGCCTGATGCACAGCGTCCAATGGTAGAGACGGAAGCCTACGAATATAAATATATCATCAGCGGGCAAGTTGAATATATCTTTCAGGATCAAAGCATTCGGCTGGAGGAGGGTGATTCCATATTCTTTAATGGACGGCTTTCACATACACCGCGCAATGTCGGAAAGGAAAAAGCAGTCATGCTCATTGTGTATTTCTTTGAAAATAAACGGTAGTTCTGTCGGGCTAGCCCTTCAATAAAAAAGCATCAATGAAAATTTTCATTGATGCTTTTTTATTGAAGGCTGTACAAAGTCAGTTCGGTTACTTATATTTGTTTATAAATACTTAACAAAAGTTTAGTGTTGTGTTAATTTCCAGAATTTACTTTTGATTGCGGACAATGAGGTCCGTCAACAATTCTAAATCATGGATTTGAACCAGCGAATAAAAAAGCGGATTGCGGGGTTAGACGAACGGTCGGTAGCCATTTTACTGGCTATCACGGCATTTTTATGTTACACAAGTATGTATTCATTCCGAAAATCATTTACGGCTTCGGCTTTTGCCAATGAATCTATTTTGGGAATAGATTATAAAGTGTGTATGGTTATTATTCAAATGCTGGGCTATCTGTTTTCGAAATTCTATGGGATTAAATTTATTTCTGAGAGCAAGCAGCGGAATAGAGGGCGCTACTTACTTGCTTTGATTTGTATTTCGTGGGCTGGCTTATTGGCTTTTGCACTTTTCCCTAAACCCTGGAATGTACTCTTTCTTTTTATCAATGGTTTCCCGTTGGGGATGGTCTGGGGTTTGGTATTCAGCTACCTGGAAGGTCGTCGATATACTGAAATTATGGGTGCGGTAATGTCTGTCAGTTTGATTTTTGCTTCCGGTTTTATTAAAACGGTGGGACGCTGGCTTATGTCCACTTTCCACGTCAATGAATTCTGGATGCCTTTTTTTACCGGTATGCTCTTTTTTATGCCTTTTGTCCTGTGTATTTGGATCCTTGAAAATGCCCCGGGGCCAACAGCACAAGATAAGCAGCTGCGGACCGAACGTGTAGCAATGGATGCCGGTATGCGTAAACATTTTTTCAAGGTATTTATGCCCGGCATTATGTTGACCATTATTATTTATACAATGTTGACGATTTTACGTGACGTTCGTGATAATTTTGAGATAGAAATCTGGCAAATGCTGCATCTGAAAGGAGCGGGGATATTCGCTAAAGTCGATGGAACCATTGCGCTTATCGTCTTGATTTTAATAGGCTGTTTAATTATGGTAAAAGATAATCTGAAAGCATTTAAGCTGATTCATTACATGATTATTTTGGGCTTTTTGACTGCAGGGATTTCGACCTATTTATTCTCCATGCATTGGATCGGCGGTCTCAGTTGGATGTTATTGGTCGGATTGGGACTTTATATGGCTTATATACCTTATAATGCCATATTTTTCGAACGTATGATTGCGACCTATCGCATGAAAAGTAATATTGGTTTTGTCATGTATATGGCTGATTCGGTTGGTTATTTAGGGAGCTTTTTGATTTTAATGAATAAAGAATTTTTACCAAATTCAGTCACTTGGGGCGCTTATTTCATCCAGTTGGTTTATCTGGCTTCCATTATAGGTGCTATCCTGGCGATCTTTTCGTTAGTTTACTTTGTTCGGAAGAAAGAACAGATGAAAACGAAGAAAGGCGATGAATTGCTGCAGCCCTGGCAAGCGAACAGTGGTGAAGTACAAATAAGTTAATGCTAATTATTTTAAAGAATGAAAACAAATACATACGATTTAATTATTGTTGGCGGTGGTATCCTGGGGACTTTTCACGCCTATCATGCATTGAAAAAAGGATTAAGTGTACTCCAGCTGGAAAAGGATAATTTTCCTGTCGGGTCTACTGTGCGCAACTTCGGTCAGGTGGTGCCATCGGGGATGGCAGGTGAATGGTTTGATTATGGTGTACGGGGGCTGGAAATATACCAATCCATCCAACAGGAAATGGATATCTCCATTCGGAATAATGGCAGTATTTATATTGCATCTGATGCTGATGAAGTACAGGTCATTCACGAGCTGTCTGCACATTATCAAACGAAAGGATACGATCATGCGCTCTGGTCCAAAGCGCAAATCTTGGCAAAGTATCCCGCCATGAATGCCGATTATGTTCAAGAAGCTATTGTTTTTGATCAGGAACTGAGCGCCGAACCTGAAACAATGATTCGCCAGTTGCATATTTTCATGCAGGCAAAATTTGAAAAATATACATTAAAATATGACACAACCGTTATTGCCTGTGAAGATGGTAATGAGCAGGCGAGCTTGACGACAAGCAGCCTCGAAGTTTTTGAGGGAGCGAAAATCATTATCTGTAACGGGTACGAATTTAAGATCTTGTACCGTTCATTGTTTGATGACAGTGGTCTCGCAATTAGTAAACTGCAAATGATGCGCACCAGACCGTTACCTCAGATCCAGCTACCGGGAAATATCCTGACCGGTTTAACGATTCGTCGTTATGAAAGCTTTGAAGAATATTGTCCATCATTTGGGGCTATCCCGGTGCCTGAGCATTATTATGAACTGCGGAAATATGGAATACATATTTTATTTAAACAGGCCACCGATGGTAGTATTATTGTTGGAGATTCACATGAATATGCGGCGGGGAATCGCTTGGATGACTTAGGCTTTGCGGTTGATACTTACATCAACGAGCTCATGATTGCCGAGGCAAATCGTATTATTCCGATGCAGAAAGATTGGATTGCTTCCTCTTGGTCAGGTTTCTATGCACAGCATAAAGATCATATTCTCGAAGTTGATGTCAGTCCGCGCATCCATGTGCGTACAGGTATCGGCGGCAAAGGGATGACGGCCAGTGCCGGATATGCCGAACAAAGTATTGAAAAGCTGTTTTAGCATATTCCTTTTATAAAAAACGCCTTCCCTTTTTTCGGGAGGGCGTTTTTTTTATAGGCTTTATCCTGCAATCTGCAATTTTTGTATGAGAAAGAAGAGGAGCATTTCGGTCCTGTTGGTTTTAAAAAAATTAATTATTAAGAATTTGAAAAGCAGGTGTACATTTATTTTTGGCCAATCTTCTATGTCCGACAGCAACAATTTAGCGTTATCATTGTTTATCAAATAAGTATGATTCAATGATATTTCCTTATTGGTTATGTGTTCAACAATGTTTTTATTAACTTCACGGGCATAATAAACCACAAGTAACGGACAACAGCTTATGACAAATCAGAATTTCCCTGAAAATGAATGGCGAAGGATAGAGAAATTAAAGTCCTATGAGTTAATGGGGCTAGGGAAAGACCCAGAATTGGATGTGTTTGCACAGGCTGCCTGCTTGATTACGGATTCTCCTGCTGCACTGATTGCCATGATGGAAGAGCAAACACAACGTATACAGAGTTGTGTTGGCATGGAACTGGATACCGTCGAAAGAAAGAATACCGTCTGTCAGTATACGATCATGAGCACAGAGCTACTTGTCATAGAGGATACCTTTGCGGATCCGCGCTCATCCTCCAATCCGCTGATACGGGAAGGCAATATTCGTTTTTATGCCGGGGTGCCGCTAATGGATGAGGATGGGGATGTATTGGGAACTATTTGTGTGATAGATTTTCAGCCCAAGTCGCTTTCTGATAGGCAGAAACATTTATTGGAAGAGCTTGGAGTGGGTGTAACCAAGATTCTTCTTGGAAAAAAAAGAAAGCGACAGGCTGGATATTTCTCCGAAATCTTTCAGCTGACAAATAACGTCATTTGTGTATTAGACCAAGACTGTCAAATTAAAGATGTCAATCCTGCTTTTACAAACGTATTGGGGATTTCAAGATCAGAAAGTATCGGACAGTCCTTACTGACGTTATTGCAAGATGATACGAAAACGCTGGCTTCCGATTTGAAGCGGATCGTGACGGCAGATTATGGGATTCAATCCACCTCATCAACACCTCAAAAGGATGGCTCTGAGGTTATTATCGAATGGCATTTTAAGTATGATGCGATCAATCATGAAATTTTAGCCTTTGGGCGTAATGTCACACAGGAGCGTCAGGAAAAAATGAAGCTGGAAAATTCGGAACGTCGCTTCCGAAGTTTTTTTGAAAATGCCATCGGTTTGATGAGCATGCATGACATGGAAGGTAATATTCTGGCGGTCAATGAAAAAGGTAGGGCGGTGTTGAAATATGAACAGCATGAGGTTAAATCGCTCAACCTGAAAAAATTGGTTCCGTCACACCATGTGGGACTGGTGGAAGAATACCTAAAGCGAATCGCGCAGAATAAGGAGGATTCCGCGATGATGGTGCTACAGACAAAAGACGGTGAAAATATTTCCTGGCTTTACCATAATATGGTCGAAGTGGATGAAGAGGGCAAACCCTATGTGGTCAGTACGGCATTGAATATGACCGATCGCCTGCGTCTTGAAAATGATCTGCGGCATACCAAACAGATCCTGGAACAGACCAATGCTGTCGCCCAAGTCGGCGGATGGGAGGTAAACCTTGCAGAAAATAAAGTCTACTGGTCCGATTCAACAAAATTAATTCATGGTGTTGATCCGCATTTTACACCTGATTTTGAACATGCTATTGGTTTTTATGAACCGGATAGCCAAGTAGCACTGCGGCATATATTCGAAGAATCGGTCCGTAATAGAAAACCCTATGATACGGAACTTCGCTTGTTAAAACAGAATGGGGAAACAATCTGGGTCAGGGTAAAAGGAATCCCTGAATTTGAGAATGATGTCTGTAAGCGGGTATTTGGTATCATTCAAGATATTGATAAGAGTAAATCGCTGTATCTTGAATTAGAACGTAAAGAATCCATGTTGCGTGCGTTTGTAAATTACGTGCCCGCGTCCGTTGCGATGTTCGACCGTGATTTTAATTATGTGTCGCTGAGCAATCAATGGATTGAAGATTTTCATAAGGATGAAAATCAATTGCTCACCAAAAACCTGTTTGAACTTTTTCCGGATATTCCGGACCAGCGAAAGAAAATCTATCAAGATGCATTGCAGGGCATCCCCTATAAAAATATAGACGAAGTTATTCAGGTCGGCGGAATTGCCGAACCACAACACTTCAACTGGGAAGTACGGCCTTGGCATCTGACAGATGGCAGCATTGGGGGAATTATTATTTTCACGCAAAATATCACGGAATCTGTCCAAATAAATGAGGAGTTAAAACTTGCAAAAAAAATGGCAGATCTGGCAAGCAAGGCCAAGTCTGAATTTTTGGCCAATATGAGTCACGAAATCCGGACGCCATTAAATGGTGTGATCGGATTCTCGGATTTGTTATTGAAAACTCCGCTGAATGATACGCAAATGCAGTATCTGGGCTATATTAATGAATCCGGCAACAGCTTATTGAACATTATCAACGACATTCTGGACTTTTCGAAGATCGAGTCCGGAAAACTGGAACTGTTTGTCGATAAGCATAATGTATACGATATCGCAAACCAAGTGATCAATGTCGTATTATACCAGGCGCAAAGAAAAGAGGTCGAATTGCTTTTGAATATTGAGCAAGGATTGCCGGCTTTTGTATGGGTTGACGAAGCACGCATTAAACAAGTCCTTATTAATTTATTGGGCAACGCGGTTAAGTTTACTGAGCAGGGAGAAATCGAGTTTAAAATAAGCAAGCTTCATCATGACAGCGACAAGCTAAGCCTGCGTTTTGAAGTACGTGATACGGGGATTGGAATTCCTGAAGAGAAACAGCAGCGTATTTTTGACGCTTTCACGCAGGAGGACAGTTCCGTCAGCAAACGATATGGTGGAACTGGGCTTGGACTGACCATCTCCAATAATTTATTAAAGTATATGGGGAGTAAGCTGAACTTGATCAGCCAATTGGGCAAAGGATCAACGTTCTACTTTGATATTGAAGTTTCTTGTGAAGAAATGGAAAGCCAAGATGCCGATTTGCCATTAAATAGGGTGCTTGTGGTGGACGATAATGCCAACAATCGTATTATTCTGCAACACATGCTGGCTTATAAACAAGTTGAATCTGTCCTGGCCGAAAATGGTATGGAAGCATTGCAGCTGCTGATGAAGGGTGAACGCTTTGATGTGATCTTAATGGACTATCATATGCCTATTTTATCGGGCCTTGAAACCATCGAAAAGATTAAGGAGCTCTTTCGGAAACAGGGTGAGGGGATTCCGTTGATTGTACTGCATACATCTTCTGAAGAACATGAGGTAATTTCGGCATTTAGGCAGGAGGAACGCTCGTTTTGCCTGCTGAAACCCATTAAATCGGATGAGTTGTATCAAACCTTGCGCAGGGCAATCCAACAGAATAAAGAAGAGTTGGGACAGGCGAAAGCAAACCTATCCTTGCCTACGGAATCCTATGGTAGGGGAATCCGGGTGCTACTGGCTGATGACAATGCGGTAAACATGGCGTTGAATGTAAGAATGATGGCCAGTATTATGCCCGATGCTATTTTAACAGAAGTGTCAAATGGCGCAGACGCAGTTCAGGCATGTGAGGAAGTAAGTTTCGATCTTATCCTGCTGGATGTGCAGATGCCGGAAGTGGACGGTATCGAAGCAACAAAACAGATCCGTCAGATGAAACAATACCAAGATACGCCCATTATCGGTATCACTGCCGGCAATGTTTCGGGAGAAAAGGAACGCTGTTTAGAAGCTGGCATGTCTGACTTTTTAGCTAAACCTATTCGTCTGCAGGATTTGTTTAACGCCTTGCAGCAGGCAATGTTATCGGTGGAAGTTTCTGGCACGCCAGAAATTGAAGCAGTTGATTTGGCTGCACATTTGGATGTGCGACGTCTGCATGAGCAGGCTGGTGATGATCCTGCATTTTTATCCTTTTTCCTCGACTTGGTGATCAAGGAAATTACATCCTCGAGAGCACAGATCGCCGAAGCAAAAAGGGAAAATGATAGGGAGCGTATCAAGGAGCTTCTACACAAATTAAAGGGAACCTCTTCAACTGCCGGACTCATTAAACTGGCCCATTTAACGAACGAACTTGAAGCCAATATGTCATTTGATACCGATCTGTCAAAAGCCTTTGCCGTTATTGAAGAAGAAATGGAGATCGGATTGGATTTGATTACAAAAATTTTAAATAAATAGGAATATGTTGATTTTAATTGCCGAAGACGACGAGTTAATTTTGCGCACCGTAGAACACAAGTTAGTAAAGGAAGGACACGAGGTTGTCTTGACCAGAAATGGTCAGGAAGCTATTGAAAAAATTAAGGAATCAGATTTTGATCTGATTGTGACGGATATTATGATGCCATTTGCATCGGGAATTGAAATTCTTTCGGCGATCAAACGTCACGGAAAAAAAGTCCCTGTCATTGTGTTATCCAGCATGGGACAGGAGGAAGTGGTTGTGGATGCCTTTGACCTGGGCGCATCGGATTTTATGGTTAAACCATTTAGTCCAAACGAGCTGATCCTGAGAATAAAACGCTTAACAATTAAATAGACTGCGATGAGTTTCCATCATATTGTCCTACATGAGCTTATCCTGGCGATTGTTGTCGTCTTGATTCTGGTTCTGTTGCTGATTATTACGGTACTGGGCTATAGCTTTTATAGTTATAGAATCTTGCACAATCGACACAGCTGGAAACAGATCATTGAGTATAAGATTATGGAGCGGGTTGTGGGAAGCGATGGAAATGACGAGCAAGACCGCGAGTTCAGCCGGCATTTAAAGGAGCCTTCATTTCGAATACTTTTTTTGGAGATACTGGTAGATTCTGGCCGCAAATTTTCAGGAACAGCCAAAAACGCCATCAATAGGTTGTTTTATGATTTTAAATTGGAAGACGAAGCCTGGCGAAAGCTACGACAACGGAAAGCCTATCTCGTGGCTGGGGGTATACAGGAACTGGCTGAGATGAAGGTTGAAGCGGCAATTCCGGAGATAAAAGCTAAACTAAATGATGATCGTACCGTGGTGTATCAGGAAGCACAATATGCCATGGTGACTTTCCGGGGCTATGAAGGCCTGGAATTTCTGACACATTTTGATAAACCGCTATCAGACTGGCAGCAACTACGCTTATTGTCCTCAATTCATCATATACCTGAACTTTCGGATGTTCAGGCTTACACCTGGCTAAAGAGCACAAATGATTCGGTCGTTATATTTACCTTACGTCTTATCCGTAAGTTTAGGCTGATGGCATTTTATACGGCAGTATATGAGCTGCTTGACCATACTTCCACGTCTGTTCGTGTGCAGGCCATACGCACCATGCAGGCTATAGAAAATAGTGCGACGATCAGTCAATTTATTGCTTGCTTTGATCAACAGCCCATTGATGTACAGCTCGAAATTCTAAAATCCATGAAGGTGGCCAGGAGCAAGGAAAGTGAGGACTTTCTGAAGGAACAATTGTGGAATAATGCCGCCGTATCAATTAAAATCCACTCGGCTGAGGTGCTCGTGGTTTTAGGAGAAGGACAATATTTACGCGAAATTTCGCAAAAGGCAGATACTTACGACGAACTTATACAAATTATTAAACACGCTTTGCAAGAGAAAAAATGTTAGAATTTTCCCATATCGTCTATGAAATTGTAGTTTGGCTATTTTTGCTTTATTCTGCCGCCGTATTTATTATCTATACATGGATAGGTTTATATGCCTATGGAGCCGTATTTCGCTATAAACATAAAAATGCATTTACCGATTATGGTATTATCGCCACTAATCCCAATGCACCTACCTTCAGTCTGATTGCACCGGCCTATAACGAAGGCATGACCATCATCGAGAATGTACGCTCTTTATTGTCCTTGTATTACCATAATTTGGAAATTATCATTGTGAATGATGGGAGCAAGGATGATTCCATGCAGAAATTGATTGCGGCTTATGAGCTCGAACCTTCTTCATTTTTCGTGCAGGGAAATATTGAAACTAAGGCGATCCGAGGAATCTATAAAAGTAAAAATCCAGCCTTTAAAAAACTTATCGTTGTCGATAAAGAGAATGGTGGTAAAGCGGATGCACTCAATGTTGGTGTTAATATTTCTGCCGGTGATTATATTGTCTGTATTGACGTGGATTGTATTCTCGAACAGGATGCGATCTTAAAATTGGCTAAGCCATTTTTGGAACAAACAGACAAACGCGTTATTGCCTGTGGTGGCGTAATACGTTTGGCCAATAATTGCAATGTGGTGAATGGCTCTGTGACGGATGTCAATCTTCCGAAGTCCTGGTTGGGACGAACACAGGCTTTGGAATATATCCGCGCCTTTATTTTGGGTCGGATGGCTTGGTCCAGGGCTTCCGGGTTGATCTTGATTTCTGGAGCCTTCGGGGCTTTTGATCGTCAGATCGTTTTGGCTTGCGGTGGTTATGACAGAAATACGGTGGGTGAGGATATGGAACTTGTTGTTCGTATGCGGCGTTATATGGAAGAGCAAAAGCAAGCCTATGAGGTCGTTAATATTCCGGATCCTCTGTGCTGGACAGAAGTACCGGAGTCAAAAGAGGTCTTGCGCAAACAGCGCAACCGTTGGATGAGAGGTACCATGGAGACCTTATGGAAGCACCGCAAGCTGATGTTTAACCCCAAGTATGGTCGTTTTGGTATGATCAGTATGCCTTATTGGTTTTTATTTGAGTTTTTGGGCCCCATTGTCGAGTTTACGGGTTACATCGTTTTCGTGATCTTTTTTATTTTAGGAATTATTAACTGGCCCTTCTTCTTCGCCTTATTTGCGCTGGTCATTGCTTCCGGAATTTTATATTCCATCTATGCCATCCTGGTTGACCTCGTCAGCCATCAGGTTTATACAAAGAAACGAGACCTCTCCACCTTAATTGCAACCGCTGTTCTTGAACCGCTATATTTTCACCCCATTGTTGTTAAAGCCGGTGTACAGGGCGTGGTTGATTACTTTCGCAAGCAACATGGCTGGGGTGAAATGACAAGACAAGGCTTTCAGCAAAAAGAGGCGAATGAGTCTGTGTGGACATACTTGGGCAAGCGGTTAATTTCGGCATTGCAGGGAATAGGTCCTGTTATGTTGGTTTTCTTTGTGCTGTATATGTTGTCCATTGCGATAGAATGGTGGTGGTATGGCCGGCGTTTTGCCCAGCTTGCCGAAGCGGGGGCAGGGAAATACCTTGTAGGAGATAACCTGCTTTTTGCCTTTCAGGTATTGGGCTGTGTGGGTATCGGGTATTTATTGCTTCAGTTTTTAAGCAGCTTCTGGGCCAGGATCCTGTTGGTGCTGTCGTTTTCAGCTATTGTTGTCATCCAATTTATCCTGTTTTTGTATTTCGGAGAATCGAGAAATCTGCTCGGAGCAGATATGTTTTATTACAGTTCCGAAGAGATGAAGCAGATTTTGGAAGCCAGCGGCATGTTGAATTTTACAAATATTGCTTTGCTTTTAGTATTGATTGTGATTGCCTGGGTTCCCCTTTGGATGGCCAATAAACAGACTTTTAAAAAGGCTTATGTGGGCATTGCATGCTTGTCTTTGGGCTTTGGGGCCTGTTTTATTTCTTCGGCTTCGATATTGGGAAGTGCTTCGGCAAAAGACGAATTCGTGGCCAATGCAAGCCGCAGCAAATGGCGGTATTTTTTTGAATCCAACTTGTCAGATTATGTGGAGGAACATCCCGGAATGCTGGCCGCCCTGTATCAAGATGATGTGGATCCAAAGGAGCTGGATAGTAAATTTCCTTTTTTGAAAGCTGAAGATACCAAAGATTTTCTGGGAACTTATTTAAAAAAGACAGCAAAGGCGCCGAATTTGGTCATCCTTGTGATTGAAGGTTTAGGACATGCCTATAGTTCAGAAAATGGCTATATTGGCAACTTTACACCCTTTATAAGCACATTAAAAAAACAATCTTTGTATTGGGATAATAATATCAGTTCCTCCGGAAGGACATTTTCTGTGTTGCCTACCCTAACCGGTTCATTGCCTTTCGCCGTGCATGGTTTCCTCGAACAGGATACATTGCCGGATCATTTTAACCTGTTCAATATTCTGAAGCACAATGGTTTCAATACGGGGTTTTTCTATGGTGGTCATTCTAATTTCGATTTCATGAAAAAATTCATGGACTATAATCAAATCGATAGACTCATTGACCAGGATGCTTTTGGTCCACCGTATAGAAAGTTACCGGAAAAAGGCGGGGAAAGTTGGGGATATGAAGATCAGGCCGTATTTAGTAAATTGCTTGAAGTACAGAAAGTGCAGGAGAATCCTTATTTCCACGTCCTGCTGACACTGTCTACACACAATCCATTTTTGATTAATAACACAGCCCATTATGAGCAGTTATTTGATCAGCGAATAGCATCTTCGGAGCTGTCGCCAACGCAAAAAAAGTGGGCCATCGAAAACCGGACGCAGCTTGTCTCCGTCTTAAATTTGGATGATGCCATGGAACAGTTTTTTAAGGAATGTAGAGAGAGGCCCGATTTTGCAAATACCATTTTTGTGATCACAGGAGACCATGCCATGCCGGAGATTCCTTTGCAAAGCAAAATCGACCGTTATCATGTGCCACTTTTGATTTATTCACCGCTCTTAAAAGAAGCAAAGACCTTCCACAACTTTGTGAGCCATTTTGACGTAGCCCCTTCGTTGCTGGCCTATTACAGAGAAAATTTTGCGCTAAAAACTCCAGCTCAGGTGACCTGGATCGGCCAGGGGCTTGACAAAGGTGTGTCGGCGAAAGGAGAGGGGATTGCTATGATGCAGAGCAAAAATCAACTGGCTGACTTTGTACGCGGTAATTATCATCTATCTGAAGGGCAAGTATATCAGCTGGACGGAACCCTCAATGAGGATATTGCTTCGGATGCTGCAAAAGAAGAAATGTCCAAGCGCTTTGAACTGTTTAAGCGCAAGAACAAATTGTTTTTTACTCAAAAACGACTGCTACCGGACAGCGTTTACAGCAATTATTTTGGGTCCTTGAAAAAAGACTAAAATTTGCGGATATAACCCAGAATGATGTCCAATTGATTTCCCTTTTCTTTTGGTCTGAATTCTTGGTTATAATAGGTGCCAGAGATCGAAAATAGGTTACTTTGTTTGACCGAGAAATTGTACTCTGCACCCACTTTAAATGTTTTTAATTTGTACTGTGCGTTATCCAATAAATTATTTCGGTTTTCCTCGGGACTCAAACCTGTACCAGCGCTAAATCCGAAATAATCGTTTGCACCTTTGGTATAGTAACGTACTGTTCCGGTATAAGATTGGGAAATATTCTTCTCGCCGGGTGTGAGGTATGTTCTCAGATTGAACCAGAAGTTTTGGTAGTACTTTCCGACAGAAGCCGTATACATCCAGATATTGTCGCTGAAATAGAGTTGCCGGTACCCAATTTCCCCTTCAAAACTATGCGGTAAGTTGGCGTATAAGGAGACACCTGTACGGTATTTGGCAAATATGCCCACATTATTGGAGTAAGCTGCTCCAACATAGAGATAAAACAGCTTGGACAGGCGTGGGTAAGCTTCCATTTCAAATTGTACACCGTTTTCCGCAAATTTATTCGCATAATTTGTTCTAAAGATCACAGATCCGATGGGAGTAGCACGTTTATAGCTCAGGCCAACGATGTGCCAGTTATTGTCAAACTGCTTGTCAAAATAGACAAAATTATAGGTTAGGCCAATGGCGTTTTTAGCGGTATATTCCTCAATGTTTTTGGCCAAAGACCGCGCTTCCGCATTTTTGGGGTCGATCTTGAGGAGTTGATGGACAGCATTTTCGGCGACCTCGTAGTGATTGGCGCTATAGTTGATCTTTGCTTTTAACAAAAGCAGATCCTGTGATTGCGGATGAAAACCCAGCCCTTTGTCGGTCAGCTGGCTGGCTTTCTCAGCCCGGTCGTTCCAGTACTCCAGCGCTGCATAGGCTAAAAAGAAGTCTTCATCTTTTGTGTCTTTCAGATCCAGTTCATTAAAGAGTGTCCGGGCGGAGTCAATCTTGTCCGACCACGTGTAAAGGCGTCCGAGGAAAATGCTGATGTCTGTATAATCCGGTGCCTGTAGCAGTGCCTGTTTCGATAATCGAATGGCCTGCGGATAATCTTTTGAATCAAAGGCTACCTTACGCGCTTTGGCAAAGAGATCATCAGCAGTGATCTTTGTCTCTTGGGCAGTTGAAAATAAAGGTAATAAAGCGAGGGATAGTAACGGATAGATTACTTTTTTCATTCCAGATTGTATAGTTGACATTTTAGCTTGCTAATATATAAACTAAAATTAGAAAATATTGTTTGCCAATACTTGTTTTAAAAATGAATTTTCATGATAAATAAGGAGCTCCCCGCCGGCAGGTGAGCTCGTTACGTCATATTTTAAAAAGAAAGCTTCGAAAAACGCCAATGAAGCGTATCTACAAGGGTCAATTGATTAGTGTCCACAGGCAGTTCTGCGGCCATTTTGAGTACCTGCATGGCCATCATACTCCCTATTATACCCGGTAAAGGACCCAGCACACCATTTTTATCACAGTTGGGCACCTGTTCGGGGGGAGGAACTGAGGGAAACAGGTCGAGGAGATGTTTACTGCCCTGATAATTAAATACGGCCAATTGTCCTTCAAATCCGTGTATACTTCCATAGACTAAAGGTTTATTAAGCTTTAGACAGGTCTCATTGAGCAAGTAACGTGTCTTAAAGTTGTCGCAGCAATCCACAATGATATCATAAGGTCGAAGAATTTCTGCTGCATTGTCAATATCGATTTTAACCTGTATGGGCCGGAAATCAATTGTACTGTTGTGCTGTTGCATAAAGTCAGCGGCGCTGCTGGTTTTGGTTTTATGGAGTTGCTTTTCGCCATGGATCACTTGCCTATTGAGGTTATGTAGTTCTACCCGGTCAAAATCGGCCAAAGCAAGCACGCCAATGCCAGCAGCTGCCAGATATTGCAATACGGGACTCCCCAGCCCGCCGGCTCCAACGATCAGTACTTTGGCATTCATGATTTTTCGTTGTCCCGAAACACCAATTTCCTCGATAAAGATTTGTCGGCTGTAGCGTTCGAAAATAAAATCCTCTTTCATCCATTTAGCGAATTAGTCCTGAATAAGTACTTTCCCAATCTTTCATCACAGGTGCGTATCCCATTTTTCGGATTTGATTTTTTATGGTTTCCATATCCCGCTCGTCGCTGACCTCAAATTGCTCCAGGGCTTGCGGATCAACAACATACCCGCCGGGGTTTGTTTTGGAAGCTGCACTCATTGTTGTTACCCCGATAGGGATGATATGATCCCTAAAGCTTTCATTTTCACGGGTAGAAATGGAAATCTCCAGGTTTTCATTCCATAACCGGTAAGCACAGATCAATTGCAGCAGATGTTTGTCCGAAAGGTGAAAATTGGGAGCGACGGAACCAGCTGCTGGCCGCAGTCGCGGAAAGGAAATGGAGTACCGGGTCTGCCAGTAGTTTTTTTGTAAATAGGCGATGTGGGCCGCGGTAAAGAAGCTGTCCACACGCCAGTCTTCCAGTCCGAGTAACACCCCTAATCCGATTTTATGGATACCTGCCTGCCCGATGCGGTCCGGAGTGTCCAAACGGTAATCAAAATTCGATTTCTTGCCTTTGGGATGGTATGTCTTATATACTTCCCGATGATAGGTTTCCTGGTACACTAAAACTGCATATACACCCGCAGCCTGTAACAATTGATATTCCGTTAATTCAAGAGGTTGTACCTCGATGGATATTTGGGCGAAATGAGGTTTAAGCAGCTCAATAGCCCGAAGGAAATAATTAATTTCCACGGTCTTGTTTGCTTCACCGCTGACCAATAGTACATGGTTGACCCCCATGGATTTGAGTGCCATCGCTTCCAGTAACAATTCAGTGTTGTTCAACGTTTTGCGGCGAATCTTGTTGTCCATGCTAAACCCGCAGTAAGTACAGATATTCTGACATTCATTGCTGAGGTAGAGTGGCGCGTAGAGTTGTATCGTCTTGCCAAAGCGCCGTTGTGTGATCTGCTGTGCCTTGACAGCCATTTGCTCCAGATAAGGTGTTGCGGCCGGTGAAATAAGGGCGATGAAATCGTCGAGTGTCAAATTATCCCGGTTTAATGCATGGCGGACATCCCGATCCGAGGTTCCATAAATCTTTGCCTGGACTTCTTCCCAGCGATATTGCGCGAGTAGCTCTTTAAAATCAGTCATGGTGTTGGATCAATCGAATAAAAATGAAGTTAGCGGACTTGAACTGACTGCCCGCGAAGTAATGGGGCCTAATCCTGCTTCATAAGCCTTGCGCCCGGCACTGACTGCTTGCTTAAATGCTGCGGCCATCTCTACCGGATTATTGGAAATGGCAATTGCCGTATTGACCAGCACGGCATCCGCACCGATTTCCATCGCTTTAGCAGCATCAGAGGGAGCTCCAATTCCGGCGTCAACAATTACGGGAACATTGCTTTCCTCGATAATGATTTCCAGAAAGTCTTGGGTACGAAGTCCTTTGTTGCTACCGATCGGTGCACCTAGGGGCATGACAACGGCAGTACCTGCGTTTTCCAGACGTTTACAAAGTACAGGGTCTGCATGAATATAAGGCATGACGACAAAGCCCAGTTTTGCCAGCTCCTCTGTCGCACGCAAAGTTTCAATCGGGTCAGGTAGCAGATAGCGGGGGTCGGGATGAATTTCTAGTTTTACCCAGTTTGTTTCCAGCGCTTCTCTGGCTAGTTGGGCCGCTAAAACCGCTTCTGCCGCTGTTCTGGCACCCGAAGTATTGGGAAGTAAGTCTATTTTTGTCAGGTCGAGTGCAGCCGTCAATTCGTCTTGCACGGCGAGCTGATCGATTCGTTTTAGTGCAACGGTAACGAGCTGCGAGCCGGAAGCCCTAACGGCCGCGCTCATTTCATCTAGATTGCCGAATTTGCCCGTCCCCATAAATAATCTGGATTCAAAGCTGCGATTGGCTATGTGTAATGTGCTCATGGTAAAAGATTTTTAATGGATGAAATAATATTTGGTGTCTGCGTGATCAATCCTGATACCGCTACACCATAAACTCCTGTCTCTGTTAAGCGTTGGATGTCTTCAAGGCTGCTGATCCCACCGATAGCGAAGATCGGAACAGGAGTAAGCTCCTGCCGGTGGATTTCCCGGATGATATGTTCATATCCGGCAATACCCAATAGCGGGCTGAGCTTTTGTTTTGTATAAGTATGTTTATAAGGGCCGAGTCCGATGTAATCACATTTTTCAGCGATCCGCTGTTGCACATCTTCCAGGCTATTTGCTGTCCCGCCAATAATCTTTGCTGCTCCCAGCAACTGGCGAGCTTCTGCTATACCGCAATCCGTTAAGCCAAGGTGTACACCATCGACATCCAGCTCCTTTGCTAGCTGCACATGATCATTGATGATACATTTGGCTCCAAAGTGCTGGCAAACCTGTAGCACTTGCTGCGCAAGCAGCGAGAATGCAGATTCATCCGCTTGTTTCCATCGAATCTGAATCCATATGGCACCTGCATCCAAAGCTTTTAAGATGTTATTCTTTTGGTCTGCCAAAGTCAGTCCCTGGGAGATATATTGTAGTTTTTCGAGCATAGCTGTTTGCATGTGATAAAATGTTGAATAGGGTCAGGATCTTGCCATAGGGCGCCCAATAAGGCGATCCCGTCTGCTCCTGCCTGGATGGGGAGTAGGCCGTTTGCGGCTGTTATCCCTCCCAGGCCAATTAAGCGGACATCAAAATTGGACCGTAGTGGCAGCTGGTCCAATAGAGCATTGTCGCGGCCATAACCTATTTTTGAAATGCTTGGAAATAAGGGACTTAAAAAAGCATAATTCCAGCGTGTGTCCAAGGCATTGAACTGACTGATATGGTGGACCGAAGTCGAACAGATGTTGCCGAAGTGATATCGGTCGAACTGGCCGCTTTGCCGATGATGTTCATTGAAGTGAATTCTGCCGATTTGAAGTGTATCTGACAGCTGCGGATGGGAGTGGAGAACCAATCGATCGCGGTATGTGGCATCTATAGATGCCACATACCGGTACATCTGCTCATCTGTGAAATGATATTTTCGCAGATGTAGGAGATCGAGCCCCTGTTCAAAGAGATGATGTATGATGTCCATTTCCGAAGCAACTTCCTCCGCTGCTGTCAACGCAATGATCATAAGTAGATTTCCTTTCCTTGGGCGATGAATTCCTGCGATTTTTCCAACATGCCCTGTGCGGCGGTATCCCGGATTTCCTGTGTAATTTTCATGGAGCAAAATTTCGGTCCGCACATGGAGCAGAAATGGGCTACTTTGGCAGCATCTGCAGGTAAAGTTTCGTCGTGGTATTCACGGGCAGTGTCGGGATCCAATGACAAGTTGAACTGATCCTCCCATCGGAATTCGAATCTCGCTTTACTCAAGGCGTTGTCGCGATACTGTGCTCCAGGATGGCCTTTAGCCAGATCTGCAGCATGCGCAGCCAGTTTGTAGGTAATGACCCCATCTTTCACATCTTTTTTGTTGGGGAGTCCTAGGTGCTCTTTTGGTGTTACATAACAGAGCATGGCACAGCCATACCAGCCAATCATTGCCGCTCCAATAGCCGAAGTGATGTGGTCATATCCCGGTGCGATATCAGTGGTCAGGGGGCCTAAGGTGTAAAATGGCGCCTCGTCACAACATTCCAGCTGCTTTTCCATATTCTCTTTGATCAGCTGCATAGGAACGTGGCCCGGCCCCTCGATCATCACCTGTACATCATGTTTCCAGGCGATCTTTGTCAACTCACCCAGGGTTTCGAGTTCGGCAAACTGGGCAGCGTCATTGGCATCTGCAATGGCGCCTGGACGCAAGCCATCACCGAGCGAAAAAGCAACATCATACTGCTTCATGATCTGGCAGATCTCTTCAAAATGAGTATAAAGAAAGTTTTCCTGATGATGAAAAAGACACCATTTGGCCATAATGGATCCACCTCTTGATACGATACCGGTTACGCGTTTTGCTGTTAAATGAATGTAGCGCAGTAGGACACCGGCATGGATGGTGAAATAAGAGACACCCTGTTCAGCCTGTTCAATCAGCGTATCCCGAAATATTTCCCAGGTGAGATCTTCGGCAACCCCTTTCACTTTTTCGAGCGCCTGATAGATCGGGACAGTGCCTATCGGTACGGGTGAATTGCGGATAATCCATTCGCGGGTTTCGTGGATATTTTTGCCTGTAGACAGATCCATGATCGTATCGGCACCCCAACGGCAGGCCCAGACTGCTTTTTCAACCTCTTCTTCGATGCTGGAGCTGACCGCACTATTGCCGATGTTGGCATTGATTTTTACCAGGAAATTACGGCCGATAATCATCGGCTCGCTTTCAGGATGATTGATATTGTTCGGAATAATTGCTCTGCCGGCAGCAATTTCCTCCCGGACAAACTCCGGTGTAATATATTTCCCGGCAGTTCGGGCGCCAAAGTTCTCGCCCGGATGCTGATGATCCATACCGGGGGTACTATCAGCCAGCTGTGCTATCCGTTGGTTTTCGCGAATGGCAACATATTCCATCTCAGGCGTAATGATACCTTTTCTGGCATAATGCAATTGTGTCACATTTTTTCCCTGCGCCGCAACCTTGGGTTTGTGGCTGTAGGCAAATCGAAGCTCGTCCAGTGTTGTATCCGCCAGACGCTCCCGACCGTAAGTCGAGCTGATGCCCTCCAGCTGTTCCACATCCTTGCGGTCCAGGATCCATTGATCCCGAAGGCGGGGAAGCCCCTTGCGGATGTCAATTTCCTGCGTCCCGTCTGTGTAGGGACCTGAGGTATCGTATATGGTAATGGGCGGATTTACTTCGATCTGGCCATTGCTCAATTTGGTAGGGCTCAACGAAATTTGACGCATGGCTACTTGGATAGGATAAAGTGTTCCGGGGACAAAAACCTTGGTGGAATTTGGAAAAGCGGTCTGTGTGATTTTTTCTGATGTCATGTGCATGGGAATTAGGTATATTGATTTGAATATGTTCCATGGGGAGTTAACCGCCTTGTGTAGCGGTAATAAGCAGGATCTGGTCGCTGGATTGCAGGTGGGTTTTGGACCAGTCGTCTTTGGGAATAACCCGGTTGTTGAGTGCTACAGCGACACCTTGTGTTTTACCGGAAAGCTCAACCTGTAAAAGATCGGCTAAAGAGTTGGGCGCGGGGTCGAAAAATCGGATGTGATGATTGATTGTAAGTTCCATTCCTTTTTATTTTTTTGGTAAAACTTTAGGAATGGCCACAACAAGATACAGTAATGTATCCGGAAGACAGCTTACTTTTCCCTACGCCAGTATGATCTGGATCAGGTTATAAGGGTAAAATCTCAGCCTGCACATGCAGACACCCCTAAAGTTGGAACTAATATAGGACTATTTTGATGAAAAATCCAAAACATCGTCATTAATTTTAAATACTTCCCAACAGGACAGTATAGTTTACAATGTTGAAAATAATTAATATATTCGTTTTTGGATCAACTAAAACAATTTAACACCTCTTGTTTTTCTGCTGAATCCATCCATGATCGTTCGGGATGTAAATTCAATTCTATTGTGGGAAAAGCAAGAAATCAACATGTATAAACCAACTATGCGGAAGACTTTACTGATGACGATGCTGTGCATGGGCACAGTCCTATATGCACAGCAGCGAAAAGAATGTGTACCCATTGCGCTTAGCTGTGAGCATCTCCAAAATCCATTGGGTGTAGATAGGCAAAATCCCCGTTTGAGCTGGCAACTGGCTGATAAACGGCAGGGAGCAAAGCAATTGGCTTATCAAATTATGGTGGATACAGATTCAATGGCATTGGTGAAGAATAAAGCCGGTAGCTGGAATAGTGGAAAGCAGTTAAATTCCGACATGTTGATCCATTACAAGGGACGGGCATTGAAACCGCAGACAAAATATTTTTGGAAAGTCCTGGTCTGGGATAAAAATGGACGGCCAAGCACGTCTTCCATTGCTTCATTCGAAACCGGTATGATGGGAGTGGAGCACTGGAAGGGAAAATGGATTAGCGATAACCACAATATCCATGAACAGCCTGCACCTTATTTCAGAAGAACTTTTAAAGCTGCCAAACCGATCAAGTCGGCTCGTGCTTACGTTGCTGTGGCGGGACTTTATGAACTTTCCGTAAATGGCGAGAAAATCGGCGATCACAGGCTGGATCCGATGTATACCCGATTTGATAAACGTACTTTATATGTGGTGGAAGACGTCACCCGGCAACTTCAACAGGGTGATAATGTCCTCGCCGTTGTCTTGGGAAATGGCTGGTATAATCATCAGCCTCTGGCGGTATGGGATTTTGACAAAGCCCCCTGGCGTGACCGCCCGACATTTTGTTTGGACCTGCGCATTGTTTATCAGGATGGCAGTGAGGAAACCATAAGCTCGGATCAAAGCTGGAAAACTGCTGCAGGACCTATCCGCTACAACAATATCTATACGGGCGAGCATTATGATGCCCGTCTGGAGATGCCGGGATGGGATATGCCGACCTTTGACGACACGAAGTGGCATACTGTTCGGTATCGGAACCCTCCCTCCACAAACATTGTCTCACAACAGACGGTACCCATACGCCTGGTTAGATCGTATGAACCGAAATCAATGAAAAAGATCAATGACAGTACCTATGTCTTTGATATGGGACTGAATATGGCTGGCCTGACAAAGATCAAGATGCAGGGGAAAGCCGGAACTGTGGTCAGGATCAAACACGGTGAACGATTGCATGCAAATGGACGCTTGGACCAGTCGAATATTGATGTTTATTATCGTGGGAATAAAGAACTGGAGCCCTTTCAAACTGATATTCTGACGCTGAGCGGTAGGAAGGAGGATGAATTTATGGCGAAATTTGGCTATAAAGGTTTCCGCTATGTCGAAGTGAGCTGCAGTGAACCGGTAGTGTTGGACAAGTCGGCTGTTACGGCTTATTTTATGCATAGCGATGTGCGCCCAATTGGCCAGCTGAAAACCTCCTCTGCCCTTATCAATGGATTATGGGAAGCAACCAATAACGCCTACTTATCCAATTTGATGGGCTATCCCACGGACTGTCCGCAGCGGGAGAAAAATGGCTGGACAGGGGATGGTCACCTCGCCATTGAAACAGCTTATTATAATTTTGATGGCATCACGGTTTACGAGAAATGGATGGCCGACCATCGGGACGAGCAACAGGAAAACGGTGTATTGCCGGATATCATTCCCACTGGGGGCTGGGGGTACGGTACGGCAAATGGCTTGGACTGGACAAGCACCATTGCTATTATTCCATGGCAGACCTATCTGTTTTACGGCGATGCAAGCTTATTGGCGGAATGTTATGACAATATCAAACGTTATGTGGATTACGTGGACGGAATCAGTCCCAGTGGACTGACTACCTTTGGTCGGGGGGATTGGGTACCGGTCAAATCGCAGTCTAATCTTGAACTTACCTCATCGGTGTACTTTTACGTCGATGCAACGATACTGGCTTCCGCTGCAAAGATGTTTGGAAAAACAGCCGACCAGCAGAAATATGAACAATTAAGTCAAAAGATCAAAGATGCCATCAACGCTAAATTTTTGGATACTGAAAAGGGGATTTACAGCACGGGAACACAGACCGAGCTAAGTGTACCTTTGTATTGGGGCGTGGTACCAGAAGCGATGAAAGCCAAAGTCGCTGCCAACCTAAATAGCAAGGTAGAAGAGACCAATTTTCATCTGGATGTTGGGGTGCTGGGGGCGAAAGCACTCCTGAATGCATTGAAGGATAACGGCTATGACGAAACGGCCTATAAAGTCGCGGTACAGGATACCTATCCCTCCTGGGGATGGTGGATTGTCAATGGGGCGACCACCTTGCTCGAAAACTGGGATCTGAACGCCACGCGGGATATCTCTGATAACCACATGATGTTTGGTGAAATCGGAGGCTGGTTTTTTAAGTCCATTGGCGGCATTCTGCCGGATCCGGCGCAGGCTGGTTTTAAACATGTGCTATTAAAACCCATTTTTCCGAAGGAGCTCAAGGAGTCTTCTATTACTTATAATTCGCCCTACGGAAATATTGTGTCCAGCTGGAAATCGAACGGAAATAAGGTCGAATATCAGGTGGAGATACCGGCAAATGCCAGCGCAACCTTTTATCCGCCAGCAAATATCCGCAATGGTAAAGTAATCCAATTGGAGGCAGGGAAACATAACCTCAATTTGGAATTGAAATAATTGGCCTGGATCCGCTTTCGGTCCGCCTCTTGTTTAGCTATTGGCAAATATAATCGGCATTTGATACGAAGAAAAGGGGGCGTGCTTAGGGAAGTAAGATATATAAACTTACGATTGTACTTAGGGGAATGGTTAAATTATCATAGCCATCTTTGCTCAGGGCTTCAGCGAATGTAGCCATGAGTGCAATCGTGGTTATTATAGTGAGTTCCTGAAAGTCGAGACTCGAATCATGAGCGTATTTCCAGATAAAAAAAGTCAGAACAATCGCACTGATAAAGAAAGCAATCGATCCTAACACAGTTTTTTTTGCGCCTAGAACCATATAAGGCCCTAGCGGCCACTTTTTGCCAGATAATGCGGCCATAGGATCACAGATGGCTAAGGTAGCCAAGGGGAGATAATAGAAAATGTTACGATCATCCAGATAGGTCTGGGTTACAAAGCAAAGATAGACTGCGGCTGGATAGGCTAGGCTACCTGCAGATTTCCGGTCAATAGCATGAATAGATCGCAATAAATTAAATTTTAGGGATAGGACCAAAATCACTGCAAATACCCCGCAAAGAAATAATACTGACCAATGACTTGCAAGTAAAATAGGGAATAACAGTGAAATAATGCCCGTACCTATGTGTACGAGTTTTCTTGTGAATTCAACTCTAATCTTAAAGCGGTGGTATAAAATTTCAGAAAGGGCAAATAGAAGCAAAAATAGCATTGCCAATAGAACCATATTTGATAAGTCGTTTTTCATGATCATATTTTTTATAAATAAACTAACCAATACATTGCTCCGGAGAACATAAAGCTATCGAAGCGATCCAATATTCCACCATGTCCCGGAATTAATCGACTATAGTCCTTAATTTGACATCTGCGCTTGTACCAGGAAGCTAAGAGATCTCCAATGAGCGCAAAAATACAGATGAGCGCTGCTGTCCATACTGTTAATCCAATTGAAAAAGGGATGTAATGAAAAAGGAAAAGACTGGCCGATACTGCCAATATCAAACCTCCAATTAAACCTTCAAAAGTTTTGTTGGGACTAATCTTTGGGATAAGTTTTCGTTTTCCCAACAATTGACCACTAAGTTGGCTGAACCCGTCAAAGGTGACGACTATAAAGTAGACGAAACAAATACGCTCTGTTGGTATCTGATAGCAGAACTTAACGAATGCCAATAGGATAATGAGGTAAATAAATAAGATAAAATAGAAGAAAAAAACTGGTCGTTTGGAAAATGATTGGGCTTTAAAAATTTCATAAATACCGACTATGCCAATGCAAATAGCCAGGAGTTTTATTTGTTCAAAATAAATGGACGAGAACACCAAGCTTAGCACCAGAAAATAAACTCCGAGTTTTAACCAACGCGCTTTGGCTCGATCAGCTTGACTGTCCTTATTGAGATACAGTGTAACTAAAGCACCTATTCCAAAAAATAATAGCAATATATTCGCAATAAACAGATACATGGTCAACCTCCTTTTTGTTGTTGGATAAGGAATATGCTCTTCAAATTGGATTGTAGCTTTGGTAAGGTAATCACTAGAATTAATTCCTCCAGATAAGCCAGACAGCTCACGATTAGCATCAAATGAAAATAGATTGCATGAAATCCTAGCACGAAGTAGCTAAAGATAAATATGCCCTGTAGGTAGCCAGTTATTTTATAAGACCATAAATGAAAGCTGGGGAACCGTTGGAATCGGATAAGTGCATATACTTGTGGAACGATCCATAAGACAATAAGAATCATAAATTGGATTTTATACGTCGCTACGAAAGCTTTTTCCAGTGTTATCATTCCCATGAAGGCCATCAGGTATGTCCCTATGTCCGCAACCGAATCCAGTTTAGCTCCAAATTCTGTCTGAAGTTTAAATAGTCTGGCGATTAATCCGTCGAGTATGTCCGTTATAAGGTTTATAGACAATAATAATATAAAGAGATTCCTATTTTCAATTAATATGGCATAGCTAATAAAAGGTAATGCTAGTAGGCGGTAAATGGAAAGTGCATTTGGCACATTCCATCTATTTTCTTTTTTTGTTTCCATTTTTATATTGTTTTTTTTCTGCCGAATTTTTGATGTGCCTGTGTAAACTGGCCTGCTGACAGGGCCGCAGCAATAGATAGTTCGCCTGCAAGTACAAGGGCTGCGGCTATCTCGGCATATTTTATTGAGTTTCCTTCTCCGTAACAATCCATGATCTCCAAACATTCCTTTTGAGTAGGTAGATTTGTACCTCCGCCAACAGTCCCTATGATCAGGTTTGGTAAGGTGACGCTGGCATAGAGTGATCCATCTTTATTTAATTCCATTCTTGTGATGCCGGTAGCGGCTTCGGCTACACAGGCAACATCTTGGCCTGTAGCTAAAAATAGGGCCGCCAGTCCATTGGCATAGTGACCGTGTGCGCCTATGGCAGCGCTTTGGATGATCCCCATGGTGGAGCTACGCCAGTATCTATCCATAAGTTCGGCGGATGTTTTGAGTACTTCCGATACAATGCTGGCCGATAGTTTTATTTCTGCCGTTACTTTCTTACCTCTAACATTGTTGAAGGAATTTGCCGTAGCCTTTTTGTCGCCGGAACTGTTCCCCTCAATAAACCAGTGCGTAGGCTTGACCGGGCAGAGACTGACAATAAACCGACAGATAGCATCTGTACAGATGGTGACCATATTTTGTCCCGCCGCATCTGCGGTGAAGTATTCAAATGAGATGGTCAGATGATTGCCTTCAATCTGGATTTTTGTGTCCGTTAATTTTGCAAAACGACTTGTTTTCTTAACGATATCCTGAAGACAGTCTTTCTCAGCAAGGAACCACGAAACGAAAAGGCTTAAATCATTTAGGTTTTCAAATTTGAATACGGGACTTCGCTGAACACCTTCTTTTAGACAGATCGATGTGATTCCTCCTGCCAGCAGGCAGGCCCTTGCTCCACGATGATAAGAAGCAACCAACGCCCCCTCACTGGTGGCCAATGGGACATAGTATGCGCCGTTGGCAGCAGTTCCATGGACTTTTAACGGACCGATAATCCCTGTTGGCACTTGACTCATACCAATGAAGTTCTCAATATTTCCATTTAGTAGCGATAGGTCGATTTTTGTATCGGTCAATGTAGGAAATTGCTGGTTCGTTTTTTCGCTTAGGTAGCACCGTAGTTGCTCCGTTCCTTTGTTGCTAATCTCCGACGAAAAAGGTAAAGCACATAAGTTTTCAGCTTGATCAACTGATTGTGTAGGTATTTTTAGCGATGTTTTCATATGCAGATTTTAATAAAATGACTTTTTGTTTTGTCTAACAAATTTATTGTGATAATCGCATTATAAATTGTGGTAAACAATAAAAAATATTTTTATTTTTGTGATAATCGCAAAAGCCAACAGATCTATGTATCAAGAAAAGCTGATCCAGGAAATACAACGAAAAATAGATGCAACGAGGTCGGTCATCGAGGCTATAGCAAGTGCACTTGATATCAGCTACGACGCTGCACACCGGAGAATTTCGATGAAGAGTAAATTTTCAATAGAGGAGACAGTACAGCTAGCGAATCACTTTTCACTTTCTTTGGATAAGATGTTTCAGAACAGTGATCATGTTTTAGTGAAAAGGACAACAGAAATTCAGTCATTCGATGATCTGTCAAATTACCTCGAAAATTCCTTTAGGTCTTTAACAGAATTTAAGCCTAATCTTGAGACGTTCCTGTATTATTCTGCCAAGGATATACCGATCTTCTATACGATAAATACAGGATTATTATCTCGTTTTAAGCGGTATGTTTGGCTTAATTTATTGAGCCCGGATGAGTTGGAGGTTTCTTTTGAGTCGTTTTTGTCAAAAACACCAATGGACAATAGGGGGCAAAAGCTGAACGATTATTATTCGTCCATCAGAGTGAAAGAGATCTGGAATGATACCACGATCAATAGTACACTACAGCAGATTATGTATTTTTCCCAAGCGGGTCTATTGACGGCTGACAATGGGAAGATCCTCTGTGATCAGATCAAGGAGTTGGTGTTTTCATTGGAAAAAAAATGTATCCCGAATAACGATCAGTATCAACTATATTACCACGAACTCTTGATCTTAAACAATAATGTTTTAGTTGGAAACAAAGACAGAAAGTCGCTATTTGTTCCCCATACGATGTTGGGGTATTTCATTACAAATGATAAAGACACTTGCCAACATGCTTCAAATTTTTATCAGCATCAGCTTAAAAATTCAAGGTTGTTAAATACGGCCGGAACGCGGGACAAGAAAATGTTTTTTAACAAGGTTTATCAAAAGATTGAGCTTTATAAAGCACGGGTAATAGCAGCGAATGAAATTTAATTTTTGCAACCTTAAAGGTTCCGTTGTACCGGTTTCTCTAAACTGCGAATAGTTGGTTGAAGTGTCATTACTGTATCCTCCGACAATGCGCAGCTATTCTAGGATAGTAATCAATCTAATATATAGATTTCCTTTTCTTTTAAATTGAATCCAAGCTTTTTACCAAGCCAATTGATACTGGTCTTCCCTTCATAGATCAAACCTTCAACAAAGGAAACCTTTGGTTTTTCTACTTTTGCAAAAGAATTGGAAATGGATTCAAGATGTCCTTTATAATATTTTGTTTTTATCTCGGGATTAAATTCACTGGCTTTTTCCGTTATTTCAAGTTTTGATTGTTCCAGTCCCAGTATAGAGACAAATCTATCGCTAAACCAAAATGAATCATCGCCAGCGCCTGAGTCTAACAGGACGTTGATTCTGTATTTATTATTCAGATACACATAAGTGGAGATATCTAGAGATTGATCTGCATTCGTAGTAAGCTGTATCGGAATAATTTTGCCGCTTTTTAGTTTCTCCTTTGGAAATATAAGCTGTCGTTTGGTGTAGTCTATAATAAATTCTGTTTCATAAAGCATTGGAAGCGAAATCAACCCATTAATACCGGCTAATTTCATGTCGAATGTTGAATACGGGATATCATTAAACTCTTTACCATTGAATTTAATGGAAGAAGATCGGTAAAGAGGTATTGTCATTTTTTCCCCTGTTGCACGGAATGCCGTGAGATAATTATAACTTTCATTCTTTTTCAGTTCTTTGGCAAAATCATCAAAAAAAAGATTGATTCCACCGCCTGTGTCGAATATAAAATTTCCCTTCTTACCTTCGACTTCGGCTTCAACAATAATATGACCTGATGGCAGTAGTTGTAATGGAATACTTTGAGCCACGGTGGTAAGCGGTAGTATGACGATTGCTATTACGCTTAAATAAAATTGTCTCGTTAATATTATTTTAAACATGTTCGTTTGATTTTAGTTTTTATAATAAAAATGCCGATTACTTTCAAGGCTATTGCTGGAAGATGCCAAGCGAATATTTATTTCAATATAAAGATAAATAAAGTTACCTGAAACTTCATCATTTAAATAGTAGAAATCTATAAAGCGCGAGTACGTGTAAGTAAAACGGTCCAAACGCCGTTGGAATTTGGGGCGGTGTTTAGGCTTATATTATTCCTTGGAGTATTTTAATGCGGTAGTACCTGTTTTTCTCTTAAAGAATCTGCTAAATTCTTCCACATAGGTATAATTGAGCAATGTGGCTACTTCAGAGACATTATATTCGCCTGATCTCAACAGTACTTTGGCATGGGATAGCAGCATTTCTTCCAGGAGCTTTTTGGCAGTCTTACCCGTTTTATTCTTCACGATATTGGATAGTACCTGTGTAGATACATGGAGCTTTCCCGCGTAAAAATCGAGTTTTCTTTCTTTATGATAATGCTTTTTTAATAGATCCTGATAATCAAGGAGCATTTTTTCCTGACCAAAATGGTGGTTCAGATGCTGATCCTGCAGGTCTGTATCAATTATATGTTCTGTTTCATAGAGCAAGATGGTGATCAGGTTTCGGATGATATCCCTTCTGAACGGATGAGCTGTGTCTTTTTGGCTGGTCAGAATGTTGTTTATCCGTGCTATTAGTGTCGCTTTCTCACCTTCGTTCAGTTTTTTGCATTGCAATCCATTATCGCCAAGAAAACGGAATCTTTCCAAAAAATAGATATTATTCGATGTTTCAATCAGAAAGCTTTTCGTGAAGATCACCAAATAGCATCTGTAATCATCCGAAATCTCCAGTCCTTCTATGACAGTTGTGGGATTAAAAGTTGCCAGGGTATCGGCGTGGTAGACCGTTTCTTCACCATTGACCCTTATTCTTAAATGACCGGCTACACAGATCGAAATCATATAACAGTTTTGGCGCAACGGGAAATTTCGCAAAAAGTCATGAACAGGGTCCGCAGTGGCAAAATAATCGTAGGTACCCCAATGGATATTTTTTTTCTGGGTAAATTCATCAATAGCTAAGGTGGGGATTCTGCGTTGCAACTGAAAGTATGTTTTAGTCAAAAAATATATAATTTATGTCAAAAATAGCGATTTTTTTGCCGTTATATTTACTAAATATAATTTTCTAATTTTTTAAATATCAGAAAGTATGGACAGACTTAAAGAAAAAGTAGCAATCGTGACAGGTGCTGCAATGGGAATGGGCAAAGCAACAGCGGAATTATTTGCTGAAGAAGGAGCGAAGGTTATTGTTGCCGATTTTAACGCCGAAGAAGGAGTTAAAGTAGCTGAGCAGATCAAAGCTAACGGTGGGGAGGCTACCTTCTGCAAAGTGGATATTTCGGATGCCAAGCAGGTGGAGGCGATGGTTCAGTTTGCGGTGGATACCTATGGAAGACTTGACTGCGCCGTCAATAATGCAGCGCTAAAACCTGATAATAACTCATTTGAGGATCTGGACGAGGTATATTACGATCGTCTACAGGCCGTCGACCTGAAAGGAACGGCGCTCTGCATGAAATATGAATTACGCCAGTTTATGGCACAGGGCGATGGCGGATCTATTGTGAATATTTCCTCGATCAATGCGTTTAAGCCAACTATTGGCAATCCGGCTTATCAGGCTTTTAAGCACGGCGTTGAGGGACTGACCAAAGCAGCTGCATTTGAATATGGTGTAAAAGGAGTACGAATCAACTCGGTGGCACCGGGTGCAATCAGAACGCCCATGCTTACGGCTTCCTTACAAGACAAGGGGCTTACTGAAGAAGATATCATTCCACAGATGAGTCTAATCGGACGTCTGGGAGAAGTGAGGGAGATCGCGCACGGAAGTCTATTTTTGAGTTCAGATGACGCAAGCTATGTGCATGGTACCGTACTGCACGTTGGTGGGGGTTTTGAACTGATCTAATCTAATACGCATGCGATATGTTCAAGCCGGACAAAATGACTTGCCCGGCTTGATTAATTTTTGTTTATGACAAAACGATCCCTTCAGGTTTTTGCTCTACCTACAGGTCTGTTTCACGATACGATTGAGCGCTGGATAGTGAACGTGACTGATCTTTGGAAAAAGCTGATGCTCAACTTGAAAATTGAGGCCACCAAGCAACCAGATAAGTACCTTACTGCCCGTAGCACAATTGGCCGTGGACTGAATCTGATGGATCATCCATTCTTCTTCGACCTTGGGTTGGTCAATGGTTTTGAATTCGGTTTCTTCAACTACATGGACCAGCTGGAATACGGTGGCCATGCTCATGCCACAGACAGCATCATAAATTAGCAATCCGATAAAGTTAAAGCTTGTTAAAGCTCATTTTTCTTCTAAATTCAAGTGGTGAAATTTCCGTTTTCTTTTTGAATAAACGATTGAGTGACTGGGGTTGTTCAAAACCCAACTGATAGGCAATCTCAGCAACGGAAAGCTCCGATCTGGACAGCAGATCCTTCGCTTTTTCAATGAGTTTATGTTGGATATGATTCTGTGCGCTCTCGCCAGTCTGCGAACGTAACAAATCGCTTAAATAGTTTTTGGACATATTCAGCCGATCAGCAAAATAGCCTACCTGTGGTAAACCGCTGCGTTCGGTTCCATCATTAAAATATTGATCCAACAGCTGTTCGAACCGACTCACCAAGGGAACATTGTGTACCTTGCGTGTAATAAACTGCCGGTTATAAAACCGCTGCGAATAGACCAGCAGAAGATCGATGAAACTGACAATGGCATCTTGGCTATAGTTGTCGATAGCACTTTTATATTCGCTTAAGAGCCCTTTACCGATATTTCGGATCTGCTCTTTTTCCCGGTCGGAAAGAAAAAGTGCTTCATTGACTTCATAGTCGAAAAAGCTGTAGCTCCCGATTTTGTTGGCCAGATCATACGTGCGGATAAAGTCGGGATGGAAGACAAGGGAATAACCTACTTCGGCGTGGGCGGTGTCCGGATCAACACTTATCGTCTGCCCGGGTTTAAAGAAGGTCATCAGGCCTTCCCTGAAGTCGTATTGATGGGGCCCATATCCCAATACGCATTGAGCATCTTCTTTGATGGAAATGCAGTAAAGATTGAGCTGAAAGGTGGTCTCGACCGCTGGATGTATATGCTTATTTTCTGAAAAATCCGTGATGCTAAAAAGCGGATGTTGGGGTTTGGGAAGCTGCAGCGCTTCATGATAGTCGGCGATACTATTGACCCTGATCAGTATTGATTCTTCCGTTGACATGCTCTTGTTGCCTGTTAAATGATAGACTAATTTAAGTAAAATGCCATGTACTTTCTGCAAACATGGCATTTATTTTTTTAGGACTGCAAGGGAATATTGACGTCACGGGAGCCTGTATTCAGTCCAACCGGCAGAATAGCTTCGATGCGTTGTAGCTCTTCGGCTGTCAATTGGATGTCGGTCGCCGCAATATTCTGCTCGACATATCGAACTCTTTTTGTGCCCGGTATCGGCACGATTCCTTTTTGGATCAGCCAAGCGAGGGCTAGCTGCGACGAAGTAACGTCCTTTTCTTTGCCAATCTTTTCAAGTTCCCGCACCAGATCCAGGTTTTTATAAAACTGTTCGCCCTGAAACCTCGGAATAAGCCTGCGGAAATCGTCTTCCGGTATATCGTCTGGAGACTTGATCTCACCCGTGATAAATCCGCGGCCCAAAGGAGAGTAGGCTACCAGTCCGATGCCCAGCTCTTGTGTCAGGTCGTATACGCCATTGGTCTCTGCCTCGCGTCCGAATAGGGAGATTTCATTCTGTACTGCCGTGATCGGGAAGGTAGCGTGTGCTCTTCGGATCTGCTCGGCATTGACTTCTGAAATGCCCAGGTACTTGACCTTGCCCGCCGTAACCAGCTCACCCATTGCACCTACGGTTTCCTCGATCGGTACATTCGGGTCGGGTCGGTGCATATAGTAGAGGTCAATGACATTGGTATCGAGATTTTTCAGCGAGCGCTCGATAGACTTGCGGATATAGTCTGGCTGGCCATTTATCCGCCAGGTCACCTGATCGTTGTCATCGATCTCAAAGCCGAATTTGCTGGCAAGGATAAATTCGTTTCGTTTGCCGCGTATAGCTCTGGCGATCAGCCTTTCGTTTTCGAATGGTCCATAGAGATCAGCCGTATCCAAAAAGTTGCCACCGAGTTCCAGTGATCGGTGGATGGTAGCAATGGATTCTTTCTCGTCGGCTTTGCCATAGATATCACCTGTGGATGCAAAACTGCTCATACCCATGCAGCCTAACCCTATCATTGGAATCTCGAGTCCCTGCGCGCCTAATTTTCTTGTTTTCATCTGCTTCTCATTTTTGTAATTCAAAATTACGGAGTAGGGCCAGTCCGCTGCTTACCTCAATTACAGAATCTTGTAACCGAATTACGGATCGCAAAAATATTTTTTTACGATCTGTTTGTTGGATCGGTACATATTTTTGTTCATATTATATTTTTCGCAATATAAATCTATAACTACTTTTGTTTCATATTAGAGCAAATAATCCCGGTCTGAAAGATGTATGGCTTCCTCCTGAAATCTCCATTTGACACTTGGGTGGATAGAGGTATATTCTTTTAGTATGATCGCTTCAATTTTGTTTTCAGTTTCAAAAAATACCTTGGATACCTTGTCTTTGATAAAAGGCAAGATAAAATTAAGCTTATTGTCCGCAGAGATATCACGTATACTGAAGTCGTAATGATCACCCGCATCTTTCAAGATTTTTTCCAACCGCTCGGTATGGTTAAAGGTATAGAGATAAAAAGGGATGGTAATGACCTTGATCTCATTTTTTTGTCAGCGAACTGGGCAATAGATCGGCCAATAACACTTTGACGATGGATTCGTAATGTATAAGATCTTCCGTTTTTTCGATCCCCTGGATAAGCTCAGGATATTTTCTGATTTCCTCCAGCAGCGATTTGGCATAGGTAGCCTGAAAACCCACAGCACATAAAGCTGTTTCGTATAATCTTATGAAATGAGATTAGGGTCTTAAAAGGATTGGAATCAAAGGAAAAATTAAACTGCAAAATGGACGTTCCATACTAAATTAGATTATTGTTGGAAGACGTACAAAAGTATAAAATTATTGGCGATCGAAGGTTGGCTATTTTACATTTTGACCGGCTGTTTTTTATTATTGCAGCGCTGTATAGCGAAAAGAAATAATATGCCGAGAAATAGCTGTTTCGTTTGTAGGTGTTATAATTGTAATTTTACCTTATGCAAACACATCTCTCCAATCCTGAAATCCCTGTATACTCGCTTGAACCGAATGATAGTGAAGGTAGCAGACATTTTAAGATGTACCATTTCAATGGCCAAAGGCCTAACTTAGGTGATTTACTAATACCGCACCGAAAAGACCACTACCTTGTTTTCTTCGTAAGGAAAGGTGGCCAGGCAAGGCAATGGATCGATATGAAACCCTATGTGCTGCAGGATAACACCTTGCATTTTCTTGCTCCGGGACAACTTATCGTAAAGGAAGAATCGGCGGAAATAACAAGTGTAGGGCTGGGCTTTACGCCCGAGTTTTTGTCGATGCACCACCATGCTTCCTTGGCCGATCTACCACTGCTTCGTAATCCACATGATGCGCACGCCCTGGCCATGAATGAGGAGGCCATCGCATTTACGGAGGATCTTTTTGCTAAAATTGCCGCAGAGGATCAACACGCTGGGGAATGGAGGCATCGTATGCTAATCGCTTATCTCTCGGTCTTACTCACTTATCTTAGCCGTCTCTACTCCGAGCAGCATCGTGCTACAGCGATTTCACCCGAGCGAACATTACTTAAAAACTTTCAGTCAAAGGTCAACGAATTCTTTCAGGAGTGGCATGAAGTGAGTGACTACGCGGCGATGCTTCATATTTCTGCGGGGCATTTGAGTGAAGTTGTCAAAAGACAGAGTGGAAAACCTGCAATCAAACATGTTCACGAGCGGATTACGCTGGAGGCGCGAAGGCTTCTTTTCCATTCGGATTATTCACTGAAAGAGATTGCCTTTTCACTCGGCTTTTCTGATCCTTCTTATTTCAACCGTTTTTTTAAACGAGAAACTGGTCAGACACCTTCAGACTACCGTATAGCCACCCGTAAAATGTACCAGTAATACCGGCGGATGTGTTCCGCTTATACTGAACTCTTCCTGTAGTTTTGTGTTGTTAGAAAAATGAAAAAAATGAAAACAGTACTAATTACAGGAGCCAACAAGAGCATCGGGTTTGAAACCGCTCGCCAGTTCCTTAAACTAGATTATTATGTGTATCTCGGTAGTCGCGATCTGGTGAAAGGCGAACAGGCGGTAGCGCAATTGCATGCCGAAGGTTTCACAAACGTAGAGCCGCTTATAATCGACGTCAACCGGCCAGAATCTATCCATTCGGCCCGTCAAAAGCTTGCTGAGAAAACAAAAACACTTGATGTACTTGTAAACAATGCCGGGATAAGTGGTGGATTCCCACAAACGGCCGCCGATACAGCGGTCAGTACGTTCAAAGAGGTATTTGAAACGAATGTCTTTGGTGTCATTGAAACGACGCAGGCATTTCTAGATCTACTTAAACAGGCTGCGGAGCCCCGGATTGTAAATGTCACTTCAGGACTTGCCTCGCTTACGCTCCATAATGACCCCAGCTGGAAATATTATCATGTAAAAGGGGCGGCATATACCACATCCAAAGCTGCATTGAATGCTTATAGCATTGTGTTGGCTTATGAATTGAGAGAGACGGCATTCAAAGTGAATGTGGTTGATCCTGGCTATACGGCGACGGATTTTAACCATCATTCTGGACCTGGAACTGTGGAAGAGGCTGCAGCAAGAGTGGTTAGAGCCGCAACGCTGGGAAAAGATGGACCTACAAGCCAGTTTTTCAGTGATGATAATGTACCGGATTCTGGAATTAGTCCTTGGTAAATTTAGCGATTGGCTGTAAACAAGAAAAGCCCATCGACTGATGGGCTTTCTTGTACCTAGGGCGGGAATCGAACCCGCACTCCCTTAACGGGAACAGGATTTTAAGTCCTGCGTGTCTACCAGTTCCACCACCTAGGCAGGTGAGCGAAAAACGAGATTCGAACTCGCGACCCCAACCTTGGCAAGGTTGTGCTCTACCAACTGAGCTATTTTCGCATGGAATTATTTTTCAAAGTAAGCCAGAACATCGCGTTCTGTTTCTTTTGGTGGTGCCAGCTGGATTCGAACCAGCGACACAAGGATTTTCAGTCCTTTGCTCTACCAACTGAGCTATGGCACCTTTTTCAATGTGAGACAATTGCCTTATTGATGCTGCAAATATAGAGGGATTATTTGAAATTCAAAAGGCAAAAGCGCTTTTTTTTGCGCTTAAACGCCAACCTGTTGATTCCTAAGCGGAAAAAATAAAGGGCTATTCGATCTGAATAGCCCTCCAATATTGTCTAGGTGGATCTTATTAAGATAATTTACCTACTTCTAATACTAAATCAACGATTTTGTTTGAATAACCCCACTCGTTATCATACCAAGATACAACTTTAACGAAGTTATCATTCAAAGAAATACCAGCTTTAGCATCGAAGATTGAAGTACGCGCATCACCCAAGAAGTCTGTTGAAACAACGTCATCCTCAGTGTAACCCAAGATACCCTTCAACTCACCTTCAGAAGCTTCTTTCATTGCAGCTTTGATCTCTTCGTAAGAAGCACCTTTGTTTAAACGTACTGTTAAGTCAACAACTGAAACGTCAGCAGTAGGAACACGTAGCGACATACCTGTCAGTTTACCTTTCAATTCAGGAAGAACTAGACCTACAGCCTTAGCAGCACCTGTAGAAGAAGGGATAATGTTTTGGTAAGCTCCACGGCCACCTCTCCAGTCTTTTACAGAAGGACCATCTACAGTTTTTTGTGTAGCTGTTACAGCATGTACAGTAGTCATCAAACCTTCAATGATACCGAATTTGTCATTCAATACCTTAGCGATAGGCGCCAAACAGTTTGTTGTACAAGAAGCATTCGAAACGATATGTTGATCAGCTTTTAATTCTTTGTGGTTTACACCCATTACGAATGTTGGTGTATCATCTTTTGCCGGAGCTGACATCACAACTTTTTTCGCACCTGCATCAATGTGTTTTTGCGCTAACTCTTGTGTCAGGAAGAAACCTGTAGATTCGATGATTACTTCAGCACCTACTTCATTCCATTTCAAGTTTGCCGGATCTTTTTCAGCAGTCACACGGATTGTTTTGCCATTCACGACCAAGTTACCGTCTTTCACCTCTACAGTACCGTCAAATTTACCGTGAGTTGAATCGTATTTCAACATATAAGCCATGTAATCCGGCTCAACTAAGTCATTGATACCAACAATTTCAATTTCTGGACGATTGATAGCAGCTCTGAATGCTAAACGACCAATACGGCCAAATCCGTTAATTCCAATTTTCATATTCTTAATTTTTATTGATATAATATTTAATTAAATTATGTATCGGCTCCTTGACCACGGTGCCAATACTGATATTAAATTCATCTGTCGCTACCTCCCGGAGGATATTTTCATAATTGAATGCCACCGAACCCGTAAAATTCACATCACTATCCGGATATTCCTTCATTAATGGCTTAATATAGGTTTTAATGAAAATACGTAATCCATTTTTGATCAACTGATTGATAAAGAGATGCTCTTTGTTTTCAAGTACAAAATCCGTAAATGAATTTAAGAAGTTAGTAGGTTGCGGTGCAATATACACCTTCTCCAAAATACTTTTCTTATCCAGGGTAAACTCTTTTTCCAATTTTTCTTTCAGATCGAGCGGGAGGGTGTCTGTCATATAGTGTTTCAGCAACTGCTGACTATTCCAGTTTGTCGCCCCTTCATCCGCGAGGATATAGCCCAAGCCATAGTTGTTCTCTATGATTTTCTTTCCGGTATAATAAGCCGCATTCGATCCGCTTCCAATAATGCCCACAATACCTTTTTCATCCCCGAAAGTTGAAATTGCCGAAGCAATGACATCGTGGTCTACCTTGACCCTAGCGTTGACAAAGAAGCGTTCAAAGACATTTTTGATTTTATCTTTGCGTTCCTTGGAGGAAGAACCGGCACCAAAAAAATAAATACGCTTAATTTTTTCAGCGTTATTGATCAGATTGGTGTTTCTATTTAAATGCTGTAGTATGGACCGTTCATCCTGAAGATAGGGGTTGATACCATTCATGCGAAATCCGGTGGTTATCCGGCCTTTGTCAGCCAACCGCCAGTCTGAGAATCGAGATCCACTGTATACTACTGCTATCATAGTCTGCTTTGCTTTATATTATAAAATCTCAGCCATTTCCAATAGATCAGGGCTAAGTTTAATTTCCTTGTTGCTGATAGCCTCTTCAATCGGTGTAGTTTTGATTTCATTACCACGGAGCCCCACGGTGATGCGTGTATTGCCTGCTAAAATTTCATTCACGGCAGCAAACCCCAATCGACTGGCTAATACGCGGTCAAAACTCGTTGGAGATCCACCACGTTGTAAATGCCCTAATATACTAACTTTCGTGTCGTAATGATCAAATTTTTCCTTTACTTTTTTTGCAACATAGTATGCACCACCATTTTGGTCACCTTCAGCAACAATAACAATGGATGAGGATTTCTTTTTAATCGCACCATCTTCCAGGTGACGAATCAGATCATCAATAGCCGTCTCTTTCTCCGGAAGCAAGATGGCCTCTGCACCACCGGCAATTCCAGCGTTTAATGCGATACATCCCGAGTCTCTGCCCATGACCTCAACAAAGAAAAGACGCTCATGGGAGGCAGCCGTATCTCTGATTTTGTCAATGGCCTCGATAACGGTGTTATTGGCGGTATCATAACCAATAGTATAGTCAGATCCGTAAAGGTCGTTGTCAATTGTTCCGGGAATACCTACAATCGGAATCTCAAATTCTTTGGAGAAGAAATTCGCACCGGTAAAGGTTCCGTCACCACCGATCACCACCAAAGCATCAATTTCTGCTGCCTTCAAATTATCGTAAGCGATTTTTCGTCCTTCGGTTGTTTTAAACTCAAGACAACGCGCTGTTTTTAATATCGTACCACCGCGCTGTATGATGTTGCTCACTGAGCGGGTATCCATTTCTTTAAAATTTCCGTCAATCAGACCTTGATAACCCTGATAAATCCCGGTTACCTGGAGGCCCTTATGTAGCGCTGTACGGACAACAGCACGAATGCAGGCATTCATGCCGGGTGCGTCACCGCCAGATGTTAATACGCCTATTTTTTTAATTTCTTTTATCACACTCTATATTTTAGGTTTTACGAATATAAGATTTTTATAGTGTATATTCTACACTTTGAATAAATTTTTCATTATTTTTTTGCGCATCACGTTTAGGAAGCGTATAATTGTTACAGATAACCCGATGATTAGTAGCCGATAAATTTAGCTCAGTATATTGCACATAAATAAATTTAGAAGTTTTGTATAGTAATTTTACCGTAGACTGTGTCATATTAGGCTTTCATGAAGGAGAATTAAAAGTTCTTTTGGCTGAAAGAAATGAATATCCTTTTAAGGATTGGTGGGCATTGCCAGGCTTTTTCGTGGATAATGACGAAGAGATGGAAGATGCCGTAAAAAGAATTTTGTATGAAAATACAGGTTTGAAAGATGTATTTATGGATCAGTTACATTCTTTTGCGGGCCTCAAACGGCACCCAAAGGGGCGTATTCTGACCGTAGCTTATTATGCCCTTGTTCAACTTGATAATACAAAATTAAAAACAAAGCCTGTTACAAATTACATGAAACAGGCAAAATGGTTTCCGGTGAGAAATGTTCCTGAACTGGCATTTGACCATAAGCAGATTTTGGACCTATGTCTGGAAAGATTGCAGCGTCGTCTGGCTTATAAACCGATCGCTTTTGAATTGTTACCTGAAAAATTCACCCTCACCCAGTTGCAATTGGTCTACGAGGGAATATTAAATAAAACATTGGATAAACGCAATTTTAGAAAGAAAATGCAGAATTACGGTTTTCTAAAGGAACTGGATGAAGTTCAGACCGGAGTTGCTTATCGGGCGGCCCGTCTGTACAAACTGGATAAAAGAAAATTCCTCAAACATTTTCAGAATACTGTAGCGTTTTAATAAAATCTGAGTTATTAAGGGCAAGGCAAACTTCTAAAGTTTGCCTTTTTTGTTGTCAACTAAATATCAAATTATTATCGATTTCAAAATATATTTTGTGCGAGATGTTACTTTTTATATTTTTGAACAATTTCTGATAAAAGTCAGAAAGTAGAAAGGAGTTTTTTGAAGAATGGAAGATAGAAAAGACCAGATCATTGATGCTGCCATAAGACGCTTTATGCATTATGGATTTAGTAAGACAACAATGAATGAAATTGCAGAGGATATAAAAATCACCAAGGCGAATTTATATTATTATTACTCGGAGAAGAATGCGCTTATACGGGACGTTCTTATACGTTTGACAGATGAGTATAGAGCGGAGGAGGAAAAGTTGGTTGCTGCACATACAGGGACAACTTATGATCTGATCATGAAAATTTTAGAGATGCGGGATGCTTTTGTGCGCAAGTATTATATGTTGCACATGAACGAGAACCTGGAATGGATTAAAGGGCTTTCGATGCAGGATTTCTTTCAGTGTCTTCATAATCGCGATGTAAAGGCGCTCTATGAAATATTTAAGGTAGGCGCGGAGAAGGGTGAACTCAACGAAGAACATTTGTATGAAACAGCGGAAATCTATGTGGAACTGATGAAGAGTCTTTCCTTGATGTGCAATATTTCAGATATCATTTCTGGGATACCAAATCAGGATCGTTTTGATGAAGTGTTACAGAAACAAAAACTGGCTACGAAGCTGTTTTTTAATGGTATAAATAAGAAGTAGATATAAAATTAGGACAAATAAATTAGGAATGAAAACAATCAGAATACTAGCCAGCCTTTTATTAGGTACGATGGTTTTCCAAAGTCATGCACAACAGCAATTAAGCCTAAGTGATGCGATCAAATTTGCTCTGCAGAATAAAGCTGATGCAAAAAAAGCGACACTCGATGTGCAGAATGCGGAGCATAAGATCGCTGAGGTTAAATCGGGGGCATTGCCACAGATCAATTTTACAGGGGGAATAACGTATAATCCCATGATTCAAAAAGTTGCATTGCCCGGAGAGCTCGTCGGTCAGCCCGGAACAACGGTAATGGCCGCTTTCGGACAAAAATGGCAATCAACAAATTCGATAAGTTTGAATCAACAATTGTTTAATCAAACAGTATTTACCGGATTAAAGGCAGCGAAAACCACACGCGAATTTTACCTGATTAATAAAACATTGACAGATGAACAGTTAATTGAAAAAGTAGCTAATAGCTATTATGATGTTTATCAATCCAAATTACAATTAAAAACAGTTGATAATAACTTAGAAAGCACGACAAAAACAAGAGACGTGATCGATGGTCTATACAAGAATGGACTGGCCAAGAAAATTGACTTGGATCGTACAAATGTAGCAGTTACAAATTTAAAAGCATCTAGGCAGCAGTTGATTAATGCAGTTGAACTTAAAGAAAATGCACTTAAATTTGTTATCGGTATGTCCATGGATGAGCAGATCGTCATGCCAAGCTCAACCTTTGAAACGGTTGCGTTAAATGCCGTTTATAATCCAATTGATGTTTCCAATAGAACAGAGATTCAGGTGCTGGCGAAGCAAAATGACTTATTGGAGCTCAATAAAAAAGCCGAGATTTCAAAATACTATCCAACATTGTCGCTGACTGCCAATTATGGACGTCAAGGCCTGGGGCCAGTATTTCCTATATTTTCAAAGGCTGAAGGTGTAAACTGGTCTAGTTTCTCGGGAATCGGCTTGAATTTATCCGTTCCTATTTTTAATGGCTTCTTGACAAAATCCAAGGTCCGTCAAGCTCAGATTGATATTGATAAGCTTCAGGTCGATATCGCTGATACAAAATTAGCGCTAAGTATGGCTGCGGAAAATTCCAAAGTGCAAATCAAGAATACCCTTCTGACGATTGAGTCGAATCGCAAAAACGTGGATTTAGCCAAGTCCGTCTTGGAGGATACAAACAATAACTACAAGAATGGTTTGGCGACGTTAACAGATCTACTCGACGCAGAGAAAGCTTATGCTGATGCACAAAATAATTTAAATACCTCTTTGCTTGATTATAAAGTGGCGGAAGTTCAACTGATTAAAGCAAACGGCAATCTCAAATCACTAATTAACGAATAATTGACTAATACAATATGAAACGCGGAATTATTACCCTACTTATTATTGCTGCTGGTCTTGCAGGAATATTTTTTGTGTTAAATAAAAATAAAAAGAAGAACGAAGCTGAGACTGCTGAAGTCGCCAAAACTAATGCGTCTATTGCTGTTCGTATCGATACCGCAAAGGTCACTTCGATGGATTTGCGTTATACTGCGAATGGAACCTTTGCACCGAAGCAAGAAGTAACAGTCTCTGCAGAAACTGCCGGTAGAGTAGTTAAGGTATTGGTTGATGAGGGATCACGTGTGAGTGCCGGACAAACATTGGCAATCATTGAAGGGGATAAGCTGAATGTTAATGTAGCGAATGCTCAGGCAGCCTTTACCAATGCCCAGGCCGACCTACATCGTTTTGAAAGCGCTTATTCTACGGGTGGCGTTACCAAACAGCAATTGGATCAGGTGAAATTACAATATGAAAATGCCAAAAATAATTTAAAGGCTTCAAAATTGAATGCAGGCGATGTAACCATCAAAACTTCTGTTTCAGGAGTGGTCAATGCACGTAAAATAGAACCCGGAACTTATTTAAATATTGGAGCTGCAGCATTCGATATCGTGAATGTAAGCACGTTAAAATTACGTGTCAATGTGGATGAGAAAAATGTGGCAACGTTAAAAATCGGTCAATCTGTGGATGTATCGGCAAGTGTTTATGCTGACCAAAGATTCACTGGTAAAGTGACATTTATCGCACCCAAATCAGACGGAAGCTTAAATTTCCCGGTAGAAATTGAAGTCAATAACTCATCCAATCAATTGCGTGCCGGTATGTATGGCACAGCGATGTTTGGCGAGGGTGTTGCCGGCAATACTTTGATCGTGCCCCGTAACGCATTTGTCGGTAGTGTGAGCGACAATAAAATATTCGTTCTTAAAAATGGTAAAGCAATCGAAACCAATGTGAAATCCGGAAGAAATTTCGGCGATTATATTGAAATTTTGGGCGGCCTGCAAAATGGTGATCAAGTGATTGTTTCGGGTCAAATCAATTTGTTTGATCAGAGCCCTGTTGAAATTATTAAATAATGTTTACTGAAAACCAGTAGCAAATGAAGTCGTGGTTTCATTACCATTAAAAACAAATAATTCTAATGAAAATTACCGAAATATCGATAAAACGTCCAAGTATAATTATCGTATTATTTATAATACTCACATTAGGCGGATTGTTTTCCTATACTCAATTAGGGTACGAGTTAGTCCCTAAATTTGAGATCAACGTCATCACGGTGCAGACGGTTTATCCGGGAGCATCCCCCGCTGAGGTGGAGAGCTCTGTCACCAAGAAAATTGAGGATGCTATTTCATCCTTGGAAAGCATCAAAAAAGTAGAATCGACCTCGCTTGAAGGGGTGTCGATCGTTATGATTACTCTTAACAATGGCGCTGACGTCAACTTTCTGCTTACTGATGCCCAGCGGAAGATCAATGCCGTCATAAACGACTTGCCTGACGATGTGGAGACACCCTCCCTGTCCAAGTTCTCGTTGGACGATGTAGCGATCATGAGTTTGGCTGTTACCTCAAACTTGTCCGAGAAAGAGTTATACGATCTCCTGGACAATAAAATCCAGCCTGTTTTTGCACGTATTAATGGGGTTGCAAAAGTAGACATGATTGGAGGTGAAGAACGTGAGATCCAAATTTCTGTGGATCCAAAGAAAATCGAAGGTTATGGATTGACAATCTCACAGGTGCAACAAACTGTAGCGGCATCTAATTTGGATTTTCCTACAGGTAACGTAAGCACACGTGATAATAGGACTACAATCCGGTTGGCCGGAAAGGTTACCTCAATTGAGGAGCTTCGTAACTTGCCGATTACAACTCCGGCAGGGGTTCAGATCTATTTACGTGATATTGCAGACGTTCAGGATGGTATCAAAGAAATTGAAAAAGTAGCTCGTTTGGACCGCCAGAATACTATTTTGCTGCAGGTCTTTAAACAATCGGATGCCAATGCAGTAGCTGTATCCGAAGCGGTAAAGAAAACCATTGCAGTACATGATAAAAATGGAAAGGTAATTAGCGGGGTTGAGAAGGATTATGCAGCGCAAAATATTAAAATTTTGGTCGCCAATGACTCTTCTGACTTTACCTTGAATGCAGCCGACAACGTAATCCATGATTTGATGATCGCAATTGCTTTAGTAGGTTTTATTATGTTGTTTTTCTTACAGAGTTTGCGAAATGCTGCAATTACAATGGTAGCGATTCCGCTGTCGTTGATTGCAACCTTCATTGGCTTACTTTTGATGGGCTATACGTTAAACTTGATGTCACTGTTGGGTTTATCCCTTGTGGTGGGTATCCTGGTGGATGATGCGATCGTTGTTATCGAGAATATTCACCGCCATATGGAGATGGGTAAAAACAAGGTGCGTGCGGCATTTGATGGTGCTTCCGAAATTGGCTTTACCGTTACGGCGATTACCTTGGTCATCGTGGTAGTGTTCTTGCCAATTGCGATGTCTACAGGACTGGTTGCAAATATCCTGGCACAATTCTGTGTGACCGTAATTATCTCTACGATGTTATCTTTACTTGTGTCATTTACGGTAGTTCCTTGGTTGTACTCGCGTTTCGGAAAACTTGAACATTTGAGCAAAACATCTTTGTTTGGACGTATAATCCATGGATTTGAAAGTGGTTTGACTGCGTTTACGCATTGGGTATCCGGATTGTTGGTATGGTCTTTAAAAACACGATTGACTAAACTGGCTACGCTAGGCCTAGCGATAGGACTTTTGATTGCTTCATTTTCATTGGTAGTGAAGGGCTATATCGGTTCGGATTTTTTCCCGGGTATCGACCGTAAGGAATTTTTTATCCAATTGGAACTCGATAAAGACGCTTCCTTGGAAAAAACAAACTTATTGACGCAAAAGGCGGAGGCTTATCTTAAATCCAAGCCAGACGTTAAAGAAATAATCACTACGGTCGGACAATCTTCGGACGGTATGGCTTCCACTACAGGATCTCGTTATAAATCCGAAATCCATGTTATTCTGGACAAGGAGAATTTTGAAGGAAATTCCCAGGTGTATTCTGCAACCTTAAAACGTGAATTGGAAAATAAACTGATTGGTGCCAAAGTCAAAACCGTGAACGTTGGTATTATGGGAGCAGAGCAGGCGCCGTTGAAGTTGACCATCATTGGTGCCTCTGTCGAAGACGCGCAAGAATTTGCGGAGAAAGCTGCTGACCAATTGCGCAAAATTCCGGGAGCTGCGGGAGTAAAATTGACCTCTGAGGCGGGTAACCCAGAGATTAATGTGAAAATTGATCGCAATAAAATGACATCCCTGGGCCTGAATGTGTCGACTGTCGGTATGACTATGCAAACTGCATTTTCGGGAAATACCGATAATAAATATAGGGCGGGGGATAACGAGTATGACATTAATATCCGTTACACCGAAAGTGGTCGTGCAAATATTGACAATGTGCGTGATTTGAAGTTTATTAACAATAAGGGGGCTTCGATTTCATTGGAGCAATTTGCCAACGTCACTTATGGTTCTGGCCCAACTTTGTTGGAACGCCGGGACAAATCGCCGGCGGTGTCCATTCAAGGACAGGCAATCGGTAGACCGATGGGTACAGTAGCTCAGGAATGGCAAGCTCAGTTTGAAAAACTACCGCGCAAACCAGGAATCGTATTTATCTGGGGTGGTAACATGGAAAATCAAACCGAAGGTTTTGGAACTTTAGGGATTGCCTTATTGGCATCTATTATCCTAGTATATTTGGTAATGGTTGCTTTATATGATAGTTTTATCACTCCATTCGTTGTCTTGTTCTCTATTCCATTGTCATTTATCGGGGCATTATTGTTCTTGGCTTTGGGAAATCAAACATTGAATATATTCACGATTTTGGGTATCATTATGTTGATCGGATTGGTAGCCAAGAATGCGATTATGCTGGTTGACTTTGCTAATCACCGTAAAGAAGCAGGAGATACCACCCACGATGCATTAGTTGCAGCGAACCATGCCCGCCTTCGTCCGATTTTGATGACGACAATCGCGATGGTATTCGGTATGATTCCAATAGCGATCGCCACAGGTGATGGTGCCGATATGAATAGAGGCTTGGCCATTGTAATCATTGGTGGTCTGTTGTCCTCTTTGTTCTTGACGTTAGTTGTCGTCCCAGTTGTCTATTCAATCTTCGATAGTTTGCAACGCCGTTTCGGAAAAAAGGAAAAGACTGATTATGAGGCGCTCATGGTAGAAAATTACGACCATGTTGATGTCGCAGAACATTAAACATATATCAATTTTACAAAGGAAAGGAGGCTAAGTCATTGGCCTCCTTTTTTTTGTATTAAATTTAGGTTAATCAATCGATTGCATAAATATTTTTTATTACATTGCGACCGCATTAACAAAATATATATATACTTAAAATTGAGACAAGCATGTGTGGAATTGTAGGATACACAGGTTACCGTCAGGCGTATGGTATCGTCATTGACGGATTGAAAAAATTAGAATACCGTGGTTATGACAGTGCAGGAGTCGCACTACACAAAGGTGAACATGTCGATGTTTACAAAAAGACAGGAAAAGTCGTGAATTTGGAAGAATTCGTTTACGGTCAGGATCTTCAGTCAACAACAGGAATAGGGCATACACGATGGGCCACCCATGGTGAACCTTCTGACCGAAATGCCCATCCACATTACTCAAACAGTGGACGCATCGCAATGATTCATAATGGTATCATTGAAAATTATGCATCTTTAAAATCAGAATTAATTAATAAAGGTTATCATTTTAAAAGTGATACGGATACAGAAGTACTCGTTAATTTTATCGAAGAAATCCAATTACAGAATGAGTGCCCTCTGGAAGAGGCAATTCGTATTGCTTTAAAAAGAGTCGTCGGTGCTTATGTGATCCTTGTCTTAGAAGCTGGTCATCCAGATCGGATTATTGCAGCCAGAAAGGGGAGCCCGTTGGTCATCGGAATAGGCAAAAACGAACACTTTCTAGGTTCAGACGCTTCGCCCATGTTGGCGTATACCAAAGAGGTTGTTTATATCAATGACTACGAACTGGCGATTATTACGCCAGGAGAGTTGATTCTAAAGAATTTGGGGAATGAACGTATCACCCCGTATATCCAAAAGCTGGATCTGGAGTTATCGGCTATTGAAAAAGGTGGCTACGACCATTTTATGCTCAAGGAAATCTTCGAACAGCCGGATACCATCTACGATTCTATGCGTGGTCGTCTGGATCTGCAGGCGAAACAAATTATTCTTAGTGGAATCGAGAAGTATGCGAATGAGATCAGCAACACCAATCGGATTGTGATTGTGGCATGTGGTACGAGCTGGCATGCTGGATTAATTGCGGAATATGTCATTGAAGAATTATGCCGCATCAACGTTGAAGTGGAATATGCTTCTGAATTCCGCTACCGTAATCCAGTGATCCATCCCGGAGATGTTATTTTGGCCATTTCACAAAGTGGGGAGACTGCGGATACCTTAGTCGCGTTGGAGAATGCAAAAAAACAGGGCGCTATCATTCTGGGCGTAGTGAATGTGGTCGGCTCGTCCATAGCACGTCTTTCAGATGCAGGCGCTTATACGCATGCGGGACCTGAAATCGGCGTGGCAAGTACAAAGGCATTTACGGCGCAGCTGACTGTCCTCAACCTGATCGCATTAAAAATTGCGGCGTTAAAAGGAACGATTTCCGACGAGCGTTTTCTGAAACTGTCGGAAGAATTGCATGACGTTCCCGGGAAAGTACAGTGGATTTTGGATACACAAATCGAAAAGATTCAACAAATAGCAAAAAAATATAAAGACGCGAGGGATTTCTTGTTTCTTGGCAGGGGCTATAATTTCCCGGTTGCCCTGGAGGGTGCACTAAAGCTAAAAGAGATCTCTTATATTCATGCCGAAGGTTATCCGGCAGCGGAGATGAAACATGGCCCTATTGCTTTGGTCGATGAAAACTTGCCCGTTGTTTTCGTCGCAACCAAAGATGCTTATCATGAAAAAATTGTTTCCAATATCCAGGAGATAAAAGCCAGAAAAGGGAAGATTATTTCCGTAGTTACCAGAGGTGACGCCGTTTCCGAAAATCTGTCAGATGACTTTATGGAAATTCCAGAGGCAGATGAGGTTATTGCTCCTTTAATCTCTGTTGTTCCTTTGCAGTTATTGTCTTATTATATTGGTGTTGAGTTAGGCTTAGATGTTGACAAACCTCGTAATCTCGCCAAATCTGTCACAGTAGAATAGGAGGCGCATGAGTGTATTAAAGAAAATACCTTTGGAGCATTTGGGATATGATTTTATCCCAAATGAATTTCTCCATGAAGGGCAGGATGAGTACACCCTGCGTTTTCAGCAGAATCCACGTAATGATTACCGTGATCTCACGGCAATTGAGGTTCAGGAACTTATTGCTAATGGTAATTGGTCGAGTGACTGGTCCAAAGTGAAAGTTTCGGCGATCTTTGATCCCAAGCAGGTTCAGGGCTGTAAATTCTACGGCTTGGTACGCATCGGAAATTTAAGCCCTAGTTACCTCGAATATCGAAACCTGCAGCTTCCCATCGGTTTATATCATTCGACCATTATCAGTTCGGATTTTGGCGATGATGTAGCTGTACATCATATAGGTTATTTATCCTATTTTATTGTGGGGAATGAAGTGCTGTTAAGTCAGATCAAGGAGATGGAAACCGGTAGCACAGCCAAGTTCGGAAATGGTATTCTGCGGGATGGTGAAGAATCCGATAAACGCATCCAATTGGAGCTTTGCAATGAAAATGGAGCGCGCTCGGTTTATCCTTTCGACGGTATGCAGGCCGCCGATGTTTACCTGTGGACGCGAAATCGTCATGATCGTATGCTACAGCATCGTTTTGAAGAGCTGACGGACCAAAAATTTGGTACACAACGTGGGTATTATAGTCAGATAGGGGATCGTTGTGTCATTAAAAATACATTCACAATCAAAAATGTGAAGATTGGTACCGATGCTTATATTAAAGGAGTAAGCAAGTTGAAAAATGTGACCGTCAATTCTTCCCGGGAATCCTATACGCAAATTGGTGAGGGTTGTGAGTTGGTCAATGGTATCATTGGTTACGGTTGCCGTATATTCTACGGGGTAAAGGCGGTACGTTTTATTTTAGCCTCTTACTCGCAGCTGAAATATGGTGCACGATTGATCAATTCTTATCTCGGCGATAATTCGACGATATCCTGTTGTGAAGTGCTTAATTCCCTGATCTTTCCGGCGCATGAGCAACATCATAATAATTCTTTTCTGTGCGCAGCATTGGTGATGGGGCAAAGCAATATGGCTGCCGGGGCGACGGTGGGGTCGAACCACAATTCCCGAGCTGCTGACGGAGAGATTATTGCGGGACGTGGCTTTTGGCCTGGATTGTGTGTAAGTCTTAAGCATAATTCGAGATTCGCCTCTTATTGCTTGATCGTCAAGGGTGATTTTCTGCACGAGCTGGATATTCAGCTGCCCTTCACGTTAGTGAGCAATGATGTGCAGCATGATCGGCTTTTGCTTATTCCGGGATATTGGTTTATGTATAATATGTATGCACTGGTGCGTAATGCCAATAAGTATGAAGCCCGGGACAGTAGGCATTTTAAAAATCAATATTTTGAGTACGATATGTTGGCCCCTGATACTGTCAATGAGATGTTTGGCGGAATGGAAACACTTGCTTTTGCTGTGTCGGAAAGCCTTCAACACGAAGGGAATAAGACACGGGAGGAACATATTTTAGCCGGGCGTACCTTACTTGCCAACAATATTGATCTAAAAGATAAGACTATTGTTTTATCGGGAGCAGAAAATTCGCGCAGACCGACAGTGATTCAAAAAGTAGGTGAAGCTTATCATCTCTATCGTTCATTTATCAAGTATTATGGTGTACTGCACCTAATGGATGCACTGGAGGAAGGCCGATCAATCGATGAAATCATTGCTAGCCTTGCCGGTGAAAAACGGACAAATTGGGAAAATATCGGTGGACAGCTTATCGAAAGTACTGCATTGCAGGTTTTTCTGAATGATATCAAATCCAAAAAGATAGACTCCTGGGATGATATTCATGAGTTTTATCATGAACGTAGCAAGGAGTATCTATTGGATAAGCGAAAGCATGCCTTATTGTCTCTGATTGAAATTCTGACTTTGGAAGGTGTGGAAATATCCGGAGATAAAATTGTATCTTTGTTGGATGAGGCTTTGGAGCACCGAATCTGGATAGGCGAGCAGATCTATAAATCCCGTGCGAAAGATTACAAAAATCCGTTCAAGAATATGGTATATGCCAATGATGAAGAGCGTGATATAGTTGTCGGGAAGTTAACAGAAAACTCTTTTATCAATCAACAGCAAAAAGAATTAGAGATATTTAAAATAAGGGTTGCAAATTTGAAAGGGCAATTTTAAAAAGAAAGGCTTCCGCTCGGAGGCCTTTTCTGTTATCTTTAATACCTGTTTTTTATCGGGAGTCAAATGGTGACCTGACCTATCGAAAACAGCTGGAGCTGAATAATTTATCCTGCGTCATGTATTTTATCCAATGGTTTACGTTTATTCTCTTTGATATGCTTAAAATGACTAGGGGTCAGTCCGGTAACCTTTTTGAATTGATTGCTTAAATAAGCAACGCTGGAATAGTTCAACTGATAGGCGATTTCGCTTAGTGTCAATTCATCATAGACCAAAAGCTCCTTGACATATTCAATCTTTTGGCTAATGAAATATTTTTCGATCGTCATGCCTTCAACATCCGAAAATAAATTCGAAATATAATTGTAATCATGGTAAATCTGATTACTTATTATTTCCGATAAATTAAGATTGGTATTGTTATGTTGGTTGCGGATTAAGTCCAGGACCAAATGTTTGACCTGCTCAATCAATACCGTTCTTTTGTCATCGATGAGTTCAAAACCCAGGGCGGAGAAGTTCTCGGCTAGCTTAGCAGATTGTTCCCGGTTTAATGTCTCTTCAATTTCGACCTGTCCTAAAGAAATATGTTTAATGTGAAGATTAAGCTTGGCCAATTCGTTTTCGACGACCATGATGCATCTATTGCATACCATATTCTTTATTGCGAGTTTCATCCGATTTTTTTTAATACAAGTTACAAATCCAAACCCAAAAATCGCAAATTAATCGGACATTTCTGTTGTAAGATTTAGGTGATATGTTGTAGCTTTTTGGTGCCTTCTGCCGAGCCATCCATACAGCCTGTCTAGCCGATGGAACTGCCATGCTGATCAACCTTAGGGATTAATCGCAATAGGGGTACCGATGGGAACGGCCTGATAAAGTTCATCAATTTCTGTGTTGGTTAACGCCATGCAGCCGAATGTCCAGTCTGTCCAACGTTGTAATTTCCCGATAAAGCCCATTCCATTTCTTAAGCCATGGATTTTGATGTCACCACCCGCGGTTTTGCCCAAAGATCTGGCATAGGCGATATTCTGATCATTCGGATACGAAATCCCTAGGTTCTTGTGATATCCACTGTACTGATTTTTATCGTTGATATAATATAATCCTTCCGGTGTCTTTAAATCACCTTCGATTTTTTTAGCTCCAATCGGCTCTCCGCCCAGCGATATTCGGTAGGATTTGAGCAATTTGCCTTGCGCATAAGCTGATAGGATTCGTTTGGATTTATAGACCACAAGTTTGTCAACCACCGCATTTTTTGGTAAGCGGGGTTCAGGATAAAGGTTATAGACGGTAATCCCAAGAATCAATAGGAGGAATACCGTAGTAATGATTTTTAGCCAGTTGTGGCGATTTTTATTTCGTTTCATAAGAATCGCTGTTATCTAAATGGAACGGTTAGCATACATGGAAAACCCGGATTTATATCAATAGCCATAGCGAGGTGCCTTATGAGCAATCTGCTATGGCTATCTAAATTATTCAGTGATCTATTAAAATTCACGGTCGACATCCTTGTCTCCGCGGCCAGACAGATTAACGATAGCAAGTTTGTTTTTATCTTTCAATAGTTTGACCGCTAGGGCAACAGCATGTGAAGACTCAATTGCCGGGATGATTCCTTCTAATTTGGAAAGCAATTTATAGGCGGCGATCGCTTCGTCGTCCGTAACCGGATAATAGTTGGCCCGATTGCTGTCTTTTAAAGCGGCATGCTGTGGCGAGATGCCCGGGTAATCCAGTCCAGCTGATACGGATGTGGATGGGATCGGATTGCCTGTATCGTCAACAAGGCAGTAGGAATAGGTGCCCTGAAATACGGTCGGTTTACCAAACGATAGGGTAGCAGCTGTTTTAGGGTAAGTACCCGAGCCGCCGCCTTCACCGCCATTGATCTCAACTTCCTGATCATCCAGAAAACCTGAAAATAATCCAATGGCATTTGATCCACCGCCTACACAGGCAAAGATACTGTCTGGAAGGCGTCCTTCCTGTTCAAGAATTTGTTGTCGGGCTTCTTTGCCGATCACACTCTGAAAATAGCCCACCATTTTAGGATAGGGATGCGGTCCGACATGTGAACCAAGAAGATAATACGATGTTGGGTTTTCGACATAATACATCAACGCGGCGTCAACAGCATCTTTAAGTGTTCGGCTTCCTAGATTTGTTGTGACAACCTCAGCACCCAACAACTCCATCCGTTTCACATTCAAGGCTTGACGGGCGGCATCAATTTCGCCCATAAAGACCTTGCAGGGAATATTTAAGAGAGCAGCGGCAGTCGCGGTTGCAACTCCATGCTGACCAGCTCCGGTTTCGGCAATAATTTCCGTCGCGCCCATTTGTTTTGCCAACAAGATCTGACCGATACAATTGTTGATTTTGTGCGAACCGGTATGATTCAGGTCTTCCCGCTTTAAGTAGATCCTGGAACCTACATATTCACTCAGATTCTTTGCAAAATACAAAGGTGAGGGACGTCCTACATAGTGTTTGAGGATGGAGATGAATTCTTTTTGGAATTCTTCTTTCTGAACATGGCTGTCAAAAAAATCGGCTAATTTGTTTAACTGATTTTCCAGGACAGGTGGGATATAAGATCCACCATACTCACCATATTTACCATTGTATTGAAGCATGTTTTCGTTCGCTTCGACGGATGCGCACTTTTCTAGACTCATTTTAGGCTTAAGTTTCTTGTTGTAAAAATTTTGCTCATTAAAGAAGCCTAAATATAGTAATCTTTGGAGTCTTTGAAAAAAACAAGGTGATTTTGTTTATGAATCGAATTTAGCTTATTGTATTTGACTTATTTTTATCGCATATACAGTCCATGTGATTAGCGCTAATTGAGGAGTATTCACTCTTGATAGCAGAATAATTCGGGGCTGCTTCGCATCAGAAGGCAGGTGCCAGCAATATGGAAGCGGGATGGGTTTATGGTAAATGCGTGATAGACTCGGACTTACCACGGACTCATGTCGGATTTACCGCGGATTCATCGCGGTTAGAGGGCGGAGCATGGTAGGAACAGGCGGCTACCGCGGTCGAACAGAAGCTGAAGTATAACGATAAAAAAAGGCATCTTTCGTAAGAAAGATGCCAGCTATATATTGACGTTGCGAACTGTCTCAGATCGCCGTGTATTTTAAGCTTTTGGTTTTCGGAAGATAAAATAGAAACCGACCAAAATAAAAGGTATACTCAAAAGCTGTCCCATATTGAGCAACATGCTTTGTTCAAAGGCTTCTTGATCAATTTTAAAATGCTCCAACACCATCCGCGCACCAAATAATAAAACCATAAAAATACCGAACAATTTTCCTTTTTGACGATTCGGGTTCGATTTGAATAAGGAGCCGATAATAATAAAGATGATAATATAGGCGATGGCCTCATAGAGCTGGCCCGGATGGCGGGGGATATTGTCGTGACGTTCAAAAATTATTGCCCAGGGCAAATCTGTAGGTGTCCCTACCATTTCCGAATTGAAAAAATTACCAATCCGGATCAACGCACCGGCGATAGGTACCACCACTACCAATCGGTCCGCCAACCATAAAAAGTCAGTCTTGGTCTTGCGGCAGAAGAGGTAGAGTGCAACAAGGATACCAATGGCTCCACCATGGGAGGCCAATCCTGCGAAACCAGTCACCTGGAATCCGTTTTTATCCCATTTGAAAGGGAGGAAAATTTCCAGGATATGGTCTTTATAATAGTCAAAATCGTAGAATAGGCAATGACCAAGTCGTGCGCCGATCAGTGTGCCGAGGAAGATATAGATGGAGAGCTGATCCAGTTGCTCTTGCGTGCGGCCTTCTTTTTTGAAAATGCGCAACATAATAACATAGGACACAAAGAAAGCGAGGAGCCAACATAAGGCGTAATAGCGTAGGGCAAATGCGCCAAAGTTGAACATCTCAGGATCTACATTCCAATGTATTGCACTTAGTATTGAATTCATATTTTTTTATGTCTGTTTAAATTACTAAGGTAAAGATAAGGTTTAATCTTATTTTTCAATAAAATGAAAGTGAAATGTAAAAGGAATATTCCAAAAAACATTTTTACTTTTGCATTTCATTGAAATTTTCATATTTTGACGAAAGTAAATAGAAAAGGAAAAGATGGCTGAAAAGAATAAGAAAAAAGAACCGAAAACGACAGCAGTCGTAACAAAAGATTCGCTTTCATTTTTTGAAAAATATATAAACAATGCTTCACCCACAGGTTTTGAATGGGACGGTCAACGTTTATGGCTGGACTATCTGAAGCCCTATGTGGACGAAACTTTTGTTGATAATTATGGCACAGCGGTTGGCGTAATCAATCCAAAGGCTGCTTATAAAGTGGTGATCGAGGCCCATGCTGATGAAATCTCCTGGTTTGTCAATTACATTACAAAAGATGGATTGATATACGTGGTACGCAATGGCGGTTCGGATCATCAGATCGCACCTTCCAAACGGGTGAACATCCATACGGAAAAAGGCATTGTGAAGGCGGTATTTGGCTGGCCTGCCATTCATACACGTTCGGGCGAGAAAGAAGAAAATCCTTCCCTAAAAAATATCTTTTTGGATTGTGGATGCAGTTCCAAAGAGGAAGTGGAAGCTTTAGGAGTACACGTAGGCTGTGTGATTACCTACGAAGATACCTTTTCGATCCTGAACGATCGTTATTATATTGGACGTGCCCTGGACAATCGTGCCGGTGGCTTTATGATTGCTGAGGTCGCTCGTCTGCTGAAAGAGAATAAAAAGAAATTGCCGTTTGGATTATATATCGTAAATTCGGTGCAGGAAGAGATTGGTTTGCGCGGTGCTGAAATGATTGCAGATCGCATTAAGCCGAATGTTGCCATTGTGACTGATGTGACGCATGATACCCAAACGCCGATGATCAACAAGATCACACAAGGAGATTTATTCTCCGGAAAAGGGCCAGTATTGTCTTATGCTCCGGCGGTTCAGGTCAACTTGAATAAGCTGTTGGTGAAAGTTGCCGAGGAAAATAATATTCCATTCCAACGTCAGGCATGTTCACGTTATACAGGAACAGATACCGACGCTTTTGCCTACAGCAATGGCGGCGTTCCCTCTGCCCTGATTTCCTTGCCACTACGTTATATGCATACGACGGTTGAAATGGTGCACAAAGAGGATGTTGACAATGTGATCCGTTTGATCTATCAGACGTTGTTGAATATCGAGGATGGACAGGACTTTAGAACATTTACAAAATAGAATTTAGGATTATATTAACTTATCATTTAGAATTATTATGGAAAATAACCAAAATCAAAACGAATTGAGCATCGAGTTGACAGAAGAAGTAGCAGAAGGAATCTACTCAAATCTTGCGATTATCACTCACTCTAATACAGAATTTGTGGTTGACTTTATCCGTGTGATGCCAGGAGTGCCAAAAGCAAAAGTGAAATCAAGAATCGTTTTGACTCCAGAGCACGCAAAACGCTTGTTAGGTGCATTGGTTGATAACGTGAATCGTTTCGAAGCTTTGAACGGTCCGATTAAAATGGATGTAGGTGTTGCTGAACAACCTCAACAAGGTGGTGACCCAACTGTAGCATTTCCTTTCGGAACTCCTCAAGGTCAAGCATAGTCAATAGCATAATCTATCGATAATTAAGGTGCCAATAAAACAATTGGCACCTTTTTTTGTCTCCATTTGTGGTTACTGGGCTACCTTGGTATTTGGGCTTGGGCCCGACTTTTGCTATTTTTAGAGAAACTTATTTCAAAAGGAGATTTATATGGATATTCAAGTGCGCAACTTGACAAAGAAGGATTATGTTGATTTGAAAAAATCAATGGAACAAGCTTATGATGGTGTAGGGGATACCTGGTCAAAGGAAAATATTCAGGATCTGATCGAGATATTTCCCGAAGGACAATTGTGCGTAGAGATCGATGGGCATGTGGTTGCCTGTGCGCTGTCCATTATCCTCAATTCCAAAAAGAATAACATCTATGATAGTTATTATGATATTATTGATGACGGTAAATTCAGCAAACATAGCGATGACGGAGATACCTTGTATGGTATCGAAGTATTCGTCCATCCAGAACATCGTGCATTGCGATTGGGCCGGCGCCTCTATGATGCACGTAAGGAACTGTGCGAGCAGATGAACTTAAAATGTATCGTTGCCGGCGGACGGATTCCCAATTACCATAATTATGCGGACAAGATGAGTCCGAGAGTCTATATTGAGAAGGTAAAACGCAAGGAAATATATGATCCGACTTTGACATTTCAACTTTCCAACGATTTTCATGTTAAAAAGATCCTAAAACATTATTTGCCAGAGGATGCTGAGTCGATGGAATTTGCGACCTTGCTGGAATGGAATAATATTTATTATGAGTCGGAGACTCGTTCGATCTCGACAACAAAACAGACCATCCGTCTGGGACTGGTGCAGTGGCAGATGCGCTTATTTGATAATATTGAAGCTTTCTACGACCAGATCGAATTCTTTGTGGATACGGTAAGCGACTACGGAACAGATTTTATTATGTTTCCCGAGTTCTTTAACACACCATTAATGAGTCCATATAACGACCTTCCTGAGCGATTGGCAATGGAAAGGCTGGCGCGGCATACTTCCGAAATTATTGATCGGATCCAGCAATTTGCGGTTTCCTATAACGTGAATATTATTGCAGGCTCTATGCCACTGATGGAAAATAAGAAACTCTATAATGTTTCTTACCTATGCCATCGTAATGGTAAGCTGGATGAATTCAAGAAAATTCATATTACGCCAAATGAATTTAAATACTATGGTATGGTCGGTGGAAGTGAGGTGAAGGTATTCGATACGGATTGTGGTAAGGTCGGCCTACTGATTTGTTATGATGTGGAGTTTCCGGAATTGAGCCGTATTTTGGCTGATCAGGGCATGCAGATCCTATTTGTGCCTTTTATGACCGATACGCAAAATGGTTATATTCGGGTCAGGACCTGTGCACAGGCCCGTGCCATTGAAAACGAATGTTATGTGGCCATAGCAGGGTCTGTCGGCAACTTGCCACGTGTCAACAACATGGATATCCAATATTCGCAATCTGCAGTCTTTACACCATCGGATTTTGCCTTTCCAAATAATGCCATCAAGGCCGAAGCGACTCCCAATGCGGAGATGGTGCTGATTGCCGATGTGGACCTGTATGCTTTGCGGGACCTGCATGAATATGGCACGGTAAAAGTTAAAAAAGATCGACGCAAGGATTTATACGAAGTAAAACTTTTGAAATAATTGGCTGGTATTTTTGAAGGGCTTCAAAATATGCTTAGCTTTAATTATATTCTTAATCTAATAAAGTATGATACAAAAAGTCAAATGGGGAACGCTCTCTGTCGTCTTAATGATGTTGTCATGTCAGTCCAACAAGAGCAAGGAGAATCCGCAAGAAGTCAGAACCAATTTTTTTGATGTTTCTGGAATGGATACAACGGTCAGTCCCGGTGATAACTTTTTCCAATATGCGAATGGCGCATGGATGAAAAATACCCAGATACCTGCTTCTGAAACCGGTTGGGGGTCGTTCTATATTCTGGCAGATGAAAATTTGCAGAAATTGAAAACGGTGCTGGAAAATGCGGCTCAGTCCAACAGCAAAAAAGGTTCGGATCAACAGAAAGCCGGCGATTTCTATGCGAGCGGTATGGATACAGTGACCATTGATAAACTTGGTGCCAAGCCGATAGAGGGGACTATCCAAAAAATCAACGCATTGAAAAATATCGATGAATTAATCGCTTATGCGGCTGATGGATTCAAAGAGGGGGATGGAGACCTGTTTAGTTTTTATGTAGCTGCCGATGATCGAATCAGCACTAAAAATGCACTGCAGTTTTTTCAGGGCGGGTTGAATCTACCCGAAGCTAGCTATTATCTGGATCAGGATGACAAAGCCAAAAAAATCAGGGAAGCTTATCTCGCTTATCTGATTAAATTGTTTGGGTTGATCGGCGAGGGCGCAAATGCTCAAAAATCTGCCGAAGAAGTACTCAAACTGGAAACAGAAATCGCAAAATCCCATCTGACTCCTGTTGAGTTGCGGGATCCGATTAAAAATTATAATAAGTTTGCGGTTCAGGATTTCCAGAAACAAACCCCAAATTTGAACTGGAAAGATATTCTCGGCCGTTTGGAGGTGAAGACCGACACGATTTTGGTGCAGCAACCTAAGTTCTATCTAGCGTTAAACAATCTGTTAAAATCGCAACCTGTAGAGGTTTGGAAAACAAAGTTAAAAGCGGATTTGGCAAATGCTTCTGCGACTGCACTGAGCAAAGAATTTCGCGATGCAAAATTCGAACTATTTGGCAAAACCCTCAATGGACAGAAGCAACAGAAAGAACGCTGGAAATTGATGGTCAGCTCAGCTGACGAAAACCTGGGTGAGATTGTTGGCAAGCTCTATGTGGATGACTATTTTAAGCCTGAAGCAAAGCAGCGCATGATGGAGTTGGTCGATAATTTGCAAAAGGTCTACAAGACAAGAATTGAAAAATTGGACTGGATGACACCGGAAACCAAGAAAAAAGCAATCGAAAAATTGGAAGCTTTTGTTAAAAAGATCGGTTATCCTGAAAAATGGAAAGATTATAGCGATGTAGAAGTTGCAAAAGATACCTATTATGCGAATCTACAATCTTCGGCCAAGCATGCTTATAAGGAGATGGTCGGTAAAATAGGTAAACCTGTTGACAAAAAAGAGTGGCTGATGACTACGCCGACGGTCAATGCGTACTATAATCCGCCATACAACGAGATTGTATTCCCTGCAGGAATTCTACAGTTTCCATTCTTTGATGCCAATGCGGATGATGCGATCAACTATGGTGCCATTGGTGCTGTCATAGGTCATGAGATGACCCATGGTTTTGATGACCAAGGGAGACAGTATGATAAGGCTGGTAACCTCAACGACTGGTGGACACCTGTGGATGCCAAACAGTTTACCGAACGTGCAAATCAGGTTGCGAAATTGTATGGAAGCTTCACCTTATTGGATAATCAACATGTCAATGGAGAATTGACCTTAGGAGAGAATCTGGCTGATATCGGCGGTTTGAACATTGCTTACGATGCGTTTAAACTGACCAAACAAGGGCAGGGGAATGAGAAGATCGATGGTTTTACAGGGGATCAGCGTTTCTTTTTAAGTTTTGCACAGGTATGGCGGGTCAAAAGCAGCGACGAGCGCATGCGTTTACGATTGAAGGTCGACCCACATAGTCCGGAGCAATTCCGTGTGAACGGCCCTGTCTATAATATGGAAGCATTTTATAAAGCATTTAATGTACAGCCAACAGCTAAAATGTACGTTGCCCCAGAAAAAAGAATTTTAGTTTGGTAAGTCGTTATTACCTGCTATTCTGTTATTTCCCGATGGTAGTAGCGGATCAGCTGGGAATAAATGAATGGAAAAAGATAGATTTATCTTTGAATTGTGGTAAAAACTAATTACTTTTGCCCTTCATTTAATAACACATTTAATTAATTAACAATGTACGCAATAGTAAATATAGCAGGACAGCAATTTAAGGTTGCAAAAGACCAGTTCCTTTTTGTACACCGTTTACAAGGAGATGAAGGCGCTAGTATTGAATTTGACAATGTATTGTTAGCAGAAGACGGTGGTAAATTTACCATTGGTACACCTAGCGTTGCTGGTGCAAAAGTTTCGGCTAAAATTTTGTCTCATTTAAAAGGCGATAAAGTTATCGTTTTCAAGAAAAAACGTCGTAAAGGCTACAAAAAGAAAAACGGTCACCGTCAACAATTTTCTAAAATCCAGATCACTGGTATTACGTTATAATTGAATTTTTAATCAGACATCAGTCTTAAATTAAGATAAAGAAATGGCACACAAAAAAGGTGCGGGTAGTTCTAAGAACGGCCGTGAGTCACATAGCAAGCGTTTAGGTATCAAAATCTTCGGTGGTCAACAAGCAATCGCAGGTAACATCATCGTACGCCAACGCGGTACACAACACAATCCTGACACAAATGTTGGTATTGGTAAAGACCACACATTGTTCGCTTTAGTAGACGGTAAAGTAGTTTTCCGTAAAAAAGCTAACAATAAATCTTATGTATCTGTAGTTCCTACAGAACAAGCATAAGGTTTGCAACAATATTTGAAGAAGGCATCAAGCAATTGATGCCTTTTTTTATGCACGTCACTTTTATTATTTAATTTTTTTTTAACAGTTGCAATGATTTTGTTAAAAATCTGCGGCGTTTCATCTGTCTGGATACGAGTTACTTGCTGAGCAGTGCCAGCGGTAAATATGATGTCTGTTCATAAATTATCCGCTTAAATCCTGCGATGAATTGTTATTTTCTGTTAAATGTAACCGCTTTGGTACAATTTTTATAAAGGATATGTGTTTTTAAGCATGCATGCCCTCTGGGGTTAAGCACTGGGGCATATATAATGAGGATATTCCATATGGCCATTAAAATACAAAATGCGAAGCATTCGTGGATACCATTGAATGCAGACACAACTGAATAATTACTTATATATGAAATATAACAAGTTTGGATATGGCCTGTGCGTTGGATTATTTGCCTGTTCATTATATTCCTGTAGTTCGATCTATATGCCCAATGTGCCTTCGGCACCTATGTTTACGGAAGCTGGTGAGGTTTATGTTTCCGGAAATATAAACACAAAGGCAAACGTTTCTGCAAACCTGGGGGTAGCCGTGACCGATCATGTGGCTGTTATTGCCAATGGATCTTATATGGACAATAGATCCAATACGAAAGACTATGCACAGAAAATGGGGGAAGCGGGGATCGGGTACTACACGCGTTTTGGCCGAAAAAATAATCGTGTATTTGAAGTGTATGGCGGATATGGACTAGGGACCACGAGTGTCGTTGATAAAAGATCTTCTACCATGGGGCAGGCTATTGTCGAGACACAGGATATGGATTTTGACAAAGTGTTTGTGCAGGTGAACTTTTCATCGGAGAAGAAAGACGCTCTGAAATTGTTTGGAAATAGACATGATATTGACTATGGAACGATTATCAGACTGAGCAATATGCGTATGAAGAACTTCGCTATTGATGGTCTTCCTATAGCGAAAGAAGATAACATGCTGATTGAGCCCATATTTTATACACGGATGGGGCTTGGGAAAGGGTGGAAGTTGCAGTATACGAACGGAATGGTTTTCGGCTTTAAAAGTAATACCTATTTAAAAGCGGGTTACCCATTGTTTACACTGGGAGTTTTGTATAAATTTGGAGGAAAATAGCGGCTATGAGCAAGAAAATTTTATTTGGATGTTTGGTCTTTTTGAGTTTATTCATTTCCGGATGCGGCGTGAATCGACAAAAGGCACAGATCGAGAACTTGGCGAAATGTAAGTTTGATGTAGAGTCTGTAGACAGTATTCGATTGGCAGGAACATCATTGCAACGTCTGATAAAAAATAATCAGATTGATCTAGGGGCAGCACCCAGTTTGGCTTTGGCCTATTTACGAAAAGATATTCCATTGGATGCGGTTATTCGCCTTAAAATTGATAACCCAACCTTAAAAAAGGCGTCAATCAATAAGTTTCAGTATATCATCCTGTATGGCGGTCAACAGCTTGTCGAAGGAATTGTCAATCAATCCTTGCAAATTGAACCTGGGGGATCAACGATGGCCAATGTGCGTATTGCGACCAATATTTATGACCTTTTGGTAAATTCTGACCTGCAAAATTTTTTAATGTCCAGTGATGAGAATAAAAAGGGAATATTTACGTTAAAAATTAAACCTTCAATCAATATCGCTGGGCAGTCGGTATTTTATCCGGGATACATTACCATAGATAAGGCGGTGAGCCGGAAAATTCTGCTGTAAAAGGGTATAGACTAGCGAGAAGATGAAAAGGTTTTCCATGAGAATGGAAAACCTTTTTTATTGACGGAAGTTTTTTTGTTTACTGTACTCGTCTTAAGACGCGGTAAGTCAATTTGCTAAACCGTTATTATAAATAGATTCTTTCATTAAGAATTAAACTGTAATAAAAAAGTTATAGTGCCAAAGTGTAAAGTATACACCTTATTTTATATTTTAGTCTTTAAATAGAAACCTAAATATGTTAAAAAGATTCTTAATTCCTGTTTTACTGTTTGCTGGAGTACATGCCATTGCTCAAAACAAGTTGGATCCTTATGAGCAGACCATTGCGGGGACCAATCTTTCGTTTAAAATGGTGGCTATCCCCGGCGGAAGCTTTAAAATGGGATCTGTATCTGGCGGTAAGGAAGATGAAAAGCCAGCGCACGAGGTTAAGCTCGACCCTTTTTGGATGGGACAATATGAAGTAACCTGGGACTTGTTTGAACCCTTTTTGTACAAAGATTATGAAATCGCGAAAAGTAAGGATGGTAAGGTTGCTCCGGAAATAGACGCCGTAACCCGGCCTACGAAGCCCTATCTTGATATGACATTTGGTTTTGGTAAAGAGGGGCATCCCGCACTTGCTATGACTCATTATAATGCGATTCAATTCTGCAAGTGGTTATATGTTCGTACGGGTGTGTTCTATCGTCTTCCTACGGAGGCAGAGTGGGAATATGCGGCTCGTGCTGGTGCGAAGACGGCTTATTTTTTTGGCGACAACGATACACAATTAGGCGAATATGCCTGGTTTAAGGATAATGCTGAGCAAAAAACGCATGTGGTAGGAGAGAAAAAGCCAAATCCTTGGGGGCTTTATGATATTTATGGAAATGTGGGTGAATGGACTTACGACCAATACAAGGCCGATAGCTATGCGGAAGGTAAGGACAAGGTATTGACTAATCCTGTTGTTGTTCCTACGACGTTGTATCCTAATGTTGTCCGTGGTGGTGCATTTGACAGTGCCGCTGCTGATCTGCGTTCGGCTGCCCGTGGCGCATCGGATCCTATATGGAAACAATTGGACCCGCAAGTTCCCAAAAGTAATTGGTGGTTCCCTGAGGCCCCCTTCGTTGGTATGCGTTTAGTTAGACCGCTCAATCCCCCTAGCCATGAAGAGATTATGGCTTATTATGATAAAAAACCAATTAAAGATTTTTAAAAAAATAAAATAATCAATATAAAACTATTATGGAAAATCTAGAAAGAAGAGATTTTATTAAAACTTCTGCCATGGTTGCTGGCGGCGCCATGTTAAGTTCGCTGCCTTTATCTGGAGCCTATGCTGCTGGTTCGGATGTGATCAAAGTAGCTTTAGTAGGTTGTGGAGGTAGGGGTACAGGGGCTACATTTGATGCGCTAAGTTCGGGAGCGAACATCAAAGTTGTCGCTTTGGCTGATGCATTTAAAGATAATTTAGATAGTACATATAATACCCTTAAGGAAAAATGGCAAGATAAAATTGATGTCAGCGACAACCATAAATTTGTGGGTTTTGACGCCTATAAAGAGGCAATCAAATTGGCAGATGTGGTTATTCTGGCTACGCCTCCAGGGTTCAGACCAGCACATTTTGAAGAAGCAATCCGTCAGGGAAAACATGTTTTCATGGAAAAACCTGTTGCTGTGGATATTCCCGGAGTGCAACAAGTTATCCGTGCGGCTGCTGAAGCTAAACGTAAAAAATTGAATGTTGTCGTAGGTTTGCAACGCCGTTATCAAACGAATTACCGTGAGGCCATCAAACGTATTCACGATGGTGCAATCGGTGATGTAACTTCGGGACAGGTGTATTGGAATTCAGGCGGGGTATGGGTACGCCCACGTAAGCCTGAGCAAACAGAAATGGAGTATCAAATGCGCAATTGGTACTATTTCAACTGGTTATGCGGTGACCATATTGTTGAACAGCACGTACACAATATTGATATTGCCAACTGGGTGAAAGGTTCTTATCCGGTATCTATCCAGGGAACTGGAAGCAGGGCGCACCGTACAGGCAAAGAATATGGTGAGATCTACGATAATTTTGCGTTGGAATTAACCTATGCGGACAACAGTGTGGTATATAGCCAATGTAGACATTTTGAAGGGATACAAAACCGTGTTGATGAGCAGTTTCAGGCAACAAAAGGCCGAGTATACCTTTCTGCCGGTGGACAAGCCATATTGTATGATTGGAAAGGTAAAGAAATCTATCGTCATGATGCGAAAGGTAATCCTAACCCTTACCAACAGGAACATAAAGAACTTTTCGCAGCGATTGCCAATGGGGAGTATAAGTTTGATAATGCGGAGTACGGTGCTTACAGTACTTTAACTGGTATCATTGGCCGTATTGCTTGTTATACAGGTAAGGTCATCAAATGGGATGAGGCATTGAAATCAACGATCAAATTGGGCCCAGATGTCTTGGCTTGGGATGCTAAACCGAAGTTGTTGCCTGATACCGAGGGCTTTTATGCAGTAGCTAATCCGGGTCAAAATACAAACCTTTATATTTAATAGCTGTGCGGTGATGGGGCCAAAAGGAAAAATTTGCCATATATTCTTTTTTATCATCTGGTCGCTTGGTTTACAGGCGCAAACGGATTCAAAAGAATTAAGCAAGATTCGACTGGAAGGCCCTGCACAAGGCACACAGTTTCACCTTACTTATTTTGCTACGGATAGCATTGTCAAGCGGTCGGAAATAGATAGTATCTTAAAAGTTATTGATCTATCCATGTCGGTCTACCGCAAGGATTCTAAGATATCGCTGTTCAACCGGGATACGGTGACGCATATCGAAATGGATCAACATATGGCTCGTGTCATTGCAGCTTCATTTCGATACAACAAACTATCCAAAGGCCAATTCGATATTACCATTGCCCCACTGGTCAACCTTTGGGGCTTTGGTGTGAGAAAAAGCGAAGTAGTACCAGATTCGGTAACCGTTTACCAGGCAAAGCAATTTGTCGGGATGCACTACCTCAAAGTCAATCACAATCAATTGGTAAAGAAAAAACCGGGTGTTAAGATTGATGTAAATGGTATCGCACAGGGCTATACGGTGGATGTGCTGGCAGAATACTTAAAACATAAAGGACTGTCGGATTACATGGTGGAAGTGGGAGGCGAAATCCGGGTTTCGGGAACAGCTCCCGGGCAACAAGGTTTTTCAATCGGTATTGTACAACCCGATGAAAGTAGACAGGAAGAGACTATGACGGCTGTTGTGCAGCTCCGGTCCGGGGCGTTAACTACGGCCGGTAGTTTTGAGAAGTTTATTAAATATAAAGATAAAAAACTGGGACACCACATAGACCCCATTTCAGGTTTTCCCTATACGACCAGCATCTTAAGCGTTACGGTGTACGCCGGAACGGCCATGGATGCCGATGCCCTGGACAATTACTTTATGAGCATGGAGCCTGCCGAAATTATCGCTAAGGCCAAGAAACTTAAAGATGTGGAGGTTTTTGTCATTTATAAAAATAAAAACCAAGCCATTCAAACGGTTTATTCGGATGGATTTGGTAAATTATTTAAAAATTAATCAACTATAAACAAAAATGAAAAGATCTGATTTTATTAAAAGTGGCCTTTTGGCTGCTGGAGCCGGATTATCTGGGCATACATTTGCCTCAACAAATCAAAATGCAACCAATATGATGGATAAAGGAAAGACATTTAATCTAAATTATGCACCCCATCAAGGGATGTTCAAGAATCATGCAGGTGACAATTTTCTGGACGAAATTCGTTACATGTATGATTTGGGATTTCGTGGAATTGAAGATAATGGCTATCTCGGCCGTACATTAGATGAGCAAAAGAAAATAGGGGAACTATTGGCCAAATTGGGGATGACCATGGGGGTATTTGTGGTTGATGGCGGCCAAAATTGGATGCCTTCCTTGGCAACAGGCAAACAGGAATTTTTGGATAAATTTGTCGAAACTTGTCATAAGTCTGTCGAAGCGGCCAAACGCTGTAACGCAAAATGGCTTACGGTAGTCCCTGGATTCTATGAGCGAAGACTTCCCTGGGGAAATCAATTCAGCAATATTCTTACAGCAATGCGTAAAGGTGCAGAGATCTTCGAGCCCCACGGGTTGGTGATGGTGCTTGAAACGCTGAGCGATACCCCGGAGTTATTTTTGCAACAAACGCATGAAACCTACGCCCTATGTAAGGCTGTCAACAGCCCATCCTGTAAGATTTTGTACGATATCTATCATATGCAACGTACGGAGGGAGATTTGATTGCTAACATGAACCGTTGCTGGGATGAAATTGCCTATATCCAAATTGGCGATAATCCGGGACGGAAAGAACCCACGACGGGCGAAATCAATTACAAAAACGTATTCAAACACATTCATAGTAAGGGATATAGAGGTATCATGGGGATGGAACATGGTAATTCTAAGCCAGGCAAGGAGGGCGAAGATCGATTGGTCACTGCCTACCGTGAAGTAGATAGCTTTTTGTAATATTTTAATAGTGTACTATTGACAATTAGATTTAATTTCTTAAATTGAGCAGGTAAAACCAATTAGTAGTATTGTAAAACACCATTTATTTATGATTTCATCAACAATAAAATTTAAACTGTCCTTCATGATGTTCCTTGAATTTTTTATTTGGGGGGGATGGTTTGTCACATTAGGCACTTTTCTGAGTAAGAATCTGCATGCGACAGAATTTGAAAAGGCTAATGTTTTTTCGACACAGTCATTGGGCGCTATTATCGCTCCCTTTATTGTAGGAATGATTGCCGATCGTTATTTTAATGCCGAGCGTATTTTGGGTGTTTTGCATTTGGTGGGTGCCGTATTAATGTATCAGATGTATGGTGCGACCGATATGTCTACTTTTTATCCCTATGTATTGGCCTATATGGTGCTATATATGCCAACACTGGCTTTAACAAGCTCGGTTTCATTTCGTCAATTAACAAATCCAGAAAAGCAGTTCTCAGCTATACGTATCTGGGGAACAATTGGTTGGATCATTGCAGGGTTAGTTATCAGCTATTTTTGGGATGCAAAGGCGTCTGAGGGAGCATTAAAAAATACTTTCTTACTATCTGGGATTGCTTCTTTGGTATTGGGTATATTTTCTTTTGCATTGCCTAAAACACCTCCGGTGAAATTGGATGAAAATGAAAAACCATCATTTGCATCAATTATTGGTTTAGATGCCATTAAATTGTTGAAAGACAAGAACTTTTTGATCTTTTTTGTATCCTCAGTATTAATCTGTATTCCATTGGCGTTCTATTATTCCAATGCAAACCCTTTTCTTTCTGAAATAGGACTAGAAAATGCTACTGGTAAAATGACGATAGGTCAAGCATCTGAAGTACTGTTTTTGTTGGCATTACCAATTTTCTTTACAAAATTTGGATTCAAGAAGACGATCTTGGTAGGGATGTTGGCATGGGTGATCCGTTACCTGCTGTTTGCTTATGGTAATGCGGGTGAACTTTCATTTATGTTGCTTATTGGTATCGCTTTACACGGTATCTGCTATGACTTTTTCTTTGTTTCGGGACAAATTTATACAGATAGTAAAGCTGGAGTTAAATACAAATCTGCCGCACAGGGCTTAATCACTTTGGCAACATATGGTGTTGGTCAGTTGATCGGTTTCTGGGTAGCAGGTTACGTAGGGGACAAATACAAAGATTTAAAGGCAACTGATTTAGCAGGTTTTTGGAACCATACTTGGGTCGTACCCGCAATTATTGCCGCGGTGGTATTTTTTATCTTCTTAGCTCTTTTTAAAGATGAGAAAGTGGATAATGCGAACGCTGCACACTAAACAGAAAAAATAACTATTTAAAAACAAATAATTAGAAGAGAGATGGCAACAAATACTTATGACGCGATTGTAATCGGTTCTGGGATAAGTGGTGGATGGGCTGCGAAAGAATTGACAGAGAAAGGGCTGAAAACAATTATGCTAGAGCGTGGTCGTAACATCGAACACATCAAAGATTATACTGCGCCAAATAAAAATCCATGGGAATGGCCTCATGCTGGTGGTCGTACGCAGCAGATGATCGAAGATTATCCGGTTTTGCGTAGAGATTATCCCTTGAATGAAAAGAACCTGGATTTTTGGGTGAACGAAAAAGAGAGTCCTTATACAGAAGTAAAACGCTTTGACTGGTACCGTGGGTATCACGTCGGTGGTCGTTCTTTAATGTGGGGAAGACAATCTTATCGTTTGGGGGATTTGGATTTCGAGGCAAATTTAAAGGATGGTCATGGTGTAGATTGGCCAATCCGTTATAAAGATATTGCTCCTTGGTATAGTTATGCTGAAAAATTTGCTGGTATCTCGGGAAATAGAGATGGCGTGCCATCTTTGCCAGATGGTGATTATATGCCCGCAATGGCGATGAACATTGTTGAAAAAGATTTGGCTGAGCGCTTGAAAAAACAATATGGAGGCCAACGTCATTTCATCATGGGACGTACAGCGAATATAACGGTTCCACATGAGGGCCGTGTCAACTGCCAATATCAAAACCAATGTTGGTTGGGTTGTAACTTCGGTGCTTATTTCAGTACACAATCGGCAACTTTACCAGCCGCAAAAAAAACGAATAACTTAACATTACGTCCGTTTTCTATCGTAACAAAGATTATTTACGATAAAAACACCAAAAAGGCAAAAGGTGTTGAAATTGTTGATGCTGAAACGAATCAGACTTATGAGTTCTTTGCGAAGGTAATTTTTGTTTGTGCGTCGGCATTGAACTCGACTTGGGTGCTGATGAATTCAGCGACCGATGTTTGGGAAGGTGGTCTTGGAAGTAGCAGCGGTGAGCTTGGACACAATTTGATGGATCACCATTTCCGTTGTGGTGCCGGTGGTAATGTAGAAGGATATTTGGATAGCTATGTTTTTGGTCGTCGTCCGACAGGTCTTTATGTGCCGCGTTTCGTAAACGTTGAAGGCGATACGAAAAAACGTGACTATGTTCGCGGATTTGGTTATCAGGGTGCTGCAAGCCGCAGCCGTTGGTCCGGTGCTGTTGCCGAGATGGAAGTTGGTGGTGCATGGAAAGATGCGATCTGTGAACCTGGTACCTGGAATGTAGGTTTCACGGCATTTGGAGAGACTTTACCGTACCATGAAAATAAAATTACGCTGGATAAGAGCAAAAAAGATAAATGGGGGTTACCTGTGCTATCGTTCGATGCCGAAATCAAAGATAATGAATTGAAGATGCGTGGTGACATGCAAAATGAGATGAAGGAAATGCTGGAAAGCATTGGCGTAAAAGATACTTATACTTATGATAATGTATATGGACTTGGCCAAGGTATCCACGAGATGGGAACAGCTCGTATGGGACGCGATCCTAAAACATCGGTATTAAATGGGAATAACCAGGTCTGGGATGCATTGAACGTATTTGTTACGGACGGTGCGTGTATGACTTCTGCAGGCTGTGTCAACCCATCACTTACATATATGGCGCTTACTGCACGTGCAGTCGATTTTGCGGTTAGTGAATTGAAAAAAGGTAATATCTAATAGCTAAAGATTGATAACAAATGGAAAATAACTCAAATAAGTCGAGTAGAAGAGATTTTTTAAAGACTGCGGCAACTGCTGCGGCAGCTTTCATGATCGTTCCTCGTCATGTATTAGGAGGAAATGGTTTCATTGCTCCTAGTGACAAGTTACAAGTGGCTGGTATAGGTGTAGGTGGTAAAGGGTTCAGCGACATTAACGCATTTCATGATTCAGGCAAAGCGGATCTGGCGTTCTTATGTGATGTGGATGATCGTCGTGCTGCTGGAGCATTGAAACGTTACCCAAAAGCAAAATATTATAAAGATTATCGTGAGATGTTGGACAAAGAACATAAACGCATTGAAGCTGTTTCTGTTTCGACTCCGGATCATCAGCACGCAATCCAGGCATTGGCGGCAATGCAACTGGGCAAGCACGTTTATGTTCAGAAACCGTTGACTCATGATGTTTGGGAAGCAAGAGCACTGACGCATGCTGCCAAGAAATACAAAGTGGTTACCCAAATGGGAAATCAGGGTGCATCAAATGATGGTCCTCGTTTTGTCCGTGAGTGGTACGAAGCTGGTTTAATCGGCGATGTACACACGGTATACTGTTGGACTGACCGTCCGGTGTGGCCTTCAGGAATTGCATGGCCAACGGGTAAAGCGGAAATTCCGAAAGAGCTGGACTGGGATCTTTGGTTGGGAACTGCCCCATACAAAGAGTATGTGGATAAATTGGTACCTTTCAACTGGCGCGGCTGGTGGGATTATGGTACCGGAGCACTTGGTGATATGGGTTGCCACTTATTGGAAGTTCCTTTCAGCACCTTAGGCCTGACTTATGTACAAGATGTACAGGCAACAGTAGGTTCTGTTTATGTGGATGAATTCAAACGTGGTTATTTCCCAGAAAGCTGTCCGCCGTCAAGTCATGCGACATTGACGTTCCCTAAAACTCCGCGTACAAATGGTCCTGTAACATTACATTGGATGGACGGTGGTATTCAACCTGCTCGTCCGGATGAACTGGGGCCAAATGAAATCTTCGGTGACGGTGGTAACGGTATTTTGTTGGTCGGTACAAAAGGTAAGATCTTGGCTGATACTTACGGTCAAAATGCACGTTTGTTACCAACATCAAGAAAAGATCAAGTTGCGCAGAAATATGCTCGTGTACCCGGACAAGAAGCTGGTCACTATGCACAATGGGTGGAAGCTTGTCAAGCTGGTTATGGTAAAAAAGAAGTAAGTTCACCATTTGAAATTGCTGGTCCATTAACTGAAGCTTTGTTGATGGCTAACCTAGCAATTAGAGGCGCTGATTTACGTTTAGATGGAAAATATCCAGGACGTAATCTAAAATTGTTATGGGATAATGACAATATGCGTGTGACAAACTTTGATCATGTGAATCAGTATGTCAAACGTAATTACAGACAAGGTTGGGAAATGAAATATAATTTCTAAAATTAAGATATTTAGTAGTATGAATAGAAGAGAAGCATTACAACGGGTTGCCTTGATTTTAGGAGGTACCGTTATCGGCGCCAATTTATTTTTGGAAGGCTGTACGCGTTCGGCTACAAAGGATGTGCAGGCTTTATTTGAGGCAAAAACAACAGATTTGTTAGGTGATTTAGCGGAAGCTATCCTACCGGCAACTGCAACTCCCGGTGCAAAAGAAGCTGGCGTGGGAAGCTTTATTCCTGTAATGGTCCGTGACTGTTACACGGAAAAGCAGCAAAAAGCATTTTTAACTGGTTTTGCTAGTTTGGATGATAAAGCGAAAGAAGTGAAGGGAAAACCTTTCCTTGAACTTTCAGCTGAAGATCGGACAGCGGTAGCTGCAGCTTTAGATAAAGAAGCAAACGAATTTAACAAGAAACAGGGCGAAGAGCAAAAAGATATCCTGGAGAAAAATAAAGAAAAACAAAATCAATTGTATAATTACGTAGAAAATGATCCACCACACTGGTTCACGATGTTTAAACAATTGACATTGACGGGTTTCTTTAATTCGGAATTAGGTTGTACAAAAGCATTGCGTTTTGTTAAAATCCCCGGAAAATATGACGGAAACTTTCCGTACAAAAAAGGCGATAAAGCATTCGCATAATACCTATGCGTTGTGTCAAATAAAAGCGGAGGCCTTGGCCTCCGCTTTTATTTTGTCTCTACCTCCAGTGCAAAATGAATACGTTGTTGTTTTGTGACGGTCATGAAATAGCCCTTGTCGGTCGAATCCCCATTAATGTCAACTGTGTCATTATAACGAAGTTCTCTGAGGTAATTCATCTCCAACGATTTGATCTGATTGGTCAGAACCAGTTCGATTGGCAGTCTATCCATACACCAGTCCAGGTATTTGACATTATTGGCATGGTTGACAATATCAAGATCGGATAACTTGACGCTATATTGATCAATATTTTTGACAGATTGAGAAATATCTAATTTTGAGAAAGGTCGTTGTGTAGCAGGGCGATCCGGATAAGTTGTAAAATCATCTGTAGAAATGGCCAGATCCTCAGAACTTCTTTTAACTGTATTGATCACCGCCCAATAGCTTGTGGCCGTGACATATACTTGTCCATTTACCCGAATTTCAAAATTACGCGTAGAGCGCGCACCTTCCAGTTCCTGTATCCATGTTCTTACCTGAACAATGTCCATCCATTTGGGCAGTCTGTTGATTTCAATACGCATTCTGCTGAGCACCCAGGTTTGGTTGTGTTTGGCCATTTCCTTAAAACCGAAACCGATATTAGTTGCATGCTCGCCAGCAGTAAGCTGAAGAATATTTGACAAGTCGGAGAAACGTATACGACCATTGGAGTAGCATTGTGTGAAATAAATTTCCCAGTTTTTCTCAAAGACTGATTTTTCCATCTGTTATGTAGTTTTTTTGCAAAATTAGGCAATATGACTGATTTGATCCCTTAAATCAAAATGAAATGACATAATTTTAAGATATTCAGATAATATTGTATTGTATGGCAAATTTCAGGCATTAACGGAAGAAAAAAGCGAAAACCGCCAATCGTTTTTTTATTGTAAAATAAATGATAGTTTTCAATTATTTAATTGATTATTATCATCAGATTAGGTAGATTTAAATAAGCCAATGGCATAAAATAATAAAATAAGATTGGTTTTATCGCGTTATATCTAGTGTAGCGCGAAACTTTAAATTTACACATTAAATGCTAATATTATGGTTGGAGAACTAATAGCTAAAGAGGAAATTCCTCAATTTAAATTTATCCCTGCGAGCGAAGATAAGTCAGCAACGTTTATGGATAAATTGAAAGGGGCCCTTCGGTTGGGAAATGAATTTAAGTCCAAAACTGAAATAGCCTTTCAAACAGATTCCGGACCAAAGCGTATCGAAACCACAGTGTGGTCATTAACCGATAGATATATCCAGATTAAAAGTGGGGTATTAATCCCGCTTCGGTCGATTATTGCAATTGACTATTAATAAGAAAGGCTCCTACATTCGTAGGAGCCTTTCTCTTGGCAATTCATACTGAAAGGATTGTCTATCATAGTTAATAGGTTTCGCCAGTGAGTTCCTTCAGGCGTATTTCTGAAACTTTCGCATCGTACTGCGCCGTATAGCTTCTGGTCATTGCATTGATGTAATTCAACTGTGCCGTCCTTACTTCCAGGGTCGTAATCGTTCCGATACGAAACTTATCCATGGTAATGTTTAGATTTTCTTTGGCCAGCTCTTCGTTCTTTTTTTCTACGTTCGCCAATTCGATATTGGTCATATAGGTTTGAAAGAGTGTCCGAACTTGTGCCTGTATATTTTGTTTTTGCTGCTGTATCTGTATTTCTGTGCTTTGCATCTGAAATTTCGCGATTCGTTCATTTCTGTTTTGGATAAAGCCGTTGAAAATATTCAGTGAAGCCGTCACACCATAGTTGAGCCCTTTATTTTTGTTTTCAGTCGAGAAACCCAAAGAGGAGTGGGATTCATTCCAATTATACCCTGTATTCAGTCCGATTTTGGGATAACGTTCCGCTTTGACGGATTTTAGATTCAGTTCAGCGACTCTTTTATTGATGAGTGCCAATTGAATTTGTGGATTTTGCTGATCCGCTATCTGGATCAGATCACCCAATTTAAGATCCGTATCCAGTTTCATCTCATCTTCGACCTGGAAATCGATGTCCAGATCGCGGGTCATTAGCTGATTCAAGTAGGTCTTAGTATTTTGGAAGCTCTCGCGTTGACGGAGTAAATTGGTCTGATCTGTATTTAGGTCGACTTTTGCATTCAACAGATCCAGTTTGGATCCCTTTCCGATTTCCAGACGGTTTTCGGCCAGCGTGACACGATATTGAGATAGCGTAATGGTCGTGTCTAAGGCATTCAATAAACGTTTTTGCTGTACCAGGTTGTAATAGGTGGCAATGACCTCGCTTAACTGACTGATCACTTCAAATTTGATTTCGGCTTCACCTTGGCGCTGTATTTCTTTGAATCTATCGCGACGGGCAAACATACCAAATCCGTCAAATACTGTCCAGTTAAGATTGACTCCATAGGACATGTTGTCGTTCTTGGCGTTGGAGATCTGCTGCACCTGTCCGTCATTTCTTACCTGACGGGAATTTTGAATAGAATTGCTCCGGCTAAAGCTTCCGGTGACCGCAGGGAGCATTCCGGCACTACCGAGACTTGTATTTTCGATATCTATTTTGTTGTCATTTTTTGCCAACAGGATATTGAAGTTGTTGCTCAGGGTGGTTGTCAAAGCCTCCTCCAGCGTTAGTACTTGTTGCGCACGGGCTTGAAACAGGATGAAGCTAAGCAACAGTGTGATGATTATATTTCTCTTCATGTCTGATCTATTCGTAGCTTTTAATGTTATCAAATTCAGGTCTGTGTTTCTTTGGTTTTGACCACATATAATAGATTGCAGGGATAATGAACAAGGTCAGTATCAACGAAAATATGGTACCGCCAACAATAACAACCCCCATACCAATACGGCTTGTCGAGGCGGCTCCCAGGGACATGGCAATTGGCAAGGCGCCTAGTGCGATGGCTAGACTGGTCATTAAAATAGGTCGCAGACGAGACTCGGCCGAATGCATGATGGCCTCAAATTTTTCCATACCCTCTTCCCGCATCTGATTGGCAAATTCAACAATTAAAATACCGTTTTTCGTCACCAGACCGATCAGCATAATGGTTCCGATCTGGCTGAATATATTCCAGGTCTGATCAAATAGCCATAAACTAATCAAGGCACCTGCTACTGCCATTGGCACGGTAAGGATAATGATAAATGGATCGAGGAAGCTCTCAAATTGAGCCGCCAATATCAAATAGATCAGCAACAGGGCTAACCCAAAAGCAAATAGGGTATTGGAGCTACTTTCCACAAAATCGCGGGATTCGCCACTAAGGTCGGTTGTAAAACTCTGATCCAGTACGTTCTCCTTGATACGGTCCATCGCAGCGATGCCATCGCTCATACTCATACCGGGTGCAAGTCCGGCGGAAACAGTAGCTGACATGTAACGGTTATTGTGGTAAAGTTGTGGCGGACTGCTTTCTTCTTTGACATTGACGACGTTATCCAATTGGATGAGCTGTCCGATATTATTGCGGACATAAATTGAGGTTAGATCTGTTGGCGTGGCCCGTCTATCGTTTTCCACCTGTCCGATTACTTGATATTGCTTTCCGTCACGCATAAAATAAGCGAAACGCTGACCGCTTAACAACAGCTGAAGTGACTGAGAGACATCAAGTACGGATACCCCCATACTCAAGGCTTTTAACCGATCAATTTCGACATGAAGTTCGGGTTTGTTAAACTTCAGGTTGATATCCGTTGTTGAAAATGTAGGATCATTATTCACTTCATTCATAAACTCCGGGATCTTCTCCTGGAGCTTTTCAAAATTTTGTGCCTGAATAATGTACTGTACCGGTAAACCGCCTCTACGGTTCATGGAAATGGTTGGTGTCTGCGAAACATTGACACGCACGCCATCGTATTTTTTTGTCCATTTGGTTAGCTCTTTTGCAACATCATCCTGCGACTTTGTACGTTCTTCCGGATCGACCAGGGTCATACGAATCCGTCCGGAGTTGACGGAACTGGCGCCAAAACCCGGAGAAGTGATATTTAAACTAATCTTATTTTCCGGAATGGAATCGTAAACGAGCTTGTCCAGTTCTTGCATATAACGGTCCATATATTCATAAGTGGCTCCCTCGGGACCTGTGACATTGACCATAATGCTACTTCGGTCGTCATAAGGGGCGGTTTCTTTTTTGATGGAAGAGAAGATCACTCCAATAATGGCAAAACAGACCAGTAAGATCGGGAAGCTGATCCATTTGATCTTCATGAACTTATCTAGGCTATTGGCATACCCCTTATTCATTTTCACGAACATGGGTTCGGTCCATTCATAAAAGCGGGTCTTTTTATGTCCTCCACCTTTGATCAGGTAAGCATTGAGCATGGGGGTCAAGGTTAGGGAAACGAAGGCCGATACCAGGACGGCCGAAGCTATAACCACCCCGAATTCACGAAACAGACGACCGACGAAGCCTTCCAGAAATATCACCGGTAAGAAAACAGAAGCAAGTGTGACTGAAATGGAAATGACCGCAAAGAAAATCTCTTTTGAACCCTTTAAAGCAGCTTCAATAGGAGACATGCCTTCTTCAACCTTCTTAAAAATATTCTCGGTGACAACAATTCCGTCATCCACGACGAGTCCTGTTGCCAAAACAATCGCCAGTAGGGTAAGCACATTGATCGAAAACCCAAAAATGTACATGATGAAAAAAGTTGCGATCAGTGATACGGGGATATCCAATAAGGGCCGTAGAGCTATTCCCCAGTCACGGAAGAAAAAATAGATGATCAGTGTAACCAATATAATGGAGATCAGTAAGGTCTCTGCTACCTCAACAACGGACTTTTTGATGAATTTGGTATTGTCAGAAGCGATATTGATGCTGATATCCTGAGGAATATCCTCTTTCATCTGATCCAGCATCTTGTAAAAATTATCGGCGATATCCAGGTAATTTGTTCCCGGTTGAGGAATAATGGCCACACCGACCAGCTGTTTACCGTTGCTGACCATTTTTGTCTCTAAATTTTCAGCGTCAATTTCAGCACGGCCGATGTCAATAAATTTGACCAGTCGTGTGCTATCTGCTTTTAGGACAATGTTGTTAAACTGCTCGGGAGTGGAAAGGTTGCCAACTGTTTTTACAGTTAATTCAGTGGTATTACCAACAATTTTACCAGAAGGGAGTTCAATATTTTGGTTGTTCAACGCAGTCCGGATATCGGAAGCGGTAATGCCGTAGGCAGCCATTCGGTCGGGATTGAGCCAGAGGCGCATAGCATAACGTTTCTGACCATAAATTTGCGTGCTACTGACCCCGGGAATAGTCTGTAGCCTTTCGGAAATAACGTTTTCAGCGTAATCACTCAGTGAAAGCTTATCTCTGGTTTCACTCTGTAGAGTCAGCGTAATGATCGGGTCGGAGTCTGCATCTGCTTTTGATACGACAGGAGGGGCGTCAATATCTTGAGGCAGGCTTCTGACAGCCTGCGATACTTTGTCACGCACATCATTGGCAGCTTCTTCCAGATTTTTCTTTAAATCGAATTCGATGGTAATATTGCTTGATCCCTGATTGCTCGAAGAGGATATGTTGCGAATTCCATCGATGGAGTTGATCGCCTTTTCCAGAGGTTCTGTGATCTGGGACTCGATAATGTCGGGATTGGCACCAGCATAGTTGGTACGAACCGATACGATGGCCGGATCAATGGAGGGGTATTCACGAACGCCTAGAAAACTAAAACCAATGTAGCCAAATAGAATAATTGTAATATTGACAACAATAGTTAAAACGGGGCGCTTTATAAAAACGGCGGATAAATTCATGTACAGTTAGTTAGCTAGTGAAACTTTAACCTTCACTCCATCTTTTAATGCCAGAACACCTGTTGTCAGTACCGTGTCTCCGGCACTTATTCCAGATAAAATTACAATCTCTTTATCCGTGCGCGAACCGGTTTCAACTTTGGTTTCTTTAGCCAGCCCATTCTGAAGGATAAATACTTTTTTTCCGTCTTGAACAGGAACGATGGCCTCCGTTGGGATGGCGATAGCATCATTTTCTACTTCAATCGGCAGGATAACATTGACGAAGGACCCTACCCGAAGCCGACCTTGTTCGTTCGCTGTCCGGGCACGGACAGTCAATGTTCGGGTGTCAAGGGATACTTCAGGTTCGATCGCATAAATATTTGCTTTTATGACTGTTGGGTCATTGGCGACGCTAAATTCGATGGGGGCATTTAACTTAACCATATTACTGTATTTTTCAGGAATGGCAAATGTAATCTTGACTGAATTGTCTTTGACTAAATTTGCGATTAGGGTATTGGATGAGACGATTGCACCTACGGAAATGTTTCTTAAGCCGATCATACCGCTGAATGGTGCACGCACAGTTGTCTTGGAAATCTGCGCCTGAATCAACTGGATCTGCGCCTGTGCAGTTTTTAACGCCGCACTGGCAATGTCAAATTCTTCCTGACTAATTGCGCCTTTCTGAAGTAATAGTTTTGCCCTACGCTCATTTTCTGCATTAAGCTGATTTGTCGTTTGTGCTTGCTTCAGTTGTGCCTGAAGTTCAATATCATCAATCTTGATCAACGGCTGTCCCTGTTGGATACGTTGCCCCTCGGAAAAGTAAATTTTTGTAATTCGACCACTTACTTCGCTTCTGATTTCAACTTTTTCTTCGGCATCGATACTCCCAGATAAATTGATCGACCGATCTGCTACGGATGACTTCGCAATAATCGCTTGCGCGGCGACAGGAGCATCTTTTTTGACAGCAGATTGGCCACTTTCTTTCTTGTCTTTTTTTGAATTTATGAGGAAATATCCACCTCCGATAACAGCACAGGCTAGAAGGATGTAGATGGTCGTTTTTTTATTCATTGTGGTATAGTCCTTATGTGGTTTTTGATTTGACGGATAAAGATAGGTTTATTCTAATGATGAAACCGGTTGTCAAAAGGATTTTACAATACGAAGCAACCATCTATCCGTTGATGGCGCAATATGCCGGCTATAAAAAAAGCTAGAAACCTGTTCTAGCTTTATGCTTATTATTTTTTCGCTTTGACTGTTTTCTTTTCGACTTCTTTTTGCGTCGAATCATCTACTTTTGGTTTGATGGAAGCTTTCGATAAATGTGGTCTTCTTTTTCCAAAAGAACCGTTTGATATTTTTCCTCTTCTGGTTTTGATATCACCTTTTCCCATAGTATAAAATATTTTGGTTTTAACAATACATTATTGATAAGTTTAAATATACCATATTCCTTTTGGATTTGCAATTTACTTAATATTAAATGATTGGGAAAATTCTTTTCTGTATGTCTATTTTAAAGTTTTGGCTGATGGTATCAAAGAACAGGTTATTGGCCGGTTTATTTTCGGACAGCAGATACGGGATCTCCAGGATGTGATCTTTTAATTTGATCCGATAGTAACCATAGAGCAGACCTCTGGTGGTCTGAATGGACTCAACCTGTTGTACGCCCTGAATGTCCCGGAAAATATTGAAAGTATAATTATCCGCACGAAGCTGTTCCACAAAAACCTCATTTGTTTTGGCGTTAAACCATATCTGCTGACTCTTGATCTTGCGGAAGTGATTGTTGAAAAGAAAAAGGTAACCAATTAAAAAGAAGGCGATTGGAAGCAGAAACAATACAATTTTGATTTTTACAAAGAGTAATATCGTAATGAGAATAAGTATCACACCCATAATGACATTAGAGATTGTTTTCTTGAGGGTGGATTGAATGAGTGCAGCGGGTGCTTCGATCAATTGGAAGCCCGACTTTAAATTTTTGGAATTTATGTCTTCTGATCCGGAAAAATTAAATTTTTTCCGGATCAGAAGATAAGCAGCTAGGAGAATTAGTCCAACGATCAACAATTTCATGATGCTTGGTTAATATTGTTCTTCTGCATTTGGATACTGGACAGCCTTGACTTCAGCAACATAATTGCTCACTGCTGTTGTAATCTGCTCGTGAAGATTGGCAAAATGTCGCATAAACTTGGGCTTAAAATCCGCATTCATCCCCAACATGTCATTAATTACCAATACTTGGCCATCGCAATCGGCACCTGCACCTATTCCGATTGTTGGAATATCCAATTTTTCGGTTACCGTTTTGGCTAAAGCTGCTGGAATTTTCTCCAATACAATGGCAAAACAGCCCACTTCTTGTAGGGCCAGTGCATCTTCAATAAGTTTGGCTGCTTCTTGTTCTTCCTTGGCACGGACACCAAAATTTCCAAATTTGTTAATGGACTGTGGCGTTAAACCCAGATGCCCACAAACTGGGATTCCGCCGGAAATAATCTTTTTGATATTTTCAATAATTTCAAGACCGCCTTCCAATTTCAGGGCATGGGCACCGGATTCTTTCATCATGCGTACAGCGGCGTTGTAGGCTTCGTTTGCAGAACCCTGGTAGCTACCAAAAGGTAAATCTGCCAAGACCATGGCGCGTTCAGTGCCACGTGCAACGGCCGCTGCATGGTAGATCATATTGTCGAGCGTGATGGGTAGGGTGGTTTCATAGCCAGCAAATACATTGGCTGCAGAATCTCCGATCAGAATAACATCCACACCGGCACTGTCTACCATTTGGGCCATGGAGTAATCATAGCTGGTCAGCATCGAAATCTTCTCCTGACGTTCTTTCATTGCTTGCAGCATCGCTGTGCTTACTCTTTTTATTTCTTTGTTTACAGACATCTTAACTTATATTGTAAACCCAAAAGTAAGGTTTTTATCATACATTGGCCAATATTCTGCCTTGTGTTTTGTATTTTTGTCAAATGATACAGAATGAAACCCGTCTATTTAAATTTCCCAAATTTTCAGAATTAATAATCCATGAGGATGAAAATTTGATTGTTATAAATAAACCCCCTTTTGTCGCTTCTTTGGATGAAAGGGAGGGGGGAGAGATTAATATTCTCCGTTTGGCAAAGAAATATCATGCTGACGCTCAAGTCTGCCATCGTCTGGATAAGGAGACTTCCGGTATTTTGTTGATCGCGAAAAATCCGGAAACCTACCGTTCGATTTCCATCGCTTTTGAGAAGCGCAGAGTCAATAAGATCTACCATGCCATTATCAGTGGCACGCATACTTTTAACGATCTTGTCGTCGACCTGCCCATTTTAAACTTAGGTAATAAAAATGTATCCATTGACCGCGCAAATGGCAAGCCTGCGGAAACCATCTTTAATTCCCTTAAATATTATAAGAATTATACCTTAGTAGCGTGTAAACCGATCACTGGGCGCATGCACCAAATCCGTATTCACTTGGCTACACAGCATGCCGCAATTGTAGGGGATAGTATGTACCGCGGAAAACCTGTTTACCTGTCGCAAATTAAGAAAAGAGGCTATACTTTATCCAAGGATGAAGAAGAACAACCAATTATGAAACGTTTTGCCTTGCATGCCAAGCATGTTGAATTTGAATTGAATGATGAACAAATGGTGTTTGAGGCACCTTATCCGAAAGATTTTGCGACTTTGCTGAAGCTGTTGGATAAATTTGATTCTTAATCTGCCGTAAATCTTATTTATGAATCCAAAAACAAAAAAGATAATTGGCAATGTTGTGTTTGTGCTGTTCATTGGTTTATTGATATGGCCGACCAGTAGGAGTTATTTTCAACAGCTGTTGATGAAGATCGGTTTATTTAAACCGAAATTGGAAGTACCAAAACAGGTTGCCGAGCCGATTGATGCTGTAGCAAAACCGGTGAGCAACACCGTTTCTTTTGTTAATCCTCTGGGCGAAACCATTCAAGTAGCGGACTTAAAGGGTAAGGTCGTTTTTATCAACTTTTGGGCGACTTGGTGTGGGCCATGCCGAGCCGAGATGCCTTCTATTAATGTGCTTTACGATAAATTTAAGGACAATCCGAATATTGTATTTCTGATTGTGGAGATAGAGGGTGATAAAGAGAAGGCTGCTGCTTTTGTCAAGAATGAGAAGTTAACCTTGCCGATTAGTTATCCAAACAGCGATATTCCCAAAGAATGGCTTTCAGAGTCTATTCCAAGTACCGTGATTTTGGGCAAGGATGGCAAGTTAGCGACACGGCATGAGGGTATGGCCGATTACTCTACACCCGATGTGGCAACCTTTATTCAAGATTTAATCAATAAATAATTACGATCTATACATTAGCATGACCAGAGCAGAACTTATCCATCAAATTAAAGAGAAACGTTCGTTTTTATGTGTCGGATTGGACACAGACCTTACTAAGATTCCTGAGCACCTTTTGGATGATGAGGATCCGATCTATAGTTTCAATAAAGCTATTATTGATGCTACAGCTGATTTATGTGTCGCATATAAACCAAATATCGCCTTCTATGAATGTTACGGACTAAAGGGATGGCAGTCGCTTCAAAAAACTTGGGCTGCATTACCGAAAGACTGTTTTAGTATCGCAGATGCCAAACGGGGCGATATCGGAAATACCTCAGGTCGTTATGCTATGGCTTTTTTTGATGAGTCAAACTCCGGTTTAGGATTTGATAGCATAACCATTGCTCCTTACATGGGGAAAGATTCGGTCACACCGTTTTTGGATTTCAAGGATAAGTGGGCTATTGTACTGGCATTAACATCGAATGAAGGCAGCCGGGATTTTCAGAATTTTGAGAATAAGGAAGGGCTTCAGTTATTTGAGCAGGTTATTGACAAAGTAAATACTTGGGGGAATATAGACAATTTAATGTATGTTGTGGGGGCGACAAGGGGAGAAGGCTTTATTAAGATTCGTGAACATGCACCGGAACATTTTCTATTGGTACCGGGGGTAGGTGCACAGGGCGGCTCGCTAGAAGATGTTTGTAAATATGGGATGAATGGAGATTGTGGACTTTTGGTGAATAGTACCAGAGGAATTATATATGCTTCAAAAGGACGTGATTTTGCGGAACGCGCGCGTGAGGAAGCCTTGAAATTACAAAAAGAGATGGAAATTGAACTGCTAAAAGCAGGTATTATTTCCTGATTTGACATTTAATAATTCATTCGTAATACTTACCTTTGCAGCATGCCAGAAAAAATTATCATTCTAGACTTCGGGTCTCAGTACACGCAATTAATTGCAAGACGTGTCAGAGAACTAAATGTGTATTGTGAGATACACCCGTTTAATAAATTGCCAGATTTTGACGAATCTGTGAAAGGTGTTATATTCTCCGGAAGCCCCTTTTCGGTTCGACAAGAGGATGCACCTCAAATTGATTTTGTCGCTATTCAGGAGCGCTTTCCTCTTTTAGGGGTGTGTTATGGTGCACAGTACATTGCTCAACAATCAGGTGGAGATGTATTGCCATCTGAAATCCGTGAATATGGTCGTGCAAATCTGCAATTTCTCAATAATGAAAATGAATTGTTGGCAGGTGTACCCGTACAATCTCAAGTATGGATGTCGCATGGCGATACGATTAAGGAGGTGCCAGCAAACTTTGATATCATTGCCAGTACAGATAAAGTACGCGTAGCGGCTTACCAGATAAAAGGTACACGCACTTATGGTATACAGTTTCATCCAGAAGTAACACACAGCACGGATGGTGCCATTTTATTGAAAAATTTTGTTGTCGGGATCTGTGGTTGTGCGCAGGACTGGACTCCAGATGCTTTTGTAGAGACAACCGTAGCATCATTGAAAGAACAGCTGGGTAATGACCATGTGATCATGGCTTTATCCGGAGGTGTTGATTCTACTGTTGCTGCAGTTTTATTACACCACGCAATCGGACAGAAATTACATTGTATTTTCGTGGATCATGGTTTGCTTCGTAAAGATGAATACGAGCAAGTATTGGATTCTTACAAAAATATGGGTTTAAATATTAGGGGAATTAATGCAAAAGACCTGTTCTATGGTCGTTTGGCAGGAGTTTCTGAACCTGAGGAGAAGCGTAAGATCATCGGTAATTCCTTTATTGATGTGTTTGACGAAGCTGCGAAGGAAATTCAAAAAGAATTACCGGAAGGAATTGAAGCCAAGTGGTTGGGACAGGGTACAATTTATCCTGATATTATTGAATCAGTTTCGGTTAAAGGGCCTTCAGCAACCATAAAATCACATCATAATGTAGGCGGTTTGCCTGATTTTATGAAATTGAAAGTTGTTGAACCATTGAAGACGTTATTTAAAGATGAGGTCAGAAGAGTTGGTAGGGCATTAGAGGTAGATCAGGCGATTTTGGGCAGACATCCGTTCCCCGGTCCAGGTTTGGCCATTCGTATTTTAGGTGATATTACTGCCGAAAGAGTACGGATTGTTCAGGAAGCAGATGCGATCTTTATCAATAACTTGAAAGAATCCGGTTGGTATGATAAAGTATGGCAGGCTGGTACGATCTTTTTACCTGTACGGTCAGTAGGGGTAATGGGTGACGAACGTACTTACGAGCATGTCGTGAGCTTAAGAGCTGTAGGATCGCTTGATGGGATGACTGCAGATTGGATACATCTACCATATGACCTGTTGGCAAAAATTTCAAATGAAATTATCAACCATGTGAAAGGAATTAACAGAGTTGTATATGATATCAGTTCAAAACCACCCGCTACGATTGAGTGGGAATAAAATATGGGTTGCAGCACTCGTGGCATTATGCTTAGCGAGCTGTACAACCAAAAAAAGCACAGTATTGCGTTCGCCCTCTTCTAGTCGGGGCGAACAGCAAACTGCTGTCACTAAACCAAACAGTGAGAAAGATAAACCTGCCATAAAGGTAGGTGATGTGCAAAATGTAAATGGCCATTCGGTTAAGAACAATAAAATTGCACTGCTTTTGCCGTTTGAATTAAATAGCATCGCTAAAACGGTGACTACAGAAGACGTCGAGCGCTCTGCTCTGGCACTGGATTTTTACCAAGGTTTTCAATTAGGTCTGGATAAGATCGCTAAAGACGGGATGCTTTTTGATTTGCAGGTTATCGACTCGCGCGATAATGTTGCCTATAATGCGTCGCTGGGAACCGCGGCGGCAGTAAAGGATGCCGCGCTTGTTGTCGGACCTGTCTATCCAAGGGAAATTCGAAGTTTTGCGCAGACTTTTGCCAACAAAAATGTTCTTCAGGTTTCTCCATTGGCAGCAACGATGGCTTCAGAATTTAGCCTGCCCAACCTTGTGTCCATGACACCGTCGATACGGACACATGCTGAAACCTTGGCAAAATACGTTGCCGATCAGTATTATAATGGCGATCAGATTTTGATCTATGATGCCGGTGATGATGAGAGCAAACAGTTTTTGGTTAATTTTGCTAATGAAGTTACAAAGGCAAATGCGCAGGCAAAGATAAAAACAGTGATGAGCATCAATGAGCTCAATAATAGTCTTGTACTCGCAGGAACGAATCATGTGGTGTCCGGAACCGCTAATAAGAATCTCGTCAAAGGATTGTTGGATGCTATGGATGAGCGTTTCTTGAACCCCGGTAATCAATTTAAGTTGTATGGACATCCAAACTTTTCGAAGCTTTCTTTTGAAAATTTTGAAAATATGGACTTTTATGGCTTGACGATTACATCTTCGAGTCTGGCCGATGAATCGGATGGTGATACGAGAAAGTTTATAGCAAATTATAAATCGCTGTATAAAGTCGATCCTTCGGAGTTTTCCTATAAGGGCTACGATGCGGCTGTTTATTTTGGCCGTTTGCTCCATAAATATGGTGTTGACTATGTAAGCCATATCACCCAGGAAAAATTCTCGGGGCTCAATAGTGATTATAAATTTGAGTTTTATCCAAAATGGGGCTATGCCAATAGAGCTTTAGGGATAATGGTCTATCACAACAGGAAATTTGAAAGGAAATAATCTTTGAATGGCTGAATTGAGTGAAAAACGTGTTTACCAACAAATACGTAATTTTGAGCGTGCAATGGATGGTTTTGAGGGACATCAGCCATTTTCACGATATTTGACGACTTTTTTTAAGGAAAATAAACAGATGGGATCCTCGGATCGGAAGTCTACTTCCCGTTTGTGCTATAACTATTTTCGTTTGGGGGCAGCGGCCCCACAGTTGTCACAGCAGCGACGACTGGTCCTTGCTGAGTTTTTATGTGAAAAAGACAGCCCATTGGTGAGCTTACTCGAACCTGCATATCTTGAAAAGCTGGGTTTATCCGTAGGCGAAAAGATTGCTTTTCTAGAATCTGAAGGACTAATAAAAAGCGAGGATCTATTTCCATTTACCGCATATTTTTCGCCCCAGATTGATACCAAACTTTTTTTGGAGAGCCAACTGGTACAACCACATCTCTATATTCGAATAAAAAGGGGTAAAAATAAAATCGTACGTGCGATTTTGGACGAAAATCAGATTCCCTATCATGAATTGGACGATCAGACTATCGCTTTAGCGAATGGTACCTCATTGCAGCGATTTTCCACATTAGAAGGACTTGTTGAAGTGCAGGATCTATCTTCACAGCGTACACTTGCATTTATGAAACCGGCGGAAAGGGAATCTTGGTGGGATGCTTGCGCAGCATCCGGGGGTAAATCTCTTTTGTTAATGGACGCCTGTCCCTCGATAAACCTATTGGTATCTGATCTTCGTATGAGTATCCTCCGAAATCTGGACGAGCGATTTGACCTGGTGGGAATTAAGCATTACCGAAAGAAAATACTGGACCTGACAAAAGACCCATATCCCATATTGGGGAATGAAAAATTTGACGGGGTATTATTGGATGCACCCTGTACGGGCTCCGGGACCTGGGGGCGCACACCAGAGATGATCCGGCAGTTTAAAACCGTCAAGATCGAGGAGTTTAGCACATTGCAGAAGACAATTGCAAGTCATGTCGCCGGTTATGTGAAAGTGGGGAAGCCACTGATCTATATTACCTGCTCGATATTTAAGGCTGAGAATGAAGAGGTGGTAGATTACATCTTAAATAATTTAGGTTTTGAACTGGAAAGCATGCGTTGTCTGGATGGTTATACGGAAAGAGCGGATAGTATGTTTGTCGCCCGGTTGATCAAAAAATAAGCAGATTGGCCTAGAAATATAGAAGAGCCTATTCTTTTCCCTAAGAATAGGCTCTTTATTTTATCTCGACCATTGCAATTCGGACAGATCCGTTAATCGCATTTGCTTGGAATGACCAGCACCGGACAGGTAGCTTTGCGGATAACGGACTCCGATACAGAACCTGAAATAAAATGGTCGAACCCAGTTCGTCCATTTGATCCCATAATGATGAGATCTGCCGACCATTCATGCGAAGCAGCAAGAATTTCTTCTTTGATGGATCCAATTCGATTGAAAAGATATACTTCTCCCGATTCCGTAAATTCGCGGCTTAATTTTTCAAGATATTTTTGCGCATTTTCCTGTTCCATTTCGGATACCTCCGGCACAATGATCGGTTGCTGACCCAATAAGGGATCAGCTCCAAAATTAGTCGGTGAGGTGGGCGGAATAACCGTGACGAGCGCAACTGAGGCGTTAAATACCTGAGCCATTTCCTTCGCATAGAGAATGGCTTTCTCTAAACATGGAGCATCATCGACTGCAACGAGTATTCTTTTGAATTTTAAATTTGTATTCTCCATATCTACTATAATTAATTTATCTTCGTTTTATAATATATAATCACATATTTGACAATTTTGTTTTGTTGGGCCAATGAAATATGGTATTTGTACGTTAGCTCTCGTTCCGTTGCGTGCGGAACAGGCACATCGGAGTGAGATGGTTTCCCAGGTATTGTTTGCTGAATTATTTGAAATTCTGGAAATACAGACGGAATGGACATCGATAAGGCTGTTAGAAACAGGTTACTTGGGCTGGATTCAGAATGGTCAGTTTAGGAAGCTTGATCCTATGGAAATGGAGGAATATCTTGCCGCAGATCTAAGACTGGTTGGCAGGGAAGGAGGCTTGCTTCTGAATGGTACGGAGCGGCTATACCTCTGCCATGGTACAAAGCTCTATTTAGCTGAGGGAGATCGGTTTCGGGTAGCACAGCTGGATATGACTTACCAAGGCAGTATCAACTCTTTTTCTGGGGCTGATTTTGAAACTAAAGTTGCCGAACTGGCCATGAGCTATAAGGATACACCCTATTTATGGGGTGGACGTTCTCAGTGGGGAATAGACTGTTCTGGTTTTTCGCAGTTGATCTATAGCTGTTTTGGCATAGCTCTGCCTAGGGATGCGTATCAGCAAGCAGAACTAGGAGAGACAGTTGATTTTATCTCGGAAATTAAAGTCGGGGATTTAGCTTATTTTGACAACGCGGATGGACGGATTACTCATGTGGGCATTATGCTGGATCGGGATACCATTATTCATGCCTCAGCGAAAGTACGTATTGACCGAATGGACAATGAAGGCATTTTTAATCAGGAACTAAATCGCTATTCCCATAAATTGCGAATTATTAAACGCTATACCTAATGATGAAAAAAGGCTATAAGTATCAGTACCTATAGCCCCTTTCTTTCTTTCTTATCAACTACCTATTAGAAATGGAACTGTACACCTAAAGTTGGTGCTAAAGAGTTCGCATCTAAACCAAATGTATTTGTTGTGATATCGTTGGTTTTATCTTTATTATAGTTATAGTATAAACCTCTAACTTTTAATTCGATACCAATTTTACTTGTTGGGAAGTACGCCAATCCTGGTGCTAATTCAACACCATAGTTTTCGAATTTGTTTTTTGTTTCAACGTTATTTGATTCAGCTGTCACTTTTCCCCATGACATTGGTACGGATAATTGTGCAAAGAATCTTAATGGACCATTAGCAGAGTATTTTCTGACGAATGGAGCTACTTGAAAAGCGTCAACTTTAGTACTGTGGTTTTTGTCAACTTCGTTTTTGCTCCAGTTGTAACCAACGCCAGTACCTACTGCCCAGTTGTCACTTACGAAGTAACCAACAGTTGGATTGATAGAAAATGAATTATCTTTGCGATCTGTATCTTTAACTTTAGAAGTTTCGAAGCCAACTTGACCACCAACCATAATTTTTCCTTTTTCAGTTTGTGCGTTTGCTGCAATTGTTAAACCTGCAATGGCAGTTAATGTAAGTAAAACTTTTTTCATGTCTTTTTTATTTTAATAGTTTGTTCTAATGAGCCAGTAATTACTTTCTGACTTTTTTAATTCATTAGTCAAATATCGCAAAGTTATTTTATTTTATTGTCACTATATTGTCTAGATATTTTACCAAAATCGTAAATGATAGTGGTTCAATTGATTAAATTTTATGCTTTTTTTATAAATTGCTTATTGTTTTAACAATGTCTGAAGAGTGTTGACTTTTTGTAATTATTTGTCAATTTGACGTAAGAAAGCAAAAAAAAGAGTCCTATATCAATTGATATAGGACTCTCCATGTCGTTGTTTAAATCCGACTTTTTTATTCGAAATATTCTTTTATGCGTTCAAAGAATGACTTCTCACTTTTACCGGGCTGCGGTTTGAAGTTCGGTGATTCTTTGAGTTTATTTAATAGTTCTTTTTCTTCGTTGGATACAGCTTTTGGTGTCCAGATATTCACATAAACAAGTTGATCCCCCTTGTGGTAGGAATTGACCTCGGGAATACCTTTTCCTTTTAGACGTAATATTTTGCCCCCCTGCGTTCCGGGTTCAATTTTTATTTTGGCTTTTCCGTCAATTGTAGGTACTTCTACACTAGTACCTAATGTAGCGTCCACAAAATTGATGTACAGATCATAAATGACATTTAGGCCATCACGTTTTAAGCTTTCGTGAGGTACTTCTTCGATTAATATGATCAGGTCTCCCGGAATACCGCCGCGTGGAGCTGCGTTACCTTTACCGCTCATTGAGAGCTGCATTCCTTCGCTCACGCCTGCAGGAATATTGATCGCAATTGTTTCTTCACCGCGTTCTAATCCTTCACCTCGGCAAGTTGTACATTTTGCGGTAATTTCAACACCTTCGCCATTACAGGTAGGGCAGGTGCTGGTGGTTTGCATTTGTCCCAAGATGGTGTTGGTCACTCTGCGTACTGATCCTGAGCCACCACAGGTTTTACAGGTATGGAAAGACGATTTATCTTTTGCTCCTGTGCCCTCACAACTATGACAGGAAACTTGTTTATTTACTTTAACTTTTTTCTCAACACCTTTAGCGATTTCTTCAAGAGTCAATTTAACTTTAATGCGTAAATTGCTTCCACGCGCTACGCGACGTCCTCCACGTTGACCTCCGCCGCCACCTCCAAAGAAGCTTTCGAACGGATGTCCACCACCAAAAATATCACCGAACTGACTGAATATATCGTCCATATTCATGCCGCCACCACCACCGTAGCCACCACTTGCTGAATTACCGGCGTGGCCAAATTGGTCGTAGCGTTGACGTTTTTGTGAATTGCTCAAGATATCGTATGCCTCAGCAGCTTCCTTAAATTTTTCCTCAGCTTCATGGTCACCGGGATTTTTATCCGGGTGATATTTAATCGCTAATTTGCGATAAGCTGATTTAATCTCCTTCTCGTCCGCTGAACGCGCGACACCAAGTATATCGTAATAATCTCTTTTTGACATCGTCTTACTATTATTGACCTATAACTACTTTCGCGTGACGGATCACTTTGTCACCTAGGTAGTACCCCTTTTCGATAACGTCCACTACTTTATTTTTTAAATCTGCCGTTGGTGCTGGAATAGATGTAATAGCTTCCTGCAATTCAGGGTCAAATGCCTGACCGATCGTTTCCATTTCTTTTAACCCCAATTGAGACAATGTCTGTCTTAGTTTGTTGTTAACGATATCCATTCCCGTTTTGACAGATGCCACATCTGTTGCAGTTTCCATGGCATTTAAGGCACGGTCAAAATCATCTAAGGTAGGTAATAACTTTCCGATCACATCTTTACCGGCTGATTGAATCAATTCAACACGCTCTTTGCTCGTACGTTTTCTGTAATTGTCAAATTCAGCAGATAGACGAATGTATTTATCCTTTGCCTCTGCCAATTCGGCTGCCAGCTTCTCTTCAGGAGACAATTCTACCTGATTTTCCGAAGGCTGCTCCTGTTGATCAGAAGAATTAGTTTCTACTTGATCTTGACTCTCATCATAATAATTATCTTGCTCATTCATATCTTCAATGCTAAAATAGATTCAAAAATTTACTATACCTTCCTTTGTCAAAGTTTTTGCCAAACAATAAAATTCCGACAGCTTGTCAGATTTTATCAAAAAAGCCTAACAATTTGTCGGAATTTGTAAAAATGTCTTTTTAACTGTCAGTTTTTCGTTTAGATGCTGACATCATCTTGTAGAATACCGTCCCCGGTTTTGATAATCCGGGATGGCATATTGCGAATAATGGTATAATCGTGGGTAGCCATTAAAATTGCAGTTCCAGAATTGGCAATGTCACGCAGTAAAAGGACAATTTCCTCCGACGTTGCCGGATCCAGATTACCCGTAGGCTCATCCGCCAAAATGATCTCCGGATTATTCAGTAGTGCACGAGCAATAACGATCCGTTGTTGCTCACCACCTGAAAGCTCATGGGGCATTTTCTTTAATTTAGAACGGAGTCCGACTTTTTCCAAGACGTCCAAGATACGTGCATCGATCATTTTTTTATCTTTCCAGCCCGTCGCCTTTAAGGCAAACTCCAAGTTCTTTTCGATCGTCCGGTCTGAGAGTAAATGAAAATCCTGAAAGACAATTCCCAATTTCCTGCGTAAATAGGGGACATCATTTTCATGAAGTTTCTTTAAATCAAAGCCAGCAATCATTCCTTCGCCATTGCCGATATACAAATCGCCATAGATGATTTTTAATAAACTACTTTTTCCACTGCCAGACTGTCCGATAAGGTAGAGAAACTCTCCTTTGCCGATACTTAAATTGACATTGGATAATACCAGATGTTTCTGTTGAAAGATATCAACGTTCTTTAATGTAATTACTTTATTTTCAATCATGGGCGTTAAAACTCTAATTTTTTAATTTGGCCAAAAGGCATTTCTTTGACCAATTGCATGATATATTCTGCCTTTTCTCCTAATCCGATCTTATCAAGAGACTTGTCAGGCCGATCCACTCTAAAATATGCTAACAAGGTGAAGGCATCATCTCGCAGCTGCACATAGTCGGGGATTTTGGCGACACCTCTTACTTTAATGATATACATGATTTCAAAGTTAGTATTTTTAATGCAATTTCCGTACTACGAAATTAACCGAAGCTTACTAGTTTGTAAATAAGAAGTCTAAGGTATTTATCCCATCTGCATAATCATCTAAAGCAGGACACTGACTTTCACCAAAATGAAAAACTGGCGACTGAATGTTCAATTGCACTTCCGAGACCACACATTGGATATTTTCGGCTTGTTGATTCAACTCGTTTTCGACATCTCCAAGGCTGTCGTATTCTTCATAATAAACGACAGATAGCGGAGATGCTGTACGCTCATCCCGTTTGAGCAATAGAAAACCATTGTCAAAATGTTTGTCTCCATTGATCAAATAGATGGATTTATTGTAGTCGTAATTGTTATTGTATTTATAGTGGTCAGCCACATCTTTAAAATCTGCTATTCCTTCAAAAAAATGGGAAACATTATAGCCTTTCGGAACAAAAATTTTGGAAACGGAACGACAGCCGAGTCCGAAATAATCGAAGATGTCGTGCCCCAAAGCCTGTAGTTGTGCAGCGGATTCCGTACCGGTAATAACGGCAACACTATTTCTGTTGCGTCGGATAATATGCGGCTTAACTCCAAAATAATAATCGAAGTAACGGGCCGTATTATTTGATCCGGTCGCAATGACAAGGTCGAAGTCTTTGAGTTTATCTACGATTTCAAAAGCTGTTTCAAAAGCGGGTTCGATTTGTTTTAAACGATTGAGTACATAGTTTGTTAAACCAGCGTCATCTGAGGATACTTTAATTTTTGCCCTAAATCCGCTGATTAATACACAAAGGATATCATGAAAACCAACCAGTGGAATATTTCCGGCGAGAATTAAGCCTACTGTTTTAGCCGACTCGTTATCCGGATAGTCCTGTAACCAGTAATTGAGCTGTTCTGCCGTTAAGTTGGAAGTAATCGCATGTAGGGCATTTTCAACATTTTTTATGGTATACCAAGGGTTTTTATGTTGCGCCAGTTGAATGATCTGAATAAGATCTTCAGGCTGCTTTTTCAACAGTTCACCCAGTTTTACAAACGCATTTATTCGTTGTTGCTTTGTCAAAATATTAAATTTTTAAAAGATGAATACACAAATTTGTGTTATATTTGTGCTGTTAACATTAATCAACGTGAATCAACTAGCCTTATTGTACAATCAGACTTTGTTTTCATATTGATAATGCAAAAATAGTTTATTTATCATAATTGTGAGGTTATAAATGGCGATTAAAATTACAGACGAATGCATTAACTGTGGTGCTTGCGAACCAGAATGCCCAAATAATGCAATATACGATGCTGGTGTAACTTGGAAATTCTCAGATGGGACTGCTTTAGATGGTGTTATAGATTTTGGTGATGGCGTTACGCTCGATGCGAATGAATCACAGGACGCGATCTCAAATGAAGTCTATTATATTGTTTCGGATAAATGTACGGAGTGTGTAGGTTTCCACGATGAGCCGCAATGTGCGGCTGTTTGTCCGGTAGACTGTTGTGTGGATGACGAAGATGTACGCGAGTCTAACGATGAGCTATTAGCGAAAAAAGCTTGGTTACACGCGGAATAATTTTTTGATTCCGTTAAAATATAAGGCAGGGTAAGAAATTATCCTGCTTTTTTTATGCTCCTGCATTTCTGGGAAATCGGTATTTTGTTGTGAAACAGCGGCTGTTTAAATAATAATATTTGCAAAAGCATAGGATTTTTTTATTTTTGTTCTTTTGACCATTAAAATCTTTTAAATGTTAAAAACCAAAATAGGGTACATCACCCTGATCACAGTTACATTAGCTTGTATCATTGCTGTATTATACGAATTTGATGTTGTAGGCTTTTCGCATGAATTTCTAATGGCTGTCCGTTGGATAGTTGCCACCGTTTTGGTTGTGAATGCGCTTTATAAGAAAAATTTGACTACCTGGATCCTGACCTGTATGATCCTGGGTATTTTTGTCGGGCTGGATTTTCCCAATCTGGCAATCTCTTTGCAGCCATTGAGCAAAGGTTTCATCAAGCTGGTGAAAACAATTGTAGGGCCTATTCTTTTTGCTACACTGGTTTATGGTATTGCTGGGCATTCTGATCTGAAACAGGTGGGACGTATGGCCTGGAAATCTATGCTGTATTTCTTCTGTGCAACGACCTGTGCTATTTTTATTGGTTTGGGTGCGATTAATCTGACCCGTGCCGGTGTAGGTGTGGATGTTGCACATATGCCACATGAGGAGCTGCCCGCACCTAAAGAAAGTATGGATGAACATGTCTTGAAATCGCTGCCCGATAATGTACATCCCGTTTACAAATTCACTTCATTTATCCGAGATCTCTTTCCTGAAAATATCGTAAAATCTGTTGCCGATAATCAGGTGTTACAGATTGTTGTCTTTTCGGTGCTATTCGGAATCGGGCTTGCAATGGTTGATGAGAAGAAGCGGAAACCTTTGGTGGATTTTACGGAAAGCATGTCTGAGACAATGTTTAAGTTCACGAATATCATTATGTATTTCGCGCCGGTTGGGGTGGGAGCTGCAATGGCCTATACGGTAGGTCATCTTGGTGTTGATATTTTGAAAAACCTATTTATGCTGTTGGCAACATTGTATTTTGCATTGTTTTGCTTTCTGACTTTGGTGTTGCTTCCTGTTGCACTTTACTTAAAAATTCCTGTCAGACGTTTTATTAACGCCATCAAAGAACCGGTGTCTATTGCTTTCGCCACGACAAGTTCAGATGCTGCTTTACCGAAAGCGATGAGCGCAATGGAGAAATTTGGCGTTCCGCGTAAGATCGTTTCATTTGTTATCCCTACAGGCTATAGCTTTAACCTGGACGGTACTTCGTTGTATTTATCGCTGGCTGCAATTTTTGTTGCGCAGGCAGCTGGTATTCACTTGTCGTTTGGACAGCAGCTCATGATTGCCTTCACATTAATGATTACCTCTAAAGGAGTAGCGGCAGTGCCCCGTGCTTCGTTAATTATCTTAATAGCAACGGCTGATCAGTTTGGTCTGCCAACCTTTGTTATCGCCGCGATTTTGGGTATAGATGAATTGATGGATATGGCACGTACTTCAGTTAATGTTGTTGGTAACTGCCTTGCAACGGTAGTTGTCGCAAAGTGGGAGGGTGAGTTTGATGAAGAAGCGCCTTACCGCGAAGATACGGAGGAATTGGTTTAAGTTATCCGTTCTAACATATACAAAAAAAGCTGCGCTAATATTTCTTGTTAGCGCAGTTTTTTTTGTATAAAATCTCCAGGATAGTTTACCGGCCATCTACATAATACCAAAGATCACCTTGTTGTTTAAATGTAGACTTTTCATGGTGGATCTGTACTTGCAGCTCCGAATCCAAATAATGCGCTTCAAATTCTACCGTCGAAAATGTTGCTTTCAGTATATTGAGCTGCATCCACTTATTTTCCTTAGCCCATTGCTCAATAGCATTCTTATTTTGGAATCTTCTTGTTGTAGGGTGGAATGTGTTGTACAAAAAGTCAATGTTTCCTACAGCAAAAGCACTGTAGCGTGCCCGCATAAGTGCTTCGGCAGTAGTTGCTTTGGTATGGCTGCTGTGCACTTGCTGACAGCAGTCCGCAAAAGTTAGTCCTGAGCCACAAGGGCAAGAATGAGTTGTTTCAGTCACAATTTTTAACGTTTACCAGCCTTTAATGGCACCGTTTTTAAACACCTTTTTCGCTGTTGCTTCTACTTCCGGAGATTGATAGGACTGTATAAACTGCTGTACTTTTTCGTCATTTTTATTATCTGCCCGTGCAACGATTAAGTTGACATAAGGGGATTCTTTATCCTCTGTAAATAATCCTTGTTTTTCAGGGTCCAGTCCAGCCTGTGAAGCAAAGCTATTATTGATGATCGCCATTACAACCTGAGGATCATCTAGTACGCGTGGGAGCTGTGGAGCTTCCATCTCAATGATTTTGATCTGCTTCGGATTGCTGACAATATCTGTCACTTTTGGTTGTATGCCCACATTCTCCTTTAAGCCGATGATTCCCTCACGCTGGAGAAGTAAGAGCGAACGCCCACCGTTTGTAGGGTCATTTGGGATAGCGATAGTCGCACCCGGCTGAAGTTCGGTAATGGTTTTGATCTTTTTGGAATAGGCGACAATCGGGAATACAAACGTATTGCCCACGATAGTTAATTTGGTAAAGCCACGTTGTTTGGACTGCTCCTGTAGATAAGGCTGGTGCTGAAATACATTGACATCGATATCACCTTGATTCAAGGCTTCATTTGGCACAACGTAATCATTGAAGGAAATTAGTTCCACATCCAGATTGAACTTTTCTTTTGCAACTTTCTTAGCCGTTTCAGCAAGTTCCTTTTCAGGACCTGTTACCACACCAACCTTAAGGGTATTTTCCTTCTTTTCCCTGTTATTACAAGCTACAATAGTCGTCAGACTAAAGGCTAAGATTGCAAATGCATAGTTCAATTTTTTCATCTGTATAAATTTGTTTATTCATTAGTCAGTTTTCCCTTTAAGGCATTATTCATAAATATTTATTTTCAATGGTATTCATGAGCTCGTTTCATGCTGCCTTCGGCGGTTTCCATTTGTGATGAAGCTATCAGATTTATTCATCGAGTGTATGTTTTAAGCGGCATTGATGAGGTCGCTTTTGCTCGGTTATTCACTCCAAAGTATGATCGAATAAATCATGATGGTTTCATAAGATACAATTAATGTTAACGATGGTTTACTTTTTTTGATATGTAATCACCTGTATACTGTAACAGGAATACGATTAAAATTAATAAAATAAGAACAGAATTCATGATAAAGGTGTCATAACCTACATATCCATATTGATAGCCGATCTGTCCTAGTCCTCCGGCTCCAACGGCACCGCCCATTGCGGAATAACCTACAAGTGTAATTAAGGTGATCGTCGCATTGTTGACCAATGATGGGAGTGCTTCGGGGAGCAGCACTTTGAAGATAACCTGCTGCGTGCTTGCCCCCATGGCTCTGGCGGCTTCAATTAATCCGTTGGGAATCTCCAGTAAGCTGTTTTCCACCAATCGCGCAATAAATGGTGCTGCGCCAATACTTAAGGGTACCAATGCTGCCGACATACCTATTGATGTTCCTACAAGCTGACGTGTAAATGGGATCATCCAGACAATGAGAATAATGAATGGAATAGATCTAAACACGTTCACTAAGAGCGAAACAATCTGATGCATGGTTTTGTTTTCCAGCAGTTGATGTTTCCGTGTGAGGAATAGATAGATTCCAAGTGGAAGCCCGATTATAAATCCAAAAAAGCCAGACAGGAATGTCATCATGAGTGTTTCGAGCGTTCCTGATAATAGTAATTCTAGTACTTGATCAGACATAACCTAATATTTTAGTTTGCGGATGCTGTTCTTTTAAATAGGAGAGACTCGCTTTTATTTTGTCGATATCACCTGACAATTCAGCTAATATAACACCGAATTTCATGTCACCGACATAGTCGATCTGTGCGGTGATAATATTTGTTTTAACCTGAAATTGCTGTTCCAATTGTTGAATAAAAGGAATAGATTCTTCGCTCGATGTCATGTAGATCTCTACAAGAGGATTTCCCTGCTCTTTTAATCGCTCCTGAAAACCTAAAGGAATTTCAACCTGCAACGAGGACTGAATAAAATTTTTCGTAGTTTCCTGCTGCGGGTTTGCAAAAATCATTTCAACGGAACCACTTTCAATTAAAGTTCCATGATCCAGAACGGCGACTTGATCGCATATTCTTTTGATCACATCCATTTCATGGGTGATCAATAAGATGGTAAGTCCCAGTTGTTTATTAATTTGTTTTAATAAAGTAAGGATAGATTTGGTCGTTGCAGGATCCAATGCGCTGGTCGCTTCATCACAAAGCAGAATATGTGGATCATTGGCCAAAGCCCGTGCTATAGCAACCCGTTGTTTTTGTCCTCCGGATAAGTTAGCCGGATAGCTTTCGGCCTTGTCTTCCAAGCCTACCAAGTGCAGTAACTCGGAAACTTTTTGCCGGATAAACGTTTTTGATTTGCCTTCAAGCTGCAATGGAAAAGAGATGTTTTCAAAGACCGTTAGGGACGACAGTAAATTGAAATGCTGAAATATCATTCCAATTTTTCTCCTTTTCATCATTAAGACTTTGGGCGACATGGACATCAAGTCTTCATTTTCAATAATGACTTGGCCTGTATCCGGTCTTTCCAAAAGATTGACACAGCGGATCAGTGTACTTTTTCCGGCGCCGGAAGCTCCTATGACACCAAATATTTCTCCTTTACCGATGGTCAGCGAAAGGCTTTTCAATGCATCGATTCGTCTGGATTTGACCTGGAATGATTTAGATATGTTGTTTAGTTGAATCATTGACCCTCTAGGGATTTACGCATTTATGTTAACAAAGTGGATGTCGATATAAATGTACATAAATGCGGTTGATAAATTACAATGAAATGACGAAAAAAATGGCAGTTGAGTCGGTCTTTCCATGCTGCAGTTACGCTATGGAAAGACCGGTCTACAGGAACAAATTTCTAGGATAAGGAGTAAGCTGATACAACCTGTTTTCCAGATCCAAGTCCTTCTATGCCATATTCAATAATATCGCCATCGCGGAGGAATCGTTGTGGAGATTTTCCCATACCCGAACCTGCTGGCGACCCTGTTGAGATAATGTCACCGGGAAGGAGGGACATAAACTGGCTTAAATAAGATATCAATTTTGGTACACGGTATATAAAATCGCTTGTATTACCATCTTGCATCAGTTCACCGTTTAATTTAAGCCAAATTCTCATGTTATCTACATCTTGAATCTCATCTTTTGTGGCGATAAACGGACCTATAGGAGCGAAGGTGTCGCAACCCTTACCTTTGTCCCAGGTACCACCTCTTTCGATCTGAAACTCTCGTTCGGTCACATCGTTATGCAAGACATAACCAAATACATAATCCAGCGCTTCTTCTTCGCTGACATAAGATGCTTTCTTACCGATAACGATAGCAAGCTCAGTTTCCCAATCGGATTTCACGGAATTTTTAGGTAATGTAATACCATCGAAAGGTCCATTAAACGCAGAAACCGATTTCATGAATACAATAGGTTCTGCAGCTTGTTGCAAGTTGGTTTCCTTGACGTGATCGTCGAAGTTCAATCCAACACAAAGAATTTTGGAAGGAGTTTCTAAAGGAGTGCCGATACGTTCATTGACATCTATTTCTTTTAGGGTTTCACTGTTCTTTTCTACATATGCCTGAAGTTTCTCCAAATTTGCCGTATTTGCAAAGAAATCACGGTTATATTGAAAATTTCCTTCTGAAACATCATATTTCTTTTCATTCAAAATGACTCCCGCTTTTTCGGAGCCCTTTGCGCCATATCTAAAAATCTTCATAAGCCGCAAATATACGGATTTTGTCCCAAAAAGGGCCGAAATTAACGGGAATTAACAATTAACCAATGTGTAAATTATCTATACAATTATTGTCCAAAGTCGGATATTTAAACGGAAATTTCTCATCGAGGATCTTTTTGTTGCTCACCCAGGTTCCGTTGAGTACCATTTCCTGTCCTTTTTTTCCAAGAAATAGCTTAATCAAAAATGCTGGTACAGGAAAAGGGAGGTACAGTATGCCGTATCGTCGTCTTGCAATCCGTTTGGTGAATTGGCCAATCGGCATAGGTTCGGATGAACAGGCATTATAAACGCCGGCGACAGCGTTGTTTTGTATTGCAAATAGAAGCATTCGGGCAAGATCCTCCATGTGGATCCAGCTCAACATCTGTTTGCCTGATCCCAAAATGGGATTCAGCCGAAAACGTAACAACTGATTGATCTCTTTCAATAGACCCTGATCTTTACTGAGCACAACTCCGAATCGAAAGACGACGAGCCTTTTTCCGAGGGTTTCGATAGGTTTGACACTGCCTTCCCAAAGGTTGCAGACCCAGGATAAAAAATCGCCGCCCTGAGGATCACCTTCTTCAAACGGCTTTTTTTGATAACTGTCATCGGCTCCATACCACCCGATTGCTGATGCTGATATAACGGCCTTTACCTGGTTTGGAATCTGTTTTAATGTCTGATAAATCAGCTGCCCACTCTCTACGCGGCTGGATATAATTTCTTGTTGGTACGCTTTGCTCCATCGTGCGGCATTGAGATTGGCGCCAGCTAAATTGATGATGTAATCAGCTTCCTGGATTGATTTTATATCAATGATTTGCTTTTTCGGGTTCCAGTCGACATACCGGACGTTATGTTGTGTCGGATGAGCCTTTGGATCTCTCGTGAAGATGATTACTTCATAGAAATTGGCGACCAGCAACTTTGCTAAATGGAGGCCAATAGCACCTGTTCCTCCTGTAATAATTACTTTTTCCATGGATTAAATTTCATCTTATTTGATCACGATATCTTTATTATTTTCCTTAATTATCTTTTGTGTGCTTAGCCTGATACTCCTCCTAATATACTATTTTGAATCAATAAAAGAAGCTACAATTTAAGGTTTATCCTTTGAAATAATCTGTTTTTACGAATTTCGTTTGGTAATTTATATCCCGAGTCAAAATGGAGCAGCCAAATTGGAATATGTCATAAAAAAGGCCCGTCTGCATTGCGGACGAACCTTTGGTATAGAGACTGATCTCTTTGAGGTACTGGTCTCTTTATTGTATGGTTTGGATTGTACTTCCACAAGTTAGCATCTGGGCGCCATAGTATGGATTTTTGACGTCTTTATTGAGGCTTAACCAGGTTGCTCCTTTGCCGCCGTTAAACATGGGGCATTTTTGTTGATAAACCGGAAGTGCAGGTTTGGAACTTTTTGCCAACTTATAGACCTCTTCGGAGACCGAAACAAATGCCACACGTTGCTTTGCAAGATCTTTCGCCTCCTGGAGCGCCTTCGCATGCTGTGTTATGGCGTTTGCCTGTGCTTTCCAGGCTTGTTGCTCGGCGGCAGTTAAGTCATTCGATTTTAAGGCCGTTAGCAGACTTGAAAGTTTTGCAGCAGCAGTAGATACAGTCTTGTAATCGGAGGCAACCAGTGCATCTTTCAACTGGAAATACTGGTCATAAATCGTCTGGAAGCTACCCGCCTTAACGACAGATGTCAATCCACTGCTTTCTTCTTTGCTTTCAGGCGTATTTTCAGGATTGGCCGGTGGGGCACTTAAGGTTCTGTCATATTGACAACAGCCATGCAAGTCGGCATAGGTCGTTGCTGGCGCTAGGTATTTTTCATTGTCATAACCTGCCAATGCGACCTTTTTCAAAACAGCATCCAGCGAGGTTTTTTCTGCATTAAAAGAGATACTTGCGGTCTGGTTATCCTCGTTCCAATCTATTTTGGAGTCCGCAGAGTTTCCAGCTTTTTCTATTGTTTTTTTGCACATGCCGCAATTGCCACTGATTTTTACGGTTGGGGTTGTCATGGTAGTATGCTGACCATAAGTCGTTATGCTCACGCAGAGAAGGCCAGCTGTTATGATGTTATTTAGAATTCTCATGTATCCAATTTTTAAAATATTTTGTTGATTTAATGGACTTGTAACCGACTTTATCCGGTTCCCATTGGAGTTTTGAGATACATTTTTTTTGTCAATGTATGCCCCGATCTCCATTTTTAAGCTTAATAAGTTTGTGGTCAGCTTATTTTTGGCGGAACCCAAGGATAAAAGTAACCGTCCGAAAGGTAAACGGATAGCAAGCCGCGATATGATTTTTTTAAGAATGAAGAGCAAATTTTAGGAAGCTGTACGGGCACTGTCGAGACAGCCAATACACTTGTTACAGAAGCACAGTGGCAGCTACAGTCAGAACATTGCCTGCGGTGCTGGCACATGCTTTTCTCCTTACCTTGGAACTTTTTACAACAATTATTTTTTTTACTCCCAGATTCCGTACTGTCCATACGGCAAGTCTGAACTTTACTTTGATGACAGGGTAACGCAACTATTGGCTTGAACCATAAGCCAAGAAAGAGCAATAATCCGATTAGATGTTTCAGTCCGGTCACAATTCAAAGATAAGTTTTTTTGCATAAGTAATACATTCATTCTTATGTCTGTTCGAGCTTTTTCTTTCTATTCATACTAGTGTTGCTGCCGGGGAGAGGGGATACTGTATTGGGATTCCAGTTGTTCCGTAAAGTATAAAAGCGTAGCAGAAAGTTTTACTATCTACTACGCTTCTTTTCCTTTATTTAGGCTTTAAAGGTCCCGTTAGAATTTGAAATTCGATAAAAATCCGGGTTTCCTCCAGGTCTTTTTATATTCATCAGCCAACGGGCTATGATCGGAATAAGCCAGCACTTCGTTGAGCAGGCTATGGGCTTTTTTTAGGTTACCTGTTTTGTAATTGACTAGAGCTTCTGCTAGCTTTACCGACTCACAGTCATCATCATACCCCCATTCATGTTGTGTATATATTCCATTAAAGATCATTACACAACGACTTACTTCCGTTAGCTTGTTCTGCTCAGCATACAACAGGATTCCGAATTTAAGCCAGAGCACATAATCTTCCGGATCCATGACGGTTGCAACCCAACTGTCATGGCGTTGAAATACTTCTTCACCCGATCTAAATTCGGATAGGAAGTAATGCCCCTTTATAATCAAATACAAAGTCTTTGCTTTATCAAAGTCATCGATGATAAATTCCTTTTTATTTTTGAGGTATTTTTGTGCAGCAGCTATAATATCGCTATAGTCGGATATCTCATTGTATAGCTGCATGAGGATATACTGCGGTTGTGCTTCATGCGGATATTGCTGTGCCATACCTTCATAATAATGGATACGGTAATCACGATCGTTTGGCTCGAGGATATCATAAATAATGCCCTCCACACCATTTTTAGCGGCCTCAAAATCCCGGTAATGATAGTCGTTCAGGGTAGGATGGTTTATATAAAACTGATAAATGTGCTCGAGAAGATATTGTGCTTCTGCCTGTATATCGGGAGAAAGTCCCAGGTGATAATTCACTTCGAGCTGGTGGACAAACATTTGATAACAGCTGGGAAATACCAGATCTGAGTCTTCTTCAGTAGACTGTTCTTCCATTACCTCATCGCGCATTTCATTGAGGTCACTCAAAGTGACTTGGTATGTGTCGAAATATAGTACGAGGGCGTCTTTTAAGCGTTCATAATCCTTCAATTTCGACAATGCATCTGTTCTCGTCTGATGTAGTTCTTCAAAATCTGAGTAGTTTAATCCTTCAGTTGCGATTTGATAACTATCTTCGAGGAGATCCACATTCTTTAAAGCAATTGCCAGGTTATTGCAATTCATTGCACGATTGTGGCTTCCCCCGAAATAATCACTTTCATATTTTCCCGCCTCGAAATAAGCCGCAAATGCATCATAGGCTTGGCGATAAATAGCAAGGTATAGTTGTCGCAAGGCCAATGTATCTTCAGCTGACAGCGTATCCAACGCATCGACAAAGTCGGACAGATTAATCGCTTCATTATAGAGTTCGCGCGGGAGGTCTTCAAAAACCGGAATATGCGTATATATATCACCTGTCGTTAGGTAGGTACATTCCACAAGACGTCGCCAAGATGTCGCATTCCATTGGCGTTCTCCAGATTGTTGGAGATAAGGTAGAGCAGCTTCGTGCTGTCCATCGTCGTAAAGGTATGCGCCTGCAAAATGATAGCCAGCGTACAAGTCAGGGTATTGGTCAATCAGTTTTAATGCATGTAGGTAATAATAATCGAATGGTATACCGATATCTTCGGAATAATTACGTTCAATGATCAGCTGATAATAGAATACCTCAGGATTCTCATAACCGTCAGCGATCAGATCTTCAAAACGATTGTGCCATTTGACCAATTCGCGGTGGATATGTGCAGCTGAATTTTCGCCTTTAATAAGTTTTAATAATACCTTTAAAGCCAGGTCTATATCCTTGTTTTCATAAGCGATTTCAGCAAGGTCCACATACTGCATTTCATGACTGCTGACGAAACGGTCAAAATGCGTCCGGATTAATGCTGTTAATGCAGCTCCGGAAATTTGCTTTGTGCGGTCCAAGAGATATATTTTCTTCATCCAAAATAGGGAGAAATTATGATCTGCACTTTCCCGATCGTCTTTAAAAGCTTCGTTGAAATAATTGATCCCTTCGTCCAATACCGTCAACAAGGCTGCATCGTCCTGAAGTCCTTCATAAATATTCGCCAGAAAGCCATAACCATACGAAGTCATTTTTGGTATGGCGATCAACTGTTTTGCATAGCGAATAAACTGATCTTTGTTGTTCTCGTTGATGTGTTTCCTCGGGCGATTGATCAGAGCCAGTGAAGCCTCATTACTTAGGACGTAGTTGAGCAGATGGTAAAGGGTTGTTTCATTTTCAGGCTCCACGCTTAGTGCCTTCTGAAGATAAGGAATCATCTTCTCCTGGATGATATCAAAAACAGCTTCATGTCCTTCGTAGAATACCTGGTCGTGATACGCAACGGCAAGATGTGTCCAAAGCGGCACATCTCGGTTGTTTTGTCTTAATTGATTTTCACCTTCAATGATAAATAAATCCAGTTGTCCACTGTAAAATAAATCGTATATATTTTGCTCTTCCATTCCTTGCTTTTTTCTTTTGTTATTTTCCCTAATATGTTAAATTTTATTGAAAATTATTTCAACAGCGAGAGTTTTCTGAATTTATTGCCATCCCATTGAAAATGTTCTTCTCTTTTTGAAACACTATAGTTGGGGTCTTCCCGACTATCATCTTTTACTTCCCCTTGTTCGATGTATTTATAGATCAATTGGTTATTTTTTTTGTGTTCTGAAGGAAATAGGATCTTCTCGTCGTAATAGAAGACACCTGCATCAGCGACAGTATACCTGCTGGGTAAGTTGATTAATTTCCGGCCGGTCCAGGCAGTGTAATAATATTCAGTCGGAACGCCACATGCGCCCGAAAGAAACTCCATTCGTAAGATCTGTTTTACATTAGTTAAGCCCATGTCGGGTAACAATTTACTTTGGGAGTTCAGCTGGCCGGTAAATGCAAATGTGTAGGACTGGCTTGCGATTAGCGAGTCGCTCGTATTCAATATTTTTACTCTGGTTAAAAAATACGCAGTTTCTTCGTCATTTCCCTGTTTGATAAAGCGGTCAAAACCGTATAGGTATTGAAAACCTTCCTTGTCGACTTGCTTACCAAGCGCCAATAAGCCAAGCCAGATAAAACCTTGTTTAAGCTCGCCATTCTTCGTATAGCTGATCTGATACCAGGGGGCATAGAAATTTTTGATTGTGCAGCCTTTAAATGGATCGCTGGTGATGGTAACGGTTGCGCCATGGCTTAATGAATCTATTGCTTTTGAGCTGAGTCCTGGAGCGGAACGGATGTAGGCCTTTTCAACAAAAATAGTGGTGGTTTGCCCTTTCTGTATATTCCAAAGGTTAAAATCGTCGTCAAATGAGATGCCTTCCTGTCCTTTTAGCAGTATGGGCAATAAACTTATGCATACGAGTGTGAAATTTCTTAAATTCATCTTTGTCCTGTTTGCTGCTGCAAAAATAGAAGAATTTTTACGGAGGTTTATCACTGGTTTCAGGTATTTTCCTGCCTGCAACGCCGGTGGGAATAGCGACAGGGTATATGCTCCCTAATCTCCTTGTTTTGGAGCAAATAGATTGTATATTTTAAAACAATTTGGTACTAAATATGGTATCTTAAGACGTTAAAGTTTATACAGGCTATTCAAAGGGCCATTGAAAGCGAATAATAAGAATTTATGAGAAAAAAAATGGATCAGAAACAGCAAATGGCTGAATTGTTTGATCGCTATAAAAATAATCTGGATAATCCAGCGTTTGATGAAATTGAACTTTTGGTTTTAATTGTAGCCATTATTCGTCCAAAAAGAGTTCAGTTATTTTATCAGGTTGATATCCGGTTTTTTCTTGATTTTTTGCAGGAGTTGCCCGATACAAGGCGTCAATTTGTTCAGTATCTCAAACGTGTTCTCTGGCGGAGAGATTTTGATCAATTGGTGTCCGATACGGGAATTATTAGTTATGCCGACTTTATTTATGAACTCAAGAAGCGAATAACGGAGCGCTATCTGCCTTATCAACCGGCGAAGCCGACCTTACAATATTTACTGAACCAGGTGTTTTATACCGTGAAAGACGGAGATTGGGTGTCAACGATTCCTGCGGAGCAATTGCATGAGCTTTTTCGATTATGTGAATTCAATTCGATTTATGATGATGAGACGGATTTTGAAATGATAGAAATCTTATATGGCATAGAACTGCTGGTGCAACGTATCACGGGGCGTGCCATGGAAACTGATGTGAATAAAATGGTGCCTGAGTTTCAGAACTTCGATAGCCCATTTATCGCAATCATGCGGGAGTTTACTGAGTTAAATGATCGTATTTTACAGTCGGAGACAAAATACATTACATCTGAGGATCTTTCATACAAACAGTTGTTGGTGCTTCATAAGCAATGCGAAACATATATAGAAACGGCTTTTAGCAATTCACATCGTTTTGGTATTTCTATCAAAGTGAATCAATCCTTATTGCGAATTCGTCAACAGCTGGAGCGCATCAAGGAGATGCTCTCTTTTTTGGTGATTGATACGGAATCCCAAAAAGCAGATAAAAGCATTGAATTGGCGAAGACGCTGATTGGATATAATTCCAGAAAAAGCAATATCCGTAAATTAATAGGGCAGAGAACGCAGTTGCTGGCCTATGAAATTACGCATCATACAGCGCAGACGGGGGAACACTATATTACATCGACCCATCGGGAGTATTGGAAGATGTTTCGTTCTGCCTGCGGCGGCGGTGTAATTGTGGGGGCGATGTGTATCGTAAAACTATTGTTGGGAAAAGTGGAGACAAGCGAATTCGGACATGCGTTTTTGTATAGCTTGAATTATGCGATCGGTTTTACGATGATCTATCTTTTTGGTGCGACCTTGGCGACGAAGCAGCCGGCGATGACAGCCTCATCGCTGGTGAACGCGATCGAACAGGGGGCTTCTGATCAAGGTGCAGACAGACACCGTTATTGGATTTTTGCGCAATTTTTTGCACGTTTATTTCGTTCGCAGTTTATCGCTTTCGTTGGTAATGTGGTTATGGCATTTCCCATTAGTCTGTTGTTAATTTGGGGAATAGAGCAGCTGTCAGGTGTAAATATAGCAAGTGCAAAATGGCTACATCTGGTCGACGATTTAAACCCGACGAAGACTCCCGTTATCTTGCATGCTTCTATTGCGGGTGTATTTTTATTTCTGTCGGGGATTATCGCTGGAAGTATTTCAAATCGAGATAAACATAATTCTGTTTACTACAGAATTCAGGAGCATCCCTTGTTGAAAAAGATATTTGGGAAAACGAAGACGGACAAGATAGCCTCTTTTTATGAGAAGAAATGGGCTGGTATCGTTTCCAATCTCTGGTTTGGTGTTTTTATGGGGTCAACTGCTTCGATCGGGATGTTTCTTGGTCTGAATTTGGATATTCGACATATCACTTTTGCGAGCGGGAATCTGGCGCTTGGTCTATTTGGGCATCATATGGAGCTGTCCACGGATATTTGGATATGGGGAATTTTGGGTATCGGTATAATTGGACTTTTTAATTTTCTGGTAAGCTTTGGTTTATCATTGGTGCTCGCGTTCCGTTCGCGAAACCTGTCGTCTAAGGAGCTGGCGAAAATGGCCAAGGCGGTATGGATTTATTTTAAGATGAATCCAAAATCTTTTTTCTTTCCACCTAAAAAATAACTAGCCAGTTGTTGGAGGTTCTTTGGCGGTTGCGGGAAGAAGGGATTTAGGGAATTGCACTTAAATTAAAAAAGCTCAACATTAGCTGAGCTTTTTTAAAGTCTTGGCGGAAGAGGCGGGATTCGAACCCGCGGTACCGTTTCCAGTACGACAGTTTAGCAAACTGTTCCTTTCGGCCACTCAGGCACCCTTCCGTGTTTTGACATTGCAAACATAAGGCAATTATTTGAATCTGCAAAGCCTAAATATCAAAAAAAATGCAAAAAAAACGTAACGTTACAATAAGCATTTGAATTTCAATTTGTTGTTTAGCAATTAAAATTACAATGTTTTTTTGCTTAAATCGTAATCCACCCGTACATGGTAAATACTTTTGAGCATAGCCTTGAAGATAACGGCCGATTCGGTAATATCTTTCAATGTAATATTGCTATTATTGAATTGTCCGCGCATCAGTTTATGTTCGATTATTTTATCCACAAGATTATTGATGGACTCCTCTGACGGTTCTTTTAAAGCTCTGGACGCCGCTTCCACTGAATCGGCCATCATGAGTACAGCCGTTTCCTTAGAGAAAGGAATAGGGCCGGGGTAGGTAAATAAAGACTCGTCAACGAGTTTGTCCGGATTGTTTTTAACAAACACATTGTAAAAGTAGTCCACACGGGTGGTGCCATGGTGCGTCCGGATAAAATCGAGGATCACTTCGGGAAGCTGATGTTTCTTAGCGATATCCACACCTTTGATGACATGGGAGATAATGATCTGTGCGCTTTGTTCCGGAGAAAGTTCATCGTGTGGATTTTTTTCCGTTTTTTGGTTTTCAATAAAAAATTGTGGATTGGTCAATTTGCCGATGTCATGGTACAGTGCTCCGGCGCGAACCAACAGCGGGTTGCCTCCAATTTTATAAATTGCGGCCTCAGCCAGATTTGCTACCTGTAGGGAGTGCTGAAAGGTACCCGGTGCTTTGAACGATAGTTCCCGTAATAATTTGGAGTTACTGTTTGTGAGCTCCATCAGGGTCAGGTCAGATACTATTCCAAAGAGTTTTTCGAAAGCATAGATCATCGGATAGGCCAGCAACGTGATCATGACACTGACCAGGAATGGAAGGAGGTCCGACCAGTAGATGGTGTCAATAGAGCCATTTCTTGTGACCACTAGCCCGATGTAAGCGATCCAGTATGTCCCCAAGATAATTGCCGAAGAAACAAACAGCTGCTCACGTTTTACCAATGTTTTGATACTATAGATTGCAACAATGCCTGCCATAAATTGTAAAAAGACAAACTCAAAACTGTTCGGTACAAAGAGTCCGGCCAAAAGCACCATCAACAGATGGATATTCAGCGCGACACGGGTGTCAAACAGGATGCGAATGATAATGGGGACGGCACAAAACGGAATATAATACAAATTGGGTATTTTGATCTTGATAGCCCAAGAGAGTACGGCAAGCATCCCGATGATGACAATCATAATAATCATCAATAACCTATTGTTGAAATAAATGTCCTTTCGGAAAAGGAAAAGAAATACCATGAGTATCGAAAGAGCGAGGGATATGATCAGAAATTGTCCCAGAGTGACATAGTTTTGATTTCCGCTTATTTTGCCTTCATCTTCATACACTTTACGTAGCGATTCGAGCTTCTGGTAAGTCTCATTGGATATAATTTTTTCTTTTTCCGCAATCAGTTCACCTTTCTGAACTACACCTCGCGTGGCGGATATATTTGTGATCGCATTTTGTTCAAGCGCTTCGGTTTGCTGATCGTTATAAATGTAATTAATCGTGATGTAATTTTTTAATGTCTCCTCGAGCCAGCCTTTCTGTTTGATTTTGGTCAGCTTGGGCATTAAATTGTCCATATATTCATAAGAGCTTTCAATGGTGTAACAGTCCGCCGTATTTTTTTGTGAAGCAACCTTATCTTGTATTAATGTAAAATTATAATGTTTCGAAGCTGGGGATTTGTCATTGTTGCGGTTTTGAAACCGGTTATTCAGCGAGAGAATACCTTTCCCATAGAGGTGGTTTAATATTGCATTTCCGGCACTGCGATAATCGTTGATATTTTCATGTGTTGTATCCAGTTTGCTGCTTTGCCATTTTTCGGACAAATCGGTATTGAATTGGTCGATCTGCTCTTTACTTGTTGTCGAATTGGCATTATAAATCGGCTGGATCGTATTTAAGATACTTTTTTTGTCTGCATTGAGCTCTTCCTGTGTCTTCAGGATCGCAAAATTGTAAGGTGATATGAGATTTTCATGGTTCCAGACTTTTCCTTTTTGAAACTCATATCGGAATCGTGGTTGTTTGGGAAGAAAAATACAAATCAGGACGATTGTGATTAGTATTAATCCAATTTTTCGGATGAGATTTTCGGTTGTATTGAGCTCTCTTTTGTATTTTATTTTTAATCTTCCCACTGTGAACGATGTTTTTATATTAAGTTAATATACAAATGTAGTTATAATTTATTTTTTGTGAATTCTATTGGGTACAGTTTGATTCATGTTAAATATGTACAACGCTGTGTCGAAAGAAAAATACTTGTTATCTTTGCGAAAAAAAATACAACATGTCAACAAAATCACATCTTATTGCACCATCCGTTCTTGCTGCAGACTTCGCAAAATTATATGATGATATCATCATGGTAAACAATAGTGAGGCTGATTGGTTTCATATAGATATTATGGACGGTGTTTTTGTGCCGAATATCTCCTTTGGATTTCCGGTAATGCAAGCTATTGCGAAACATGCCACAAAACCATTGGATGTACATTTGATGATTGTTGATCCTGATCGTTATTTGCAAGTGTGTAAAGATTCCGGTGCCGAGATAATTACCGTGCATTATGAGGCTTGCACGCACTTGCACCGTACATTGGCAGCTATTAAAGAATTGGGCTGTAAAGCAGGGGTTGCATTGAATCCACATACGCCGGTTGCTCTTTTGAAAGATGTTTTAGCTGACTTGGATCTGGTCTGTCTGATGTCTGTCAATCCTGGATTTGGTGGACAAAAGTTCATTTCAAATACCTATACAAAAGTTCAGGAGCTCCGGGCAATGGCTGCCGGCATAAACGATGGTTTGCTTATTGAAATTGATGGCGGGGTTACGACTGCAAATGCAGCGCAGCTGTTGAAAGCGGGTGCTGATGTACTCGTTGCTGGTTCTTTTGTTTTTAATGCTTCGGATCCATTGGAGACCATCAAAAAATTGAAAGATATAGATATCAATATAGAAAGCATATAGCGGTATTTAGAGGTGATTTAATAAAATAAATCACCTCTTTTTTTTAAGATTGATAAGGGTGAAAAAATAGATTCAAAAAAAAATGGCCGGATTGCATAAGTACTGTTTAGAACAATTCCAAATTGATTTAAATAAATGGAATGCATGCGTTTAAAGTTGGATTTTCACTATTTTTGTATTTAGTCATAATAGTTGATTTACGGTAAATGAATCAACTTAAAAACACGAACTGAAGGGGCTGATTTATAATGTAATGTAGTGAACTACAGGAGTTATTATATTTGCTTAATTATATTACAGACACGGTAGCGCAGGAAGGTAAGAGTATATCTTCTGAACTACCCTTAAAATAGAAAGATTGATATCTATGAGTATTTACAACGATTACGTACAAGAGGTTGTAGAACGAGAAGGCCAAGGGTTACATCCTAAGCCTATTGACGGAGCAGAATTACTAAGTGAGGTAATTGCTCAGATTAAAGATTTAAACAATGAAAATAGAGCAGAATCTTTAAGATTGTTTATTTATAATACTTTGCCGGGCACTACGCCAGCTGCTGGTGTTAAAGCGCAGTTTTTAAAGGAGATTATTCTAGGGGGATCAGTTGTTGCTGAAATCACACCGGATTTTGCTTTTGAGCTGTTGTCTCACATGAAGGGTGGGCCTTCTATTAACGTATTATTGGACCTGGCGCTGGGTACTGATCTTGCGATTGCAGGTCAGGCGGCAGAGGTGCTTAAAACGCAGGTTTTCTTATACGATGCTGATACGGCTCGTTTGAAAGAAGCCTTTGAACAAGGTAATGCTATTGCAAAAGATATTTTGGAGAGCTATGCAAAAGCTGAATTCTTCACGAAACTTCCTGAAGTAGCAGAAGAAATTCAGGTGGTTACTTTTATTGCGGGTGAAGGTGATATTTCTACGGATTTATTGTCTCCGGGTAACCAAGCGCACTCCCGTTCTGACCGTGAATTACATGGTAAATGTATGATCACGCCAGAGGCACAACAACAAATTCAGGACTTACAGGCACAACATCCCGGTAAAAGCGTCATGTTGATCGCTGAAAGAGGTACAATGGGTGTCGGATCCTCACGGATGTCAGGAGTGAACAATGTGGCCTTATGGACCGGTAAACAGGCAAGCCCTTACGTTCCTTTTGTAAACATTGCGCCGATTGTAGGTGGTACAAATGGTATCTCTCCAATTTTCTTGACGACAGTAGACGTTACGGGCGGTATCGGTATCGACCTTAAAAACTGGGTGAAAAAAGTTGATGAAAACGGAAATGTGGTTCGCAATGAAAAGAATGAGCCTATTCTAGAAGAGGTTTATTCTGTTGCCACAGGTACTGTGTTAACCATCAATACAAAAACAAAGAAGTTATATAATGGTGAACAAGAGCTTATTGATATTTCAAAAGCGCTAACACCACAAAAAATGGAGTTTATCAAAGCAGGCGGTTCTTATGCCATTGTATTTGGTAAAAAAATCCAAACTTTTGCTGCACAAACTTTAGGTATCCAAGCGCCGACAGTATTTGCTCCTTCGAAAGAAATTACCATTGACGGTCAAGGCTTAACTGCTGTAGAAAAAATCTTCAACAAAAACGCTGTTGGGGTGACTCCAGGAAAAGTATTGCATGCTGGTTCTGACGTACGCGTGAAAGTGAATATTGTCGGCTCTCAAGATACGACCGGTTTAATGACTGCTCAGGAGTTGGAGGCAATGGCTGCTACAGTAATTTCTCCTACAGTTGACGGTGCTTATCAATCAGGTTGCCACACCGCATCTGTATGGGATAAGAAAGCGCAAGCGAATATTCCAAAATTGATGAAATTTATGAACGATTTTGGTTTGATTACTGCACGTGATCCAAAAGGGGTTTATCACTCCATGACCGATGTGATCCACAAGGTGTTAAATGATATTACGATTGACGAATGGGCCATCATCATTGGTGGTGACTCGCATACACGGATGTCTAAAGGAGTTGCTTTTGGTGCTGACTCGGGTACTGTTGCATTAGCATTGGCTACGGGTGAGGCTTCTATGCCGATTCCTGAATCTGTTAAAGTGACTTTCAAAGGTAGCATGAAAGAACACATGGATTTCCGTGATGTTGTACATGCAACACAAGCACAGATGTTGCAGCAATTTGCTGGAGAAAACGTTTTCCAAGGTAGAATCATTGAGGTTCATATCGGTACATTACTTGCCGATCAAGCCTTTACTTTTACGGACTGGACTGCGGAGATGAAAGCAAAAGCATCCATCTGTATTTCTCAGGATGATACGTTAATTGAATCGTTAGAAATTGCTAAAAACCGTATCCAAATCATGATTGATAAGGGTATGGAAAATAAAAACAATGTTTTACAAGGTTTGATCGATAAGGCTAACAAACGTATCGAAGAAATCAGATCTGGTGCTAAACCAGCATTGACGCCAGATACCAATGCCAGATACTATGCTGAGGTTGTGGTTGACTTGGATCTAATTGAAGAACCAATGATTGCAGATCCAGATGTAAATAACGCGGACGTTTCTAAACGTTATACGCACGATACGATTCGTGACCTTTCTTACTATGGCGGAAACAAAAAGGTAGATTTAGGTTTCGTTGGTTCATGTATGGTGCATAAGGACGATTTAAAAATCGTTTCCAAAATGTTGCGTAATATCGAGCAGCAAAAAGGTGTCGTTACCTTTGAAGCTCCATTGGTTGTTGCAGCGCCAACATATAATATTATCGATGAGTTGAAAGCAGAAGGCGACTGGGAATTCTTGCAAAAATATTCAGGATTTGAATTTAGCGATGCATTGCCAAAAAGTACTGCCCGTACAGAATATGAAAATATCATGTATCTGGAGCGTCCCGGTTGTAACCTTTGCATGGGTAACCAGGAGAAAGCTGCAAAAGGTGATACGGTGATGGCTACGTCAACGCGTTTGTTCCAAGGCCGTGTCGTTGAAGATAGAGATGGTAAAAAAGGAGAATCCTTATTAGCGTCTACACCTGTTGTTGTGCTTTCAGCGATTTTAGGACGTATCCCTAATATTGAGGAATATAAAGCTGCTGTCGAAGGCATTAACTTAACTAAATTTGCGCCTATTCCGACAAAATAAAAGCTATCAGGGTTTCAGTAACTTAATTAAATAACATAAATAAGAGAGATATGGCTTTTGATGTAGATATGATAAAAAAGGTATATAGCCGTTATGACGAACGCATTGCTGCGGCTCGTCAGGTGGTGAACAAACCTTTGACTTTATCTGAGAAAATTTTATATGCCCACCTTTGGGATGGTAATGCGACAGAAGATTACAAACGCGGCGTTTCTTACGTTGATTTTGCTCCTGATCGTGTCGCGATGCAAGATGCAACTGCACAAATGGCTTTATTGCAATTTATGCAGGCCGGACGTCCTAAGGTAGCAGTTCCTTCTACGGTTCATTGTGATCACTTGATCCAGGCCAAAGAAGGGGCAGATAAAGATTTAGCCCGTGCTAAAAACGAAAGTTCAGAAGTATTTAACTTCTTGAGCTCTGTTTCAAATAAATATGGTATCGGTTTCTGGAAACCCGGTGCTGGTATTATCCACCAGGTTGTATTGGAAAATTATGCATTTCCGGGTGGCATGATGATTGGTACCGATTCACATACCGTGAATGCTGGCGGTCTGGGTATGGTAGCCATCGGTGTAGGTGGTGCTGATGCCTGTGATGTGATGGCAGGCTTGCCTTGGGAACTAAAATTCCCTAAATTGATCGGTGTTAAATTAACCGGTAAATTAAGTGGCTGGGCAGCAGCAAAAGATGTTATTCTAAAAGTTGCCGGTATCTTGACTGTAAAAGGGGGAACTGGTGCTATCGTGGAGTATTTCGGCGAAGGTGCAGAGTCTCTATCTTGTACAGGTAAAGGAACAATCTGTAATATGGGCGCTGAAATTGGTGCTACAACCTCAACATTCGGTTACGATGAGTCCATGGAGCGTTACCTTCGTGCGACAGGTCGTGCTGAAGTTGCTGATGCTGCCAATGCCATCAAACAACATTTGACAGCTGATGCTGAAGTCTATGCTAATCCTGAGCAATATTTTGATCAATTGATCGAAATCAATCTTTCGGAACTGGAACCTTCATTGAATGGTCCATTCACGCCAGATTTATATACGCCGGTATCACGTATGCGTGAGGAGGCCGATAAGAATGGCTGGCCATTGAAAGTGGAATGGGGATTGATCGGATCTTGTACAAACTCTTCTTATGAGGATTTATCGCGTGCTGCTTCCATTGCGAAACAAGCGGTGGATAAAGGGCTGATCACCAAAGCTGAATTCGGTATCAATCCAGGCTCTGAGCAGGTTCGTTTTACGGCAGATCGTGATGGTTTGTTAAAGACATTTGAAGATCTTAACGCAACGATATTCACCAATGCTTGTGGTCCATGTATCGGTATGTGGGATCGTGTGGGGGCGGATAAGCAAGAGAAAAACACAATTGTTCATTCATTCAACCGTAACTTTGCGAAACGTGCGGATGGTAATCCAAATACGTATGCATTCGTTGCCTCGCCAGAACTTGTTGCTGCGATAGCAATTTCCGGTGATTTGGGCTTTAATCCGGTTACAGATACCCTAACAAATAATAAAGGCGAGCAAGTGAAGTTGGATCCACCTGTGGGTGATGAGTTACCAACAAAAGGATTTGCTGTAGATGATCCAGGTTATCAGGCCCCAGCGGCGGATGGTAGTGCAGTTGTCGTTGACGTTGCGCCAACATCAGATCGTCTTCAATTGCTGGAGCCGTTTGCCGCTTGGGAAGGTACAGATTTAAAAGGTTTGAAGTTGTTGATCAAGGCTAAAGGTAAATGTACGACAGATCATATTTCTATGGCTGGTCCTTGGCTGAAATACCGTGGTCACTTGGATAATATCTCAAATAATATGCTGATCGGTGCGGTAAACTTCTTCAATGAAAAAACCGATAATGTGAAGAACCAGTTGACAGGAGAGTACGGTCCTGTTCCGGCAACACAACGTGACTATAAAGCAAACGGTATTGGATCAATTGTAGTAGGGGATGAGAACTATGGTGAAGGGTCTTCCCGTGAACATGCTGCCATGGAACCTCGTCATTTAGGCGTCCGTGCAGTATTGGTTAAATCTTTTGCTCGTATTCACGAGACAAACCTGAAAAAACAGGGTATGTTAGGGTTAACCTTCGCTGACAAGGATGACTATAACAAAATTCAAGAAAATGATACGATTGATATCCTCGGCTTGACTGAATTTGCTCCCGGAAAACCATTAACTCTTGTCTTACACCATGCAGATGGAACACAAGAAGAAATTTTGGCAAACCATACCTATAATGCACAACAGATCGAATGGTTTAAAGCAGGTGGTGCTTTGAATATTATTCGTAAAAATCAAGCGAAATAAATTGATTCCATAAAATTTTAGCTTAAAAGCTGCTTTCCAACGAAAGCAGCTTTTTTTATGCAAGCTCTACATAAAAACATTTCTGTGATCTTCGTCATATTTTCCTAATTTCCACATGATTTATTTGGTTATAAAATAGAATGGGGGTACTTTTGCCCAACGTTTTTAGCGCTGATATGAGAAAAATATTTTTGACGATTGGAGCACTTGCATTAAGTGTTTCGAGTTTATTTGCACAGGAAAATCCCGAGATAGGAAAAAGCATCTTTAAGCCAAAGAATTTAAGGACAGAAAGTAATAAAGGGAAGTTTTTCTTCTTTTGGGGATATAACTTTTCTTCGTATGCAAAATCTGATATACATTTTACAGGTCCAAACTATGACTTCATTCTCCATGATGTAAAAGCAGGAGATCGCCCGACCAAATTTGGATCAACCTACTTTGATCCCAGCCGTTTGACTATTCCACAATTTAATCTGCACTTTGGCTATTATATCAAAGATAACTATTCCATCTCTTTAGGTTGGGATCACATGAAATATGTAATGGATATCCCACAGCAGGTTAAGATCACAGGATATATTGGCGATGAAATCTCCAATCCCAGTATACCGACGGGAAACCGGGCTGGACAATACAACGGCGAAATGATTACGGTGGATTCTGCGATGCTAACTTTTGAACATACAGACGGCTACAATTTTGCTTCGGTAGGGTTAGAGCGATACGATGATATCATCAACAACCGCAAAGGTCAACAGGTGCTCACCATGGAGTCTGGTATAGATGTTGGGCTTTTGATACCACGATCTGATGTTCGCCTTTTTGGCGAGGGCGCCAATCACTTCTGGAATATAGCTGGATACGGTGCTTCGGCAAAAGTAGGCTTACACTACCGTTTTTATAAAGGACTTTACTTGCAAGGAAACTTTAAAACGGGTTGGACAGATCTGTACAATATCCGCACAACAGGTAGAAGAGGCGTCGACAAAGCCACACAGCAGATCTGGTTTTTTGAAAACTATTGGGCCCTGGGCTTTAGATTCTAACGATTTCAATTTATAATATCATAAGAAAGGGGCTGTCAACAACAGCCCCTTTCTTATGATATTTCCGTCGGGGAACAAGATCATTTCATGAGCGCAACGAAGTCTTCCTAAATATCACTTAATTTAAAGATATCTTTGACCCGAATCCCTTTCTCTGTATGTTGTAAGGTACAGCATTCGTTAATCGGATCATGTTCAAAGAAAAGAATATATTCATTGTCTACGATTTCATTCCAGTATGTATTGCGTTCTTCCATGGTAACCAACGGTCTCACATCGTAGCCCATGACATAGGGAATGGGAATATGACCAACAGAAGGCAATAGATCTGCCATATAGAGTACCGTTTTTCCCTTATATTGAATCTGCGGCAACATCATCGCTTCGGTATGGCCATTGGCATACCGAATGCTGATATCTTTGCCAAAAGGATTTTCAATATCTTCAACAAATTTTAACTGGCCGCTTTCTTGAATAGGAAGAATGTTCTCTTTCAGAAAGGATGCTTTTTCCCTCGGATTCGGAGCTGTTGCCCAAGCCCAATGATCACCATTGCTCCAAAAATTTGCATTTTTAAATGCAGGAGATAGTTTTTCACCTTCACGAACGATCGCACCACCGCAATGGTCAAAATGTAAATGTGTCAGGATGACGTCCGTGATGTCATTTCTTTCAAAACCTAGACTTGTGAGCGATTTGTCCAGTGTGGCATCACCGTGTAAATAGTAATAACTGAAAAATTTTTCAGTTTGTTTGTCGCCGAGGCCAGTGTCTACCAACATTAATCTATTACTTTCTTCAATCAGGAGTAAACGGTTGCCCCATGTGCACATATTGTTGGAGTCGGCTGGATTTGTTTTGTTCCAAATGCTTTTTGGAACCACTCCAAACATCGCACCGCCATCCAATTTAAAGAAGCCTGTTTCTATCGCGTGTAATTTCATTTTATTAATATTTGTAAAGCTTGGAACAATTTACGAAAAATCTAAATCATAAGGACGGTACAGGAAGATATTGTGCTAAAAAAATATGCTAAAAATTTTAATTTTTTTTATCTATATAAGTGTTTGGTAATGAACTGTTTGCTTTTGTGTTTTTTATACAATAAGCCTGATTTTTAGATAATTAGGTTTTGTTTTTAGCGAAATTTGCCTTTAACTTTGGGCACATTTTAAAACAAACAAAAAATATGAAAAAGGGTAACATTGGAAACGCGCCTGATTTGAAATATTTGAAAATTGATTATACAGGAAATGTATTTTATCAATTACCTGTTTCAGAGTTGGTCGAGCATGCGCTAGCGAATCAAGAAGGAAGACTATCTGATACTGGCGCATTGGCTGCTGATACGGGAAAATTTACTGGAAGATCCCCCAAAGATCGTTTTTTGGTGGAGGATTCCCTGACCAAGGATACAGTATGGTGGGGGGAAATCAATCAGCCCATGACTCCGGCTAATTTTGATGCTTTATATTCGAAGGTTGCAGCACACTTGAGCAACAAGACAATTTATGTGCGGGATTGTGCCGCAGGGGCGGACCCAGCTTATCAGTTATCCATTCGTGTGATTACAGAAACTGCCTACCAAAGTATTTTTGCAAATAACCTATTTTTGAGACCGGAGGTCGATATCGACAATCAACCGCAATGGTCCATATTAGCTGCACCAACATTGCTTATTGCCGATCCAAAGAATTATGGTATTCGCAACGAAAATTTTGTAGCAATCGATTTTACAAGAAAAATAGTGCTGATCGCGGGTACAGGCTATACCGGTGAAATCAAGAAAAGTATTTTTTCGATTCTAAACTTTATTTTGCCATTTGAGCATAATGTATTATCCATGCACTGTTCGGCAAATACCTCCAAGGATGGCAAAACAGCGTTATTTTTCGGTCTTTCCGGAACCGGAAAGACAACGCTATCAGCAGATAAAAATAGGAAGTTGATCGGTGATGATGAACACGGTTGGAGTGAGAAGGGGATTTTTAACTTTGAAGGTGGTTGCTATGCCAAATGTGTTGGACTCACAGCAGAAAAGGAACCGGAGATTTATCATGCGATCCGTTTTGGGTCATTGCTTGAAAATGTGGTCCTGGACGAATGTGATAAACCGGATTACGATGATATTAGTAAAACGGAGAATACACGGGTTTCCTATCCGATAGACTTTATGGAAAACGCTGAAATGTCCGGGGTCGGGAATGCTCCTGAAAATATTTTCTTCCTGACGGCGGATGCCTTCGGCGTATTGCCGCCGATTTCGTTGTTAACAGTAGATCAGGCTGTCTATCATTTTGTCAGTGGTTATACAGCAAAAGTAGCCGGTACTGAAGTAGGAGTAAAAGAACCTACTGCTGCCTTCTCTACCTGCTTCGGCCAGGCATTCCTACCTTTACATCCCGCTAGGTATGCCTCTTTACTGCGCGCTAAATTGGAGCAAAACCCCAACATTAAAGTATGGTTGGTTAATACAGGTTGGATTGCCGGACCATACGGTATCGGACGTCGAATTAAATTGAACTATACCCGTGCTTTGATCCGTGCGGCAATGGATGGATCGCTGTTAGAGTCCCGATTTAACAAACACGAGATCTTCGGATTGGACTATCCAACAAGTTGTGGCGAATTTGTTCCTGAACAGATTCTGGACGCTAGAGGATTATGGAATAATAATGAAGCTTATGATATGCAAGCCAGACGTTTAGCAAAACTGTTTATTCAAAACTTCGAAAAATTTGACAACGAAATGCCTGCTTCGGTACAGATGGCCGGACCTAAAATTCCTGCGACAGTGCTCGTATAAAAGTATAGCGAATTTCACAAGAAAATACTTCCAGAAAGGGGCTCTCTTTCTGGAAGTATTTTTTACAAAGATTTGCTAATCATGTTTTTTGACAAAAGAATCCAGCTTTTCCTGTTCATTGCCGACAATTACGTTGATAAGTATCCGAAAGGAGGCCAGACGGGCTTTCTTTTTATTGTCATTGTCGATTTCAAACCAAGGTGATTTTTTTGTGCCTGTTGTTTTAAATAGGTTTTCAATATAACCGGTGTAAATATCCCATTTTTCTTGAGCCTGCTGATCTAATACTCCAATTTTCCAACGTTTTAGAAAGTCTTCTTGTCTTTCTTTCAGCCGTTCAGCCTGTTCTTCCTTACTGATGCTCAAAAACAGTTTGATCAGGATAATTCCATCGTCAATCAATTGCTTTTCAAATTCCGGGGCCTGTTTCATGAATAATTCGTGCTGTTCTTTGGTACAGAATTCAAATACCGGTTCTACCACAGCGCGATTATAGTAACTTCGATCGAAGATTACCATTTCTCCTGCATTGGGCAAATGTTTGATATACCGTTGAAAGTACCACTGTCCATTTTCTTCGGGGGTTGGTTTCGGTAATGCTACAACACGTACCTTTTTTGGATTTAAATGTTCGGTCACCCGACCAATTGTACCACCCTTTCCAGCGGCATCCCTTCCTTCAAATATAATGACAACACGTTTCCCTTTTTCAATAATATCATATTGTAATTTGAGCAGGGTAACCTGTAGATCATAGAGCTCTTGTTCATAGTCACAGACATCGTTAAATTTTTTGATTTCCAAAATTTTATGCTGCTCTAAATAGTCAAGAACATCTTTGTTTTGACGGATTTTTTGAAGCTCTTTTAAATCATATTCTGCCATAATATATTGGTTTTATCAAGTTTATTCATCTAAAGTTAGTTATTGAATTGTTAAAAAATGTCAAAATTCGAATAAATCCGACCAGCCAATGTAATATTGACGGAAAGGCGAGCGTTATTAGGTAAAGCAATGCAAAAGGATGCTTTTAGTAGTAATTGGACTTTTCATAAATTTAGGTTAATAATTGGTTAGGTAAGCTCGGAGTTCTCAACTTCGGGCTTTTTTTATACATTCAAAACTGTTTGCAATTCATATGCGAAATACTTTCCTATAGCCATGGTTTGAACCTATAGCTGAAAGATACTAGTGATTGCACTTGATATTGTTTAAATGTTAAAAAATGTTAAAGGAATAGTAATTATATAATTAATTGAAACAAGTGTCGTTTTAATTGCAAATACTTTTCATAAAATAGGTTAATATATGGCTAACGAAAGCTCAGAGTTCCCCACTCTGGGCTTTTTATTTTCATCTATGGCCAAAAAATAAGTGTTGTTTTCAAGGGTCGGAATTCTATAAGCATAAAAAAGCCCTACGATTATGTAAGGCTTTTTTATTTTTAAGTCTATATTTTTTAAGCCACTTCCCTTAAATCTACAGCAACAACACGTGAGACTCCTTGTTCTACCATGGTCACACCATAGATAATGTCGGTGCTTGCGATCGTTTTCTTGTTGTGTGATACAACAATAAACTGAGAGTTTTTGGAGAAATCACGAATGATATTATTGAATTTGTCAATATTGGTATCATCCAAAGGCGCATCTACCTCATCGAAAATACAGAAAGGTGCTGGTTTTGAAAGATAGAGTGAAAATAACAATGCTGTTGAAGTCAAGGTTTTCTCACCTCCCGAAAGCTGATTGATTGATAACGGACGTTTTCCTTTTGGCTGAGCAATGATATCTATATCCGAATCTAATGGATTGCTTGGATCAGTCAGGACGAGGTCACAGCTGTCCTCCTCGTTAAATAATGAACGGAACACTTTAATGAAATTGTCCCTTACAGCATTGAAGGTGAACATAAATTGCACTTTAGCGGTATCGTCGATTTCTTTAATTGTGGCCATTAAAGAGCCTTTGGCTTCGATCAGATCTGCTTTTTCCTTATTGATAAAATCATAGCGCTCATTCATCTCATCAAAGGCTTCTTTCGCCATTAAATTAATCGTTCCAAATTCATCGAGCTGCTTTTTGAGTTTACTGCATTTTGTCGCTAACGTAGATTGATCTTCCGCAATTTCTGGTACCTCTTCGCGCTCAATCAGATCTTTAAGTTCGATATTAAATTCTACAGACAGGCGTTCTTTAAGCGCATTGAGGTCTATTTGTAAGGCCGTTTTCTTGTCCTTAATTTCACTGACAAGAAAATCACTCTGTTCTTTGGAACGACGTTGTTGTGTGAGCGAATCCTCCAGATTATTGATCTGTTGTTTGTCTGCGTAGTACCTTTCTTCCAGCTCCTTTAGACCATCTTCCAATGCAATCTTTTGCTCATACATCGCTATAAGGTCCGCATCTTCTTCGTCCTCAAAAGGAATTGTCGTTCGCAACGCTTCCTGTACTTCAACAAGTTCAGCACTATTTCGCTCAATACGGATTTCATGATCATCTTTTTGAGTCTCCCTGAATTCAAGATCCTTGCTGATGTTGGAGACTTTATTTAGTTGTTGATGATAACTAATGTTTTCCTGATTATAGGCGATGGATTTTTCATTCAAAATCTCCGAAATTTCATGGAACTGATCCTGTAATTCCGATAGCTCCGCCACACTCTGATCTTTTTGTATACGCAATTCCTGCAGCTGAGGTTCGGCAAGGGTAAGATCAGTTTCGATACCTGCAATTTTTTCCTGGATATCTCTTTTACGTAGCTGCGAGTTGCTGATGAAAGACTGGTATTGCTCCTGTTTCGTTTTTACCGTGATCAGCTCATTGTTAAGTCTATTGAGTTGAAAACGGAGTTCATCAATGCGTTCTTTTTGTGAGTTGCTGCGTAAAGCCTCCACACGCGCTGTTTCGGCTGTTATCTTGTCTTCAAGTTTTGCAATCTCTTGGTTGAGCGTTTTAATTTCCTGGGCAAGAACCTCGAGGTTTTTCGCTCTGCCGATGCGCTTTCCTTCAAATAATCCGACAGATCCACCCGAAAGTCCCAAATGATGTTTGGCATAGCGACCATTCTTTTGTAGAATCACTCGACCTGTTTCAGGTAGCGCTTGTTCCAGTTCCTTTTCACCTTCCTGCTTTAATATATAGACATGCTGAAGAAGTAGGGTACAGAGGGCTTTATATTTTTCATCCACCGTGATCACATCCAGTGCAGACATGAGATTATTATTTGGAGGAATGGACGAAGTAACCGCGGTATCAATTGCTTCCAATACGAAGAAATGAGCTCGACCTTTTGCGGCATCGCTCAGTAGCTGGATTGCTTGAACAGCATCTTGTTGTGTTTCGACAACATAATGGTTCATGATCGGTTCCAGGTAATTTTCAATTGCAACGCGATAATCTTCCTGACAGAAGAGTACATCCGAGAACAGTGGCGGTTGCTTTTTCCAGCCTGCATTTTTCTTTAAAAATCGGATGGAATCCGGGAAACCTTCCAAGTTGTCAATAAGTGATTTTGTCAGGTTATATTCATTTTGTTTGGCATCAACTAACCTGAGGTCTTTCGCAAGCTGTGCTTTAAACTCTTCCAGATTTGTCTGGCATTGAAGAATTTGCGCCTGTAACTCTTCTTCAAGTGCATTGGCCGATTCATAATGTGCTTGTTGGGCCTCAACACGGCCTTCCAATTCAGCTGCAGCATTGTCAAATTGTACTAGCTCGGTTTCCTTTGCTTCGGTATCCGCGCTGTTGCGCACAGCTTCCTGAAGAAGGGCTTCTTTTTGAATATTAAAAACAGCTAGGTCTTTCTCCAGTTTATAAATTTTGGATTGAAGTTCAGCGTTACTTTTGTTGAAGATATCCAATTTACCTTTGGCAGACTGCTGCTGGCCGCGTAAAGCTTCCACTTCAGATTTATTGGACTCCAGGTTGTCTTTTAATGAATCAAGTTTATTCTGTTCATCAAACAACTCCTCGTTTAACCTTTTAATCGTATAGAGAACGTGATTAAGTTGTTGTTTGTCGCTATTGATGTCTAGATTTAATCTGTTTTCTTTGTCCTGAAGATTTTTTACTTTCTCATTTTTTATCTTTTTTTCCGATTCATAGCCACGGATTTTGTTCACAAATTCCTGTGTTGCCTTTTGCTGTACGGAAAGGTTTTTCTCCTGTTCCAAATTTACCTGACGCAACGACTGCAATTGCGTTTCTGCGTTCAGGATCAATTCCTGAGAATTTGCGGCGTCTTTCTGAACTTTAGACTCCTGTGTTTGAAGCCGGTCAAGCTCTGTCGAAAAATCAGCAATTCTATAATAAGCGAGATCAATGCTGCTTTGACGGTATTCTTGCTTGAGCAGGGTATATTTCTCTGCTTTTTTTGCTTGATTTTCTAACGATTTGAGATTTTTTGTGATTTCATAGAGTAGATCGTCCACGCGGCTGAGATCAGCTTCTGTATCTCTCAATTTTGTTAGTGTCTGTTTTTTACGCACTTTATATTTTGAGATTCCGGAGGCTTCCTCAAAAAGATTTCTACGCGAATTGTCCTTGTTGTTGATGATTTCATCAATCATTTTCAATTCGATGATGGAATAGCTATCCGCACCAACTCCCGTGTCCAAAAATAAATCCGTAATATCTTTTAAACGGCATTTTACGTCATTCAAACGGTATTCGCTATCGCCATTGCGGAATAATTTACGGGTGACAGTGACGGTCGAGAATTCCGTTGGGAGGATATTATTATTGTTATTGAAGGTTAAGGAAACTTCGGCAAGATTGGCTGGTTTTCTATTTTTCGTTCCGTTAAAAATAATATTCTCCATTTTATCAGAACGTAGCATCTTTGTACTTTGTTCACCAAGTACCCAGCGTATTGCGTCCACTACATTGGACTTTCCACATCCGTTTGGTCCAACAATAGCGGTCACACCATCGTTAAAGTTGATCGTGATTTTGTCTCCGAAACTTTTAAATCCCTTTATTTCTAGTTTGGTTAACTGCATTTATACCAAATTTGTTTGTCGTTATAAGCTTGCGAAAATAGTAAATTAAACTAAAACTTTTTTCTTTCTTTACTCACATTTTCCGGTTTCAGGATCACAGGAAGGTCCATCTTCGCCTCTTTGTTGCAGCGGGGTGACTTGGTTAGCCAAACATTCTTGAATCGTATTGTGAAAAACCTCCATGGGTTGTGCGCCGGGAATCGCGTATTTACGGTCAAACACAAAGAAAGGTACGCCGCGGAGACCAAGGTTGACTCCTTCTTGAATGTCCTGACTAACATCGTAAGCATAATTGTCGGAGGCCAGAAGTTCCCGGACACCCTGCTCGGGCAGGCCCGCAAGTCCGGCCAGCTCAATAAGGGTAGGGTTATCGTTGACATCCAGACCATCGGTAAAATGTGCTTTAAATAATGCTTTTTTTAATGTTGTTCCCTTGCCATGTGCCTGTGCAAAATGGAGAAGGCGATGTGCCTTTTTGGTATTTACAACGATTGCTTGATCGAAGTTTAACGCAATCCCCAGTTCTTTCCCCTGCGCACTGAGCTGCCCTGTCATTGCCACGATATCGTCCATGCTCATTCCCTTTGTCCGGACAAGATAATCGTATGTTGGCATGCCTGCGGCATCTTCCGGAAACTCAGGGTTGAGCTGATAGGATTTCCAAATCATCTCTGTCTGAACCTCAGGCGCAGCTTCCTGTAGTGCCAGCTCCAGCTTTGTCAAACCAATATAACAAAATGGACAAATGATGTCCGACCAAATTTCTATTTTCATAATTCTTAATTTACTCCGTATATTGTAATCAAAAATACATATTATAACGATGATTATCGGATTACATTGTTGGGTCAATGTCAACATCATTATAATGCAGGTTTAAGCATATGTCAGAGAAAGATTTTTTGAACCGAAAGGTAACACTCGTCCTGGGCGGTGGCGGAGCAAGAGGATTGGTGCATATCGGTGTTATCCGTAAATTGGAGGAAATGGGTTTCGAGATAGATGAGATCGTCGGTTGCTCTATCGGTGCGCTGGTGGGGGGGATCTATGCCCAGGGAAAGATGGATGTACTGGAAGACTGGATGCATAATCTCACAAAGAAATCGGTTTTCAATATGATGGACTTCAGTTGGAAGGGACTAGGGATGATGAAAGGGATCAAAGTTTTCAATGCGTTGAAATCGGTGATTCCCGATGCAAATATTGAAACTTTTCCTATTTTATTCAAGGCTGTCGCGACAGACCTAAACTATGAGGAAGAAGTTGTCCTGGATTTTGGGAGCATGTATGATGCGATCCGGGCCTCCATAGCCATACCAGCTGTATTTACTGCGGTCGAGGATGATACCCATGTCTATGTGGATGGCGGAGTGCTCAACCCTTTGCCGATTAACCATGTCACAAAAAAAGAGAATTTAATTATCGCGGTCAATCTGGAATCGAAGCCCGATAAACAATATTCCGTTATCAAAAAGCTGGACACAAAGACCTCAAATTCCCTGGATATTCTTCAGGCATCCTATTATGTCATGCGCCGAAAAATGAGCCGTATGATTATTGATCTCTACCGTCCGGATGTCGTTGTTGATATTCCTTATAATATCTGTAATTTGTGGGATTACCACCGTGCCGAATTTTTAGTTCAAAAGGGTAGGGAGTATATCGATAAGGCTCTTAAAAATAAAACCAAAATAAAGTAGTCATTGGCATTGCACCAGCTTAATTTTGGTCTATGTATAATTAAATCGCCGTCTTCTATTACATACGGCGATTTGTTATGCTATTAAAATATCAGGATTTTAAAACAGATTCGGATAATCACTGATTATTCCGTCCACCTTCAGTACTTTTAGTTGTTCTATCTCCGCTTTTGTATTTACCGTCCATGGAATAACTTTAACATTTGCTTTGTGGTATTGCTTGACAAAGTCGCGGTTTACCAACTTATACTGGGGGCTGATGATGAAAGGCGTAAAGCCTAACGCTGCGATTGTCTCCGTTGCATTTTTTGCATAATTGGCATCAATCAGATACGATACTTTTATTTGGGGGTAAGCTTTGTTTAGATACTTGACTGCTCGAATATCAAAGGACTGAATAACAGTGCGGGCAGCAATCTTTTTCTCAGTAATCACCTGTACCACTAAATCAACAAATTCTTCCACTCTAGGGTGATAGATACCATCCTTATTCTCGCTACTTTTTACTTCGATGTTATAAAACAAGGGGGCCTTACTCTTTTGAAGGGCATAGGCTTCTGTACTATCAATGAGGTCAGCGAGTTTTGCAATGCGCGTCACCTGTTTTTTTTGTTCAGGAAATTCTTTGTAAAACTTCGAACCGATATCATACTTAAGGAGATCTTTATAGTTTATTGCAAAAATTTTCAAGGATTTGTCCTTCTCTGCGAGCTCACTGCCATCCGGCTTTAGGACAAATTTTGGATTGAGATAGTCGTCGTGAAAAACAACAACTTTACGGTCTTTGGTGATGTGGCAGTCCATTTCCAGCGTCGTCACTTGCGGTAAGTCAATGGCATTTTTCATTGCGGCAATGGACTCCTCGGGGTATAGACCTCGCCCTCCACGGTGGGCTTCCAAACTAAGTTTAGGAAAGCTGTTTTCTGTTTTTGCCGAATCTTTCCTAACTGAACAAGATGCAAACGGTAATAATAGGCCCAAAAAGGCTATTCTAAGAAAAAATATTTTCATTTATTATTATATTTAAAACAAAATAAGGGTAAATTATCCCGTTTTGAATAGGCGAATATACATAACCTATTTTATTTTTGACAATTTTGAATCGTTGATTTCCTCTCTTTCGAAAGTGTTTTCGAAAGAGAATAAACTAAAATGAATTGTCGAAATTGTTGAAATGAAAAAAAACGAAGTTTTGAAGTTCTGTTAATATCATTTTTTAGAAGCAGTAAGACGCTTAGAGGACGATTGTAGCGTGACTGAAAATAATACAATACACATATATATAAGGAGGAAATCTATTTTTTTTGTCTTTTTTGCAAGAAATTATTGTCATTCCTTTTAGAATTCCCTTTATTTGCACAAATCTCAAATTAGATGGCGAAAAATTTATTGATAGTTGAGTCTCCGGCGAAAGCAAAAACGATAGAAGGATATTTAGGAAGCGATTTTTTGGTAAAGTCGAGTTATGGGCATATCCGTGATTTGGTGAAAACCGATGATGCGATTAATACAGAGAAGAATTTTGAACAGAAGTATGAAGTTCCCTCTGATAAAAAAGCAGTCGTGAGTGAGCTGAAGAAATTAGCTAAGGCAGCGGAAACTGTTTGGCTTGCATCCGATGAGGACCGCGAGGGAGAAGCTATTTCCTGGCATTTATTTGAGACATTGGGATTGAAAGACGAAAGTACAAAACGTATTGTGTTTCATGAGATCACCAAACCGGCGATATTGAAAGCCATCGACAATCCCCGTAAAATAGATTATAATCTTGTCAACGCACAACAGGCGAGACGAGTTTTAGATAGATTGGTGGGTTTTGAACTGTCCCCGGTTTTATGGAAAAAGGTGAAACCTTCTTTATCAGCAGGTCGTGTACAATCTGTTGCAGTTCGATTAATTGTAGACCGCGAACGTGAGATTAACAAGTTTGAACCGGAGGCGGCTTTTAAGATTGTTGCGTTTTTCCATACGGGCAAGATTAAAGATAGTTTTAAAGCCGAGCTTCCACAACGATTTGCGACGGAAGCAGAAGCGACACGATTTTTGGAAGATTGTAAAGCCGCTTTGTTTGCGGTTAAACATCTGGAAACAAAACCGTCAAAACGTTCGCCGGCTGCGCCATTTACCACATCAACCTTACAACAGGAAGCAAGTAGAAAACTTGGCTTCTCGGTCGCAAGGACGATGCAGGTTGCTCAACGTTTATATGAGTCGGGACGTATTACCTATATGCGTACAGATTCCGTCAATTTGAGTGATACGGCTATTGAAGCGGCAGAAAAAGAAATTAAATCGGCTTATGGCAATCAATACCATAAAGTAAGAAAATATAAAACAAAAACTTCGGGTGCGCAAGAGGCACACGAGGCTATACGTCCTACCTATTTTTCGGAACATACCATTGAAGGTGATTCGGCTGAAAAAAGGTTATATGAACTGATCTGGAAGAGAGCAATTGCATCTCAGATGAGTGAAGCAGAATTTGAACGTACGCTGGCTAAGATTTCTATTTCTACACGTCCGGAAGATCTGAATGCTTCAGGAGAGGTGATGAAGTTTGACGGTTTTCTGAAAGTTTATATGGAATCCGTAGATGATGATCAGGAGACAACACTGGATGAAGATAGCGATAACGCCATCCTGCCACCATTGACGGTTGGATTACAGCTGACGTTGAAAAACATGTCAGCGACGGAGCGCTTTACAAGACCTCCGGCACGTTATACGGAAGCGGCATTAGTGAAAAAATTAGAGGAACTAGGTATCGGTAGACCGTCTACCTATGCGCCAACCATTTCTACAATTCAAAATCGTGGTTATGTTGTTAAAGAAGAACGGGAAGGAAGATCACGCGACTATCGGGTATTGACTCTCGAGAATGCCGAACTGAAAGCCGTTACAAAAACAGAAATTACAGGTGCCGAAAAAGGGAAAATGTTCCCCACTGATATCGGTATTGTCGTGAATGATTTCTTGGTGGAGCATTTCAATGGTATTGTAGATTTTCACTTTACGGCGAATGTCGAGAAAGAGTTTGACGATATTGCGCATGGATTGACCGAGTGGACAAAAATGCTACACGATTTCTATGGCCCTTTTCACTCCGAAGTGGAGGATACGCTGGAAAATGCGGATCGTGCCAATAATGAACGTGAACTGGGTATAGATCCAGTTTCCGGAAAACCGGTTTCTGTACGTATCGGAAAATTCGGGCCTCTGGTTCAGATCGGTTCGCCAGATGATGAGGAAAAACCTCGATTCGCATCGTTGCGCAAAGGACAGATGATTGAAACGATTACCTTTGAAGATGCCATGGAGCTATTTAAACTCCCCAAAAAAGTAGGTGTATTTGAAGATAAAGAGATGACAGTTGCTATCGGTCGATTTGGACCTTATATCCGTCATAATTCCGCTTTCTATTCTTTGCCAAAAGGCGTAGATCCCTTGGACGTTACCGAAGAGGAATGCATTCAGATTATTCAGGAGAAACGTCAGAAAGATATTGAAAAAGTGATCCGTGTTTTTGATGAAAATCCGGATGCACAGATCGAACAGGGCCGTTGGGGACCGTTCATCCGTTTTGGAAAGCAGAACTTGAAAATTCCGAAAGGAACAGAAATCGAAAAAATCAGCTATGAAGATGTGCTGAAGTGGGCGGAAGCGGATGCACCGAAAGGTAAAGCTGTTAAAGCAAAAACTGCCGAAAAGAAAACAGTTGCTAAAAAAGCGACAGCAAAGAAGGCTCCAGCAAAGAAAACGACAAAGTCTAAATAAGGATGAAAGCAGATTTGCCAGAAAATATAGTAAAAGATATTATGATTGCCGTGGTTTTGGAAGGCGAGACCGTGGAGACAAAAAACTGGACAGTGTACGTTATTAACGATAAAAATATAGCGATACAGAATGTGCTGATCAGCTCAAAAGGTTACGGTGAAAAAGATGGTCGGCAAGTAACCACCACCACTTTGCGGCATTTCATCGGAAATATTGAAGCAAAATCCTTTGATCGGGTCGAGGCAATCGACGAGCAGGTATTTGGCCTGACCAATGAATATTGGTTGAGTTTTTATATTGACAATATTATTTACGATAAAAAATATATCTTTTTACCCGAAAGCATCGTCGATGGCAACCTGACTAAGGTTCCCTTGGTCAATAAACCCGGTGTCATCATAGGAGGAAACGAATAATGAGCACAAGACACAATTTTATCATTGCCATAGATGGTTTTTCTTCCTGTGGAAAGAGTACACTGGCGAAAGCTCTGGCTAAAAAATTAAAATTTGCCTTTATTGACAGTGGCGCGATGTATCGAGCAGTAACGCTCTATTTTATACGCCATCATATTGCTTTGGACGATCAGCAAGCGATTGATAGTGCCCTAAATGATATTCATATTGACTTTATTCCAAACGCTGTCAAAACGGAGATCCACCTGAACGATGAAGATATCTCGGAAGAGATCCGTCAGATGTATATTTCCGATAAGGTGAGCGAGGTCAGTGCGATTAAAGCGGTACGTACCGCCATGGTTGCGCAACAGCAAAAGCTGGGCAGCCGCCGAAATATCATTATGGACGGTCGTGACATTGGTACCACGGTTTTTCCGGATGCCGATCTCAAGATCTTTATGACAGCTGATCCTAAAGTTAGGGCCGCCAGAAGATACCTGGAATTAACGGAAAAAGGGGAGGATGTCACACTTGAAGAGGTGGTGGAAAATCTTGCCAATCGGGACCGAATTGATAGTACCCGTGCAGAGAGTCCTTTGCGGCAAGCCGAAGATGCCATCGTGCTGGATAACTCAAATTTGACTCCAGAACAACAGCTGCATTTTGTCGAAGAAGAATATCTGAAAGTCAAAGCAGCCAGGATACAAGTATAAATTAGTACATAACAAAAGATGCCGATTGAAAAATCGGCATCTTTTGTATTTTGGCCCAGCTATTTAATACTATTAATTTGCTGTTGCTCCAGTAATTTGCCTACATTGTTTTTTTCTCCAAACTCTGCAGTCTGTTCTTGAAAAGATTCCAGTAGCGCTTTGATAGCCTCTGAATTATCCGCTGTACGTTGATAAATCTCAGGAATTGTCTTTTCAATATTCTTATCTCCAAGTTCGATGTTATCAACTTCGATTTTGCCTATTTTTTCTAAAACAGCTTGTTGACTGTTTCTGACATCTTCTAACTCTCTTGCTATTTTTTCCATCAATTGGAATTTCTTCAATTTATCCATATGCAATATCTTTAGTTATACTGTAATAAGAACAATGCCGCTCGAAACTTTGTTTTGTTTTTTTTCAAAACTAGAAAAAATAGGCTTTATCACTTGTTGTGGCGCAAAAAAAGCCAGCCCTTATTTTGGGCTGGCTGAAAGCAAAGCGTAACTTTGCTTTTTAATTTGTTCTTCCGGGATATACTTCTAACGCTTTCTCCAGACAGGTCAATGCATTTTTTAGATCATTCTGATTCAGTACATAAGCTAAGCGAACTTGATTTGTTCCGGCGCCTTCTGTACTGTAGAAACCAGTTGCTGGAGCCATCATGACCGTTTCATTATTGTAAGAAAACTCTTCCAACATCCATTGGCAGAATTTATCCGCGTTATCGATGGGGAGCTTGGCAACCACATAGAATGCACCGCCGGGATTAGGGGAGTAAACGCCTTCAATTGCATTTAATCCTTTGACTAGGGTGTCTCTTCTAGCTGTATATTCTTTGGATACTGCTTCAAAGTAGCTATCAGGTGTATCTACAGCAGCTTCTCCCGCAATTTGGCCTTCCATGGACGGACTTAAGCGCGCCTGCGCAAATTTTAATGCGGTCTGATAAAGCGCTTTGTTTTTGGTAATGATACAACCAATACGAGCACCACATGCTGAATAACGTTTAGAAACGGTGTCAAAGATGACGACATTATTTTCAAGACCTTCTAGGTGCATAGGGGATATAAACTCCCTGCCATCGTAACAGAATTCACGGTAGGCCTCATCCGAAAATAGATAAAGATCATATTTAAGACAAAGTTCACGCAAAGCTTCCAGCTCCTCTCTCGAATACAGGTAACCTGTCGGGTTGTTGGGATTACAGATGCAGATTGCTTTTGTTTTTTCCGTAATTACTTTTTCAAATTCAGCAATGGAAGGCAATGCAAATCCACTTTCGATATAGGACATGATCGGTTTGATCACAATATCAGATGAGCAGGCAAAGCCGTTGTAATTCGCATAAAAAGGTTCCGGAATAATTACTTCTTCACCTTCATTCAAACATGCTTGCATGATAATCGTGATTGCCTCAGAGCCACCATTGGTCACCAAGATGTCCGTAGGTTCAATATTGTAATTTAGCTTGTTATAGTATTCGGCTAATTTTTTACGGTAGGAGGCCGTACCTTCAGAAGGTGTATAAGCCCAAACTTTGAAATCAATATTTTTCAATGCATTAAGCATAATTTCAGGTGTTTGGATATCAGGTTGCCCGATATTTAAATGGTATATTTTTTTACCATCTTTTTTTGCTTGATCAGCATAAGGCGTCAGTTTTCTGATTGGTGACGCAGGCATATTCAGCCCTTTTTCTGATATTACTGGCATTATAGTTTTTTTAAAATTAGTTGTGCAAAGCTAACCAAAATAAAACGAAAAAAGCCACATCAGGATGTGGCTTTTTTCGTTTTATCTGTCGGATTTTTATTCCACAATCCCTTTAATATAAAGTGTCTTTACAGGTGTTTTTGTATTTGATTGTACCGTAAAACTTTTGGTAAAAGGTGCTTTCGCCGCGGCGTTATAAGTAACCTTGATTGTTCCTGTTTCCCCCGGTTTGATAGGCGTTTTGGTAAATTCAGCCACCGAACAACCACAGGTAGGCACTACGTTCGAAATGATAATAGGCTCACTGCCTGTATTTGAAAATTTAAAATTATATGATACAGGTGTTCCGGCTGGAATTTTGCCGAAATCATGTGTTTCTTTTTCAAATTTAAATTCCCCTTGGCCAGCCTGCATAGACGATAAACCGATAAAGGAAATGATCACTGCTAAGATTGTTATATACTTTTTCATGCTTCTAAGATATTACTTTGTGATTAAAATAGTACAACTGATATGCCAAATGTAGTATTTATTGCTAATTTATTACTCATCTAACAACTTTATTACAGTTAGATTATACCTTCTTTGAGCAGGTCCTGTATATGAATGACACCATCATAGTTCCCCTGATCCGATACCAGCAGCTGCGTGATGTTGTTCTCTCGCATAATATGCAGTGCGTTGGCCGCAAGTTCGTTTTTGTCGATCACCTTTGGCGATTTGCCCATAATATCTGCAGCACTGATTGTTGTCAGATCAGTGTGTCTCTCGAGCATGCGACGGATATCACCATCGGTAATAATACCCTCAATCTGTGTGTCTTTTAAGACAGCCACGGCTCCGAGCCTAAAGTGCGTGATCGTGATGATGATATCTCTGACATTAGCATTCAATTGCACGCTCGGTTTGCCGTTTTGATCAGATAAGTCAGCCACTTTTAAGTAGAGCTTTTTGCCCAGGGCACCACCGGGGTGGTACTTGGCAAAATCCTGGTCCGTAAAATCACGACATTCCTGTAGCGCGACAGCTAGTGCATCACCCATGGCCAACTGCGCTGTCGTACTTGACGTTGGCGCTAAGTTGTTTGGACAGGCTTCTTTCTCCACCGTGGTATTCAGGATATAATCCGCATTTTTGGCCAAGTAGGATGCTGTATTGCCAACCAAAGCAACCAGCGTGTTTTTCGTTTGCTTCAGAAAAGGAACCAGCACCTTGATTTCTGGGGTATTGCCGCTTTTAGAGATGGCAATGATCAAATCATGCTGTTGAATAATACCTAAATCCCCATGGATGGCGTCGGCAGCATGCATAAAGATGGACGGTGTTCCGGTGGAATTCAAAGTTGCAACAATCTTTTGTGCTATGATTGCACTTTTTCCGATGCCTGTGACGATTACCCGGCCTTGGAGGTGGAGGATTTTATTTATCACGGTAACAAAATCATCATCAATATATTGAGCCAGAGCAGCTACTGCTTTCGCTTCTTCCTGAATAGCCTCAATAGCTATATTTTTTATTTCGTAGTTGTTTTTCACAAAAAATACTCTTACTTTTATGTATTAGAATAGATTGCAAAAATAGATTATTTTTCAGGATTATTTCTTCATTTATCTATCTTATTTTTGCCCAAGGCGCAATGGAAATAGAAAAATCACTTTTCGACAATTTACAGGATTTTTTTGGTTTTGATACTTTTAAAGGAGATCAAGAGGCTATTATAACCAGTATTCTTCAAAAGAAGGATACGTTTGTTATTATGCCAACCGGGGGAGGGAAATCAATTTGTTATCAACTGCCAGCACTCATGAGTGAGGGAACCGCAATTGTAATTTCCCCGTTGATTGCTTTAATGAAAAACCAAGTTGATCAGCTTCGTGCATTCGGCGGCGAAGACAGTATCGCTCATTTTTTGAACTCCTCACTGAACAAGAGTGAAATCACCCGGGTAAAGGAGGATGTGCTTGCGGGCAAGACCAAGTTACTGTATGTAGCTCCGGAGTCACTTGCAAAGCAAGATAATGTCGAGTTTTTGCATCAGATAACCGTATCTTTTGTGGCCGTGGACGAAGCGCATTGTATCTCCGAATGGGGACACGACTTTAGACCGGAATATCGTAAAATACGTCAGGTTATCAATGAGATAGGGGCAAATATTCCTATTATTGCCTTGACAGCAACTGCTACTCCAAAAGTGCAATCCGATATTCGCAAAAACTTACAGATGAATGATGCAGTATTGTTCAAATCATCATTCAATCGAAGCAATTTATACTATGAGGTACGTCCCAAAAAAGATGTCGTCAAAGAAATTGTACGGTTTATCAAGACAAAATCCGGTAAGACGGGTATCGTCTATTGCCTGAGCAGAAAAAAGGTGGAGGAAATAAGTGAGGTATTGAACCTGAATGGGATCAAGGCACTGCCGTATCACGCCGGACTTGATGCGAAGACCAGAGCTGATACACAAGATAAATTTCTGATGGAAGATGTAGAAGTGATTGTCGCTACAATCGCTTTTGGAATGGGGATTGACAAGCCGGATGTCCGCTATGTTATTCACCACGATATTCCGAAATCCATGGAAGGCTATTACCAGGAGACTGGCCGGGCAGGCCGGGATGGAGGAGATGGCTATTGTTTGGCTTTCTACTCAGAGAAAGATGTGGAGAAGCTGACGAAATTCATGAAAGATAAACCTGTGGCCGAACGAGAGATCGGTACACAGATACTTAAAGAAGTTATTGATTATTCCGAATCAGCGGTCTGCCGCCGTAAACAGATTCTTCATTATTTCGGTGAAAATTTTGACGAACAGGGCTGTAGCAACATGTGCGACAATTGTCGTTCGGAAAAAGAATATTTTGAAGCTGAAGAGTCCTTAAAAGACATATTAGGCTTTATTAAGGAGCAGGGCGAGAAATTTGATGATCATCATGTCATTAATGTAATGATCGGACAGAACAATCAACCTGTATCTTCCTATAAGCATGACGAACACCGCTTGTTCGGTTCAGGAAAAGACAAAGGCGTCATTTATTGGAAATCTTTGGTAAGACAGGCTGTACTGGATAATTTCATTGAGAAAGATATTGATCATTATGGCTTACTGAAACTGACCGACATCGGCCGACGTTATCTGGACAATCCATATCAGTTAAAGTTTGTTTTAAACCGTCCTATTGAAGGCGGAGAGAGTACAAGTGGAGAAGATGCCGGTCATGGTACCGGAGCGCTTGATACCACTTTACTGGGTATGCTCAAAGACCTGCGTAAAAAGATTGCCAAGAGTAAATCCCTGCCACCTTTTGTTATCTTTCAAGATCCTTCTTTGGAAGAAATGTGTACACATTATCCCGTCAATATTGACGAATTAAAACAGATTCAAGGTGTAGGAAATGGTAAAGCGATTAAATTTGGCGCTTCCTTTATTGCGCTGATCAAAGACTATGTGGAGGAAAATGAAATCGACCGTCCTGTAGACCTGGTTATCAAAAGTACAGCAAATAAATCTGCACTGAAAGTGGCGATTATCCAAAATATTGACCGCAAGATCGCTCTGGATGATATTGCTGCAGCAAAAGGGATTACCTACGAGGAAATATTAAAGGAAATCGAAACGATCGTTAATGCCGGTACGAAGATAAATATCAATTATTTTATAGATGAGATTATCGATGAGGATCGTCAGGATGAAGTATACGATTACTTTAAAACAGCTGAAACTGATTCGATCAACGATGCGCTTAAAGAATTGGGAGGAGACGATTATACGTTTGAAGATCTCCAATTGATGCGTATCAAATTCTTATCTGAATTGGGTAATTAAAATTTTTATATAATTTATATGATCAACAAATACATTCCTGAAATAAAGAATGGAACTTCGCAGAATTTCTTTTTAATGGCAGGACCATGTGCGATTGAGGGTGAGGAAATCGCTTTGCGGATTGCTGAAAAAATTGTTACTATTACAGATAAACTTAATATCCCTTATATTTTCAAAGGCTCGTATCGTAAGGCCAACCGCTCGCGTTTGGATTCTTTTATGGGTATCGGTGATGAAAAAGCATTGAAAATTTTGGAGAAAGTCGGGAAGACTTTCGGTGTTCCGACCGTAACGGATATCCATGAAAGCCACGAGGCAGAAATGGCAGCAGCATATGTCGATGTCCTTCAGATCCCGGCATTTTTATGCAGACAAACGGATCTATTGGTCGCTGCGGCAAAAACCAATAAAGTCGTTAATGTAAAAAAAGGACAATTTTTAAGTGCCGGATCCATGAAGTTTGCTGTAGATAAGATTGTGGAGTCTGGCAATGAGAAAGTTTTTTTGACAGACCGTGGGAATACCTTTGGCTACCAGGATCTGATTGTTGACTACAGGGGGATTCCTGAAATGCGTTCCTTTAATGTACCCACAGTAATGGATTGTACACATTCACTTCAACAACCGAATCAAACATCCGGAGTAACTGGCGGAAAGCCAGCATTGATCGAAACCATTGCCAAAGCAGCGATTGCTGTGGGTGCTGATGGCCTATTTATCGAAACCCATCCTGATCCTGCAAATGCAAAATCTGATGGCGCAAACATGTTGCACCTTGACCTACTCGAAGGACTGATGGAAAAATTAGTACGTGTTAGACAAGCTATTTTATAGTATAATAATAAATCGCAATAGAAAGGAGCCAATAGGCTCCTTTTTTAATCAATCAAACTTAGATCTAAATTACCGCATGTTTTCAAAAGTTTCTTTCATGGCATTCATGCTGTTCTCGCTTTCGGCTGTCAAAGGACAGCAAAATTATACCTGGTTTTCTCCGCTTGAAGATAAACACGTCGAAGGCCGGCTTGACAACCAAACGCTGACCGCTTTTAGCCGACTTCCAGATGAACTGGAGAAGCAGGTCCGTAAGCCCGTATGGGAGCTGGGGCAAAATGCTGCCGGAGTCTACATTGATTTTCAGACATCGGCGTCAGAAATAACAGTGCAATATCAAGTTGCTGGTGGATTAAATATGCCCCACATGCCTACTACAGGTGTGAGTGGTCTGGATCTCTACGCCTACGATAGAACCAATAAAGACTGGAAATGGGCCTATGGTAATTATCATTTTTCGGATACCATTTCTTACACCTGGAAAAATATTGGTAACAATGATAACTTTAATTATCGTTTATACCTTCCTTTATATAATACAGTTAAATGGCTGAAGATTGGTATCCCGGGGCATGCGAAATTGACCTATACACATACAGCTACGTTAAAACCCATTGTGGTCTACGGGACCTCTATCGGTCAGGGGGCATGTACCAGTCGCCCGGGACTTGCCTGGACAAGTCAGGTAGGGCGTGCTTTCGATAACGAAGTGGTGAATTTATGCTTTTCGGGGAACGGCCGTCTTGAACAGCCTATCCTAAATGTCATGAATCAAGTGGACGCAGCATGTTATGTTTTGGACTGTATCCCCAATCTCGCGATTACAAAATCACTGACAGAAAAACAGCTGGACTCCTTATTGGTCAACGCAGTTACCTACCTGAGAAAAGAGCATCCAACAACGCCTATCATCTTAACACAGCACAGTTCGGGAAATATTCATACGGTTTTTAATGAAGATAAAAATAAAGAATACCAACAGAGCAGCCGTGTACTAAAAGCAACATTTGAAAAATTACAGTCTCAGGGTGTTCGCCAGCTTTTTATGCTATCCAGCGGCGAATTGAGGCTGGACTTAAATTCTACGGTAGATTATGCCCATCCGAATGATCAGGGGATGGAACGTATCGCCAATGCTTATATTAAGCTGCTGAAGAAAGTGCTAAAATAAAACATTCTTGCTTTCACAAGTATAAAAGCGATGAAAATCCATTGAAGTATTTTTCCTGGGCAATCATCCGGACTTGGCGAGCTCATGGATACCGGAATAATAAATACGGATCAATAAAAAAGATACATGCAGAAAAAAAGGAAGTTTTTAACTTCCTTTTTTTATTTCTTTTTCAATTTCATCGTCATCTTTGCTTTTTCACCCCCGCCATAATTGAAAGTTTTTGCATTGCTTTCCTTCTTTGGATGAAATGCTCCACCACGGGAACTATCTTCCTGTTCTTCCTTAGTTGCTTTTTTCTTTTTATCATTTGCGGGATTGTAGATCTGAAGATCTTCTGGCAGATCCAATACGTCCATTCTCTTGCCGACGGCCTGTTCTATTTTTCTGACCATAGGAAGTTCCAGATCGGTCGAAAATGTCAATACCACGCTATCCTCATTCTGTTCATTTTTGACTAAATGGTTTAAAAATTCCTCCTTTTCATTCGGTAATTCAAATTGAAAAATAAAAGGGATATTGGCGAGATCAACCGCATTGGTATTTTCGCGGGCAATGATCAATACGCGGGCTTGTTCGTCTTCTATAAAATCTGCTGTTGTTTCGTACCCAAAATCATCATAAAACAATGGATTTAAAATTGCGATCTCCGTTTTGTTCTGTTGAAACAAGCTCGTTGCCAACTTTTGTGCCGTAAGCTTTGAATTTACGAAAACAATCACCTTCTGAAAAACTTCTTTATCCTGCAAAAGATAATTTAACAAATTTATCTTGGTGGTGAAATTGGGAAGCTGATACAATAAAAGATCCAAGGTGTCAATAGCTTCGCTTTCCAGTTCATCGACTTCCACCAATGCATAATCCTCATTTAGATGCGTATCTATCATGTCATATAGTTTCTGATGCGCAACGGTACTGAAGACCAGATGTTGTACTTTACCACAGCTTTCGGCCAATTCCCTTACAGGATTTTGCATTCCCTGTTTGATGATTTCTTCTGCATCATCGATAATTAATGTTTGGATACGGTTCAGATTGAGGGCTAATTTGAGATAGATTGCCCGCGCACGGTTAGGTGTTGCTACGACAATATCCTTTCCGGCAACTAATTCTTCTATTTCATCTTCCATACTTCCGCCAGCCCGTAAGCCGATGATGCGAAGATCTCTATTTTTGCTGAGTTGATAGAATTTTTCAACGATCTCGTCGATGCGCTCTTCATTGGGAGCAAGGATTAAAAACTTAGGTGCTTCATCATTTGTGAACTTTAATTTCATCAAGGTCGATAATACATAAGTTGTAGTCTTGCCAGCACCTTCAGGAGCAATCGCAATCACATCTTGTCCGCCAAGAATTCTGGAAATACACCTACTCTGAATTTCCTTTGGAGCCAAATAACCGAGCTCGGTCATTGTTGCAGTCAATCTTTTGCTTAGTTTTAGTTTCTCTAACGACACGTATCCTATAGTTTATGTAAGTTGCAAAAATACACATTTACTTTTGAGATCAGCTAATGTGTGTCCATTTTTGAGAATACATTAATAATAACACCGGCGAAAATCAGTAACATTCCGATCACTACAGCTGTATCTGGGATATGTTTGAATAAAATCATACCAATCAATGTGATGACGACAATACCAATGCCCGACCAGATTGCATAGGAGGCACCTACTGGTAAAAGTGGTGGCAAAAATTTCAGCTGCGATAGCGAAGAGTAAGTATAGGGCATTGTAATTGCGAAATTGTGGCTATTGAAATGGCGCAAATGACGCGGATCTATGTGGTTTTGGTAGATTTTGGCAGCAATTATAATTGTTTATAAAAGTAAATTTATCTAAGTTTGACCAATCCACTAATGGGAATTAATAGACTTTATGGGGTGTATTCATGTTTTTTTTAAAACCTTTATTATATGCTTAGTTTTCTTATTCTCTTGCTGTCAGCTGTATGCACAGGAGCAGTTGCAGGAGCTACAGAAATCATATTATAATCTTCCCTTAGGAAGTAAAGAGCGTTTTCTGCTGACCGGAAAATATGCACAGGCGCTATATTTTGCGAATGAGAAAGCATTGGCAAGTCAGTTGCTCAACGATAATATTCAACTGGCCAAAAATTATCCGGATAAACAGTACTACGCTTATTTAAATTGCATTGCAGCAATGAATAGCTACAACGATCATCTCTTTGAGAAATCACGTTTTTATCTGGAGCATGCAAAGTCCGTGCTGCCCATTATCAATGACAACAGTACCAAGGGGTATGTTTATTATTGTGATGGCTGGATTATGACAAGACAGAGCAAAGAGGATCAGGCGGTTTCACAGTTTCACAAAGCAATTACCTTTTTGGAAAAGGCACCACAAACAGATGCCAACATAGCGCGGAAATTGGCTATTTATAAGGAGTTAACAGCCATTTACGCCAATCAGCGGAATTATGATTTTCAGGAGAAGTACACAAACCTTTTGCTGGAGACAGCCAAAGCCGGCCGAAATATAAATAGTTTGTTCGATGCCTATATGCAGGCAGGTTATCTGTTTGAGGAAGAATATCGGTCAGATCGAACGGACCCAAACATATTGAAGAAAGCTGAGGAACATTATCTCGAAGCTTATCGAATAGCTAAGAATAACCAGAAGAATCTTATCAACCCAACGGATATGGCCTATGTTTCCGTTAATTTAGCGAATCTATATCACGAATTCTATCCCGAAAATTCGGCTAAAAAAGCCACTTCATTTGCTCAACAAGCCTTGCAAATTGCGCAGGAGACCGGACAATATTCGCTTACTGTACCAGCTTATGGCATATTGGCTGATGAAGCATTCAAAAATGGACGTCGGGATCAGGGAAAAAAGTATTTACAGCAGGCGCTATATAACTTACAGCGGGAACCACATTACGATTACCAGGTAGGGCTCAGTCTCTACAGTAGACTTGCTGAAGTGAGCGTCGAAGAAGGTAGATATGAGGAAGCATTTCAGTATCAAAAGAGTTATATCAAAGTGTTCGAGGAGGCTTTCAATTCAGATAAGCTGGATAAAACCAAACAACTTGAAATTAAATATGAACGGGAACTGCAGAACCAAAAATTAATGCGGTTGCGATTGGAAGGGGAGAAAAAAGAACAACAGATCAAGTTGATGAAAGCCCTTAATGACCGACAAAATCAATTGGTCGAGAATTTAAAGCTAAACGAACTAAATCGGACGCAACAGTTGAAAGTACTTCAGCTGGAACGAGACAAAAAGGAAAAAGACCTGCAATTAAGCCGCCTGGAAAATGAACAGCGATTGCAGGAACTTGATGTCTCCAAACAGGAAATTGCTTTTAAATCGCGTATGAACTCGATCTATATCTGGTTATTTATTAGTTGTTTAATTGCTGTTATCTTACTTTTTTATGCCTATTGGCAGCGTTCCAACACGTTGAGGCAAAAGGAGCACCTACATGGCCTTGAAATCGAGAAGAATAACCAGCAGCATGCTATCAAAAATCTGACCGCCATGCTGGCCGGAGAAGAGAAAGAGCGGACACGTTTAGCTCGGGATTTACATGATGGTTTGGGGGGATTATTGTCGAGTACAAAACTTGGGTTGTCCTCGCTCAGCGATAAGGGAGCCAATCAGCCCGCAGTGAAGGAGGGCATTACGCGGAGTATTGAACTATTGGATGATGCCGTCGATGAGCTTCGTAAACTCGCACATAACCTGATGCCGGATCTGATTGTCAAATACGGTTTACAGGAAGCCCTAAGGGATTATGCCGCACGGATGAGTCAGCCGAATTGTCAGGTAGAGTGCGAATTTCTTCAGTTTGAATCCAATTTTAGTGTAGAGCACCAGATCTCGCTGTACAGAATCATTCAGGAGCTTGTGAACAATGCATTGAAGCATGCCGAAGCAAGCAATATCATCATACAACTTTCTGTATACAATGAGCGTTTACATATAACGATAGAAGATGATGGCAAGGGATTTGATATTGAAAAGATAGATTTGCAACATTCCGCAGGAATGCACAACATACAGTCAAGGCTTTCTTTTCTACATGGTGATATGAAGATTATGTCCGCGCCAGGTGAGGGAACTACGATAGAAATTGAAATGCCGCTTGTTTAATTATAGTGTAAAATGATAAAGATAGCGATTACAGATGATCATCCTCTTTTGTTGGAGGGACTAAAAAATATTATTAATACCCATGAAGATTTTGAGGTGGTGGGTATGTATGCAAGTGCTCTGGACTTATCCAAAAACATTGCATCGGATGCGCCGCTTGTATTGTTACTGGATATCAACCTTCCAGATGCAAATGGAATTGATCTGGTAAAGGGATTGAAAGAGAACTATAAAGAACTAAAAATTATAGCTTTTAGTGTTCATAACGAACTGGCTGTAATCAACAGTATATTAAATGAGGGGGCGGATGCTTATCTTCAAAAAAATGCCACCGGCACGGAGATCATTGCCGCTATATCCGATGTTTTGGTCGGTAAGCGCTACATCTGTGCGAAAACCCAGGTTATACTCAATAAGAAGACGGAAGCGGGACTGAAGCAAGTTCCCAAACTTACCCGTCGCGAAAAAGAGATACTGACCTTTGTGGCTAAAGGAATGACAACCAATCAGATTGCTGAATCCTTATTTATCAGTTCACACACCGTGGAAAGCCATCGTAAAAATTTAATGGAAAAATTTCAGACAAAAAGTGTGACCGCGGCGGTGAAATCTGCCATAGAATACGGTTTGATACGAGAAGCTTAAAGGAAATCCTCGAATTACCTGAATTCAGGGATGAGAATAGCCTCTTGCATTTGATACTTTTGATGCGATAGATAAGTAGTAGAAAGTATCAAATGTATGGTTATATCAAATTGTTTGTCGAGTTATCGGGGAAGAAGACTGCTGCGTTATGGTTTTGGCGTAGTATTGTGCTTGGGAGCTGGTTTCGGTACCGTTTATGCGCAGGGATCTGTGAGCAAAATACCCGATGGCTCGAATACAGTAGTGGCTATTAATTTAGCCAAGGTCGTTGAACCCGCTGAAGCTGCCACATTGAATAAATTGTTGGATCGTATTGGTTTTTTCAAATACTTTGAAAAGAAAGACCTTGATCTGCAAAATGATTTTCAGCAGACTGGCGTGGACGCAAAAGGTGTCGCTGTATATTACAGAAATAATAGGGATAGTTTGCTGTATGGCGAGCTGATTCTCCCGATCGCTGATATCGATCACTTTGAAAGATTGCTGAAGATGGAAGGGACTTCGCTTCCGGTCTTGAACGGTTATAGCCGACTTAGAACGGCGGATGGTCAATTGCTCGCTTGGAATGCAAAGGAACTTAGGGTGCTGAAGGGAGAGGTTGGACCAACTTATTTTGCCAACGATTCTATCGCAGGGGTATATGGTATTGAAAATATAGATTATGCCGCAGCTGCGGTATCTGCTGCTACTGCGGCAGATGAGGCTGCTGCTAATTGTGCTGATTCTGTATTAACGGATTCCGCCACAATGGAGTGGGACGCGTTTGACTTTGATACATTGCAAACTGAGCTACAGCAAGAGGAAGGAGAACCGTTGGAGATTTATGACAACCCTATCAACTATGATTCACTTGATACGACTTTTGAGGAAGTGGATAGACGAAATGATTCCATTAAAAATATATTGTTGGAAAAATGGCTGCTGCATGAACAAGAGCAATTATTGAGTGGTAAATATCCAGGTATAAGTGCGCAGGAGCAGGCTCGATTAGTAAAAAATATCGATCTTGTGCGTGTGTGGCTACCAAAAATTGACGGCTTTTATAACGAGCTTCATTCTGTCCGCTCGATTGTGGACGCTTATTATAATACCAGTAATTTTTCTTTGGAAAGAGGATATAGGGACATGTTTTTTGATCTGGCCCAGCAACGCAATAAAATTATGCTGAAAACCAGCGTGACTTTGGGAAAAGACTTGATAAGCCTAACCAAAAAATTGTACGCCAGGAAGCCCAATCCGAAGTTCGCTAAGTATTTAACAGCGGAAACATTCGCATATTTTAATGTCAATGTGAACACCGAAGCTTACCTGAAGGAAATACCAGTATTTTTTACAAAAAACCTGAAAAAATATTTTGGAAAAGAAAATGAGGTCCTTGAGCTTATGGCCCTTGGACTTGAAATTGCACTGGATGAAAAGGCTATCGCCAAAATTATGCCCGGCGATAATTTGGTTGTCGTCAATGGAATCACTAATTTAAAGATCGACTATGTTGATTACGATTACGACGATAATTACGATGTAAAGGAGGTTCATAAAACCAAGGAGGAGCGGGTACCGTCTTTTATCTGGATGTTTACATCTGAAGATCAAAGGATTTTTAAAAAGGCATTGGATGTCGCGGTATCAAAGGCCGATGCAAGCTTTGCTGGAGGTATCTACAAAATCAAACAAGGCAATGGCAAAGAATTTCCTTTATACCTGATGTTCCATGAAGATCTGGTGATGATCAGCAACGATAGCCTGCAGCTAAATAAAATTTTGCACAAAGATAGCTATTCGACCAAATCCAATGCATCTTTTGTTAAGCTTATGAAAGGAAGTAAATTTTCTGCGGCTTTCCAAACAAAGAAAATACCAGGGTTAACAAAAGATTTGAATCTCATATTGGGCAATAGTTGGCGCGCTACATTAGATGAATTGAATAATTATGGTAATTTTACGTTGAGTTCGAAAGGAATTGTTGGTGATAGATTGGAAACAGATTTGCAACTTGAGTTACCGACAAAGGCAAACAATGCGCTACAGTTTGTGATCAACCAATTGCTAGATGGAATTGTGCCGGATGAACAATACAACTTGGATGAACCAATTGATGTAACTGACAATGATTAAAAAAGGAATAATTTGGACTTTAGGAATTATCGTAGGATTAGCGATAATAGGCTGGGGCATCTATATCGTTCGACAGCAGCAGTCGTATAAATCTGTCGTTCATAAAAAGAGTAAGGCATTATTAACCATCTCATTGGATGATATTTTGCTTAACCAACTCTTTGATAATTGGCAGACGGCACCAAAGGGAGGACAGGACTTCGCTAAAAAATTGACTAAGCTAAAGGATAATGGAATCGATATCAAGGCCAATGTATTTCTTTTTTCTCTTGAAGATAGCGCGAAGAACTTCTATGCATTTTTGGATCTGAAAAATGAAAAGCAATTTCTGACCTTTTTAAAAGAAGGCCTTTCTGTGGATTCCATTGAAAATAATGCTGCTCCGGGAGTAAATTATGCATACCAGGAGGCGAATAAAATAGCATTTGTCTGGAAAGGAGACGCTCTATTGGTAGGACTGGGCTTTCATCTTGACAAAAAGAAGGAAGAGATGCTGCGCTTAATCCAATCAGACTCTGATCGTATCTCCATTGAAAGTTTCATTAATCACCCGAGTGAATTAACACGTAAATCGTTGCGTTATAGCGATATTTCAACAAAAAATTTCATAGAATTTGACCTGAAAGGCAGCCGCATTGAAATTATGGGGGAGCTTCAGTCAAATACATGGAATTTTCCGCAAGAATATCTTGTCCGTGAGCTGGTCGATGCGGATTATATTGGCAAAGGCTGGGTCAATTTTCCGGACAAACGTTTGAAAACCCTGATAAAGGATATTCTTATTGATCTACCGTTAGCCGCGGACTCGATTATGGCGCATGCAAATGGGGATTATGTTGACATTGAAGTGTTGAATAATCAAGTTGTACAAACGGATACCATTATTAATTATGCCGTCAACGACAATTTTGAAACCGTGGAGGAGAAAACCCCTTATGAAAGTAAAGTGCCTAATGTTAGGTTGAGCGTAAGAGGTGATGCAGGATTACCAAAATTTTTGCCCAATAAGTTATTTTACCAATGGTTTCAGAAAAGAGATGATCAGGTCAGTATCTTATCTACTGCCCCAACGATAGATAAATTACAGTCAAAATACGCGAAGACCAATAGTCTTTCGCACCTGGCGATTCATCTTGCAGACTGGCCGAATGGCCTCAAAGTGCCTCCGGTTTTAATGCTAAAGGCCATTGCATCGGATATGGATCTGAGTTTGAAAGTTGTCCGGTCCAATCAGCTTATTCTTCAGGGGACCATTCGGGATTATTCGTATGAATAACAAGGGAATTCGCCAGTTACCCGGCAGCGTTTCTTCGTAAATCCAAAACATTCTTTGCCAGTAGGTGGTTTATTCATATTAAAAAAGACCATCAATATGGATATAAGGACTAAAAGTCGAAGTAAAATAAAGACCTACTGGCGAATTTTGAAGAGTTCAGTTGCCGGGTTTCTGAATGAAGATTCCATGAAATATAGTGCCTCCTTATCTTACTATACCGTTTTTTCCATTGGCCCGATACTCGTGTTGATCATTTCCCTAGCGGGCATATTTTACGGCGAAGATGCCATTGAAGGCAAGGTATTTATGGAGTTACGGGGATTAGTCGGTAACAGTGCCGCCAAACAGATTCAGGAAGTTATTCAAAATCTCGAACTATCGGGCAAATCCAATATGGCCCTGCTGATCAGTAGTATCACCCTAATCTTAGGGGCAACAAGTGTATTTGGGGATATCCAAAATTCGATCAATAAAATCTGGCATGTGCGGGCCAAGCCAAAGAAAGGCTGGTTGAAGTTAATTCAGGATCGTTTGTTATCTTCTTCCTTAGTCATCGGCCTAGGGTTTTTACTGGTGGTTACCCTGATCATCAATGGTATAATTTTGGCATTGACTGGACAGTTACAGCGCTATTTTCCTGACATGACCGTCATGTTGGTTGACGGAATCAACTTTGCATTATCGTTTGGTATTATATTCGTACTTTTTAGCATTATCTTTAAGGTTCTTCCCGACGTCAATATTCAGTGGCGTAATGTACGTGCAGGAGCCCTATTTACCTCCATCTTATTTGTGCTGGGCCGTTACCTGATTGGAATATATCTGGAACATTCGGCAACCCAGGATACCTATGGTGCTGCAGGTTCCTTTGTCCTGATTTTACTATGGGTGTATTATACGGCTGCTATATTATATTTTGGAGCAATCTACACCAGAGAGTATGCAACCGTGATGGGTATTCCGATTGAGCCGGCTCAATTTGCGGTACATGTCGAAACTCAGGAGATCGAACGCTCGGACGGAGAGATTCCTCCAGCCCCGCTTACGCAGGAGGAGAAACAGGTCGTATCTGATCAGAAATCTGATTCCGGAGCTAGGACGCCATGAGCTAGGCGGAGGTTGTCGGGGAGGGGAGCAGCTGCTAAATCCCTATTGAGGCACCGTTTCTTCGGTGTCTATGATATTTTGCTCACGATACAATTTTCTGCCAATAATACCTTTGTCACCCAAGGCCCGTCCCTTAATAAGCCATGACGTGCCAAATAGAAACAGTGAAAGTGCTTCAAAGACCAATGTGGCATACTCAAAAAGCTTAAATGGGATTAAGGCAATACAAAAGATTATACCATAACCGCAAAATCTGTAGATGTTATTTTCATTGACCATGCTGATTGGAATTGCTGTATTGAGCGCCTGGCCAATCGTAAATACGTGAATAGAGAGGAAGGCAAAAGTGAGAAAAAGCACTGCAGCAAATCCATAATGCAGTTCCTTTAAGCCAAAAGAGATCAATGTACATTGTGTACAGCTGGTGCCGATCGGATCCGTCGGTATAAATGCAACTCCAATAGCCATGAATCCCGCAAGGTTTGTGAGGTAGTTATCGTTCTTCCAGAAGACTTTGTTGCCATTACCCTTATAACAAATTAAAAATAGACCTACAGCACATAATGTTCCGGTAAAAATTTCCCGCAGGTTTGAGAAGTAATAGTGACTTATCGAAGGTTGGATACCGGTACCGAAAAACTTGAATAGCGAAAGTAATACTAAGATAATGGGTAAAAAAATGCCCAAATAACCGATCGCCCTGCGTAATCTTCGATAGGCAAAAAGATTTTGGTGCTGAATTTTATTAAAATGCATAGATAATGGTAACTGAATAGGTTAAAAATCTCCTTTTTGTAAGTTAGCAACCAACAATGATAAGACAGGCTAAGCGCTAGCAGAGGTTTACATTTTTATTGTTTTCTGACCTCGTTATACAACCTGTCAACATCTTTCTTTTGAAAGAGCGCAGTTCCTTCAGCCATTGTGGTGGCCGAACCGCATGCGATTCCCATACGGAGTATTTCTTCAGTTGTGCCCTGGTTGACCAAGACGGATACCATGCCGGCAACCATACTATCTCCGGCACCGACAGTACTCCGTATTTTTACAAGTGGTGGTACCATCTGAATTTTTTCTGTCGCGGTGTACAATACAGCTCCTTGAGCGCCCAAAGAGACGACAACAATGTTGGCTTGACCTTGCATAATGATCTGTTGAGCAGCGTGATCTAAATCGGCGTTTTCCAGTTCCTCTTTTCCAACAAGGGCCGCCAACTCACCGGCATTGGGTTTCAATAAAAATACTCCTTCTTTAAGTGCTACTTTCAGTGCATCGCCTGAAGTATCCACGATTACCTTACTTCCTTTCGCTTTATATTTATTGATAAGAAGTCCAATAAAGTCAGCAGGAACATCGCCGGGGAGACTGCCGCTAATGACGACAAAATCCGGTGCTGGGCTTATTTGGTCGATAAGAGCCAGAATCTCATCCTGTTCATTTTTCGAAAACGCCTCACCTGGAAATCCAAATCGGTATTGTTGATTAGTGGTCTTGTCAACTACGATAAAATTTTCCCTTGTTTCACTGCCTAAATGCACGGGTAGGATATCGAGATCTTCCTTTTTCAATAAATTCTCGAGCATACTGCCCGTTTTTCCGCCAGATGTGAAAAGTGCATCTGAAGGTATGTCAAGTCGCTTGAGCGCCCGACTTACATTAATGCCGCCACCGCCAGCTTCATACTTTGGGCGATCGCAGCGCAATTTCTTTTCGGGAACAATATTTTGAACGCTGGTACTCTTGTCGACCGAGGGGTTTAATGTTATGGTTAAAACAGTTTTTTTCATCCGATTGCTTTTATTAAATTTAGGATTTTCCTAGCATATTATTGCTAGGAACAAGCGATAATAATGCAATGATGCTGCCCACGTTAAATTTCTATACACAGCCATTGCCGAGAAACATGTCCACCAACAGTAAGTCTACAGATTTGGGCCGAATAATATCAGTAAACAGCGAAACAGGCAAGATGTCGATCACTGTCGCATTGGAGCGATTTTTTTTGGATAATCTCTTGAATTCCGTAATACTATTGGGTTTTCATCTAGAAAACGATAATCAGTTCTTTATCGCACATAAGTCTCAATATTTACTGAGGTGCCATGTTCGGGCGTACTATCTATCGACAATTTCCCTTTGAGAAAATTAACCCGATTCTGGATATTCTTCAAGCCAATTCCCGACGCATTTGCAAGTTTTGTCGGGTCGAATCCTTTACCATCGTCATCTACTGTGATTAAAATGCTGTCCTTTTCTTGAATAAGTTGGATAAGGATATTTTTAGCCTCACCATGCTTGATCGCATTCGTTAATAATTCCTGCACAATACGGTAAATATGAACGGTATTATTTGGACAAAGATCAGCGAATAAACTATTGGACTGAAACTCTATCTGCACTTCTGAGCTTATTCTATCCGCGCATAAGTCATGCACTGCTGTTGCAAGTCCGTTTTTTAGAAGATTTTCGGGCATCATCCCCCTTGCGGTTCTTCTGAGCTCACCAATAGCGATGCCTAATTGCTCATTTGCATGCTGTACCTTAATTGCTTTATCTCCGCTTGGATCGGAAAGTTTTAGTTTTATACCACTCAAGGTTCCGCCAATGCCATCATGTAAGTCCCGGGCGAGCCGCATGCGCTCACGGTCTTCACCTTCCAGAAGAGCCTGTGCTATCTTTAATTCCTTATCTTTTTCAATTTCTTCCAGCCGTTTTTTATTATTTTTTTTATTTGTTCTTAACACATAGAAAAGAAAAAACAGGATCACTAAAAGTGCGGATGCGCCAATGCCCAAAACTAAATTAAGCAAAACCTGATTTTTGTTTTTCAGTGTGGCCTCCCGTTTCTCATTTTCCAATAAAGCTATTCGCTTCTCTTTTTCAGCTGTTTGATAGTCAATTTCCAGATCCTGAATCTCAACTTCCATATTTTCAAATTTCGTGCTATCTGAGATATCCGAATATTTTTTCTGAAAATCATAGGCTGTCCTATAATCACCGGACATGCTAGCCAGAAGAGCAACATCCTGCGCATGTTTTGCTGCGACCGATTTCCGATCGTCTTCTTTTGCCATCTCATATAATGTGAGTGCAGCTCGTTGCGCTTTTTTGTACTCTCCGGCGAAATAGGCAAGCTCATATTGGGAATTGTAAAAATCATAATAATTGGTTCTGCTCTTCAGCTTATCGAGCGCTTTTCCCGCCTGTGTAATGGCTTTCCTTGCATTATTTAGGTCCTTCTTTTTTACATAATACCAAGTCAGATAGGAATAATAACGGCCTGAGTATAATGTGGTTGGGCCCACATGCTCCAAATAGGATTTCACCTGATCCAAGTGATTTTTCATCAATGAAAGATTGTTCTGGCCATAGGCAATCAAACTGGCTATGAGATAAGTACCAATTTTATGTTCTTCATCAAAATTATTTTTATTCAGAAAATCGATTCCCTTTTTAATATAAAATGTCGCTTTCTCAAAGTCTTCCAGTTCATTAAAGGTGGCAGCGATATTTTCTAAAGTTACATGATAAAGCCTATTATCTTTTATTTTTTCAAATATGGGGAGGTTGTCAATTAATAACTTAGCTGACTTTTTGAGGTGCCCGGTAACCTGATAGTTGGCTGCTAAGTTATTTTTCGCATAGGCGACAACCCGCATTTCCTCATTGGATTTTGCATTTTTTAAGATCTGGATAACCTGATTGTTATAGTACTCCGCACTGTCCAGGTGGATCAATATCGTATGCAGATAACCCATGATCTGTCTGCCCTTTGCCTGATATAACGGAACCTTCGTTTTTTTTGACAGCGCTAGCGATCTATAGCCATATTGAAAGGCAGAACTACTATCTCCACGCATAAAATATTCTCGGGTGAGCTTATTCGAGAGTGAAAGTTTAGCGGTGTCGGATTTGGCCGCTATAAATTCAGTTCTTAAACTATCTATCGTACCAGTCTCTTGACTATATGCCAGCGGTAGCGATAGCATCGCATAGATCAAATGGAAAAGGAGTTTCTTCATTGGGAGCTAGTAATTGCGTGCTGATCAGTGTTTTAAAATGACAAGCTCTATCCATTGACAAACATATTAAGTTTCGGCAACTATCGCAATACAGATAAACCATTAAATTTGCCCTCCCATTTTTAGGAGGGTAAAGTCCTTTTGGCATAACACACTTTTAGAAGATATTCGGTAAAAACCTAGGAGCCCCCCAAAAAAGCGGATCAAAAGATTAGCTTTTTTGGGGGGGGCTGATGCTATAAAACTTAATATCTCCCGCACTCAATTATACTTGAAATTTCAGTTTCAGTTTCAGTTTCAATTAACCTGTTAAATTTGAGCCCAGCTCTTTCGATAATTGTCTTAAATTCACTCAGCGTCCGTTCTTGTCCAGTGGTCATCGCTAGAATATTGATATCCAAAAGTTTTCCTGCATGAGGACGATTTCTAGAATAATCTGGAATAACGGAATCTATGATTAATAATTCAACCATTTTTTTGTATGGATTAAAATCATAGGCATCAATAATAGTTTTTAAGGACAGCACCAGACATTCCGGCCATTGCTTTTGCAAGATTGGCGCCACGTACCGGATTATCTTTGTAATATTCCCAGACAGGTTTTCCATGCGCATGTTCGAATGGCACCTTTCCTGTTTGCACACCATATGTTAATGCGCCGAATGCAGGATAATGTTCTCCCATATTTGCTAATGCCCAAGGTTTTACCGAACTGGGAACATCACTAAGTAAAGTTGCTCCAAAATCATTCCAGTTCAAAGGTGCCGTCTTCCTTCTCTGTAAAAATTCCGACACTAGTAACGGCTCTTAATAGGCGACTTAACGATTTTGCATCTGACTGTGCTTCTGCAGCGAGTTCAGCTAGTGTTTTGGGACCCTTTAGTAGTATATCCGCTATACTTAGTTGTGTTACGACATGTATACAACATGCCACTCAGTATCCGCTGATCAATTCATACATTTTAAAGGTCAGTTGTGGTTGTTCAAGTAATCTTTCTATAAAAAAATATTATAATTAAATTCAATAATGTGTGAATTTAATTGTTTTTTATTATAATTTTATGTTACAACAAAAATAAATGCCATAATAAATCAAAGTAAACAAAGTGTTAACACAAAAATCGTCAGTTTTATCTTTATTTGAAACTTCAGCAAGTCTCAATCCCAAAAAGACGGCTCTTATTTTCGAAGGAAACAAAATTTCGTTCTCAGAGTTGGAAGCGCGATCGAGCCAGATTGCAAACTATTTGAAGCTTCGGCGGATATCCACAAATGTCCCCATCTGCTTTTGTTTTAACCAATCGGATTGAATTGTCAGAAATAGAGAAAGTGATCTGTCAGACGAAAGGGGTAATAAACGCGGCCGTCCATGTTCATCAGTCTTCAGAAGATGTGAAATTGTTACGTGCTTTTGTGACAGGGCAGGCTCAAGCTTCAGATCTTAGAAATGAATTAAGCAAAAAACTTCCGGCGTATATGATACCAAATGAGATTTACCACATTGAAGACTTACCCTTGAAAACAAATGGTAAAATTGACTGGCAGGTGCTTTCTTCAATAGCCGAAGATAGGATTAAAGAAACAAAAGATCTGGATGAAGATAGCCTAAATCAGTATGAGAAAACAATAAAAAAAATCTGGAACGAGGTTCTTGAATCCAAAATAACAAGTCTGGAGGATGACTTTTTCCATCTTGGGGGCCATTCGCTCTTACTTACCAAACTTTATAATAAACTGTATGCAGAATATCCAAATAAGCTCACGTTAGGTGAACTCTATTTAAACAGTACGATCAGAAAGCTAGCGGATTTAATAGAAGAAAGGGATGCAAATCCACACATTCACGAATACGGCTTGGGAGAAGATCCGTTGAGCGGAGAGATAAAAAAAGATGCGACAATACCTTCTGATTTTTTTATGTTCAACACCGTAGAGAAAGGAGATTTTGAAAACCCTGGTGCTATTCTGCTGACCGGTGTAACTGGTTTTGTTGGAATCAATATTTTAGTTGAGCTGCTCAAGTCAACCACGGCCGACATATATTTATTAATTCGTGCTGAAGATAAAAAACAGGCCAAAATTCGTCTGTTAAAAACCATGACTGACCAGCATATTTCACTAGATAGTTACAACGAAGCGCGCATCAATTATTTATGCGGAGATCTTGCAAAACCGTTTTTAGGACTGGATGCCGACAGTTATGACCACTTAACTAAAATCATTGATGTAGTATACCACGCTGGTAGTTCCGTGAATTTTATACAACCATATTCTTATATGCGGGCAGCAAATGTTGACGCATTACATAAATTGATCAGATTTGTGACAACCCACAAATTAAAACAGTTGTCCTTGCTATCGACCGTAGGCGCTTTTAGCTGGGAACATTATTTTACCAAACCAGCTCTTCTGAAGGAAGATACCGACATACAAAGTGCTTTTAAATATCTGAGCCGCGACATGGGGTATATCCAGAGTAAATGGGTCATGGAGCAAGTTGCACAAGAAGCGATCAAACAAGGTGTTCCCATCATCATTTTCCGGCTTGGCTATGTTTTTTGCCATAGTAAGACAGGCGCAACAGCGAGTTATCAATGGTGGTCCCTCTTGATCAAAACATGTATTCAGTTAAAAACATATCCAACGCTGGTCAATCAGAAGGAGGAGTTGATTATGGTTGATTTTGTGAGCAAGGCAATTGCACATATTTCCAAAAATCCAGCATCAATAGGCGAGGTTTTTCATTTAAGTCCGGAACCGAAAGACAACATGACAGTAACGGAATTTTTTGAAATGCTTAGGCATGAATTTAAATTTGACTTACAGCCAGTTCCTTATCAGGATTGGTTAGCACTCTGGGAAGCTGACGAAAACAGTCCGCTATATCCGCTCCTCAATTTATTTAAATTCAAAGCTTATGACAACAAGTCGCTTATCGAGATTCACCAGAATACGCCTGATTTTGATATAAGCAACACCAAGCGCTTTATAAAAAATAGCGATATAGAGATCACCAAAGTTAATCGCAACAGCGTGGAGGCATTCTGTAAATATCTAGGTGTGCTATAAAATGAGCGTAAAAATATTTTACACCCAATTCAACGCAGAAAATAAGACAGCCATTCTAACGCAGTGGCTGTCATTTCTGCCCATTAAATTTCGAGATATCATTTCACGGTATAAGTTGGAAGAAGATAAAACAAGAAAATTACTGGGTAGATTATTGTTAATCGAAGGCATGCGAGATTTCGGAATACCAAATATATCTCTTGACGAAGTGAAATATAACCCTTTTGGAAAGCCTTATCTGTATGACCATATCGATTTTAATATAAGTCACTCAGGCAATTATATTTTCTGCGCTATAGCAGAAGGATCGAAGGTTGGTATTGACATTGAAGAGTTGAAGCCAATCAATTTCTCAGAAGTGCATCAAATCATGAATGCAACGGAATGGCTATATATTAGGGCTGCAATTGACCCATTGCGAGAGTTTTATCGGATGTGGACATTAAAAGAAGCAGCTTTAAAAGCCGAAGGGACAGGGTTCCTAACTGATCCGGACAAAGTTTGCGTAAAAAAAGATATTGTTCACATTGGAAATAACAACTGGTTTTGTCATGAACTATTTTTTGATACGGATTATTCAGGCCACCTAGTGACTTCAGAAACGCAACATGATTATAAAATGATTAAACTTGACTTTATATGATCTATTCAGTATATGATCTATTCAGTCGTTTACGGATCAAGCATAATTCTTGGGGGAATTGAAAAAATACTTAGTTTAGTGTTTTTAAAAACTAGAGAACACTTGGAAGCTGCCGAACGTAAATTATTATCCTTGTTAATGCCCGAAGGGCTATTAGAATATTTTCAGATTTTAGAAGTAGATCAGGTAGAAGATCAACTTCATATCTATTTAGATGAGCTTAATATTACTCCAGCGGGTTATGAAAATAGTAACCTAGAATCAAAAGGTTTTATGCCTTCTACGGAGATTTCCGATTTTCCCATTCGGGGGCAGAAAGTTACCCTGCATATCCGTCGTCGTCGTTGGACTGTTTTGGACACTGGAGAGATTATCACAAGAGATTGGAATCTAGTACGTGAGGGTACCCGAATGACAACAGAATTCGGGCTTTTTTTAAAGAAGATATTTGGATAACCATCCTGTAAGTGCCCAGTTAGTAGGTTTGTTCTTTCAGATGGATGGCAAGCTGCTACAAGATCAATATAAGAATCATCTGAGCGATTTCCATGATTGGGATCAAAAATCACATGCAGAGAATTGGACACTATTTCCACAGAATATAGCTGAACACTTAAGTATTGATGAGACCAGTTTTAGTAATGGTGAACTTTATACCATTGTAAGTAGTAAATCTGCAAAAGGTAGGAAAGGAACCATTCTAGCGACAATCAAGGGAACAAAAGCGGAAGATATTATCGCTGTATTAGAGCGAATTCCTCTTGGTACAAGAAACAAGGTTAAAGAGGTGACCATGGATATGGCTCCTAATATGGCTAAGGCTATCCGTAGATGTTTCAGAAATGCCAGGCGGGTAATAGATCGTTTTCATGTTCAAAAGCTAGCATACGATGCTGTTCAGGAACTACGGATCCAGTATCGCTGGGAAGTATTGGATATAGAAAGCCAAAAAATAAAGGATGCAAGAAAGCAAAGTCTTCCTTATGAGCCAGAGGTATTATCCAATGGAGACACCATCAGGCAACTATTGGCTAGATCTAGACATCTGTTGTTCAAGCACCCTGGGCGGTGGACAGAAAGTCAAAAACATCGTGCAGAGTTATTGTTTATTCGCTTCCCAAAGCTAAGACAAGCATATGATTTAGGGATTGCTCTGGGTGCTATTTTTACCAAATGCAAAGACAAAACACTTGCCTTTACCAAATTGGGTCTGTGGCATAATCAAGTGGAGAATGCGGGCATCCTATCTTTTGAGAGTGTAGCAAAGTCTATTGCAGCACACCACCCTGAAATCCTGCATTACTTTGACAACAGGAGCACAAATGCTTCAGCTGAGTCTTTCAATGCTAAATTAAAGGCTTTTCGCAGTGTATTCCGTGGTGTAAGAGATACTACTTTTTTCTTGTATAGGGTGATGAAATTGTATGCTTAATTATCTTTAACCCCCAAACTTTCGGTATGATCCTCGTTTACGTTGGCAAAAGAATCCTAATCTGCTTAAACAAGAAAAGCCAATCTTGCGATTAGCTTTTCCTCTGTGATCCCGCTGGGATTCGAACCCAGGACCCATACATTAAAAGTGTATTGCTCTACCAGCTGAGCTACGGAATCGTACTTCTTTTTTGAACTATCGTTCCTTTTTTGAAGTGATGCAAAAGTAGGGCTTTAATCCTATTCCTGCAAATTTTTCTGGCTTTAAATCGCACTCATCAGCTTAAAAAGCTGATTTTAAGCAAAAAAAATTAATCATTTTCCAATTCCATAATTTCTTCGGCCAATTGCTCCCATTGTTCCTGATAATGGGTTAACTCGGCCTTGGCCGAATTGTAAGCTCGCGTAGTTTCCTGTAACTTAGTCGCATCCGAATAAACAGCTTCATCCGCCAGCTTCTGTTCAAGGTCCTTGACCGATATTTCCTGTTCTTCGATCTTTTTCTCCAATGTGGAAAGTTCCTTGTTCTTTTTGCTCAGCAGTCGGGTGCGGTCTTCAGATGGCGCTTGTTTCTCTTTTTTAACTTTTGGTTCTTCTTTGACTTTTTTCTCTGGTTTGACCTCTGTTTTTACAAGGCGCTTTGAAGCCCATTCCTCATACTCCTGATACGTACCCGGATATTCTTTGATCTCTTTGTCTTCGATATACCATATTTTATTGGCCACGTGATCCAAGAAATAGCGGTCGTGGGAAACAACAATAAAGGTGCCTTCGAATTGCTGCAAGGCCTGAATCAAAATATTGACCGATTGCATATCCAAGTGGTTGGTGGGCTCATCGAGTGCCAGGAAATTGGCATCGGCAGTCAATGCCTTAGCAAGAGCTACACGGGATTTTTCACCTCCTGATAATACCTTGATTTTTTTGAAGGCATCGTCGCCTGTAAATAGGAAACAGCCCAATATTGAACGCAATTCGGTCTCCGTATGCTTTGGAGCAAAAGCCTGCAGTTCGGCCAAGATCGAGTTTTCGAGGTGAAGTGCTTCGAGCTGGTGCTGTGCAAAGAACGTTTGCGACACATTATGCCCATGTTCCGATTTTCCCTCAAATTGGTTATCTGCGCCAGCCACAATACGGAGTAGGGTAGACTTACCTTTTCCATTTGCACCGATCAAGGCGATCTTATCCCCTTTTTCAATGATTGCAGAGGTATTTTTTAATATTTCTAAATTCGGATAAGATTTAGAAATATGGTCTAAAGTTACCACATGACGGCCGGAAGGTTTTGAAAACTTGAAGCTAAAGTTGACCGTTGGATTATCATCATCCACATCTTCAATTCGCTCCATTCTATCCAGGGCTTTAATCCGCGACTGCGCCATTTTTGCTTTGGAAGCTTTGGCACGGAAACGTTCGATAAGTCGCTCTTCCTGTTTGATCTTCGCTTGCTGATTTTTGAACTGGTTGGCCTGTAATTCGTTTCTTAATTCCTTTTCTTCCAGATAAAAACTGTAGTTGCCCGCATAAAGTGTTAATTTTCCTTTTCGTGATTCAACTGTCTTTTTGATGATACGGTCGAGAAAATACCTATCGTGCGATACGATGACAATAGCGCCGTCAAATGCCTGTAAATAATTCTCTAGCCATTTGATCGAAGGTAAGTCCATGTGGTTGGTCGGCTCATCCAATAAGAGGATATCAGGAGTTTGCAACAGGATTTTGGCCAGCATCACACGCATACGCCAGCCTCCTGAGAATGTCGCTAACGGTCTTTTTTGTTCTTCTTCTGAAAAACCTAGACCGGCCAGGATTTCGTGGGCCTTGAATTCCACATTGTAACCGTCCAGCGCTTCAAATTCCAATTGTCTGTCACTGAGTTTATTTAGAATATCGTCCGAATAATCTGTTTCTAATTTAGCAAGTAAGTCCTCGATCTCGGCATGTAATTGATTTTGGCGTTCAAACGCTTCCATGGCTACATATAGTATGCTCTTATCGGAGTGATAGGACAGTAAGTCTTGGTTGAGGTAACCGATCTTAAGATCTTTTGCCATGGAAATCGTTCCCGAAGTTGGGGCGTACTGTCCCACGATCAACCGCAATAAGGTAGATTTTCCGGCTCCATTGGCACCAATTAAGCCTACTTTATCACCCGGTTTAATGTGCCAGTTTGCCTCGTCATACAACGCACGGGACCCTATTTCAAATGTTAAGTTATTTATTGATATCATTTCAAATGCAAAAGTACAAAAGTAATGAATATTTCTTCTTGTTTGAGTAACTTTGCGATTATGTATAAATTAGTCAAACCTATATTCTTTACCATGAATCCGGAGATGGCTCACCACAAAGTGACCAGCGGATTGAATGTCTTCTCAAAAATCTGGGGCGCCAAGCAATTATTGAATGCTATTTTTACCGTGGAAGATCCTCGCTTGGAACGTGAGGTATTTGGATTGAAATTTAAAAATCCGGTAGGCCTGGCTGCGGGCTTCGATAAAAATGCCGAATATATATCCGACATGACTAATTTAGGATTCGGTTTTATCGAAATTGGAACAGTAACACCAAAACCACAGCCTGGAAATGACAAACCCCGGATGTTCCGTCTTGTACCAGATGAAGCGTTGATTAACCGCATGGGATTCAATAATCAGGGAGCGGATGTCGCTGCAAATCGCTTGAAGAATCTAAAAGACCGAAAAGGGCTTTTGATTGGCGGTAATATCGGGAAAAATAAGGTGACACCGAACGAAGAAGCGGTGAACGATTATATTTATTGCTTCAATGCACTCTTTGATTATGTGGATTACTTTGTTGTCAATGTCAGCTCTCCCAATACACCAGGGCTAAGGGACCTGCAGGAAAAAGAACCGTTAAAAAATATATTAAATACGCTGCAGGATCTGAACAAAGCAAAACCGGCGCCAAAGCCTATCTTGCTTAAGATCGCTCCTGATCTTACCGATAACCAACTGGATGATATTGTGGAAATCGTCATGGAGACTCAGATCGCTGGGGTTATCGCGACCAATACCACAATTTCTAGAGAAGGTTTAAAGAGCCAACAAGAATTGACCCAAGAAGCGGGTGGGGTAAGCGGACGCCCATTGACCAAGCGTTCTACCGAGGTAATCCGTTACTTAAGCGAAAAATCCAATAAAGCATTTCCGATTATTGGTGTCGGTGGCATTCATTCTGCAAAAGACGCTATTGAAAAGCTGGATGCTGGCGCTAGCCTTGTTCAGGTCTACACCGGATTTATCTATGAGGGACCGGGTTTGATTGCAAATATTTGCAAAGGAATATTACAGACAGGACGATAGATCGGGATAATGGCCGTAGATTTTAATTTAAAAGATTTTTTGGATAAAAAGGTTGATGAATATAATCAGCCTAATTTTATTCCCAATGATCCGATCTCCATTCCGCATCAGTTTTCTAGTAAGAATGATATTGAAATTATGGGATTCCTGGCAGCTATTATGGCTTGGGGACAACGTAAAACGATCATCAATAAATGTAATGAGTTGATCCAAAGAATGGATGGTGCTCCTTATGATTTTATGATGAATCATCGAGACCAAGATCTTAAAAGCCTGCTTGGTTTTAAGCACCGTACGTTCAATGATACGGATATACTCTATTTTGTCGCTTTTTTTAAGCATCATTACAATCACTTTAACTCTTTGGAGGATGCTTTTTTGGTAGGACAGGAAACCCGGACAGAGGTCAATTTAGAACAGGCACTCAACGCGTTTAAGACATATTTCTTTTCCCTGCCCGACTATCCGCAACGTACGCGTAAGCATATCAGCAGCCCGGCACAAAAATCCACTGTCAAGCGCATCAATATGTTTTTGCGTTGGATGGTCCGAAAAGATAACAATGGCGTTGATTTTGGTATTTGGAACCGCCTGTCACCAAAAGATCTGATCTGCCCATGTGATGTCCATGTGGAGCGTGTCGCACGAAAATTTGGACTGATAACCTTGGAAAAAGTCAACTGGAAGACGGCTCAGGAACTAACGGCAAACCTTCGCCTACTGGATCCAAATGATCCGGTCAAGTATGATTTTGCACTTTTCGGCTTAGGGGTGGAAAGGGAGCTTTAAAGTCCCTTCAAGTTCGTTGAACTCCGTTCAAGTCCCTTCAACTACCTTACTCCGGTACAGATATTACACAGATCTTGTACTCATATAGCAGTATTATCCCAACAACGGGGCATACGGCCAACAGGTACACAGGGGCGTGGAATGTCTTCTTCAGCATACTGATCGTCCGAAACATGTACTAGTGAGCTAGTCGTGATAGACTAATATTACACAAAGGGAAAAGTACTTTTTCTGTATCTTATCTATGCTTGATCTATGTCGTTGATATGCATCCAATATGCATCTAAAAGCTGAAAATAAAGAAAGCCTGTATTTTTAAGATACGGGCTTTCTTTATTTTCAGCAGACAGATATTAAACAAGCTGGTCGATCTTGATCAAGAGGTCAACCAAACGATTGGAATAACCAAATTCATTGTCATACCAACCCACGACTTTTACCAATCCTCCCACAACCGAGGTCAACTGTGCATCGAAAACACACGAGTAGGGATTGTTTATGATATCGACAGATACAATAGGATCTTCCGTATAAAACAATACATTCTTTAATTCATTTTCTGCTGCAGCTTTGAATGCGCTGTTGATTTCTTCAACCGTTGTTTCTTTTTCCAAGGTACAGGTAAAATCTGTCAATGATCCGTTCAGTACAGGAACACGTATACCCGCGCCACCCAATTTATCCTGTAAATGCGGAAAGACGTTGGTAATTGCCTTGGCAGCACCTGTCGTTGTCGGTATGATCGCCGAAGAGGCTGCCCGTGCGCGTCTCAAATCTTTATGCGGTGCATCATGCAGATTCTGATCTCCCGTCATGGAGTGTACAGTCGTAATATATCCGTCTTTTATCCCCCAATTGTCGTCTAATATTTTGACCAAGGGTGCAACGTTGTTTGTTGTGCAGGAGGCATTCGAGAGAATGGAGTCGGAGAGGTCCACCGCATTATCGTTGATGCCCAATACCACTGTTGGAATATCTTTGTCTGTCGGCGGAGCGGAGATGATCACCTTTTTCGCACCGGCAGTTAAATGTAGTGTCGCTTTATCGCGACTTGTAAAATGGCCTGTGGATTCAATAACAACATCAATATGTAAGGATTTCCAGGGCAGTAGAGCCGGATCTCTTTCATTGGTCACCAAAATGGGATGGCCATTCACGATAATATGATCTTCATCGTGTGTCACCGTGCCACGGAAAGGCCCATGTACTGAATCATATTTGAACAAATGCGCCAAAGTCTGGGTATCAGCCAAATCATTGATGGCGACTACCTGCAGCTGGTCAAAAACATCACGCAGAAAAATATTGCGCAAAGTGTTTCTTCCGATACGTCCGAATCCGTTTATTGCTATATTCAGCATTTCAACTTATTTATGAAATTGGCTTATCGCCTCATTAATATTTTTTTCACCTTCCCAATGTGCTTTTAGTTTGCCATCAGCACCGTAGACATAGTTTGCCGGGAATTGCGAAGGGACATGTATGCTTTGGATAAAGGTTTGATCTTTGTCTATCAACACCTCCACATTGGAGGATTTGGATAATTTTGGGGCAAAACTGTCGAAGAAGCCTAAAACCAATGCCGGATCATTCATGGAAATGTAGAAGATGTTTACATCTTTTAGACGATCGATATTTTTTTCAAGTTCAGTTGCTTCATGCTGGCAGTGGCTGCATCCCGGATCAAATAAAATAAAAACGGTATTCTTATCTTTCGCAAGGTTCTCATTGCTGACCCGTATACCTGATCGAAGTTGATAAAAAGTGAAATTAGGAAGAATTGCTGCCGGCTCGGACGACTGCGCGGGGGCCGCTTGCGCATGGTCATGGCCAGCATGATCGTGACCAGCATGATCGTGACCAGCATGATCGTGACTATCTGCGGTATTTTCCGCTGTGCTACTTTCCGTACCAGCTGCCTTTTGACTGCCTTTATTGTCACATGAATAAAGCATGGCTGCTGCGAATACAGCGGCTGCTCCTAAGATTATTTTTTTGTTCATAGACTACCTTTGATTTTAAATCAGTTTCCGTGATTTTTTATTTTTTTAGATTCGTCAACAGGATGTGTTTTTTAACTCAACTTTAGCTGAATATCAGCCATGCCTCAACGATATCAATGAAGGATCAAAACTATAAAAAAAATGGGATTATGCAGTGTCTAATCTTAAGTTATGACAGTTTACTGGTTAAACATCGATATCACTGGCCGCCGCCATTAGTCCCGGGATTTGTCTTACTCTGACCTGTCTCTGATGTCAGGTGGACTGTTTGGGTCTATCAGCGAGGTGGATTGGATGATTTCTGGTGTACCACGGCCAAATTCATTGCTATAGACTTTAAGGAGTACGCCCACGCAAGAAAGAATTAGAGGTCCAAATATCAATCCAAGCATGCCGAATAGATTTAATCCCAGCAATACACCAAAAACAGTAATTAAAGGATGGACGTCGCCAAGTTTTTTTAAGATCGTAAAACGAAGGACATTGTCAATACTCCCAATGATAATGATACCGTATAGTGCAAGTCCAATGGCATTGCCAGATTGTCCATTTGCCAAAAGAAATACAGCTGCCGGAAGATAGACCACCATTGTGCCTAAAATGGGGATAATGGTCGATACCGCCGTTAAGATGCCTAAAAAAATGGGGCTTTCAAGCCCGAAAATCCAATAGCCTACACCGGCAACAACACCTTGGCACATGGCAAGGATCGGAATACCGATAGCATTTGATTTGACCATCATGTCGAATTCTTTCCATAGTTCTGCTTTACTGCCAGTGGAAAATGGGATGGCATTATAGATGGTCCGTTCTAGCTCCTTGCTGCTTACCAACATAAAATAAAGTACAAATAAGGCGACCAAAACATTAACACCAACTTCGGCAACGGAATTCAGAATATTCGGAATAAACTTTGCCGCCCGCTGTAGTCCGCCCATCAAAGCGGTATCCGATAGATCAATGCTGCTGAGGTATGGACTATTCTTGAAATAGGTTTTAATGGAATCAAATTTTTCCATAATCTCATCTTTATTGCTGATTGCATCAGTTACCTGAGGGACCATATAATTGATCAGCAAGTAAAGCGGGCCGACCAGAAATACAATTGTGAGCAGAATTAATAAAAGACTTGCGAGGGATTTTTTCCATTTTCTTTCTTCGGTTAATTTAAAATTGATTTTTCGGAACAGGACATATAATGTTATCGCGCCCAAAAAGCCGGGAAGATAATAGAATAAACTCGTAAATATTAAGATGCATATCAGCAGAATAATGACGATAAGCATGATCTGGTTAATGGAATTGTTGTTTATCTGTTTGTATTTCATGTGTCTGGAATAAGTATCGCTCTAAATTTGTATGTATCGTATGACAATATTTTTCTGTAAATGTTTTATATTGTTAAATTAAATTTCCTTTTTAGAATTTCAATGGTTTTTTTTATTTCTTTTTCAGGTGGGCGAATCCAGTAAATAGGTGGCGAACACTATGCAGAGAAACAACAATGTCATCTAATAGGCAGCGATATAAATAAACGAGAAGGGAACAACGATCATTCCGCTTAAATAAGTTGGTATCGTTAATTCTGATTCTGTGGCATTAAAATTTCTTTTAAGATGGTCATAATATCATATTGCTTGATGAAGAGCACGGATCGTGTTGTCCGTTGCACAATGGATGGATTGGTATTTGCAGCAGCTGGATGAACGGTTGATTTAGCTGATTTATGAAAAAAAGGATGCGACCCTTTCCCTTTTCTGTTATTTGAAAATAAGCCCATAATCTTTCGTTTTTGGTTATGGCACCAGTCTTTTGGCTACCGGTGCTATCCCTAATTTACAAAATTTCCTCAAGATTTGCAATTAATTGATAAAAATTTGACTGCCCCGTTCTTCATCTTTTTCTATGGAAAGTGATAGTGGAATCCGTTCTTTCAACTCTTCCACGTGGGAGATAATACCTACGATCCGATTTTCTTTTTGAAGATCAAGTAAGGTCTCAAAGACGATATTGACGGATGCGATGTCTTGGGTGCCAAAACCTTCGTCAATAAAAAAGAAATTTTTTGTGGCTTTGGTATTGGATTGTACACTTTCGGCCAGGGCCAGGGCCAGACTCAATGACACCTGAAAAGCTTGCCCCCCGGAGAGTGTCTTAACACTCCGGCTTTTTCCTTCATTCAGATAGTCTATGATTTCAAACTCATTGTTTTCATTGATCTGTAGACTCAGTTGGTTGCGGGTCATGCGGTGAAAGCGGATATTCGCATGATCGCAGAGCTGACGTAAATAGATCGAAGATACATATTGCACAAATCCTGCACCCTTAAAGAGGTTAAAGAGCTGTTTTAGATTGTCATTACGCAAGTTTAACGTTGCTTGTTGTTGAAGTAAAACCTCCTTTTTCTTATAAGCAGTTTCCAGCTGATGCAGCTCCTGCTCGTATTTGGCAACATTCTCTGTGAGCACTTTTAGCTGATGGGAGCTTTCTTTCAAAGCATTCTCCTGCGCGATGAAAGCTTCCTCGTCGTAAACTTGATCTGTAAGCTTTTTGTCCAGCTGCGCTATTTGGGCTTTGAGGGTTTCAAACTGGATCTGAAACTGTTCCAGTTCTGCCCGGATCTGTTGTACAGGAAGGTTCTCCGCCAAAGTCTCTTTGACCTGATCTATTGTGTCAAATGTAGAAGTCTGTAGCAGTTGCCCAAGCGTGGTCTCGGTTTGAAGGGCCTCAGCTTTTATTTTGTCAATCCTTTCAAGAATAGCTTGTACCAAGCTATTTTGTGCTGCAAATTGGCTGTTTAATCCATTTAACTGCTCCGTTAAGGTATTAAAATGCTGTTCTATCTGCAGGTTTTCTGCTTTCAGCGTCTTGTACTCACTTTCGATGGACGTCTGTTCCAAAGACTGGTAATCTGACCATTTCAAATGTTTTAAATGGCCCATATTTTGGTTGATCTGAGTTTGTTTTCGCACTTCATCAACTTCTAGCTCATTTAGTCTTTTGTTAGCCCTTTCAAGCTTCTTCTCAATATCGACCAAGACCAGCTGGTGGTTGGTCAGCATGTGTTCCGTCGCTACGATCTGGGTTTCAATCTTGGTAAGTTCTTGTTTTTTTTGTGTATAAATTGACGTATCTGTACTGCTGTAATCTGTCCAGGTAAATTGAAGCAGGTGGCTGGATTTAAGGGATTCGTTTACCTGACTTTTTACATTAAGGTCATTTTTCTGGGCTTCTAGCGACTGCAGTTGGAGCAGGAGTTTTTCGAATTCGAATTTTTGATCAGTCCTGGATTTTATACTTGCAGTAATTTCCGTGATCGCCTTTTGATTATCGGCGAGCTCCTGGCTAATGTCCATATGCTCAGCGATGGCCGGGTGTTCTAGCGCTCCACATAAAGGGCAGGGGGAACCCGCACTTAGATTCTCAGCAAATTGTGTCAGCTTCTGCTGTAACAAAAGATGTGCTTTCTCGTCGTTTAGTTTGGTAAGTCTGCTTTCAAGCGTTCGTAATTCACTGTTATACTTGGATTCAAATTCGAGGGCATCAAATCCGCAGCTCAGCAAGTTGTTTTTCAGGTCAGCTATTGCGGTCTCCAGTTCAAGAAGTTGCTGATGGAGTTCAACCTCTCGCTGAAGGATAGACTGTTGCTGAGTATACCACTGGCCCAGTTCCATCAGTTCATTGGCCGATGGTCGCGATTGTTTTAGATCAAGGAGCAAGGCTTCTGTATCTCGGATGCTGATTTTGCATTGCGTCTGCTGCTCTTTGGTCTCCAGGACAAAGTTTCGCCCTTTCTCAGCACTTTCTTTTAAAACTTTTATTTCTGCTGAAAACTGGATCAGCTGCAGAATGAGCTCCAGATCCAGTTCACTTATTCGCCGTTCTGCTAAGCGGTCGTACTGGGGTCTAATCTGTTGGAGTTGCAGCGACAACTGTTGGGTAAGCTTTTGGATTTCATTGGCTTTCGTTTCTTCGTGCTGCAGCCTGCCCTGTTCGTGAACTTGTTCCTGCCTCAATTTCTCCTGTGCCTGGAGGATATGGTAGAAATTTGTCCAGGCCTCTTCAAAGCGTATCATGCGCTGACGTAAATGTTCTTTTTCTGCCCGCTGGTTTGTCAGCTGCTGAAATCGCGTCTTCATTTTATGCAATTCCAGAAAATCTTCTTTCAGATTTTTAAGGGCCTGGAATTTCTCCAGAAGGATCGTGTTGCTATCTTGCACCTGGATGAAAGATTTACGTTCTTCAAGCAACTTGTCCTGCATTGCCTGGATGCGGTCGCCGTTGATCTCTTCGAAACCGATCAATTGACCGTTGAGCTGATCCAGCTCGGATTGGTTTTTTTTATATAACGTAGCGACTTTGTCCTGCAGGTCGAAGCGATGGAGCTGAAAGATTTCCTTCATCATATCGGTGCGTTCTTTTGCACCCAGTTCAATAAATTCCTTAAACTGTCCTTGGGGGATAATGATGGTTCTTTTGAAATTTTCGTAGCTTAATCCTATGATAGGTTGTACGTTACTGCTTTCCAGCGGAATCCATTCTTCATTAATGTTTTCGTATAATACTACCGTTGGCGATTTGACATCCTCAAAATTTTTGGAGTTTCGTTTAAATTCCCGGGTGGCCCTGAACCTGCGGTTTTCGAAATTAATGAAATCCAATTCGATATACGAACGGTTTGATTTGAGGTTCATCATATTATAAGCACGTTTATCCCGTGCATTTAATCGCTCCGTTTCGCCATATAAGGCATAGGTAATTGCTTCCAAAATTGAAGATTTTCCGGAACCGACAGCGCCAAAGATCCCAAAAAGGCCAGTTTCTGTCAATGCCGAGAAATCTATTGTCTGACGTTCCTGGTATGAATATATACCTTCTACAATTAACTTTAAAGGGATCATGGGCTTAAGAATTTAATATTTCGCGAAAGAGGTTAAGAATGTCTTCATTGGGCGCCTGGTTGGCATTTTTGGATTTGAAATAATCGGTAAAGAGCGTGGCGATATCTTGGGTCAGATTAATTTCTTTTTTATCCAGCGTATTTTGTTGATCATGTTGAACAACAGGGATTAAATAGACGATTCCTGAATGCGTCTGGTAAATCAGTTTACGGTCCTCAGCTTTCAGGAATGTTTGCGATTTTAGCGTTAACTCCACGAATGTTTCGGGATTTTCGGACAGCCAGGTGATACATTGGCCAATATCCGTAAATGATTTTCGGACCAGTGATTTTCCCTGACGGAGTGCAATTTGGTCGTATGTGACGTCTTCGCCAGGTACAGCATTGACGATGTTCACATACTTTGTCTGTCCCGCTTCAGCAAAACTATAGCAAAGCGGTGATGAAGCGTATACAACAGGCTTTTGCGTGGAACCGATATTTTTGAATCCGTGGATATGGCCCAAAGCCGTATACTGAATCTGATCGGGGATAGATTCGGAATAAATCAGGTCAGCATTTCCGATTTTAATGGGTTTTTCTCCATCAGGCTCTTCGATCAGCGGGGTGCCAATTTTATTCATATAGAGGTGTGCCGTCAGAATATTGACACCCCTGTCGTCACAATAAGCTTCAGCCAGCTTTCGCCAATTTTCTGCGAGCGCTCTATTTAATTGAACTTCTTTCTCTTCGCCGAGGTATTGTTTGAGCCGGATCTCGTTGGCATAAGCTGTGTGGAGTATTCGGATAGGATAGTCGTGGCGGTCAATATGAAGCTCGATAAAACCCTTGTCCTTGTGGGTGATAGTGAAACCTTCGGTAGTAAATGGTGTAACAAGTGCATTGGGATGACCGATAAGGATAATGCCCGATGCACGGGCTAAGGGATCCGGTGCGTCGATCAGATTCGGCGAATCGTGGTTCCCGGCAATGGCGATTACAGGGCGCATACCATTTTTTGCCAGTCGCTTGATGGTTTTGTAAAAGAGCTCGATGGCTTCTACACCGGGATTGAAGCTGTCGAAAAGGTCACCAGCAATAAGCACCAGATCCACCTCTTGTTGATCAGCTATTTGGATAATCTCTTCCATGACCAAGTGTTGTTCATCCATGCGGGAAAAGCTGTCCAATCGCTTTCCTAAATGCCAATCGGCAGTATGAAGTATTTTCATGATGAGCCCTTAATTTTTACCAGATAGTACAAACTAAGATAAATTTAGACGGATATGCAATTATAATTGCATATCCGTCTAAATTTATGCTGGCGTAGGTTAAAACGGTGTCGCTGGATACTGCTAAAATGTTAAAAGTTGTTAAATGCGGTCGGTAAAAATCATTTAATTGTATTTTTAGTCTTCCAAAATTAAGCTAAGTAATCGTTGATAAATTAAATGTATGCGTAAAATTTACCTCTGTTTATGTGTTTTCTTTCTGTTTTTTACGAAGTTAAATGCACAGGAGATACAAGCAATCAAAGGGGAAACTGCTTATCCTTTTTTATTGAAAGATGCCGATAGGGATACTGCGGAATCTGAAAAGCAGCCTGTTTTTGTGTTTTTGCATGGGCGGAGCTTATCGGGTACAAATTTAGATCGCGTCAAACGCTATGGGGTGTTATATGCAATCAATAAGGGGCAGGAGGTGCCCGGAATTATTGTCGCTCCCCAATCCCGCGGCGGTTGGGATCCGGATAAAGTGATCGAAATTATAGATTATGTTATCGCACATTATCATGCTGATCCTGATCGTATTTATGTATGTGGAATGAGTATGGGAGGCTATGGTACCATGGATGTTGCCGGAAAATATCCGGACCGTATTGCGGCGGCCGTGGCGATTTGTGGGGGTGGATCGAGTCAATATGCTTCCAACCTGAGCCAGGTGCCAATTTGGTTGCATCACGGAACGGCTGATCGTGCTGTACCAATTTCAGAGTCCAAAAAAATTATGAATGCCATAAAAAAGGCCGATCCCGATGCTGATGTGAGCTTAAATGTGATCAAAGGCGGGACGCACGGCAGTGTCGAACGTTTATTTCACGATGATGCGATTTATGACTGGATGTTAAAATTTAAGAAAAAGCATAAATCCTAAGGTTGACAAATGGGTATTATAAAACAAAAAGGCTGATGTTCATCAGCCTTTTTGTTATTTTAACCCTCATCTGCATTTTCAAGCCGTTGTTTTCGGCTGAATTGCGCCATTAATACATTCGGTTGATGGATGATATGGGTTTTAGCTAGATAATCGGGATTATCTGCATAGATAAAGAGCAGGGTGCCGTCTTTAATGGTATTGATAATCGGACCCGCATATTCACGGGGTACGGCAGGACAGCCATAGCTCTTACCCAATCTTCCCAGGCTGGATATTGTTCCTGTGCTGCAATAGTCTGCACCATGCATGACCACGTACCGTGCTTTGGCATTGTCATTTATTCCTTCCTCAAGACCATTTAATACCAGTGAGTAGCCATTTTCCCCATTATAGGTATTTTCGGTCATAAAAAAACCCAGCGAGCTTTTTAAAGACTCCTGTTGATTTGAAAAATTTGTGGCATAGTTTTCGCCACTATTTTTACCGTGTGACACCAAGGTATTAAAAAGTACCTTTTTGTTCTCCAGATCAAGCACAACAAGTCTTTTTTCCGTGGATGCCAAGGAAAAGTCAATGACTGTCATAATAGCTTTGTTGTGAATGGATAGCTTTTTTCTGCCTTCCATCGCTTGTCGAAACGCCTCGTATTTTAATACAGGGCTTAAATTCATTTCATCATATAAAGAATCAACTTCCGTACGTTGACGTTCTACATTTATATGATGGGCATTGGTCTGTTGAACTGTTGTTTTTAAATCTTCTTTTGACGACAGTGCTGTATTTAGTGCCATCAAAAGAAACATAAACGTATTTCCCATTCTCCTCCTTTTCTGTGTAGATGTTTACAAAAATAATTATTAAAGTTAATACATATTTGATTTACAGAATGTTAAATATTGTTAATCAATAACGATGACCAGTGAGGAGAGGTCTTTTGACCGTTTATAGACAAATTGGGCGTGAGATGACGCATTTCTGACACACATATGTGACTTGGGTGTGGTGCCCAAACTTTCACTATATTCGATGATGCTGCCCTTGGGATTATTGACCGGTACCCCGTGGATATAGGCTCCGGCGGTAAATCGGGTAGCGTAAGGGGCAAAGCCCGCATAGGTGCGTGTGCCGTCTTCGAAATAGAACATTTTTGATTTGTGTTCCTGTACAACAAAAAGTCCTGTCGGTGTTTCCTGTGCGTGTGGAGGTTTGTGGCGGCCGCTGGTGACCGGGTTCATGCTGCGGATAAGCCATTCTTTGCCCACTTTTTCCAGTGTGCAGATGTTTTGGTTTTTAACATCGACAACGTTAATAATGTTAAACTGCACACTATCGCTTATCAGGCGTAGATAGCGTTTGGGGACAGTGTATTCTCCTTCAAATGAAACACCGGCGATAGGTACCCGGGCGAGGGTATCTGCTCCCTTGACGCGGACTAGCCATCCGTCACGTCCATAACGAACCGGCTTATCCGTAGTCGGGTCGTATAACGGGGCGGCTTGATAGCGAGCCACATTGAAGCTGTCAGCAACGCGTTTGTATGCATCTCGTTTGAAATCTTTAATCGTAGGAGCTTCTCCTTTTTCATTCTGATAATTCTGAAGAACGGCATAGCGCGAAGGAGTCTGTTGGAAATTTTCAACGAAAGCCAGCTTTTCCTTTATTTTATCCCACTGAAAACCGCGCGTAGTATCTTTATAAGGGTAGGTATCTTCCAACGTGTACTTTTTGTAGAGCAGATCTTTTTTGATAACAATATCTTCTGCAGTGATCATCTTCGGCTTCTCCTCCTGTTTTTTGTCGGGGACAGCTTCCTGATGCTTAATTGGCTGTTCTTTTTGTACTGTGCTTTTCTTTTCCTGTTGGCATGCCAATGCCAGAAATAATAGGCTAAATACGATACACGTTAATCCTTTATTCATATATGGGCTATATAAATTATTGTTTTATTCTTTAAATATAAGAATAAAACACATTTTTTAAATGATTGACAAAAAGTTAGTTTTGTAATTTCAAGTAAAAGGTATGCATAAGATTGTAATTTGTTCAGCAATGATGATCGGTCCGGATGGCGATCTGCTGATGGTGAGAAAAAAAGGATCTTACTATTTTCAATTACCCGGAGGGAAGATTGCTGTGGGTGAAGATGATGTGACGGCATTGGTTCGGGAACTCCGGGAGGAACTGCAATTTGACGCAAACGGTACGCCCTTACAGTTTATTGGGCAACATTGTACACAGGCCGTGAATGAGATAGACACCCTTGTGGAGGGGCGTATCTATCTGATACAACTCGACACTCAATTTACTTTTCTGCCACAGGCGGAATTGGAAGAAGTGCAATGGATCAGAAAAGATAACTGGCAAAATTATCAGCTGGCACATCTGGCGGCAGAGTTTGTCGTGCCCAAGTGGCTATCCGGGGATTTTTAAAGTAGCGTAGCTTGATGTGAACAAATTAAGGCTTTGTTTGTTAGTGCTTTATCAATTAATAATTAATAAACGAAGGTTATGGAAAATCAGCTTTTAAAATCGGCAAAAGACTTTTTTGATCAACAGTTGCTTGCCAGGGTCGGACAAAGTTTAAACCAGGATAATGAACAGGTAAAGCAGAGCTTAAATGCTGTCGTCCCGGCTTTGTTTCTGGGGTTGAGTCAACAGTCAGAAAATAGTGGCGGGATCGGAGCGATTTTGGAACAGGCAAAACAGCATTTTTCAAGTTTTGATCCCGGTCAGATACTGGGTGGGCACACGGATGCTGGGGACCTCGAAGGGCAGCCGGAGGAAAGAAATGCTGGGTATGGCAATATACTGACGTCAATATTCGGTGACGGCTTGGACACCGTATTAACTACTGTTGCTGCGTATCTGGGTTTTAATGCTGATTCGGTGAAGAAATTGATGGGTTTTTCTTTGCCGGCGATCTTTTCCAGTTTAACTAATAAAGGACAAAATTGGGATGTGGAAGGGGTGAGCCAGAAACTAAAAGCGAATAAAACTGCATTTGCGGCCGCTATCCCTGCGGGATTAAGTTTAGGTGCTTTTGGGAAATTATTTGATGGCGGACATTTTTCCGCGCCCGAGGAAGCTTTGCTTGAAACGCCGCTTATTAATCCGGCGAATGAACTGGAAGCACATAAAGAGCCGTTGGCATTACCGCGGGCGGAAGCTGCCAGGCCTGCGGCTGCTTCGACGGGTTCTTCGGGTGGCGGCTGGTGGAAAATCTTAATTGCGTTGATTGTTATTGCGCTGCTTTGGTTTTGGTTTGGCAAGGGCTGTAGCAGTGGTAAAAAAGAAGGTGCTACGGACACGAGTGTCAATCGGGGACAGGTTGATTCCGGAAATGCAATGGTTAGCGGAGCTGCCGGCCAGATTGGTCGTGAGCATTTAGATGTGATGTTGCCCAATGGAGGAAAACTTGCCGCATTTAAGAGCGGAATAGAGGAGCAATTGGTTCAGTTCTTAAAATCCGATTATAAATCCTTGGGTGAAGATTCCCTGAAAAATACCTGGTTTGATTTTGATAATCTTAATTTTGAAACCAGCACGGCAAAGGTTTTGCCCGAAAGTCAGGTGCAGCTCAGTAACCTGGCGGAAATACTAAAAGCTTTTCCGGCAGCCAACGTGAAAATTGGTGGTTATACCGATAAAACCGGAAATGAAGATTTCAACAAAAAAATATCATTGGATCGGGCAAATGCCGTGAAAGATTATTTGGATAAGGCGGGACTCTCTAAACAGATCGTCGGAGCGGAGGGCTATGGATCACAATTTGCGAAATACGCGGCCGATGCTCCAGAAACTGACCGGATTTTAGATCGGCATGTCTCTGTCAGTGTCCGGTGATGTGGCTTGAACATGGAACTGAGGTTAGCAAGATAAGTTTGGCGTAAAAAATGTAAGATAGAAAAGCGGATCCTAATGAATCCGCTTTTTCTGTTAATAGTTGGAATTTTATGGTATTATATCAATTTCGAGATAATTTAAACTCATTTTATGGGTATTATAGCGGAGAATAAAGTGTTGCATCGCTGATCTAGAAGCTATATACACAGGCTAATAAAAACTGGCCGGCTGATTTTGTCGGAGATAGGTCATTCTTAACGAACTTTTCAGTATTGCTTTTATCAATTCTTATTTCGGGAATGAATTTGAAACCATGGTAATTGTATTCAGCGGTCAATGTGGTGGCTAACATATTGGAACTTGGAATACCATTGGCTTCTTCTTTGTGCGTTTGGAAGAACTCTTCCCGTAATCCAATTCCGAAATGTTCTGACAGGTGCACTCTTGGGTAAAGTGCTACCCCTGTGTATCCGCCTTCTGCTCTTCTCTTATAATGTGTGGCGTTTACGCCAAGGTAGAATTTAGGCGTGAAGTCGTAATTTCCCACAAAGTCCACAAGCGTGCCCGAGCTGTAGTTTTCTTTGCCCCCAACAGAAGATCCGCTTAGGAAATTTAAGTAGAAGCTGCCTTTCTCGTTAGGTCTATACGCTAGTTGTGAGCCGATATGTGAGACCCCGTTCAGATCTTGATAAACGTTCCAGTCATTAAATATACCGACCATTAACGCAAATTTGTCAGAAAAACTATAAGTCGCTTTCAGACCTGCATCCTGAAAAGGGCCGGCTCCGAATAAATAAGAAGTGGAGTAATGAAAATTGTAAGTGGGAGAGATGACTTCAAATCCCACGAATGTACCCATGAATCCGGCAGTCAGATTCAGTTTGTCGGTAAGATCATAGCCCACATATAAATTCTGAATGTGAAAGCTGTTCTTATCATCACCCGGCTGGCCGTCTCCATTAATAATAGAACGATATTGTCCACGTGGACCGAAGGAGAGTTCTCCTACAAAAGAAGCCTTTTTAAAATGTTTCTTTACTGCGAGGTCAACCATTCCGATCGAGACTGAATTATTGTCCTCCGTAAAATAGGTGTTGATATTAGGTTTGTTTTGGAAATCATATTTCCAGTAAGTATCCACAGATCCGGATATTTCAATAGGTTTTTCTTTGTTTTCTTCTTGTGATTTTGATTTTTGTATGAAAATTATTGAAAAAATGATGATTGTTAAGATTTTTTTCATGTTGATAAGGTTTTAAGTTTGATCTGTTTGAATTTTGGTTGATTTTTCTTTGTTTTTTTTATAGGTTTTTGTGGTTTTGTTTTTGTTTTCTGTGAAATTATGTAAAAAATATCATAAAAAATAATATTTGATAGTAATTTTTCAATAAAAAGAGTTTATATTTGTCAAAACAATAAGTAAGAAAGGGTTTTTGTTTTGTTTTTGTATTTTATTTAAAATTTATTGACGTATTAATAAACACTAATCAGTTTAAAAAAATGAAAAAAATTATTCCACTCTTTGTTCTGGTACTTTTGGGCGTATTAGGACTTGTATTTCCTTCGATAGATTTATCTGCATTGGATAAAGTAGAGTTTGACACGGGGGATACAGCCTGGTTATTGACTTCTTCAGCATTGGTGTTGATTATGACGCCCGGCTTGGCATTTTTTTACGGGGGAATGGTCAGTAAAAAGAATGTGATCTCAACGATGATGCAGAGTTTTATCTGTATGTGTCTGATGACGATCCTATGGGTTATTGTTGGATTCAGTTTAGCCTTTGGTGATGATATCGGCGGAATTATAGGTGATCCACGCACCTTCTTTATGATGAAAGGTACCTTAGGGAATGTCGCTTGGGGTGCATTACCGACCATACCTTTGGTCTTATTCGCCATGTTTCAGCTGAAGTTCGCGATCATTACGCCTGCACTCATTACCGGTGCATTTGCTGAGCGTATCCGATTTAACTCTTATATGTTGTTTATTATCTTGTTCGGTGTCTTTATTTATATGCCATTGGCGCATGCTACCTGGCATCCGGAAGGAATTTTAGCAAAATTCGGTGTGCTTGATTTTGCCGGCGGTACTGTTGTGCATATGTCAGCAGGCTGGGCGGCATTGGCTGCTGCAATTTATCTAAAAGGCCGTAAATCACAGACACATAATCCAGCGCGTATAAGTTATGTCATCTTAGGAACTGCTTTGTTGTGGTTCGGTTGGTTCGGATTTAATGCAGGTTCGGCCGGCGGTGCAAACTCGCTAGCAGCTTATGCCTTTGCAACCACAACGACCGCTTCGGCTATGGCGGCAATGGCGTGGATATTTGTGGATATTATCCGCGGTAAAAAACCATCCGCAATGGGGGCATGTATCGGCGCAGTTGTAGGACTTGTAGCAATTACACCAGCAGCAGGATTTGTGAGCATTCCTCACGCCATGGTCATTGGATTAGTCGCTGCATTGATTAGTAATCTCGTTGTCTATTTAAGAAGCAAAACCAGCATCGACGATACGTTGGATGTATTTCCTTGTCATGGTGTAGGTGGTATGGTAGGGATGGTACTGACTGGAGTATTTGCACACCATAATGTAAATCCATTGGTTGTTGACAATGGCTTGTTTTTTGGTGAAACGAAATTATTCTTTGTGCATACGGTAGCCTTGTTTGCGGTATCATTCTTTGCTTTCGTAGGCTCCTTAGTATTATTAAAAGTAACGGATCTGATTTCTCCTTTACGTGTAGAGGAAACAGACGAGGAACTTGGTTTGGACGTTTCTCAGCACGCTGAGGCACTTTAATTACTAAGGTCAAAATCGTTTAATTGTCCCAAACAATGCTTTTCACACGGCATTGTTTGGGATTTTTTTTGCACCTTTGCCCAACTGGGCGAATATGCTGCACTATTTAGTTTTTGTTATGAAAGATACAACAAAAGAAACCTTGCGTTCGGATTTTGAGAAAATGATGCGTCATGCATTACAAAAAAATGGTGATTTTGGTTTCCATATATTTGGTGATTACGCTGCATCTGTACTCAATTTCTATGTTGGAAGCTCCATCTTAGGGTTAGCTGAAAAGCGTGAAGCTGCACTATTTCTTGCGAGTCTGTATAATGCAGGCATCAAAAATGTGATCAATCAGCATGACCTTCAGGAGATCGCAGATGTTTTAGCCCAGGATCCAACGCTCAATTATCAGGTACTCGCGCCAATTTTTGATTAATGCTTTGTCCAGACCAGATTGCCGGTTTCGTAGCCACATTGTAAAGCATAAGTAAGAAATTCATTCCTGATCTTGTCCGGAATTTCGGTATTTCTGCCCAGAATCCACATGTAATCGAGGTTGTCTCCAAAGACAAGGGCGTAGCTGTAATCGGGCGTTATTTTTACAATATGATAACCACTGTAGAATGGGCCAAAGAATGATACTTTCAATGCGCCTTCGTGGGGACCATTGATAAATTTAGCTTTTCCGATGGACTGCTTCCAGCGTTCTTTTTCTTCCGAGTAACCTTGATTATTGACCCGGATTGTTCCATCCTTATTCTTGGTGTACTCTGCCGAAACCTGACTGAGCCCTTTTTCCCAGCGAAAGTCCAGCCGGGCAATTTCAAACCATTTTCCGAGGTATTTATCTAAATCAAAAGGATCTACTACATCTGGACGCGAGATGACGGGCTTTAAGGCATTGTATGCCACCGTTCCCAACGCCACAGCGGTCAGCAGTAAGAGCGATTTTTTCTTGTCTATATTCATCTTTTGGAGTTGTTTGTTGATAAAACAACAATTTTAATACCAATATGGTTTAGGCATACCGCGCTATTTTCTTAATTTTGTTGACTTAAAAATTGTATTTGTGTATTCTAGAGAAGAGGTAAAGCAATTAAAACAGCTATTCTGGACTAAATTTGGACAATTCATGTCCCTACATTCAGCTGCGGACGGCGAAAAGGTCAATTGGATTAACTATAAAACCGGTGTCAAGCATTTGTATTTTAAGATGGATGCTGATAATAATACGGCGAAAATAGCAATTATCTGGTCTCATTCGGATGCCGGGATCCGCACATTAATGGCGGAGCAATTCATGCAGTATAAAGGGTTGCTTCATGCTACGCTTGGAGAGGATTGGGAATGGGATCTGGATAGTTATGATGCGTACGGTAAGCCCTACTGTCAGATCTATAAAACGTTGGTGGGCCATAGCATTTTTAAGGAAGCGGAATGGGGAGAACTGATCGCTTTCTTTAAACCACGGATGATTGCGCTGGATGAGTTCTGGTCTTCGGCAAAATATGCGTTCGATATCTTTAAATAATTACAATAAAATAAATATAGCAATGAAAAAAGTGATTAAGGGTCTGTTGGCTGTAGCTTTATGCTTTCAACTTTCATCGGTATATGCCTGGGGGACCATTGGGCATCGCGTTGTCGCAGAAATTGCGGAGCGTCATTTGAACAGAAAAGCAAAGAAGAATATCGGAAAAATCATTGGACAGCAAAAGCTGGCATATTGGGCAAATTGGGGAGATTTTATCAAGTCGGATCCCAATCCTGAATTTAAGAAATTGGGAAATTCACATTTTATAAATCTAAATTCAAATCTGCCATGGGCAGAGTTTCAACAGGGACTCGAACGTTCGGCTGACGAGAATTTATACAAAACGGCCATCCGTATCGAGCAATCTTTTGCAGATAAAAACATGTCGCTGGATCAGCAGAAACAGAATCTCTATTTCTTGATCCATATCCTGGGGGATGCCCATCAGCCCATGCATGTCAGTCGTGCCGAAGACCAAGGGGGAAATAAGATTGAGGTAAGCTGGTTTGGAAAAAAATCCAATATTCACCGTGTCTGGGATAGTGATTTGGTAGACAATGAAAAATATAGCTATACCGAATATGCAACTGTATTGGATGTTAATGGAAAAAAGGAAAATGAACAATTGGCCGCCGGAGAGTTGTCTAATTGGCTATACGAATCCAATCAGCTTGCTGAGAAAATTTATGCCGACGTAGCGAATAATGCGAATTTGTCGTATTCGTATGTTTATCAAAATAAAGATACGATGGAACAATGTTTATTAAAAGGCGGATTACGCTTAGCTAAGGTGCTGAACCGTATTTTTGGATAGTCTAAAATAAGTAAATATGCAGCCTAAGTCGTGCCATGGTTCATGGTACGACTTTTTTGTGACAGGATTTCCGTTTATTTTTAAACAAAGCACCACGCTTATTTGTTATTTGCTCATTGTAAATCTTTCTTCATGACCATTCCACAGCTCTTTAAAAAAATTATTCCCTTTGCCCGTCCTTACCGTAAATTGATTGTTTATACCCTGCTTTTGACCGTTGTCGGATCATTGGCTGCGCAGATCAATGCTTTTATTTTGCGGTATACGGTAGATACCATCAACGCTTTGATGGTGGCCAAAGAGCCGCTTTCTAAGGGAATGTATATTGTCGGGATCATCAGTGCGGTGCTGTTGCTGAAGGAAATTGTTTACGCATTGGTACAGTTTGGACAAAAATTTTATGGCGAGAAACTTCGGATTTATATCGCGCGTGATTTCTCACAGGCTATTGTTAGCCGGATTTTGACCTATAAGCTTGCTTTTTACACCTCCACGGATAATGAAAGCGGAAAGCTGGCGACACGTATCGACGCAGGCATCAGCTCACTTACACGTTTGGTACAGAATTTCTTTATCGATATTCTGCCCTTGTTTGCCAATGCCATCATTGCACTGACCTGCATGTTCTATGCTAACGTATACGTTGGACTGGTGGGGATGGCGGTAATCCCATTGTATCTTTATATCAGTCAGACGCAGGCCTCTAAATTAACAGGTTTTAGGCGGCAGATGCGCAAATACCGCGAATCGAAAAATAACCGGATCATCGGTCTGATTGACTCCATTCTCGTTATTAAATCTTTTGTCCGCGAACCCGAAGAAGCGAAACGGCATGAAAAGATCCAATACGAAATGACCGAAAATCAGATGGAAACTCGCAAGACAAGCTTCTTTTACGATAGCATTAAAAATTTTGTGGAACAGATCGCGGTTGTAATTATTATCGTCCTGACTGCTTATCTAGTGTTATCCGGTCAGATTACGATTGGAGCGATTATGTTTCATATTATGCTATTTAATAATGTTTCGGCACCGATTCGCCAATTGCACCGCATTTACGATGAGGTCAATGATGCCTTAATCTATTCGGAATCTTTTTTTGAGATACTTGAATCTGATGATCAGATTGAATCGAAAGGAACTTATCGACCGGTGCAAATTCGAGGACACTTGGAATTGCGGAATGTCTTTTTTGCGTATCCCAACGGGACACAGGCTTTAAGGGATGTCAGTTTTGCCATTAAACCCAATGAAATTACTGCCCTGGTCGGATTAAGCGGTGCCGGTAAAAGTACGATTATCAATTTGTTGGATAAATTTTATGAGCCGACACGGGGCAAGATTCTACTGGATGGTGTTGATCTTGTGGATTATGATACCGCATTCCTCAGGCAGCATATCGGCATGGTGCTGCAGCGCAATCATATATTTAAAGGAACAATATTTGAAAATATTGAATATGGCAAGATGGGAAGTTCGCCTGAGGAGATCGTGGAAGCCGCAAAGAAAGCTTATATCCATCAGCAGATCCTGGAATTGCCAAAAGGATATGAGACGGATGCACAATCGCTTTCCGGTGGACAGCAACAGCGTATTGCCATCGCACGGCTGTTTCTGAAAAATCCGCCCATTATTTTTCTGGATGAGCCTACTGCAAATCTGGATGCGATTGCTACGGAGCAGATTAAAAATAGCCTGGATGCGATTAAGAAAGATCGTACGGTAATTATCGTGTCGCATAGCATTTCCCAGATAATAGACTCCAATGCGATCGTTGTCATGGAGAAAGGTCGCGTTGTCGAGCAGGGGCAACATGAAGACCTCTACCTGGCGAAAGGTACCTACCATGAGATTTTTTCGGCCATGGCCAATAGCCTTAATTTAAGCAAGATCAGTAAGACCTTACAGGCAAATGAAAATTAATAGTGCTGTTCTCGCATTTTAATTTGAGCGACTATGCAAGATCATTCCAATGACGACCAGGCCAATCCCTATGCAGGAATAGCTATTTGGAAGCGCGGCATGTAATAAAATGATTTCACCCAATAGCGTAAAGATGACTTCCATGGCTTGCGTCGCTTCTACTGCGGCGAGTGCTTTGGGGTCGCTGCGCACGATATCCGTTGCGCTAAAGAATAGGAGCGTGGCAATTACACCCGAAAAGAGGGCAACCATTAGGGTTTGTAGCAGCTGACTTTCCGTTGGAAGGCCATTGTTCATATAACCAAAGATGCTGAGCAGGATCCAAAAAGGCATACTACATAGGGTCATGCCCAACGTTCGTTGGAAAGCATCCAATTTATTTCCCGCGATTTGCATCATTTTACGGTTGCCCAGGGGATAAGCAATTGCTCCGATCAATACCGGGATCGTGCCCAATAACATGGATTTAAAGGAAGTGGCCCGTGCTTCGGAGATTTGCATCAGTACAATTCCCAAAAAAATAATGATCGAAAAAAGAAGTGAAGCTTTGGATATTCCTTTTCGATGCCCTTTTTTCTCCAGTAAAGGGCCTATAAACATCCCGGCGATAATGGTGAATTCAAAGGTGCTGGCAACCAGCCAGGAGGGACCGAAGCTCGCACCAAATGTCAGCGTGGCATAAAATACACCAAAACCTATGGTGCTCCACAGCAGCCATTGCAGCAGATTGGATTTGATCGCATGGAAGAGCGGGCCTAAGTTGCCCCGTACAGCTACGATAAGCAACAGGACAGGAAGCATCCATAGGAAGCGTAAGGCTGCTGTCCATTGCCAGCTTCCTCCCGAAACAGCCATGATACGGTTGAGGACAAAAGTACTTGCGAAAAATAATGCGGCTAATATTCCTAAAAAAAGTGCCGTACTTTTATTGTTTTTTATTGTAAATTGGGAGGACATAAATAAAATGAATGCGGTGTCTATTTCGTATGGTGAAAGTACGCAAATGGCCGTTTAATCGGAAATGAAACAAAAAGTAATTGATTTTTATGGCAATTTTCTCATTTAAAATTCCTTATTTTGCCTAATCAATAAAACAAGTAGTAAGAAAATTAATCAAGATGATTATACAACCAAGAACTAGAGGTTTTATTTGTTTAACCTCGCATCCACAAGGGGCTGCGCAAAACATTAAAAATCAAATTGAATACGTGAAATCAAAGGGTGAGATCGCGAATGGTCCGAAGAAAGTCCTCGTCATAGGTGCTTCAACAGGATTTGGTATTGCGTCCCGGATTTCTGCAGCATTTGGTTCTGGAGCTGCTACAATCGGTGTATTTTTTGAAAAACCTGCGGCAGAAGGTAAACCGGGAACCGCTGGTTGGTACAATTCTGCAGCTTTTGAAAAAGAAGCCCATGAAGCTGGACTATACGCCAAAAGTATCAATGGTGACGCATTTTCAGATGACATAAAAAAACAGACCATTGAATTGATCAAAAAGGATCTGGGACAGGTCGATTTAGTGGTTTACAGTTTAGCATCTCCACGTCGTACGCATCCGAAAACAGGTGTCGCACATGCTTCAGTTTTAAAACCTATTCAGGAGCCTTTTACCAATAAAACGGTAGACTTTCACACAGGCGTTGTGTCGGATATCACGATCCAACCTATAGAAAATAATGAGGATATTGCGAATACGGTTGCTGTAATGGGTGGGGAAGACTGGAAATTTTGGATCGAAGATCTGAAAGCTGCCGGCGTTTTGGCTGATGGCGCAAAAACAGTTGCTTATTCTTATATCGGACCTGAACTGACTTATCCGATCTACCGTAACGGAACAATTGGCCGTGCGAAAGACGATTTGGAAGGTACTGTGCCTGCTATCAATGCGATCTTAAGTGATCTCCACGGTGTGGCTTACGTTTCGGTTAACAAAGCATTGGTGACACAGTCCAGTTCTGCGATCCCGGTAGTGCCTTTGTACATTTCCCTATTGTATAAAGTGATGAAAGAAAAGGGAATCCACGAAGGTACGATCGAACAGATGCAACGTTTGTTTGCCGAGCGCCTTTATACTGCTGATGGCAATGTATTGCTTGATGATAAAGGCCGAATTCGTGTTGACGACCTGGAGATGCGTGCAGATGTTCAGGCGGAAGTTGCTGCATTGTGGGAAAAAGCAACTACAGAAAATTTGGAAGAAATCTCCGATATCGAAGGTTACCGTAATGAATTTTTCAATTTATTTGGTTTTAACTTCGATGGTATAGATTACAACGCAGATACCAATGAGGTGGTTGCTGTGCCAAGTATCGAAAGCTAATTGAAGATATATGTTAATAAAAAAGGCTAACCAATTTGGTTAGCCTTTTTTGTTGGTGCCGATCATCAGGCAAGCTTTGTCCTTCGATTGTATAATAAATTTCCGACGACTGCAAAACCGATGGATACCATGATGGCACTGAAAGGATAGATGCCCGTCATGCCGACATTGTTGGCAACGAAACCGATCAGAGGGCCTGTAATGCCTAGGGAAATATCGATAAATAGTCCGTAGGCAGCTAATGCTGAACCCTGTTGATTCTGGTGCACCCTTTTGATTGCCTCCACACCAAGAGCCGGGAAAACAAGCGAAAATCCCAGTCCCGTCAGTGCGGCCCCAACAAGGGTCCAAAGAGGGTGGAAGGCCAGGGCGATGACCAGGAGGCCCAATGTTTCGACAAAAAGACTAATTAAGGCTACTTTTAGACCGCCATATTGATCGATTACTTTGTTGAATACAAGTCTTGTCAGAATAAAGAAAACACCAAAGACCGTCAAACAAGCCGCACCATTCTGCCAATTGAAGTGCTCATAATATAGCGTCATAAAGGTGGAAATACTCCCAAAACCAAGGCCACCCAAGGCCAGGCAAATTCCGAATGGAGCCACAGTAAGAAGCACTCGCCTGAAACTGACAGCGGCTGTTTTTTTGCTGATTACCTGATAAGGCGTTTTTGATCTGCTGTAGAGATAGCCCAGTATCCCTATTAAACAGGCGAGTATCCCCAGCGATTCATAATTTATATGGTCAACCATAAGTACCCCCAACGGTGCTCCGAGGGCAAGTGCGCCATAGCTCGCAATCCCATTAAATGAAATAGCCTTGGCTGCGTGTTCATCCCCGAGTTCCAATAAAGCCCAGTTGATCGGACTGGCTCCGACCAGCCCCTCGCCAATACCGGTGAACAGCCGGGTGACCAGCAATAAACCTAAACTAATCAACGGTTGTGACCGGAATAAAAAGACCAGCAAAAGTAAAATTCCCGAAAGCGCAAAAAAGAGCATACTGCGGAGGACGGAGACTTTTGGGCCTTTGGTGTCCACGATTTTGCCGGCATAACCCCGAAGTAAAAAGGTGGCAATATATTGTACACTGATGACCAGTCCGGCGACAATTGTATTAAACCCTAGAATTTGATGGATAAAAATGGGTAAGGTCGCAAGTGATAAGCCAATCGTGAAATAACCAAGGAAAGTTAAAGATACATAGCCTAAAATCTTTTTATTGACCTCGGGAAGAGAAATTGTCATTTTAAAAAATTTTAGGCAAAAATACCTGTTTATCCTTGCTTTTGAAAATAAAGTTAGTACACCACTGTCTCTTTAATCTCACAATTTTTATCGAGCCATTCCTGATCGAATTGTTTCGGTGAGACCTTTTTACCCTGATAGATATAATAGATTTTTTCGGATTCTCCTTTTACCGGCGGTCCCGGGATTTTGTTGACAATTTTCTCTTCAGGACATTCCCGGATAAGTGCCTGCTGGCTGCGCTGAGGGGTTTTGCAAGAAGTAAATGCTGCTGTTAGGATGAGGAGATACGCTAATTTATTCATGAGTTTAGTTTTATTATATTGAATAACGAGACTTTATTCGGATGTGCGACATGATTTTGCGGAATAAAACACAACTTTTTATACTGTTGTTTGTTCAATAAAAGGGGGGAGTCAGATGATGGATGATGAGACTTTATCGCGAAGTTTTGAAGATCAGAATAGTATTCATTAATAATCATATAACAACAAAAGAGCAATCATGAGAAGAAAAGCAACAGCCCTATGGAACGGGAACCTAAAAGAAGGTAAAGGGAATTTAACAACAGACAGTACCGTATTAGACCATACCCAATATTCATTTTCAACACGATTTGAGGATGGTGTGGGTACCAATCCGGAAGAGTTGTTGGCCGCTGCGCATGCCGGATGTTTTACCATGCAGCTGAGCGCATTTTTAACCGAAGCCGGGTTTTCTCCCGATGAACTCAAAACCGTATCGACCATTGTTTTTGAAAATGGCGCAATTGTCCGTTCTGAATTGGAACTGACGGCGAAAGTACCATCCATTGATGAATCGGAATTTCAGGCACTCGCTCAAAAAGCAAAAGAGAATTGTCCCGTAAGCAAAGCATTTAGCTTCGAAAAAACGTTACAGGCTACTTTAGTATAAAGACGCCGGAATAAAAATGGTTAACGACCATAGCAATGCAGTGATGTTTTAGGAAATCCTAAAAATCACTGCATTTTTTCATTAAAAAAAAAAGCCGTTACTTTGGTCTCTGATCAGTCTATTGTATACCGGTAAACTTCGCGGGTATGTATAAATCCAACTGATTGCGGTGAGGGAAAGTTAAACGAAATTATTTTGGTACAAAAAAAGAAAAGTAAGCTAAATGCTACGGCATTATTTGAAAAGAATAGGGCCGAAGGTCTCGTATTTCTAGCGGAGAATGCGACGAAAGACGGTGTGATCGTCTGTCAGTCAGGTTTACAGTATAAAATATTGACAGAAGGTGCGGGCAAGAATCCGACGAAGGCTTCCAAGGTCATCTGTCATTACAAGGGTGAACTGTTGGACGGAACGGTATTTGATAGCTCCTATAAACGTAAACGTCCGGAAACATTTTATATCAATGAACTTATCCGTGGCTGGCAAGAGGCGATGTGCATGATGCCCGTGGGATCGATATGGCAAGTGTATCTTCCACCGCATTTGGCTTACGGCAAGGAAGAGCTCTTGCCACGAAAAGGCGGAGAGTGTACCTTGGTTTTTCAGATTGAGCTGATTGCGATTCTGTGAGGATTTATTGAAAAGATTACTATGAGCTAAATGCGTAGCTTCGCACCGAATTTTGAGCCTACCCGAAATTTGTAATAGGAACTGCTTCATACAAAAAAATGAAGATAAAAGGGGTAAAATTGTGCCAAAATGCAAAAAGCACAAAATTCGGTTTGGCACGATTTTACCCCTAAAATTTATTGATTTGTGATAAAATATTTGCTAAAATCGCTGTTTTAGATGTCTTCAAGGCGGATTTTAATCACGCTTATTTTCTAGGTTAATCTTAAGGGAAAAGTAAATTCCCTTAAGGAGTTTTTGGATTCCCCTAAGGGGGCGGAGCGTTCCCCACTGGGAAAAGTAAATTCCCTTAAGGAGTTTTTGGATTCCCCTAAGGGGGCGGAGCGTTCCCCACTGGGAAAAGTAAATTCCCTTAAGGAGTTTTTGGATTCCCCTAAGGGGACGGAGCATTCCCCACTGGGAAAAGTAAATTCCCTTAAGGAGTTTTTGGATTCTCCTAAGGGGACGGAGCATTCCCCACTGTGAAAAGTAAATTCTCTTAAGAAGTTTTTGGATTCCCCTAAGGGGACGGAGTGTCCTCCACTGGGAAAAGTATATTCCCCTTGGTGTATTTAGGTTTCCCTTAAGGGAATGTTGCGGAGTCCACCTGCGAAAGTAAATTCCCTTACGAAGTTTTTGGATTCCCCTAAGGGGGCGGAGCGTTCCCCACTGGAAAAAGTAAATTCTCCTTAGTGTATTGGGAATTCCCTCAGGAAAATCTTGCGGCTCCTTCGGGAAAAAGCAATAAAAAATCCCCGGAAAAACCGAGGATTTCATTTATCTATTTTAGAAAAATTTACTCCAGTTATTATTGCAATTCTTTGATTTTCGCATTGATCTCAGCTGTCTTAGCTTCGTCCTGCATGAAAACATAATAGTTTTTAAGATTTGTTAAAGCGTCTGCATTTTTCGGCTGTAGGGCAACCGCTTTCTCCAAATAAGGCAATACCGATTTCAATTCTGCCTTGATCTTATCCACTTCGGCGTTATATTGCGCCTGTGTCAATTTTCTGTTGTTGTTTACGACATTAAGCTTTTCACGTGTTTTGTTCATCAACGTGATTGCTAAATTTGTATTGGCTTCAAAGAAGTTCGGATCGATTTCCAATGCTTTCTTATAAGCCGCAATTGCCGCTTCGTCATTTTTTGCGGATGACTGTGCAATGCCTAAATAATAGTTCAAACTTTTGTTTGAAGGATCTTTCGCCAATTGGGCAGTGATGGCATCAATAGTCTCTTTTTCGTGACCTGTAATCAGATTCAATTCGATATTTTGCGTCATTGCCGCATTGTCATCCGGATAAGCCTCAGCAGCTTTCTTCGCGTATTCCAAAGCAGAAGTCGTGTCTTTTACATTTAAATACAATTTAGGTAGATCAACCATAATTGTTTTATGTGAAGAAAAGTCTTTTCTAGGGATCAGTTCCTTGTAACGCTCGATTGCATTTTTATAATCCTTGTTGGACAATGCTGCTACACCGCTATAATAAGTCACCAATGTGTCTCCGGGAAGGTAAGTCAATGCTTTGGTGAATGAATTATAAGAATCGGCATATTTCTGTGCCTGATACTCTTCGGCGCCGATATTGAAGTTATATTGTCCAAGAATTTGCTCAGCCACAGTGATGTTTGCTTTGTTGGCACCATCAGTATCCAATTGTTTTGCTTTGGCAATACCATCTTCTGCTAATTTTGCCAGTTCAGTGGATTTATCTATAGTTGATAGGTTTGCGTTAACGAGAGCATAAACTGTCCAAGCCTCTGCATTATCTTTTGTTTTTTCGTTGATAACAGCAGCGTCGATGGCTTCTTTTGCTGATTTAAGATTAGGCAGGCCTAATTGAGCAGTACCGGCTTCTTTTAATTCCTGAAATTTTGCAAGACCAGTTTTTGCCTTTTTTACGTTACCCGTTTGGGCGAAAGAAACTGATGTAGATACAGTACCTATTGCCGCTAATAATAATAGAGATTTTAAATTCATATCTATTTAACTGTTAATTGATTCAATAATAAGTTTACCCTGTCTAATTGTGAGGCATCATCAATAAGTGTATAATATTTTGCCAGTGCCTTCAAGGCATTTACATCATAGGGTTTGATCTCGTTTGCTTTTAATAGATATTCGACCGTTAAATCCTGAATATCTTGATTCGTCGGATCTTTTAATAGCGTTTCAAGATTAATTAAGCCTAGTGCCAAATTAGATTCATAGTTGTTTGGATCTAACCGCAATACATTATTGTAATACTCTTTTGCTTTTTTTAGATCATTTGCATTTTCGTAAGAATAGCCGGCAATGTAATTTAATTCAACATTTTCAGGCTCCAGACGAATGGCATCAGCAATCACATTCAATATGGCATCATACGAACTGTTGGCTGAATACACATCGATCAATCTAAAAAGTATCTGCTTATTCTCAGGGAATACAGCATGACCTTTTTCTAAAACGTTTAAGACATCCTGTTTAGTACCTCCCAGACCATAAATTTGTGCTAATTCCAGAAAGTAGCCCGGCTTAGGGTTTTCTCCTTTAATGAGTTCATCATAATATTTGATGGAATTCATATAATCTTTGTTTTTTCCGGCGAGTACCGCAAGATTATATTTGAGGTCGCTATTCTTAAAACCGAGCGAGTCTATGCGAAGGTAAGCCTGGTATGCTTTATCAAACTTTCCGTCCTTTAAAGCAGCACCGCCTTGATAGGAGATGGCACCAGCAAGATTTTGACGGATATAATCCATCTCAGCCGGAAAATTTCGACGTGCTTTTTTCGCATCCAGCAATTTTAATGATTTGATGGATATGTCGATAGGGTCTAATTTATACTGCTGTTTTCGAGTTGAATCCGCAACTGCCAGTGAGCTATATACCAAAGCCCTCAGCAGGTTGTTGTTGACAGATGCCGAATCTTTTTTGGATTGGAATGCAGCATCTGCAAACTTTCTGGCGTTTTCAAGATTTTTAAAATCGCCAGTTTTGGTATATAAAGCAAAACTGTTGCTGCCCTCTTTCAAATTTGATTGGGCAGCAACAGTTAAACTACTTGCAGATATGAACAATGATATCAGTAAGTTTTTCATTCAGTTTATTCTTCGTTTGAATCTATATTTTCTCCAGAAGTTAATCCTTCATTATCCGCTTCTGTTGAATTTTCATCGCCAGACTCTTCGTCCAATTCTTCTTCGCGATCTACTTTTGTGATCGAAGCGATCTCGTCGTTGTCTTTCAGGTTAATGAGTCTTACACCTTGTGTTGCACGGCCCATGACACGTAATTCTTCTACAGCTATCCGGATAACAATACCTGATTTATTGATGATCATAAGGTCTTCTGCGTCTGTAACGCCTTTTATAGCAACCAATTCACCCGTTTTATCAGTTACATTGATTGTTTTGACACCCTTACCACCACGATTTGTAACCCGGTAATCTTCGATATCCGTACGTTTTCCGTAACCTTTCTCCGAAACCACCAACACCGTTGTTTCTGAATCATTGACACTAATCATGCCAATCACCTCATCCCTTTCGGAAGAAAGGGTAATACCACGAACGCCTGTTGCTGTACGGCCCATTGGGCGGACGGTAGACTCATTAAAGCGAATAGCTCTTCCTGAGCGCAGTGCCATCACAATTTCGCTGCTTCCTGTAGTCAAACAAGCTTCGATCAATTGATCACCTTCGTTGATGTTGATCGCATTGATACCATTTGCTCTCGGGCGGGAATAGGCTTCCAAAGACGTTTTCTTGATGGTACCTTTTTTAGTACACATAATAATGAAGTTGTTTTCCAGGTATTCCTGGTCTTTCAGGTTCTTCACTAAGATAAAGGCCTTAATTTTCTCTTCCTTCGGTACATTGATGATGTTTTGAAGTGCACGGCCACGCGAAGTACGGCTTCCTTCAGGGATCTCAAATGCACGCAACCAGAAACAGCGACCTGCTTCGGTAAATAGGAGCATGTAGTTGTGCGCTGAGGCTGTAATGATGTGTTCGGTGAAATCCTCTTCACGCGTGTTTGTTCCGATTGATCCACGGCCACCACGACCTTGACGTTTATATTCGGATAACGGCGTACGTTTTACATAGCTGTTATGGGAGATTGTGATCACGATTTCTTCGTCATCAATAAAGTCTTCCATACGCATGTCTTCGGCAGAATGAACAATCTGCGACCTACGTTCGTCACCATATTTTTCTTTGATCTCAATTAACTCATCTTTGATGATCTTCATGCGGAGCTCTTCGTCTGCCAATATAGATTTCAAATAGTCAATTGTTTTCATCAATTCAGCATATTCTTCTTTGATCTTATCACGTTCCAGTCCTGTCAGACGACGCAAGGTCATATCCAGAATAGCACGGGCCTGGAGATCGGATAGACCGAATTGTTCCATCAATCCAACACGTGCATCCTCAGGTGTATCGGAGTTACGGATTAATTTGATGACTTCATCCAAATGATCCAGGGCGATCAAGTATCCTTCCAAGATATGCGCACGTTTTTCAGCTTCCGCCAATTCGTAACGTGTACGTCTGACGATAACATCGTGTCTATGCTCAACAAACTCACGAATCATATCTTTTAGATTCATCAGTACAGGTCTTCCTTTAACTAAGGCGATATTATTGACTGAAAAAGAAGTTTGTAGCGCTGTATATTTGAATAGATTATTTAAAACAACATTGGCGTTGGCATCACGTTTAATGTCATAAACGACACGCATACCAGTACGGTCAGACTCATCGCGGATGGCCGAAATACCTTCCAATTTCTTTTCATTGACCAAATCGGCAGTACGTTCGATCATATTGGCCTTATTCACCTGGTAAGGGATTTCGGTCACAATAATCTGTTCTTTTCCGGACTTGGTTGTTTCGATTTCGGCTTTAGCACGCATAACAATACGGCCACGGCCTGTATTACAAGCATCCTGAACACCGGCATACCCGTAGATCAATGCTCCCGTAGGGAAGTCAGGGCCTTTGATATGTTGCATCAATTCAGGTACTTCAATATCACGGTTATCGATGAAAGCTATAGTACCATCAATGACCTCCGAAAGGTTATGTGGTGCCATATTTGTTGCCATACCTACGGCGATACCTGAAGCTCCATTGACCAGGAGGTTAGGGATACGTGTTGGCAATACGGTAGGCTCCTGCAAGGAGTCGTCAAAGTTATTTTGGAAATCAACGGTGTCTTTGTTGATATCGGATAGCATTTCTTCGGCGATCTTCTTTAACCTCGCCTCTGTATAACGCATTGCCGCAGGAGGGTCACCGTCAATGGAACCGTAGTTACCTTGACCATCCACCAGCGGGTAGCGCAAACTCCAATCTTGAGCCATACGAACCATGGTGTCGTAAACGGAGGAATCACCATGTGGGTGATATTTACCTAATACGTCACCAACGATACGGGCAGACTTTTTATAAGGTTTACCACTGGTAACCCCTAAGTCCAACATACCATAAAGAACACGTCTGTGTACAGGCTTCATGCCGTCACGTGCATCAGGAAGAGCCCGGGATACAATGACAGACATGGAGTAGTCAATGTAAGCAGACTTCATCTGATCCTCGATATTGATTGGGATAATCCGGTCGTTTGCCGGAACAAGATTGTTGTCGTTTTCTGTTTCTTCAGCCATATGAATTTGGTTTCAATAAAACTAGTAAGCAAGCCTTTTTAATTGGCTTGCTACGCATGCGAAGTTACAAAAATTTAACCTCAAAAGCGAATGAATTGAGCCCTAATATACACAAAAAAGACAATCTTTTATGGATTGTCTTGGTACTTATGCCGTATCGTTTTTATTTCATTTTTTTAAAGCGTAGGCGGATCGAATTACCGATGACAATGAGATCGGAGAAGGCCATGCTTAACGCCGCCAGCATAGGGCCTAAGAATCCTGCTGCTGCCAATGGGATCGCGATAATATTATAGGCAAATGCCCAAAAAAGATTCTGCTTGATGGTCAGTAAGGTGTGATGACCTATCTGCAGTAGCTTTTCGATAGATTTCAGATCGCTGTTCAGCAGTATGACTTTTGCGGACTGAATGGCAATATGTGTTGCGTCGCCGAGTGAAATACCGACATCCGCTGCCGTAAGGGCAGGGGCATCGTTAATGCCGTCGCCTACCATTGCCGTAGCGGCCGTTTTTTTGAGATCCGAAAGGATCGCCAATTTTTCGCTGGGTGATTTTTCCCAGTAAACATCCGCTATACCAAGTTTTTGTGCCACCCGTTCACATTTACTTTGCCTATCACCGCTCAATAGGATAGGACGGATTCCTTTATCTTTTAGGTACTGTACAAGTTCTTTTGCATAGGGCTTGATCTGATCTTCCAGCACGATACCTGCAATGACAACCTCATTGATGGTCAGCGTCAGGTCGTACCTGTTGGAATAATCTTTCCTGCCAATTTTAGCATTACAGATGGAATAGCTGTTTCCATTGGTGTCCGTGGCAAATATTCCCTGTCCTTTTATTTCGTTGACTTCTTTGAATATAATGCGGTATGACTTGATCTCCTTGAGATGCTTGCGGATTGATTGGGCAATTGGGTGGCTGGAATAACTTTCCAGCTGTGCAATGATTGACTCCACCTGCGATTGCGCTATACCAAAGGTCTGAATGGCTTTGATATTAAAATCGCCTGTTGTCAGCGTTCCCGTTTTATCAAAAACGATCTGTTTGATTTCTGACAGCTCTTCGATTGTGCTGCCGCCCTTGATGAGGATGCCTTGTTTGGCTGCCCGGCCCAGACCGACCATCACTGCTGTTGGTGTGGCCAGGCCCATCGCACAGGGACAGGAGACCACAAGTGTCGCAATGGCATTCATCAATGCCTGCTGTAGCGGCAATTGGGCAATAAAGTAGGCGATAAAAAAAGTGAAAAATGCGATCATGACAACAATAGGTACAAAATAGGCCGCCACTTTATCACCAAATTTTTGAATGGGCGGTTTTTTGCTCTGTGCGTCTTTAATCAATTGAATGATCTGATATAAAACGCTTTTAGACCCTACTTTAGTGGCCGAAATCCGGATATTGCCGGCGCTCAGCAATGTGCCGCCGATCACGGCATCATATTTTGTTTTTTCGATCGGGAGACTCTCGCCCGTCAGCATGGATTCGTCGATCCAGGCATGGCCATCCAGAATATCACCATCCACCGGAATCAGGCTTCCCGTATTCACTTTCAGAATATCCCCGGATTTGATCTCTTTAGCCCTAATTTCAATTTCGTTATCGCCTTCAATTTTAATCGCTTTAATGTCTTGGTATTTGACCAGATCTTTGATGGCGGATGTGGTTTTGGTAACAGCGCGTTTTTCAAGCACATTACCCATAAAGACTAAGGTAATAATCGTTGCACAGGTTTCGTAAAACTGATAATCGTGCCCCAGATGGTAATAAGTGCCAATAGCACTGTAGACAAATGCCGCAGTGGATCCGACAAAGATAAGCACATCCATGTTGGGCATTTTATTCCATAGCGAACGCAGGGCACTATTACCAAAGTAGAGACAACCGACAAGATAAACCGGTGTACAGAAAGCCAGCTGTATATAGGGATCGTGGAGCAAGGGGAGAGTCACAAACATATGACTCCATAGCGGAATGGTAAAAAGTAGGCAGATCAAAAATTTGAGTTCAACGGACTTCCAAAAGCTTACTTTGCTGTCTTTATCCTTAATGACTTTATAGCCCAATGACTCGATACCTTTGACAAGCTGCGGAACCTGATCTTGGGGGATAGCGGAGAACTTTACTTCATCTGAAGCGAAATCAACGTAGATCTCCTTAGCACCCTTGTCTTCTAGGTATTTATGGATTGAAATAGCACAATTTGTGCAGTGCATTCCGGTTACGTTGAGTTCAGTTTGCACGTTGGATTCCTTCATTTAATAGCATGTAATGTCTTTAGGCAAAGATAGGTATTTCCTGATAATGCTCTTTACGTAAAGTAAAATTGTTTAGTTCCACGACTGCTTTAGCGCTACTGTACAGGAAAAAAAATCATCGGCACCGTGGAGAAAAACGATAAATTTGTTTTTATTTGCAAATCATCAACGTTTAAAAATGACAAAATCTATTTCCTTTATCATACGGATTATTCTACTCGTTGCATTGACGGCTTCATTTGTACAATTCGAGTCTTTTTATAAGCAGCGGGAGGTCATCCTGAACATGGCCTACGGACTGAATACGTTTCTGACGGCCAGTGTACTAATTTCGATCGGTCATTTTATCCTCGTCAAGCTTTACAACAGCCGCAATGAACATCAGGTTGTCCGCGGTAACTTTGTACTGGGAATTACACGTGTGGCAACTGTGGGAAATGTGTTTTTTATCATTGTTAGTTTGATGATTGCAGTCGGTATCAACCCGAAAGATTTTATAACCAGCATGACGATTGTGGCGATGGCCATAGCCGTTATCTTCAGGGAATATATCACCAATATGATATCGGGCCTGATCATTATGTTTTCGGATCAGTTTTCCGTCGGTGATCGCATTAAAATAGGGGAATATCAAGGTAAAATCGTCGACATTACGCTGGCCAATCTCGTTGTCCGGGACGAGGATGATGATGCGGTCATGATCCCGAACAACTTGGTGTTTACGGCAACCCTGGTCAATAAAACATCGCAGAAATCCAATAAAATTGTCGTAAAATTTGAATTGCCGATGGATCGTGCCGTTCCTGTAGAAGTGCTGGAAGAGTACTTTAACCCCTTATTTCAGCATAATTCCAATTTGGATCATGGCCAGGGATTTACGGTGAAAATAGCTGACTTAGCCAAAGACTATGTAAAATATAAAGTTGAGGTCAGCACGATATCCTCAAGTAACCGGATTCACCAGCAGGTGCAGAGCAAGATTCTGAATGAGGTTCTTCAATTTAAGGGAACGGTCAGTTAGATCTTTCTGACCTTCACATTTTTGACAAAATGATGGCTGCCTTTTTCCAGGATAAGATCGGCGCGATAGCGGGTCGGTAAGATGTTCTTGATCAGGTTTGGCTTATTAATCTCATTCCAGATATTAACGGCCATCGCATGACTTTCTTCGGGTGACATATCTGCATATTTATGGAAAAACGAAGCCGGATTCTGAAAAGCGGTCGCCCGTAGGGATTCAAACCTGTTGGTATACCACTCGATGAGGTTTTTCTCACTGGCATGTACGTAGATCGAATAGTCGAAAAAGTCGGAAACGAAGACGCTATGTCCTTTGCGGGGGCGTTGTGAATTGACCTGTAACACATTGATTCCTTCGACGATTAAGATGTCCGGTTGTTCAATGATCTGGTGCTGATCATCGGGTAATACATCGTAAACCAGATGGCTGTATACCGGAACCATAATTTTAGGTGCTCCGGATTTAACCGCAGAAAGAAAATGGATCAGTCGTTTGGCATCATAACTTTCCGGAAATCCTTTGCGGTTCAGAATTCCTTTTTCGATCAGTTGTTGATTAGGATGGAGAAAACCATCCGTGGTCACCAGATCCACCTTTGGTTTTGAAGGCAGCATACTCAGCACCCGTTGCAACACCCTGGCTGTTGTACTTTTTCCGACAGCGACAGAGCCCGCAATACCGATGATATAAGGTAATTTACTTTCTTCTTTCCCAAAAAAACGATTTGTCCGCTGATGCAGGCTTTGGAAACGGTCAATGTGAATTTCCAGCAAATGGCTCAGCGGAAAATAGACTTCTTCGATCTCCTGGTTTGTCAATGGCTCATTGAGCGCATGCAGGTTGTCAAGATCTTCGGAACTGAAGTTGTGCAATACCTTTCCATTTAGATTTTTCCAGTCTTCCCGTTTAATTGATCTAAAAGGAGAGTCTATTGCTATTTGTGGATCCAATTGCATCGAATTGCTATTTTTATTGAACGTTTATATGTTATTGATGTCCTGCTTATTTTTCGCTGTTACAGCGCACTTTTCAACTATTCAGCGGCATATAAGAACCTTCATTATCTTTTACTGCAATTGGCAGGTATTGTTGTGCGAAGATTTTTTGTGCGGACAAATATAATTAGTGTCGCCCGTTATCCCAAGAAACAATTACAAATGATTTGAAGTTATTACAATAGGATTAGTTAAGATTTTATGTACAGGACATTTTTCGGCAATCTTAAACAGTCTCTTCTTTTGTTCGTCATCCAGATTACCCTTAAAGCTAATATGACATTGTATATAGGTGGTCTGTTGCTGTTCACTGGTCTGCACTTCATGCGAAAGGCGGATAATAACTTCTTCCAGAGGCCAGCTTTTTCGGTCGGCATACATTTTTACGGTGATTGCTTTGCAGGTGCCTAACGAAGAGAGCAGCAGCGGTGTGGGATTTATTCCCTGATCCTGTCCACCCAAGTCCTCGGGCTCATCGGCAATAATCTGGTGTTTACCATATTGTACGGTCGTGGTATAAGGTGTTTCACCTATGGTGACAATAACTTCATTTTCCATCATCTTAAATAAAATGGTTTGTTAGTCGACAAGATCTTCCAATAATCCTTCAATAATTAAGCTTCCGGTGGCAGGATTGGTGGCCAAGGGAACATTGTAAAGGTCGCACACACGCATCAACATTTGAATATCAGGTTCGTGGGCGTGCTTACCAAGTGGATCACGAAAGAAGATAATGCCATCTACTTTACCTTCAGCGGCCAGTGCGGCGATCTGTGCATCGCCCCCCATCGGGCCGCTTAATTTTAACTCCACTGGAAGTCCTGTCTGCCGCACATAGGAACCCGTCGTTCCCGTTGCGATAATATGAGCATGCTCCAGTAAATCCTGGTGGTCTTTGACAAAAGCAACCATTTCTGGCTTCTTGCCATCGTGGGCGATCAGTGCGATTGTTTTTTTCATCCCTAGCTAATTATTTGTTCATTTGTATTTGCTTCCGATGGCTAAAAAGCCATCTTCAACAGATTTATGTGTCTATCGGCAAGTGTCATTTTACGATAGGGCACAGTCAGATTTGTTTTTTATAACATGTCTACCTGTATCTTCTAAACTTAAGCAATGCTTGTAAAATGCTATTTAAAGAAAATATAGGATATAATAATAGCGGCAATCACGCCCGCCAATTCAGCCAATAGGGCACAAGGCAAGGCATGTCTGGTCCGTTTTATCCCCACGGCGCCAAAGTAGACCGCCAGTACGTAAAAAGTTGTTTCAGTGGAACCCTGAATAACACAGGCGACACGTGCCGCAAAGTCCATAGGCCCTTTGGCATTCATTAAGTCAACCATCAGTCCACGCGCACCTGACCCGCTGAGCGGTTTCATAAATGCGACCGGCAGGGCATCAACAAAGGAAGTATCTAAACCACATAAGGCAATACCTTTGGATATTCCGGCAACCATATAATCCATTGTTCCTGAGGCTCTAAAAACAGCGATGCCGACCAGCATGGCCACCAGATAAGGAATAATTTTGACAGAAACTTCAAATCCTTCTTTAGCACCTTCAATAAAGGAATCGTAGACATTGACTTTGCGAAAAAGCGCCAAACCTATGAAAGAAGTGAAGAGGCTAAACAGGATCACATTACCAAATACTTTGCTGAAGATCTCTATTTCGGCTTGTTGTAGTCCCGAGAAATAATATAATAATCCACCGATAAATAAACCCATGGCACCTAAATAGCCTAAAACGACTCGGTTGAATAGGTTTATTTTTTGATAAAGGGCAACAAGGATCAAAGCTACTAAAGTCGAAAAGAAGGTTGCGATCAAAATCGGAAGAAAGACGTCGGAGGGATCCGGTGCACCCGCTTCCTTGCGGTAAGCCATAATGGAAATCGGTAATAAGGTAAGACTGGATGCATTGAGCACAATGAACATAATCTGTGCATTCGTTGCCGTTTCCTTATTGGGATTCAGTTCCTGGAGTTCCTTCATCGCCTTAAGGCCCAAAGGTGTTGCTGCATTATCCAGACCCAGCGCATTGGCAGAAAAATTCATTAAAATAGATCCGAGAGCAGGATGGTTCTTAGGGATTTCGGGAAATAATTTATGGAAAAAAGGCCCTACGATTTTTGCGAAGATATTGATCATGCCGCCTTTCTCACCGATTTTCATGATTCCCAGAGCGAAAGTCATCATCCCGACCAGCCCCAAGGAGATTTCAGCTCCAGTTTTAGCGCTGTCAAAGATGGAATTGACAATTTGTTGGAAGATTTCGGTATCTCCGAAAAAGATAAGTTTTACCAGGGCTACGGCAAATGTGATTAAAAAAAATGCAACCCATACGTAGTTTAATGCCATAATAGATTTAAATATGCGTAAAAGTAACCTTTTAGAATTTATCCATCAACTGGCTCCAAGGATTTTTCTTCTTATTCTGATTCTTTTCTTTGATGAGGTGTTCGATGATATAATCCAGTGTATCCTCATGTTCACTGATCAGCTTATCGGATAAAGAGATGAGTTTTTGGATATTGTTTGTTGAGGCTGCATCAAGGGAAGCATTGATACTGGATAGATTTGCCGGCTCCAGCCGAACGTAATTCTGCTGTTTCCCATTGCTTCTAAATAATTGCTTGATAAAAAATTCGGTACTTTCGGAAGAGGCACTCGTCATGATGTCCACAAGTGCGGGGCCGATCTGAATGGCAAGCTTTTTCTTGAAGTGTTCGTAATTGTAGGCTGTCTTTGATACCCCGGTGCCCAAGGAAACCATAAACATATCGTTGATCTGTGTGCTGTTAAAGGCTTTTAACACCTCAAGCAAGCCGCAGATGGAGGGATTCTGCGCAAACACTCCACCATCTATGAGCGGATATCTGGTATTGGATATGGAATAGATTTCGGCAACGGGAAAGAACGTCGGGGCTGCCGAAGTCGCTTTGCAGACATCTTTGAGGTAAAAGTCCCGCGCTTCGCCATGGGTGATTGCCTTCTGTTGCCTAAAAAAATGATTTTTACGGAGCTCGATGTTATAGGCTGTGATAATGCAGGGCTTGATCAGGTGGCTTAACCGCGCATTTTGAAAATATTTGTCCAGCACATTAGACAAGGCGGCCGAAGAGTACAATTCACTCACCAGGCCGAATTCACCCAGAAAACGGCGCCATTTGGAGGTGTGAAAGATTTCTGTCCCGTGGTTGACGAATAGATTTAAAGCATCGCGGGCTGAAAACTTGGGATGCGTAGGATCACGTTCGTCCGGAAACAATAAGATGCTTGTAAGAATTCCGCCACTGCTGGTGCCGGCAATAAAGTCAAAATAAGAGGCGATCCGCGCATTGGGATCCATTGTTTTTTTTTGTAATTTTTCCTCCAAAGCCACGAGTATCATAGCTGGGATAATCCCTCGAATACCACCTCCATCAAGGGCGAGTATGCTCTTCATACGCTAACGCTATTTTAATTCAATATACGTAAATATAGAAAATGTTTACAATTTAGATTGCCCTTTTGAGGCGAAGGTTTTTGTAATAAAAATATAGCCGATCACGATCAGGCGCATGTTTGCGTTGGATGGTAAATGAGAGGGGCCACTGTTTCTTAATCGGGGATTTTAGGTTTTATTGACCGGGATATTTAGGCACTATCCTGTGGGGATATGGGAGGATACCCTAAATAACAGCGGCGGATGTTAGTCCGCCGCTGTTAGTGTCATTGTATTAGTTAAACCAAGCCAGTACTTCGTCTTTACTCGGCATAGTTATGTCTAGTTTTAATTTTTTACGCATGCCGCCAAGATCATTAAAAACCTTATTTGGGTTGGCTTCTTTTAAGGCTTCGATGGTTGTAAAGCCCATTTTTTGTAATGCCGGTACCCAAGCGGCAGGAATACCTTGCTCTTCATAGTCCTTTACGTCCGCAACTTTTGTTACCTTTTCAGGACGCATCTGCGGGAAGAACAATACTTCCTGAATAGAAGCATTATTGGTCAGAAACATAATCAGGCGATCCATACCTATTCCTAAACCGGAAGTAGGTGGCATACCATACTCTAAAGAACGCAAGAAATCCTGGTCAATAAACATGGCCTCATCATCCCCCTTCTCTGAAAGTTTCAATTGATCTTCAAAACGTTCGCGTTGATCAATTGGGTCATTCAATTCGGAGTAAGCATTGGCAATCTCTTTTCCACAGACCATTAACTCGAAACGTTCTGTTAAATCCGGATTATCGCGATGTTTTTTGGTCAATGGTGACATCTCTTTCGGATAATCGGTGATAAATGTTGGCTGGATGTAGTTGCCTTCACATTTCGCACCAAAGATCTCGTCAATCAATTTGCCTTTACCCATTGTTTCGTTAACGTCGATACCCATACCTTTTGCGGCTACACGGATTTCTTCTTCGGTTTTGCCGGTGATATCAAATCCTGTGAATTCTTTGATGGAATCGGTCATCGAGATACGCTTATATGGCGCCCTGAAATCAATTTTATGTTCGCCAAAAGTTGCTTGTGTGGTACCGTTTACTGCAAGTGCACAGTGCTCCAAAAGGCGTTCTGTGAAATCCATCATCCAGTTGTAGTCTTTGTAAGCCACATAGATTTCCATGGCCGTAAATTCGGGATTATGCGTGCGGTCCATTCCTTCGTTACGGAAGTTTTTGGAAAATTCGTACACCCCGTCAAAACCACCTACGATCAGTCTTTTTAAATAAAGTTCGTTCGCAATACGAAGGTATAATGGAATATCCAATGCATTGTGGTGGGTGATAAACGGACGTGCTGCGGCACCTCCGGGAATAGACTGTAAAACGGGTGTTTCTACTTCCATATAACCGGCGTCGTTAAAAAATTGACGCATGGCATTAAAAAGTTTGGTGCGTTTGACAAATATATCCTTATTGGCAGGGTTTACAATTAAGTCAACATAGCGCATTCTGTAACGTTGCTCCGGATCCGTAAAGGCATCGAATGTTTTGCCTTCAGCGGATTTAACCACTGGAAGGGGACGTAAGGATTTGGATAATACCGTTAGTTCCTCTACGTGTACTGCAATCGCTTCAGTCTGTGTCGTGAAAACATATCCTTTGACACCTACAATATCGCCGATATCCAATAGTTTTTTGAAAACAACATTGTAGAGATCTTTATTTTCATCAGGGCATACATCATCACGCTTAATATAAGCTTGAATACGGCCGGTAGAATCTTGGATTTCAAAAAATGAAGCACTTCCCATCACACGACGGCTCATAATGCGGCCGGCAATGGTAATGTTCTTATAATTCAATTTATCTCTATCGTAGTTTTCTAAAATATCGGCAGCATGTGCATTGACGACAAATTCATTCGCTGGAAAAGGCTCGATTCCCATATCCAACAACGATTGCATCGCCTGTCTTCTAAGTTGTTCCTGTTCGGATAATACAGTACTCATTCGGTCTGAATAATATTTAAAATGTGAAAATCATGCAAAAATAGCCATTTTTTTCAATTCTTTTTATTGATTTTTTTTGAAAAGCGCTGTAGCGAAATACAAATGGCGACCGTTAAAAGAAGAAAAATAGTTAAATAGTGATATTAAGCGGGGACATTCGACTATTTGATTTTAAGTTTTATAATTTTATTTTCGTTATTTGAAGCTTAATATTTAAATAGTTTAAGTGGGAATTATTCAGTCATATTTTTATAACAAGAAGCTATCATCTTTACATGATGCCTTGGAACGTTGCTTGCGAAATCGCGAGGACGGCAAGGCTTTTGTCTATAAAAAATATTATGGCTACCTAATGGCAATCATCATCCGCTATGTCAAACAGGATGTCGATGCCGAGGAACTTGTGAATGAGAGCTTTGTCCGGATTTTTCGAAAATTGGAGTCCTTCAATAGGGATATTGATGCGGAGAACCTCGAAAAATCGTTTCGGGCATGGATCGGTCGAATTGCTGCAAATATCTCAATTGACTTTCTGCGGAGCAAAAAACAGTTGTATTCTGTTGAAGATATGGCCGAAGGGGATATGCATACGCCATCAGTGCAATTGGATAGCCGCTTGGAGGTAAATGAGATTTTGAGCTTGTTGGATCAGCTCCCCGAAATTCAGAAAACTATTTTTAATCTCTATGAAATAGAAGGGTATTCGCATGATGAAATTGCCCAAATGCTAAATATACCGGATAGTACGTCACGTACGTACTTGACAAGGGCAAAGCAAAAACTCAGAAAATTATACTTGGACTATACAGGTGTAGTGCAAGAAATAAGATAAATAGTGTTGTTACCATGGAAGGCAATAAGAAAAAAGAATTGATAGAAGAGATCATTGGGCAATTAAAAGACCATGAACTACCTTATCGGGAAGGTTCCTGGGAAAAATTTGCATCAACGCATGAGGTAGCAACACCACCTTCTTCCGCATGGAAATATTGGAGTGCGGCTGCCGCGGTACTTTTATGTTTTGGTGCGGGCTATTGGGGGTTGAAAAATAATTCTGCAGTCATTCCATCTCCGCCGGTTGTAACCCAGCAACAGAAAGATAGTGAGGTGCTCGCGGACAACAAAGATTTAAAGGAGTCTATTCAACGTTCGTTGTCCGATGTGACCGGGACACAGGGATTGAGTGAACAGGAACTGATGCGTGATCGACCGTTTACCTATTCGAAAGTGGAAAGTCCTTCTGCTGATGATAGTCAAAAACAACGGTTTGTCTTATTTGATGGAAAAGCAGTAAGCGGGAATAATATTCGTGTATCAAATAATCTTGCCGCTTTAGGTGCGGGGCAGAACATGCAATTGCGCAACAGTACCCTTTCCGCAAGGATCAATCTGGATGACCCTACAGTTGCTGCTTCGTCGGCTATCCCGGGGGCAACAAAGGTTGGTGCGCCATCCAATTCAACTGTGGCATCAACAAATTCAAATACCGTTTCATCCTATACACAGACACAGCTTGAAGCTGCACGCCTTTCTGCGCTATATGCTGGGCAGCAGGGAAATGGGAAGAGTACTGTCGCTCTGAGAAACGGGAATGATCTTGACAGCAAATGGGAACTGGGGGCATTTGTATCACCGGCTTCTACTTCGGAGAGCATCACCCTCGGGGGCGGAGTTGCCCTGGCTTATAATGTTTCGAGTAAGATCAGTATCCGATCCGGTGCTTCTATCCAGCATTATGGAGCGATGTCAGGAAATACGCCCATCACACCGGCGATGGCTTCCAATTCGTTTGTTGCCGATGCCCCAAGTTATCTTTCGCAGCCCAGCAGTTTGAATAATCCTTTGGTGATGCGCACAGCGGATGCTAAAGATGCTAAAAGTAACGAACGCGTTTCCGGTAAAATCTTAACCGTGGATATTCCTGTTGATGTCCGTTATGCGATCAGTAAAAATTTCTATACCTCAGTAGGGGTTTCCTATGTCGGTGTACTGGATCAGGAACGGGCTACGATTTATGAAACCAACAATAAAGAGTATAAACAAACATCCGCAGATAAGAACGTAGATGATAAAGGTGTGAATGGGTTTGTGAACTTCTCGGTCGGACGAAAACAGAAAGTCGGCAAACTTTCCATCTCTGTGGAACCTTATTACAAACTACCCGTTGGAGGTTTGCGGTCGTCTGATCTGAATTACAGCAATGGCGGGGTGAAAATTATCACCAGCTTCTAGTACAAGTTGTCGAAAACGTAAAAAGCGGTCCTCCCGGAGTTGAGCAGTCCGCAAAAAACTGAGGAGTCAGTCATAAAGGAAAAGCCCTTGAATTTCAATTCAAGGGCTTTTTTATGTTGAAACATTGAGCCTGTTTATAGTTCATCTATGCGGACCCAGCCCATTCCTGCGGCTTTAGCACCTTCAACGCCGGGAACCCCGTCTTCATAGACCAAGCATTTTTCTGGAGCGATGTTCAACTGCGAAGCTGCAAGCAGAAACGGTTGTGGGGATGGTTTACCTTCTGGAGTGTCTCCCGCACAGACTAACGTTTCAAGATCATCCCATACTCCGATAGTATTTAGGGTCATGGACAAAGTTGTCCTTGTTCCGCCGGAGACGGCAGCAATATGTTTTTTACCTTTTTGGTACTTCAAATGCTCAACAACATAATCGACCGGTTTTGTTTTAAAAACATATTCATCTCTAAATATCGTGGACTTAAGTGTGGAGAATTCCTCGTGGTCAAAGTCGACAGCATAGCGTTTGCTGATTTCCGCAGCAACGGCTACCGTAGGCCAGCCGGCAGTTTCGTCAATGAGATTGACATCAAGCTCAACGCCATATTGTTTGGCGGCAGCTTTATAAGCTTGTTTATGGGCATCCATGTTGTCCGCCAATGTGCCATCGACATCAAATAGTAAGGCATCATAGGATTCGGCAAGAAGATTTAGTTGTTCAAATTTGCGTTGTGATTCAGGTGACATATGTTTTTAATCGTGTGCGGTAAAATTAAAAATTATAATTGGAAGCGCAAAAAACAAGCGGCCTTTCTTTCGTCGGAAAGAAAGGCCGCTTAAGCGTACTGTTAGAATTAGTACCGTATGCCGCAAACCGTTGTTTGCTTAGTGTGCACTTAAGTTCTTTGCTTTTTCTTCATCGAAATTAGCTTCTAATTCAGCTAATTTTTTCTTACCGTAGGCCATTCGTGTAATCACAACGAACAGGACGGGAACGATAAAGATTGCCAAAAGTGTCGCTGCGGTCATACCACCGAATACCGTCCAGCCGATTGTTTGGCGGGAGATGGCACCGGCACCGTGTGACAACATCAATGGAATAATACCCAGGATGAAGGCGAAAGAAGTCATGATGATCGGACGTAAACGCAATTTTACAGCATCCAATGTTGCCTCATAGAGATTCATTCCGATGTCAACCCGTTCTTTGGCAAATTCTACGATCAGGATCGCATTCTTGGCCGCCAGACCAATAATGGTTACCAAACCGATCTGCGCATAGATATTATTATCTAAAGATGGTATCAACGTTAGGGTCAAAATCGCTCCAAATACCCCTAAAGGAACCGATAGAAGGATAGAGAATGGTACTGACCAACTTTCATACAGGGCCGCCAACAGCAAGAATACAAACAGGATACATAAGGCAAAGATCTGAATGGTTTTTGATCCTGACTGCATTTCCTGTAGTGAAAGTCCGGAGAATTGATAATCAAACCCTTCCGGTAAAGTCTGTGCTGCAACTTCCTGTAAGGCTTTCAATGCATCCCCAGACGAGTAACCCGGAGCCGAGCTACCATTGATCTCGATACTTCTAAAGATATTGTAGTGGTTGATGATCGACGGCATCGTTATCAGCTCATATTTAACGAGTGTACCCATTGGTACCGGGTTGCCCATCGTATTGTTGACATAAAGTTTGTTGATGTCTTCGATATTCATACGATAAGGGATATCGGCTTGTGTAACGACACGATAGCTACGGCCATACTTGGTAAAGTCATTAACATAGCTACTACCCAAATAGGACGATATCGTCGAATAAATACTTGATATCGGAACTCCCATACGTTTAGCCTGTTCACGATTGACTTCCAATTTGTAGTTTGGAGAATTGGTATTAAACATCGTATAAGCCATTCCAATTTCTGGACGTTGGTTGGCAGCCATGAGGAATTTACCCACTGTAGCTTCGAAATCCTTGATATTTACCGTTTGTAAATCTTGTACCTGCAAGGAGAAACCTCCGGATGTACCTAAGCCCGGAATAGCTGGTGGTGTTACCGCTAATACCCTTGCTTTGGTATAACCCATGTATTTACCCATGATCATACCGGCAATATCGCTGGCCGTACGTGTCCGTGTTTCCCAAGGTTTGAGCGACACGAAAACTGTCGCACCATTGGATTTGAAGGCACGGTTCAGGATATTGATACCAGAGATCGCGGTCACATATTTGATTTCAGGAAAAGTCTTATGTAGATCGGCCTCAATCTCTTTAAGCACCTCATTTGTACGTGCGGAAGAAGAACCCTCTGGTAGCGTAATACCTGCAAAAAAGGCACCACCATCCTCGGAAGGAATAAATCCTGTTGGCTTGGTCGTAAACATCCAGCCTGTACCGATGAAAATACATAAAAGGATGATCAATACAAGTGGCGCTTTTTTTATCGATTGTTGTACACCTTTTGAATATCTGATCGTTACTTTTTCAAACCATACGTTGAATTTGTAGAAGAACTTGTTCAAACCTTTAGCACCCTCATGTACGGCTGTTGGTTTCAAAAGAATCGAACATAATGCTGGTGTCAACGAAAGGGCAATGAATGCGGATAACATAACCGATACCGCAATGGTGATCGCAAATTGTTGATACAATTTACCGACCATCCCCGGGATAAAACCTACAGGAACGAATACTGCCGCCAAGATTAAGGCAATTGCAATAACCGGTGCTGTAATATCACCCATGGCACGGCGTGTTGCTTCTTTTGCGTCCAGCTTATAATGGTCGATATAGTGCTGCACGGCTTCCACCACAACGATGGCATCATCCACCACAATACCGATGGCCAGTACAAAGGCAAGCATGGTCAAGTTGTTCACAGAGAAACCAAACATCAGGAAGAAGATGAATGTACCAATAATCGATACAGGAATCGCCAGAACAGGGATTAAAGTTGCTCTCCAGCTTTGTAGGAAGAAGAAAACCACGACGGTTACCAGGATCAATGCTTCAACCAAGGTGTGGATAACCGAGGAAATAGATGCATTTACCACAGACACGGTCTCATAACTAATGGTATAATCGACGTCAGTTGGGAAAGATTGTTTTAATTTTTCCAAAGCCGCGACAATACCTTCTGCAGATTCTACGGCATTTCCACCTGGCGTTTGATTGATCATCATCGCAGATGAGGTCATGCCATTTACGGTAGACGATGTACCATAATTGAATTGACCTAATTCAACACGCGCAACATCCTTTAAAAGTACGATCGACCCATCTTTGTTGGTCTTAACGACGATGTTTTCAAAGTCTTCGGGATTTGAAAGGTCACTATCGGTAATGACCGGATATTCAAATACTGTCGAAGACTCTTGTGGACGTCCACCAACGCTACCGCCAGGTATACGGGAATTTTGTTCCGCAATTGCTGTCGATACATCAGCAGGAGTCATGCTTAGATTGGCTAATTTGTTTGCATCTAGCCATACACGCATTGAAAATGGTTGCCCAAAAGCGGTCACATCACCGACGCCTTTAACACGTAATAGCGCATCTTTTACGTATAAGTTGTTGTAGTTGGCCAAGAAATTTTCGGATCTTGTTCCTTTTGGTGAAGTTAAAGCAACCAACATCAAGATATCGTTGTTGGCCTTACGGGTAGTGATTCCCAAACGTCTTACCGCTTCTGGAAGGGCAGGCTCGGCAATCCCGACACGGTTTTGTACGTCTAGGGTTGCAATATCAATGTCAGTACCTACTTCAAATGTGACAGTAATTGTTGCTTGACCATTTGAAGTACTATTTGACGACATATAAATCATGCCAGGTGTACCATTGATCTGACTCTCGATCAGAGTCGTCACGGTCTGTTCAACCGTCTGTGCATCTGCTCCTGTGTAATTGGCTGTTACCGTTACCGTTGGAGGTGCAATAGAAGGATACTGGCTAATTGGCAACGTAGAAACAGCAATAATCCCGATAATTGAAATCAATATCGAAATAACGATTGCGGTAACTGGCCTCTTAATAAATACTTCTGAAATCATTCTATATTTTTTAGATTCTCTTAAAAATTAATGTTGTTATTTTCCTTGTGGAGCACCTTTTGCAGCTTGTTGGGCGGCAGTGGCAGCGTCGACAACTTTAACACCATTTTGGACGTTCATGGCACCATCAACAATGATTTTTTCACCATCTTTGACACCTTCTTTAATGACAACTTTGTCACCGGCTTTAATGCCTAATTTTACCTGACGGATTTCTGCTTTACTGCTATCATTAACGGCATATAAATTGAATACACCCAATTGCTCAAAAACCGCCTTGTAAGGCACAACGATTTCCTCGTTTGCTGAAGTCGTAGAAACATTCATCGTAATGTTCATACCAGCTCTTAACACATTGGAATTGTTGGGGAAAGTAGCCCGGACTTTAATTGTTCCTGTTGCTGGATCAACAGCACGGTCAATTGTTGTTATATTGCCTTTTCCTTCATAAGTGCTTCCGTCCGGCAATAGAAGTGAAAGGTCCGATGAAGAGCGGCTGCTCTGCATTTGAACAAATTTGCTGATATCTTTTTCGTTCACCTGAAATTCAATGGCAATAGGGCTTGTTGAGGATAAAGTGTTCAATAGGGTAGTTCCTGGATTGACCAAAGCACCTAAACGTACTTGCGATATACCTACAGTTCCTGCAAATGGTGCGCGTATCGTAGAGCGTGACAAGTTTGTACTCGCCGTAACCAACGCTGCGCGGGCAGATTCTACCTGCGCCTGTGACGAAGCGACAGCGGATACTGCATTGTCAAATACTTGTTTGGCGATCGCATCTTTGTCAGCCAATGTCTGGTAACGTGCCAAATCTCTTTTTTGACGGTCAAGGTCGGTCTGTGCTACTTGCAGGCTTGCTTTTGCCTGTTGTACTGCAGCATTATAACGTGTTCCGTCAATCTCATACAAGGCTTGTCCTTTAGAGACCACAGCACCGTCTGAAACATATATTTTGGTAATATAACCGCTTACTTCGGCAAATAAATCTGCTTCGTTCAACGGTTTGACTGTTGCGGGATAACTTATTGTTCCCGTAACAATCTCATGTGATGCTGCGCCAAAGGTAACAGGAACAACCTTCTCAGCCTGAGCCTGTGCTGCACCTTGCTTTTTTGCATCTTTATTTCCACAAGAGGTCCATACTAAAGCCGTCCCAAGGAAGAAAGCGAATAATAATTGTCTTTTATTCATGATTTGTATTAGTTTCCGTTTGAATTGATTAATTAGTTTGGATCGCTCCAATTGCTTTTTGAACATCCAGTTTACTTGACAATAGCGCATAAAGGGCATTCAAATAGTTTAATTGTGTTGTTTTAAGATCAGTCTCCGCAGTCATGAGGTCCAAGTAAGTTTTAATCCCCTCATCATACTGCAATTTGATGGTTTCATAAACTTCTTTGGAAAGGACAACATTTTCCTGCGCTGTTTTCCAGTCATTTAGATTAGCGTTATAAGTTGCCCGGGCCATCGAATATTCTGTGTTGACCGTATTTTCCAAATTCCTGATGTCCCAATCGATGCGTTCTTCCTGCAACTTTGATTTGTTAATTTGGTGCTTGCGTTTGAACCCTTGAAAAATAGGTAACGATAAGTTCAAACCTGCAACAGAACTCGGAATATTATCATTGTACAATTTGCCAAAGCTGTTATTTCTATAATTAAATGCATAGTTATAGAAAACACTTATGTTGGGAAGATATGTCCATTTATAATATTGGGTATTTAATTCCTGAATTTTTTTGGAAGTTTGCAATTGTTGGAATTCAATGCGATTTGTAACATTGATACCGGCAGTCGTATCCAATAAAACCTGCCCTTCCATATTCGTATTGTTGAAGGAAAGTGTCAGGTTTTGCCCTTTATCCAAGGCAAGCAGCTGTTTTAGATAGTCATATTTATACTTACGGAGCTCAACGGTACGTTTTTCATCTGCTCTGGCATTTGCGAGGGCAATCTGAGCACGTTTGTAGTCGGTCTTATCGACTACACCGACATCATAGCGCGAATGGGCATCATTGTATTGCTTTTGCAGACGCGCAATATTTTCCTGTACGATTTTAATCTGTTCTTCTGAAGTCAGAATGTCATAGTAAGCTTTGCTCACGTCAACCACTGCGTCAATTTTTTGACTCTCCGTGTTCTGTTTGTTACTCAGGCGGAGCAAATCAGCACCTTTTTTCGCCTGCATTAACGCAGGATTTAAAATCTGTTGGTCTGCCTGCAGCGTTAAAGCGCTACTATTTTTAGTCCCCATTGGAATATTAGCACCATTGAAAAACATGGTTGGTAATTTCACATTGTGATTGTAATTGCCCGTCAGACCAAGTTGCGGATACCAGCCAGAGAGCGAAATGTCTATATCTTTTTCACCTATGGACTCATCGAGTTCTGCTTGTTTGACCGAAATCTTATTCCGCAAAGCATAATCTATCAGCTGCTGAAGCGTCGCATTTGGCGGCAAGTTTTCAGATTGCTGTTGTGCAAATCCTGTATTACTCAAAAGCGATAGGGTCGCTAAGGAATAAACGATTTTATTGAACTTCATATATCTAATTAATTATTTTATTTCTATTAACAGCACCGTCCCAGATAATTTCCATCAGCTCCTTCAGATTTTGTTCAGAGAATTGAAGATCTTTGAATTTGATGTTGTGTACTGTAGACAAAGCTACCCCAATATAACTAGCCACCAACAGGTGGACATTTACTTGTTTTAGAATCTTTTTATCAATGCCTTCCTGCAAAAAATCCAGGACTTTATTCTGACCACCTACAGGTTCTTGTATTTCAGCTTTATTCTTTTCATAGTATGGTGAAGAAAAAAACTGTTCAAAAAAACTGAAGATCTGGGCATTTTCTAAATAGAACTTGACAAAATTGCGCCACACATGAAAAAAAGACGCTTTGTAGTCAAAGTCTTCTTTGATGCCATCAAAAATGTAATCATTCAGTAACGAGCGACAATGTTTGAAAAGCGCAAAGATCAGATCATCTTTAGAAGGAAAATAGTGATAGATTGTACCTATCGCTACTTCCGACTCCTGTGCAATTTTACTCATCGGCGTCCCATGGAAGCCGTTGGTATGGATAAGTTTAAGTGTGGCAGCAAAGACAGCTGCTATTTTTTCATTTGTATGCATCAATCGAACGTTCATTCGGGTGCAAAATTAACAATTAATTTGAATGCAAAATGTCAGATTATTGTTATAAATCAATAAAAGCTAAACAATTTGGATCAATACTACAATAAGGAAAAAAGATTTAAATTGTTTTGGCTTCGGGCAATTATTTTTTAGTGGTTTAATTTGAGGCATATGCTGCGGATAGGGCATAAAAAAAGGAACTTTTAAAGTTCCTTTTTTATTGGCAGTTTTTTAGCTGTTTTTCTACTTCCGCCAAGGGAAAAATATCCTTGCCTTTATTGATCTTTGTGTTGATGTAGGTCAGTACGTAGGCGATATCAACCGCCGAAAGATTTGAAGCCGGCATGGTGGAATTGAATTTCTTTCCTGCGACTTCCAATGCTCCGGTAGCCCCGTACTTGATCATGCAGGCAAGTTTTTGCCGATTGCTTTCCAGGAATTTGACATCCGTCAGGGGAGGGTACAGGTTTCCTAATCCTTCGCCCTTTTCGCCATGGCAATTCTGACAATGTGTAATATACACTTTTTGACCATTGACGCTGTACTGTGCTGTTCTGATGTCAACTTCATTCTGACAGCCGATGAGCACCAATAGGAGGGCGCCAATGATAAAACAGATCGTAAAAAGCGCGCGCATATTAGTTTTTAGCTTCGTTCAACAACTTTGGTAGGTCCTCCATCAGCTTTTTTACCTGCTCGTCATTTGTCCCGTCATAAGCACCACGGATACGTTTATCCTTGTCAATTAAGACCAGGTAGCCTTGGTGGTCGTAACCCCCGGGGGCATTTTTATCTTCTGCTGTATACACAAGGTATTGGTTGGCGATGCCATATATGTCAGCTTTTGTACCTGAAACAAATTGCCAGTGGTCGTTGCTCACGCCCAGCTTATTTGCGTAATCTTTCAATACATAGGGTTGATCGTATTTAAAATCTATGCTATGGGACAAAAAACGGACGGCATCGTTGTCTTTATATTGTGTGTAGATTTTCAATAGATTACGGTTCATTGTTGGGCAGATGCTCGGACAATGGGTGAAAAAGAAGTTGGCAATGTAAACCTTGCCCTCAAAATTCTGGTCTGAGATCATCACACTGTCTTGATTTAAAAATTTAAATGCCGGGATGGTATGATAGACCGTATCTACGACTTGCTTTCCGTCAACGGTTTTCTCGACGGCTTCACGTTCGCCGTAAATGGGCAAGCTCGACTGACTCGTGTTTTTGCAGGAGAATAAACCAAGCAATAGGCCTGTGGCACAACAAAGTTTAATTATAGATTTCATCTGTTTTTATTCTTTTATTATCAATTCACCCGCGGGGGTATTTCCTCCAGCTACAAGCTGTTGGCGCATGGAGCGGCTGCTTTAGAAATTTTTTAATTTTTCCTGGCTTTCCTTGGAAACTTCGTCAAATATTTTTTTCATGTCTGACACCTTCTGCAGTTCAACTTCAAAATACTTAACATCGGTGCTATCTGGATTATAATCTTTCATCCAGTCCATCATATGGTCCGTCGCACTTTCCAAATTCGCTTTTAATATGCCGAGATCTTTCTTTGTAGCTGTAGTGTCCAAATCGGCCTTAGCTGCTTTAAGTGTCTTTAAGTTGTTTAAGATGGAGTCAATTTTGACTGCATCGCGGTCAAAATGGGCGATCTGAGGCATGATTTCATCATGGATTTTAATTGTTGAATCCTGTAAAGCCTTTACATTATTTGTGCCGGTGGTTCCACATGCCGCTATTGCCAAGGATGCGATAGCCATGAAAGCGATTTTGTTCATGTTTCTATTTTTTTGGTAATTGGACAAAGATATCAATTTCTTATTGCCCGAGCTTTTGATTTCTATCCGGGAATGTAAAATTCAAGTCACGAATGTAGGTTTCACAATGCACTACAGCGCATAGCTCATTATTTTTATCTTTGATTTCCAAACTCAGGTTTTTTATGATTTTACCTTTTGTACGTATAGTCTGGGTACATTCCGCTAGCAGTGCGTCCGAAAGCTGCACCGAATAGCCTACGCTGGTCTTGCCCGGTTTTTTAAAATCTATTTTTGATGATTTAAGCCAGGCAATGGTTTTTTTAAAGCCAGTTTTTTGAAGGTACTGATCAATCAGGATCGGAAATATAGGGTCTGCCGCAGCAAAGATGGTCCCGCCAAACAAGGTTCTATTGGTATTGATATTGAATGGGGTCTTGTAAATTTTTACCTCGGCTCCTTTGAAGCCGGGACTGATCTTTTTTACCCAGATTCCCTGGAATAAAAAAGGCGGGTAAAAGCGCAAGAGCCATGTTAATGCACGCGGACTGTATCTCATCTTGCAAAAATAAAACAATGTGGCGGATTATTTTCTGAAATCTTGGTTTTCTTCGTTCACTATGGTATTTTTACGGCATCAAAAAACCTAAAATGTCAACATTAAAAGATAAACAGGCTGAGAGCAAGAAAGTATGGTTATTGGTGACAATAGCTTCGCTGGGATATTTTGTCGATATATACGATCTCATTATTTTTTCCATTGTCCGCATTCAATCCTTTACGGATATTGGGGTTCCGGTAGCAGAGATGCGGGTAAAAGGCGAATTTGTACTTAATATGCAAATGGGCGGTTTGCTCTTGGGCGGAGTTATCTGGGGGATTATCGGGGATAAATTCGGGCGTTTAAAGGTCTTGTTCGGTTCTATTCTCCTGTATTCATTAGCGAATATTGCCAATGGTTTTGTACACGATGTCATGCAATATGGCATTATCCGGTTTATCGCGGGAATCGGATTGGCCGGTGAACTGGGGGCGGGGATTACCTTGGTGTCGGAAAGTATGCATAAGTCGAAACGCGGTTATGGAACAATGCTGGTGGCCAGTGTTGGGGTAATGGGTGCTATTCTTGCTTACTTTGTTTCCGAGGAATTCAATTGGCGCACCGCTTATTTTGTTGGTGGTGGAATGGGCCTATTATTACTGCTATTACGTGTCGGTTCCTTTGAATCGGGCTTATTTCAAGAACAGGATAAAAAAGATGTGCCGAAAGGTGATTTTAGGATGCTTTTTACAGATAAGAGCCGATTGAAACGTTATGTTAATTGTCTTTGCATCGGTCTGCCAATCTGGTTTGTGGTCGGGGTGTTGGTGACGCAGGCTCCGGAAATCGGAAAGGCGTTGGGTGCATCTGAGACTTTAAGCGCAGGCAAAGGGGTGATGTTTGCTTACATCGGAATTTCCTTAGGTGATGTTTTGGCAGGAGTATTTGCACAGGTTTTAAAATCACGGAAGAAAGTTGTTTTTATCTGCCAATTGATTATTGTTGCTAGCTCATTATGGTATCTGCTAAGTACTGGAATTACCGCCGATAAGTTTTTGATTTTGGCGTTTATTATGGGGCTTGGAGTAGGGTACTGGGCAACCTTTGTGACGATCTCGGCGGAGCAATTCGGTACAAACCTGCGGGCTACGGTCGCAACGACAGCTCCTAATTTTGTCAGAGGAGCCTTGATCCCATCGACCATGTTATATGGACTTTTAGTAAATTCTTTTGGTATTGTACCTGCGGCAATTACGATGGTATTGCTGCTTTCAGGTATTGCTATATATTCCCTCACGCAACTTGAGGAGAGCTTTGATAAAGATCTCAACTATCTCGAGGAATAACGAGCTGGATCTAAACTGGCTATTTTTTTCGGCCGGGACATTTTTTGCAACGTTTCCCTTCTTTGTATTTCTTGCAGCATTTTTTGAAACAGATGCAGGAAAAATCAGAAAAAGGATTCATTGCAGCGCTTCTAAATTGAAATGGGCTTGCTTTGCCCTCACCCTCACACGGTTCCACAAAGGATTCAATAACTTCGTTCATGGTACAAAGTTACTATTTGTTTAAAATAGTTCTAAATAAAAAATAATGTTTTTACATTTTTTTGATTAGATTCTCAATCACTTTCGGAAAATGTTGATGTTCCAATTGTTGACCTTTAAACTTAATGATATCCAGGGTATCATTGGGATCTATCTTAAACTTGGCTTGATAAATAATTTCACCTTCATCAAAGTGTTCATTGGCAAAGTGAATCGTGATACCGTGTTCTTCTTCCTTGTTGGCTAAAACAGCTTTATGCACATGGTCTCCGTACATGCCCTTACCGCCGTATTTAGGCAGGAGAGCAGGGTGGATGTTAATGATCTGATTCGGATAAGCTCTTAAAAGATTATTGGGTACCAGCCATAGGAAGCCGGCCAAAACAATCAGATCTATATTTAAATTTTTAAGAATGTTAACGATATTATCTGTGTTGTAAAATTCATTGCGATCGAATATATGTGCTGGAATTTCAAAATTGTCAGCGCGTTGAATAACGTAAGCATCAGGATTGTTGGATAGGATCAGCGCAACCTCAGCTTCATCTGAGTATTTGAAATGTTCCATTATTTTTTGAGCATTGGATCCTGAACCTGAAGCAAAAATGGCAATTCGTTTTTTCACGATTAATGAGTGTTAATAGATTTGATCGATTTAAAAATTAGCCCAAACTTACGCATTTTTTGTAAAAAAACTAAAATATTGACGAATAGAACCGCGTTTTTAGTATAATTGATTAAAATTTAATTGAATATTCATTGTCTGTTTAAAATTCTCTAACATGAAGTTACTCTGTTCCCTATTTCTTGCCTGTGGATTTTTCCTTTTTCAGCCTGTGTTTGCCCAGGCGCCAAAAACGATACCCGCATTTACATTCGAAGAGGTGTATCAGACGGGTAAGTTCAGTTCGGACAGGTTGCCTAAAACAGGTTATATCGTCCTTGATTTTTACGATCCGGGCTGTGGGCATTGTCAAAAAATGGGAGCGGGCATCGCACAGAATTTACAGAAGCTCAAAAATGTTAGTTTTTACTTTATTTCGATGAATGATAAGGTCTATGTGGATGGATTTATTAATATGCATGCCGAAGCATTGAAGGGGGCGGCCAACGTGAAATTTTTGTATGATGGCGGAACGCAGTTTATTGAAAAATTTAACCCGAGTAATTATCCCTCCCTTTATATTTATGATGGAAAAACCAGAACATTGGTGCAGCATCTTGATGGTGAAGACGATGTGAAAAAATTGCTCAAAGCCATAGGGGTTCCGAATTAAACGATCATTGTTTCCTAAAAGTAAAAGCCCCACTGATGAAGCAGGGCTTTTACTTTATGAAACAACAGGTGTTAATCTTGCTGTTTATTGATAAAGACAAATTTTCCGTCGAACACATCCAGCCGTATGATGGAATCGCGGCTGACTTTGCCGGATAAGATTTCTTTGGAAAGTTCATTCAGAATACGTTTCTGAATGACGCGTTTCAACGGTCTGGCGCCATAGATCGGATCGTAACCGAGTTGTGCCAACCAGTCCATCGCTTCGTCAGACGCCGTGATAAAGATATTCTGTTCGGCCAGTTGTTTTTGGACATGGGCAAATTGAAGTCTCACAATATCAGCGATTTCATCTCTGCTCAATGGTGTGAACATGATCACCTCGTCAATACGGTTCAGAAACTCCGGACGGATCGACTGTTTAAGCAGGTCAAATACCTCGGTACGTGTTTTTGCAATGATCTCCTCTTTATTGCCGTCATTCAAATGACTAAAATTATCCTGGATAATGTGTGAACCCGTATTGGAGGTCATGATAATGATCGTGTTCTTAAAGTTGACCGTACGGCCTTTGTTGTCTGTCAGATGACCATCATCCAGTACCTGCAATAAGATATTAAATACATCTGGATGTGCTTTTTCGATTTCATCGAGCAATACGACCGAGTAGGGATGTCTCCGTACAGCCTCTGTGAGCTGACCGCCTTCATCATAACCTACATATCCCGGAGGCGCACCGATCAAACGGGATACGGCATGGCGTTCCTGATATTCGGACATGTCGATACGCACCATGGACTGTTCATCATCGAAGAGAAATTCGGCCAGGGCTTTAGCAAGTTCGGTTTTTCCGACCCCAGTTGTACCTAGGAAAATGAATGAGCCTATCGGACGCTTCGCATCGTTCAGTCCAGCTCTGGAGCGGCGGATCGCATCTGAAATGGCTTCGATGGCCTCGTTTTGACCCGCTACCCGTTTGTGGAGCTCTTCTTCCAGATTCAGCAGTTTTTCACGTTCAGACTGAATCATTTTGCTGACAGGGATGCCTGTCCATTTGGCAACAACATCAGCAATATCTTCCGAAGTTACCTCTTCCTTGAGCATGCGTTTGCTTTCCTGTTTCTCAGCCAGTTCAGCTTTCAGTTTCTCTACTTTTTCCTGTGCCTCTTTGATTCTTCCGTAACGCAGTTCCGCTACTTTGCCGTAATCACCGGAACGTTCCGCCTGTTCGGCTTCAAGCTTATAGTTTTCGATGTTTTCAATTTCCTGGTTTACATTGTCGACTAAGCTTTTCTCCTCTTGCCAAGAAGCCCGTAGCGTATCGCGTTCAGCGGATAGGTTGGCAATGCTTTCTGAAAGTTCCTGTACCTTTTTGTCGTCATTTTCACGTTTCAATGCTTCGCGTTCAATCTCCAGTTGCATGATACGACGTTCCAGCTCATCGACCGCTTCGGGTACGGAATCCATCTCCAGCCGCAATTTTGAAGCTGCTTCGTCAATCAGATCAATTGCTTTGTCCGGTAAAAAGCGGTCTGAAATATAGCGTTGTGACAGTTCCACTGCAGCGATAATGGATTCGTCGAGGATACGCACCTTATGGTGTGTTTCATAACGCTCTTTTAATCCCCGAAGAATGGATATCGCATCCTGGGTGTCCGGCTCTTCCACCATGACTTTTTGGAATCTGCGTTCCAAAGCTTTATCCTTTTCAAAGTATTTTTGATATTCATTGAGTGTAGTGGCTCCAATGGCACGTAGCTCACCCCTGGCCAATGCAGGTTTCAAGATGTTTGCGGCATCCATTGCACCCTCGCCGCCACCGGCACCGACCAAGGTATGGATTTCATCTATGAATAGAATGATCTCTCCATTGGAATCGGTGACTTCTTTGACAACAGCTTTTAGACGTTCCTCAAATTCACCTTTGTATTTGGCTCCGGCCACGAGGGCACCCATATCCAAAGAAAAGACAATTTTGGATTTGAGGTTTTCCGGTGCGTCGCCTTTAATAATCCGGTAGGCGATTCCCTCAGCGATAGCTGTTTTACCGACTCCGGGCTCACCAACGAGTATAGGGTTGTTTTTGGTACGCCGTGAAAGAATCTGCATCACACGTCTGATTTCCTCATCCCGGCCGATGACCGGATCGAGCTTACCAGATTCAGCATACTCGTTTAGATTACGGGCGTATTTGCCCAATGCATTATAGGTAGCTTCCGCATTTTGATCGGTCACGCGGCTGTTTCCACGTAGTCCTTTAATGGCCGTCTTTAAATCTTTTTCGGTCACACCTTGGGATTTCAATAGGGTGGATGTTTTGTCCGAAGTGGCCAATATGCCCAATAACAAGTGCTCAACAGAGACAAATTCATCGTTGAATTCTTTGAGGTATCCCTGCGCTTTTTGTAGCGCATTGTTGGTATCACTGCTCAGGTAGATATTGCTTCCGCTTACCTTTGGGAAACCCTCGATTTGCTTGTCAAGCTCAGTGCCAAGGTAAGTGACATTAACGTTCAGTTTCTTTAAGAGGTGGCTGACAACGTTTTCATCCACAGTTAGTAATGCTTTTAGTATATGTGCTGTCTCGATGGCCTGTTGTTGATTTCCAGCGGCAATCTCCGAAGCTTTTTGTATAGCCTCTTGGGCTTTGATTGTGTAGTTGTTAAAGTTCATGCTGTATCGCTTAATTAAAGTTTTGTTGCTGTGCTTCATCTATAACAATTGAAATGCCATTCGGGTTTTATGGGTTATTTCGGAAAAAATGGCATTAATATTTATTGAATCATGACAAATCTTCATATTGTAAAAATAATGCTGTTGATTTTGAATTATTTGTCAATGCCAAGGACAAAAATTATAGCGGTAGACTTGCATTTTTGATTTAGGCTTTCGATATTTGCAGCATCTTAAAACGGACGGCCGTTTTAAAGATTGAAAAGAAGTGAACGCCTCTTTAGCTCAGCTGGTAGAGCAACTGACTTGTAATCAGTAGGTCATTGGTTCGATCCCGATAAGAGGCTCTTCGAGTACTACTCATTAAACTTCTTTAAAAAGCCTCTTTAGCTCAGCTGGTAGAGCAACTGACTTGTAATCAGTAGGTCATTGGTTCGATCCCGATAAGAGGCTCTTTGAGCAACACTCATTAAAATTCATTTAAAAGGCCTCTTTAGCTCAGCTGGTAGAGCAACTGACTTGTAATCAGTAGGTCATTGGTTCGATCCCGATAAGAGGCTCAAAAAATCCTCAGGAATAATTCCTGCGGATTTTTTGTTTTTAATCCAGACTCAGCTTGGCAGCTATTGCTATTTTCTTCGGTATATCGGTATTATCCATTTTCTGATTGAACAGTTCAGCACCCACACCAATGGCATAAACGGGTGCATAGGCTGCCGAATGGTTGTTGGAAGCCCAGACTATTGAGCCCATGCGGTTCAGTATGGCGATGCTTAAAGCGGCGATTTTGTCATCACTTGCATATAGACTTTTTGCTGTCTCATTTTGATGGTCAACGAAGCTTCGCTGAAAGGCCTCTTTCAGCATTTTGTCGTCATCTGTATTTACTTTTACCTGATTATACAGCCCTGTTTGTGCCGAAAGTAAGTTTTTTAGATCATCCCAGGAAGCATTTGCTTTACTTTTGCGCAGACTACCGATTTCATTAGACAGTTCGGCATGCGATAATTTTTGATTGGCCAGCAATTTAGTTTTTAATGTCGAGCTGCCGTTGCCGATACCCAATCCGCCTGTTTCGTGGTCTGCTGTCACGACAATAAGCGTTTCATTGGGATGCTGCTTATAGAATTCAAAGACCAGCTCTGCAGCGGAGTTAAAGTCCAGCACCTCCCGGATGGTAGTAGCAGCATCATTTGCATGGCAGGCCCAGTCTATTTTTCCGCCTTCGACCATTAAAAAGAACCCATTTTTGTTATTCAGTTCCAGCGATTGGATAGCTGCGGCAGTAATATCGGCAAGCTTTAGGTCAGCGGGCTTTTGATCTATGGCATATTTTAACGCATCAGTTGCCGTTCCCTCGGTGTTCATGAGGATAATTTTATCAGATTTGCGCGGGTATTGCGTATAGGCATCTTTTCCCTTCAAAACCTGGTATCCTGCCTTTTCGAATAATGGAAAAAGGGAGGGTGCTGTCTTTTTGTCAAAGCTTGTTTCAGGTTTTAGGAAATTGGATCCGCCGAAGAAGTCAAAATTGGAGCTGATAATTTCTTTTCCGATTTCGTAGTACATATCACGGTCAGGCTGATGGGCATAAAACGATGCTGGCGTGGCATGGTCAATGCTTACACTAGTGATGATGCCGACTTTTTTTCCCTTTTCTTTGGCTGCATAAGCGATACTTTTATAAGGTACTGTTCCTGTGCTATCCATCCCGATAACACCATTCTTTGTCTTTTTACCTACAGCAAGTGCAGTACCACCGGCTCCAGAATCGGTAACGCCGTTGGATTGTGAATGTGTTGAAGCAAAGCCAACATGGGGGAATTGAGTAAACACGAGCGGTACGGTACTATTTTGTTGCTGGGTTTCGGCGCGGTGTATTTCAGTCAGGTTGACTTGATTGAGGCCCATTCCATCACCAATCAGGTAAAAGATATATTTCGCTTCTTGGCTGAAAGCCGGAAATACCTGGATATAAGCAAAGAGAAGGAGGAATAAAAAATGTTTTTTCATTAGCGTGATAAATAATAATAAATGACCGCAAATTAACAAGTCAGCATTAGCTAATTGTTAATTCATTATTATGAATGCTCTTTATGCAGTCCCTGAGATGTGGCAGTTACTGCTGATTTGCTGTTTCTGCTAATTGTTTGATGTCTTTTACGGAGATGATGTTGACGGATTCTCTACAGTTGCGAATAGCCTGCAGCATCGCCGAGGCTACGCGGGCAACAGGAAGCGCTTCGTAGTTCTTGAAAAGGCCAATGCGATTAAAGGCCTTTAATGCGCTTATGCCAATCTTTTCACCTACGCGATCTGTGTTTGGACGGATTAAACCGCCGGGTTGCACAATAATAAGCTTGCCAAAATCAAGTGCCTTAACATGTTGTTCTAAGCTCCCTTTCATTCGATTATAGAAAATTTTAGATCCAGCGTCAGCATTGACTGCCGACAGCAATACAAAACAAGGGATTTCATTTTTCTTGGCCAGCGCCGCAAATTGCAGGTTGAGGTCATGATCCACGCGCCACTGGGCGTCTTTGCTGCCCGCATCTTTGGCTGTGGTGCCAAGGCAGGAGATCGCGACATCACCCCGAATATGCTGTTCAAATTCCTGTAGCTTGTTGAAATCCACAATAATCTGCTGTAATTTGGGCTGTTCGTCAAATGTCTTGCGACGTAGGAGGACGATAATTTCGGTGAATTCCGCTGACTTCAATAAATCTTGCACAAGTATTTTTCCGGTTGCGCCAGATCCGCCAATTAAGACTGCTCTCATAGTGTTCGTTTTTTTGTTCCATACCAAATGATGAACAGGATCACCTGTGCATCATCGTGATATTGTTACTGTTACTAAGTCCGGGATTTATACCGGAAGCTTAATCTTTATAGTTTGGTTTTCCGGGAGTGAAGCGTACGATGGATTGATCCAGTCGCAGGGTGTCGGCCACAGTGATCAGATCTTCCTCAACAATAAAGTTTTGATCAATGGATGTTTTTATTGTTGTAAAATCTTCTTGATCGGCGTCTTGAAAATAGAGGAGAGATTGGATGGTTGATACCGCTACGAGTTCGAGCAATTCGTCTTCACCTTCATAGCCAACATAGAAAAAATCTGCCATAATTATGCAATTTGGTTTCATACGAATATACCTTATTTAATCTTAAATCAGTCATTTTAGACCGAAAAAACTTAGCAAAGGAGTCGATGTTTTAATAATCGCCGAATTTGAATTTTCTTGTGGAGCAGCTTTATTTCCCTCATAAAAATGCCTTATATTTGAGGTGACCGTTTAGTTTAATTGTGAACAATAAGATTATATAAAGATGGATAAAGAGCAGATACAAAATTGGTTGGATGAAGGATACGATATACTGCATCATGGTAGACCGGTTAAAGTTGAGGGCAATTTGTGGGATTATATAGATGGACTGGGAAGTTATGAAAACGTGTATGTATTGCGGGAATTGATTTATTGGACAGAAGAAGAGCTGGCAAATATCGGCAAGTAACAGTAAGGTCCTGAACCCATTGCTGTTGCCGTAGATTCAAGACCAGTTGCGTAATCTGTTTAATTTTTAAAGAATAATATTACGTTTAAAAGCGCAACCCAATTCGATGAGCGAATCTGTTTTTGCTATGCCGGGAATGTTGTCAATTTTTTCATATAGCAATTGGCGCATATGTTCATGGTTTTTGGCTATAATTTTAACGTATAAGGTATAATTTCCCGTGATGTAATAACATTCCGTTACTTCGGGGATTTTTTTCAATTCCGCAATAATACGGCTTGAATCATGATCTTTTTCTAGGCTCAAGCCCGTAAAAGCCCCCCAGTCATAACCTAATCTTTTTTCATCCAATACAGGTTTTATGCCGGTCAATATACCTTGTTCCATTAAGCGATTAATCCGTTGATGGATCATGGTATTGGATACACCCAATGCAGTAGCAATTGCGGAATAGGCCATTCGGCCATCTGCATCCAGGTATTTTAAAATCTGAAGGTCAAATTCATCTATGCCGTTCATTGTTATGTAGGTTTAAAAGTTAATTTTAATATTTTAACGCTAATTTAGTGTTAAATTACATTGTTTTGTGTTAAAAATAGTAAAAATTGTATATTTGTTATTATTTGAAAATAAAATCCAAATTATGAGTATGGTATCTAAACAAGGAAATAGCGCGGCATTCGTGGCCAAGGAAGAAAAATATGGAGCACATAACTATCATCCTTTACCGGTCGTACTGGAACGAGCAGCTGGTGTTATGGTTTGGGATGTTGACGGTAAATCTTATTTTGATTTTCTATCCGCCTATTCAGCGGTCAATCAAGGACATTGCCATCCACGGATTATTGCTGCATTGACGGATCAAGCCCAAAAGTTAACCTTGACCTCACGTGCTTTCTACAACAATAAATTAGGCGATTTTGAAGAAATGATCTGCAAGTTGTTCGGATTCGATAAAGCTTTGGTCATGAATTCTGGTGTAGAGGCTGTTGAAACGGCGATGAAGCTCTGTCGTAAGTGGGCGTATCAAGTGAAGGGTGTTGCACAGAACCAAGCTAAAATAGTTTTTGCCAAAGATAATTTTCATGGACGTACCATTTCGGTGATATCTGCTTCAAACGATACGACCGCGACCAGTGATTTTGGCCCTTTTGTGGAAGGGATTGCATTGGTACCTTACAATGATATCGAAGCATTGGAAATATTGTTCAAACAGGATAAAAATATTGCCGGATTTATTGTGGAGCCCATTCAGGGCGAAGCAGGTATTGTGGTTCCGGATGCGGATTATCTAAAACGTGTGCGCCAGTTGTGTACGAACTATAATGTGCTTTTTATTGCGGACGAAATTCAGACAGGTATCGCACGAACCGGAAGCATGTTGGCATCTTATGCCATTGACGATGTAGACAGCGCAAGTAAGCCGGATGTATTGATCTTGGGTAAGGCCCTATCCGGAGGTGTATTGCCCGTGTCTGCGGTGTTGGCAGACGATGCGATTATGTTATGTATCAAACCCGGTGAGCATGGCTCTACCTATGGTGGTAATCCTTTGGCTTGTGCAGTGGCTATGGAGGCATTGCAGGTCGTGCTGGATGAAGATCTGATCAGGAATGCAGGTCAGATGGGCGATCTATTTCTGGAAGGATTACACAAGATTGCCGCTAAATTGGATATCATTACCGAGGTTAGGGGTAAAGGACTCTTGACCGCCATTGTGATCAATGCCAGTGAAGAAAGTGACCTGGCCTGGAATATTTGCCTGGAATTTAAGGAGAATGGTCTGCTGGCAAAACCTACCCACGGCAACAAAATTCGTTTGGCTCCACCTTTGGTTATAACCGAAAGCCAGATCAACAGCTGTCTGGAGATAATCGAGCGATCGTTGACTAATGTGACCACAAGATGAAGAAAATGATTGAATTGATCAAAAACAGGTCAGATATCGGTGCGGGTACCAGAGGTTCTGATTTAGGAATTGATGCCATTGAGATTGCGGCAATCAACAAAGGGAGTCAGTACTTTATCAATTATCCTTTTGTGGATGTGCCTACACGGAATAGTTCCATTTATCAAAATGATAATCACCCTTTTGGTAAACATATTCAGCAGATTTACGAGCAATGTAAACAAGTGGCCTCAACCGTTGAGGATAGTCTTTCAGCGGGTAATTTCCCGCTGGTATTTTCGGGTGACCATTCTTCGGCAATGGGCACAATCAGTGGAATCAAATCGGCCTACCCAGATAAAAAATTGGGGGTGATCTGGGTTGATGCCCATGCGGATATTCATTCACCCTATACAACGCCTTCCGGCAATATGCATGGGATGCCTTTGGCGGCCATGTTGAATGATGATAATTTGTCTTGTAAAATCAATGAAATTGATCAATCAACGCAGGAATTCTGGAATAAGCTGAAACGTATTGCTGGTCCGGCCGAGAAGATACAGCCCGCGAATTTAATCTATTTTGGCGTTCGGGATACGGAGGAGCCCGAGGATCTGCTGATTGAGCGTTTAGGTATAAAAAATTACCGCGTCGAAGAAATTCGTCAGCGGGGCATTGATGATTGTGTCGCTGAGGCATTGAGCAATTTGAGGGACTGCGATATGATTTATATTTCCTTCGATGTGGATAGTATGGATAGTGAACTGATTTCAGACGGTACAGGGACTCCCGTTCCCAAAGGCTTTATGCCGAAGGAAATCGTTCTGATATTGGAAGAAATCATCCGTTCGGGAAAAGTTACCTGTTTGGAGATTGTTGAGGTAAATCCCTTGCTGGACAATAAAGGAAATAAGATGGCCGAGGTCGCTTTTGATATTTTAGAACGGATAACACCTTTGATTGAGCTTAAATCCGGGTATTGATCCGTAGCACGACTTTGTTGCGAAGGGGGGCGATGCCCCTTTTTCGTTTGTGGTAGGGGCTTCGTTGCTGACAAGGTATGTCCAACATGAAAAGTGTGCTCTGTCTTATCCTGAGGTTGCGATGTAGTCTGTTCTTTGCGCCATATTAAGTTTAATCGGATTTAATATTCTCTTAACATGTTTCCGCTTAAATTTGCAGGGCGATTATTTACTGCAAAAATGAGGATTTCTAATAACATTATATTTTCGGTTGTCTTTCTGGGGCAACTGCTTTTGTCACAGTTGACTACGGCACAAGTTGATTCATTTAAGGAGATTCGGGTAATAAGTCAAAACTATCCGGATTCAGCGATTACCTTAGTCAAAAAACGTTATGCGAAAGCCGTCAATGACCGTGATCTACTACTGCAGGGAAATTGTTTACAGGCGATCGGCTGGTTGTGTGTCAATCAGGGGCATTACGCTCAGGCGCAGGATTATTATTTCCAGGCGGACCGTATCTACACGCAGATCAATGCAAAGCAATCGCTGGCATCTAATTGGACAGATATTGGCGAACTCAATATTTTCAATAAACAGCATCATGTTGCAAAAGAATATTTTAACAAAGCCTTGCATGCATTCAAAGGTGAAAATGACCGAAATGGTGAAGCTTCAGTCTTGGGGAATATCGGGCATCTTTTTGAAAAAGAGGGGCATTACGATTCGGCCTTTGTCTATCAAAAGCAGGCTTTGGCGATCTATCGTGAACAGACGAACAGCAACGGTGAAGCCAAGATTCATGAAAACCTGGGCAGCATCTACGAGGATCTGGGCAAATATGACAGTGCCTATGCGCATTTCGAAAAGGCGAGAAATTTGTATGAGCAAACGCAGGACAATTATGGAAAGATTGTGGTCATCAATAACATGGGGGATATCTTTCGAAAAACAAATAAATATCCTGAAAGTATTCAATTGACTCAACTTGCTTTTCGCTTAGCTGAAAACCTTGGCGATGTCTATCAGATGGCATCAACGACAAAAGACCTCAGTAAAACATACGCTTTAAGCGGGCAGGTGGATAGTGCTTATTTCTACGCAGAACGGAGCCGAAAACTGGTACTGGAACTATACAGTGTGGATGGGGCCCGCCATACGGCTTTTTTTCAGGCACTGTATGATATGAACCAAAAGGCGGAGGAAATAGAGAAATTGCAGACCAACAAACGGATGAATTCCATCTTATTATTGGGTACGATACTCGTATTGATTTTATTAAGTATACTTTCCTACGTACTCTATAGCCGGCAAAAAATTAAGATCAAAACCCAGATTGCCGAATCACGGAAGCAGGAAGCCGAGCGCGAATTGGCTGAAATAGCACTCAAAAACCAACTATTGGAAGATAAACAACTCAAACAGGAGCTGACCCTGAAGGAAAAAGAACTGACCTCACATACGCTTAATCTTATCCGTAGCAATCAATTTCTGGAGGAGCTACGGGACGAGCTAAAAGCCCTGGTCAAAGATGATCGAAGGGATCAGAAGAAACCTATGCAGCGCATGGTACAACAAATCAATGAGCACATTACACAGGGCATTCATTGGAAAGAATTCATGGGTACATTTGAACGTGTGCATCATAGTTTCTTTGAAAAATTGATCAAGCTGTTTCCCGATCTGACCGCCGCCGATATGCGCCTGATCGCATTGCTGAAAATCAATCTCAATAATACCGATATCGCAATCCTTCTGGGGATCTCCCAAGATAGCCTTCGGGTGGCCAGACATCGCTTACGGAAAAAACTAAAATTGGAACAGAGTGAGGATCTTGCGGGGTATCTGCTCCGTATTTCATAATTTCTTAACATAAGGGTAACTGAATTTTAATGGCGTTTATTTTTGATGTAAATGTCTTTATTTCAGATTTTTAGTATCTATTGTTTCCCTCTCGTCTAGTCTAGGTTTTGGCTTGTTTCTTTCTTGTAACACCAAAGATTTTGTGAATCTGTTGCAGGCTTTCATATTTGTGGCAACAATCAAAGATTCATAATAATCTATTAAAAATGAAAAATGTTTTAACGGTATTGCTTGCCTCCAGCATTTCGATCAGCGCCGCTTATGCGACCAAGATCAAGGGGAAAGTCCTGGATGGACAAACAGGGGAAGCCATTGTCGGTGCTACCGTGTTCCTCGAACAAAGTGGTCTGTCAACCAGGACACAACTGGATGGTTCATTTGAATTCAAAGGACTATCAGCAGGTAGGGATAAAGTACATATCAGACATATGGCTTATGCCGAACTGGTCCAGGAAATTGAGGTAAAAAAGGAAAATACCCCTCATTTTACGTTTCAGCTTACCTCGAGCGAGCAGACCTTAATGGAGGTAACGATCAAAGGACAGCGCAACGGTGGTGATGATGATCCAAGCGCCCGCCGACTGGAAAAGAATGCTTCACAGATCATGAATGTGGTATCGGCCAGGGCAATAGAGATCTCGCCGGATATTACGGTGGCAAATGTTGTGCAACGTGTTTCGGGCGTCTCAATCGAACGTAATTCAAATGGCGAGGGACAGTATGCAATTTTAAGGGGAATGGACAAACGCTATAATACGACTTTGGTCAATGGCGTGAAAGTACCCAGCCCGGACAATAAATACCGCTACGTACCTTTGGATCTATTCCCTTCCGATATGTTGGAACGATTGGAAGTCTACAAATCGCTGACACCAAATATGGAGGCAGATGCCATCGGTGGTGTCGTGAATATGGTGATGAAATCCGCACCGCGTAAACTATTCTTTCAGGCCAATCTGGCCACAGGTTATAGCCAGCGGTATTTTAACCGCGATTTTGGCAGCTTCTCCAGCGGAGCTGTTTCATCAAAGTCGCCCTATGAACTGCATGGAAAAAATTACAATGCCACCGCCGCTGATTTTGATAAGGGCACATTGGACTATACGTATAAGAAACCGACACCGGATCTTGTTGGTAATTTGACGGTTGGGAACCGTTACCTAAATGATAAGTTGGGGGTAATATTGGGGCTGAGCTACCAAAATCTTTACCGTGGTAGTCATTCCATTTTTTACAAATCTTCGGTCAATAATACCAATCCGAATGCGATCATCACCGAAAAGAATGACCGGCAATACGATGAGCAGCAACAGCGCCTGGGTGTGCACAACAAGATAGACTACCGATTCAATGCCAATCATCGGCTGAGTTTTTACCAGATGTACGTGAACCTGAATAATCTGCAATTGCGCGATGCGGTCAATACAATTTATAATGGACAGTATGATCCAAGTATCGGCAAGTCTGAACTGACTTATGTGACCCGGACCAGAAAGACGGAGCAGCAGATTTACAATGGCAATCTACAGGGAGATCATCATTTTTTGGATAACCGCCTGAACTTCCGCTGGTCCGGGGTGCTGTCATCTGCCCGTAATGAAGTGCCGCAGAATACGACAATTAGTTTGGATGGTATCGAAGAGAATTTTCAACGCAGACGGACTTCATTGGTCAATAGGTCTCCGGTGACTTATCGCTGGGAGCGGAATACGGACGATGACCGTGCCGGATATTGGGATCTTGCGTATAAGGTGCCGTTGGCGGCAAACAAACTGGAACTGTCGACCGGTGGCTTGTATCGCGACAAACAACGGAGCAGTTTCTATAACAATTACAATCTGTCTCCAATCGCCAGTGAAGCGAAGCACCAATATGGGGTGGATTTTCAGGACTATACGGGTTTGAATCTCACGGTTAGCAATCCGACAGGTGCTGTGCGGAACCCGCTGACCTATGATGCCAGCGAGAAAACCACCGCTGCCTACGGGATGTTCAACTACGAGAATGACAAAATTCAAATGATCGGTGGTATACGGATGGAGCACACTAATCAGGGGTATAAATTGTTGTTTCCGGATGGTGAAGAAAGACCGGAGGGCTCCCGGACCTATACCGAATGGTTGCCTAGTTTGACCATGAAATATCACCTGGATAGTAAGCAGCAGCTTCATGGGGCATATTATCGAGCATTAAACCGCCCGGGTTTCTATGAGGTGGTGCCATCGCGGGTATTAAATGAAGAATTCTGGGAACGCGGAAATGCGGATTTGAAACATGCACTAGCGGATAATTTTGACTTACGTTATGAGCTATTTCCGGAGCCTTCATCGCAATTTCTTGCCGGACTATTCTATAAGAGGATTAAAAACCCGATAGAATATACCTTTCAGCCCGATGAAATTCGCGGACAGGATGTGTACTATATGCCGGGTAATTTTGGAACGGCAAACAATTTTGGTGTAGAGCTGGATTATATTAAATATATCCAAAAATTCGGTGTTAAAGCCAATTATACGTATACCCATTCACGGATCACCACACCGAAGAAATCGCGGGTAATCAATGAGGTCACACAGGATCTGGATCCAATCCTGGTGGATCAGACACGGCCTCTTCATGGGCAGGCAGCACATATTGCCAATCTGTCTTTGCTTTATAAGGATGCAAACAGGGGTTGGGAAGGACAGTTGGCCGGATCTTATACGGGCTCACGGATCAATTCGGTATCGGAATTTTTAAACGCCGATTTATGGCAGAAAGGGTTTATCCAGCTGGATGCTTCCATCGAGAAGAAATTCAAAGCCGGCTGGGCGGTTTTTGCCAAAGCGAATAACCTGTTGAACACGCCCATGGAACTTTACGTAAAGGGTACAAATCCAGAAAATGATAAGATCGCCGAGAAAATAGTGGAAGGTGGCAACACGCTTATCCGGAAGGATTTATACGGTCAGAACTATATTCTTGGTTTACGTTATTCTTTTAAGAAATAAGCGTCTGCGCGGACTGTTTACGAGAAATAATCCCATTGATTTTAAACAAAGAACATTCCATCTGAACGATGGCAGAAAAAATATTTACAGATGAAAAATAACTTTATTATACTGCTCATGTCCCTTACATTGGTATGGTTGACATCCTGTGAGAAAGCAAATAGCGATGTAGACACCTCCGATGCCAATGGTAGTGCGATCGGTGAGGTAGCAGGCATATGGAGCAAAGGTACCGTGCAGCGTATCACGGGGGATATTATTATTCCCGAAGGAAAGTCGCTGACCATTGAGGAAGGTGTAACGGTGCTGATGGATCCGGCCAATAAGCCTGAGATAGTTGTACTGGGCAACCTGTATGTGCTGGGTACAGCCGAGAGCCCCGTGAAATTTACGGTGGAGGATTCTTACAAAACCAAAGAAAATGAATTTGGAAAACTTTGGGGCGGTATTTTAGCGGCGCCAAGCTGTAAGGAACTGGTTTTGGATAATACGTATTTAGAATATGGTGGCGCGGTTACCTCGGATGCATCGACTTCGGTGAAGATGAGGCTGTACAAACAGAAAGCGGGGGAAGCGCTGCCTGCTTTGTGGTTTTCCAATGTCGAAGGTAAATTGATTGTTCAAAATAGTACGATCAGTCATTTTTATGAAGACTGTACTTATATTGAAGGGGGCAAGATTATCTTCGCCAATAACCGGTTCTTTTCGAATGGGGTAACCGGGGGGGAAGCGATGAATTTTAAATCGGGCTCTCTGGCAGACGTAGCTTTCAACTTGATATACAGTGTCAATACCAATGCATTGAAGCTGTCCAATTCTGGCGACCGCACGCCGCAAGCGCATATCTTCGTTTATAACAACAGCATGCTTAATACCGGTTGGCGTAGGCCAACAGCTAAAGGAGGATCCATCTGGCTGGAAGCTTCGGTAAAAGCAGAGATCCATAACAATATTTTTGCCAATACACGGTTTGGCGTTAAACGTGATGCCAAAAATCCGGAAGATAGCCGTTCGGTTTCGAGCAACAACTGGTATTATGGCTATGATCAATTGACGGTGGACCAATTTCAGGTCGGAAAGAATGATATCGTAGGCGGCACCAATGATGTCAGAGGTAAAACCGCTGGCGAGAACAATCCTAAATTTACAGCCTACCCCTTAGAGACTTCGGTCAATAATTATGTATTTGATGCAGCCTGGGATTTCCATCTACAAGGCAATTCACCGGCATTAAAAGCAGGTACAGCTGCTTTTAAGCCTCATTTTAGCGATGGCTTGATGCTATCCAATGGTTTATCGTATTCCTCGCCAAAGCCCGCGACTTATGTCGGTGCTTTTGGTACTAAATTTTAATTAACACAATAGCATGACAACTTTAAAAACAACACTATTTTTTTGTTTGGCAGCCTCAACACTCGTGCAGGTCGCCTGTAATAACCCTCAGCCCGGTACTTCCGCAACGGATACGATCAAACCTGCCATAGTTACAGAAGCAGTACGCTATGATTCCGATGATCCTGCGGTCTGGATCAATAAGACCGATCCCGGCAAAAGCCTAGTCATTGCTACGGACAAAGATGCGGATGGTGCTTTATTTGTGTACGATTTACAGGGTAAAATTGTCAAGGATAAAGTCGTTTCTAATCTGAAACGCCCCAATAATGTTGATATCGCTTATGGATTGCTTTTGGGCGGCAAACCTGTTGATATCGCTGTTACGACCGAACGTATGACCCATAAGTTACGAGTATTCTCGTTGCCTGATATGAAACCAATCGACGGGGGAGGATTGGATATGTTTGTAGGCGAGACCGAATCGGAATTCAGGGATCTGATGGGGATTGCACTTTACACATCACCGAAAGGTGAAATCTATGCGATTGTGGGCCGCAAAAACGGTCCTAAAGAAGGGTATTTAGGTCAGTATTTATTGGAAGATAACGGTGCTGGCGCCGTGAAAGCGACCTTAGTCCGTAAGTTTGGCTCATTTAGTGGGAAGAAAGAAATTGAAGCCATCGCTGTGGACAATGAACTGGGCTATATCTATTATTCAGACGAGCAGGTGGGGGTGAAGCAATATTATGCGGATCCGGGGAAGGGAAATCAGCAGTTGGCCCTTTTTGCGGCCGAAGGTTTTAAAGAAGATCATGAAGGTATTTCTATTTATAAGCTGACGGATAGCACCGGCTATATATTGGTCTCTGATCAAGGGGCCAACCGCTTTCAGATTTTTAGCCGTGAGGGAACAAAGGCGAACCCATTTGAACATAGCCATTTGAAGACAGTGCCTGTTATGGCCACGCAAAGTGATGGTTCGGAGGTCGTGTCTTCCCGTCTGAATGATACCTTTCAACATGGCTTATTTGTGGCCATGAGCGATGATAAAACTTTTCATTATTACCGTTGGGAGGATATTGCAGGAAAGGACCTGAAAATGAAATAATCTTTCGGGAGAATTGACAATGCATAAATGGCAACAGCTGTAAAATGGATATACAGCTGTTGTCTTTGTTTTTGATAATGTGTTATTGTCGTAATTTCCTTTACAATCCACATTCTCCATATGCTGACTGAAAGAACCATGTTAGCCGCAGCGTACTGTTTTCACTCCGGGGCAACAAGCTTTCATCAATCCTGCTTAGTTGCGTTTTGTATGCCGGTTACAGGCGCTGTCTGGGAATGGATAGGAATCTTAAACCAGAAAGTCGATCCCTCAGCCAGTTTGCTGTCCACACCAATTTTGCCTTGATGTTTTTGGATAATTTCCCGACAGATAAAGAGTCCGATCCCGAATCCGGAAGCGTAACTATCGGTTGAATCATTCACCCGATAAAACTTATTGAAAATTTGTTTTTGGTGTTTGTCACCGATACCCCGACCCTGATCGCTGACCTTAACACTGAAATACGCATGATCTACAGCAATATCCATTATAATCGTAGAATTGGTCGGAGAGTATTTAATGGCATTGTCCATAAAATTAATGATAACCTGCTCGATCTTATCCCGGTCAGCCACGATTTCCACGCTTGAATCGGTCGCTCCGGTATAATGAATAAAATGCTTGACAGGTTTTAGCGAATAGATATTTTGAATGTAATTTATCAACGTACAGATCTGAAATGTATTTTTGTGAAGCAATAACTTGCCCTCATTAAGCTGAGATACATTCAGAAAACCATCAATGAGCCCCCGCATACGTATGGCTTGCTCGTTTGACCGGTGAAGATATTGTAGCCGCTTTTCTGAACTAAGCGTCTGCTCCTTTGCAAGCAGTAATTGGATATAGGCAATCAAAGAAGTCAGCGGTGTTTTGAGTTCATGGCTTGCGATACTGATGAAATCCAGCTTTTTTCGTTCCTCTTCTTTGTCGTTTGTTGTATCGAATATAGCACCATAGACAATCTGCCGGTTCGAATCTGCTGCTAATTGTCCACCGCCAACAGAGCGGAGCCATTTTACTTTCCCTGTTTTCTTATCTTCTATTTCACATTGACAGTCAAAAGGCAATTGTTTGGAGACGACCTCCTGAAAGATATGGCTTACTTTGTCCCGATACTGTGGTAAGATCTGCGCGAAAAAATCGACTTCCTGTATTTCCTGCTGACCGTCAAATCCAAAGAGTTCACGACATTGATCATTAAGTTCCATTTTCCGCGATTCTACATCGATGGAGAAGATGCCAATCCCTGCTGCTTCGACGATCATTCTAAACTCCTGGTCTTTTTGTGTAATTAAGGTATTAATGGCTTCCAATTTTTCGCGCTCTGCATGCTGCTGTGTGATATCCAGGGTAGTTCCGGCAAACCATTCCGGTTGCTGGTTGGAATCAAAATACATTTTTCCTTTGCAGTGGAGCCAGCGCAATTTTTGATCTTTGGCCCCAATGGTGCGGAACTGCACATCGTATACCCCTTTATTCTGGTCAATTAATGATTTTTTGACTTCTTGATCTATCTTGGTCCTGTCATCGGGATGTATATAGCGTAATACCTCCGTGTAAGGGGCGGTTTCACCATGGACAAAACCAAAAAGTTCACGTGTACGCTCATCCCAATGCACGACGTAACTCTTGCAATTTAAGTTCCAGGTGCCCATTTCGGCAGATTGCAAGGCGAAATGATAATGTTCTTCGCTCTCGATGATCTTTTTCAGGGCGTCTCTCAGCTTTAGATTTAAATTTTTGGCCTCCCTGTCCGGTAATGGATATTTGCTTAAACTTGTTATGGCTTGGACATTGCCGCCAAGGCTATATTTTGGTGTCAATAAGTCTTCCAGGAGCTGCTGTTCAATATTATTTTTCTCCGTTACCTGTTGCGCCGCCGGGATAGGATCGGGTAGGAGCGTTATTGTGTGATATAGTCCATAGATTTCTCCGTCGGCAGAGATTAATGGCTGATAGTCCATCCTATAATTGGATGTGCCGGGCTCTCCTGCGGGGTTAAGTTTGATGGTCAGGTGTTCTTCAACCGGACCTTTGGGGTTAGACCATACCTGTTTTAACCTGGAGACACATTCAAGTAACTCCTGCTGCTGAAGGGAGTCTTCCAGGCGTTGTCCAATTGCACTTTTATCGCAATTCCACAGTTGTAACATTTTCGCACTTGCATAGGATATATGAAGATCCGGGCTATCGTAGATTGCACAGGCTCCCAAGGAAGAATGGAGTACAGATAAAATATCTTTGTCGGAACGGATCATAAAGTGTCAAAAAAATTAAATACCGTTTAGTTTAAAACAAATATTGTTCCCTTTCCGTATTCTTTCTATACTTTCTTTGAATTTTAAGTCAAATGTAGTATCTTTTTTGGATCAGGACTCCGATAGAATATGGATATGAAGTCCTTTGAATGGATAGAATTTTGTATCTTTATTCCGTTTGTACCGGTTTGGAAAGAACGCAGGAGGGGAAGCTGGGGTACAAGTTGTTTCCTGATCTTTCCAAGGTAAAAAATGCAGCTGAACTCCATGGTGGCATACTGTTCGGATAAAAAACAAAAGATATATTTTTATTAAATACTGTAAATGATGAGTAAGGTTAAGATACTGTTGGTTGAAGATCACATGGTCGTACGTAATGGTATTAAATTGTTATTGGAGTCTCAGGAGGGATTTGTTGTCGTGGGGGAGGCATCGAATGGTGATGAAGCGCTGCAACTGCTTTCTACGGAGTTGTTGCCGGATATTATCTTAACGGATATCAGCATGGATCATATGGACGGTATGGAACTGCTGCGGATCATCAAGTCAACATATCCGTCCATTAAGGTTGTCATTCTCTCGATGTTAAACCAGATTCATTATGTTATCGAAGGTTTTGGACTCGGTCTTTCGGGATATCTGCTTAAAAATGTGGATTATAACGAGCTTCTTTTTGGCCTGAATCATGTGGCCAATGGGGGGAGATATGTCAGTGAAGAAATCAGTATGGCACTGCTGGATCAGGTAACTTCCGGTGAGAATTATACGGATTTACCGAATCGTTCGTTATCGGACTTTGATATCAGTGAGCGTGAACTGGAGGTGCTGAAATTAATTGCTGACGGTTTCACAAATGTTGAGATTGCCGACAAAATCTTTTTGAGCAAACGCACAATAGAAGGCCACCGGCAGAGTTTGATTGAAAAAATGAACGTAAAAAATACTGCGGAACTGGTTAAAGTCGCATTCCAGTCCGGCATCTTAAAATAACACCGTTCATGCCCGCTTGTCTCCGGGTTAACTTTTGTTTTGCGACAGCTGTGTTGATTTTCGCTTACTGTTGATGACAAGTAGGGCCGATCCGATCAGAACAAATGGTATACTGAGGAGCTGTCCCATATTTATGAACAATGAACTCTCAAAATCTTCCTGATTGATTTTTAGGAATTCATCCATAAATCGAAAAGAAAATAATAGGATCAGCAAGAGTGCAAAGCAGTTTCCGATGTTGTTTTTTAGGATAGGTTTTGTCCGGAGGTAATTCAACAAAAGGAATAACAATAGACAAAATAAGGCTTCGTAGAGCTGTGCGGGATGCCGTGGGATTGGGTCAATAGCCGTGAAGACAAAAGCCCAGGGGAGCTTTGTCGGGGTACCGATGATTTCCGAATTCATCAGATTCCCCAGTCGGATACAGGCGCCAGCAATAGGAACAACCAGTGCAATTCGGTCGGCTACCCATAGGAAAGAAAGTTTCTTCTTCCTGGCGAAAAAGAAAATAGCGGCCAAAATACCAATTCCACCGCCATGACTGGCCAGACCACCTTCCCATATTGCAAAGATCTTTAAAGGATTGCTGAAATAATACGATGGGTCATAAAATAAGACATGGCCCAGGCGTGCCCCTATTACTGTTCCCAGGACAATATATATACTCAACTGATCCAGAAACTCAACCGGCCGACCTTCTTTTTTAAATAGGTTCCATAATACCCTGTAAGATAAAACTATTCCCAGTAGCCAGAATAATCCGTACCAACGTACAGGGTGGTTGATGATCGGTATGGTGAAGATATCACTGCTGACATCCCATGTGATGAAATTTAATACGATACTGCTTGTCATCAGGGCTACATGTTTTGCGTTTATATGATGAGTATGCGCTGGCGTCTTTTTGTTACAGAAAATTATTGAAATAAATCCCGCAACGAGGCTATTTATTCAGAAAACAGGCTATTCATGACGAATATTGATGCGGAGGATACGCTTATTAATTCGTCTGATTTACTATCTTTCGATCCAGTATGTTTGTTTGTAAATAGGAGCTATACTTAAATATCAGGAAAGTTAAATATTTTTGAATCCAAATATATTGTTTTGTTCGGAATATTCCGATATTCGGTTACTTGTTGGCGGAGCAATGCGAGCCTTTCGAAAAGAACAAAAGTAAATTAATAAAGATGTTGATGAAGAATTACGGAACCGGAGCGTTTTACTGTCTTATGGCACTTTTACTGCTCGTCCAGCTCTTTTCTTGTCATCAAAATAAAAGCCGAGATCCGAATAAGAATACCGTAATACCCAACGATTCTCTTGAGCTGAGTTATGAAAATGTGCTATTGACCTATCTTTCGATACAGGATTTCAAAAGTGCCGCTGTTGTAAAGAAGAAGAGAAATGAACTGCTTAAAGACGGCTACTTTGAGCATTCTCCTTACCATTCTATTCTGTTGGCCTACGAATATTTATTGGATGACAATATAGATTCTGTTGAAATTGCCTTAAAAAATCTGGAAGGACAAAAGTTGTCTCCGGATTTAGCAGTTTTAAAGGACTATCTGGGGATTCGTGCCAATTTCAGTTTTCATGATGTGACGAGCGGAACGATGGTGGCACAGATTATTGATGCAAAGGAGTATGCCCTGGCACATGAAAGTGTATTTACTTTTCTGTTCTATAATCTATTGGCCAATGCTGAATATCGACAGGCAGACTACCGGCAGGCATTGAAAGATGTCGAATCCTGGTATCATTACCATCCCAATAAGACGGATCCGCATGTCTCTGAGGCCTATCAGGAGATGAAATTTATGCAATATATGGCCTTGCATGATTTTGAGAAACTAAAAGGTACTTTGGACAGTTGCCGGCATTATGCCAATGCAACAAAGGACTCGACCATTATCATGCGCATGTACGATTTACAGGCACAGTATTATTTTAGTATCAATAACAATCCGAAAGCGGTAGAAGCATCCCGAACATATTTCAACTATCTACAAGCCTCCAATACACTTAATCCTTATGTATATGCGAATCTGGGCAAGAACTTCCTGAACAATAATCAGGTGGATTCGGCCATATTTTATTTTAATGCCGGTCTCCGATTTATCAAAAAGCATAAGATGAAGCATAATAAGATGTTTTATTATAAAAACCTGCAAGTAGCTTATGCATTAAAAGGTGACTATGAACGGGCATATTTTGCACTGGATTCAACATTTCAAGATTATAAACAGAGTACGCAGCGGATTGAAGCGGAAAAAATCAACGAGATCAATACAAAATACCAGACGGAGAAAAAAGATCAGGCGATTACGTTGCTACGAACCACGAATGCCTTCAACCATAAGATCCTGATGCAGCAACGCTGGATATTTGTGATTCTATTGGCCCTGGTATTCAGTATTGCATTTTTTATCTATTTCAGAAACAAACAGAGATTATTACAAAATATCAACCAACGTATTCTTGCGGAGAATAGACAGCTTATTCTGGAACAAAAAACCAGACAGAACCAACTTAATCCACATTTTATATACAATGCCATTGCCAATCTACAGGGCTTGATTAGCAGCGAGCAGAAAGCTAAGGCCAATCAATACCTACTCTTATTGTCCCGTCAGATTCGCGATATCCTTGAATTAAATAGGGAAGAATACATTTCGTTGGACCAGGAAATTAAATCATTAAATAATTACATACTTTTACAGCAGATGCGTTATCAGGATGTATTTGACTATCAGATTAAGACAGGCGATCTGGATCCGGATGATGTCATGATTCCACCAATGATCATACAGCCATTTGTGGAAAACGCAATTGAACATGCGTTTAAGAACTTGCCTTATATGGGGCAACTGACCATTGATTTTCATGCAGATGAAAATCAATTGCATGTCAGCATCTGTGACAATGGCTGGGGAATGCAGGTCCATAAAGAACAGGTTTCGCACAAGACGTCCTTATCGCAAATCATTACAAAAGAGCGGCTGGAACTGTTGTTTGCGGATGCAGATCCGAAAGCGCGGATTGAAATAACGCCAAATTATACCGATGATCAGCGTGGTTATAAAGTCGAAATTTATATTCCACTTGTTTTATATTTTAACTAAAAAATCAATGTTATGAAAGTTTATATTCTTGAAGATGAGTATAATATATACTTATATATAAAGTCACTCCTGGATAGCATTCCTTATGTTCAGATCGTTGGCTATAGCCCTTCCATTGCTCAGGCCGAGCGGGAATTACTGGCCACTAATCCCGATTTGATTTTGGCGGATATTCAATTAAAAGATGGCTCGAGCCTGTCTTTTCTGTCCGAGCTTAAGTTGGATATTAATACGATTTTTATTACAGCGTTTAATCAATATGCCATTGAAGCACTGAATATTGGTGCCATCGCCTACTTATTGAAACCTTTGGTGCCTGAGCAATTTATAGAAGCAATTGAAAAATGCTATAAGAAGAATACGGAATACAGGTTTAATAGCATGCAGTTAAATATGGCCGAGAATTATTTGAAGGCACCAAATAAACCCAAAAGGATTGCACTGCGTACCTTTGAATATACACAGATCGTGAATATCGACGATATTTTATACTGTCATGGCGACAAAGGCTATACCACATTTTACATCAAAGACAACAAACCGATGATGGTTTCTAAAGTACTTAAACACTTCGAAACCATGTTGCCCGACACCGAATTTATCCGCTGCCATCAATCCTACCTGATCAATGCAAACTATATCAAAAAATATTTTAAGGATGGTCAATTGGAAATGGCAGATGGCAAAATGATTCCGGTAGCGACCAGAAAGAAGGATGTTATCCAGCAGTTTCTGAGTGATTTCTGATGAAAATATAGGTTTCTTTTGGAATGAAAAGTGGACTTATTCTACTTTGTAATGTTTAAAAACTAAAAAATATAGTAACTTCGTTTTAATACTAAATATTTTAGTATTAAATTTGCTTAAACTTAAGACGGAGGTGGCTATGCAAACAAAAGAAAAACAAGCTTTAATCGGCCAATTGAAAAAAGACTTGCTGGTATGGCAGGGAATAAAGCAAAAATCAGCTGATGTGCTTCCAATGGGTCTTGGCCCATTGGAGGAGGCTTTCCCCAACGGGATTTTTCCCAAAGGAGTGATTCATGAATTTGTTAGTTTTGATCGGGTAGGAGGTGCCGTTTCTTGTGGTTTTATAGCCGGCTTGTTGGGCAAACTGATGCGAAGCGATGGGATTTGCATTTGGATAAGTGGCTTTCATACGTTATTTCCCACGGCTATTAAATCTTTTGGTGTCGATCCAGAAAAGGTCATTTTTGTCCGTATGGACAGGGAAAAGGACCTGTTATGGGCAATGGAAGAGGCGCTGAAATGTGAGGGAATCACAGCGGTACTGGCGGAGATACATCAATTGGACTTTGTACAGTCGCGGCGTTTGCAACTGGCTGTGGAGAAAAGTGGTGTGACAGGGTTTATTCTGCAGCACAATCCGAAGCTATTGGGAGCAACAGCCTGTGCTGCACGCTGGAAAATTAGTTCGCGACCTAGCCAACTGGAAGATGGACTACCGGGAATTGGCCATCCAAGCTGGGATATTGAGTTACTTAAAGTGCGGAATGGAAATCCGGGGCGATGGCAGATGACATGGACTGCGGACGGTTTTGAACCTGTTGCTAAAACAAGATCGCTTCCGGAAGAATGGGAACAATCTTATGCTCATCTGGGACTGGCATGAAAAAGCGATTTGCCTCCTTATGGTTTCGCCATCTAAAAACAGATTGGATGACTGTTGGACAACCTCAGCTCAAAGAAATCCCCTTTGTATTGGCAATTTCTACGCATGGCAAGCTGATCGCCAATGCCTGTAACGCCCTGGCTGAGCAGGAAGGTGTGTATCCAGGTCTGGCCATTGCGGATGCTAAGGCTTTTTTACCTTCCTTAAAAGTGGTCAATGAACGTTCAGAATTAACCGAAAAGTTGCTCCACAACATTGCCCATTGGTGTATCCGGTATACACCGCTTGTGGCGATAGATCTGCCCGAAGGGATTATTTTGGATATCAGTGGTTGTGCTCATCTTTGGGGGGGAGAAGAATCTTATTTACAGCATATCGTCTCCCGGTTTAAACAGCATGGTTATGACGTATGTGTAGGTATTGCGGATACGATCGGCACGGCCTGGGCAATCGCCCGTTTCGGAAATGGAAATGCCATTGTGGAGGGGGATAAACAGTTTGATGCTATATTGGATTTGCCTCCACAGGCACTACGGCTGGAGGCAACTGTACTGCAACGCTTACAAAGTCTTGGATTAAAAACAATCGGAAGTTTCGCGCGCATGCCGCGCACAGCTCTGCGCAGACGTTTTGGAAAAGATTTAGTACTCCGCCTGGATCAGGCCATCGGGGATGAGGATGAATTTATTGTTTCTATAAAACCTATTTTTCCTTACGAAGAACGTTTGCCCTGCCTGGAGCCCATTCGTACAGCCAATGGCATTGAACTTGCCCTGCAGCAGCTTTTAAACAACATCTGTAAACGTTTAACCGGGGAAGGTAAGGGTGTTCGGGAAGCGGTGTTACAATGCCATCGGGTGGACGGGAAAATAGAACAGATCAGCATCGGAACCAATCGGGCGACAGCACACCAACAGCATTTATTTCAGTTATTTGCCCTGAAAATCCCACAGATAGAACCTGCATTGGGCATTGAACTGTTTATATTGGAAATTCCCAAAGTTGAAGAGGCAGACCCTGTGCAGGAGAATTTATGGAGCCATCGTATCGGACTGGACAATCCTGTGGTAACCGAATTATTGGACCGTCTAAAAAGCAGAGATCCCGCCTGTGAAATTTCACGCTATTTGCCTGCGGCACATTATTGGCCTGAACGGTCCATGAAAATAGCCAGTTCAGCACAGGAGGTACCCACTGTTGACTGGCAAATTGACAGACCTCGTCCCACCCGTTTATTGAGTACCCCCGAACCGATTATGGTCACAGCGCCTATTCCGGATTATCCGCCCCTGTTTTTTCGGTACAAGGGGGAAGTCCATACCGTAAAAAAGGCGGATGGGCCCGAGCGTATAGAGCGGGAATGGTGGATAGATAAGGGGGAGCATCGTGATTACTATGCTGTTGAGGATGAGAAAGGACGACGATTTTGGCTCTATCGCTCGGGGCACTACGATGACCGTTCGCCCAATCAATGGTTTTTACATGGTTTTTTTGCATAATGAGGGGATATTGTGAATTACAGGTGACCAGCAATTTTAGCTTTCTGGAAGGAGCTTCCCATCCGGAGGAGCTGATGGAACGTGCTGCACAATTGGGGTATCGGAAAATTGCGGTGACTGACCGGAATAGTTTTGCAGGGATTGTTCGTGCCCATACCGCCGCTAAAAAACATGGGATCACTCTTATCCCGGCCTGTCGTCTGGACCTGCAGGATGGTCCAAGCTTATTGGCTTATCCAACGGATAAGGAAGCTTATGGACGGCTGTCGTCCTTATTGACCGTAGGTAATCTGCGCGCCGAAAAAGGTAAATGCGCGCTCTATAGATCCGATGTTTATCAGTATCAAGAGGGTATCAAATTTATTATTTGTCCCCCTGACAGATTAACCGCCAGATTTGAGCTTGAAGCGGAATTTATCGCATTTACGACCGAATACAGGCAGCAATTGGGGACGGCTTTGTATTTAGGTGTCAAACGGCTCTATCGTGGTGACGATGCAAAGCTTTTATTCCGCATGCAGCAACTGGGCGAAAATCTTGCTATCCCTCTTGTTGCCTTGGGTGATGTACATTATCATATTCCCGAACGGCGGGAGTTACAGGATGTTTTGACCTGTATCCGGGAGAAATGTACGATCCGGACCGCCGGATTTAAATTATATCCCAATGCCGAGCGTTATCTGAAACCTATGGCGGAGATGGAGCGCCTGTTTAGGCCATATCCCGATGCTATCGTCAGAACAATGGAAATAGCAACGGCATGCTGTTTCTCGCTGGACGATTTAAAATATGTGTATCCGGATGAATTGTCATCCAATGGACGTACTGCGCAGGAAGAACTGGCCTATTTGACCTGGAAGGGGGCGAAGAGCAGATTTGGTGACCAGATCCCCGCTACCATCCGTGATACCATCCAGATGGAACTTGATTTTATCGAACGGAAAAATTATGCTTCTTATTTTCTGACCGTCTATGATTATGTACGTTTTGCCAAGGAAAGAGGTATTTTGTGCCAAGGACGCGGTTCGGCCGCCAATTCGACCATTTGTTATTGTCTGGGTATTACCTCGGTCAACCCCGCTGAGTTTAGGTTGCTCTTTGCGCGGTTTATGTCTGATGCCCGGGATGAACCACCGGATATAGATGTTGATTTTGAACATGAACGCCGTGAAGAGGTGATCCAGTATATCTATGAGAAATATGGGCGCAACCGTGCGGCTATTGTGGCCACAGTGACGCAGGTACGGGCTAAAGGGGCTGTTCGCGATGTTGGAAAAGCGATGGGGCTATCCATGGACACCGTTGGCCGTCTGGCGGGTGTGGTAAGCAGTCATTGGGATGAGAACATTGATCTTGAACGTTTAGTGGAACAGGGATTTAATCCCGAAGATCCGCATTTACGTAAAGTGCTTGAACTGACCCATCAGTATATTGGGTTTCCAAGGCAACTGGGCCAGCATACAGGCGGATTTGTCATCACACAGGGCAATCTTCATGAACTCTGTCCGCTGGTAAATGCCCGCATGGATAACCGGACCAACCTGGAGTGGAACAAAGATGATCTGGAGGCGCTGGGCTTCCTGAAAGTGGATGTATTGGCTTTGGGGATGCTGACTTGTATCCGGAAGGCTTTTGATCTTGCCAAAAGACATTATGGACTGGACCTGACTTTGGCAGGCATTGGCGCTGACCATGACCCGAAGGTGTATGATATGATTTGTCATGCCGATACACTGGGCGTATTTCAGATTGAGAGCCGGGCGCAGATGTCCATGCTACCGCGGTTAAAGCCACGGAAGTTTTATGACCTGGTTATCGAGGTGGCCATCGTACGTCCGGGACCGATACAGGGGGATATGGTACATCCTTATTTGCGCCGGCGTAACAAGGAAGAGGGTGTGGACTATCCCAAAGATGAAATTAGGGCGATTCTGGAAAAAACCTTGGGGGTTCCGCTTTTTCAGGAACAGGCCATGGAGATTGCAATTGTTGCGGCCGGATTTACCCCCGCTGAAGCAGATGAACTGCGCCGTAGCATGGCGACCTTTAAGGCAAAAGGGCAGGTGTCGTTTTTCAGGCAAAAGATGATTGACGGTATGGTGAAGAAAGGTTATACGGAAGAGTTTGCCGTGCGCGTCTTTCGACAGCTGGAAGGATTCGGAAGCTATGGATTTCCGGAAAGCCATGCGGCCTCTTTTGCACTGCTGGTCTATGTCTCTTCATGGATAAAATACCATTATCCTGATATTTTTGCGGCTTCTCTGCTCAATAGCCAGCCCATGGGATTCTATCAGCCGGCACAGATCGTAATTGATGCCGGGCGGCATGGTGTGAAAGTTCTCCCCATAGATATCAACCATTCCCTTTGGGATAACACCCTGGAAGGTGATATGGGTAAACAGCATGCCCTGCGCTTAGGACTTCGTCAGATTAAAGGCTTTTCGGAAGAAGAGGCCCGGGTGTTGACCAAAGGGCGTAAACAGGGGTATTCGACGATCACGGCAATGATGGAAGCTGGATTATCCCTGTCGGGACTGGAGCGCTTAGCCGAGGCAGATGCCTTTCGTTCGCTTGGCATCGACCGTAGACGGGCACTGTGGGAAATCACAGCTTTGGGTGATCGGCCCATTGGCATATTCGAAGGGAAACCTTCAGCATCAATTGCTGAAGGGCAGATTGAACTGCCTTTGTTGCGCCCCAGCCAACATGTCGTAGCGGATTATGCAAGGACCGGGCTCTCTATCAAAGCACATCCGGTGAGTTTCCTACGTGACAAATTAGATCTGCTCCATGTGGTTCCAACTGAAAAACTAGGGCTGATTAAAAATAATATGCCTGTTAAAGTCTGTGGATTGATTACCGTACGGCAGCGTCCGGGGACTTCCAAAGGCGTGTTATTTGTTACCATCGAAGATGATACCGGCTTTGCAAATGTGGTCATCTGGAGTAAGGTATTTGAAAAATACCGAAAAGAGATCCTCCGGGCGAAATTATTTATGGTCGCTGGGAAAGTGCAGGTTGAAGGTGAAGTTATCCATATTATTGCTGAACGTTGCTTTGATATGTCCGGTTTATTGGCAAATCTGGCAGAAGAGGATGAGCGCGTAACACATGTTTTTTATAAAGGACGAAATTTTCATTGATCTTTCATTTATTAATCTCATTTTTGAACTCGTAAAGCAAGTACGACAGCTGGAATCAACTGAAAAGAACATAAAATTAGATGAACAAAAATATTCTCGTTAATAAAATTGAAATCGAAAAAGAAATCATCATCGATTTGATCAAACAGGATAATCGCGACGGAGCCATTGATCTGATCGCCAATCGTGCAAATGTAAAATTTAAAACGGCTCGTGATATTGTTCAACTATTTGACGAAGGCGATATAGATCTTTTCGATGGTAAAGACCTGTTTTTAGTTGATTACGACGAAGTGCCCAATAGCGAAGTTTCAGCTGGAAGAGAGCCTGAACCGTCTTCTTTTTTGGAAGTAGAACGGGACAAAAGCAAGGGGGCAGGGAGTAAGAAAGGCTTAATAATAGGTTTAGCTGTACTTGCCTTAGGTTTTGTTTTTTTACGCTATGTTGTTGGTTTTAACCATATCGGGCATCATTTGTCGGAACTGGGGCAGGTGTTTGACAAAAATAGCGGAGGGACAACGGCATTGGATGCTGATACCGCAGACCGCAAAGCCTCTTTGGAACCCGGTGTCACCAGGGTCGCTGATGCGGAGGACTTTCGACCTATCGATACCAATCTTCTTGCTCCCGAATTCAAATCGGCAGAGATGGCGAGGATTAAAAAAGCTCAATTTGATAAACTGATTCCCGCAAAGAAGTCTCCCACAGATGAAGATGCACAATTGGCTTTAATTTACCTTACAAATAAGCGATTGACAGATGTGATCATTCAGCAAAAGTTGAATATCAAAATTGGCCAATGCTATGAAAACCCTAAGAAAGAAGGCAACAAACACTGTGTAAGCTGCATGATATTACTCTATAACCGCGAGAAGAAACATTGGCAGGAGGCCCCTGATGGGGAGAATTTCCTGGACAATGCCTATGATTTTTATCTTCCTGAGGGAGGCGATACATGGGAAGCCAAGTCTTTAAGCATGCATATCCCTTATGACTACGCGCTGTTTAAAAAATACGAACCAAAAGACTAATGTAGTCTTCTCATTTTTACGCCAATATTTCATTGGCATTATTATACTTCACAGTCAAGCTTTTGTTGAGCGGTAATACAGTTACCCTTCTTTTTCCCAATTGCTGGTAAGCAGACAATACAACAGGCCACCAATAGCAATAATAAGATGGATACCGTAGTAGCAGCGCCGTATGCTGTCGTGATATTGTTCAGCCTGAAAAATGGATTCCCATTTTCATGTAGGAACAGGCCAACAACAAAGGCAATACCGAGACAAATGGACAGTTGTTGTACGGTAAGGTAGATCGCGGATCCTACGCCGATCAATTCTTTGCTGACATCTTTTAAGGCTAAGGTCATCAGGGATGGTAGTACGCTGCCACAGCCAAGCCCATAAAAGAAAAAGAGCAGATGAAGCTGATCGCTTGCGACACTTACTTCATTGAGGACAAGTAAATGAAGAAATAGTCCCATAACCATTATTCCCAATCCGGTGAGTACAACGGCTTTGCCATGGTGTTGAATAAACCTGCTGACCATCAGGCTGGCAACTACGTAACCTATACCCTGATAGACGAAAGCGATGCCTGTCATTGTTGCTGTATAACTTTTCTCATGCTGTAGATAATTGGAGTTAATAATGAAATAAGCATCCTGGACCATATAATAGGCTAATGCTGCAATCAGTCCCAGATTGAAAATCCTGTTGTGGAAAAGGGCGAAGTTAAAAAGTGACTTTTGTCCCGTTTTGTACAGTTTCTTCTGCTTTTTTAGGAATAACAGTGTAAAGATAAGCGCAGCTGCCAGCAATAGTATCGACCAGATCGGCCAATGCAACTCAGGCCCCATGACCAACGGAGATATTAGGCCCATCAAGAGTATAAATAAACTCAGCATCGGTATAAACGAAATCGTGGATGTAGGGTTTGGCTGGTCCCGGGGAACACAACAGTAAGCGGCGATACAGGCGAGGATACCTATTGGGATATTAATCAGGAAAATAAGGCGCCAGCTTTCATGGATCCATGACTGGTCGGGAAGTAGTCCCCCGAGCAGTTGTCCGATTACGGAGGCAATACCTGCGATGCTACCATATATCCCCAGGGCCATAGCTCGCTTAGAGGCGTCTTCAAAAAGCAGCGTGATCAGAGCGATACCCTGTGGTACCATCATGCCTGAACTAATCCCTTGCAGTAACCTGCCCAATAGCAGAAGGTAGATATTGCTTGATAGTCCACATAAAACCGAAGCAACCGTAAAACCGGCCATACCCATGACGTATAATTTCTTTTTGCCAAAATAGTCTCCGGCATTGCCCGCATTGATCAGCAGGCTGGCGTAGCCAATAATATATAAGATAATGATCCACTGGGTTGCACTATTGCTCAGGTCCAGAGACTGTTGTATGGTCGGTAGGGAAACATTGATAATGAATAGATCGATGACAAACAAAAAGATGCCAATGGATAGGATACAAATGTGAAGCAAATCTTTAATTCGGAAGCGCATATAGCCAAAGTTTTTGATAATTTTATAGTCAAAAGTAGTTTGGATATTTTTTATAGTCAAGTAGTTATAAATGATGTACTTAGTATGGTTTTATGAACTAATGGTCAGTATGAGGTGATTATGGATGAAAAAAAAAGTGAATTTTTTGGAAGTTGTTGTGATGTCAATGGTATTTTCAAGATCATTGGCGGAAAATGGAAGGTTTTACTAATCAAAGCCATTGCAAAAGAATGCCCTAAACGGTTCGGAGAATTGCGAAGGGAGATGGATGATATGGCACAGACCACATTAACCGTCCAATTGCGTGAACTGGAGCGCGATGGTATCCTTTGCCGACAGATTTATGCAGAATCACCACCGCGTGTAGAATATAAGCTGAGCGAAATGGGCAAGACTTTGCTGCCGATTATTGAGCAGCTGGATGAATGGTGGTTACACTATAAAAAGAGATGATTTATGTGACCTGCAGGGATTGCTTTTTATCTTTTGCGGTTCCGAGTAAAATAATTGTCAATATGATACATGCGGTACCCATCCAGTCTGTAAAGGCAAATGGAGTGTTAAGCCATAATACCGCCAGCAATGCCGCAGATAGGGGTTCAGCGGAGGCAAGGAGACTGGTCTTTTGTCCACCGATTAATTTCACGGCTGTGAGATAGGCATAAAAGGGGATTAGCGTTCCAAAAATAACGATAAACGACGTATAAGCATAGGTCTGCATATCCCAGACACCAGCTAAGTCCCAGGGAGTTCTGACAAAACAAAATGCAACTCCGCCGATAAGCATGCCCCAGCCGATGACAATGGTTGACTTGTACCTACTTAGGAGATCAACAGGTTGTAAGGTATAGAAGGCAAGTGTTACTGCAGACACCAATCCAAAGAATAGGGCGATTCCAGAGATCGAAAGCGTGCCCATTTTACCATGGGTGACCAATAGAAAGGTACCTAATACCGCCAGTATAATTGCCAGGCATGTTTTGCCGTTTGGAAATTTTCGCTCTTTTAATGCAATATAAATGGCGATCATGACTGGGCCGGTATATTGCATGACCGTTGCTGTAGCAGCATTGGAATAGTTGATCGCCGCAAAATATGAATATTGAACGGCGAGCACGCCGACAATACTAAATAAGAGCAGATCAATAGCATCTTTGCGCTTGCGCCAGATAGACCATAGGTCGCTGTGGTTGTTTATTCCTGCAAGAATTAAAAGAAAGGCACCGGTTATCAACATTCTTATGGTAATAAGCCATTCAACATTGACGCCTCGTTGCTGAAAAAGAAATTGACCAAAAGTTCCGGAAACACCCCAAAGTATGGCTGCACTAACAGCCAATAAAAAGCCTTTCAAAACTTTATTGCTATCTGTATTGTTCATCTTAAACGTTAATGATCTTTTCGGATACCGTGCTATAATATTACTTCATTGTCTGTCGTTCCGGTGGCCAGGATGTCAGCAATACTCTTTAATGTCCGTTGAGAAATTTGGGTGAGTGCTTCCGTTGTGAAAAAAGCCTGATGTGCCGTTACTAAAACATTTGGAAAACTCATCAATAACTGGATGGTGTCATCTTCTATAATGGTTGCGGAGAGATCTTTGAAAAATAGTTTCTCTTCCTGTTCATACACATCAATTCCCAATAATCCTATTTTATGCTCTTTCAATGCAGTAATGGCATCATTTGTATGAATAAGATTGCCCCGGCTTGTATTGATGATGGTAACCCCGTCCTTCATTTTTGCCAGTGATTCTTTATTGATGAGGTAATGGTTATCTGGTGTAAGCGGACAATGCAATGAGATGATATCGGAATCCTTAAATAGCTGATCCAGACTTGTATATTGAACACCGGCTTTGATCAGGTCCTGATCAGGATACAGATCAAAGGCGATGACCTCTGCACCGAAGCCCTGGGCAATCCGAATAAATGCTTTCCCAATTTTACCTGTTCCGATAACTCCAATCTTCTTCTGATGGATATTGAAGCCCAACAAGCCATTTAAGGAAAAGTTTTGCTCACGGACACGGTTATAAGCTTTGTGGGTTTTTCGGTTGAGTGTCAATAACATGGCCATCGTATGTTCAGCAACGGCTTCTGGAGAATAGGCTGGGACACGACAGACCTGGATACCGAATTCTTTCGCGGCCGCCAGATCGACATTATTGAAACCTGCACATCGCAGGGCAATCAACTTTATGCCTTTCTGCGCAAGAACTTCGATGACCTGTCGATTCAACTTATCATTGACGAAAACACAGACAACCTCTTCGTTTCCAATTGCATTGACAATATGAGGGCCAAGATGGGTTTCATAAAAGCTGAATTGAAAACCGTAGGTCTCATTTTCCCGTTCAAAAAAGACTTTATCGTAAGGTTTGGTTGAGAAGAAAGCTATTTTCATAAAATTGTATTTCCTATGTAAATATACGGTATTAATTTTTTATCCGGTTTAAATTCTATCGAATAAATGGGGTTAATTCTTGTAAAATGCCCAATAAAAGCACTAAATTAGTTTTGAAATCACCATAAAGTTATCCGATTTAACTTTTGGACATAAAAATCACTTCATCATGAACTGGTCTACTCAAATTACAACGCTATTAGGCACAGCATATCCGATTGTACAGGCACCGATGTTTGGGGTGACGACGCCTGAGATGGTTGCAGCAGCTTCAGCAACCGGCGCACTAGGGACACTGGCACTGGGAGACTTACCTTACGAAAAATGTATCGCTGCCATTGCAGCAACAAAAAGGCTGACCGCACTGCCATTTGCCGTTAATATCTTTGTTAATAGCATACCCGAGGTATCCGAAAATCTAAGATCTCACTACAGTAAAGTTCGTTCATTTATAGCGACACTGGCTCATCAGCATGGGTTGGAGGTGGAGCTGCCAAAGTTTGAGGACATTCATCTGACGGATTATCGGGAACAGATCGCGGCCATTATCGCAAGCGAGTGCAAAATCGTTAGCTTTACTTTCGGCAATCTGGATGAGCCGAGCATAGCTTTATTAAAGGAAAATAATACACTTCTTATCGGTACTTGCACCTCAGTTGCTGAAGCGCAGATCCTGGAGGCATCAGGTATCGATATTATTTGCGTGCAGGGACTGGAAGCTGGGGGACATCGTGGAAGTTTCCATGCGACCGCCATTCCGCGGATTGGCGGACTTTCTTTGTTGTCGCAAGTACATGATCATGTTGACAAACCACTGATTTATGCTGGCGGGATATATAATGCCCGAACGTTGCTTGCCGCAAAGCAATTGGGGGCGGCAGGTTTTCAGGTGGGCAGTTTATTGCTTAAATCCAGGGAAAGTGCGTTACTTGATTTTGAGAAACAACATTTAAGTCAGGTGAAAGAATCAGATATTGTATTGACCCGGAGTTTTTCTGGAAGGTTTACCAGGGCAATTACAAACACTTTCATAAAAATTGTGGATGGAACGGATTATATTTTACCGTATCCCTATCAAAATAAATTAACCAATGCCTTAAGAAGGGCGGCAAAGGCAAAAGAAAATACAGATTTCGTCGGTATTTGGGTTGGACAATCCATTCATCCCTATCGGGAAGGTTCAACCGGAGATATCCTTCAGGAGCTAATTCGGGAAGTTGAAGAGGCGACAGGTTGTTAATAATATAAGCCAATATGCTATGTAACTAAAAATACAAAGCTGCCGCAGTTTTCTAGGGATGTAGATATTGTTCTACAATAATTTATTCCTTATTCTTTTTTTATATAGAAAATGATTACATTAGAGTTAACTAAGTTATAAACAGGTTCATATGGAAATTAAAACATCTTCAAAATTTGTAGCCGAACTAATTGGAACATTTGGTTTGGTACTCTTTGGTTGTGGCGCAGCCGCTATTGCTGGAGCCAATACCATGGGAGGGCTTTCAGGGCTAGGCCTCTTGGGTATTTCAGTGGCATTTGGTCTATCGGTTGTGGTCTTTGCCTATGCCATTGGCGGAATTTCTGGCTGTCATATTAATCCGGCGGTGACGGTAGGTGTACTATTGGCTGGAAGAATGTCTGCTAAGGATGCAATCGTTTACATCATTGCACAATTTATCGGTGCACTTTTGGGGGCATTTGTGTTGCAACAGATTTTAAGCGGTCAATTAGGAGGTTTTACAGCTGGCGAATGGGCGTATGGATCTAATGGATGGGGGAAAGGTTACCAAAATGAATATGGTACCGCTTCGGCGTTTCTGATTGAAGCCGTTTTAACTTTTCTCTTTCTTTTTGTCATACTGGCAACAACATCAAAGGTAGGAAACGGTACGATGGCGGGCTTAGCCATTGGATTTACATTGCTCTTAATCCATTTGGTAGCCATACCGGTTACAGGTACTTCGGTTAATCCTGCCCGTTCATTCGGCCCGGCAATTCTTGCCGGCGGCAATGCATTATCGCAATTGTGGTTATTTATTGTTGCACCATTAGTGGGGGCTGCGGTTGCTGCAGGCGTGTGGAGAGCCTTGGAGCCTAAAGATTAATCGTCATAAAAGCAAAAAAAACGCGCAGGGACACAGGTCTTGCGCGTTTTTTTTTATGTGTACCAAAGTCGTATCCCAATACGAATTTTAGTCCTATGTTTTTATACCTCCTGTAAATCCTTGATAAAGGCCATGACTTTTTCCTCATCGGTTGCCCAGGAAGTGATGAGTCGGATGGCGGCATAATCCGCATCGATATTTTTCCAAATATAGAATTGATAATCTGCGCTTAAGCGATCAATAACTTTTTTGGGTAGAATTGGGAACAGCTGATTTGTGGTGGACTGTGTTAGGAAAGTATAGCCTTTTTCGCGGACCGCCGTGGCAATACGCATCGCCAGTGTATTTGCTTTCCGTGCCAGATCGAAATACAGATCATCTTTAAAGAGTTCTAAAAACTGAATGGAAAGAATACGTCCTTTGGCTAACATGGCGCCTTTTTGCTTGATCGCATAATCAAAATCGATCGCCAATTCGGGTCTATTAAAGATAATGGCTTCACCTAAAAGCGCACCATTTTTAGTACCGCCAATATAAAAGACATCGGTATACCGGCTGATTGTCGCAAGTGTTAAGTCGTTATTTTCCGCGGTAAGTGCATGCCCCAGCCGTGCCCCGTCCATATAAAGTAACAGCTGGTGGGACTGACAGAATTGATACAGAGCTTTGATTTCATCATTGCCGTAAATTGTGCCAATTTCTGTTGAATTAGAAATATAGACGATGCGTGGCTTGACCACATGGGGAGCAAGTGCATATGATGCTAATACTTCAGCGATATCCTCGGGCCTTAATTTTCCATCTACTGTTTCAGTCGTAATCACTTTGTGCCCCGTGGCCTCGATGGCACCTGTTTCATTTGCCGCAATATGTCCTGTTTTTGCACTTATTACGGCCTCATGGACACGGAGGAGGAATGAGATAACCAACAAGTTCGTTTGGGTGCCTCCTGATACGAAATGGATTGTTGCGGCTGGATTATTCAATTTCTCTCTTAAAACTGCTTTTGCCTCTTGTGCATACTCGTCCTCTCCATATCCAAGTTGTTGTACCAGATTGGTTGCAATGAGTTTATCCAAAATGCGGGGATGGGCTCCTTCCGAATAGTCGTTTTTAAAATTGTACATAGTAAGTGTTTTAGCTCAGGGATCCTTTTAATATTTACAACAGCTATGGTTCTTTTTCTGATCTCTCGTCTCAAAAAATGGATGCCAGAAAAGCTGATCGCCGTTTGTGCATTCAAAAGTATAAATACTTCTTACTTTTTTCTGCTTTTGAACAAAAAATATCATGAAAGAAATCATTGTTAAAGCCGAAACCGCCTGCCGAGGTGATCTGACAAGCGGTTTCGGGTTTTAAAAGGGAGCTACCAAATGAAATTTTATTCTAATAAATTATAGACACGGACATAATCAATTTCAAATGTTGCCGGAAATATTGTGTCGTCGATACCTTCTTTACCACCCCAGTTGCCTCCGACAGCCAAATTGATTAACCAATGGAAATTCTGGTCAAAGGGCCATTCTTTAAAACTCTTGTTTTCATTGTCAACGTGGAAAATCTCCTGTTCATCAACAAATCCTTTGATGTAGGCTGGAGTCCAGTCGATACGATAGTTATGAAACCTGTCGGAAACGCCGGATACCTTTTTTTTACTTGTTTTCTGTGTGTTGATGCCATGATTGTATGCTTGGGTGTGTGTAGAAATATGAACCACATCCTGATCGTATCCAACATGTTCAAGTATATCTATTTCCCCTGAATTGGGCCAGTCACCATATTTCCAATTGGTGGGAAGCAGCCAGATAGCGGGCCAGGTGCCACGGCCTCGTGGTAGTTTTGCCCGGGCCTCAAATCTGCCGTAAGTGAAATCCCCCTTATTCTTACTTGTCAGCCGTGCGGAGGTATAGGATTTACCGCCTCTATTTTCCTTTTTCGCCGTAATCTTCAGGACGCCATCCTGCACTAGGGAATTTGATCGTGAAGCTTCCATATAATATTGTAATTCATTGTTTCCCCAGCCGTCATAGAGGGAACCGATATCGTAGGACCATTTGCTTTTATCCGGTAAGCCCGAGTAATTAAATTCATCAGACCATATCGGCACTGGCGAAAAGTGATAGGCTCTGCCACTGGTCTTATTTAAAGTTGATCTCACATAAAAGGGGATATTTGCCGTCGCAACATTGTTATTTCCATCGCTTGCATATACAAACAACCGATAGGCACCTTCTTTGGAAGGAGCAGTTAATGTACCCTTGTCATCCGCACTATTTTTGATAAATCCGGCTAGCGCCTGTGGCCGTTCTTCACGGTCACCACCTTCTTTAAGGTCAGTGCTCTCTTGGAGAAGTTCCCAGCGTATCCTTAATTTATCCCCGTCGGGATCCTGTACAAAGACTTTTACGGGATAGGTTTTTCCAGATTCAAGATAGATGAAATCTTTTGCCTGCCTGTTGTCCAACAAAAAGGAATCCAGCTGTGGCGCCCGATTGTCTGGCCATTTGCCCGACCAGAGGTAATGCATCACATCGACAACCTCATTTTCTTCGCCAGCTTCGGTGAACAGTCCATACCAGGTCGGTGTACGTTCCTGCTTCTGTCCCCACAGAAAGACATAAGAGCCCAGACAGTTTTTGTCCTGACCGATGGAGGCTTCGTATCGGCTTTTGTAAACGGCTGCTTTCTCGTGGCTGGTTTCTTCAATCGATGCACCCCAAGGTGTTTGTAGGCCTTCCCAATGGCCCGTAGGGCCCCATTCTGTCACGATATAGGGTTTGTTCCAGCCTGTTTTTTGCAATTGTTCAGGTACGGAGGCAAGTCCGCCATACACCTGCACGGCAAGAAGGTCCAATGCCGGACATTTGCTTTTAATATAATCAATTTCCTTTTGATTTATACCGGCGAGCATGGTGGTAACCAAGTGATTGGGATCTAATTCATGGATCATTTTGGCAATGCCATTGACAGCATCCCAGACCTTGGGATTACTGTAATGCAAGTTGAGTTCATTGCCGATTCCCCACGCCAATAGGGCCGGATGATCTTTGTATTTCAGAATCACTGTACGCAGGTATTCTTTTTGTTCTGCAACCGCCACCGGGTCATTGTAATCGAAGCCATGCCGTTCTGTTTTCACGTCGAGACCCAGGGTTACCGTAAGTCCCAGCTGTTGTGCTTTATTTAGGATTTCATCTGCTTGGTAAGGGCTCCATGTGCGTATGGAGTTGCCTCCATACGCTTTTAATTGTTCCATATTGCTTGTTCCGCCCGCCCCTCTGATGAAGTAGGGCTGCCCGTTGCGCATGATTGTAAAGCCACCGTCGACCTTAGTAATTGTTGTTTTAACGGGTTTCCCTTGCTGTCCCCATCCGATGGGAAGGAAGAGAAGGTTGAGCAATAGGAAAGCGAGTAGTCTTCCTGCTATCATCATTTATCGAAAGTTAGGATTTGCATCTATTTGAGTTTGTGGTATAGGGAGGAACTCGCTTACACCGGGAGTGAATTTTGCACCGAATACTTCTTTTGCCCGTCCTGTACGGATCAGGTCATTGAAACGCTCGCCCCACCATTCACAGGCAAATTCGGCGCGGCGTTCGTCCAAAATCTGGTTTAAAGTGACATTTGTAATTGCTGTTAGTTTGGCACGTTCACGGATCAGACGAAAAGGCTCATCACCATTTTGTCCCTTTCTGACTTTGGCTTCTGCATTTAATAAAAGTACATCCGCGTAACGTAGTATACGCACATTATTGTTCGCCCCATATTCCATTCGACCTGCCGTCATCTGTGATTTTGGAAGATAGGCCTTGCCGTTGAAATATTTGACACCGAATGGATTCCCATAGACAATATCGCCGCTTGGTGTTGTTGCCGTAGTTGCCGGGTTGCCGTTGATACCGCAGTATAAGATTGTCGTTTTTAGCCGTTCGGTTTCGCCTCTATTGGTTAAGAAATCAACGATATTCTGTGAAGGTGGGACCCAGCCGGCACCAGAAATAGGACTTCCTTTTTGATCACCTGAAGGACCTTGCCACTTGAAAAACGTTCCCCAATCAACACCGGGACGAACAATATCCCCGGTTCCTAATCCAAAATCGGAGTATTGCAGTTCAAAGATAGATTCATTAGACAGTTTTCCCGGAATTTTAAAAAGTTCATAGTAGTTGGGGTATAAGGAAAATTTGCCACTTGCGATAATTTTGTTTGTGGCATCGAGGACCTCGTTCCAATAGGTACTTCCGTTATCATTTCCCGCCAAATCTGCTGCGGCTTTCGCTTTCAAAAGAAGCGCGGAATATCGTGTTACCGCACCAACGTGCTTGGACTGATTAGGACGCGCATCTTCAAGATCCTCCGAACAGGCATTCATTTCATCAAGGATAAATTGGCGAACCTCTGCGGCTGTACTTTTATTGATTGTGGCCAGGCGACCGATATTATCGCTGTCAATTAAAATAGGTACATTTCCAAACAGGCGTGATGCCATGAGATGGGCGTATGCCCTTAGAAATCTGACTTCGGCCTTGTATTGTTTATTGAGTTTGATGTCAGCTGAATTAGATGCGGGGATTTTTGCGGCGAAGTTATCCAGTTCGATCAATGCATTGTTTGCTGCAATAACAAGGCTGTAATAACTGATCCAAGATTGATTTAATCCCCAATACGATTGAATTGTGACGTCATTTTGGAAATTTTTGATACCCATTAATTCGGGGTTGTCATTCGGATTCGGTGCAGCCTGTTGGTAATCGTCATCGCGCATACAACGAATGGAAAGGTCAATCCAGTGCACCAGATTATCATCTGAAGCCGAACGATATACACCGGAAACAGGACCATACATTAAAGCCGTATTGCTGTAATCAATCTCCTCAGAACGCTGCTGGTTTTCTAAGGGCTTGTCCAAAAATTTACTACAGCTCGATAGGCCGAAAGAAATGCCTAAACAGCTTGCAATCAGGATATATTTAAAAGTTTTCATGCAGTTTAAATTAAAGGGTTAATAGTTAGAACGATACTTTGACACCTAGACTATACGTAGAGGCGATCGGATACACATTGGCATCGAATCCCATTCCGGATATTTCTGGCGTAAATCCATTGTATTTGGTGAAAATAAAAGGCCGGTCGGCTGTTGCAAATACACGTACCGGTATTTTGTTCAGATCAAAGTTATAGCCCAATTGTATGTTCTGTATCCGTAGATAGGCTCCACTTTCAACAAAAAAGGAACTGGCTTGAAGATTCCAGGATGCAACGGAACCTTTTGCGGAGGGATGTGTATTACTACTTCCTTCTCCGGTCCATAGGTTTTCGATGAATGCGGCATCTGCGTTCATCTGATTATATTTTCGGCGCATCGCGCGATTAAGATTATGGATCTTGTTGCCGGCTACACCCTGAAAAGCAACACTTAAATCAAATTTTTTATAATCAAATGCTAAGTTAAATCCATAGGTAATGGTCGGAAGGTAATTGCCCAGGTTGACGCGGTCTTTTTCATCAAGTTCACCATTGTTGTTCTGATCCTTGTACTGAAGATATCCGGGTAAAATCGGTGTATTTGGATTTTGTTGGTTGTATTTTTTTGCGATAGGATCCATATCAATCTGAGCCTGGTTTTGGTAGACCCCTGCGACTTCATAGCCATAATAGAAGTTGATGGGCTGATTAAGCTCTATACGTGCCGGGAATTCCGCTGACCATTCCGGATAACCATTCATGATATTTTCCAGTCCGCCAAGATTCTTTACCCGATTTTTTAGTGTGGTCAGGTTTCCGCCTATTGCATACCCGAAGTCACCGACCTTGTCTTTCCATTGCAAACCAATCTCCCAGCCACTGTTTGTCACACTGCCCCAGTTGCCATAGACACGATCCCAGGAAAAGGGGATGGGCCGGCTAAAGGCAAGATCATTTGTCGTGCGATGGTAATAATCTACTGACCCTGTCAAACGGTTGTTCAACATAGCAAAATCCAGACCGCCATCCCATTCCTCAACAACTTCCCAGCGGACTTGGGTAAAAAAGCGGCCGACGCGGTATCCGGGAACTCGGATGCCATTTGTTGCTCCCTCGCTGCCAAATATACCCGAGTAGTTGTTGCCGGAATAGATCGTTGCATAACCTGCATTGGGCTGGATACCATCGTTCCCCAATTTACCCCAACTTCCACGGAGCTTTAACTGATTGAAGAGCTTTTGGTTTTCCATAAACTTTTCGCGTGTCAATACCCAGCCCAGACCAACTGATGGAAAATAACCCCATTTCGTTTGGTATTTTGAACTTCCGTCCGCGCGGAATGTTGCAGTCAGCAAATACTTGTTGTCATAGTCATAAGTACCTCTGGTAAAGTACGATATTCCTGCATTCCGAGATCCTTTTTCGCCATAACCAGTGGCTGAACCAGTACCTTGGGCATCTACGCCGACATACCAAAACTCCTCGGATGCAGGTACATCATTGGCTTGGACCCAGGTTTCGCGCCAACGTTCCTCACGTGAAGACTGGCCTAATAGCAGGGACCAGTGATGCTTACCTGCCTGATCTTTATACGTTAGGAGGTTATCCAAAATATAATTGGTATTACGAGCCTGTGCTGACCGTAAAAAGGAGCGGTCATTGCGCTGATCATTGTCAATATAATAGACTGGATTATAATTTATATTGTGTGTGGACTGATACCTTTGGCTGAGCTGCGAACGAAAAGTGATCTTATCCTTCCACAATGTTGCTTCCAGATAGATGGTAGGCAGGATCTGGAAACCCTTTGTTTGGTTTGTATTGTAAAAGGCTGTTGCGATGGGATTGTTGTACCAAAAGCCAGATTGCATGCCGATTGCAGTACTCGAGCCGAATTTCTCTGGTTTGGCGAGTTCCAGGGAAGGATCATAGACAGGATAGAGCGGAGAGGCGAAATAAGCTTGTCTAAAAGCGGCATTATTTGGCGAGTAGGTTTTGAAGTTATTGAAATGCGCGCTAAAACCCGCCTTTAACCAGTCTGTTACTTTGGCATCCGCCTGCATGCGGATATTGTATTTTTGGTTCATATTGCTGGCATCCATAATTCCATCCTGTTTGACGTAATTAAGTCCCATGGAATAGGTGATTTTATCGGATCCGCCCATGATGTCGAGGTTATGGTTGGTGATCAGGGCTTTGGAGCGCAGGAGTTCGTTGAACCAATCGGTGTCCATCGCCGGATTAGTCTCGGTCCCGCCAAACTTTTGCACCGAACTTTTTACGAAGGCTTCATTACCAATGGCTGTCGCATAGGCTGCATATTGCTGTGCATTGGCCATTTTGAGGACATTTGTAGGTGTTTGGAAACCAGCGAAACCATTATATGTAATTTTTGATTTCATATTTAGGTTTCCTTTTTTTGTGGTTACCAGAATGACACCATTTGCGGCACGTACCCCATAAATTGCAGCACCCGAAGCGTCCTTTAAAACAGAGATGTCAGCGATATCATTTGGATTCAGAAAGTCAATGTTGTCCATGAACATTCCATCCACAACATACAGCGGAGTTTCATTATTAAAGGAACCCACCCCACGGACACGAACGGAGGGTGATGAGCCCGGTGCTCCCGAACTTACGATTTGCACACCCGCAACTGCACCTTGTAGCGCATCCATTGGATTGGAGACGGTACGTTTGACCATTTCTTCCATATTTACTGTGCCAATAGGGGCAGTTAGGTCGCCCTTGCGTTGCGTACCGTAACCCACGACAACCACTTCATCGAGATTGAAATCTCCTTTTTGTTTGAGTTGAATAGTTAACGTAGTTCCGTTTACTGGTACTGTTTTCGTTTCATATCCCAGTGATGAGATGATGACATCATTAAAGTTGGCGGGAATGGCGAGTGTAAATTCCCCGTTTTCATTGCTACTTGTACCTATTTTGGAGTTCCCCCGTACAACGATACTGGCGACAACAGGATTACCCTGCTCGTTTGTAATCCGCCCACTGATTGTTCTGCTCTGTGCACTTACCATATTCGTTAGGCAGGAGAACAGCACAGTACCGGCAATAATACTGATATTATTTTTCATGTGTAATGAATTGAAATTTAGGAATTGTTTATAATTATCAAGAGTCAAAATTAGCCTTACAGATATGATTAATGAATTTTAAAGATACTACAACACTACTTCATGTTGGGTTTTTCAGCTATAATTCAATATATTTGGGATACGTCAAGTTTACGTCAGCCAATTGAAGGGAATTATTATGAAGTGTTTTGCCATCCTTTTTTTTATCCTATTTTCTGCTTTTTCAAATGCATTATTTGCTCAGGATTTGCTTGGCTTGCCTTTGGTCTACAATTATAGTAAATCCATATATCAAGGTGGGAGCCGTACCTGGGATATCAAACAGGATAGTCATGGCATCATGTACTTTGGTAACAGCGAAGGGCTGCTGACCTTTGACGGACGATACTGGAAAACATTTTCCCTGCCCAATCACACCAATATCCGTTCGATCTGGATTGATGCCGACGATCGAATTTATGTTGGTGGACAAGGTGACTTTGGGTATTTTGAACGCTCACCGCAATCGGGTTTAGTCTATCGGTCATTGCAGGATTTAGTTCCCGAAAAATACAGGAACTTTGCAGACATCTGGAATACGGTTGGTGTAGGGCAATCAGTCTTTTTTAGGGGGACCAATGTGATATTTGAATTAAAGGGACAAAAGATTCAAGTACACCCGGCGGCTGTAGAATGGTATTATATGGGGCAATCAGGGGGGATGCTCTATGCTCAGGATAAGAAGAATGGCTTGCTGGAGTTTCGTGATAATAAATGGACGCCATTTATCAAAGATCTGCCCTTCAAAGAAGTTAAAATAGCTGCTCTAATGCCTTTTGGTCAGGATCGTATGCTCTTGTCCACATTAAATAACGAAACCTACGCCTTAGAGGACAGGATATTGACACGATTGAATGCACAAGATGGCGATGGTAGTTACACACCGTCCTTAGCGAAAATCGATGATTCAACCTTTGTTGTCGGCAATGCAAAAGAAGGTTGTCACATACGCAACTTAGCTGGAAATACCATACAACGGATCGGTGTCCGCGAAGGTCTGCAAAATAAGAATGTCACCGCTGTCTTCGTGGACCGACAAAAGAATATATGGATCGGTACGGATAATGTGATTTCTGTGATAAGTTATGGAAGTGCCATTCGGTATCTCAGACCCAATATGGAGAATGATGTGACCGGATATTCTGCCCTGATCTTTAATCATACACTCTATCTCTCTTCCTCGAATGGTGTATATTATGCGGGTATAAAAAACGGTCTGCTTGATCAAAGCCGTTCACCAGCGGTTTTTTCATTGCTTTCGGGAAGTGATGGCGGAGAAGCCTGGCGCTTGGAACAGCTCAACGGCCAATTGCTGCTTGGACACAATAAAGGGTTATTTCAGATTATGGGACATTCCATCAGACCATTAAGCCGGGGGATTGGAACGTGGAAATTGCTTCCGCTAAATATGGTTTATCCGATTGAAGAGACCTTGGTCGGAACCTATCAGGGATTGGAGCTATTGCATTTTCATAATGGCGTTTTCTCTTCCAGAGGCCCGCTCAATGGGCCCTCGGATTCTTTCAGGTTTCTTGAACAGGATGAACATGGAACAATATGGGCTTCTCATCCCTACAGAGGGATCTATCGCATAACACTTTCACAGGATAGAAAGTCATATCAGGCTCAACTCTACACGCAAAAACAGGGACTCCCCGCGGATTATCAGAATTATGTGTTTAAAATAAAAAATCAGGTGGTCTTTGCGACCGAAAAAGGGCTTTACAATTATGACTATGCTAGGAAGCGATTTGTGCCAAGCAAGCAATTTGATGCCTTTAAAGATCTGACCATACGCTATCTAAGGGATGACCAAGATGGGAATGTCTGGTTTTGCACAAAAAAAACGGTCGGTCTGGGGCAATTTGATTCAAAAAAGGAAACTTATCATCTGATTAATTTTCCAGAAATAGAAGGCATGAATACCTCCGGCTTTGAACATATCTATAGTTTTGATCGAAATAATATCTATGTAGGAGCAGAAAAAGGAGCGCTTCATATCAATTATGATAAATACCTGAAACAAAGTGTAAAACCTGTCGTTATACTATCGCGAATCGTGGCAACAGGGAAGGGTGATAGCCTTATTTTTGGCGGTTTTTTTTCAAATGCTTCAAAACGGGGACAAGCGTCTGCAAAGGATAGTGTCCTACAGTTGCCCGCTGTTTTCAATTCTTTCCGATTTAGCTTCTCCTCACCAAGTTATGGCATACATCAACATCTTGAGTTTAGTTATAAACTGTCGGGATATGACGAGAATTGGTCTTCCTGGACCCAGCAGTCAGAAAAGTCATACACCAACTTGCAGAATGGTCAATATACGTTCTTAGTGAAGGTACGGAATAATCTCAACCAGGAATCCAATGTGGAGGAATATAGCTTTGTGGTGCTGCCGCCTTGGTATAAAACGGTATGGGCAAAAGCGTTCTATTTTTTGCTCTGTATACTTGGCGTATTGGGGTTGATTCGTTTTCGGAAAATCGAACAGCGCAAACAACAACGGAAACACGAACAACAATTGGCGCAACTGCGCTATATCCATCAGCTGGAAATCGAGAAAAATGAAAAGGAAATTGTGAAGCTGAATAATGAGAAGTTAGCGCACGAAGTGATGGCAAAGACTAAAGAACTGGCAAGTACAAGTATGCAGTTGCTTGAAAATTCGGGGGCATTAATTAAAGTACGAGATGAACTATCTAAGCTCGATACGGGGGAGGATGAGGATTCAAACCTAAGGCGTATCAACAACCTGTTGAAAGACATTGAAAAAAATAGTGCCAATTGGAATCAATTTGCTAGTCATTTTGATGAGCTTAATGATGGTTTTTTGAATAAATTAAAGGAAAAACATCCCGGATTGTCCCGTAATGACTTGAAAGTATGTGCTTATCTGAAGCTACATTTCACATCAAAACAAATCGCACAATTGCAGAATATTACCGTTAGGGGAGTAGAAATCCATCGGTATAGATTGCGCAAAAAGTTACAGGTTGAAACAGAGCTGTCATTAAACGACTACCTGAATGCTATTTAAAATTAAGTGGGGATGCTATTATCATAAAGTGTAATTTTCATCGCACCAGAGCGAGGTATTTTTCACTTTTTAGGGGCTGAATGAATAGATCGGTCCAATAGAAGAGCAAAAAAAGCACCGGCGATATAAGCGAGCAGATCAGACCAGAGAAAACCTTGGCCAAATAGTAGCCGCAGAAGCGGATGGCTGCGGACACTGATCAATAACGGATGTTGTACCAGTTGTAAAAACTCGATTGTGAAACAAAATACAAGGGTACTTACAAAACAAAAGTTGAACGATCGATGGAAAAAAATAAACCTGCATAACCAGTAGGTCATCACGGCATATAAACTATCCCCAACATAGAGAGGGATAACCGTTATTTTGCGGGCAAGTAATCCCATAACTATTGTAATGATTATTAACGCCAAATAGTGGCCTCTGGTGAAGTTCATTATTGTGGGACTAAGTAATTTCTTTTTTTGTATAGCTATTTTTCGCGACTAATTCTCCTGGACAAACTGTTTTAATATCCTATTCAACACGGTGAAATCTTCTTTTCCAGCTGGATATTGATTTATATTTCTAACACTATGATTTTGATCATTGATGAAACCTAGTGCATCATGCTGTATAAATCCGTTTGTCATAACTAATCCATTCGTTATACAGCTCGCAATGTATAGAGCATGATCCGCAAAAACTGGAATAGCGGTCAAATGTTTGGCTACTAAGGTAAGGGTCTCCTGTTTCTGCTCGGCTGTAATACCCAGCATAGGCATAAATAACAAGAAGAGAAGCGGATAGCGTGCAAAAGATTTTAGTTCATCCAAGGTAAAAAACCAGGCCTCGAAATGACCGCCTAGATTACCGATGTAGTTATCATTGAGAAAGAAAACAATTGCATTTGAACGGAATTGGATATGAATGGACAATTCTTCTGTCAGGTCTTCAGTGATATATCGAAGTACTTCATCATCTGTTTTAGGAGGGAAGAAAAATTGTTCCCAATTTGCAAAATCTTCCGTATCAATTTGCATAACCTCCAGTGCTTCATCAATATTTAATTCGTTTTCAGCATCGTAACCACGGAACCAACATAAATAATAATACCAAAAGAATACGTTTCCTTCAAGCTCCTCTATTGAAATGCGTTTATCCATAATAGACCACTAGATTTATGGCTAAATATAAAAAGAAGTTTATAGAGAATGATGATATAGGGCAAAAAAACACTTATAAAAGGTAGCTAGTAGACTATATTTGCTATAATGGATTATCGTTCTAGATTATACTTTAACGATTTTTGGCATTTTATTGTGATGAATATTTTATATTTTAGGGTAATCATTTGAATTATGCCAAAAATATTATTTCTGTTAAGCTTTTTTTTTAGTTGCAACATACTATTTGCTCAAATCCGCATCATTGATAGTCTGAGTGGTGAACCTGTGCCCTTAGTGAACATTTACACTGAAGACGGTACATTATTGGGCGTGGCAGATACGAAAGGGGAGATCGCACTGGATTCGCTCCGGAAAAATGCAAATTCGGTACTTATATTACAGCATATTTCCTATAATAATTATCAGGAAACAATTGGTTCGTTACGTAAAGAGAAGCTGGTTAAATTGATCCCCCGAAGTATTAAAATAGATGAGATCGCTATTGCGGATAAGAGCAAATATGATTATCTGATTTTAAAGGGTTATTTTAGAAATACAACTTTTTTTAACAAGCGAGCACGTTATTTTTACGATGGTATTATTGCGTATTATATTCCATTGAAAGATAAAAAAGGAAAGGTCTACCATCGGGTTTTGGATTATCGGATTTTCGAGGACTCCCTCACAACTAGGAATTTTAAGGAAGTAATGGGCAATTTTTGGAGCTGGAATCCACATGTGATGCGGATGAAAGCACAGTCTGTGGTCAATGATCTCCCGTCCAAATTTGTGTTGGTTCAGGACAAGGAAAGGAAATTAATCAGAACGGGTAATCTGAATACAGGATATATACAAAAGACAACGCGTGGTGACGTGCAGGTCTATTTTGATATCATTCCACCCAATAGCCAAAAGGAAGTCAGTTTCTTCAAGCTTAAAGGCCAACAATACACAGGCGTGACGATGGAAAATTATACAGAGACCAATCTTGATAAGCCCGAGCCAAGTAAATTGGTCAGTAAGGTGATGATGAACGTAGGGGCTATTAAAAGAGGACGTAAATCAGAATTTGTCCCTTTTGACTTTTTGAGTGAATTTTATACACAGGAACGTAAATTCATTACCAAAGAGGAATTCAAGTCCGTAAAGAAAGAGCTGACGTCAGGTATTTGGCTGGATTTGAAAAGTAGGTATGCCAATAAATTTTGGCTGGACAACCCTAAATTTGGCATCCCACAGTTGAATCCGTTTATTGAGAAAAAGTTTGGTAAGGAGCTGCTCGAACTAAAGTAAGTTAGCGAGCTGATATTGCTCGATTTGAATCACCTGTTCCTAATTATAATGGTATCATTATGATTGTAACACAAATGGGCCGATAGATCGAGCTTTTTCAAGCCTTCTGCTAGATCTCTTTGGATTTTTTTATAATGGCCTTTTGTAATATCCAGTTCAAGCGCAGTAGAAAGCATCTTTATTCGATTCCCGTGTTCATCCAATGGATAGATGAAGAACAATCGCGCCCTACCAGCGTATTTTTTTGAAAACATCCGTTGAGTGAAGGTATCGTAGGTCGGGCCTATGACAAATTCGTGATCCGCATAATGAAATGATTGAGCTTGTTGAAAGTTTCGACGGAGTTCCAGGCGATCCGTATAAATCGTTAATTTGGTGGCGAATCTTTCGTACAGGCAATAGCAAAAAAAGAGGAAACAAAATAACGCGAATCCAATTAAAGGCCAAGAAAAATAATCAGCGAAAAATAGGAGATAACAAAGCCCGCCGCAGATGATTAAGGGGCTTATCATATAAAAAGTCCATTGATTATTGGGATAGTATACCTTCATATCTCAATTATATCCGGGGTAACTCAACAATGTGCTAGCGCCATCTATTTTCTTGTGTAGGATATCGTTTCAACTGGATTGCCAAAAACCTTCTTCTGACCCTTTTGCTGTAAAAAGATTTCATATTGTGCGATTTCAGCGGCGATCTTGTAAATGACCTGTGTGTCGTGTTGCGGATGGATCTTTGCAAGCAACTGTGCCTGCTGTCCAAAAATCTGAAGCTGATTTACCAGTGAATGGTTTATTTTCATTTCATAAATATCATTTAAGTGGATATCTAGAGCTGTTTTTTTATGTTGTTTGATGATCATATGCTGGCGATCGATAAGTACTTCTATTTTTGGATTGATGATCTGCAATAGCATAACAAATGGACCTATTACAATGATAGCAACCAAAAAGCCAAGTCCTTTGGCTGATCCGAAATTATTGACAGCGTCGGCCATTCCATTGATTCCGCCATAGATGATACTGAAAATGATAAAAACAATAAACAGATAGGCAAATCCAAAGATTAAGCCTTTCTTAACGTTGTGTGATTTAAACTGAAAAGTCTTCATAAGGCGAATTTAGATATGTTATGTTCCTATTCAATATTCATTAATTGGATAAAGATATTTATATTTATCCAATTAATGATATAGACATGCATGAGAAAGTACGCTTTCTTGTTAACGTACCCACACTTGAAAAATAGTATTCAGATTGAGCGAAAGAATTTAGGCAAAAAAGGGGATTATGCCACGGCGATTATGTTCGGCGTTATTTCTCTGTTGGGGATCTTTTCAATTTTCTGGGATTGGAAATCGAGTTTAGCACCTGTGGTTTGTGTGATTATAACCTATTTTCTGAACCGTAAGATAATAATCTTGGAACATTTGAAATGGTTTTTCGTTGGTTTGATTCTTGTGGGGCTACTCTTGTCTTGGGGGATACAGTTGTCCTTGTGGATGTTCATCTTACAGTTTCTGGCATTAACTTGTATCCTGGGTGTGATAAGCTCGGTAAAGAAGCTCGGGCGGGATCGTCGCGATGTTATTTTTTCATTGAATGCGGACAACTTTTCGTGTCTCTGTCCCGGGAGCAATGATTACAAAGGCTATGCACTTAACCCCATGGGGTATAAAAAATACTTTATGACGAAAGATATTGATTCCATTCAGCAGGACAGAAATGGATTGCTCATTGTTGTAAAAGGGGAGGTTTTGCGGCCACGGGAATTATCGGCATCTGAAGTAGCACAAATTTTAGCCTATTTCAATGCCAATCACGTTGAATTAATAGCGGCTATTCCTGCACAACATATTTACCGTGAAGAAGGGGAGCTGGCATGGGTTAAGATTTTGGTTTTTGGTATTCCATGTGCATTAGGTGGCCTTTCAATTTACTTCTTGGGCGATAATGGACGAAATATAGCCGTCAGCGCAATCAGCATTTTGCTGGCCATCTTATTGGTACCTTTGCTATTGAAATTTGTCAATATATGGAAACGGGGCTCACTAAATAAGTAATGTTTATTTTAAGAAATTAGCATACCAATGTCCTGATGATTTTATGATGCGTTGCTGGTTTTGAAAATCGACATAAACCAAACCGAATCTTGGGCGATATCCTTCGGCCCATTCAAAGTTGTCTAAAAAGGTCCAGACAAAATAGCCCTTCACATTTATCCCTTCTTCTTTTGCCTTATGGACATTTTGTATTGCTTCCTGTAGATAATCCACTCTTTTGGGATCATGCACCTGTCCGTTCTCCATTCGATCTTGAAAAGCTGCACCATTTTCAGTGACAATGAGGGGCGGCATATTGGGGTAGCTGCTGAATTTCTTTAACATATGATAAATGGAGCTAGGATATACTTCCCAGTTCATTTCGGTCATTTCGACTTTACGTTCCTTGGCTGTTACGATTTTGGCCCGGAGGTAAGGAACAAAAATGGCATGACGAATCATCTCACGGGTATAGTTTTGAATACCAATGAAGTCCATGTCAAATTTTAATTCTTTCTCGTCGCCCGGTTTCATGTATTTTTCAATTCGATTGAGAATTTTGATTTCCTGCGTTGGATAGCCCATACCTAGTAGCGGTTCAATAAACAATCTGTTGAGCAATACATCAGCTTTTTTTGCCGCAATAACGTCTTTTTCTCTTGAAGTGAATGGCTCCACGTGGGAACAGGAAAAAGTGGTTCCTACCAGGCTGTCTGGTTGTAAGGATTTTATAATTCTGGCACCATGAGCCTGTGCTAATGCGGCATGATGGGCGGCAGAAAGAAAGTTGCCCAAACCTTTTCTTTCCGGAGCGTGCACACCAAAGAAGTAACCGGCAGCTGTAAATACGGTGGGCTCATTGAGTACCATCCAGTTTTTGACACGATCTCCATAACGTGCCACACAGGTGCCAACAAATTCGCCAAACCATTCCTTGACATCACGGTTTACCCAACCACCTTTTTTTTCAAGGGCATGTGGGAGATCCCAGTGATATAAAGTAACCCAAGGCTTGATTCCCAATTCCAATGAAAGATCGATCAGCCGATCATAGAAATCCATGCCTAATGGATTGGATCGCCCGATGCCATCCGGTAAGATGCGGCTCCAGGATAGGGAAAATCGATAATTTGGAATATGCATTTCCTGCATTAAAGCAAGGTCCTGTATGTAGCGATTGTAGAAATCACAGGCTTGATCGCCATGTTGATTCTGAAATATACGGTTTCTCTTTTTTACAAAGATATCCCAGATGGAGGGACCTTTGCCCTGATGATCATGTGCCCCTTCGATTTGATAGGCAGCGGTAGACACGCCCCATATAAAATCTTTGCCAAAGGCATCTTTGGTTAAACGCATTTATTGAAATATAGTTGCCAGTAATATCGACCGACCTGAATATGAATTAATTTTTATGGAATCTTAGTGGTGAATAGAATGAACTGAACCGACCTAAAAAGATTCGAAATATAATCCTTTGGAAAAAATAGTTGATCGTTTTCATAACTGATACATTAAAGTGTTGACTCCATTAATTATCCTATTATAAAGGAACGAAACTGATATTAACTGGATATGAATTATTTATTAAATATATAAAAAAATATTGATTAATCATCTAGTGGTACCTAACAATCAAACTGTACAGTACCAGCCTTTCCTCAGCATGTGTGCCCTCGGGGAGAAAGTATTTTTTTAAACAGTTATGGAATATGCTAATTTATGGCATCCTTTCGAAAAAAAACAGGATATTTAATAAATATTTAGCGTCATATTTTATGAAAAAATACATTTGGTTATTGTTGATATGTATCCCGGTCTTGGGATTTTCACAGGAGCTTGGTTCACACAAGCAGTTGGCAAAGTGGAACGAAGTCGAAAGGCTTATTTCCATAAAAAACTATGCGCAGACCTTACCCTTATTAGCCGATATCAAAGCCGAAGCCAGACGCTCCAAAGATCATGCTGAATGGATGCGGGCATTTTTGGCGGAGAGCAAAGTATTGGAGATAAACCAATCCGAGGATTCTTCTTTTCTGCGTATTCAGAATCATTTTGACGACAATATCCGGACTGCTGAAAAGGTAGAGAAAGCGGTCCTTCAAAATTTTTATGCAAGCTATCTATTTTCCAATATCAACCAATATGCAAGTAAAAGCCAGAACAAATTTGTGGCAAAAGACGCAAAAGGTAAAATACAGATGATTGATTCTATTTTTCGCCTGTCAATTTCGGATGCAAACGGATTAAGTACCCAACCCATAACACGCTGGAAAGGTCTGTTTGTCGAAACCCGGAACCTCAGTTTGAATCCTACATTGTACCATTTTCTAAGCTACCAGTACCTGGATTTTTTGAATACATTAAAGGATGTCGACAGGGCTAATAAGGATAAACTTAAAGAGAGATTGCTAACGATCAGTACCGAAAATAATTATCTGGATGCGCGTAGCTATATCATGTCCAAAGATTGGAAATGGAATCATATCGAAGAAAGAGTTGACGAGTACCTGAAAAATATAGCAAGCAATAAAAGTGACTATAACGCTTTTTTATTGTATCAGATAGCGACGGCTTTCAATGATATCGGAAAGAAGCCTACGGCAGTTACCTATCTTGAAAAAGCCTTAAAAGAGTACCCAAAATCGCCATGGATTTCGAATGCGGTTAATTTAATGAAGGAAATCAAAAAGGTTTCCATTACCTTAAATTACAAGAAAACGGCACCGACTGACGAATACGTACCGGTCCAAATCTACCACACAAATGTAGACAGCCTTTATATCAGGGTGTATAATACAAGCCTGATGCCTAAGCGTTCAAAGAACTATACGGTAAAATATGATTCTCTCAGTTATCGGACGACTCTAGATGCGGCGCTGGTCTATGAGGAACAAGTGCCATTGAAAGTGTTTGGTGATTATACGACGCACAATACAATTTATAAAATTAACCCCCTTAAAGCAGGTACTTATACCATTTTGGTCGGGAATAATAAGTTGTTTCAGGATAATGGGCAGGAGCAGGATGTCGCTGTATCTCAGCTTATCATTTCAGATGTCTTTATGCCGGGAAATATAGCTGTAAAATCTACCGATGAGTTTATCTATTCGGGTTTGTTATTGAACAGAAAAACCGGAGCACCCTATGCCAATCAAAGCGCAACGTTATACCAGCTTGTAGACAATGCTCTTCCTAAATTGATCGCGCAATTGAAGACCAATGCTGTTGGCGAATTCAGTTTTAAGTCGAGCTACTCGCCCAAAAATGAAGGTTACCTACGCAATCATGCATTGTTGCTATCTGGGGAAAAAACATTAATTCCTTTGGATAATGAAAATCAAGTCTATTACCAAAACAACTTACGCCAATCCGCCGAAAGCAATAACAAACGGAATATGCGTGCACTCAGCTTGTTGGATAGGGCAATCTATCGACCGGGGCAAATCGTTTATTTTAAAACAATTCTTTACGATGATCATGTACAGCAGGGCAAGGTTTTAGAAAAGCAAAGTGTTAAGATCTATCTGCAGGATGCCAATCGCCAGAAAATCGACTCGATCAACTTGACAACGAATCTGTTTGGATCTGCCAACGCAAGTTTCCAGTTGCCGTCAAAGGCACTGAATGGAAGCTATAACCTTTTGGTATTTTATGACTCAAAACAGCTTGATCAACACTATTTCCGGGTCGAAGAATATAAGCGACCGACATTTGAAGTAATTTTTGAGCCAAATAAATTGACTTATACAGCAAAAGATACTGCGGTATTTGTTGGCAAAGCAGAGAGTTTGGCTGGCGTATCGCTAGTCGGTGCCACAGTCAAGTATAAAGTGTCATTTTATCATGCGAAGGAAGAAAAGAATATTGTTTATAGCGATTCGACAACAACAGTTGATGAAAAAGGAAATTTTTCCATTCGGGTACCCTTGATGGATAGCCAGTTTGCCGGACTGAAAGACTATGTATTGACATATCAGGCTGAGGTGGTTAATCAGACAGGGGAGATGCAATCGGCTTCCGCTGGTTATGTTTATTCGTCCCGTCCATGGCAGCTGCAGATCCAGGTTCCTGCTCTTATGGAAGAAAAGAAATGGCGCGATATTACGATCTTAAAACAAAATCAAAATGGTTTTCCAATGAAATTCGGCGGAAAGGTCACGATTTATAAGTTGGAAGATGCCAGCATTCCTTTGACAGCGGAATACCGGGAACGTTTTGGAAATCCAGAATATCACCTGCTTTCAAAAGAGCTATATAGTAAGTATTTTCCACTTTATTTTGATTCGGTCTTGCTCCAAAAAGAAGAGAAAAAGACCAAGATAGCCAGTTATGATTTTGATAACGCAGATACGAGTAAGATCATTTTGGACTCATTAAAATTCAATTGGGGAAGATACGAGATCGAAGCCATCAGCATACAGGAAGGTGATACCGTACGCGCGGTCGGCTATACGAATTTATACCGGTCGAAAGATCGCAAAATAAATGAGCAGGAGTTTTTCACTTACCGGTTGGACAAAGACAAATATAAGATAGGTGATCGGGTCACCATCATGTTGCAGACTGATGTGAAAAATGCAAGAAAACTGTTGTTAATGCGGGAAAGAAATTCGCAAAAATTAGATACAAAAGTCTTGAATTGGAAAAATGGTCGTATTGACTATCAATTTGTATTGGATGAAAAAGATGTCACCGGTCGATTACAGCTGAATGCACTTTTTGTTGTCAATAATCAATTGACACTATCACCAATTATGATTCCTATTTTTCAACAGAATAAGGAATTAACGATTCAAACCAAGACATTTCGGGATAAAATAATGCCCGGTCAAAAAGAAAAATGGAGCTTTATGGTAAAACAGGAAGATAAAACAATAACGACAGAAGTGTTGGCAACGATGTATGACGCCTCCTTGGACGCATTTGCCCGTAATGCTTTCGGTTCTTTTCAGTTGCGTTATCCTTATTATCCAAGGACCAATTATTACTACATCAACAATGCTTTTAGACAACAGATCAGTTCGAGAGACATGTTTATCTCTTATTACTACGGTCCCGATGCCGATAATCAACGGGATCAGATTTATGACTATGGTTTGTTATCGAACCGCGGGGGCTATAGGGGAAGCGTTCTGGAGCGGGACGACTCCTTATATGAAGTAATAGATAACCAAGCGTACATGTCAACCGTGAGCATGTACGACGAGTTGCGGGACCCTGCGCTGCGGGCTGAAGTTGGCACAATACGCATCCGCGGTGCTGCCCGTGCAACAAAGCAGTCTCGGCCTTTACCCGCTTCCGCGTTGTTGAATGAACCGCCAGTTATGGGGATTACAGTAAATGAGGAGCTTGCCGAATTTGGAATGGTTGCTAGTGAAATGGATGCCGCTGCAGATAATCAGTTCAAGCAGATTAAGGCCCGGACCAATCTTCAGGAAACCGCTTTCTTCTATCCCAATTTATATACCGATGAAGCGGGGAATATCAGTTTCGAATTTGACAGTCCCGAAGCATTGACAAAATGGAAATTGTTACTTTTTGCACATACACAGGAACTGGCATCGGCTGGAGGTACCTATTTTACGCAAACACAAAAACAGCTGATGGTGCGCCCGAATATTCCACGCTATTTTAGAACCAATGACCAGATAACGATCAAGGCACAAATTCAAAACCTGACTAAGGAGCGCATCCAGGGAGATACGAAAATAGAACTTATTGATCCACGAAATAATCAGGTCGTCTCGGCAGCTTTTCGCGTTGATTCCGTGCTAAAAAACTTTAGTGTGGCAGCATCCAATAACACAACCGTGGAATGGACTTTGCAAATCCCCGCTGAATATCCAACAATACAGATTCGCATCCTTGCGGCTGGCAATGAGTTTTCTGACGGTGAAATTATTGAAATTCCGGTATTACCAAATAAAATTCTGGTTGCTGATTCCGAGAAAATTATCCTAAAAGCAGGAGAATCCAAAACATATACGTTAAAAGTAAATACTAAGGATAACCTCATGGGAAGAGTGCAAGTGCAAAGCAATCCTATACTGGAAATACTTGCGGCACTTGACTATTTGAAAAACTATCCCTACGAATGTAATGAACAATTGAGCAGCAAGTGGTTTGGTCTCAAGATGGCGCAATACATACAGCTACATTATCCTGCAGTGACAGACTATTTCAAAAAATTGGATGCCGGATCAAAAAAAGGACGATTAGAAGAGAATAGCAGTTTAGATGAATTCAAAATGGAAGAAATGCCCTGGCTACGGGATATGCAGGGAGATAAGGAACGGTTGAAAGCAATTGCAGCGTTTTTTAATGCTGATATACAATCGGAAATCAGTACCGTTGAACAGAAGATAAAAAATAATCAATCTAAAGATGGTTCGTTTGCCTGGTTTGACGGGGGGCAAGCCAATACCGAAATTAGCATCCGTATGCTGGAAATTATCGGGAAGGTACTCTATTTGGACAGAACTTTAATCAACAGTGATATGCGTGACCTTGCAGTAAAGCTTACACAATACCTTGATCGCGATCCGGCCATATTTTCGTCCAAAGCCAGTGTTGATGTCGGGATAGACTATTTATTTGCGCGACGATATTGGACTGAATTCAATCCTTTCCCGCAAGATTCGCTCCGATCCGTGCAGCGCAAATTGCTTAATTCTTCCTTAAGCAGTGCCGGTCGAAATGCGGGACTGGCGGCTAAAGCATGGATTGTTAACCAGCTTTTTGGACAAGGTAAACAAAGTATGGAAATCAAAAACAGACTTGATCAAGAAGCTATTGTCGATGCACAAAAGGGGATGTACTGGAAAAGTAATTTGAATCAATACAATAAGATCAGTTTACAATCTTATCTCGTCGAAGCTTACAAACTAAATAACCCGGCGAAGCTTAAGCAAGTTACTCAATGGATCTATTATAACAAACAGGTCAATCATTGGTATAGCACCTGGATGACAGTTGATGCCGTATATGCGCTATTATTAGCGGACAATCCGAAGGATTTTGTTACTGGCAACACCGTGCGTGCTTTGATCAATAACGAAGAGACTGACCTAAGTAACAATGTTCTGGGAGAAGTCAGTAAGCAATTTGATCGAGCGGAACTGCAAACTGATAAGGCTATTCAAATACAAAACCACAATGACAGAGTTATTTCTGGAAGTATTGTCCATCAGTATTTTGCTGATCTTGATCAGGTAAAATCCAGTACAAATGCGCTTTCGGTTCAGAAAGTATATCTGGTGGAGCGAAAAGGGGAATGGGTAGAATCCAAGGAGGCCAAATTGGGCGAACGGATCAAAGTTAGGATTACAGTGATCAATGATGAGCCCATTCAATATGTTCATCTAAAAGATAGCCGCCCAGCTGGTGTAGAGCCTGTGTATAGCCCTTCTGGATACCAATGGCGTAAGGGGTATTACTTTAGTTTGAAAGATGCTTCGACAAATTACTTTATGGATCGCCTGTCAAAGGGGAAATCCACCTATGAGTATGAGGTTAAAGCCAACAATCAGGGCATATTTAATTCGGGAATCACTACGATAGGATGTATGTACGATCCCGCTATTCATGCACGTAGTGTAAATACCGTATTGACCATTATTCCTTAATTGCAGTTGAACTAAAAGATCTGCTTCCGACTTATTCGAAAGCAGATCTTTTTACGCTATCATTGTTCATTGATTTCAAAAGACATGCCCGTGTTCAATCGTATTTTGCGGTGGGTACGTTATTTTATTTCAAATTCGGTATATATTGTCCTTTTAAATTCAAGGACCTCTGGAGCTATCTTAAAACCCTCGCCACCATAAGCTTTATTAAATGTTTCCAAGGCCATTCCTGTTCTATACCCTGTCGACTCATTCGACGCACTACCATCATTTGATAAAAAAAGCAATTTTCCAATCTTTACATCTGCTCGTGAAGCCAACTTTTGGGCTGATTTTAGTGCATCGTCATACGCGATGAGATCGGCTTCCCGAAGAATACTATCGGCTTTTGAATGGTCAAATGAAATGGAACCAATTCCACTGATTTTTGTTTCGAGTAATCTACCCGTTAATTCCGTGAATTTGGATAGATCGTGTAAAACAAAATCGATGGTCTGTTGCGCTTGATAACCGACAAATTTATTTGTATTTCCGATAAATTGATAGTCCTTGTTTGCCGAAACACTACTTGTTTTGATGTCCTCCTTTTTATTCCCATATTTTCCAAGTATGGCGATGACACTGTCAACAGTATTTTGTGTTTCCCGTACGGCATCTACCATCCGCGGTTTTGTAAATGCTGTATTGATGGTAAGTGTAACTTGATCAGGCATTATTCTAATCTTTCCCTCACCGCTGACCCTTATCCGGTCTCTATTGTCACTGGAAGCAGATTGGCAGGATATCATCAATAATAAACCACTACTGACGACTAGCGATAATAACTTTATTTTATGTCTCATATTGTAACGACTATTAAGCTGGATTTTATAAGTAACTATTCTAATATACTAAATATTGGTGACAGAACCTGCGGGCCTGAGCAGTATAAAACAAAAAAATATATAAAAAAAGCAGACACGATAATTGCGTTTGCTTTCTTTAAAAGTTGCTGTTTTTAATAAATACTTTTAGCATAAGTTTTTAGTTGCTTCTGTAAAGACTTTCGAGCCATATGGATACGTGTTTTTACCGTTCCTTCCGGGATTTGCAAGTGCTCCGCAATTTCATAATATTTAAAGCCTTCTAAAAATAATGCAAAAGCATTGTAATAATCTTTTGGTAATTTATTGAGCGCATGCTGTATGTCTGATGCCACAAAGTTATTTTCACCACGATTTGTTGTGATCTCATTTATATAACCTGTACTTATGTATTCGTTGCGGTAATTTTCCAACCGTTTATTGCGTGTATACTGATTAATATACGTATTCTTCATAATAATATATAACCAGGACATAAGCTTTGGGTGTTTTAAAAACTTTTCTATGGAAGATAGTGATCTAACCATAGTTTCCTGCACTAAATCTTCTCTTTCATCTGGATCGCTTGTAAATTGCGCTGCCAAATATTTTAATGTAGGTCTCTTTTCCTTAAACAGTTGATCAATTGTTGTATTTTCCATATTATCAATTTTAAGTGTTTATTAGTGCCTAGACTACTGCAATTAGGGTGCTAGAAAAAATAGGTAAAAATTGTTTTTTTTAAATTTAAATTCAAGATATGTAATTTTGTTTCTGATTTAATCTATTGTTTTACAGTGTTTTATTTTCGTTCTGTTGCTGAAGGCTGCTCTCGGAGTTAAGGATAAATTAAGGTGTTTTTTACTTTGACAACAAGTGTTTTCCTTGTAAAGTTCCATCCTTTATCCCGTAGTACTACGTATTTATACGCAGTACTATAAACTATACAGGAATCTTTAACGGAGTTATCAGATTTTAAAAACTGTTCAAGCTTGATAATGGTTATTAGTCATATTACGAAAAGCAATATACTATGGGGAACGATGACAAAAATTTATATATAGATCAATCACAGGAAAATGATGGGGGGCAGGATCTAAATCAGATCTGGGGAGGAAGTCAGGAAGATTTTTACAAATCCATAATCCGGAACCAACAGGAAGACTTAGGACGTATAGGGCGTTATTTTAGAGATGAACTCGCGCAGGAATTATATGGAATGCGTATATCATTACAGAATTTTACAAATCGGCATGGTGACTTTGAAGAACTACGTTGTTTGCGTGATTCTCTAACTTCGTTGGTGATTGAATTGCGAAACAAAGCCATTGTGCTTTACAATCCAATTTTGAATGATTTGGGAATTTTTCATGCAATTGATGAGGTCGTGGCCTCGTATAAACAAAAGTTAGGTTTTAATATAGATATTATCCTCGATCCAGATTTAAAGGAACTTCATCATCATATTCAGGTGCATCTTTTTAAATTGCTTACCGCACTATTTGAATATCTGAAAGACGAGATGCCTATTCAGACGATTTCAATATCTGTACAGCTCATTGATTTCGCTGTATTTATAAAAGTATTGCCTTATTTTAAAGCGGATAATATACTACAAAAAACCAGAAGTGCAGATAGCCCAATGCGACTAAAGAAAGTAATGGAGTTATACAGTGCTAAAATTATTAACGATACCATTGAAAAAGGTATGACACTTAAATTAACGATTTAAAAAGACGATATGACAAAAATCCTATTGGTAGAAGACCATATGGTGGTACGTAATGGTATAAAATTGCTTCTGGAGTCCCAAGATAGTTTTGAGGTTGTTGGCGAGGCGTCCAATGGTAAAGAAGCGCTGGATTATCTGGATTCGAACCTAGATCGTCTGCCCGATATTGTATTGACAGATATTAGCATGGAGGAAATGGACGGGATTGCACTTTTACAAGTGTTGCACCAACACCATAAAGATATAAAAGTGGTTATTCTCTCGATGCTGAACCAAATTAATTATGTCATTGAAGCATTTGAATATGGTCTTAGAGGGTATTTGCTAAAAAATGTCGGTTATAATGAGTTACTTTTTGCACTTAATCACATTGCTGCTGGCGGTAGATATATGAGTGAGGAGATTTCAATGTTACTGCTTGAACAGATACGCTCCGGTCAACGCTATGCGCAGCATCCGATGGGAATACGAACTGATTTCGAGATTTCCGAAAGGGAGCTCGAGGTCTTAGGACTTATTGCAGAAGGTTATACCAATATTGAAATTGCAGATAAGATTTTTTTGAGTAAACGTACCGTGGAGGGGCACCGCCAAAATCTAATAGATAAAGCTGGCGTGAAAAATACCGCACATTTGGTCAAGTTTGCCTTCGAGCATGGAATATTAAATTAATTTTCCATGCTCGGTGGTTCTTTATCGAACAATTGGTTTATGTTAGGATAACTGGTAATTACGACAGAAATACTGCTTATAATAGTACATCGGCTAAAAGTAAAAACCGAAAAAAGATACAAATTGATCTTTTATTGATACGATATCGCCTGTGATATAGCAAATATTTTTTCAATTTTAAGCTGTACGCAAATTGTACCGGTGAAACAGATGAAATATATTACATTGCTTTTTATGCTTTACGCCATACTGCCCTTAGGCTACGGGATGGGTAAGGATAGTATTGTCTCCGTTATGCATGATGCTGAAGGAGAGGCGCGGCCACCCAAAAATGGAATTTTTCAGGCTGATCCCACGATATTCCATCATGATGGTTATTACTATTTGTATGGCACGAATGGAGATGGTGATCAACAATTGGGGTTTAAGGTGTACAAGTCAGCAGATTTAAAACATTGGCAGGGGCCAATAGGCGCAAAAGCAGGATTCGCATTAATTCAAGAGGATGTATTTGGAAGCAAGGGATTCTGGGCACCACAGGTGTGGTATGAGCAGGGGAAGTTTTACATGGCATATACTGCCGATGAGAAAATTGCGATTGCTGTCAGCGATTCTCCTATAGGTCCTTTTAAACAAAACGTGCCTAAGACTCTTATGGAGGGCGGAAAGCAGATCGATCCCTATGTATTTAGGGACAACGATGGTAAAAAATATTTGTTCCATGTCAGGTTAACGGAAGGAAACCGCATCTTCGTCGCTGAATTGAAAGATGACTACTCGGGTATTAAGGAAGAAACATTAAAAGAGTGCCTACATGCGGCACTCCCTTGGGAGAATACCGCTGGATCCTCTTGGCCGGTCAGCGAGGGCCCTACGGTTTTACGACAGGGTAAACGTTATTACATGTTTTATTCGGCCAATGATTTTAGAAATAAAGATTATGCGGTAGGTGTAGCTGTTGCTGACAATGTGTTTGGCCCCTGGAAAAAAATAGAAACAAATCCGTTATTAAGCCAAAATAACAGTGGATTTTCGGGTACCGGTCATGGCGATTTATTCCAAAAAGGGAAGCAGTGGTACTATGTCTGTCATACGCATTTTTCTGAACAGCAAGTTGCTCCTCGACGTACGGCGATAGTACCTGTCGATCTTGTCTCAGGGGAAGGGAGTGGGAGTGGGAGGATAACGCCTAAGTTTGACAGTACTAAATTTAGATTACTTGAGATTGTAGATAAATCTGCTTCCTCCATTGATGTCGCTTTCGGCGATCCGTTCATTCTCTATGATAAACCCAGTGATCAATATTATCTGTATGGAACAGGGGGGACGGAAAATGGGTTTATAGCATACAGTTCAAAAGATCTCATCCAGTGGAAGGAAGTAGGGAAGGTGTATGATGGAAGACAGCCTAAAGGGTGGGGGACCAAAGACTTTTGGGCGCCAGAGGTGTACCTGGTCAATGATAAATACTACATGTATTATAGTGCGCACTGGAAGGAAAACCCCGAGGATAAATTGGAGAACTATCGCATTGGTGTGGCGGTTGCGGATAATCCGGCGGGACCATTTTTAGACCTGACAGGCAAGCCGTTATTTGACCCCGGCTATCCCATTATCGATGCCAATGTTTTTAGGGATACCGACGGCAAAAATTATTTGTTTTACTCCCGTTGTTGCTATGAACATCCCGTGGCTTCTGAAATTGCCGACTGGGCTAAATCTAAATGGGGATATAAAGATATTGAGGAAAGTTGGGTCTATGGCGTTGAATTGGACAGCAGTATGCAGCAGGTCATTGGGCGTCCTGCACTGTTAATACGACCGCCGCTAAAGATGAATGATAAGCAGTCCGAATGGGAAAGTCGTTCCGTATCCTCAGGTGAAATCAACAGAAGATGGACGGAAGGTTCATTTTTATTAAAAGCAAAAGGCCAATATTATATCATGTACTCCGCTAATTATTTTGCGGGCGCAAATTACGCCGTCGGTTATGCTACCTCCACCTCTCCTTTGGGAAGTTACAGCAAATCAGAAACCAATCCGATTATACAAAAAAATACAGATCACGGCGGAGTTATTTCAGGTACGGGGCACAATAGTATTTTTAAAGATCGCAATGGTAAACTGCGTTGTGTTTATCACGGGCGGACAACAAAAACAGGAGATAAGCGGATGGTCTTTATCCGGGATATTCGCTTTAATAAAGATAATCAATTACAAATCGAGTCAGAATGAGGTTGAAAGCTACTCTGAATCCTTGGTTATTTTTCTTTGCATGGTTGCTTTATTTTTTCGTTGCTGTTGTTCTCCGGTGTAGGAGCGCAAGTTAAATCAGCTTTCTTTTGCCGGTGCGTATGACCTAAATCCGGTTCGGTTACTACCATCGGATCGGTATTGTTTGAAACAGGAATACTGCTTTCACTAAACAAACATTTGCGATACCATCTATTACTAAAATAATATGCAATAATCAAACCTTGTTTCACTATCGAATGTTGCAAAATCTTTTCCATTGTTTTTAATGATTGAATGAGCAGGTGTACTTCTATACCTATTGATTTAATAAAAGAACAATCAAAATGGGCAATTGGTTTAAACTAATTCGGTTCAAACTACTTCCCGATGAAAATGGTTCTTCTAACGTTGGACTCGAGATAAAATTGTCATGATCATATTAAACGCTTTAAATATCGCATTCATTGCTCTGATAGCGCAACAGTCGGAACGCACGGAGGCATTAAATACCGGAAATTCGAACGAGTGGTACACAGAACCGGGTATTTGGCTCTTTATCCTTATCTTTATTTTTGTTATGACGCTCGTTATCTACCGAAAATTAGTAAAGAAAAATTAATCTATACCCGTATTTCTATAGTGTTTCTATTGTCAAGACCGTATTGTGTCAATCGTTGAGCATATGATCCGGAAAAGGTGCAACAATAGGAAAATAAAGGTGAACTGTTGTCCCGACACCAACCTTGGATTCGACTTTAATGCTTCCTCCAAGACGCTCCATGACACGCTTGACAAGTGATAAGCCGATCCCCGTTCCGGGAATCCCACCGACATTATCTGCCCGGGTAAACATTTCATAGATATGTGGTAGATGTTCTTCAGGGATGCCTATGCCGTTATCCTTGATGCAATAATAGATCATATCATCCTTGGTGCTACTCTCAATGTTGATCGTAGGTTTGTCGGACTGAGAAGAATATTTAATGGCATTTACAATAAGGTTGGTAAATATCTGATAAACAGCGCTTTTTTCTCCCCATATTGGTAGCAATTGCCCAAAATGGGGCTTACAGTCTGCTGCATCATACAATGTTTTATTTTCCTGAAAGATACGTTGTAGTGTGTAAGCCATAGGAAGCGGCTCTTTGTCCAGAACGCTTGCCCGATGTTGACTTAATTGTACCATATTGTTGATGATATCCTCAATATTAGAGACACTTCTGCTGAAATTCTGATACCATTTGTTGGTTTTGGAAAGATCAATATTGTCGGAATGCTGTTGTAGAAATTGAATGCCCATTTTTAGAATTGACAAGGGATTTTTCAGGTCATGGGATAGCGTATAGGTAAACATTTCCAATTCATTGTTCAGACTCAGAAGTTCTTCATTAAGTAATTGTCTTTCTTTAAGTTTTCTGAATATGGATTCTTTAATAATCTCATTGAGACGCAAGACAAAATTGATTTCTGCATCGTTCCAAGGTTTGGCGACATCATAACGAACATCTTCCCAAATTTTTAGTTTCCCGGGTTCTTTAGAAGCTTTTTCGACCTGTCCAATTTGCATCACACGACTTTGACTTGCTTTTCTGAACCATACAAGATAATAATCATTTTCGAGGCCAACTTTGAGATACATCAGTCCTGCAAAATTTAATTTTTCTTTGAAATGATGCTGGTGATTTAATCTAAAGTTGTAATCCTTAAACAATGCTTTATCACTATGTTGTTGGAGAAATTGAATGATTTCATAAAACAGTGATTTATGCGGTGTATGGCGGTGGTTGAAGACATCGCCCTGATTAAAAATGGAAAGACCATCTGCGTTGACCAGTTGGGTGAGCGTATCTATGTGCTGGACTAATGCGCAGTTAACCATTTTGTTCTCGGACAGACTTTTTTTAAGCTCTTTTTCTGCCGAATTAAGAAGTTCTGTTCTTTCGAGCAGATTTTGTTTTACGTGGCTTTCATACTTATTGGTTGCAGCCTGGATGGCAAAAGTACACAGTTTCCGTTGTTGCAGATCCACCTCTTTTTCATGGGCATCTTGAGCCACCACAAGTCCCCAGAATTCATTATCTATACAAATACGGAAAAACAATGCGCTCTGGACGTTGATCTTTTCGAGAAAAAGATGATGCAGTTGAGGAAGCGGGCGCAAAAGGCTGGAGAGTGTGTCTATGCTATCTTCCATATACACAAAATGCTGATCAACTTTTTTGATGTTGGGAACATAACGATACGAATAGCTGCTGTAATATTCCATCGCTTCTTGGGGCATGAAATCTCTGGAAAACTCTTTTCCCTTGAAATAAGGTTTACCTTCAGCGGTATGTTCGGCGATCACCTCACTATATCCGGTTTCCTGAATCTGAAGGACAAAAACACGATCGTAATTTAGTAATCTATTGATTGCTAAGCAAACCCTATCCCAGTTATTAGGTTGGATTGTGTCGAGTAAAAAGTTAAATTCGTTTATTTTTTTTGCAGAAATATATTTTTTATGTTGTCGTTCCCATTCAATATAAAAGTGACCTTGGTATAGTTTGATTTTGAAATAGATACGTTCCTGGAATACCTTTATGGGCAGGATATGACGTGACTGACTATTTTCACGCAATTCACTCAGCACATTTGCGATCTTTTGGATAGCATCACCAAAAGCCTTGGCAAAACTTTCGAAAAAATTCGTGCGTAATAGAACGTCAGTAGGCAGATTGGCTTTTTCAGCTGCGAATTCGCTCAGAGCTACAATAGTATATTGTTCATCCAAAACAACAAGACTGCCAAAATGCTGAAGTTTGATCGCATTTTGATTGTTAGATTGAAAATCAGTGTTCATAGTAACCCAAAAACTCCTTAAGATATATGCCTAAATATACGAAAAAAATTGATACAAGTGGATTGTCTATTGGTGATTAATAGGATATTTTTATTGGTTAAATTTCTTTATTTGAATTTATTTTCTTAAAAAAATAATTATATTATTTTGTTTGCTTGTTCATCGTTGCTCCAATTTATAGTCTATTCAGGACGTATTCGATCTGCAAGACCTTTAACGAGGAGTTTCCATTGCGGATAAGAGGCCCCAATTTTCGCCGCCAACCCAATAATTAAGTTCCTGATATTGTCACCTAGGCTATGATTTTCCACGTTAATGATTTCATTACGCCCAGCATATTGAATTAATATGCTGTTGCGTCGTTGTTCTACAAGGAAGGTAGAAGAGGAGATCCCTTCAAAAAAATGGGCTGTATCTTTGTTATCGGGATGTTTTGGATCAGGACAGGGTTTTAGGGTCAAAGCAAGTAGCTTAAATTCACTCGTTACATCTTGGGTAATATTGACTACATTTACCCAGTCATAGCCCTCACTGCTAGGCAGGCCGGGGCCGGGAATATTCAGTCTGATGTAGTCATGTAGCGCCAGCGGACGGTCTATCGGAAAACCGTTGCTGTCGGTCAACTGAAAAGTCGTGGCGGGGATTTTTGCAAGGTCATACCAGTAATTTACATCCAAGAGATAAGCGCATATAGTCTCAAAGGCCAAGTCGGCCATTGCAGCACTTTCAAAATCAACTGACTCAAAGCAATCAAGCTTCTTTCCTTCTTTCTGTTCAGGAATAATATTTTTCATGCCTTTTTAATTAAGAACAGTGTTCGGTCTATTATGGTTTGAATGAAAATAGTGAATCACTGATGGGTAGGCTAAGGATAGGGAAAAAATAAACGGACAATGGTGCCTTTCTTTAATTGGCTTGAAAGGTTGATGGAACCGCCCAATCTTTCGATCAATTGCTTTACCAAAGATAAACCAATGCCTGAGCCGGCCATATGCGTGCTGTTACTCGCGCGTTCATGGGCAAGAAATACCCGGCTTAGTTCATCTTCGGGGATACCAATCCCATTGTCCTCCAGAAAATACACGATCCCCTTATCTGTCTGTTCGCTGTAAATGTGTAAGTAATCAAGTGAGGATTTCTTGGCATATTTTACGGCATTTGCAATCAAATTCATAAAGATCTGATAGACCATGGTGCGATTGGCATGTAAAGGATAGAGATGACCTAAGCGAAATGACAGGGTCAATTGCGGATAGAGTAGTTTTACTTCGGACAGGCAATTATGTATCGTTCGATCCATGGCAATATGCTCTGCAAGATGCGTATCTGTACGTGCTTTACTGACCTGTAGGGTTTGATTTATAATGGCCTCAATATTTTGAATTGAATTTGCAATATTGTTATTCCATTGTTGGCTCCTCTCGGGGTCTATATCCGGATTTCGCATCAAGAAATCATTGCCCATCTTCAGGACGGCTAAGGGATTTTTTAGATCATGTGATAAGGTATTGGCCAGTAAATCCAATTGGTGGCTAAATGAGATTTCTTCCTCTTGTTTTTTTATCTGATTATAAACCAGCTTGCGTGCGGTGACGTCATGCGCCGTATGCAAAATAGCATAAGTATTCCCAGCTTCGTCCACAAGTGCTTTATATTCAAAATCGAAGTAACGGGTCGTTTTTGTACTACCATCGATAATATCTGCGGGTGTATCCGTTGCCTGATAGGTAATCCCTGTATTCCATACTTTTTTGAGAATCGAAGAAAAGCCTTCCTGCTTGAAACCCGGAAAACAGGCGCAGAATGTCTTGCCCAGAATCGTGCGATCTGTACACCACATATCCAACATGGCCTGGTTTGCATAGGCAATATGAAGATAAGGGCTATTGTAAACCGCGGTGGCAAGAGGTGAGTGATCAAGAACAGCTAATATGGAAACTTGTTCGTTAACTATCATATCAATGTGTGTAGCAATTAATTGGTGGAAATAGCTCCGGTATGCTAAAATAAAATAATTTTACTGAATGTATATTTTCCAGTTCCATTTGTTGCAGACAAAACATTTTTTACCTGACAAAACTGAACAAAAATACTATTTAGTACGTTTAAAATATTGTATCTCCCGTTCATGTTTCTTAGCGGCTTCCAGACTGTCAAAAGTGCCCAGGTTTTTTCGCTTGTTGGTCTCTTTATCTGGATGCTTAGCGTAAATTCGGTATTTTCCTGATTTGAGTTTACGTATCATTGAATAAATTTTTTAGTTAACCTAAACTTGCTCTTAGTTTGGCGATCAGGTCATTGGCCTTTGTATTTTCAACCTTTATTTTTCTTATTGTAGGCCGCTTACCTTTATCTTTTTGTTTGATAATCTTTAACAGCTCCTCACTATATTCATTTTTATAGTTGCTTAGATCAAAAGCCTGACTATGCTGTTGAATAAGTTGCGTGGCCATATCCATTTCTACTTTTTGTATTTTGACTTCAGCAGGCAGCTTCAGTTCATCAAGGCTTCTTATTTCCTGCTGATAACGGATTTTGTTCAAAACCAAAACATTTTGATACGGTTTTATGATGGCAAGGTGCTCTACATTACGCATGACAAAAGCGCCAAGTCCGGCTGTTTTTGTTTTATCCAGAGCTTTTAATAACAGTTGATACGCTTTTTCACCACCTTTTTGGGGTTCAAGATAGTAGGGTGTCTCAAAATAGATGCTGTCGATATCTGCCAATTTGACGAATGCATGTAAATTGACGAGTTTTGATTTTTCCGGACTGGCATCTTCAAAATCAGCATCTTCCAATACCACATAATGATCTTTCATAAAATATCCCTTGACAATATTATCCCATTTCACCTCTTTGCCCGTTTGTTCATTGATGCGTTTGAATTTAATATTGGCTAAATCTTTCCGATCTAGCATATCGAGATCAAGGCTGCTGCTTTCTGTTGCGCTATATAGTTTTATCGGGATGTTTACCAAACCAAATCCGATTGCTCCTGTCCAAATGGCTCGCATAGTATGTTATTTTTATCGCTATCTGATAGCCAGATTGCGTAATTACGATTATTCTCAAGAGATAACCGCTACTAAGTTGAAATAGTTTGGGCCATTCTAAAAAAATAGTGCGTTTGTTCTTTCCCTTTCCACGCCCGACGAAGTAATTCAAACTTTTCTTTCTGAAATTGGTTATATGGGCATTGCTTATCTCACAATATGGATTTAAAATCAAACGAACCTTTCTGGTTAATAAAAAATGGACTCCTGGCAACTTATCCCGCCTTGCGTGAGGACAAGGTCTGCGACGTTTTAATTGTTGGCGGCGGAATCACCGGCGCGCTAATTGCTCACCAGTGTATATCAATGGGAAAGAAATGCGTGCTGATTGACAAGCGGGAAATCGTTAATGGGAGTTCGGCGGCGACAACATCTATGTTGCAATACGAGATCGACACCCCGCTCTATCAATTAATGGAATTAATAGGCGAGGAAGGTGCCATAGCCAGTTATGAAGCTTGTAGTAAAGCAATAGACAATATCGGATTGCTTTCACGCAAGATCGGATCCAAAGCTGGTTTTCGGACAAAGGATTCATTATATTATGCTTCGCGCAAAAAGGATATTACTTGGCTAAAACAAGAATTTGATGCCCGGAAAGCTGCTGGGTTTAAAGTTAAATGGCTTGACGAGGATGAAATCAAAACCAGATACCATCTCGACAAAGCCTACGGCGGAATACTCTCCGAACAAGGGGCTAGTATAGATGCCTTTTGTTTTGCGCACGAACTGCTGACCCACAATGTCAGGCATGGATTGGAAGTTTTTGACAAGACAGCGCTTATTTCTGTAAAAAGCAATCTGCGCAGCCATACGGCAGAGGTATCTACAGGTGCAACGATCCGCGCAAAAAAAATAATTTATTGCATCGGTTATGAGACAGTAGGGGTAATCCCAGAAAAATTTGTGGACTTACTCAGCACTTTTGCCATCGTATCCGAAGTGAATCCGTCTCTTTATCAGCGATATAAAGACTTATTGATCTGGAATACTTCCGATCCTTATCTTTACATGCGGACGACCGATGATGGTCGATTTTTGATCGGTGGCGAAGATGAGGAATTTCGTAACCCGCAAAAGCGTGATGCATTGATCGCTAAAAAGACCGATAAGTTGGAAAGATCTTTTCACAAAATTTTCAATAGGCCTTTTTTCACAGATTTTAGCTGGGCCGGAACCTTTGGCGTGACCAAAGACGGTTTACCCTATATCGGTGAACATAAGCAATTTAAAAACACCTATTTCGTTTGTGGCTTTGGGGGCAATGGAATTACATTTTCGGTCACTGCAATGGAAATGGTCGCCCATTGGTTGGAAAATAAGAAACATCCCCTGTCCGAGTGGTTCAGGTTTGGACGTTAAGGGTTTAGCTATATTTTAACAGAAAGCGAAATAGTTTATATTCGAGCTTACTCCCTGTCAATTTTTCTTTGATGAAAGGGAATTTTCCTTCCATATATACCTGTTGTATAACCGGATGGATATAATAATTTTGTGATACAGTTTTGGTATTGCCCAATTGTTTGGCGACCGTCTTTATTACCTCATTTAGTTGTTTTTTTCGCGTGTTTAGATCATCTCCCTGTTTTGATCGGGATAATAGATCGAACGCTTCTCTGCTGGCTCCCCAGATACGGATATCTTTACAGGTGATCTGTCCTGGACAATGATTACGCAGATAGGCATTAAAAGTGCGTCCGCAAAAATTGCTTTTGCCTATTTTTTTATCGAGCTGAAATAGGTTTTTTCCTTTTAGCTGGAGCAGCTCGCCAAGTAATTTTGCCTGTAGTTTGTCTCGCCAGGTCTTTTCCTGGAAAACACCTTTTTTTCCTTTGTAAGCGAATGTGATGGTATTGTCCGTTATCTTGACATGCCGTTTTTCAAGGGTGCTGAGACCATACGACTTGTTTTCCAGTGTATAACGCTTATTGCCAATTCGTATAAGCGTACTATCCATTATTTTAAAAGCAATTGCACATAATTTTTCCATCGTCCAGTCCCTATGTTTCAAATGTCGGGAGCTTATTTTTCTAAGATCCTGAAGGTACTGACCCATATAGAGCACATGTCTAAATTTATCGGTTTGTTTTTGATGGACAAATTTTGGATGATAGATATATTGTTTGCGGTCCTTCTGGTCAAAACCATAGGCCTGGAGATCATTTCTTGCACTCTTTGCAATCCAGACATCTTTCCAATTTGGCGGAATGACCAAATGATGTATCCTTTCCAATATCTTTGGATCCGTAATTTCTTGGCCTGAGTTATCAAAATATTTAAAGGTTTTTCTAATCTTTCGCCTTGTATAGCCTTGTTTATTTTTGATCTTCATATAGACGCTTTATTTAGATAACAATTGTTGAACTTATGCCGTTGAATAATAATATGCCGTTGAATAATAAAAAGATCCTCATTATCGACAAATAAGGATCTCTTTATGGTTAATTTGGACGATAGGTGATTATAATCCTTTATCCCTTAGTGTTTTGATGTATTCGTGTGCTTCCAATTGTATGGCCAGCTGTTTTTCGATCAGCAGGAGGAGGTCGTGCGTGATTTCCCAATCTTGATTGTCAACAACATCTTTATAGGTCTTTGTAAAAGCATCTTCCCCCTGTTCACAACTTGAAAGCAGACTTTTTTGGTCATTGCCAGAGACGGCAGATTTAATGTCCATCCATATTCTGAAAAGCTTACCGCTGATCATTGTACCATCGGTAGCTGCTTTGGCGTGCTGTTCCAGATAAGGCTTAAGCTCTTCAATAAATAGTTCGGATTGATTCATATAATCAACGAAAATAGGGTTTAAGGTGTCGATATGAAGACGGTCGGCAATCTCAATTGCTTTCTTATACCCGGCGATGCGATCATTGTTGATCTGTATGAGATCATTGATCAATGTGCTATCATTTATTGTTATCGTTTCCATTTATTTTAGCGTTTTAAGATATCTGATTTAATTTCAATCTAAGAACTTATGCCGGAGCTGTTCCGTTGAAAAAAATAGCAGTATGCGTATTTTTACCCTCTGGTAACTTCCAGGATGCCTTTAAAAAAAGATACACCCTGCAATGCTGCTCGAAGGTAAAATTGTCTGGCAAAACAGAAGAGAATAGAAGTCCGCTTGTCATGACTCGTTGATTTATCGAAACATTCAGCTAAAAAGAGACCGCATTATTCAGATAAAGCGGTCTCTTTTTAGCTGATGCAGATCTTATTTTGTTTTACCTGAGTAGGAAGGTTTCTTTTCCTCTTCCAGGTTGCTCTTGGTTTGTTTTTTGTTTATAGAGCTGGCCGCCTCTGGTTGAACGATCGTTTTGTTATTTCCTTTGCCTATAGGACCGCCACAAATAATCAGCAAAATCGGTAAATACTGCTGATTGAATGCCGTTTTTTTAGATTTCATATAGCTGTTTTTTAATGTATTGTCAAATTAATGTGAAAAACTCTACTATGTTAACATTCAAAAGAACTTTTGGTTTTATTGGATTCGATATACTTTTAACTGTTTTTGCAGTTTCTTGCGAGTCATATGAATTCTCGTCTTTATGGTTCCTTCCGGCATCCCAAAATAAGACGCGATTTCATGATATTTGTAACCCTCCAAAAATAACTGGAAGATCTGATAGTTGTCTTCGGAAAGACCGCACATGGCCTTCTCAATATCATCCGATACGAATTTATTCTCACCTTTATTCGCTTCTGTCGTATTGTATGCTTCCAAACCTATATAGGTCTCATGGATATCACTGGTTCTTTTGGCTTTGCGATATTGGTTAATATAGACATTCTTCATAATAACATACAGCCACGACATTAATTTGGGATGCTTAATAAAGTCATCGATCGACTTCAATGCACGAATAAGTGTTTCTTGAATCAAATCCTCCTTTTCGTCAGGATCAGTAGTAAATTTTCCTGCGAAATGTTTTAATAGACTTCTTTTTTCTTCGAATAGCAAGTTTAAATTGGAATTGTTCATGATATCTATCGTTTATTTAAATTGATTGATTTTCCGAACATATCGGTGCAATTAGAGTGCTAATTTTTGCCAAAATTGGAATGTATACCCTTGTTTAAACAGCTAAATGCGGAAAATACGTATACCGGAAATTTTATACATTGTAGCTTATCAGCTACAAAAAAAGACGGTTTATTCAAAAAATAGTATACCAATAAAATGGATTTACGCTCTTTTTGTGGCCCCTCAAACGGGTATTTATTTCCTTAATAAATGTTTTAATTACGGATATAGGTCACTGTTATTTAATACCCCCTACTGTCCAGGTTTTGGGGCAACCCGGACAGTTTTTCAATTTTATTGAACTAAAGTTTAATGAAGGGGGTTCCTTTATTAAGAATCAGCACATAAAATAAATTACATATGAAAGAGGTAAAAAAATTAATGGTTATTATTGGAATCGGGCTACTATGTAGCACAACATTGTTTTCCTGTAAAAATTCTCCGAGAGATAATACGGAGGGAAGTGAACAATCAGATAATATAACTCCAAGTAATGCCGATGAAACAAGGTATAACTTAAGTGAGCAACAGAAGATGAGTATGCAGAAAGATACAACCTTACTGGACTCTGCTCAAAAGGATAGTTCAATGCATGTCAAACATTAAGTTTTGCCATCGGCGACTCAACAGAACCCACTAATAAAAAACTCCCGTTACGTAGGGAGTTTTTTATTAGGCGCGAATCGCTTTGATCAGGCTCTCCTTAGTCATTTTATGACGGCCTTTTATTCCGATTTTCTTGGCTTCCGCAAGTAATTCTGTTTTACTTCTTTCATCCAGCGCTGTGCTTTTTCCGCCTTTTTTTCCCGAGTCGGGCGTATTGGCTATGCGGGCAGATTTTTCTTTACTGTAACCTTCACGGCGCAAAGCTTCATATTTCGCGTCATCTTTGATCTGTTTACCATGATTTTTAGTCATAACGTTTCTTCTAGTTTTTGATTATAAGCCTTTTTCCTCGACGTCCTCCTCCTGATCTGAATCGGGAGGATAGATATCCTCCTCTTTATGATCCGGCTTCTCCGGATGTTTTTCGTGGTCCGGATCTATGTGGTCCAGATCATCTCTGTCGCGTTGTTCTTCCTCTGTGGGATCCGGGCCTTCCGCGTTTTCCGGATAGTATTTGTCAGGTGTCACCTCTTCCAGGTCAGGAACTCTAGGAGGTCTACGGACTGGTATGCCTTTATCTGTGCCCGGATTATTACCGATAGGGTCTATCTCGTTCAAAAGCAAGAAAGCATCTTCGAACTTTAATGGCATACCACTACGAAAATGAATTGTTGTTCTCATATTTCTATTTCCTTTTTTAAAAAGAACAATTACCGGATTCGAATGGTTGTGTTTATGTGAAATAGGTTTGTTATTATATGGATAAGATTGTTTCTACATCAAAAATGAAATTAATAATAAATACAAAACTTTTCAATCATGCATCTTGTTATTAAATTAAAGTAATTTATTAAAAAAGATACTATGAGAAAATTTGCACTACTTTTATTCGTTACAGGCGGCATTTGTTTACAGGCAAATGCACAGAAGATTGAAACCACACCGCAGATGGCATCAGAAGTTGGTATTGAGCCTATTCGTCAGGGCAATTGGATGGTAGGTGGTTCAATCGGAAGTCTGGGCTATAGTTTTGAAGGAAAATCATTTAATGCAGCACTCCAGCCACGTGCTGGTTATTTTGTATCTGACGGGCTGGCAATAGGTGCTCAGGCAAACCTAGGATTACATACAAAAAAGGACGAAGATAACGAATGGACCTATGGTATAGCACCATTTGTACGTTATTATTTTCCAAACGCTGGATCGTCTACAGGCCGTTTTTTCGGACAAGGTGATATTGGTATTTCCGGAAGTTCCATCGGCAAAAGTGCTTCTTTGGCCGTAGGAGCAAATGTTGGGTATGCCCATTTTATCACGCGAACGGTGGCTTTGGAAGCAACGTTTGGCTATAACTATAGCAAAGCCAGTATCAATACCGGCAGTGGTGCAAGCGGTCTCGGGGTAGGCGTGGGCTTCCAGATCTATTTACCGGGAAAAAGATAAAATCAATATAACTAGCAATCTTAACAGTACGTTTCCACCCCAGTTGGGGTGGAAACTTTTTTTGTAAGTTGCTGGATGCATACCAAACACCGACGTATAAATACCTGTCTTCGGCATAAAACACTTGTTCTGCCAGTAGCCAGTCAAACTTTGAAACATTTAATCGCTGACTACTGTTCTATATACAGATCAGAAAGGATAAAAAACAATGGCTAGAACAAATGATATCGGATTGGTCCTTAAGGATCGAATGGGGAAATGGTCTTCGTATACTATTCCTTTGCTAAAAGAGTGTCATCTAAAAGATAAGATTGTCAGGAGCAATGAACTTGAAGGTATATTCGTTATCGGGAATATTGCGACAGGTCTGTATATATTTTCACTCTATAAGAATCGTTTTATTGATTTAATGGGAAAGAGTATTGGGATGGATGAAATTTGTGATCATTTCAATGAATATAAAGAAAACTTAATATAAATATATATCAATTCATTTTTGAACTAAAAAGGAGTATTATGAGTAATTTAACATGGAAAGGACGTTGGAACGAGTTAAAAGGTAAAGTAAAGCAACAATATGCTGATTTGACCGACGATGATTTGTTATATGCAGAGGGCAAGGAAGATGAGTTGTTAGGTAAGTTGCAGCAGAAAACCGGAAAGACAAAAGAGGAAGTGGAAGATTGGTTAGATAAAATGTAAGCGTTTGATTTTACGTTTTAAACTTACATATGAGAAGAAATGCGGTCAATTAGTTATTGACCGCATTTTTGTTTTTTATAATGAGAAGATTGGTTTGTCCAATTTAATGGCGAGTCGATACACCGCATTCATTAAGCCTACATGACTATAGGCCTGTGGAAAATTACCCCATTGGCTGCCATTATTTTCAGTGACATCTTCGCTAAACAGTCCCAGATGATTACTATAAGTAAGCAATTTTTCCAGAATTTCTTTTGCTTCTTCGACTCTTCCCACGCAAGCTAGCGCTTCTACATACCAAAATGCGCAAACTAAAAAAGTAGACTTGGGTTTACCGAAATCATCTTGGTGTTTGTAACGGTAAAAGAGTCCATTTTCCCCTTTAAGTTCTTTCTCCAGCGCTTCAAGATGTTGCCGTGCGCGTGTGGATTTAGGATTTAAGTAATCCATGACAATTAATTGCAGGGTACTGGCATCTAAATTTTTGCTATCCAAAGCATTTTGGTACACCTTTCTTTCTTCGTCATAACAGGCCTCGATATATGCGGCCGCTTTTTCGAGGAGTACAGTTGCGCGCTGTTCCATATCCTGATAGCCGTTTTGACGGGCGATAAGTAGCGCCGCTTTACAGCCTACCCATTGGAAAAGATTGGAATAACAATGATGGTTGGCAAAATTTCGGAACTCCCATATTCCGGCGTCTTTCTCATCTATGGTTGCCTCAATTTTTTCCAGAATAAAATTTACCCAACCCAATACATTTTTGTTCTCGTGGATTTTAAAGCGTTGATCTGTAAATAAGGGGAGTAGGGCAATCATGGCTTGGCCATATACATCGTTTTGGATATGTTCAAACGCTTGATTGCCAATACGGACCGGACCACTGTCTTGATAGCCATCTAAATAGGGAAGGATGTGTTCGGTGAGTTCCGAATTTCCGAGTATACCATATAAGGGTTGCAGCCTTCCTGGGTTATGATGCGTAATGCCGGCGATATAATTCGCAAAGCTTTCCATTTCTTCAAATTGACCAATATGTGTCAATGCGGTCAAGACATAATAGCTGTCGCGTACCCAACAGTAGCGATAGTCCCAATTTCTTCCGGAGCCTGGAAATTCGGGGAGACTCGTGGTCGAAGCGGCGATAATTGCACCCGTATCTTCATATTGGTGCAATTTGAGCACCAATGCCGAACGGATCACTTCTTTTTGGTAGATATTTGGAATACTGCAATGTTTTATCCAGCGTTGCCAGTACCCCAATGTTTTTTGAAGGAAATCCTCACAGGTACCTGCAATGGCAGATTCGAAAGCTGCATCATAGGTCAATATAAGATATTTGTTTTCATTAATAATCGTCCAATTGTCATCCTGAAAAAAATGGGAGATGGGCACGTCTGTCGTCAAGCGTATCCGTTCGCCAATTTCAGCGCTACTATACAGAATATGGTTGCTTCCCCGCGTAGGTTTTAAGGTATTCCGACCGTAGTTTCCAGTCGGCTGGCATTGGATATTGACGCTTGGGGCGCCTCTTAGCGGTTCTATTTTGCGGATTAACATCAGAGGTTTAAAATAGCGTCCAAATTGTTCAAACCGCGGCGCAAAATCCGTAATGCGATAAGCAAAGGATTCGGTATGGACTTCTGTGCAGAGTATATTGGAGTTTTTGATATAATATTGTTTGGTTTCAACAATATCCTCTTCTGGCTTTATGATAAAACGCCCTCCCTGACTTTTATCCAATAGACCGCCAAATATAAAACTATCTTCGAAGGACGGCCAACATAACCAAGATATGTTACTGTCGATGCCTACATGAGCAATATAAGAACAATTGCCGATGATACCGGTTTGATAAATATGTCTGTCTACTGTTGTATTTTCCTTCATTGTTTTATAATAAGTTGATTTAAAAATTGAAGTACATCTTCCTGTTGATCTAAATAATATTTTGCTGCGGATTTATTACTGCCCACTTTGATACTGATAGTTGATTGTGGTAAATACTTAAAAAGATCTTCATCGGTGATATCGTCTCCGATTGCCAAGAGGAAATCAGCTTTGATATGACCGGCAATTTCTAATGCCGCCTTTCCTTTGTTGACCTCAGTATTTTTTACTTCAATAACGGCATTTCCATCGAGAAGCTGCAGCCCATAGTCATTCAACATCGGATTTAAAATTTCTTTCAATTCTGCTGCTTTAAGTTCTCCGAGTCCAAGTTCCACTTTACGATAATGCCATGCCAGGGAATACGGTTTGGCTTCTATATAGGCGCCTGGAGTTTGGTCGGCGAGTTTCTCCATGATTTTTTTGACTTCCGGCATCCAGTGGAGGGCTAGTCCTTTTTTATAAGCCCAGTTGAAATTTGGAAAATTGGACCAGATTCCATGTTCCGCAACCAAATAATAGGAACGCCCATCGAACCAAGTGGAAAGACTTTCCTGTGCACGACCGCTGATGATGACGAGCGTATTGAGCGGATCAGCGATTATACTATCCAGCAAATTGTATAGGAGGACGGTAGGACTTGCCTTCTGAGCATGATTTTGAAATTTGACGAGCGTACCGTCGTAATCTAAAAAAAACAGCCTGTTGTGGCTTTTTCGGTAACGTTCGGCAATACTGCTAAATACCTTGTCGGAAATTCGTCGTGCCCATTCATCACGTTGTATCGCTTTTGTTTCCGCCAAGCGGCTGATAAACAAACGGACCCAGTGCTGCACATTAAATTTCTGTATAATTTGACGGTTGGCTTCTGAGCGCTCGTGAATCTCCTCGGGGGACATTATAAGTGCCTGATAGATGCAGTCGGCAGTTTCCGTCCGATTATAAGGGTTGACGATGAGTGCATCGACCAACTCCTTTGAAGCACCCGCAAATTCACTGAGGATCAATACCCCGTTGCTACGGGTGTTGCTGGCAATATATTCCTTACTCACGAGATTCATGCCATCCCTCGTCGAGGTAACCATACAAATGTCTGATGCCAGATATAGACCTATAAGTTCTTCAAATGGAAGAGATTTATAAAAATAAAGTACCGGAGTCCAGCTTAGATTACCATATATGGAGTTTATCTCACTTACTTTTCGATTGATTTCATCTTTTAGTTTCTTATACTGTGATACTTTATCTCTGGAAGGAACAATAAGCATATACAATACAACTTTTGAATGTGATTCCGGATATTTTTCCAGGAAAGTGAGAAAAGCACGTAATCTTTCTAATATTCCCTTACTATAATCCAGCCGATCTACAGATATGATTATTTTCTGATCGGGAAAATGACTGCGAAATTGCGTCGCGATGGCATTTACCTCCGGAAGGGAGCTGGCATGGACAAACTTATCGTAGTCAATCCCCATTGGAAAAGATTCGATGAATATATGCCTGTCTTTGTGTTTGAGCTGATTGTGACCACAGGGCACATTTAATATTTTCTTGCAGGAGTTCAGAAAGTTTTGACTATCTGCAAATGTATGAAAGCCAACGAGATCAGCTCCCAAGAGGCCCTCAATCAGTTCCTTCCGTTGTGGGATATTCATAAAAAGCTCTTCTGAAGGAAAAGGTATATGATGGAAATAGCCAATATTGAGTTCCTTGTTTTCCTGACGTAAAAGTTGCGGGAGCAGCATAAGCTGGTAATCCTGTACCCAAATAAAATCTGGAGATTGCGGTATGGATAGTGCCGTTTCGCAAAATTTTTTATTGACCGCTACATAAGTGGACCAGTATTCCCGATCAAAGTGTATATAACTCGGCTGGTAGTGGCAGATCGGCCAGAGGACCTCATTGGAGTAACCCTCATAAAAATTTCGGATTTCTTCTTTTGAAAGGAAAACTGGCAGCAGGTTCATCGGTTTGAGCAATTCGGTGATTTTCTCCTCTTCAGCATCATCCTTGGGAACTATTCCCGGCCAGCCTACCCAGAGGATTTCGCTGGAATCAAACGCAGAATTCAAGCCGGTGGCCAAACCGCCAGTACTTGGTTTGATGATGAGTTTGTCTTTTTTTCGTTCTATTTGTATCGGCAGCCTATTTGAAATTATTATTTTCTTTTTATTCTTCATAAAAGTATTAGATCGATTTATTTGCAGTGTAGAAGAGTTATAATAAATATAACGATGGGTACCTAATCTAGTTATATGAACAAGCCATGGCCGGAAATAGTTTAGAATAATTCAAATAATCGCGATTTTAATTTTATACGTTGATGTGGAATGAGAAATTTATGCAGTGCAGATCTTGACCTGTTTTGATCTTTCAATAGGGTGTGGAAGGGTAAAAAAAAAGACCTAAAGCAAGCGCTTTAAGTCTTTTCTGTGTATTCACTATTATGAAATACTAGGTATACTTATTTTTTCTTTGTGGAGTCGGTCATTCACAAACTCATCCAATATTTTTCCCAATCGACCGGAAATTTCACCAAGAATGCTTTCCCAGTCTTTTACGGTACCATCACAGTTGTCAGAAACAATTTTGACACTGTGAAAAGAGAGATTTTTGAGAAAACAAAAATTTGCAAGTGCGTAAGCTTCCATATCAAAAGCCAAAGGATTCAGGTGCTTGATATCTTGATAGAATGCTGTATTTACATTGATAAAACGATCTGATGTCAATAGGGCGTCCGCATAATTAAACTCCGCCCCGGAAACAGATTCGATTGAACCCTGACCCTTTAATAAAAGCGTGTTTTCCAAAAAGAATCCATCAGTATAAGCGTCGCCTTGGGCATAGTAATTTGGATACAGTACGTGACCGATTGGGTGCCGTGTACATCCGACTGTGCCGACATTGAGTAGAACCGGGGTAATACCCAGTGCCTTGATCTCCTCATATAGCGTTGCCACAGATAAGAGTGCGTTCACTTTCCCAACACCTATTTCATAGATGATGGTCGATTTATTGTCGGTAGTAAAAGATAATTCATTTTTATTTGCTACCAGAATGATTGTTTCAATCTCTTTGTTAAGGATCATTTAGTTTTCTTCAATATAAGGGTATTCGAAAGCGAGTTCTCCTGCATTGATCAAATGTAAGAAATTGACGCAGGCTTGTTTTGAGGAATCGAAATCCATAAACGTGTAGTTTCCGCAACTGATCGGATTTTGAAAAGGTACCTCATAACCCGCTGTCAAAATCGTTTCGAGTACTTCTTTCATCAATTCGGCAACTGCTTGAGGGCTTCTGTCTGTGCCTGCTAAGACTACATAAAATCCCGTACAACAGCCCATTGGTCCAACATAGATCACTTCGTCACCTAAGATTGTCCTAATTTCCGTTGCAAAACAGTGCTCCAAAGTGTGCATCACCTCCGGAGACAACATACGTTCCGGAGAATTCGGTCTGATCATGCGGATATCGTATGTCGTGTAGCTTTCAATGTTGCTGTTATTGGTATTGGAAGCCTTGGCATATATCCCTTGTTTCAACTTGGTGTGGTCTACCGTGAAACTATTTACTTTTGCTTTTTCTTTTGTATACATCTTATTCTGTGCATTACTGTAAAGCTGTAGGCTTCACAGGGGTTAAAAGTTGAATTTAAAATTTCTACAAAGGTAGTAGATATTATTGAAAAAAGATGGATAAAAAAGCTATTTTAACACTTCATAATGTTCTACGGTAGGGAACGGATCATAATAGTGATGCAATAGTTTTTCCCATTCTTTAAACAAGTCAGACTCTCTGAAGCCGACAGTGTGGTCTTCTAATGTTTCCCATTCAACCAATAGAATGTATTGATTATCCTTTTCTATGCATTTGCGGAGCGAATGTGTAATATACCCTTTGCTTGCGCTGATATACTGGCAGGCAGTTTTATAATCACGTTCGAAATTAGACTGTTGTCCCTCGATAATTTGTAGTACGGCTACTTCTAAAATCATAATTTGTTTTTTTAAAATATATAGTCAAGTAAATATATCAAATATTTCCACGATAAAAAAAGTCTAAGTTTCAGCAATAATGGCTTCGGGGCTTTGGGAAGCGATAATATCCAAAACGAAAGGTATTCCGGGGTTACGGTTTTCGGCATTCCAGACCAGGGAAAGCGTCGTTCGTTGGGGCAAGCTGTCCAGTTCCAGGAAACAGACGTCAACCTGATAACCATTCTTTAAAGAAGCGGGAACGATGGCGACACCCAGTCCCTGAGCCACCATATTAAATATTGTTAATGCGTTTACGGTACGCAAGGTAACTTTCGGTGTAAACTGATGATCCCGGAAAATACTCATGACCAGATCGTAATAGGAATGGCTGTAATTTTTCGAAAATAGGATAAACGATTCATTCTTTAGCGCGTACAGATTTGGTTTTTTCTGCATTAATAATGGATGGTTTTTTGGTAATACAAGGCTAAAATGTTCCGTATAGATAGGAAGGCTATGTAGTCCTATGGGCGTATCGGAAAGACGGACAAAGCCAAAATCAAGTTCCTTCTTTTGAATCAGGTCCAATTGTGTTTCATTGGCAAGTTCATGTAGGGATAGCTCAATATCCGGTTGTTTTTGTTTGAGGTTGATCAGTAATTGTGGTAATATTGTCTGTACTGCTGAGCCGATGAACCCCAGTTTTAGTGTGCTGATCCTGCCATTTGCCAAGCTCTGGAGCTGGGTCTCAATCTGATCTAAATGCCTAAACAATTCTTTCACTTCTTCAAAGAGATAATTGCCTGCTTCGGTCAGTGATACATGTCGTTTGTTCCGTTCCAATAGCGTTACACGGTAATTCTCCTCCAGCTGCTTGATCTGCCGGCTCAGCCCTGGCTGGGCGATAAATAGCCTTTCCGCAGCTTTTCTGAAATGCAGCTCTTCGGCTAACACTTTGAAGTAAAGAAGGTGTCTGAGTTCTGTCTGATAATTCATGGTTATCAATTGATGATAAAAATGGTATTTCTAATTATTAAATATAGCGGCTAAATTTGATAAAAGCTTAATAACGATGGAAAAATTTTTATACGGCAGTGGACATTTGACTTGCTCCATTGCTTTAGCAATAGCAAAAGGGGATATTAAGGGAGAGATCTCGGCAGAAGTGAAAGCAAATATCGATAGAAGTGCCGCTTATGTGCGGCAGATTGTCGAACGTGGGCAAGTTGTATATGGCATTAACACAGGTTTTGGTCCGCTCTGTACGACTTTAATTGACGCGGATCAAACGCAGTTATTGCAAGAAAATATTCTGAAGAGTCATGCTGTGGGAATGGGAGAACCTATCGCTAATGACCTGGCTAAAGTGATGTTGATATTGAAAGTTCATGCATTGGCAAAGGGTTTCTCCGGGGTACAGTACAGTACCATAGAACGTATTATCTGGCATATTGAACAGGATGTCGTTCCTGTTGTTCCCAAGCAGGGTTCCGTCGGCGCCTCGGGTGATCTGGCCCCGTTGTCCCATCTTTTTCTGCCTTTGATCGGCCTTGGCAAGGTTAGCATCAATGGGGAGATTTATGCAACGGAAGCAATTTTAGCGAAACATAATCTTGCACCAGTTCAATTGGGGGCTAAAGAGGGGCTGGCATTGATCAATGGGACACAATTTATGGCTGCGCATGGCGTCAAAGCCGTAAGTGAATTCAATAGGGTACTTCAAAATGCAGATATCATTGCTGCATTGATGATTGAAGGCTTAAATGGCTCGATAAAACCCTTCTTTTCCGAACTGCATGAGCTTCGCCCACATTCGGGGAACCGTTATGTGGCTTCAAATATCCATGCTTTACTTTACGGGTCGGCTATTTTAGAAAGTCATAAAGATTGTTCGCGCGTTCAGGATCCCTATTCTTTACGTTGTATCCCACAGGTGCATGGCGCTTCACGTAATGCCTGGCTTCATCTAAAGGATACGATCGAATTAGAAATCAATTCGGTAACGGACAACCCCGTTATTATAAACGATGAATTGACGATCAGTGGCGGTAGTTTCCATGGACAGTCCATTGCCTTGCCTTTGGATTATGCTACGCTCGCAGTTTCTGAAATAGGCAATATATCAGACCGCAGGGTTTATTTATCCTTAGAAGGGCAAACCAATGGGGTTCCGAAATTGTTGATGAAATCGACAGGACTCAATTCTGGTTTTATGATTCTCCAGTACAGTACAGCTGCCATTGCAAGTGAAAATAAAGGCTTATGTTTTCCTGCTAGCGCAGACAGTATACCGACATCGCTGGGGCAGGAAGATCATGTGAGTATGGGCTCTATCTCCGGTAGAAAGCTGCTTCAAGTCATAGATAATGTGGATAAAATCCTGAGCGTCGAACTATTATGTGCTGCACAGGCGAAGGATTATCATCACCCGCTGCAGTCCACTCCGGCATTGGAAGCCGTTCATGAACGCATACGCCAGTTTATTCCACATATTGAATCCGACCAGCCAATGGAAGCTTTGTTGAGCAGCGCATTGGAATTGGTCAAATCAGGCGAGCTGATTAGCTTACGCCGTCAAAGCAATCCACAGAAAGCCATAACGATGGAGCTGGTAGAACGTTTTGAAACATTTTAGCCTTACATGAAAATGGAAAAAGATTTAAAATTGATAGGTCCGTTCAGGCAATTATTGACAATGGACAATATTCCGTTGAAGGGCGCCGTAAAGGATGCGAAACTGCAGGTTATTGAACATGCGGGAATTTTGATCGAAGGTGAACTTGTTCAAGAGGTCGGTGACTTTGATTTTCTGTGCCAAAAATGGCAGGATAAAGCAGTTCTTATTCGCCTTGAAGGTGATCAGGTTGCACTGCCCGGTTTTGTTGACTGTCATACTCATATCAGTTATGCGGGACAGCGGGCAAATGATTTTGCACTTCGAAATGCCGGTTCTTCGTATCTTGAAATTGCGGAAGCTGGTGGCGGAATTTGGAGCACTGTCACCCATACAAGGGCTTGCACAGAGGAGGATTTGACGGAGCTTACTGCTGACCGTGCTGCATTTTTATTGGCACAGGGGGTTACAACTATTGAAGTTAAAAGTGGTTATGGGCTTCAGATTGAAGAAGAACTTAAGATATTGCGTGCGATAAAAAAAGCAAATCAAGTGGCTGCGGCAGACTTGATTCCTACCTGCCTGGCAGCGCATATGCTGCCCAGGGACTATAAAGGGACGGCAAAAGATTATCTTGACCTCATGGAGGCAACCCTCTTTCCGGAATTGAAAGCACAACAATTGTCCAATCGCGTGGATGCTTTTATCGAAAAGACAGCATTTGATGCGGAAACGATCAGGCCATATTTGCAACGAGCCAAAGAAATGGGCTTTGATCTGACGGTTCACGCGGATCAGTTTAGTACGTCCGGTAGTCAAGTTGCTGTGGAACTGGGAGCGCGATCCGCTGATCATTTAGAAGCATCCACAGCAGTTGAAATCAAGTTTTTGGCGCAATCTGATACAGTTGCTGTAGCATTGCCAGCCGCATCAATTGGCATTGGTTGTGCTTTCACTCCGGCACGAAAACTGCTGGATGCCGGCGCATGTCTGGCGATTGCGAGCGACTGGAACCCGGGTTCTGCACCAATCGGCCAATTGCTGACCAGCGCCTGCATATTAGCTACAATGGAAAAACTAAGCAATGCCGAGGTTTTATCAGCGTTGACTTTTCGCGCCGCACAGGCCCTGAATCTACATGACCGTGGTAAGCTAATGAAGGGCATGCGTGCGGATTTTACTTTATTTCAGACCGATAATTATCAAAATATTACTTATTACCAGGGAAGTATGGAACCTTCGGCTGTATGGAAAAATGGTAAGGAAGTATTTTCAACTGAACGATGATGGACAATACATTTAGTCGAGTAGTTGCAGAGGGCATTCCCTCCCAGCTGCCATCCAAAATAGAACGTGACGCTATGGTAAGTCATGCACCACGGCGCAAGGACATTCTTTCGAAAAAAGAAGAAAAACTGGCCTTGAGGAATGCCCTTCGTTACTTTCCGAAATCATGGCATGCTGAACTGGCATCGGAGTTTTTGACAGAATTAAAGGAGTACGGCAGGATCTATATGTATCGTTTTAGACCAGGCTATGCGATGCATGCGCGGCCAATAGATGCGTATCCGGCAAAAAGTAAACAGGCGGCGGCCATTATGCTGATGATTCAGAATAATTTGGACCCTGCGGTTGCCCAACATCCCCATGAACTGATTACCTATGGCGGTAATGGCGCTGTTTTTCAGAACTGGGCACAATATCGGCTTACAATGCATTATCTGTCTCAGATGACCGATGAACAGACCCTACACATGTACAGCGGGCATCCTATGGGATTATTTCCATCATCCGAACATGCTCCCCGCGTTGTGGTCAGTAATGGGATGATGATACCCAATTACTCCAAGCCGGATGACTGGGAGCGTTATAATGCGCTTGGTGTCACACAGTATGGACAGATGACAGCTGGTTCGTACATGTATATTGGGCCACAGGGAATTGTTCACGGGACCACGATTACTGTCATGAATGCTTTCCGTCGGCAGTTGCCTGCCGGAGAGTCCATTCAAGGAAAGGTATTTTTAACCTCAGGGCTGGGGGGAATGAGTGGTGCCCAACCGAAAGCAGGTAATATAGCAGGTTGTATAACTGTATGCGCGGAGGTTAACCCCGCGGCAGCTAAAAAACGACACGAGCAGGGGTGGGTAGATGTGCTGGTTGAAAATATAGCCCAGTTGGTGAAGCAGGTTCGGGCAGCAATGATCAAAAAACAGACAATATCCTTTGCTTACATTGGTAATATCGTGGAAGTCTGGGAAGCGTTTGACCGTGAGCATATCTTTGTAACTGTCGGATCGGATCAGACTTCGCTTCACAATCCCTGGTCCGGCGGATATTATCCGATGGGATTATCTTTTGCCGAATCCAATGCGCTGATGGCTGCTGATCCTGATAAATTCAAACAATTTGTACAGGCAACATTGGTTCGCCATGTGGATGCGATCAATAAGCACGTCGCTAAAGGAACATATTTCTTTGACTATGGCAATGCATTTCTGCTGGAAAGTAGCCGTGCCGGAGCTGCCATATTGGACACAGAAGGGGATGGGTTCCGATATCCTTCTTATGTTCAGGATATTTTGGGGCCAATGTGCTTTGATTATGGTTTTGGACCATTTCGTTGGGTCTGTACCTCCGGTGAGGCCAATGATCTGGAAAAGACAGATCAGCTTGCGATGGATGTATTGACATCCCTTCAGGCCATTGCTCCAAAGGAGATCCAGCAACAAATGTTGGATAATATCCAATGGATCAAGGAGGCGGGCAAGAATAAATTGGTTGTCGGGTCGCAGGCACGTATTCTGTATGCAGATTCCAACGGGCGTATCGCGATTGCCAAAGCATTTAACGAAGCTGTCCGAAAAGGACACCTGGCAGGCCCGGTCGTTTTGGGACGTGACCATCATGACGTCAGCGGGACGGATTCCCCTTATCGGGAGACAAGCAACATCTACGACGGTAGCCAGTTTACAGCTGATATGGCTATCCATAATGTAATAGGTAATAGTTTTCGAGGTGCAACTTGGGTATCTATCCATAATGGTGGCGGTGTTGGATGGGGCGAAGTTATCAACGGTGGGTTTGGGATGCTGCTTGACGGTTCGGCTGCTGCTGACGTTAAATTGGAGAAAATGTTGTATTTTGATGTAAATAATGGTATTGCAAGGCGTGCGTGGGCCCGTAATAAGGAGGCAAACCAAGCCTTGGACAATGCGATGGCGAGCAATAGCACGCTGTTGGTTACCCGCGCGCAACTCGTAGACGACGATATTATCGATGAATTGTTTAATGAAGACTGATGAATCCTTTATTTAATCACAAAGACTTATATGTCCGTGGAGACCAGACCGTATGGAAGGGGCGGGTTGACGGCGAAGAAAGAGACTGGATGCGTTGGCATCAGTTGATGGACTGTATAGATTTGTCCGCTGACCCCAATGTGAGTCAATCGCTGGTTTTTTTGGGATTTTGTAGTGATGAAGGGGTAGGTAGGAACCAAGGGCGGGTAGGTGCGAAGGATGGACCAAGTGCAATAAGGAATGTACTTGCAAATTTACCAGCTCATTTTTCATATGAACTTAAACTTAAGGATGCTGGTGATATTCTGTTAATAGATAACGATTTGGAGTCTTCGCAATCTGTTCTTGGAGATGCGCTATCGTCCATTCTTAAAGGCGGGGGATTCCCCATTGTTTTGGGCGGGGGACATGAGGTAACCTACGGTCATTATCTTGGAGTCAAGCGCTTCTTGAACGACAGGAAATATCGGATCGGGATTATTAACATTGATGCACATCTGGATATGCGCGAAATTTCCGCAGGACAGGGGAATTCAGGGACTGGATTTTTTCAGATCGAAAGAGACCTCAGCAACCAGGGGCGATCATTTCACTACTTGGCCATTGGTATACAGCAAATCAGCAATACGAAAGGTCTTATTGCCTATGCAAAATCTAAGCAAACGCAGATTATTGAACGAAAGGATTTAGTCGCGGATAGACTGGCTGCGCTTCGGAGACAGATACGGGACTTTGCCCTTCAGGTGGACTATGTATACCTGACCATTGACCTGGATGCATTTGCAGCGCCCTATGCGCCGGGTGTAAGTGCACTAGCCTTCAATGGTATCGTTCCTGATGAATTATTTTTCGATTTGTACAGTGCTATCATCGAACTGCCCAATTTGAGGTCGATGGATATTGCTGAATTAAACCCTTATTTTGATATCGATGCCCGCACGGCTAAATTAGGAGCAGATCTTATTTTTAAGTTTTTAGAACGGTTTTAAGCTATTATATCCGCAGAAAGGTTTCAGTGAAAGTCTCTGTCTAAATAATAAAAGCAGGTTAGCTCTTTCAATGATAGGTTAACCTGCTTTTTATGTTTTCTCTTTGGACTAAAAAAGCACATCAGCTAATTCCGCCTCTTTGTCAAAGACAGATTTTGCATAAGGACATAGGGGAAGAATTTTGAGATGTTCTTTTCGGGCAAAAGCAACTGCGGTCATTAACATTTGCTTGCCTAATCCCTTACCTGTGTAGTTTTCGCTGACTTCAGTATGGTCAATGATAAACTTTGTTGGACCAGCCCAGGTGTATGTCATTTGCGCGACTGATTTTTCCTGATCTACTACCTCAAAACTGCCATGTTTTTCGTCGTTTTTATGTATTACTTCCATTGATTATGATTTAATGTGTTATCTAAAAGTAGCTACAAAATAAACAAATTCAAATCAACAACCTTCCTGTACTGTTGATTCTGTTGAATATTGCCGAAAATTGACCAAACGATCATAGGTTGGGGACTCCCTTTGTTAATAAACTTTTGAAAAAGTATGCTTCTACTAAAAATGTTAGTATATTTGTGTTGAGAATGACTATGAATCGAAGCAAAAAACAAGAATTTGCCATTGTGGATATTGAGACCACGGGCGGGAATGCAAAATCCAGTCGGATCACTGAAATTGCGATCGTTATACACGATGGTAATCGGGTACTGCATCGTTGGGAGACTTTGGTAAATCCGGGGATAGAAATTCCCAATTCTATTTTTGCGTTGACCGGCATCGACAATGACATGGTTAAAGATGCGCCAATGTTTGAGGATGTTGCTTCGGATATTCACGCTTTATTGAAAGATCGGGTTTTCGTTGCGCACAATGTCAATTTTGATTACTCCTTTATTCGTTTTCAACTGCAGGAGGCAGGAATAGAATGGTCCTCAATTAAATTATGTACAGTGCGTTATGCCCGTAAGATCAAGCCCGGGCTATTATCTTATAGTTTGGGTCGTTTGTGTGATTATCTGGATATACCGATTGAAAATCGGCATCGTGCAGGCGGTGACGCGGATGCGACAGCGATCCTTTTTGGGTATCTCCGCGCATTGGATACAGCTCAGGTCCTTCAGGAAATGATCAAACATAAGGCTATTGATCAGCGTTTTCCACCACATTTAAATCTTAGGGAGTTTGAGCAGCTCCCGGATGCTCCCGGTGTGTATTATTTTCACGATAGAAATGGAAAAGTAATCTATGTGGGAAAAGCCGTCAACATCAAGAAGCGGGTATCGTCACATTTTACAGGTAACAATATTCAGGCACAACGGCAAAATTTTTTAAAAGAGATCTATCACATCAGTTATGAACGCTGTGGAACGGAACTTATGTCCCTGTTGCTGGAATGCGCTGAAATTAAACGGCTGTGGCCTAAATATAATCGGGCACTCAAACGTTATGAGCCAAAATTTGCCTTATTTTCTTATGAGGACCAAAATGGTTACCTCCATTTGGCAATTGGTAAAATGAATCGCGTTCAGGACTGTATTCAGTTGTTTCAGCGGGAATATGACGCTATTCAGTTGTTGCAATCCTTTATGAAAGAAGGTGAAATTGATGTCCAGTTTTGTCATTTTGGCACTGCCAGTTTGTCAATTAAATCCACAATTCGGGGTGAGTTGCCTGATCGTGAATTGCATAATACGCGGATAGAACGTTGTATAGATGAATGGTCGAAGCGGAGGCCTTCTTATGTATTTATAGATCAGGGTCGGAATGTCGAAGAAAAAAGCTGTATTGTTATTGAAAATGGACGATTTTATGGCATGGGTTATATCGATCAGTATGGTCAGTTTGCTTGTCTTAATGATATCAGAGCAGAGGTTAAGGTGTATCCTAGCAATCATTATATGTTGGAACTGGTACGACAGATGGCCGAAAGATATCCAAATAAGGTACATTTCATGAATAATAATCCTATGGGCCTTGTCGCAGCGGAACCTGTCAGTAACTATGACAAAATTACTTCTGATAGGCTCTTCCATTAGTCGGGATGGCATGCTATAATTTGCCAAACTGAACATTAGCAACAGACTTCGTCATAACAATCTCAGTAATTTGTTAAAAAAATGTGAAATAGAAGCCGACATTTTTTTTTGGTCTGATAGTTGAAATATTCCCTGTATAGAATAATAAAAAGACTTTTCATAATTTAGGTTAATAATTGGTTAGTTAAGACCTGGGGCTCCCAACCTCAGGTCTTCTTTTTTGTGTCTAGCAGCTAATTTTCTTTATTGTTCATACAGAATACAGCGGCCGTGGCTCTAGGCTGGATCCGATGAGAAGTTAAAAAGTGCTTTTTTAATGTTTTGTTGGATAATAGTAATTGTTTGTTTTTCAGTTTTTTGTGATTTGTCCCCCCTTTGTCCCCCCTTGTTTTTTTCTCTATAGAGTTAATTTGTTCTATTTTAGCCTCAGCATACTGTAATGGCGGAATTAGCAAACAAATATGGGGCGTTTTCTAAAAGTAGCTACGGTATATCTTATCCATATCTTTATATATAAAAGGGCCTAGGCCCTTTTTTTGTCTCTTATTATTCATAATCTACAACAATAGATTATCCGTGGTATTTACCTTCGCTTAGGATCTTGTATCAAGATTTCGATATAGATGCCATTCTTTTGAGAGACAACACGGACCAACCAAAACTAGCTTGACAATAGAGGAAAATTAAAATAAAAAGGAGCACCCGATTTTCGGGTGCTCCTCATTTTGATATAATATTTTGACTATTTAGAAGTTTGGTTTCAATAAATACTTGTCATAGAAACGGAAAATATGGTCGGCAGCTTCTTTCGCTGTATCGACTATGCGAAAAAGTTTCAGATCTTCCTCACTGATATACTTGTTTTGCAGCATGGTATTTTGCACCCAGTCTATTAAGCCTTTCCAATACTCTGAACCTACCAATACGATAGGGAAGCGTGCAATCTTACCTGTTTGAATCAAGGTAATCGCTTCAAAGAGTTCGTCCATTGTTCCAAAGCCCCCCGGCATAACGATATAACCTTGGGAGTATTTCATAAACATTACTTTTCGTACAAAAAAGTATTTGAACTCAAGCAATTTATCCCGATCAATATATTTGTTGTGAAACTGTTCAAATGGCAATTCAATATTCAGGCCCACGGATTTTCCGCCAGACTCATAGGCACCTTTATTCGCTGCTTCCATGATCCCCGGTCCACCTCCAGATATAATTCCATAACCGCGTTCAGTGAGTAGGGCAGCGATATCTACCGCCATCTGATAATATTTGTGTTCACGCGGTGTACGTGCCGAACCAAATATGGATACACAGGGGCCAATTTTAGCCAATTTTTCAAACCCGTCCACAAATTCTGACATGACTTTAAAAATCTGCCATGAATCTTTAACCTTAATTTCCTGCCATGTTTTGTTCTCAAAAGCGCGGATAATTTTATCTTCTTTTGTAATGTCCATATATAACGTTATACATTTAATTTCTAAAACCCATTTTTTTCAAAAAGGAATACAATATAGCTATTTTTTTAATACTAGCTACTTTTTGCGATTATTCTTACATTTGCATTATGAATTTTTCTTCTAAACTTCTTGAGAACGCGGTTGCGGAATTCGGTAAATTGCCGGGTGTGGGACAAAAGACAGCGCTAAGGCTGGTCTTGCATTTATTGAAGCAGTCCGATCCTGAGGTGGCCCGTTTTACTGCCGCTATTGACCGATTGAAAGAAGATATTCAGTATTGCCAGGAGTGCTTTAATATTTCGGACCATTCGACTTGTGAAATATGCAGTTCTTTCAAGCGGGATAAAAGCACAATTTGTGTCGTGGAGGATACACGTGATGTCATGGCCATTGAAAATACAAATTCCTATCAGGGCGTTTATCATGTGCTGGGCGGACTGATTTCGCCCATGGATGGTATCGGTCCGGCTGATCTTAAAATTGAAGGTTTACTCAATCGTATTCAACGAGGTGGTGTAGAGGAAGTTATTCTGGCATTGTCGGCAACAATGGAGGGCGATACAACGATTTTTTATCTGTACCGTAAGTTGCGTGAATTTGATATTAAGATTACGACAATCGCACGTGGTATTGCATTTGGAGGTGAGCTGGAATATGTCGATGAGCTCACATTGGGCAGATCGATTGCCACGAGAGTACCCTACGAACGAAATGTAGGTTAGTTGTACGTCAAATAGATCTGTTTGACTCCCTCATGAACTTTTCGGCCTTTTCTTATCTGTTGCTGCCTTACTTTATCGTTTAGGATTTGACTGTTTGCTTTTTTGTTTTTGAGGATGTTGAAGTAGGCAATTTTGCCGATAGTCGTTTTTTCCAGTCCCAACAACGCGCAGGAATAAGCTCCTAAAAGATAGTTGTTATAATACAAATGAACTTCCCGCATGAGTTTTCTACCAAATTTGCTTCTTGGATATGCCGCGTTTACTGGTTCTTGCATTAGAGCCTGAGCGAGTGCGACACTATCCTTATCACCTTCTTTTTGGGTCATTGTCCAATAGTACAGCGATTTTATGGCCTCCTCCTCCGAATCCGGAAGGAGATCCAATGGAATGCCCAATAAAGTTCCGATATATTTCCAGAGATGAAATATGCCGTTAATTTCATTGTTTAACAAATTGAATTTCATTTGTTTGAGTCCGATTAAATAAACTAATGAAAAACCTAAGTTTGTTGCCAGCATATCCCAGGTATTTAAAGGAATGCCCCATTTATCAGAATTCCAATCATTATGTTTCAATATATTCAATCGGGCAAATGAATGGATGCATCTGGTTAACAGAATGGCCTCTATACCGATACCGCCTTTTTTCAATGCATCATTGGCCGTAACATCAACCCAAAATGTAACGGTTTCCGTTAAACGCTTTACCGCACCTTTTTTCAGTGCTCCTGTAAAAATCAGGGGTTTATTGATCGCACTGGATTCGTAGCCGCCCATAAGACAGTAATCCCGTAATACAATAAGTCCGGTTAGTCCCGAGCGTTGACTGAGTTCGATTCCCTGCTCTATTTTTTGTCGGTCGAGCCACTCCGGTTCGAGGGGTAGTGTAGCCATGAATTCCGAAATCAGTCCAACGTAATCGGCTTCAATAGCTTTACCGCGCAAATAGTCCCGAATCAGTTGCTGTCCCTTTGCGAAACCAATTTTCAGATGCAAATGTTCCACCAGTTGGTCACAGGCTTTGTCATATTGGTATAACAAAGGTATAAATTGTGTTGCATGAGCCAGATCTGGAGTGGTTGGCAATTTAGTTAGCAGACTAGCACCAATACCCTTTGTCCAGTAAAAGTGAAAAGAGGTTGTGTTAACTTTATAGCGATCGGGAATTTTCATTTTTGATAGAAATATACAGGACTTGAATTCTCCTGTTCTCAGTTCAAGACCTGGTACCTATTGGATTGTCCACAATACATAGGATCCCGTTATATCAATTTTTTGCCCTCTTTTTGTGAAGGTGAAGTCCATATAATCTGTCTGACAGGACGTAATGTCACTACAGCAGAACTGTCTGGAAATTTTAAAATGAACGCGAAAGGAGCCTTTTGAGGAGAGGCGATCAAATGTGATGTTTCCGATGCTAAAATCGCTCAGGGCCGGAGCGCCATCTTTATCTTCCAGCTGATTAACGACATGATCGTCAATCAGGAGTCGTTGCTCAGGACCTAATAGTTTCGAAAACTGTACGGAATCATCAATCAGTGGGTCAAAATTACCGTCTACTGCGACTGTCAATTGTATTGCGGTTTCTGCCATGTTTAGTATACATTAAACTCCCTCCAATTGGGGATGTACAAGTTATAAATAGCTTCGGATTCTTTCTTGGTTTTTTTAGAAAATTTACAAAATGCTGCCAAAACGATCAGATTCAACTGTTCTTTATCAAGATCAATCAATCGGGAGGAAAAACAGATCTCGTTGCCTTCGATTTTATAATACGAGTTCGATCGTTTACTTAAACGTACAGCCGTGATCGCATAGTTATCCAGTTGCTCTTCCCAATAGGATACCATTTTGATTAATTCATTGTATAAAAGATCCATACTCCATGCTTTGAGTAATTTTAAGGTGTTTACATTCTTTCGTTGATAAACCCGGATGCTACTTGATTTAAGTTCAATGGTAGCAGGAGATATCGTCGAAAAAACTTTAACAAGGTAAGGAGTTTTGAACAGATAATAAGGATTTTCAAGATAGGAATAGGATTGATCTTCTTCCTGATGTACCGGAGGATTGAGCTTGATATATTGCTTCAAAGAGGCAATATCGTAATAGGGCGGGGCATAGATACGATAGGGAGAATATGTTCCCTGGATCTGAATATAATCTTTGTTCCAGCTGACGATTTCATAAAAATTATGATCAATTTCAATCTGCATATTAAAAACTTTTTTAAAGCTATTTGAAAACCCGGTTGGTTGCTTTTCGTTCTAAATAGGATTTTTTCCTGTGCAACCTTTGATTTTCTATAAACTGAAATCAAAGTAACTATATTTTTGCGTTAAACCCATGAATTGGGGGAAAATTCATGCAATGTTTAAAACAGATACGCGATTTTATGTTTTCCAGGATTTATGATTTATCTTTGAACCTGTTTATGCATCATCCTACTGACCATTTCCCAATATTAAATCTGCAGAAATTCTACGATGGAATAATGTCCGACCGTGATTTACTTTTTCATGAATTAACCGGAAAGCGGGAGATTGATGAACCTCACAAGCACGATTTTTTTATTTTACTGCTCTTTGAAAAAGGAACTGGCACGCATACTGTGGACTTTGAAACATTTAGTTTAGGAGCGCATCAATTACATCTCGTATTTCCGGGGCAGGTACATCAATGGTCGATGACAGACCCTACACAAGGGTTGCAATTGATGATCAGCAGGTCGTGGTTTGAAAGCCTTTTGCCAGCATTGCGCTTTCCGGTATCCTATTATTTGCGGCATTTGGTGATTACTTTATCCGAGCCGGGGTATCAGGCATTGGAACAGGAATTCCGGGCTGTTTCCACTGACTTGAAAGAAAAAGAAATTCTATGGGAACTCATCTACGCCAGGGTCAAAGTAATCGCATTGCTGATTAGTAAATTTGTTTCGGACAATTTTAACGATTATGACCAATATCAGGATAACCCGATCATTGCGAAATTTGTGCAATTGATCGATTGTTGGTATAAAGCTGAACGCTCTGTAGCATTTTATGCGGATAAATTAAATATTTCTGCCAATTATCTGAATGTCCTGAGCAACAGAATCTTTCAGGTATCGGCTTCTGCTTTAATTCAGGATCGGATATTGCTGGAAGCCAAGAGGTTGCTGAAAATATCGAATAAGTCTGTTAAGGATATTGTTTTTGATCTGGGCTTTTATGACAATGCCAGTTTTAGTAAGTTTTTCAAGAACCATACGAACATGACACCCAGCCAGTTTAGGGCTCAGCCATAATATTTACAAATGATGTGATAATATCTACAAAGCGGAAAGCCTTAAATAGCCTAGTTTTGAAAAAAATGATATTTTCATGAACGAATTAATTCAGCGCAGCGAGCAGTATACACTGGAAAATGTACGGTTGGAAACAGGGTTTCTTTACCGGGAAGGACAAATTATCGGAACTGATACCGCGCTTTTTTCCATAACGATAACGGATGGAAAAATACAGGAAATTCGGCCGGCCCAAACCGGTGATGGAACAGGACCATTCAATGCCAATGGAAAACTTGCTTTACCCACCTTTAGGGATATGCATATCCATCTGGATAAAACGTTATACGGTCTTCCTTGGAAAGCCGTATTTCCTAAAAACAGGACGGTGAAGGATATGATTGCACGTGAGCAGGAAATTATCCCCGAACTCCTCAAGACGTCGGTGGAAAGAGCGGAAAAACTAATTATGCTGTTACAAGGCTATGGAACTCATTTTGCAAGAACACACTTTAACGTTGACCCGACTTCGGGTACTAAATCACTGGAACATCTGCTCAGGGCGCTGGAACAGGTGAAAGCATCTTTTGGTGCGGAATTGGTTGCTTTCCCGCAACATGGATTATATTACACCGATTCAACTGGACTGATGCGTGAAATTGCCGCTTGGGACAAAGTTGACTTTATAGGCGGTTTAGATCCTTATAGTATAGACGGAAGTATCGAAAAACCGATGGACTTTACTGTTCAATTAGCCTTGGACAACAAAAAGGGAATTGATATTCACTTGCATGAGGGCGGAGAGTCCGGTGTTAAAACCATTCATTATTTAATAGATAAAGCACTTGAGAATCCGGAGCTACAGGGACGTACATTTATCAGTCATGCCTTTGCGTTGGGCTATATGTCTCCAAAGGATCTGCAATACACTGCCGAGCGTTTGGCGGCAGCCAAAGTCGGCATTGCCAGTTCGGTTCCTTTTCGGAATATGCTCATGCCATTACCGCAATTACGCAAGGCAGGAGTAGAGGTGTTGACGGGAAATGATAATGTACAGGATCATTGGGGAACTTTCGGTAGTGGAAATATGCTGCAAAAAGCGAATCTTGCTGCACAGTTGTATGGCTATGAAACGGAATATGATCTATCCCGTTGTTTGCGTTATGCTACAAATGGGAAATTACCTTTAGATGATAAAGGCAATAGAACATGGCCAAATGTAGGTGATGAGGCAAGTTTCCTATTGTTGGATGCGAGCTGTTCCGCTGAGGCAGTATCCAGGATCTCTGCTGTAGACGGACTGTTGCATAAGGGCAATATTGTAAAATGGCATCATTCGCTGCCTATTCAATCGACTTAAATACACTTATTTATAATATGATGTAGCCACTTTTTATATGCAAAAATAGAAAGTGGCTTTTTTTAGATCAGCTCAACTGTTTTTTATAGTGCCATTATTGTGCAAAGCTTGTCTTGCAATAATCAATTTTATAGTTATTCTCTTCAATAACTAGCTGTACTTCATTTTGCGTTTTTATATTATCACCATAGTCAATAAATATACTGTATTTATTTGTGTCTAACTTTTTGATAAGGACGCTATTGATTCTTAATGCATCATCATTGCCTCGGCCAAATAACCACATTTCCTGTGTATAGAGGGGATAAATATTTTTCCATTTGGCTTTATATCGCGCTTCCGCTTCGGGTAATTCGGCATCTGTCAGATTGGAAGGGCCATAAATTTCATTGGCATCCTGTAGAAATTCCGTGAAACGTGCCGTACAGATGATCTCTTCCTTGTCTAAATAATAACAATACTTCCCGGACTTTCCGTCTTCGCAGCGAAAAATGGTTTCCAGCCATTCTTTGGCCGGATCTGCAGTTGTTTTTGACGCGACCCGATCATTGTTTTTTGTACTGTCCGATAACAAGATTTTTTTTTCGTTTCTATGCATTTCCCTAGCAGGGTTATTTGTATTGTCTGAGCCCGTACAGCCTGCGGTGACAAGCAATACAGCCAATATCGCCGAAAATATTTTTATACTCATTTTAGGATGAATTCATGTTGTTTATGCAGACGTAAAATTAGTATTTATATCGGAAGTCGTTCTCATGGATTTCAGTGATATTTTTTGCTTTCGAATCGTTCATGTGCGTCAACTACGATTTGTCTTCTTCTTGTCTACGCATTCTAATTGCGCATTACCACTTGGTGGCTCTTAGATGAGATCTTGGTTTTAATTTTTTATAACTCATTATCAATAAGTTGTGATTTTATTTGTTATTTTTTTGATGTTTAATTATACTACGCAGTTTACCTGCATATTCGCTATGCGATCTTTGTCATGTCAGCGATGATAAATGTTCTTTGATGAAAATAATAGCAAAATGCTTTTAAGATATGTGCCTCTCTTTGAAGGGAGCACGAAAATACTCTCAGGTTTTGATTTGCATCCCGGTCTCCTGTTTCTGTATAGCAGGATAGTGTTGTATCCGATGGGGATTCAATATACTGATAAGATGAAAAGCATGAGAGAAGATTGCCAGGGATGAAGGTTCGAATCCTTCCCCCGAAAGGGGTAGCTCAAGGGTAGAGCATGGCATTGTCGTTGTAGGTCGCAGGTTCGACTCCTGCTCCTGAGCAATCAGGATAGTTCAGCTTGGTTAGAACAACAACTCAACCGTGTGGGTTCGAATCCCACTTCCATTTTCGGATGGAATAGCATAAGGGTATTGCACAGAATTTAGGTTCTGGATTTGAAAGTTAACCTTCTTTAAAAAGGTCAGTTAATTAAAGCTTGCTATAATTTGTCTGGTTCCGGAGAGTGCTTTGTTTCTCTTCGGGACAGTTGATGATGGGCCTGTGATCGGAAACATCTCATACAGAGCCGATACAGGAAGAGCGGATAACAGCTAGCGGTGCTAGCCGTCTTGAAGTTTCTAAGTGTAAAGATCTGTATGGGCTCTTTTTGATTCCGCCCTGCATCGATGGACAAATAATAGCAGGTTTTTTCATTAGATAATAGTATAAAACAAAAGATAGTATGAAAAGAGTACAAGTCAATGTCAATGAAATTGGATTGGTGGTTAAGAATAACCAAGTCATCCGTGTATTGGAAACCGGTAAATACTGGTTGGGTTTCGGCGAAAATCTGGAGCTATACAATAGGGCGCATTCATTTCCGTCCAACCACAACATTGATGTGCTCCTGCTGCTGGAGGGCTTTCGTGAACTGGTTGACATTGTCGAAGTGGAGGATACTGCCATTGCACTGGTTTTCTTAAACAATAATTTTGAGAAGACATTGGCGGCAGGTAGGCATATATTCTGGAAAGGTCTGCAGTCACGTAAATTTCAATTGGAGGATATTTCGGAAATCGAAATACCGGTTTCTGTCAACCGTCAATTGTTCGAAAAGCAAACCTTGGCATACTATATCCGCCAATATAAAGTGGAGCCAAACGAGAAGGGCTTACTTTTTGTTGATGGCGTGTTTACGGAAATTTTGAATCCGGGAACATATTTTTGGTGGAAGAATGCAAAAACAATCGCAGTTTCAAAAGCGGATATGCGTGTGTTGACCTTGGATGTGGTTGGACAAGAGATTCTATCGCGGGACAAAGCACAGATACGGGTCAATTTCACGTTACAATATCAAATCGTGGATATCGTGAAATCGCTGTTGGATCATAAAGAGTATGAGAAGCAATTGTATGCGGTGATGCAGTTAAATCTGCGTACCTATATCGGGCAAATGACTTTGGACGAACTGATGGAGAAGAAGACCGAGATTAGCAGCTATATTTTAGAAAATACCACTGCTTATATCGCCGGATTAGGGCTACGCTTATTGACTTGCGGTGTCAAAGATATTATTCTTCCCGGAGATGTCCGTGATATTATGAATCAGGTGCTGATCGCGGAAAAACGGGCACAGGCAAATATTATTATGCGGCGTGAAGAAACCGCCTCCACAAGAAGTTTGCTTAACACGGCGAAACTTATGGAGGAAAACAACATGTTGTTTAAATTGAAAGAAATGGAATATGTAGAAAAAATCGCGGAAAAGATCAATAGCATATCTGTTTCAGGAAATGGACAGATTGTCGATCAGTTAAAGCAATTGTTTGTTAAATAACGGGCATAGAAAGTAAATAAAGTGGAAAAAAAGAGGTGCAGGTGGCAATTGTAAAGAGGTTATTGCCACCTGTTTGGAATTCGATTGATTCCCCTCAATAACAAAAAGATAAAAAATGGAAAATAAAAGAATCAACGGCAATGACCTGATTGCATTGGGATATAAAGAAAATCATACATTGGGTGCTGCTTTGAAAATCAACAGCAAGCGACATGGTTTGACGAAAACGGAAATGCTGGACAAATTTAAAGCTGTGCTGGAAAATCCGTCCGAATATGTGGAGGATACGATATTCAGTGTACTTGCGCATGCCATATTAGGCCAGGATGCAGTAGATGCCTCCCTGATTGCCCTAAATGAAAATCCCATGGGATATACCATTTATGGAGAATCTGAAATTGAAGCGGGAGCCAAGGAGCAGATGAAAGTCGCGATGAAGCTTCCTGTTACCGTTGCCGGTGCATTAATGCCGGATGCCCATCAAGGTTATGGCCTGCCGATCGGCGGTGTACTGGCCACCAATAATGCGGTGATCCCATATGGCGTAGGGGTTGACATTGGTTGTCGAATGGCCCTGTCCATATTTGATCTGCCGGCGTCCCTTTTGGACACACATACCGATACATTAAAGGAAACTATCCTGAAACATACGCGATTTGGCGCCGGTAATGGGTATCTGAAGCACGAACGCGTGGAGCACGTAGTGTTGGAAAACACCTTGTTTTCGGAGAATAATCTGCTTGCATCGTTAAAAGATAAAGCATGGACGCAGTTAGGTTCTTCGGGGGGCGGCAATCACTTTGTGGAATTTGGAATTGTGGAATTCAATGAAAAGGATGAAGTACTGAATATTGAGAAAGGAGTTTACCTGGGCTTACTGACACATTCCGGATCCCGAGGATTGGGGGCTACCGTGGCTGCTCACTATACCAAATTGGCCAAGTCTTTATGTAAACTGCCTTATCAAGCCCAGCATCTGGCTTATCTGGACTTAGATACAATGGAAGGACAGGAGTATTGGTTGGCAATGAATCTGGCCGGTGATTACGCTTCTGCCTGTCACGAAGTTATCCACGAAAAGATAAAAGCTGCTTTGGGCGCTGAGCTACTGGCGAAAATTGAAAACCATCATAATTTCGCATGGAAAGAACGCTGGAATGACCAAGAGGTTGTGGTACACCGAAAAGGTGCTACTCCTGCGGCAAAAGGCGTCATGGGGATTATTCCCGGTTCCATGGCAACGCCGGGGTTTTTGGTTCGCGGAAAGGGAGAGATGGCGGCGATCCAATCGGCTTCCCACGGCGCGGGGCGTTTGATGAGCCGTACGCAGGCGATCAAAACGCTTTCGTCCGTTGAACTGAAAAATATTCTGACTGAACAGGGCATTACTTTATTGGGTGCGGGGATGGATGAAGCGCCTATGGCATACAAAGACATTCATACTGTCATGGCCTCCCAAGAGGAATTGGTGGATATCGTGGCTAAGTTCTCACCAAAGATTGTCCGTATGGCAGACGATGGTAGCCGTGAGGACTAGCATGGATTACTTTGTTGAAAAAGCAGTTTCATTGATAAATGAAACTGCTTTTTTGTTATTTCCTTATAAAAGGGAATTGGCCATTAACTATGGGCAACTTCCTTGTAGGTGTACACATTATAAGGGTAGATCTTTTTGGCAAGGAGTTTAGCGACAAGACTGGACAGCAGCAACGGCGCAAATAGTATATAGCCTGAAGGAACAATACTCGCAACAATAAAAATTGCTGTAAAAGGAGCATGGATGGCTGCCGAAAGCATGGCAGCTGCGCCAAACAAGGCGAAATTAATGATAATGAGCTGGGTGCCGAGATAATGGTTGCAGAATTGTGCAAAAAAGACACCAAACAATGCACCTGTTACAATACTTGGTGCAAAGACGCCACCATCACCGCCAGCGCCCAAGGTAAGCGCTGCCGCCAACGGTTTTAACAGCACTAACAAAAGCAATGGGAGAATGTATAACCAATTGACCGATCCATGCAAACTACGCTCCAGGATTTCCCCTAGACCATGATAACTGTCACCATACAATAGCGGCAGAAAGAAAATCAGTAGGCCCACGGTGATTGCTCCCAAATTGACCCGAATAAAATTATTCTTTATTCCGGCAAAGAACGATTTTGCATAGATTACAATTTTAGTGAAATACAGTGCCAATAAACCGGCTATTAATGCCAGAATGATAATATAAGGGATTGCCTGCCACCGCCATTGCTTTGCCGCGAAGTGAAATAGGGGAGCTGCATCTATATAATAAACAAAAAGAGAAGCGACAAGCATCGAACTGATACCGCTTATCATTAGTGTTTTGCTGCATTTTCTGGAAATAACTTCAAGGGCAAATAACAGACCGCCCAATGCGCTGCCAAACAATAATGTCACTCCAGCGATAACACCGGCGCAGATCAGTTCCGTCTTATAGGCCCAAGCGGGATGGAGGCGTTTATAGGCTTGATTTCCTACAGTTGCCGTTGCTACTACCGTCGAGACTTCAATCCCTGTTGATCCACCGAAAATAACGGTCAAAAAGCCATTGATATAATGGGATGGTATTTTAAAAAAAGGCAGATGATCTTTCCGTGTTTCAAGTGTCGTGTAAATCTCCTTGATCCCTTTATTTTTTCTATTTTGAAAAGCATACTTCCGGAGAAAATATATTGCTGTGATGCCGATGCTGGGCAAGATGATAAATAGTCGGTGATCCAGTTGTACAACGCTTTCCGCTATTCTTTCCTGAACATAGCCCGTGATATGTTTGAGGCTATAGGCCAATAAGCAACAGATCACGCTCACAAAAACCGAACTTCCCATTAATTTAAGGTAGCTATATCGAACAATTTTCCTGCGATGTGTGGTGGTGGCCTGCATATTATTTTGCTTTAAATCGGCACAAAGGTAAAAGATATTTTGGCGAAAATAAAAGCAAGGCGGCTCCGACATACCTATTGTTACATTGGTTGGCGGAGCCGTTCATGTTGTCAGGGTTTAACAAATTGAGCTGTTATTGTCCCGGTGGGTGTTATTCCGTGATTTTGCTTATTGGAGCCCAATGAAAATATCAACTTTAGCTTGTTCGGGATTTTGTGCGTTTTCTCCATAAACTTCAAAATCTGCTGAAAATGCACGCGGAAGATCGGCTTCCCAGATATTCAGCCATGCGTCGTAAACAATGCCCGCTTCCAGATTTCCTTCAACTTCGACATGATGGTAGACATTTTCCTCAATACGTATACCGTCCATGTCATCCGGGACATCATCGAGATGGGCAACCTTGCAGCCCAACAAAGTGGTGTAAGGTAGTGTGTGATCCTTTTCATACTCCGTATAAACACAATAGAGTGCATTGGAGACCTTGTTTGGAATCCGGTTCATGATATCATTTTCAAAAAATCGAGCCCAGAGATCAGGAATATCTTTGGCGGCCTGACTGTCCTGATTGCTTGTCCTGATTGCAATTCCAATAATATTAAAAGAAGGAATAGATCTGTTTTTCATGCGTTTTATCTTTTCTCCAAAATTAGATCCGCCAACTGACAACAGTCTGTCATCAGGAATCACTGAAATAAAAAATTATTGTTGGCGATCAAATACAACCGAAACTTTATCCGGTGCTTTAAATTAATGTGCTTTTTTCCATATCTTTTCCGAAAAAGGGAGGTACTCAGCTAACGCTGCTGATCCATACCAAGTATAGTACATTGGTTCCAGAAGTCCATTTTTGATCGTGGGATCTGTTTGTAGAAGCTCCTTTGCCTGTTCAATTGTAGTGATATTATTCAGAATAAATAGCCCCCGAAGACTGCTGTCATTTTTGCCAAATGGGCCTGCCACGATCAACTGGCCATTCTTTACCAAACGGGCGATATTTTCCATATGCCCTTTAAAACTTTCGTTAATAAGTTGTTTATCCGTAGTATTATTCTGGCCGGTTTTTAATAAAACAAAGATATAGCTTTTCATGCCATAGTCGTCTGCGCCAAGTTTGTTTGCTAAGCTCCCGTCATATTTTGTGTTTTCGCTAGGTAACTCATTTATTATTTTATGGACATCAAAAGTGTGTCCTTCTCCGGATTTTCCTTCAACTGAGATGTGCAGACGATCGCCTTCAAGTCTGGTATAGCGTATGTGCTTGGGGAAATCGTGGGCAACATTGCTAAACGAATAGGTGCTGTCCTTATAGCTTAATTCGAAATCTATTTCTTTTCCGTTGTTTTGACCGATCACTAGCGCCGAATAGATGACTTTATTGCCCAGTTTTCTAATTTTTAAGTACTCACTGATTATTTTCTGACCATTTTTTATCGCATAGGACATGCCCTTTAATTCGCTGTCGCTGACCTGGTTCCAGTGTTCGTAACTGTCTTTATTCACTACTTTCCAGGTGCCTTGGAGAAAGGTGGGAAAGGGGCTTTGTGCGGATACTGACCTGGACAAAAAGATGCAGAAAAAACTAAGCCATACGATTATTGATTTTTTCATTTCTAGCTTAAATTATGTTAAACGGGTAGTTTATTCGTGTTATTTAAAGGTGTAGTATAGCTCTAAATCCACGCGCGGCATAATAAGAGATCGCGCCATTGTGGTAGGTGAACACATGATTATAGCGCCGGTCACAAAATAGGGCACCTCCGAGTTGGCGGATGTTGGCAGGGGTCTGTATCCAGCTTGATGTTTTTAGATCAAATTCTCCCAAAGTTTGCAGCTGTCGATATTGTTCTTCCGTCAGTAGTTCGACACCCATTTGTTTGGCTGTTTCTACTGCGCTGTCGGCAGGTTTATTTTCTTTTCGGGAATCCAGTGCGGCTTGATCAAAGCACAGACTTCTTCTTCCTTTTGGGCTTTCTGTAGCGCAATCGACAAATAGATAAGCATTGCTGATTGGATCCAGGCCAATAACATCAGGTTCACCACCGCTCAGTTCCATTTGCTGTAAACTCCAGGCCTTGACTGGATTTGCTTCGATTTTTCGCTGTATCGGTTCCCAAACGAGTTGCTGATGCCTTTTCATATTATGCTCGAATCTGGTCTTAAGTACGTTTAATAATGCGGTATGCTCCGTCGCTGAAAGTGATTTTTTCATATTTGGTATAATTTGTATCTAAAATACACAATTAAATAGATCTGTTTATAGGCGATTATGGCAATCCCGTTAAATTACTTATTTACGAATTGAATTAAATTTATATTTTTACGTTCAAATTTTAAATAAAATATGGCTTCAGGAATATTTGCAATCTTAGATGATATTGCAGCTTTAATGGATGATGTTGCGGTTGCTAGCAAGATAGCGACAAAAAAAACAGCAGGAATCTTGGGTGATGATTTGGCCGTGAATGCGGAAAAAGCAACAGGTTTTTTGGCATCTCGGGAATTACCTGTCCTATGGGCGATTACCAAAGGGTCACTCATCAATAAACTGATTATCGTCCCTATAGCTTTGTTGTTGAACGTCTTTTTTCCGATCGCTATCAAATACATTTTGATTTTGGGCGGATTTTATCTGGCTTTCGAAGGGGTTGAAAAGATTATCGAATATTTGTTTCATCGGAAGCACCATGAAGGTGAAACAAACACCGAAGAAGTTATTGCAGAGAATGATATGGAAGCTGAAAAGTCGAAGATCAAGGCGGCAATCACAACAGATTTTATCCTTTCTGTGGAGATCGTTATCATCGCCTTGGGAACAGTGCTGGATAAAGGTCTGACTTTGCAGATTATTACCGTTTGTGTAGTTGCTCTTCTTGCTACGGTAGGCGTGTATGGTATCGTTGCATTAATTGTTCGGATGGATGATGCTGGATATAAGTTGATCAAAAGCGCGAACGAAAAAGGACCATTGGCCAGCTTGGGTAAACTACTGGTGTTAGCCCTTCCTTTTATTATCAAATTGTTAGCCGTGGTAGGTACCATTGCCCTAATTTTGGTTTCGGGCGGTATTTTTACCCATTACATTGATTTTCTTCATCATGCCTTGCCTGATTTTCCGGGGATAGTCAAAGAACTTTTGTTTGGACTTGGGGGCGGCATTATTGCAGTGCTACTTTTCACGATTGGTAAGAAAATTTTTGGCAAAAAGAAGATCGCAAGCGCGACGTAATTGCTGAAAAAATAGTTCATAAAAATAAACCGACTGTCTCAAAAAAAGAGGTAACTTGAATACGGTCATTCACATTTAATGCGTTACTTATCAAGACAGACCTACTTGGACAGAGATGGTCGAGCCCAACATGAAAATGCTAAGCAATGTTATGACCGTAGTCGAATCAATTGTGTGTAATATTCAGTATATCAGCTTAGGTTTAAGAACAACCTTTACGCATTACAAATTCATCTGGTATTATTTTATCGATTTATAGTCAAAAGGATACCAGATGTTTTTGACAAAACAAACAATATGAATAATAAAAAAGCATTTGTAGTTGGGTCAGGAAAACTGGCAAACGCTATACTGAAAGCAGATTTTTCCATTCCCACTGTCGAACTTCTTCCATGGCAAGCGTCCAATACAACGACATCGCCATCTATCGTTATACATGCTGGATCGGGCCGTGAACTGAAAGATTGTCTTGATTTTTGTGCGCGCACAGGCTCAGTGTTAATCGAACTGTCGACGGGGCTGGCGACCGAGAAGCTCGAGACAGCTTTTCCGCTCGTTATCTGCCCAAATACGTCCATACTATTGTTAAAAACACTTTTTATGCTCCAACAATTTGGCCATAATTTCAAGGACTATGAAATATCCATTATGGAGTCACATCAATCCTCCAAAACGACTGAGCCGGGTACCGCCTATCATTTTGCCAATTCTTTACATGTCCCTCACGAGCGCGTTATCTCTATCCGAGACGCAAAAACACAGGCCTATAAGATCAATATCCCTGTTGCCCACTTAGAAAAGCACGCCTACCACCAGATTGTCATCAAAGATAAAAATGATGAAATTAAGATTGAAACCAAGGTCCTCGGACATGATTCTTATTCAAATGGCGTTAAAAAAATAATTGAAGTCTGTTTAAAGAATAAATTGGCCAATAAAAGACATACAGTACTGGATTTAGTAGATATGGGTTTATTGTAATTAATGCTCAGTTTTGAAGCGGATTCAAACAGCAGATAAAGAATAAAGCTATTTAAATTTCTTTCGCTATGATAGCATTTTTTCAATATGGGATTTGGAGCTAACTTAGTCTTTGTATATATCTTTGCCCCGGTTTTGGCGATTTTGATATTATACTTCATTCTCACAGGAAATCGCTTCGTTGGAAAGGCAATCGTCTCGATGATTGCTGGAGCCATTTTCCTTAGCCTGTTATCCCTATTTATCCAGTGGGTCACTGCTCCGAAGATCCTGAAAAAAGAAGACTATTATGGTACATACCATGTCAAACGCGACTTATTTCCCGGAGAGCAAACAGATTGGCAGTACAATACGTATACTTTTGAAATAAAAAGCAACGATTCAATTTATTTCAAGGTCCTAAGGGCCAATAAGGTCTCCGAGATCTATCGCGGAAAGATTGAAACAATCACCCCTTATCGTTCCGCACGTTTAAAACTCTACATGGACTTTCCGACGCATCATATCCTTGATTCAGATCCGACCATATATCGAAATGCATGGGGATTCTATTTGGTATTTTATTCACCCAAGTACAATAATGTATTCTTTGAAAAAGACTGATTACGAGCGAGGTATGTTTGAGGTCCTATTATGCTATATTATGATATACGTAATGGATGAGGCTGCCTCAAAACAAGTCAGCCTCTTTATTTTTTGAAAAAAGTGTATATGAATTAGATTTCTTCTGCGACTGCTTCGGCTGCGGCGTCCAATTCGACCTGTTCACCCTTTGTATTGATTAGGATAACATCATCGGATCCCTCTTTTGTGACCGATGCTAAACCATCGCTGAAGGAAGTTGCGCCGCTGTAGATAAAAGGAATGGCAATTTTCCCCTGGCCATTCAAATAACCGTACTTACCATCTTTACTCGAAAGGAAAAGATTTGGTTCTTCGGTTATTGAAATAAAATCATAGGCTGGCGTTAGGACCTTATTTGTTTTTATGTCAACCAGGCTGTATTTGTCATTTTCGACACGAATGAAATGTGTGCCATTATTCTCCGAGATGAAGCTATAGCTTGCCGGTACAACGATTTTTCCGGCCTGATTTAGGATTCCGTATTTTTCATTTTGCTGAAAAACAGCGTAACCACCATTGATAAATGAAATCATATCATAATTGGCCGGGATAAGTACTTTACCTGCCTTGTCCAGAATACCATATTTTTCATTTGTTCCAAATAGAAACTGTTCCGAATTATCGTCATAGCTTAAATAATCGTATTGAAAAGGGATCACGGTTTTCCCCGTAAGATTGATTGCACCATATTTCTCATTTTTAAACTGGACAACACTTACCTCACCGACAAATGGTGTAATGTAATGATACTGTGCTGGCACGACGATTTGTTGCGCATCATCCTGTAACCCCATAAGACCGGAAGTACTATCCTCAAATAAGTATAGGTTTTCGGCCATCTGATTGTTTTCTTCACCCTCCTGTTCTTCGCCGTAGATGGAATCTACCTGATCATAATCCTCTGGAACGATAAAATCGTTGTCATTCAGTTGGCTGTTCGCTACACTTTGTGCCACAATATCTACGCCCAGCGGCGTGGTTACCTGTAAAACGCCACCGGGAATCTTTTTGAAAATATCAAAACCCTCCCAATAGATAACAGGCAGTTTCTCACTATACCAGATGGATAAGGTGCTATTGCCCTCGATATCTTCTATATTGGGAAGTTCGATCTGTGCCAACTTACAAGGGTAACCGGCGATATTTTTAGTTTGGCCCGGAACCAATTTGATCGAGAAGGAAGTTGCTTCATCTTCGTGTACGATGTATTTCGATAAGGACGGATAGAGTATGGTCGACTTATCTTCATTCTTTTTAGCCAGAAAAATAGATTCCTGTCCATCCGCTGAGGAGACCACTTTTATCTTGTCATTACTGACATAAGCCTCATACAAGGAGACCGGAGCTTCCTGCTCGGTACCGCTGTTAGCGTTTGTAACCACAATGGCATAATCGATTTTAAACGCTTTATTGATCTGTGCGAGAGATACTGTGCTGGCAGCCATCAAAACTGCTAATGATAAGAATGTTTTTTTCATCAGAATAATTTGCTTTTAGCGGTGAGGAAACGGTCATGAGCTTGTATGCACAACGTATAGTTGCCATTGTAAGCGCATGATAGGATCATCTACCTAAAATTGATAGGCAAATATGATGATTTAAGATAAGCTCTTTTATCCCTGAAATCCGTTATTTAGCCGATTGCTGCTTAAGGACATTTGCCGCGCGCAATATCAAAAATTCCGCTCAGTCGATCAACAATTGATATTTTGCCAATAAACCCGGTAGTTGCTCCGGTTCGAATTTACTCTTTTTCATCCGATTGGCTTCGGGATCCATTTGGATATGGACCGAGGTCCGAAAGTCACAGCCTTCCAGATTGCATTGCTCAAACCGTGCGTTCAGGAAGTTGCAATCTTTGAAGATTGCCTGTTGGAGGTTGGCTTTTTCAAAATCAACATGTTGCAATGAGCACTGTTCAAATTTGAATTTCTTCATATTACGTTCAAAAAAAGAAGCATAATCCAATGTGGTATTCTTCATTTCGATATGAAAAGAGAATGAACTACATTCGTTGAACTGGATACCTAACATCTTGCAGTCCTGAAAAATGACATGATCCAATTGTGTTCCTTTTAATTTTATATTGGATAAATTACAGGATTTAAATTCACAATTTGTAAACATCAGATCAACCATTGCAGCGTTTTGGAAATCGCAATACTCAAATGTGCATTTATAAAATTCTGTAATTTGCTGTAATTCTTTGTTGAAGTTTGCATTCGAAATAGTCTGCTCTACCAGTTCTTCCATGATTTGTCTGTCTACGTAAATATCGGGATTGACCGCAGACGAAAATACATTTTTATCATTGATAATGGAAGTATAACCGATTTAATCCCTTACATTGCCCCGAGGCCAAAAATGGCTGACTTCAGGGAGAAAAATCCCTTATTATGGGATGTAACTTTGGCAAGTTGCCAAGCTTCCTTTTGTGTTGGCGAGAAATAGTTGTCTAAATAGAACTCTGGTAGGTTTTTATATAGGTTGTGAAAGGGGCGCGATATATCGTGCCCCGTTTTATTTGCAAATTCGATATTGGTCAATAAGGCACCAAATTAATTGTTTTTTAAATATTGCCTTAATACATACTGTAAAATACCGTCATTTTTAAAGTATTCGATTTCGATAGCCGAATCCAGTCTTGCTCTGACCTGAAACGTGATTGTTTTTCCATTTTCGTGAACAGCTTTTACATCTAAAAGTTTATGCGGTGTTAGTTCATTCGCCAGGCCAGTGATGGTATAGGTTTCAGTACCGTCAAGTCCCAGCTTTTCGGCGTTCTCTCCATTGATAAAGACAAGCGGTGCTACTCCCATACCCACCAGATTGCTTCGGTGTATACGTTCAAAGCTTTCGGCAATAACCGCCCGTACACCAAGGAGAAATGTGCCTTTGGCTGCCCAATCCCGGGAAGATCCTGAACCGTATTCTTTTCCGGCCAAAACGATCAGCGGCGTATTGGTTTTGCGATATTCCATTGCTGTATCATAGACTGTTTTTACTTCATTTGTTGGGAAATACCGGCTGAAACCACCTTCCTGATCGGTAATTTTGTTTTTAATGCGCACGTTGGCAAAGGTTCCACGCATCATCACTTCATGATTACCACGTCTAGAACCATAAGAGTTGAAATCTTCTCTATTCACCTGATGGGCTTTTAGGTATTTTCCGGCTGCGGTATCTTCCTTAAAAGAACCTGCCGGCGATATATGGTCGGTTGTAACAGAGTCCCCTAAATAAAGCAATACTCGGGCATTTTTGATGTCCTCGATCGGCTGTGGAACTGCCTGTAAGTTTTCAAAAAAAGGGGATTCTTTGATGTAGGTTGAGTTATTGTCCCATTGATAATTCTGGTCAAGGTTTACTTCCAGATCTTGCCAGTCCGTAGATCCGTCAAAAATAACGTCATATACTTCCTGAAAATCAGATTGTTTGACGCATTCGTTAACTGTTTTGGTGATTTCTTCGCGGCTTGGCCAGATATCTTTTAAATAAACCGGTTGGCCATTTGGATCATAGTCCAATGGTTCTTCCATTAGATTGATATCCACTCGACCTACAAGGGCATAGGCAACAACCAACATTGGAGACATCAAAAAGTTCATTTTTACCTGCGGATGTACACGTGCTTCAAAGTTTCTATTTCCTGACAGTACCGAGGCAACAATCAATTCCCCTTTCTCCACTGCTTCAGCAATTTGGGGCGGGAGTGGTCCTGAGTTTCCAATACAGGAAGTGCAACCATAACCTACGGTGTGAAATCTTAGTGCATCAAGATCTGCATTCAGGCCTGATCTTTCCAGATATTGGGTTACTACTTTTGAACCCGGGGCCAGTGAGGTCTTCACCCAGGATTTTGTGCGCAAACCGCGTTCGATCGCATTTCTGGCCAATAGACCAGCACCGATCATCACAGTCGGATTAGAGGTATTGGTACAACTTGTTATGGCGGCAATAGCAATACTGCCGTCGCTGACAATATATTCCTTGTGATTGTGTTTGATGCGTACGGCATGTATGGACTCTGAAATAACTTCATGGGGAGAAGCATGTTCAACCGGAACCTTCCCAAAAGTAAATTCGGTCCCTGATCCACCATCTGCAAGCCAGGCTGATTCCGAACGCTGTGGCATTGGAACATATTGCCTATGGTGTTCGCTATCTAAAAGCTGTGAAAACTTATGGTTTAGATCCTTGACCAAAATTTTGTCTTGTGGGCGCTTGGGGCCTGAGACTGTCGGTTCTAGTGTGTTTAGGTCAAATTCCACTACCGAAGAGTAGGAGATCTGTTCCTTTCCCGTGCGCCAGAGCAAATTGCGCTTACAGTATTCTTCGACAATTTTAATTTCCTGTTCAGTTCGATTGGTACTGTGCATATATTCCAGCGTACGGTCATCTATGGGGAAATAGGTGACTGTACAGCCAAATTCGGGCGACATATTGGATATGGTGGCGCGGTCTGTCACTGATAGTGTATCCAATCCTTCTCCGAAGACCTCAACAAATTTTCCGACAACTCCCTTATCGCGTAAGATTTTTGTAATCGAAAGAACCATATCAGTTGCGGTACAGATATCCGGAATTTTGCCTGTAAGTTTGAGTCCGATTACTTCCGGACAGGTGAAGAAGATGGGTTGTCCCAGCATGGCGGCTTCAGCTTCAATGCCACCCACACCCCAGCCCAGAACACCGATACCATTCACCATCGGGGTATGTGAATCGGTACCCACCAAGGTGTCCGGAAAAAGCCAATTATCACGGGCAATAACACCCTTGGCAAGGTATTCTAAGTTTACCTGATGACAGATTCCCATTCCCGGCGGCACGACAGTGAAATTTTTTAAACCTTTTTGCGCCCATTTTAAAAGCTCATAACGCTCCCGATTGCGCTCATATTCCAATTCGACATTTTTGTCGTAGGAGTATTCTGTTCCAAAATAATCCACCTGCACGGAATGGTCAATCACCAGATCAACCGGAATTGCCGGATTGATCTTCTGTCCATCCTTGCCATGTCGAATAAATTCAGCCCTTAAGGAAGCCATGTCCACAACAGCAGGAACGCCCGTAAAATCCTGCATCAGAATGCGTGCCGGCTTAAATGGAATATCTTTATCAACGGGTTGCGGAGACCAGCCGATCAACGTGCTGACATGTTCATCCGTTATACTAAATCCATCATGATTACGTAATACATTTTCCAGAAGAATTCGGATACTGAATGGGAGGTGCTCAATATTACCTTCTGGTAGATCCCTTAAGGAGCTATACTGATACACTCTTCCATCGATTTCGATTTCCTGAGTTGATTTTTCCTTGCTCATATTGATTACTTATTATATACTATATAATAACCATATCCGTAAATTTGTTTGTAATAACTTTTAGACATATTATTTCTTTCAGTTGTTGAACTGTACAAAAGCAGCCATTCGGATCAGGAAAACTCGGATTAATATTTTATTTGGATTAAATGTTTGATTATTAGTTGATTATATTGTGTGGTGTCAAGATTTAATTCTTTTAATCAGACGGTTTTTAAACCGTTTGGTATCCGCGGAACGATAAAATTGGCGGATCAGCTGGAGCCAGCGTTGCGTTGGAGAACGTTGATATTTGTTTGTTTTGTACGAAAGGTACAATCATTTGCCAGATCAGACGTTTAAGTTAATGTCCTTTTATTGGAGAAAACAAGATGAAAATAAAAAATACATTCAGATTGATTGCCGCTAGCTTATTGCTTTCTATACCATTTGTCCACACAGCGTCCAGCTATGCGCATCCCGGAGAACAAAAGGAAAAAACAGTCCTGTTAAACAAGAATGCGGAGGTTAGCTTTAAAGACAGCAAGGGAAATGTTGTTTCGTTAAATCAGCTCAAAGACAAGGTTGTCCTGATCAATCTTTGGGCGACATGGTGTTCCCCCTGTCTGGCGGAAATGCCTTCTCTGGACAAACTGTATAAGGATTTTCAGGGGAATAGCAAAATCGTTTTTTTGTCTGTGGACGTTGACGGTAATCTGAAATCTTCTGCGAAGTTTCTAAAAAAGCGGAAGTATAGTCTTCCGGTCTATCAACTGAATTCGGCATTGCCAAAAGAATGGAGTACGACAAGTATACCGACCACCATTATCCTGGATAAAGCGGGCAAATTGGTCAACAAGCATGTTGGCGGGATGAACTTCGGATCAGTGAAGTTTAGAAAGGCCTTAAAACAATTAAGTGAAGAATAAGTTGGAAGGTAATTGAATCTGCTCATTCGGTGCAAACTTAAATTTACGGATTCATTTATTATTCTGCCATTTTCTTGCTAATTTTGCATGCTAATTGTATAAGGAGAATTTATATATGCCAGTCAAACTTCCTAATAACCTTCCTGCGATAGAACTTTTAAAAAAGGAGAATATCTTTGTCATGAGTGACCTGAGAGCAAATGAGCAGGATATTAGACCATTACGTGTTTTGGTCCTTAATCTGATGCCGCTTAAGATCACAACGGAGACCGATTTTATTCGTTTACTTTCCAATAATCCTTTGCAAGTGGAGATGGAGTTTCTTCGACTGGAAACCCACGTATCCAAAAATACACCTGAGGAACACCTGGAGATGTTTTATAAAAGCCTGAGTGAAGTGAAAGAGAACTTTTACGACGGTATGATCATCACGGGAGCACCTGTGGAAATGGTTCGATTTGAAGAGGTGACTTATTGGAATGAGATCCAGACAATCTTTGACTGGGCCAGGACGCATGTAACGTCGAGCTTATATATCTGTTGGGCTTCACAGGCTGCGTTATACCACTTTTATGAGGTTGAGAAGAAACCTTTGGAAGAAAAGCTTTTTGGTGTATTCAAACATACGGCGCTCGACAAAAGACATCCATTATTCCGTGGATTTGACGATGAGTTTTTTATCCCGCATAGCCGGCATACAACTATCGAGAAAGAAGATTTGCTAACAAAAAACGGCGTAGAAATTCTTTCTGAATCTCCCGAGGCTGGCATTGCAATCGCATCTTCCCGTGGTGGACGTGAGTTTTATCTGACCGGTCATTCCGAGTACGCACCTTTTACATTGGATGAAGAATATAAAAGAGATTTAGAAAAGGGCCAGACTATACGTATGCCAGCGAACTATTATCGCGATGACAATCCTGACAATCAACCTTTGGTACGATGGACGAGTCATGCAAACTTATTATTCAATAATTGGCTTAACTATTTTGTTTACCAGGAGACGCCTTTTGATTTAAAAGATGTCGTTCACCTGGGAGAGATCAGACAGAAGGACTGAACACAAATTTTAGCCTAAGCAAACAAAATAGGTCGACGGAGCATTCTATCTATATAAAGTAGGTCGTATGAAAAGAATGTCTATACTATTTTGTCTGCTCTCTTTCTTTGTGTCGCTATATGCGGACGTACCAATTGAGGAAAATCAAAAGCTCAGAGAGGCAAACGGCACCTTATGGTATGCCAATCCATGGATTTGGCTGGGCGGCGTGGCGCTGTTTCTGATTGTCTTCCTCCTTCTTCTCCGTAAATCAACGAGAAACAAGACGCAGACATAATGAAATGTATATTATTTTAGTTATCCGCAAAACTATGTTCTGTATAACGAACAATAGCAAAACTTTTCTTAAGTTTGTGTGGATAGATAACAAACTAAAATATCATATGAAGAGAAGTATACTGTTAGCTGCTTTGCTGGCATGCGGTTCTTTTGCCGGTTATGCCCAAAACAATGCGATCAATGTAGACTACATGGATAAAACCGTTCGTCCGCAGGATGATTTCTACAATTTTGTAAATGGTCAGTGGATGAAAACTATTAAGATACCATCCGATAAAGCGCGTTGGGGATCTTTTGATGAGTTACGTGAGAATACAGATATTGCCACGCTAAAAGTGTTGCAAGAGTCGTTATCTGGCCAGTTTCCAAAAGGAACTGATAACCAGAAGATCGGCGATCTGTACAGATCCTTTGTAGACATGAAAACACGTGACAAAGTTGGCTTGGCGCCTGTTCAGCCCTATTTGACAAAAATCAATGCGATAAAGAATTTTGATGACCTTTATAAATATCTGGTAGAGGTTGCACCTATAGGAGGCAATCCTTTCTTTGGTGGCTATGTCTATGGACATCTCAAAAATTCGAATGTCAATACGGTTTACCTGGGTGGGGGAAGTTTGGGTTTAGGCCGTTCTTATTACCAGGTAAAAGACCAAAAAAATGAAGAGACCTTAAAGGACTATTCAAATTATATTTCAGCACTTTATGCCAAGTCAGGTCAACGCACGAGAGATCTTAAAGGTCCTAAAATTGTCGCTTTTGAAAAAGAATTGGCTGCTAACCTAAAAACGGTCGAACAGTCGCGGGACGCAAACGGCCGCTACAATCCGGTGGCAGTTGCTGATCTGAAGAAGATGGTAAAAAATGTCGATATTGCTAAATATCTGGGTGACGTTGGATTTAAAGCGGATACCGTTATTGTACCTGAACTGAAATACTACCAAAATTTAGATAAGATCTTCAACCCGGGGAACCTTCCGGTCATTAAAGATATATTAACATTTCATGTATTAAATACCGCTGCTTCGTATACGACACAGGAATTAAATGATCTTTCTTTTGATTTCTGGGGGCGTAAGCTGAAAGGGCAGAAGGAGCAACGTGCGCTGGATAAACGGGGAGTAGAGTTCGTGAATTCTATTGCCGGAGAACTTTTGGGAAAGCTTTATGTGAAGGAGAATTTTCCACCACAGGCGAAAGCTGACGCTGAAGAACTGGTAAGCTACCTTGTAAAAGCATTTGGGCAACATATCAATGGTTTAACATGGATGTCCGCAGATACAAAAGTGAAGGCGCTTGAAAAACTGTCGAAGTTTAAAGTGAAGATCGGTTATCCGGATAAATGGAAAGATTATAGCAAACTTGATGTTAGTACTTCGCTTTACGAGAATGTCTTATCATCCAGCAAGTGGTCTTTTTACGAGAACCTTGCGAAACAGGACAAACCAGTTGATAAATCTGAATGGGGCATGACACCACAGACAGTCAATGCCTATTATAGTCCGTTGTTTAACGAAATTGTATTCCCGGCCGCAATTCTTCAGCCTCCTTTCTATGATTACAAAGCGGATGCAGCCGTTAATTTTGGAGGTATCGGTGCCGTCATAGGGCATGAACTATCGCACGGTTTTGATGACCAGGGAGCAAAATACGATGGAAACGGAAATTTGAATAACTGGTGGACGGATGGCGACAAGGCTAAATTTGAGGCAGCGGCAGATGCCCTTGTGAAACAATTTGAAGCCTATGAGCCAGTTCCGGGAGTTTTTGTGAACGGTCGTTTTACCTTAGGTGAGAATATTGGTGATTTGGGCGGTTCTTCTGTTGCCTTCGATGCATTGCAGCTTTATTTAAAAGATAAAGGAAATCCCGGTCTGATCGATGGATTTACACAAAACCAACGTTTTTTCCTTTCTTGGGCTACTATTTGGAGAACAAAAACAACTGATGAGTTTGTTGTGAATCAGGTAAAAACAGATCCACATTCTCCTGCGCAATATCGGGCTTTTGCGCCGATTATCAATTTAGATGCGTTTCATGCAGCGTGGGAAACGAAAGAGGGTGACAAGATGTTTGTCCCGATGGACAGGCGTATTAAGATCTGGTAGGAAAAGCTCCGGATCTTGTTGATAAAACAAGGGGGCATTTCATTTGAAATGCCCCCTTGCTGTTTATTGCATCCATTTTAGGACAAGGTAGAAACCAAGTCCCGTGAAGGAAAGTGTCAGCGCTGTTGCCCACCATAGTGTGGTGAAACCAAAGGAGTCAACAATAGATGTCCCGAGCAGTGGCGAAAAAATATTTGCCGCAGAAAATGCCAGGGAATTGAAACCCATATATGCGCCTTGTGTTTTTGGGGTAGAGCGGTTAACGGATACAGTAGCCATAAATGGCAATGTTAGCATCTCACCGAGACCAAAAATAAAGAAGGTGAAATATAACCAGCCAAGTCCGCCCATATAATTCAGCATGGCATATGAACTGGCGCATAGAAATGTACCAAACACCAGGGTGCTGATCAGTGAAAATCTCTTTTCAGCGACATGAACAACAAACATCTCCAGTAAAACAATCACAAAACCACTCCAGCCCAATAGGAATCCGATCTGATGGTCATCAAGGTGATGCACTTCGCGATAGAATATCGGCAAGGTTGTAATTAACTGGAAAAAACAAAATGAAAAAATACAGCAGAAGATATTAAACAGCACAAAGGGAACATCCGTATAGGGGTTACGGCTTTGGTTTGCCACCTCGCTGTGTGCCAAAGCGTCTTTTTTTGCTTTAACATCCGTTCTTTTTTGCCTTTTGTTAAAAAAGATAAAGAAAATTACTGCTGCACATAGCACGGCAAAGGAGTTCCCATAGAAAATCCAGTTAAACGAAATTGTGGCGAGGAAACCGGCAACGGCGGGGCCAATTGAAAATCCCAGGTTGATAGCCAGTCTGTTTAGTGAAAAGGCACGGGTTATATTTTCGGGCTTTGCATAGCTGGCCACGGAAACAGAATTCGCCGGTCTAAATGCATCAAAAATCAGACTTAGCGTAAAGATCATGACGGACAGAGATTGAACTTCTTTAAAATAGGGGATTAATAGAAATAAGGGTGAAGCCAATACCAGGCTTCCGAATTGCACCTTAAAACTGCCGATCCGATCTGTCAGCCATCCGCCGATATAGGAACCGCATACAGAACCTATACCGTAGCTCATCAGGACAATTCCGACTTGCTTAATATCAAAATGAAGTACCTGCGTCATGTAAAGTCCCAGGAAGGGGATGACCATGCTACCCATTCTATTGATCAACATAACAATGGCCAAAAGCCAGGCTGCCTGCGAAAGGCCTTTAAAAGAATCCAGGTATATGGATATAATTTTTTTCATGCAAATAATTTGCTTTTTAGATGGTGTTGATTTTTATAAGCGCTTTGTTGTCATTCCGATAGGAGGAGCAGCCCGGGGCTTATAAAAGCTATAACTCATTTTGATAAAAAAATGCCAAATTGATTGGTCAATTTGGCATCTATTATAAATTGATAACGTTTATGCCAATAGTGACTCTTCGATTGACGGGTTAACCTGATAGGTACTTGCAATCATCTGTTTTTTACCTGAACCGGGTTCCATAATGAAATCAATTCGGCCGAGGTTAATGCCTGCAAACCCCACTTGGTTGATCACTGTCTGCGTTCCTTTTAAATTTGTGACCAAGGTCGGTTCGTTTAAAAAAGTATGTGTATGACCGCCGATGATCAGATCAATATCTGATGTTTTGGAGGCGAGTACTAGATCTGAAACCTTATCATTCTCATATTGATATCCAAGGTGTGAAAGACAGATTATAAGATCGCACTTATGTTTTTCCTTTAGGATTTTAACCATTTTGTTCGCGATTTGGATCGGATCCAGATAGCGCATGCCCTTATAATTATTGGGATCTACCAGACCTTCGATATCAACACCAAGTCCAAATACACCTATTTTAATGCCACCTTTATGGAAAATGGTATAATCCTGTGTCCTTCCTTCGAGCACCGTGCCTTTAAAATCGTAGTTGGCGGTCAGAAAAGGGAATTTGGCGTGATCCAGGTATTTGACGAGCCCATCCAGACCATTGTCAAACTCGTGATTACCAAAAGTCCCGGCATCATATCCTAATTTCGTCATGAGATCCAATTCCAGTTTACCTCCAAAAAGGTTAAAATATGGTGTTCCCTGAAACATGTCGCCGGCATCCAGCAAAAGAAGGTTCTTTTCTTCCTTGCGGATTTTATTGATCAATGTGCTGCGGCGGGCCACACCACCCAGTCCCTGGTACTTACCACCGTCCATTGGAAAGGGCTCAATGCGGCTATGTACGTCGTTTGTATGTAAAATGGTCAATTTGATCTTTTTACGTTCTGCCGCCGCCTGAAAAGGTAATGAACCCAAAGCAAGTGCCGCGGAAAATCCACCGGCTTGCTTGATAAACGTTCTCCGATTAATTGATTTTAATTCTTCCATCTAATTCCGCATTTACTTGTTTACCTGCTTTTGTTAATTCACTTACATATTCTATCAAACCTTCACGCATCCGTTGGGGGTAGTTGGTTCTGGAGACCGATTGCGTCAATAACACGAGGTTATCACCACCATTGGCCAGGTAATCATAGGTGACCAGTTTGTATAATTTGTTGTCATCGATGGGCTGTCCTTTAATTTTGATGTCCTGCACCTTGTTGCCTGTTATCGTTAAGGTCATACCTGCAATGGGCTGGCCATGTGTGGTGGCGATATAATCTGCAAGCTGACGTATTTGGCTGCCTTTTAGTTCGATAATCGTCAATGTATTTTCAAAGGGCATTACTTCAAAAATATGCCCCACAGTGATATCTCCTGCCTTGAGATCGTTACGGATTCCCCCTTTGGTTGCAAAGGCCAGATCCGCGGGATTATGGGCATAATGTGCGCTCATCCATAATAATGCTTCACAGAAAAAATTCCCCATTAAGGTTTCGGGAGTCTTTTCTTTCGTGAGGGCCTTGTCGGCGTGTCCGATAACGCGGTTCATTTCAGCTTCCATCTTTTGCTTGAACGGCTCATAGATGGAAACGACAGTAGGATCTGCTTGTACCTCCTTATTAATATGATATTGCTGGAAATCCTTCTGTGTAGGGTGGAGTTGCTTTGAGCAACCGGTGACCATCAAAAGCGAAGCGACTCCAAGACTACCAATAAAGGCAATTTGCTTTGATATATTCATTATAGTTAGTTTAACCAAATATTGAGGCAAAGTTAGCCAATTAAATACGAAGAAATCTTATTCCTCATGCGCTAATTTTGCCAAAAACATAAAAACAATAAAAGCTTAACATAAATCTACGTTAAGCTTTATCATATAATTAGAAAAATAACAACCTAGTGAACCAATTCTGCCTCCGGAAGATCATCTATGGGAGTTTGACGGTCATTATTTTTCGCCAATGTATCCAATGTGTTTCCTTGAAGGATCTTTTTGTTTTTATTTTTAGCTGATAATTTGGTGCGGTAAGCTTTCCAATTCATCAGTAAAACAGAGAACAAAATCACGGCCAAACCTACGATCTGTAAGGAGGTGACGGCATGTGACGTAAAAAAATGACTTAATATTAACGCAATGATCGGATTTACATAGGCATAAGTACTTACTTCCATTGCCGGACGTACCTGTAAAAGCCAGATGTAAGAGCTAAATGCGAGGATAGAACCAAATGTGATCAAATAGCCTAAGTTGAACCAGTCTACAGGAGCGACGCTGCTTAATTCAAATGATGCATACTCGCCCGTAAAAAGTGCCGTGATATTAAAAAGAACACCTGCCGTGACCATCTGCCAGGCCGTTTTGACCATCACATGTAAGTCTTCTTTTTCTTGCGCTTCCGATTTTTTGAAATATTTAGATGCCAAAGAACCTACTGTCCAGGCAATGGAGCCCAATACCAAAATGCATAAAGCAATGATCTTCAATTTTCCATTTGCATTGTCATTGGATGCCATGATCTGTTCGGCGAATAGCATAACGACTCCAATGAATCCGAGCACAACCCCGGCGACTGTTGTCATGCTGCTAAAATTCTCCTTCCATTTGGGCTTGTCGAGTAAAATAAACCAGATTGCTGCTGCTGCTGCGATTATCGCTGCCACCCCGCCCGAAACATATTGCTCGGCCCAGATGACTCCGGCCATATCGACAAACAGGAGTAAAAATCCGACGAAGGCAGCTTCTAATATGGATCGTTTATTAAAAAGCTTATAACCTTTTATGGCACAATAACTCATCAAGATCGCACTTGCGGTGACAAACCGAAATGATCCTAATATAAACGGTGGAAAGCTATGCAACGCTTTTTCTATAAAGAAAAAGGTTGATCCCCATACCACGTAAATTATAAAATAAGCAACAACAACCATGAGTGGGCTTGCCGCTTTTTTGTGTCCTTGTAACATAATGAAACCTCCTTTCTATTATTCAGGTATAACAACCTGTTGATCTTCTTTTACCGTCTGCAATACGATTGTGGTACGGGTGGAAATTATTCCTTCTACTTTACTTAACGTATTGCGCATTAAATCCACTAAACCTGTCGAATCAGCGGTTCTTACTTTGATAAGATAACCATCATCTCCAGCAATGTCGTGTACTTCCTGTACTTCCGGGATTTCAGCAAGGGCTAAACCAACGCGCTGTTCACCGATAATGTCATTTGCTTTGATGAAAATAAATGATAAAAGTTTTTGATCGACAGCGGCAGGATTGATTTTGGCGCTGTATTTTAAGATCACGTCTTTTTGTTCAAGCTTTTTAACCCGCTCCAGTATTGCCGAAGGAGCCATACCCAATTCCCTGGCGATATCAGCATTATTGATACGCCCGTTATCCTGCATCAGACGAAGGATTTTGTAATCTACTTGATCTAAATTATATTCTACTTTTGTCATTTCGACTGCAAAGGTAAGTAAAAAAGTATAATATTCAAAATATCAATGTTAATTATGAATAATGTTCTGTGATTTCGGTTTATATTGTGAATTTTATTCGATATGGTGTTGAGGTGGGTTGCTGGAGTTGAATCTAATTTATTGGGTAAAAAGGAATTGCGAAGGTGCTGTGGCCCGCTACATTCAACAATTATACCGATTTCTTAATTTAATAATTATATTTCGGGTAGATAGGATGACGCCCAATCCAATCAAACATCCTACGCAGACACAACCAAAGCGGTCCAGTGCAGCAAAATAGGAGCGGCTTTCTTGCTCATGTAAATAGACGATAATCAGCGCGACCATGGAGGTGCGCGCCACCGCCATAATATTCAGTGCCTTACAAATAACCAGTGAAGCAAGGATACCAATAATCATCGCATAGAGTTGTGGGATAGGAACGAAGTACAGGCTAAGTCCGATAGCTGAGCCGATAAAATTTGATTTAGCACGATCGATAGCAATTTTTTTTGATTCATTTTCCTGTGGGGATATGACCAGGATAATTGAAATAAGGGTCCAGGAAACAGAGTATTCCGGAAAGGATACAAATAGAATATAGCCCAGTAAAAATCCGGTCAGTACCCGTATTGTATATATAATAAAATCTGAATGTAATGTGTATCGAAGGATAAGATTACGCATATAACAAAGAGAAGTTAATTCATTAAATCGTGTTGCTGTTGCAAAAATACGAGCAAATGATGAAGGCGCGAAATAAAATTCAGGTTTGTTGCATTTTGTGTGTGCGTTTTTATGCGTTTTTCACGAAAGAATTGTGTGTTTCTTGCAATTGTTCCTTTTTCCAAAGGAGAAATTTAACTAAATTTGTTTTCTATATTTAAAAAAGCAAATTCAGTGAAAGATCAGAATCAATTAGCCTTATTGGCAACTCAACTGAAAGGGGAGTTGTATTATACAGAAGAAGCATCACACCAAACCATGTTGCTTGCCTATTCCACGGACGCTTCGGTATATCAGGAAAAGCCGTTGGCAGTGGCTATTCCTTCTGATATAAATGATGTAAAGAATCTGATTGATTTTGCGGGGACAAACCGGACCACCTTAATTCCGCGCACCGCTGGCACATCGTTGGCAGGACAAGTCGTTGGAAATGGTATCATCATGGATATGTCCCGTCATTTTAACCGCATCCTCGAATTGAATGTAGAAGAGAAATGGGTGCGTGTGGAGCCTGGTGTCATCCGTGATGATCTGAACAGCTACCTTAAACCATTTGGGTTGATGTTTGGTCCCGAAACCTCTACCGCCAGCCGGGCCATGGTCGGAGGAATGATCGGTAATAATTCTTCTGGCCTTCATTCTATTGTCTGGGGTGATACCCGCCATAACCTGATTGCTGCAAATGTACTTTTAGATGATAAATCCGAGGTAAGCTTTGCTTCACTGGACGAGAAAAGTTACTTTAAAAAACTGTTACAGACAGACCGTGAGGGGGATATCTATCGTCACATGAATGACTTATTGACCGATCCTCAAAATCTGGCAGATATTGAGGCGGGTTATCCCAAGCGTTCAATAACCCGTCGAAATACAGGTTATGCGCTGGATATGCTAAGTGATCGGAGCCAGCCATTTAATATGTGTAATCTTCTGGCCGGCTCTGAGGGCACCCTGGCGATTGTCACAGAGGCAAAGCTACGCTTGATGGATTTGCCGCCTAAAGAATTAGGTTTATTGTGTATTCATTTCTCCGATATGGTCGAATGTATGCGTGGCAATGTGATCGCATTAAACCATAGACCTGAGGCTTCGGAGCTGGTAGATAAGTATATTCTGGATTTTACGGTTGGTCATCCTACTTATAAATATAATCGTTTTTTTATAGAAGGCGATCCGCAGGCATTGTTAATCGTTGAATTTAGAGGCGATACGGAGGCTGAGACCGAGGCTAAAGCCATGGCTTTAAAGGCCGAGCTGATGGAAAGGGGCTTGGGTTATGCTTATCCTTATATTACTGGAATTGAGCAGACAAATCTAGTCTGGGATGTCAGAAAAGCGGGGCTCGGTCTTATCCGTAATCTCCCTGGGGACAGTCAGCCTGTAAATTTAATCGAAGACTGTGCTGTTTCTCCGGAAGATCTGCCCGAATATGTCAGTGATATTCAAAAATTATTGATTGAGGAAGGTGTACATGCATCTTACTACGCCCATGCCGGAGCAGGTGAATTGCATATTGAACCCTTTGTTAATCTGAAAACAGAAGAAGGTAAACGTACTTTCCGCTCCATACTGGAAAAAACAAGTGACCTCGTTTTAAAGTACAATGGATCATTAAGCGGAGAACATGGCGATGGGCGCTTAAGAGGTGAGTTTATAGGCAAGGTACTTGGCCAAAAGGTCTATAAGCTTTTGGAAGAAGTCAAAGTCATTTTTGATCCACTGGGGATTTTTAATGCCAATAAAATTGTCAACACACCGCCAATGGATGCCCATCTACGCTACGATAACGACAAGAATAGAACGGCTATAAAGACATATTTCGATTTTTCCAAAGATGAATCCATTCTCCGGCTGGCGGAAAAATGCTCGGGATCGGGCGATTGTCGAAAAACGGAAATTACCGGTGGCACCATGTGTCCTTCTTTTATGGCGACCCGTGATGAGAAGGATACAACACGTGCCAGAGCAAATATGCTACGTCAATTTTTGACCAATTCCACAAAGAAAAACCGCTTTGATCATGAGGAAATCAAGGAAGTTATGGATCTATGTTTGAGCTGCAAAGGCTGTAAAACAGAATGCCCGTCGAGTGTGGACGTCGCTAAAATGAAAGCAGAATTTTTACAGCACTATTACGATGAACACGGCGCTGGCTTCCGAACGAAATTGATTGCTAATTTTACCGATTCTCAAAAACTGGGTTCGCTGGTCGCTCCACTTTACAATTTTGTGGTGAAGAACGATTTTCTGTCCGGTTTGGTTAAAAAAACGGTCGGATTTGCTCCAAAGCGTTCACTTCCTACAGTGAATGGAACGACATTAAGCCAATGGGTCAGGAAACAAAAGATCGAGCCACAGGCTAAACGCCGTGTCTACCTGTTCTCTGATGAGTTCACCGAATACAATGATGCTGAGATCGGTATCACGGCCTATAAACTGTTAACGGCCTTGGGTTACGAGGTGGTTATTCCAAAACATGTGCAAAGTGGGCGGACTTTTCTCTCCAAAGGATTTGTCAAAGAAGCAAAAAAAATTGCTAACCAGAACATCAGTTTTCTAAAAGATCTGATCACAGATGACACGCCGTTGTTAGGTATTGAACCATCTGGAATAATTACATTCAGGGACGAATACCTAAGTTTGGTTGATGAAAATCTGCGTAGTGATGCACTTCGGGTAGCAAAAAATGCACTTATGATTGACGAGTTTCTTTTAGCGGAAATTGAAGCCGGTCGTATCCACCGGGAGCAGTTTACTGCCGATGAGAGAAAAATTAAATTGCACGGGCATTGCTACCAAAAGGCTTTTCATTTGGTGGGCGTTACCCAGCAAGTCCTGTCTTTCCCGTTAAATTACTCCGTTGAAGTCATTCCGTCGGGCTGCTGTGGTATGGCGGGATCCTTTGGTTATGAGGCCGAACATTATGATGTTTCGATGAAAGTGGCGGAATTGGTTTTATTACCCGCTGTACGTAAAACGGATACCACTACATTAATCGCAGCAGCGGGTACCTCATGCCGGCATCAGATCAAGGATGGTGCTGGCAGAAAATCCTTCCATCCCGTTGAAATTTTATACGATGCTTTATTGAAATAAAATAAAAACATTGCCAATGGTTGTTTGTTATCAGTAATAATAGTAATATTATAAGAGCAATATTTTAATGATTACTGATAATAAACAAATCACCATGTACAAAATTCAATCTATAGCCATTCTCGCAACAGCTACGCTGATGTTGGCTGCTTGTGGAAATTCTAATCAGAAGAAAAACGATGGAAGTGATACCGCAACGGCAAACACCATTGAGCGGGTGCGCATCGAAAAATTTACGAACGGCACTCCCGGACCTGAAAAAAAGAATTTCTTTTTGCGTATCACCGATGAAGTAAAGACCGATTCGAGCCGTATTTATACAACGAAATCACTTTACAATCAGGATACTGTCGGTGCGAAATTTGAAATTATTGATTTCATACCCGCAGGTATTATTGATGGGCAACCGAGTGACGACGTCGGATTTACCAAAGGGAAAATTAAAATCACTAGTCTAGGTACGCAATCCAATAATCTAGTCAAAGCCTTGGGTGAATTGTTTCAAATGCCGACTAACGATGCCTTTACAAAAGACGTAGTATTGCCCAATGTCTTCTCATCCAATAAAATGAATGTTGATTTATCAAAGAAAACCGCATATAGTTTTAAACTCTTTTTAGAGAATAAAAAAGCAGAACCGGCGGAGTTGTTTTTTAATATAGATACGTATAAGCATGGTATTGAATTTTCCGAAAAAGATCCATCTTTCCGTGCAGGATTATTATCAGCTTTCACTGGAAAGTAAATCGTTAACACGGGATTAACGCAGAGTAACCGTATTCGGACAGGAGTTACACATTCAATATTGAAATAAAAAATGGCTGGATATTGCCAAATTATCCAGCCATTTTTTATTATTTATTCTGCATGTTGTGAGTCTTTTTTGGTCATATGTATTAAGTAACGGCTCCCACTGGATACAGCGCAAAAGAAGTTTGCCAATTTTTAAACTATTTTTTTTGAAAATCTCGTTTGCTAAACGAAAAGGGTTATCTTTGTGCTAATAAATTTAGTTTTATTTATGAAGCATTCAGGGATAGCAGACCTGCCGCTGCACTATGGAAAGGTGCCCTCCTGGCTCTATGAGCGGATGAGCATATTAGGCAAGTCCATTGTAGAGGTGATCCTGATGGACTATGGGCAGGATGAGGTGCTCAGGCGATTGGCAGATCCGTTTTGGTTCCAGAGTTTTGGTGCGGTATTGGGTATGGACTGGCATTCATCAGGTATTACCACGTCGGTTATGGGCGCGTTAAAACGCGCCATTAATCCCTGTGCGGACGCATTTGGTCTCTATATATGCGGCGGTAAAGGTAAATTCTCCAAAGACACACCACAAGAGCTACTTTACCTCGCGGACAAAACAGGTTTGGATGGCAATAGCTTGGTTCGGACAAGCAAGTTGGTCGCAAAAGTAGATAATACGGCGATACAAGACGGTTATCAGTTGTATCTGCATAATTTTATTGTCGCTAAGAATGGTCATTGGGCCGTGGTACAACAGGGGATGCACGATCATGATGGAACTGCCCGTCGTTACCATTGGCATTCGGAGAACGTCCGTTCGTTCATTGAGGAACCACATACAGGTATCAAAGGTTGTCCACAGGGAATAATTTTAAATTTAACGGCATCTGGAGCAGCTCCGAACAGGACAGGTATCATGACACTCGTCAACGAGGATTCTTCAGATGTCTTAGTAGACTTTAAAAGATTGCTGATGCCTTCTCATCATGATGTTAGGGCTTCGGATGTTGATCTCAAAAGGTTAGGAGCAATGTTATATGTTGCACGGGAAAATCAACCTAAAAATTTTGAGGATCTTTTGTTATTAAAAGGCATGGGCCCCCGCACCTTACAATCGCTGGCCCTTGTCAGCGAGATAATCCATGGAGCTCCTGCGCGATTTAATGATCCCGCACGCTTCTCTTTTGCGCACGGTGGAAAGGATGGACATCCCTTTCCTGTTCCCCTGGATATTTATGATCAAAGTATTCAGATCTTACAAAAAGGTATTGAAAAGTCAAAGCTGGGCAATAGCGACAAATTAAAATCCATGAATAAACTCCATCAGATCGTTCTAGAAACGGAGCATAATTTTACGCCTCAGTTTGATATTCAGCAGATAATAGAGGAAGAACGCAGAAATTCCTGGAAATACAATGGCCGGACAGTCTTTGGTCGCGCAAAGCCTCCAAAGGCTGATGAAACAGGTACACAGCTTGCACTTTTTTGAGTAAGATCGCCGGATTGTAATCCTTTTGTTAAATTGTGTTAAACCTTATTAAAATTATTTCTGCGCTAGTATATTTGCTCACAAATGAAAGCGGTTATTACAATTCTATGTTTTATAGTCTTCCTATTAATTAGGAGCGGTAATAGCCATGCTGTACTAAACGAGTCTGACCGTCCTGCGATCAGTTTCATGTATCAGCATAATGAGGCAAATTTAAAGGACAAGATTACTTCGCTGACCTCCCGCATTGATCCCCTTATTGCAGGAAGTGTACACGATGAAAATCCCGTCATTGAAGAATTTAACAGTGAGAATTTCCAATTAACCAAAGATCTTCAAACAGCTTCTGATTTTGTCGCATTATTGCTTTGTGCAGTCGTATTTTTCATTTTTGTGTTTCGGTTTGCAAAGAAAATCCCTTTTTGCAATTTTGTTGCTTATTTATATCCCCAAAGGTATATTTTCCAACAAAACTGGAGAATTTAATAGCCAATCCCCCGAAATAGCTTAGCCTTATTCTTTTTTATTTCTGTATCAATCGGATTTTCATTTCTCCATTAATGATTTTACCGTTTTTGCATCTTACAACAAGCTCAGGATAGGTTGTTTCAATTCCCATATCAAACAAACAAACAATCAAACTTATTTTTAATTAGACGCTTACAAATGAAAAGAGTATTTATGCTCATTAATTTGGCTATCGTATTATGCCAAATTGGGTGTACTTCCAAAAAGGAAGAAAAAGAAGAGAAAGAAAAATTCAATGTGACTTCTCCGGTACAAATGGATACGACAATCCGTAAAGATTTTGTATCCCAGATTAAGTCTTTCCGTAATATCGAATTACGCGCACAGGAAAAGGGATATCTGGAACAAATTTTTGTGGACGAAGGACAGTTTGTACACAAAGGACAACTGCTGTTCCGCATTATGCCCAAAATGTATGAAGCAGAGTTTAGAAAATCCATGGCCGAAGTGAATGTTGCCGAGATCGAAGTACAGAATACCAAGAGCCTGGCGGATAAAAATGTGGTGTCCCCGAATGAACTGGCCATGGCCAAAGCTAAATTGGAACAGGCAAAAGCCGCTGCAGCTATCGCTAAATTACACCTTTCTTTTACGGAGATCAGAGCACCGTTCGATGGTACAATTGACCGAATTCCATTAAAGTTAGGAAGCCTGGTGGATGAAGGGGAGTTGTTGACGAGCCTTTCTGACAATAGCCAGATGCTTGTCTACTTCAATGTTTCGGAACCAGAGTACCTTAATTATCAGACGAATGTCAGTAAACGGGGGGATACACACGTTGGATTGTTGCTTGCCAATAATGAATTGCTTCCGGCGCATGGCGTGGTAGAAACCATTGAGAGTGAATTTGACAGTGAAACAGGTAATATTGCGTTTAGAGCCCGCTTCCCAAATCCCAGCCGTTTACTAAAACACGGTGAAAGCGGGAAGGTCGTGATGAATTTTCCATTGAAGCAGGCATTGATTATACCGCAAAAAGCAACCTATGAATTGCAGGATCGTAAATACGTGTATGTTGTGGACAAAGACGGCAAACTAAAGGCCCGCCACATCACCATAGGTAATTCCCTTCCTGATCTTTATGTGGTTGCAAGTGGACTTCAAAAAGACGACAAATTCTTACTGGATGGCATACAGAAAGTGAAAGAGGATGAAAAGATCAACTATAGTTTCGTTCAGCCAAAAGAGGCCATTTCTAATTTGAAGTTAAAAACAGAATAAATCCCCATACTCTTAAATTACTATGTTTAGTCGTTTTATAAATAGACCTGTCCTTTCGATTGTTATATCACTGATCATTGTGTTTCTGGGGATTCTTTCGATGGTACAACTTCCGGTAACTCAGTTTCCGTCCATATCGCCACCTAAAGTAAATATTACGGCAGAATATCCGGGGGCGAATGGTGAATTGATGATCAAATCAGTGATTATTCCGCTTGAACGCGCCATAAATGGTGTTCCCGGAATGAAATATATGGCTTCAGACGCCGGTAACGACGGTGAGGCCAGCATACAGGTGGTGTTCAATCTGGGCACGGATCCAAATCAAGCTTCCTTGAACGTGCAAAACCGCGTCGCTTCTGTTGTCAATAAGCTTCCGCCTATTGTTGTCCGTGAGGGAGTAAAGATTACACGAGAAGAATCCAATATGTTGATGTATATCAACCTCTTTAGTAAGGATAAAGATCTCGATGGAAATTTTATGTACAATTATGCCGATATGAATATTGTTTCGGAACTGCGGCGTGTAGACGGCGTTGGTGTGGCAAATATTCTAGGAACACGGGAATTGGCCATGCGGATCTGGTTGAAGCCTGATCGCATGACAGCGTATAAAATTTCAGCGGAGGAGGTAATGAAAGCCCTCTCAGAGCAAAGTTTGGAAGCGTCTCCGGGTAAAGCCGGGGAATCATCCGGTATTACTTCGCAATCTTTTGAATATGTGCTGAAATATCCCGGACGTTTTACCACGACAGAAGGCTATGGCAATATCGTGCTCCGCACAAATGCAAACGGTGAAATGTTACGCCTGAGGGACGTTGCGGACATTAAATTCGGTTCGGCAATGTATGATATCTATTCAACCTTAAATGGAAAACCCTCCGCCGCAATCGTGCTGAAACAATCCTACGGCAGTAATGCTTCTCAGGTTATCCAGGATGTTAAAGACAAAATGAAAGAACTGAAAAGCTCATTTCCAAAAGGACTGGATTATGAGATCAGTTATGATGTCTCTAAATTTTTGGACGCCTCCATGGAAAAGGTTATTCATACCCTAGTTGAAGCCTTTATTTTGGTAGCGATCGTTGTCTTCCTATTCCTGGGGGATTGGCGTTCCACATTGATTCCGACCATTGCGGTGCCGGTTTCCTTAGTGGGATCGTTTCTTTTTATGCAATTTTTTGGTATCACAATCAACCTGATTACCTTGTTTGCCCTAGTATTGGCCATTGGTGTTGTGGTTGATGATGCCATTGTCGTTATCGAGGCGGTGCACGCCAAGATGGAGGAATTGCATATTTCCGCTTATCAGGCGACGAAGAAAGCAATGCACGAAATCAGTGGGGCGATCATAGCGATAACCTTCTTGATGGCAGCAGTATTTATACCTGTAGCCTTTATGTCGGGGCCTGTCGGTATATTTTATCGCCAGTTTTCCATTACAATGGCGACTTCTATCATCTTATCGGGCGTGGTGGCCCTGACGCTGACGCCTGCGCTCTGTGCCATTATGTTAAAGAACAACCATGGAAAGGCACGCAAAAAATCCGTTGTGGACAAATTTTTGGATTCCTTCAATCGCTTGTTCGATAAAATGTCAAACAAATATGTTTTCTTGCTGAAAGGCATTGTCGACAAGCGTCTCTTTACTTTTGTGGTATTAATCGGATTCTGTATCGGGGCTTATTTTTTAAACAATGCCGTACCGGCAGGTTTTATTCCAAATGAAGACCAGGGAATGATTTACGCCATTATCCAAACGCCGCCAGGATCGACTTTAGAGCGTACAAATCTGGCCGCTCAAACCTTGCAGAAGGAAGCGGAGGATATTGATGGCGTACAATCCGTTTCTTCGCTGGCAGGCTATGAGATATTAACGGAGGGAACCGGAGCCAACACCGGAACCTGTCTGATCAATTTAAAAAGCTGGGAGGAGCGTAAGGAATCCTCACAGGAAATTATCGAACAGCTGGAAAACGCCGCAAAAAATATTCCCGGTGCTTCCATTGAATTTTTTCAGCCACCAGCAGTACCGGGCTATGGTGCCGCCGGAGGATTTGAATTGCGGCTTTTGGATAAAGCCGGCTCTGGTGACTACAAGAAAATGGAGACCGTGAGTAAGGATTTTGTCCGGGAATTGAACAAACGACCAGAGCTATCCTCTGTTTTTACCTTTTATAGTGCGAGCTTTCCACAGTATATGCTCCATATTGACAATGATATGGCTCAATTAAAAGGCGTTACGATTGATAATGCGCTGAATACACTCTCGACCTTGGTGGGCAGTAACTACGAAACCAACTTTATTAAGTATGACCGACAATATAAGGTCATGGTGCAGGCATTGCCCCAGTATAGAGCTCTTCCTGAAGATATCTTGAAGTTATACGTGAAAAATGACAAGGATGAGATGGTACCTTTCTCCGCATTTATGCATATGGAAAAGGTATATGGACTGTCTGAGATCACACGGCATAATATGTACATGGCCTCCGAGATTTCGGGTTCTGCTGCTCCGGGTTATAGCAGTGGTGAAGCGATTCAGGTAATCAACGAAGTCGCCGCTAAAACGCTACCACAGGGCTATGGCATAGATTGGGCCGGTATTTCCAAAGACCAGGTGGGGCGCGGTAACCAGGCCATTTATATCTTTTTGATCTGTCTGGGCTTTGTCTACCTTATTTTATCGGCACAGTATGAAAGCTTTATCATGCCATTTGCGGTATTGCTTTCCTTGCCAATTGGTATTTTCGGTGCATTTTTCTTATTGAAGGTCCTGGGACTGGAAAATAATATTTACGCTCAGGTAGCCTTGGTTATGCTTATTGGTTTGCTCGGTAAGAATGCCGTCTTAATCGTTGAATTTGCCACACAGCGGCATGCGCAGGGGCTAAGTATTATCGAAGCGGCACTGGAGGGTGCCAAAGTAAGGTTTAGACCTATTTTAATGACATCGTTTGCATTTATTGCAGGCTTGATTCCATTGGTGTTGGCCTCCGGACCGGGAGCGATCGGTAACCGGACGATCGGTACGGCAGCAGCAGGAGGTATGCTATTCGGAACTGTGTTTGGTATCCTTATCATACCGGGTCTTTACTTTATTTTTGGAACAATTGCTTCCAAACGCAAGCTCATCAAACATGAAGATGAAAATCCATTAACAGAAGAAATCGATAACAATGGCTAGTCAAAAATATAAATACTGGATGATAGGAGTTCTGTTGTCAGCGGCGGTGACCGGCTGTAAAGTCCCTAAAGCGACGCAGATTCAAGAAAATAAGCAGGTGCCACAGCAATTTGTCGAAGCATTGGCACCGGATACAACGAATTCGGCGAGCGTGAAATGGCGCGATTTTTTTAGCGATCCCAATTTAGTCACGTTAATTGACACCGCATTAAAAAATAATCAGGAGTTAAATGTGACCTTGCAGGAATTGGCAATCGCCAAAAACGATATCTTATTGCGAAAAGGAGCATTGAAACCAAGTGTAGGTTTGCGTGCCGGTGGGGGGGTGGAAAAAGTCGGCCGGTATACCAGCCAAGGGGCAGGTGATGCCAGCACGGAGATAGCCCCCGGCAAGGAAATGCCCGATCCACTGGGTGATTTAACGATAGGAGCTTATGCAAGCTGGGAAATTGACGTCTGGAAGAAGCTAAAAGATTCCGAACAGGCAGCATTAAACCGTTATCTTGCGACAGTCGAAGGTAAAAACTTTGTGCTGAGCAGCCTTATTGCAGAGGTTGCACGCTCTTATTATGAACTGTTGGCGTTAGATAACCAACTGACGATCATCAAACAAAATATCGAGGTGCAGGACAATGCGCTGGAAGTAATCAAACTACAGAAGCAAGCGGCACGTGTAACAGAACTTGCAGTTCAGAAATTTCAGGCCGAGGTATTGAAAACCAAGGGCATGGAATTCGAGACGCGGCAACAGATTAAAGAAACGGAAAACCGGATCAATTTTCTTTTAGGACGTTTCCCACAGGAGATAAAGCGTGATAAAAGCAGTTTCGTGGATATGGTACCGGCCAGGGTACAAACAGGTATACCGAGTCAATTGTTGAGCAATAGACCTGATATTCGTGAGGCAGAATATGAATTGGCGGCTGCTAAATTGGATGTACAGATTGCAAGAAAAGAGTTTTATCCGTCTTTGGAGATATCCGCTGCTCTTGGCTTGCAAGCTTTTAAACCGTCTTATCTATTTAAAATGCCCGAATCCATGTTGTACAATATTATAGGTGAGCTGGCGGCGCCCCTGTTGAACAAAAATGGGTTGAAAGCAGAATTCAATACCGCAAATGCAAAACAGATACAGGCGGTTTATAACTACGAGAAGACGATTCTAAATGCCTATCTCGAAGTATCCACACAACTCTCCAATATCGAGAATCTTGGCAAGAGTTATGATTTTAAGACCAAAGAAGTTGAGGTACTCAATAATTCGGTTACCGTTTCAGGTGATCTATTTAAATCGGCACGTGCCGACTATATGGAAGTGCTGATGACACAACGTGATGTACTGGATTCAAAACTTGAATTAATAGAAACTAAGAAGCAACAGCTGAATGCTGTTGTCAATGTCTACAAAGATTTGGGAGGAGGCTGGAAATAAGTTGTTTGTTTGAATGGACCCCGCTAGGCGGGGTTCTTTTTTGCTCTCACCACTAAAATTATTTCTTGCAAAAATAGAATTAATGCTTATTTTTAATTTATATTAATATATCATATTTATCTGTTTTATGGAATCACAAGAATATTTACTTATTAATGATGAGGCTGAAAGAGGAGTTTTTTACAAAAAAACATATCTTCATGTTGCCCTTTCGATTTTGGCATTTATTGTTTTAGAAAGTCTGTTGATAAAATTAGTGCCTTATGATTTTATCGTCTGGATGGTCAGTGGAAAGTTTATCTGGTTATTTCTTCTTGGTTGCTTCTGGTTAGGAGCATCGCTTTCTTCGAGATGGACCTTGGCCCAGAGCCGACAGACTCAGTATATGGGGCTGGCATTCTACATCGTGTTGGAGGCGATTATTTTCCTACCGATGATTTACATCGCTGCGGCGATGACCGATGGTGCAAGTATGCTGTATCAGGCAAGTATCATGACTGTTGCCCTGTTTACAGCATTGACGGCAGTGGCCTTTATGTCAAATAAGGATTTTTCTTTTCTGAAAAATATCCTTGTTATCGGTGGCTTCCTGGCCTTAGGTGCAATTGTCGCCGGTGCAATATTTGGATTTCAATTGGGGCTGTGGTTTTCTGTATTCATGGTTTTGATCGCTTCCGGCAGCATCTTATACCAGACACAAAATCTAAAATATAACTATGGCAATGAGCAATATGTCGGAGCAGCATTGCAGCTATTTTCTTCGATTATGTTGCTGTTTTGGTATATCTTGCGTATTCTGATGAGCCGCCGTTAATTCGGTTTGTTTTCAAGGAAAGTGAAAAAAGTAATTAGCACATATTTGAATGTGCGCTAATTACTTTTTTTTGTGCCAATGTTTTCTAAGCTATTTTAAAACGTTTTTCAGATTTTTTTTAGCCCCTGATCAAAATCTTTATTTATATTCATAAATAGTTTCATTCAATTCCGGGGATAGGGCGATTTATCTAAGCGTCATATGTTGACACAGGACATATTCTGATGTTTTGCTTGTTATTTCAATAATTCTAAATGTGTGCTTATTCCGATTCTGTTCCAGGCATTGATCGTAGTAATTGCGATGATGATTTGTGCAATTTGTTTTTCATCAAAAAGATGCTTTGCTTTCTGATAGGTTTGCTCCGTTAAGCCCTGTTGGTGAATTAATGTGATTTCCTCTGTCATCTCCAATAAGACCTGTTCTTCGGCATTAAATAATTCGGTTTCGCGCCAAGCGTTCAGTAAAAATATCCTTTGTGGAGTTTCACCATACTTTAGCGCGTCTTTTGTATGCATATCCAGGCAAAAAGCACATCCATTAATTTGAGATGCCCTTATCTTAATGAGCTCTTTTTGGATAGGAGTTAAAAAAGTGTCAGCAAGATAGGTTTCTAAACCCATCATTGCTTTGTACGCTGTGGCGTCTACTTTTGCAATATTTAATCGTGCTGTCATTGTGTTATATTTTTATACGACAAAGTTGAAGGAAAGATTGAATAATAAACTTAAACTGGTTTAAGAAAGCCAGTCAAAGCCGCATTTAGCACCTTAGTCGATAAGAATTATTCACGGATGAATCTTCTTATTCAGATATCATCAGGTAATAGTTGTCCGGATCCCGAAGAATAAACTGATTTTTTAAGGAGTTTTCATTGTAATGAATTTCCTTTTCGAAAGTAGCATCGAGTTTGGTGGCATTTTCAAATACCTCCTGGAGATTGGCTACCCGAAAGAATAAGATGAGACCATTTCCGGCATTTTTGGGTTGGAGTAGTGTAGGGTGTGCGTGTTCACCCCATTTGTGAAGGCATAAAATAACATGGTTATCGACTGTTAGTATCTCAAAAGTCTCGCCACCATGTGCGCTGTTGCAGCCCAGTAGTTTCTGATAAAATGATGAACTTGCTGGAACACTTTCCACAGCGATTATTGTTTCTGTTCTGACCATTGGTTTAATTTTTGGTATTTAATAATTCCTTAGCCTTCATATAGCTATGTCGGCCGAGGAATAAACAAGTGAAATAGGAATTCGGTTTTATAAAGCGTTAATTAACAGTTGTTAATCTTTTAATCAAAAAGACTGAGCTGTCTGGCTTTTACCAGATCAAGGATCATGCGGTAACCCGCAAGCGAATTGCCATGCTGGTCTAAAGCGGGGCTAAAGGCACCTATTCCCATTTTACCGGGGACACTGACCGTGATTCCGCCACCGACACCGGATTTACTAGGCAATCCAACCGTACGTGCATATTCACCACTAAATTCGTACATGCCGGCAATTAACATCTGTGACTGAATTAGCTGGGATAGATTAGGGTCGCGATATTGTCTGTTCCCATCATAACGGACGCAATGATTGGCAAAAAAATAACCTATTTTGGCCAGATCTTCGACGGTGATTTCGATCGAACATTGTTTAAAATAGTTATTGAGTTTTTCTTCTCCTTCGCCATCAATTAAGCCATTGTTTCGCATAATATAAAACATGCCTCGATTGCGATGCCCCGTTTCCCGTTCTGAGTTATACACCGCATGGCTATAATTAATATGTTCATTGTTTGTGATGAAACGGATCATATTAAGGATTTTAACAAATGGTTCCTCACCTTTTCCTTTAATAAGTGCCGTGGTCAGTATGGCACCCGCATTCATCATTGGATTAAGCGGTTTTCCCATCGTCTCCAGATTGCCAAAATGATTGAAAGGCTTATCTGTACCAAAATAGCCCATTTTATCAAAAATAGTTGCTTCTCCATTTTCCCGGACCGCAATCATCAGTGCGATGATTTTCGATATACTCTGGATTGTAAATTTCTGCCGGATATCCCCTGCGCTGACGATGGTACCATTGCTATTGACAACCGAAAGTGCAAGGGATTGCGCATTTGCTTTGCCCAATTCGGGTATGTAATCTGCTACTTTTCCTTGTTTATAACCTTGACGGTTCTTTTCGAGAATGGTATTTAAAGTTGCTTGATCTAAGGCTGTCGTATCCCGTACTGTTGATTCAGTCGCCGTCCGTTGCGCAAGGCACGGGCCTGCCGCACGGGTATAGCTCAGGACAAACAGCGCTGTTATCAAACCAAAAGTTTTATTCATGTCTTCAATCTTTTTATGAAATCCCAAAGTTAGGAAAGTAAGCCTATTTTAGCTATTCGTCGGTGCAGGATCAACATTCCAACCTGAAAGAATGTCGCCATAGAAGAAGAACGTGACATAGAAATTCTTTTTGCTGACCTTATCCTTCACAAGATATTTTTTTGTTACATCGTAGCTGTCAACCTGTTTGTATTTTGACAATGCTACGGGACTGGCTGCCGGATTTTCAGCCTTTACCATGTCCTGAATTTTTTGCGTGATCAATTTCATGATACCGATTTTTTTGAAAGGATCGTTTTCAACTTTATGACCCGCAATTCGAGATAAAGTACCATTATTTTTTTCTTTTTTTAATTTCGCAGCTGCTGTATAGGCTCTGAAACGCTCCTTAATTTTTGGATCCTGAAGACTATGTATGGTAAAGATAGAGATACCCTGGGCACCATTGTTCAATGCCTCATCCATATCGACAAACATTTCATCATTGTTTTTAGCCATTAAACCACAATAAAGGGTGGTATGGTTTGCTTTATCCCGCACATTCTCCAGGGTACAATCTTTTATGAAGCTTGGATCTTCGGTGTAAAAGTTACTATAGACCATAGGAAATACAAGATCCAGATTCCATTTCCCCCAATCTTGTCGAACCATTCTTGAAGCCATTTTGGGAGTAGGAAAAGGGGAGGCGGCCATTGTCTTTCCGTTTGCATGTACAACATCCGCAATCATATTAGCCATTTCAGTGATCTGATCGCAACGAAACTGTCTCCATTTTAAGTCTTTTGAAGGGTCTTTTTGAGCTCTTGGATCATAACCGTATTGCTTTTTGAATTTTTCTATCGCAATTGGATGGTAGCCATAGTCCCATGCGGCATACTCGCGATCTTGGACGATATTATACTTTGGCCACAGCGTCGTCGGCAGTACAACATCCACATAGCGGTTATAGTCTATGGATATTCCTGCTAAACCTTCAACTTCACAATAAGACTGAATTTTTTGTTTAATGTAATCTTTCACTTCCGGTACCACGGGCGAAAGAAATTTATAATAACCTACATAGGCAGTGGTATCAGCTAGGCTCTTTCCATTTCTGTTGACACTGAACCAATCCGGATGTTCTTTTAGAATTTTATCGCGATCATGTTCCAGGTTCATTGTCCACAACCATGCAATTACCTGTATGCCATATTTTTTTGCAATAGGAATTGCAACGCGATATTCATCAGGACTTGCTGCATTTAGCATAACCCCATCTATGCCCAAATAATTCATCTCCCGACAGATGGAGTCAAAATTTGTGCTTGGATTATAATCAAGCCAGGTCCAAAACATTGCCGGTTTCTCGCGCTCCGCGGCTTTGGAAACAGGAACTAAAAATCCATAGATAATTAGTAATAGACAGATACGGCATTTTCTGATTAATTGTTCTTTCATATGATTTATTGATTCTATGATTTATTAATTCTAAAATTTATCTAAAATGTATTCAACCGGATGCCCGCAATTCACGAAGATCTTTAAGGTTATATTGACCGTGGTTTGGAATTTAGCATCCATTTTACATCCACCGTGAAAATACATAAAAACGGGGAATTTACTCCATTCCCAATATAATTCGCAATCATTTTCTTTGAGTTATAAATTTTATTAGAAATTTAAAACCATTCAATCTTTCATCTGTTAATAGAACAAGAATAAATAATAATACATTATTGACATTGAAAAGTGCGCTGGGCTACCAGTGAATAGATAATTATTTTAGATATGAGGAAACTTTATATTCCAATTTCTGTCTTATGTTTATTGCTCCATACAACTGTCAATGGGCAGGAGCCGGGGCCGGTAGAGCCAGCAAAAAAAGATTCTGTACCGCAAAGCAAAGGAGAGGTAACCTATCCTAAATTGCAGATCAAAGGCCTTTTTCAGGCACGGTATCTTGTGAGCACAACGAAAGATGTTGATGTCAATGGGCTTCATCACAGCGATGGCACAGGGACAGACAATAATTTTATGGTGAAGTATATGCGGGTGCAGATGCGTGCGCAGATCAGCAGGCGCACTGAAGTGGCTGTGCTTGCCAACCTGGCTGATTTTAAAAGCGACCCAAAAACTAAGGTACTTGAAAACGCTTATCTAAAATATACTTTTAGCCCTAAGCTGGCCATTACAGTCGGTCAATTCCGTCCTTGGTTTGGCATTGAAGAAACTTATCCGATAGATATTATTAAATCCTTGGATTGGTCAAATCAATATCTTGAATTTGGCAAGTTGGGCTGGGCAAGTTTTCAGATCGGGATGGCCGCAACAGGGGAAGTTAATTTAGGAGATATGCCATTCAGTTATTCCCTTTCCGTTGTCAATGGAAACGGTAAAAATCAAGTCGCTGATAATGACAACGGAAAACAATATTCAACACGTCTGGTATTCGGTCTTTCAAAAAAATATGGAGTCAATCTTGGGTTAAATGGCGGGATTGGTGAGGTCATGAAAAAGCAGGTTCATGCACTAGGAGTAGATCTGAGCGGGAATGTGGATTTTGGAAAGCGATGGAACCTGGATATGCAACTGGAAGCGAAACAGGCCATAAATCATAACTTATATTATGCGTTGAATGAAGAAGCGCGGACATCAAAGCTAAGTGATTATCTCGTTCGGGGCATCTACTTCCTTCCGAATTTAAGGTATGAAGTTAACTATTACAATCTCAGTGCATTTGAGCTTTCCTGTCGTTACGAGTATATTGATCCAAACTATAAATTAAATGCAAATGCAAGGCAGACGTTTACACCCATGTTTGGTCTGGAGTTTTTAAAAAATTACGGTGCCCGGATACAGCTCGGTCTGCAGCTCGATCGCTATAAAAAGCAGACTCCGAATACCAATGAATACAATAGAAATTTATTTATTGTTCAAGTACAAAGTAGATTCTAATCTTTTAAATCGCAATTCTTATGAAAGAAATTAGTATCAAAAATGTTGCCGTCACCTTTATTGTTGCGCTCATTTTGTGGTTTATTCCAGTGCCGAAGGGCGTTAGTCCTGAAGCTTGGCACCTGTTTGCCATATTTGCTGCGACGATACTCGGTATCATTCTGAAGGCAGCGCCGATGGGTACCATGTGCATGATGGCAATCGCTTTCACGGCACTGACGCAAGTACTCGCGCCGGGAGATGCCGGTAAATCAATTACCAAAGCACTGACCGGTTTTGGAGACAAAGTTATCTGGCTGATCGGAATTTCTTTTTTCATCGCGCGAGGTTTTATCAAAACGGGTTTGGGGAATCGTATCGCATTTCTTTTTATTCGTGTATTTGGAAAAAGTTCGCTTGGACTGGCTTATGGGTTGGGGTTGGCAGATGTATGTTTGGCACCTGCGATACCCAGCAACACGGCCAGAGGTGGGGGCATCATCTATCCGATTATGAAATCCATGGCCATCAGCTTCGATTCTGTACCTGATAAACCTGAGACGCACCGAAAATTAGGTTCCTATCTGACATTGAACAGCTACTACATGAATTTGATTGCATCCTCCATGTTTTTAACCGGAACGGCGAGTAACCCCATGTGTCAAAAGTTTGCCGCCAATCTTGGAATTGACATTACCTGGATGTCCTGGGCTGTTGCTGGATTTATCCCTGGAATTGTAGCATTTTTTGTTGTTCCACTGGTACTCTATAAACTTTATCCTCCGGAACTAAAAAAGACGGGCGATGCACCCAAAATGGCCGCAGAAAAATTAAAGGAAATGGGACCAATATCCAGAAATGAATGGTTGATGTTATTGGCATTTTTTATTCTTCTGGCACTTTGGATTTTTGGCGGATCACTATCTATTGACGCGACCACAACCGCATTTATCGGCCTGACCTTGCTCTTGCTGACTTCGGTACTGACCTGGGAGGATGTAAAGGCGGAGAAAGGTGCCTGGGATACAATTGTCTGGTTTGCCGTTTTGGTGATGATGGCCAGTTCGCTGAATGAACTTGGATTTATCGGCTGGTTTAGTGATTTGATCAAGGTACAGATTGGAGGGCTGAGCTGGCAAATTGCTTTTCCGGTAATTATTTTGGTATACTTCTTTAGCCATTACATCTTTGCGAGTGCTACAGCTCATGTCGCTGCAATGTATGCGGCTTTGTTAGGCGTCGGGGTATCATTAGGTATTCCGCCCATGTTATTGGCCATGATGCTTGGATTCCTCGGGTCCATATACGGCGTATTAACACATTACGGGCATGGGCCCGCACCGGTATTTTTTGGTAGCGGTTATGTTGATCTCAAGTCCTGGTGGTTGCGTGGACTGGAAATCGGAATCGTCCTACTTGTTATCTATATGGGTGTAGGCGGATTATGGATGAAAGTCATTGGTTATTATTAAAGAAAAAAGCTTATGCTATCGACCTTATCAAAGAAGATGCTGATGTGTTTAACGGGGTTATTTCTCGCCTTCTTTTTGCTGATCCATTTTTTGGGAAACCTGCAATTATTTTTACCCCGGGAGCAGGCGCATTTACAATTTAATGCCTATTCACATTTTTTGTCGGGAAATATCCTGATAAAAATAGTTTCCTATGTGCTTTATTTGAGTATTATACTGCACGCTATTGACGGATTGGTCATCACGATAAAGAATAGGAAAACGGGCGGAGCGTACCAGTCAGACAGTCGTGGACGAGCGAGCAAATGGTACTCACGGAACATGGGGATTCTGGGCACGCTTATTCTTATTTTTTTGGTGATCCATTTCCAGAACTTCTGGTATGTATATAAGTTTGGCGCTCCACCATTGGATGCAAAAGGAAATAAGGATCTCTATATATTGGTTATTGCGGTGTTTCAACAATGGTGGTACGTACTTATCTACGTTTTATCAATGGTGGCCCTATGTTATCATCTTATCCATGGGATTCATAGCGCTGTGCGGACCCTGGGCCTGTATCATCCAAAATTTGTTCGTTGGTTTAAAGCCATTGGCATTACCTATTCCATTATTATCAGCATTGGTTTTGCATTGATGCCAATTTATATATTTTTTACTGTTAACTAAAGGCGAAGACATGACTTTAAACTCAAAAATACCAGCGGGACCTTTGGAAGAAAAATGGACACGCTATAAAAAAACCGCAAAGCTGGTAAACCCGGCGAATCGGAAAAAATTGGATGTCATTGTTGTGGGAACGGGATTAGCGGGAAGTTCGATCGCTGCATCTCTCGGTGAAATGGGCTACCGGGTCAAGTCATTCTGTTTTCAGGATAGTCCCCGAAGAGCCCATTCCGTGGCCGCCCAGGGTGGAGTCAACGCTGCAAAAAATTATAAGAATGACGGCGACAGCGTCTATCGAATGTTTGTGGACACGTTAAAAGGAGGAGATTTTCGTGCCCGTGAAGCTAATGTCTATCGAATGGCAGAATGCTCCCTGAATCTTATAGACCAGGCCGTGGCACAGGGTGTTCCCTTTGGACGAGAATATGGCGGCTATCTGAACAACCGCTCTTTTGGCGGGGTTCAAGTGAGTCGCACATTCTATGCGCGGGGGCAGACAGGACAGCAATTGCTATTGGGAGCCTATCAGGCATTGATGCGGCAGGTCGGTAAAAAGACTGTTCAGCTCTTTTCCCGCCACGAAATGCTGGATGTTGTTGTTATCGACGGAAAGGCGCGCGGTATTATTGTTCGTGATTTAGATACCGGAGTGATTGAACGACATGCTGCCCATGCGGTTATACTCGCCACAGGTGGATACGGTAAAATCTATTATTTATCCACACTCGCAATGGGCTGCAATGGATCGGCAATTTGGCGGGCACATAAAAAGGGCGCATTGATGGCATCCCCGAGCTGGATTCAGGTTCACCCCACTTCTTTGCCACAATCGGGAGATTATCAATCCAAGTTGACTTTGATGTCAGAATCCTTACGTAATGATGGACGCATTTGGGTGCCGTTAAAACTGGATGAAAAAAGAGAACCAAATGATATTCCCGAAGAAGATAGAGATTATTATCTGGAGCGTAGATACCCTGCATTTGGCAATCTCGCTCCCAGGGATATATCATCGAGAGCTGCCAAGGAGCGGATTGATGCAGGCTTTGGAATAGGTCCTTTAAAGAATGCGGTTTACCTGGACTTTGCTAAAGCAATCAAGGAACAGGGTAAAGATAAAATTGCGGAAAAATATGGTAATCTCTTTGATATGTATCATAAGATAACAGGTTATGACGCGTATTCCGAACCGATGATGATATCGCCCTCGGCCCATTTTTCGATGGGTGGACTCTGGGTAGATTATGAACTGATGACGACTTTGCCGGGGCTTTTTGCGCTGGGTGAGGCTAATTTTGCTGATCATGGCGCCAATCGTCTAGGGGCAAACTCGTTGCTTCAGGCCTCGGTGGACGGTTATTTTATTGCACCTTATACGATCGCCAATTATTTATCGAATGAAATTCATACCGGAGAGATTGCTACAGATCATATAGAATTTGAAAAGGCTGAACTTGCCGTTAAAAGACAAATTGAAGAATTGTTGCAGATTAAAGGAAATAAGACCGTTGATCATTTTCATAAGATACTGGGCAAACTGCTGTACGACTACTGTGGTCTGGCCCGGAATGAAGAGGGTCTTAAATACGCAATAGCAGAAATCAGGAAGCTTAAACAGGAATTTTATGATAATGTCATGGTCAGTGGTCAGCCAGATTCATTAAATACCGAATTGGAGAAAGCCGGACGTGTTGCAGACTATTTTGAAATAGGTGAATTAATGTGTTACGATGCCTTGACCCGTAAAGAATCCTGTGGTGCCCATTTCAGAGAGGAATACCAAACAGCAGATGGAGAAGCATTGCGGAATGATGCTGATTTTCAATTCATATCCGCCTGGGCATGGAAAGGAGACGGGGAGGAGCCCGAACTTATCAAAGAACCATTGACTTTTGAAGAAATACAACCTACAGTAAGAAGCTACAAATAAAATGAACAATTATGGATCTACATCTTAAAATTTGGCGGCAGAAAGATAATCAGTCAGCAGGGAAGCTAGTAGCCTATGAGCTACAGGGGCTTAACCCGCATATGTCTTTTCTTGAAATGCTGGACACATTGAATGAGAAGCTCATTGTCAATGGGGAGGAGCCTGTCGAATTTGACCATGACTGCAGGGAAGGGATCTGCGGCCAATGTGGTGTAATGATTAACGGTATCGCACACGGTCCGCTAAAACATACGACGACCTGTCAGTTGCATCTACGTTCGTTCAAGGATAATGACACCATTGTGATTGAGCCTTTTCGCTCCTCGGCATTTCCGGTAAAAAAAGACCTGAAAGTGGATCGATCCGCTTTTGACCGAATTATTTCTCTAGGTGGGTTTGTGTCCATCAATACGGGACAGGCGCCCGATGCTACGGTTATTCCTATTACACATGAGCTGGCTGAAGAAGCTTTCGATTCAGCAGCATGTATCGGATGTGGTGCATGTGTCGCTACTTGCAAAAATGGGAGTGCAGCCCTGTTTACCTCAGCAAAGATTACGCACATGGCCTTGCTCCCGCAGGGAAAGGAAGAGAGAAGTCAGCGTGTGTTGAATATGGTCAGGCAAATGGATGCCGAATCTTTTGGCCACTGTTCCAATACAGAAGCTTGCGAGGTTGAGTGTCCACAGGGGATTTCTGTGCTAAACATTGCCCGAATGAATTTCGAATATAACAGGGCTTTAATTTTTAAGAAGAAGTAACGTTTTGCCAAATCAAAGCTGATCGATCTTTCGACGGTGTCATCATAGGGTTAATAAACCCTTAAGACAAATAATTTTGTCGTTTTTGTAGCTGATTATCACGGAAAATAGGGATTTATGAAATATTATACTTTTAGAGTGGGTTTTTATGGTATTTTTGAAACGTAAAAAATCACTTAAGTTATTAGGATAGATATGAAGTGTAGAAGGTTGTTGATTGCATTGTTCATGGGTAGTGTGACCTTAGGTTCAGTGTCATGTAAAGATTTCTCAAATAAAGTATTGGGCAGTGGCAAAGAAGTCGATAGGGATACACTAAATGAAAAGTTGATCCACAAGGAAAAAGTGCCCGTTCTGTTGAACAAATGGGATTCTCTCCAAAGAAATCAGCTACATTTTACAGTTGATAGTTTGCATCCGATCCCTGTGAAGCAACAAAAGCGTAACCTGAAGGATTCGTTGCGGAGAGCTTTTGATGCGCATCCGAAACATATCTATCTGACATTTGATGATGGTCCTTTGATCGGAAGTGCGGCTATTGATTCGCTGGCAAAAGAGAAAAATATAAAAGTAAGCGTATTTTTAATTGGCAAACATGCCAATATGAGCAAAGGTAGAAAGCGGGATCTTGAAAAATATAAAAATAATCCCTTGATTGCTTGTTATAACCACAGCTATACACATGCCAATAATCAATATTCAAGATTTTATAACAATGCGGAAAAGGCATTTGCTGATTTTGAAAAGAATGAAAAGGATCTTAATCTTATGCATAAAATTGTTAGACTCCCGGGCAGAAATATCTGGATGTATGATGATATCCGAAAGATAGATTTGAAAAATGGCTCCACAACGGCTGATATGCTTCACAAAAATGGTTATCGTATTTTCGGTTGGGATGTAGAATGGCGTTTGAACAGTATTACGGGAATTCCTGTTCAACCTCAGCAAGCGACATTATCCCATATCCATAACTTTATGAACAATAAGAGTTCGATGGTTCCGAATAATGTGGTGTTTTTAATGCATGATGATATGTTCCAGACAAAAAAGGGACAGCAGGAGTTGTCTGCCCTGATAGATGCACTTAAAAAAGATGGGTATCAGTTTGAATTTATGCAAGATTATCCAATTAAATATTAAAATAAAATGGCCGATTATTGCGAGCACATTCTGTCGGCCATTTTTTAGGCTATTCCGAATTCTTTTGGATACACGACTGTTCCTTGTACTCCGGCTAATGCATGTTGACGGAGTTCAATGAGCATACAATTTTCATTTGGAACCTCAAAGGGCATGTTAATCCCATATTCGGCCATTGTCACATAACCAAACTTTGGATAATAACTGGCATGGCCCAATAGGATAATGGATCCAAAATCAAGTACTGCAGCGATTCGATGCGCTTCAGCGATTAATCTACCGCCAATTCCCCTTCCTTGAAACTCCGGCAACACCGCAATCGGTGCCAAAGCAAGAGAAGGATATTCCCGTTTCTCTGCTTCATTGCGAATTTTGATTTTTGTCAGTAAGATATAACCAACGATTTTACCATGGATTTCCGCGACTAAGGCAAGCTCCGGAATGAATCCGCTCGACTGACGTAGTCTTTCGACGAGAAATTGCTCTTGATGGTCACTATATTCTTCATGTTCAAACGCTTTTTGAATGAGCTCAAAAACTGACTGATAATCGACTTTGCTTTCCTGTCTGATTTGAATATTCATTGTTATGATATTTTGTTTTGGAAACGTATATTTCTATATTATTGCTACTATTGCCATTAAAATTATGAAATAAAAAACCCTTTATCGTAAAATCACGTATTTCCATATAATTCTGACACCATAATAATTAAAATCAAGAGTCCACTATTTTTCAGAATATAACAGTTCTATTTTGAGTAAAATATTATCATAGCATGTATTAAGACGATATTTTGTTAAAGACTTCCAGATATAACTTTTTAGCGGATTTCTTAATGTTTGGGACTGTCTTGGCATTATAACATTGAAAGGGTAAAAAGTGATAGTTTCAGGTTTTTGTTGAGTTAATTATCTATAAAACAATTGTTTATGGTTATTTTTGTCAATAGTGTGAAAATAACACTTGCTTTGTTTATTTATTTTTGTATTTTCATATCATTAAAAATTCAATTATAAACCGCCTTTGATAAGATTCTAAACCAAGAGTCTTGTAGAAGCAAATAAATAACTAATAAACATACAATTTAAACCATTAAACAGTTTTTATGATTAATTGCCATTATTTCTCAAATCAATGGAAGAGAGCGTTTTGGACTGGCTCGTTGTGCTCTTTAGTAGCGCTAAGCCCTCAATCTGTAGACGCCGCGAGCTTTGCACATTATGGAAATCTCTTCCAACAAGAATTAAGTGTTACTGGTGTCGTACGGGATGAGGCGGGATCGCCTATTTCGGGCGTTACTGTATCGGTCAATGGGACGAATTTAGTCACCAAAACCGACAATGAAGGCCGTTACAAATTGGATAAGGTTCCTGCTAACGGGACAGTCAATTTTAGGATGGTTGGTAAACAGACGATGGATGAAGTGGTCAATGGACGAAGAGCCATAGATGTAACACTGCTAAATTCCCAGTCAAGTCTCGATGAAGTCATTGTGGTCGGTTACGGCAAACAGCGGAAAGAAACAGTAACTGGTGCGGTGGCTACAGTTAAAGGAAGTGATCTTGCGCAGTCCCCAGCATTAAATGTCTCCAACGCGATGACTGGAAGAATCCCTGGTGTAATCGCTACTAACGGTAGTGCGGAGCCTGGATATGACGGATCCACAATCAAGATCCGGGGTACAAATACGTTGGGGAATAGCAGCCCACTCGTCGTTATTGATGGTGTTCCAGCTCGTGAAGGTGGAATTGAGCGACTTAATCCTCGGGATATCGAGAATATCTCTGTCTTAAAAGATGCTTCGGCCGCAATCTATGGTGCAAGAGCTGCAAATGGCGTTATTCTTGTAACAACACGCCGTGGAAAGACAGGCAAGCCACAGTTTTCTTATACCTTTAATCAAGGATATTCCCAACCGACAGTAATTCCCAAATTGACCGATGCGACACAGTTTGCTGAAATTCGCAACGAACTTGAAATTTACAATCTTCCGGTAGATGAATGGTCAGCAGCATTAACTGACCTAAACGGGAAGGGATCTTATACCAAGAAGGATGGTACCGTCTTGGGAGCACCTTTTAAACCTGAGGATATCCAAAAGTTTAAAGATGGTTCTGATCCTTGGGGGCACCCCAATACTGATTGGTATAAATCCACATTGAAAGATTGGTCACCTCAACAACGTCATAATCTTCAAATTAATGGGGGTACGGAAGACGTAAAATACCTTTTGTCATTAGGATACCAAAATCAAGATGCTTATTACAAAAATTCTGCAACCGGTTACAAGCAGTATGATCTAAGAATTAATCTGGATGCGAATATAAGTCAGTATATTAAAACACAATTTGGTGTATTGGGTAGGCAGGAAAACCGCAATTTCCCAACCAAAAGTGCAGGTACGATCTTTCGGATGCTGATGCGTGGAAATCCGACACAGCCCGCCATTTGGCCTAATGGAAAACCAGGACCAGATATCGAGAATGGCGAAAATCCGGTGGTTATTACGACAAATGCGACTGGATATGACCGAGATAAACGTTATTATTTCCAAACAAATGGACAGGTAGATATTACGAATCCATGGATTGAAGGCCTGAAATTAACATTAAATGCTTCTGTAGACAAATATGTGAAAAATCAAAAAACATGGGTGACGCCCTGGACTTTATATTCCTGGCCGGGAGGCTATGAAGCTGATGGCAAGACACCCCTGTTGCAAGCCGGTCGGCGTGGTCCAGCAGACCCAAATCTCAATCAAAGCAACGAGGATCAACTCAATATTTTGTTAGGCGGTATTTTAAGTTTTGACCGAAAGTTTGGCGACCATCAAGTAAATGCCATCGCTGGTGTAAACCGAGAAACCATTGACAATGACAAGTTTAGTGCCTATCGACGTTACTTTTTATCGAACAGTATCGATTACCTTTTTGCGGGGGGAGAACAAGAAAAAAATAATGATGGAGCAGCCTGGAAGCGGGCAAGGTTGAATTATTTTGGTCGTTTTGGCTATAATTACAAAAGTAAATATATTGCAGAGTTTCTCTGGCGTTATGACGGCTCTTATATGTTCCCAGAGAGTGAACGTTTTGGCTTTTTCCCGGGGGCAATGGCCGGTTGGGTTGTATCTGAAGAGAACTTTTGGAAAGAAAACATTCCTGTCATCAACTACTTCAAAATCCGTGCGTCCTATGGTCAAATGGGTAATGATAATATTTATTGGGAAGATAAATTGCAAGAATACCAATACTTTTCAACCTATTCATTTGGAACCTATATTGTGGACGATAAACTGGCTAAAACACTCTTTGAAAGCCGGGTACCAAATGAAATGGTCACTTGGGAGGTTGCCAATAATTATAACTTAGGTTTCGACTTCCAATTTCTACAGGGTAAGTTGAACTTTGAGTTTGATATCTTCAAAAATCGTAGAAACTCTATTCTATGGCGGAAAAATGCTTCTGTTCCACAAAGTACTGGTATGACACTACCAGCGGAGAACATTGGTAAAGTAGATAATAAAGGCTGGGAATTTAATCTGGGGTATAAAGGTAAGGCGGGCGAGCTTGGATACACTGTAAGCGTTAATGGTGGCTATGCGAAGAATAAAATTATTTTCTGGGATGAGGCACCTGGTGCTCCAGCATGGCAACAAAGCACGGGAAAACCGATCAAAACAGACATCTACTATATCTATGATGGTGTATTTCGGGATATGGAGGATATCGCCGCCAATAAACTTGATTACAGTGCTATCACAAAGACTTTACGTCCAGGTGATATGAAATATCAAGACTATGATGGTGATGGGAAAATTACACCGGATGATAAGGTCAGAAGAGACAAAAATAGTGACCCAACATTTCAGGGTGGATTCAATTTCAGCTTGAGCTATAAGGATTTTGATTTGTCCGTTTTATTCCAAGGCGCCACAGGTGGAGAGATTCGTGTTGGTACCGACGAATCGGGCTCTATCGGTAATTTTCTTGAGGAATTCTACGATAAGCGTTGGAGCATAACTAATCCGAGTAGCGTATATCCAAGACTAACGGATCGCAGTAATCAATATTACTCGTATAACAATACCTATTGGATGCGGAGTACGGATTATCTACGTCTAAAAAATGTGGAATTGGGTTATAATCTTCCATCGACAATCTGCGATAAAATCGGTATCGGATCATTGCGTGTTTATGCAAATGGTATGAATTTAGTCACCTGGAGCAAAATTAAGATGTACGATCCAGAAGCGGTAAATGCATTAGGACAGTATTATCCGCAGGCAAGATTAATTAATGCAGGCGTGTTGTTATCCTTTTAAATGCTAAAGAAGATGAAAATAAACAAGGGGCTACGGGGGGGGCCTGCTGTATATGCGGGTTCCCAAAATAACGAAAGGCCTATGAAAACTTATTCTCAGAAATATAAATTAGATAATAAAATGAAAAAAATTGCAAATATATCCCTGCTCTTGCTTGTGTTGTCGGCTGGTTTCCAGTCTTGTAATGACGATTTTGTGAATACAAAGCCACTGAGTGAGGTTCCCAATGAATTGGTATGGTCTGATGCTGGACTGTCTGAAGCTTTCGTAGTCGAAATATACAATGGTTTTGGTGTCGGTGGTTTTTACGAACAAGAAATGGCTTCCATGACAGACGAGGCATTATTCACCCATCCAAATCGCGGCATTAATACCGTAACCGAAGCACGCTCCAATCCGGCAGACCAAGGTTACATCATGGATACCTACGAATATGGACGCATGTATGTGCGTATTCGCGCCACGAATATTGCAATCTCAAATTTGAAACAGGCCAATTTTGATCAGGCAAAAGCGAATAAATTATTAGGTGAGGCTTATTTTTTGCGTGGATATTATTATCAACAGCTTTTGCGTTTTTATGGTGCTGTACCGATAGATAATAAGATCTATACCTTGAATGATAAAGATTATATGGTGCCGAGAAATAGCTATGCCGAGTGTGTTGATGCCATCGTCAATGATCTGGACAGTGCAAGCCTGCTTTTGAAAGATTCAAAGGCTGCTAAAGGACGCGCGAGTGAAACCGCCGCGCTGGCATTAAAATCGCGCGTGCTATTATATGCCGCGAGTGACCTCCACGACGCTAATAAGGCGGGTGCCAAATCTGCGCTCTTAAAAGCTTATACAAAACCAGAATATTTGATGTATACCAGTGGCAGCCAGACCGAACGTTGGACAAAAGCAAAGGAAGCGGCGAAAGCTGTTTTGAACCGGGCCGATTTTGCCTATAAACTGGATTTGACCTCCGCAGTTTCTGCCGAAGAAGGTACGGCAAACTATATGGCCCTATCCCTCGGCGGTGGAAGTAAAATGGCAGATGCTGGAGCAGCGAGGGATATGATCTTAGGTCGTTATTTTGTTGACGAAAAAGACGAACGTGGTGGCTGGGTAGGACGTGACAACGGACCCAACGGATACCATAACTGGGCGGGTAATACCCCGATACAATTGTTAGTAGATGATTACGAGACGAATGACGGTAAAAAGTTTGACTGGTCAAACGCTGCCATGGCTTCGGCTCCCTATCAAAATCGTGACCCGAGACTGAAAGCCACAATTTTATACGATGGCGCAGATTGGAAACCAAGAACAGCAGATGTGACCAAAAGAGATCCTAGCAATCAGATCCAGACTGGTCAATATGAAATTATTAATGCGGAAGGCGCTAAAGTCACCCATTTTGGTTTAGACACCAGAAAAAGCCCCGTTGAGGATTGGAATGGCTCAAGAACGGGGTATTATATGCGTAAGTTTGTTGATCCCGATCCTGCTCAGGAAGATCAGAATACAAGACAGCGTGTTCCTTGGCCAATGTTACGTTATACTGAAGCTGTACTAAACTACGTGGAGGCCTGTATTGAATTGGGGGAAGAGGCGGAAGCAAAAGCCTGGTTAAATAAAATTCGGTTCAGAGCGGGAATGCCTGCAATTGAAGAAACAGGAGCCGCGCTTAAAAACCGCTATCGCAATGAACGCAGGATAGAGCTGGCTTATGAAGAACATCGTTTTTTTGATGCAAGACGCTGGATGATAGCTGCCGAAACGATTGGGCGTAAAGCCAATATCATCAATATCACCGGCACACTGAAAGACAACAAGAAAGTAACGCTGTATAAATACGATCCAAGCAGTTATACGTACAAATACGTTGTTAGTAATATTGATCCTGGAATCGAGAATAGAAATTGGGATGACAAGATGTATTTTACGTCCTTACATCGTGACGAGATAAATCGGAATACCAAACTCATCCAGAATCCTGGATACTAAAACGCTAAACAAAACATCTCTCCGAAAATTTTCGGAGAGATGTTTTTATTATGCCTTTTTATGACGTTCGATGTTGGGTAATAACCCGGTCGCAATACCGATTAAGGGAAGGTAAGCACAGATATTAAACACATGTTCAATGGAGGTCTTATCGGCCAGCCATCCCAGAAGGGCAGAGCCTATTCCACCCATTCCAAAGGCAAGTCCAAAGAAGAGCCCTGCGATCATACCTACTTTGCCCGGAATCAATTCCGTTGCGTATACCAGGATAGCGGAAAAAGCGGAGGATATAATCAGTCCGATCAGAACAGACAGGAGCATGGTCAAGGTCAGCCCCACATGTGGTAAAAGCAACGTAAAAGGTGCGGCACCAAGTATTGAAATCCAAATAATCAGTTTGCGCCCATAACGATCGCCCAGTGGGCCGCCGAGTATTGTTCCGACCGCCACCGACGCCAGAAAAACAAAAAGATAAATTTGAGATTCCTGTACACTAATGCCAAACTTATCGATCAGATAAAATGTAAAGTAGCTGGTCATGGATGCCATGTAGAAATACTTTGAAAATATGAGAATCAGCAAGATAATCAGCGCAAAGATAATTTTGGATCTGGAAAAGTTCGACTTTATCTGTGCAGTGCCATGTGTCGCCACCGTAGATTTCGGTCTAAGGTGCAATTGATACCAATTTCCCACATAGGTAAGGATTAAGATGGCTAAAATTGCCAATACACCAAAAACACCGATATATTGTTGACCAAAGGGGATAACAATCAATGCGGCAAGAAGCGGCCCGATCGCACCACCGGCATTGCCGCCCACCTGAAAGATTGACTGCGCCAATCCCTTTTTGCCGCCGGAAGCCAAATGGGCAACACGGGAGGCCTCGGGGTGAAAAATTGAGGACCCCATCCCGATCAGGCTCACTGAAAGCAGGATATAAATAAAACTGGAGGCGAAGGCAATACAAAGTAAACCAGCCAAGGAAAACAACATGCCAATAGCCAGTGATCTTGGTGTGGGATTTTTGTCGGTATAAAGTCCGACAAAAGGCTGCAGAATGGAAGCTGTCAGCTGAAACACTAAGGTAATAATACCAATTTGGGTGAAACTAAGTGCATAATTAGACTTTAGTAACGGATAAACAGCCGGAATAACCGACTGAATAAGATCATTCAACAAATGGGAAATGCTAATTGCAAATAAGATAGGGTAGACGGTCTGGGAACTATTCCAAGAACCATCCGCTTTTAAAGATTCTGTTTTCATAATTAATACATCAGGTCATCTGATGTTTTGTCTCGTGATTTATTATTATTTGATTGTCGGGATCGTAAAGGAAAAAGGGTTAAGAAAATTATTTTTGTTGGATAATTTGATTCGCCACCGCAAGAGCCTGCTGGATATTTTTATCTTTAATTGCTTGCATTAAATCCTCATGCTGCTTCTGTGAGGCGAGAAAAGGGGAGGTATCCTTATAAATTTCCATGAAAAATTTATTCACGTGAGCCGATAAGGTATTATATAAGGCTGTCAGAATATTATTGCCGCAAGATTCAGCAATAGCGCTATGAAAAGCGATATCTGCTTCCACACAAGCAATAAGATTTCCTTCGGTCGCATATTTTGTTCTATTTTTAAGTGCAAGACTCATATCTTTCAGGCCTTTTTCTGTTCGATTTACTGCTGCTTTTTCAATAATTTTCAGTTCCAGGACATGTCTTACCTCAAAAATATCGTTAAAATTACCCTTTTCAATTTTTGCGTCAAGCGCGTGATTTCCGGTCACACTCTTGATAAAAGTGCCCAGCCCCTGTTGTACATGCAGATAACCAGATTGACTTAAATATTTAACGGCCTCGCGAATTGTTGATCTTCCTACCGCAAACTGTTTCATTAATTCCGGCTCAGTGGGGAGTTTCGAATCAATCGGGAAATTGCCCAGTTTAATTTTTTCTTCAATCGCAGCAGCGACTTCCTCAGCCAAAGATCTTCTTACAATGTGTTCAGTTTTCATATAGTCATATCATCTGATGATTGCAAAGGTAGGATAATTTTCAGTTGGAGCACAACTATTTTTTTAATTTTATTAACCTGCCCATCGCGGTAGCTCTTTAGAGACCTCGATAGTGGCTGAGGACTGTTGATAATGAAAAATGATTTCAGGCTCTATGGAGTTTTCTCTTACGTCCACACCCTTTAGCGTATCAAAGATATCCAGATTTCGTTTGAGCAGTGGGAGGGCCCGAATGTATAAATCTTCAATAGTTTCCATACTACGGTGGGCTTGGTTATCTTTTCGAGCCTGTGCCCGGGCCAAACAAATATCCATATGATCCGTGTAGAAGAATAATATTTCTATTCTATTATCGGAATGAAAAGCTTTGACCATTCTCAACATGTCGAAATGTTTTCTCAATCCTAAATTGAGTTCTATTGCAAAGTCCCGGTTGGCGGAAAGCTCATGCTGTAACATTTTTTCAAATCGTTTGTACCCACTCCTGATGCCGAGCTCGCGATAACGCTGCACGATAAGATCGGGATCAAGTATTTTTATGCCCTCAGGAACAAAGTCCGGTCCGAAGGTGCTTTTACCGATGTTAGGTGGGCCGGCTATGATATATATAGTTGCCATATTTAGATGCTTTGAATTGTTCCATCTTGATATTCAGCAACCATCTGTCCATTTTTCCGGTAAATCAAAGGTTGCTGTCGGGCAAAGAGGTAACTACGGATTTTCTGTTTTAGCTCTTTTTTCCAAGCTGTTTTTTCTTCCATAGCCATAATAAAAGGATCTTTTTGCATCCTTCCAACCGTGATTAGTTCCCCTTCTTGAATTATTTTTTTCATTTGGCATTTAATTAATTGCTGTCGCGATTGCTAGTTAAATATAAACAGATATTGTTAAATACTAAAATTATATTAACATAAAATAATTGAATTGCCGAATATTTTAGGTGTAAAAATATCCGTCGTTAGAAACCCGAAATAAAAAAGAAACAGCTATCGTAGTCATCGGGAAGACGTTAACTTGTATGTAGGCAAATATTTCCCAGAAGTATGGAGGCAATGTTAATGAAAGATCTTTAGCCGCAAAAAATGCTTTTTGTTTGCTGCTGAACCGATAATAAGTAGTCAAGAAAACAAAATATCAAAAATATTCTTTTAGTAAGTAACTAAACTTAGATAAACTTAAAAAATGATTAATTCACGTAGAGATTTTATAAAAAAAGCTGGGCTGTTGACTGCAGGTATCTATACAGGAACACATGCCTTCAGTGCTTCAAGTTATCGACGGATTGTTGGCGCGAATGACCGCATTAATATTGGGGTGGTTGGATTTTCAGATCGACATAAAGGAGCACATGCTCCCTCATTTCTTGCGGCCTATAAAGAGCTGAATTTTGATATTATTGCTGTAAGCGATATCTGGAAGCTGCGTCGGGAGGAAGGCGTGGATTTCTGGAAACAAAAGCTGGGACATGCCATTACACCCTGCCTGAATAATGAGGCCTTGTACGATATCAAGGATGTCGACGCGGTATTTGTTTCGACCTCCGATTTTCAGCATGCGCTACATGCGATAGAAGCGGTACAGGCCGGTAAAGATGCTTATGTTGAAAAGCCACTGGCCGAAACGATGGAAGATGCCCGTGCGGTATTAAAGGCGGTGAAGGATAGCAAACAGATTGTGCAGATCGGTTCACAACGTCGGAGCGGTTTAAATTACTTTGCCGCAAATGATTTTATTAAAAGCGGAAAATTTGGAGATATCGTCATGGTGGAACTCACCTGGAACGTCAATCAGCCGGGACGATGGCGTAGACCTGATCTAGTGGGCAAACTAAGAGAAGAAGATACCGACTGGAAGCGATTTTTGCTCAATCGCCCGGAAGAGCCTTTCAATGCCAGACATTATCTGGAATATCGACTGTTCTGGCCTTATTCATCTGGTATTCCCGGACAATGGTTATGCCATCAGATTGATACAGTGCATTGGTTTACAGGTCTCCCGCACCCCCGTAGTGTAGCAGTAAATGGAGGGAATTACCTTTGGAAAGATGGTAGGGAAAATGCGGATACCTTTACTGCTGTATTTGATTACGGTCCATTAGACGATCTGACTAAAGGATTTCAGGTACTGTTTAAATCCAGACAGACAAATTCAGGCGTCCTGAACGGAGAGGAGGTGAAGGAAATTTATTACAGCAACGGCGGAACGCTCAATTTGGATACCAATAAAATATCGGCTACGGGCGGTCTGACTGAAGCGTACGCTAGTGCAATGGGAATGAAGGCAAATTTATTGCCGGATATCACCTTGAATAATATCCGGGTCGGTACGGCGGCGAATACCGGCGGGGATGTTGTCACAATGGCACATATACGCAATTGGATGGAGTGCGTCCGTAATCGTAAAGAACCCAATGCGCCAATTGAAGCGGGGTACAACCATTCAATTGCGGTTATTATGGCAAATGCAGCCTACAGGACAGGAGAAAAGGTTATTTTTGATGATAAACGACAAGAAGTGATTGCAGGTGGGAAAGCATTCAAATATTAACCAGATTTAATTCAGATCAATCCGACAAATGAAAAAACTACTCTTACTTATTCTATTGTTAGCGGTCATTATACCCCTGGTTTCCGCTCAAAAAAAACAGTTTATAACTGTTCGGCAAGACAGCGCGCGTAAGGAAATTATTGTTACGGCAGATGATAGCCCTTTTACCGCATTTATCTATCCGGATAATTTGGAAAAACCGACATTGTATCCGATTTTTGCCGCCAATGGCGAGGTTATTACCCGAGGGTTTCCACTGGCTCCACGTCCGGGTGAACCCACAGATCACCCACATCATATCGGCTTGTGGATGAACTATGAAAGTGTCAATGGCCTTGATTTTTGGAATAATTCGTCTGCCATACCAGAAATTAAGAAAAACAACTATGGCTGGATCAAAACAACGGCCATCTCCGAAATTAAAAGTGGGACATCCGGTGTCATAAAATACAGGGCAGATTGGTGCGACATCAAAAAACATGTGCTGTTGAAAGAACATACCGCATTCACTTTTACGGCAACAACGAATCTTCGCATCATCGACCGGACCACAACATTTACTGCGATGGAGGCGGTATCTTTTGCTGATGTCAAGGATGGGCTATTGGGTCTACGTGTCGCACACGAACTGGAATTGCCTTCCAAAGAAGAACGGCAGTTTACAGATATCCACGGTTCAGCGACGACAGTTAAGCGCAATTCTGAGCATAATGTTACAGGTCAATACCTAACCAGTGAGGATAAAACAGGAGACGATGCCTGGGGCTCCCGTGGAAAATGGTGTATGCTTTATGGACAAAAGGGAAAAGATACCATTAGTATAGTGATTATGGACGATCCGGACAATGTCGGCTATCCGACTTATTGGCATGCACGGGGCTACGGCTTATTTGCCGCCAATCCACTTGGACAAAAAGTTTTTAGCCAGGGAAATGAAGTCCTGAATTTTAGACTGGAAAAAGGCAATTCAGTAACATTTCGGTATCGTATTCTCATTGCATCAAACAAAAAAAGGTTGTCAACAATAGCAATTAACAAGTTATGGGAAGAATTTGCGCTTACCGATAAAAAGGTCAGGAAGTAGTAGCGATTTGTCTTTAACCCATGCAGTATATGCTGCTTTACAACTATGGGTTGATAATTGCAACTATAAGTAGTGCAATAACAACTAGAAGTAGTCGTTATTTTATCCTATTTGGCCGTGGCTCCGTGTATCTTTGCAGAGTCAAACATAAACAGAATTGCAATTATGGACGTAAAGATATTGGGCAATAGAATTGCCAATGCCCGAAAAGCACAAAACATGTCTCAGGCTCAACTCGCAGGACTTTTATTTATTAGTCCGCAGGCCGTAGGAAAATGGGAGCGAGGAGAATCCATCCCTGATTTTATGACAATCAATCAGCTAGCCGATATTTTTGCTGTGGGACTGGACTATTTTTCTGACGGTACCCAGGAGGAGAGGGGCCGGGAGCTTCCAAAACTTACAGATTACAACGGTGAGGGTAGCTTAGCAGGAATGACCAGCGACTTGGAGCCAGCCACCGGGACGGAACGACCGCTACTGACTGATTTCAGCGGCAGCGCTTTAGCAGGAACTGATTTTGTCGGTGTCCATGCCCCCAGACGCAAATTCCTGGGAAGTGATTTACGGAATGCCGATTTTTCGAATGCCGATCTCAACGGTAGTACCTTTAAAGGAAGTGATCTATCCGGCGCACATTTCAAGGAAACCGATCTGCGAGGCTGCAAGTTTTCCGCAAACAATCTCACAAACGCCAGCTTTGATAAGACTATTCTTACGGATACAGAGTTCTATGCATCCGAGCTAACCAAATCAAATTTTACGGATGCTTCATTGATCAATGTTAAGATCACGTCCATTGATCTTAGAAAAACAGTCTTTGAAAATTGTTCCTTTAACGGTACGACATTTAAATCCTGTGACATGAGCGGTATCAACCTCGATGGACAGACCTTTATTGATGTAATGTTTGATCGTGTTGCGCTGACAGGTGCTTCTTTTCAGGGAGCGACATTTAGAAATGTCTCATTTCGATCTAGTTCTGTCTTAACAAACAGATATTATAAAACACTCCAAACAATTCGTTTCGACGGGGCAATGATGGACAAGCTAACATTTGCTTCGCTCAAGGGTTTAGGTGTAGATCTCTCTCTTGTTAAAACCCTATAAGTGAACAGTTCTTGGCAAAATGAGCCCTGTTTCATCTACCCTCGAAAGCTCCAATAAAATTTTCGAGGGTAGAAATGTGGATATCCCCATTTGGGAGTGCATCATAGAAAGTTTTGGTACAGGCACTGATCGAAAGAAACCGACTTTAGTAAGTTTTTTTTAAATTAGAACATTAAATTGATCTTATGAAAAAACTTCCAATTCTATTCTTTTTATTGATTTCAAGTGCGGGCCATTCTCAAAACCTTTCACCGTACGAGAAAGGAAATGGTAATCAGTCGACGACTTTTGCGGAAATGCGCAAATTCTATCAGGGATTGGCGAATCAATTTCCCGCAATCAGTTATGAAACAAAGGGAGAAGATGACAACCGGGCCCCGATCGATGTTGTTATATTCAATCCATCGCAACAAAGCCCGGAGGAAGCAAGAGAAAATAAATCGGTACTGTTTATTAACAATGGTATTCACCCCGGGGAGCCCGACGGAATTGATGCAACCATGATGCTTATGAGAGATCTGGCAACAGGCAGAATAAAAACACCTAAGCATGTTATTATAGCTGCGATAGCCAGCTATAACGTCAGCGGAATGCTAAATCGCAACGGGTTTTCTAGAGCAAATCAAAATGGACCCGAAGAATATGGCTTTCGTGGAAACGCAAGAAATTATGATCTCAATAGAGATTTTATCAAAACAGACACGAAAAATTCGCGGAGTTTTCAGCAGATTTTTCAATGGATAAAACCAGATGTTTTTATTGACAACCATGTCAGCAATGGCGCAGATTATCAATATACGTTTACTTATATCTCGACCAACAAGGAACGCTTGGGGAGAGTTTTAGGGGACTATTTTAATGACGAAATGCAAAAAACACTGTTAAAGGATCTTGAAAAAAATGGATTTATTTCTGTTCCCTATGTCAATATTCACAATGATGTTCCAGATCTTGGTTTCCCCGTTTTTATGGATTCACCCAGATATGCCACAGGTTATACGAGTCTTTTCAACGTCATTGGAACGGTGGTCGAAACACATATGTTGAAGCCCTATAAAGAGCGTGTAAAGGCAACGTATGATTATATGCTAAATACGCTCGATTTTATTGAGCGAAATCATAAGGTTATTCAACAGAAGAGAGCGGACAATTTAAAACAGTATAGTATCGGAAGCAAATATTCCATTGCATGGAAACTCGATACGACGAAATATGAAAATATTGATTTTAAAGGGTTTGAGGCAAAATATAAACCAAGTGATGTTTCCTCCGGAAAAAGATTGTGGTACGACCGAAATTCCAAATTCTCAAGACAGGTTAAGCTATACAATACCTACCTACCAACCAAGGAAGTTACTATTCCGAAGTATTATGTAATCCCGCAATCCGAATGGAAAGTTATTGACTTATTGAAGCTCAATCAGATCAGAATGAATCCAATTGAACGAGATTCCACTATTGTTGTTGAACAATACCGAATCAACGATTTCAAGACGACTTCTACACCTTATGAAGGGCATTATCTCCATTATGATACCGATGTGTTGAGGGAAATGAAGGAAGTGAGGTTCAGGGCCGGAGACTTTTTGGTTCCGCTGGATCAGGATGGCGTAAAGTATCTTATGGAGACACTGGAACCCGAAGCGATGGATTCCTATTTCAACTGGAATTTCTTTGATGCGATCCTTGGACAAAAAGAATATTACTCTGCCTATGTTTTTGAAGATACGGCAGCCAAACTTTTGAAAGAAAATAAGGATTTAAAATCTGCCTTTGATAAAGAAAAAGCAGGTAATCCAAAATTTGCAGCTGACGGAAAGGCCCAATTGGATTGGGTATATAAGCATTCGAATTATTATGAAAAATCACACCTACTGTATCCGATTTTTAGAATTGTGCCTTAACGCGGTATATCTTGTTCTATAAGTCCGTACTGTGGCTGTTTTTCTGAGCAACTTTGGTTGCTATACTTTTTTTGCCGTTGATTTAGCTGCAGTTGTTTTAGCCGGTGCCGCCGCTGTTTTCTTTGGCGTAGCTTTAGGCTGCGCCTTAGCTGGCGTGCTGGAATCTTTGGCTGCTGGCGGAGCCGCTTTGGCTACAGTGTTTTCAGCTACAATTGATTTAGCTGTGGTTGTTTTAGCAGGTGCCGCTGCTGTTTTCTTTGGCGTAGCTTTAGGCTGTGCCTTAGCTGGTGTGCTGGTATCTTTGGCTGTTACCGGAGCCGCTTTGGCTACAATGTTTTCAGCTGCAGTTGATTTAGCTGCGGTAGTTTTAGCCGGTGCCGCTGTTGTTTTCTTTGGCGTAGCTTTAGGCTGCGCCTTAGCTGGCGTGCTGGTATCTTTGGCTGCTGTCGGAGCCGCTTTGATTACAGTGTTTTCAGCTGCGGTTGATTTAGCTGCGGTTGTTTTAACCGCTGAAACAGTTGTTTTCTTTGGCGTAGCTTTAGGCTGTGTTTTAGCTGGTGTGCTGGTATCTTTGGCTGCTACCGGAGCCGCTTTGACTACAGTGTTTTCAGCTATAGTTGTTTTAGCAGCCGGTGCCGCTGCTGTTTTCTTTGGCGTAGCTTTAGGCTGCGTCTTAGCTGCAGTACTGTTATTTTTAGCCAAAGTCTTATTTTTAAGACCCTCAATCAATAATTTGGCAGCCTTTTCAATTCTGTTGCTAAATTCCTTTTCGCTGAAATGATCACGTAAATAAGAAATAGTATCTTGTAAATGAGTGATGACTTTATTTTTTAATTCTTTTTTAGGAGATTGAATTTTTGCAGACTTAGCCATAATTTATTGTTGTTTTGAGAATTAACATAAATATAACATTAATTTGATTATAAATACACTAAATACTAACAAAACTTAAAGCGTTAAAGTTTCACTTTTTGGTAGCCCCTTTATTCTCGGGCAAAGGATGTCATGACTGGGATTATAGCTGAAATATGGTATTTTTAAAGAAAAAAATGATTGTAAGAGCAGCTGCGGCGAACTTGATCCAAGCGGACAATGTTCTTGAAGAAGTAAAAACACACATGTCTAGTCAAGGTATTGATCAGTGGGATCAGGAGTATCCAAATAAGGATACACTTGCGGCTGACATCGAGCGAAAAGAAGGATTTGTTTATGTCGATCAAGGTCAGATACTCGCATATATGGCACTTAATGAGCGCCACGATGAAGAATATAATGATTTAAGCTGGGAAACCCCGGTTCCTTTTCTTGTAATTCATCGTTTATACGTAAAGCCTTCGGCGCAAGGGAAAGGGATTTCGAGCCAAATGATTCGTTACGCCGAACAATATGCTTTGGAAAATCAATATAAATCAATACGTTTTGATGCTTTCTCGTTAAATAATCAGGCTAATACCGTGTATCTTAAAAAAGGATATAAATTTGTCGGAACGGTCTCTTTCCGAAAAGGAATATTTAATTGTTATGAAAAGGAAATTTATACTGTATAGTATATAAAGCCACTTTTTGCCGGTTGCTCAGAATAACTTTGAAATGATACATCAAGAAGTTGGTGGTACTTAAATAAAAATATCCCTTCCCAGCAAAAGGGATATTTTTATTTAAGCTTATTATGCGAGCTGATTTCCTAAGCTTGTTTACAGACCGATGGAGCAAGCTTTGTTGTTATATTTTCCTCATCATCCGTTTGCATTTTTGGGAAAGTGACAAAACTCATCGCAAATGTTACCGCTAATAGCAAGATACTTACCCATAAAACATAATGTACACCATAGTAGACGCTTATTATCCCTCCGAGAAAAGCACCCAGGGAAATGCCGATATTAAAGGATGAGGTAAGTAAGCTATTCACAAATTCAAGAGCGTGATGGGGAATCGACTGAGTTGTCCGGATATTTGAAACCAGAAATCCACCCGTATGAATCATTCCCCAGATAGAGACTATAATAACCATTGGGGCAAATATTCCGCCTAAGTAGTAAGCGAGTACCTGTACCGCGATTAAAGAAGCCAAAAAGAATCTCGCTGTTAATAGCACGTTTCTGTTTAACGCCAGGCCCATCAGCCAATTTCCTAGCGTTCCCATGCCACCGAAGAGCAGCAACATAACGCTGATCTGTGCACCATCCATCTTAGTAATTTGTTCAAGATAGGCGGTAAGGTAGGTATAACTGGAAAACATCGCCGCCAGTGTACAAATGGTTGAAATCAGGTTGAGCCACAAAAGAGGACTTTTCAGTACCGCGATCTGATTTTGCGTGGATTTTGTATTGTCTGCAGGAATAGAAGGTATAAAAAACAACAGACCTATAAATGCAATTAGACTGATCGCGCTGCTAAGGAAAAATGAAGCCTGCCAATTATTAAATAGATCTACCGCATAGGTTGTCAACGGGATTCCAAGGACAGTCGCTAAGCTGAGACCCAACATGACTGTAGAAACACCCTTTGCTCCGCTATTTTTAAAAGCAATAGCGATAGAGATATTCCAAAATAGCGGATGTAATATGGCTGGCAGGATGCGGGCTACCATCAGCATAGTGAAATTTGAAGAAAATGCGGAGATTAAGTTTGAAAGGACAAATATACTCATAACCAGACATAGGAGAAGTTTCCGATTTATTTTGGTCGTGAAGGAAGTGATAAAAGGTGACGAAACCGCCACCGTTATCGCAAAAGCGCTGAGTAACCATCCGGCAGTATCTAATGATACACCGAACTCGCGGCTAATTGTCGGAAGGATTCCAACTATTCCAAATTCAGTTGTAATTATGCCAAATGCACCCAGTGCCAGGATGTAGATTGATTTTTTCATTGCTATCTAAAGTTTTGATGTAGCAAATTTGAACAGAAATATTGTGAAAAATCAGTATTTATTAATGATAAATAGGTATTTTTGCGTTATGAGAAGAGAGAATATAGATCAATTGGTCAAAGTGGAATACCATCAGGTGGTAAGCTGTCCTTTAAAAGATAACCAGTTTTCCTTTTTTCAAATCATATATGTCATTTGTGGGGAAGGGTTTCTTAAGATTAACAACAATACCGCTTCATACAGCAAAGGTAGTCTCATCCTCCTTACACCAAATGATCAGCATAATTTGGAAGTAATCGAACATACAGAACTTTTGCTCGTTAAGTTCAGCGAGCGATACGTAAAAGACTACAAATGGAATAGCATAAATTCGATGGAATGTCTATTATATGGGGCTTCCTATTTGTCCGGGTGCATTTTACAGAATAAACCTGATGTTATTCTGGTTGATTCGATTGTTTCCTCGCTTCTCCATGGCATCAATCATCCGGACCTCTTTCAGGAAGAGCTGACCTTACATTATGTGAATGCATTGATTGTCATTGCGGCAAGGAACATTTCAAAGATGAGAGTAGCTCATGTGGCATCCAATACAGATAAGCGGGTGTTAGACATTATTAATTATATTCAGGGAAATATCCATGATCCGGCATTGTTAAAAGTATCTTCAATCGCTCATAAATTTGGCTTCTCTGAAAGTTATCTTGGCAGCTACTTTAAAAAGCAATGCGGTGAAACCATCCAGCATTATATATTAAATTATAAAATGAGATTGATCGAGCATAGACTTCTTTTTAGTGATATGCGGATCAATGAAATTGTGTCCGAATTTGGTTTTTCAGATGAGAGCCATCTGAATAAATTCTTTAAAAAGACACACGTAATGAGCCTGACAGAATTCAGAAAAACGAAAGGACGTGTAGCAATGCAAGCTTAAGAATCCGGAAAATCCGGGAAACAAAACTGTTTCCCGGATTTTTTGTCTATTGCTAGTCAGTACAGTAGATTTTTATTTTAAACAGCTAGTTCATTTTCTAAATAGACCTGTCTGAGCTGTGATCCCCATGCGTTGACCGTATGATCGTCTGCACGGTCAGCCCGATCAAAGAAAAAGTGTCGCTTGATTTCAAGACCACAATAACTATATATACCATTATCAGAGGTCAATTGTAGGGCTTTGTCCATCCCGGTTTCTTGGTATTCCATCATTGATTTACCGTGAGAATTGATAATGTATGCGGATTTTCCGGTCAGCAGGCCTTTTTGAACACCGGCATCATATCTGTAGGCAAATCCATAACTGAATACACGGTCTATATATCCTTTCATAATGGCAGGCATACCTGTCCACCAGATGGGATATATAAAAGTAATGGCATCGGCCCAGATAATATAGTCCTGCTCTCTTTTTACGTCCTGATCCACAATTCCCCGACGTTGGCCGTTGATATCATCATAGGACAATACCGGATTAAAATTTAATTGATAGAGATCTCTTACGATGACTTCCTGTCCATTTTGTAGCAAGGTGTCTTTAACAATTTGCTTAAAGTGATTGTTTAAACTGCCGTCAATTGGGTGCGCATAGATGATGAGATGTTTCATTTTTTTTATTTTTAATTGATTGAATGGAACAAATCTATCAGGAATGCAATCGGTAAAATTGTAAGAAAACGAAAAGGTCTATCCATCAGATGCCCTGCAGACATCCCGCTGAAATTTTAAAAATTTTTTAGGTGAAGTGTTGATAAAATGTTTGAAGTCGTGAATCAACTGGCTTTGATCATAATAGCCACATTCCTCGATTATTTCAAACCAATTTACCTTTTCTGTTGACGAGGCTAGCTGTTGGATGAATCCAATCGCCTTGATAAAACGCTCATATCGACTCAATTCTTTGGCGCTGAATCCAAAATGTTTTTTATGGATAAGCTGGATATTTCTTTCACTGTGTCCGATTTGCTCAGCAACAGATTTAACAGGATTCAGTGGTCCGGATTGAAAATGGAAAAGTAGAGCAGCAACATCATCCTGCGACCTCAAGTAAGGCTTACAAAAATTTAAGATAAACTTTACTTTTTCTGCCACATCGTCGATTTCATTTAGCTGCTGCCATAAATAGTGAAAGCAATTGTCCAACAGGAGCTCGTCAGGATCCATGGTCTGATGCCCGGAAAGGTGTGGTCTACCAAAAAAACGATAAAAAGCATCAGCTTTGAAATTGGCGATCAATAGCTGTGTCCCGGGGAGTAAAGTGTAAGAAAAGGCCTGTTTAACCGGGCCGAGTACAAGGCAGTTACCAATGCTGATTTTAGCCTTTTCTTTGGAGATAAGTAAGGCCGGTGTCCCGAAATTAAACACCATCATAGTCTGAAATGATGGTAACAGTGTTTTTGTAATAGTGTTTTTTGATGTATTCGCTGCAAAGTAAAAATGAGAAAACACCGTTTCAAATTCCTCCGGAACGGGTATCCTATAGCTTTGATATGTTTCTTGGTCCGTGCTCATCAGTTTTCCAATGCCAATTTAATAAAAAATATACGCTAAAATCTGACATCCGATAGTCATTTAGAAAAATTGCCTGAATCTGAAACACCTGGCGTAGATAGGAGGCAAGCGATGGACAAAAAAAACGTGTAGCAGAGATCTGCTACACGTCCTTAGAAGATGCGCCATGCAACTCCCAGATTGACTATTCTACTTAATTAAGCGATACGTACGTTTGTGGCATTAATGCCTTTTTTTCCGTTTTCCAAGTCAAATGTTACGCTATCATTTTCGCGTACTTCATTGATCAGACCGGTAACATGTACGAAAATGTCTTCACCACCATCAGCTGGTGTAATAAAACCGAAACCTTTTGTCTGGTTAAAGAATTTTACTGTTCCTTCTTGCATTGTATTATATATTAGTATTAAATTATTCTGTTTACACACGCTGTATAAAGGATGCTGTCCCAACAACGAGAAATAATCCATTTGTTTGCAAGAAATGATGTTTTGTATTTAATGGGCTTGGGGTTTATGCAAGTTCAAAAAGGTACTTCACTATTATTTTGAAAACAAAATTAGCTTCTGGAAATGCAAAAACTGAGCGGAAAGGGATACTTGACGATTTCAGAAAAGCAAAGGCGGAACCTGATTATGATACAAGTATAGGTATAAATTATTGGTATATAGTATATTTTGTGATTTATTTTCAGAATAAATTCATTTACTGCCTTTATATCGCATTAAAGCTCCTTCTTCCGGTACAAATTACGAGTGAAGAAGAAGGAGTTTTTAATTTTGCTATGCAGGACCATATTGGATCACTCGACTAAGTTTATTTTGACATGGCATGAATAACCCCGATATGCGACCTAAACGCTGCCCAAAAAGTCCTGAATTCGTTGTATTGCAATTTATACTCCTTGCAAGTTTGTTTTACGATACGGTTGAGCGCGGGATAATGCACATGGCTTATTTTGGGAAACAGATGATGCTCTACCTGAAAGTTAAGTCCACCGAGCAGCCAGGTCAATATCTTACTCCTTGTAGCGAAATTGGCCGTAGACTGGATCTGATGAATCATCCATTCTTCTTCCACACGCGCCCCTTCGATTGTCTTAAATTCAGTTCCGGAAACAACGTGAGCCAGTTGAAATACCGTCGCCAGACTCATTCCGCAGACAACGCCAGCGATCAACAAGCCAAAGAGGGTAGGAAGCCAACCGACAAAGATAATGGGAAGAACCACAAATAGCGTGAAATGCACAATCTTACTGAGCCAAAAAATGACACGTTCCCTGACCGGAAAATGAAAACGCTCGGTTTGATTTCCCATGCGGCCGCGGAAATATTTCTCATAATCCTGATAAAAAATCCAGGCCAAATAGGAGATACCATATAACAGCGGAAAGTAAAACCGTTGATAGCGGTGGTGTTTTTTCAACTTCTGATCATGGTGGATACGCATAAATTTAATTTCAATATCGTGGTCCTCACCATCGATATTGGTATACGTATGGTGGGCGATATTATGCTTGAGTTTCCAAAAATAGATATTGCCGCCCAAGAGATTGAGTGTATAGGACAATACCGTATTCAGACGTTTGTTATCCGAAAACGAATTATGTCCGGCATCGTGCATGATATTGAAGCCGATCGCAGCCAAGTTGGCCCCGAAAATAAGGCATAGCACGACAGCAATGCTCCAATGAAGCGGAACGAAGACCAAGAGAATATATAAAAGGATAAAAGTGGTCAAAAGAATAGCAGCTTTCAAAAATATCCTTCGGTTGCCGGTTTTTTGCTTTAACGAGTTATTAAAATAATGATTGATTTTTTGCTTTAACGCTTTGGAGAACAATGTATTAACATTGTCGAATTTAACAGACTGGGACATGTGATTTCTGACGGTGGAGATATTTCTCGTATTTAATTTGCAATCTAAAGTGATTGGCTGATGTGAAGTTACGTTTTATATTTGAATCAACACTATCCCACAACGTTAAATGCATGTTAAAATATTGATTTTTCAATAAACTTAGGGCATTGCCAATTAAAACAAAAAAGCCCGAGCGTAAATTTCGGGCTTTTTATTATTTGCTTATGCAAATCAAGTTTTACATCTTAATCAAGATCTTCGATTGTAGCATTGGGTGCATTTGATTTTACGGATTCAATTCCGTTTTCCATTCCACTTGCACTTTCGTACATTTCACTTGTTCCGATAACTTGACCATTGGTCGCTTTCAGATTGAAGTAATGTTTACCATTTGTCGAAGTCTTTCTGTCAAATTTATCATCGTCCTGAGCATTTCTTTTTACCGATTCAACGCCGTTTAAGCAATTTGCCTTGGTTTTATAGCCCTCACTACTCAGAATTACCTGACCATTTCCTGCTTTTAAATTAAACTGAAACTCACCATCTTTTCTTGTTTTCACTACAAATTTTCCCATTTTTTTCTATTATAAATTTTATGTGATAAATGTGATTCTTTATTATACCATTAAAGATAACGTATAAAATTATTTTTATTGTGAAACAATGATTAAATATTGGGCATAAAGTTATTAACATATTGAAATGGTAGACAAATGTTTACATCATCTGATCAATTTACCTGACCTTTTTGTTGAAAGTTCCTTTGATTATATCAATTAGATTGGGCAAAACCACAACCGTGAAATCATCAATATCGGACATGTTGGTATCCTTGAAATATTATACATGGTGAAGGGAGTTGATCGGCATTGGGGCAAGATTAATCTGAGTGAAAAGTTACACCTTGAATATGGTATTTTCTCGATAACGCTTAATATTTGAATACGCACGGATCTGAAAAGAAACCCAGCGGATTGTAAATATAATAACATTATCATTTTTATTTTGTATATACTTGATTGAATAAAAAATCCTATACAAATTATCTTTAAAGACGACGAGACGGATATAATTTACAACTTATAAAAAACTTCCCAAACTTTGATAGTAATTTTATGACAGACAAAAGTTTACAAAAATTAAGACAACAAATAGTCGATGAAACAGATGGGGGTAAATTTTCCAAACTGATAGAAAAATTATTGAAAAAATATTCATCAACTGACAGAGAATATGTTTTGAATATCTTAACAGATTACGCAAGAAGTGGACAAATTTTGCATTGGCGAAATTTTCTACTGACTGATATTATAGAACTTGTAAACGAAGATGAAGCTAACTACGCTGACTTTTTCGAATGGTGCATCACTCAGCCTGAATTAACGTATTGGGGCATTGACGGGCTATTAAAAACCAGCGGCAAAAAATCATTTCCGGCACTAATTGAAATTCTAAAAAACCAAAGTTTTAATACTTCAATCCGTGCAAAAGCAATTAAAAGTATCTCATTATTTAGCAAACAACCTTTTGACCGAGAACTACCGAAAGATCCAGGATATTGGAAAGAAGCAGATTTAAGAATTGAAGAAATAGAGATCTGGCAGAAAAATGGTTTTCAAGACGGTGGAGGCTATCCAGAACCGAAAACACATATTTCGCTAGAAAATCCAAAAACAGAACTTGAAAAAATTGCTTCAAAACTTAACAAAAAACTCGAAGCACAAAGAGCTAAAAACCGAGACTTATCAAACCCGACAAACTGGCTCGTTATTGCAGACGAAACCGACATTTTAAACATAGAGAAAAAATGGAAATTACCGGAAAATTATTTGTTGTTCCTCAAAAACTACTCGCCTTTAAACGTATTCATTGACAACAAAAAATACTTTCAAGGTTTGCATTTGTATGGAGCTTCTGACCTGATAAATAGACAGGAAGGCTATTCATTTAATCCGGTAACCAACGAATCAATTGCCGATTGGCCAAAGAATTATGTTGTAATTGCTGATGCAGGAGCTGACCCGTATTGCATAGACATTAATGAAATAACAGAAAATGATGCACCAATTTATACAAGTATACACGGGAGTGGTGAGTGGGAATTTGAATTATATGCAGACAACTTCCTAACCTTTTTAAAAGAAATTGCGAAAAAATAATATTGACACTATGGATACAACAGAATTCAACCATTTACCTGATGAACTTAAGGAAAAAATTATAAAATCCAGACAGGCTTTTCTTCAAGCACGAGAAATCAGCGATAAGATTTCGGGCTCATTTCATATTTGTAATCTGAGTGTTTCCGCTACAGCAGACCACGCGATTTCAATAAGTGGCACCACTGACAATGAGGACGAAAAAATTGCTATCCAAAATTTTGTATTACAAATGGAAAATGTTTCAAGTGTCTTCAATGGAATTGAAGTTTTACCAAATCCACCCACAGCGCTAAGCTTGGTTGCCAATGGAAAGGAGTTTTTCGTCACTACGTTGGTAGAATTGAAAACTGTAGTTGCACAATTTCATGAAACCGAATTTGTTGAATATACTCTTAGTGGACATGATGAAACTACAATTATATTATTGAGAAATTCAACTCATTCATTTGCAATATATTTCCGATTCAACGGCGATGCTGGGTGCACTACGCATAATTCGAAAGGGACAACTATTGAAATGAAAGACTTTATATTGATAAATGGACAAAGGGATGAGTACCCTACGGCATTGCTTGTTGATAATAAAGATGGTTTAGAAATACTGCAATTTTACTTATTAACAGGAGAAATGTATCCCGGAATTGAATGGCGAGAAGAATAATTATCATGGAAATAAATCTTGCATCATATTTTCAGTACAGAGAAAACCTTCAAACAAATTGCTAACGATAAGCTGGTCCATTTTATTCTGATCAGTTGCAATTAAAAAGAAGAAGCTATCCCACTCAATGGTAAACCGAAAGCCACTATTACAGTGAACAGGACAACGAATTCTGAAAGAATACAAACTAAAACATTTTTGGAAGAATGACAGAACAACAGGTTGAAAAGATATTACGAAAACTCAGTAATCAAAAGATGTTTGGTGAGACAGAGAAAGCTATCGCTAATTTACATATTTTAAATAACGAGTTCCCAAAAGAGAAGAAATATTTAGCTCTTTTGGGAAGTATATATTTTGATGCTGATTCTATGGATAAAGCCGAAGAATATTGTACAAAGGCTTTGGAAATCGATCCTGATTACGCGGAAGCGTATGAGATTAAAGGTCTTATCGCTGAAAAGAAGGGCGATAATGAGCTTGCCGAAAAATACTATAAAGAATCAGTTTCCAAGGAGAAGCTATTCAAGATGGGGTATTTGCGGCTTGTACTGTTATACCATAAGCTTGAACGGTATGACGAAGCAATAATGCAGGCTGAATACCTTCTTGCTAATTTTGATAAGAACCGAAATGAATACCCTGCAGAAGATCAAAGGAAAATCTTTGCGCAATGGCTATCTTTAGCGTACAACAGACTTTATTCATCACTGATACGGACTGGGCAATTTGAAAAAGCCGCTGACAAAATAAACGAGTATGTTGCATTCCGAAGTAATTACATTAAAGACCCCTATCAATTTCTTTCCGAAGATGAGTTATTGTTCAAGTTATACCATGCTGCGAAAGACACCGAAAAGATGAAGGAATCAGAGGAAAAAATGCTTAACCATTATATGGTTCCATTAGACGTAGTTGAGTCGATGAAGAAAGATGTTGAGCAGGGTTATATAGAAAGTGCTAACCCAGCAAACTATACTGTATAATTAGTAATAAATCGGATGATTTTCATCCATAATTAAAACATGTCTGGACTTTTGAACCCTGTAGAATATAGATTCTCGTTTCACAAGAAGAGTTCCTACAAAGGTAAATTGCTATTTAACATAGAATCCAGCGGTACACTCACTTTAGAAAAAGTGGATGCTAATGCTGACGAACAAAGTTTTAAGGCACAATAAATTAGAGAAACTTTAGAAAATGGAGAGGTGGATCAAGTTTGATTTTTTTACTAAAAATATTAGTTTTAATAAGGTTGTTTGCTTATATTTGTGTTGTTAACCAATTTAAAAACAATATATTATGAGTGAATTTAAGCAGTCGAAATATATCGATATCACAACAGATTATGGCTTTAAAAAAGTTTTCGGATCAGATACTAATAAGGATCTTCTCATTGCTTTCTTAAACGAACTTTTTAGAGGTCGCAAGGTTATTGCTGATTTATATTATAACAAAAATGAGCATGTCGGGGATACAGAGGATATTGGTACCGTTATTTTTGATCTGACCTGTACGGCAGACAATGGCGAACGTTTTATTATTGAAGTGCAGCGCACGGCACAGATTAATCTGAAAAAGCGCATGCTTTACTACAGTAGTAAATTGATAGCCGACCAGGCACCTAAGGGCAACCGTAGGGCTTGGAATTATGCAATTAGTGAAGTCTATATCATTGTATTGATGGACGGATTTACGATGCCTGATGTGGGCGCAGAGAAGTGTTTTTTGCACGATATTTGTTTATGTTATCGTGATCATGGTAAAATATTTTACGACGATCTTGGCTTTATATATATAGAATTGGTTAACTTTGTTAAAGCTGAGGCCGAGTTAGATAACGATTTAGATCGTTGGCTTTATATACTGAAAAACATGTCCTCGCTGAAGGGACTTTCAAAATATCTGCGAAAACCGATATTTGAAAAGCTGTTTCAGTTGGCAGAGTATAGCAAACTAAAACCGGAGGAACGAGAGATGTACAATGTAAGTTTAAAGAATAAATGGGATGCCGAAAGTATCCGAAGTAGCCAGGAAGAGTTCTTAAAACGAGCGCGCGAAAAAGCAATGGCTGAGGGGAAAGCTGAAGGGAAAGCTGAGGGGAAAGCCGAGGGTATTGTTCAGGGGAAAGCTCAAGGTGAAGCTATAGGAAAGGCTAAGGGAATTGCAGAGGGGAAAGCCAAAGTAATAAAAAACCTGTTGTCTTTGGATAAGTTTTCGATTTCGGATATAGCCGAACTGGCGAACGTCACTGTAGAGTTTGTAAAGCAAATCGAGGCAGAGGAGAAGGATACTAAAGGAAAATAAAGCATATTACAATATAGGGTTTTAAGGCTACTTGGATACTATCCAAGCGGCCTTTTCCTTTTTATAGGATAATTTGGTGTTTTATGATACGAAGGATTTGGTTTTATTTACTTGCAATTGATTAATTTTGTGAAAAGCGAAGCGGAGTTGTCAACTGATCTTGACATGGTATTTTATATGTTAAAGCATCTGTCGACGCTGAAGAAACTACCGAAGATCATGGACAGTTCAATTTTCCAACGTTTTTTTCGTCTGGCACGCTACGCAAAGTTATCAAAGGAGGATCAGGCTATGTATGACATCAGTTTAAAGCGCAAATGGGATGCAGAGGTTGTTCGTCAATGGCAGATTGAGGAGCAAGAACGTAAAATTGCAGAAGGCATGGAGAAGGGGTTGGCAGAAGGAATGGAGAAAGGAATGGAGATGGGCATGGAAAAAGGATTGGAGAAGGGATTGGCAGAAGGGGAGCGTAAGAAATCTATTGAGGTTGCTCGGGAATTGAAAAAGGAGGGAGCTGCATTAGAATTGATTATACGATGTACCAAACTTACCGCCGAAGAGATCGAGAAGCTCTAGATAGAGGGAGTGTAAAGGCTGAAAATACTGAGTATGTCGATAGGGTTATTCCTGCTGTGACCGAGTGGCGCAACCGTCCACTTGAGCCTATTTATCCCTTTATTTTCCTTAACTGCATACACTTTAAAGTAAGAGAACAGCTCTGTTCAGAGTCGTGCGGTTTATAATATCCTGGGCATTAATAGAGAAGGTAAAAAGGCGAGCTCAGACAGCGTGGTGTGGAAGATATTCTTGTCGCCTGTGTTTACTGACTAAAAGGCTTTCCAGAAGCTATTGAATCTGTTTATCCTAAAAAACAGATTCAGTTCTATATTGTACACCAGATCCATACGAGTTTCCGTTACGTTATTCCACTTATTTTGAGTATCCGCCAGAGATAAGACGCGCAATTTACACAACTAATGCTAAAAGCAATGCACCGGCAGGTCAGGAAAGTGACTAGTATACGCTTTCACTTCAAACAATTTTTGGATGTCGAGCCAAAATTCAGATATTCCCATCTGATATAACCTAGTTCTAGATGGTGTACTTCCTTGTGCCATTTACATCATTCAACTGCCCTTAATGATTTTTTTAATTATATTGCTTGAACCAATGAGGGGGGCATCATTTAAAGATAATATCTCTAAAGAGTTGGGCAAAAATTTATAAAAGTAAAACTAATGAAAAAACCAATCATACTATTTTCAGGAGAATCGCTTTGCTGTTCAACATCAATAACTATAAGAAAATTAACAATACTCCTTTTCACAACCGTCTTTTTTCTTCAATGCTGCGGAAGCGGAACGGTGAAGAAAGCAACTGAGACATCAAGTCAAATAACAAAAGCTGCTGAAAAAAGCAGCACGGATATTGATACAAGTGTTGAAAATAAAGACAAGTTAAAAATCAAATATTCTGAACATAAAAATCTTCTTGATATTTTGACAAAGCTGCCTACACATACAATGGAAAGCTGGAAATGGAGTGAGAGCGAACGGATTAAATTTGTGAAATTCATACAGAAAAATGATTTTGCATTGAGCTCATCTCCTTATTTTTCAAAATTTTCTTTAATTGGAGCAAATACGATAGGAATACAAGTTGTGGACGGATATTGGACGTTAGCAATTTATAAGATAAAAACCAATAATTATATCGCAATAACAGACGATATTGTAGGAGACGGAAATGATTTACACGCATTTGAATATAAAGACGGACAATTAATCGAAATTAACTTTGTGAATTTGTTTGACAACAACTTTTTTTCCAACTTATTGATAAATGACAAAGATGAATGCGAGGGGTTATTAGAAGACAGCTTAATTGGGTTTGAATACGATTTTAGCCAAACTACAAATATAGTAATCAGCAACTCAAGTTATTTGAAAGAACGAGAACATCAAAATTGTCTGAAAGGAAATACGATGAATTACAAATTTAACTCGGGTACGAAAAAATTCGATTTAACAGCAACCTATTGGAAAAAAAGCAAAGAATGAAAAACAATTCGTTTACTATAGAAAATTTATTCCGGAGCAGCAATCATTCAAGGCGAAATAGACCATCCCGAGGTTGCATGAACGAAAATGTACGAATTAGTTAATAAAGGAAATTTGATGACCCTTATCGGTGTGCAGCCTATTTAAAGCCACCCAATGGTGAGAGCGTCAATCTGTCCATTTTAATTTAAAGATTGTCAAAAACTACGTTAGGGAGTAATTTTATGAATACAAGAGACAAATTAAACTCCAGGGAAAATTTTATGGAGATTATCGCTAGACAAAATGAGTATATCGAAGAGGAGTTAGAGGACCTATCAGGATATGGCTCGGAGGATACAGAAGAAATCTCTGAAACATATAAAAATTTAAGCAAATACTCAGTGGATAATATGATCGCCACATATTCCGCAGGTGAGGCCATATCTAAGATCAAAGAAGAATATATCAGAACACTAGAATATTTTACACATTATTGGGAGCAATCCAGTAGTTATGTTCAGATGGTTTGGATGCTTTCAATCGGAATTATGCTAAATATTGAACAAAAAGATTTCTTTAAACTTGTAGAATGTGTTAAAAATGACAACCTTAACGATTATCTAGTTGACTTTTTAATAGGTAGTAGAGTGGAAAACTGGTCAGTTCATAAAAGTTTTAAATTTTCTAAACCATACAAAGCACTTACGGAAGTAATTGATTTGGCAAAAAGCGATAAAGATGAAGCTTTAAAACATTTAATAACTTATTTACAAAAAGATTGGTATAAAGGACATTCGGACACCGGATGGTATGATGTACATAAATCTAAATGGAATATTCATACCGGATATTGGAGTTTTGAGAGCGGCGTGCTGGTAAAAGTTCTAGGTTTAGATGATAGTAGTTTGAAAGATCAGCAGTATTATCCTTATGATTTGGTTCATTGGAAAGATTAACCAACATGGAGAAATATGTGACGATTTTAAAGAGTTTTGTGTGATCCTATAGATTATCAGCAGCACAGCCCAATCTTTGTCCGATTGGACTTTGTTGTTTTAAAGTGTTTCTAGTCATCAATGGAGAGATTATTTTTGTAGAAATTCTGATAGGAGGGGAGCACAAGTAGGTGCGGATAATATACCACCAGATACCCATCGGAAATGGCATTTCCGAGCCCCACTAATGTAGTACCATCCCAAGCAGTAACCAAAGAATGCGAATTTAAGAGGGCTTTCATTAGTAATTCTGCTTTTTTTGCTGAACTGGGAGTGTAAAGCGAACTGTCACATCACCGAAAGCCTTAATTCTATCTCCGAATTCAATATGTAATTGTTGCGTTGTCAAACCCCAATTTAGAATAGGCATAGTCCATTTCTTTGATATATCTTTAATGGTCAGGTAAAGGAGTTTTTAGCTAATTATTTTAGTATTTATAGGTTTTAATTGTTATATTTGCTTATATATAACCAGTAGACTAAATAATATTATGAATAATTTGGATTTTAGTAATCATCCTGATTTTCAGGATAAGCCCGTGTTTATCGATCCTACGGTTGATATTGGCTTCAAGATTCTGTTTGGGGACAAGCGGAATCTGCTGAATTTTCTGAACATCATTTTTCAGGGGAGAAAAGAAATCGTTGACCTTACCTACCGCAATACGGAACGAATAGGGCGTGGTGAAGAGGCTGGAACGGTCATATTTGATATTATTGTAGAGACCACCACCGGCGAAGAAGTGATTATCGAGATGCAGACGAGCAATCATAGGAACTTTAAAAAGCGTATGTTGTACTATGGGTGCAATGTAGTTTCTGAGAAAGCGCCACGGGGCAACCGAGCAGGATGGGGGTATGACATTCCGGAGGTTTATACCATTGTTGTTATGGACAATTTTAAGATGCAGGGCGTGGACGATGGCTGTTATTTTCACGATATTTGCCTGTGTGACAGGGGTGATGGGAAAATATTTTACGAAGGATTTGGTTTTATTTACTTGCAATTGATTAATTTTGTGAAAAGCGAAGCGGAGTTGTCAACTGATCTTGACATGGTATTTTATATGTTAAAGCATCTGTCGACGCTGAAGAAACTACCGAAGATCATGGACAGTTCAATTTTCCAACGTTTTTTTCGTCTGGCACGCTACGCAAAGTTATCAAAGGAGGATCAGGCTATGTATGACATCAGTTTAAAGCGCAAATGGGATGCAGAGGTTGTTCGTCAATGGCAGATTGAGGAGCAAGAACGTAAAATTGCAGAAGGCATGGAGAAGGGGTTGGCAGAAGG